>NZ_JAJNEC010000011.1 GCF_021044425.1 Niabella pedocola | reverse complement strand
TCCATTTGTCATCCCTGAGCGGTTCGTTTCGGGGTTTACAGGCACAAAAAAAAAGAGCCTCACATTACTGTGAGGCCCTCAATAAGAATGGCAGCTACCTACTCTCCCGCATTGTGGTGCAGTACCATCGGCCATAAGGGGCTTAACTTCTCTGTTCGGTATGGGAAGAGGTGAACACCCTTGGTAAAACCACCATAAAAAATTAAAAATCCTAAATCTCAAACCAAAAATCTCAAATATTGATATTTGGATCTTGTATTTTGATCTTTAAAACTTAATAAGTTAACATATTGGAAAAAACTGTTAGAAGAGATCTAAAAAAAAATTAAAGCTTACGGGCAATTAGTACTACTCGGCTTTGATGTTACCACCTTTACACCTGTAGCCTATCAACGTCATAGTCTCTGACGGCCCTTAAAAGTAAACTCATCTTGAGGCAGGTTTCACGCTTAGATGCTTTCAGCGTTTATCCTGTCCGTGCTTAGCTACTCTGCATTGCACCTGGCGGCACAACAGATACACCAGCGGCACGTACGACCCGGTCCTCTCGTACTAAGGTCATGTCCTCTCAATTTACTAACGCCCACCACAGATAGGGACCGAACTGTCTTGCGACGTTCTGAACCCAGTTCACGTGCCACTTTAATCGGCGAACAGCCGAACCCTTGGGACCTTCTCCAGCCCCAGGATGTGACGAACCGACATCGAGGTGCCAAACCTCCCCGTCGATATGAGCTCTTGGGGGAGATCAGCCTGTTATCCCCGGAGTACCTTTTATCCTTTGAGCGACGGCCCTTCCATACAGAACCGCCGGATCACTTTAGCCGACTTTCGTCCCTGCTCGGCCTGTTTGCCTCACAGTCAAGCTCCCTTATACTAATGCGCTCTGCGTACGATTACCAACCGTACTGAGGGAACCTTTGCAAGCCTCCGTTACTCTTTAGGAGGCGACCACCCCAGTCAAACTACCCACCATGCACTGTGTGACTCGCGTCATTAGATTCTAAATCAAAGAAGGTTGGTATTTCAACGACCGCTCCACAATGGCTGGCGCCACCGCTTCATAGCGTCCCAACTATGCTACACATCCGTAATTCAAAATCAATGCAAAGTTGTAGTGAAGGTTCACGGGGTCTTTCCGTCCCGTGGCGGGTAACCGGCATCTTCACCGATACTACAATTTCACCGGGCTCGTGGAGGAGACAGCGTTCAACTCATTAGACCATTCGTGCAGGTCGGAACTTACCCGACAAGGAATTTCGCTACCTTAGGACCGTTATAGTTACGGCCGCCGTTTACTGGGGCTTCAGTCAGAAGCTTTGGATTACTCCGAACATCCTTCCTTAACCTTCCAGCACCGGGCAGGTATCAGGCTCTATACGTCATCTTTCGATTTTGCAGGGCCCTATGTTTTTGTTAAACAGTTGGTTGAACCATTTTACTGAGACCACATCGCTGTGGTACGCTTTATCCCGAAGTTACAGCGTCAATTTGCCTAGTTCCTTCTCCACGGCTCACCCGAGCGCCTTAGAATACTCATCCCGTCTACCTGTGTCGGTTTGCGGTACCGGCTGCTATACTCGCTTTTCTTGGAAGCACTCTCACTGCTACGCTTCACCCGAAGGTTCCACTCGTCTAATCCGTCAGACTAGGCAGCTAACATGCTCCGTCACTTTTAATATATAGCAGGCGCAGGAATATTAACCTGCTTTCCATCGTCTACCCCTTTCGGGTTTGACTAAGGACCGGGCTAACCCTGATCCGATTAACGTTGATCAGGAACCCTTAGACTTTCGGCGATAAGGTTTTTCACCTTATTTATCGTTACTTATGCCTACATTTTCTTTTGAAACCGCTCCAGCATGCGTCGCCACACACCTTCAACGCCGTTTCAATGCTCCCCTACCGATCATCCCTCAAAGGGCGATCATAGAGCTTCGGTTCATGGTTTAATACCCGATTATTTTCCGCGCAGAATCTCTCGACCAGTGAGCTGTTACGCACTCTTTAAATGAATTGCTGCTTCCAAGCAAACATCCTGGCTGTTATAGAAATTTCACATCGTTTGTCTAACTTAACCATGTATTGGGGACCTTAGCTGCTATTCTGGGTTATTTCCCTCTCGGCCATGGACCTTAGCGCCCACAGCCTCACTCCCGGAGATATGTACTAGCATTCGGAGTTTGTCAGGGTTTGGTAGGCGGTGAAGCCCCCTAGCCCAATCAGTAGCTCTACCTCTAGTACACTTCTAAAATCCGAGGCTGTTCCTAAAAACATTTCGGGGAGAACGAGCTATCTCTCAGTTTGATTGGCCTTTCACCCCTATCCACAGTTCATCCCAAGACTTTTCAACGTCAACGGGTTCGGTCCTCCAGTGTGTGTTACCACACCTTCAACCTGACCATGGATAGATCACAAAGTTTCGCGTCTACCCCCACTGACTAAGCGCCCTATTCGGACTCGCTTTCGCTACGGCTCCGTTTCTTAAAACTTAACCTCGCCAGTGAGGAGTAACTCGTAGGCTCATTATGCAAAAGGCACGCCGTCACAACTTGCGTTGCTCCGACCGCTTGTAGGCGTACGGTTTCAGGTACTATTTCACTCCCTTATTCAGGGTGCTTTTCACCTTTCCCTTACGGTACTGGTTCACTATCGGTGTCTGAGGAGTATTTAGCCTTACCAGATGGTGCTGGCAGATTCAAGCAGGATTCCTCCGGTCCCGCCCTACTCAGGATACTACACGTCCACGTTAATTTCCGCTTACGGGGCTATCACCCTCTATGGCTTAATTTTCCAAAAAATTCTGCTTGATAACGCTTTCTAAAAGTAGTCCTACAACCCCGTACCGGCACGCCGGTTCGGTTTAGGCTCTTCCCTGTTCGCTCGCCACTACTTAGGGAATCATTGTCTTATTTTCTTTTCCTCCGGGTACTTAGATGTTTCAGTTCTCCGGGTTGGCTCTCTCTCGAGTAATATACCTTCAGTATATTAGGTTGTCCCATTCGGAAATCTCGGGATATAATGCTTGTGTGCAGCTCCCCCGAGCTTATCGCAGCTTACCACGTCCTTCATCGCCTCTCAGACCCAAGGCATCCACCATACGCCCTTAATTGCTTTAAAAAAGTTGATTAAACTTAATTAATATGAGGCCAGCATCACTGCTGGACTTGATTTTTAGTTTATTGTAGATTGTTACCCGACCACATTTCTTCAGACCAACCATAAATAAATATAGTGTGATGTTACAAAATTGTGATCGATACCTGACTCGCGTCAGGCTGCTAGGTACTCTCCTAACAGTTTGTTTTTTTCCAATATGTCAAAGAACTTGGTCATTCTCTTAAATTTGAAAC
>NZ_JAJNEC010000010.1 GCF_021044425.1 Niabella pedocola | reverse complement strand
CTAAAATCCAAAATCTCTTTGTGGAGGATATCGGAGTCGAACCGATGACCCTCTGCGTGCAAGGCAGATGCTCTAGCCAACTGAGCTAACCCCCCATTTTGGGCAGAAAGCTCAACACTTAATGCTTAACGCTTTCAGGCGTTTTGCGTTCAGCCTCTAGCCTTCAGCATTTTTTGTAGACCCGACCAGATTTGAACTGGTGACCCCTACATTATCAGTGTAGTGCTCTAACCAGGCTGAGCTACGGATCTATTTCTAATAAACCAATCTGATAATCGGATAATCAGCCTTGGCTATAGATTGCCGTACTCCAAATTGGCCATCAAATCTTATAAAAAGAACTTAAATAAATTTAAAAGTAGGAAACAACAGCACGGTAAGTGCTTGCTCTAAAAAGGAGGTATTCCAGCCGCACCTTCCGATACGGCTACCTTGTTACGACTTAGCCCCAATTACCAGTTTTACCCTAGGCAGCTCCTTACGGTTACCGACTTCAGGTACACCCGGCTTTCATGGCTTGACGGGCGGTGTGTGCAAGGTCCGGGAACGTATTCACCGTATCATTGCTGATATACGATTACTAGCGATTCCAGCTTCACGCAGTCGAGTTGCAGACTGCGATCCGAACTGAGAGAAGGTTTTTGGGATTAGCTTCCTGTCACCAGGTCGCAACCCTTTGTCCTCCCCATTGTAGCACGTGTGTAGCCCTGGGCATAAAGGCCATGATGACTTGACATCATCCCCTCCTTCCTCGCGTCTTACGACGGCAGTTTCACTAGAGTTCCCAGCGTTACCTGATGGCAACTAGTGATGGGGGTTGCGCTCGTTGCGGGACTTAACCCAACACCTCACGGCACGAGCTGACGACAGCCATGCAGCACCTTACATTCTGTGTATTGCTACAAAATTGACTTTCACCAACGATCAAAATGCATTCTAGCCCAGGTAAGGTTCCTCGCGTATCATCGAATTAAACCACATGCTCCACCGCTTGTGCGGACCCCCGCCAATTCCTTTGAGTTTCAATCTTGCGATCGTACTTCCCAGGTGGGATACTTAATGCTTTCGCTCAGACACTTATTGTGTATCACAAATGTCGAGTATCCATAGTTTAGGGCGTGGACTACCAGGGTATCTAATCCTGTTTGATCCCCACGCTTTCGAGCCTCAGTGTCAATATATGTGTAGCCAGCTGCCTTCGCAATTGGTGTTCTATGTCATATCTATGCATTTCACCGCTACATGACATATTCCGCTAACCTCCACAATATTCAAGACCAATAGTATCAATGGCAGTTTCCAAGTTAAGCTCGGAGATTTCACCACTGACTTACTAGCCCACCTACGCTCCCTTTAAACCCAGTGAATCCGGATAACGCTTGCACCCTCCGTATTACCGCGGCTGCTGGCACGGAGTTAGCCGGTGCTTATTCATCTGGTACCGTCAGACGAGAAAGAATTCCCTTTTTTCGTCCCAGATAAAAGAAGTTTACAATCCAGAGGACCTTCATCCTCCACGCGGCATGGCTGGTTCAGACTTGCGTCCATTGACCAATATTCCTTACTGCTGCCTCCCGTAGGAGTCGGGCCCGTGTCTCAGTGCCCGTGTGACTGGTCGTGCTCTCACACCAGTTAATGATCGTAGGCTTGGTGGGCCGTTACCCCGCCAACTACCTAATCATACGCACACCCGTCTTATAGCGCATCGCTGCTTTAATATCAGTGAGATGCCTCACCAACATGTTACGGGGTATTAATCCAAGTTTCCCTGGGCTATCCCCCACTAAAAGGAAGGTTGTGTACGTGTTCCGCACCCGTTTGCCGGTCTCAAGAAGTGCAAGCACCTCTCTACCCCACGACTTGCATGTATTAAGCCTGCCGCTAGCGTTCATCCTGAGCCAGGATCAAACTCTCCGTTGTAAATGAGTTTGACTTACTGACATCTAAAAATTCTCAAGAGAAAA
>NZ_JAJNEC010000009.1 GCF_021044425.1 Niabella pedocola | reverse complement strand
TCAATCGACTGCGCAGGACATACCAGCGTAAAATGATGATGCGAAAAAATACTCTGATGAAGGGAAAACGAAGTAAACTGCAGTAACGGAGTCCCGTTAATGCTAAACATAGGTTCGGTTAGTTGGGCCATAACTGGGGTTTTTCAGTAATAAAAAGGTTAACACACTAGGTCTTTCTTCACGTGTTGCCCCTTAAAGATATACCAAAAAATTAATATAAAAAATATTTTTTATTCATTAAAATTATCAACATCCTTCCCAGGCCACGATCCCTGGAGGGATCCCTTGCGGCGCCCCCTCCCTCCTTTTCCAGTCACCAGAAACCCAGGGTGCGATCAGATGTATTCAAGCAGGAAACCGGAGCCAGAGCGGCTGCCCCGGAGAAGCAAAAAGCGAAACCCGGTAATACATTTTTAATATGAATCAACCAGGAAAGAAATCGATATGCAGGCGATACCTGTTATCTTTTAAATTAAGCAGGAACCGGATATGTGATGCCGCCTTACAAATTCATAGAATAATAAGCGTGTACAAATATCCTTTACCGGTTATCAATGGGTTAGGCCGGATGCAGGCCTTTTACCCCGCTTTCGGTTCAACAGCGCACTATGGCAATATGCGCTTTGTTAATCCACGTTGGTATGCTTCCAGCCGCTTAAATCCTTCAGCATATTTACAACCCGCCGCCAGTCCCCTGAACTTCGACTGCGTTTCCATCATCTCCAGCATATCCGTATGCGCCTGTTCCTTCATATCCCGGATCTGACTCTTATGACAACGCAGCATTTTTTTCTTTATTTCAAAAGTGTCGGTAATATCCACATATTCCGCTGGCATAAAATCGATCCCGCAAACCGTATCCATATAATAGATCTGTGATTCCTCCAGCCGGCAGGGCGGCAGCGATTGATGATCGATAAAGGGCAACCCCTTCTGAGAATAGGCATCAAACACCAGCTGACTTACATACCGGTGATCCGGATGATAATCGTTAGGAGCATGGGTAAAGATCACATCCGGGTCGGCCTGACGTAATATATCTACCATGATCATTCGTTGATGCTGGTCCGGAAAAACATGTTCATCTGCAATTGCCGGCCAGATCAATTCAGCCCCGATCAAGTCTGCCGCGGCCTGTGCTTCTTTTTTGCGGATCGCACCCATCTTCCCCGGTGGAATGACCCGGTCGCCCACGCTTCCGTCAGTAAACACGGCAATAAGCACCCGGTGTCCTTCACGGGCATATCGAATAAGCGTACCGGCGCAAAGTATTTCCGTATCATCCGGATGCGCAGCAATACTGAGAATGTTCATTATGGATCTGTTTTGAATACCACCGGCAATACAGCCTGGTCCGAAGATAACTGCATGATCCGGTGCAGAGGCCCATACATGCACCACGATTCCTTACAGGCTGTACTTATGGCGTTCATGCAGTACTTTTCGTACTGGTATAAAAGCTACCGGCATCAATGAAACCGGGCATTTTTACTGCTTTAAAACCGGGAGCTTTTTCTACAGTGTGTAGCACTTTTAGAACGCGGTTACGAGGGCCGGAACGTATATTAATCAACGGGTTTACGCCCGGAAATAATATTATACAATACAACAATGATTGCAATAACAAGTAGTATATGTATCAAGTTTCCCAATCCCATTCCTCCGCCAACACCTATCAGTCCTAATACCCATACAATAATACAGACAACGGCAATTAACCACAATAAACTTCTCATAGTGAACTATTTTACTGGTTAAAAAATCATTTCCAGGAACCGGATATCCGTTATTTCTTTTTACAGGAACTGTAGTCCAAATATAATGCCGCACTGCCGCAGGTACGGAGCGCTTATTAAGACGGATTTTTCATACTGGTGTTTTCCATACGCTGGAAATAATGCCCACATTTTTTGGTGTCTAATTGATGTTCGGTCTGTATTTACGGAAGATCTTTTCATTCAACCGGTCTGCATGGATCCGGTAATTCAGATTCTGAGAATCGATGGACGCCCTTTCCTCATCGGTAAGATAAGATGCGATGTCTGCAGCACGCACATGAAAAAAGAGGTCCTTTAAAGATGCGATCACTCCGCTTAATTTGGTTAATGCTTTCAGGCATTCGTTGGCCTCTACTTTTTTCAAAGCCCGCATGGCATGGGAAATACATTGATCGCTGGCATCTCCAATAAACCGGAGAAAGCCACCGTTGTGCATGTCTCTTTCCAGTATCCATAATGCAGCGAGCTCCTGGTCTTCGTTTGAAAGAAGCGACCAGTGATCTGCACCCATTTTTTTCAATCGCGTATATGCTGCATACGTTAATAGGTTGTATTCGTTTTGTGGAATAGACGGATCCATAAAGATCAATTTAGAGGTTGAAGGGGATACTAAAGATACCGATTTTTATTGATATAGTTATATATGCATGTTTAAACATCTACTATTCAGTCCGATGGCGAAAATGTTTACTTTTCTGAATAAAAGCAATGTTTTGGCATCATCCTTGCTTATATTTAATCGCTTAAACAGAAGGATATATCAGATAGTCGGAATTGTGAAGTTGTTAAGCGAACCTTTTAAAAAAGTGATTTAAGTTAGTCAATTTTCTCATAAGCAGTTAGTTTTGGTTGCGTCCCCTGTTTCCACAGGGGACTATTTTTTTACCCTGTTGGTTCAATTACATAAAGATGCCCCCCGCGTGAATCATGTTCACTTTTGAAGCATTCGAAAGTCGATCCGGTTGACCAATCACCCTCCATTATAGTACTTTATATATGCGGCAAAAAGATATTAGCTATTCCCGCTGTTCATTATAGCTGAAACCAATACAGGATCACCGTACAAAGGGTTAGTCCATCAAACCTGATGCTTTTAATTTAGTAAGGAGCGCATTTAAGTCAGTCACAACACCCGCTACGTCAGTAGCCGTACTATTGGCCTGAGCTGCCGCCTGAACACCTCCTTGTATACCGAATGCTACCCATGTTCCAGGGTCACCGCTAACAGTACATTTCCATCCCAAAGGCACTCCGGGAGTTAGCCTGGTGTTAAATATGATATCGCCGGCATTCCAGTAGTCCATGTATATTGTTGGAGGATCCGTGTTAAACCAAATTTTTAACTCATTAAATATATTGTCGTTGTTTATTCCACCTACCCTTAAACGGGATAGCGGTGCATATGATGTTGTAAATGACTGTCCGGCATTTGTTTTGATGATGCTTAATACGTTTCCCGAAACTTTTAGATCGCCTTCATTTTTATACCCATAAAAATCATTTGATCCGGTAGTAATATCTACAATATTAAGTCCCCTGAATGTGCCTCTGATATAACTATCTCCATTACTTCCATTCTGCAAGAACCTACAATCGATATAGGTAACTCCTACAGATGTTCCAAGTTTAATTGCCGTATCTGTTGTATAAAACAAACATTCATCAAATATTGCAGGTTGTGAGCCATCCATCAATTGCGTTCCAAATACCGGAAGGCCCTCATAAGAAGCAGGGGTGAATACACATCGCTTATATCTCGGCTTTTCTGTATCGTTAGCATAAGTTGCCAAAGAGGGATAAGCTTCACCTGAAATCAGGCAATCTTCAAATACAACTCTTTTTTTATTAATAAATATCGATGTGGATGTTGTGCCGTAAAAATTACATTTATTAAACTTTATGTCGGAAGAATTTCCTGAATCCGCTACAACTCCACAACCCGAGTTATTTGCAAAAGTACAATTTGTAAAAATCGCGTTTTTCACAACTGAATCTTCAGCTTCAATATCAACGCCCGCCCCTGGCGACGAAGCCAGGACCGATTTTCCCGTATCTGTAAACCTGCAATTTTCGGCGCTAATACATTTTCCTCCAACGATGCTCCACCCCTGCCTGCCATTATGATGCGCGTTCACGTTTACCAGTTGTGTAGGTTTAGCAGGCGATTCTTCGGTAAGTCCGGTCCACCCCGTCATAATGCCGTCTAAAAGTAGATGATGAAATTGCGCCGTATTAATCGTCAGTGTTTCATTTCCATAAGCTCTTATTCCGGTATGGTCATTTTGATATCCCGTATCCCCCCATTGACCGCCGATTGACTGAGCAGTGTCGTTTCCATCGATTTCCAGATTTAAGATCGAAACATCTTTATTGTTGTTTGCTTCAATAGCCGTACCAATATTTCCAATATAATCGGCATTTACAAAAGGCATAGATGATGGAATATAAGCGTTTCCGGTTACTGGATCATGAGAACCGAATTTCATACCACCGGCAAATTTTAATACGGCTCCGTTGCCTTTGATCATTACAGGTTGCGTGCAATTCTCTATTTTGAGTACCGGCTGCTGCTGATAAGCGTACCCCTTGCCCGTTCCATTGGCGAAATTCTGCCTGCCGATAATATATATTTTATTCACACCAAATACGATGGATCCTCCGTTCTGATTATTGATAAAAGCTGATAACTTTTGAAAAGCTGTAGTATCATTAGTACTTCCGTCTCCTTTCGCACCAAACCAATCAACGCTAACATCTCCGCTATAGATTCTTTTCCACCTGCCGGTAGTTAACAGCGATGATTCAAAAATAGTTCCACCATCTTCTGCACTTGTTGACAGGGCATCCCATAAAAAATCACCGCCGCCGCCATCGCCGGCGCTGTAGTAGCCCAACACTTTAATAAAATTGTCCGAAGGTGCACCGGTGCTACGCAACGCTGAAATAGAATGAACAATAAGCATAAAATTAATTTTAGTGGTTAATCATAAGTGAGCGTATCAATAAGCAAATGTTTCTTGTACCTAAATTTACATAAGGATTTAGGTCTTATCAACTTTTTGCCATAAAATCTTGCTTGAAAAATGTTAAATCATTGCATACATGAAACGCAGATTCAGCACCTTGCCGCGTTAGCTGGCAGATACCGCTTTTTATTACCTCCTTCATTACAAGGTGCCGGCAACTAATTCCAGGGGACTGATCAGAAAGCATTAAAAAAGCCCCTGTAAAACAAGGGCTTTAAAAATGAATTATTGATGCCGGTCACCTTTCTTCTTATAATACTTTTTCTTCGGACCACTGGGTCGGTTGGGTCTTGCCGTGTTATATACCGGTTGTTTACCCAGGTGTTCCGGCAGGGACATTTTGTCTACCTCCCGGCCGATGAGCCGTTCAATGGCCATAAATTTGCGCTGATCCTTTTGATTGACCAGTGTAAACGCACTTCCCTCTGCTTCTGCACGAGCTGTACGGCCGATACGGTGTACATAATCTTCGCCTGCACGGGGCACGTCGAAATTGATGATCAGGTCAATATGGTCAATGTCGATTCCCCGGCTTAAAATATCCGTTGCCACCAGCACCGGCAGCCGGCCGCTTTTATATTGTATCAGTACTTCATCCCGCTGCTCCTGTTCAAGGTCGCTGTGGATTTCCCCGGCCTTGATCCCCTTACGCCGGAGGTCGCGGGTCAATTGCTTTACATTGAGTTTGCTGCTGCAGAAGATAAGGACCGCCTTGTATTTTTTTGCTGCCAGCAGGTGCTGGATCAACGGTATCTTTTGTTCGTCGTAAACCATGTAGGCCTGCTGCACGATTTTTGCCGGCGGCTTACTCATAGCGATGCTTATTTCAACCGGGTTATGCAAAATAGTCTGCGCCATTTTTTTTATTTCCGGCGGCATCGTAGCCGAAAACAGCAGGTTCTGACGTTGCTTGGGAAGGTGGTTTACGATAAACATGATATCACCGTAAAAACCCATATCCAGCATGCGGTCTGCCTCGTCCAATACCAGGCATTGCAAGCTGTTAAGCTTTACATAGCCCATTTTCAGATGCGCCATCATTTTACCGGGTGTGCAGATCACGATATCGGCACCTGCAGTCAACGCTTTTTTCTCGGCTATAAAATTATTTCCGTCTCCCCCGCCATATACGGCAACGGAACTCACATCTGTAAAATAAGAAAGCCCATCCAGGTGCTGCGCGATCTGTACCGCCAGTTCCCGCGTAGGCACAATCACGATGGCCTTAATACCATCGGTACCTGCAGAAGGACCTGTTAATAACCGGTTGATCAATGGCAGCAAAAAGGCCGCGGTTTTACCGGTACCAGTTTGCGCAAAGGCCAATACATCCTTTCCTTCAAGGATATGCGGTATTACCTGCTCCTGCACGGGGGTTGCCTGTTGATAGTTGGAGGCATCAATACCTTCCATCAGGCGCTCATCAAATCCAAATTCTGTAAACTTCACTTCCTGGGAATTAAAAAATTAGGTTGCAAAGATACTGGCTTTGGCGTATTGAAGCGGGTTATTTACCGGCTAAATGCCACATACGGGCTTTTTTATATGGCAGGGAGAATTACAACCAGAAATTTGCCGGGTGCCTGCCAGGTTTCCGGTAAAAGATCCGCCCTGGTGCCGAACATCTTTACTCCGTCGGCTGATGTCTTCGGTTATCCGGAATGCTATGGCTGCCGGTTCAATAGTAGCAGGCCGGCATCACAGGCTATTTAATTTTTTTGGCCCATATATGACCTGGGCATTTCCCGATGCCCATTGATACAGCCATATTTTCCGATTTGAAAAATGGCCCGTCCATTGCTCACGGTTCCCGGTAAAAGAAAAAGTAGCGGTATAAGGATATCCGTCCTGAACGGCAATTTCATTGCCAGGTTGAAGCGACTTCAGTTCATATTGCTCCATACCAGATGCAAAATACCAGGGATGCAGGGTCCAATCCGGTGCGAATGACTCCACATGTTTCAGTTTTATATCTCCGGGGCTCTCAACAATAATTTTGCCCTCATTGGTAAAGGCCAGTTGCAAATCCCCTTCCCCTTTATAATAATGACCATTTAAGGTTTTGATACTGTCTACTTTCCAAACGCCATAAAACGCACCACCTGTAAACAACCGGTCTGGTATATCTTTTATAACGATAAAATTTTGCTTGGTTTCTGTTTTTCTATGAACATGCTTGGAGCAGGCATCCGCCACCAGTACAAGTAACCATAAAATAATTGCGTAAAGGTATTTTTTCATAATGCCGTTGGTTTCATACTAAAAAGCCAGATTCACTATAGCAAATATATTACCTAAATACATACTATGATGCTGTTCTGAAATAAAGCAACCACTTACCTCTTTTATTCAGGTTGCGTATAACTGCGGCGGCAACAGGTATTAGACAGGCACAAAAAACTCGTTTGACCAAACCGGGGTTTTGTAAGAATGAGGCAGGAGCATCCATTTGTCATCCCTGAGCGGTTCGTTTCGGGGTTTACAGGCACAAAAAAAAAGAGCCTCACATTACTGTGAGGCCCTCAATAAGAATGGCAGCTACCTACTCTCCCGCATTGTGGTG
>NZ_JAJNEC010000008.1 GCF_021044425.1 Niabella pedocola | reverse complement strand
CGGGCTCGGGTACACATATCATCATCCGGGATCCCGGGGGCAATGAGATCTACCTGGATACTTCGGGCAAGAACATCACCATCACCGCTCCGGAAACCATGACCTTTAATGCAAAGAATATGCATTTTAATGTGGGAGAGAATATGACCAGCACCATCGGCAAAGATAAATCGGTGAACGTTGGGGCGAATCAAACCGTTTCTGTAGGTAAGGATCACGTCCATTCAACCGGGCGGTTGAACGCCGTATCCGTGGGAGGTGACAGCACATTAAACATCAGCGGAAAGCTTACGGAAATGATCGAGGGTGATGTACACTCCGAAGCAAAACAGGAACGCGTTGAAGCCAGCCACGGTGATTTTAACCTCAGCTCAAAGCAAAGTTTGCTCAAACATGCGCAGAAAGTGGTGCAGAACAACAGCGGCGAAAACGGAAAAGCCAACTAGCATGAGCAGAACCAGAATTATAAAAGGGGTCTATACCAAGATCACGCATGGCAATCACAATATGTACTCCCGGGAAAACATCAATTCCTTTGCGGGGAGCGTGATTAAGGAAAAGGGAGAAGATGAGGGCGTGAGCTACGGGGATCCGGAAGATCCGCCGGCACAGGAACTGAAAGCAAAATGTATTGTGCAATTTCGTCCGCACAATAAATACGACGGCGAATTTGGTTTTGACTGGGTGCGGCTGGGCGACACCGGTGCAAAGGGCGATACCTGGTACCGCGATATTTTGGGTGAAATGACGTATAAAAAGGATGCCGATGGGTATTGGGATTTTTGCTCTGCCAAATTCGTACAAAATACAAAAGACTACGACCGGTTTGTAATGGAATTTGACCGGTTTACGGTCCCCTGGAAAAAGAATGGTAAATATCCCTTTATATACACCATCCCCTTTTTATCGCTGTTGCCAACCTATACGGCAAAACTGAACCTGAAAGTAGAAGTGGAAGAGGAACCTGAAAAATATGAGCTGGAATATGAAAGCAGCTATTTTGATGTTTCACTGCTCAAAGAGTTGCCTGTTCAGAAAGGGAAACATGATCTCCCGGACGCAATGGAAATAAAATGTAACGCATATTTTGAAACCGATCAGAAGATCAATGTGTACGCGGTAAAGGAAGATTATAAAGAACTGGCGGGCAGGATCCTTGTAAAAAAGAATGACCGGAAATTTCATAAAAATATTAGTGTTCTGTTCGTAAAGGTACAGTGCCCTACAAAAAAGGGATCAACGGCCGGGGAAGCGGAAGTGCTGAAGAAATTTATGCGGCAGGCATACGTAAACGTGAACCTGCAAAATTCCGTTCTGGATATGCCGGCTGACTATAATTTCGGCGAATGGTATAACGACTACCGGAAAGGAGGGTCGGAGGACCTGATGCACGAACTGAACAGGCTGCTGAGAGCAAAGAAAGGCAAAACGGGTAAACCGTTCGGCCATATGTTTGATTCATTCTTTAAAGTGTTTTTTCTTCCGGATACATGTATGGTTGAAAGCTGCGGCGGTAAAGGCTGGGTGTTGGGACATTCGGAAGACATTCCGAATGAGAAATTGAAAAAAGGCGGATCCCGGTTCAGTATCCTGGTATTTGATAAAAAGAAAACAGCCGCTGAAACCAAATCGTCAACAAAAGTGGATGAAAGTACGGTGGCCCATGAAATAATGCACTGTATTGGATTTATGCATACTTTTTTGAACCAGAGCAAGTATACGTTTGATGAATACACCACCGATAATGTAATGGACTATTATTCTTCCAAGACAAAAATAATTGCAAAACAATTATACAAATGGCAATGGGATCAACTACACAGAAGCTTACCCTGACAGTGAAGCGATTTCTTTTTATAGTGATCTGCGGCTTATGTATAAGTTGTAACGGCCAGGCAAAGCCATCGGGAGAAAGCAGACCGCCGGTACAACACACAAAAAGCAGGTCAAAAAATACTGTTATGAAGAAATTTGATATCGATGAATTTGAGAAAAAAATAAAAGATAACCCGGAGTACGAGGGATATACGACCCCCGACGGAACGGAGATTACGGAATATTACCGCCTGCCACCCGAAGCGCCGGACCTGGATGCATTCGACAGGAGCAAGGTACTGGCGTACACCCGGATTGAAAAACAGCCGGACGGGTACCAGGCGGCTTATCAGTTTAATAATAAAGGCAACCTGACCGCTGTTTCATATTATTATTCCACATCGCTTGAAACCGGTACCTGGCAGCAATTTGATGATGCCGGAGCCGTTGTGAGTGAAATAGATAAAGACAAAGAATACGCTTTTGGATTACCGGAAGTGATCGGATTTGGAAAAAAGCACCGGGTGGATTTTGCAAAAACAGGACGTATCAAAAGAGGATACGATCCGGTTTATAAAACAAATGTATGGGAGCTGCGCTGGGCAGTAGATGAGCGGGGGGCAGCACCCTATCAGCAGGTTTTTGTGTTAGACGGTACTACGGGAAAAGTGCTCAGCGAAAAGAAGGAAGGGCCACCCCGTCGTCTTTAGCGCGCGTTCTTTTAAATGATAAAACAGATCAATAGTTTTTCAGGAGTGAATTCGGTTTATAAGAGAAAGTTATTTATTTCAAACCTTACCGGTTTAAGCGATCGCAGCTATGGTGTTTCGGTAAAATACTATAAGGGTACAGCTGCAGATCCCTTTAAGCGGATCGATTATGAAGCTACCATACGGCTGGCGGAACATCAACAGGGCTGGCTGATGCGCCTCGAAAAAAAAGACCTGTTCTTTAACCGGCATGAACCGGATACGGTCAGCGAGCGGTTCGCGGATCTTGTTTCCCGGTCCTTGTACCCGGTAGAAACCGTGATCGACGGCTGGGGTACTCAGGTAACGGGAATCGTAAACCATGAAGCGATCATCAAACGATGGCATGAAAACCGGCAGGAGCTTTTAGATAAATACAGTGGCCCGGTTGCAGATGATTTTATAACAGTGGTAGACCAAAGAATAAAAAGCAGTGCGGTTATACAACGATCCATGAGTTATGACCTGTTCTGGAATTTGTTTTTTCATCCCAAGTACATGGCCTATACGGAAACGTATATACAGCCCGTAGCTCTTTATTTATCCGTAATTCCCTACAAAGCCCCTGTACGGTTTCCCGGAACCCAAAAGATCATACCACAGATAACCGATTATGGTTCGATCATGGTGCAATTTGTTTCGGAAGCGTTGGAGGCCCCGCAGGAATTGCTTCCGGGGCATCAGAAGGAAACGCCCTGTTATATGCAGTTGACTGCCGATTTTGATCTGGACAAGGAACATCATTTTGCGATGCATACCCGGGCCTTGCTGGAGATTTATGAAAAAGCAGGACGATATACAACGGTGCCGCTACAGAAAATCGAATTTACCATGTACCAGCTTTAACAGCGGTATGTGCAATGCTAAACAATAAAAAAACCGATTATGGCCCAAAAAGAAAAAGTGGTACACGGAGCACTGTGTAAATGCCAGTTTGGTACCACACCCGATAAACTTGCGGTGCTTACCCATAAAAAATGGTATGCCAATGACAGCGCGGGAAAGGAAAAATTACTGGCCACCCATAAGGATATCGGCATTCCTTTTCAGAACAAGACCTTTGGCTCCTGTAAAAAGATGAACAATAATGCCTGTGTTCCGGCCATAACCAAATGGGAGGGATATTATGAGAAAGAAAAATATGATCCTCCGGGAGGCTATGTGCTCACAGAAGACTGTAAAGCTACCTGTGCGGTAGCCGGAACGGCCTGTATTGAAATGATCAAAAGCGGACAAACGGGGCAACCAACAAAGAAGAACATGGAAAATGCAGATGAGGCGTTGCAGGCGCAGGTAAATCCGTTGGTTAACATGAAGGAAATGGACCGGAAGGACCCGTATGAATTTTTAAATATAAAGTAACCTCATGGGCAAGGTAATAAGATGCAGGTTTGACAACGCCCTGTTTGGCGGCAATACCTTCATGGATCAGCTGAATAAGGGCTATATATCGAAAGGGCAAACCCTGTCGGTAAAAGAAGGATCCCGGATGAAGTTTTATGTGGATGAGAGCTGTTTTGATAATGCGGTTGTGTCGAAGGAAACAAAATGGGCATTTATTTATGAGCAATATTATAACAGCGGCAATGCAAAAACCTTCAATGCGCTCTGGGCCGATATAGGCGGTGAAGGCAACACGCAGCATCAGGCGGCTGC
Source organism: Niabella pedocola (assembly GCF_021044425.1). Classification (GTDB taxonomy): domain Bacteria; phylum Bacteroidota; class Bacteroidia; order Chitinophagales; family Chitinophagaceae; genus Niabella; species Niabella pedocola. Next base: position 332,640 of record NZ_JAJNEC010000008.1, on the reverse strand, counting down.
GGATAAAGCACCGGATGTTGGCGAGCTCATGGCAAAGAAGGACCCCAATGCACCCGTTGCAGCAATGGGGATCGGTACGCAATATAAAACAGGAACGGAGTTCTCTATTTCGCCGGCGGGTGCTAATTATTACTACGGGTTTAAACAACGGGTGGTGGTATTTACGGATAATCCGGAACAGGAATTTTACTTTTTTATCATACCCTATACCGATGCCAATATTACTTACGCGTATTTTGATAAAAACATCCGGCCGTTCCGGTTTGGCGATATTGTGAGCCTTACCATTTGCTTTCACCAGTACCCCGATTATGTTGCAGGCAAGGACCGCTATTTTGCAAATGTGTACCTGCTGGATAAAGATGATGCGGCGGCATTCACCACCCAGAAAAATGCTTCCGGAGCACTGGAAAGTCAAACCAGCGCGCTTACGAAAGCAGATTTGTTTGAGGGGAAGCATAAGAAAATAACATTGAAGGCCAGCGCGAGCAGCAATAATATCAATACATACAGCATATTGAATTTTCCACTGAGTTTAGAATGGCGCGACCGGAATCCGGGCAAGAAGCAACGGTACTTTGTGCCGGTAGTGGAGATTTTTAAGGTGGAAGAAGGCGTGATCTTTGATTCGGATACATTGGTCGATTACCGGAATTTTGCGGAAGTGCCTACATCGGGGCTGCTGCAGTATGATCAGAAACTGATCGGTGTGGAAGCCGTTAAAACCTACCAGGATCAGCCCAATAGTGAGATCCTGGTGGAATATGAAACAACCGATGAAATACTTACCCGGGTAGAGCGGGAAAAAGGGGAAATGATCCAGTATATCGGGGATATCCAGTATACCCGTAAAGAATACAACCCCTGTGCGTATTCGGTGATCCAGGTAAAGGAAGGTACGGGCGCGCCGGTGGTGATCTTTGATGAATTTAAATTGAAAGCGGGTGTTGAAGACAAAACGGAGCAAACCGCTTTCTATATTGTGGCCGGTGAAAAAGAAAAGAAGACCGTAACCGTTACCGCAAAGTATAAAAAGAGTGCCGGGGAACCGGAGCAATCCATTCATATAGGCGGCAAGTATAAATGTGAGCGCATCTTAAACGATGGCAGGGAGCATAGCAGCAGTGAGGAAGTGTTTAAGATGAAATGGATCGTGGGACAAATGAAGCCGTCAAAAAAAACGGGTGTTTATATCGAAAACTTTCTGAACTATTACCGGCCCAACCTGCTGGCCCCATCCAATGGCTCAAAAGCCAGCATTTTAAATCCGGTAAAGCCTGAAAAAACATATAAGGACGACCAGGAGGCCAAAGGCGTACCGGTATCAACGGCCGAACAGGAAAAATACCAGGCAGTGACGGTTGCCGGCGTGCAGGGCTTATTGGACAGTGACTATTCCATCAGCGGCGATTCGATCACTTTAAAGCTGGCGTATAATTTTTATAAAACATACGACAACGAGGTGCTGGACTATCTGGCCACGCAGGAATATTTCGAGGGCGGCATCCTGTCCAGCAATTTTAAAAATATCTGGATTGTCCGGTACCTCTTAAAGCTTATTAAAAAAGAAACATTAACCCAAACCTATTTTGTTCCGGTTACCACCTGCCGTTATCCCAATCAGATCGCATTGATCAAAGTATACCCGTCGATGAAATGGGTGGTGAATTTTAACTATGGGATCAAAACCCCGCTGTTTTACGCGGCAACCACAGAGCTCACCGAGCACTATAGCCGGTTTAACGAAGGAAAGATCAACACCAGTAACAACAATACCCGGAAGGATATTGCAGATAAACTCATCTCCAACGGTTTGCAGCGCTATGTAGGCCGCAACACCACATTTGGGCTTTATGTGGAATGTGAAGTGGGCGCTGGAAACGTGATAAAGCTGGGGGATGAGTTTGGTGCCAAATTCAGAACAATGCTGGCGCCGCTTATATGGATTGCAGACAAGCTGGACGGTGACATGGGAATCAGTGCCGCAAGGGGGGAAGAAGTGCGGTTACGGGCTACGAACCGGGGCCTTCTTGCCCGGTTAAACCGGCTGCCGATGAGTTTTACCCTTGACCTTCCAAAGGTTGGTGTAGGTGTGGGCATTCAAACACTATCTGAAAACGGCAAGGTGACCTATGAACTCGACGGGCACCTGATTGCCGATCCCATTATTGAAGCCAAGGTAAAGCTGGATGTGTTAGCTTTGGGAAGTAAATTCAAACCCTGGGGCGCAATTATTGATGCACTGGACCTGGCAAGCTGGCTGGCAAACCTGTTTAGCGGGGGAAGTTTGGAAATCAACTATGAATTATATGTTTCTTTAACGGCTAAAATCCGTTTGGTGGGAAGCGATTCAAAAGATGGCGCTACAACCGAGGCCAGGGTGAAATATAATTTTCTCAGTAAGAAATATTCGGGCACCGTTGCCTTGCAGGGGGTATTGGAGGGCGCCATTGTTTTTAGTGCCAGCCTACAGTATAAATTAAATTATGAAAAGGGGCGTCAGGTGTCATTGATGGACGATGGTGAAAAAAAGAAAAAAGCGTTTGAACTGGGAATAGAAATTGAAGGGAAGGCGATGGTGGCCTATACCGTTGGAAAGGAATTTGGTAATGGCGGAAACTGGGATACCGATTTTTATTTTTCAGGATTTACCTTGAGTATAAAGATCAAAGCCGGTGGATTTAATAAAGAAGAAAAGGACCTGCCATTAATTCCCAAGCTGGACAAAACAATAAATATCTTTAAAAATGCTGCTGAATACAAATAATAATCTGTTGGTATTACTGCTGTGTGGCGTATTATATCCCATGATTTTTAGTTGCAGGGAACCGAATCAAAAAACAAACAAAATGGAACAACACAAATTGTATGGAATTGAATTTAATCTGCCGGTGCCGTCGGAGGTTTTGGTGAACGATATGCCGGTGAGTAAGAATTTTGTGTCGGGTACGGTTGGTCCTGAATTTATTAACCAGTATATACTGGACGCCGGTAAGCAGCGCGTCAGGATCAAAGTAATGCATCCCTTTTTAAAAGAGGGCGGCCTGTTTACCGGCACGCAACTGAAGAAGCTCACAGAAAATATCCAGGTGCAGTTGGTGGATGTACATCAGGATTATAAAGTAACCCCGGTTGCGCCGCTGCATTTTCCGGAAGTAAAAGAACCGGTGCCTTTTTTTGAATATGAATGGACTTTTGATGCCGGTGTTGATTACAGGATCCAGGGATGGAAAAATTCCACAGACCTTAAGAAGATCGATGAAAACCTGTTAACGCAGGAGGTGCTTACTGCCTACCAGCGCTTGTATACCGAATTGGACAAAGGAGATACAGGCGCATTCCAGGATGAAATAAAACAGGCCGAGCAGGAGCTGTTTAGTTCCAATTATTATTCCAAAGAGAAAATTGCGGAGCATCAATCCAATTGTAAAACGTTTTACTCAAATCACAAAGGCCGTATGCTCCCTATTGAAAATTACCGGATGGTTTTTTATGCAAACGGAAAAGCTGTTGCGCTTGAACGGGTGGATGAAGCATATGCCGGCCTGGGTGTGCTGATTGCAAAGGGAACGGAAGAAAACGCCTATTATACCAATTCTGTCGTGTTGCATAAACCATCGGCCAACGCGCCTTTACAGGTGTTGCGGATTAATTCGGAGTATATAAAAATGCATAAATAACTGCCTGTATTTTTTTAATCAGATGGATAAGCCGTATTCCACCCCGTATCTGTTCAGGTCATTTTGAGTAGCGGGAAAAAGAAACCAGTGCCCGGTTAAGCAGGGTTCATTATTGAAGCCGGTCTAAACGTTGGTTAAGGTGTGATTGATCCTGCTTATTGTCTCGATGTTTTTTCTGCAAAGCGGGTCACTTCCCTTGCAAAGGATTTAAAGGCCGCCTTGGTTATTTCATCATCGCTCATCATTACCGGGATACCGATATCACCTCCTTCCCGGATACCCTGTACCAATGGTATTTCGCCCAGGAACGGGAGATCATATTCACTGGCCAGGCGCTTTCCGCCTTCCTGACCAAAAATGTAGTACTTGTTATCCGGCAATTCTGCGGGGGTAAAATAACTCATATTCTCTACTAACCCGATGATCGGTGCATTCAATTGCGCCTGTCCAAACATGGCAATCCCTTTTTTGGCGTCAGCCAGGGCTACATCCTGGGGTGTGCTTACAATAACCACACCGCTTACATTTGCGATCTGCATCAGTGTAAGGTGAATATCCCCGGTGCCGGGCGGCATGTCTACGATCAGGTAATCCAGTTCACCCCAATCCACATCGGTAATAAACTGTTTGATGGCACTGCTGGCCATGGGGCCCCGCCATACCACGGCCTTGCTTTCATCTACCAATAAGCCGATGCTTAAAAGTTTGATGCCAAATCGTTCCAGGGGCACAATCATCCCCTTCCCGTTTACATCTTTCATCATCGGACGCTCGCCCCGCACACCAAACATAATGGGAACGCTTGGCCCGTAGATATCGGCATCCATCAGTCCCACTGCGGCTCCGGATTGAGCGAGGGCAAGGGCGAGGTTGGCGGCAACCGTACTTTTTCCCACGCCACCTTTTCCGCTTACTACTGCAATAATGTTTTTTACGCCGGGCAATACCCTGGCCGGTGCCTGGGCTGCGGCCTGTGCTTTGGGCGCAGCGCTGCCAAATCCGACCTTTACCACGGCTTTTTCATTCACCTGTGCTTTAATGGCCTGTATGCAATCTGTTTTTACTTTTTCTTTTAACTGTGCATCCTGGCTGGGCAGGTCGATATTGAAGGAAATATAATATTTTTCGATCACGAGGTCCTTTACCATTTCAAGCGCCACGATATCTTTATGAGACCCCGGAATATGAACCGTACTCAATGCCTGTAAAACAAGTTCGTTTGTCATTTTTTTACTAAAGCTTATGTTAAATTCACTACAATCCGCAAAGTTAAACATCCTAATGGGCATTTTGTTGTCTTATTTACAAATCGTTACTTAAATTTGAGGCTGTGAAGAAAATAATCATACCGGTTATTGTTTTATTATTTATCATCCCATCAACTGCGAATGCCCAGTTTGAGAAGGCGCGTGATTCGGTGATCCAGCTTTTTGGTATCGTAATGTCTTCCGACAGCCTGTACGGGATTCCTTCTGTTAGCGTTACGGTGAAGGGTTCTGCGCGTGGTACCATTACCAACAGCGATGGGGTGTTTTCGATTGCAGTACTGAAAGGCGATCAGATTGAATTTTCACACGTCACTTACAAGCCCATCATAAAGCCCATTCCGCGCGACCTGGAGGGCAATCAGTATAATATGGTCGTATTAATGACAGAGGACACGGTGTACCTGCCTGCAGCTATTATCCGGCCCCGGCCTACGCCGGAACAGTTTGCCCGTGATTTTGTAAATGTGCGGGTAGCGGATGACGAAATGGAGATTATCCGGAAAAATAATACGAAGGAAATGCAGCGCGCTATGTTAAAGAAAACCCCTTATGACGGGCGGGAGGTAACCAATATGCAGCTGAATATGATTTCTCAGAAAGCCCGTTACCAGGGACAAATACCACCGATGAATATCTTTAATCCTGCCGCCTGGTCCGAATTTATTAAATCCTGGAAGCGGGGCGATTTTAAGAATAAATAAACGGTTTAAGGTTTTTGAAGATAGTACTCAAAGATGAGTTCATCCTCCAACGAAGCAGCTGCGTCTTCAAATACCGCAATGATGGCATCAAATTTTTCCAGCTGACCCAGCGATAAGTTTACAAACCGGATGGTAACCGGGAGCTCAATATTACCTGTGAGCATATCATAAAGGGCATCCAGGTTATTACCAAAAAATTCCGGAAGTGCCAGTTGCTTTACCGCCGTTTTGTAAAAGTCTTCTTCTGTTCCGATCCGGTCAAAATCAAAAATGATTTCTTTCATAGCATTTATTTTTCCTCAAATGTTTGGTAATGATCTGTTGTTATAAAAACCAGGCGGTCGTTCGAAAACAACACCCGGTCTGCATTGCGCCGGCCACAGGTATAGTTTAAATCGGCCTCGTACCAGGTTCTGCCGCTTTTTGAGGGCAGCGCTTTTTGCCGGTTGGTAAAAATATCCCCACCAATGGCATGTTCCGGAAGCACTTCGCAAAGATTGCCTTCTGCGGCAACCCATCCTTTTTTCCGGGCTTCCTGTTTGGTAATATAATAATCAGGAAGCTGTCCTGTTCTTTTTATATAGGGTACAACAACCGCTTCGCTGGTCAGCGTTTCGATGGAGGCCTGCGGTTGAGCCCGGGTTGCAGCAGGGGCAGGTGATACCACCGGAGGCGATGTGGAGGTTGGTGTACTGCGGTGCTGGCACCAGAAATAACCCAGTACCACTATACCCGCCAAAAGCAGCACCAGCCACCTGTTTTGTTTTTGCATGTTTATTGCTTTGATCTGCAGGGCAAACCTACAGTAAAAATTGCGATGCGCAATGGGAGCAGGTAATGGAGGTGCATAACATTTTTTAGTTTGTATTTATAACGTAAAATCCGGGTGCCACTTTTCTTACGGATTACGCGCATTTGCATGGAGCATTTTTATGTTTGCACACGTTTGTAAAATCGGTGCGAAAAATATGTGGCGCACCTGGTAATGAAGGCGTGCGGGCCGTGCCCGGTCTGCGGGTAATTATAATAAGATACCGTGTATGGTTCCGTTCCCCATTTTTGATTATCTTGCTGTATATGATCAAAAATGTTTCTGTTATCGGCGCCGGCACCATGGGGAATGGAATTGCACATGTATTTGCGCAAACCGGGTATAAGGTGGTATTGATTGATGTTGCCATGGAGCCGTTGAATAAAGCATGGCAGACCATTGAAAAGAACCTGGACCGGCAGTTGGCAAAAGGGGTCATTACAGCACAGCAAAAACAGGAAACATTACAGCGGATCGCCCTGGAAACTGATCTGCAAAAAGGCGTGGCAGAAGCCCACCTGGTAGTGGAGGCAGCCACCGAAAATGAAACAATAAAGCTGGAGCTATTCAAAAAGATCGATGCGGCCGCCCCGCAGGACTGTATCCTGGCTACCAATACGTCTTCCATTTCGGTTACAAAGATCGCATCCGTTACCAGCCGGCCGGCACAGGTGATCGGGATGCATTTTATGAACCCCGTTCCGGTTATGAAGCTGGTTGAAGTCATTAACGGATATGCAACCAGTGCAGTGGTAACAGCACTTATCGTAGCGCTTAGTAAGGAGCTGGGCAAAGTGCCGGCCCTGGCCAATGATTATCCCGGTTTTGTTGCCAATCGCATCCTGATGCCGATGATCAATGAAGCGGTGTATAGTTTGTATGAAGGGGTTGCCGGTGTGGAAGCCATCGATACCATTATGAAGCTGGGCATGGCACATCCGATGGGGCCGCTGCAGCTGGCAGATTTTATCGGGTTAGATGTGTGCCTGTCTATTTTAAATGTATTGTATAAAGGATTTGGAAATCCTAAATATGCACCCTGTCCCTTGCTTGTAAATATGGTTGCTTCCGGCCGGTTAGGCGTTAAAACCGGTGAGGGATTCTATACCTATAGCCCGGGAGCCAAGGACCTAGTGGTGAGCGAAAAATTCCGGTAGTCTGTCGATGGACGTTAAGCCACCGGCTTCTTTTTTCCAGCCGTAGGTAATATTCCCATTGGTAATAACCAGGTATTGTGCCGGTAATGCAATATGATACCGCAATACCTGGTTGAGCACCGCATCGTTTAACAGTACCTGCCCCGCCTTACACTCGATCAGCATCCAGGGGCGGTGTTCCGGATCATAAACAAGGATATCGAACCGCTTTTTCAGTTCGCCCAGCCGGATCTCCTTTTCCTGTGCGATCAATGTTTTAGGATAACGCATCCCCTGCAATAAGTAATGGATGAAGTTTTGACGGATCCACTCCTCATCCTGGAGCACGAGCCATTTCTTTCGCAAGGCATCAAAAATATGCGGCTGGCCGTTGCGGGTTTCGATCCTGAACTCAGGCTGCGGGTATTGAATGCGTATCATGGATCCAAAAATAATGGTTAAATTAGCTATGCAAATGTAAATTTAGATTATGTTGCGCAGGAGCAGCTGCAATAAATAGCTCCTTCAAATAAAAGAAAGCGGATGAAAACAAAAGCTGAAATCGTAAAAAACTGGCTGCCCCGGTATACGGGAGAGAGTTTGAAGAATTTTGGAGAATATATTTTGTTGACGAATTTCGGCAACTATGTAAAGCTGTTTGCGGAATGGAACAATGTGGAAGTGGTGGGGCTCGATAAGCCCATGCAGTGTGCTACTGCCGGAGATATTACCATCATTAATTTTGGGATGGGCAGTCCTACAGCAGCCACTGTGATGGATCTGCTGACGGCCATATCCCCCAAGGCTGTATTGTTCCTGGGTAAATGTGGCGGTTTGAAAAAACGGAATAATGTTGGAGATCTTATATTGCCGATTGCCGCCATCCGGGGAGAGGGTACTTCAGATGATTATTTTCCCCGGGAAGTACCGGCACTGCCGGCGTTTGCGTTACAGAAAGCCGTAAGTACCACCATCCGTGAGGCCAAAACCGATTACTGGACCGGTACCGTTTATACCACCAACCGCCGCGTTTGGGAGCACGACGAGGAATTTAAAACCTACCTGCAGCGGATCCGGGCCTATGCAGTGGATATGGAAACGGCCACTATTTTTACTGTCGGTTTTTACAATAAGATTCCGACGGGGGCGCTCTTGCTGGTTAGTGATCAGCCCATGATCCCGGATGGCGTAAAGACGGCAGAAAGCGACAAAAAAGTAACGGCAAAATATGTGGAGAACCATCTCCGGATCGGCATCGATTCGCTGAAACAGCTGATCAATAACGGTCAAACGGTACGGCATCTGCGGTTTTAATTAAAAAAAAATATATGAAAAAAACGTTATCCGGATTGATGATGCTGGTAGTGGTGCTCCAGGCATTTACGGCCTGTTCTTCCAAAGCTTCAAAAGGGGGAAGTGCCAAGCTGAAAGCGCGGTTTGAAGTAGCCGGCATGTGTTCCAATTATACCTTCTCCGTTATTGAAGGAAGGGTAAACCCGGGGCTGGTAGAGGCTACCTGGACCAATCCTCAAACCAACAAAACCTACTGGAAAGCCTTTGGCATCAGCAATCCCTGTAATTTTCCTTCGAATATAAAAGAAGGAGACACCTTTTATTTTGAGATTGTTCCTGCAGAAAAAGATTCTAAGTGTGCCGTATGCATGGCTTTTTATCCAACTCCCGGCAAGAAGCTGAATATTAAAGTGATCCAGTAATGCAGCAGCCTTTATTGGAGATCCGGGATCTGAGTGTGGATTTTGTTTCGGGCGAGGCCGTAAATCATGCGCTGAAAAAGGTTTCGGTAACGGTACATTCAAATGAGATTGTGGCACTGGTGGGTGAATCGGGATCCGGGAAATCGGTTACTTCGCTTTCCGTGTTGCAACTGATTCCTGCTCCGCCGGTTAAATATGTGGAGGGCTCCATCCTGTATTATGCAGCGGACGGTAGCGCCGTGAACCTGCTGCAGCAAAGCAGGGAGTCGCTGCAGGCGATAAGGGGCAATGCCATTTCCATGATCTTCCAGGAACCGATGACCTCCCTGAATCCGGTTTACACCTGCGGTGATCAGGTAGCCGAGGCCATCCGCATCCATACCCGGGTAACAAAGGAGGAAGCCCGGTTACGGGCGATACAATGGTTTCAACGGGTGCAGTTGCCGGAGCCGGCGGCTATTTATAACCGCTATCCGCATCAGCTCAGTGGCGGGCAAAAGCAACGGGTAATGATCGCCATGGCGATGTGCTGTAAACCCCGGCTGTTGATTTGCGATGAGCCCACAACGGCCCTGGACGTAACGGTACAGAAAACGGTGTTGCACCTGATTAAGGAATTGCAGCAGGAAACCGGTATGGGGGTGATCTTTATTACACATGACCTGGGTGTGGTGGCTGAAATTGCTGACCGGGCCATTGTATTGTATAAAGGAGAGATCATGGAGGAGGGCACGGTGGAACGGCTTTTCCGGAACCCGCAGCATCCGTATACCCGGGCACTGCTGGCCTGCAGGCCGGTCAATCATCAGCGGGGCACCCGGCTTCCCGTGGTCAGCGATTTTATGGGAACGCCGGCAAAGGAATCTTCCACACAGGTGCCTGCTCCCATCTCAAACCCGGAGGTTGCATCCGCGGTAAACTGTCTGATAAAAGTAGAACAGCTCTCTGTGTGGTTTCCCCGTGAACGCAACTGGCTGGGGAAGCCCCTCCGCTATACAAAAGCGGTAAATGAGGTGAGTTTTGAGATCTTTGAGAATGAAACACTGGGACTGGTAGGAGAGAGTGGCTGCGGAAAAACAACATTGGGCCGCACGCTGCTGCAGTTGGTACCTTCCACCTCCGGCAAAATCATTTACCGGGGAAAAGATATGGTGCTGTTTGGAAAAGCGGAACTGCGCGGATTGCGGAAACAATTGCAGATTATTTTCCAGGATCCATATTCGTCATTAAACCCCAGGAAAAAGATCGGACTGGCCATTGAAGAACCGCTGAAAGTACACCGGATAGAGCCGGACGCAACAGCAAGAAAAAAAAGGGTGGAAACCCTCCTGCAGAAGGTAGGATTGCTTCCGGAACATTATCACCGGTACCCGCACGAGTTCAGCGGCGGACAACGGCAACGGATTGTGATTGCCCGGGCACTGGCGCTGCAACCTTCTTTTATTATTTGTGATGAATCGGTCTCCGCCCTGGATGTAAGCGTACAGGCCCAGGTATTGAACCTGCTGAATGATCTGAAAAAGGAATTCGGTTTTACGATCGTCTTCATCAGTCATGATCTTTCGGTAGTGCGTTATTTCAGCGACCGTATTATTGTAATGAATAAGGGACAGATCGAAGAAAGCGGACCTGCAGAAACCGTATATGAAAACCCGCAAAGCGCGTATACAAAAAAACTGATCGATTCCATTCCCCGGGGAATTTTATAAGCCGGTACCGGGGTTCGCTGCTTATGTTTAGAGCGAATGATTTAAGGGAAAGGCGTTTTGTTTTTGGCGTTAAAATGATATAACCACAAATACACAAATTTTTTGGTTTCCAAACGTAGAAAAATCGCCACACTTGGTTTGAAGTTTTATTGAAGCTGAAGGCGTTATCCGTGGGTCTGCAGCTATGGCGTGTTAGCGCCGGATGATGAGCAATGCTAAGATGCAGGCAGGGATTGCTCGGGCTTTTCAGCGTTGCCTGGGTTGGGCTACATTACCTCCATTTTGCTGGTACCCTTTTGAATGATTTTTGAAAAAGAACGGTACGAGTATTATCAGTAAAAAAGCAGCCGCCAACAGGATCCCCAATGTGATCAATGCTTTGCGCAGATGGGCCGGATCTACCGGGTTGATGCCCCAAACGCTGAGGGTTAAATAGGCGGTGATGCATAATATAACAGCCGTTGCAAGGATGCCGGTAATGTATCTCATCTGTTTGTTTTTTTTAGTCATTTTTAATAGCCGGATAGCATTTCATCGCTTTATAGCCATGATAACCTGTTACAGCTGCCCCAGCAATGCTTTTTTCTTTTCTTCAAACTCTGCGGGAGTGATAATGTTTTCGTCTAAAAGCAATTTCAGCTTCCGTAGTTTTTCCAGGGCATCGGTATTGCTCTTGTTCAGCAGTTCATCGGTTTGCTGATTGAATTTTTTCCCGAGCTCCATACCGGCGCCAAATTGGATACCGGCCCCGGCCAGTCCGCCTTCATTGCGCGCCGCATCGCGTAATGCGCGCAGTTTTTCCAGGTCGGCATAATCCAGTCCCGCCTGCCCCGCGGCCTTTACATCGGTGGTGATATCTGCTACCCGGCCGATCCGTTCCTGCGTTTTTTCATCAAACTGTGTACCCGTGATCCGGAAATCGGTCAATTGTAATCCCAGTGCCGTAAAGGATTCGTTCAGGACGCGCAGCAACTGTTGCGCAATGTAATGGAGCTGGGCGTCTATTTCCTGGTAGGAGTATCGCTGTTCGGAAAGGGCGGTGGCTATCAGCTGCGGAATACGGTCGGCGATTACCGCGCGCATTTCATCCGTGGTATAGGTCGCTTTACTGCCGATGATCTCCGTATAAAAGAACTTCGGGTTGGCTATGGCATAGGAAAAACTGCCGTTGGCACCCATTTCAATGGGGATATGGTACACAGCGTCTACATACTTAACCGGCAGGGCGGTACCCCAGGCCTGGTTTACTACCTGGGCCTTCCGGAAAAAATAGATATACAGTTTGTGTTCGCTTTCAAAGTTCTGACGGAGCTTTAGCAGCGTGGTAATAAAGGGATGGTTATCTGTTTTCAGATTGTAGATCCCTTCGGTATCGATGATATCGGCAATGGTGCCTTCATATACCAGGATACAGCCCTGGCCCGGTGCCACGATCAGCTTGCTGGCATTTTTGATTTCGTTTTGTTTGGAAGGGAACCGGTACCAGAGCAATTGCGGGGACTGGTTTTCCCACTGGATCACTTTTGAAAGCTGATTGTTAAAGAGGTTGAAAAGACTCATACGGTTGATTTTTTACCATTGATACGGGCACGGATCACAGACGTTGCCGGTGCTTAACGAAAGAGGTTCGGATGGGATTTATGATTTTTGGCTGATCTGCGCTGCAATCCGTACCAGTTTCTCGCCTTCTTCGTCCAGGAATACTTTTGCAGGGGTAAGGCCTACATACCTTCCGCCCTCGTGCGGCCGCGCTTCGTTTACCTGAAGTCCCACTATTTTACCCGAGTCGATATACCGGCATTCGAGCTGTGTGGCACACCGCCCTACTTCACCAACGGGTATACGGAGTATTTCCTCAAACCGTTCCTCATTAAAGAGACGCAACACTTCGGCCTGGTATTGTTTTTCAAAATACCGGAGGCCATAGCGCTGTGGCTCGTTGGTGGAAACAGAACGCAGTGACAGGATAAATTTCCGTTTGAAAAGCTTTAGTTCTTTCATCAGCAATTCAAAAAGATCTCCGTATTCCCCGGGAGCGGTTTCCTTTGATTCGATTTTTTTAGTGTTCATGTTGTTTAGGTTTTATAGATCATCGTTCATGTTAATCGCGGTAATTCATTTCCGATACCTGTTTGCCGTCGGCGCCGTACAGCACAGCCTTGCTGCCCAGTTTAATAAAGTAGCCGTCCTTAAGAATCAGCGCATTGTCCTGGGCGTAGGATTCGGTGGTTTGTACGGTCCAAAGGATCTTACCGTTTTGCGCGTCCATTGCCTGCAGCGATTCTTTTTCATCCTCGGCAGGTGTGGCTTTAAAGCTGATGAGTACGGCACGGGTGTTATAGCCCAGTACATCCGGGCTAAAATACAGGCGCCCAGGCGTAAAGTCCTGGTAATCCTGCACGCGGGCCCATTTTTTCCAGCTCCGGTCGATAAATGTTTTTTTATAGGGGATGTCGCCTACATAAATACCCGATCCCACCTGGTAATCTTTTTGCCAGCCAAAGAGCGCCCGCTCTACCGGATAACCCGGGGTCATCTGCTGCTGGTATTTTACCAGTTGTATTTTTTCTTCTTTAAAATCGGTATTCTGGGAAGAAAATGCAAACCGGGTAATCACGGGGGAATTGGGTGGCATCAGGTTTTCAGCGCGCTCGGCTTCTACATGTTCGTGGTACCCTTCATAGGTTTTTGAAATAATGGGGTAGTAGTACAGCTCTTTCCCGGCATTGCTGACGATTTTAAAAAAATCGTCCTCTAAATGGTACCCATACTCTATTTTGGCAAATCCCGGCTGCAGATCCGGCAGGTCTTTATAGGTATCTGGCTGAACCTCGGCGGCCGTAAGCAATTGCCGGTCGATGGTAAATAACTTTTTGCTGTTGATAATAAAGTACAGGGTGCCATTACTGAAATACTTAAACTTTCCATCGAAGCGGTCTACTTTTAACGGCAACTCGGTAAGCTTGATTTCTTTTTTGGTGAGCGCATCATAAAAGCCGATGTACAGGGAGTGTTCTTTTTCATTATAGTTCCGTTCCCTCAGGCCGGCGATCACATAAACGGGCTTCCCGTCTGGTTTTTCAAGATAAAAGACCTCGGCATCCGTCCATTGCTGCTTTGATCCGGAGGCGGTTTGTGCGGAATAACCGTTTTTATGCCGGCTGCACATGCGGGGCAGCATGAGCAGCAACATCAACCCGGTGAAGACAAAAATAACCGTGAGCGCAGTTTTTTTTACCCGTTCGGGGCTCACCGCCGGTTGGGGAGTGGTATTCCGGTAATAATGATGATTGATGTTGATATCATCGTTATCCAGGAAAAATTCAGTGCCACAGCTGTTGCAACGGTAAAAATCGGGTTTTAGTTCGGTTGCTTTTACACTGCCGCATTGCGGACATTTGATTGCTTTTATTTGTTTAGCCATAGATCGATTCCAGGAGCACAACGTGCAGGAAACAAATATCGTAAAATATGAAGAATAAACTCAACCAGTGACGGCAGAACCTCTGGTACTTAACAAAGGTCAATTGCACGGGCCGCAAATGGGCTGATTTTTGATGGATATTTTTAATAAAAGCAGGTATACCGGCCGTTTGAAATAAAAAAAGGTAAGTTTGGGATTCTCAGAAAAATATTTTAATATCCCGGATATATAGTACCTTTGCACGCACAAATCGAAAACCGGTGCCGTAAGACCGGGGATCGAAAGGATAAAACATACTGGTTCCCAGTTTGTTCAAAACTTCCTCCCCCGGCTTCGCTTGTTTTTGGTATTGATATTTAAAACCGTTAAACAGTAGAATGAAGCTTTCACAATTTCAATTTGACCTACCCCTTAACCTTATTGCGCAACATCCCACAAAGAAAAGAGAAGATGCCCGCATGATGGTGGTGCACCGTCAGACGGGGCAAATGGAGAACAAAAATTTCCGCGATATCCTGGATTATTTTGATGATAAGGATGTTTTTGTGGTAAACAATACCAAGGTATTTCCGGCCCGTATGTATGGCCGCAAGGAAAAAACCGGTGCCAAAATTGAAGTATTTCTTTTAAGGGAGTTGAACAAACAGAACCGGCTCTGGGACGTTATCGTGGATCCGGCGCGTAAGATCCGCGTAGGCAATAAGCTGTATTTTGGGGAAAATGAGGAATTAGTTGCCGAAGTGATCGACAATACCACCAGCCGTGGGCGTACCATCCGCTTCCTGTGGGAAGGATCCGAAGAGGCGTTTAAAGCACAGCTGGAGGCCCTGGGTGAAACCCCGCTGCCTAAGTACATCAAACGGAAGCCGGATGATGAAGATAAAGAGCGCTACCAGACCGTATATGCCAAGCACGAAGGTGCCGTTGCGGCGCCCACTGCAGGGCTGCATTTCAGCCGCGAGCTGATCAAACGGCTGGAAATAAAAGGAATCCGCTTTGCGGAAGTAACACTGCATACGGGGCTGGGTACCTTCCGTCCCATTGAAGTGGAAGATCTGAGCAAGCATAAAATGGACGCTGAATATTATCATATTGATAATACCGCCTGCCGTATCGTAAATAAGGCCAAGGAGGGAAACCGCCGTATCTGCTCCATCGGAACCACTACCATGCGGGCGATGGAATCGTCTTTTACCGCGCAAAAGCTGTTAAAGCCTTCTGAGGGATGGACGAATATGTTTATTCACCCTCCTTATGACTTTAATATAGCCAATGCATTGGTGACCAATTTTCACCTGCCCAAGACGAGCCTGATGATCATGACCAGCGCTTTTGCAGGTTATGAACTGACCATCGAAGCATATAAAAAAGCGATAAAAGATAAATACCGGTTCTTCAGCTATGGCGATGCATTACTGATTATTTAACTCCTGTTTTGGCAGGATTACAGCAATAAAAAAGCAGGTCGCGCGACCTGCTTTTTTCGTATATATAATATATAAAGGATCGTTGAATCGTTTATTGTTGTGGTATGGGAAGGAACCAGGCCTTTGGATCGAGGTTCTTATCATCGAGCATCAGGATAAAGTCCAGTTTGCCATAGCCGGTTTCTTCATCACGACCAACAGAGCCGATCACCTGTCCCGCTTTTACTTTTGAGCCCTTTACAACGGAGGAGCTGGCCAGGTTGCTGTAGGCGGTTACATATCTTCCATGGCGGATCACCACGTAAAATAGGCCGCTGAGTTTGGAAACACTGATCACATCGCCCTCGAACACGGCCTTAACGGGCGTATTCACCGGTGCTGAAAAGGTACAGCCCGGATTGTCGCCTACGATATCCGGACCGGCGCCTTCAATTTTAAACCGGCCAAAGCCCTGTGTGATGGTACCTTTATCCAGGGGATAAGGAATCTGTCCACGGTAAAGCCCGAAATCACCGGTTAAAGCGGCGTTGCTTGCCGGGTAGATGGTATGATGCTGGGGAGGCAATACCGGGTACTGCCGCTGGGGAACCGGTTCCGGGGCCGGTTCTTGTTCCGGAGCTTTTGCAACCGGGGGCGTATTGGTTTCGGGATGGTAATAATGATCGCGGAGCGTTTCGATAGACTTTTTAATACGGCCGATCTCGCGGTTATTATCCTGTACTTCTTCAAGGTTAAAGAAACCGGGCTGGCGCGACATGCTAACCACAAAACGCTCCTGTCCTTCAATCTTCCGGTTCAGCGTCGTTAGCTGCACCATCGCCTCGCGGGAAACGGTTTTTGTACTGTTATAAGCCCGTTGTATCTCATTTACCTCGTTCAGGATCTGTGCCCGTTCTTTTCTTAAAGTGGTTTTCACATCATCCTGGGCAAATCCGGTTCCGCTCAAAAGTACAAAGCCAACCCATAGCCAATTTTTTACTCTAAACATAAAGCACTCAAAGTTTTTTAACAGGTTACTTTTTGGTCTTGTAACCTTTCGGTACCGAGAATGGCGTATTTAACGCTTCATTAAAGGTATAGGACTTATAGTCCAGTTGAATTTCTATATCTGTTTTATATTTTACATGAATGGTCCTTGCTTTTGGAAACTGGGCATTGTTCACCTTCTCATAACTGCCGTACGTCAGCTCAGCTGAGCGGTTTCTTCCTGCATCCACATCTTCCAGCTTACTTACAGCCGGCAAATAGTCAGGCAGCATAGCGCTGAGCAGGTTACTGAAAAACCGTGTGCGGCTGGTTACCTGGAGGGTATCGTCCTGTTTGGTATAACTGCTGTTGGTTTTGTCGATAAAGACCGGATTCCCTACCAGAAGATCCTGAAGGGTACCCAAATCAAGCGGCAGTCCCAGTTGCTCCTGTAGATAAACGTAACTGGAGGAAATATATTGTTTATTCAGCTTATTAATTATGCGCACGGAGTCCTGGGTAATTACGCCCCTTGCTACTTCAATGCCCAGGGGGCCGATCACCGATGCCCAGATCAGGCTGTCTTTATGGATCTGAAGTTTTATGTCGAAGTTTTTTGTGTCGCCTTTTGCTTTATAGGTAACACCGGCCCTGCCCGAAAAGGTTGTATAATCAATATGGTTGAGTTTGCCCAGAACTATGGAAATGCTTTCCAATGCGCCCGTATCTTTTTTATTACCGGTATCGTCTGTAGAGGCCGTTTCCACTTTTACGGATGAATCGGCGGGAACCGGCGGCGGCGTCCGCTGCGCCCTTTTTGCAGAGTTGCAGGAGGCCAGGATGAGGACCGCTGCAGCAAAGGAGGTAATATATTTCATGTGTTACGGTTTCTTATGTGTTTTGAAAAGAAAAACTGCCCGGCAACTATTTGTTAAAATAGCCGACTGGCAGATATAATTTTGAATACGGTACTGCTATTGTTTGCCGGTGTGGCCAAATCCTCCCGCCGCCCGTACTGTTTCGCTCAGCGATACAGTTTCGATCCACTCGGCCTGTTCTACTTTTTGTACTACAAGCTGTGCAATGCGGTCGCCATGCTGAATGACCTGTTCTTCATTGGAAAGATTGATCAAAATTACTTTTACTTCTCCGCGGTAATCGGCATCAATGGTACCGGGAGTGTTGAGGCAGGTTAACCCCTGCTTGATGGCCAAACCGCTCCGGGGCCGCACCTGTACTTCATATCCTTCCGGTATTTCCATAAAAATCCCGGTAGGGATCAATGCACGTTCCAGGGATTTTAAAGTAACGGGCGCCTCCAGATGCGCTCTTACATCCATACCAGAGGCGCCTGTTGTAGCATAACCCGGCAATGGATTGGATGATTGATTGATGATTTTTATTTCAACTGCCATTGCAACAAAGATAAAGGCTTCGTACGAAAATTATATTACTTTAACATTTATAAAGAAGAGGTTTGCGGGCCAAGGTATATACAATGCCAGCTGCCTGTAACGGGAGCCCTGTGGCAAAAAAAAACCGTTTTTTTTGCCGGGATGCCGCTGTCTTGCAACGCTTCCGGCCGCTTGATCCTGGCAAAGCGAACCGCGATATTCCGGTTCTTATTTTTTCTGTAACAGCACGGTTGCCATGGCCATCAATCCTTCTTCGCGGCCGATGGCTCCCATTTCTTCGGTAGTGGTGGCTTTTATCGAAACGTCTGCACTGGTTACTTCCAGTATAGCGGCGATGGTTTCCTGCATGGCTGGAACAAATTTTTTGATCTTTGGTTCCTGGAGGCAAAGGGTACTGTCTACATTCACCACGCTGTATCCCCGTTCGGCAATAAGCCCAACGGTTTCTTTTAAGAGGATCTTACTGTCGATATCCTTATACCGGGGATCGTTATTAGGAAAGTGTACCCCGATATCTCCCAGGCTCAGTGCACCCAGCAACGCATCACAGATGGCGTGCAGCAATACATCAGCATCGCTGTGCCCCAGCGCGCCCTTGTGGTGAGGGACCCTGATACCGCCGATCCAGAGATCGCGGCCTTCTGCAAACTGATGAAAATCGATTCCCGATCCGATTCTGAAACTCATATTCGTATAGTTAACGCGGGTAAGATAGCTAAAATATGATGATAATCCTGCCGGGCGTTAAAATTCCGCCGGGGTTTAAAATATTAAACCGGCACAACGCCTATTTTTGTTTGATGAATACGGAAGCTTTATACCAGGTATATCTGAATCATCCCCATGTGCAAACCGATACCCGAAAGATCCGGGAAGGTGAATTGTTTTTTGCATTGAAGGGACCGAATTTTAACGGCAACCAGTTTGCCCGGCAGGCAGTGGATGCAGGTGCCGCAAAGGTCATCATCGACGAAGCTGCCTATGAAATTGCCGGTAAAACCATACTGGTGCCGGATGTATTACAGGCCTTGCAGCAACTGGCCGCCTGGCACCGTGCTCAGTTTGCCTTTCCGGTGATGGCCATCACCGGCAGCAATGGAAAAACCACTACAAAAGAACTGATCCATGCAGTGCTGAGTACGACGTATAAAACCTATACAACTACCGGTAACCTCAACAATCACATCGGCGTACCGCTTACCCTGCTGAAGATAAAAGATGATGCCCAGCTGGCGGTGATCGAAATGGGGGCCAATCACCTGGAAGAAATTAAGGGGTATTGTGCCGTTGCCCGGCCCACACATGGCCTTATTACCAATGCGGGCAAGGCGCACCTGGAGGGGTTTGGCAGTATTGAAGGCGTAAAAAAGGGAAAAGGAGAGTTGTATGATTTTTTAAGAGAACGCGGCGACGGAACGGCTTTCGTTATGTGGGATTATGATTATCTCCGGAATATGAGCGCGGGTATTGCGCATATTGTACGGTATGGTACCGCAGATGCGGAGGTGACCGGAGATGCTGCAGGGCAAACCGGCTTTCTTACCGTTGAACTGGAGCAGCCTTTTACCGCTGTTATCAAAACCCAGCTGGTAGGGGATTACAATTTGCCGAATGTACTGGCCGCAGTTGCCGTGGGGCGGCATTTTAAGGTGGCACCGGAACAGATCGTTGCGGCTATAGAAGGGTATACCCCCTCGAACAGCCGCAGCCAGCTGATGGAAAAAGGATCTAATAAGATCATCCTGGATGCTTACAATGCCAACCCCAGCAGTATGAAACTGGCGATCGAAAACCTGGCAAAGATGGAGGGGGCAGGAAAAATACTGATATTGGGCGCTATGGCAGAAATGGGCGCGGAAACGGAGGCGGAGCATCAACAGATCGTTCAACTGATTGAACAACATGCCTGGAAAGATGTGATCCTGGTAGGAAAACCCTTTGAATCCTATAAGGACCGGTTCCGTTATTTTGAAAACTCCGGCCAGGCCGCCGAATGGCTCGGGGCGCATCGACCGGAAAATACCCTGCTGCTGGTAAAGGGAAGCCGCAGCTCGCAGATGGAGCGGGTTCTGGATGCGTTGTGATTTGATTTTAGGTATTTGAATTTCTGATTTCGCAGGGTACCTTTGTATACATATTAAATCGTTGATGATGGAACCGGAAAAAAGCAGCAGGGGATACCTGGCTACCGTGTTGGGCTGTTATTGTCCGCGTTGCCGCGAAGGAAAGTTGTTTGAAAAATCATTTGCCCTCCGGTTAAAGGGTGTGCTGAAAATGAACCCGTATTGTCCTGTATGCGGGCAACCCACCGAAATTGAAGTGGGGTTTTATTACGGAACCGGTTATGTGAGTTATTTCCTGGCCGTTTTTCTTACCGTCGTCAGCGCGCTGCTCTGGTGGCTGATCATTGGATTTTCGACCGACGATAACCGGTTTATTTACTGGCTGATTGTTAATTCTGTTGGACTGATTTGCCTGCAACCCTGGCTGATGCGTTTTTCCCGCAGTTTATGGCTGTCCTGGTTTGTTAAATACGACCCCGACTGGCGGCATACCAAACCGGATGATGTTTCGGAGCGTATGAATGAAGAACAGGGGAATAACTGGTGAGCAATCAGGCATCAGATACCAGATACCAGATATGAGATATCAGATACCAGACATCAGACTTCAGATATGGGGTTTAGAAATGAGATTCAGAAAATATGTTTTCCAATACCTCTGAAATAATTGAAATACTGGGAACGATCGCCTTTGCCATCTCCGGTACCTTTTCTGCCATGCAGCGGAAGCTGGATGTATTTGGCGTATTGATCATTGCCTTTGTAACCTCGGTGGGTGGCGGTACGATCCGCGACATGCTGATTGGGGATACGCCCGTAGCCTGGATGCGCGATGTGCAGGTATGCCTGGTGATCCTGGTTACGTCTGTTGCCGCTATAATCTTTAAAACTTATATCCGGAAACTGAAGGTTACGCTTTTTTTATTCGATAGCCTGGGGTTGGGGTTGTTTACAGTAGTGGGCTTGCAGAAGGGGATCAACGTTGGATTGAACCCTGGCATCTGCATTGCGCTGGGCACCATTACCGGCTGTTTTGGCGGCATCATCCGCGATATCCTTTTAAACACGATCCCGCTGATCTTCAGAAGGGAGATCTATGCTACGGTTTGCATTTTCGGCGGCGCCGTTTACCTGCTGCTGCTGCGCTTTCAGGTAAATACGGATATCAGTAAATTTATGGTCATTGCCATTATTGTTGCAACCCGGATCATTGTGGTACAAAAGCAACTCTCTTTTCCCCGGATGCGGTATTAGTGTATTAATAGGGGACACTGCGACTGGTGCGACCTGTACTTCATTCTAGTTGGTATCCCTGGTCACCCCGTCTCCTGAAAATAGATAATGTGTTATTTGCTTTTGCCGGTTTACGCCTCGTAGCATTTGCCTTAAGACGAAACATAAAAAAAGCCCCGCATTAACGGGGCTTGAAAATATTGGAATATACGGTCATTAATGTTTCTTGGTATCGGATGCCCATCCGGCTGCTACATACTCCCGGTTCAGGCGGGCGATATTGGTGATCTCGATCTCCTTCGGACAAACAGCTTCGCAGGCACCGGTGTTGGTACAGGAACCAAAGCCTTCTTTATCCATCTGGGCAATCATGTTCAACGCACGCTCTTTTCTTTCGGCCTCACCCTGCGGCAACAATGCCAGGTGTGATACTTTGGCAGAAAGGAATAGCAGCGCTGAAGAGTTTTTGCAGGCGGCCACACAGGCTCCGCAACCAATGCAGGCAGCCGCAGCAAAAGCCTTGTCTGCATTTTCCTTTGGAATCGGGATGGAATTTCCATCCTGGGCATTACCGGTATTTACGGAAACATAACCACCGGCCTGGATGATGCGGTCAAAAGCGCTCCGGTCCACAATCAGATCTTTTACCACGGGGAATGCATTTGCCCTCCAGGGTTCCACCACAATGGTATCGCCGTCTTTAAAGGCACGCATATGCAGCTGACAGGTGGTGGTACCATGCCAGGGGCCGTGGGGACGGCCATTGATGTACATGGAGCACATCCCGCAAATACCTTCGCGACAGTCATGATCAAAAGCGATGGGCTCTTTTCCTTCACGGATCAGTTGCTCGTTCAATACATCAAACATCTCCAGGAAGGACATTTCCGATGAGATATTGGATACTTTGTAGGTCTCAAACTTCCCGCCGGTTTCGGCGTTCTTTTGTTTCCAAACCTTCAACGTCAGGTTCATATTATAATGCTCCATATATGCGTATTAATTAGTCAATTTGATAATTTGAAGATTTGAAAATGCGTACAACAGAGATCAGATAAAACCAGGTATTTTCCCTTTGGATGAAGAAATGATCTTTGACAGAATTCTTATAATTTCTTCAATCGCTGATCTTAATGCCACGTCAAAATGATAACCATCACTTTTTTCGCATAAAATCAACCAATACATGGATTCGCTGGCTTCTTTTGCAGCAATTTTCATTTTGTGAATGAAGTCGGCCTTACTTTCTGCGGTCTGTGCTTCAAATACATTTGCACCTATTGAGGTCGCTGATCGTAATACCTGCTTTGCTATCACATACTTCCTGTTTTGTTCAAGAACTTCGCAATATTTAATTATTGCAAGTGAAAAACTGATTGTTTTGTCAACAATCACATTCTCTTTATCATTTCTCATAACCGGGGCTTTTAATAGGTTTGCACCTCTAAAATACGCCATTTCCCGGTTATGTACGATTCAATCCGGGGATACTGAAATAATTGACATTTTCAAATTTTCAAATTTTCCCACTTCCCAATTATTTATAGTTCCGCTGCGTGGGTTTGATTACCTCGTAGTTCAGCGGTTCTTTTTCCAGTTCCCAGGAATGTTCACCATTGAGCTTCCAAGCAGATACATACATATACTGGTCATCATGACGCAGGGCCTCTCCATCCGGGGTCTGGCTCTCTTCCCTGAAGTGACCACCACAACTTTCGTTACGCTCCAGTGCATCCATACACATCAGTTCGCCCAGCTCCAGGAAATCCGCTACCCGGCTGGCCTTATCCAGTTCGGGGTTCATTTCATGAATACCTCCGGGGATCCGTACATTTTTCCAGAAATCGGCACGCAGGTCTCTTATTTCCTGGATGGCTTCTTTTAAGCCCTGCTCATTACGGGCCATGCCGCATTTATCCCACATGATCTTACCCAGACGCTTGTGAAAGCTTTCCACGGTTTGTGTGCCCTGGATGCTCATCAGCCGGTTGATGCGTTCGTTTACCTTGGCTTCGGTTTCAACAAAGGCGCGGTCGGTGGTAGGAATGGGTTTTACAGAGATCTCATCTGCCAGGTAGTTACCCAGCGTATAAGGGATCACAAAATAGCCGTCTGCCAGGCCCTGCATCAGTGCAGAAGCACCCAGGCGGTTGGCTCCGTGATCGCTGAAGTTGGCTTCACCCAAACAGAACAATCCTTTTACGGAGGTCATCAGGTCATAATCTACCCAAAGTCCGCCCATGGTATAGTGCACGGCAGGGTAGATCCGCATGGGAACCTCGTAGGGATTCTCCCCGGTGATCTTCTCATACATGTCGAACAGGTTACCATACTCTTCTTTCACTACTTCTTTACCCAAACGTATCAGTGTTTCTGTGTCCGGATTCTGAATGCCGTGTTTATTGGCTTCTGCCTTTCCGTATTTATTAATGAGGTTATATTTAAAATCAAGATATACGGCCTGTTTGGTGGTACCTACACCATAACCGGCATCGCAGCGTTCTTTTGCAGCGCGCGAAGCCACATCGCGGGGCACCAGGTTTCCGAAAGCGGGATACCTTCTTTCCAGGTAATAATCGCGTTCCTCTTCCGGTATTTCGTTGGCCTTACGGGAATCATTTTGTTTTTTGGGTACCCAGATCCGCCCGTCGTTCCGCAGGGATTCCGACATCAGTGTCAGCTTGCTCTGATGGTCGCCGGAAACCGGGATACAGGTAGGGTGGATCTGCGTAAAGCAGGGGTTTGCAAAATGAGCACCTTTTTTATGGGCCCTCCAGGCGGCGGTAACATTGCTGCCCATTGCATTGGTGGAAAGATAAAATACGTTTCCGTAGCCACCGGATGCCAGTATTACGGCATGACCAAAAAAGCGCTCCAGCTGACCGTTGATCAGGTTTCGGGCAATGATACCGCGGGCCTTGCCGTCGATCATCACCACATCCTGCATTTCGTGGCGGTTGTACATTTTTACATTACCCAGGGCTACCTGGCGTTCCAGGGCCTGGTAGGCACCAATCAGCAACTGCTGACCGGTTTGTCCGGCAGCATAAAACGTACGTTTTACCTGCACCCCGCCAAAGGAACGGTTGTTGAGCAAACCGCCATATTCACGCGCAAAAGGCACACCCTGGGCCACACATTGGTCGATGATATTTACACTTACCTCGGCCAGCCGGTGCACATTGGCTTCGCGTGCACGGTAGTCGCCTCCTTTGATGGTATCATAAAAAAGACGGAAGACCGAGTCTCCGTCATTCTGATAGTTCTTAGCAGCGTTGATTCCACCCTGTGCGGCAATGGAGTGCGCCCGGCGCGGAGAATCCTGGAAACAGAATGCCTTTACCTGGTAGCCCTGTTCGCCCAAAGCCGCAGCAGCAGAGGCTCCGGCAAGCCCGGTGCCGATCACGATCACTTCCAGTTTCCGTTTATTGGCCGGGTTCACCAACTTGCAATGGCCTTTGTAATCGGTCCACTTATCTTCTAATTTTCCGGCGGGTATTTTTGAATCAAGCATATGTAAAACGTTTCTCGTTTATAGTTTCTTATTTGAAGTTGTGTCTTCTGATCTGGTGTTGTAAGCACCATTCAGTATTGACGATGCACTAAATTGTTATTGTATCCACCCGAAGTAAAAGCTTAACGGCATCAACACAAATGCCAGGCAGATGATGATCGAATAAACAACACCCGTACCTTTAATAAGGCCGATATACTTATGATTGGTAAGACCCAGTGTGCGGAACGAGCTCTGAAACCCGTGCACCAGGTGCCAGAAAAGCGCAATCACCCCCAGCTCATAAATAATAATGATCCAGGGATAGGTGGTAAACTGGTGTTTCATTTCGCCATACAGGTCATGGTATTCTTTAGCTCCGGGAGTGCCTTCGGGCACAATCTGACCGGTAGCAACATCAATAAACATGGGCTGCAGGCCGCCAAAACGGCTGGGAACCCAGAAGTCGCTGATATGGATCACTAAAAAGATCAGGATCAATGTGCCCAGGATACCCATGGCCCGGCTATTCCAGGTACTGCCCCGGTTGCCCATTTTTACGGCATAACCGGTACGGCGTTTGCTGCGGTTTTGTACCTCCAGCACCAATCCCTGGATGATATGCAGCAGGAGAAACAGAAACAGGCCAATCTCCAATACCCGGGGCACGATCATTGAACCCATGAAATGCGCTGCTACATTAAACATTACTCCGCCGTCATTTGCCCAGATACAGGCATTTAAGCCGGCATGAATGATCAGGAAAAGAATTAAAAAAATGCCCGACAGCGCCATGGTAATTTTCTTGCCAACAGAAGAAGTGAAAAATTGAGACCAGTTCATATTTTCTTATAGAAGGTGAATAAATTGCTGGCAAAGTTAACGCATCATGGTTAATTTGGTGACAAAAAAATGACAAGGCAGAGGGGGACACCGCCGTATGGGAATCTTTCCGGGAACGGGTAAAGGATTTATTTAATAAAACGCTATTTTAGTACCCTCACCAAACGCAAAATAATGTATGAGCAACATCGCGGTTTATGAAAAGTACTTTGAAGATCCGCTTTCTGTACCGGCGGATTTTATAAGCGGCCTGAATACCACCACCATCCGAAATAAAGATACCTGGTTCCGGGCACTTGCGCTTCTGGAACAGCGGGCTGCGGCCGGGGCTTCCGGGGCCGAGTTAGACCTGCTGTTTGACCTGCTGTTTAAATCCAGTGCCGATCACACCATCAGTGTATATTTCCCTGATGATGTATATGCCTGGTTTTTTGAAAAAATGACCGGGGTGTTAACGCGTGTGGGAGCGGTGTATCCCGAGGCGTTGCTGGAAAAGGCCATGGCGCTGGTACTGGCACGCAGGGGATATAAAAACCAGGAAGCTGCGGCACAGGCCTTTCAGCAGGCCATGGCTGCCGGGGTAGCGGCCGCGGGACCTGTATATTATTATTACCAATATGTAGGGCTGTTGCCGGGGGCAGATAAAACGGCTGCATTGGAACAATTGAAAGCATTGGTTGCTGCGGGCAATCCCTGGGCCGTGGTATATGAAGCGTATTACCAGGTTTGGTACGGCTCCGGGTTTGAGCCCGGCCCGGCCCTGGAACAGCTGCTCCAACATCCGGATAAAAAATTGCAGCGGCATTATTACGACATAATGCAGGGGTATTATAGTAAAAAGGGCGACCGGGAAAAACAGACCGAACTTTTGAAAGAGACGATCCGCAAATTTGATGCGGCCTATTCCCGCTATGTACTGGCCGAAATATCCTGGCCCGATGCGCAAACAGCAGAAGAAAAAACGGCCTTGCTTAAGGAACTGGAAAAAGCCTATGAGGACGGATCGATGGATGCCGCTACCAGTTTGGGTTTGAAGCTGCTGCCGCAGCAGCCCCAAACAGCACAGGATTATGAACCTGCGCTGTTTTGGTTAAAAAAAAGCTGGGAGTATGATAATGCGTATGCGGCCTACCGGCTGGCGTATCTGTACCTGTATAACGAATGGGTAACGGATGTGCCGGCAGGGCTTCAGTTGCTAAAAGAGGCGAAAGACGCCGGAAATATAGATGCGGCTATTGAATGGGCTGAGGTGCATATTGAGGGAAAGCTTACCGAAATTGATAAACAGGTTACGCTGGAAACATTTGAAGCGCTGCACGCCAAACAGGTACCCTACGCCACTTACCGCCTGGGTAACTTTTATGAGTATGGTGATCCGGATCTGAACATTACGGCCGATCTTACCCAGGCCTTCCGTTATTATAAAGAAGCGGCGGAGCAGCACCTGCCCATCGCCGGATATAATGTTGGCCGGTTTCTTAAATATGGTTTTGACGGCCAGGCGCCGGATGTGGCGGCATCTATTCCCTATTTTACAAAAGCTGCGGAGGCCAATAATGCCCAGGCCTGCACGGAGCTGGGGCTGATTGCAGAGGCGGCCGAACAACCCGACTATGCCCGGGCATTTGAACATTTTAATAAGGCTGCAGAACTGGGGTATCCGTATGCCAACTATATAAAAGGATTGTACCTGGAATATGACTATCATCAGTCCGGTACGCAGGATCCGGCCACGGCGGTGCAGTGTTATGAATATGCGGCCGGCTATAATGAAATGAATGCCACCTATGAACTGGGGCGTTGTTATAAATTTGGAACAGGAACCGCACAGGATCCGGATAAAGCGATCGAATACCTGAAAAAGGCGGCGGAGGTCAACAATCCCAAAGCGCTTACGGAACTGGCCCTGAGCTATGAACGTGCGGAAGGCGTAACGGAAGACCGGGATAAAGCCCTGGAATATATGGAGCGCGCCGCAGCCCTGCAGTATGTATATGCGCAATATGCAACCGGCCGGTATTACCTGCATGGTTATGTGCAAGCAGACAGTGCAAAGGGTTTGGAATGGCTGGAAAAGGCGGCGGCAAGTGAATATCCTTATGCGTTGCTGGAGCTGGGCGACTATTATATGTTTGACTACGACCGGGTGGAGCAGTATGAAAAGGCCCTGGGGTATTACCTTCGGGCCAAGGATCAGCAAGTGTACTCGGACGGATTGGGATTGTGTTATGAGTATGGTATCGGAACGGAAACTGCTCCTGTAGCGGCTTTTAATGAATATACACTTGCCGCAGAATATGGCAACAGTAATGCCAAGTACCGCCTGGGTCGTTGTTATTATGAGGGATTTGGTACCGATAAAAACCTGGAAGCGGCTTTTCGCTGGTTTGGTGAAAGTGCCCATGAAGGCAACGACCATGCAAAAGTATACCTGGGCCGGCAATACTTAAAAGGTGAGGGCATTCCGCGTCAACCGGAAAAGGCCGTAACACTCTTTACGGAAGCGGCGGAAAATGATTCGGCCAACGCACAATATGAACTCGCTAACTGTTACCTTATGGGAGAGGGGGTAGACGAAGATGAACAAAAGGCCCTTTACTGGTTTGAACAGGCTGCAGAGAACGGGCACGAAGGAGCAAAAAAATTAACAGGAAGAAGACGGAAATAACATGGAAACATCAAACAAAGAATACTACTCCTTTCAGGTAAACCTGCAAGGGATGATCAGCCTTTTGTCGGAGCACCTGTACAGCAATCCGAATACATTTATAAGAGAGCTGCTGCAAAATGCCGTGGATGCTATCGCGGCGTTGCGCCAGCTGGATGAGGGCCTTGAAGGAGAGGTGCGCATTGCGTTGCCGGATCCGGCTGAAGCACATCCCGTTTTCAGTTTCCAGGATAATGGTATCGGCTTAAGGGAACATGAGATCCACGAGTTCCTTTCGGTGATCGGCGAAAGTTCCAAACGGAAAAATGCGGAAGATGCGCGGTTATTCATCGGGAAGTTTGGTATCGGGTTATTGTCCTGCTTTGTGGTCAGCGAGGCCATTACCATCGAAACACGCTCGGCTTTCGATCAGAAGGGTTTTCGCTGGTCGGCATTTAACGACGGGCGTTACCACATTGATCCTGTAGAGGCGCTGCCCATTGGAACCAAGGTATACCTTACGCCCAAAAAAAATTACGTACACCTGTTTCGCCCGGAAAACTTTATTCCGCAGATCCGGTTTTATGGTGATGCATTGCCCGAATCCATCACCGTGGTGGCCAATGGCGAGGAAAAAAGGATCAATCCCGACCCCCCGGTGTGGCTGAATCCGGAAGCAGACCGGGATGCTTTGTTACAGGCAGGCAGAGACATTTTTCAACTTACGTTCCTGGATGCGGTACCCTTTCAAACGGAGTCGGGTGAATGTGCGGGTGTACTGTATATATTACCTTATAAAACCCAGTTTTCCGTAAAACAGCATCATCGGATTTATTTAAAGCGGATGTTTTTGTCGGAAACAGATAACGGGCTGTTGCCCTCCTGGGCGTTTTTTGTAAAGATGATCGTAAACAGTAATGCCCTCAGCGCTACTGCTTCCCGCGAATCCCTGATGCAGAATGACCTGCTGCGGGGCACGCGCAAAGCGATCGGTGAAACGCTGAAGTCCTATCTTAAAAGCATCCGGGATATAGACCTGCAGGTATATCTGAAGATCATACAAACCCATTTCCTGCACTTAAAGGCTATGGCTGCAGAGGATGATGAATTTCTCCGGCTGATACTGGATGACCTTCCGTTTGAAACCAATAAGGGACTGCGGAGTTTTAAGAATATCCGTGAACAGTTTCCGGTGATCTATTACTGCGCCGACTACGAAGAATTCAAACAGGTACAACGGATCGCCGAATTTCAGGGGGTACTGGTTTTGAACGTGGCTTATACATTTGAAGAAGAACTGTTGAAAAAAATAAAAGGCATCCGGAAAGAGTTGAACATCCAGGAAATGTCTTCGGCCAAACTGCTGGACACGTTTGTAAATATCAGCGCGGAGGAGGCTACCCGTTACCGGTCCTTTATGGATAAGCTGGCTGGTTTTACCCGGCCGTTGCATTGCACGGTGAGCCTGAAGTATTTTGAACCGAAAGATACACCGGCCATTTTTACACGGGCAGATGAAGATTTTGCAGAGGCTACTATAAAAAAACTGAAGGCCAGTAATAATCCTTTTGCCAATGCCCTGGGCAGTTTGCAGCAGCAACCCGCGTTGCTGAACCAGTTTTGCCTGAACATGCATAACGAGCTGGTACAAAATATGCTTACACTGGATGATGACTATATGTTACAGGCCATTACGGAAGTGTTGTATGTGCAGGCATTGCTGATGGGCAAATACCCGGTTAGTGAAAAGCAGATGCAGCTTTTTAACAGCGCGCTGCATTCGCTGCTGGTAATGGGAATGAAAAACTTTATTCAGATTTAAAACATGTAATATGTTATACACCTTAAAAATTCAGAAGTTATTAAACCAGGGCGAAGAACTTTCCCTGCCGGAGGAGAAAATAAAGCTGCTGTTGCAGGCAATAAAAATTGCGGACGAGAACGAGGATGTCGAATGGGGGTATGATCTGCGGCTGATGCTGATTGAAACGGAACGGGATGTGGCTTTTACCAAAGAATCCATTCCTGCTTTTGCGTGGATACTGAACGTTTGTGATGAACACCCGGACCTGTTTTCAGAAACGGATTTTTTATGGCAATATAAATGGATGATGGCGGATCTGTATGATAACCCCCAGGTGTCACGGGAGCAGGTACATGCAGCCCTGGAAGATTTTAAACTGCGATTGCAACGGAACGGCTATGGATTGCGGGCCTATTATAATGAATTGTACAGTGATGCGCTGGTACAGAAGGATGCAGCGCTGATACAGGAATACGGCGCGAAACTGAAAACGGTTACCCGCGACCAGATGAGCGATTGTGAAGCCTGTGAAATGGATGCCGAAGTAAGTGCCACGTTTGAATTGCAGGGGTTTGAACAGGGGCATGAACAGGCACTGCCACTGCTGGAAAAGCAATATACCTGTGTACATGTACCGATGCGCACCCTGGCAAATCTGAGCTATGAAGCCTTTAAAAATAACCAGCCGGAGCTGGCAAGGGAATTTTGTGAAAAAGCCGATGTAGAACTGGAAGCATTAACACATGATGCCTCTGCTTTGTTATCAGAAATAAAGCTGCTGGTATTTAAGGCGTTCGCAAGCCCTGCGGTTGCAAAGGAACAGCTAGAGCAATTGATACCCAGGGTGGCCGGTAACCAGGGCCGCAAGGTGTTCCAGATGGCCCTTTATCTGATAGAAGGCCTGCGCCAGTTTCCGGAGCCCACTCTTTTTAACCTGCTGCTGAAGGAAGACCATGCTTTGCTGCAGGCCGGGAAAACGGTTTATACCCGCGATGAACTGCTGGCGTACTTTGAACAGGTTGCCCGTGATATTGCAGTATTGTTTGACCGGCGCAACGGGAATCAGAACTTTATAAAGCAGCTGGAAGCTATTGGTTGACGCAAGTCCGGTATACTAACAATCC
Organism: Niabella pedocola; assembly: GCF_021044425.1. Lineage (GTDB taxonomy): Bacteria > Bacteroidota > Bacteroidia > Chitinophagales > Chitinophagaceae > Niabella > Niabella pedocola. The sequence goes on along the minus strand of NZ_JAJNEC010000008.1, from coordinate 301,181 downwards.
AGTATTCATTTTAAACAACATCGAGTATAGGGGTGATCAAGCTTTGTGAAAGGATACATCAGATCTTGGAGTTTCTCAGGCTGTTTATCGTTGACTGTTTAGAACAGCATGTTTCATTGATCCCCGTTGTCCCAAGGATCGCCTTTATAGCAAACAAAAACAGCGGCCGGAGTTACCGGACCGCTGTTCTTATATGCTGCCGTTGCTAAATGCTTAACTGTTCATCAATGTTTCAATATCATCTGCTTCAATCGGCATGGTCTTCATCAGGTCGATATTGCCGCTGCGGGTAAGCAGGAAATTATTTTCTATGCGCACACCGAGTTGCTCCTCCTCAATATAAATACCCGGCTCAATAGTTAATACCATACCCGCCTTTAACGGTGCGCGGAAGGGGCCCAGGTCGTGCACATCGATGCCCAGGTGATGGCTGATGCCGTGATAAAGGTATTTGCGATAAGCCCTGTTTTCCGGGTCTTCGTTTTTGATATCAGCCTTGCTGAGTAACCCCAGTTTGATAAACTGCTTCGTGGCTTCGTCGCCCACTTTTTCATGATAATTAACGATGGTAATACCGGGTTTCAATATGGAAGCCGCGTAGCGGTGCAGTTGTAAGCAGGCATTGTATACGTCCTTCTGGCGCTTGGTAAACCGCCCGTTTACAGGAATGGTGCGGGTAAGATCGGCATTATAGCCCCCATATTCTGCTCCAAAATCCATCAGGATCAGTTCGCCGCTCAGGCATTGCTGGTTATTGCTTACATAGTGCAGGGTGCGGGCCCGGTCGCCGCTGGCGATGATGCTGCCATATCCTTCCCGGGTAGCGCGATTGCTGAGGAAGGAATGCAGGATCTCGGCCTCAATTTCAAATTCCCATACACCGGGTTTGATAAATTGCAATAAGCGCCGGAATGTTTTTTCGGTAATGCCGATCGCTTTTTGGATCACTTCCACTTCCTCCGGCGTTTTAATAGCGCGTAGTTCTTTTAACACGGGTGCCGCCCGTTTATACTGGTGTAACGGAAATTTTTCCTTCAGTTCCTTTATATAACGGTATTGGCGGGTTTCAAGCCAGGAGCTCTTGCGGTCATTTTCATTGGTGTCCAGGTAAATCGTTTCAGATGCGTGGATCCAGGAGGTAAGCAGGGCCGGCAATGTATCCAGCCATACAATGGTTTTAATGCCGCTGATGGCCGCCGCCTCACCGGCCCGCAGACGCTTGCCGTCCCATTTTTCTTTCAGCTCGTTCGGACGTACCAGTACCAGCACCTCGCGGTACTTGGGATCCGGATTATCGGGATAAAGGATTACCATGCTGTCTTCCTGCTGAATCCCAGAAAGCCAGAACAGGCTGCTGTTGGGTTTGTATTTGTAAAGCGCATCGCCGTTTTCCGGCATTTCATCATTGGCTAAAAAAACAGCAATGGAGTTCCGCTCCATTTTGTCCGTAAACCGTTTGCGGTTTTTAATAAAGATCTGCGGATTCAGTGGTAAATATTTCATGTGTCTGTATTTAATCGAAACAACCGTTTGCCGTGCAAAACCAATTGTTTATGGGTTTCAAATATACGTAAAACTATCAACCGGTAGCATTGTGTACAGGGCGGAGAGGGGCGGTGGTGACAAAACATGCGTACCGTTATTGAAAATGTCATCCGGACTTTTTCCGGGATCTTTTCCGTTTGAGGATCCACGTGGAGCATACATAGATGCGAGCAATCCCGATTGCCATCGGGACGGCATGACTGAAGCTTGATTGATTTCCAATACATAAATAACCTATCACGGCCAATTTATTTCGGCGGCTATTCCTGTTTCAGAAACTATGTGAATAAAGCAGATACTGAGCAAAAGCTGGAATAAGTTCAGCTTGAAATGGTCCGGATGACGAAGGCAAGGTTGTTTTCAAAATAGCAGAACTCCGTTGAAGTATCGATGGGGATATGGCCTGACGATGCTGCTGCAATAACAATGCGTAAAAAAAAGAGCTGCCCTAAGAATAGGACAGCCTTCAAAATAAACACCACTTATACAAAGTTAAGATGGACGTTTTTTTGCTTTCAATGTAAACCTCGATCCTTTTTTATTAAGTGCATAAAGCACATTCATAAAATATCTTATTTATGTTACCTGATCGTTTCCGGACTGAAAAACGAGGGTAAGGACATCTACTTTTTTTTCAGAAATGCCGCTCTTAAATGATACCCGGCATCACCCGCTTTATGGCCTGAATTTTCAAATACGGCAATACCTGCCAATTCGAAAAAATCAAGCTCCGCTATAAAAAAACAAAACATGCGTGGTAAGCGTTTTACACAAAAACCTGCCGATTTTGGCGCTACCAATCTGGTAGGCTAAACTGATATGACGGACAATGATCGGTCTGAAGCTGTCATAAGCAGATTTAGGCTGCATGCATCCTGTTAATCTATCTGGTTGTAATTCTGGCTACAAATATCACCTACTTTGTTATCCCCGGCAATACCCCAATTGGGGTATTTTTGACCACTAGCCGCAGCGCCATAAAGATCCATCAGGAATGACGGGCAGTTACAGCAGCATCGAGTAAAAAATGAGTTCTTTTACGCTGTTGCATCCCAGCTTCCTGAAAATATTTTTCCGGTGGGTTCTTACGGTATCCGTGGAAATAAAAAGCAGGCTACCGATTTCAGTGCTGGAATGCCCCTTTGAGAGCAGGCCGCAGATCTGTTTTTCCCGGGTGCTCAGCTGTTCGATACTCTTTTTGTATTTAGAGAGCATGGGCTTGTTTTTCAGGTAGAAATCGATCGTTTTAACGTATTCAAAAACCTCATCCCGGTCTAATTTTATAGATAATGTGATCTTCTTTTTTTTGGGAGTGGCGTTTTGCCGGATGATTTCCATCGTGATGCCAAGGAGATTATCATTGCCTGTTAACGCTGCTTCGGCTTTAACAACCTCTGATAAATTTGCAGTACCATTCTGTTTCTCCTGAACCCGGTAGGATACGGAAGTCTGTCTTCTGTTATGAACCTCGGCAGGATCACTCATATTTAAGCGGTTATGATTTGTATATCAAAGGTATTTTTTATTAATACGTTAAAAATACCCTATTTGGGGTATTTTTTAACGCATTTGATACCTTGGTCAATAAGCGTACAGTTTGGTATACCCGGACCTCCACCGGGGCGCCGCCGGAAAATTTTTCAACCCTGCCTGCCGGATGCCGGTAACGTTTTGGATGCATACCGGTCCGGAGCTGCTATTTAAAACGGATAACGGCTTCTACGGGGAAGTGGTCTGAAGGATATTTGCCTTGGTAGGTATCCGTTAAGATACCCCAACTCCGGGCATTGCCATTCCGGGTGATGAAAATATGATCGATCACTTCGGTACGGTTTACCGATTTGCCAAAGGCATTAAAGGATCCGTTGTTTGCGTAGGGTTCCTTTACATCCTGGTAACTATCTCTCAGCAGTGTTGAATTTTCGAGGATACGGTACCACTCCGAATTCCGGTCGCCGTTCAGGTCTCCCACCAGCACTGCATTGCTCTTGCCGGCGATGACCGCGATTTTTTTAAGCATCAGTTTGGCACTTTCCACACGGGCTACTTTTCCCTCATGATCAAAATGCACGCTGAAAAAATAGAATTTTTTGCCGGTCTTTTTATCTTTCAGGGCTACCCAGGAACAAATGCGGTTGCAGCAACGGGCATCCCAGCCTTTTCCCGGTTTATCCGGCGTTTCCGACAACCAGAAATCGCCGGATTGTAACAGCGTGAATTGATCCTTTTTATAAAAAATGGCAGAATGCTCGCCTTTATCCGCTCCATCGTCGCGCCCTTTACCATAGCGTGCATAAGCAGGCAGGCGCTCGCTGATATCATCCAGCTGGTTTTTAAAACCTTCCTGGGTTCCAAACACATCAAAATCGTGGTAACGGATCAGGTTGGCTACAGGCGTGGCCCGGTCTTTCCAAAGATTGCCCTGATCGGCATTGGTTTCCATCCGGATATTGAACGTGGCCACCTTGAGCTGTTGCGCCGCAGCATGATAAAGGGTTCCGCATATAAGCGTCATCGCCAGTAAGTATCGCATCATAATCGTATCGTATTTAATTACAATCGTGTGGGTGCCAAGTTAGGATTTTGTTGTTGATTTCCAGAAAGGAAGGATAAAAATAATATACAGCGGGCCCAATACCCGAAACCGCAGGTGGATTACCAGATTGTTATATTTGGAACCGAAGGCTACGGGAAAGGGCCGGGTATTTCCAAAAGTACTATCTTCATAAAACTTCCGGAGCAACATGAGACCCGAAGGAGCGCCTCGTTACAGGCGCAACGATCTGATTTCGCGGCCGCCGGGTGTGTATTGTTTTGTGTAAATATTGATGTAACTTTAAAGTTGACTACCAGCCGGTATATGCTTGCAATGCTTCAAAAAATCAGGGAGGGAGATCAGGAGTCATTTCACGAGTTTTACAACTTGTTTCATGCACGCCTGTATCAGTACATTTATATGTATACCCGTTCCGAATGGCTGGCCGAAGAAACGGTGCAGCTGAGTTTTATAAAGATATGGGAGCAACGGAAAAAATTATCTACAGAATACAGCCTGTCTACCCAGTTATTCCGGGTAGCCAAAAGTACCCTGATCGATCTGCTGCGTAAAAATAAGATCCGGGAAGTGGTGCAGCTTCCGCACCCCGAAGTGCTTACCGAAGAAGGTTCGGTGATAACCGCCATTGAAATGAAGGATGACCTGAAGCGGGTAATGAAGACCATTCACAACCTGCCGGTGATGCAGCAACAGGTGCTTACCCAAACCCGTATCAACGACCTTTCTCATAAAGAAACCGCAGCCCTGCTTTCCATTTCTGCCAAAACCGTTGAAACGCACGTTACAAGAGCCGTTCGCAGGCTGAAGAAAACCCTTTCAGTATTTTTTTAAAAAAAGTGTGTACCCGTGTAGGGGATTTTTTTTGTTTGTACGAACAATACAATATGGAAATGTCTCCGGAATTATTGCAACGCTTTTTTGCAGGACGCTGTTCAAAAGAACAGGAGGCCGGGATAAGGGCATGGCTGGCAAAGCATCCGGAAATACTGGAACCCTATATGACCGACCAGGGCTGGGAGCAATTTCAAGCCACCGGTACCATACCTCCGGGTGCGTCCGAGCGAATGCAGCGGTATTTGCTTAGAAGCATGCGCAGGCGTACCTATTACCTGCGATGGAGTGCCGCTGCTGCAATACTGGTACTGCTGGCGGGCCTGGCATATTTTCAAATGCAGCAAAAGGCGCCGGCATTTGTGCAGGAACCGGCGGCGATGGCTTGTGTGCAGGTGAACAATGCTTCTTTTATCGTAAAGAATATAAAGCTTCCGGACGGCTCGCAGGTGGCACTGGCGCCGGGCAGTATGCTGGAATATGATTCCGTATTTGGAGCGCGCAGGGATGTGCAGTTATCCGGGAATGCTTCCTTTTCCGTTGCAAAAGACCATTCAAAGCCCTTTTGTGTACATACCCGGAACATTAATGTAACGGCCCTGGGAACCGTTTTTAGCGTGGAGGATAAAGATGCGCTGATGACCAGTATCCGGTTGCTGGAAGGAAAAGTGGTGGTAAAGAAAGAAGCACATGTAACCAAGAAGATGGAAGCGGTGTTCCTTAAACCCGGGCAGGAACTGTTGTTCAATAACCTCGATTTCTCTAACAAGGTGCGGCGGTTCGGCGACCGGCCGTTGCCGGAAAGGCCGGTACCAGAGCAACTTTCAGAACCCATTACAACGGTTTTGGAATTTGATAATGAACCCATGAACACGGTGTTTAAAAAAATAGAACGGGCATATCATATAAAGATCGGGTTCAACGAAGCCGCAGTAAAGGATATGCGTTTTACCGGTACCTACCGGCCATCTTCAGAAACCATCGAGCAGTTTCTGAATACACTTGTATTGTTAAATCATCTTAAAATGGAGAAAACAACAACAGGGTTCCTGATCCGTACCAGCGATTAAACCAGAATGCCTGTATCCAGATAAATAAGCATGTTCACACCCGGGAGGAATCCGGATTTTTAAGAAAAACTAAATCAAAATCTGTTATGAAGCAATTACGCATCGTACTGCTATGGCTTGTCTGTGCCCCTTGTATTGCATTTGGGCAGGGCGGCGGAACCAACTCCGCAACGGGAGTGGTAAAAAATGAGAAGGGAGAGCCGATGGCCGGTGCCTCCGTACTTCTTCAGAAAACAAACGAGGGAGGCAATGCCTCAAAGGCACTAAGCACGGCCACCAATCAGAACGGGATCTTTCAGTTCAGCAATATCCCGCTGGGAACCGGGTACCGTTTTATTGTGAGTTATGTAGGGTATCAGTCGGATACCCTGGAGGGTTATGAGGTGAATGAAAGCAGCCGCATTTCCATCAGTGTGGAGCTGCAGCCCAGCGGAAGTGCCTTGGATAAGGTGGTGGTTATCGGTTATGGCTCTATGCGCAAGAAGGATCTTTCGGCGGCCGTGGCAACGGTTCCGGACCTGGAGCAGGCCAAAAGCAGACCGGTGCTGAACGTAGAAAATATGATGCAGGGAAAGGTACCGGGTATCACCGTAACCAACGACGGAGGGCATCCGGACCGGGGTGCAAAAGTGGTGATCCGGGGTATTGGTAACCGGAGCGGGGAAAGCCCGCTATATGTGGTAGACGGGGTGCCCAATGCGCCCTATAACCCGGCGGATGTAGAATCCATTACTGTATTAAAGGATGCTGCATCTGCGGCTATTTATGGTGCTTTCTCCGGTGCAGCCGGCGTCATTCTGGTAACTACCCGGCAGGCTAAAAAAGGAGAACCTACGGTAGAATACGCCGGCTTTGCGGGTGCAAAAAAAGCCTGGCGCTTACCGCAGTCGTTAACCGCGGAGAAGGAAGCAGAGGTGGCCAATTTGGCTGCAGCCAATGCCGGCTCCCAGCCGTTGGATGGATGGAATGCGACTAAAAATCCGTACGCGCAGGAAACCCGTACAGACTGGGTTGGTTCCATTTTCCGTACCGGGTTGATTCAGCGCCATACGGTAACCCTGAATGCCGGTACTGAAAAATTCAGCACGTTGTTCCAGGGGCGTTACGAAGAAAACCAGGGAACCCTCCTCAATACTTATGCAAAAAATATGTCACTGCGATTCAACGCAGGCTATCAAATTGCACCCAATGTAAAATTCAGACAGGAACTGTTTTATAACAATAGCGATAGCCGCGGTACGTTAACCGAAAGTGGTTACGATGGTACCATCCTGTCGGCGATTTATATGCCGCGCTCGGCCACGGTGTATTACCCGGACGGCAGTTTTGGCGGCGTAGGTCCGCGGGAATCGGCCTACCTGGGTATTCATGGGGATGTAGTAAACCCGGTGGCCACCCTGTTGCGGAATAAACCCGATAATAAGAATATAGATATTCAGTCGGTTTCGGAACTGACGATTAACAACCTGTTCACGCGCGGACTTTCATTCATTACCCGTTTCTCCTACCGCCAGGGGCAATCGCTGTATAAAAGTTTTATACCCCGCCGTACGGAGCCCGGCAAACCCAATAATGCCAACCAGCTGGATTACCGGACGGATAAGTCGAATAACTGGATCTGGGAGAATACGCTGAATTATGCGCGGGTGTTTAACCAACATAGCCTGGGACTGATGCTTTCCACCACGGCGCAGCAGAATAGCGCAAAAGGATTCAGTGCTTCCGCAAAAACATTTGACAATGAAGCCACCTGGGCACAGTTCTTTGCCTTTGCCGGTAATTTTACTGACATCCTGCCCAGCGACTGGGATTGGAGAGACCGTAACCTGTCGTACGTAGGACGTTTTTCCTATAGCTGGGCCGACCGCTATTTCATGACCGCCAGCCTGCGGAATGATATAGCCCAGCGGCTGCCGGTAAACAACCGCTCCAAATATTTCCCGGGGCTAACAGCCGCCTGGAAAATCAGCTCCGAACCTTTCTTTAAGGCCGATGCCGTAGATCTGCTGAAGATCCGTGCCAGCTGGGGGCGTATCGGAAATATTAATTCGATCCTGAGTTACTACAGGAATTCCGCTGACGGCTATTATTACGGATATCCCAGTCTTACAAGAGATAATATTTTCCAGGTGGGTAACGGAGGCCAGCAAACCTTTGTGTATTACCTGAATGAATTGAACAATCCAAAACTGAACTGGGAAAGCTCGGAACAAAAAGATATTGGTATCGACATCGGCCTTTTAAATGACCGGCTGACCATCACTGCCGATTATTTTGATAAAATGACCATTGATTTGATCGCTAAACAAACCACCAACTGGCCGGTTGCCATGGGATTTGGCGCGCCCATCATCAACCAGGGGAAGATCAAAAATACCGGCTTTGAATTCAGCGCTACCTGGCGGGGCCGGATCAATGAGCTGAACTATGACCTGAACGGAAACTTTGCAACCCTGAAGAACCGGGTGGCTTATATTGATGAAAATCCCAAGTCGGCCTGGACCAACGACGGCATTACCTGGCGGGGTACGATGAATCCCTATCGCTCGGTGGTAGGACAGCCGTTTAATTCATTCTGGCTGTACAAAACCGGCGGCATTTTTCAAACCGATGCAGAAGCGGCTGCTTATGTAGGTCCGGATGGCAAACGGATACAGCCGAATGCCAAGGCCGGTGATCTGAAGTTTATTGATCAGAACGGTGATGGTAAATTAGATGATCTGAACGACCGCGTATTTATGGGCAATGCCTTTCCAAAAGTGACCTATGGCTTTACCGCAAATGCCAGCTGGAAAAATTTTGATTTCAGTATGTTCTGGCAGGGTGTTGGCGGCGTAAAGCTGTTCCATATATTTAAAGAGTCTACACTTAATGCATCCGAGCAGGGATACAACCGCTGGGACAAGATTCTGGACGCCTGGTCGCCCGCCAACACGGGATCGAATATCCCCCGCATTTCCGCTAATGACCCGAATAAAAACTTCCAGACCCCCTCCGACTGGTACCTGGAAAACGGCGATTACCTGCGATTGAAAAGCGTGGTACTGGGCTATAACTTCAACAAGCTATACCGGAATATGAAACTGCGGGTGTATATCAGCGGGGATAACCTGCTGACCATTACCAAATATTCCGGAATGGACCCCGAAGTGGGTGGTTATGGTTTTGACGGCGGTCAGTTCCCCGTATCAAGAATCTATGCAGCGGGTGTACGCCTGACGTTTTAAAAATGGTTAAACAGCAAATTAAAAATCAGTATATGAACTATAAATTGACTTCCATATTGCTCGTAGGCATATTAACACTGGCTTCCTGCAGCAAAAATTGGGTAGACTCCAAACCACAGGGCAGGGCTTCCACCGCGTATCAATGGGATGGTGAAAATAACGTGAATTCGGCTATTGGAGCATTATATGTACCCATGCGCAATGAAGGTACCTGGGGCCGGAACCTGTTCTGGATGCAGAATGCCAGCGATGATCTGATCGTAGGGCGCTCCAAGGCCGATGGGGAGAACATTAAGAACTTTATCTGCTCTGGTAACGAGGGCTATATGAAGGATGGCTGGAACGATCTTTACTGGATGCTGAATAAGGCCAATCTTGCGATCAGCGGTGCTGCAAACGCCACCAATGTTTCCGATGCATTAAAGAGCCGGGTGCTTGGGGAAGCGTATTTTATGCGCGCTTTTGCCCACTTCTGGCTGGCCTATCTCTGGGGGCATAAGGACCAGGGCGTGCCCTATGATGCTGTAGAGAATCCGGAATTTGGCAAGCGGATGTTACCGCAGCTAAAATCGGTTACGGATAATTATGCGGCCATTGCGGCCGACCTGCAAAAGGCCGCCGACCTCCTGCCGTTGTTCAGTACCTATGATGATGCCAATAAAGGACGGGCTCATAAAGCGGCGGCGCTGGGCTACCTGGTAAAAACCTATGCCTACTGGGCACAATTCGATCCCAGCAAATGGACGTTGATCCCCGCCCTTTGTGACCGCATCAAGAATGAATGCGGCCGGGCATTGATTACCGGGAAGGCTACGCCTAAAGACAATTATAAAGCGGTATTTACCATTGCCAATAACTGGAGCAGTGAGTATATATGGTCTGTAACATCCGGACCTCTGGGCGGGTCTGAATTTATGGGTGTTGTGCTGGAAAATAAAGGCTGGGGTGTATACAATGGCTGGGGCTACTTTCAGCCAACCGAGGAATTATACGACGAATATGAGCTGAATGATCCCCGCAGGGAAGCAACCATTTTGAAATTTGGCGATAAGTTTACGTTTTTTGGGGTGCAGCGGAGCTATTCTTCAACCAATAGCCTCTCCGGTTTCCAGATCAATAAATATATGGAGCCCTATAGCTATGGCTCTAACAGCGATCCAAAGACCAATGATAAGATCAACCAGAACGGTGATTATCCCACCACTTCATTAAACCTGCCGTTGATGCGTTATGCCGAGATCCTGTTGTTTAAGGCTGAGGCGCTCATTCAGCAGGGAAAGAACGGGGAAGCCGCCGCACCGCTGAACGAAGTACGGGCGAGGGTGGGCCTGCTGCCGATCGCGAACCCTACACTCAATGACTTAAAACACGAACGCCGTTGCGAACTGGGCTGTGAGTGGACAGACCGGTTGATGGACCTGAAACGCTGGAACGATGTAGCCAAGATCAATGCTCCGTTACACGGACGGAATCATGCAGATAAATCCAACCCCGCTTCACCCTACACGATTCAGCAGGTTTGGCCGGCCCGCAATTATACCCAGGCAAAAATGGCCTGGCCCATTGCGCCGGACGAGATCAATCTGAGTGGTGGTGTATATAAGCAAACACCCGGGTGGTAATGTTTTTCTGACAACATAAATGCCCTGCGTGCCAGACGGCATGCAGGGCATTATAAACCAAAAGAAGCTGTATCAAAAGTCTTCATTTGTCTGGCCGTTCCGATCATCGGGACCACAAGACTCCTGAATCAACTTTTGATACGGCTTCCTTATTTGATGATTTTAAAAAGTATATCGGCGGTGTTAAAGGGCAGCCGCCCCGCTGTTAAAATAACCCGTATAACTGGGAATCGATCTTGGAAATGATCTTGCCGAAATCCTCCACATTGTCGGCAAAATTGTTTTTATCTACATCAATGATCAGCAATTTGCCTTCCTTATATGAACCGATCCACTTATTATAATACTCATTCAACCGCTTTAAATAATCAAGCCGGATATTCTCTTCGTATTCGCGGCCGCGCTTCTGAATCTGCCCTACCAGTGTAGGTACGGAAGCGTTGAGGTAAATCATCAGGTCCGGTGGGCGTACCATCGATTTAAGGGTTTGAAAAAACTGATAGTAATTGTCAAAATCCCGCTTACTCATCAACCCCATCTCGTGCAGGTTGGGCGCAAAAATATTAGCGTCTTCATAAATGGTACGGTCCTGTATAACGGTTTCCGTGCCATTCTGGATATCGATCAGTTGTTTTAACCGGCTGTTCAGGAAATAGATCTGCAGGTTAAAGCTCCAACGGGGCATATCATCATAGAAATCCATCAGGTAGGGATTGTGATCCACATCCTCAAAATTGGGGATCCACTTATAGTGTTTGCTCAACATTTCTGTTAAGGTGGTCTTACCGGCGCCAATATTGCCGGCTATGGCAATGTGTTTGGGTTTGGATTTTGATTTAGCCATATTACGGATGTGATACAGGAATGGTTTTGTAGTGAAAAGTAACCATTCTTTTTTAAATGGTTTTATTTTTCTTAGAAGTATTTTAAGCCCATTGCTTTGCGTACCATATCCATGGTTTTTTCCGCATTCTCCGCTGCTTTTTGAGCGCCTACTTTTAAAATAATGCTCAATGCCCGTTCATCTTCCCGGATCGCTTTTGCTTTTTCCCGGATGGGGCTGATAAAGCGTACCATGTCTTCGGCCAGTTGTTTTTTCAGGTCGCCGTAGCGGATGGTGCAGGCATTAAAGTCGGCATCATATTTTTCAATGACCTCCGGAGCGCATACCAGTTTCATAAGGTCAAAGATATTCACGATATAGTCCGGTTTTTCAGAGTTCGGCCCGGTAGGACCGGCATCTGTTTTGGCTTTCATTACTTTCTTGCGGATGAGGTCGTCGTCGTCCGACAAATAGATCGTAGCATACTGGTTTTCGCTCTTGCTCATTTTTCCCGCTCCATCCAGGCTGGGTACTTTCAGCAATTGCGCGCCATAGTTGAACGCCTTTGGCTCGGGAAATACCTCGCCATAGCGATGGTTAAAACGATTGCCGAACGTACGGGTCATTTCCAGGTGTTGCTCCTGGTCCTTGCCTACAGGAACATACATGGCACGATGAATGAGAATATCTGAAGCCATCAGCACGGGATAGGTGAGCAGTCCTGCGTTTACATTTTCCGGTTGCAGTTTTACCTTGTCCTTAAACGTGGTAGTTTTTTCCAGTTCTCCTTTATAGGCCAGCATATTTAAATAAAGATACAGTTCCGTTGTTTGCGGCAGGTCGCTCTGGCAATACAATACGCATTTGTCCGGGTCCAGACCGCTGGCCAGGTAGTACGAGGTAACAGAAAGTATATGCTCTCTTAATTCCCTGGTATCGGGATGGGTGGTTAATGAATGCAGATCGGCTATAAAAAAATAACAATTGTACTCGTCCTGCATTTTTACGTAATTCCGCAATGCGCCAAAATAATTCCCCAAATGGAGTTGCCCGGTTGGCCGTACTCCACTTAAAACGATTTCTCCTTTTTTACTCATAGGCCGCAAAGATAGATAAAGTTTGATGTTTGAGGTTCGGGGCTTCATGTTTCTAAACCGGGTATCCGGAAACAAGGATCCGGAAATCGGATCAGTCGAATATAGATAGCAATATGGGGCGTGAAGCGGCATCGATGACCGGTTGCAGTGTTTTTAAGAAACCGGCGCTTACGGTAGGGCAGCCGTCGCTTTGACAGATTTCATAATCGACCTCTTTTTCGGGTACGCAGGCATGGGCGTGCAGCACCACGAACCGTTCAAAGGCCTTGCTGTTGCTGCTGTCCAGCCCATATAGTTTGTAGGCCAGCCCAAATTTTCCCTGGTACGATTTCCCTATTTTATAATCACCGAGTGAAGTGCAGCGGCTGCCTACCTCATTGCTGTAGCGTCGCCCCTCCAGCCATTGTTCATTACAGCGCCCGTGTGTTACCAGTCCTGAGGCTATCACCGTATCCCGGCGGAGATCATATACAAAAAAGCGTTTGCGGAAGGAAGGCTGTTGCATATCGATAAGAAACACCAGGGACGGGTTGAATCCCTGCTTCCGGATCCGTTCTTTGATGGCTAATAACCGGGCCGCTCCGGGTTTGTAGCGGTTATCCGGTGCTGCCGTGATGGTTGTTGTAGGCAGTCCGGGCCGGATTTGGCGGCCGGATACGGGGGCGGCAATTTTATAAGCATAAATGCCGCAGGCAAGCAGGAGGATGAAAACGAAAAGGCATTTACCCATAAAAGAAAGGTCGTTTGCTATGGGATGCAAACGACCTCAGATTCCATAATGGAAATAATATGCTGACGAATGATTTAAAACTCGTGTCCCAGTTTTTCTTTTTTTGTACGCAGGTATTTTTCATTGTGCTCGTTGGGAGTGATCACGATCGGAACGCTTTCAATGATCTCCAGTCCGTAACCGATGAGGCCTACGCGCTTCCGCGGATTGTTGCTCATCAGGCGCAGCTTGGTTACATTCAGGTGGCGCAGGATCTGGGCGCCCACACCATAATCCCGTTCGTCCATTTTAAAACCCAGGTGCAGATTAGCTTCCACCGTATCCATACCGTTTTCCTGCAGTTTATAGGCTTTTAGCTTGTTCATAAGGCCGATACCGCGGCCTTCCTGGTTCATATATAAAATAATACCCTTGCCTTCCTGTTCTACCATTTGCATGGCTTTGTGCAGCTGATCGCCGCAATCGCAACGCAGGGAACCCAGGATATCGCCGGTAAAACAGGAAGAATGCACCCGGGTAAGTATCGGTTCGCCCTTTTCCCATTCGCCTTTTATGAGTGCCAGATGCTCATTGTTGCTGTTTTTATCCCTGAAGGCTACCAGGGTAAAGTTGCCGTACTGCGTGGGCATATTCACCCGCACGATTTCCTCTATAAGTGAATCGCGCTTCAGGCGGTATTCGATAAGGTCCTTAATACTGATCAGTTTCAGATCAAACTTTTTGGCCACCTCAACAAGATCGGGGAGCCGGGCCATGGTACCATCATCATTCATGATCTCAACCAGTACGGCGCCATACGGGTAAGGAAACCCGGCCAGCCGTGCCAGGTCGGTTGCCGCTTCGGTATGCCCTACGCGACGCAGTACCCCGCCTTTTTTTGAACGCAGGGGAAAGATATGCCCCGGGCGGCCCAGGTCTGATGGATTGGTAAAGGGATTATTCAGGGCCTCGATGGTTTTAGCCCGGTCCGATGCGGAAATACCCGTACCGCAGCCATTGCCCAGCAGATCTACCGATATTGTAAAGGCCGTTTCATGCAGCGCCGTGTTGTTGGTAACCATCGGGGGAAGATTCAGCTCGTCGCACCGTTCTTCAGGAAGCGGCGTGCAGATCAGCCCGCGGCCGTTTTTGGCCATGAAGTTGACAATTTCGGGAGTGATGGTTGCCGCAGCGGTAATAAAATCGCCTTCATTTTCACGGTCTTCGTCGTCTACAACGATCACGAGTTTGCCATTTTTTATCGCTTCAATGGCACTTTCTATTGTATCAAACATATGTATTGCTGAAATTTATACAAAGATAACGATTGTAAGCGGGGTTTGGTTTATGGTTTCCGCGAATCCTTTATTACAGGCGCCCACGCCGGTGGTATTTGTGAAACGCGCTCCCGTTCCGGAAAATGCAGGTTTCCACCGGACGTTCTGTTGTAATAAGAAAGTTGTGATAAAAAAAAATATTACAAAATAAATATTACAGGTAATTGTAATGAAAAATCTATGATATTTAAAAATATTACAAAGTGATCATTGCAACTCAATATTGACCAGGTTCAAGATTTTGCAGAAATGATTCTCAGTGCAGGTTTACGGAGGCGGATGAACGCTATACCTCAGCAAATCTCCATAATCACTAAAATGAAAGCTTGCTGCCTGATTTTCAATCAACAAGCCCGGATATTTGAAATATGCCTTGTCAATAGCGAAATTGATCCCGGTCAAAAATTGATATATGTTAGGGCCTTGGTTACAATTTGTTAATATTTGAGCCGGAAATGTTAAATTTTATTCTGTTTCTTTGCCCCCTGAAATCACTTTAATCCCAAATTTATGCTAAAGAAGATTTATCTATTTATAGCTGTGGCGCTTCTCTCCACGGCTTTTCTGCATGCTCAGGTAACTACCAGTAGTATCACGGGTAAAGTTGTTGATGCGTCGCTGAACGGACTTCAGGGGGCAACAGTAACTGCTGTTCATGAGCCAACAGGATCGCGTTATACTACCACATCGCAAACCGGGGGATTATTTACCCTTCCGAATATTGCGCCCGGCGGACCCTATACCGTAAGCGTGACCTATGTGGGCTATGCGGATTATTCCAAATCAGAGATCACCGTTCCCCTGGGGGACAAATATGACATATCGGTGGAGTTGACGAATAATGCTGCGCAGCTGGAAACCGTGGTTGTTACCGGTGTTAAATCTTCCATTCAAAAAACCGGAGCCTCTACAAATATCAGCAGAAGACAGGTGCTTAACGTACCAAACCCGGGCAGAACGCTTACGGGCCTTTCAAAATTAACCCCTCAAAGCAATGGCAACAGCTTTGCCGGTATGAACCAGCGCTATAACAATATCACAATCGATGGTTCTGTATTTAATAACAACTTCGGAAGATCGGGTGATGGTATGGTTCCCGGTGGAGCAGCAGCCGCTATTTCGCTGGATGCCATCGATCAGCTCCAGGTAAATATTGCTCCTTTTGATGTGCGCCAGGCCGGATTTGTGGGTGGTGGTATCAATGCTGTAACCAGGAGAGGTACCAATAACTTTTATGCATCTGCATATGGTTATTTTAAACCGGAAAGTTTTTATGGTAAAAAAGTAAAAGACCAAACGGTGAGCACTGCTGATCTTTCCCGGAAAGTATATGGCGCCAGCATCGGTGGCCCGATCATCAAGAATAAATTATTCTTCTTTGTAAATGCTGAAAAAGAGAAAAGCACCCGGCCGGGACAAACCTGGCTGGCCAGCAGACCCGGGGAGAACGACAATAACCCGCAGGCTACAAAAGTGCTTGCATCGGACCTGGAAAAGCTGAGCAGTTTTCTGCAAACAGAATACAACTATCAGACCGGTGCTTATGAAAAGTACAATTTTGGTGTAGATAACTATAAAATCCTGGGAAGGTTAGACTGGAATATCAATGATATGCACAAACTGTCATTACGCTATACCCAATCTGAAACCAATGATGACGACCAGGTGAATACCAGCAGCGTTCCTTCTCCCGCAGGAAGGATCAGTAATGGCAGACGCGGTACGGTTTCCGGAGGTATGGCCTATGCCAATACCAATTTCCTGAACAATACCATTGTAAAATCGGGTGTACTGGAACTGAACTCCGTTTTTAACTCCAAATTATCGAATCAGTTACTGGTTTCTTATACTGATAACCAGCCCAAACGGGTTCCGAACAGCAATGCACCTTTCGTGGACATCATGAAAGACGCGAATAATGTTTATATCTCCTTTGGTACCGATTTGTTCTCTTACCAGAACTATATTGTAGATAAGGCATTTAACGCAGCGGAGAACCTTACTTTAAACCTTGGTAAACATAACCTGGTATTTGGTGCCAGCTTTGATCACATGGAGTTCCAGAACTCTTTTACCAGTGGTGCCGGCGGCGGTTACTACCGGTATGCTTCCTTGCAGGACTTCCTGGATAAGAAAGCCCCCAACTTCTTTGCGGTGGCCTACGATCCCAGCAATCCAATGGGAATTGCCGTTCCTTCTGCCAAATTCAACCAGCTGGGTGTGTATGTGCAGGATATCTGGTCTCCGGTTTCCAATTTTAAACTTACGTATGGTTTAAGAGTGGATCAGCCTAATTACCCCTACACTCCGCCCAGAAACCCTGCATTGGAGCAGATTACTTTTGCGGATGAAAACGGAAACCCCGAGAAATTTGACGTAAGCAAATTCCCGGATTCCAAGATGCTCATTTCACCGCGCGTTGGTTTTACCTACGATGTGCTGAATAACAAGTCGCTGGTGGTTCGTGGTGGTACCGGTATCTTTACCGGAAGAATTCCTTTTATCTGGCTGGTAAACCAGGTGGGTGATAATGGGGTGATCCGCGCACAGTATACGGCATCTGGAGCAGAGCTGGCCGATATCCGCTATAGTACAGACAGAACAAAATACATACCTTCTACCGTTCCTCCGGTTGGAACAACGATCCCAAGCGGCTCGAGCTATAGTGCAACGGTAAAAGATTTTAAAATGCCGCAGGTATGGCGGTCGAACCTGGCTGTTGAAAAAACAGTGGCCACTAATACGATCGTGAGCCTGGAAGCGATCTATACAAAAATGATCAATAACGTGTATTACAGGAACGCGAACCTGGGCACCCAGGCGGGCACTCTGGGCGGTGTTGCAGATAAACGCCCGATCTATAATACCCGGCTGAATGCAGATATCGCCCAGATGAATGTGCTGGACAATATCAACAAAGGGTATAGTTTTGCATTGACCCCCATGATCCAGAAATCATTTGCAAACGGATGGGAGGCAATGCTGGCCTATACGTATACCATAGCCAAGGATGTAGCCATCGGCTCCAGCGATCAGGCAGGAAGCGGCTGGACAACCAATAATATTTCCGGGAATCCCAACAAGCCTGAACTGGGTTATTCCAACTACTCGGTGCCTCACCGGATCGTAGCATCTGCGTCTTACCGCTTTGATTATCTGAATAAAAAAATGGCTACTACCGTGGGTGTGTACTATGCCGGATCCAGCCAGGACAGGTATAGCTATCGTTACGGCGGTGATATTAACGGGGATAATGCCTCTAATGACATCATCTATATTCCAAAAAGTGCAAGTGAAATCACGTTCGTAGAGGGCTATACCGTAGGTGGCAAAACCTATACTGCACAGGAGCAAAGCGATGCGTTCTTTAAGTATGTAGAAAATGATAAATACCTGAAAAACCATAAAGGACAGTATATGGAGCGTTACGGAGCTGTACTTCCCTGGAACCATGCACTGGATCTGCGGGTGCTGCAGGACTTTTATGTATATACCGGCAGTAAGAAACATACACTTCAGTTGAGCGCAGATTTGACCAACTTCCTGAATTTGCTGAATAAAGACTGGGGCTACCGCTATTTCTACAATTTCGGAACCTTCCAGGATCAGGCGCTTTTGGGACTTCCTTCCTCTACGAATAATACCGGAAAGGAAGGCTTTAACAAAGCCAATCCGAAATATACCTTTAACCCCACTATTACCAAGGTGCAACAACCGGATTATTCGGTGGGCAGCACCTGGGGTTTGCAGATCGGTATTCGCTATATATTTAATTAATCCAACAAAAAAAGCTTCAAAAACCGCCTCCGGGCGGTTTTTTTGTATAAATGATTTGACGGGTAGATTTCCCCCGGAGGCGGGCCGCTTGTGCGGGCTATCTGGTTTCGTTCGTATCAGTTGTCATAAGAACCGGCCAATGGTATCAAAAGCCGAACACGGCCTCCAGAGCGGCCCCTAGTTGTGTTTTTACAGATTCATTCATACGGGTTGAAACCTGGCGGTCATCTGCCATGTATAACTGGTCGCTTCCCGTACCGGTTTGCCATTGCTGCAGGAAGCCCTTGAGCTGCAGGCCTACCTGTGCATTGAGCTGATAGTGTAACCCCAGCTGCCCGTTAATGCCCCCGCCTTTGGCACGATGAACAAAACTAAGCGGGTGTTTGAAATCGGAACGGAGCCGCCAATCGGCTTCCGCATAATAGGTATGGTATTGCCCGCTAATAGCTGCGCGCACCTCCCAATGCTGGGGAAGTGTCATCTTTGCATCGACACCCAAAAGCGGGCCCTGCCATTGCACATTATAGATGCCTTTTATATCAGCCGCCGAACGGCCCTGCATCCGGTAGCCGGCCTTTGAAATAAAATAACCGGCTCGGGCAGCCACAGAAACAACCCCGCCCTGCAGCAGCTGGTAATGGCCTTGCAGCCGGTAATCATAGCCGTTGTTTTTCCTGCTCCGGAATTTGAGAAAAGTAACAACCCTGCTCCTGTTATTGCCGGCATAATCAATATCGGTAACCCGGCCGGAATATCCGTATTGCATTGTTGCTGTGGCTTCCAGGCCCAAGCGCTTACTCATCTGATAACATCCCTGCATAAAAAAACCGGTTCGCTTCAACCCGGTGAAGTTTAACTCGGATAAGATATCCGGATTGGTGCCCTGCTCATTTCCGGCAATGGACCAACGGAAATTTTCTACGGATAACAAGGGCGCAAAGGAGATATAAAGCCGTTTTTGTTGCAGGGGAGCCTGGCTAAAAGCCGGTATACAAGGTATGATAAATCCATAGATCAGCGTGGTGATTTTTAGCAGTTGGCTCATTGTCGTATTTCGTTAAACAGGTTTTGTTGTACCCAAATTAAGCCCATTTTTGCGAATTGTTCTTTCAGGAGCTGAATTTAATTTTGCGACCTCCTTAAACAGTTTCGGAACACATGCAGGAAAAAAATTACAACCCGAACAAATGACCGCAGTTTTGGAACATCCATACAGCGGGTGAACGCTTCAAAAAAGGGTAAGGAAAAATACGGGCAATCTGCCGCAGAAGCCCGCGGCAGCATATGATCCCCGTTCCGGTGGAGCAGGCTATCTCATTATCGGCGGTATGAAATGATGATTGGGTGCCTGTTTATTTCCAGCCATATAACTGATCCTGATAAAAGGTCCATTCCGGTGTTTGAATACGATCGTTGCTATCCTTCAGCAGATACCAGGGGATGGAAGGTTTGCCGGAGGGATTTTTGAGAATATGGATATCCTGCGCCGGCATATAGCTTTGTGCCAGAAGATAGATCTTTTCCCCTTTCGTGTTTTGCGCCATATCGATAACGATCACGGCATGTCCGGGTGCACCGGGTTTTAACAATACATCACCCGGCTGCATGGCCGCTATTGGCTTTTTATAAAGAGATGCCGGTAATGTGGCGGTTCCGCAATAGGAAAATACAATGTCAAGATACTGCAACAGGGATGCGTGTGTAGGGGCTACGGGTGTACTGCGGGTAGGTACCAGCCTGTTTCCCGAAAGTTTGTACCGGGTTCCTTTCAGCCAGGCGGCGTAGGAGATCCAGGTGCCATCACCGGCAAAAAAACGGATCTGATCAAATCGCTTTTCCATAAACAGGTATTCGGCCCTCAGGCGCATTACGGCATCTGCGCATTGCTGAAGATCTTTGTTTCCAACACTGATATCCAGTACCGCATATTGTGCCTGCTGGTTGGCTTTTGGCGCTCCGTTAAAAAGGAAAACGGTGTTGCTGTTTTTGAGTTTTAATTGTTTTAAATAGTAGCCAAAACCAGTAGCCGGGATGCTGCTGCGGGTGTACCCGGGTGGTGTTGCGATACCGGAAACAGACAACGGGGTTGTGGCCGGTTCCGGTGCTGTGGTTATGGAGGCAAGGGGCGGTGCAGCGGCTTGTCCGCATCCCGGCAGAAAAAGCACAGCGATACAATGGCATAATGTAAGTTGCGCGATGGATTTCATGTAGCGGATGAAAATCATAAATGGGCTGTTTTTCCTGAAATGAGAGTATGGTTTTGAAAAGTTCCATAAACCGATTATTAAAGACCATTATCTTTGTCCGCTATGCAATCCCAGGGAATTACGATTTATACCGATGGTGCAGCCCGCGGCAATCCCGGGCCGGGTGGTTATGGTGTGTTATTGATGTATGGAAAGCACCTGAAAGAATTGTCTGGCGGTTTTCGACGTACGACCAATAACCGCATGGAGCTGATGGCTGTCATTGAAGGGCTCAAAACATTGAAAACAACGGAGCTGCCGGTTACCATTTATTCAGACAGCCAGTATGTGGTGAATTCGGTTACAAAAGGTTGGCTGAATAACTGGGTTCGTACCGATTTTAAGGGCGGGAAAAAAAATAAAGACCTCTGGACGCAATACTACCATCTTGCCAAAAAATTTCAGATCCGCTTTGTGTGGGTAAAAGGCCATGCCGATAACCCGTATAACAACCGCTGCGATGAACTGGCTACCACAGCTGCAGACGGAAGGAACCTTCCGGAGGATATAGGGTATGAAGGGTAGTTGAAGACAAAATGCTGAACGCTCAATGCTGAACGCTGAATGCGCCGGCCTAACACTCAGGCAAACTCAGCGGCACATTGATGGCCAAGCCACCATCTGCGGTTTCCTTATATTTAAAGTTCATATCCTGGGCGGTGTCCCACATGGTTTTAATTACATCATCCAGGGAAACCCGGGCAAAATCAGGGGTGCTTTGCAGGGCCAGCTGTGAGGCTGTTATGGCCTTGATGGCGCCCATGGTATTCCGTTCGATACAGGGTACCTGTACCAGTCCGCCAATCGGATCGCAGGTCATACCCAGGTGGTGTTCCATGGCAATTTCGGCGGCCATCATGGCTTGTTTTTGTGAGCCGCCGAGCCCTTCGGTTAATGCGGCTGCAGCCATTGAGGAGGAAACACCAATCTCGGCCTGGCAACCGCCCATTGCTGCAGAGATAGTAGATTCTTTTTTAAAGATGCTGCCGATTTCAGCGGCGGTCATCAGGAATTTCCGGATCCGTTCGGAGGCATTCGGGTCATACGCTGCGTCGGCACAGAAAATAATAAAATAATGAAGCACTGCCGGAATTACTCCCGCTGAACCATTGGTAGGCGCCGTTACCACGCGGCCAAAAGAAGCATTTTCTTCGTTTACAGCAAGGGCAAAACAACTTACCCAGTCCAGCGTATAACGAAAACTGCTGCCACCATTGCGGATCAGGCGGATCCATTCTTCATAGGAATCGTAAGAGGCTTCCCCGATGAGCTTTTTGTTGAGCGCGGCAGCACGCCGCCTTACATTTAAACCACCGGGAAGCACCCCGGTTTTGTGGCAGCCCCGGTAGATACAGTCGCGCATGGCATCCCATATTTTTGTAAGTCCTTCATTGGTTTCCTGCTCACTGCGCCAGGCCTGCTCATTTTCGGCAACAATTTCACTGATCGAAAGTCCCGTTTTAATGCTCCAGCGCAACAGATCGTCGGCATTGTCGATGGGAAAGGGCAGGAGTACATGATTATTTAAAACGGCGTCCTCGCCTTCTTCTTTTACAAAGCCGCCACCAATCGAATAATAGGTTTTGGCGATGTGCGCGCCGTTTTCCAATGAGGCCAGAAAGGTGAGCCCGTTTGAGTGGTACGGCAGGGTTTCCGTAAAAAGAAATTCAATTGCCGTTTGGGGATCAAAAAAGACGGATTTGCTGCCGGCCAGTTGCAGGCTTTTGGTTTGCCGTATTGCCGCAATTGTTGCATCAATTTTTTCCACATCAAAGGTCACTGGATCATAGCCGCAGAGTCCCAGTTGCACCGCAATATCGGTACCGTGCCCCACCCCTGTTTTGGCAAGGGAGCCGTATAACAGCACTTTCAGGGAAGAGACCTGTTCCAGCTGACCCTGCTGCATTAAAAATAGCAAAAAGCGTTCGGCCGCCCGCCAGGGGCCTAATGTATGCGAGCTGGAAGGCCCTATACCGATTTTCAACATATCAAAAACCGAAATCGGTTCGTATTGCATGGTTCAATCTTTAGGGACCGAAAATACAACAAACTGGTTGATTCAATAAGAAAACAAACGGGCTTGTCAAACGCCGGATGGTTCTGCTGTTCCGGTATATGAATGTACCTGAGCGGCTAAAAGGACGTTAACGGTGTAACGGGCATCGATCTGTTCAGCAGTTGAAAAAAAAATAACCCTCCATTGGGATAAAATGCTTCAATCAATTAGTTACTCACCTTCACCAGTTCAATATTAAAAAACAGGGGTTGATTGGCCAGGGAGCCGTACCGGGCGTCGCATCCGTATGCCTGTGCCGAAGGAATGAGCAGCTTGATGGCGCCGCCTTCCCGGATCCTGGATAGGCCAAGATACAGGCCTGGTATGGCTCCGTTCAGCCGGAGTATGATCCCGTCAGGATTTTTAGCCGAGCTGGAATCAAATCCCTGTCCGGTCAGCAGCCGGCCCATATATTTAATCGTTACCTGGCTATTGGGCTCCGGCCGGGCACCGGTACCTTCCCGGATTACCTGCCACATCACCCAATTGCTAGAATCAACTACCGCATTGATGGCACTGTCTTTAATATATTGTTTCATCTGTGCGGTATCGCTGGTGGCAGGTTTAAGATCGCAGGTGGCAGCGGTTTCTTCCTTAATACAGCCGGCGATCAAAAGACCGAATACGACCACCAGGCCAGCGCATAATTTTCTGTTCATTGATGATGTGTTAATGATTCAGTGAAAGGGATCATTGCCCTCCCGGGGCGAATTTACATAAATGACCGGATTGTGCCGACTTGCGGGCCGCTTTTCCCGGAGGAAGCTGGCTGAGGGAACCGGCTGGTGCAGATATCGGAGAACCCTTTTTTATATAAAACCCAGAAACAAACGAACCAATACAATTTTACAAGTTCCTTTGTGAAATTAAAAGAACAGGAGCTGGTTACAATTTCCTGAAAAATAAAAATCTTATTAACTTTTTATTATATTAAAATATTTTATTGTACGATAGTTTTCGTTACTAATAAATCTGTACCTTCGATAAATACAAATACCAAAGACAACTGTTTAAAGTGACCGTATGAAACAACCGTAAAATGCTTTTTTTCTAAACAACAAATAATAACTATTATGAGACGATTACACGCAATCACCGCGATTGTAACAACATCTGTTATGCTGTACACAAGCTGTAAAAAATCGAATTTTGACCAACAAGCCTCTGACTTTGGTTTGGTTGCTAAGGAGAAGCAAGGTGTTGTAAAGGGTGTTGGAATAACACCAGACAACTATCTTCCGGCCTTCAAAAAAGAAGGAGCAAAAGTAGATGGAGATATAGTATCCTTCGATATACCAAGCGAAGGGCCCAAGCAGGTTGTGGCTTTAAGACCTTATTTGACTCCAGGTATTGAAAATTACTATCAGCCAGTCAATTCCGGCTACCAAAGAAATATCACTATAGGAATGTCTGCATCAACCTGGACCTGGAATAATGTATCTGCAGCTGATATTCAAAAATGTTCAGAAGCCTTGGATTCTGCTATCGCCTATTACAATACATATGTCAATAGGTCTAATATTAAATTTGTAAGACAACCTCCGATTATAGTTAACCCTGCCCCGAATATTGTAGTGTATCTAGACAATTATAACAAAGGCTGGGGAGGACTTGGTATATTCCCCTTCGACGGAAAGCCCGGGTATGCAATTTATCTTGAAATGAATGGTATAGGCAACCGGACAAAAGGCTGGATGAGCACCCTGATTGCCCATGAAATGGGACATAATATAGGAGTTGAGCATACCAACATATTTTATAATAACGGCACCGGTGCGCCAGCTGGTCAAGTACAGTATACGTATCCGGGCACCTCGGTAACATATAGATATGATTTGTGGTTATTACAAAATGTAAGTGGGGCGCCAGGATTTCCAGACTGGACGAATATGTTTAATCCGGACCCAAGTTCTTTATGGAATAGTTCCATAAGCAGAGATTGGACCCAAAGCATAGATGAATATGGAAATTATTCTGGTTATGGGTTTTCCGGCTACGATAGAGAGGCCCTTGAGTATGTGTATCCATATATTCCCCAAGTGAGTCAAGTTACGGTGGCGGACGATCCTGTATATAGTTTGACTTGGTTACCTGATAATGTGCTGGTAAGTTGGGATATAATTAAAATGGTAAATGGAGTAGAGACCAGTTGGGGCTCCCAAAATCCTCTTTCATGTCCAAATATTATAGATCTTAGTGGCGATTTTAAAACCGTAAAAATAGGAAGAGGGACATTACAATATTCACCTGAGTCAGTACGGCTAAGAGCCAGGATATATAAAAATGGAGAGGAAATTTCTAACAGATACGAAGCGTATCCAACCTCTGTTGATTTTACATTGCCGGCTAGAATGCCTTAACTTTTATATTTAATAATAATAATAATAATAATAATAATAGTAATGTGCTTAATAAAATATCCCAGGAATTATCCTGGGATATTTTATTAAGTGTATTGCGATTATCGTTAAATTCTAGATTTACAGATAATTTACAAATTGTAGGTAAAAGGCTGATAATCTCTACTGGGCCTTTACCAACTCTACGTAGAAATAAAGGGGTTGGTCGGGTGGAATTGTTATTTCACCTGTATACGGATTCCGGGCGCCGGTGCAGCCATAAGCCAACGAAGAAGGAATGATGAGTTTAACCTTTCCGCCTTCCTTTATCTTGGGGATGCCTAACTGCCATCCGGCAATGACCCCGTTCAAGGGAAACGAAGTGCCATTCGGATCTCTTACATAGGAAGAGTCGAACCCACGGCCATTTAACAACCGGCCAATGTATTTTGCTGTAACCGTGCTGCTTCCGGAAGGGATAGCACCCGTACCGGGGTCTATTACTTCGTACATGATGCCGCTGGGGTCAGTGGTAACGCTAATGGCACTGTCTGTAGCAAATTTTGTCATCGCCGTTTTTTCACTCTCTACGGTCTTCGGGGTACACTGCTTTACATCATCATTTTTCAGGCAACCGATCATCGCAACGCATCCAATCAACGCCAGTCCATATATTTTTTTCATACCAGGTCTAAAGTATACTTTTTAATTTAAATGAATCATTGATTGGTGGTCATATCGATCAGCTCGTATTCATAAACCAGCTGCGAGTTTGCAGGTATCATATTGATGCCCATTACCGATATACATCCAAACTGCGATGTAGAAGGGATCACCAGCCGGATCTTTCCTCCTTTTGAAATTTTGCTGAGGGCGTATACTAAACGCACGCCTGAGCTGAAATCTCTCAGGGGAGCGGTGGGGGGCTGCTTTGAGGTATACGCATCGATAATAGTCCCATCCATCAATTTCCCGGTATATTTAAAAGAGACCAGAGAATCAACCGTAGGTTTGGTGGTGCCGGTACCCGGATCTTCGATATAATAGTAAATGGATGCCTGTTCGTCGAACGTATATAAAGCACTGGTTCCGTTCTTTTGCAGAAAGGAGTCAATGATCTGCCGGTCCTGGCTCAGGGTGAGCTTATGAAGACAAATGGATTGATCGTCGGATTTTGAGCACCGGGCAATCAGTACTACCAGGAACGACAAGAGCAGGGCGGAGGCGCTCCACGTTTTTATAGCTTGCTTCCTCATTAGTTCGGCGCTTTTACATCAGTAAGGATATAATCATAAATCAGCTGGGAGTAACCAGGAGCAGTTTCTTTCCATCCTTGAGGTTTTTGCGGGGCGCAGGAAAAATAGAGGGAGGAAGGGAGGATCACTTTAAACTTACCGCCTTTTTTTAATACAGAAAGTGCGGCATAGTGAAGTGTAGGCTGGCCGTTCTGATCGATCAGATCCTTCAAACGGAGCGGCGTTCCCATATTTCCTATAGTTTTGATCTCATCCGATGCGAGCTCAGTTCCATTCATCAGGGATATGGTATATTTAAAGGTTACCAGTGAATCATCCTTGGGCTGACTGCCGGTTCCGGGGTCTGCAACGCCCATATATGCACTGTAGGTAGTATTATAGCTCAGATATCCGAGGGAAGGGTTTTTATCGATGAAGGAATCAATCACCGCCCGGTCTTTTTCCAGTGTATTGGGATAGCAGGTAGGGCCATCATTTTTAATACAGGAAGCCAGCATCGTTACGGCGGCAGCAACAGCTGCTACGGGTAGGAATAACTTTTTTTTCATTCTCTCAATTTAAAAAATTTTAAACGAATCTATTTATAAATCAATTAATTACTTTTGTTTTTTCGGGCCAGCAAGGATTTGTAGTAGTTTTCATTGATATCCCATTTGTGATAAGACGAAAAGACGGCAATAAACGCAACAATAATGATACCGGCAATCAGCAAAATTAAAAAAAGCGACGGATCTGCGTTGGCCTCCATGGCGGCTTTTTTATACCAGCCGCTGAAAAAATTGATAAAAATACTGATAACCAGCAAGATGCCTAATGGTGTACTGATAAGGAAATTTTTTAATGATCTTTTTTTCTTAAGCCGGTTGGCCTCCCAGTATTTTATAAAAGCTTCCTCTTCCTTGGTATACATGACGCCCCAAAGGTACATGAAAAACAAGCAGTTTTGTAAGTGTAACAAATCTTGCATATATTGCAGTTCAATTAATTGTTTGTGAAACTAGCGTCATTATTAGCCCAATACCTGTTCGCCCATAAGCAGTTAAGCTTGCCCGGGCTGGGAGTTTTTTATGCCGAAAACAACAGTGATCCGGAGCATCCGAATGTGCGGTTTGAACAACGGCCGGTGGACGGATTTGACGAACCGGTAGTGGATTATATCTCTTCGGAAACGGGAAAAATGAAGGTTTTAGCCATTTCCGACCTGCATTCACAGCTGGAGGATGCCGTCCGGTTCTTAAATACAGGGAAGCCTTATCTTTTTAACGGGATCGGCACCCTGCTAAAAAAAGCAGATGGCTCCTATGACTTTATCTCAAATACCACAGCCCTTCCGCCAAAGAAGAAGGACGTGCCGATTACGGAACGAAATACCATTCCTCAAAGCTATATTGACGAAAAGCCGGGAAATGGCCGGTCAAAAAAGCCGGCGATCATTATTATTGTACTGGCAGTAATTGCCATTGCAGCTACCATCTGGTTTTACTCCAAAACAGGGGAGCCCCGGGAAACCGTAGTGGCTTCGGAAACCACGGATCATCCGGCGCCTGCGGTTACGGAAAAAGCAGATACTACCCATAAGCAGGCAGCAGCTCCTGGAAATACGACAGATGCAGGTGCGGCACCGGTGGCAACTGCTACTCCTGGTGTTACTACCTATGTACTGGAAATTACAAAAGAGCCCCGCGCGTCTAAACGGTATAACCAGCTCAAAAAGATCTCCTGGCCCGTGGAACTGGAACGGCTGGACTCTGTTCAATACGCCATTATCATGAAACTGAACACTGCGGTGGCCGACACCGCCAGGGTTCGGGATTCCTTAAGCGCAATCTCCGGGAAAAAAGTAACCATCCGCTAACGCCAATGGGTGCGGTGAATTTTTTATGAAGCGTTATTTTTCAAACGGTTCGATAGATTCCTGACTGGCCGGCGGGTATGCAGTGGAAAAAAATCAAGTGCTACACCGGGGTAATTGTCTGCGTTGCGCAGTGCGTGAATACCTGAATTTTCTTCCGAGAACTGCTGCAAAAGGCGCCTTCCCGGACAAGATGTAAATGACCGTCTGACCAGGCTTTTAGGACAACGCAAGGCCCTGCTGAACAAATAATTATTTTGCATATTTGGCGGATTGATTTACTTTTCGGGCGTCTAAAACCGGTTAATACCCCGAAAGAATTCATATGGCAAAGAATGATCTACGAAAAGAGCAGGCATTGGCCTATCACGCAAAAGGACGACCGGGAAAAATTGAAGTAATTCCAACAAAAAAAGCAAAAACCCAACGGGACCTGGCGCTTGCGTATTCGCCCGGTGTGGCAGAACCCTGCCTCGAAATTGCCCGGAACGTTGAAAATGTATATAAATATACCGCGAAGGGTAACCTGGTAGCGGTAATCAGCAATGGTACGGCCGTATTGGGATTGGGCGATATCGGGCCGGAGGCCGGGAAGCCGGTGATGGAAGGTAAGGGGGTACTCTTTAAGATCTTTGCGGATATCGATGTGTTCGATATCGAAGTGAACGAAAAAGACCCCCAGAAATTTGTTGAAATTGTAAAGGCGCTCGAACCCACGTTCGGCGGCATCAACCTCGAAGATATTAAGGCGCCTGAATGTTTTTATATTGAACAGGAACTGCGTAAGCAGATGAATATTCCTGTAATGCATGACGATCAGCATGGCACAGCCATTATCAGTGCGGCCGCACTCATCAACGCGCTGGAAATTCAGAAAAAAAAGATCGATAGGGTAAAGTTTGTAGTAAATGGCGCCGGGGCTGCGGCCATGGCCTGTGTACTGCTGTACCAGGAGTTGGGGGCCAAACCTTCCAATTTCCTGATGTTTGATAAGCATGGCGTTTTAAGTAAGGACCGGACCGATCTGGAAGAAATGAAACTTCCGTTTGCCAATGCCACTCGGGAACTTTCCCTGGCGGAGGCCATGAAGGGGGCTGATGTATTTATCGGCCTGAGCGCCGGCAATACCGTTTCTGCCGACATGGTTAAAAGCATGGCCAAAAATCCTATTGTATTTGCCATGGCTAACCCCGATCCGGAGATCTCCTGGGAAGCCGCTACCGGTGCCCGGAAAGATATCATTATGGCAACCGGCCGCAGTGATTATCCCAACCAGGTAAACAACGTGCTGGGCTTTCCCTATATTTTCAGGGGTGCCCTTGATGTACGGGCCCGGGTGATCAATACAGAAATGAAACTGGCCGCGGTAAGAGCGCTTGCAGGGCTGGCTAAAATGCCGGTACCCGATATCGTGAACCTGGCGTATAACCAGGAGAAAATGGCTTTTGGTGCAGACTATATCATTCCGAAACCGCTGGATCCGCGCCTGTTAACCGCTGTGGCACCCGCTGTGGCCCGCGCGGCCATGGAAACGGGTGTGGCCTATCACCAGATACACGACTGGGAACATTACAGCAGGGAACTGGATAAACGGCTGGGGGTAGACAACCAGGTGTTGCGGGCAATGGGCGCCAAAGCGCGCTCGGCTCCCAAGCGTATTGTATTTGCAGAAGGAGAAAATGTAAAAATATTAAAAGCGGCACAGATCGTTTTAGACGAGGGGATCGGTTACCCGCAGTTGATCGGTGATAAAAAAGAGATCGAGGTCATTGCTGCTGAAAACAGCATTGATATTTCGGGGATGGTCATTTTTGATCCGCGGAGTGAAGATATGATCGAAAAGCGGAAGGAGTATGGCGACCTCTTTTTCCGGAAGCGGGCCCGCAAGGGATATACGAAGGAAGAGGCGCACAAGCTTATGAAGGAACGCAATCATTTCGGGTGTATGATGGTGGAGCAGGGCGATGCAGACTGCATGCTGGCCGGGCTTACCAAAAAATATGACGAGGCCATTCGCCCGGCGTTGCAGATCATTGGCACGGAACCCGGCGTAAACCGGGTGGCGGGTATGTACCTGGTTATGACCAAAAAAGGACCGTTGTTCCTTGCGGATACTACGGTTAACTTTAACCCCACAGCGGAAGAACTGGCAGAAATTGTATTGCTGACCGCGAAGGAAGTAAAGGCCTTTAACCTTACGCCACGCATCGCCATGCTTAGCTATTCGAATTTCGGCAGCAGTAAATCACCCGAGTCCAGACTCGTGTCGCAGGCAAGGATGCTGGTAAAGGAAAAAATGCCCGATCTGATCGTAGATGGTGAAATGCAGGCCAATATTGCGCTGAATAACGGGTTGTTGCAGGAAATATACCCGTTTAGCGATCTGGTAGGGCAACAGGTAAACACGCTGATCTTTCCTAACTTAGCGTCGGGAAACATTGCCTACAACATCCTGCTGGAGATCGGATCCACTGATGCTGTAGGCCCCATTGTAATGGGATTAAAAAAGCCGGTGCATCTGTTGCAGCTGGGCAGCACGGTAAGCAATATTGTAAATATGGCCATGATTGCGGTTATTGATGCGCAGTTGAAAACAAAACCGCCTGTTACAGACGACCGGAAAGGAACGCGGCTGTTAAAAAGAAAAACTGATTGATCCATTTTTAAAAGCAATCCATTGAAAATATTAAGAGAGCTTGGAGAATTTATCAAAATGGCCGGTGGGATGTTCCGGAAACCGGAAAATTCCAAAATGTACTGGAAGCAGTTCATGCTTCAGTGCAACGACATTGGTATCGGCTCATTAGGGATCATCTGTATCATTTCCGTTTTCATCGGTGCGGTATCCACCCTGCAAACGGCTTACCAGCTGGTATCGCCCATCATTCCCAAAACCACCATCGCCCAGATCGTAAGAGACACGGTGATCCTTGAATTTGCGCCAACGCTGAGCTGTATCGTGCTTTGTGGTGTGGTGGGAAGTAAAATTGCCAGTGAGCTGGGAAATATGCGGGTGAGTGAACAGATCGATGCTCTGGAAATTATGGGCATCAATACCAAGGGTTACCTGGTATTGCCCAAGATCCTGGCCGGCCTGGTAACCATTCCGCTTCTGATTATGCTGGCCATGGTGCTGGGCATCTGGGGCGGACGTCTTGCCGGAACCGCCGCCGGAATTATTGATCCCAGCATTTTTGATACCGGCCTGGTGATGGCCTTTAAAGCCTATAACGTTTATTTTGCGCTGATCAAATCATTTGTATTTGCCTTTATCATTACCGCTGTTCCGGCTTTTTACGGGTATAACGTAAAGGGCGGCGCACTGGAGATCGGGCATAGCAGTACCCGGGCAGTAGTGGTATCCTGTGTATTATTATTGCTGGCCGACTATATCTTATCCGCTTTACTTTTGTAAAACAGCAACCCAACAGCATGATTGAAATAAAAAACCTGAAAAAAAGTTTTGATGATAAGGCGGTCCTGAAAGGGGTTGATGTGATTTTCGACGACGGTAAATGCAACCTGATCATCGGCAGCAGCGGCAGCGGAAAAACCGTGCTGATGAAATGCATGGTAGGGTTGATAAAGCCTACTTCCGGACAGGTGTTGTACGACGGTGAAGATTTTGTAAATATGAACGATATTGAACAGAAAGCCATCCGTGAAAAAATAGGCATGCTCTTCCAGGGAGGGGCGCTGTTCGACAGTCAAACGGTAGAACAAAACGTGATGTTTCCCCTGGATATGTTTACCGGCGATAAATATTCCAAAAAGAAAGAGCGGGTAAAGCAGGTACTGGAACGGGTACAACTGAAAGAGGATGCTTACCGCAAATTTCCTTCGGAGATCAGCGGTGGAATGCAGAAACGTGTGGCGCTGGCACGGGCAATCGTGTTAAACCCGAAATACTTGTTTTGCGATGAGCCCAACTCCGGACTGGATCCCCAGACGTCCATGGTGATCGATAAACTGATACAGGAAATCACACAGGAGTACAATATTACCACGATCATCAATACCCATGATATGAACAGTGTGATGGAGATCGGGGATCATATCACGTATATGCATCAGGGTGAAAAGGAATGGGAAGGTAACAATAAGGAAATCATCCTTAGTGAAAATCAAAAGCTGAACGACTTTATTTTTGCTTCCGAGTTCCTGAAGGATGCCAAACGGATGCGTACCATACAGGAAACGGGCGAGATCCCTAAAGACATGCCTGCAGGCGTAAAAGACGCGATTGAAGAAAAACTGAATGTAGACCTCGATGGGGACGGGCATATCGGGAATCCTTCCAAAAACAATCCCCCTTCAAAAGAATAACGGGTATAAGGGGCAAACCCTTAATTTTGCACTTGCTTTTTTAAACACATAATTAATAAGATATGGCAGTTTTGGTCAATAAGAATTCAAAAATATTAGTTCAGGGCTTTACCGGTACGGAGGGCACCTTCCATGCTACGCAGATGATCGAATATGGTACCGATGTGGTAGGCGGCGTTACTCCAGGTAAAGGCGGCACTACGCACCTGGACCGGCCGGTATTCAATACCGTGGCGGAGTGCGTAAAGCAAACAGGTGCTAACGTGAGCATTATTTTTGTTCCGCCGGCCTTTGCTGCGGATGCCATTATGGAGGCTGCAGATGCCGGTATCGCACTGGTGGTATGCATCACCGAAGGGATCCCTGTGCAGGACATGGTTGCTGTAAAGAACTTCCTGCAGGGCACCGGCACCCGTTTGATTGGTCCAAACTGCCCGGGGGTTATTACCGCTGATGAATGTAAAGTAGGCATTATGCCCGGGTTTGTGTTTAAGAAAGGACGCATCGGTATTGTTTCCAAATCCGGAACCCTTACTTATGAGGCCGCGGACCAGGTGGCAAAAGCCGGGCTGGGTATCAGCACCGCTATTGGTATTGGTGGAGACCCGATCATCGGAACAACGACGAAAGAAGCCGTGGAGCTGTTCATGCAGGATGACGAAACCGACGCCATTGTAATGATTGGTGAAATTGGTGGCGGTATGGAAGCGGAAGCAGCCCGCTGGATCAAGGAAAATGGTAACAAAAAACCGGTAGTTGGGTTTATCGCCGGCCAAACAGCACCTCCCGGACGCCGGATGGGGCATGCCGGAGCGATCGTAGGCGGAGCCGAAGATACGGCTGCTGCCAAAATGCAGATCATGAGTGAGTGCGGTATCGCCGTGGTGAGCAGCCCGGCCGATATTGGTAAAACAATGGCTGATCTTATCAGAAAATAACCCTTACTGAAGATTTTTTTAAAAAAGCCCGGAAGATCCCGGGCTTTTTTAATTTCTTTATTGGGGTGTGATTAAAAAATATCATAAATTTGAATGCCCTCTGGTACCGGATAATTTGCACGGGAAATGCATCTGGATCGATGCACGATTCACGCGTTTCTTGCAATAACCGTATGATTGCTATTTTATTTGAACACCAAAAAGAAGAAATGACGTAAACGGTTCAAATAACTTCTCTTGTTTATGACTGAAGGCAGAGCGATATTTGTAGTAGATGATGACCCGATCCACCGGCTGTTAATGGATAAGCTGTTTGCCAGACAACCAAAACCCTGCAGACTGCATTTTTTTGAGAACGGACAAAAAGCATTCGACGCCCTTACCGATCCCGAAGCACAGGTTTTACCAGACCTGATCCTGCTGGATATTGAAATGCCGGTAATGAACGGCTGGCAGTTCATGGAGGCTTTTAGCAAGCTGGATCCCGCATTTACAGGCCGGATATCGGTATACATGGTTTCCTCCTCTTTTTCGGATGAGGACCAGGAGCGCGTAAAAACCTATCCGCTGATAAAAGGGTATATTGTAAAGCCGATCCGGATCGACACCATTATCGAATTGCTTCAATAGCCGGTGCCGGTTGCACCGACAAGGTTACCCGCCGGCCATGATGATTGCCGGCCGTAAACACCTGATATTGCAGAACTCTCCATTCTTGTTTTGCCCGGATCCGTTATCTTTAGCACAAGAACACAGTACATGGATTTTAAGCAATTAGAAACGGTTTTTTCGGGGGAGCTGTTTTACGACAGCAGCAGCCTGCATCAGGCACAGAAAATGGTTTATGCAACAGATGCATCGGTGTACCAGGAACAGCCGCTGGCAGTAGCCCTGCCTAAAAATAAAGAAGATGTAAAAGCGCTGATCCGCTTTGCCAACCAAAACAAGGTATCCCTGATTCCCCGTGCTGCGGGTACTTCGCTGGCCGGGCAGGTAGTGGGCAACGGCATCGTAGTGGATATTTCCAAATACTTTAAAAAGATCATTGAAGTAAATGCGGAAGAACGGTGGGTACGCCTGGAGCCGGGCATTATCCGCGATGATTTGAATGCCTTTTTAAAACCCTACGGGCTACTGTTTGCTCCCGAAACGTCCACGGCCAGCAGGGCCATGATCGGCGGAATGGTTGGAAACAATTCCTGCGGACTGCATTCAATTGTGTGGGGCGACACCCGCCAGCATTTGCTGGAAGCCACCGTATTGCTCAGCAATGGGGAAGAAGTGGTATTGAAATATCGTACAGGTGCGGAAATGGACGCGATGGCCGCCGTAGATACGCTGGAAGGCCATATTTACCGGCAGTTGTTAACCTTGCTGAATGACCCGGTAAATGCATCGGTGATCCGGGAACACTATCCCAAGAAATCGCTCAAGCGCCGGAATACCGGCTATGCATTGGATATGCTGCAGGATGAACGGTCGTCAGGGGGCTTTAACCTGTGCCGCCTGATCGCCGGATCGGAGGGCACGCTGGCATTTGTAACAGAAGTGCGGCTCAACCTGCTTCCGTTACCGCCGGCAAAGGATGCGCTGGTTTGTATTCATTGCGCCTCGCTGGCAGAATCGCTGCACGCCAATAACATCGTATTGCGGCACCATCCGATGGCTTCGGAGCTGGTAGATAAATACATCATGGACTTTACAAAAGGGCACCCGGTCTATCATCAGAACCGGTTCTTTATTGAAGGTGCACCCGAAGCATTGCTGATGGTGGAGTTTATGGAGCACAGCGAAGCGGCCCTGGATGAAAAGGCGGCTGCACTGATCGCAGACCTCAAAAAGAACGGACTGGGTTATGCATACCCCGTTATCAAAGGACCGCAAACCAAGCTGGTATGGGATATCCGGAAGGCCGGCCTGGGACTGATCCGTAATATGCCGGGAGATGTACAACCGGTGAACCTCATAGAGGATTGCGCCGTATCTCCCGAAGACCTGCCCGCTTACATTGAAGAACTGCAGCACCTGTTAAAACGCTACGGGCTTTCGGCATCCTATTATGCACATGCCGGCGCGGGTGAATTGCATGTAGAACCCATGATCAACCTGAAAACAGCAAGTGGAAAGGAAACCTTTCGCAATGTGCTGAAAGACACGGTAACGCTGGTAAAAAAATACAATGGTTCCCTAAGCGGGGAGCACGGCGACGGAAGACTGCGGGGCGAGTTTATCGCCAGCGCTATGGGCGAAGAAGTGTACCGGCTGCTGCAACAGGTAAAGCATATTTTTGATCCGGGAAATATTTTTAATGCACGTAAGATCGTTGATACACCTAAAATGAACGAGCAGCTGCGTTATGATCCGGGAAAACAACAGCAACCGGTAAAAACGGTGTTTGACTATACCCGGCAGGAAAATATCCTGCGGCTGACGGAAAAATGTTCCGGTTCCGGTGATTGCCGGAAATCGCATGTAACCGGCGGCACCATGTGCCCTTCATACATGGCTACATTGCAGGAAAAGGATACCACGAGGGCGCGTGCCAATATCCTCCGGCAATTTCTGACCAGCTCCCATAAGCAAAATCCGTTTGATCACCCGGAAATCAAAGAGGTGATGGATCTTTGTTTGAGCTGCAAGGCCTGTAAGTCGGAATGCCCTTCCAGTGTGGACATTGCCAAACTCAAAGCAGAATTCCTGCAACATTATTATGATGCCAATGGCGTACCCTTCCGTTCGAAGCTGATCGCCGGGTTTACAAAGTCGCAACGGCTGGGCATCCAGGTGCCGGCTATTTATAACGCGGTTGCGGCGAATAAATTCACATCGGGAATCATAAAAAAAATGGCCGGGTTTGCCCCGGACCGCTCATTGCCGCCGGTTGGCCGCACTACATTGCGCAGCTGGTTTGAGAAGTACCGGAAAACGGCTCCGCAGGCCTATGACCGGAAGGTGTTCCTGTTTTGCGATGAGTTTACCAATTACAATGATGTGGAAATTGGTAAAACAACCATCAAACTGCTGAATGCCCTGGGGTATGGGGTAGAAATTCCCGGTCATAAAGAAAGCGGGCGCACGTACTTGTCCAAAGGCCTGGTGCGGAAAGCGCAGGCAATCATCACCGCTAATGTAAGCGTACTTTCGCAGCAGGTAACCGCCCTGCAGCCGCTGATCGGCATTGAGCCCAGTGCCCTCCTTACGTTCCGGGATGAGGCATTGGATCTCTTTCCGCCAGAGCTTGGGGAAGCCGCCCGGGAATTGGCGGCGAACAGCTTCCTGATCGAAGAATTCCTGGCAAACGAATATGAAGCAGGGCATATTGATACCGCCCGGTTCACCGATGCAAAACGGGTGGTAAAACTGCATGGACATTGTTATCAGAAATCGTTTGGAATTGTGCCCTCGGTGCAGAAAGTGCTGGGCATTCCTTCCAACTATTACGTGGAACTGATCCCCTCCGGTTGCTGTGGGATGGCCGGATCTTTTGGATATGAAAAAGAACATTATGAGGTGTCTATGAAAGTAGGAGAGCTGGTACTGTTGCCGGCGGTTCGCGCTGCGGCTGCAGATACCATCATTGCCGCCTCCGGTACCAGCTGCCGTCACCAGATAAAGGATGGAGCAAAACGGCATAGCCTGCATCCTGTGGAAGTGTTGTGGGAGGCGTTGCAATAGCAGGGCGGATTAAGCGGAACTGTGCTCAACAGTGCCCGGCTTTCACCGGATTCCGGCAACTGTTTAATGGCGATGCAGGGCCAACCTCGGCCTTTACCATCAATGGTATTGAAGTATATTTTACTGAAGCAACGATCATTGAAGGATGGTAGCCAGTGTTTTTTCCAGCTGCTGCATTTCCCAGTCGCGTCCGAGGATCTTGCCCTGCGGATCAATCAACACATTTTGAGGTATCCGGCGCACGTTGTAAAGCGTTGCAGCATGGTTATCAAATCCGTTTAATTCCGATACATGAAGCCAGGTCATCTTATCTTTTTTTATGGCATTGATCCACTGTTCCCGTGCATCGGATTTGTCGAGCGACACACTCAAAATGGTGAAATGTTGGTGCTTAAACCGGTTATAAATTTTGATCAGCTGGGGTGCCTGTGCCCGGCAGGGATAGCACCAGCTGGCCCAGAAGTCGAGGAGCACATATTGTCCCCGCAATGATTCCAGCGACAGCGCTTTTCCATCCATATCTGTTTGGGTGAATAGCGGCGCCATCCCCTGGTTTGCGGCTTTTACCGATTCCAGTTCTTTTTTAAAATCCATACCGGCTTTCGAATGCTTCACAGACGGGCCGAACTGTTCAAAAATGGAGTTTACGGTATTTGTATTGAAATGCATACCCGTACTGTTTTTTAGCGCATATAATGCAATGGGAGATGTGGGATGGTTTCTTGCGTAGTCTTCGTGGATCTTATTGTACCGGGTAATGGCGCCATTGAGCGCTTCCTGTAGAGTTAATGCCGTGGCCGTATCTTTATTCCGGATGGCAATGCGCTGTTCATCGTTGAGCCGCGCCATCTCCCTGCCGGCCGGTTCGGTAAGCATCGCCAGCTTCCGGTATTCATTGTTCGCCAGCAGCCCCGGTGTAGTCAGGTTTGTAAAGGAATCCGAGGCGATCAACCGGTTTGTACCTTCCTGGATAAAAAGAGTGGTTTCAATACGCTTCCGGGGTAAAGAACGGTCCTGGAAGGGCCGGGAGCGGATGGTGATCAACAACGGCATGGTGCCGGTAACGGCGAAGGTATACTGCCCGTTTACAACACGGGCGCTATCGGTAACGGCGCCTGTATCTTTCGTATAACTGTAATAAATAAAAGAGGGGGATTCTTTAATATGTTCCAGTGACCCTTTAACAATGGCCTTTTGTGATTGGGGAAACGCTATAGAAGTGTAGCAAAGCAGTACTGCAAAAAAAGCTTTTTTCATACCGGTATCGTTTGGGTAGGGTGAAGGTAGTATATATTATAAATCCTAAATCACAAATTCTAAACCCCGGTTCAACATCGTTTACGTAAGCGCTTTTTATCGATGCCGCAGATACGCTGATTGCGTCTGCGCCATTTTCGCTGCGCTATTTTTGAGCACTATTAAAGCCTGTACCAGATCTGCGTATCTGTGGCCTTAACGAAACGACCTGGAATCTCAAATCTCAAATCTGAAATCTGAAATCCCGGTTCAATATCGTTTACGTAAGCGCTTTTTATCAATGCCGCAGATGCGCCGATTGCGCCTGCGGTGTTTTTGCTGCGCTATTTTTGAGCACTATTAAAGCCTGTACCAGATCCGCACATCTGTGGCCTTAACGAAACGACCTGGAATCTCAAATCTCAAATCTCAATTCTCGAATCTGAAATCTGAAATCCCGGTTCAATGTCGCTTCATTAAGCCATTTTTTATCAATGCCGCAGATACGCTGATTGCGCCTGCGGTGTTTTTGCCGCGCTATTTTTGAGCACTATTAAAGCCTGTACCAGATCCGCACATCTGTGGCCTTAACGAAACGACCTGAAATCTCAATTCTCAATTCTGAAATCTCAATTCTGAAATCTCAAATCTGAAATCTCAAATCTCAATTCTCGTCCCAAACAAAGCAGTCCTCCCAGTATAAAAATCCTATCTTTCCGCAAATTTTTTACCGCCTTGGAATTTCCGGTATACCTGCATTTGGGAACACAAAAGATCTTGTTGCATATGGTAACAGAGATCGCCAGCTTTTTTATCGCCTTTCGTTTTTACCGGTATTTGAAACGAAAACGGGGCGATACCATTTCAGGTATGAACCGGCTGTATATTTTACTGGGTGCCACCCTGGGTGCACTGTTGGGATCCCGCCTTTTGGGCGGATTGGAAGATCCTGTAGCCCTTGCAGCCAGCGCATCACCCCTGCAATATTTTTACCTGAACAAAACGGTGGTGGGCGGATTCCTGGGTGGGTTGGCCGGCGTGGAAATCATGAAGAAGATCATTGGTGAAAAGCAGCGCAGCGGCGACCTGTATACTTACCCCATCATTTTAGGACTGATCATCGGCCGCATCGGGTGTTTTAGTATGGGCGTACACGAAGAAACCTATGGCCTGCCCACAAACTTCTTTACCGGTATGAACCTGGGTGATGATGTATTAAGGCATCCGGTTGCCCTGTATGAGATCGGTTTTTTGCTGCTGCTGGCCTTATTGATCCGCTATCTGGAACGGTTGGTGCCGCTCGACAGCGGGGCACGGTTTAAGATTTTTATGATCGGGTACCTGTTGTTCCGTTTTGTGCTCGATTTTATAAAACCCCATTATACCTGGCCGGTAGGATTATCTTCCATCCAGATCGCTTGTTTACTGGGATTATTATATTATTTTAGATATATTATTCAACCCAAAAGATTACTGATTTCCCATGCCGGTTCGTCCCTACACATACTATGATTTCACCATCAGCCTTTGCAGTACCTGCTTAAAGCGGGTGGATGCAAAAATCGTTTTTGAAAATGACAATGTGTATATGCTCAAAAACTGCGCGGAGCACGGATTTGAAAAGGTGTTGATTGCCACAGATGTGGAGTATTATAAAAACATCCGCAACTACAATAAACCGTCCGAAACACCGCTGCAGTTCAATACCGAAACGCATTATGGCTGCCCCTATGATTGTGGCCTTTGTGCCGATCATGAACAGCACAGTTGTTTAACGGTGGTTGAAATAACAGACCGTTGTAATTTAACCTGTCCTACCTGTTATGCCATGAGCAGTCCGCATTACGGACGCCACCGCACGGTTGAAGAGGTAGAGCGGATGCTGGACATCATTGTGGCCAATGAAGGAGAGCCGGATGTGGTGCAGATCAGTGGCGGGGAGCCTACGCTTCATCCCGATTTTTTCAAGATACTGGATATCGCCAAAACCAAGCCCATCAAGCATTTAATGATAAATACCAATGGCATCCGTATCGCAAAGGATAAGGAATTTGCAAAGCAGCTGGCGTCTTATATGCCGGATTTTGAGATCTACCTGCAATTTGATTCATTTAAGCCGGAAGCACTGATGCATCTGCGGGGAAAAGATTTACGGGATGTGCGGGTTAAGGCCCTGGACCACCTGAACGAACTCAACCTTTCCACAACCCTGGTGGTTACCCTGCAACAAGGAGTGAATGATGATGAAATCGGCGCGATCATTGACTATGCACTGAAGCAGCCGTGTGTGCGGGGTGTTACCTTTCAGCCGGTGCAGATCGCGGGGCGCACGGAAAATTTTGACCCGGCCGTTAACCGCATTACTATGACGGATGTGCGGCAACGGATCCTGGACCAAACCGATGTTTTTAATGCCCATGACCTTATCCCTGTACCCTGTAACCCCGATGCGCTGGTAATGGGCTATGCCCTGAAGCTGAATAACCAGGTGTTTCCGTTAACCCGGTATATTGATCCGGCGCTGTTGCTGGATAATTCGCGGAATACGATCGTATACGAACAGGATGATGTGTTAAAGGAAAAGATGATCGACATCTTTAGTACCGGTATTTCGGTAGACCGGGTAGAAGCGAATATCAACCAGCTTTTGTGCTGTCTGCCGCAGATACAGGCGCCGGGACTTACGTATAACAACCTGTTCCGGATCATCATCATGCGGTTTATTGATGCCTACGATTTTGATGTGCGGGCTATTAAAAAGAGCTGTGTGCATATAGTGCATAAAGATGGACGGCTGATCCCTTTTGAGACGATGAATTTATTTTACCGGGACGAAAAGGAGGTATATGTAAAGCAATTGCAGGAAAAGATTGAAACAGCAGTTTAAGCCATGGATGGGGTTTTTATTTTTCTTTTATTTGGTATTCCCATTACCTGCCTGGCCCTGATGATCGCCGGCTTTATAAAGCTGTTTTCCCGAAAAGATGAAGTACGGAAATCGGGATCGCGGTTATTGCTTACCGGCAGCATTATCATGGCCGTTATACTTTTAATTGGCTTTTCGCTTTGTTCCGGTATTTTTCGGGGCTAAACTATAAAACACAAAACGATGGAAGAACTGGGTATTATGATCTTGATTGGCGGACCAATTATCGGTCTGATCCTGATCCTGATAGGAATTATAAAATTGTTCGGTCAAAGCGAAAAAGCGATTGAGGGACGTAAACTGGTGCTGATCGGATTCATCCTCCTGGTATGCTCGGCACTGGTGGGTTTCTCCATCTGTACGGGCGGGTTCTGATCAGGTATGCCGGACGTGCAGATGAAAAAAAATAAAAACAAACAGCATGGCAGAGTTTGGACTGTTTTTGATAATTGTAGGTCCCATCGTGGGCGGAATCATGTTGCTGGTAGGCATCATTCAATTGCTTAGCCATGCCGAACCCGCAGGACGCGGCCGTAAAAACGCACTTACCGGTTTGATCATTATTGTGCTTTCCATACTGATTGGTTTTTCCATTTGTTCTATTGCACCCTCCGGCGGATTTCATTAGCACCCGGTTCATTCCCGGTAAACCCAAATTAATCCTAATTTAGAACCAAATTCCAACGGGTATTGATACATGAAAATAAAATGTCTCTGGTTATTGATCGGTTGTGCATTGCTCACCATACAAGGTGAAAGTCAATCCGCGGTACAGCCTCCCAACGTGATCCTGATCTACTCCGATGATCAGGGCTGGGCCGATCTGCATTCTTTTGGATCAGCGGATCTGTACACACCCGTTCTGGATAGCTTGGGTGCCAGCGGTGTGCGTTTTACGCAGTTCTATGCAGCTTCACCCATTTGTTCTCCTTCCCGGGCCTCCCTGCTTACAGGCCGGTATCCGCAGCGGGCAGGGTTGCCGGAAATGGCCTCTTCATTAAAAGGGGTGCAGGGAATGCCGGGCTCTCAGTATACCCTGGGCGAGCTGTTTCAGGATGCGGGTTATAAAACGGCCCATATCGGCAAATGGCATATAGGCTATACCCCGGAAACGATGCCCAATGCACAGGGCTTTGATGAATCCTTTGGATTTATGGGCGGATGCATTGATAATTATTCCCATTTTTTTTACTGGAACGGTCCTAACCGGCATGATCTCTGGCGCAATGGCAAAGAGATCCATGAGGATGGTGCGTATTTCCCGGATCTGATGGTGCGCGAGGCCGGTGCATTTATGGAAAAGAACCGGAACAATCCTTTCTTTATCTATTTTGCCATTAACATACCGCACTACCCATTACAGGGTGAAAAAAAATGGCTGGACTATTATAAAAAGAAAGGGCTGGCCTCGCCCCGTGATCAGTATGCCGCCTTTGTATCTACGATGGATGAAAAGATCGGTATGCTGCTGAGCCGGTTGAAGGCATTGGGACTGGCGGATAATACCATTGTGATCTTTCAGCCGGACCAGGGCTTTTCCGAAGAGGAGCGCACCTTTGGCGGCGGCGGTTCGGCAGGCATGCTGCGCGGTTCCAAGTTTAGTCTGTTTGAAGGAGGTACCCGCGTGCCGGCGATCATCAGCTGGCCAGGGCAGATCCGCCCCAACCAAGTAAGGGACCAGTTTGCGGCGAATATCGATTGGTTCCCTACGCTTGCGGAGTATTGTAACATCCCGTTTCATAACCACGGGATCGATGGAAGGAGCCTCGCCGGCATCATCCGGGATAAAGAGCAACCCACAATGCACCCATCCTTTTTCTGGAAGCAGGGCGGCACAAAGGATAACCCGCAGTGGGCAGTGCGCCAGGGCGATTGGAAGCTGCTGCACAACCCGGCACAGGCCCGGAAGGAGGAGCTGGATGCGGATGGTTTTTTTCTGGCCAATATCAAAACAGATCCGGGAGAGCAGGTGAATCTTTCAAAACAGCAACCCGCGATCGTGAAAGCGTTAAAGACGCTGTATGATCAATGGGTGGCGGAGGCCAATCAACAATAAAAATAAAAATCAAGCGATGCATTGGACAAAAATAACAGGATGGATGCTGGCGCTGGCATTGCCGCTGATGGCAGCAGCCCAGCAGGGTAGCGGGGTAAAGAAACGCCCGAATATTGTATACATCATGAGTGATGACCATGGATACCAGGCGGTAAGTGCTTACGGGTATGGATTGAATCACACGCCCAATATCGACCGGCTGGCAAAGGAGGGGGTGTTGTTTACCCAGGCCACCGTTACGAATTCGCTCTGCGCCCCCAGTCGTGCGGTGTTGCTTACCGGCAAGCATAGCTTTATCAATGGTAAAATAGACAATGAAGCCCGCTTCGACTGGAACCAGGATAATTTTGCCAAGCAGTTGCAGCAACATGGCTACCAGACAGCACTGATCGGTAAGATACATATGGACGGCTTGCCCCAGGGCTTTGATTATTCGGCAGTGCTGATTGATCAGGGGGAATACTATAACCCCAACTTCATCATTAACGGGAAAAAGCAACAGGTGCCCGGGTATGTGACGGATCTTACCACTGATATGACACTGGACTGGATCGCAAAGCGCGATACGGCCAAACCATTTTGTGTGCTTTTTCATCAAAAAGCCCCCCATCGCGAATGGTTGCCCGCGTTGCGCCATATTGCGGAGTATACAAAACTGAAGGTAAAGGAACCGTCTACATTATTTGATGATTACAAGGGACGCGGCACTGCTGCCCGTACGGCTGAAATGAACATCCTGAAGGATATGAACTGGGCCGGCGATAGCAAAATACCACCGGCAATGATGGATGAGCTGGGACTGAAGCAAACACTTACCTGGGATAAAGCAGCGTATACGAACAACCTGGGGCGTATGACGCCCGATGAGCGCAAGGCATGGGACGCAGTATATGATCCCATTATGGCAGACTTTAAAAAACGCTATCCGTCGATGTCGAAAACGGAACTGATGCGCTGGCGTTATCAGCGGTATATGCAGGACTACCTGGGAACCGTGGCTGCGGTGGATGACGGTGTAGGCCGGTTGCTGGATTTCTTAAAGACAAACGGATTGGATGAGAATACGATCGTGATCTATACTTCCGACCAGGGCTTTTACCTCGGTGAGCATGGGTGGTTCGATAAACGCTTTATGTATGAGGAATCACTGCGTACGCCCCTGCTGATCCGTTATCCGGCAGAGATACCACAGGGAAAACGGTCTGCATCAC
Organism: Niabella pedocola; assembly: GCF_021044425.1. Lineage (GTDB taxonomy): Bacteria > Bacteroidota > Bacteroidia > Chitinophagales > Chitinophagaceae > Niabella > Niabella pedocola. The sequence goes on along the minus strand of NZ_JAJNEC010000008.1, from coordinate 256,469 downwards.
TGGTACAGAACCTGGATTTTGCACCCACCCTTTTAGACTATGCCGGCGTAGCGGTTCCAAAAGATATGCAGGGCCGGTCGTTCCGGAAACTATTGAATGGAAAAGATACTTCCTGGCGGGATGCCATTTATTATACGTACTACGAGTACCCGTCTATCCACATGGTGAAGCGCCATTACGGCGTGCGCACCAACCGGTATAAACTGATCCATTTTTATTACGATGTGGATGAATGGGAGCTGTACGACCTTGAAAAGGATCCCCATGAAATGAAAAATGTATATAATGATCCGGCATATGCTTCGGTACGGAAGAACCTTTATAAAAAACTGGTGCAGCTCCGCAAACAGTATAAGGATTCGGATGCAAACGATCAGCGGTTTTTACAGGTGGCCGTCAAAAAACAGCAATAAATATTCTTTAACAAAACAGGGCCGGGGCAAACGAATGCCTGTTACACAACTGCACAGCTTCTGGTGGCAGCTTTAACCTGTTGCATATGCGAATGGGTATCATTCCGCACAAATAAAAAGGTTGTGCCACCGGTGCTATTTGCCCATCCATTTTTTAAAAGCCGGAGCCCGTTCCCGGCTCATATCGATCTCGAATTTATGGTTGGGCGCTTTCAGCCGGATCAGGAGCTTTGAGTTTTCAACCGGTTTAACGGCATGTACGGCATCGATATTAATAATGTATTGCCGGTTGGCGCGATAAAAGCGGTCCGGATCAAGTACTTCTTCTACATCGTCGAGAGAGGTGCTGTCCAGCAGGTACCGTTCACCGTTAAACAGGTAAAGATAATGGAGCACTTCTTTGGCAAAAAAGGCGATCTCTGTAACGGGGATGGGCATCCACTGATTACGGATACTGGCAACAAACCGTTCCTTATATCTTTTGGTGGTGTGTTGCGGATATGAAAGTGCTTTCATCAGTTCGGCAATATCTGCAACCATTGGTTTTCGTTGCAGAATAACCGCCTTGCACTTTTCAATAGCTTTTTTCAGTTCGTCTTCATTGACCGGTTTCAGAAGGTAATCAACACCGTTCACCTTAAAAGCACGAATGGCAAATTCATCATAAGCCGTGGTGAATACAATGGGGCATTTCAATTGAAAATACTCGAGGAGTTCAAAACTGACGCCGTCGCTAAGCTGGATATCCATAAACAGGATATCGGGCTCTTCATTTTGCATGAACCATTTTTTGGCAATTTTCAAACTGGGAATGATCTTGATGATGTCAATAGAGGGATCTGCATCGTTTATTTTATTTTGCAGCACCTGTGCGATGATTTCTTCGTCTTCTATAATGATTGCTTTCATAAAGCGGATGTGTTAAGATTAAATGAGCGGAATATAAATGCGGAATTCATCCTTTGTTTCTTCGATCGTTATGGGCTTGTCGCTGAGGTATGCATAAAGTGCCTGCAGGCTTGCGAGCCCCTGTTTATTGGACGTTTCCACCATATGTTTTTTTTGCAGGTTGTTTTTTACCAGCAGGTAGCCGTTCGCCGTTGAAAACGTGATGCACAGCGGAGTGTCCGGATCAATGATATTGTGTTTGATGGCGTTCTCAGTAAGGTTTTGCAGGGTGACCGGTACAATTTTCCGCGCGCAGTCGTCTTCTTCCACAGCAATCGTTATCTGTAGCCCTTCTTTGAATCTTGTTTTTTGTAGCTGGATATAGGTTTGTGCAAAAGCCAGTTCTTCCCGGAGTGTTACCAACTCGCTATCCCTGTTTTTTAAAATATACCGGTAGATCCGGGACATCTGTTCCAGGAAACTATTGGCTGTTTTCCGGTCGGTGTCAATAAGACCCGATAATGAGGTGAGTGAGTTGAAGAGGAAATGCGGGTTCAACTGCTGCTTTAAGCTTTCATACATCACCATGGCCTTTTCTTTTTCCAGCAGCTGTGCTTTTCCGTGAAGTGCTAACAGTGTTTCCTTCTGGCGCATCCGGTAACGGTAAAAAAACACAATACCACCGGTTAGTAACAACAACAGGAGCGGGCGGAACCAGGCCGTTTTATAAAACGGTGTATCAATACGAATATGGAGCAACTGCTCCGGCATATTCCATTGCTCCCGGTCTGTAGACGCCTTCAGGCGGAAGGTATAGTTTCCGCCGGGTATTTTTGTGTAATCGGCAAAGCGGTTACGGGTATACTTCCAGTCTTCATCGATACCTTCCAGCCGGTAAGCATACCAGGTATCCTCCGGGTTGTCATAGTTAACGGCTGCGAAGCCGATCGTGAAAAAGTTTTCGTCGTGTTTCAAATGAATGGAAGACGCAAGCAATGGCTCCTGTCTGCTGCCGGATATATCCAGCGTGGTAAAGAACGGGGTCAGTGAATTATTTTCTTTTTCAAATGCTGAGGCGGTAAACCGGATGAAGCCATTTTGGGTAGGCATCAGTATGTCGCCGTTGCTTAACGCCGCCGCCGCATGTTCCGGAAAGTCAACCGAAGGAAGGCCCTGCTGCAATCCAAATGAAGTAAAATATCTGCGACTGCTGTCCAGCATCATCAATCCGCCGGAAGTGCCGATCCAAACCCGGTTGGCCGGGTCAATAGCAAGCGGGCCGGTACTGTTGTTAATGAGGCCGTTGGTATGATTGTAGTTGGTTACCCGCAATGTTACCGGATCGATGACAGACAGACCGGTAAACGTACTTATCCATATCTGGCCGCTTCGGTCTTCCTTGATATCTACAACGGAATTGCCGGCAATACTACCCGGTGCGGCGGAAGCCTTCCACCGGTGATGCTTTCCGGTAATGGCATCATACATGCCGAGCCCGTTGCCGTTAAATCCCAGCCAGTATCGTCCTTTACGGTCCTGGAATAATTTTCGCCCGCCTTCGCCTGCAAACACATTTAACCCGGGTACAGACCGGATGCTGCGGAATTTTTGCTCCCCGGGGGCATAATAGTAGAAGCCGTCTTCATCCCGCGAGGAGAACCAGATATTGCCATGGCGATCCCTGTCTGCCGAAAAATAGAAGACCTCGGGAATGGAATCTTTTTTTTTGTAAAAGACCATTTTCCCCGTTTCCTGGATATACCTGTTGATGCCATGACCGGTGGCGATCCAGATATCGCCGGCGTCATCACACACAATTCCCCTGATGGAATTGTAATGCAGCATGTCTGGCCGGCCTTTCCGGTTATTCCATTCTTTATAGTTGCCGGAGCGGGGATCGTAACGTACAAGGCCATCCAGCGTACCCAGCCACAGATGGCCATTTTTGTCTTCCGCAGCTACCCGTGCCACCCTGCGGTTCCTTTTGTCGCGGTCATGATCAAATACCGGTATGATATGGAAGAAGGTTTTATCCGGACTGAAATAATTGATGCCGTTGTTTCCGCCCACCCATATCCGGCCTGCCTGGTCACAATAAAGCGCGCTGTGCAGGTTGGTGGAAGGCGTCCACATCTGCAACGGATCGTGCAGGAAATGGTCAAATGCATTGGTCTGCTCGTTATACAACATCAGTCCGTCCAGGTGCGTGGTGATCCAGATGCGACCGGACCGGTCGGCGATCATTGCGGAAAAATTCACCAGGGTACTGTTTTCCGATTCGATATAGCGGCTATAGTTTTCACAGGCGCTAAAGTCCGCAGAAAACTTTAGCAGCAGGTTGGGGTTCCGGGTCGTGATCCAGAAATGGCCATTGTGATCCGTAGCTGTTGCAATTACTCTTGCAGCTGCCGGCACCGGCAAAGGGATCTTTTGCATCTGGTCCGTAGCTACATTCAGGCGAAACAGGCCGGTACCACCGGCTATATAAATGAAGCCGTTCTTTTGCTCTAACTGGTAAATTATTTTAGGCAGGGAAGTGTCTCTTTGCTTATTGTAAAAAAACGCTGCCTTGGTTACAGGATTGTATTTTACCAGCCCTTTTCTGGTGCCCAGGTAAACCGTATGCTTATTAACAGGCAGGATATGGGTTACCCAGGTATCCGTTAGTGCTTTTACCGGAACAAACCGGTCGGCGGTTACATCATATTCCAGCATACCCTCTTCAATACCCACCAGGAAGCCCCCGCTGCTGTCTGCCGACATGCACCGGGAAAGCGATGTGGGAAGCGAGCCCGGATCGCCCGGAACAAAGCTGTAGGTTTTTACCGATTTACCATCAAACCGGTTTAGCCCGGCCTTGGTGGCGAACCACATGAAGCCTTTGTTGTCCTGTGCAATGGCATTGATACCTGCATCATTCAGCCCGTTTGCCACCGTAAGTTTCCGGAAAAAGAAGCGGTTTGGTTGTGCAGCAGCAGGCGCTGATAAATACAGCAACAGTAATACGATACCCAATAATCTCATATTACTCAAATTTACCATTTTAATTTACAACGGTCGCCGCGGCTGGTACCTTTTGTGTTGTGACATGAATGCTTTTAGGCGGAAGGTTATTGAAGTTTGTACCGGTACCGCTGCACATCGTTACTCAGCTGTGATTGTTTGCTTTCTGTCAGAACTTTTCCAGCTGCATCATACTGGTAGCTGCTGGTCCAGTGCCGGATCAGTTTATTGGTGGTATCAAATTCCCTGATTTCTACCAGCGCGTATTTTTCAGGCTTTCCATAGAGCATGGATGAAGCCCAGGTCCACCAATGAGGCAGGTTGGTTTTATTGGTAACGGATGCATCGTATTTAAAATGGGTTATAGATTTGTACACGCCTGCCTCGTAATATTTCGATTGCGTAAGCAGCCCATCAGTATAGATAAATTCCCATTTGTAGGAATTATTGTAGCCGGCCGCTTCTGCAAGGATCATGTATCCGTCTGCATTGTAGCCATACTGGTAAGTGTAGAAAATGGCGTTATCCGAAGCATTCCGGTATGTTTCCTTCGTAATGGCACCCGCCGTATTCAGCATGCAATCAATGGTCTGAACCAGGGTATTGTCGCTGATCTTATAACGACTTATCTGCAGGGCGGAAGGTGTTTGGTAATTAAAGAGGTACTTTTTATCACCGCTAATGCTGCTGCTGATCCGCCCCAGGGGATCATAAGAGACCTTAAGGGTTTCGGGCGCGTCGTTATTGTAAGCATTTTCTATTTCGGTTACCCGCAGGAGCGCTTCCCGCTCTTCCGGAGAAGTGGTCGTTCTTTCTTTTTTACAGCTGAAGGCAGCGGCCAGTAGCAATACTGCAAGGGTATATCTCATTACTATATTTTTATACGTTTATAAATTTTTATTGATCCTGTGTTACGTGAATAACCTTACTATATGCTTTGGTGCCATCTTTATCTATCTGGCCGATACGCAGGTAGCTAATGGGATTGATGGGTTCCAGGCTCAGATCTTTTTTGTTACAACCGGTAGTGAAAGCAACGGCCAGCAGAAAGACAACGAGGGGGTAGCCGTAGTTTCTTTTGCATTTTACAAATAACCCGGCGGCGAGGAAAAGCCCTAAACCCATTGCCAGCGTCATTCCGGTGCGCCCGGTTTCGTATTCATACTGCAGCGGGGATGTGGCGTTGCCACCCGGTGCTTTTGAAGCAACAGCGGCGATCTTTTTAAAATGGGTACCATCCCCGGAAACTTCAATGTCGAAATGATCATTGTTGGTCTCTGTTTCGGTGGTCCATTGAACCAGGAGTCGCTGGTTGTTGATGGAAGCGCTGATATTGCCAAACTGTACCGGGAGCGCGATGTCCGCCGGTCCTCCGTCGGTTGATAGGGACCCCAGCACCCAGTCCACGGAAACCGCCCCGGCATTGCCGCTTCCGGAGGCCGGATAAAGGGCCCCCTGGGCGCCCGCAGCCAGGGACAGGCCGGTTATTGTAAGGAGTAAAAAAAGTGATTTGAGTTTCATTGTAGTTGATATTGTATGGGTCATGTTACGTCATGGAGTATCTGGGGCTCAGGGCGTCAAAATTCCGTGCCCCTGTGCTCTATTATGCGTTTATCGAAAGCTCAGTTTTCTTTTCTTGCCGCTTCCAGTTGTTGTACCTGTTTCCGTAATATTTTATTTGCGTCGCTCAATAGCTTTACCTGGTTTTTCATTTCTTCCGATTGCTTGATCAGTGCCTGCAATGCGATCATCATCACCCCATCGATATCCGCGCTGGCAATGGTGGTGTCGTTGCCGATGGTGCCGGTGCCGTCGTTCCCAAACAGGCTGTAAAATTCCTGGGCCATAGGGCCATAGTGGCGGTACTGTTTTTTATCCTGCCCTTTATAGTTCCAGCTGCCCAGCTTCATGTTTTTTATTTTGGAAAGAAAGCGCATGCCATCCGCTGCCTTATAGTTTTCTTTTTTGGTACTGTCGGAGATGCTGGCCCAGCTATTGCCGCCAGCAGCCAGTGTAACACCGGCACCCGTTCCTGCACCTGTGGTACCTGTAAAAAGCCGGTAGCCGCCACGGAAACGCATGGTCATCTGATTAGCATCGGAGCTGTTGAGCATGATCGTATTATAATCTCCAATAATAAAGGACCCTGCAAAATTGTTGGTGCTGGTATAGGTTCCCATTGCAGTTGAATAGCTACCGGAGGCAGTAACTCTTGTTCCTATGGCTGTCGTATTTTGCATAGAGGCGGTTGCGGTTGTGCCCATAGCCAGTGCCCCGGATCCGGAAGCCGTGGTACGCCATCCGATGGCGGTTGCTTCACTTGCGCTGGCCAGTGCCTCATAACCAATGGCAACTGCATTATTGGCTGTTGCTTTTGAATTCTGTATTGCGGCTATGGAGTTTTCTCCGGTGGCTTCGGTATAGGAACCCAGCGCCAGCGACTGATTGCCTGAGGCCTTGCCATTGAAACCTATCGATACAGCGTCGGTACCAGAGGCTGTTGAGCCATTGCCTACCGCAAAAGAAGAAATGCCGGAAGCTGTTGTTGTCATGCCAATAGCCAATGCATCCTGCCCGGTAGCCCGGGTGTCATTACCCATGCTATTGGCCCGGACACCCGAATTAACAGAACCATTGCCCGAAATATTCCGGGTAGCCAGCGCATAGGGAACACTTAATAACTGGGTGGTACTGAAAGTGCTGTAAGCACCACCACCTGCAGCGTCCAGTTCTACCTGCAAATAATGTATCGCATCAGTCCATTTAAGGTACATGGTGCCCAATATTACCGTACCGCCGCCTACCGCCACATTGAATACACCATTTGCACCGGTTGTAGTCGTATGCATTTCCTGGTATACGGCATTGCCATTGGCAGAACCTTCATGGATGGTAAATCGTACTGAAACAGATTGGTTGGCAACGGCCTGTCCGCTGTTGTTGCGGGCTACACCCTGAAAGGCAAATTTTAATGGAACCTGCGTATGGGCAGTTAAAAACAGGCCTGTGGCAGAAAGAATGAGTAATAATAGTTTCAATTTCATGGTATTTGATTTGCTTGAGAAACGAAACTATAACCCGGTAGATGAGGTGGGAAATTTATTAAGAGCAAGTGCCGGAATCACTATTAAGATGTAGATTTTTGAAATTGAAGTGCGGGCTGGGGGCAACAAAAAAGAGGTTGTACCAAAAGTATCTATTTTGTCATTCTGAGATTTCCATTTGCGTAGCAAAATCAACGAAGCCATGACAAATCTGTTTTGGGTCATCCTGAACTTGTTTCAGGATCTGCCTAAATCATGCATAGATGCCGAAACGAGTTCGGCATGACTAAAGTATAATTGATTTCCAATGCGTAAGCAATCTGTCATTGGCAGTATTTGATTTACATAATAAAATCAATGAGGCGATGACAAATACGCTTCAGGTCACCCTGAACTTGTTTTAGGGTCTATTGGAAAGATCCACATGGAAGCTGAAACAATCCCGAATGATCGGGACAGCTTGCCAAAAGTATAATTGATCTTTAATACATAACGTAATCTGTCATTGGCAACTTGTTTCGGCATCTAAAGATGATCGCTCGTCAATAGATGCTGAAACAAGTTCAGAATGGCATCATGTTGTAAAACGACTTTTGAGACAGCCTCTTTCAGCTATTCTTTAAAAAAGGTATGGATTACTCGCCGGTGATTTTTACCACCTTGCTGTATGTTTTTATGCCGTCTTTATCTACCTGTGCAATACGGAGGTACTGGTTGGGAATGGTTGGGGCTATTTCCAGATGTTTTTTGGAGCAGCCGGATAGGATAGCAACGGCCAGCAGGATTAGAACAGCGGGCAGGTAATGCCATCTTTTCCGTTTTGAGAGGAAACCGGTACAGCAAAGCATTCCGAATGCCAATGCCAGTGCCGTTTCCGCCTGTGCTGACCGGTATTCATATTCCAGGGGAGTTGCGGAATGGCCTGCTGCTGCTTTTGAAGCTACGGATGCGACCTTTTTAAAAGACGTGCCGTCCGCAGAAACTTCAATATCGAAATGATCATTATTGGATTCTGTTTCAGTTGTCCATTTTACCAGAAGCTGTTGGTTGGCAATGGTGGCGCTGATGGTACCAAACTGCACCGGAAGTGCGATATCGGCCGAACCTCCGTCTGTTGATAAAGACCCCAGCACCCAGTCTACAGATACCGCGCCGGCGCTGCCGCTTCCGGAGGCACCATAAATATTACCCCATCCGGTTTGTGCCTGAACGCTGATATGGATGATGCCGGATAACAGTATGACCATTATTTTTTTCATGTGGAATGGATTGAATAGGTTCTTAATTTTCTTTTTTAGCAGCGGCTAACTGTGCAACGCTTTGCTGTAATTTTTTATTCGCTTTCGTTAATTGTTTTACCTCGGTTTGCAAAATCTCTGTTTGCTTTACCAGTGCCTGTAAGGCAATCATCATTACACCGTCGATATCCGCGCTGGCAATGGTGGTATCGTTGCCGATGGTGCCGGTGCCGTCATTGCCAAACAGGCTGTAAAATTCCTGGGCCATTGGACCGTAGTGCCGGTAAATTTGTTTGTCCTGACCCTTGTAATTCCAGCTGCCTAACTTCATGCCCTTTATTTTAGAAAGAAAGGCTGCCCCGTTTGCGGCTGAATAGTTTTCTTTTTTGGTGCTATCGGAGATACTGGACCAGCTATTGCCGTTGGGCCCCATGGTAACACCGGCTGTGCTGCCGTCACCGGTTGGTGATGTAAAAAAACGGTAGCCGCCACCAAAGCGCATGGTCATTTGGTTGTCCGCAGCACTGCTACTGGGTAAAAGTGCAATATTCGAGCGGAAATCTGCAAAAATGGCGGCTCCAATGTGCTTGGTTGCTGCACCATTCCCAATGACAAAGGAATAGTCGGCATTAGCTTCAACATTGTTGCCAATAGCGATAGCTGAACCGCCTGCAACGTTGGTATAGTTTCCTATGGCAGCAGAGAAATTGCCGGGAACCTCAACAAACCTGCCAAGGGCTATCGCGTTTATTCCGGTAGCCTTGTTACCGCGTCCTAAAGCAACCGAGCCATTGTTTGTAGCGAGGGATCCGATGCCCGCAGCAAAAGATTGATCGCCCGCTGCCGTAGTACCCGACCCGATGGCCAAAGCATTGTTTCCGGTAGCTATGGTTGCTTCACCCATGGTGTTGCCGGTTACTGATAAAACGGTGGATCCGGATGCCACCAACCTGCCTGCTGCAAAAGCGTAAGGTACGCTGAGTAATTGGGTGGTGCTTACAGTAGTGAAGGCGCTGCCGCCGGCAGGATCTATTTCTACCTGCAGGTAATAGGCTACTGCGTTGCTCCAGTTAATACTTTGAAACATATTCTGGAATACACTGGTGCTCTTACTGCCGATAGCCACATTGAATACGCCGGCGGCGTTGGTGGTTGGGTTATGGGTTTCCTGGAACACCTCCCCACCGGTTTCGGCACCCTGGTGAATGGTAAACCGTACGGAAACAGATTTACTGGCTACCGCTTGCCCGTTACTGTTGCGGGCCACACCCTGGAATGCAAATTGTTTTGGAACCTGGGATATAGCGGTTATCGACAAGCAGATTACCACAACAGCGCATAAAAATAATTTCAGTTTCATTGGAACGAGATTGATATTGTTAATTTATGTTTTACGTTAAAAGAGTAAGCGTCTTTGCGTATCATTCATGGAAGATAATATTGACTGTAGCGTTGTTAGTGATCTTTCCTTCTTGCTTCCAGCTGTTGTATGCGTTGCTGTAATTTTTTATTGGTTTCAGCAAGTTGGTCTACCTGCTTTACCAATGCCTGTAAGGCAATCATCATTACACCGTCGATGTCTGCACTGGCAATGGTGGTGTCGCATCCGATGGTACCGGTGCCGTCATTACCAAACAGGCTGTGAAATTCCTGTGCCATGGGGCCATAGTGGCGGTATCGCTGTTTGTCCTGTCCCTTATAATTCCAGCTGCCCAGCTTCATGCTTTTTATTTTAGAAAGAAAGGCGGCACCGTTTGCGGCTGAATAGTTTTCTTTTTTTGTGCTATCGGAAATACTGGCCCAGCTGTTGCCGTTGGGGTCCAGTGAAACACCGGCACCGCTGCCGAAACCGGCGGTTCCGGTATAAAACCGGTAGCCGCCGCCAAAGCGCATGACCATTTGATTTTCTGCGGAGTTTTTTGTAGTATAAATGGGCCTGTAGTCGCCAACAATAAAGGATCCCTTAAAGGAACCGGTACTTACGTTATTGCCCATGGTAGTTGAATAATCACCGTCGGCCAATACTTCGGAACCCAAGCTTGTAGCGCCTGTACCGGTAGCCTGGCTCTTATACCCTATGGCAATTGTTGTTGTTCCTGTAGCTTTGGACAGCGCCCCGGCAGCAAAGGCATTGAGTCCGGAGGCTTCGGCGCTGTAGCCCATGGCTACCGCGCTGGAATTGGTGGCTTTGGAAATAGTGCCTGCAGCAAAAGATGCATAAGCAGATGCTTCAGAGCTTTGTCCTGCAGCAAAAGAATAGTTTCCCGAGGCCTTGGTATCAACCCCTATACTCAGCGCAGCGTCTCCCGAAGCATTGGTTCCGAGACCCACAGCGGTAGCATTTGCCCCCGAGGCGGTGGTATTATGACCCATTGCGGTTGCATTGGCTGCAAGCGCTTTGTTGCCGGATGACCCGATGGTGGTTCCGGTACCGGACAGGACAAGGGAGCCTGTTGCCACCAGCCGGCTCGCAGCAATGGCGTACGGCACGCTGAGCAGCTGGCTGGTGCTAATGGTGGTAAAGGCGCTGCCGCCTGCCGGATCTATTTCCACCTGCAGGTAATAGGCTACGTTGTTGCTCCAGTTAAGCGTATTGGGAAAACCTGTCTTACTGCCGATGGCTACATTAAAAACGCCGGCTGCATTGGTAGTAGGATTGTGGATTTCCTGGAACACTTCACCGCCTGTTTCCGCGCCCTGGTGGATGGTAAAGCGTACGGACACTTTTTGGTTGGCTGCAGCTTGCCCGTTATTATTGCGGGCCACGCCCTGGAACGCAAATAGGGAAGGTACCTGTGCCTTAGTGGTCATTGACAGACTTGTGATTACAAGCAGTAATAAAAATAGTTTCAACTTCATGGTAATTATTTTTCCTGAGGCGAAACTATTATGCCGGGAACCCCCTTGAAAATTAAAACATGGTAAACGGATCGAATGAAAGTTAAACAGGATATTTAGTGAAGCGAAGTGATTGAGGAATGCCGGGGCAGGAAGAACCTGAAGCGCTGCTATTTGTACTGCAGCACAAGCGAGCGTGGCAACGGGGATGATAGCAGTACTGCTGCCGGCTCCATAAAAAACTAAGGTATCCGGTAGCAAACGCCTTCGAGCGCCAGGTCGGTATTGGGAAATACTTCCCGGGCTTCGGTTTCAAAGGCATCCAGCACATCATAACGGCTGCTGAAATGGCCGATGAGTAATTTTTTTACCTGCGCCTTTTGCGCGATGCGTGCCGCTTCTTTGGAAGTGGAATGAAAGCGCAGGTGTGCCTGTGCCGCAAAGTTATCCAGGTAGGTGGCTTCATGATAGATCATGTCTGCTCCCTGTATGGCGGGAATAATAGATTCATCGTACCGGGTATCTGCGCAGAAGGCATAGGTCTTTCCTTTTGGAGCAGCTTCTGTAAGCTGTTCGTTTTTGATCACCGTTCCGTCGGGGGCCGTATAGTCGTTGCCCTGCCGCAGGTTTTCGAACGCGCTGTAATGGACGCGGTGTGCCTGCACTGCTTCCGCGTTAATGCGCCGGGGTTTCTTTTGTTCTTTAAAAACGAAGCCAAAACATTCAATGCGGTGATCTGTTCTGAAACAGCGGATCTCCATATCATCAATGGTCATTAAATGACCGGGAGCCTGAATGGCATGAAAGTGCAGCGGGTAGGGCATACGGGTATCGGCCAGTTTGAACTGCAGTTCTAAAACCTCCTGTAAAGCCGGAGGTGCCACCACATGCAGTTCCTGCTGCCGGCCCAGCAACGCAAAAGAGTTTAATAACCCCACCAGGCCAAAGTAATGATCGCCGTGAAGATGCGATATAAAAATATGTGAAATGCGGCTGCGGCGGATCTTGTAACGGATGAGCTGGATCTGGGTGCCTTCGCCGCAATCGATAAGAAAACTGCGGCTGGATGTAGCGAGTACCTGGCTGGTAGGATGCCGTTCAAAAGCGGGCACCGCTGAATTGTTTCCCAGTATGGTAACTCCCAACATTCCGTTAAACTTTTTAGGGGTTTATTTGTTTATTCATTTCCCGTATCCGTGAATTCAATATCTTCCGTATCCAGCAGCTCGCGTTCGATTTCTTCCATCTGTACAATATCCCAGGCTTCACTTTCGGTGGGGGCGATATTGAGCAGTTCATCCAGTTCGTGTTCTGCCAAAAATGCGTTTACGGTTTTTTGTATATTGCAGGTTACAAAAGAGGCGTTGTTTTCATAGAAATATTGCTGTATTTGCAGGAGTTTAGCGGCTGCAGCAGCATCTATCTCTTCCACCGCATGCAAGTTCAGGATCACATTCTTTACCTCCTTTTGCAGAAAAGGAAGCAACGCCGCATCCATTTGATCTGTCATTGTAGCAGATAGAACAGGCTCATTTGGCGTGATGACGTGAAATTTCTCTTTGGTATCTATTTTGACTTGCATATAGAGTGAATTTGGAATAAATATGCTTAAATTACAAGTAAATTTAGTACCAAATATATTTGTTAATATTGTAAATAAACATTTTATCTAAATATGGATAATAATTTTTCATCCCAGGTAAAAGAAATCATTTCCTATAGCAGGGAAGAGGCTTTACGCCTGGGAAATGATTTCATTGGCACAGAGCACCTGCTGCTGGGCCTGATCCGGGAAGGGGATAATACCGCTATCCGGATCCTGAAAAGCTTTAATGTAGATATTTTTGAACTGCGGAAGGAAATTGAACTGGCAATAAAGGATAAAACCGGAAAAAATATTGCAAACATTAACAGTCTTCCTTTGACCAAGCAGGCGGAGAAAGTGATCCGTGTTACCGTTCTGGAAGCCAAGGCGCTGAAGAGCAACCTGGTGGAAACGGAGCACCTGATGCTTTCTATATTAAAGAACAAGGAAAATATTGCAACACAAATTTTAAATCAGTTTGATGTGGATTATGATCTGTTTCGCCAGGAATTAGGCATCGTTAAATCTGGAGAACCCCGCGCAGAATTTGGTGAAGAGGGTGAAGAAGAGTTTGAAGAAGAAAAAAAATACTCCCAGTCAAGAGCAGGCGGCTCCAAAGCGGCAGCCAAAAGCAAAACACCGGTGCTGGATAATTTCGGGCGGGATGTGACCAAGCTGGCAGAAAGTGGTAACCTGGATCCGATCGTAGGACGCGAAAAGGAAATTGAGCGGGTATCGCAGATCCTGAGCCGCCGGAAAAAGAATAACCCGATCCTGATTGGCGAACCTGGTGTGGGTAAAACCGCTATCGTGGAAGGATTGGCGCTGCGTATTGTACAGCGCAAAGTTAGCCGGGTGTTATTTGACAAACGGGTGATCTCCTTAGACCTGGCATCGCTGGTTGCCGGAACCAAGTACCGGGGCCAGTTTGAAGAGCGGATGAAGGCGATTATGAACGAGCTGGAGAAAAACCGCGATGTGATCCTGTTCATTGATGAGATGCACACTATTGTGGGCGCCGGTGGTGCCAGCGGTTCGCTGGATGCCAGCAATATCTTTAAACCGGCGCTGGCCCGTGGTGAGCTGCAGTGCATTGGTGCTTCCACCCTGGATGAATACCGGATGTATATTGAAAAAGACGGTGCACTGGATCGTCGTTTTCAGAAAGTGATGGTAGATCCTCCAAGCGTGGATGAAACCATCCAGATACTGAATAATATCAAATCGAAGTATGAAGATTTTCACAGTGTTACCTATAGCGATGAAGCCATAGACGCCTGCGTAAAACTGAGCGACCGCTACATTACCGACCGGTTATTGCCCGATAAGGCGATTGACGTAATGGATGAGGTAGGGGCACGGGTACACCTGAAGAATATCAATGTGCCACCGAATATTGTGGAGCTGGAGAAGAAGATCGAAGATGTAAAGGAAGAGAAAAATAAAGTGGTGAAAAGCCAGAAATTTGAGGAAGCCGCATCGCTGCGCGATACGGAGAAAAAACTGGCAGAAGACCTGGAGCGGGCAAAAGCCGCATGGGAAGAGGAAAGCAAACACAAACGGTATCCCATCGACGAGGAAGCGATCGCCGAGGTGATCAATATCATGACGGGCATTCCTGTTCGCAAAATGGTGGAAGCAGAAACCGAGAAGCTGCGCAAAATGTCGGAAGACATGAGGGGCATGGTGATTGGTCAGGACGAAGCCATTTCCAAAGTGGTGAAGGCGATCCAGCGGAACCGCGTAGGATTGAAAGATCCGAAGAAACCCATTGGTACCTTTATTTTCCTGGGCCCCACAGGGGTTGGTAAAACCGAGCTGGCCCGTTCGCTGGCACGCTACCTGTTCGATTCCGAAGATTCACTGATCCGGATCGATATGAGTGAATATATGGAGAAGTTTACGGTAAGCCGTTTGATTGGGGCACCTCCGGGATACGTGGGTTATGAAGAGGGCGGACAGCTCACCGAAAAAGTTCGCCGCAAACCGTATAGTGTGATCCTGCTGGATGAAATTGAAAAGGCACACCCGGATATCTATAATATCCTCCTGCAGGTGCTGGATGATGGCGTGCTGACGGATGGATTGGGGCGTAAGGTAGACTTTAAGAATACCATCATTATTATGACTTCCAATATTGGTGTACGGCAGCTGAAAGATTTTGGTGCAGGTGTTGGGTTTGCTACATCGGCACGGGTGGAAAACGAAGATGAGGAAAATAAAGCCGTGATCGAAAAGGCGCTGAAGCGTACTTTCTCCCCCGAATTTTTGAACCGTATTGATGATGTGATCATCTTCAACAGCCTGACGAAAGAAAATATCTTCAGCATCATTGATATTTCCATGAAGGGCGTGCTGAAACGGGTACAGAACCTGGGCTATGGCCTGGAGCTGAGCGAAGAAGCAAAAACCTTCCTGGCAGACAAGGGATATGATCAGCAGTTTGGAGCGCGTCCGTTGCACCGGGCCATTCAGAAATACCTGGAAGACCCTCTGGCCGAAGAGATCCTGAATATGCATGTGAAGCCCGGTGATGTGTTGCTGGTAGACTTTGACAAGGAAAAGGAGCGGTTATTCTTTACGGTAAAAGATCCCAAGGAGAATCCACAGGAAGCATAAAAAGATTTACTATTTAATGTTTAAATAACAACACCCTGCAGCTGCGGGGTGTTTTTTTATGGCTACCGGCGCTGAGAGCGGCGGCCTGTTTTTTAGTAAGACCCACGAGGCTCATCCAGCCTGCGGACCTGTGCGCGATAACCGGGCGGTAATAACAGGTTTTTCAGGAAGCCATCCATCTTTATCAGGCGGCTTGCTTTGTATAGAGGAACAATGGGTGTTAAAAATGAAAAGCCGGTGAAGTGTAATAATTCTTTTACTCTTTCTGGAACCACCAGTTTCTGGCCTTCTACCAATATCTTGTAACGCAGTGCACCCAGTTGTTTTTTGTATTGCAGAAACAGATCGGTGGTATAGGCGCTTTTCTGCAGGTTATGGAGCAGGTGCCGGGTTCTCAACGGGAGCCATTCGGCATAGGTTGGCGGCAATGCCTGCAGGCCCATCATTGTTCCTACTCTGAAAAAAACTTGGTACACCGCATCTTTCTCTTCCGGAGCAAGTTTTTTTTCCAACAGTTCATAGGCCGAAATGGAATAATAGATCAGCATGAATAAAACGTCCCGGTAAGCCCAGTCCGGTATGGAATAGCCCCTGCTTTGTTCCACTGCCTGGTGTATATGCCGCATCCGGCTGATGGCTGCCTCTGCCTGATCAAGGGGCGCAAAAACAATCGTTTTTGCATATTGTACGGTAGAAAACAACCGGCCCACCGGGTCTGCAGGTAATTTGCCGGTAAAGTAAAGCCAGTCTACTGCCTTATTAAGCGCAAACTCGGCTGCGGCACCTGCAAAAATAAAAAGCACGGTGTCGCTTTTCCCCCAAATCTTCCGTACAATGGATTGTTTTTCTACAAAGAATTGCATAGCATTTATTACCGGATGCTAAGGTACGCCTCCTCCAGCACGCTGCGCTGTTTTAAAGCTTAAATTAAATGGTAAAGGATGTTTTTTCCCATCGGCGTCTCTTGCAGATGACTCCGTATTTAATCATTCAATTACAGATAAGCGATCTTTCTGAAGATACAGCGGCAAAAGAAATCTGTCGTTGATCATGTAATCGTTTTTCCGGTGCAGCAGTAATGGTAATATTCGAAAATATTTTTCATCGTCGCTTTTCATCAGAAGGGCCTCTCGCAGTGGATCCCGCGTTCTGATGATCATTTAATCCGGTATCCTTTCCGGTGCCGTATATACACCGTATTGTATTTCCTTTGGGGGGATGAACCGGCGGTTACAGGGCGCTGCCTTGCCGGTTTTTCAGTTGTGGATATGCTTTGTTAAGTTTCGCATCCAGTACGAAGGTCCCGAAGGGCAGCAGGGAAGCAATAAATGCAACCGCTGTTTTTCCAAAGCTCCATTTGAGTCCTACCCATACCTTTAACAGGTAAATGCAGAAAAGCACAAACAGCACGCCATGCGCCCAGCCAATATACTTTACACCCTCGGGTATCTGGGCAAAATATTTTAACGGCATGGCCACCAGTAGTAAAACAAGGTAGGAGATGCCTTCTAAAAAAGCAATCTGCATAAATATCCTCAGGTCCTTAAGTGAACGATCCATTGGGGTCATTTGTTTCAAGGAGAACAGTTGTCTTGTTAAAAAGTTTAACAGGCCGGCAGGAAATTATGAAGTATCTTTAATTTTATCTGAAAAACAACGAAATGATTCCGGAACACTGCAACAATATTGAAGAAGTAAGAGTGGAGATCGATGCCATTGATCATGAAATTGTACGCCTGATCGGCCGGCGGGCGGGCTTTGTAAAGGCGGCGGCCCGGTTTAAAAAATCAGAGACGGCCGTTAAGGATGAACGCCGGGTGGAAGCAGTGATCGAATCAAAAAGGAAGCTGGCTGCAGCCTGTGAGGTGTCGCCGGAGCTGGTTGAGGCCGTTTACCGGACGATGATCGGGTATTTTGTCAACGAGGAGCTGGAACACTGGAAAACACTTACCACTAAATAGCATTTGGGAAAATGACAACAGGTTCAGAAATGCATTACCGGAAGGGTGATATGGCCGATGTGGTTCAACTCCAACAGCTGGGAATGCAGACATGGAGCGGCTTTGAGCAGGCACTGAACCCCAATAACTGGCAGCAGTTGTGGCGCACGGTTCAGCGGGAGCAAACATACCACGCGCTGCTGCTGTCTGGCGAATGCCTGGTTTGTGAAACCGGTTCGGGAAGGATCGTAGGAATGGGTTTCCTGGTGCCCCGGGGAAATCCAACGGACCTCTATCTTCCCGAGTGGTCCTATATCCGCTTTTTAACGGTGCATCCCGATTTTGGCGGCCGGGGTATTGGCAGAAGACTTATGGAAGATTGTATAACCCTGGCAAGGCATAACGGGGAAACGACGATCGCATTGCATACATCGGAAATCATGAGCAATGCACGCAGGTTGTATGAAAACCTGGGATTCCGGATCATCCGGGAAATAGAACCACGGTTCGGAAAGCGTTATTGGTTGTATAAACTGGAACTATAATGTAACAATACGGTGAAATTTCCGTTATCTTATCTAAAGAGATGGGCGTACTGAAGTAAAAACCGGGTATTTCCGGGCGTTCCATGCAACGATGGGCAGCCGGCCTTCGTTTTAAAGAAGTATCTTTGGATGACGCAATTATTGCAAACGGGGCGTTGCTTCGGGTCCTGAACCATCAAATGAAACAGCATGAAAGAGGAGAATTATATAAACCGGATCGTTCCCAATATTTATTCGGATGATCTGGAGCAAAGCAAGGCTTTTTATCACGGATTCCTGCATATGGATATTATTATGGACCGGGGATGGGTGTTGACATTTGCTTCCCGCAAGAACCCGACGGCACAGATCAATGTTCTGGAAAACCAGAAAAAAGAGGTATTGAACAACGAACGTGTTTTTCTTTCCATTGAAGTGTCTGATGTAAACGGAATGTATAAAAAAGCAATCACGCTGGGATTGGATATCGTATATCCCCTTACCAACGAACCCTGGGGCGTGCGCCGTTTTTTTGTAAAGGATCCGAACGGAGCCACCATTAACCTGTTATCACATAACAGCTGATCGTTTTAAAGAACTTATAGATGGCGCATCATGAGCATCATTACCAGGTAACCATCACCTGGACGGGTAATCTGGGAAAAGGAACGGCCGGGTATACCGCCTATAGCCGGGATCATACGATCCATGCTGCGGACAAACCGGTGATCCCGGGTTCATCGGATCCGGCCTTCCGGGGCGACGCGAAGCGGTATAACCCGGAGGAATTGTTCCTGGCGTCCTTGTCGAACTGCCATATGCTCTGGTACCTGCATCTTTGCGCCGAAGCCGGCATCGAAGTAACAGCCTATACCGATGCGGCAAGAGGCCAAATGCAAACAGATCCGGATGGAAGCGGCCGGTTTACCGGGGTAACGCTTTATCCGGTTGTCACCATCACAAACGGCGCACAATCCGCGCTGGCGCTGGAACTGCACCAACGGGCGCACCGGTTCTGTTTTATTGCCAACTCGGTTAATTTCCCGGTGGCGCATCAGCCGGAAATCATCATAAAAGAAGGGGTTGTTTCCTGAGGTTGAATAAGGAACGGTACTTTAACCGCAGTCGAAGCAACCAGACGGGAAGCATCGGCCGCCAGGCAGGAGTGTATGATTTTAAAAAACAGATCGTGGCCGGTAAACCGGTAAAACAGATCCTTGATTCCTGGGAACCGGGAATGAGTGATTATAAAAAAATGCGGTAACAATACTTACTGTATCCGGACCGGTAATCAAAAACTCAGCGTTTAATTACCTCGGTTGCAGCGATAGCCATCTTCAAATCCATCCGTTTTCGTTCGTTTATTTTTTCAAAACCAGCACGGTAAGGATTACAATAGTAGCGAGGAGTGTAAAAAGAATGAGTAGATTATATTTTTTCATGGTGGAATTGTTTGGTGCTGTTTGATTGACTGAACGCGTATCGCAGTTTGCTCCTGTTTCTGAGCAATAACAGGAGCAGGAATAGGAATAACACCAGTAGCCCCGGCTCACTCATGGCTGAAGATTCATCGTCTACATCCAGGTTCTTGTTTCCGGCGATTACCTCTTTTTGTTTTTGATAAAGAGCGCTTTTCTGTGCTTCGTTCTCTACCACTATATACGCGGTGTTAGGCGTGAGAATACCTGATTGAAAACTATGCCGGACATCCTGTAACCAGCCTTTTTTCTGAAGAATGGGATAGCGCTGCATTTGCTGTGTATTTGCATAAAGCGCCAGGGCGGATGCCCAATCTTTTTTAAAGGGATGGTCATTGGTTGTATGATCCTTGTTGATTATAATGGCGGGTGTGTCATCTGTATTTAAATAATCGGTCGGGCGTGTCAGGTCGGGATATGCAAGAACCGGCGCCGTATTGCGATGGATACCGTTGCTCAGTGTATCGGGCGTGTTATCCAGCAATGAGAAGGCCATGACTTTTTCAGTACCGGCCGCAACAAAATAATTTCCCTTCTCCGGAAAACTGAACGCTAATGCCTTGCGTTCGGGATTTAATATCGCCTGTGTTAAGTGGTTGGTAACAACTATAAAGACGGGATATTGTGTTTTGTTGCTTAGGTAGGCCTGAGTAAGGCTTTGCTGCAGCGCACGTTCAAGGAAGAAGCCTCCGTCTCTATGCATATGATGTAACATGTTTTTCCATTGGCCCCCGGTTTTAAAAGTATGTACCTGGCTGTTCACAAGGCTTACCTGGCCTCTTCTTGCAGGCAGTCCCAGTATAGTTATAAGGCTGTCAACAGTTTTTGCCTGTTGCCGGATATAAGGAGCTGAAGCAGCTGATACATCCACCAGGAAATGATAATAAGGTTTGCGGAATACGCGGGGAAGTCGTTTTTTTTCACTGGCTGTAAGATATATCGGCCCCATGGCTGCTGCGGGTAAGAGCGGCGGCGGAGCAGCAATATCTCCCAATTGAATCGTATGACCATCAATCGTAAGCGTTACCGGGTCTTTATGTAAGAACTCGATACCGGTTTTCCGGATCTCTTTTGATGTAAAGGGAAATACTTTTAGCGTCAGTTCATCTGGGTTTTTATAATACAGGATGCCCGGATCCCTGCGTTCATTGCGGATCTGGTTAAATACCCACTGAGCGGTTCGTTTTTCAGCAAGAATCCCCTGCTCTTTTCGGTTACCGACATATAAATAATAGTTGCTTACAAAGCATCCTGCAGGCAACCGGATGCTGGTTTCATATTCGCCCGTAGCGGTAGTTGTATTGGATAGTTCAATAGCAACCGTACTGAGCCACGCACCGGCATTAGAGTCATAATGTGAGTCAGCCGTCAGGTTTGTGAGTACGGCACTTCTGTTTAAGGTGGCTTTTGATACGTGCATGCTACTGTCGCCCAGGAAGATCTGCCGGAGTTGGTGGCTTTTGGTTTCGGTCAGGGAAAGGTTATCCAGTACCGCCCAATTATAAAATGAGGAGAGGTAAGGCTGTGCCTCGCCGGTGATTGCCAGAGGATCCGGCCGCCTGTTTTTGTCTATGGCATTCAGGGTTGCCGACAGTGTATTACTGCTGATAGAATAGGTTTTGGACAGGTCGGGATTGTAGACATATTCGAGCGCTTTATGAAGATTGATCCTTTCATAGACCAGAGAACTGAAAAGAATGACCGGAATAATCATGAACAGGGCAATACCTTTAATTGCGAGCCAGGAACATTCCTGTTGAAGCGCTTTGTACTGTTGCATCAGTTTGTGAATATGAATGCAAAAAAGCGCGGGCGGTGTCAGCATCAAAAATCCTGCCCCATAGGCGATGATGGCAATCACTGACAGGGGCAGGAAGGGTAGGAAGACAAAGAAGAAATAGAGGGTGTAACAAAGGGTAAAGCAACGGCCTGAAAATAAGAACAGTAGGTAACGCCGGCTGCCCGTTTCGGGTAAACAGAGCAGCACACCATTGAGTATCGCGAGAATAAAGAACCAGGGATCCGAAAAATTTCCAAAGAAATTATTCTCTTTCTTGTTGACACAAAGCCCGATCACGGGGAACAGGATGCCGATAAGAAAGAACCAGATTGTTCGGGTGGTGAGGAACCATTTCTCCTTTTTGCATAATAAAATATATAAGAAACGAAAAAGAAAGAAAAGGAATATAACTACCAGCGCGATGTAGATCACATTGATTGCATGTTCGATCATCCGGTTGCCGGATGTGTTGCGCGACCAGGTGGGCAGAAGCGCCTGAATAAAAAGATACGCCAGTGATGGAGCGGCGATGGCTGCGCCAAAGCTTGGCCATGCATTTCGTTTCTGAATGTGCCGGGTACAGTAGATCATTACAATAATTAGTGCATGCACCATGGTGGGCATCAGGAAGGTGCCGGTGTACAAGGCGGTGATACCGCTGACCATCCAGTTGGGTAATTGAGGGGGAAAGAGAATGGTGGCATGATACAAATAGAAGTATGAAAAAGCCAGGTACACCAGTAAGGATGCACATCCGTAGGAGAGTGTCAGCAATTTTTTTCGCCGGGCTGCCGTTATGCAATAAGCAGTGTTAATTAGGGTCAGCAGCGTCAGCAGGAGCCCATAGCTATGCCAGAACGATCTGCTGTGTGCATCCAGCAAGGAATGTATGACGTTGTAATCTTTTACATAAAGAATCGATAAAAGAATAACGGGAAGTGTATTGATCAGCAATACCCATTTCGGGCTAAGCAGGGTGCGCATATTTTCTTGATTTTAGTTGGAGCAGTTTTTCTGTCAGCAGGAAGGCAGAGATCAGGTAGAAGAGGTAGGTGATCATACCCAATAATTCATGCAATTTCTCAGGAGCTATATGGCCCATGAGAAAAGATGTGCCACCCAGTTTTATCGCTGTTAAGATCCGGGTAGTATTTGCCAATATGGTAAGGAAGTATACAAAAAGCAGGGCTATGGGGAATGTTTTAAAGAAACTTTTGACGTTGCGAGAATAGCTCAGAAGCAGGTATCCTGCTGGTAACAGTGCCGTCAGCATAAAGGTGGCTCCTGAGCAGGACTTGTTAATGATCACATGCAGATCCCTGAAAAAGAAACCCGCACCGGAAATGAATTGAGCATGGTAGTTTCCGGTGGCTTCAATGATAGCGCTGACTGGAGCCAGCAGAAAATACAGGTCGTCGGCATCTGATTGCCGCAGCAGCAGTTTCAGCAGGATCAGTATCAGACTGCCGGCGACCGTGAGGAGCATCTTTTGTTTAATGGACATGTTATTTGCGGTTAGCGTGTTTTTAAAAAAGAATAATACAGGTTTTGCGAAAGAAGAGGACGCTGCTGATGATCGTAACGAATTTGATAAAGCTCCTCCTTGGTAAGTTTTCCTGCATCATAAAGTAATTGCTTATTAAAAGGAAGACGTTGGGCGTATTGAAGATCGAAGGTTTGGGCGTGCGCCAGGTTATATTTGGTAACGATCCAGCTCCAGTTTACAACGCAGCCGATAATGAGTGTGGTATAGAAAACCCATAACATGCGACCGGCCAGGTAGGCATTGGTTTTGCGGTTTTTGATCTTTAAGATGGTCAGCAGCAGCCCGGCAATGCAAAGCAACAGGAAGATATGCACCCCGATCCGCTTAAATGTAAGCCCGTAGGCTTCGATATACTGGTTGTTCTTTAAGGCTACAACACCTGCGAGAAAAAGGTTGAGCAGGATCCAGGCATAGGCGCTGTTGCGGAGGAGGCGCGCTTTTGCATCGAAATTAAGCCGGCCTTTAAAAAATAGCATAATCACCAGGATGGCCATTGCAATAGAAAAAATAAGCAGGTATACCCGTTCATGTAATGCACTGCTCAAACTGCCGCCCCTGTTCATATGGCCAAATTGTTCAACGCAATAGGTAACAATAAAAAACAACACGAGGATGTTCAGGAGTATAAAGGAGATCTCGGCGCTTTTGCGATAAAAACCGGCGTCCGGGTGCTGCGGGCCCTGTAACGACAACCGGTATGCTTCCTGGAAGTGATCGTTTAGCTTGTTATTAACCAGGAATAGCTGCGACGGTGCCCAATAGTGTACGAAGCAAAACATCAGGAAGAATCCCAGCGCACTCAGAAACCCGATCTGTAAAAAGTCCGCATTCCAGTTGATATAAAAAAATGATTGAAAGAGGTCACTGCTGGAACTGTAGACCACCAGGAATATGGTAGCCAGCATTGCCGGGATCAGGAAATAGTAAACGGCTTTTTTGTAGAAAGCGGCGGTGAAAATACCGTTTACCGGCAACCAGCCCGTAAGTACCGGGGCCCGGAAAAGGAAGCTGATGAAATTAGCTGCCCCTGCAAAAGGAACCAGCAATACATTTATAACCGGCTGATGGGCTTTGCAGGTAAGCGCAACCAGCGAGGCAAAAACAGCGAGGAAGGAAACCGGATCCCCATACCAGGCAAAGGCGCCTGTTGCTATGCCCAGTGCTGCTGTCAGCCACCAGAAGGTAGGCTTGTGGTTTTCTCTTTCTGTGGTCAGTACGATGGCCAGCCAGGCAAGGATGGCGAAAAGACTGAAGTTCAAACCCGGTTCCCGGTTATAAAACAGGGCCACAAACAGCACAACGCCCACGAACAGGACAAGATTCTTTTTCATTTTATTGTTTTTTTTAAAAGTGCTTTGAAATTCAAAGTGTATGTGTAAAAAAAATTATTTCAACAAGCGGCCCAATGCATTAATATGCTGTACAAAGGCGTCCTTCCCGGTGCGGGTGACCTTGTAGGAGGTTTTTGTTTTTTTGCCAACGAATTCTTTTTTTACCTCAATATATTTTTTGGTTTCCAGCGCAGTAATATGACTGGCCAGGTTACCGTCCGTAACGCCCAGGTGTTCTTTCATTTCGAGGAAGTCTACCCAGCCATTGACCACCAATACCGACATAATACCCAGTCGTACCCGGCTTTCAAAATCCTTATTTAATTTTTCTATAATGCTCATGATGCGCCTCTGCAAATATCCTTACTTATACTTTTTGTACATCAGTAATCCATAAATGATGTGCAATATACCAAACCCCAGCGCCCAAAAAACGAGTCCATAACCCGGAATAAATGCTGCAATGATTCCCAGGAAGGTTTCACAATATCCCAGGTACTGGATATCGGAAAACGTATATTTTGCAGCATTGATCAACGCCAGCCCATAAAAAAGGAGGGTGGCCGGAGCGATAAGTCCAAACAGTCCGTGGTAAAACAGGGCCATGCAAAACAGGCCGCCTGCAATCAGCGGTGTGAGGAGATGACTCAGTAACAGCCGGGTGGTACTGGTCCATATTTTTAGCCCGTTCCGTTTGCTTTTCTGAATGGTAAAAAGAATGCCGGATCCAACGGCAAGAATCAGCACCACAGCTGCCAGCAGAATGAGTTTCCACTCCAGCGCATAGTTGTATGTATACCGGTTACCGGAAAAATAATCGATATTATGTTGCTGAAACAGCCAGTAGGCGATGGCGGCACCGATCAGTGCAATGGTGCCTGCGGCAACACCTGATAAACCGTTCAGTGAAATAAAACGGGAAGAGCGCTCCATCATCTGGCGGATATGCTGCAGGTCATCTTTTGGATCGTTCATTTTGAAAAGTACTTTGAAATACAAAGTAAATGAACCCGTTTTATACCTCCAAATTTATTTTTTGGTAATACCGGCGGTCGGTCCCGTTCGGTTGGGTAGCTGATGAAAGAAGCACTGGCTGAGGCTCCTTTAAAAGTTGCGTATTATCGTTCGGTGGGTCTGAATTCCGGCTTGGTCGCCGTTTACAGGCGTTGGTCGATTTTGCAGCAGGGGCACCTGTATATATATGTACTTGCGCCCGGATGAAATGCCCGTAGCTATGATGCGTACGGCGCCGGGAGCTGCCCTGTTGTTAACGCACTGCATCCGGTGAAACTTTTACTAAACAGATGAACGATGAACCGACTGACGCTTATGTTGCTTTTTTGTACCGCTATTCAAGCGGCTTTTGGGCAACGGATATTGAAAGACACGCTTCCGCCCTCACTGGAGCTGGAGCTGCACCTGATCGATCTTCCTTTTATGACGGATGCTGCCAAAACGGAAACGATCCGCAGGCAGGATGGAAGCGCCGTTTTTCCCGGGCGTTTTAACGGCAAGGGCTATGGTGCTTTTTACCGTAATCCCGGAATGACCCAGGCTACTGATATGGCGCATAACCTGCATGGAAGTCTTTACTATGCACATAATGCACTATGGAAGCGGTTGAAAAAGCCCCGGACTACCGCAGGCTATGTGCTGAACCGGCTGCTGGCAAATGCGACTGCGCTGGGAACCGATTACCTGGCCATTAAATTACCCTATGGTTATGCCTTTCAGCATGAAGAGTTTCACCGGGCCGTAATGACGGCAAGACATGTGTACAGCTATGATGCTGTTTGGGATTTTGGCAAAGGACTCGATATTGCCGTTACCCGGGTAAAAGACGCCGACCTGGTATACCTGAAGAAGCGTTTTCCTGCAGACCAGGTGCGGCTGGCGGCTGCAGGTGTGGAAGGCGAGTACGCCTACTTCCGGCGTATGCAGCAGGATAATTTTTTCCGGAAAAGCGGGTATCCATTTGTGGGGTTATCCTTGTTGGGAACCTTTCATGCCATCAATTATGTAAAGCTGCCGCTTTCGGGCCGGTTTAACCGCATTACGGACAGCATCCTGGCGCAGGATAAAAACGATATCCTGGCCCGGGATTTTACCGGGTATGACTTCTCTGCCTGGGTATATGATTTATTTACGCCGGAGGAGCCGTATGAGACACGCGGTAGCTGGCCGGATGGAGTGGGGATCCGGCGGCCTGTAAGTGCATCGCAGCTCAGCCCCGGAATGAAGCACTTTCTGAAGGAAACCGGCCGTATGCAATACCTCAACCTGGTAAGCCCGTTTATGATCGGTATCAACCGTATACAACTGCGCCCGGGGGTGTTGTTTAATTTTGCCTTGCGCAGTGTGCCCACGTCTTTTGGTTATTATGCCGGGGGCGACTTTTTCCTGGATCTGTATAACCGCCAGTTCCTGGTAAGCCTTGGGGTGAACAGGAATGATGCGCTAACGCTGCCTGCGCTGGAAATGCGTGCATATGGACTGCAAAAAAGAGCATCCAAACGATTTCATACGGATGTACACCTGGCGGCATGGCTGCAACCCAAAGACCAGCTCTTTTTTTCACGGCAGAGCGTTTTGGGCATGGGCTTGAGCGTGCAGCCATATTATGCGCTCACCAGGCGTTTCGGCCTGATGGGATCATTGTCGTATAAGACCCGGGGCTGGATGTTTGAAAATCCTTACCTGGATCAGAAGTTCACAGGCAACCTGGGCTTCCGGTGGAAGGTGTGGTAAGCTATTGCCGGCCATTGGCAGCTTTACCGGATGGTTAGGCGGAATCAGCTATTTTTGCAATCTATGACGAACAAAAAGCAAAAGGCAAAAAAAGAAGAGCCCATCATCCTGGTGACCAATGATGACGGGGTTGCTGCGGCCGGTATCCGCAACCTGGTGGAAGCGGTAAGGGGGCTTGGTAAAATTGTGGTGGTGGCACCGGATAAACCACAGTCGGGGATGGGACATGCCATCACCATCGGGCATCCGCTGCGTTTGTATGAAGTAGAGCTGTTTGAGGGTGTACGCGCCTTTTCCTGTTCCGGCACGCCTGTAGATTGCGTAAAGCTGGCAGTAGACAAGATCCTGCACCGCAAACCCGATATTTGTGTAAGCGGCATCAATCACGGCGCCAATCACAGCATCAATGTTATTTACTCCGGAACCATGTCGGCTGCTATGGAAGCCGCTATTGAAAGCATTCCTGCCGTAGGATTTTCCCTGCTGGATTATGGTGCGGAACCGGATTTTGCTGCTTCCCGGCAGTATGCACGGCTGATTGTTGAAAAGATGCTGAAAAAAAAACTGCCCCAGCATTTCCTGCTGAATGTAAATATTCCCAAGGCACCGCCCGAGCAACTGAACGGTTATAAGATCTGTAAACAGGCTTATGCCAAATACCAGGAAAAATTTATTGAGCGGAAAGATCCGCACGGACGGAAGTATTACTGGCTCACCGGTGAATTTGTAAATTTTGATAAGTCAAAAGATACCGATGTATGGGCACTGGCCAATAATTATGTAAGCGTGGTTCCTGTGGAGTTTGATCTTACCGATTATGGACTGAAACAGAAACTGGAAAAAGACTGGGGAGAATCAATTTGAAAATTTGAGCATGGAAATGTGGAAATGGTTCATTGCTAATGGCTGTTGTCTAACATTGCATCCGTATTAAGCGTTAAGCGTTGCGCATGAAGCGTTCAGCATCGATAGCCAAATTAAAGTAGTTATATGCGCAAATATTATATCATTGCGGGGGAAGCTTCAGGTGATCTGCATGGGGGCAACCTGGTGGCAGCCATCAAACAATTGCAGCCGGAGAGCCAGATCCGTGGCTGGGGCGGCGATAAAATGCAGGCTGCAGGTATGGAGCTGATAAAGCATTACCGCGAGCTGGCCTTTATGGGTTTTGTAGAAGTGGTCATGAACCTGAAGACCATTATGAACAACCTGCGCTTTTGCAAGGAAGATATTCTGGCTTTTAAACCGGATGTATTGGTATTGGTGGATTATCCCGGTTTTAACCTGCGCATCGCCAAATGGGCACGGGAACAAGGTATGAAGGTGGTATATTATATTTCACCACAGGTGTGGGCGTGGAAGGAGGGAAGGGTGAAGATGATGAAACGCTGCATTGATAAAATGCTGGTGATCCTGCCTTTTGAAAAAGCGTATTACCAAAACAAATGGAACTGGGCGGTAGATTATGTTGGGCATCCGCTTATTGAAGAGATTGACCGGAAGAAGAAAGCCGGTTCCAACCTGGTAATTCAGGATGCAGCCGGTGCGCCGGTTACCAAACCGGTTATTGCATTGCTGCCGGGCAGCCGTAAACAGGAAATTGAAAAAAAACTGCCGGTCATGCTGGAAGTAAGCCGGACATTCCCCGATTATCAATTTGTGGTGGCGCAGGCCCCGGCGGTGGAGGACAGCTTTTATCAGCAGTTTACGGTACAATATCCTAATGTAAGCATCGTGAACAACCGCACCTATGATGTATTGCTGCAAGCCACTGCGGCGTTGGTTACATCCGGAACGGCCACGCTGGAAACGGCCCTGTTTGGAGTACCGGAAGTGGTTTGTTACAAGGGCTCGGAAATCAGTTATCAGATCGCAAAGCGGGTGATCAGTATTAAATACATTTCGCTGGTGAACCTGATCATGGATAAACCCGTGGTTAAAGAATTGATCCAGGGGGAAATGAATACCACCAATATCATTGCTGAACTAAAGGCCCTGTTATTTGATGAACAGCGGAAAGCAGCGTTGAAAAAGGATTATGCGGAATTGCACCGGATCCTGGCATCGGAGGGCGATGCCTCCCGGAAAGCCGCCGCTATTATCACGGCCTTCAGCGCGTCAGCAGCCGGATAATGATAAAGATGATCGCGATCAAAAACAATAAGATACTCAGCCGGTTAATCCCGTGCATATAGCCCACCCATTTACTTTTTGGAGTATTCGGATCCTTCTTCTTTAAAAATAAATATTGTGAAATCTGGTCCCAGATGCCCATGTTACAAACCGTTTAAGGTACAAAGGTAGGATTATTAGCGGTCTGCTTTCAGCGGTCAGCCATCAGCCTTCAGCCTTCGGCAATCAGAATCGGGAATTGAGATTTGAGATTCCAGATTCCAGACGAACCGTCTTTATATGCCATGCTGACCCTCCCGAACTTCAAATCTGATTGTTCCATCCCCGCTTCTCAATTCTCAAATCTCAGATCTCAGATCTCGAATCTCAAATCCCGCTTCCCTGCTTCAATAGCTAACGCCTGGTAGTTGATTTCTATCCGTAATCTTTCAAACATATCAGGGTTAAAACTTATTTTTGCGGCCTATGGCAACGGATAGCAATAAATTTCAGGCGATTATATCGCATTGTAAGGAATACGGGTTTATTTTCCCCAGCAGTGAGATCTATGACGGATTACAGGCTGTGTATGACTATGGTCAATGGGGCGCTGAGTTAAAAAAGAATATCAAGGATTACTGGTGGAAGTCCATGACGCAGCTGCAGGATAATATCGTGGGTATTGATGCTGCGATCTTCATGCACCCTACCACCTGGAAGGCCAGCGGGCACGTGGATGGGTTTAATGACCCAATGATCGACAACAAGGATAGTAAAAAGCGTTACCGGGTCGATCACCTGATCGAAGCGCATACAGACCAGTTAAAGGCTGATGGAAAGGAAGCCGAAGCGGCGGCCATTATCAGCGAGATGGAGAAGGCGGATGCGGCGGGTGACCTGGTAGCCCTGAAAAAGATCATTGACGACAACAAGATCAAATGTGCGGTCAGCGGCACAGCCAACTGGACGGATATCCGGCAGTTTAACCTGATGTTTTCTACCGAATTCGGATCTACCGTGTCTTCAGAAGACGAGAACAATAAAGTATACCTGCGTCCGGAAACGGCCCAGGGGATTTTTGTTAACTTTTTGAACGTGCAGAAGACCGGAAGGATGAAGATTCCTTTTGGTATCGCACAGATCGGTAAGGCATTCCGGAACGAGATCGTTGCCCGTCAGTTTATTTTCCGCATGCGGGAATTTGAGCAGATGGAAATGCAGTTTTTTATTAAGCCCGGCACCCAGAAAGAATGGTATGAGTACTGGAAGACGGCGCGTTTAAAATGGCACCTGGAACTGGGTGTTCCGGAAACAGAATACCGCTTTCATGATCATGTGAAGCTGGCGCACTATGCCGATGCGGCCTGCGATATCGAATACAATTTCCCCATGGGCTTTAAGGAGCTGGAAGGTATTCACAGCCGTACCGATTTTGACCTGAGAAACCACCAGGAATACAGCAAAAAGAAAATGCAGTATTTTGATAATGATATCGATCCCGAAACCGGTAAGCCGGTCGGGAATTATATTCCATATGTAATTGAAACGTCTATCGGTTTAGACCGGATGTTCCTTTCCATGATCTGCGCTGCTTATACAGAGGAAGACCTCAGCACCGCCGAGAAGCCGGATAGCCGGGTGGTATTAAAGTTGCCGGCCAAACTGGCGCCGATCAAACTGGCGGTATTCCCGTTGACCAAAAAAGACGGGCTGCCGGAAATCGCCGCAGATATCATGGCGAAATACCGGACCGATTTCAAATGTTTCTATGAAGAAAAAGATACCATTGGTAAACGGTACCGCCGCATGGATGCACTGGGTGTGCCGTTCTGCGTAACCGTAGATCATCAGACCAAGGAAGACAATACCGTTACCATCCGTCACCGGGATAGCATGGAGCAGGAGCGGATCCATATTGATGCGATTGGGGCCCTGGTAAGCCAGGCCATAAAATAAGTTCCTCCTGAGGGAGGAATCATAAAAAAGACAACACATCCGGTTCACTGGATGTGTTGTCTTTTTTATGTTACAATTTGCGTACTTTGCAAAAAAGCGATTTATGAGAAAAATCCTGTTTGCCTTAACGGCTGTACTATTTACTGTAAATATGATGAATGCACAATCCATTACCGGTTCCTGGAAAGGAGCCCTGGACGTTCAGGGAGCAAAAATGGCCCTGGTCTTCCATATAAAAAATGAAAACGATAAGCTGGTAACCACGATGGATAGTCCGGACCAGGGTGCCAGTGGTATTCCGGTTGACAGTACGGGTTTTGCAGATAACAAGCTGAGCCTTGCTATGAAAGCGGCCGGCATCAGCTATAGTGGTGTACTGAATGGCAATACCATTGCCGGTGATTTTAAACAGGCGGGGATGACCATTCCATTGGTCCTTACAAAAACGGTGATTACAAAACCCGGTGATACCACGCTGCCGTCCTCGGAAGCCGCATTACAGGAAATTATGGCGCAGGACAAGGGCCAATACAAATACAAAGTGGAAGACTATTTCGCCCGGCCAAAATCATCCCAGTTCCAACTTTCACCCGGAGGAAAATACCTTTCTTATATGGAGAAGGATGATGCCGGGAAACGGCATGTATATGTAAAGGAAATTACAACGGGTAAGGTAAACCGGGCCATTGAAGAAAAAGAAGAGTTGATAAAAGGATACGGCTGGATCAATGATGAGCGGCTGGTGTATGCGATGGACAAAGGCGGCAATGAAAATTATCATATTTATGCCGCCAATGTGGATGGGAGTAATGCATTGGACCTGACTCCCTTTGAGGGCGTGCAGGCAAGCATTGAGCGGATCCTGAAAGATCAGAAGAACTACATGATCATTTCCATGAATAAAGATAATAAGCAGATCTTTGAACCCTACAAGGTAAACGTTGTTACCGGCCAGCTGGAGAAGCTCTATGAAAACAAAGACGTGAGCAATCCCATTGCCGGTTATGATTTTGATAAGGATGGTCATCTCCGGGGATTTACAAAAATGTTCCAGGGTATAAAATCGCAGTACTTTTATAAGCCGTCCGGTGCTAAAGACTATGAATTGTACTTTACAAATAACTGGGATGATAACTTTAATATTCTCTCTTTTAGTTATAATCCGGCAAATGCTGATGAGGCCTATGTTTTAACCAATCTTGATTCAGACAAAGCGCGGATCATCTTATACGATTTTAAAAAGAAGGCAAAGGTTAAAGAACTGTTTGCAAACAAAGATTATGATGCCGGCAGCCTGGGGCTTTCCCGCAAACGCAATTATGAGATCGACTATTATTCCTATGAAGGCGAAAAAGAGGAAGTGATTCCCGTAAGCGAACTGTTTAAAAAAATGAGCGCCAACCTGAAAAAGGAATTCAAGGCCTACCAGTTTGTGATCACCGGTAAAACGGATGATGAAAGCAAATACCTGGTGTATGTAACCAGCGACCGGCTGGTAGGTAAATACTATATATACGATGTGGCTTCCGGCAAAACCACTTTTTTATATGATTTAATGCCGCAGCTAAAAGAGGCGGATATGGCCGTAATGCAGCCCATATCGTTTAAAAGCCGGGATGGAAAAACGATCCATGGATATATCACACTGCCGGAGGCGGCCCTTCAAGGTAAAAAAGTTCCGTTGGTGGTGAACCCCCATGGTGGTCCGCAGGGCGTGCGGGACAGCTGGGGCTTTAACCCGGAAACACAATTGTTTGCCAGCCGGGGTTATGCCACGTTGCAGGTCAATTTCAGGATCAGCGGTGGCTATGGTAAGGATTTTTTAAGAGCCGGTTTTAAACAGATCGGTCGCAAACTGATGGACGATATCGAAGACGGAGTACAATATGTAATTGCAAAGGGATGGGCAGATGCTGATAAAAAAGCTATTTACGGGGGAAGTCATGGCGGTTATGCAACGTTGATGGGATTGGTGAAAACCCCAGACCTCTATACCTGCGGGGTAGATTATGTAGGCGTATCGAATATAGAAACCTTTTTTGCTTCCTTTCCGGAATACTGGAAGCCGTATAAGGAAATGGTAAAACAGATCTGGTATGACCTGGATAATCCGGAGGAGGCAACGATCGCTAAAGCAGTTTCTCCGTTTTATCAGCTGGACAAAATTAAAAAGCCCTTACTGGTTGTGCAGGGGGCAAATGATCCGAGGGTGAATATTCATGAGTCGGACCAGATTGTAAAAGCCCTGCGTGCAAAGGGTTTTAATGTGCCGTATATGGTGAAATACAATGAAGGACATGGATTTCAGCGGGAAGAGAACCGCATCGGGTTTTATAAAACGATGCTTGGATTCTTAGCGCAATACTTAAAGTAACAGTACGGGTACAGGCATGAGGGGTATCTGCAGGCGGCTATCGGAAATGAACGCAGAAATGCGTTTGTGGCCGGCTGTAATGATATACTTAAAGTTGGCATAATCGGGTACATATGGCCTTTTACGATCTTTCAAAAGCAGACCGGATTACGCTGGTTGCAAAAATTAACGGTTACCTGGAAAAAGCCGTTACAGGCGGCAGGTATAAAAACTGCCTGCGGTACTTTAACGATCCCGACACCTATATCCGTAAAACGGCCTACCTCGCTGTTGGCCGTCTTTACATCGCAAAGCCGGAACTGCAGGCGGCTGTTTTGAAAACACTGGAACAATTGTTACCGCACAACAGCTTCTATGTACGGCAAACGGTGGTGAACGCTGCAGGCGAGATCGGGAAAAATGATTTTGAAGTGGTGCAATCTTTTTTTGATAACGGATTATTTGATGCGCACCATGCGGTAAGGAACGCAGTGATCGGTTCCGTAAAAAAAATGGGTGAGGTAAACCCGGAGCCGGTATTGCAATGGGCAAAACAATACCTGCATCACGAAGATAAAGAGATCCGCCGTGAGATCTGTCATGGTATTGAGCTGCGCGGACGGAAGCATCCCCTGGATATTTTGCCGATGTTAAAGGAACTGGAGTTTGATAAAACGGCCCGGGTGCGCAATACGCTGGTGCATGTGCTGGGACAGATCGCTTATAAAAAGGGATGCCTGGCCATTGTGCTGGCCCACCTGAAAACCTGGAAGAACCCGGAAGTGGTAGCGGGTGCACTGGAGGAGATCATAGACGTACACGATCGCTATAAAGATTTTGCCGTACTTACGCAGGACGAAGCCAGGACAATGGTTGCAGCGTATTTTGAGCGGTAAAAAATTTCCTTGCATATGCTCCCGGACAACAGGGCGGGAGGGGCCATATAAACGTATTATATGCATCCCGTTCTGCCTTGCTGCGGGTTGCTTTATCATCTGTAACGACTAAGCCAAATGCGGCTCCGCGCCTACCGTTTCCGAAGCCTTGGTATCCGCAACAGTCAATGCTGCCGGTTGTTTTTTTCGGCCATAGGTAATATACAATGCAATGGCTGTAAACAACAAAGCGCCAGCAATATTACCCAGTGTTACCGGTATCTGGTTATACAACCACCAGTCTGCAATATTCACCGGAGCGCCCAGCAGCATCCCCTCCGGTATTACAAACATATTTACCACGGCATGTTCAAAGCCCTGTGCAAAGAACATAAATACGGGAATCCAGGCGGCCAGGATTTTACCGATGACAGAGGAGGAGGTAAGGGCCAGTACCACGCCCATCGTTACCATCCAGTTGCATAAAATACCTTTGGTAAATGCCGTAGCGATGCCCGCGCCCCCTAGTTGCCCGTAGCCGGTGGTTTTTGCTGCTGCAATCTTTATTATAGCGGGTATCAAAGGAGAAGCATAGGTTTGTCCAAAGCTGGTCACCGAAGCCCAGAACAGGAATGCATATACCAGCGCTCCAAACAAATTGGCGCCGTAAACGATCGCCAGGTTGCGCAGCAGTACCGGCATCGGCAAGGTTTTATGAAAATACGCTGCCGGCAGCAGGGCAAAGCTTCCTGTAACGAGTTCCAGCCCCATTAACACAACGACCACAAAACAAATGGGAAACAGCAGGGCGCCAACAAGGGGAATGCCGGTTTGTACGCTGCCGGTAACGGCAAGCGTGGTGCCCATACCCAGCAACATACCGGAGAGGGAACCCCTTATAAAAAGATCGGTGGTGTTTAGCCGGCCTTTATCGGTTCCGGACTGGATCATCAGGGCAATGACTTCTGCGGGTTTTTTGTAATCCATGATTGAAGTTTTAGTTCAGTTATAAGTGCTGTTTATAAATAAGGGTATTAAAATTTGTAGCCCACGCCAAGGCCAACATTCCATTTACCATCGGTTGCTGCTGTTTTGGCATTATAATACAGGGGTACCTGCAGGGCCAGATGTTTGTAGGAGGCGCTGAGACCGCAACCCAGGGAGGGGGTTATGGTTGCATTTTTCGAAGTAGGGGCTTTGTCTTCTTTAATGCGCAGCGATGGCAGCATGCCCAGGCTGATGCAGAAGGGCTTGTGTGTCCATTTAACGGCCGGCCCTCCGAAGTTTATAAAAGCGCCCTTGTCAACATAGCCGGCAACGGCCATGCCATCCCAAAGGGAAGCGCTGGTTTTGGTGCCCGTTGTTTGGGCTGTAGTGGTTTTTGTCAGCAGCAGGATGGCTGCCAGTGTGCATAGTTTGTTTTTATTGTGGTTCATATTCGATGGGGGTTGATGAATGAGGCGTAAGAAGGGTTTCGATATTGATAAAAATATTTCCTTCCTGTACTTTAACGGGATAGGTTTTGATGGAGCTGCAGGTTTCATCATTCAAACACTGCCCGTTTTTAAGCGAAAAGGTTTTTTTGTGAAACGGGCAGGCAACTTTGGGTTCTCCTTGCAGCGAGCCCAGCATGCCCCGGCTTAATGCCATCTGCTTTTTATGGGGACAAAGATTTTGGGTGGCATACCATTCATTGCGGTGGGTAAAATAGTAAAGAGCGATCTGCTCGGTTCCGTACTGCACGCACACACCTCCGTTGTGCGGCATGTCTGTAGCCTTACAGGCATAGATCCAGTTGTTTTTATCCATAAAAAAATGTTTGAAAAGCAATTACCACTCTGCGGCTTTTTTTTGCGCGCGCAGCGGTTCAAATACGATGGTAGGGTCCCTGACTTCAGGTGCATTGATAAAATGCGTGAAGCGTTTCCGCAGCTCCGGCGTTTCCACCGCCTTCTTCCATTCGCACTCATAATGATCTACGAGCGTTTGCATCTGTGCTTCCAGCTCGGCAGCCATGCCCAGGCTGTCATGCACGACCACATTTCTCAGGTAGTCGATGCCACCTTCCATTTTGTTGAGCCAGGTTGCCGTGCGCGTAAGCGGGTCGGCTGTTTTGATGTAGAACATCAGGAACCGGTCGATATACCGGATGCAGGTTTCAGAATCGATATCGGCGGCCAGTAATAATGCGTGCTGGGGTTTGGAGCCGCCGTTGCCGCACACATAAAGATTCCAGCCTTTTTCCGTGGCAATGATGCCAAAGTCTTTGGACTGGGCTTCTGCACATTCACGGATACATCCGGAAACAGCGGATTTGATCTTGTGTGGTGCCCGCAATCCTTTATAGCGGTTTTCAACGCGTACTGCAAAGCTTACACTGTCGTGCAGTCCAAAACGGCACCAGGTAGAGCCCACGCAGCTTTTCACGGTGCGCAAAGCTTTTCCATATGCGTGGCCGCTTTCAAAGCCTGCAGCGATCAACTCTTCCCAGATCAGGGGCAGGTCATTTAAATGGGCTCCAAAAAGATCAATCCGTTGTCCACCCGTTATTTTGGTGTACAGGTTGTATTTCTTTGCTACGGTACCAATTACAATCAGTTTATCCGGGGTGATCTCTCCACCGGGAATACGCGGTACCACAGAGTAAGTGCCGCCCTTTTGAATATTGGCCAGAAAACGGTCGTTGGTATCCTGTGAGGTGGCACTTTCTTTTTTGATGACCAGGTCATTCCAAAGACTGGCCAGTATGGAGCTTATGGCCGGCCGGCATATCTCGCAGCCATCACCGGTGCCCAGGGCATCCAGCACGGCATCAAAAGTGTGGAGGTTTTTGATTTTTATAATATCAAAAAGTTCCTGACGCGAGTATGCAAAGTGCTCGCAAATAACATTGCGTACTACCTTGCCCTGTTTTTTCAGGGTGGCATTGATGATGTCTTTTACCATAGGTGTGCATCCGCCGCAGCCGGAGCCGGCACCGGTACATTTTTTTACCGCATCAAACGATTCGCAGCCGTTTTGAACAACCGCGTCTTCGATGGCCTGCTTTTTTACACCCTCGCAGCTGCAGATCAATGCGCCGGCAGGAAGTTCAAAATTGCCGGCATCGTTTGAAGCATTGCCCGGTGTTACGATCAGGTCCGACGGAGCATGCGGGATAGTTAATTGGTTAACACAGATCTGCTGTAATTTATTATAAGCCTCCGCATCACCCACCAGGATGCCGCCTAACAGTTTGGAACCGTCGCTGGAAACATTGATGCGTTTATAAATGCCTTTATGGTTATCGTGGTACACAATGGAGCGGGTTTCTTCATCGGTAATAAAGGGATCTCCAAAACTGGCCACGTCGATGCCGATCAGTTTCAGTTTGGTGCTCATATCAAACCCGCTGAATTGTTTGGCGCCCCCGCTGAGTTGATGTACCACCACTTCAGCCATCTCATAGCCCGGGGCTACCAGTCCGTAAACGGCACCTTCATGTACCGCACATTCTCCAATAGCAAAAACAGAAGGGTCGCTGGTCTGCATCCGGTCGTTAACAATAATACCGCCTCGGTGACCGATGGGGAGCCCGGCCTTTTTTGCCAGCTCATCACGGGGCTTGATGCCGGCCGAAATCACCAGCATATCGGTGCTCAGGATGCTGCCATCCGTAAACATCAGCCCGGTGATCGTTTCATTACCCAGGATCACGGCGGTATTCTTTTGGATATGCGTGGTAATACCCAGTGCCTTTAGTTTTTCTGTGAGCACATGGGAGCCGCCATCGTCGATCTGGCGTGGCATGAGTCGGGGGGCAAATTCCACCACATGGGTTTGAGTAATGCCAAGGTCCAGCATTGCCTTTGCTGCTTCCAGGCCTAAAAGTCCGCCGCCGATGACCACAGCAGACTTTGCAATCTTTGCATGCCGCCAGATCAGGTTCAGGTCCTCGATCGTACGGTATACGAATACACCATGTTTGTCAACACCCGAGATCTGTGGTACGAAGGCGGCCGAGCCTGTGGCAAATACCAGGTAATCGTAGGCAAACTGTGTTCCCTCAAAGGAAGTAACGGTTTTTTGAGCACGCTCTACGTGGGTGACGGGGTCTCCAAGGCGCAGGTCGACGCCGTTTTCCGCATACCAGCTCATTGGTTTCATACACAGATCCTGTACCGTTTTGCCGGCAAAATATTCGCTCAGGTGTACGCGGTCGTAGGCTGGAAGGGTTTCCTCCCCGAATACTGTCAATTCGAGACCTGCAATTTTTTGAGCGACCAGTTTCTCGCAGAATTTTTGGCCTACCATACCATTGCCGATAACAATAATTTTCATATTATATTATTTTTTAGCAAGAATGGCAGCAATTATTTAATATTATAAAAATATAAATATTAATTATTTTATAATTTATAACAATAATTACAATTCAAACTTACTGAAAATATATTTTAAATAATGAATTAATTTAAAAAATATTATTTTTATGTCAAAATATATTATATAGAATTTATTTTAATATAAAAGCATGGCAAAACTAATTCTTGTAGGAGCAGGACCCGGTGACCCGGAGCTGATTACCCTGAAAGCGATCCGGTCGCTTGAGAACGCCGATGTAATATTATATGATGCATTGGCAAGTGAGGAGCTGCTGGTATATACCCAACATACCGCCATTCGGCAATTTGTCGGCAAGCGTTTTGGGTGTCATGCGTTGAGTCAGCAGGAGATCAATCATCTTATTGTTGCATACGGACAACAATATAATACGATTTTACGGCTAAAGGGCGGAGACCCGTTTGTGTTTGGCCGGGCGCAGGAGGAGATCGACGCCGCCCGTGCAGCTGGAATGGAGGTGGAGGTGGTGCCGGGTATTTCCAGTGCATTGGCAGTACCGGCATCAGCAATGATACCGCTTACCAGCCGCGGCATCAATGAGAGCTTTTGGGTAGTTACCGGTACTACACAAACCGGAGAACTGTCCAACGATCTTTACCTGGCAGCCCGATCTTCTGCTACGGTGGTCATTCTGATGGCGATGAGCAGGCTGGAGGCGATAGCAGATCTTTTTATAGCGGCGGGTAAGGGCGAAACGGCTGCGGCCATTATTCAAAACGGTACCAGGGCCGACGCCAGAATGGTTACGGGCAGCGTAAAGGATATCGCCTTTCGTGCACAGCATGAGGGATTGGGTAACCCGGCAGTGATTATTATAGGAGCCGTGGTACAGCTGAACCGGGATCAGGTAAAGCGGATGGCCGCCGGTAATATAACCGGTACGCCCGTTACAGTTTTTTAGGGCCGGCTATCCGCCTGGCAAACCTGCTGGGTTAGCGTCTATATTCCTGAGTTGCAAAACAAAGGCTGTTGCCGGGGCAAACATTTTATTTAACTTTATTGCATGAAACCCGAAGTGATTATTGAGTATTGTCCAAAATGCAAATGGCTGCTGCGTGCAGCATATATTGCACAGGAACTCCTCACCACCTTTGAAGAAGAACTGAAAGGAGTGAGCCTGCGGCCGAGTGCCGTTAGCGGGCGCTTCCAGATCGTTTTGAACGGGGAATGTATGTTCGACCGGAAACGGTATGGCGGGTTTCCGGAAATAAAAGAACTGAAACAACTGGTGCGGGACCGGGTATGCCCGGATAAAAACCTGGGGCACAGCGACCGCAAAACGCATCCGGAACCCGATCAGGGTTGATTGCTGCAAGCATTAAAACGGCTGTATCATTCATAATGTGTGAACGTAGTTACATGAAATACTTTCAATGAAAAAAGAGAACGGAACCACTGCGGTTAGGGAACAGTTTTTATACCGCATGTGCATGCCGGAATGGTGGCCTGCGCTGGATGCACATTGTCACATCATAAAGTATAAAAAGGGCGCCGTCATTTTTGAGGCAGGGGCACCGGTAAAGGGTATTTATTTTGTTGTAGAAGGATTGCTTAAAGTGCACAAGCCCTGGGAGCAGGGTAAGGAGCTGATCATCCGTTTTGCCGGCCCCGATGATATTCTCGGGCACCGGGGCCTTTCCACCCATGCTGCAGTGTACCCGGTAAGTGCCACGGCGCTTGCTCCCTGTATATTGTGTTTTGCCGATATGTCCTTTTTCAGGAAAACCCTGATGGTGAATCCGCAGCTGCTGTATGCATTTATGCTGTTTTTTGCAGATGAACTACAGTTGTCGGAGCAACGCATGCAGGAACTGGTGCATTTTCCGGTAAGGAGGCGGGTGGCAAAAGCGATCCTGCAAATACAGCGAAAGATCGGGGGCGCAACAGCAGCCGGCCCGGTGGTGGTAATCAGCCGCCAGGATCTGTCGGCGTATATCGGTGCTACCTATGAAACAGTGTATAAAATGTTACAGGAGTTTTCGGAACAGGGATGGATCCGTACGGCGGGTAAGGAACTTTTTTTAACGGATGTACCGGCACTGGAAAAGGTGGCGGAAGGAAATGACAGCCGGTACTGAAACGGCGCTCAGTACCGGTTTCGAGTCTGCTCATATGCTTTTATAAAAGCATCCACATCATCC
The DNA here is from genome assembly GCF_021044425.1 of Niabella pedocola. Lineage (GTDB taxonomy): Bacteria > Bacteroidota > Bacteroidia > Chitinophagales > Chitinophagaceae > Niabella > Niabella pedocola. The sequence continues at coordinate 215,674 of NZ_JAJNEC010000008.1, read as the reverse complement.
GGACTTAATAACAGCTTTTTATTGTTAACCGTAGTAATAAGAACGATGCGGTCCTTCCGGGTCAAATACCATTTCATAGTGCCCAGCTGCTTATTGCCAAACGTACCATAATAGCCAAACATTCCTCCGCTGCCAAAGATGCGCCAGGACCAGCGCAACAGCTTTGGATCAATGATTGCAGCCGATGCTATTGAAGTCAGCAGGATCTTTTTATTGCCAAAAGGACGGAAGATGATGAGTTCCTCATTATTCAGCTGGTACTTTGTTACAGAAAATCCATAGGGCAGGATCACCGATATAAAACTTACAACAGCCATAAACACGAGCGGAAGCCCGGTGCCGGCTGCTTTCAGCGAAATCCACATAGATGCCAGCACAACGAGCATCAGTATCCCAACAAGCGCGGTGATTATTTTGGTTGTTTTATCGTATGAGGCACTGAAGTCCATTGTTCCTGTTTTTGATGTAACAATTTAATGGTTTATTCCGGTATTTTTCAGGATCCAGTTCGTCATCAGCTCCAGCACCTCCGGTGCGATGGTTTGTTCAATCTGCACATATTCGGTAACCGCACCCGTGGTGGCCCGCTGAAACAAATGATTCAACCCGTCCAGCGCTTTTACTTCAACGGATGTATTACCGGCTTTTTTAAGACCGGCTTTCCATCCTGCCAGGTTTTCGCCGGCATCAACCTGCACGTCCAAACTGCCGTTGATGGCCAGAACCGGGATCTTTAATTGCCGGATATAGTCTTGCGGGTTGAACCGTATAAAATAAGTGAACCAGGGCATGCTGATGGTTTGCGCCATTGCCCTGTCCATATCCGGAACCTGCGGAAACTGCTGCAGTAAGGTGTCCGCCAGGTCGGTTCCCAGGCTATCGCCCGTATATGCTTTTGCAAACGCATAGGCTTTCCGGGCTACCTGCACATGGGTGTTAAGATCGGCTTCGGGAGTGTTTTGGGTGTTGGATGTTGCTTTCAGCTGCCGGATCATTAATGAATCGATGGCAATGCCCGGGCCGGCCATCGAAACAATAAAGGTTACTTTTTTATTTGCCGCAGCGGTGATGGGGGCAATCATGCCGCCTTCGCTATGGCCCACCAACCCGATCCGCTGATACCCTCTGGCTGCAAGATAATCAACGGCGCTGCTGATATCGGTTGCAAAGTCGGCGGAAGTGGCTCCGTCCTTTCCTTTGTCGGATCCGCCCACTCCACGGTCGTCCAATCGCAGGGTGCCGATACCATGCCGTGCGAAATAGTCGGCAATGACCAGGAACGGCTTGTGGCCAAATAGTTCTTCGTTCCGGTCCTGTGGGCCACTGCCGGTGATAAGTACTACAACCGGGTAATCTTTTTTGTTTTCCGGTGTTGTGAGGGTTCCGGCCAGCCGGTTGCCCTGTTGTTCGTTTTTGAAGTACAGGTCTTCGCTATGATAAGCAAATGGCGGTTTGGGCTCCTGCGGGCGGTTGTAGAAGGGCTGGTTCCCATTGGGGTTCTTTTTTAAAACCAGTGGAAATTGCTGTCCTGCCTGTGTAAAGGTTCCGGCAATGCTGTCGCCCTGCAGGTTACCGGTATACTGTATATGCAAGGATTGGAGTTCGAACTGCAACGTACCGTTGGCAAAACTGGTGCGGGTAACCGTAAGGCCCTTTACACTTTGGGCCGGACTATCCATTTTGGACCGGAGGCTGTCGGCCGATTGCTCTATATGGATGACCAATGGTAAGGTAACTCCATTCGTGAGGTTCAGGTTGCCCAGCCAGCTTCCCGCAACGGATTGGGCGGATAGCGCCGCTGAACCAAGACAGATCAAAAAGCTGAGCAGGTACTTCATAAAAGCATGTTTAAAGTTTTAGCAGCTGGGGATAAAACAGCAGGCGGTAAATGAGCTCTGCTACAATCAGCGCAGCAGCAAAGCCCAGGTAATGGATGGCCTTCCGGGCATGTACGGCAGTTCTGAATCCGTTTACCAGTAATACAATAGCGTATACAAGAAAGGCCATCATGAGTAATCCTACCGCGGTTGAGATCCACAACGCGGAACCGGATAATGTTTCAAGGCGGTTATTTTTAACAGCCTGCAGGATCTGATCCATAACGGATTTGATAAACGGAAGCTGCAAAATCAGGATACCGAAAGTTAAAGGAATCCGGTGGATCAACGTGGCATTCAACACATCGATGATCCTTGTTCTGGGATTGATGGTCTTACCCAGGGCCGATAAGAGCCCGCATAGGAGTAAGGTGCATACTACCGCCTCAGATACTGCGCCTGTCAGGGACAGCCCGGCTTTTGGCGATACATGATATACACCATCGTTGGTTTGCCCGGCCCACCAGAACAGTAATACCGAAAGCAGCAGGCTGATGACTCCGGCAATTGCCAGATCCTTTTCCGCATAACGCTCAAAAGGGTTAAAGACCGTTTTCCAGTTTTTAGTCATTGGAGGTCATTTTTTTTATTTTCTCAATCATATCATCCATTTTATTGCGCATGGTGGGGTAGCTGATCCCGGCTTGCTTCGACATTTCTTTAATACTGCCGCTGGCAAGGAAAAATTCCATAATAAAATCCTGCTCATCCCGGCTCAGTTTCAGGTAAAGCGGCAACTCATAATTGCCATTGACCTGGGTATTGCAGGCATCGCATTTGAGCTGGCTTACCTTTAGCGGGTTTTCGCAACTGGGGCAATAAATTGGAAGTTTCATTTAATAAAGTTAAAATTTATTTTAATAAAATTGAATTAATTTTTTATAAAATGAATAAATATGGCTGCTCAGGCCTTGAATTCATGGATAGCCTGCTCAAGCCGTCCGGCCTGCGGGGATACGTAAAAGGAGAAATTTACAGGATAATGCTCAGGTTATCGAATGCCAGGTTCCGGCCCGGCGGCAGCGAGGCTTCAATATCCTGGTGCAATCCCATCTGGTGGGAGATATGGGTAAAATACACCTGGGGAATTTCCAGTTCATCTGCCAACGCAATGGCTTCTTTTAATGTAAAATGCGAGATATGCGGCTCATGGCGCAAGGCATTCAGCACCAATACTTCGGATCCGCTTATTTTATCTTTGCTGGCTTTATCGATGCGGTTAGCGTCGGTGATATAGGTAAACCTGCCAAAGCGGAAGCCCAGTACCGGCATGCGCATATGCCATACGGGGATGGGATCTACCCGGAGATCGCCGGTGGTAAAAGGGATGTGCTCGTTAATATAGTTCAGGTTGATCGATGGAACGCCAACCATGCGGTGTTCGCTGAATGCGTAATCGAATTCCATTTTCACACGGTCGATGGTGGCTTCGGTGGCAAACACTTCCATCGGTTTTTGTTGAAAAAAGTTGTAAGCCCGTACTTCGTCCAAACCGGCAATATGATCTTTATGGGAGTGGGTCAGCAGCACGGCATCCAGCTGTTTTACCGATTGGCGCAACATCTGGCAACGGAAGTCGGGGCCGGTATCCACTACCAGGGTGGTTTCGGGCGATTGCACAAGAATGCTTGAGCGCAACCGTTGGTCTTTTGGGTCGGCTGATCTGCAAACCACACAATCACAGGCAATCATCGGCACCCCGGAACTGGTTCCGGTACCAAGGAAGGTGATATGGATGGGTGGGTAAGACATGGTAGGTGCTGAATGCTAAGCGCTGAACGCTTAATGCATAACGTTTGTGCTTTATTGCTTGCGGATGGCTTTTATTAAGTTAATTAATTTGGCTTTTACTTCGTTGATGATCAATCCAAGGCGTTGATGTTTTTCGTTACCGATATATTCCAGGTCATGCGCCAATAAGCCTGTATACTCCAATTCCTGCAGCGATCCGAATGAGTTATCCAGAAAATGCGCGAAGTCTTTGTCGGTATTGCGGCCACAACCTTCTACAAAATTCAGCGGAATAGAATATGCGGCCCGTTTCATCTGTGACATCAAGGCGCGTTGTTCGGTGGCCGGAAAACAAATAAGTATTTCACGGTATACAAATAATACAAGGTTGTGGGCTTTTTCCCAAACATCATAATTCCTGTAATTTCTCATAATTGCGTATTTTAAGGTTAACAATTCAGAAATAGCCTTCAGCCTTCAGCGTTAAGCGTTAAGCATTAAGCATTAAGCGTTAGGCGTTCAGCCTTTAGTCTTCAGCCGCTTCTTCCTCGTCCGATGCCGCGTTCTCCACTACTTCCGCATATAATTTTTTGGCGCTTTCATCCAGTAATGCCGGATCAATATCCAGCTGCGGAATGATCTCAAGAAGTGCATTGATCCGGCCTTCCGTCTGCAAAAATTTATTGAGCACCACTACTTTCTTGTTGTCCAGGATGCAGTACCCGCTTTGAAAGGTACCCCGTTCGTAGCGCAGCACATAGCCGCATTGTTCCGGGATCGTCTCCAGTTTATTCAGGGAATTTTGTGTGTACTTGATCATATCTGCTTATGAATAACAACAAAGATAACCTTTCTGAAATCTTAAATCTCAAATTCCCCGGCCGCAATTCCCCATTTGAGAACGCTAAACCTGAAACCTTTTCCTAACTTTGGCGCAACTTAAAAAATGGCAAACGTTCGCAAAATTATCAACGACCCGGTTTATGGGTTTATTACGATTGATCACCCGCTGCTACTGGCCATCATTTCCCATCCTTATTATCAGCGTTTACGAAGTATTCACCAGATGGCTTTTGCCCACCTGGTGTATCCCGGCGCCGTGCACACCCGGCTGCTGCATTCCCTTGGCGCCTATCACCTCATGTGTACCGCACTTCAGGAGCTGAAGGGAAAAGGCGTAATCATTACAGAAGAAGAGGAGTTGGGTGCAAAAATTGCCATATTACTGCATGATATCGGGCACGGCCCTTTTTCCCATGCCCTGGAGCATGAACTGATACCGGGCGTGCACCACGAAAAGCTTTCTTTGGCCATTATGCAGGAGCTCAACCAGCAATTTAACAATCAGTTAGAAACGGCATTGGCTATTTTTACCAATCAGCATCCCAAAAAGTTCCTGCACCAGCTCGTATCCGGTCAGCTGGATGTAGACCGGATGGACTACCTGAACCGCGATAGTTTTTTTACCGGCGTGGCCGAGGGCGTTATCGGGTATGACCGCATTCTTAAAATGCTGGCCGTACACCAGGACAATCTGGTGGTGGAGGAAAAAGCGATTTATTCCATCGAAAAATTCCTGCTGAGCAGGCGGCTGATGTACTGGCAGGTATACCTGCACAAAACAGTGGTGGCCGCAGAAAAAATGCTGGTTATGATCATCCGCCGGGCAAAAGAGCTGATTGCACAGGGCGTGCGCGTAACAGCGGCCACGGATGCACTGGAATATTTTTTATTGCATGGCGCTGCTAAAACAGAAGACCGCAGCCGGTTATTAATGGATTTTTGCAGTATGGACGACAACGATATGGCGGCTACGATCAAGAACTGGTGCCGGCATGAAGACCGGGTGCTGTCGTACCTTTGCCAGGCCCTGGTGGAGCGGCGGATCATGAAGATCCGGTTGCAGGCCCATCCTTTCGACGAAGCGTACCTGTTGCAAACCCGTAGTGAGATGGCCGCAGCAATGGGGATCAGCGAAAAAGAAGCGGCTTACTTCGTTTTTTGGGGTGAGGCCAGCAATAGCCTGTACAACCCCAAGAACGAAACCATTACCATCCTTTATAAGGACGGGCAGTTAAAGGATATTTCGGAAGTAGACCATGCATTGATTAATGTAAAAACCACCATCCCTGTTAAAAAATATTACATTTGTTCCTTTAGGAGTCATTAAAATTATTTATTTGCAATATGACATTTACTGCATCGCAGATTGCTGCAATGATCAACGGCCGTATTGAAGGCAACGCCGAAGCTGCTGTTGGAAACTTTGGAAAAATAGAAGAAGCTACAGAAGGCCAGCTGAGTTTTCTGGCCAATCCCAAATATGAAGAGTACCTGTATGAAACCGGGGCCAGTGTGATAATTGTAAATGAAGCACTTGAATTAAAGAAACCGGTAACGGCCACCCTTATCCGTGTAAAAGATGCGTATTCTGCTTTTGCCACACTGCTGGGTAAATACCAGGAAATCATGCAGCAGCAATTAAAGGGGATCCAGGAACCATCTTATATTTCAAAAACCGCCCGGTATGGAGCCGATGTCTTTATAGGCGCTTTCGCGTACCTCGGTGAAAATGTAAAAATAGGCGACTATACAAAGATTCATCCCAATGCATACATCGGAAATAATGTTTCCATCGGGGATCATACCGTTATTCATGCCGGGGTAAAAGTGTTGCATAGTTCTGTGATCGGTAACCATGTAACCGTACATGCCGGAACGGTGATCGGCAGTGACGGCTTCGGGTTTGCGCCCCAGGCAGACGGTACGTTTGCCAAAGTACCGCAGATCGGAAATGTGGTGATCGAGGATCATGTGGAAATCGGGGCCAATGCGACCATCGACCGGGCCACCATCGGTTCTACCATTATCCGCTCCGGTGCCAAGCTGGATAACCTGATACAGATCGCACATAATGTGGAGATCGGTAACAGCACCGTAGTAGCGGCGCAGGCAGGTATCAGCGGCAGCACCAAGGTAGGGAAAGGGGTTATGATCGGCGGCCAGGTAGGTATTGTAGGGCACCTGCATATTGGCGATGGAGCGAAAATAAACGCACAAAGCGGCGTAAGCAAAAACATTGAACCCGGCAAGGCGGTAACCGGATCGCCTGCCTATGATTATACCTCTGCACTGAGGAGCCAGGCGCTGAACCGGAAACTTCCGGATCTTGAAAAACGGATGAAAGAACTGGAAGAAGAACTGGGCCGGTTAAGAAAAGAAGGATAGCCGCCCCGGCAACGCCCTTTTAAGGGATTACAACCGTTCATTCATGCGGCCCATTGATTTTATAAATATATTTGCGCCCACAAATCAGATACATGGATAATCATTTCAACCCAGACAAACAACATACACTGAAACAATCTGTTAGCATCAGCGGAACCGGCTTGCATACCGGCGTGCTGGCAGACCTTACCCTGAAGCCTGCGAACGCCGGCTTTGGTATTCAGTTTCAAAGGGTTGACTTGCCGAATAAACCCATTATCAAGGCTGACTGTGACCTTGTAACAGATACCAGCCGGGGTACCACCCTGGAATCGAACGGCGCAAAAGTTAGTACGGTGGAGCATCTGCTGGCCGCACTGGTAGGTATGGGGGTAGACAATGTGCTCATCGAAATCAACGGTCCTGAAATCCCGATCAAGGATGGCAGTGCCATGCCCTTTATTGAGATCATTGAAGATGCGGGGATCGAGGAGCAGGACGCCACCAAATTGTGGTATTCGATTGATGAAAATTTATACCTTACGGATGAGGATAAACGCGTGGAAATGGTGATTATGCCGGCACGCGAATACCAGATCACCACCCTGATCGATTTTAATTCGCCGGTACTGGGTACCCAGCATGCAGAATTAAAGACCATGCGCAATTTTAAGGAGAAGATCTCCACTTCCCGTACGTTCTGCTTTTTGCACGAGCTGGAAATGCTGCTTCAGCACAACCTGATCAAAGGTGGTGATGTAAACAACGCCATCGTGGTGGTAGATAAGCCCATCGGCGAAGAGGAATTGAACCGCCTGAAAAAAATATTCAACAAGGACGACATTGAAGTGAAAAGCGAAGGTTATCTCAATAACCTGGAACTGCGCTTTCCCAATGAGCCAGCGCGTCATAAGCTGCTGGATATCGTGGGCGATCTGGCACTGATCGGCTACCCGGTAAAGGGCAGGGTGATCGCCAACCGGCCGGGCCACAGTTCCAACGTGGAGTTTGCCCGTTTGATCAAAAAACATATCAAGGCCAATAAGCACCTGAAGGGCGTACCGCATTACGATGCCAATACCCCCCCGGTGTATGACCTGCAGTATATAGAAAAAACACTGCCGCACCGTTTCCCCTTTTTGCTGGTGGATAAGATCATCGAGCTGACCGATGAGCGGATTGTAGGCGTAAAGAATGTAACCTTTAACGAATGGTACTTCCAGGGGCATTTTCCCCAGAACCCGGTAATGCCCGGCGTATTACAAATTGAAGCGCTGGCACAATGCGGAGGCATCCTGGCCATCAATCTTGCCGGGGAAGGCCAGTACGATACTTATTTCCTCAAAATAGACAACTGCAAATTCAAGCAGATGGTGCGCCCGGGTGATACCATGATCCTGAAAATGGAACTTACGGCTCCCATCCGCCGGGGTATCTGCGAAATGCGCGGTACCGTATACGTAGGCGGTAAGGTAGCTACAGAAGCCGACCTGGTGGCACAGATCGTAAAACGGTAGAGGCCTGCGGTGTTTCAGGTTTTATGTTGAATCCGGTTTGTACTCAGCGATCTGACTGCCCTTCATTCGTTCAGTCGCTATGATTTCTGCAGCTAAATTTTATATTTATTGTTTTAAATTTCCTGCAGGACTTCTGTAAACGTAAAATATCGAATGCTGATTCTTTAAGCGGATTTTGTAATTGCCGCAGATACGCTGATTACGCCCGCGGCGCCTTCACTGAGATATCTCTGAGTGTTATTACAATCGGTGCCAGATCTGAGGCTTAAGGGCACGACATTGAAATATTTTGAATAACCAGGTAGCATGTAGCGGCAGTGGTGTTCCTTTGGGCCAACCCCTAACTATAACTATATCTTTCTGCATTGATGTATTACATTGAGGGCATCAAATTCCCAGGGAGATGATTGAAGTTGCCCGGTTTTCTCGAAGGGATCCTTCACGCTCGATGAACCATTACCTGGGACTTTCACGTTTCAAGACATCAAAAAATAATGCCGATTGTGGGAGACCCATGAACTGCCAGCGAATCGTAATTTTCACATTTCCACATCTTCAAATTTTCAAATCCCTTGCCGCAAACTGCCTTTTCAATTGTCGTTTTTACACAGCAGATCCGTTCAAATACGATAGTATGTTTGCATTGTGATTGCAACAGATCTTAAAACAATTAAAAACGATAAAAAATGAAAAAGACAAAAATTCTTTACTGGACATTTACCGGGCTCATCGTATTAATGGATGGAGTTATGCCGGCACTAACCTCACATACGGAACTGGCCAAGCAAGGCATCAGCCACCTGGGGTATCCTGATTATTTCCGCGTATTGCTGACCGTGTTTAAAGTTACAGGCGCACTGCTGCTGGCCCTGCCTTTTTTCAAGGGACGCATCAAAGAATGGGCCTATGCCGGTTTTACCTTTAATTTTATCAGTGCAGCGGTTTCTCATACCGTAGTAGACGGCTTTGGCGGACAAACCCTATTCCCATTGGTTGCCCTGTTGATCCTGGCGGCTTCTTATCATTATTATCACAAACTGCGCCGGCAGGAAACAAAGCGTAGTCCGAACGCTTCTTTGCAATACAGTTTGGGATAATCTGAATAAAACCGATCTTTAAAAAAAATCAAAAACTACAAATAATGGCTACAAAAATTACAGTCGCAACAACCATCAATGCACCGGTAGAAAAAGTATGGGCATACTGGACGGAGCCCGAGCATATTAAAAAATGGAACAGTGCTTCTGAAGACTGGCATACGCCTCATGCAGAAAATGACCTGCGCACCGGAGGCCGGTTCTCCTCACGGATGGAAGCCCGGGACGGCAGCATGGGGTTTGACTTTGGCGGCGTATACGACGAAGTAAAAACGCATGAACAGATTGATTATACCATGGGTGACGATCGCAAGGTAAATATTGTTTTCTCCGGCGAAGGAAACCATACGGCTGTTACGGAAACTTTTGATGCGGAAAATACGAACCCCGTTGATATGCAGCAGGCCGGATGGCAGGCGATCCTGGATAACTTTAAACGCTATACCGAAGCGAACTGATTCGATCAGTGCTGCAATTTTTAACCACATGTTGCAGCGGCCGGACCTCTTTTGAGGCCCGGCCGCTGCCGTTTAAGGCATACATATGGTGCCCGATTCCTGCTCTTATTTTGAATTTGTATATAATGTGCTGATATTCAGGTGTAAATATTGGTTTCCGTGAGCTTCACGGTTATCCACATTTGGGGTAAATTATACCCAAAAAACGGGTATTTTTTCGTAAATTTGTAGACTACTCAATTGAACACGCATTAAAAATTTTCATATTGTATGAGTGAAGAATTAAAGGATGTCGAAGCGGCTTCTCCCCCCGCGTACGGAGCAGATAGTATCCAGGTTTTAGAGGGGTTGGAAGCGGTTCGGAAACGTCCGGCCATGTATATCGGAGATATCGGTGTAAAAGGATTGCACCACCTGGTTTATGAGGTGGTAGACAACTCCATTGATGAGGCACTGGCGGGATACTGTAAAAATATTATTGTAACCATCCATGAAGACAATTCCATTTCTGTGGAAGACGACGGCCGGGGTATTCCTACGGGCATTAATCAAAAACAGGGAGTAAGCGCTTTACAGGTGGCCATGACCATCCTGCATGCGGGTGGTAAATTTGATAAAAATACCTATAAAGTATCCGGTGGTTTGCACGGGGTGGGGGTTAGCTGCGTAAACGCATTAAGTACCCATATGCATACCATCGTACACCGGGAGGGAAAGATCTTTGAGCAGGAGTATCATATCGGTGTGCCGGATTACCCGGTACGGGAGATCGGTACTACGGACCGGCATGGTACCATTCAGCATTTTTGGCCCGATAGTTCCATTTTTACCAGCACCGAATACAAACGCGAAATACTGGAAGGGCGTTTGCGTGAGCTGTCCTACCTGAACAAGGGCATTTCCATTACACTTACGGATAAACGTGAAAAAGACGACAACGGGGATGATGTAAAGAAAGTGTTTTACAGCGAAGGTGGGATTGTTGAGTTTGTAGAGATGCTGGATAAAAGTGCCGGCCGTACCTCATTGCTGCCCAATATCCTGTATGTGGAAGGGTTTGATGCCAATTCCAGTGTAACGGTTGAAGTGGCGCTTACCTACAACGATACCTACAACGAACATATTTACTCCTATGTAAATAATATCAACACCATTGAAGGCGGTACGCATGTATCCGGCTTCCGCCGGGCCCTTACCCGCGTGTTTAATGTCTATGGTGAGAAGAGCGGCTTGTACGAGAAAGCAAAAGTGAAGGTAGAGGGAGATGATTTCCGTGAAGGACTGAGTGCCATTATTTCGGTGAAAGTACCGGAGCCGCAATTTGAAGGACAAACAAAAACAAAGCTGGGCAACTCGGAAGTAATGGGGGTAGTAGATACCACCGTGGCCCGGGTACTGGATGCATTCCTGGAAGAAAATCCGAAGGACGCCAAGAACATCATTAATAAAGTGATCCTGGCGGCACAGGCGCGGGCGGCGGCCAGGAAAGCAAGAGAGCTGGTACAGCGGAAATCGGTACTGAGCGGTGGCGGTTTGCCGGGTAAACTGGCGGATTGCTCAGACAGGGATGCCGAACGCTGCGAACTGTACCTGGTGGAGGGAGATTCAGCGGGTGGTACCGCCAAACAGGGCCGCGACCGGAGCTTCCAGGCCATATTGCCGTTAAGGGGTAAGATCCTGAACGTGGAAAAAGCCATGGAGCATAAGATCTATGAGAACGAGGAGATCCGGAATATTTATACAGCACTGGGTGTAACGGTGGGTACACCGGACGATCCAAAGGCGCTGAACCTTGCAAAACTCCGGTATCACAAACTGATCATCATGACGGATGCCGATGTGGACGGAAGCCACATTGCTACGCTTATTCTCACCTTTGTATACCGGTATATGAAAGAGCTGGTGGAGCAGGGATATGTATACCTGGCACAACCGCCGTTGTACCTGGTGAAGAAAGGAAAAGAATCGGCCTACGCCTACAATGAAGACCAGCGGAAAGCATTGGTAGAACGCCTGGGTGCCGGTCGCGAAGATTCGGTAAATATCCAGCGATATAAAGGTTTGGGTGAGATGAACGCTGAGCAGCTTTGGGAAACAACCATGGATCCGGATCGCAGAACGCTGAAACAGGTAACCATTGAAAGTGCTGCGGAAGCAGACCGTGTCTTTAGCATGCTGATGGGCGATGAAGTGGCGCCGCGCCGGGAGTTTATTGAAAGCAATGCTAAATATGCAAAACTGGATATTTAGTTATTTAAATAAAATAATGGAAGCGGCGGTCGGGAGACCGCCGCTTTTTTTATGTTCCTTTATTGATGGGGTAAATGGCAGGGCTGCCTATCAGTGCGGAAAAATGGTTTCCCAGATACAGGGCGCCGCTGTTAAAAATCAAAAGCCATCCATAAGCGAAGCATGCGTGGCCGGAGCATATAAGAAGCGGTACTGGTCATATTATCGCTGAGACGGATGGTTTCAAAAGAAGCAGTACCGGCAATATTGGTACAGCTTAAACGGAGCAGCAGTTTGGTTTTGTCAAAGTTGTATTGAGCGTAGGCATCCATAAACAAACTGGAGGTAACGGGATTGCCCTTTTGAGCAAAATGATAATACTGGTTACTGAAATTAAGGCTCCAACCTTTTAACGGATAAACGGTAACCCCGGACTGTTGTTTCCACTGTTGCAGGTGCTGCACCCGGAAAGCTGCCTGCGCCGACCGGGAATTGAATTGGAGATAAGTGGAGGAGATATCCAGCTTGAGCCATTTTAAAACCGTAGGGGTAACCGAAATTCCCGCACTTTTTGTAACGGAACGGGTATCGAACAGCTGCTCATTCTGTAATTGTTGCGACGAGGAGGTATTCAGGCCGCCGCTCAGGACAATGGTGGTGTTCAGCGGAAAAATATATTTGCCCACTCGCATCGATGTGCCCGCGGTTTTACTGTTATTAAGGATGGGCAATGCCTGTACCACCGTCAGGTTATCCCGTATCAGCGTGCTGTACATAAAAAAGTTTTTTGTTGCGGCATACTGTACGTCGAAATCTGCGAACAGCACCTGTATCACTTTTTTATAGCTGAAGCCGGCGCGTATGCTATGGTTGCGGCTCATCAGGAATGGAGTTTCATAAGAGGCCACATTACGGTAGCTGGAAATGATCGCTCCTCCATATACCTGTTCAATGCCGGCAGTTCTGTAATCTAAGCGGTAATCAAGAAACAGGCTGTGCTCCCTGCCAACCCGGTATTCCCAGTTAACGGAAGGCTCATTGGTAAAACGGGTGCCCCTGTCTTTATTAATGGCCAGTGAATCGTTAGCGTACCGGTAATACTGCCATTTGACAGGCGCGCTGAGGGTGAGCCGGGTCCTGTTTCCATTATAGGTAAGCGAAGCACCGGAAAACAACTCGCTTTTTTTCCAGTGAAGCGCATTGCCAAAACCTTTTGGAATGGTATACGAACGGTCTGGTTGTAATAGTTCAACGTGTGAATCCAGGAACTGTTGCTGCAGGTTAAGGCCGGCATTAAAACCCATCGTCCAGTTTGCTAAAACCTTGCGGTAACCGAAGGTGGTTCCGTTGCTGAAAGACTGCTGACGCTGGTATTGATGGGTTTGCAGATAAGGAAGCCGGTCATTGAGCAGGTCCTGGAGCGCACCCGGTTCAAATATGGTTTGCTGCGGGTTTTCGGCATAATGGAACACATTACTGTAGTTCAGCAGGTGCTTTTTTCCAAAGATCAGGTACCCGTTTACGGCGTTATTAAAATCGGTGCTGGTATACTGGTTGGTTGCTGCAATGCTGTTTTGCGCCGCGGTAGTGGTATGGCCCGTATTCCGGTTATGATTCAGGGAACTGACAACGTTAACGTATGTTTTGGGACTGTTTACATTGTAATTCAATCCCAGGGACAGCGCCTCGGTTTGCAGCTGGTTATGATTTTGCTCGGTATATGCAACGCTGTCTGCACCTGGCAGGTAGTAGCGTGTGCGGAAGATATTGTCGGTTTGTTGATCGTCTCTTAAATAAAACCCGTTCAGCCTGATACCGGTATGCGGATTCAGTTTATACAGGTCATTCAGGTTCACCATCTTGCTGTTGTTAAAAAGCGTTCTAGCCGCATCAACGCCTGCCGGGGGCTGCAAGCCCGAAATGCCGGAGGCCCTTGTATAAGTGAGGCCCATATCATTCAGCTTTACTTCGTTGATGGCTTTAAATGCCGGCTTAAATGCCATGTTCTTTCCTTCGACGGCATAAGCCCGGGGCAGGGCGCCGGTAAGTTCGGCATTGTTAATGAATTTGAGCTTGCTCCGGCTTTTAAGAATGATGTTCATCCCTGCGCGGTCGGATGGCACGATACCATTGAGCATTTTAACATCCTGGTTATGTTCAATGACCTGTACCTTTTCTACATCCGCTACGTTGATATTATCCGTTGCGATGGAATACCGGTCATCCAGCAGGTTGTCGCCCTCAATATAAAACTTGTTGATGGCCTTTCCCTTGTATTTGATCACGCCGCTTTCGTCTACCTCCACACCCGGCAGCTTTTTAATGATGTCGCCCAGCCGACGATCCGATTTTTCTGTAAAACGGGCTGCATCATAATTGAGTGTGTCTCCTTTTTGAACAATGGGCGCCTGGCTCCTTACCGTTACATTGGCAAGCAGGCTGGTTGCCGCAACCTGCATCGTGAAGTGAATGTCGGTAGTGTGCGCATCAACCGGTTGCTGGCACTTTAAAAAGCCGACGGCTGTTACCTTTACGGCGAGCGGTTCCTTCAGGTATCCGGGCAAAAGCTGAAACACATAACGGCCCGCTGTATCGGCTGTTGTAAACAGCAGGCCGGCCTGGTCTTTTAACCGGATCAGCGTTACAGTAGCTCCGGGTATGGCATTGCCCAGGGTGTCGCTGATGCGGCCAGACAACCGGGGCGCAACTGTTTGCCCGGCCACAAAGGCCGGCCACCAGCATAACAGCAACAAAAGCATCCTTCTCATTGGGATATACCGGTTAAGAGGGATCTTTTACCAGGTCGATGGGGTTATTCGCTTTGATGCCCGCAGGCTCAGTGCTGCTTTTCCGCACGTTGATACTTTTAATCTTGGAGGGGTCAAAACCGTCTGTAATACCCGCGGTGCGCCCGGTGGTCCGCTTGCCGCGGTTGGCATCGATAAATGCCTGCGGGTTTCGCTTAAAAGCTTCCTCCGCCTGGGCAAACGCTGCAGATGTAGTGGTTTCTGCATCGCCGGGCAGCCCGATCGGCGCCAGCCCCGTATTAAAATCTTCTACACGGTTCAAATGGTACACCACTTCCATTGCATCATCATAGGCTTCCAGGATAAGCCCGGGTAATCCGTGTAACCTCCGGGGGCCAAAGCGGTAGGGCAGATCGGTACAGAACCATGCCGTGTATTGCCGCCCATAACTGCTGCCTCTTGCTTTCTGGCACACAAAGCCCTGGATGGTTTTGGTAGAATCAATGATTTTCCAGTTGATCGATACCTGTGAAGCCGGAATGATAAAAGCAGTGCCGGCCAGTCTTCTGATGGCATAAACCCGGGGCTGCGGATGGCTTTCTGTATAGAATTTGTCGGACGATGCTGCGGCACCCCCGGTAAGGGTAATTTCTACACGATCGGGATCGGGCGCATTTTTGAAAGCGGCGGCAAGCTGCTGCTGCATAAGCGTATCATTTTGTTTGGCGGTATAGCTGGTAAAGTAGCTGCTTGTTTTTGTATAATCCAGCTCCAGTGTCTCTGTATATATATAGTCCCGCCGGCTGGTATCTTTTACATAACGAAAATCATACAGGATTCTTCCGGTAACCGGTTGCGGGTTTTTGACGGCATTTGAGTTGGCAGTGCGCAAGGTTATCTGGGCGGTGGAGGATACCTGGATACCCATAAACAAAAGTATATAAAGGCAGCGGCAAACGAACGTGTTAGAAATCATACTATATTAATTTATCGCAATTATACGAATATATCGTAGATTTACGTAATTGTAATAGCATATTTTTTTCGTTGTTGTTTCCGGAGGATAGGCGATCGGTGTTGAACGATCAGAATGGAGCCTGCGGTATATATTACGGGGTGGTTACCGGAATGCGGTAAAAGCGGGCAAAGGCCAGCTGGCTTTTAAGGATCTGCTGGTTGATCTGCCTTGTGTTCCGGTCCAGTTCAACGGAAATGGTGTCCAATACTTTCACCCGTTCTTCAATGGAAAGGGCCGTGTCGCGGCTCCTGGCCCAAAATTGGGTATCTGTAAGCAGCTTTCGGGAATAGGCAAATTCGTGCAGGATGGCGTTTTTTAATCCGAAATCGTCTTTCGTAAAAGCACAATTGCGTACCGAGTCCTCGGTTTGCAGCAGTAATGCGATCATTTCTTTTTTCAAGTGTTCTTCTTCAGGGGTATTCCGCTTGGCCTTTCGGCGGGCAGTATAGTTTGCGGTTGCACTCATAGCGTTTAACCGGAATTGCTGAAGGCTCGCAAAGTAATGATAGGGATTTTGCTGATCGCGGCTGCAACGGCTGGTGATCAATAAGATCAAAAGAACAGGAAGGACAATGGCAACACGCATTTGTTGATTTTTAAAACAGGAAATACTTAAGGATTGAAAAAATAAAAGGCCGTTCAAAGAATCGAACAGCCTTTTTTTAAAAGAAAGTTGATTTTATAGCTGCCGCAACTGGATCTTATATTTTTTAGCGAACTGTTGTTGCGCGTCGATAAATTTTTTATCAATGTCCTGGCCTTCTTTCTGAATATTGGTCAGGATCTGCTGTAGTTGTTGTGTTGCATCGGCCGGAGGGGTATGGGTAAACCGCAACTCCAGTAATTTTTTAAAATCTTCGTTCAACACTTTTTTAAAGAACCGGAAACCATCCAGCAAAGCGGCTTTCATTCCAAAATCATCCCCCTTGAACTGAACAGCTGTTGCTTTGTTTGTTTCATCATTTACATAGGTTGTAAGATCGGCCAGCGTGCGGTATGCCTGCGCGCTGTCGCTGGTTTGGGTAAGCTGACCAAATTTCTGGGCTTCCTGGGCAACCTCCTGTTGAATCTTCACCAGCTGGTTATTGTATTCAACGGCCTGCTGCTGGTTGCTGCCGCATGAAATGAATACCAGGGTGCTCATCAGGAAAAAAAAGAATTTTCTCATAGTTTAAAATTTAAATAAAGATAACGGCTTTTGGCTTGCGTTAATTTTTTTGAGGGTTTAAAAATTCTTTGATATAACGGGTAATGGTTACTTCGTCATTCGTTTTTGGCGTTGGCCGGTAGCGGAGGAATTTTTTGTAATAGCCGGTTGCCTGCATCCTGTTTTTTAGGTAATTGTCGGATATACGGCCTGCCTGAAACAGGTCAACAGGGTCTTTGAAAATATAATACGAAGTATCGTACAGCGCCATGGCCTGGCTGTAGTTTTTAACCGCAACAGCATTATTGGCTTTGGCCCTTAAGTAGGTGGCGGCCATTTCCTGGATATTATAGTTGATACATTCGGTAAGTAGGGAATCGCTCATGGCATAGTTCTTTTTGATCGCATGTGCCAGTGCTGCGCCATAGGTTGCAGACTCTCCGCCCACACCCTGCAGCAGCAGCCAGTTGTAAATGCTTAATACGCTGTCCGGCTGTTTTAAATTCAGGTAGCTGTAGAGCAGGTGTATATAAGCTGCCGAAAGATTGATGGGGGAGGCATTGCGGGTGCGCAGGCGCTCGCCCCAGGCAATGGCTTCGGTGTAACGGCCGGCACTGAAACAAAGATCTACCTTTTTACCGATCAGGGGAAAATAGCTGCTGTCTGAACGCAGAAAGCGATCCACCAGCTGCTCGGCTTCCTTCTTTTGCCGGGCATTGTCAAGATACGTACAAAGGTCATAAACCACCCTGCCGGCAGTTGGGTTTAACGTATAGCTTTTACGGATATAGGCAATGGCCGAATCGGGTTGCTTGAGTTTTGACCATTCTCCGGCAGCATAATGCCAGTATTTATAATTGCCGGAATCCAGTGCAATCAGATTTTTATAATGATGCAACGCGGAATATTCATCACCGGCACGGTCGTAAAGCATGGCGAGGTAAAGCTGGGGCGGCTGCAGGTTGGGATTCTTTTGATAAAGTTTGAGGAACGCAGCTGTAGCGTCGGCCGCATGGTCGTTCATGTAATGCACATAACCCAGGTCAAACAGGTATTGCTCGTTCTCCGGTGCCGGTGTTACAGTGAGATAGCGCAGGGCCTGTTCATAATCCTGGTTTTTGTAAAAGCTAAGTACTTTCAGCGGATCGTATCCTTCCTGTGCCCCGGCCAGCAGGGGCCCCAGGCTTAGCAGTATGATAATGAGTTTTTTAGACATATTGCAGTATTGAGATGAACGATGTTTTTGTAAATATAACTAAATTGTTAGTTATAAAAGTTGGCTTCGCGCAGATATTTAGGAGCTTGTTTAGATAAAAACCCTTAATTTCAACTTTTCAAATCAAAAATTAATCATTATGGCAGATGCAACTCTTACCGCTTACAATGTGAAAACAAAAGAAAAGAATGTACCGATCCAGGATGCTGTGATCTCTCGTACAGCAAAGGGCGGATACATTGCGAAAGGGCACGATGGCAAAGGAAATAAACTGACTTCTCTCCTGGGAGAAGAAAAAGCATTGGCTGCTATTAAAGCTGGTTTGGCGAAACAAGACTGGTAACCGTTTATATAATTTGTATAGATCGCGGGTGTTTCAGATTACTGGAACACCCGCTTTTTTTTACGGACTGATCCCGCATTACACCATGGCATTCCGGGGTATTTTCCGCCTGCGGATCATGATAACGTTTGCGTAAATAAAAAGCCGGAATCCCTTTTGTGCCCAATGAATTCGGCTTAACTTGGCGCCGCAGCGTAGCTTGTTTCAGTAGAAAATAGGATTGCCGGATGTTAAAAAACAGTTTATATTTCTTTTTGTTGTTGATCGGGGTGCAACTGCAGGCTCAGCCAGGATGGAAATTGCCAACCGTGCAGGAACCACATTTTGGAAAGGCTGTTTACCGGATCACCAGCTATGGAGCTGTTCCGGATGGTTACATACTGAACACCAAAAGCATCCAGGAGGCTATTGATGCCTGTTCGCAAAAAGGAGGCGGAATGGTACAGGTGCCTTCCGGTTTGTGGCTTACCGGTCCCATTGTATTGAAATCGGGCGTAAACCTGAACCTGGCAGCAGGTGCAACCCTGCTGTTCACCCCAGACAAATCGCAGTACCCGCTGGTAAAAGCCAATTGGGAAGGATTCCCGCAAATGCGCAACCAGTCGCCCATATCCGCAGAAAATGCCCGGAATATTGCCATTACAGGAAGCGGGATCATCGATGGCAACGGCGATGCCTGGCGGGCCGTTAAAAAAGAGAAATTAACAGAATCACAGTGGAAAAAACGGGTAGCCTCCGGCGGCGTGCTCAGTGAGGACGGCCGCATATGGATGCCTTCCGAAAGCTATGCCCGCGGGGATGCGTTAAAAGACCCGGGGCGGATCACCGCGGACAAGACCGGGGCATTTTATGCATCCGTAAAGGATTTTTTCCGTCCCAACCTGCTGGTGCTTACCTCCTGTGACGGTGTATTGCTGGAAGGGGTGACCTTTCAGAATTCTCCCGCCTGGTGCCTTCACCCGTTGATGAGCCGGAACATTACCATGCGGAATGTGGTTGTAAAAAATCCCTGGTATGCCCAGAATGGTGACGGCATCGACCTGGAAAGCTGCAGCAATGTACGCATAGAGAACAGTGTATTCGATGTGGGCGATGATGCACTTTGCATGAAAAGCGGGCGTGATGCAGACGGACGCCAGCGTGCCATGCCCACGAAGGACGTGGTCATCAGCGGATGCACCGTATATGCCGCTCACGGCGGTTTTGTGGTAGGCAGTGAAATGAGCGGTGGTGTAAATAATGTATATGTCAGCAATTGTACCTTCATTGGTACAGATATCGGCCTGCGTTTTAAAACTACCCGGGGGCGCGGGGGAATAGTGGAAAATATTTTTATCCGCGATATTTATATGAAGGATATCCCGGGAGACGCCATCCTGTTTGATATGTATTACATGGCAAAGGACCCGGTACCCCTGGAAGGGGAAAAAGCAGCGCTTCCCAAAGTAGAGCAGTTGCCGGTAAACGAAACCACGCCGCAGTTCCGGAATATTGATATCCGCAATGTGTATGTAAACGGGGCCCAGCGTGCCGTTTTGCTGAGGGGATTGCCGGAAATGCCGGTAAAGGATATCCGCATTCATAACGCCGTATTCCAATCGGATAACGGGGTTAGTATCCAGGACGCAGCAGGCATCGGGTTCAAAAATGTAAAGATCTTTAACCGGAATACCGGCCCGGTGGTGGATGTGGTAAATGCGCAGGATATCCGGTTTGACGGGCTGCTTTACAACGAGCAGGTACCATTGTTAATACGGGTAAGCGGCAGCGGCAGCAAGGCGCTCCGGTTTACAAATACCCCTTATCATAAAACCACTAAAAAACTGGAAACCGCAGCGGGGGCAACCGTGGCCGCAGTTTCTTTTCAATAATCTTTAAAACCAGTGTTGGTATTTATGCGAAAATATATCCTGCTTTTGGTGGCTTTTTGCTCACTGCAGTTTGCAGCGCAGGCCCAGTCCTATGCGCAGCAAATGGCGCGTACCGCCATGCATCTCTGGCCGGATTCCTTTTCAGTGGTTCCGGGGCGGCCCGCGCGATGGAGCTACGACCAGGGGGTGATACTTAAAGGAATTGAGGGCATCTGGCTGGCTACCGGCGATCCCCGCTGGTTTAACTACATACAGCACAGCATGGATTATTTTGTGGGGGAAGACGGGCGCATTAAAGATTATGAGCCGGATACCTACAATATCGATCATGTAAATAACGGAAAATTACTGTTGACCCTTTTTCGTGTAACCGGAAAAGAGAAATATAAAAAAGCTGTATTTCAATTAAGGGAACAATTACGCACTCACCCCCGCACCAATGGGGGTGGGTTTTGGCATAAGAAGGTGTACCCTTACCAGATGTGGTTGGATGGCCTTTATATGGCCCAGCCTTTCTATGCCGAATACGCCCAGGTTTTTGGAGAGGACAGCATCTTCAATGATGTAACCCGCCAGTTTGTGCTGATGGAAAAAAATGCCCGCGATCCTAAAACTGGCCTGCTTTATCATGGCTATGATGAAGCACGCAAAGAACAATGGGCGAACCCCAAAACCGGTGTATCGCCGCATTTTTGGGGACGTGCATTGGGTTGGTATGGAATGGCGCTGGTAGATGCGCTGGATTATTTTCCGGAGGATCATCCCGGGAGAAAAGAACTGGTTGCCATCCTCAACCGGCTGACGGCAGCGGTCGTTAAGGTACAGGACCCGGCCACCGGAATGTGGTTCGACATCGTAGATCTTCCCGGCAGAAAGCCGAATTATACAGAATCATCGGCCACCGCTATGCTGGCCTATACGCTGGCAAAGGGAGCACGCAAAGGATATATTTCAACAGGCTACCAGGCAAACGCTGTCAAAGCATTTAACGGGCTTGTAAAATACAAACTAACGCAAACCGATGGGTTTGTCAGCCTGGAAGGCACGGTGTCGGTATCGGGATTGGGCGGGAAGCCCTACCGGGACGGCAGTTTCGACTATTATATGCGGGAAAAGGTAGTACGGAATGATCCCAAGGGAATGGGCGCGTTTATCCTGGCCGCTAATGAAATTGAGTTAATACCGGGCCTGGCGGCCGGAAGGGGAAAAACGATCCTGCTGGATAACTTTTTTAATAATGAATGGCGGAAAGGTGCGGGCGGGCAGCAGGAACGCTGGCATTATACCTGGAACGACTGGTCGAACGGCGGATATGCCTTTTTAGGAAGCCTGTTTGAACAACAGGGTGCCAGCATCCGGTCACTTACGGAAGCGCCCACTGCCGGCAACCTGGCCGGTGCATCTGTTTATATAATTGTGGATCCGGATACTGAAAAAGAAACGGCACATCCCAATTATATGAACGAACAATCAGCCGCACAGATCGAAGAATGGGTAAAGAGGGGCGGCGTACTGGTGCTGTTGGCAAACGATGCCGGTAACTGCGATCTGCAACATTTCAATATCCTGGCAGCGCGCTTTGGCATCCGGTTTAACGAAGACAACCAGCTCATGGTAAAGAACAATGATTATGAAATGGGACGGGTAAACATTCAACCGGGTAATATAATTTTTAAAAATGCCAAAAATGTTTATCTGAAAGAAATAAGTTCTTTGAATCTTTACAAAACGGCCGTACCGCTACTAAAAGCAGGTAACATAACAGCAATGGCTGTAGCAAAACACGGGAAAGGAACGGTTTTCGCCCTGGGTGATCCCTGGATTTATAATGAATATGTAGATGGCAAGAAACTGCCATTGCAGTATGAAAATTTTAAAGCAGCGGGAGATTGGGTGAACTGGCTGTTAAAAACGTCCGTTAGTAAACCAAAAAAATAAAAATATAAATGCAGTTATCTAAAACAGTAATAGCATCCATCAAAGAAGACCCGGCGTTGTCGGTGCCTTCTGCGGCGCAACTGGAGCTTCCTGAAAAAGTGTTGCAGTTTGGAACCGGGGTGTTGTTGAGAGGGTTACCCGATTATTTTATCGACAAGGCCAATAAACAGCAGATCTTTAACGGGCGGGTAGTAGTGGTAAAGTCCACGGATACCGGCGGTGCCGATGCTTTTGAAACACAGAATGGCTTATATACCATTTGCGTAAGAGGGCTGGAAGATGGCAAACAAGTAAACGAATATATTGTAAACAGTGCCATCAGTCGTGTGTTATCTGCCAAAAGCCAATGGCAGCAGATCCTCGAAGTGGCGCAAAGTCCGCAGCTGGAAGTAGTGATTTCCAATACTACCGAACTGGGTATTGTTATGAGCGATGATAAGATCACCGATCAGCCACCTGCTTCTTTTCCCGGTAAACTGCTGGCAGTACTGTATGAGCGCTTTAAAGCTTTTAACGGGAGCAGGGAAAGCGGTCTGGTGATCATTCCTACAGAGTTGATCATTGATAACGGCCGGCAGCTGAAAGACATTATCCTGAAGCTGGCGGCGCAAAACCAGCTGGAACAGGCGTTTATCAGCTGGCTCAACGAGGCCAATCATTTTTGCAGCTCCCTGGTAGACCGTATTGTACCGGGTAAACTGGCAGGTGAAGACCTGGAACAAACGCAGCAGCAACTGGGTTATACCGATGAGCTGATGATCATGAGCGAAGTATTCCGTTTATGGGCCATTGAAGCGGCAGATCCGCGTGTGGCCGAGGTATTATCCTTTGCCAAAACAGATGCCGGGGTGGTGATTGCGCCCGATATTGAAAAGTTCAGGGAACTCAAGCTGCGCCTGCTCAACGGAACCCATACCCTTTCTTGCGCGCTGGCGTACCTGTGCGGATTTGAAACCGTAAAGGAAGCCATGGCCGATAAGACCTTTGATACGTTTGTTACCCAACTTTCCAAAGCGGAACTGGCCAGGGCAGTAGCGGGCGCGCGCATTTCCTACGAGGAAGCCTGTAAATTTGCAGATGCGGTTATTGAGCGGTTTAAGAACCCGTTCTTAGATCATAAATGGCTAAGTATTAGTTTTGCGTATACATCAAAGATGCTGATGCGGAATGTACCGTTAATAAAGAAGTATTACGAAAGCGGGGAAGGCAGCGCTGCTGCTGCGATAGCCCTCGGTTTTGCGGCATACCTGCTTTTTATGAAATCGGAGCAGGAGGGAACGGTATATATGGGATCGGCCAACGGCAAACAATATGTGATCAACGATGATAAAGCGGCGGTACTTGCACAGAAATGGAAAGCAGCTGCCAACCCGGAAGCCCTTGTTACAGCCGTGCTGGCAGATACCGGGTTGTGGAACGAGGACCTGAACCAGATCCCCGGCTTTGCAGGGGCGGTAACACAACAATTGCAATTTTTAACACAAAGCGGTGCCAACGCTGCTTTGCAAAATATTATAAAGGAATAAAAATGGCGGAAATCGTTTTAAAAGTCCATCCCAAGGATAACGTTATTGTGGCGTTAAAGGATTTAAAGAAGGGGCAGATCATCAGCTACGGAGGAACCGAATATGAGTTACAAAATGACATCGGTGCAAAGCATAAATTTTTTACCCATGACCTTCAAACAGGTGATGAAATCATCATGTATGGCGTTCTGGTGGGCAAAGCGCAGGAGTTCATCCCACAGGGAGGGTTGATGACGACCACCAATACCAAGCATGCCGCCGATCCTTTTGAATACCGCCCGTATCAGTATCACTGGACCGCCCCGGATGTTTCGAAGTTTAAGGGCCGGACCTTTAACGGGTATCACCGCAGCGACGGCCGGGTAGGAACGGCCAACTACTGGTTATTTATGCCCACGGTATTTTGTGAAAACCGCAATCTGGATGTGATCCGCGAAGCATTGCACAACGAGCTGGGATATGCGGTTACCGATAAATACAAAAAGTATGCGCACCATCTTGTGGAGGCGTTTAAAAACCAGGAAGATCTTTCCAATATCACATTGAATGCGCTTCCTGAGGGAACCGGTCGGAAGGGCGACCGCCTGTTCAAAAATATAGACGGCATTAAATTTTTAAATCACCAGGGAGGATGCGGCGGTACCCGCCAGGATGCCGGTACGCTCAGTAAACTGCTGGCGGCTTATGCCGATCATCCCAATGTAGCGGGCATCACCATCCTGAGCCTGGGATGTCAGAACCTGCAGACCAAACAATTACTGGAAGATATTAAATTAAGAAACCCGTCCTTTGATAAACCCGTACTTGTATTTGAACAGCAGCAATCCAAAAGCGAAGAACAACTGGTGGCCGATGCCATCCGGGAAACATTTGAAGGATTGATTGAAGCCAATAAAATCGAACGCAGCCCGGCACCGTTAACCGCCTTAACTGTTGGTGTAAAATGCGGTGGCAGTGATGGTTTCAGCGGTATCAGCGCTAACCCGGCCGTGGGATATACCAGCGATCTGCTGGCTGCCTTGGGTGCAAAAATCCTGCTGGCAGAGTTTCCCGAATTGTGTGGTGCCGAACAGCAGTTGATCGATCGTACAATAGAGGAAGCTGCGGCACGTAAGTTCATTCACCTGATGACTACGTACAACGACCAGGCGCTTAGTGTGGGGTCCGGGTTTTTTATGAACCCGTCTCCCGGCAATATAAAAGACGGCCTGATCACAGATGCCATCAAAAGTACGGGGGCCGCAAAAAAAGGTGGCACCTCTCCGGTAGTGGATGTACTGGACTATACCGAGCCTGCAACAAAGCCCGGTTTAAGTCTTGTATGTACACCGGGTAATGATGTGGAGGCTACAACCGGTAAAGCCGCTTCGGGAGCCACCCTGATCCTGTTTACCACCGGGCTGGGTACCCCAACCGGCAACCCTGTTTGCCCTACTATAAAAATTGCCACCAACACCATACTGGCCAACCGGATGGGAGATATCATCGATATCAATACCGGGGGCATCATCGACGGGGAAAAAACTATAGAGCAAATGGGCGAAGAGATCCTGGAGTATTGTATCAAAGCCGCAAGCGGAGAAGTGGTACCCAAGGCGGTATTGCTGAACCAGGATGACTTTATTCCCTGGAAGAGAGGCGTTTCCCTGTAATGAAGCGTTTGCCGGGAGCATAACAATAAGCTGCGGACAGCAAATGAATAACGAACGAATAAATAATCCATTAATTAAGTGAAACAGTTTTTAGACGATAATTTTTTACTGGAAACAAAAACGGCAGAGCGTTTGTACCATGATTATGCAAAGCAAATGCCTATCATCGACTACCATTGTCATTTACCGCCACAGCAAATAGCGGAAGATCACCAGTTTCAAAACATTACCCAGGCCTGGCTTTACGGCGATCATTACAAATGGCGGGCTATGCGTACTAATGGGGTAGATGAGCGTTTCATTACCGGGGCGGCCACCGATGAGGAAAAGTTCCTGAAGTGGGCGGAAACCGTTCCCTACGCTATGCGCAACCCGCTGTACCACTGGACGCACCTGGAACTGCAACGCTACTTTGATATCCATGAAATCCTGGATGCCGGCAGCGGTAAACGCATTTATGATGGGGCCTCTGCCATGATGGGCAGCAGCCCTTACAGTGTAAAGAACCTGCTGCGCAAAATGAATGTGAAGGTGGTTTGTACCACGGATGACCCGGTAGACACGTTGGAATTTCATCAGCAAATAAAGGCCGATGGGTTTGAAATACCGGTTTATCCCGCTTTCCGGCCCGATAATGCCATGAATGTTTCGAGTCCGGAAACCTTTGCCGCGTATGTGGCAAAGCTGGAAGCCGCTTCCGGTATGGAAGTAAAAAACCTGGATACCTACCTGCAGGCATTGAAAAGCCGGCACGATTTCTTTGCAGAAATGGGTTGCTCCGTATCGGACCACGGGCTGGAGCATATTCATGCTGCCGATTATACAGAGGCCGGCGTCAGCGCTGCTTTCGATAAGATCCGGGCCGGCAGGCACCTGTCTGCAGAAGAGCAGGAACAATTCCGTTCGGCCATGCTGGTTTGGTTTGCGGAATGGGATCATGAAAAAGGATGGGTACAGCAATACCACCTGGGTGCATTACGTAACAACAACGCCCGCCTGCTTCATCAATTGGGCCCCGATACGGGCTGGGACTCCATTGGTGACTTTTCCCAGGGAAGGGTGCTTTCCAAATTCCTGAACGGACTGGATAAGAACGACCGGCTGGCAAAAACTATCCTGTATAATCTCAATCCGTCCGATAATGAACTGTTTGCCACCATGACCGGTAATTTTAACGACGGCACGGTAACCGGGAAAGTACAGTGGGGTTCCGGTTGGTGGTTTCTCGACCAGAAAGACGGTATGATCGATCAGATGAACACCCTTTCCAACATGGGACTGATCAGCCGCTTTGTAGGAATGTTAACGGATTCCAGGAGTTTTCTTTCCTTTCCAAGACACGAGTACTTCCGTAGAATACTCTGCAATTTGTTTGGAAACGATATTGAAAATGGCGAACTTCCCGCGGATATCAGCTGGGTAGGTAAGCTTGTACAGGATATTTGTTTTAATAATGCAAATGAATATTTTGGATTCGGAGCCAGGTAGGGAATAATGAGTGCTTAACAGGCAACGGAGCCCGACTCATAAACGATACATAATCAAAAAAACAATAAACTTAAACATGTTTGATCTGTCAGGTAAAACGGCCTTGATCACAGGCGGCAACAAGGGAATCGGGAAAGGCATGGCCATTGGATTGGCAAAAGCCGGTGCCGATATTATTGTGGCTGCGCGTTCTGTGGAAGCAGGGTCGGAAGTGGAAACGGAAGTGAGAAAATTAGGACGTAATTTCAAACACTACAAACTGGATGCAGCCGACCGGAGTAGTGTATATACATTTGTAAAGGAGGTGCTGGATGAAAATGAACGCATCGATATCCTGGTAAATAATGCCGGAACCATTATGCGTAAACCCGCGGCAGAACATCCGGATGAATATTGGGATCAGGTACTTTCCATCAACCTGGATACCCCTTTTATACTGGCGCGTGAATTTGGAAAGCACATGATTGAGAAAGGTTCCGGTAAAATTATTTTTACCTGTTCGCTGCTGAGCTTCCAGGGTGGCATCAATGTACCGGGATATGCAGCCAGTAAAGGTGCCTTGAGCAGTTTGGTAAAAGCCCTGGCCAACGAGTGGGCTTCCAAAGGTGTAAATGTAAACGGTATTGCACCGGGTTATATTGCAACCGACAATACGCAGGCATTACGGGAAGATGCGGAGCGCAGTAAATCGATCCTGGACCGGATTCCGGCGGGTCGCTGGGGTACACCCGAAGATTTTGCCGGGCCCGCAGTTTTTTTAGCCTCCGAAGCAGGAAGCTATGTACATGGCACCATTCTTACCGTAGATGGCGGCTGGATGGGCCGGTGAGTTCAATTAAAAATAAGAAATCAAAAATCAGAAACTAGAAATGGAAATAAGATACGAACACAGTCCGCAGGAAACAAAAGGAATGACCACAGAGCAATTGCGGGAAAGCTTTCTTGTTGAAGATCTGATGAAGACCGACAAGCTAACCCTGGTTTACAGCTTCTACGATCGGTTGATTGTAGGTGGTGTAAAGCCCGTGGCGAAAGCGGTATCGCTGAAAAATGAGGAAGAATTAAAATCCGAGTTTTTTCTGCAACGCCGGGAAATGGGTGTCATCAATGTAGGAGGCAAAGGCACGATCACTGTAGACGGTCAGAAATTTGCGCTGGATAAACTGGATTGCCTGTATATCGGCCGTGGATCTAAAAAAGTAAGCTTCAGCAGCAACGGGAAAAAAGATCCCGCGGTGTTTTATATTTTGTCGGCGCCGGCACATCACGACTATCCCACTACCAAGTACACCAAGGAGCAGGCAGCACCGGTAACATTGGGCGATATTACCACTTCTAATAAAAGAACCATTTACAAATATATTCATGAAGAGGGTGTTCAAAGCTGTCAGCTGGTAATGGGGCTCACGGTGCTGGAAACAGGCAGCGTATGGAACTCTGTTCCTCCGCATACACATACCCGCAGAACCGAGATCTATTTCTATTTCGACCTGCCGGAAGAACAGCGCCTGTTTCATATGATGGGACAGCCGCAGCAAACCCGTCACATCATTATGCAGAACCAGGAAGCGGTGATCTCTCCGCCCTGGAGCATGCACTTTGGCTGCGGTACTTCCAACTACGGATTCATCTGGGGTATGGCCGGCGAAAACAAACAGTATACAGACATGGACCCGGCACCGATTGCTACGTTATTATAGAAGTATTGTGATCGTCAACCAAAATATAACAGAAAACCTGTTTCCGGAAGCGCAGCCGGAGCGTCCCTTTTTTCTCAGGCGGGCAACCGTTTTGGGAATGCTGGGGATCGTTGTTTTATTAACCATCCTTTTGTATTTTATTACCCTTGCAACAATGGATGAACAACTCGCAGATCTTTATGACGGGGCGGTTGGTGACAGCGGAATCAGAAAGGACCTGTTCCTGTTTCTTGCGTTGGGCATTCCGGTTTTGGGCTTTTTGATCAGTTTACCGGTGAGTTTATTGCCCTACAACAAATCGAGATACCGGCAGAAGTACGTACCTTTTGCAATGGTAGCCATATTGGGCATTCAGTTTTTTTTGATGGCGATACGCCTGATCGATCTTTTCATTCTAACAAACAAAAAATAGAGAATATTATTATGTCAAAGAAAGTTGTTACACTGGGCGAAATCATGTTACGCTTGTCCACTCCGGGTTTTGAGCGTTTTGTTCAGGCGGATTCTTTTGATGTTACCTATGGGGGCGGTGAAGCCAACGTAGCTGTGGCCCTTTCCAATTACGGGCTTGACGGTTATTTTGTATCAAAGGTTCCGGACAATGCCATTGGCCAGTCTGCTATCAATCATTTACGCCGTTACGGGGTGAATACCGATTTTGTGGCAAGAGGTGGCGACCGGCTGGGTATTTACTTCCTCGAAACAGGTGCATCCATGCGGGCATCGCAGGTGATCTACGATCGCGCTGGTGCGGCTATTGCAGAAGTAGATGCCAGTGAGTTTGATTTTGACAAGATCCTCGACGGGGCCGATTGGTTTCATACAACCGGTATTACACCGGCGCTAAGCGATAAAGCGGCGGCTTTAACCGAAGCAGCGCTGAAGGCCGCAAAGGCAAAGGGGATTACTACCAGCATTGACCTGAATTACCGTAAAAAATTGTGGAGTAAGGAAAAAGCCCGGGAAGTAATGACCGAGCTTTGCAAATATGTGGACGTTTGCATCGGCAATGAAGAAGATGCAGAAACCACCTTGGGCTTTAAAGCTGCGGACACGGATATTACAAAAGGAGAACTGAACCTGGACGGCTACAAGGATGTGATCCGTCAGATGAAAGAAAAGTTCAATTTTAAATATATCGCTTCCTCTTTGCGCGAGAGCTACAGCGCCAGTGATAACGGCTGGAGCGCGCTGGTAAGTGATGGCACAGAGTTTTATCATACTCGTAAATACGATGTGCGCATTGTAGACCGTGTAGGAAGCGGCGATAGTTTTGCCAGC
Organism: Niabella pedocola; assembly: GCF_021044425.1. GTDB lineage: Bacteria > Bacteroidota > Bacteroidia > Chitinophagales > Chitinophagaceae > Niabella > Niabella pedocola. The sequence continues at coordinate 185,631 of NZ_JAJNEC010000008.1, read as the reverse complement.
GGCCTGATTTACGGACTGGTTACCGGTATGAGCATGGCCGATGCGGCAGAATTTGGTGTGGCGGCTTCTGCATTAAAACATACGATCCCCGGAGACCTGAACCATGCCACATTAAGCGACGTAAAAACGCTGATGAAGGGCGATGCCAGCGGACGGGTACAGCGGTAATCATTGCGGTCCGGTCCGGCAGGCACCTGAACCATGAAGGAAATAAAAACGATACAACGGTTGTTCCTGCTTTTGATCCTTTGCATTTCATATGCAGGAGGAACAGCAGCACAGCAACCCGTACGCCTTGCCATCGCAGGCATCACGCACGGACACAGCGACTGGATCTATAACCGGAAACTGAAAGGAGATATTGAAATCGTTGGCATCTATGAAACGAATGCCGACCGTATCCGGGAATTCCGGGAGCGGTACCGGCTGCCGGCGGCTCTTTTTTATACGGATCTGAAACAGATGCTGGACCAGGTAAAACCTGCTGGTGTAATGGCTTTTGGGCCGGTGAACGAGCACATTGAAGTAGTGCGGGCGGCAGCGCCACGCAGGATGCATGTAATGGTAGAAAAACCATTGGCCACCAGCTATAAGGACGCACTGGAAATAGCGGCACTGGCAAAGCAGCATGGAATAAAAGTGCTGACCAATTTTGAAACCTCCTGGTATGCCAGCAACCAGTATGTACGAAACTGTTACAAGGAGGGAAAACTGGGCCGGTTACGGAAAGTACTGGTAAACGACGGGCATGAAGGCCCTTGGGCGATGAACCGGCATTTTGTTTCCTGGCTTACGGACCCGGTAAAGAATGGTGGCGGTGCCCTTACGGACTTTGGCTGTTACGGGGCCAACTTGATGACCTGGTTAATGGATGGGCAGCGGCCTGTATCGGTTACGGCCGTCACGCATCAAAACCGCCCGGATCGCTATCCGAAAGTAGAAGATGAAGCAACGATCATCCTGCAGTACCCGGAAACCCAATGCGTGATCCAGGCTTCATGGAGCTGGACTTTCAGCCGTAAAGACATGGAAGTATATGGTGCCAAAGGGTATGCGATTGCTGTAGATCGTACAAAGGTAAGAACCCGGTTGGATGCAACCCTTCCCGAAACCACAGAAACCCTGGAGCCAAGGCCGGAGCCTTTTGAAGATCCGTTCGCCGTGTTTGCGGGTGTAATAAAGGGAACGCTGAAACAGGAGGTTAATGATCTGTACGAACTGCCGGTGAATGTAACCGTGGTGGAGATCCTGGATGCCGCACGCAGGGCTGCAAAAAGTGGAACGACAATATACCTGAAATCCCGGTAAACCATTTTATGACCGTGGAGGGAAATGATTAAATAAAGATTTTATGATCATAGATACGATAAATAACGGATTGCATTACGCGGCTTTACATCCGCTGTTCAAAAAAGCATTGGATTACATAAAACGAACAGACCTTTTAAATACACCTGCAGGTACCTATATCGTGGAAGAGGATGCCGTGAAAGCGATCGTATCCGAAGCCGCTGGTAAAAAGGCGGAGGTTGCGCTGGAGAAATTCGAGTGCCATAACCGGTTTATCGATATCCAGTATGTGATCAGCGGCGTAGAGCAAATGGGCTGGAGGCCCCGGCAGGACTGCATTGTACCCAATGGAGATTATAACGCCGAAAAGGATGTACAGTTTTACGGAGATGCGCCGGATATGTTCTTTACGCTGCATCCCGGCCAATTTGTGATCTTTTTCCCGGACGATGTGCATGCCCCGATGATCGGTGACGGCATGATTAAAAAATTAGTAATGAAAATAAAAATATAAGAATGGCAGTGCAACAAACAATCGACATTATTATAGCGCAGGGCATGCTGCCTTTGTACTTTAACGCAGATGAAACCGTGAGTATCGAAGTACTGCGGGCATTACATGGGGCTGGTGTGCGCGCTGTAGAATATACCAACCGGGGTGAAGCCGCTTTTGACAATTTTAAGAAACTGGTGGCCGTTCGCAATGCGGAAATGCCGGGCTTGCTGCTGGGAATTGGTACCGTAAAGAATCTGCAGGATGCGCAAAGCTACCTGGAAGCCGGCGCCGACTTTTTTGTAAGCCCCGGCTTTGTTCCGGAAATAGCGGCTTTTGCCGCAGAAAAGGAAGTGTTCTATGCTCCGGGTTGTATGACACCCACTGAGATCATAGCAGCAGAGAATGCGGGTGTTAAATTTATCAAACTCTTTCCGGGCGATATGCTGGGACCCAAATACCTCAGTACGATCCGGGATATTTTCCCGAAGCTGCTGTTTATGCCAACCGGCGGTGTAGACACAACGCACGAGAGTATCGAGAGCTGGTTTAAGGCGGGTGTATGCGCAGTGGGTATGGGAAGCAAGCTGGTGAGCAAACAATTAATGGCGGATAAGGACTATACCACTATTGCCGCATCAACAACCGCTGTTTTAAATACGATCCAATCAATAAAAAGTAAGTAGTAATGCAAAAAGCCATAGGAAAATACAGGTGGACGATCTGCGGATTATTATTCTTTGCCACAACCGTAAATTATCTCGACCGGCAGGTGCTGAGTTTACTGGCACCTGAATTAACCCGGGAGTTTGGATGGACGAATACCGATTACGGGAATATAACCGCAGTGTTCCAGTTCGTATACGCATTGTCCATGTTATTTGCCGGTCGTATTGTAGACCGGTTGGGTACCAAATGGGGGTATGCCTGGGCCCTGATCATTTGGTCGATAGGAGCCATTATGCATGCCGAAGCGGTAAATATCGGGCATGCCTCCAATACGGTACTGGGGTGGTTTGGCATTGCTGCGGTGCCGGTTTCCATCATCGGGTTTATGATTGCCCGTGCAGTGCTGGGATTTGGAGAAGCCGGTAACTTTCCTGCTGCCATTAAAGCAACGGCAGAATACTTTCCCAAAAAAGAACGCTCCTTTGCCACGGGGATCTTTAATTCCGGAACCAACCTGGGCGCGATCCTTGCACCCTTAACCGTTCCCTGGATTGCCGGGCACTGGGGCTGGGAGTCTACCTTTATCATTATCGGTGCCATTGGCTTTCTCTGGCTGCTGTTCTGGTTTTATTATTATGATATTCCCGAAAAGCAAAAGCGGCTATCGCAGGAAGAGCTGGCCTATATCCAAAGCGATGTGGAGGCAAACGTAAATCAAACGGCGGCTCCGGGAGCAAAAGTACGCTGGGTAAAACTGCTGGGATATAAACAGACCTGGTCCTTTGCCATCGGTAAATTTTTAACGGATGGCGTATGGTGGTTTTATCTGTTCTGGCTGCCCAAATACCTGGCGGCACAGTACGGGCTGGAAGGAACCGACCTGGCGTTTCCGTTGTTTGTGTTGTACAGCATGACAATGGTGGGCAGCATCGGCGGCGGCTGGTTCCCTATGTACTTTATCAAAAAAGGATATCATGCTTACGACGGGCGGATGCGGGCAATGATCCTGATCGCTCTGTTCCCGCTACTGGTATTGCTGGCACAGCCATTGGGCCATATCAGTTACTGGGTGCCGGTATTGCTGATTGGGGTAGGCGCTTCTGCGCACCAGGCCTGGAGTGCAAATATCTTTACGACCGTTTCCGATATGTTTCCCAAGAAAACAGTAGCCTCTGTAACCGGTATTGGCGGTATGGCCGGGGGGATCGGTGGTGTTGTTGTTTCGCTGGTAAGCGGCAAATTATTTGACCATTATAAAACCCTGGGGCATATTGAAACCGGCTATTCGATCATTTTTACATTTTGCGCAATCGCCTATGTATTGTCCTGGGTTATCATGAAATCACTGGTACCCAAGTACAAACCGATTACAGATCTGTAAGCAGTCAATAAATTTCATAGAGTAGTTTAATCAACGTAAGTTTGAAGCATCCTGCCAGCTGGCGGGATGCTTCAATTATAGGGGGTATGCCTGGGAGGGTGAGCATGCTGATCATTTCAGCATGGGAAACAGCTCAATACCGGTTCCTTATTAATAATAATTAAATACCTCTGCAGCGGACGTTTGGTGCTGATCGTATCGCCGACGCCCTCGACGTGTAATGCGCAATTATGCAGCCCTTCGCATCAACTTTTAATGTAATTTTCAGCAATGGGAAAGAACTTTGTTGGGGGCCTCCTCGTATTTTTAATACATATCAGTTGCCTGGCACAGGATGGGCCGGATAACAGGTATGAGCTCAATAGCGGATGGAAGTGTTATAAGGCCAGTGAACTCTCGGTAACCCCGGAGCAATTATCGCAAAGCAGTTATCCTGTAAACGCGTGGATGCCGGCCACCGTACCCGGAACAGTTTTAACAACCCTGCTGGAAAATAAAAAAGTACCTGATCCTTTCTACGGAATGAATAATAACAAAATTCCGGATATCTACCAGGTGGGGAAAGCGTATTATACATACTGGTTTTGCAAAGATTTTAATGAAACCCTTCCGGCCGGTGATGGCCAGGTGTGGCTGAATTTCCGGGGTGTGAATTATAGCTGCGATATTTACCTGAACGGGAAAAAGGTAAATAAGAAGCTATTCAAAGGAATGTTCCTGCGGCAGCGCTACAATATTACGACCTATCTTAACAAGTCAGGAAAGAACCGGTTGGCCGTGATCGTGTATCCGCCGGATGCCGTGGGTAACCCCAATGGCGGCCAGGGCGGTGATGGCACCATTGCAAAAAATGTGGCCCATCAGTATGTAGCAGGCTGGGACTGGATTCAACCGGTTCGTGACCGGAACACGGGGATATGGGACAAAGTGACCATCGAAAAAACAAGGGCCGTGATCATTACGGATCCTTTTGTAAAAACGATCGTACCCGGTATGCGGAAGCCTGCGGGCCCGCAGGCACCTGCCTTCATACATACCCGTGCCACACTTGAAAATGCCGGCGCTGCAAGCGTTTCGGGCATCCTGAAATATGAGATCAATCATCAAACCGTGCAGTTGCCGGTGACCTTAAAGCCTTTTGAAAAAAAAGAAGTACAGCTGCCGGTGGTGGCAATAAAGGATCCGAAGCTTTGGTGGCCCAATACCTACGGGCCTCAAAACCGGTACCCATCTGCTTTTTCATTTATAAAAAACAATCATGCGCTCTCTGACTGGCGCGATATAGAAGTAGGGATCCGCGAAGTAAAGAACCAATGGAATGACCGTACCCGGAGCATGGAGCTGCGGGTAAACGGGCAACCGGTTTTTATAAGAGGCGGCAATTGGATCGTTTCGGATGAAATGCTGCGCTTCAGCAACGAACGCTATGATGCAGAAGTACGCTTTCACCGGGATATGGGCCTTAACCTGATCCGGGTATGGGGTGGTGCATTAACCGAGCGTCCCGAATTTTACAAAGCTTGTGACGAATATGGCCTACTGGTCATGCAGGATTTCTGGGGATCGGGTGATTGCAATGGCCGCTGGATGGATCCCAAGAAGTTGGATGACCAATGGACCCGGCGCAGTTACCCGGATGATCATCCGCTGTTTATTGAGTCGGCCGCCGATATGATCAAAATGATCCGCAATCATCCCTCGCTGGCAGTATGGTGCGGAGGTAATGAGATCGTGCTGGCGCCTGATCTTTTTCATGCACTTAAAGATTCTTTAATGCCCCTACTGGATGGTACGCGGTGGTTTATTGATTACTCCAATTCCGACAGCATGTCGTACAATGCGCTGGGAAATAATGGCGACGGGCCTTACGGAATTCAACCCCTGCCTTATTTCTGGAACTACCGCACCTGGCCATTCAATTCGGAAATAGGATCGGTGGGTATGGGTGATATTACTTCATTGCGGCGGTTTATTCCCGGGGAAAACCTGGTGATACCTGCAGAAAAAACGCGGACGGAGGCGGTGAGCGATTCGGTATGGACCTATCATAAATACATTGGTTACGGCAAATCCATAGATGCCTATGGAACGCCAAAAAGCCTGGAAGATTTTGCCAATAAAGCGCAGCTGGTCAATTACGATCAGTACCGCACTCTGATGGAAGGATTCATCGGTCATCAGTGGGATTGGTACTCAGGCGTTATCATCTGGAAAACCCAGAACCCCTGGACTGCACTGCGCGGGCAGATGTATGATTATTACCTCGACCCCAATGCCTGCCTGTACGGGCTGCATACCGGCAACCAGCCAGTGCATGGTATGTTCAGTTTTGGGGACAGTGCTGTTTATATCGCCAATAACACCTGGGATAAAAAGGATAATCTGATGCTGGTGGTAAAGACCTTTGATATGGAGGGAAAAGAACACCTGGTTACACAGGTTTTTTGCGAAGCCATCCCACAAAATGCAAAACGGATCATGTCTGTAAAAGAGGTCTTGAAAAAAATGGGTGCCGCTGAAGGACTGTTTTTGACGATACAGTTACTGGATGTGCATAAAACACTGATTGATGAAAACACTTATTGGCTAGCTGATCAAAACGGGAACTATACCGGGCTGAATAAAATGCCTGCGGCCCGGGTAAATATTCAGGGTAAAAAGATAGCAGATGGCCGGATGGATGTACTGCTTGAAAACCCGGAAGGTGCACCATTGGCATTTTTCAACCGTCTTTCTGTGATCGATACTCAAACAGGCAAACGGTTGCTGCCTTCATTTTATAGCGATAACTATATAACCGTACTTCCCGGGGCACGGAAAGAAATACAGATTACCTATCCCAAAGGAGCTTCGAATATAGCGATATCCGTGGCCGGCTGGAATTTAAAGGAACAACAGGTTACCATCCGTTAAAACGAGGAGGCTGTCTTGGCAATGACGTTTCGTTATAAGCCCTGTTGAATTGATCGCTGTCATACCGCATAAACCGGTGCGTGGGAATTACAGGAGCTTCCTGTAAGACAGGGTTCAGGAATTACAATGCAGCTGTTGGGCTGCTTATTTTTTCGAAGGGTCGATGCATTGCAAAACGAATATCGTATCGGCCGGTTTTTTTGATAGCCGCCATGAAGGCCGGCCAAAACTGGTATAATACATGCTAAATCCCTTGTTCACCGAAAAATAGGTGAGGGGCGTTACTTCGTCGCCCCAGATTTTTGCCAACAGCCGCACGGGAAGATCGGCATGGATCCGGTGATTTGATGTATTCGTGGCAATTACAATATAATCTCCGGGGCGTGCCTGGGGATTTTCCAGGCTGTATTCCACCATTCCATCCTTTTTCGAATACCACTGCCATCCCCCGGCACCGGTTGTCCATACCTTACTATTGGGCGGCATGCCTTTCATAATGCCTGCTGAGGTGGTGCGATAGTAATCGGCAAATATCCAGTCTGAAACGCCCAGCAGGATACTCAGTACCAGGGATACGGACACCGCTACTGCGCGTAACCCTGTTTTACAACGGGAGATTTTAGGTGCGGATAACAATAGGATCAACGGCACAATCAGCAATACGTGCCGGGGTGCCATAAAGGGTGCCAATAATACAATGAACACGGAGATGGTTAGAATCAGGAGGAACAATAACCCATCATCTGAAGCAACAAAGCCCGCGAATTTTTTTTGTTTAAAGGAACGGTACCCGATCCGTAAAATGGCTGCAATAATGATTAGTCCGTTTGTAAAAAAAGCGATCTCTAAAAACAAATTCAGCTGTTCCTCATCGGACCCAGTTCCATAGTACGAGAAAAAAACGACTTGTATAAACAGGAACAGGATAATATATACCAGGTAGTTGCTGAGCCGCCCTTTAATAAGATAATCGAATAAGAGGAATCCGAATGGAGCGATGCATCCAAGGCTGGTAAAAAAAGACCATAACAGATCCCAGCGGCTAAATGTTGGTACCGTGCGTCTTTCCAGGATATGAATGCCTCCGAATTCCCAGTAATTCCACAACGACCACAAAACAAGCAAACCTGCCGGTATTAAAAGAAACCGCAGGTTCCGGTATTGTTTTCTCAGTATGAAAAGGAGAAAAATAGATGCCAATACTGGTAGGAACGTGTATTTGATGAAACAGCCTGCAGCCAGCAGGCACATGGCAATGATGTAGTGCCGGGTCTGATTCGTTCTGCCGGCCAGTGAAATATAGTAGATTACGCCTAAAAGCAATGCCAGCACGGGCACATCGGTCATTAAATTCTGATTGACCACAAAGGCCGGGCAAAGCCCCAGTAGCGCCAGCAGGAAAACAGGTTTGTCCGAGCCATATAATAATGTTGCGGCTTTGTAGAACCAGTAAAGTGCTAAAAAACAAAATAGCGCTGTCAGCAGGTGCAGGCCGATCTCATTAAAACCGAAAATCAGCGACATACCGGCAATCATATAAAACAACAGCGGGGGTTGGTTGCCCGTATGTATGGGCGTTGCTTCCGGTTTATCCCACCGGATCATACCAGACATGGGTCTCAGCGGATCTTTAAGGATATGCTGCGCAGCTTCCAGGTGAAACGTATCATCCACGTGAAAAGCCTTGTTAATATTGATTGCAGTTAAAAGCAGCCAAATGCCCATCAGCAATAGCATGGGCTTTTTCAAAAGTTGTTGTATCATTATTGTTTTGGGTCCAGGCAAAGTTGCCAAAAAAAAGAATACCGGGCACTTTTTTTTGCTAAAGGGCAGCAATTAACGACGAACGACAGGAATCAAGGTTGGTTACCGGAACGTGATATCATTGTTTGTGTAAACGAAGCCATCAACCCTGCGTAGCGGGAAGTAAACGCAGCATATGATTAGATGATAGGGATGGGGTTAGCTATAAATATCGTCGATCTCTTTTTTGAATTTTTCCAGGATCGCTTTCCGTTTCAGACTCAGTTTGGGAGTCATTTCCCCCGTATCCACACTCCATTCCCGGGGAAGCAGCGCAAATTTCTTGATCTGTTCAATATGGTTGAAATTGACATTGTGATGATCGATCACCGAGCGGAACAATTCATGAACCTTCGGGTGGCTGACAATGGCCTCGTTGCTGCCGGCTTCTATTTTCTGCTCCTGCATCCAATCCTTAACGGCATAGAAAGATGGTACGATGAGTGCGCTCACAAATTTTTTATCATTACCCACTACCATGATCTGCTCGATGAACTTGCTTTCCTTCATTTTGTTCTCGATCGGCTGCGGAGCCACGTATTTTCCTCCGCTGGTTTTGAACAGTTCTTTTTTTCGATCGGTAATTTTGAGATAGCGGCTGTCGATCCATTCCCCGATATCGCCGGTACAAAGCCATCCATCTTTAATTACATCGGCGGTTAATTCGGGGTGCTTATAATAACCCTGCATTACACAAAGGCTTTTGGCCAATATTTCCCCGTCATCTGCAAGTTTTACCTGTACACCCTCGATGGCCGGGCCAACCGTTCCGATGTAGTTGTCTTCTTTGCGGTTCACACAGATCACGGGGCTATGTTCGGTGGGGCCGTATCCTTCAAAAACAGGGATGCCGGCGGCATTAAAAATACGTAGCAGTTTTTCCGGTGCTGCCGCCCCGCCGGTAATGATAAATTTAATACGGCCTCCCAGGGCCTCCCGCCATTTGCTGAATACCAGCTTCCTGGCAATGCCGAGTTTCCAGTTATAAAAAGCACCCTTATTAATCCGGTTATCATACTGTGTGCCCAGGTTAACGCTCCAGTAAAAGAGTGCCTTTTTAATTCCCCGAAGTTCCTTGCCTTTAAGCATGATCTTTTCATACACTTTTTCCAGCAGGCGCGGAACCGTTGTAAACCCATCGGGTTTGATCTCTCTTAAATTATCGGCAATGGTTTCCATGCTTTCGGCATAGTAAATACCAATGCCACTGAAAAGATAGATATACGTGATTGTTTTTTCAAAAATATGATTGAGCGGCAAAAAGCTTAAGGTCTTGGTCTGGGGCTGATCTTCAAACGGAAAACTGGCCTTTGAAAAATAAACGTTGCTAACGATATTTTCATGACTCAGCATCACCCCTTTGGGCGTTCCGGTGGTACCGGAGGTATAAATAATGGTGGCCGTATGTTTGGGACTGTACTGGTTCCGGATCGCTGAAAGTTCCTTTTCTGAAGTTTCCGTTACCGGTGTTAAAAGTTCGGAATAATGTGTTGCGCCTTCAATAGGGTCGAAGGTGTAAATGCCCTGGAGAAAATTGCTTTTAACGGATTGTACCTTTTCCAGCAACTCGCGGTTGCTGACAAAAATAAACTTAGCCTGGGACTCGTTTAAGATATATTCAAGCTCATGCGGATTGGTGGTAGGGTAAATCGGAATCAGGATAGCGCCCGTTTGCTGTACGGCAAGATCGGTAAATACCCATTCCGGCCGGTTCTGGCTGATAATGGCGATCTTGTCGCTTTCTTCTGCTGATTGATCCTTTCCGTGCACGCCCTTTGCAATAAGACCAAGCGACAACTGGTTAACGGTATTGCTAACCTCTTCAGTAGAAAATGATCTCCAGCTGCCATTGATTTTGGCAGTTAGCATGTCGGGTTTGGGAAAATGCTTCAACTGGTGGGCAATCGCATCAAACAACCTATAAGCGGGAAAAGTCATGAGCTGTTATTTAAATTCTGATATACAAATTAAGAAAAAACTACCAAATAAAAAACCACTCCGATGAGGAAGTGGTTGTACATACGATTATAGGAAAGGATTATTTCCGGTTTGAGTAAACCTGCCCCGCCGGCATTTTGAAGATCCTTGATTTATGAAACTCGGTAAACTTGTCGTATACGGCCTTGTTGGCGTTCGCCCATGTTTCAAAGGCAGACTGATTGTTTGCAGGGCCAAACATCCACTGGTTGTAGGCATCAAAAATACCGTCCCGCATCAGTTGCTGATGGTATTCAAACAAGCGATAGGGGAACTTTTTATTGTAGTTGTTGATCCAGTCCAGCACAAAACGGGTGCGGATCATGGCCAGGGTTTCGGGAGTGAGTCCCTGGGCTGTAATGCCGGATTGGCGGCCAAATGTTTCCAGAACCGCCTTGGCAAAAGGATTTTTTGTAGTAGCAGCTGTTTGGGAAAGATTGCCCGAGAACAGGTCCTTATAGGCGTCCAGCACCATTTTTTTGATATTGGCGGATTTAGGATTCAGGCTTTCCATATTGGCATAGATCTCTCCGTACAGGATGGACCAGATCTTTCCTTCCGGTAGTTTATAATAATACACGGCAGCATTGTAGTAGTTACCGCTGTAGGAGGGCGCCATTTCCATTCCCTTTTCCCACATATTGATGGCAGCGCCGCCATTTTTCATCACTTCCAGCACTTCTCCGTACTCGCTGTAAAGGGGCCCCTGTTTGGGATATTTTTCGATGGCTGTTTTGTAGATCTTCTCCGCTTCTTTTCCGTTATCTGTTCCGCGGTAAAGAGTACCGGCAAGCTGGTAGGTAGCTACATCAGCGCTTTCGGAAACCACCAGGGGTTTGATGATTTCCAGCCCTTTGGCATAGTCCTTTTTGTAATAATAGGCCAGTGCCAGGTCTTTTTGAACTTCAATATTGTTCTTGTCTGTCTGTGCTGCTTTATTCAACACCAGGAGGGCGTTTTCCATATCGCCAGCCATCATAAATTTCCGTGCATTTTCGCGCATGCTCGCAATCTGATCCTGCCCGAATGCCATAACGGTTCCCATTAAAAAAAGGCCCGCGGTAAAGATTTGCTTCATTTTCGATATTTTAAGTAACTGATAAACAGTGTATTTTATTGCTTTCTGGCTTATTTAGCAAAAAATAAGCCGAAAGCGCTCTTACAGGACGTAAAAATAGCGTAAAGGGTGGTAGTAGCCTGCTTTTATTTTTTAATATTCTCTTAAAGGATCGAAGTTTTTATACCGGATGTAGATATCATCAGGGGTTATTATGGTGTCTTTTCTGATCAACTGTTCATTGCCATCCGCATCGATTTTATATACCGTTCTGTAAAGGTCATTATGAACACTTGCAAATGTTTTCAGACTATCGCCTTTGATTTTTGCAAATATGGTTGACGATCCGCCGTGTACCAGGAAAGCATCGATACAATCAAGTTCAGGATTATAGCGCATATTGGGATAGTCTTCAGCGTTGACTATGGACACCAATTGTTTTGCCTGCGCATCATAAATAAAGAGCCTCCTGACTTCGTTAGCCCCCCTGGCAGCGGTAGCAGCAATAATGGTGATGTCATTCAGCTGATCATTATTAAAATCGCGGATGTCTGGCTGCAATCCCATTGATGCATTTGTTTCATATTGATACGTGTTTTGAAGCAGCCATTGTCCTGCCTGTTTTATATAAAATTTGATGATCAGGTACGTATCGTCAAAAACACGGTATTTAATAATGCGAATGCTGTTACGGCCCTTTTCTCCGACGTTTATACTGTCTGTAAATGTTTCCACTATTTCAACATCTGGTAGCGTGCTATTCGGTATATGATTCACCATTTTCGGGGAATGATTGGGCTTAATCGCTTTTCTCTTTTGTTGTGCCAGACAGCTGCAGGTAAATAATAGTAACAGGAACAGGTGCGGTTTCATGAGCGTATACACAGGCATTATATTTTTCTAAAGTCCAGATTGATTCTTGTTGCATCTTTTCCCCAGTAACTGTAAATGATCCGTCCCTTAATACTCGTTCGTTTTACAAATCCTTTGTATCTGCTGTCTGCCGCATAGTCGCGGTTATCGCCTAAAACATAATAACTGTCGGGAGGAACGGTGATATTGGCGATATCTGGCATGCCGGTATCCGACGGCTCTTTAAGCAAGTAAAGCTGATGTTTATGGCCGTTAGGAAGTGTTTCTTCTGTTTCAATAACCGGTATGCCGTTAAACCAGGCATCTTTCATATAAGCTGTTTTGCCGGACCTTCCATTTACGGTTACAATATTTCCTTTTAACGTTAGCTTGTCATTGGGTAATCCAACAATGCGGTATGTATACTTCTGACCATCTGCATGTGTAAAAACGATGATATCCCCATAATCCGGAGGCCTATTTTTGTATGCGTTTGCATCCACTACAATAAAATCTCCCCGCCGGACGGTCGGTTCATTGGGATCGGAGGGGATTTTAAAACTCTGTATCCCAATAACGGCGCTGATGTCATAAAAATGGAATGTGATAGAGGCGGCAGCTATAAATGCCAGATAGCAATACCAGGTATTATATGGTTTCAGCATGTACGCTTTCTGGCGCCGGGCGTGCTTTACACTATCAAGAATAATATAGATTCTTAATCCCAGGACAATGACCACCAAAAGCAGGAGCCCATAAAAAAAAAGCGGCCACCCGGTAATGCCAAACAGGAAGGGAATAAGCAGCTGCAGGCCAAAGAAAAAAAATCCTTTTTTGGGTTGCCCGTTATAAATCTGCCCGAGCCCGGGAAACAACAGGGAAAGGAAAAAAGCAATAGAAGTGTTCCTGGGTTTTAGCATAGGTTGCTTGTCTGTGATCTGTTCCATTTTGCAGTTTGTTTCAATAAAGTGTTTAGTTCGCGTTCAATTCCCAGGGGTATTAAAAATACGTAAACTTCCGGATGGTGTGTGAGCCTTCTGTACATGTTGATCTGTTCGAACGGTTATTCCGGATGGTGCTGTTGCATACCGGCTCAGCTGGATCTGCACCTTAAACGTCAACCCTGAAACGATTACAACAAATGCGTCATCAATCCATCCCTCAGCTTGGGTTCGAACCAGGTACTTTTGGGTGGCATTACGTTCCCGCTATCAGCAATTTCAAATAATTGCTGGATGGTAACGGGGTAGAGGCTGAAGGCTACTTTCATTTCCCCGCTGTTCACTCGTTTTTCAAGTTCCCCGATTCCCCGGATCCCGCCTACAAAATCGATACGCCGGTCGGTACGCTGATCCTTTATATCAAGCAGCTTATCCAGGATGTTTTCGGCCAGGATCGATACGTCCAGGATGCCGATCGGATCTTCTGTATAGGAGCCGGGCCGGCTTCGCAGCAGGTACCATTTGCCTTCCAGGTACATTCCGAATTCATGCAGCTGAGCTGGTTTTACCGCAGTTTCAGAAGCGGTGATCTCAAAATCTTCATGCAGGGCAGCAATAAACTCCCCGGTTGTGTGCCCGTTGAGGTCTGTTACCACCCGGTTATAATCCAGGATGGTCAGTTCCGCCGCAGGAAAAATAACGGTAAGAAAATATGCGGCCTCGCTGCTTGCCGGCAGGGCCTGGTGCACTTTTGCGGCAGAAGCGGCGCGGTGGTGCCCGTCGGCGATATAGGTAGCGGGAACCTGTTCCCGGAACAGTGTTGTGATCTGTTCTATTACCGGTGCGGCGTTTACCACCCACACCGTATGGCGGATACCATCGGCTGCTACAAAATCATATTCCGGCTGGTGCTCGTTTTTCCAGTTGCTGATCAGTACATCCAGCTCCGTTACGTTGGCATAGGCAAGAAATACTTTGCCTGTTTGGGCGTTGATGAACTTCATATGATCGATGCGGTCCTGTTCCTTTTCCGGGCGGGTGAACTCGTGCTTTTTGATGCGGCCGTTTTCATAATCCGATACGGCGGATGCAGCCACCAGTCCGGTTTGACTGCGGCCATCCATTACCAGCTGGTAAATATAATAACAGGCGGTAGCCTCGCGGAACAGGATGCCCTGTTGTTGAAAGGCAGACAGGTTTGCTTTTGCTTTTTCATAAACTGCCGGGCTGTGCAGGTCCACATCCGGCGGCAGATCCACTTCTGCTTTTGTAATATGCAGAAATGAATAAGGATTATCCCGCACAGCTTCCCGGGCTTCTTCACTGCTCAGTACATCATAGGGGCGGGAGGCAACCCTGGAAGCCAGGGCTTTTTGGGGTCTTAGGGCGGCAAAGGGTTTGATGATTGACATAATCGTTATCGCTGGTTTATGATTCTGTGTTATCCGGCGCGCTGCGGGCAGGAGGATGCTGTTCCATTTCCACCACACCGCCGGTTACGGTATACTTCATGGCATCTCCGGGAGTGATCGCATCAATGAGTTGTACCCGGTTCCGGGGCAGGATGTACAGCTGCCCGGCAAAATTATAGGCCTGGGGTACATAAACGCCCACCATATCGGCGCCCATATTGAATTTGGTCATTTCTTCATCGGTGATAAAGCCCACGATCCAGATATCCCGGTCGAAGATATTTGCCAGCACGGGTTTGGTGAACTTTTTTTTATCACCGGCAAAGGCGCGAAAAAAATCCTTTATGGAGGTATACAGCAGTTTAATGCCGGGCGTGCGTTCCAGCCAGTGATCAAAAAAGCTGATCACCGCTTCCATGATCAGCGAACTGCTGATCCAGCCGATGAACAGGATAAACAGGATGATGGTCAAAAAACCCAATCCGGGTATCACCATTACCGGGCGCAGCAGGTTATCTACCCAGTTAAAAAGCTGGTACAGGATATAGATCGTAATGGTGATGGGGGCCAGTATGATCAGGCCCTGGAGAAAATAGCGGAATAATTTCCTCACCAGGCGGTCTTCTTTTTTATACTTCGCTGTAGCCATGATATCCGGCAAAAATAAAAGTTTTTAACAGTAAGTCCGGTTGAGTTGTGCTTTTAGGCGGTTTACCGGCAAAAAAATGCCGTTCACCGGTATGCACAGTAACCGGAATAACCGGAATGATAACTTCGGTTAAGTTTTTTGAAAAAAACTATGGAAACTTTAAAAGTTGAAAAAGTTTCCATAGTTTCGCACCGCAACATGGAAGACGAAAACGAACATAAGGTGCATATCCGGAACCAGGCATTGCAATTATTTATGCGGTATGGTGCCCGGAGCGTAAGCATGGATGATATTGCATCCGCGGTTGGAAGCAGCAAAAAGACGATCTACCAGTATTATACGGATAAGGATCAACTCGTAGGCGATGCAATTGAAAAGGCGCTGTCTGATAATTGCCTCCAGTGTAAAACCTATCACCAGATCGCCGACAATGCAGTGCACGAAGGATTCCTGGCCATTGAGCAAACCTCTGAACTGTTCAGGAATATGAACCCGGTATTGATAAACGATCTTAAGAAGTATCATCCCCGGGCTTACCGGAAGTTCCTGGATTATAAGAACGAATTCATTTACGATGTGATCGTTGCCAATATAAAATGGGGGATTGAGGAAGGGCTGTACCGGGATGATTTTGATATCGATATCATTGCCCAGTTCCGGGTTGGAAGCATTGATATCCTCTTTATGCCGGAGTTTTATAGTAAGGTAAAGGAGGGCATGTTCCTGATACAGCAGGAGGTGTTTTATTTTTTCCTGCACGGAATGGCAACCCCCAAGGGATTGAAATTAATCGAAAAGTATAAAAAACATAAACCAAAAAATAATTCAGATGCAAAAGATTAGGCTGATGGTAATGGCCATCATGGGGCTGATGATAGCGGGCTCTGGCATTGCGCAGGACAGCACCCATTATTTTACATTGCAGCAGGCATTGGAATATGGACAAAAGCACAATGTGCAGGTGAAAAATGCCCTACTGGATATTAGTTTGCAACAGCAGGTGAACCGGGAGGTTACGGGTAATGCGTATCCGCAGATCAGTGGACGGGCAGGCATTACTGATAACGTAAAGATCTCCAAAATATTTCTTCCTGCAGGCGTCCCTAACTTTTTATCGGGCGATTCCACTCCTTTAAAGCAGGATACGTATGTTTCGGCATCGCTTTTTTCCGCACCATGGAGCAGCATGGCCGGCGTTTCTTTATCGCAGCTTCTTTTTGACGGGCAGGTGTTTACCGGCCTGCAGGCACGGAAAACGCTGATTGATTATAAAGCGAAGACCTCGGAAGTAACCGTTGATCAGATACGTCAGAACATCGCCAAGGTTTATTATCAACTGGTGGTAAGCAAAACACAGGTTGCGCTGATTGATTCCAACCTGGCCCTGGTGCAGAAAAACAGGAATGACACCAAAATCATGTATGATAACGGATTTGCCGAAAAGCTGGACATCGATAAACTGGATGTGCAGCTGGCCAATCTGAAATCGCAAAAAAACCAGGTGCTGAATTCGGTTAGTAACGGATACCTGGGTTTAAAGGTATTAATGGGAATGCCCATGCAGGAAGAATTGGTACTGACTGATGAGTTGACGGACGAACAGCTGAAGGAAGGAATCGTGGAGGCCGTTGCAGAATTTGATTATGGCCAGCGAAAAGATTTCCAGACGGCGTTATTGGGTAAAAGACTGGGTGAACTGGAAGTGCAGCGGTACAAATACAGTAAGATACCCACTGTTTCGGTTGGCGGCTCCTTGGATTATATGACCCAAACGAACAGATTCTCTAAAATGTTTAATGGCACGGCAGAATGGTACCCGGTGAGTTCCATATCGCTTAACCTGAGCATACCTATTTTTAATGGTTTTGCAACAAATGCCCGTATCGCACAGGCTAAAATTAAATTGCAGCAAACAGAAAATCAGATCGAGGCGCTTAAGTTAACGATTGACCAGGAGCGGAAATCTTCGGTAAACTCTTTCAAATCTGCCATTGCAGATATGGACTACCAGAAGCAGAATATGAAACTGGCCGAAAACGTATACCAGCAAACCAAGAAGAAATATGAAATGGGTACCGGCAGTCAGATCGAAATTGATAACGCAAGGGTACAGTTACAATCGGCCCAAACCAATTACTACAATGCCCTGTACAATGCCGTTGTGGCAAAAGTGGACTTCCTGAAGGCCATTGGTAAATTTTAACATCCAAACTATTTAATACTATATTTTATGCACAGCGTTTTAAAAACCACATTAACGATCACTGCTTTTGCACTGGTGCTTTACTCTTGCGGAGGCGGAAAGGAGAAGGGAAAGGCTGGCGATCTGAAAGCCAAAATTGAGAAATTAAAAGCCGAGCAGAAAAAGAACAATGATGAACTGGCAAAATTAGAGGCAGAGCTGGGAAAGCTGGAACCCAATACTGTTAAGGCGAAATTTGTAAGCATACAGCCTGTTGGCAGCAATGCTTTTGATCATTATATAGATTTACAGGGTAAGATCGATGCCAAGAACAGCGCCTATGTAGCACCTAAAGGAATGGGGGGCGTTGTGCGGGCCATTTATGTGAAGCAGGGCGACCGTGTAGGCAAAGGGCAAACACTGGCCAAACTGGATGATGCTGTACAACGCCAGCAGGTGATTGCGGCAGAACAGCAAACCGGCCAGATCAAGGCACAGCTGAAGCTGGCGCAAACCACGTATGAGCGTCAGCAAAACCTGTGGGCAAACAATATCGGCGCGGAGATCCAGGTGATCCAGGCCAAAACAAACGTGGATGCATTAACCAGCCAGCTGCGTGCGGCCGAGGCACAGATACAACAGGCCCGTGAACAGCTGAGCTATACCAATGTAAAGGCAGATATCAGCGGGGTAATTGACCAGGTAAATGTAAAAGTAGGCGAGGCCTTTGTAGGTATGGCAGGAGCCGTTCCGCAGATCTCGATTGTAAATACATCGGTGTTACGGTTGGTTGTAAATGTACCAGAAACCTATATTGATCGCATCAAGGTGGGCAGTCCGCTGAAGATTACCTTGCCCGATGCCGGTAACAAAGAAATTGCAGCCAAGGCAAGTGTGGTTAGCAAACTGATCGATCCTACAACGCGCTCTTTTTATGTAGAGGCAGCAGTACCGCAGGATCCGTCCATCCGGGCCAATCAGCTGGCAAAAGTACAGATCCAGGATTACAGCTCAAATGATGCCATTACCGTACCGGTAAATACCCTGCAAAGCGATGAAGAAGGAAAATTTGTACTGGTAGCGGTAAAAGAAGGTAATAACCTGGTGGCCCGTAAAAAAAGAGTAGTAGTGGGTGAACTGTACCGCGATAAACTGGAGATCAAATCCGGACTGGCCGATGGGGATCAGCTGATCACCGAAGGGTTCCAGAGTTTATACGACGGGCAGGTAGTAACCACCCAGGCCCAGGCTTCAAAATAATATTCAGTAAGGAATGCATCCGGCATTGTTACAAATAATTTAAGTTTATGAGTGCTTTAGAAAATTTTACGGGAAAGTTCAAGGAGTTTTTCCTTACCAGCTGGGCGGTAAAGAACCGCACCACGGTGTACTTACTGATATTAATGGTTTCGCTGTTTGGTGTATACAAATTTGTAGCTACTCCAAAGGAAAGCTTCCCGGACGTGGTCATCCCCAATGTATACGTATCTACCATCTATGTGGGAAACTCTCCCAGGGACATTGAGAACCTGGTAACACAGCCTATTGAAAAACAGCTGAAGGGAATGACGGGTGTAAAGGTAACAAAGATCACCAGCAGCTCGTTCCAGGATTATTCCGCCATTATGATCGAGTTTGGCTCGGATGAAAAGGTGGAAGTGGCCTTGCAGAAAGTAAAAGATGCCATCGATAAGGCCCGGCAGGACCTGCCAACCGATCTTACCCAGGAGCCCACCGCACTGGAAGTGAGCATGTCTGAAATGCCCATCATGTACGTGAACCTGAGCGGTGATATTGACCGCGTACGGTTAAAAGAATATGCGGATAAAATGAAGGATCGCATTGAAGAATTGCCGCAGATCACCCGGGTAGACCTGGTGGGCGCGCCGGAACGTGAGTTCCAGATCAATGTGGACAATGCAAAAATGCAGGCGGCCGGTATTACCTTCGATGATATTGCCAACGCAGTGAAGTATGAAAACATGGACATTTCCGGCGGCTTGCTGGAAGTAGGCAATATGCGCCGGAACCTGCAGTTGAAAGGACAGTTTAAAACCGCAAGGGATATTGAAGAAGTAATTGTGCGGAACAATACCGGCAACCCGATCTACCTGAAAAATATCGCTACGATTAAGGATACCATCAAGGAAACGGACAGCTATGCCCGTTTGGACGGAAAAACGGTATTGACCTTAAATATTGTAAAACGCAGCGGGGAAAACCTCATTGAAACCAGCGATGCCGTAAAGGCCATTGGTGAGGAAATGAAAGAATCGGTATTCCCGAAAAACCTGAATGTGACCATTACCGGAGATCAGAGCATTTCTACAAGGACCTCGTTTAACGACCTGGTGAACTCCATCGTGATCGGGTTCATACTGGTATTGATCATCCTGATGTTCTTTATGGGGCTTACCAATGCCTTCTTTGTGGCTCTGAGCGTGCCGCTGAGTATGTTTGTGGCGTTCATGTTCATACCGGTTGGAGAGGCCTTCATCGGCACCAATATCACGCTCAACTTCATGGTGCTTTTTGCGCTGTTGTTTGGGTTGGGAATTATTGTGGATGATGCCATCGTGGTAATTGAAAATACGCATCGGATCTTTACGGAAGCCAAGGGTAAAATAAGTCCGCAACGGGCCTCCATGATGGCCGCCGGGGAGGTGTTTGTACCGGTACTGGCCGGAACGCTGACCACACTGGCGCCCTTTGTGCCGCTCTTGTTCTGGCCGGGGATCATTGGTAAGTTTATGATCTATCTGCCCCTGATGCTGATCTTTACATTGGCCGCCTCCTTATTTGTGGCGTTCCTGATGAACCCGGTTTTTGCGGTAGACTTTATGAACCATCCGGAGAACCCTGAGCATAAAAAGAAATCGGATGTATTCCGCTCCCGGCCTTTCGTGGTTATGATCATCATCGGCGTCTTATTCGACCTGATCGGCATACCCATGGGAAAAGGCAGCCTCGCCTTCTTTATCGGGAACCTGTCCCTGTTCATGGCATTATTGACGGTGCTGCATACCTATTTCTTCGATGACTGGATCCATAAATTTCAGAACAAAGCCCTGCCCTGGATCATGGGCCATTATGAAGACCTTTTGAATTGGGCATTAAAGGGCTGGAGGCCGGTATGGCTGCTGGTAGGCGCCTTTGGCTTGCTGGTGGTATCCTTTATGATGTTTGGTGCCTCAGCCGGAGCCGGTCGCACCAAGATCGTTTTCTTCCCGTCTTCGGATCCCAACTTTATTTATGTATACCTGAAGATGCCCAGCGGCACGGATGTAAAATATACCGACTCTATAACCCGCAGCCTGGAGGCCAAGGTAAACCAGGCACTGGATATAGATCAGGCCAAGGGAAAGAAAAACCCCGTGGTGGAAAGCGTGATCGCCAACGTAGCGGTGGGTGCGGCGGATCCTAACAGTGGTGACAGAAGTACCCGCAGCAACCTGGGACGGATCCAGGTTTCCTTCGTAGAGTTTGAAAAACGGCATGGGGTAAGTACCGCGCCGTATCTCACCAAGGTGCGCCAGGCGATCAAGAACATACCCGGTGCGGAAATTTCTGTGGAGCAGGAAAAAAATGGTCCGCCTACCGATCCTCCGATCAATATTGAAGTGGCCAGTGAAGAATTTGACAACCTGATCCCAACGGCGGTAAGCCTGAAGAATTACCTGGACAGTCTTCAGATCCCGGGCGTG
Organism: Niabella pedocola; assembly: GCF_021044425.1. GTDB lineage: Bacteria > Bacteroidota > Bacteroidia > Chitinophagales > Chitinophagaceae > Niabella > Niabella pedocola. Next base: position 164,308 of record NZ_JAJNEC010000008.1, on the reverse strand, counting down.
GAAGAGCTGAAAATGGACGTGGACCTGAGTAGCCCCGAAGTGACCCTGAAAGTGAACCGCGAACGGGCATTGAGTGAAGGCGTGTCTTCAGGTCAGATCGGAATGCAGATCCGTACCGCTTTATTTGGTAATGAAGCCAGCAAGATCAAGAACGGGAAAGATGAATACAAAATCTATGTACGGAATACAGAGCTGCAACGCAAGAACCTTACGGATCTGTTGAACATGAACGTTGTATTCCGCGATATGGCTACCGGCAAGGTAAAAAGCGTACCGATCAGTTCGGTGGTAGATGTGGATTATACCAATACCCTGGGAAGCGTACAACGCAAGAACCAGAAGCGGATGATCACCCTTCGCAGCAATGTACTGGAAGCTGAAGGATATACGCCCACTGCGGTAAATGCGCAGATCAAATCGGCGATCGATAACTTTCATGCAACCGGCGATGATGTAACCATTAAACAAACGGGAGAAGGGGAGCAACAGGCAGAAACTGGTGCCTTCCTGGGACGAGCGCTGATGATCGCCCTGGGGCTGATCCTGCTGATATTGGTATGGCAGTTTAACTCGATGAGCAAATCGGTGATCATCCTCACTGAAATCGTGTTTAGTATCATCGGGGTGTTGCTGGGCTTCACCTTAACCGGTATGGCGGTGTCGGTGGTAATGACCGGAGTTGGTATTCTTGGATTGGCCGGTATCGTAATCAAGAACGGGATCCTTGTAATTGAGTTTGCCGACGAGCTCCGGGCACGTGGTCTTAAAACCCGTGATGCCGTGATACAGGCCGGTAAAACGCGGATCATTCCCGTGTTGTTAACCGCCCTGGCCGCTATTATGGCGCTGATACCGCTGGCGGTAGGGTTTAACATCAACTTTGTGACCATGTTCTCCGAACTCAATCCGAAGATCTTCTTTGGAGGCGACAATGTGATGTTCTGGAAGCCGCTTTCCTGGACGATTATCTTCGGGTTGGCTTTTGCATTCTTTATGACCCTGGTAATGGTACCGAGTATGTACCTGATCGCAGAGCGGCTTAAACGGCCTATGCGGAATAGTTTCGGCGGTAAGTGGATTTCCTTCCTGGGAATTCCCCCGGCAATCTTTTTGTTTATTCCGCTGATGTTCTACACCATGTTCCGGCAAAGAAGAAAAGTGGCCCGCCGGAGAAACCGCCTGGCTAACCGGAAGGATACCGTAAACGAGGCCTATATCGGCAGTTGGTTCTAAGATTCCATTAACCTTGTAATAGCAAACGGCGACCGGTAAGGTCGCCGTTTTTTTATGCGTTTATGATGCCCGCTCTTCAATACTTTAAATATCGCAGAACAGGCACAATAAAAAAAGCTCCCGTAAAGGGAGCTTTTATATCTATTGCAAGATAGCATTAATAACGATCGCGGTATCCGCCGCCACCTTTGTTGTATCCGCCGCCGCTTTGGCCAAAGCTTCTTTTCTTATAGCCACCGCCGCCGCCGGAACCGCCTTCTTTCGGACGGCTTTCGTTTACAACGATGTTACGGCCGTCTACTTCAGTGCCGTTTAAAGCTTCGATAGCTGCTTTTGCTTCATCATCGCTGGCCATTTCTACGAAACCAAAGCCTTTGCTGCGGTTTGTGAATTTGTCAGATACGATTTTGGCAGAGGTTACTTCCCCATAAGGAGCGAATAAATTCTGTAAGTCCTGGTCTTTCAGGTTCCAGCTTAGGTTTCCTACGTAAATGTTCATTTTATTTGAATTTAAAAAAATAATAGAGTGCTAAAACAGTACCAAATTCAATGAACATTAAAAATATTCTGAAGCTTTTTACTGAAAGAACACTATGTAATCTATATCAAATATAGACTAATTTTTTGGCAGCCCAATTTTTTTTTAATAGAAATAACAAAAAAAACACACCGGAAAGGCGTGTTTTCTAAAAAAAATCAGCAACAGGGATTACTCTGCAACCACTTCGAATTCAACCTCGGTGCTGTGACCGCCGCCGAAATCGATGCTTGCTTTATAAGATCCCAGTTCCTTAATATCTTCCGTGATATGGATCTTTTTACGGTCAATTTCGTAACCTTTTTGCTCGCGGATTGCCCGGCTCAGCTGCAGGTTGGTTACGCTTCCGAAGATTTTGCCGCTGGTTCCTGTTTTGGCGCCCAGTTTTAATGGACCCGCACTCAGTTTTGCAATAACGCTGTTAATTTCAGCCAGCATAGCTTCTTCTTTTTTGCGTGCCTGTTTCAAACGCTCCTCCAGCTGTTTTTTATTGCTGTTGCTGTTTTCAACAGCCATTTTGCGGGGGATCAGGTAGTTACGGGCATACCCGTTTTTAACACTTACTACCTCGTTGGCAGCGCCTAAATTATCCACATCCTGGATCAGAATTACTTCCATGGTATTTGTTGCCTGCCACCGCAGGCGGGTTTTAGTTCCCGGAGCCCAATCGATGATTGTGACTGTCTGGCGCCGCCGGCGCCATTAGGGATGGTTACTAATTACAATGAATCGTGAACAGACAACGGCCAATTGACGATTGTCTGTTCACGATGGGTCTATTTTAAAAGATCGGTTACGTAAGGTAACAACGCCATTTGACGGGCTTTTTTCACCGCATCAGAAACCCGGCGCTGAAATTTCAGGCTGTTTCCGGTTAAGCGGCGTGGTAACAATTTACCCTGCTCGTTCAGGAATTTTTTCAGGAATTCCACGTCTTTGTAGTCAACGTAGCGGATGCCATACTTTTTAAAACGACAAAACTTTTTAACACGTTTGTCGGTTTTAATGGCCGTCAGATATTTGATTTCATTCTTTGCCATAAATTAAGCCTCCACTGCTTTTTCGGTTCCTGTTTTAACGCCACTGTTCTTTTTTGCATTATACTCAACGGCGAATTTATCGAGTTTAGTGCAGAGGTGACGAAGAACGGCCTCGTCACGCAGAAGCTGGATTTTCAGCTTCTCATTGAAGTCGGATGGCGCGCTGTATTCCAGAACCCAGTACAAGCCTGTGGTTTTTTTCTGGATCGGATACGCCAGTGATTTCAGTCCCCATGGGTTTTCATGTACGATAGAGCCACCTGCTTCAGTTACCATACCGGCAAATTTCTTCTGAGCAGCTTTAAACTCGTCTTCGCTTAAAACCGGGGTAAAAATCACCATCAATTCATAATTGTTCATTACCCAAATTGTTTTTAAAAAAATAAATAAATAAGCCTCAGGATATCCTAAGGGGCTGCAAAGATAAGGATTTTCTGATTGCTTACGGCTGCCGGCCGCTAGCCGGGTGGATTTTTTAGGGGCTGTGGACTGCAGGAATGCTATGGGCCCCGGTTCCCTGCCCGCCTGCAATCTTTGCGCTGCCCTTATTTTCCGGCTGCAGCAAAGGGTTTCCGGCTTTGCAGGGCAGCCCTTCGGCATTGAATATGAATATTTTAGATCTGTATTCTGTTCTTCGATACTCCAAGTCTTGAAGAATATTAGCCCGCAACTCTGATATCTTCCACCCTTAATTGCAGGCTTTTCTTGCCCTGCCATTCATTTTCATCTATTTTGAATACCAGGTCAAAGGGCCCGCCAGCGGACAAAATGGGGAATTTTGCTGCCATATTAAACCCGATACCCGTTAATTGCACTCCTTGCTGCTGCACCACAAACCGGAGATGCTGTTCCTTTACAATGCGGCTAAAGCCCGTGTCGCGTACTCCCCGGGCCAAAAACAGGGGACTCATATTTCCGGGACCAAAAGGTTCCATTTGGCGGAGGATATTAAAAAAAGCGGGGGAAATATCGGCAAACGAAATTTCTGCATCGATGATGATCTCCGGTGTCAGCAGTTCTTCTGAAATACTTGCAGCAACCACCGCTTCAAATTTTTCCCGGAACAGATCGATGTTTTCCTTGCTAAGGGTAAGCCCCGCAGCTGCAAAGTGGCCGCCATAGCCGATCAGGTATTCCCGGCATGCATGAATGGCTTCGTACAGGTTAAATCCGGGAACACTCCGGGCGCTTCCGGCGGCATAATCGCCGCTTTCCGTTAACACCACTGTTGGGCGGTAGTGATGTTCGATCAGCCGGGAGGCCACAATGCCTACCACGCCTTTATGCCAGTGTGGCTGATATACTACCGTCGATTTTCGGGTGCTCCAGGTGGTGTTTTGTACGATAATTTCCAGGGCCTCTTCAGTGATGCTGGAGTCGGCTTCTTTACGTTCGCTGTTATCACTGTGCAATAATTCGGCATATTCCAGGGCTTCCTTGTAAGAAGCGGCTACAAAAAGCTGAACGGCCTTCCGGGCATCGTCCATCCTTCCTGCTGCGTTTACCCTGGGGGCAATCATAAACACGAGGTTGTGTATGTAAAGGGGCAAACGGGTTCCGCTCAAATATGCAAGCGCCCGGATGCCGGCATTGGGTTCCTTGTTTACCTGCTGCAATCCGTAGTACGCCAGGATCCTGTTTTCGCCGGTGATGGGAACAATATCCGCTGCAATAGCGGTGGCCACCAGGTCCAGGTACTGGTAGGGGAATGCCTCCGGTAATGCCAGCTTCTCACAAAGGGCAGTAATGAGCTTATACCCCACACCACAGCCGCAAAGCTCTTTATAAGGATAGGCACAGTCCGGTTGTTTCGGGTTCAGGATGGCCGCCGCATCCGGTAAAATAGTATCGGGCAAATGGTGGTCGCAGATCACAAAATCGATCTGGAGGGTACGGGCATACTGTACCAGGTCAACAGATTTGATGCCGCAGTCCAGCGCAACGATCAGGGAAAAACCGTTTGCTTTTGCAAAGTCAATACCCGCTTTACTTATACCATATCCTTCCCGGTACCGGTGCGGGATATAGAAATCCACAGGGTGATGCTGTGTCTTCAAAAAGCGGTACATGGCTGCAACGGATGTAGTTCCATCCACATCATAATCCCCAAATACCAGGATCTTTTCATTGTTCCGGAAGGCTGCCAGTATCCGTTCCACTGCTTTATCCATATCCTTCATCAGCCAGGGGCTATGCAATTGCTGGATCTGAGGCCGAAAAAAAAGCTTTGCTTCTTCAAAGGTCCGGATTCCGCGCTGCACCAGGATCTTACAAAGAACACGATTGATCTTTAATGTGTTTTGTAAAGCAGTTACGGCATCAGGATCAGGCTGCAGTATGTTCCATCGTTTCTCCATTGCGGGGCAGGTCGGTTGATCGCAGGCGATCTTTTAGTATTTTCTTTCGGTTACATAATGAACAAGGTCTTCCAGGCCCCGGCGGTATTCATTGTCCGGACAGGTAGCTAAAATTTCCAGCGCTTCGTTCTTATACGCATTCATTTTTTCAGCAGCGTACCGGATACCACCGGTATCCTTAACCATCTGGAGCACCCATTGTACTTTTTGACGGTCGTTGTTATTGTTCTTTACAATATTAATGATTTTTTGCTTTGTAGCCTTATCTGTGTTATTGAGGGTATAAATCAGCGGCAGGGTCATTTTCTTTTCCTTAATGTCGTTGCCGGTTGGTTTGCCCACGTCCTCGCTGGCATAATCGAAAAGATCGTCTTTGATCTGGAAGGCAATTCCGGTTTTTTCACCAAAAAGACGGGCTTTTTCCGTGGCCTCCTCGTTTTCGGTCACCGACCAGGCGCCCGCGCTGCAGGCGGATGCGAGGAGGGAGGCGGTTTTATTTTTAATAATTTCGTAGTAAATGGCTTCTTTAAGGTTTAACGACCGTGCTTTTTCGAGCTGCAGCAGCTCACCTTCGGCCATTTTCTGGATAGCGTCGGACATGATCCGGAGCATCCGGTGGTCGCCGTGCTCCAGTGAAAGAAGGAGCCCGGTGGCAAAAAGATAGTCTCCTACCAGAACGGAGGCCTTGTTTTTCCAGAGTGCATAGGTAGAAAAGAAGCCTCTGCGTTCATAAGAGTCGTCTACCACATCATCGTGCACCAGGGAGCCCGTATGGAGGATCTCCACCAGGGAGGCCGCTCGGTAAGTGGCTTCAGTGGTGGGACTGAACATTTTGGCGGACAGGAAAACAAACATGGGCCGTAATTGTTTACCCTTCCTTTTGACGATATACCGCATAATCCGGTCCAAAAGGGGCGTATTGCTCTTTACGGCGGCATTAAACCGCTGTTCGAAGTTCTCTAATTCAACTTTTATGAGGGAAGTGGGAAGCTTCATTGTCAATGCATAATATTACGGCAAAATAAGAGTAAATCCGTCAAATGAGGGTGATTTAATTTACTCATTTTTAATTGAAAATAAACAAGAAAGGTCGATTTTTTTATTATTTTTTTTGGTTAAAAATTTGTTTATATAAGAAATGGCTTTAAATTTGCTATTCATTTTAGGAAATCGTTTTTAAATCTTAATCCTTAGTTATGACAAGCAAAAAGTACACATTATTGGCAGGCCTAGGCTGCCTTATTGCGTCTACAGGGTTTTCTCAGGTAAGCCCTTCGCATCCGTACACCGCGCCTCACCCGTTGTACGGTACTTATTCTGTTACAGACTCCAATTACTATTCTGGTAAAAGACTGCAGCAGCATAATGACTTTATGGTTGGTACAAGCGATTATCCCGCTAAACCTAAAGACATGTGGGAACTCGGTATCAAAGGTGGATCTTTCTTAGTAAATGGTGATGTTAGTGCCCGTATGGGTAACTCTTTTGGATTTGGCGGACATATCCGCAAATCCTTAGGTCACGTAATGTCGTTAAGACTTGAGTATGTTTATGGCGTTGCTAAAGGGCTGAACTGGAGACCTTCTACAGGGTATTCAAAAGCTCCTTCTGACAATCCCTGGATCGCTGCTGGTTATGCAGGTGCTCCGGTAGATTACAACTACAAAACAGTTGCTCAGGATCTGTCTTTACAGGCATTATTCAATTTAGGAAACATCCGTTTCTATAAAGCGCAGACTGGTGCTACCATCTATGCTTTGGCGGGTGTTGGTGTAAACACCTTCCGCACAACAGTTAATGCTATGAACGGCTCCAGCAAGTACAGCTTTCCTGATCCTGGAACCCAGGACAACGTAAACCGGAAAGATGCATTGAAAGCAGCTAAAGACATGTTAGATGATTCTTATGAGTCTGCTGCTGAAAGAGATCCTAGCGTTAAATGGAGCAAAATGTTTGCAGGTTATATCACTCCTTCTGCTACTGCAGGTGCTGGTATCGCTTTCAGACTGTCTCCCCGTGTTAACCTGGCTATTGAAGATCGCGTGATCTACAACATGCACGCTTCTGATCTGTTAGACGGTCAGCGTTGGGCAGAGCAGCCTTCTCTGAGCCCCGATAAAGATTTCTTTAACTACCTGACTGTAGGTCTGAACTTTAACCTGGGTAACAAATCCAGAAGAGTAGAGCCTCTGTACTGGTTGAACCCGTTGAACTATGCTTACGGCGAACTGCGTCGTGTACCTGAAATCGTACTGCCTGATGCAGATGGCGATGGTGTTACTGACCAATTTGACCAAGAGCAAACACCTGCTGGTTGCCCGGTTGATACACATGGTGTAAGCCGCGATACTGATGGTGATGGTGTTCCTGATTGTAAAGACAAAGAACTGATCACTCCTACTTACTGCCAGCCGGTAGATGCTGATGGAGTTGGTAAATGTCCTTGTCCAGAAGGTTGTGGTGTTAAACCCGCTGATGATTGCGCTACTTTACTGGGTGCTTTACCAAGCGTAACCTTCAAAGCAAACTCTAACACGCTTTCTGCTGATGCTGCTGCTTCTTTAGCTACTGTAGCTTCTAAACTGAGAGCTAATCCAAACTGTAAAGTGGTTGTAGTTGGCTATTGCGCTGCTACTAAAAAACAACAGCAATTAAGCTGGGATCACGTAAATAAAGTGATCACTCACTTGCAGGAAAAAGAAGGTATCAGTGGAGATCGTTTCATCTTCTCTTCTGGTCAGGAAGGTGGAGATTGCAATTCCGTAGATATCCGTGCAGCTGCACCGGGTGAAGACGGACCGAACACTGTTGCTCCTCCGCATCCAAATCTTCGCAAAAAATAGTAACTTTTTGCTATAACAGATATAAACCCTTCCCGTTTGGGAAGGGTTTTTTTATTGCGTATATGTAGTAGCCACAGAGGCGCAAAAGCCTTTTAAACCAACATGAATGACCATTGCCCCGGACATGTGAAGGCGTAAATGCCCCGTGCCCCTGATGCTTCATCCGGTTACCCTGCTGTTCTGTATCTCCGTTTTGTAACCGGCATTACAATTTTTCAGTGGCTCAGAATCTCAGTGGCCGGTAGGGCCCTAAAAAAAGCTGCCTCAATTGAATGAGACAGCTTTCATAAATTAAATTATTTTTCTTGCTTGTAATTCCGGCCTTTATTCGAAAGACATCAGCACCGATTGTTCCTTGGCTTCCAGTATGGAATGTCCCATCAGGAACTCATCCACTTTCCGCGCGCATTCGCGGCCCTCACTGATGGCCCATACCACCAGGCTCTGGCCCCGGCGCATATCACCGGCGGTGAATACTTTCGGGATATTGGTTTTATATTCCTGCTCTGATGCTTTTACATTACCCCGGTTGTCGAGTTCAACATCCAGCGCTTCAAGAAGCCCCTGGTATTGAGGATGTACAAAGCCCATCGCCAGCAAAGCCAGTTCGCAGGGCATGTCACGTTCCGAACCGGGTACTTCGGTAAACTGGGCCGGCTTTCCGGGCTCGGGTGTCTTCCATTCCAGGTCTACTACCACAAGGGATTTCAGGTTGCCGTTCTCGTCGCCTTTAAATGCTTTGGTGGCAATAGACCAGTGCCGGTTGGCGCCTTCTTCATGACTGGTGGTTGTTTTCAGCAGCATGGGGTAGGAAGGCCAGGGCATGGCTTCTGTACGCTCTTTCGGAGGCATCGGTAATAATTCAAACTGAGTTACAGAAGCGGCTTTATGCCGGTTGCTGGTACCTACGCAGTCGCTTCCGGTATCACCACCGCCAATCACCACCACGTTTTTACCGGTGGCCAGTACTTCTTCTGTTAAGATATTGCTTTCGATATCCTGGTGTGCCAGGAAATCCTTGCCATCAACGCGTTTATTATTCTGTTTCAGGAAATCCATCGCAAAGTGAACACCGTTTAGTTCCCGACCCGGGATGGGCAGGTTACGGGGAACGGTGCTGCCTCCGCAAAGTACTACTGCATCATAGTTGCGCAGCAGGTCATGGATACTGATGTTCTTGCCTACGTTCGCATGGCAACGGAATTCCACTCCTTCTTCCTGCATCACTTCGATACGACGGTCTATCACCCATTTTTCCAGCTTGAAGTCGGGGATGCCATAGCGGAGCAATCCACCTGGTTTTTCGTCCCGCTCGAAAACCGTTACCGAATGACCCGCATAGTTGAGCTGCGCTGCAGCAGCAAGGCCGGAAGGACCGCTGCCAACAACGGCTACTTTTTTACCCGTACGGATATTAGGCCCTTTTTTGGAAACGAATCCTTTTTCAAAGGCGATTTCAATAATATGCTTTTCGATCTCTTCAATTGCGATAGGAGGCTGGTTGATGCCCAGCACACAGGCAGACTCGCAAGGTGCAGGACAAATTCTTCCCGTAAACTCCGGGAAATTGTTAGTGGAACTCAGAATATCATATGCTTCCTTATATTCTTTGCGATAAACAGCATCATTAAACTCCGGGATCACATTTCCCAGGGGGCAGCCGCTGTGACAAAAAGGTACTCCGCAATCCATACATCTTGCGGCCTGGTTATTCAGTTGCTCTTCCGGAAATAATGTTACGAATTCTTTATAATGCTGAACACGTTCTGTTACTGTTTTCTTTTGGGGAGTTTCTCTGGAAAACTCTAAAAATCCTGTTGGTTTACCCATTCAATTTGAGATTTGAGATTTTAAATTTCTACGATTATGCCAATTGCTTTTGCTCTTCTTTTGCCAGTAATACTTTCTTGTATTCGGAGGGGAATACTTTTACAAAGTTCTTCAGCTGGTTTTCAAAATCATCGAGGATGAACTTGGCTACCGGGCTGTTGGTATACTGGTAATGTTTAGAAATATACTGGTTCAGGAATTGTGCATCCCCATCATTAACCGGATCCAGTTCCACCATTTCCTTATTGCAATTGTCTGCAAATTTCTGACTGGCATCATACACATAAGCGATACCGCCACTCATACCGGCCGCAAAGTTCCGTCCGGTATTGCCCAGGATAATCGCCTTTCCTCCGGTCATATATTCGCAGCCATGATCACCAACGCCTTCTACCACAACGGTGGCGCCGGAATTACGCACGGCAAAACGCTCACCCGCTTTTCCGCGGATAAAGCCTTCACCGCTGGTAGCTCCATAAAATGCTACGTTACCGATGATGCTGTTCTCTTCCGCTACAAAACCAGCCTTGGCATCGGGATAGGTGATAAGCTTGGCACCGCTTAATCCTTTACCAAAGTAGTCGTTGGCATCTCCTTCCAGTTCCAGTGTAATCCCTTTATTACAGAATGCACCAAAGCTTTGTCCGGCCGTTCCTTTCAGTTTCAGGTGCACGGTATCTTCCGGCAATCCTTCCGAACGGTATTTCTTAGTGATCTCGTGCGAAAGGATGGTTCCTGCCGCCCGGTCGGTATTTACGATATCAAATGCTGCTTTTACAGCCGTTCCGTTTTCGATAGCAGGCCTGGCAGCTTCTACAAACTTCCAGTCCAGCACGGATTTGATACCGTGATCCTGCTCTTCCGCATTATAAAGACCGATACCGTCTTCTTCCTGTTGGCGGTAAAGGATCGGGGATAGATCCAGGTTCTTGTATTTCCAGTGGGTGATGCCCTCTCTTACTTTAAGATCGTTCGACTGGCCGATCATTTCCTCTACGGTCCGGTATCCCAGTTCCGCCATTACTTCCCGCATATCTTCTGTCAGGAATTTGAAGAAATTTACTACGTGATCGGGGTTACCGGTAAAGCGTTTCCGCAGTTCCGGATCCTGTGTAGCCACACCAACCGGACAGGTATTCAGATGGCATTTGCGCATCATGATACAGCCTTCCACGATCAATGCAGCAGTGGCCACGCCCCATTCTTCGGCGCCCAGCATAGCGGCAATAACAATATCGCGGCCGGTACGCATCTGCCCGTCGGTCTGCAATACCACCCGGCTTCTTAGTTTATTTTTAACCAGGGTTTGTTGTGCTTCAGCCACGCCCAGTTCCCAGGGTAATCCTGCATGACGGATGGAGCTGATCGGGGAGGCCCCGGTTCCACCGTCATGACCTGCAATCAATACCACATCTGCCTTTGCTTTTGTAACACCTGCCGCGATGGTACCCACGCCGGCCTTGCTCACCAGTTTTACGTTGATGCGCGCATGACGGTTGGCATTTTTCAGGTCAAAGATCAATTGTGCCAGGTCCTCAATCGAATAAATATCGTGGTGCGGAGGCGGAGAAATCAATCCTACTCCGGGTGTCGCATGCCGGGTTTTACCAATCCAGTCATCTACCTTGTCGCCGGGAAGCTGTCCGCCTTCACCGGGCTTGGCACCCTGCGCCATTTTGATCTGCAATTCATCGGCCTCTGTTAAATACAGGCTGGTTACGCCAAAGCGGGCGCTGGCCACCTGCTTGATGGCACTGCGCATGCTATCGCCGTTTTCCAGCGGTGTATAACGGGCTTCATCTTCGCCGCCTTCACCGGTATTGCTTTTACCGCCCAGGCGGTTCATGGCAACGGCCAGTGTGGTATGTGCTTCCCAGCTGATAGAGCCAAAACTCATCGCGCCCGTCGCAAATCGTTTGTAAATTTTTTCAGCCGGCTCTACCTCATCAATGGAGATAGGTTTCCGGGTACGTTTAAAATCCAGCAAACCTCTTAATGTGATCGCCTTGGAGGTTTGATCATTTACGAGTTTTGTATATTTTTTGAAGATGTTGTAGTCATTCATTTTTGTTGAATACTGCAACAGATGAATGGTTTGCGGGTTAAACAGGTGGGCTTCCCCTTTTCGTTTCCACTGGTAAAAACCTCCTGTAGGAAGCTGATCTACCGGGTTGGGTTTCTGGCTGAATCCAAAATGATGTTTGGTCAATGCCTCGCGCGCAATTTCATCCAGCCCCATGCCTTCAATACGGGAAGTGGTGCCGGTAAAGTACTTCCGCACCACGGCCTGGTTGAGACCGATGATCTCAAAGATCTGTGCACCCTGGTAAGATTGCAGGGTAGAGATGCCCATTTTGGAGAACACTTTCAGCAGACCGTCGCTTACGGCTTTGATGTAGTTCTTATAAAGCTCTTCCGTAGAAAGCGTGGTCTTTATTTTTCCGGACTCTTTCAGGTTGTGAATAGTGGAGAAAGCCAGGTAGGGATTAATGGCCGTAGCGCCAAAGCCCAGCAGGCAGGCGAAATGGTGCACTTCCCAAACATCACCGGCTTCCACTACAATGCCTACTTTACCACGCAGACCTTTCCGGATCAGGTGATGATGCACTGCAGATACGGCCAGCAGCGAAGGAATGGGTGCGTGTTGACTGTCGATGGCACGGTCCTGCAATACCAATACTTCAAAACCATCATTCACCGCATCTTCTGCATACGCGCAGATTCGGTCCAGTCCTTTTTCAAGGGAGCCGGGTTTGCCGTCGGCCCTGAAATAACACTGCAGGGTTTTGGCCTGGAAGGTGCCCGTGTCAATACTCCGCAGGGTTTCCAGTTCAAAATTGGTGAGCACGGGTTGCTTTAGGGCTACCACGTGGCAATCCATTTCATCTTCAATCAACAGGCTTCCGTTATCACCTACAAAAGTGGCCAGCGACATTACCATGCGCTCCCGGATCGGATCGATGGGAGGATTGGTTACCTGTGCAAATAATTGTTTAAAGTACGAGCTCAGATGCTGGGGCTGATCGCTCAATACCGCCAGCGGGGTATCCACGCCCATAGCTCCGATCGGTTCTTTACCGGTGATGGCCATCGGGGAGATGATATTTTCAACGTCTTCCGAAGTGTACCCAAACGATTTCTGGTAGCGGAAGATCTGGTCTTCACTCAGGTTGGTAAACATCACCCGGGGTTCGGGGAGTTCATTCAAACGGATCTTATGTTTGTTGAGCCAGTCGCCGTAAGGCTTTTGTGAGCAGATTTCTTTTTTCAGTTCCTCATCGCTGATGATGCGGCCCTGCTCCATATCTACCACAAACATTTTTCCCGGCTGCAACCGGCCTTTTTCAATTACCAGGCTTTGGTCTACCGGTAATGCGCCGGTTTCAGAGGCCATGATCACCCGTCCATCGCTGGTTACACAATAGCGGGAGGGACGCAGACCGTTGCGGTCCAGTGTGGCACCAATGATCTTTCCGTCAGTAAAAGAAATAGAGGCAGGTCCGTCCCAGGGTTCCATCAGGCAGGCATGGAATTCATAAAATGCCTTCTTAACGGGGTCCATATCTTCATTGCCGTCCCAGGCTTCGGGAATCAGCATCATCATTACATGCGGCAGGGAACGGCCGGTAAGTGCCAGCAATTCGATCATATTATCCAGGCACGCAGAATCACTCTGGTCATTGCTTACGATCGGCACCAGCATGTCCATCTCTTCCTGTGTAAACAGCGGCGATTCAAAGCTGTTCTCGCTGGAACGCAACCAGTTCAGGTTGCCCTGCAATGTATTGATCTCACCATTGTGTGCAATAAAACGGAACGGCTGCGCCAGGCGCCAGGAGGGAAAGGTATTGGTGGCAAAGCGGGAATGCACCAGTCCAAAGGCACTTACGGTTCTATGATCCGTAAGATCCTTGTAATAAGTACGTACCTGGAAGCTGGTGAATTGTCCTTTATAAATAACGGTTCTGCATGACAGCGAGCTGATGTAAAAACCGATCGGATCTTTTTTTACCGCATTGGTGGTGAGATGCGTAGCGTATTTGCGCAATACAAAAAGCTTGCGCTCAAACTCTTCGGAGGTCTTGATATTATCCGGCTTTTGAAGAAAAACCTGCTCAATATCCGGTTCTACCGAAAGGGCAGAAGAACCAATGCCTTCAGTGCTTACCGGTACATTGCGCCACCGGATCACCTTCATGTGCATCTTTTCGGCAGCACGGGTGAAAATGTCGCGGCACTCTTCCCGGGCCTTTACTTCCTTCGGGAAAAAGATCATACCAACAGCATACTCTTCTACTGCCGGGAGGGAAATACCCATCTGTAGACATTCGTCATAAAAAAGCTCATGCGGAATCTGAATCATAATGCCGGCGCCGTCGCCCGTATTGGGCTCGTAACCACAGGCACCCCTGTGATCCATGTTTTCCAAAACCGTAAGGGCATCTGAAATCGTCTGGTGGTTTTTATTGCCCTTTATATTGGCAACGAAACCAATCCCACACGCATCACGTTCAAACGAAGGGTCGTATAATCCTTTTTTTTCTGTCATTTTTTTAAATAACGATTTTAAATAAATAAGTTTGGCTTTTCAATACAGAGTGGGCAATCGAGCTGTGTAAATTAATAAAAAATCTGCTTATTTAGACAATAGCCATTTGAATCGGTGAAAAAATTGAAATTTTATAAACAAAGTGTGTTTTTTGTTGAATTTTTTCAATAAAAAAACCGCCAGATTAAAAGTGATTTATAGCTATTGCCAAAATACTGCGGGATCTTTCAGAAGGCCACGCCGGCACACGGATTTAATGCCGGTTTCTGCGACGAATGGGGTATTTTTATCCGGCTGATTGTTCCACCGGTCTAAACTTAAACCTATGCGTTTTTTTACTTTTTTTAATGGCAAAAATAAAAAAGATTCCGGTGATGAAAAACCCGGAACCGCTCCGGCATTACAGCTTGATAAAGAGCTCGAACTGCTGGCCGCCGGCTTTCTTCAAAAGTATGCGGCAACATATCCGGGGCTTGATTTTTCGGTTCCCAGTCTTGAAATACTTGAAACCCTGCTTGAGGATGCCAGCGGGTTTTATAAGGAGATGACGTTTGAGCAGCAACAAAAAATTGTGAAGGGCGCCGGGGCCTATATTTTTGAGGTGGCCCGCAGGCATACCGGTGGTAGCTACTACTGGTATCAAAAACTGGATGAACCCATTTTCATCACTGGCCAGCCACATTTCGAAACCGGCATGCTCGCCTTTAGCCAGGTACGCAGCCGGCTGCAAAACGGCGCCGGCGATCCTGTTCCCGGTTATTTTGAAGGGTACACCCGGAGCGTGCAGCAGCGCCGGTCGGCCATTATCATTTAACGGACATCGTGCTTGTTAAATTAGAACTAGGACGGTGTAAATGACCGTGCATAACAGTGCAGGATAGTGATTTTCATGGTTTTAGTATTTTTGGCCTGCACCCAAATTCAATCAGCAATGCGATTCTTTGCCACGATCTTGTTTTTTCTGTTCTTCGTATGCCGGGTTCAGGCCGGTGGTATTACTGCAACGCAGTTAACCTGTGAACAAACGGTAAATCCCCTGGGAATAGACCTGGCCCGGCCGGCTTTCGGCTGGCAGCTCCGTTCGGCGGAACGCGGTCAGTTTCAAACGGCTTTCGAAATGATCGTGGGCGACCGCGCGGAGCAGGTATTGGCCGGAACGGGCAATGTTTGGCAAACGGGTAAGCGGAACTCCGCTGAAAATAGCATCATCCTTTTTGAGGGAAAGCAGCTGCGGTCCTTTACCCGTTATTTCTGGAAGGTAAGGGTATATGACCGCAATGGAAAGGCTTCGGAATGGAGCCCGGTGGCCTGGTTTGAAACCGCCATGCTGTCAGCAGCCGACTGGAAGGCCCAATGGATCAGTGATGGCCAGTCATTGCCGGGGACCGATGCCGGTTTTTATAAAGACGATCCGATGCCGGTGTTTAAACAGGCCGTGGCGGTTACAAAGCCTGTAAAGACGGCACGCCTGTATATTGCCGGGGCCGGTTATTTTGAGGCATACCTGAATGGTGAAAAAATAGGAAAGGATTGGCTGAGTCCCGGCTGGACGAATTTTGATAAAAGGATCCTGTACCGGGTATATGATATTACGGCAAACCTCCGGAAGGGCCGGAATATTGCGGGGTTGATGCTGGGGAACGGATGGTATAATCCGCTGCCCATGAGGTTCTGGGGCGTTTACAATCTCCGGAATGCGCTGGCTACCGGAAGGCCGGTTGTAAAAGCCCAGCTCCGGGTTACCTATACCGACGGCACAACGGAAACGATCAATACGGATAATAGCTGGAAATGGAAAGCGGGTCCGGTAATCCGGAACAGCGTTTATCTGGGAGAAACTTTTGATGGCCGGGCCGATACGAAGGCCTGGTTGCAGCAGGTGCCTGAAAGTGGAGATTTGCCGGCTGCCATAGCAAATGGACCCAAGGGTAAGCTTCAGGCGGATCTGCAACCCCCGGTACGGGTGGCAGCGGTTATAAAACCGGTTGCCGTTACGGAAGTGGCGCCCGGAAAGTTTGTAGCAGATATGGGCGTGAACTTTGCCGGCGTAGCCCGCATCCGGGTAAAGGCTCCGCAGGGAACGCGCATCTCGTTGCGCTATGGCGAAGACGTATACAAGGATGGAAACGTAAATGGCATGACGGCTGTAGCGGGGCAGATCAAGAATGGAAACGGCGGACCGGAAGCGCCGCCGGTGGCCTGGCAGGAAGACCACTTTATTGCCGGGGGCGGAGGCATGGAAACATGGAATCCCCGGTTTACCTTTCATGTGTTCCGGTATGTGGAGCTCACCGGCTGGCCCGGAAAACCAACGGTGGATGATATTGAAGGATTACAAATGCACGCGGATGTGCCCGATGCCGGTGTATTTGAATGTTCGAATCGGCTGTTCAATAAAATACAGGAGTTAACCCTGCGCACATTTAAAAGTAATATTTTCAGTGTGCAGTCAGACTGCGCCGGACGGGAGAAATTTGGCTATGGAGGCGATCTGTTTTGTACGCTGGAATCGTTCAGCTACAATTTTGATATGTATAATTTCTACCGGAAATCACTGCAGGATTTTGAAGATGATCAGCGCCCCTTGGGCGGCATTACAGAAACGGCGCCCTATGTGGGGTTACATGATAAGGGACCAGGAGATGCATCCGGTCCGCTGGGCTGGCAACTCGGGTATCCCTACCTGGTAAAAAAGTTATATGAGTTTTATGGAGATAAACGGGTGATCGAAACGTATTATCCTTCCCTTACAAAACAAATCCGTTTTCTAGAAGATCGTGCAAAGGGATTTTTATACGAAGAGGACATCAGCGATCATGAGTCGCTTGATCCCAAACCGGTTGCACTAACGGCTTCACTATTCTTCTTTCATCATGTGCAGCTGATGCGTGAGTTTTCGGAGCTTTTGAATAAGAAGGCGGAGGCGGACCGTTATGCTGCATTGGAAGCAAAGATCCGGGCGGCGATCCGGAAACGGTTTTACAAAGGTGCAGGCATTTTTGATAATCAAACACAGGCGGCACAATTGTTCGCGCTGTGGTATGACATCGCGGAGGAAAAAGAAAAGCAAGCGGTGCTCCGGCAACTGGTACAGGCGTTCGCGGCTAAAAATAACCATGTGTCCACCGGCATTTTTGCAACGAAAATGCTGTTTGATGTATTGCGGGTACATAACCTGGATACACTGGCCTATACCATAGTGAATCAAAAAGATTTTCCCGGCTGGGGCCATATGGTAGCGCAGGGGGCTACCACCTTATGGGAAACCTGGAAATATTCAGACAATACCTATTCGCAAAATCATCCGATGTTCGGATCCGTGAGCGAATGGTTTTACCGTTCGTTGCTGGGGATCAATGCAACGGCTCCCGGTTTTAAGACCTTTAGGATACAGCCACGTACTGCCGGACTCAGTTTTGCAAAAGGCTGGTATCGCTCACCTTACGGAACGATCGGTAGCAGCTGGGAACAACACGCGGATAACTTTTTGCTGCATGTGGAAATACCGGTAAATACCATGGCGGAAGTATGGATACCTGCCGCACCGGGATCTGTTTTGCTGGATGGAAAAAAAGCCGGGGCCCCGGGAACGGTTGTTTTTTTAAAAGAAGCGCAGGGGTACCAGGTTTACAAAGTTGCTTCAGGCACTTATACGTTTAGCTGCCGCTTAAAATAGCAGGTACAAGCAAGAGGGTTGGTGTACATCATAGCGTATGATGAAGGCAACGTTATGGCGTTCTGTTTTGTCGGGCGCATACGGTGTGATAGCGGGTAAAGGGCTAACTGCTCCGGTATACATCGGCATAGCGAAAGATTAAATGCGGCGATTTCGGATGAATGCATAATTTTGTTCAATTGTAGTACAAAAAAAATTCCACTCTATGGTTGAAGGCATTAAACCGATCGGTGCCAAATCGATGGCAGAACAGGTAGAACTGAGTCTGCGCGAATATTTTACAAAGCAATCCTTTAAGCCGGGTGACGCATTACCTACCGAACTGGAGCTCGCAGCTTCGCTGGGCGTAAGCCGGAATGTGGTACGGGAGGCCCTGAGCCGTTTTAAAATGCTGGGCATTATTGAATCGAAGAAAAAGGTGGGGATGATCATTTCCAACCCGGATATCGTGGGCACTTTTGAAAAAGTGCTGAACCCTGCAATTATGGATACCGCCACACTGCAGGACCTGTTTGAACTGCGCCTGGCCCTGGAGGTTGGGATCGCCGACCTGCTGTTTATCCGCAAAACGGCCGCGGATATCGATGAACTGGACGCCATTGCTGCAAATGAAACCAAAGGCGACTTCTTCCGGATCAACAATGAAATTGCCTTTCATGGCAAGCTGTATGAAATGACCGGAAACGAAACCCTGAAGAACTTTCAAAAACTATTGCTGCCCATCTTCGGTTATGTAGTAAAACTGGAAAAAGAAAAACAGGTGTCCGGAAAAGTTTCACATAAGGACCTGGTAAAACTGCTGCGCAAGGGCGATAAGGAAGCCTTCAAGAAAGGAATGCTGGCGCACCTGCAACCGCATTACGACCGGCTCAAATCCAGCCGCTGATAATATACGCCGGCAGCGTTTGATGCCGGTAAGCAATCGTTCCCCTTTTTCATGGATATAACCTTTGGTTAATTTTTTTTGTAGAATGATATTATGTTCTATATTTGTTATGTAGAACATAACTACTAAATGATTGTCGGTGAAAAAATAACCCGGGTCCTGGAAAATCATCCGGAGTAAAAAATGTTTAAGGTCATACAAATCATTGCCATGAAGTCGATTGCATTATGCTGTTTTTTTTGTTGCTGTTTTATGGGGCCGATGCTCCTGAATGCGCAAACGTCAAAGGGAATCACCGGTACGGTGGTGAGCGAGGAGCTGCAGCCCATACCCGGCGCCAGTGTGTTGGTAAAGGGCACCACGGCAGGTACCACAACGGATACGGCCGGGTTTTTTAGCCTTTCCTTAGCGCAAGGTTCCGCTATCCTGGTGGTTAGTGCGGTAGGGTATAAAGAAAGGGAAATTATACCCGGGAAGGAATCGCATATTACGGTAACGCTGGATTCCCGGTCGGACCCCTTAAATGAGGTGGTGGTCATCGCTTACGGTAAGCAATCCCGTACAACGTTAACCACGTCGGTATCAAAAGTGGGCAGCCAGGAATTTAAGAATGCGCCGGGGATAAATCCGCTGGTGCAGTTACAGGGCAAGGTGGCTGGGGTATCTATCCAGTTATCAGATGGCCAGCCCGGTGCCAATCCACAGATATTTATCCGGGGCGGAAGCTCCACATCTCCTGAAAGCGACGCGCCTTTATTGATTGTGGATGGAATTGTTGGCCAGATGCGGAACATCAGCGATCTGAACCCGGATGACATCGAATCGATGGAGATCTTAAAGGATGCGGCTTCTACCGCTTTATACGGGGCCCGGGCTGCAAACGGCGTTATTATTGTTACTACCAAAAAAGGTGCTGCCGGAAAGCCCAAGATCAATATCAAGTTTTCAACGGGCCAGGATCAGCAGGCGAAAAAGTATGATTTTTTAAACGCCCGCGATTATATTTATGTAACCCGTAAAAACATCGCTGCATATAATACCACCAATCCGCAATTGTACTTAAGCGGCGGCACTTATGGAATGTCTACCGGTAACCCGCGCAACTCAAAAAATACACTTGAATTCCTGGATGTGTATATAAAAGATTATGGTGAGGCGTACGTGGCGGACCTTATTAATAACCAGGGCTGGGAAACCATGGAAGATCCGGCTACCGGAAGGAAACTTATCTTTAAGAATACGGATTTTGAAAATGTAACCTATCAGCATGCCAACCGCTTTGATGTGGACGCCAGTGTAAGCGGCGGCTCCGACAAGTATACCTATTACCTGGGGCTGGGTCATAATAACCAGCAGGGCATTGTATACGGCACCTACTACAAGGGCTATAATGGCTTGTTTAACGGTACCATGAAGCTGAGTAATAAATGGAGTATGAATACCAGCTTCAGTTTCCAGCTGCGGAATGCCAATGCCCCTAATAACTATACCAATGTGGTAAACCGCTCTCTTAAAACACCGCCTACCTACCGCCTCCTTTTTGAAGATGGCACACCTGCTCCGGGTGAGGGGATATCTTCCTTTGTACCGCGGCTTTATGAAGTATATTATAAGGAAAAATATACCGATGTAAAAGTATACCGTTATACATCCAAGATTGGGGCGAACTGGGATATTTTGCCGGGATTGAAATTTACGCCTACCTTCTATTATTTTACAACGGAGGGGATCGAAAACAGGTATGAGGCCTTCAGTACGGTGTATAAGAACCGGAATGCATCGGCCAATCATAATTTCGACCGGCAAACCCAGCTGGACGGTATCTTATCCTATAATAAACAAATCGGACAGGGGCATCGCCTGAATACAGTGGTGGGAACCAGCTATATCAATAATTATGCGTATCGGCTAAATGGCAGCGGGCGCGGCGCTCCCACGGATTATATTACAACCCTGAATGCCACAGTAGCCGAAACACAGCGTATTTCTTCCACCAAATCTTCCGAGGCAATGATGAGTTATTTCGGCCGGGCCGACTATGATTATAAATCGCGGTATATGCTCTCGGCCGGCCTGCGGATGGACGGTTCTTCGCGTTTTGCAGAGAAAAGGCGGCAGGCGTTCTTTCCCGGTTTATCTGCCGGATGGAATGTGCATAAGGAGGCATTTTGGGATCCGATGTTAAAAACGATCAGTTCGCTGAAATTGCGCTCCAGCTTCGGTATGGTAGGAAATAATAATATCGGGGCCTATGATGCATATGGCCAGTATGCAACGGGCTATAATTATGCCGGCCAGGTGGGCATCCTGAATACTACGCTTAAAAATGATATCCTGGTTTGGGAAAAAACGGCTTCATTTGACGCGGGGGCGGATATCGGTTTTCTCAACAACCGGGTAACGCTGATCCTGGATTATTATAATAAATTAACATCCAACCGGCTTTTTGATAAACCACTGGATGCGACCACCGGTTTTGCTTCTATCAAGAGCAATTATGGTTCTATCCGCAACAGTGGTTTTGAAATTGAGGTGGAAGCGCTGCCGGTACAAACCCGGGATTTTTCCTGGAAAGTTAATGCCACGTTTTCTTACAACAAAGGCGTGGTGGTAAAACTGCCCGCAAACCAGGAAGATAAAAACCGCGTGGGGGGCAATTATATCTATGATCCCGCTTCGGGAACCTATAGGAAAGTGGGCGGGTTGGCGGAAGGGGAGCGTTTTGGACAGCGCTGGGCCTATCATCTGCTGGGAGCGTATGCAACGGACGAAGATGCGGCGAATGCACCAAGAGATCTCAATGCCAGCGGCCGTGTAAAACTGGGTGGGGATGCAATTTGGGATGACCTCGACGGGAATGGCATTATTGATAACAACGATATGATCTTTATGGGATATATACGTCCGGACAAAACAGGCGGCTTTGTCAATACGGTGATGTATAAAAACCTCTCATTACGCTTTGTTGGCGATTGGGCTACCGGTCATGTGATCGATAATAAGTTCAAGGCTGATGTTATGGGAAGTGCCCGCAATAATAACGCTGCCCTGCCGGATGTAATGGGGCCGGATGTATGGAAACAACCGGGTGACCGGGCAACAGTTCCGAAGTATACCGTGCAAAGCGATTACGATTATAATTTCAGGAATCATCTTCGCTGGGATAATGGAATCGGCAATTCGGATGGATCCAATAATTCATTGTATTACTCAAAAGGCGATTTCCTGGCGTTCCGTGAAGTTACATTGAGCTACCGTTTCCCACAGAAGCTCATCGGCCGGATCTTTCTGCAAAACCTGGAAGTATTTGGCTCGGTATATAACCTGGGATACCTTACCCATTACAACGGGCTGATGCCTGAAGTATATACGGGATCCGACCCGGGTTTATACCCCCGGCCAAGACAGGTAATCTTTGGAGTAAATGCAACCTTTTAAATCATATTGAAATGAAAAATTATTGCGTACTTATTTTTTTACTCGCGGGGTTGTTCTTGCTGCCCGCCTGTGAAAAGCTGATCGATATAAAGCCGGACTCTGCCATCACTGCAGAAAACTACTGGAATGCGGAGGGGGATGTAACCGGATACCTTACCGGTATCTACACAAAGTACCGGGATGTAATGAACAATACCTATTACCTGGAAGACAGGGGCGATGCGTTTAGCCCGGGCCTGGAATCAGGAATGTCTTCTGCCTGGCTGCAGAACCTGACTCCTCAGAATGCGCCCAACTGGCTGGATTTTTACAATGTGATACACCATTGTAACCTGGTACTAAAATATGCGCCTGGTATTGCGTTTACCCAGGAAGCAAATAAAATGCGGATACTGGCCCAGGTGAAATTTATCCGGGCGCATATTTACTTTACGCTGTTACGCTGCTGGGGCAATGTGCCGGTGGTTACCGAACCAACCGAAAGTGCAGATATGCCGCTTCCCGCAAGAACAAAGGCTGCGGAGGTTATTACGTTTGTACTGAACGATATTGATGCGGCCATCAGCGCTTTCCCTGAAGATAATATTAAAGACAAGGACCTGGCTTCAAAACAGGCGGCCTATGCGTTAAAGGCAGATGTTTTGCTTTGGCGTGCAAAAGTATTGAACGGCGGAACAACCGATCTTACAGAGGTGGTTGCGGCAGCCGATAAGGCAGCAGCCGGTTTAAGCCTGGAAGACGAGTTTTCAAAAATATTCAGCACGGATAACCGGAAAGGCAAGGAAGTACTGTTTGCATTACATTTTGCAAAGGATGAGAAATCGGATCAGTATAGTAAGCAACTCAAACCACGTGACATTTTTGTTCAGTCGGCATTGAATAAAAATGATATACCCTATGCTGTAAGCGGCGCCCGGAGCCAGTATGCGCCGTCTGATAAACTGCAACAAGCCTTCAAGGCGAATGCAAATGATAAAAGAGCAAATGCTTCGTTTATTGTTGCTACCGGTGCTAACAATGCGGTGATTGGTGTATTTGATAATAAAATGCGCGGAACCGTTTATCCGGATAACCGGTATTACGACAACGACATTATTATATACCGCCTGGGAGAATTGATCCTTTTTAAAGCAGAGGCGCTGGCAGCTATGGGACGTACCACAGAAGCGATCGCCGAATTGGATAAGATACGGGTACGCGCGGGTATCGGAAACTACAAGGGGGCAACCGATAAGCTGTCTGTAGAACGGGAGATACTCAACGAACGTTTCAGGGAACTGTACCTGGAGCTGAAGCGCTGGCCGGACCTGTTGCGCTTTCATTTTGAAGGTGTGATTGATGTACGGGCGGAAGTAGCTAATATGAACGGGCCTGTGCCGCTTTTCTTCCCCATTCCGAAAGCACAGATAGATGTGAATCCTAACTTAATTCAGACAGAAGGATATTAAATTTTAAAACGATGCTTACAAAAACGCTTTTTTCAATATGGTTTAGCGGCCTGGTATTGATAGCCACCGGATGTAAAAAACAAGGCCTGGTTGGGTTTGAACCGGTAAATCCAAATGCACCGGGACTGGCAGATTCGAATAAGTATGTGAAACTTTTTGAGCGCGGATATAAAGGATATGCGTTGTTTCGCATTCCGGCAATAGTGCGTGCAAAATCCGGTACGCTGCTGGCCATTGCAGAAGGAAGGATGTGCGGCTCCTGCGGTGATGCCGGTGATATTAATATGGTACTGAAAAGAAGCACGGATGGTGGTAACACCTGGAGCGATTTAATGGTGATCTGGGATGACGGGGGAAACACTTGTGGAAACCCCGTACCTATTGTGGATGAAGAAACCGGAACCATTCATTTGTTAATGAGCTGGAATAACACCCGGGCATTTGTAACCCGGTCAACCGATGAAGGGCTCACCTGGTCAACACCGGAGGAGATTACCGCCGGCGTAAAAGAGGTGGGCTGGACCTGGTATGCAACCGGGCCGGTGCACGGCATCCAGATAAAGGAAGGCGCTTATAAAGGCCGGATGATTGCACCTACTTATACGAGCGCAAGCAATTTGGGAAATAAGAGTTATTCTTTTTCTGTTTACTCAGATGACCATGGCGCTACCTGGAAGAAAGGTGCTTTGACAAAACAGGGAGATGTTGGTGAGTGTACCGTGGCGGAAACCAATACCGGCCTGTTGCTCAATATGCGCTCCTCTGTATCCAATGCGCGGGTGTTTACCGCAAGTACCGATGGTGGCTTAACCTGGGGTAACAACCAGTTGCAGCCGGATCTTGTAGATCCTAAATGCCAGGGAAGTATGATCAGTTTTAAACAGAATGGAAGTTGGGTATTACTGCAATCCAACGCTGCGGCACAAACGCGTACGAATATGACCGTGAAAATGTCTGGGGATGACGGAAAAACCTGGAACAAGGCCTACACCGTTTTCTACGGAGCCGCCGCTTATTCCGATATGGCGTTGCTGGATGACCGGCACATCGGGTTGATTTTTGAGAACGGCGATAAGAGCCCCTATGACCGGATCTATTTTAAACGCATTCCATTATCTAACCTTCAATAACGGCCGTATGAAGATCATAAATTATTTATCGGGGATCACTTTAGCTATCGGGCTGATGTTGGCAGGGTGCAGAAAGGATAAGGTCAGCACTGTCATTACCGTCGATTTCACTGTTGATAAAGTGGCACTTACTGCGGGTGATAGCGTTAGCTTTAAAGAGCTGGCGCAGGGCACCGTTTCAAATTGGCATTGGGAATTTGAAGGAGGGGAGCCTGCTACATCCAATCTCTCCGGCCCAACCGTAACCTATAAAGTACCCGGAAATTACTCCGTAACGTTAACGTTGAGAAATGCAGCCGGTGAAGTAACGCTTACCAAAGAAAAGATGATCGCGGTAGGCTATAGTCGGGTTGAAGCAGCCTTCACCCAGCAAAAGACAGTGGCGCTTCAAAATGAAAAGCTGCAGTTTACTGATATCAGCAAGGGGTTGCCCGCTTCATGGAAATGGGAATTTACGGCGCTGGCAACCGGCGCGATTATTCGCTCGGATAAGCAGCATCCGCAGATGAATTTTGCCGATACCGGTTTTTATGATATCCGGCTGATCGCATCAAACCCCGACTACAGCGATACCATTGTAAAAGAAAAAGCATTGCACATCATTGATCCCTATACCCTGGTGGCGGCTTTTGACGCCGATGTGCAATCCATTTACGAGGGGCAACGTGTACGATTTACCGATCAGTCCCTGGGTATTGCCACGGAATGGGCCTGGGAAATAAAAGGGGATGCCGAAACCTTCCGGTCTGCGGAACAACATCCTTCCTTTCTGTTTGAAAAGGCCGGTCTTTATACAGTAACATTAAGTATCAAAAATGAGGTGACCGCGCATTCAAAAACAGTGGAACGGTTTATAAGAGTAATTCCGGTAGACGGATTGGTTGGTTATTTTCCATTTAATCATTCCATTAACGATGAAGGTCCGTTAAAGCTTTCTGTTACAAAGAAGGGACAGGTAGGTGTCGAGCAGGCCGGAAGAAATGGAACGACAACCGGTGTAGGCAGCTTTGATGGCAGCGGAGGGCTTATGGTGGCCGATAATCCTGGTTTTAATATGGGGGCGGGGGACTTTACGGTTTCCGTTTGGATACAATCCTCCAGCACTGTACGGATGATGGTATGGCAGGAAAGCGGTAAGAACGGTTCAAAAGATAACCAGGCCTGGTTGCGCCTGAACAGCTCCGTTACACAATATACGGCCTTTAATACGGAGGATGCGGCCGGTGGTTCATTCCTGGCGCTGGCGGATCCGGGGAATATTGCGGATGGAAAATGGTACCATGTTGTTGCCGTACGTTCGGGATTGGTAACAAAGATTTATATTAACGGTCAGAAAATGACGGAGCGCAGCTCAACCACGGGGATAAAAGAGGTTTCCAATGCCGCAGACTTCAAGATCGGTATGCAGGAAGGAGCAAGAAGTTTTAGTAATTATTTTATTGGAAAGCTGGATGAACTGATGGTGTACAAGCGCGCGTTAAATGATAACGAAATTGCCAATCTGTTTAAATATTAATGATGGAAAGTATGATGATATCCGGTAAAAACAACCAGGGCCGCAACCGGTGGTGGAGGTGGGCCGGGGTGATTACCGTAATACTGTTGATAAGTGCCTGCGGCGCACGCCTGCAATCACCGGCAATGCAGCCTGTAACTGTTTTTGAGCCGGATGCTGTATATAAATCAACCCGTATACCGGCGCTGGTATATACAAAGCGCGGCTCGCTGCTGGCCTTTTGCGAAGGCCGTATCGGCACGGCAAGCGACTGGGCAGATATGAACCTGATCATGCGCCGCAGCACCGATGGGGGAAACAGCTGGGAACCGATCCTGATCATCGATTCGATGAAAGGCGGCCCGGTTGGTAATCCAACACCCATTGTTGATGCAAACGGTACCGTGCACCTGTTATACCAGCGGGATTATGCAGAAGGATTTTATACCTGTTCAAAAGATGATGGTAAATCCTGGTCGAAACCGGTGAATATAACAGCTACCTATAATGCCTTTAAAGGAGCATATAACTGGAAAGTATTAGCACCCGGGCCCGGACACGGCATTCAACTCAAGAACGGTCGATTGCTCAGTGCCGTATGGCTGGCCAACTCCGGCCGGTTAACACCGCGGAGAAGTCATGCTCCATCCTGTGTTGCTACTATCTATAGCGACGACCATGGCAAGACCTGGAACCGGGGTGCGATTATTGCCGACAGCACTGCTGCCATTTCGAATCCCAATGAAAGCATGCCGGTACAGCTGCCGGATGGATCGGTGCTGATGAGTATCCGCAATCCATCGAAACGACAACGGAGGGCGTTTAGTAAAAGTAGCACCGGCGCTGATAACTGGACAGAAATAACATTTGCGGAGGCGTTATTTGATCCTACCTGTATGGCGCCCATTCTTGCATTACCCAAATTAGGGAAGCAGCCGGCATTATTGTTTGTAAATCCAGACAGCAGGGATATCGAAAAACATCCGCGCAGAAATCTTTCTGCAAAACTGTCATTTGATGAGGGCGCTACCTGGAGTTTTAATAAAGTGATTGATGCAGGCCCTTCGGGTTACAGCGATTTGGCCGTAGATGAAAAAGGAACGGTCTATTGCCTGTATGAGTCGGCATCAAAAGACCGTGATTTTAATTACCGGCTGGTGTTAAAGAAGTTGCCGGCAAAATGGTTTCAGAAAAAATAGCCCGGTTAAAAAATGCAGGGGAGTATTAAGCAGCATAAAAGCAGAAATTATACGAATGAAAATAAAAGGATTAATTGCAGCAACATTTAGTACGCTGCACGCAGATGGCTCTGTAAATGTTGATATGATTCCATTACTGGTGGAGCAACTGATCACCGATGGAGTGCAGGGCATATTTATTTGTGGTACAAACGGGGAGGGGCCCAATCTTACCGAGGAAGAACGGATGCAGGTAGCCGAAGCATATGT
This sequence comes from Niabella pedocola, assembly GCF_021044425.1. Taxonomy (GTDB): domain Bacteria; phylum Bacteroidota; class Bacteroidia; order Chitinophagales; family Chitinophagaceae; genus Niabella; species Niabella pedocola. The sequence continues at coordinate 136,397 of NZ_JAJNEC010000008.1, read as the reverse complement.
GAAAGCAGTAAACAGGCGCATGCTGGTATTTGTGCACGTAGGGCATAGCGCTATCGCCATATCGCGCCGCCTCGCAAAACATGCCCGTTCTATTGGTGCCGACGCCATATCTTCTGTAGCCGGGTTTTATTTTAAACCCGCATCCGTTAACAACCTGGTCGATTGTATGGCCGCTATTGCCGAAGCGGCACCGGATATTCCGTTCTACTACTATCATATCCCGGCCATTACCGGCATTGCTGTAGATATGATCCGTTTTCTGGAACTGGCCGAAGCGCAGATACCCAGCTTCGCCGGCATTAAATACACTGCAGCCACATTGCAGGAGTATCAAAGCTGTTTGAATTATAAAGACGGCAAGTACGATATCCTTTTTGGATATGATGAGTTGTTATTACCGGCGCTTGCTGTAGGCGCAAAAGGGGCCATCGGCAGTACTTATACATTTGCGGCCCCGCTGTACAATGCCGTCATCCGGGCATTTGAACAGGGCAACCTGGAAAGGGCCAGGGCCCTGCAATGGCAGGCCGTGCAAATGATTTCCTGTTTGCCGGAATTTGGTCCGATACCCACGCAAAAAGCAATTGTACGTTTAAGAGGACTGGAGTTAGGTCCCTGCCGGTTACCCTTAACGGCATTGACAGCCGATCAACGGCAACACGTGCAGCAACGGCTAGCGGCCGTTCATTTCTTTGAAAACCTGGACCGGATTCAGCAGGAAGATGAATCGATAAAAAATGAAAAATAAACGCTGGTTCATATTATTCATAGCCACATATATGTTGTTGAATCCGATAGCTGCACAGCAGTTTGAAATCGAATATTGGAGCGCATTGCCGGATACAACGGGTTTTGCGGGTTCTTTTGCAGGACTTGTCAACAACCGGCTGGTAGTGGCCGGCGGCAGCAATTTTCCAGGTGGCGGCGCGCCCTGGCTGGGCTCAAAAAAAGTATGGTACAGCGAGGTATTCCTGTTGGAGAAAAAGACGGCTGCATGGAAAAAGATCGGCCACCTGCCCCGGCCGCTTGGGTATGGGGTATCCGTTTCATTACCCGAAGGGTTGCTTTGTATCGGCGGAAGTAATGCGGCCGGGCACCGTGCGGAGGTATTACTCCTGCAGATCAAGGAAGGGGTGCTGAAAACAGATACGCTGCAACCGTTGCCGCAGCCGCTGGCCAATACCTGCGGCGTAAAGGTGGGAAACAAGATCTATGTGGCGGGCGGTATTGCAGCACCGGATGCAGGCACAACCACTGCCGCTTTTTATGAACTGGATCTTTCGGATGGTTTAAGAAGCGCTCAATGGAAGGCATTGGCCTCCTGGCCCGGCCCGTCGCGTATGTTGGCCGTAGCGGCTGCAGTTGGAGATGATTTTTATCTGTTTAGCGGTGCCCGCCTGGTAAACGGAAAACGGGAGTATCTTAGAGATGCATACCGTTTTTCGGAAGGAACGGGATGGACGAAAATTGCAGCCCTTCCATATCCGGCGGTGGCGGCTGCTTCACCACTGATGCATGACCGGCAGCACCTCTATCTTTTAGGCGGTGACGACGGCAGCAATGCCGGTAAGGATCTGCGCGAAGCACATCCGGGGTTTGGCAAAAAAATGCTGGTATACGATTTCCGGAAAAATACCTGGTCGATCCTTCCTGATATCAGCGCAGATATGCCATTCATTCCTGTAACCACTACCGCCGTTTTGTGGGGAGATCATTGGGTGCTTCCGGGAGGGGAGATAAAACCAGGCATCCGTACACCGGAAGTGCTGACCGTGTTAAAAAAGTAATCATCAGGAACAATCGTTCATCATGCTGTTAAAGGAGAAAAAATATTATAAGTGGATCGTGGTAGCCTTGTTATGGGTGGTGGCCCTGCTCAATTATCTCGACAGGCAGATGCTTTCCACGATGCGGCCTTCCATGCAGATCGATATTGCAGAGTTGCAGAGTGCTGCCAATTTCGGACACCTGATGGCGGGTTTCCTCTGGATTTATGGTTTGATGTCGCCGGTATCCGGCATCATTGCCGACCGGTTAAACCGGAAATGGCTGATTGCCGGAAGCTTGTTTGTATGGTCTGCGGTTACCTTGCTCATGGGGGTTGCCACTTCCTTTAACCAGCTATACGGTTTGCGCGCAGTAATGGGCATCAGTGAAGCCTTGTATATACCGGCGGCCCTGTCGTTGATCGCAGACTACCATTCTTCAAAGACAAGATCGCTGGCCGTAGGCATACATATGATCGGGTTGTATGCAGGGCAGGCCTTTGGAGGATTTGGCGCCACTGTGGCGCAGGCCTATTCCTGGCAGGCAACCTTTCATGCTTTTGGTATTGCCGGAATTATTTATGCGGTGGTACTGATCCTGTTTTTAAAGGAACACCGGTCGGCCGAACTGCAGGTATCGCCGAACAAAAAAGCGGGTCCGCCGGTATCCCAAACCTTTAAAACACTGTTTTCAAATCTTTCTTTTTGGATCCTCCTGTTATATTTTACGGTGCCCAGTATCCCCGGCTGGGCTGTAAAGAACTGGCTGCCTACTCTTTTTTCCGGCCATCTGGGAATGGAAATGGGTACCGCCGGCCCGCTTGCTACCGTTACTATTGCGGTTTCATCACTGGTGGGTGTTGTGGCGGGCGGACTGCTATCGGACCGGTGGGTACAGAAGAACCTAAAGGGGCGTGTGTATACCAGCGCCCTGGGTATACTGCTTACCATTCCGGCACTGTTGCTGCTGGGGTATGGGCGTACCTTATTGCCGCTTACCGGCGCTGCATTTTGCTTTGGTTTGGGTTTTGGTATGTTTGATGCCAATAATATGCCCATCCTCTGCCAGCTGGTGGCACCAAAATACCGGGCCACTGCTTATGGGCTTATGAATATGACCAGCGTTCTGTTAGGCGCATGGATTACCGATGTATTAGGAAGATCTGTGGATGCAGGCCATTTGCGCCGGGATTTTGCCATGCTGTCTGTTATTGTTTTGCTGGCCCTGATCTTGCAAATGGTGTTGCTGAATCCGAAAACGGTTGACTATAAAGAGGAAACCCGACCGCGCCTGTAGCCCTATGTGCAGCTTCCGCACCCCTGCTGCCATTTAAGGTGAATACCGTAAAATAAAATGAACGGCTGCGTAAGTATATGCATTATTTTTAGTGTCTGTATACAGGCATGCAAGCAACATCCATCCATTTACTGTTCCGGCAGATCGGCGAAGGGCAAAAAAATGCCTTTAACCAGCTGTTCTACCGCTATTATGAGCAGATGGTGCGGTTTGCTCTGCAATATGTAAAACAACCCGAGCCTGCGGAGGAGCTGGTATCTTCTGTCTTTGTTAACATCTGGCAAAAACGCTCCCGGCTTAATGAGGTCCGCGCGCCGGAGGTCTATCTTTTTGTATCTGTAAAAAACGCTTCTCTCAATTACCTGCGGCAGTCTGCAAAATTGCGTACCTCCTTTCATGTGCCGGAGTTGCCCGGTGAACGCATCGGTAGTACTGCAGACACGGAATACAGGGAACTGGAAACGATTGTGCATGCAGCCGTGGAGCGTTTGCCGGCACAGCGGCAGCTGATTTTTAAATTGATCAGGGAGGAGGGGCTAAAAGCAAGGGAAGTGGCGGCAATTCTTTCGGTTTCTGTAAGAACTGTTGAAAACCAGCTGTACAAGGCTGTAAAAAGCCTGGCTGATGCCATCAGCGATTACCTGGGTTATCATCCGAAGGAACAGCGGGTAACCGGAAAAACACTGTTATTATTTTTTTGAGCAGGGTGAGTATGCCGGATGTTTTTTTTGTCTTTATAAAAGCAGCATAAATAATATGAACAGGGAAAAATTTTTAGCCTTGTTGTCAAAGAAGATGAGAAATGAACTTTCACCGGGGGAACAGGAAGTGTTTGACCGGTGTGTGGCTGAAAACAAGGAGTACAGGCAACTCGATGAAGCGATCGGAACGGGCACAGGTCAAACAATGGCATCCCTGCCCGGTTTGGAGGCACGGCTTTCAGCGATCTGGGAGCGCATAGCGGCGGATGATGACGCGATGCCGGCGCAGATAAAGAGGCCTGTATTACGGTGGGCGGCGCTGTTAAAAATAGCAGCTGTATTATTATTGATTGCGGGCGCAATTGTATGGATGCGCGCTTATAATAAATCAACAAAAGAAGAACGGATGCTGGTACTTCAGACAACGGACGAAAAATTATACACAACACTCCCGGATGGTACGCAGGTAACGCTGAACAACCATTCGACCCTGGAATACAATACGGAGTTTGGGGAAGAAAAGCGCAAGATCGTGCTGCAGGGGGAGGCGTTTTTTGATGTAACTGAAAATAAGAACATTCCCCTGCAGGTATTGGCAGGTCCGCTTGTCGTAGAAGTAAAAGGAACTGCCTTCAATGTAAATGCCTATAAATATAATGCGGAAGTGCAAGTAGTATTGCTGCGTGGATCGGTGGAAGTGTCACGGCGCGGTGACCGCACGGATAAGGTATTACTTAGGCCCAATCAATGGTTACTGGCGCCCAACACGGCAGCGGGGGCAATGCAGTTTCGCATTGATTCGGTTGATGTGCAAATGGCAGCGCATTTGCATTGGGCAGAAGACTCCCTGGTGTTTAGAAAAGAACAGTTACAGCATATTGCTTTAAAACTTGAAAAAAAATACGGCGTAACCATTGAAATCAAAACAGCGGCGCTGAAAGAAAAACGGTTCAGCGGAATGTTTGTTAATGAAAGCCTGGCAGAAGGGCTGGAGGCGCTAAAGATGGCTTATCCGTTCCAATATAAAATTGAGGATAAAAAGGTCACGATCCGGTAAGGACTGCCGGCTGTAACAATTTTTTAAAACGGGCGTATACTGTAGAAGCAAACGTTATGAACCGGGCAAGGAGGGGGGTATTTATTTTTTTAATGATTGTATGGGCAACATATGTACCCGCACAGAACCGGAAGGTTTCTGTTAATGCTTTGCATCAACCAATCAAAACAGTGCTGGACCAGCTGCAGCGGTTAAGCGGTTATACGATCATTTATAGTGATGAAATCGTGCTGGACTCCATGACCACTTCTGTAAACGTTCAGCGGGAGCCGGTCTCAGGCATCTTAAACCGGATATTGCCGCCCCTGGGTTTATTTTATACAAGCCGTACAGAGCACCTGATTGTAATAGGAAGTAAAGCACTTCGGGATCAGGCGGCGGTGAGTCAGCAACCGGTACAGGAACTGGAGGGAAGGGTGATCGGAACGGATCAAAAGCCCGTACCCTATGCATCGGTTACCTTGATGGATGAGGGACACACATTAGGGGGCACCGCAGGGGAAAACGATGGTCGGTTCCGGATCCTGTATGGGTTTGAACCGGGGAAAACGTATCGCCTGCAAGTGTCTTCCGTTGGCTATAAGGCCGCGAGCTTTATGATGGTGTTTTCCGATACATTAAAGCTGGTACCGCTGGTTCTTGAAAAAGAGAAAGGGACCATGAATGTGGTAACCGTTGCCGCCTCCAGACCGCTGGTGGAAAGAAGAGCCGATCGGTTTATTGTAAATGTAGAAGGAACGCCGCTGGCCGATGGAAATAATGCGCTGGAAGTATTGCAAAAGGCACCGGGTATTTGGGTAGATCCGGACGGCACGATCAAAATCCAGGGAAACGGGTCGGTAACGGTGATGATCAATGATGTGGTACAACGGATGTCTGGTTCTGATCTGGCCGAGTACCTTCGCACCATCCGGTCGGAAAATATCAAGAAGATCGAAGTCATCGCCAATCCTCCCGCCGAGTATGAGGCCTCCGGTACCGGGGGAATGATACATATCATTTTGAAAAAGGCAAGAGATGAAGGATTTACGGGACAGCTTACCGGGCAATATAAGCAACAAAAAGGAAAACCTTATTTGTCTGCCGGCGTTTCGGCACAGTATAAGATAAAGCGTTTTTACTTCTTTGGCAACGGCTCCCTATCCAAGGAGGAACAGGTGTATTATGCACGTACCATCAATAGCTATAAAGATAACAGCACCTACGACGGAATCACCGACAGGGTCAACAACAACCGCCAATCTGCTTTCCAGGGCGGCGTGGTGTATGATATCTCCGGCAAGCAATCCCTGAGTTTCCAGGGGGGTACCACCGGAACGGATCTTTTACGCAAGTTTAAAACAGGCATCACGCTAAAGGATGCTGCCGGCACAATGGTTACCGGCAACTCGGTTACCGACTGGCGCCGCACCCCCCGCCTGTTGACAGGTACGCTTAACTACAGTTATAAACTAGATACCCTGGGTTCGGTATTTAAGATCCTGGCGGATTATGTAAAGGGACGAAAAACGGAAGAGATGCAGGTGGCATCTGTATATACAGACCCACTGAAGGATACACTTTACCGCAACAGCTATCCCAGCAACACAGCTATTTACAGTGGCCAGGCAGATTATCTGCATTACTTTACCGGGGTAACCAAACTGCAGGCGGGATTAAAATATGTGGCCACTCAACGGGATAACACCATTACTACCGAGCAGATGATGAATGAAGCCTGGGTCATCAACAAAGATGCCAGTAACCAGTTTATATATGATGAAAACCTGCTGATGGGCTATGCGGCAATGGAGACTTCCGTAAAACGAACCAGTGTTAAACTGGGGCTGCGCGCGGAAGAAACATCTATGAAGGGAAATAATGTGACCTCCGCACAGGAATTTACGCGGAGGTACCTGAATCTGTTTCCATCTGTGTTTTTATTGCAACAGCTCAATGATAAAGCCGTTCCGGCCACCCTGTCGTTTAGTTATAGCCGGAGGATCCGCCGGCCGCAGTTCGGGGATCTGAATCCTTTCCGGCTACGCATCGGTGATTATTCTGTTATGGTGGGTAATCCCGATCTGTTGCCCGAGTATTCGGATAATTACAGGATGGGGTATAATTTCTGGAAAGGTTATGGGCTGAACCTGCTATACCAACGGACCAATAACATCATCGCAGAGTTTGCCAATCCTCAGCCCGATGGGGTAATCGAGTACCAGACACGGAATTTTAAATACCGCACTTCTTATGGTGCTTCGGCATATGCACCGGTTAAGATCACAAAGTGGTGGTCCGCCAATGTTTACACCGGGCTTTTTTATACAGCCTATGTTATCAATAATTTTCAGTTTGCCCAAACGGCCTTCAACCTGAATACCTATCAAACCTTTACATTGAAAAAGAATTTTGATGCTACCCTCTTCACCGTTTACAATTCGCCCTATGTAGTGGGCAATACCCGTCATGCCACGATGTTTATTACCGATGTGTCATTTGGAAAAAAGTTTTTTGATAATAAGTTGCGGCTGCGATTAAACCTTACCGATGTGTTCAATACATTCAGAGAAAAAACCCTCACTACCTATGACGGTGTAAAGATCGACTTCTACCAGAAGCGCCCGACCCGGACGATCGGTATTTCTGTTAATTACCTGCTGAACGCGGGTAAAAAGATCAAGGATAAAAAGGTAGAACAAAGCGCCGAAGAAGAAAAAAACCGGATATAATTTTATTGACCGTAAATTGGGCTATGTTTCATACAACGGGCAGGAGCATCATCGTTATGGGGGTATCCGGCAGTGGCAAAACCACTGTTGGTAAGGCTTTGGCCGGGGAACTGGGTTGGCGCTTTACAGACGGGGATGATCTGCACCCTCCTGCCAATATATCAAAAATGCATGCCGGGATACCGTTAACGGATGCCGATCGCTGGGGATGGCTCCGGCGTATCAACCAGGAAATGCAAACGCTGAATGCTGCAGGCGTTTCGGTAATAGTGGCCTGCTCGGCACTCAAGGAAAAATACCGGGAAGTATTGCGGCAGAACGGCGTGCCCATTTTATTCCTGTTCCTGAAAGGGAATTTTGACCAGGTGGATGCCTTACTGGAAAAACGGAAAGGACATTTTATGCCGCCGGGATTATTGCAAAGCCAGTTCGAAACGCTGGAGGAACCAACGGAAGCTGAGGCCGACTGCGTTACAGTAGCGATAACCAGTCTTCCGGAGGAATTGGAACAGATCCGTGTTTTATTAGGGCAGCGCGGATTTTACTGATCCATGGCGTATTCGTACAATAACTGTATTTTCGGGAGAAATACTTGCCATGGCCCTGTTGATCCTGACGCTTGGAATTGTATTGCTGTTGCTGCTGATCACCGTTGTAAAGCTCAATGCATTTATCGCATTAACGGTGGTGACCCTTTTTATTGCGTTGGGAAATGGTATGGCCCCGCCGCAGGTGATTACGGCCATCAGTAAAGGAATCGGCGACACGCTTGGCTCCCTTATCCTTGTTTTAGGCATGGGCGTATTGCTGGGAGCCTTGCTCACTGAAACCGGTGCAACACAACGTATTTGTAATGGATTGATCCGGGTATTTGGCCCGGCACGGGCAAAGGTGGCACTTGCTGTTACCGGTTTTGCAGTGGGACTGGCATTATTTTATAATGCTGGTTTTATTGTGCTGATTCCCCTTGTTTTTGTGGTAGCCCGGCAAACGGGTTTGCCACTGGCATATCTTGCCATTGCGATGGCGGCCCCGCTTTCCATTACCCACGGCTTCCTGCCGCCCCATCCGGGGCCAACGGCTATTGCCATTTTGTTTAAGGCCGATATGGGGAAGACCCTCCTGTATGGGTTGTGTATTGCGTTGCCAACCCTGTTGCTGGCCGGCATATTTTTCCCCGAACGTATCCGGAAAATAACGGCCGCTCCGCCACCCGGCATCTTTGGCAGTGAAGAAATGGTGGCCTCCTCATTGCCCGGTTTTGGGATCAGTTTATTTACAGCGTTGATACCGGTATTACTAATGGCCGCCTCCGCAGTATCCGCAGCATTGGAAAAACAGCAGACCGGTGCGTTTTTCCGGGTACTGCAATTTATGGGCGATCCGGGTATGGCCATGCTGATTGCGGTGATTTGCGCGCTGTTCTTTTTAGGGGTGTTTCGGGGCGTTTCCATCAAATTGCTGATGGACCGTACCAGCGGATCACTAAATGCTATTGCCACCATTGTGCTGGTAATTGCTGCGGGTGGGGCGTTAAAGGAAGTACTTATACAAAGTAAGACGGCGGATGCCATTACGCTCTTTTTTCTGAAAACCTCCCTGGCGCCATTATTTTTAGGATGGCTGGTAGCCACCCTTATCCGCATTGCTGTTGGATCGGCTACGGTAGCCGCACTTACCGCAGCGGGCATTGTGCAGCCACTGATCGCTTCTATGCATGTAAAACCCGAGTTGATGGTATTGGCTATCGGAGCCGGCAGCCTGATGTGTTCGCATGTAAATGATACGGGTTTCTGGATGTTCAAAGAATACCTGGGACTGAGTATTGGAGATACGTTTAAAACCTGGACGGTGATGGAGTCCATCATCGGCATTGCCGGGCTTATCGGCGTGTTGCTGCTCAACGTACTGGTATGATTGAATGCCGCGAAGGATGGCCGGTATGGTTGCGGTGATCATGCATCATGCGGCCGCTCCACCAATAAGAAGCCGTTTGTCAGATAGCCGCTACCAATGCCTCCGCTGTAAGCGATTCCGGTAGTTCGAGCTTTTTGCGGATCCGGTACCAGTTGGTACGGATGCTTTGGGGCGATACACCCAGCGCTGCGGCCATTTCCTTAGTTGAAAAATGAAGTTTCGCAAGCGTGAGATAACGGATTTCGGCTGGTGATACTTCCGGATGTTTTTCTTTCAGCCGGTGCAGGAAGCCGGAATGCACCTGCTCAAAAAGCACCCTGAAACGCATCCAGTCGCTTTCCGTCAGGATGGTGGATTGCCGCAATTGCAGCAGCAGGTGATGATCGGTGCCGGGATCCTTTTCCAGTTTTTGGGTAAGGTCATCTACCAGTTGCGATTTTTCCTGGACTCTTAACGCAAATTCGTTCAATTTTAGTTCGGATAATTTCAGATGATGTGTTGTTCGTTCAAGTGCGGCACTCAGTTGCAGCTGCTTTTGCTTATTACGCCGTTGCTTGTTCCGATAAACAGACAGGCCCAGTAACGCGGCGGCTATAAAGATAACGGCTAAAGAAAGGATCACCATATTCTTTGCCAACCGTTGCTTTTCGTATATCAGTTTGTTCTTTTGAACCATCATTTTTGACTGCAGCAATTCCCGTTGGCCGGCAGCCATTTCCACCTGCAGCGTATTGTATTTCTGATCCCGGATCTTTTCAGACCGGTGTAAACTATCGGCATATAACAGGGCCAGCCGGTATTCTTTTAGTTTGAGGTGGTACTGATAGCTAACAGCATAATAATTCAATTTTGCCTGTTCCAGTAACTGTTGGTTGCCAAAAGTACCGTTCCCGGGTTTGGGAAAGAAATGCCGGGTACGCAACAAGTAGGAATGGGCGCTGTCAAGGTAACCCAGCTGAAGATAAACTTTACACAGGTTTACACAGATCTTCTGTTGCATATCGGGGAAATCGCCACCAATATTCATCCGGTAATCCTCCAGGAAATAATTGAGCGCTTTTTGATAGGCGCCCTGCTGGTATAAAACCTCACCGATATTGCCGGCGCTTAAACCCATCCACGTGCTGTCCCTGTATACGCTGGCTCTTTGATACGCCATTTGAAGATACCTGTAAGCACTATCCAGCCTGTTTAGGTTCAGGTACGACATACCCAGGGTGTTATAGCGTTGTATGTCTAAATTACTATTGTACTTAGGAAGCTTTATCGATTCCCTCATATACAGGATCGCCTGTTCATAGTTTTGAAAGAAAAAGTAATCCAGCGCAAAGTCATGCAGGAATTTTCCTATGGCCGGAATACGCCCATATCCCAGGGTTTTAAAAATTTCATTGGCCCCCAGCAGGTTTTCAAAGGCCGCAGCATATTGCTCATTGGTGAACTGAAGTTGACCGATCGCAACCATACTGGCGCCCACATGCAGCGGATCGTTTTTTTTCTGGTATGTTTCCTGTAACTGCTTGAGCAAGGCTATTTTTTTTTGAAGATCCGGCTCTTCAAATGCGGGTTTTTCCCTGATTAAATATTCCACCTCTGCCTGGAGCAGCTGATCTTTGTGTTTTTTTGCAAACGCGCTGAGTTGGTTAAGGAACGGCCCAAATGCGGGCGTATTAATGATATTATAGGTTTCGATATATCCGCTGATATACCGGATCCGCTCAAAAGATGAAAGCGGGGCCAGGCAGCTGTCCACATTGAGTGCAAAACCCTTAATAGATAAGAACAGGTAAAAAAAGATGAAGTAAAAAAGCTGTCTAGGATTCATTTTGATTGCGCAGCGGTGAAGGTACCGATTTATTTTATTAGCGAACCGGGATGCAATCCTGTTTTGTGTCGGTTTCTTTAAAAGGAACAAAGGTAAAGCCCAAAAGATATTTGTATATGCATTCAAATAGAAAGCATATACCTTTATAGGAATATACCGGCACTCGTGTTTCAGGATCGAACATGAAAGGCATGCGCAGGTATCCCAAGGAAAATGACACGCACCATCATCGCCCAATCGATATTGAATAAAACAAAACGCAGGAATCCCTGGTTCCTGGATGATTATACCGTTAATCCCTATAGCGGATGCTCCTTTAACTGCCTGTATTGTTATATCCGGGGCAGTAAGTACGGGGTTAATATGGAGGAAAAGCTGAGTGTCAAAGGCAATGCGGTTGAACTGCTGGAGCGGCAGCTGGCGGCACGGGCCCGGAAAAAGCAGTATGGGTTTATCGTATTGTCGTCCGCTACCGATCCGTATCTGCAGATTGAAAAAACACAGCTGCTTACCCGGCGGCTCCTGGAAGTGATCCTGCATTACCGCTTTCCTGTTCATGTGATTACCAAGTCGGATCTGGTTAGCCGAGACTTCGATCTGCTTGAGGCCATTGACCGGGAAAGCATCCTCCCGGATGATTTGCACGGCAGAATAAGCCGTAAAGCCCTGGTCACGTTTTCCTTTTCTACTATTGAAGATCATGTCGCCCGTATTTTTGAGCCAGGGGCCACACCTCCTTCGGCGCGTTTGAACACGTTAGAGCGGGCACTTGAAAAAGGGCTCTTTAGCGGGGTGAGCCTGATGCCTTTGCTACCGTTTATAACGGATACGGCGGCGCAACTGGAGCAGTTGTTTCAAACGTTTAAAGCGGCAGGGGTAAACTACCTGCTGCCATCCACACTTACATTGTTTGGCGCTGAAGCCTCCGATAGTAAGACCCTGGTGCTGCGTGCAGTGGAGAAGCACTACCCGCATTTACTGGAAAGATACCAGCGGTTTTTTGGCTCCGGTACGCAGATGCCCGCCTATTACCGGAAAGCGTTCGCACAAAAAATGAACGAACTCAGCCAGAAATACCAGCTTCGTAACCATCTCCTCACAAACCAGCCGGGGTAATACAACGCATCGCATTGCCGGTTGGCGATCCTGCTGCCCGACCGCTGTTTTTTCCGTTTGACGGTTCAATCCGTTGTTCGACGAATCATTGCGTACGCAATTGCCGGCGCAGCTACCTTCGCATCATGCATCAGGGAATAGCATGCATCGCCATGCTGTTTGTACCGGAACCCGATATCCATCAATGTAGTCGATTGGTATACCGGTGCACCTTTCCGAACTGCTATCGCATCATATTATTCGTAATAATAAACGTTGAGAAAAAGGAGCCGAAGCAAGTGCTGGTGATACATAAATGCTAAAGTCAAATTTAAAATACCCACATGAAAAGAACTGTTTTTTTTGTCTGGATGATTGCCGCCGTCTTGGTTTTAATGCCCGGTTGTAAAAAGTCTCCGCAGGACGATCAGCCTGATCCCGATGAATGGGAGCGGGGTATTCCGTCGTTTCAACCAAAAGGAGAACCGGTAGGAACGGCGGTAAAGAAAGTGATGGGACCGGATGGCGGATCCATTGCCAGCGGGGATGCACATTTGCAGGTATCTATACCACCCGGCAGTTTTGCGGAAGCTACAGAGATCAGCATCCAGCCGATCTCCAATACCCTTGAGGAAGGAACCGGAAGAAATGCCTACCGGATCGAAGCTCAGGGACGGAAATTGCTAAAGCCGGCGACATTGACGTTCAACTATGCGGGCCGGATGGCGACTGAGGGCGCTGAAAATGTGTTGATGATTGCTTATCAACGGGGAGATGGCGCCTGGTGTGCCAAACCTACATCTGTGGACACAGAAAGCCAAACGGTATCTGTTACAACCAGCCATTTCAGCGACTGGATGTTCTTTGAAAATCTTTCGCTTCGAAAGGACCGGGAACTGGTAGAAAATAATGACAAGGTAGAGCTGGATTTATTGGAAACGAGTTTGTTGGCGCCGCTGGCGTCCCCGGGAAGTGATGATGCAGATGCGCTGCCCTTATCGCTTTTTCAGGATCTGGGTCCCAAAAAATACACTTCCCTGCAGTGGAAGATTGTGGAAGGACCCGGAAAGCTGGAGGTGCGGAAAAACACGAAAGGTGTTATGGCAAAGGCTATTTACACGGCCCCTGCCGTGATCTCTGAAAGTAAAACCGTAACCATACAGGTAGAAGCGACTTCCAAAGGCACCTTGCCCGATCCCGGGTATCCGGGCGGAAGACGTCCCATTGGAAAGATGATTTTTTTAACTTCCATCAAACTCTCTCCGGATGCTTATTTTAAAGGAACCGTTGGCGGGCAGCCTTTTGATTTTGATGTAATAGGAGCACGGGTTCGGGGAGGCAGTCTGCAGATAGATGGCGGGGATTCAAAAGCCGGTACCGGTATTAACATCTATTGCAATGGTTTAAAGCAAAACGTGTACAATGGCGGCAGAGGGAGCGGAGAATTTTATATGACCTATAGCAAAGGAGTGCCGCGCATCATGTTCTTCAGTTTCTATAATTCCTGTTCCGGGGGAGAGCAATTCAGCGGCAAGCTGACCTTCACAACGGTTACCGACGATTTTATTGAAGGAAGCGTAACCGGAACCGTATTCTTTACGGATAACCGTTGCAGTTTTACCGACTCCAAGGAGCTGTCGGCTACCTTTAAAGTAGCCTACCCTGATGCGCCGTAAGCGGCATTTGTCGCAGCTTCATGGCTTTGTGATCGACGTAAACGATTGTTGATCCGTTTGAGGAACATTGTGTATCCTAATTAGTCAAAGAACGGGTGGCACATTAATGTTTCTGGCCGGTGAATGCGCCGCTTTATCAAGGCTGTTTTTCAATGTAGGACCAATTGATTGAAGAAGTAGATTTGACCGCATCAGTAAGATTGTCAATTTTTAAAAGGAATTTCATTCGAACCAGGCAGGCGACCGTTTTCCCATTATGCTCGGCTGTGCTCCAGCCGCAGGCCGATTGTTGTACATACTTTTGCACGATCTTTTTAAAAGATGCATTATTTCCCGATACAGTTAAATTACTCATTTTTGCATCCTGGTTGATAATGAAGGCGGCGATCACAGAATCCTTGTAGTAATTTGGCGAGCCAGTGTTGCCGTTAAAAATTTCTTCAATCGACACTGTTTCATAAAGTGTGTAAGTTGAAATCGAGTCATAACGGATTCGATTTTTTAACTAAACATAATATGAACAAATGAAAACAGAAGATTTTCTTAAAAATTCGGGGCTTAACGTACGAAGACGACTGAGATAGGGACTTCCTTTTCATTCCATGCATGCAACGGCGCTAGGGAGTAGCATTGCAATCGTTTACCGAGATAGATTAAGCATTTTTTTGTGCGAGCTTCCTATCGGCGTCTGCCGGAGGGGACGCTGAGGAAAAGAAAACGATTCATAGCTTAAGGCACAAGAGGAGGTGTTTGCACTCAATGATGCTTATTAAATTACGAACTGTTCATCTTAAAATGTCTGCCGTTCAGGGGCGGACTTTTTTTTGAGGGCAGGATCATTGCGGAATTCATTCTTTTAATGAATATGGAACAAGAGATCGAATTTCTAAAAATGCGTTTGTATATAATGGAGGCTGTACAAGCAATGCATATGGACGAAATGGAAAAGTTCAAAGCGGCCGTGGAAAATATCAGCATTGAGGAATCTCGCAAGGACTATGAAGACGTTAGAGACAAGATTATTACCGATACAGAGCTGCGCTTTTATCGTTGAATAAGGGAAGTTAAAACTGCTCCCACAAACCTTGCCGCAACTTGAAGGTTTTTTGATGAAAAAAATCTCCAATATTAATCCTATGTCCAGCTTTGATCATGCTATTGCAGAGTTGGTGTCCATAGTGGTAATTTAAGCGTAAGACAGGTTGCGAGCCTCGCGTGTATGAGTACCCGGCAATTTGAACGGAGAGCGCTGAGTAGTCTTGATGTATCTCTCAAATTATTCGGCCGTATTATCCGGTTTGCAAATGCTTCATTATATATAAAGAAACCCGCTCCAACATACCTTGGTCCCGGATCGCCTATGAGTTTGGCTTTGCTGACCAGATGCACCTGGTCAATGATTTTAAGAGATTTTTCGGATTTGGGCCCACCGGATTAGACAGACGAATTGACCCATCAGTAAAACTACTAACGACAATAGAGGGAAAGGAGTAAACAAATTGTCGCTTTTAATCTATTTTTAATTTTGTTCCTCCGAATACTTTTGTACACTTACCACTTCTTATCACAAACCCCAGTAAATCCTGATTAGAGACAAAATTACATTGGCTCAGTTATATGCAGCTAAAGCACAGAGGCTATTGAAAAATATACGAGTGCCCAATGCCACTTTACAGCATGCGTGGCTGCTGTCCAGGTGGGCCCTTCATATTATTAGCCGAGAGGTTGATATACACCTTGCTACCGGAAGATTAAGACAGTGTTATGGGGTACAGATGTTGCGTAATTTAAAAGACGGAGGTGCATGAAAATTTCGTCACAGAGAATGAGAATACAGAAGTGAATTGATTTGTAGAAGATTCTCCACTTAGTAGTGAAAGATCTTAATTTGAACCCGTGCTGACCATTTGTCTGCGGTATATTCCTTCTTTCATTACAATGGATGACAACAAGGAAGATTATTGGAATTGTTAACCTGCGTGAAGCATCTATAGGATTAACTACTGTATCGTATCAATTATATTAAACAAGGTCAGGTACGTGACAATCAGTATAACACCCACCATCCGGTGGCGACGGTTTTTATTCTTGCCACGGGCTTGATATTTGAATGATCGTTTTCAGCGAGACAGAGAAATGCCGTGCAGGAAGCTTCCATTCTATACCGAATCCCTGATTCAAATAGATTCTGTCTAAATTTTCTAGTGGTATATCTATGCTGAAGTTGTTTGACATTGGAAAAAAGAAAGATGATGATTTCAAGAATATATTTTAAGTAGTAAAAAAAAATAAAATATATTTGGAAATAATATGTGAAGTTCGGTATTTTTGCGCGGTAATATAACTGAAATGAGAAAGTAAAAATTGATAAACCTGGCAACCCCTATGAGAGAAGCCGTATAAACCTGGATCTGTGGAGCGATATCTTTAGAACCCCTCATTTGAAATAATCAATATTCTGTTGCTTACAAGTATTATTGTGAGGAATTGAAGGTGTGTTTTTAGCAAACCTCTTGGGGTTGTTGCGGATCTGTTATAGACTTTTTGGGTAAATGATGTTGTTCCCCGCCTCAACCGGCGGGGGAGAGTTGACTTTATGAGAAGAATGATAGCGTTGCATAGGGCTGAAAAAGAGGAACGTGTCTGGCTGTAATATTCATGCCAGAAAATAAACAGGAAACTTTATTGTGCATCGTATCCCAGGGTTGTAACAGTTGGAGCAGCCTCAAGTCTTGGAAATTTTTGCGCTTATTGAAAGCATACGGAAATATTAAATAAGGAAAATCATAAACGATGAAGATCAGGACTAGAATAGCTGCTTTGAGTTTTTTTTTGCTAATGGGTTGTTACACCATGGTTTTGGGCCAAACAAATAAATTGACCCCGGTAACACCGGAGGCGGCAGCATTGACCAAAATGGTCAATTACCCGGTTGATTATAATACGGGTGTGCCGGATATACGAATACCATTTTATGAGATCAATGTGGGTGGATTAAAATTGCCGGTTGATCTGGTATACCATGCCGGCGGCTTCCGGATCAACGAGCAGGCAACCAGGGCCGGGTTGGGCTGGTCCTTAAGCAATGATCTCCAGATTACACGCACGGTAAACGGTAAGGACGATTTCCTTTCAGCGGGGTATATCAATAACAGCCTGGTGAAGACCTATTATCCAAATCCTTCGAGCTGTTCCGGATGTACCTACCCTACTTCCTACCAGGAGAACTACTACCTGGCAACAGGGGAAAAGGATGCAAGTCCCGACAAGTTTACGTATAAATTACTCAATAAATCTGGGTCTTTTTATTTTCAAAAAAACACCTCGGGATCGGGATACAGCATCGTGCCGGTTCCTTTTGATAATATCAAAATAGAATTTAACTACAATCAGTTTGTCATCACAGATGTGGACGGAACGAAATATTATTTTGGAGAACCGGGTGCCGGGGATGTTAATTTGTTGCTGAGCAAGGGAATGGAAGTTACGGGCGCGGGTACAGACGGTACCTGTTTCGGATGCGTAGTTTCTGCCTGGAAATGTAAACGTATTGTAAGCGCCCAGGGCATTGAAGAATTATCCTTTAGTTATGCGCCCAAGGCTATGGTGACATACAGGAGTTATAATGATTATGTAGAGTATTACAATAATGAAAACCCCTGCGGCATGATTAATTACTATACATCGGATAGAACGGAAATGACTCAAACTACGGATTACAATTACTTACCTCCTTTTTATGAAATATCATCGCCGAAATACATGGTAGTTTATGGCAATAGCGCCAAATCTTATTTTCATGTGCCTCGCCTGAACAGTACGAATAATGTTGTGGACGCCGTTTATGAACGAACAGGTGTAACGAATAGTTCTGCGCAAAACATACATGGACTTTCCGTTTCTGAGATCAGTTTTCGCGGAGGAAAGGTACAGTTTAATGGAGCTGATAAGTTGAATAATATCCGGGTACTCGGTCCATCCGGCGAAGAGTTGAAAACAGCCTATTTTTTCCAGTCTTATACGGCGC
This sequence comes from Niabella pedocola, assembly GCF_021044425.1. Lineage (GTDB taxonomy): Bacteria > Bacteroidota > Bacteroidia > Chitinophagales > Chitinophagaceae > Niabella > Niabella pedocola. Next base: position 118,325 of record NZ_JAJNEC010000008.1, on the reverse strand, counting down.
CTGTATATGTGCAGGAGGCAAAAAGTTACAACGGGCCGAATTTTCAGGGAACCATGTACCTTGACTCATTACATATCCGGAATGGCGCGGATACCTATGAACGCTATGCACTGGGATACCAGTCGAAATACTGTTTCGGCAATCATTTGAAGGGGCACGATGCCTGGGGGTATCCCAATGATAACACGGTGGAGATCGCGTATGCAAATAATACCTCCATGAATGTAATGTCGCTGCCAACCATTAAACGGAACCAGGACCGTTTTTACAGGGATATCCAGGGTGGATGCGGAAACTTTGCCTCAAACATTCCCATTATGGTTACCGGTAATAACTGGGCGGAGGCCCCGGGTGAAGAAGCTATGAAAAGAGGCATCCTGAAACGGATCGTTTATCCTACCGGAGGATATGCGGATTTTGATTTTGAAGCCAACAGCTATACAGAACAATTCAACTGGCTGGGAGCACAGAACTCCCTGCCGCAGCTTTGCGGCGGTTTGCGGATCAGGGCTATTAATACGTATAAGGAGGATGGCACATTTGCTGGACAAAAATACTATCGTTATGGAAAACTGGAAGATGGAACGGGTGTATTGGTCAATCGCCCGGCACGTGCAAAGGAAAGCGGCCAGTTTCATTACGGAACAGTGGGGTACGAACAAAAGATCGCCTATTTGAAGGCCTTAAACCCGGGAACATCCTGCGATACGAAAAGCTGCTTCAGTATTTACACCATGGAAACAAAAACGACCTATCAGCCGGCATCGGCCCTGGATTATACCTATAGTAACGGTGCTCCCATTTATTATGAGAAAGTGACCGAGTATAACCAGGATCTGGGAAAAAAGACCGGGAAGACAGTATATGAATACTATTCCCCCGAGCAGTATTACAATAATAATAACGCCTATCTGTATGCAGAGAACCGTATTGAGGGAACGAATATAAGCCGGTTAAAAACAGATGGGCTTATGGGGGCTCAAAAGTCGGTTAAGAAGTATTTGTATAATACGAGTGCTTTGTCGCATGAATTAAATGACCTGTACCGGCTGATCTATAAAAAAGATTTCACCTACACAGCCTATTTAAAACCGGAACAGATCCGGGTTAATTTTGCCTTTTTGCGGGTAATGTACTCCGTCATTTCTGGTAGCACCCCGGTTAATTCCTGGACGTTCTATAACCCTGCTGAAAACTTTTCATCAACAGGACATTATCCGGGTCAGGAGTTCATATACGGCGAGTATGGAATTCCGTCCGGCCGGCTGCTGCCGGATAAAATAACCGAAACCTCGTATACCGATACAGATAGCCTGAAAACCGTAACGCAATATGAATATAATAACCTGCCGTACCTGAATCCCTCAAAAATTAAAACCAGCGACAGCAAGGGGGCAGAAATAGAAAAGCAACTCAGATATGCCTATAATTTTACGGGAACCCCTGTTTATGATTTAATGGTGAACCGGAATATGGTAAATGCGCGTATCGAAGAAATTGAAACCAATGTTACCCTGGGAAAGGAAGTTGCGCGGCAGAAAACGGAGTATAGCCAATTCCCGGTTGGGTTAGGAGTGATAGCGCCCGTTGCCCTTAGCAGTTCAAATAATGGAAAACCACTTAGAGAGGATCAGCATATCCAGGAATATGACCAGTATGGAAATGTATTGGAAATGAAGGGGCGGGATGGTTTGCCGGTTTCATACCTGTGGGGATACCGGTTCTTGCATCCCGTTGCCGAACTGAAAGGGCAGACCTATGCGGCCATTCCGGCATCCTACAAATCAAACGCCCAGATTATCAATCCAACGAGTGATGCAGACCTCCGGGCACTGCTGTCGGGACTTAACCAGCCCGGTATAGTTGCGGATATTTATACCTACCGGCCGCTAGTAGGTGTAAGCAGCCATACCGGTCCCAATACAAAACCGGCCTATTTTGAATACGACCCCGTAGGCCGACTGATCGCGAAAAAAGATCATAATGGTCGTATACTGGGACAGTACGCTTATAAAATGCGCAATTTCAGCAGTGCTGGAGCCAGTCCATTGTATCTGAACGTGCCTGTCATGCGCTCTCAAAATGTTCAGGATTTAGGGATTTGGCTTTTTTATAATAAAATTGTGGAAGGCGGTACAATGATGGGAATTGACCAGCAATCGGCCGACCAAAATGCCATTGCATACGCTGAGAACGGATCTGGTACAACGGTTCCCGACAACCCGGGATCAAATATTATGGCGGATGTTAAGCTGCGTTATTCGATTGCAACCCAGGTGGCCGCGCCATCCATGTTGTGTGTAGATTTTATCCGGAATGATGCCGTGGTAGCAACCTATAAGTTTAAACCCTATTCTTCAACACCGGCGGAGCATACGGCGCGCATCCCGGCCGGTACCTATAAAGTGAGTATCCGGATCAGTGCGGGCGTGAATTATCAAAACGGCTGTTTGGTGTATTCCGTACTGGATATGAACAGTCCCGGTTCATATGGCAGTTTCAAAAGCGGGGACGAGGTTGTGCTTGTAGCAGGCCAGCCCTATGAAATCAGCATCGGAACATTAATGTATTAATGCCGGGATGTAAAAACCAATGACTATGCAATAAATACCAGCGAGTGATCGCCGGAGGGCAGCAATAGCCTGTGCTCCCTATTGCAACTTCTAATAAATATAAAGCAATTCAATATGAAAAGTCTTCTTCTTTTAATGGTTCCTTTATTTATGACCGTCAAAACCCGGGCGCAGCAGCAAACTACGCTCCTTTCCAGGGTTGACCGGATGAGCACCTCTCTGGGGTTAGACAGTGTGAAGCGGTATAAGGTATACTGGATGGAGCAGCAGAGGGAAAAAGAGCTTGCTAAAATGAGAACCCAATTTAAGCAGGAAGACAGTGTGGGCCGGGCAAGGGAATCCGTACGCATCGAAAAAAAACGGGATGCCTATTACAGAACCGTAATGACCACCGCCCAATACGATCAATACCAGGCCATTAAAAAGGAGTTTGTTAAATAAATCACTAAAACGGATCAAATGCAACGAATACAGAGGTCAATGAAAAATACCATATTGCCGGGATTCTTACTGCTGCTTTTTACTTTGTGCTGTCATTTATATGTTCTGAGTCAGCCAACGGGAAGCAATATGACGAATCCGGTCAGTATGGGTAATTATTCCATTGGATCCCATAATTATGCTGATGCGAGAGACAATATCCCTGCTTCAGGTTATGGCAATGATTACGGCGAGGCAAGCGACGATGTGTTTTATCGGTTTGAAGTAGCCGGAAGAACCGACCTGAGCATATCATTGTGTCAGGCACAGCTAGATACCTACCTCTATTTGCTGGATGCAAATGGTAATGTGGTGGCCTCAAATGATGATAACGGTCCATTTTGTTCGGGCAGGTCATCATCCCTGCAAACCAATATTCCTGCTGGAGTATATTATATTGTTGTAGAGGGATATGGTTCTTCCTACGGAACATATAATATAAGTGTGGGACTTACGGTTACCTTAGGTGGTGATACGATGGGGAATGCCATACAAATTGGTAATTATACGGTGCCGGGCACATTTACATACACCGACAGTAGAAGTAACGATCCTGCCAATGGGTATGGAAACGACTATGGCCAGCCCAGCGACGACATTTTTTACAAAATAACGGTCAGCGGTCCAACGGATCTTACCGTGTCAACATGCGGTTCCAATTTTGATACGTATTTACATGTCTTAAATAGTAGCGGAGGACTAGTACAGTCCAACGATGATCATTCAATATGTAATGGAAGCCAATCTTATCTTCAGTTGTCGAATCTTCCGGCAGGTACGTATTATATCGTGGCTGAGGGATATACTACTAACACGGGTACGATTAATTTGTCCGTAACAACAACGGTGCTATCCCTTTCAGCTTCTCAGGGGGTGAATATGGGCAACGCGATCGTGATCGGCAATTATACAGCCCCCGGCACCTATACCTATACCGATGTACGCAGCAATGATATCAGTTATGGATACGAAGACGACTATGGGCAGTACAGTGACGATATTTTCTATAAAATAACTGTGAGCGATACCGCCGATCTTTCGGTAAATACCTGCGGCTCTGATTTTAATACCTTTCTGCACGTGTTAAACGTCAACGGTGGCCTGATCCAGTATAATAATGACGATGGGCCGCTCTGTGTGGGAAGCAACGCCTCCATACAATTGACCAATCTTGTTCCCGGAACCTACTATATCGTGGCGGAAGGATTTCATGTGTTCAGCGGTACCATTAACCTGGCGGTAACAACCACGGTACATGGCCCCACTGCGCCCTCCGAAGGGGTAAATATGAGTAATGCGATCGTGATCGGTAATTATACCAGCCCGGGTACCTATACGTATATGGATAATCGCAATAACCAGACCAGCAACGGATATGGGAACGACTATGGCCAGACCAGTGATGATATCTACTACAAGGTAACGGTGAACAATACCTCCAACCTGGCTGTGTCTACCTGTGGATCCTTATTCAATACCTACCTGCATGTATTGAACAGCAGCGGTGGGCTTGTACAGTATAACGATGACAATGGCCCCTGGTGCAGCGGTACCGAAGCATCACTGCAGTTATCGGGCCTTCCTGCAGGAACCTATTATATCGTGGCAGAGGGCAACGGCACCAGCAGCGGTACCATCAACCTGGTAGTTTCAACAACGGTACAAGGCGGCACTGCTCCTGCGGGAGCCAATATGGGCAATGCCATCGTTGCGGGGAATTATACATCTCCGGGTACCTATACGTATACGGACAATCGCAGCAACGACGGAGCCAACGGGTATGGGAACGACTATGGCCAGGCCAGTGATGATATCTACTATAAAATAACGGTCGGCAATACGGCCAACTTGTCCGTATCTACATGTGGCTCCGGTTTTAATACCTACCTGCATGTATTGAACAGCAGCGGGGGGCTGGTTCAATCCAATGATGATAACGGGCCCTCATGCAGCGGGGCTCAGGCATCGCTCCAGTTGACGGGGCTTGCGGCGGGTACTTATTATGTCGTAGCTGAGGGTGCTGGTACGGGTAGCGGCACGATCAACTTATCAATAACAACAGTGGTGCAATCGCAGTCAACCACCCCTGCTTCGGAAGGTGTAAATATGAGCAATGCCATTGTGGTGGGCAGTTATACCAATCCCGGTATCTATACCTATTCGGATAAGCGCAGCAATGATGTAAGCAATGGGTATGGGAATGACTATGGCCAGGCCAGTGATGATATTTATTACAAGGTAACACTGGGCAGCGCCGCCGATCTTACTGTTTCTACCTGCGGCTCCGGCTTCGACACCTATCTGCATGTATTGAACAGCAGCGGCACCCTTATCCAGTCAAATGATCATAATGGGCCGTTGTGCAACAGCTTCCAGGCGGCCATCCAGCTGACGGGCCTTGCGGCCGGTACCTATTATATTGTAGCGGAGGGATCTGGTTCAAAAACCGGGACCATTAACCTGTCTGTAGCTGTAAGCATACAGGCTTCGGCGCTTCCTCCGGCAACAACGGAGTACCGGAATTTTATCAAAGAATGGGTGCCCAAGTACCCGGAAACCAATCCGGGGATGCTGGCAGACCGAGAGGTACAAGATGTCAGCCATACGGCGAAGTATTTGGATGGCCTGGGCAGGTCGGAGCAGACCGTGATCAAACAAGGCGCGCTTACCACGGCCACCGGCATCTACAGGGATATGGTTATACCTGAAGCATATGACGCATATGGCCGGCAAACAAAAACCTATTTGCCCTATGTTAGTGCGGTTGGCGGAGGATGGTATAAGGACCAGGCAACGGTGCAGCAGCAGGAATATTACAGTGGCAACGGCAATCCCTATTCCCGTCAGAACGAAACACAGTTCTTCAGCCGCACGGAATTTGAAACGTCACCCGTGGGCCGGGTTACACAGCAGTTTGCCCCCGGTAGCAGCTGGGGCGGCGCCGGTCGCGGCATCGCAAGTAAACTCCTGTTTAATACGGTGCAGGATTCCGTACGCGTTTGGGATGTAACAGATGCTACTGCAATGGGCGACTTTGGCAGTTATAACAATACAACAGCGTACATGTATGCCCCCGGCACCTTATACAAGCTGATCACTACCGATGAGCACGGAAGCCAGGTAGTGGAGTTTAAAAACAAGGAGGGACAGGTGGTATTAAAAAAAGTGCAGCTATTAGCCGCTGCCGATGATGGCCCCGGAAAGGGTCACAGCGGCTGGCTCTGTACCTATTATATCTATGACCGGCCCGGCAACCTGCGTTGCGTGGTACAGCCGGAAGGCGTGAATGCAATGAACAGCTCCGGCTGGTATCTGACTCCAGACCTGCTCAATGAGCAGTGCTTCCGGTATGAATATGACGATTATAAGCGAATGATCGTTAAAAAGCTGCCCGGTGCGGAGCGCGTGGTAATGGTGTATGATGCGCGGGACCGCCTGGTACTGACACAGGATGCAAACTTAAAGGTGAATGCTGCCTGGAATTACACAAAATATGATCACCTGAACCGCGTGGTACAAACGGGGCTGGTGTTTCTTCAGGATAATAATCCTGCTACGCATTGGACTGCTGCCATGGGACTGTCTGGGGACAACAGCAACATACAATACCCTACTATTTTAATGCTAGAGTATGCCACCCCGCTTACGGAAACGTTTTATGATAACTATGATTGGATTGCAAATTATCCGGATCTTTACGGATTAAACGGCACGTACAGTACGGGGCATGACAGTTACTTGCTGCCCTCTACTGGTCAATTCCCATATGCCCAACCAAATACACAGGATACGCGGACAATGGGATTGCAAACCGGCAACAGGGTTGTGTCAATAAACGAACCAGGATATCAATCTGCTACCTCCATTACTATTTATGATGAAAGGGATCGCCCCATACAGGTAAAAAGCAGGAATCATACCGGCGGTACTGACATGGTAACCACCCAGTACAGCTGGACCGGGCAGCCGCTGGTGGTTGTAAATGAACAGACCAAATTAACTGGTACGGCCATTTCGCTGACCACGATAACCCGGAATACCTTTGATGCGCTGGGCAGGGTAGTGCAAATAACAAAAAATATAGTGAATAACCTCACGGGCATTGCCAGTGAGGATAAGATCATTGCCCGGAACTATTATAATGAGTTGGGCCAGCTGGAGGCCAAAAAGCTGGGGGTAAATGGCGGTAGCGCCCTTGAAACCCAGTTGTTTGATTATAATATACAGGGCTGGCTATTGGGTATGAACAGGGATTACGTGAATAGCGGAACTTCGGCAACAAGTGGTTTTTGGGGCTTTGATCTGGCGTATGATAAACCCAATAATAATAAGACCAGTCAGAGCAATGCCGCCATTAATAATTATACCGGTGCATCCTACAACGGGAATATAGCCGGAATGACCTGGAGGGGAAGGGGGAGCAACAACACCGGGGCGATCCGCCGGTACCAGTTCAGCTATGACCGGGCCAACCGGCTGATGAAAGCCGACTTCGGGCAGTACAGCAGCGGTAGTTTCATCGCTGGAGCCGCAGGGGTGACCGGCAGTGTAAAATACGATATGCAGTTGGGCAATGGAGTTGACCCGGCCACCGCCTATGATTTTAACGGCAATATCCGGCAGATGACCCAATATGGTTTTGTAAGCAACCAGAATCTGTCGGTAAAAACCGACGAGCTGCATTACAGCTACATGAAGAACGGATTAAGCAATAAGCTGAAACGGGTAGACGAAATGGCCGCTGATACCCGGAGTTATCAGCTGGGTGATTTTAATAATGGTGCCAACACGGGAGACGATTATACCTATGATGACAATGGCAATCTTACCAGTGACCTGAACAAGGGCATCACGGGGATCAGTTATAATATCCTAAATTTGCCACAGGAAATTGCTGTAGCCAATAAGGGCACAATTTCCTACAAATATGATGCCGCCGGCAACAAGCTGAGCAAAACGGTTGAGGAAAACGGGCAGCCGACAAAAGTAACCACCTATCTGGGGGGATTGATCTTTGAAAATCATGTGCTGAAGTATGTGGCAACAGAGGAAGGCCGTATGCGCCCGGATGGCGGCTCCTTTACGGCTGATTATTTCCTGAAGGACCACCTGGGGAATGTGCGTTCGATGGTGAACGAGGACGGAACCCTGCTGGAGGAAACGCATTACTATCCGTTCGGGTTGGCGATGAAGGGTATTTCCTTACAAAATGCAACACCGGGATTACAAAATAAGTACGGATATAACGGAAAAGAACTGCAGGTGGACCTGGGACTGGATCAGCATGACTATGGCGCGCGGTTCTATGATGCGCAGATAGGGCGATGGCATGTGCCAGACCCGCTGGCAGACCAGATGCGCCGGTTTTCACCGTATAATTACGCCTTTGACAATCCAATACGGTTTATCGATCCGGATGGGATGGCACCCATTCCAGGAGCTGCAGAGCTTATATCATGGGCAAGAATGAGGTCGGCGATGGATCAAGCAAGCGAAAGAGAAGAAAGCGATGATGATGAAAAAAAGAAGAAGAATAGCAAACGGGCTTCAACTGCATCTGCGATACCTTGGGCTATAACAGCTAGAGGATTAGGATCAGCAGGAACCGGGGGACTTGGTATTGGATCAGGAGGTGCCGTGTTGCCTGCATTGGGCTTTGCAATTGGCTGGGAGTACGGCAAAAATAATGCAGATCAGGTGGAGGATATGGTTGGTTGGATCTATGAAAATTTAGGAGGTCGGCAGTTTGAAAATTATATGAATGACAAAGCCAAGCCTGTAGCCGCTCCTGTAGATCCAGTACTTGCTAAAAAAATGTTTGATGAACTTACGAATTTGTATAAAAAAGTTATGCACGGTCAAGGGGTTACGTATGCTTTGGTTGCCCTATACGATGGTGATTATAATGTCTATTCTTCAGGATCATCCATGCCAACGGGTAGGGTTTCATTAAAGAAAGGCGATGTGTGGAAGTTTGGCGAGACGACAAACCCGTCTGAAAGATATGATCCGGCATATTTAAAAGCCGAAAATGTAAATATGGTGCCTATTCGTGGTGGAAATATTATACAAATTAAGGCAATGGAAAAGTTTTTAATTTATGGCTATTTTTTCCAAAATGGTAAGTTGCCTCCTGGAAATAAAATTTTTAGATAGACTTTTATGACTATATACTTTACATTTGAGAACTCCTGGGATATCGGGGACAAAATAACGATAGCTCATGTTATTGAAGAAGAATTGAATTTGTTTATAAAAGATCGTTCTTATAGTGCGGATCTGGAAACTTTATATATATGTCTTTTTTGTATGGGCCCTGATTTTGGATCCTTTTTTAAAAAAAGAAAACCTAAGTATACTCCGGAAAGGAAGGAATATATTTATAAGGGTGTTCAGCTTGTAAAGGAGGCTAAAACCTACGAGTATGAGCTGAGACTAGACTATCAGAAGTATTTAACAACTGAGAATATTAAACCTCACTTGGCAAATGATATAATTAATTCCGTTAAGGATATTTTAGATTGTAAAAAAATAAAGCAGCTGGACTTGACTAGATTTCAAAAGGACCTGAGCGATTTTTTCCATTTAGTTAAATGGATATAATCGAAATTGGGTCGTACTACTAACGTAGTCTGCATTCAAGCCTGGAGTGATAGCCGGCCTGTGCAATGCTGTTATTTTGGGATTATAGCGTTTTTATTTATTACGCGTCGCGTCTTTTTATAAAATGGGAGTGCGTTCAGAGACATACCATCGCTTGACTAAAAGTTTTGGAGCATCATATTTTGATTATGTGTACAGGCAGGCTCTTCAGAAGGAGAAAATACCGTGGTTATTCTCGTTTTTGGCGAACAGGGGACATTTTGGCTGCGTTTTAGCTTATTGGAAATCTATTACTGTTCAGGTGTTGCTATACCTTTCTTGGCCTGAATAAGGTCAAAATGGCATTGCAGATTGACTTCTATTTAGAAGCTTTTTATTTATTTGCCTGTGATTTGGAGCAGAGGCTAACGCTTGCTTGTGATGTTGTCCCAGGAGTCTCAAAAGACTTTACCGTCAGTAGTTATCCGGATATAGATGGGGGATTTTGCCGTCTTTAGTGGCTTTTTTACCTTTCAGGTAAAATAAGATGCTTAATGTTTGATTCTTCGAAATCATATAAAAGGATTTTAACGTTAAAAAATTACGCTGACATTCCCCCTCAGTATGCATTTGTATGGAGGGGCCTACGAAGATAGGTCTCCTTTTAGGCCCCCGGAAGGCCCCCTTTTTCCTTTGAAGTGTTTTAATGTAGTTTAAAATGCATTTTTTGTCAAAACGCTTGTTGGGACTGCATTTTGCACAAAAAAAGGTGCATTTTGTAATGCACCTATGTGATCCGGATTGGATTCGAACCAATGACCTACTGCTTAGAAGGCAGTTGCTCTATCCAGCTGAGCTACCGGACCAGATCTTTGCTCTTTTATGATCTACTACTTAGAAGACAGCGGACCTTTCTTCAGAAGATCAAAGAATGGGCGCAAATATAGATTAAATTTACCTGTTTTTAAAAAACATTGCCGTCAAAACCGGAAAAAATTTGCTGGTATTGTTTTTCAAATTTATATTTGCTTCAAATGAATAATTTTAAAAATAACAATTGGTGGTGGCATAATAACTCTTTCAAGGGGCGTTAATGCTATTGTCCATGTTGTAACAATATAGTTGAACCCCGGTACTCACCGGGGTTTTTCTTTGATCGAACGAAAATAAATTATGCAAAAAATAAAGATCCAAACAGAAGTACAATCGCTGCTGGCGGATATTTTTACGCCGGTGGGTATTTATTTGCGCCTGCGCGACCGTTTCCGGGATACCATCCTCCTGGAAAGTGCCGATAACAATGCCACCAATAACAGCTGGTCATTTATCGGGGTAAACGCCATCGCCGGCATTGAAATGATCTCGGGTGATACTATCGACCTGAAATTGCCGGGCCATACGGCGGAAAAGATCCGGCTCTCCGGCAGTCAAAAGATAACAGACGTGCTGGCCGACTTTATGAGCCGGTTTGAGGCTGCGCCCGGCGAGCGCAGGGAAGCCCGTTATGCACAGGGCCTCTATGGCTATACCACGTACGATGCCATCCAGTTTTTTGAAACCATACCCGGCAGCCGGTTTAAAAACAGCAGCAGCGATATCCCGCTGATGCGCTACCGGTTATATCAATACGTGATCGCCATCAACCATTTCAGGGATGAAATGCTGATCCTTGAAAACAAAATAGCGGGCGTGGAGAGCGAACGGGCGGCATTGCAGTCCCTGATCATGGGCCGGGATGTTCCGGTGTTCCCCTTTCGCAAAGAAGGAGCGGAAGCATCGAATATGTCGGATGAAGACCACCGCGCAATGGTACGTTCCGGTATCGCACACTGCCACCGGGGGGATGTATTCCAGATCGTGCTAAGCCGCCGCTTTACACAAAAATTTACGGGTGATGAATTCAATGTATACCGCAGCCTGCGCAATATCAACCCTTCGCCCTACCTGTTCTTTTTTGATTATGGCGACTATAAATTAATGGGTTCCTCGCCCGAATCGCAGCTGATCATCAACAACGGTAAAGCCACCATCCATCCCATTGCAGGTACCATCCGGCGTACCGGTGATGATAAAACCGATGCGGAGCAAACAAAGACGCTGCAGGCGGATCCGAAAGAAAATGCGGAACATGTAATGCTGGTAGACCTGGCCCGTAATGATCTCAGCCGCGGCTGCGGAGAGGTACACGTAAGCCATTTTAAGGAACCGCATTATTATTCGCACGTGATTCACCTGGTGAGTGAAGTAAACGGAACGGTATACCCGCAAACGCATCCCTTCGATCTTTTTGGAAAAACCTTTCCTGCCGGCACATTGAGCGGCGCACCAAAAATAAAGGCCATGGAACTGATCAGCCAGCTGGAGCCTACGGCACGTAGTTTTTACGGCGGTGCCATCGGGTTTATGGGCTTCGACGGCAGCTGTAACCAGGCCATCATGATCCGCACGTTCCTAAGCCGGAACAATACCCTTACCTGCCAGGCCGGGGGTGGTATTGTGGCGGCCAGCAATCCCGAGGGCGAGCTGCAGGAAGTAACGAATAAACTGGGGGCATTGAAGAAGGCCATTGTGGAGGCGGAGAAGATCCTGTAAGCAGTTTATGAACCCGGCTGCAGCACACAGGGCATCCCCGTTGCGTCGCACCCTTGAACGGTGGTGCTTATGGCAGCCTGAGCAGTGAATGGTCGATAGTGAAGTGGGCTTTCGTTAAATAAAAAATTAAGAAATCAGAAATTCCGATATGAAATTACTCGTTTTTGATAATTACGATTCGTTTACGTATAACCTGGTGCACATGGTGGAAAAGATCCTGCATCAAAAAGTGGATGTGTTCCGGAACGACCAGATCCCGCTGGAGGAAGTAAAGCAGTATGACAAAATTATCCTGTCGCCGGGGCCGGGCATCCCGGTAGAATCCGGCTTACTGCTGCCGTTGATAAAAGAGTATGCACCCTCCAAATCGATATTGGGCGTGTGTTTGGGCCAGCAGGCCATCGGTGAAACATTTGGCGGCACGTTGTATAACCTGCCCCAGGTGTACCATGGAGTAGCTACGGGTTGTACCATCATCAAGCGCAGCGGCAACCTGTTCCATAATATGCCGGACCGGTTTGAGATCGGCCGCTATCATTCCTGGGTGGTATCGCGTGATAATTTTCCGGAGGAACTGGAAATTACAGCGGTCGACGATCAGGACATGATCATGGCCCTGCGACACAAAACCTACGATGTACAGGGGGTGCAGTTCCATCCGGAAAGTGTGCTGACTCCGATGGGCGAAACGATCATTCGCAACTGGCTGGAACAGTAATCTGATGATTTGAAAATGAACCTAAAGCAAAGCTGCCCGGTAGCAGCGAACCTATAAAGTCCTGTAAGGGCGTCATATTTATAAAATGAAAAAAATATTATCCCTGTTATTTGAACATAAAACCCTTGACCGGGCCACCGCCAAGGATGTGCTGGTAAACATCGGCAAAGGTGTGTATAATGAACATGAGGTAACGTCTTTTATGACGGTATACCTGATGCGCAGCATTACCCTGCAGGAATTGCAGGGCTTCCAGGATGCCTTGCTGGAGCTTTGCCTGCCGATGGAATTTGACGGAATGGATACGGTTGATATTGTGGGTACCGGAGGTGACGGAAAGAATACATTCAATATCTCCACGCTGTCTTGCTTTATTGTAGCGGGTACCGGGCAAAAGGTAACCAAACATGGCAATTACGGAGCGTCTACCATCAGCGGTTCTTCCAATGTGGTGGAATCGATGGGGTATAAATTTAAGAACGACAATGCCGCGCTTCGCCGGGAACTGGAAGAAGCCCATATTTGTTTTTTACATGCACCGCAGTTTCACCCGGCGCTGAAAAATGTAGGCCCGATACGAAAGAACCTGGGTATACGTACGTTCTTTAATATGCTGGGCCCGCTGGTAAACCCGGCATTTCCGGCGTTCAGCATTATCGGTGTATATAACCTGGAAATGGCACGCCTGTACAATTACCTCATGCAACAGCAGTCCAAAGATTTTGCCATTGTACATGGATTGGATGGGTATGATGAAATTTCCCTGACGGGCGATACTAAACTCATTACGGCAAAAGGCGAGCAGATCTTATCTGCAACAGAATTGGGGGGTATGGAAGTAAAACCGGAGTCGATTAAGGGGGGCGATACCATAGAGGCCGCTGCCAGGATCTTCTCCGATATCATACAGGGAAGCGGAACACCGGAGCAGGAAGCCGTGGTACTGGCAAATGCTGCGGTGGCGCTGCAGGTAACGGGTATTTATCCCAACTATGCTGACGCCTTTGAAGCAGCAACAGAAAGCCTGCGGTCGGGCAGGGCCTATCAGTGCCTGCAGCGGTTGATTGCGTTGCAGTAGCTGTGGTGCGCCTTTCGCTTTTAGCAATGAGCCCGGGCATCCGGAACCGGGTGCTCACATCGAGTATAAAACGAAATCTAACCTGGAACGTTAAACCTTAAACCTGAAACAATAGTATGAATATCCTGGATACGATCATCGAATATAAAAGAAAAGAAGTAGCAGAAAGAAAGGTGCATACTTCTGTGGCGCAGCTGGAACAAACGGATGCGTTTGGTGCGCCGGTGCGTTCGCTGGCTGCCTCCTTGCAGGCTCCGGATAGCACGGGGATCATTGCCGAGTTTAAACGGAAATCGCCTTCGAAGGGATTTATCAATAAGGATGCCGATGTAGCCACCATTACCGGCGCGTATACAAAATTTGGTGCGGCAGCATTGTCGGTACTTACAGATGAAGCCTTTTTTGGCGGTTCATCTGCGGATCTTATCGAAGCGCGGAAAAATGCCATTCCTGTTTTGCGGAAAGACTTTATTGTGGATGAATACCAGATCGTGGAGGCAAAATCGATGGGCGCCGATATCATTCTTTTGATCGCGGCCTGCCTTACGCCGGCGGAAGTAGAACGGCTGGCGGTATTCGCCAGCTCGCTGGGACTGGAAACCATACTGGAGCTGCATGCGGAGGAGGAGCTGGAGCATGTTTGTGCGGCCACGAAAATTGTGGGCATCAATAACCGGGATTTAAAAACATTTTCAGTAGACATTGAGCGCAGCCTGAGAATGGCTGCAAAGATCCCTGAGGATAAAATAAAAATAGCCGAAAGCGGTATTGATAAAATTGAAGACATCCTGCTGTTTCGGGAAAACGGGTTTAAGGGCTTCTTAATCGGCGAGTATTTCATGCGCCAGGAACATCCGCCGCTGGCATTTGAAGCATTTGTAAACCGTTTAAAAGAAAAAGCATGAGCCGGCCGCTGGTAAAGGTTTGCGGAATGACGCAGCTGCAGCAGGTAGCGGAACTGGTGAAGCTGGGAGTGGATTATGCCGGGTTTATCTTTTATGCACCATCTCCCCGGTATGTGGGTACGAAGATCGATCCGGAAGCACTGAAGCTGCTAACCGGCATAAAAAAAGCCGGGGTATTTGTAAATGCACCGGTGGAAGAAGTACTGGAGAAAATAGCCACTTACGGGCTGGATATGGTACAGCTGCATGGCGAAGAATCACCGGAGTATTGCAGCCGGCTGCAGGGCATGGTGAAGCTTGTAAAGGTATTCAGGGTTACGGGGGAAGAAGATCTTGCGTTGATCACAAAGCCTTATGTACCGGTTGCAGATGCGTTTTTGTTTGATACAAAGGCGGTGGCCTATGGTGGCACCGGCAAAAAATTCGACTGGTCGGGTTTACAAAAAGCAAAACTGGAACGTCCGTATTTTTTAAGCGGCGGCATCGGCCCGGATGACATTGCAGAGCTGCATTCATTTCTAAAGAATAATCGTGTATATGCCCTGGATGTAAACAGTAAGTTTGAAACAGCACCGGGTATAAAGGATATGGAATTGCTGGCTGCCTTTTTAAGCAAACTGGCTACCGTATAGTACCCTCAAGCCGGTTGCACGCAACGGGGTATGATTCACACTGCTGGTATATTCCGGCATGGCCAGAGAATGTATGCTGCTACAGAATCGTGAAAAACATGTATTCATGCTATACATCAGACCTGTAACAAAGATGGAGCTGCCTGAATTGCTGCGTTTGCAAAAGCGTTGTTATGTATCGGAGGCTGCTATTTACAATGATTACGCGATTCAGCCATTGCGGCAAACACTGGAGGAGCTGTGCACCGAATTGGAGCAGGGTTCGGTTTGCCTGGTTGCCTGGCAGGAGCAAACAATCATCGGTTCGGTAAGGGGATATGTGAAAGATGCTACGGGGTATATCCATAAACTGATCGTGGCGCCGGAATACCAGAACCAGGGCATCGGGAAGCAACTGATGTATCAAATGGAGACGGCGCTGGCCCCTGTTACACGCTATGAACTATTTACAGGAAGTAAGAGCGTTAAAAACCTGTTGCTTTATCAAAAGCTGGGTTACCGTGCTTTCCGGGAACAACCGGTTAATGATCAGCTAACCCTTGTTTTTCTTTATAAGCAATCCGATCCCGACATATAGCTTCTTATAGCGTGCTTTGCGTTTCATCCCTGAATCGCAAGTTGCGAAAAGCTCCGGGATGGGCTCCTATGCCGGATGACTGCTCAGCGGATCCCTGCGTTTCTCCTGTTCTTTGCGGTTTGTTTTTACCGCAATGGGCGCAAGGAAATCCACAGGGGTCGTTATGGCCCCCGGAGTGTTCATAATTGCAATGTCTTTTAAGCGCTCGAAGTTTTTGCGTTTGCCACAAGCCAGCAGCGTTTTGTAGCGTGCTTTGCATTTCATTCCTGAATCTCAATTTGCGAAAAGCTCCCGGGTCGGATCCTGCCGGATCACTGTTCAGCGGATCCCTGCGTTCTTCGCGGATCCCTCCGTTCTCCTGTTCTCTGCGGTTTGTTTTTACCGCAATGAGTGCAAAGCCCCGCAAGTGCTATCTGTACAGGGTAACATTCCCGGACCTCCATTTTTTTTATTACAGGGGTAACAAAAAAGAAGATCGGCGGATATAGTATAAAACAACAACCATCATTTAAAATTTTATACTATGCAAACGAAAATTCTAACCCCGGTCTGCTGGCACCGGCCGCTCGCTTCTCAATCGATCCTTTATCTTGTTTTTGCAGTATCCTTACTGCTGATAAGCCTGGTAAACGTTGCGCAAACCCATCCCGTGCAACAGGAAGACCGGTTGCCGTCCAAAGGGTTCCGCTTTGGATTGAACGGTGGCTACGACCTGTTTCCGGATTACAAAAACAATACGCCTTATATCCGTTATAAGGGCGGTCTGAGCGCGGGCGTTACGGCCGGTTACTACTGGAAATGGCTCAGTGTAGGCGCCGATGTAGATTATATCAAAAACAGTCCGCAGAACAAATACCCCACGGATTCGGTTTTTGATCCGGTCAACAATGTACTGATCACTGATTTTGCCTTAACAAAACAGGACATCACCCGTGTTTTTTATGGCGTTGGTCCTGGTGTGCATTATACCGATCGCCAGGGCAGGTTTGCTGTGGAACTGAACGGAAGGGCCGGGGTTGCTTCCATCAAGGGCGGCGGACTGGCACTTACCGGTAAAAGTGGCTCGATAGCGCAGGTATTGAATTATCATGGCGGGTATAACCTTAACAACGTATTCAGCGTAAAGGGGGCATTAACCGCCCGTTACTTCTTTAACGATGTGATAGGCATGCATATCGGCGCTTATTACCTGCGCCATTTCAAAACGAGAGATGCGGTTGGGCCGGCCGGTTATTCGGCGGCCTACCGGGCTTTTGAGCCGGATGAAAAAGGCGTCCGTTCTTTTACAGAAAAGGACCTGCGGAGGATCGATCAATCCTGCAACTGCGATATCGCGTCCATCGGGGCCTATGCCGGCATCAGCCTTCGCC
Source organism: Niabella pedocola (assembly GCF_021044425.1). Lineage (GTDB taxonomy): Bacteria > Bacteroidota > Bacteroidia > Chitinophagales > Chitinophagaceae > Niabella > Niabella pedocola. The sequence goes on along the minus strand of NZ_JAJNEC010000008.1, from coordinate 100,818 downwards.
TGCCTTCCCGTAAAAAAACAAAGACGCCAGCGCCTGTGGTACCACCGGTAGCCACCTGCAATTCCTGCCAGGTATACGCATTGGCTGTTACGGCACGCGATCAATATACAAAGGAAATATTGCCGCACACGGACGTGGCGGTAAAGGATGCCGGCGGCAATGTGATCCGGTCTGGTATAACCAATGCCTTTGGAGTGGTTGTGTTCCAGAATATGACCCCCGGCGCTTATACCATCAACGGAAAGCTGTATGCCGTAGATTTAACTCCCGCGAAGGCGAATGAAACGGAGTTTATTCCCAACGGCACTTTGCAAAAAGAACTGTTGTACACAGATGAAAACTTTATCCTGCAGGGGAACGCAGTGGTATGTAATACCGCAACAGCCTTGCCGGGCGTTACGGTAGTGCTTAGAGACCGGAACAGCTCCGTTGAGAAAAATACACAAACCGATAACAGCGGAGCCTTTTTATTTCATCTGAAACAGAAATCGGAAATAATCGTGTTTGGTCGCAAGGAAAAATATTTTTCGCAAATGGTGAACATCGCCGCGTCCGACTATAACCGCAACACCACCTTATTTGTAAAACTGGAAATGTGTATGGAAGTAGCAGATTGTGATAAAGCGATCCGTCTGGAAAATATTCATTATGACCTCGACAAATATTTTATCCGTGAAGATGCTAAACCCGAGCTAAACCGGCTGGTGCAATTTATGAATGACAACCCGGGTGTGCGTGTAGAGCTTTCTTCTCATACCGATTCCAGGGCCTCACATGCCTATAATCAAACGCTTTCACAAAACAGAGCCGATGCAGCCAAGGCATACCTGATCTCCAAGGGGATTGCCGGAGACCGGATTGTGGCGAAGGGCTATGGAGAAACCCGGCTGTTGAACCGTTGCGCCGATGGGGTAAACTGTTCCGAGGCAGAACACCAGTTCAACCGGCGTACCGAAATGAAAGTCATCTGTCCCAGATAAAAAGCGGCGGGCCTGGCCGGTATTTAAAAACGGCCGGGACCTGCCTTTATCCTGCATTAAGCGTACGGAGAAACCGTTTGACACGCACTAATACATCAACGGTATTTTTTAAGACAAAAACCTTATTTGATTTCCTGATCATTAAAAATCTGAAAAATGAAAAAAGCAACAATATACACGTTTATCAAGCATCCGGTTCCGGCGGTTGTTATGAGCTGTTTTGCCGGAATGGCCCTGTACCTGCTGGCATCCTGCAGTAAAACGGATGCTTGTACCTATACAACATCCGAGCCGGTAGCACAGGGCTGCAATGCCGGTATGGATGTAGCCTTTCTGTTGGATTATACCGGCAGCATGGGACCTGCGATCGACTCTGTAAAAAAGGAGGTAAATAATATCGCCAATACCATTGTAACAGAATCCGGAGGCGATTACCGCCTGTCGTTATCGTTGTTTGATGAATATACAAAGGAAGGCGGCGGCTTCCCGTTGCCCATGTACCTGAATGCTGCGGATTATGTAGCGTTGCCGGCCGGCCAGAAAAAGATCATAACCTCCGGGCCCACCACCAACCAGTACCTCACGATGATGGAAAAATTTGCACCGGCAAATAAAACCACGTTTAGTACCCAGCTGGCAAAGATCAACAATGCTTCGGCAATGAAACTGGGTGCCGGAATCGGGGGACCGGAGCCTGGGGACCTGCTGTTGCATGAGATCCTCAGTAACCAGTTTGCCGGAACCTGGCGCAGCGGCAATATTACAAAACTGGCGGTAATCATTACTGATGCTCCGGCCAGCGGTGATGATGATAATGCTACCGCAGCAGATGATACCTACCTGGATGCCCTGGCCGCCACAGCCAACAGTATGGGGGTTCAATGCATCCTGTTGACCACCTTTAAGGGAAACCCAACCTACCCGGCCAATTATAAGCTACATTTGATTACCAACAATACCGGAGGAAAGGCCTATGAATTTGATAACTTCAATAATATTTCAAAAGAGCTGATTGCAATTATTGAAAATATCTGCAGTCAAACCGGTGGTAAAGGAAGTAGGTAGATCAATCTGCACAGAAGGATAAGGCGCTGATAGAACAATCGGCGCCTTTTTGCTTGCGGGGCTTCAGAAAGGACCGGTTTTACGCAAAAGATTCAAAGCTCCTGAACCAAAAACTGCTATTTTTGATTGTATAATTGCTGAGTATGCAGGTATTTAAAGAAATAGCGGGCAGGGTTTGTGCGGCTTGGGCACTGGTTACCTTTATGATCACCTTCCTGTTGGTGTTACCTTTTGCACTTATTTCTTACCTGTTTTCTGAACCGGCCTCAACCGCCTACTTCATCCGTGTATCCAAGGTATGGATGCATGTATGGTTCTTTCTTATCGGCTGCCGTATCCGTATACGAGGCACGGGCAACTTTAAAAAGGGTATCGGTTATGTGGTTACCTGCAACCACAATTCTTTGCTGGATATCCCCCTGTCGTCTGCATTTATCCCCGGTCCCAATAAAACCATTGCCAAAAGCAGTTTTGCAAAAATCCCCATTTTTGGCTGGTATTATACAAAAGGTTCTGTACTGGTCGACCGTAAAAGTGAAACCAGCCGGAAGCGCAGCATCGAAAAAATGAAAGCGGTACTCCGGCAGGGCATGCATATGTGCATTTACCCGGAGGGAACGCGGAACCGTACGGAGGCATTGCTGAAGCCTTTTTATAATGGGGCTTTTAAGCTGGCTGAAGATACGGGGCATCCGATTATTCCGGCCGTGATCCTGGGCACCAAGCAGGCGGTTCCCCTGCATAAGCCGTTCTTCTTTTTGCCCCGTACCCTCGAGATCCATTTTTTAAAACCGGTTGAAGTAAACGGAAGGAATACGGCAGCGCTGAAAGAAGAAGTGTTTGGTGTGATGGAATCGTATCTGAGCGCGCATACAGAGGTGGAAAAATGAGGGAACAGGTTACAAGTATGAAACGGACCTGATCTGCAGCCTCAAACTTAAAACAGTTTTCAGTCTTCAGCTGATTGGATCCGGATCACGGATTTGTCTGCTCATCAAGTATAAAACGGATCTAACCTTAAACTTGAAACAAGCTTTAATCCTTAGCGTTCGGTTTGGAGTAGTGAATAGTTAACGGTCGATTGGGAATAGATCATCAAGTATAAACCGAAAGCTAACCTGGAACCTTAAACCTTAAACGTGCAACTCCTAATACCGCGGCCCGCCGTTAAAGAAAGACCGGTTCCGGTTGATCTTCAGGTCCTGCAGCATACCCGATTTGGGGCTGATGGTAAAGTTGTAATATTTGTAAATACCCACCGGGGAAACACTGGCTGAAAACTGCCAGCAATGCAGATCCCGCGAAATGGTAAATCCGACGGTTTGGATCTGTTTGGTTTTAAAATCATACGCACCATTTACGTTAAAGTTCCACTTGGGTGTAAGATTAAAACTTCCGTTGAAATTGGTACTGGAGTTAATTCCGTTACCGGCATAACCTCCGGAGGTAGTGGTAGGCCGGGAGTAGGTAAGCGAATACGAAATATTAATGGACCACTGGGTGTTAAAATCTACAAATTCCGCAGGATTTTGACGCATGTATTCCAGCAGGCGTTGTTGCTGCGACTGTAACATCGGGTCGTTTAGCTGTTTGTTGAGGGCTTCCTCCCGCTGTTTCGCTTTTTGGGGATCCTTGGGTTTGCTCTGGAAGCTGGTACTCATGGTAACGCTGGCATTGGTGAGCGTACCTACATTGAACCTTCCGTCTTCCCAGGCATACTTCGACCAGATAGGGTATCCGTTAGCATCCAGCTTATAAGGCATCAGCGTACCATTGGCACTCAGGTTGATCTTTTCAAACAGGTTGGTACGGAAATAAAGATTAAAGGGTGCCAGCTTGTAAGAGTTAGTATCAGCAAACATATTGTACCCCGAAGTAAAACCAAATCCTTCGATCAGGCGTATTTTTTTAAACCCGTTCTCGTCAACCTTGCTGTCTGAATCCGTACTGGTACTGTCGGAATCTTCTTTCTTTTTTTTCCGGGCCTTTACCTTCATTTCCAGGTTATTGTCTATGCCAAAATTGATACCTCCAAACCGCCGCGGCACATACCGGGGTACCGATTGTGCCCCCAAACCGGCCAGCCGGTCATAAAACACGGTAGAGTATACTTCGGAGGCGTCTCCCTTGCCGCGTATCCGGACTTCCTGGAAGTTATCTTTATTAAGGTCGGGCGTATAGTTTAAGGACAGGGTCGGGCGTATAACGTGCCGGATCGCCTGCACCTGCCTGTTTTTAAACTGGTAGGTACCGTAAAGGGCCGTATTAAAGCTGATACCCATGCTCATTTGCTTGTTCAGTCCGATCCCTTTCCGCATATTGGCGATGACGGTATCATAGGTTATGGTTTGCCCCGCTGGATTCACTATGGTCCGCTGTTCTACATTGTAAGTGGCAACCCGGCTTACAACGTTTTGCGAATAGGAGATAGACGGAGAAATCATCAATGCCCCACCCAGGATGGGCGGCAGGGAAAGGGAGATCGGGATGCTTTGGTTGGCATTCCATTGCGCCGTATCCCACATCCGTGCAAAGGCATTCCGATATTGACTCAACTCCTTAAGCGAATCCTTTTGCCGGTCGGAGTATTCATAGTACGACATGGAGTTCTGGAATCCTGTCTGGAAGCCGATACCCAGCTGCTCGTACCATTTTTTTGAACCGGCGGCATTCTTCTTCTGGAACGGGTAGATGGTATTCACCGTAAACGCCATGTTCGGGAAGTTGAAGGTTACCAGGCGCTGTGCGTTGTTCTGGTTGTGGTTAAAGCTCGCTGTAAAATTAAACGGCTTATCCTGCCAGGTTTTAGCATAGGTAATGGATGAACCGGCGGTATTGTTGGCCAGGTTCAGCAGGTTACTGTTTGGAATATTTTCATTGTACCGGGTAGAGCTCATGTTTACGTTGGCCGAAAAGTTAACACCCGGACGTGAACGCGAATCGGATGAATGTGCCCAGTTAAGCGTATAGGTACTTACCTTGGAAAAATCCGGGTCGCCTCTGAAATTGCGCCGTGTGCGCTGTAAGCCAAAGTTAAAAGAACCCTGGTATTTGTAAATCTTCCGGTAGGAGGGCAGCAGGTTCACCATCCAGCTTCCGTAAGAATAAACGTTTCCATAAACCTGTACATCCCAGTGGTCATCAATTACCTGGTAATAGCCTAGGCGGGAAAGTCCCAGTCCCATCTGGTCGTTGCGTTCAAAAGAGGGCGACATAAAGCCCGAATGGCGCCCCTGTGACAGGGGATAGATACCAAAGGGGAGGTAAATGGGTACCGGAACGGAGTCAAACTCCGGCCGCACAGCCCCGGTAATCGCTAATTTTTTGTTAACGATTTTGGCGCGGCGGGCCCGGAAGCCAAAGTGCGGGTGATCCAGGTTACAGGTGGTAAAAAAAGTACCCTGTCCGTACATGGTGCGGGCATCTATTTTTTTGGCAATTTCGGAGTGCACATACATTTCGCCCTGCTGGGTAATAGTACCTTTGGTGATACCCTGCTGTGTTTTTATATTGTACTCCATGCCCTCACTTTTGTAGTTCTCCTCCCCCTGTTTCATTTCCGCATAATCCGATATTTCACCCGTACTGTCCCTGCCGGCCTTGGCGGTTACAATATGATTGGTTTGATCAATGGCGATTTCCGGGGCCGTCAGGGTCATATCCTGGTATTCGGCCTTCGCCTTCCCGTAAAGGTTGATCTTTTTCGAATCAAGAAATCCTACAATGGAATCCTGGCCGGAATATGTTACTGGTCCGGACAGCGTGTCTTTGGAGATCTTCAGCCGGAACGTATCCGTTTTTGCACGCTTCCCCGTATCTGTTGCCAGTTTGGCAGAATCGGTTATCTTTAGGCCCTCTTTTAAAGGAACGGTGTCTTTTATGGATTTTTGTGGAATGGTGTCTTTTTGAAAAATACCGCCTCTTGCATCCGAAAGCTCCGGAAGAACAAAAGCGGCCACATCTTTTTTACCAGCCATCGATATCATAGCTGTTAGAAAAGGAACAACAAAATAAATTCTTTTAAATTTGCGCATTAGGTTTGAGCCAAAGTACGCGCAAATGTATAAATAACATAGTAAAGATTTTGTGAAGCTTGAAACTAAAATCAGATATTACATCCAAGCCTGAAAAAAATATGAAGAAAAGTATTATTCAGTTTATTCTATTCATAGTTGCAGTAGGTTGTTTTTCCGGTATTTCGGCCCAACAGGGAGCATCGGGGGCAAAATCGGGAGCCGTAAAAACAATCATCGTGGATGCAGGACATGGGGGAAGCGATGTGGGCGCGGAAGGCTTGCAAACCAATGAGGCCTCCATCACCCTGCAGGTAGCGCGAAAACTGGCCACCGCCCTGCGAAACCAGCTAAAAGGCATCAATATCCTAGAAACAAGGACCACATCCGCACTGCCGGGCGGGTTAACCAATTCTGTAGCCGCCAACCGTTACCGGGCAGATTTTGCCAACCGGAACAACGGTGACCTGTTTATTTCGCTGCATTGCAATGCGGCGGGCCGAAGACCCGGAGGCTGGTATATAAAAAAAGTGATCGGCCGGGAAGCACATACAAAAACGGTGACCGTAGGGAAGGGGAAAAAGAAAAAGAAAGTTAAAAAAACCTATTATGTCAATAAATACGAGGATGTATGGGTAGAAAATAAGGCAAGAGGCACCGAAACTTATATCTGGGCCGTGGGGAAGAACGAGCAGAAGGTGAATTCGATGAAGAATATTGATGATGAGGATAAGGATTATTATAATGAGGAAACGGGCGACGGTGCGGATGCGCCCCCGCTTCCGGATGTGAATGATCCCGCCGAGCGGGTGCGGATGCTGATCTATGCACAGAACTATTTCCGGAAAAGCTATTCGCTGGCTGCACTGGTTGAAAAGAATTTTATTGCCGGCGGACGGCTTAGCCGCGGTGTACAGCAGCGGAATCACAAAGGCATCTGGGTGCTGCAGGCTACCGGAATGCCCAGCATCCTGGTTGAAATGGGCTTTATCAGCAACAAAGAAGATGAAGCATACCTCATGAGCTCCGAAGGACAGGAAGAAATTGTGAACAGCATACTCGCCGCTGTTAAAACATATATTGAAAAATACAGCACTGCTGCGCCGGGATCTCTGGCGGTTGCAAACAGGGCAGAATAAGGGGTTACAGATCGGTGATTATACAAAGAATTAACGATTCCGATAATGAGTTTTTAGTATAAATACGCTGGTTTTTAATTTTTTCGGACGTTATTTGCAGAATAATTTGAGTTAATTGACATCAGAGAGAATTTAAACCATGTTTCATGAAAATATCAAATGAACTTAAAGTAGGCGCCTTGGCTGTGTTGGCTATTACCGCCTTAATATTCGGGTTCAGGTTTTTGAAAGGGAAGGATATTTTTAATCATAACCCCAAGATTTACGCCATTTTTAAGTCCGTTGGAGGACTCGAAAAATCCAATTTTGTAAAAATCAATGGGTTAGCAATCGGGGCGGTTTATAAAATTGAACCATCGAACGCTAATGTAGATTCTATTAAGGTAACGCTGAGCATCACAGAGGATGTAAACATACCCGCCAACTCTGTAGCCTATATTTCGGGAAGCCTGCTGGGTGCATCCGAAGTGGTAATTGAAAAAGGAACGGCTTCCCAATACCTGGGAGATGAAGATCAGATCAAGACCAAGGTAGAAGAGGGGTTGCTGGGCAATCTTTCTTCGGAAGCCAAACCGCTGATGGGAAAAGTAAGGACCGTTGCCGATTCACTGACGTTATTATTATCGAACTTTAATAATACGCTGGATGCACCTACCCAGCGTAATTTGCAGGAGGCCATCGCGCATTTAAGGAATACCGTCGCTTCGCTGAATCTGTTGCTGACCAGTGTACAAAAACCCCTGGCGGCATCTTTAGATAATATGAGCGTATTTACCGAATCTTTAAAGCGGAATAATGGCCAGGTAGACCAGATTCTCGGAAATGTGACCACCCTAACCGGAAACCTTTCCCGGCTGCAACTGCAGCAAACAATGGATACCTTAACAACGACAGTATCCGCCCTGCGCGATGCGGTAACGCGGATCTCCAGTCCTGAAGGCAGTATTGGAGCTTTGATGAGCGACCGGCAATTGTATAACCGGCTCAACGAGGTGGCGCTGAGTGCAGAGATCCTGTTGGATGATATTCGCGTACATCCGAAACGTTATGTGAATATCTCCGTTTTTGGCAAAAAAAATAAGGCAGGTGAGCTTACTGCGCCTGCTATAAAGGATACCGTTCCCAAATAACATGCATACATCCCTTTTTAGAAGATACAGTTTCCTGTTCCTGTTGCTGGTATGGGCGGGAGTGATCAGTGCACAGCAACCAGCGCCGGCTCCACCGGGGGGATCTGCACCCATCGATATTATACATGCTGACAGCCTTTCGATAAAAAAAGCAGATGATAGTACCACGCTCACCATTCTCGTTGGCAACGTGGTGATGAAGCAGGGTGCCACTACTTTTAAATGTGACCGCTGTGTACGGAACGACCGTACCCGCACCTTTGAGGCCTGGGGAAATGTGCACATCAACGATTCCGATACCACCAATATCTATTCGGGGCATTTAAGATATCTTACCGATAAACAGATCGCCTATCTGGATAAAAATGTAAAGCTGACCGATGGACATGCTACATTGACCACACCAGATATGGAATATAATATGACCACTAATATCGCTACGTATAAAAATGGTGGAAAGGTGGTGAATGATAAAACCGTTATTACCAGTAAGGAGGCGTTTTACTACACCGATATCAAGGATGTTTATTTTAAAAAGAATGTTTTTGTAAACGACCCCGGGTATAAAATCACCACCGATTCGTTGTTGTACAATACGGAAAACCGGATCGCACGTTTTATTGCGTTAACGCATATAAAAGACAGTACCAATGCTACCATGGATACCCGGGATGGGTATTACAACCTGAAGAACGGGGATGCCCAGTTTGGCCAGCGTCCGCTGATCAATGATGGAAAAGGGGTTACGGTGGAAGCAGACAAGGTATCGCTGGATAAGGGGTTTGCAAAGGCGGAGGGCAATGCGGTTGTGATTGACACGATACGCAAAACAACCATTATCGGGAACCTGATTTACCAGAACCGGGTTACGGAAGCCGTGCTGGCTACATTGAAGCCGCTAATGATCATCAAGCAAGGAGAGGACTCCATCTTTATCACTGCAGATACCCTTTTCAGTGCCAAGCTCACCGATCTGTACGTGGTTTCTCCGGCACTGGGCGGCGACAGTATCCGGGTAAAGCCGGATACACTGAACCAGGCACCGCCGGATTCGCTCGGTACCAACGCCGTTGCTGTAGCTCCCGGTAACAATACGGAAATAGTGGCTAAGGATTCGGCAACAGTGAAGCCGGTTGCTATAGCCGCCAATAAAAATGTAGCGGAGAAACCTGTAAAGCAAGAGGCAAAGCCGGGGAAAGGGGCGAAAGCACCGCCCCTTGTTGCGAAAAATATCAAGGCAATTCCGCTGCCCTCATCGGTAGATCCGGAGCATAAAGCGGCTGTGCGGGACAGTATACCGGGCAAGGCCATTACAGATGTACCGGAAGCGCTGGAAAAAACCATAAACAATCCTGCTGCAATTCCTAAAACACCGGGCAAGGCAGCACCGGCTTCGAAAAATCAGGCGGCCAACGACAGTACCAACCGGTATTTTGAAGCATTTCATCATGTGAAAATCTACAGTGACTCGCTGCAGGCGGTTTGCGACAGTTTATTTTATTCTTTTAAAGATTCTATCTTCCGGCTGTACCAGGATCCGGTAGTTTGGGGAAAGGCCAGCCAGATAACCGGCGACACCATTATGCTGCATACCAAAAATAAACAGATCAACCGGTTTGAAGCCTACAAAAGAGGCTTTATGATCAATCATATAGAAGATCAGGCCTATAACCAGGTAAAAGCTACCCGGCTCGATGGCTATTTTACAAACGGTAATATGGATTCTGTACGGGCAAAAGGATCTGCAGAATGTATTTATTATGTACAGGATGCGGACAGCTCTTATATCGGCGTAAATCAAACCACATCCGATATACTCGATGCTTATTTCTGGGACAAGGAACTCAAAAAGGTGGTACTTCGAAGTCAGGCCACCGGAACCCTTTACCCCATAAAGGACAAGTCGCCGGATGAGATGCGTTTGAAGGATTTCCGTTGGCGCGAGGCGGAACGGCCACGCTCCAAATATGATCTGATGCAATAAAAAACGGGTAGGCATACAATACCTTCAGACCTTACAGCTCTGTTTGCGAAAGGCTGCTGTTTCAGGCTTTTTTATCCGTTACAATGTACCATTCCCTGCCGTCGATAATTTCAATATGCCATATCCATTCTGAAATATTAAGGCGGTTTGTTCTCTCCGCCAGATGAACAATGGCGTCTGCTGTAAAACGGATATTGCTCAAAAAAGCCGGTTGATGGGCATCCCTTTCAGGCTGTGTGATGTTATCGTCTAAAATAACGCTCATGGAACCCCGTTGTAATAGGGCTTTATAAATATACACCTGCAAAAGGGGTGAAACAAAATTTTTCTTTGCACATAGTACTACTGAACTCAATTTCATCGGGTTACAGCAACACCGGCCGCAGCGCGCTGAAATTGCAGTGCTTATTTTGGTCTTCCGCGAAACCTTAGGGCCTCTGCGCCTTCGCAGTAAAGCCAACCGCAGCTTTAGTACAGCCCATTCCAAACGTACAAACCGGTAATAAAATACATTTCATGTATCTTTACGCCTCAACAAAAAATATTTCGAATCAATACATATGCAGGTATCATATAAACAACCGGATGAGCAGGGGTATTACGGGGAATTCGGAGGGGCATATATCCCCGAAATGTTGTACCGGAATGTAGAAGAACTGCGGGAAAATTACCTGGAGATCATTGCAGACCCGGCTTTTCAGAAAGAATATCAGTTGTTGCTTACCGATTATGCAGGGCGCGCAACGCCCCTGTATTATGCAGCAAGACTCAGTGAAAAGTACGGAACCAACGTGTATCTGAAGCGGGAAGATCTCTGTCATACGGGCGCACATAAAGTAAACAATACCATCGGCCAGATACTGGTGGCAGAACGTTTGGGCAAGAAACGCATCATCGCGGAAACCGGTGCCGGCCAGCACGGGGTAGCCACGGCTACCGTATGTGCATTGAAAGGACTGGAATGTATCGTGTACATGGGCGAAAAAGATATTGAACGCCAGGCGCCCAATGTGGCCCGGATGAAAATGCTGGGTGCTACGGTAATTCCTGCCAAAAGCGGCAGCAAAACATTAAAGGATGCCACCAATGAAGCCATCCGCGACTGGATTAACAATCCCAATGACACGTTTTATATTATTGGCAGCGTGGTAGGTCCGCATCCATACCCGGATATGGTGGCCCGTTTTCAAAGTGTGATTAGTAAGGAAATACGAGCGCAACTGGCGGAGAAAATCGGAACGGAACTGCCACATGCAGTCATTGCCTGTGTGGGCGGTGGCAGCAATGCTGCCGGAACATTTTACCATTTCCTGGATGAACCATCTGTAGGCATTTATGCCGTGGAAGCTGCAGGTTGCGGTATTGATACCCACATGAGCGCGGCTGCCACCCAATTGGGAAAACCCGGGATCCTGCATGGAAGTAAAAGCTTCCTGATGCAAACGGCGGATGGCCAGGTAGAAGAGCCATACAGTATTTCCGCGGGACTGGATTATCCCGGCATCGGGCCCATGCACGCAAACCTGTTTGTAACAGGAAGGGGAACCTTTTTGAACGCAACCGACCAGGAGGCTCTGGATGCGGCATTTGAACTGGCAAAACTGGAAGGCATTATTCCGGCATTGGAAAGCGCGCATGCGCTGGCGGCACTCAACAAGGTTTCTTTTGCAAAGGATGACCATATAGTGGTTTGCCTGAGCGGCCGGGGTGATAAGGATATGGAAACCTATATGAAGGCCATGGGAACGAAGGTGTAATTTTATAATAAAGATTAAGCCATGAGACGGGTATATGCAGATATAGCGCTGATCAATGCTGTTGATTTCGAAAAAATTCCCGGAGGCATCTGATTGGTGAAGAAGTGCGGCGCATGTGTCTGAATATATTGGGGCATCCGGAACATCCCAGGTATGCCGTTTTAAAAATGAAATAACTGCTGTTTTAATTTAAAAAAAGAGAAGATTAATAAAAGAACATTGATGAGCCGGTTAAAAGATGTATTTGCAAAAAAGGGAAAGAATGTATTGAATGTATATTGTACTGCTGGCTTTCCGCAGGTAAACAGTACCCTTCCGGTAATGCAGGCGCTGCAGGATAGCGGAGCCGATATTATCGAATTGGGAATGCCTTACAGCGATCCGCTGGCCGACGGGGAGGTGATCCAGAACAGCAGCACTATTGCGCTGCAGGGCGGAATGACCCTCTCGTTATTGTTTGAGCAATTGAAGCCGATGCGCAACCAAATTCATATACCGGTGGTGCTGATGGGTTATATGAACCCGGTGTTGCAGTACGGCTTTGAAAAGTTTTGTGCAGATGCCGCTGCTGCAGGTGTAGACGGACTGATTCTTCCGGACCTGCCACCCTTTGAATTTGAAACAACCTATAAAGCAATCGTAGACCGGTACGGGCTTAGCTTTATTTTTCTGGTAACGCCGGAAACCTCCGAAACAAGGGTGCGGAAGCTGGATGCATTGAGCAGTGGCTTTCTGTATGCCGTGTCTTCTTCGTCAACCACCGGCAATGAAAAAGATTTTGCTGCAGTGGAACAATACCTGGAACGGTTACAGCATTACGGGTTGAACAACCCTGTCCTCGTGGGTTTTGGTATCAAAGACCAGGATACGTTTTCTCGGGCCTGCAAGTATGCAAACGGGGCCATCATCGGTTCTGCTTACATAAAAGCACTGGACGGCCAAACGGATCTGGCAGCTACAACCCGCCATTTTATTAAAAATGTGCTGGGCTGATCCGTTCATCAGGATCTTCCGGGGTTGGCTGCAGGTATTAATATTTTGCTAAATCATAAGCGCTTCCGGTACAAATCCGCTCCCACGGACGTCAGGTAATCAATATATTATCGGTATGGCAGGGTAGGTTCAAAAAAAGAACCGGACGTTGATGCCATCTTCGTTATCAACAGCGCAACAAAAAAAGCGTAATCTTGTTTTACTGGGAGCGTGTGCTTAAGCGCATCGTATTATAAAAATTCGATCTAAATGAATAAAATCAGTCTTCTTCTTGCATTGGTATTGCCTTTATGCACTATGGCTCAAAAATTAACGCTGACGGGGTCGGTGGAAGGGTTGCCGGACAATACACCGGTTGTCCTGATTGACCTGGAAAACGGATCATCACCCCTGGGTGAAACCAGATCGAAAGCCGGAAATTTTGTGCTGAGCACCAAACTGGAAGCAGCCACCCTCCTGGGATTGATGGTAGCGGATACAATGAAAACGGCGGTATTCCTGGGAAATGAAAATGTAAAGGTATCGGGATCTGTAAAAACAAAAATAGACGACTGGAAATTTACCGGGTCAAAAACGCAGGACGCATTTACCGAATTTCAGGACCAGTTTATTCCAAAGTTTGAAAAGATCGATCAGCTGGGAATGCAATTGCAGTCGAATACGGCGAATCCGGGATTGAATAACGCAATGAAGGCGCAGATAGATGATATTCAGAATAGTGTAGATAAGTTTATAAGCAAACATCCGTCTTCACCCGTAAGTGCCATGGTGATCCTGTCTACCATCGGTTTTACGGAAGATGTTTCAGTGCTGGAGAAAAGAGCGAAAGTACTTACCGGAGAGGCTATGAGTTCGGCCATTGGCGGGCAATTGAAGAAGGCGCTCGTAGATGCCCGGTTTAATGCCGTAGGAAGTATTGCAACTGATTTTTCGCAGAAAGATACCAGCGGCAGGGAGGTATCGCTGGCCCAGTTCCGCGGTAAATATGTGCTGGTTGATTTTTGGGCAAGCTGGTGCGGACCCTGCCGGAGGGAGAATGTAAACCTGGTAAAGACCTTTAAAAAATACAAAGACAAAAACTTTACGGTGCTGGGTGTTTCGCTCGACGAAGAAGCAGACCGCTGGCTGGCGGCCATAAAAAAAGATGAGCTTACCTGGACGCAGGTGAGTGACCTGAAAGGTTGGGAGAATGAAGTGGCCCAGAAATACCGGATCACGGCTATCCCGCGGAATCTGCTGGTAGGCCCCGATGGAAAGATCCTGGCTAAAGACCTCCGTGGTGAAGATCTGGATCAGAAGCTGGCGGCTTTACTCGATAAAAAATAAGCAGCCCTGTTTTTAAAAAGTGCCCGCTCGTAATCGCCGCCTACCGGCGTAAGATAATGAAAACCGCGTACCCTGTTGGGAAGCGGTTTTTTCTTTTACGGAAGTGTGGCATAATCAAACACCAGGTTACAGAATATTTTTACCCCGTTATAGAGCATGCGGTCCGATATCATAAAATCGGGCGTGTGGTGCGGCGGAGCCTTGGCAGCTTCATTACCCTTAGGCATACCGCCATAGTAAAGAAATACTGCGGGCGTGTTTTTGCCATAAAAGGCAAAATCTTCAGCGCCGGTTACCCAGCTGGTTTCCTGCACATTTTGGCTGCCCACTGCTTTCTCCAGAACCGGAACGATTTTTTGCGTCAGCTCCGGGTTATTGTAGGTAACAGGTGTGTTGTTTTTGATTATGATGTCGGCGGAAGCTCCGTTGGCAGCTGCAATGCCTTCGGTAATCTGGCGGATCCGCCGGTGCACATCGCGCTGCATGGCCGTATCAAACGTGCGGATGGTGCCGGCCATTTCCAGTTCCTCCGGGATAATGTTATTGCGTACACCGGCATTGATCTTGCCAACGGTAAGCACCACAGGCGCCCGGGTAAGATCTTCCTGGCGGCTCACAATCTGTTGCAGCGCATTAATGACCTGCGCGCTGATGGCAATAGGATCCACGCCTTTCCAGGGTTGTGCACCGTGCGACTGGCTTCCTTTTATCTTAATGGTAAACCAATCACTGGCTGCCATAAAGGGCCCCGGTTTATAAAACACTTTTCCTTCCTCGATCCAGCTTTCTATATGCATTCCAAAAACGGCCGCCACCTTCGGATGTTCAAGCACTCCCTCTTTTACCATCAATTCCGCGCCACCTTCCTCGTCACCCGGCGCACCTTCTTCCGCGGGTTGAAAGATAAACTTAACCGTTCCGGGCATATCCGCTTTCATACCTGCAAGTACTTCGGCCGCACCCATCAGCATGGCCACATGCGCGTCATGTCCGCAGGCATGCATTACCGGTACTTCCTTTCCCAGGTATTCGCCTTTGGCCGTCGACCTGAACGGAAGTTGGTTGCGCTCTAAAACCGGCAGCGCATCCATATCGGCCCGCAACGCAATTACAGGCCCCGGTTTCCCGCCCTTTAAGATGCCTACCACACCGGTTTTGGCAAGTAGCTGTGTTTCGATTCCCAGCTTTTTTAAATGAGCCAGTACGTACTGCTGGGTTTTAAACTCCCGGTTACTGAGCTCAGGATTTTGATGGATGTGCCGGCGCCACTCCGAAAGTTTTGCCTGCAGCGCTTCAGCCTGTTTGCTGATAGCAGCGGCCTTCTCCTGCCCGCAAATCACCAGCGATGCCAACAGCCCGGCACCAAGAAAAAAGAGGATCCGTTTATTCATACAGCAAGTTAACATATTATACAGGAAACTGCAGGCCAGATGCATCCGCGAAAAATAGAAAATTTTAACAGGAAGGGATATCTTCCTGTTTATGATTGTAACTATATTTAGTATATGCGATACGGACTAATTGCATTCTTTTGCTGTTGTGTATTGCCGGCATCAACACAACGGACGGTTGCCGGGCGGGTAGTGGCCGAAGGTACCGGCCAGCCCATTGCGGGCATCAGTGTTTTTATCAATAATAGCGTCGTGGGGACCAGTACCGCATCTGACGGAAGTTTCCGGTTAACGAATGTGCCGGCAGGGGATCTGATTGTTTCCGGGGTGAGCTTTGAGTCAATTGTATATACGGTAAAACCCGGGGAAGCGCCGCTGAACCTTCGTTTTGAGCTGAAACCCAAAGTGAAGGAACTGGACAATATAACCATTGGCGGTTATGTTACCGAATCCTGGGAAAAATGGGGCAACATCTTCCTGGAAACCTTTATCGGCAGAACACCGATGGCCCGTAAATGTATCCTCCAGAACAAGGAGGCCATCCGGTTCCGGTACTATAAAAAAGAACAGGTCCTGGAAGCCGTTGCGGATGTACCCCTGGTTATTGTGAACCCCCAGCTGGATTATATCATCCGGTACGATCTGCAGGATTTTAAGATCAGCTTTAGTACATCTCAATCCTACTATTCCGGCTTTGCTTTGTTTTTGGAGCGGAACGCTACATCAAAAAGAGGTGCTGCCCGGAACCGGAAAAAGGCCTATTATGGCTCCGCCATGCATTTTATAAGAGCGCTGTATCAGAACCGGCTTGCGGAGGAAGATTTTGAAGTAAGGCGCATGATCCGTGTACCGGATATAGAAAAAGAACGGGTACGGAAAATTGCAGCGCAGCGGGCGCTTCAGCTGGCTAAAACCGGATTGATGGAAGCACAATCGCAGGATTCGGCGGCATATTACAAACAGGTGATGGGCCGGAGCGATTATACCAATTATTACGCACCGGCATTATTGCGCACCGATAGCGTACTTACCGGTACCATTGGTGGTTACAAGATGGTGTACTGGAACCAGTTCCTGGCGGTTACTTATCTTGGCGCTACGGAAGACCGGGAGTACCTCCAATACCTTGGAGCACCTAATCGCCCCGCCTTGCACCAGCGTTCCCTGTTGCAGTTGAAAGGACCGGTGGGCATTGACCAACGGGGCAATTGGGCACCGCCGGGCGATCTCACCTCCTCCGGCTATTGGGGATGGAGCAACAGTGTGGGCAACATGCTTCCCCTGGATTATGAGCCCTTACAGTAACGGTTTATACAAAAGGTGTTACCGGCTGCATTCCTGCCGGATATATTGCTCATACTCCGCGTCAAAACAAACAAAGCTCAATTTTTCAATCGTTGAAGGCTGCTGCAGGAACAGCATTACAGCAGCTACAGCGATGGCAGCAGCCTCTTTCTTTGGGTAACCGTAAATGCCGGTGCTGATACCGGGAAAGGCAATGCTCCGACACTGGTACGATACGGCCTGCTCCAGCGAATGGATATAGCAGGCATGCAGTTTGGCAGCCTCCTGTTTTTGACCACCGTTCCATACAGGACCAACGGTATGGATCACATATTTCGCCGGAAGCCGGCCGGCAGTAGTAACAACGGCATCGCCGGTTTTACAGCTGCCCTGGCGGGCAATGATCTTTCTGCATTCGGCAAGAATCTCCGGCCCTCCCGCACGGTGAATGGCTCCATCCACACCACCACCACCCAGTAGCGATGTGTTAGCGGCGTTTACGATGGCGTCCGCTGCTACCTTTGTAATGTCCCCGGTGATGACTTCGATCATTTACATTTGTTTATAAACGGGTTGATCATCCCACTCTTAGTCCGTTGGGTACCGGCTGCTCCGGCGAAAGCAGCGTGATGGTATTGGCGTCCCCAACCGTACCCAGTACCAGGCATTCGCTGTAAAAATTTGCGATCTGCTTGGGTGGAAAATTCAGCACGGCGATCACTTGTTTGCCCGGCAATGATGCTGCATCATACAGCTTGGTAATTTGTGCCGAAGATTTGTACAGCCCGTAGGCGCCAAAGTCAATCGTGAGTTTATAGGCCGGTTTATGTGCTTCTTTAAAAACCTCCGCATGGGTAATGGTTCCCACACGCATTTCAATCTTTGTGAAATCCGACCAGTTAATGGTGGGCTCTTCCTGCATATTTATTGTTTTGTGTAAAAGGGAAATATACGATAAAAAAATAAAAGCTATCCGAGTGCCGGTAGTGAGGCCATTCAAAATGCTGCGCTTGTATGATAAGGCTTCAGGATCTAAGGCAACGTTTCGTATAAGCTTTTCGTAGTTCAATAATGAAAGGCGTAATAGTTCCTATGCAATCTTTTGCTCGGCAGGCGTACTCGAAAGGATCTATTGTTGTGCCGGGTTTATACCATTTCTTTTGGAAAACGGTCGCCCACCAGGTTTAGCTGTATGCCATGTTCCAGCAGGGCTTTCAGGTTGGCGAGTACAAGGGCAAACCCTTCTGTTGAATCCCGCACCTGTGCCATAAGCTGATCGGTATCTCCTTTAAAACCGCTGTTTACAATGCTTACAAAGGTGCTGTTTTCGCTAACGGCGGTAAAGGTCCAGCTTACTGTTGTTTTTGCTTCATAGTTGCCCCATTGAATTTCGATCTTCCTGTTGGTTTCAATATCGGTCACATTCACAGGAACCGTATGATTGTACATTTCCCATGCCCATTCAATTGTTTTTCCGGTTTCCAGTTTCCCGGAGCTTTTGGTGAACCAGATCTTCGTAGTGATCTCCGGATCAATAAAGGCTTCAAAAACCGTTGCAACGGGTTTGCGGATCAGCATTGCTGCTTTTGCAAAATTTTGTGCGGTTGTTTCCATAGCTTTTTTATAAAAATACGTGTTTATTCAAAGATCTTCAGGTAGCGTGCTATTGAATCATCAAAGGCCTTCCTGGCCTGTTGGGTGATATAGTGTCCGAAAGCGCCATATATGGCATCAAATGCAAGGCCTTCCAGCGAAGCCTGTATATGCAGGATGCTCTTTTTATTGAGCGGAATGTAATTGGGATAGCTGTACATAAAGCTTACAGTTTTAAGATTAGGCGCTACCTGTATAACATCTCCTGATAATAAAACCCGGTCATAATGCAAAACGGTGCCACCGTCAAAATGCCCGGCACTATTGATCAGTGTGGCGCCGGGGAGCAGCTCATTTTTTAATCCATCCCAAAGTTGCAGATCAAAATCCCTGCGGGGGATCCAGTCTGCGTCCCGCTGATGAATATATACCGGCGCACCGAAGGCATGACTCCAGTCGGCCATGGTGGTATAATAATGCGGATGGGAGATGGCTATTTTTTGTATACCGCCCAATTGGTTGATGAGCTCAATCGTAGTAGCATCGAGGTTGGCAAGGCAATCCCAAAGAATATTCCCATGCGGGGTTTTCAGCAGGTGTGCCCGCTGCCCGATGGCAAACGAGGGCGTGGTGTAAAGCGCATACAGACCTTCACCAATGTTGTCGATGATGTTTTTATGCGTCCGGTTGACCTGTTTAAGCGTTGTCCAGCTTTGCCCCTGCGGATTTATATATTGGCGCTCATCTGTACAAACCGGGCAAGCGGCAGGCGGCTGCATGGCCGGGATATAAGCGGTTCCGCAGGTAGTGCAGACAAAGGAGGTGGGTGTCATTGAATTACTGTTTTTCGAATACAAGTATAGGACTTTTTTGTAAGCCGGCTCTACCTGAATGGATCCCGGTTATTCCGGCAAGGCACCCAGCTGGTGCAAAAAGTGGCGGGTTATCGTTTTGCGGCAATTGCCAAAGTTGGGGTTGTGCTCCGCCTGGTTGTTCAAAATACGTGTGGCAAAAAAGTATACATTGCCACCGGTTGTAACATACCCGGTCCACCAGCCGATATTTTTTCCTGCAATCCGGGTCCATCCCGTTTTTGAGCGGATGGTATAATGATCATTGGTTTCGGTGATCATTACGTTTTTCAGGATGGCGAGGTTTCGTTTGGAAAAGGGCACCTGTTCTTTGTACACGTTTACAAGAAAGGTTACCTGGTTCCGGGGGCTGATGGCAAAGGCCCCGAAGTTCCAGAAATCGGTTCCCTTTTCTGTCAGGTTCCCGTTCCCGTAGTGACACCGGTTCAGGTAGTATTGATATTTTTTCCGGCCGATACGTTTAGCCAGCTCTATAAACACCCAACCGGCAGAAACTTCAAAAGCTTCTTTTACGCTCATGTCTCTGTAAATATCGGGCCGGTATCCATAAAGCGTGGTATCTGTATGTCCCGGCCATTTTATGATCTCCTGCTCATCCCGGATCACACCGGTTTCCAGGGCAATCAGCAGGTTAATGATCTTAAATGTAGAGGCCGGTTGTGTGCCGCTGATGGCATCAGCACGATCCGTGATCAGCCAGCGCTGGTTGTTAAGATCAAATATCGTGGTGCTGCCTGTTACGGCGCAGGCGTCAAATGGTTGTTGAAAACCAGTCTGGCCCCGGGTGCAGATTCCGGTCAGCAGCAAAAAGGATAAGAAAAGTAAACGCATAGAATAGGTTGCAATTTAATGGCTGGCGCTCATTTTTCGGGCAGAACAACAAGAAAAAGTACTATTGGCACTGTTTGGTGGTGCTGGATGGATGTTAGGATGATCTAACTTTAGTATCGGTTTTTTTGGTAGTTTTGACGGATGTTGTCCAATACCGAAGAAAATTATCTCAAGGCCTTGCTTTACCTCACGGCCGAGGATGCCGGCAAAAAAGAGGCCGGAACCAATGATCTTGCAACGCACCTGGGATTGAAGCCGGCAACCGTAAACGACATGCTGAAACGGTTGAAGGAGAAAGAATATGTAAGTTACAAAAAGTATGGAAAGATCTCGCTTACCCGGTCTGGTAAGGACATTGCCATGTTTGTGATGCGCAAGCACCGGTTATGGGAAACCTTTCTCTGCGAGGTGCTGGAATTTAGCTGGGATGAGGTACATGAGGTGGCGGAACAGCTGGAGCATATCCAGTCCGACAAGCTTACCGAACGCCTGGATAAATTTTTGAATTACCCGGATTATGATCCCCATGGAGATCCCATTCCCAAGTCGAATGGAAAGATGCCGCCCCGGGCCACCACATTGCTGTCGTCGGTGGCGGTTCAGCAGTCCTGTACGGTAGCGGCCGTAAAAGATACTTCCCCGGTATTTCTCCAGTACCTGGAACAATTGTCTATTGGTATTGGTACGAAGATCAAAGTACTGGAGAAGATCTCTTTTGATGGTTCCATGACGCTGCTCGTGGAAAAGGATAAGCTCACGGTTTCCGAAAAATTCGCCAATAGTCTGCTGGTGGATTAGTCCGGCATTCAGCATTCAGAAATTGGATCCTGCTCGTTCAATCTGCAATGATCAATCCCTATACGCTGCCTGCCTGCGGCACCGGAGCACCTGTTTGAAGGTATAATGTTCATTCCTGAATAAAGATAGCATCCAACGCCTCAGTGATTGTTGGATATTTAAATAAAAAGCCGGCCTCCTGTAATTTATGGGGCACCACCCATCTGCTTTTCAATACCAGTTCGGTTTCGGTACCAATGAGTGTTGCCCCGAGTTTTAATAACCATTCGGGTGTTGAAAAATAAACGAAGGGTTTTATCCGTTCTCTTAATGCCTGCATGAACTGTTTATTGAGCACCGGGAATGGGGCTGCGGTATTGTAAACGCCTTCAGGCAAGGGATGTTCCATCATGAAGCGTATAACGCGATATACATCTTCGATATGGATCCAGCTGAATACCTGCTGCCCGGTCCCTTGCACACCTCCCAGCCCAAAACGAACGAGATTGCTGTAGGGCTGCATTACCCCGCCGCCCATCCCCAGTACAATGGCTGTCCGCAACGCTATTTTACGGGTATGGGGCGTGGGTGTTTTAAAAAAAGCCTGCTCCCATGCCCTGGCCACATGCACCGAAAACCCGGTTCCGATCTCACCGCTGCGCTCATCCATGGCACGGTCTGTTGCATGCCGGTAAATGGTGGCGGTGCTGGAGTTGATCCATAGTTTGGGCGGGCGGATGCATTGATCAACGGCCCTCTGAAGTTGTTCGGTACTGGTTACCCGTGATTCCAGGATGGCCTGTTTATTGGCATTGGTATAACGGCAGTCCACAGACTTTCCCGCGAGGTTGATCAGGGCTTCGGCGCCTTCCAGCGCCGTCCGTATTTTATCGGTATCGGACCAGGTGATATAGGACGCACCGCGGGAGATCAGCAACACCTCGTAACCTTCTTCGCGGAACCGCTTCACCAGGTACTGGCCAATAAACCCGCTGCCACCGGCAATCACTATTTTTGATTTCATAGTTCAGTTTTTTAAAGGTGGTATCAATCATCTTGCTTCATCCTGAAGGATGTACGACCATTGACACCACCTTGTTTTGTGCGATAGGTCACTACCTGCTTATACCTGGGGGATATTGGGTATATTGGGCTGCGCGATAAATTGTGCAGCGAGCCTTTTTTGTTTTGCGATCCGTTTCCCTCTGAAAAACAGGTACAGGTTCAGGAACAGCATAACGCCCAGGTAAATGCTAAAGCCTCCGATCTTTACACTCAGCGCCTCAATGGCCACTTGTGGTGTATCAAGATGCCGGGTGATCTCCAGGATATAAAGCCCGAAGCCGAGGTTGAGGAGATAGAAGCCGATCTTGAAAAGGGTGTTGGTTGCAACGGCTATTTCATCGCGTCCATTGAAGATGTCCTTCATATATACCAGGCTGTTGCGGAACAGGCTGTGGGCTACATAAAAGGTAAGCAGGACTATTACCGGTACATATACCAGGTACGCTATTACGATTAAGTTTTTCATGATGATTTGTTTTATGATGAATAATGAAGTATACGTTTGGAAAGTATATAGATGAGCGCCATATTGAAATAATGCGTTACTGCAAGGATACTTACCAGTAGTCCTGTTTTACCGGCGATGGAAGCGATGAGCGTTGGTATGGTAAGAACGGGTTGCCAGTTGCTGAATTGTACGATGGCATAGCCGGTATTGAACAGGTAGTAGGCGATAAGGATAATATTATTGGTGGCATCTGTTTGTGCTTCGTGATGGTGAAACAGCTGCAGGATAAACACCCTTCCGTTCCTATGAAACAACCGCCCTACCCAGTAAATAACATACATGGTAATAACCGCGTAAATGATATAGGCAAGGATATTATAGTTCATGACCGCTTTGTTTTAGGGATGTTCTGATCGCTGTTTCTCAACCTGTTTGATTCCGAAAAACAGTCTTAAAACAACGGCGTAAAGTGTGGGAATGCCTGCTACGAGCAATGCTTTTTTTAGTCTGGATTTGTTCATAACATAAGAATTGAAAAATGTTACGATCAGGTTTTTTTAATTCCGGCAGCAGTTGTAACCAGTGCCGTTTACATAACCAGTTTCAATAATTTCAGCAGTAACTCTCCGCGGGTAGAACTGGCCACACGTTCCACAAGGGTACTTAGTTGTTCAGTGAACGCCTGGATTTCGTGCACCGTCTGATGCAGGGCCTTTCCTTCGGCGGTTTTGTCCTTTTTTGTTGCGGCTTCCAACTCGGTCAGTACGTTTAATACCGGATCAATTTCTTTTTGCTTGCGCATCAGGGCTATTTTGAGGGCCCATTTCCAGATATCTTTTTCTGCAACAAAGTATTCTTTCCGGTCGCCGGCGATCACCTTTTTATAAATGATTCCATAATCCAGGAGTTGCCGGAGACTCATGTTGGCATTACCACGGGAGATGGTCAATGCTTCCATGATTTCATCTGTGGAAAGGGGCTGCTCCGAAACCAGCAGCAGGGCCTGTACCTGCGCTACGGATTTGTTAATGCCCCATTCAGTGCCCAGGGCTCCCCAGGTGTCGATAAATTTTTGTCTGGATGCTTCTAAACTCATTTGATATACGTTTCAGGTACAAAGATAATGATGTTTATTGAATTTTCAATAAATATTGAAAATTCAATAATATTTTTATGGGTTCATGACTATTACTTTGCCGGGGTTAGCATGCGGCCTGCAGCGTTAGATCGGGGAGTGGTAGTACAACATTACTAGTCACAGGGGATGCCAAAAAGGTCGAGGCTGTTGCTCCAGTAGCGGTGGAGTGAATCGGGCAAATACCTTTTGAAGACCGCCCGCGCCGGAAACCGGAACCGTTGGGCATTTTGCAGATCGGGGATGGTAAAATTATCGGTATAGGTAAAATAAAAGGAATCCAGGCTGGCAAAGGTGCGGGTTGCTACAGTATCCATATATGAGTAATCACCGGGCTGCAGGGCTTGCTGCTGCCGGATCCTGTGGTCAATGGATGTATAGGAATGGTTATATGATAACGGCAATGGCCGGGACGCTGCAAGCAGCGGTTGTCCGATGCCGGTAGTGTCTTCCGGACGGATGGTGCAAATGATGAGGTTGGTAATGCATTCGTCCAGGGCGTAGAAAACTTCCTGGTAGCGGATCTTTCGCATGCCTGTTGTGCCGTACAGGTAAAAGACCCCGGGCCATTGTTGCCGGATGGCCTTTTCAAGCGTTTGGTTCTTCATTAAAAGAAAAGGACCGGAGCTGTCTGCAATAGTACAGGAAGTACAGGGCGTTGCTGCAGACGGATGGAGCTGCTCTTTCTTTGCAATTGCGGAGAAGATCGAATCGGCCCTGGTGGGTACCGGGTTGTCAACAATCTCCATAACAAGCCCGGTCGTTTTAGGCGATAGGGTATACACCGCAAAAAAATCGGTGCCTTCAACCGGGAATGTGGGGAGCGCTTTTGCCGGGGCAGGAGCAGGGGGAAGGCTGTGTGACGGTGCTGCGGGGTGGTTTGCTTCTTTAACGGCACAGGAGAAAAGAATGGTAGCCGTAAGACAGATACGGGTGATCAGGATTTGTTTTTTCATAAAGTAACGGTTCGCTGATATCAGTGTGTGCCGGCGGTTAATAACCGGAGGATAGATGTCTTTACCCGTTCGATGTCTTTTTCCGTTGTTCTGAAATTGACAAATGCTGCACGGATGCCGGCCTGTTCTTTGTATTGGGTCTGGGTCATAAATACCTCGCCGGTTTTATTTAAGGCAGAAAGAAATGCCGCCACTTTTTTCGCATCACCGGCAGCACCTGACAGGGAGAAACAAACCGTGTTCAAACGCACCGGTGCCAGCAATTGCAACTGCGGGCAGGATTCGATAAAAGCTCCGAAGTCCCGGGCGAGCTTTATGCTGTTTTCAATAATATAACGGTAGCCTTCACGGCCATATGCGTTCAGGGTAAACCAGGCAGGAAGTGCCTTCAACCGCCTGGAATTTTCCGGAAGGAGGTTCAGGTAATTGAATTGTTCCAGCGGATCACCCAGGTAAGGTGCGTTCGAGTTTTGAAAAGTACTTACCTGCAACAGCCGGTGTGCGCGTTTGATAAAGTATACGGCATTCTCATAAGGAACGTTCAGCCATTTATGACCATCTACCGTAATACTGTCGGCCTGTTCCCAGCCTTGCAGCAGGTGTTTGTGGGTTTCAGACAGGATGGCAAAGCCGCCGAATGCAGCGTCAATATGCCACCAGAACGGGTATTGCTTTTTTAATGCAGCGATGGCGTTAAAATCATCAAAGTCAACCGTGTTCACCGTTCCGGCACTGGAGATCAGGATAAAAGGCTGGCCGTTCAGTTGCCGGATCTGTGCTTCAAGAGCGGCCATATCCATTGCTTCGCGGTTTCCCTCAATGGTTTTTACCGCCGTGATATTGTTGCTGCCGAAGCCGAGTAACGCCAGCGATTTTACCGAAGAGGAATGGGGCGTTGCCGTAAGTACCGGCAGCGGTTTTGTGATGCCCTCTTTTGCAATATCGGATCCCAGCTGCTGCCCCAGCCATTGCCGGGCTACGGCCAGACAGGTAAAGTTTGACATGGTGGCGCCGGTTACAAAGCCACCGAGGAAATCGTCCGGTAGTTCCAGCAATTCCTGCAGGAGGTGTACTGTTTCCAGTTCAATGGCGGCAGAGATATCGCCATCACCTTTTATGGCCTGGGTATTTTGATCATAGATCGGGGTAAGCCAGTCTCCGGCGATGGCAGCGGGTGTGGTACCACCGGTTACAAAACCCCAGTAGCGCGGCCCGGAAGACGCCACCATCAATGGTTCCCACCGGTTGTTGAACTGTTGCAGCGTTTCAATGGTCCCCAGTCCCTTTTCGGGCAGGCTTCCTAGGGGCGCGGCTGCTCCGTTTGCAACGGTATACCGCTCATCGATCTGTTTTAAATAATCCAATCCCTGCCGGCTCACCAGTTGCATTATTTTTTCAAGCGAGGAAAGATCTTCCTGCAATTGTTTGTTCATTTGCTAAGCGTTGATGAACTGTAAAAGTAGGATAATGCCGGGGGAGCTGAGAACGGAGATAAAATATTTTTGTATCTACAAAAAAGATGTCAATCTTTGTAACAAGCGCTTTGGCGCATTTCAAATTTATAACTGCAATGAAGAATATTCAATTAACAGATGACTTCCGTCGCCGTACCCGGCAGGCTATTGGGGCCATTATCGCTTTTATCCTGGTGTACTTTTTACTGGTGGTCTTGGGCCTGGGATTTGCCGTAGCCTGCGTATATTTTGCGATAGAACTGGTAGTACATATTCCACGGTTTCTAACAGTAATGCTGGGGATTGGACTGGCGGCGCTGGGTGTATTTGTACTGATGTTCCTTTTTAAATTTATTTTCAGTGCAAAAAAAGCAGAGCGCTCGCATCTGCTGAAAATCGATCGCAACGAAGAGCCGGAGCTGTTTGAAATGATCGATGCCATTGTTGCCGGTGTGGCCACACAGCCTCCGAAGAAGGTGTACCTCTCTTCTGAAGTAAATGCAGCGGTGTTCTATGATTCCAGTTTCTGGAGCATGTTTTTGCCGGTACAGAAGAATCTGCAAATTGGCCTGGGGTTGATCAACACCGTATCAAAGGATGAATTAAAAGCCATTCTTGCGCATGAATTCGGTCATTTTTCACAGCGCACCATGAAGGTGGGGAGTTATGTGTATAATGTAAACCAGATCATTTTTAACATGCTTTATGAAAATAATTCGTACAACAGCCTGATGCAGAAGTGGAGCAATGCAAGCGGTTATTTTGCCATCTTTGTGGCCATAGGGGTTAAGATCGTGGGAGGCGTCCAATGGGTATTGGGGAAAATGTATGCGGTGGTGAATCTGAGCCATCTCGGGCTTTCACGGGAGATGGAATATCATGCGGATGCAATAGCGGCAACGGTTACGGGGCCCGCTCCTCTGCAAAATGCACTATGGCGTATGGATCTTTCGGATTATGCCTTTACTGCTGTGTTGCGGTTTTATGAACAAAAGATCACCGAAAATACCAGGAGCGCTAATATCTACCGGGAACAGGATTATATCAGCCGGTTCCAGGCCCGTGCAGATGGTATTGTTTTTGAAAACGGCCTGCCGATGGTTACAGCTGTGCATCGGACAAAATTCAATAAATCCCGGTTAAAGCTGAACAATCAATGGGCTTCACATCCCACCACCGAAGAACGGGTAGCACGTATGAATGCGGTGCAGCCCGGTAATACACACTATGATCATACGCCGGCAAATGAAATGATAAAGCGACTGGAATACTACCAGGAATATTTTACGGACCAGGTATTCCGGGAGGTAGCATATACTGCTCCGGTTTCACAGTATCCGCTGCAGGCATTTGAAGCGGATTATAACAGCGACTACCTGGCAAATACGTTCGATCCGGTATTCCGGTCATATTATGATCATAAGAATATCGAAGTTTTTGATACGGAAATCATTGAGGCAGCACAGCAGGCAGATACCGGTTTCTTTGAGGATGAAAAAATAGATTGGGTGTATACAGCAGCAGCATTAAAGAACGACATGGATGTATTAACGCAGATCTCCAGCCGGCAGCTGAACCTAAAAACATTCGACTATGATGGCGTTAAGTATAAGAAAGCCGACGCGGAGACATTACAGGAGCAGTTAAAAAAAGAGCTGGATACCATCAACCGGAATATTGAGGAAAATGACCACAATATTTACCGCCAGCTGCTTTTTGTTGCGGCGCAACAGGGCAGGAGTGCGGATGTAAAAGCGGACTATCGTTGTCTTTTTGTGTATGATCAATCCCTGGATACCCGGCTGGAAACCTGTCGCAATATCTGGAACCGGCTTGCCTTTATTTATGAGGCAACACCGCACAGTGTGATCCAATCGAACTTTGAGCAATTAAAGCCCATTGAACAGGAATTTAAAGCTCAATTAAGCAAGGTGCTGGAAGACCCGCTTTTTGAAGCAGCACGCACCAGTGAAATAAACGACACCTTAGGGAAATACCTCGGAAATGAGCAGCCATACTATGTACTGGATCATTATGACGATGCGGTACTAAAACTGCTGATCGATAGTTTGAATTACTATGGATTCCTGATCGGACGGGGCTATTTTATACTGAAGCAGCGCCTGCTGCAAACACAGGCAGACTTGCTGTATCCCCGGAAGGGGGGTATTGTAACCACCACTTAAACCGCTTCAGATGATTCCGGTTGTTGCGGCTGTTGTTCTTTAAACAACCATAAAAAGATGAGCATACATACGATTGCCATGGCCGCCGGTGAAAGCCATATGTAACGCCAGTAGGTAGCGCCTTCATAGGCTTTAAGCGCTTCGGAAATAAAGCCGGCTACCCAGAAACCGATCAGCATCCCGATGCCGTACATGGCCACTGTTACCAGTCCCTGGGCGGAAGACCGGTATTGTTTGCCTGCAATGGCATCGGTATAGATCTGCCCAACTACAAACATAAAATCATAACAAACGCCATGCAGGAGTATGCCCAGGATCAGCATAAAAGCAAGATCCTGTCCATTGCCAAAAGCAAAGAGCAGGTAGCGCAGGGCCCAGGCACTAATGCCGATCAGCATCATTTTCTTGTATCCGAGCCTTACAAAAAAGAAGGGAACCAGCAGCAGGCACAGCAGTTCCGAGAACTGTCCCAGCGCCATTTTGCCCGTGGGGTTGGGCAAACCGGTAGCTACCAGGAAGGGGTTTGCATTCTGATAGTAAAATGAAATAGGGATACAAATAATAATGGCGGTGATAAAGAATATCAGGAAATTTTTTTGTTTTAGCAGCGTCAGGGCCTGCAGTCCCAGGGCATCGCCCCAATAAAATTTTTGATTTTTCTTTAATGGAGGTGTAGCCGGAAGCAGGAAGCAAAGCAGGCCAAGCGCCAGCGAGCAGGCAGCGCCCAGCAGAAACGTATTTTGCAACGCTCCGGATGCCACTGCTTCCTTTGAGTCCCAGTGAAACAGATAGCTGATGGAAAAGCCGGCCACCATCCATCCCAGGGTTCCGAACAGGCGTATGAACGGGTATTGTTTTTTGGGATCGCTGAGGTTCCGGAAGGAAACGGAGCTGGTAAGGGCCAGGGTTGACATATAGGAAATGAAATACAGTAACACATAGGGATACATACTGGCCGCATTGCCGGCCCGGTACATCATCAGCAGTAAGCCGGCTCCAATCAGGTGCAATACGCCCATCACCCGCTCGGCATTGAAAAAACGGTCGGCAATAAAGCCGATAAAGAACGGCGCTGCCACGGCACCTAATGACTGCGTGGAAAAAATATTGGAAACTTCCAGGGGAGCAGCGCCCAGGTTGTTTTTTAAATAAGTACCAAGGGTAACAAACCAGGAGCCCTTCATAAAAAATTCCAGGAACATCATGGCGGATAGTTGGAGCTGCAGCGACCGTTTCATATGTAGTTGACGTTAATAAAAAACTGAAAATAAGGTTGTTTTTCTAGTTTACAAAGGATGCGACCGGGAGATGCGGTTTTAATACAGGGGCGGTTTCAAATGCCTGTTACCGGCAACGGGTATCACACAGGGGCGGTGCTGTCTGTTCTTTCAGGCCGGATGTGTGCGATGCCGGCGTTTAGCTGGAAATAAAAAATCCCCGCCGGGGCGGGGATTGGGGGGTTATTCGTTTCTGCCGTGGCAGTTCTTATATTTTTTACCGCTGCCGCAGGGACAAAGATCGTTGCGGCCAACTTTTGGCGCCACGCGGATTGGTTCCTGTTTTACAGGGGGCTGAGAGGGATCAAAATAATCTCTTTCATTAGCACCATAGTCATCACCAACGGCGTCGATTTCATCTTTATTCACCCGCATTTTGCTCAGGTCCGTCCGTTCTTCATGTCCTTCTTTGAAATTGGGCGCTTCTTCCTGTGCCGGCAGGTTGGCCTGTGTAAGGAAGGCGATGATATCCTTGTTCAGGCTGGTGGTCATATTATTGAACAGCTGGAACGCTTCTACCTTGTAGATCACCAGCGGATCTTTTTGCTCCAGGTAAGCGGTTTGCACGCTTTGTTTGAGATCATCCATGGCACGCAGGTGCTCTTTCCATGCATCGTCGATCACTGCAAGCGTAATGGATTTTTCCATGCTGGAAACCAGCTCACGGCCTTCCGTGGTTATGGTTTTATCCAAAGGAGCCAGTACGTTGATGGCTTTGCGGCCATCCATGAAAGGCACCACTACGCTTTCGATGTGCGGTCCCTGTGTTTCGCGGATATTCTGGAACACCGGCACGGCCTGCTTTTGGATGAGTTGCTTATGCTCCGTATAACGGTTCAGCGCTTCTGCATATAACTGATCGGCCAGTTTGGAAGCATCTGTATTATGGAAGGTTTCCTCGTTAATGGAGGTGTCCATGCCGAAGTTTACGATGCTGGCCAGTTTGAAACCTTCAAAGTCTTCCTGTTCTTTAAAAGAAGTACACAGGCTTTCTGCTACAATGGAGAAGGCATTATCAATATCCAGTGAAAGGCGATCACCAAACAGCGCGTGATTCCTCTTTTCATACACGGCATTCCGCTGCTTGTTCATTACATCATCATATTCCAGTAAGCGCTTACGGATACCGAAGTTGTTTTCTTCTACTTTTTTCTGAGCGCGTTGGATGCTGTTGCTGATCATACTGTGCTGGATCACATCGCCTTCCTTATAGCCCATTTTATCCATCATGCTGGCGATACGGTCGCTACCAAACATCCGCATCAGGTCATCTTCCAGGGATACATAGAATAAGGAACTTCCGGGATCACCCTGACGACCGGCACGACCTCTTAACTGGCGGTCTACACGGCGGCTTTCGTGGCGCTCCGTACCAATAATGGCCAAACCGCCTGCATCTTTTACACCAGGCCCCAGCTTGATATCGGTACCGCGGCCCGCCATGTTGGTGGCGATGGTTACAGCTCCGGGTAAGCCCGCTTCCGCAACGATCTCTGCTTCGCGTGCGTGCTGTTTGGCGTTCAGTACATTGTGCGGTATCTTTTTCTGCTGCAGCATACGGCTGAGCAACTCACTGATCTCTACCGAGGTGGTACCCACCAATACCGGCCGGCCGGCTGTACGCAACGTTTCAATTTCATCGATCACCGCCTTGTACTTTTCGCGCTTGGTCTTGTACACCATATCCTGAAGGTCTTTCCGGATAATGGATACGTTGGTGGGGATGGTTACCACATCTAATTTATAGATGCTCCACAGCTCACCCGCTTCCGTTTCTGCCGTACCGGTCATACCAGCCAGCTTATGATACATACGGAAGAAGTTCTGCAGGGTAATGGTCGCATAGGTTTGCGTAGCCGCTTCAATTTTTACATTTTCCTTTGCTTCCAGCGCCTGATGCAGCCCGTCTGAATAACGACGGCCTTCCATGATACGTCCGGTTTGCTCATCCACGATCTTAATGGCCCCGTCTACTACCACGTATTCATCATCTTTCTCAAAAAGCGCATAGGCTTTTAATAATTGCTGTACAGAGTGAATGCGATCTGCTTTTTGTGAATACTCGTTCAGTAATACTTCTTTCTGTTTCAGCTTATCCTCAGCAGGGGCATCACTTTTTTCTACTTCTGCGAGGCTTACACCAATATCCGGTAATACAAAGAAGTCGGCGTCTTCTCCCACTTTGGTGATCATCGCCAATCCCTTTTCCGTAAGATCTACGGAGTTGGTTTTTTCATCGATACGGAAGAGCAGGTCCGCATCCACAATCTTCATATTCCGCTCTTGCTCCTGCAGATAATAATTTTCCGCTTTCTGCATCTTTACCTTAACACCCGGCTCGCTTAAGAACTTGATCAGCGGGCTATATTTCGGCAGTCCGCGGAATGCACGGTATAAATACAAACCACCGGTTTTGGGATCATCTTCACCTTTTTCAAAAAGACGCTTGGCCTCATTCAGGTTGGTACGAACAATCCGTTCCTGCTCGCGGTACAATTGTTCTACCCGCGGTTTGTGAATATGGTATTGTTGTTCATCGCCCTGGTCTACGGGTCCGCTTATGATTAACGGCGTACGCGCATCGTCGATCAATACACTGTCCACCTCATCCACCATCGCGTAGTGGTGCTTGCGTTGTACCATTTCGGAGGCATTGTGCACCATGTTGTCCCGCAGGTAGTCGAAACCAAATTCATTATTGGTACCATAGGTAATGTCGGCCAGGTAAGCGTTGCGGCGGGCTTCTGAATTGGGTTGGTGCTTATCGATGCAATCCACCCGTAGCCCCAGCCATTCAAATACAGGCCCGTTCCATTCCTGGTCACGACGTGCCAGGTAGTCGTTTACGGTAACCACGTGCACACCTTCACCGGCTAATGCGTTCAGATAAGCCGGCAGGGTAGACACGAGGGTCTTTCCCTCACCCGTGGCCATTTCAGCGATTTTACCGGAATGTAACACGGCCCCCCCGATCAGCTGCACATCGTAGTGCACCATATTCCAGGTGATTTTGGCACCGGCGGCCGTCCAGCTGTTTTTATAGATGGCATTATCGCCATCAATGGTTATATATTCTGCGGTCCGAGCCAGTTGACGGTCCAGTTCGGTGGCGCTGGAAACCAGTTCCGTATTGCCCGTAAAACGGCGGGCAGTTTCTTTTACCACCGCAAATGCTTCGGGAAGAATTTCCTCCAGCACTTTTTCAATTTCTTTATCCCGATCTTTCTTCAGATCGTCTACCTGTTTGTAAATAGCGTCTTTTTGCAGCAATTCCTCGTGGGGAAGCTGGTCGGCCTGTTCATTAAGGGCCGTTACCTGGCTGTCAATTTCGCTCAGCCGGTCCTGGATACGCTGGCGGAATTCATGGGTTTTGTTACGCAGTTCATCGTTGCTAAGTGATTGGTACTGAGCAAAATTTTTGTTGATTTGTTCAATGACAGGTGCAAGCTTTTTGACGTCTTTTTCCGATTTGCTGCCACCGAACATTTTAGATAGAAAACCAAACATATAATTATCGCGATATTTTATTAAAAACAGTGATCCTTCAAAAACAGTGCTATATCCTTTTTAAGCCATTTTGACAGCCTTTTTCAGGCGAAGGGCAAAGATACGGAAGTTTCGGGGTTCGGGGTTTACTGGTTTAATGTTTGATGATCAATGCTTAAGGTTTAAAACGTTGAAGCCGGAAGTTTAAACCTGAAACATCGCCTCACCCCAGGTCAATACTTGTATTATCCCCGATGTTCAGGCTGCGGGTTTCTCCCTTCACACTGGTGTCTGACCCGATCACAGAGTGCTCCAGTACAATATCGAACAAATTGGAGAAAGCACCTACAATCGAGTTGCGGATAATGGACTGGTCCAGAAATGTGTTTTCGCCAAGGGTTACATTAGGACCGATGATTGAATTCCGGATCACACATCCGTTACCGATGCTTACCGGAGGAACGATAACGGTATTTTCAAACAGGGAGGCATCTGCTGTAGCTTTGTATTTCCGCAAAAGTGTTGCGTTGGACCGCAGCAGGGTTTCTTTGTTGCCGGCATCAAACCAGTTATCAACCTTAAACGCTTCAAATTTTACACCGCTTTGGATCATGCAGTGCAGCGCGTCGGTAATGTTAAACTCTCCATGGGTCAGCAGCCCTTTACGGATATTGGAGGCCAGGCATTCGAACAGCAGTTCGCTTTCGCGGATCTTGTAAATGCCTACCATTGCCATATTGGATTTTGGAATATGGGGTTTTTCCACCACCGATTCAATAAAGCCGCTGGCATCGATTTCGGCCACACCAAAATCACGGGGATTGTCAACCTTCCGGATCCCCACCATGGAATGTTCGTTGCTTAAAACGGACGCCACGTCATATTCGCAAATCGTATCACCCAGTGAAATAAATACCTCGTCATGATCAACAAGGCTCCGGGTCAGGTTCACGGCATGGCCGATACCGCGGCGTTCCTGCTGGCTCACATAATACGCCTGGATATCCGGATGATGCTCTTTTACATAATCGGAAATCTTGTCACCCAGGAAACCTACAATAAAAATGAACTCCTCAATACCCGCTTCCTTCAGCTGATCAATGATAAAACTTAATACCGTTTTACCTGCCAGGGGAATCAACGCCTTGGGTTGAGTATAGCTCTGTGGTCGTAGTTTTGTTCCGGCTCCTGCTACAGGAATGATCGCCTTCATGTATTTAAATAGTCGTTATCAATTAAATTATAAATGAGCTGTACAAAAACGGGAACTCGCCCTGCTCATTTGATGGGTGAAGGTACGCATTTTCTTTTGTACAGGAGAACAGTGCCGGCTGAAGGCCCGGTAAAGGCATCTGAATGGTTTTGAACCGGTAGCCTGTTTTGTTTTTGCAAAGCCGTGCTTTAGTGCAGCAAGGAATGCTTTTATATTTTATCTTTCAGGAATACAAACAGGAAAATAATGTTGAACCATGACCAACTATACGATTATACTGATATTGCTGGGGCTGATGGTATTGCTGAATGTGGTGGCCGACCGGGTAAAGATCGCATCCCCGATCGTGCTGATCGTTGCAGGCATAGCGGTAGGATTTATTCCCGATATGCCGGTACCGGAAATAGACCCCGAGATTATTTTTCTATTATTTCTGCCACCGCTGCTCTATGATGCTGCGTTTAATATCCATTTTAAAGATTTTAGGGAAAACCTGGGAACGATCAGTGCACTGGCGATCGGACTTGTATTTCTGACTACCGCGGGCGTGGCCATATTGTCGTATTACCTGATACCGGGCATGACCTGGCCGCTGGCTTTCGTATTGGGTGCCATCCTGGCGGCAACGGATGCCGTGGCTGCCATCAGCATTACCCGCAACCTGGGCCTTCCCAAACATACGGTTACCATACTGGAAGGAGAAAGCCTGATCAACGATGCATCGGCACTGGTAGCGTACCGCTTTGCCGTAGCTGCGGTGATGGGTACCAGCTTTGTATGGTGGAAGGCTTCCCTCACGTTTGTGCTGCTGATGGCCGGTGGTTTTCTGGTGGGGACGGTATTGGGCAAACTGCTGGCGGTGATCTTGCGCTATGTAAGAAAAAACACGATGGCGGTGCTGGCTTTTACCCTCCTGGCGCCGTTCACCACCTACCTCATCGCGGAGGAACTGGAGGTTTCCGGGGTGATTGCTGTAGTGATCCTTGGTTTTGGTGTTTCCATGCTGAGCGAGCGCCAGTTTTCTCCGGCACTCCGCCATCAGTCAAAAACAATATGGGAGGTGATCGTTTACCTGTTAAACGGGCTCATTTTTATATTCATCGGTCTCGAATTTCCTGTGGTCATCCGCAATGTTGATCCGTCGCGGTTCCTGCCCTATATCGGCTATGCATTCCTGATCACGATCGTTACCATTCTTATACGGATGATGCGGGTATTTGCCCAACGCCGGCGGCTGGAGAAAGGCTTCCGGAATCCCAAAATGCAACATTCGCGGCGCGCCATTACCGAGTCTGCATTGCTGAGCTTCCAGGAAAGTGTGATCATCAGCTGGTCCGGCATGCGGGGGATCGTTTCCCTTGCCATTGCCATCGGCCTGCCCACACATCTGAAAGACGGAAGCCCGCTTCCTATGCGTAATGATATTATCTTTATTGCTACCGTGGTGGTTATTATCACCATTCTTGGCCAGGGCCTGCTGTTGCCGGGAATCGTTAAGAACGTAACCGGGAAGGCGGCGGCAGAGCAATAGTTGTTGGTAATGGTTAATTGTGAATGGTTGCCATCACTTTTTAAAATCCCCGGCCCCTGTTCCTCCTTCCGGCAGGCTGCGGTAACAGCATCCGGTGGTGGGGAAAACGACGGCATAAGAGCTGCCGGCTGCTGTTCATCATTGGCAAGAAGTTTGATTTTAATCTCAGAAGGTTTTCCCTTTTTTTGAGTCTTTAATTAAAATGCTAAATTTTTGCATGGAACAGATTACAGTTCTGTATATTGCCCTCCTGCAATAAAGAATGCAGGCCCTCTGCTTTTCCGGCAGCCCCCGGAAAGCAATACATATAAACCATTTTTAAATTCGTTGCAATGGCGGATCAGATCAGGAATGAACTTGAAAAAGACGGCTTTAGTATCAACACCCTGGAAAGAGTTTTAGAAGATTATCAGGGACGGACCTCGGTAAAAACATTTGAGTACTTTACCGTTATCAGGACCTTCAAAGAGGCAAAGGTGATCATCAATGAGACGCATTTTCGCTTCGGCCCGGATAATATTGTATTTATAGGTCCCAATAAGAAGATCATACTTCCGCAACAGGAGGGCGCAGAATCTATATATATAATGATCTTTTCATCAGCTTTTTATGAACGCTCTGCCAGCGATATCTACATTCTGAACTCGGAATTATTTTTTGGGAGTGTAAGCGAAGTGTACGTGGCGGTAACACCGGGGAACGAAGCAGAATTCCAGAAGCAGTTTATTGATAAGATGGCTTTATATGAAAGTAAAAGGAGCAAATTGTACGCCGCCGTGGCACATAACTGTATTGAAACGTTGTTGCTGGACGGGTTGTTCAGCCTGCATTTAAGGCAAAGAGCAAAAAAGCAAACGCAGGGGCATGCTGAATTACACGTCATCAGCCAGTTTAAAGCCCTGCTGCATAAACATTATAAGGAGCATAGGAGTGTGGCTTTTTATGCAAATATGCTCAATATAACGCCCCGGAAGCTTTCCGGTATCACAGAAGAAATACTGGGGAATACCGCCAAACAGCTCATTACAGACAAGGTTATAAAAGAGGTGGTGGTGCTTTTAAAGAGTTCCGGGCTTAGTATTGCGGAAATCGCTTATGAATTTGGATTTTCGGATGAAGGCAACTTCAGTAACCTGATCAAAAAACATACAGGAAACTATCCCCGGGAAATGCGGGCTCAAAAAGTGTGACCGGCTATGGGCATATTGCGTTATCTTTATATGGCCCGAAAATACAGACGCATGATGCGCCTTTTAAAATAAACAGACCCTTAACCAACATATGCACCAAAACGATCGTGTATTTATGAGGTTGCTCCTCCTTATCATTCCGGTGATACCGGTTGGACCCTTGTTCGCACAATCCTCCGGCGGCGCGTTGCTAAACATCCGCTTGCGGCCCATTCAAACATTGGTGATTCATAAAACGGCGAAACAGGAAGCGGCTTTTCCGGATGCGGATAAGAGAAGGGAACCTGCTGTTACCGGAAACGTAACAGCTTTCAGTACGGCAGGGCACCGGGTAACGGTAAAAACGGACAACCCGGTTGGCAACGCGAATGAATTTGAAGAAGGCGTATTATATAATAACTACCGTAAACCGGAAACACCGATACCGGTATTCAACAAAAAGAACCAGGCGCACAATGATTATTATTCCAGGAATTTGAATGCCCGTTCCACCAGCTGTAAGCATATTCTTTATACGGTAACTACCCGCTAAAACATATTAATTTTTTTCTTCAGTCGGCAGTTTTTTACAACTGCCGGCTTTTTTTATATGCCGCTTTCGGTGAAGCGGATGCTTTTTTCGCCGGTTGCCAGCGATCGGTCGATGAAGGGCTAGGACGTGATTTTAATCAAGTTTTATTGCGCTGTAAAAACACACAAATCATACACGCATTTTCACAATATCCGCTACCACAGCGGGTTGTAGCTTTGCATCAGCAATTAGGAACAAGTATTGAGGTGAATGTGTCGAAGATTTTTCCTGATATGGTTTCCCTCTTTGCCACCAATAATTTTAAAACAAAAACAAAAAAAAAGAAAATGACTAAAAATGTAATTCTTGCCGGACTGTCTTTATTTATCGGTGCTGCCATTCATGCACAAGCGCCTACCAACACAGACAATGTTACGCTGAATATTAAACTAAAACCCATTCAAACGCTTGTGGTAAATAACGCTGCTGATCAAAAGACGGTAGACCTGGTTTATGAAACAACCGGCGACTATCAGAATGGTAAATCTGAAACCAAACAAAATCATTTAGCGGTATACAGTACCGGTGGGTTTGTAGTAAAAGTAAAGAGTGCAGCGGCCAATTTTAACGGTCCTAAAGGTGATCTGCAAACCAATAGCGTTACCATTACACCGGCTGCAGGTTCTAATGATCCGATTGCCGGAGCCCAGTATTCAACACAAACCTTACAGGCTACAGAGCAGGAGATCGTAAAATCCACAACAGGCACCGTTAATGGAAAGATCAATGTAACCTACAAAGGCGCCGGAGCAAACGCATACCTGAACTATTATGTTGCCGGTCAAACTCCCACCGTATATACTACCCAGGTTACTTATACCATTATTTCTCAGTAAATTGCTTCACTGGAAAAAGTGTTGCAACAGGTGCGGCACTTTTATCCAGCATGGCAAACCCCCTCTATATTATGAAACCTTACTATGCCTTCTTGCTTCTTTGCTCCCTTTCTTTTTTGGGAGCGGCCGCTCAAACTGGTATTTCAGTATCTCCTCCTCGCGTATATTTTGAAACAGATGCGGGCCAAAGCAGTACCGAACGGGTAGTGGTTACAAATGTAAGTGTCAAGCACACACTGGATCTGGCAGCGAGCCTGGGCGACTGGGCTTATAATAAGTACGGTGAAAATATGATGTACCCCGCAGACAGTTTGCGCACATCCTGTGCCGGATGGGTTACCCTTAAAAAAGAGGATACTTACTTTTCGCTGAAACCCGGAGAGCGAAAGGAAATTGAGGTGAACATCACCGTTCCGCAAACAGTAAAGGATTCTGCACATACGGCTATGCTGTATGTTACCCAGATGAACCCGGTGGATGACGTAGATCAAAAGGGGGCAAATATTAAAGTGAGCATTCGTTCCGGGATCAAGTTGTTTCAAAAAACGCGGGCGGCGGTCAAAAAGAAAATTGAAATAACCAATCTCCATTTTAATAAAAACGGAAAAACATTGACGGTGAGCTTTGAAAACACCGGTGCTATATGGGCCGACGGTATTTTATATACAGACCTGGTAAATACAAAAACCGGCAAAAAAACCACGGTAGATCATATTGTTTTTTATTCTATGCCCGGCGATCAGCGTGAAATGGAAGTGGCATTACCTAAAGAACTGCCGGCAGGAACCTATACGGCCTCGGTGGTCATCGACTATGGCAATAAAGATCAGCTGGAGATAGCAGAGTTAACCTTCACGCATGAATAAACTATTTTTTACCGGTATCCTGCTGTTGCTGCTGCAGCAGTCAGCTGCACAAGTAACATTTAATTCCTGGAGCAATAACTACCTGCAGCTGAATTCGTATAACGGAAATGTAGCGGCCAATGCATTTACGTTCGACTTCAGCGGTAACGGCATGATCGATGTTCCACGCTGGCAGTTGTCTGTACGGTTAAAGAAACCGATTACCGCCAGTAACGGAGCTTATACCTTTCCGGCAGATAAGATCAGCTTTCAGCCGGTATCTACTGCAGGGCAGGCCGTTCCGGGACCTGTGCCTACGGTATCACAGATCGCGAT
Source organism: Niabella pedocola (assembly GCF_021044425.1). Taxonomy (GTDB): domain Bacteria; phylum Bacteroidota; class Bacteroidia; order Chitinophagales; family Chitinophagaceae; genus Niabella; species Niabella pedocola. Next base: position 61,154 of record NZ_JAJNEC010000008.1, on the reverse strand, counting down.
GCCATTGAACATTACGCTGCTGGAGGGAAGCGAGCTGTTCCTGGTGCCCCGTTCCAACGCCGCTTTATACAATAATCCTCAGCAACCCAACGGTTATTATGATCTTAACCTGAACTATAATCTTACTGTTGCAGGCGGTGCCTACCTGGGGAATTTTCCATCCTGGACCAATTTCAGCATGGTGCTGGAATTCCGGTTTTATGATCAGCACAACAAATTATTGGGAATCCGTGAACATACGTATACCCTGCAGCTGGGCGAATTGTCCGGTACGCCTCCGGTAACCGCCGAGTTTTCATTACAGGTGGCTGCCGGTGCTGCTAACGGCGTGCTGGAGTTAAAGGACATGGCCGATTATGCCAACGGCGCTACTGCCGTGTATAACAACGGACTTCGCATAAAGGCAAATACCAGCTACCAGATCCTGGTAAAGGCGCTGGGCTCCGGGTTTGTTTCGGGCAGCGGCAATATGCTCCCTTTGAGTGTAGTGCATCTTGCGCTTACGCCTGTATCGGGTAACAATGGCGCCAGCTTTCCCATTGCGCTGAGCACGGCTCCACAAAAGGTAGCCGCAGGTACCGCAACAAACGGACTGCCGGTGTATTTTGACCTCCGGTACTCCACCAAACCGAACGACCCATTGCTGGTACAGGCAAAAATGGACGAATACGCCGCTACCTTACAATATGAAATCATCCCTCAATAAAAAACATTGATGCGGGCTCTCCTGGTACAAAAAATAGGGTTACTGTTCGGTATACTGTTATCGGGTTGCTATATATATGGCCAGGACACAGCCGCATTGCGGATGGAGGTACAAAAAGAACCGGGCACGCAAATCCCCAACCTGACCACAATGGTTATTGCTCTTCAGAATACAGGTGCCGTATATTTTACAGGATTGATACAGGTTGAAACTCCCGAAGGTTTCCGGAGCATTTCGGGATATATGATCGGGGTGGAGATACCGGCCGGCGAAAAACGGTTTATACCGGTGAAGATTCAGCAACAGTCGATGGCCAAAGCAGGTGCGGCAACGATCCGGTTCCAGCTGCTTACCAACCAGCGTAAGGTGCTTCTTACAAGAACGATCGGGGAGTCAGTAGCAGAAAATAACAATATGCATTTATCTGTGGAAAGCCCGTTTGTAGCAGTGAACAATCCCAATGATTCCGTTTCGGTAAAAGTACTGGTAACCAATATGGGGAACCGCAGCCAGCCCGTAACCCTTGTTTTTAAAGTGCCTGAACTCACCGGGCAGCATAACTTTTTCGAACAAACCGGTGTTATTAATATTCAGCAGGACTCCGTATTTGTATTCCGCCTGCTCCCTGCAAAAGTACTGCTAAGCCGCCCGCAATTTACCATCGAAATATCAGGGATGCGGGGGGCTGCAAAAGAGCTTTTTGGGCATGCTGCCGTAACCGTTCAGAATGTATCGGCTACCCAGCGCTATTATCATGTTCCGGGTAATATGAACGATCCTTTTTACCAGCAGAACAGTATTACGGCCAGCTACCGGACATTGGGCGATGGAACGGGTATTTATCAGCTGATGGGCGGGCTGGATGTTGACCTTCCCGCAGGATACCTTGCAATGAAAGCCAATGCCTATAAACTGAACCGCCAGGGGCTTCCGGTATTGAACAATACGTCCGTTGCATATCACCTGGATCATAACGAAATTACAATAGGAAATATCGCACAATCACTGGAGACCTCTCTGTTTGGAAGAGGTGTACAGGTGTCATTGTCTGACAAGGCAGGCCGGAATCAGTTCCAGGCGGGTTTTATTGATCAGAACTACAACCTGATTGAAGGCAACGCGTTTTTAAAGAATGGATACGGGTTTTATGCAAAAGGTGTATTGGGTGCCTCTAACCCGTCAAAAAATCTTACCGGAACCTATACGTTTAAGGAAGATCCCTTTGAGGATACAAGAAGTCATATAGCGGGCGCGGCGCTTCAGCAAGCCTTCGGCAGCAGCTGGAATGTAAATTTAAAGTTGTACGGGGCACAAAGTGAGTATCTCGCCCTGCAAAAAGAGCAAGCTTCTTTTGCTGCTGAAACCCAATACAACGGAAGGATAAAAGCGCTCTTACTGAATGGCAATTACTTTTATAGCAGCGCCTACTTCCCGGGTAACCGGAGAGGAGTGCTGCAAGTACAGCAAAGTATTCAGACGCGGCTTAAAGGGGAGCGGCTGCTGTATGCCAACTTCATGATGGCCAATTTTGCTCCCAAATCCTACAGTTATCCCATACATCTGATCACGAATAACGAACGCACGGACCTTGGGATCCAGTTCCCGGGGAATAAACGGATAAGCTGGAGCATAGGGGCACAGCAACAGTATGAAAAAGGAAACAGCTATAGCAGTCTTACGGGTTCCGGTGCCAATGGCAATCAGCAAATGCAGGCATACCGGCTTACAGAGAGCATGAACTGGTCGGGCAGCGATAGCCGGCACTCAGTGGGCATCAATGCAGAAAACGGACTGGTTCAATACCCGGCTCAGAAAAAGATGCAGCCGCAGTTTAAATGCACCGCAAACTATAGCTTTAGCGGGCTGCAGGCAATGGCTTCTTATCAATACGGTAGTTATTTCCTGGCTGAGTATGCGGCGGCAATGCAGGGGGGAGCGCAGCCGGTAAATAAACGGATGTTGTTTTCCTTGTCATATGGGCGCGCGCTGTTTCATGAAAAACTATCCCTTAACGCAGGCGGCTCTTATGCGGAGGACCTGTTGATTGGCAAAACACCCTCTTGTTTTTTGAACGGAAAATACGCTGCAGGACAGCGCACTGTTTTTTACCTGAACAGTTCCTGGTACCGTTACAATGGCCGTGTAACCTATCCGCTTATTACGGGCAGGGGCACATTAAATCTGGAAGCCGGTATTACTGTAAACCTGGCAAGAAAGGCCGTGTCGGCCGGCCGTAAGGCACAAGTACAGACGCAGGTGTATTATGATAACAATAATAATAATATTTATGATGCCGGCGATACCGTTGCCCGTGATTATATGATCGTGATGAACAATACCTCTTTCAGAACGGATACAGAAGGAAAGCTGTACTACCGCAGGGTTCCGTTCGGGGAATACAAAATACAACCGGCCACAGAGAAAGGCTGGTTTACAGCCGGCGGTGTATATCAGGTAAACGAGTTCCGGACGAAGCTGCAGATTCCTTTACATAAAAGCGGTACGGTTTCCGGACGGATAACCTATAATTATGACCCGAAAATCGTACTGGACGTTGATCCCCGTCTTGGAGGAATTTCGTTTACCGTAACCCGGAATGGTGAACTGATCCAGCAGCGGGCCACCGATGACAATGGTGAATTTATGTTTTTCTTACCAGAAGGCACCTATCGCATTTCACTCAATGAAAGCAGTTTGCCCGCCAACACCTATTGCGAAAAGAACAGCGCAGACATCCATATAACTGCGGGGAAACTGACGGTTATTCCTGAGTTCAGCATCGGTGTAAGGGTAAAAAAAGCCACGATCAAGCGCTTCCGGCAATAGCACAGGCCGTGCTATTACATACATTGCATTAACGAACGATAGTGCTGGGGTCCCCGGGTTTATTCCTGATTTTATCCGGAATGATTGTTGCGAGGGCCGGTGTTGAGGCCGTACCCCATAACTTTTCAATCTATAAACTTTTCAACATCCCCGTACCCCCTTAACTTTGCGCCATGCAACAGGATAATACAGTATTTGACCTTATCAATAAGGAATTAGACCGCCAGCGAAATGGCATTGAACTGATCGCTTCAGAAAATTTTGCTTCCCTGCCGGTAATCAAGGCTATGGGAACCGTGCTTACCAATAAGTATGCGGAAGGCTATCCCGGCAAACGTTATTATGGGGGATGCGAGATCGTAGATGAAATTGAAACCCTGGCGATCGACCGGTTGAAAAAGATCTTTAACCTGAGTTGGGCCAATGTGCAGCCGCACAGCGGCGCGCAGGCCAATGCCGCGGTATTCTTTGCCGCGCTGAATCCCGGCGATAAGATCATGGGACTGAACCTGAGCATGGGTGGCCACCTGACACATGGCAGCCCGGTAAACTTCAGCGGGAAGCACTACCAGGTAATTTCTTACGGTGTGGTAAAAGAAACCGGACTGGTGGATTATGAAGACCTGGAGGCAAAGGCCCTGGCCGAAAAACCAAAGATGATCATTTGTGGTGCTTCTGCCTACAGCCGCGATTGGGATTATGCCCGTATCCGCGCCGTTGCTGATAAGGTGGGTGCATTGGTAATGGCGGATATCGCACATCCGGCCGGACTGATTGCTGCGGGATTGCTGAATGATCCGTTTGAGCATTGTCATATTGTAACCAGCACCACGCATAAAACCCTGCGCGGACCCCGTGGCGGAATTATTATGCTGCGGAATGATTTTGAAAATCCCTGGGGACATAAGGATCCAAAAGGAAATACGCGTACCATGAGCCAGTTGCTGGACCTGGCTGTTTTCCCGGGTATGCAGGGCGGACCGCTGGAGCATATCATTGCGGCAAAAGCTGTTTCCTTTGGTGAGATCCTCTCCGATGACTGGAAGACCTATGGTCAGCAGATCATCGCCAATGCCCAGGCAATGGCCAAGGCCTTTGTAGACAAGGGGTATAAGCTGATCAGCGATGGTACCGACAACCACCTGATGCTGATTGACCTGCGCAATAAGAACCTCACCGGTAAAAAAGCACAGGAAACACTGGACAAAGCGCATATTACATTAAATAAGAATGCGGTGCCGTTTGATGATAAATCGCCGTTTGTAACCTCCGGTATCCGGGTAGGTGTACCCGCGGTAACCACAAGAGGCATGAAGGAAGCGGATGTAACACAGGTGGCAGCACTGATCGATAAAGTGCTGATGAATATTGATGACGAAAACGTGATCGCATCCGTAAAAGAAGAGGTAAAAGCATTTATGCAACAGTTTCCGTTATACCCGGAATTGAGTTAAAAGGTTTAAGGTTCAAGTCTAATGTTGCAGACCTTGAACGTTAAGCATTCAAGCTTTAAACATTTCGTATGATCCAAAGAAAACAAACATTGTGGCTGTTATTGTCCGTTATCTGCGCCGGGCTTACGTTTAAGTTTCCTTTTTATAATGGAACGGTAACCGGCACCGAAGGACTGGCGGGTGCAACTATGAATGCCGCAAGCAATATCTGGCTCACCCTTCTTACGGGCTTCATTGCAGCGTTGGGATTGATCACCATTTTCCTTTATAAGGACCGGAAGCTGCAATTGCGGCTGACCTTCCTGGGGCTGGTAGCCGCCGTAGGGTTAATTGCATTATACTTCAGCTATATGAAGGAATTTCAAACCGGCGGTATTGCTATTACCGCCCTGCTAAGCTTACTGGTGGTAGTAGGATTCTTCTTTGCCTTAAAGGGTATCCGCCGCGACCAAAAGCTGATCCGGAACCTGGACCGGTTGCGGTAGAACGTATAACTTTCAGGCGCCTGTAAGGGCGCCTTTTTTTTTAACAGCATCAACCCATCAACCCATCAAAATAAATTGTATGGCAAAAGTAAAAGTCGGTCTGGTTCAGATGAGCTGCAATGCCGACAAGCAGCAAAATCTGAACAAGGCCGTTGAAAAAATAAAAGAGGCAGCATCGAAAGGCGCACAAATCGTGTGCCTTCAGGAATTGTTCACATCGTTATATTTCTGTGATGTGGAAGATTACGGAAACTTCCGGCTGGCGGAGCCTGTACCCGGGCCCTCGACGGATATATTGAGCCGGGTGGCAAAAGAGCTGGGGGTTGTGATCATTGCCTCGTTATTCGAAAAACGGGCCGAAGGGCTGTACCATAATACCACCGCGGTACTGGATGCAGATGGCTCCTACCTGGGGAAGTACCGGAAAATGCACATACCCGATGATCCGGCTTATTATGAAAAATTTTACTTTACTCCCGGCGACCTGGGATATAAAGTGTTCAAAACTAAATTTGCCACCATTGGAGTCCTGATTTGCTGGGACCAGTGGTATCCCGAGGGCGCGCGAATCACAAGCCTGATGGGCGCCGAGATCCTTTTTTATCCTACCGCTATCGGCTGGGCCACAACGCAGGATGAGGCAACAAACAAAGAACAATACAATGCCTGGCAGACAATCCAGCGCAGCCATGCCGTGGCAAACGGTGTGCACGTAGTGAGTGTAAACCGCGTAGGCCTGGAACAAAATGGTGCTATGCAGTTCTGGGGCGGATCCTTTATCTCCAATCCCTTTGGTACCCTGGATTATCTTGCTGCGCACGATCGTGAGGAAGTGCATGTACAGGAGCTGGACCTTTCCAAAACCGATACCTACCGGACGCACTGGCCGTTCTTACGCGACCGGCGCATCGACTCCTATGCCCCAATCACAAAGCGTTATATTGATGATGAAGCTTAAGATCGAATTTTCACTACATTAAAAACAAATTCCTTGAATACAACTGCTGAAGCAACCCCCAAAGAGCTGGGTTATTACTTTCCTGCTGAATGGCATCCGCATGACGCAACCTGGCTGAGTTGGCCGCATAAAGAAGCATCGTGGCCGGATAAGATCCATACCATCTATCCCTATTATGCCCAGTTTGTAAAAGAACTGGCAAAAGGCGAACGGGTTTGTATCAATGTTGCTGATGATACAATGAAAGCCGCCGCAACAAATCATCTCGAAGCAGCAGGGACCGACATGGGAAAAGTGGCGTTTTATAATCATCCTACCAATGATGCCTGGTGCAGGGATCACGGTCCTGCTTTCCTGATCAATCCTGCAGCTGCCATAAAAAAAGTAATTGTAGACTGGGGGTATAATGCATGGGGCGGTAAATATCCTCCGTTTGACCTGGATGATGTGATCCCGACAAAGATCGGCGCACATTATAATATCCCGGTTTTTTACCCGGGCATTGTAATGGAAGGCGGTTCGGTGGAATTTAATGGCAACGGAACCATTCTTACATCTACGGCCTGTTTACTGAATGAGAACCGCAACCCGCATCTGGGTCAGGAACAGATTGAAACCTATTTGTACAATTATTACGGTGCTGAACAGGTGCTGTGGGTGGAAGAAGGCATTGTGGGAGATGATACCGACGGGCATATTGATGATACCATCCGATTTGTAAATGAAGATACCGTACTGGCTGTAGTGGAAGAAGATAAAAACGACGAAAATTATTTGCTATTGCAGCAAAATCTGACGCAGTTAAAAGCGATGCGGCTTTTAAACGGCAAGCAACTCAACATTATTGAACTTCCTATGCCGGAGGCCGTAATATGGGAGGATCAGCGTTTGCCGGCATCCTATGCTAATTTTTATATCGCCAATCAGGCCGTGATCGTTCCGACCTTCCGCAGTAACTACGACGATAAAGCACTCCGTACCATCGAATTGGCTTTTCCGGACCGAAAGGTAGTGGGCATTGATTCTACAGAGATCATTTGGGGACTGGGTAGTTTTCACTGCCTGAGTCAGCAGGAACCTACAGTTTGAGTACTAGTGGGCACGCCATAAAAGGCTTCCATCCCCATAACTCAGAAAACGAAAGTCATGCTCCAGGGCGTACGCATAAACCTTACGCCAGTCCGAACCAATAAAGGCCGCCACCAGTAATAACAGGGTGGAAGAAGGCTGATGAAAATTGGTAACCAGTGCATCCGCCATCTTAAAGCGATATCCCGGTGCAATAAGGATCTGGGTTTTGGCAACCAGGGAGGTTAATTGTTTTTCGGACAGATATGCAATCAGTGCGTCTAACACTGCATGTGCCGGGTATTGTTGCAATGCTTCCTCGTAAGCCTCCCATTGGTTGATATAAGGGATGCCATTATCAAAGCAATGCCGATCCCGCAACAGCTTTGCACCCAGCCAGTACAGGGATTCAAGGGTTCTTAGTGACGTGGTGCCCACCGCTATGAGCGGGTGCTCACGCCTGCCGGCAATATTCCGGATCAATTGGGGCGATACGGAAATAAATTCTGCGTGCATCTCATGATCGTTCATCACTTCCGCTTTTACCGGTTTAAATGTACCCGCGCCTACGTGGAGCGTCACAAAATCCGTTTGGATCTTTTTTTGATCCAGTTTTTGCAACACTTCGTGGGTGAAATGCAAACCGGCGGTAGGAGCTGCTACGGAACCGTCGTGCGCGGCATATACGGTTTGATACCGTTCTTCATCTGCTGCTTCGGCTACTCTTTTTATATAGGGCGGCAGGGGAATCTGGCCCGTAACATGCAGGACCTCTGCAAAGCTCAGCGAGGCCGGCGTCCAGCTTAACTCGATCAAAAAGCTGTCGTTCCTTTTTTCCAGAAAGCGGGCTTCAAGAAGGGTATCGCCGCCTGGTCCGGGGATGGAGCGGCTAAGCACCTGTCCGCTTTTCCATTTAGAAGCGCCACCGATGAGGCAAAGCCATTGTACTGTTCCCTGCTGCGCCATCGCTGTGGTAATATCCGCGTAACCTTCATGGGGCTCCAGGCAAAATATTTCGATCTGTCCGCCGGTAGGCTTTTTAAACAGGATCCGGGCCTCCACCACTTTTGTGTTATTGAAAACAGCCAGCGCATGTTCTGGGATATATTGATCAATATGCTGATAGGTATCGGTGGTCATCGTTCCTGCTTTATACACAAGCAGGCGCGAAGCATCCCTTTGTGCTAATGGAAAAAAAGCGATCTTTTCTTCGGGGAGTTCGTAGGTGAAATCTGCGATATTCAGGTCCTTTGGATGCAAAATAAAACGGGTTTTAAAAAAATAAAGTGCAAGTTAGTTTATTTTATCGGGCCATACGAGCAACCCCAAAGTCTGTTTGTAATTGCCGGGCCGAACCTTCCTGTGGTGGGTGGGTACAGTATCCGTTGATAGGCAGCCCTCATATTAGATACTGATGCATATGCGGTGCCCCGGGAACGGCATCGCATATGCAGATTTTTAAGCCAGCCCCGTGTGCTGCTGCTAAAACTCTTTTTCGCCCATTTCGCTTTGGGGCAGGTTGATCTTCCGGTTGCGACGGGAAAGATTGAATCCCAGCGAAAGCTGAAACTGGTCGGGTTCGTAAATATAGTTGGTGGTGGTATAAAAATTAGATCCATACGTTGTGATGCGCTGACGGTTCGATTCCTTCATGCCCGCATCGATATTCAGCCACTGCAGCTGGAAATACCAGCGTTTATCCTTTGTTGTTTTTTTTACCGTGAAATGAGGCGTTAAAAATCGGCTGTCCTCACCCTGCGCCGTTATGCGTTCCGAAAGATAGTTGACACTGAGTTGCAGCAGCCAGTTGGCCGGAAGCGTAACGCTCTGGCTGGTATTGACCGAATACACCCAGCTGCTGTTGGAAACGGGTATGGTGCCATTAAAGATTTTGCCGTCAATTTTGTATTTGTAAATGTTACCGCCCAATACGCATTGCCACCAGGGAGTGATGGCGATACTGAGATTGGTTTCCAAACCGGTTTGGAAAGCCTTGCCGGCATTGGTAAATACCCGGTTAAGGATCGAATCATTATATACTTTATTCACCCGTTGTATGGGATTCAGGATCCGCTGGTGATATAAGGTGAGGAAAAAAGAACCGCCGCCGAGCTTTTGTTCCCATCCCAATTCATAAGTACCGGTGAGCTCCGGCAATAAATGCGGATCGCCCTGTTCTAGTGTTTCGGAATGCTCCCGCTCCGGAAACGGGTTGAGCTCATAATTGTTGGTGCGTTTGATCCTGCGGTTGTAACCGGCTTTAAGTAAGGAACGGTCCGTAAGGGTATACCGGGCCTGTGCGGAGGGGAAGAAATTATTCAGCACCAGCTGTTGCGCCGTTTCGTCTTTTGAAAAGTTCAGATCCCGCTCAGCATATTCCAGTCTTGCGCCCAGGTTATAATTCAGTTTGCGGGCCTGCCCGTTCAGTTGTACATACCCGGCATGAATGCGGTTGGCCGTCTTTACACGACTGGTGAACTCGGGATCAATCGCATAATCCGGTGTGCCCAGGATTTTTGTATAATAAGTAAAGGTTCCGTCCTGCAGATCATAGCGGAACTGGTAACCTCCCTGTAATGTATACCGCTCGCCCAGTTTCCGGGTATAATCTGCTTTAATGCGAAAGGCATCCAGGGGATTGCTGTTGGGATTATGTGTAAACTGTATTGTGTCCGAAGTATTTGGATAATAAAGATTCCGGTTGTATGTATTGCCCGATAAACCGGCATGCTCATAAAGCACAGAAACGGCAATGCTGGAGGTTTTGCCGAAGCGGTGGGTATAATCCAGGTTTGCAAGGCTGAACAATCCCTCTTTTTCCTGGGTATTGGCATTGTAATAGGTAAAAGGTGCAAACACCGCACCGGTTTGTACGTTTTGCCGGTAATTATTATAAAGGAGGTCGGCTTCCCGCGACTGGAACTTTTTACCCATATAAAATCCTGCACTGATAAGATTACGGGCATCGGCCTGGTAACTGGCGGTGAACCTTCCTCCGTAATTGTAACGGTTGAAACTTCGTTCCCCGTTAGACGGGAATGCGGTTTTAACACCGTCGCGGATGGTATATACGTCGCCCTCGCGGTATCCTGCTATATCGTTGCGCAGGTAGTTCAACCCGCCGCTGATATCCCATTTGTTTTTCCGGTAGCCGGCACTGATATCCGCCCCGAACCGTTGCGGCTGATGGGCATTGTCAAAATTGGTTACGGGAGGCATGCCATACATGGCGCTGGATTGCAACATCCAGCCATCCTCCACACCTGTTTTGGTAACCACGTTAATGATGCCGGCTTTACCATCGGCATCATAGGCTGCGGAAGGACTGGTGATCACTTCAATATTTTCCACGGCAGCTGCCGGCAGCTGGCTCAATACGGTAGCCGGATCTCCCTGGGTGGGCTTGCCGTTGATCAGTACTAAAAAACTGCTGGAACCCCTGAAGCTGATTTCTCCGAGCGCATTAACCGAAACGGAAGGCAGGTTCCGGATCACATCCACGCCCGTACCGGAAGCGGCATTGCCAAATTGCCCTGCATGATATACCTGGCGGTCAACCTTAAAAGATACCGGGGGCTTCTTTCCCCGTACAACGATCGCTTCCAGGGATGTTACCATGCTTTGCAGATAAATGGTATCCATCGCCGGGGGTACTGAAGAAGGTATCGGAATTTCCCTTGTCCGGTAACCGTTGTGGGAAACCCGGAGGGAAGCCTGTTCACCGGACGAGATCCGGATCGTAAAGCGGCCATCCTTTCCAGCAGTAACAGCCGTGCCTGCCTGGCGGTTGTGGTAAGCAATAACAGAAGCCGCTTCCAGCGGCGCATGTGTGGTACTGTCTGCTACCACACCGGAAACAGTAAGCTGTTGTGCAGTTGCCTGAATATAAAAACCAAGAACCAGCAGCAGGCTGGAATATTTTTTCATTGTTACGAGGATGCGTTTAATTGAGGAACGGATCAATAAGAGGGCATAAATATAAGCACTTATTGCTGCGAAACAATAGCCATACATCTTCGAGAAAGCTTGGAAAAGTTTTGTATTTTCAAATCCCGGCATCACAGCTAATGCATCCCTCGCGGGATACTGTTGAAATAAATCCGGGTAACTGTAACAGTGTCCCGGTGTTGCGCGTTACCTAAGCAATGAAGTAAACTGTCAAACGCATACCATGATCACTGAAAAAGTATTTACAGCACTGGCGCTTTCCTTTCCGGGAACAGAAGCCCGGCCACATTTCGACCGTACCGGTTTTAAGGTAACGGGTAAGCGGATGTTCGCGACGTATCTTGATAAAGATAATACGGCCAATATTTTTTTAAGTACGAAAGAGCAGGCCCTCTTTTGCCAGATGGACGCAAAACATATTTATCCGGTTCCCAATAAATGGGGCGAAAAAGGCGCTACTACGTTTGAGCTAAACGGGGTTGCCATTGAACTGGTAACAGAAGCATTGTTATCTGCCTACAACGAAATTTTAAAAAAGAAAAAATAAGGAACAGTTATACTGTTTCCGGAAACCAAGGTTGTTTGAAGGGCCGGGTGCTGAGTAAATGCTCAATGCGTTTTATAAATGTATTAAAATCAATCAGATATAAAAAAGGCCTGCCCTAAAAAGAGCTGGCCGTTGCTAACCTATGAAAAACACTGGGCTAAAGGTACGAAAATTTTCATATATAAATAATAATTTTTATTAGGAAAGGGAATATTTTTTTTATCCGGATCGCGGGGGCATTTAAAAAAAATAGTTGCATTGAGGCGCCACCACGATCGGGGCTGCGGGTAACTTATATTTGCGGGGAATCCGGTCTGTCCGGGCCTAAATATTAAAGTATGCGGATCTGGTCATTACATCCTAAATACCTGGATGCAAAAGGAATGGTAGCATTGTGGCGGGAAACCCTTCTCGCTAAACACGTATTGGAGGGGCGTACGGTGGGCTACAAAAACCATCCGCAACTCAACCGCTTTAAAAGCCTGAAACAACCGGTAGGGGCCATTAATGCATACCTTACGATTATATATGAAGAGGCGTTAAGCAGGGGATACCGGTTCGATCAAACAAAGATCGGCCGCGCGTCTTCAAAGGTTCGCATAACAGTACAGGAAGGACAACTGCATTACGAGTTCCGGCATTTGCTGAAAAAATTAGAAATCAGGGATCCCGGAAAATTCAAACAGCTTCAGCACTGCGGGGATATCGAAGTAAACCGGCTGTTTGAAGTAGTGCCGGGGGATATCGAAGACTGGGAGATTATTTAGCACCTTGCAGCCGTGGTTCCATGAAGTTTTGTGTGCGTTTTAAGTACTGCAGCAGAAGATATCAATTTTATTATGCCATATATTAATTTACAGGTAACCCCGGCAATATCCCGGGATCAGAAGGAACAGATCATACAGCAGTTTACCAAAACGCTGGTCCTTGTTTTAGGAAAAAAGCCGGAACATATCCATATCGTGATCCAGGAAATTGAGGCCGACAACTGGGGATTTTCAGGAATGCTTACATCCGATTACCGGGAAAAGGAAGTCGCTTCAGGAGACCAATAGTATTGATCTTCCGATATGAACCTGTTCGAGGAAATCTTCATCATGTGATACCACGATCAATGTACCCTCGTACGCATTCACGGCGGCGGTCAGTATCCCGATGTTTTGTATATCCAGGTTATTCGTCGGCTCATCCAGGATAATGATATCGGGTGCCTGACTGCTGATGGTAAGGCAGCAGAGCAGGAGCCGCATCCGTTCCCCGCCGCTTAGCCGGTTACAGGATTTATTCCAGTATTCGGAGGTGAACAAAAACCTGCTGAGCCGGATCTTGATCTCGTGCTCCTGCAGAGCGCCTGTGTTAAACCGTTGGGCCTGCTCATAAACACTGCGATCGTTGTTCACAAGGGAATAATCTTGGTCGATGTAAACAGATGAGCTTTCTGTTCTTTGAACGGTGCCGGCACGGGGTGCAAGCACCCCGGTGATCAGCCGGATCAGCGTGGTTTTGCCGGATCCGTTCTGTCCTTTTAACGCAATCCGTTCTCCGCTGCTGATCTGAAGGGTTAACGGCTTCTTCCACAGCGGGCGCGCGCCATAATTGTAGTTGATCCCCGATGCGGAAAAAAGGATCTTTCCCTTGTGTAAAGCGGAGTGCTCAAAACCAAATTTCATTTTATCAATATCGGGCAAGGCTGCACGCAGCTCCTGCAGTTCCTGCGAAATGCCACCGATCTTTTCGGCGTGTACCTGTTTTGTTCTGGCAGTACTGTGCTCCGCATTGTTCCGGAGCGTATTCATCATAATGCGGGCCACCCCGGCTTTTTCCTGTTTGCCTTTCCCCCGTGCATCCAGTTTTTGCTGGCGTTCCATGGTTTCGCGTTCCTTCTCTTTTGCCTTGCGGAGCGCTTTCTCCTTGCTTTGAATATCCTGGCTCAGGGCTTGTTGTTCGGCTTGTTTCTGGGTAATATAAAAGTCGTAATTGCCGCCATACGCGGTTAAGCCACGTTTATCCAGTTCGCATACGGTTTGTAAACGGTTCAGCAGCTTCCGGTCGTGACTTACAAGGAGGATGGTTGCCGGGGCGGATTCAATAAATTGATATAACTGCTGCCTGCCGGCGATGTCGAGGTGATTACTCGGTTCATCCAGCAGCAGGATGCCGGAACGGTGAATGGTCATTCCCGCCAGGAACAGTTTGGTCTTCTGACCGCCGCTCAGTGTGCACAGCCGCCGTGAAAGATCGGGTTCTTCCAGTTGCCAGTGCTGCAGGGCTTCGCGGCTCCGTTCTTCAATTGTCCAGTCATCATCGAGCGCGGTAAAATATTCTTCCGAAGCTTTTCCATCCAGGATCTCCCGCAGGGCATTCCATTTTTTTTCGATACCCAGGGCCTGTGCAATGGTGAAATGATCATACTGTCCGAATGCCTGTGGAACATAGTAGGGCGGAACCTCGGCGTAAATTTGTCCGCCCGATGGAGGCAGCTGGCCGGCGATCACCCGTAGCAGGGTCGATTTGCCCGCGCCATTGTTGCCCGTTAATGCGATTTTATCACCCCGGTTTACGGTGAGATGGATATTACTGAACAGTGGTTCTTTGTCCGGATGGACGTAGGATAGGTTTTGAAGCGTCAACATGTTTCTTTCTTTAAGGATGGAATAAAGAGGCTGCTCCCGCGGAGGGCCCGTTCTTATGATCTTAAACGAAAGAATCGATTACATGTGCTTATTGAGAAACAATTGGTGAATGGCAAAGGTACGGATTTTATTCAATTGTTCTTTATGGTTGCTTTACGAAAAGCACCAGCGGCAAGAGAACCCGCAGGGATAGGCCGATAGGATGAATAATCTCAGGCGTATACAGTATTTACTCTCCGGTTGGATCTGAAATCCGTACAGTATATGAAATACAGGTAAGCGGCCGGAACTTTGCTTCCTCAGAAGAATTCTTTTTACGACCCTGTACGATCAGGTTTAAGACGTGTTCTGAACCACGCTAGGGGAAATGGTTTGGCCCGGCAGTGATACCTGGTATTGAGGAGGACTGTATAACGGCGCCCGGCTATTTTAGGAATCTCTCCGGAAAGATCCGGGCAGTGATCCCGATTTTTTCTATTTTTATAGATACAGATCCGTGTTATGACAAAATTTTCCAGGCAACAGTTATGGACCAGCTATTCCGGTATTATACTGCTATTGGCAGGTATGCTGGCCGGCGGGCTTATCGGTATTTTCTTTCCCGGGTCGGTGGTGGCCCTTAAACCCCTGGGAGATGTATTTCTGAACCTGCTTTTTGTAACGGTGGTACCCCTGGTTTTTTTTGCCATTGCAATATCGGTTGCCGCTATTGAGCAGAAGAGCCGGCTGGGGCGTGTGTTAGGAGCCATGGCGCTTACCTTCCTGGGCTTTGTCGTGCTGGCTGCACTGTTTACCATATTGATGGCATGGCTGTTTCCCCTGGCTATATCTCCTGCCGGGCAGGGGGCTGTTACCGCGGTTGCCGAAGGCGATCATAAAACCTGGGGTGAGCGCCTCGTTTCCTTTTTTACTGTAGGGGAGTTTTACCAACTGTTGTCCAGGCAAAACATGCTGGCATTGCTCGTGTTTGCGTTGTTGCTGGGCACTGCGGTTCGTAAATCAGGTACCGTAGCCAGGCCATTTTACGATTTTCTGGTAGCGGCAAATGAGGTCATGAAGAACCTGTTGCTGCTGATCATGAAAGGTGCACCGGTAGGGCTGGGGGCTTATATTGCTTACCAGGCGGCCGATCTGGGGCCGCAGTTATTCGGGTTTTATGCAAAGCCGATGGCCTTGTACTATGGAACCGGGGTACTGTACTTTTTTATCTTTTTTACATTATACGCCTTTATGGCCAATGGCCGCAAGGGAATACGGCTGTTTTGGAAAAACAATATCATACCATCACTAACTGCTGTAAGTACCTGCAGCAGCCTGGCTACGATGCCGGCCAACCTGGTTGCAGCCGATCGTATCGGCATTCCCGCATCCATCGCCAATGTGGTAATTCCGCTGGGTACCACCCTGCATAAGAACGGTTCTTCGATTTCGGCCATTGTAAAAATTTATGTGGTATTCCAGATGTTGGGCTGGAATTTTTTTGATCCGCAGAACCTTTTGCTCGCCCTGGGCATTACCATCCTTTGCAGTATGGTGGAAGGGGGCATCCCGAATGGCGGATACATCGGCGAGTTGCTGATGATTTCGGCCTATCACCTGCCCACAGAAGCGATACCCGCCGTGATGATTATTGGTACCCTCGTAGATCCGCTGGCCACTGTTTTGAATGCAACCGGAAATACGGTAGCAGCTATGGTAGTGACGCGGATTACGGGGGAGAAGTTCCAGGTTTAAGGTTCAGGTTGAATGCTTTATCACTTCACTATCTTATCTGAAAACGAATGGCTGATGACTCGTAGAAGCACCGTTCCTGGTTGCATGTTTAACGTTTCAGGTCACATTTCCGATCCCTTTACGGCATCATCTGAAAACGGATAGCTGACAGAAAACCGTTCGAGGTTGCATGTTCAACGTTTCAGGCTGATTACGATTCCTGGCGCTGTGCCGGATCTTCGATTCCCAATGCTACCGGTCGATAACAGCCCTCTGAAGACCTATAAAAAAAGTTCCGGATTTTGTGTTTAACGTTTCAGGTCAGATTCCCGATCCCTTTACGGCATCATCTGAATGCGGATAGCTGAAAACTGACAGCTGATAGCTGACAGCAAGATCAACCCCGGTTTGCCACCGGAAGTCCGGACCTAAAAATCTCAAATCTCAAATCTCAAATCTCGATTCTCAATTCTCAATTCTCAAATCTGGCCGCTGATAACTAAAGGCTGAAACCCGTAATGATATCCGGAATTTGAAATTTTGTATTTAGAATGTAGCCTCCCAACCCTATCTTAGCAGTCATGAACCGTAAAACCTTTGTTCAATCATCAATGACCCTGTTGGCTGCAGCAGGAATGCCGGCAATAGCGCGGGCTCATGTATCAACCGCAGATAGCAAAGAAATGATTCCGCCTTATCTGAAACCGGGGGATATGATCGGTATTACTTCGCCGGCCGGGTTTGTACTGCGGGAAGGGATCATTCCGGCTGCCACGCTGATGCAGCAATGGGGATTCAAGATACGGTTGGGCTACACCATCGGTAAACGGGACTTTACATTCGGAGGAACGGATGCGGAACGGTTGGATGACCTTCAAAAGATGCTGGATGATCCGCAGGTAAAGGCCATCATGTGTGCCCGCGGAGGCTATGGATCGGTACGGATCGTAGACGGCCTTAACTGGGACCGGTTTAAGGCGCATCCGAAATGGGTGATCGGGTTTAGTGATATCACGGTACTGCATGCACATATCCAGCGGAATTTTGGCATAGCAACCATCCATTCAAAAATGTGCAACAGCTTTCCCGATGTATGGGATACCGCAGACCCATTGCAAAAAGATACGATCGAATCCATCCGGAAAGCACTTACCGGGGAACGCATGAGCTATACCGCGGAAGCGTTTAACAGTCTCAACCGGCCGGGAACAGCTACCGGCATCCTGGTGGGCGGAAATCTTAAAACCCTTGAAACCCTTGCCGGATCAGCCTCCGATATGAATACCGATGGAAAGATCCTGTTTGTGGAGGATACGGGCGAATACCTGTACAGTATCGACCGGATGTTCTGGAACCTGAAACGCACCGGCAAACTGGCGCGCCTGGCGGGTTTGATCGTGGGTGGTATGAAGATCAAGCAGGACCCGCTCGATGAACAGTTCGGGAAAAATATTTATGATATCGTACTGGAAAAAACAAAGGAGTATCGTTATCCGGTCTGTTTTGATTTTCCGGTAGGGCACCAGGTCAATAACTATGCATTGCGCTGCGGTACAAAGCACCAGCTTACAGTAGTTACAGGTGGCGCCACATTAACCAGTATATAAATGATTCACGCATGAGTGTAATATTACCCCCTGCCCTGAAAAAGGGCGATACGATCGGGATCGTATGCCCGGCAGGATATATGGATGCGGCCAAGGCTGAAACCTGCATAAAAACCCTAACGAAATGGGGATACCAGGTGAAAGCCGGTATTACCCTGGGCGGATCATCGCAAACCTATTTCTCAGGATCGGATGCGGAGCGCCTGCAGGACCTGCAGCAAATGCTGGATGATGACCATATAAAGGCGGTGCTTTGCGGGCGTGGGGGATACGGAACGGGGCGCATCATTGACCAGGTCAATTTTAAAAAGTTCCGGAAAAATCCGAAATGGATTATTGGCTACAGTGATATTACCATATTGCACAACCATATCTACCGCAATTTTGGAATTGCAGGGTTGCATGCACCAATGGCAGCGGCTTTTAATGATAACGGATACAAAAACCGCTATGTACGGTCGCTGCGGCAGGCCCTTTCCGGGGAAAAGGCGCGGTACAGTGTGGTCCGTTCTGTTTATAACCGTACAGGTACCGCAACCGGCCCCCTGATCGGCGGCAATTTGTCCTTGTTGGTGAACGCCATCGGCACCCGGTCCGACATACAGACCAATGGCGCAATTTTGTTTATTGAAGATATCGGTGAACAGAAATACAATATCGACCGCATGTTATACCAGATGAAGCGCAGCGGAAAGTTAAGCCGCCTTGCGGGGATGATCTTTGGCGGGTTTACTGATCTGCAGGATACTACCCGGCCTTTTGGGACATCGCTCCAGGAGCTGCTTTGGGATAAGGTGAAAGAATACGGTTACCCGGTTTGTTTTGACTTTCCGGTAAGTCATGATAGCGAAAACTATGCATTAAAAGTGGGCGGAAACTACCGGCTTACGGTGGGTAAAAAAGTACTGCTGGAAGAATTATAATACGTCGTTGCTTCAGAGACAGGGAATGCGTGCTTGTAATGCGTATCACGCGAGCATATTAACCGTTGCGTTATTATGCTGTGGCCTGGTGTGGTAGCTGCGGCCGGGTAGTATATTTATACTTCGTTAAATTATATAAAAGTCCAGAAACCGGCTCCTTCTTTACAACCCCGGAATGCTTCCGGTACCAGCGGCTGCAAGAATGCTGCTTTGAGGCGCCGTATGGATAGGGCTTGCGGCCTAAAGTAAAAACGCCACTGGCAGTCTCGGCGGCATGATAGTTAAAATCAATGAATTGCTTATTTTTATCGATAAAATAGATACGTAATGACGCTTCAGCAACTGGAATATATCCTCGCGGTGGATACGCACCGGAATTTTATAAAGGCCGCCGATTCCTGCTATATTACCCAGCCCACATTGAGTATGCAGATACAGAAGCTGGAGGATGAACTGGGTATAAAGATCTTTGACCGCAGCAAGCTTCCGGTAGTACCTACCGCTATAGGGCAGGGGGTACTGGAGCACGCCCGGCGCGTGTTGCATGCGCGCAATGAACTGAACCGTTTTATTGAAGACCAAAAGGGAAAAATATCCGGGCAATTGCGCATCGGTATTATTCCCACCCTGGCACCTTACCTGCTGCCCATCTTTGTACCGGCATTTATAAAAAAATACCCGGACATCAAGCTGATCATTCATGAACTGATGACGGAACATATTGTTTCCTACCTGAAGGATGAAAAGATCGATGCAGGCATCCTGGTAACACCACTGAATGAAGCCGGTATTACGGAGCATGTGTTGTTTTATGAGGAGCTGATGGTGTTTACCTCCAAAAAGAACCGGGCTTATGAAAAGCAATACATTCTGCCCAAAGATATAGACACCAGCAAACTCTGGCTATTGGAGGAAGGGCATTGCTTCCGGTCGCAGATCCTTTCCATCTGCGAGCTGCAGCAACAAAGCCGGGAACATTCCGGCCTGGAATATGAAGCCGGGAGCCTGGAGACCCTGAAGCGGATGGTGGAGATCAGCGATGGTGTTACGATTGTGCCTGAACTGGTAACCCTGCAAATGCCCAGGAGCCAGCAACAGCTGATCCGGCATTTCAAAAAGCCCGTACCGGTCCGGGAGGTAAGTCTGGCGGTACACCGCGATTTTTTAAAGGAAAAACTCGTAAAGGCCCTCCGGGAAGAGATCCTGGCGGCCGTACCGGAGCAGCTAAAGAAAAAGCCCTCGCCGAACGTGATCCCCATCGGGTAAGGTGGGCGTAATTTGAAAATTTGAAGATGTGGAAATGAGTCAATAGTGAATAGATCTTCAGGTATGAAAAATCTAACATGGAGCCTGAAACGTTGAACCTGAAACGGCTTTCTTCCTTCAGTCGATTACGCGCAGGGATCGGGGATTTGCCCCATCGCAAGTATCTGAAAAAATCCTGGTCCTCCCGGTCTCCCTGTCCCAAATTAAGGGAATGGTGAATAGGCGCAATAGGCAATAGATCATCGAATATAAAACGAAATCTAACCTGGAACTTGAAACATGAAACCTGAAACAAAAAATCACTCCGGATCCTGGATCCTGTTCAGTTTAACGCTGGTAACCGGTGCCACAATCAGCGGGAATTTTTCTACCGTTACATTGGAAAGATCGAGCCCAAAGCCTTTTTCTTCAGAAAGGCTGATCTGCTTAATGAGGAAATGAAGTTTCATAATGATCTTTTCCATAAAAGGCAGGTCGTTATCCGGGCTCAGGTATTTTTCCATCACCATAAACTGGAAATCACCTACCGTATTGCTGCTGGCCAGGCTTTCATAGCGGCTGATGATGTTTACCTCGTTATTCACCACCAGGTCCTCCACTACTTTCTTAAACATGATATTGATCCGCGGTTGTATGCGAAAGCCCAGGCGGAAATCGATGCGGATAATATCGTTGGGAATAATATGCTCTACTTTATATTCGGCCGTATACGGATCATCCAGGGTATCTACATGTACAAACCAATAGATATCGGCGCGTTTCGGCTTCTTGTTTAGAATGGAGTAGATAATCTTATGCTCAATTTCCCGGGGATTATCGGCACTGGTGAGGTAGATCAGGTGCGTGGCATATTTGGCAATGGAACGGTCGGCACTCAATTCCTGCATTTTGGGAATATAGTGTTCCATGCGCACAAACTCCACATAACGGTTTTTGATCTTGCGGGCGCGGTACCATACGTACATCACGATAAACATAACTCCGCCGATCATGATGGTAATATAACCGCCATGCACAAATTTTGCCAGCAATGCGATCAGGTAGGCTATTTCAACAACCGAATAGCCGATGATGAAAATATATACCCAGATGGGTTTGACCCGTTTCAACACCAGGTAATTGGCAAAAAGGATCGTGGTGGTTAGCATCGTAACAATAATCGCAAGTCCATAGGCCGCCTCCATACGGGAAGATTGCTGGAAATAAAGCACCACTCCGATACAACCTACAAACATCAGGGTATTGATAGCCGGGATGAATAGCTGTCCCTTGGCCTCCGAGGGGTATCGTATTTTTACCTTGGGCCAGAGGTTCAGCCGCATGGCCTCACTGATAAGCGTGAACGCACCGGAGATCATGGCCTGGCTGGCGATGATGGCCGCCGTGGTGGCAATAATGACCCCGGGTACAATGAACCAATCCGGCATTAAATTGAAGAAAGCGTTGATGCCAAGTGTTTTCTTTACCGATTCGGTAATGGTAAGTCCGTTGTGAGTGGATAACAGGTACGCCCCCTGTCCGAAATAGTTCAGCAGCAGGCAGAGTTTTACATACATCCAGGACACCCGGATGTTTTCCCTTCCGCAATGCCCCAGGTCGCTGTAAAGTGCTTCGGCCCCCGTAGTACAGAGAAAAACGGCACCCAGCAGCCAGAACCCGTGCGGGTACCGGATCAGGAAGTCGATGGCATAGTGCGGGCTCAGCGCACGGAATATCGAAACATCGTCAAAAAGGTGAATAAGTCCAAAAACAGCCAGCATAGTAAACCAGAGGAACATGATAGGCCCGAATATTTTACCAATGGAAGCTGTTCCGAACTGTTGCAGGAAAAAAAACGCACACAGGATACAAAGGACGATAATAACGATAGTATTGGCAGATAGGTGTCTGAGCGAGGGGAGAATGGCCAGGCCTTCGATGGCCGAGGTGATGGTCATAGGTGGGGTAATAATTCCATCAGCGATCATGGCGGCACCGCCAATCATCGCGGGAATGACCAGCCATTTTCGTCGCCGCCGGACCAGGGCAAATAAGGCGAAGGTACCGCCCTCCCCCCGGTTGTCTGCCCTTAAAATAAGCACTACGTATTTGATCGTTGTTTGTAGGGTAAGGGTCCAGATGATGCATGAAAGGGACCCGATCACCAGCAACTCGTTCACCTCGCGGTTCCCGATAATTGCATTAAATACGTAAAGCGGGGAGGTGCCGATGTCACCATAAATAATTCCCAATGCAACTAGCAGGCCTGCGGCCGTCATTTTGTTTGTAGAAGCTTTCACTTGCTATGAGTCCTTTTTTTCTGCGATAAAGCAGCAAAGTTTAAATAAAGATTAATAAACAAAAAACTTATTTTATTACCGCCTTTCATTATATTTTTCCCCTGATAACAGGCTTTGTTAAAAGCAGGTTGGGTATTAAAGAAAGCTGTAACTTTATGCAATTGAATATTGAAAGTGTATGAAAAAATTGATTTTTAGTCTGTTACTACTTAGTTTCAGCCTTATAAACGTTGCAGGTGCTCAAAGTATTGTGTACGCCGATGTAAATAAGGCGGACGTGCAGCGGATGAATTTTGAAATCATAGGAAAGCTGGCCAACAACTATCTCATCTATAAAGAGGTAAAAGGAGCCCACCAGATCAATGTTTTTAATGAAAGTATGCAACTGCTGGAATCGGTGCCCATAACCATACTCCCCAAAAAAAAAGACCTGCTGGATCTTACCTTTTACCCGTTTCATAATTACGCCTACCTGTTGTACCAGTTTCAGAAGGGCAATGTGGTTTACTGTAATGCCGTACGGGTAGAGGCGAACGGGAAGATCCTCCAGGAACCGGTTACGCTGGACACGACCATTATCGCGTATACGGCAGACCGCAAAATCAACAGTTCCGTAAAAAGCAGCGATGGAAATAAGATCCTCCTGTTCAAGATCAATAAAAAAGACCCGGCACATCATGTGTTCAAAACCCGGCTTTACGACGGTGAGCTCAACCTGATCAAGGAAAGCCGTTATACGGTACCCATGGTAAAAGGCGGCGATTTCCTGAGTGGCTACAGCCTGGCCAATAACGGGGATTTTGCCTTTGTGAAATACAACCGGCTTAACAGCGGTAATATCCAGGAGGCCGCGCTGATGGTGAAACCGGAAAACAGCGATATTTATAACGAATATCCGCTTGCAGTGGATGAGCTGTTCCTCGATGATATCAAACTGAAGATCGATGAGGGAAACAACCGCTATTTACTAAGTTCCTTCTATGCGCAGCAGAAAAAAGGGAATATTGCCGGTATCTATAATTACGCCCTGGGGCTGGGTGACCGGGAAAAACGCTTTGAAACCGTAACCCCGTTCAACGAGGACCTAAGGAAAAAAATGGGTGGCAAGAGTGGTGGAAAAACCGCCTTTAATGACCTGTTTATAAACAATATTATCATTCATCAGAACGGTGGCTTTTCCATTGGTGCGGAGGCACTGTACACCACCAATGCCGGTGGAATGTGGGACCGGTGGAATTATTGGGGTAGCCCCTATGGTTTCTATGGCGGTCCTTACGGTTTTTATGGTGGCTGGGGCGGCTGGGGTGCATGGGGCCGGGGATACTGGTCGCCGTACTATTATTATTCGCCTTTCTTTTACCGGAGTTACTGGTGGGGCGCCGGCTATGGATACGGAGACGGATATGCCCGGTACAATGCAGGAAATATAGGTGTATTCTCTTTCGATAAAGACGGAAACCGCACTTCTGACCAGGTCATTTTCAAGAATCAGTCGGAGGTGGGAACAGATGGCACCATTTCTTACCAGGTGCTGGTAGACGGGGACCGGATGCACTTTATTTTGAACCGCGCCGGCAAGATCTCAGATCTGGATGATGTGATCATTACCGAAGGTGGACAAAGAACCGAAGCGGAGCCAATTGAGGCAAAAGACAAATATGTGGACTTTATGCCCCGGTATGGTAAGCAGGTTGGCCCCGGCAGTATGATCATTCCTTATGTATACAAAAAGAATATTTCGTTTGCAAAAGTTGACTTCTAACCCATAAGGGACGCTCAAAATTAAATATGACTGACTGTTGCTGTGATTGGAGTTTTTAAACAAAAGAACCCGGGAAATCTTATTATGATTTTCATTCTGGGGCTATTGCTGAAATTGCCCTGGTTCTTCCTGCCTGCTGCGCAAAACAGTAAACAGGCCGTGGTCATCCGCCGGCAGGATGGGTTTCTTTATGACCAGCTGCTCCGTTTTCTGGAGCCGGTGGTGGCGGTATTCCCGTCTTTTTTTGCAATGGCCGCCTTCCTGCTTTTATTTTGGCAGGCCTACCTGCTTACCAATTTTATCAATAACCAGCGACTTGTAAGCCGGGCTAATTATTTGCCGGGCATGGCATTGATGCTGGTATCTTCCTTTATACCGGAATTCAATTATTTGTCTGCTCCGCTTATTGTTTCCTTCCTGTTCTTGTTGTCGTTTATTTTTATTTTCAAGGCACATAACCATCCCAACGCAAAGGGCCTCATTTTTAACTGCGGAATGGTATTGGGCGTGGCAACGATGTTTTTTCAGCCATCGGTATTTTTCCTGGCCTGGGGACTGTTGGCGCTGGGTATATTAAGACCATTCCGTATAAACGAATGGTTGTTATTGTTGCTGGGCTTTTTTACCCCGTATTATTTTTACCTGATCTACCTGTTTTTGACCAACCAGTGGCCCCTGGTTTATACCATGCTGGAGCCGTTTTCGGTAGGCATCCATCTTGGAAAGCAACGACTTTGGTTTGCGGGCGCCCTGTTCCTTACGATACTGCCCTTGCTGGCGGGTATTTATGCCATCAATGCACTTTCCTCAAAAATGCTGATCCAGGTGCGGAAAGGGTGGATTCTTTTTCTCCTGTATTTTGTTGCAGCAGTGGGAATTGCCTTTGTAAATCCGGGACCCGGTTTTACCAATTGGGTATTGGTGTTGGTACCCTGCGCGGCGGTACATGGCTTTGGCTATATGAACAGTGAAGTGCGGCTATACCCCGTAATAGCCTTTTGGTTAACGGTAGGATATATTATAGCGATAGAAATCGCGGGGTTCCGGTAAACGGCGCGGCTCCGGCCCCTTTACAGCATCACCTGAACACAGACATCTGACAACTGATAGCTGAAAGCTGATAACTGAAAGCGCCACCAGCCCCGCTTTGCCGTCTGAAATCTGGGCTCTCGATTCTCAATTCTCAATTCTCAATTCTCAATTCTGGATTCTCAATTCTCGATTCTCAATTCCCACTAACGTTGAAGACCTGGCCCTGAACCACTTTTAAAATTTAATAGGTTACATTTGATATTCTAAATTCCCGCAAGGGAAATAAGGTTATCTTTGCGATCTGGATTAAACAAGATACGAATGAAATTTGGAGTAGTTATATTTCCCGGGTCTAATTGCGACCGCGACATGCTGGATGCTCTACAATATGATCTGAACCAGGAAGTGGTTCCGCTCTGGCATAAAAGTGAAGATATCAGTGCTTTTTCCACAGAGGATTGCATAGTTCTGCCCGGTGGTTTTTCCTACGGTGATTATCTGAGATGCGGTGCTATTGCGCGTTTCAGCCCGGTTATGAAGCAGGTGATCGAATTTGCCAATAACGGAGGTAAAGTATATGGTGTGTGCAACGGCTTTCAGATTCTTTGCGAATCGGGTTTACTGCCGGGCGCTTTGCTGCGGAATGAACGCCAGCAATACATCTGTAAAAATCTTTTCATTAAGCCCGACGGGTTTTACAAAGAACAACTGAAGGATGATCCCGAGCGCTTTCAGGAAGTATATAAAATTCCTATTGCCCATGGCGAAGGCCGGTTTTACGCCAATCCTCAAACACTTGAGGAGCTGAAAGCAAATGGCCAGATCCTTTTCAGGTATTGTGATGCTTCCGGTAATGAAACACCTGAAAGCAATCCTAATGGAGCCATTGATAATATTGCCGGAATCAGCAACGCAGGGCGGAACGTGTTTGGTATGATGCCGCACCCGGAGCGGGCCTGCAGCGCTGTTTTGGGTAATGAAGATGGTAAAAAAATCCTTACCTCCCTGCTGATGGCCAGACAACTGGTTTCTTAAGCCCTGCGTCCTTTATATACTCATTTTAGGTTTTTATAAACGAATGAGCAGGTACCTTTGTGTTTGAAAAAATAAAATCAGAAAAGATGAAAAGTATCGTATTGGCACTGGTGGCTGTATTGAGCCTGGCTACAGCCCGGGCACAGGTAGATCCTGCAAGCTGGAAGTTTACTGCAAAAAAAATCAGCGACAAGGTATATGAAGTACAAATGGTAGCTACGCTGAAAAGCGGCTGGCACCTGTATTCTCAAACACAGCCCAAGAATGCTATTGCATATCCTACAAAAGTAGGTTTTACCAATAATCCCCTGATCATGCGGGCGGGTAACGTGAAGGAAGTAGGTAAAATGGAAAAATTCCATGATGCCAGTACCAACTCCACAGCCTATCAGTATGCAAATACCGTGACGTTTGTACAGAAAGTAACTTTAAAGACCGCAGCAAAAACAGCACTTTCCGGAACGGTGGAATACCAGACCTGCGATGACAAGCAATGTTTGCCGCCGAAGAAAGTACCTTTTAACGTTCCCCTTGGGTAAAAACGGAGTTAACAATATTGGAAGCCATCTGTTACAGATGGCTTTTTTTATTTGAAGATACTTGCGCCAGGGTTTCCGGATCCTGAAGTTGCACAAAGAAAGGGAACAGCGGCGCTACCCGGTTGCTTCCGGTGTCAACAGAGCAACGAAAAAGCGATTCAGGTATTTTTCGGTCCCTGTATATTCTTTGAAGGCCCGGGGAATAAAAGGGGGGATTTTTTAAAGATCCTGTTCGGCGCTACCCCAACGATAGGAAGGAATGTCAAAACCCGCAAGGTCCAGCACCCGGTCCACTACGGTATCTGCCACAGCTTCTATACTTGACGGATTGCTGTAATAGGAGGGAGTTGCGGGACAAACAATGCCGCCGGCAAGAGTAAGGAATTCCATATTCCTGATATGTACCAGGCTGTAAGGTGTTTCGCGCACCACACAGATCAGCTTGCGCCGTTCCTTTAGTATAACATCTGCCGCCCGGGTGATGAGGTCATTGGAAATACCCGTAGCAATCCGGCCCAGCACACCCATCGAGCAGGGAATAACGATCATAGTATCAAACCGGCCGCTGCCCGAGGCAAAAGGTGCATTAAAGTCGGTAGTGGCATAGTAGGAAAAGGAAGATTCCGGTGTAAAAGCAGTGCCTGTTTCTACCTGCCATACTTCTTTAGCGTTGTTGGTTACTACCACCCCAATTTCATCCCATTGCTCCTGTATTTGTAAAAACTTGGATAACAGCCGCAAAGGATAAATAGAGCCACTTGCACCGGTAATGGCCACTACAACTTTTCTTTTCATTGATTTTTAGCTTATTAGGGGTTTGGCAGGAAATAATTTGATAAGAAAATGTGAAAATTTCCCACACTTCAAAATATTACTTTTGAAATATAGGAAATTGTTTATAAATTTGAGATTGAATTTTCATAGGATAAGGTTTAATGGTTAATGGTTTTTGATGAAGGTCCCCAACGTGTAACAATGTTGGGGATTTTTTTTGTCCCACCTTTATTATTCAATCGGAAATAAGACGCAGGTGCAGATAACCTGGTTGTCTGGTTATCAATATTTTTTATCAAAAAAGAACGATTGTTTGTTCACGAATCGTCTGGTTGAAGCCGCAGCTTGCCGGTACTGCTGCCTGTTTCTTAAAACCTGTTTCCGGCTGCAACCGGGGAATCCTGCGCCTGGCCGGTATCAGATCCCTTCAATTTTCACCGCGGTGCCGCTGGCCGCCACCATCAGCATGCTTTGTCCTACTGTTTCATAATCCAGGTCTACGCCGATGACACCATTAGCGCCCAGGCGCAGCGCATGCTCCTGCATTTCTTTAATAGCCGTGTCTTTGGCTTCCCGCAATACCTCTTCATAGGATCCAGAACGGCCGCCAACAATATCCCGGATACCAGCAAAAAAGTCCCGTACAATATTGGCCCCGATAACTGTTTCGCCCGATACAATACCGCAATACTCTACAATTTCAGCACCTTTTAAATGGATGGTAGCCGTGGTGGAAAGGATAAATTTCTTGTTCATAGCAGATTCAATATTTTTGTAAACCTACAAAAATTATAAATGATGCTACGCATACACCGATACGTTCTCGCTTTTTCATGGTGCCTGTGTGCCTGTGGGCATACCGGAGATCCGAAGCCGGTACCGGCCGATAGCGCTCCTGCTATACAGAAGCCGCAATTAGACAGCATATCCGGTATTCCGGAAAAGGATTCCGTGCCCGCTAACAACTCCGGAACTGCCGACTCTATTATTGTACTGGAGGCAAAGGGAAACCGCGATACGCTGCATGCAGATATACAGAAAGATTATCAGCAGGTACATATACAGGTACCGGTAGCCGGCACCCGGAATTTAGCAGTGCAGTTAAATCCGGAGGGACGTGAGCGGAATGTGCGGATCAGCCAGATCGAAATGCCGGATGGAAAAACCGACGGACCATTTGGCCGCACCATGCAATATAAAACCCTGAAGAAAGGTGTTTATACACTAATCATTGCGCGAAGCAATATGGCCGATGGGATAGTGAAGGGACCCGTGGGTATTACCATTCAAAAAGACTAAGGAGTTTTAAATACCTCCGGTTCGGAGAGTGTTACTTCAGTATCTATCTATTAAGGGCGGAACCATCGATGCTGATGCATCGGGTTGCGATCCGATGCTAGCAATTATAATCATCCGGTGATGGCTTTTTCCGGCTCTGCCGTTTAATGAAAATATAATGCCGGAAGGGAAGGGCCCGTTTATCCCCGTAAACCCGGTAATGCGGATGTCCGGATATTCTTCCGGAGGCGGACGCCATCATAATACCCGCAACAGGGGGTATGGACACAAAAAGCAGCACCCGTGCGGGGTTGAAGGGGCTTTGCTGCTTGTGTTGTTTGAAGCATTCTATTAGGAGCCGCTTTGTCCCGGGTTGCAGGGATTCCGACGAATATCGGCCGGTACTCGTCGAATTTAATAATTACCACCTCGATATAGGTTTATTTTTGGGTCAGAGGCAATCAGAACATTAAAGCGGATATGAGGCGAATGGTTGTTCCGGCAGATCGCCGGACAACAGGCAGACCCGAAACAAGACGGATGGTACGCCAATATAGAGCAGTACTGCGGGCCTTGTTATTGCATACAAACAGATTGGTAATACCGTTAGTGCGCATTTAAAAAAGGCAGCGGGCACCTGCATCGCACAATTGATGGCTCATTGCTGTATTCCCTCCAAATCAATGACTACATTCGTTGCGAATGTAACTGCTTTCTATGAAACATCTGTAATAGGTACTGTAATGCCGTGCCGCTGTAATCACTACACTAGGGCACTAAGAAGTAAAGAACCTATGCTCCACTCAAAAATGGTAATGATACTTTTTGTGTCTGAATTTTTGAATTCCGTTAAGCTCCTTTACCAGCTGTTTTTCCGGGTACTGATTTTTTAATTCTTAAAACTGCACAAATGAAATTCAGATTTTTACTCTCTGTTATCGGGGTTTTTATGGTATTACTAAGCGCGGCGCAGAATTGTTTAAAAGTAACCAGCGCTGCATTTTCAAATCCAAGCAATGATGGCCAAACATGGCAGCTGGATATTGCCTTCACAGCAAGTGGTAATAAAACCCTTGAAGTTAATATCTATTGTAATAACGTGCTTATAAAGCAGGACTGCTTTCAGCATAATGGCAATGGTACCATGCAATATACCGGCCTCAGCTGCGGCACCGGTTTGTCTACGCTTAAAGCTGTATTTGTGCCGCGGACCGGTTCCTGCGGTTCGGCGCAATGTGGTAATTCATCCGTGGTAATTGGTGGCAATCCGCTGCCTGTTGCCTTTGAAAGCATCACTGTTGTAAAAAAGGAGCATCAGATCATGATAAACTGGACTACTGCTTCTGAAAATAATTGTAAGGGGTTTGTAGTGGAAGGGTCCGATGATAATGTAAACTGGACAACCATCGGAAAACTGGATTCAAAAGCGGCTAACGGAACCTCCTCTGGTCCCCTGGATTATAGCCTGGTGATCGGGCTACCTGTTGCGGCTGCAGCATTGGGTATGGGCGGTTTGTTCCTGCTTACCCTGGTACGTTCCCGCTGGGCAAGAGTGCTGGCGCTGGCGGCGGTTGTTGTTGCGGCCGGAGCTTGTTTAAAGGACGATAAAGCGGTGGATCTAGAAAGCGGAGCGGTAGGGTTTATTCGTGTTGCACAGTATGATAAAGATGGAGGGGTACAGTATTCAAAAGTGATTAAAGTGGTTAATGATTAAGCAGCATAGCGGTTGCAACGGCAGGGGCTGTCTGAAAAGACAGCCTTTTTTTTATGCTGTTTTTATCCTCCGGAGTAAACGACCTGGCGATGAAAACAGGGGACTGGTCGAATTTGTATAAGAAGGGGTTTGTATATAAGTAAATTTGGCATAGAAAAGCTATCGCATGGCGCTTGTATACAAGTGTTGTGTTTAGCAGCAGCCAGGCAGGGCGCAGGCTTCGTTCTTGATGAGGGCACCGGTTAACCACAAAATGGTGGTTGCAATATGATGATGATCTGAAGCAGCGCATGCCAGCGCATATAATTAATCCGACCCGAGCGTTTTCCGTATCTGCGTAAGCGCATCCCTATTTTCGGGGATTTCCCGGGTGCTGTATATGTAATAGTTTTGTGTATAGAACTGCTGCTATGGCTTAATTCGTCCATACCCTATACCCTCCCAACCAATTTACAACATCCGTTGCGGATGTGACCGCGAACCTTGAAAGCAAACCGTATGGTTATACGGGCTTTATTTCCGTACCTGAACCGCTACTGACCCGGTAGTGGTAGCGGCGGATATATGCCGGTAACCCCACTCAAAACTATTGCGATACACCGTAGGTATCCGACATTTTTTGAATCATTCCTCCCTCTTTACCAGATGTCATTTGGTAACATGATCCTATTTTTTAATTCTAAAACTGCACACGATGAAAACTCGGTTTTTAATTTTAACTGCAACACTCTTTTCACTGATTCTATTAAATCAACAGAGCGCTGTGGCTGCTCCCTGTACCTTTGTAAGCCCACTGATACAAGTACAGGGCACATCAAACGTAATCATTAACGGGCAACCGTATTGCCGGACGACGCTTACGCTTTCCGTGGATATTGATGTAAATGGTGGTAATAAGTATACGTATATCCATGTATGGACTGCCGGCGGTTATCACAATGGCCAGAGCTGGACGTACAGCAACCAGGCGCCCACCAGTGCTAATATATTGGGTAACGCGCTGTTTACACTGGCGTTGGATTATTCTCAACAACCTCCGAATCCGGTTTTGTCGGCTACCTACGGGCCAGATAACACTGTAAATGTGCTGGATGCATCCGATGGTGTAACGTTTACCAAAACGCCTGTTCCTAATTCAACCGCTACGCATTTTGTATTTCAAAATATTGTGATTGATCTGCCCGGGGCTTGTAATTCCTCTGCACCTCCTTTATTTAAAGGTGACTCATGGTCTGCCCAGGATAATAATGGTAAAATTGTAGCCTGCGCACTGCCCGGCTTTGTTTTTTCTGCAGCAGATCCTTCTGTGGTAGCACTGATCGGTTGTGGCAATCCCGGCCCGAATATCCTGAACTTTACCGTTACCGCTAATGGCACCGGCAATAGCATCCAATTCGCTTTTGATGTATACCAGGAAACCGACGGTATTGCAGGATACTCCGTTACAGATACCAAGATCTATGATGGCGGTGCCACATTGTATACCGTTGTACAGGGTGCTTCCAACAGTTCCCTAACGTTCAGCTCGGCAAGCGGAACCAATGATGCAACGCATATATACCTGCCCGCCATTTATCCGGCACCTTATTCCACGAATAACCCGGACCGGATCAAAAATCTTTATGTAGTGGTACGCAGTATTCAAATTACCAACGGTGGTACTACCACGAATGTAGATTTTGGACTGGTAACTCCTGCCGTAAATACCTGCAGCCCACTTTCTGCAGCCATTGAAGGTATTACTGTAAGCAGAGCAAATGACCGGCTGGTAGTGAACTGGAGAACCTTATCAGAAAAAAACAGTAAGGAATTTGTAGTGGAAGCTTCCAATGATGGTAAGAACTGGACGGCGATCGGTAAGCTGGACTCAAAAGGTGTTGACGGAAATTCGGATCTGCCGATCGATTACAGCCTGGCATTAATCATACCAGCCTCATTGGCTGCTATCGGACTGGGAGGGCTGTTCCTGTTAACGCTGGTACGGTCCAGATGGGCAAAGGTGCTGGCAATAGCTGTAATAGTAGTAGCTGCCGCTTCTTGTTTGAAAGATGGCCAAACGGTTGATGTGAACCGTAATCAAACCGTTTTTGTACGGATCGCTCAATATGATAAATCCGGAACGGTACAATATTCAAAGGTTGTAACCGTAGTTAATGATTAAGGTGCAGTAAAAACCGGGATGACAGGGGCTGTCTGAAAGGGCAGCCCTTTATGAAACCTACCCGGCTTTTTACAGGCGCAGATATCCTTTAAATAAATCTACGTTTTCTTGGCGGTAAATGTAAACCTGTTGCCGCAAAGAGGCTGCTTCTTGAAAAAGAAGCAGCCTCTTTTTATGGGTATACTTTTGTGATGAAAAATGCGGCGGTTCTAAAAATACCCTATTTGGGGTATTGACATGGGCTGCATGATGCTGTACTTTTGCCGGCATCGGTACTCTAGAAAACGACTTAACAGATATACCCTCCAAACTAACCGATGCCGATCCACTGCGGATCCTGAGCTCCCTCTGAAAGCCCCAACATAACAATGGATATACAGGTCTGCTACATTCCGCAAGGCAAATGGCCCTGATGAATGCTGCTGCAGTAAATCCAGGTACTGCCACTCAAAACTATCTCTGAGGCCCTTACGCGTGCCGGATCTTTTTGAATTTTTAATGCCCCTCTTTACCAGATGTCATTCATTGGTAACTGATTCTTTTTTTATAATTTCTAAAACTGCACAAAATGAAATCATGGTTTTTTAACAGGACGGGTGTCCGGTCTACTCTTGTGGGCTCTTTATCCTTGCTGCTTGCTACGGCATCAGCCCAAACATACAATTATACAGGCGCGGCCCAAACGTTTACGGTGCCGACCGGCCAGGCCAATCGGGTAACCATCCGGGTTTGGGGTGGCGGTGGCGGCGGTGGTACCCGTACTACCGGTAATAACAATGCCGGCGGCGGCGGTGGTGGCGGTGCTTACTCCCAGGTAAATATTACATTACAGCCCGGTAATTACACGATCAATGTAGGAGGTGCTGGTACATCCGGTAATAACGGTGATGCTTCGTCTTTTACAGTTTCTCCCGGATTTAATATTACTGCAAATGGGGGTAGTTCCGGAAGTGGTTTCAGTGCCACAGGTGGTGGCGGCGGTGCCGCTCAAAA
The DNA here is from genome assembly GCF_021044425.1 of Niabella pedocola. Taxonomy (GTDB): domain Bacteria; phylum Bacteroidota; class Bacteroidia; order Chitinophagales; family Chitinophagaceae; genus Niabella; species Niabella pedocola. Next base: position 27,453 of record NZ_JAJNEC010000008.1, on the reverse strand, counting down.
CGGCTTTGTAACACTCGGCTGGGCGTTGGGCGGGGCTACAAGCATTACGGTTAACGACGGTGGAGACGGAGAAAATGGAAATACGACGGCCACCGTATATGGCGGCGGCGGCGGCGCGGCAGCAGGTGTGGGCGGCGACGGAAACGATGGCTCCGGCAGAACCCATGGAAACGCAAATGGCAACGGTACCGGCAACGGTGCCAATGGCGGCGCCGCTGGCACCGGTATTGGCGCTAATGGTGGTGATGGGGCCAATACCACTACAAACGCTACGGCGGGGGGTGTTCCCGGTGGTGGCGGCGGCGGCGGTTACCGTGTAAATGGAGCTAATAGCAGAGCAGGCCAGGCCGGTGGTAATGGCCGGGTGGAAGTGACCATATTGCAGGTGCTGCCGGTAACGTTTGAATCGGTTGCGGCTACCACAGGTGGCAATGACCTGCTGGTGAATTTTACCACCCTGAGTGAGAACAACAATGATCATTTTAATATTCAGGCTTCTGAGAATGGAACCGATTTTGAAACCATTGCTACCGTAAAATCCAAGCACGCGGGTGCGGTATTTACGGGCACTACTACTTATGCGGTACGCATCGATAAAAGTGGCAACACGGTATTGCTGGGTCTTTCTGCACTGGCGGTAGTAGCCCTGGCTTTTGGTGGTGCCCGCAGGAACCGGAAGGTATTTATGTCGGCTGTATTGGGCTATGTGCTCATTGGAATGGCGGCCGTGTCCTGTAATAAGAACAGCACAGAAATCGTTCCGGAAGAAGGTAACCAGAAAGCTTATATCCGCATTGCGCAGGTAGATGCGGATGGTCACAGCACCTACTCTAAAGTAGTTGCCGTGGTTAAAAACTAATAAAGTTCGCTAACGGTGCAGTAAAAACCGGGATGACAGGGGCTGTCTGAAAAGACAGCCCTCTATGAAAACCAGTTTAGCAGCGTTAAGAGCGGATACCTGTATATTTTTATTTTAAATGCGTTTGCAATATTGCAGACGCATTTTTGTTATCAGGGACATCGCTAATAATAGTGATCACATCGCGCTGTATCTGTATGTATCTTTACCCCGGTTGGTTCGCCGAGGCTAACTGCTTTTTGGGAATCCCCTGGTGCCACAAAAGTCCGTTATGATAGCTCCTTAAACGGACTGCAGGCCCACCGGTGCGATGTGTTTGACGGTAAGAACAGGCTGGAAACAACCTGGGTTACATGAATAACGCCAGCTGTGTAATTTCCGGTTCGGGTTGTTTTTTCTGTTTTTTCCCTTCCACTGTTTCAACCGGTTTGTCATTTTCAAAATAATGATTCACCCGGGTAATGTCAATACCCGTGATCCGCTCGGTACCTTCATTGTTCATTTTTTTATGAATGGTTAGCTGACAATTGATAGAAGTACCGTTTTTGAATTGCACTTTTCCGGATTGGACCAGTTTTTTAAATTCCTTCGATTGCATGCTGAATGAGCGGGGGCGGCCCTGGTACATGCCGGTCCATTTATAGCTGCTCTTTTTCAGTACCGGCGAAATGATTTCAATATCAACATCATCGATTTCTTCGGGCTCCAGCACATTTGTAGTAAGAATATAGGTGCCAAATTGCGGGCGTGATAATTGTTGTTCCTGTGTGGCAGTGGCCTGATGCTCTTCCAGGGCTGTAAAGCGAACGCCATTGATTTTAGGGTACCGGGTCAGCAGTTCAAAGAAATTCGACCGTCTTTTCTTTATAACATTACTGGTATCCAGGTTTGCGCAGCTGGCCATCAGTTGCAGCTTTAGTTTTTCTGTTTGCAGCCGTAACCGTTCGTTATCGGCAGGCATAAATTCCGGGGCCTCCATCAGTTGCTCAATCAGCTTACGGGCATTATCCCCCGCCGCAACCGACAGGGGCGCTGCTACAACGGCTACCAGTGCTGCCGTGGCAATAGTAACGGCAGCGGTTGCGGTTTTGGTTTCTTTTTTCAGCGCCACCCTGAAGCGCCGTTTGAAGCCCTTTTCCGGCTGCGGTGCGGTTTCGATAATTACACGGAGTTTGAGCCGGGAAGCCACCTCGCGTATCAATGCCAGCAGTTCATACTCGCATTTATTCTGGATCAGGGCGTCCATTAAATGGGTGGCTTCTTCAAAAAAATATTCTACTTCAATACAGTTGCTGCCTGTAGGAGATGCTTCTTTTTGTATGCTCATTGCTTCTTCTGCTTTCATCAAGGGTTGCGAAAGTAGCGCTTTTTTCAACGGGAGTCAAGGACGGAGGCAAATCCTGGCCGAACACCGCATCCGGCTGCTGCCGGTATAGGGTGTATTTTACTGCTGCCGGTATAAAAAAATGTTTTTGTATCGTCTTTGGGTACTGCCGCCGTCAGGTGTTAGCGATTACTGTCATTACCCGGCGAATCTTTGTACTCCCCGGGTTTTCCCCGCCAATACACCTGGAAAAGGTTACTTGCCGATCCTGTAAATATTTCCTTTATCGGTAATGGTATAAAGCGTGCCGTTTACACAGGCAATATCCCGGAAACGCTCGCCTTTGTCGGCCAGCAGCCGTTCTTCGCCAATTACTTTATTGTTTTTGATCACCAGCCGGTCAATATGTTGCCCGCTTAGAGAAGCTACAAACAAATTGTTTTTCCATTCCGGGATGGCATTGCCCCGGTAAAAACAGATACCGCTGGGCGAAATAACCGGATCCCAGTAATACACCGGCTGTTCCATGCCTTTGTGTTTTTGCAGGGCATCACCTACTTTGGAACCGTTGTATTCGATGCCATAGGTGATCACCGGCCAGCCGTAATTTCTTCCGGCGCGGATAATATTGATTTCGTCGCCGCCCCGGGGGCCAAACTCAGCTTCCCATGGCTCGCCTGTTGCGGGGTTTATATCCAGTCCCTGGGGATTGCGGTGCCCGTAGCTATAAATTTCCGGCATGGCGCCCGGCTTATTCACAAACGGGTTGCCTTTGGCCGGCCGGCCGCTGGTAGTGATCCTGAATATTTTTCCAAGCCCGGATTGTAATTGCTGGGCCTGTGCCCGGCCTTCTAAAATCGACCGTTCGCCCACGGCAACCAAAAGATTTCCTGAAGCATCAAAAACAATCCGCGAGCCAAAATGCAGATTGCTGTTTAAGGCCGGCGTGGCACGGAAGATCACAGATACCTGTTCAACTTTTCCCGCAGCTTCATTCAGGGTTCCTTTGGCCACAGCCGTTAAGTTGCCTTTTCCCTGTTTTTCTGAGTAGGTCCAGTAAATCATTTTATTGCGGCTGTAATTAGGATCAAATGCCACATCCAGTAATCCACCCTGGCCCACCAGGTCAACGGCAGGAAAGCCGGTGATCGTCTTTGCCAGTGTTCCGTTCTGGTTGCGTATTTCCATACGGCCCGATTTTACCGTAACCATCAGCCGGCCATCGGGCATTGCTACAATGGCAAAAGGTGCACCAATCTTTTCCGCAATTTTTTCAGCCTTATAACCGCTGATCGTTTTTACACCCTTCACCCGGGTTTGTCCGCCAAATGCGGGCCGGTAATCGCTGTTGGGCGCTTTCTTTTCTACGGCCGGTAATGTATCTGCAAAAAGAGGATTCAAAAAAAGCAGATCGTTTGTTGCTGCTGCGGTTCCGCAAGCGAGAAGAAAGGCTGCCGAAAAAAGAATCCGGGTTTTGTGCTGCATAAAGTTGTTTTATAAACGTGGATGATAAAATTAGGGCGATTTAATAACGTACCTGCGTTGAAATCGTTTTTATTTTGTGTACGGGGAAGATGAATAGGGCATATGCGATCCCCGCATCTGTTGCTGCCAGGCCGTATCGTCGCAAAAAAGTGGCCGGGTATTAAGCCACTGCTTCTGCTTTTTTCGATTTTGCAATACCGTTGATAACCGGTGCGGGGCTGGTCATTTTTAGTGTACCGTTATATTGACCACCCAGCTCCACTTCAAACGCTTCTACTTCGATATCACCGTCGATCAAGCCGGTACTTTTTATATACAGGTACCGGCATTGTATATTGCCGTACAGCTTTCCGTGTACAACAACGATACTGCTTTTAACGGCTCCCCGGATCTCCGATTTTTCTCCGAGAATAATGCCTTCTTTCAGATCGATATTCCCTTCTATTTTTCCATCGATACGGATGGCACCTTCGCCCGAAATATCGCCTTTAATCAGCATGCCTTCATCAATCACCGTATTAATGGCGATGTTGTCTAAATTCGTTTTTTTCTCCCTGGATGTATTCTTTTGAAACATAACGTTACAGTTTTGTATAACGAGAAGGATCGGTTCTTACTCCGTTTATGAAGACCTCGTAATGTAAATGCGGACCGGTACTTCTGCCCGTGCTGCCTACTTCTCCAATCTTGTCGCCGGAACGGATCTGTTGGCGTTCTTTTACATTGATTTTGGATAAATGCCCGTATAAGGTCTGAAAGCCATTTTGATGCTGAACCATAACGCAGTTTCCATATCCGCCTTTTACCCCGGCAAATACAACAGTGCCATCTGCCGTTGTTTTTACGGTTTCCCCGATCTCGCCCCTGAAGTCGAGGCCGCTGTGACTTTCTACGGACCCGCTTCCAAACGGATTGTAACGGTGTCCGAATCCGGAGGTCTGCTCACCAAAATGAGGTCTTCCTATGGGCGTATGCCGGAGCACATTTTCTGCCTTTACCAGTTCGGTATCATAAAATGCGGCTGCTTCGTCGATGTCTGCCAGATCCAGTGTTTCCGGACCACCTGCATTTTTGAGCACCAGTTTCGATAATCCTCTTTCTGTAAGCAGCTGATTGATCTGTTGCACACGCTGATCGATCGATTTAAATGAGGCCTTTACTTTTTCTACATTGATCTCGTCCTTTATACGATTCACATGTTCCAGCCGGTTTTTATAGGCAAGGGTATAAAAACTGCTTGTTTTTTTGAAGATCAGGAAGCAAAGCGATGCACACAGAAGAAGGATGAGCAGGGTGCCGCCAATTAAATATTTCCGCCATGATAACAGCAGGGCCGTTGGAACCTGGATTGCTTTTTTTTCCTTACCGGAGTTATTAACAAACAATACGGAGGTTTTATGTTTGAGCATGGCTGAATACGTTTCGGCGCCGTAAGATACGGGAAATCTGTTGCATGATAAAAAAACAATCTATGAGCGGGCCGGATGATTTGCGGCCGATGCGGCTGGTACAGGAATCCATTTTTGAAATGGGCGCCAACTGCAGTTTTTAGCAAACCTGCGATCAATTTTTCTGTATATGGAATATTGGTTGAATACAATGGCGGCGGCCCGTATAAGCAGGAAGATGCAACTTTTTGCGGGTTAGGAACCGTAGTTTCCTGTCTTTTATTTTGGGTTGGATATCATGGCAGGCTTTTTTTTAATTAATTGATTATTAGTTTATTGTGATTGTTTTTGTATTGCTAACCACCCTATAAAAGACCAAATATTGGTTTTATTCAGCGTTTTGCAGACCGTAGCTTTGTGTTATCAATTTAAAAAAAGTGCATTACACCGCACTACACATTGAGCTCAGCAACCAGGATTCGCTTGTCTCGTTTTTGTTTGCCGCCCGGCGATATTGACCATTGAAGAAATTATTGTAAAGAATAAATAAAAGGAGACGTAAAATGAAAACTTTATTAACAAAAGCTGCAAATGTAGCCTATCAATTGGGACTCTTGTTTTCCAATACCATTACCACAAAGAACATCTATATTAAATAGATGTATTTATAAACAGAACCTTAATTAAAAATCATAAAACAATTACCATGAAATTTAAAGTATTATCAATCGTTTTAGCTGCAGCGCTGGCCACTACTATTTCTGCAACCAATGTTATTGCAAACGACAATGTTGAAGCACCTGTTGAATTAAAATACATCAACAATGCTGCTATGGAGTCGCCGATCTACCAGCTGCGTTTAAACAACCTGAGCAAAGGTACCTACGCCGTGGCGATCAAAGACGAAACCGGTGAACTGTTATATAATGAAACTGTTTCTGGTGCTAAGATCGTACGTAACTACCGGTTCGATAGCCAATTACCGGCAGATGTAAAGCTGACTTTTGAAGTAAGCGATGTAAAAAACAACACTGTTAAAGTATATAACTTTAGCAAATCTTCAAAGACGGTTGAAATTGTTGTGATCGACGAAGTAAAAAAATAATCAGTAAATAATCGTTGTAAAACGGGAAGGGCTGTCTGCAAAGGCAGCTCTTTTTTTTGCGTAGTGCAACAAGGCCGGCAAAAAAAGAGCGGTATCCTTAAAAGGGATACCGCTCTTTTGTATGTTTTATGTGCCTTATTTAGGAGCGTTCTGCCATATCCGGAATGGCGTTTGTTTTGTATGCGCCGATATCCAGTTTTTCTTTTACTGCGGAAAATGCTTCCAGCGTAGCTTCAATGTCTGCATCGGTATGGCTGGCCGTAGGAATCAGGCGGTAAATGATATGTCCTTTTGGAATTACAGGATATACTACAATAGAGCAGAAGATGCGGTAGTGTTCCCGCAGATCCATTACCATCGCTGTGGCTTCTTCCACACCACCTTTCATATAAATAGGCGTTACTACGGAGTCGGTGGTGCCGATATCAAAGCCGCGTTCTTTTAAACCGTTTTGCAGCTTTAAGGCATTTTCCCACAGCTTGGCTTTCAGCTCAGGGCGGGTACGTAACAATTCCAGTCGCTTCAGATTGCCTACAACCAGCGGCATGGGCAGGCTCTTTGCAAAGATCTGGCTGCGGATATTGTAACGGATATAATCAATGATCGTACGGTCGCCGGCAACAAACGCACCGATGGATGCCATTGATTTTGCAAACGTAGAAAAATAAATATCGATCTGGTCCTGTACGCCCTGCTCTTCGCCGGCACCGGCACCGGTTTTACCCAATGTACCAAACCCGTGCGCATCATCCACCAGCAGGCGAAAATCATATTTACTTTTTAATGCGGTAATTTCTTTCAGTTTGCCCTGGTCACCGGCCATGCCAAAAACGCCTTCGGTGATCACCAGGATGCCGCCGGCTTTTTGTTTTTCAACCAGCGCTGTGGCCCGGTCCATCTGCTTTTCAAAATCTTCAATATTGTTGTGTTTAAATACAAAGCGATGGCCCGGATGCAGTCGCAAACCGTCGATGATGCAGGCATGGCTTTCTGCATCGTAAACGATCACATCATGACGGCTGCACAGTACATCAATGATGCTTACCATGCCCTGGTATCCAAAATTCAGTAAAACGGCGTCTTCTTTGCTTACAAAAGCGGCCAGTTCTGCTTCCAGCTGTTCGTGCAGGTTAGAGTTACCGCTCATCATACGGGCACCCATGGGTAATGCAAGTCCATATTGAGCGGCACCTTCGGCATCAGCCTTTCTTATCTCAGGATGATTGGCCAGTCCCAGGTAGTTATTAAGGCTCCAAACGATTACATCGTTACCCCGGAATTTCATAACACTGCCGATCTCACCCTCCAGTTTAGGAAACGCAAAATAACCATGGGCTCTTTCCCGGTGTTGACCAATGGGCCCGTAATTTTTCAATAGCCGCTCAAAAATGTCTGCCATATAATGATTCGATTTTAAATAAAATAATGCGCAAATATACGATAGTTCATGCGTCAGACCGCTACCAGGTGTTAGCGATCAGCCACCAGGTTTGAGTGTAGGGCATTGAACTTTCTCATCCGGGACCATTCGTTAGGTATAAAAGCGGATTTGACCAAACAACGGTCTTCTGTATTCCCGTCGCCCGAAAACGGCCCCGGAAAACCGGTAATAGGTATGGGTGCGGCCGGTTGCCTGATACTGGCTGCCAGACCTTAGGTTCCTGCAATCCGTATCTAAGTTCCCGGGCTGATGACTAATAATAAAATGCTGAAAACGGACAGCTGACAGCTGATATCTGGCGCTATTTTTCCTGCTCCTGATTTTTAGTTTTATCTTTTTTCTTAAAGAGGCCGCCCAGGAACCCTTTTTTCTTTTTAGGTTCGTCAGAAGAGCCGATAGGTTTTCCCTGTACGGCTTTGGAAGGTTCCTTTTTAGTAGTATCCTTAACCGGTCCTTTTTCATCGGTAACCGGTTTGGATTCCGGTCCGATGTACTCATTGTTGTTTTGCATGTAATCCTGTTCCGAGCCTAATCCGGCATCGGCTCCCTCAGCCGTTGGTTCCGGGTTTTCGGAAGTTACATATTGCGAGGGATCGGCACTGAGTATTTCGTTTTCCATAGTGGCCGGCTCTGCAAATTTTTCATCTTTATTAATACCTAAGGATTTGTCGGCATATACTTTTTTAAAGAAGGCTTCCCATATGGGACGTGCGGCTTCACCACCAAAACCACCCCGGCCTTCATTGCGGATAAAACGGTCGTCGCAGCCAACCCAAACACCGCCCAGCAACTGAGGGGTAAAGCCCATAAACCAGGCATCACTGTTGTCGTTGGTTGTACCGGTTTTTCCGGCCATTTCAGCAGCACCCAGGCGGGCGCGCAATCCTGCTGCGGTTCCTTTATCTACAATGCCCTGCATCATGCGGCTCATGGTATAAGCGGTGGATTCGCTGATGGCTTCTTTGCGGTTCACGCTGTAGTCAAAACGTTTGATCACGTTGCCGTTCCGGTCTTCAATACGGCTGATGAAATAGGGTTTGGTAGAAAAGCCCCTGCCTCCGAAAATAGAGTAGCCCCAAAGCATTTCAAAAAGCGAAAGCTCACAGGCGCCCAATGCAATGGAAGGGAAGGCGGGTACTTTTGTAGGGATATTGATGCGCTGTAAAAAATTAACGAACTGGGCAGGGCCTACGATCTTCATAATATAGGCTGTAGCACAGTTGCGAGACCAGGCCAGTGCAGAGGCCATGGTCATGGAGCGCCCGGTACAGGTTCTTCCGGTGGCCGGAACCAGCTGGCCATTGCCGAAGTTCTGTTGTACATCTTCTACCGTCGATTCGGGAGTCATATTCTGCTCTTCGATCGCTTCGGCATACAGGAGCGGTTTAATGGTAGATCCTACCTGGCGCTTGGTTCTCAGGTTTACGTGATCGTATTTGTACGTTTTAAAATCAATACCGCCTACCCAGGCCTTTACCTCTCCCGTTACCGGGTCCATTACCATAAAGGCAGATTGTACCATGGTACGGTGGTATTTGATGGAATCGTACGGTGTCATTACCGTATCGCGCCCTTTGCTGGCGTTCCAGGCAAAAATGCGCATGGGCACTTTCTTATAAAAACTGGCCTTGATCTCTTTATCAGAAAATCCATCATCTGCCATATTTCTCCAGCGGTCGCTTTCCTTCATAGCCCGCAGCAGGATATTATCTCTTCCTTTCCATACCGCCCCGCTTTTTATAAATGACTGGCGTACCAGTGCGCGCTGCAGGTTGGGCACCTGCATATAAACCGCTTCTTCTGCATACTGCTGCATCTGCGGGTTGATCGTCGTATAGATCTTTAACCCGTCTTCATAAAGACTGTAAGAAGAGCCATCCGGTTTTTTTAGTCCCGGATCCTTCAGGATCGTCTTTAATTCATCGCGCAATACATCCCGGAAGTAGGGGGCATAACCGGTGTTCTCATCCATTTTTTTATAGTTGAGCTTCATCGGGGTGGCCGAAAGCCGCTCGCCTTCTGCGGAAGACAGGTTGCCATTTTCCACCATACGGGCTATAACCAGGTTTCTGCGGTCAATAGCCAATTTGGGGTTTCTCCGTGGATTATAGATCCCGGGGCCGTTGATCATACCCACCAGGAGGGCTGCTTCATCCACACTCAACCGGTCCGGCTCTTTTTGAAACCAGGTACGGGCGGCATTGCGGATACCGTATACGTTATCGCTGAACGGAACGGCATTAAGGTATAAAGCAACGATTTCTTCCTTGGTAAAATTGCGTTCCAGTTTAACGGAAATGATCCATTCTTTTAGTTTCTGGATCACCCGTAATGCTTTATTGCTCGCCCGTTGATTAAATAAGGCTAATGCCAGCTGTTGGGTAATGGTACTGCCGCCGCCCTCTTTTCCCAGCAAAAATATCGCCCGCAAGGTTCCTTTCAGATCAATACCGGCGTGATCGTAAAAGCGTTTGTCTTCTGTTGCAATAAGGGCATTCACCACGTTGGGAGAAATATCGCGGTATTTTACCAGCGAACGGTTACCGTTTGGCAGGTAGTATTTTCCCATCAATGTGCCATCTGCCGCAAGCACCTCGGAAGCCTGCGTAATGGCCGGGTTTTCCAGTTCTGCCAGCGAGGGCATTTTACCAAATACGCCCCAGTTGGCCAATAACACGGTTAAAATACCCGCTCCGAATAAAATGAAAAAAATTCTCCAGAAAATACGAACGGATTTCTTCATATATCAATGATAAAGTGTGTATAATTAAATCTGGTACCAAAAATAAGTAAATGCCTTTCTATAAACGGAAATTCCGGGGATAATTTAAGGCGGTTTTATCAATTGATAACTCATTTTCAATGCTTTTTCTGAAGTCTGCATTTTATGGGTGGCTCAAACTTCCGCAAAATGGTTACTTTTGCGACGATTAATAATTGATACCGAATGAAGTTTAATTTGACGCAGATGCCGGAACGGTACGTTCGTCCACGTACAAACGGCATCACAATGGTAATGGATAAGGGGTTGAGTATCGATGAGGCAAAGAGTTTTATGAGTGTTTCTTATCCCCATGTAGATGTTTTGAAATTGGGATTTGGTACCGCGGTGGTAACTCCAAACCTGGAAAAGAAGATAGAGGTTTACCGCTCCTATGATATTCCTGTTTATTTTGGGGGTACATTGTTTGAAGCCTATCTTGTACGCAACCAGGTGGAAGACTATATTGCTATCTGTAAACACTTCGGCATCGATTATATGGAAGTCAGTGATGGCTCCATCAGTATTCCGCATGCAGAAAAATGCGGTTACATCGAAAAACTTACACAGCACGGAACGGTGTTAAGTGAAGTGGGCAGTAAGGATGCCACCCATATTATTCCCCCCTATAAATGGATCGAGTTGATGAAAGCCGAACTGGAAGCCGGGTCCTCCTATGTGATCGCGGAAGCCCGCGAAGCAGGGAATGTAGGGATTTACCGGGGCTCCGGTGAAGTGCGGGAAGGGCTGGTACAGGAGATCCTTACTCAGATTCCTTCGGAAAAGATCATTTGGGAGGCACCGCAGAAAGCCCAGCAGCTGTATTTCCTGGAATTGATCGGGTGCAATGTAAACCTGGGGAATATACCTCCCAACGAGGTAATTGCGCTGGAGGCGATGCGCATCGGCTTGCGGGGTGATTCATTTGATTTGTACCTGGATAATAAAACCGCGTTTTAATGCGACTGTTTGGTCTGATAGGATTTCCGCTGAGTCAGTCTTTTTCCAAGCGATATTTTACAGAGAAGTTTGAAAAAGAAGGGGTAGAAGACTGCCGGTATGAGGCATTTGAGCTGCCGTCCATTCAACACCTGCCGGCGTTGCTGCAGCAACATCCGGAGCTGGCCGGATTTAATGTAACCATTCCGTACAAGCAGGAGGTAATGGCCTTTTTGCAGGAGCTGGATGGAGAAGCGGCGTCCATAGGGGCCTGCAATTGTATCCGGATCAGTGGCGGAAAATTAAAAGGATATAATACGGATGCGGCGGCTTTTGAAACCACCTTGTTGCAACAGCTGCAGCCGCATCATACGCAGGCATTGATCCTGGGCACGGGTGGCGCCGCACGAGCGGTGCGTTATACACTGGAAAAACTGGGGATCGCTTATCGCTATGTTTCCCGTACTCCGGGCGAGGATGAATTAGGTTATGATAACCTGGACGCGGCTACTATGGAAGCATATCCATTAATTATCAATACCACCCCATTGGGTAGCTATCCAAAAACAGAAGGAAAACCGGAATTGCCCTATGAGCTGATTACTCCCCGGCATTATTTATATGACCTGGTTTACAATCCGCCGCTGACGGCGTTTTTAAAAGAAGGCCAGCAAAGAGGGGCGCTTATAAAAAATGGCTATGATATGCTGGTGGGTCAGGCTGAACTGAGCTGGAATATCTGGAACAGCTAAGGTCCCAAGGTCGGAACCCGGTTTGATGCTGAGTTTTTCATTCTCTATACTGCCAAAATACTGCTAACGCCTGTAAAGTAATGATCTTGAAAATCTGACGATAAGCGACGCCGGTTTTTGAGATAAAAATCCTTTGGCAAATCACCCCAGCGTTCTTTTTGCGTCTGTATACAATTGTCTCACTTTACGGTCATACCACCATTTGGGTGCTGTTTTTTTCATGAGTGTGTCGATATTACGCATGCCAAACAGGTTCCACACGCCTTTTAGCTTGCCGGACACACTGCTTTGCAACGCCCGTAAGCTCATCGCAAATCCCGCGTCGATGTACTCCATATGATGCCAGTATCCGGCCGGCATAAACAGGGTATCTCCATGTTCCAGGATCACTTCATATCCCCGGGCATTTTTGGCTGCCGGAAATTTTTCATAATCGAATTTTTCATAATACTGCGCAAAATTCGCCAGGCTTAATACTTCCCAGGGTTTCCGGTACAATTTGTGCTGTTCTTCAAATGGAAAGAGCAACACCCTTTTTCTTCCGAGAAATTGAGTGTGGAGGATGTGGCTGAGATCGATGTCGAAGTGCATATGCGTAACCGATCCCTGTCCCCCTACAAATAACATGGGAAACTTTTTTACAAAACCTTTCATGTAGGTATCGGGCCAGGTAAAATCGGAAACGATCTGGGGGGCATGCTGAAAAATGTTAAATAAAAAGATCCGCAGTTCAACAGGGCCTTTTTTCACCATCTCCAGGTATTCGCCAAATTTCATATAGGCGTCTGCCGTGTTAATCGGCGTATAGGAGTCGCTTTTCACATTGTTATAAACACCTACTTCCTTATCGCCCACAATATCAATAAAGTAATCCCAGTTCCACCGGTCAAAAGCAGGCCATTGGCGGGCCAGGTCCCGGATCACCACCGGTTTATTATGCTGATAATAGTTCTTTTTAAAATCTTCCGGACTAAGCTGATCGAATTTATCTAAGGCTGTTAATTGCATAAAACAAGATAATAAAAAGGCAAATTTAATGATAGTTTGATAAATAAAGGGGGCATCCGGCTGCCCGAAAAGGGATTTCTGGACCTCGTATATGGTAAAAAAACTATCTTTGCGGGCTAAACAGAAACTACAGAGGGAAACGTTGCAGGCTTAAAGAGGTTTTATCGCCCGTCTTCTCGGTGCCGGAGGAAACCTTAAGATGTAAAAGAATTGATAAATTTGAGATCCAGAATAAATCAAACTGGCAAAAGGTGTTGCGGTACAGCGGTTTTTTACGTTGTTTTGAGGGGAAATGATCGTTTCAGTAAGCCGGTCTAAACCAAAAAAGCAGAAAGACAGAAAAATATGAAAAAAACTCCTTTTAAGGTAGCATTATTGATTTCAACCTATAAATGGCCGGAAGCCCTGCAGCTGGTATTGCAAAGCGTTTTGTACCAGAGCCGGAGGCCCGATGAGATCATTATTGCGGAGGATGGTGATGACACACGCACGGCATGGTGTATCAGTGATTTTGTAAAAATTCATGGGATACCTGTAAAGCATGTGTATCATGAAGACCGGGGGTTTCGTAAAAGTCTGATCGTAAATAAAGCGATAAAAGAGATCGAATCGGATTACATTATTGAGATTGATGGCGATATTGTAATGCACCGCGAGTTCATTGCGGATCATGTAAAAGCGGCGCGCGAGGGTTATTTTGTACAGGGCAGCCGTACGCTGATCAACGAGCGAAGAAGCCATGAACTGTTGCGTACTAAAAATATTGGAGGATTGCATTCTTTTATGGCGGGCCTCAACAACCGTTTTAATGCCCTGCGGGTTCCGCTGTTCTCCGGCTGTTTTTTTGTAAATCCCCGTAAATCGCACAATGTAAAAGGATGTAACCTGGCATTCTGGAAAGATGATTATGTAAAGGTAAACGGATACTACAGCGGGTTTGAGGGCTGGGGCAGGGAAGATTCTGAATTGGGAGAACGCCTGATCAACCTGGGTGTTAAAAAGAAGAAAGTAAAACTGGCAGCTGTAGGTTATCATATCTTTCATACATTTAATTCCCGGGCTAACCTGGGAACCAATGAAAGCATCTACCGCGAAACAGTGCAGTTCAAATACAGCTACCGGGCTAATGGATATATGGAAGCCTAAGTTCCGGCCGGCCCAAACCTGTTTTACCGCTATATAAATCGTAAAGAGCAGACCGGATCGGGATGCCTCCGCAGCCCCGGGTATGTACAGCAGGATGTCTGTTTTGGTGAATGCGGGCGTTATCTTTTTGTACGCCTGTGCCTTTAAATTAGCCGGATTTATTAAAATCATTAGTACATAGGGTACGTTTACTGCTCACGATTTTGAAGGAACAGTAAACGTATTTTCGTTATTGGGCTGTATTTTTGTAATAATGCATGGTACGGTGTCGGCTTTTACCGCCCGGTACTGCTACGAAGCCCGGTGAACGCTATCAGCGATTGGCTCATAATATTTTAATTATCAGTTAATTATTTTGTTATTGTATACAGCGCAGCGTGTAATTCGGGAGTACGGAGCACATTGGAGTATGCAGAAGAGCAATGATCCAGGGATCAATGGCTGCTATAACCGGTAAATTAAACTTTAATGATCCAGTTTTTGAAATGAGCAAGAAGTCACTGTTGTATTTTATTCCGTTCAATATTATGAAAAACAATGCCGGAGCTATACGTACGGCATGGAATTATCTTGAGGCATTTCATCACCTGGATATGGACGTTGATTATGTGCACAGTAATGATACCTGGGGCGGACCGATGAGTGATACGGAGGTGGATGATTTAAAGCAGACAGGTCTTGTTCGTAATATCTATCACCTGAACAGGAAACCTGAAAATATCCGGAGCCTGCGGCATTGGCTGGCTTACAGGATTCAGCGGCTGGGGCGTGATGTATCCTCCGGACGTTCGCTGCCTAGTTTTGTTACAACATACAATCAGTACCTGTTCAATGAAATGCTCAAAAAGCACCGGTATGACTATATCATAATAAGCTATGCACACTGGGCTAACCTGGTGCGGGAGAACCGTTATACAGGGAATGCAAAACTGATTATTGATACGCACGATTTTATGACGGCGCAGGAGCGGGTGTGGAAAAAGTTTAATGTAGGACGTGCCTTTAATAAAGAAATAAAACGATTAAGCCTGTTTGATGCCGTGTGGACGGTATCTGCGGATGAACGTTATCTTTTTCAGCAATTTGTAGATAAGAAAGTGGTTTTGGTACCTTTTTGTGCGCAGGATCACACGATGATGGAAGCAGTAGCGAAAAACTATGATATTATTTATGTGGGCGGAGATAATGTGCATAATATCAAGGCTGCTGACTGGTTTTTTAAGGAAGTTTATCCGCTTTTAGATGCATCTGTGCGGTATTGTGTGGTTGGGAGTATCCACCGGTATGTTCCGGACCGGGAAAATATTTATAAAGTGCCTTATGCGGCAGATTTAGAGGATTATTATCCCCGGGCAAAACTGGCTATTTGCCCTATGTTGAGTGGCACCGGTGTAAAAGTAAAGGTTGTTGAGGCATTGTCTTATGCACTGCCGGTGGTATGCAGTCCGCGGGGGGTGGATGGCTTGCTGAATAAAACAGAGAACGGGTGTGTGGTAGCGGCGTCTGCCCCGGATTTTGCAGCAGCCATTCAAAAGCTCCTGCAAACTCCCGACTTTTACAATGAAATGCGTTTGCAAGCCGGGACATTTTTTCAGAAAAATCATAAAAAAGAAAACCTATATACCATTATCGGGAACGCGCTAAACTGCTGATAAAGGAGTGTTTTGCGAAGTTTTAACAAATAATATGCAACTAGCTGTTGCGATTTATTAGGAAGCTGCGTTCTTTGCAATGAAAAACCACATTATTTATCAGGGGGTGTTCAGGTAAGATGGATCCGCTGAACGCCAGCTATCAAACATTATAGTATGATCAATAAGACAAAGATTCTTTACTTTATGGCTGATCCTATTACGAGAAGGGATGCTGGTAATAGAACGCATGTGCTTCAAATGTTGGAATACTTCAACAGTCGTCATGAATATGTTGAATTGGATTATGTGGGAGTAAAAGAATGGGGCGACTGGAATAATACAGACTACGAAGAGTTTAATAGACTTTTCCCTCACTGTAATTTACATACGATTAAGCTGCGGATGCCCAAGGATAATATTTTTAGATACTATTTTAAATCGAAGCTTCCCAATCAACTGCGGAAAAAGAGAGCCAAACGAAACGGGAACGCTGTTATTGACGACTATACTACCGTACATCTTCATCAAAACTTTAATGAGCTGCTGCAAAAGAAGAAATACGATTGCATTATTATGAGTTATGTAACCTGGTCAACATTGCTGGAAAATAACCCTAATGTGGAAGGTGTTAAATTGATTATCGATACGCATGATTTTATGACGGCTCAGTTTAAAGGTAGAGCCGGTTTTCAGCTTGGGAAAACGTTTGAGCGGGAAATGAAATTATTGTCCATATACAATGAAACCTGGTCTCAATCTGCCGATGAGCAATATCTGTTTAGTCAGTTTTTGCCCGTCAAACATCGGTTTGTGCCCATTATGTACAAAGACAATAGTTTGGGTGCGAGCTTGGTTGAGAGCCAGGAATATGATCTGATATATGTTGGAAGCGAAAATGACAATAACCAACAGTCAATTAACTGGTTTTTTAATACAGTATATCCGTTGCTGCCAAAGGATATACGGATTTGCGTTATAGGAAAAATTTGTGACTATTTTCCTTCCTTTCCTAATGTGGAAAAGCACTTGTTTGTGTATGATTTGAGCGAATACTATCACAAGGCAAAGCTTGCTATTTGCCCGATGTTGAATGGAACGGGAGTGAAGGTAAAGGTGGTAGAGGCAATGTCATACGGGTTGCCCATTGTTTGTAATTTACGAGGATTGGATGGACTACCTATAAAAGATGGTAACGGGTGTTTGAGAGCCGATAGTCCGGAGGAATTTGCACATGGGATTCAATCATTGCTTACCGATGACAAATACCGGAGCAAAATCAGTGAAAAGGCAAAGGAAACATTTAATACGTTCTTTGAAATAAACAAATGTTACAAAGACCTGGATAAAGTATTTAATATATCCTTACGTAAAGAAAACAGGGTTCGGACATTATCAACGTTCGAAAACGGAGTTGAGCGCAGAGCTTTAGAAGCTTTGTAATAGACTACGTTATTTGAATCCTGCTGTGGATATTATACTACTTTAAATATATTGCTGCAAACGCTATGAGCATGCCCCGTTTTTTTGAGAGAATATTTTCCGGAAAGAAGCAGAAGGAAGAGGTGGAGATCCCGCTTTCCAAAGGTGAACTTTACGATGTACAAACCGAAAGAATCATAAAGCGCGTTTGTAAAAAAAGCAGCAACTGTATTGACATCGGAGCAAATGTTGGAGATGTTTTAAATATTATTTCAAAATATGCTCCCGATGGTACCCATTACGTATTTGAACCAATACCCGATCTATACGAAAATCTCGCATCAGCGTATAAAGACACAACCTGTAAAATATTTGAACTGGCATTGAGTGATACAAAAGGCGTGTCCTCGTTTAACTATGTCATTTCTAATCCGGCATATAGTGGCCTTATAAAAAGAAGGTACGACAGGGAAGAGGAAGAAGATACCCTTATTCAGGTAAAAACGGATCTGCTGGATGATGTGTTGCCTAAAAATCATCCTGTACATTTAATAAAAATAGATGTGGAGGGAGGCGAGCTGCCTGTAATGCGGGGAGCAATCAATACAATAAAAAAATGGAAACCCGTAATTGTTTTCGAGCATGGTTTGGGTTCATCAGAGTTTTATGGAACAACACCAGAAAAACTTTATGCATTGCTAAACGATTGCGGACTGGAAGTTTATACTTTAACTAACTGGCTGGATAAAAATAAGCCCTTAACGATTAACGAACTAAGACAGCTATTTGATAGTAATGAAGAATACTATTTTGTAGCGAGTTAATGGAAAAATGAAATTTACACAAGTAGTTTTTCCCCTGCGTTTTGAAACAAGCAGGCGCATTTAGATAATTGCGAAAATTAATTTGATTCATCTGAAAGAGGTTGCCCATAGAGCATCCTTCTTTTGATGATTATCCTTGTGAGTTGGGTGTCTTCGCCATAGGCAGGAGATATGCAATAGGGTACTGGCTGAAAACGCCTGGTTGTAACACGTGCGTTTGCGTATGGTGGCCAGGTATAAAAAAAAACAACAGTTAAAAGTGAAACAATGGAAAGACAACTGGTACAAGATTATTTAGAGGCGCATAAGTTTGTTCTTGAAGAGTCCATGCAGGCATTGGGCAGGGAGCGGCTATTTTATGTTCCGGTTCATTTGGGATATGTGCGGATCAGTACACTTGAACTTATAGCGGAGGAGATCCGGAAAAATAATGTGGAGGGATCTGTAGCAGAATTGGGTGTGTATCGTGGTGATTTTGCCAAGTATATCAATGAAGCTTTTCCGGAAAAAACGCTTTACCTCTTTGATACGTTTAGTGGTTTTTCAGAAAAGGATGTACTCGTGGAAAAGGCACATGATTACAGCCCCGGTACCCAGGATTTTTCGGATACCAACGTGGCATTGGTATTGGATAAAATGAGCAAGCCTGATAACTGTATCATTAAAAAAGGCTATTTCCCGGATTCACTGGAAGGACTTGAAGATGATTTTGCTTTTGTATCCCTTGATGCGGATTTATATCAACCTATTTTTGAAGGCCTGAAATATTTTTATCCAAGGTTATCTAAAGGAGGATTTATTTTAATTCATGATTATAATAATGATGAATATAAAGGTGTAAAAAAGGCGGTTACGGATTATTGTCATAATGAGGGGATTCCCTTTGTGCCCATTTGTGACCCCTGGGGATCAGCGGTTATTGCAAAATAGATACAATGATCCCAATCGTCTATTTTATTGATAGGGCGAACGAACGGTGATTTTCTTGCAGAATTTTTATTCTGGTTTCTGCGGCCTACGCATTTGACTAAACGGCTTCGGGGTATCGGATTGCTACGGGTGAACGCTCTCCTGGGGGCTGGCGCGAATACAAAAAGGCCAATCGATTAGCGGTTATAGTTACTGATTACCGTAGATGTGGCAGCAAAACTTCCGCCAAAATCTTACCAGCTCCGCCGTAAAAACAGCAAATGCCGTATTTTCTCGTAACTTTGCGCGTTTTAATGAATGAACGCAAATGGGGTCAAAAAAATTCAGCCGGTTATTTAAGTATATTGGCTATTACAAGTGGAAGATCATCCTTTATATCTCTATTACGATTATAGCATCCTCCTTATCTGTGGTTTCTCTCGGGATGCTGGCCCCGCTGATGTCGCTTATTTTTAAGGTGGATGGCATTGGAGGACAAAGTATCCTGAACAAGATTCCGGGGGGGCACTATATAGGCGAGGAACTGACAAAGCTGGTTAACAGCGGGCAGCAAATGCATGCCGTACTGCTCTGTTGTATAATGGTGATCATTTCAGTTTTTCTGAAAAACCTGCTGCTGTATATATCCTCGCTGATTTCGGTACCGGTAAGAAGCTCCATCACCATTCACCTGAAAAACGACCTGTACGCTAAAGTGCTAAGCCTGCCGGTGGGCTATTTTTCCGAGCAAAAAAAGGGAGATATCATGAGTCGTATGACCAATGATGCCAACCTCGTGGAAAGCTCCATTGTAAATACCATGGAAGGGCTGATCAAAGACCCGGTAATGGTGGTTAGCTATTTGGTTTCAATGGTTGTCATCAGTCCTGGTCTTTCGGTTTTCTTATTGATCCTCCTGCCGGCAACGGCCTTTATCATTGGCCGTATCAGCCGTACGCTTAAAAAGCAGAGCAACGCAGCATCGCTCCGGGTGGGTGATACCCTGTCCATACTGGATGAAACACTAACGGGCATTCGTATTATTAAGGCCTTTACTGCTGAAAAAATACTGAACAACCGGTTTGTAACACTCAACAATACCTTACTGGGCATCAACAAAAAGATATCGGCCCGCCGGGATCTGGCCTCCCCGCTAACGGAATTACTGGGCGTTGTGGTTCTCTGCGTGATCATTTATTTCGGGGCCAATCTCATCCTCAATGGAAATACCCTGGGCCCTGGTGATCTGATCGCGTTTATTGCCATATTTGCAATGATGATCAACCCTGCCAAAACCCTGGCCGCATCGTTCTTCAGGGTTCAGGAGGGCGCTGCCGCTATCGAACGTATTGAAGCGATACTGACCACGCCCGATAATGTGGAAGATACCGGTACCCAAAAGCTGGAAGTCTTCAACGAGGGGATCGAATTTCGGAATGTTTCTTTTGCCTATAATGATACCCCCATCCTTAAAAATGTAAGCCTGTTTATTCCCAAAGGGAAAACGGTAGCACTGGTGGGCAGCAGCGGCGCCGGAAAAAGCACCCTGGCGGACCTGGTACCCCGGTTTCATGATGTAACTTCAGGCGAAATCCTTTTCGATGGGGTCAATATTAAAGACTACAGTCTGCAGTCGATACGAAAACAAATTGGTATCGTAAGCCAGGAGCCCATCCTTTTTAACGACTCCATACGCAATAACATTACGCTTTCTGACCCAGACGCTCCTATGAGTGAAGTGGAAAGTGCCGCCAAAGTGGCCAATGCATACCGGTTTATTGAAAATAAACCCGAACAGTTTGATACCAATATCGGCGACCGGGGCGCTAAATTGAGCGGTGGCGAAAAACAACGGCTTACAATTGCCCGGGCTGTTTTAAAAAATCCTCCCATCCTGATCCTGGATGAAGCCACTTCTTCGCTGGATACGGAAAGTGAACGGCTGGTACAGGATGCCATTAACAATATGATGAAAAACCGCACCTCGCTGGTCATCGCCCATCGCCTGAGCACGGTTCGGCATGCGGATGAGATCATTGTATTGAATAAGGGTGAAATTGCCGAGCGTGGATCACATACGCAGCTGATGCAGATCCAGGGCGGCATCTATAAAAAACTGGTCGATATGCAGGAGATGGTGTAGCCGGGAAAATTGCAGTATTCAGAATTTGAATAAAAAAGAGATGGCTTCTGTGAGCTGTTCAATGCTTGCAGGAGCCATTAATCTGTTCGGGTGTTAATAAAGAGGCTATCAAAAAATTGTCAATGC
The DNA here is from genome assembly GCF_021044425.1 of Niabella pedocola. GTDB lineage: Bacteria > Bacteroidota > Bacteroidia > Chitinophagales > Chitinophagaceae > Niabella > Niabella pedocola. The sequence continues at coordinate 6,190 of NZ_JAJNEC010000008.1, read as the reverse complement.
CAGGGCCGTTATTTGTTCAGGACCGGTAGCCCGGCATATAAAACCTAGCTGCATTTGCAATACCGCTTGAATATTTGGCTTACTCATTTGCCATAAGAAGGTTCCATAACCCGGTCACACAGCTTTCAGGGCTTACATTTCGAATCCAATATGACGCATTTTACGTCCCTTTGACCGGTATTTATGGCCGGTTTGCCGATCTGACCGTTTGAAAATGAGGAATATGGAATATAATTTGATAACTTGGTGTATTATTTCGTTTAAATTTGTTTCATCAAATCCAAAAACACAATCACATGAAAGGAGTTACGTTAATCATTGTTGTTCTGCTGGTCATCCTCGGCTTTATGGGGTGCAATGGCTACAACGGCCTCGTAAAGGAGCAGGAAAATGTAAATAAAGCCTGGAATAATGTACAGAGTGAGTATCAAAAGCGAAATGACCTGGTAGGCAACCTGGTGGAAACCGTAAAGGGTGCTGCAAATTTTGAAAAATCAACCCTCACCGATGTGATCAATGCCCGTGCAAAGGCAACATCGGTTCAGGTAAACCCGGAAAATCTTACACCTGAAAAACTGGCTGAATTTCAGGCTGCACAGGGCCAGATGACCAGCGCACTGGGCCGACTGCTGGTTACCGTGGAGGCCTATCCGGAATTAAAAGCCAATCAGAACTTTTTGCAGTTGCAGGGGCAGCTGGAAGGTATCGAAAATGATATCCGTGCATCCCGGCAAACGTTCAATACCGCTGTTAACAGCTATAATGTAAAAGTGCGTTCTTTCCCGATGAATATCCTAGGTGGTATCTTCGGATTCCATGCCAAAGAAGGCTTTAAGGCAGATCCTGGTGCTGAAAAAGCGCCAAATGTAAAATTCTAATCCCGTAACAGATGAAGCGATCCGGTCTGATCCTTGTTGCGGTGCTGGCGGTTATTGGCATCTATTTCCTGGTGTCGTATAACTCGTTTGTAAAAAAGGACGAGAAAGTACGGCAGCAATGGAGTGAGGTACAAAACACCTATCAGCGCCGTCTCGATCTTACGCCCAACCTGGTGAGCACCGTTAAAGGGATTGCCGGGTTTGAGCAATCGACCCTGGTAGCCATTGCGGAGGCCCGCGGCCGTGCACAACAGGGGTTGGGCGGGGAACCGACGCCGGAAAATTATAACCGGCAGTCGGATTTGCAGGATTCTCTGGCAGCTGCCTCCAACCGGATCATTGCTGTGATAGAACGGTACCCAACGCTGAAGGGAACGGAAGCCTACCGCGGATTGCAGACCCAGTTAGAGGGTAATGAACGCCGCATTAAGGTAGCACGGAATGATTTTAACGCAGCAGTGGCGGTATATAACAGCGCTGTAAGAAGTTTTCCCGGCAATATTGCTGCGGGGGTCCTGGGCTTTAAACCCCGGGAGGGATTTCAGGCAGTAGCCGGTGCTGATCAAAATGTAGCAATTAAATTCAGATAACGTGGCTTTTTCCTTATTTAACCGACATCCCCAGGAAGTGCTCACCAGCACTGAAAAAGAGCAGATCGTGGAAGCCATCCGCCAGGCGGAAAGCCGTACCAGTGGCGAGATACGGGTATACATCGAAAGTCATAATAAATATGTAGACCCTGTTGATCGGGCGGCAGAAGTATTCTTTAAGCTGAAGATGGAACATACGGCAGACCGGAACGCGGTGTTGCTGTACGTAGCTGTAAAAGACCGGCAGCTGGCGATCTTTGGAGATGAAGGTATTTACCAGCGAACCGGGAGCATGTACTGGAACGGGTTGGTAAAAAAGATCCTGGAACATTTTAACCAGCAGCATTTTGCCACCGGCATCAGCGAATACATCCACCAGATCGGTGAAGGACTGCATCAGTATTTCCCTTTTGACAGGGCTACCGACCAGAACGAACTCCCCGACGATATCGTTTTTGGAAGTTAATGATCCCAATGAAGAAATTCTTTTTACTATATTTTCTGCTGATTACGGTGGGGGCTTTTGCCCAGATCGAATCCGTGATCCCGAATCCGCCCAACCCGCCGCGGCTGGTGAACGACTTTACCGGGCGGTTCTTAACAGCCGAGCAGGTACAAACGCTGGAACGCAAGCTGGTAGCCTACGACGACAGCACCTCCAATCAGATCGCGGTAGTGATCGTAGACGATTTGAAAGGATACTCGAAGGATGATTATGCCATTGCATTGGGCAGAAAATGGGGCGTGGGCGGACAAAAACAGTTTAGCAACGGTGTGGTGGTGCTGGTGAATGCAGGTACCCGGGATCGCGGGATGTTTATTGCAACAGGGTATGGGCTGGAAGGCGCCATTACCGACCTGGTGGCAGACCAGATCGTACAGCAGATCATGATCCCCGATTTTAAACGGGGCGACAATTACCGCGGACTGGACGAAGGAACCGATGCGCTGATACAGGCAGCTGCCGGCCGGTTTAAGGCGCCGGATGGATACCATGAACGGGGCAAAGGCATAGGCTTTGGAACGATTCTCCTGATCGTAATCGTTGTTATTGTATTTGTGGCCTTTATGAGCGGCGGCGGCAGTGGAGGTGGGGGTTATGTTTCGCGCCGGGGATACCGCGGCAATGGCGGCTGGATCATACCCGGAGGCTGGTCAGGCGGCGGTGGTGGTGGCGGTTGGTCCGGAGGAGGTGGCGGCGGCTTTGGTGGCTTCGGCGGTGGTGGTTTTGGCGGCGGGGGTGCCGGAGGCAGTTGGTAAGAAGAATTGTTCAGGAGCCTGGTTAAAGTTCCCGGTTCGATTGCGTCGTACACCCTGTGCCGGTTTGTAATTTGTACTGTCGTTCCCGGTTAATAACGGATAGTTAACGGCTGAAAACTGAAAGCTGAAGACGGATCGCTGCCGACCAAACGGATTTCAATAGTAAACGTTAAACTTGAGCGCTTAAAACCCGTTCAAGGGATTTCTTTGAAGAAACATTAAACCAGAAACTTTCCCACCTCGCATTATTCGTTTATTTTTGTTTGAAAGAATCATTTAGATAGGATCATTTTAGAACAATATATACAACATGAATAAGCGTTTATTACTGGCGATCGTCTTTCTGCTGACTGGCTTTGTTTCTTTCGCTCAATACTCGGTTCAATCCAAATATTTTGTTTACCTGCAAACCGAACCTGCACAACCTTTTTACATAAAAATCAACGGCCAGCGTATTGAAGCCAATTCGTCGGGGTACCTTATTCTGCCGCAATTAAAGGATGGCGATTACCGGCTGGTGGTGGGGTTTCAGGATAATAAAAGCCCTGAAATGACCTTCCGTTTCAAGATCGACTCAAAGGATAAAGGGTATCTGATCAAAAATTTTGGGACAGAGGGCTGGTCCCTGTTCGATCTTCAATCGATGGATGTACAGAAGCCGCTCACCGCAGAGGAAGCCGCTGCACTGGCAAAGGCGGAGGCGCCCAAGCCGCAACCGCGTCGCGAAGCACCCAAACCACAGCCGAAACCGGAAGAAAAACCGGTGGTAAAGGAAGAAGCGCCCAAGCAGGAACCGGTAGCCACAGCTGCTGTACAAACCCCGCCGCCTGCACAACAGCAACCTGTGGCGGAGAACGCCAATGTGAGCGATTTTACAAAAATACTTTCGAAGGCCGCCAACGATCCTTCATTGCTCGAGAAGCCCAAGCCTGAAGAAAAGCCCGTGGTAAAGGAGGAAGCACCCCGGGAGCAGGTGGCCGCAGAAACGCCCCAGCCTGCACCAAACAATGCACCTAAAACCGGGAAAAATGCCGTAGTGAAGTTGTCGCAGCATTCTTCCGGAACCGGAACAGTGGTTGTATATGAAGACCGCAGCAATGGAGCCGCAGAGCAGATCGAAATTACCATACCTGCCGCTGAAACCACCGAGGAAAAAACACCGGAATCACCAAAGGAAACAGCAGAAAAACCAGTTCCTGCAGCAAAAAACGATCAGCAATTTGCGGTGCAGGAAAAACCAGCCGTTCCCCAGGAGAAAGCCGCTGTTCATAAAAAAGAAGTAAAGGAGGAGCCTAAAGCTGCATCAGGCAACTGTAAATCGGTAGCTACAGAAAGTGATTTTCTTAAGCTGCGCAGGGATATGGCCGGTAAGGACAACGACGATCTGATGATTGAAGAAGCCCGTCGGGCCTTTAAAAGTAAATGTTATACGGCGGCACAGGTAAAGTATATCAGCAGCATGTTTTTATCCAATGCCGGAAAATATAACTTCTTTGAAGCGTCCCGTACACATATTTCTGATCCCGAGAATTTCAGCACGCTTCAATCCGAGCTCAAGGATACCTACTACAAAGAAAAGTTCAACAGTCTTATTAAATAGTTAAGTGCTGAAAACTGGCGGCTAAAAGCTGTCAGCCTTAGCCGCCCGGTTACGATGCGTTATTTTTTAGAAGTTTCCTACAAGGGTACCCGATATAGTGGTTTTCAGATCCAGCATACAGGTGCCACCATCCAGGGAGAGATCGAAAAAGCGTTTATGGTTTTTTTTAAGGAGGCCCCGCTTTTTACCGGGTCTTCCCGTACCGACAGTGGCGTGCATGCCTTTCAGAACTTTTTTCATTTCGACTGGGATCGCGATTTTAATGCAAAATGGATTTATAACCTGAATGCGATCCTTCCCGGAGATATTGTAATTAAAGAGGTAAGGCTGGTGGCGGATGACGCCCATTGCCGGTTTGATGCGCTGAGCCGTAGCTACCGGTATACCGTATACCAGTTCAAGAATGCCTTTCTTGCCGACACTGCATATTTTTATCCCTATCCCCTAAACCTTGGGTTAATGAACGAAGCGGCCGTCTTACTCAAAAGCTTTAAGGATTTCGGTAGTTTTTCCAAGACCAACACACAGGTAAAAACATTCAATTGTAACCTGATGGAAAGCCGTTGGGTATTGGAAGCGGGTGTATACCAATACCAGGTAACCGCTAACCGTTTTTTGCGGGGGATGGTGCGTGCGCTGGTAGCCACCATGCTGCGGGTAGGCCGCGGAACTCTGGATATGGAGGCCTTCGAGGCGATCATAAAAAAAGCGGTATGCGGATCTGCGTATTTTGATGCGCCGGCGCATGGCCTTACACTTACACAGGTAGCCTATCCGGTACGTTAGCCCGTTTTCATCTATTATTTATAGTGCTATACCGCTGTTTCTTTGAGGAGCGGCCGAGTCGTTTACAGCAGCGGCAGGTTGCCCTGGCCCTGGTGTTTTCTAAAAAGGGTAGCTATTCCCAGCTTATAAAACAAATGCGAAAGGAGGGGCTCATAGGCACTTGTTTTATATTTCGCAATGATCTGTAAACCGGTGTACTGAAAATTCCTTTGGGTGTGGCAGCTTAAGGTTAACGGATCCGTCAGCGTAGTGGTAAATACGACAGACACTGATGGATAAGATTACCGGATTTGCAGCACGGGCGCAGCGCAGCCGCTACCTGTTCCTTCGCCTGATGAATAGGCGCCTGTAAGCGGTAAGATCTTGGTTTGTGTAACGTTCTAAATGCTGCGCCTGGTACAACGTAGCAAGGCCATTCGACAGAGGACTGAAAAAAAAGACAGTTTTTTTTCAAATAAATTTGGCGGTTCAAAAAAACGTTCTATATTTGCACTCCGTTTGCGAAACGGATGAGTTCTCTGAGAAGAAAAATAAAAGATTCAAAACGCTGAAACACTGATTCAGTCTGTGTTTCAGAAGCATCTACTCTATAATGAATACCAGTAAATTGTTGCTGGAAATTCCGCTTATACTTACCGAACGGTTAGAAAAAAATTGAAAAAATATTTTACTGATCGTATCTAAAATCAAAATGAAAGTTGTATCTTTGCAGTCCGCCTGAAAATAAAGGGTAGCAAAAAATAAGCTTTTAAATTCAAGGGTAAGTTCTTCACACATAATTGGTTACATCAAAAAATAATTAAAATTTTTTGGTGGTTTGAAAAAGAAAACATATCTTTGCAACCCCGAAACGGAGTGTAAATAACGAAACGGGTTGGTTGATAAAGTTCTTTTAAGATGATACAGCGATTAAGGCGCGATACTGGTTCAAATCCGGTGGTATTAGCAAGTTGTAGAAGTTGCCTTTTAGGGGTAATGAATACGCAAAGATCTTTGAAAGTTTGGAAGCAATAGCACAATTCAGTCACATTAAATTGTGACAACGAAAAGGTAAGTCAAAAAGCAAATAACATTAG
>NZ_JAJNEC010000007.1 GCF_021044425.1 Niabella pedocola | reverse complement strand
CGGGCTCGGGTACACATATCATCATCCGGGATCCCGGGGGCAATGAGATCTACCTGGATACTTCGGGCAAGAACATCACCATCACCGCTCCGGAAACCATGACCTTTAATGCAAAGAATCTACGGATGCATATCCGGGAACATATGAACGTAGAAGTGGGGGAAGATATGGTTACCACCATCGGAAGAGATCAACATGAAAACATCGGGAAACGGAGTATAAAAAAATCGGCCAGCACGGAAGAATGGGTTACGGGAAACCGGAAAGTACAGGTGGGTAAAAAAATCGAGACGATCGGAAGCGAAGTCCTGCTGCACAGCAGCAGTGGAAAAATGCTGATTGATGCCACGGATAAATTAACCCTGCAAAGCAAAAACCGGATTAACTATGGAGAATAATAACGAAGACAAAAGGCCCGCCTGCAACATACGAATAGCACCCAAAGAAGGTAAAAGGCGGTATGAACTAAGGATCGGATCCATGTTGCAAACGCCATCTCTAACTGAACAGGCCGATATTGATATGGAGGTAACACTTTGTTGTTCCCTCGGACATGCAGAAGGGGTCGTGTACACCATCTGTTTTTCACGCCCGCGGTTCAACGGCATGGCAGAGTACAACAAAGAACAGTGGATCTATACAAAAATCTTTGATATACACCGGAACCTCGTACTTCGGGTTGATAAAGCAGGCCGGATAAAAGAGGTGCTGAACCGTGAAGCGATCCTGGAAGCCTGGATGAAAGTCAGGCGCGACCTGTCGGCCAGTGCCTTTGGACGGGATACCGGACTGCTTCATAAGATCGCAGCATTTGAAGCAAAATTAAGAACCGACCTGGAAGCGGTGTACCGGCATGACCTTTTCTTTCAATGGTTATGCAATGATATGTATGGTACCTATAAAAATGCGGGAGCATCCAGGACAACCGGAAAGCAGATCGGGGGCTTCATCGGCGCAACGGATATCACCATAGCGGAAGAAAAGCAGGTATTGCTGGCGGAGGAAAACAAGATACTGATCGAGGTGAGCGGCTCCCTGGTATCCGGGGAAACAGATCTCAATAAACTGAATCATGCGCTCTTTTTACAGGTGGGCGCAACCGGGTCACAGGAGCTTCTGTTTTCTTATTCCGGGCATTACCTGTTTGCAGACCGGTCTGGCTTTTTTGATCAGACCACCTTATCGGTGGGCGCCGTCGTCGACCGTATTTATAACCGCAGATTGATTTACTCTTTAAATGCTATTATATGAAGAACCGTAATTATGTTGTTGACGGCGGCATGGTAACATGCAGTCTGGGCACTGCAACCGGAAGGATCCAGGTTACGTCCCAGCAAAAAATATACATCGGGGGAAAACTGAAGGTGACGAACCAGGACACCAGCCTGATCCTTCCCTGCGGTACCTGCAACCGCAGCAGTCCGTCGCCGCCCTGTACGCCACAACTGCAGCGCTGGAAAAATGCCAGTAAAAAAACAACCATCGGGAACAAAAAATTTGTAATGGATGATTCCTATACACAATGCCGTTTTGGAGGAATTCTTACCATTCAGCAGCATGCACAGGAAGCTACGGTATCCTTAACGGCCTTCATCGCCGGATCTCTTCCGGGACTTTCGGGAATGTATTAAACAACAGCCATGGGTAAGGTCGTTCGAACTTCAGCAAACAGGATCCCGGTATTTCCGGCACCACCAGCTAACGCTACAGGTGTTGAGCGTCCGGCGGTTGCAGATCATACTTATCATTACAGTCCGGTGAAAAGCCTTGTATCCACCGGGCAGGAACCGTTTGATAAAGAAGCGGCCCCTATGTTTCAGGGCTATATCCTTTTTTGCAACGGATACCTGAGCGATCCGGTAAAAAATATCGGAGCCAACATCAATGCTATTATGGACACGAATCCCGATCGGGACCAATGGTATGTATTCAAAGGCGCCAATGCCGATGAACAGAACGCCGCCAGTAACGAAGATGTTTTTACACCAGGGGAACTGGATGCCCGCATCCCGCCTGCGCAACGGCAGGACCCAAGGCAGGCAGACCGGATCCTGCAACAGCAGAAGGGTGGATTTACCAGGCAAAATATGGGGGAAGCCTTGCTTAAGAGAGCACCCAGTCCTGTTTTTTCATACGGGCAGGCGGAATGGTCATGGGGATACTGGAATAAAAAATCCAACCAGTACAACGGCTCCAATACCTATGCCAGCTATTTTAACGCCCAGGGAAATGAATATTTTATCAATGGTTCCCATGGTCTGGGTTCGGATGCGGCACATCGTATTGATCATGGGATTGTACTGGGATATCGCTGGGCAGCCACTTCGTGGGGCATCCTGGACCGGAAAAGCTTCGATGCGATCCGGGATGAAACATTGAAAGCATTTTTAAAAAGCTATACACCTGCTTATCGTCCCGTAACCATTGTAGGCCACAGCCAGGGCAGTGCCTGTGCAGCAGGCGTGGTACTGGGCATTCTCAATTATGCCAGTCGACAGGGATGGGCGCAGATACCCGTGAATATCATATTCCTGGGATCGCATCAGCCGGTAAGCCTCACAGGAACCGAATACCAGAACCTGTTATGGTGGAAGAAGCGATACCTGCAGGTGGATAAATCAGTGTTTGCGTTTTTAAAGAAGGATCCGTCAAAAAATACCACCTCCTACATTAACGGCCTGGCCGATCTGTTTAATGAAACCTATAATAAGCTGCAGCATGAGGAAGGAATTTATGAACATCTGAAAAAAATAACCGGCGACTGGGACGCATACAAAAGCAGGGCGGTGCAGTTTGATTTTACCAATGACCGGGGAGACCCGGTAACCCGCTGTGGAGATATACCGGGGGTAGACAGCGCATGTGATCCGCAAGGTGACTGGAGCCTGCTTAGTTTTGAAGTATATCCCAACAGAACCGACCTGGAGCATACGGTATCCGATATCGGTAGCAAAAAACGCATCCCGGTGTATGACGCCGGCGCAGTACAACTGGGCGATCTCTTCCTGCCTTCTTTTATTGCGAACCGGCGTATTGAATTTAACGATTGGGAAGAGCAGGTGTGGACGGATTACGAAACATTGGCAAAGGACTATGCGCGATCGTTTTTGCGCTACAACCGGTTAAAACAATACTATCATGAAAAATACGGAGCAGTCTTTGATCCTTACAGCGGGAGCACGGCCGTTGCCTCACTGGATGCCACGGTGCATGGGCTCTATGCTGAAAAGCTGGAATGGGTTACCACTCCATTAAGCCGGTTGTATCAACGTTTCTTTGCACCGGCGGCCGATGTACCCAGGGAAGAAGTACAATGGATGATCGGTTATCATTATATCGTGGCCTTGCTGGAATATGCGGCCTTGCAGGAAGCGGACCTCTATGCCCATTTCAGCCCTGTGCCCCTGCTTACCAATAAAAAGATCCTGGACGACTGGAAGTATGAGCGGGACACTATTGGTATAACTACAAATATCTGGGAGCGGATATTGAAGGTAGGTGGGAAAAGGTTTTATAGAATAGAAAAAGAAAATAAACAAAGCGATAAATGGAATCGGTATTTATATAAGGAGATCGATTTTGAAGCCGATCGGGAAGCAATTGATTCGTTAGCTGAGGAGACCGGAAAATTTATCTCGACATCGGTTGGATATACTGAATATATAAGAGGCATTATAAAGCAATATAACGAGCAATAATATGGCGAAAATAAAAATGTTCATACTATTACCTCTGGTAACTATACTATTAACTTCATGTTTTAAAAAAAAAAGAATCATGCATCCTTTTAGATATAACTTGGCTACATCGCCTGGTACTAGAAACTATGAAGTAAAAATGTTTACAGAAGACAGCCAAAGTGCATACTGGAAATTTTTATACGACACGATTCAAAATATTGTGGTATTACACGCTTTCAAATTTTACAAGATTAGTAATAATGGGAACATTATTGATACTTTTTGTTCTGAATCAATGGGAGTGTATGATAATGGTATTATAAGGATGAATGGGGCCTTTAGTGAGTGGTTAATAAATGGCGATAGATCTTTTGTAAAGCTGCGGTATATTCCATCTCCCCAGGGCGATAGATCTTTCGAAGTTCTGGATAAGGACTATCAAAATGCTCAATACTACATAATGTCATCTGGGGGGAATCCTTTTTTTAAAATTGAAGACAAGTGGATCACTTATGGACCACCTTTCGACAGAAGTCTAAGTCAATTTTTTATGTCCAAAGAAATCGATCGAAAATACCCGCTTAAACCCTCTAACCGCTTTATTCCTATGCAGGAGATTGGACCCGATTTTGGCGTAGCGCCGGAAAAGCGGGATACCAGCCTGTTGAAATGCCTGGGCTATGCGGTGGTAGACCGGGAAGAAGAAGACTGGGGCCTGATCAAACACCATTACTCCGCCGGTTTTTATAATATGGAACTCTACCTGCCCGGCGGAGATACGCTCCGGTTCCGGCATTTTGGGGCACTGGGTATCAACCTGGAACTGTTCCGGGTACCCAGGGCATACGGCGGAAGAGATGATGTGTTTTTTATCGCACAGGAGCCCAATGCGCTTTATCCGGATCTTTCCACCGGCGGCGTATATGTGGTACGTCCGCGGCACCTGCCACCGGAGCCGCAGGCAAAACCAAGCCGCCTGGGTGCCCTGCTACAGCCTACTTCGAAGCAGGCAGCGCGGTGACGGATCAATGGGATCTGTTATTAGGAGATGCCGGCCTGTCGGCCAATGAGCATTGTTAACAGCGGATCCGCTGCCGGCTGATAAGTGGTTGTTTATATATAATTATATTTTAATTCTGACGGGTTGCCAAACGCTCCGATTTGTATAAGATGCCGGGTATTGACCGGCTGTTCTAAAATATTTTATCCGGATATGGGTGATAATCGTTTAATAAATATCTTTATCGGGGTTCTGGTAGCAGTCCGGGAAGATGTCTCTAACGTCCAATGCCATATCAAATGATTTTGAAGACCTGTTTAAGAAATGGAGCAGGCAGGTATATGCATATGCCTGGGAATTTACAAAATCTGCATACTTAGCCGAGGAAACGGTGCAGCGTGTTTTTTTAAAATTGTGGAAGAACCTTCGTTCAGGAAAAACCGATATCCCTGCAGAAGCACAGATCCGTTGTATCAGCAGGTCGGTGATCATTGATCTGCTGCGCGAACAAAGCCGGCGGAATAACCTGCAAACCATGGTACCCGGTGGAGCTGCTGTAACCAATGCTACAGAAGAATCCTTTAATGCCAAAGAACTGCTGGTACGGATTGAAGCCCAGGTGGCTGCAATGCCCGAAATGCGCAGAAAGGTTTTTACCATGAGCCGGTTTGAAGAACTCTCGCACAGGGAGATCGCCGAGCGGCTTTCCCTTTCCGTTAAAACCGTGGAAAACCACATATCGATAGCCCTGAAAACATTAAGAAAGACGCTTACCGCTTTTTTAATTATTTTTTTCACCGGATTAGGGGATAAGCAACTTCCATTCGTATTTTATGGGAATGGAAGTTTCAAAAGACCTGTTACAACGCTTTTTTGCGGGGAGCTGTACCCCCGGGGAGCAACGTTTGGTCCGGCAATTGCTGCGCAGGGATCCGGAAAAGATGACCGCCTTGCTGGATGCGTTCCGGTGGGAGGAAGCGGAGCCTGATACAGCGGCACCTGGCTATAACGACAAGCAGTTATATGCTTCATTACTGCAGCAAATAAACCATTATGAGCGCCGGCGGCGCAATACCCGGTACCTGCTATACGGTGCCGCCGCTGCGGCAATGATCGGTGTGGTATTTCTTACATGGCTCGTTACCGGCCCTGAACCGGCTGTGAAACCTATGCTGGCGCAAAAGCAACCGCAGGCCGCTCACCCTTCTCAAATGCGGTACTATAGTAACACCAGTAAGGATGTGCTGCCTATAAAAGCGGCAGATGGTTCTGAAATCCGGCTATATCCCGGCTCCGAGATCCGTTTCCCCGAAAACTTCAGGGGGCGGAACAGCCGCGATTTCTGGCTAAAAGGCAAAGCACAGTTTACCGTGGCTAAAAATAAAGCCCTGCCGTTTAATGTATACTCAAAAAACCTGGTCACTACCGCGCTGGGCACGGTGTTTATCGTGGATGAATTGTCGGGCAGCACCCGCACCAGGATCCGGTTACTGGAGGGGAAAATTAAAATTACAGGCGGTGAAAAAGAAATCGAAAAGCCGGTACACCTGGAGCTGACACCCAACAGGGAGATAGAGATCAATCCGGTTAGCCTGCAGATTGTATCGGAGTCGAAAGACCGTCAGACGGATTTTGACCGCGGGGAATCTTTCCGCGACGATGGTACCACCCTTACGTTTAAAAATATGGCCCTGGAGAAGGTGGTGCAGATCTTGGAAAATAATTATCATTTACGATTGCAGGTACCGGCGGGCCAACTGGCAAACCGCTTTTACAGCGGATCTTTTAAAAAGTCGGACCGGGTTTATGAAGATATGATCCGGGAGATAAATTATTTACACAAAATAAATATCCAGATATCTAAACAATAAAATCCATCAATTGAAATTTCGAGTTATGAGAAAATTATCAGCATGGGAGCGGCTATTGCAGCCCATATTACTGTTTAAGGCAAACGACAGCTGGCTTCCCGTTGTAGCACGTATTTCCGGAGTATTGCTGCTTCTGTGTATCAATTTTGCGTTGTTTGCCCAAAACACAGCAATCATTAACGGTGTAGTAAGAGATGAAGCAAATCAGCCGTTACAGGGTGTTACCGTTGTGTTGTCGAATGGTGCCAATGGTTTTAATAAGACCACCGCAACAGATGCCGGCGGTAATTTTTTAATTACAGCCGTTCCGCAGGGTACCGGGTATAGCATCAACTTCAGTTCCGTAGGATTTAAACCCAAGCAACTCACTGGTTACAACGTAGCGGCAAATGACCGGCTGGCGCTTACCGTATCGTTGGAAACTGAAAGGGCCCAGCTGAGTGAGGTAGTGGTAACCGCCCTGGGCATTAAGCGGGAAAAGCGGGCCCTGGGATACACCGTGGCAGAGTTAAAAGGAGATGAACTGACCCAGGGAAAAGAAGCCAATGTGTCCAATGCGTTATCGGGTAAGGTATCGGGGGTTCAGGTTTCCCGGGCTGCATCCGGGGCGGGTGGTTCTGCTAAAGTGGTCATTCGCGGTAATAATTCGCTTATTGGTAACAGTCAGCCCCTGTATGTAGTGGATGGAGTGCCGATCGACAATCAGAATATCGGAGCTGCCAGCCAAACGGGTGGAACCGATTATGGTGATGGCATCGGGAACATTAACCCGGATGATATCGAAACTATGTCGGTACTGAAAGGGCCCAATGCCGCTGCACTGTATGGCCAGCGGGGAAGCAATGGGGTTATTTTAATTACCACGAAATCCGGCAAGGCGGGCAAGATCAATGTAAACTATAATGTTGACTATTCTGTAGGCAATGCCCTGGTATTACCCGATTTTCAGAACGAATATGCGCAGGGGCTCAATGGTGATTTTACCCATTTCCGGAAGTCGGATGGCACCATCGTTTCCATGGCCGATGCCCGGGCAAATAATTACCAGGGCATACCCAAAATGAGCGCCGGGCGCGACCGGACCACCCGCGCCTCCTGGGGCGCAAGAATGGACGGGCAGACGTATGAAGATCAATACGGCCATGTGCTTCAGCTGACACCGGAGCCCGATACCTATGGCAGTTTTTTCCAACCGGAAAAGCAACTGGTCAATAACCTGAGCGTTGATGGCGGCAGCGAGAAGATCAACTACCGGTTTTCCTATGCCAATACCAATGTGAACGGATACATTCCAACCAATGATCTCAACCGGAATAATTTTGGACTCAGAACACAGGCCAAGCTTTGGCCGGGGGTAACCCTTGATGGTAAAGTAAATTATATCATGCAGAAAGCCCAGAACCGTCCCACGCTTTCAGATGCTGCAGATAACCCCGCTTATCTGTTGATCAGTCAACCAAGAAGCCTGGGTAATTCCATTATGTCTAATTATAAATGGACCGATGAAGAAGTGGCAAAACAACTTGGGTTTTCGGGTGTGTATGCCGGGTTGGAAAAAACCTATGCCACCAACAGTTCTACGGGGAACCCCTTTTGGACCATCAATGAAAATCATAACGAAGACCGCAGGGATCGCATCATCGGTATGTTAAGACTAACGTATGAAGTATTGCCCTGGCTAAAATTAATGGCAACCGGTGGAACAGATTTTTATACCGATCAGCGTTTCCGTTACCGGCCCATCAATACCTACCAGAGCCTGAATAAAAAAGGAGATATGCGGGAGGAGGTGATCCGCGTGCGCGAAAACAATTTCGACTTCCTGGCCAGCTCCAGTTTTTCGTTGGGAAAAGATATGAACCTGGGCGTAAACCTGGGAGGGAGTCATCAGAGCCGTTACCTGCGGCTTACCGGCAATACCGGTAGCACGTTTATCGTACCCAATCTGTATGTGATCAACAACACCTCGGTTAATTCCTATCTATTCGATTTAAGCCAATCCCAGATCAATTCGGCCTATATGTCGGGTCAGTTCGGATTCCGAAATTACTGGTTTATTGATTTCTCTGCGCGCAACGACTGGTCCTCTACGTTGTCCAAAGACAATAATTCCTTTTTCTATCCCTCCATCAGCTCCAGTTTGATTTTATCAGACCTGGCAAATATTAAATCGGATGCACTCTCCTATATAAAACTAAGAGCTTCGTGGGCACAGGCCGGCAGCTCGGGCAACCCGTATCAGTTAACGGGTACATATAGCCTCAACCAGTATACACACGGGGGCGTACCCATGGCATCTTATACGGATGTGATCCCGGATCCGAACCTGAAGAATGAGCTGACCACTTCCATTGAAGCAGGTGCCGATCTTCGGTTTCTCAAAAACAGGCTGGGATTGTCCTTTACTTATTATCAGGCCAGCACAAAAAACCAGATCCTGGATGTTCCCATTGCGCCTTCCAGTTTGTATACAAAGAACCGGATCAACGCCGGGGAGATCAGCAATAGGGGCATCGAATTTGTGTTAACCGCAACGCCGGTTCGCAGTGCTTCCGGGTTTGAATGGAATACGGTCTTTAATTTCAACCGGAATCAGAATAAAGTGGAATCGCTGTATCCCGGTGTGGAAACCTTCTTATTGGCAACGGACCGCGGCATTAATGTGGTAGCAGAAGTTGGCAAACCATTCGGACAACTGATCGGCACACAGTTTGCCTGGATCAGGGATGCCGACGGCAATCGTTTGATTGACCCGGCAACCGGATTACCGCTGCGCACCAGCGGCCGTGTAGAAACGGAACTGGGCAATGCACAGCCCGATTGGCTGGGCGGGTTTGGCAACACCTGGAAGTACAGGAGCTTTAGCCTTTATGCGCTGGTAGACATCCGCCAGGGCGGCGTTATCTTTTCGCAGTCGAACCGGGAAGAGATCATTTACGGGGTTACCAATAAAACTGTTCCGGGAAGAGATGGATCTTATATCGCGGATGGATATATTGCCACAAAAGACGGTAATGGAGCTTGGGTAAGCAGCGGACAAAAAAATAATATTCCTGTAAAGGCGCAGGATTACTGGAACATGGTGGCCAGCGATAAGGAGGTAATGGTGTCGGAAGAGATGATCAACGATATGAGTTATGTGGCGATGCGGGAGATCAGCCTTGCATACCAGTTACCCAAAAACTGGTTGCCCACCGGGGTGATCAAATCGGCAAAGCTGGGCGTTTACGGCCGCAACCTGTTTTACTTTCAACGGAAGACGGATGGTTTTTCTCCGGAAACCGCCGCCTTTAACGTAAACAATTCCTCCATTGGTATTGAATCCACCTCACTGCCGATGATGCGCAATCTTGGTATCAACTTATCCCTTGCATTTTAAATTCTGATCAGTCATGAAAAAGCGATTATTAAATATACATATTATAGCGGGCCTCGCATTGGCTGCAACCATGGGCGCCTGTACAAAGGATTTTGAAAAGATCAATACACCACCTACCTCCGTGGTTTCTGTAGATCCGGGGCTGCTTTTTGCCCGTATATTACGGGATGGAACCTTCCAGGAATCCGGTGAGCTGCCCGATACCAAAATGGGCTCCTGGGTGCAACATTGGGCGGGCGGACCCGTGGTGCCGGTTTCCCGGTATTTCGAAGGACCGGAAGACCTGATCTGGTCGCAACACTATACCTTATTGCGCAATATCATCCGTATTAAAGAAGAGCTGACCGGACTGGAAAATGATCCTGCCGGGCGTTCGAAATGGGCGATTGCAGAATTGTACGAAGTATACCTTTACCAGCGTCTTACCGACCTGTTTGGGGATATTCCTTTTTCGGAAGTAACCACATCCGATGCAGTCATTAACCGGACGCCGAAGTTTGACAAGCAGGAAGACATTTACCCACTGCTGATCCAGCGTGTGGATGCCGCCCTGGCAAAACTCACTACCGGAGACCAATCTTACGGCACTGCTGATTTCTTTTATAACGGCAATATTGATAAATGGAAAAAGTTTGGTAATTCATTAAAACTAAGACTGGGCTTGCGGATCCGCTATGCCAATGCGACACTGGCGCAGCAAACCGTGCAGGCGGCAATGACCTCTTCACTGGGACTTTTGGGCAGTAATGCCGACAACGCCGCCGTGCCTACGTATAACAATGCACAGGCTGAAAATTACAACCCCATTTTACGGCAGTTCGTAACCGGCTCTGCCGACCTGCGTTACCTGGCCAATACGCTCGTTGATAAACTGAAAGGCTATAATGATCCCCGGCTGCCGTTATTGGCTCAGCCCGTTACCATTAATGGGAACCCGGTTTACCAGGGCATTGGGGTAGCCCTTACCGATAACCAGTTGTCGCAGCTGATCCGCGCCAATTACTCCACGGCCAGCCGTAATACCTACTTCAGTCAAACGTTTACGCCCATACCCAGTTATGCGCTCACCTATTCCGATATATGTTTTTACAAGGCCGAGGCCGCATTATTGGGTTGGGGCGCCAACAACGGGGATGCTTACAATTTCTTTTTGGAAGGGGTAAAGGCAGCTTTTGCGCTTGCACCATATAATCTCAATACCGTGCCCAACGATTATGTAAGCACCGTATTAAGTTTCGACGGTCTTACCGACGCACAGAAGATGGAAAAAATTGCCACACAAAAATGGATCCATCTGTTTGGCCGGAATATGGAAGCTTTTGCAGAATGGCGGCGTACCGGGTATCCGGTACTAACGCCGGGTCCCAATCCTGGTTCAACGAACGGGCAAATCCCCCGGCGGGGCATTTATTCATCAGACGAAGCGCAATTGAATAATGCGCATTATAAGGAAGCCGTGGCGCGGATGCAGCAGGGGGATTCCTTTTTGTCCAAGGTTTGGTGGGATAAAAAACCATAGCGTATAAGTAACGTATTTTGGACGTTTTATAACCGGCTTTTGTATGGAAACATACGGAAGCCGGTTTTTTGCATACTTAGGAACTATTGCTCACAGATCATCGAGATGTTCACGGAAAAGTTTTAAGAATCTGTGCGCATCCGTGAAATCAGTGAGCAAAAGAAAAACCTGAAATTGCGTCCCGGAGATCTGTTTTTAAACAGGTTTCAGGATTTTCCGATATTTGTTCCTGTTTGGCGGAAATAATTATCTTTACCCCAATGATCCCAAATGCCAATGATGAATTTGCCAGACTCGGATTTACTCGTGCAATTAAAGGAAGGTGACCATACCGCCTTTTCCCGGCTTTATTTCCGGTATGCCACCATTGTATACCGGCGCATACAGAGCCTGGTAAAAGTGCACGAACATTGCGAAGAGCTGGTGCAGGAAGTATTTTTGCAGCTTTGGCAAAACCGGCATACCATCAGCCCGGAAGTACCCGTACAGGCCATACTGCTCCGCATCGCCAAAAGCACTACCATCAATTTTTATCGAAGGGCCATCCGCGAACAGCGCTATAAGCAATTGCTGGTTCGCTCCGCCACCGCCTGTTATGACCCTGTAGGTGAACATATGAGCTTCCTGGAAACCAGTACGATCCTGAACGAGATCATCGATAAACTGCCGCCGCAGCGCAAAAAAGTGTTCCTGCTCATAAAAATGGAAGGTAAAACCTATGAGGAAGCGGCCCGGGAAACCAATGTTTCCCTGGGCACCATTAAAGATCACATGGCCAAATCCATGCGCACCATCCGCCAGGAACTCACCAATTATAAAACCATTCCTCCCCTTTGCCTGTTGCTGGTAACCATCTGGTGCGAGTAAACATATGTATGCCGGCGAAAATTTTTTTTCAAACGAGCATAGACTTTTTTCTTTTCAATTGAATATATAATAAACAGATCGTATTGAACGCGGAAATCGAACAACTCTATCAACGGTTCCTCGGGGGCAAATGCTCCCGTGAAGAGGCGGAATTGCTGCTGAGTTATTTTGAAACCAGCGAAGGGGATACGGTACTGCAGGAACTGATCTCGGGGCATTTTGATCAGCCGGTAATGGCGGCAGATGCAGACCCGGGGGCGGCCTTTGATCCAGACAAGATACATCGTCGGCTGCTACAGCAGCTGCGCCGGCCGCGCCTGGTACGCTTAAGAAGGATAGCAGTGGCCGCATCGGTACTGTTGGTGGTGTTCAGTGGGTTCTTTTTAATGCGCGCCTACCGTCATCAAAACAACCCGCCACTGGTGGCCCGGCAGGCCGGTATTGCCCCAGGAGGCAACAGAGCCACCCTGGTCTTGTCTACCGGTAAAAGTCTTGCGCTCAGCGAAAAACAAACAGGAATTCGTGTAGATACCGGTGGAGTACAATATGAAGATGGGGAGGCACTGGCGCCCAGGGGCAGCGCTTCTTTTGCTACCCTCCAAACGCCCCGGGGCGGACAATACCGCATTGTATTGCCGGATGGAACAAAGGTTTGGCTGAATGCGGAGTCGGCGCTGATCTACCCCATGCAGTTTAATGAAAAGGAACGGCACGTGGAATTGAAAGGAGAAGCCTATTTTGAAGTGGCAAAGAATGCCGGTTGGCCCTTTGTGGTAAAGCTGCAAACAGGTGATGTAACGGTAAAGGGAACCCGGTTTAACGTGCAGGCCTATGCACAGGATCCGGGGGCAAAGATCACCCTGGCAGAAGGTGCGGTAGAAGTGGCCAGCACCACTGAAAAGCGCCTGTTACGACCGAACCAGGAGGCCTCGCTGCAACAGGGTGCCGCCATAAAGGTAAGGTCGGTAAATGCGGAGCAGGCCCTGGCCTGGGTAGACGGTTATTTTTTGTTTGATAATATGAACCTGCGGCAAATGCTGCAACACATCAGCAGATGGTACGATGTAGATGTGCGCATACAGGCCCACCTGAGCGATCAGGCGTTTTGGGTACGCTATACCCGGTCGAAAGGACTGCAGGAGTTGCTTGATTATTTGAAGGAGTTTGAACATTTCAACTACAGTATAAGGGGGAGGACATTGCTGATAACGGACTAGCACGGCGATTGCTTTGTTACCGGTACAGCATAAAAAAAAGCCAGCAATGGCTATGGGGATACGTTTGCTTATTCATAAACCAACGATAAAAAATGCGTATAAGAAAAATGGGCCGCCCGGCTCGTAAACGATGGGCGCCAACGATTGTTTTCCGGGGTCTTCCGGTGTTATGGATGTGGATGCTGCTGCTGGTACATAGTTCCGGTAATGCACAAACAGTGTCGGTAAAAGGGCGCAACCTGCTGCTTACGGAAGTGTTTTACACGTTGCAGAAACAAAGCAATGCCGATTTTATTTACCGGGTTGAAGATGTGCGGGGGCTGAAGGTAGCTGAAGCCAATATCCAGGGGCTGTCGCTGGAGGCCGCTTTAAAGGAGCTGCTCAGTGGGCTGCCGCTGACCTATCAGCTGAAGAACAAAATGGTGATCATTAAGAAGAAACCTGCCGGCACCGCGCCGCCGGTTGCACCGGTCCCAACTTCCATCCGGAGCGAGATCAACGGGCGGGTCACCGATTCCTTGCAAAAAGGGCTGGCCAATGTAACCGTACAGGTACTCAACGGGGAAGGTAGCTCTACAATGACCGATGCTGAGGGACAGTTCCGGCTGAGTGCCAAAAGATTGCCGGCAACCATCCGTGTGTCTGCAATAGGGTACCTGGCCCAGGAGCTACGGGTAGAGAACGGGCAACCACTCAGCGTGGTGCTGCAACTGGCGGAAACAGCCATGGGAGAAGTGGTGGTAATGGCCTACGGGCAGAAACAAACCCGGCAAAGCGTTACCGGTGCTGTATCCAGTATTCAGACAAAGGAGCTGAAACAAAGTCCTGTGGCCAATCTTACCAATGCACTGGCCGGACGGTTGCCAGGACTCATCACCGTACAACGTTCGGGTCGCCCGGGCGATGATTATTCCCAGTTGTTTATCAGGGGCATTAACACCATCGGGGCCACTAACCCGTTGATCGTGATTGATGGATTGCCGCGCGGCGATGCCAACCTGGGGCAACTGGATGCCAACGAAATTGAATCCGTATCCATCCTGAAAGATGCTTCTTCTACCGCGCTTTACGGTATCCAGGGGGCCAACGGCATCATCCTTGTAACCACCCGGAGGGGGATCAACGGACCGCCCAACATACAGGCCAATTTCCAGTATGCCCAGCAGCAACCCACCAATTTTCCGCGTTTTCTCAACTCTTATGAAACCGGGAAACTTCAGAACGAAGCGGCCCGCAATGACGGCCTGTTGCCGGTATGGACGGAGCAGGAGCTGGAGTACTTTCGCACCGGGCTAAAGCCCTACGACTATCCGGATGTGGATTGGTATAAGGTACTCATCCGCGACCGCTCGCCGCAAAAAACAGCCAACTTTAATATCAGCGGGGGATCACCTTACGTAAAATATTTTGTATCGGGTTCTTACCTGCGGCAGGAGCCGCTATATAACCGGACGGATGAAAATGTTTACGGAGTAAAATATAAATACGACCGATTTAATTTCCGGTCGAATGTAGATGTAACACTGGATAAGCATACCGATCTGCAGGTGGACCTGGCTTCGCGCCTGGAGAACCGCACCACGCCCTCACAGGACAGGGCAAGTTTTGAATTCTTCTGGGTATTGCTGTCGCAGATGACCAACAATCTTACCCCGGTACTCAATCCAAACGGCAGCATTGCTTCCGGCAATATGCGGGAAGATTTTTCCAACCCTTACGGAATCCTTACGCATAATGGTTACCTGGATGCGTACTGGCATAGTACTAACGGAAGTGTTGCGCTCTCACGCAAGCTGGATTTTATTACGCCGGGGCTGAAAATAAAAGGGTTGTTTACGTTTGAAAATTATGGCGACATCAATTTTGCACTGGACCAGAACTTCGACTCGTACCGTTATAAAAGTATACCCGGTACCGGTACAGGTACTTACACGCAGCATCGCATTGCCACCAGTTTACAACGCTCCGGTTTTGCCAGCGGGCAGCGGTATTATTATTACGATCTGAAGCTGATGTACGACCGTGATTTTGGAAAACACAGCTGGAGCAGCCTGCTGCTGTTCAACCGTAATTACCGCTCACAGCTGGGCGATCTGCCGCGTGTATACCAGGGCTATGTGGGCCGGGTGGCGTATAACTATGATAAAAAATATTACCTGGAGTTTAACGCCGGGTACAACGGATCGGAGAATTTTCCTCCCGGCAAACGGTACGGTTTTTTCCCTGCCCTGTCCGGGGCCTGGGTCATTACCAATGAGCCGTTCATGCACAGTGGCGGCGCCCTTAGTTTTTTGAAGATGCGTTTCTCCCATGGTTATGTGGGTAACGATATGGTGGGTAGCGGACGCTGGCTCTATATTTCTGATTATGCCCGCGGCGGCGGCTTTACCTTTGGCAATCCCGGCAGCTGGAATGAAGGCTATGTAGAGAACCGGATCGGTAACACGGCCATCACCTGGGAAAAAGCAGCCAAGACCAACCTGGGATTTGAAACCGGTTTTTTTAAGGACCGGCTGAAAATCAATGCCGACCTGTTCCGGGAAATGCGCACGGATATTCTTACCTACGCCGGGTCCGTACCCTCTTACCTGGGTATTACTGCGGCGCTGAACCGCAACCTGGGGCGTATTGTGAACCGGGGATTTGAAGTGGAAGCGAACCTGAATACCCGCATTGGCGGGGTAGGTGCTTTTACAAAAATCAATTACCAGTATGTAAAAAATAAGATACTGGAAATGGATGAGCCCAAACTGGCCTATCCGTATCAAAGCATCGTAGGGCGTCCCATAGGGTACGACCTGGGGTATATTGCAGAGGGCCTGTTTCAAAGTAAGGAGGAAATAGCCAGCAGCCCGGTACAGAATTTTGCGCCGGTGATTCCCGGCGACATCAAGTATAAAGACATCGACGGCAACAACATTATCAACGAGGCCGACCGGGTAATGATCCCCATGCTCAATGTACCTACCAGTTATTTTGGTGCCAGTTTCGGTATTAACTATAAAGGCTTCGACATTAGTGTACTGTTTCAGGGCGCACTGGGCGGACGGCAGATGTATTCCTCCCAGCTGATCTTTAATTACCGGGGCAGTTACCGGCCCATTCACCTCGACCGATGGACGCCGGAAAACGCCGCCAATGCTACGTTCCCGGCCCTGCACCTGTCGGAGAGCAATATGGCCAATAACTTTATCAGTTCCACTTACTGGGTACGTAAAACAGATTACATAAAACTAAAGAATATGGAGATCGGTTACCAGCTGCCACGATACTGGCTGAGCCGCGTAGGTATCAAAACGGCCCGTATCTATGTAAACGGTATGAACCTCATCTCCTGGGATAATGTAAAAGACCTGGGCATCGATCCGGAATCGAATACCGGCGGCCGCTGGGGCTGGCAGCCGTATCCCATTATGCGCATCTACAATGCGGGCGTTACCATCAATTTTTAATTCCTGAGTTAATTGATAACAATGAAAATGACATTCATAAAAAACTTCCTTTTGTTTACGGTGTTGCTGCTGGGAGCAGCCTGCAGCAAAAACTACCTGGATCGCAAACCCAGCGATCTGATCACCGGCAAAGAGGTATTCAACAATATTGAAAATGCAGAGAAGTTTGTAAATGTGATCTACGACAACCTGCCCAATATTTTTAAACCGGCATCTCCCTGGATGCTGAGCAGCGCTACGGATGAAACCAACCAGGCGGCCGACAATTCGGTTTCCTATCCGGATGCCGGCAATTTTAATACCGGGGCAATGAGCCCTTCTAATTTTCCGCTGGCGGATCAGTGGAGCGGCTTTTATGCCAAGATACGGGCCTGCAATATCTTCCTGGGAAATTTTGAGCTGGTGCCGGAGGATGTAAACTATCCCGAACGTCGTAACCGCCTCCGCGGGGAAGCGCTGACGCTGCGTGCCTTTTATTATTTTGAACTGATGATCCGCTGGGGCGGCGTACCGCTGATTCTGAAAGAAGAGAACCCTTTTGAAAATCCCGATAATATCTTTTATAAACGCAATACGATCGATGAGGTTACGGCCAGTATTCTTAAAGATCTGCAGGAAGCCGAGAACCTGTTGCCGCTTACCTATGCAGAGCGGCCGGCAAACTGGGGGCGCGTTTCAAAGATGGTGGTACTGGCCTTACGCAGCCGGATATTATTGTTTTATGCAAGCCCGCTGTTTAACCCGGCCAGCGACCGCAACCGCTGGACGCAGGCGGCCCTGGCCGGAAAAGTGGCCCTGGATTCTGCTTTAAGTAACGGGTATACATTGCACAGCAACTATGGCGAGATCTTTACCCAGTACCTGAACCGGGAAGTGATCTGGAGCCGTCCGGCACCCGGTGCCTACCGAGACGGCGGTATCGACCAGGAAATGAATCCCCGGGGATCGAACGGGTATGGCAATATCAACCCGCTGCAGGAATTAGTGGATGATTATGAAATGAAACAGACCGGCTTATCCATTAAAGATGCGGCTTCAGGATATAATCCACAAAAGCCGTATGAAGGCAGGGACGCCCGTTTTTACGCTACCATCCTGTATCCGGGAGCTACCTGGAAGGGGCGCACGCTGGATCCGAACGGAGCCGATGTGCCCCGGTCCGGACAAATATCTGCTAACTACTGGCCGCGTAAATTCCTGCTGGAATCGGTGAACCTGTTTACCAATACCGGCGCAGCCGACCGCAAATGGGTATTGATCCGTACGGCAGAGCTGTACCTGAACTATGCCGAAGCGCTCAATGAAGCCGGCGCAGCCACCGTGGAAAGCCGCAATGCACTCAACGCCGTGCGCCGCCGGGTAGGTATGCCCGACTATAACGGCAGTGCGCAGGATGGGCTGCGCGAGGCGATCCGGCACGAGCGCAGGATTGAGCTGGCTTTGGAAGACCACCGGTTCTGGGATGTACGCCGCTGGAAGATTGCAGCAGTAACCGATAATAAAGACGTACATGGAGTGGCGGTAAGCGGTTCCGGTAATACCACTTATACATACCCCGTGCTTGAAAAGCGGGTATTTGATGCCGGTAAAAATTACTGGTTGCCCATACCGCAGGCCGAAATTGATAAGGTAAGCGGACGTAATCCGGAATTTAAGCAGAACCCCGGCTGGTAATTTTATTGAACCAAAAATAATAGATATGAAACCGATTATAAAAGGCCTGGTAGTATGGCTGATCATAATGGCTGCCGCCTGTAAAAAAGAAAAAACATTTGAGCATAACGGTAATACGCCTATTACAGTTGATCAATTTACCCCCGCATCCGGAGGTGCCGGCACGGAAGTATTGCTTTATGGAACCAATTTCAGTAAACGGCTCGATGAGGTAAGTGTAACGGTAAATGGTGTAAAGGCTTATGTGGAGGGCGTTGTGGAAGACCGCATCCTGATCGTGATT
Source organism: Niabella pedocola (assembly GCF_021044425.1). Lineage (GTDB taxonomy): Bacteria > Bacteroidota > Bacteroidia > Chitinophagales > Chitinophagaceae > Niabella > Niabella pedocola. Next base: position 864,108 of record NZ_JAJNEC010000007.1, on the reverse strand, counting down.
CCGCAGAAAGCAGGCAGCGGAAAAATAGAGGTTACCATTAATGGCCGCTCCGTAGCCAGCAAAACAGCGTTTAATTACCTGCCTTCTTCGGTGGTATCTACACTGGCAGGCACCGGTACTGCCGGGTTTGCCGATGGTGTTGGACGGCTGGCTTCCTTCAACTTTAATGCACGCTGCGGACTGGATGTGGATGCCAACGGGAATCTGTTTGTAGCGGATGCCGGTAACCGGCGCGTGCGCAAAATTGCTCCGGATGGAACGGTTACATCCGTTGCTGGTAATGGTAATTATGGATATAAGGAAGGTAAAGGTGAGGAAGCCGAGTTCTACCTGCCGTTTGATGTGGTTGCCGATCCAACCAGCGGTAATATTTATGTATCCGATCCGGAAGCCTGGACGGTACGCCGGATCACACCAGACGGAACCACTACGAGGATTTGCTGGGGTGAGGCCTGGGGGCTGGGTATTGATAAACGCAACGGCATGGTATATTACGCCAATACTTCTTCCGGTGCTATTGTACAGGTAAATCCTGACGGCAGCACAAAAGACATTGCAAAAGGATTTAATTACCCTTCGGATGTAACGGTCGATCAGCAGGGCAACCTCTATGTGGTGGAACATGGAAAATCGGTGATCTGGAAGCTGAATGCGGATACCTGGGAACCCACGCTGATCGCCGGTCAGCCGGGCGTTACAGGCCTGGTGAACGGAGCGGGTACTACTGCAAAATTTGAGCTTCCCTGGGCCATTACGGTAGACAAAGCGAATAACCTTTATATAGCCGGCAACGGTACCTGGGACGGATCGGGCAGCAACAGCAACCAATGTATCCGCCGCATAGCAGCCGGTACCTGGGAGGTAAGCACTTATATCGGCGGAGGTACTGCCGGTTTTGCCGATGGCACGGGCAGTGCCGCATTGTTCTATGCACCCACGGGTGTGGCTGTTGATAAAAATGGGGTGGTGTATGTACTGGATCGCAATAACCAGCGGGTACGGAAAATTATAACCGAGTAAGGATCGTAATGAAAAAAATAAAACGTTTATTAATAGTGGCCTGCATCCTGAATGCAGGCCTGCTTTTAGGATGCAGGGCCATTGCCCAAACGTATAAGGATTTTCCCTGGAAGCAACTGCCTGTAAGAGGACTGATGCTGAATATACCGCAGCGGGCGGATGTGGAACTGCTCTGCCGTTTTATAAGAGAGGCCCTGCCGGCGGAAGGGGTTAACACATTGGCATTGCGGATTGAATGGTGGTACCAGTTTGAATCGCATCCTGAGCTTGCTGCAACAGGTGCGCTGTCAAAAGCCGAAATGCAGCAGATCGTACGGGCCTGTAAGGATGCAGGTATCCGGCTGGTGCCCATGATGAACCTGCTGGGCCATCAGTCGGAACAAACCGAGCTGCTACCGTTGCTGGCAAAATATCCGCAGTTCGACGAATCGCCGGACCTGAATCCACCCGTACCCTGGAAGTATGGGAACTGGTACGACTTTTATCATAAAAGCCTCTGCCCGGCACATCCGGATCTGTTAAAGATTATTTTTCCGCTGATGGATGAACTGATTGACGTGTGTGGTGCTGCCGACTTTCATGTAGGACTGGATGAAGCCTGGATCATTGGCTATGATAAATGCCCCCGCTGCGGCGGACGGGATAAGGCCGAGATCCTGGCGGAATACATCCGGAAATTACATGCCCACCTGGAGGAAAAAAAATGCCGCATGTGGATGTGGAGCGATCGCCTGATCGATGGAAAAACTACCAACCTGCTGGGATGGCAGGCAAGTATGAACAATACACACCGGGCTATAGACATGATCCCGAAGGATATCATGATCACGGATTGGAAATACGAAAATGCCCCGCCCACACCGGCGTATTTTGCCATCAAAGGCTTTGATGTACTGGCCAGCGCCTGCGCAGATACAGCATCGGCCCTGGCACAGCTGGAACAGATCTATGCAGCCCGTAAAGATGGTACCCGGGCGGAATTTGCCCAAACGCTTGCAGGCCGTATGCAGGGGGTACTCGAAACAACATGGATCAGTACCGGAGAGTTTATCCGGGCCTATTATGGCCGCAAGCCCTATTCCGATGGTGCGTCGGCAAACATTACCACGTTTAAAAACCTGTTCCGGGTCATTCGCCAAACGGGCAGGTAGTGCCTCGCTTTTTGTGGGTCCGGCTCATTGTAACGCTGGGGTGATGCACGGGGTCTTTGTTCTATTGCAGCCACACAGGCTGCGTAAAGGCACCGTTGGCCGCAACATCCCATACTTCCACGCGTACCCATTTCCGGTTACCAAGCGCTACCGGCCAGCGGAAGGTTTGTTTGCCAAAGGGCAGGGTATGGTTTAAGGGGACAGGGGTGCGAAAAACCTGTTTCCCATCCCCCGAAACGATTTCCGCGTGCCGGAGCGGGAAGGTCCAGCTAAGCTGGATGGTAATTGTTGCCTTACCCGATGCTGCCGGTGTTAACGTATCACCGGCTTGCTTTCCGTTAATGCTAAAGGCCGGGATGAGTACTTCACCGGTGGATACAAAAAAGCGCCCGTTGCGCAAGGCATCCAGAACAGGTTGCCAACCCTCATCATACCGGGGAAGTTTTTTTAGTTGAAGATAATTAACGTTCAGATGTGCATACATCTCGTTTTGCTGGGTAATGGTAAAAATGTCGGACTCGCCCAATACGTATTTTTTCAATCCCCAGTTGGCCATGTCGTCCATAAGATGAAGGACCCGCTTGCTGAGGGTTACCCATGAAAGGTCGGCGGGTATTGCCTTCCAGGCAGCGCCCAGGTAGGTGCCCGATTTAAAAAAGTCTGCTTCGCGGTATTGATCCGGGTACCCTGTTGATGCTTTGGTGCGGGCATGGGCTACCCAGGCAAGGCCCTGCTCCTGCTCCAGGAGATGAAGCATTTCTTCTTTGCTGCTCACATGATATACATCACCATATAACGGGTCTTTGGAAAGAAACGGCGTGCCTGGTTTTTTTGACATGATCCAGTACACCGGTTTGGGGAACAATGCCAGCCAGTGACCTCCATAAAAATTATTGACCTCTTCACCGGGAAGCAGCAGGAAACCGGTGTCTGAAAGCCGCTTTGTTTGCTCAAACAATGCATGCAGTTCCCTGAGCCGGACGGAATCCGGCCCTTTGGGATGGCCTACACCATGAAATTCGGCCAGCTTTACAATATCGATCCCGGCGCCTTTTAATACTGTTTTGAATTCCGGTTTTTCCGGAACCGGCTTTCCGCTCAACGCCACCTGTGTAATGAATTCGTTGTGAAAATGGCTGGCCATGGTTTTATAACCAGGCAGGGCAACAAAACGATCATTGTTGGTAAACTGCTTTACGGCATCCAACGTGGCTGCGGGCCGGTCTGCGCTTACCAGGCAAAAAAAGTTAAGTCGTTGAAAAGTGCCGGGTGGTGCATTAAACCAGGGTACATAACGGCGGTCACCCATCGGATCCTGCCGGATACCGATTCCGAAACCCGGCACCATGTTTAAATAGTTGCGGCCCTCCCAGGTGAATTTTAAATTAAAGGCTTCATCAAGCGGATAAAAATACTGATGCGGTGCAGGAAATACGGCACAACTGCCGGTAGCGGTGTGACCAATAATCGTCCGGTATTTTACTTCCAGGTTTTGCGCGGTATCCTGCAAGCCGGTTTCCCGGTATTGCATCCGGTCATTTACATCGGTCCAGGCAATGGCCTTCCAGATATCCTTTTTATGAACCAGCCCAGCATCATATAAAATGGCAGTTGAATCCTTTGCCGTGGAAATCACCGCGGCAATATTAAACAGTGCACTTCCATTGTAAATGGTGATCTCTAAATGACCGGAAAAGGAAGCCGCTTTTAGTGTTCCGATCTTTACAATGGTCCGTGATCCATCGCTGGCTACCGAACCATGGCGGTTGGTGAAGGCCATCAAACTCGTGGTATACGGCCGGGTAGGCACTTTGTCAAAAAAAACATCCCAGCCACCGCTCGAAGGGCTCAGGGTTCGCTTGCCTTCCCGCAGGATAAAAACAGGATCGAGGTCCTTCACTACTTCTGTAAATGTATTTGCATTACCTACCTGTATGCTGTTGAAGAGCGGGCGTGTCGGGTCGCGGTTCAGGATCATTTTTGCCATGCCGGATTTCCCCGCCGGCCACTGGATCGTAATATAACTTTTATCGGTGTGCACCCGGGCTCCGTTTTTCTTAAGACCGCTCAGGTCAATGGCCGGCTGTGCTCCCAGTGCCAGCGTAAACAAGAGCAGCACCAGGAACATGGTTTTGTTTAAGGCTTGTTGCATATTTTATCGGCTAGGTTTCAAGATGACAAATCACATCGTTATGAACCTCAAAGTTACCACAAAGGAAGTACCTGGAAAACTGCAATATTGATGTGCCGCAAAAGCCCTGGGGCATAGAATCCCCTGGGTGATGTTACCACAATTCATTGACCGGTGTATTATAAACAGGCGCATATTTTTTTCAATGTGTTGACGATTCGTTTTTAGCAGATGGGCAATGAACAAATATGGGCACCTGTTGGCTGTTGCTGGCAGCATCGGCATTAAAGCCAGCTGCCGTTCGCTAGCGCCTTCATAAACTCGATGCGGATAATAAAGAGGCCGTGGTCAAACATCATACGGCACATTTCCTGAAGGGAAGTTATGATGTTTGAATACGGCCTCTGGTTGATACTCCGGTTGCGGGGAACTGTTACTGTCGGTTATCGCCCGTGCGTTGAAAACGGCCTGCGGGCAATCCATTATAATCCGGTTACCGGCCAGGAGAGCGCACTGGAATTCTGCGTTGCTTACAATGGCGCCACTCGTTTTGTGCGGAAATAGCCTTCTATTTTAACGGGTGTCCAGGTGGCGCTGGTACCTGTTAACACGCGTTTTCCGGCTCTTTCCAGGGTGAAGCTGCCTGCAATTATACCTCCCGGGGTCTCCGTATACCTGCTGAAATCAATGCCTCCTGCGCTGGGTGTAATGACCTTGCCGGCCACAATAAACTGCTGGTAGGCCGTATTGCCCGGTGGCTGGTAAAGGAACCAGGGTATGGAGTCACCCCAGTTGAGATGACCACCAGATGGATACCCCCGCCATTTCAAACTAAAGGCGGCATCCGCCGGACCATTGCTGCCGGAAGATACAACAGCGGCATCCAGGTTGTGTATGCCCTGTGCCAGTACAACACCCAGTGGAATAGTACCATGTAGCCATGGGCCGTTGTCAATCCGGAAAGTTACCCCTTCGGGACCAATATAAATATTGGATACCAATAGGTATTGTGTTGCATCCGGACCCTTCAACGCTACAGAAACGGCCACCGGGTTACGTGCCGGCATGCTTGCGGGGGCTGTATAAACGGCTGCTGAACCGCTCGGTATCAGCGTGCCGGCGCCGCCCAGTTTCCACTCTTTAATATACTGTGCCGTTACATCCTGCTGCGGCCCGATAGGGCGGGGCATACCAGGAACGGGAGGCACCGCGAGTTCATCCGACATGTTATTGTATACATTCAGGTCCAGTGCTTGCGCCAGGTTTACTGCGCCTGATACCGGGTAGAGCGTGAATGCCTCAAACAGGCTCCAGTCGCTGAAATGAGTGGTGCTAACGGATAGTGTTTTTGCGGTTGCATCTTTTACAGCGCCCTGTCCCCACCAGATGCCTTTTTCATCCTGGTAGGCAATACCTACGGCTTCCGGGACTGTGCCTTCAAAAAGAAGCGTGTCATATACAAACGAAAGTGTAACCGGTTTTGAAAATTGAACACCATGCGGTAATAAGCGATACGCCTGGCCGGTACCGGCAATATTGGTATTGGTGATCCGCTGGATGCTGAATGTCCTTTCGGATGCAACCGCTCCCTGAGGTATGATGATGCGCAGCTGGCCGTCTGCAGATTGCAGGGTGCCGCCGGCAGGGCCGATCGTGGCGGTTAGGGCTGTTTCCAGCGCTTCTCCGGTGGGTGTTATTTGCCCGGTGCTGTTGCCTGCTTCAGGGATATAAGGATCCTCATCGGTTCCGGAATTCAGGGACATTTTTTTACAGGATACTGCAATGAGGAGTATAAACCCCAGCAGCAGCAAAAGGATCCGCAGGCGTTCGGAAAAATAAATTCTTTTCATTGATTGTGATTTATAAAAACAGGGATGCGCTCAATAGCGGCGTTTGTTAGTCTTAGTTACGAGATCAGGTTTTGAGCATTTGAAAATGAAACGATCACACCAGGTATGGAACGGGGCGCAACCTGAAACGTTGAACGTTAAACCTGAACCCAACGTAAACGATTATGGTTAAAATTTCAGCAGGAATGAAAGCGGATCGGTAGTACCGTTCATTTTAAGACGGATCACCTTGGTGCCATTGGGCTCTGTTCCCGGATCATACGTGTATTGCGTGGTTTTGGTGATCTCTTTTGCTGCCAGGTCCCTGTCCTCCGTGGTCTTCCCGTTTTTGGTTTGTTTATAATGGGCCGAATAGGCATGGGTGATCAGGGTTTTATTGGCTTCGTTGATTTCTACGGTTCCTTTGGTAAACGACTGGTGATAGGTGGCAATGCCGCCCGCTACCGTTTTAGAAGTAAAGTACTGCTCATAAGTGCCGTTGGCGTTGAATTTAAATGCAATGGCCAATTCGAAACCATTGCCGATATATTCGGAAGGATTCTGATTCCAATACTCTGTGGTGGAAAAGTTCCCATACATCCAGCCACCCTGTAATGCAGCAGGGACGGGTGTTCTGGGGCCATCGCCATAGGCGCCGGAGCTATTGGTTTTGTCTTTTTCACAAGCACCCAGTAAGCTTGAAAAGGTCATCAGGGTAAATAAGATAGTTCGATACATGATGGATTGTTTAGAACACAAAACTATCACCGCTGTAAAATGCAGAAACCTTCATCTGCATTGAATTGATGATTTAACGTGATGAATTGCTATAAGGGCTTTTGCTGTTGCTGTTAATGTATGCTATAGGGATCGTATCTTAACCGCAATACAAACACTGGCAACTGGCGGATTAAGATACCGGCGGCAAGTCGGGAGATATACGGTCCAGCAGTTGTTCGAGCTTTTGCTTCAGGTCTGCGGGGCTTGTATAAATGAGCTGAAAATCACTGATGCCGGCAACTGTGGTTGAGTGCGCTGCATCATCCTGTCTTAGATAAATAACCGGCTTCCCTTTGGCTTTTGCATAGCCGGCTTCCACGCCGATGCCGATAGCCTTGTCTGAAGTTTCCGCAATCAGCAGATCGCAGCGTTCAATATCCTTCATGGCCTGTGCCATCATGGCTCGCTCCTGGGATGTGTTAAAAGTATAATGGTCTACAAATACAAAAGGACTCATCCCTGCATGATACAGTGCTTCGGAAATGGCTGCCAGCACCGGTGTAAGCAGCGGCCTGTTTTGAAAGCTTAAGGAAATATATGCGGTCTTCATTTTTTATGATTGAAAAGATCAGCATCAAATCGTACATCCTGTTACTTTTATGTGCATCTTTGAAGGATACATATCCAGGGAAACGGATAACTAAAATACAAAACTATCGTTGACTTACAACATATAGCAGATGCAAACCAGCAGCAATCCTTACCAGCATTTTATCGTGTGTATGGCTATCTTCATGGTGCTCGCTCCATTTCATATAGCACATGGAATGCAACCAGGAACACAAGCCAAAGAGGCTCCCGGCATTTACCGGTTTGAGGCGGCAACCGCGCAGATCAATTCCAATACAGCAGAAGTAGTGTCGGACAGCCGTTTGACCAGCAAAAAAGCCGTGGCATTGAAACAGGGGGTTGCCGCAGCTATAAAGGGCAACCGTACAACGCCGGATCTTGTGTATGCCGTAAAGCTGCCCAGGGCCAGCCGGTACCGGATGTTCACATTTGCGGTAACCGACGAAAAGGGTGCCGCGTTGCTGAAGAACGCTAAAACCAAATATGAGTCGTTATTCCTGAGATTGCAGATTGGGAACAACCGCGCAACCAACCGGGTGGTATATGTTCCCTGGAACGTGCTGCGGCAGGAAACCGGGAAATTTGATATTGCGGCTACCGATGAAATAAAAATATGGCTTCCGGAGGGCGTGCGCCTGGAGTATATTGAGTTTTCCGCCTATACGCCTCCGGCGGTACCCCTCGGCGCCCGGAACTATCATCCGAAAGTGCTGCCACCTTCCGGGCATCCGCGTCTTTGGGTGAACCGGCAATCGCTTCCCATAATCAAAAAGAACCTGGATGCGGAAGAGCATCGCCTGGCCTGGGAGCAGGTGAAGAAAAAAGCGTTGACTCCTTTCGAATTCCGGTTTGACCCGGAGGCAGAATTGCCGTTCAATACGGCGCTGGAAGCCGCTGCAGAAACAAAAGCCTTCTACAGTTTAATGACGGGCGATGTAAAAACCGGAAGGGCGGCCGTCCGTTTGATGACGGATTATCTTTCGCATGTGGAATTCGGCAACCTGCTGGATGTAACACGCGAAATCGGCCGTGCCATCTATACCGCTTCGCTGGTATATGACTGGTGTTATGATCTGCTGACACCCGAAGAAAGAAATATTCTTTGCAGGCACCTGTTCCGGCTGGCTGATGATATGGAATGTGGCTGGCCTCCGTTTTTGCAGAGTATTGTAAACGGACATGGAAATGAAGCGCAGCTCTGCAGGGACCTGCTTTCTATGAGTATTGCGGTGTATGATGAAGATCCGCTGCCGTACCGGTATTGTGCATACACGGTGCTGGAACAGCTGGTACCCATGCGCGCATTTGAATACCAGTCGCCGCGGCATAACCAGGGTATCCTTTACGGCGATTACCGCTTCCGCTGGGATATGCATGCGGCCTGGCTGCTGTACCGCATGAGCGGGCAGCGGGTTTTTGATGCCAACATTCAGAACGTTCGCCGGTACTGGCAATATATGCGACTGCCGGATGGACAACTATTGCGCGATGGAGACGGAGTGGCTGCCGGAGCGCCGGACCGTCCATATTACTGGAAGGGTACGTTTACGGCCTTGCTGAATTATGCTTACGCTGCAGACCCGGTACTGAAAGATGCTTTTATGCGGGAAGGTGGTTTGCCGGATAACCCTGTACTCTTTTTATTGCTGAATGATCCGGCGTTGAAGCCGGAAAACAATCTGCAATCCCTTCCCCTTACGATCGACTTTGGTCGTGTACTGGGCGGTATGATTGCCCGTACGGGATGGAATATGGGAGCAGATAGCAGGGATGTGATTGCCGAAATAAAAGGCGGCGGATATCACTTTGCCAACCATCAGCATTCAGATGCCGGTGCGCTCCAGCTGTATTACCGGGGATTGCAATTGGGAGACATTGGTGTGTATGCCTTTTATGGTACGCCCTACGATTTTAATTTTAATAAACGTTCGGTGGCGCACAGTATGATGCTGGCCGTGGAGCCCGGTGAAAAGTTTGGCGCAACGGAGGCCAATGACGGGGGAACCCGTTTTAACCAACGGTTTCCTAAAACACCGGTGGAAGTACAAACAGACTCCCTGTTCAGGAACGGTGAAGTGCGCTCGGCAGATTTTGGCCCATCAAAACAAACGCCCGCCTTCAGTTATTTCCAGGCCGATTTAACCAGTGCGTATAGTAAAAAAATGGAACGGTATACCCGGGCGTTCTGCTTCCTGAATATGCAGCGGCCGGATGTACCGGCAGTAGTGATACTGGCGGATGATATGACCACTGCGCAGGCGGGCACAGAAAAGATCTGGCAGGTAAACACGCTGCATCAGCCGGAAGTGGTCCATGGCAACCTGGTACTTCAGAACTGGGCGAATGGTGTTGTAGGAAAAACACTGGTCACGACCTTGTTGCCAAAAGCGGGGGAACGCACACTAAAAGTACTGAGTGGTGAAAATACCCATGAGGTGTTTGATCATACGTATCAACCTCCGCCAACCGTACTGCCCGAGGCCCGGGCACACCGGGTAATGATTTCACCGGTAAATAAGAACCGGCGGCAGCGGTTCCTGAACGTGTTGCAGGTAATGGAGGGCGAGGCCCGCCCGTTGGCTGTGGATTATTATGAAACAGCGGCCAGCTCGGTTATCGTAGTGGGTGACCGCGTGGTAAGCGTAAGCAATACCCCGGAATTGATCGGGAAGGACTTTTCAATCCGTATTCCGCCAGGATCGGCGTACCAGGTGCTGCTCACCGGTCTGGCCGCAGGCCAATGGGAGGTCCGGGATCAAAAAAGGAATAAAACTACCCGGTACACGGTGACGACGGGAAAAAATACACTAAGTTTTCAGTCGGCGGGCGGTGCCTACAGCATCCGCAGGCGGCGTTGATGGCAAGATGTTATTCCATTACACGTAACGTGGTCAGGCGTCCGGATGATTCAACAGGGTGACCGGTATGCTACTTCAACAATGTTACGATGGAATCATAATGCAATTAATAACGATTGCCCTGTTCGTTTCGGTGTATGCAGGAACGTAACCGGTTATCCGGTCCACTCCTTCATCAATTTTTCAAATGCTTCTTTTAATGCAGCCAGTTCCTGTTCCACCACCTGCAACCGTTCTTCAATATGGCTGTTGGAGGGCGTTGCAGAAGGCATTCCGGCAGGCTCCGTAACGTAAGCCTCCAGCACGTCTTCATGGGCAAATAAGTGCATATAGCGGGCCTCTTTTTGTCCCGGTTGCCGGGAAAGCTGCTGCACATAAGGTGTGGCCGAGGTCGATAGTTTTTCCAGTACCACCTGTACTTCCGCCAGGTCGTCAAACTCATACAATCGGCCGGAGCTGCTGTTGATCTCCCCGGGTGTGAGCGGTCCTCTCAGAAAGAGCAGGCACAATACCGCCAGTTCGTCGGGGGTAAACTGATAATTGAGTGCAATGGTATGCCGGTATTTGATCACCCGGCTGCTGCCCCCCGTAACGGTTGCGGCCAGGTTTTTCCGCTTCAACCGGTCCAGGATCAGGTTAACGGTTTGCTCATCGTAATTCACTACTGGGTAACGCGCCGTTTTTTGATTACAGGCGGCAGTCAGGCCGTTTAAGGTCATGGGATAATACTCCGGCGTTGCCTTTGATTTTTCCATCAGGGCACCCAGCACACGGATCTCTTCACTATCCAGTACCGGCAAAGATTTCGATTCAGTTAATTCGTTGCTCATAGGCGTAAAAATACGATAACACCGGCGAGTTTCCGATCAATGCATGCAAAATGTTGTACCGGCATTGCAGCAATGCCGATGCCGGCCGCTTCCCCGGTTTCAAACCCTGGAAAAAATACCTATATTTATAAGAGCGCCGGATGACAGCGTGTGTACGAAGGCAGAACCCTGTCTGCATTTATAAATGACCGTTTCTTTTGTAACCTTTTGATGCGATGTTGACTCTAATAAGGTAAACAACAAAAAATAAGGAAATGGAAACAACAAATGCAGTACAGTCGTTAAAGCATGTCTTCGAACTGTTGCGACTTACATTCGGTATCGTTCCTATTGTTGCAGGATTCGATAAGTTTACCAACGTGCTTACCAACTGGGAGCACTACATCAACCCGTTCCTGGCACAATTACTGCCGCTGCCGGCGCCGGTCTTCATGAAGATCGTAGGCGTTATTGAAATCGTTGCAGGCATTATCGTATTTCGAAAAGCTGCGGTGGGGGGGTATATCGTTGCGGCCTGGCTTACGGCAATAGCGGTAACATTACTGGTGGGATTTTATTACCCGGATGTAGCGGTGCGGGACCTGGTAATGGCAATCGGAGCATTTTCAATGGCCAAAATGGCCGGTATCTTTTCATCGGGCAAACAATAATATGACTTCATTTGAGCGGTTCACGGATATAGAAATCATCAACCGGGTTTTGGAAGGGGAAACGGCGCTTTATGAGATCCTCATCCGGCGGTACAATCCCTGTCTCTATAAAACCGGGCGGTCCTATAACTATCATCATGAAGATACGCAGGACCTGATGCAGGAAACCTTTATTGATGCGTATAAAAACCTGGTGCAGTTTGAAGGCCGGTCGGATTTTAAGACCTGGATCATCCGGATCATGTTGAATAACTGCTACCGGAAGAAAAACAAGGCCGGGTTTAAAAATGAAATTGTAATGAGCATAAATGATCAGTCAACACCCATGTTTACAGGCTCCGATAATGCAACAGGCAACATTGTTCAAAACAGGGAACTGGGGAAGATCATCGAAGAAGCGCTTTCCAACATCCCCTTCGATTACCGTATGGTATTTTCGCTGCGCGAAATAAACGGTTTAACGGTAACAGAAACCGGCCGTTTGCTGGATATCAGCGAAGCCAATGTAAAAGTGCGGCTGAACCGGGCAAAGGCAATGCTTCGGAACGAAATTGAGAAACGGTACGCACCCTCCGAAATTTTTGAGTTTAACCTTGTTTACTGCGATGCCATCGTTGCAGGCGTTATGAAAACAATCAACACATTTAATGGAACCACATATAATGGAAGCGCTTATTAACCGCGATGCAGAAACTTTTTTCCCGGATACACCGCTTCGTCCGGATGCCTTTGAAAAAAATGATGCAGAGAAGATCCGCGATATTGAATACCATTTCGCACAGATCCTGCAAACACTGGGTTTGGATCTTAACGATGACAGCCTGAGCGGAACCCCGGCACGGGTGGCAAAGATGTTTGTGAAGGAACTCTTTAGCGGTTTGAACCCGGTAAGTAAACCCCGCATCAGTCTCTTTGAAAATAAATACGGGTACCACCGGATGCTCATCGAAAAAGATATCACCCTGTATTCCTGCTGTGAGCATCATTTTGTACCGATCATCGGAAAGGCGCATGTAGCCTATATTCCCGCAACGCAGGTGATCGGTCTTTCCAAGATCAACCGCCTGGTACAGTATTACGCCAAACGGCCCCAGGTGCAGGAGCGGCTGACCATCCAGATCGCAAACGGGTTGAAGGCCGCACTGGGGCACAACGATGTGGCCGTTATTGTGGACGCAGATCATTTATGTGTGGCCGCAAGAGGTATTAAGGATGTGCAGAGTAGTACGGTTACTTCCAGCTATTCCGGAAAATTCCAGAATGAAAATACCCGGGCAGAATTCCTGGCATTTGTACGAACCGGAAAATGACCCGGGTGCTACACCGGTAAATATTGGCACTGTCCGGATATCCCGGGAACAAAGTCTGAATTACACCCTGTAGCTGCCGGTTTGGGACAATACCTTTGTGTTTCAACAAAGCCGTCAACAATGAAAAGTATCTATCACCGGCTGTTAATAGCAGCACCGGCAGAAAAGGTTTACGAAGCGCTGACCACACAGGAGGGACTGGCCGGCTGGTGGACGCCGGATACCAGGGCAACACCGGAAACAGGCAGTATAGCGCGGTTTGCCTTTGGCCCCAGCTATTTTAAAGAAATGGAAGTAACAGAATTAACGCCCTTTAGCAGGGTGCAGTGGCGTTGCCTGAAGGGGCATGAAGACTGGATCGGAACAACACTCAGCTTCGGGTTACAGCCCCATGCAAAAGGAACGGTATTGCTCTTTCATCATGATGGGTGGAAGGAATACACACCGGAGTTTGCTTCCTGCAGTTACGACTGGGCGCTTTTTTTCAGAAGCCTGAAATTTCTTTGTGAAACCGGCAAAGGATTTCCTTACCCGGACTTTAATAAATAAAGGGGTACATGGTCCGGCTGTGGGATGCGCCCGTTTTATTGACGGGAGCGGCAGCCGGATCGATATTGATCCGGTTCAAACAACCGCCGGAGATCCGGCTTGTCTTGCAAACCTGTTTAATATCCTGGTAGCAGTTACCTGCCGGCGCGTTATATGATATAAGGCAATTTGCCCCGTGATTTAGCAGCATTGAGATTATAAAAAGCAGGCGGCTTCTCTGCAGAAGCAGCTGCCAGCATAACTATGCTGCACCTGTTAAATACCGCCCTGCCGGTTTACCATACATGCATTACCGGCAGGGCTTCCTTTGCTAACGGTAATACTCTATGCTCCTTTATGCCTCCGCTGCCGCCGCTTTCAGGCGGAAATGCCGTTCCGTTTGTACGAAATAAGCATACCCCTGGTGTTTATTGGGGTACTGAAAACATCTATGTTCTGCGGATAGGGTGATGTAAAATAAAAAATAAAAAAATTTGTGTAGTTAAATAGCTACATGTATATTTGTAGTCAAATAGCTACATAATGAATTTAAGACGTGATGTTTTTCAGGCTATAGCTGATCCTACCAGAAGGGCGATCCTGCTGCTGGTAGCAGCACAATCGATGACGGCCGGCGCTATCGCCGCCAATTTTGATACAGCGCGGCCTACGGTATCCAAGCACCTGCAGATCCTTACGGAGTGCGAGTTGTTGCAACAGGAACAGCAGGGCCGCGAAATTTATTACCACTTTAACCCCAAAAAAATGAAAGAAGTAGCCGATTTTATCGAGCCGTTCCGAAAGATGTGGGACGACCGCTTTAACAAACTGGAAGCAATCATGAAAAAATATAAATCAAAAAAATAAAACGATATGGAACGTAAAACAAAAATCAATGCCGAAGACGGCCGTCAGGACCTGGTGATTACAAGGGAATTTGACTTGCCGGTAGACTTATTGTTCAGGGCCTATACAGAGCCGGAAATAGTAGAACAATGGATGGGAACAAAAGTATTGAAACTGGAAAACCAGCAACACGGCGGCTACCAGTTCGAAACCAGTAATGCAGAAGGAACCGTTGTATTCCGGGCCAATGGCTGTATTCATGAGTTTGTACCGGAAAAACGGATCACCCGCACCTTTGAAATGGAAAATGCGCCGTTGGGTATCCAGCTGGAGTTCCTGGAATTCGAACCCCTGTCGGAAGACACCAGCCGGTTGATCATGCAGGTGGTATACCGGTCTGAAAAACACCGTGCCGAACAATTGAAACTGCCTTTCTCTTACGGGGTCAATATGGCGCACGACCGACTGGAGCAAATCGTAAGTAAGTTAAAATAACCTGCCGTACAGGCTTCTATAATGTAAACCGCAATTATGAAAAAAAGAGACAAAATTATCTACTGGATCGCTACGGCCTGGCTGGCGCTGGGCATGCTGGCTACCGGCATTGTACAACTGATCCAAACAAAGGAAGAAATCGCCCTGATGGCGCACCTGGGGTATCCCGTTTACCTGCTTACCTTGCTGGCCATCTGGAAAATACTGGGTGTAATAGCCGTACTCATTCCAAAGTTCCCGTTGCTGAAGGAATGGGCCTATGCCGGTTTTTTCTTTGCAATGAGCGGCGCTATTGTTTCACACCTGGTGATCGGAGACGGCGGTAAGGATCTTTTCGGCCCTTCATTATTGCTGGTGCTGACCCTTGTTTCCTGGTATTTCCGGCCGGCAAGCCGGAAAACCAATAACCCTTCTTAACTTTATAGCAACGGATCAAAAAAAAGGTATATGAACCCAAAAACCGATTTCTACTTCAGTAAAGGAAAATGGCAGGAGGAAATAAAGCTTTTGAGAACGATCGTACTGGATTGCGGTCTTACAGAAGAGCTGAAATGGGGCTGCCCCTGTTATGTTTTTGAAGGCCGCAATATTGTGCTGATCCATGTATTTAAGGAGTACTGTGCCCTGCTGGTTTTTAAAGGCGCCCTGTTGCAGGACCCGGCCGGTATCCTGATACAGCAAACGGAAAATGTACAGTCGGCCCGCCAGATCCGCTTCACCGGTATCAAAGAAATAAAGGACCGGGCGGCGGTGATCAAATCCTATATTTATGAAGCGATCGAAGTAGAGCGGGCGGGTTTAAAAGTGCCGTTGAAAAAGACAAAGGATTATGCCGTTCCCGAAGAATTTCAACAAAAGCTGGACCGGCAGCCCGCGCTGAAGAAAGCATTTACCGCGCTCACACCCGGCCGGCAAAGGGCCTACCTGTTCTATTTTTCGCAGGCCAAACAATCTAAAACCCGGGCGGCAAGGGTAGAAAAATATATACCGAACATCCTGGCGGGAAAAGGACCGGAGGATTAAGCCTGTACACAACAACCTGCCAATGATAACGTATACGGTTTTAAAGGATCTGGGCCATTTTTGCGAGCGCGATCTGCAGCTTTTTGATCAGGTTGCCGTACAAAGAACGGTGAAGAAGAACGAGTGTTTACTGGAGGCCGGGATGGTTTGTCAATCCGTTTTCTATATTTTGTCCGGCGCTTTTTTTCAATATCAAACCGGGGAGGTGGAGGATATGGTGGTAGACCTGCACCTGGAACAGGAATGGATGTTCAATAACACCAGTCTCACCGGCCAGGTTCCTTCGGCTACGGCTATCAGGGCTTTTATAAAATCGGAGGTGATTGAATTACGGCTGGAGGGCCTGCATGCACTGATTGCAGCATCCAACGCCTTTTTACAATTAGGCAGGATCTTTAACCAGGGGCATGGCAGAATCCATTTGTTTGATCATCATCTGGACCCGGCTCAGAAATATGCGTATGTGCAGGCGGTAAAACCGGGCATATCCAGGGTGTTCCCGGTTAAAATGATCGCATCCTACCTGAAAATAGCCCCCGAAACATTGAGCAGGGTACGGGCGATGCACCGGATTTCCTGATTTGAATCAGGTCCGTTTCCCGTAGAATGCCGCAATTTTGAAGAAAAAATATGCTTACAGCTATTCACCCCAAATTGCCCATGCGCAACAAGGCGCTTACAAAGGCATTCTATATCGATCAGTTGGGTTTTCAACAATCCGGCAACGATTTTGAAGGATACCTGATGATCAAAAAGGATCATATTGAAATTCACTTTTTCGAGTTTAAGGCGCTGGATCCGGCAGAGAACTACGGACAGGTGTATATCCGTACCAATGCGATCGACCAGTTGTACCAATCCTTGCTGGATCGTGCCGTTGCCATACATCCGGCGGGGCATTTACAGGTAAAGCCCTGGGGGCAAAAGGAATTTGCATTACTGGATCCCGACAATAACCTGCTTACGTTCGGGCAATCGGTCTAAATAGCAGGCATGCGCTCCGGCCGGGGTGAACAATGGTGCAACATTTGCGCTAACATACAGAACAGTGCAACGTATTTTTAAAAACACAGCAATATGGAACACACGGTCATCGAGCAAACCATTACGATTCATGCACCCGTACAAAAGGTTTGGCAGGTGTTTACGGATCCTGCCGTTACCCGGGAAATGGGCGGATATTATGAAACGGACTGGAAACCCGGCAGTGCTTTTGCATTCAGAGATGCAGCGGGCAGCAAACGAATAAACGGGTTATTGCTGGCCTGCGAGCCGCAACAGCTGATCCGGCATAATTTGCTGGAACCGGATAACGAAACCGTCCTGTCCGAGATCACCTACACGTTCCGGGAACAGGATGAATATACGGTGCTAACGGGCCGCGAAGTAATGACGCAGCCTCTGGATCCGGTTGCCTTTGAGGATGCCGCCGCCGGCTGGGAGTTTGCCCTGAAGGCCGTAAAGGATCTGGCTGAAAAACGCTAATATTGCAACATTCTAAACACAGGATATGAAAACCAGTAACAAACAATTGCCTGCTTCGCAACGCGAAACATTGCTGGGGATATTAAAGGCCCGCTTTGAGAAAAATAAAGGCCGGCATAACGGCATTGAATGGACCGCCGTGCAGACAAAGCTGGAGGCCCATCCGGAAAAACTCTGGTCGCTGGAAGAAATGGAACGTACCGGGGGCGAACCGGATGTAATCGGGTATGATAAAAAAGCAGCCGCCTATCTTTTTGCGGATTGTGCCGCCGAAAGTCCAAAGGGCCGCAGGAGTCTTTGTTTCGACGGAGATGCACTGGCTTCAAGGAAGGAGCATAAGCCGGCAGACAGTGCCGTGGAAATGGCAAAGGCCATGGGCATTGAGCTGCTTACGGAAGAGCAATACCGCCGGCTGCAGGAACTGGGTGCCTTTGATTTAAAAACCTCCAGCTGGATACAAACACCGGCCGCCATCAGGAAGCGGGGTGGCGCACTTTTTTGCGACCGGCGCTATGATCATGTATTTACCTATCATAACGGGGCCGAGTCGTACTACGCCGCGCGGGGATTCCGGGGACTGTTAACGGTATAAGGTTCTAATAGAGCACTCTTGTTTTGATGGTGTGTTCTATTTTTTTTAATTCCTTCAGTAATTGTTTGTCGTAATTTTTATCGATATCGATAATGGCATAGCCCGCCGTTTCATTGGTCATTAAAAACTGCGCGCTGATATTGATCAGGTGCCGCGCCAGCAGCAGGTTTACCTGGGCAATAACGCCCGGTACATTTTTGTGAATATGAATGATGCGGTGGGTATTGTTTACCGCCGGCAGTTGCAGCCGGGGAAAATTAGCACTGTCGCTGATAGCCCCCTTATTTATAAAGTCAATCATGCGCTGTGCCGGTTGCAGGGTTGCCCGGGCATTACCAAATACCACGATGCCCATTTCGGTGCAAAGCGGCAGCGGAATGCCGGCCTTTATCTTTCCAACCACACCGATCGCTTTTAAGCGGGTGGCTTTTTTTAATTTCCTGGGGTCCAGCACTACATCCGGGGTGGTCAGCAGCATGCTGGCCTGTTGCAGGGCCTTTTCATCGGCATCCTGTTCGTATACCAGGGTAAACCCTTCCTGTACCAGGGGCTGTAAATCTTTTTCCGGTACCGCGCCCATTACCAGGCAATGGATGCGGTTTTTGGGGTAGGAGATGGATCCGGGCAATTTGTTCAGGTATAAAAATTCATCAAAGCTGGGTGTTACGTGGTCGGCCTTGGCTGTTACGCTTTTCCGTGAAATATTTTCGGTATAGGCAAAGAACTTTTTAATCAGCCCGCTTTCCCTTAGCTGGAAATCGGAGTAGCCATCGCCAATGCCATAAAGTTCTCCCTGTAAATTCAGATCCCGGATCAGGATCACTTTTCCGCCTTCCTTGCTCAGCGGGTTCTGGTCGTCGTAACCAATGATCTTCCCGGCAGCATCAAACACAAAGGTGTTGGCGTAAATATTCTCTTTTTTGATATGAAATTTCTTAACTACGGGGGTAATAAACTCTTTAAAGCCGCCGGAAACGATCAATACCTCATCCGCGTGTTTTTTAAAGAACGCCGCGTTCCTTGAAAAAGACCGGGATACCTTTTTTTTCAGGTGCACGACCAGCTTTTTCAGGTGCGATTTATCTGCCTCTAACAATTTTACACGTGCCGCCAGGCTTTCCGAAAAGGACATGGTGCCGTTCATGGCCTGGTTGGTAAAATCTTCGATCTTTTTATAAACCGCCTCCCTTTTTGGGTTATCCTTTAAAGAGATGCGCACCAGTTCATCCAGGGCTTCCACCTGTGTAAAAGTGCTGTCAAAGTCGATGATGTAGTAATTTTTTTGTTTCATTTCCTAGTCAATGTCAATCCCTGCGTATTTGCGGTGCAAAAGTAGGGGCTAATGCCGGAGAAGGTGCTTTAACGGCCGGTTTTTTTCCGCCGGGCGCCGCTTTTGCCCATTGGGCCAGCGGCCCTTTGTGTACCGGCTACCCGAAAACGTTGTAGCAACTTTTTGGGGTAATGGATGCGCTTGTTCATAAATTTATACAAATGTTTGTTTGCTTATCTGTACAAGCTTGTTATTTGAAATTTTATAAACCCTAAAACTAAAAAACGATGAAAAAAAGAACAACGGTTGTCCTCCTGGGCGTTACCTGTGCCCTAACCCTTACCCAATGTAAAAAAGCCGCTGATACAGCACCCGCATCTGCTGTACAGGCCCGTGCCGTTACTTCGTTGCTGTTTGACGGTGCCGCTTCGCAGGGCTCCTCCAACGTGTGGAAAGACATCAACATTGAAGGCTCCGGAACGGTTACCACCATCAATGATGAAACCAGCACCCTTTGCTGGAAATTTTTAAAGCCCTCCGGCAGTCACCGTACGGAAGGGCATGGCGCCAAGAACTACCAGGCCCAGGATGGGGATGAGATCTACATCGGCTGGACGAGCAAGCTTTACATGCCATCTACCCTAAAGACGGATGCGGTGTTCCAGTGGAAATCTTATCCCACCGGTACCACGGCCAACCATCCCATTATGCTGCGCACCAAGAACGGCAACCTGGAGCTGCAGTATTTCGACATTAACCACACGGCCTATGTGCCCTGGTCCGTATCCCTGGCTACCAGCAGCTGGCTGAAGTTTGTGCTGCGTATGAAGTTATCGTACAGCGCGTCCACCGGCTATATTGAGCTGTGGTACAACGGCACCAAGCAAACCTTTTCCAATGGCAGCCAGCGGTATTATTGCCGCACCATGGATGCCGATTACTGCGATCCCAAATGGGGCGTGTATGGCGGCGATGAGTCGCAGGTAACCAATATCGTTAAAGGCATCCGCATTGGTACCAGCTATGCCGATGTGGCACAATAGCTGAACTGCGGTAACCGGCACCGGTTATTGAATCGTATGCAAAAAGTTCCTGCCCGTTCAGGAACTTTTTTTTTGTATTTTGTAGCTGATAAATCAGATCTGTAGGCCAATCAACAAGCCGGTATACCATGAGCGCCGTTAACGATATGCACCGCCCGTTGGGCATCTACATAGAGGGGATACAGGTGATCCTTTCCGTAAAAGATATGAATGCCAGCCGGGCCTTTTACCGGGATGTGCTGGGCTTTACAGAGGCGGACTGGGGCAATGATGATTTTACCAGTATGAACCGGGAAAACGCGGGTATTTATTTATGCCGCGGCGCACAGGGCAGCCCGGGCAGCTGGATATGGATCGGTTTCGGCGGCGATATCTTTCAGCTTTATGAAACCTTAAAAGCAAGGGGCGTTACCATCCGGCAACCACCCGTAAACCATCCCTGGGCCCTGGAGCTGCTGGTAGAAGACCCGGACGGGCATGTGTTGCGGTTTGGTACAGACCCGGATACGGACCGGCCTTTTGAAGCATAAAACGATCTTTAACCCTATGACCTACCTGCAAAAAATACAACGGCTCTACCAGCTGCCACCCAATGAACCTTCCGGTTTTGCCGGAGCGGAGCTCACTGCGCTGGAGCAGCAGCTGGGTACAGCCCTGCCCGCCCGCTTTAAAAATTATTATACGTCCCTGGGCCGGCAGGCGCAGGTGAGCCATAGCTATAACCGGCTTCTAAAACCCGGTAAGGAAATTCATTTTTCAGCGGACGGCTACCTGGTGTTTTACGAGGAAAACCAGTCAGTTTGCTGCTGGGGTATTCAAAAGGAAGACCTGGGGGCGGATAACCCGCCTGTTTGGGGAAACTATGGCACGGATGCGGAGCCGGACTGGCACCGGGAAGCCGCCACCACCGAAGATTTTTTCCTGCTGATGGCGGTATATAACGGTACCATGGGCGGGCTGCGCTACCATGCCAACTGCCTGGGAGCCGTAACGCCGGAAACGGTACGGTTTATAGAAGCGCACTACACATGGGTTCCGGAAATCAGTTGGGAGCGGCAGCGGGTATATACGGATGATTTTTATGAGGTCCTCAGCCTGTGCTTTGATGAAGCCGGCCATTGTAATGCCCTCTTTACCGGCAGCAGCGATGCAGAGCGGTTTAACCGGCTGCTGGATGCCATCGATGTGGAATGGTCGTATATTGCGGATGAGGAGGAGGAATAGTTGATTACTTTCAGATGTGTTGCTATGCCGATTCCGGAGCATTTCGGGCGCATGATAAGGCGCTTAGCCAGCCAATCAACGTATCAGGCAGCCGCAACATGAATGACTACCATAAAAGCTTATGATACCAGTATGAAGTATTATTTATTAAGAACAGTATCAGATCCCCAAATAGTGGGGGTTAGCAATGGAGGCATACAAGTTGACCTGGATTTAGATAATCCAATTACTCAGAGACTCAGTGATTTTTTTAATAGAACTACATACTGGACTGAAAAAAAAGTTGTGCCAGCCTTCATGGTAGAAAATTGTACGGCAACTATACTGCCCAATGCGAAATTGACTGACTTTTTGGGATTTAGCCCCGCTTTAATGACTTGTTCATTTATGATTAGTGAGCGGTTAGCTACGGTATTTGCAAAGTTCAACATAAAATTTTATACCTATCCGGTGACACTTTATAAACGCGGGAAATCGATTCTGGATAAATATTTTCTTTTTTGCTGTCCTTTGTTGGGTTATGAAGTGATTAATTTCCCTGAATCTGTATTTTATACGTCAAAAGATTTGTTCAATAAGGAGAGGCATTATATTCGTTACGAAAGCGAAAGAGACTATTTTGATAACTATAAAGTAGCAGTTAAAACGGAAAAATTAGTGTTAAATTCAAATTTTGACAGATCATTAGATTACTTTGATCTTCGTATTGGGCATAGCTATATATCGGAAGGGTTAAAGGACGCTATTGAGATTTTAGGATTTACCGGGGTGAATATTTTTGATGACAAAGAGCCTTTGATCGTAATATCATAAGTGATGTTTTTTCTTTTAAAAACGATGGAGAAATGGTGGTGGAATCGAAGCAAATGCTGGCGGAACAATTTTATTAGATTGGGAGGGTGAATTTAACTTCGGAGATTTTTCTACGAATCAAAGTGATTTTATATTGTGGAGACAAAATAGAACCAGCGAGGCATTAACTAAAACTGTAGGCTCCTTCTCAATAAGCCCAATTGCGGCTGAATTTACTAATAGCTCCGATGGGTACACGAAATAAGAGCTGAAATTTAATGTTTGGGCGTTGACTTATCTTATTTTGGGGTATAAGCGTGATATCTCTGTTCCGAATAAATAATAAAGAATGTGCGAAATATGTATTAAAATAATAGGGGGTTCTTTTGCAATTTGTTTTGTTGCAAAGTATTTTCTCCATATATATATTGGAAACAGAAATAATAATGTACTGAAGTTTTCAGTTTACAACACGCCTGCTCAAATATTCTGGTTTTATTTGAAACCTGTTTCTGGCAGGTTTAAATTATTGAAGCGGATTTGTAATATTCTATTTTTGGTCTCAATGATATGCTTCGCTATTATCGTCTTTTTTTTAATGACTTTTAAACACTGATTTTTTAGTGAATCAGGTTTGTGATAATAGCTGTACTTGTGAAATGATGATGATAATATATAGCTTATACTTCTGGAAATTCGATTAAGGCAAGTAGGCATAAAATTGAAGGCGAATTGTATGGCAGGTTCATAAGTTCAGTGGCTGAAGGTAGTAAGCGCATTTTAGCTTCTGAAATTCAATAATGATGAACAATTGAGCTATGTTGATGGGAACGGCCAGCTTGTCAGATCTAGGTGGCTTAAGGAGTTAGCTTTATAAAAGCGGTAAATAAAAATGTTGTATAGGTTACAACAAAGGAGCGGATGGGGTGTGTTTCTATACATTTGGACTGTATATAGCCCTTGAATCAAATGGGTATACCTTATCACTGATCTTATGGGCAAATAAATCCATAGAGCTAGATTGTACAGGAAACTTCTTACATATTCTCTTTCTCGATTACATACCTGATATGCCGGTGAGCGAAATTTACAGGATGGGAGCGGCGATTGGGGAAGGAATAAACGAGCTGCATAATGCCTGAGCTACCCATAAGTTCACTTTACCAGTTAGCGGGAGGTGGTGTATAGAATACCGTTCTTGTATTTGAAGTTTCAAATCTTTGGTATATTTACCCAGGCTAAATATTACGCCAGTGATAAGTTCTATAAAAAGAAAAACTAAAAGGCTGGTAAATTAAATGGTGCTATTGGCCGCATTTTTAAAAAAACTGTTATAATGAGAAAACTCCTTTTGGGACTTTTAATGGCACTGCTGGTTAACTTTTCCTTTTCCCAGGAAATCGAATCGCTTGATTATTGTAATTGTAAAGATAAAATAGATCAGGCGGCTCCTGTTCTAAATGGCAAGTTTGAGCGCCGGTGCAATAATGTATTGATTGAGCAAGGGCAATTTATAAACGGGCAAAAGAACGGAGATTGGATCACCTATAGCAAAAAGGGAAAACTGATACGGAAGGTGGGTTATAAGGACGGTCGGCTTCACGGAAAGGTGGAATTGTTTTATGTAAATGGTAAACCCAAAGTTGCCGGTAATTTTGAAGAAGGTCAGAAAACCGGAAAATGGACCTACTATACGGATAAAGGGCTGGTGTTGATGGAGGGTAATTATACCATAAACGAGCCGGTTGGAATTTGGGTGATAAATGATAAGAAAGGAAAAAAGGCGGTTACGCAATATGATTACGATCAAAAGAAATATATAGTGAATACATCGGCCCCCTTATTAAAGGATGGGGCTATTATACAGAATGAGAACACCGAAGAATGGTATATTCTCAGGCTGCCAAACTTAAAATACCCGGCGGCGACAGGTCCTTTAGGCGGGTATGGGTTTGCAAATTATATGTTTGCAGCGCTGATGGAAGTTCCCTTAAATATATGGGATACTTATTTGTACCAGGTTTACAAGATTACTTATAAAATATCTCCGGGCAATAGCGTGACTTTTGAGAGCCAGCCATACAAAACGCCGTTACCGCCAAAGAGTTTGGATTTTACATTGCTGATGCTTACAAACCCGGCGCCCAGGCTTAAGCGAGTTGAGCATTCGGCTTTGCAGCATGAGCTTTTAGAATACAAAATAAAGGAGGCTTTAAGCCTGATGCCTCCGTGGATTTATAATGGAGAGCCGGCAATAGACGTTTACCTGCATTATGGTATTAACGACCACTTGATTTGATTGTTAAAGCAGATTTCCTACAGGTTGTAACTAGAATATAAATTATGGTAGAATATATACAAAGTATTTATTATTATTACGGACCTGATGATTATGATTTAAAAATGCTTTTCAATTTGTTAAGCCGTAAATTATTATTTGACAATGGTACGTTTACATATAAGGATGACAGGTTTAGAGGTGGTTATAGTTGAGTTTGAAATAGTTACATGTAATTCAAGTGAATACAATGAGGTGTTTCAATATATGAATGAAAGCTGAGTGGAAGATATTGATCCTGCCACTTCATAGACAGTCAAAGTCGGCTATTTGGCCACAGATTGTATAAGAT
The DNA here is from genome assembly GCF_021044425.1 of Niabella pedocola. Classification (GTDB taxonomy): domain Bacteria; phylum Bacteroidota; class Bacteroidia; order Chitinophagales; family Chitinophagaceae; genus Niabella; species Niabella pedocola. The sequence goes on along the minus strand of NZ_JAJNEC010000007.1, from coordinate 839,051 downwards.
GTGCAGCGCTGGTGTTGTAGTATCGCCGAAGATTTTGTTTCAAACAGCTATTTAATGTAAAAAATGAAAGAGATTACTTTAACTTGCGAAATCGTGTTTTTAGAAATAGCGGAAAAATACTTTAATTTCCCAATAACTAATTCTATAAGATCGTCTTTTTGGATCGCTGATGATAAAGTGTCTACATTTTCCCAAATTAAAATCCCGGATAACAATATTGTTTTAGGGAGGACGGAGGTAGTTGAGATGACATTAATAGAAAGAGATTTTTTAATGAACAGAATCAAAAGCGGTACTGAATTTAGAATGGGCGTGTTCCCCAGAGAAATTGCACTGGGAAGGGTTATTAAAGTGCAAAGCCGTTAAAGGATATTTGTTATAGTATATCAGAAACCTACAGCAACTTGGAGGCTTAATATGGAACATTAAACGCTGGAATTTGTTTTGGTATTCAAAATTTAGCTGCAGGTTAACTAAGTGTCGCACCGATATAGATCCTTCACATATTCGGCTGGCCTTGCCGTAAACAGCGCGGCATATGCAACTGTATGTTTTTCTTGAAGGATCATTTAACTAACACAAGGGGATTCATAACGATAGGGGCGGTATAGGGTGGCAATAGCAGAGCTGGGGGACACGGTGGGAGTGGCTGAAACTTAAAGAAAGGCTGGAACAAGAATCGGAACAATTACAAAAGAAGAAAAATCGTTAAGATGGTAAAAGAAAATAAAGTTGAGGAGATTTTTAGCGGAGATCTTGCACCGGATTTGGTATATTCCATTTTCGATAAATGGCTTTCAGAAGAAGAGTGCGCTAAAGAGCTCATGTCATCTTTTGGTGTTAATTCTCTTGAAGACTATAAAGGAATTAAACAAATAGAGGATCACTATTTAAACTTGTTTGCGGATTTAGGTACTATTTCAGCATTGGATTATATTGACATAGATACAGAGCGATGTCGTCGAAGAATAAATTTTAATTTTTTTTTCCGCGAGATATCCAAGCATATATTGTTGGATGAACGAAAGCTTTTTTTTCTTACAGAATGGGATATGTATTGCCTTCTTTCATTCGACTTTACTGTTTATATATATGCAAATGGGTCTATAGCTGAACCAGTTGATCAAAAGTTTAAAGAACATTGTTTTCATTCGCTTCCTGTTTTGAAAGCGGAATGATCTTTTATCCTGATAGCTTTACGATGGAATGACGCGGGACGAGCCGAATCAGTGTGATCATGGAGCTCGATTTTATGAATACGGTGATCGGGAAGTGGCAGGTCGTGGATCCGATGGCAGGTATCAAATCGGGAATAAAAATGTGAAAAAGAATACAAAGATTATCTTGACAATTATTCAACACAGTATAATGAGCAAAGGAAAAGGAAAGCAGGGCTATAAGTATATGTTCTTTTTGGTCATGCTCTTTGGGTATTGCAACGGTAAAGGGCCTCACAATAATGCCGAGACAGTAAGATTGCAGCTATTTTCCTTTGAGGCTGGTGATATTGGGGCTGCGCATATTTTTGAAGATACATTAGGATTTAAGGGCAAAATACTTCTGACAAATTGGAAGGACACGATCTTTTTTAATTTTGGATATGGGGATGTTGATAATCTTGCTGAGAAAGATCCTAAAGTGATATACTATCCCTACAATATTGATACATTAAAATTAAACATCGATAAAGATATTCTAGATACATCTTTAGTCATATATACAAATAAGGCCAATTATGATATTGACGAGTTTAGGCGACGAAATGTGTTTTTTGATAGTATTTCTGGATTTCGTGCCAAGATTGTGCTTCCAAGAGAAGTTAGTAAGGGCGGAACGGCCGGCGTATATTTTGATAGCCTTCGAAATGATGAAGGCGGCAGATTGAAATTTAATTTTTATGCAGATAATTTAGATAGCTTACAAATTAAAAGAATATCGGAGATTATAAAAACTATTCGATTTAATTTGAATTTATGAAATGCACCAAGCTGATGCAACACTAACTAAAGCCCTTTGAAATTTCTATGTTAATTGAATATCCGGCGCTTCGCTGCCAATGATTGAAAGATATGTGAGAATGTTGGAAAGTGGCTCGGTATCGCCTCCAATTAAAGTGGCGGATGAAGTTATTATAGACTGGAATCATAGATACATTGCAGGCAGCCTTTTTGGTGTAGAGCCAGCGGTAGTTCCAGGGATAATATCGCGGAGTCAATTAGCAGAAGTAGTTCCAATCCAGAAAACAAAAGTAAGTATGATAGATTGGGGTGAACATTCATTAACTAACAATAGAGTATATGGAAATTTTTTGTCATGACGATCGCATCATTGAAGTACCTTATGATAGTTTAACGGGGATATCACTTGATAATTTAAATCTGCATCGTGCACAACTCGAGGGTATTGATCTTTCAAACTCTAGCTTTGAAAATGCCAATCTAAGGAGCGCTTTCCTATTTAGAGCGAAGATGAAAGATTGCAATCTATGCGCTGCGAACCTAATTGTTGCAGACTTGAGGGAGACTGATTTGTCGAATGCAAATTTGAAAAAATGTATAGCTTATTCTACACGGTTTGAAAATGCAAATCTTCAGAATGCAACTTTTGAGGGGGCAGATATTGGCGACGCAAATTTTAAGAATGCAAACCTTCAAGGAGCAAATCTAAATTGTATTGGAGTTGAACGGGCTATTTTTGAGAACGCAGTTTTTGATGACAATACAATTTGGCCGAATTATTTTAAAGCGGAAGAGTACGGCGCAATAATTAAAAAAAAAGAGGTTAAGCTAGCGGAGGGATTGTAATACGGCGCTGTCTACTTCTCGGATAATTTAATAGTACTTCTGTCCAGACAGGAGCGCGATTGTTGGCGTGTAAATTATGAAGGTGAATTGTAGAGATAGTTGAAATTGCCTAGCAAGCTGCCGTGGTTATCTTTTGGGAGAGCGTGTTTGCCATCTCCTGTTTAGAGGTGTTTTTCAAAATAGATAAGAAATGTGTCCGGCTTTAGATTTAGGCAACAGTTGCATTATGACCAATTTTGCAAGGAGGATGCTGCTGTATGGTAGTTGGATTAATTTAGTTATCTTTTTACTCCTTAATTTTACATGTATATGAAACGGCCAAAAAGTGGAGATGTAGTAGAAATACCATTGTTACTGGACTTAGGATATGGATATGCAAAGTATTTAGATCCAAGAGTAGTCTGGGAAACTAATGATATGCCGCCTGTGTTGAGGATTTTTTTGTTTAAATCTTTGATTCCAATTGATTCAATAGGCGATATAAAAAGAGATCTTTTGATTGCTCCTATCGGCATCTCAGGGTCAAATGGAATCTATAAGATTGGTTGGAGGAATATTGGGAACGAGCCCGTTGCCGAAGATGAAAAATTCCTGCCACATGTGAAAACCGGGTGGCCGCCTATAATTGACCCTCCGGAACGGTGGGCCTACTATGAGGACTTGGGAGACCCAACGAAAATGCATTTTTCTGAATTTCATAAAATAAGTCATTTAGAAAGCAGCAGAGTCTTGAATATTGAAACTGTTTCGTTCAGAATGACGATGGAGTTTTTAAAATTGGAAGGCAGAGATATAAAAACTTTAATGCCCGAACTAGATTTTTTCAGTGCGGTAGAGTATAGCCGGTCATTTACAATTCCTCCTTATAATATAATTCCTCAACAATACAGAGGAAGAGCAAAGAAATGAGCACTGTAAAATAAATCTGAGCTATTTGGTAAGAGTTATTAAATAAAAAAATAAGTAATTTATGGGAACATGGGGAACCGGATATTTTGAAAATGATACGGCACTTGACTTTATGGGTGATATAGAGGAGGCTGATGATCCGAAAGAGCTGTTTGAAGAGACACTAGCGGAGACAATGGACATGGATTTTTTAGATGCTGATCAGGGAGCTGCTGTTATTGTAATAGGGGCTTATATTGACCGGCAGCGGAACGGGACTCAATATTCGGCGCCGGAACATCCTGGATCTATTGATATTGATACGTTTCCTGATCGTCATCCGGATATCGACTTTTCTGAACTGCGCACCACTGTTATAAAGGCATTAAAAAAAGTGCTTGCCAATGATTCAGAATTAAATGAGCTTTGGGCTGAAAATGAAGGCGCGTATCCTGTATGGAGGCGTAATATTGAGATGCTTATTGAACGACTATCAGAAAAGTAAAAATTTAATACCAGTCTTCGCGTTCTTTGCTGGCCGAATTATCAGGTTGAGTATGTGGCGTTTTAATAGGCTTGCAGTTATGTTGCTGGAGCCTTTTGCGCCCTTTGAGGCAATAATGCTTTTTACCGGGCTGCGGACGCTATTGATGCGACTAATCGCACAAAAGGTTGCGATCGATAGCTATTTTATACAAAAAGGACATCTCTCACCCGCCAATAAAATTTTCAGAGAATATGATGTTTAATATTAGTTTAAGACTTTTTGATATTTCTATTTCCTACACTGCTCGTAAGCATACAGAAAAGATGGTCAGCGAGTTATGGGATAATATAAATGCCAGTTTAGAAAAACAAGATTACGGAAATAGTATTCTTGAATATGAGATTATTCTTTATGTTATAAATATGCCGAAAGGATACGAACATTTATATACAGATTTTAAACCTAAGTATATAGAGCATAAATTATTGACAAATAAACTTACAGGGGAAAAATATGAAATAAATAAATATTTTAACTACAGCATAAAAATTGAAGGCGAATTATATAGCAAATTTATAAGTTCGGTGACTGGAGATAGCAAGCGAATTTTGGCTTCAGAAATCCTAAAATCTTTATTGTATTTAGATGCTTTACCAAAGAAAGTTGATGATTTCGATAAGGAACAATTTAGGGCGGATATGGAGTGCTTCTTAGATGAAGAAATCTGAAGTAACATCATTGTGCTCCTATTCTTTGAAATTAAATAATGATGAACAATGGAAATATGTTGTTGGAAACGGCCAGCTTGTCAGATCAAGTCTTAACTTCTACAGTTAAGGAGTTAGCTTTATAAAAGCGGTAAATAAAAATGTTGTATAGGGTACAATAAAGGACCAGATGGAGTGTGTTTTCTATACATTTGGGCTGCCTATAGCCTTTGAATCAAATGGATAGACCTTATCACTGATCTTATTGGCAAATAAATCCATAGAGCTATACTAATGGAATAAAATTTGGTGCGGAAGCATTTGTCTCTTTCCGAGGCGTCAGTATCATTAATTAAAACAGCGTATACCCAAATAATGAAGAGTAAATTATTGGCATTGCATTTTTTAATACATATTTTTCATGATTATTCAGATACTTTTTGTTTTTGGGTTTGTTATCAAGATTCTTCTTCATACTTATATTGGAAATAGAAATAATAACGCAATTGTAAATGCCGGCATAGCTTCATCTCCGCAGCTTTTCTGGTTTTATACTAAACCAGTTTTAAAAGAATATAAGCGAATGAAACTACTATGTAATTTGATTCATCTGTTTAATTTACTGGCCATACTCATAATGATTATTGTTTATGGCGTGGCGATAAAATAATAAATAACTGGGGCGTAAAAATGCCATTGCCATTCTCTCCCCGGATCGCATACCGGATTAAGTCAATAGCATCTTCCGCATCTTCCTTGTTACTAAATATACTTATGGTCACATTTCCGGAGTCAACCTTATACAGTAAAAAGCCAAGATAGCAGTTACGGCATCAAATACAGAGCCGAATTGAGCCAGCCTGTAGCCCGATGCACCCAGCAGGCGGTGTAGGGTAAAGCCCTTGATATCTGTTTAGCAGTAATGGTGTCAGAAATAGTGCCTTTACGGATGCCGGTACCGCTTGATAGCTTACCATAGCTGTCGTCTGCCCCCGGGGGGCGGCGTATTGCCGGACGCACGGTTTATTTTCTTATTCGCCTGAATAAGTTTTTGCAGCATGACGGTGTATCTGCACTTGCCTGATATCCATCCCTCTTTTATGGTTATAAACGCCTCTTCTGCGCACAGGATGCTTTAACAGCAGGCGCCATTGCTAATGGGATATTGTTTTAAAAAAGACTATGCTTCTGGCATCTGTGTTCATGCGGTTCTTTTATAGCCAGGAAGAAGACAGGCTGAAAATTACGCATTAATACGGATTGTTTGGTTTGTTGCTTGTTTTTAATTTTAACATCACAATAGATAGATGGCCCTGACCAAACAATCTTTTGAAGGCCCAATTGTTTCAAAGAAGTATTTACAGAAAATAGGACTATTGTTAACAGAGTGCTGCCAACGCTTCAGTTGCCTGGGCTGGTACATGCCGGCGCGGCAATTTCGATTGACGAATATTGGATTTGCAAATGGGGAGTAAAAAAGAGTTACTGTTTATTGGAAATAACAACCACAAAAAAAAAGCCATGAGAGCCAAAATTGTATTGTTCCTACAGATTTTTTTGATTGTTAACTATTTTATTGCAGGGGGGCAGCAAAATAATTTTACAGCGGTTACGCCGGAAGCTGCAGCACTGGCAAAGGATGTGAATTACCCTGTAAATTATAATAGCGGCTTGCCGGATATCCGTATTCCGGTTTATGATATAAATGTAGGAGACCTAAAACTGCCGGTAGATTTGGTATACCATGCCGGCGGTTTTCGGATTAACGAACAGGCAACCCGGGCCGGCCTGGGTTGGTCGTTAAGCAGCGATTTACAAATAACACGCACGGTAAACGGGAAAAGCGATTTTGCGCCCGGAGGCTACATGAATAATTCGCTTGTGAAAACATATTATGCCAATCCTTTTACTTGTCCAGGTTGTGCTTATCCCGATAGCTATTTGGAGAATTATTTTCTGGCTACGGGAGAGAGGGATGCAATGCCGGATAAGTTTAACTATAAATTATTGAATAAATCCGGGTCGTTTTATTTTCAAAAGAATGACGCTGGTACGGGGTATAGCATTGTGCCGGTTCCCTATGATAATATATGGATCCAATTTAATAACGGGCAATTTATTATCACAGATTCAGACGGTACAAAGTATTACTTTGGAGAGCCTGGCGCGAGCCCGGATGTGAGTCAGTTTGCATCTATGGGCCTTGAATTTACGGAGAATGAAAGTGGTAGTGAGCGCTCCTCCTGGAAGTGCAAAAAAATAGAGAGTGCGCAAGGCGTTACAGAGTTTACATTCACTTATACCGCCAAGGTGATGGCGATATATAGGAACTATATTGATTATGTGGAGTACTACGATAGCCAAAAACCCTGCCCGGCACCTTTTGCAAAAGCGAATGAATATCCTATGGATCAGACAACAAACTTTGATGCTATACAGGTAGGACTTGGAGATGTAGCTACACCTAAGTACATGGCTGTTTTTGGTAACGGACCTAAGTCCTATTTTCATGCCCTTTACCTGGATGCCAGCGATAACGTAGTGGATGCAGTATATGAAAAAACGGAGACGGCCAATCGTGGTTGGCAATATGTATATGGAATTTCTGTTGATGAAATTAATTTCAGGGGAGGGAAGATCAAATTTAATGGTGCAGACCGGTTAACCAGCATCCAGGTGTTGGGCCCCTCCAATGAGGAGATTAAAACGATACAGCTGTATCAGTCCTATACGGCCCCGGTATATGTTACAGAATCAAAGTTATATAATGGTTTAAATTTTCAGGGTACTGCATACCTGGATTCTTTGCATATCAAAAATACAGTAAATACATATGAACGCTACGCTTTTGATTATGAGTCGAAGTTCTGCTTTGGCAATCATTTAAAAGGACAGGATGCCTGGGGGTATCGTAATGGCTCAACGGTGGAAATTGCATATGCCAATAATACAGGAGGCAATATTTGGACGCTCCCAACTATTAAGGTGAACGAAGAAAAGTTCTTTCGGGATGGTAACGCTTCTTGTACAAATTTTGCGACCAATATTCCGGTAACAGTTTCGGGAAATAATGGGGCCGAACTTCCTAGCGAGGCTATGATGAAAACCGGGGTGTTGAGGCGTATCGTTTATCCCACCGGCGGGTTTACAGATTTTGGCTTTGAGCCCAATCAGTATAATGAGGTATTTAGCTGGAATGCAGGTAGCACTGTAACTGAAACCTTACCCCAGTTTGCAGGTGGCCTGCGTATCCGGAGTATCAATGCCTATGATGAAAACGGAAAGCATCTGGAGCAAAAATACTACCGTTATGGAAGGTTTGAAGAAGGCGTGGGTGTAGCAATTAACAAACCTTCACTCGCTAATGTGAACGGGGCTTTTCGCTATGAGGCTGCCGGCTTTGTACAGGATGTTGCTTATTTACAAAGTAATGGAACTCCACAAAGCAGCAAAACCGGTTTAGATATTCAACATGTTGAACAGAAAACCACCTATCAGCCCGCTTCAGTTCTGGATTATACATATGGTAGAGGCAGGCCAGTTTATTATGAAAAGGTAACGGAATATAAGCAGGACCTGGGTAAAAAGACCGGTAAAACGGTGTATGAGTATTATCCACCCCGTGAGTTTTATGATGGTGTTGAAGTGCGAGAATATTTGGAAGGCGCAGAGAGCCGCATACCTGGTACAAATTTCAATCGGTTAAGGGCGGATTGGATGATTGGGGCACAAAAATCGATAAAACAGTATAAATTTAATCCAGCGGCAAAATCGTATGAATTGGGTGAGCAGTATAAGCTCGTTCATAAGAAAGAATTCAGCTATACCCGGTATACATTGCCACAACAGGTTCGGGTAAATTATTCTTTTTTGCATACATTGTATTCTGTTAGTCCCGGGGAATATACAGGGAATCCATTTGCATTATATAGCACATCCGAGTCTTTTGGTAACGGCTGGGCGTTTAACCTGACTGATTTCATATTTGGGGAATATGGTATACCGGTGGGCCGGCTATTGCCCAGCCAGGTTTCAGAACTTTCCTACACGGATACGGACAGCTCAAAGGCGGTAACCACATTTATATACGACCATCTCCCATTTTTGAACCCGTCAAAAATACAGACCACCGACAGTAAAATGCATACCATTGAGAAGCAGATAAAATATGCATATAACTTTAGTGGTACACCGGTGTATAATGCAATGATAGGGCGCAATATGGTGACTATGCCGGTTGAGGAAATAGAGGTGGATATTTCTGCAGGAGGATTGGAAACCGGCCGACGTAAGACAGAGTATAATAATTTTCCCGTTGGCCTGGGGGTAATTGCCCCGGCAAGTATCAGCAGTTCTGTAAACGGGCAGCCATTACAGGCGGTTACCCGTTTTCAGGAATATGATCAGTACGGAAATGCGCTGGAGCTTATTGGCAAAGACGGACTGCCGGTTTCTTACCTCTGGGGATACCAGCACTTGTACCCGGTGGCGGTATTAAAAGGCCAACGTTATGCATTTATCCCCTCCTCATATAAATCGAATGTGCAGATCATTGACCCTTCAAGTGATGCCAGTTTAAGAGCGCTGTTATCCGGGCTGAATCAGCCCGGCATAATGGCGGATCTCTATACCTATAGACCTATGGTTGGTGTAACCAGCCATACGGCTCCTGACGCAAAGATTACCTATTTTGAATATGATCCGATCGGGCGGTTGGTGCGTAAAAAAGATCATGATGGTAATATATTAAACCAGTATAAGTATAATGTATTAAACCGGAGCTCCATGCAGGCGACCTGGAACTTTTCTGTGAATGTTCCGGTAATGTATTCACACAACGTGGCGGGTTCTGGATTCTGGTACTTTTATACTAAAACGGTGGAGGGGGGTAAGTACGTACAGGATCAGTCAACCGCGGATATTTTTGCCCAGCAGGACGCCGAAACCCCATCAAACACTATAGTTCCCGACGCACCCCCTTCCAATAACACTGCAGATGTAGCGGTTGTTTATTTAGATGACGATAACGACGGTATTGACCCGTCGTATTATGTGGACTTTATTCAGAATGATGCGGTGGTGGCCACAGTCAAGTGCAAATCCCAGATCTGGGATCCTCCTTCGGCATATACCGCCCACATCCCGGCAGGCACCTACAAGATCAGTATCCGCGTTGGTGCATATCAGCGGTACGACAGCGGTGGATTGGATTTCGTTGTTTCGACTCCCAGTACGGTCTATCAAAATTTCCAAAACGGGGATGAAATTAATTTGGTAGCAGGGCAACATTACGAGGTAATGGCAGGGTCTTTTCCTACATACTAACGGGAGCAGGGGTAAAGATTCTACAAACTGTTTTAAGATACAATTTTAAAATAAATCATCATGCGCCAGTTCTGCCAATTATCAGTATTGTTGATCCTGGGTATTCTGTATAGTTTAAACCTGTTTGCTCAGCGTCCTGTAAATCTTCCAACCTACGATGCCGGTGCTCCGCTGAATTATATCAGGAGCTGGACCACCACAGCTCCCACAGCGGATGAGAATGCCTTGCCGGCAAAACCACTGACAGAAGTAAAAGAGGCTACACAGTATGTAGACGGGCTGGGCCGGCCCTTGCAAACGGTGCAGAAACAAGGATCCCTGATTACAACAGATATTAATAATGCGGCCACGGATGCAGCCAATGCCAAGGACCTGGTAGCGCCGGTATTATTCGATGGCTTTGGTCGTGAAGCCTACAAATTTCTGCCCTATGCCTCGCCCACATCTAATGGCTCCTTTAAAATCAGCCCTTTTGCCGAGCAGCAGTCGGCGCTGAGCGGTACATACAGTGCCCAGGGGGAGGATTATTTTTATAGCCAGACAAACTTTGAGGCTTCGCCACTTAACCGGGTGCAGGAGCAGTTTGCACCTGGAAAAAGCTGGGCAGGAAGTGCAGATCCTGTTAATGCGGCTCCGCATCGGAGTAGTAAAAGCCACTTCGGGGTTAATTTGATTACGGAAGGAGTGATGATTTGGGACGTTGTAAATGCAAACCCGGGCAACGGTGCTGGTGGCAACGCCATAAATAGCAGTTATATCGCTAATGGTCCTTATTCAACCGGATCGTTATTCAAAACCATAACCGAAGATGAACAGGGCAAACAGATTATTGAGTATAAGGACAAAAATGGCCGCCTTGTTTTAAAGAAAGTACAGCTGACCGCAGCTGCTGATAATGGTTCGGGCAGCGGCCACGATGGATGGATGTGCACCTATTATATCTACGATGCCCCGGGCAATTTGCGCTGTGTGATCCAGCCGGAGGGGGTTAATGCGATGGCAAGCAGCTTCAGCTGGGTGCTTACTCCCTCATTGTTAAAAGAACAGTGTTTCCGGTATGAATACGATGCGCGCAACCGGATGATCATTAAACAGGTACCGGGTGCAGCCGATGTATTTATGATATATGATATCTGGGACCGGCTGGTAATGACGCAGGATGGCAACCTGCGCAGCCAGTATTTATGGAACTATACCCAATATGACCACCAGAACCGCCCGGTAAAAACAGGACTGTGGAATGTGGGGCCTTCAGCCAATGATCCGCAAACGCATTGGAACGCGGCCATGGCCCTGAGCGGAACGACCAACTATGACGGGCAGTATCCGGCACAAACCACGTTGGATAACCCGGCCGTAACTAGCATTTTAACAGAAACCTTTTATGATAATTATGATTGGCTGGCCGATCCGGCCAAGAACCCCGGTGTAACGGGTTTTGATGCGAATTATAACAACAGCTGGGATGCTGCTTATTTTGCAGCTGTACCCACCGGCAGTTTTCCTTTTGCACAGGCAAACGTAAAAGAAACCCAAACCAAGGGAATGGTTACCGGTACAAAGGTAAATAAGCTCGAAACCAGCGAGTATTTATATACCCTGACGGTTTATGACAATAAGGCCCGGCCCATGCAGGTAAAGAGCACCAACCATAAAAGCGGGTTGGATATTGAAACTACGTTGTACAGCTGGGGCGGGCAGCCATTGGTAATGGTGAACCGGCAGCAAAGCCCGGGGGCGGCAGCAGCCAGTGTAACCACCATTACCCGTAATACCTATGATGCCCTGGGCCGGCTGGTAAAAACCACAAAGGAAATAAACGGTACCGCTAATGGCGCAGGAGTAAACGGTACCGAGAAGGTGATTGCCATCAATAAATACGATGCCCTGGGGCAATTAACCACCAAGAGCCTCCAGCCTACGGATGCCAATGGCACGGCGGGATTGGAGCAGCAGAGTTATGAGTACAATATCCGGGGCTGGATGCTGGGCATGAACCGGGCTTATGCACAGGGCAGCAGCGGCGGCCATTTCGGGTTTGAGCTCAATTATGATCAATATCCGGGGCTGGGAGGCACCACCGGTGCCCGTTATTTTAACGGCAATGTTGCGGGCATGACCTGGCGGGGCCAGCAGGGCGGAGCGCCCATCCGTCGCTATGAGTTTAGCTATGATGCCGCCAACCGGCTGATGAAGGCCGACTTTAAGGAGGCGAGCGGGACGGCCTTTGTCAAAACGGCAACCGACTTTACCAGCCAGATGGGAGATGGGAATCCGCTAAATCCCAATAACGGCGCCTATGATCTAAATGGCAATATCAAAGCGATGAGTCAGTGGGGCCTGGCCGGCGGCAGCACGGTATTGATCGATCAGCTGGCCTATACTTACCAGCCGGGCAGCAATAAGCTGGCCCGGGTAACGGATAATGCCGGTGACATGCGTTCACATGCCCTGGGTGATTTTAATGACGGAACAAACGTGGACGATGATTACAGTTATGATGCAAACGGCAACCTGACGCAGGACAAAAACAAGAACATCCAAAATATTACCTATAATATCTTAAATTTACCCAGGGAGATAACGGTAGCCGGTAAGGGCACGATCAGCTACCAGTATGATGCGGAAGGTAACAAGCTCAGCAAAACCGTAAATGAAACCGGCCAGCCGCAAAAGACCACTACCTACCTGGGTGGTATGATCTTTGAAAATGATGTGCTGCAGCATATAACTACAGAAGAGGGACGTATGCGCCCTAACGGAAGTGGTGGCGTTATACATGATTATTTTTTGAGAGATCATTTAGGTAGTACCCGTATGACGCTGCAGGAGAATGGTACTCCGTTGGAGGAAACCCACTATTATGCATTTGGGTTAACCATAAGGAGCATATCCACTCAACAAGCTACCGCTTCCTTGCAAAACAAAAACCTCTATAATGGCAAGGAATTGCAGCAAGACCTGGGGTTGGATCAATATGATTACGGCGCAAGGTACTATGACGCACAGATAGGAAGGTGGCATGTAATGGATCCGCTGACCGAGCAAATGCGGCGGTTCACTCCCTATAACTATGCTTTTGACAATCCAATCCGGTTTATCGATCCGGACGGAATGTATTCAGTAACCTTCAACAGTGGCGATCCGGGGTTTGCACAAGCCTTTGAATCCTTGAAGCTAAGCCTTCAGTTAACTTCATCTGATGAGGAAAACGAAGAGGAAACCAAGTTCCAGGATAGGGCGTTCCAGGACGAGCCGAAAGAACTTCCGGAGGTAACAGTAAAAGGTAAGCGCAAATCATGGTGGTCTAAAGCGATCAGTAATGTCCTGGATGTTACACAGACTGCATTGGATATAGCAGGGTTGGTGCCAGGCGTTGGTGAAATTGCAGATTTGGTAAATGCGGGAATATATGGCTTACGGGGCGATTATGTAAATGCAGGACTTAGTTTAGCGGCCTCTATACCATTGTTAGGAACGGTGTCTACCGGGGGTAAAATGTTTAGAAGGGCAAAGGCCGTATTTCAAAAACATCATGTAATACCAAATAAAACATATAAAGAATATAAAGAGCTATTGGATGGTGTAGGCTGGGCCCAGGATGCCGGTAGGAATTTGAAAAAATTACCTATACCCTTCCATGGTAACCATCCGGCATATAGCAGGAGAGTAAAAAGAAGTATTGAACAATTAATTGAAAACGGCAATTTAAATAAGAAGAGCCTTATGGAGCTACAACGAGAACTTAGGCAGGAAATAGATGACGTTCTAACTGGAGGTCATCAACGTATGAATGATTACTATAAAAATTTGGGGTATTAGTATGAAATATTATTTATTAAGAACCGTATCAGATCCGGAAATAGTAGGGGTTACTGATGGAGGGGGCCAGGTTGAGCTCGACGCAAATAATCCTGTTACGAAAAAATTAAAAGATTTCTTTTATTTTAAAGACTATTGGAATGAAAAGCGAACTGTACCAGACTTTGAAGTCAGCAATTGTACGGCAACCATATTGCCCAAAGCGAAACTAACTGACTTCCTGAACTTTAGTCCTGCTTTAATGACTTGTCCATTCATGATTAGTAAGCGGCTGGCAGATGTGTTTGCAAGGTTTAAAATACAAAGATATAATACCTATCCTGTAACTCTTTATAAACGTGAAAGGCTTATTTCCGATAAATATTTTCTTTTTTGTTGCCCCCTGTTGGGATATGAGGTGATTGACTTTCCAAAATCAGTATTTTATACAAAAAAGAGCCTATTCGCCAAGGAGAGGAATTATATTCGTTATAAAGATGAAAAGGACTATTCAGAAAATTACATAGTGAGTGCTAAAATCGAAACATTGGTTTTAAACTCCAATTTTGACAGTTCGCTGGATTACTTTAAAACTCGCATTGGTGAGATATATATATCGGAAGGGCTAAAGGACGCTATTGAAATTTTGGGATTTACCGGTGCGAATATTTTTGATGATAAAGAGCCAGAGATCGTAATTGAATAGAATGATAAAGAAAATATTACTATTGTTGCATAGCGGTTTAGTTCTGATGAGTTGTGCTTCGGAACAGAACCCATCGGTAGAGAACAAGAGTATTTTTCGTGCAGATGTAACACCATTACCAGCGCAAGTTGCGCCGGGCAACGTAGAGAGTAAGCCAACATCATTACCTTTGATAAACGAAAGTGCTTCTTTTTATCGTACGGTATCTATTTATGGAGGTAAAATCAAAGTGTCGGTACCCGTATCATTTACTGAGATGTCTGTGGACAGGATTGCAGTAAAGTATCCGAATGCTGGTAATCGCCCGGATCTGGCATATGCAAACCGCAAGGGGAATGTAAATATAGCTTTTACTTACACTGCAATGCCAATGGAACAGAACGATTTAAACCAGGTAAGGGATAGGCTTGCGCTACAGCTACAATCAACTAATCCAACCAATTTTAGAAGCCGAATTGAGGAAATCAACAGTTCCTATTATGTGGTTTTTGAATTTGAAAGTTTAGCAAAAGACGCCCGGATCTATAACCTTATGTTTTTGACCGATGTTGACGGCAAATTGTTGTTGGGCACATTTAACTGCGTGGATGCTTTAAAAAGCGAATGGCAGTTGAGGGCAAAAGAAATATTGTCGTCAATACGAAAGGAATAGCGGTATTTTTTCAATATAGAAGCTCACCCCTATTTTTTTTGCTCATGCTGCTGTATTAGGGTTGCCTTTATGTAACATAGCATCGGTTTATAATTCTCGATTGTTGCTACGAACCGTGGCGATGCCCCGGTTAATTAACCTGAGGATAAATAATCTTTTGAGAAAACTTTTTAGTACATCCTGTTTCATTTGCTCGTGACGCATCTTGCAACGGGTAAAATTCTATGGTCTGTTTGCCCAGGTTTTGTGTTTGCATCAGTGGTAACCGAGTTCCTGAAATAACCTCATGGTAGATGCAAGCAGTGCTTGGATCAGGTGGGGTTTACCAGTGTTGAGTCAACACGCCATAAGCAGTTATAGTACCGGACCTGGCCTGCGGGGAAAAAGCCGTTAGCTGTAGTATGATAAAAAGTAATAAGTGGATATATTGGTCGGATGTTATGGTGCTAGGATTGCCATAAGGGCCAGATAGTTATAGATCAGGTTATTTAGAATGGCAGTTTTTATAAGACCAACGTTGTTTTTTACATTCAGTTTTTTCATCACGTTCTGCCGGTGCGTGTCAACAGTTCTTTTGCTGAGATATAGTTCAGATGCAATTTCCTTGGTAGTTAATTCCTCACCGATTAATTTTATGATCTCCAGCTCCCGCTTTGATAGGGTAAAGATTTCTTCGGTGTAAGGAGCGCTTTTATACAAATTGAGAATGGATTTTGAAATAAACAGGTTGCCCATAGAGCAGGCTTTTAAAGCCGTTTCCAATACGTCGGTTGTTAAATCATTGTAATCGATAAAGCTTGACAGGTTTCGTTTTAGCAGCCGGTTAATCGTTGCCGGCGAAAATTGTTCAGAAATTAAAATGGTTCTGCTGCTCATTGTAGAAGATTGCTCAAAAAGAAATTTTGGCAGGTCGTTGATTGTTTTTGAAATAACCAGTGTTATATCATCGTGATAGCTTAAATGTTTAACTGTAGTCCAGTTTTTAATGGTCATCGTTTTTCCAAATGCTTTAAATAGCATTGCGGAGCATTCGGGTGCCAAATCGTAGTTAGTTAATGTAAGTGTACTCATGATTGATGTGGTTTTGAGCATTGTTATTGACAGAGGAAGATTATTTCTCTCGGAGGAGCTCGTTTTTCAAAATGTTGTTTTAAACAGAAAGTTTTTAATCGTTTTGCGTTGCTGTGGCAAGCTGTTTTTTTAGGGGCCTTTTTTGGTATTGAATTACAATACAATACTATTAAATACTTGCAACAGTGAAAATACGCATTTATACTTATTTTTTTGTTGTTTGTAGTTTAATAGATTTATAATGAAAATGACGTTTGGAATACCTCTCAAAAGCAACCGCACAAGGTAATCCTTTTCTTAGCCCCCAATCTGAGGGCTCACATAATAAGGGCAGAGAACGCCGAAAATGAATATATTGATCGTCGGTAGTAACCCATTAAAATTGTCCGTGGCAGTAATCCAGATATTCTGCTGCCTATAGTGCTCCTAAGCGCTCTCAATAGGCTGGGGTTTTATGTTGCTCAATGCATCTATATCGCCATCTGTTGGAGGCTGCAGCCATATAAACGGTACTATTTACCCTTTGTCAGTAAGGCCATATGCGCATCTATTTCCGCTTCTGTTACGGCATCAAATACAGCGCCGAATTGTGCCAGGCTGTAGCCCAGTGCACCCAGCAGGCGGTAGAGGGTAGAGCCCTTGATATCTGTTTTAGCAGTAATGGTGTCAGAAATAGTCCCTTTACGGATGCCGGTACTGCTTGATAGCTTGCCATAGCTGTCGTCTGCCCCGGGGTGCGGCGTATTGCCAGACGCACGGTTTATTTTCTTATTCGCCTGAATAAGTTTTTGCAGCGCCACCGCATACCTGCACTTGATCCGATACACTCCATCATCAATCATACGGAAAAAAATATCTTTTAAAAATATTTTTTGTTACGGTGTAGCGTAATGGTTTGTTTTTTTATATATTTACATCAAGAAGGTGTCGTGCCTTGTTTTGTATTTGCCGGAATCTTAGGTTTGGCTATAACGTTCCTGATGCCTTCATTAGCTCTTCTTATTATGGGCTTTCAGTGCTTGTTGCTTTTTTTGATATTCAATAAATTTTTTTTCGTCAGCTTTGGTAACACCGTCGAAATAAGCAGCTAACTGGGTATAGGAAATTCCTAAACCAGTGGCTATTGCAATTTGAGAGGATAGAGTAAGGTTCTTTTTGCCGTTAGCAATAAGCTGCATATGTGATTTTTCCATTCCAATTTCTAAGGCTAGTTTTGTAGGATTGAAATTGGCGTCTTCCATCGCTTTATATAGTGCCACAGCAAACTGAAACGTAATCTCTTTTTTTTCTTTCTTTTCGTGCGCTTTCATTAAAAGCAATCTGGAAGAAATTTTAAAAAATTTAGACGTATTATAATACGTCAATATGATTTTTTATTTATATTTGTGTTAAGAAATATAAATTTGCGACTACTTCATAAAAATATTTGAAGCATTCGCTTTGAGTCTTGAATAGAAACCTGAGAAATTTCTAATTGGAACGAGACGATAAGACGAATAGCTCACGACCCGGGCGTGGGCTCTCTTATCCGTTCCAGGGCTTCTCAGGGCCTCTATTCGGTAAGTTGAGCGCCGCGCCTATTTTTTTACGCTCCGGCTTACTGGTAAGGAGGGGAAAAGACTCATCTATGCTTTTATAAGATGAGTGAAATGCTGTTATATTATTTATACTTGCAAAAGCGTGTTCCCCATTCGGGAGGCCTAGATCAAGCCTTATATAACGCGCGGTTTGCCAGTAAGCCCAAGAACCCGGTGTAACGTATTGCCGGGCGGGAGGCGGTATTTTCATGTTAAGCCTCCCTGCACCCGGCTACCGGGCATAAACATACTGCATCATGCTAATCTGCTTATGCCCATTTGATAACCTGAACAATATTGCTTTACTGCTTAAACACTTGTATATGAAAGAAACGACGCTCTTCGGCGTTATGGTACCTTTATGCCAGGCGCTAACCACACAAAAAAACGCTCCGTCTCTGCTAACGGCAGGAGGGCGCCTACCGGATGTCACACTTCACACTACAATCAGCACTCGTTTGTATGCGAGACCTTATTTAAACGCTATGCTGATAAATGTAAAACAATGTGGCTATAAAAAGCTTGAACCGGCGACGATCCCAAACTAAACAGCTTTAAAAAGATTGTAATAGCGGCGACTTTTTGTAAGGATGTGATACGGTATCTGCATACGCGGATGCCGATGGCAGGTGCCTGGGGCAACGAATACGTAAAGGTGCTCACGAAAAAACAATGGTTTTCGTTAATCGGAGACATGGTCTTAAAAACAATTTTTAGAATACAAACACTATATAAAATACAATACCTGATGTTAGGATGCCCATGATGATCTAAACAATATTGCTTTACCTTTTAATGCTTTTGTATGAAGAAAATAACGCTGGCTTGCGTGCTGGCATTGCTATATACTGGCCTTATTGGCCAGGACTACGGTTATGACTTAAGAACTGCGGATGCTCCCTTGTTTATTGGAGATTACGTTAAAAGATCCATGCCGCTGGGTAAATTCATTAACTATAAAAGCAATACGGCTTGTCTTGCTGATTTTGAGGGACGGGTCGTTATCCTTAGCTTCTGGTTTACTACCTGTGCGTCCTGTATTGTTATGTTTCCTAAAGAGGAGGCACTGCAACAACAGTACAATAAAAATATCCAGTTTATAATGGTTACCTATGAGCCGGAGCAAAAAGTGCGTGCCTTTATTAAAGACTGGGAACAAAAGAACAATACCCGTTTCCGGATGCCGATCATTATTGAGGATACCCTGCTGCGAAAAACGATCCGGAATTTTGCGAATCCTAACTATGCGTGGCTGTCGCATAGAGGAAAACTGCTGGCCCAAACTTCAGCGGATTTTATAGATAGTGCGGGCATTCATGCCGTATTACAGCAGCTGCGTGCAGCCGAGGAAAACATACGTCCTAAAATCAGTAAAAAAAATGTGACTCCAATTCGCTAACCATTTAATCGCATATATGAAACAGATACTTACTGCAATTTGCGTATTGCTGCTGGCAGTAGCAGGCGCACAACCAAGGCATCTCCTGAAGGGATTGGTTAAAGATTCGGTTACAGGATTACCGGTTGCGGGAGCTACGCTTATTACCAAAGGAAATGGGGTAGAACGTACGGATTTGAAAGGTGCATTTGCACTTTCGATAGCCGATGGCGATACCCTGGTGATTTCACATATTAATTATACCATTCAAAACGTAAAGGTTCAAAAGGAAGAGGCTTATCTGATCATATCCTTAATGCCCCGGGATCAGCAACTGGAGGAGGTAACCATTAATACCGGCTATCAAAAATTAAAACCCAATGAAGTTAACGGCAGTTTTTCTGTGATTACAAACGAAAGGCTAAATGAGCAAAAAGGGCTTTCTGTATTGGACCGGCTTAACGGTGTAACACCGGGGATGTTGTTTAAAGCCGGTAAAAATACCAGTAATGTCAATAACCCTTCGGTTATTTCCATAAGGGGAGAAAGTACCATTAACGGACCGCTGGATCCGTTGATCATATTGGACAATTTTCCATACGATGGGGATATCCGGAATATAAACCCGAATGACGTAGAGTCGATCACCGTGTTAAAGGACGCCGCGGCCACCTCCATTTATGGTGCAAAAGGTGGGAACGGGGTTATTGTGATTACTACAAAAAGGGGAAAATTCAGTACCCCGACGCGGGTAGATATCAGCAGCAATGCCATTATTACGGAGCGGCCGGACCTGTATCAATACCGGCAATTAAGCGTGGTGGAATATATTGGGGTGGAGGCATACCTGTTTCGTAACGGCTATTTTAACAGCACGATCAGCAATGTTTCGAAACTGGGGATTACACCGGCGGTAGAGGTGTTTTTAAAAAGGCGGAATGGTTCCATAACCGCTGCAGACTCTGCTGCCCAGATCGATTATCTGAAAAAAGGTGATACAAGAGAGGCGTATAACAGTCTGTACAATACCGGAAGTATCATACTTCAAAACAGTGTAACCGTAAGGGGCGGAAGCAGTACTGCCGCCTGGATGCTGGGAGGTAATTACGACAAGACGGCACTTTATGACCGCTCAAAAAACAACCGGGTAAACGTTCGTTTTAACAGCAGTTTTAAACTGGGAAAACGGATGACACTGGATGCAGGAGCCAACTATACCATAACGACCATGTTTGCAGGGAGCCCTGCGTATAACAGCATTAAGTTTTACAGTAACCTGGCGCTGCCATACCTCCGTTTCAGAGACGAGGATGGAAACCCGGTGGTGTTGGCGAAGGACCGGCAGCGGAGTTATACAGATACCGCCGGGATGGGGCGGCTGCTGGATTGGAATTATTACCCGGCAACGGACAATGATTTTATCCGGGACAAAACAACCCGGGAGGATTTGATTGGTTCTGTCGGACTTTCGGTAAACATTCTGGACGGGTTGAATCTTTATGCCAGCTACCAGTATCAGCAACAAACGGGTAATAGCGATAAATTGTATATGGCGGAGAGTTACTATGCCCGTAACCAGGTGAACCTGTTTACCCGCTTAGGCGCCACTGCTGCTGCCGATGTTTTCCGGGTGCCGCGGGGCGGGATCTTATTGAACAATTATTCCCGTCTGCAATCGCAGAATGGCCGGGCACAGCTGGCCTATGACCGGAGGTGGAAGGGAGCGATTACAGCGCTATCTGCATTGGCAGGGATGGAATTGCGCAGTACGCTGACCAGTGGTGGTAGCTATAGTATCTACGGTTACCGGGAAGACCCGCTCTCCAATACGCCTGTGGATTATTATACGGCTTACCCCACATTTATCACTGGGTTTACATCCACCATTCCCTTTGCGCCACAAAAAAGCGGCGTTGTTAGCAATCGCTTTGTATCTGTATATGGGAATATGGCCATTACGCTGTATAACCGTTTTTTTATAAACGGCAGCCTGCGGCGAGATGCGGCAAATATCTTTGGATTACAAACCAATGATAAGTGGAATCCCTTCTGGTCTTCAGGTATCGGCTGGGAAATTTCTAAAGAACGGTTCTTTAATTCCGCCTTGTTTAATTACGTTAAGCTTAGGGCAACCCTGGGTACCAGCGGTATCGTAAATCCTAATAAAACAGCAGATGCGATTGTATACCTCAGCGATGATAACATTTCCCGCTTTTTAAGAGGAAGTATCTCCACCCCGAATAACCCGTCACTTCGCTGGGAAAAATCAAGACAATTGAACATCGGTATCGATTTTGGCTACAGGCAGAACCGGGTTACAGGCTCCATAGATTATTATAATAAAAAAGGAAAAGACCTGTATGGCCCGGCCCCCTTTAACTATACGGCCTGGGGCGGTGCGTCTACAATGGAAATGAATGTGGCCAATATGGAAGGCAATGGTATTGATGCCTCCCTGAATTTTAAGATAACGGATGGCCGGGTTAATTATAACACGGGTGTTATTTTTAATTATACCCTGGCTAAAACCACCAAATACTTTGGCCCCGGTGCAGAGCAGGTATCGTTATTCCTGGGTAATGGTAATACCATCATACCCATTGTTGGGAAGCCGCTGTACGCTATTGCGGCGTATAAATGGGGTGGATTAAATAAGAAGGGCGATCCAATGGGCTATCTGAATGATACCTTAAGCACGGACTATACGGCCATACGTGTTGAGGCAAATAATAAAGGGGAGGAGGGCAACATCCGGTTTATAGGTCCTGCAAATCCGGTCATTTATGGAGCCTGGAATCATGCCATTCGATGGCGGGGGCTGGAGTTTTCATGTAACCTGGTTTACAAGCTGGGCTATTACTTCAGGAAGGAGGCATTGAACTACCAGACTTTGTTCAGTACGGGACTGGGACATCCGGAATATACAAACCGCTGGCAGCAGGAAGGCGATGAAACGGCAACGAATGTTCCGGCACTGGTATACACCAACTATCCGCAGTTTACGCAACGGAATACTTTTTATACGGCGTCCGAAATTCACGTGTTTCGCGGCGATCATGTGCGGCTTCAATACATCAACCTGCTCTATCGCCGTTCCTTTGCGCGCACCGTTATAAAGGATGCCGCCATAAGTTTTAATGTGGCCAACCTGGGCATCCTGTGGCGGCTGAATAAATATGGATTGGACCCTGATTATAATTATACCAACACCATACCTCCCCGGCCGCAATTCACAATCGGATTACAGGCCGGATTTTAACCAATTATAAAACGTAAATATGAAAACCATTATTATTGTTATACTGCTGTTGTTTTGTGTTGCGGGATGCATTTCCTGCAGCAAATTCCTGGATAAAAAAAGCGACACCAGCATCGATATCCCCAATTCCCTGCGGGTGTTGCAGGCGCTGCTGGATAATTCGGATGTATTTAATATTTCAGTTACACCCGCTTTCGGCGAAGCATCTGCCGATGATTATTTTATTGAGGAAAAGACCCTGAAGACAATGGAGGACCGGCTGAGTAGCGTTTATAGCTGGCGATCGCTGCCTTATAAGTTTAGTAACAACTGGTCCGTATGCTATACATCGGTATATTATTCCAACCTGTGCCTTGAATCAGTGGTACGAATTGAAAAGAATGAAACCAATAAGGATCAATGGAATTATATCAAGGGGGCAGCGTTGTTCCACCGTGCTTACGCTTTTTTGAACCTGGCGTGGACCTTTGCAAAAGCCTACGATGCCTCTTCGGCTGCTACCGACCTGGGAATTGATCTTAGGGTGCAATCCGATTTCAAAATTTCCTCAAAGCGGAGCAGCGTGCAGGAAACATATGATCGCATCATTGCCGATGCAAAAGAGGCATTGGGGTATTTGCCCGATACCAGTAATCATGTATTCCGGCCTTCAAAAGCGGCCGCATCGGGATTGCTGGCACGGGCCTATTTGTCTATGCGTAATTATGACAGTGCCTTCCGGTATGCAGACCAGTGTCTTACTATAAAAAACGATCTGCTGGATTATAATACGATTGGAGATAATGATAACCCGTTTTTAAACGCCGGGTATAGCGGGGAAACTGTTTTTTATACGACCATGAGCCTTTGGGGGCGTGAGCTGTTTGACAAAACCTATAAACGTGCGATGGCAGATACCTTGTTGTATGCGCGTTATGATGAGAACGATCTGAGAAAAAAGCTGTTTTTTAACGCAGGCAAACCTTATTCGGAGTTTAAAGGTATGTACGGTGTTGGGGTGGCCCGGTACTTCTCGGGTATTGCAACGGACGAAATTTACCTGATACGGGCGGAGTGTAATGCGCGCCTCGCGCGATTGCAGGCGGCCTTAAAGGACCTCAATGATTTACTAAAAAAACGATGGAATAAAAATGTACCGTACAAGGAACTGGCACAGAATGATGCGGCTGCTGTCTTGGAGCTGATACTTCTGGAGCGGAGAAAAGAATTACTGATGCGGGGGCTGCGGTGGGCAGACATAAAGCGGCTGAATAAAGAGGGTGCGCATATTGTACCGGCTCGTTTTGTTAATGGTGCCTTGATAACGCTGCCGGCAAATGATCCGGCATATGCATTGCCGCTGCCGGACGATATTATTAATTTAACCGGGATGCAACAAAACTAAAGGGCATCGCCCTTTAGTTTTGATCATCTGAACATTATTGTTCCTGGTTAAACGCGGTAGCGTTGTATGTGCCATCCACAGCTTCAGAAACCCTGTAAGTAGAACCATTACCCAGATCATTCAGCGCTGTAATGGAAATACCTGATCCTGCTAAAGTGGCGTTGGTGGCATGAGTAGCATCAACGACAATCGTACAGGCCTTGGGTTGTTCGATATCCGAACAGGGACTCGCTGATTCGATGTACTCCCAGTTTGCAAGATCTCTTACGGCATCAGCATCGGTAGCATCGCCAGTGAATTGATAAACCTTATCGTTGACGAGCGGCCGATTTGGGGTGGTATTGCTTCTGAAGGCAAAAGTGGTTACGGCTACAACAATGAGCGCCAGCAACGGCAAAACGAATTTTAGAGTCCGTGGACTTTTTAAAGTAAACATAAATTTTAGTTTAATAAAGTAGTTAAAAAATAAATGGTAGTTCAAGCTTGTTTTTACTGCGCAGTAGATAAAAGCTGTGGGCTTGCTGCATTCTGTTTATGCAGTAAACCGGTTAAAGGATCTTGCCTACTATTTTCTTCAGGTGTTCGGCTCCGCCTGTTGAACTGTGCAGATGCGGTTGAGGGCCGCTCATCTTAGTTCTTTGATGTTTCTGTTTCAAAGATGCGATGCAGAAGCGCCGATGGTGTTATCCAATCGTGGTTTTTTATTTGCGGAAATGACTGGGAGTAAAATGGTACAGTTTTTTAAAGGCCTTGGAAAAATTGGAAACAGCAGAAAAGCCCATTTCCAGCGCAATATCCGTAAGCGGTTCATTGGTATGTACTACACGGGTAAAGGCTTCATTCATCCGGTGCTCCTGCCAATAACTATAGGGTGGTTGATTGAACCGTTTGGCGAAAAGCTTTTTCAGATAGGTTTCATCCATGCCGGCCTGCCGGGATAGCACCCGGAAGTTGGGTTCTTCCGTGAGGTTTTTGAGCAGGGCGGTGCTGACACGGTTGATCTGGCTGATCCTGCTTAAGGACACAATGCGGCCACCCAATTGGAGATCTGCTTTGCATGCCAATGCAGCATATAATAACAGTTTTACTGCAAGCTCCAGTGTGAGCCCATCAACTACAGGGGCCCGCAGCAGTCGCAAGATCCAGTTGGCGAGGTTTACCATATTCTGTGTAGCAAACATATGGTGTGGAAATATTTGTGCGGGCGTACGGCCTGCGGCGATGGCATCCAGAAACGGTTGCAGTATTTCAGGGTAATAAGGTGCCAGCCGTTGGAGGAAGCCGGTTGTGCAATGTACATCCAGCGTGGTATACTGAAGACCGGGTTCAAATTGTACCTGGTCTTCCACATACGGGAGATAAAAAATGTTGAACTGCGTTTCCTCTACCCAATTATCGTATGGCGTATGTATGCGCTGTACGATGCTGTTGTGGATAAGGAAGCTGAATTCAATAACAGGGATGTCGGCTCTTACCTTAAACCTTCGCCGCTGTTTTACATGGTAGCTGCTGAACCAGATTTCAAATGCTTCCATTCGTTTGTGCTGAAACAGCATATGACCCCAACCTCCGGATAGGGCAAGGCTGCTCATGGAAGGGATAATAAGCGATTGATGCAGGTGTGGTAGCGGATCAGACCAAAAGAAGGCATCATTGTTAGCGGAGGAGATCTCAAACAGGTTACTCATAAAATCAAGGACATTGGTTTAAAGGTCACATCCCGGAAAAGATAATCCGGAGACGAATTATTTAAAATTTATATAAATATAAAAATAAATATGAACAAAGCCAATAAAAAGTCAGTAAGTACCGGCTTTGCGGTGAGGCCGGGGGAATGGTTCCTTTACCGTAAGCGACTCCACGGTGATCAGCACGAGCTGGGTATTCGTAAAATTGATTTGCGCAAAGACCTGGCCCTTATGCACCGGTGGGTGAATCAACCCTATGCATCACGCTTTTGGGGGATGCAGGGAACGCTTAAGGCGCTTTATGTGTTTTACGAGCCCAAACTTGAGGAAGGGCATTTGCAGTTGTTTTTTGCATGTATCGGCGCCACACCGGTTGCCCTGATCGAAGTGTACCCAGTGTTGCATTCGGAGCTGGCAGGGGCATTGGATTTTACAGAAACGGACTATGGCATTCATTTACTGATGGCCCCGTACCGGGAGGTAAAAGCGGCGGTTCCGGTAAATATCGATGGGCTGTCTGTATGGGTGCTAAAAGCGACGCAGCAAATGCTGTTCGGTTTTTCTGCTGTGAAACGTATCGTTGCTGAGCCAGATGAACAAAATACCCATGCCTGCCGTCTGGCAGAGAAAGCAGGCTTCCAGTATATTAAGACATTGCAGTTGGAAGATAAAATGGCAAGATTGTATACGATCGTCCGTCATGAAATATAACATTCCGTTTTTACCTAATTCTTTAAATCAATTCTATATGCTAACGCCATACCAACGACAAGGCTTTTCGCTGGCCCGAGGATTTGTAGTACTCGTAATGCCGGTCATACACACCGTACTGTTGTATAGCCTGCCTGCCGTGAAACAAGGGCCGGTAGGATTTGTACTGGGTTTTCTGGCAGAAACTTCCGGGGCACCTTTATTCATGCTTTTGATGGGGCTGTTTATGGCCCTGGGACGTGAAAAAACAACCGGGTATATTTTAAAGCGCATGTTGATCTTGCTTTTCGCGGGTTATTTGCTCAATGTATTAAAATTGCTCCTGCCGTACTATTGGGGATGGATCCCACAGCAGTTCCTGAAAGATAACGGGGTAACAGACCGGGTGCCGATGCATTTGTTCTTTACCGGCGATATTCTTCAGTTTGCAGCCATCGCCTATGCCTGCTGCGCATTTTTGAAAAAGCTTACCTCCAATATTGCTGGGTATACCATTGTATTCCTGGTGGTGTTATTACTGATGCCGTTGACCTGGACCTTGAATGATGCCGGGTTGTTTACAATACCGTTGGCACTGGTAAACGGAAAACCGCCCTATACCTTCTTTCCATTATTTCCCTGGTTGTTATACCCGCTGGCAGGTTTACTCACGGGGGCCTTATTGCTAAAAGTAAAGACCATGCGTTTTAACCGGTTACTGGGAGTGCTGACACTGATATTTATGTTAACCGGTTACCTGTTATCATTAACAGAGCCGGCCGAATGGCAGGCCGAGTTTTATCGGCTGGGCAGGGGCGCCACGTTGTTCCACATTGGATTGGCCCTGGGATGGGTATTGTTGTTTGTAGGGTTGGCAGAGAAAGTTCCGGGTAATTACCTGTTCCGCTTACTTCAATGGCTGAGCGATCATATTATGCCCGCATACATACTGCAATGGATCGTTATTTTCTGGTGTTTTCCGCTGTTTGGTTATAATCACCTGGAAACGGTTCCTTCGCTGCTGGCATTATGTGTTACCACCAGTGTAAGCTTCCTGGTATTGGCAGCGGTGTTGAAAGGCATTAAAAACATAAAAGCGATCCGTCATGGAGGAGCATAATATTTACGATATTGCCGGCATCGGTATCGGACCGTTCAACCTGGGGCTGGCGGCATTGTGCGCGCCGATACAATCCCTAAAGACCATTTTCCTGGAGGCGCAGCCGGAGTTTAACTGGCATTCGGGAATGCTTTTGCCCGGCAGTACATTGCAGGTGTCTTATCTGGCAGACCTGGTAACACTGGCCGATCCCTGCAGTCCATTTACATATCTCAATTTTTTAAGAAAACAGGGGCGTTTATTACAGTTTGGCATTCATGAAAACAATGTCATTACCCGTCGTGAATACAACCGGTATTGCCGGTGGGTATGCGATCAATTATCCAGTCTGCAATTTAACTGGCGTGTTATGGATGTCGGGTATGAGGAAGATGGGCAATATTATCTCATAACCGGTGTGCATCCGCTTACTGGTGCTTTCAGAAGCATCCGAGCCCGGCACGTGGTAATTGGAGTAGGTACGCAACCCTGCGTTCCTGGTTTTGCAGAACCCTTGCTGGGCGATCAGATCCTGCATTCGTCGCAATACCTGAAGCATCAGGCTGCCTTGTCTCATTCAAAAAAAATAGCAGTAATCGGGTCAGGACAAAGCGCTGCCGAAATTTTTTATGATCTGTTACAGAATGGCGGAGCTGCGGATCAGCATTTGTGCTGGATGACACGATCCCCACGGTTTTATGCGATGGAGCATACAAAGCTGAGTTTTGAAATGGCCACACCGGCCTATATCAATCATTTCTACCGGTTATCCGAAACGCGAAAACCTGTTACCATACAGCAGCAGGATACGTTATACAAGGGGATCAATTATCAATTGATCAATGCTATCTATGACCGGCTATATGAATTGATGACCGAGGGCATAACGGTTCCTGTAACCTTAATGACCAATGTAGCGTTGACAGAAATGCATCCTTCAAAAACCAAGGGGTGGATGTTGCGGTTTTATCATGAAGAGCAGGAGCAGTCGTTTGAGTTGGAAGCAGAACATATCATATTGGCAACCGGGTATAAAACAACAATGCCTTCATTTCTGAAATCAATCCAACACCTGATCCGCTATGATGTGCAGGGTGATTTTGGTATTACCCGCAAGTATGCTATTGACGAAAAGCATACCGTGTTTGTTCAGAATGCAGAAATGCATACACATGGTTTTACAGCTCCCGAATTGGGATTAGGGCCTTACCGCAATGCGGTGATCATTAATACCATATTGGGCACCACGCGTTACCCGGTAGATGAACAGACCGTTTTTCAGCAATTTGGTGTGCCCTTGCAATGATCGTCAGCGGGCGATGGCAAAGATGGAGGACTGCCGTTGGTCCCCGGAGGCTAGCTGATAACAAAAAAATAACCCGCCGTTCCAGCCCCAACAATCCGTAAAACAGGTTGTTATACCCTGTAAACCGGCGGTTTAGGGCCCTTTGCAGGGGAATTATCCCCCGTTATCAGCAGAGCCCTGCGGTGCAGGCGGGGCGGGAGCGGGCCCCTCCGGATGTGGGGTTATCCACAGCTTTTCCACGTTTTTGCCCTGTTTTCCACCCATTGGTGTGCAAAAACAGGCTTTAGCTTTGGGGCCGGAACCGTTATTTTCGCCTATACAATAAAACGGAAAAATACTGTGCGTTTAAAAAGTCTTGAAATAAAGGGGTTTAAGAGTTTTGCCGATAAAACGGTCGTTAATTTCGACGACAATATTACCGGCATTGTAGGGCCGAACGGGTGTGGAAAATCCAATATTGTGGACAGCATCCGCTGGGTAATTGGCGAACAAAAGATCAGCGCCCTCCGGAGCGAGAACCTGGATGCGCTGGTGTTTAACGGGTCAAAAACCCGGTCCGCAAGCGGACTGGCGGAGGTAAGTCTTACCTTTGAAAATACCAAGAACCTCCTGCCCACAGAGTTTAGCACCGTGCGCATTACCCGTAAGTTTTATAAAAGCGGGGAAAGCGAATACCGCCTCAACGATGTGCAGTGCCGCCTGAAGGATATCCAGAACCTGTTTATGGATACGGGGATCAGTACAGACTCCTATGCCATTATTGCGCTGGATATGGTGGATGACCTCATTAAGGATAAGGACAACAGCCGCCGCCGGATGCTGGAGCAGGCCGCCGGTATTTCCATTTATAAAACCCGAAAAAAGGAAGCCAAACAAAAACTGGATGCCACTGAGCAGGACCTAAACCGGATCGAGGACCTGCTGTTTGAAATAAACAACCAGTTGAAGGCCCTGGAAAGCCAGGCCAAAAAGGCGGAAAAATACCACGAGATAAAAAAAGAATACCGCGAGGTGAGCATTGAGCTGGCCAAAGCGGCCCTGGAAGGGTTTAACCTTACCTATAAAGAACTGAACGAACAGCAGCAGGCCGAAACCGATAAGTCCATAAAACTGGAAGCGGAAATTGCTACGGCCGAAGCGCATATTGAGCAGGAAAAGCTGGTGTTTATTGAAAAAGAACGGGCCCTGCAAAGCAAGCAGGCGGCCTATAACGAGCTGGTACAGCAGGTGCGCACCAAAGAGGGCGATAAAAACCTGGCGGTACAGCGCCTGCAATACCTGAAGGAGCGGGAAACCGGCCTGCAGGAATTTTTATCCAAATCCGATGCCCAGCTAAAAGGCATTGAAGAAAGCATTGCCTTTACCCAGCAGCAGGTGGGTGATGAGGAAAAAGCACATGAAGGATTGACCGAACAGCTGGAAAATTTCAGAGATGAAGTAACCCGCCGGCGCAACATCCTGGATGAGCAGCGCCACGGGGTAGATACCCTGCGGATGGAATACCAGCAGGTACAGCGGGAGCAGTTTGAGGCGGAGAAAAAAGTGGCCGTAGCCGATACCTCCGTACAAAACCTGCAGCGTGCCGTGCAGCAGATTGAAGATGAATCGGCCCAGCGGGAAGAACACCTGCAGAAAGTACAGGCAGACCACCAGCTGAAGGTGCGGGAACTGGAAGAAAAGAACGCCTCGCTGGAGCAATTGCAGGCACACCATGATCATACCAAGGAACAGATCCTGCAAACACAGGGCATTGTAGAGGAACTGCGCAACCGCCTGGCGGATGAAAACCGGGTGCTGGATGCCAAGCGCAACGAGCACGACCTGCTGAAGAGCATGATCGACTCCATGGAAGGGTACCCGGAAAGCGTGAAATTCCTGCACAACAATAAAGACTGGAATACGCAGGCGCCCATCCTTTCCGATATCCTGTATGTAAAAGAAGAGTACCGGACCGCGCTGGAAAACGTGCTGGAACCCTACCTGAACTACTATGTGGTGGAAGACCTGCAGCAGGGCTTACAGGCCGTGCATTTGCTGAGCGACCAGAAGAAAGGGAAGGCCAATTTCTTTTTACTCAATAAAATTGAAGCCGCAGCGGATAACGGCAGCCATCGCTTAGAGGGCGCACTGCCGGCACTGGAAGTAATAGAGGTGGAAGCCAAATACCGCAAACTGGCGGAACACCTGCTGGGCAATGTATTTATTG
Source organism: Niabella pedocola (assembly GCF_021044425.1). Taxonomy (GTDB): domain Bacteria; phylum Bacteroidota; class Bacteroidia; order Chitinophagales; family Chitinophagaceae; genus Niabella; species Niabella pedocola. The sequence goes on along the minus strand of NZ_JAJNEC010000007.1, from coordinate 808,023 downwards.
CAGAAGGGGAAGCGGCGCTGGAAAACAGCAACGGCTCCGTGGTGATTGAAAAGCAGGGCAAGTTTGTAAAAGGCCGGTTTACGCTTACCGGTGGTAGTGTGGGGCTGATTGAAGGCAAGAAGATTGGCCGGGTAAAGAACCTGGAAAAACTGCAGGAGGATATTGCGGCACAGGATGAAGTGGTGCAACAGCTGCGGGCACAGATACAGGCCCGGCACAATGAAGTAATTGCCTTTAATGAAGACCTGCGCGAAAACGCCATTAAAGAAACTCAAAAAGAAATACAGGAGCTGACCAATGCCGTTTTTGCCCTGCAGAACCGATCCGAGAACCTGCAAAGCCAGCAAAGCGCGGCAAGGAACCGGCTGGAAGAACTGACCGAACAATTACAGCATACACAAAGCTCCATATCCGGTGTACGCCAGTCGCTGGGGGAGTTTACCGAAATATTGCAGCAAAACGCCAACAAACTGGCAGAGGCGGAAGATACCTTTAAACAGGCCGAGGGCAGCTACCAGGAGGCCACGGCGCAGTTTAACGAATTTAACCTGAACGTAACCCGCCAGCAGAGCAAGGTAACGGCCTTAAAACAGGAACTGAATTTTAAGACCAACCAGCTGGGTGAATTAAAACGCCAGATAGAGCAAAGCACGGTACAGTTGTCCGATACCGGCGGGGAAATTGTAAGCTCGGACGCCGCCCTGAAAGAAATTGAAGAAACCCTGCTGAACCTGGTACGCAACCGGGAGCAGGACCAGCAGATCCTGAACGAGGCAGACCAGTCGTATTACAATATGCGGAACCTGCTGAATGAAAAGGAAAGCGAACTGCGGCATAAGATCCGCGAAAAGGAACAGGTAGAGCACCTGCTGGCCGCCATAAAAGATAAACTGAATGAGCTGAAGCTGCAGCTGGCCGGTACGCGCGAGCGGCTGAACGTGGAATTTAAGATCCAGATCGAAGACATACTGGATGATCCGCGCAGCAGCGAAACGGCAGTGGAAGATTTACAGGAGAAGGCAGACCGGATGAAGAAGCGCCTGGAGAACCTGGGCGAGGTGAACCCCACTGCTATAGAAGCCTTTACCGAAATGAAAAAGCGCTACGAGTTTATTGTAGAGCAGAAGAATGACCTGGTAGATGCCAAGGAAAGTTTGTTGAAAACGATTGAGGAGGTAGAAACCACCGCCAACCAGAAGTTCCTGGACACCTTTAACCAGGTGCGGGAAAACTTTCAGAAAGTATTTAAATCGCTGTTTACCGAAGACGACCAGTGCGACCTGGTGCTGGAAGATCCTGAAAACCTGGCAGATACCGGTATTGATGTAGTGGCCCGGCCCAAAGGAAAACGGCCCACCTCCCTTACCCAGCTGAGCGGGGGTGAGCGTACCTTAACCGCAACTGCGCTGCTGTTTGCCATTTACCTGATCAAACCGGCGCCCTTCTGTATCCTGGATGAGGTAGATGCGCCGCTGGATGATGCCAACGTGGGTAAGTTTACCAATATGATCCGCCAGTTTAGCGAAAACTCGCAGTTCATCATTGTAACGCACAATAAAACCACCATGAGCACGGTGGATGTGATTTACGGGGTAACCATGCAGGAGCCGGGGGTAAGCAAGCTGGTAAGCGTAGACTTCCGCAGCCTGGCTGCACAGAATTAGGTTTTTAGTTGTGTTATCAATAGGGCCACCTGTGTTGCGGGTGGCTTTTTTTATGGGCCTGCTTCTGACGGCCGCAGCCGCACTGAAAATACCTGCCGGTAGCGCCAACCAAAAACAGCGGTGGTTGGGTACCTCCGCTGTTGGCCTCAGAAGCGCTGAAGCACAGACAACCTCTTGTTGTGATGAATGCGGGGGATCGCCATAACGAATTCAGTGCTTCTGTGTTTCAGTGGCAACCAACAGGGTACTGAAAAAATTTATACCTACTGCTGATCTTCATCAGTCTTCAATAGCAGGCTGTCCGTAATTTTGCTGCTCGTAAAACATCCATCATTCTTCAAAACCTGCAACATGTTCAACGAACGCATACGGCTGGAGCGGTTAAAAAGTAAAATAACCACCGCAGAAGAGGCCGTAACATTATTTAAAGACGGCATGACCGTAGGCGCCAGCGGTTTTACCAAGGCGGGCGACAGCAAAGTGATATTGCCGGCACTGGCCGCACGCGCACAAAATGAACGGCTGCAGATCAACCTGATTACGGGCGCGTCCTTAGGCCATGGTACCGATGGAAAACTGGCCGCGGCACATGCGTTAAAAAAGCGGATGCCCTTTCAGGTGGATAAGGTGTTGAGGGATAAGATCAACCAGGGCGAGATCCTGTTTATAGACCAGCACCTGAGCGAAAGCGCGGAGCAGATCCACAACAAGATCATCGACCCGCTGGATATGGCCGTAATTGAAGTAGCCTTTATTGAGCGGGACGGCAGCCTGGTGCCCACCACCTCGGTGGGTAACTCCGTAACCTTTGCGGCGTTTGCCAAACAGGTGATCATCGAAATCAATACCACGATACCCATGGAGGTATATGGTATCCATGATATTTACCAGGCGGAGGACTACCCGCACCGGAACGTGATTCCCATTGTAGCGCCCTGGAATAAGATCGGCCGCAAATCCATACCGGTAGACCCGGATAAAATAGCCGCCATCGTATTTACGGATCTGCCCGACAGTCCTGCAGACATTGCGCCGCCGGATGAAAAAACGGCTGCCATGGCCGCGCATATCCTCCGGTTTTTTGAGGCGGAAGTGCGGCTGGGCCATCTTACGGACCGCTTGTTACCCTTGCAGGCAGGCATCGGCCGGGTGGCCAATGCCGTGCTGGCAGAATTCCGGCAAAGCAATTTTTATGACCTTACCATGTTCTCCGAAGTACTGCAAGACAGCACCTTTGAGCTGATGGATGCGGGCATTCTTTCCTTTGCCTCCGCCTCCTCCCTGGCCGTGTCTGAAGGATGGCACCGGCGGTTATTTGAAAACCTGCAGCAGTACAAGGAAAAATTTGTGTTGCGGCCGCAGAATATTTCCAATACACCGGGCCTTATCCGCCGGCTGGGGGTTATTGCCATTAACACCGCTATTGAGTTTGACCTATACGGTAACGTAAACTCTACCCATATCGGCGGCACGCAGATCATGAACGGCATCGGCGGCTCCGGCGATTTTGCCCGCAATGCCTACCTCAGCATTTTTGTAACACAGGCGGCATCAAAGGACGATGCCATTTCCCATATTGTGCCCATGGTATCGCATGTAGACCATACGGAGCATGATGTAGACATACTGGTTACGGAGATCGGTATTGCCGACCTGAGAGGCCTGGCGCCCCGGGAGCGGGCACAAACCATCATCGATCATTGTGTGCACCCGGATTATAAGGAAGCACTGCAGTCCTATTTTGACCGGGCCTGTGCACGCGGCGGCCATACCCCGCATGTACTGGAAGAGGCCCTGAGCTGGCATACCCGTTTCCGCGAAACCGGGTCGATGAAACCCATACCTGTACTTTAAAAAATAAAAGCGTTAAACACGTTTATGCCTGTATTCAATAAGCCGAGAGGCTATGTGATAAAGCTGATTATTTTATGTGTATTTGCGCTGATTGTGGCCCAGCTGGCCAACCTGCAGCTGGTAAACCGCAAATACCTGGAACTGGCAAAGGACAATGCCGTTTTTCAAAAGATCATTTACCCGGAGCGGGGGATTATTTACGACCGGAAGGGAAGAGCTGTTTTGAACAATACCATCATGTTTGACCTGGTGGTAACACCGGCCGAAGTAAAGCACCTGGATACGGCTGCGTTTTGTACGCTGATGGGGATTGATACGGCAACGCTCCGGAGCCGTATGGTAAACGCTATTGTAAAAAACAGCAGGATGCGGCCCTCCGTATTTCAATCGCTGCTGGAGCCTGGGTTGCAGGCGCGCTTTGAAGAGAACAGCTGGCGCTTTCCCGGTTTTGCCTTGCAGCAACGGCCGGTACGTACCTACCCGTATAATGCGGGCGCGCATTTCCTGGGATACATCGGGGAAGTGGATGAAAAAGATATCCAACGGTCGGACAATTTTTACCATATGGGTGATTACCGGGGTAAGAACGGGCTGGAATACCAGTATGAACAGGTATTGATGGGGCGGCGCGGGGTGCAGTATATGATCAAGGACAATAAGAACCGGCTGGTAGGGCATTATGAAAACGGTAGTTTTGATACCACGGCCATTGCGGGCAGGGGGCTCAAAACCTGGCTGGATGTAGACCTGCAGGTGCTGGCGGAAAAACTGATGGCCAATAAAGTGGGGGCTGTGGTGGCGCTGGATCCCAAAACCGGCGGCATCCTGGCCATGGCATCGGGGCCGGTCTTTAACCCGAATGATCTTACCGGGCCGGAAAAAAATAAAAACTACGCAAAAATGGCGCTGAATGTACGGGCGCCGTTATTAAACAGGGGCATTAAGGGACGCTATCCGCCGGGCTCTACATTTAAACCCTTGGGCGGACTGGTGGCGCTGGACGAAGGGGTAATTACGCCCGCTTCCGGTTACCCCTGCCGCGGCGGGTACTATGCCTGCGGCAGGAGGACGGGCTGCCTGGAGTCCTGGGCCGGGCATGCGGATAACCTGCGCCTGGCCATTGCACATTCCTGTAATGCTTTCTTCGTTAATACTTACCGGCTTACCGTAGATAACCCCAGGTATGGAAATGTGAAAGAAGGGTATAAAAAATGGGAGGCGTATATGCACCGGCTGGGGTTGGGCGTGCGCCTGGGGACAGACCTGCCCAGTGAAGATAAGGGGAACATACCCACCGTAGGAGATTATGATGCGGACTATAAAGGCAATTGGACCTCCTGTACCAATCTTACCCTGGGTATGGGGCAGGACAAGATGCTGCTAACGCCCCTGCAACTGGCCAATGCCACCTGTATTATTGCAAACCGGGGTTATTATTATATTCCGCATTTTATCGACAGCATTGAACGGGAAACAGCGGCGGATGCCCCGCTGTTGAAAAAGTACCGCCAGCGGCAGGAAGCCTTAACGCATATTTCCGCTGTTGCTTATGATGCCATCATTAACGGGATGCAGGATGTGGTTACACAGGGTACCGCAAAAGTAGCGGCCATCCCGGGCATTGATGTATGCGCCAAAACCGGTACGGCGGAAAATGCTACCGTATTGGATGGCCGGCGTATACAGCTGGACGATAACTCGATGTTCATCTGCTTTGCGCCAAAGGACAATCCAAAAATTGCGATTGCCGTGGTGGTGGAAAATGCCGGCTTTGGTGGAACCTGGGCCGGACCCATTGCCCGCATCCTGATGGAGCAATACCTGCTGGATAGCCTGACCAACAGGAGCAAGGCCGACCTGGAGCGGATTGCCCATGCCAACCTGATGCCCTGGTATTTTGACCGGCTGCAATATAAAACCGACTCTATCAGGGCCGAACAATGGACCAAACTGACGAAGGACAGCACCCGGCTGCGAACGTTTTTAAAACACACTGTTCGCACCGTAATGGCTGAAAAAAAAGATAGTGCTTCTGGAACAGTGCGCCCCCAACCCCTCGCCATACCGGTAGCTGCAGGAGGAATGAAGCGCCCGGGAACTCCGCTATACCACATCAGCACCCCCCGGATCGTTGCGGGCGAAAGAAAATGGCGGTGGGGTATTACCGGAACGGGTTACCCCATATAAGAATATGCTCCTGGTTGTTACGGGGTATTACCGGAACGGATTGCGGATGCCGGCGCAGCGCTGCCCGCACCAATGATTCAGTCGTTGGCCCATAAAACATTTCATACGGAAAAATATACATTTCATGCAGCCCTGGCAAGGTGATATCATGGTGTGCGGGCATCTTTGCAGCATCAACCCAACTAACTGCTTTTTTCTTTTACTATTTTTTTGATGATGAAAACAACAGCTCCCCCGCGGTTTAATCTTTTCAACCGGGCACATAAAGCCATCAGGGCCCTGCTCTGCAACACATTACTGCAGGTGCAAAAAACAGACTTTACATCGCCGGATGCCACAGGTTGTGTGGCCGGTATCCGGCTATCGCTGGAAGTGCTGCAGGAACATGCATATCTTGAAGATCATTTTATTTTTCCGCTGCTGCAATCCAACGCACCCTCCCTGGCTGCGTTTTTTGAAAAACAACATCATCAGGATGAATTGCTGACACAGGATGTGGAGGCTGCGCTTACCGGTTTTGAAAGTGCCTCCGGTGAACAGGAACAATTATTAACGGGCATTGTGATCCTGGAACAATATGCCGGCTTTGTGGCTTTTAACCTCTCCCACATGAATATGGAAGAGCAGCTCATCAATCCCTTTTTGTGGACACTTTATTCAGATGCGGAGCTGGTGCAACGGGTAACCGAAGCCCTGCAAAAAGCACCACCGGCGCATGATGACCTGTTGCTGCGCCTGATGATCGAAAACCAAAACAGCAGGGAACTGGCGGCATGGTTTGCCGCAATGGGACCTGAGGCCACGGAAAACCTCAACGCACGCCTTTCTGCCGCCGGCGTGTAACGGACGGTAAAACGGCAATGATCCGGCAAAGAAAGCGGCGAACTGCTTTTTTAAAATAATCCGGATGGTTCCTTTTTCTGCTGACATAAGGCTGTCACACCGTGGTAATAGCTTTGTATTATTGAATCACTTAAATGTGGATGATATGACAACAATAGCACAATGGCCCGCAGATCGTTTACAAACCGTCCTGTACCGGTTGCTGATACATAAAGATGCAGCCCAGGAGCCACTTACCGATTATAGTGAAGGAAAAGGACATTTTGAAACGGCATCCATAGTGGATCCGTTTGGTGCCCTTTTCAGCATGATGACCGGTAAATACACTTCTGCTGTATTGGATCAAACACATACAACCCGTTAACGATGGAACTAAAAGATGGAAAAATAGCGGTGTATGCCAAAACCCGTCGTCAGTGGCGCAGCTGGCTTCAAAAGCATGCCGCCAAACAGGAGCCGGTGTGGCTGATCCTTTTTCACAAGGGGTGTAAAACGCCTTCGGTGGACCGCATTGAAGCCACGGAGGAGGCGCTTTGCTTTGGCTGGATCGACAGCTTGTGTAAGAAACGGGATGCGGAAAGTTATTACCTCACCTTTTCGCCCCGCAACCCCCGGAAAAGCAACTGGAGCCTGCCCAATATTGAACGGGCAAAACGCATGATGGCAGAAGGAAAAATGACGGCGGCAGGACGGCGGCTGATCGAAATTGCAAGAACCAGGGGGGGCTGGCCGGAGGCGTAAACAGGCAGGCTTGATCAAGTATGACATTCCTTGATGACCGAAGAAAAACTGACCATTCTCGAAAATATTCATTTGAACATGCTCTTCGCTTTAATAGTGAAGATTGCAAGAGGACAGGTGTTTTGTATACTTGAAATGGAGCTCAGTTCATAGTAATCGGTTTAAGATTCGAATCTTAGCGAACTTGAGCTCACTGTAAAATCGCTTGTGTCTTTTTGCGTTCCATTTTATCTTTGAATAAAAATTTTTTGATATTTGAATTATATTTATATTTTTATGATACCTAAATAAAACATTAGTATAAATATCATGAGAAGCCTATAGCCTTCAATGAGCTATGAAATATTGAATAACTGCACTAGATCACTTTAGCATGTTTTATGGGGTGAACTTGGGAATATATTATCAATACACCAAAATAAAGAATATGAAAATCCCTAGACAACTATCTGCGCTATTACTGCTTATCTCGCTTTTGCTTGTTTTTTACGGATGTAGCCGAAGGAGCTTTTCCGAATCAGGCATCATGAAAGATGGTTCAGTGAATATAGCTTGGTTAAGAAGTAATTTTGAAAAAGGCAATGCCAATGTGCTGCTGAATGTCTCGTATGGCGCGCATTTTTCCTATAATCTAACTCCACAATGGGAGAAAGCATCAAGTGCTCGAAACGCTGGCGGTAAAGATTATTTTTTTGTGCCCTTGGTTAATGACGAATATGCAACAATAAATGGTGAGAAACGGAAATTAAACATCCTAAATGAGAAGTCTTATTTAGTTGCGTATGCCGCTGATGGTAGTTCAGGGACATTAACTTTCTTAAAGGGGGACTACCAGCTCAAAAACAATCCCTTAGCAGGGAAAAGTGCTATTGAAGGAGGTGCGCCTAATAAAATTTTCTCCGGTGTTGTCAGTTATACGGACATTAATAAAAAGCTCGTTACATACTCGTATAGTTCAAAATCTAAAACTCCAAGTCCTCGTACGCTTGCCCGATCGGTGACTTTGCCTTTGGAAATGGATCCTGCTTGGGTTGATACATTCTTTTGTAAGCAAGTCGCCAATGGCCTAATGGCAGAATGGAATATGCCGTTTACTGTAGATTCGTTATTACAACTAAAGGGTAATGATGACGAATATTTAATCCCAGGACAATATGTTTTTAATATTAATACGCTCCAAAAAATCGATCTTCAGTCTTATTTGGAATTATTTGGTATTGTTGTAGAATATAATCTAGACCTCCTGCCTATCGGTTCTGAGTCGACTATGACGTGTTCCAGGATATGCCATTGGGGTGCTGAGTGTCCGGGGGAGAATGGTTCTTTGAACGAGGTAGCTGTCGCTACTACGACTATTGCAGATAACAGGCTCAATTGTGAGGCCCCAACGTGGAATGGAGCGTGCGGATCCAGTTGGAGTCTTATGTGGTCAGAAACTGGTTCGTGCACTTGGTCTGATGGTGGAGTTGGGACTAACCCAGGAGGCGGGACCCCCTTACCCGGAGATGGTGGCTCTGGTGGTTCCGGTGGCGTCGGTGGCGGCGGTGGTGGTGGCACTACACCAGTAACACGACCTCGAGATAAATTATGCCCCAAAACATTTAAGTTTTCAAAGGGAAATGACAATTCGTATTTTAAAACGAATGTCCGAGGGCTTAGATTCGAAACAAACAACACACAGTATAACAATGTTCCAAACACATTGGTAAGCTTATCAAATGGTATTTCTGATTTGGTAATGAACCAAACGCCCCCAGATGATTATTTTAATAGAGATTTTTCTTCATTGACCTATTTGGAAGATTTTTTCCCAAATCTGTTTGCAAGTAACGATATATTCTCAAAAATGGAAGACGGGAAAAAGTATTGGTATTTTACCGACTATGCGGCAAGCAAGATTACGGCATGGTGTTTGGACTTTGCCGGCCAAGAGGTAGCAAGGATGGATAGATGGGCTTCAAATCCTGGAAGCAGAAGAGCTTATGAGGCATTGTGGGTAGAGGCCAGTAGATTTATTAGATCTTTTATGCCAGGCTCTAATATCAGGGGAGATGAAGATCCCAATGTGGCAGTGTCCCAGGCAATTTATGCACAAAAATGTGAATAATTTGGAACCGAAAAATTTTAATGAGCTTTTAGGGCGGTACTTCTATTCATACCCGGCCAACGACGAAGTTAGATATTCAGGTCTTCACGTAAGAAAGGAATATTTTAATTTAGGAGATCTGCGGCAGTCACTGGAGGCAAGTGATCGCTGGCATAAGTTCTATGATTCAGTAAAGAGAATACATGGAATACGAAAGGTTAGAGAGTTTAATCCCACTAAACATTCAATTAAAATATTGTGTGCTTTGGAAAATTCCATGAGTAATGGTATAGGGGTATACCTCAGTTTGTTGGGTGGTTTTTATGGCTTTTATTATATTAGCGAAACCAATATGTATAAAACAGAATGTTTTGGAATGGAATATAACGCCTACCTATCATACTATCCACTTACTGACGAACTTCGAGATGTATCGAATCAAGTAGAAAAACTTCTAACACGAGAATTTCCTGAATTCGAAAAATTTGACAACAAATGGGCAGACTATCCAATAGAGAATATTCAATCGTACTATAGCTTTAAAGAGAAAACTACGCTATTTGAGCTTATCTTTGAGGAACAGCCCGGTGGAATATTTTTTTAAATACAACAGTTGTTTGAAATTTAGGAAAGGCGTCTTTTTCCTTACTGCATTGTGCCTGTCTCTTATTTATTCGAATAAGCTACATGCACAACTGATTTTCGATGCAAAGGGTATTGATTCGATTCTAATTAATAGCAAGATTTCTGCATACTGCGTTTCCGATCTGAAGCCTAAAAATCTTTTATATTCAGAATTAGGAATTTTAAAAATCGATGGTGATTGTTACATCGAAAAGAGTAAGATACATGAAAATAGACCCACGGTAGAGAAAATATATTGCCGCAGGGTTGGTGGAAAAATTCATACTCTTTATTGGATTTTGGCTAAAAATGACAGTAGTATCGTAAACAGACTACTAGCGTTTTATGGAAAACCTTATCAAAAATTACGTTCCATAATTCGATCCTCCGATAATCAACCGGTAAGTATGGTTTGGGTCTTCTCGAATTATTCAATTTACTATATGGCTGATTTTCTCCAGTTGAGAAATAAAGATCTTATTGTTGTTAATTATCATCAGGAGGCCGACTTTTACAGAGCCTTCGATGGAATTAAAAGTCTACGATAACTAATATCGATTTCCTTCTTTATTATTTGGATGGAGCAATTACTGTCCACCCTGTTGGGATTGAAAAAGGCCGTTGCCAAGGCGGAAGAAACTGCTACAAATTTTTTTAAATCACCTCGGCTTTTAAATCGCCCTCAAAGTTTATCGAATGTTACCTATTTTGTCGTTCCCATTTTTAATAGAAATGCGGAGGTGTAGTTCTGATTTCAGGCGTGCAGCGGCGAGACGCCAAAAGAGATTCATCATATTATAAAATAAATACCGAAGGGAGAGCTCAATAGGGGCAATGACCTATTATATGAAATAGTCAAGACTTAATCTGACAGTAGGGATTAAATTTATAGTTACGACACTATTAAATAACTCCCTAAAACTGTCAGAAAATGAAAAGTACAGAAAAATTAATCAAAACCAAATTAGGTCTACTCAAATTAGCAGAGAATTTAGGCAACGTATCCCAAGCTTGTAAAGTAATGGGTTATAGCAGGGATAGCTTTTGCCGTATTAAAGAGCTATACGATACTTTCTTTGATGAGCACAGTATACCCTTAATGCGAGTTCTAACAGATCGCGGGTCAGAATATAAGGGCAAATATGAGCACCAAAGAAATGCTCTTTCGTTCAGGATCGATTGCCGGTTGTCAAGCGCAAGGTTACGGAACTGGGCAAAGGACGGCGCCACGATGGCCAGCAACAAAAGCAGCAGGATGCTGTTGGTTTTTAACAGGTGGGTCATTTCAATAAAAGGTTTCTGTAAAGCTACGGTAAAATCCGATGACCGAATAAGAGGGCATTTCACGTTTAAGTAACAACGGCCGTTGCTATGCCAGTACGATTTCCGGGATATTGCCTTTTACCACCAGCCGCCCTGCTGTGGCTGCTTTTATATCTTCAACAGATACGCCGGGCGCCCGTTCCAGCAATACAAATCCCTCATCGGTAACATCAAGCACGGCCAGGTCGGTGACAATTTTTTTTATGCATTTTACACCGGTGAGGGGAAGGGTGCATTGCGTTAAGAGTTTCGATTGCCCGTCTTTGCTGGTATGCTGCATGGCAACAATAATATTTTTAGCCGCCGCTACCAGGTCCATGGCACCGCCCATACCTTTTACCATTTTACCGGGGATCTTCCAGCTGGCGATATCGCCGGTATCGCTTACTTCAAAAGCGCCCAATACGGTAAGATCGATATGACCGCCACGGATCATGGCGAAGCTCGTGGCCGAGTCAAAGAAAACGCCGCCGGGGCGGATCGTAACGGTTTGTTTGCCGGCGTTGATCAGGTCCGGATCGGCCGCTCCTTTTTTGGGAAAGGGACCCATCCCCAGCATGCCGTTCTCCGATTGCAGCACTACTTCTATGCCTTCGGGAATATAATTAGCTACCAGGGTGGGAATACCGATACCCAGGTTTACATAGTACCCGTCTTTTAACTCCTGCGCAATGCGTTGTGCTATCTGTTGTTTTGTAAGGCTCATTTTGTTAATTTGAGAATGAAAGAATTTGTTTTGCCTCGACGGGATGAAAATGAAGGATGCGGCATTTTCAAATTACCCAAGGCTTCAAATTTTCAAATTATTGCTCCGTCAACTGTTCAATCCTTTTTTCATAATGCGTTCCCTGGAAGATGCGTTTTATGTATACACCCGGCGTATGGATCTGCATCGGGTTCAGCTGCCCTGCCGGCACCAGTTCTTCCACTTCCGCAATGGTGATCCTTCCCGCGGTGGCCATCGGGTGGTTGAAATTGCCGGCTGTTTCTTTGTAAATGAGGTTGCCATGGGTATCACCCTTCCAGGCTTTTACAATGGCAAAATCGGCCGTTAAGGCGTATTCCAGTAAATGAGGCTTGTCGTTAAACGCCCGCACTTCCTTGCCTTCGGCCACTTCCGTGCCATACCCGGCCGGTACATAAAAGGCCGGGATACCCGCTCCGCCGGCACGGCAGCGTTCAGCCAGGGTGCCCTGGGGGATGAGTTCCACTTCCAGCTCTCCATGTAACAGCTGCCGCTCAAATTCTGCGTTTTCGCCAACATAAGAGGAGATCATTTTTTTGATCTGCTTTTTTTGCAACAGGAGGCCCAGACCAAAATCATCTACACCGGCGTTGTTGGAAATACAGGTGAGCTCTTTCAGTTCCGTTTCGGTAAGTGCATGAATGCAGTGCTCCGGAATGCCGCAAAGCCCGAAGCCGCCCACCATGAGGGTCATACCGCTTTCGATACCGGCGATGGCTTCCTTGGCGTTCTGTACAACTTTGTTCATATTGTTTGTTTTTTATTATCAGCCACAAAGTCACTAAGTGTAACACTAAGATGATCATTTGCTGTAATTACCCTTTGATGGCGTGCCCTTTTCATTAGCGCTCTGCCTGTCTCCGCTTCTCTACTCTGTGTTGCTTTCTGTCTTTATACCTTTGTGGCCCGGGTCTTTAAAATGAATACACCATGCCGATGCCATTTTCTGTAACGGCCAATTCAGGCGCGGTTTTCCAGTAACGCTGCTGTTTTTGATGGCTCAGGTACATGCTTACATCAAACAAGAGCAGCCCCGCACCCTGAACGATCAGCGAATTTCCATAGCCCCTGTTCCTGGCCGGATTTTTTGCACGATTCGCCCGGCCGCTTAAAAATGCGCCGGTGCCCATATACAGCAGGTCCAGCCCTCCATTAATGGCATATAATTTTTTTGTGTTTTTGTAGGCCTTGTATTTGCCGGTGTCGGAAAAAGACAATCCTTTTTCTTTTTTAGCGCGTACCAATCCTAAAACGCCGATACCGGTATTCACCACTCCCCACAATGCATTCATGGTATGAAAAGCCTTTACTTCTGTATTTGTAGTGCTCAGCGCTCCAATGATGCCGCTGCCCATATTGACCACGCCCCACCCGGATAATACCCACATGCCCTTCCGGTTTGTTTCAATCCGTTGCTGATGCAGCGCATCGATATACGGGATATTGTTTTCCTGCGCCTGTAAAAAACAGCATAAACAATTGAGGAGGATAACAGACAGCCATTTCATAGCTATGGATTTTATGTAAGTTACATCATCCTGTTTAAGATTTCAACCGGTTAAAATCGGGGTAGGCTGCGGCGATCTGCTCAATACGGTTTTCATTGAGCCCGGTTGCAATGTTATGCCGCCGGCAATAGTGCAACAGCGTTAATGTATTTACATTGCCCAGTAATTCATAACCGGTAAGCGGGCAACCGCCCAACCCGTTAATGACTCCGTCAAAACTGCGGCAGCCGGCCTTCCAGGCAGCGTCGATCTTTTCCATGGCCTGTTCCGGAAGCGTATGAAGGTGAAGCCCCAGCTCCACATGGGGAAAGCGCGGGATGAGGGTTTTGAAAAGGTTGTAGATCACCTGGGATGTACCCAATCCCGTTGTGTCGGATAAGGTAATCGTTTGCACACCCTTCCCGGCCAGTAAATAAACCGCATCCTGTACCATAAACTCCGACCATTCGTCGCCATAAGGATTTCCAAAGGCCATGCTGATGTACACCCGCAGCGCTTTTCCGTTGCCTTGACTGATGGCTGCAATTTCATCGAGCACATGCAGCACCCTGGAAGCATCGGAATGAATATTCCGTTCCAGGAAGGTATTGGAGATGGAGTAGGGGAACCCTAACACATCTACTTTTTGTTGTGCAGCGGCTTCCGTTGCGCCCCGCGCGTTGCCGATAATGGCCAGCAGTTTGGTGGCCGAACCCTCTTTGTTGATGCCCTCCAGCACCTTTGCCGAGTTCGCCATTTGGGGTACGGCCTTTGGTGAAACAAAGCTTCCGAAATCGATAACGGCAAAACCCGCGTGCATGAGCGCATTGATATAGGCCGCCCGCTTTTCCGGCGGAATCGTATAGGAAAGACCCTGCTGTGCGTCGCGGGGGCATTCGGTTATTTTTAGTTCATTATTCATAGTTGATCGTTCATTGTTCATATGAATTTTCTATATCTACGGGAAGCGTTCTTTATAAAGAATTACGAAGTTTAGCGATCATTTTGCTCAATAATTCGTACTCACCGTACAATTTCTCAAACACATTTGCTGAAATATCGTTTCTCTTTTTTGCCAGGAATAACCCGGCACCGCCTCTATGGCCGATCGTAAGCCAATATTTAAGAATTGTGCGTCAACAGCTCTGTGCCAAACATTCAATTCTTCAAAACGGAATGCCATACTGATTAATATTATTATTGTGATCAACAAGGAGTTGCTTACCGATCATGATTGATGGAAACGCACTCCAAACCATTAACAATAAACGATGAACTACAACCCCAACTGCTTCGCGATCACCATCCGCTGGATCTCCGACGTGCCTTCGCCGATCTGCAGCAGCCGCTGATCCCGGTAAAAGCGTTCTACATGATATTCTTTCATCAGGCCGTAACCGCCGTGCAGCTGTACGGCCGCATCGGCTACTTCCTTGGCAATTTCCGAACAATACAGCTTTGCCATGGCGGCTTCCTTTGTAAAAGGCTGACCGGTATCTTTCAGCCAGCAGGCCTTGTATAAGAAGGTGCGGGCCAGTTCGATCTTTAATGCCATATCGGCCAGTTTGAATTGGTTCACCTGGAAGGAGGCAATGCTGTTACCGAACTGGTGGCGCTCCTGCGCATAGCTTAAAGCCATTTCAAAAGCGCCCTGTGCACAACCCAGCCCCATGGCGGCGATGCTCAGCCGGCCGGCATCCAGGGTACGGAGCATGATCTTCGATCCTTCACCCACCGGCCCCAGCGTATGCGATTTTGGTACACGGCAATCATCAAAAAACAATTGGGCGGTATCGCTGGCCCGCCACATCATTTTGCCGTGCATGGCCTGCTGCGAAAAGCCCAGTGTATCCCGGTCAACAATGATCGTGGTAAATTCTTTTTTACCATTTGTTTCGTTGGTAACAGCTTGCACCGTTGTGCCGCGGTTAAGGGAAACAGATCCGTTGGTGATGAAGATCTTATTGCCGTTGATTACCCAATGATCGCCGTCTGAGGTTGCCGTGGTTTTGGACGCGCGCGAATCACTGCCGGCTCCGGGTTCGGTCAATCCAAACGACCACAGGGCCTTACCCGTGCAAAGCTGGGGCAGGTACTGGAGCTTTTGTTCCTCGGTGCCATAATTATAAATAGGGCCGATGCCCAGGGAGTTATGGGCTGCCAGTGTGGCCGCCTGCGATCCGTCTATCCGTGCAATTTCCTCCACGGCGATGATATACGCCAGGTAGTCCATACCGGCGCCGCCGTATTTTTCCGGAAGGTAAATGCCCATCAGACCCAGTTCTCCCATTTGCCGGGTAAGCTCCGGTGAGAACTTTTCCCGTTCATCCAACTCCTGCGCCTGCGGTTTTATAGTTTTTTCTGCAAATGCCCGCACCATATTCCGGACCGCCTGGTGCTCCTCGCTTAATGAATAGTCCATAGTAAAAGTCTTTTGTCGTTATTATTCCGGTTCCTGCGCCCAGGTTCCTGTCCTCACAAACGCATTATGATGGATGATCCTCCTCTATGTGGATCAGTGTTGTCGTCGTGTCTACCTTATCGCCTTCGGCTACACCAATAGCCGTCACCATTCCGTCCTTTGGACTCAGGATATTGTTTTCCATCTTCATGGCTTCCACAATTAGCAGCAGGTCTCCGGTGCGCACAGCGGATCCGGTGGCTACGGCTATTTTGATCACTTTGCCCGGCATGGGGGCTGAAACCGTTCCGGCTGTAGTTGCTGCAGCTGGTGAAGGCGGCACTGTATTGGCGGCGATATGCAGTATGTCGTTTCGCTTGATGGTATAGTCAAATCCATTATAGCGAACGATAAACACGCCGGGATCGGTTTCAACAATATGTACCGGGTACAATTGCTGATCCAGGAGCAAATTAAACTGCTGGGTTCCTGTGGGGGTTAACGTTGCCCGGGTAAGTGCTTGATGATATTCAAAATCGATTGTTGGAGCGGCCAGCCGGCGGAGCATTACCGGAACGTCTGCTCCCTCTACGTTCAGTATAACCTGCAGCACCGGCCGCCAGTAGCCGATGGCTTCCCAGGTGGACGAAGGTTCTTTTTCTTTGGGAAGTAAACTGAACACCAGCGCTGCTGCCAGCGGGATCTGTAGATCGGCTGTTTTTTTACGGCCATCAAACTGCTGCAACAGGTCACTCAGGTGTATGTCAATATATTTTGTTGAGATCCTGTTGCCGGTAAAATCCGCATGATGAAGCAACCCTGAGAGGAACGCAATATTATTCCGGATGCCATAGATAAAATACTGCTGCAGTGCCTCGATCATTTTTATCCGGGCGGCTTCCCGGTTTTCGCCCCAGGTGATCAGTTTGGCGATCATGGGATCAAAATCTCCGGTAACTGTGGCGCCTTGTTGCAGCTGCATACCGTCAATACGGATGTGTTCGCCATAGGGCTCTTTATAAAAGGTGAGGGTGCCGGGTGCGGGCAAAAACTGCTGTTCCGGGTCCTCTGCATAAATGCGGCATTCGATGGCATGCCCTTTCTGGCGGATGTCCTTTTGCTGAAGATCCAGTGCCGCTCCGCGGGCAATGCGGATCTGTTGCTCCACTATGTCGATGCCGGTGGTCAGTTCGGTAACCGGATGCTCTACCTGTATCCGGGTATTCATTTCAAGAAAATAAAAGTTGAGATCGGGGCCCACCAAAAATTCGAGGGTGCCGGCACTTTGATAACCGATGGCGGCTGCAAGCTGTACGGCGGCATGACAGATCTGCTCCCGTACTTCCGGTGTTAACGTAGGAGAAGGCGCTTCCTCAATGATCTTCTGATGGCGGCGCTGCAACGAGCATTCCCGTTCGTACAGGTGCAGGATATGACCCTGCTGATCGCCCAGCACCTGTACCTCCACATGCCGGGGCGCTTCAATATATTTTTCAATATAAATAGTATCGTCGCCAAAATAATTACGAGCCTCTCTTGCGGTAGCTTCAAGGGCTTCCTTTAATTCCGCATCCTCCTGTACCACACGCATGCCCTTACCACCACCGCCGGCTGCAGCCTTTATCAGCAGCGGAAAGCCAACAGCAGTGTATTGTGCCAGCAACTCGGGTACCGTGCCGGTAATGCCCGGTGTAACCGGCACCCCTGCGGCCTGGGCCGTTTGCCGTGCGGCAATTTTGTTACCCATCGCTTCCATGGCCTCCGGCGTGGGACCAATAAAAATAAGGCCCTCCTTCCTGCAGGCATTGGCAAATGCGGCATTTTCGGAAAGGAATCCATAGCCGGGGTGAATGGCATCTGCGTTGGTTGCCTTTGCCGCCGCTATCATTTGAGGGATGCTCAGGTAGGTTTCACCGAGTGATGATCCTTCCAGCAATACGGTTTCATCTGCCTCATTCAGGTAGGCCGCACCGGCATCCTGGGGCGCATAAACCAACACGGTGCCGATCCGCATTTTTTTTGCCGTCCGGATAATACGTAAGGCGATCTCGCCACGGTTTGCTATGAGGATCTTTTGCATGGAGTGAAGGTGAACTGTTTTATAGTGAGATGTTTGCTCCGGTAAGAGCATGTTATTGTATCCAATTGGGTTTCCGTTTTTCAAAAAAAGCCTGCATACCTTCCTGGCCTTCAGCCGCACTGCGGGCCCTGGCAATGGCCTCCGTTGTGTAGGAAATGCATGCTTCCAGTTCTTTGCTCGCAATATGATGCAGGAGTTGCTTTGATGCGGCAATGGATCCGGGGCCGCCCTGCAACAGCTCCTGTATCAGTTCAGCCACTTTACTTTCCAGCTCTATTTCCTGCAAAACCTGGTTAAGGAGGCCTGCATGGGCCGCTTCCTTGGCATGAAATTGCCGGCCTGTAAGGATGAGCTCTTTGGCTTTTGCTTCGCCGATCTTTTTTAAAATATACGGCGCAATAGTGGCCGGCACCAGTCCCAGCCGCACTTCAGAAAAAGCAAACAGGGTATCATTGCCGGCATAGGCAAAATCGCAGGCAGCAATAAGGCCGTTGGCACCGCCCATTGCAGCTCCATGTACCACAGCGATCGTGGGTTTGGGCGTATGATAAACGGTTTGAAAACAACGGGCAAGCTGCGCGCTTTCTTCCAGGTTCTCTTCGTAACTGTATGTGGCGGTGGCCTTCATCCATTTGAGATCGGCTCCCGCACAAAAAACCTTACCGCGTCCCCGGAGGGTAATCACCCGCACGTCCTCATCGGTACCCAGGGTTTCAAATGCATGGATCAGTTCGGCGATCATGGTACCGTTGAGCGCATTCCGTACCTCCGGCCGGTTCAGCCATACGGTGGCAATGTGATAATGTTGTTCGATTTCGATGGTTGTGTACATAGTTGGTAGATCGTAAAAGTTTTATATTGAGCGGGAACAATGAGCGCCGGATCGTTTATTGTGAATGGTTCACAGCCTGTAGCTGCGATGCACCATCAGCTGTTTTACATCCTGAATACGCCGTTCTTTGTATCCTTCCATTTTTTGTTTAAAGAAACGGCAATGCCCATGGCAATGATCTTCCGGGTTTCAGCCGGGTCGATGATGCCGTCGTCCCACAACCGGGCCGTGCTGTAATAAGCGGAGCCTTCGGTTTCGTATTTTTTTAAGATCGATTCACGCAGCGCTTCTTTTTCGGTTGCCGGAAATTCCCTGCCCGCCGCTTTTAGCTGTTCTTCTTTTACGGTGGTAAGTACGCCGGCTGCCTGCTCGCCGCCCATTACCGATATTTTGGAATGCGGCCACATAAATAAAAAACGGGGATCGTAGGCGCGGCCGCACATCGCATAGTTGCCCGCCCCAAAAGAGCCGCCAACCACCACGGTAAATTTGGGCACATTGGCATTGGCCACGGCATGCACCATTTTGGCACCGTCGCGCGCGATGCCTTTATGTTCATATTCCTTTCCTACAATAAAGCCGGTTATATTCTGTAAAAATAAAAGGGGTGTTTGCCGGGCGGTGCACAACTCTACAAAGTGCGCGCCCTTTAAAGCCGATTCCCCGAACAACACTCCGTTGTTGGCAATGATACCCACCGGGTAACCCATAATATGTGCAAACCCCGCAACAAGGGTAGGGGCATAGTTGGCTTTGAATTCATGAAAGCGGCTGCCGTCTGCCAACCGTGCGATGATCTCTTTTGCATCTACCGGCTTTTTCAGGTCCGTTTGCAGCAGACCGTACAATTCCTGCGGATCATACAAAGGTTCTTCGGCCGGAACGCGCTCCAATGACTGTGTTTCCGGTTGTTTAAAGGTTTGTATGATGTTCCTGCAAATGACCAGCGCATGCGGATCATTTTCTGCAATATGATCGGCCACTCCCGAAACCGTAGTATGTACCACTGCACCACCCAGTTCTTCGGCGCTTACTTCCTCACCGGTAGCCGCTTTTACCAGGGGCGGACCGCCGATAAAAATAGTGCCCTGGTTCCGCACAATGATGGTTTCATCGCTCATGGCCGGAACATAGGCCCCGCCTGCGGTACAGGACCCCATTACGATGGCGATCTGCGGAATACCTGCAGCCGACATTCGTGCCTGGTTGTAAAAGAAGCGGCCAAAATCATGACGGTCCGGAAATACTTTGTCCTGCTCGGGCAGGAAGGCCCCGCCGGAGTCTACCATATAAATACAGGGAAGCTGGTTTTCCAGCGCAATTTCCTGGGCCCGCACATGTTTTTTTATGGTGAGTTCCATATAGGTGCCGCCCTTTACGGTGGCATCATTGGCAATGATCATTACCATATGTCCGTGCACCGTGCCGATACCCGTAATGATCCCCGCCGAAGGAAATTGATCTGCATACATGTCAAAAGCCGCCAGGGGCGAAAGTTCCAGGAAGGGCGTATTCGGGTCGAGCAGGTTATCTATCCGTTCCCGGGCCAACAGCTTTCCTCTTTTTTTATGCTTCTGTACCGCCGGCTGTGCCTCGGTATGCAGCACCGCTTTCATCCGCTGGTAATACTGCTCCAGCAGCTGCAGATATGCATCTTTATTTTTATGAAACGCAGGAGAACGCGGATCTACCGCTGATTGAATCTGGTACACAGGTCTCAAATTTTTGTTCCATTAAAGTTATACGAAGTACGGGAAAAAAAAGCACATATACTAACAATTGTTAGTGTTTGTGTGAGGCCTTGCGTAAACGGAGCTATAAGCGGATGGATGGTTGTTGGGTGGACTGCGGTGCTCCTTTCAGTTTCCTCATGCCTGTTTGCCATGGCGGATCGCTCACCGGTGCAGGGCCTATAGCAGCATGAGGTGTGTGGTGGGTGTTAGCTATTTGCCTGTGGCGTTAAAAATGGGAGTTGCCCCGTTCAAACCGGCGGCGCTGTTCCATCAGGATAAAGTGCCGGAGGCATTGCCCCGGTCAGTTAGCGGGCCGATCAAAAAGGCGCCTACTTTCATACCGGAACCGTTCGGCATCAAATGGGATTACCTGTCAGGAGGTTCCGAAACAAGCGTAGAACAACAGGTTGTTATAAACAATCCTTTGGCCATCCTTATACCCATACCTGCCCAACGACAGGAATGGATATGCCATCAGATCATTTCATTTTATAAAACACCCCCGCCAATCATCAGCCGGAAAATACCTACGAGGATCACAATGATGCTAAGTGTTTTGCCGGTAGAAGAGCCGCCGATAACCGAAACGATCAGCGACAGGATGCCGATGGGAATCACCAGCCAGTAAAGCCAGCCCAATAAAGGAATGAATGCAACAACGGCCAATATACTGGCGATAAGGGCAAATAAAACACAGATTATTTTCATTGTTTTTATTTTAATTAAGAATACAAAGATGCCGCCTTTAAAAGCCCGCCGCCAGTATCAATCGGTAAAACAAACGCAGATGCCGGTAAAAAGGCAGACGAGCCCCTTTAGTAAAATTTGCCAGTACATTAGTGATTACAGGCATCTGCGTTGATGGGGTTTCCAGTACATTTATCTTCCTGTACGGGGATATAAAAAAACGGTAAAATAATGCCATTGTGAAACGGTTGTACATTGCTTTAATTACAATTTTTTTTGCTTCGCTGGCCGGCACGGCGCAGGTGTATATTGCTCCCGGCGGAAATGATGCAGCTGCGGGCACCGCCAGTGCGCCTAAAGCTACATTGCGTGCGGCCATCCGCCAGCTGCGGGAACAGCGGCGCCTGCAACCCGGAAGCAACAGTAACATCCTGCTCAAAAGTGGCACCTACTATTTAAACGAACTGGTATATATACGGCCCGAAGACAGTGGCACACCGGGCAGCCCGCTGGTGATTGCTGCTGCACCGGGAGCAACGCCGGTGCTGAGCGGCGGCATTTTGATCAAAGACTGGAAGAAACCCTCAGGGCCGGTGAAGGGGCTTCCGGATGCGGCGCAGGGTAAGGTTTGGGTGGCAGACCTGCCTGTAACGGCCGGCAATGCCCCGCTTCGCCAGCTTTGGGTAAATAATAAAAAAGCGGTGCGGGCAAAAAGTACCACCGGCAATAGCATGCAGCGCATCTTGAACTGGGATAAAAAAACCGCAACGGCGGTTATTCCATTGCATCCATTTGAACGTCTTGAGGTAACCGCGGGCCTGGAGTTCTTTATCCATCAGTGGTGGGAGGTAGCCCGTCTCCGCGTTCGGAAACTGGAGAAAGCAGGGGACAGCTGCCGGGTTTGGTTTTACGAACCGGAAAGCCGTATCCAGAATGAGCATCCCTGGCCGGCACCGTGGCTTTCTGCAGAAACCGGAAACTCCGCTTTTTACCTGAGCAACGCGCTTGCTTTCCTGGATGAACCGGGAGAATGGTATGCGGATGCAGCAAGCAGAAAGCTTTACTATTACCCGCGGCCCCAGGAAGAAATGAACATCGCGGAAACGGCAGTGCCTTTGCTGGAGCATCTTTTGGTCATCAACGGCACGCCCGAACATCCGGTTGAAAACATCGTGATCAAAGGGCTCGCTTTCCGGCACAGCGCCTGGAACCGCCCTTCATGGCAGGGACATGTGCCGCACCAGGCAGGCTTATATATGACGGAAGCCTATAAGCTCAAACCGGCGGGCACACCGGAAAAGCCTTCGCTGGATAACCAGGCCTGGGTAGGCCGGCCGGAAGCAGCGGTTACCGTATCCTATGCAAACAATCTTCGTTTCGAAGACAGCCGTTTTGAGCACCTGGCGGCCACAGGCCTGGATCTTCGGATCGGTGTAAAGGCTGCTGCTGTTACCGGAAGTCTTTTTAAAGAGATCGGCGGTACGGCGATACAGGGCGGTTATTTTGGAGACGATGGTGCAGAGATCCACAAACCCTATAACCCGGCAGACCCACGTGTGATCTGCGAAAATATTACGCTTGCCAATAACCTGATTACCGATGCGGGGAATGAAGACTGGGGCTGTGTAGCCATCGGTATGGGATTTTCGAGGTTCATCACCATTGAAAAAAATGAAATTGAAAACGTACCCTACTCAGGTATCAGCATGGGCTGGGGCTGGACACCGTTGAAAAATATAATGGCAGATAACCGCATCCGGTATAATAAGATCCATCATTACGGGCGTACCAATTATGATTGTGCAGGCATCTATACCTTAAGCGCGCAACCGGGGACGGTAATTGAAGAAAATTACATCGATAGTATTTATAAAGCGCCCTATGCGCACCTGCCTACGCATTGGTTTTACCTGTATACGGATGAAGGTTCGTCTGGTATAACCATACGTAACAACTGGACACCTGCCCAAAAATACCTGCAAAATAACAACGGGCCCGGTAACTGGTGGAACAATAATGGTCCGCAGGTAGCGGCAGCTATAAAAAATAATGCCGGACTCGAAAACAACTACCGGTTGTTGCTAAGGAAAAAAACATCCGGTGCCGTACACCAGGAGATCAACCGGCAGCGTAAAGAACTCATCGAGCTGGTGAACAATACCGGCAGTCCGGTTGACTTAAAAAAGCTGAAAATATTGCTTCAGGAAAAAGGCGTGCAACAGCAAACCATCGGGCAATGGAAGGAGCATACCGTGGTTTATGGTTTGATAACGGATGTGAACGTACTACGCGGGCAATTACAAAAGGCATTTCCGGATGTAACGATCCATGTATATCAGGATATGGTATATGAATTTGACCGGGCAGCGCGCTGTGCGGCAGCGGATGTTGCTGCAAACTGGACGGATATCATCATGACAGCCAACCTGGTTAAGGACCCGGCAAAACAACAGGCATATCTTGATTATCATGCTACACAGTTTGATGTTTGGCCCGAGGTTTCGAACGGCTTTTGCAAAGCGGATTTCCAGCAGTTGCGGGTATTCAAAAATGGAAGGCAGCTGATGCTGGTGATCAGTATACCCAAGGGAAAAACGCTCGATGAGCTGAACCCGAAAACAACGGAAAATAATCCAAGGGTGCTGGAATGGAACCGGATAATGAGTGGTTACCAGGAAGGCATTGATGGAACGAAGAACGGAGAAACCTGGGTGGAGTTCAGCGGCGAATAATGAACGGATCAGCTCCGTAGGAGCGGCACATTTATAGCACGATAAAGCGCGGTGAGTGGTAAATGACGAATTAGGTAGCTCCGTAGGAGCAGCATATTTATGGCATGATAAAGAACGGTAAGCGGTAAATGGCGAATTGCGCAGCTCCGTAGGAGCGGCACATTTATAGCACGATAAAGAATAGTGAGCGGCGAACGGCGAATTAGGCAGCTCCGTAGGAGCGACATATGTATAGCCCGGTGGGGCAAATGGTAATAATAAAAATAAACGCATGTTAAATATCGGAATTGTAGGATTGGGGGAAGGCCGGAGTACCATGTCGGCCGCATTGCAAAGCAAAAAGTTGCGGTTAACGATGATCTGTGATGCCAATGAAGCATTGTGTAAGCAACGAAGTACCGAATTCCGGTTTGAGCATTATACCACCCGGTATGAAGCATTATTGAATAATCCGGATATCGATATTATTGCTATTTACACGCCGGATCATTTGCACGCGCAGCATGTGCAGCTGGCATTGCAGCACGGCAAACACGTAGTGTGTACCAAGCCTTTTATTGACAACCTGGCGGATGCCCCGGCGTTGCTGAAGCTGCAGCAAAAAAGCGGAAAAAAAGTTTTTGTCGGACAAAGCTCGCGTTTTTTTGAGCCGTATAAACGGCAGCGGGCAGATTTTGAAAAAGGCCTGATCGGTGAGCTGATTACGGTAGAAAGTCATTATAATGCCGACCACCGCTGGTTTTTAAAAAAGAAATGGGCCCTGGAAAAATCGTTTAAATGGCTGTACGGCGGATTGAGCCACCCGGTTGATTTTATCCGTTGGTACCTGCCGGATATTGAAGAGGTAATGGGCTATGGTATGATCAGTGCCAATGGGAAAAAGGCCGGACTGAAAAATGAGGACACCCTGCATTTTATTTTCCGCAGTAAAGATGGCCGTATTGCCCGGGTGAGCGGCGCGTATACCGGTCCGGTGCAACCCACGTACCGCGAAAGCGAAATGAGTTGCATCCTGCGCGGAACCGAGGGCGCCAGCCAGGCCGATTATCATGAGCTGCGTTATGCCATTACCGATAAGCAAGGTGCGCAGCAACTGATCACCTGGGGTGATAAACAGTTAAATCATTATTTTCGTTTCGAAGGGCAGAGCCATCATGCCGGTGAATATCAGAACTACCTGGAGTATTTTGCCGACAGTATTACCCATAATACCACAGCCTATCCCGATATGCGTGAGGGCATCGGAACGGTGGCATTATTGCAGGCCATGGACCGGAGTTTAAAAACAAAGCAGCCGGTTGCGCTTAAAGCCTTGCTGAAAGAGTATGGGCTGGGAAAGTTGGGGTGATTAATGATAGCAGTAGAAGCTCCATAGGAGCGTAACATTTGTAGCCGATAAATGGTACCACAGCCCAAGGGCGCGACGCAAGGAAGTTGAACAATGATAGCAAGTAAAAGCTCCGTAGGAGCGTAATAATTATAGAATAGCGGGTAGTGGGCACCCAGCTCCATAGGAGCATAACATTTGTTGCCAATAAATGGTACCATAGCCCAAGGGCGCGACGCAAGGGAGTTGAACAATGATAGCAAGTAAAAGCTCCGTAGGAGCGTAATAATTATAGAATAGCGGGTAGTGGGCACCCAGCTCCATAGGAGCATAACATTTGTTGCCAATAAATGGTACCACAGCCCAAGGGCGCGACGCAAGGGAGTTGAACAATGATAGCAAGTAAAAGCTCCGTAGGAGCGTAATAATTATAGAATAGCGGGTAGCAGGCACCCAGCTCCATAAGAGCATAACATTTATAGCCGATAAATGATGCCACAGCACAAGGGTGCGACGCAAGGAAGTTGATAGGAGCACAACAGCCCGGACAAAAAAAATAAAAGATAACGAATCAATGAACCATCTTATTTCCAGATTGCAGCCCATCGATTATGCCATTGTAGTGGTGTACCTCGTGGTGCTGCTGGTTATTGGCTATCGTGCCAGTTTTGGCAAAAAGAAAAAGGATGAAACCCTGTTCCTGGCCGGCAAATCGCTGAACTGGTATAGCATCGGGTTCAACATGTGGGGTACCAATGTGGGCCCATCTATGTTGCTGGCCTTTGCCAGCATCGGTTATGCCACGGGTATTGTGGCAGGAAATTTTGAATGGTATGCCTTTGTGTTCCTGATGCTGCTGGCCATGGTATTTGCCCCGAGGTATTTGGCCAGTAATGTGACCACCATGCCCGAGTTTATGGGACAGCGGTACGGAGAAAGCACCCGGAATATACTGGCCTGGTATGCGCTGATAAAAATATTGATCTCCTGGTTGTCGCTCGGTTTATTTGCAGGCGGCTTCCTGGTACGCCAGATCCTGGGCATCCCCATGTGGCAGTCGGTGATCGTACTGGTATTATTTGCCGCATTGTTTGCGGTAGCCGGAGGGTTAAAAGCCATTGCGCGGGTGAATGTATTCCAGATGATCCTGCTGATCATTGTATCCTGTATCCTTTGTGTACTGGGTGTTCAGAAAGTGGGAGGCCTTGCTGCCTTGTTTACAAAAACGCCGGGATCCTACTGGAGCCTGGTTAAACCCGCCACCGATCCTGCTTATCCCTGGCCGGCCATCTTATTGGGGTACCCGGTATCGGCGGTGGCTTTTTTTTGTACCGATCAGGCCATGGTACAATCGGTGCTCGGCGCCCGCAACCTGGAGCAGGGGCAACTGGGTATCAGTTTTATCGGCTGGCTGAAGATCCTTTCCATTCCACTCTTTATTATCCCGGGTGTGGCCTGTTCGGTATTGTACCCGCAGCTGGCCAGCCCGGATGAAGCCTATATGACCATGGTCACCAACCTGTTTCCTGCAGGATTAAACGGCCTGGTGATCGTCGTACTCATTGCCGTGTTGGTAGGTACCATCGGCTCTTCATTAAATGCACTCAGCACGGTATTTACAACAGATATTTATGTAAAGAAAATAAATCCTGCAGCCACTAACCGGCAGGTCATCAAAGTTGGCCGGCTGACCGTGTTGGCCGGGTGCGGGTTTGCGATCTTAATGGCCATAGCGGTTGACAGCATCAAGGGACTCAATTTGTTTGATGTATTTCAGGCGGTACTGGGCTTTATCGCGCCGCCGCTGTCGGCCGTGTTCCTGCTGGCGGTATTCTGGAAAAAGACCACCCGAAGGGCGGTGAATTTTGTCCTTTCCTGGGGATCGGCCATCAGCCTGGGTATCGGCGTGGTTTATTTATGGGTGTTGCCGGCAAAGGAATATACGTTCTGGCCGCATTATTTGCTGCTGTCGTTCTTTATCTTCCTGCTGCTGGTGGTAATTGCGGTGCTGATTGCTGTAACCGATCCGCATCCTGTACGTACGGCTGTGCCCGTACAGGAGTTGGCCAAGCCCACCCGGAGGGTGAAAATTGTATGGGGTGCTTTGTGTTCGGTTATGATTGTTTTGTATTTAATATTTGGTTAGTATATGATGAATAAAAAAAATAATAATGTACCCGGCAGTAGTGCTGCTATGTTGCTTTACTTGCGTCGCACACTTGTACAGCAGTGCAAGGCCCAGCTTTTGAAACCTTTTGTGTGTCTTTGTGCCTTCGTGTCTTTGTGGCTTACTACATCCGCCCAAACCTGGATCTGGTATCCCGGCGACTATGAAATATGGCTGTCTAACGAAATGCAGAACCGCCGAACGGAGCGGGGCACATTTTATCCGGTGTTCTGGAAGGTAGACAGTCATTACCCGTTGGTGGATTTTCATAAAGAATTTGATCTCACCAGGCCGGAAACCGTAACCATTCATGCCGAAGGAAGGTATAGCGTGAAACTGGATGGTAAGGCGTTCCCGGGAACGCCGCAGGCGATCGCAGTGCCGGCCGGCAAACATAAGATCAATATTAAAGTATTCAACCAGGCCACGCCGCCGGCGGTATTTGTAAAGGGGGCAACGATTGTATCCGACAGCAGCTGGCAGGTGACCTTTGAGGACAAGGAATGGATCGATGAAACGGGGAAAGCATCCGATCTGTCGGCCACGGTTTTCAGGCATGCCGGCAGCTGGAATTTTAATGACAGGGCGGCAACACCTTCAGCTTATAAACTGCCGGTGACGCCGGTAACTGCCATTACTACGGAAAAGGTAAACAAGGGCCTGCTGGTGGATTTTGGAAAGGAAACCTTTGGCTTTGTAAAACTACACGGTGTAAAGGGAAAGGGGATCATCTCATTGTACTATGGGGAGAGCCGGGAGGAGGCGCTGGACACCGCAGCTTCGGAAACCTTTGATCGCATCACCCTTGATCAGCCAACGGCTGCAGATACCATTAACCCCGGTTCAAAGGCACTGCGGTATGTATATATTACCACGGAGGAGGATGTGCAACTGGATCATGCCTCGCTTTTATATGAATATGCCCCGCTGGAAGATAAAGGCGCTTTCCGTTGCAATGATGAAGAAATTAACCGGATCTACGATGTGGCGAAATATACCCTACATCTGAGCACGCGAGAATTTTTTATCGATGGAATCAAGCGCGACCGCTGGATCTGGAGTGGGGATGCTTATCAGAGCTACCTGATGAATTATTACCTGATGAACGACAATGAAACGGTGAAGCGTACTACCTATGCATTGCGCGGAAAAGATCCTGTAACCGGCCATATCAATACCATTATGGATTATACCTTCTACTGGTTTATGGGCGTTTATGATTATTACCTGTATAGTGGCGATAAAAACTTTCTGGTACAGAATTACGGGCGTATGAAATCGCTGATGGATTTTGTATGGAAGCGGCGGAATCAAAACGGTTTGCTGGAAGGGCTGCCCGGCGACTGGATCTTTATTGACTGGGCAACAGGGCTCAGTAAAGAAGGTGCGGTAAGCTTTGAACAATTGCTTTTTGCCCGGGCGCTGGAAACGATGGCGCTTTGTGCGGCATTGGCCGGTCGTGCAGAAGATGCGGCACAGTACAAAACTGCCGCCGCGGAACTAAAACAGCAATTATTTTCCATTTACTGGAGCGATAAGGCGAAGGCGCTGGTGCATAGCCAGGTAAACGGCCGGCCTACAGAAAACGTAACCCGTTACGCCAATATGTTCGCGATCTTTTTTAACTACTTTAACGAACAGCAGCGGCAGGCGGTAAAAAACTCTGTGTTGCTGAACAAAAACGTGCCGGAGATCACTACGCCGTATATGCGCTTTTATGAATTAGAAGCGCTCTGTGCATTGGGTGAACAAAATTATGTGCTGAAGGAAATGAAAAATTACTGGGGGGGCATGCTAAAACTGGGAGCTACCTCTTTCTGGGAGGAGTATGACCCTTCAAAAACAGGTGCGGAACATTATGCCATGTACGGACGCAAGTATGGAAAAAGCCTCTGTCATGCCTGGGGAGCCAGCCCGTTATACCTGCTGGGTAAATATTATCTGGGTATAAGCCCAACGGCCCCCGGCTACGCGGAGTATGAAGTAAAGCCTGCACTGGGTGGCCTAAAATGGATGGAAGGAAAAGTGCCTACTCCCGCAGGAAATATTGAATTGTATTGCAGTGATAAGGAAATTAATATGGTTTCACCGGTGGGCACCGGAAAGCTGATGATTACCAGTAAGACAAGGCCGGTGTGCAAAGAAGGAGCGGCTGTGGACAAGGGGAATAACGTGTATGAAATCATCATCGAAAAGGATAAGAAATATCGTATCCGGTATCAGGCAATGTAAACCGGGAACATTCTTTTGAAGATGCCGGGCTTGCTCCCGGTCCGTGAGGCACGAAAGCCGTCAACTTCAGCTTACGGTACCGACAGGCCCGCCTGAAATATACCGTTTCTACGGCATCTCCGTCCCGTACTGGCAGCGCTATTTCCGGAATCAATTCCGGCGTTATCTGCAGATATCAGGCCCATGGCCTCATGTGGGGAGAGGTATTGCAGCCGGCATTGCTTCGCCTTGCTGTTTCAGCCATGGGCCGGGGATCGTGAGGAAAAGCATAGCGCCCGAGATTTTTATAAAGGCGGGGCTTATAAAATGATACTGTACAATTAAATGAGCCGTTAAAATGAAGAAATATTTTTTGACAATGAGTTTTGCCCTGTGTCATATCGGCACTGCTGTTTACGCCCAGCAGGGGTTGGTGAACACGGGTAAAAGTCCTTATGCAGCATTATCGACGGTAGATCTGGGAGCGGTTCATTTTACCCATGGCTTCTGGGCAGAGCGTTTTGCGGTTTGCCGCGATGAAATGGTACCCACCCTTTGGAAAACGTATACCAGCGATACGGTTTGTTATGCATTTCAGAATTTCAGGATCGCTGCGGGGTTGGATACCGGGGTGTTCAGGGGACCTTCATTTCATGATGGTGATTTTTATAAAACGCTGGAAGCATTGGCCGCCATGTATGCGGTTACAAAAGATCCGGGATTGTATCAACGGATGGAGCAGGCCATTGCGGTGATCGGTAAAGCACAGCGCGCAGATGGCTATATTTATACAAAGAATATTATTGATCAGCAGCATACCGGAGCGCAAAAGATGTTTGATGATAAGCTTAGTTTTGAAGCCTATAACTTCGGACACCTGATGACGGCGGCCTGTGTGCATTACCGGGCTACGGGCAAAACCAGCCTGCTGCACATTGCTGAAAAGGCAGCGGATTTCCTGATCGGGTTTTATAACACCGCCACACCGGAGCAGGCGCGCAACGCGATCTGTCCCTCGCATTATATGGGGTTGGCGGAGTTGTATCGCACCACGAATCAGGGCAGATATCTGAACCTGCTGAAAAAGCTGATCGATATCCGTGGTACGGTTGAAGGTACTGATGATAACAGCGATCGCGCCCCCTTCCGCGAAATGAAAAAGATTGTAGGCCATGCCGTAAGAGCCAACTACCTTATGGCCGGCGTTGCGGATCTGTACGCGGAAAACGGAGACCAGACCTTGAAGCATACATTGGATCAGTTGTGGAGCAATGTATGCACTACAAAAATGTATATTACCGGTGGCTGCGGCGCCTTATATGATGGGGTTTCTGTAGATGGTACTTCTTATAAGCCAGACACCGTGCAGAAGGTACATCAATCTTATGGAAGAGACTACCAGTTGCCCAATTTGAGTGCACACAATGAAACCTGTGCCAATATCGGTAATGTGCTTTGGAACTGGCGCATGTTTTTATTGACCGCGGACGAACGGTACATGAACATCGTGGAACTGGCATTGTATAACAGCGTGCTGAGCGGGGTAAGCCTGGATGGGAAAGATTATTTTTATACCAACCCGCTTGCCGCAGCAAAAGATTATCCGTATCAGCTGCGGTGGAGCGGGGGGCGGCAACCCTATATCAGTTTATCGAATTGCTGTCCGCCCAACCTGGTACGCACTGTTGCAGAAGCAGGCAATTACATGTATAGCATCGGTAAGCAGGGATTGTACATCAATACCTACAGCGATAATCAGTTGAAAACAAAATGGCAGGATGGCAGCGAAGTACAGTTAACACAGCAAAGCAATTATCCCTGGGAGGGCCGGGTGATCATTACTATTCAAAAAGCACCGGCAACCATGCCTGTTTACCTGCGGATTCCGGGGTGGTGTAAAAGTGCTGCGATAAAATACAAAGGCAGCATCAAAAAGGTCAAAGGTGGTCAGTATGTACCGGTAGATAACAGTTGGAAACCCGGCGATAAAATAGAACTGGTCCTGGAGATGCCGGTTCAGCTGGTGGAAAGCAATCCGCTGGTGGAGGAAACCCGTAACCAGGTAGCGGTAAAAAGAGGCCCCATCGTATACTGTATGGAATCTCCGGATTATAAGGGAAACAATATAACCGATATACGGATCCCTGCGGATATCCGGCTGCACCCGGTGCCGGTGGCCCTGGGGCATACAAGGCTTATGGCCCTGACAGGAACCGCAAAAGCGGTTGCGGACGAAAACTGGGATCAGGTACTTTACCGGGAAATAAAAAAGGAGCTGCGGCCGGTGCCGGTCACACTGATCCCTTATTATGCCTGGGCCAACCGGGGCCAATCCGATATGCGTGTATGGTTACCTTTGATACGCTGATAATAGGCTCCCCGGCGGCATTGCTCCTGGCGGGTATATTTGATCATTAATTATAAAAGAAATCCTGAATGAAATATCAAGGAGGAAGAACGGGATGGCGGTATCAACTGATGCTTTGTCTTTTGTGGGTGAGTGGTTTTCAGGTAGCGCATGCACAGCATACAGCTGCAGATGTGAAGGCGGTCTTTGCCCATCCCCCGGAACAGGCCCGCCCATGGGTATTCTGGTATTGGATGCATGCCGCTGTTTCAAAGCAGGGCATTACAGCGGATCTTGAGGCAATGCATAACGCAGGAATTGGCGGGGCCTACCTGATGCCGATTGGCGATACATCCGTAAAACTGCCGTTTGATCATCCGGTACGGCAGTTGACGCCGGAATGGTGGGGCATGGTCAATTATGCCATGAAAGATGCAAAACGGCTCAATTTAAAACTGGCCATGCATTTCAGCGATGGGTTTGCGCTGGGCGGCGGACCCTGGATTACGCCGGAACGGTCTATGCAAAAGATAACCTGGAGCAAGCGATACATCCGGTCCGGATCCAACAGTTCCATAAAGCTGGATCAGCCGGAAACAAGCGAGGGCTATTACAGGGATATTGCTGTATTTGCGTATCCTGCTAAAAGCAGTGCGGCCTTTGCCGGCGAAAATATAAAACCCGGTGTAACCACCAGTACGGGGATGGCGGCAGATTTCCTGGCATTGCCGGGTGTAAACAGCAGGCAAAGTTTTAAAACCGATTCAGCTGCCTGGATCCGCTATGAATACCCGCAGCCTTTTACAGCAAGATCGGTACGTATTCATATTGGCGGCAATAACTACCAGGCTCTGCGACTCATCCTCGAAAGCAGTGATGACGGCATACATTTTAAAACGGTTACCCGGCTGGAGCCGCCCCGCCATGGCTGGCAGGACACGGATGCCGATTATACGTTTTCCATACCGGCGATCCGTGCAAGGTATTTCCGGTTTGTTTATGACAGGGCCGGGTCGGAACCGGGAGCAGAAGACCTGGATGCGGCCAAGTGGAAACCCTCCCTGAAGGTGATGGGCATTTATCTGGATGATGAACCGGTGATCCATCAATACGAGGCAAAGAACGGCAGCATCTGGAGAGTGGCGGCAAATACAGACAGCATGCAGGTTCCGGACCAGGATGCGGTACCGTTGAAAAGCATGGTCGACTTAACGGGCAAACTGAACAAGGACGGCACCTTAAACTGGAATGCTCCTGCCGGCAATTGGGTGATCATCCGCATCGGGCATACCAGTACCGGGCATGTAAACGCCACCGGCGGGGCCGGAAAAGGCCTGGAATGTGATAAGTTTGATCCGGAGGCCATCAACCTGCAATTCAATAACTGGTTTGCGAAGGCTTTTGAAAAAACAGACCCCGGCCTGGCAAAAGAAGTGCTGAAGGTTTTTCATGTAGACAGCTGGGAATGCGGCAGCCAGAACTGGAGCCGGAATTTTCTTTCTGAGTTTCAAAAGCGGCGGGGCTATGATCTGAAGCCCTGGCTGCCGGTGATGACCGGTGTACCGCTGGAAAGTGCGGCGGCATCGGAAAGGGTGTTGCACGATGTACGCAGCACCATCGCCGAACTGATCCATGATGTTTTTTATACAACACTGAAAACGCGCGCACATGAAAAAGGAACCGCCTTCAGTGCAGAAAGTGTGGCACCTACCATGGTGAGCGACGGGTTGCTGCATTACCGTTCGGTAGATATACCGATGGGTGAATTCTGGCTCAACAGTCCTACGCACGACAAGCCCAATGATATGCTGGATGCCATCAGCGGTGCCCATATTTATGGCAAAAATATCATACAGGCGGAAGCCTTTACCACGCTGCGGATGGACTGGAGCGAACATCCCGGTAGTATGAAAGTGCTGGGCGATCGCAATTTTGCAATGGGGGTTAATAAAATGGTGTTACATGTGTTTGCCCATAATCCGTTCCTGGATAAAAAACCGGGTGTAACGCTTGACGGTGTTGGTTTATATATGCAGCGGGATCAAACATGGATGCAACCGG
The DNA here is from genome assembly GCF_021044425.1 of Niabella pedocola. Classification (GTDB taxonomy): domain Bacteria; phylum Bacteroidota; class Bacteroidia; order Chitinophagales; family Chitinophagaceae; genus Niabella; species Niabella pedocola. The sequence goes on along the minus strand of NZ_JAJNEC010000007.1, from coordinate 773,891 downwards.
GTAAGGCCTGGATCGATTACCTGGCAAGAACTGCTGCCTTATTGCAACTGGGAAAACCGGTTACGGATATTGCGGTGTTTACGGGAGCAGAACTGCCCCGGCGCTCCGTATTGCCGGAGCGGCTGGTACAAACCCTGCCGGGTCTTTTTGGTGCGGCAGCTGTAGCCTGTGAAGAAAAACGGATGGAGAATAAAGGAGAACCCATGACCACCCGACCTTCGGGGGTGCTGCATGCGGCAAACATAGCGGACCCTGGCAATTATGTAAATGCATTGCATGGATATAAATACGATTGTTTTAACCCGGATGTATTATTACAGATGCGTGTGGAACAGGGCAGGGTGGTAACCCCGGGCGGTGCATCCTATGCCGTGCTGGTGATTCCGGGTAAACAGGCATTGAATCCCAACAGCCGCCTGCTGCCGGTTGCAGCGGCAAAAAAAATACAACAACTGGTGCGCGATGGTGCTACGGTGATCATGGACAAGGGATTTGAAGCCCCAGTTGGATTTAATGAAGATCCGGCGGTGCTAACGCATGTACTGAAAGCGCTATACGGCGGGGCAAAGGCAAAAGGAAAACTGGTCGCAGCACCTTTCCGGCAGGCAGATTTGAGCAGCCTGGGTGTGAAAAAGGACGTGGAAGTACTGAACGGCGGAGATACCATTGCCTGGGCACATCGCGGCCTGGCGGACGGAGATCTTTATTTTATTTCGAACCCCTTTGAACGGAAACGTACCCTGGAAATTGCGTTCCGGGTGAAGGCGGGCCTGCCGCAATTGCTGGATGCCGTAACCGGCACAATTACTCCTGTTACTGATTGGCGCAGGGAAGCCGGACGTACGGTTGTAACGCTGCTGCTGGAACCGGCTGCTGCAGTATTTGTACACTTTCAACGCTCCGGGCAGCAACCGGCACGGGTAGCCAAACCTGCTCTGGCAAAAAAACAGTTGGTTATAACCGGCAACTGGGAGGTTACATTTGACCCGGTGTTTGGTGGTCCGCCTACCGGGGTAACCATGCCGGTGCTGAAAAGCTGGAACACGTATGATGAACCGGCTATTAAATATTATTCCGGAACAGCAGTGTACCGGCATCCGTTTGAATGGAAAGAGGCGTTGGCCGGCAAACCCGTTTGGCTGGAGCTGGATAGCCTGTATAACCTGGCATCCGTAACGGTTAATGGGGTGCACTGCGGTACCATCTGGACCCATCCGTTTCGGGTGGATATTTCAAAAGCGGTTAAAAAGGGAAGCAATACATTGGAAATTGCGGTAACCAATACCTGGGCCAACCGGCTGGCTGGTGATCAGCAATTGCCGGAAGGCGAGCGGGTAACCTGGACCACCGCGCCCATCCGTTTACAGGACAAACCGTTGCTGCCGGCAGGTTTGAAAGGAACCGTGCGGGTCGTTCAATAACCGGGGAAATTGAAAAGCAGGGCCGCTTTATGTTTTATGAAGTAGGGTTCATTAGATACCGGCCCTTCCGGCACACGGGTTTAACTACGCCCGGGCTTATCGTTTGGGACGTATAAATTCTTTGTAATGATCGTTGATATAAGCGATCATATCTGCATGATCCAGGGTGCGGGCCAGTTGATAGGAAGGGCGGTACTGGTACATAAACTGGCGCAGCGAATCATTTTTTAAACCGGTAAGCTTGGTTACCCAAACCGGTGAAAAAACATAATCGATATACGCCTCTTCCTCGTTTTTCAGGAGCTGCTTCCGGAACTTCCGCTGTTCCCGCGATTTTTTTGAAAAATGACTGATCGGGCTTAAAGAAATTCCAACCCCGTCCGGAGGTCGGTTGCCGCCGGTGATGCCCGGCCCTTTTTCAAAATACCGGCCATACTGTTCCCTGCGCCTTAAAGAATCCAGCTGGTAATTGCTGGTTACGGTTACGTTCTTTAGTGTATACGGGTCTTCTTTAAGTCCTACATCATAGCCCGTCTTTAACAGTTGTTCTTCCACTTTAACCGTATCGCTGGTAAGCCCCGTAAAAGAAAAGACCACCATATCTTTATTCCGGGCTTCAATAACATAGGTACCGGCAGGCGTGGCAAGAATGGTTTTACCCGTAGTAAGATTGGTAACGGATGCGCCCGGTACGGGTGTGTCATTCGTGTACATGAAAATATTTCCTCTCAGGTAGGTTTGGCAAAAGCCTATGGCCGGCAGGGTCAGCAGTATCAGCGACAATATAAAAAAACGGATTGACATGTATATTAAAATTAAGCAGGCTTTTTCTTTGGGCGTCTGCAGTGTATCCAATGTTTTGTTAAAGCGTCTTAACGGTACCGTAAATTACTGCGCCTTGCTATAACCAAGCGGGTTAAAGGTGTAGGTTTTAAGAACATCGCCTGAACTCTTTTTGGTCACCGACCATAGGGCTTCATTGAAAATATTGGAGGGATCTTTCCCGCAATCGGGAATGGGAGTGCCGGACGGGGTAGTGTTACAATTGATCACTATTTTTTGTACATCTCCAATGGTTATGCGGGCCATATTGAGCACCGGCGGTGTAAACTGCGGCGCACAATCCTTTAAACAAACGGTTTCTACAACCTGTGTACTGGAATTGGCGTCAATAAGAATCTTTTGCCCCGAGAAAAGAATCGTAGTATCGCCATTGGGGCTGATCCGGGCATTAAAATATTGTACGGTAACCGGCTCGGGCAGGGGATTTTCAAAAATGGTGGTGCGGATATAACCGTCAGGCGTGGAATCGCCGTTCTTCTGGCAACCGGTAATCATTCCGGCAATGCCAAAAGCAAGCAGCCATTTTATGTACCTGAAACCATTCATTTCCTGTTTTTAACAAAAGACGCATAGGTATTAAGAAATAGAACAGGTAGCTTCTAACCATAACAATACAACAGAACCGGCAGCCTGAAATCTGATAACCCACCGTCGGATACAAATTTCCGAAAAATTAAACTAATTTGCCCGGAAATTTTCAAAGCATATTATAATGGCGTTGTTTATGAAGAAATGTTTACTATTAACCGGGCTGCTGTATATGGGGTTGGGATTAACTGCCCAGCAAAAAAAGGTATTTACCACGGCAGATTACGACCAGGCGGTACGGGTAATGAGCGGCGGCAGCGCTGCAAAAGCGTACAATAGCCAGGCCGTAAATCCCCAATGGCTGCCGGACGGAAAGCTTTGGTACCAGCTGCCTTCAACCAAACAGTATGTCATCATCGATCCTGCCGTAAAGAAAGGCGGACAGGTAACGACCAGCCAATCTCCGGAAGCGGGTAAACCGGCCGCCAGGAGAAAGGCCGCCGTTCCGGGTGTGGTATCGCCTGATGGACAAAAAGAAGTGTACATAAAAGACTGGAATCTTTGGGTAAGAGACCTGGCATCCGGGAAAGAACAACCGTTGACCACAGATGGAATAAAAGATTTTGGTTATGCAACGGATAACGCGGGATGGACGCATTCGGACCGGGCAATTGTTTTGTGGTCGCCCGATAGCCGGAAAATTGCCACCTTTCAACAGGATCAGCGTCATGTAAAAGATATGTACCTGGTGCGTACGAAGATTGGAGCACCCGAGCTGGAGCAATGGAAGTATCCCTTGCCCGGTGATAGTGCCATTATAAAAATACACCGGCTGGTGATTGATGTGGAAACAGCGGCCATAACCCGTTTTAAAATGCAGCCGGACGATCGCCGGGGAACACTTTGCGATGATATTGCCTGTGACGGCGATTTTGGTGATAATGAATGGAGCGCCGATGGTAAACAACTGGCCTTTGTATCGGTAAGCCGGGATCATAAAATAGCACAGTTCCGGATCGCTGATATTGCTACCGGAGCCATACGTACCGTATTTGAGGAACAGGTTCCCACACAATATGAATCCGGTCAGGGAATGGCGAACTGGAAATTCCTTTCCGGTACAAATGAAGCGATCTGGTACTCGGAACGGAGTGGATGGGGGCATCTTTATTTGTATGACCTGGCAACCGGAGCTGTAAAACAGCAGCTTACCAAAGGCGATTTTGTGGTGACCCGGATGCTGCAGGTAGACGTTAAAAAAAGGCAGATCCTTTTTGAAGCCAAAGGAAAAGAGCCGGGCGAAAATCCCTATTTCAGCCATTTTTACAGAACAGACTTTAATGGTAAAACGCCGGTGGCGCTTACGCCGGAACCGGGAAACCATGCGATCACCCTATCTCCGGATAAAAATTATTTCATTGATAAGTATTCCACACCGGTGGTACCACCGGTAACCAAGCTGAAAGATCTGTCCGGAAAAACCATCCGGGATTTGGGCGCAATCGATCTTGCAGCACTGAAACAGGCGGGCTGGCTGGCACCGGAAGTGTTTACCGTAAAATCGGCCAATCAGCAATTTGATCTTTACGGCTTGCTCTATAAACCGGGCAACCTGGATCCTGCGAAGAAGTACCCGGTGGTGGTGTATATCTACCCCGGCCCGCAGGGTGGAAGCGTAGGCAGCTGGTCGTTTAATGCGGCTGCCGGGGATTTTCAGGCCCTGGCTGAACTGGGATTTATTGTTGTACGGCTGGAAGGCAGCTGCAATCCTAACCGTTCCAAGGCATTTCATGATGCCTGCTATGGCCATATGGGCGAAAATACGTTACCGGATCAGATTGCCGGTCTGCGGCAGTTAGCGTCCAGAAACAGCTTTATGGACCTGGATCGGGTGGGCATCTGGGGCCATTCCGGTGGTGGGTTTGCAACGGCGTCGGCCATGTTCAAATATCCGGAGATCTTTAAAGTGGGGATCGCGGAATCCGGTAATCATGATAACCGGAATTATGAAGATGACTGGGGCGAGCGGTATATCGGGTTACTGCAAGGCGATAATTATGAGAAACAGGCCAACCAGCTTTATGCAAAAAACCTGCAGGGAAAATTAATGTTGGTAACAGGAGGGATGGATGATAATGTGCCGCCCTATAATACCTACCTGGTGGCCGATGCCTTGATTAAGGCGAATAAATCCTTCGACCTCGTGGTAATTCCCAATGCACGGCATGGTTACGGAACGGATTCGTATTATATGATGCGGCGGCGCTGGGATTATTTCGTGGAACACTTGCTGGGCGCCACGCCACCCAAAGACTATAAGATCAACACACAATAACCTTCAATAAAAAAAATCGGTCCGGGTAAATACGGACCGATTTTTTTTATTGAAGGTGTTGGATGCGCTCCGGGAACGCTTTAACGTTGCTTCATTTGAAGGTTTGTTTCCACAGTGGCCTCCATAGGCACTTCCATTCCCTGTACTTTCATGGTTCCCTTAAGTTGCTGAACCAGGTTAGAAGTATCGGTGATGCCCGTGGCATTGTCCATAGATATGGTGCCGCTAACCGTACCATCCAGGTTTACTTCCACTTCCATGCCCTGTTGCTCCATTTTTGTAACGCCATTGGTACCTACTTTGCCGTCGATGCTGATCAGGCTTTTACCACCCTCGATCTTTTTCAGGGTATACGTATTGTGCATCGTCAGTTTGTACGGTTTTTCAATCCGGATAACAGATGACCAGGTGCTTCCGGCCGACACCGGTTTTTCGGGATACATTTTAAATCCCTGTTCCAGCAAACTTTTTATAGTGGCTTCGGAGAATAATTCGCCGGTGATGGCCTGGGATTCCTGATCGGCACCCATTGCCTCTGTTAGTTGCTCCCAGCCTTCCATTTTTGTTACCGTACCATCTGCGGCGATAAAGGCTTTCACTTTTTTGCCGCGGATAGACCGGAATATGTTGTTGGCGGCATTGGCCGTATCGGGGCTCTCGCTGTCAATATGCAATTCCTGACCTGCAAAATTGATATCCGTTTTTACAGCGCCATAGCTGATAATTGCAGTTTTCTCGGCACCCGCATCTGCCAGTTCATAGCGCATGTTTGCAGTAGTGCTGAAGTCTATGTTCATTACCTGCCCCATCAACGTTTGTTTCATGCGGAGGATATTGGTATTGATGACATCATACCTGCTGCCGTTAGCAGGATTGAACTTCAGGGTAACGGTTTGCGCATGCAACAGGGAAACCGCTGATGCGGTGAATGCGAAGAGTACCAGGGCCATTTTTTTCATGATGATGTTTTTAGGTAGGGATGATTACAGGGTAGCGATCAGTTTTTGATTGTTGCGTACATAATCATCGTTGTTATTTTCTTTAGCCAGCTGCATGGATGCTTCAGCTGCAGCCCGGGCATCCTTTTTCCGTCCGGCTTTTGCCAGTGCCTTTGCATACTGATACTGGATCCAGTAAGCCTTGGGCTGGGCCGCTGCTGCTTTTGCAAACCAGTCGATCGCCTTATTAAGGTCTTTATTATTTTCAAGGTAGTAGGTTGCTGCCGGGAAGTAAGCCGGTTTGTCTGATTGCATAGAAGCATCAATAGATGCCATGATCCGGCCATCGATGTCGGTTTTTACCGGAACAGGAACCAGCACATTACCCCAGGAAAGCTGTAACTCCGCTGTTGTAGGCGTAATATTGGCCAGTTGGATGGTAAAGGTTTCCGTATTGTTTTTTGTAGTTACCGGTGCTACCGATACCCTTACCACATCATCAGCTGTTTTATAGGCCGTGGGATCACTGGTTACATCGGTTTGTTTGGTGAGAATAACGGTCCAGGATTTACGGTCGGGAATCGTAAGCAATCCGTACTTACCTGCGGGAATGGTTTTACCTCCGATAATGACCTCATCGCTGATGGTTAGGGTAGTGGAACCGTTGGCTCCTGTACGCCAGAGCTTTCCTGCCGGGGCAAGATCGGTGTACAACTGACGGCCCTTCAGACTGGGACGGCTATAAGACCATTCAATAGTGCCTAAGCCAAAATCCTGTTTAATAGTTTGCGCCGGGCTGGCTGCGGGGAACTTTACCTGTGCCTGAACCGAGCACAGGGCTCCTGCTAAAAGAAATGATAAAAAGATTCGTTTCATTGATGATTGTTTTTGGTAGTTGCGAAAATAGAAGAATATTATAAGTTGCCCTTGTCTATTTGGCATGCGTCCGGAAAATTTTTGTGTAACCCATTCCTGCACTGCTTCCTTTAAGGTTCGGCCGCCAGCGAAAACACGCTGATAAACCTGGTTTACCGGCGACTTTCCGGTTGCCCGGTACCTGCAAAAAAAAGGAGCTGCATTCATTTATACAATGCGCGCATTGACGCACATCCTGCAACCTAACAATGTTCAGTTGTTTTTGTTGAAAAGCGGGTGAAACTGGTCCAGGGTTTTCCGGAGGAATTCCCGGTCAAGATGGGTGTAAATTTCAGTTGTGGTAATACTTTCATGCCCCAGCATTTCCTGCACCGCGCGCAAATTGGCGCCTCCTTCGATTAAATGGGTTGCAAAAGAATGGCGGAAGGTATGCGGTGAAATGGCTTTTTGAATCTGTGCTTTTAAGGCAAGGTCTTTGATGACCAGGAAAATCATTACCCGGGTAAGCAATGTGCCCCGTTTGTTTAAAAAAACAATATCCTCGTTGCCGGGCTTTACAGTCAGTTGCGGGCGAATTTCCTGCAGGTATATTTTTATATGTTTGATGGCCGTGCCGCCAATAGGTACCAGCCGTTCCTTATCACCTTTGCCGATGACCCGTATATATCCAACATCCAGGTAAAGCTGCGAGATCCGCAACTGCACCACTTCACTTACCCGCAACCCACAGCTGTACATGGTTTCTATAATCGCTTTATTGCGGGTACCCTCGGGTTTGCTAAGGTCGATAACCGAAAGGAGCTGCTCAATTTCTTCGAAGCTCAGCACGTCCGGCAGGATGCGCCGGGTTTTAGGGGCTTCCACCAACAGGGTGGGATCCTGTTGTACAATGTTTTCCAGCAGGCAGAACCGGTAAAAGGCACGGATACCCGAAATGACCCTTGCCTGGGAGGTGGGCTGCATCCCCAGTTCTGTAATCCACTCGAGGAAAGCCTGCAGGTGTTTTAACGTGATGTCTGCCGGCGCCAGCGCCAGCGATTGCAACTGCAGGTAGGCGGTCAGCTTATCGATATCCCTCAGGTAGGCTTCCGTGGAATTGCCGGAAAGTGATTTCTCCAGTTTTAAATAGGCCTGGAAACTTTTCTTATAGGACTCCCACATAAAAATAAAAAAAGATTGTATCAAAAGTTCTTGCGTTGCCGTATCAAACAGGTGCCGGCCGCTGAAAAGGATATCCCTTCATTAGATGCCGGAACTGCTGTTGAATGACGGTGCATCGTAAAACGACTTTTGATACAACCTCCTTTACTGGTTTTATTTAGTTATTTAAAAGAAAGGGGTACATCATGCACGATGTCTTTCCCTTCATATTTGATTTTAGCATACAGGTGGTCTTTCTGGATATTTACAGAGTCCAGGAAGGAATGCACATTGTCATGATCCACCCCTTTTACACCGGTATCGGTCAGTAAGGTTTTTGCAACCTTACCGGTTTGTACATCTTCCACATACAGGAAGGTATTGTCGTAATAGGACACCAGGCCGTCTGCAACCCTGAATTTCGGGTCGAAGCTGTTAACCGCACTGAAATATTTCATAGGGCTAACGCCTTTGGCCGCCGGTACTTTAATAAGATAACCGCGCCCGGTGGCACAGTCGTTGAATTTTAACCAGGCGGCCTGTCCATCGCCAAATTCATACCCGAAAAGTGATTTGCTCGGTTTTACCGGACGTCCTCCAAAGAAATCAGCAAAGCCGATCTTGGCGTTGCCTGCTTTCCCGTTGTCAAAAACAATGGAGTCGATCTGACAATCTTTAAAACTTACGGTTACCGAGGGTTTATCTGGTGTAGGGCTGCCCAGGCGGATGGGGTCTTTAATACAGGCAGAATCGGTACAAAAAGAAGTAGCCGTTGTTTCGGTTGTTCCTTCAGCGCCGCCACCACAGGAGGCAAGCAGTGTAGCCAGCGCAACAGCACTTAATGAAAAGGGTTTTAGTCTCATTCCTTGTTGTTTAGATCGTTATAAAATAAATGCAGATCGCTAATTTACAACTTAACGGCGAGTTGTCGGCCATCAGCTTTGAGAATTGGATTTTGAGACCACCGCCCGCTGCCGCAAACTCAAATCTGCCTTCTGAAATCTCGAATCTGAAATCTCGGATCTCGAATCTGAAATCTCAAATCTCAAATCTCCACTCACAAAAACACATCTTCGATCAAAAAAAACTCAGGCTGGCCCGCGCGGAAGGTAATCGACACAATATCGTACTGGATCCGGTAATGCCCGGGGTGCTGATACAGGAATTCGTCTGCCGCCTGTTGTAAATAGCGGAACTTCTTTTTGGTAACACTTTCTTCGGGGTAGCCAAATTCCTTGCTGCTTCGGGTTTTTACTTCTACAAAATGCAATTTGTTGTTTTTGGTGGCAATAATGTCAATTTCATAATGAGAATAGCGCCAGTTTTGAAACAGGATGGTATAACCGCTTTGGGTCAGGTAGGCCGCTGCGAGGTCTTCGCCGTGTTTTCCTAATTGATTATGTGTGGCCATTCAGTTATCTTTACCCCCAAGTTAATCCAATTTTTAATATGCAAAAACTGGCGTTACTCAAAGGCGATGTAAAGCATTACGATTGGGGAGGTGTGTCGTTCATTCCGGCACTGCTCCAGGTAGAAAATCCACAGATGAAACCCTTTGCAGAATACTGGATGGGCGTGCACCCAGCGGCCAATTGTACCCTCGAACTTAACGACGGCCGGGAGGTATTGCTGCGGGATTATATACGGATGAACCCGGATGCATTGCTGGGAACCGCTGTAAACGCTGCGTTTGGCCAGATGCCCTATTTATTAAAGGTGCTGGATGTAAAGGATATGCTTTCCATTCAGGTGCATCCGTCTAAAGCCCAGGCTGCATTGGATTTTGAGGCCGAAAACCAGAAAGGCACTCCTTTAAATGCACCCGACCGGAATTATAAAGATGCCAATCATAAGCCGGAACTGATGGTGGCCTTAAGCGGGTTTTACCTGCTGCATGGCTTTAAGCCGGAAAAGCAATTGCTTCAAACGCTGGAGGCGGTGCCGGAATTGCATGTTTTTATACCGGTATTTAAGACCGAAGGCTATAAAGGACTGTATAAAATGGCGATGGAGTTGCCTCAGGAAGAGGTGAATGAATTGCTGCAGCCGCTCATTAATCGCATCATCCCATTATACCTGCAGGAAAAACTGGATAAGTCTTCCGGAGACTTTTGGGCGGCCCGCGCGGCACAAATCTTTATACAGCCCGGCTCCATCGACCGGGGTATTTTTTCGATCTATTTTTTTAACATCGTGCACCTGAAAACGGGGGAAGCTATTTTTCAGGATGCGGGGGTGCCACATGCCTACCTGGAAGGATACAACGTAGAGATTATGGCCAGCTCGGATAATGTGCTGCGCGGAGGACTCACATCCAAGCATATCGATACCGTTGAACTGCTGAAACATACCAAATGCGAAGCCACGCATCCGCAAGTGATTCCTGCAAGGGGCGACAAAAAGGAAAAAGTATACCCCGCTCCCGTGCCGGATTTTGAGCTGCACTCGTATGACCTGAAAACGGGGGATGAGCTGGTGCTGGAACCGGCAACAGCCGAACTTTTTCTGTTAACGGATGGAGAAGCAGAACTGTCGGCCGATGATACCCGCATTGTATTGAAAGCCGGATCTATTGCTGCAGCGGGCTTTCCGGGCGCCGTTATAAAAATACTGGCCGGTGCACCTTCCCGCATATTCAGGGCTACGGTTCCCTTATAACTCAAGAAGACTTAATAAACGGATATAAACATGACGCGCGAACAATTAGTGAAACAGATCTATGATAAAGGATCGTATTTGTGTGTAGGACTGGATACGGATAGTACAAAAATTCCGGCTCATTTGTCGGGAAACCCCGATGCGATATTTCTTTTTAATAAAGCCATTATCGATGCCACAAGGGAAACCTGTGTAGCCTATAAAATCAATACGGCTTTTTACGAAGCCCTGGGTACAAAGGGCTGGGATGCGATGGAAAAGACCGTGCATTATATTGGCGCCGATCATTTTAAGATTGCAGATGCCAAGCGGGGCGATATCGGCAATACCAGCGATCAGTATGCCAAGGCGTTTTTTGAAACCCTTCCTTTTGACGCCGTAACCGTGGCGCCTTATATGGGTGAAGACAGCGTACGGCCGTTCCTGGAATACGAAGGCAAATGGGCCATTGTACTGGGGCTTACATCAAATAAGGGTGCGCGGGATTTTGAACTGCAGGCCAGCGGTGACGGACTGCTGTATGAAAAAGTATTAAAAACCGTGTCGTCCTGGGGCACCAGCCAAAACCTTATGTTTGTGGTAGGAGCCACGCAGGCGGAAGCCTTTACCCGGATCCGGGAGTTGATTCCCGATCATTTTCTCCTGGTACCCGGAGTGGGAGCACAGGGCGGAAGCCTGCAGGAGATCTCTGAAAAAGCGATGATCAAAGACTGCGGTCTTTTGGTAAACGCAAGCCGGGCTGTTATTTACGCTTCCGGACAGGAAGATTTCAGCAGCGCTGCGGCCGCAGTTGCCAAACAATACCAGGAAGAAATGGGAACCTATTTGTAATCGGGCAGATCAGGAACTGTAAGATCGGGCGCAGCACCAGCAGGGCGGCCGGTGCTAAGTTTAGAGAAGCGATACTACCGGGAATGAATATCGGCCTGCAACCAAATGGTTAACAGCCCGTCGTCCATACCAAGGACCGGATCGGTTTCCGGGATCGGAACATCAGCCACACGGCCGGGATCTTTTGAATTACCGGAGGCTTCCTTCCGGATCTTGGGCACCACATCAAGAGCGGAGGCACCGGTGATCTTAAAATCGGCACTGGATTCAAGATGCTGCAGGCCTACCCCGGCCGGAATCACCAGCACGTCTCCTTTTTCAATAACCATGGTCAAACCCAGTGTTCCGCCAAGCTGCCATTTGGCAGCTCCGGCACAAACACCCAGAACAACATGTGTATTCATATAATAAAAAGGGACATCCAGCGGCGGCACGCCAGCAAACAGGAACCACTGATGAGCGGTGAACTTCTTTTTTAACCAGTTTTCGCAGGCATCACTTTCTTTGTCGAAAAAGGTTCTGTATACAAGCAAGGGGTGCGGACTGTTGGGAATAAGGTTGTCTTTTCTGAAATAAAAGATATCCGGATTGCTTCGTCGCTGTTCCCAGGGCACCCATTCACGGAGTTTGTTTTTTTTGAGCATGCTTTTATTATTACAAGTCATATGCCAGTAACCGGCTATGCCAGATCTCGATCCTTGTTTTTAGAAGACGGCCGGCAACACGAAGTGCAAAAATATTCGAAGATCAGGTGCGGACGTCTTCAGTAAAAAGAAAATAAAAAACCGTTTCAAAGCAGAAACGGTTTTTGTTATTTGGAAGGTTAATGGTTCTTGCTTGGAAAAATTACTGTCTTTGGAAATTGTAAACGATGTAAATGGTTTTTCCTTCAAATGAAATAGGAGACTGGGCGATAAAATGACCATCTCCGGAAGAAGTTACTTCCATTGAGTATCCCTCTGCAACGTTTTTAGACTGGTTCTTTTTTAATCCGTCTACACGTTTGAAATTGAGATGCGTAACGCCGTTGCTGTTGCGGGTAGACCATAAGATCTGACGTGCGCCTCCTGAGCAATCCTGTCCGTTGATCGTATAGCTGCCATAGCCATTGTTGGGAAATACCCATACACTGCCTTCAAAACATTTTAACGCCACATCATCAAAAGCTTCCACCTTCAGGTTCTTTGTATCTGTACCTTCCACACTGGTACCGGTTACCACCCAGGTACCTTTAAAATCCTGGCGGGGAACGGTGGTGGAAGCGGCTTTTTTGCTATTGGAGCAGGCCGTGCCTATAACAGCAACGGTAATCAGAAGCAGGGCGATTTGTGAAATTCTTTTCATAATCAATGTTTTTATGCTTTATGCAATTGAAATGCCAAATTTTGAGGGATAGACGGCAGACTTCAAAGAAAGGTTTGATCCGGGCTGTTAAAAAACAAAACAACGGGGGATCGGCCGGCATTAATTAATCAGGATCAATCAGATCTTAAAAATTGACTGGGCCGGGATCCATTTTTCGCCCGGGTTTGCCGTTGGCAGAGCCTGTTGGTATTTCCACATCAGGGTTTCCCATTCCTGCACCTTCTCATTTTGCGCATCGGCAGCCCCTTTTTTCTCAAAAGAAAATTCCGGTCCGGCCTCAATAATCATAAACAAGCGGTTCTCCACCCGGAAAATTTCCATATGCCGGATGTCCGAATCACGGATGCTTTGCAGGATTTCCGGCCACACATCGCGGTGATAGGCCTCGTATTCGGCAATCAGTGTTGGATCGTTCTTTAAATCCAGGGCCAGGCAATATCGTTTTAACGCTTCCATTTTTGTTTTTGAGAATTGAATTTTCAGATTTAAGCTTTCAGCCAGCAGTCGGGTGCTGGAAGTGAAGATCACTCGCGCATCATATCAATCAGCACTGCCGCAATTTCCTCCGCATTGGGTTTGCTGAAATAGTCGCCGTCGCTTCCGTAACCCGGGCGGTGTTCCTTTGCGGTAATCGTACGCGGAGCTACATCCAGGTAGCGGTATCCGCCTTGTTCTTCCATTACTTTATTAAACATATAGGCCGCTGCACCTCCGGGCACATCCTCATCAATAAAAATAATGCGGTTGGTTTTCTTTAATGAATCTAAAATCCGGTGATGCAGGTCAAACGGCAACAGCGTTTGCACATCAATCAGCTCACAGCTGATGCCCAGCGGGGCAATCTTCTGTAATGCGTCCTGGATGATCCGAAGGGTAGAGCCATAGCTAACGATGGTGATATCGGAGCCTTCCTGCAATACCTCCGGTATACCCAGCGGAACGGTCATCGTGTCCAGGTTTTCCGGCAGCCGTTCTTTGAGCCGGTAACCGTTCAAGCTTTCTACGATCAGGCCGGGATCATTGCTTTGCAGCAGCGTATTATACATGCCGGCGGCCTGCACCATATTGCGGGGTACGCAAATATGGATGCCCCGCAGCGAGTTAATGATCATGCCCATGGGTGACCCGCTGTGCCAGATACCTTCCAGCCGGTGGCCCCGGCTCCGGATAATAATCGGACAAAACTGTTGTCCGCCGGTACGGTACTGAAGTGAAGCTACATCATCGGTCAGTGGTTGTAGCCCGTATACCAGGTAGTCGAGGTACTGGATTTCGGCAATGGGTCTTAATCCTCTTAAGGCAAGTCCGATCCCGCGTCCCATAATGCTCAGTTCGTGGATGCCGGTATCCGAGATCCGCTCTACACCGTGCTTTTTTTGTAAGCCGGCAAATCCCTGGTTTACATCTCCGATCTGCCCCAGGTCTTCTCCAAATGCCAGTACCTTGGGATTGATGGCAAAGAGCTGGTCAAAATAATGGTTCAGGATCTCATACCCGTTGATCAGCGGTGAATCTTCGGTAATCACCGGAGCTACCGCCGGTACCTTTAACGCGCTTTTAGCGCCCTCGTTATATAAATTTGAATTATAAATAACAGCATTTTCCTTGCACAACGCATCATAGTATGTTTGTATACTACCGGCTTTATCACCACAGATAAGAATGGCTTTGTACAAGGTTTGTAATACATTTTTGCGGAGCGGCTCCCGGTTGGTAACCAGGTCGGGAATCAGCTTTTTTAGTTCGGCACCTTTTTCAGGTACTTCCTGTATCAGCTGGGTCAGCAGGTTTTTGGTTTGCTCCACCTGGTCCTTAATCGGTTTCAGATAGGCCTTCCAGGCATTGTCGCGGCCTTCTTTTACATTTTTCCGTGCATCCGCTTCTATTTTTTCAAGTGTAGCTTCGTCTGTAAGCCCGTTTTTCAGGATCCATTCCTTCATTTTTTTCAGGCAATCGCGCTCCCGTTCCCATTCCAGGCGTTCGGTGGATTTATACCGCTCATGGCTTCCGGAGGTGCTGTGCCCCTGCGGTTGTGTAAGCTCGTCTACATGAAACAGCACCGGGGTATGGGTTTCGCGCGCCAGGGCAATGCCTTCATCAAAGGCCTCGATCATTCCCATATAGTCCCAACCCTGCACTTTTGAAATATAAAAGCCGTTGGTACCTTCTTCTTTCTCAAATCCTTTCAGGGCTGCGGAAATGGAGCCTTTTGTGGTCTGCATTTCACGCGGTACTGAGATCCCGTACCCGTCATCCCAAACAAAAATAACAAGCGGCACCTGCGCCACACCCGCTGCATTTACGGTTTCCCAAAAATGGCCTTCGCTGGTAGAGGCATCCCCAATGGTACAAAAGCAAACCTCGTTGCCGTTGTTGGATAAGTTTTTAAACTGCTGCAATTCCGGTACTTCCCGGAAACTTTTGGAGGCGTATGCCAAGCCAAAGGACCGGGGCATCTGAGCGGCGGTAGGCGCCATATCCGTGGCCGTGTTCTTGATCTCGGCCAGTTTCAGCCAGTTACCTTCCGCATCCACATTCCGGCTGGTGTAGTGGCTGTTCATTTGCCTTCCCATGCTGAATGGTTCATTTTGCGGATCCGGATCTGCGTACAACTGTGCAAAATATTGTTGCGGGGTTCCCACGCCAATGGCAAACATAAAGGTCTGGTCGCGATAATACCCGCTGCGCCAGTCACCCGGTTTAAAAAATTTAGCCATCGCTACCTGGGCTACTTCCTTTCCGTCTCCAAAAATGCCAAATTTTGCTTTGCCGGTCAATACTTCTCTACGTCCCAGCAAGCTGGTTTCACGGCTCAGGCAGGCAATATAATAGTCATGAAGAACGCCATCTTTGAACCGATCAAAAGAAAGCATTTCACCCGGGGTAGTAAGGTTGGAAGTCTTATTCTCCATATTGGCAAAAATAGGGATATCACAATATACTCATTGCTGAATAATTTTTCAAAGAACCGTGCAACTTTTGCAAACTGTTGAACATCTATATCGTAATTTTGTTGTTTTTACATCAGTCATCACAAAAAATAGGAATATGAAGAAATTTTATCTTTTAGCGGTTTTGTTTTTGGTGGGTTTTGCAGTTACAACTCAGGCGCAGGAAGCAACACCTGCAGACCAGGTGATTAAAATGGCAAAAGAAAAATATGATCTTGGTAAAATCAAGTATAAAGAGGCCACTACCTTTTTTATGGAGTTTACCAATATCAGCAAAAAACCGGTGATTGTAGAGAACGTAGTGGTGGGTTGTGGTTGTACGGTTGCTGAAAAGCCTGCAGCACCCATTATGCCGGGAAAAGTAGGTAAAATAAAAGTAGGTTATGATGCTACCGCTCCGGCGGGTCAGCCTTTTAATAAAGATGTTACCATAAAAATTAAAGGTGTTCAGCCCAAAACAGTGTATTTTACGGGTGAGATCATCTAAAGAGTTTAGTTTTTTTTAGTTTTATTGAACAGTTTCAACTTATTCCATCTGTAAAGATGGAATTTTTTTATTTTTGCCCTCTTATTTTTCAGTATGCTTAGAATTTCTCAAAGAGGAGTAGATATGCCGGCTTCACCCATCCGGAAGCTGGTTCCTTATGCCGAAGCGGCAAAACGAAGAGGGATGACGGTTTATCACCTCAATATCGGCCAGCCCGATATCGAAACCCCTCCGGCCATTATGCAGGCGGTAAGGGATGTGCAGATGCCGGTACTGGAATACAGCCACAGCGCGGGCAATGAAAGTTACCGCCGTAAGTTGGTGCAATACTACCAGCGGATCGGGATCCAGGTTACGCATGAGCAGATCATGGTAACCACCGGTGGGAGCGAAGCCATATTATTTGCATTCTTCAGTTGCCTGAACCCGGGCGATGAGGTAATTGTGCCCGAACCGTTCTACGCGAATTATAATGGGTTTGCCTGCACGGCCGGTGTAAAGGTTGTGCCCATTCCATCTTCGATCGATACCGGGTTTGCATTGCCGCCCGTACCGGAATTTGAACGGGTGATCTCCGACCGGACCCGGGCCATACTGATCTGTAATCCCAATAACCCTACCGGCTATCTTTACAGCCGGCAGGAGGTGGAAGCACTGGGCGTTATTTGTCGGAAATACCAGTTATACCTTTTTTCGGACGAGGCTTACCGGGAATTCCGCTATGCCGATACCGAATACATCAGCGCGCTCCAGCTGGAAGGACTGGATGAAAATGTTGTGCTGCTGGATACCATCAGCAAGCGTTACAGTGCCTGTGGTGCGCGGATCGGCGCACTGGTTACCCGCAATGCGGCCATATACAGTACGGCGCTGAAATTTGCGCAGGCGCGCCTGAGCCCACCAGGGCTGGCTCAGATCATGGGCGAAGCAGCCGTAGATCTTCCCGAAGATTATTTTGATGGTACCAAGGAAGAGTACGAACGCCGCCGCGATTTGCTCGTGCGCCGGCTGAATGCTATGGAAGGCGTATTTTGTCCTAACCCCGGAGGCGCTTTTTATGCAATGGCCCGGTTACCGATCGATGATTGTGACCGGTTCTGCCAATGGTTGCTGGAATCGTTTAGCTATAAAAACCAAACCCTGATGCTGGCGCCTGCAACCGGCTTTTATGCCACACCGGGGTTAGGGATCAACGAGGTACGCCTGGCTTATGTACTCAACACAGATGCCATTAACGCCGCTATGGATTGCCTGGAGCAGGCGTTAAAAGAATATCCCGGTAAATACTGATACCCGAATCAAGTGATTTTTAAGCCCTGGCAACAGGGCTTTTTTTATGCTTCTGAGCGCAAAAAGGTATGCGATAATAAATATTGGAATAATTTTTAATGTTTGTACTGGGGTGCTGAAAGCCTAGTAAATGGCGGAAAACGGGCTCTTTTAAATATTATAAATAAAATAATATGAATAATTTTATTGTTTTTTTTAAATATTTTGATTTTTGATGCATATTTTTGGTGAACAAACAGTCTGTTTTTATTCCTATTTACATTTTGTGATTGATAATTTAAAATACTAAATTTACGTAATATGTCAATGACTCGAAAACTAGCTATCATCCCCTTTGCATTGTTGATCCTGATTGTAATCCTCAGTTTATTGTTTGGCCATAATCCCACCGAAATAAAACAATTCGCGGAGATCAATTCCGGTGACACGGCCTGGATGCTGACCTCGGCAGCCCTTGTTTTAATCATGACGCCAGGCCTGGCTTTCTTTTATGGCGGCATGGTAAAAAAGAAGAATGTAATTTCTACCATGTTGCAAAGCTTTATTTGCATGGCAATTGTTTCGATCATTTGGGTGGTTTTCGGATTTAGCCTGGCCTTCGGTGATTCCATCGGCGGTTTTATCGGCAACCCGGGAACCTTTTTCCTGATGAACGGGGTGCTGGAGCATAAACCCTGGTCACTGGCGCCCACGGTACCGTTAGTGGTGTTCGCCTTCTTTCAGTTAAAATTTGCAATTATAACGCCGGCGCTGGTAACCGGAGCGTTCTCCGAGCGTATTCGCTTTACCTCTTATATATTCTTTATATGCCTGTTTATTATTTTTATTTACTGCCCGCTGGCGCATGCTACCTGGCATCCGGACGGCTTTTTATTTAAATTGGGTGTGTTGGATTTTGCGGGAGGCACGGTAGTGCATATGAGTGCGGGACTTGCTGCACTGGCCGGAGCTATTTACCTTAAAAAGAGGACGGACACCAGCGAAAACAAGCCTGCCCGGATCACCTATGTACTGTTGGGTACCGGCTTGCTGTGGTTTGGCTGGTTCGGGTTTAACGGCGGATCTGCCATGGGCGCCAACGCGCTGGCGGCCTCGGCATTGGCTACTACCGCCGTGGCTTCAGGAGCTGCCGCATTTGCCTGGGTTATTTTTGACGCGCTGAGAGGTAAGAAACCGTCTGCTATGGGTACAAGCATCGGAGCTGTTGTAGGATTGGTGGCTATTACTCCTGCAGCAGGTTTTGTAAGTCTTCCGCATGCACTGGTAATAGGAGTGGTTGCGGCCATCATCAGCAATATGATGGTAGAATGGAGAACAAAGACCGGTATCGATGATACCTTGGATGTATTTCCCTGTCACGGTATAGGTGGTATGGTGGGCATGCTGCTGACCGGTGTTTTTGCAAATAAGGCCATCAATACGGCCAACACCACCGGTAATGGGTTGTTCTTTGGTGAAACCAAATTGTTTACCACCCATGTATTGGTGCTATTGGGAGTGATTGTATTTGTGTTGGTGGCTTCGTTCATTCTTTTAAAAATAACCGACCTCATCACTCCGCTGCGCGCCAGTGAGGATGAAGAGCTGGAAGGCCTGGACCGGTCGCAACATGGTGAAAGCTTATAAACGCCATATATAAGGCTGCCTGTATACGGCAGTATTGTGGGAGGCCCATCGGTCTCCCACAACTTTTTAATACAGATCCCACCCGGATGTGCAAGGTGGCAGAACTGGCTGTAAAGCAGATAATTTATTCGATCCGCCGGCCTTCCTCCAGTATGATGCCTGCTACCGGTCGGGTGCCTGGTATGGTCCGTTCCGGAATGCACATGCAGCGTTGCCGGTATCCTTGCTTAATGCCGTGTACAAAGTTTGTTGCCATACCTGCGGTTGCAGGGTTATGCATTGTCTATGATTGGTTTTCAAATGAATCTGCAGAAACGGATTATTTTTCCTATTTTCCTGAAAATTTCTTTGCGAATGAAAAAATTGCTACTGCTGCCGGTGAGTTGGCTGCTGAGCCTGGCAGCTACCGGCCAAACTACCTTTCCGGTTAATGGTGTTGCGGATCCTCGGTCCGGATATTATGCCTTTATAAATGCTACCATTATTAAGGATCCGGCAACCACATTGCAAAAGGCTACATTGATTATAAAAGAGGGAAAAGTAGTCAGTGTGGGCAACAGTGCGCCTCCTGCGGATGCAGTAGTGATCGACTGTAAAGGTAAATTTATCTACCCTTCCCTGATCGATATATATAGTGATTATGGGGTATCTGCATCGCAGCGTCCGTCAGACCCCTTCGATTATACAGCTCCCCAGCAATTTGGCAGTGCCACCAAAGGCGCTTATAGCTGGAACCAGGCTATTAAAAGTGAAACCAATGCCGCGGACCTGTTCGGTACCGATGACGGAAAGGCGCAGCCGTTACGGGAGCTGGGTTTTGGAACTGTATTATCGCATTATAAGGATGGCATTGCCAGGGGTACCGGTGTGGTAGCCACATTATCTGCAAAGAAAGAAAACCTGGTCATTATAAAGGAGCGGGCAGCGGCCTTCTATTCCTTTAACAAGGGCTCCTCCAGGCAAAGCTACCCTTCGAGCACGATGGGAGCCGTAGCGCTGCTGCGGCAAAATTACCTGGATGCACAATGGTACAAGACCCGGCCGGCAAAAGAGGGTATTAATAAAACACTGGAGGCCTGGAACGAACAGCAGGCCCTGCCACAGATCTTTGAAACAACCGATAAATGGGCCGGTTTGCGAGCAGACCAGGTGGGAGATGAGTTTGGAGTGCAGTATATTATAAAAGGAGGGGGAAATGAATACCAGCGCATCCAGGAAATTGCGGCTACTAAAGCGCCTTATATCCTTTCGCTGAATTTTCCGGATGCTCAAAAGGTGGAAGATCCTGCAGACGCCCGGTTTATTGCCTGGAAAGACCTGGCCCACTGGGAGCTGGCTCCCACCAACCCCGCGGCTTTTGAGAAACAAAAGATCCCGTTTGCATTAACCGCTGCGGATCTGAAGGATCTGAAAACGTTCTGGCCGAATCTTCGGAAGGCACTGCTGGCGGGACTTTCAGCAAAAACCGCGCTGGAGGCATTAACAACCACTCCGGCTACGTTTTTAAAAATAGCCGATCGCGTAGGCCGCCTGGAGCCGGGTTACCTGGCAAATTTCCTGATCACCAATGGTGAGCTGTTTGCAGAAAAAACCACCGTACTGGAAAATTGGATCCAGGGCGAGCGTTACGATATCAATGCAAAGAACAGTACCGAGCTAAAGGGACAGTACGCATTGCGGGTTACCGGGGCGGGAGGTGTAACGGACTACCAGCTGGAAGTAAAAAGCAACAGCCTGGCCACAGTGAAAGCAAATGAACCATTAACTACCAAATTCAGTGCCGACGGTAATCTGGTATCGCTGAGCTTTTCATTAAAACCTACTACCAAAGTCATCGGGACCGGGCAAAAGGATTCTGTGTTTGAAAACAAGCAAGCCGGAGCGTTGATCCGGCTGAGCGGTGTAAATTATGGAGATAGCTGGCAGGGCGTGGGCGCCAATGAAAAAGGATTACCGGTAAGCTGGATGGCAACCCTTACAAAAGAAACGGCTGCAGGGAAAGATTCAGCGCGCCAGGTTTGGGAACAACCCGAAGCCCGTGTGGTATATCCCTTCAGCAGCTACGGAAATGCGCGGTTGCCGGAGCAGGAAACCATCCTGATAAAAAGTGCCACCGTATGGACCAATGAGGCCGGTGGCAAACAGGAGCAAACGGATGTGCTGGTAAAGAACGGGAAGATTGCACAGATCGGGAAAGGACTTGCTGCAGCGGGGGCACGGGTGATTGATGGTACCGGCAAACACCTTACACCAGGTATCATCGACGAGCATTCACACATTGCAGTGTTTTCCATAAACGAGGGTGCACAGTCCGTTACTTCTGAAGTAAGGATCGGCGACAATCTGAACCCGGAGGATATCAATATTTACCGCCAGCTGAGCGGTGGGGTAACCACCTCCCAGATCCTGCACGGGTCTGCAAATACTATTGGCGGGCAAAGCCAGCTGATCAAGCTGCGCTGGGGTACAGATGCCGAAGGACTTAAGTTTAAAGGAGCCGATCCGTTTATAAAATTTGCATTGGGCGAAAATGTAAAGCGTACTACGGTTACACAGGGAAACAACCGGTTTCCGGATACGCGCATGGGCGTATCCGAAGTGCTGAATGATGCCTTTCAGCGAGCCCGCGATTATGAAAAGGCGTTGAAATCGGGCGATAAAACCGTCCGGCGCGACCTGGAGCTGGATGCGCTGGTGGAGATCCTGAATCATAAGCGCTTTATAACCTGTCATAGTTATGTGCAAAGTGAAATACTGAGCCTGATTCACATAGCAGAGAAATATGGCTTTAAGGTAAATACCTTCACCCATATACTTGAAGGGTATAAGGTGGCCGACCGTATCCGCCAGCACGGAGCAAATGTATCCACGTTTTCAGACTGGTGGGCCTATAAGACCGAGGTGCAGGATGCCATACCTTACAACGCCGCGCTCATGCAGCAGCTCGGTCTGAATGTATGCATCAACAGTGATGATGCGGAAATGGCAAGAAGATTGAACCAGGAAGCTGCAAAAACGATCAAATACGGGGACGTGTCTGAAGAAGACGCGTTAAAAATGGTCACCCTTAATCCTGCAAAGGCCCTCCACATCGATAATCGCGTAGGCAGTATTAAAGTAGGGAAGGATGCGGACCTGGTGCTATGGAGCGATGATCCGTTGAGTATTTATGCACGTGCCATGTATACCCTGGTAGATGGAACCATCTACTTTAACCGGGAGCAGGACCGGGAATCCCGCGTACAGGCGGCGGCCGAGCGTAACCGGTTGTTGCAGAAAATGCTGTCGGCCGGTAAAAACGGAGCGCCCACAGTGCCTGCCAAACCTACGGCGCAGGTGGTGCTGCATTGTGAAGAGCATGAACAGACCACCGGTGTGCTGGACGTAGACGCATTTGATCTTTAATCATAAAACCATATTTCATGAAATTTTTGATATATATTTTTGTACTGTTCTTGGTTGTTCCGGCAACCGCGCAGGATGATATTTATCCTGCAAAAAAGCAAACCGGAACGATCATTATTAATAACGGTACCATTCATACGGGCACGGGCCAGGTAATACCCCGGGGGACAGTAGTTGTTACGGACGGCAGGATCCAGAAGGTGGGCGACCGGCCGGAAAATATGGCCGGTGCCACGGTGATCGATGCCGCGGGTAAGCATGTTTACCCCGGGCTGATACTAGCCAATACGGATCTTGGATTACGGGAGATCCTCAGCGGTGTACGAGGCAGTAATGATTACTATGAGCTGGGCGACTATAACCCGGATGTACGGTCCATAGTGGCCTACAATGCCGATTCAAAGGTTATCAATACACTCCGGTCGAACGGTATCCTGCTGGCGAATGTGGCACCTTCCGGGCGTTTTTTAACCGGAACCTCATCCGTGGTGCAGCTGGATGCCTGGACTTGGGAAGACGCCCTGTATACCGCAGATATTGGTATGTTTCTGAACCTGCCTGCATTGTTCCGTTCGCCACGCTCCTCGGGGGGCGATCCGGTAAAGGAAGACATGAAAAAGATCGAAGCACTAAAGGTCTTTTTCCAGGAAGCAAAGGCCTACCTGAAAGGAACGGAGCGTAGGGAAACCAATCTTAAGTTTGAAGCAATGCGGCCGCTGTTTGAACAAAAACAACAACTGTTTATTAACGCCGATATCTCCAGGCAGATCTTAATGGCCATCGATCTCGCAAAAACCTTTGGCATCCGTGTGGTGATCGTGGGCGGCAGCGACAGTTACCTGCTGGCAGATTTGCTCAAGCAGAATCAGATTCCTGTTATCCTTAACTCGATCCATGCCCTTCCTACAATGGAAGATGACGACGTGGATCAACCCTTTAAGACACCTGCAATATTGCAGAAGGCCGGCGTGCTTTTTGCACTCAACGATAATGAAGGATCGAGCCGGTACCGTAACCTGGCGTTCTTTGCCGGCACTGCCACTGCGTACGGACTTTCCAAAGAGGAAGCGTTGCAGGCGATTACACTTAATGCGGCGCGGATCCTGGGAATTGAAAAACAGACCGGCTCACTGGAAACCGGCAAGGATGCAAATATTGTGATCGCCACCGGCGATATCCTGGATATGAAAAGCAGCGTGGTAACCGATGCGCTGATCCAGGGGCGGAGGATCGATCTGAATAACAAACATAAACAACTGTACGAACGGTACCGGCATAAATACCAGTTGCAATAATCCTGTTGCTCTAAAAGCTCGACGCATTTATAAGCACCGGCCGACGCCGTTTGCTGCCACTTTGCGTCGTTGCGGAAAATAAAAAGCACGCTATGCCGTTGCCGGAATTGCATGCCTGTGCTGCTGCCAAGGCTTCGGCAACCGGCGGGTTTTCACGTGCGGCCTCAAAATTCCGGGACCCGCAATATGCATGATCTCCAAACCTTGGAGCGGCAGCATTCAGTTTTGTAATTCAATTAAATAACAACAAATCTTCTTTTATGGCCAAGCCAATGCCGGCTTTAAAGGGCTGATACGCATGACTTGACATGGGTTAATTTTTCTACCCGATTTGTAGAAAATTAAACAAGTGTTTGAATTTTTAAACAACTGTTTAATACCTTTGTGGTGGAAATTTTTAAAGGTGACAGCAACATTTACACAAAAGCAACTGGAAATTATGGAATCGGCGGTGAAACTCTTTGCAGGCAAAGGGTTCGACAATACGTCTGTTCGTGATATTGCAAAGGCTGCCGATGTAAATGTAGCCATGATCTCTTATTACTTTGGTTCGAAGGAAAAGTTGCTGGAGGCCATATTTATAAAATATGTAACCACCATGCGGGGCAAACTGGAGGAGATCGTTTTTGCCCACGATGTAACACCGGCCGAAAAGATCGACCGGATCATTGAAACCTATATCGACACCATTGCCGCTAACCGGCATTTTCATTTGCTGATGGTGCGGGAGCAGGGGGTGATGAAGAATAAAGTGATGTATGACGGGGTTAAGAGCCTGAAACTGAAAAATACTTCGCTCATCAAAAGTGCTATAAAAGCCGGGGCCAAGGCCGGGATCTTTAAGAAGAATGTCGATATCACCATCCTGGCATTAACGGTATTTGGTACCATTAACCAGGCCTTCAACACTCAGCGGTTTTTGTGTGAGCAATACCGGATCGACCCGGATAATGAAGCCGAGTTTTTAAAAGTGATCATCCCCCGGCTGAAAGTACACCTGAAGGCCGTTGTCAGAAGTTATCTGCTGGTGGCAGATAAATAGATAGAAGAACGTATAACTCGTAAAAGCTGATTTTAGTATATGAATAAGAAAATAACAGCCATTGCAGCCTTCTTTCTGGCGTTTATGGTGTTGGGCAATCATCTTGCTGCCCAGGAAGTGAAACGGCTTTCTGTGAAGGAAGCGGTGGAACTGGGTTTGCAAAGCAGCAAGCATTTAAAGATCGACCAGGCTAAAGTACTGGAGGCTACAGCGGCGTTGGAGGAGGCAAAAGACCGTCAGTTGCCCGACTTTAAAGTAAGCGGATCCTATCTGCGTTTAACAACCGCCAAGATTGATCTGAAAACGGCACAAAAACAGGAATCCACATCTGAAGGTAATAGCGGTGGCGGTGTTCCGAAGATCTCGCAGGCAATGTATGGGATGGCCAGCCTGTCGCTTCCGATATATGCGGGCGGTAAAATCAAATATGGCATCCAGTCTGCCAAATACCTGCTGGAAGCCGAAAAACTAAGCGCAGGTAACGATCAGAATGCTATCGTGTATAATCTTATTGAAGCCTATGCCAATCTTTTTAAAGCGGCACAGGTGATCAACGTGATCAAAGAAAACCTGGTGGCCTCTCAAAGCCGGGACTCGAATTTTATACGGCTGGAAAATAACGGACTGATGGCCCGCAACGACCGGTTAAAGGCACAACTGCAAACCTCCGATATTGAGCTGCGGCTGCTGGAAGCGCAAAGCAATTATAATATCGCCAATGTCAACATGGACCTGTTGCTGGGTTTACCCGAAAGCACGGTGATTGAAGTAGATCCGGAGTTCATCAACCAGGTGCAGGAGGAACATCCGTATACTTACTATGAGGAACAGGCGATCGGGCACCGAAAGGATATGCAGGCGCTGGCCTACCAGCAAAAAGCCGCAGACCTGGGAATAAAAGCGGCCAAGGCGAATTACCTCCCTTCGCTGGCATTGACCGGCGGTTATGTGGCGGTAAACATTCCTAAATTCCTTACGGTAACCAATGCGGTAAATGGAGGAATCGGTGTTCAGTATAACCTGTCCAGCCTTTGGAAAACCGGTGCTTCCATTAAAAAGGCAAAAGCACAGGCACTGCAATTATCCGCTTCGCAGGAAATGCTTTCCGATAATATCCGCCTGCAGATCAACAGGGATTATCAGAATGCATTGCTGGCAAAGAAAAAGATCGAAGTGCATGATAAATCCCTGGTTCAGGCAGCCGAGAATTATCGCATCACAAAAAATAAATATGACAACAGCCTGGTTACCATCACCGACCTGCTGGATGCCAATGTAGCATTGTTGTCTTCAAAGATCAATGTACTAAATGCAAAGGCCGATGCCGCCCTGGCCTATCAGAAATTGCTGGAAAGCGCGGGCGCATTAGCACAGTAAATTAAAAAGCTTATTATAAATCGTTATACCATGGCAAACGGACAAGTTCAGGACCAATCAAACGAAACAAATCAAAAGAAGAAAAGAAGCCCTGTATTCTTTATCATACTTGCAGTACTGGTATTGGGCGGTGGTTATTTCGGGATCACATCGTATATCCACAGCAAGCACCATGAAGATACAGATGATGCACAGGTGGCTGCCAACGTTAACCCGGTTATTTCCAAGATCTCCGGTTACATCGCTGAAGTACGCGTAAAAGATAACCAGTTTGTACACAAAGGAGATACCCTGGTGTTGCTGGATACAAGAGATCTGAAAATGGCGCTGGAACAGGCTGAAGCAGCTCTGGCTACCGCACGCAGCAATGTGGATGCTGCCCGGGCGGGAACAGAAGCGGCCCATAAAAGTATCAGTACGGCTAATGCGGCTGTTGCTACCGCCGATGCACAGATAGAGGCCGCGAAGGTAAATGTATGGCGTACCACAGAAGATCT
This sequence comes from Niabella pedocola, assembly GCF_021044425.1. Taxonomy (GTDB): domain Bacteria; phylum Bacteroidota; class Bacteroidia; order Chitinophagales; family Chitinophagaceae; genus Niabella; species Niabella pedocola. The sequence goes on along the minus strand of NZ_JAJNEC010000007.1, from coordinate 746,986 downwards.
GAAGCGCTATGAGAACCTGATAAAGGATCATTCCATTACCCAGCAACAATATGAACAGGCGCTTGCCGCAAAGCAAACCGCAGACCGGCAGCTCGCGATTCTGAAGGAGCAGCGCGGACAGGCAACAGCACAAACCGGAGCTGTTAGCTTTCAGACAAAAGCCACTTCCAAGGAAATTGGCGTTACATCGGCTACCGCACACCAGCGGGAAGTAGATGTGGAAAATGCAAAATTGAACCTGAGCTATGCCGCTATCGTGGCACATGAGGATGGCGTGGTGTCTAAAGTTCCGGTGCAAACCGGCCAGTTTATCCAGGCAGGAGCGCAACTGTTCAGCATTATCCTGAACAATGACAAATGGGTGGTGGCAAACTTTAAAGAAACCCAGTTGTCAAGGATGGTGGCCGGACAGAAAGTTGAAGTCAGTGTGGATGCTTTTCCGAAGCACCCCTTTGAAGGCGTAGTGAGCTCATTTGCTCCTGCAACCGGATCTGTTTCTGCATTACTGCCTGCAGATAACGCCAGCGGCAACTTTGTAAAAGTGGTACAACGGGTTCCGGTAAGAATAGAATTCGTAAATAAAAATGATTCCCTGATCCAAAAATTACGCGCCGGTATGAATGTACTGGTGGATGTGCATCTTAATTAGTGAGCAGTGAATAGTGAATGGTGAATAGGCGTAGGTTACACGCGCATTTCTGCCTGCTCACATTTTGCATCGCACCATTGGCAATTGAGTATTCACCACCACCAGACCATTTACAATAAACAGATATCGAAATTATGCAACAGCAAGACTCCCTTGTAGAATATGGTGCGCGGCGCGTGATTGTTACCGTGACTGCGATCATTTGTGCGTTGCTTGAAATAGTAGACAGCACGATTGTGAATGTGGCGTTGAACGACATGAAGGGAAACCTTGGAGCCACGCTATCGGAAGTAGGTTGGGTGATTACGGCCTATGCGATCGGAAACGTGATTATTGTACCCATGACCAGCTGGCTCTCCCAGCAATTTGGGCGGAGAAACTATTTTGCGGTATCCATTGTATTGTTTACCGTTTGTTCCTTTTTGTGCGGTAATGCCTCCAATATCTGGGAGCTGGTAGCCTTCCGGTTCTTACAGGGTGTAGGCGGCGGCGCCTTGCTGGTAACCTCTCAAACAATCATTACCGAATCGTATCCTGTAGAAAAACGGGGCATGGCCCAGGCGATCTATGGGTTGGGTGTAATTGCCGGTCCAACACTGGGGCCTCCGCTCGGCGGTTATATTGTGGATAATTTCAGCTGGCCCTACATTTTTTATATCAATATCCCTCTTGGTATTATAGCTGTTCTGCTCACCCTGCAGTTTGTACGCAGTCCGAAATATGCTGAAAAAAAGGCCGCGCATGAAATTGACTGGCTGGGTATCTTTTTGTTAAGCGCTACCGTTGGTTCCCTGCAATATATACTGGAGCGGGGCCATGAGGACGACTGGTTCTCGAGTAAGGTAATTGTGGTGCTGACGATCACAGCGGTTTTGGGATTGTTCTTTTTTATCTGGCGCGAGCTTACGTATAAGAATCCTATTGTGGAGTTGAGGGTGTTAAAGAACGGGAATCTCCGGATCGGTACCGTGATGTCTTTTATACTGGGCTTTGGTTTGTATGGTTCTACGTTTATTGTTCCTCTGTATACGCAAAGCATCCTGGGGTGGACGGCGCTTCAGGCGGGGATGCTGATGATACCGGCTACGCTGGCAACTGCATTTATGATGCCCTTTATCGGGCGGATGATTGCCAAAGGGGTTCCCCAGCAATATTTGGTGGCTACCGGGTTGTTCCTCTTCTTTGTTTATAGTTTCTGGGGATATAGGATCATTACGCCGGATACCGGGAAGGATGCATTTTTCTGGATGCTGATTGTGCGCGGGGTAGGGTTGGGATTATTGTTCATTCCCATTACCACATTGGCACTGTCTACCCTTAAGGGCCAGGAAATTGGCCAGGGGGCAGCGTTTACGGGCATGATGCGTCAGCTGGGCGGTTCTTTCGGGGTGGCGGCGATCACCACGTTTATTGCCAACCGGAATATACTTTACCGCAACGACCTCGTGTCGAAGCTGGATGTGAACGACCTGAATGTACAGCAGCGCGTCAGTGCCCTGCAACACAGCTTTACCGCAAAAGGAATGACGCCGGATGCAGCCCTGGAATCGGCACATAAGATCCTCGATTTTACGGTAACCAAACAGGCCACCGTGCTTTCTTATATGGATGTATTCCTTTACCTGGGTTTGATGTTCCTGATCTGTATTCCTTTTATCCTTTTCATTAAAAAGAAAAAAGGGAAACAGGAAAAAATGGATATGGGAGAGATGATGCATTAAAGGGGAACGGTTCCCGGTTTCTGGGTTGAGGGTTTGGATTCCTGATGTAATACTGAGAACTCCTGGTTCCGGGTGGTTCAATGTCTATTTCCGTAGACCGGATGATGATATTTGTTATATACCAATTAGTGCCTTGCGCTAATTGGTTTTTTTGTTATGCCATTTTGCGGCTTTCGATACAACTTCCAAAAGTCAGATGCTGCTCCTTAGAATTGAGTACTTAGAATTTTGAATTTAAAATTCATCAGAACTTTACCGTATTTTTAATCCCGATGTTGCAAAAAATGATCGCTGCACTGGGGATTTTGTTAATGGCCGTTTCTATAAGCGGATGTGTTGTTTCGTACAGGAAGCGTCCAACACGTTTATATGAAGAGATCCTTTCAAAAAAAATGACTTTTGACGCAGGTATTGTTCCGGGGTATCCGTTTAAAGAAGGGAAATGGGATTCCGTGATGAAGGGACGAGTGCTTTGGGCCCTCTATTTGTATGAGCAGGGCATTATCCGGAATATTATATTTTCAGGCGGGGCTGTTTACACACCCTATTCTGAAGCAAAGATCATGGGGCTTTATGCGCGGCAACTGGGCATGCCCGCAGCGCATATTTTTTATGAAACCAGGGCCGAGCATAGCACGGAAAACGTTTTCTACTCCTACCAGATTGCGCGGCAGCAGGGCTTCAAATCCATTGCCCTGGTAACGGATCCCTTTCAATCGTCGATGATGAAGGGTTTCACCCGGCGTAAGTTCGGTACCCGCATCGTGCATATCCCCTTTATGGTAGACACGCTGAAGAGCCGAAACCAGGTGGATACGGTTATCGATCCGGCACCGGCTTACGTGCAGCCCTTTAAATCGATCCTGCAGCGGGAAAATTTTTTCCGCCGGTTTCGTGGCACATTGGGCGCTTTTATTCCCTGGGAAGATAAAAGACGGAGAAAGGCCCGTCCCTTATAATAGCGATTCCGGTATTACCACTATATGAAGGAACTGTTTCCCGCGGATTTTGGCGGATCTTTTACTGCCGTATCATCGCTGTTCTTCCAGGCAGTCCGGTGCATAGGTCAGGCTGTTTCTTCCTGCCGGTTAAAGCTGTATAGCAGGTAGAACAATGCAGGCAAAATAAAAATACTTCCCACAAGGAGCGCAACGGCCAACGCATGGATCGTTTTGTCTGAGCCCTTGTGAGTAAGCAGCGATAAGCCTTCCGTATCTTTCAGGTTGATCAGTACCGGGTAATGTTCATAAGTAATAGCCACTAACAGCAAGGTGATCTGTGCCCCGGCAATGATCCGCAGCCAACGGGTAGATCCGCGGAACAATGAAACCCACATCCAGATGAGCGAAATAGCGGCCAGTACCACACAGGCAATACTCACAGGATTTCCAAAAAGCCAATGCACGAGTGGAATCTCATCTATATAGGCGGCCACCAGCACCAGGGCCGCAGCTGTAATGGCGGCGAGGCTCATATGCCGGGCTTTTTGAATGAACCGCTGCCGCTCGGTTTCCGTTTTTGTTTCGCCGATAATAAAAACGGCGGCCAGGAAGCCGCAGATGGTAGCCGTAAAAATGCCTACCGAAACGGGGAAGAACGCCAGCCAGCTAAAAATATAGGCATCCAGGAAATGCGTGGCCTGCGGATCAATTTTTCCGGATACGGCACTTCCGGCAATGATCCCCAGGAATAATGGGGTAATTACACTGGAATACATAAACGTTTTCGAGTATACCACCTGCATTTTATCCTGTACGGCATCGTAATTCCGGAAACTGAAAGCGGTACCCCGCGCTACAATGCCCAGCAGCATGATGGTAAGCGGGATATGAAGATACACGGATACCGTGGCATAGATTACCGGGAAGCCAACAAACAGGATCACAATGGCGATGATCAGCCACATATGGTTGGCTTCCCATATAGGACCGATAGCGCGGTACATCACCCTGCGGGTTTGATCTTTGCTTTTACGGGTAGAAAGAAACTCAAGGATACCGGCACCAAAATCAGCTCCTCCCATTAATACATAAAGAAGGATCGAGGCCCACAAATATGCCATAACTACATAAAGCATGTTTTATTATTTATTGTTTTTGGTTTGTCGTTAGTCTCGGGCGTCAAACGATAAACCTCAGACATCAAATTTCTACGATACATCATACAATTTCCCCACCATCTTTACCTGCCGGTACAAGAGCAGCATTACAATAATGCTCAGCGAAACATAAACGGCGGTGAAAATATAAAAGGAATAAACGATGCCGGGCATGGGGGTAACAGCATCACGGGTGCGCATGATGCCATAAATGATCCAGGGCTGGCGGCCCACTTCCGTTACCGTCCAACCGGCTTCCACGGCAATAAATCCCACCGGGATAGCAATGGTGAACAGTTTCAGTAACCAACGTTTTTCCAGCCATTTCCGTTTTCGCCACAGGGTGAAAAAATAAAAAACAGCAATCAGCAGCATCAGCATTCCAAGCCCCACCATTACCTGGAAGGCATAGTGCGTAATGACAACCGGCGGATGTTCCTCTTTAGGAAATGCATCCAGACCCGTTACAGGCGTTTTAAAATCACCATGGGCCAGGAAACTCAATGCCCCGGGAATTTTCAGTGCATAACGCACAGTGTCATGCTGCTCATCGGGAATGCCGCCCAGGATGAGTGCCGCTTTTTCCTCCGTTTTAAAATGGGCCTCCATCGCAGCCAGTTTCACCGGCTGACGCTTTGCCACATCCTTGGCCGAAATATCACCACTGAGCGGCTGCAGGATGGCACCGGCACAGGCAAATACCGCTGCAATGCGAAAGGCCTTTGTATGAAATAGTACATTCTTCCGTTTCAGGATCATGAGCGCATGCACACCCGCCACCGCAAACCCTGTGGCGGTAAGTGCCGCAAGGATCATGTGCAGGGCCTGCGAAAACCAGGCATCATTAAACATGGCGGCAATAGGGTCAATATTCAGGTATTGTCCGTTCACATAGTCAAAGCCGGCAGGGCTGTTCATCCAGGCATTTGCTGCCACCACCAGGATACCGGAGGCCAGTCCGCTTACGCCAACAATTACACCGGTGAACCAGTGAAACCATTTATTAAATTTATTCCACCCATATAAATAAAAACCCAGCGCAATGGCCTCAATAAAAAAAGCTGTGCCTTCCAGTGAAAACGGCATACCAAAAATGGGACCGGCATGTTTCATGAACTCCGGCCAGAGCAGGCCCAGCTCAAAAGACAGCACGGTACCGGAAACCGCTCCGGTGGCAAAGAAAATCGCCACGCCCCGGCTCCAGGCGCGGGTTACATTGCGGTATACAATGTTTCCTGTTTTCAGCCATTTAAAATGCGAAACCGCCATAAAGAACGGCATGATCATGCCGATGCAAGAGAAAATAATGTGAAATCCCAGAGAAAGCGCCATCTGCGACCGCGCCGCAATAAAGTCATCCATAATACATGGATTGGTTTAAAAATGAACCGTTGGTCAACGGCACTTGCAAAGATAGGCCAACCGTGTGAGCAAACCAATCGAACAATGCCCGGTAATATTTTTCTTATATAAAATATGCTTCGTATCTGTAGTTGTTTCCCCCGGTTGCTCCTGTGGCCTCCCACTGGTGGCGCAGGGAAGCAAATAGCAAATTCTTACCGGGTCCCTTTTCAGGAGACCCGGTAGGGAAAGGATGATTACTCTTTTTATACGGATACCTTCGGCGGATGCTGTGTTCTTTCTCCCTGGTGTCTCCCGCAGGAAACGCCGGGGAAAGTAATAGCAAGCTCCTGCCGGGCCCGTTTCAGGAAACCGGGTAAGGGAAGGGAAGCCCCTGCGCTTTTAAACTGTCAATATCATATGTGGGCAGATCAAGTTTCAGGTGCTGCGGCGTATCTAGCTCGACGAAGTCAAAACGGACATGTTTATAAAACTGGGTATAAAGCGCCTTTTGTATTTCGGCAACGGTTCGATCAAAATCGTATTTTGTGGCGATGCCGATTACATAATAGGGCGCAGTACCTTCCGGAACATTCAGGAAAAGTCCTACGATCAGCTGTACTGGTCTAAATGCTGAAGGCAGCTTTTGGTGAAAGGCTTTTTTGAAGGAACGGATATAAGCTTTTTCGGGGTGAGAGAAAAGCATCGTAGTTTCTTTGAGATCGATCCAGGAGGTGCCAAAGGATTCTTCTGTAATGTTCAGCAGTACATCGCTGGTAACATCGATTCCGCCGGCGTTGTTCAGTTGCAGCGATTTAATCGTGTAAATGGGTCCCCAGGGAATTCCCCACCATCCGAGAAGGCAGGAAAGCAGGTTATACTTGTATTTGTACCGGGTACCTGTTTGTTCGGCCGGAATAAAAATAGCGGGAGACAATCTTCTAAGTGTAACAGCAAACACCAGTGATATGCAATATTGGTATACAATAAAACGTCCTCCTCTTTTGATTTCATCTTGCAACTGTTGCTGATTGAATGGTGCTGGCAGTTTTATTTTGTATTTCATGAGACAAAAGCAATTGATGATGCAAATTTAAAGGAAGATCAAAGCAGCACAAAAAGTGTGGCCCATTTTCCGCAGGGGTGCCGGGGGAAGGGGTGTGTTACATCTTACCGGGTCCCTTTTCAGGAGACCCGGTAAGGAAAGGATGATCTCTTAGTGTCCTGATGTTCCACCGGAAAGGAACAGCAGTGCTGCAGCTGAACGGAGCGACGCAAGTAAAGCCCCATAGCAGCACCGGCGTTTGGCCAGTCATCATAAACATGGTTGTTTTGCATACAATATTATTCTTTCTCCCGGTGTCTCCCGCAGGGGACGCGGGGGAAGGAATAGGTTAGGCTCTTGCCGGGTTCCTTTCAAGAGACCCGGTAAGGAATAGAGGAGACGATTGCATTTTCTAATGCGGTTCCCTTCTGAGACCGCTGGGATCTTTTCTCCCTGGAGTGAACAATCGTTTGTGCAACCGGCCATAAATCGGAAATAGGATGTATCTTTGCGCCCTATGACACAGGAAAAATTACAGGATATGCGGTCCCGCGTTCTCGGGATAAGGAGGTTTCTTTGACGTCGAGAACCGTCAACAGAAAATCAATGAAGATAAACAGCTTTCGTTAAGTCCCGGTTTCTGGGACGATAATCAACGTGCCACAGAAATTTTAAAGAATTTAAAGACCAATGAATACTGGATGAACCTGTTCCGGGAAGCCGAAACAGCAGTAGAGGATTTTGCGGTCTTGTTCGATTTCTGGAAGGCTGGTGATGCCACGGAAGCGGAAACCCAGGAAGCGTATGATCATGCATTGGGTGTGCTGGAAGATGCTGAATTCAAAAGCACGCTGAACGAGGCAGAGGATGAGCTGCCGGCGGTGATCCAGATCAATTCGGGTGCGGGTGGAACAGAAAGCCAGGACTGGGCCGAGATGATCGCCCGGATGTACCGGATGTATGGCGAAAAACAGGGCTGGAAGATCACCGAACTGGACTGGCAATGGGGAGATGGCGCCGGTATTAAAACAGCTACCCTGCAGTTTGAGGGGCCCTTTGCTTATGGCTTCTTAAAGGCAGAAAGTGGTGTGCACCGCCTGGTGCGGATCTCGCCGTTCGATAGCAATGCCCGCAGACATACGTCTTTTGCATCGGTTTTTGTGTATCCGCTGGTGGATGATACCATCGATATTGAGATCAAGGATTCTGAAGTAAAAATGGAAACGGCGCGGAGCGGCGGTGCCGGTGGGCAGAATGTGAACAAGGTGGAAACAAAAGTGTTCCTGACCCACATTCCCACGGGCATTGTGGTCGTTTGCCAAACGGAACGTACACAGATGGGCAACCGGGAAAAAGCCATGCAGATGCTGAAGAGCCGGTTATATGAAGAAGAACTGCGCAAGCGTGAGGAACTGAAAAATGCGGCGAATGCCAACAAGAAAAAAATAGAATGGGGCAGTCAGATCCGCAGCTATGTATTCCATCCGTATAAAATGATCAAGGATCACCGTACCGAATACGAGGTTGGAAATGTGCAGCCGGTAATGGATGGTGAACTGGATGGTTTTATCAAGGCGTATCTGATGCAGCGGAAGGAAACGGTTTAAGCAATGGGGAAACGCAGCACCCATATCTGATAAACGGATGGTTGGGGATGGAAACTGCTCAGGGCCTCAGAGGGCGGAGCGCTTCATTTTCAAATTAAAAATTTTCAAATCTTCAAATTGAGATAATATGCACCAGGGATCATTTTCTTACCCTTTACCGGCCAATGAGCCGGTGCTCAACTACGCTCCCGGAAGTAAAGAACGGGAAAACCTGAAAGCCGCCCTTGCGTTGCTGAAAGGCGAAAAACTAGATGTACCCATGTATATCGGGGCAGACGAAGTACGTACATCCAAAAAGGAATCGCTTCGTCCTCCGCATGAACATAAGTTCGTACTGGGACAATTTTCCATCGGTGAAAAGAAACATGTGCAGCAGGCGGTGGATGCGGCGGTGGGGGCGAAAAGATCCTGGGAAGCTATGAGCTGGGAAAGCCGTGCGGGCATCTTTTTAAAAGCAGCCGATCTGATCGCTACCAAATACCGCGGACAGATGAATGCGGCTACCATGCTGGGACAAAGTAAAAATGCTTACCAGGCGGAGATCGACAGTGCCTGCGAGCTCATCGATTTCCTGCGGTTTAATGTCCACTTCCTGAGTGAGATCTATACACAACAACCCATTAGTGGCGCAGGAATGCATAACCGCCTGGAGTACCGGCCCCTGGAAGGGTTTGTTCTGGCCATTACGCCGTTTAACTTTACAGCTATCGGCGGTAACCTGCCTACTTCAGCCGCGATGTGCGGGAATGTGGTGGTATGGAAGCCGGCGCATACGCAGATCTATTCCGCGCAGCTTTTTATGCGCATCCTGAAAGAAGCCGGGCTGCCGGATGGAGTGATCAACCTGATTTACGTGGATGGCCCCGTGGTAGGCGAGGTTTGCTTTAATCACCGGGAGTTTGCAGGGGTGCATTTTACCGGCTCTACTGGTGTATTCAATCATATGTGGGAAACCATTGGAAAGAATATTCCTAAGTACCGGAGTTACCCGCGCATTGTGGGCGAAACCGGCGGAAAGGACTTTGTGATGGTGCACAGAAGCGCAGATCCGGGTGTGGTGGCAACCGCGCTGTTACGGGGTGCTTTTGAATTCCAGGGGCAAAAATGTTCTGCGGCTTCCCGTGCGTACATACCATCCAATATCTGGAAGGAAGTGAAGAAACTCCTGATCGAAGGGGTGAACTCCTTTAAAATGGGATCGGTGGAAGACTTTAGTAATTTTATCAATGCCGTGATTGATGAACGCAGCTTTGATAAAATAAAGGGATATATTGATAAGGCTAAAAGAGATTCCAAAGCCAGTATTGTGGTGGGTGGAACCTGTGATAAAAAGGAAGGGTATTTTATTCAGCCTACGGTGATCGAAACGAAAGACCCGCAATATGTAACCATGTGTGAGGAGATCTTTGGCCCCGTACTGACCGTATATGTATACCCGGCCGGAAGTTTTGAAAAGACGCTGGACCTGGTAGACAGCACATCGCCCTATGCATTAACAGGGTCGATCATAGCAACGGACCGCGCTGCCATCGAAACCGCCACAAAACGCCTGTCTAACGCAGCAGGTAATTTTTATATCAACGATAAACCTACGGGTGCAGTAGTAGGCCAGCAGCCCTTCGGTGGTGCACGGGCTTCCGGCACCAATGATAAGGCAGGTTCCATCCTGAATCTGTATCGCTGGTTGAGTGTGCGCACGGTTAAAGAAACCTTTAATCCTCCGGTTGATTACCGGTACCCGTTCATGGCCGAGGAGTAATCGTTGAAACGTTTGGAACTTAAATCTGCCCGTCTGGTAAGGCGGGCGTTAAACCTGAAACCGTTTAAACTTGAAACTGATTTTAAAAGCAGAGGAGATCGCGATCACCATCAAGCGGCTGGCGCACCAGATCGTGGAGAATCATGAAGATTTTTCAAAGATTGCCATTATTGGTTTGCAGCCAAGAGGTATTTTTTTGTCGAACCGCATTTATGCAGAAGTACAAAAAATATCGAAAGGGCAGTCCATCGATTATGGAAAACTGGACATTACTTTTTACAGGGATGATGTACGGAACGAACTGCATGCCGCCAATGAAACGGATATCCCGTTTTCTATCGAAGGTAAAGATGTGATCCTGATTGATGATGTATTGTACACCGGTCGTACTACCCGTGCTGCTTTTGATGCCCTGCTGGATTATGGAAGGCCAAAGAAAGTGGAGCTCTGTGTACTGATCGACCGCCGCTTTACCCGGGAGTTTCCCATACAGGCCGACTACGTGGGGAAATATATCGACTCTTTTGAAACCCAGAAAGTGCTGGTTCGCTGGACGGAAAACAGCGATAAGGATCATGTGACGATGACGGAGGGATAAAACAATAAAAGGATTTGAAAAAGGGCGTAAGGAAAACTTGCGCCCTTTTTTTATCCGAACTTTTGAACGGTCGCATTGTTAGTAAAGACAAACCTGGCTTGGTGGGGATTTAAATACCCAATGTATACGATTGAATGTAAAAGTAAAGATTCCGTTACCGTTCCGCAATCCTGCTCCGGGCCGGGCTCTGCCACTTTATATTTTAAATTAGCGATTCCATATCTGCTCCTGATCCCTGCCTTTGGCGAGCGGTATATCATGCGGTTGTTTTGGATCCTTTTATTCCTGCTTTTCTATAAAGCCACACCGGGGCAAACCCCAATTCCTTATGACCGTATTTCTACCGTGCTGGAAGACATACTGGTGAAGGATCAGGCCCCCCGCGATACCTTAAACGCATTGGCGGCGAAATACGGTGCTTATGCAGATACGGTGGCTCGGTACTGGAAATACATCAATAAAACCGATTCCGTAAATACCCTGCAGGTTACCCGGATCATTGACCAGTATGGCTGGCCGGATCAACGGCTGATTTCAACGGAAGCTTCAAAAGCATTATGGCTTGTTGTTCAGCATGGGGATTCGCTTACCCGTGAAAAATACCTTCCGGTACTGAAACGGGCGGCTGAAGAAGGAAAAGCCCCCAAAATGTATGTTGCTTACCTGTATGACCGCGTACAAATGTTCCGGGAGCGCTTCCAGCTTTACGGAACGCAGATGGGTGGGGATTATGAAGGCAATCCGGTATTATGGCCTGTACGGGCGATGCCGAAATTGGATGCGCGGCGGAAAGCCATGGGCTTGCCGCCTATAAAAGAGGCGCTGAAGCAGTATCCGGTTTCGTGGTCTGATCCTGTCTGCGATTCGTTAGCCGGAAAGATTGTTTTTTATGGACTTGTCAGCAATTTGCAGGGGCACGGACTTCCCGGTATCTCTATCTGTGAGCGCAATGGAAAACTTGCCGGGAAAACCAATGAACGGGGGTATTTCCGCATTTTGGCAAGCCGGCGGGCATTACGGCGGGGACTGCTCTTTAAGGCTGCGGGATACCGGACTTTTGTATATCATTTCCGGAATAAAGCGGCAGAAGTATTTTTTGATACTGTGTCACTTACAAAATGACCGGCTGAAGAGCAATCTTAACAGCCGTGCCCTTATTTGGCCTGATCTTGGTAGTTTTTTAGGAGATATCTGTCGGCACTGCCCGGCTTTTTCATCATTAAAAAAAATGTTATGGAAACGGGAACGAAACAGTTTGCAATTGAAGTAACCATCGACGGTAAGCGGACACAGCTGCAGGTAACGCCTGCGGAAACAACGGATGGCGTTACGTTTTATAAATGCATGGCCGGGGCTGATGAGATTACCCAGATCCGGAACGATGAAGGCATATGGAAGCAGATCTGGGGCGATTTAAGTGATGAGGAGGTAAAAGCCATCGGTGCCGTAATTGATTCCTATACCGAGAAAAATAAAATCACTTCCTGAGGAAAAAGGAGCTTATAACCCGTGCGTTCTTTGGAAGCAGATCCGTATCTGGCAGCCGTTTGCTGAAAGCACCAGTCTTCAGCGGAATGATCATTGCATTCCAGACTGTTTATAAAATGATAGGGATATTTATTGCTTAAATCAAAACATTAATGTGTACCTAAATAGGTAGCAGTGCCATTCTTAACACGGAAATCCCAATACTTCCGGAACGTGCAGCCTGCAGGGCAATCGCCGCCGCCTTCAGAGAAGGTGATCTTTATGGCATCCTGTTCCTTCAAAAGAACAATATTGTCGCCGTCAAAACATCCGCCATTTTGTTCCGCTATCAGAATGGATGGAATCTGTTTCAGCTCGTTAAAGATAGGAAGGGTATTCAATAGTTGAGATGTATTGATTGATAGCCAGTTGAATTGGGGATATCCATAAACCAGCCGTACAGAATCAAACTGGTATTTTAAGAGTATATTGTCAAGAACGGGGCTGCCGGTAGGAATTTTTCCGGCAGCAAGTTGTTTTATTTCCGGCTGTGCGGTATCTACTTTTAAAAGGATCGAGCCCGTGCTAAAGCAGTGCCGCGAATGGATTTTTCGCGTATTGAAAATATATTGCGTTTCCGGGGTATTTAAATCATAAACAGCCTGGAATATTTTTAGCGTGGAGGCAAGTTGCTGGGAGTCGATTGCCGGGTTGTTGTGGCGGTGGTGCTGTGCATTTTGTACATCCCGGAGATAGAGTTGCACCGCATCGCTGGAGTAGTTTTTTGTGATAAAATCACCGGCAATTATCGCATTTTCAGGATTCAAATCAGCGCGTGTTGGCTTTTGGCAGGCAATTGCAAGGGCGGCCACTAACAAAACGAAAAGCATTCTTCTCATAGCATGGTATTTTTATACAAAAACGTAAAGCTACCCCGAAACGCAACAGGACCTGAACAACATTTCATAATAAAGGCAGACAGGCGGGGGACTATTTGGAATGGAGCTGGCCACATTCTTATAACCGGTTCGCGGATCTGCACAATTTGTTATTAGAGGTTTAAACCGGCTGGAAGGTTTGTGTTGAGAAAATCAGTCATTAATCTCCCAAAATCTTTTTACATTTGGGCGTTTCATTCCGGGCTGTAAAATGAACGGATTGAAATACAGTATTTTAAAAAGGATTTGATTCATGGCAAAAGAAATGGCAGCACCAAAGGCAGGAGTAACATACGACGAGGATAGTATCAAAAGTCTGGATTGGAAAGAGCATATCCGTCTTCGTCCGGGGATGTATATCGGGAAATTAGGCGATGGCAGTAGTCCAGACGACGGGATCTATGTACTGGTAAAGGAGGTAATGGATAACTGTATCGACGAGTACATGATGGGCTACGGCAAAACCATTGAGCTAACCATCAAGGACAATACCGTTACCGTCCGGGATTATGGACGTGGCATACCGTTGGGGAAAGTGGTGGATGTAGTGAGTAAGATCAATACCGGGGCGAAGTACGACAGCAGGGCCTTCCAGAAATCCGTAGGATTGAACGGGGTGGGTACCAAGGCGGTGAATGCGCTGAGCAATTATTTTAAAGTGGTTGCCGTGCGGGACGGGAAGGATAAAACCGCTGAATTTGAGCGTGGGGTCTTAATAAAAGAAAGCAAGGAGGGAAAAACCGGGGAAGGCAACGGAACCATGGTTACCTTCATCCCCGACGATACCATCTTTAAAAACTTCAAATTTCACCCGGAGTTCCTCGAAAACCTGATCTGGAACTATTGTTTTCTGAATGCAGGGTTAAAGATCGTTTTTAACGGCAAAACCTATCTTAGCCGCAACGGGTTGCTGGATCTGTTGCAACGCAAGACCAATGAAGATGAGATCCGCTACCCGATCATTCATCTGAAAGGGGAGGATATTGAAGTGGCCGTTACCCACGGGAATGACTACGGGGAGGAATTGTACAGTTTCGTAAATGGTCAGCATACCACACAGGGCGGAACCCACCAGCAGGCCTTCCGGGAAGCGTTTGTAAAAACCATCCGCGAATTTTATAAAAAGGACTATGAAGCCTCGGATATCCGCGGGGCCATTGTAGGCGCTGTTGCCGTTAGAGTGGTGGAACCGGTATTCGAAAGCCAGACCAAAACAAAGCTCGGATCGCAGAACGTGGATATCAATGGTCCCAGCATGAAGCAGTTTATTGGGGATTTCCTTTCCCGGGAGCTGGATAATTTTCTGCACAAAAATCCGTCAATTGCAGAAATGCTGAAGAAGCGGATCGAGCAAAGTGAGCGGGAACGTAAAGATCTTGCAGGGATTAAAAAGCTGGCCAATGAACGGGCAAAGAAAGCAAACCTGCATAACCGCAAACTGCGGGACTGCCGCGTACATTTAAACGAGGAGCCGCCGGCAAAGAATAAGGAAGAGTACATTGCCAAGCAGAACGAAACCACCATTTTTATCACGGAAGGAGATAGTGCCAGTGGTTCTATTACCAAGGCCCGGAATGTAGAAACACAGGCGGTGTTCAGCCTGCGGGGAAAGCCATTGAACAGTTTCGGACTTACGAAAAAGGTGGTATATGAAAATGAAGAGTTCAACCTTTTGCAACATGCACTCAATATTGAAGAGGGAATGGAAGGGTTGCGGTTTAATAATATTGTCATTGCTACGGATGCGGATGTGGACGGGATGCACATCCGGCTGCTGATCATGACCTTCTTCCTCCAGTTCTTTCCGGAACTGGTAAAACAGGAGAAAGTGTATGTGCTGGAAACGCCGCTGTTTCGTGTACGTGACAAGAAAGAAACGATTTACTGTTACAGCGAGGCGGAAAAAAGAGCAGCCATCCGGAAATTGACGGGTAAACCGGAAGTAACCCGTTTTAAAGGACTCGGGGAGATCAGCCCGGAAGAATTTGCCCAGTTCATTGCAGGGGATATGCGCAAACAGTTAATGCGCCTGGAGCAGGGAGATCATATACAGCAATTGCTGGAATATTATATGGGTAAAAATACCATGGATCGCCAGGAGTTTATCATCGATAACCTGGTGGTAGAGATCGATCAGGCGGAGGAAGAGGCCGCGGCTTAAGTACCGGCAGATGTATTAAAATATTGAGTGGCTGTATCAATAAAGTTGGTACAGCCATTTTCTTTATGGGGCAACGTGGATGAAAATACAGGCGATTGCATTACTGCTGCCCGTTGTTGGGTGCCATCTGCATCAGTTTCTGCAAGGCCGCTGCGGGTATGGGCGCCATCTTACGCTGGGTGTAATCGAAACAAACCATACCTGTTTTGGCAAATACAACCGGAACCTTTTTGCCTTCCATCTCTTTTTCGACCCGGTAATACAAATCAAAGCCCACCCGCTGGAAATCGCCGGCAGCCACCGATACAAGGAGGGTTTCTCCCATAAAGGCTTCGTTTTTAAACTCAATGGCTACGTCCGCCATAATCAGTCCTACGCCTTCCATCGAAAGTTCGGTATATCCGATCCGGCTCAGGAACTGAACCCGTGCTTCGTGGATCATACCCAGCAGGGCATCATTGCCCGCATGCCCTCCATAATTAATATCGGTAATTCTTACCGGTATGGTGCAGGAGAAAGGGAAGATTTCTGGTAATGTGATCTTTATTCTGGCCATGGGATGTATTCGAGCTGCAAATGTAAACGGTTATTATTTTTCAATGAAGGAGTTTCCTGCAGAACGATCGCCGCTGGTCCATTGCCATGCTTCGTACAACCTTATTTTGCCATTTGGCAGGATCTCCGGCGTTGAGGTGCATTGTCCAGGAAAAACGCCCGGTGAAGGCAAAAAAAATCTTATCCGAAGATAAGATTTAAAGTATCATTTTATAGCGGGATAACAGGGTTGAGCTGTTTTATATGCCTGTTGTCAAATGCAACTCCGGGAGCTGGGTTATAACCCTGCGTTTTCGGTTTTGGCCAGTTCCAGGAGATCGAGAAAGTTATCCGGTGTGGCCGCTACAGGAGCCTTGGCCATTTCTTTCTGCCATTTTTCGATCTGGTAATTGCAGGCCTCGCCGCTGTTTTCACCTGCTACACAATCGGCCATATTGCCCAGTTTTTTAGACATACGCACCACATTCCCGTCTTCGGTCATCAGCATGATATACCGGCCCTCGATGGCTTTGTTCCGCTCCAGGGTTGTTTTATACGTATTACCCGCGGGGGTTTTTATCTGCGAAGCTTTAACGGGTGTTTCGTTAAGGGCCAGACTATGCCCGGTTTCCGGATGCGGTTTAACCGCCGGTTTGTCTTTGGGATCCTCTAAGGCTAAGGTAGGGGTACTTAAATCCTGTTTTTCCTTAAAGCGCTCTGCCAAACCTATCGTATCCCTGTTGGATTTTTCAACCAGGTGAAAAACTCCGAAACCCAGTAGTCCTACAATGCAGGCTGCTACTGCGTATTTCGACCAGTTAAAATTTCCTTTTCGTACGGGGGCGAGTGTTGACACGGGTTTTGCAGCATCCAGCGCCTCGTCTATTTTGCTCCAGAGAGCGGCCGGTGGTGCCATTTCAAAGCCCCGTAATCGTTCTGCAACATTGCTGAAGGAATGCTCATCTTCGAGATGGTTCAGGATATGATCCCAGGCAGCAGCAGGCGGTGGGGTTTCCATGGCCTGTAATTGCTGCCCCAGTGGTTTTAACGCCTGCAGGACGTCCAGTTCTCCTGCAATATTTTTCCAAGCCTCAGCCGGCGGCGTTACCTGATAGTCATATAATTTATGGCTGTTCATTGCTTACGGTATCTATTTTGTCTTTATTCTCAATGTATTTTTTTACAAGATCCTGCAGGATCGCTTTTGCACGCGAAAGCTGCGATTTACTGGTTCCTTCACTGATACCCAACATGTCGCCGATTTCTTTATGCGAGTAACCTTCCACCACATACATGTTAAATACCGTCCGGTAACCGGGAGATAATTGCGTGATCAGTTGTAAAATATCCTTTTCAGCTAGTTCGTCCAATACGGAAACATATTTCCCTTCGATAGTATTCTCTTCCTTTTCTGTTACCGGCTGCAGGTACTTCTTTCTGCGGAAATGTTCAATGGCCGTGTTTACAAAAATACGGCGCACCCATCCTTCAAATGATCCGTCCCCGCGAAAGCTATCCAGCTTTTTATAAACCTTAATGAACGCGTCCTGCAATATATCCTGTGCCTCTTCGGCATTGGAAGCATAACGCAGGCAAACAGCGTACATTTTGGGAGAAAAACGCCGGTATAGTTCTTCCTGCATCCTTCGATCTCCGTCAATACATCCTTTTATTAAGTCGCTGTCCGGTATAATATGGTTGCTTTCTGTATTCAAATTTTTAAATTTTTTAAAAAGTAGGCCCCTGGTCAGATTTTATGTGGGTTCCAGGACACTGGCGAACCCCTTTCTAACCGGCGCTGCTACATTTTTTTACCAGCAAGATTTGTCAAATATACCACCAGTTTTTTAACTGCTTTCTTCCGGTGACTAAATTCCTGTTTTTCTTCCAGGCTCATCTGGCCAAATGTTTTGGTACTGCCGTCCGGGATAAATACGGGGTCGTAGCCAAAGCCGCCGGTACCCAGGGGCTCCCGGGCTATGGTTCCTTCACAAGTGCCTTCAAAAAGAGCTTCTTCTCCATTGATTATTAATGAAATAACCGTTTTGAACCGGGCGCTGCGATCCTCTTTTCCGTTTAACAGGGCGAGTAGTTTATCGGTATTGGAGGCATACTGTGGTTCCCCGTCGGCAAAGCGGGCGCTGCGCACCCCAGGTGCACCATTGAGTGCTGCCGTTTCCAGGCCGCTGTCTTCGCTGAAGCAGTTTTTCCCGGTAAGCTCGTAGATAACGGTTGATTTTTCGGTGGCATTGGCCTCCAGGGTGGGGTGGGGTTCCGGAATATCCTTCAAAATACCGGCTTCCTGTAAGCTGATAATTGAAAACCCTTCCGGTAATGCCTGCCGGATCTCCCGCACTTTATTATCATTATTGGTAGCAAAAATGAGTTCGATCATATATTGAACATTTTTTTAAGACTGGCCCAAAGCTGGGTCTTGGCCGGTTTATCTTCTTTAAGTTCATGCAGGGCGGGCGCATGCACTACGGTGAGTCCGTCAAATTGCTGTACCTGGTATTGCGGAATTTCGAAAGGAAGACCAACGGTAGCCGTTGTAGTGCCAAACAGTAGCAGGTGGCTGCTCTGAAAATGATCTGTCATTTCTTTATAGTCCAGTCCGGGGTAGTGATGGCGGTTTACGATGGCCACGTCATTGGGGGTGAATTTGCAGGCATTGAGCAACTGCGAAAGAAATTGAAAAGCAGTATCGGGCAGGTGCAGGTCGTTGGGATAATGCACCATCACCAATATGTTTTTTTTATTCCCACCCAGCGATTTCCAGTCGGCAGGCGCAGCCACAGCCGGTACTTCTTCAACGGAGGCCTCTGCTGAAGGTTCCGGCCGCGCAGCAGGCGGGGCCTGGGTTGTAGGATCTATTGACAGGGATTTGGGATACAATCGCGCGATCAACTGGGGCGACAGATCAATTTTATTCAGACTCATTTTGATACTTTTTGAAACCACATAGACACATAGCCGATTCCTATGTTATCTATCCGGTAATTGTGAAAATAAAGCATTCACCAATGTTTTTTGCCCATATTTAAAAATATTGGTACAATGAAAGTTTATCAGCATTCCTTTGGGTTTTTGAAGCATTTGCATGTACGATAACAATACAGCATCATGAATCGGTAGAAAGCCCTCCTGGGCTTTTAGTTCTACACACAAGATATCCGCTATCAATACATCAAGTCTCAATTTTGCTTCCAGATCGATTCCCTTGTAGGTAACAGGCACATTGATCTGGGTTTTGAACTCAATATTTCTAAGGCTCAACTCCCTTGTAAAGCAAATTTCATAAACGCTTTCCAGCAGGGCGGGACCTAACTGTTTGTGCACTTCAATAGCACAGCCCAATACTTCGTATGTAAGGTCATCAAGATATTTCTTTGTTACCATGCATTTGTTTGCCTATGTGTCTATGTGGTTCAACCTTCAATGCCTGATCAGGATTTTTGCGTTAAGGCTTTTCGTATCTTCGCATTACCCGAAAAGGTATCGGGATCAAAAATAATATTTTATGGTGGAAGCAATGAGTATACCGGTAACGAAAACCGGTAAAAGCAACCTTGAGCAGGTGGATTTTAACCACCTGGGTTTTGGAAAGTATTTTTCTGACCACATGCTGGAAGCGGATTATGTGAATGGTCAGTGGACAAATGTCAATATCCGCCCATATCAGTCGCTCGGCTTCCTACCGGCCCTATCTGTACTACATTACTCCCAAACGATATTTGAAGGACAAAAAGCGCATAAAGACGAAAATGGTAATATCCACATCTTCCGGCCGCATGAAAACTGGAAGCGGATGAACCGTTCGGCAGAGCGCCTGGCTATGCCTTCCGTTCCTGAAGAAATTTTTATTGATGGGATGAAACAGCTGGTGGAGCTGGATAAGGATTTTATTCCTTCCGGTTATGATGAATCGCTTTACATTCGTCCGTTCCTTTTTGCCACAGAAGAAACATTGGGCGTAAAAGAATCATCTTCCTATAAATTCTTGATCATTACGGGCCCTGCCGGTTCTTATTTTTCTGCACCGGCCCGGATTTACGTCGAGGAGAAATATACCAGGGCTGCCCCCGGCGGTACCGGATTTGCAAAAACGGGTGGTAACTATGCCGCCTCCCTGCTGTCATCTGCCGAAGCCAAAAAACAGGGTTACGACCAGGTATTGTGGATGGATGCCCTGGAGCACAAATATGTACAGGAGGTGGGTGCCATGAATATCATGTTTATTATCGGAGATACGCTGGTAACTCCGGATCTTACGGATGGTACCATTTTAAGTGGTATTACCCGGTTGAGCCTGCTGGAGCGGTTCCGCGACCAGGGCTTTAAGGTGGAAGAGCGCAGGGTGTCGATTGATGAACTGATTGAGGCATATAAAGCCGGCAATTTAAAAGAGGTATTCGGTTGTGGTACGGCGGCTACTATTTCGCATGTAAAAGAGCTGAAGTATAAGGATTTTGTGATGGAATTTGATGTAGACAGCATGACGGTTTCCGCCGAGATGAAAAAGTACCTGCTGGATTATAAGGAAAACAAGCACGGCGATCCGTACGGGTGGCTGGAGAAAGTATAAGGTCTAAGAAGGCGGCTGAGTTTGACCGGCGGGGTATATTATAAAACAGATCTGGCATAACCAGATCTGTTTTATATAAGAACTTTGGTCTTGAACGAATATTCATGCAAACAATATGCTTGCTTATGAAAATTAAAATTTCTAATAAAATAAAACTGATCTGCATTGTTTTATTATCAATAAGTTGCGGAAAGAAGAATGTAAATGATCCCATAAGTTATTCGTGGAAAGTTGAACACGTTAGCTGGAAAAAGGTGACCCCTAAATTTACGCAGTCGGGGGAGATCACTCCTCAGGATAGTTATTTGGAGTTTTACAGGAACGGAAAGGGAAGATGGAAGGGGTCTTTTGCAAACCGGTCATTTTCTTATCATTTAAAGGATAGCATCTTGTATATGAGTGAAGGCTCCGGCGAAAATGAATACAAGATTGTTACGTTGAACAGCAACGAATTGACGTTGGAACTAAATAAAGAAAAGGTCGACTGGGATAGCGATGGGGTTGCTGAAGATATACATAACATTTATTATTGCCGTCAAAATTGATTGTAATACCGCATTTACGCCCATACAAAACCATTGAGAACATCAGGGTCTCTGGCGCTTGACTGAATGTATGGAATAAAAACAAGACATGAGCTGGTGATGGAGTTTGATGTGGAAAGCATGACGGTTTCCGCGGAGATAAAGAAATACCTGCTGGATTATAAGGAAAACAAACATGGCGATCCGTACGGATGGCTGGAAAAGGTATAGTCACTATTTTTGGTAACAAACAGGCCCGGGAATACATTCCCGGGCCTGTTTGTTAAATAACAAATCCTTTGGGTTTCATTATGTTATCGCTAACAGGTGTACGGCTATTTTTGTCTTCTACTGTTTAATGATTCACCAATTGAAACCATCATTTATGAGATCCTTATTACACACAAAACGTTTATGTGAACAACCCGTATGGTATCTTTCCGGAACATTGCCTCTTTCATTGGCGGCCCTGACGGCAACGGCGCAAACCGAACAAAGGAAACACTTGGTAGGGGGTGCTACTGTCCTTCAACGGGCCAGTGGATATAGCACCGGTCCGGTTGCCGGGCTGCATTATGAGCACCGGTTTACACACAGCCGTTTTGAAACAGGTATTCGTTACCGGGGCTACGATCTGCAAAGTGGTTACCTGGGGCGTCGTTCCAGCACCTGTCATTTCTTTTCGCTTCCGTTGCCGTACAAATACAGCTCTAATGTGATCAATGTAGCTGTCGGTCCCACGTTCAACTTATTAAACGATAAAAATGGCAAGGACACCCTTTTTAGCCCGCTGCAAAAAAGAATAGGGCAGGTAGCCTTGGGGTACCAGTTTAAGGTTGGAAAAACGATCAATCTGACGGAGCGGCTGGTGCCGGCGCCCGAAGTGTCTGTGCCGGGGGACCAGTATTTCAGGACACCGAAGGCGATAGTGAATGTTGGGTTTACATACCGGTTCTGATAAAAGTGCTTTTCTTTTCTGCGTTCAATGAAATGTGAACGCTTACAGGCACCGGTGTTGTTACCAAAACAGCGATTGTATTAACTTTGCAGGCCGGTGTCCTGTAATTTTTTGAAAAACAGATGATTATAGATCCTGCAGTACAAGGGAGTGACACAACGAAGATGAGCAGTATTACAGCAGCCGGTTTAAAAAATAAGAGCGGAGCAGAAAAAATGAGAATTATTTTTGTAAGTTCATCAACAAATGCTACCTTTGCCGTCCTAAATTTAAAGCATTAAAGAATGCCTACTATTAATCAATTAGTTCGTAAAGGAAGAGAAATCATAAGGGCAAAGAGCAAATCCAGAGCGTTGGATCAGTGTCCGCAGCGTCGTGGTGTTTGTACCCGTGTTTATACTACCACTCCTAAAAAACCAAACTCTGCGCTGCGTAAAGTAGCTAAAGTACGTTTGACCAATAAAGTAGAGGTGATCGCTTATATTCCGGGTGAAGGACATAACCTGCAGGAGCACTCGATCGTACTGATCAGAGGTGGTCGTGTGAAGGATCTGCCGGGTGTACGTTATCATATCGTACGCGGAAGCCTGGATACTGCCGGTGTAAAAGACCGTAAGCAGAGCCGCTCTAAGTACGGAACTAAAAAAGCTAAAAAATAATTAGCTGTAACAATTATCAGATTTCAGAAAAATTAGAATAAAATGCGTAAAGCACAAGCCAAGAAACTTCCGTTAGCACCGGATCCCAAATTCAACGATAAACTGGTTACCCGTTTTGTAAACAACCTGATGTGGGAGGGTAAAAAAAGTGGAGCATTCACTATTTTTTACGATGCGCTGGACAAGGTTGCAAAACAAACCAACGAAGATGGATACGAGGTTTGGAAAAAGGCTTTGTCCAATGTAACGCCTGCGGTTGAAGTACGCAGCCGTCGTATTGGTGGTGCCACCTTCCAGATTCCTTCGGAAGTGCGCCCCGATCGTAAGATTTCATTGAGCATTAAATGGCTGATCCGTTACAGCCGTGACCGGAACGGTCGCAGCATGGCGGATAAACTGGCGAATGAAATCGTTGCCGCCAGCAAAGGCGAAGGTGCAGCTTTCAAAAAGAAAGAAGATACCCACCGTATGGCAGAAGCCAACAAGGCATTTGCACACTTCCGGGTATAACTATATTAAAGATGCTTTAAACAGAAGCCCGTTCCGAAAGGAGCGGGCTTTTTGTTGTTGACCGTAAATAGGGTATTTTTATAATGGCCCGTGAGGAAGCGGCTTTTAAAAAAACTAAAGATTATCTCGTTGGAAGCAAAAAAAGAAGTATGGTTGCGGGGCGAAAAGGATCCTTTGCTGGCGCCTGAGCTGCAGCCTGCAGCAGATGCGTTGCTGCAGGCCGGGGAAGAGCTGGAGACCCTCTTGCCGGATTTCCCGGACGCCCTATTGTGGGAGCGGCCGGCGGGTGTGGCTGCGGTGGGTTTTCACCTGAAGCACATCGCAGGCGTGCTGGACCGGTTGCTGAGCTACGCCGAAGGGCAAATGCTTGAGCCCGGGCAGCTGGAATATCTTAAGAATGAAGCCCTCAACCAGGGCGATACCACACAGCAGTTGTTAAAGGCGTTAGAGAACGGTATTCAGCAAACCATCCGCCGGTACCGGAAACTGGATGCCGGATCGTTAGGCGCATTCCGGAAGGTTGGAAGGGTGGGGTTGCCTTCTACGGTGATCGGACTTTGTTTTCATGCGGCAGAGCATACGATGCGCCATACCGGGCAATTGCTGGTTACTGTGGCGGTTTTGCGTAAGGGTATTTAGCCGGAACTAATTGGTGATAAACACACGGTTTGCGGCGGCCCATTGGTCTTGGTTAACCAGCGTAACAGCCTTACCGTTTTTCCAGAACCGGGCTGTTTTTACCATCCCATTGTATTCATATCCGGTTACATATACATCCACGCCACTTACCGCAACGGCAGATGCCCCGGCGTTTGCGACTCCGTTCGTAAGACCGGAGGATACCCCGTTTTTCCACATCCGGGCAACTCTTTTTGTTCCGGTTTGCTCTTGCCCGGCGATATATACATCCGCTCCCTTTACAAAAACGGCATTGGCCTCTGCGTTAAATGTACCATCTGTAAGACGGGCAGGCACCCCGTTTTTCCAGAGTGTGGCAACCTGTTTGGTACCGTTGTACTCATAGCCGGCCACATAAACCATCTGATTGCTTATAAATATGCCGGAGGCGGCAGATTCTTTGGAACCGTCGGTAAGAGGGGTCGCTACACCGTTTTTCCAGATTGTGGCAATGGGATGCGAACCATTATGCGCATACCCTGCAACGTACACATCGTTACCGGATACAAATATGTCTTTTGCTTCTGCGTCGAATGCGCCGTTGGTAAGATTGGCCGGCTGCCCGTTCTTCCAGTATTTGGCGGTATAGCCGTTGCTACCGGTTTCATATCCGCATACATATACACTACCTTCGTTTACAAATACCGCATGTGCCCCGGTATTGCCGGGGGCATCCATGAGATTGGAAACAGTGCCGTTCTTCCAGAGCCGGGCTATTTGTTTGGTACCGTTGTATTCATTGCCTGCAACATATACATCATTTCCGGATACAAATACCCCCGTGGCATAAGCATCTGTTGATCCATTTGTAAGGCTGGTTGCAACGCCGTTTTTCCAGAGCATGGCTACATCTTTTGAGCCGTTATAGGCATACCCTGCAATGTATACATTTGCAGACGGAGCATCTGGTGTAGGGGCTGTGTCTTGTTCTTTTTTTTCACACGCAGTTATTGTAAAGACGAAGCACAGTGCCCATACCGGGCTCATATTCCTTTTGAAGCAGCGATTCATTGCGATCTGTTTTAAGCAGCACAAAGCTAGTTGCCTGAGAAATTGTTTACACCTGAAACTGCCTGCAGGACCACTTCCGATGCATGAACTGCTGTTAAGGACGGTTGAACTGATCCCTGCTCTTCAGTTGCGCCGGGTTTATCCTTTTACACCGGTGCCGCTTCCGGCATTTAAAATAGAGGATGTGGACGAAAATGTAAATTTATATTTGTCCATATCTGTATTTCAAAGTATATTTATGGACAAGTATAAAAAAATAAATTTGTCCACAACTATGCCAGCAACCACCATTATTGGCCGGGATGCCGAAAAGAAGATCCTCAAAGAAATGCTGGATTCCAGGGAGGCCGAGCTGATCGCCATTCTGGGCCGCCGCCGCGTTGGCAAAACATTTCTTGTACGGGGCTATTATGAGCAGCAGCTTGTATTTGAGTGTACCGGCCTTCATGAAGCCGGGCTGGCAGATCAATTATTAAACTTCAGTAAGGCCCTTCAGCAAGCCATGCAATCGGTGATACCTCCGGCCACTCCGGATACCTGGATACAGGCCTTCTCTTTTCTCAGTAATTTTCTGCAAACAAAAATTAAAACGCAACCGGTGGTGGTGCTGTTTGATGAATTTCCATGGATGCATACGCCCAGATCCGGATTTTTAACGGCCTTCGGACATTGGTGGAATACCTGGGCATCGCGCCAGCCACAGCTGAAAGTGGTTATCTGCGGCTCTGCAGCTTCCTGGATGATTGAAAATGTGCTGCACAACAGGGGCGGCCTTCATAACCGCGTAAGCCGTACCATCCGCTTATTGCCCTTTAGTTTAGAGGAATCTGAAACCTATCTTTTAAGTCGTGGTATCCGGTTAGACCGTTACCAGGTGTTGCAGCTATACATGGCGATGGGTGGAATTCCCCAGTACCTGAAGCAGGTTAATAAAGGCGAAAGCGCAAACCAGGTGATCGATAAACTTTTCTTTAAAAAGGATGGCATGTTAAAAACAGAATTTAATGTGTTGTACCGGTCGCTGTTTAACAATGCCAGTCATCATGAATCTATCGTCCGGCAGCTTGCAAAAAAGGCAGGCGGAATGAGCCGGACTGAAGTGATAGCGGCGTGTGGATTCACCACGGGGGGAACAACGACCCGATTATTTGAAGAGTTGGAACAGTCGGGATTTATTACTCAATACATACCATTTGAGAAAGCGGCGCGCGACGCCATTTATAAGCTATCTGATGAGTATTCCCTGTTTTACCTGAAATTTGTTGACCGGGCCCGCGCGATGGGAGCAGGTACCTGGCATAAGATCGCAGCGGGATCGTCTTATAACAGCTGGAGCGGTTATGCTTTTGAAGCTATTTGCCAGAAGCATGTACCGCAAATTAAGAAGGCCCTGGGCATCAGCGGGGTTTATACGGAAGCTTCCGGCTGGCGGTATACGCCGAAGCCGGGAGAAACCGGCACTCAGATCGACCTGCTGCTAGACCGCCAGGACCATTGCATCAACCTGTGCGAAATGAAGTTCTCCGACAAAGCATTTGTCATCGATAAAAAGTATGCTTCGGAGCTTGACCGCAAAGTAGCTGTGTTTCAGGAACGGACGCGAACCAGGAAAACGATCTTTCCTACCATGATCACGACCTATGGCACCAAACAAAATATCTATTATACCGGGCGCATTATATCGGAGGTAACAATGGAAGCCCTGTTTGCATAGCTATCCTTTCAGTTTGCCGATACATGCAATATATTCCTGCATCGCGGTTTCTTTTGATTTCCCCTTTTGTTCTTCCCAGGCGTTGTACTTTGCTTTTGCCACAAAATCAAACGGGTTGGAAGGGGCTTCTGTATGGATATCGCCTTCTGTAGCCTGTTTGTACAGGGAGTACAGCTGCAGCAGTGTTTCATTGGAAGGTTTCTCTGCAAGGGTTTTGCTGGCAGCCACAGCAGCTTCAAATTGTTGCGTCAGGTCCATATGGTATTTTTTTAATATTGCTAAAATACAGCTTGCAGGAGCAACCTGTTCAACAGGTGCTATTTCTTGTTTAATGTCAAGAAAAAGGAGGTTCTATGAGACGGGACGTCTCATAGAACCGGTATCTTAAAACGAATAGATGAAACCAGGGATCAGTTGGTTGTGAAGGCGCACAAAGGAAAACGAGAGGGAGGCCCGGTCGTTTTTATTCATGCCAATGGACTTTAGCAACTTCCGGCTTCTGTTGGCAACGGTTTTAGCACTCAGGTAGCCCATGCCCAGCGCCAGCGGATAATCGCTGGCCCAGTGCACATCATTGTTGATCATCGACATGCCTAAAAGCGCTACCAGACTGTATCCGATGGGTTTAATAAAGCGGCTTTCCGGGTAGTTCTGTGCCAGTATGGTAACGCTGCTCATCAGCGTAGCCAGGTGACCGGACGGAAATGCATCATAATTCGGCGTGTTTTTTTGATAGTCTTTAATGGATGGGAAGGGATGCCAGTTGCCCCCCGGATTGCTGGCCATAAAAGGCGATTGGCGGCCGGTGATCCGTTTTACCAGCTGGGTGCTGGCACCCATCAGGAAGAAGGATTCGAGCAGCTGACTGGCCGTGCTGCGGGAACGGTAATCGTTGGCAATTTTACCATAGGTAAATAACCCGGCACCTACCAGCAAGCTAATATAACCCTGTCCCAGCTGGTAAAAAGCGCTGTTCAGGTTATTGGGAATCCGCAGCAGGCTGGTTTTGGAAGTGCCGATCTTGACCTCCCAAACCGTTTTGTATGAATTGTCCCGATGATAATGGATGCGGTCAGAAAAGCGGTGCAATTCATCGGCAATGGGCTGGTCCAGGGCCAGCAGCACACCTGTAGCCCCGGCGATCATAATCCAGGGTTTGATGCTTTCCTTTGCAAAGCTGTTCTTTACATATTGCCATCCGTCCCTTGGAAGATCGGTAATAAAACCAAATGGCTTGGGGCGGGGATACACCAGGGTCAATCCGTTCCGGAGGTGATATACCTGTTCATCTTTTACCTGTATGCCCGAGTTTACCTGCGCTGGCAGGGTGTCTGGTGTTACAGGTGTAACCGAATCCGTCCGGAGTGGTGCGCCGGCGGGCGTTTCCAGGCTGTCTGTTTGTGCGTGCACTGTAATAAAAAAGATACAGCAGCAAAGTAAGAGCGTAAACTGTTTATTCATACCACCCTGCTATTGCCCAACTTCTGGAATGACACTACCAATACATCCGTTCGGACGCTGAATATGCAGCAATGCGGCAAGGGTAGGTGCAATGTCGGTCATATGTACTTCCCGTGTTAATTTTCCGGGTTTAATGCCCCAGCCAAACCAAACCAGGGGAATATGTGTATCGTGCGGATTCCAGGTTCCGTGGGTGGTTCCGGTACCGCCCGGTGAGCCGCTGAACCATGCTGGATCTAAAACGATCTGTAGGGCACCGGAGCGTTTGGGGTTATGCCCGTTGATGATCATCGTTTTTATAGGCTCTGGTATAGCTGCATTGCCAATGTTTTCAACATCTGCTACAAACTGAACACCATCCTGCTTTTGCAGGAATGCCATGGCTGCTTTTTTGATGGCAGTATAATCCAGTTTTCTGTTTTCGATGATGTCATAGTTAAAATGCACCTGGTAATTGGCACCGGAGCGAACCAGCTTGTCTTCCCCGAATTGTGCTTTCAGCAGGTCGTTCAACGCGCGGATGACCTTACCATTCTGGAAGAAGTCGGCCGGCATTTGATGCTCCTGCATAAACCGGATGGCATGGGCCGCTCCATGATCTGCGGTCAGGAAAACGAGGTAGTTGCCTTTTCCAACTTTCTGGTCCAGGTATTTAAAGAAAGTATCCAGGTCTTTATCCAGTCGCAGGTATACATCTTCTACTTCAATAGAGTTGGGCCCGTACATATGACCCACATAATCCGTAGATGCACAGTTGATGGTAAGGAAGTCCGTGGAAGCACCTGTTCCCAGCTGGTATCCGTCAACGGCGGCTTTTGCAAAATTCAGGGTAAGCGTATTTCCATAGGGAGAGCTGCGGATCACATCCGGATCCTGTTTAAAGATATCTTTCAGATCGTGCGGAAAGCTGGTGGTTTTTTCGCCTTTGAATTTTCCTTCCCATTTTACATCGTCGGCCGTGCTTTGGGTATAGGTATTGATGGGGTATAACGTGTTCCATGGCTTTGATGTCAGGGTCTCCGGCTCCTTTCTACCATTAAATTGGGTTACCCAGTTTGGAAGCTCTTTCATATACCAGGTGCTGGAAATGAACTGACGACTATCATCATCAAACCAGAAGGCGGCAGTAGGATTGTGGCCCGCGGGAAGAATGGACGCACGGTCCTTTAAAGAAACCCCCACTACTTTTGAACGGAAGTTGGTGGCCAGTCGCAATTCATCTGTAATGGTTGTTGCCAGGTTATTGCGGGGCGACATTTTTCCTGCTTTTGAATTACTACCTACACCCTGCACCGTGGAATCGTCGGTACAATAAACCGATTTTCCGGTCAGCTGGTCTACCCAGTCGTTACCGGTAATACCATGTATGGCCGGAACCGACCCGGTAAATACCGTGGTATGCCCTACTGCTGTAAAGGAAGGCAGGTGACTGATAAATGTATTTTCACAGGTATATCCTTCCTTTAGCATCCGGTTAAACCCTCCGGTGCCATAGCGGTCGGCGTAACGGTAAAGGTAATCCCAGCGCATCTGGTCCACTACAATGCCAACAACCAGTTTTGGACGTTTTACGGTATTTTGGGCAAAACCGGCAATAGCAATGATCAATGCAATCAGTGAAAGGTGAAGTTTTTTCATCTTAATAATCAATTTGGTCAAAAATAGCAAAAGCGAGGCGATAAAGCATACCGTTTGTGTAAGATTATGCGCATTTGCAGTTGTTTCTATCAAAAAACGGTGCGGGCTTGCGGAATCAGCCCTTCCGGGGCGTTAAAAAGAAAGCCCGGCGAAAAGCGGGTGCTTTGCCGGACCTTCTTTTAAAAAACAATTAAAAAACTATTTGCCGAAAATTTTTAAAATCGTTGCAATCGACATGCTACCTTCAAAACCACTGATCAGCTGCTTGTTGCTGGAATAAAATGCGTGGAAAGGCAGACTGCTAAAACCGTAATAGGTAGGGGTTGCAAAGGCATTGTCCTTACCGATGAGAATATTGGGGTATTTTTGCAATTGGTAATGTGCAGCAAAAGCTGCCATGTTCTTCAGCGGCAGCAGCGAAATCATTACGATCTGAATGTCTTTAAACTTATCTATATTTTTTACCAGTTCTTCCGTTTCATGTTTGCAATGATCACATTCCGGACTAAAGGCCATGATCATTACAGGTTTGTTCTTTTGAATTTTCGCTTTTAATTCCCATCCGGTACTATCGGCAGAAAGAAGCCTTATCGCCGGAAGGGTTTTGTATTGTTTATAGGGGGGTAGGGCCTGGCTCCGGGCACTGCTAAAACTGAGAATGGTTACCAATAATACGAGTAAATACTTCATCTTGTTGTTTTTATGAAAATATGTGCTACCAAAGATAACAATAGGATGCGGATTCGGTTGTAAGGGTTGTCTTAAAAAGGGAAAAAAATTTTGCATAATTACGAATCATTCGTAAGTTTACTCGAAAATCGTATAAGATGAAAAAATTAACCGCACAGGAAGAGCAGCTGATGATTGCCGTTTGGCAGGTGGGCGAGGGCAATGTAAAGGCATTTATGGAACAACTGGCGGAACAACCGCCTTATACCACCGTAGCTTCCACCATCAAGAACCTGGAGAAAAAGGGATATGTAACCAGCAGGCTGTTTGGTAATGTATATGTATACAAGCCGGCTCTTTCCGAAGATGAATATAAACGGCGCTTTATGGGCGGTGTGGTAAAAGATTATTTCAGCAATTCGTATAAAGAGCTGGTAAGTTTTTTTGTAGATCAGAAAAAATTATCAGCCCAGGAGCTAAAAGATATTGTAAAGATGATTGAAAGCGGGAAGAAGAAATAGCGATCAGTTGTCTGCTATCCGCTTTAAGCTTCCGTCTTCAGCCGTGGGCTAGCGGTTAAAAGCTATCGGAATCTGAAATCTCGAATCTTGAATCTCAACTCTTATATTATGCCTGTCATTATTGATTATGTGCTCAAGCTGAGTATTTGTCTGGCCGTTGTTTACCTGTTTTATCAGCTGTTTTTACGGCGCCTTACATTTTACAACTGGAATCGCTGGTACCTGCTGGGGTACAGTGTGCTGAGTTTTGTGATTCCCCTGATTGATGTGATGCCGGAGCTGCAGAAAAAAGAACTGGACCGTAATGCCCTGGTGCAACTGATACCGGTGTTTAGGTTTGCTGCAGATGGCCAACAAACTTCCCTGCTGGAATCTCTGTCTGCCTGGGATTGGGTACTGATTGCGGGGGGGATCGGATCAGTGGTACTGCTGTGCCGTTTTTCAATCATGTATCTTTCCTTTCTGCGGATCAAAAAACGGGCGCAGCTGATATCAGATGACCGTACCCGTATTTACCAGCTGGATGAAGATGTACGCCCTTTTTCATTTGGGAATGCCATTTTTGTAAATACGGAACTGCATAGCGGGGAAGAACTGGAAGAGATCATCCGGCATGAATTTGTGCATGTGCGGCAAAAGCATACAATTGATATCGTTTGGAGCGAATTGTTGTGTATCCTGCTTTGGTTTAATCCCTTTGTATGGCTGCTGCGTAAAAGCCTTAAGCAAAATTTAGAATTCCTTGCCGATAAACAGGTATTACAAAATGGCATGGACAAAAAAGAATACCAGTACCTGTTGCTGAAGGTGATGGGGAATAAACAGTTTGCCTTTGCCAATCATTTTAATTTCTCTTCATTGAAAAACAGGATCGCGATGATGAACAGCATCAAATCTGCACGCGTACACCTGACCAAGTTCCTGTTTTTGCTGCCGGTGGTGGCGGTATTGCTGCTGGCGTTCCGGAAGGAAGTGATCCAGCATGAGCAGCCGGCGCTTCCGGAGGACGCTGCACTCAAAAAATCATCGGATGATATTTTTGAAAGGGCCCGACAAATGGCGGGCAGTTCCCATCAACCGGTATGGTTTATAGATGGGGAGGCCGTAGTGCTTGGAGCGGGTGGGGGTGCCGTGCTCGACCGGGATGATGTAAACGGACCGGATGATTTTAAAATTTGGGCAGATAATAAAATCATGACGATGGATGAAGCTAATAAACAGATCGACCGGTTTAAGATCCTGTCTGTTGGCGCTTCACCAAAATCAGCATCCTTTGAGCATTTTGGAATAAGATCTAATTTGCTGTTGATGACCACCAGTAAAAAAATGGATGACCTGATGCATTTAAAAATGAATGGTAAAAGCCGGGATACTGTTCCTCAAAGACCGGAGGTAAAGCTGCGGATGCATGCACCAGGGGGCACGAACGAAACCGTGATTGTTCAGCTTCGAAATCCCGAAGTGAAGCCTTTACTGGTAGTAGATGGGGTAAAAAAGCCGGAACAGGAATGGAACGCCATCAGCCCCGATAATATTGAATCGGTTTCCATTTTAAAAGACGGTCAGGCGACTGCGTTATATGGCAATGAAGGGAAAAACGGTGTGGTGCTCATTGTTACAAAGAACGGTCCTGCAGCGCCAGATTCAGTAAAGAGCAAGCTGGTTTTTTCCGGAACCGTTAATTATGCATATACCACAGGGAAGGATGCTACAACGGTACCGCTAAAGGGTAGAAGCGAGGGCATTGCATTGGTGCCGGCAAATACCACCGCCAACAATTCCAGGGGCAGTGCGGTCCATGTAAACACCGGGCAACAACATGCTCAAACTTTATTTTTCAGCAGCAATGGCAACGGCGCAGACCCGTTGTATATGATCGACGGTAAACCGGCGAACTCGGATCGTTTAAAAGCAATGGCCCCTGACAAGATCCAGGCAGTATCTGTGCTGAAGGATGCTGCTGCACAAAAGACCTATGGTGAAGCTGCAAAGAATGGAGTGGTGCTCATCACCACAAAAAAGGATGCCGCTTCACCATCACTGAAGGAGGTTGTGGTAACAGGGTATGGGATAAAGGAAAAACAGGAACATGCCACTGATAAAAACGAACACAAGCCCACATTAAAGCCTGTGGTGGTAACGGGTTATAGGATGCCGGCGCAGGAAAAAGAAAAAGCACCGGCTCCGGAAGCCAATCGCAGCAAGCCGGGTCTTACCAGATCGGTACCTGTTGCTGCACGCTACTCTGCTATTTATAATGCACATATGGCGCAAAGTCTGCGATCAACTGCATCTTCAGGAAGGACGCCCAATGCAACGGGCGGTACGCCAAGCCCGAACGTCCGGACGGAAATTGGAATTGGCGGTGGCAGCCTGATGCCTGGAAAAGCAGGTTCGGCGGGTAACATGTTGGCAAAAAATGAAAGCATTGAACGCTACAAATTACAGCTTCGATATACAGCGGCGGTTAACGAAGCAATTACCCGGCCAAAAGAAGCTACAAAGCAGGGACAGCGGGTAGCGGTGATTGGAGGAAACCGGCTAAAGGTTGCGGACACACTGCGGATCTATGACCGCATTCATTTGTTATCCGAGTAAATTGTTGCCGGCACCCGGATTTTCGTTTTGCCGGTGAGCCTGTACGCTGTGTTTGCGAACACATCCACCGGCCGGCCTCCTGCCAGGGCCGGTACTGCTTAACCTGTTTTTACCATTTCAATATGAGGGATCCCGTCCTCATCATAGGGATCACCCACCGGATCAAATCCCAGGGAGGTATAAAAATTTTTCAAATATAGTTGGGCACTGATACGAATGGCTTTTTCTTCAAACTGCTCCTGGCAGGTATCCATACTGTGTTGCATCAGTTCCCTTCCCAGCCCGTAGGCCCGGTGCGATGATGCTACCACTACGCGCCCGATAGACGGCTCTTTATAGGAAATGCCGGGAGGGAGCAGCCGGGTATATGCAACCAGCTGCCCATTGTCGGTGCCGGTTATATGAAGCGCCCTAAAATCCTTACCATCCAGGTCCTGGTAAATACTGGTTTGTTCTACTACAAAAACGGCGGCCCGCAGTTGGAGGATCGTATAAAGTGTTGTTGCAGATAGTTGATCAAAAGATCGGCATGTCCATTCAATAACCGGTTGTTGCTGCATCAAAAGTTGTATTTATCTTTCCATAATTTTTTTAAGTGCGCCTTTAATTCATTTTCCCGCGGATTATTGCCCGGTTCATAAAATGCAGTACCTGCAATGCCATCCGGCAGGTATTCCTGCTCACTGAAATTGTTTTCAAAGCTATGGGAATATTGATAATCTTTTCCATAGTTAAGGTTTTTCATCAGCTTGGTTGGAGCATTGCGTATATGCAACGGCACCGGGAGGTCGCCCGTTTTGCGAACAGCCGCCAGGGCATTATCGATGGCCATGTAAGCGCTGTTACTTTTGGGAGAGGATGCCAGGTAGATGGCACATTGTGATAAGATAATCCGTGCCTCGGGATTGCCTATTTTATTAACTGCTTCAAATGCAGCATTGGCCAGCAACAAAGCGTTGGCATTCGCCATACCGATATCTTCGCTGGCAGAGATGACCATGCGGCGGGCAATGAACTTGATATCTTCCCCGCCTTCGATCATGCGTGCCAGCCAGTATACGGCACCATTGGGATCGCTGCCCCGGATCGATTTGATGAATGCCGAAATGATATCATAATGCTGGTCGCCGGATTTATCATAAATCGCCACTTTCTTCTGAGCAATGCGCATAACGGCGGCATCGGTTATAACCGCAGGCGTATCCAGGGCATCGCAGACGATTTCAAAAAGATTTAAGAGCTTGCGGGCATCGCCTCCGGAGATCCGGATTAGGGCATCGGTTTCTTTTAGCTGCACCTGCTTGCTGTGGATCTGCGCATCCTGCTCCATGGCGAGGTGCAATAGTTTTACGAGGTCTTTTTCTTCCAGGGCTTTTAAAACATATACCTGGCACCGGCTGAGTAAGGCGCTGTTGACCTCAAATGACGGGTTTTCGGTGGTGGCCCCAATCAGCGTGATGATGCCTTTTTCAACGGCACCCAGTAACGCATCCTGCTGGCTTTTATTAAAACGGTGGATCTCATCGATAAATAAAATGGCACCACGCGCTGCCGTGGCAGTTGCGATGGCATCCCGGATGTCTTTTACGCCTGCGGAAATGGCGCTTAACGATAAAAATGGCCGGTTTACCGTATGGGCAATAATCGTAGCAATGGTGGTTTTGCCTACGCCGGGCGGCCCCCAAAGGATCATGCTGGGGATATTTCCGGTTGCAATGGATTTTTGAAGGATACTGCCATTGCCCGTGAGATGTTCCTGTCCGACCAGGTCTTCCAAACGATGCGGTCTTAGCCGTTCTGCCAGTGGGGTCATAATCGATCTGATTAAAATCGTTCAAAGATAATACTAATTAATTTAGTAGAAAAGGGGTGCCCGGATCAGCTACCGCGGCTACGGATATGTCGTACGCTTAGCCAGGATTCTTACAGGGATACGGAGCAAAAGTGGCCAAAAGCTCAGGGGCGCCTGCTGAAAATAACGGTCATTACAAACGATAGCAGGAGGTATCCTGCCACAAAGTACCAACCGGCATGCACATACGTTTTAAGCATGAACCAATCTCCGTAATAATAAAGAATGCCCACACCGCAGCTCCCTTTCAGCGCTTCCCAGATCCATGCCTGTGAACTTCCATCCATCAGCTCGGCCAGGGCATACACGAACAGAAAGATAAACAGTCCGTAGTAAAAGATACCGGGAGAACCGATGGCGGCAATATTGCCGAAAAGGAAGCAAATAAAAAACAATAGGGCAATGAGTTGTACCCAAAGCCAGGCCTTTGTGCTCTTCGGGAGGGAAGGGTTGTATCTTTCAAAATGATAAACATCTTCTATTTTGTAAACAGGATATTTTTCCTGAACGTCTGCCGGCCGCCACCCGGTGGGCATCAGCCAGATACGCAAGCGGTCGCGCCAGCTACGCGTACGCCAGGCATCCTTTATTAAAAGCCCCACATGCTGAAAATTGATTTTTACCGGGTTCCAGGTCCGCACGGGCCGTGTAATACCATATACCGGTGGAATATCCGGCCGTTCTTCCTGATAAGTACCAAATAATTTGTCCCAGAAGATAAAGATCTGTGAGTAATTTTTATCGAGGTATTCGGGATTGATTGCATGGTGTACCCGGTGCAGGGAGGGGGTTACGATCAGTTTTTCAAATACGCCCATTTTTTTTATAAAGGTGGTATGATACCAGAACTGTGCAAAAAGATGGAGGGGCGCTACCACGGCGATCACTTTATCCGGAACGCCCAGTAAAGCGGCAGGTAACAGGAAAATGACAAAAATATTTGCAAAGCCCGAAATGCTTTGCCGCAAAGCGCAGGCCAGGTTAAACTCCTCACTGCTGTGGTGTACCAGATGACCATTCCAGAAAAAATTATATTCATGCTGAATGCGGTGCACACAATAACCGGAAAAATCGAGTACGATAAAAGCAACGAGGTATGTAAGCCAGGAAGCCTCAATATGCATCAATGCAAAGTGGCGAACCATCCATGAATAAGAATAGATCACAATACTGAGGCCCAGTACATCTTTGGTAATATTAGTAACGCCGCTCAACAGGCTGCTGATGATATCGTTGGTACGCATTGCCTTGCTTTCATTGCGATAGGCATAAGCCATTTCCAGTAATACCAGTAGCAGGAATACAGGGATCGCAATCAGCAATATCTTTCCGTAAGTTTCCATACACAAAAAACAACGCGTTACCAAATGTAGTAAAAAAGAAGCGTTGTTTTTATTCCGCAACACGGATCTGGTTCCGTTAACGGAACTTTTCGACGGCCCATTCCATAAAATCGAAATAGTGCATCATCAGCGCCTCTTCGGGGATGCTTCCGGCAGCATCCCGAAGTGGCTGCAACTGAACCCAAAGCTGTTGGTTTTTATACCTCGGATTGCGGGAAGGAGCCAGCGTTACGATCTTAAAAATATATTTTTCGAGCGGGTATAATGCATTTTTCCCTTTAAAGAACCGTTTGTACGACCGGATCTCATATTCGAGATATTCAGGATCCTTCATTTCGTAATGTAGTACGATGTTAAAGAGCCGGCAAACCCGGTAATAGGGCTGTGTATAGTCCAGGGTTTTCTGTAGCAGCAGCTCGTTTACATATTTCAGGGCCTTCTTAAAGTTGCGCATATGGAACCAGGCGAGGGAAGCATAAAAGATCAGCTCTGCCTGTTTCTTTTCGTGAATGAGCGAAAAATCGCTGAAACCGGAAGCGGGCGTATTGCGGATCTGATCGATGGCTTTTTCCCATTGTTCCAGGTAGGCATAATGGCTGAGCTCGTACAGGAGGGCGGTTTTCTTTACGAGGAAACGGAAATAATCCGGGTAATGCTCCTGTTCCAGCTGGTACAACTTTTCAATAAAATAAGGCATTTCATCATAGTGCCGGATCATTTTCAAACTGTCCAGTATACCATCCAGCGTATTGTAATAATCGATCGGCGGATTGGGCCGCAGCGGTTCATTCTTTTCAAAGAGCGTGTTCAACACATAGAAGGTTTTCAGCGCAGACTGGTAATCGCCGATGCGTGTAAAATAGAACGACTGAAAGAGGAGATGCAGTTTGCGGGATTCCAGGTGGTGTTGGGTCTTGTTGTTTACAATGGCCAGTTCGCTCAACACCAGGTCGTCCAGCACCATTTTCTTTCCGGTGGTTTTCTTTTGCAGCTGGTTGCCGAGCCGGTGTTTCAGTATTTCATAGAGGGAATGATGCTCTTGCTCATGCCTCAGGTCCTTTAGCAGATCACGCGCCTCCTGTTGTTTGGCAATAAGTATTTTTTCATTGATACCCTCGAAATTGGTTTCGGAAAAATAGTTTAGCTCTGCTCTTTTTAAAAGATACCGGAGCGGAAGCTTTTGCATCTTCTCGGCTATCGGAAGCAGTGCCCTGACCTCGGTAAAGGACTGGTCCAGTAAATTCCGTTGCCGGAACAGATCTGCCTTCATGATCCCGTACATCAGTTTAAACCCTTCATCAGCCTTTACTTTATTTTGGATCAGGACGTCTGTCACCGACTGGAAAAGATAGGTTGCCGTGCTTTCCGCAGATGAAGCAGGGCAGTGTTTTTGAAACTGTTGCTTGATGTATTTCCAGTCTGTTTTATCAGACCGGTCAATCAGGTCAAAAAGGATCACATAGGCTTTTTGCTGCTGTTGTTTTTTAGCGCCCATTTTAAATTGCCGCTTTTCTGCAGGTGAAAGGGACCGGATCAACCGTATCAACGTATCTGTCATAAATATATTGAATTTGCTTTTTTTATTTTATAAATAAATAATTATCAAATTATTAGATCGGAAATTTTTTATTTTTAAACATTAAAAATAATTGTTTTTATAAAACAAGGTTTTAAAAGTGCGGCAGTGGTGTATTATTTTCGGAACAGAAATACGATTGTAAACCATGCAGAAAAAACAACATACAAATTTTCCCAGGATCGCTGTGGTTGGCAGTACCAACATGGATATGGTGGTAAATGCAGAACGGATTCCCGTTCCGGGAGAAACGATCCTGGCGCATCATTTTTTTATGAACCCCGGTGGCAAAGGGGCCAACCAGGCGGTAACGGTGGCCCGTTTGGGCGGCGCAACCCTGTTTATTTCTAAAGTGGGTAATGATGTCTTTGGCCGGCAATCTTCCCAGTTGTTTCATGAGGAAGGTATTGATACACGCTTTATGTTGTCTGACGATATCCTTCCCTCCGGTGTGGCCTTGATTACGGTGGACCAAAAAGGGGAGAACAGCATCGTGGTTAGTCAGGGCGCCAATAATGCCCTGCTTCCGGAAGATTTTACGGGAGCAATTTTGAAGGAACTGGAAAAGTGTACGATGGTGTTGATGCAATTTGAAATACCCATGGAAACGATTTTGCATGTAGCCCGGTATGCCGCATCCAAAAATATAAAGGTGGTCATCAACCCGGCCCCCGTACAGACCATTCCCCCGCAGTTACTAAAGTATACGCATATCCTTACACCCAATGAAACCGAAGCGGAATTGCTTACAGGGATAAAGGTCAAAAACCTGGATACGGCAAAAAAAGCGGCGAAGGCGATCCTGGAAATGGGCGCTTCCGTTGTGATTGTAACACTGGGAGCGCAGGGTGCCCTGGTTTGCGAACAGGGGAAGATGACCCTGGTGCCCACAGAAGCGGTTCAGGCTGTAGATACCACCGCCGCCGGTGATGTGTTTAACGGGGCATTGGTTGTGGGGCTTTCCAACGGCATGCAATTGCCGGAGGCTACGCGCTTCGCCTGCAGGGCTGCGGCCATTTCTGTAACAAGGGAAGGTGCACAATCTTCCATCCCTTACTATAACGAGGTAATTGCCCATTTTGTGGGAAAAGAATAATCATTTCCCGGCGCTTATAGGAACCAATTATTTAAGACTATTAAAACATAACGATCATGCTGATTCAAAAATTTCTTTCTGCTTTCTTCATTACCGGAACGGTGCTTTCATCGGTTCAGGCACAGCAGGCTTCGCTGCCGGTTTTTAAAACGGACTATGCCGTTCCTGCCGCTTATGCCGTTCAGCTGCCTGAAAGCGACCGGCTGACCGGTTACCTCGGATTGCGGTATGATTATAATCTCAATAACCGGCTGCTGAAAATCGATGAAAAGGGCATCCTGGAAGGATTTCAATCCCGGCCGGGCAAGCAACGCTGGATTGGTGAACACGTTGGGAAATACCTGGAAACGGCTGCCAATACCTGGATGATCACAAAGAGCGCGGCCTTAAAAACACAGATGGACCGCATTTTTAATGCGCTGATCAACACGCAGCTGGCGGATGGTTACCTGGGTACGTACCTGCCGGATAGCTACTGGACCTCCTGGGATGTTTGGGTACACAAATATGACCTGTTCGGGCTGCTGGCCTATTACCGGGTAACGGGCGATCAGCGTGCGCTGGACGCAGCCGTAAAAGTGGGCAACCTGCTGGTGAAAAATTTCGGCGATGCCGCCGGTCAAAAAGACATTATTAAAGCGGGGTCGCATGTGGGCATGGCGGCTACTTCGGTGATTGATCCGATGGCTGATCTGTATATGTGGACCGGTGACCTGCGCTATCTCGATTTTTGCCGGTATATTGTAAAATCGTATGACCATGAAGGCGGACCTTCCATCGTTAAAACCTTATTGAATGAAAAACAGGTTGACAAGGTGGCAAATGGGAAAGCCTATGAAATGATGTCGAACCTGGTGGGTATTGTTAAATTGTACCGTCTTACGGGGGAAGACCAATACCTGAGAGCTGCTCAGTATGCGGTTGACGATATTACGGCCAGGCGCCTGTTTATTACCGGAAGTACCAGCGATCATGAGCACTTTAAACCGGATTATGTATTACAGGCAGATACTGCAGCACATATGGGGGAGGGCTGTGTTACCACTACATGGATCCAGCTGAATATGCAATTGTTTGCCATCAGCGGCGATCTGAAATATTATAATGAAATTGAAAAGGCCGTATACAATCATTTGCTGGGGGCTGAAAACCCGGAAACCGGCTGCGTGAGTTATTATACCCCACTGATTGGTGTAAAACCCTATCGTTGTAATATTACCTGCTGTTTGTCCAGCGTGCCCAGGGGCATTGCACTGATCCCATACCTGAATTATGGAAAACTAAATAATCGTCCTACCGTGCTGATGTATGAAGCCGCCAATATCAGGGACCAGGTTCAAACGGCCGATGGCAAAGCGCTTCCGCTTGTACTGCAAATCCACTCGGGCTTTCCGGCAGAAGGAAAGGCAACCATCGGAGTACAGGTTCCATCCGCCGCCCGCTTTGCACTGCAGCTGCGCGTGCCGGTTTGGGCAACGAAATTTAAAGCAACTGTTGGCGGAAAAACCTATACCGGTACGGCCAATGAGCTGATCGCTATCGACCGTAACTGGGACCGGGAAAATACGATCGCAGTATCATTTGAAATACCTGTAACCATTTTACCGGGCGGACAAAGCTATCCCAATTTTATGGCCATTAAAAGAGGGCCGCAGGTACTGTCTGTGGATCAATCATTGAATCCTGCTTTTGATATTACAAAAGTTGTCTTCCAAACGCCTTCTGCGCTGCAGCTTGCCAATGCTGCTACAAAGCTTCCGGCGCAATGGATTGGGAAGCAGGCGTATATTGCTAAGCTGAGGACAAGCGCAAACAAAGCTCAGCCGGTGCTGCTGGTGCCCTACGCCGAAGCCAGTCAAACCGGTGGAGATGCCAGCGTATGGATCGCCGCATCAAAATAAAATGGGAGTTCTAACGATCAAAAAATTGCCTTATGTACATTGTAGATAATTACGCACTTGCTGTATTCTTTTGTGTGATCACGATGCTTTGTTGGGGTTCCTGGGCCAATACGCAAAAGCTGGCAGCCAAAACCTGGCGGTATGAATTTTTCTATTGGGATTATGTGATCGGGGTGCTGCTGTTTTCATTGCTGTCTGCTTTTACGCTGGGCAGTCATGGAACACAGGGGCGTGGATTTCTTGAGGACCTGGCGCAGGCCGATACAAAAAACCTGCTGAGTGCCTTTCTGGGCGGTGTGGTCTTTAATGCGGCCAATATCCTGTTATCTGCAGCAATCGCTTTATGTGGTATGTCCGTTGCTTTTCCGGTAGGCATCGGCATTGCCCTGGTGCTGGGCGTAGTGGTAAATTATTTTGGTGCGGCCAAAGGTAATCCGGCGTTTATATGGCTGGGGATCGGGCTCATTATGGTAGCCATTGTATTTAATGCCCTGGCTTACCGGAAGGCACAGGTGGGTGCACAAAAGGCTTCGGTAAAGGGCATCGTACTGTCTGTTATAGCCGGGCTTATCATGGCATTTTTCTATCGCTTTGTAGCCGCCTCCATGGATCTTTCCGATTTTGAAAATCCGGCTGCAGGCAAGATGACGTCTTACACAGCTGTGGTGATCTTTGCCGCAGGGATCTTTATCAGTAATTTTCTTTTTAATACCATCGCGATGAAAAAGCCGGTGCAGGGCGCGCCGTTGTCTGTTTCCGGTTATTTTAAAGGAAACATCAGAACCCACCTGGTGGGTGTACTGGGCGGAATGATCTGGTGTGTAGGCCAGTCCTTCAGTCTCATTGCCTCGGGCAAGGCCGGTGCCGCCATTTCTTATGGTCTCGGCCAGGGTGCCACCTTAGTATCCGCACTTTGGGGGATCCTGATCTGGAAGGAATTTAAACAGGCTCCTCCGGCTGCGGACCGGCTCAACCTGGGTATGTTTATTTTATTTATACTGGGACTTGCCGCGCTGATCTATGCGGGTGCTTAGAAGGCGTTCGGTCTGATTGCTTTTATTTTTCATATCAGAGAATATCCGTCAGACAGGCGGCCGGCAGTACGGGCGGTTTGCAACGGGCCGGTAGAGCATTAGTTTTATCTATTGCTTCGTCGTGATCCCGTCTTCTGAAACAAACTTATGTGAATCCCGGTACAGAGCAGGATACTGCATTGGAAGATGTTTTATATATTGTGGCGATAGGAGAAACGAGCGTATGAAAATATTTCAGCTAAAGTTGCTTTTTAAGAAGATGATCCGCAACAGGCAGGGCAATAACATGAAGAAGGTAGTTGCCGCTGTGCTGGTGTTTTTGTATTCGACAGGGCTATGTAACGGCCAGGAAATTCCGTTGTACGAAGGTATAATCCCTAATACAAAGCATACAGGTATAAAGGAGGAACACCGCTTTGATCCTGTAGTTGACAGCCTGGTCAGTAAGGTGTCTGTGCCAACGCTCACGGTTTTCAGGCCGGCACATTTGCCACCCCATGCACCGGTAGTGATCATTTGCCCGGGCGGCGGATATCATACGTTACTCATCGACCGGGAGGGCCGGCGTGTGGCAGCGGCCTTTAACCAAAAAGGTGTTGCGGCCGTTGTGCTGAAGTACCGTCTGCCGGATGACGCGTATTTGACCAACAAATATATCGTTCCCCTGCAGGATGCACAGCAGGCCATTTTACAGGTAAGGAAACATGCCGCGGCCTGGGGTGTGGATACTGGGGCCGTTGGGATCATGGGCTTCTCAGCGGGAGGACATGTGGCTGCAATGGCCGGTACGCATTTCGATACGGCGTCGATCAGGAATCCTGCTGCCATCAGCCTGCGCCCGGATTTTATGATACTGATCAACCCTGTGATCAGTTTCTCTGATCGTACAGGACACCAGGGCTCCCGTACAAACCTGTTGGGGCCGTTGGTTTCAGCGGATCAGATCCGTTTTTTTTCACCGGAACGCAATGTGCGCCCGGATACGCCCCCTGCTTTTCTGGCGCATGCTGCGGATGACAACGTAGTACCGCTGGCAAACAGTACTGATTTTTTCACTGCATTGAAGCGTAATAAGGTTGCCGCAGAAATGCATATTTATGCACGTGGGGATCATGGTTTTTTAAACGACCTGCCGGCCTTTGAGCAGTGGTTTGGAAGTTGTATTTACTGGATGCAAACATCCGGGTGGTTGAAGCGGTTCCGGTAGTTCGTATATGCTCCTGGGTTCATTTTGTAATTTTAGCAAGAGCACTGCAGGATGCACCATTGTTTATTAATAAAATGTTTAAAACCATATTATGGCTATTGATATTGGCTTTGAAATCCGGCTGATCTCAAAGCATGGAGGACCTGCATACGAGGATATTGAAAAGGTTCGGGCCATTTGTGAACATGCCAAAGATAGCTGTGCTCTGGAAGGTTTGTATGGTAAGTATTGGTTTAATCTGAAAGAGAAAAGCGATTATTTGTCTGTACAACTCTATGGCTATTACCGCGGCAATGAGGAAGATGATACTGCGGCCTTGGAAACGGTATTAGAGCTGACCTGGCAGGATGAGGAAAATGCACCGTTAATTACAGCAACATATTTTGCTCCGGTTGCTGAAGTTTTTGATATCCGCGTGGTCAGGGATTACTTGGTAAGCACGAATCGCAGGTTTAGCAGAAAAGTCTGCTGTATAGCTTTATAGCACCCCGTTTGCATAATCCTGCAGGTAATCGTAATGGGGACCCAATGCCCCGTTCTGTGCAATCGTAGCCCTTGTTAATATGGTGCTGCCTTCATGCAGCAGATCATCCAGTACAAATTTGATCAGCTGTTCACCGAAATAGCGGCTGGCATCCCTGGGCAGTTCATTGGGAAGATTTCCTACTGCCATGATATCGATCGAGCTTTT
The DNA here is from genome assembly GCF_021044425.1 of Niabella pedocola. Taxonomy (GTDB): domain Bacteria; phylum Bacteroidota; class Bacteroidia; order Chitinophagales; family Chitinophagaceae; genus Niabella; species Niabella pedocola. Next base: position 702,842 of record NZ_JAJNEC010000007.1, on the reverse strand, counting down.
CAAATAGGGCGCTGTGATGGTTCCCGTTTCCCGGTCGATGCCGTAAACCGGATCGTCGATGGTTTGCGTTCTTTTATTGATAGGCACGGAGCCGTTCTCGTCATCCGAAACATCGGCGATGGTTTCAATGATAAAGTCTTCTTTTTGGATATCGGGCGCTTCAAACAACCGGGGCACGCCTTCGTACCAGTAAACCCCATTTAGTAAGATATCCGTTTGGCGGGTATAAGGCATAAACCGGCTGATGTATTGCTGCGGATGTTCATGAAAATCGAGGCGGTTATACCTTCCGGTTGCAGCGTGCTCATAAAGATCATAGCCTTTTAGTTGCGTATATACCGGGTAGTTAAAACGCCGCTGCAGGTATTCATCCGGCTCTACTTCATGTACGCCCATAAGGTTCATGATCTCCAGCAAACCATGTGCTACCCGGCCGCTGCCAGTGACGGCGATCTTCAGGTTGGGCAATCGCAATCCAAAATAGGTATGGATCAGTTCTTTAAAGTTTTTTTGTTTGTATACCCGGTCCAGCTTGAACAGTCCGGTCCGGTTGCCATAGGCCATCAGCCCGTTATGTGCGCCTACAATACCCGCAAAAAAGCCAAAACCGATGATCCGTTTTCCGTCTTCATGTTCCAGGCATTCATAATCAATCAGGGTTATTTTTTTTTCAAGTATGGCCTGCAGCAGTTGCTGGTTATGAGGCTGCTTTTTCTTGGTATGAGAGAAAAAGAGATAGGTCTTACCGGGGATCAGCTCGTTTACCGGCACCTCTTTAATGCCCAGCAGGATATCGCAACTGCTCAGGTCTTCGCTGATCCGGATACCTGCCCGTTCGTACTCCGCATCTTTATAGCAGCGCAGTGCAGCGGGCTGTACCACAAACAAAAGGTTAGGGCGGTGTGCCTGCAGCCATTTGCATTGAGCCGGGGTGAGTGCCACCCGGCTGTCTGTGGGGATTTTACCTTCCCGTATCAGCCCTATTTTCACCTGTTTCATGGAAACCCCGTTTTCCGGTTAAACAATAAAGCAATTTAATTGTAATTTTAGTGATCCGATAATGAAAGTACTGAATAAAATATTATCCGTCCTCCGGAATATCCTGCTTCCCCGGAAAAATTGTTGTAAATAACACCGGCCAGCGGCCAAAAATATGTTGCGGGAAATGTGGTGTTTTCCACCGAAAGGTTGTAATATTGCAGCCCGTTCGCATGAAGGGTCATGCGATATGTATTTTGAAATGGTCGGAGTGATTGCCCAGATGGCGGAATTGGTAGACGCGCTAGACTCAAAATCTTGTTTCGGCAACGGAGTGCAGGTTCGATTCCTGTTCTGGGCACTTGATTATCAATTAGATACGAAGGTTCGCGCATGCGCGAACCTTCGTTGTTTTTGACTCCATTTACAGACAATTTGCACGATTTCTAAAAGATCTAGCGCGAGGTTTATTTAAAATAAACCGCTTTACTTTATCTATCTGACTCTGCCTTTACTTTCAATGTGGAATTACAACTATCGATAGTATTTTGACTTTAACCATATGCTTGCTCTTACGAGCAATATCAATACAGGCACCTCTACAAGCGGACCTATTACCCCTACAAAAGCTTGCTGGGAATGAATGCCGAATACTGCTATTGATACTGCGATTGCCAGTTCGAAGTTATTTCCAGTTGCCGTAAATGCGATGGCAGCATTTTTTTCGTATGATACCTTCAGCGACCTGTTTATAAAAAAGCTGACAAAGAACATCACTACAAAGTAAATTACCAGGGGTATGGTTACTTTAAGTACATCCATTGGCAGTGCTAATATTTGATCCCCTTTCAGGCTAAACATCAGTACTATGGTAAATAGCAGCGCATACAATGTTACCGGTGAGATCGCGGGTATAAATTTCCGGTTATACCAGCCAATGCCTTTCGCCTTTATCAGCATGTTGCGACTTATGAAACCTGCAAGAAAGGGGATACCTAAGTATATCAGCACGCTTCCTGTAACACTCTTCATTGATACGCTTACATGGTAATTGCCTAGATCCAATTTTTCAGGCAGTATGTTGATAAATAACCAGGCCATAAAGCTATAGGTCAATACCTGGAAAATGCTGTTTAGCGCAACCAGTAAAGCGGCGTATTCCCGGTTGCCTTTTGCCAGATCGTTCCATACAATTACCATTGCTATACATCTTGCCAAACCAATCAGTATAAGACCGATCATGTAATCAGGCTCATTGCTCAGGAAGATGACAGCGAGTATAAACATCAGGACCGGTCCTATTATCCAATTAAGCAGCAGTGATATACCGATTACTTTCTTGTTCTTAAGTGCATTCGGCAGCAGCGAGTAATCTACCTTGGCCAGCGGTGGATACATCATCAGTATAAGGCCAACGGCAAGAGGAACATTGGTAGTACCGACAGATAGCGTATTGGTAATACCCGAGATATCAGGAAACAGGTAGCCGATGCCAATCCCAAGCGCCATAGCAAGGAATATCCACAAAGTAAGGTAACGGTCAAGGAATTTTAATTTCGGTTGCATCAACTAGATTTTAATCAGGGAAAAAACAAAGAACATTTCAGCTGCAATCTCCAGGCTTCTTTGAAAATACACTTGTGCCTGTTCCGGGGTATTGTCAGAGAGCTTAGGATCTTCAAAAGTGATGGGTATTCTTTTTTCGGCACCGGCTATAAAAGGGCAGCCACCATCCGCCTGTGAGCAGGTCATTACCGCGGCAAATCCTGATGTGGGATTAAAAGGGCTGTCATATTTTTTTGAATAGCCAATTATCGGGTAAGCATTATCATCGTATTTTATACCGTACAGCGGATTATTACTTTCTGCAATCTTGAAAATTTTGCAACCCTGGCTCGATAATGTTTCGGAGACTTTAGGGAATAGCGCTGTTTCCTCCGTACCACCCGAATAGCAGTGTACATTTGGAACGCTAAAGTATGCTGCTGCAACCTGGGCCCATACCTGCGATAAGTGGCTCCTGCGCGAATTATGGGTGCAAATGAAGGTAATGTTGATTTCCTGCCTGGCATCTGCTTTTTGCTGTACAAAGTCGGCCAGGGGCTGCAAAATTCTACGGCGGTCGGCGCTAACTGTTTCAGCCCACTGTAGTTGTTGAATTGTATTTAATAGCGATTGGTACATTATCGTTTCTTTTATTGTATTAGCAGCATCCGGAATTCGGGGTACAACAGGTAGATTGATTTACCGGCAGCTCAGACAAATTTGTCTTTTGCCTGACAGCGGGGACGCCGCAGGCTTCCTGGGCCAGGCACGCGGTCATTTTATTCTGAAGGACAAATGTTTCACCATCGAAAGCCAGGTCGTACTTGCCAATCGTTTCGTTCTGGTATTCTACCTCAATTTCTGCATCCTTTAATCCTAACTTACGTTCCGAAAGTTCTATTATATGCAATAGTTTGCCCGGCTTAAGTCTATGTTCGTAGTCATCGGCATTCCACAGCTGAAAATTTACCACTGTTTCTTTTCGTATAACGCCCCCGCAGTCGATAAAATTTTTTTCAATAATTCCTACTTCTGTAACGTGGAAATGTTCCGGTACCGGGGTTCCGTTCTCCAGCCGAAAGGCCACATTGCTAAGAGTGGGTAGTAGGTTTTTAATTTCTGACAGTTTCATAATGTTGATATTTATTTGTATATTGCAATATTGCGATTAATTATAGTAAAAAAAATCCTCAGCAGCAATCTGAAGCATTTACTTGCTCTACAAAAAAGGTATTTAGCTGGGATTTGATCTTAAGCCATACCTTTTCATCTATACAATAGCATACGCTGGTACCTTCGATATTTCCCTTTATAATACCTATATTTTTTAGCTCTTTCAGGTGTTGCGATATGGTGGCTTGTGCCAGCCCCAGCTCATCCACCAGGTCGTTGCAAATACATGCATTTTGTTTAATGATATGCTGTAAAATAGCAATGCGAGCCGGGTGTGCCAGCGCTTTTAAAACAGAAGCCAGGTGGTTCTGCTTGTCGGTAAACATATCAGTTTTTGTTAGTCCCATCTCTACGTGTATCGCAATATTACGATTATAGTAGTTGCGCGCCAAATTTTTTTTGCAGAAAGCTGCAATCTTATTTCAGCCAGCTTATGTAAGAGTAGCCTGGATAGTGGGACTGACACCGTTATTAAAATAGAGAGGAGACAGGACGATGCCCTGTGCCTGTTGCGCTTTTTGCTAAGTCACTGTTTCCTAATACATTAAGAAGTTTATAGTTGCTACGAAGTGCAGGTTCGATTCCTGTTCTGGGCAGAATAAAAACCAAGCGATTATGAAGTTTTACTTATAGTCGCTTTTTTATTGGGGCGTAACATCGATAACCCAATTTGCCTTCTTCAACTTTTTATTTATTTTTTTAGCGATACAGCTTTTAAGAATACAAGCTATTCTTAAATTAAAAACCAGCGCCTGTTTTAAAATCATCTTTAAAGGCTTCCGTTATCAATTCCGGGTTTCTGTTTCGGCATATGGAAACGCTCGTCTAACGTAACTGATGTTCGAAAAATTAGTTCAATGGAATATTATACGCTCCGTTATTATCAGCAATTTCAACTATAACTGTTGGGCAATTAAGAGCGGAGCGAGCCTCACAAACAGGAATGCGCAATATTGTTAGGTGCGTGCCAACGCAATACAACAAAAAAGCCTCACGTTGAAACGTCAGGCTTTAAACCAAAACTAACTGCTTATGAGAAAATCTTTATATAATTATTTTATTGTTCAGAATATATAGTAAATAACGCAGTCGCTTTTGAAAAGTTTGGCGATCGGTGGGTCTTAACTGACTTTTAACCTTTTGAAATGGTAATGAGCCAAAGACCTGTGTAACAGCCGGATAAAAAAAATCAAAATCAAGTGTATTATATGAAGACGGCTGCCCTAAACCAACACTTCCTCCTTTTTTTTAGCGGCGGGCAATTTCAGCGACGCTCTTTTTTTCTTCCTTTTTTTGCCCCACCAGATATAAAACCCTGTAACGGGAAGTGATGCGGCTATCAAACCTGCAAAAAATACAAGGGTACGTCCGGCCAAACCCCCGATGCCACCGGTATGGATATCATAGGTCATCCGGTTGGCCTTTTCACCTGCGTTGGCGGATGCGTATAGTCCCCAGTTTTTTGTGTTGAAGCGCGCTCCGGTATATTGATTAAAATAAAGGTTATCTGCGGGGGCATATATTCCCTCTTTAAGGTACATGATGATCTGTATAGCAGCACTATCCGAATCGGGTAGCCGAACCTGGTAATGTTCGATGCCCGGATAATTTTGCGTAGCGCTGTTCAATGCCTTGTCGATGACTGGAGCCGCATTTGCATCGCGTTCATTCCGGGATATGAATTTTGGGGGAGCCGGGCGTTCCTTACCTCCGCTAAATAACCAGTATTCGGCCTTCATAACACTTTCGAAGCTCCAGGCCAGGCCGGTTGTAATACTAAATAACAGCACCCAGCTTGCATAAAATCCCAATATCTTGTGAAGGTCATAGTTTAAACGTTTGGGAGATGCCCGCCATTTTACCTTAAAACTGCTTTTCCTGGCATTTTTGTTCCGGGGCCACCAGAGAATAAGACCTGAGATGACGATAACGGCAAAAATGATCATACAGGTTGCAACAACGGTCTGGCCAATCTTTTGTGGCAGCCATAGATACATGTGCCCCCGTAATATAAACCGGAAAAATTCGGTATCCATATCACGGGCTTTTAAAACCGCTCCGCTGTAAGGGTTCAGGAAAACTGCCCAATAATAAGGTTGATCGCCCCGCTTAATAAAATGCACGGTTACCGCACGGTCTTTCGCGTAGTAGATGATCCTCGTGGGTTTCTTGCCTGGTAACTGTTTTGCGGCGATGGCACTCAATGCTGAAACCGGAAGATAGGGCCCCCGCTCTTCTTTAACCGTAAGATAGGGCTGGGTGAGCTTTGATAGTTCGGGTTGGAACGCATAAATGGCTCCGGTAAGACCCATAATGAAAAAAACCAGCCCGGATATTAACCCGAGCCAGAGATGAAACCATTGAATGATTTTTTTAAACCGGCCTTTAGAGTTTGAACGAGACACTGGCTATAAAATTGGATGGTTTTTGCGGCGTTCCGTTATTATTCCAGTATCGCTCATTGGTAAGATTATTTCCTTTTAGCGCAAACCGGTATCGTTGCACATCATAAAATACGGATCCGCTGATTAAGGTATAACCGGGAACCTCAAAACTGTTGGCCGCATCAAACCACGAATCTCCCACGTAGTTAACGCCGGCGCCGAAGCCCAGGCCTTTGGCGTTACTTTCGGGAATGGAATAACTTATCCAGAGGTTGCCGATATTCTTCGGACTGAAGGTGACATTTTTTCCCTGCAGGGCAGGGGTGGCATTCCGGTACCGGTTTTCATTAAAGCCGTAACCAGCAACAATGTTCATACCAGGGATCGGGCTTGCAATGACCTCTGCTTCCAAACCCCGGCTGCGCTGCGTGCCATCCTGGAATGTAACGTTCTTTCCGTCGATCAGTGCAGTGCGCGTAGCGTTGGTTACACTGATATCATAAACACTGATGCTGCCTGCGAGCTTTGTATTGAACAGGTCAAATTTAACTCCACCTTCCAGCTGGTTACCATATTGTGGTTTTAACACCAGGATCGTATTGTCCGGCTGCGTAACCGGGGCCAGGTTCACAAATCCGTTCATATAATTTCCGAATACCGATAGCTTATTGGCGATAACCTGGTACACCAAACCAAATTTGGGCGACAGGGAGGTTTGCTCATAAGCGCCCGTATAAAGACCGGTTAATATATTATAGGTTCCTTTTGTTGAATAGCGATCTACCCTTAAACTCAACATCGCCAGTAGTTGATCCGTGATATTTACTACGTCTGAAGCATAGATGCTTGCGTTTTTAGCCACGGTTGATGTGGTGGAAAATCCCTGCTTTGCCGACATTGAGTCAAGGGAAGGCCGGCTCATGCCGCGCAAGGGCTGGCGGATATTGATGATATCAAAATTAACCGTGGCCCGGTACAGATCATTGTAGTTATAGTTGTAATCGATGCCCGCTACCATACGGTTACGGATATGGCCTATTTTAAAGTCGCCAATAAAATTTTGCTGTACTTCAATATTACCAAAGGTTTCAGGCGTTTGATTTCTTACCACTCTGGAAAAAGTAGAGTCTGTGAGCATATTAAGCGCTGTCCAGTATAGATTTTTATAATATCCTACCGAGTACAGATAATTGGTTTGTGATTTCCATTTATCGGAAATTTTGTATTCAACCTGCGCCTGGATATTGTTGATCCCATTATTCACATCTATGCTGTTATTGATATAAGATTTTTTGTAATCCAGTTGAAGATCTTTAAAGCTTCGGGCAGATATATTGGCCAGGTTTCCCAATCCAAAAGAAACTACGGTATAATTACCCCGCGTCATTTCCATATCCAGGATCAGCTTCAGTCGGTCATTCACCTGGTAAGAAAAGGTGGGTGCAATGGTAAAGTTCTTATTAAAACCCTGGTCCTGGAAGCTGCCTTCCGATTGAGCCGCCGCATTGATGCGGAATAAAGCCGTTTTATCTTTATTAATGGGTGTATTAACATCGGCGGTTACGCGACCAAAATTGTAGCTGCCTCCTGCAACGCTGATCTCTCCACCAAATGCTTCATAAGGACGTTTGGTTACATAATTATAAACCCCTCCGAATGTCACATTCCGGTTACTCCCGAACAGCGTGCCCGAGGGCCCTTTAATCGATTCGATCCTTTCCAGGATAGCGGGATTTAAAGGAACAATGGCACTGGTGGCCATTCCATTTCTCATGCCGATCGTTGTAGAAAATCCTCTCATGCTAAGCCCCATCGATCCGCCGGCGGAAAAGTTGGGTACGGAACCGGGAATATTGCGATACAGGTCGGTGCGTTCGATAATTACCTGTTCCTGTATCAGGGCCCGGCCCACCACATTATAAACCTGCGGGTTCTCCAGGTTTTTCAAGGGCATACGTGCCACGTATTCACTGGATTTGTAAACGAATTTATTTTTAGAATTGGTAACGATCACTTCCTGTAACTGGCTGTTGGAGATGGTTATCTGGAAATCGGCTATCACAGTGCGGTCTGGGGTAACGGTTACTGATTTTTTCAGGGTTTCGTATCCAATAAAAGAAGCTTCCAGTTCCTGATGTCCTGAAGGGATTTTTGGAAGTGTATAAAAGCCGGCTTCATCGGAAATGGCGTTACGGCCGGTGCCTGCAACTGTAATTGTAACATATGGAGCCGGCTGATTGTCGCTCGTAATGACCCTTCCTTTTATGGTACCTGATTGTGCTAAAGCGGTACCGCACACCATCATCAACACGCAAAGCATCATTAATTGATACGTAAACCCAGGTCGTTTCATCAAAGTAATTTAAAGATTCGTAAAAAATTTCCGAAGGTATTCAACGGCAAAATGAATCATTTACGAAATACGGAAAATCTGTTACACTGCTTGAAAAACGCTAACGGCTATCGGACCACATGGAAATTATAAAGGCAGTGATCAGGGTACTTATTATGCTTGCTGCACGTTAGTATTGTTTTTAAAACCGGGTGGCGTGTAATCTGCTTAACCGGGTTCAAAAGGGGACATTTTGAGAAGGGGCGATACTTCCAGCCACAACAATTTCGCGGAAATATTGCGCTGTCGATGCGATCCGTACCATCGCGGCCTTTGCTCCACCATACACAGTTCCTGATTGAAACGGGCAGGCGTAGCAATTTTTTTATTTCGCCGGAAATAAATACATTTACGTTCTACGTGGGAAAATTACGTTCTGTGACAGACTGCTAGGTAAAAGACTCCCTATTCAAAATTAAGAGAACCATAACCTCTAAAGACATGGATGTAAACGTATCGGATTTAAAAAACGGCGATAAGGATGCCTTTAACGCTGTTTTCTATTCTTTCTATTCGCCTGTGTACGACTACCTGATGAGTAAAACAGATAACAGTTATTTTGCTGAGGAAGTTACGCAGTTGACATTTATTAAGGTTTGGGAAAAACGGAACCAGCTTGCCGTGGATATCGATATTGGCGCCCAGGTATTCAGGATCGCAAAAACCGTTTTTATCGACCAGTTGAGGACCCGGTATCGCAAAAAGAATCGCCCGGACCTGGTGACGGAGGAAGAATTATCGGAATATACCGATAACCAGCTGGTGCATAATATTAGTTATAAGGATAGCTATAAACGGCTGAACCGGATCCTGGATATGCTTCCGCCTGCAAGAAAGCAGGTATTTGAACTGAGCCGGCTGAGCGGATTTTCGCATAAGGAAATTGCGGAGATGCTCCAGATCAGCACCAAAACAGTGGAAAACCATATTACAAAGGCCTTAAAACAGATAAAGCCTTTGTGGAATGCTACTATTTTAATTGTAGCTATATTTTTGCAACGATGACTGAGCCGCTTCATATGATGATGAACGAATCTTTGTTACACCGGTTCTTATCGGGAGCCTGTACAAAGGAAGAGATGGACCAGGTATTAACCTACCTGGAACAATGCCCGGGCGTGCTGGAACGCTATCTGGATAAGGATATGGACACGGCGCCGGTTGCTGTTCCTGAAACCCGCCGGCCGGAGGCCGCAGCCATGCTTTTGCTGGTGCATGACCAGATTGCTGCCAGAGGCCGGAAGCGAAACGCTTTACGGAGTGGCGCGGTATTGTTCTTAGTCGCCAGCTTTTTTATCGGGTTCTGGAACTTTAGCAGGGAGGCGTCTGCTCCCGCTCCGGCGATGGCACTTCAGACGGCCCCCCGGATGCTTGAACATATAAATTACACCGGCGAACCGGAAAGGATCCTGCTGCCGGATCAAACAACGGTTGTCCTTTATAGTAATAGTGTACTCCGCTACAGAGCTGCATTTGAAGGCCGGGAGCGAAACCTGATCCTGGAAGGGGAGGCCGATTTTGATGTAGCTAAAGATAGCAGCAAGCCCTTTATCGTGGTGGCAAACAAAATTGCAACCAGGGCACTTGGCACGCGTTTTAAGATACATGCTACCGATACGGCGGTGCTTGTAAAACTTTTTGAAGGGAAGGTGATGATCTGGCAGGAAAATAGCGGAGCGCCGCGTAAATATTACCTTACACCCAATCATCAGCTACAATACACAGCAGCCATCAACCGGTTTACCACCTCTGCATTTGGTACGCTCAAGCCGGTTGCAAATACGGTACCGGTGATCGCAAAAAAGACAACCGTAAAACCGCCGCCAATGGCTTTCAGGAACCTGCCCCTGGAAACGGTGCTTGAAAAAATGGCCACCCGGTATAATATCCAGATCGAATATTCGGCGGCGGATATCGGGGGTATATATATTATTGCCGATGACCCCGGGGCCGGGTCGGCGGAGTATTTCCTGCAAAATATTGCGCACATGAACCAGTTGCAGCTGGTAAAAAAATCGGAGACCGTTTTTGCCATCACCCGCTAACATCTACTTTAGTAAAGCCTGTTTATTTATATTTCTTTAAGAAAAAATTAATTTTTTCTTAACAGGAGTAGGGGATTGCGTTTTAAAAAAGCGTATTGCTGTATGAAGTAACAATTAAAAACAAATAAACTGTTTGCTTTAATGATGCGAAAATTGATTCAAACCTGCATGGCAGGTTTACTGATTGCTATGTTGTTTCCCCTGAGCGGCCTGGCTCAAACGACGACTGTAAATGGGATGGTAACAAGTTCGGACGATGAGCCGCTTGAGCACGTAACCGTTGTAGCTAAAAATACCGCGAAGTCCCAGTATGTGTACAATACCATTACGGATAGTGCCGGTGCCTTTCGTTTTAACGGGGTACAGCTGGAAGGCAAGTACAGCTTTACGTTTAGCCGAATTGGTTATAAAGACAAAACCATTATCGGTTTTACGTTGAATGCCGACGGGAACACTTCGGTGCTTGTAAAACTGCAGCGCGATTCCTCATCCCTGCAGGATGTGGTGGTTACCGGTTTTCAGCGTATTGACAAACGCCGGTTTACGGGGTCTGTAAGCCAGGTGGATAAAAACCTGATCAACCGGTCGGGGTATATGGATGTATCCAAGATGCTCCAGGGCGCTGCTGCGGGGGTAAGTGTTTCAAGTCCTTCGGGCACGTTTGGTGCTACGCCCAAGATCCGGATCCACGGGAATGCCTCCATCAGTGCCAACCAGGAACCCTTGTATGTATTGAATGGAGTGCCTATCAGCGCACCGGCCAATGTAAGTGTAAACCAGCTGTATTCCGGTGATCCGGCCAGCCTGCTGAGTTCTGTGATCGCTGGATTAAACGCCAATGATATCGAAGATATCTCCATTCTTAAGGATGGTTCAGCTACCGCCCTTTATGGTACCCGGGCGGCTAACGGGATCATTTCCATTACAACGAAAAAAGGAACAAAGGATGCAATGAATATAAGCCTGAGCTCTGCGCTGAGCGTGGGTTTGAAGCCGGATATTACCCGCTTTAACCTGATGAACTCCAAGCAGCAGATAGACCTGGCACGGGACCTTTATAACTACGGGTATCTTTCTGTTTTAAACTATCCTACCTCAACGGGCGCCTTCACTGATCCGTATTTCCGGTATGCCGAGAACCTGATCAGTAAAGACCAGTTCAATAAAGAAGTAAATGATGCTGCCTACCGGAATACCGACTGGTTTGATGTGTTGTTCAAGAATAACATCACGCAGGAACATTCGCTTTCCTTATCGGGTGGCGGCGGAAAAGCTACCTATTATCTGTCGGGAAGTTATGCCGGAGATAACGGTGCCTCCATCGGCTATAATTTGAAGCGGTATACAACGGATCTGCGTACCATTATCAACCTTACGAGTAAGCTGGACCTGGATGTGGATCTGGCGGCCAACTTCAGGAACCAGATGGCACCCGGTACTTATAATAGTACAGAGCCCAACGGTGAGGTATCCCGCCCTTTTGAATTGAACCCCACCCTTTATGCCATCAACACCAGCCGGGCAATGACGCCTTACAATGAAGATGGCAGTTACAAATATTACCGCAGAAATTATGCGCCGTTTAATATCCTGGATGAGTTGAACGAAAATTTCACCAAGGTGAATGCGCAGGGTGTGGCGATTACGGTAAAGCCCACTTATAAATTTACCAAGGACCTTACGTTTGAAGTACTGATGTCGGCAAGAAAGAATATTGCAGAAATCAGCCACGTAATGACCGAATATTCCAATGTGGCAGCTACCTATCGTACTACCTATCCCGATCCGGTAAGAACTGCAAACCCCTACCTGTTTAAAGATCCCACGGATCCTTTGTCGATTCCGGAGACGATTCTTCCCCGCGGTGGTTTGCTGGACCGGTATAGCAGCCGCGGCATGGAATTATATGGCAGGGCCACGTTGAATTATGTAAAACGCTTTCATGAAGATCATCGCGTAACCTTCTTTGGTGGTATGGAAATCCGTTCCAACAATTATACCAGCGACAGTACCCGGGCTTATGGATACTTGTATTACGGAGGAAAGATCATTTCTCCAACACAGCTGGCAATGAAATACGCAATCCTGAACGATCAACGTTATTACAAAGAAGCCTATGTAAACGAAAGGGCCGTTGGCGGTTTTTTAAATATCCAGTATACGTTAAAGAACCGGTATAACCTGGATCTGATGGGCCGTTCGGACGGCAGCAATATTTTTGGAACCCTTACCCGTTCCCGTTTCCTGCCCAATTATAATGTGGGTGTGTCCTGGAATATTGACCGGGAAGCCTTCTTTACCAATACCAACCTGGGCCGTATCTTCGATCATGCTACCCTGCGGGCAAGTTATGCGTTAAGAGGAAATGCCTACAATACTTCCCCGATGCTGAATGGTCAATTTGTAAATGCCGTTCGGATCGATGATATAAACAGCCAGATTGGTCTGCGCATCTATTCTCCCGAATTGTACAACCTGGCCTGGGAAAAGGATTACGTTACAAACGTGGGACTGGATGTGTCGTTCCTGAAACGCTATAACGTGGTGGCTGAATACTATACCCGTAAAAATATGAACCTGGTGGCGCCCAGCAGCATGCCTTTTGAGGAAGGCTTTGCCAGCAAGGCCATTAACTGGGCTTCGATGAAGAATCAGGGTGTGGATCTGACATTTAATGCAATCAACTGGTTGAACAATTCCAAGCTGCGTTGGGGTACCACGCTTATTTACGGCTATGTGAAAAATACCATGATCGACGGAGTGTTACAATCGCCGCTGTTGGTGAACGTTACCAAGCCTACGGGCTATGGCGTAATTGGTAAACCACTATATGGATTGTATGCGTATAATTTCGCAGGACTGGATGCTTCGGGGCAGCCAACCTTTGGCATTGGCAATACCGGCCGTTCTGTAAACATGATCGTATCCTCGCTTACCAATGATTCGCTGGTTTCTTATATGGGACCAAGAGAGCCCACCACAACCGGTTCTTTCGCCAATACCTTTGGATATGGACCTTTCGAGCTCCGGATCTTCTTTACATATAGTTATGGCAATAAGGTATTCAGAAATCCTATGGTACAGCGTACCTACGCAGATGCGCAGGCGGTGGCCCAGGATATCGATGCCCGCTGGAGATCCTCCGGTGATGAGCTGATCACCAATATCCCCGGATTGGTTTCCAATGTGCAATCTGCTTATCTGGGTTCCGCAGGTTCCTTGAATGAGTTTGCCTATAACCGGAGTACTGTAATGGTGGCCAAGGCCGATTTATTAAGACTGAGTGAGGTAATGCTTTCGTACGATGTGAATCCAAAAGTATTGAACCGTACGCATGTGGTAAAAAGCCTGCGCTTCCTTGCATCCGCGAACAATATCTATTTCTGGGCCGATAAAAAACTGCGTGGAATCGATCCGGAAAGCCTGATCACGGGTGTGGCGCTGCCAAATCCTAAAAGTTATTCCTTAAGAATCTTAGCGCAATTTTAGACTATTTAATAAGAGAAAATATGAAATCCAGATTTACTTATATTTTATTATTGGCATTGCTTTTTTCTGCAGGGTGTAAGCGTTTCCTGGACACGCCTTACGATAACAGGGTAAGGCCGGTACTCACGGAGCAATTTGCGCAGGTATTAACCGATGCGTATCCGCTGCGCCATGAAATGTTTACCGATATATTAACGGACGATTACCAGTACTATGCCACCCTGGCACAGGCTTCAATCAACGACCGCTTTTTGCCGATGTATTTGTACAAGGATGATTATCCGCAGAACATTCCTTCAACCGGTCCGGAAAATGCCTATAACGAATTTTACGCAAAAATTTACCGTACCAATCTTGTGATCGAAGGGGTGATGGGCTCCGAGCGTGGAACAGAGCAGGAGAAAGCAGCGGTAATGGGAGAGGCCCTGATGTTGCGTGCTTACTGTCATTTCATGCTGGTAAATCTTTTTGGACAGCACTATAATGCAGCTACCGCCGACAAGGACCTGGGTGTAGGCATTATTACTGCAGTAAGCCAGGAAAATAAAGCACTCGTAAAACGCAACACAATTAAGGAAGTATATGACCAGGTTGAAAAGGACGGTGTTGAAGGAATTGCGCAGCTGAAAAAAGGCGGCAATGCGGTTTCAAAAAATCCTTACCACTTTTCCCTGGCAGCGGCCAATGCGTTTATGGCGCGCGTAAAGCTTTACAAGGGCGAATGGAATGAGGCGGTGAAATATGCGGATGCAGTCATAGCAGAAAAAGGCCGTATTACCCGGAATCTGCAGGCCGACCTTGCACTGATGAGCCAGTTTAACCGGGAGTATTATGCAACCATGTTTATGGATCCTCCTACGCATCCGAACATCCTGATGAGCGTATATGCGGGAGGACTTACCTTTCTGACCCCCACCGGCTATACCCTTTGTGGGTTCTTTCCCTCGGATTCCGTACGGAAAATGTATACGTCCGTTGACCGCAGGGCCAGCATCCTGATCAGCGTAGGTACGGTGATCGATAACCAGGCGGTGTGCACCAAATATAATACGCAGCCGAACAACCCGAATAGTTTTGTACGGGCCGCTTATTTCACCACTGAAGAGGTGTTGCTGAACCGGGCGGAAGCCGTGTTAAGAAGCGACGGTGGTACCGTTAGTGATGCATTGGCAGATGTCAATGCCTTACGCAGTACCCGGTATACCAACTATGCGCCGCTGCAGGAAAGCGATTATACCAGGGAAACGCTTTTGAAACTGGTTATGGATGAGCGAAGAAAAGAATTGTTAAACGAGGGGTTCCGCTGGTTTGATGTGAAACGCCTGAACATTCCGGTGGAGCATGTATTGGGACGGGGATTGCCGGTGGCCGCAAAGCTTGACGCAACCGATCTGAAAAAGGCACTGCAGATTCCGCTTACCGAGCAGCTTGGAAACCCGGGTATTCAATTAAACCCACGCTAAACAACGATTATCTGAATCATATAATACATCGCATTATGAAAAAAGTATATTACGGGCCGCTTTTGTTTTTAATGAGCACGGCGCTGATATTGACCTTCAGCTGTAAGAAGGAGCGCGCGCTGGAGCGGGAGGCCCCTGTGGATTACCTGGAAGAAATTAAATCGACCGTTAAAAATCCGCTGGATTCCATTATTGATACGGTGCAAAGGGATTATGGGGTAAAGGTGTTTTACCAGTTTACCCCCCGTATCATTGATCCTACTACATTCTTTACGCCTACATCCTATAGCCAGGCCCTGGCATATACCAATACCGTGGTACGGAAAATGTGGCTGGGACCATTGAAGCAGCGCTTCCCCAAATTCTGGGCAGAGCAAAAACCCATCGAATTCCTGGTAGTGGGAAGTGCCATTAAATTTAACAGCATCTCTTCCGGCGGGGCAGCCGGCGCAGGCTTAAATGGCCAGTTTTACCGACTGGGTATGGGGGCCGTGGACAATATGAATTTTGGAGCGGCCATCGGTACCGTACGGAATATGGTCCGCGAGCATATGTGTATCCTTTTCCATGAGCATGCCCACCAGATGGATCATAAATATGGTAGAGGGTATGAATATGACCGTGTTTCCCGGGGCGACTACTATGGTACACCCGGGTATGCCAGCAGAACGGATGCACAGGCGCAATTGGATGGTTTTTTCAGGAACTACGGCGGCTATGCGCCGGAGGAGGATTTTGCTACAACGGTGGAAGCCTGTCTGCGTTTTTCAAAAGATTCCATTATGAAGATCGTAGCCAAAAATGCCAAACTGCGTACCAAGTATGATATGATCTACAAAAAATACCTGGACATGGGTATGGATCTGCACCAGATGAAAGTTTACCTGGATTCTGCGGCCATTGCACTTCAATAAAAATTATTAAAAGAACGTAATGAAAAGAAAGAATATACTATTGGGAGCCTTTGCGTTGCTGCTGGTGCTGGGATTCGGATCCTGCCAGAAAAGCGACTTACCGCTGGATGGAACAGTTTCGAAAGAACGGATCGCAGCGCTTCAGAGCAATCTCAAAAAGGCGTTGCATGATACCACGCAAGGCTGGGTGATGATGGTTCAGGGATTGAATGCGAATGTAAGGACCGCCATGCCGGTGTTATTAAAGTTTGATACATTAACCGGGGATGTAACTACCCGGACCCTGTTTTCAAAAGATAAACAAAGTTCCAAGTTTGTATTGTCTGCAAGTACCGGAGTGCCGTTGTTATCCTTCTCCACGTTTTCATATATCTCGCAAACATATACCGCGGCAAATACAGCCATTACGGATTTCTTCTTTAAAGTACTGGATGTAACGGCGGATTCGATCACCATTCAGCCTTTCCGCAAAGGGAATATTTACCAGTCGGAGGGAGGGGCCATCATGAAGCTGTTCCGTGCCAGTTCCGATAAAATGAAATGGGCACTCGACCTGCTCAATGCACCGGGCAATACCGGCAATATCTTTACTCAAACCTCCCTTTTTGGAAGAGATCTGGAAGTGCGGCTGAAAGCCAGTTTTGCTACTGATTCCATCAGAAGCCGTACCGGATTTTATTCATGGGGAGGCAGCCTTAATGTGGTAAAATCCAATACACCCATTACACGGACGTATCCGACCCTCAATCCGATCGTGATTGAATTTTATACGACCTTCCCGATTCCGGCCAATGCTGTGCCGCTGGATGTAAATACGGTGGTAGGCGATGGTTTGATCTACTGGCAGCCCACTACTGCATTAACACCGGCAGACTATTTCTTGAACGGACCGAATGCAACGATTAATTTTCTGAAAACAGACTATCTGCTGATAAAGTCGATGACTGCAAACAGTGTGGAAGTATACGCGGTAGATGCAAGCGGCAATGTCTGCATTACCGGGCGCATCGGCGATTAACATGATCGTTTATCTGATTTATATAAGGCTGTCTCCCGGGACAGCCTTTTTATTTAGCCCATTTATTTAATAAATCAAATTGCCGCATCAGGTGCTGTTGAGAAGGGGCGGGGGCGATGGCACACTTAAATCAACGCCTGGTCAATAGCTGCCGCCGTAGCCTCCGTAATGTTCTTCACGCCCAGTTTGGCGAATAAGTTCTTCTTGTGAAATTTTACAGTATCGATGCTTACATAGATTTTGGATGCAATCTGCTCCATCGTAAATCCCTGAACGGAATAGATAAGGATCTCCCGCTCGCGTTTGTTTAACTGGATGATGGGCATTGCTTCCCAGGTATCCGTTGCAAGATTGAATTCAAAGGCCTGTTTCAGTTCTTTACTTTTAAACCGGATATGGCCGGATGTTGTATGGGAGGAAAGGGATACCAGGCAAAGTGCGATCCATGGATTGGCATGCTGGTCTAAAAGCAATGGCTTTAATTTATGATTGATCATTAACAGGTTCCCCGTGGGCTGTTTAAGATGAAAATCATAAGAGATGGAAAACTTGAGACGATCGTCTTTCGACAGATTGCCGAAAAATGCAAAGCCGGCTTCATTGATTTTTAAAAGCAGTTCCAGGTCTTCCTGCGGAACATGTTTCAGGTAATACAGAAACCCGTCTTCCAGTACCTGCCGGGGTGTGTTACCACAAAGAAAAATCGGATTGTCGGATACATAGATAAAGCCCCTCTTGTAATAGTCTACCAGGTACACACTCTGGTAAGTGACCTGGCTGATCGATTTCGCAAAATCGATCAGGGGACGTACTTTCTCATAATCTTCCTCTGCAAGATGTTCGTTAAAATGAATCGGCTTAAAAAAATCCTGCACATCTATGCCCATGGGTACAGTCTTTGTGTCATCAAAAAATCAATTATTACGCTGGTCCCATTATGGGGTACGGTATGATCTGCTTCCATTCTGAAAGATAATTAAAAATGCAGACAAAGAAAGACCGGGACAGCGGTTCCGGTTATGAAAACAAACACAGCCGCTTTCTTACTGGTGATTTCTACACATTTGTGTAGTGGTTGAATGCGATTCCTCTGACCTCCCGGCACGGGAGATGCGACAGGGATCTGTAACGCTACCGGCTGCCCCACTTATGTGTAGTTTTTTAAAAAATATGCCGGGTTTTACACCCGGGAACAGAATTTCATGGTAGCTTTATCGTTCCTGATGAAAAATAATTGCCGGAGCCGCTTTTAAGCACCCCTTTATTTCATTCAATTGTTTAATGATATAAAGCAGATACCTGTTCCGAAGCAATGAACATGCTGCAGCTCATCCCTGAATTATTTTGAATGCCGTTGCAACCTATGATAACACCTCGGTCACCCGGGCGGCTGAAATTGCACTCCAACGGTTGATTGCGGTTCGCAGATCCCTGCCGGGAAACGCGGTGCAATCATAAGTGAAGACGATGCTACGGCAGAACCGCAGGCCGCAGTTACTGCATGGCTTTTTAGCGCGAAGTTCAGTTGCTCCGGTTCCAGGGTTCCTTTGAAGCAAAAATCTGAAAACCGGCATAGATATAAGGAAAAGAACTTTTGTTGTGCATTTAATCGGTGTATGAACGCGTAATTTCCTCCTGCTCAAACTACGGGAATTCTTCATGCCGTCCGCTGATGGAAAAAGCGTGTTGCCAGCGTGCCGGCCTCTTTTTTGTCAGTTCCATGTCTGTATCCAGTTCAGGTATTGCTGCCGGTAAGTGTTATCATTTAACTGCGTTACGATCTTTTCCGGTACTCCCGGTGCCCAATCGTAGTCGCTTATATGGTACAGCAGGAATACCTCACGCCCGGCCATGGTATCAAAAAAGCCCTCGTTGCGCAAGCGCAGTAAAACGGCTACGCAAATTTCCTGCAGTTGTTCTCCAAAGGGCTGCGCCTGCTGTTGGTTTATCTGCCATAACTGGCGGCTGATGGCATCAAAAGCAGCGGCCGCACCTTCCATTTCGTATTTCCATTCTACCGGTTCAAAGGTATAATATGGAAGGGCGTCTGTATCGGCAGCTTTCTCCAGGTACTCCAGCGTATTGGCTGCAGGGCAGAGCGTAACCGCATCTTCATCACTGTAAAGGGCAAATGAATAGATCCTTTCCTTATCGCTCCGGTTTATCAGTTCCGTAAAGGCAGTGCGGGTAGCAGCTTCAATAGCCGCAAAGAGGTTGCTTATTGTTTCTTCCATATTATTAAATAAAATGATCGTCAACGTTGTTCCAATTCCTTCTAATACAGCGGGCTCCTGTAATAATCCTGTAGAACCGGTTGTTTCAGCTGTGGTAAAGATAATTTTTTGTTGGGCCATATTTTTTATTGTAGACGCAATGTAGACACCTGGTTTTTTGTTTTGTAGACTGTTTGTGGATGTAATTATTTGGATTTCAATCGATGGGGGCAACATCTTTGTATGGTATTACCCATCTGTTGAAAATGCTTTCTTGAATTTTAAATACAAATGCTGTTAAACCGGAACATATGAAGAGGGCGAGCTTACTCGTTTTATGCAGTCTGCTTTTGTTTACAGGGGCTTTTGCACAAAGGGAGTCCGGTATCCGGACCGCGGCATGGTTGCAGGCCCGTTTGGAATTGTATTTTGAGAGCCGTGTCACCATGAAGCAGTTGACGACCCGGCGTTATGCCCGTTTTAAAAGCGATCTGATACATTCGGAATTTGATCATGGAATGAGCCCCGCCGAGCTGGAGGCAAAGTGGGGGAGGAGCTACACCAGCAGGCGATCCTACCTTCCGGGTGGTTTTCTGATCCCTTTACAGGATTGGAACCATATAACGGTAAATTGCCGTTTTTTTGCAGCCGGAGGAGGCACCATATGGGTAACGGCCCAGTTTACCGAAAGCGGCAGCCGGGAGTCTTACGCCCGGTATATCCGGCTTGTAAAGCAGGACGGCATTTATCGCATTGATGATGTATGGGAGGCGGAATCAGCGCAGGGGATTATCGGTGATTACAATGGCGACGGACAAGCCGATACGCTTTGTGTGCGCTTTGCCAGTAGCATAGATGGGCAACCGATACTGATGGATACCATGCTGGAGTACGACAGCCTTATCGCAGCCGTTGTTCGAAAAAAACCGCTGCTGCAGCTCGTGGCTCCGGGGCTTCGCCCGCTGGTATTGAACCAGGGTCAGTTTTATGTGCTCGGACTGGATTATGGGGCAAACATCGGAAATGTGAACCGGCTGCCCGGTGATGAATTGGCGGTGGTGATCCGGGGTGCAGACTGGTCGGCCATTAACCGGATCGTCGTATTTACATATAAAAAAAACGGGTGGATCCGGATCAGGGAACAGGAGATCCGCGAAGAAACGCTACCCCGGATACGTTCCGACGGGATACCACCCAGCTACGAACAGGAAAAATGAAAAGATATACGTATCGCGATCTCGACAGTGATTTCAGCGATCATTTCGAAAAAAAGCGAAAACAATACGAACTGCTCGGCTGCCTGCCGGGTGGGATGTGTACAAGAGAATGGCTGATTGAGCATACCCTGCAGCTGCTTGGGGAGCTTACACCAGTGCTGGCCGTTGTGCTGAATGCAGAACTGGAGGCCGGTAACCGGATCCGCACCGTGTGCCGTTGGAGCGCCGGTGGGCCGCTGGATATCGTTTTGACCGCTCCTTTTGTCCGGAAATATAAAGCAAAACACCTGAGTTATCTGCAGGTGAAGGATCCCTGGTCTGGTTCCGGATTGGTTTACCTGCAGTATACTACACCCAGCGCACCCGGGCAGCGTTTACTGGCAGCAACCAGTTCCGGAACAGGCAGGTATTAACTAAGGAGAGCAGTTCTGCCTTGAATTTTGATTTGCTATTTTCTGGTTCTGTAATAAGGCGGACACAATTTTAAATAAAATAACAGTCTGCAAAACCGAACGCGCGTATGACAGATTTGCAACAACTCGAACAACAATTCCATTTCCGTTACCCGGAGCTGTATCACCGGCTTTATGCCGATGGGATGCTGAACTGGGGCACCGCAGGGCCGGATTGGATCAGCCGGCAATATCCTTTGTTGCGCCAGGATCCGCCACTCTTACTCTTTGCCAACGACTTTGAACTGATGCCGCTTGATGACATCCGCAGCCAGATGGAGGAGTTTGCCGATCCGGACTATTGGATGCGCATCCGGCCGGGACTGCTTTTTGTACCTTTTGCCGGCAATGGCGCCGGTGACCTCTATTGTTTTCTGGTAACCGAAAAAACGGCCGATGACATCCCGGTCGTATTATTTTGGCACGATGCTAACCGTGCATCATACTTAGCCAGGAACCTGCAGGATTTTATTTTCCGGACCATGCTGGAAGCTGTTACAGTGGTGGATACTGAGGATTATGGTTTATTGCCGACGAAAGGGTTTAAAGAAGACTTGCAGCGCTTCCTGCGTACACACCGGCCCTACCTGAAAGAGCGGCAGTGGCAGCGGCTAACGACGGTCTATAACCGGGAAAGCGCCACAAAATTCATCCTGGATGAACAGGAGCTAATGGCGCTGCTGGAAGAAGAAGCCGGATGGACACTATGGAACGGGGAATTCCCGTACCAGCAAACCAGCTAGGCTCCCACACGGTTTTGCGGAAGATGCGGAGCCGGAACAGGGGCGCATATTAACGACAAACCCTGGTAGTAATATAAAAACAATGCACCGTATCGAACGGTTTTAAAAACAAATAACATGCATGCAACGATCCGTTGGGTTATTGAACAACTGAATGTCCATATCCGGCAGGCCTGGCAGAGCGGCGATAAGTACGATTTTATAGATCCTGCTGCTGAACTGTGCGGGATGCTGGAGCGGCTGGAAACACCCGGTGACGCCCTGGAACCGCTTTTTATGCTTATAGAAAACAGCCCGGATATGGATTATGGCGGGCCGGGACCGCTGGGTGCTTTTTTAGAATCCCTTTCGGGGGAGGGGTATGAAGAACAGCTGATAGCATCGCTGCGTCGAAAGCCCACTGTATATACGCTTCACCTTCTGGATGCCTGCCTGCTTGATAATAATGATACCGGTCAGGCAACTTACCTGTTCCTGATGACGGAGATTGCCGCCCACACGGAGCATCCGGGAAACATCCGCGAGGAGGCGCGGGCACACCTGGCGCATGCTATGACGCATATCTATCCCTCATCCGCTGAGTTAAGCAGCGGGCTGGTGGTGGCCCAAACGCTTCTGTCGGAAACGGCAACCCAACGGCAAAAACAACAACAGGTAGCCGCTGGTGCAATACCAACAGCTGCTACGGTGTTTTATAGTGGTATCCGTTTTAAACTGATTAACCGGCAGCAGGCCGGTGCATGGCTACCGGTGGTAAATGATATTCCCGGTATGGGCCCGCTTTACGATTTGTATGATGAACAATATTTTCCACTTTTTGAGGACAACGGTTTTTTTCTTCTGGCAGAGGAAGATGTGGTTGCAGATCAGCTGGCATGGACGGGTGGCGGACCGGAAGGAATATGCGTACTCGGTTTTATCTTTTTGAAAAACCTCCGGCTGAATACACACCTGATTGTTTTTGATACGGCCCGTTCCCCGGTCCTTATTGTACATGGAGATCTGCAATGTCCGCGTATATGTCTATCGGGTAACCGGCATTATATGGGCGGCCGGGTAACGGCAGACCTGGTTTGGGCCCGGCCCGGGAATGGCTTGCTTTGTTTGGATGGGCATAGCGAAATACACCTGATCCTGGCGGATGCGATGCAGGTCTTTGTGCGTGCATTGAAAGAAGATACGGTACTGATCAGTATGATGGGAATGAATATTTATGTAAAAGATCCCGGCGGGCCCGAATGGCTGCAGCGGCCTGGTACCGGAGCGCTGGAAGCTGTTTTTCTTCCCGGGTTGCTGGTAACGGATGCCGATGGCTGCTGCATATTGCGGGAAGAAGGCTCCGGCACCCTGCTGGACCAGATCAAACAACAAAAGAAAATTTTCCAATGAGCTGGAAATGGGGCACGGCGCTTTTGCTGTTAGCAGGTTTTTTAACAGGGTTATACTCCTGTTATGGTACCCGGAGAACACTGCTTATGGAAAACAGGGTGCATCACTGGAAACTGTATTTTGTTAAAAAAAGCAATTTTTCAGTGGGCACCTACCGGCATTTTGAATTGTATTACAAGAACAGGCCGCTGGTATTGCCCAAGGCGGTAACAGACGGGCAGCGGGATATAAACACCTTTGAAGCGGCCTCTATCATCGATAACCGCAGCAATGCGTTTGGAACGGCCGTCGTAACATTTGAGGGCCACTTTACAGATACCGCAGGCGTAGGGTACCGGCAGCTGGTAACCCTGCACATCCGGCCCTTATTTAACGATGACCTGCAGGTGTACAATCCCTGTAACGGAGCAACGGTGGTGATTACCCCATGACCGGTAACGATATTGCAGCGCATCCCTGAATGATATTGAATGGAACAAAACATGTGTGCGTATAATAAATATACCAATCGGTATATTTTGTATATTTGTGGCAACTATGCAAATCTTGTCAAAATCGGCGCGAACGCGGCAGTGGATCATTGAAAGAGCGGCTTCCGTTTTTAACGAGCGGGGGTATGCCGGAACTTCTCTTGCAGATCTTACCGATGCAACGGGGCTGACAAAGGGCAGTATTTATGGGAATTTTGAAAATAAAGATGCGGTGGCCCTGGCCGTTTTCGATTATAACTACAACCGGGTTGCGGCGTATCTGAAAGCGAAAATACAAGCTACGGATAATGCCATTGAACGGTTGCTGGTGTACCCGGATACATACCGCAATTATTTGAAAGTACCGTTTTTACGATCGGGCTGTCCGATCCTGAATACCGCAGCAGAAGCAGATGATACCCATCCCTTGCTGCGAAAAAAAGCAGCCGGTGCTCTGGCATTCTGGAAAAAGGCCATAGAGAACCAGGTAAAGCGAGGCATTGACCGGGGGGAGATAAAACCGGGCACCAATCCAACCCAGGTGGCAGTGGTCCTGATTTCCCTGATTGAAGGCGCCTTTATGCAGGCGAAGGTTACGGAACGGACTACGGAGCTAAAGATAGCGATGGACTACCTGGAGGAAATGATCCGGGGTTTAAGCGTATGATTTTTTTGACCATAAATATACTGATCGGTATATTTTTAAAAACCGTTTAATGGTACTATTCGAAAAGTTATTGGAAAGCAGGATGAAAGTGCGTTTTCATGATTGTGATCCGTTCAATCATTTGAATAATTCGAGGTATATGGATTATGTGATGACGGCGCGGGGCGACCAGGTTCAGGAACATTACGGCCTGGATATTTATAAGATTGCAAGGGAAGAGGGCCTGGGCTGGGTATCGGCGCAAACACAGATCGCTTATCTGGTTCCTGCCGATCTCATGGAAGAAATTGTGATTCAAACGCAATTAACCGCCTTTTCCGGCCGCAGTTTAATGGTGGAGGCGCTTATATGGAATGCAGATAAAAGCGTATTAAAGGCTCTTGTATGGACGCGGCTGGTGCACTACGACCTGCACGCTAAAAAAAGTCATCCGCACTCGGCGGCATTAATGCAGCTTTTTGAGCAAGTGGTAAACCCGTTTGTGCCGGAAACGGATTTTGAAACCCGGGCAAGGGATCTGAAAAATAAAACTGCCGGGGTGTAAAAAATATACGGCAGGCAGCATTACAACGAGGCAGCGCCCTGTGCCTGCTCCGGCTGCCGGCTGATAGGAATAGCTACGGGGAGCTGTTGGCGGCAGTAATATTGATCCGGATGTTGTATTTTGTGACAGGACTTGAGCACTTATCCGGTCTGTATCTGAAGGCCCGATTTACGGATATGGAGGCGTAATGTTGCAGCAGGTTTAAAAACTGTTTTTATGAATTTTATATTTTCAAACAGGATCGTTCTGGAAAATGAAGTGGTGATCTTACAACCGCTCGTTGTGGAAGATACCGGTCATTTGCTGTCCATTGCTACAGAAGATCCTGCATTGCTTCAGTTTTCACCCAAACCGATCTATACGGAGGAATTATTGACGGAATATATTGCGAAGGCCGTTGCGCTCAGCGATCAGAAAACGCGATATGCCTTTAGTATCTATAGTAAACCGGAGCAGTGCTATGCCGGCACTACTGCATTCCTGAATATATCAAACGAAGACGACCGGCTGGAGATTGGCGCTACCTGGATCGGGAACCGGTTTCATGGAACCGGTTTAAACCGCCAGTGTAAATACCTGCTGCTTCAATACGCCTTTGATGTGCTGCAGGCCCACCGGGTGGAATTTAAGACCGATGAACGGAATCTGCGGTCAAGGCGGGCTATCGAAAAGATCGGCGGCCGGTTTGAAGGGGTGCTCCGGGAGCATACCGTGATGTATGACGGGTACCGGCGCAATACCTGTTGTTACAGTATTTTAAAAAGCGAATGGGATGCCATGAAGCACTCCTTTTTGCCAAACGGTTCGGGGGAAGTTTCATAAAAGCGCATTACCGCAATATGCCGGAAGGGCGGGCGGGTACCGCCTCCGGGCAACTTAGTATCGGCAGGCCTGAGGCCGGATAGCCCTGTCTTTCATGTGTTTTGATCACGCTGTTTTGTTTACGGCTTGCAGCCCATAAAATATCCTGGGAAAACGACGGGCATACAGATCTGGCACAGAGGTGCTGGGACAAATAAGGGACATTAACCAAAAATACCCTAAAATGGGTATTTTTGAACGGGGGCAGTCCAGTTAACTTTGTGCCGTCAAAGCGTGGTTTTAATAGAGCCGCCATAAGTTCAAACAATTTCCGGATCTACCTAGTCATTTCCGGTATCCGACTTCTCCCGTAAATATACATTGTAAATAAAATGCCAAAACCCCGGTATCCCCAGGGATACCGTCGGCTCTATACCTGAAGGATACCATGCGGCAGGCTTCCGTGCACAGGTTGCACTGTTGAATTCACTGCCAATTGGAACTGGTGGAAACGATTGCATAGCCGGAGTAAGATTTTTGATGAAATCTTATATTATATTTGGGGAGACAGATTGTAAAACAGCATCCGGACCTTCCTGAACAGGGCAGTAGTATTGTAGCAGATGGAATCGTGCTATATGAAAATGAGAACTGCGCGCGGGCAGGGCTCCGGTCGTTTTTAAACCAATGTGCTTTATGTCGCAGCAGCAGGACATTTTATTGATCGACCGGTTAAAAGAGAACGACAATGCTGCGTTTGACGAACTCTATTTAAAATATTTTAAGGTCCTTTGTGCAAATGCCTTTTTCTTCCTGAGAAATGAAAACGAGGCCAAGGACCTGGTGCAGACCTTATTCCTGGATATATGGGAAAAAAAATTGTATGAGCATTTCCACAAAGATGTGAAAGGCTATCTTTTTTTTGCCGTAAAAAACCGCTGTCTGAATTTTATCAAAAGCCGGAAGGTGAAGGATGCCCGGGCGGAGATGTTTAACCGGTTTCAGGGTGCGTCGCTTCAGAAACCCGAAGAACCGGAAGATATGACCGGCCACCAGGACCGGCTGGAGTCCTTATTGGCGGATATGAAGGGGCAGAAAAAGGCGGCGCTCACCATGGTATATTTTAAGGAAAAGAAGTATAGTGAGGCTGCGGAGGAGCTGGGAATTGGTGTAAATTCCCTGAAGACCCACCTGAAAAGTGCCTTAAAAACGTTAAGATTAGGAATGATCGGAAAAAAATAATTAACCCGGTTTGGGTTTTTGTTGTATTTATTTGAGCATGACCATTGATTACGATAAAATATTGGTACTCTATCTGGAGCATCTGACGGGAACCATCAGTCCGGAAGATGCCGTGCTGCTCCGTCAGAAACTTCATACAGACGGTTCTGTAAAGCAGATCTGGGAACAATTGGAGCGCGAAGGGCAAACACCGGAGATGGAGCAGTTCCTGAAGAACCTGGATCCGGAAATGGAGCTCCGGAGTCTGAAAGAGCGGATGCAGCCGGTGTTACCGGTTAAAACCTCCGGTGGTCGTACTATACGAAGGATGCTTTCGGTAGCCGCAGCGCTGCTGGTGCTTGTTTTTGGAACCTATTATTTATTCAAAGAAAAAAAGATCACCGATACCGGGGCCATTGCCTCCCTGATCCGTGAAAACCGGAATGCGGTCAGTCTCCGGCTTGGATCCGGGGAATCGATCGATCTGAACCGGGCACCGGAAGCCATGCAGATGGGGCAAACGGTATTAAACCTGGATTCTAACAGCCTGAACTTCCGCTCGGCAGATACGGCGGTGAACCTGTTGTCGATACCCCGAGGAGAAAACTATACGCTTCATTTATCAGATGGAACAGTGGTAACCCTGAACGCCGATTCAAAGCTCCGGTTCCCGTTTCGCTTTTGGGGACAAACGCGGGATGTATACCTGGAAGGGGAAGCCTATTTCAAAGTGGCCAAGGATCATAAGCATCCTTTTATTGTGCACACCCCCCTTACTGAAGTAGAAGTGGTAGGTACGGAATTCAATGTAAATACCTATAAGGCCGGAACCGTATCTACGGCGCTGATCGAAGGAAAAGTACTTACAGGAACGCCCGGAGGAGCAACACAACCCCTGTTACCGGGGCATGCCGCGGTTTACAATACATCCCGCGGATTTAAGATAGAGGAAGTGGATACCGATGATGTGGCGGCCTGGGTAAAAGGCGTATATTATTTCCATGATCTTCCGTTTCATGAGCTGGTTACGATGATGGCGCGATCCTATGGTGTGGCCATATCCGTTGATAATTCCGCGCTCTCCGGCAAATCAGTTTCCGGTGTAATGGATAAAAACAATCTTCCGGAGCTGCTGGAAGATCTGAAAACGACCGTTGGCATCAAATACCATTATTCGGGTCATACCTTGCATATTTATTAGCATGTAGCGTTCCTGGCCAGGTTCCTGACCGGAGCCCGGTGTGGCAACCTGATTTTTGCGACTGTTTGCCGAAGATGTAAAACCAATCGGTGATGGCATTCACCCGTTTTTCAGAAAAGTTGTTATTGAATAAGAAGCGCGGTGCTTCCATGTGAAATATCAACAAGTATGAAACGGACAACAAAAAGAAACGGATTACTATGCATGATGGTGATGACTGTTTTGATTGCCTGCGGTAAGCCTTCGTTCCAGGATTTGAAAAACAACGGGAACGGGAAACCTCCTGCACACACGTACTACGTGGCTGCCGATGGCAATGATGCTGCCAATGGAAGTTCGCAGGCTCCCTGGAAAAGCATCAATAATGCCCTGGCAAAAGTGGTAGCGGGAGATACGGTACAGGTGCGGGGAGGCATTTATTATGAAAAGATCAGCTTTACACGCTCCGGCATTCCGGGGATGCCGGTGGTGCTGAAGGCCGCCGGTGAAGCGCGCCCGGTTATTGACGGTAGCAGGATCAGCGTAAACGGCTGGGAAGCGCTGGTAACCATCTCCAATACGCAGCATATCGTAATGGAAGGTTTTGATATTCGCAACCTTACCACTTCAGTGAAGGGCGCGGATCCGGAAGGGATCCTTATCAATGGCAGCAGTAAACACATTACCATCAGGAATTGTAATATTTATGATATTAAGCATACGGCCACGCTGGAAAACTGGCGCAGCGCCCATGCCATACTGGTGCTCGGGAACGGTGCACAGCCCATCACGGGTATTGAGATCTCCGGATGTACGGTACATGATACAAAAACCGGCACCAGCGAGAATATTACCCTGGCCGGTAATGTGGATGGGTTTACGATTGCCCATAATAGGGTATACAATACAGAGAACATCGGCATCATTATAGCAGACGGGGGTGGATTAAATCCGGGCGGTGATCCGGCAACCAATTTTGCCCGTAACGGTGTGGTGAGCGATAATGAATTGTATAACGTGAGTATGGCCAACAGCACCGATGTGTGGGGACTTAATAATTATGGAGCGATTGCCATTTATATATGCGGCGGTGCCCATACGGTTGTTGAACGGAACCGGGTATATAACAACGACAGGGGGATCGGGCTGGTGAGTGAGAACAATGCTTATCCCACAAAACAGGTGATCGTACGGAATAATTTTGTGTATAACAACTGGCGTACGGGAATCTATATGGGTGACTACCTGAATTTTACTACAGCGGGCACCTATAACTGTTATGTAGTGAACAATACACTTTTTCAAAATAATAAGACCACAGGCGCCTTTGGCGAAATAGAAGGAGAGATCCGGTTGACGGAGCGTTGCTTTAACAATGTGATCCGGAACAATATTATTTATGCAGGCCCGGAGGATGTGTTCGTTCATAAATATACCGGCACCGGCGCCGATAATATGATCGACAATAACCTGTATTATACCCGGGGCACGCCGCAATGGATCTGGAACAGCACCAATGGAACGGCGCTGAAAAGTATGGAAGCCTGGAGGGCCGCAAGCGGTGGCGATGCCGGATCGGTTTATGGCCTGGATCCGCTATTGGTAAATCTTACGGTACCCGATCTGCATTTGCAGGCGGGCTCTCCGGCACGCAATACCGGTGTGGTGATCAGCGCGGAGGTTAATGGTACTACCGATATAGACGGCAGACCCCGTATCGTAGAGAATCGCATCAGTAAAGGCGCGCAGCAATAATAAGGTAGCCGGCGCACCGGAACAGGAACCTGCAGCGCTGTATATACAAAATAGCAGGTGTTCGTAGCACCGGCAACCATGTGGTTTTTACATTGCGATAAATGGCTTGCTTTAAAGGGTATGTTACCGGCAACCTATTTGGAAAATAAAAAAGATGGAAATTATTTGCTGTTTTCTTCACCCGGTTTTATTTATTTGTTGTAGTTGAAATGAGGAACGCGCTTGTCATCCTCTTTTCTTAAATCGAGATAAACTATTTTATGGGTAAAAATTGTTCTAAAGGTTACTTTAACAGAACCCCTTTTCTAAAATTTTTACTGTGCTGCTGTTGCTGTTTGCAGCTCGGTATGGCAGTGTATGCGCAAAAGGGTTCCCTTCAGTCTGCGGTTACCATACGGCAGCAAAACGGTACCTTGTACCAGGTATTTCAGTCGGTAAAAAAACAAACCGGACTTGTATTCTTTTACAGCAACCAGATACTGAACGACAAAGAGAAGGTCAGTATTGATTTTCAGAACACCCGGCTGGAGGCAGTGCTGGACTATCTCTTCCGAAACCGGAACATTTCTTACCAGGTAAAGGGGCAAAAGATCCTGTTGAATGAAAAGCCCCGGGAGCCGGTAAAGAATGTGGAAAAACCTATAAAGGTTGTACGCAGGGATACCGACAGTAACCTGGTGAAAGGCACCGTAATGGATGTGGATGGGGTGCCGATTGCCGGCGTTTCGGTGTTGCTCCGGGGAGAAGAAAACCGGGGTGTGGTCACCAATGAAATGGGGATCTTTACGATTGATGCCAAACCCGGTGATATCCTGGATGTGTCGATGGTAGGCATGGTGCCCCAGGAGGCGGTTGTACCCAATAAGGGCCTGCTGAAAGTAACGCTTACCGCCAAGACCGATGCCATGAAAGACATCGTGGTAGTGGGTTACGGAAAACAAACAAAGCTTACGGTTACGGGTTCCGTAGCTTCTGTAAACATGAATGATATGCGTACGCCGGTACCCAATCTTACCAATGCACTGGCCGGTAAGGTAGCCGGGATCATCTCGGTACAGTCGAGCGGCGAACCGGGCTATGATAACGCTACGTTTACGATCCGGGGAGTGGGTAGCTTTACCGGCAATACGTCTCCGCTGATCATTGTAGACGGAGTACAGCGCGATGATGTAAACAGTACCTATGGCGGGGCATTCAACAATATCGATCCAGAAGATGTGGCCAGCATTACGTTATTGAAGGATGCTTCGTCCACGGCCATGTATGGTGCCAAAGGCGCTAACGGGGTGCTGATCATTACCACAAAACGCGGTGTGGCCGGAAGACCCCGCATTTCACTGAAGGCAGAAACCGGTCTTACCGGTTTTACCAAAAGGCCGGAGATGCTGGATGGTGTCAGCTACATGGAATTGTATAACGAGGCACGCACCAATATGGGACTGGGAGCGTTTTACAGCCAGGAGCAGATCGATAAAACAGCCAGTAAGCTGGATCCCTACCTGTATCCTGATGTAAACTGGATGGATGCGGTGTATAAAAAGTACGCATCACTTACCAACGTAAACCTGAATGTATCCGGTGGTGGTGAAACCGTGCGGTATTTTGTGTCGGGTTCTTTTTATAACCAGGTAGGCCCTTATAAGGTAGAAAAGCTCAATGATTTTAACCCCAATCTTTCATTTAAACGCTACGATTTCCGGACCAACCTGGATGTAAACCTTACACCGTCTACCATCTTGCAAATGAACCTGGGCGCTATGCTGGTAAATGCGCGGTATCCCGGTATTACTGCGGGCGCCTTGTGGTACCAAACCTATGCCACCACTCCGGTTGCTTTTCCTACCCGGTACCCGGATGGTAAATGGGCAGGCCCTACCAATAACGGCGGCAGCAACCCGCTGAACGAAGTACAGAATAATGGCTACGCTACCGAATTCCGGCCCACGGTACAATCGGTATTTACACTTACACAAAAACTGGACGCCATTACCAAAGGGCTGTCGGCCTATGGCCGTTTTTCGTTCGACAGTTATGGAGAATTTGACAACCGGCGTAAGGGCATCAATGACCTGTATCTGGCCACCGGAAGGGATGATAACGGCGCGCTGGTATATGTGCAGAACCGCATCGGACAGCAATTCCTGGGGTATGAGCAGGCGGCAACCGGTGAACGTACGATGTACCTGGAAGGCAACCTGAATTACGACCGGGCTTTCGGAGCACACCGCATCGGCGCCATGGTGTTGTTCAATATGCGGAACCGGCTGGTGAGCACCGCAGGAAATGTGATCAGCTCCATTCCCTATCGGAACCAGAGCCTGGCTGCGCGTATCAATTACGGGTATAAAGACAAATACCTGCTGGAAGCCAACGCCGGGTATACGGGTTCTGAGAATTTTGAAAAGGGACAAAAATTTGGCTTCTTTCCTTCCATCTCCGGAGGATGGGTGGTTTCCAAGGAACGGTTCTTTGAAGGCCTGAGCACGGCTGTTTCGCTGTTAAAGTTCCGCGCGTCTTATGGCATCGTGGGAAATGATAATATCCTCGGGTCCCGCTTTCCTTATCTTACCCAACTGGGGGGCGGAGGTGCAACCGGGTTTGGCCTGAACGGAGGCTGGGCAGGTGGCATTACGGAAAATATTATAGGTGTGGAGAACCTGACCTGGGAGCGTTCCTATAAAACCAACCTGGGGATCGAGATCGGCCTGTTTAAAAAAATAAATATTACGGCAGACTATTTTGCAGACAACCGGAAGAATATCCTGGTACAACGGGGAACGGTGCCTTCCATAACCGGTTATGATATCAACAAAACCCAGATATTCGCCAACCTGGGTGAAGGACGCAACACCGGGTTTGACGGAAATATCGAATACAATGACCAGGTTGGCAAAGTAGGATTGCGTGTGTTTGGTAACCTTACCTATGCCGTAAATAAAATAAAGTTCCAGGATGAAGCGGTACGGCAATATGCCTACCAGCGGGGAACCGGTCATATGTTTGGAGAGTTTACGGGTTATATAGCGGATGGATTGTTTATTGACCAGAATGATATCAGCAGCCGGCCCGTCCAGCAATTTGGCGTGGTAGCCCCGGGTGATGTACGGTACCTGGATTTGAACGGAGATAAGGTGATCAATGCCAGCGACTGGACCTACCTGGGTAAATCCTGGTTTCCGAAATGGCTTTACGGAACCGGTTTTACGGTGAGCTATCAGCATTTTGATCTTTCTGTATTATTCCAGGGTATAGCCGATGTGGGCATTATGGCAAACGGCGAGTACATACGGGGCGATGGTGCCGGGGCGGATGGTGCAGGGGTGATCCCGTTTTCGGGGATCGGCCAGTATCCCAACAATGTAATGAGCATTGTAAAGGACCGTTGGACGGCAGCAGATCCCCGTCAGGATGCCTACTATCCCCGGCTGACGGTGGCCAGTGTCACCGATAACAATTACCTGAGGAGCTCGCGCTGGTTAAAGGACGGATCGTACCTGCGGTTAAAGCAGGCTTCCCTGGGATATAATTTATCATCGGAGCAGATGAAGCGCTATGGCTTCAATTCGCTGTACTTCTACCTGTCGGGTCAAAACCTGCTTACGTTTTCCAAATTCAAATTGTGGGATCCGGAACTGGGATCCAATGGTGCCAAATATCCCATCACACAGATGTACACATTCGGGATCCGGGCCCAGTTTTAATCACTACTAATCTCAATTAAGATGAATAACGTTTTTACATATGGTCTTTCGCTCTGCTGTATGGTACTTTTCTTCAGTAGTTGTTCCAAGTATCTTGATAAAAAGCCGGATAACCTGCTAACTTCTGATATCGTATGGCAGAAACGGTCTACGGCAGAATCCTACCTGAACCAGGTATACAGTCATATACAACCCACTACGGACGACTACAAGGAGCTGGGCGCCAGCGATGAAACCTCCTGCAGTATTGCCGGTGTTGCCGTGCGCAAAATGATCACGGGTAACTGGAGTCCGCAAAGCAACTACTGGCCCAACTGGCCGCTGTTTTATGAAGGCATCCGGCAGTCTATTGTTTTTGAAGAAAATGTAGACCGGGTACCCGCTTCCGAAATGGGGGATGAATTAAAAGCCCAGTATAAAAGTGAGGCCCGCTTTTTAAGAGGCTGGTTTTACTGGAATATCCTGCGGCAGTATGGGCCGTTCGTATTACTCAGAAACACCCTGGGACTGAATGAAGACTTTAGCAAGTATACAAGAGCGCCCTTCGATTCCTGTGTGGCCGAGATCAACCGGCTGATGGACCAGGCGGCGGAAGGATTGCCAAAAGTGTGGGACCGTTCTTCCGATTACGGCCGGCCTACAAAGGGCTCCTGCCTGGCGGCAAAGGCGCAGGTGGCATTGCTGGCCGCAAGTCCGCTCTGGAATGGCAACGCAGCGTTTAACGGTTTCCGGAATGCGGATGGTACGGTACTGGCTCCCCAGGGATATGATGCCAATAAATGGAAGATCGCGGCCGATGCAGCCAAAGCAGTGATCGATCTGAATGCATATAAATTATATGTGAATACAGACGACGGGGATGCGGTGTTTGACCCTCTCATTTCCTGCCGGAATATTTTTATCTCCAACTGGAATAATGAAATCATTTTCTCTTCGAACCTTGCGGGCGCTTATTGGTACTGGGCGCATGAAAAGCGCTGCGCTCCGGGCCCCGGCGGTATCAATATGCAGAACGCCACACAAAACATCGTGGACGCCTTCTATATGCGGAACGGCCGTACCATTGATGATCCCAACTCGGGCTACGCGGAGCAGGGCTTTGCCCAGCAGGATGACCCGGCGCAGTGGGGACTGGCAAAAGATGGTATCAACAGGGGATATATAAAGGGCAACAGCAATATGTATGTGAACCGCGAAGCGCGTTTTTATGCAGCGGTTTCTTATAATGGAAAGCCGGTCTTGTCGGCCCCCACAACGGACGACCGCAATTTCTTTTCCTCCGATCAGAACAAGGACGGCAGGGGAAGGTCTGAATTTTATTACTCCGGGAAGTCGGGTGCGGTAGCTGTAAACAGCAGGGATATTACCGGTTATAATGTACAGAAATCGGTGAGCCCCGCCACCAATATCCGCAACGACCAGGCGGCTTACCGGCCCTTTATCCATATGCGGTATGCCGAGATCCTGTTAGACTATGTGGAGGCATTAAATGAATACGACGCCGGCAACCCGGATATCCTGAAATATTTAAACATGGTCCGTACACGGGCAGGACTTCCGGGGCTGGAAACCGTGTATCCCGCGGTGATTGGAAATAAAGACGAAATGCGGAAAGTGATCCTCCGTGAGCGGCAGATCGAACTTTGTTTTGAAGGCGACCGCTATCACACCCTGATCCGCCGCCTGCTGATGAATGATCCCAAAATACAAACCATCTACCGGATGAATGTAAATGCCAATGATAATAATCAGGGATTTGGCTTTGCAGATTTTTATCAGCGGAATGTATTGGAAACAAGGTTTTGGGCAGACCGGATGTACCTGTTTCCTATTTACCAGGATGACCTGGATAAAACCAGGGGTATGGTACAGAATCCCGGCTGGTGATAAATTTAAATTGATGACTGCTTTAAATAATAAGAGAATGCAAAAAAGATTTTTTTCCTTCCTGATGGCAGTGGCGCTGCTGGCAGCCTGTAAAAAAGATTCGGGTGGCAATGAAGTTTCAGGTGCACCTGCTATTGAAAGTTTTACGCCCACAGCAGGAGCGGGCAGAACAGAAATCCTGATCAACGGAAAAAATTTTTCCGGCGATACGTCTCGGATTACAGTATCTATAAACGGGAAGCCGTTAAAAGTGATCGGGGCAAATGCGAACCAGATCATGGCCCTGGTTCCCAAGAAAACCGGTTCCGGTCCGCTGACGGTTACCATCAACGGACAGGCGGTAACCAGCACCAGTCCGTTTACATACCAGTTCCTGCGCACGGTATCTACTTTTGCCGGCAGTGGTACACCCGGGTATTATAATGCCAGGGGTACAGATGCCCAGTTTCATCTCTCAGATCCGGTAAACAACTGGTACCGGAGCCTGGGAGTCGTGGTCGATAAATCGTTGAATGTATATGTGGCGGATCCCGGTAATCATTGCATCCGGAAAATAGACCCTTCGGGTAATGTAACCCTCTTTGCCGGTGCTCCTGGCGTATCCGGGTATGCGGATGGAAAAGGGGCGGCGGCAAAATTCAGTTTGCCTTACGGACTGGGAATTGATGCGGATGATAATATTTATTGTGTTGACCCGGGCAACTGGGATATCCGTAAGATAACGCCGGACGGAACGGCCACTACGCTTGGGTTTGGGTCGGGAAGTCCATGGGGCATTACCGTAAATAAAGCTACGGGTATGATTTATTATACCTGTACGGATGCCGGTAGTATCTACAGTATGCCGGTAGCAGGCGGTTCCAGCAAGTTGGTTGCAGACGGGCTTTCTTACCCCATCGGTATTGCCGTAGATAAAACGGGCAACCTTTATGCGTCGATCAACGGCGAGCATGTGGTGCGGAAGTTTGCTGCCGGAACCTGGGCTTCTTCCATAATTGCCGGCACACCCAATGTGGCGGGATATGCCAACGGAGCGGGTAGTAAAGCAAAGTTTGCCTATCCCTGGGGCCTGGCCATTGATGAGGAAGGCAATCTTTATTTGGGTACCAACGGAACCTGGAACGGCGATCCTTCCGTTGGCGATCAGTCGGTGCGGATGATCCGGGCCGGTACCTGGGAAGTGGATGCTTTTGCCGGAAGCGCTGTTTCCGGTTATGCAGACGGTATTGGAACCAATGCCAAATTCTCTGCGCCTATCGGGGTAGCCGCCGATAAGAACGGAACCATTTATGTGTTGGATAAGAACAATAACGTAGTACGGAAGGTCGTATCTGAATAACAACAGCAAGTTTATATTGCACTGTACTTAATAAACCTCAGCGCACTCCGTGGTTAAATTTCACCGCAACGTATGCCGTGAATCCGTAATGATCGCAACAAGAACCGTGCGGCGCGTTATAGCAGATCTCTTAGCGATCTTCGCGTGAACCTTAGCGCACTCCGCGGTTAAATTTTACCGCAATGTACGCCGCGAATCCACAATGATTGCAACAGGAACCGAGTGGCGCATTATAGGGATCTCTTAGCGAACTTCGCGTGAATCTTAGCGCACTCCGCGGTTGAATTCCCACTACGAGCTACACCAATTTAATTCCACTATCTGCTAAAAAGCCTCCAATACAAAAAGGCCGGCAATTGCCGGCCTTTTATTTTCCTGTAAGGTTGGTATATTATCGCATGAACAGCAACTCCCGGTATTTCGGCAGGTACCATTCTTTATCGTCTACCAGTAATTCCAGTTTATCTACATGATAACGGATCTGGTCGAAGAATTTTGCTTTTACCTGGCTTTCGTAGGCAATGGCCTTGGTACGTGTATCTTCAATTGCATTGCAGATCTTACGTGCTTCGATCATTTGCTCTACCAGGTCGCTGGCTTTATTAATGTGCTCAGAGATCTTATCGAGGATCTGTTTCTGGTTGGCGTAAGCCTCTTCCGGAAGACCCGCATCTTTCAAGCCGCGGATATTGTTAGCCAGGAGCGTTTGATAACGGATCGCCGGCGGAAGGATGATGCTGGTAGCCATCTCGCCCATGATGCGGCCTTCGATCTGTACTTTCTTAATGTATTTTTCCAGTTCGATCTCGTGTCTTGCTTCCAGTTCAGACAGGGAATAGATGCCGTTATCAACAAACAGTTTCTTGTTTTTGTCGGTAACCATGGCATCCAGGGCCAGCGGTGTTGTTTTCAGGTTGGGTAACCCTCTTTTTTCCGCTTCTTTTTCCCATGCTTCGCTGTACCCGTCGCCTTCAAAATGTACTTTTTCGCTGGCAACGATGTATTCGCGGATCACCTGCATGATGGCGATCTCTTTTTTCTCGCCTTTTTCGATCAGCGCATCTACTTCTTTCTTGAACTGCTTCAGCGTTTCTGCCATGATGGTGTTTAACACGGTCATGGGGTTGGCGCAGTTTGCAGTAGAACCTACAGCGCGGAATTCAAATTTATTTCCGGTAAAAGCAAAAGGAGAGGTACGGTTCCGGTCGGTATTGTCCATAAACAATTCCGGGATCGTTTTATGGATATCCAGTTTCAGCATGCTTTCATCCTGCTCATCCATTTTATCAGAAACGCGTTCTTTTACCTCTTCCAGTACCTGCGACAGGTATTTTCCGATAAATACGGAAATGATCGCAGGAGGCGCTTCATTAGCGCCCAAACGGTGATCGTTGGGAGCAGAAGCAATAGAAGCTCTTAAGATATCTGCATAATCGTGTACCGCCTTAATGGTATTTACAAAGAAAGTAAGGAACATTAAGTTGGTCTTGGGGGTTTTGCCCGGTGCCAGCAGATTTACGCCGGTATCGGTAGCAAGACTCCAGTTATTGTGCTTACCGCTTCCGTTAATGCCGGCAAACGGCTTTTCATGAAACAGCACTTTCAAACCATGACGGGGAGCAATGCGGCTCATGGTATCCATCAATAAGGTATTGTGGTCTACCGCCAGGTTGATTTCTTCATAAATAGGAGCGCACTCAAACTGTGCGGGTGCCACCTCGTTGTGACGCGTGCGCAGCGGAATACCCAGTTTGTAACATTCGTTCTCAAAATCGCGCATAAATGCATATACACGCTCAGGGATTGCGCCAAAATAATGGTCTTCCAGCTGCTGGTTCTTTGCAGAGTTATGACCATAAACGGTACGGCCGGTCATCACCAGGTCGGGCCGTGCATTAAACAGTCCTTCGTCAACTACAAAGTATTCCTGTTCCCATCCCAGGGTACCGGTTACTTTTTGAATATTGCGGTCAAAATAATTACATACGTCCACTGCCGCTTTATTCAGCGCTTCGATCGACTTTAATAAAGGAGCTTTATAATCCAGCGATTCGCCGGTATAGGAAATAAAGATGGTAGGAATACACAGGGTTCTGCCGTAACCGATCTCCACGATAAAGGGAGGAGAAGACGGATCCCAGGCGGTATAACCTCTTGCTTCGAACGTAGCTCTTAAACCTCCGTTGGGGAAAGACGATGCATCCGGCTCCTGCTGGATCAGTGCAGCACTGTCAAATTCTTCAATCGGCGTACCATCTCCTTTTAATGTAAAAAAGGAATCATGTTTTTCAGCCGTAGTTCCTGTCAATGGCTGAAACCAGTGTGTATAGTGGGTTACACCCTTGGTTTCTGCCCAGGCACGCATGCCCGTAGCAATCTGATTGGCCACATTGCGATCGATTTTCTGACCTGCATTAATAGAAGCCTTCAGGCTTTTATATGCTTCATCACTTAAAAACTTTCTCGCGGTTTTCAAATCAAATACATGAGAACCAAAAACCTCCGTAATCTTGGGGGTGATCTTACCTACATCCGTATTGTAGGTATGCAGCTCGGAAATTGCGTTGAATCTTAATGACATTGAAAAATAATTTTTGCAAAAATAAAAGGAAAGCGGCATTTATTTGATGAAAAATTTCTATTTTTTAAATAAATTTTTGACTTTTTATTGTTTTGTGATTAGCGGAATGGTGTTTTTTCTTTAAAAACAATACATTATTTTATTTTAATATTCATTTTTTCGTAAGTCGTTCCCAGCAAATACCTGTTAAAATAGCAGGCAGGAACAGGGGAAACAGAATGGACCGGTAACGTACTACAGCGCCCAGGTTATTAACGGTATAACCAATCATAAATAATACACTGACCGTAAATGCCAGCAGGAACAGGCTAAAAGGCCGGAAACTTCGCTTTTTCCGGGGAATGATCAGGAAAAGCAGGATGCAGATCCAGGTGAGCAGGAGCTCCAGGAAGGCGGGAACAATAAGCACCTTTTTAAGGTCGGCTATAAAAGGGCGGAAAAGTACTATGCCGGCAGCCTGGGGAAACTGGCGTATAAAGCCTGCGAGATCTGGTTGTAAAGGTTGTACCGGTATGCTGGACTGACCACCGGTTAGTGCCCGGAATGCCTCCTGTTTACCGGCAACAATGGCCGGAAAATCCAACGCCGGATGCAGGTATTTTGCTGAAAAAAAGAGGATCAGTCCCAAACTGTATAGACCTGTAAACACCAGCACGCGCTGGTTTGGAAACCGCCGGGCCAGTACCCAGCACAAAAGGGCCGGCAATAGTACCAGCAGTACATGATTCCGGAGCGCAAACAACAGCAGGAAGGCGCCCAGCAGTAACAGGTATCCTTGTATTGGTTTTTTTGAAGTAACCCGGAAATAAAAAATATAGATAACCGTGCTAAGAGCCAGAAAGGTAAGCCCGTCCTTATGAAGTCCGCTGGTCCAGTACAAAAAGGAAGGAGCCAGGAAGCAGGCGATGATCAGCAGCAGGCGATTGCCACCGAGGTGATGCTGCATTACCCGGTAAAGGGCAACGGCACCAAAAAAT
The DNA here is from genome assembly GCF_021044425.1 of Niabella pedocola. Classification (GTDB taxonomy): domain Bacteria; phylum Bacteroidota; class Bacteroidia; order Chitinophagales; family Chitinophagaceae; genus Niabella; species Niabella pedocola. The sequence goes on along the minus strand of NZ_JAJNEC010000007.1, from coordinate 662,304 downwards.
ACCCAAAAGCAATAAAAAATGATGTTTACAAAGTAACTGCCAAAGCTAAAGCAATTAAATACCGATTCGATACGGATATACGTGTTGTTTTTCAGATTGTTCCAATAAGAAGCACCGGAGGTAAAAAAGTTTTCAAAGCCGGTGCCGGACCCGTCGTAAAAAAAGCTGGTGATGTACTGGCGGGGAAATGTAAGCAGGGTTTTTGTTTCTTTCAGGCTTTCTGTATGCAGTACCCAGGTATCGGTATTACCGGGGGAACCACCGGCATACCAGTTGATCCAGCCATAAATGACGCCCATGCCCACTTTTAAAAGGAAAAGAGCCGCCAGTTGAAATCCTGAAAGTCCGCTGTTGTTGAAAAAACGGATTTTGGGAATACACCAGGTAAAAAGCAGGAGGTATGCCGCGAAGAGAAAAATTTCCAAAACTGCGCATTTTAATGATACAATAATAATTCAATAATTGCAGAAAACAGGCAACGCGGCTTATTGCCCGGGAAACGGGCATTATCTTCCCGTGATGTCTCCCGCAGGGGACGTCCGGGAAATGAGTGTTGTATTCCCGGGTCCCTTTCAGGAGACCCGGGAATGAAGGAATGATACAATGATAATTCAATAATTGCAGAAAACGGGCATTACCTTCCCGTGATGTCTCCCGCAGGGGACGTCCGGGAAATACGGTATTGTATTCCCGGGTCCCTTCAGGAGACCGGGAATGAAGGAGATAATAATTCAATAATTGCAGAAAACGGGCAAAGTGGCTTATTGCCCGGGAAACGGGCTGTTCTTTCCCGTGATGTCTTCCGCAAGGGACGTCCGGGAAATGAGTATTGTATTCCCGGGTCCCTTTCAGGAGACCCGGGAATGAAGGAGATAATAATTCAATAATTGCAGAAAACGGGCAAAGTGGCTTATTGCCCGGGAAACGGGCTGTTCTTTCCCGTGATGTCTCCCGCAGGGGACGTCCGGGAAATGAGTATTGTATTCCCGGGTCCCTTCAGGAGACCCGGGAATGAAGGAGATGATAATTCAATAATTGCAGAAAACGGGCAAAGTGGCTTATTGCCCGGGAAGCAGGCCGTTCTTTCCCGTGATGTTTCCCGCAGGGGATGTCCGGGAAATGAGTATTGTATTCCCAGGTCCCTTTCAGGAGACCCGGGAATGAAGGAGAAGAAAACAGGCAAAGCGGTTTATTGCCGGGAAACGGGCATTACCTTCCCGTGACCGCTCCCTGGAGGAACGTCCGGCAAACAGGATATTGTATTCCGGGAATGAATGTTAGGTAACCGGCGGAAGGTTTCTCCTTAAGAATGACCGTAGTTTTGTAAATTCGCTGCGATTTTTCAATACTACATAAAATCAGCTATAAATAGATAATGGAAATTACTGTAAAAACCGCAGAACAGCTGCGTTTAACGAAAGAAGAGTTTGAACTGATTAAGGAAAAACTGGGACGCACGCCTAATTTCAATGAGCTTTGTGCCTTCTCTGCCATGTGGAGCGAGCACTGCAGTTATAAAAATTCTATTAAATGGCTGAAAACACTTCCACGCGACGGTGGCCGCATGCTGGTAGCCGCCGGAGAGGAAAATGCCGGGCTGATGGATATCGGCGACGGACTGGGGGTGGTATTCAAAATTGAATCGCATAACCACCCCTCGGCGCTGGAACCCTTCCAGGGAGCGGCAACGGGTGTGGGCGGTATACACCGGGATATTTTTACCATGGGCGCGCGCCCTATTGCAGCCTTGAACTCCCTGCGTTTTGGAAAACTGAATGAAGCAAAAACACAGCACCTGCTGGCAGGAGTGGTGCACGGGATCGGGCATTATGGCAACTGCTTCGGGGTGCCTACCGTGGGCGGAGAAATTTATTTTGATCCTTGCTATCATACCAACCCGCTGGTCAATGCCATGAGTGTGGGGATCGTAAAAGCGGGGGAAACGGTATCGGCTACCGCAGAAGGTACCGGCAACCCGGTTATTTTTGTGGGCAGTGCTACCGGAAAAGACGGTATCGGCGGGGCTTCTTTTGCGTCGGCGGATATCACGTCCGAAAGCGTGCAGGAATTGCCTGCGGTACAGGTGGGCGATCCGTTCCAGGAAAAAAAGCTGCTGGAAGCCTGCCTGGAAGTGATCCAAACCGGGGCGGTTGTAGGTATGCAGGACATGGGCGCCGCGGGGATCATTTGTTCCACGGCAGAAATGAGTGCTAAAGGCGGTGTGGGTATGCGCATCGACCTGGACAAGGTGCCTACCCGTCAAAAAGATATGAAGCCCTGGGAACTGCTGCTGAGCGAAAGCCAGGAGCGTATGTTATTGGTGGCCGAAAAAGGAAGAGAGGCTGAAGTAAAAGCAGTGTTTGAGAAATGGGATCTGCCGGTTGCCGTTATTGGCGAGGTAACGGATGACGGATTGCTGAATTTTTACATGCATGGCCAGCTGGAGGCTTCAGTGCCTGCCGAAGAGCTGGTACTGGGCGGCGGCGCCCCGCAGTACGACCGGGAATACAAAGAACCGGCCTACCTGCAAAAGATCGGGGCGTTTGACGGTGCTTCTGTAGCGGAGCCGGCTGATCTGAAAGCCGTGGCCGAACAGATCGTAACCCTGCCTTCGATCGCATCCAAACGCTGGATCTATAACCAGTACGACAGCATGGTGGGAACCGTGAATACCTCTACCAACGCTCCTTCGGATGCGGCTGTTGTTACCATAAAAGGTACAAAAAAAGGATTGGGCGTTACTACAGATTGTAACAGTCGTTATGTATACGCCGATCCGTATAAAGGTGCGATGATCGCGGTAAGCGAAGCGGCCCGTAACCTGGTGTGCAGCGGCGCATTACCGCTGGGGGTGACCAACTGTTTGAACTTTGGGAACCCGTATGATCCGGAAGTATACTACCAGTTTGTAAACGCCATCAAAGGTATGGGCGATGCCTGCCGTAAATTCGATACCCCCGTTACCGGGGGAAATGTGAGCTTTTACAACCAGAACCCGGACGGACCGGTAAATCCCACACCAACCATCGGTATGGTAGGATTGCTGGAGGATATCGATAATAAAATGACGCTCGACTTTAAAAATGAAGGGGACGTGATCTATCTGTTGGGAAAACAACCGGAGGATCTGGGGAGTTCTGAATACCTGTACCATATACATGGTATTACCCATTCACCCGCACCTTATTTTGAACTGGAGGAAGAATTTGCCTTGCAGCAGTCGCTGGCGAAGGTGATTAGTAATAGAGCGATCGCATCCGCACATGATATTAGTGAGGGTGGTTTGTTTGTGACGTTGCTGGAAAGCGGGTTTAACCGGGCGCTTGGCTTTGATATCAACACCCATGCAGCGCTCCGTAAAGATGCGATCCTGTTTGGGGAAGCACAGAGCCGTGTGGTAGTAACAGTTACAGCCGATAAAGCGGCGGCATTTGAACAGCAGCTCAGTGTTCCGTTTGAGAAAATCGGGGTGGTTACTTCTGGTGACGTAACCGTTAACGGTGCCAACTGGGGTGCTATCAGCGAATGGAAGGAAAAATATGACACGGCCATCGAAAGCTACCTGGCAAAGGAAACTGCCGGGGAAGCGATGGGCGGACTGTAATTTAGTTTAAAGTTCCATGTTTCACGTTCAACGTTTGACCTGAAACATGGAACCCTAAACCTGAAACTAAAGAGATATGAACATTGCAATTATCGGTGGCGGTAACCTGGGCACAGCCATCGCCGAAGGGCTAATCAAAAGTAAATTCTGTAAGCCTGAAGCCATAACGATTACTAAAAGAAACCCGGCTACTTTAAAGGAGCTGGAAAAAAAAGGCATCAATATAAGTGCCGATAACAGCGCTGCCGTAAAACAGAGCGAACTGGTAATCCTGGCTGTAAAGCCTTTCCAGGTGGCGGCAGTGATTGAAGGGTTTAAAAAACAACTAACGGCAAAGCATACGATCGTTTCTGTAATTACGGGGGTTTCCCTCACTGATCTGCAGGAGATGATCAAAAAGCAGCTCCCCGTTTTCAGGGCCATGCCCAATACGGCCATCGCCATCCAGGAAAGTATTACCTGTATCAGTTATGCGAATGCTACCGAAAAGGAGGCTTCTTACGTGGTAGATATGTTCAATACGTTGGGCAAGGTGGCCCTTATTGATGAAAAACTGATGGATGCCGCTACGGTGCTGGGCGCCTGCGGAACCGCTTTTGCATTGCGCTATATCCGCGCTAATATACAGGCTGGTATTGAGATCGGGTTCGATGCCAAAACCGCCAATCTTATCGCTGCACAAACAGCAAAGGGCGCTGCAGAATTACTGCTGAAAAACGGCAGCCATCCCGAGCAGGAAATTGATAAAGTAACCACGCCCAAGGGTTGCACCATTGTAGGTCTGAACGAGATGGAACACCGGGGCTTCAGCTCCTCGCTGATCCGTGGCGTAATTGCCAGTTACAAGAAGATTGCCAAAGATTAATTGAGCGATCATGAAAAAGGCGTAGATGCTTTGGATATTTGTGCTATTGCTGGCGGCTGCCTGTGTATGATCCTCCCCGAAAAGGAAAGGAGCTGCGCTTTCTCAACCAAACAAACACGGGGATTTATATTTTTATAGACAGTCTGGATGTCCGCAATGACCACATCCATTATTTAGATACCATGCAATTAAATGGCCGTTGCTATATTGTAAATAAGGCCAGTCATTTAACGCCTTTTGGGGAGTGGTCCGGTTTTATTGCAGATGATCTGATTGAAGCTGTTCGAAAACGCGGACAGTCAACAATTGCATTCTATGTATTAAAAGACTCCGATATTGGAAAGCCTGTTGGATCGTTATTTTCTCAGAAACAAGTACATAAAGTAATATTTCCCCATCAACAGCTGGAGTATCCTTCAATAAAAACAATATCCATCAATATATTGACTTATTATGGTGATTCATCAGTATTTAGCCATCGATATGATCTGCAATACTGACCCGGGCAAAATGCTTTTTAATTCGCCCGGCGTTAAAAAAATGAATCATCTGCAATGGTATTTGTCTGTAACTGGTTTCGCTTTTAAAGGATAAATTAAAAGCATAAAATTCCGGGCAATTTCTGGCAGGAGCGGTTGGCATTTATGTGTTTCAGCGTTTCAGCGGCAAAAAAACCATATAAATTCCCACTCCACGTTTTTTTTACAAATGATTTCCTAACTTTGCATGACCTTTCAAATTTTCCACAGGATTTTATGGGTCATAGCGGGCTGATTTGTTTTTTTCAGAGAGATCATGCAGGCTGGATATTGTTGAAACAGGTTGAATTTTATTCGTGAAATGATTCTTGTTAAGGAATGATTTATTGATTTTAATATACCATTATGGCTAAGTACGTATTTGTAACCGGAGGCGTGTCCTCCTCATTGGGAAAAGGAATTATTGCCGCATCGCTGGCAAAACTGTTACAGGCGAGGGGGCTGAGGGTTACGATACAAAAATTCGACCCGTATATCAATATTGATCCCGGTACGCTGAATCCTTACGAGCACGGAGAGTGCTATGTAACGGAAGACGGTGCTGAAACGGACCTGGATCTGGGTCACTATGAACGCTTTCTGAACATTTTTACTTCCCAGGCCAATAATGTGACCACGGGGCGGATCTATCAGACCGTGATCAATAAGGAGCGGGAAGGTGCATACCTGGGCAAAACGGTACAGGTAGTACCGCATATTACCAATGAAATCAAACGCCGGATGATGGAGCTGGGCACCACCGGCGAATATGATATTGTGATCACCGAAATCGGTGGTACCATCGGCGACATCGAAAGCCTGCCGTTTGTGGAAGCCATCCGCCAGCTGCAGTGGGAGCTGCCGGATGAAGACACGGTTGTCATCCATCTTACCCTGGTTCCCTACCTGAAAGCCGCAAAAGAATTAAAGACCAAACCCACCCAGCACAGTGTACGGATGCTGAGCCAGGAAGGGGTACGTCCCGATATTATTGTATGCAGGACCGAAAAGCCCCTTACGCCGGAACTGCGCCGGAAAATAGCACAGTTCTGTAATGTGCGCCAGGAGGCGGTGATCGAATCTGCCGACCAGTCAACTATTTATGAAGTGCCCATGGCCATGCTTCGGGAAAAGCTGGATATTACTGTTTTGAAAATAATGGGCATAGCGGATTATAAAGAGCCGGAGTTGCTCAGGTGGCGTGCGTTTCTCGATAAGCTGAAATACCCCAAATCCATCGTGCGTATCGGTCTGATAGGAAAATACCTGGAGCTGCAGGATGCCTATAAATCGATCCTGGAAGCCTTTGTACATGCCGGTGCGGTAAACGAATGCCAGGTGCAGATCGTAAATGTACACAGTGAATATATTACTCCGGAAAACGTGTCGGAAAAGCTTGGCGGACTGGATGGGTTACTGGTAGCACCGGGCTTCGGACTAAGAGGGGTGGAAGGAAAAATTACGGCGGTACAATACGCCCGTGAACATGGACTACCCTTTTTTGGAATTTGCCTGGGTATGCAGATGTCGGCTATTGAATTTGCGAGGAATGTGATCGGCTTAAAAGAAGCCAACTCTACCGAGATGGACGAAAATGCGGCCGATCCGGTGATCGATCTGATGGAAAGCCAAAAGAATATTACCGAAAAAGGTGGCACTATGCGTTTGGGCTCTTATGCCTGTGAACTGAAAGAGGGCAGCCTGGCTGCTTCTATTTACGGAACGCTGCAGATCACAGAACGCCATCGGCATCGCTGGGAGTTTAACAATAAATACCTGCAGGCCTTTGAACAGGCCGGCATGGTAGCCAGCGGTAAAAATCCGGAAAGCGGGCTGGTGGAAGTGATCGAACTGCCTTCACATCCGTTTTTTGTTGGGGTTCAGTTTCACCCCGAACTGAAAAGCACCGTGGAAAACCCGCATCCCATTTTTGTGAAATTTGTGGAAGCTGCGGTGGAACATGCCGCCGCCAACAGCGTTGCATCGAAAAAAGGAGAGGTCCTAAACGTTGATTTATAAACACTTATTATACACGTACACATTTAGTCGCCTGGTTTCCGGGCGATTTTTTTATAAGGGAACGTCATAAAAAAACAGTAACTCCGGCGATGAACAGGGGCATCCCTACTTCCGGATATCCGGGGTGATCATTCAAAGAGGGCAAAAAACAAAGATGGAGCCCTAAAAGACAAAGCCGGGGGATTTGTCCTATCTTTGCCGCCTCAAAAAATACACGTAAGTAATGAATTTTGACCGGAATACGATCATTGGGTTCGGACTTTTAGCCGTACTCTTTTTCTTCTATTTTTACTACAATAATCTACAACAGGGCGAACACCAGAAAGAACAGGCAAGAAAGGATTCCATTGCCAACGCACTGAGGCCGAAACTGGATACGGCAGCGTTGCGGCAGGACTCACTCCGGGCCGATTCTCAGCGTCATGCTACCAGTGCCGGTATGTTTTTAAACGCGGCACAGGGCACGGAGCAGCTTGTAACGGCAGAAAACGAAGTGTTCAAAATTGTCTTTACCAATAAAGGAGGTCAGCCAAAGTTTGTACAGCTGAAGAAATTTAAAAATGCGTTGGACAGCCAACAGGTAAAACTGGCGGCTACGGATTTTAACAAGATCAGCTATGCGATCAACACTGCGGCTAATCAAAGTGCGCAAACCGGCGATCTTTATTTTAGCAGTGGGAAGGTAACGCCGGGCCCCGATGGTACCCAGGTGGTTACATTTGAATTGAAGGGTGGCGATAGTACGAATGTTTCCAACGCTATCACGCATCAGTTCATTATTCATCCCAATCAATACAAGATCGATTTCAACATCAACCTGTCGCAACCGGGTACGCTTTTGTCGCAAGGTGTGATGAATATGGTTTGGCAGTATGATGCGGCACAGCAGGAGTCCGATATTGAGTTTGAAAAACAAAATACACAGATCGGTTACATGGAGGATGGCAGTTTTGATTACCACACCATCGGTCGGAAAGATCATGTGAACTTTGATAAAAGCGTAAACTGGATCGGAGTGCGTCAGCGGTTCTTCAATACCTTCCTGGTGGCAAAGGATAATTTTACGGGGGGAAAGATCTCCTGGACCATTCCGCCGGATGCCAATAAGGAAGTGGTAAAGACCACCGCAAATATGCAATTGAAGGTTCCTGCAGGAAATGCAGCCACGGTGCCGATGAGCATTTACTATGGCCCGGCCGACTATAACATTTTAAAGAAATACGATAACGGCTTTAGCAAGCTTGTAAATCTGGGACAGGGCATGTATGCTTTTGTACGTCCGTTGAACCAGTATGTGATTGTTCCGGTATTTGATTTTTTCAAAAGCATTGTAAGCAACTTCGGATTGGTAATTGCCCTGCTGACCCTGGTGATCCGGTTGCTGATTTCTCCGCTTACCTATAAAAGCTACCTGAGCGGTGCAAAGATGAAAGCGCTGCGCCCGGAAATTGCCACACTTAAAGAAAAGTTTGGTACCGATCAGCAGGCAATGAGCATGGAGCAGATGAAACTTTTCCGCGAAGCCGGCGTAAACCCGCTGGGGGGCTGCATTCCTGCCCTGTTCCAGATCCCGATCTTCTTTGCATTGTACAGTTTCTTTAATGCCAGTGTTGACCTCCGGGGAGCAGACTTCCTTTGGGCGAGTGATCTGTCGGCCTTTGATGACCCGATCAAATTTGGTGTTCATATTCCCCTGCTGGGCAGTCACCTGAGCCTGTTTACCATTACGGCAACGGTTACCAGTTTACTGATCTCTATTTATAGCATGAGCATGTCGCCGGATCAAAGCAATCCGATGATGAAGTATATGCCGTATATCTTCCCGGTATTCCTGTTGTTTATCTTTAACAGGCTGCCATCGGCGCTTACCTGGTATTATACCGTATCGAACCTGATCACATTGGCACTGCAGTTTGTGATCCAGAATTATATCATCGATCATGACAAGATCCTGGCACGGATACAGGAAAACCGTAAGAAGCCCAAAACAAAAACCAAGTGGCAGGAGCGGCTGGAGCAGATGCAGGAACAGCAAAAGCAAATGCAGGATCAGCGGAAGAAGAAGTAAGCGGTTGAGTGATCCTTCTTCAGCCCTCAGCACTTAGCAGAATGCCTGAAGAAAAATATACAGCGTTGGTTTATAGCAAAAAGTAGCATGAGAAAAGAGCTGCAATACAACGGAAGAAGTTTCGAAGTATTGCAGCTCTGTTGTTTTGGAAGACGGGTATCAACGCGGGGCTGAGACAAGGCTGTATATCAACAGGCGTTAATGGTGCTATATGGAAGTGATGGCAAGCATGCTTACGGGTATGCTGTCCCGACGAGTCGGGATAGTTTCAGGATCCAGGAGAACAATGGGCAGAATCTGAAATAAATGCAGCTGGACATTGTCCGCTATGATGAATGCTTAATTAATTTCCGATACGAAAAAATTTACTGTCATTGGCGGGGCACGCTAATCGGTGAGGTGATGGCAAGCCCGCTTGCGGTCATCCTGTTTTAACAAAGGCGCAGCGCGCCGTGCATCTCTGTAACCCAGAGGAGTGAATGCGCTTTTTAGCCGCAGCGCGGCGGTAATATTACGACGGGACGCGAAAGCACCGTATACTATACCGGTGCGCTGCACCTTCATCACCGGGTATGCTATTGCTAAAAGGATCAATGCAGCTCCGCAGCTTTTCTAATAGCAAAATTATTCTGAGCTGCGATTGTTACAGACAAAAACCGGTTAACGGTGTTGTGTTGTATCCGGTGACACGGAAGGATCCATAAAATAATGCGGGATCCATTCCGGGTATTTGGCCGCTTCGGTTTTTAATGCTTCGGTAACGGGAACCCGGAACAGCTCAAGATAACGGGTGAGGTTTTTTTGAGTAGCCCTGCACAATGCAATAAAAAAGGCGCTGCGGCGTTTGTCGTTGTCTGGTTCTAATTTATGCCGGTCGGGGGGTGCCGTTAATACGGCACGGAAATCTTTGTGAAGATTGAATATGGGTTGCCAGCCCATTTCATCAATAATGGGAATAAAAACGCTGAGGTACAGGAATGGATCTTTGCCCAGGTCTTCATAGGTTTGCTTCGACGTTAAATAGGCCTGGATCTTTTCGCGTACGGCTGCCCTGCTTGAAATGGCTTCATGGTTATACAGGCCCTTGCCCAATACTTTGTCAAACGCATACATGGTATAAAGGTTTACCGTTACTTCGCCCAATTCGTCATGATCGATTCCCCAGAACTGGTGCCGGTGCCCCAATTCATGAAAATGTCCCCATGATCCTTTTTTACGGAGTGAATCTGCTTGAAGCATCAGCAGGCAGCTCTCATCATCCGGCGCCATAATCCGTTAGGGGATCGTATACATATAACCATAGGCCACATTCCGGTCGATAATGATCCGTTCCGGATGCCTTCTTTTTCTGGGAATGATCGCTAGATCTGCATCCGCATCCATAATGCTGTCCCAGAGCTTCATTAATTTTTCCGGATCAGTAAGGTTCCGGATCCGGGATGAAGGAACCGTAAGGATCAGCTTATCGGTGGCCAGCTCCGCCCAGGGGGCTGGTGCATGGCGGATCGCTTTCTGCCAGTTGGCCGGGGTGGTTTTCCCCAGCTGGAAATACGGTGCATCCACGGCTCCGGAAAGGGTTACCCTAAGCGGTTGTCCTTTATCGTTGTCTGGTATTTTTATATAGATCAAACCACCAAATGATGAATGCATGATCGTGGTGTCTTTACGCAGGTGAATACTGGAGGCCAGGTTATAAGGTGTACGGTTGATTTCATCTAAGTGGATCAGGGGATCATTATGCGCCCCGATCTGCGCTTCAATTTTCCGCAATGTGTCTTTAACTGAAAGGATCACTTTTACAGGCGTGCCAGCGGGTGCATATAAGCCGGTGCTGTACCAGCGTTTAAATGAGCTGTCCGGCTCTTCAAGATCATTATTGTTGTGAAGCGGCGTGAGGGTTATTGTGCGGGTGACTTTTTTTGCTGAAGAAGGCACTGTGCCTGGAAAATTTTTTACTTCGGGATCAACATAGGATGAATCCTTTTCTGCAAGGGTTGACCGGTACGCACACTGCAGGAGATAGGTAAGGTGTTTTTTCCAGTCGCTTTTATAAAGCGGGGTCTCCCGGTTTAAGGAAATCATACGGGCGGTATCTGCCAGGTTAAACATCCGCATAATGGAGTCATAAGCGGCGGGAGCAGATACGGAATCCTTTGTATTGATCGAAAGATTAAGGATCACGGAGGGAACAATATCGCTTTTGTCTTTTATATAATTTGCATAGCGGTTGCTGCGAATGTCTTCAAGAATATACCGCAGGTTTACATAACGGGGTACGGAATCCAGCAGTAATTGATTTTTATTGGAAGCAGGGTAAGCAAAGTTGGCCACATGGTAAAGGTCTGCGGGGTATAACAAGGTTTGCAGCAGGAGGGTGTATTTCGAATTGGCACTTGCCTGGAAGCGGTGAAATAAGGGAGAGGCCAGCACAAAACAACCTCCGGCTTCCATAAACGACCGGATGTTCCGGAGTTGTTCTTTATCTCCGATATCTTCATTACAAAAGATGAGGGAAATATCCGGGGCAATGATGCCGTTTGTAACGGCCTGCGGTGAATGATTTTTTTGAACCAGCCAGTTTTGAAATGCTGGTAATGAACCGATCAGTCCTGTTTTTGAACCTTGATCCTGTTCAGACCAGGCAAAAATATTCAACAGTAGCTGTTGTACGCCTGCACTGTCCAGCAGCGGCCGGTTCAGATAGGCATCGGAACCCAGGATCAGCAATTTACCCTTGCCTATACGGCTGCTCATAATTATGGGAACAAAAACGCTGGTGGCGTCGTCTCCCAGGTTGGCGGTAGCGATGACCTCGGGTTTGAAGGAGAGCGGATAGGTGGCGGCAGCAAAAGCAGCATCCGGCAACGGTATCTTTTTTACATCGTGCAGCAGCAGTGCCCGGTCGGTTTGTTCCTGGGCATAGGTGTTTCCGCAAAAAAAAGTCAGCAACAGGATCAGCCGCATCATGAGCGACGGTCGATTTTTCATATGCATCAGTTTTATAAAAGACATACCCGGCAATAAACAGGAACCGGGGCATCCGTGTCAATCTTTAAATCAGGTACTACCGGTCCAGTTCCATTTTTAGTTTTTCTTTCAGCTCTTTCACCAGCGGATATTTTTCAATCATTTTCTGGTATTGCTGTACGGCGGTCAACGGCCGGGGCTCATTATTTTCGGGCGTTTCCACGTTTTCCCGCTTGGTAATGTAAAACTGGAGCTGGGAGTTGGACAGCCGCCGCTGAAGAAACTCGGAGGTCTGTGTTTTACAGGATTCAATAAACCGGTATTCAATCGCATTGGCCGTATACACGTAAAAGGAATTTTCATCCAGCACCTTTAAGTGTGCCAGGTCGAAGCTTTGCGCTGCGGAATTTTTATTTTCCTTTAAAACCACAATAAAGGCCGCCCAGGCTTCTTCCAGGGATTCCTGTGAAAGCGGACGGTCCACCTGCTCTACGTGGGTATCTCTAAATTGTTGCCGGAGCTTTTCGAGGTTGCCGATCTTTCGGCTGGTGGTTTCCGCTTCCCTGGGCTGCGGGGGAGGCGGTACCGGCCTGGGAGCCGGTTCTTCAATGATAAGCCTGCTGCCGGAAGGCTCACTCTTTGCAACGGGAATGGTTGTTGTTGAAGCCGGCGCCGATGGTTTTACCAACACCGGCTGTATGCTCCGGAAAGGAACGGCCGTTGCTTTTTCAGTTATTTTTTTTTTATTCAGCCCTGCATCACCGGCCGTTAATTCCATCGCTTGCTGCAGGTAGCAAAGTTTGATTAGGGTAAGTTCTACATGCAGCCGTTTATTCCTTGCCGAGCGGTAGTTGATCTCCGACTCATTCAGCACATTCAGCGCGCTGATGAGAAAGGCCACCGGTGTTTTTTTTGCGGTATCAAGATATTTCTGCTTAAAGCTTTCTACCGTATCCAGCAACGCCACTACTTTTTCATCTTTACTCACCAGGAGGTTGCGGATAAAGGCCGCAAAACCGTTCAATACCAGGTCGCCTTCAAAACCCTTGCGGTTGATATCATCATATAAAAGCATAGCTCCTGAAAGGTTCTGCTGCAACATATCATCCAGCAGTTTAAAATAATAATCTTCATCCAGGATATTCAGGTGCTCCAGCGTATTGGCATAATTCAGTTCACCATTGGTAAAGCTAACGATCTTATCCATAATACTAAGCGCATCGCGCATGCAACCCTCACTTTTTTGTGCAATGGTTTGCAGGGCGGCCTGTTCTGCCGTTACCCCTTCTTTTTCGCAGATAGCCTCCAGGTGCTCCACCGTGTCGTTGGTGGTAATGCGCTTGAAATCGAAGATCTGGCAGCGGCTCAGGATCGTTGGCAGGATCTTATGCTTCTCTGTGGTGGCCAAAATAAAGATGGCATAGGAGGGCGGTTCTTCCAGTGTTTTCAGGAAGGCGTTAAACGCCGAAGAACTGAGCATGTGCACCTCATCGATAATATATACCTTGTAACGGCCGGCCTGGGGAGCAAACCGTACCTGGTCTACCAGGGTGCGGATATCATCCACCGAGTTATTACTGGCGGCATCCAGCTCATGAATGTTCAGGGACGTTCCCTGGTTAAAGGATACACAGGAATTGCACGCATTACAGGCTTCACCATCTGCGGTAGGATGCTCGCAGTTGATGGTTTTGGCCAGGATACGGGCACAGGTGGTTTTCCCCACACCACGGGGACCGCAAAACAAAAACGCATGCGCCAGCTGGTTCTGCCGGATCGCATTTTTTAAGGTGGTTGTAATATGAGCCTGCCCCACTACGGTGTCAAAGGTCTGGGGTCTGTATTTCCGCGCTGAAACAATAAATTTATCCATGAAAACTCCTGGTATTATCCGACAAATGTAACATAATTGGGGGTGGTTTTGTTGCGGGAGATTTGGATGTGGAAAAAAGCAGCAATCCGGCCTGGCCGTTCCCAAAAAACAAGGCAGATCTTGTGGTAACCGCCGGCTTTTTGGCTGGTTACGGATCTGCTACCTGTATTCCTTCTGCGAAAAACCAGTTTGCGGTTTTAAAACCGCAACGTTGGCGCTTAAATTAGGGCGCCGGTATTTTTTTACCGGGAAATACGAAGCGGTAATGACAAAATAGTTTATTAAAAACAGGTGTATATCTGGGAACCCAGGCAGCAATGTATGAACATGCTGAACGCATATAAAACAAGGAGATATACCAGGTGCAGAAGGGTTTTCCGGTATCGGATAAGGGAGGGGACAAGGCGTGGTATAGTAGGCTGATGGCCGCTCCGGAGCTTATTGCCAAAATTGTTTAATGGTTGGTTAATTTAACGAATCGTGCGGGCATGTTTGCGGTTTAACATTGCATTGTCGATTGCAGAGTGTCCAATTTTGAATGCGAACGGCGTTAGCGAAACCATCGCCTTACCATACGCCCGGACTCAATAACCGTTTAATTGTGTTAATATGCATTCTACTGTTATTAAATGTTTATGAACTGATTAGGAATTAGAAAGAAAATGTATCTATTTGTTGTATTGATTAGGAGCAGCGGTGTTACACCGTTTGCCAGGAAAAAAAGAAACGGTATGTGCTGGTTGCCTGACATTTTTCTGATGCAACATATTCATTAAATCTCATAGGACCTGGTGCAGCACCCTTCGGGGTTGAAATGCAGCACAGGGAAGGGTAAGCAGCTTTTCAGAAAAGCCTGCCATAGATGATCCATGCGGGTTGTTGAAGGACTATTGGCTATCGCTAAGGTGGCCATCTGTCATCATAGCGCAGCCTGACGTACCCCCGGAGGGTATAAAAAAGCTCTCAAAAAATATATTCAAAACGCAAACCTGTTAATAATAAAAATAAAAGCAAAACGCAATGATGAAAATGACGTTTACGTACCCGGGCACGTCAAAGAGGCTTCGATTGCTCCTGACAACAATCGGATGTTTACTGCTGTCTCTGGCCGGGTTTTCGCAAGGGAAAATAACGGTTGTAGGTACGGTGGTAGATACTGCCAACATCCCGCTACCGAATATCAGCATTACCGTACAAAACAATGAAAAACAGGGAACGGCCACCGATGTAAATGGCAAGTTCGTGTTGGAAGTGACACCGGGTAGCATGCTGGTATTTACCGCGGTAACATATAACAATGCTACCTACCGGGTTCCTTCCACACCGGAGCAGGACCTCCGCATCACGCTAACGACAAAGGAAGTATCCGCAGATGAAGAGGTAATTGTGACTGCCTACGGAAAAAAAGTCCGCCGGGAGTCCGTAACAGGATCTGTGGCCACGATTAAGCCCGACCAGTTAAGAACACCGGCCTCCAATCTTACCGCGGCGCTGGCCGGGCAGGTTGCCGGTATCATCGGGTTTCAAAGCAGCGGGCAACCAGGTTTTGACAACGCTGATTTTTTTGTGCGGGGTGTTACCACATTCGGGTACCGGCAAAGCCCACTGATCTTAATTGACAATATCGAATTAACATCAGATGATCTCGCGCGCCTGCAGGTAGATGATATTGCCGAGTTCTCCATTTTAAAAGATGCCAGTGCCACGGCACTCTATGGCTCTCGAGGAGCAAACGGGGTAATACTGGTAACCACTAAGCGGGGAAAAGTAGGCAAGCCTAACTATAATGTACGCTACGATAATTCTGTTTCGACGCCTACGCAGACGCTGAAATTTGCCGATCCGGTCACCTATATGAACCTGTACAATGAAGCGTTGCTCACCCGGAATCCTTATCAGCTCCCGAGATTTGATGCGGACAAGATTTATTTTACCCAGCGCACCCTTGATGGCGCTCCTGATGGTAATCCTTATGTATACCCCGCAGTAGACTGGCTGGACCTGATGTTTAAGAAATATTCACAAACAAAAAAATTAAATGCCAGTGTCTCCGGCGGAAGTGAATCCACCCAGTATATGGTGTCCGGCTCTTACAGCGAGGATAACGGGCTTCTGAAAGAAGGCGCCCAGAGCATATTTGACGGTGGCATTAAATTCCGGAATTACCAGCTGCGGTCCAATGTAGATGTAAAGCTCACCCGTAGCACAAAGCTCAGTGTGGATCTCTGGGGGATTTTCAATGATTATAACGGACCCATCACCAATGATGCCAGTGGGTTTGCTACCGATCTGTATTATTGGGCCACGCATAGCAGCCCGGTGTTGTTCCCGGCCTTTTTTGCCCCGGACAGTGCCAACCGGTATACACAGCATATCCTGTTTGGTAATTTCAATGGTAATTCACCCGACCGCAGCGGAGATAACTTTTTACCTACACAGGGGGTAGGATATTCGAACCCTTATGCGCAGATGATGCGGGGATACCGGACGCGGAACAATTCCCGCATCAGTGCTACGGCCCGTTTGAGCCAGGATCTGAATATGATTACCAAGGGACTGAATTTTAGTGGGTTCTTTACCACGAACCGCTTTGCCCAGGTGCAATATTCAATGACCTATAACCCGTTTTATTATACGGTAAATACGTACAACAGAGCTGCCAACCAATATGAGCTGTTCTGGCTGAACAATAAGTCCGGACTGACGTTTAACGGAAACGGCGCATCCGGATCTAATGCAGTGGCTACAGAATACCTGGATATTTCTGCGGGAGACCGGGGTTCCAGCTCTTTTATCCAGATGCAGGGTATTTTGAGCTATGACCGGAACTTTGGAGATCACAGCCTTAACGGATCGCTTGTGATCAACCGGCAGCAGACACTTGATCCATCCAATGTGGGCGACTATACAAAAGTTTTACCCACCCGGAATCTTACCTACGCAGGAAGCGCCCGTTACGGGTATCAGAACAGATACAACCTGCAGTTTGATTTTGGGTATAACGGATCCGAGCGTTTTGATCCCTCGCACCGTTTTGGTTTTTTTCCCAGTGTATCGGGAGCCTGGAATGTAAGCAAGGAAAAATTCTGGAGGAACAGCAAACTGGGCGACATTGTAACTATGTTTAAGTTAAGGGCCAGCTATGGCAAGGCCGGGAATGATGATATCGGCTCTCAACGCTTTTTCTATCTATCCAATGTAAATCTCGAAAACACTGGTGCCGGAGCTGTTTTTGGTACCAACAACGGGTACAGCAGGCCGGGTGTAACCATAACGAATTATCCGAATCCTGAGATCTCCTGGGAGATCAGCCGGATCAGCAACTACGCGGTGGAATTTACCTTGTTTAATGCACTCGATTTTATTGGGGAATACTGGATCCGTAAAACAACCGATATCCTGCAAACAAGGCTTATTCCCAGTAGTATGGGACTGGAGGCCACTCTGAGTGGTAACCTGGGTAAGGCACGTTCCCAGGGACTGGATCTTACATTGAATTACAAGAAAACGTTTTCCAACGGGATCAGCCTGGTGGTAATGTCGAACAGCACTTTTTCAAAGGCAAAATATGACTATTATGAGGAGCCCAATTATGGAACGGAATACTGGCGGCGTCAAACCGGGCAGTATGTGGGCCAGCGCATGGGCTATATCGCCGAGCGGTTGTTTGTGGACGACCAGGAGGCGGCAGCATCACCTACACAAATATTCGGAACGTCTGGAAGAGGTGCCCGCGGTGGTGATATCAAATACCGCGATATCAATGGCGACGGCGTTATCAACAGTTCCGACAGGGTTGCCATCGGATTACCCAACAGTCCGCAGGTGACCTATGGTTTTGGCGCTAGTTTAAATTATAAAAGTTTTGATCTGAACTTCAGGTTTACCGGACAGGCACGTGCCTCACTTTACATGAACCCCAATGCGATCAGTCCTTTTGTTAGTGTTACCGGTGGGTCGCCCACGCAGATATTGCAGCAATTTGCGGATAACCACTGGTCCGAAGGCAGCCAGAACCTGTATGCATTGTATCCCAGGTTAGGTACAACAACGGATGATGTTGCGAATAACTCGCAGGTCAGTACCTGGTGGTTAAGAGACGGAAGCCTGCTGCGGTTAAAATCTACGGAATTGGGTTACACCCTTCCGCAGAAATGGCTTAAGCGGGTTTCGGTTAAAAATGCGCGGATCTATTTAAGCGGCATCAACCTGTTACGTTTCAGCAGCTTTGATCTGTGGGAACCGGAGTTGTCGTTAAGCGGGTCTGCTAACAGTGCCTTTAACTATCCATTATTAAAGCAATACAATTTAGGGATCAACATTCAATTATAAAACCAGGAAGAGAATCATGAAAAAGAACAGCACTATTATTTTAGCGGCCCTTATGCTTTCCGTAAGCCTGGCCGGTTGTAAAAAATACCTGGATATTGTTCCGCAGAATGTTGGAACGCTTGACTATGCATTCCGGAACCGGAGTGAAGCCGAAAAATATCTTTTTACGTGTTACAATACCTTGCAACAGCGGTCCAATATGGTGAACGATCCCTGGTTTGCAACGGGAGGGGAGCTGGTATTGCCACAGGAGTACCTGGGACAAACCAATCTTACCGCGCCCGGGTTGCAACTTGTAAAAGGCGGTGTGCAAAATAAAGATAACCCGGTATTGAATTATTGGGATGGAAGCGGATCCGCTCCCAGTTACTATGATGCCATCCGGCGTTGCAATACCTTTCTGGAGAATGTAGACAAACCGATCGATCTGCAGCCCTTCGAGAAAGAGCGCTGGATTGCGGAAGCCAAATTTTTAAAGGCCTATTATCATTTTTTCCTGGCCAAGATGTATGGCCCGATCCCAATTGTAAGAGGGAATACACCGGTAACGGCGCCCACAGGGGAAACCCGTCCCCAACGGGATCCGGTAGATTCGGTGTTCAGTTATGTGGTGCAGCTTTTAGATGAGGCCGCCGAGGGGCTGCCCATACAAATTGATAATCCGGATCAGGAGCTGGGGCGCATCACCCGGGTGATTGCACTGGCGTTAAAAGCCGAAGTACTGGTAGCCCAGGCCAGTCCTTTGTTTAACGGTAACCCGGATTACGCCGGATTTAAAAATAAAGACGGGTCACCGCTTTTCTCCTCCACGCCCAATAATGCTTTATGGGCAAAAGCAGCGCTGGCTTGTAAAGAAGCGATTGACCTGGCGGAATCGGTTGGGCTGGGTTTGTATACCTATATTATTCCACCGAATATCCCGGCCAATCTTTCGGATTCTTTGGTAAAGGAAATGAATTTCAGGGCGGCAATTACCGAAACCTGGGATAAGAATAAAGAGCTGGTATGGGCATTGAACGGCACGTTTGGCTGGCAGCAGCAGATGTTTCCTAAACTGGTATCCGGCGCCGTGGTTACCCGGGGGCAAAATACCATTGCCTGTCCTTTTTCTGTTACGGATCTGTTTTATACCAGGAATGGTGTTCCGATCGACGAGGACAATACCTGGGATTATGCCAACCGCTTTACTGCTGCAACCGGCGATGCAAGCCGCCAGCACTATATAAAGCAGGGATATGAAACGATCAAAAATAATTTCGACCGGGAAGTGCGGTATTACGCCAGCTTCGGCTTCGACGGTGGTATCTGGTTTGGTAACGCCGTTTATACACCGGCAGGCAGCCTGTTAAGCATCCAGGGAAAAGGCGCCAGCAGCATCTCGGGCGTTTCCAATGCCGAATCCGGAAATGTATTTGGTATATGGCCTAAAAAATTATGTAACTATCTTACTGTAAATAATACAACCTCCTACACGGCGTCTAACTACCGGTTGCCCCTGATCCGTATGGCCGATCTGTATTTACTGTATGCCGAATGCCTGAATGAAGCAAACGGACCTTCGGAGGACGTATATCATTACCTGGATCTGGTGCGGGCCCGTACCGGCCTTAAAGGAATCGTGGAATCCTGGACCAAGTATTCCAATAACCCGGGCAAGCCTTTAACCAAGGATGGTTTACGACAGATCATTCACCGGGAACGTCGTATAGAACTTTGTATGGAAGGCAAAGCAGGCTGGGATCTGAGAAGATGGAAAGAATACCTGGAAGTGGCCACCCGGCCCATACAGGGATGGACGGTAAGCCAAACGACAACGGCGGGATACTATCAGCTGACCACATTTTATGTACCGTCTCTATCAATAAAAGATTATTTGTGGCCTATTTCCGCAAATGAATTGCTGGTGAATCAGAACCTGGTACAAAACCCGTACTGGTAGCCGCAATTATTTTTTATAAGGATAAGCAATCAATGAATTTGACGCTGGCAATAAAAAAGTAAAACATGTTACAAATAAAGCGAACTATATATACACGGAGTATTGGGTTTATCATTCCCGTTATATTATTATCTGCAATCTGGAGCTCCTGTAGTCATAAGAACGAATTCGTAGAAATGATCTCAACGGATAAAACCAAACCGGCCCCGGTGCAGCAATACACGGTTACCGACTTTAACGGTGGATCCTATATCGTTTACGACCTTCCGAAGGTTGACAATATTCTGTATGTGAAAGCCAACTATGACCTGAGCGGAGGAACGTCAAGACCGCAGGAAACCAGGTCGAGTTATTTTTCCGATACCCTTACGGTTGACGGGTTTGAGGCCGCCCGGGAATACGAAGTAAAGTTGACAGTGGTAAGCAGGGCCAACGTAGAATCGGACCCCATAATTGTTAAGGTACACCCCAAAACGCCGGTGTACCAGCTGGTGGCAAAGTCGCTTACCATGACGCCCGATTTCCAGGGCGTGCGGCTTCAGGCGCAAAACGCAGATAGTAAAACAGTGGGAATTGTTTTTCTGGATAATGCCATCGGTAAGCTAAGTATCCGTCAGCAGAACTTTACCGCATTCCCCAACATCTCCTATGCAATAAGGGGGTATGATACGCTGGCAAGGGTATATGCTTCTTATGTTACGGATAAATGGGGGAACCGGTCGGATACCATTTTCAGCACGGTAAAACCCCTGTATGAAAAAACACTGGATAAAACCAAATTTGCGGCCTATGCGTTGCCCAGTGAAACGCCTATTTACAGCAGCTCCTATCCGCTTAAAAATCTGTTCGACGGTAACTATACCAATTTCTGGCATACCACGCAGGCCACCAGCCAGCAGCTGCCGGTATATGGAACCTTTAAGCTGGGCTCCTATGTAAAGCTGAGCCGGTTTAAACTTACACCCAGGAATCCGAGCTATGAGTTCCGCCATGGCTGCCCGAGGATTTTCAGTCTTTGGGGATCTGAAGTAGATAATCCTGCCGACTTCACTGTACCGCTTTTTGCAGAAGAGGGCGCAAAAGTTGGCGACTGGGTAAATCTTGGTAACTATGCCTGGCCTGATCCGCCGTCAGGCGCACCGCCCACAGCGCCTACAGCGCAGGACAAAGCATTCTTTAATGCAGGGTCGGAGTTTGAAGTTCCGTTTGCAGCTCCAAAGGTTAAGGTGTTACGCCTGGTGGTAAGTGAAACCTGGACGCCCGGTAACTTTACCCATGCTGCGGAAATCGATCTTTTCGGAGACGACCGGTAGGCGGCAGTTGTTATGGCAACAGGTCTCATCGTATTCAATTTCTATAAACGCCGGAATATTGAGTGAACCGGTGTAAAAAATAAACCATTTAAAATGAAATTCTTTATCAGTGTTTTTATATTCAGCCTTATACTTGTTGCCGGTTGCGACAAGGACCAGTATGCGTATAAAAAATTCATCGGAAATAGTGAAGTCGTGTATGCAGGACTGGCACAGGAGATCGGTACCCGCAGCGGGAATCTGCGTGTTCAGGTGGAGTGGAAAAAAAGTATCGATCCGGCGGTGGTGTCGTACACGGTCTACTGGAACAATAACCTGGATTCGGCTATAGTACCTGCAGCAGCTATAAATGCAGACGGTATCTACCGGTACATTATATCCGGTCTTCCGGAATATGTGCAAAGTTTTAAAATGGTTACCACAAACGACCGCGGCGACCGGTCTATCGGACAGGCCATTAATGGTGTGCGCGTTTTCGGCCCCTACTACCGCTCATCTCTTATTAATCAACGGCTCAGCTCCCGGAAGTTTTTTGGAACCGATTCTGTGCGGCTGTATTTTCTTAAAACAGATTCAACAAAAATCTTTTCCAAGATCCGGTATACAAGAAAAGATGGAGGATTGGACAGTGTTTATTTTAAACAGGATTCTGTAACTATACCGTCCTATCAGCCGGGATCGAAGCCCGCTATTCATTCGTATTATCGGCCCACGGCAACAGCCATTGATACATTTAAAACGCTGGCGCCTGATAGCTTAACGGCTTTTTAAACATAGCCCATATCGATATCGAGAATGATTTTTGCAAGCCAGGCAGCGGTTCATACAGCTGTCTGGCATTTTTTTACGGATCGTTATGCGCAAATCAGTAGCCTCCGTAAACGTATCACTGTTCTCACAGGTTGGACGGGTTGTCACAGACGAATGAGTAGTGCTGTTGTTGAACTCATCTGTGCAAATCAGTGGTATCGGCGGGCGCACCATCTTTTCTACAAATTGTTCCGGTAGATTTTCTGGTAAGAAAGCGGACTCTTCCCCGTTATATGTTTGAAGCAGCGGTGAAAGGAAGTAGAATTATTAAACCCGCTTTCGTAACACAACAGTTTTACCGGGCTATCGGTTTCAACCAGTCGTTTACAAACATAGCCGATGCGCAATTCCGTGATAAATTGCGAATAGGTTTTGCGGGTACGTTGTTTAAAATACCGGCAAAAGGCGTTGGGACTTACACTGGCTATTTTGGCAATCTCATGCAACGGTATTTTCCGTTTGAAGTGTTTCATCGTATATTCATAAACGGCATTGATCCGTTGCTCCTCCAGGATGCCCGCCCCGGCAAATACCTTTCCCGAAGAAAGAAAGAGAACCTCGGTCCATCCGGCAATTTTTGAAAGCAGGGCGATCAGCGAAATAATGCGGTAAGGCCCGTTTATATGCAACAGGTATTCAAAGGAGTGCACCAGCGGCTTGATCCGGCCCTGCACCAGCATACCCTTTTGAGCGCTTTCCAGCAGTTGCCGGATGCTGCTGTTTTCCGGGAGTTTTAGAAAATCCCGGCCCCAGAAGGTTTCAAGAAAATGGATCGCAATCACATTGATCGGTGCAGCGCTGTTTTCAAAATACCGGTCGTCAAACCGCCAGTAATGCGGCACATTGGCCCCGATCAAACAGAGCGTACCCGCCGCAAAATTGCGGACATGATCCCCCACCAGGAGTGTACCCGTTCCCTGAGCGATATAAATGAGCTCCACCTCTTTATGACAATGCCAGCGATTATTTACCGGCGCCAGGTCCCTGCGGACTTCGAAGGAAATGCCCGGCTGCGTGGCCATTTTTAATACATACGGTTTCATCCCGATCTCGTGTTGACAAGTAATAGTAAGCGAAATATACATCAGAATCTTATTGCGTTTAAAGCGGATGCCAAAATAGCTTAGTGTTTGGATAATATGGGCAGCCCTTTTGCATTAAAAACGTCTTTATTTGCAGGGTGTGCAAACGATTGAACAAATAACTTAAAATAAACTGTATGACGTATTGCTTTGTGAAAAAAAGGGGGAGAACCGCCAAATTACTGGTACTGTGTTCTTTCCTGTTTATGCTTCCTGTTCTCTTACAGGCGCAGAAAAATGTTCCGATAAAGGGAACCGTAGTAGACGAAAAGGGTGCTCCCGTTGCGCAGGTTTCAATAGCACTGAAAGATTCTGATCGGGGTACTATGACCGACTCTTCGGGGCGGTTTTCGATCCAGGTTCCCGATGGAAAAGGTACCCTGGTTTTTTCGGCCGTTGGTTTTGCCAATGCTGAAAAAGTGCTGAGTGAGGACCACACCGTTGATGTAGTGCTTAAACAGGCATTGAGCGATCTTGATGAAATTGTGGTGGTTGGATACGGAACCCAGCGAAAGCGGGATGTTACCGGCGCAATTTCCTCGATCAGCTCCAAACAGATAGAGGAGCGGCAGCCCGTCAATTTGTTTGATGCGTTGCAAGGGCAGGCCGCCGGGGTTTTGGTAGTGAATGACGGGGGCGGGGCTCCGGGTGCCGAGGGCTCGATCCAGATCCGCGGAGCTTCCACTCTTAACGGTGGTAACGGGCCTTTGTACCTTGTGGATGGTGTCATTAATCCTGATGGCGCCCGCATCAACCCGATGGACATTGAGCGGATCGAAGTATTAAAAGATGCTGCATCCGCGGCTATTTACGGGGCACGTGCCGCCAACGGCGTAATCATCATTACTACAAAAAAAGGCAAAGAAGGCCGGGCCCGCATCGACCTGAATTATTCCCGCATTTTTGGAAGACTTGCACATAAATTACCACAGAATAATTCCGCCGAAGTACGCGAATTCAGAAGAATACAATCTGCCAACCCCACAGGTGGTACCGGTGGAAATACCGATTCGCTGAACCCGGGTTTTAACGCCGATAACGACCTGCAACAGTTGCTGCTGGGGAACCTGGGCGACCGGCAGCAGGTGAACCTGGGCATCAGCGGCGGACAGAAAGGGCTCAGCTATTATACCGGGGTGAATTATCTTAATGACAAGTCGATCATTTTGAACAGTTATATCAAACGGGTACAGGTGCGGAGCAATATTGAATACCAGGCTTCACCCCGGCTCAAATATGTGAGCAATGTTTCTATGATGTACCAAACAGGCAATGAAGTACCGGTTGCGCGAACGGTGGTCGTTGCATTTGACCGGCCGGCATTTTCGCTGATCTATTACCCGGATGGATCGTTAACCAGCTATGTGGGCTCCAAACGGAACCCGGTGGCCAATGCCATATATGAAACCAATAAAACAGATGTGTTCTCCATCCAGTTTGCAAACTCGATGCAGTACAAGATCACAAAAGACCTGTTGTTTACCACCACGTTTAATGCCATGCTGGATAACCGCCAGAACTTATTGTTCTCTCCAAGATATGTTTCGGCCAATAAAGACCAGAATACGGGTGCCAACGATATGCAAAAAACATTTTCCTGGGAATACCAGTCGTTTTTTAACTACAGTAAAACATTTAACAGCGATCATAACCTGCAGGCCGTGCTGGGGGTGAGCGCGGATAAAAGACGCTTCGACCGGGCACATTCTGAATATGCCAATGTGGTGAGTGAAGAAATCTTTATTACGCAGCCTTCCTACCTTACGGCTTCCAAAACTTACTCGGATGCGGACCTTACCGCAGGAGCCAATTTGTTTGCAAGAGCAAACTATAGTTATAAAGGAAGATATACACTGGCCGGAATTTTCCGCCGGGATGGTTCATCCCGTTTTGGTAGTGAATCCCGCTATGGTAACTTTTATTCTGCTTCGGCAGGATGGCGGTTTTCCGATGAACAGTTTATGTACTGGGCAAAAGATGTATTATCGGATGGCCGGTTCCGGATCGGTTTCGGTCAGGTGGGTAACGACCGTATCGGTTCAAACGACTACCTGAATAAGATCACGTTCAACGGAAGTTATGCCGGTGTAGGCGGGGCTTATACCACGCCCACTTTCGGAAATGAAACGGTGCATTGGGAAACAACGCAACAGCAAAATGCCGGTCTGGATCTGACCTTCTTCCGCGGAAGATTAACGTTTACGGCCGACTATTACGTTAAAACCACCAAGGACCTGCTGTATGAAAAAGCCCTTCCCGGTGAAACCGGTTTCGATAATGTAAAGGTGAATATTGGTACATTGGAGAATCGCGGGTTGGAATTTTCGGCCAAGGGTACTCCTGTTCTTGCAAAAAACAGCAAAGGCATTACCTGGGAAATCGGAGGTAATATTTCTTTTGAAAAAAGCATCATTAAAAAGCTGGGTGATGGATTACCGTTTATCGTAGCCAACAAATGGTATATCGAAGAAGGCGGAAAGATCGGGAACTTCTTCGGATGGAAGAACCAGGGCGTATATGCTTGGAATGAGTCGAATGCATATAGCGATAACTGGGACCGGTTAACGGTGGTACTGGGCGGTGATGGAAAACCGTTGTATGAAAACGGAGTGCCTGTATATACATTCAACGGACAGCGGTATACCGGTGCTGTACACCAGTTGTATGATCCGGGAGGAAAGTTGCGCGGGGGCGACGTGATCTGGGAAAATATCAATAAAGACAGCCTGATCGACGACCGCGACCGGCAGATCCTGGCCAATGCACAACCCAAGTTTTACCTGGGTATCCTCAACAACCTTAACTATGGGCAGTTTTCATTGTCATTCCTGGTGAATGCATCGTTTGGAGCACATGTATACAATGCATTGTTAGCGGCACAAAGTTATCCCTCCAATACCGGTGCGGGAAGTCCGGAAATGGTGTACAATGTATGGAGAAAACAGGGTGATATTGCCAAATACCCGTATTATCCGGAATTTAAGAACAGGGGAAATGAGAAAAAAGATGCCAACAGCATTTTTATTGAAGATGCTTCTTTCATAAGACTTTCCAGCCTGCGGCTTTCATATATGTTCCTGCCCAGTCTCACCAGGAAAATACTCCTCAAAGGAGCAACCGTTTATGTATTTGGTACCAACCTGCTTACCTGGACCAACTACCGGGGATACGATCCGGAGTTCAGTGCTACCAATGTACTGCAGCCGGGTTACGACAATGGAAAGTATCCCAAAAGAAGAGAGTATGGGTTTGGAATCAATGTTAACTTTTAAATCGACAAAATGAAAAAGCTCAATTATATCATCATCATCATTTGTATCGTTGCGGTTGGTAGCGGTTGCAAAAAATTTCTTGATCTTTCGCCGCAGTCGGAGGTGGCGCAAAATAAATTCTATAAAACCTTATACGATGTAAATGCTGCTGTAGCCGGGATGTACTCCGGGTTCCAGCAACAAATGATCGGCGAAGCACAGTATAAGGAGCGGGCACTGTTCTGGGGAGATTACCGCTCGGATAATTTCGACCGTTTTTTAAGCTATACCACAATTACCACCACGGAGGTTACCATGAATGCGCTGACAACCGACAATGAGTTTTCTGATTGGTCGGGGCTGTATACTGTAATCGGAAGAGCGAATGCCAATATCAAATACATTCCGGGTGCCGCTGCCACAGATAGCAGGGTTACGCAGGCGGTGATCGATAAGGCATTGGCCGAAAGTTATGCCATGCGGGCCATCAGTTATTTTTATATCGTACGGGTATGGGGCGATGCACCGATATGGACCACGCCGATGGAAAGTTTATCCGACTCATTGGAAAAGCCCCGTGTAGCGGCTTCCAAAGTGATTGATGAACAAATCATCCCCGACCTGACCAATGCCTATTCCCTGGTTACAAAAAATCAAACTGCTTCTGTATGGACACTCGGGGAAGGCGCTATCTGTGCCATACTCGCAGATGTATATATGTGGAAGCATGACTATGCCAATGCTATTGTATGGATCAAGAACCTCTTCAAGGCCAAAGGACCTACAGGGGCTTTGTACGCCGGTGTTAACGGCACCAACCTTCAGCCCCAGGCCTCCTGGAAGAACCTGTTTACGGTGCCCAATACCAGCATCGAATCCATCTGGAGTATTCACTGGGATTTTCTGAAAAACGACTGTGCCTGCATGACCACTTCATGGACCGCCAATAACAAACCGATCGCTATGGATATTGATCTGTATAACAACTGGGTGATGCCGCAAACAGTGGCTGCGCCTGCTCCTGTAGACATCCGTCCGAAGCAAACCATTGATCCCTATTCAGCAAGCAACGATCCCACCCGTTCCAACCGCGACCGGTTTATAAAATGGTATGCCTCACCCGCTAACCCAACGAAGGCCTCTACCGCAACCGAGCTGGCCACCTATTATTTTAAGGAAGCTCCGGTATATTTTCCAATGTATCGCCTGGCGGATATGTATCTTTTGTATGCAGAAGCGTTGAATGCCACAGGCGATCCGTCCAATGCACTTAAGTACCTGAATTTTGTACGGGTAAGAGCAGGTCTTCCGGCGTATGTGGAGGGCAGCGCACCGGTGGCTGATCAAACAGGACTGGCCGATGCCATCCTGAAGGAGCGTCAGTTGGAGCTGGTGGGTGAAGGAAAAAGATGGTTCGACCTGGTTCGTACAGGCAATCTGGTTAAGATCATGGATCCGATATTGAGAAGAAGGCAGATTGCAGCCGGTACGCCTGCAGGTGAGGCCATTGGCTTCAGTGATCCGCGAAGGATTTTGTGGCCCGTAAACCGGAGTGTGTTAAATGCCAACAAAAAACTGGTTCAAAACCCGGGCTACGGCGGATAAACAATCTGAAAATGGCCATGGGGTGCAGATGACGCCTGGTCTTTGACAATAATCAAAACATCAACAGATGAAAATATTCAAAATTACAATCAATAGCATCCTGCTATTTGCAGCGATCGCAACTGTTCTTCCCGGGTGTAAAAAACTGCTGGGACTGGAACGGCAAAAGAATTATGATTATCAAAAGAAAACACTCGATCCGAATATCAACATGAGTGCTAAGGAGTTCTTGTTAAAAAGAGCCGACGGCACACCGGAAGCGCCCAATGATACCGTATTCCGGTGGATGAAGAAGGGCCTGGATTATTGCGGTTTTGACCTTTCGGAATATGAAAAGCAGGGTAGAACATTTATATTCCTGCATAATGATGCGGTACGGGGCTTTAACAGCTCGGGGGTAATGGATAAAGGCCTGTTCTTTACATTTCCGATCGTAGTCCTCGATGGAAGTGGAAACCCGGTCATCAACCCGACCACAGGGTTGCCGCAAACCCGTCCTGCTACGCAATGGGAAGATTATTCAAAACAAACGGTGAAGAATTTTTTCTTGTATCTGATCGGAGAGGGCATATTCAATTATTACGATCTGGGGGCTGATAGTAAATCCCTGCAGTCCTTGTTACCGCCCAATAGCGTTACCACAAAGGAATCGCTGCTGGGATATTGGGATCCTTCCCTGCCCGGATTTAACGCGGCAGGAGGCAATGGATTTGACCCGCAGGGGAAATTTACATTACGTATTCAAAACAACGCGGATATTGCACCCATCGTATTCAATGAACGCAGTAACAGCCGTTCGATCGGTTTTGTGGCCACCAATGGCGTGATTCATGTGTATGGAACAGCGTTGTATCCATCCAAATAATGTTTTGGCAGCATGCTTTTTTTAAGAGAGAAAAGGTTTATGTTTATAACGAAGTGTAAAGGTCTAATAACGGGTTGCCGGGCGCTTTTACCGGTGTATATGGCCATCGCAGTACTTTGCAGTACCAGTGCCACTGCCCAGCAACGTACCCGGCTAACCAATCAATGGCAGTTTTTAAAGCAGGACCTGGGCGGTGTATGGGAAGCCGTTCGGCCGGTGAAAGAAGGAAACCCGGAAAGTGTTCCGTTGTGGACAAATGTTACATTGCCGCATTGCGTGAATGCCCGGGATGCGGTGGACCCCGATGAAAATTATTACCAGGGCCCTGCCTGGTACCGCACACAGCTTGTTGTTAAGAATCCTTATCCCAGGGGGCGCACCCTGCTGCATTTTGAAGGTGCCGGGCAAAAAACGGAAGTGTATGTGTATACAACCCGGGTGGCTACCCACGTAGGAGGATATGATGAATGGGCGGCCGACATTACGGAGGCCGTAAATGCCTTTATGAAGCAGGATAGCCTGGTAAAGCAATTTAAAGGAAAGGTACCGGTAGCGATCCGCTGCGATAATTCGCGCGACCTGGAAATGATCCCTTCCGATCTTTCGGATTTTAATCTTTACGGAGGCTTGTACCGGTATCTGAACCTGGTATATACACCGGAGGTTTCCCTGGACAAGGTCTTTGCAGAAGCGGTAACAGGCAAAGATGGTAAATCCGGTAGCGTAAATGTGCGCACCCGCTTGTACAACCCCTCGTCCGTGAATGGTGGTGCGGAAATGACCCTGCAGCTGCTGGATCCGAACGGAAAGGAACTGCAGCAGATCCGTAAAAAAGGCGTTATCGACAATGCGTACCGCTTTGACGAATTGAAAGTGAACCGGCTTCAATTGTGGTCGCCCGAAGCACCCGCATTGTATACATTGGTTACTACCATCCGTACGGCGGGTGGTGCTTGTGAGGAGCGAACCAAAATAGGCTTCCGGAATGTTGAATTTGTAAAACACGGGCCGTTCCTGCTGAATGGTAAACGGTTGTTGCTACGAGGTACGCACCGGCATGAAGATCACGCCGGCGTAGCCGCCGCTATGACGGAAGAGATGATGCGTGATGAAATGATTTCCATGAAAGAGATGGGAGTGAATTTTATCCGGCTGGGCCATTACCAGCAATCGCGGATCATTCTGAATTTATGCGACAGCCTGGGAATCCTGGTATGGGAAGAAATTCCCTGGTGCCGGGGTGGTTTAGGCGGAGATGTATATAAGGATCAGGCGCGGCGCATGCTCACCAATATGATCGAACAGCATTATAACCACCCTTCGGTGATCATCTGGGGGCTGGGTAATGAAAATGACTGGCCGGGTGATTTCCCTGAATTTGATAAGGAAAAGATCCGGCAGTTTATGAAGGAGCTGAACGACCTTTCGCATCGCCTGGATCCATCCCGTAAAACGGCCATTCGTCGTTGCGATTTTTGTAAGGATATAGTAGATGTGTACTCTCCGTCGATCTGGGCTGGCTGGTACCGGGGTATCTATACAGAGTATAAGGAAGTAACCAAAGCTGAGTTTGATAATGTAGATCATTTCCTGCATGTGGAATGGGGCGGCGATAGTCATGCCGGAAGACATTCTGAAAATCCGGATAAGTCTTTACAGAATATTAAGGCCGCCGGCGCTGCCGATGAACGTGCAGGAGATGCCTCGTTATACGGCGGTGCCGCCCGTGCATCCAAAGACGGCGATTGGAGTGAAACCTATCTTTGCAACCTGGTAGACTGGCATCTTAAAGAACAGGAAACCATGCCCTGGCTCACCGGTACGGCACAGTGGCCGTTCAAAGATTTTTCAACACCGGTACGTCCGGATAATCCCATTCCGTATATGAATCAGAAAGGCGTGGTGGAACGGGATCTTACTAAAAAAGAAGCCTATTATGTGTTTCAGTCTTACTGGACCAACAAGCCCATGGCGCATATTTATGGACATAGCTGGCCGGTGCGCTGGGGCAACGAGGATGAAGAAAAAATGATCAAGGTGTATTCCAATTGTGATGTTGCGGAACTGTTTGTGAACGGCAGATCGCTGGGCACAAAAAAACGGAACAGCCAGGATTTCCCTGCCGCCGGTCTGCGCTGGAATGTGTTGTTGAAAAAAGGACAGTATGAGGTTAAGGTAGTGGCCAAAAAAGGAAAGGAAACGGTTACCGATGAGATCCGCTTTGAATACCAGACCGAGAAATGGACAAAGCCCGCGCGTTTGGAGCTGAAGAAAATAAAAGAAGCGGGCGGTATCGTTACCCTTCAGGCGCAACTCCTGGATGATAAAGGTGTACGCTGCCTGGATGCAACGGACTGGATTCGTTTTGGATTAACGGGAGATGGCCGTTTGCTGGATGACCTGGGCACCGCTTCAGGATCCAGATATGTACAGTTTTATAACGGCCGGGCACTTATCAGTATAGAAAAAGGGAAGGAGCGGGTAGTGGTAAACGCCAGATCGGGTAAGTTGCCCATGGCTTTCTTGGATCTGTAGCACAAACATAGTTTTTATACAACCGTTAAGAAGGAACGTTTCGTTCGGCCGGATATGATGCGATGGTGCTTCATGTACCTTCTGTCTTAATGGTTGGGTTATATTGAATACAATGAAAAAAATTTTGATCTTTTTGTCAATGGCGATGCCGGGGTGGACCCTGAATGCGCAAACCGGCAGCTCCGGAAATGCCCTCAAACTCTGGTATACCCAACCCGCTACTATTTGGGAGGAAGCACTGCCATTGGGCAATGCAAAAACCGGTGCCATGGTGTTTGGAGGTGTTGTAAAGGAACGCTACCAGTTAAATGACAATACGCTTTGGTCCGGTGCGCCTAACCCGGGCAATCAGCCGGAAGGCCCGGCGATACTGGAAAAGGTAAGGCGGCTTGTCGCTGCCGGTAACTATGATAGTGCAGCGGTTGTATGGAAAAAGATGCATGGTCCTTATTCGGCCCGCTACCTGCCGCTGGCAGATCTCTGGCTCAATCTTTCATTAAAAGATACACAGGCCGCGGAATATTACCGGGATCTGGACCTGGCCAATGCTACAGCCACGGTGCGTTATAAAGCCGGCGGCGTGCAGTATACAAGGGAAACCTTTATCAGTCATCCGGATAAGATCATGATGATCCGCATTACGGCGGATAAAAAAAATGCCATCAGTTTTCAGGCGGGGCTGACCAGTAAACTGAAATACCGTACGGAAAATGGCGGCAAGGACCTGCTGGTGCTGAAAGGAAAAGCTCCGAAGTTTGTGGCGAATCGCGAGTATGAACCGCAGCAGGTTGTATACGACGACTGGAATGGGGAAGGTATGAATTTTGAAGTGCGCGCAAAAATTATCACCGAAGGCGGATCTGTAAACCGCAGGGATACCGCCCTGGTGGTATCCGGGGCCAATGCCGTGACCATTTATCTTTCGGAAGCAACCAGTTTTAACGGCTTCGATAAATCGCCGGGAAAGGAGGGCAAAGATCCATCTGTTGAGGCAACGGCTAATCTGAATAAAGCCTTGCAAAAGAAATATGCAGCGTTGCGGGCTGCTCATATAAACGATTATCAATCCTTGTTTAACCGGGTGTCGATCAACCTGGGTGCCGATGCCGCCAGGCTGAATATGCCCACAGACGAACGGTTGAAGCGCTTTGCAAAAGCGCCGGATGATTTTGCGCTGCAGAGCCTGTATTACCAGTTTGGACGCTACCTTATGATTGCGGCTTCCCGCCCGGGCGCGCGGCCCACCAATCTCCAGGGCATCTGGAATGATCATGTGCAGCCGCCCTGGGGCAGTAACTATACCACCAATATCAACACAGAGATGAACTATTGGCTGGCGGAGAATACCAATCTATCTGAATGCCATCAGCCCTTGTTTGATTTTATGAAGGAACTGGCGGTAAATGGTGCCGTTACAGCAAAAACGAATTATGGCATTACAGAAGGCTGGGTAACACATCATAATTCGGATCTCTGGGCTAAAACCTCACCGCCCGGCGGGCAGGGATGGGATGACCCGCGGGGAATGCCACGCTGGAGTTGCTGGCCCATGGCAGGCGGTTGGTTCTCCACCCATTTGTGGGAACATTATCTTTTTACCGGAGATAAACAATTCCTCCAAAAAGAGGCATACCCCCTGATGAAAGGGGCGGCCCAATTCTTACTGCACTGGCTGGTGAAAGACCCGGCTTCGGGCTATTGGGTTACCAACCCGTCCACATCGCCGGAAAATACCATAAAAATAAAAGAAAAAGAATACCAGCTGACGATGGCCAGTACTATGGACATGTCTATTATACGCGAACTGTTTACGGCGGTGATCAAATCTGCAAAGATACTGGGCACGGATGCTGCGTTTGCAAAAGAGCTGGAAGCGGTAACGCACCAACTATACCCTTATCATATTGGTCAGTATGGCCAGTTGCAGGAGTGGTTTAAAGACTGGGATGATCCCAAAGATAAGCACCGGCATTTATCGCACCTGTTCGGATTGTATCCCGGCAGCCAGATCAATGTAGGTGAGACGCCGGAACTGGCTGCTGCTGCCAAACAATCATTAATTTTCAGGGGCGATGTAAGCACCGGCTGGAGCATGGCCTGGAAGATCAATTGGTGGGCACGGCTGCAGGATGGGGATCATGCCTATAAGATACTCAGCGATGCGTTTACCTATATTGATCCCAGGCAATCAAGAGAAACCATGGGCGGAGGCGGTACCTACCCCAACCTGTTTGATGCCCATCCTCCGTTTCAGATCGATGGCAATTTTGGAGCTACAGCCGGCATCACCGAGATGTTGTTGCAAAGTCATGACGGATCGATCGCGTTATTACCGGCATTGCCTGCTGTTTGGGAAAAAGGATCGATAAAGGGTATCAAGGCCCGCGGAAACTTTCAATGGAATATTGAATGGGCCGGTGGCCGCCTTGTGCAGGCCACGGTAATCTCCGGATCCGGTGGCGCCTGCCGGGTACGCACATCGATTCCTGTAAGAGTAGCGGAAGTAAAAGCTGCAGCTGCAGCGGATGTCGATTCCAACCCTTTGCTTACCGCTTATGGTCAACCGCCCTATAAAAAAAATCAGGAAGCGAAGCTGGCAGACCTGCCTGCGGAAAAAGGCTACACCATCGATTTTAAAACGGTTAAAGGAAAACAATACACACTTGTACCATTATAAACGAGTTATGTTCTATAGACTAATCAATCTTTTGCTGCTGGTTGCAGTATGGAATGGAGTGGCAGCACAATCCATTCGCTGGAGCGCTGTGGCGCCCGGGGTGTGGAAAGGTGTGGTGGGCAGGCCAGAAGCCTATGATCTTTTAAAAGCATCCGGCGCAACACCGGCGCCCGCTCTGAAAACGATGAGTGAGCAGCCATTCCCCTTTTCAGAGGACGAAGTTTCCGGTACGGTTACCGATGGTAAAACCAACCTGCGCTTTCCGCTGGAAAAGGACGAACAGTTATTTGGTTTCGGGCTGAATTTTCAAACGGTACATCAGCGGGGTAAAATACTGCAATTGCATATGGATCATTACGGCGGTAAGGACAATGGCCGTACCCATGCCCCGGTGCCTTTTTATGTATCTTCCAAAGGCTATGGCGTGTTTGTAAATGCGGCACGGTATATCAATGTTTACGCAGGTACCGGCGTGCGTAAGGACAGCAAATATCCGCCGGTGGAGAAGGACCGGAATACTGACAAAAGCTGGAGCTCCCGTCCCTATTCGGATGCGGTGGAGTTGCTGGTGCCGGCGCCGGGTACAGAGGTATATGTTTTTGCAGGCCCCACTGCGCTGGATGCGGTGCGCCGTTACAACCTGTTTAACGGTGGAGGAGTATTGCCGCCGCGTTGGGGACTGGGTTTTACACAACGGGTGCGTTCGTTGTTTAAGGCGGATGAAGTAAAACAGGAAGCCGATTCCTTTTCTGTAAAGGGATATCCGCTCGATTTTATCGGACTGGAACCTGGCTGGCAAAGCCGTTCTTACCCGGGTACCTTTGAATGGGACAAGAGCCGGTATCCTGATCCTGCGGCGTTTGTAAAAGAGATGCTGAATAAGCAGATCCGGCTGAATCTTTGGATCAACCCCTATGTATCAAAATCGGCCCCCTTTTACAAGGCGATCACACCTTACACCGGCTCCCATACGGTTTGGACGGGAGAAGTACCGGATTTTACCATTCCAAAAGCCCGGGATATTTTCTTCGGCCAGTTAAAGAAGGACCAGGTGGATATTGGTGTAAGCGGGTATAAGATCGATGAAGTGGACGGATATGATTATTACCTGTGGCCGGACGTAGCCACTTTTCCGTCTGGACTTTCGGGAGAGCAGATGCGTCAGACCTATGGTGTACTGGCAATGAAAAACAGTATCGATCTGTTTAAAAATAAAAACCAGCGCACCTATGGCCTGGTGAGGGCTTCCAATGCCGGAGCCAATAGTTACCCGTATGTGTTGTACAATGATTATTATAACCACGAGGACTTCATCACGGCCCTGATCAATAGCGGGTATATCGGGGTGTTGTGGACTCCGGAGGTACGCGCTTCAAAAACTGCAGAAGAATGGCTGCGCCGTTTCCAGACAGTGGTCTTTTCTCCAATGGCCATGATCAATGCCTGGTCAAGCGGTACCAAACCCTGGTCGTACCCGGAGGTGGCAGCACAGGTAAAAGAGCTGTCATTGCTGCGGATGCGGATGATGCCCTACTGGTATTCGGAATTTGCCAAATATCATTTTGAAGGCACACCGGTTTTTCGCGGAATGAGCCTGGAACCTGGATACCAGGTGAACAGTAGTAGCGCTGTAAAAAACAACCTGGAAGATAATCCTTACCTGGAAGCCGTAACCCGGGAGGTAAAGGATCAGTATATGGGAGGGGAATACCTGCTGGTAGCGCCTTTGTTTGCCGGTCAAACATCAAGAAAAGTAGTATTGCCGAAAGGACGCTGGTATGATTTCTATACAGGTGCCTTTGCCGGCGACGGGGAAGTGATTACGGTTACGCCAGGATTGGATAAGATCCCGGTATATGTAAAAGACGGAGGTGTAATTCCAATGATGCCGCCGTTGCTGCATGCGCCGAGGGCGGGTGAAAAAGTAGACCTTGAGATCCGCGTGTATGGCGAAAAAGCTGGCAGTTATCGGTTGTATGATGATGACGGGGAGACCTTTGATTATGAAAAAGGAAACTACGACTGGCGATCCATTCGCATAGAAAAAGATGCCAGCGGAAAATTAAAGGGCAGCATTGAACCTCCGCATAAAAAAGCAGTCCAATCATATGGTAAGATCACATGGAAGTTTATGACGGAGAAATAAAAGATGTTGCTTGGCGTATTGGTGCCTTACGAAAGACCCACGAAGACAGGAAGGCACGAAGACCCGCGAAGAATAGTGTTTTAGATGGATCATTGAAAAATCTTGGTGTTACTTAGCGTCTTGGTGCCTTTGTGGCGAAAGGAACCAAGAAGACAGGAAGGCACGAAGACCCACGAAGGACTGGATTGTATGAAAAGCCAACGACACAAAGAGCAGGGGGTGTTAAAAAAATCTTAGTGCTACTTAGTGCTTTAGCGTCTTGGTGGCCAATTAAAAAATAACAAATATGAAGTTCTTATTGTCATATATCACGTTGCTGCTCCTTATAACGACAGCACAGCTTCATGCCCAGGATATCGGCCAGGTAAAAATAGCTTTAAAAAAACAGGTGCTTCAAAAAGCGGCCTGGGCCCTGCAACAACAACCGGAAACCGTAACGGCACACCGGGCATCCCGCAGTGCCGGCGGAATACATGATTTTTACAGTGAGGGCGATTACTGGTGGCCGAACCCCGCCAGTGTGGATAGTCCGTATATTCAAAAAGACGGACAAACAAATCCGGACAATTTTGTGGCGCACCGGCATGCGATGATTCGCTTCAGCCAGATCGTAGGCGCCCTGGCATCGGCATACCGGATCCGTCCGCAGCAGTCATATGTAAAACAGGTGCTCGCCCATTGCAAAGCCTGGTTTGCAGATACTGCCACGCGGATGAATCCGGATTTATTGTATGCACAAGCCATAAAAGGAAGGGCCACCGGGCGTGGCATCGGCATTATCGATGCCATACAGCTGATGGAAGTGGTACAGGGTATATCCGTGATGGAAAAGGATGCGGCAATGGACCCGGAAGTATTGGCGGCGACAAAAAAATGGTTTGCCGGCTTTTTGCAATGGCTCACCACCCATTCCTATGGTAAAGATGAAATGAATGCCGCCAATAACCACGGCACCTGCTGGGTAATGCAGGTAGCGGTTTTTGCAAAATTTACCGGTAACAGGGAACTCATGCAATTTTGCAGCAACCGGTATAAAACGGTATTGCTGCCCAATCAGATGGCTCCGGATGGAAGTTTTCCCAAGGAACTGGCACGCACCAAGCCTTATGGATATTCGTTGTTTAATTTAGATGCGATGACAACCATCTGCCAGGTATTGTCCACAAAATCGGATGATCTGTGGAACTATCAAACCCCGGATGGGCGTTCCATAAAAAAAGGCATCGCCTTTCTTTATCCGTTCATCGCCGATAAACAGAAATGGCCTTACAAACAGGATGTAATGTACTGGGATAACTGGCCTGTGGCCCAGCCGGCGCTGGTGTTTGGCGCCGTTGAATTCAAAAAAATGGATTGGCTCAATACCTGGAAAAAGCTGGATCATGCACCGGAAACGGAGGAAGTGATCCGCAACCTTCCGGTTAGAAATCCATTGATCTGGATGAACCGGTAAAACGAATAGCGATCAAACCCCGGGGGGGTAACAGGATTATAGCCGGATTATGCACAAATGCACAAGTGTGCGACGCAACGAAGATGCCATTTGTATTGCAGTTGGATTAATAAAATGAAATGAAACGATTTTTTATTTATGTATTGTTTTGTACGGCCACCGCTACGGCGGCCGCACAGGTAACGGGAGACGAGGACAAGGACATGTACAATAAAGGGCAGCAGCGCGATCAGCAGACCATTGATGAAGCGGTAAACGGCTGGTGGACGCAGTCTATGAAAACACATGAAGCGCGGATTGCATGGTGGCAACAGGCTAAGTTTGGGATGTTCATCCACTGGGGCGTGTATTCCCTGCCCGGCGGCGAATGGAAGGGACAGAAAGTAGGGGGGTATGCAGAGCACCTGATGCGTGTGAAAAAGATCACCCGCAGCGAATACCTGCAACTGGCACACGGCTTTAACCCGGTGTTGTTTAATGCAGACGAATGGGCCCGTACGGCCCGTGATGCCGGTATGCGTTACATGATCATTACGGCCAAGCATCACGATGGATTTGCCATATATCCATCCGCTGTTTCAGATTTTAATATCCATGATCAAACACCCTTTAAACGCGATCCCCTGGCAGCGTTGTCTGCCGCCTGCAAAAAATATGGCATCAAATTCGGGTTCTATTATTCGCATGCATTTGACTGGGAGCACCCGGATGCGCCGGGAAACGACTGGGAATACAACAACCCGGGCGGTGATAAGAACCTGTTTGGCGGACGCGAATGGTTTGATCACCACCCCGAACTGCTGCCAAAGGCCGTGAAATATGTCAACGAAAAAGCCATCCCGCAAATAAAAGAGTTACTTACAAAATATCACCCGGATATTATCTGGTTTGATACGCCGCATAAGCTGCCCTTTTCGGAGAACCTGCGCATTTTAAAAGCGATACGGGAAACGGATCCCAATGTAGTGGTGAACGGCCGTCTGGCAAGAAATGCGACCCGCAACTATGGCGATTACCTGAATACGGCGGACCGTCCCGCAGAGTTTGCACCGGTTCCGGGTACCCCTGGAAGTACAGACTGGGAAGCGATCCCCACCACCAATGAAAGCTATGGCTATTCCCGCTACGACAATAGTCACAAGTCTGTTCCTTTTTTCATACAGCTGCTGGCCAAAGCGGCTTCAAAAGGGGGCAACCTGTTGATGAATATTGGTCCGAAAGGGGATGGCGCTATTGATACAAGGGACCTTGCCATTTTGAAAGGGATCGGTAGCTGGATCCGTCAAAACGGTGAAAGTATTTATGGGGTAAAACAAAGCCCGCTGCCCCTGCAGAACTGGGGTGTAATCACGATGCGGGAAAATAAGGTCTATCTGCATGTATTTAACTTCCCGGCTGACCGGAAACTATACGTAGGCGGGTTACAGGCTGCTGTGGGCAAGGCCTACACCCTGGCCGGTAAAAAAATGCTGAACACAAAACGTATGGGACCGGATGATGTGCAGATCGATTTGACGGGTGTTGCCGAAGATGCTGCGAATACCGTAGTGGTGCTGGAAGTAGAAGAGCAACCAAAGGCCGGTCAGGCATTCTTTGTGGCGCCGAATATACCCATCACCCGGCTATTGGCTTTTGATGCGCAGTTACAGGGAAAAGGGTTTGGTTTTGGAGACGGAAAGGCCGACCGGTATTATGTGGATGGCTGGAAGTTGCCGGCACAGCAATTGGTATGGAACCTGCGCACAATGGAGGCGCGCAGCTATGATGTGGTGATCAAATATGTGACAGGGACGGAATGCGGCGGTAATTATAAATTATTGCTGAATCATGCTGCCGCGATTGAGGGAAAGGTACAGCAAACGAAAGGGGGTGTAATTACAGAAAAAATTGGTGAGCTGAAGCTGAAACAGGGCCTGAATACCCTGCAACTTAGCCCGGTAACCATTACCGGTACGGAACTCATGAAATTGCTGGAGGTACAGCTGGTATTGCCGGCAACAGGCAAATAAATAAGGGACTATCGGAGGTTGATAGTAGGGCGTAATCAGATCCGGGATGTGGCAGCAGTCATGGTACATGCTGGTTGATGACGGCCGGAACATTGGGATCACAGGGAGGGGCGTCAGACTTTTTGCTATTACCGGGTATCGATCGCAGAAGAATAAATTATTTAACCCCCAAAAGGGGGAACCATTTTATAAATCATGAAGAAAACAGGAATCATCATCGCTATTATTGCCGGCACATTAACGGGTGCTGCGCAAAAAACAAATATGCCGGCAGCGGTAAAAGATGCGGAGCGCCAAACAGCCGTGATGCTGCGGGAAATTGCAGCAGCAAAGCAAACGGATAAGAAAGGCGTGTCTCCGAGAACGCTGGAAGATGGCAAATTAAAACTGGTGGCTTCCCGCGACTGGACCAGCGGGTTCTTTCCCGGTGAACTCTGGTACCTGTATGATCTTTCCGGGAATAAAAAATGGGAAACCACCGCGCGGGCATATACGGCAGATATCGAGCAGGAAAAGACCAATGGTACCACACACGACATGGGATTCAAAGTGTATTGCAGCGTGGGGAATGGCTACCGGCTCACAAAAGACCCGCACTATAAAGACGTGATCATCCAGGCGGCAAAAACCTTGAGTAAACGGTTCAACCCGGTTGCAGGCGTATTGCGGTCCTGGGACCATAGCAAGAATAAATGGGATTTTCCGGTGATCATCGATAATATGATGAACCTGGAATTGTTATTTGAAGCGTACAAACTTTCCGGCGACCGGTCGCTGTACCAGGTTGCGGTAAGTCATGCAGACCAAACGATGAAAAACCATTTCCGCCCGGACTACAGCTCTTACCACGTAGTGGATTATGATACCGTTACCGGAAAAGTAAATAAGAAAACAACCCACCAGGGCTATGCCAATGAATCTGCCTGGTCGCGCGGGCAATCCTGGGGATTATATGGTTATACGCTATGCTACCGTGAAACAAAGGATCTGAAATATTTAAAGATGGCGGAAAACATTGCCGGCTTTATCCTCAATCATCCTAACCTGCCCAAAGACGGTGTGCCTTACTGGGATTTCAATGCACCGGGTATTCCGGACGAGCCCAGGGATGCTTCCGCTGCCGCCGTCATTGCATCGGCTTTATATGAATTGAGTACGTATAGCAAAAATGCAAAAACGTACCGGGCTGCGGCCGACCGCATCCTGGGCAGTCTTACCAAAAGTTACCGGGCTCCCCTTGGTACCGCAAGTGGTTTTTTGCTGCTGCACAGTACAGGTACAAAACTCACCAATACTGAAGTAGATGAACCGCTGAGTTATGCCGATTATTATTACCTGGAAGCCCTACAGCGGCTGAAAAGATTACAGTCTGGTAAAAAGTTATTCTAACGGACCGGTTTTAAACAGGACACCGGCTTATTAAATGCATTTGGGGAGGTATGGATGATGCTGAAACCTGTTCAAAAATAACCTGTTTGTAAAGCAATTGTTGAATCATTGCCGCAGAATCGGTTAAAATCGCTGAACAGAAAGCAAATTCAAGGCAGTTGGTTTTTAAAATAATGTGGGTTATTTGTAAATAGCCATCAGCATGTACTTTAAAAAATGCGTATGAAAAAAATTAAAAAGTCGGCGATCGCATTGATTCCTTTGGCGCTATTGGTAATCGCCTGCACTACCCGTAATGGCGTACAGGAACCCGAGAAGGGAGCTCCTTCCAAAACGGGAACGCAGGAACCGGCCAATGAGTATCAGCAAACCGCCGCCCTGGATGCATCCGCATCATTAACGGGGAAAGCATACGAAGATATTAATACCTATATGAAAACCTATGGGTTTGATTATTCTGAACATGCCAACTGCAACGGCGGTTATGGCGGACACCCGGATGGTGTCCATTGTACGGTGGAGCTGGATCCGTATTTTAATAAACAGGTT
Organism: Niabella pedocola; assembly: GCF_021044425.1. GTDB lineage: Bacteria > Bacteroidota > Bacteroidia > Chitinophagales > Chitinophagaceae > Niabella > Niabella pedocola. Next base: position 620,435 of record NZ_JAJNEC010000007.1, on the reverse strand, counting down.
TTCCGCTTCACCATACATATAGATCCGGTGATTGACGGCGACCGTTGTAATGAAAGTACAGTAGACCGGCAGCGGAATGAAATGAAATCTGCTACCAATAATACTACCTGGGCCAAGGTTCAGGGCAACTGGGATGAATGGCAGGTACTGGAATGGAAATTCAGATTACCGAAAGGCTTTCAGCCCACTTCCAGCTTTTGCCATATCCATCAGTTAAAAGCGCAGGACGGGCCCAATAACGGAAGCCCGCTGATCACCATCACGCCGCGTGCCAGCAGCAATGGCGGCAATAAAAGGATACAGATCATTCACACGGTAGACGGCGCCAGTACGGGTAAGGGCACCATTGTTGACAATATACCACTGGCAGATTTTGAAGACGAATGGGTGCAGGTACGGGAGGAAATGCATTATACCCATACGGGATATTATGCCTGCAAAATAACCCGGGTAAGGGATGGCAAGGTTCTGTTGGATTTTAAAGACGAAAATATTGACATGTGGCGGACCGGTAGTTCGTATATCCGCAACAAATATGGTATTTACCGGAGTCTTGCAGGTGGGCAGCTGGATCATACCCCGGTTGGGCAAAGTCCGTTGTTAAAGAATGAATCGCTGTGGCTGACGGATTTTAAAGTGTACGAGAAACATCCGAACCCGAACCCGGGGCAGGCACATGATTAGCAGTAGCATCAATGATTTAAAACAGATAAAGATGAAAAAGTATATACTGGTGTTGGTATTGTTACAGTTTTCGATGCGGATCTGGGCCGGTACGGTTACGGTTGCATCCATTGAAGCGCTGCAAAACGCCATCGACCGGGCGGCTCCCGGTGATGTGATCATTCTCAAAAACGGTGTTTATAAAACCACCGGCGACATCCGGGTCGCGCAGCAGGGCACAGCCCAACATCCCATCACCATCCGTGCGGAAAGTACCGGTGGTGCTGAAATAGGCGGAAGCGGGGGTGTCAGTATAGTAAGTCCAGCAGCGTATATCATTATTGCCGGATTTAAGTTTACACATACGGCATCAAAGGCCCGTTCAGGTGCCGGTACACGGTTTTGCCGCTGGACGCATAATATTTTTGAAACACCGGGCAAAGGAGAATACCTCACCATTGCAGGAAACGATCATGAAATTGACTACAATACCTTCCAGAATAAAACTGAAATGGGACGTATCCTGGCGATTCGCGGAGAAGGAAAACAGATCGCCGAGCGCCTGCACATCCATCACAATTACTTTTACAATTTTCCCGATCAGGGTGGGGCCAATGGTGCGGAAACATTTCAGTTTGGTTTAAGCGGATTTAGTTTGTCTACCAGCAACAGCATCGTGGAGTATAACCTTTTTGAAAAATGTCATGGCGAAAATGAACTCATTTCAGTAAAGGCCTCGGGTGTAACGTTGCGGTATAATACCATCCGCGATTGCCCGGCGCAGTTCACGTTGCGGCATGGTAATAAATGCGAAGTGTATGGCAATTATTTTTTCAATACACCAGGGATCCGCATTTTTGGAGATGATCATTCCATTTTCAGTAACTATTTTGAAAACTGTGCGCAGGCCATAACGGTGGGCAACGGTGGCGGGGAAGTAGCAGATGGGGCCGCACTTACCGAGCATGACCGGCCAGACCGGGTGCTGATCGCGTTTAATACAATGGTGAACAATAAGAAGAATATTGAACAACCAGGAAGGAAGAACGGATTGGGTGCCACGGCTATCGCCATTGTTAATAATATCATCCAGGGCGGAGATGTAGCTGCATCTATTGCCGGACCTTATACGTCACCACAATGGAAAGGGAATATTATTTTTAAAACAAAGGGGGCGGGTGATATGCCTGCAACCGGGTACCGGGAGCTGGATCCCATGCTGGTAAAAAGCGCAGACGGAATCTGGCATTTGGAAAAAAACAGCCCGGCCATTGGTGCCGGCGAAAGTAGCTACCCGGTGGTACAGGTAGATATGGACGGCCAGGCACGCAGCGGGAAATGGGATACGGGTGCCGATCAGTACAGCACGGCAAAAGCGACCGCTCATGCATTAAAGGCGGATGAAGTAGGCGCGCTGGCAAAATGAAAGGGAAGTATGTGAAGCGGGATGCTTCGCATAACAAAGGGACGCTTCGCATAATAAGGGGCATGGCAAAATAACCGTGCGCTCCGTCAGGAGCGCCCCATTTGTAGAACAGGATTACCGGAGGATGAAGGGAGTGACACAACCGGTGCTGATGGTAACCCTGAAGCCCGTAACATAAAAAAGAACCACATATAAAACAGATATGAAAAGAATCGGAATTGTACTATTTATATGCCTGCTTACAGGCATGGCAAATGGCCAGTCGGCAGACAAGGATACCCGCATGAAATGGTGGCGGGAAGCCCGTTTTGGGATGTTCATCCACTGGGGCGTGTATGCGCAATGGGGCGGTGTATATCACGGCCATCAGCAGGCAAGAGGTGGTGCGGAGTGGATCATGAACCGAAGTAAGATACCGGTAGCCGAGTACCAGGAACGCGCCAAATCTTTTAACCCGGTAAAATATGATCCGGATGCCTGGGTAAAAATGGCGAAGGATGCAGGGATGAAATACATCATCATTACATCCAAGCACCACGATGGGTTTGCGTTGTTTAAATCCAATGCCAGTAAATGGAATGTGGCGGATGCCACGGTTTATGGTAAGGACCTCTTAAAACCACTGGCGGATGCTTGTCGCAAATACGGGATAAAACTGGGCTTTTATTATTCCCAGGCACAGGACTGGAATAACCCGGGCGGATCGGCTGCGCGTAAGGAAATGCGGGAGGGCTGGGCCAACCCGGACTCTGCAAAGATCGATGCATATACCCTGGCGCATAAGGGGCATTGGGATCCGGTACAGGAAACAAAAACCTTTGACCAGTATATTAAGGATGTATCGGTGCCGCAGGTAAAAGAAATTTTATCCAACTATGGCGATATCGCTGTATTGTGGTGGGATACACCAACCAATATGACCGATGAGGCGGCACAGCAACTGCAGGATGCATTGAAACTGCAGCCGAATATCATCACCAACGACCGGTTAAAACGTCCGAACTTCCCGGGCGATACCAAAACGCCGGAGCAAAAGATTCCCACACAGGCGGAACTGGACGGGCTGGATTGGGAAACCTGTATGACCATGAACGGTAGCTGGGGTTATAAGAGCTGGGATCATAACTGGAAGCCAACCGAGACGCTGATCCGGAACCTGGTAGATATTGCTTCCAAGGGAGGCAACTACCTGCTGAACATCGGCCCAAAGGATGATGGATCGGTACCGGAGGAAAGCATTGAACGCCTGGCCCAGATCGGCAAATGGATGAAAGTGAACAGCAGTGCCGTATACGCTACACATGCCAGCCCGTTACAGGATCTGCCCTGGGGAAGATGTACCATGAAGCCGGCGGGCGGCAATACCGTACTGAACCTGTTTGTATTCGACTGGCCGAAGGATGGGAAGCTGGTGGTGCCTGGTCTTTCCAACAAAGTGATCAATGCCGTACTCCTGGCCGGAAATAAAGTGGTAAAGGCACGCAATCAAAACGGGACCGTTGTAATCGATGTGCCCGCAGCTGCTCCGGATGCCATTGCTTCCGTGATCCGGCTGCAGGTAAAAGGCACGGTCGCCAATGTAAATACCAAGGGCGGTAAGAAGATGAAGACGGGTGAGCTGGATTAGGAAGGGGTTACTTCACGCAGCGATTATTGACAAACGCTTGGTGCTTTGCGTTCTTAGCGGTTAAATTTCGCGCAGCGATGCGGAGGAGCGGCGGACGCAGTGATTATGAGTACGTGCTTTAATCCTTGCGGCCTTAGCGGTTGAATTGCCCACAGCAAAAAGGACAGTGATTACGAATAGGAGCATATGTGCTTTACGTTCTTAGCGGTTAAATTTCACGCAGTGGTGCGGAGGAGCGGCGGACGCAGTGATCATGAGTACGTGCTTTACTCCTTGCGGCCTTAGCGGTTAAATTGCACTCAGCAATAAGGACAGTGATTACGAATAGGAGCATATGTGCTTTGCGTTCTTAGCGGTTAAATTTCGCACAGCGGTGCGGAGGAGCGGCGGACGCAGTGATCATGAGTAAACACTTTACTCCTTGCGTTCTTAGCGGTTAAATTTCGCGCAGCGGTGCGGAGGAGCGGCGGACGCAGTGATCTGAGTAAACACTTTACTCCTTGCGTTCTTAGCGGTTAAATTTCGCGCAGCGGTGCGGGGGAGCAGCGGACACAGCGATCATGAGTAAACGCTTTATTCCTTGCGTTCTTAGCGGTTAAATTTCGCGCAGCGGTGCGGAGGAGCAGTGGACACAGCGATCATGAGTAAACGCTTTACTCCTTGCGTTCTTAGCGGTTAAATTTCGCGCAGCGGTGCGGAGGAGCAGTGGACACAGCGATCATGAGTAAACGCTTTACTCCTTGCGTTCTTAGCGGTTAAATTTCACGCGGCGGTGCGGAGGAGCAGCGGACACAGCGATCATGAGTAAACGCTTTACTCCTTGCGTTCTTAGCGGTTAAATTTCGCGCAGCGGTGCGGAGGAGCGGCGGACACAGCGATCATGAGTAAACGCTTTACTCCTTGCGTTCTTAGCGGTTAAATTTCACGCAGCGGTGCGGAGGAGCAGTGGACACAGCGATCATGAGTAAACGCTTTACTCCTTGCGTTCTTAGCGGTTAAATTTCGCGCAGCGGTGCGGAGGAGCAGTGGACACAGCGATCATGAGTAAACGCTTTACTCCTTGCGTTCTTAGCGGTTAAATTTCACGCAGCGATGCCGGGGAGCTGCGAGCATAGCAAGCAAGGCCGGGGGGCCTGCAACAACAGTCAACAATCAGGGTTAAAAAAACTTACCGGAGATGCAACATACGATCCTTTATAAGAACGCGGCAACACTGCTGGCGCTGGTACTGTTTACAGGTACCGCCGGCGCCCAGAAAACAACACAGGCGGTGCCGGGCAACAATAAAAGTCACTGGGTACAGATGAATACCCGCGAACAACTGGAGTACACAACTACATCGCGGGGCGACCGGATCATGGATTTTTCTTATGCGGGATATGAAGGAGGGGGCGTAAAGCTGCCGGAGGTGAAGGTTGCTGCCAGGGTTTATCCTGTTGCAGGAGATAACACGCCCAATATTCAAAAAGCCATTGATTCGGTAGCAAAACTGCCGCTTGAAAATGGCTTCAGGGGCGCGGTAGTACTGGCTGCCGGTGATTTTGAATGCATGCAAACCATTAGCATTGCGCATAGCGGTATCGTGCTACGCGGCAGTGGCATTGCTACAAGGATCCGGATGACCGGGGCTCCGCATGTAGCCATCCGGCTGGAAGCCCCGGTACAAACAAGGCCCATGAGCAGCAAGGTGCCGGTTACGGATGTCTATATCCCATCAGGAACGGATGTAATGACGGTGGCCGATGACAAAGAATTTACAGCAGGAGATCTTGTCGTCATCACAAAACCGGTAACCCCGGAATGGGTACAGTTCATGGGAATGGATCGCCTGGTGCGCGATGGCAAAAAACAAACCTGGATCACCGGCGAGCTGTCGCTAGAGCGGACTGTAAAAACGGTGAGGGGAAACAGGATAACCATTGATGTGCCGTTTACGGATAACTATGATGCGGCGTTTACAAAACCGGCAGTCACTGTGCAAAAGATCGTAAAAACCGGCGGGCTTCAACATGCGGGTGTGGAAGATTTGCTGATCGATGCACCGGAACAGTCCGTTACCATCAGCCAGGGGCATCATTCGGCCATACGAACGCGCGGTTTAACCGATGGCTGGATCCGCAATGTACAGATCCGGAATACGGTGAACAGTGTAGGTATCGGGGGGCGGCGGATCACGGTTGCAGACCTTGATATCCGGCATACCGTACCAACGGTCGGTGCTGCCAAACCAGCGGATCTTTCGGCCGATGGGGCACAATTGTTATTTAACCGCTGCGCTATCCAGGGCGATAACGTTTTTTTCCTGGCAACAGGTGCAAAAGTGAGTGGCCCCATTGTGTTGCTGCATTGTACGTTTACCGGAAACGGCTGGATACAGCCGCACCAGCGCTGGGCTACCGGTTTGCTGGTCGATGGTTGCAATGTGCCCGACGGTGGCATTGACTTTATGAACCGGGGTGAAATGGGATCGGGGCACGGTTGGGCCATCGGCTGGGCCGTAGCATGGAACTGCAGGGCAAAAACGTATCTGAACCAGCAGCCGCCAGGTGCGTATAATTGGGTCATCGGCTGTGTGGGCCTGCCGCAGCAGCGTGCAATGCCGTTTGATAAAGAACCGCTGCTGCCCGAAGGCATCTATGATGCGCACGGAGCTGCCGTTATTCCGGCAAGTTTGTACCTGGCACAGTTAAAAAGCCGGCTTGGCGGGCAGGCAACGGAAGCTACCGGTTATACCGGCACAAAATGATAATCCGGTTGAGCATTTTGCAAATAAAGCATACAATTTTTAACGTTCTTTGTGGTTATGTATAAGGGCCTGAGGTGCAGCAACGCATAAGATATAAGCGCTCCGGGCAACGATCAATAGTTTGCACATATGAGCGATATGATAAAAGAATGGCTGGAGCAAACCGCGGCAAATGACTGCCATGCGTCCTTTGAAAAATTATACCTGCATTTTGCGCCGGGAATGCAGTCTTTTGCGTTATCCATGGTAGGCGACAAAGAGGTGGCCCTGGACCTGGTACAAGATCTTTTTGTAACCCTCTGGTCAAACCGCAAAAGCATGGCGGCCATCGAGCATCCGGCAAATTATCTTTACTGTGCGTTGAAGAATAATGCAGTTCATTACCTGAAATCCCGTAAACGCGTAACGCCATTTGTGGAAGCAGAAAACGAACGCATCACGCTTGTGGGGGAAGGTCCGGAAGCCGATGTGGCTGCCAAAGAAATAAAACAGCTGCTGGAAACCGCCATCAACGGTTTGCCCTACAAATGCCGGCTGGTTTTCCGGCTCATTAAGGACGATGGCCTTCGGTACAAAGAAGTAGCGCACCTGCTGGATATTTCCATTAAAACGGTAGAAGCCCATATGCGGCTGGCCTACACCCGTATCGTGGAATGCCTGGAAGCCGTACTGCCGCAGCACACAACGGTTTACAAGCCGGGGAAACGTTCCGGCATATAATTATAATATGGTGCCTGTATTAAGTGATAGGAAACCGCCCCGCCATCATGCGCAGCAACTGCCTCTAAAAATTGCTGATTTTTTTAATCCTGCTAAGGGTTTTTACCGGTAAGGCCCTCTTTATTTTAAGCGCAGGCTTTATGAAAAGAAACAGGCTTAGTGAGCTTCAAAGAGCGGCTTCTGATGTGATCGTAACAAACAAGGGCGCGCATATCAATCATATGCTGCCCAACGGGAGCAAGGTGTGGGTAAATGTAAGCAGCCGGCTTACGTATGATCATACGTCTGACGCAAAAAAATAAGAACGGGGTATTGATCAGGGAAGCTTATTTTGAAGGAGTGAAAGACAGGAAGCATCCTTTACAACTACCATGATAATTCCTGAAATAAATGAATCGGTATGAGAAAAATGACTATGGTAATAATCGGGTTGGCTTTCTTTTTGGTGGCTCAAAGCCAGGGAGCAATCCATCCGCCGGCTACAATGTTTAAGGTGGGTTATCAAAAACTGGTTTCAAGGGCCGACCTGGTATATGACCGGCCGGCATCCCGGAGCGAAGCCGGGCAACCCATCGGCAACGGACGCATGGGAAGCCTGGTATGGACCACGCCTTCCCAGCTAAGCATGCAGATCAACCGGGTGGATGTATTTGCCAGTAACTCGGCTTCCAATAATTTTTTTGAACGGAACACGGACTATTGCGGGGGTACCGGTTATGTAGATCTCGATTTCGGAGCGCCGGTATTTGAAGGAAAAGATTTCCGGCAGCAGTTGTCCTGTTTCAATGCCATATCAACGATATCCGGTAAAGCCGTGCAGGCACGGGTACTGGCCTGGAATGAAGCCGATGTGATGGCCGTAGATGTAAAAGACCAGCGGGCTATGGCAAGGCCGTTGCTGGTAAACCTGCGAATGTTGCGAATGCCGGTTTCGCTAAGGGGCAATCATTCGGCCGTTTCCACCATCGAAACCCTGGGAGACCGCATCCTGTTGAAACAGGTGTTTAAAGAAGATAAGTATTATTGCAGTTCAGCTGTGGTGATCGGACTTACAGGCGGCAAGGCGATTGCGGAAAAAATAAATACTTCTGCGGTGCGTTTAAACATTGTCCCGGGTACGGAGCATTCCAGCATTTTTATTGCAAGTGCCGCTTCTTTTGATTCAACAGCCGATGTGGTGGCAGCGGCCATGAGGAAGCTGGAAGCAGCGCAGCAAAAAGGGTATGATGGCATCGAAGCATCCAACCGGCAATGGTGGAGCAATTTCTGGCAACAGTCTTTTATACACCTGGGCAGTAGGGATGGAGTAGCGGATGAAATTGAAAAGAATTATACCTATTTCCTGTATGTGATGGGATCCAGTTCCCGCGGCGATTTTCCGACCAAGTTTAATGGTATGCTATGGACCACCGGTGGCGATGCACGTCAATGGGGCGGGGCGTTCTGGGGCGCCAATCAAAGTTGTTATTATGAGGCCCTGTATCCGACCAACCACCCGGAGTTGATGGATCCCCTTTTCAGGATGTATACCCATGCGTATCCGACATTTGAGCAGGCGGCTGTACAGCAATGGGGATCAAAGGGCATCTTTATACCGGAAACAGTGGGGTTCGACGGTGTTCCGGCCTTGCCCGAGGACATCGCTGCAGAAATGCGCGACCTCTACCTGATCCGGAAGCCCTGGGAACAGCGCTCAAAAAAATTTATGGACTATGCATTTGCCAAACAACCCTTTCTCAGCCGGTGGAACTGGAAACACACCGGCAGATGGAAAGCAGGATTGTGGACGTATACAGAGCGCGGCGACGGGCCTTACGGACCGGTGAATCACATCTTCTCACGCGGCGCCAAGATCGCCTACCAGTACTGGCAGAAGTATGAATATACAAAGGACCTCAACTGGCTGCGCGAGAAAGCGTATCCCATGTTAAAAGGTATGGCGGAGTTCTACCGCAACTTTCCGAATGTAAAAAAGGAAAAGGACGGGAAGTATCATATCCGGCATGTAAATGACAATGAATCTATCTGGGGTGGTCATAATACCGTGGAAGAGATTTCGTCGATGATGGGTATTTTCCCGGTGGTGATCAAAGCCTCGGAACTATTGAATACCGATGCCGGCATGCGGCCTGTATGGAAGGAATTTATCAGCAATCTTTCACCGCTGACCACCACAAAAGATTATCCGGATATGGCCCTGCAACCGGAAGCCTGGCTAGGGTCACTGCCACCCACCAGCCCGGTACGCGGAAATGGGAAACGCCTTCCGGACGGCAATACCATGCCGGTATGGTTCTTCGACCTTTGCAATCCCGGAGGTAACCCCTCGATGCTGGCCATTGCCAACAATACCTTTAACGGGTACTTCCGGAATACCTCTTTTGAAGAAACCTTTCCGCACGTATTGTCGAAGATACCGGCAGCAGCGGCCGTACTTGGCAGGGCCGATGCCGTTCGCTTTTTAATCCCCAACCAGCTGAAGGGTGCACCGCGGAACCCCATCCTTGAAAACCGGATGGATCTGAGCGAGGGGTTTTACACCACCAATATCCAGCGCATCGGCCGGGCTTCAGATGCCCTGCACCTGGCCTTGTGCCAGAGCGCTCCATCCGCTCCGGGTGAAGATCCCGTCATCCGGGTGTTTCCGGCCTGGCCCAAAAACTGGGACGCACAATTTACTTTGCTGTGCCGCGGAAATGTTATGACTTCGGCTTCGGTAAAGAGCGGGCATATAGAATTTGTAGCATTGGTATCAAACGCAGGGGAAACCTGCCGGGTGCAGAACCCATGGCCGGGGCAGGCAGTTACTGTTTATAAAAACGGGCGGCGGAGCCAAACGGTAAAAGAACCGGTGTTGGTTATCCCAACAAAGACAACGGATCGGATCCTGCTGATACCTTCCGGTGTAGACCCGGCAAAGCTTGCCCTGGATGTGTTGTGAGAAAATACAAACGGAGCACAAAACCCCGGAAGCGGTTGCATACAGCGGGGAATGAAAAAATAGTTTACAGGAATGCCAAAAACGATCAATGAAATCCCGCAATCATCAAGGGTAGTGTGTAAAACTTCGTTTATTTTGTAACGCGCTTGACTTGATCTTGCCGGAATAAATGCTGTGCATGAAATATAAAAAATGGTTGTTGCTGTTGTTTGCCGCCGGAATCGGCTTGTGTAAAGGCGGCGCCCAAACCATTACCGACCTGAAGGAAGTTACCTGGAAAGGATTTAAACGGCTCACCTTTAAGCTGGATGGTAATGAAGCCTGGTATACGGTGCCTCCCGTACCGCTGGAAGGTAAACCATGGGTATGGCGTGCTTATTTTCCGGAATGGCATACAGATATGGACAGTTTGTTATTGCAGCGCGGCGTGCATATTGCATACATCAATGCCAGCGACCGTTTCGGGCATGCCAGTGCCATGAACCGGTGGGATGATCTGTATCATTATCTCACAACACAACTGCATTTTGCCGCCAGGCCGGCATTGGAGGCGGTAAGCCGCGGCGGATTATATGCGTATGGCTGGGCAAAACGGAACCCTTCAAAAGTAAGCTGCATTTATGCGGAGGCTCCGGTTTGCGATTTTACCAGCTGGCCTGCGGGAAAAGGCAAGGGCAAAGGCGCCCCTGCAGAATGGCAGAAATTACTGAAGGTATACTGCCTTACAGAAACTGAGGCCTTGCAATATGCCGATCAGCCGAAGGACAATCTTGAAGCACTGGCAGCGTACAAGGTTCCTATTGTGCATGTGATCGGGCTGCAGGACCAGATCGTTCCGGCGGAAGAAAATACGCTGGTGCTGGTTCAAAACTATATACGCAAGGGCGGGCCGGCTACCGTTATCCCCATGACCCGTGGCAGGCAGGACCTGGAAGGGCACCATTTCCCTATAGAAAACACAGCGGCCCTCGCAGATTTTATTTATGAAAATGTGCGGAAGCAGCCAACGCCATTGCCCGCAGATAGTTTTATCCATACTTATGGAAAACTGGAGAACCTGTTGTTCCGCATCCGGCATAAAAAAGAAGTGACCGTGGCATTCCTGGGCGGATCCATTACCAATATGACGGGCTGGCGCAATAAGGTGGAACAATATTTCGCGGAGCGGTACCCCGAAACACATTTTCGCTTTTTAAATGCCGGTATTCCCTCTCTGGGAAGTCTGCCTCATGCATTCCGCTTACAGAATGATGTACTGGATCGGGGGCGGGTAGACCTGCTCTTTATTGAAGCGGCGGTGAACGACCGGGTAAACGGCACACCGGAAATGCAGCAGCAACGGGCACTGGAAGGCATTGTGCGGCATGCGCTAAACAGCAATCCGGCCATGGACATCGTATTGATGGGCTTTGCCGACGAGTTCAAACTGGCCGATCTTCAGGCCGATCATATTCCTGCGGAAATTGCCGTACATGATGCCGTAGCCCGGCATTACCGGTTACCCTTTATCAACCTGGCAGCAGAAGTACATGCAAGGATCGCGCATAAAGAATTTAACTGGGAATACGACTTCAAGAACCTGCATCCCTCGCCATTCGGTCAGGAAATATATTTTAATAGTATAAAGACCTTGCTGCAAACACAGCTGGGTGGCAACCAACCCAAAGCGATGGTTGTAAAAAAAATGCCGGAGGCCATGGATCCGCTTCATTATGGCGGCGGAAGGTATGTTCCGGTAAAAGAAGCTTCGGTTAAAAATGGCTTTGTGTTACATCCATCCTGGCAACCGGCAGATGGCATTGGCACCCGCCCGGGCTTTGTAAAAGTGCCGGTACTGGAAGGTATAACTGCGGGTGCCTCAACCAATCTTTCATTCCAGGGGAGCGCAGTAGGGATTGCGGTCGTTTCGGGTCCGGATGCCGGCGTGATCCGTTATTCGATCGATGGCGGGCCCGAAAAGACGGTGGATCTATATACCCAATGGAGCAAGGGGCTGCACCTGCCCTGGTACCTGTTATTGGGCGACGGGTTAAAAAAAGGAAGGCATCTGCTGAGCATTACCATCGCAGATCAGCAGCATCCGCAATCAAAAGGTCATGCCGTGCGGATCGTATATTTTTTAGTGAATGGAAAATAGGTGTGTGACAGGGATTTTTTTTAGTTCTTTAAATAATAAAGGTATAGAGCTGTACACGGCTATCACGTTGTATAAAAAAGGCGAAGGAAGTTCTTATACACAATGCGATCTGTGATTGCCCGTCTTTTAATATCCGATTCATCTTCGCTATTAAAAGCTGCGGAGCAGCGTTGATGTCGTTAGTAAACAGTGGCAATGGTAAAGAAGGTGCAGCGCACCGGTAATAGAAAAACGTTGTACAGGCCCGGTGTATGGGATTGCAGCCCTGCTGCTGGTCAGTCTTTATGAATAAATCGCATTAATATAAATAGAAATGAAATTACGTTTAGCAGTGCTTGCTTTAGCAATAACCGGTTATTGCTATGCACAGCAGGGAATGGAGGAAATGTGGGATAAGTCGTCCATGGCCAAGGAACATCCCAATATTCAATGGTTCAAAGAAGCCAAGTTCGGATTGTTCATCCACTGGGGACTGTATTCCCAGCTGGCCGGTACCTGGGATGGAAAGCATTATTATGGCAGCGGGGAATGGATCATGCACCAGGCTAAGATCCCCGTAAATCGCTATCGCGAAGTGGCCGGAAGCTTCAATCCCGTAAATTTTAACGCTGATGAATGGGCGCAGCTCGCAAAGGATGCCGGTATAAAATATATGGTGATCACGGCCAAGCATCATGAGGGCTTTTCGATGTTTGATTCCAGGGTAACCGATTTTGATATTATGGATGCAACCCCATATAAAAAAGATCCCATGAAGGCGCTGGCGGCAGCAACCAGGAAGCGCGGGATACAATTCGGATTTTACTATTCGCAGTTCCAGGATTGGTATGAGCCCAACGGCGGAAGGAATACCTGGGATTTTGATGAATCGAAAAAAGATTACCAGCAGTACTACCGTCAAAAAGCCATACCCCAGCTAAAGGAACTGCTGACCAATTACGGACCGCTGGGGATCGTTTGGTTTGATACGCCGGGCGGTATGACAAAGGAACAGACACAAGCCTTTATTGATGAATTGCGGGTACTACAGCCGCAAAGTTTGTTTAGCAGCAGGGTGGGGCAGGGCCTGGGTGATTACAAGGATTTTGGGGATTCGGAAGTGCCGCCGGTGCCCATCAAAGGTGCCTGGGAATCGATCTATACGCATAATGATTCCTGGGGATATATTGCGCATGATATGAATTTTAAATCCGCGCATGAAATCATCCGTTTGCTTTCCAATGTAGCGTCTAAAGGCGGTAACCTGATGCTGAATGTAGGACCGGACGGGAAAGGAAACATTCCTTATTATTCGATAAAGTACCTCAAGGAAACCGGTGTGTGGCTTCAGAAAAACGGGGAAAGCATTTATGCTTCTACCGCGGGCTGGATACCGGCGCAACCCTGGGGCGTAACTACTTCCAAGCCAGGCAAGCTGTTCCTGCATGTATGGGACCGTCCGGAAAACGAGCTGTTGCTGGTGCCGGGCTTTTCCAATGCCATCACCAAAGTATATGCGTTAACGGATAAGAAGCCCCTTTCCTTTCAGCAGCGGGACGGTGACCTGATCGTAAATATGAACGCGCTCCCGGAAACACATACACCCGATAAGGTACTGGTGGTAGAATACAAGGGAACACCGCCGGCTTATAATGCTGCAGCACCGGTAACCGTTTCAGCACAGTATGCGGCAAATAACGTTGAAGCCATATTTGCAAAAACAGGCGGTGCATCAAAAATAGAGTCGCTTACCTATAGCCATTACTTTGGCGACTGGAAACATACTACCTGTGTTACCGGTATGCAATCACCGGAAGATGCGGCCACGTTTACGGTACGGATTGCCGACCCCGGCGATTACAAACTGATCCTGGAATACGCCTGCCCGCAGGAAAGCGCCAAACAGGAGGGGCGGCTGGAGGTAGATGGGGAAACGTATATGTTCCGCACATTAAGAACTTCGGAATTTGATAAATCGGCACCGCTGCTGTTTATCAAACACCCCGTTACGATTTTCAGGGCAAAAAAAGCGGGTGTGTATACCATCAGGGTTAGTCCGTACCGGCAGGGAAAGGAATTGTTTAAACTGAAGGGGATGATTGCGGAGCCGCTGAAATGAAAAAATCCTAAGTTCCATAGGAGCGCAATATTTGTAAATGGTATCATCAATGAAAAAGAAATCTGTTTTTTATCTGCTGTTCTTATGCGTCAGCAGTAGCATAAATGCGGCTGTAAAACTACCGGCGGTGATTGCCGATCACATGGTGTTGCAGCAAAAAACAACCGTAGCGTTATGGGGATGGGCAAATGCGGGAGAACGGATTACCATCCAATGCAGCTGGAACCGGAAGCCGGTTACGGTTACCGCCGGTGCCGACGGACGCTGGCTGACCCATGTAAAAACCATCGCGGCAGGAGGCCCGTATCGTATCCGTTTCAATGGTACAAATACCATCGAGGTAAGTGATGTGTTGTTGGGAGAAGTTTGGCTTTGCTCGGGTCAATCGAATATGGAATTTCCGATGGCCAAACAAAAGGCCTGGCGTACCGGTGTCATCGATTATGAAAAAGAAGTGGCAAAAGCTACAGATCCGCGCCTGCGCCTCTTTACCGTACGGCAGCAAGTGGCCGCAACACCACAGCCGGATGTACAAGGAAACTGGGCTGCCTGTACGCCTGCAACAGCGGCCACCTTTTCGGCAGTGGCTTATTATTTTGGCAAAGAGATCCGGGAGGCAACAGGTGTACCGGTAGGATTGATCCATTCTTCCTGGGGCGGAACACCCGCAGAATCCTGGACGCGCAGGGAAGTGCTGGATACCAGCAGGGAATTTCGCCGGATACTCGATCGTTATGAAACGGCTGTAAAAACATACCCGGAGGACCTGGCGAAATACGAACAGGAACTGGATCAATGGTTGAAAGATTCGGCCGCCCGTTCTGAGGGACTCCGTAAAAAACCGGCACGTCCCGTGGAGCCTGAACAGAATTCCAAATCGCCCACAAAACTCTACAACGCCATGATCCACCCCCTCATCCCGTTTACACTGAAAGGCGTGATCTGGTACCAGGGAGAATCCAATGCCGGAAGGGCTTACCAGTACCGTGAGCTGTTTCCGGCCATGATCCGCAGCTGGAGAACGGAGTGGAAGGCGGATTTCCCTTTTTATTTTGTGCAGATCGCACCGCATTACCAGCAAAGTCCGGAGATCCGGGAAGCACAGCTGCTCACCTATAAAACAGTGCCCGGTACCGGTATGGCGGTAATCACCGATGCGGGTGATTCGCTCGACATCCATCCCCGGGGCAAGGCCGTGGTAGGGCACCGGCTGGCTTTATGGGCGCTGGCTAAAAATTATGGAAAACAGCACCTGGTTTATTCCGGTCCCCTTTATCAATCGGCCCAACAGGAGGGCAATCAAATGCGCATCCGGTTTTCTTTTGCGGATAACGGACTGGTTGCAAAAGATGGCCTGTTAACCGGTTTTACTATCGCCGGTGCCAACCGGCAGTTTGTTCCCGCCAGGGCCAAAATAGAAGGAAATTCCATTGTGGTGATGAGCGATGCTGTAACACAGCCGGTAGCTGTACGGTTTGGCTGGAGCACAGTGCCTCACGCAGTATTGTTTAATAACGCGGGTTTGCCGGCATCACCCTTCCGCACTGATAACTGGCCGGGCGAAACCATTAACAACCATTAAAAAAATAAAAACGTTTCAATGAAATCTATTTTTCTTTTATCTGCAACGGCTGCTGTACTGTTCTTGAGCACCGGCACTTATGCGCAACCCAAAAACGCGGCGGCTGATTTTAAAAACTGGCCGGCGGGTAGCGCACCCGGGGATATTGGTAATATCATTGCCAACCGGTTTGTGGCCACACCGCATACCAACTTTAACCGCCCGGGCCCGCCCAAGGTTATTACCTACCCGGAAACCTGTACCTGGTACGGAGCCCTGACGTTTGCAAAAGTGACGGGAAATAAAAAGCTCACACAGCAACTGGCCGCCCGTTTTGAGCCGCTGCTGGGAAGCCGCGACACCCTGGTGCCTATACCCGATCATGTAGACTATACCGTGTTTGGATCAGTGCCGTTTGAATTGTATATGCAAACAAAGGATGCCCGCTATCTGAAGCTGGGACAACATTTTGCCGATAAACAATGGGGCCCGCCCGAAGGGAAAAGGGTAACGGCGGAATCACACCGCTTTTATAACAAAGGGCTTACCTGGCAAACCCGCTTATGGATCGATGATATGTTTATGATCACGGCGGTACAGTCGCAGGCCTATCGTGCTACGGGCGACCGCAGGTATATTGATAAGGCGGCGAATGAAATGGTGTTTTACCTGGATTCCTTACAACAACCCAACGGATTGTTTTATCACGCGCCGGATGTACCCTATTTCTGGGGCCGGGGCGATGGATGGATGGCGGTTGGCATGAGCGAACTGCTGCGCTCGCTTCCGAAAGACAATCCTAACAGATCCCGCATTATGAACGGGTATAAAAAGATGATGGCCACGCTGCTGAAGTACCAGGCCGAAGACGGTATGTGGCGCCAATTGATCGATGATCCGGCATCCTGGAAGGAAACCTCCTGCACCGGCATGTTCACCTGTGCATTTATTACCGGTGTAAAAGAGGGATGGCTGGATCCAAAAGTGTACGGACCTGCTGCGCGGAAGGCCTGGTTATCCCTTATTAAATACATCAATGCCGATGGCGATATTACGGATGTATGCGAAGGTACCAATAAGAAAAATGACCACCAGTATTACCTGGACCGTAAAAGGAATACCGGTGACCTTCATGGTCAGGCGCCGCTGCTTTGGTGCGCTACGGCGTTATTGCGGTAGGCTGGTATGGCAACCCATATACAGGCGCTCAGGTCCGTAGTGTAAATATCCGGATCTTTGCGCCTGTATTTATGCGTGACCATACCTATCATCTTTTGCAGGAGCACATTCAAAAACATATTTCGGTAACACCGGATGAGCTGAGTTTTTTCCTGATGTTGCTGAAACGGGTTACCTATCACAAAAACCAGGTGCTGCTGCGCGAGGGAGAAAACTGTCTCAATTTTGCATTCATATTGAGCGGCTGCATCAAAAGTTATCTGATCGATAAAAAAGGAGAGGAGCACATTCTTACCATTGCTCCCGAAGGCTGGTGGGTGGCGGATGTAAAAAGTTTTATTACCAATGAAGCCGGCAACCTCTTTTTAGAAGCCATCGAACCCACACAGGCTGCGCTGCTTTCCCGGGCCAACCAGGCATTGCTTTTAGAGAAAACTCCCAGATTTGAACGTTATTTCCGGGTACTTACCGAACGTGCTTTTGCCATGAGCCAGCAACGGATCCTGGATGCGATGAGCCTCACGGCCTCGGAACGGTTTGATAAATTCCGGCTACAATACCCCTCTTTAACCAACCGGCTCACCCATCGCCAGATTGCTTCCTATATCGGCGTAACGCCCTCTTTTTTCAGCCGCATGCTGAAACAGCGAAAATAACCCCCGGCAATTTTAACATCCGGATTGACCTATGTCATTGGCAAGGGGCGCAGGGCGCTGCAATTTTGCGTTTAACAGGATCCGTTTAAAACAAGTATATGAAAAGAAACTACATGCTCCTTTTGGTGCTCATCGTATTTTTTATGAAAACAAATGCACAACAAAAACAAAATTCAAATCAAATGAAAGAAGGATTGATCATTATTGATGTTCAGCAAGACTATTTTAAAGGCGGACGTATGGAGCTTTCCGGAGCAAGGGAAGCTGCAGATAACGCCGGCCGTATCCTCGACCATTTCCGGCAGAAGCAACTGCCCGTTATTCATGTCCGGCATATTGCAAATGATCCGGCTGCCGGTTTCTTCCTGCCCGGTACAACGGGTATTGAAATAGACCCGCGGGTAAAACCGGCACACGGTGAAAAATTGATTACCAAGCATTATCCCAACAGTTTCCGGGAAACGGACCTGCGCGACTACTTGCAGCAGCACCACATTACAAAGCTGGTGGTTACAGGAATGATGACCCATGTATGTGTGGATGCCACGGTAAAAGCTGCAAAGGATTATGGCATCGAGTGCGTAGTAATTACCGATGCTACCGCTACGCGCGATCTTGAGGTGCAGGGGAAAAAGGTTGCTGCGGCAAATGTTCAGACCGCTCTGCTGGGAGCAATGGGATTTTATTACGCGGAGCTGAAGAGCACAGCTGCCTTCCTGGATGGGTCATCGGGCAATAAGAAAACCGGTCAGTGATGAAGACCGGTTTGTTTTTTTCGCGGGGTCTCTCGCAGAGGACCCTGCGTATGGAGATCATTCAAATCCCGGCGTCCCTTTCAGGAGACACCGGGATGAAGGGATAATTGTTCTTCTGTGATCTGTTCAGATAACGACTGTATATGTGTAAGGTTAGTGTTGTCGTCAGAAGCTGCAGCGCAGTATTAATCCTGCTAGCCAACGACAATAAATGACATGGTGGTGCAGCGCACCGGTAACCGTGCAGGGTTGATGAAGGAAGCGTGAAATATTACCGCCGCTCTGCGGCTGAGAAGATCTTTACGCATTTCTGGTTATGGAGAGGAGCGGCGCGCTGCGCCTTTTTTCCGCGGGGTCTCTCGCAGAGGGCCCTGCGGATGGAGATCATTTAAATCCCGGCGCCCCTTTCAGGAGACTCCGGGATGAAGGGGATAGCCTGTTTTTGTTGTGATAAAAAAATGTAATGTTTTTCGTTTTCCGCGATCGCACATGGGTTAAGTTAATATTGTCATTAGAAGCTGCAGGGCAGCGTTAATCCTGCTAGCCAACGGCAGTAAATGCCCGTGGAGGTGCAGCGCACCGGTAACCGTGCAGGGTTGATGAGGGCAGCGTAAAATATTACCGCCGCGCTGCGGCTGGAAAGCCTTCACGCATTCCAGGTTATAGAGAGGAGCGGCGCGCTGCGCCTTTTCTCCGCGAGGGTCTCTCGCAGAGGACCCTGCGTATGAAGATCATTTAAGTCCCGGCTCCCCTTTCAGGAAACACGGGGATGAAGGGTAAATTGTTCTTCTGTGATCTGTTCAGATAACGACTGTATATGTGTAAGGTTAGTGTTGTCGCCAGAAGCTGCAGGGCAGCGTTAATCCCGCCAGCCAACGGCAGTAAATGCCCGTGGAGGTGCAGCGCACCGGTAACCGTGCAAGATGGTGAAGAAGATCCCCTGTTCCTTTTGTAATAAAAAATTTGTAATATTTTTTTTAATCACAAAATCTTTATTACAATTTGTAATAATTAATCTGTGATATTTTTTCTTATTACAAATAAATTATCACAAAAACTGTCAGGCAGGGATCAACGCTGTTACCGGGGAGGGCTTTGATCCGGTGCATCACTGTTAATGGATGCCTGATGTCCAGCGGGTTAGGGGTGCTGTATCCCCCGCGCTTTAAGTTGTGCCATATAAAGAGAAGCTGGTTCAAGGCCCGGTTTGTTTTGGCCTTCCCACTCGCCGTCCGGACGCTGTGAAAGTCTTCCTGTTGATTTTTCGCCTTTTAACCCGATACAGTAATTTTTGCCGGATACCCAGGGGCTTTGTACGGTAGCGCGTTTTGCAGTACAATTCCATACAACCTGGTTTACGCCAGACCAGCCATGGCCGCTTCCCCAGTTGCCGCGGTCCTGTATATTGATTTCGCCGTCGGTGGTAATATTGTCGTATAAAGTGCCCATGGCCCAGCGGTGGTGCGGTCCGATATCTGCATGTGTGCGCACTGCCGTACAATTGTAAAAGACATTGGGCCCGCATACCCGGGCCCCGGTTACATAGTCATGACGGCCGTCGCTGGCCGCGCAATTCATAAACAGGTTCATTTGCCCGGTATTGTTAAACGAATAGCGGCGTCCGCCGGTGATAATGGATTTATGATCGGAGATGGAACAACCGAGCACGGAGATGTTGCGGGATAAAGCGCCCAGGTTTACACAGGAATAAGCAAAATACCGGGCATTTACGTTGCGCACCCATCCGTTTTCGATCCGGTTGAATGCCACGGCATCCCAGGAATGATCCTCTGCCGTATCGGAGGTGTATGCAGATGCACAGCTTAGATGCTCCACGCCTACATTTGAGATCCTGCCGGGGAAGCTGTATATATAAACTTCTGCTGTATTGTACCTGGGTTCCATTGCCATTACTACAGGGTTATCAATAAAGAGCGTGTTGCCTTCAATGCGGGTAATGGTCCGCTGAAATTTGAGGTCGTATTCTTTGGTCCGCCACTGTTTGGTACCGGGCCGTTCAACGATCTGGTTCATCTTCAGGTCTTCGATCCATTGATCTTTAGCCATCCAGTGAATGATCACCGCGTCGCCTGGTTTAAATGCTGCGGCAGATTTTACGGGAATGGACCTGCTGCCTACCGGCACATAATCAGCGGTAACCGGGGTGCGGGTTCCTTTTACCTCTGTGGGTTCGCCGGTTCCGGATACATCGATCAGGGCCCGTTTATCCGTACCTTCTGCTATCAGTAGCGTTTCGCTGCCTTCGCCCCGTAGTACGATTCCGCCGGCATTGATCCGGATATTATGTTGAATGGGATACCGGCCCTTTTTTAACAGGATAGCACCCCGGAAACCGTTTTTATCCGGGGCCTTTCCGGCCACGGCATCAATGGCCTTTTGAATGGTTTGTTCTGCATCCGCACCGGGGCTGATGGTTTGCACCACCGGCACCTCGGGGATCGGCACGTTGCCCGTGCGGTAGCCCACATTGCTGAAATCGGGAATGGTATTCCCTTTTTCATCGGCCTTATACGTTAGTGTTCCGTTGCTGTTCAGCACTACAAGGGAAGATGGCCAGTACTGAATGGCTTTAAAGGAAACGGCGATGAAACAAACGGCCAGTAAACTAAAGGAAACGGCTCTCAATTGCATATGCATCGTATTTTATGAAGTATAAAATTCATAAAAAAAGAAAGATGATGATGGCAGAGGGTAAAATAACTGAGTACTTGGGTAAAAGGGGATACCCTTCGGGAATGTAAAATATCCAATGCGAAATATAAAATGTAAAAGTGAGGTACCGTTACTGCTTCATGATCTGTCCTTCGATCAGGATGTTATGGAAACCGGGAGCTGTACACCTTATATCACGTGCAATGCGGATCTGATCTGAAACGTTGAACCTTGAACGTGAAATCCTTCGCTACACGTCGTACGAATGACCGATCTCCGGGATCAGTAATGTTTTTCCGGCTTCTTTAAAAAGATTCACTGCTGCTGCATGGTCGATCTTAATATACCCGAAAGTGTCGAAATGTACCCCGATGATCTGATTGCATTGAATAAAATCGCTGGCTTTTACAGCATCGCGGACATTCATGGTAAAGTTGCCGCCAATGGGTAAAATGGCGGTATCGATGGTTGCATAATGGGGCACCAGTTGCATATCCAGCATCAGGCTGGTATCACCGCTGTAATAAAAGTTATACCGGGGCGATGCAAAAATAAAACCACCCGCGGCACCTGCATAACTGCCATCCGGAAAACTGCTGGAATGTAACGCCTGCATATAGGTGAGCGTACCGAAATCAAAGTCATAGCTTCCGAAATTCATCGGGTGCACATGGTTGATGCCCTGTTGCTGTAACCAGCTGATGATTTCGAAATTGCTGATCACCAGTGCACCGGTTCGCCGGGCAATGGGTATCAGGTCTGCGGTATGATCACCATGACCATGGCTTACCAGGATGTAGTCCGCCTCGATGGTATGGATGTCGATATTTTTCGCCAGTTCATTCCCCGTAATAAACGGATCAAACAGGAATTTTTTCCCGTTGATCTCAATCAAAAAGCAGGACTGGCCATAAAATGTAAATTTCATGATAAGGATTTTTAACAAAAATAATCATATCAACCCGGCACGCAAAATCTCGTGGAACTCAATAGAATGAGCCGTTTAGGAAAGAGCACAGGGGCTGTTTTCTCATATATCGATCTTGTAAAAAATGTTAAAACAAAATCGTATATCCATAGTTTGGCATTGTGCTTGTCTTACATGATATGTAATTTTTTTTAACCTTATAAAACTGAGATTCTATGAAGCAACTTTTGAAATTTTTAAGCCTTATGCTGATTGCAGGAACGGTAGTGCTGGCTTCTTGTAGCAAGAATGACAACCCCGCTGATAATGATCTGTTTGCAGGTACGTACAAAGGAAATGTTTCTTATCATGGGGATAAGGATGTAACAAATTCCAATGGTTCTGTATTTGTGACAAAAGTGGGTGACCGTTATGATTTTAAATTTTCAGACAATATTCCCACCATCTCAAATGTACAGATCTCTAAAGGAGACCAGGGGTATATTGGGACGGTAAACGGGTATACAGGCTTTATCCGTTTCAATGCTAATAACCTAAATATTGCAGTAGCTAAAGATGGTAATACTTGGTCGGCTGACTGTAACCGATAGGATTGCAGTTGACCAGTTTAGAAGGGCATCTCAAAAAACGGGTTTGATTTCATACAGGTGTTCAGATATATTTATTTAGGTCACGAATAACAGGGAACTGTATACCGCGAATAATAAGCTGAATCCTAAACGGCAAACCTGCCCGGCGTATGTTGGGAATAGATTTTTGAGATGCCCTCTTTTTATTACAACACGGGATGCATTTTAAATTCCTTTTCCCGGTCGAAATTATAACGGTAGGTGGTCAACCTCCGGCTCTTATACGTGCCTAAGGCTTCTGCCACATTGATCATTTTGGGATTGAACTCACCGATCCATTGCATTTCATATTGGTCATAGATAGGCTTCCCTATCCGGTATTCACCGTTTTCTATGGTTAGTCGCTGTATTTGCTTGCAACCTTCTACGATCATATACGCATCGGCACCTTTGCCCTGAAATTCCGGCACAATACCAAATACCAGACCTACAAATTTGTTACAGGGCTTTGTTTTTTTATACCAGAGAAATTTTAGTTTATCCAGTAACCCGAATTTGCCATTCAGCAATTTGAACCACTGGTTCAGATCGGGCAGGTTCATCCAAACGCCGATCGGTTCTTTTTTATAATAGATCAGCCAGCAGATGCGCTCATCCAGTACGGCCTTCATGCTCTGGAACATCTTGCGTGCCACTTTTTCTTCCATTTGCTTGAGTCCGCCATGCCCGGCCCAGGCTTTGTTATAAACAATCGTAAATTCCCTTGCGTATTTATCAAGATTATTCTTTTTGATATTGTCTGATGAATAATCCGGATCAGCGGCAAGTGCTTTATGCCGTTCATAAAATTTTTCCTGTACGCGATCTTTAACCCGGAGGGAAAAACAGGCCTGGTAGAAAAACGGCTTAAAGCCGTAGGTTTCGAACAGCTCCTTATAATAAGGCTGGTTATAGTTCATGCAATATAACGGCGGTTCAAAGCCTTCAGACAACAGGCCCCACCATTTGTCGCGTTCGCCAAAATTAATGGGCCCGTCCATTGCGGTCATGCCGCGGGCTTCCAGCCATTGCTTTGCCGTATCCAGCAGCAGGTTGGCAGCTTCCTGGTTATGGATGCAATCAAAAAAGCCCAGGCCGCCTACCGGTCCGTCATCCCCTTTGGTTTTATATTTTTTATTTATAAAAGCGGCAACACGCCCGATCAGGTTGCCTTGCGGATCTTTCAGTATCCAGCGGATGGCTTCCCCGAAACGGAAGGCCTTATTTTTGGATGGATCAAAAACTTCTTCAACGTCCTTATCCAGTGGCCGCACATAGTTGGGGTCGTTCTGATTAATGTGTACATTAACTGCTAAAAAAGCCTTCGCCTGTGCCGCCGTGGTTACTTCTTCCAGTATCATCCGGCAAAATTAATGAATAGTGAATAGTTAATGGTTAATAGTCAATGGTGTTGAAACAATGGCGTTTCCTTAAGCAATTTTTATAATTGCTACTGATACGCTGATTGTGTCTTTGGAGCCTTTTCTGCGATATTATTTGAGTACGATTAAAGCGGGTGCTAAATCTGCGAATCTGCGGCTTTATGGAAATGATATTATAATAATTGAGTAAGCCCCGGGTCCGGAACGTTAAACCTGAAACCTACACCTTCGCCCGTTTCAAACTGTCTTGCTTCAGCTTCTCCTTTCGTTCCAGTTCCTTTTTCTTTACCGAATCTTTGATCTGCTGCAAACTGTCCCGTATCGCCTTTTGGCGGCTCCAGGTAGTGCCTACGCTGTTCAGGAACATTTTTTTGGCAATAATGGCGTCGTGGCCATAAATGTCTTCGCGGAAATTGAGCCGGTCGGTATCATCTACCCAGGCCGTAAAATAGGTAATGAGCACCGGTATGGGACGCTTCACCCGCACAAATTTTTCCTTACCGCTGTTCATCGCGGAGTCAATTTTCTGCGCATTCCATTTGGCGGTATCATCCAGTACATATAATGCAAATTTCGCAGGATCTTTCAACCGGATGCATCCATGGCTGAAGCTGCGTTTGTCTTTATTGAACAAACTTTTTGCCGGCGAGTCGTGAAAATAAATGTCGTAGCTGTTGGGAAACAGGAATTTCACCTGGCCCAATGAATTCCAGGGACCGGGTTTCTGCCGCACCTGGCCGTTTACGATCTCCATATGGTTACGATCGAGGTAGGCCTGGCTGGGGCGGCCACCCATTTCTTTTTTTACAATGCTTGTAGGTACGTTCCAGTAGGGGCTGAATACCACGGTTTTCAATACACCGGTAAACACGGTGGTATTGTTGCTTTCTTTTCCAACCACCACGTTCATATCCCAGGCGGGATGCCCGTTTTCATACACATGCATTTTATATTCGGGGATATTTACCATAATGGCCCGGCCGGAGTCCCGGGTTTCAATGGGGATCCAGCGCATCCGCTCCATATTGATCAGGATCTGCTGAATGCGCTCATCCACCGATACATTCAGGTCTTTAAGAAAGGTTTTTCCTGCTTTGCCGTCGGGTTTGTAACCGTATACCTCTTTTACAGCGTTTATGGCTTCCGCCAGGGCGGTGTCGTACACGTTGGTAAACGTACTGTCTTCCCCTTCCAGGAATCCTTCGGTTTTCAGGCGTTTTTTTAATGTGAGTACAGCGGCATCCTTGTAGCCTGTTTTCATTTCCTCCACCTTGCTGTTCACCCGGGGCCATCCACCGGCATCCTTAATAGCTTTATATTGCTGGAGCTTTTTCCGGAGTGCGGTATATTGGGGATTGCGGGGGGCATAAGCCTCTGAAAATTGTCCCTTGGCTGCTATTACCGAGTCGAGCATGGCTTCCAGGGTAAGCTTCTTCTTGGGAATATACCATTCGAGGGTCTTCATATCGAAGCCGGCATCATAGGCATATTCATGATCGGCATATAAATAAAAATACTTGGTCAGGGAAAGCTCCAGGTACTGGAAGGTGGAGTCGTTTTTAACTTTTACCGATTCACGGGAAGTGATCAGGGCCTCCATTTTGGCGGTCAGGGCCTTATTGTAAACCGAAGAGTCTTTCGAATAATTCAGGTAGTTTTTCAGCAGGTTCCAGAACGACATGGTATGTTCCGGGATCCCTTCGGGTGAAAACCAGGCATACTGGTAATTCCGGCTGTTGTAAAAGCTCCGGATACGGTTTACCAGGGTATCGCTCAGGCTGTCTGCCGCAAGAAAACCGTTTACGAGGCTGCTATCGATAAACAGCTGGTTAAACGCGTTACTGGTATCGATGGTAATATCTACCTTGGTTACCGGTTTTTCTACACGGATAACCTTTTTCCGCTCTTTCTTTTCAACATTTTTACAGGAAATAACGCCCAGCAGCATTAAAAATGTCAGGGGAAGCACAAGTTTTCTGATAGTCATCGGATCAATCAATTTAAAAGCGCTAGTAATTTACAAAACTTATGGAATGCTTGTTGCGGGAAAAGGAGTTGAAAGCAAAAAGAAGCACCGCGAAACCTGCTGAGGCTCCTTACCGGGCAATGTTTTTCATCATTCTCAATAAGTTTAATGTGTTTATATCCCGCAAAAATACGTGCCGGGTTCCGATAAAACCGTTTTTTCCACAGGTTATTAATAATTCTTTCGGTCTGCGTTATTTATTATATGGATAAACCTTACTTTTGCAGCCTCAAATAAATCCTTATATTTCAATATTGATATGGCAAACGTAGGTAAAGTAAAACAGGTGATCGGCGCGGTAATCGACGTTCAGTTTGATGGTACGCTTCCCGAAATTTATAACGCATTGGAACTCACGAAAGAAAATGGTGATACCCTGGTGTTAGAGGTGCAGCAGCACCTGGGAGAAGACAGCGTGCGTACTATTGCAATGGACGGTACGGAAGGCCTCGTTCGGGGTACCGAAGTACGGGATACCGGAAAAGGAATTACCATGCCTACGGGTGACGCCATTAAAGGACGCCTGTTCAATGTAACCGGCGATGCGATCGACGGGTTGCCAGCTGTTTCCAAAGCCAACGGCCGTTCGATCCATGCAATGCCGCCGGCTTTTGAAAACCTGAGCACCGCTACGGAAGTACTGTTTAC
The DNA here is from genome assembly GCF_021044425.1 of Niabella pedocola. Lineage (GTDB taxonomy): Bacteria > Bacteroidota > Bacteroidia > Chitinophagales > Chitinophagaceae > Niabella > Niabella pedocola. The sequence continues at coordinate 593,661 of NZ_JAJNEC010000007.1, read as the reverse complement.
AGGGATCAAGGTAATCGATCTGATCGAACCTTATGCAAAAGGAGGTAAAATTGGTTTATTTGGTGGTGCCGGAGTAGGCAAAACGGTATTGATCCAGGAGTTGATCAACAATATTGCGAAAGGACACGGTGGTTTATCTGTATTTGCCGGTGTGGGAGAGCGTACACGTGAGGGAAATGACCTGATGCGTGAGATGATTGAGGCGGGCATTATGAAATATGGTGAAGCATTCAAACACAGTATGGAAGAAGGCGGCTGGGACCTGAGCAAGGTAAACCAGGAAGAGCTGGCCGATTCCAAAGCTACATTCGTATTCGGACAAATGAACGAACCCCCGGGTGCACGTGCGCGCGTGGCCCTGAGCGGTTTAACCATTGCCGAGTATTTCCGGGATGGAGATGGCGAAGGAAAAGGAAAGGACATCCTGTTCTTCGTGGATAATATCTTCCGTTTCACACAGGCCGGCTCTGAGGTATCGGCACTGCTGGGACGGATGCCTTCAGCGGTAGGATACCAGCCAACACTGGCTACCGAAATGGGATTGATGCAGGAGCGCATCACTTCTACAAAAAGCGGTTCTATTACCTCCGTACAGGCGGTTTACGTACCTGCGGATGACCTTACGGATCCGGCGCCGGCAACAACCTTTGCCCACCTGGATGCCACAACCGTATTAAGCCGTAAAATTGCGGATCTGGGTATTTATCCGGCCGTGGATCCCCTGGATTCTACTTCCCGTATCCTGATGCCGCAGGTAGTAGGGGATGCCCATTACGAATGCGCCAACCGTGTAAAACGGATCTTACAGCGTTATAAAGAATTGCAGGATATCATCGCCATTCTGGGTATGGATGAGCTGAGTGACGAAGATAAAATGACCGTATCCCGCGCCCGTAAGGTACAGCGTTTTCTGTCGCAGCCGTTCCACGTGGCAGAAGCCTTTACCGGTTTGAAAGGCGTACTGGTGCCCATCGACGAAACCATCCGCGGATTCAACATGATCATGGACGGTGAGGTAGACGAATATCCTGAAGCAGCATTTAACCTTGTAGGTAATATTGATGATGCTATCGAAAAAGGGAAAAAATTACTGGCGCAAGCGTAATTTGAAGATTTGAAAGTGTACTAATTTGAAAATTATTAGTGCAGAACGTCTGAATTTTCAAATTTTCAAATTTATAAATTTCCAAATTGTATGCAATTAGAAATATTAACTCCGGAGAAAAAGGTCTACAGCGGTGATGTTTACGGTGTACAAATGCCCGGAATTTCCGGTTCATTTGAGATCCTGGACAAGCATGCGCCAATGATTGCTGCATTGCAGGAAGGTAAACTGAAGATCTTAAAGGACCGTAACAACAGCTCCAGCTATTTCCAGATCCAGAGCGGATTTGTGGAAGTACTGAATAATAAGGTAACCGTTCTTATCGAAGGAGCCCTTCCATTATAACGGATATTTATTTATAAATATTTTATACAGAGCCCGTTCTATAGAGCGGGCTTTTTTTATATGATCGCTGAAAATCACCGGATTGACCTTCCGGACGTTCAGGATCCGGAAGTCCGAAATATTCAGTATCGCCAGTTTTTCAGTCATTTATAATCGTTATCTAATAAAAAGCAGGGTGTGCGGTGCTTTCCGGGTGTCTGCAAAGCATACCCTGTTTGGGGTATAATTCGGGTTTTGTAATGGCGTTGCTAAAAAAACTTTCCTTTTTTTTGTAAAAGAGGTTTAATTTGCTCAGATTCTGGCAGACATTTTGCGAATCTAAAGTTTTTAAACCTAAATCTTCCCATGAGGAATCATCTTCTATTTTTCATTATTGCATCCTTCCTGTGTTTTCAATCATATTCTCAGAAAAGCGTTAGTTTAAGAAAAGTTGTGGGTAAGAAGTCCGAAATCGGCGCTACACTGCCGATGTCGGTAGTGGAGATCCCCACCGGAACCTTTATCATGGGAAATCATGGCGACTCTACTTCGCCTACCAGTCAGGATCAGCAGCGCCCGGTGCTCATCAGTGGGTTCTACATGTCGGCAACGGAGGTTACCAATGCCCAGTACCATGAATTTGTGGCCTGGGTACGGGATTCAATTGCGGCAAAGCGCCTTGGCGGGCAGTACGTAACCATTGTAGGGAATGACAGCGCCGTTAACTGGAAAATGGCTTCCCGGATCAACTACTCCGATCCGGCCATCCTTTCACAACTGGGCGACCTGGTGCTGGATCCCTCTAAAACGATTAGTCAGAAGCGCATGCTGGATCCGGATAAGCTGATCTATGCGCTGGAAGGATTTAATTACCAGGAAGCAGCAAAGAAGGAAAACAAAGGCCGGGATGCCAAGGATTTTGTATATCGTTATACGGTTCAGGTATATCCCGATACACTCGCCTGGATGCGGGATTTTGGATACTCGAACAACGAGCAGATGGCAGTGAATTATTTCAGCAGTCCCAAATACCAGAATTACCCTGTTGTAGGGGTAAGCTGGAAGCAGGCCAGCGCCTATTGCGACTGGATGACCAAGCATAAGATCATGGCACAACAATCCCGGAACCGCGGAAATGCCGGAGGAAAGGCAAGGCTCCCTACAGAAGCGGAATGGGAATATGCTGCCAGTTTGAACAATAAAGGCTCGGTGAAAAAGGAAAGCGGGCCAAAGGAAACGGGCAATGACGAAATCGGCAATAATACAAAGACCGCTATACCCGGGGAGGGAAAGATATTCCCGGTATATGTAAAGGGGGCTAAAAAAGGCGATTTCGGCTTGTTCAATCTTGCGGATAACGTATCTGAATGGACCACTACCTCTTATTATGAGGGCGGGGAAAACTTTCAGAACCGGTTTAACCCCGATATCCAATGGGGTACGCCTGAATCGGAATCCAGGGCACAGCGGCGGAAGGTGATCCGGGGCGGCAGCTGGAAAGATACGCCCACGTTTATGACCGCAGAGAACCGCTCTTTTGAAGATCTGGATGCATCGCATTCTTACCTCGGGTTTCGCATTGTGGTGAACCTGCCTGAATAATCAATTTGTATTTCATCAAACAATTTATCAATAAAAATTAGCGTGTATGGCTGTTGAAAAAGTTCGCCCGATAGACCGTTACCTGGAAATCTTTTATTCCCTGGGTGCGGTTCCTGTATTGCTGGGGGTGTTGTTTAAACTTACCGGTACTTCCCCGTTCGGAGATCCCAATGTGTGGCTTCAGATCGGTTTGTATACCGAGGTGCTGGTATTCCTGAGCTTTGGTTTGATGTACCTGTTCAATCCTCCGCAAAAAGTAGATGAGATGGGCAATCCGGCCGGGGCAGAAGACACCGTAGTGGTGAAAAAAACAATGGCAAAGGACAGCGCCCTGGTTTCTGTTGATGAAATGCTGAAGGCCGCCGATATTACACCCGAGAACCTGGGCAGACTGAGCACCGGTTTTAAAAGCCTGGAGGCCAATATTACCCGGATCAGTCATGCTTCTGAAAGTATCGTGGACACCGAGGAGTACGCCCGGCAGATCAAACAGGCCAGCGCCTCCATCAGCCAGATGAATATGTATTATAAAAAACTGGCGGAAACTTCAGATGCCCTGGTAAACAGCGCGGAAGATGCAAAGAACACGCAAAAAGAGATTGCAGATCTTTCAAAGAATCTTGCCCGGTTAAACCAGATGTACAGCGGCATGATCGCCGCCATGCAAATGAAGAACGGATAATCCGTTGATCCTGTAATTTATCAAAATCACGTAAAGGAATTCTATTATGGCTTTACCACGAGAGCCGAGGCAGAAGATGATCAACCTGATGTATTTGGTGCTGACAGCATTGCTGGCGCTGAATGTATCATCGGAGGTGTTGAATGCATTTAAGACGATCGATAAGAGCTTGACAAATGCCAATGAAACCATCGACAAGAAGAATAAGACCATTTTCGTTTCGCTGGAAGAAAAAGCAAATGACCCTAAAACCCAGGAACTGGCGCATATATGGATGCCGAAGGCAGAAAAAGCCCGCCAGCTTTCAGATGACCTTGTTACCTATATCGAATCATTAAAGACGCAGATCAAAACGGCATCCGGGTTGAATGCAAAAACAGGTGCCTACAAGGAAAGTAACCTGGATGTGCCCACCCGGATCATGGTAGATAAAAAACAGGGGGACGACCTGTTGAAAAAACTGACCGGATATAAAACCGCGGTCTTATCGATCGATCCGGAAATCAACAACGAATTTCAGCATGCCCTGCCCCTGGATCTGAGCATGCCAGAAGTAAAAAACAGCAACAATAAAACCTGGTCCGCCGCCTATTTCAGAAGCACGCCTTCTGTTGCGGCTATTACCATTCTTTCTAAATTCCAGAACGATATTAAGAATGCCGAATCCCAGGTGATCGAGTTTTGTCACAATAAGATAGGAGCCGTAAAAGTGGTGTATGACGAGTTTCAGGCCCTGGCAACGGCCAATGCGCAGTACCTGCTGCCGGGCCAGGAATTTAATATCACCGCCGGGGTGGGGGCGTTTAGTAAAAATGCACGTCCCACCGTAACCATCGATGGCGCGGCAGTGCCGCTCAATGCAAACGGGCTGGCCGAATATAAAACCGTTGCAGGAGGTCCGGGCACCTACACCAAAAAGGTAAATATCTCTTTTGTAAAGCCGGATGGAACTACTTCGGTGATTACCCGGGATATTACCTACACGGTGGCCTCTCCAACCGGGCTAACGGTGAGTGCCGATGCGGTAAAGGTATTGTATGTAGGATTGGATAACCCGATTTCCGTAGGTGGCGGAAGTGGTACCAGTGCAGATCAGCTGCGGGTTTCCATCAGCCAGGGCAGTATTTCCGGTGCGCGTGGAAAATACACGGCGCGGGTAAGCACACCGGGAACCGCTACGGTTTCGGTAAACGATGGTAAACACACCAGTAATTTTGAATTCCGGGTAAAATCGGTACCCTCGCCTACGGCAATGGTAGGTGCCAGCAAAGGCGGCCGTATACGGGTAAACGATTTCAAGGCGCAAGCCGGCGTGCGTGCAGAACTGGAGAATTTTGTGTTTGAAGGCGTAAAGTTCACCGTGTCCAGCTATACCATGACCTTTGCAGGAGCGGGGTATCCCGAATTTATGCATAAGGCCGTATCCGGCAACTCGTTTAATGCCGCCCGGTCGCTCATCGAGCGGGCCCAACCCGGAAGCACCATCACAATTGATGAAATAAAGGCTACAGGTCCCGGAGGCACAAGAACCTTACCGCCGATAGCGTTTAACTTATATTAATGGATCGTTTTCCGGGATTGTTCCGGAGGCAAAAAATATACTGATGAAATTGAACATGTTTATAGCCGCTTGTCTGACAACAGGATTGCTTTCTGTTTCAGAATACAGCTTTTCTCAAAGGAGTGCGTATGATACGCCCGTTTCATCCTACGAAAAAAAGCCGGCGGCTCCCAAAGCCAACACGCCTAAAGGCGCCACAAAACCAGGGCAGCCGGATCCGGATAAATCACCGGTAACGGACAGCATCCAGGCCCATCTTCCCATTGAAGTGGTGGAAGAAGCACAGGGGGGAGGGCTGTTTAGCGGATCGTCGAAATCATTGCGTAAAGACAATGTGCTGGAAGATGATATGTCGGACAGTACGGCCACGCCGCTGCCGTATACGGCCCTGTATGCATCTGATGCCTTGTACCGGGTAAGGGTATGGCGTACCATTGATGCGCGTACACAAAAGAATGCCCGCTATTTCTTTAATAAAGCGATCGACGGCGATGAAAATGCCCGGTTAATCAACATTATGCTGAAGGCAGTTAAAGATAACGGGGTTCAGGCATTTAGTAATATCGACGACCGCTTTACCACACCCATCAGCTACGATGATGTGGTAGCTTCCTTTGGTGGCGGAAAGGATACGGCCGCCAAGTATGATATGGATGGAAATATTGTTGGCTACCAGGTAAGAAGCCGGATGGTATCTGGCGATTCGGTATATAAATTCCGGATCAAGGAAGAATGGGTGTTTAATAAAAGAGACGGTAAAACCTATATCCGTATCCTGGGTATTGCACCGCTGTCTTCCTATACCACTTCCGATGGTTATACCGTAGAAAATAGCGAGCACGCCCTGTTTTGGCTGTATTATCCTGATTTGAGAAAAACGCTTGTCAGAAGCAATATCGTAAACCCGTTGGATATGGGGGGGCGCATTACCTGGGAGGAAGTGTTTGAAAACCGCCTGTTCGACAGCAAGGTGATCAAATCTTCACTGGATGCAGAGAACGGATTTAATGAAAACCCGCTTACGGAGGCGCATTCAACGGAAATTCAGCAACAGCTGAATAACCTGAGCCGGCGTATGTGGGGCAAATAAAAATAACTATGAAAGTAAAAGATTGGTTCCTGTTTGCAGGATTTGTTGGCAGCAGTTTGTGTACAGTAGCCCAAAGCAACGGGCAAAAAGATTACCGTGCCCATAAAAGCCATGTAGGTATTACGGCGGGAGCCCTGGGTTATGCCGGCCGGTATGCCGTAAAAACGCCGCTGGGTACGCATACCTCTTATGCCGTTTCGGCCTTCTATGATCACAGCATGATCCTGCCTTCTCAATTATTTGTAAGAGGGGAGTTGTTATTTGGCGGATTGCGGGGAAATAACCTGGATGAGGATGTAAGCGGTCCCCAGGGAAAGTTTAATGCCAATATATTGGAGGCTACGGTAAAAGCAGAGTACGATATCCTGAACGATGCGGTAACCCGGTGGTCGCCCTATATCCTGGCCGGTGCCGGCGCTTACGGATTATTTAACTACAGTTCTAGCAAGGGCAGTAAAGACCGTTCAGACAAAATGGGTTTTATTCTTCCGGTAGGTGGGGGTGTTAAATACCAGGTAAGTAACCGCGGGCGCATTTTCCTGGAAGGCAATGTGCGGTTCCTGTCGAAAAACCTGGATAATCATAATCCGGACGGAACCAATAATCCCAATAAATATTATTCACTGGGGCTGGGCTTCTCTTATTCTTTGCAGAAGAGCAACCAGTTGTGGTAGCGATAAAGCGTTGTAATAATGAACAAATAAAGTCGGGAAAATCCCGACTTTATTATTTAACGGAACTGATAGCACCGTCTGTTTTAAACTTCAATCATTGAAGCATCTATGTCCTTTGATAGCGGTTCAGAAGATAATGGTGGATCCTTATTTTTTTACCACCAGCGTGCCGGCTAGTTTATCGTGTAAGCCCTGTCTTTTATCGTCCCATAATACCATCAGGTATCCGATAAGCAGGATGATAGCCGAAAGGATCTTTCCAAAGTAGCGCCCCGTAGCATTAAGAAAACTGATGCGCTGGCCGTTCATACCGGTTACTTTTAATCCAAGCGCCATTTTGCCTAGGGTTGCCTGCTTGGCGCTGGATTCCATCAGCGCAAAATAAAGCCATTGAACGATCAGCGGAACGCTGTTACCTTTGAAATAGGAGGCCTGGAATATTCCGGAGTCGGTCATATAAAGCGTTTCCCTGGAAACGCCCAGACCGAAGATATTGTTGAGGACGGCACCCGCTACCCCGATGATCAATCCGTCGATCAGGATAGCAGCCAGTCGTTCCCAAAAGGTTCCATATACCGTTGGCAGTTCTTCGTTAAAAAGATTTGATTGTGGCTGACCGGTATAGTCAGACGGACGGTAGTTGGGATTGTTTTCGTTCATAAGTATTGATTTAGGAGTTGTTAAACATACCGTTTATCAGCTGACGAGGTTGCACTATTGCGCACCCCTCAGCCGCATTTGCTGATCGGCATACCCGAACACCCGTTTTAACAGGTCCGTTTTGCGGAATGCCAGGTTGGTACGGATCTTTTCTTCTTCATTGCCTACATAAAGAAACATACCATCAATGGCCCGGGCCGCTATAAAGTCGTTCAGGCTGGGTTCCAGTTTCTTTCCAAGGAAAGGAATGGCATTGTAGGCCTTGGCAACCGATTGATAATCCCGGTCGGCGCCGCTGGTACGTACCGTGTTGTCTACAATCGGCCGGAATTTGGTCATCAGCTCAGGCGACATCTGTGTTTTGAAAAAGTCGGTGGCTGCATGCCGGTTATTGGTCAGCAAAATGGAAGCGGCATCCGTAATGCTCATATTTTTAACGGCATTTACAAATACCGGTTTGGCCTCCGTAACCGCCTGGCCCATTGCATTGGTAAATTTAGAGGTCATCTGGTTTACCAATGAGCTCAGCCCAAGGTCGCGCAGGGTTTTCTCAATTTTTGCGGCATCACCGGGAAAAGCAAAGCGAACCAGCGGGTTGCCCTGGTTAGGATTTGCAAAAGCTTCAAAGCCGCTGAAGAGCCCCTGGGTAAGCGCTGCACGAAGGCCGTTGGCCATCTCCAGTTGTGAAAGGCCGCCGGCTACAGATTGCAGGGTATCACAGCCGGAAAAACAAACAGACACCCCTAGTGCAATGGAAAATAATAAACGTTTCATGGATATGGATTGAGATTTGAGATTTGAGATTTGAGATTTGAGATTTGAGATTTGAGATTTGAGATCGCAACCTGTTAAGGTACGAAGAATACGTGAATGCGTAACAGCAAACTAGGTATGAGAACACCCGGATAGCGCTCGTAGAAAACTAATTCAACCGGGGATCGATCGGTGCGTTAATAATAAGCTTATAGTCTCCGCCGAGATGCGTAAGAATGTTTTTCCAGAGCGCTGTTTCATCGTCGCTGAACAGGAATTCCCGGGTAGCTTTTGCTACGATCCAGGTTTTTTCCTCCATTTCAAAATTCAGCTGGCCTTCTCCCCATCCGCTATAGCCCAGGAAAAACCGAACTTTTTGAGGCTCAATGCGGCCTTCGGATAAAAGGCCGGCCAGTATTTCAAAATCCCCGCCCCAGTAAACGCCATCCAGTACTTCCTTGCCACCGGGAATCGCTTCCGGATACTGGTGTAAAAAATGCAGGTTATCCAGTCCAACAGGCCCACCCTCATATACGGGGAAATCAAAACCTTCAAAATCAGGCACCAGGTCGCCGATGGTATGACCGGTTTTCCGGTTCATGACAAAACCTACCGTTCCGGTAGCATCATGTTCGCAAAGGAACACAACGGTCCGTACAAAATTCGGGTCGTTCAAATGAGGATTGGCTATCAAAAAACTGCCGCTTTCCGGTTCCATTAGTTGCTTCAATTATATAATGATAACATTGAATGCTTCTATAAAAGCACGTTAAAGTATAAAGGTAAACAGATTTATGGTTTTTACAGATGCGGATCGATGATTATATTTGCTTTTACCCAGTTTTTAAGTTTGTGAAAAAATTATTTGTACTCATAACTGTTCTGATCTCACTTTCTCTTTTGGGGATTATTCTTTTCCAGGTTTCCTGGCTGAAGAATGCCGCTATTTTGCGGGAGGACCAGGTGCGGCAACGGATCGACAATGCCGTGAATGAAGTGGGACTGGAACTGATCCAGTTTAAAACGCAGTACAGTACGCCTTATAATAACGATATCCCGTTGTTTCCGAGGTCTGCGCATGATTTTTTTAAGCGCAATACCATTCATGCCAAGATGAGCCACCAGAAATTGTACGACCGGATCCGGAAGGCGTTCGACCGTGCGGGCCTGGAAGACCTGGGGTTTGAGTTTATGCTGATGCTGAGGAGCGATCAGCCTTTTGACCCGGTTGAAAAGCAGACACCCAACTATGTTCAGGCAAATGCAGATACCATTCATAATTATTCTGCAAAAGGCGTGGGGATCGTGGTATCGAGCGGATCAGCATTTGAAAACCCGGATGAGGCCTTGTTTGTGGTGGCCCTCGATTATAAAAAACTGGTACTGCGGTCGCTTACCGGAAACATCCTGCTGGCGATCCTGTTTACACTGGTAATTATCGCCGCTTTCTTTGTAACGGTGTATACCATGTTGCGTCAAAAGAAACTGGGTGAAATCAAGAATGATTTTATCAATAACATGACCCACGAGTTTAAGACGCCGATCGCCACGATTTCGCTGGCGGTAGATGCGCTCAAAAACGAAAAGGTAATGTCGAGCCGGGAGCGGATGTCCTACTTCAGCGGCATCATCAAGGAGGAAAACCAGCGGATGAACAAGCAGGTGGAAGCCATTCTAAAAGCTTCCCAGTTCGAAAAACAGGAAGTGGATCTGGACAAAGGTCCGGTACATGTGCATGAAATTATAAAGCTGGTAGCAGATAAATTCCTGTTGCAACTGCAGGAAAAAAATGGCCGGGCAGAGCTGGCTTTAGGCGCTTCCAATGATTTGATTAAAGGCGATGAGGTGCATTTTACCAACCTGGTCAATAACCTGATCGATAATGCGGTAAAGTACTCAAAGGAACATGTTCCCATTCATTTAAAGATCAGCTCATTTAATTCGGGCGATAAGCTCATCCTGAAATTTGAAGACAATGGTATCGGGATGACACGGGAAACGCAAAAAAGGGTTTTTGAAAAATTTTACCGGGCACATACCGGCAACCTGCATAATGTAAAGGGCTTTGGCCTGGGATTGAATTACGTTAAATCGGTCACCCAGTCACACAACGGATCGATAAAGGTTGAAAGCACGCTTGGCCGGGGAAGTATTTTTACATTGGAATTTCCTTTGGAAACGGATGCACGCTGACGAGGCGGGGGAATGTTGTTGAATGAATGCAGGTCCCCGAAGGCATCCTTACACCAAATGAGTAAACAAAACCGGGATGAAAATCATATATATTATACTGGCCTGCTGTATCACCGGCTGTATTGCGGAAGATAGTAAACACCGGCCGGATAAAGATTCAACGGTCTACTCGTATGCACCGTCTGCGGTTCCGGATTCCGGGCAGCCGCACAGCCTGGATACCGTCGTAATCGCAGGTACTTATTCGGGACTGCTGCCCTGTGCAAGCTGTGAGGGTATTGAAACAGCCATTACCCTGTATGCAGACCGCTCGTTCCTGATGAAGGAAGTCTATAAAGGGGAACAGCCCGATTCATTTATCAACAAAGGTAAATATGAAATAAAGGAGCGGGTACTTTACTTAAAAATGGACGGTGCGGGTGTGGAACGTCCGGTCATGTACACGGTAACACCCAATGCCCTCACCCAGCTGGATATGAATGGCAACGAGATACAGGGCGCGTTTGCCGGGCATTACCGGCTGATCAAAAATTAAAGCAGGGTTTGATGATCCGGATGCCAGATACTGCTGAAATCCCCGATGATGGCCTGATTGTTTTTAAAAGAGTGGCGTTCAATTTTTAGGAGTGCTATATCTTCCTTCCGTACCCTGCGGTAAATAGGAAACAGGGTGCCACCTTTGGCGCCTGCCGGCTGATCGGGCTCATACTGATAAATGGAATCTACCAGCGTGCCACGCGGATACATGATGCCCGGAACACCCTTGCCCCGGAAGTCGAGATCAACAGGATGCTCCAGCCCCAGGGTATGCCCGTATTCATGCGCAGCGGTGGTAGAGCCTTTATACAGGTTTTCCAGTTTAAAATACCCGGTATTGCAACCCAGTCCATCCACAAAGGAAATATTACCATGGGCATATTCCTCGATCCTGAAATAATTATTCAGCGGATTGTCATTGCCCAGTATTTCTTCGGGGGCAATCTCAGGCGCATAGGCTGCGGTAATACGGAACTGTACCCGTCGCTCGGTTCCCTCCAGCCAAACAGTTCCCTGTGGTTCATTCCACATGGTTTCGATCTCTTCCCTGATCTGCTCGGTAAGCGCAGTGTCGGCCGCATTGCCATATGTAATAATATGCGAAAGGATCTGTACGGTGTTGTTATTGCATTCAATAATACCCATGGAGGAAAGTTAAGGCAAATTTCCGGGATGAAGCCACTGCGGTACAGAAACACAGGTTCTTTTAATGCTACAACCTTGGTCGCTGTTTTTTTAATTTAGAAGAGCCAGAGGCTTTAGTATTTCATTGCCTCAGTGGCAATAGGCCATATCCCCGTATTTTTGTAGGTTTGTTTCATGACAAAGAAAGAACGCTATCAGTTTGTAGTCAATTATTTCCAGGAGCATATGCCCAATCCCGAAACGGAACTGGTATATGATAATCCTTACCAGCTGCTGGTGGCGGTGATCCTTTCCGCGCAATGTACGGATAAGCGGGTGAATATGACCACCCCGTTTATTTTTGAAAGATACCCCGATCTGTCCAGTTTAAGCAAGACCAGCTTTGACGAACTGTTTCCGTTGATCCGTAGCATTTCATACCCCAATAATAAAACCAAACACCTGATCGGCATGGCCCAGAAGGTGATGCAGGATTATGGCGGGGAAATACCCATGACCGTTGCGGAGCTGATCACCCTTCCGGGAGTGGGACGAAAAACAGCGAATGTAATAACCTCGGTTGTAGAGCAACAACCCAATATGGCGGTAGACACACATGTATTCCGTGTAAGCAAACGCCTGGGGCTGGTTGCTCAGAAGCTCACTACTCCGCTGGCCGTTGAAAAAGAGCTGGTGAAGAACATTCCTCCCGGGTTGATTCATAAAGCGCATCACTGGCTCATCCTTCATGGAAGGTATACCTGCCTGGCAAGAAATCCTAAATGCCGGGAGTGCGGGCTCCAGCAGATCTGCCCCTATTTTCATCAGTTACTGAAACAGGGAAACTGATTGGTTACAGCAGATACGGATAGATCCGTTCTGCGCACAGACGGTTATTAAGGATCAGATCGATCTTGGTTAACTTTTGAAAAGTGTCCTTGCTTTATCAGGTTTGTTTGTGGATAAAAGAATGCATTTGTTTGAGGCAATTGGTCAATATAAAATGTATTGGCATACAGATTGCTGTAATAATAATGATTTTGCAATAACGTTTTAGCGAACCTTATTGAAGCGCATATGTAACCTTTGTTGCGGCCATGAATCAGATATAATTTTTTTTAAATGGATCCGCATCCGTGTGCCGGGGTTGAACAACCCGCATAGCGGTTGTGTATGTTTGCAAAAGCAACAGTTCGGCGTAAATACGCTCATTGTTGCCGGTACTATTTTACAGCCCTGGATGGCCTTTAAACCTGTAAAAAGTAGAACGTTGTTGCAGAGCACGTTGAGTGTTTAAATCATTTTTTAATATATATGAGAAATCGTAAACTCTTGCCTGGGTTGATCTCGGGTGTATGCACAAGAGCGAGAGGGTATATTGTTGCAACCGTCATAGGGGGGCTGGTCCCCGCGATAACGGCAACAGCAATGCCGGCTATCGCAATTCAGCAAACAAAAGTAACTGTAACCGGAAAGGTTATCGACGACAAGGGAGGTGCCTTACCGGGAGCCACCGTTCAGGTAAAAGGCACGCAGACGGCCGTGGTAACCGACGACACCGGTACATTTACCATCAACCTGGATAATGCCAACGCCACATTGGTATTTAGCGCCGTTGGCTACGCGAACCGCGAAGAACAGGTGAACGGGCGCACCGACCTGGGAACCATAACGCTGCAGCCATCCAAGACCACGGCTTTGGATGAAGTTGTAGTGATTGGTTATGGTACGGCCAGGAAATCGGATCTTACGGGGGCTGTAGCCACGTTAAAATCAGATAAACTGATGGATGCGCCGGTACCCAATATTACCCAGGCATTGCAGGGAAAGGTTGCGGGTGTAGAAGTAAGCGTAAATAACAATGCACCGGGAGCCGGCGCCAAAGTACGTATCAGGGGATTGGGTTCTATTAACTCCAGCCTCGATCCGCTGTATGTGGTGGATGGGGTAGTGGGTGTAGACGCCAATACGTTAAATCCCAATGATATCGCATCAATGGAAATACTGAAGGATGCGTCTTCTACCGCCATTTATGGCGCACGCGGCGCCAACGGAGTAGTAATGATCACAACGAAGCGAGGCCGCCGCGGAGGAACACAGGTATCCTATGAAGGCAATGTGAATGTATCGCAGTTATCCCGGCATCTGCGGTCGTTAAATGCTGCTGAATTCATGAAAGTATATAACGATGCCATGGCAAATGCAAATAAGTTTAACCCCGATCCGGTAAACAGTCCCTATACACCGCCGCCGGCACTCAACCATCAAAACTATCCTGAGTTGTTTGATGCAAACGATCAGCCCCTTTATAATACCAACTGGGAGTCTGAAGTGTATAAACCTGCCGTATCAACCAGTCATCAGTTAAATTTCCAGGGAGGGAATGAAAAAACAACCTTCGGGCTTTCATTGGGTTATCTGAATCAGAATGGTATTATGGCCCAGTCCTGGTTTAAGCGTTATTCAGCCCGGTTTACGCTGGATAATGAAGTGAACAAGTGGTTAAAGGTGGGCGGAAGCATCGGCGTTGTAAAAGGATTGCAGCGCATGGTATCTGATGGTAACGGAGGCTTGAATGTGCCCCGGATGGTGGCCGAAGCATTGCCGATCCTGCCCGTTAAATATTCCAACGGGGTATGGGCAGGCAATAGCGATATCGCAGGAATGGAAGGAGGGGCTAATCCGGTTCATATAGCCAATAACCGGTATTCGCTGAATAATACGATCCAGGCCCTGGGAAACACCTACTTGTTGTTCCGCCTGGCTAAGGGATTGGAATTTAAATCAGACTTCGGGTACAACCTTAATAATCTGAAAAATAATTTCTATTCGGCAATGGATCTGCATAACCTGTCGATGGATGCAGGGGGCGAGGCAAATTTAAATACCTATCAAAATGTATACTGGCAGTCTGAAAACTACCTGACCTGGAATAAAGAATTTTCATCCGGACACCGGATGACGGCTATGTTGGGAGCTTCCTGGCAAAAGTATAATCAGGAGCGCCTCCGGGCAGATAACCAGCAATTTATTGATGATATTTTCCAATGGCATTATTTACAGGCAGGAGCCGTAAGGAATGCTTCAGAATCGGAGGACTATCAGTGGGCCATGAATTCCTATTACGCAAGGGTAACCTACAATATACAGAATAAATATTTGTTTACGGCTACAGGTCGTTATGATGGTTCCTCCAAATTTGGAAAGAATAATAAATATGCATTCTTCCCGTCGCTTGGTGTTGCCTGGCGGGCATCTGAAGAAGATTTCCTGAAGAACAGCAATGTTGTCAGCGATCTGAAAATCAGGGCAAGCTATGGGGCGGCCGGTAACCAGGAAATTGATCCGTATACTTCTTTACAGAAGATCCAGCCGGGCTCAACGGTACTGAGAGGCAGTCAGGCAACCACCCTTGTTCCTACCAATATGGGAAACCCCGATCTAAAATGGGAGGTATCCTGGCAGGGCGATGCCGGTGTTGAAATGGGACTCTGGAATAACCGCGTATACCTGACGGCTGATGTGTATTCACGTACCACAAAAGACCTGTTATTGCAAACACCGATTCCCTGGTCTGCAGGATTTGATCAGGCCTTTGTATATCGAAATATCGGATCGGTAAGAAATACGGGCCTGGAGTTGAGTCTGAATACGGTTAATATAGATCACCCGGATTTTAAATGGTCGACCAACTTTATTTTTTCTACCAACCGCAACCGCATCTTACAATTGAACGATGGCAATGCGGATATTTTCCCCGGACCTAATTTTTTAGGTCAAACCAATATTTTGCGGGTAGGCGAGGCGATCGGTACATTTTGGGGAAGAACCCGTTTGGGCACGTATAGTGAGGATGAAGCCGCCCTTGCAGCCACACAGGGACTTAAACCCGGTGACCGGAAATACCTTTTGGATGCGGATGGCTCCGAGCACTACGGGGTAATCGGCAGGGCTAACCCCAAGTGGACCGGAACTTTTTCAAGTACGATTAATTATAAAAATTTTGATTTCTCTTTTGATATCCGGTTCGTTCAGGGCATGAATACCGCAGCTACTTTTAAACATTCTACGGAAGACCGTCAGACAATTGCCAACAGCCTGGCAACCGTACTGGATGCCTGGACTCCGGATCATCAGAATACCATGATCTCTCAGGTAAGGCCGTATAAGTTTGCCCAGGATTCTAAATTTGATACCTGGTGGGTGGAAGATGGTTCCTATATACGCGGCCAGAATTTTATACTGGGATATTCCATCCCCAAAAAAACAACGGATCGCTGGAACATTCAAAAGTTAAGAGTTTATGCGAGTGTTCAGAACCTGTTCCTGAGTACCAAGTATACCGGCTATGATCCCGAAGTAGATACCTATAATACAAGGGTTGGCAGCAATGGTACATTTTCACAAAATCTCGATTTCTTTTCTTATCCACGTCCACGTGTATGGAACCTGGGTGTGAGCCTTGTCTTCTAACAAAAAAATGTAAAAATGAAAAATAGAAAATATATATCAGGTGCCGTACTAATACTGTTGTTGGCATCCTGTTCCAAATTCCTGGAAGAAAAGCCTACTTCCTTTATTACACCCGATTCTAAGTTAACCAGTGGTAAGGTGGCGCGGGCCTTTGCGGACGGCTGTTATCAGAATTTAAGTAAAGCCGTACTGGGTGGCCAGCCTTCTTCCTACGGGGGTAATACCTGGAACCTGATGGAGTATATGACCGGAAAGTCTGGAAGCGACCTGGGGCAAACCAACTATACCATGTTTCAGAGCCTTGCCTATAATAATACGTCGTTTTATTTTGATACCTGGTGGCAGTATTTATATAAAGGTATTGGCGCCTGCAATGAAGCCCTTGTTTCGATTCCGAAGATTGTAGCTGCTGACTTAAGCGATGAATCGAAAACCAATATGTTGGCGGAGGCCCATACATTAAGGGCGCTCTATTATTTTTACCTGGTTCGTATGTACGGAGCGGTTCCGAAAGTTACGGAGCTTGCTACAAATTTTGACCAGTTAAAATTGCCGAGAACACCTGCCAAAGCTATTTATGACAGTGTGATCATACCGGATCTGCTTATTGCAGAGAAATCTACCCTGGGCTGGAGAAGCAGTACCGGTGCCATTTCGATGGGCGCTGTGAAAGCCATCCTTGCGGATGTTTATTTGACATATGCCGGTGCGGCTATTAATGGCGGTAACACTTTTTATGCAGAATCCGCAAAACGTTCCCTGGAAGTAATTAATAACGGAGGATATACCCTGTTTTCGGAATATACCGATATGATTAACCCGGCGAATAAGAACACGAAGGAGTTTATATTGCAGGTACAGTATTCGGCTGCGGCCAACCAGAACAATCCATTGACGCCGCTGACCATTCCGAATTATTCAGGGATCTCAAAGTATTCGGATGAATACGGATCCGTATATCCAACCAAACAGTTCATCGCTTCGTTCCCGGATGGAGATAAACGGGCAAAAGAGCGCCAGTTCTTTTACAGCAGTTACCCCAGCAGTAAAGATGGTAAGCTGGTTACTTTTTCGCATCCGTACCTGTATAAATGGTTTGATGTAAATGCAGTAACCAATACGGTCAAATCTGATTTAAACTACACCCTTTATCGGTATGCAGATGTATTGCTGATGTATGCAGAGGCGTCGAACCGTGCCGAGGGTGCTCCAAACGCAGTGGCCCGGAAAGCGTTGAATGATATACGTAGCCGCGCTCAGCTGACTCCGTTTACCAGCACGAACCAGGATGCTTTTGAAAAGGAGGTTTGGTTACAACGTTATTTTGAATTGTGTTTTGAAAATAAAATGTGGTTTGATATGCTGCGGACCAGGAAGGTGCACAATGATGTTACCGGTAACTGGGATAATTTTGTTGGACATAGAACGGTATTCAATGCAACGTTCACAGAAAAGCAATTGCTGTTCCCGGTTCCCAAACAGGAAACCGATGTAAACCCGAACCTGTTGCCCAATAATACCGGGTTTTAAGAAAATACCGAGGGGTTGAATATAAAAGCCGTTTCCTGTGCATGAAGTGCCTGCAGGAAACGGCTTCTTTTTGAGAGTATCAGCTTACAAATAACGCAGGTTTGTTTTAGGCGTTAATGCCAGCAAGGTTTCATACATCAACCGGATGGTATTTTCAATGTCTTTTTTATGAATCATTTCCACGGTTGTATGCATATACCGCAGCGGCATGGAAATGAGTACAGACGGGCAGCCGTCATTCGCATAAGCGAAAGAATCGGTATCCGTACCGGTGCTGCGGCTCAACGCCCGCCATTGTACCGGTATATTGTTTTCTGCTGCAACAGTTTCAACAAACCCCAGCAACTTGTTATGCA
This sequence comes from Niabella pedocola, assembly GCF_021044425.1. Taxonomy (GTDB): domain Bacteria; phylum Bacteroidota; class Bacteroidia; order Chitinophagales; family Chitinophagaceae; genus Niabella; species Niabella pedocola. The sequence goes on along the minus strand of NZ_JAJNEC010000007.1, from coordinate 575,497 downwards.
CCGCCGGCGCGTAAGCCAGTGACGGACCGTTACCGCACAATACATCGCCTTCAATATTTTTATTGATCATCGGGGTGTTGGTATCATGCGTAACGTCGGTTACGATCGCAACATCGGGTTTGATCCGGCGGGCGATCATTTCTGCGCCCCGCAACCCGATTTCTTCCTGTACGGCATTTACCACATATAAGCTATAGGGTAACGTTTTCTTATTTTCTTTCAGCAAACGGGCTACTTCTGCAATCATAAATCCGCCGATCCGGTTATCAAAAGCACGACCCACCAAGTGATCGCCTGCCAGCTCATCAAACCCATCCTGGTATGTAATAACGGCTCCTACATGTATGCCCAGCGCTTCAATTTCCTTTTTGCTGCGGGCGCCGCAATCCAGCCATATATTTTCCGTTTTGGGTTGGGTTTCACTTTCCTTGCCAATGCGGGTATGAATGGCCGGCCATCCAAACACTGCTTTTACGGCCCCCTTTTTACCATGGATCAATACCCGCTGCGCAGGTGCAATCTGGTGATCGGCGCCCCCGTTCCTTTTTACATAGATCAGGCCTTTGTCGGTGATATAGTTTACAAACCATCCGATTTCATCGGCATGCGCTTCAATCACCACCTTAAAAGGCTGCTCTGGGTTAATGATCCCAACAGCGGTTCCGTAAGGGTCTACAAACTGTGTATCAATATAGGGCTTCAGATAGGCGAGCCATAATTTCTGTCCCCAGGATTCAAATCCAACCGGGGAAGCATTGTTAATATAGTTCCTGAGGAACTGCATTGATTCGTCTGTGACGATCGATTTGGGAGCTTTATTTTTTTTCCCCTTTTCCTTTGTCGTTGATTTTGCCATAGTGATCATTTAAGATCCTCAAACGTACATAAATTTTATTAAGAATCGGCGGGCAGCAGTCGGTTATCGGTTTTCAGCGATCGGCTGATAGGGAGTGTGCGCTAAACCTTCTGCATCTGGCATTAACCGGTAAGCACGCTGATCCGATCATCGGTCTTCAGTTATCTGTCCTGGCCGGTAGCGCAAGGCATCAAAGATCAACCAGACACCGGTATCAAACGGAACGCAATCTTAAACTTGAAACCTGGAGCCTGAAACTAAAGCCACTACGGTACATTAATGTACTTGTGAATTTGCAGGCTCAGTTCCCATTTCGGGTGTTCTTTGATGTAGTCGATAATAAGCGGGGTCATGGCTGCGGCCTTGCTCCATTCCGGCTGCAGATATAGCTTGCAGTGAGGTGCAACCTGCGCCGCAAACTGTTCGCCCCAGGCAAAATCACTTTTATTATATACGATGATCTTTAATTCGTTGGCCAGTGGGAGGATTTCTGGTAGCGGCTGTTTAAATTTTTTAGGCGAAAGGCATATCCAGTCCCAGGCACCGGAAAGGGAGGCGGAACCCGATGTTTCGATATTGGTAGCAATACCGTTTTCCCGGAGCGCCGTGGTCAGTGCATCCAGCGGGTGCAGGAGCGGTTCTCCGCCGGTGATCACCGCAATGGGGGCCGGTGTGTTTTTTATGGCCTCCACAATAGATGCTATAGCCCAATGCGGGTGCGCATCGAAGGACCAGCTTTCCTTTACATCGCACCAGGTGCAGCCCACATCACATCCACCCAGGCGAACAAAATACGCCGCCTTTCCCTGGTGATAGCCTTCGCCCTGGATGGTATAAAAGTGCTCCATAACAGGGTAACTGCCGTTAAATGTTGCCGGAGCGGTATTTGCTATCTGGGATTTGATGTTTAAAATTTAGAAATTAGTATTTAGAATTTGGAGCCCATTTAGTTCCGGTCGTCACAGGCCTTAAATGTATTCTTCATCAACGCGGCAATGGTCATGGGACCTACGCCTCCCGGAACCGGGGTAATAAAGCTTGTTTTAGGTGCTACACCTTTAAATTCCACATCGCCCACCAAACGGTGCCCCGATTTTTTAGTGGCATCTTTAATGCGGGTGATACCCACGTCTATTACTACAGCGCCTTCCTTCACCATGTCGGCGGTAACAAACTCGGGGATGCCGATGGCTGCAACAATAATATCGGCCTGCAGGCAGAGCTCCTTCAGGTTTGTTGTTTTGGAATGACAAAGTGTTACGGTGCAATTACCGGGGTTGGAATTATTGCTCAGCAAAATGCTCATCGGGCGGCCCACAATATGGCTCCGGCCGATCACCACCGCATGCTTTCCTTTGGTTTCGATCTTATGATGTTCCAAAAGCAGCATGATACCGTAGGGCGTAGCTGAAATAAAGGCATCTTTTTCTCCCAGGGTCATATTGCCGATATTTACCGGGTGAAACCCGTCAACATCTTTGGCCGGATCGATGGTCTCAATCACCTTTTTTTCAGAAATATGTGCGGGAAGCGGCAGTTGTACAAGGATGCCGTCTACATCCATATCTTCATTAAGTTCCTCAATTTTTTCCAGTAGTTTCAGTTCGGTTACATCTTCCTCAAAATGAATAAGGGTAGATACAAAACCGATCTCATTACAGGCCTTTACTTTGGAAGCCACATAGGTTTCGCTGGCCCCGTTGTTTCCCACAAGAACAGCCGCCAGATGCGGCACTTTTTTGCCGGTGGCTGCGCGCTGCGCTACATCGATCTCAAGGGAGTCCAGGATCACTTTTGCTGTTTCTTTTCCGTTCAGTAGTTGCATAGGCTGCAAACCTACATAAAGTTTAGGAGGGGTAAGAAAAATTTTGGATGGAACAGGGAAATGAAGAAAATCTTGTATGGAATTAATTTTTTTCTAAAAAAATGGTTGATTTAAATCAATTTGTTGAAAATTGTTTAAATTATTGACTATGCTGTAAATTGATGAAAATCAATTTTAAAGATGGGATTAACAACTATTTGTTTTATTTAATGGTAAAGAAAAGTTAAAGAAAAATAAATTAAGTGTTAAAAAAATGTATTTTCATCTTTGAGGAATGTTTGAATAATCGCGGCAACCCTCGCTGATTGTTCAATACAATCCGGCTTGGAATAAATCAAAAACGTAACAAAAAAAATTACATGAGAAAAATTGTGCTATTGTTAGCCATCTTTATGTCTATTTGCGTCCCGGGATTTTCCCAAACCAAAACGGCAAAAGGCAGGGTGGTGGATCAGGCAGGTAATCCTGTATCAAATGCTTCTGTACTGGTAAAAGGTTTGGATCTAGGAACGATAACAGATCCTGAAGGCTTCTTCTCCCTGAATGTACCTGTTAATCGTAATACGCTTGTGGTCTCCGCTGTGGGAATGAATAAAGTGCTTGTTGAAATAAAATCGGATGATCCGCTGCATGTCGTATTAACACCTTCAGAAGCCTCGATGGATGAAGTTGTGGTTATTGCTTATGGAAAAACAACAAAAGAAGCGTTAACGGGTTCCGTCGGGATCATAAAGGCTGGCGATATTGAAAAGAGGCCGGTTGCCAATATTATGAAAACGATTGAAGGTGCGGTTCCCGGTGTGATCGCTACCACCGGCAGCGGGCAGCCCGGATCAACTCCGGCCATACGGATAAGGGGATTTGGTTCGATCAATGCAACTTCTGAACCTCTCTTTGTAGTTGACGGGGTACCGTATGATGGGGGTATTTCAAATATCAACCCGGATGACGTGGCATCGGTTACGGTTTTAAAAGATGCTGCATCCACTGCACTTTTTGGTTCCAGGGGGGCTAACGGCGTAATCATGATCACGACCAAAAGGGGACGGAAAGACCGGAATCAACTGTCTTTTAAAATAGCTCAGGGTTTTTCTAACAGGGGCATACCGGAATATGAAAGAATTGGTGCGCTTCAGTACTACCCCATCATGTGGCAGGCATACAGGAATTCCCTGGTCTATCCCAGCTCGGGCTCGGGTATTTCCCTCGATTCTGCTAACCGGGTGGCTTCTGGTTTAACTTCAAGAAATGGTATTGCAGACCTGCTGTCTTATAACCCTTTTAATACGGCAAGAAATGCAATAGTAGGCGTTGACGGAATGTTGAATCCTTCGGCGCAGTTGTTGTACGGAGATGATCTGGATTGGGAACGGTTCTTTATGCGCAAGGGTACCCGCAAGGATTATGGTGTGGATTTTAGCGGAGGGTCAGAGAAAAGTGATTATTATATGTCACTTGGATATTTGAAGGAAGACGGATTTACAAAGCAAACAGGGTTTGAAAGATATACCGCCCGGATAAACGTAAATGCACAGCCAAAAAAATGGATTAAAACCAACCTGAATATTTCGGGCAACTATTCCACATTCAATAATTCAAATGAAGATGGCGCCATTGCAAACCCATATTCCTGGTCCAGAAATTTAGGCCCCATATACCCGGTTTACGTGCACGATTCCGCAACCGGCAAATATGTATTGGATGAAAACGGAGAAAAACTGCCGGATCTGGGGAGTTATGCAAACACGCCGCTTGGGTTACAATACGGATTAAAGAACCGTGTAGGTACTTCCTATGCCGGAAGAAGCGGTCCGCTTGAATTGCTGCTTAATGAAAATACATCTGTCAGAACCAATGTGAGCGGTCGCTCGAGCACGGATTTTATGATCCTCAGAGGACTCGTATTCACAAACAACCTGTCGGTGGATCTCCAGAGCCAGCGGGAGTCGAGGTATGAAAATAAAATAATCGGCGATGGAGCCGGCGTAGGGCGCAGCAGAAAAGTATATGGTTCTAATAGCATATTTCAGGCAACACAATTATTGACCTATGATACAGAACTGGCAATGCGACACCATTTTAATGTATTGGCCGGTCATGAAAGTTACAGCCAGATGCTGACAGATCTAAATGGATTCAGACAGGTACAAACTGTTTTGGGCAATACTGAATTTCCCAACTTTACAACTACCAACAGCTTAACCTCTTCTGTTGATAAGTACCGGATCGAAAGCTATTTCTCCAGGTTGATTTATGATTTTGACGGGAGATACAATTTTACAGCAAGCTTAAGAACGGATGGAAACTCCCGGTTCTCCCGGAAATCAAGATGGGGTACGTTTGGTTCTGTAGGCGCGGGCTGGAATATTCATAAAGAAAACTTTATGTCTGCCGTTACCTGGGTTGATCAATTAAAGTTAAGAAGTTCTTATGGTGTAGTTGGAGTAGCAGATGGCATCGGTTATTATGCTTATCAAGGCTTATATAATTTTTCAAACAATGCAAGTGAGCCCGGTATCGTGCAAAGCCAATCCGCCTTTTTTAACGAAGATCTGACTTGGGAAAAGAATAAAGCTTTTGATGTAGGCCTTGAGTTTTCATTATTCAAAAGCAGGATCAGGGGGCAGATAGAATATTATTACAGAGTATCGGAAGATCTTCTTTTTGAAGTTCCGGCGCCTCTTTCAAGCGGACTGCTTACCACCAATCAGAACACTGCTACCATGTACAATAAAGGCGTTGAATTGCAGTTAAGCGGTGATTTACTCCGTACGTCGGATTGGCTGATCAATACAGAGATCAATCTTTCAACTGTAAAGAACCAGATAACAAAAATGCCGGAAAAAGTGAGTGAGTTTGTTACCGGTACAAAAAAATATTCAGAAGGACATTCTATTTACGATTATTGGTTACGGCAATACTACGGTGTACATCCAACGGATGGTGCGGCGCTGTACCTGGCCGCCAATACGCAGGCCTCATCGGGTATCCGATATATGGTTAATAAGAATGGGGGAGTAGACACGCTTACAACAAGCCTGAGCAATGCCAAATATGCCTATAGCGGATCTGTTATTCCCGATTTTTATGGCAGCCTTACCCAAAAGATTTCCTATAAAGGCATTTCGTTAAGTGCGCTGTTCACCTTTCAGAAAGGAGGAAAAATATATGATGGAGAATATGCCGGGTTAATGTCTGTAGGAACCTACGGTGCAGCATTGCATACAGATATCCTGAATGCCTGGCAAAAACCGGGCGACATAACAAATGTACCCCGGATGGATAACGGCCGGACAGGCGATTTTAATGCAGGAACATCAACCCGTTGGTTAACGGATGCTTCTTTTATCAATATACGGACTATAACGCTGGCCTATCAATTGCCCGGCTCTGTTTCAAACATGCTTAGGATAGCGAATGCACAGGTTTATGCTGCCGGAGAAAATCTTCAGCTTTTTAGTGCAAGAAAAGGAATGAACCCGCAGAATGCGTTTTCGGGGGTAACGGGGAGCGGCTATCCGCCGGCGCGCGTTATTACATTTGGTATAAAGGCTAGTTTATAATTATTAAAATTGTTGAAATGATAAGAAATATATCTATACTATTGATTTTTTTCACACTTTTTGCAGCAAGTTCCTGCAAAAAGGAATTCCTGGATACCTTTCCTACGGGCTCTGTATCCGATGCCGACGCTGTTAAGTCAACCGATAATGCATGGGCAGCTCTAAATGGTATTCACCGGGCATTAACGGCTCAATACGATGCACAACCTCAGGGAGGAGAAGCCGGTGCTATGAGTATCCGAGACGTAATGGGAGAGGATCTGATTTATACCATCGCTTCCGGCAGGCTCGATTTTAGTACGGTATTGCGTTGGCTGGGACATCGGAACATTGCAGATGCCCAGGTTAAATTTATATATCGGTATTACTACAGAATCATCTCAAATGCCAATATACTGATCAGCGGAATTGACCAGGCTACAGGGCCGGAAGCGGATAAAAAGTTTATTAAGGGGCAGGCATTGGCCTACAGGGCCTGGGCACATTTCAACCTGGTACAGTTATGGGCCGAACGATATGATGCCGCCGGTGCCAATGATGGGTTAGGAATACCGCTGTTAACGGTTAACACCCTGGAAGGCCAGCCAAGAGCAACCGTAAAAGCAGTATACGATCAGATCAACAAAGATCTGGATGATGCAATAGTGCTTTTGGACGGTTATTCAAGATCGGGGTCGGCGGCAAAATCAAATATCAACAGAAGTGTAGCCTACGGTTTTAAAGCACGGGTGGCGCTAACGCAACAGAATTGGGACGTAGCAGCTACAAATGCGGCACAGGCAAGAGCCGGATTATCACTCATGTCCAATACCGATTATTTGTCCGGGTTTAACGATATCAATAATACCGAATGGATGTGGGGTAGCCGCATCATCACAGAAACCACTCCTTTTTTCTACCAGTTTCATGCCTTTATGGCCACTAACTACAATAGCTCGGCGGTTAAAACCCAGCCAAAAGCAATTAACTCCAGCCTTTGGGAAGCGCTTTCAGTAACTGATGTCCGTAAGAAGTGCTGGATTAAAGCGGGTTCTGCTGCAACGGTTCAGGCGGGAATTCCCTGGAACTCAGGATCGGCCGGCACAGGGTATAGTTATATTCCATATCATATGAAAAAGTTCTGGATCTCGAACCTGTCCGGAAGTATTGGCGATGTTCCGATGATGCGGGTGGGAGAAATGTATTTGATAGAGGCCGAGGCCCGGGCCAGGCAGGGAGGGCACGATGTTGAAGCCAGAACCGCTTTGTTTGATTTAATGTCTAACCGTGATCCGGGGTATATTCTGTCAATCAAATCCGGCCAGGCCTTAATTGATGAAATAATGTTGCATCGGCGGGTGGAGCTTTGGGGAGAAGGATTCAGATTTACAGATTTAAAGCGAACCAATAGTGCATTGAACAGAACAATCGCGCCCAATACCAATACAGCTATTTCTGTAACCATGGAAGTACCTGCGGGAGACAAACTATGGGTATGGCTGTTCCCCCAGGACGAAATCAATAATAACCCGGCAATCGTACAAAATCCGTTATAAGGATTTTATAGTATTGACCAGTGTGGCTATAAATCATAAAAAGAATGAGAATGAAAAAAATTGTTATACTTTGTCTAATTGTTTCGTCGGTTTTCACATCCTGTACGAAGGAGCTTAAAATAGATTACCCGGCAAAACCGTTTATTGAGTTTGATGCCAATATCTTTAATGCGCCTGTGGCTCCGTACCAGTATACAGTGGTAACCCGGAATGTTCCTTTCGGGTATGCATCGGCATCGGCATATCCGTTAATCACCCGGTCATCCGGTACAATCAAACTGCGGGTCAATTTGGTAGGAGCAGTGGCAAAAGGTAAAGAGCAAACGATAAGTTATAAAGTACTTACAACGCCCGTACCGGCTTCGCCAAATGCGTTGGCAGAAAATGGCGTCCACTTTGCAACCGGCGGAACTTTGAAAATACCTGCCGACAGTATTTATGGAATCCTGGAGATCAATGTTCTCAACACCGGCGTTAGTAGTACTACCCCGCGGGAGGTACACCTGGAGCTGGAAGGCAACAGCGATCTTATGGTTACCGGCGTTTCCAATAAAGTGGCGGTAAGGATCTCCCAGCAGTAAAGCCGTTTTTCTAAAATAATAAAATGTAAGCAACCATCATTCAGGTGTATTTGATGGTTGCTTTATTTTTTTGCTTAGAAGGATGCTAACGATTGAAGAAAATAAAAGTGTTGGATACTGTTAATCTGGAAAAGGCCAAGAAAACAAGTAAAGCTACAGGTATACAGCTGGAGAGAGCTATTCTCAAATGTTAAAAAGCGGACCGCCTGATTGTACCCGGCTTTAACAAAAATAAGTACCTGTGTCAGCACTCTGGTCACGTTGGAGGGGGTAATAAGAGGGGGATACAGCGTTTCAGCCTCCCAAGAACCCTGATTTTTTTCTAAAAAAACGCTTGACTCAGATCAAATTTTTTAATTTTTTCGAAGAAACACCTTCTTTCCCCAATTTATTGTAAATCAATTTAGAACGTTAGCTATGCAACTATTTCAGACATTAATTAACGGTTGTTAGTTTTTCCAGAAGGTTAAAAAAACATCAACAATTTGTTAAAACGTTGTACTTTGCACGGGCTGTCTTGACTGACTTTGTTGGTTATGTATTGACTTTATGATTGACTATTTTTTCTTTTAACAAAAAAAAATTCATGAGAAAACTTGTATTGCTACTAGCACTCGTGACCTGTTCCATGTTGGTTTTTGCGCAGACAAGGACCATAACAGGTACCGTTAAGGACGAATCAGGGAACGTAATTCCCTTTGCCACCGTTTCAGAAAAAGGCGCGAAAAATGCCGTTTCTGCAGACGCCGATGGAAACTTTACAATGCATGTTAAAGATGGGGCTACGATAACGATTTCAGCAGCCGGATTTAACTCTGTTGACAAAAGCACATTGGAGAATCTGAAAGAGATCGTATTAAACAAAGAAGGTAAAGAAACCATAGAAGAGGTTGTGGTTACCGCGGTGGGTGTACGGCGTGCCGAGCGGTCACTGGGTTACGCCTCTACGCAGGTAAATGCCGAGGAGCTTACTGCTACAGGTAACAGAAGCGCTTTGAATGCCTTACAAGGAAAAGTACCCGGGGTTGAAATTACCTCAGGATCCGGTGCGCCCGGAGCTTCAACACGGATCATTATGCGTGGCTTTAGCTCGCTGGGTGGATCCAATCAGCCGCTGTTTGTGGTTGATGGTGTACCGGTTAGTAATGGTCAGGTTGGTTCAACAGATCTGAATGGCGGGCTTGATTTCGGTAACAGGGGCAATGATATCAATCCTAATGATATTGAGTCAATCAACATTCTTCAAGGTGGATCTGCAACAGCGTTGTATGGATCCAGGGCCGCGTCGGGGGTTGTGCTGATCACTACAAAAAACGGATCAAAATCCAATGGCAAGGCCAGCGTGGATATTGCATCTGCAACTTCGTTCGAAACGCCGCTCCGGTTACCGTTTATGCAGAATGAGTTCGGACAGGGCTGGTATAACCGCAGCACAGCAGAAGGAGGCGATTTGGCCGAAAATGGTAGCTGGGGACCCCGGTTTGACGGCGTAAATCGTCCGTGGGGATTTGTGGTAGATAACCAACAGCTGGTTAAGCCCTTTTCTGCATTAAAGACAAATGTGCGGGACTTTTTTGAAGTGGGTAAAACGTTAAATAATTCCATTGCTATTAAAAATGGCGACGAAAACAAAAGCTATTATGTTTCCTATGGTAACATTTTGGCCGATGGGATTATGCCGACAGATGCCGATTCTTACAAAAGACATAACGTAGCCTTGCGGGGAAATACAAAGTTTTTAAAGATCTTTAATGCAAGCGCTTCCGTAAACTATGTAAACAAGTCTTCAAAATTTGTATTAACCGGCCAGGATCAATCGGTGCTCGATGGTTTGTGGCAGGCTCCAAGGGATATCAGTTTTGTAGATCAGAAAGATTATCATAACAAGTTTTACAATGTAGATAACTATTATACATTGTACGCACAGAACCCCTATTATGTACTGAATGAGCATGGTAACCGGTTTGAAGAAAACCGCGTATTCGGAAATTTGTCTTTGGACGCAAAAGTAACCCCCTGGTTAACGGCCACTTTTAAAGCGGGTAATGATGTTTCCGGCAGTACTTCAAAAAGCTGGAGGGCGATTACAAAATCGGCCCGGTCCGCCAGTAATGATGACGTGGGACGTGTAACAGAATCTTCTTACTCTTCTTCTGAGTTTAATACAGACTTTTTCCTGAATATCAAACCTACAATCAATCATGATCTTACCCTGGATGCGATCGTAGGGCATAACTTTAACCAGCGGGACGCAAGAACACATAGCTCCCAGGTGATCGGCCTGGATATTCCGTTCTTCTATAGCTTATCGAACAGTTCCGCTACACCTTCCACATCGGCTACGTTATCAAAACGCCGCTTGGTTGGGGTATATGGTAGTGCGAATCTTGGCTTCAAGAATATGCTTTTCCTGAACATCACCGGTAGAAACGATTGGTCGTCCACACTGCCGGCATCCAACAGGTCGTTTTTCTATCCCGGAGCAAGCCTTAGCTTTGTGTTTTCCGAATTATTACAGAATAAAGATGTGTTGTCCTTTGGTAAAATCAGAATGGGTGCGGCCAGAACCGGTAAGGATGCGGATCCGTACCAGATCTTTGCGGTGTTGAACCAAACAGCTTTAACTGATGGATACCGGGGCTTTAATTTTCCTTTAGCAGGAGGCATCAATGGTTTTACGGTATCGAACCTGATCGGTAATCAGGCCCTGCAACCGGAAATATCCACCGATTATGAAATAGGTACTGATCTTAAGTTTCTCAAGAACAGGATTGGTTTAAATTTTACGGCGTACAATAAAATTATCACCAACCTGATCTGGACCTCCACCATCCCTTCAAGTACCGGATTTACTGCCCAAACGCAAAATCTGGGTAAGATCACCAACAAGGGGGTTGAAATTGCGCTGAATCTGGTTCCTGTACAGACCAACGACTGGAACTGGGAGGTATTTGCGAACTATTCACGTAACAAAAACAAACTGGAGGAGTTAGTGGCAGGCCTCGATCAGATTTCTCTGGGAGGTACCGGGTCTATTGGCTTCGTTGCCCGTCCCGGATATCCGCTTGGTTTATTTGAAGGAACGGTTGTAGAAACGGATCCTCAAGGTAGAGTAGTGGTAAATGCGCAAGGATTACCCAATATGAAAGCAGAAAAGGAAGTATTGGGATCTTCTCAAAACAAATTCAGAATTGGTGGTGGAACAACCCTGAGCTACAAGAACTGGAGCATGCGGCTTGTGGGTGATTACCGGAATGGTGGCCTGATGTACTCCCGTACGGCCGAGATGATGTACTTCACCGGTAATGCCATCCAAACAACCTTCAACGACCGGCAGCCGTTTATTGTGCCCAATTCTGTGCAGAAAGTTGGAAATGCCTATGTAGAAAATACAACGCCCATCGCCGGGTTTGATCATAATTTAAATGCATATTTTAATCAAACCAATAATGCAGGCGTTGGGTCTTCCTATGTGCTGATGTCAAAGACTTTTTTCAAATTAAGAGAATTTAGTTTGTACTATTCATTCCCGAAAGAGTGGATCTCCAGATCGTTTATCCGTTCTGTGGATCTGGGACTTATTGGTACCAATTTACTGTTGTGGACTCCTACATCGAATCCTTTTACAGATCCGGAGCAAACTACATTTGGTAACGATATGGCTGCCGACTATGGGGACTATGGTGCTGCGCCAACTACCAGGAGTATTGGATTTAACTTAAAACTCGGTTTTTAGAGATTCGCTAAACACTAAAATGAAAGAAATGAATATTAAAAATTATATATTAACTCTTGCTACCGTTGGCTTATTGACAACTGGTTGTAAAAAGGGCTTTTTCGATATCAATGTGAGCCCCAATAACCCGGCAGAGGCAACGCCCGCACTGGTTTTGCCAAGTGCAGTAGCCGGCTCCGCATTTGTTTTTGGTGGATATTACCAGGCTGTGGGCGCGTATTGGACCCAGCAATATGCGCAATCTGCAGGCGCCTCCCAGTGGGCAGATTGGGAATCTTATAACTTAACGGATAATGATTTCGACCGCCAGTTTACCACATTATATGCAGGAGCGCTTTATGACTATAAATATGTAAAGGATAAGGCGAGTGCAGCAAGCAGCTGGAAATTTTATGCCATCGCCGGTTTAATGCAGGCCTATACCTTCCAGGTGCTTGCAGATCTGTATGATAAAATTCCGTTTACGGAAGCGCTTAATGGTACGGGTACCCTTCAGCCCAAATATGATGATGGACAAGCGGTTTATGACGGATTACTTGCGATGATCGACGATGCATTGTCCAAGGACCTGTCTTCTGCCAGTGTACCGAATCCTGGTACAACAGACGTGATATTTGGAGGAGATATGGGCAAATGGCGCCAGTTTGCAAATACACTGAAACTGAAGATCTATTTGCGCTATGTAAATGTGGATGCCAACAAGTACAGCACCCAGATTAAAGCATTGCTGGCAGAGAATAATTTTCTGACGAGCGACGCGGCATTTACCTCTTTCAAGGCGGAGCAAACCGGAGCCAATCCTTTCTATAATACGTTTGTAGATCGTTTGGCGGGTAACGTAATAGCAAATACAACCCTGATGAGCTGGTTAACGGAACATAGTGACCCCAGAAGAAATGGTATCTACAAGGCTTCTGAAACAGGCAGTACCTGGGCTTCTTTAAATTCAGGTCAGTATCTTACAGCTACGGGAACCATTAAAAGCTTTGCAACACCAAACATCGGCTCTACCTACCCGGTGTACTTTTTTACAAAGGAAGAAGTATTGTTCCTGATTGCGGAAGCCGAAGCCCGTTACGGATCTGCAGCAAATGCCAAAACAGCATTTGATGCCGGTGTAAAAGCCTCTTTTGACAGCTACTCGCTGGGAGGAAGTGCAATTGTTTATCCCTACAACGGTGTGCCATCGATCATTGAGCAGAAATGGGTAGCTTCAACCAATAAAAGATCATTGGAAGCCTTTTTTGACTATAACAGAACAGGCTATCCTGCAGGTATCTTTACCCGGCCTCCTACGTCTATCTGGTCTGGCAACGACCGACCCAAGCGGTTCTTTTTTGCAGCAAGCGAACGAAAATCTAATTCCAATACACCCCAAAGAGTTGATTTAAATGTGCCGGTTTGGTGGGCTAAACAGTAAAATTTAAAAAAATGAATAAGATATTAAATATAACAGCATTTTTATTTCTATGTATCGTTACCGCTACATCCTGTAAAAAGGACTCGAAAGGCGTATCTTTTGTGACCACATATGCGGAAGTTGAATTAGATGGAGCCGGTACTGTTTTCTCACAAATCGGACAACCGTTTACAGATCCCGGTTATTCGGCAAAAGAGGGTGATAAAGATATAACAAGCGCCGTTGTGGTGAAATCGAATATCGATATTACGAAAGCGGGTATTTATTCCGTTTCCTACGCTGCTACAAACTCCGACGGATTTACTTCAGCAGCAACCCGCACGGTAGTTGTTTGTGATAAAACAGCACCCCTGAATGGTTATTACAGATCAAACATCTTCCGTGATAACAATGGTACTACTTCCAGCCGCGGACCTTATACGGTTTTAGTATTTGGTACAGGAAATGATCAGTATTATGTGCAGGATCTGCTGGGCCGTTGGTATGATGTAGGAAGCGCATATGGCGCTGCATATGCCGGATCGGGGATTGTAAAATTAAATGGTGATAATACGTTTACACTGGTTTCGTCAAACGCTTTAGGGTTTGGACCTACTTCTGCACCAAAGATTGAAACCGTTTCTACGTACACACCGGCTACTAAAACAATTGTTTTAAATACAATTATGGGTGATACGCCTACCATGCATTTTAAAGTAACCCTGTCAAATCCTCAACCCTTAAATTGATAGAATAAACTACAGATTATGAAAAATAAAGTGATTTATATACTTAGCGGCGTATTTGCCTTATCTGTGATCCTGCTCTCCTGTCAGAAGAAGATCGAAAAGGAATATAACTGGGCATATCCTGTCGCCGGAGACTGGACTTTAAAAGCATCGGTAGACGGTGAAGAAGTAGCCGGGCCTTTTGAATTAAAGGTTTATAATACTTCTTTTGGGCAGGATTCCATTTGGCTTGATGACTACAATGGAAACTTTTACCAGATAAAATTCAAAGCTAAAGTGGATATGTCCAACCTGACATTTCAAACAGGGGGGTCCAAGAACGCGATATCGGGTTATGGAATCAATGTTAAATTAACGGAGGGTAGGATTATTAACAAGGATAGTATTGCATTTAAGGTAGAATTTTCTGATGATCCCGGGACTCTTTATGAACTTTCCGGACACCGGACTACCTCCTACGAGGAATACATGCAGCAATAATTCAACCGCTGTGTTGATCGCATCTGATCCGGATGATATAAATAAAAATCGCTCCTAAGGAGCGATTTTTATTTATATGGGGTTTAACGCATTGCTTAAAAACCGCCTTTAATATTATATGAAGTGCGCATATTTGAACAGTAAGTTTGGCTGGTTATAACGAGCCCTGGGTTTTTAATGCAGGAGAACAACGATCCTGCGAACTGGTAATAAACCTTTGCGTAACACAATTTTGGGGTCATACCGGGTACTCCCCGCATGCAGCCTGTAGATACCGGGTTCTTTTATTACCTTCGCTCCAAATACAAGAAATGAGCGAACAACAACAGAACCAGTTAAATATAGAAATTTCGGAAGAGGTAGCGGAGGGTACGTATGCCAATCTGGCCATCATCACCCATTCCATGGCGGAATTTGTGATCGACTTTGTAAATGTAATGCCGGGAACACCCAAAAGCAAAGTGAAATCCAGGATCGTATTTACCCCGCAACATGCCAAGCGTTTTATGAAGGCACTGATCGATAATATTGAGAAATTTGAAGCATCGCAGGGCGTGATTAAAGATCTGGATGAAATGCAGGTGCCGGTAAACTTTGGAGGACCTACAGCACAGGCCTAAGCTTTTGTTTCAGGTTTAAAAGTTTAAAGTTTCAGGTTGGATGCTTCGTTTGGAGATCGTTGCACAAAAAAACTAGGGAGAAGAATAAGTTGGTGCCGGGCCGGCCTCTTAGATCCGTGCTGCAATACGCTGCATCATATCATCATGATCATGTAGCAAAACCGATCTGACGCGGAACGTTCAACCTATCGCCTTCTTCCACGGCGGGGCGTTTCGGCTTCATATGCCGGCAGGGGCGGATCAGGCTTTTGTTTGATCCAGATAACCGTGTTTTTTGTCATCCTGGGATTGCTTTTCAATGCAACGGTGATCGACACTTTTTCAGCTGAAGGCGCATCTGGTAATACGAGGCTGTTACCCTCAAATTTACCATAGTCGGTGGTAAACCGCAGTTGTTTATCGGTAAGGGGCTGCCAGCTACCATCACTCATTTTACCATCTACATTAATATAATTGTGCGTGCCCTTTTTCAGGCTATCTGTATACAGGTGAAAATGAATGCTTTCAATTTGCTGAGCCCTTGCTGCCATCGCTACAAACATCAATAAAAAGAAAACACCGGTCTGCTTCATTTTTTTACAACTGGTTTCCTTAAAGGACGCAGAAAAAAGGCAAAAGGTTGTTATGCGGCCAGCGCACCGGCGGATTTTAGCAACGCTGCTATTTTGGGATACTCCAGTTGCTGCGCATGGGCCAGCGGGGTAACGCCTTTTTTGTCGGGAAGATTTACATCGCAGCCGCCGGCAATAAGAGCCGCTACAACAGGCGCATGTGTTTCGTCTCCTTCTCCCAGGATAATCGCTTCCAGCAGGGCGGTCCAGCCCAGGTTATTTACATGATCAACCGGAAACCCCGGAGCCTTTACCAGCAACTGTACCACTTCCAGGTGAGCCTTTTCTGCGGCGGGTATGAGCGCCGTTCCCCCATAGCGGTTAAAAATATTAAAATCGGCGCCGTGCTCCAGGCAGGCAGCAACCACAGTGGCAAATCCCTGCGCTCCGGCATATAAAAACGGTGTGTAAAGCACGGTATCCTGGGCGTTTACATTGGCTCCATGCGTAATCAGTAGCAGGGCTGTTGGTAGCTGTTTTTTGTATAAGGCATATAGCAGGGGTGTTTGTCCTTCCGGATTACTCCTTTCAAGATTGGCATTGCGGGTAAGCGCTTCTTTTATATATCCGGTGTTGCCATCGTCAATACACCGGAATAGATCAATGGTTCCTGTCATCCTGTTTTGTTAAACCTGTTTATGATTGTTACCGCGGCATTGCTGCGTTCCACAATAATAAGTTGTTTTCAGGATATAACGGCAAATAGCTTTCGAACGTTCGTTTTATTTAATGGGATGTTTTTTTAGTTTTTTATTGCGAACTTTGAGTTATGCGGGTATCCCAAAAAGACGCAGAAATAATTTATAATGCCATTGACCGGTGGGAGGAGGAAAAGGTGGTTGATACAGAAAAAGCGAACCAGTTGCGAAACGCTGTTACTGTATATAAAGACGACCTGGGTTCCTTTACCTTTTATGCTTTTGTAGCCGCCGTTTCCTGCGCGATTCTTGCGTTTGGAGCCATTGTACTGGATGAAAAATGGATCGAGCGGCTCCGCCGTTTTTTTGCATTTTCGGAAGTATTGATCGGTGGTATTTTTTTAATGCTCTCCGTTGTATTGGTGTGGTTTGCCCGGAAGCGGAAACAAAAACATCCGGATGCTGCGCTGAGTAACGAAAGCTTTAATATACTAACAGTATTAAGCCTGGGAATTGCCATTACCTACCTGACCCGCGGTTTGGGAGACGGATACCGGTTTTATGGGTTGGTGGTTTTTGCACTGGCGGTCAGTTATGGTTTTGTAGCGAAGTACCTGCAATCAAAGCTGATATGGATTTGTGCCTTACTGGCGCTTGTTGTAAGTTGGTGTATTCAAACCTGGATCTGGTCGGCACCGGAACATTTGTATTTTAAGGGAATGAATTACCCGCTGCGGATGACCGTTTTCTGCGCCGTTTTACTGGCGGCTGCCGGTTTTTTGCGCAGACAGCTGCAAGCGGTGCAGCTTCCATTTTATGAGATCACGATTTATTTCTTTTGGATCTTCTTTCTGCTTTCGGGTTTGTTCCTGTCCGTATCCGGAAACCTGAGTTATGATGTATGGAGCAATATCCGCCAGGGGCGTCTTTTTCCATGGGCACTGGGTTATACGCTGTTGTTGTGTGGCCTTATCGCGTACGCCTACCGGTTAAAGGATGAGTTGTTCCGTGACCTGGTGTTGCTGTTCTTTTTACTGAATATTTACACCCGGTACTTTGAATATTTCTGGGATAAAACCAATAAAGGGATCTTTTTTGCGATACTGGCGCTTTCTTTTTGGCTGATCGGTCGTAAAACAGAACAGATGCGCAGGCGTTTTATGAAAGGGTAGTAGTGGCCGGCTGACAGCTATCGGGTTTCAGCCATACCCGTTGATAGAAGCTGATCGCTGACAGCGGATCACTGCCCGTTAAAACATCAACCCCAACCCCAATGTTCCGCCGGCAACCGTATGATCACCGTAGCGCTGGGCTTTAAAATTCAGGGAGGGGACCAGGGAGAACAGGTCGCTCAGGTAGAACTTATAAGCAGCTCCCAGTTTGATGAAGGGTCCCCCGTTAAAAAACGGTTTGTGGTCCTTATTACTGGCTTGTAATGCAGGTGCATACCCTGCATTTACCAGAAACATCGTTCCGTTGATGCTGTTCCTGGGATAATACCGGAAATCGGCAAAAATGGGAAGCGAACTGATCCGGGCTCCGTGGAATTGCAGGGTGTCAACGGCTGTGGCGGTTGAGGCGTAATATTTGTAATGCGAGAACTGCAGACCAACACCCAGGCCAATGGAAAACTGGGGATTTACAAAATATCCGTTGATGGTCTGCATCTCAAAGCCTGCTTTAAACCGGGCATTGCCTTCGTTCAGCATGGCCGAATCAATGGACCACATCACCTGGACTTCCGCAGGGGTAGTAATGTTGAAATAGCCTTTTTCCTGTTTCGTTTTTAAAAATTGTCCCTGCGTAACAAGGGTTACGGCAAGGAGCAGTGGTAACAGCAGCACGCGGCTGGCAAACTGTAGCATGGTCAATCGTTTAATGGTTGGTGAAGGAAAAAGAAGGCTCCAATACCGTCAACAACTGTGTCCCGGCCGCGCATTCACAATGCACCCGTGTATTTAAAAACAGTCTGTTATAAGTTTGATAACCCGTTATTAAAATTACATTATAGTTTTCTTTAATCAAAATAATGCGGCAAAAACATTGCATTTTTGCACCCTAAAATTCAAAAACGATGGTTACTGGTTGCTGGGCCCGGAAGGGTATTCTTTTTCTTTTGTTTGGCATGAGCTTTTTACTGGGCATGGCTCAGGACACGGATTCGCTTCAGTTTGTAAAAACAGTCTGGAAAAAAGAGCGGTTGGGTGCGGGTGTCCGGCTATACACCCGTCAGTTTACCAATAAGGAGCTTTTTGCATCCAACCAGTTTATCGCTTACGCGGTTGTAAAAAACCGGGGCGGAAGAAAGCGGTTTCATATTGCTGCCGAAAAAAAGTTATTAAAGCCCGTATCTGTTTTTGCAAAAGAAGAAGGTGCCATCGTTGCGGTGAACGGTAATTTCTTTAACACCAAAGACGGCGGTTCCGTTGACTACGTAAAAACAGATGGCCGCCTGGTAAGCAAAAACCTGGTGGGTGCTCATGAAAAGCTGAGTGCACACCAGCAATCCGCTGTGGCCATACAAAAAGGCAAACTGTTTGTTGTAACAGGGAATGATAAGCCGGATTGGCCCGAGGATATTGCCGCCACTTCGGTTTTAGCCAATGGCCCGTTACTAACGCTGGATGCCGTGGATCGGGTAATGGACCGATCCGCTTTCTCGCAGAACCGGCACCCGCGCACAGCGGTTGGTGTAACTAAAAAAGGAAAAGTGATCCTGCTGGTAGCCGACGGACGGCATGCGAACGCGGCTGGTTTAAGCCTCAATGAGTTACAAAAAATCATGCGCTGGCTGAACTGTAGCTCCGCCATCAATTTCGATGGTGGCGGCTCCTCCACTTTATGGACGCGAAAAAGAGGGGTAGTGAACCATCCTACCGATAATAAAAAATGGGATCACGAAGGGGAACGGGCGGTTGCTAATGTATTGTATTACAGTAAGTAGCCGGTTCCAGGTACGGATTTATCCGACCTTTTTCCACATGGTATCCAATTTACCGCTTCCAGATATGGAAATCTGGCAATTAGCGCTTACTTTTGCGCCTTAAAATCACGGATATTCAGCATTAAAACAGTCAGAAAACTATGGCAGGTCAGTTAAAAGAGGTTCGGAATCGCATCAGTTCGGTACAAAGTATGCAGCAGATTACCAAGGCAATGAAAATGGTAAGTGCCGCAAAATTCCGCCGTGCACAGGATGCCATCCTTCAAATGCGGCCTTATGCGCAGAAGCTGCAGGAAATGCTGAGCAATATTGTAAGTAACAATGACGGGGATACCGAAATGGCGCTGGCAGCAGAAAGACCTGTTGAAAAAGTACTGGTGATCGCCATCACCAGTGATCGTGGACTGGCCGGAGCCTTTAACGCCAATGTGGTGAAACTAACCAGAGCCCTGATCCGCGAAAAATATCAGCGCCAGTCTGAAAAAGGTAATGTAACCATCTGGAACCTGGGTAAAAAAGGATATGAGGCACTCACAAAGGCCGGGTACAAAACGGATGATACCTATAAGGATATTTTTCTGCAGCTCTCTTTTGAGAACGTGCAGAAGATTGCTACCGAAGCCATGAAGGCTTTTGAAGAAAAGAAATTTGATGCAGTAGAGATCGTATACAGCCAGTTCAGAAATGCAGCGACGCAGATCTTTACGGTTGAACCCTTTTTACCGATCCCGAAAGTGGAGAAGAAAGAAGGGGTTGCTAAAGCCGATTTTATTTTTGATCCCAATAAAGAAGAATTGGTTGCTGAGCTGATGCCCAAGATCCTGAATACACAGTTATTCAAGGCGGTGCTGGACTCCAATGCTTCGGAACACGGTGCACGGATGACCTCCATGGATAAAGCATCAGAGAACGCAAATGAAATGCTGCGGAATCTGAAACTTTCCTACAACCGGGCACGGCAGGCGGCCATTACTACAGAGCTGACCGAGATCGTAAGCGGTGCCGCAGCTTTACAGGGATAAAATTTTGTTTCAGGTTTCAGGTTTGTGTTCCGCGTTAACCCTGAAGCCCTGAACGTTAAACCTCGAAGTTTCTCATGGACATAACCGGATTGATTCCACATATTGAAGCGCTGATCTTCGCAAGCGATAAACCGCTTACCCCGCTGGAGTTGACAGACCTGCTGAATAATGCATTCGGGTTCATGGAAGATAAGATCACATTGGATCAGGTGGAAGCATCCATTGAGGGGGTTGTGGAAAAATACCGTTCGGAGTTTTACCCGTTTGAAGTACGTGAAAGCGGTGGGGGCTGGCAGTTTCTTACCAAAAAAGATTATCATAAAACAGTAGCGCAGATCAATGGCGATAAGTTTATGAAACGCCTGTCGCCGGCGGCCCTGGAAACCTTATCGATCATTGCTTACAAGCAACCTGTTACCAAGGGAGAGATCGAAGCCATCCGGGGGGTTAGTGCAGATTACGCTATTCAGAAGTTGCTGGAAAAGGAACTGGTGATCATCAGTGGCCGTAATGAAAAATTACCCGGGCATCCCCTGGTATATTCCACTTCAAAAACATTTATGGATTATTTCGGGATCAATTCGGCTGAAGAATTGCCCAAGATAAAGGAGGTGCTGGCAGAACAGGAGATCCTGCCTACACCGGTTGATGAGGATGGAAATGCCATTGCACCGGATGCTACAGTTGATGGAGCAGCTCTTCCGCTGGAGGTTGCTGAAAATGGCGAACTGATTGAAGTTCCGCATGCGGATGAGGCGGCAGCAGCGGCTGATTCCGTAGACCCGGAGGTTTTGGATGAAACAGCCGATGAAGAATTGCAGGAAACGGAAGACGCGGAAGCCGTAGTGCCGGAGACGGAGGTATCTGAAGTGGAAGCCCCATTGCAGCAGGACGATGCTACAACGGATGCCGATACAGAAGATACAGCGGGAGACGATGAAGATCAAACAGACAACGACTCAAAGAAGCCGGAAGAAGAGTAACTGCTGCCCGGCATATTATTTTTATGTAGCAGTAGTTTTACTGCTTTTTTTGTAAATACCAATATGAGCGAACAATTAACAAACGAACAGCTGATCCAGATTGCGCAGGAATTCGGAACCCCTGTATATGTATATAATGCGGATAAAATTGAAAAGCAGTACCAGCGCCTGCGCACGGCCTTTGATGGAGGGCGCGTAAAAATATTTTACGCCGCAAAGGCATTGACCAATTTGAGCGTGCTTCGTTTTATTCATAAACTGGGCGCCAATGTGGACTGTAGTTCCATTAATGAAGTAAAACTGGCCCTGCAGGCTGGTTTTGAACCTTCCCGGGTATTGTATACCAGCAACGGAATTCATTTTTCTGAAATTGAAGAGGCGTTGAAGCTGGGCGTATTTGTAAACATCGATAGTCTTTATAATCTTCAGAAATTAGGTGAAACCTATGGAGGACAGTACCCGGTTGGGGTGCGGCTGCGTCCGAATATCATGGCCGGCGGCAACCTTAAAATATCCACCGGCCACGACCGGAGTAAATTTGGTATCCCGGTAGAGCAGCTGGCGCAGCTGCAGGATCTTGTAAAGACCTATGGCATCCGGATCCAGAACCTGCACATACACACCGGAAGTGATATTAAGGACGCCGATATTTTTATAAAAGGAATTGATGTATTGTTTGACATTATTCCGCATTTCCCGGAGCTGAAGTCCATTGATCTGGGAGGCGGGTTTAAAGTAGCATATAAAGAAGGTGACCCGGTTATTAATATTGAAGAGCTTTCTCAAAAAGTACTGGCGGCTTTTGATGCGCATGAAGCGGCACGTAACCTGGAGATATGGTTTGAACCGGGTAAATTTATGGTAAGCGAATGCGGATACCTGATTACTTCGGTTAACCTGCTTAAGGAAACATCGGCCACTACTTTTGTAAGCATCAACAGTGGGTTCAATCACCTGATCCGGCCCATGTTTTATGATGCCTACCACCGGATCGAAAATCTGAGCAATCCTGATGCTGCTTCCCAACCTTATTCGATTGTTGGGAACATTTGTGAAACGGACACATTTGCCTGGGACAGGCCATTGCCGGAAGTACGGGAGGGGGATCTGCTGGTGTTTTATAATGCCGGAGCGTACGGGTATGAAATGGCCTCCACATTCAATTCCAGATTCCGTCCGGCAGAAGTGATTGTGCGGAATGGAAAGGCACAACTGATCCGGAAAAGGGACACGCTGGAAGATCTGACGCGTAACCAGGTAGTGGTGGAGCTTTAACCGCATATCGCTGCAAAGCGCGATGGCGGGGTGAATGGAATGTAACGGAAGGTTCCTATGTCACCCCTCCGGGGTTTAGATTCCTTCAATCACTCGGTGCCAGGATCATTACATCCCTTCGGGATTGTGAAAATACGGGGATCGTACTTAGAAACATATATATTAACGCCGCCATAAATTAGGCGAAATACATTTGAAAATTATTTGTCTGCAAGATTGTTGCGATTATAACTGGTAATGCGGGACCCGCAATGCAGAGAAGGGCGTGGGTGTCACCCCTCCGGGTTTAGAATCCTCCAATCACTCGGTGTTATCATCATTATTATATCCCTTCGGGATAAGGATGCAAGAAATATTGCCTTAGAAGTATATGTATTCTCCTCTCTCTAAACTAAAGCACACACATCCAGGTTGTTGTTCGCCTGGAAGGCCACTGCTATCACCCTTTTCTGATTTAAGTCCGTCAAATGTTGGGTGTAATCCTTATTCACTCCTGTAAACCTGGTGTTTCAAAGAGCCCCGCAGCATACGAAACGGACAATCCCGAAGGGATGCCATCATTATAACGCAGCTACAAATGGTGCGGGAACCCCGGAGGGGTGACATAAATCATCAACGTATTGATCGCTCTGATCCCATTGGATAAAATCAGGATGGTTATAGCATCAGCGAACCTGTTATGCCGGATGTGCATGTCATTAAGAAAAGGGCTTGCCCGGCCATCAGGTATGCGCCGCAGGACAGCCATCATTCAGAGCAACGGTACTATTGCCGGTCCGTAAAATTATACATTAAACCGGAAATGCATGATGTCGCCATCTTTTACCGGGTATTCTTTTCCTTCGATGCGCAGCTTGCCGGCATCCCGTGCACCGGCTTCGGATTTGTATTGTACAAAATCATTGTAAGCGATCACCTCGGCCTTGATAAAGCCTTTTTCAAAATCGGTATGGATCACGCCGGCACATTGTGGGGCTTTCCAGCCGTTGTGGAAGGTCCACGCACGTACTTCCTGCACACCCGCAGTGAAATAGGTATTTAATCCGAGTAATTTGTAGGCCGAGCGGATCAGACGGTCCAGGGCGGGCTCGGTCATTTTATATTCGTCCATAAACAACGCTTTGTCATCCGGATCTTCCAGTTCAGAGATCTGCGCTTCAATGGAGTTGTTCATTACAATCATTTCGGCATTTTCGCTTTTGATCGCTTCCTTCAGCGCTTCAGAAAAGCGGTTGCCGGTATGCATCGAAGGCTCATCCACGTTGGCCACATACAAAACCGGCTTGTCGGTAAGCAGGAACAGGTCGGCGACGGTCTCTTTCTCTTCCTTGCTCAGGTCTAAAGAGCGGATGCTTTTACCCTGCTCCAGGTGTGCCTTGCATTGCTGCAACACGTCGAGCTCTACTTTTGCCTTTGGATCTGTTTTAGCCTGCTTTTCCTTTTTCTGGATCTGTTTTTCCACGCTGTCCAGGTCTTTCAGCTGCAATTCCGTATCAATGATCTCCTTATCACCCACGGGGTTGATCGCTCCTTCATCCCGTAAAATATTCTCATCTTCAAAACAGCGGATCACGTGGATGATGGCATCTACTTCCCGGATATTGGCCAGGAACTTATTGCCCAATCCTTCACCCTTGCTGGCACCCCGTACCAGACCGGCGATGTCTACAATTTCGATCTGGGTAGGAACCACGCGTTCCGGCTGCACCAGCTGCGTAAGCACGCTCAGGCGTTCATCGGGTACGTTTACAAGCCCTACATTGGGCTCAATAGTACAAAAGCGGTAATTGCTCGCCTGTGCTTTTGCGCTGTTACTAACTGCGTTAAATAACGTTGATTTTCCTACATTGGGTAATCCCACGATGCCTGCCTGTAATGCCATTAGGTGATAAGTTACAAATACTAAAATTCAAATTCTAAATCTCAAACCTCTGATCTCTGATCTCTGATCTCTGATCTCTGATCTCGATTTTCCGGCCGCAAAGGTACAAATTCTCCGCCGCAATTCTCAAATAAAGCCTAACTTCCCGCTTTCGATTTAAAATCATAATCTGACGCATTATGGCATTGAGCAGGATCTGGTCGGCATTTATCATTATCGCTATTCTGGTTGCCGCCTTCAAGTGCTTTTTTCTGGGAGAAACGCAGCTTTTCAGCTACATGATCAGTGGTAAGGCCAGTGATCCGGCTAACCCGCTGAAACTGGATGGCGTGATCGAAACCTGCTGGGTGGCCGTAGAGATCTGTTTAAAACTGATCGGGGTACTCTGCCTTTTTATGGGCTTTATGAGCATTGCCGAGCGGGCGGGGGGGATCCGGTTCTTATCGCGCATCATCGGTCCCTTCTTTTCAAAGATCTTCCCGGATGTGCCAAAGGATCATCCGGCCATGGGGCATATGGTCATGAATTTTTCTGCTAATTTTCTCGGACTCGATAATGCCGCTACACCCTTCGGACTAAAGGCCATGGAAAGTTTGCAGGAACTGAATCCCAAAAAAGATGTGGCTTCCAATGCCCAGATCATGTTCCTCTGTTTGCATGCGGCAGGGTTTAATTTAATACCGGTAAGTGTGATTGCCATCCGGGCGGCGCAGAATGCTTCCGATCCTACGGATGTATTCATTCCCTGTATGATCGTAACCTTTGTGGGCACCCTGGTAGCGCTCATCATTGTTTCACTCCGGCAAAAAGTAAACCTGTTCCAGCCGGTGATCCTGGTCTGGCTCTTAGGAATATCAGCCGCAGTAGTGGCATTGGTGCTCTATGTGTCTTCATTGAACGCGGCTTCGATACAATCATTTTCCGGTGTGCTGAGCAATGGACTGATCCTGTTGGTATTTATCCTCATTGTACTGGGAGGTATCTATAAGAAGATCGATGTGTTCAGCGCATTCATCGATGGTGCGCGGGGTGGCTTTGATACCGCGATAAAGATCATTCCGTATATATTGGGCATTCTGGTTGCCGTAAGCATGCTGCGGACCAGCGGCACATTTGATATGGTCATCAACGGGATGAAATATATGTTTCACGCGCTGGGTGCAGATACGCGTTTTGTAGATGCCCTGCCCACCGCCCTGATCCGTCCGCTGAGCGGAGGTGCGGCCAGGGGCATGATGGTAAGCACCATGACTACTTTTGGTCCGGATTCTTTTGCCAGCAAACTTTCCGGCGTTTTCCAGGGCGCTGCAGACACCACTTTTTATGTGGTAGCGGTGTATTTTGGAGCCGTAGGCATTAAAAATACACGATACTCCATCGGTACGATGCTGCTGGCTGATCTGGCCGGTGTAATAACAGCCATCGGTATCAGTTACCTGTTTTTTACCTGAACCTTTTGCCTGTTTTCCTGTTTTAAAACATTATGGAAACGCCTTCCCGTTACCAGGTTAATACGGCCTCCTTTGATCATTACTGGAAAAAAGGAGCCGGTCGCTTATTACTGCAGCAACTGGGATACACCCCCGATATCCGGAATGCGGATTCTTTTAAAAAATACTTACTGGAATGGGACCGGGATGGTGATGCGGTGGTGCACGAGCTTTATAACCAGGTGGGCTTTGCAACGGCACATGCGGCGCTGCAAGCTTATTTGACCAATGGTTCCATAACCGGTACAGCAAAACAGGTTTTTGATAGGTTCTTCGGCACTTTTGAAATACGGCCGTCCTGGCTGGATCATGATAAAATCGATAAAGGCATTGAATTGAGTCAGCGCTCCGGCATTCCCGGTCTGCTGGTATTGCGCAATTATTGTTTAATGGGCGGCTATGAATCTGCGGCCATTAACAAACCACTGATCTATACGGGGGCATTAAAAAAGGGAGCTGCAAAACGCCTTACGGAAACGACGCTTTTCTGGATCGGTATCACCCGTACAGGCGCTTTTAAAGAAGGGGGCGGCGGATTACTCCAGGTGCTTGGTACCCGTTTTATTCATTCGTATTCCCGGGTGAACATCCTGGAAAAAACAGATTGGGATACCCGGCAGTGGGGCGTGCCGCTCAATACCTGGGATATGCTGGCCACCCAGCTGGGCTTCTCGCTCGTTTTTCTTACGGGCCTGCGGCGCATGGGGTTCCGGCCTTCAGCCGAAGAAACGGAGGGCCTTTTTCATCTGTGGAAATATATCGGTTATCTTTTGGGCATCCCGTTGAAACTGCTGCCGGCGAACGAAGCGGAAGCGATCGAAGCCCTGTACTACTGGACCATGACACAGTCGAAGGGGGATGCAGATTCTGTTGCCCTGGCACAGGCACTGATCAGTGAAACCGTCACTTCGGGTTTTCCGAAATCGATATGGGCACGTAAGCTGATGCAACAGCTCCACCTGTTTTACAACTATTTTTTCCTGGGAACGTATTCCTGCCGGTTATTACAGATTCCCAAGCCGGTAGTGGGAAATATCGCCTACTTCTTTTTATGGCGCCTCAGGAGACTGGAACGAAAGATGACCCAACCGGCATTGCGCGGGAAGGCGATCCGGGATGGCGGGGCACGCCAGGCCCGTGCACTGGAAATTTACCTGAAATATAAACGGTTCTAAACGGCTGGCTTTGGAAAGCCTGCCCCTGTTAAATAAATTTTACACACCATGCTTATCTTAAAAAAATAGAGCAAGGCCGCTTCTGTGGCGAACGGGGTGTGAGTGAAAATTGTAATGCACAGTCCTGCTACATTCCGGGAGATGCATCTTAATCAGTCCTGGTTTTGTAGCTGAAATAATGTCAGTCGGAGCAGGTATAAGTAGTATACGTCCGGGCGCCGCCTTTTTCTTTTTCCATCGTGTATACTTTTCTGAAATTGCCGTCGGCGTCTTTTTTTAATAAGGCCACACCCGTATTGTATTTCTGAAGGATTAACGCCATCGCGGTTTCCTCTGTGGCTCCGTGCCAGCCTTTTAGTTGATTGATCTCTTCCACCAATGCTTTGGGAAATGTAGGCTGGTACTGCATTTGGTCAAGGGTATTGCGGATGCCCCGTACCCTTGGGAAACGGATGTTGAAAGCTTCCGCGGCTGTTGCATCGACGAGTACCAGCGCATATTGGGTTCCATTGGGCAGCACTATAAATTTCTGGTATTGCCCGTTGTTTGCTTTTGCCTGGTCGATAAAATGATAGAAGTCGCCGCTGGAAGGAGGGCGGTCTTCCGGATGATTGTGCAGGTCGGCAAAACGATGTGCAATAACGGGAACGGTGGCTGTATTTACAGCGCCGTTACTAACGGTTGAGTAAATGACGCTGTCGTTGGACATGCAGCCGAAGGATACCGCGTGTTCCTTTTTATCGGTCGCGGCTCTGGTAATGGCCGCCAGTGCACTGGTGTAAGGAACTTGTTTTGCAAAATGCGTGGCCTTTTCGGCAAGAGCTTTTACTTCCTTACACGGATCCTGCACTGCTGGTGCTGAAGCCGTGGACAGGTGCAGGCAACCTGTAATAAAAGAAAGTGCAGTAATCAGAACGGACAGTAAGGTGCATCTTTTTATGCCGGTGTTATAACCCGTCATACCGACTGCTGGTTTTTCTGCATGTATTCTGCAATATAGCGTTCACTGCTGTCCGGGCTTTGTACAAGTGTTTGAATGATCTTTTCCTGTTCTGCTGTTGTTTTGTTTTGACTGAGCTTTTGTTTGGCCTGGATATCCGTGGCCCGTATCTTAAACGCCACAATACCCTGGCTCATTTTAAATTTAAAATCCTGCGGGAGCTGGTCGTACCGGGTTTTGTAGGCCGCTTCGTAATGCGCAACGGTTTCGTCGAGTATTTGAAAAACCGCCTCTTGTTCGGTGATGAGGCTACCCTTTCCGTAAACATGAACCGATATATAATTCCAGGTAGGTACATTCAGCTCTTTTTCATAATGAAACGGGGAAATATAGGCATGCGGTTCCTGGAATAGCACCAGTACCTGCGCATTGTTCTCAATTTGTTTCCACTGGGGATTGGCTTTGGCAAAATGTGAAATCAATACCAGCGCATCCTGCTCCTGCTTCACAAGAAAGGGCAGTTGTGTGGCAACCGGTAATCCATCCGGGGCAGTTGTAACAATGGTTCCGAATGAAAACCGTTCTATAAAAGAGCGGATGTCACTGTTGCTGGTCATGCGGTTGATCGAAGGAATATACACTGCAGTAAAAAGTTATTGTTGAATAATCGGTAAGGGGTACTGGAACGCCCTTCCCTCAAAGGTAAAGGCTTTCTTTGAATACGGATCTGTTGTGCAGGTGCCGGGGAAATGATTAATTTAGCGCTATGGGTGCACCATGCTACAGGGCCGGAAGTGTATATATAAAGGGCTGCTGTATGCGATGGTTTAAATTTTTATTATGGAACGGCAACATTATTTAGAAGTGCATTATATCAACCGGAGCGGATGGCTGCGTGCTGCGGTGCTGGGGGCCAATGACGGTATCCTGTCTACATCAAGCCTCGTGATCGGTATTGCTGCGGCTACCGACCTGCGCAACCCGATTGTACTGGCGGCGCTGGCGGGTATTGTGGCGGGGGCCTTCTCCATGGCGGCGGGTGAATATGTGTCTGTAAGCTCGCAGTCGGATATTGAAACAGCCGATCTGAAAAGAGAGGAGCAAGAGCTGGCCACGATGCCGGATATCGAATTAAAGGAGCTGGCAAAAATATACGAGGGCCGGGGGCTGGCGCCGGAACTGGCCATGGAGGTGGCGCAGGCACTTACAAATCATAATGCGCTGGAGGCGCATGCGAAGGATGAACTGGGCATCAATGAAATAACGCAGGCCAGGCCCTTCCAGGCGGCCATGGCTTCCGGAGCTTCTTTTATAGCTGGTGGTTTGCTGCCCCTGCTGGTAGCCATTTTTGCACCGGTGAAATACATGGTGGTCAGCGAGTATGTAAGCGCCATCCTGTTCCTGGCCATTGCAGGCATGGTGGCTGCCCGTGCGGGTGGATCCAGTGTTATCAAAGGGATCGTAAGGGTTTGTTTCTGGGGTACGGTAGCGATGGGCGCTGCGGCGCTGGTGGGGTATTTGTTTGGAGTGCAAACGGGATAGAAGGCCGGTTTAATGTTCAATGTTTAAGTTCCAGGTTGGCTACCGTTTTATACCAGATGTCTATTGACCATTCATCATACACCCTTGCCTTTTGGGGACAGGGAGACCAGGGTGATCAAGGAATTTATCAAATATGCAAAACGATTCACCGCCTACGGGTGCTGAAAACTGAACACCGTTCCTGGTTTCAGGTTCAATGTTTCAGGTTAAATCCGTTTTATACCTGATGCGAGCGAACAAATCTGTGATTCCGGACGCAATCTACTGAAGGCTGATTGCTGACCGCTGAAAGCTGAAGCCTATTCCCTCATTTTCACATTTTCAAATTTTCAAATCCCCTAAACCGGGGTTAATCTTTTCCTAATTCGGCTTTGAGGAATCAAATTACGGGATGCTCCCGGTTATTTTTGCTCATAACTAAAATGAGCAACCGATGTCTATGAAAAAATTAACGCTTTTTCTTTTGTGGATGTTTTGTTCCACCGCATTGTTTTCGCAGGTATATAAACTGGAAACGGTGTTTTCCGACAGGGGGCGCACCGATTACCTTTCTTACTGGAAACCGCTTGAAGGCGGGGCACACCAGGAAAAAAAGGATACGTTTTCACTTTGGGGATATCATCTGTATCACGACAACTGGGCAACCGGTGCGTATGAAGTTGAATATTTTAAAGGAAGCGCTGCTGAAATGTATCACCTGTTACAGGAAGTTGCTGCGTTTTCGGAGAAATATGGTAACGAGGATAAAGTGATTACCGAAATCAAAGGCTTGCGTGTTAAAACAGTTAATCAATTAGGCTTCAAGTATACACTGGTGTTTGATAAAGAACGTAAGGTGGCCTGCCAGTTTACCCAGAAGCAATGGAAAAATATCCTGGATCTGTTTGCATCTTATTGCAAAACCAACCAGATCGGTTACAGCAGTAGTTGATGTTTACAATTTGCAGAGGATTTCGGTGGCGGCATTCAGGATATCGTCATTTTTTGCAAAGCTTAACCGCACCTGTTTTATTCCAGGCGGTTTCCGGTAAAAGGCACTCAACGGAATGGTGGCTACCTTGTGTGCTGTGGCCAGCCAGCGGGCAAAGGTTACATCGTCCATATCGCTGATGGCGCTATAATCAAATAGCTGGAAGTAAGTGCCTTTTGACAGGGCATTGAGCCGGAACCGGGAGGGCTGCATCCTGGTTAAAAGCAGGTCCCGTTTGGCCTGCAACATTACCGAAGCGGGCTCCTGGTGCGGCAATAACAGGTATTTAGCGAGGGCGTACTGCGCCGGAGTGTTTACACTAAAACTCAGGTATTGATGAATAGAGCGGAACGCCTCGGTGAGTGCGGGTGCCGCGATTAAAAAACCAACCTTCCAGCCGGTAATATGATACATTTTTCCAAAGGAATATACCGACAGTACTTTGCCTTCAAGCCCCTTTTGAAGAAATCCCGGAAGGTGTTGCTGCCCGTCGTATACAATGGTATCATAGACCTCATCCGATATGACGTAGATCTCCCTGTTGCCAATGATCGAGGCCAGCTGATCCCAATCTGACTGCGTCCATACCCTGCCGGTTGGGTTATGCGGAGTGTTGATGATAATCGCTCTTGTACGCGCCGTAATCGCATCGCTGATCTGTTGCCAGGCGATCTCAAAATGATTCTCTTCCTCAAGCCGGATACAAACCGGAATTCCGCCGTTGATCTCAATAGCCGGTACATAACAATCAAAGGCCGGTTCAAGATAAATCACTTCATCACCTTTGTTGAGTACCGTTGCCAGCGCCGTAAAAATACCATAGGTCGCCCCCGGAGTAACGGTTACCGTGTCCGGAGTGCAAAAATCCGTACGGTACCTGTTGTTAAATACCGTGGCAATGTTTTCCCGCAATTCCAGCAGTCCGGGCATGGGCGCATACTGGTTGAATCCTGCAATGGTGGCTTCTTTCAGCAAATCACTTAAAGCCGGAAATACGGGAAAGTCGGGCAGGCCCTGGGAAAGATTGTAAGCATTTTCTTTCCGGGCCAGCGACGACATGGTGGTAAATATGTTGAGGGCTGCAGCCGTGTGTTTGGGTATAATTGCCATGCTGTTGTTTTAATAAGGAGCTGATCCGTTTACGCCATTCCATTCCTGGTAAAACTGTTCCACAAAGGTTTCCATGAACCGGTGCCGGTCTTCGGCCATTTGTTTACCTGTTGCGGTGTTCATTTTGTCTTTTAACAGGAACAGTTTTTCGTAAAAATGATTGATGGTGGGCGCTTCATTGCTTTTGTATTGTTCCTTGGTGGCATACTGTGCCGGCTTTATAGCAGGATCGTATAATTTCCGGTTCTTAAAACCGCCATAGTTAAACGCCCGCGCAATACCGATGGCGCCCAATGCATCCAGCCGGTCGGCATCCTGTACAATGTCCAGCTCAATGGTTTTATAGTTTTCGGATGTATAGCTTCCCTTAAAGGAAATATGCCGGATGATGTTTTCTACCGCAGTAATAACCGCTGCTGCTACCTGTTCCTTTTCCAGGAATTCCCGGGCAATACGCGGACCCAGGGTTTCATCACCGTTATGGAATTTGGCATCGGCAATATCATGCAGCAGGGCGCCCAGCTCCACTACCAGCAAGTTGGATGTTTCCTGCGCTGCAATATGTTTTGCGGTTTTCCAGACCCGTTCAATATGAAACCAGTCGTGCCCGGCCTCTGCGCCCTGCAGTTGCCGTTGAACAAAAACACGTGTCTTTTCAATTATTTCGTTGTGTGGTGTCATACTAATAAAAATTCCGGAGCAAAGATATTTATTTCGGAACAAGCCCGTGCAAGGCCGGTGCATCTTAATTGTTCATTAAGCAGGGCCACCGATGGTTTGCCGTTGGTACCACTGGTTTCTATGCAGGATTTTGCTGATCTTTTGTACAAGGATCTGCGGTTCTGTATATGCACGCACCCTTAATCCAGAAGGGGTGTAACGCTTACGACATCGGGAGATTGGAGGAATCTAAACCCAGGAGGGTGACATCAGCGATTTTCCCGGTATTTTTCAAATTCCGTATTCCGATTCATAATGCCTGCTGTCTTTCAGGCAAATAATTTAGTTGCGTTTCCCCGGTAATTTAAGGCAGGTGTGTTAATTTTACCCCTTTGCGGGCATAACGGTTATACAACCATAAATACATCATTTCAAAATGGATCTAAAAGAAACGGTAAAAGCTGCCGCAGCGGCAATTAAAGAAGAAGTGACTGGTTTCCGGAGATATCTGCATCAGCACCCGGAACTGTCTTTTAAAGAATTCCGCACTTCGGCATTTATAAAGGAGGCGCTGGATGAGATGGGCATTGCCTGGAAGCCCATTGCAGGAACGGGTGTGCTGGCCGTTATCAAAGGTGCAGGTCCTTCTGAAAAAGTGATTGCGCTGCGGGCTGATATCGATGCATTACCCATCACAGAAGCCAATGCAGTAGCTTACCGGTCGGTGAATGATGGAGTCATGCACGCCTGCGGTCACGATGCACACACCGCATCCCTGCTGGGTGTGGCCCGTATTCTGGAATCGATGAAAGCCAGTTTTTCCGGTACCGTTAAGCTGATCTTTCAGCCGGGAGAAGAAGTGCTGCCGGGTGGTGCGCGGCAGGTGATTGAAGAAGGCGGACTGACCGATCCGCAGGCAGATGTGGTATTGGGGCAGCATGTGATGCCGGCGATTCCTGCAGGAAAGGTAGGCCTGCGCACCGGTTTGTTTATGGCTTCCATGGACGAAATAAAAATAGAAGTATATGGGAAGGGAGGCCATGGAGCGGAACCGCATAAAGGGGTGGATCCGGTGATGATCACCTGTTCCCTGTTGCAGGCATTGCAGCAGGTGGTAAGCCGCAATGCACCGCCGTTGATGCCAACGGTGCTGTCCTTCGGAAAGCTGAAAGCAGATGGTGCGATCAATATCATTCCCGATATGGTGCTTATTGAAGGCACCTTCCGGACACTGGACGAGACCTGGCGCGAACAGGCGCATATCCGGATCAAAGAACTGGCGCATACGCTGGTATCGGGCATGGGCGGCCGGTGCGAGATCGAGATCCGGAAAGGATACCCACACCTGAAGAATGATGAAGCTCTGGGTATGCAGGTGCGTACATTCTTTGAGGAATATGCCGGCCGGGAACAGATCCTTCCCCAGGATATCTGGATGGCGTCCGAGGATTTTGCCTATTACAGCCAGGAGTTGCCGTCCTTTTTCTATCTGCTGGGGGTGCGCAATGAAGAGCGGGATATTTGTTCTGCATTGCATACACCTACCTTCAATATTGATGAGGAGGCCCTGGAGCTGGGAATGGGAGTGATGGCCTATGCTGCACTCCGTTGGCTGGAAACCAAGCAGGATTAATTATTCCAATAACAGGCCCATAAGCAGATTATCTGTAAACCGGCCGTCCGGCTCTTTTATATAATATGGTTGCCGTCCGGCTTCCCTGAATCCCATTTTTCGATAAAGCGCAATGGCGTGTTCATTGGTAGCGTGTACATGCAGCCAGATCGTTTTAAGCGCGCCCTTGGTCCGGGCCCAGTTGATGGCGGTATGCATCAGGGCGGTACCCAGCCCGATTGCCTGCCACTGTTTCCGGATGGCAATTCCCAGCAGGGCATTGTGCCGGATCTTACTGCGGGGTTCCCCACGCAACTGAATATTTCCAATGATCTTATTATTGTACAGTGCAACCAATAGCAGGCTGTTGTCGCTTTCGTTCAGAGAGCGGATCCAGGCCTGCTCCTGTGGCTTTGTAAAATTGAATTCATTAACAGTGGTAATAAAGTGCGGGCTTTCCTGTAAATAACGCCATCCTGCATCCAGCATTCCTGCTGCATCTGCTTTTACCGCCGCTCTTATGGTGACGGTTACGTTATTCTTCAGTGTTACGGTAACCGGATCGATTTTCATACTCAAAATTAATAAGAGCAGGGGTAGGATCATACATTTAATATGATACATTTGTTTGTATGAAATGGCTGATATGGATACGTACGTACAGAACCTGGGTGTTGCTTGGAGCAGTGGCAATCTTTATCAAACTGGTGTCCCTGTTCCCAGGATTTGTTGAAACATATTATACGCGCGGGTTTTATATAATTGTTTCAAAAACCCAGCGGTTCCTGTTCGGATGGATCCCTTTTAGTATCGGGGATATCCTGTATGCCGTTCTGATCCTTTTTTTGATATTTGCCGTTGTCCGCGGCATCCGCAGGCTCTTCCGCCGGCGTAAGCAGGCGATCAAATGGGGCGCTGGTTTTCGCAAGGTATGTTTTGCTATCCTGCTGCTTTATGTTGTTTTCTATGCAGCCTGGGGCCTCAACTACAGCCGCCAGGGAATTGCCGTTCAGTTTGGTCTTCCGGATAAGAAGGTAACGGTGCAGGACCTGGACACGCTGGTGCAGCTGCTGCATAACCGCATGAATCACG
Source organism: Niabella pedocola (assembly GCF_021044425.1). Lineage (GTDB taxonomy): Bacteria > Bacteroidota > Bacteroidia > Chitinophagales > Chitinophagaceae > Niabella > Niabella pedocola. Next base: position 540,207 of record NZ_JAJNEC010000007.1, on the reverse strand, counting down.
ACGTAACCTTGTTGCGGGTACAGGACCGGGATTCACTTGCCGATCAGCGATATCTTTTTAAGCAGGCGGAGGAGGCCTATCGCCTTACGCGGAAAGTATATCCTTTTTTAGACAGCCGGCCGGTATCGGTAAAGGGATCGCTTTTTGGCCGGCTAATGAATTATACGGGCGTACAGGGCTATTACAACCCGTTTTCCGGTGAGGCGCAGGTGAATATGACCATCCCGGATTTTCTCCTGCCCTCCGTGGTAACCCATGAAATCGGTCACCAGGCGGGGTATGGAATGGAAAGTGAAGCCAATTTTTTGAGTTTTTTAACCAGCCGGCAACATCCATCCATCCACTTTCAGTATGCCACAGATTTTGTCATGTATGTGTATGCGCGGCGTATGTTATATATGGCGGATTCTGCAAGAGTAAAACAATATGACAGTACCCTGCACCCACAGGTATTGCGGGATATGGCCGCTTATCGCGCCTTTTACGAAAAATACCAGGGAAAGGTAGAGGCCCTCACCAGTTGGGTATACGCCAATTACCTGAAGATCAACAATCAGCCGGCAGGATCCTATGCCTACGATGAAGTAGTGATCTGGCTGGTGGGCTGGTATAAAAAATACGGGAAGCATGCTATATGAAGTTGCAATTGCCGGTAACCGGATGGCCGGGTACATACCCGGGACCTGTTTTTAACGTTTACGCATGCCGGCGAACTGGTTAATCGGCGCCGGTATTTGCCTGGAAACTAGGCGTTGTTTCGTAGTTCTAAAATTTCGCAAAGATTTACCGGCCCTCTTTGATTACGCGGTTCGTTTCTTTAAATTTGATAAAATTTCAGATCAATGGACGTATTGATTCGGAAAGAGCATAGTGCAGATGTAACGGCCATCTCTGCGGTAAACGAAGAAGCTTTTGGGAGGGCAGACGAAGCAAACCTGGTAGATCTTCTCAGAAACAGCAGTGCTTTTGTTCCGGAACTATCGCTGGTAGCAGAAACGAACGGCGCAATCGTTGGACATGTGCTTTTTACCAAAATAAAGATTATTGACAGCTTCAATCATCGCTTTGAGAGCCTGGCGTTGGCCCCCATAGCGGTTCGCAGCTCCTTTCAGCGAAAGGGCATTGGCGCGGCCCTTATACAGGCAGGATTGAATAAGGCCCGGGAAATCGGGTATCTTTCGGTTATTGTACTGGGGCATGAAACCTATTATCCGAAATTTGGGTTTCAACCAGCTTCACGCTGGAATATACAGCCGCCATTTGACGTTCCGGATGAGGCTTTTATGGCCGTGGAACTGGTAGAGTGTGGCTTGAAACAGGTATCGGGTATTGTGGTGTATGCAAAAGAATTTGAGGCCGTTTAACAGGAACGGAGCAGTTACGTTAAAAAGGTACTGCTTCATGAGAAAAGTATGGATATGAAACGCTTGATTGTAGACATGGATGGCGTGCTGGCCGATGTATACAGCCAGTTCAGGAAATATGAGCAGTTAGACCTGGGTATAACGCAGGATGAAGCATCCCTTATCGGAAAAACAGAAAGAGAAGCCTTTCAGCATGTAAGAACCTATGTGAATACCCCTGGTTTTTTTCTGGAAGCGCCGGTAATGCCGGGAAGCATAGAAGTGATGCGGCAGCTAAACCAGCAATACGATCTGTATATTGTTTCTTCGGCCATGGAGTTTCCTCTGAGTTTGTATGAAAAATATCAATGGCTGCAGCAGCATTTTTCTTTTTTGATCTGGGAACAACTGGTGCTTTGTGGTTCTAAAAAGATCGTTTATGGCGATATTATGCTGGATGACCATTTTAAAAACCTCGATCATTTTGATGGAAAAACCCTGCTGTTTTCCCAACCGCATAATATGAAACGCGACCCGGGAAAACATCAGCGGGTGGCGAACTGGCAGGAGGTACAGCTGGTTTTGCTATAAAGCCGGATCTGCTTCCAGGTCGAGGATCACCCGGCGCAATAGTAAAAGTGCCTGCATCGTAGTGATCTCTATATTCTGTTCGCGGTCAAAACGGAGTTGTAGTAATTTGGTAACAACCCGGTCCTGGTTGCCCGCTGCAATCCAGATGGTTCCTACCGGTTTATCCGGGGTGCCGCCGTCCGGCCCGGCAATGCCGGAAGTAGCAACCGCATAGTCGGCGCCCAGCTGTTGTAAAGCACCTTTTACCATGGCTTCTACGGTTTCGCTGCTTACGGCTCCCTGCCTGCGCAGTGTTCCGGAGGGCACTGCTAGCAAGGCTTCTTTAACAAGATTGGAATACGATACGATGCTTCCGTTGTAGTAAGCAGATGCACCGGGTATGCGGGTGATCCAGTGGGCCACATTGCCACCGGTACAGCTCTCTGCAGTGGCCATCGTTTTTTTCCGGTGCAGGAGCAACTGGCCGATGATCTTTTCGATGGGCTCATCTGCCTTTGAAACAAGAATATCGCTCAGCAGGGCCGTCAGCTGATCAAACTGAAAGTTGATTTGTTCGGTTAGTTGTTCCTCCTGCTGTCCCTGTGCGGTGAGCCGCAGTTTTACGGCACCGTAGCTGGGCAGGTAAGCGAGTTTTATATGCCGGGGCAGGGCAGCTTCAAAATCAATCAGCCGCTCGGCCACCATCGATTCACCCAGGCCGGCGGTAAGCGCCGTGCGGTGAATGATAAACGGAAATTTAAAATACTTCAACAGCCGGGGGATCACTTCTTCTACTAATAGTCCTTTCATTTCATGCGGCACACCGGGTAATGAAACAAATACCACATTCCGGCCCTTTACCGTTTTCTCGAACCACATGCCCGGTGCAGATCCGCGGGCATTGTGCAGCACTTTGGCCACGTCCGGTACTTCCGCCTGTTTTTTATTGCGTTCGGCAATCGGTCCGGGCTTGCGGTATACCTCCCGGAACAGGTACTCGATATGTTCGGCTACTTTGGGATCGATCACCATTTTGCCCCCGAAATAGTTGTTTAAAAGCGGCTTGGTGATATCATCAGCTGTAGGTCCCAGTCCGCCGGTAAGTATAACGATCTGTGCCTGCAGAGACTCTTCATCCAGTGCCTTTTCAATGTCTTCGGCCACATCACCCACGGCTACGCGTCTTTTTACCCAGATGCCCTTTTTGTTGAATTCCTGTGCTATAAAAGCACTGTTTGTATCGATGGTTTGTCCGATCAGTAATTCATCCCCGATTGTAATGATAGACGCATTCATAAATTTCTGAGCATTTAGGTTGCAAATATCATCATTCTTCTGTTACCGCATTAAAAACATTGTGCCGCTCTCAGGACCTCCGGTTTGTGTCATCAGCAATCCGTCTTCAGATTCGAGCATGTCGTTTCTTAAGCGATTCTTTTATCATTGCAGCAGATACGCTGATTGTGCCTGTGGTGCTTTGCAGCCATATTTTTAGGCACGATCAGCGCCTGTACCAGGTCTGTACATCTGTGGCCTTAACGAAGCGAAGTTGACGCGCGCATCGGAACCTGAAATATCATACCGGGTACAAACGGGCTCTTTAAATTCCAAATCTGAAGCAACTGGGATAACGCTAACAAGGCTCCGTCATTTCGATCGCAACCTGGCGAAGCGGGTTATTTTAATTGCTTCAATTGTATATTCCTGAAGTCGATGGGCTGTCCTTCGCTTTGCAACGCGATATAGCCCGAGGTCAGGGCCTTGCCATCGATCTTCTGTGCGGGCGCGTACCGGTTTACCACCGGGCCGCCGATCTGGGGTTTTGAATATTGCATCACCGTATCGCCTTCGATGATATGTGTAATCAGTGAGTCGCCGTGTACGATCAGCTCGCCCTTTACCCAAACGCCGGGCGGAAAGGTTTTGGAGGAAGAATTGATACAATGCCGGGTATCCAGTTTACCCTGGTAAAAAATATGGGTGCCCGGGGAACACATATTACCGGTAGTTCTGGGCTGGCCGTCTGCCAAACCAGCCAGTAACTGCATTTCAATGGAGATGGGCCAGTCCTGTTCTTTAGGCATGGTGCGCGGGTCCTGGGAGTGATACATGATGCCGCTGTTTTCAATGGTATATTCGGGCGCATCTGTTCTCCATTCGGATTGCGGAAGGAACCGGTATTCAAATTTCAGGTGATAATGGGACAGGGGTATTTTATAATACAGGTGTCCGTAGCGCTCATTAAAATGATCATAACCATCATAGCGTACCTTGATCATGCCGTCTTCTGCCCGGAATGTGTTGGCATAGTTATCGCCGGTTTCATGATGATGGATCTTTACGATCCAGTTGCTGAGATCTTTGCCATTGAACAGACTGATCCAGCCGTCTTGTTCCGCTGTGCGGCGTGAGCTGGTGCAGCCGTAGAAAAAAACAACTGCAAGAACGAAAAAAGCAAGGGTGGACAAATACTGTTTGGAAAACATACAATGATTTGGATAAAGATAGGGAATTGTATAAAAAAAAGCAGCTGTCTGTGTGCGTAGAGACCCCCCCGCTGCGTTGGGATGTTGCCGGTTATTCTTCCCGGGATGACGGTGATGGGCTATGCATTGAAGCCGCAGTGAGTGACACAAGTAAAGCCGACAGGAGCACCGCCGCCGGTGCTATAAAAATCAGTATTCAAATTTCCGGAGTGTAGGTGCCTTCAGCCAGGCGGTAACCACCACAATGAGGGTCATGCCACCACCAAAGATCACGGAAGGGATGACCCCTAATGCCCGCGACATTACACCGCTTTCAAACTGTCCGAGCTCATTGCTGCTGGTAACAAACATGCTGCTGACGCTGCTGACCCGCCCGCGCATATGATCCGGCGTTAATAATTGCATAACGGTGCCTCTTACCACTACGCTGATGCCATCAAGGATGCCGGATATGAGCAACGCAAAAAATGAAAGCAGGAACCATTTGGAGAGTCCGAATAAAATAATACAAATACCATAACCCGCAACTGCGATCAGCATTTTTTTGCCCTGAGCTTTTTTCATGGGGGCAAAAGTGAGGATCAGTACAATGATAATAGACCCGATATCGGAGGCGGCATTCAGCCAGCCATATCCCACAGGACCGATCTTTAAAATATCGGAAGCAAACACCGGGATCAGTGCTACTGCACCTCCGAAAAGTACGGCAAACATATCCAGTGCCATGGCCGCCAGCAGGGCCTTGGTGCGGAATACGAACCGTAATCCTTCCTGCACACTTTCCCAGGTTTTCTTTTCAATATTTCCTTTATGGGGTGGTTTGGGTTTTAGCTGTGTAAGGATGAGCAGGGCTATAAATATCAGTGCGGCGATCACGATCAGGGTATGGGTGATGCCGGTAAGCGCAATCAGAAAACCTCCCACAGCGTGCCCGGTTACCGAAGCGGAGAGCCAGGTGCCCTGGTTCCAGGTAGTGGCGTTCTGAAGGAGGTGGCGGGGAACAATGGTGGCAATCATCGAATTCAGGGAGGGGCCGGCAAAGGACCGGAGGATGCCTGTAAAAAAGAAGGTGCCGTAAATAAACCAGGTGATATGCCGGATATGCAGCGAATGTTGCGCCGTATCGGTGGAAAGAAATAAGAGAAAACAGGCCGCCAGGAAATAGCCGGTGATCGATTGCAGCAATAGTTTCTTTTTATCGCTGACATCTACTTTATGTCCGGAATACAGCGCCAGGCTCAGTGCGGGGATTACTTCCGAAAGCCCAATCAGGCCGATGGCCAGCGGATCCCTGGTGAGCTGATAAATCCACCAGCCCACAACGGTAGTGATCATACGCATGGCGCATACAAATAAAAAGCGCCCGGTCATCAGGCTCCGGTATTCGGGAATGCGTACCGCTCCAAAGGGGTCATCGGTCACCTGAACGACAGGTTGTTGCTCGTTTTCCATTGCGGTTGCAAAGGTAAGGAAGGGGGGATATTAAATTTTAAATACTAAATTCCAAATATGAACATTCCTATCTCAATTACTAAATTTTATAGATTAGGGGCAGCCATATTCAGGGCATCATGCAAATCGCTAAAAAGCAACCGGAGCTGAAAGCTTCCGTTGCGAGTTTTACGTTTTAACGTCTGATTTTACCGGATAGGTGAAACCCTTTTGGGTGCTTTAAACAGGAAGCTCCGAATGGGTACACACCTGGCCCGGAACTTGAAACCTCCAACTCTTAACAAAACACCGGGCCTGCTCAAGGCTGCAGCGCGATCGGGTGCATTCCCGCAGGATACGGCTTTTCGAGTGCCGCGCGGATAATATCCAGGTGCACCTGGTTGGTAATAAAGTCGGCATGGGAGGCGTCTACAAATAAAATCGGCAACGGCAGCAGTTTAATATACTGCAGGTAGGTTTCCTGGATCCGTTGCAGGTATGCGTCCGGAATTTTCTGCTCATAGCTGCGCTGTCTTTTTTTGATGTTTTCCTGTAATTTTCGAACCGGTGCATGCAGGTAAATCAGCAGCTGCGGTTGTATCAGCTGTTGCTGTACGATCTCAAACAGGCGCTGGTAAAGCTTGTACTCGTCGTCGGAAAGCGTAACCCGGGCAAACAGTAGTGATTTTGTAAACAGGTAATCGCTGATCGTGAGTTGCTGGAACATATTTTTTTGCACGAGCAGCTCCTGCAATTGCTTATACCGCTCGGCCATGAAGAACAATTCCAGCGGAAAGGCAAACTGCTGCGGGTTTTCATAGAACTTTGGCAAAAAGGGGTTGTCGGCAAATTCTTCCAGCACCAGGCGGGCATTGTATGTTTTGCTCAATGCCGTGGCAAGGGTTGTTTTCCCCGCACCAATATTTCCTTCAATAGTGATAAAATCGTACTGCATGTAACTGGCTGCAAAGTAAGTACAATTTCGAAACCTTATATTTTTTTTACGGCGGAATCATCGCTGACGGTATCAAGCAATTGGCGGATGGTCTGATGCAGTACCGGGTGTTGCAGTTCCGGAGCAATCTCGTTCAGCGGTGCCAATACAAAGCGGCGCTCCTGCATCCGGGGATGGGGCAGGGTTACCCGGGGTGATGTGCAAATAAGGTCGTTGTACAATAAAATATCGATATCGATCACCCGGGGGCCGTACCGTTCGTTCCGGATGCGACCCATATCTGCCTCGATCGTTAAGATCATTTGCATCAGCGGCTCCGGCTGCAATGCCGTGGAAACTTCGAGTGCCTGGTTGTAAAAGTCCGGCTGATGCACCAATCCCCATGCGGCGGTTTCATAAAGGGCAGAGGCTTTCCGGATAGGGCCGATAGAACGGCCAATGAGGGCACGGGCCTGTGCCAGATGGGCGGTACGGTCGCCCAGGTTTCCTCCTATTAATAAATATACCTGGTTCATCCTTTGTGTAAAATAAGATATGCTATTTTTTGTACACGGCCCTTTTACTGCTTAAGCCGGAACCGCAGTGCTTTCGCAGTACTGTATTGCAGCCGCGCCCGCCTCTTTTAATCTCCGCTTTAATAAAAAGGTTATGCATCCCTGCCAAATATCTTTAATTTTGGCATTTCATCAAAAGAAGATTTGTTTTTAAAATTATTATAATGCGTTCCTTTTTTAAAATATTCCTGGCATCCTTCCTGGCGCTGCTTGTTTTTTGCGCCATCGGCTTTTTCTTTTTTATGGGAATGGCCAGCAACGCGGTTTCCAGCTCCATGCCGGTGATCACAGACCCCTCCGTGCTGAAAATTAACCTGGCAGAGCCGTTCACAGAGATCTCTTCCAAGGATGTGCAATCCATGGTGCAGGCAAAATCGCTGGAGGAAACGCCCTCCTTGTATGATGTGATCCGGCTGATCAGGAAGGCGAAAACCGATGACCGGATCAAGGCGATTTACCTGGAGGCGAACGGAAATGCAAACGGATTTGCATCCAGCGACGAGATCCGGACGGCACTGGCGGATTTCAAAAGTTCAGGAAAAGAAATTATCGCGTTTGGAAATACCATGACCCAAAAGGCGTATGCAGTGGCCAATATCGCCAATAAAGTATATGTAAGTCCTTCCGGGGATTTTGAATGGGTGGGATACCGGGTAAGTTACCTGTTTTTAAAAGGGGCGCTGGACCGGTTGCAGATCAATCCCCAGATCTTTTATGCAGGGAAGTTTAAAAGTGCTACGGAGCCGCTGCGCGCGGAGAAGATGACGGAGGCCAACCAGTTGCAGACAAGCGTTTGGTTGAACGATCTCTATGCGGATCTTTTGCAAAAGACGGCAGCGGAACGGAAGCTGGATACAGCGGTTTTGCACCAATGGGCGAATGAGGGCGTCATCGTTACTCCCCGACTGGCCGTGGAGCACAAATTGATCGACGGCGTTCGTTATGATGATGAATTGCAGTCGGAGATTAAGCGGCAGCTGAAAATAGACAGCACGGATAAAATAAATTTTGTAAGTATCAGTCAGTATGCGCAGGTAAATAAAGACCTGGGTGGCAGCGGCGAGAAAATAGCGCTGATCTATGCCGCCGGAAATATTGTGGATGGAAAGGAAGAAGAAGGTGTGATCAGTGACGGTATGTATGTAGATCTGTTGCGAAAGGCGCGGATGGATCCCTCTATCAAGGCCATCGTGGTGCGCGTGAACTCGGGCGGCGGCAGCGCGCTGGCCAGTGATCACATATGGCGGGAAATGAAACTGGCCCGGGCCGTGAAACCCTTGATGGTAAGTTTTGGAGATGTGGCGGCATCCGGAGGATATTATATGGCCTGTGCGGCAGACAGTATTTTTGCGTTGCCCGGCACGCTTACCGGGTCCATCGGTGTATTTGGCGTGATACCGGATATGAGTGCATTCCTGAAAAATAAACTGGGTGTAACGTTTGACGGTGTGAGTACGGGCCCGCTGGCCAATGCCGGCTCCATCGATCATCCCATGACAGAGCAGGAGAAGAAGATCGTGCAGGGCAGCATCGAACGGGTGTATGATCAGTTTAAACAGCGGGTAGCGGAAGGCCGTAAGAAGGATACTGCCTATATAGAAACGATAGCCCAGGGCCGTGTGTGGACGGGGTTACGGGCAAAGGAAATTGGCCTGGTAGACAGTTATGGCGGTTTACAGGATGCCATCAATGCGGCTGCAAAAAAAGCCGGTCTGAAAGAGTTTGCAGTAAAAGAGTATCCGAGGTATGGCAATTTGCTGGAGCGCATCCTGGGCTTTAATAAGAGCAGCAGTGCGGAAACAATGGTGAAGCAGGAGCTGGGTCCGGAATATGCAAAGGTATACCAGCAGCTGAAATCCGTAAAACAAATGACCAACAGCGTGCAGGCCCGGTTGCCGTTTGAATTTTTTGTTCAGTAGGCAGAAGGGATGAGTAAATTATATTGAATGGAACAAATGAAGGATCGTAAAGATGTATTGAATTAATCGGGCATTAACGAATAGAAATGAAGTATCGTCAGTCACGGGCTCTTTGGGCCATTACGAAGGCAAGTTTTAAAGCCATATTCAGCCAGCCTTCTTCGCTTTTTTTTAGTTTGCTGTTCCCGATTGTATTCATCCTCATCTTCGGCGCTTTTACCGACAGGCCGCCGGCTGCAAGAAGTGTGGCGATTGATCCGCTGGGGGATACCACCAGTGCTTTTTTAGACAGTCTTGTAAGCAGCGGATTTATAAAAGTGGTTTCTTATAAAGATACTGCCACCCGCAATGCCGATCTGAGTAAGGGAAAGCTGGATGCCGTATTGCAGATCAGGAGTACTGCCGATACAGCCGGAACGCAGGTATTACTCCGGACCAGCGAAGCGGGGGCCGCGGCCTTGCCGGCATTGATACGTACCATTGATTATGCAGCGCTCCGCATGCAGCTGCATACCGCACATATAAAAAAGAACTATTCCATTCAAACGGAGATCGTGCCGGGGAAAAAGTACCGTTCTATCGACTTTGTACTGCCGGGACAGTTGGGTTTTTCCGTATTGTTTGCGACCTTATTTGGCATCGCCTTTATCTTTTTCAACCTCCGGGAACAACTGGTATTAAAGCGATTCTACGCATCACCGGTAAAAAAACTCAATATCCTGATCGGGATCGGCGTCAGCCGGCTTTTTTTCCAGCTGATGAATGTGGTGGTACTGATCCTGTTCGGTCACTTCTTCTTACACTTTACACTGGTGCATGGAGCGCTCACGTTTGTAGAGATGTTGCTGTTATCCGTGGTGATGTTGTTCCTGCTGATGGGTGTAGGCCTGATCATCAGCAGTATTGCAAAAAATGATACGGTCATCCCGTTAATGATCAATGTTTTCGGATTTCCGCAGATCCTGCTTTCCGGAACCTTTTTCCCTGTGGATGTATTTCCGAAATGGATGCAGCGCCTTTGTGAGCTGCTGCCGCTTACGCAGTTCAATAATGCCATGCGCAAAGTGTCGTTTGAAGGGCTCCATCTTTACGACTGCTGGAAGGAACTGGGATACCTGGGCATCTGGATCGTGGTTATTTATTTCACCGTTTCGCGGATCATGCGATGGGAGTAGGGGTTTGTGCATATACTACTTAGGTATAACAGGCGGCATGTGTTATTCAATTTACATGGTCCATTATCCGGTGATGGCGTTTGTTATGAACAAATTGCAGCTATTGTCTCCCTTTTTCAGCAATCAGTACACCGATTTTTTTGTGAAGCTGCTGCTTTGTTTGCTGGCAGTGGGCCTGGCAAGTGTAACGTATTTTATTGCGATTGAAAAGCCTTTTATGAAATGGAAAATAAAAACGGCGCGCCGGGATCAATAAAAGGTTTGATATTTTATGCTAATATTGCCGGATAAATTTACCATTCAGGACGTTGATTTTTAGTACATGAAATATATAAAGCTTTTCATTTTCAGTGCAGTGGTCCTTTTGCTGGCCATTACCGGCGTAACGCTTTTGCTGCCTTCACATGTACGGGTATCGCGGGCGGTAAATCTGTATGCCGGAAACGACTCGGTGCTGAACCAGGTAAAGGACCTGGCTCAATGGAAAAACTGGTATCCGGGATTTGATACACTGGAACTGAAGGACGCCGTAGTTGCCAACGGAAGGGTGATCAGCGCCTCTGTTAAGAATGTGCAGTTGTGGGTGATCAATAGTTCGGATTCGCTGGTAACTGTTCAAATGAAGAAAGGGGAGCAGCCGGTGCGCAACAGCTGGAAACTGATCCGCTATGCCCATTCGGATTCGCTGACCCTTCAGAATTATATGGAGTTTGACTTTAAATGGTATCCCTGGGAGCGTTTTTCGGGCCTGTTGCTGGACGGCTCCTATGGCCGCATCATGGAACAGGGGCTCAGGCAGCTGAAGGAGCAGGCACACAAATAGCTGGTGCCACAAAGACCCTAAGCCACAAAGTATCACAAAGAAGTAGGAATAGGATGCTTCGCGTTTCTTGGCGTCTTGGTGCCTTTGCGGCCCAAATCTTATCATCAATTTTTGATAAACTCCAGGTTGCGCTGAATACCCTTAAGTTTGGTACGTTTGATTGGCGAGTGTTTGAATACTTTCCGGAATTGTTCTTCCGAAAATGCTTCCCATTCCCTGGTGGATAAGTTCAGGATCTCCGGAAGCGGTGCAAAGGCTTCCTGCTGATGGGGTTTACTGAACCGGTTCCAGGGGCAAACATCCTGGCAGGCGTCGCAACCAAATACCCAGTCCTGGAACTGTCCCTTTACTTCATCCGGTATCAGTGCTTCTTTTAATTCAATTGTAAAATAGGAAATACATTTGCTGCCGTCCACCACTTTCCCGGGAAGGATGGCACCGGTTGGGCAGGCGTCGAGGCATTTGGTGCAACTACCACAAAAATCGTTGCTGTAAGGATCGTCATATTGCAGTGGCAGGTCTGTAATAAGGGTGGCAATAAAGTAAAAGGAACCGGCCCCTTTTACCAGCAGGTTCCCATTCTTCCCGATCCATCCCAGTCCGCTTCTCCGGGCCCAGGTCCGTTCCAGCACCGGCGCAGAATCTACAAAGCCGCGTCCGTTAACCTCACCGATCTGCTCCCGGATATATTGCAGCAGCGCATTCAACCGTGCGCGGATTACTTCATGATAATCCTGTCCGTAAGCATATTTGGAAACCCGGGGGCCATCGGTTTGCTGCAGTTGCGGGGGATAATAATTCATCAGCAGGGTGATCACAGAGCGGGCACCGGGTACCAGCCTGGCAGGGTCGATCCTCAGGTCGAAATGATTTTCCATGTATTGCATTCCGCCGTGCATGCCCTTTGACAGCCATTGTTCCAGCTTTCGGGCATCATCTTCCAGCTGTACCGCTTTTGCGATACCACAGTAGTCGAAGCCCAGCTGCCTGCTGTAATGTTTAATGAGCTGTGTATGCTGTTCGATCGGATTCACCGCGGTAAAATTATTAAATAAACCGGTAAATCTGGTCTGGTTAAAACGGCCCCGGTCGCATCGGCATAATGTGTTATTGGTAAACACCCATGTTTTTTGACCAACCTGCTAAAGAAAGGGCTGCGGGTACCGGAACGGGCCGGGATGCTTCCCTGCTAAAATTTCATAAAATGTTTATTTTGACTGCATTATAGTCAGTTTTTAGTCGACTTTCCTGACAAAATTTCCATAAAAACCGGCTTGGAGTTTGATTTGCTATCACAATACCGGTTACAACGGCCTGATCCTGGATGCGCAGGCATTCAGAATCCAAAATCAGGTAACTTGTGATCATTAACATATATATAAATTATGAATCTGGGAAATTTTACAATTAAAGCAGCGGAGGCATTTCAACAGGCCCAGCAATTGGCCTTTAATGCTAAAAATCCGAATATAGAAGTAGAGCATATCCTGAAGGCGTTACTGGACCAGGAAGATTCACCCGTTGAATATCTTTTAAAGAAAAACAACGTAACCCTGAACCTGGTACATACCAAGTTGGATGAGCTCATTAAAAAACTACCTGTTACCAATGGGGAGCCGGCACAGCAAATCAGCCGCGATGCCAACAATGTTGTTTTAAGGGCGGGGGCTTCATTAAAGCAATTCGACGATGAATTTATTACCCCCGAACACCTGTTACTGGCCATTGTGCAGGGCAACGATGCCACGGCAAAATTGCTGAAAAATGCCGGTCTTACAGAGAAAGGACTGGTTACGGCCATTAAAGATCTGCGGAAAGGAGGAACGGTTTCATCCCAAACACAGTCGCAGGAGTTCAATGCATTGAATAAATATGCGAAGAACCTGAATGAGCTGGCCCGTCAGGGTAAACTGGATCCGGTTATCGGTCGTGATGAAGAGATCCGGCGTACACTGCATATCCTAAGCCGCCGTACCAAAAATAATCCGATCCTTGTAGGAGAACCGGGGGTGGGTAAAACCGCCATCGTAGAAGGCCTGGCCCACCGGATCATCAATGGGGATGTACCGGAAAACCTGAAGTCGAAAGTGATCTATGCGCTGGATATGGGCCTGCTGATTGCAGGTGCCAAGTATAAGGGCGAGTTTGAAGAACGCCTGAAGGGCGTGGTAAAAGAGGTTAGTGGGAGCGACGGGGAGATCATCTTGTTTATTGATGAAATCCATACCCTCGTGGGCGCAGGAGGCGGGGAAGGCGCCATGGACGCGGCCAATATCCTGAAGCCGGCATTGGCGCGTGGCGAACTGCGTGCTGTGGGTGCCACTACATTAAATGAATACCAGAAGTTTTTTGAGAAAGACAAGGCGCTGGAACGGCGTTTTCAAAAAGTGATCGTGGATGAGCCTTCGGTTGAAGATGCCATTTCTATTTTGCGCGGCTTAAAAGATAAATACGAAACCCACCATCACGTGCGCATTAAGGACGAAGCCATCATTGCGGCAGTGGAATTATCGCACCGGTATATTACCGATCGCTACCTGCCGGATAAAGCCATTGATCTGGTGGATGAGAGTGCCGCTAAATTACGGTTGGAAATGAATTCCATGCCGGAGGAGCTGGACCGGCTGAACCGGCATATCCGTCAGCTGGAAATAGAACGCGAAGCCATCAAACGTGAGAATGACGACGAAAAACTAAAACAGCTTAATACCGATATCGCCAACCTGTCTGTAGAACGGGATACGCTGAAGGCCAAATGGCAGGAAGAAAAAGAACTGGTGGAGAAGATACAGTCTGGTAAGTCGAAGATCGAAGATTATAAGATCGAAGCCGAAAAAGCGGAACGCAATGGCGACTATGGCCGGGTGGCAGAGATCCGCTATGGTAAAATAAAAGAGGAAGAGGAAAACATCAACCGGTTTACAAAGGAGCTGAATGACACCGCTGAAAGCCGCTTACTGAAAGAAGAAGTAGACGCAGAGGATATTGCCGAAAGCATCGCTAAGGCTACCGGTATCCCGGTTACCAAAATGTTGCAGAGTGATAAGGAGCGGTTGTTAAATCTGGAAGCGCACCTGCATCAGCGGGTGGTTGGCCAGGATGAGGCCATCATTGCCGTTGCGGATGCCGTGCGCAGAAGCCGGGCCGGTTTACAGGATCCCCGTAAACCCATCGGGTCCTTTATTTTCCTGGGTACTACCGGTGTGGGTAAAACAGAGTTGGCAAAAGCCCTGGCGGAATTCCTTTTTGACGATGAAAGTATGATGACCCGCATCGACATGAGCGAATACCAGGAAAAGCATACGGTAAGCCGTCTGGTGGGAGCACCTCCCGGGTATGTAGGATATGATGAAGGGGGCCAGTTAACCGAAGCCGTACGCCGTAAACCTTACAGCGTGGTGTTGCTGGATGAAATTGAAAAAGCACACCCGGATGTGTGGAATGTGTTGCTGCAGGTGCTGGACGACGGACGTTTGACGGATAATAAAGGCCGGGTGGTAAACTTTAAGAACACCATCATCATTATGACCAGCAATATCGGCAGTCATTTGATCCAGCATGCTTTTGAAGATGTTACTGAAAAGACCGTGGAGGAGGCTACAGAAAAAGCAAAAACAGAGGTGATGAGTTTATTAAGGGAAACCATCCGCCCCGAATTTCTGAACCGGGTAGATGAGATCATCATGTTCCATCCACTGTTGAAAAAAGACATTGTAGATATTGTGAAGATACAGCTGGAGGCCCTGAAGAAGCTCGTAGCCCAGAACGGTATCCAGCTGGAGTTTAGCAATTATGCACTGGAATTTCTTGCAGAGCAGGGGTATGATCCCCAATTTGGAGCCCGGCCGCTGAAACGGCTGATCCAGAAAGAAATTGTCAACCAGCTGAGCAAACGGATCCTGCAGGGAGACCTGGACCGGACCAAACCGGTACTGGTGGATGTATTTGATAATATGGTTGTTTTCAGGAACGAGAAATAGTCCCGGTGGAAGAGGAGATGAATCCCCGCAATTGCGGGGATTTTTTTTTGAAAACCGGGGATGCTCAGGGTGTACATACAAACGATTGATCGTGTTTTGGGTGCCTCGGTTATAGGGCTTTCAGAGGAACGGCTGTTATTCAAAAACGGGAAAGACTAAAATGAATTCAGCGATGCTTTTTATACATTCATAATCAGTTAATTGTGTATGGTTATTTCTTGCCTCAAAGAAAAAATTTGTAACAAGAAAAAAAAAATTATCTTCAACCGCTTTTTTGAGATATTTGTTGTATTTATGTATTGATTTTTAAAAACTTAAAAATCGACGCCGCCCCTTCCAAACCAGAAAAATTTTAAAATTGTATGAGTCTGAAGAAAGAATCTGAAGAAATTATTGAGCCGAAGGACATATTTGTGGGCAAAAAAGAAGCGCCTGTAGTATTGATGGAATTTGGAGAATATGAAAGCGAGGAGTGTGCCCGGGCCAATGAAATTGTAAAACAGATTTTGGAAAATTATGATGGCAAAGTGAAGCTTAATTTTCGCCATTTTCCTCAAACAAGAATTCATCAGAGAAGTTTGAAGGCGGCTGAGTCTGCCATTGCTGCTGCGCAGGAGGGAAAGTTTTGGGAAATGCACAATGTGTTGTTTCAAAACAGAAGGAACCTTGGCACCACAAGCTTAAAATTACATTCCAAGGAAGCAGGCGTAAATAATAAAAACTTTTTAGAAGAACTGGTAAACGGAACCTATGGATGGCAGGTACAGGATGATCTGAAATATGGTATCGACCTGGGGGTAAAAGAAGTACCTACCTTTTTTGTAAACGGCCAGATGGTAAAGGGTAAAACAACCTATGCACTCCTGAGCCAGGCCATTGATGAAGCCCTCAAAGGGGTGAAGAAAAAGCCTGTTGATAAGGCTAAGGCAAAGCCCAAAGCGGAGCCTAAGCCAGAGCCCAAACCAGAACCCAAAGCACCGGTGAAAACAGCGGCAAAAGCGCCCGTAAAAACAAAGACAAAAGCCAAATAATTTTTTTACTATATTCCGCGCTTCGGACGGCTTTGATGCCTGCGGGCGCTATGGATGCCTGGGAGCAACGGAATAGTGAAAAAGAACATCAAAAGGCTGAAACCCTTTACTGTAAAGGGTTTCAGCCTTTTTGGCAGAAATGAGGGGCGCTTAATTGTTAAGCAGCCTGAAGGGCCGGGGCCTTTATTGTTGAAGCGCGGTTGTTTATATTTTTAGGGGTTTGGTTGAAAAAAATTCAAGAAACAAACGGAAAAAATTTTTTTTGTGCGATACGTAAAAAAAATAGAAGATTAAATTTTTTTTATGTTGAATAAATGTGGATATTCGCTGTCCCGCGAAACTTTTTTTATCGTTATGAGAAGATGGTTTTTTGCTGGACTTTTAGGAGAAACATTATCGTAAATGCATCAATAAACTTGGTAACTTCTGATGGAGAAAAATGTCGAAAAAATCTGGTCGAATTGTTTAAAGATTATTAAAGACATTGTGGAGTGGCAGCACTATAAAACCTGGTTTGAACCGATTAAGGCAATTTCATTAAAAAATAACGTGTTGGTGATCCAGGTCCCCAGCCAATTCTTTTTTGAGTATCTTGAAGAACATTACGTAAATTTATTGGCAAAGACATTGAAGCGTGAGTTGGGGAAAGAAGCCCGCCTTGAATATCGCATTATGGTCGACAGCGGAAACAGCAAGAACAAACCGCTGACGATGGATGTTACAGGTACGGGGTATAAAACCTATTCCAATAACGAAATGGATTTTCCACTCGTGATCAATAATCCTGTAAAAAATCCGTTTGTCATCCCGGGCATTAAAAAGATGCAGATCGATCCTCAACTGAACATCAACTATACGTTTGATGCATATATTGAGGGCGACTGTAACCGTGTTGCCCGCCGTGCCGGCAAAACCGTAGCGGAAAAACCCGGAGCCAACTCCTTTAATCCACTGGTGGTATATGGCGGTGTAGGGTTGGGGAAAACACACCTGGTGCAGGCCATCGGTAATGAAGTAAAGAAAACACATCCCAATAAGATCGTACTTTATGTAAGTTCGGAAAAGTTCATCAACCAGTTTATGGACCATAGCCGTAACAATGCGATCAATGATTTTATCCATTTTTATCAATTGATCGATGTACTGATCGTGGATGATGTGCAGTTCTTCAGCAAAGCCGAAAAATCGCAGGACGCTTTTTTTGCCATCTTCAACCACCTGCATCAGTCGGGAAAGCAGCTGATCCTTACTTCGGATAAGTCGCCCAAGGACCTCGAAGGCGTACAGGAACGGCTGCTGAGCCGCTTCCGGTGGGGGTTGAGCGCAGATCTCCAGATCCCTGATTATGAAACCCGTATCGAGATCCTCGAGCGGAAAATGAAGGCCGATGGTTTAGAAATGCCCAAGGAAGTGGTCAAATACATCGCTTATAATATCAACAGCAATGTGCGGGAACTGGAAGGTGCGCTGATTTCATTGCTGGCCCAATCTTCCCTGAACCGGCGGGAGATCGACCTGGATCTGGCAAAAAAAGTATTACGGAACTTTATCAAATCTTCCAGCAAGGAAATCACCATCGATACCATCCAGAAGATGGTATGCGATTATTTTAATGTGCCTTACGATAAGCTGCTGCAAAAGACCCGTAAACGGGAAATTGTACAGGCCCGTCAGATTACTATGTACCTGGCTAAATCCTTTACCAAGAATAGTCTGAAGACTATCGGGGAGCATTTTGGCGGAAGGGATCATACTACAGTTATCCATTCCTGCCAGACGGTTAAGGACCTGATGGATACCGACGCTGTTTTCCGTGAAAATGTGCTGGAGCTGCATCAGAAAGTGCAGTTGGCCGCCATGTAAAGTGTCAAAAATCTTTTTGATATTTTTTCATGAATTTGCACACAATTTTTAGTTTATATAGTTGAGTTTCTATATTTTTGCAACCCCTGTAAGGGATCAGCCCCGGTGAGGTGGATGAGTGGCTGAAATCAGTAGTTTGCTAAACTGCCGTACGGGTTAAACTGTACCGCGGGTTCGAATCCCGCCCTCACCGCAACTAAGATTATTAAATCTTTATAAAGGCCCGGAAATATAATGTTTCCGGGCTTTTTGTTTCCAGCGTTGCCAGAAACTGTATAAAAAATCTGTATGCTACTGCATAATTCGTGATCCTTGATGGGAGCAAACATCAACTTTGCTGATTCGGCTGAAACCCCTCCTGTT
The DNA here is from genome assembly GCF_021044425.1 of Niabella pedocola. GTDB lineage: Bacteria > Bacteroidota > Bacteroidia > Chitinophagales > Chitinophagaceae > Niabella > Niabella pedocola. The sequence goes on along the minus strand of NZ_JAJNEC010000007.1, from coordinate 521,714 downwards.
AAGGAGTACAGATAAGGGTTCCCCCTAGATCGTTAATGGTCGATTTGCGGCGTACTCAATTATCGCCCTGAGTCATTAGGGGCACCTTCCCAGGTACTGGTGTCGTGGGCATCGTGTTGCTGTATGCCGGGTGTTGTAGTGCTGCTATCCGGTGTTGTAACCGTTCCGTTCAGACGATCCGTTTCTCCGGGGGCTTCATTTGATGGTGCGTTGCAGCTTCCAAACAGGATTACCGCTATCATCATTACAGGGATCTTCATAAAAAATGTTTTGAGGTATTTCAATAATCAGCCAAATACCATACCGGGAAATTTACTTCATCGATGCGTTGCCGCCGCCTGTTGTTTTAAAAAAGAGGCATTGGTATACCCGCTTTCAAAAGTGGTATTGTTAAAATAAATAAACGCATCTTTTTTTATCTGCAGGTCCTGATGCAAGCGGGTTAATTCTTTTTCGGAGTAAGGCGATTTAAATAATTCGGGCACGCCATGCATGCGACGGTATAAAAAATCACCGGTGATGATGTTATCATCGGGAAGACCGGGGTAGCTGACGCTACAGAAGTTAATGCGATGTTTTGTAAGAAGATCAAATACCTCCGCCTGCCACCAGGATACATGCCGGAATTCAATAACATTCCGTTTGTCGGATGACAACTGTTCCACCACATCCGTTAATCGCGCTTCTGAAAAGGCATACGAAGGTGGCATCTGGTAAAGGATGCAGCTTAATTTGTGTCCCAGTCCTTCCTGTACTATCTCTATAAATTCCAGTATCTTATCCTTTACACCCACCAACCGTTTGGTGTGTGTAAGGATCTTATGCGCTTTCACTGAAAAGCAAAAATCAGCGGGCGTCCGGCTTGCTGATCTTTTTAAAGGCCCAACGGTTGGAAACCTGTAGAAGGTATTGTTCAGTTCAAGTGTATTAAATTGCGTGGCATAATACTCCAGCCATCCGGACGCCGGTAATTTATCCGGATAAAACCTGCCCTTCCAATAAGGATAACTGTAGCCCGATGTGCCAATGTAAAGCATCGTTACAGGATTGTATAATGACCGGATTCAGCACGAACGATGGATGTGCTAAGCCCTGGTTTTGAAAAATTGATTTGATATACGTACAGGATGCATTCTATCATCAAGGGGATCTTCTTTTTCCCATAAAAAAGGACAGTACAAACAGTACCAGGAAAATAACGAATAATACTTTGGCGATACCTGCGAAGGCAACGGCAACACCGGTAAAGCCTAATACGGCTGCAATAACCGCAATGATTAAAAAAGTAATGGTCCAACGTAACATAAAATGTATTTTAAATAAGAAAATATGTTATATAGAAGGCGCTGATAACAAATCCGTTTTAGTAAAAAACAAGAACGATGCCAAGGGTAAACACTTGTTTTAATCTTCCGTGTGGCATCCTGGTCAGTTAGTACATGCCGTATGCGGTCGATTATATATGAGGTAATGTACGATATACGGTTGATTTTGCAGATGGGGAATTTTTGACGCAATGGGGAATAACGGCAACACCAGAAATCAGTACGAAGGCAACCCGGATCTTCCGGCTCCCGGCGTTCCGCTGCAATAACCGGTTTTATATCACAAAAATGCTAACGGCCAGGGCTGCTGAAATCCTTTAATGATAAGTTCTGGTTGGTACTTTCACTAAAGCCTGCCGGGTATTTGTATAATTGATATAAAATATTATTTTTGGTTACCGTGCAACAAAAAAGGAAACAAAAATCCAGTACCTGCCAGGGTTAAACAAAAAGGGCGGTTGTCTTAACAATAGCTCTTTAAATGGCACCGGTAATAGAGGGTATGTTCTCCGGATCTTTGCCGGCAGGCACAATGATATCCGTATTAATGGAAACTTTATAATACAATGTACAGAGACAGGCTTTTAAAAACTGAAACTATTGAGTTCTAGTCGTACCTATACGGAGGCGGAGCTGTTTTCCCTGATTGCCGAAGGTAATGAGGCCGCCTTTAATGAATTTTATGATACGCTGTTGCCGGATTTCACAGCGTATATTTTCAAGCTGGTCAAGTCGGAGGATGCGGTAAAGGAAGTGGTTCAGGAAGCATTGATACGCTTCTGGATGCACCGGGATCAGCTGCCGGAGATCCGGCATCCGCGTGCCTGGTTTTTTAGGATCGTGTCAAATGAATGCTACCGCTATCTGCGAAAATCCGGGATTCAGTTAAGTACCTCAAGCCTGGAGGAACAGCCTGCCGGTTTGCTGGAAGGCCCTACAGAAAATCCGGAACCCTATCTGTCTTTCCGGGAAACCCAGCGTATAATACAAAGAGTAGTGGCCGGACTTTCATCAAGGCAACAGATCATCTACCGCATGAGCCGGGAAGAAGGAATGAGTCTTGCCGAGATCGCCGCAGCACTGGACCTCTCACGCGACTATGTAAAGAAAGTGCTGATGACGGCTTTGCAGCTTGTACGGAAGAAGCTGATCGCGGAGGGCCGGCTTCCGGTTATTCTTGTTTTCCTGTTATTAAAATAATTTTTTTTAACCAATGGTCCCTAAATGAACGTTGCGGGGTCTGTATAGATATGCGATGGAAAAAGAACGTCTGATATACCTAATCGGGCAATACACGAATGATGCCGCTACTGCCGCTGAAAGAACGGAACTACAGCACTTCCTGGATTCCGGTACCGACCAGGAGCTGTTTACGGAAGTGGTGACTGCGTTAATGATTGCCCATCAGGACGAAGCCTTCGACAATAGCCCATATGCAGGATTGTCGGCGAAGGTGTTGCAAATTGACAAGGGCGGTATTTATCCGCTAAGAAGAAGGCGGTGGCACTGGATCGCAGCAGCGGCGGCCGTTTTAACGCTGGCAGTATTAGGCGGTGTTTTTTACCAGATGCAAAAAACGGACTGGCAAAAACCGGTCGCGCAAACGGTCATTAAAAATGATGTACATCCGGGCCGGAATGGGGCGGTACTAACCCTTTCAGACGGAAGACAGGTGTTGCTGGACAGTGCGGGTAACGGATTCATTGCCATGCAATCGGGAGCAGAAGTAGAATACAGGGACGGGCAGATATTGTATAACAAAGGCGCAGCTGCTGTTGCCGTTACCAATACCATGACTACAGACCGAGGCCGGAAGTACCAGTTAACACTGGCGGATGGCACGAGGGTTTGGTTAAATGCGGCTTCTTCCATTCGTTTCCCAACGGCTTTTACCGGTGCAGACCGGAGCGTTTCAATTACCGGGGAGGCCTATTTTGAAGTAACAAAAGATGCAGCAAAACCCTTTCATGTAAAAGTGAATAATATGGAAGTAGAAGTACTGGGCACTCATTTTAACATCAATGCATATGGGGACGAACCGGTCATAAAGACCACCTTGCTGGAAGGATCCGTTAAAGTAACCAAAGGCGCCGGCAGCCAGCTGTTAAAGCCTGGGCAGCAGGCTCAATTAAATCAAAACGATCAGCTGAAACTGATAACAGATGTAGATACCGGTTACGAGATGGCGTGGAAGAATAATGAATTTAGTTTTAAATATACCGATCTGAAAACGGTAATGCGGCAGCTGGCACGTTGGTACGACCTGGATATAGCTTATGCGGACGGTGCCCCGGTTGAAAAGCGGTTCAGCGGCACCTTGCCCATGGATGCAATGGCCTCCCAGGTATTAAATGTGCTGGAAAAGAGTGGCGTACATTTTCGATTGGAAGGGAAAAAACTGACCGTATTACCCTAAGTGTTAATACAATTTTGATCCGAATAGCTTGTTAAAAGCGAAACCTGTAAAGGTTGGCAGGCTTGCCATTTTATTTTAGTGATTGTCATCAATTAAAAAAATGCGATACATTTTTAGGAGAATTATTTGCCCTGTAAAAAAAGAAGGGAGCGCTAAAAAACTGCTGTTGTTGGGAATGATTTTCTTTTCAATTCCTTTTAACGGTCGGGGTCAGACAGTGACATTGAAGGCCAGTAATGTTGCGATTCAATCGCTCTTCCCGGAAATAAAAAAGCAGACGGGCTATAGCTTTTTTTATGATGTGGATCTGATTGCACGGGCAAAAAAAGTGTCCGTCAATATTAAAAAGCAACCCCTGAAAGCGGTGCTGGAACTTTTATTTTCGGGGCAGCCCTTTACCTATTCCATAGAAGGCAGGATTATTACGCTTAGTCCGCTGCCGGTACAAAGACCCACGGCCGCTGTTCAAACGCAAATCGAAATTGTTGTGGTACAAAACCAGCTGGTACCGGGAGCCGTGAAAACAAAGACCGGCGCCGCGATACCCGGTGTTACCATCAAAAAAACGGGGAGCCGAACGGCCATATTTTCCGCAGATGCACAGGGCCAGTTTATTATTTCATTAAGGAAAGGTGATAAATTATTGTTGACGGCCGTTGGATTTGAAGATGCTGAAATTGAATATGCGGGGCAGCCGCAACTACAGATCGTTATGAACCAGGAAGTGACCCTGATGGAGAGTATTGAAGTTTCTGACGGGGATTTTTTCAAGAAGAGAAAAGTACCATGGACGGATACCGTTGATCTTACTCATCGCAGTCACCTGAACCTGGGGCAGGTATTGCAAGGCACCGTGCCCGGGCTTACACTACAAAATTCATCTCAAAGCGAGCGGGTACTGAGCGGACTTACAGTAGGCCGTAACGGATCGTTTCAGGACCTTGAATATCTTAAACAGACATATGCAGATTTAAAGAAACAGATCCCGCACTATATGGAGTTTGATAAGTTTATTGCTGCATTGATGCAAAGTAGCTCGCTCATCAAAGCCAATTACGGTACGTCTGTTAGCAACAACGGTCTGATACCTCAATTAAGGGGTGTGAGCGGCTTCAATGGAAATACTTCAGGAATGTTGATTGTGATTGATGGTTTTCCGCAGAAAGGGTTTCCCGCAGATTATCCGATGAATAATGTAGAATCAGTAAAAGTGATAAAAGACCCCGAAGAACTTGCAAAATGGGGGCCGGGGGCTTCGGGAGGTGTGATCTTGATTACCACAAAAAAAGGTACTTCAGGCAAGATAGAACTAAACTACAGCACCAATCTGTATTATGCACCGGCACCGGTCTTTAATCGTAAGGCGCTGCGTTTGGCTTCATCGCCAGATGTGCTGGACTATCTTAAAGCTGCCTCTGATTCGGGATTTATCAATTTAGCCCAAAAAAGGGGAAATGGGTTTACCTATGACGGATTTAATAAAAACCCGGCTCAGCAGTTACTTCAGGGCTTAATAACAGGAAGAATTTCGGGAGAAGCCTTCAATGAAAAATGGGATTCGCTTGCTGCAATCGATAACGAAGCACAAATGCACCTGCTGCAGCAAAGCAGTTTCCGGCAGAACCATATGCTTACATTATCGGGGAGCACAAAGGGGTGGCAATTTCGTGGTACCGGAAGTTATAATACGGATCGCTCTACAGCTCTCAACGATGAGAACCATGGTATGGGTTTGAATTTGATGAATAATTTTGACTTGCTAAAGGGCAAACTCAGGGCTACCTGGTTTGCAGCTGTTGGCAGACAAAAAGGGCGGCGGGGTTCTTCGTTTGATCCTTTAAATAATAGCCTTCAGCCATATCAGTTGTTACTAGACCCTCAGGGAAATTATGTATATGATTATTCAGGATTCAACCCGGATGCCAATGCGATCCTGGAACACTATGGATATGAAAACCATGGTGTCAATCTGTTGCAGGACGCCCGGGTTAATAAGCAGTTTACCAACGTATTGAATCTTCAATCTAGATTGAATATGGATTGGAAGCTGTTGCCTGGCTTAATATGGACCACCGCGTTGCAATATAGTTCCACTGAAAGCAACAGCCGGTACCTGCAGGATGCTTTAAGCAGCCAGACAAGGCAATTGATAAATAATTATGGCAGCCCGGTTACCGACGAGGAGGGCAATATTTCCGGGATTGATTTTTATGTACCGAGGGGCAGCATTTTGAAGGAGTTTAACGTTCGGGCACTGAGCTGGAACCTGCGCTCTGCGTTATTGTACGACCGTTATTTTGGGCAGCATCATATTGCCATCAGTTTGGGTGGCGGCGGTTTCGATAATACACAAAAAAGACCTTCATATAATACAATATATGGGTACGATCCGGAAACGGGGGGCCACCAGGCGGTGAAACTTCCTTCCGCAGACCCTCAGAGTGCGCTGTCTAAATATTATACATCGCTGCCGTTGCCAACATCCATCTCCACCATTGGCTGGGGTGCGCATACGCTTTCATATCCTTATACGTTATTAACACCCAATGCGGGCGACACAAGCGTTAACCGGGGACTTAACTGGAACGGTAATTTCAGCTATTCGTTTAAGAATATTTATATGTTGAAAGGTCGCTATAACGCAATCCTCAATCCCAGGTACGGCAGCAATCCGCCCTTCAGCCGGTTTGATAATTATTATGGAGAGGCAATATGGCGTCTGTCAAACTATTCATTTATACCCTTACCCGAATGGATAAGCGATCTTAGTCTATCATCCGGGATTTCAGGGATGCAAATGCCGGATCTGCCGGTGCAGATCAATGCTATACGCAGCCTGCAGAATAGCTGGAATAATTATGGCATTTGGGTTAATGAGTATAATACGGCGCAGCAATCCGGCCAAAGCATGCACCATGTTTTTGAGAAAATGAGCCTCGGATTTGACCAGAACCGGTTCCGTTTCGATATCAGCTATAATACCCGTCGTTTGCAAAACAATGCCAATGGAGCGGATACGGTCATCAGGTATATCGGTGTTCAGTCGAAACTGAATTTGAGAAATGCAGCGTTAAAATTATTGGCCGGATATGGACGCTCGCCCGAGGGGCAGCCGCAATCCAATATATCAATGCAATATGATATAGCCCGGGAATCTTATTTTCATTCGAAAAAGATCAGCAGCTTATCGCTTGACTATATTCTTCAGCAAATCAGTTCCTTTCAGGGCATGGAGCTGATGGCAGATACCTATGTTCCTGAATCCGGCGGCGGATATAATATAGCTGTAAGCAACAATTTTGGATTGTTGCCGCCAAGAGTTAAAAATATGGAAGTACATGCCGGGATCGGTTTTTTAAAAGACCGGTACCTGTTGGATCTGCGTTATTATCATAAAACCACCGACGGGCTGAATAATAATACCCAACAACCCGTAGATCCGGCTACCGGACTGCAAACGCAGGTTTCCTATAGCCAGATCATAAATAAGGGGCTTGAATTGTATCTCAAAGTACAACTGATTGCACGAAAGAAATTGAATTATACGGTTATTTTAAATGGCGCGTACAACCAAAGCATCGCAGAGAATGTGCCGGTTGTAAACTATTCCCAATCCGTATCTTATTTAAGCGCCCCCAGAAATGGGTTCAATACGGATAATCTGTGGAGTTATCGATGGGGTGGGCTTGACCCGAAGGGTGATCCGCAGATTTATACTGCCAACGGACAAAAAACAGCTGCACCAGACAGTGCAATCCTGGCCTCGGCATTGGTGTATAGTGGTGTTACGCGGGCGCCGTATACCGGAGGTTTTATACAGGAATTGAATGTTAGCGGTTTTTTTGCCAGGATAACGATGTTGTTTAACCTGGGCCACGTGATGCGGGAATATATTCCTGTACCATCCGGGGCTATAGATAACAGTGTTTTAATACGTGACCGCTGGCGTAAACCGGGTGATGAATTGTTTACAAATGTGCCGGCGATGGCCAATACCAATGCCACCAACGCACGGGCCTTTATTACCCAAAACGCCACCAACAGCATTCTTCCGGCAGATTATATGCGTCTTCAGGAAGTACAATTCGGCTGGCAATTACCCCGAAGTCTGCTACGGCACTTGTTTATTAAAGATCTTACCGCGTCGGTACAGGTGTTGAACCTTGCTTTTTGGGCCAGGAACAAATATCATATAGATCCCGAAACGGTTGCCAGTGGCGGGCAAATAGGACTTACGCAAAATCCAAGGCAGTATTCCTTAACGCTTAATGTCGATTTTTAATTAATAACAACGAAAAAAAGACACAGATGCAAAATAGAAAAGCTTTTTTGAGTATAGTGCCACTTTGTTTATGCATGTTGCTCTTGCTATCCGCATGCCGGAAATTCTTAGATCAACCGGCGGGTACCACTGTCATTAATCCATCTACGATAAAGGACCTGCAGGAAATGCTCAATCACGATTCCATAGCACTTTGCAATTTTATTCTGGCTGATATTATGAGCGATGATATGAAGATAAGCGATAATGCGCTGCAACTTGATACTTCATCTTATTATGCACGGACTTATTTGTGGGGCAAGGATATCTGGAACTCCGGAGATCCTGATTTTATATACAACAGTGCCTATCGCCGTATTTTACAAATGAATATCATATTAAACAAGATTGATGCAGTTGAAGGTAGTGCACAACAGAAAAATATACCGCGGGCTCAGGCGCAGATCAACCGCGCCTGGTATTACCTGCAGTTGGCTAATCTCTACGGGCCGCATTATCAAAGCACAACAGCCGCTGCTGATTTATCGGTGCCGTTGATCCTGCAGCCTGATGCCGGCACATTGCCGGCAAGAGCTACGGTGCAGGATGTTTACAATCAGATATTGAAAGATCTGAATGCTGCGGTGTCGAATCCCGATCTGCCGGATATGGGTGCAACGATCGTGCAACCCGGCAAAGCCGCTGCGCTGGCCTTGTTGGCACGTACGTATTTATATATGGGCAATTATCAGCAGGCGGAAGAGGCAGCCCATCGCTCACTGGTCATGCGGAATGAACTGCTGGACTATAACGTTCATTTTATTCCGACCACTTCTTTATTGGATTTGTCAAAAAACCCGGAAACATTGATGGGGAAGCTCCGGATGGATTACTCCGGATTTTATTCTAAATATACTTCTTCCTTTTTTATCAGCAAGACACTAGGAGACCTTTTCGATACAAATGACAATCGGCTTATAAAGTTTTTCAAACAGGACGGAGATGTTTATATACTAAACTGGATTGATGGGGGGCAGGATCTTACCTATATGTACTTTAATTACAGTATCGGCGTGCCGGAAGTCTTGCTCACAGAGGCCGAATGCCTGGCGCGACGGGGAGATACTGCGGGAGCTCTGGCGCTTGTGAACCGGCTACGACAAAACCGCCTGATCCAATACACTCCAATAGAGGGCGCTACTGATGTATTGGCCACAGTATTACAGGAGCGGAGAAGGGAACTGTTTTATCACGGCGGCCTGCGGCTCTTTGATCTGAAGCGGCTTAACAGGGATCCCCGTTTTGCACAAACACTTCAACGGACAGCCGATGATGGAAGTACGGTATTAGCTGTATTGGAGCCCGGCGCACCGCGCTACCTGATGCAGTTTTCTCCACTCATTATTGCCAATAATCCTCATATGATACAGAACCCAAGATAACAAATTAAAGTGTTAACAATGATCTCAACCCATCGGCTTCGTAAGGATCCCTGTTCGTTTACTTCCATTGCATTGGGTGATGAGCGGGCGTTTAACGAACTGGTTGTAGCGCATATGCCTCATCTAATAACGGCTATTGCTGCTATTACCAAATGCCGGCATACAGCAGAAGATATTGTACAGGATACCTTTTTAAAACTATGGTCAAAACCGGAAGCGCTTATTTATGAAAATCCGGGCGGATGGCTGTACCGGGTAGCTGTGCATGCGGCATATAAATACCTTAAAAAGGAAGCCAAAAGAACAGCTTTCTTAAATGGCTTCAAAGCAATTAATGAACCCGTTTGTGCGGCTGCGGAGAACCGGTTGATCAGTAAGGAACGACTGGGTCAGCTAGAACAGTTATTTGCCCGCTTACCAAAAATGCAGAAAAAAGTATTCTGGCTGAGCCGGGAAGCAGGATTGAGCCGCGATGAAATTGCGGACAGGCTGGAAATATCCTGTAATACCGTTAAAGTACATTTAACCCGGGCACAGCGTTTTTTCAAGGAGCAGTTAAATGCCGTTGGTCTTTTCCTGGTTTTTTTCGGATTTAATATTTTTTGTTCAAATGTAAGTAATACCAAAACCCAACGCGAGGATTTATATAATACAGGTAAAGGTATTTATCAAATGCTGCCTGAAAAAAATGAAGATGATTTTTTGAATGATGAAATTTCATTGCGTATTACAGTGACCGATGAAAACCGTTTGATACCACCTGGCCGTGGGTAGCTACGGCAAAGATAAGCGACCTGGTTGTTACAGCTAGAAGCAGGCGTGAACCCTGTTAGCAACGTACCGTATTTGTTTAGTCATTTATAACAAGAACCATGATACTTAAAACTGAAAACCTATCGCATAAATATACCAGTACCTGGGCGATCCGCGATATTAATATTGAAATTGCAGACCCGGGTATCATCGGGCTGCTGGGATCTAATGGCGCCGGTAAATCCACTACCATGAATATCATTTGTGGTACGTTAAACCAAACGGAGGGGAATGTATATGTCAACGATATTGATTTAAGAAAACATCCGCTCGAGGCAAAAAAGCAAATCGGTTTTTTGCCGCAAATTGCGCCGTTGTATACAGACCTTACCATTGATGAGTACCTGGTATATTGTGCAGAGCTACGGCTGATGGAGAAGAATAAAATAAAGGCCGCCGTAGAAGAAGTAAAGGAACGCTGCGGCATTGCACATTTCGCCTCCCGGCTGATAAAAAATCTTTCAGGCGGCTACCGTCAGCGGGTGGGTATTGCCCAGTCCATTATCCATAAGCCCAAACTGGTGGTAATGGATGAGCCAACCAATGGGCTGGACCCTAACCAAATGATTGAGGCGCGAAAACTCATCCGGGAAATTGCAGAAGAACATACGGTGCTTTTTTCATCGCATGTATTATCAGAAGTAAACCTGCTTTGCCGGGAGGTGATCATGATTGAAGGAGGGCGAATCGTTTTTTCGGATAGCATGGATGCATTTAACAACTATGCACAATCCAGTGCGGTGCTGATGCGGATGGATCATCCGCCGGCGGTAGCTGAATTACTAAAGGTTGCAGGTGTGACAGGGGTGGATTTTGTTTCGGACAAGCAGGCCAGAATACATTTCGAGGGCAGTGAAGAAGAGGTTACCGACCGGCTGGTTGCAGCCAGTGTGGCCGGTGGCTGGCGCCTTAAGGAAATTAACCCGGATAAGGGTGTGCTGGACGATGTGTTTAAACAGCTGTCCCAAACCGCAGGGCAATAGTTTTTTCATAATGGCATATTGATACGTTTTATGGCGAAAGCCAGCCGGGAGCCTGTTGCTGCTGCCGGAACGGGGATGCTATCAAATTAAAAAAGTAAAAGATCTGGGATGCGATTAATACTCAAAATAGCGAAGAACGAGTTACGGAATCTCTTTTATACACCGGTGGCCTGGTTTACCTTGATCGTTTTTTGGGTGATGTGTGCATTTTTCTATACACACCGCCTTCAACGTATTGGGCCCAGGATGTATAGTACGGCTAAGGAATACCCCTATCTTCCTCATGTTAATCCGGGGACGCTCACCGAAGGGTTTATCACCGGTCCTGGTTCGGGTATGCTCTCGGACGTATTACAATACCTTTATTTGTTTATACCATTGCTTACTATGGGGATAATCAGCCGCGAGTTTAATGCTGGTACGTACCGGTTATTACATTCATCGCCGTTGCGGCTGCGCCAGTTGATAATCGGCAAATTTTTAGGTGCTACCTTTTTTAACCTATTTTTTATGGTTATGCTGGCCGCTTTTATGCTAACAGCGGCATTCGATATAAAATCCATTGATTATGGGTTATTGGTTTCGGCAAGCATAGGTATTTTCCTGTTGCTTTCTGCTTATACGGCCGTCAGCTTCTTTGCTTCCAGCCTTACCCGCTATCCGATCGTAGCAGCGGTGGTCAGTTTCACGATCCTGATTAGTTTGAATAAAATAGATGCATTGTGGCAACAGTATGATTTTGTAAGAGACCTTACCTATTTTCTTAGTCTCAAGGGTCGAACAGGAAGAATGCTAAAAGGGCTTATTACTACCAGGGATATCATTTACTTTATGATCATCATTGTGATGTTTGTTTCTTTTGCCTTATTGGTAATAAAGAGTAGTATGCAGCAAACTTCACGTTATCTTAAAGTGGGGAGATACCTGGCAGTTATTATTTTATGCCTGACGGCGGGCTATTTTTCATCCCGGCAAAATGCCATCGGATACCTGGATGTATCCGCAGGAAAAACGAATTCACTGCATCCTAAAACACAACAGCGCCTGCAACTACTTGATGGGGCACCAATGGAGGTGACCCTTTATACAAACTTGTTACCTCCGGATCCCAACAGGCAGTACGCCTTTATTGGGTTTCCCGAAAACATGAATGCATATTTGGATTTATGGGAGCCTTACCGGAGATATAAGCGGGATATCCGGTTTAAGTATGTGTATTATTATGCTCTTGCGCCCGGCGATAGTTTGAGATACAAAACTTTTCCGGGAAAAAACCTGGAACAGATTGCAGGCCTCACGGCACGGGCTATGAAAATTGACGCATCCTTGTTTATGGGACCGGAGGAGATAAAAAAAATAATAGACCCGGGTGTATTGGGCTATGAAAGGGGCATGAAAATAACCTGGAAAGACCGTTCGGTTTATATCAGATACTTCCCTTCAAAAACCGGGGAGTCTATATTTAATGGTGTTGAGGCAACCAGTGAACCTCCTTTTAATGCCGCTTTTCAACGCCTGGCAGGTGCGAGAATGCCACATGTAGGGTTTGTTACCGGGCAGCTGGAGCGCAGTATTACCAAAACCGGCGAGCGGGAATATGCGTGGCTGAATGAATTATATCCCCTCGGCTTCGACCTGGACACGCTGAATCTTAAAACACAAAACATACCGGCTGATATTACAACCCTGGTTCTTGCCGATCCAAAGCAGGAGTTGAGTGCCGGCGTGGAAGAGAAGCTGAAAAGCTATATTTCCCGTGGTGGTAATATGTTCATTCTGGGCGAACCGGGGAAGCAAAATGTGCTGAATCCTTTGTTACAACAACTGGGCGTGAAATTGCTGCCCGGTCAACTGGTACATCCTTCATTTCATAATGAGCCGGATGTAATATCGTGCTATGAAACTCCCTTCATATATGGATTGGCCGATGAGTATCGTTTATCAATAAACCGGCGTTTGATGAAGGTTACGAACTACCGTATACCTTCCGGTGATACATCCGCTTTGGTAATGAACGGTGTTGCCGGACTTTCTTATAACAAGGACAGCGGCTTTAATATGGCTCCGTTGATTATGACCATTCCGGAAAAATCATGGCAGGAAATGGGAAAGCTGGTGCAGGACTCGGTGGTACCACAGTTTGAACCGCAACGAGGAGATCTGAAAGCGCATTCCTATCCCGTTGCCATAAAGCTAACAAGGCCTTTTAAGGGAAAAGAGCAGCGCATAGTTGTTACCGGGGATGCAGATTTTGCGAGCCCGTTGCGGTTGGAAGGGAACGCATATTATGTACGTGGTATTTTTAGCTGGCTGGATTATAACCGGAACCCGGCTTATACATTGTTCCCTTTTCCCCGGGATAACTGGCTCTTAATGACGCCTTCCTGGGTGAAACTGGAGCGGCTGACTTATGTATGGGTCATTCCGTCGCTTTTATTACTGCTGGGCATTGTACTGCTGGTAAGAAGAAAAAGGCGATAACGATAAATCGCATTGATACACGGATCCGAATAATTGTTGCCGGGTGTAGTTGTATGAAGCGAATCTGTATTTAACAAAAATAAAAACGCACATGCGATTAATCATTAAAATAGCCAGGAACGAATTGAGGTACCTGTTTTATTCGCCCATTGCCTGGATTGTACTGCTGGTGTTTTGGGTAATGATCGCAGTGGCATATTTTAACCCACTGCATGATATGGCCAATTTTCAGGAAATTATGATTAAGAACAGCAATTCAAAGTGGACCTGGCCATCTACCAAATCTTTAACGGGCAGTCTGTTTGGTGGTGTATATACTACCGCTGTATCCTATCTCTATCTTTTTATACCACTGCTTACTATGGGGCTTGTCAGCCGTGAAAAGAATACCGGTGCTATCCGATTACTGTATTCATCTCCCGCCAGGCTTCGCCAGATTGTACTGGGTAAATACCTGGGGATTGTGCTGTACCTTTTATTGCAGGTGGTAATTGTTGGTATGGTAATGGTGGTAGGCGCACTCAATATCAGGGATGAAGATTACGGGTTGTTCCTGTCGGGCCTGCTGGGGTTTTATTTGCTGGTATGTACTTATTCAGCCATCGGATTGTTCATGTCTGCTATTTCGGTACACCCGGTCATATCGGGGATCGGCACTTTTATGATCATTTTCGTGCTGGACAGAATCGGGGGACTTTGGCAGCAATATGATTTCATCAGGGACCTTACCTGGTTTCTTTCCCTGCAGAACCGCAACCAGAAAATGATCTTTGGCCTGATTGTAACCCGGGATATTGTTTACTTTATGGCCATCGCTTTTATTTTTGTAAGTTTTACCATTATTAAATTGCGTGCAGAGCGGGAGTCCAAACCCTGGTATATAAATGCAGGTCGTTATATATTGGTAATGATACTGGCACTGTCAGTAGGGTATATAACCTCCCGCCCGGTACTTACAGGCTACTGGGATACAACGGCTGCAAAAAAGAATACAATATCCACGGAACTGCAAAAAATGATCAAAGCCTTGGGTGACAGTACGCTGGAAGTAACGCTTTATGTGAACTTGCTAAGTAGAACATCAAAAATGGCGCGTGGTCTTCCGGAGGCTCGTAATCCCAGTTATCTTACCTCATTTTGGGAGCGGTACCTGCGCTTTAAGCCGGATATCAAATTCAACTACGTATATTTTTATGATATAGACCCGCAATCAAGCGACAGTAGCTGGTATCATATATATCCTGGTAAAACCGTACAGCAGATTGCGGCAAAGGTGGCAGAAAGAAGTGAGCTCGATCTGGATATGTTTAAAACGCCGGAACAAATACGCAAGCTGATTGATCTGAAGTCGGAAGGCAACCGGATGGTGATGCAATTGAAATACCGGGGGCGTACCGAAATATTGCGAACCATGGATGATGTGGAGTGCTGGCCCGATGGGTCCAATATGGCATCGGTACTGAAGCGGTTGCTGGAGCCGGATAAGATTTTCAAAGTGTATTTTTTGACGGGCGATCTGGAACGCGATATCCATAAGGTGGGCGACCGGGGCTATGCAGCGCATACAGCTAAAAGCATAAGAGCATCTATTGCCAATATGGGACTGGATGTGGATACGCTGAATTTAAATGTGCAGGATGTGCCTGCGGATGTGGCAACACTGGTGCTGGCGGATCCGGTTATGAACCTGAGCGCCGCAGTGCAGAAAAAAATAGAAGGCTATATTGCCGCCGGTGGTAATATGCTTATTTTGGGAAAACCCGGTAAGCAGTATGTGTTGAACCCCTTGTTACGGCAGCTGGGTGTACAATTAATGAGCGGTCAGCTGGTGCAACCCACGTATGACGAAACGCCCGAGAAGGTGGTTTGTTTAACCACTCCGTATATAGATACGCTTTCTTTTTTGACCCAAGGACTGAGGGGCGTAGGAATGCCCTTTGTTGCAGGCCTTACCCAGCTAAATGACAGTATTTATAAATTCAGGCCGTTGTTGTTGGGCCTGCCAGGTAAAACCTGGCTCAAAGCCGGCGATCTGGTTATTGATTCAACACTGCCGCCTTTCAATCCCCTGGCGGGTGATATACTGCGGGATACGTTTATCACTTCAGCGCAGCTAAGGCGGAATATCCGTCAAAAAGAGCAACGGATCATTCTTTTCGGGAGTGCAGATTTTATCAGCAACCTGCGGATTGCGCAGAATCGTGATCTTATCGCAGGCGCATACAGCCACCTTACCTATAACCATTTTCCGGTTCAACTATCAATAATATTATCCAAGGATATTTTACTGACAATTTCCGAGCAGGGTGCATACATAGAAAGGATTGTATTTATATGGGTGCTGCCGGGATGCATATTGTTGGCGGGAACTATATTGTTGATCAGGAGAAAAAGGCAATAAAACAGCGATTATGAATTTACTACGAACAGATGAGCAGACGATTGGAGACCTGGAGATTTTTGGAAAAAAAAGCGGCAGCGGGATCTTCGATCTTTACAATCATGCGTATACCCGTGGTGGGGCAATGCTGCTGAGTGAACTATTCCGGAATCCGCTTTCGGATAAAGAAGCCATTAACCGGCGCAGCAGTATCATTGAAAGCTTTGCCCGGTTACAGCTCCGGTTTCCTTATGAGGCGGCGCTGTTTGATACCGCTGAAAAATACTTAAGTCATACAGAAGAGGAAATGAAGGCGAAGGGCAACCGGGTGGCCCTGGGTGAAAAGGAGATCCAGAGCGGGGTGAATGCGCTTATTGATATTATTAAAGCCACAGCCCGGTTTATGGAGCTGCCCGATATAAAGAACATTAATGCCTATGATATGGAACGTAGTACAACGGTAGCACTACTGGCAGACCCGGCTTTTGAGCCGGTGTTAAAGGAAGCAGGTAAAGGGAAAATTTCGTACAGTGCGGTAACGGCCTATGATGTGTTATTGCGGATTACTGAAAAGCAAAAGGTAAAGGAATTGCTGGAACATATTTACCTGCTGGATGTATACATGTCTGTAGCCATGACGGCTTTGGAACGGAGTTTTGTTTTTCCCAGGGCATTGGAAAAAGGAAAATGTTTCTTAAAGCTGGAGGGCGTATACCATCCGTCTTTAAAAAAGCCTGTGGCAAATGATCTTGAAATGAAGGCTTCAAAAAATGTGCTGTTTTTAACGGGGGCCAATATGGCCGGGAAGTCTACCTTTTTACGCTCGGTAAGCACGGCCCTTTATATTGCACATATGGGTTTTCCGGTGGCGGCATCGGTAATGGAGTTTTCTGTACTGGACGGCATTTATACAACCGTAAATCTTCCGGATAACCTGGGTATCGGGGCCAGTCATTTTTATGTGGAAGTATTGCGGGTAAAAAAGATGGCCAGGGAGCTGAGTACCGGGCAGTCCTTTTTTATCCTCTTTGATGAACTCTTCAGGGGCACGAACGTAAAGGATGCGCATGAGGCTACCGTGGCTGTTATAAAAGGATTTGCGCGTAAAAGCAACAGCATGTTCATCGTTTCCTCACACATTGTGGAAGCCGGCGATCCGTTGAAAGCAATGGATAATGTAGACTTCCGGTACCTGCCCACGCGTATGAACGGCCATGTACCGGAGTACACCTATAAACTGGAAGCAGGTATTACGGATGACCGGCATGGAATGATCATCATTCGCAATGAAGGCATACTGGAGCTGTTGAAAAATGGAAAGCAAAAGAACAGTAGCGCCGGATCGATAACCTTACGGGATCCTAAACAAATACAATTATGAAGCAAAAATACTTCCTGCGCATGTTGCTGCGCTGTACAGGAGCTGCTCTGTTATGGGGGTGCGCGTCAAAACAAGAAGGATTTCAATTAGAAGGGAAGATAAAGAACCTGAAACATCCGGCTACCATTTACCTGGTGTATGCGGTTGCCGATACCGGCCGGGTGATCGACTCAGCCCGGATCCAAGATGGCGTATTTGCATTTACAGGATCCGTGCCAGACACAACTCCTGCCGATCTTGTAGTGGACCATGCCGGTTTGGGGCTGGATAAGCTGAACAGGGAAACCGCCGACTACCTGAGGATCTATCTTCACAATAATGCATTTTCCGTTACTGCCACTGATTCTATAAATAAAGGCACTGTTAAGGGATCGGCGGTAAATGATGCGTTTATTACCTACAACGCTTTATTGAAAGGATGGCGGGAGCGGAATCAGCAGTTGCTTGCCGAAGTGCAGCGCATGACTCCGGAACAGCGGGCAGATATTGCGATGCAGAAACAACTCGAGGCCAGGCAACGGGCCATAGCGGAAGAAGGAATCCGAACCATGGAAAGCTATATTGGGAAGTATCCGGGTGTTTACTTTAGTCTGGATGCCCTGGCGCAGCTTTTGACCCTGAAAGCGGATCCAAAAAAGATCGGAAAGCTGTATGCGTCCATGCCGCAGCCCTTGCGGCGGTCGCTCAGAGGTAAACTGCTTCAACACCGGGTCGAAACACTGCTCACCACTTCAATTGGAGCAAAGGTACCTGCATTTACCCAGGAGGATATTAACGGTAGGCTGATACAACCCTCCAACTATACCGGTAAATACCTGCTGCTGGATTTTTGGGCCAGCTGGTGCGGACCGTGCAGACAGGAAAATCCCAACCTGGTAGCGGCCTACCGCAGCTATCAGTCAAAGGGGTTTGAGATCCTGGGTATATCGCTGGATGAGTCGGCTGAAAAATGGCAGGACGCGATCTTCCGGGATGGGCTCACATGGACGCAGGTGAGTGATTTAAAAGGAGGCAGGAATGCGATAGCACAGCTATATGGGATCACGGCCATCCCGCAGAATTTTCTGATCGACCCCCAGGGCACCATCATTGCCACCAACCTCCGGGGCAACGCCCTTCAGGATAAGTTAAAAGAACTGTTCAAAAACTGATCATTCATCTGTTACATCTAAACTCACTTTCATGTTCAATAACGACAAACAAACGATCGAAGAGTTAAATATCATGGGCCGGTTCCGGCAGGGCTCTGTATATGGTCTGTTCAGCCAGGTGAAAACCCGTGGCGGTGAGCAGTTGCTGGATCAGATGTTCCGTAATCCTTTGCAGGATGCGGCGGCCATCAACCAACGCAGCGGTATTTTCCGCTTTTTTCAGGAGGCCGCACTTGTATTTCCTTTTGATCCGGCAATGTTAACCACTATGCGGGAGTTTTTGGATACGGATGCGCATGCAAACAAGGCGCTGGTTGTTGCTGCTACGCTGATAAAAAAAATGCTCTCTTCTCTTACCAGAGATGAACGCTATAAAAAAATGATGCAGGGATTGCACGCAACCATCCTTACACTGAACCGGTGTTTTCAGTTTGTAACGCCGCTTGCTGATATGCCGGGGCCCTATGAGGAGCGCTTCCGGGAAATAAAAAACATCCTGCTTGCCCCGGAACTGGGGCGGTTGCGGATGATCGATATTTACCAGGAACTCCCGGTAAAAGCACTGGCCGGTTATGAACACCTGTTAAAGGGGCGACTAAAAGAGCAGCTGATGGGAGTGTTGTTGTTTATCAGTGAGGTGGATGTAAATATCGCGGTGAGCAACACGGCTGTATCCAAAAGGTTTAACTATGCAACGGCGTTGCCGGCAGCAGCCAATAAACTGGAGGCCTTAAACCTGACCCATCCCTGTGTGGAACATGCAATCGGCAATGACCTGAAAATGGATGGGGCCTCTAATGTGCTGTTCTTAACAGGTGCTAATATGGCGGGAAAGTCAACCCTGATGAAAGCGGTCGGAATTAACTTTTATCTTGCTCATATGGGGTTTCCGGTGGCAGCCAGTGCCATGGAATTTTCGGTAAGGGAAGGCCTCTATTCCTCTATCAACGTGGCCGATAACATCGGGTTGGGATACAGTCATTTTTATGCCGAGGTAGTGCGCGTAAAACAGGCAGCGGTGGCGGCGGCCAGCGGAAGGAAGCTGCTGCTAATGTTCGACGAGCTTTTCAAAGGTACCAACGTTAAAGACGCTTATGATGGTACATTGGCGGTTACGGAAGGATTTGCAGATTACCAGAATTGCCTTTTTATCGTATCTACGCATATTATTGAAGTTGGGGCTGCATTAAAAGGAAAACACAATATCCAGTTTGTTTATATGCCTACAGTTATGGATGGTCCGCACCCGAAGTATCCGTATAAACTGGAAAAGGGCATTACTGAAGACCGACAGGGGATGCTTATTATTAAAAACGAAGGAATACTGGAGCTGCTGAATTCCTGATGACAACTAATTTTCTTTCATCATTTGAATAAAATCTTAATAATATGAAGTATGATCTGCGATCCTTTTTCGTAATGTTCCTGTTTGGCTGTTTTCTGAATGTGGGAGGGCAGGTAAAAGAATTGCCCGGTCTAAAGAAGGAAGACATTATTGCAGATTACCGCCTCGCAATGGATATTCTGAAAAAGCAGCATCCCAACCCCTATAAGTTCATAGACTCGATTGCCCTGGAACGAAAGGTAGACAGCCTGATGAAGGAGGCCGCAAAACAGGAAGATGTATTTGCACTTGCTAACTATTCACCGGTTTATCTGATCCGGGATGTGCATCTGAACCTGCGATGGTCGGCGGATAATGGAAAGGAAGCGATTAAAGCAACAAATTTTTTTCCTGTTCCCGTGATGATTGAGCGAGGAAGGGTATTTGTAAATTCAAAAGAAACGGAATTGCCGTTTGCTGCTGAAATTATGACGATTAATCTACAGCCGGTAGCATCCGTGCTGGATGGGATCAGTTCCCAGATCTATGCAGATGGCAACATAGCAACCGCTACCGACCGCTTTTACGGAGAATTTCAGGCAGCCTTAAGCTTGAAAAATCATAATCGGAAAAGCTACGAGATCGGGTACAGGGAACCATTTAAAAACGAAATAAAGCGGGTGACCCTTTCTGCCGAAAATCCATCGGAGGGGATCCGGCGGGCACGTCACGCATTTTACCCGGTAAATGTATTGCAACGCAGCTACTGGATCTATAGCGATTTTGATGATGTTTCAAAATTAGCCGTACTAACAGTGAACTCGTTCAATCTGGCGGAATCTTATGCCTATAAAGAGTTCAGTACTTTCTTTAAGGAGGTCAATAAACGGGGATACAAAAATGTGATCATCGATATCCGCAGCAACGGGGGGGGCAATCCCAATATATCGGCATTGCTTTATTCTTTTCTTTCGCTGATGCCGTTTCATAATATCTTTAACTACCGGACCAGGACAATTGATATCGCCTACCCGGAGTACGCCATAGCAGACGGCAGGAAAATGTCGGATGACGATATTCAGAGTCAAAAGAATTTCCTGTACCAGCGTTACGATAAAGATGATAAAGCAGGCTTTTACATCGGCAACACCCGTTTAAGAGAAGGCCAGCTGGAAAATTTTCCGCCCGATAAAGACGCATTTAAAGGCAGCGTATACGTTTTAACGGGTGGGGGAACGGTATCGGCCGCAACTTATTTTGCTTCCCTGGTGCAAAAAAACAACAGGGGACTGATTGTTGGAAAGGAAACAGGAAGCGGGGAAAACGCCACCACGGCAGCCTGGTTCCTAACCTATCAGCTGCCCCGCACAAAATCCATACTGACGGTTCCGATGTCGGAACTGTATTTTTTTAATGCAACAATAGATAAAGGCCGGGGAATAATGCCCGATAAAGAAGTTCCCATGGATCAGTTTATGACCTATATGAAAAATGGCAAGGATCCGGAACTGTGTTCTGTAAAGGACATGATCCTGTTGAAATAAACAACGGGATATTGCGGATCCTGGTTCCCGGCCTGATTTGCTGATAAAAAGTTTAGCGTTCCTTATGATTTGTTTGATAGTCAGTCTCATGTTATACCCGGTAATGTTTTTACGTTGGCCGGTTTTAAATAAACCGATTAAGATTGCATAACAGCATCCATTATAGCATTTTTGTAATGCAGCAGGCGATCGTGCGGGGCAAAAAGACTGTCAATAACAACTGCGGTGGCACATCTATATATTTAAAATTTGGCACAGAGATCTTTGCCCGACGGTCCTTACCGGGCCAGGCTGTATAAAAATATAGAGCCCGGCCCTTGCAACAGGGGAATAACAAGGAACCTGCCTGCAGCAATGCTCTCGAAAGTGCAGGCATATGATGCCCGCTCCGGGTAGCAACAAATTACCGGTAGAAGCCAGGAAGTGTGTTACAACCGGGTATTTGCCGGCTATCTGGCCCGGCCGCCAAATTGTTTGGGAAAATAGGAAAGTGTAAGCTGGAAATAGCGCTGCAGCCCTTGCGACACGGAAGTGGTAGTAGTGCTGCCGTTTGAATAGCTGTTCACTGCCTGGTTTTGGCCCAGGATATTGAATACAGAAACCCGGGTTTCAAACATTTTTTTCTTTTTGGGAAAGGCATAGCTGGCATACGCATCCCAATTGATATTTTGGATGGGCTGCCGGTTTACCGAAATGTTTTTGCTGTAACGGAAGCTGTTTCCTAATGTAAAATTTTTGGGCACCTTCAATGTAGCTCTTGCGGTGGTATTGAACGATTGTGTTTTTGTAGGCGTATAGGCGCTGCGTCCGCCAAACTGTTCAGCATTGGTGCCTGAAATTGATTGCTGTACTGATACCTCAATAATCCCCGGTGCATTAAAGGATACAGCAAAATAGTGATTCCGCCGGTCATTTCTGTAAGTTAATAGGTCGCCATCGATATATTGCGGACCCTGCGAGCTTCCCCAGTTTCCACTATAGTTGAACTGGTAAATATTCTTGCGTACAGGGTAGGATACGTTCATACTGATACCGCTATTAAAGGAGCTGTTGCTGCCGGAGCCGGCGGTATAATAAATACTGCCATTAGTATATCCTCCATTGGTGTTTACCTGAAAGGTTGCTTTTTTAAATGTAAGTGATAACCCCGCATTTAAACCCGCGTTGAATGTTTTCGTGCCGGGTGTATTAATAAAATAACTGGTGCTGCCACCATTGCCATCATAGATCGTGCTGTCTGATATACCATTCCGCTCCTTATTATACCCCATGTTAAATGCTGTGTTGTAGGAATACTTGGTTTCAAACCCCCCGTTGTTATTATACGAAAAATTGAAATTATACGTATTGTTGAGCCGCGATTTTAAATAGGGGTTGCCTACCGTCATATGATACCGGTCGGCCGCACTATCCTGGATGGGGTATAGCTGGTCGATGGTTGGGGCGGTTGCCGTACTGCTGTGCGTCAGGTTCATATTGATATTCGGCCCCTGTATTTTGGAATAATTATACGAGATGCCGGATGTGGGCGTAAAAAAGTTGTATACAAATGTCCGGTTGCGATAGCTGAGGGTTGAAACATTTTTTTGATACAGCAACTGGTTTTGCAGGTTGGTGCTGATACGTATGGTTCGCTGGAACCGGTCGGTAATTGTTTTTGAAAAAGTTTTTTCCAGCTGGAACCCGGTCCGGTTATTAATATTAGAGGTACTGCTAAGGTTTGAAAGGCCTGGGTTGCGGGTATACAAATGGGTGAGTGTATCCCTGTCACTTACCAATGCATTGATTTCCGCGCCCGAATATTGAATATGATTGTTCAATCCCATATTAATATTCCAGAAATTGTGATCTTTTAGCAGCAATTGCCGCAAACCACCGTAATTCAATCCCAGGCTGCCGTTCAGGTTTGAATTTCTGGTAACATATTTCCGGTCATAAAGATTGGTGTAAATGCTGTCTGCGAGTGCTTCAAAGCGGCTGTAGGTATTGCTGTTGCTGATGGTGTTTCCGTAACTGACTGAATAAGTAGCTGAAAAATTTTTTGCGTCCGGGTCTTCATTCACTGAAGTATTGCTGTAGTTTCCATTAAGACTGAAATCGTTGCCGGCGCTCTCCGTTTGGGAAGTATTGTTGGAGCGGCTTGCCAGCGTAGAGTCATTCCGGTATGAGGTTACATTTGCTTCAGATGCGGAGCTGGAATTTGTGCGGCGATAGGAAACATTTGTTGAAAAGGACTGTTCTTTTTTCCGGGCATTGTATTCTCCCCGGAGCGATTGGGATAGTAGGCGCGACAGTCCATAGCCGTTGCTTACATCAGTGAACCGGGTGTCGCCCAGCGTTCTTACGGTAGTACGGTTATTAATGGAGCTGTTCCGGTTGCCGGATATATAATACTGCCCGTTGAACGATTTTTCATTAAAGAAGTCGCTGGCTTCATTGAAGCTTTTTCGTAAAGAGATGCCTGATGTCCAGTTGTTTTGAATGTTCAGATCTTTGTTTTGCAGTACCGGCTCAATTTCGCCCAGTGCCTTTTTTATCGTGTTGACATTTGCGTTCAGGCCCAGATTTGTTTTTTTATTATAAAGCTGCATGGAAGTGTTGCCGCCATAACTTTTATTGGTTCCGGTGCTGGCTGTAACTGTTCCGAAATACCCTTTTCGCTTATTGGGTTTCAGCTTTATATTCATCACTACCGTGGTGTCTTTCTGAATATCTTCTATTTTCTGTTTATAAAGATCGCGCTCCTGGTATACCTGTATTTTTTCAATGGCATGTTTCGGCAGGTTCTTGAGTGCCATATTAAAGCTGCCGTCGAAAAACGGCCGGCCATCCACATATATTTTTTTTACCCGTTTCCCGTTCACGGTAATGGAGCTGTCCAGCCATTGCGCTACACCGGGTGTTCTTAATAAAACTTCTTCGGCAACTTCTGTAGAATCCAGCCGGATACCAGCCGGATTAATTTCCAGTGTATCTCCATTAATGGTTACGGGGGCTACGGTTTTTACCGTTACCTCCTCCAATACCTGCCCGGTATCGCTGATCAGGTTTATTCTATTGAAGGTAATGGTATTTGTTGCGGAGTCCAGGTAAAGATCTTTTATAAAAGATACAAAACCGGTGTGGCTCACAGAAATATAAAGCGGTGTTTTGAGTGGCAGCGCTTTTATTTCAAAAAATCCCTGCTCTGTGGTTATCTGGTAATCGATGGCTGATGAATCTGCTTTTTTAAAAACGGTGACCGTTGCGGAGGGAAGTGCGCTGCTGTCTATTGAGCTGAGCACCGTGCCTTTAATGCTACCTTTGTTTTGAGCAAAAGATGCCAGTTGAAAAAGGAGTAATATGATCAACAGCCATTGTTTCATGCATGCATTAATCTGCTTTGGTTTTAAGGCGAAGAATAACAGGGTTGTTCACCGGTTTACCGGTGTCGTAAAAACGGGAGAGGCTTGCCTCATATTGCAGCTTTGCAGACCCGGTGCTTTTTTTCAGGTTGAAAAGCACTCTCGAGGAAAAGCCCTGGTAGATGTTGTTTTCATCAAACGCCAGTACCGGTCCCTGAAGAGAGAATTGAAAACGGCTGCTGTCTGCTTTTAATTTATTCCGGTTGTAAAGAATCTGTTCCTTTTTGTCGAACACATAGTAGTTGTAATAGCCCATCGGTTGCCGTACATTAAAAAAAAGAAATCGCTTCTGGTCAACGAAATTATTGACGGTATTTGTATTGCTCAGGAAAATAGGGGCTTCCCGGCCGGATCTTGCAGTAGTAATTGTCATACTGCTTATAGAAATGCGGTCAACAGCTGTAAATGAAAAGGCTCCCGCCGTGGCCGGGGCACGATCCGTTTTCGGGGCTACTATTTGGTACGCCTCTGTAAGCGAATCCGGTGTAAGCCGGTAAATATAGGGCTGAAAAGGACGTGAAATAAAAAATACAGCATCATTCAGGGTTGGGAAAAAATTGCATTGGTAGGCAGACCTTCCATAAAATGCGGAATCCGTCTTTGTATGATACGGGAAAAAGCGTTGTGCCACGTTGCCGTTGTTCATCATCTTTAATCCATAATCCTGTGTATCGGTATTTTTGCCATTGGATCTGATAAAACTAAAGGCAAATCTGCCCGCACCCAGGCCCACCGGATTGGTCAGCAGGTATGCTGATGGGGGTAAGGTTTCTGTAGATAAAGTATCCAGGTTGTTAAGAGAAAGCCGTGCGGCCATTACCCGGGTTGATAACTGTTCTCCTGGCCCCTTTGCCAGTAAGGCTTGCAGCTTTGCCGCCGTAATGGTATAGTTCCTGTTTTGACTGAAGATCAGCAGTGCATGATGATTCTTGTCCAGCTGGATAAAGTTGATCCGGTAACGTTTGGGTTTGTTCTTATATTTTGTTATGAATTTTCCTTGCCGGTCAAAAAAAAGAACCGCATCGGTATCCGTATCCAGGATGATGAAGTACCGGTCAGTGACCACCAACTGGCTAATCACTCCAAAAGTGGATTGACGGGTTGTTTCCAGGGGAATAACCTCGGTTTCTTCGAAAATGCAAGAGAGCGTGGTGTCTTTTGCTTTAGCAGGATCTAATAATACCGGTGGAAGCTGGGCCCATGCAATATGCCAGACCCCTATCAGCAAACTCAAAAGCATTCGTTTTTTCATACCCGGATGAGTGTCAATCAATGCTCCA
This sequence comes from Niabella pedocola, assembly GCF_021044425.1. Lineage (GTDB taxonomy): Bacteria > Bacteroidota > Bacteroidia > Chitinophagales > Chitinophagaceae > Niabella > Niabella pedocola. Next base: position 495,529 of record NZ_JAJNEC010000007.1, on the reverse strand, counting down.
AATGTACGCGCGCAAAACCAGTTGATGCCCTTTTTTTATATAGGAATTTGTTAATTCTGAAAACTGGTGCCAGAGGATCCGGGCCGGCGACGCACAAATGTTTTTGGAGCCGGCTGAATGCGGTAGTTTGAATACGGGCGTCGCCAAGCATAAAGGCCGTGGTGTGGCCTCCTGGTTAAGGAAAAAGAGGCATCAGTGCTTTATAGAATAAACACTGAATAGCTTGCACAGAAGCCGGCGCGGTCATTAAAAAGCCTGTTATCCTGTGTTATTTATTCTTAAAATGTTTGGGGGCAATGCCCATGATCTTTTTAAAAACCCTGGAAAAATGGTACTGGTCCTCATATCCCAGGCTATAGGAAATGGTTTTGATGTTGTGCGAACTATCCATCAGCATCTGGCAGGCCTTCTGTATTTTGAGGGAGGTGAAGAGGTGAACGGGGCTGGATTTGACCTGCTTTTTAAACAGGGAAGACAGATGGGAGGCCGAAAGTCCAACGGCGGCACTGATTTCATCCAGCCGCAGCGGCTTGTCCAGGTTTTGTTTCATAAATTGAATACACTGCTGAATGATATCCTTTTCGTTGGCCGTGCGCTTGATCTGGGTATTTTGAAAAGAAGCCAGGTATGCATGCACAAAGCTGCAGCTGTAAAAAATATTATCCGTGTTGTCCATTAACTCAAGGTGCTGCAGCATATCATAGAAGATAAGTTGCCGTGAAGTGTTTACGACCGCATTCGCCGGTGCCTTGCCCTGTGCTTTTGTAAGAAACCGGTAGTAAAAATCGGCGTCGGAGCCGGAAAAATGCAGCCAGTAAATGCTCCAGGGGTCGTTGACATCGGCTCCGTAATGATGCGCAGTACCTGCGGGGATGATAAAGAATTCGTTGGGGTTTACCGTGTAGTGATGCTTTCCGCTGGCGTACCAGCCCCGTCCTTTTACGCAGTATATGAGGATGTATTGGGCACATCCCTGCTGACGCTCCCGTTCATGGAGCGCTGCGTTAGGGTAATAACCGATATCGGTTATATAAAGTTTTTTGCAAAAAATATGTTGGGCACAGAACCTGACTTTAGCCTGTGGCAGGATATAGGTGAGCTGGCCTGCAAAGCCCTCCATCTTTTTCTGAGCGTTTTCTGAATTAAATGATTTCATCGAAGATCCGTTTTGTTGCGGAAACTTCCGCAGCCTTGATCCTGTAAAAGTATTTATATTTTTCACAGCCTGTTATATCGGGGTAAAAATAATACAGGCAGGCTGGTATTGCCGGTATACTGTCCGGCCCGTTGCCTTGCAAACCGGAAGGTAACGGGTTTGAAAGGCGTTCGCCGGGCAACCCAGAAAAAGCAGTATTTTTACCGGAAGCAGTATGTTCCTGCGTTCCGGTTGCCCCGGGGAATTTGAAAGCCGATTGTTTGCCGGGTAGTGTTTTGTAGCCTTGCCACCTGGCTAAAAAGGAATAACGCAAATACAATAGAAAGATCGTATGGTTAAAAAGATATGGTTCGCTTTGCTGTTGGTGCCGGTGGGATTGCTGTTGGGATATGATGAACAACAGGGTGCCCGTGATGCATGTTTAGAGGATCCTTTGGAAAAAATAACCGTTACCGTTGATCCGGAGGCAATACAACAGACGATACATAGCTTTGGAGCTTCTGATTGCTGGACGGCCAAGTTCATCGGCAGCTGGCAGGATGCGCAGAAAAAGGAACGGATCGCAGACCTGCTCTTTAGCATGGATACATTAAAGGACGGAAGCCCCAGAGGTATCGGGCTGTCGCTATGGCGCTTTAATATTGGTGGCGGAAGTTTTGAACAGGGTGTCGCCAGTAATATTAAAGATGAGTGGCGAAGAGAAGAATGCTTTATGAATGAAGATGGTTCCTATCGTTGGGATAAGCAGCAAGGACAACAATGGTTTCTGCAGGCGGCGCGTAAGCGGGGAGTGCGGTACACACTGGGCTTTTCACTAACGCCCCCTGTTTTTATGACTCGAAATGGGAAAGCGTATAATGCTTCTGGCAATACACAGATGAATATCCGGGAGGGAATGATGGATGCCTATGCCGGTTTTTTAGCGAAAGTTGCTGGTCATTTTAAATTTGATTTTCTGAGTCCGGTGAATGAACCGCAATGGAAATGGGGACGGGCAGATGGTGCCAGCCAGGAGGGTACACAGGCGGTGAATACAGAGATTTCGGGGCTTGTAAAGGCGGTTGCCTCTAAGATGAAAGGGACGCGCACAAGAATCGTAGTGGGCGAGGCCGGGCAGTGGGATTATCTGTTTGGTAAAAATGAGCAGGAATGCGGAGACCAGATCAACCAGTTCTTTGCACCGGCCGGGCCCGCGTATCTGGGGGGGCTGCCGGCAGTGGCCAAAATTATTTCAGGCCATAGTTATTTTACCACCTGTCCGGATACTGTGGCTGTGCGCATCCGGGAACAGGTGCAGGCTGCAGCTGCGCGTATCCCCTCGTTACAGGTTTGGCAAACCGAATTTGGTATCCTGGGTAATATCTGTAATCAATACAATGGTGCACCCCGCAATACCGGTATCGAATACGGTCTTTATGTAGCAAAAGTAATCCACCAGGATCTTACCGTTGCCAATGTTAGTTCCTGGCAATGGTGGCTGGCAATGGCACCCTATGATTATAGCGACGCCCTGGTGTATATAAATGCGCCTTCCGGTAACATTGATGTGCCGGCCTGTAAATCAGATGGTGTGATCTTGGATTCAAAACAGCTTTGGGTAATGGGCAACTTCGCCCGGTTTGTAAGGCCCGGTATGAAACGGATGGCCGTAACCCTGTCCGCAAACGCAGGTAGTGTATTGGCATCCGCCTATAAGGATACAAAAAAAATGGTATGGGTGCTGATCAATCCAACACTTCAGGCAAAAACCGTACAGCTCAGGGGATCGGATGATCAATGGCTTGATGTGTATACAACAGACCGGACGCAAAACCTGAAACGGTCGGCGGCGCGTGCAGGCGAAATACAGCTTCCTGCCCAATCGGTGGTAACGGTCACCGGAAAGGGCCAACGATGATATCCATAATGCACTGAAAAGCAGGACCCGGCGGGCTTAAAAAAACGGATCGCAATTGTTCCACTAAGCCCTTCGCCTCGCCGTAGCTGTATTACAGCCTTTCTTAACAGATACTCATGCACATCCGGGGCAACCGGCAGCATCAGAAAATCTATCATTTTCCGAAGATTAGCCATTGAAAACCTGGCAGCAGGGTGCTATGTTTGACCTTTCAATGTGGACGCTGCCTGCTATATGTATATGGCCGGCGTGCCGGCTTCAGGAATGCGCCATATCCATCTTTTAAAAAAAAGTTGAACTGCGATGATACAACCAATGCGTAGATTATTACCAGCTACAACGCGAAGCGGGTGGCTGTGCTTTTTCCTTTTTTTATTTGTACAGGCTCATGCACAGCAGGATATTTCGCTGGCGGGGTCATGGAAGCTGCGGCTGGATAAAGAAGACCGCGGAATAAAAGAGCAATGGTTCCTTAAAGATGAAGGCCAGGCTATACAATTGCCGGGAACCCTTGATGATGCAGGTATCGGAGAAGCAATAAAGCGGGATACCAACCAGATGAATAAGGAGGTGATGATCCGGCTAACCCGTAAGCATGCATATACCGGGGCCGCCTGGTATAGCAAACAGATCGTGATTCCTCAGGGATGGAATGATAAAATGATCCGGTTATACCTGGAGCGTGTGATCTGGAATACACGGGTTTGGGTAGATGGCCGCGAAACGGGAACCGGTGAAAGCCTGAGCGTGCCGCATGAATTTGAGTTGAGCAGGTATCTTACACCGGGCGTGCATCTTTTAACGATCCGTATCGACAACCGGAAACAATATGATATTTCGGTGAATGAGATGGCCCATGCCTATACCGACGGAACCCAGATCATTTGGAACGGTATCATCGGTGCCATAAAATTAAGTGCCCGGAACCGGCTGTCGGTGGGTATGATACAAACCTACCCGGATGCCGTACAAAAAAGGGTAGGCCTGAAAATAAGATTGGAGAACCAGCATCCCGGCATCCAGAAAGCAGTATTGAAAACAGCCATATTTTTTGGAGCAAAGCAGGTAGCCGTACGTACCATACCGGTTAGCCTGGCATCCGGTACATCGGATAGTGAAATGGAATGCGCCTTGGGGAACCAGGCAAAGCTATGGGATGAGTTTCATCCGCAGTTATACCAGGTGGAGGTAACACTACAAACAACCGGTGGAAAATTGCTGGATCGCAGCAAAACCAGCTTCGGGTTAAGAACCCTGACGAATGACCGGCAAACCCTGCGTATCAATGGCCGTCCGGTGTTTTTAAGAGGCACGCTGGAGTGTAATATATTCCCGTTAACAGGCTACCCGCCAATGACAAAAGAGGGCTGGTTAAAGGTATTCCGTGCAGCAAAAAGCTACGGCCTGAATCACCTGCGTTTTCACTCCTGGTGCCCGCCGGAGGCTGCTTTTGAAGTAGCCGATGCTATGGGTTTTTACCTTCAGGTAGAATTGCCGTTATGGAGTATGCATGCAGGAGAGGCTGCGGCAACCAACCGGTTCCTGGAAAAGGAAGCCATACGGATCAGCGAAACCTATGGCAACCATCCCTCATTTTGCCTGTGGTCGCTGGGCAATGAACTGGAGGGCGATTTTAACTGGTTACATGGATTGCTGATGCAGCTGAAACAAAAGGATGGCCGCCACCTGTATACAACAACCACGTTTACCTTTCAGAAAGATCACGGCCGCTGGCCGGAAACAGGAGATGATTTTTTTATTACACAGTACACACAGAAGGGATGGGTAAGAGGGCAGGGAGTATTTAATGATCATGCGCCCGATTTCTCCACTGATTATACCGGGGCTGTTGAAGGTGCTTCAGTGCCCCTGATCACCCATGAGATCGGGCAGTACTCTGTATATCCCAATCTCAGGGAGATTCATAAATATACCGGCGTCCTGGATCCGCTCAATTTTAAAGCAGTCCGGAATGATCTCCGGAAAAAGAACCTTTTATCGCTGGCCGATTCATTTACACGCGCCAGCGGCGTTTTTGCAGCGCAGCTATACAAAGAAGAAATGGAACGTGCATTAAAAACCAATGGCATCAGCGGCTATCAGTTGCTGGACCTGCATGATTTTCCCGGACAGGGTACGGCACTGGTAGGGATCCTCGATGCATTCTGGGATAGCAAGCAATTGGTAAGCCCTGAGGCACACCGGATGTACAGCTCGGAAGTAGTACCCCTGATCCGCTTTAGCAAAGCGGTGTATACAAACAACGAAGTATTTAAGGTGGCGGCATCGGTAGCCAATTTCAGTGCAGGCCCGCTCACAAAGGCGTTGCCGCAGCTTACTATAAAAGACCAATCAGGAAAACTGCTGTTTAAAAAAGAATGGCCGGCGGCGGACCTGCCGGTTGGAAACGGCAGCCGGATCGGGGAAACCCGCTTTGCATTGCATGGCTTAAAAAATGCAACAGCACTTACCGTTGAACTGAAGCTTAACGGTACGCCGTATAAAAATCAATGGCGGATCTGGGTATACCCTGCAACCATCGAGGACAACGCAGACGAGGTATACGTTACCCGTTCCTTTTCAGAAACCCGGCGGTTATTAGCAGAAGGAAAGAAGGTATTGTTCAACCCGGATACCGCTGCTCTGAAGGGTGTTAACGGCCGTTTTGCCCCGGTGTTCTGGAGTCCGGTGCATTTCCCCGACCAACCCGGCACAATGGGTATTCTTTGCAATCCGCAGCATCCGGCGCTGCAGCAGTTTCCTACGGCATTTCACAGCGACTGGCAGTGGTGGGATCTGATCACCTCTTCAAAAACGATGATCCTCGATGCATTGCCCGCCATGACGCCTGTAGTGCGTGTGATTGACAATTTTTTTAAGAACCGGAAAATGGCCAATGTGATCGAGGCCCGTGTGGGAAAAGGAAGGCTGCTGATGACCTCCGTTAATATTACCGACGGGTTGGAGCAGCGGCCGGCGGCACGCCAGCTGCGATACAGTTTCATCCGGTACATGAACAGTACCCGGTTTATGCCGGAAACCCTGCTGACGCCGGAACAGTTGCAGTTGTTGATTCAATAGCCGGCTGTTGCGTTTTGGTTACTGTGCTGGAGTAGCGGAGCAGAACAGGAAGACTGTTTACCGGTGACCAATGGGCTGCCGGCCGGTGCAAACGGACCATACTGCTTCATAAGATCATCCTTTTTTTTCGTAAGGATATCCATTCTATTTACCTTTTTATGTGCGCATCTTTGTATTTCTAAAATCGCTTCAATATGAAAAGTCAGTATCCGTTTAATACTTCCTATATTATCGGTATTTCATTTATTTCGGCGCTGGGCGGTTATCTGTTCGGGTTCGACTTTGCGGTGATTGCAGGAGCACTGCCATTCCTGAAAGAACAGTTTGGGTTCAATGAGGTACAGGAAGGATTTGCGACGGCTTCGCTGGCGCTGGGTTGTATTGCAGGATGCTTGCTGGCCGGCAGGATCTCCGATCGCTGGGGACGCCGGCGCGGATTGATGCTGGCCGCCGCGGTATTTTTTGTTTCTTCACTGGCGATGGCCTTCTCACACAACAGCGCCGTATTCATTGCAGCGCGTTTTGCTGCGGGCATAGGAGTAGGGATGGCTTCCGTATTATCGCCCATGTATATTGCAGAAGTAGCGCCCGCCAATATGCGTGGCCGTATGGTAGCAATCAACCAGCTCACCATCGTAATCGGGATTTTTGTTACCAACCTGGTAAACTATAGTTTGCGGAACGAAGGTGCAGATGCCTGGCGTTGGATGGTGGGGCTGGGGGCCGTACCTGCTGCACTTTTTTTACTTGGTGTTTGCTGGTTGCCGGAAAGCCCGCGCTGGCTGGCCAAGGCAGGCAAGCTTGCCCTTGCGGAAAAAATATTGAAAAAGATCGGTGGCGCTGATTATGCCACAGATACGCTGAAGGCTATCCGCCGGTCGGTTGCCGGCGATACCGTGGTGCGCTATAAGGATGTATTCCAGCGCGCGGTTTTTCCCGTGGTAATGATCGGTATCGGGTTGGCCGTGTTTCAGCAGCTTTGCGGTATCAACGTAGTATTTAATTATACGGCAAACATTTTTGAAAGTGTGGGTTTTAGCCAGGATGATCAGCTGAAACAAACCGTGTTTATCGGGTTGGTCAATATGATTTGCACCTTGATAGCCATGTGGCAGGTAGATAAACTTGGGCGCAAACCACTGATGTTGTTGGGAGCAATCGGACTAACCATTCTGTATGTGATCAGTGCCGCCTTGCTGAAACAGCAATCAGCCGCTGCCTCCTGGTCGCTGCTGGCTGCCATCGGGTTATATGCCATGTCCCTGGCTCCGGTTACCTGGGTACTCATTTCAGAAATTTTTCCGAATAAGGTTAGAGGTGCTGCTACCTCCATTGCCGTGCTGGCCCTCTGGGCTTCCTATGCGATACTTACGTTTACATTTCCGATACTGGCAAAAAAACTGGGTACCTACACGCCTTTCTATATATATGCAGGTATCTGTGTGCTTGGATTTTTGTTTGTAAAATTCCGGGTAAAAGAAACCAAAGGAAAATCGCTGGAGGAAATGGACACTGTTTTCTCCGGACATTGATAACGACTACAATTTAAGTTCTACAATTATAAAAAGATGACTATGGAAGTGCAAGCATGGCAGGAAGTAGTTAAGATTCCTACTTACAAAACCGGCCATCCAGACAAAAACCCGATGTTCCTGGAAAAACGGGTGTACCAGGGAAGCAGCGGCGTGGTATATCCGTACCAGGTGATCGATAAAGTATACGATGAAAAGGAAGAAAAAGAATGGACCGCTTTATACCTGGAGAACGATTACCTGAAGGTAATGATCCTGCCGGAACTGGGCGGGAGGATACAGATGGCCTATGATAAAACAAATGACTATCATTTTGTGTACCATAACCGGGTTATTAAACCGGCGCTGGTGGGGTTGCTGGGGCCCTGGATCAGCGGAGGAATCGAGTTCAACTGGCCGCAGCATCACCGGCCCACTACCTTTGATGCAACCGATTTTCAGATCGTTGAAAATAAAGACGGCAGTAAAACGGTATGGGTGAATGAGTATGAGCAGATGTTTGGAACCAAGTGCGCCCTGGGTTTTACCCTTTATGCTGATAAAGCCTATATTGAGCTGGAGGCAAAATTGTATAACCGCACACCGTTTCCGCAAACTTTTTTGTGGTGGGCCAACCCGGCTGTGGCGGTAGACGAACATTATCAAAGTGTATTTCCCCCGGATGTAAATGCGGTCTTTGATCATGGAAAAAGGGACGTAAGTTCATTTCCCATTGCAACCGGTACCTATTATAAGGTGGACTATTCGCCGGGTACCGATATCTCAATTTATACCAATATTCCCGTGCCTACTTCGTATATGGCCGTTAACAGTGCATTCAATTTTGTAGGAGGCTATCATCATCAAAAAAAGGCGGGTATCATGCACGTGGCCGATCATCATGTAAGTCCCGGTAAAAAACAATGGACCTGGGGCTGTGGCGCGTTCGGCAAGGCCTGGGACCGCCAGCTCACCGATGAAGACGGCCCTTATTTTGAACTGATGTGCGGGGTATATACCGATAACCAGCCGGATTTCAGCTGGATCATGCCCAATGAAGTAAGAACATTCAAACAGTACTTCATGCCCTATAAGAACATCGGATATGTAAAGAATGCTTCCATAGATGCCATGATAAACCTGGAAGTTGTGGCAGATACCGCCACCGTACAGGTGTACGTAACAAAGGAGCAGGCGGTAACGATACAATTAATGCAGGCAGGGGATCTGCTTTTTTCAGAAACGGTACAGCTCTCTCCCCGGAAGAGTTTTGAAAAACAGGTTCCCATCAAAGATGCATCGGATACCGAAGGGCTTGTTGCAGAAGTACGGGATGCCGGTGGTAAGTTGCTGATCGCCTATACACCGGTAGCACGCAATACGGAGGCGATACCCGATCCGGCAAAGCCTGTATTGCAACCCGAAGCACTGACTACCAATGAAGAACTCTACCTGGCCGGTTTGCACCTGGAGCAATACCGGCATGCCACGTATGCACCGCTGGATTATTACCGTGAAGCATTAAAACGGGATGCAACAGATGTGCGCTGTAATAATGCCGTGGGACTATGGTACCTGCGCCGCGGTCAGTTTGAAACCGCAGAGCCGTATCTCCGCGCTGCAACGGAAAAACTTACACAAAAAAACCCCAATCCTTATGATGGTGAGCCACTGTATAACCTGGGACTTTGCTTGCGCTACCAGCACCGTTTGGAAGAAGCTGCGGCCTGGCTGCATAAAAGTGCCTGGAATGCCGCCATGCAGGACAATGCTTACCTGCAGCTGGCATACATTCGTGCGCTGCAGCATAACTGGGAGGCTTGCGCGGGGTTTGCAGAAAAATCCGTTTTAAGAAACTATAACAGCCTGAAGGCACGCCATATAAAAGCAGTAGCATTACGGCAGCTGCAGCGCTGGGAAGAGGCAGCCGCCTTGTTAAAGGAAACGCTGGCTATTGATGTGTTTGATTTTGCGGCCCGGTTTGAGTGGTGCCGCTACCTGCAGCAGCAGGGAAATGACGGAGCTGCTGAAACGGAACGCAGGCTGCTTCAACAGCAAATGCGCAACCGGGCTTATTCTTTTGTCGAAATGGCCCTGCAATATGCTGTTGCGGGCTTGTATGAAGATGCGATTACATTTTTATCAATGACCGCCGGTCATACAAAGGACCCCCTGGTATATTATTACCTGGGGTATTTCAACTATTTATCCGGCAAGCACGAACAGGCTGCGGCATGGCTTGGAGATGCGTTTAAGATGGATCCGGATGGCGTATTTCCCAACCGCATTGAAGACATCGCGGTGCTGGCAACTTCAGCAGAACTAAATCCCGGCGACTACAAAGCGTTGTATTACCTGGGTAACTTTTATTATGGAAAACGTTTGTACGATTCTGCCCGCAGCTGCTGGGAGCAATCGCTGGCCATAAATCCCGGCTTTGCCACCACTAACCGGAATCTCGGCATCGCCTACTATAATAAGTTTGGTAAAAAACAGGAAGCCCTCCGTTTGTTTCAAAAGGCATTTGATGCGGATCCTTCAGATTCAAGGATATTATTTGAACTGGATCAGTTGAAGAAGCGGTTTAACCTGCATCCGGAGCAGCGCCTTTCGTATTTAAATCAATATCCGGAGCAGGTACGGGAGCGGGATGATCTTTATATCGAATACATCGGGCTGCATTCCCTGCTGGGCCGGTTTGAAGAAGCAAACCAGCTGCTGAAAGCCCGGAATTTTCATCCCTGGGAGGGGGGCGAGGGCCGCACTTCTGGTCAGCATGTGCTGATCCACGTAGAACGGGCGAAACAGGCACTGGCGAAAAACGATCTGGATGAGGCCGAACGTTTGTTACATAAGGCTCAGGAATACCCGGCAAACCTGGGTGAAGGAAAACTGTATGGCGCGCAGGAGAATGACATTGATTACTGGCTCGGATGCATGGAGGAGGCCGGCGGCAATTTGCCCGCGGCAAAGATCTACTGGGAGAAGGCTGCCGTAGGGCTTTCGGAGCCCGCACCTGCTATTTATTACAATGACCAGCAACCCGATAAGATCTTTTACCAGGGAATGGCATTGCAGAAACTGGGAAGACCGGAGGAGGCGATACAACGTTTTCGCAACCTGATCCGCTATGGGGAAACGCATTTAAAGGATACGGTTACGATCGACTTTTTTGCAGTCTCGCTGCCGGACCTGATGATCTTTGATGACGATCTGAACCTGCGGAACAGGATCCATTGCTACTACCTGATGGGGCTGGGATACCTGGGGCTGGGTAACGCTGCAATGGCAGATCAATACCTGGGCCAGGTGCTGGAGCTGGACCCTGCGCATTCCGGTGCTGTTCTGCACCGGAATCTGGTACCCGTGTACTGACCGGATCGGTTTTACAAAAATATTGAATAGTATAAACCGGATTTTATCATTAAGATCCGGTTTTTTTATGGCCGGCGTTTTAAAAAAGCCTGCTTTTCCCGGACCGGAAAGGGGGGCTGACCGGCCTTAATGTATTTTCCCCGATGAGTATCTTACACAGCCTCAATGTGCTTTGGTGTTTTTTACGGGTACGTACACTTTTTTTCGGCAGTTTCTTATAAAATTGTTATTTTGCGTAAGATGTTATTGGACGATCGACTGCTGATGCAACTGAAAAACGGTGATGGGAAGGCGTTCGTTGCGATTTATAACCAATACCATCAGCAATTATATTCCTATATGTTATCCCTTATAAAGACCGTCAGTTTGCGGGAGATGTGCTGCAGGGAGTGTTTGTAAAGATCTGGGAACATAAAAGCAGGATCAACCTGCGGCTGCCTTGAATGCGTATGTATGCCGTATTGTCTGTAACGCAGTGCTGAAGCGGATGCGAGTATGGTCTATGAAAAAGTGATCGCAGATGCCGGCGCGGAACAATGCTTCCATTGCAATAGTGAAGATGCACTTTTAAGGAAGTTATACAGCGCGCAGTTCCGGTAAACCGTGGCGCTTCTTTCGGGGCAGCGTAGGAACATTTTTAAGCGTTGCAGGAAATGATCATATAATCAAAGTGATCCGGTTTATGGACGCATGCAAATAAAGCGGCCGATCTGCAGCGGATCTGTTCAGGTTGATGATCGCCGTTCATGTTTTGAGGAAGCATTCCCTGGCTGTTGCTTTTGGGATAATGGTAAGTGTATAGGGCATTCATTAGAAAAAATAACGATTGCGCGCTTGAAGGATCTGGGGTAACGGGCGCATATCCTGGCGGTGATGATCCGGCAGGTACGGTTTTGGGCTGTGGCGCGGAGGTACATCGCCGCGGGAATACGCTTGTTATGGGGTGTTGGGCAACCGGATACGCACTGTATAAATAGTTTCAGAAATCTTGGTTGTGTCAAAAGTCGTTTAAACAAACGGTGTTCTGTCTGCTGCGGTGAATCAGCATCTATTGTGGATCACTTTTTAAGATACCGGAACGACCCCGGTGGGAGGGCAGGACAAATAGCGACTTTGATACCGCCCATGGGCAACAATTTTCTAGGTTATCAACATTTAAATAATACAGATTATGAATGCCGCAACACTTAACAAAATGAAGGAGATGAAACTCCTGGGCATGCACCGGGCGTTTAAGGCCAGCCTGGAAGCCGCCAAATCCGGCGCCTGCTCACCCGATGAGCTTATTGCTCAGCTGGTGGAGGCAGAGTGGAATGACCGCCAGAACCGCCATATCGGGCAGCGGATAAAAAATGCCCGGTTCCGGTACAAAGCCGAAATAGAAGATATTTATTATCATGGCGACCGTAACCTCGACCATCGCCAGATGATGCAGCTTTCGGACTGTGGTTTTATAGACCGGGCCGAATGTGTACTGATTACGGGCAGTGCCGGTATCGGTAAAAGCTATATCGCCTCCGCGCTGGGCCATCATGCCTGCAGCATGGGCTACAGGGTTATGTATCATAATGCATCCCGGTTGTTTTCTATGCTTAAAATGAGCAGGATCAATGAATCCTATAACAAGGAGATCGGCCGCATCGAACGGCAGCAGTTATTGATACTGGATGATTTTGGCTTGCAGCCACTTGATGCGCAAAGCCGTACAGCACTGATGGAGATTATAGAAGACCGGCATGGAAAGAGCGCCCTGATCATTACGTCGCAGGTACCGGTAAGTAAATGGTACGATATCATTGGAGATCCAACGATCGCAGATGCGGTTCTTGACCGGATCATACACCAGGCACACCGGCTGGAACTTAAAGGCGCATCGTTGCGAAAAAGCAGGAGTGCCGAATACGCAATGATCGCGTAGACTTGTACGACCGGCAAAAGAGGAGGCAGCCGGTTTACATTGATGTCTGCCCCGATCAGCTGTACCTGCTACACGAAGTGGCTTTTGAGCCTCATACAACAAGGATAACGAATTGAAAAGGCGTTCCAGGAACGCCGGAGAAAAGCTATGTTTCAGCCGTTTAATGATCAACCCTGGCTGCCACCTGATTCCGGCAGGATTTTTATAAAGATTTTGACGGCGTTTGCTTGTTTTACGCGGTTACCGGATATGAATCATTAAACAATGAAGATTGTTTAATGATTGCTCCATTTTTATTTTTTTGATCAGTACCCGCCGGCCCTTATGTTGGGCAATGACGTCATATGATGTCAAAGGCAACCACATATTATGGTTGATTCAATCACAGCTGTCTGCTCCACAGGTTCTTAGCTGGCCTGTACCTGAAAAAATAACGGTGCGGAAACGTAGGTATTGTTTTGGAATTGGTGAATGGCAGAACCGTGAAAGGGAACGTGAACGATGGATGTATACGTACAAGCACTATCGGCTACACATTTTCTCTTAAAACCAATAAATCAAAAATGTATGAAAACATGTAAAACGTTCATGGCCATTGCAGCTGCTGCAATGTTGTTCACCGCCTGTTCCCGTAAGGATGCCGTACCGGAAACCAAAACCTCCGCGGCCGGTACAGTGCCCGCAAAGACAGCGCTTGCGGCTGCCACACAATATTTCTATAATCCGCTTTTTGCGGGCGACCAGCCGGATCCGTATTTCTATCCGGAAAAGGATGCCCTGGGTAATTATTACTACTTTTTTTCGGAGGGCGACCGGCTGAGCATTCGTAAAGTAAGCAACCCGGCCTATGTGCAATGGAGCACTGTAACCACCTTATTTATGGGTGCTGCTTACGGCCTGAAACAGATCTGGGCTCCGGAGCTGCACCGTATCAACGGCTTCTGGTACCTGTATTTTACGGCCACCAAAACCGATGATGCCGGGCACCGGATCTACATGATGAAAAACACGCACGCAGATCCCACGGATCAAACCTGGACGGAACCCTATCCGATGGAAAATATGCCTAACAGCTTTGCCATTGATCCCAATATTATGCAAACGGCAGACGGATCAAAGAAATGGCTGTTGTGGACCGGCCGTGGCAGCGATGGGGTCATGCGCATTTATTATGGGAAGCTGATCTATCCCCAGCGGGTTGATCCTGCAACGATCAAATTACTGGCACAACCTACCTATGCGTGGGAAAAGGCGGATGGGCCGGTAAACGAGGCTCCGGAATTTCTCCGAAAGGATGCACAGGGCATCTGGTTTATTTATTTCTCTGCAAACGGAACGAACAGTCCGGATAAGTATTGCCTGGGAAGGATCTTTTTAAAACAGGGTGGTAATCCGGATAACCCGGCCGACTGGGTGAAGCATCCTTCCCCGGTTTTTCAGACCAGTGTTACCAACTCCGTATATTCCCCTGGGCATTGCAGTTTTTTCACCGCAGGCACCGAGTGGTGGGTTGCGTATCACGCCAAGAGCGTAAAACAAAATACCTATGGCGGGCGCACAGCAAGGATACAGGAGTTTACCTGGTATGACGGCCATACACCGGTATTGGGAACGCCGGTAAAAACGGGTATACAAACCCCGGTTCCGGGCAGTAATTAGCAGAAAGGCCTCCCCGGGGTGTTCAAATGGAGCAGCAGGCGTCTGCAGATAAAACATGAAGACAAACGTTTGCATGGGAGTCTTCGGTTAAGATTCGATAAATTCGAAAAAAAGAAACATGAAACGAGCTTGCTTCTGTATGACCGCCCTGTTGTTTTTTTTCCTGCCGGCAGCGGCACAACGCAATGCAACCATTAGCGAGCAAATAAGGATGTATAGTACCTATCCGTTTTCGGACCCGAACCCGGTACCGTCATTTGGTAAAATATATCCTTATTTCCGCTTTGATGGTTTTGCTGCCACACCGGTTCAGAAGGAGTGGAAGGTGGTGCGGCTCGAAAATGATTACATCCGGGTGGAGGTATTTCCCGAGATCGGAGGCAAGATATGGTCTGCCTACGATAAAATACATCAGCGCTATTTTTTGTACAATAATAATGTAGTAAAGTTCCGGGACATTGCCATGCGCGGTCCCTGGACGAGTGGCGGGGTAGAGTTTAATTATGGCATTATCGGGCATACACCCAATACCGCAACGCCGGTTGATTACCGGTTGCATACCGGAACAGATGGCAGCGTGAGCTGTACGATCGGATACCTGGAGCTGCTGACCCGCACACGGTGGAATGTGGAAATAAAGATTGAAAAGGATAAGGCCTGCTTTACCACCCGTTCCTCCTGGTTCAACGCCACTGCTGCTGAGCAACCCTATTATCAATGGTCCAACGCTGCGGTTCCCGCAAAGAACGATCTGCAACTGGTTTACCCGGGAACCGCAGCCATTGGCCATTCCGGGGAGCGCATTCAATGGCCTTATGATTCCGTTGCCGGGAAGGATATTTCACAATGGAAAGCGAATGATTATGGCGGCTCTAAATCCTTTCATATCATCAATAGCGGTAAACCCTATTTTGGAGCGCATTGGAAGGCGGAAGATTTTGGTATGCTGCATTATACTGCCAGTGATGAAAAACTGGGCCGTAAAATGTTCTCCTGGGCATTGAGCGACCAGGGCGATATCTGGAAGGAATTGCTAACCGATAAAGACGGGCAGTACGTGGAAATGCAGAGCGGGCGTTTGTTTAATCAAAACTCCATACCCAGCAGCTTAACGCCGTTTAAACAAACACAGTTCATACCCTATGGTACCGATCAATGGACGGAATACTGGTATCCCTTTGCAGGTACCGGTGGGGTTACCGATGCCAATGATATGGGGGTGGTACATGTAAACGGTACGCTGCTCACCATTTCCCCGCTGAAAGCCGTTCGGGATACCCTGTATATCCGGGATGCGGACGGAAGGGTGTTGTATGCCGGATGGGCAGACCTGAAGCCGCTGACGGCAAAAAAAATGGAAACAGGATTGTTGCCGGAGCAATGGAAAACCGCCACCATCAGCCTGGGTGCTGATACCTGGACGGTGGATGATAAAGCATTGCAACGGCCGCTTACTGCCCCGGCTGATTTTAACTGGGAGGATGCCTATGGATGCTATTTGTATGCGAGAGACCTGGCAGGATTGAGAAATTATACGGAGGCAGAACAAAAAGTACGGCAGGCGCTGGATAAAAATAAAAACTATGTACCGGCCCTTACCTTGCTATCGCAGTTACTTTATAACCGGATGCAATATGATGCTGCTTTTTATACCGCTAAACAAGCGCTGAGCATCGATACCTATGATGCTGCCGCCAATTATTATTATGCATTGGCGGCATTAAAAACCGGAAGAATGAATGATGCGGTAGACGGACTGAACGTAGCTGTACTTACCACGGAGTTCCGGAGTGCCGCTTATACGGCAATGAGCAGGATCTGCTTTCTCCGGAAAGACCTGGCCGGAACGGCAACGTATGCGGAGAAAGCCCTGCTTCAAAACCGGTACAATGTTGAAGGATTGCAGTTGCAGTACCTGGTCAACCGTATAAAAGGAAACAACAACCACGAAGTGGCGGAACGTATAATGGAGGCCGAACCGCTGAATCATTTCCTGCTGTTTGAAACGTTTCTTGCAGCGCCTACGCCTGAAAATGAAAAAGCCTTTACCGGCAGCATCCGCAGTGAACTGCCTTACCAAACCTATCTGGAACTGGCGATCTGGTACGAGCAACTGGGCTGTATTGAAGAAGCCCGGAGATTATTGTTGCTGGCTCCGCAACATAATGAGATCCGCTACTGGCAGGCGTACCTCAACCGTGACCGGCCGGCCGGCGCAACCTATCTGAAGGAAGCCATTGCTGCGGACCCGGATTTTGTATTCCCGTTCCGGGAAGAAGCAAAACCGGTGTTTGACTGGGCCATCAGCCAAACAAAAAGCTGGAAACCGGTGTATCTGCTGGCGCTATTGCAGCTGGCAAAAAACAACCGGGATGAAGCACGTTCAGTACTGAACCGTATCAGCGAGCCCGTCGGCTTTGCCCCTCTTTACATTGTAAGGGCATCGTTGGGCGAGCACGCGGCATTACAACTCAGGGACCTGCAACTGGCCGCTAAAGTGGACAGCGGTTGGCGGTATCAGAACTACCTGACACGATTCCATCTGTCCGCAGGTTCGTATAAAACGGCCTTACAAACTATCGAGCCCTATTTTAAAAACCATCCCGCTGATTATATAAACGGAATGTTATATGTACGCGCACTGATGCGGAATGACCGGTACCGGCAGGCAGACGAAGTATTACAGCGGCTGACGATACTGCCCTTTGAAGGTGCCGGTGAAGGACGGCGGTTGTATGAAGAAACAAAACTGATGCTGGCGTTGGAAATGCTTGCGGGGAAAAAATATGCCACCGCCCTGCAGTATGTCAACAAGGCTACATTATGGCCCCGGAATATGGGATCAGGTAAGCCTTATGATGATCTTATAGACAACCGGCTGGAGCTTTTTTTTGAAGGGATTATTAAACTGGCCATGAAAAAAGAACGGGAGGGACGTCTTCTGATGGAACAGCTTTCCGGGGCAGATCAACCCTCCGGCTCCGTAAATGCATTGGTGCAGGTGGCGGCGCTAAACTGGCTGAACCGGGAGGAAGCAGCGGCCGCACTGTTTAATAAATGGGCTTCCGGCCAAAAAGAAGCAGACCGGGTTCAGTGGGGAAAGCGGTTCCTGGAGGAACCCGTGCATACCGGTCAGCCGGATCTTAACCTGTACAAGCAACTGGTAAAAAAGATCACGGAAACAGAAGATAAACGGTTGTTTTAAAGATACATGAGTGGATGTTTAATACAGGATGAACAACGTTCTGTTGAAAAATCGCTGGTATTAGATGCAGTGACGTTGGATGGACGGGCTAAAGGGCATAGAAAGTGACTAATAAATTTTATCAATATATTAAACGTGTCAATTAAAAATATATGATCAGGAAATTAGGATTACTGGCAGTTATGGTTGCCTTTTTGAAAGGGTATGGTCAAAGCGGTGCCGATCTTTACCAGGTAGATGCACTGGAAAAAGTGTTTAAAGAACGCGCGTATTTCCCGCCGCTTACAGATGATACCATCCGGGCCGCCGCTGGTGAAACGGCATCCATTCAATTGGTGTTAAGGGCCAACCGGCCCCTGCGGGGTTTATCAGCTCTAGCCGTTTGTTTACCGGGTACGCTACCGGCGCTTGCGGCAAAAACGGGTTGGGTAACCTACGTTCCGGTGGGGCGCAGCTATACGCCGGCTTCCAAGGACCTGCTGCATTCGGTTTCGGGGTACTTTCCGGACCCGATCGTAGATGATACTTTGCTCAACCTGTCTCAGGGCGAGATCAATCCGCTGTGGATATCTGTACCCATACCTGCAAACACGGTGGCCGGTATCTACCGGGTGCAGGTAAGCGTAAGCGGGCTTGCGAACGGAAAAAAGGAACAGTTCCGCCGCACCATTCCGGTTAAGGTATATCCCGTAAAAGTGCCGGAAACCTCGTTGTGGATCAGCAACTGGTCTGCGCATTTCAGCCCGGTATCGCTGGAGTTATTGAATAAAGGGAATAAGGTAGTATTATATTCACCGCTGTACTGGGAGCTGCTAAAGGTGCACGCTGCTATGATGGCGGGGCACAATCAGAATGTACATCGGATTTATGCAGCATGGAATACACGGTATACGCTGCACAACGGACAATATACCTTCGACTTTTCCAACTTTGATAAAGAGGCGGGATTGTTTGAAGAGGCCGGAGCGCTCAAACGGATCGAGGGCGGGCACCTGGCGTGGAGGTCCGGCGCCTGGGACGATCCGTTTTTCGTAGAAGTGCCCCTGGAAGATAATGCGGAAACAAGGAAGCTGAAACAGGCACCCAACCCATCTATCAGCCTGTCCGGCATGCGTTCCGTGCTGTTGCCGGTAACCGATAGCCGGACCCAGAACTTTCTCAACCAGTTCCTGCCGGCCCTGAAAGCGCATCTTGAGAAAAAAGGATGGCTGGGAAAATATATGCAGCATATTTCCGATGAACCAACGGCAAAGAATGCGTCTTCCTATGTGGCCATCAGCGATTATGTGCGGAAATACCTGCCCGGTGTAAAGATCATGGATGCGGTACTGACCTCAAAAGAATTGAAAGATGGAATTGATATATGGGTACCGGTGCTGGATGTATACCACAAGGACTACGCCTTTTACCAGGAGCTGAAGAAAAACGGGAAGGAAATATGGTTTTATACCTGTGTAGGCCCGCGGGGCAATTATGCCAACCGTTTTATCGAGCAGCCGCTGATCCAGACCCGTTACCTGCACTGGATCAATTATAAGTACGGGGCTACCGGCTATCTGCACTGGGGACTCAACTATTGGGGCGGAAGGGATCCGTTGCGGGACGATGCTTCCAGGGATGGTGGCAAACTACCTGCAGGCGATGCCAATATTGTATATCCCGGTTATAAAAAGCTATACACGTCTATCCGGTTTGAGGCGATGCGCGATGGTATCTACGATTACGAACTGCTGAAAATGATGGAGCGGAAGGACCCGGCAAAAGCGAAACGTTTTGTAAACGACCTGGTCCTGAATTTTAACGATTACGATAACAGCATCCGGTATTTCCGGAAAATAAGAAAACAATTGCTGGAGGCGTTGGAGTGAGGGCTGGTTCGTGAGATTTGAGATACCGGATTCGAGAGGTTAGATTCGATATATCATATCGTTACTTAAGCGATTGTTTCATAATTGCCGCAGATATGCTGATTGCGCCTGCGGCATTTTCGCCGCGGTATAGTTGAGTACTGTTACAGCCTTTACAATATCTGCGCGTCTGCGGCCATAACGAAATGATATTGATCCCGGACTCCGGATTTGAGCGTTAAAGAGATTGCCTGGCGGCGGGTTTATACCGGAATCTGGCCTCAGGCATGTATGGGGCCGGCATCCGCCGGAAACGATCGCTGGAAGCCACAGGAGCAGCCCCGCCCGCCATCAGCTATTTATCTCAATCCGAAGGTTCGAATTTCAAATCTCAAGTCTGAAATCTGGTATCTCAAATCTGGTATCTCGAATCCGGTATCTCGAATCTCAAATCTGAAGTCTGAATGCTCACACCTTATACATCCTGTTTGCGGAGTTAATATACTCCAGCGGGTCAAATGTTTTATCAAATGATTCCTGCAGGTCTTTCATTTTAATTTCAAGATCCTTGATCCGGCTTCCCAGCTGCGGGTCCGTCCGGTATTTATCAAAAAGCTCTTTATATTTTAAAAGATTCTGACTGATGCGGAAGGTGACCTGGCCGAACCGTTGTTTTAACGATTGTACATCATTCATCTGAACATAGGCCGCCTGGCGCCATTCTTTGGGATTGTTCTTTTTTTCATTGGCTACAAACCGGGCGGCCTCATCCCTTACCCTTGTGAGGTACTGATAGCGTCTTTCCGCATCATTCTGCCGGGAAAAATTATTGTCAAAATCAGCCTGGGATACCTTGATGATGCCCAGGTTTTCCTTCAGTGACTTGTCGTATTTTTTTTGCAGATCCTGTAATTCAGTGGTAATGGCTTCCCATTCGTTTTCGATCTGGCCGTTATCAAAATTAAACTGGCTGATCTTCATGGTAAGCGTCAGCATCTCTTCGCTTTGGGTTTTCAGGGCCTTTTCCTTTTTGCCGATATTGTCGATATAGGTGGTCATGCTGGAGAAAAGCGCAGAAGTGATGGGCCCTGTAACCGGAACACCCTTGGCAAAACCACTGGCAAAATTGAGCAGGTTGCTGGTTACGTTCAGTACAGGGCTCTCGGCTTTCTTTTCTTTTACAAATGCGGCGTAAGCGTTATACCATTTTGTATATCCTTCGTAGTTCATCGGGTTGCCCGTTTCGCTTAAGGAATTAAAAAAGGCCTTTGTGGAATTAAAAAGTACCAGTGGTTTGATCTCGCGTTCCATGGAAATGAGGTTGACCATGGCCGACTGGTAATTGGCCTGGAAAATATTCAGCTCATTCTGCTCAATGGCTTTTTGTTTTTCCTCCACCGCCTGAACCCGCAGTACCAGTTTGTCTGCTTTGTCCCTTACATCCTTGGATTCGTTGATCGATTTGTCCAGTGCCGACATACGCTGGTCCAGCTGCGACACGGTTGAGTCGAACGATTTTGTCTTTATAGTAAAATTTTTCTGAATATCATCTAGCACTTTATCCCTCAGGGATTGGGCCCCGGCCGGGTCCTGTGCATGGGCGGAAAGAAGAGTATACAAAAAAACTGACAGCAACGCGCATTTTTTCATCATGTACATTTATAGTTTTAAAATAGGATCCATTCGCAGATTTCCTGATCTACATTGCCAGACAGCAACATTTTCCTGCTGGTTGTAAAAACACAAATAACCAGCCAAAATTGGCTTTTACAATCGAAACAGGAGGGGCAGTCCGGTATAATAAAATTGGGAATCAGCGGTTTAGGAGCGAAAATACTAAAAACTTCAGGAAAGAAGCGATTGTCTTAGTAAGAATTCCATTTGTTTATTGTTCTCTTCCAGCTCCTCGGTGAGCTTTTTGTTGGCACGAGTAAGGGCATAAAGCTCCAGGCCTTCCTGGATGGTTTTTCTTAAAACGGCCTCTTCCCAGGGTTTCTGTATATATTTGAAAACCCGGCCTTTATTGATGGCATCTACAACGGCATCAATATCGGCATAACCGGTAAGCAACATGCGGACAGCATCCGGATAGTCTTTTATAATTGACTCCAGGAACTCAATACCGGTGGTTTCCGGCATCCGCTGGTCGGTGACGATCAGATGGATTTCCTGCTCCTTCAAAATCCGCAAGGCTTCGTCTACTGTTTGTGCGGTGAAGACGGAAAAATCTCGCCTGAAACATGCTTTAAATGAATTCAGGTTATGCAATTCGTCATCAACATACAAAACGTTTGAATACTGAAGACTTTGTTCCATAATTTCTTTGGAATTAATATTTGTGTAAGTTTGTGTTTATGTTTATATGTGTATAACTTCAAAATTACTTAATATTTATGGAAAAAAACGCAACGGCTAGAGAATCAGCCTTGTTGCAGGTATTATCGGATCCCGGTAAAACCTACAGACCCCTGTTTTTCAGGGTATATAACCAAGAAGATCAAAAATTACTCCAACAACTGCAGCAAACCGTAAAAGACCTGGAAGTTCATGACCAGATTTTAAGTCAGCTTCACGAATATGTAAAGATTTGTTACCTTACGAAGTTAAACACGGGAGAGGATCCCGCGCCTTTTATAGCGGAAGTTCTGGGAACACACACACCAGAAACATATGGGGTATGGGTGTATTACCCCTGGTCGAAAAAACTGGTGCACCTGTTGGATGAAGAAGCCTTTGTGGCACTGCGAACCAGCAGGAACACCTATAAGATAACGCCGGAGGAGCGGGAAGTGTTACGGTCGAAAAAAATCGGGGTGATCGGGCTGTCTGTAGGGCAGGCCATTGCCCAGACGCTTGCCATGGAGCGGGTATGTGGCGCCCTGCACCTGGCAGACTTTGATTCCATCGAATTGAGTAATATGAACCGGCTGAACGTTGGCGTACAGGATATCGGGCTGAACAAGGCTATTTTAGCCGCGCGGAAAATAGCAGAACTGGATCCCTTCCTGGATGTATTATGCTTTACCGAAGGCATTACGGAAGACAATCTGGAGGCATTTTTCCTGGAGAATGGCAAAATCGATATTCTTGTAGAGGAATGCGACGGCATTGATGTGAAAATTTCCAGCCGTTTAAAAGCGCGCTCCCTGGGGATTCCGGTGGTAATGGATACCAACGACCGGGGTATGCTTGATGTGGAACGGTTTGACCTGGAGCCCGAAAGGCCCATATTCCATGGCAGTATAGACGAGGGAATGGATACCGCGAAGCTGAAAGGATTAACAAATGAAGAAAAAATTGTTATTCTGGGCAAGATATTTGATCTTTCAAAAATTTCCGACAGGATGAAGATGTCACTTGGTGAAATGCGAAAAACAATCAATGCCTGGCCACAACTTGCATCCTCCGTAGCTCTGGGCGGAGCCATGGTGACGGATACCTGTAGAAGGATTTTACTATCAGAGATCCACAATTCCGGCCGGTATTATATTGATTTTAATGATTTAATAAAATAAGATCTGACCATTGGAAATTGTAATAAGAGCGTTCAGAGCTACTACAGACTCCGTTACGTGTTTGAATTTTATCGAAGGTCATCGTCGGCTGCTTGAGTTACATTTCGGTATTGTTGCCATTACGTCAAGTAACCAGGACTGGATGTATCATGACAATACATTTGTGATCGTAGCCGAAGATAAAGAACGAACCAAGGTTTATGGCGGAGCCAGGGTGCAAATGGCAGACGGAAAGCTGCAGTTGCCCATTGAAACGGCGATCAGCAAATATGATCCGTCTGTACATGCCATGGCCCAACAACCCGGTGTTTCGGAGATCTGTGGTTTATGGAATTCGACGGAAGTGGTCGGATGGGGTATCGGCAGCTTTTTCATGAGCCGTGCCGGAGTAGCGGTTGCCTGTATGCTGAAATCTACAAAAGTGCTGTTCCTGGCAGCGCCCATTACCGTGCGCATGGGCAAAAGAATGGGCGCGGAAATCGAAACATCATTGGGAAATAAAGGAAATTTCTTCTACCCGAAGGATGACTTTATTGCCACGGCGATGGCTATTAATGATTGCCCGGTGCTTTCCAAAGCCGATGAAAACGAACGGAAAAGGATCTATAATATTTTGGAGCATCCGGTGCAGCAAACGCCGGAAGATGGCCCCAAAGGACAATTGATGATCGACTACCAACTGGATATAACCGGCTAATAGCATGCATAAGCTGATAACTATACTTTTTTTATCTTTTTTTATTATACGTGCGCAGGGGCAGCAGGTAACCAGTATCGACGACAGTAAAAAAACATACCTGGTTACCCATGCGCAGATTGAATACCTGGAGGACCAAAAAGGCCAGTACAGCTTTCCATCGGTTACCCAGATGCCTTTTCAATCGTATAAAGGGCAGGTACCTAATTTCTTCATCAGTCACTCCGTATTCTGGTTGCGGATCCGGGTACGGAACAATACCGATTTTACCCGTTTGTTGATTTCGCTGAGCCATCCTACCCTGGATGAAGTGGTGTTTTATGCTATGAAAACAGACGGAGCATTGATCGACTCGGTGATGATGTCTGAAAAAGAACCGTTCGGCAGCCGGGCCAATAAAAATCAGAATTATCTGTTTAATGTTACAATGGATAAGGGCAGCGAGCAGATTATTTATATCAAACTCTACGCGTCCGAACAGATACTGGTGCCCATAGAAGTAGGTACCATTAAATCGATCCAGGAGGGGCTTGCTTTAAAGGACCTGGTTTTCGGCCTGTACACCGGGTTGATTTTGGCGATGTTCCTGTATAACTTTTTCCTGCTCTTTTCAACCAACGATAAAAGTTATTTTTACTATATCCTCTACGTTCTTTTGGTGGGGCTGAGCCAGGCCATGCTCCAGGGATATTCCTTCCGGTTTTTGTGGCCCGGCATTCCCGGCATTAACGATTATGCAAATGTGCTGATCCCGTTCTTCAATGGTATTGCCGCGGCTGAATTTATCCGGCATTTTCTGAATCTCAAACAGCTGTCTGTAAAACTGAACCGGCGCATGCTGATTATAGAGCTGGCCTATTGCGTGGCCTTTGTACTCTGTATCCTGAAATTCCGGCAGGAGGCCCAGGTGGTCGTGCAGTTTGTTGCAGCGGCCGGATCTGCCTACGTGTTGGTGATGTTAAGTAACCTGAGTTACCGGAAAATAAGAGAAGCAAAATTCCTGTTGCTGGCATGGACGGTTTTTTTATGCAGCGTTATTATTTTCGTATTAAGGAACGCCGGATTGCTGCCCTATAATGACCTTACCTATTACGCCCTGCAGATCGGATCGGCAGCGGAGGCCATATTGCTTTCCCTGGCCCTGGCAGATAAGATCAATACCTATCGGCGGGAGGAAGAACTGGCCCGTAAGGAAGCGTTAAGGGTTTCCAGGGAAAATGAGCAATTGATAAAAGAACAGAACATCGTCCTCGAAAAAGAAGTAATGATCCGTACGGAAGAGTTGCAACATACCAACGAAGAACTGAAGGCCGCGATGATCCAGATACAGCATACACAGGCTAAACTGGTAGAAAATGAAAAAATGGCTTCACTCGGTCAGCTTACCGCGGGAATTGCCCATGAGATCAATAATCCCATAAATTTTGTAACTTCAAATATCCGTCCGCTGGAAGCCGATGTAATGGATCTGCAAAAAGTGATCCGCCGGTACGAAACGCTGGATCTTACAAAAGAGGTGCCGCCGCAACTGCTCGATATCGAAAAGTTTAAAAAGGAAATTGACCTGGAATATGTGTATGAAGAGATCGCGATCCTGCTTTCCGGAATAAAAGAAGGTGCAAGCCGCACTTCTGAAATTGTAAAGGGGCTGAAAAGTTTTGCAAGGGTAGATGAGGCCAACTGGAAGCGTGTGGATATCAATGAGGGCATCGACTCTACCCTGTTGCTGGTAAAGAACAGTTTTCCCCAGAATTTCCAGTTGATAAAAGAACTGGGCGCCATCCCCAGGATTGAGTGCGAACCGGGAAAGATCAACCAGGTGATCATGAACATTGTTACCAATGCGGTTCAGGCGATCCTGGAACGTATCCAGGAAGACGGCAAACAGGGCGTGTTAACCATAAAAACCTGGGAGGAAGATCAGATGGTGAAAGTGAGCATCGGCGACAACGGGATGGGAATGACGGAGGAAGTAAAAAATAAAATATTTGATCCTTTTTTTACCACAAAAGATGTTGGTGCGGGAACCGGGCTCGGCCTGGCTATTGTTCAGGGCATTGTAGAGCGGCATAATGGCACGATTCAGGTATTTACGGAAAGAGGAAGAGGCACTACTTTTGTAATTAGTTTACCCGTTCGTTAAAATACAGATCTTACATGGCACCCGAAATTAACGTACTCTATGTAGATGATGAGCAGCAGAACCTGAACTCCTTTAAAGCTTCTTTCCGTTCGCGGTACAAGATCTTTACGGCAGTATCTGTACCCGTGGCGCTGGAAATCCTGGAGCGGGAGGAGATTCATGTGCTGATATCCGATCAGCGGATGCCGGAGATCTCCGGGGTTGAATTTTTTAAAATTACAAAAGAACGCTTTCCGCATATCCCAAGGGTATTATTAACCGGGTATACCGATATTGAAGTGCTGGCCGAAGCAGTTAACCAGGGCGATATTTACCGGTATATTACCAAGCCCTGGAACGAACTGGAATTACACAACAGCGTGCTGAACGCCTATGATCATTATAAAGCGAACCGCGACCTTGAGGAAAAAATAACCGAACTGCAAAAAGCCAATGACGGGCTGAACCGGTTTGTATACAGCCTTTCACATGAGTTACGGGCGCCCATTGCTTCGGCAACCGGCATCCTGGACCTGGTAAAGATGGAGGGACGGATCGAAGACTCCGGCGGTTACTGGAAGTTGATGGATGCCTGTATTCAAAAGCTGGATTACTATGTGTCGCAAACCGTTCAGTTCTATAAAACCGCCCGCTTTAAAGCAGTGCAGGAAGAAATTCATTTCGAAACGCTGGTACACTCACTCATTGACCTGTACCGTACATCCAATGGTACCAAGGGTATTACGTTTGATATCGGTGTGGAAGAGCAGCAGGCGTTTTACGGAGACCTGTTTCGCGTGGAGATCGTGATTGCCAACCTGCTTTCCAATGCCATCAAATGCCAAAGGCCGGAAGAACCGGATAAAAAGGTAGCCATCCGCATCACTACTACTGCGGAGGAAGCCCGCATCCTCATTACAGATAACGGTATCGGTATGGAAGTGGAAGAGGCTACAAAGATCTTCGATCCCTTTTTTAAAGGAGCGCAGCCCGGAAGTTTGGGACTGGGACTCTTTATTCTGAGAGAGGCACTGGAAAAACAGAACGGAACGGTAACGGTAACATCCGAAAAAGGCAGGGGAAGCACCTTTGAAGTTCATATTCCCAATAACCCGGAACAAAAAGATTAAAACGGTGCCGTTATAACGGTCACATCGTCGTTTTTATTTAAAACAAATTTTATGAAGCAGCACTTATTTGTATTTTTCATTTTTTTAATCCTAAGTTCCTGTAACATGCCTGGCAAAGCCCCCGACACCACTTCAGTTTCCATAAACCCGTTATTTGAGGAAAGTACGCTGCCGTACCACACCATACCATTTGATAAAATAAGGGAAAGTGATTTTGAGCCCGCTTTTGACAGCGGAATGAAGGAAGAAATGGCGGCAGTAGACAGTATTGCACAGAACCCGGCGGCCCCAACCTTTGAAAATACGCTGGTTGCCCTTGAAAAATCAGGCCGGCTGCTGCACCGGGTGAACAGTGCGTTCAATGCACTCACCAGTGCCAATACCAATGATCATCTCCAAAAGATCCAGGAGGCGCTGGCGCCCCGCCTCTCAGCGCACGGAGACTCTATTTATATGAATAGGCGGCTGTATGAACGGATCGATACCATCTATAAAAAACTGAGCCAGGTTCAGCTGGATCCGGAATCCAGGCGGCTGGTAGAATATTATCACCAGAAATTTGTGATGAACGGGGCGGCACTTCCTGATTCGGCCAAGGCGCAGCTGAAAAAATTAAATGAGGAAGAAGCAACATTAAGCACAAAGTTCAGCAACCAGTTGCTGGCCGCAGCTAAGGCCGGTGCACTGATTGTAAAAACGCCCCAGGAACTGGCAGGGTTATCCGATGCCGAGATACAGGCGGCGGGAGAAGCCGCAAAAAAGGCCAATCATGAAGGAAATTACCTGCTTGCGCTGATCAATACCACGCAGCAGCCGGCATTGCAATCGCTTAGTAACCGGGACACGCGTAAAAATCTTTTCGAGGCTTCCTGGACAAGAGCGGAGCGGGGCGATTCGAACGATACGCGTAAAAACATATTGCGGATCGCTGCCATCCGCCAGGAAAAAGCGCGGATCCTGGGCTTTTCTGATTATGCTGCCTGGAAGCTGCAGGATCAGATGGCAAAAACACCCCAGGCGGTGAATGCATTTTTAGGGAAACTGGTGCCGGCGGCGCTCGCTAAAGCAGCCGCAGAAGCGGTGGATATAAAGGCAATGAAGCAGCGGGAAAAAGACACTTCCGCGCTGGAGCCTTACGATTGGGATTTTTATGCGGAAAAGGTGCGCAAAGAAAAATATGACCTGGACGAATCGGTGATAAAGCCCTATTTCGTACTGGACAGCGTGTTAAAGAACGGCGTGTTTTACGCGGCTACTCAATTATATGGCATTACATTTAAAGAGCGTACCGACCTGCCCGTATATCAGGAAGATGTAAAGGTATACGAAGTATTTGACCAGGACGGATCGCCCATGGCCCTGTTTTACTGTGATTATTTTAAGCGGGACAACAAAAACGGCGGGGCCTGGATGGATAATTTTGTAACACAGTCGAAGCTGCTCAATACCCGGCCGGTGATCGTAAACGTATGCAATTTTGCCAAACCGGTAAAAGGGCAGCCGGCATTGCTGAGTTTTGACGATGTAACCACGATGTTTCATGAATTTGGCCATGCCCTGCATGGGCTGTTTGCCAATCAAACCTATCCATCCTTATCCGGAACCAGTGTGGCCCGCGACTTTGTGGAAATGCCATCGCAGTTCAATGAGCACTGGGCGCTCGATTCAACCGTGTTGAAGCATTATGCCCGCAATTATAAAACAGGAGAAACCATCCCGCAGGTATTGGTTGACAAGATCAGGAATGCGGCAACTTTTAACCAGGGATATGCCATGACCGAATTGCTGGCGGCGGCAAAGCTCGACATGCAGTGGCACCTGCTTGCAGCCTCGGACAGCGCGGTTACGGACGTGGATGCATTTGAACAGGCGGCACTTCAAAAGAACGGTCTTCTCATAGCGTATATTCCTCCACGGTACCGCTCTTCTTATTTTTTACATATATGGGCCAACGGTTATTCCGCGGGCTACTATGCGTATAGCTGGGCAGAGATGCTGGATCATGATGCCTATGCCTGGTTTATGGAAAACGGCGGGCTCAGGCGGGAGAACGGACAACGGTTCCGGGAAATGGTTCTTTCCAAAGGGAATTCGGAAGACCTGGCGGCGATGTATAAAACATTCCGGGGAAAAGAACCCAGTATTACACCCTTGCTGGAAAACCGGGGATTGGTTCCGGGAAAATAGTTCGGGGAAACACCGAACGATAGAGGAACGGAAAAATGCATGCGGCCCTTGCCGCTTTCCTGCAGCACGAATATTCGGTATGCCAGGGCTTGGTGTTCATGCACAGGCGGGGATAGTTATCATCTGTTGCGGCATGCATCAGTGAGTATTCTTAATTTATTATTTGGCGTTTGGTATTTGAAACTTGTTCTTCCAAAACTACTTTAAACACGTTTACATTAACATTTGTATTGGTTAATGGGGGTAAAGGCAATATCAATGCGGTTGCTTTTTGCTGCCATTTTACTTTTTTACCGGAGCCCAGCATTGAAACCGATTTTATTTTTTCTCCGGATGCTTTCCCCAGGGCTTTTACTGCAACCTGTTTTTCATGCATGCTGTTGGCAAAAACATAGACCACATTTTTTTTTGCTGTAAACCGTATTTCAGGAAATATATGTTTTGAAGTGGCATCATTCAATACATCCTTCATGGAATTGCTGGCTGCAGTATGCGTTGCTATCGCAATAGTGTCAGGGAGCTCACCCGCCGTTTTCCATGGCGTTGTTCCGTAGATGGCTTCGCCGTTTATCCGCATCCATTTTCCCAATACGGATAACCTTGTGATTGCCTGATCGGGGAAGCTGCCATCACCCTTCGGGCCAACATTCAGTAAGTAATTTCCACCTTTGCTCACAATTTCTGTTAGCTGGCGTACCAATAGTTCCGGGCTTTTCCATACAGAATCGTAGCGGTTATATCCCCACATGCCACTCATGGTAATGCATGATTCCCATGGCCGGGTTCGGATGGCATTGCCGATTTCCTGTTCCATTACGGTATAATCGCCAAAGCCTCCGCCGATCCTGTTGTTTACGATGCAATTGGGTTGAATGGACAATACCAGTTTTTTTAACGCTTCGCTTTGCCGGGGCGTAACCAGCTCAAAGGTGTCAAACCAAACGATGCCTATTTCGCCATATTGTGTTAGCAGTTCCCGTAACTGGGGCTTTACTTTCCGTTCAAGATAGCGGGTTAATACTTTCGCATCTTCATCCGGATAATCCCAGGTATTGCTTCTGCCGCCTTTTACCGGCCAATTGGTGGGTACATCCGGATCCTGCCAATCCCTGCCCAGGGAATAATAGATGCAGAACCTGAGGCCATACTTTTGGCAGGCAGCGGCAATAGCTTTTAAGGGGTCTTTGGCAAACGGTGTTTGCTTTACAATGTTATAATCGCTTGAAGGGGAGTTGTACATGGCAAAACCATCGTGGTGCTTGGCCGTGATGACCACATATTTCATACCGGCGTCCCGTGCCATGCGTACCCAGGCGTCTGCATCAAATTTTTGAGGATTAAAGCGGTGGCCCAGTACGGATCCGTATTCTTTCCAGGGAATTTTTTCGTACAGCATAAAATGCTCGTTACCCCGGTAAGGTTTTCCCTTCCAGTCGCCCGCGGCTTCGGAATAAAGTCCCCAATGTAAAAACATGCCAAACCTTGCATCCGTCCACCATTGCATTCGCTTTGTGCCGGCTTCAGCCGTTTGATTATCCGCGCCCGGCGTTGCGGTTTGCGCGGTTGCGTTTGCAAATAAGAAAAGAATAACGGTGAATAGGATGAGGTTCCGATGCATCATTTGAAATGATTCTGTTTTTTGGGTAAATAAATACAGGCCTGTGTTTCAGCCGGCCTGGAACGAAATTATTAAAAAGATCCTTTGTACGATAGCTCCTGAAACGGGTCCGGGGCAAAGCTTTTTTGAATAGGTCCTGCTGAATTTGTTTCAGCAGGACCTATCTTCATTACTGCAGGGCCAGTGAAAGACTCCCATTTGCGGCCTGTACAATTTTTATAGAGTCTTTACCCCGCACGGGCGTGTACATTTCATCTGTGAACCTGTTGGGTTTGTAAAATGAAAGATAGTATACCCAGGTATTGATTTTGAAACCGGGCAACAGCACTTTTGCATTCTTATTGTCTATTTCCGTAATTTTTGCGTTGCCCGACTGATCTGTCCAGTAAATTTCTGTTTTGACATTTACGGTGTCTACAATCCCTTTAAATGCCAGATACACGGAATCCATGGGTATCTTGGTGCCAAGCTTGGTGGCGGCAGCAACACCGGTTACCAGCCTGTTATTAAGCCCCGCCAGGTACACGTCGCCGATACTCCGTACATTGCTTAAATAGATGGCCTTGGAATAGGTGCCATTGCTGTAAACAGACTGGATGGTAAAATTATTTACCATATAATCTGCAATGTTGGGAATGGTTAGCTTCATGAAGGACGCGGGATCATTGGATGTGGCCGGAAACCGCATCGAATCGTTTTTGTTGTTCCAGTAAACCATGTATGCCGCCACCCTGGGGTCGGGGCTGGGGTTGAACCGGAACGTGATCTGGTGATATTGTGGTTGAATGACTACGTTTTGAGGCGCTCCGGGGTAATTGATTTCATCATCACCCAGGTACTTCCTGTATTCTGTAGGTTTATTGCAGGCATAGATAACGGCCATGATCAACACGATGCCCAGCAGTAGATATTTACCTCTCATTTTATTTTCGTTTAATGTTATTTTAAGAATGTGCCGGCCTGCGTTTATTTTGCAATCTGCCCGAAAAATATAAGTTCGTTAAAAAGGCATTCTCCCAATGTGCCATCAAAATTCTGTTCGCAGGAGAACCGGATATATCTTACGTCAGGAATGTCGAGGTCAAAATCAAACGGGAAGCCGGCGTTCAGCAGCGCCACATCGGCCGTACTTACGCCGCTTGCCTGCCCGGATGGTTTTGGGGGATGAAGAAACCTGCCCAGGCACACCCAGTTACCGGCAGCGGTTCCTTTTTCGGCACCCAGGGGCAACGGAACATCCTGGGGAACAACATCGCTGCAGCCCCATATGGTCCACTCCATCGGGTTTTGGTTGGTCCATGCAAATTGGTTCGAGGCCCCGTTTCTTGTATATAATAAATACCGGCTTAAGGTTCTTTTACCGCCCAGGTCAATGGTGCAGGAAACGGGGAAGGCAGGAGCACCGGTGCCACGCCAGCAGTTGGCCGCATCATTATTATTCGCAAAGGTGTTGTTTACCAGGTTCACTACCGGCCAGGCAGGATTGGCATCTGTGGTTAACGCATAGCTTTGCATGGTAGGAAATTTGGGTAATTGTATTTCAAATATGGGCTTTATCCATTGATAAATGGTGTCCGAGTGGTTGCCAAACTGATCCATGGTCACAAAGCCCCAATAATAGTTTAATGAATCATATCCGCGCACGGTAGTGGAAAGCATCGAGTCTTTCCCGAAATGCTGGGTAATGGGTTTCATTACCTGGTAGGCAGAATCATACTTTAAAATGGCTACGCCTACATTAGAGCGGCTTTGATTGTTGAGTACCACATTTACGCCACCGAAAGTGCTCCGGATCACCATGTCGTCTTTTACCAGCAAATATGGCGGTTTGGTAGGGCGCACGGTGGTACTTACCGGTTCCGAGCGTACATTGGCCCTGCTTACAGTAACCAGCTCCACCTTATAATCTGCATCCGTTGCAAAACCGTCCACTACCATCTTGTTGGAGTAATAGCTGGAAACGGATTGCCGCCTGATGCCGGGTCTTATTTCGTAGGTAGCTTCTACATACAAAATA
Organism: Niabella pedocola; assembly: GCF_021044425.1. Classification (GTDB taxonomy): domain Bacteria; phylum Bacteroidota; class Bacteroidia; order Chitinophagales; family Chitinophagaceae; genus Niabella; species Niabella pedocola. The sequence continues at coordinate 462,594 of NZ_JAJNEC010000007.1, read as the reverse complement.
TTATCTGAGTGGGGGAGGGTATACGTGATGGTTGCTGTACCGGCGTCGTTTTGCACCTGTACGTTTGATACCTGGCCGGGAGGAGTTTTGTCTGCAGCTACAATATCGTTGTAGCTAACCGGCTTGGTGCAGGCCACCGGCAAAAAAGCGGCTATTAAAAGGATCCATATAATATTGAATATCGTTTTCATTCTTTTATGATTTTTGTCCAAGTGCTCAGTTAATAGGGCTACCAATATAAATTTTGCACGATAAGTGGATTGTTTAAAATAACCGTTTCATCAAACGGCCAGAAGTAGTTCTTCTCCGTTATATTGGGAGAGAATAAGTTGGTTAGCCGGTAGAAATCAGCGGCCGTAGTGGTACCCCGGTAATTCCAGCCCTGGTACGGGAGCGAATTCACCGCAATGTACTCTTTCCATCGTTTCAGATCCCATCCAACTTCTCCCTCAAAGCATAATTCAATTCTGCGTTCCTGGTGTATAATGCTTCGCAACCCTTCTTTTGAAAACGGTTTGGACGCGTTTGAGGAATAGCTGGTCCATGACTGTACAACACCCTGCAGGCCTGCTCTCAGCCGTACGGAATCGATATACCGGTAGGCTTCTGCATTGGGGCCCTGAGCCTCATTCAGCGCTTCGGCATATAATAATTGTAAATCGGCCAACCGGATAATTGGGGGGTAATACGCTACTTCTGTGAGCGAATTGCCGTTAAACGTGGTTTTATAATTGACCAGCTTTTTAGGCCAGTAACCGGTATAACTGGATACCAGGCCCGGGTACCCCTTTGCATAATTGAGGCCGCTGGGGTTGGCTGCGTTTTCTACACCCATGCCGTACCAGATGCCACGGTCAAAAGCCAGGCTGGCATAAAATCGCGGCTCGCGGTTAAAATGCAATTTCGCTGTGGGACCGCTGGAGCTGATATAGTATTTATGATCGGCGCCGGCGGTTGTGGTCGTATACCGGCCTGCATAATCATAGGTTAAATCTTCGTCAATCGGCACTCCGTGATTGCTGTAAAAGAGCTCAGCAATATTTAAGGGAACGGCGATCACCGCATCACCGTCAACGCTCCTTGTGGCGCTTGCAGAGGCCAGCGGGGCAAAGTAGCGCTGATGCCTGTTGATAATGTTGCCGGGCCAGATCACCTCGGGAATGATGGCATTGACAGACCGGTCAAAATTAACCGGCCCCTGGATGGAAAGCAATTGCATGATCGAATCGGGAATGTAATTCGTATTATTGGTGGGCTTTACATATTTATACAGGGTTGCTCCAAGCTCTTCACACATATCGAGTGCTTTGCGGCAGGCTCCGGCAGCAGCGCTCCATTTGGATGCATCAAATGTTTGGGGAAACAACCGTACCCCATCTTTGTTGGCCAGTGCTTTAAAACTTTCATCACCGTTAAATAAGGGGCTGGCCTGCAATACCGCAGCCTTTGCTTTAAGGGTGGCCGCCATTACCTGGGTAAACCGGCCATATTCCGTTGTTACATCGTAAACCGCAGGGGGCAAACCGGGAAGCGCTTCATCTATTAAGGAATAAATATGTGCAAATACCGAGTCGCTCGGAGCTCTTGGCACGCGTGCTTCTTCCGTTGGGGTATAGATGGGCTGGTTTGTTTTTACTAAAGGAACCGGTCCATATTTTCTTACCAGCCAGTAATAGTAAAAGGCTTTGAGTGTTTTAGCTTCAGAGATCCACCTGGTTTTTTCATCCAGCCCCAGGTCTGGTGCTGTGTTTACGTTTTCCAGGAAGGTATTGCACCGTCTGATGGCTACATAAGTACTCGCAAAATCATTTTGAATATTGGTATTGGCCGCCGTTCCATAGGGCGATAAGTTGCCATACAGTACCCAGAAGCCATTTACATTATATTCACTTCCGAAATTAATTCCGGTAAGGTTGTTCCGCATGATCAATTCGCCCGAACTCGTCCAGCCCGGATTGTTTTCCGGTGCTTCTAAAGCCTGCATGCGCTGGTAACAGGAAAATAAATAATTTTCTGTTTCATTCCTGTTCCTGAACGCATATTCGATCGTAGCCACATTGTCTGGTATAATATCCAGGTACTTTTTGCAGGAAACGGCCATAAAGATCGCAAGGCAGATGATAATATATTTTTTCATACACTTGACTATAAATTAGTTTATACTTATTTGTGCGCCAATATTTACTACTTTTTGAATGGGATACGCAAAGCCGTTGCCGCCCTGCTCTACATCCCATAGTTTAAACCCGCTGATGGTGAGCAAATTCATGCCGCTGGCATACAACCGCAGGCTTTTTATCCGGAGCCTTTGTAAAAGCTGAGGGGACAGGGAGTATCCCAGCTCCACGCTTTTTAATCTCAGGAACGAACCATTGCGCATCCACCAGGTGCTGGTTTGCAGGTTATTGGTAATTTGATTGGAGGCGGTTGCAAAGCGCGGATATAATGCATACAGGTTTCTGTCCGACTCGGACCAGTGGTCATCTGCAAACGCCTGCAGCAAGAGCGTGGTACTGGCCGGTGCTCCACCACCTAAAAACGGGCTTACGGCGCTGGGGGTTTATAAAGAGGCTTGTTTTGGCATTGCCCTGGAAAAAGAAAGCGATGTCAAATTGTTTGATCCTGCTGCTTAAGCCGAAACCGTAGGTGATCTGGGGTGTTGCAGGGTCGCCGATGGGTACCATATCGGCCGTGGTGATTTGTCCGTCGCCGTTTACATCGCGGTACTTGATATCGCCACCCATGGTTCCGGCAAACTGGTAGGGCGAATTTGCAACCTCCTGGTCATCTACAAACAACCGTTCTGCAACGTAGCCGTACCGCTGGTTAATGAGCGCGCCGGTTTTGCGGCGCCAGGGCTCACCGGGATAATCGGGCTCTTCGTTGAAGATGTATTTTGACTGTGTTGCTGTCAGATTCGCCCGGCCGGCAATCATAACATCTTTTGCCACCATGGTACTATAATCGAGGGAGAGATCAAGTCCTTTGGATTCAGCCTTGCCCAGATTGGCGCCGATACCCGTTTCCAAACCCATAGATGCAATCGGCAGCCTGGTTTGGTAAATATTATCCCGTTTTTGTTTGTAAACCTCCACAACCGTTTTCAAATCTTTTAATATGGTTAACTCTGCACCCAGGCTCAACTGGTTAGACCGCTCCCAGGTAACAAGCGGGTTGGGATAGTTGGAGATTGCAACCCCGGGCCGGGAATAACCGTTTACAACTCCAAAGGAGGCGCCGTTGCCACCGGTTAAGTCCACATTGGAAAGATAAAAGAACCGGTTGCCCGAGATATTATCGTTACCGGCAAAGCCGTAGGAGCCCCGTAGCTTGAAGGAGCTGATCAAATCGGCCAGGAAGGATTCCTGCCAGAACTTTTCACGGGAAAGTACCCATGCGGCACCCACTGTTGGGAAAAATCCAAACCGCTTCTCTTCCGAAAAGCGCTCCGATCCATTGTATCCGAAACTGAAATCGGTGATGTATTTACGCGCGTAGGTATAGGTAACACTACCCGAGTAGTTGAGATTCCTGTAAGGCAAGGTTCCCTGCAGGGAACCGTCGAAAGTGCCGTTGGCCGAGGTGCTCAGCACCCGTTCCTGGCGGGCGCCGATTAATTTTGCACTGATATTATGATCGCTTGCAAAGGTTTTATCATAACTCAATACGCCCTGCATATATACCTGTGACGTAACGATATTGGGCGATCTGCTAAAATCCAGGTATTCCGTTGGCTTATTGCCATCTGTAACATTGTTCAGCCACAATAAGCTGTACTGGTCCTTAACCGCGTTATAGTTCTGCACTGCATAATAAAACGGATTATAGGTGCGGTTGATGCTATAATTGGAGAACCGGGTAGTGGAGATCATTCCCGAAAACTTTAAACCGGGTAATAACATTTTCAGATCCTGTGCAATATTGAGCTGCGCATTAATGGTAGACCGGTAAAACTGGGAGTATCCTCTCATCAGGTTTGCATAGGGGTTCACGGACAGGCCTCCATTGGTATTTCCAAATAAAAGATGCTTTGTGTAGAGGTTGGCGGAGTCCGGTAAAAAATAAGCAGGGAACGCAACGGGATCCGTATGCATTACAATATTCCATAAATCGGAGGCACCGCTCGGATCGCTGGTTATAGGACCGTTGTACTGGTCAAAAATACCGCCCAGCAGTACGGATAAAACGGTTGTTTTGGTAAGGTTCATATCAATGTTCGACCGCAGCTGATAGCTGTTGAGTTTAACATTGTTATTAAAATTGTTGATTGGATCTACCTTGAGGATGCCATTATCTACATTATACGAACCCGACACAAAATATTTTGCAAGGTTGCTACCGCCCCTGATATTTATATTGGCCCGCTGGTTATTGGTATACTTTTTAAATAAAAGATCCATCCAGTCATTTACCGGGTACACATAAGGGTTATATCCGGGGGCTTTATCAATCGTTTGTTGGGTAAAGTAGATCTTGTCTGCAGTGTAACGTTCGCCGGCATAGGGATCACGGGTAACGGAGGCCTCGTTGTAGAGCTTCATAAAAGTGATAGGGTCTGCAAGCTGCAGGTTTTTTGTAGGCCGCGACAGCGAGTTGTCAAACTGGCCGCTTACAACAGGGGTTCCGATCTTTCCTCTTTTTGTCATTACCAGCACAACCCCGTTGGCACCGCGGGATCCGTACAGGGCCGTAGCCCCGGCATCCTTCAATATAGAAAACGACTCAATATCATTCACCTGCAGGCGTGCCAGGTCGTTGGTACTGGATTCGAGGTTGTCAATGATAATTAACGGGCTGCTGGAGTAACCAAAGGTGGTTACACCGCGTATAAAGAACTGGGCATTGTCGTAGCCGGGCTGCCCGCCGGGCTGATAGGCGATGATACCGGCTATCTGGCCGGCCAGCGAAGTGGTTAAGTTGCTGGAGGGGATGCGCAGGTTCTCCGGGTTAACGGTGGTTACCGACCCGGTAACAGCCTCACGCATCTTTTTTTCGCCGTATGCCGTAATTACAATTTCTTCCGCCCGCGTATCTGCCAGGCTTAAAACGGCATCGATCACGCCTGTTTTGCTTACGGGAATTTCGACCGTATTATATCCTGTATAGGAAATTTCGAGTGTTCCTCCTTCGTCTGGTATCGAAAGGGAATAGTTACCGTTCGCATCGGTTTTGGTGGCAATAGCCGTTCCTTTGAGGGCCACGGTAGCGCCGGCAAGCGGGTTCCCCGTTGAGTCTTTTACAGAACCAACTATATTAATACGCGGTGGGGCAGCCGGCTCCTTCCGGACTGGTTTTATGGCGGGGGCAACATCCCGCTTTTGCTCACTTTTAGAAACCACAATGGTTTTGCCAACAATTTTGTAGTCGAGCCCTTTCCCATCCAAACAAGCATCCAGCGCTTCTTTTAAAGGAACGTTTTTTACATTTACGGTTATGGGTCCAACCTCCTGTGTCAGTTCATACCGATACAAAATATCATAACCGCTTTGCCGCTGAATTTTCCGGAGCACATTTGACAGGGGCACACTTTTTTCCGAAAGGGTTATTTGTGAAAACCCCGTAGCGCTCGCAGCCAAACATGTAAACAGCAGCAGGATCGTCGTTAATTTCATAACACGCAATACTTGTTTGATGAAGATTTTTTGTTTTGATTCCTTTTCCGGCAGCAGGCGCTTTGCTTCATTCGCAAAAGAACTGCGGGAGAAACAGCACATCTGACCGTACGATTTTAATACCATACCTTTGTTCTGATTTGAGCGTTAATAAATAAAAAATGGCAATCAGTTGTTATTGATTGTTGTTTACCGACCATGCCTCCAAGCCCGGACGGATAAAAAGTTAACCTCTAAGAGACCGGGGCGTTGCTGCGCCACCGGTCATTTATTTTTAGTTAATTGAAAATGTATAATCAGGGGGTAATCGTTACCGTTTTTCCTTCTATCCTGAATTTTGCACCGCCGGTAGCTTCTAAAAGCTTCAGCACCCCGGAGACGTTTACCTGTCTCGATATGGAGCCGCCAAAATGCGCGTTGATCTTTCCTGCATAATGCACATCTATATCATACCATCTTGCGAGTTGTCGCATGAGGGTTTCTATATCGGTTTTCTCCCCAAAATCAAACCGGTCATTTTTCCAGGCCATCACTTCTTCCAGGTTCGGATCACTGGCCACAACCAGGTCGTCTGCGATGCGGGCTTGCTGGCCGGGCCGCAGCCGCGCCGTCTGTTTTGTTTGAGACGGCGATGAAAGATTCAGGAGTACACTGCCTTCCAGAAGGGTGGTTTTTATTGCTTTTTCATCATCATAAGCATTTACATTGAAGTGTGTACCCAATACTGTTATTTCACCGCCCCGTACGCCTTTGAAAGAAGGCAGTACCACCTTAAAGGGCTTTTTTGTATCCCGCGCCACTTCAAAATAGGCCTCCCCGGTAATGGACACCTTTCGTTCATCGCCCACAAAAGCCGCGGGATAACGGATGGACGAACCTGAGTTCAGCCAGATATGTGTGCCGTCTGCCAGTATCATATCAATTACCTTGCTGCCCCGGGGGTTGGTAAGGGTATTGTATAACTCTTCGGAGGCTGCGCCTTTATAAATGATCCGGCCGTCCGCAAGTTTAAGCACCTGCACACCACCCTGGGCAACAAGTGCTCCCCGGGCCATGCTATCCAGGTAAACTTTTTGCCCGTTTGAAAGGGTGATGGTCGCCCGGTTTGTTTGCGGCGCTTTTATGTCGTGAAGCGCAGTAACCGGTTGCTGACTGTGGTCTTTTTTGAAAAAGGCAAAATAAAAGCCGGCCGACAATACCGCCAAAATAGCAACGGCCGCAGCAACCTGGTGCCAGCGCATAAACAGGCGTTTTCTCCGGGGTATTGTTGGCACCATTTCGTTTCGGGAAACAATGGCATCGAACATCCGGTCCCAGTCTACCTGGTTAAATGTTTGATCCGGCGGTTGCCCGTTCCAAAGTTTATGAACATAATCTCTTAATACAATATCTTCCTGCGCATGCTGCACCCAGTCCCAAAGCTCTTTTTCTTCCTGCGAAGTGGCTTTTTGCGACGTATATGCTTCCAATAAAAAAATGATCCGTTCTCTGGATAATGGCATACAATTCAAATTATAAAAAGCAGTTTGCTAACTGGTTCCTAATAAAGATCCCTGAAAAAGGCGCTTGTACTACCCAGGTTGCTATTTTTTTTATTATTTTCCTATGCTGTTGAAAATCATTAGCATATAAACTAATGCAGCTTTGTCTAAATAGGTCCGGATAAATTTGGTGGCATCTGCAAGATGGTTGCGCACCGTATGCGGCGAAATATGCAGTTTTTCGGCGATCTGTTCCCTGGAAAACCCGTCCTGCCTGGATAGTTTGAATACTTTTTGCTGCTGCAGCGGCAGTTTAGCTACGGCCTCGTTAATAAGCCGTTCACTTTCGCGAAGCAGCAATGTTTCTTCGGTAATATTATGGAACCGGGGAGATTCGGAGATCAGTTTTAGTAGTTTACGGTCTAATGCCAGTTTTTTGTAATGTTTGTACACCTGGCGGTAAAGTGTTGTAAAAAAATAGGCATCCAGGTTTTCAATATGCGTCAGTTCTTCTTTTTTCTGCCATATTTTAATAAAAATATCCTGCACCATTTCCTCTGCAATCACATCCGATACCGTCATTTTTAATGCAACCGCATAAAACCGGCTTCTGTATTTGTCGAATAGCACACGGAAAGATTTTTCGTCGCCCGCTGCAACCAGCCTCAGCAGTTCATGGGATACCATATGATCGATTTGAATAACTCAGCGTATTTAAGTAACGGGCGAAAGATAGCAAAAAGTTAAAACAAGTATACACTTCAGGGCAGGAGGATGCATTGGCCCCGGAGGAATGTTAAAGATGTGCCGGGAACTCTTTTGGCGTTTTCCTGGTAGTGCATCTTTCGGGCAGCAGGGCAATCTGCGAGGACTGCGACCGATTCTCCGGCAAATGACCTGTTCGCAGATCCTGCATTTTTTCTGCGAACTCCCTATTCCGTGTTTCCGTGGCTTGCGGGTTCCAAACTTCGAGTTTCCCGGCATCCGGGCGCCTTCGTTGCGATTCTTAAAATCAGTTACCTTTGAGGATCATCAAATTTCTGTTATGTCTGTAAAAGCTGATTTGTTTCAAAGCCCGGATTATTTTGCAGTGGACGCGCTTTTTACCGAGGAGCACCGCATGATCCGTGATGCGGTACGCGCCTATGTAAAAAAGGAGATTTCACCCATCATTGAAACCTGTGCGCAGGAGGCCGCGTTCCCGGAGCATATTGTAAAACAGTTGGGCGCGTTGGGTTGTTTTGGTCCAACGGTACCGGTGCAATATGGCGGCGGCGGGTTGGATTATATCAGCTATGGGTTAATGATGCAGGAGTTGGAAAGAGGCGATAGCGGCGTGCGTTCCACCGCATCGGTTCAGGGGTCACTGGTAATGTTCCCGATCCTGGCATATGGCAGTGAAGAACAGAAAATGAAATACCTGCCGCGGCTGGCCAGCGGTGAATGGCTGGGCTGTTTCGGGCTTACCGAGCCGGATCATGGCAGCGATCCTTCCAGCATGGCAACCCGTTATGTGGAGGACGGAGACCACATCATTCTGAACGGCGCCAAGATGTGGATCAGTAATGCCCCTTTTTCGCAGGTGGCCGTGGTTTGGGCAAAGGACCCATCCGGTATCGTACATGGTGTGATCGTAGAGCGGGGTATGGAAGGCTTTTCCACACCAACCACCCATAATAAATGGAGCCTGAGGGCATCGGCTACGGGTGAACTGGTTTTTGATAATGTAAGGATCCCCAAAACAAATATTCTTCCCGGGGTAACCGGTATGAAGGGACCGTTGAGCTGCCTGAACAAGGCGCGGTATGGCATTGCATGGGGGGTAATTGGTGCGGCTATGGATTGTTATGATACGGCGCTGCGTTATGCAAAAGAGCGCATCCAGTTTGAAAAGCCCATTGCGGCCTTCCAGTTACAACAAAAAAAGCTGGCGGAAATGATCACCGAAATCACAAAGGCACAATTGCTCAACTGGCGGCTGGGTGTACTGATGAATGAAGGCAAGGCATCGCCCCAGCAGGTAAGCATGGCCAAACGCAACTCCTGTGCCATCGCCACACAGATCTGCCGGGATGCCCGCCAGATACTGGGCGGAATGGGCATTACCGGCGAATACCCCGTTATGCGACATATGATGAACCTGGAAAGTGTGATCACGTATGAAGGCACGCACGATATTCATTTACTTATCACAGGTATGGATATAACAGGGATCAATGCGTTTAAATAAGTATATTTCTGGTTGTGGGTTTAAAGTTTCTGGTTCCAGGTTGGATAGCGTTTGATGCCTGATTCCCCATACTCCATTCTTTAACAGGTGTGAATTCTGTTGATAGGATTGCGTTCTTGGTTCTTTGGATCTTGGAATTTAGAGTTTGAATGGCATTCATGGTAACAGGCGAAACATTGATTGCCTTGTCACGTTTTGAGATCATGATCCTGGGTTCTCGCTTTTTGATGCGTGGTCTTTTGGCCCTTGGAATTTGGATTTTAGGATTTAGTATGTAAAATTTAGTTCACCATCCACCCCGAATACCGGATATTTGCCGGAGTCCGTATAGGTATTTAACATTTAGTATTAGAGTTTAGTATTTAGAATTTAGGGTTTAGAATTTGATATTTAGTATTTAGAATTTACCACCGTTATGCGTATATATCTGATCGGTTTTATGGGTGCGGGAAAAACACATTGGGGAAAGATCCTGAGTAAAAAGCTGGAGCTGCCGTTTTATGACCTGGATGAGCTGATTGTGGCGTCCGAGGGACGGCCCATCACCCGCATCTTTGAAGAGGAAGGAGAAGAGTATTTCAGGATGAAGGAAAAAGAAGTCCTGTATATGATCACCGACAGCCATCCTAATATCCTGCTTTCCTGTGGCGGCGGCGCGCCCTGTTATTTTAATAACATCGATTATATGAACCAGCATGGAACCACGGTGTGGCTGAACACGCCTTTCGATATCCTGCTGGGAAGGTTGCGGCAGCAAAAAGCACACCGCCCGCTTTTAAGGGATCTGGACGATGAACAATTGCAGGCGTACATTGTTAAGAAAAACAACGACCGGCGAATCTATTATGATCAGGCAAAACTAAAAGTAGACGATTGTCATATCCGGCCGGAGGAATTTGTAAAAAAGATCATCGATGCATAAAGCTTATCTTTCTTTAGGTGCCGCACTGTCCGGACTGGGTGTAATACTGGGGGCTTTCGGAGCGCATAAATTAAAACAAATAGCACCGGATTCGGTACCCACCTTTCAAACCGGCGTCCAATACCAGATGTATCATGCCATTGCATTGATCCTTGTGGCCATTCTTTTCGAAAAGTACCCCGTGAAGCTGATGTCCTGGGCCGGTATCGCCTTTTTGATCGGCATCCTGCTCTTCTCCGGGTCACTATATGCACTGGCTGCGCTTAAAGCCACTGGTAAAGTGGGCCTGGGCGGCTTAGGAATTCTTACGCCCATTGGCGGATTGTTCTTTATTGCCGGATGGGTGTTCTTTACGCTTAGCGTGCTCAATAGCAAATAGTTAGGATCGGTTCCATGTTACAGGCTTCTATGCTGGCTGAACGTTCGGGGATTGATGCTGACTGCGGGATCTGGTCGCCCGGTTTTCAAATCTCAAATCCCGATTCCCGATGCTCAAATCTTTAACCAGTAATAGTATCTTTGCTCCATGGCGACTAAGAGTAAACCGAAGAATAAAAAACCAATAGCGCGGAATCATAATACGACTGGAACCTGGAAAGTTGAAAAAGAAGAAAAAGTTCAGCTGAGGGAGTTGGCCAAAGACGAACGCACCTGGAAAATTGCCGGAACCACATTTCTGCTGGTCTCCGTTTTCCTGATCATTTCCTTTATTTCCTATTTCTTTACCTGGAGGCAGGATTTTACCCAGATCTCACGGGGAAGCGATATCCTTTGGGACCCCGATGTAAAGGTGCTCAACCTGCTGGGAAAGCTGGGCGCGCTAACGGCTCATTATTTTATTTACCGCTTATTTGGCGTAGCGGCTATTTTGATCTGCACCTTCTTTTTTGTAGTAGGAGTAAATCTTTTATGGCGGCGGCGGGTGTTTTCAGTTTGGCGTAACCTCAAATATGTAACCCTGGGCATGCTGGTGGTATCTGCCATCTTAGCCTTCCTGTTGCCCGATGAAGAATTTCGCTGGGGCGGGGGTGTAGGAAATATGATCGCCAGCTGGCTGCGTGGTTCGCTGGGTACCATTGGCGCGGGGGCTGTGCTCGGCTTGATCGTGATCGCTTACTTTATCTGGCAGTTTAACCCTGCGTTCAGTTTCCCTAAAAAGCTGAAACGGGCACAACCGGAAGCGGATACCGCGGCAGCAACGGAAGCGATGGAGCAACCCGTTGAAGAAGAAGCGGTGCCGGAAATAAAGAAGCCGGCTGCCGGCGAAACGAAGGGCGCGAAGCTCGTGATCGATACCGAGGTTGAAAAACCGAAATATGACATTAAACTGATCAATAAGGAACCGGTGGTTCAGGCCAAGGAAGAAGAGGAGGGCTATGAGCGGATCACGGTGCTGAAACCGGAAGTGCGGAAACCAACGCCCCCTGTGAAGGAAGCCGTTGCCGAACCGGAGCCGGATCCTGCACAGGAGCTGGAAATGCCGGCTGCTGTAAAACCCGTAAAACCAGTGAAGCCTCTTTCGGATGAAGCATTGAAACTGGAGATCAATTCAGGACCGATTGCGCCAACGCCCGAAGCCGCAACGCCCGCCCCGGTAGAAAAAACAAAGGCATACGAACCCGCGCTGGATCTGAAACATTATAAAAAACCATCTGCGGATCTGCTGGAATCGCACGGCAGTGAAAAAGTAGTGCAGGATCCTGCAGAACTGGAAAATAACAAGAACCAGATTATTAAGACCCTTGCCAACTACGACATCGAGATCCAGAAGATAAGTGCCACCGTAGGACCAACGGTAACCCTCTACGAAATTGTGCCTGCTGCCGGCGTGCGCATTTCAAAGATCAAGAACCTGGAGGATGATATTGCGTTGAGCTTATCGGCACTGGGCATCCGGATCATTGCGCCCATTCCCGGACGTGGAACCATCGGTATTGAAGTACCCAACGCGCGTAAAACAATCGTAAGCATGAAAACCCTGCTGGCGTCGGATGCATTCCGGAACAGCAGCTTCTCATTACCCATCGCATTGGGAAAACGGATCGACAATGAAAACTTTATCGTAGACCTGGCCACGATGCCGCACCTGCTGATGGCGGGCGCTACCGGCCAGGGGAAATCTGTTGGGATCAATGCCATTCTGGTATCCTTGTTGTACAGCAAACATCCTTCACAGCTGAAGTTCGTATTGGTGGATCCCAAAAAGGTGGAGTTAAGTGTATACAGCCAGATCGTTAATCATTTCCTGGCGCGTTTGCCTAATGAAGAGGATGCCATCATTACCGACACCAAAAAAGTAATCAATACATTGAATGCATTGTGTATTGAAATGGATAACCGGTATGACCTGTTAAAGGATGCCGGTTGCCGGAACATTAAAGAATACAACGCCAAGTTTACCGCGCGTAAGCTGAATCCCGAGAAAGGACATCAGTTCCTTCCTTTTATTGTGCTGGTGGTGGATGAGTTTGCAGACCTGATCATGACGGCCGGTAAGGAAGTGGAAATGCCCATTGCGCGCCTGGCACAGCTGGCGCGGGCTATTGGCATCCACCTGATCATTGCCACCCAGCGTCCGTCCGTAAACATCATCACCGGTATCATTAAAGCCAACTTCCCGGCCCGTATTGCCTTTAAAGTGAGCAGTAAGATCGACAGCCGTACCATCCTGGATGCGGGTGGGGCCGATCAGTTGATCGGGAAAGGAGACATGCTGATCAGCCTGAATGGCGAGCTCTCCAGGTTGCAATGTGCTTTTGTGGATACACCGGAAGTGGATAAAGTGGTAGATTTTATTGCCTACCAGGAAGGATACCCGCAACCCTTCCTGCTGCCGGAATACATTGATGAAAAAGACCTGGAAACGGGCGATTTTGACCTGGACGACCGCGATTCATTGTTTGAAGATGCAGCCCGGCTCATTGTGGCCAACCAGATCGGATCTACCTCCTTGCTGCAGCGCCGCATGAAACTGGGATACAACCGCGCCGGGCGTTTGATGGACCAGCTGGAGCAAGCCGGCATTGTGGGGCCCAACCAGGGAAGCAAGGCCCGGGAGGTGCTGATTAAAACAGAATCGGAGCTGCAACAGCACCTCGATATGCTGGGTTAAAATCTGTTAAAATCTGTTAAACGCCGCAACCCGGTATAAATCTTGACGTCTAAGGAGTATAAAAATTATCAAAACCAATTTAAAAAAGAATATGAAGAAAGCATATGTAAGTGCCGTGTTTTTATTAATGACCGTGTGTTCGTTTGCGCAGCAGCGGGATCCGGCGGCAAAAGCGATCCTGGATGAGGCCAGTGCAAAATTCAAAACCTATAAAACAGTAGTGGCCACGTTTGGATATCAGATCCAGAGCGCAGTAGGAAAAGTGCTGACGAGAAAAAGCGGTACGGTGAATATGAAGGGCGATAAATTCAATATCACTTTTGGCAGTAATAAAATTATCAGTGATGGTGCTACGGTGTGGAATTATGACCCTGGTACCAAGGAAGTAACCGTTAATAATGCCAACAAATCGGAGAGTACGATCACCCCGCAGAAATTGTTTACCGATTTCTACAATAAGGATTTTATGTATACCATGTCGAAGGACAGCAAGGTAAACGGAAAGCCAGTATCGGTGATCCTGATGCAGCCGATCGATAAAAACAAACCGTTCAGCCGCTTGTACCTGGCCATCGATAAAGCCACCAAAACCGTGGTAAGTGCTACGGTGGTTGAAAAAAACGGCAACAAATATGTATACAGCATCGGAAGTTTAAAACCCAATGTAGCGCTGTCGGATGCCCAGTTTGCATTTAATAAGGCCAGCTACCCGGGGGTGGAAGTGGTAGACCTGCGTTAAATAAACCGGTATAGAACGAATAATAAGTGCTCCGGGAACGGGGCATTTTTTTTTAATAGCTATTAGCTGCACATGCAATTAATGATTCCCCAGGCGTTGAAAAGTGGTGATACCGTAGCAACGATTTCCCTGTCGTGGGGCGGTGCCGGCGATCTGCCGCGCCGGTATGCGAAGGGAAAGGAACGGCTGGAACGTATTTTCAACCTAAACGTTATCGAAACCCCGCATGCGCTGAAACCCGCTGACTGGGTGTATAGGCATCCCGAGGAACGTGCCCGGGATCTGATGGATGCGTTTGCAGACCCCTTTGTAAAAGCGATCATTTCCAATATCGGAGGTGAGGATAGCATCCGGATATTAAACTATGTAGATGTAGCGGTTATTCAAAGAAATCCCAAGATATTCCTGGGGTTTTCAGACAGTACCATCACTCATTTTCTTTGCCTGAAGGCGGGACTTAGTTCTTTTTACGGTCCTGCGCTGTTAACGGCATTTGCAGAGAACGTGGAAATGCACCGCTATCAGATCGACGATATCCGCCGGACACTTTTTTCAACCGGTATCATCGGGCCCATTGCTCCCAATAAAAGCGGGTGGACATCCGAATACCTGGATTGGTTTGATCCGGCGTTACAGCACACCAGGCGCAGCCTGAATCCGCATCCGGGATGGCGCTTTATTCGGGGCAATACGGTGGTAAGCGGGCGGCTGATAGGGGGATGCCTGGAAGTAATGGAAATGCTTAAAGGAACAAGCTGGTGGCCTGAGCCGGAGGTATGGGAAAACGCTATTTTATTTTTTGAAACTTCAGAGGAAAAACCACGGCCCGAATTTGTAAGGTATTGGCTGAGGAACTATGCGGCCACAGGAATTCTTAAACAGGCCAACGGCATCCTTATGGGCCGGCCTTATGATAATTGCTATGCGCAGGAATATGAAACGGAGCTGTTAAAAGTATTGGATGAGGAAGGATTATATGACCTGCCGGTGATTACACAAATGGATTTCGGGCATACCTGCCCGGTGTTTACTATTCCCTATGGGCGGTTGGCTGAAATCAATTGCCGGAGCCAAACCTTTTCCATCCTGGAGAACGGTGTACAGTAGCGGGTGAGGTAATGGGAATCTTCAGTTTTGGTGCACAATCAGTTTACACGGGATCCGTACCGTTGAAACCGGCAGTGGGTCTGCTTCGTTATTTTCAATGTGCTTCAATAATAGTTCCGCAGCGGCTATACCCATGTCGAATGAATTTTCATCAATGGATGCACTGGGCTTAAGATCCAGGTACTGGATCAGCGGCAGGTTTCCAAAGCCTACAATATCCACCTGCTGTAATTGCTGCGGGTATTGCGCTTTGATGAAACGCAGGGCATCGAGGCTTACATAGCTTTTGAAGGTAAAAAAGGCGGTGGGCGGATCGGGAAGGGCAAACAAGGCCTCCATCATTTTGTCGGTTTGTGTGGCTGAAAAATCAATTTCCCGAACCAGGCTGGCATCGTAGGGGATGCCGCGTTTTTCAAGGGCCTTGCGATAGCCTTCATGCCGGAGATGACTGGTGCCCAAAGCCTTTGGCCCCATCAGGTGCGCAATGCGGCGGTGCTGCTTTTTTACAAGGTAATCGATGGCCAGTTCCGCAGCATGCGCATTATCGGTAACAACGGCGTCAAAGCCGGGATCGTTCAGTGAGCGCGACAGAAAAACCACGGGGATACCGGTTTGCTCCAGTCGCTGGAAGAGTGCGGTCTTTTTGGTGTTTTTGGAAATAGCGATGATCACGCCGTCTACGCGGTTGCTGATCAGGTTCTGGATGATCTGTTCTTCCTTGCTGCTGTCTTCATGCGACTGGGCCACAATTACCTGGTATTTATTGGCACCGGCAACGGCTTCCACGCCGTTAATCGCCAGTACATAAAACTGGTCCAGCAGATCGGGGATCACCAACCCGAGGGTAAACGATTTGCTTTGTTTAAAATGCCGGGCCGCTTCATTGGGAACGTAATTCCATTCGTTTGCCAGTTTTACCACGCGTTCCTTGGTCATGGTGCTAATGCTGGAATTATCATTCAGCGCTTTTGAAACCGTGGAAACGGACATGTTCAGTTTTGCCGCAATATCTTTTATAGTAACGCCCTTTTTCACGATAAATACACTCGGTTATTTTTCAAAAGTTCTGAAAAAAAATGTGATTTTCAAAAAAAACTCAAAATATTCAAACGTTGTAATAGAACCTTCCCGGGCTTTTAGCATCTTTGCTCTTGAAAACAGGCTGTATAAATAATATATTCGTGCTGTTGATAAAGTTGCCGTCTATTGCCATTCAAAGAAAAGCATGCACGGTTTTTCGCTTGTCGTTCAGATTTAAAAAAGAAGTATGACTGCATTTGATCTTGCCGGTAAAGTTGTTGTAATTACAGGTGCCACGGGTATTTTGGGAAAAGCGTTTGTAGCGGGCGTGGCTGCTGCCGGCGGGGCAGTGGTTATTGCCGGCCGCAACGAGCAAGTGGCAAAGGAGCGGGAAATGGAGGTAAAGGCCAATGGCGGCCGGGCGCTTTCGGTGATTGCGGATGTTACAAAAGAAGATGAGCTGGAGGCTGCGCGGGACCAGGTGCTGCATACGTTTGGAAGGATCGACGGGTTGGTAAATGCCGCCGGCGGCAACATAAAGAATGCCATCATTCAAAAAGATATGGGGCTTTTCGACCTGGATATTGCCGCCCTGCGTGCGGTGATGGACCTCAACCTGATGGGAACGGTGCTGCCCACACAGGTTTTTGGAAAAGTGATCGCCGAAAATGGCGGCGGCAGTATTGTAAATATATCGTCCATGGCTTCGCAGCGGGCCATCACCCGGGTATTGGGATATAGCCTTGCCAAAAGTGCCATTGATGCCTATACCAAGTGGTTTTCCATGGAACTGGGAAACCGTTATGGCGATGCCGTCCGCATGAACGCCATCGCACCGGGGTTCTTTCTTACCGAACAAAATCGCGAGTTGCTTACAACACAGGAAGGCGGAATGACGGAGCGCGGCGCGGCCGTAGTGCAGCATACGCCCTTTAAACGGTTTGGAGATCCTCAGGAGCTAACCGGTGCGCTGGTATGGTTACTGAGCGATGCCGCCCGGTTCGTAACGGGAACGGTGATCAATGTGGACGGCGGGTTTTCTATCTTCAGTGGTGTATAAGCGTGGCGGCACCAGAGGGGCGCCGTTTAAAATATAAATTCAGGTGTCTATGCAGCGCATCCGTTCTGTTTTTTTTTATATATTGTTGTTGCTGTTAATACCTGTTTCAACAACGGGCCAGCGCAAGCCGGCAGCTCCGTCTTATAACATTCTTTTTATAGCGGTAGACGATCTGCGGCCCGAACTGGGAGCGTATGGAAAAAGCTATATGCATACGCCGCATATAGACCAGCTGGCCCGCACCGGGCGGGTATTCCTGAATCATTATGTAAATGTGCCCACCTGCGGGGCATCCCGCTACGCCCTGCTTACGGGCCGTTTGCCGCAAACACCTGCTGCGCTTGCAAATGAAGCGTTTGAAACGTTTACGGCCGGCGAACCGCGCAAGGCGCAACCGGAATCTTTTGCGGCGCTGTTCAGGCGTAACGGGTATACAACGGTGGGTATCGGAAAGATCAGTCATGCGCCCGATGGAAAGGTGTACGGCTATAACGCCCCTGTATCAGATAAGTGGGAGCTGCCCAACAGTTGGGATGCTTTTTATATGGATGCCGGCAAATGGGGTACCGGCTGGAATGCTTTTTTTGGTTATGCAGGGGGCACAAACCGCCAGGGTATGAAAAACGAGGTGTTCCCTTATGAAGAAAAAGATGTGCCGGATACGGCGTATCCCGATGGCTTAACGGCCCGGCTGGCGGTACAGCAACTATCCGCATTGAAAAAACAGGGGAAGCCCTTCCTGCTGGCCGTGGGCTTTTTTAAGCCGCATCTGCCGTTTACGGCACCCAAAAAATACTGGGACCTGTATGAGGAAGCCGCATTGCCCTTATCGGCTTCGCCGGCTATACCGGCAGATGTGAACGGTAAGAGCCTGCATAACAGCAATGAGTTTAACCAGTATAAAATGGGGATCGAAAAGCCTTCGTTGAAAACGCCGGTATCGGATGCCTATGCGCGAAAATTGCGACATGCCTATTTTGCTGCGGTCAGTTATGTGGATGCGCAGGTAGGGCAGGTGCTGGACGCACTGGTTGAAACGGGGCTGGATAAAAATACCATCGTGGTATTATGGGGCGATCATGGCTGGCACCTGGGAGATGAACGGGTATGGGGTAAACATACCCTGTCCGAATATTCGTTACGCAGCCCGCTGATCATCCGCGTTCCGGGGATGCCTGCGGCGGGTTCTTCCTCCGGCAGGATCGTGCAGTCTGTGGATATTTATCCAACCCTGCTGGAGCTGGCTAAACTGGCACCTGCCGATACATTAGACGGCAAGTCGTTATACCCGGCACTGATGCGCAGGCTCGGTAAACCGGAGCCATCCGTTGCTTACAGTTATTTTAACCGGGGCATCAGCATCCGTACCGGCCGGTACCGGCTTACAAAATATTACCGGAAGGAGATGCCGGTTATTGAATTGTATGATTATAGCGCCGATCCCAATGAAACCCGCAACCAGGCGGCACAGCAACCATCGGTTGTGAAGCAGTTGCTGCCATTGATCGAAAACAAAAAAACATCGATACAGCAATACTGGTAGAAAAGCCACCCATAATCATATGGACAGTAAATTCATCCGCGGGGACTATAGCCGCTGATGCGCATTACGGTAGCCATCTATCTGTGGAGATCAGCAGAAACTATAGCCGCAGATGCATTGATTATCTATTTGTGAAGATCAGCAGGGACTATAGCCGCTGATGCGCAGATTGATATGCGTTAGCCATTACCGGAGATCAGTGATAAATAGCTGCTGATGCGCAGATTATATGCATCAGTCGTTATATAGACGTGCTCTTCGTATTATTAATAGAAGCAGTGACCCTTCCAGACATGAGACCTTGAAGCTGTATGAGTCAATTTTTAAGACGTACGCTCTTTCTAATCAATAATGATAGAGACCTGGTAACCGATGCCCCTTATACAGACGCCGGCAGTATTTACAGAGATGTCCTTAGCTATATAGCTGCAGACACCCAGTATGTGAGGATAATGGAAGATGATGACATTTTTCTGCCCCAACATTTTCAAAAGGCGCTAAGCAACTGTCCGAAAATAATCAATTTAAAGTTTGGCAGCCTGGTTACTATTTCTATAAAACCAGCCATAGCGATGTCGATTATGCAAAGACAGACAGTCACCTGGTATGTACTTTTTATGTTCAGGTTCTGTTGCGGAAGCAATCTCTTTACTTAGGGAGCTTTTAATTTATGCTGCGATTGAAGAAATATTTTATCTATATACTATATATTTGCACTAACCAAATGAAGCATTAAAATGGACATGTGATAAACCTGTAACCATAACTCGGCTTAGAAGAAACGGAAAATTAAATATTGAAATTCCACTGTTTGATGCAGTCATTGATAAATATATGGGCTGAATCATGGGAATATTTTATACCAACACACCAAATAAAAGAATATGAAAATCCCTAAACAACTATCTGCTCTATTACTGCTTATTGCTTTTTTCTTCATTTTTCATGGGTGTAGCCGAAAGGATTTTTCCGAATCCGGCATAATGAAAGATGGATCAGTAAACGTAAGCTGGCTGAAAAGCAATTTTGAGAAAAGTAATGCCAATGGACTACTAAAAGTTACCTACGGTGCGGATCTTTCCTATAATCAGACTCCTCAATGGGATAAAGCATCTAGCGCTCGAAACGCAGCTGGCAAAAATTACTATTTTGTACCGTTGATTAATGACGAGTTTGTCACTATGAACGGCCAGAAGCGAAAATTAAGTGTAGTAAATCAAAAATCGTATCTAGTTGCTTACTCGGCAGCTAATAATTCAGAAACTCTAACCTTCCTGAAAGGGGACTACCAGCTTACAGACAATCTGTTGCCTGGGAGCGCTCCAATTAATGGGAGCACAACAGAAAAGATATTTTCAGGTATTGTAAACTACACTGACATCAATAAAAGAGTTGCTTCATACTCTTATTCTTCTAAGCCAAGAAAAACTTCAAATAAACGTACACTCTCCCGAGCCGCGACGGACTCCATCGTTATCGACGCCGTCTGGCTCGAAATGTTTTTGTATAAGAAAAAAGCCGATACTTTAATGGCAGAGTGGAATATGCCGATCACTGTAGATTCACTAATACAACTTAAAGGCAGTGACGAGGAATATTTGATGCCGGGTCAGTACGTTTTCAATATAAATACGCTTCAAAAAGTTGAACTACAGTCTTACCTGCGATTGTTTGGCATTATCGTGGAGTATGGTCTTGACATATTACCAGTCGGTGAATCAACAATGGTTTGTACCAGAATATGCCGCTGGGGCGCTGAATGTCCAGGAACAGGCGAGGTATTTGTAGCTGTTACAACGATAGCGGATGACCGGTTAAACTGCGAGGCGCCGACATGGAATGGCGCTTGCGGGTCGAATTGGACACTTGTGGAGAGTGAAACTGGCTCCTGCGGATGGACCGAGGGGACTGGCGGGGCTTATCCGGGAGGAGGAACACCACTTCCTGGGGATGGAGGTATAGGAGGCGGCGGAGACGGTGGCGGAGGTGGAACCACGACTCCTGCTGTAAGAGTTAACGATAAGCTGTGCCCCCAAACATTTAAATCATTTACAAAGGGCAATGATAAATCTTTTTTTAAAACCAATGCCAAAGGTCTTAAATTTGAAACAACAGCAACTCAGGTTAACAATGTGCCTAGCACGTTGATACATCTAACAAATGGTATTTCTGATATAGCGATGAACACGGTGCCTACAAATGATTATCTTAATTTACATAAAACCTCGATGGGGTACCTAAAAGAGATCTTCCCGCAACTAATTGCGCATGGAGATGTATACTATCAAATAGAGGGTGGTCAAAAGTATTGGTATTTCAGCGATTATGCTGCAGCAGTAATTACAACATGGAGTTTGGACTTTGCCGGCAGGGAAGTGGCATTGTTTGATAGATTTGCTTCGAATCCCGGGAACCAACGAGCCTGGGGGGCTTTATGGAATCAAGCTAATACGTACATAAGAACTTTTATGCCTGGTTCAAATATCAGACAAGGTGAAGATCCGAATGCAACAACGTCTAACGCAATTTACGACCCAAAATGTCAATTTTGAAACCAGAAAAGTATATCGAGCTTCTGAATAATTATTTTTATTCATTTCCTGTAGACATTGAAGGCTCGGGCGAAGCCGCGGCAGCAGGGGAAGATCGTTTCAACGCAGAGCAGAAAATGTATCTTTTATTGCAAAGTGAGCACTGGAAAAACTTTTACAATTTACTAGCAAGAATCCAAGGTATACGAAAGATCAGGGAATTCCAGCCCACCAGACATTCTATAAAAATATTGTGTGCTTTGGAAAATTCTATGATCAACGGAATCGGTATGTACCTAAGTTTGTTGGGTGACTTTTATGGCTTGTACTACATTACCGAAAGCTCCACAGAACATGTTGAATACTTTGGTAAAGAATTTGGAGCCGATCTTTCTTATGTTCCGCTAACTGATCAGCAAAAGAAAATTTCTACGCTGATAGAAGAACTGATAGCTAAGCATTTTCCGGCTTTTCAAAAGTTCGATAATAAATGGGCTGACTATCCAGTTCAAATGCCCATGGACCTTAACTTTGAAGAAAAGTCTACTCTTTTTAAGGTGTTTTTTGAAAAAGACCCCGGTGGAATATTTTTCTAGATATAACAATAGCTATAAGAAACTGGTAAAAATCATATTTTTTATTGGAGTATTTGGCCAATCCTTTATTACTCCCAATATGGTACAGGCACAGTTTATATTTGACGGAAAAGGTATTGATTCCATTTTACTGGGTCGAAAAGTTTCTAAGTGCTGGGTATCTGAGTTAAAAGCTGAGGACCTTTTATATGTGCAACTGGGAATCCTAAAAATTGACGGTACTTGCAACATCAATAAGGGGAAAATAAATGAAGCCACTCCTGTAACAGAGAGAATATATTGCCGTAGAATAGGTGGTAAAATTCGCACGCTTTACTGGCTCGTAACAAAAAGTGATACTAGTTTGACAAATAGACTGCAAGCACTGTATGGAAAGCCCTATCAAACAATACGACCTATCATGCGATCATCCGATGATGAAATTGCAAGCATGGTTTGGGTGTTTTCGGATTATTCAATTTATTATTGGCCTGATTTTGTTGAGTATAAGAATAGGGATCTAATTGTTGTTAACTATCACAAGGAAGCGGACTTTTTAAGAAGCTTTCCAGAAAAGAAATGATCGCTTTCTGAGCGATCATTAGATAATCGAGGTGGAATATGTATCTCAACCTGGCAGGGGGGTGTGAGGAGTGTGAACAAGTTCAATTTTAAATGCATAGACAACAAGTCCGGTTCTCGATTTTATGTTCAGCTTTTCAAAAAAATTATCGCGATAGGTATAATTCAAGAACAGCAAAAGACTCCTACGCAGAATACCGTTGATTTTGGAATAGTTGTTGATTTTAATGGGATTTGGTACTGTTTTCTTTTGACAGGGTAGAATGGAATGATCTAAAAAATACTGGCAGAAAGCTTTTTTATTTTATCACAAGGGGGCCGGGCGGCGAGGTATCCGGAAGCCGGAGGGTTCCGGTGGTTATGGGAAAATCGTCAGGAATAAATAGGCCGCAAAAATAACAAGCAGCACCACCCCGTACAGGATATTGGTTTTACCGGTTACCAGCGACAGCATTACCGTAAAAATGGAAAGGATCAGCAATACCACGGACGTGGTGTCGATGCCCAGCAGCACGGGGGTATGACTAACCATGGTATAAATGGCAACAGCGGGAATGGTAAGGCCGATGCTGGCCAGCGCGGAGCCCAGGGCCAGGTTCATACTGGTTTGCAGCCGGTTTCTGCGGGCGGCCTGTATGGCGGCAATACATTCGGGCAATAAAACCACCATCGCAATAATGATCCCTACCAGCGAGGCGGGCGCACCAATGGAAGCCACACCGGCTTCTATGGCCGGAGAAAGCATTTTTGCCAGCAATACCACCGCACCCAGGCTGGCGATCAGTAATGCCAGGCTGGTAAACGTGGTTCTGTTGGTGGGCGGAGCCGCATGCACGTCCTCGTTTTCCTTCCCCTCCGGGTCGGCCGGCAAAAAATAATCGCGGTGCCGGATGGATTGGATCATAATAAAACTGGCATAAATGATGAGGCTGACCACAGCGGCAAATACCAGCTGCGGCTGGGTATATTGGGGGCCGGGCTGGCTAACGGTATAGTTGGGCAGCACAAGGGTTAATACCAGGATGGCTGTAAGCGCCACCAGCGCCGATGTGGTGGAATGTTTTGTTACAAACTGTTCCCGGAACTTGGCACCGCCGATAAGAATACAGATTCCGATAATAAAGGTGAGAATGATCATGATAGCTGCAAAGACCGTATCCCGTGCCAGCGTGGCGGTATTGGCCCCGCCGGAAGACATCAGCGATACCAGCAGCGAAACTTCGATAACGGTAACTGCCAATGCCAGGATGATGGTACCAAAAGGTTCTCCTACCCGGTGTGCCACCACTTCCGCATGGTGCACGGCGGCCAGTACACCGGCAATAAGCACCACACATAGAACAACCAGGGGCAGGGTCCCTGTCATTGAGCCCATGGTGAAATAGGCGATCCATGCAATAACGGGCGTAATTAACGTCCAGACGGGCAATGACAGGTTGAACTTCATAAAATACGATTTAGGTAGAAATAACGGCTTTCCGGATCCGGATCAGTTGCTCCAGCAGGGGCTCCAGGTAATCCAGCTTCAGCATATTGGCCCCGTCGCTTTTGGCTACCGCCGGGTTGGGATGGGTTTCTATAAAGAGGCCATCGGCACCCGTGGCAATTGCCGCTTTGGCAATGGTACCGATCAGCTCCGGGTTACCGCCGGTAACACCACTGGTTTGATTGGGTTGCTGCAGGCTATGCGTACAATCCATCACCACCGGCACCTGGTGTTCCTTCATCCAGGGAATATTCCGGAAGTCTACTACCAGGTCCTGGTATCCGAATGTATTGCCCCGTTCGGTGAGGATCACTTTTTCATTGCCGGCATGTGTTACCTTATCTACCGCAAATTTCATCGAAGGCCCGCTGAGGAACTGTCCTTTTTTTATGTTTACAACTTTTCCTGTTTTGGCGGCTGCTTCCAGCAGGTCTGTTTGACGGCTCAGGAAGGCAGGGATCTGCAGCATATCTACATATTCCGCAGCAATAGCGGCTTCTTCATGTGCGTGGATATCGCTTACGGTAGGGATATGAAAACGTTCTTTAACCTGTTTGAGTAATTGCAGGGCTGCTTCGTCGCCGATGCCGGTAAATGAATTGACGCTGGTACGGTTTGCCTTCCGGTAAGATGATTTAAATACATAGGGGATACCCAGGTTTTTGCAGATGCCGGAAACTTTTTCGGCTACTTCCATCACCAGGGGTTCACTTTCGGCCACACAGGGGCCTGCCAGCAGGAAAAAATGATCCGCATCGTATTGCTGACCGGCAAAAAGATCCGTTAGGAATTGATTCATAATTGCAAATATAGCCCGTAAGGGGGCGTTCAGCCAAAACAGGTTTTTTGTCCGGAAAACGGCCCGTTTATCGTTGCGCAATAGTATTTGCACAAAAAAAATCAAATTTCAATCGTTTGCGCAGGAATTGCATCCTGAACAATCTGCCAGTATATTTGCATTTTAAAATACTGCGGCATGACAAAAGAAAAGATCCTGGTGATCGGCGCCTCCGGTCAGATCGGTGTGGAACTGACCCTGGCTTTAAGGGAAATTTACGGAAATAACAATGTGGTGGCTTCTGATCTGAGAGAGGAAAATCCCCTGCTGAAAGGTTCTGGTCCTTACGTTAGCCTGGATGTAATGAACAAGGAAATGCTGCATGTACAGGTGATCCGGCAAAACGTTACGCAGATCTATCTCCTGGCGGCCATTTTATCCGCCACCGGTGAAAAGAACCCCGGACTGGCCTGGCACCTGAATATGCAGGGGCTTTTGAATGTACTGGATATTGCCCGGGAAGAGCATATCAGCAAAGTGTACTGGCCCTCATCTATTGCCGTATTTGGCCCTACTTCCCCCAAACAGAACTGTCCGCAGCAAACCATTATTGAGCCTACAACCGTGTATGGTATCAGTAAATATGCCGGGGAGTTCTGGTGCAATTATTATAATATGAAATACGGGGTGGATGTAAGAAGCATCCGGTACCCGGGACTGATCTCTTATAAATCGGCTCCGGGCGGAGGTACCACCGATTACGCCGTTGAAATTTTTCACGACGCACTGGAAGAGAAAAAATACACCAGCTTTTTAAGTAAAGACACCTATCTGCCGATGATGTATATGCCGGACGCGATCCGCGCCACCGTCGAATTGATGGAAGCGCCTGCAGACCGGATCTCCATCCGGACCTCGTACAATGTAGCGGGCATCAGTTTTTCTCCAAAGGAGATCGGGGCGGAAATAAAAAAACATATACCGGAGTTTGAAATGACGTATGAACCGGATTACCGCCAGGAAATTGCCAACAGCTGGCCCGAGAGCATCGACGATACCGTTGCCCGCAACGACTGGGGATGGAAGCATGAATACAGCCTGGCCACCATGACGGAGGATATGCTGAAAAACCTGCAGGAAGCGGAAGTATTTACGGTTTAGGGATTAAATTCTGAATACTAAATATCAAATTCTAAATCCTAAACTCTAAATACTAAATGTTAAATACCTATACGGACTCCGGCAAATACCCGGTATTCGGGGTGGATGGTAAACTAAATTTTAAATACTACATTCCAAGATCCAAAGAACCAAGAACCAAAAGACCAAAGAAGCAAAAGGCAGGAACCCGGATCATAATCTCAATGCGTGGTAAGGCAGTCAATGTCCCGCTTGTCGCCCTGTCACCCGATACTAAAGACGATACTTTTTAAGTAACCGGTAAGAGGTGAAAAGTCAATGATATTGCAGCGAGGGCAAGCTCCAAGGCCGGGCACCAAAATTCAAAAATCAAGATCCGAAAAGAAAACACCAACTGTAAATTTTAAAATGCTTCCAAAACCAATCAACCTTCAAAACCAAACGCGACCAGCAGGCAACTGAAAACTTAGAGCTAAATGCTCTTTCGCAACGTCCCCTGCGGGAGACATCGCGGGAAAGGAGAGAATTAAATTCTAAAAACCAAGCCCCCAAATCCCATCAACAGGATTTACATCTGTTATAAGAATGAGACATAGGGAATCGGCAGAACATCAGGTATCAAACGCCATTCAACCTTACCTGAAACTTTAAACCTGAAACCTTAAATATCACCCTCTCACTGCCACCAAAGCTTTGTTCCCTTGGTATCGCCGCCAATGGCTGCCGCAGCGGCTTCTTTATTTTTATTATTGGTATTGGATTCTACAACCGGGTAGGTTAACCGGCTGGGCACCATCGTTACATTGGCATCCAGTGAGCCGGCAACAGGCGCAATGAACAGCGGCGTTCCGTCTGGTTTTGTAAAGGATAGCCGGAGCCGCTCAAACCATGCCTGCAAACCCTGCATATACAACGCGAGCCATTTTTGGGAACCGATCTGGTTTTTCCAGTTGGCGCTCTTGTAAGGAACGGAGTTGATATAGGTTGTGGCCGCTGCCTCCGGGATCTTCCAGAAGTTCATACTGGCCCGGATCCCCGCTTTATAAAAAGTTTCTGCGGTTCCGCCCACATTCATGCCTCTGGCAGCCGCTTCGGCCATCAGGAACTGTACTTCTGAAGCTGTTATCAGGATACCGGGGAAATCCGGCGCGTACACACGCACACCCGGTGTAGAATATTTCTGGGCATCGGCTGCAGAATTGGTTCCAAGTCCGTAAGGCTTGCCCACAATGGTTTTTGAGGTTTTTGCCGGGCGGGCATAGATCTCCAGCCGGGGATCGTTCAAGGCCTGCATATAGTTGACCATCGTTTCACTTACCACAAATTCTACCTGCTCTCTTCCGAAATCATTATACGGATACTGGTTCGGTGCCTGGCTGGTATAGGGGAACAAGGCATTGTCGGCACCGTCTGTGATCACCCCGTTCGTTACGGCGGTTTCGATGGCAGATTTGGCTTCCGCAGGTTTTGCTTTGCTCATGCGCATGGCAATCCGCAGGATGAGCGAATTGGCTAGCTTTTTCCACTTCATTACATCCCCGTTATAGATCACATCGCCGGACTTGTAACTGTCTTTGGAGGCGTCCAGCACACCCTGGTATTCCTGCAGTCTGCTTAAAAGACTGGCATACATACCGGCCGCATCGTCGTAAGCCGGTGCGGGAATGCTATCGGATAAAGCCTTGGAATAGGGAATATTGCCGTAAGCGTCTGCCAGGGTTTGATACAGCCATACCTGCAGGATACCGGCAATGGCGTTTTGATTGGGAACGGGATCCTGGATGGCCGCGGTGCGGTTCAGATCGATCAACGTTTGAAGGTCTTTCAGGGGGCGGTTATAAAGCGACCATAGGGTGGAGTTACCGGCTTCGCCAAGACTATAGCGGCTGTCTTCCTCCTTATCGGATGCAGCCCAGTATTGGGCATAGTGCATCCCGATGCGGTTATTGACCACCGAATTATATAAAATGTCCATGGCGTTCTTTTCTGCTGAAAGCAATAATTGTTCGGGTGTTACGGCAGATGGCTTTACCGGGTCTGTGTTTAGCGAATCAAATTTGCTGCAGGACGTTACCGCAAATACCAGGGATAACAGCAGGTATGTATGAAACAACGATTTCATGGGTATGTATTTTTAAAATCCGATATTGAGGTTTAAACCAAAGGAGCGGATGGAGGGCAGGGCGCCTCCTTCCAGCCCCTGTATATTCCCCGTGCCGTTGGCAATATTGGAGGGATCTACATTGGGCGCGTTGGATTTGATCAGCCACAGGTTGCGCCCGTAAAGCGAGAGCCTGATATTGCTGGCGCTTATTTTATCGGCCCAGGTGGGAGGCAGCTGATAACCCAATGTAACTTCGCGGAGGTATACATAGCTGGCATCATAGATATTGGCAGCGTTGATGTTTTTACCAAAGTTATTTTTGAAATGATCCATCGCCGGGATGGTCTTCGTGAAAGGTGTTCCATCTGCTAATACACCCGATACGTCTACCCCCGTTTCTCTTATATTACCGTCGGCAGTTTCTTCCAGCAGCCCTGATGCCAGCCCGTACATATTGGTATAGGAGAAGAATTTACCACCCTTGCTGTAATCGACCAGCGCCCCTAATGAAATGTTTTTGTACGTGAGGTTATTGGTAATGCCGCCTACGTAATCGGGGTATACACTGCCTAAGGGAACAACGGTGGCCGTTTTAATATAATGACCAGATTCATCCAGTACTTTTTGTCCGTTCAGATAGGTGTAATCAAACCCATAGAGTGTACCCAGCGGCTGACCCTTAACAGCCACCACCGATACCTGGTTCAATCTTCTTTCGGTACCGATATTGATCCGGTCGATGACTTCATTGCCATTTTGTGCCAGGTCCAGGATCTTGTTTTTGTTTTTTGAAAAGTTGAAGCCGATATTCCATTTGAAATGCTCCGATTGTACAGGGGTTCCGTCAAGCCGGAGTTCGATCCCCTTGTTGCTTACACTGCCGGCATTTAGCAGGTATTGCGTGTAGCCATCGGCCGGTGAAACGTTCACGGGGATGATCTGGTTTTTTGTAACGCGGTCGTAATAAGTAAAATCAATACCCACCCGGTTATTGAAGAGTTTCAATTCGATCCCGGCTTCTTTTTCAGTGGTTTTTTCCGGTAACAGGGAAGGGTTCCGTTTCAGGTCATCTACAGATACATAGGGTGTTCCGTTAAAGAGCTGGGGCAGGCCATAGGTCAGGTAAATATTATAGGGGTCGGTATCGCTGCCCACCTGTGCAATCCCAGCCCGTACTTTACCAAAGCTCAACCATTTTGCGTTCTTCAGCCAATCTGAAAAAACGATGGAAGTGGAGGCGGAGGGATAAAAGTAAGAACGGTTTGCTGCAGGCAGTGTGGAAGACCAGTCATTTCTTCCGCTTAGTTCAAGGAAAATATTGTTATTATAACCAATGGTGGCCGTTCCAAACAGGGAATTGATCTGCTTGCGCGGGCGTGCTTCGGTGATGGTTGGTGGTGCCGAAATATTGACCAATGTGTATACGCCCGGTGTGATAAGACCGGCTCCTGCAGGAGTGGCTCCTGTAAAAAGATGTACATTTTGTTTCATGATATTGCCGCCGATGGTAGCCCCTATATTGAACCGCTGACCAATATCCTTTTTTATATTGGCGGTCAGCATATAATTCATTTCCCGGAAGTCGATGGTATTGCGGGCATAGCTCCCCAGGAAATAATCCTTGGCGGTCCGTTCTTCCTGCAGCGTGTTATAGCTGTCCATAAACGCTTGTGCATTGAAGGAGAGCCAGTCAAGTGGTTTGTATTCCAGCCCTACGGAACCAAAAAGGCGGCTCCGGTCGTCGTTCTGGTATTCCATATAGCGGGTCCAGTAAGGATTGTTGGCAAAGTTGGGTGTGGGATCATCAAAGGTTTTCCGGTTCCAGCTGATCTGTGTGCCGTCTGCATATTTATAGTTTTTCATCCGGCTCATATCCCATTGCCGCTGGCCATATTCGCTAAACAGGTTCATTACATTTTGCCCCGTAAAGCCGGTGCCCGGCCGTCCTTTTGCCTTTGTATAGGAGTACCGCATCCCGGCGCTGGCGGTTAACTGCCCGGTTATTTTGTAGGTTCCGTTAATGCCAACATTGGTTCTTGAAAGCTGTGAATTGGGTAATACAAAACGCTGGCGGGTATCTGCCAGTCCAATCCGGATGGAGCCCTTATCACTGTTGCCCCCGGCACTTACGCTGTTGGTAACGGTTAGGCCTGTTTGGAAAAAATCTTTGATATTAGAAGGCTGGGGAGCCCAGGGGGCTGCTTGTCCGAAATAGGGATTGTTCTTATTGGGATCGAACGACCAGTAATGGCGCACCAAACGCCCGTCGAGCGCAGGCCCCCAGGATTCATCCACTGCAAATTCCGGCAGCAGGTCGTACCCGCCCGATATGGGGTCCCGGTAAGTGGGGGCTGTACTGTTTAAGAATTGTTCGGGGTTCTTATTATAAAAAAGCGTATCAAATGTTGGCTTGGAGCCACCACCATATTTGTTTTGATAGCTGGGTAATACATATACCTTGTCGCTTTGTACATTCAGGCTGTAGTTGATACCGATCTTTTTGCCGCCACCATTGGTCTTTTTGGTAGTTACCAGTATCACTCCATTCTGGCCACGGCTTCCATAGAGTGCAGTGGCGGCTGCGCCTTTTAATACGGATATCTGGTCAATATCATCGGGGTTGATATCCTGCACGGGGCTGCCATAGTCAAAACCACCGCCACCGATCTGCTGGCCATAGGAATTGGTGTTCAGGTTGCTGAAGGGGATGCCATCCACCACAAACAAGGCATTGTTATCTCCTAAAATAGACTTGGGTCCCCGGATAGTAACCTTACTGGAACCGCCCATGGATCCGCTGTTGGTGGTGATGTTTACACCGGGCACCCTTCCCGCCAGGTTATTAACAAAATTAACTTCCTTGGCTGTTTGGATTTCAGATCCCTTCACTTCGGATATCGCATAGCCTACCGACCGGCTTTTTTTGGAGATGCCCATCGCGGTAACCGTTACCTGCTCCAGTTCTTCGGATGATTTTTTGCCGCCTAAACGCACGGATAGTGGTTTGTTGGGATTGGTGAGCGTTACTTCAAGGTTGGGTGTGCCTACATTGGAGAACACTACTTTTGCACCCTGCTGAAAGGGAATGGCAAAAGTACCGTCCGCACCTGCGGTATACATTTTTCCATTAGGATAAGTGATGCTGGCATTGGCAAGGGGCTGGCCATTGCTGTTGGTAACCCGCCCTTTTATGAGCACGGTATCACCGGTAGCGGGTGCGGGAGCAGGGGTGGCGGGCACCGTATCGGCACGGGTGATAGGCGTATTGGTAGCTTCAGAAACCGTGTCTTTCAAAGTACCTGCGGAGCTGCTCCATTTGCCGGTCCGGATCTGCCGGTCTTCAATGCGGATCAGCACACTGTCGTAACCGGGAACGGCGATGGTATAGGTTTCCGGCAACAAGGCACTTTCAATCCGCAGGGAATCGCCCTGTTTGGCTTTTATGGAAAAGAGGCCTTCAGCGTCCGTTCGTGCAGAATCACCGGTAGCGGTAAGTCTGAGGGTGGTATTGGGAAGGCCGAGCCCCGACCTGCCAATGATTTTCCCATGTATACCGGGAGCGGTTTGAGCCTGCAAATGGATCGTTGTGGTTAACAAAACTACGGTGATGAGTAGCCGGATAGGTCTGCAAATCATAATAGAATTTCAGGTTTAGTAGCATAAAAGATCAGACCCGGGTTAGAGGACGGGTCCGGATAGAGGTTATTATGTATCTAACGCGGGAGGTTGCGGAAGATTGCCTGCTCAATCGTTAAAGTTGGCTTAATTGTCCGGGGAGATAGTATGCAGATTGGAGATTCGAGATTCCAGAATCCAGAGTTCAGCGTTCAGAATCCAGAAACCAGAATTCAGATTCCAGATTTAAGCATGCTGATTCCGGGTTCCGGCGTTGAAGGTATGGGTGGAAGCGTAGATACAGCCGGAATGGCGCAGCCCATATACTCGGCACCCGCATCCGGAAGTTCAATCTCGAATCTCAAGTCTGGATTCTCAAATCTGAAATCTCAAATCTCAAATCTGAAATCTCAAATCTGAAATCTCAAATCTGTATTCTCGCTACTGCACAAAAAAAGCGGTCACTTTTAAAAGTAACCGCTCTCATTAATTGTAAATAAAATCAAACTATGCCACGGCCTTCTTCACCAGGTCAGCTGCTTCACTCAACAAGATGGCGGATTGTACTTTCAGTCCGCTCTCATCAATGAGTTTTTTTGCTTCCTCTGCATTGGTTCCCTGCAAACGCACAATGATCGGAATATTAATATTTCCCAGGTTTTTGTAGGCATCAATAACGCCGGCGGCCACACGGTCGCAACGTACAATACCTCCAAAAATGTTGATCAGGATTGCTTTTACTGCGGGGTCTTTCATAATGATTTTAAAACCGGCTTCAACGGTTTGGGCATTTGCGGTACCGCCTACATCCAGGAAGTTGGCAGGCTCACCACCGCTCAGTTTGATCATGTCCATGGTAGCCATGGCCAAACCGGCACCGTTTACCATACAACCCACGTTACCATCCAGTTTTACAAAGTTCAGGTTGTATTTCCCGGCTTCCACTTCCGTAGGATCTTCTTCGGTAATATCTCTCAGGGATGCCAGGTCTGCGTGGCGCATCATGGCGTTATCATCCAGGTTCATCTTACAGTCAACGGCGATGATCTTATCATCGGCCGCCTTAAACAGCGGGTTGATCTCCAGCATGCTGCAGTCGAGCCCTACGTATGCGTCATAAAGATTGGTTACAAACTTTACACAGTTTTTAAAAGCGGCACCGGTGAGCCCCAGGTTAAAGGCAATTTTACGTGCCTGAAACCCCAGTAAACGGCCGGAAGGATGTACCCACTCTTTAAAGATCTTTTCAGGTGTTTCATGCGCCACATCTTCAATGCTCATACCTCCTTCGGTACTGTACATGATCACATTTTGCCCATTGCTGCGGTCCAGGAGGATGGATAAATAAAATTCCTGTCTTTCAGAAGGACCATCATAATACATATCCTGGCCTACAAAAATTTTGTTTACTACTTTTCCTGCAGGTCCGGTTTGAATGGTTACCAGTGTTCCGCCCAGGATGCCTTTTGCAAATTCCTCCACGTCTTCCAGGGACTTGGCTACTTTAACCCCATTGATACCGGTTTCTTTAATAGCGCCCTTTCCGCGGCCGCCCGCATGGATCTGTGCTTTTACCACCGCAAACTTGCTGCCGGTATCCGTTTTGATCTTCCGGTATGCTTCTTCAGCTTCCTGTACGGAGCTGCATGCATAACCTTCCTGTACCGGAACATTGTATTTTTTTAATAATTCCTTGGCCTGATATTCGTGAAGATTCATCTGTAAATAGTTTTTTTGTTTATGGATGATCACATGAAATACGCCCCTTCGGTCCTCATGCAGAATGATGAAGTCGTTAGGACCCATTTCATTAAAAGAACTTTGCCACGAAGATAAGGATTCAACGGAAACGGGCGTCATTCAAATTTTTGCGGTGCCGCGTGCATTTGTTTATGGCTGATTTATGAGCAGGGAAGAGCATGCGCAGCCTACAGCGTAAGGATTCATTTTGGGACTTTGTGCCGTTGCAACCTCCGGAACATGGAAGCGTCTTCTATAAAACCGTATCTTTAATATACAACGGAAGCGACGGTACATAATGTTGTTCTGCCGGGGAAAACAAGCGCTGTAAAAGCGAAATTCCGGAACCCCATCGTTAACAAAACAAAAAACAATGAAAAAAAACACACCATGTCTGCTTTTAATGCTGGCTTTTATGCTGGCTGCAACCAGTTTTACACAGGCTCAATCCGTTTCTGCGGATTCCATCAAAGCGTTAAAGCTGCACAAAGAGATCCTGAAACAAACCACGGAACTGAACAAGCAGAAACTGAACCTGGCCGATTACCAGAACAAACTGGTAAAACTTCAGAGCGATCTTGAAAAGGCGAATAAGGATGCCGCAAAATCGGCGGCGGAGAGTAAGGACTATTCCCAGAAAATGGCAAAGAATCCCGGCGATGAGAAACTGGCCCGGAAGGCAAAAAAAGCCGCGAAGAGCGCTTCATCCAGTAATAACAAGGCAGAAAAACTAACCTCCGGTGTGGCCAGTACGCAACGGAACATTAACAAGACCAGCGATAAAATAAGTGATCTTGAAAAAAAGATCGCCGGCCTGCGCAGCAAGGGCTGACCCTTCCGGCCGGCTGTCAAATGCTGCTAAGCATCTGGATGTTAAGAGTTTTAAAAGAAACACCCGATTCTTAACAGGAGCGTGTGTAGCGCTGTTAGTTTCATTATATTTGCCCACACTTAATGCAGGATTTATGTCAGAATCAATTGTGGAGCAGGTACAGGAAACCGTTGCTTTTTTAAAAGCGCAATACCCGGAGACTCCGGAGGTAGGAATCGTGCTGGGCAGCGGGCTGGGAAACTTTGCGTCGGCCATTACCGTAGAAAAAGAAGTACCGTACGCGGCTATTCCCAATTTTCCCGTGTCTACAGTAAAAGGACATTCCGGCAAGTTGATCTTTGGAGAACTGGCCGGCAAAAAAGTGGTGGCTATGGCGGGGCGGTTTCATTTTTATGAAGGGTACACGCCCCTGGAGATCGTTTTCCCCATCCGGGTAATGCAATTGCTGGGCATCCGGCAGCTGCTGCTGAGCAATGCTGCGGGAGGCGTGAATCCGGGGTTTTCCGTAGGCGATATTATGATCATTACCGATCATATCAGCTTTGGTACACCTAATCCGCTGGTAGGAAAAAACATTGAAGAATGGGGCACCCGTTTTCCGGATATGAGCGAGCCCTATAAAAAAAGCCTTATCACAAAAGCGAAAGCGATCTGTGGAGAAGCGGGTATCGCGATACGGGAGGGCGTTTACTATGCCGTTACCGGCCCAACGTTTGAAACACGCGCCGAATACAAAATGATTCATATACTGGGAGCTGATGCCGTGGGAATGAGCACCGTGCAGGAAACCATCGTGGCCAACCATATGGGGCTGGAGGTTTTTGCCGTAAGCATTATTACCGACCTGGGCATCCGGGAAGAAGAAAATGTAATTACACACGAGGAGGTACTGGAAGCGGCCCGGGCGGCAGAGCCGAAACTGGCGCATTTATTTACGGAAATGGTGGCCCGCGCATAAACTCAATAAATGAAATTCTATTTTATTTTATTTCTTATGGTGACGGGAATCTGCGCACAGGCGCAGGATCCATTGGGTGGGATGGGTAACCGGTTCCGGGGGATCAAAAACGCCGGTTCGGGAAACGACAGCCTGACTCGGAGAAATAAATTTGAAGATTCTGTAACCATTACTTACCGCTACCTGGATACCCTCCGGGGGTATAAACTGGACTCCTCTATTAACGATTTTACGAAGTATTATCCCATTCCGGCTGATTATAATTATCTCGGGAATTTTGGAAATGCAGCGCAATCCTATGTGTTTAAACCAAGGATGCAAACGGGCTGGGATCCGGGGTTTCATGCATTTGATATATATAAGTATACGGTAGAAAAAGCCCGGTTCTTTACCGCCACCCGGCCTTATTCAGAATTAAACTACCTGTTAGGTGCGCGTTCCGAGCAATTTATCGAGCTGATGCATACGCAAAATATCCGGCCTAACTGGAATGTGCATTTTTCATACCGCCTGGTAAATTCACCCGGATTGTTCCAGAATCAAAAGTCGGCCCACAATAGCTACTATGTTACCAACTGGGTGCAATCCACGAATAAGCGCTATAATAACTATTTTATTCTTGCAGCCAATAAATTGCAGAACACTGAAAACGGCGGTGTTGTAAACAGCAGCTATATCGACAGCGTGGATTACGCCCGGAGAGATTATATCCCCGTGCGTTTGGGCGGCAGTACCCGTTATTCTGCTGATTTTTTTAATACCAATATTTCCACGGGGAACCGGTACGCAGATTTTAACGTGCTGATGCGCCAGCAATATGACCTGGGCCGGAAAGATTCGCTGGTAACCGATAGTTCCGTGGTGCCGCTGTTTTTCCCAAGGATCCGTTTGGAGCATACCGTACGGTACAGTAAGTATACCTTCGAATTTACAGACGCCGCTCCGGACGCTGCCTATTATAAACAATATTATGCCTTGTCCGGCGGTAGCGCTACCACCGGTTTTTCAAAGCGGGACGACTGGAAAGAAATCGTGAATGATTTTTCCATTTATACATTCCCGGATTCGAAGAATACCCAACAGTTTATTAAACTGGGTGCCGCTGTTCAGAATCTGTCGGGTGTGTTTGATACCCTGCGGCGGGAGAGCCCGCTGGAGCTGATCCGGGACCGGGAGAAGAAGAATTATTATAACATTTTTGGACACGGGGAATACCGTAACCGTACAAAGAACCAGAAATGGGATATGATGCTGAATGGGAAGCTCTATTTTACGGGTATGAATGCCGGTGATTATGAAGCCGGGGCCAGCATCCAGAGCCTGCTGGGCAAAAAGATCGGCAGCCTGATGCTGGGTGCACAAAACGTGAACCGGACGCCTTCTTTTATTATGCAGAACCCGCTCAGCAGTTTTTACCTGATGGAAGGAGAGAATCCGGGTCTGAAAAAAGAGAATATCACCCATTTATATGCCACCGTGTATCAGCCCGTGCTCAAACTGGGGCTGGTGGGGCATTATTACCTGATGACTAACTATACCTACTACACCGACTATTACAAGGTGAATCAATATAATTCCCTGTTTAATGTGTTACAGATTGGCGTAAACAAAGTGTTTGAGGCCGGGAAAACCAAACAGTGGAAATGGCGTACCGAAGTGTATTTCCAGCAGGTAGTGGGTGGGGCACCGCTGCATATACCGGCCATCTATACACGTAACAGGCTGGGTTATGAAGGAAAACTGGGCTATCCCCGGTTAAATATCGCCATGGGACTGGAAGCTAAATACCGGACCAATTATAAAGGCGATGGCTATTCGCCGGTGCTGGGGCAGTTCTTTTACCAGGATGATCAAACGGTACAATATAAATTGCCCAATATCGCCGCTTACCTCAACTTCCGGATCAATTCCTTTAAGGCATTTGTGCGGGCCGAGAACCTGAATACCTTCCGCAATCTGGATGGAAGCTGGGGCTTTACCAATAATAACTTTGCTGGACCGGACTATCCTTATCCCGGATTGCTGATCCGCCTGGGCGTTTTCTGGGGATTTGTGAACTAGGGCCGGAGGCGTTGAACAATTACGCATACAACCTGTTTTGAAACCGTGCAGTCTTATAAGGGTAGGTTTATATAAAATAGATTAAATATGAAAAGAGTTGGATCAATGCTCCTGGGGATGCTGCTGTTATTAGCGGCCTACGGAGCCCAGGCACAAACAAAGACCGATAAGATCGCCGTTTCCGGTAATTGCGGTATGTGCAAGAAAACGATTGAAAAAGCGGCGAAGGCGGCCGGCGCCCGGGAAGCCGTTTGGGACATCCCTTCAAAAACACTTGCGGTAACATACAACGCAAAAAATACCAGCAACACCAAAATTCAGCAGGCGGTTGCCGGTGCAGGCTACGATACCCAGGAGGTAAAGGGCAGCGACGCCGCCTATGAAAAGCTGCATGCCTGTTGCCGGTATGAGCGTACGAAAACATATGCGGCTGCCAAACCTTAGCCGCATCGCTGTTAGCCGATGATAAAACGGAGCATCTGCATATTTTTAGGGTGTTTGTGCGCAGCCTTGGCTCCGGCGCAAACGATGGTTACCCCAACGCCTGCCATCCCGTTTACCTTAACCAGCCCGAAAGGAAATCTTGTTTCACTAAGCGACTATAAGGGAAAAACCGTGCTCGTAATTTTTTGGGCCTCCTGGTGTGCGCCCTGCAGGGTAGAAAACCGGAAGCTGGCGCGCCGGTACCACCGGTTTAAAGACCTGCCTTTTGAAGTGATAAGCATTTCGGTTGATACCGAACGGGAAAAATGGGAACACGCCATTGCTGCCGACAAGATGGCCTGGCCGCAGCTGATCGATACCAAAGAAGCATGTGCTGCGTGCCGGTGGAATGCGCGTGCTTTACCCGCTTCCTTCCTGGTGGATCCGAAAGGGGTCATTCTTGCCTTGGATGCCGCAAGGCTCCCGGTAGCCGATCCCGGTGGATTCCGGAGCCTCCTCAAAAAACTGGCCGGTATGGAGTAAAACGGGGTGCTTTTTAAAAAAATTCCCGATTTCGTAAATGCCGGAGAACCGGTCCCGGATAATTTTGCCGCCTATGCAGCGGGGAAAATTCAGGAAATTCTTTAATGACATCCATTTGTGGCTTGGACTGGCCAGCGGAATCGTACTTTTTCTGGTATGCCTTTCCGGTACCATTTATACGTTCCGTACGGAAATAGAGGAACGCGTTAATAAAAACGTATATTTTGTTACCTATAAAGAAGGGATGCAAGCGCAGTCATTAACCACGCTGGTGGCTGCTGTTGAAAAGGTACAGGGGAGCCCGGTTACAGGAATAACCATTCCCGGTCAGCCGGAAAAGGCCTGGTCTTTTTCCGTAAAACCCAAGGGCAAGGAAAAGGGCAGGGGAAAAACGGTGTTGGTAAACCCCTACGCCGGCACCATTACGGGCGATACCGAAACCGGGAGCAGTAAGTTTTTTATGACCATGATGAAACTGCACCGCTGGCTGCTGATGGAGCAATCTACCGGTCGCATCATTGTAGGTATTGCCACCCTTATTTTTGTAGTGTTGCTGCTTTCAGGGATTATCTTATGGCTTCCCCGGAGGTTACGCTACTGGAAGCAGGGGTTCGTGATCCTGTTTTCGGGAAAATGGAAACGGATCAATCATGATCTGCACAATGTACTGGGGTTTTATTCTTTTATTTTTTTATTGATCATGTCGCTCACGGGTTTGTGCTGGTCATTTGAGTGGTATAAAAAGGGCGCGTCCACGGTATTGGGGGCAGAAGTGTTTGGTGGTAAGAAGGAAAAACCGCTCAAATCATTGGCTTCCGGCACGGCAATGCTTTCTGCGGATGATGTATTAAAAGTGGCCAACGGCCAGCTCACCTATACCGGCATCACGCGTCTGGGTTTCCCGGCCGACAGCTCCGGAACCTTCAGCGTTTCAAAAATTAATGCCGCTTCCTGGAACAATGCGGCAACGGATCGCGTTATGATCGATGCATACAGTGGTGTGGTATTGAAAAAGGAACTTTTTGCCTCCAAAACCGCCGGCCAGAAAATAGCCGCGAGCATCCGGCCGATACATACCGGTGAAATCTACGGACTTTTTTCAAAGATCATCTATTTTATCTGTTGTTTGATTGCTACCAGTTTGCCGGTAACCGGCACCATTATCTGGCTCAATAAACTAAAAAAGAAAAAGCCCAGGAACAAAGCGGTAAAACTGCCGGCAAAAGCACAACCGGTGGCGGCGGCTGTCTGAGTTTAGCATCGGGATCTGAGAATTCAGAGTCCAGATTCCAGAGTCCATGCCGGTTACCAGGCGATTTTTGTCATTGCCGCAGATGCGCTGATGTTGCCTGCGGCGCTTTGGCTGCGATTCTATTAAAGCTTGTACCATATCTGCACATCTGGGCCTTAACAAAATGGTATCGGATCCGGAATCGGACGCTGGCATCCAGGCCCGGCATTCCTCATCTCAATTCTGAACTCTGAGATCTGAATTCTGGATACTCAATTCCCGGCTACCGGCAACGATTCCGTAATTATTGGATGAGCGGCAACCCCGAGGGGTGTTTACCATTATTAATTTCTTATCTTCATTCCCGAAAAGGATTTATAAAAAAGGGGTAAGGATGAACATGGAACCGATCAACTTAAAAAAGCTGGCTTCTCTTTTACATCTTTCTATAAGCACTGTTTCAAAGGCACTGCGCGACAGTCATGAGATCAGTGCGGATACAAAGAAACGGGTAATGGATCTGGCCCGTGAGCTGAACTATGAACCCAATCCTTATGCCGGCAGCCTGCGGAAGTTTAAAAGCAAAACAATCGCGGTGATCGTACCGGATATTATCAACAATTTTTTCATTTTTGCTATCAAGGGGATACAGGAAATGGCACATGCCCGGGGGTATCATGTACTCATTTATATTACCAATGAAAACCCGGAATATGAAAAAGATGTGGTGCGGCATATGACCAACGGCCGTGTAGATGGTGTGGTGATTTCCCTTACAAGTCCTCTTGATGATACCGAACATTTGCAAGCCCTGCAGGAAAAGGGGTTGCCCATTGTATTTTTTGACCGGGTGGCGGAAGGGTTTGGTAACAGCAGTATTATTGCTACCAATAATTATGAAAGTGCCTATAATGGTACCCGTTACCTGATAGAACAGGGGTGTAAACGCATTGCGCATTGCCAGGTGTCGGACAAAATATCTATTGGCATCGACCGGCTGCAGGGGTATCAAAAGGCCCTGGAAGATGCCGGTATTGCCGTTCGCCCCGAATGGATCCTTACCAGCCGAAAGGATTATATGCACGATACCGCGCTGATTGAGCAAACCCTGTTACAGAAAAATGCCCCGGACGGTTTATTTACATCGGTGGAAACGCATGCGTTGATTGCATACGACATTTGCCGGAAACACCAGATCGATATACCCGGGCAACTGAAGCTGCTGAGCTTTAGCAATATGCCAACGGCACACCTGCTGAAACCATCGTTGTCGACCATTACCCAGCCGGCCTTTGAAATCGGACAGGCGGCGGTACAGCAACTGATCCTGGCCCTGGAAAAACCCGCCCGCTATGTGCCGGAACAGATCAATATGGATTCGGTACTCGTCAAACGGGAATCCACCGCCAAACAGCCTGATCAGTAAAAAGTACCATAAATAGCTGTTTTTAGTCCGGGTTGTGGCAAAACCGTTCTGTACCTTTGCAGTATCAAATGCAGGATGGTACAAAAAGAGAAAATACCCGTTTATTCAATCCAAAACATGGTTCGGGAGCCGTTGCAGCAAACAGAATTGCAGGCGGAGCGTTTTTCGGGATACCTGGAAAAGCATTATGAGCATTTGCACCGCCCGCATCGCCACTCCTTTTACCATATGGTACTTTTTACTTCTGGTGAGGGGATGCATACGATCGATTTTGACCGGTTTGAGGTAAAGCCCTTCCAGGTATATTGTATGATCCCGGGGCAGGTGCACAGCTGGCATTTTACCGCGCCTGTGGATGGGTATGTGGTCAACTTTCCCGATCATTTTTTCAGGGACTTTTTGTACAATCCCTACTACCTGGAGCGGTTTCCTTTTTTTAGCGGTATCAGTGCGGAAGGTGTATTCCAGCTGCCGGCATCGCTTCAAAAAAAAGTACCGGCTCTTTTTGATGAACTGATCGCAGCGGCGTTGGATGCGGCAGCGCCGCCCGATATGAACCGGGTGCTTTTATTACGCATCCTGTTACTGATGAGCAACGCCGTGGCGGGGTACCCTGCCAAAGCAATACCGGAGCAGAAGAAAATGATTTTACATAACTTGCGGCGGTTGATCGATATGCATTACAAATCCATACGACTGCCGAAAGAATATGCAGATCTCTTATACATTACGCCCAATCATTTGAATGCGCTTTGTAAGGATCTGTTGGGGCAAACAGCAGGGGAGCTGATCCGTAACCGGGTATTGCTGGAAGCCAAACGCCTGCTGATCAATGTAAATAAAACAGTGGCGGAGATCGCTTATGAACTTGATTTTCAGGATAACTCTTATTTTAACCGCTTTTTTAAGAAATATGAAGGGGTGACTCCTGATGAATTCCGAAAACAATTTTTAAAGTAACCAATATATCATGGAAACGGTATCTACAACAGCAGCAACCGATAACGAAAAAGATAAAGTGCCCAGTTATTTAAACGTGGTGGCCTCTAAATGCCCCCGCTGCAGGCGGCACAGCATGTTTGAGGTAAAAAATCCGTACAAGTTAAAAACGACCATGCGGATGTACCAGGCATGTCCTGTTTGTAAACAGCCTTTTGAATTGGAAACCGGCTTTTATTTTGGGGCGGGCTATGTGAGTTATGCGCTGGCCGTGGCATTCAGTGTGGCTACGCTGGTGGCCTGGTGGGTTTTTATCGGGTTGAGTATTTATGACGACCGGTGGATTTACTGGCTGATCTTTAACGCCCTGTTTCTTATTTGTATGCAGCCGGTGCTGATGCGGATGGCCCGGAGCATCTGGCTTTCTTTTTTTGTACGGTACGACCGTAAATGGTATGCGAACGCCCCGTCGAGGGTAAAGAAAAAGGGCTCCTGATCGTTCCTTCATTAGCCGCAGCGTCCCCTTTGGGAGACGCCGCGGGGAAAAATGTTTCTAACAAGCGAATGAGTGACTTATTAGACGCAGGGCACTGTCCCACAGGTGGCCCTTGTCCCCGGAGGCGGGTACCAAACTGCTGCCATATATTCCGCAGTACAAGTGTGCGACGCAAGCATGTTGATCATAGTACTGAAGATGACTAAATGATAATCAGTCGGTTAGGTATTAAAGGCCAATTAGGTGAATCCCCCGGAATTTCGTAACTTTGCAGTCCGAATTTAAAAACCTTCGGATTTATTTATGTTTCAATTATTTTTTAAACAATTAAACGCTGATGCACAGGAGAATGCGGGAGCTGCCGGAGAACCGGTGGAAGAAGCATCTACAGCGACAACCACTGCACCTGTAGAAGCTGCTAAGCCCGTAGAAGCACCTGTTGCTGTTGAAACTGCGCACGACGATTTCGATTGGAGCGTGGACAAACGCAATGTTTCTTCTTACTCAAAAGAAGAAAAAGAAAAGTACGATAAGGTGTATGAAAATACTTTCGTACAATTAAACGATGGTGAACTGATCAACGGTACCGTTGTAGGTATTACCAACACAGATGTAGTATTGAACATCGGTTTTAAAAGCGATGGTTTGATCTCTCTGAACGAATTCCGCGATCTTCAGGGATTGAAAGTAGGTGATGAAGTAGAGGTGATGATCGTTGAGAAAGAAGACCGGGATGGTCATCTGAACCTGAGCCGTAAACAAGCCCGCACTACCCGTGCATGGGAGCGCATTGTTGAGGTGAACAAAACAGGAGAAGTAGTTACCGGACAGGTTACATCAAAAACCAAAGGTGGTTTGATCGTAGATGTATTTGGTATGGAAACCTTCCTGCCAGGTTCTCAGATCGATGTAAAACCCGTTACCGACTACGATCAGTTTGTGGGTAAAACCATGGAGTTTAAAGTGGTTAAGATCAACGAAACCATTAAGAATGCCGTGGTATCGCACAAAGCGCTTATCGAAAGCGATATTGAAGCACAACGTGCTGAAATCATCGGTAAACTGGAAAAAGGTCAGGTACTGGAAGGTACCGTTAAGAACATCACCGACTTTGGTGCGTTTATGGACCTGGGCGGACTGGATGGTTTGCTGTATATCACCGATATTTCATGGGGACGTATCTCTCATCCGAACGAAGTGCTGAAGATCGATCAGAAAGTGAACGTGGTAGTACTGGATTTCGACGACGAGAAAAAACGGATCAGCCTGGGTCTGAAACAACTGACTCCGCACCCATGGGATGTATTACCCGAAGGTATTGTTGAAGGCAACACTGTAAAAGGTAAAGTAGTAAATATTGAAGACTACGGTGCATTCCTGGAAATCACTCCAGGTGTTGAAGGTCTGGTTCACGTAAGTGAAATTACATGGGCAAATACCCCTGTAAACGCCAAAGACTTCTTCAAACTGGGTGATGAGCATGAAGCGAAGATCGTAACACTGGATAAAGATAC
Source organism: Niabella pedocola (assembly GCF_021044425.1). Classification (GTDB taxonomy): domain Bacteria; phylum Bacteroidota; class Bacteroidia; order Chitinophagales; family Chitinophagaceae; genus Niabella; species Niabella pedocola. Next base: position 418,794 of record NZ_JAJNEC010000007.1, on the reverse strand, counting down.
CCGCAAAATGAGCCTGTCTATCAAACAACTGACAGAAGACCCATGGAGCGATATCGAAACCCGTTTTGCAGAAGGTACCAAGCATACCGGCGAAGTGAAGAACATCACCAACTATGGTGTGTTTGTAGAACTGGCACAGGGTATTGGCGGTATGATCCATATCAGCGACCTGAGCTGGCTGAAACGCTTCAACCATCCGGGGGAGTACACGAAAGTGGGCGAAAATATCGACGTGGTTATCCTGGGTATCGACAAAGAAAACCGCAAACTGCAGCTGGGACACAAACAGCTGGAAGAAGATCCCTGGAATACCCTTCAGGACACTTTTGCCATCGGCAGTGTGCATGAAGGAACCATCGTACGCAGAGACGATAAAGGAGCTACCGTTCAGCTGCCTTATGGCCTGGAAGGATTTGCACCTAACCGTCACCTGGCTACACAGGATGGTAAGTCTGTAAGCCTGGATGAAACGGCTCCGTTCATGGTGATCGAATTCGATCGCAATGAAAAGCGCATTGTACTGTCGCACGCACGCGTGTGGGAACAGTCTGCATACGAAGAAAGAGAGTCTGTGAAGAAGGATGCACGTGCTGAAGCAGAAAAAACCAAGAAAGCAGTGAAGAGTATCCAGAACAAAGTTGAAAAAGCAACACTGGGTGATCTGAGCGCTTTGGCGGATATCCGGAAAAAACTGGATCAGGAAAATTCTGGTAAATCAGAATAATACGATCCGTTTTGATATTAAAAAGCTGCACTGTTTTAACAGTGCAGCTTTTTTTATGGGCATTATTGAAATTGTTTGATAGATCTGTAATATTTTATCCTAATAAGCAACTTATGTAGTATACGGCGGAACTTTAAAGTGTATTGAATGACTACAAATAAGGATGGCATGGAAACAGAAATTTTAAAGACAATCCATGAACATCAGAAAATTATCTATAAAATCTGCAACCTGTACCGGAACAACCGGGAGGATCAGGAAGACTTATTTCAGGAGATCGTTTACCAGCTCTGGAAATCGTATCCGTCATTCAAAGGCGCCTCTAAAGTGAGCTCATGGATCTACCGGATTGCGCTGAATACGGCGCTTACTATTTACCGGAAACCATCCATAGCAATTGACTACTACCGGGAATTGCCTGAAGGTATTCATCCATTTGAAGACTGGAAGACCCCAGAACATACAGAACGGTTGTTTTGGGCTTTGCGTACTTTAAGTGATTCCGAAAAAGCCATTATAGCGCTGTATCTCGAAGACTTTAATTATAAAGAAATTGCGGCAATAACCGGTTTGAGTGTAACGAATGTGGGGGTGCGTTTAAACAGGATAAAAGTGAAACTGAAGGAACTATTAAAATAGATATTATGGACCTAAATGAACTGAAATCGGGATGGCAAAAAGCCGGAGGCTCATTCAAAAGCGAGGCCGACCTGCGGCGAATGACCAGGATCATGAACCATCCGTCAATAAAGAAAATAAGAACCAAGCTGGTTATTGAAATCATAGTCCTGTTATTTATCTTATTTATTTACTACGATTGGTTTGACGGAGATCAAAAGCCTTTTTACGCAAACCTGGCCCTGGTTGCAGGTTTATTGTTATATATTGTCAATGATGTTATTGGCCTTATTTGCATACTGAAGCCCGTAAACACAATGAATTTAAAAGAAAGTGTAGCGGAGTACCTGATGCGTGTCAAACGCCTGTCTGTTTTTTCTGTAATCATCGCCTTCCTTTACAGCATTTCCATAATGATCTTTTTTGCATCGGCCATAAATTTTACAAAGGAAAAAGGGCTGGTACTGGTATTTAGTTCAGTGATTATGTTTCAGCTGATCCTGTTATCCTTTAATGTATGGAAGAAGCGGATTAACAATTTAAAGCAGCAGGTAGCCGACTTTGGTCCGGATGAAGCCATATCGGTTTGATGCTCCGGATCTGTTATGGGATCAGCCTTTGTTCAGGCACAAACAGCCGGAAGGCATATGCGCCTGGTTCATTTTGGCCGATGAAACACTGTTGGACAGCGGAGTGCTCTTTCGTAAACGGCGCAAAGTTGTACCGGCTGGGGCATGGAATTACCAGCACGCCGCGGCATTCGTTTTTCAATATGGGTTACAAAGATTTCCGGTGTGCCGGGCCTTTATTTATTCTTTGCTGTTATCGGGCACTGTGCAACAGAGCGACTGACACCCGGCGCATTTCATTTGGAACAGGTCTTTCTTAGCCACACGCGCATGCGAGGGGCCGGGATCGCATGACGATACACGATGGATGGGCGTTTGAACCTCTTTTTATTGCAGGGTAGAATCCGGAAATAGTTTAATTTAGGTGCTTTGATAATCAGAAGTGATGCAGCTTACACAGATACTGGAACAGGTATATCCCTTGCCTGCAACCGCCCTGGAAAAAATTACCAGGCGGGTAGTGGAGGTTGGGTTTGAAAAAAATCATTTACTGATGCGGGCCGGCCGGATTGAGCGGAACTTGTACTTCATCAAAAGTGGCATTGTGCGGGCATATGCTCACACGGAGGATCATGAAATAACCTTCTGGTTTGGCGGCGAAGGTGAAACCATTGTATCGATGAACAGCTATGTGACGGGCAAACCAGGTTATGAGCATATTGAATTACTGGAACCCTGTGTTTTGTTTGCACTCCGGGCGGAGGAACTGCAACAGCTTTACCAGGAAGATCTGCAGATTGCCAATTGGGGACGGAAATTTGCGGAAGGGGAACTGATCAAAACGGAGGAGCGGCTGATCTCCCGGCAGTTTAAAACGGCCGCCCAGCGGTATAAGGAACTGCTGGCAGATAATCCGGGCCTGCTGCAGCGGGTAGCCCTGTGTCATATCGCTTCTTACCTGGGCATTACACAGGTAAGCCTGAGCCGGATCCGGTCGGAGATCCGCTGAAGCGTGTTTTATTTATCATTTGTAAAATTTTATTTCCGTGCTTCAACAGAACTTTGCAGGAAATTTAAAGATATGAACTGGATTATTCTGATCATTGCGGGTTTGTGTGAAGTGGCGTTTACTTCCTGCCTGGGTAAAGCAAAGGAAACAACAGGGGCTGCCATGTACTGGTGGTATGCCGGTTTTTTTATAGCGCTTACAGCGAGTATGTTATTGCTTATGAAAGCCATCCAGGGACTGCCAATTGGAACGGCTTATGCGGTGTGGACGGGTATCGGTGCTGTGGGCGCTGCATTGATGGGGATCCTGGTGTTTAAGGAACCGGCAACATTCTGGAGATTGTTTTTTATCACCACGCTGATCGCCTCTATTGTAGGGCTAAAAGTGGTTTCATCACATTAACGGGCGACCAGAGCTGATCCGTCAGGCGGCAGGATAACCGGCTTCCGCGGCAGATGCGTTCGGATCAAAAACAGCTTAAAATCATCGTGAAAAAAGAGCAGGCACTGATCAATGTTTCCAAGCGGAAAGGGCACTATTTTCAACGGCCATTTTCATCATCCTTTTACCAACTGCTGGTGTTTGAAGGAGAGGGCCGTTTTGAGGTAGACCTGACGGAATATAGCTGTTCAGGAAAAACGGTATTGTGTTTAGCACCCTATCAGCATTTTAAATGGAAGAGCGCTCCTTTAACAGCAATGCAGCAGCTGGAGTTCCATGGTGATTTTTACTGTATTGAGTATCATAAAGAAGAAGTGGCCTGTAACGGATTGTTGTTTAATAATATTTACCTGGTGCCGCATGTGCGCCTGGCGCCGGCTGTATTTAATGAAGTATGCGCCGTGTTTGCAAAAATAGAGAAAGAGCAGCGGGTGGGAGCGGTATTCTCTACGGCAGTGCTTAAGGCATACCTGCAACTGGTTTTGGCTTTGTGCAGCAAGGAGAAAAAGGCATTCCTGGATAAAAGAACTGCACAGATGCCGGTGCCTGAGGGCGATCGCGCTTTTCAGCAGCTGTTGGAGCAGTATTATCTTACAGAGCGGACACCTGCCTTTTATGCGGCACAGCTTTCCCTGTCGGTTGATGCTTTTAGTAAAAAGATCCGCCGCGGGTTTGGAAAAACACCATCGAAGCTGATTCAGGACCGGGTGATCCTGGAAGCAAAAAAGCTCCTGCATCTTTCCAGGAAGTCGGTTAAAGAGATTGCGGCCCAATTGAAATTTGAAGACGTATTTTACTTCAGCCGGTATTTTAAAAAACATACCGGGTGCGCACCGACCGTTTTTAGATCACAGACCGGTATTTCCATTGTGGCAAAATAATCTATAGGAATGCCGGGTTTGTCCATGTTTCCTGCCATACAGATGGTCTATTTTTGGGCGGAATAAAACCGCAAAAAATATGAACCGACTTCTCCTACTCTTAGTTCAATGCCGTGCAGGGCTGGTGCAGCTGATGCGCATCGCTATATTTATTGTAATGGCCTGGATCGGTGGGCTTAAGGCATTTCAGTATGAAGCCGAAGGTATTGTTCCGTTTGTGGCCAACAGTCCGCTTATGCATTTTTTTTATAAAGATCCGGCAGCATACCAGGCGCACAAAAATCCTGAGGGAAAAGTTGTAAACAGGAATATTGAATGGCATAAGGCAAATGGTACCTATACTTTTTCCTACCTGTTGGGTGCGTGTATTGTACTCATCGGATTTTTAACCCTGGCCGGGATCTGGTGGCCCGGGACCGGTGTTGCGGGCGGATTGCTCACCTTTGGGATGTCGCTGGTGACGCTCTCGTTTCTGATAACGACTCCCGAGGTCTATGTGCCGGCATTGGGCGGAGACGGGCCCACGCCGCAGCATGGGTTCCCTTATTTGTCGGGCGCAGGGCGACTGGTGCTCAAGGATATTATCATGATGGCAGGGGGGCTTATTGTTGCAGCGGAGGCGGCAGAGCGGGTATTAAAACGGAGCGGGTCCTGAACGTGGCGGAACGTTGATGAACCCCGGAGATTGAAAAATTATAAACGGGATTATGCTGATCATTGCGGGAATATTTGAAGTGGTATTTACCCCATCCTGGGTAAAGCAACGGAAACAACAGGGCTGCTATGTACCGGTGGTATGGCGCGTTTACAGCGAGTATGTTATTGCTTATGAAAACCATCCAGGAACTGCCGATTGGAACGGCTTATGCGTGTGGACGGGTATCGATGCTGTGGTCGCAGCATGAATGGGCATCCTGGTATTTAGGGAACCGGCAACATTCCGGAAATTTTTTTTATCACCCCGCTGATTGTCTCTATTGTTGGGGTTAAAAGTAGTTTCATCACATGCATGTTATGGCCACAGAACCTGGTGCATGTGATGTGCAGGCAATCCTGTGCATACAAAAAAATCCGATCGCCGGATCGGATTTTGAAACAGGAAGATGTATCCCGTTAATTTTTATGAAGCCTCAGATCCCGGGTAGCGGTTTTACCGGTATGGTTTTTTGTGCATTCCCCTGATCGTTTTCTTGTATGGCAATAATTCACCTGTAGCTGTTGCATGAACAATAGTTACCTCCAGGCATTATCGTAGGCTTTACCCGTTATTCCCATTGGATCTCCAATATCGGTTTGGATGGAATTGGTATGCCATGCAATCTGCACATTGTTGGGGAAGTGCATGATTACCGTAAAAATGCCCCGCGTTTGATCATCGTACCAATAACCGTTTTTCCAGTGGTATTCACCTCTTTCACCGGTAACAAAGCCATCGTAGCCCATGAGCAGATCCTTCATCTTATCCAGCATCAGGCCCGATACATATTTTCCGGCTTCGGCTGTCAGCAATACCTGCGCCATCTCAGGAGTGTTGATAAACCAGCCGCCAGCACCGGCATCCTTGTAGGTAGTGTAAGCCATGATGCCCGGGAGCAAAGGCTTGGAATAATTATAATACATCGTCATCTGGCGGTCGGGCGCGGCTTCGGTAATGGATCCGTTGGCGTTCCAGGGGCCGATATTGATCTTTTGCCAGTCGGGCAGCCCGGCTACTTTGAAGATCTTTTCGCGCACATAATCACGATGCGCCTGAGATACGGCTTCATCGGCCTGCGCATCGGTCAGATTTGCATAACTTTCTTTACCGTTTACTACACATGGAATTAATACACGGCACATAAGGTAATTGACGTTATCATATTTCTTTTGGGTAAGATAGCCGAAGCCGGTAGTAGGTGTTTTCATCGTTTTGCGCAGCGATGCATAGTCGTTACCGAAGTATGTAAGACCCGCCTTATGTGTAAGCATGTCCATAACCCTGATCTTCCGGTTTTCCGCAGCAATATCCCATGATGAAGGTAGCAGGTCTGCAAGGTACGTATACTCATCAAGATCTTTTGCTTCCAGCGCGCCCAGGAGTGCCAGCGCCGAGATGGTCTTGCTGCAGCTGCCTATGGCCTGGCGGGTAGTATATGTGTATTTTACTTCCGGATTGTTGGTACTGAGGCGTGCATATCCGTCTGCATCATATTGAACGATTTTTCCATTCTGGGATATGGCGAAAGACCAGCCAACCGTTTTTTCATTAAGGCTTTCCCGCATGTTCTTTGCAAAAAGCGCGGCATCGAATCCTTTGTTTACAATACTGCCGGACTTTTGACAGGCGGTGAACGTCATTGTTGTAAGCCCAAGGATGATCCAGGAGTTTTTTAATACATGTTTCATTTTTCTTGATTTTTAAAGTTTAGTCCTGTAAAGATGTGGTATGGAAAGAAGCGTTGAATAGCAGAATGAACAAATAGCGCTTCCGGATTAACGAAACAGAAAGTTTACATCACAATGCCTGTTGCTGCCTGCCGTTAACGTATACATGAACGACTATGGATTGGAAATCCCAATGTTTGAAGGGATACACGGGCGGCTGTGCTGCTTCTTTTTGTTTGTTATTCGCTCGCCGGAGATTTGGAGCGATTCAAACATATGCTTCTTCCCGTGTTTTATAAGCCTGAAAAGAATAGGCCGCCTTGCTTAAGCAGCTGTGCTGTTTTATTAAGCCAATCAACCGTTCTGTTAAAGGCCGCTGGCAACAGCGTTACATCACAATAATTTGCATTGATTCTTTTACAGAGGCGTAACACATTTAAACAAATAAAACAATTAAATCTTTAAACGATGAACGTTAAAAACCGACTACTCATTACACTGAGTTTGGTGTTGATGGCTGCAGCGATAGCCTGCAAAAAAGACCGTAGCGCTTCTCATGATGCCCTTGCCAATAGTACCTGGAAGGGGACATTTGTTGTTAAGAACAACGGGCCCGATCCGCTTGTTATTAAATTCAGCGAAAGCAAAGAGACTGCTTTATTTTTTGGTGATTTGAATGCGCCTGCTGAACACCAGGCCAAGGGCAGTTATACGTTCGCCAATAACAAATTGATATTTAGCGTTACCGATTATTATAACGAAAAGATGTCGTTTACCGGAACCCTTACTAATAATACGATTACCGGCACCTGGGGGCATGCGGATGCCGATAATGGCGGAGGTTCTTTTAGTATTACCCGGCAATAACACAGCAGCAACAACGGATCTTCATTTCTTTTGTTGGAACGTTCCCCGCACAGAAAAGAGGCTGTCTTAAAACAAGACAGCCTCTTTTCTGTTATTTGAGTAGTGATCGGTTTTTAGTGAGCAGCTTTAAATTTTTTCACTGCAGACGCATCACCTTTCACGATCTATTTCTTCGCAGCCTTCAGGTTAAACCCTACTTCCACGTCCTTACTGATCATCCAGTTTTCGGGACTGCCGTCTGTTTTATAGCTGATACCCCAGGCGCTCCGGTCGATGGTGAATTTTGCAGTTGCATTCACTTCGTTATCGGTAATGGTAACCTGTGCCGGGAATGTAATGTTCAGGGTGCTGTCTTTTAATGTAAGATTGCCGCTGATCAGATTGGTAGCGCCGGGTAACAGGCTTTTTTGCACAGTACTGTCGTAAGGGGCTACTTTTGTGATCACAAATTTTGCGGCCGGGTGTTTAGCCACATCAAAAAAGTCGGGGCTTTTCAGGTGCGCTTCGAGGTCGGCTGCCTTTTTATCGGGCTCGGTAACCGATGCGGTATCTACCTTTAAACCGGTGAGGTTAATGGTGAAGTTACCACCGGTAATGGCACCATTTTCAACGGAAAGCGATCCGTCATTTACACTGATTACACCAAAGCGGGGTGCGAAGCCGCCTTTGTGCGTTGCCCGCCAGTCTACGCTGGTAGACAGGGTGTCAATTACATAGGAGCTTCCGGTAGCTACAGCAGCTTCCTGTTTTTCTTCGGTTTTAGCTTGGTCGCTCGAAGCACCGCCGCAGGCGGCCAGGGTGAGCGCAAGGGCAAAGATGGAGATTGTTTGTTTCATATTTACGTGTTATTTTTAAAAACTGGGAACAAAATTAAATGGTTCTTTCTAAAAACAATGTTTAAACACTAAATATGGCAATTTCATAACAATTGGCGTTTGTCTAAATTACCATTTGTTAGTTGTTTATGGATGCTGCCTGCTCTTTTTATAGGTATCGGCGCTTTCAAAATACGAAACCTCGCCATTATTTCCGGTAATTACAATGTAGGCGGATGCCTTATCCACTATATTGCCTGTAGCGGGGTCGGTAGCTTTTCGTACCGCGGCATCCTGCGGGATCCTGTTTTTACACATTTCGCAACAGCCATAATAGGTTTTGCCATTAAACGGCACCGCAATTTGCGCTTTGTTCATAAAGGCGTCATTAACCATACATACAAGGTTGGCGGGCACGGCGTCTCCTTTTGTATAGTTGACGGTTCCCGGTTGTAATAATGCCGGCGCTGCTGCGGATGCCGGCGGCGTATTGATTGCCTTTTGCTGTTCTGCAGTGTTGCCGCAGGCCGTTAAGAAAACGGCTATACCAATGATGAGACTGGTTTTTGTAACGTGATTCATTGTAACTGTTTTTGTTTTTCTTTAATAAAATATCGGTTCTCGCGGATTTGCTCAGATGAACACAGAAGATTGGAGAACCGGTCTGACTGATTCTTCTGTGTTGAACCGGGGATTCTGTGAGCAGCTTTTGTATTGCTTTGCGTCCGCAGGGGCCGTTATTAATAAGTAAGCACCAATCCGCCTCCAAAGCCATATTCGGTATTGTAGTTGGCAGATATGCTGAAGTTCCGGTTAACGATGTACCGCAATCCGCCCATATATTCCCTGCGGGTGTCGAGTGAGAAAGCACCTCTCAACCGTTTTGAAAGCGGAATATCTTCCCTGCCCAGCTCAACGCGTACCTGCCCCCGGGTGTCGATCTGTGTTTGTAAGAGCACCAGCCAGGGAAGGGTATAGGCAAACCCGGCCGTGTAGCGTAGCTTGCCATCATGTTTGAACGTTTGTCCAAACAGGTCCCGCTCTTCGTGGCTATCCTTCCTGTAGGTCCACTCAACCCCTACAAAGGGACGGAACCATTGCATCTGCCCCAGGAAACGGCCGAAATTGGCTTCAATCTCATGCCCTCTGCTGGCGGTATAACCCAGTTTCCATTCGGCATTCAGGGCCCAACGGGTATTGTGGTAGAGTGCGGATCCGAAATTACCGTTGGATGCTACTTCGTTCTCGGCCATCAGGAAAAACATACGGTCATCGCGGTATAGTTTTTTAATGGTTTTCTGCGGGTTTGAAATATAGGGATTGGGCGCCTGGTTCTGATACGTGAAAATCCGCCCCATGCCTGCCATCATATGGTACAGGATATGACAGTGAAAAAACCAGTCGCCTTCCACGTTGGCTTCAAACTCGATCACGTCGGTTTCCATGGGCATGATATCAATTACGTTTTTCAGTGGGGCATATTCACCCTTGTCATTGAGCACCCGGAAATCATGTCCATGCAAATGCATGGGATGCCGCATCATGGAGGCATTGTATAATTTGATACGAACGATCTCGCCTTTTTTGATCTGTATCTTATCTGTTTCGGAAACCACCTTGTTATCAAGGCTCCATACATAGCGGTTCATATTACCGGTGAGGGTGAACGTAAGCTCTTTAACCGGTGCATTTTCCGGTAAAACGGTTTTGCTCGGCGCCTTCAGCATATTGTAGTTGAGCGTAAGGATGGCCGGAGGCATACCCGGATCTGCCGGCATGGAGTGCCCTGCATGCGCTGCCATACTGCTGTTGTCCTGTTTCATAGATGTGGGCTCCTGCATTGCCGGATGTGCAGTATGGGCGGTTGGATTTTCGTGCATATGCATTGGAACTTCTTTGCCGGCTTCCGGCTTTCTTTTCCCTATCCTGGGTGTGGCAGGGCCGGTAACCTCGGGGTACATGACAGTATTCATATCCATCTGCTGTAAACGCATGGCCATACCCATATCATTCATTGTGCCGTTCATGCGCATCATGCCGTTCATCATTTTCATCCCTTCAAAATACTTGAGCCGGCCGAGTGGTTGGGCCAGTTGTTTTTTGCCCTCCCCGATAAAGAGCGCGGTGCTGTTGGTGCGGTCTTCCGATGTGGCCAGCAGTTCGTAGGAAATGCCGGGTTCGGGAATGGTTACCACGATGTCGATGGTTTCGGACGGCGGCAAAATAAACCGGTCTACCTCCACCGGCACCACATCATTTCCGTCATTGGCCACTACGGTTATTTTGCCACCGGCATAATGTACCCAGAAGTAAGTGGAGGCACCTCCATTGGAAATCTGTAGCCGTACTTTATCGCCTGCTTTAAATTGGTCGAGCTGGCTTTCATTCCGGCCGTTGATCAGCATCTTATCGTAATAAACATCGCTTACATCCATGGCCAGCATCCGCTTCCATTCGTTCACGAGTTTGGTTTTAAAATGACCGGCTTTTATGGCTTCCGCATAGCTTTGTACGGCATTCTTTTTAATGGCCGCCCAATCATTGGCATTGCGCAACATGCGGTGAATATTATGGGGCATGATGTCGGTCCATTCGCTTAAAATTACCGGAACAGATGGCAGGTCGTCAATGCCTTTGCGAAAAGCAGGATCTCCTGGTTTTTTATGAAAGATCATCGATCCGTACATACCTGTTTGTTCCTGGAAGCCATAGTGACTGTGATACCAGTGGGTGCCGTTCTGGATGATGGGAAAACGATACGTATATGTTGTTCCCGGCTCGATGGGCATTTGTGTTAAATAGGGAACTCCATCTTCTTTATTGGGAAGGAATACCCCATGCCAGTGCAGGGCGGTTGGCTCTTTAAGCCGGTTATGCACCACGATCTCCGCAGTATCTCCTTCGGTAAATTCCAGGGTGGGCATAGGGATCTGCCCGTTAACCGCAATGGCCATTTTATGTTTACCGGAATAATTGACCATGGTATCTGTTACATACAGGTCATAGCGCTTTACGCGTTGGGCCTGCGGGTGCAGCATCGCCATTATAAAAAAGATAAAGATCCCTGCTGTTTTTATTTGTTGTTTCATTTCTGTTCTGCTTTATCAGGTAGAGCTACCTGTTTGTCTGTAGTATATTGCCCGAAGGCGGTTCTATTTCCCGGAGCGGTCTTTCAGCCCTGTAAAATAACGGATCAGCATTTCCTTGTCTTCTGCAGCAAGACGCCCGTGTACCAGGGTATAAGATCTCAGTGGCATGGACCCTTCATTCAGCGCGTTGATGATTCCGCTGAATTGCATACGTTGTTTACGTATTCCATAACCGGCCACTTCATCAAAGTTCAGTTTTTTCTTTCCTTTTTGGATATGCCGGTTCATCCATGCATTTGCCGGTTGCAATACCGTATACCAGGGATAACGGGTATTGTTACTGTGGCAATCGAGGCAGGCAGCTATTAATGCCCGCTGTACCTGCTGCGGAGGTGCAAAACGGTCTGCAAAACTGCCGGCTGTGGTTGTGGCCCGGTTCCGGGGTGCCCGGGGAACGAGTTGCAGCCCTGCCAGGAGCAGCAATACGATCCCGGTTCCGGCGTGAAACGGTTTCATGGCTTCAATATTTCGGTGATGGTACCACAATTGTTGCGGGCCGATCCGGTATAGGGATTTTTTACGGTTGGCTGGTTGCTGAGCCAGAACCCTCCTTTTCCATTGTTCAGCGAAGCACAGGCAAATTTATAAATGGCGGCTTTTGCGCCTGTTATTTTTACCAGATCGTACAGGTCTTCACTTAACAACTGAAAATGCTCCCGCTGGTGATCCGGCTTATCCTTGCTGGCTGCAATATGCGCTGCATTTTCAATGGAGGCTTCGACGATTTCCTGTACCTCTTTTTGCTGTGCTGCCGGAAGCCCTGTTACCAGTTGTGTTTGCAGCTGGTTTCCAAGAGCGCCGGCGGCATTTGTAATCCCTGTGGACTGTTCTTCAAAAAGCGCCGTTCCTAATACAAAGTAGGCGTGCAGGATTTCTGCTGAAGAAAAGGATCGTGCTGTAGTGTTTGCCTCCCGGGTGGATGTCTGCGATCCGGTAACCGTACCGGTGGCCATTGGCTGCTTCTCGGTTTCCGTAGTATTGCAGGCTGCTATCGCAATAGCCATTCCTCCCCATAAAAATAACTGTTTCATGAGTGCTGTTTTAAAATGAGGAATCTGGTTATTGAAGCGTTTCCTTTGTAGAACCGCAGGTCAGCATTTTAGAGCCGTAATAGGGATTTTTGATCCCCTGTTCGCTGCTGAGCCAGTTGGCACCACCCTTGTACATCGGACAGTGATTATAATAGACTTTATATGGTAGGGAGGATGCTTTTATCAGTTTATAAATAGTTTCTGAAAGCGGTCCAAAAGCAGCCCGTTGTTTTTCGATTCCACCGGCTGATTGCAGTGCGGCCGCCTGTTTTTGAAGATCGCCCATCACCGTCATCCATACCTGGTGCTCGTTTTTGCTTAATACATCCATTTTTACGGCTTTAACGGCAGCGTTCAATTGCGTGGCCTTTTGAGCAGCAGCTTTGTCATCCGACTGCACCAGGGCATTATTGATGGCAAAGTAAACTTTATACAATGGTTCCAGTGCCGATGCCGTGGCCACCTCTGGTATGGATCCGGTTGGAGTTCTGCCCTGCATAGGGGTAGGACCGGTATGTGCCTGCTGGGGCAGGGTTTCCGGATCGCCCTTATACTTACAGGCCTCCGGAAGCGACCGGTAGATTTCAAGCGGTGCATAGTAGCTTTCATTATCGAACCCGGCAAGAGCCACGCGTTTCAGCACCGCATCTTTTGTGGTGGCATGACTGTTATAGACGAGCGTGGCTTTTTGCGTAGCTGCATCCCAGGTTAATTGTGCCTGTTTTTTTTGTGAACCGGCTTCTTCGATCAGCGTTTTGCAGGCAGACGCATTTCCCCGGATAGATACGGTGACGGTTTTCGAATGCTTTATTTGTCCGTGTGCATAAGAAAAAGTGGTAGCGAGCCCCATCAGGAGGGCTAGGAATATATTTTTTGTTGATTGCATGATTGTATGATTAATCAGTGATAAATCGTATGCGAAAGGATCGCATACAGCATAAGTGAACGCCTGAGCGTTAGGGAATGGGCACAAAGAGCCCTCTAGTACTGATTAACCCAATCGGGGTGGTTGCCAGATCGTGTAGGCATAAGAAGGCAGGTGCAACGGATTGCGCCCGATACGATGATCGGCTACGGCTGCCGGAAGAGAACTGATCTCAAGAAGGTTCACCGTATGCAGGCTGTAAATGGAAACAGGATGACAACTGTTGTCCGTACAGTTATCGTGCGTACAATGCCCTTTTTGCTGATGGGCTGCGGGCGACTGGCTGCAACAATCGGCCTGGTGTGTCACCGCTTTTACGGTATGCGAAGTTGGGTGAACGGCTTTTGTATTTTTTTCGGTTTTTTGATGCATTTCACAGGCACTTGCTGTGAGCGCCGGCCCCATAAAAAAGGCGGCCAGAAATAATATCAGTACTATGAAACGCATTTGTAACACTATGCAAAATTACATGCTATTGTTTTCTGAACAAAAAAAATAGCATGTGATTTAGATTCTAACAGTTTGATAACAATTGATATTCATTTACTTATCGTTTCTGTAAATGATGTAAGAAAACCCTGAAATTCTGTAAGAGCGGGTTGCATAACTTTCCTTATTATAAAACTGTTACGGGGTGATTTTTTTTACGTACCCGGTGGAAACGGCCTCAAATCCCATCTTTGGATAAAACTGATGGGCCGCTTCTCTTTCGGGCCGGTTACCGGAATTTAACAGGAGCGCACCGGCTCCGATGGTACGGGCATGTGCTGCTGCCGCATCCAGCAATTGTTTACCTACTCGTGCCTTCCGGTGATCTTTATGTACCACCAGCGCCTGGATCCGGAGAAAGGTTCCGTTTTTCTCCCAGTACCATCCCGTGGCCAGTCCTGCATATCCTACCACCTGGTTATCGATTACGGCTACAAGGGTCCGGTAATGCGCATTGCCGGAGATGGCGTTCATCCGGAGTTGCATTGCTGCTGTGGTGGTGGGATAACCGAGCTCGCAGGTGAGCCCGGTTACAGCCGCCAGGTCTTTTTGTTCATAATCGCGGATAATGCATGTTGTCATTGTTGTTGCGGTTTTTACAGGGGTTACAATGGCTGCCGGAGAAGGACCATATCTTTTAGCTGCACGCCATTTTCAAAAATGGGTTGTGGGTAATGCTCGATAAAAAAGTTTTTTCTAAGTGCGTACTTTTTGAAACCGTTGCGCTCATAAAACCGGATCTGCTGTAGTCCTGTATCTGCCGTTCCAACAACGAGCATTTTATATTGTTGTGTGCGTGCCAGCTCAATGAGCTGCCGGATCAGGAAGGAACCGAAACCCTTGTTTTGATGCGATGCAGCCACTGCTATATTTTTTATTTCCAGCTCATCGGCTGATAAGGGATACAGGGCGGCAACGCCAATGGTTTCACCCGATTGCATCAATACGTATACTGCTGACGCATAAATGTATTTTTCTATGGCCGCGATCGTTTCATCCGCCAGCAATAATAAACCGAAGGGAAGTGCGTCTGTTGACCGGAGTTTTATAAGCCGGAGCTGCTGCATGGCGGGTATTGTATCGGCCTGTATGCATCGCAGGCGGAACAAAGTAACAAAATCCGGTGGAAAAATCCCTGGTTCAATAGCCTATTCTCGTTCGTTCTCTATTGTTGAGAGGGCGCAGCGGACACAGGAAGGCGGGGGCGCTCAATAATAATGAATATTGCCCGGCTATTTTATTTTTACGATTCCATCGCGGTACAGCCGGAGCATATCCTGCAGGATCTTTGTAATGATGGCTGCCGGGAGGTCCTTGTTGGGGTTGAAGCTAATGGTTTTCATCCTTGCCCGCTGCTCCTGTTTCAACAACGGATGATGAAGGTGCTTTCCCTCTACAATGCCCAGGTAGGGATGCCCCAGTTTTTTATCGATCCAAAGGTAACAGCACATTTTTCCTTTGTAACAAAAAAAGGGCATCCCATATTTCCAGGCTGCGGCAACATGGACATCCTGCGAAAGGATCATCGTTTTTAAAGCGAGCAGGCAGCTTTTTAACGGTTCTTCCTGCCTGGCGTAAAAATCATCGAGTGCGTTCATTTATTTTCCAGTGCTATAAAAATAGGAACTTCTGCGTTCTCCGGATCCTGCGCCTTTACTCCGTATAGCTCAAAGTCTGTAGTGTATTTCCGGGGCAGCGGCGTCTTCCAGATCTTCAGCCATTCGTTAAACACGGATCCTTCGTTTATTTTGCCGGTTGTTGTAAAACGGGCATAATTTCCTTCTGCAATTTCCACGGCTTCCATCCCTTCGGGAATCTGGTCAAAAGACGATACCCGGCAACCCAGTACCGTTGTATAGGGCCGTGTATGATCCTTTTCATAGGCCGTGTAAATAGTATAAATTTCATCTCCGGTCTTGTTGGGGATCTGCTGTGCGATACCTGCTGTTAAAAACCGGTTCCAGAGTGCAGGAATATCGGTTGCCGCCTGGTTGTTTTCGTTAGTGGTTCGTACACTGATGCCGATTACTTTAAACGATGTTATGTGTTCCGTTGTCATAAAATATTGTTTTAGTAAGCGAAGCTAAAAAGCCGTTGTGACAACCCTGTGTCAGGGGTGTTCCGCTTTTTTTCGGCACAGTGCTGCATAGTCTGCAAAGGTGATGGGGTGTGGTTCAAAATATGAAGGAAGCGAAGTCAGCCGGCGGATACGGTCCAGCCGGAATGCCCGGAATTCTTTTCGTAAGCGGCAGTATGCTACCAGTACCCAGTGCTCCCGGGTATGATACAGGGCAAATGGTTCAATATCCCTACTCGAGTCCTGTTTGTTTTCGGATGTATAATCGATCCGGATAAGCTGGTAATTGGTCAGGGCCAGCTGCAGTGCTGAAAGATGATCGCCCGAATGAGCGTTTGTGCTGTATTGCCGGAAGTGAACCCGTTCTGAAAGCAAGTGTGCCTTTTCTTTTGCAGGGTGCCGGAGCACAGCCTTTATTTTTTCAACGGCATCGTTGTAGGCTTTTATAAAAGAACGGTCACTGTTGTTTTTTACCAGTTCGCCCGCCGTGATGAGCGCATTGGCTTCCGGCTCTGTAAACATCACCGGTGGAATCCTGAATCCTTCCATAAGGGCATAGCCCCTTCCTTCTTCCACGAGCACAGGAACGCCGGCCTGTTCCAGCGTTTTTATGTCGCGATAGATGGTGCGGGTACTTACTTCAAATTTCCGGGCCAGTTCCGGTGCTGTTACAATACGTTTGGTTTGTAACTGGGTGAGGATTGCGGTAATGCGGGTAATACGCCTGATGTCGTTCCGGTCCATTTTTTTACAAGAAGTTTGGCCGCTGTAAATTTAATGAATAACGGATATTCCCCTATTAGAAAATACAGCGCGGCTTATGGTGGCTGCTAAAGGAGAATGGTGTATTTTAGATGGCTGGACTGTTAATCCCTGGCAAAGATGGAACCTTATTTTTACAAAGAGATGGCATCACCCACGGGGCCATTGCGCCTGATAGCCACCGCCACACATCTGGTTGGCGTGCAGTGGCGAACCGATGAGAAATATGTACGGGATGCCCATTTTTTTAAGGACATGGCCAACCCGTTACCGCTGGAGGCTGAACGTCAGCTCAATGATTATTTTGAGGGAAAGCTAAAAGCGTTTACACTGCCGGTAATGCTGACGGGCAGCGATTTTCAGAAAAAAGTTTGGGAGCTGCTTGCAGGTATCCCCTTTGGGAAAACGATCAGCTATGGCGAAATGGCCAAAAGGGTGGGCGATATCAAAACCGTACGGGCAGTAGGGGGGGCATTGAACAAAAATCCCATACCCATCATTGTTCCCTGTCACCGTGTAATTGGTGCTGATGGAAAGATGATTGGCTTTGGCGGCGGCCTGCAGCGTAAAATTTATTTATTGAATCTTGAAAACCCAAAACCACAGCTGGATCTGTGGTAATCTTTCAAATAGATGATCCGTTCTTTTTCTGAAAAAACATTTAAACGTATCTGCAACCAGCTTGCTAAAAAGGATGCACACCTGGCGGGTGTTCTGGCAACATACGGGCATCCGCCGATGTGGACGCGCTCCAACAATTTTGAATCCCTGGTACATATCATCCTCGAGCAACAGGTTTCGCTGGCTTCGGCGTTGGCTGCGTTAAAGAAATTACAGGAATATACCGGGCATATCCATCCCGAAGCTATTTTAAAACTGAGCGATGAAGCGTTGCGCGCCTGTTATGTAAGCCGGCAAAAGGCGGGATATATCCGGGGACTGGCGGCGGCCATTGTCAGCGGGGCTATCGATTTGGCCGCCATGCCCCAGTTGCCGGATGCGGTAGTGCGTGAAAAGCTGACGGCGTTAAAGGGAATTGGTAACTGGACGGTTGACGTATACCTGATGTTTGTATTGCAACGTGCGGATATTTTTCCGGTGGGAGACCTGGCCGCCGTAAATGCATTAAAGCGATTAAAGGCCTTGGATAGGGATACCTCCAGGGAAACATTGCTTGAGGTTGCAGCAGCCTGGGCGCCGCACCGTACTGTTGCAACGATGATCCTGTGGCATCATTATTTATCGGCCGGGAAGCGCAGTTATTAGCTATCAGCGATCAGTTCTCAGCCGAGAGCAACCGGAGTAACAAGGGGCTTCTGAATGCTGAATGCTAAACGCTGAATGCTGAATGCTAGACGCTGAACGCAGCGCCATCAGATCGTTACCACCCGCTTGGAAGTGATGATACTGGTCAGCAGGTTGATCTTGTTCTTATATTCCTGGGTAATTTCCTGATAATCGGGGGCCATAAATAATGCATTGCGTACGATGGGCACGCTGAACGGAACGGGCCAGGCTCTTAATGATTTGGCTACGGCGTCCATCGCATTGATGCCTTGCATTGCCTGCCCCCCATCCGCCCAGCAGATCAGCCCGATGAGTTTGTCGATCAGGTAAGGCCGTTCTTCCTTTGAGCTCAGTTCCAGCCAGTCGAGACAGTTCTTCATTACGCCGGTCATGCTGCCATGATAAAGCGGGGTAAGCCAAATATGGGCATCGGCATTCCGGAACAGGTTGAGCATTACCTGAACACCGTTGGGAACCTTCTGCAGGGTATAGTCAAATAAAGGAATACCGGAGGCCACCATGTTAAAAACGGAAACGGTAGCGCCCTGGGCTTCGAGATGTTGTTTCAGATATGCAGAAAGTTTTGTTGGAGTAGAACCTTCCCGTTCATCCAAAGACCCGTTCAATACTAATATATTCATGATGTGATTTCTGTTGTTGGTTTCTGTAACTTATAAATAACTTTTGGCAGCCCGGGTTCACCATACATAAGCGAAAGTACCAGGGGCATTAATTTTTCTGTAGCTTTCATATACACGGCTTCCGGTACATCAGCGTCTGCCCGCAGGGTCACTTTTTTCCCCGCCAGGCTGCTGAAATCTGCATCTTCAATGTTTGCAACCCATCGCCCGGTTTTGTGTGCTTCCGTGCTGCCAAATATAATGCTTTTTGCGAATGGCTGTAATTTTACACAGACCAGCATCCATACCCATTGCGGAAGAATGGCGCCGGAAGAACAGTAAAGCGATACATAGCTTCCCGTGTATTGAGCCCAGTTAAGCGCGTCCATTGCGGTTTTAAACTCCTTTTCTTTTAGCATCAGGCCCTTGTAACAATAAGGGGTAATATCGAAATCCATAAAAGACGCATCCGGTGCGTAATCCACCAGGTTCATGCCGATGATACCCGATTGGGTTACTTTGTTTGGGATGATATCCGGAAGGTGCTGCATGCTTTTATCCATATGTTTCAAGTGGAACAAAAGTACTAAATTTGTATTTAAAATAAATAATTACTTTGTTTATTATGCAAAATCAACTTCCCGAAAATGAAAAAGCACTGGGTATTATCAAAACCCAGGGGCCGCAAACATTGCTGGACCTTGCTGCGGCAATGGAGATCACGGTGGAAGGCGCCCGGTTTCATTTGCTGAAGCTTGCAAAAGAAGGGCTGGTAGCGGCTACCACCGAGTCCAAAGGCCGGGGAAGACCACAGCAGATCTGGGCTTTAACAGACCTGGGACATGCCCGGTTCCCGGATATGCACGCGGCCTTAACGGTAAATCTGATCGAATCGATCCGCGGAACCTTAGGTCAGCAGGCGCTGGATAAGATTATTGCAGCCAACGGTAAGGCCGGCCTGGAACGCTATCTGCAGGAACTGGAGGGCAAAACCACGCTGAAGGAGCGGCTGAAGGGGCTGGCGGTGATCCGCACCCGGGAGGGCTACATGGCGGATATTAAAAAAGAAGGCGAAGGTTTTCTGCTGGTGGAAAATCATTGCCCGATCTGCGCGGCAGCCGCCAGCTGCCAGGGCTTTTGTGCGGCTGAACTGAAAACATTTAAAACGGTATTGGGTAAGGCGGCTGACGTGGAGCGTGTGGATCATATTTTAAAAGGCGCGCGGCGGTGTGCCTACAAGGTAACACCAGTGGCAGGATGATGCTGCTGTATTCGGGCACGGGTACCCGCACCAACCGGTACCGTTCATGCTGATCATTTATTTCGATACGTTGACGTACAGTTGTGCAACGCCTTTTTTCCTGTTAATGAATGATATCCGTATCTACCGGCGTATACCCCATGAGCCGGCTGATGGTAAGGATCTGCCCTTTATGATGGCATTCGTGTGTGATTACATGGGTGAAGATCCGGAACAGCGAAGTGGTGCGCTGCTCCTTGTTGAGCGAAAACGGAACCTGCGTTGCGGCAAGCGCTTCCTGTTGCAGCAGTTCGGTTATCAATGAATCGATGGTGCCATAAAGGATACGAACCTGCGGAATATCGGTGAAATCTTCATATGCTGCATAAGTGATCGCCTTGTTCAGGGCAATGATACCGGTCCAGTGCTGATATACGTTGGCCACATGTACCAGCAGGTTGCGGATGCTGCCGCCGTTGCTGAAAGAAGGTACCTCCTGGAGCAGCATTCCGGGTGCCAGCGTTTCCAGGTAAAGCAGGAGCCGGTTCCGGGATTCGGTTACCCATTGGTATTGCAGGATACAATCTTGGTTGAGTTGTTGCATGGGGCTGTGTTTTACAGGACCTGTATTGTTTTTGACCGGTAATGACGACGGGCTATAAAGGCCAGCGGAATTCCGATGGCCAGGATCAGTATTGCAGCATTGATGAGCATACCTGAAACCTTGTTGGGAAAGGTTCCGATCCTTGATAAGGGAACAACGATTAAATTCATAACCACCCAGATAAAAAGACCATAAAAGATACCCGTGGCCACCGGGTTGCGCCGCAATATATTTAAACGGGGATACAGCCAAAAGAAAAACAGGGTAAACGCAAATGCCACAAGGTAATGCAGCAGGAGTCCGGCTACATACATTTCCGGTCCTCCTGAAAACGCCATGGGCCCCAGCAAGGCGCTGGCAATATACCGGAATATAAAAAGCGGATTTTTCCCGGTTGCCAGGAAAAAATGCAGAAACGCAGCAAGAATATCCAGCGTGCCTGCAAGCATACCGGCTTTTAAAATGGTGGGGAGCGGTTTATTCATATAGAACGCGTTTAACGATTTTGCCTTCGCAGGGTTGAACAATACTGGTGCCGGCATGCGATCGTTTGCCGGGTAAACTCAATAAGGCAATTACAACTTTTGCGGAGTTACGCTGAATCATACATTGATGACGGATAAAAGCGGAGCCGCCGCGCCGGATAGCCCGGCCTTGTTCGATATGCCGGATGTATCATTCATTGCAAGGCAATGACGTAAAGAATCTCTACTGTACCCGAAATGACAACGATGCTTTTTAGTCATCACCGGCAGTGCAGATCAGAACGGATAACCGATACCGATATTAAATATAAGATTTTTTTTGCGCCATTCGGGATCGCCAAAGCGAACCTGGTCAAATACCCATCGCTCACCTGGTGGCAGCCAGGGTTTGCGGAACGGCATGGCCAGATCGAAACGCACCACAAAGATCGAAGCATCTACCCGGAGACCGACGCCGCCGCCAATGGCTGTTTCACTGAGTACATTTCCAAGCCGGAATTGTCCGCCCGGACGGCTGGTATCAGTTTTGGCCAGCCAAATATTACCGGCATCAATAAATACGGCGCCCTGGATAACACTGAAGAGCTTGGCTCTTAATTCGGTGTTCAACATCAGCTTTACATCCCCACCCTGATCGGCAAAGAGGTCCAGGCTGTCTGTGTTGATATAAAATGTTCCGGGGCCCAGTGAACGGGAACGGAAGGCGCGGATATCATTGCTTCCGCCTGCAAAGAACTGGCGTACATAGGGCAGCACAGAACTGTTGCCATAAGGAATTCCATATCCCAGGTTTAGGCGGTTAGCCCAGATAAGGCCGGGACTGATCTTGTAATAATCTCTGAAATCTGCTTCCAGGCGTACGAACTGGTTGGTGATCGTTTGAAACAGCCGTTTCTTGCCGTCCTCATCTTTGCGCAGAAATGCATTGATCAGGTTGCCCGCGGATTCCACCGATCCCATAAAGAGAAAGTTATTGCGCAGCTCATTCTTTACCTGGTTGCTGTATGTATAGGTATAGTTGGTTCCGATGATGAACTGGTTCTCAAAATTGTTTTTTAAGGTGGGTACCTTTTCGAGCATCCTGTTGAAACTGTCGGTAGTATTGGCGGTGCGGATATAACTTACAGAAAGCGGGTTGAACTGGTGTTCGTTGAACTCATTGCCTTTCCACAAATAACCGAATTCACCTTTTCCCGAAAGCAGGGTATAATAATTGGCACGGTTCAATAGCTGCGATCCGATGGTGATATGGGTTTTGGGTACATAGGCATTGTGCGTGGTAAATCCTTTTACGGGGATCAGGAAGCGCGGGAACAATAACCGGGCCTCGGCACCCAGCGAATAGGAGGTGAGGTTTTTTTGCTGTCCGCTAAACTGTTTTTCAAAGCCGCCGGAGAGACTGAGGTTGAGCTGTTCTGCACCCCGGAAGGTATTTTTATTGGTATGGGTAACTTTTACTTCTGATCCGATAAAGTTATTGGACTTGCTGGTTCCGGTTACCGAAAGCGACAGTGCATTCTTCTTGGAGGAGGTGAGCAGGAAGTCTACATCCATATTGTTACTGGAGGCCGTATCAATGGGATTGAACTCCGCCTTTACAAACCGGAAAGTACCGATGTTCACCAGCCGGTTGAGACTTAACGAATGATCCGTACGGTTATACCGCTCGCCTTTCTGGAAAAAGATCAGGTGCTCGAACAGCCGGGGTTTATACTTATGGTTGGGATCATAGATGGTAAAATCTTTGAATTGCACCGGTTCCGAGGCCCGGGTAAAGGAATCC
Organism: Niabella pedocola; assembly: GCF_021044425.1. Taxonomy (GTDB): domain Bacteria; phylum Bacteroidota; class Bacteroidia; order Chitinophagales; family Chitinophagaceae; genus Niabella; species Niabella pedocola. The sequence goes on along the minus strand of NZ_JAJNEC010000007.1, from coordinate 396,054 downwards.
CGCCGTAAGCTGTAGTCCGGATAGATATGGATATTCCGGATAAAATAGGGTTGAAGAGCGGCCCGGGGTGCATCATTTTTAAGTTTAAGATCAATGTCTACCTGGTTGCCGCCGATGGTGCTGTCTGCCTGTATCAGCAGGAAATTCGGACTGAAATAATAATAGCCCTTTTCTTTGAGTTGTACATCGATCCGCTCCCGTTCCGCTTTAAAAACATCCAGGTCATAATAATGGCCCTGTTTCAGCAGTGTTTTATTTTGGGAGGCACGGATCAGTGTTGTAATCTCATTGCTGCTGTCGCCGGGAAAGCTGATGTTGTGCATGGTATAACGGGGGCCGGAATAGACCTGGTAAAATGCCTTGCCCGTTTTCCCTTTGATGGTAGTGTCGCCGGTGCCGGAGGATTGCAAAAAACCTTTGCTGGCCATATAGCTGGTCATTACGTTTACATTGTTCTGTAACCGCACCTGGTTCATTAACACCGGCGGTTCGCCCAGTTTGTATTTGATCCAGTATTTAAATCCTTTTTGTTTTTTGGGTTCGCTGACAAGATTATAAAAAAATAATTTGTAACGCCAGCCGAGTAACTTTTTATTGGGTGCGGGGCGTACTTTTTCTTCCAGCTCTTTTTGAAAACGTTTCTGATCTTTGACGGCAGGCGTATCCGGGTTTAATTTTACAGTGGCACCGGTATAAAGTATTTCACCCGGTTTTAATTTTTTGGTGGTAGAGCAGGAAACGGCGAATAATGAACATATCAGCAGGCTGAAAATAGAAACCACCAGGAGTGTTGATGGCCGTTGCCGCGCCCCGGTAGCGGCTGACGACTGACCGCTGATAGCTGAAGTCTGAAATCTGGCATCTGAAGTCTGAAGTCTGACATCTGAAGTCTGGTATCTGAAATCTGAAGTCTGAAATCTGGTATCTGACTGTTGACCCGCCCTACGCGTAAAAACCAAATATGAATAGCTCCGTTTACTCATTTCCCCTGTTTTGTCGGTTACTGCTGGAAGTGCCGGTTCCGCGACGCTGATCCCGGTTCCTGAAACTGCGGAACACCTCTCTGAATTTATTGTAGTCTACCACAATGATAAAGCCTACACCGGTTTCAATAATCTGCCCTTCAATGATTCCTTCGGTCTGGTTGCGGCGGTAGGCCCTGAGGCGGTAGCGTCCATCCCGGGAAAGCATGTATTCGATGTTTACATTGCTCGCCAGCTGTGCCGCACCCTGGTTGGCATTGGCTCCTTCCAGTGCAAAATTGTTTCCTACCGTAACACTAAGACGGTCATTCAACAGCCGCTTTGTAAAGGCTACATTCAGATCGGTCTTGGTTTTTTCCTGTCCGGTTGAATAGTCTTCCTGGGAGGTAAGGTCAAAATTAATATCTACTCCTTTGATGAGATCAGAAGCAAGATTATTGAGCTGCTCGGTAAGCAGCTTGCTCACACTTTGTCTTGCCAGTGCACCCGCAGAAGTACCACCGGCAAGGCTTTCAAATGGATTGTCGGCAATAAAACGGTTGAGCGCCAGCAGGGCAAATACCTGTTTGTTTAACTCGCTTTCATTAGCGTTGATCTGTTGCAGGCGGGTATACACAATGCCATTAAAAGCATTCCGTTCACTTTCCCGCATATCGATCTGGAAGCTGATCTTGGGTTTTAATAATTCCCCGCTCATTTTGAGATACACATAAAAGGGAAGTTTTTGCCGGTACATCGTGCGGGTTGTGCTGCTCTCTGATTCGAGCTGTGCCGCAACCAGGTCAATGGGCGAAGTGTTGACTTCATAAATGGCCGTGATATCCGCATTGGCTTCCGTGGGGGCACCGGTCCATTGTATAGAGCTTCCCTGCTGGATCTTAAATTCCCGTTTGGCCAGTCCACCGATGGTCAGGTTATATCCTCCCTCGGTAATTTCATACCGTCCTGTTAAGGTGGTACGGCCGCTTGGATCCATTTGCAAACTGAGGTCGGCTTCGCCTTTCACCCGCAGCGCATCCCCGTTTTGCGGATCTACCACAATGGTGATCTCTGCTTCTTTATCGATGCTAACATCTCCCGAAATATCCAACCCGGTAATGGGGGAGCGGGTCATACTATCTACATTGATCGGCTGCCGGCCGTTGAAAGGCGGGGCATCTTTGTCTACAAATTCCACAATGCCTTCCTGGCTGGCCACCAGCGGATCATCGTTCGGTACTACAAAATTGAATTTGGTGCCTTTATTGATGCGGGCCTGCATGTTTACTTTGGGCTTGTTTAGGTCGCCGGTGATGCGGGCGTTTAAGGTAACGAGCACCGTACCATAGAACAGCTCGTTGTCTGCCACGGTAGAGTTCATTACCTTAAAGTTATTGGCACGAAGCGTGAGGTTAAAGCCGGGGTTCGAAAAGTTGGGCAACGTAATCATGCCATCCAGCGTCAACGGCTGGTTGGCAGAGTCGCGGATGGTGAAGTTATTAAAAGAAACGCCGGATTCTACAAAACGTACGGTTTCATTTTTAAGCTGGTAATATCCGTTGAGTTGCGCAATATTGAACCCTGCATCTTTAAAGGCCAGGGCGCCCAGGATCACCGGTTTGCTTACCGGTCCCTTTGCCGTAAGCTTGCCGGTAAGGATTCCTTTACCGTTTCTTACCTGGCCGCCGCTGATGCTTTCGATATGCTTCAGATCGATCTTATTAACGGCGATATCCAGATCCAGTGAACCCGTAAGACCGGTGTAGTAGAAACCGGTTACGGCCAGGTCGTGCAGACCCGATAAACGGATATCGGCCTGGTAAGCATTCGCCGTATTGTTGTTTACTTTTATAGTTGCATCACCTAGGGCGTCTTTCTGATACCGGAGCTGGTTAATAGTAAGATCTGCTTCAAATTTCGGACTGGTAGCAATATCGGTAACATCAACCACCCCATTGAGTTTCCCGCCCACCATCGCAGTATCCTGGTCGGCATACCGGGTGAGGGTTTCCAGCATAAAGTTGGTAAACTTCACATTTACCGGTGCATTGGGTTGGGTAGACCGGCTGTTGATGGCCAATGACTGCCCGTTATTGCTGATCTCAAAATTGCGCACATACACGCCGGCCTTGCCATACTGGATCAGGTTGTCGGGGGCTACTTTCCAGGGATCGTAGTTCAGCAAAAGCTTTTGCGGATCGAGTGTAAACTGATAGGTTTGATCCATCGATTTAAACTGCCCGCCAATGCGGTATTTATCTTTATTGCTGCGGTCTCTTAAATAAATGTTCAGATCCAGCAGGTTGTTGAGTGCCGCCCCGCTTACTTCCGCATTGTATAAATTAACGGACGGGCTTTGGATCTCTTTAATGTTCAGCGCGTAATTCAACCTTGCCGAATCGGTGTTGCCGGCTTTCAGTACAATATCTTTTACATCAAAACTATCGTATACCACATGTGGAAAAGAGGCGTTCAAACGGAAGCTGTCGCTTTGCGTATTAATGGCACCGTTAATGGTGGAAGGGGCCAGCGTGGTTAAGGCAGGTACAAACTGTTGAATCAGTTTTGGATCGGTGATGGCGATCTGGAACTGCATTTGCTGCGGGGCGATTTTCTTTGTAGGCGCAAATGCATAATATTTATTGATCTGGTTGATAAAGGCCTGCCCGATCTGGGTGAGCTGATATTTGCCGTTGAAATGTGCTGTAATAAAGTCCGATTGCAGGCTGAGCTCATTGTGTTCGGTGCTAGAAACGGCGTTAAGCGTTAATGTATCGATATTATAAACGGATTCATTAAAGCCGATCTGAACGCTTCGAAGGGTGGCACTGCCGTTCAGATAATCCGGATCTACCGAGCTGAAGTCAAGATCAACCAAACCGGCCAGCTTCAGCGGATCGGAATAGAAATGCAATTTTTGAAGATCGATATGTTTCAGATCGGCTGTTCCTTTGATGGCCGGTGTTTTTTTGTTGAGATCCACTCTGGTGTCTAAGGCAAAGTGCGCATTACTATCGTTGCTGATCGCCTTCAGCACGGCAATATTACCGGCATAGCTGCCCTCCAGTTTGATGTCTTTATAATCATATTTGTTATAGCGGGCATGATAGATGGTGCCGTTCAGTTTTGCCCGCATTCTTTTAGTATCCAGGCTCTGGCCGCTTACATTGGCCAGGAGGGATACGGTTCCCAGCTGATCCTGTTGCTTTAACAAACGTCCGAGGTTAAAGTTGTTGAGCTGCACCTTGGCACGATAGGTTTCCCTGTTTTTAGGACCGCCCATGGCGGCCTGCAGGTTGGCGCCTCCCATATCGGTTTTTAATTGGAGGGCCGTGGTGAAATTGGTAAGGCCTCCGTTAAATGTTCCGCTTGCGGAAAGATAGCCGGGCAGTTCTATGCTTTGCGGCATGGAAGCGGGTGGCAATAATGCAAACAGATCTCTTTTTGAGGTTTGCAGTTTACGAAGGGTGAGGTTAAAGATGGTTTTGTCCATATCGGGCAACCCGCGGATCCCACCGGCAATATCAATATGGGTACTGGTTAAACCCTGTATCTGCAATTTTTCAATATCGAGGTCGTTCAGGTAACCCGTAAAGGCCGCTGCCAGTCGGATCTGCCGGCCACGGTAACTGGCCGGAACCGATGGCATCAGGTAATACAGATCCTGCATCCCTATAATGGTATTGCGGAACTGTACATCCATCTTTACTTTTTCCGGATGCTTGCTCAGGTCGTTCAGCGCTGTGTAGGTCAGTAAACTGTTATTATCGATCTGTGTATAGGGCGTTTTTAAAATGAACCCGTCTACCTTTATCTGTTGATCGTCGTATATGATATTTCCTTTCAGATCATTGAGCACAAAACCACTGGTATCCTTCAGTTTACCCCCCAGTATCGCGGCTTTAATACCGCTGCTGTCGATGGATACATCGTTACCGGTAAGCCCCAGTTCTTTTATATTAAGGTGATTGAAATCCAGGTGGCCCGGCACCGGCTTTTCCGACAGGTTATTATATGTAACCTGGTTGTTTGCCAGGATCACTTTATTCAGCAGTAAACTGAAGGGGGAATCGGATGCGCTGTCTGCGGCGGTTTTAATGGCTTCCTTATTGGATGGCGTGGGCCGATAGGCGAAATCGACCACCGAGTTTTCCAACAATACATCAGACGAACGGTAGCCGCCATTGGTTAGGTCGAGTGCCAGGTTTTCCAGGTGAAAGGTATGCAGGTTGGCCAGGGCACGGGTATCGGACAAACCATCGTCATAATTGAGGAATACATTGTCCAGTGCCAGTTTCCCAAATTCGATGAGCGGCAGCCGGCCGCCTTTTTCAGCCGCCGTTTTGTCGATGCTGGAATCGGCCTTTTGTTGTAATACCGTCAGCGGCTTATGCTGGAAATAATGCAGGCGGGTATTTTTGAGGGCTAAAGCACTGAGTCCATAATGCATTTGCTCCAGGTCGAATGTTTTTACCCGGGCATCAAGGCTTCCCAGCACGATGCCGGCATCATTTCCCACCACATCATCTTTGAACCGGATGCGGATATCATTGAAGGTTATTTTGTTCAGCCGGAATTTCAATGCCGCCGTTGAATCCTTTTTTTCCTCTTCCTTTGGTTTTGTTTCATCCGATACAAGTGAATCTACCAGGAACTGATAGTTAAACACCGTATCGGGATGAAGCCGGTACACATTTGCACGCACCGTGTTGAGCTCGATACTATTTATCTCTACGCGGTTGGAGAGCAGGGCCAGCATATCCAGATCCACACCCAGTTTTTCCGCATAAAGAAGGGTATCCTTCTTTTTATCGGCCACATACAGCTTGTTCAGCTCAAGATCCTTTGGAAACCCGATGCGGATGCGTTCGAGGCTTATTTCGGTATCTGTCTTCTTCTTTAGATAAGCAACTACTTTATTCTTGATCAGGTTTTGAACAAAGGGCAGGTTCAGCGAAAGAATGAGCAGGATGATGAGCACAAGAATACTTGCAAGTATTTTTACAACGATCTTTATACCTTTTTTAACTGCTTTGTTCAAGTGTGCAATGGGTTAATAAATGAACGAAAAGATTCTGTCCTGTTTCTGCAAACCTAACAGATTTCTTAGTTTTTGCCTGCTTTTTATAGGGAAATCTCCCAAATATTAAACCAAAATTGCTCAATACTGCAATTTGGAGGTGTACAATGAAAAAGTAAACCAGTATCAATGGTTTGGCCTGAAATTCGTAGTGTTCGAATATGAATAAGAACCGATAACGGGTTGCCTGTATCTCCTGCGGTTCTTTATTGTTTGCAACTGTACTAAACCTCTTAAAATAACAAGTATGAAAAATTTTCTGTTTTGTGTATTGGCCGGCATGTTGCTGCTTCAAAGCTGTAGTGCGGTAGAAGCTGTTTTCAAAGCAGGTATGTGGTGGGCTTTTTTCCTGGTTGGTATCGCGTTGCTGGGCATATTTCTGCTGTTACGGAGAAAATAGCCGCCTTTATTGGAAAAGCCCGACGCCTGGCCGGTTTATGACTAACTGATACCCGCAGCAAAAGCATCGGCGGTGATCCCCCCGGAAAGGATCATTATCAGCGGAGGAACCGGTTGGTAGCATTCCTTCAGCCGCGTTTGCTAGGGGCGGAAAAGCGGTACCACTGCAAAAGTTACGTATCTTAGCCGGAATCAGTTTACGTATGAAATTAAAGATCGTATTTCTCTGGAGTATGGTGGTAGCCGCCGTTACGCTCCATGCTCAACCGGAACCTGCTGCAGCAAAAACAAAATGGTTTACCGATGCCCGTTTCGGAATGTTTATTCACTGGGGATTGTACAGTGCGGCAGAAGGAATGTGGAAGGGGGAACCGTTGCGGTATGGAAATAACTATGCGGAATGGATCCGTTACCGCAACCGTATTTCAAAAGAGGAATACGGTACGTTGGCAAAACGGTTCGACTGGAAGCGCATCAACCCGGAAGAATGGGTATTGCTGGCGAAAAAGGCCGGTATGAAATACATAACCATCACCTCCAAGCATCATGACGGCGTGGCACTTTGGAACAGCAAGGTGAGCGATTATAATCTGACCAAATTAAGCGGTACCAACCGGGATGTGATCAAAGAGCTGGCCGCCGCCTGTAAGAAACATGGCATAAAGCTGGGTTTTTATTATTCGCATTGGGTAGATTGGGACCATCCGTACGGATGGGATCATAATAAGGAACTCACCGGTATAAAGGACGAGGAGTATGATAAATACTGGCAGGAGAAAGTAATTCCACAGTTGCGGGAATTATTGACCAATTATGGCGACATTTCGATGTTCTGGTTTGATATGTGGCTGAATTATAAAAAGACCGTAGTGAAGAAGGAGCAGCTGGACCAGGTGGTGCGCCTGATACGGGAATTGCAGCCAAACTGTTTGATCAACTCCCGTATCGGTTTGCCGGCAGATGATCCTGGTGTGGATTTTGAGTCGAAGGGCGATAACGAATTCGGCTCGGCTTATACGGCACATCCCTGGGAAACCTCGGGGACCATTGCACATTCCTGGGGATATTATGGCCAGGAAAATGAATGGAAATCGACCAGCCAGTTATTGCAATCACTCATCGGAAATGTAAGCCTTAACGGCGATTTTACATTGAATGTAGGACCAAGGGCCGACGGATCGATCCCGTATGAAGGGGTGCGTCGCCTGGAGGATATGGGTAAATGGCTGGCAAAAAATGGTGCCGCTATTTATGGCTGTACGGGCCTGGAGCTGCGTGCGGGCCAGCACGACTGGGGAAGGATCACCACAAAAAAGGTAAACAACAAACAGCTTGTGTACCTGCATGTATATAACTGGCCGCTGGATAGGGTATTGCGTCTTTCCGGCATCCTGTCCAAACCCGAAAAGGCTGAACTCATTACAGCTGCGGGAAAGAAACCGTTGCCGTTCACACAAAACGGACCGCTAACGCATATCCGCTTACCGGATGCGGCCGCTGATCCTTTTGTTTCGGTGGTAGTATTGCAGTACCCGGCGCCTGTAACACTGGATGGGGAGATGGTGGCGGAATCTACCTTTGGCGGCTTCGCTCTTACAGCTTCCAATGTATGGGAGCGGTCTTCAAACTTTAAGGTGATGCGTTACGACGGTCTGCGTCCCACACACCTGGTGCTGGATAAAGAAGGTACACTGAGCTGGGAAGTATATATACCGGAGGGCGGAAATTACCAGATGGATCTTTCCTATCATAACCATTCAAAAAATGCTGCGAATGTATCCGTGCGGGTTACAGACGAGCACCTGGAACAGCAATTAAAGCCATCCGGTACCATTGTGGCGGAGCCTCATTCCAGCTATACGGATGAGTTTGCAAACACTTCACTGGGACGATTACATTTTCCAAAGGCGGGGTTTTACCAGGTATCCTTTAAAGCGGCGCCGGGGGCGGAAGGAGCGTTGTACTTTAACAGGATCTGGATCAGCAAGCCCGCGCAGTAAAATATAAGCCTATTGGGTTTTACGGTAATTCCAGATGGCCAGCGCATTGAGCCCGATGGCAAACAGGCCTTCAATGATAAAGACCGGCAATACATCCTTAAAGCTGCTTCCTTTTAGTATGATCATGCGGACTGCTTTCATAAAATGGGTAATGGGGAGGCCGGCGGCAATGGTTCGTGCCCAGGCCGGCATACTGTCTACCGACGTAAACAGCCCACTCATTAAAACAAAGATCATAATGAAAAAGAAGGCAATGAACATGGCCTGTAATTGATTATTACTGATGGTGGATACCAGCAGCCCGAACCCCAGCAGCGCGATCAGGTAAACTGCTGCCAGCAGGTACAGGAGAAAAAGACTGCCCACCGGAATGATACCATAAAAAAGCCGTGCAACCAGCAGCCCGACGGTTAATACGATCATACCCACCACCCAGAAGGGAACCAGTTTCCCCAAAATGAATTGCCACTTTTTTACAGGGGTTACATTGATCTGTTCAATAGTGCCGATCTCTTTTTCACGCACAATATTGAGGGCAGAAAGAAATCCTCCAACCAGGGTAAGCAATAATACCAAAACACCGGGAACGATATACCAGGTGAATTTTTCATAAGGGTTGAACCAGGCAGACGTGGCCGTATCGATCACTGCCGGAGCGATAACTGGTTGCCCGTTGTTCAGGAGCCGGATATCCTGGTTAAAGTCCCGGATGACGGTGAGCAGGTAGGCAGCACCGATACCGGATTTGATGCCATTGATGGCGTCAACCGTTACATTCAACGGCTGACTGCCTTCTCTTATAAGATTGCGCTCAAATGATGCCGGTATTTCCAGGATGATATCGGCCGTGCCGTTCTCCAATGTAAACAAGGCCTGCTTATAGGCCGGTGCTGTCGTTACAATTATAAAATAGCCGGATGCGCCTATTTTGGAAATCAGTTTTTGCGTGTAGGTGCTGTGGTCGTTATCGACGATGGCAAGGTTGATATGCTTTACATCCAGGTTCATGGCAAGCGGCAATATGCCCAATTGAATGAGGGGAAGCATGAACATCATCGCCAGGATGGTGCGGTCCCGGAACATCTGGCGGAATTCTTTCTGCAATATGAAGCGAAGTCTTTTCATGCTAATCTGATTTTAAACCGTTTTACGGTGATCGACAGCAATACGATGGTCATACCACAAAGCACGCTCATCTCCTTCCATACATCAGCCAATCCCAGCCCTTTCAACATAACCGATCTTACGGCAGCGTAATACCACTTGGCAGGCACCAGGTTGGAGATCCACCGGAAGGGTAAGGGCATATTCTCCAGGGGGAAAATAAACCCGGTAAAAATGATGGTGGGCAGCATCAGGCCCATCATGGAAATGAGCAGGGCTACCTGCTGGGAATTGGTTGCGTTGGAAATCAGCAATCCGAATGACAGGCTGGTAGCGATAAACAGCAAGGTAATTATGAACAACAGGAGAAGGCTCCCGGCTATGGGTACCTGTAACAGGTAAACGGCCAGCAGCAGGATAAATGCGAAATTGGCCAGTGAGAGGATCAGAAACGGAATGGCCTTTGCAACCAATACCATCACGGGTTTGAACGGGGATACCAGCAGGATCTCCATGGTGCCGGTTTCCTTTTCCCGGACCACCGCTACGGAGGTCAGTGCGGTACAAACGATCATCAATATGAGCGCCAACACCCCCGGCACATAGTTGATGGAACCATTTCCTTCCTCATTGTATAAGAGACGCACCTCTGGCGTAATGACCGGAGATATGGATGTGACGGGTTGTTGCGCACGCTGGAAATCCTGTACAATGGCATTCACATATTGAAGAACGGTTTTTGAGATATTGGGTTCGCTGCCGTCTGTAAGCAGCTGGAGCGTTGCATGCCTTGCTTTGGTAAAATCGGCACTAAAGCCGGCAGGAATGATCAGGGCCGCTTTGATCTGTCCTTTTTTAAAAGCGCTTTCTATTTGTGTGGGGGAAAGCGGCTGTTCCTGTACGTTGAAAAATGCAGAAGACCTCAATTGGTTTGTAAGCCGCTGCCCGAGAACGTCGTTGGAAACATTGGTAACTACAAGATCTATATTTTTTACCTCGCTGGTGAGGGCGTAACCAAAGAGCAGGATCTGTACCAGGGGAAGTCCGAACAGGATGAGGAGCGTCCGCCGGTCCCGGAAGACATGGTAGAACTCTTTGCGGATAAAAACGAATAATTGTTTCATCTTTCTGCGGATTATTGGTCATTCATATACAACTACCGGTAATCACCTGAAGGCTTCAGGCATCACTGCGTTGGGCCGTTCTGGCGAGCCGGTAAAACACTTCATCCATATTGTCGCAGTGAAACCGGTGTTTCAGATGAACCGGTGTATCCAGCGCCTCTATCTTGCCATCAACCATAATCGTTACCCGGTCACAGTATTCAGCTTCGTCCATATAATGGGTGGTTACAAAAATGGTAACACCCTTTTCAGCCGCTTCATAAATCATATCCCAGAACTGCCGCCGGGTTACCGGATCTACTCCTCCCGTAGGCTCGTCCAGGAAAACGATCCGGGGCCGGTGGAACAGCGCTACTGCAAATGCCAGTTTTTGTTTCCAGCCCAACGGCAGTGCGCCTACCAGTTTGTTTGCCTCCTTTTCCAGGCCCAGCGACTGCACCAGTTCACGGCTCCGTTCTTTGATCACCCTTTCTGCAACGCCGTAAACACCGCCAAAGAACCGGATATTTTCCAGGGGCGTAAGGTCATCATACAGGGAAAATTTCTGGCTCATGTACCCGATATGCTGTTTGATCTTTTCCTGTTCCCGGTATACATCAAATCCTGCTACGGTAGCGTGGCCCGAGCTCGGATAGGAGAGCCCGCAAAGCATCCGCATGGCGGTGGTTTTTCCCGCACCATTGGCGCCCAGGAACCCGAAGATCTCACCCGGCTGCACATGGAAGCTGATCCGGTCCACGGCCATAAAATCGCCGAATTTTTTGGAGAGTTCCCGGCATTCAATGGCGGCATCCGCAGTGGCCGGAGATGGAAGCTGATGGTTAATGACCGGATCCATAAGGCAATGTATTTGAGGTTGCGAGTCGTATAAAACTGTCTTCGATGGTGGGCGCAATGGTTTGAACAACTACCTGCGCATGCGCCCTGGATGCCGCATATTCCCGGATCAGTGCCTGGCCATTGCCGGTATCCTGCCGGAGTGTTACATGCAGCCATTCTCCAAAAGCATAGCAACTTTCTACCTGGTTCCAGGACCTCAGGTCTTTTAACAGTGTATAGATCGATGCAGCTTTGGCGGCATATAGATTTACAGGAAAGGCCCCGGTGATCCGGGAAGGCGTATCTACATGAAGGATCCGGCCGTTCTGGATGAGGGCAATACGGTCGCACCGTACGGCCTCCTCCATATAAGGGGTAGATACCAGTATGGTAATGCCCTGTTGCTTCAGTTGTTGCAGCATTTCCCAGAACTCTCTCCGGGAAACCACATCAACACCGGTGGTTGGCTCATCAAGAAATAACACCGCTGGTTTGTGAATCAGTGCGCAGCATAGCGCCAATTTTTGTTTCATGCCCCCGGAGAGTTTTCCTGCCCTGCGGTCGCTGAACGGTTTGATCTGGTCATAAATATCCTTTATCAACTCATAGTGTGTTTCCACACTTGTACCAAAAAGGGTGGCAAAGAATGTCAGGTTTTCCTGAACGGTCAAATCCTGGTATAAAGAAAATTTTCCCGGCATGTACCCAACGGTCCGGCGGATCTGTTTAAAGTTTTTTACAACATCGTATCCGGATACCCAGGCCTGCCCTTCGTCGGCCAGCAGAAGGGTTGTGAGGATACGGAAGAGCGTTGTTTTTCCTGCTCCATCCGGTCCGATCAGTCCGAACAGTTCGCCCTTTTTTACCTCCAGCGATACGTCGGAAAGCGCCGCCACGGTTCCTTTGTTATAGCTTTTGCTGAGGTGGGCTGCTATAATGGGCGTATCTGCAGGAACGGCGTCCGGGGGAGTATGTAAATTATTTTTTTTCATGGAATAAGGCTTCACCATACATGCCGATCTTTAGATACCCGTCATTTTTAACCCGGATTTTTAGCGCGTATACGAGGTTGGCGCGCTCATTTTTGGTTTGGATCGTTTTAGGCGTGAATTCGGCTTTGTCACTGATCCAACTGACGGTACCCCTGTAGTTTTTGTAAGACTGGTTGCCATTGTCAATGCGTACAGTAACCAGCTGTTGCAGTTTAAGCGCAGGTAATTGATCGCCTGTTATATACGCCCTTAGTGTAAGCGTATCCAGGTTGGCAATTTTATATAGCGCTTTCCCGATTGTTGTCATTTCTCCCTGCAGGGCATATTTAGTCAATACCGTACCCGCTACAGGATTGATGATCTGTCCCTTTTCTACCTGCAACTGTGTTTGAGCCTTTGCTTTTTCAAGCGGTGCCCGTTCGCTGAGAATGGCCCTGTTTCTTGTGGCGGCATTAGAACGGTGCAGGCTGATCTGCTGCCGGGTCACCGCCATTTGTTTTTCTGTTTGTATGATCTGGGCATTCATATCATCCAGTTGTTTTTGCGGTGCGGCTGCGGCCGCTACAAGATTTTGCAGCCGCTGGCGCTCTTTTTTCTGATTTTGCAAAAGCGATTCCTGTGTAGCCAGCTGCCGTTCTGCCAACCGGATCTCTTCGACCGGTGATACTACCTGCTGCTGAAGCGCGGAGATCGTTGCCTGGGTTTGTTCCTGTTGCAGTTGCTGCAGCGTTACGTCGATCTGACCTACCACCTGGCGATTTTGCAGTAGATCTCCTTCCTGGATGGCGAACCGGAGGAGCGTACCGCTTTGCTCTGCCGATACAATGACTTCATCTGCCTCAAAATTGCCCGCTGCATCAAAGTCCTTTTTGTTTCCGTTACAGGCCAGGAGTATGAAAAACAACCCGCTGAGAAAATTCAGTTTCATAGTTGTACGGTTTAATGTCCGGAAATAGTTTGATAGTTCACCTGCGCATTCAGCAATTGTACCTGGTGCAGGTTTTTAATTTGTTTGGCCAGGTGCTCGGCGTTGAGCTGGGTAATGTATTCGTGCGTGGTGACGACGCCGTTTTCCAGCTGGGCGAGGGAAGACCGGGTAACCTGCGTGCGCAATGCTATGATGGTATCGTCCTGTTGCAGGAGCGCTGTATACTTCTCTATCGCATTGGCTTCTTTTGCCAGTGCGGTTTTTGTGTTTAATATAAATGTTTCTTTATCTGCTTCAAGTTCGCTGCGGTTAAGCTCCAGTATTTTTTTATTGTTCTGATAGGTATATAAACTGCCGAGGGGAAAGCTGAACCGTATACCGCCTATGGCAAAGGCATCGAAGGAATTTTTAAGTACATTCAATGCAGGACGTCCATAACCGGCCTGTACAAAAGCTGCAATTTTAGGTGTCCAGCCGGTTATGAGGGCTTTTTCCTGTATCGCCACATTTTTTTTCTGCAATTCAAAAACCTGCAGCTCGGGACGAAGGATGTCCAAATCAACATGCTGGGGTGCCGGCGGTATCAATGCGTCTGTTACCGGGGCTCCGATCAGGAGGGCCAGCATTTCCTGTACAGCCTTTTGATCGGAACGGATCTCGGCATTTGCCATAGCTGCTTTCATCTGTTCCGCTTTTAGCTCGGTTACGCTGCTTGGTGCCACCGTTCCGTTTTTTTCGGCTGCTTTTGCTTTTTCCAGTGATGTGGCGATATTGGCGCTATAGATTTCCTGTTGTTTCAGTTGGGCAGCCAGTAACAGGCTGGAAAAAAATAATTGGGCTACCCGTTCTTTAACCGCTTGAAAACTTACTTCAATTTGCTGTAATTGCAGGGCTTCACCGGTTTTTAAAAGCGCTTTTTGATTTTTGGAAATGCCTCCGTCGTAAACGGTTTGCGTTACTTCGCCCTGCAGGCGGTACTGGTCCTTACTCAATTCGGGCATCCCGGGCATGGCAATGGGGATCCTGGTAACATCTGTTTGGTACGTGGCCTGCCCGCTCACGGACAGTTGCGGTAACCAGGACCGGCCTGCATTTTCGATGGAGTACCGGGTGCTTTGCTGCAGCAGCGCCTGTTTTTTTATGGTTGGAAAATTTTTCCTCGCCAGCTGATAACAGTCATCTAGGCTGAGCGACTGTCCGGCACACCAAAGGGGCAGGAGCAGCAGAAGGCAGGATGTTAACCGGTTCATATTTTATATGTATTGTTTGATTTAATCATTTGATTAATTGTAAGGCAAAAAAACTATTTTACCTTTAGCATGGCCCGCATCCATTTGGGCACCAGCTTTTTCCGCTCTTCCATAAGCACATTGAATGTTGCCCCGATCTCCGGCGAAATCACTTCTAGCCCCGGACGCATGGCAAAAGGAAAGATGCAGAGCGACATAATGTTGATGAAGAGCTGCTCGGGCGCTACATGCGGATTTCGTTCTTTAAGTTGCCGGGCAAATGCGGATTGCAGCAGATGGTCGGCACCCTTCAGCATGGCCGCAAATTTTTTGGGTGCATTGCGCATTGCATTCAGCACGAACAGGGGAAGATCCGGATTGGCGGCCAGCATGCTGATGTACCGGTCTGCAATGGTATGTATCTTGTCGTCGAGCGAGGAGGCCGGATCCTGGAGTACGGGAAGTATCAGTCCAAAAAAACTACTCAGTTTCTCCTGCATCACCAGTTCAAATAATTTCTCTTTACTGCGAAAATAATAATTCAGCAGTGCCAGGTTAATCCCGGCGGCTTCTGCAATATCCCTTGTGCGGGTGGCCGCATAGCCTTTTTCCATAAATACTTTCCGGGCAGCCTCTTTTATTTTTTCTTCAGAGGATAAAGTGTCCTGTTGTTTCTTTTTTGCCATTACACTGCAAAGCTGGGAAGAAAAATTAATTTAAACAAATTTTTTAATCAAATGATTAATTTTTGTTTCATTTGCCCATACCGTTGCTATATTTTGGTTAATACGCGGTGGGCTATCCGCTGAGCAGATGGGTTGCTTCGGGGGCTGAGCCTGCCGGAACCGTTTCTAAACGGAAAATTGGCAACAATTTTGTTTCAGGTTTAACATCTGTTGCCCGCATCGGTTGCCCGGTACGCGGCAGCGCATTATTCACCGTAAAATCTATGTTATGAGCCCCGTACGCTATTCACTTTTACGTTTCTTTTCAGCAATCTTCCTGTTGTTGTGTACTGTAGCCATCCAGGCACAGGAAGAAAAGGTAACCACCACTACTACAAAGACGGATGTGCAGATTCAGCCCTGGATGTGGGCGGTGGGCGCGGCCCTGTTTATCCTTATTCTGGTATCGATTTTAAAAAGCGGCAGTAAAAAAAGGGAGTAACGGTTCATAACCGGTTGGCCTGTTACTGCAGCGGGCGGCTTAGTATATTTTTAAAACGGCTGATATCCACCTCTGGTTGTAATGGACGTTGATCGCGCAGGTGCTCCACCAACTGGTGTGCAAAATACGGCGCCAGCGAACAGCCCTTGGTGCCCATACCATTGAGGATACCTACATTGGTATGTACGGGGTGGAAGCCGGCAAAGGGTCTGCGTTCCACGGTGGCCGGGCGTACGGATGCCTTATGGTCAACAATCTTAAACGGAATGTTCAGCCATTGTTTTAATGTTTGGGTGGCGGACTGATAGAAGGCAGCCGTAGGATTTTCGTCTTCAAAATCCCAAATGTAATTGGTGCCGGTCCAGAAAATGCCCGGCTCTGCCATGGGGGCCAGCAGCATGGATTTTTTATACAGGTGGCCGGAAGGCAGGTCCGGGGCTTCAATGAGCAGGGCTTCTCCTTTATTTAGTGCAAAGGGGAGTAATGAAAAATAGGGATTGGCTGCACCGGCGGTACCATCACAAAAGACCAGGGTGGTGGCCGTTATTGCGTTATAGCGGATATGATCCGGATGAACTTCGAGCGCCGAAACATCCAGTGTTTCTTCCAGCAGCAGGTTTTGTTTTTTTAGAAAAGCGTTCCAGGCAGGCAGCAATTGCTGCAGGTGTACTACATAGGCCGGCTCGATCATCCCGATGCCAAATTCATAATTGAAATAAGGAGCATAGGCTGCTTCATTTTCAAGGATCGAGATATAATTTTCTTTCTGTGCCAGTTTTTTCAGGAAACTTTCCTTCATGAAGGGATTGGGAAAGAAATCAACGATTGCGGTTTTGGTAATGGCAGGCAGATTCAGGAAGGCGCCCATTGCCTGGTAAGCACGTTCAGCGAAAGGAATGATGATATCATCCAGCCATACTTTAACGACCCGCCGCCCGGTTACCGGGTTGATGATGCCTGCCGCTACCCTGGAAGGCACATTGGGCCTCGGTTCGTCGATGACGATAAAATCGATACCTGCCTGGTAGCAAAACCAGGAAAGGAATGTGCCACTGATACCCTGACCGACAATAATGATTTTTTTTTTATTGGAATTCATTAATCTACTGGTTTATAACAAACAGCTTTTGGCAAAAGGGTGAGAAACGGTAAAATGCGATCGGTTTGTTTTAACGTTTCATAATAATCAATGCCCACATTTAAACCATTATAGTAAGCGGTCCGGTTATCATAGTAATATTTTTCTGAAGGAATACCCCAAATAGCGGTGCCTAAATGTGCTGCAAGGAACCACTTTTCGAGTAAACGGGCTACCCGGCCATTGCCATCGGCAAAGGGGTGTATTTTTGCAAAGATAAAATGTATGTAGGCTGCGTAATAAAGCACCTGCTTTAAGGTTAAGGCTGCTTCGAGTAACAAGGCTATATCGGCAAATAATTTGTTCATTTCATCCGGTACGTGTTCCGGTTCGATGGCCAGGTAGACGAGTCCCTGCCAGCCCCTAATGCCCACCTGTGTTTTCCGGTATCTTCCTTTTTGTCCTTTTGTGATATGTGTAAAACTTCCGGAAAGTATTTCGTGGCATTTTAATAAACCCTTTTGCGTGAGTTCATAGCGTTTCGCATACTGGTAAGCTTTTACTAAGTGTTCAATTTCTCTAACTTCCCGGATGTTTTTATGATTGGACTTGCTGACAAAAAAGCTGTTCAGATCCAGGGTGCTGCCCTCAATTTGAGAAGAGGCAACCGCACCGGCCAACAGGTAGTGTTTAAAGTCCTGTATGGTAAAATCCGTTTCGGAAAGGTCCTTAAAGCATTTGCTAACAGCAGCCGCTACTTTTTTTTCAAAGACTTTGAGCAGATCGGTTTTTAATAATTCAAATTCCATCTTTGTTTTCGTTATCGGAGGCCTTTCTTTATAAACGAATTGATTTAAGTTTTAATTATGTGATTGGTATTTGCACACAAATATAACTGATATTGTCGTCTGAAGAAGATCATTGCTGGTTATGAAGAGCATTCTTTACCGTTTATTCTCCATCTTTGCATATGCCGAATCCGTATTTCCGTTTTAAACAGTTTGTAATTTACCAGGACCGCTGTGCGATGAAAGTAACCACCGATGCCTGTCTGTTTGGAGCGTGGGTGGCCGGCCGTATCGTGGCGGAAGCGGCAACAGTACTGGATATCGGAACCGGAACGGGATTGCTGAGCCTGATGATTGCACAGACCGGAAATCGAATGATTGATGCGGTTGAGATACAGGAAACCGATTATCAACAGGCTGCAGAAAATATTGCGCAAACAGACTGGCAGGCATCTATCCGGCTGATAAAGGGCGATGTACTGGAACAGGCGTTTCAAAAAAAATATGATGTGATCATCAGCAATCCACCCTTTTATGAAAAGGATCTTAAAGGCGGGCAACTGCATAAAAACATTGCACATCATAGTGCCGCCTTATCCCTGCAGCAACTGCTTTTGTTTATCCGGGAACAACTGACTGCCGGCGGTACCTTTTTCCTGCTGTTGCCGGCCAGGAGGGAGGCGGAGCTGATCCGGCAGCTGGAACCCCTGGGCATGCATCTTAACAGCTGCTGTTATGTACATCAAACAGAAAAACATGTGCCGTTCCGGATCATGGTGGCGGGTACCTTTAAGAAAGGCCATTACCTGGAAGAACGGATCGTGATCCGTAACGGGAATGCATATACGCCGGAGTTCAAAGCGTTATTGCAGCCCTATTACCTCCATCTCTGATCAGGGAAGCTGGGCCGCCAGGGCCTTCAGGTCGGGTAACTGCAGGTCGATATACGGATGGGGCAGTTCCTCCGATGCATTGGTTGTGGTGAGGTAAATGGTTCGCATGCCGGCATTGCGGCCAAATTTCATATCGGAAATATTATTGCCTACCATCACCGACCGTGTAAGATCGATGTCCGGAAAATCTGCTGCAGCCTGTAAGGCCATACCGGGGTTGGGTTTCCGGAAAAAATCGCGGGAATCTACCGCCGTTGCAAAATAAATGGCAGGAATATGACCACCGCTTTTTTTGATTTCATCGCTCAATAAATCATGAATGCCCTGTAATGCGGCTTCATCCATCAATCCTTTGCCAATGCCACGCTGATTGGTAACTACGATCACATGCCGGAAGTAATGGGTGAATTTATGAATGGCTTCCGGAACGCCGGGATAAAACCGGAATTCATCTTTATGAAATACATAACTCTCCGGTTTCTCTTCATTGATAACGCCATCCCGGTCAAGGAACAACGTCCAGTCACTGGTTAACGCTGCAAGGGTAAAAGGAGGGGCCTGGAAGTCGTGCTGGGCGCGGTTGTAATCCTCAGGAATACCGATGTCAATAAAATATCCATCGGCGGCTGCGCCGGAAAACGCTCCTTCGTTTACGAATTGCTCCAGGTATTCCTTTTCAAAGGAAAATTTTGCGGGGAATCCTTTTTGCAGGAAAGCCGCTTTTTGTATCAGGTATACGCCGGCGTTGATCAGCCCGCTTTCATAATATTGTTTTTCCCGGAAGCTTAAAATCTGCTGCTGTTCGTTGGTGGTTACGACGCCATACCGGCTGAACTGCTGCATGGATTTTAAGGCCAGTGTACAATCCGCCTGAGTTTGGTGGTGCAGGGTTAACAGCTGCTGTGCGTCAAACGCAAAAAAGCTATCTCCGTTTACCACAAAAACATCATCCCCGGTTGTTTTTTGCAAAGCCAGTTGTATAGCACCTCCGGTTCCCAACGGTTCTTCTTCAATACAGCAATCATATTGCAAGGTTGAAAACTCCCGGGCCAGGTAATCTTCAATCACTTCATGCTTATAACCCAGGCTGAAAACAATGCGCTGAATTCCCTGCCGGCGCAGGTAATTGATCACATAATAAAGAAAGGGACGCCCCGCAACGGGGGCCATACATTTAGGAAGGTCCGGCACCGCTTCGCGCAACCGGGTACCCAATCCGCCCGCCAGTACAATGGCCTCCTGGCCTTTTTCCCAGCTGCCTTCCACACGTTTTTGAAGCATACGATCTGTTTCAGTTTAAAGTTCCTGTAGAACGTTTCAGGTCTCAAGTTCCGGGTGCTGCTGTATGCGTCCGGAACTTACAACCCGGCACCGCTTTATTGAAAATATTGTTCCTCTACCAGCTGGCAGATGCTATGTCCCAGCAGCATATGGCATTCCTGGATACGGGGGGTATCAGAGGATGGGATATTGATCAAAAAGTCTGCGTTTGCTTTCAGAAGACCGCCGCTGGCACCGGTGAATCCAACGGTGATCATGCCCTTGGTCTTCGCGTGTTCAAAGGCCCGCACAATATTCTGCGAATTTCCGGAAGTGCTGAGCCCGATCAGTACATCGCCGCTTTTGCCGATACCATCGATGATGCGGGAATAGATCAGGTCAAAGCTATAGTCGTTGGCAACTGCTGTCAGGTAGGATGTATTGCAATGCAATGCTTCCGCCGGAAGAGCCTTGCGGTCTTTATAAAAACGTCCGCTGAATTCTGCAGCCAGGTGCTGGGCATCTGCCGCGCTTCCCCCATTGCCGCAAAAGTATACGCTGTTGCCGTTTTGAAACGCCGTTACAATGGTACGGATTACGGTTGCTACGGTTTGCAGCAGCTGATCGTCTTCCAGTACCTGTTTTTTTACATCAATAGAAGCCTGTACGAGAGATTGGAGTTGATGATTCATAATTAAACTGTCCAGGTTTTTAAACCGTGTTTTACAAATTGATAGTTGCGGTACTGGCCGCCAAACTGTTCAAGGCTGGCCCGTACCTTATATTTGGTATTGCCGGGGCAATAAAAGATCATAAAACCACCACCACCGGCGCCGCTGATCTTTCCTCCCGAAGCCCCGTTCTTCTGGGCCGTTTCATAGATGGTATCGATCAGCTGGTTGTTGATACCGGCAGCCATGCGGCGTTTTTGCTCAAAGCCGATATTCAGGATCCGGCCAATTTCATCCAGCTGTCCTTTTAACAAGGCCTCTTTCATCATTTGTGCCTGGTGTTTTAACTGGTGCATGGCTTCAATAGACTGGCTTTTCTTGTCGGTTACATTCTTGCTTTGTTCAATGATGATCTTTGCCGACTCCCTGCTGGTGGAAGTGTAGTAAAGAAGCAGGTTGTTTTCCAGTTCATCCAGGTACCGCTGCCGGATGCGCAGGGGGTTCACGATCACCTTGTCATCGCTGTAAAACTCCATATAGTTTACCCCACCGAAGGTGGCCGCATATTGATCCTGGCGGCCGCCGGCGAGCTGCAGGTCACTGCGCTCGATCTCGTAGGCATAGTGTGCAATATCGTATTCACCCAGGGGAAGCTGCAACATTTCTACAAATGCTCCAACAATAGCTACCACCAGGGTGGAGGAGGTTCCCAAACCGGATCCGGCCGGTGCATCTACATAAGTGCTCAGGCGGAACCCTTCATTGGTGAACGGATAATCTTTTTGTATGCGGTTGTAAACACCTTTTAGCAGATCGAGGTGCCCGTTGAGGGGAAGTGTGTCAGCCCAGCTGAAAACTTCCGATTCATCCCGGTCCAGGGCTTCGAGCGAAATCTTTCCGTCGTTGGTTCGTTCAATGGTGGCATTGGCATTTAAAGAAATGGTGGCATTAAGGATGGCGCCGCCGAACTCATCGCAATAAGGGCTTACATCCGTGCCTCCGCCTGCGAGTCCAACCCTTAAAGGTGCTTTACTTCTGTGAATCATCTTTTTTCGATTTATCAGCCAGATCAGCAATGGCATTGACCAGGTGATCCCAGCTGTATTTTTCTTTTTCGCTGCGAAGATGTGGAATAAAGTGGGTTTTTCCTAATCGGAAATATTCGTTAATGGCATTGGCAATGGAGGTGGGTTCGGGTTCGGCCACCAGCCCGCTTTTCATATGCGGAACCAGTGCCGGTAAACCGCCTACGTTGGTTACCACCATCGGTTTTTCAAAATAATAGGCCAGGGGTGTTACCCCGCTTTGGGTGGCATTCCGGTAGGGTTGTACCAGCAGGTCTGCGGCGCATAAGTAATACCTGACCTCACTGTCAGGGATAAAATCGGTTCGCAGGATCAGTAAGTCGCGGATGCCCAGCTGGTCGATAAGGGCCTGGTAGGCGGCCGCATCTTCGTAAAATTCACCGGCGATCAGCAATTTGGGAGTTGAGGTTTGAGATTTGAGATTTGAGGTTTGAGATTTCTGATTTCTGATTTCTGATTTCTGATGGCTGATGACCGAGATGGCTTCCAGCAGAAGGTCCAAGCCTTTATATTTCCGGATGAACCCGAAGAATAAAATGATCTGCTCCTCCTCCGGAAGTTGCAGATGCCGGCGTGCTTCGGCCTGGGAAACAGGCGCACCAAAATTGTCGTACAACGGATGAAGCACCTGCAGGGCCGGCTTTTGGGTAAACCTGCGCAGATCGGCAAACACCTTTTCACTCATGGTGATAAAGCCATCACAGGCTTTTACAAAGTAGTTGGTGAAAGGGATATCGCCGGGTCTTTTTTCGTGGGGAATGATATTATCGGCGATGCAGATGATCCTTGTTTTTTTATTTTTCCGGATCTGCCGGAGAATAGTGCCCAGCGCGGGCCCCATAAAGGGAAGCCAGTAACGGACCACTACAATGTCCGGTGCTTCTTTTGCAATTTCACGGCCAACCTGTATCCAGTTAAACGGATTAACCGCATTGATACGGGTATGGATGGTGATGTTTTCCGGTGCGGGATCATCCGTATATTGCGATTTTCCCGGGAAAAGAAAGGATGGGTATTGTAATGAAAAGGACCAAACCGAACAATCATAGCCGCTGTCCGTAAATGCTTTTGCAAGCCGGTGATTGAAGGTGGCCAATCCACCCCTTAGGGGGTGCGCAGGTCCTATAATAATTACTTTTGGCATAAAAGAAAGCACAGCGGTTTACGATTGAATGCTTGAAGCTTCATTGAACCTTAAACAAATTAATCCAGCCCTGTTTTTGCTTCAATTAAATAGGCATTCCGGCTTGGCGCGTTCCGCGAGATCAGCTCCCCGATAAAACCGGCCATGAACAGCTGTACGCCGATGATGATGGCCACCAGGGAAATATAAAAAACCGGGCGATTGGTAATGGAAAAATCGCTGCTGATAAATTTTGTAATGATCAGGTATAGTGCAGATAAAATCCCGATCATGAAAAAGATCATGCCCCAAACACCGAAAAAGTGCATCGGGCGTTTGGAGAACTTTCCTACAAACGTAATCGAAAGCAGGTCCAGGAACCCATTGATAAACCGATCCCAGCCAAATTTGCTTACCCCGTATTTGCGCTTGCGGTGCTCTACTACCTTTTCCCCGATCTTTTTAAAGCCGGCCCATTTGGCCAGCACCGGTATGTAGCGGTGCATCTCCCCATATACTTCAATGCTTTTGATCACTTTCCGGTTATAGGCTTTCAGGCCGCAGTTAAAGTCGTTGAGCTGTATTTTAGATACTTTACGGGTAACCGCATTGAAAAATTTGGAAGGGATGTTTTTGGTAACCGTATTGTCATACCGCACTTTCTTCCACCCGCTTACCAGGTCGTACCGGTCTTCCCGGATCATTCTGAACAGCTCGGGTATTTCATCGGGACTGTCCTGCAGGTCGGCATCCATGGTAATGACCACATCACCCTGTGCGGCCCGGAAGGCTTCATTCAATGCGGCAGACTTGCCGTAATTGCGCTGGAATTTGATACCCCGGATGTTGGGGTTTTTTTCACGTAGGGAACAAATGACCTGCCAGGAATCATCCGTGCTGCCATCGTCTACAAAAAGGATCTCGTAACTGAAATGGTTTTCCTGCATGACCCGGGCAATCCATTCGGCCAGCTCGGGCAACGATTCCTCTTCATTTAATAAAGGTATAACTACAGAAATGTCCATTTTTAGTTTTTCTTTGACAAAGATAAGGTGCCTGCTGCGGTAACGGTAACAATTACACCAATCAGCAGGTATTGGAAAATGGTTTGCGATACCATTATCGGAACATAATACTTGCGGGTGGTTTTTGCTTCCTGTTCTATTTCATCCGGTGTACGGTTATAATCTTTAGCGGTTTTCAGGCGTTCCTGTTTGGTGGCTTCTATTTCACGGTCGATCATTTTTCCGTTGGCCTGGAAATAAATAAATGTATAAAGCGCCATGATCAGGGCCACCACAACAAAACAGCGAAAGCCCTGGTTGAACAGCACGCCGAATGCCGCGCCTTTCTGGCTATATACGGCCCAAACAATACCGGCTCCGTAAATTAAAAATACGAGGTATTGTAAAGCCGAGTTTGTAGGTACTTGCTGCCAAAGCAGCAGCAATCCCAGCAATACCATCAGTATGCCTGTTATCAATCCCTTCCTGGTTGCGTTTAAAATCATGCGTTGTGAAACTAAAATGAAAGATTTGTCTGATTGTTATGAATGATGCCCAGCGGTTTTCCTGTTAAGGTTTTCCCAATGAAAGCGGAATTCCGGCTTTGCGACAGGATCGCGTCTGTATTCAATACCCATTGCCGGGCGGGATCAAAAACCGTTAATGAAGCGGCGGCTCCTTCCTCAATGGAGGGCACCGGCAATCCCAGTATCTTCCGGGGATTAATGGACAGCAGTTCTACCCAGCGATCCTGCGGCATCTCCGGTAATACGGTATTGAGCACCGCGTAGGCGGTCTGTAAGCCAAGCATCCCGTTTTTGGCATATTCAAATTCCACCATCTTATGATCGGTATTATAAGGAATATGATGAGAAGCCACACAATCGATGGAGCCGTCTGTAATGCCTTTCAGCAGCGCCTTCCGGTCATTAACCGTGCGCAACGGCGGGTTTAACTTCAGGTTGGTATCGTAGGTGTTGAGGTCTTCCTCGGTAAAAAACAGGTGTGCGGGTGTTACAGAAACGGTCACATTTGTTTTTTTCTGCCGGGCTTCTTTGATCAGTTTCAGCGAAGCCGCGGTGGTAACCCCTGTAAGATGCAGGCGGGAACCGGCATATTCGGCCAGTTTAAGGTCACGGGTAATCAACAACTCCTCGGCAATGGCCGGCTTTGCCTGGAGGCCTAACCGCGTAGACAGGATGCCTTCATTCATCAGGCCGTTGGGCTGTATATCTTTATTATCCGGCAACTGGATCAATACCCCGTTAAATGGCTTAATGTATTGCAGGGCCTTTACCATAATATCCGAAGACTGGATGGCATTTTTGCCATCGGTGAAGGCAATGGCGCCGGACTGCCGCATATCATAGATCTCGGCCAGTTCCTTACCGTCTGTATTTTTAGTAACCGCACCTAACGGGTGAATGCTTACCGGCAACTGTGCGGCTTTTGCGCAAATATATTCCACCACTGATTTTTGATCAACGGCCGGTTTGGTATTGGGTACAATACATACGTCGGTAAACCCTCCGGCGGCAGCAGCGGCACTGCCACTTGCCAGCGTTTCGCGGTATTCGAATCCCGGATCCGCGAAGTCTGCAAACAGATCTGTCCAGCCCGGACTTATATGCAGCCCTTTTGCGTCCAATACTTTGGCGCCTTTCTGAACCAGGTTTTTACCAATAGACTGAATGACTCCATTTACGATAAGGATATCTG
The DNA here is from genome assembly GCF_021044425.1 of Niabella pedocola. Lineage (GTDB taxonomy): Bacteria > Bacteroidota > Bacteroidia > Chitinophagales > Chitinophagaceae > Niabella > Niabella pedocola. The sequence continues at coordinate 370,629 of NZ_JAJNEC010000007.1, read as the reverse complement.
CGGTGCGACCATTAAAAGAGGAGGTGGGGTCGATGATCTTGGATTGCTTAATGAGAATTTTCATTAAGGTGCGAAGATAAGCGCAATTTCTGATTTTTAAAGGAATATGCAGGGAGATAATGGAACCGGCACCTGAAATTCTATGAAAAAGCTGTTGTTAACGAAGGTCAGCAACATTTGTTTTTACATGCTCTATGCAAAGTGGTTTTTTGTGGAAAGATCGGATTCGGACCTGTAATTTCCTGCACCGGGGCGCAAGCATCAACCTAAGTGAAAGTGGAAGCCGGGTGCTACATTGATCTACATGGGAAATACACCATACTTCAGGTACTCAATCTGCCAGTTGTAGGTATATAACCCGGAATGCATGCAGGAGTTGTTGATCTATACAGTCCGATGGGCTTATTATAAGTTATGACAATATGGAGGTGTAAAAGCGCAAAGCTGGAGCTGCATGGTCCACCCTCATATACCAACGAACCGTTGTTACAGAATGCGCTAAGGGCATAAAAAAGCCCAGCATTTGCTGAGCTTCTATTCGTCGGGACGACTAGATTCGAACTAGCGACCCCTTGCACCCCATGCAAGTGCGCTACCGGGCTGCGCCACGTCCCGAACCGGATCCCGTGTTACCGGGAGGGGTGCAAATATACTGTTTTTTATTGTTCAAAAAACAGAAAAAATAGTTTTCGCGATAGAAAGTATTTATTGTGTTGTTTTTATAACTGTTTCTTATAAAAGGATTTCACATCCTCCCAGCGATAATAAGGTGCGGTTTTTGTTGAAACGGGTGGTACCAGTACTTCTTTTTCATGCAGCAGGAATTTTACCAGGATATCGGATGTACCCGTATTCCTCCTGTAAAAAACGATCTGGATATTCCCAGCCATGGGGGCTACTTTAAAATCACTCCAGGCTTTATAAACGTCTGCAGGAGCCGCAACGCTGTTATAACAATCTTCAAGGTGCAGGAGCATTGCCAGGGGAATGATATTGCCGTCGTGTGCAAACCGCAGGTCGGCGCCCCTGCCTCCGGAGCGGATAACTGCATCCGCGCTGTCCAGGATGTCTTTCAGCAGCGGCCGGGTATTTTCCATCATGATGCCGCCGTTGATGGCCGCGTTTGCATCATTCACATAGGTTTTATAATTTTTGCATTGCCAGAGGTCAAAAAGTTCCTGTGGGGTAAAGAGGTCATAAAAAGATCCCGGAGTTTCAATATTCTGCATGCCACCGGCGATGGCAAATAAGGACCACATAAGGGTTGCCGGATCGGTTTTTCCGCGAAGAAAGCCGGTGTCCGCAAACAAGGATCGCAGTAACCGGTTCGGGTGTACGTGTTCTTTTTCAAATTGCTGGTACCCGGGCCTCCAGGTATTGGCTGCCGAGCGGAAGGCGATGGCTTTTTCGGTATGATGGTTCAGGTAGCGCTGCCATTTCAGGCCTGCGTTCCGGGGAATTGTAAGCGCAGGATTCAGTTCCTTTAGCCGTTCGCAAAACGCATCCATGCTTAATACGCAGCGCACAATTGTGGTGGCGCAGGCAGACATGCGGCTTTCGCCGGTAAAAACACCGGCATAGTTGCGGTACATCCGTTCGGCTATGCCCCGCTGCTCGCGTACTCCCTGCGGGGAAAGATCACCTCCGCGAAACTCCACCTCCTTCCAAAGTTGTTGAAGCCGTTTTCCTACATCGTTGCCCAGGGGGGTGAGTGCATGGCCTTTGCGGGCCGCTTCAAAAAGATCGATCATGTCTTTGTATTCACTGTCGCTGATGAGGTACCGCGATCCGTGCCGGCCCAGGTGGCTGATGTAAAAAGGACTGTAGCCGGGAGGTGCGGGCGTTTGGGGAATGATCTCTTTTTCGGGGTAGGCAACGTATACCCCCGCGGTTTTTTCAGGATGCTGAAACAGTGCTTCTTTTGATGTCTGCGCGGCAGTCCGGCCCGGGACAAAGCACAGCAGGATAAAATAAAGGGCTCTCATTGTTTGTTTGAAAAGAATAAGGAAGTGCTTCGGGGCTGTGTACCTGTAACTGTTCCCCTGGCACTTCCGGGTTGATGAATCATTTAAAATCGGGGTTTTGGGTCAGGTTGGGATTGACCGTAAATTCGTCCTGCGGAATGGGAAACAGTTTGAATTTATCATCGATATCCTTACCGGTGTAATTGTTGGCCGTTCCATCGCTGCCCTTCCAGTCCCAGTTATAGCCTTTTGTAAATTTATTGAAGCGGATCAGGTCCGTACGCCGCACCGATTCCGTATGCAGTTCGCGTGCGCGCTCATCCAGGATAAAATCCAGCGTTAGCTGGCCATCATTGATTCTTCCGGAAACACCGCTGCCGTAATTGCCGGATAAATAGGCCCGGTCGCGGATCTCGTTTACATAGTTTAAGGCTTCTGCCCGGCTTCCGCCGGCGCCCCGCAGTATGGCTTCCGCGGCCATCAGGTAGGCATCGGCAGTGCGAAACATCGGATAATTCACCGAGCTGTACGTCGTTCCTCCAGGTGCCAGGTCTTTGCGGTCCTTTGTTACATTGCGCCATTTGATGCTGGCATACCCGTTGTTAAAATCGTTTTGGAAACTTTTGCCGGCAACCCATGTAGCTTTGGTATGTCCGATGGTAAAGAACTGGGCCCGCTTATCTTTTTTATTATCGCCCCAGGTATCGGTAGCATCGAAGGTTTGGTCGGATAATTCGAATTTGTCTACCAGCTGCGTTTTTACGCGGGCATTTCCCCAGCCCCGGGCACCAATCCCGGTAAGGTAATAATTGCTCATATCGCCGTTGATGAGCGCTTTGATCTGGAAATTGGTGCCGGCACTGTTAATGGTATTGTTCTGGTCCTGTACCAGTGGCCATATGATTTCTTTACAGGTGTTGTTATCTGCGAGGAATACAAAACGGTAGTCCGGTGCCAGGGGATAGGTAGTATTTGCAATAATGTTTTTTGAATATTGATAGGCTTTTTCATATTCATTTTTTCCAACCCATGTTTGCGCATTGAGGTATACGCGCGCCAGCAGGAACCAGGAAGCTGCCTGGTCTACGCGGCCGTATACATTTGCGCCCGGTGCCTTTAGCTGTGTTTTTACAGCCTCCAGTTCGGAAACCACATAGTCGTAAATGGCGGCCCGTGTTTTTTGCTGGGGGATGAGGCCTACGGGCATTGTTTCATCGATAAACGGACCTGAACCGTAAAGATCGCAGATCATGCTGTAGCAATAAGCGCGGATAAAGCGTGCTTCCGCACGGTATGCGTCGATGTCATTTTTCAGTGATTCGTATAAACCCCGTTCCTTTAATTTATCATCGGTGGCTTCGCGTAAAAATTCATTGCAATAAGCAACCGACATATAAAGGCGGTAATAGGAATACTTCATGATCATAGTAGATGGGTTCCAGTTCAGGAACAACAGGTCGCGGGAACCCTGCGAACTGCCGGAGTGAAGGGCCACTTCATCGGTAGTACATTCCTGCAGATAGAACAGGGCACGTGTGTAGCCGCTGTAACCCACATCCAAACCGCCCAGGTCTCCATCGCTGTCCGGACCGGCCTGACCATTTAAAATAAGTGAGCCGTAGCATTTGGCTAAAACACCCTGGTACCCTGCGGCCGTTTTATATACATCTTCATTGATGAGTTGTTTTTTGTTAAGCGGCAGGGTATTCAGATCTTTAAGGCAGGACGATAATCCGCCTGCGAGTAGCAAACAACTGAGTATAAAAATAAGATTGCTGCGTTTCATAATTTTTGGCTCGTTTAAAAGTTAAGATTCAATGACAGGGTATAGATCCTTGGCCGTTGGTAAATATTGTTGTCGAGGCCCGTATAAATTTCGGGGTCTACGCCTGAATAGTTCGTAAATGTGTGCAGGTTCTGGGCACTGAGCGCAATGCGCAAACCGGCATCATCCTTCCATAATTTTGAAATGGTGTACCCCAGGGTGATATTATCCAGCCGGTAAAAGGCGCCGTTTTCTAAAAAGAGATCTGAAAAATAACGCTGCTGGGCAAATCCCCGTTCCAATGCGGCGCGGGAAATATTACTTGATACTTTTTCCGAACTGAACAGCGAGATCAGCGCCTGGTTGGCCTGCTGGTAGTTGAACACGTAGTTTCCGAAACTGCCGTGGCCGTTGATGCCCAGGTCAACCTGCTTATAGCGCAGCCGTGTGGAAGTGCCGTAATAATACGGAACTCTGGAGCTCTTACCGGTTATGTATTTATTGGCATCCTGTTCGCTGCTGGTAATGCTGCCGTCTTTTGATATGTATTTGCCCTCAAGCGGTTTGCCGTTATCATCATACGCCTGTTTCAGCAAAAAGAAGGTGTTGGGGGTTTCACCTACTTTTTGCACCTGGAAATCATTACGGCTGATGGTACCTGTTTTAACATAATTGTTTTCGGTATCGATCGTATTGAGCTTTTTTATTTTAGCAGTACCATAGGTGAAGTTGCCGTTAATGCTCCATTCAAAATCGGTTGTTTTTACAGGGGTGCCGCCCAGTGCAATTTCAAATCCTTTGCTTTCCATATCGCCGATATTGGTTTCGATAATATTGGTGAAATTGCTTCCCGCCGGAACGGCGATCCTGTTTAAAAGATCACGGGTATAGCGGCTGTAAAGATCCACACTACCAATGATGCGGTTCTTCAGCAATCCGAAGTCGAGCCCGAAATTATAGGTACCGGTGGTTTCCCAGCGGATGTTGGGGTCGTATCCGTTCGGGCGGTACATGTTTAACCAGTCGTTGCCAAACCGGTACCGGGCTGCGTCGGTAGAAATGGTATAGCTGGCCAGGTAGGGATGGTAGCCGCCAATATCCTGTTGTCCTGTTTGTCCGTAACTGAGCCGGAGTTTGAGGTCGGATATCGTATGACTGTTCTTAATAAAGGGCTCATCGGCCAGGCGATAGGCCAGGGCGGCAGATGGAAAATATCCCCAGCGGTTCCGGGGCGCAAAGCGGGAAGAAGCATCTGCCCGCAAAGTACCGGTAAGCAGGATCTTTTGTCCGAATGAATAATTCACCCTTCCGAAAAAAGAAAGCAGGTATAACACATCTTCATCAGGAACCGAAGTATCATCTACTCCTTTTACCACGCTTTTGGGAACGGTTTTGTACCAGAAGCGCTGCCATTCATAGCCGGCCATTGCATCTACCTGGTGTTTGGGTGCGATCTTCTTTACATAATTGGCATAGGCCGTAAAGATATAATTGGTGTTCTGATCATCCTGCGTAAGCAAACGTCCGCGTCCGTCGTTCCGGTTGGAGGTGTACATGGAAGGGGCTTTATCCGGTATGGTTTCCGAGTAATTCCGCTTGCGCACATCATAGCCCAGGTTCATATTCAGGCGCAGGTCTTCAAAGCCATGTACTTTATAGTCCAGCGCAATATTGCCGATCGAGCGTTTAACCTGGTCCAGTTTGTCGGCCAGCTCCAGATCGGCTACAGGATTACTGGCAGCCAGTGTTACGGGCTTGCCACCGTTCATCCATACATAATAACCCAGGCCCGTGCTGTCGGGGTAGGTTTCATATACCGGCCGGGTTGGATCAAAGGTAATAGCGCTGCCAATGACCCCGTTCGATACCGGTCGTTCCCGTTCAATGCTTCCTTTTAAATTGATATCGAGCGACAGGTGCCGGTTTAGAAATTTAGGAGAGAGGCCCAGGCCCAGGTTGGTACGCTGGTAGTTATTATCCTTCAGGATGCCGTTCTGGCTGGTGTAACCGGCAGACAGGCGATAGGGCAATTGACCCGGGTTTCCGGTTACCGAAAGATTATGGTCATTCCCGATGCCTGTTTGATAGATCTGCTGCTGCCAGTTGGTGCTGGCGGTTCCCAGCTGAAAATCTGCCGGAGCGTTTGCTTTTTCTGCAAATAGTTTCCGGTATTCATCGGCAGAAAGTACATCATAATACCGGGGTACCTGGCTCAGCGTAAAATTGGATGCATAGTTGATATGCGGTTTTGACCCTTTAGTACTGCCTTTTTTGGTTGTAATGATGATGACGCCATTGGATGCACGGGAACCGTAAATGGCCGTGGCCGAAGCATCTTTTAATACAGTAAAGGTTTCGATATCGTTCGGGTTGATGGAGCTCAACGGAGCTCCGCTGCCAACGGGAACCCCATCGATCACGATGAGCGGATCATTGGAGGCGGAAAGGGAAGCGCCCATGCGGATGCGGATCACCCCTTCACTTCCGGGTGCCCCGTTGCCGGGTACAATGTTGACCCCGGCTATTTTCCCCACCAGGGCATCCTGCGGCGTTACCTGTAATCCCTTATTCAGCGGATCCGGTTTCAGTGTGGCCAGTGCACCGGTTGCGTCTCCCTTTTTTACCTGTCCATAGCCGATCACCACAATTTCGCCCAGGCTTTCTGCCGATTGCTCCAGGTAAACAGTCAGGTTGGCCGGTTCCTGCACGGCTATTTCCTGGGTTTTATACCCGATACTGCTGATTACAAGGATGGCATTGGCCGGGAGTTGGATATGGAAATTTCCATCGGCATCCGAAGTAGTGCCGGTCATTTGTCCCTTAATATAGATACTGGCCCCGGCTACCGGCTTTTGAGTGGCCCGCTCGATCACTGTTCCCCTGGCATTTGTTAGTTGCTGTCCGGAGACCTGGAAACGTGAACATAAAATTGCGATCAGGCATAGAAAAGCCAGCAGGCCTTTCCTGCGAAAAATACATTTCATAAACGGATCTGATTTAGTTTTTTTGATATGAATATGGCAAAACACAATTCCCCGAAAATATCGGAAGCGGGTGCACGGCCCATCACCAGGAGAAACGGAAAGTAGGAGGTAAAGTGCTGTTTTTTATTGCAAGTGTTTGGTAATTAGGTTATTGTTTTGCACAGGGAGTTATAATAAAGTAGGGGTTTGCCGGTTGCAAAGTAGGTGCCGGACCCGGTCATTTCCCGATTTGCTGCATCCTGGCGGCAAATTCCTCTTTGGAAACGGCCAGTTTGTTCTTTATTTTCAATTTGTAATTGTACACGGTTTGGGGCGAGTAATGCAGGAAGCCGGCAATTTTGCTGCTGTCGGTCACGCCCAGCCGCATCAATGCAAATACCCGGAGTTCGGGGGTAAGAATGTCTCCGGCCCTGGGAATGATCTGCTCTTCTTTTTTCAGCAGGGCATTAAACGCGTCTACGAAATTGGGGTAGATATTTAAAAAGACGGCGTCGAAATTCTGAAAGAATTCCTTCAGTTCATTGGTTACAAGCGATGCGCTTCCGGTAATTTGAAGTGCCTCATCTGTTTGGCGGGCCTTTAGTTTTTTATGAAGCGTTAGCCGGTAGTTTTCCAGTTTATTGATATAGGAGGAACAAAGGTTGAAGACATAACCAATATAGGTTTCTTTTACCTGGTCCGATTCGGAGAGTTTTTTGTTTACCTCTTTTAATGCTTCGTTGATGACCGTTAGCTCTTCATTGGCGTTCCGGATAAGTTGTTTTGCCGCGGATATCTTTTTGAGCTGATTGTAAATAAATACGATACAGAGCGTAAGTACCAGGGTAAGCGCCGAAATAAGCAAAAGGTATTTAAAAAGACTGTCCTTTTCCTCCTTCATCTTTTTGTCGTAGGTAGCCACAATAATGGGCAATGCCTCCGAGATTTCAATCATCCGGAAACGGGCTTTGCAAAAAGTAGCATCCTCCATACAACACCGGATATAGGTATAGGCACGCTCCAGGTCACCTTCCTGGTACAGCAATACCGTCAGCTTCCGGAGGGCTATATAGCTTTTAACGGCTCCCTGTATATCGGCAATAGCAGCAATGGCCAGGTATTTTTTTTGTTGTTCTGCATTGCCCAGTGCTTCGTATATGTCGGAAAGCCCGTAGGCGATGGCGCCCCGTTCGGCTTCCTTACGCCCGGGTGTTTGGTAGCAGCGGGTCATCAGGGTAAGGGCCTCGTTGTATTGGCCTGCTTCCAGGAGTTTTCCGTTCTGAATCAACTGGTAATCGAGACTTTGGGGATCGGTTACCTGCAGCAATGAATCTTTGTAACCTTTAATGAGATCCTTGTAATATAATTTCTCTTCCTGCGAGAGGGCATTTTGCAACAGCAGGGAACAAATCGAGTGGTAGAGGTGAAAAAAATAACGCCACTGCTGCGGATCCAGGTCGCTCTTCCGGATGGCATCGATGATGTCAAATGTTTTTTTGTACATCCCCATTTTGCCCATGATCTCGGCAATATTCATCCGGGACTCGTATTGGTATTGACGGTTTTTTAACTGACCGGCGATGTCATTTTTCCGTTTTGCTGCCTCCAGTGCCGTGTCCAGGTTGTAATGTTTATACTCCATGAACAGCTGGTTATACAGGCTATAGCTCTTTTCCGGGTTGGTATTGCGGTTGATCTGTTCCTTCAGGCTGTCCAGGCGCCCTTCCTTGATGCGGGCAAATTGAGGCCGTTTTTTGATCGAGACATCGAGCAGATGCAACAGTGAATCCGTTTGAGCCAACAGCAGGGTAGGAACGTAAAAAATAAAAAGGAAAACAAACTTCTTCATAAACACCAGCAAATAACAATACAGGAGAAAACACTCAATTCGCCACAATAATATAAAAAAATGACCAGCATTGTATGAATCCAGGCCGCAACCCGGGGGTGAATGCCTAAATTCGCCGGCGGAGTTATTGGTGTATATCCGGCAGTTAAACCGTTTTTAGCAGAACATGAAGGGCGCGCCTGTTGCTTCGCTCATGACGGGTGTAGCCGTAAAATATTATTTATGGCCCCGGCGTTGCCGGGCTTTTTTTACGGATGATTCACGGATGAGCAGGGTACTGGAAATGATGACGCTTTTATGTTCGGCCGTTGCTTTGCCATTCTTTTTTGTTTTGATCTTATCGATCAACATTTGCGCGGCGGTTTCGCCCATTCGTGTGCCTGGATAATCGATGGTAGACAGCCTGGGATTAATGAGGCTGCCGAGGATATCATTGTTAAAACCCATCATCCCGATATCCTCAGGAATGCGGATGCCGCTCCGCTGCAGTTCATCCATGCAAACCGCCGCAGCGAAATCGTTGGTAATAAAAAAAGCATCGGGCTTTTGCTTCAGTAGTTGATGCATTACCGCCAGGGTATCTTCCCGGTTCAGGCTGCAGCTTTCCACCAGCAGCGGATCAAAGCGGATATGATGATCCGTTAGCGCCTTCTTGTAGCCCCTGAACCGGTCTTCGTACACATTCCGCTGTAAACTGGCGGTGATATGCGCAATACGCCGGTAACCCTGTTGCAGCAAATGGGTGGTGGCTTCGTAGCCCGCTTTAAAATTGTCGATCACAATTTTATTGCAGGGCATCTTTTTAGCAACCCGGTCAAAAAAAACAACCGGGATCCCCTGTTCAAAAAACGGGTTGAAATGATCGGTGGCTACTGTGCTCATGGCCAGCGATACGATCAGCCCGTCTACCCGTTTATTAAAAAGATTGCGGGTGTTGGCAATTTCCCGTTCACCGTCTTCACCGGAGTGGGCAATCAGGATATCATATTTTTCCCTGGTGGTGATCTTCTCAATGCCGGCCAGCACAGAGGTGGAAAAATAGGAGTTAACCTCATGCAGGAGTACACCAATGGTACGCGACTGCTGTTTGCGCAGGTTGCTGGCGATGAGGTTTTGACGGTAACCCATTTTATCGGCCATGGCCCGGATCTTTTCCCGCGTTTTGGGTTTTACCAGCGGACTATCATCCAGTGCACGGCTGATGGTAGCCGTAGAAAGATTGAGCGCACGTGCAAGATCATATATGGTCACCTGTTTTTCCATAGCAGCAAATGTACCCCTTTTCCGTCCATTTTATTTCTATAATGAAATCGATTACATTTTAAAAAACAGTATATTGCATCCGTTCCCCGGGCGGGAACCAAAAAAGGAACGCATGATTGCTGAAAAAAAGAATCGTTTTTTACTGGGAATTGATATCGGAACCTCCGCTGTGAAGGTTGCCCTGGTGAATGCCATCACGCAGACGGTGGTGTGTACGGCATCCTGTCCGGACACGGCGGAGCGCAGTATTCGATCCGTACAACCGGGTTGGGCTGAACAGGATCCCGGCCAATGGTGGGCCGATGTAGAAGCGGCGATCCGTAAACTGGGGGAGCAGCCAGACTGCAACCTGCAGGCCATTGAAGCGATAGGGATCACGTATCAAATGCACGGGCTGGTGGTTACGGATGCTGCAAATAACGTGTTGCGTGACGCCATCATCTGGTGCGACGGCCGTGCCCTGTCCGAAGGGGGACGCGCATTGCAGGCTATCGGAAAGGAACGGTGCCTGCAGCATTTGCTGAATTATCCCGGCAATTTTACGGCAGCCAAACTGGCCTGGGTAAAAGCGCAGGAACCGGCCGTTTATGACAAGATCCAAAAAGTGATGTTGCCGGGCGATTATATTGCGCTCCGGCTGAGCAATACGGTTACCAGTACGGTTTCGATGCTTTCGGAAGGCACATTCTGGGATTTCCGCAGCAACACGGTGTCGGAAGATATCCTGGATTTTTTTGGATTTGATCCCCGTTTTTTTGGAGCCCTTCAACCGGTATTCTCGGTTCATGGAACATTAAGTGCAGCCATCGCGTCAGCACTGGGTATGAAGGCCGGAACACCCATCACCTACAAAGCCGGCGACCAGCTGAACAATGCGCTTTCATTAAACGTATTAAAGCCGGGTGAAATAGCAACCACCGCCGGCACCAGCGGGGTTATTTATGCCGTAACCGATCAGTTGGTTTACGACCCGCTTTCGAGGATCAATAGTTTTGCGCATGTAAACCATCTTCCGGATCGGGCGCGTATCGGGCTGTTGCTTTGCATTAACGGTGCGGGTATCAGCAACCGTTGGATCCGGGATTGCACAGGAGGAATACATTCTTATGCCCGGATGAACGAAATGGCTGCAGGCATAGCGGCGGGTGCCGCAGGTCTGCGCTATTATCCCTTTGGAAATGGTGCGGAACGGATGCTGGAGAACACCCTGGTAGATGCGGGTTTTTCCGGCATCGATCTGAATCTGCATACACCGGCTCATTTGTACCGGGCCGTTCAGGAAGGTATTGCGTTTGCCTTCCGGTACGGGCTGGATATTATGCGGGAAAACGGGCTGCGGGCAACTGTTGTAAAGGCGGGTAAAGCCAATCTTTTTTTAAGCGAGGTATTTGCCCGGGCGTTTGTAAATGTTACAGGACTTACACTGGAATTATATCACACCGACGCCAGTGTGGGAGCCGCCATCGGTGCGGGCATCGGGCTGGGAATATATACGGAGACCAATGCTTTTGAAAACCTGCAGCGGGTGGCCGTAATTACACCGGATGCATCACTGCAGGCGATTTATGAAGCCATTTACCAGGAATGGCGGATACAACTGGATCAACAAATTCATCAAAATAAATAAGGTTATGCAGGTACTTACAGGAACTACTGAATATTTTAAAGGAATCGGTCCGGTAACATTTGAAGGACTGGAATCGGATAATCCGCTGGCGTTTCGCTGGTATGATGAAACAAGGGTAGTGGCCGGCCGGCCGTTAAAAGACTGGCTGCGTTTTGCCTGTTCCTACTGGCATTCTTTTAACGGAAACGGATCCGATCCTTTTGGCGGACCTACGCATTTTTTTGCATGGGATCAACGCAGCGATGTGCTGGACCGGGCCCGCGATAAAATGGACGCTGCATTTGAATTTTTTACAAAAATGTCGCTGCCGTTTTATTGTTTTCATGACGTGGACCTGGTAGATTATGGCAACGACGTGGCGGAGAACGAACGGCGGCTGCAGGCCATTACCGATTATGCGCTTGAAAAACAAACAGCTACCGGCGTACAATTATTATGGGGTACCGCCAACCTGTTTTCGCATGTACGGTATATGAACGGGGCTGCCACAAACCCTGATTTCAGGGCAGTGGCCCATGCCGGAGCCCAGGTAAAAGCAGCGTTGGATGCCACGCTGAAGCTGGGGGGCGAAAACTATGTGTTCTGGGGTGGCCGCGAAGGATATATGAGCCTGCTGAACACCAACATGAAAAAGGAACAGGAGCATATGGCGCGGTTTTTACACATGTCAAAGGATTATGCCCGGAAACAGGGCTTTAAAGGCACTTTTTTTATAGAACCCAAGCCCTGCGAGCCTACCAAACACCAGTACGATTATGATGCGGCAACAGTGATCAGTTTCCTGCGGCAATACGATCTCCTGAACGATTTTAAATTGAATATAGAAGTGAACCATGCAACCCTGGCCGGTCATACATTCCAGCATGAGTTACAAGTGGCCGCGGATGCGGGGCTCCTGGGTTCGATGGATGCCAACCGGGGCGATTACCAGAACGGATGGGATACGGACCAGTTTCCCAATAACCTGAACGAACTGACCGAGGCGATGCTGATCATCCTTGAAGCCGGCGGGTTTAGCGGGGGCGGGATCAATTTTGATGCGAAGATCCGGCGGAACTCAACGGATGCTGCGGATCTTTTTTATGCGCATATCGGTGGGATGGATGCTTTTGCACGGGCATTGATCATTGCAGATAATGTGCTGCAAAAATCCGAATACCGGAAACTGCGTGCCGACCGTTATCAATCCTTTGCGGATGGGCCCGGACGGGATTTTGAAGAAGGCACCTTAAGCCTGGAGGCGTTGCGCGACCTGGCCATTCAAAACGGAGAGCCGGAGCAGATCAGCGGCAGGCAGGAGTACTATGAAAATATCATCAACCGGTTTATTTAAGATATAAAACGTTTTCCTGTAAACGGCGGTCGGTTGCTTTTAAGGAGCAACGGCCGCCTTCTTTTTTCCGATTAGCCGTGCAAGGGCAAAGCAAAGCTGGTCGACCCGTTCTTTCTGCGGATGGAATGCAGAAATATTTGAAAGAATGATGATGCCTGCTTGAGCGGCGATATCGATCGCCATCGATGACGTATATCCCCCGGTGCCCCCGTTATGCCAGTACAGTTGGCGGCCGTCATTGGTGTGGATAATATGCCAGCCCAGCCCCATTTGCATCCGGTCGCTTACCGTAAACGTGGGCATTCTTGTAAGCGCCAGCTCCTTATTGGATGCATGAAATTGCGCCGTAGCAAACATTGCCAGGTCCTGTGCACAGGATAGCAGGCCCCCTCCGCCAAACAGCACGTCAAAATCCCAGTTGGGAACTTCGTTGCCTTTTTCATTGAGCCCTTTTACAAGCTGAGAACCGGTCTGCCGTGCACTGGTGTACGTATGTTGCAGGTGGTATTTGTTCAACACAAGCTTCTTTAACAGTTCCGGGAAACTGGTTTTTTGCGATAATCCGAGTGTATACCCCAATAGTCCCGCGCCCAGGTTGGAGTATTCAAATTTTTCTCCTGCCGGTTGCTGCAGGCTCAGTTCATTTTTAAGGTAATCTTCAAGCTGAAGGCTGCCGTAATTTTTGTAAGGATTCAGCGGTGCCGTTCTTGCTGCCGCAAAATTGGAGGGAAGTCTCGGAAGTCCGGAGGTATGATTGGCCAGGCTTTTGAGATCGGGCTGAATGTTCTGGTTAAATAAGAATGGGTAATAAGGATTGATCTTGTCTTCGAGCTGTAATTTTTTTCTGGTCACCAGATCCGCCAGTACCGTAGCGGTAAATACTTTGGTAATGGAGCCGATCTCAAAGATGGCGGTGCTGTTGTTAACGGCGCGGATACGCTCCTGATCCTTTATCAGGCCAACGAAAGAAACCGTTCCGTTTTGAAGCACCGCGATGGAAAACTGCGTCTTCTCAGGAAAATTTTTGAGTTGTTCCATGGCCATCTCCGGGATCCTCTGGTCGCTGATGGTATCCGTAGCCGGCATGATCTTTTCACCGGTTACAGAAGCCCGGGGCTGCAACCGGCCGGTTAACGGTCCGCCGGATATATAAAAAATACTGCCCGCAAGTAATGGCAGCAAAAACTGCAGTGATCGGTTCATATGCTGAAGTTGATGGTATGGGTTAAATACTAAATTCTAAGCACTAAATTTGAAAAAGTCAAATGGAAAGCGCCAAAGATCAAATAATAAAGATCAAATAGCAAAAAACAAATTTCAGTAAATGCTGAATTTTAAGATCTCAAATAACAGGCAAAGAGCAAATGACAAAAACAAGCTTCGGGAAACGGCGGGGTAAATGCTAAGCACTAAATACTAAAATCTAAATTCTGGAAAAAACAAACATCAATGATAATGTCAAATAAAAAAAAACATTTCGAATACCACACTGTAAACTAACCGTGAATACCGAATGCTGAAAACTGACGGCTGACCACTGAATTCTGAACTCCGGATTCCCAAAAAATCCTATCTTCGCGTTTCAAAATCTACTTTGATGAAAATCATTGCCGCTTCGATCGTTGTACTGCTCCACTAAGTATCATTAAACGATCTCCGTTGTAACTATTTGCCAGGTGGCGTTCCGCTGTTGCGGAATCGCGTTTTATTTTCATTTAAATTAATAAGAAATTTATGTCTTTTGATCATAAAGGTACCTCGAAGGTATCGGCTGCGCTTTTGTTTTTGAAACAGGCGTTTAACGGAACAGAAACGGATTATACAACCATCAGCATCCGCAGGGCGGTATTGATGCTGGCCATTCCCATGATGCTGGAGATGAGTATGGAGTCTGTTTTTGCATTGGTTGACCTGTATTTTGTAGGGCACTTAAAGGAAAGCAGTTTTGCCATACAAACGGTAGGCCTTACGGAATCGGTATTAACCGTTATGTATTCCATCGCTATCGGCATGAGTATGGCGGCTACTGCTGTGGTGGCACGCCGCATTGGTGAAAAGAACCCCGAGGGTGCGGCGCATGCCGGGGCACAGGCGCTGCTGATTGCAACAGCCGTAACGGTATTGCTGAGCGTAGCCGGTATGTTCTATGCCAAAGAGATCCTGTTGCTGATGGGTGCATCGGAACCTGCTGCCGAGCACGGGAAACAGTTTACGGCTATTATGATGGGCAGCAGTATCTCCATCATGCTATTGTTCCTGATCAATGGTATTTTCAGAGGCGCCGGTAATGCGGCCATTGCTATGAAGAGCCTGTGGATCGCCAATATCTGTAATATCATCCTATGCCCGGTATTCATTAACGGGTGGGGTGGTATACCCGCTTTTGGTTTAACCGGCGCTGCCATGGCCACGGCCACAGGCAGAACGATCGGGGTGTTGTACCAGCTGTATCACCTGTTTCGCGGCAAGGGAACATTCAGGATGCGTGCTGCTCACTTTAAACTGGATCTGCCGGTAATCCGTTCCATGGTGAAAATTGCCGTGCCCGGTATCTTCCAGTTCGTCATCGCATCCTGCAGCTGGATCGTGCTGGCACGCCTGGTAGCAGTAACCGGAGGTGATGAGGGCTCTGCCGGCTATCAAACGGCACTGCGGCTGATGATGTTTTTTATGTTGCCGGCCTGGGGCATGAGCAATGCCGCGTCTACGCTGGTAGGGCAGAACCTGGGTGCCAACGCCCCCGATCGGGCAGAAGCCTCGGTGATGACTACCGTAAAATACAATGTATTGTTTATGCTGCTGGTAAGTGCCGTGTTCTTTTTGCTGGCCAACTGGCTGGTTTCCTTTTTTACCACAGAGCAGCATGTGCAATCCATCGCTCAAACAGCCATGTACACGATGGCCTGTGGCTTTGTGTTTTACGGGGTAGGGATGGTGATGATCAATGCCTTTAACGGATCGGGCGATACCTGGACGCCTACCTGGGTAAATCTTTTTGGCTTCTGGTTGTTCCAGATACCGCTGGCGTATTTACTGGCGGTGTATGTTGGATTAAATGAACGGGGGGTATTTATTGCCATACCCGTGGCAGAAGCCGCTATTACCGTGGTGTCATTCATCCTGTTTAAACGCGGCCGCTGGAAGCTGAAGAAAGTATAATAAGTGGGCACGATAGGGATCAAAGAGGCGGCTATTAAAAAGCGAAACGCCACCTCTTTGATCTTCTTTTTAAAAAAGAATAAAAAAAATTTGTCAGTTTGTAAGAAAGTTTTACCTTAGTTTTTGAATACGTATTCAACAATGAAATCGGCAGGTAAATCAAATCCGGAAAAACGAAATGCCACCTCGGAAGATGTGGCGCAACTGGCGGGAGTGTCACAGGCCACTGTGTCCCGTGTGTTTGCCGGAGGTGCCAATGTATCGGAGAAAAAGCGGAAGAAGATCCTGGATGCGGCCGCGGAGCTTGAATACAAACCCAATGCCCAGGCAAGAAGCCTTATCACCCGCAAAACGATGATGGTGGGCATCATTATGCGCAATATAAAGGACCCGTTTTATTCTGCGGTACTGGAAATTTTTCATACGCGTTTATCGCCGCTTGGCTATCAGCTTATATTCAACAATTCGGAGAATGAGATCATCGAAGAATGGGAGATCGCCAAGCTGCTCGAATTTAATGTGGAAGGTATTATTGTAACCGATGCCCTGCTTTCAGAAGGCGCTACGCGTAAACTGAAACGAAGCGGCATCGTTTCCATCCTGTTTAACCGACATGCCGAGGGATTGAATTGCAGTGCTGTTTATTGTGATAATTACCTGGCGGCACAGCAGATTGCCACCTACCTGGTGGAGATGGGACACCGCTCATTTGCCTTTATATCCGGCCCGCGGAATACTTCTACAACGGTAGACCGTTTGAAGGGGTTTCAGGAAGTGCTGCGGGAGCGGAACATCAAAGAACTTACGATCATCCCCGGAACCTATACCTATGAAAGCGGGTTTAAATCGGCACAGGAGCTGTTAACCCGTAACAAAAAGATTGATTGCATTTTTTGCGGGAGTGATATCATTGCGCTTGGTGTAATGGATGCGGCCCGGCTGGTGGGCTTCCGCATTCCGGAAGATTTGTCGGTAGTAGGGTTTGATAATATCCGGATGCTGGGATGGACACCCTATCCTTTAACGACCTGGGAACAGCCGCTGGAAGATATGGTAACCAGTACCGTTGAATTGCTGTTAAAAGAAATAGACGATAAAAATGCCGCGCCCCGGATTATTGCCATGAAGGGGCGGCTGGTAATACGGAATACAGTAAGAAAGAAAAAATAGTTTTTTTTCATCTATTTTGAATACGTATTCAAAATAGATGACGCAGCCATTGACCCGTGCGGGACGATGCAGGGGCTTTTTGTTGCCAGGAAAAGGCTGCCAATCAACCATAAAAAAAATTGCCTCAAATATGAAAAGAATAACAATTTCGCTGCTTTGCTGCATCCCGGCCGCAAAAAAGATTCCGGCCCCGGATGCACCCGCACGGCGGATTACCAAACGCTGTTTAACCATTTTTTTGTTCAGTCTGATGCTGAACAGTGCGCATGCTGCTGCCGCCGGCCGCCCCGGCAGATCGCCATCCTTTCTCTTCATACAGGACACGGTGCCATCTTATGTACTGAACGGCCTGGTACAGGACGAAAATAAGAACCCCGTGCCCAATGCTTCGGTGCAGATCAAGGGAACACCCCGCAGTGCGGTTACGAACCTGGATGGAAAATTTATTATTGAAGCGCGGAGCGGCGACTCCCTGGTGGTAACCTCTGTGGGCTACCTGGAACAGGCGCTGCTGCTGGATAAACGCCCAACGCTTGTGATCCAGCTGGCGCAGGACCTGGAAGGACAGAAAATGAATGAAGTCCAGGTGGTGGGCTACGGGTCGCAAAAGAAAACCACCATGGTGGGCGCGGTTTCAACGGTGAGCGTTGCCGAGATCCAGAAGTATTCTACCCCGCAGCTTACCAATGCCATCGGCGGTAAACTGGCCGGTGTGTTAACCCGGCAAACTTCAGGAGAACCAGGCTATGATGCGGCGAAGATCTATATACGCGGACTGGTTTCACAAAGTGGTGTGAACAAGCCATTGATCATCGTAGACGGGGTGGAGCGGGAGCTGAACGATTACTGGACCAATATGAACATCCAGGATATTGAGAGTTTCTCCGTGCTGAAAGACGCTTCCGCAACCGCGGTATATGGTAACAGGGGCGCCAACGGTGTGATCCTGATCGTAACCAAGAAGGGCGTGATCGGACGGCCGCGGGTGATCTTCCGTACGGAAACGGCGGTAGCAACCCCGCAGCGGATCGAGGACAATATCAATGCCTACGAGTATGCATCCCTGGTAAATGAATCCAGGGCCAACGTGGGGGAAGCGCCGAAGTATTCCGCTACCGAATTGCAAAAATTTAAAGATCATTCAGACCCGTATCTCTACCCGGATGTGGACTGGTACCGGACCATCTTCCGGAAAAATACCATGCAGAGTATTAACAACCTGGGCATTACCGGCGGAACCGAAATCGTGCGGTATTATGTAAACCTGGGCTACACCCTGCAGCAGGGGATGTATGTAGAGGATCCCAAAGTAGAATATAAGACCAACGCGATGATGCGCCAGTATAACTTCCGTTCGCGGGTGGATGTAAAGCTGAACAAACGGCTGACCGTAGACCTGGGACTGGCAGGGATCTCAAAGGCTGCCAATTTCCCCGGCAGGGCACGATCTACCATTTTTGATGTCCTCAAGCTCACGAACCCATTGATGTACCCGGTGAATAACCCGGACGGATCCAATCCCGGTGCTTCCGGCGACTCGCGGATCAATCCCTATACACTGGTTACACAAACCGGTTACACCACGCAGTTTTATAATACCATTACCAGTAACCTGAATGTGCGCTGGGATATGGGTGGCCTGGTGCGGGGCCTGTCATTAAACGGCCTGGCTGCATTTGATGTGGTGGACATTACCCAGAATGTACGCTCAAAAGACCCGGCTACCTTTTATTATAAAAAAGATCCCATCACGGGCAAGGAAAGCTATACGCCCATTGTTACAGAAACGGCGCTGGGATTGTATAACCTCAATGAAAATTACCGTACCGTGTATGAAGAATTGCGGCTGGATTATGTACGCAGTTTCGGAAAACATAATATCACCGCTTTGCTCGGAGCAAACAGACGGCAATATAACAATGTTAATGCCGGCAACTCCATTGATAATATCCCGGAACGCCGGCAGGGCCTGATTGGGCGGATTACCTATAACTATGATACCCGCTACCTGCTGGAAGTAAATGCGGGATATACGGGCTCTGAGCAGTTCCCGAAAGGAAAACGGTATGGTCTTTTCCCGTCTATAGGACCGGGCTGGATCGTGTCCAATGAAAAGTTCTGGAATTCCGGGTTCATCAATCTTTTAAAATTCAGAGGTTCTTACGGATTGGTGGGTAACGACCGCATCGGTGGCGGCCGGTTCCTGTTCCAGACCCGGTTTGATAAAAATGCACCCGGCTATGTGTTTGGCCAGGATCAGAACATTAACCCCGGCGGTAAGCGGGAAAACTTTATCGGCAACCCGGATGTGACCTGGGAGCATGCTTATAAATCCAATATCGGCATGGACCTGGAGCTTTTGCAGGGCATGATTACGCTTACAACGGATGTATTCCGCGAACGGCGGGAAGATCAGTTGCTCAGCCGGCGGATCATCCCGATCTATGCAGGATATCCCGATTTTATTATTCCTTTCGGGAACGTGGGCATTACAGAAAACAAAGGGATCGACGGAAGTTTCCAGTTCCGGAATACAACCAAGGGCGGCTTTTATTATTCCGTGAACGGCAACCTCACATTTGCAAAAAACAGGATCATTGAAAATGACTACCCCAAACTGCAATACCCCTGGCAGGATCTGCGCGGTTACCCCATCGGTTCAAACCTGGGATATATCGCCGAAGGCTTTTTTAAAGATGATGCCGATATCGCAAACAGTCCGAGCCAAACCTATTTCCAGTCGGTGATCCGCCCGGGCGATGTAAAATACAAAGACATCAACGGCGATAATAAGATCGACAATGCAGACATGACCGTGATCGGCAAATACGGGTCTGAGCCGCAGATGATGTATGGCCTTGGGATCGTATTATCCTACAAAGGATTTGATGCCTCTATTTTCTTTACGGGGGCGGCCCGGCGCGACTTCTTTTTTACACAGCAATGGACGGCCATGCCTTTTGCTTCCGGCGAGAGTATGTATAATGTGATGCAGATGGTCTACGACCAGCGTTGGATACCCGGTGCGGATAACAGCGAAGCAAAATTTCCGGCCGTACGGTCATTAAGTAAAAACAACTATGTAGGTTCTACGGTATACCTGCGCAGCGGCGATTACCTGCGGATCAAGAACGCAGAGATCGGCTATAATTTTCCCGATGCATTGATGAAACGCTGGAAACTGAATGGCGCCCGGCTTTTTGTACAGGGCACCAACCTGGCTACCTGGGATCATATCAAGGCCATTGATCCCGAATCGGATTTTGGAACGGGAAGTTATCCCATCAGCCGCAATTTCAATTTTGGCCTGGAAGTCAGGTTTTAACGAAAAAAAAAATCATTATGAAAAAGTGCATACAATTAATAACCGTCTTGCTGGTGTTTGCCTTCCTGTGTGGCTGTAAAAAAGGATACCTGGATAAAACTCCGGACGGCGACCTTACACTGGATCAGATCTTTACCAATTCGGGGTTCACCGAACAGTTCCTTACCAATATTTACTCGCAACTGCCGCAGGAACTGCGTATGGTAGACAACCCGGGATCGGGATTGCCCAATAATCCCTTCAATGGCGCTTCAGATGATATGGAGATGAGTTACGAAGGCAATTTTGCCACCAATATGAATCTGGGAAACTGGAACCCTGTAACCTATACATTGGATTTTTGGTCGAATTGTTATTATGCCATCCGGAAGGCCAACCTGTTCCTGGAAAATATTGAAAAACTGGCGCCCTCCGACCTGGCACCGGCAACAAAGATCAACCGCTGGAAAGGGGAGGCTGTTTTTCTGCGGGCCTTTTATCATTTCCTGCTGATCCGCGTGTATGGTCCTGTACCGATTATCGATCGCACCTATAACCTGAATGAGGATTTTACTACGGTAAAAAGACAACCCATCGATCAGTGCGTGAATTTTATTGTATCGGAATGTGATAAAGCGGCCGGATTACTGGAACCCAAGGTAAGCTCTACAAGTGATTACGGACGTCCTTCCAAAGCTGCAGCACTGGCGCTTAAAGCCCGTACGCTGTTGTATATGGCCAGCCCGTTGTGGAATGGCAACCCGGATTATGCCAGCTTTAAAGATAAGGAAGGCGCCCGCCTGTTTCCCGATTTTGACGGTGGTCGCTGGCAGGTAGCGGCTAATGCAGCAAAACAATGTATTGATGACGCAACCGCTGCGGGCTATAGCCTGTACCGCGCTGCGGATAATAACCCGGTAAAAAATTATCAGGAGCTGTTCTATATGAACTTCAACAATGAGGTGTTTTTTACCTGTAATGATCCGGACTATCAGAATATTGATGCCTACAGTGAACCACGGGGCATGACGGGTGCCAACTGGCCGCTGCAATCGCCCACACAGGACCTGGTAGATGATTATGAAATGGCCAACGGCATCCGGCCCATCACCGGCTATAATGCAGACATGACGCCCATTATTGATCCGCTGTCGGGGTATACCGAAAATGCACAGGCTGCCACAGAAACGGATTATTATTATGCCGGCACCCGCACGATGTATGTGAACCGTGAGCCCCGCTTTTATGCCACCATTAGTTTTACCGGTGCAAAATATAAAACAGGAACGCCGCAGCTGCGCAAAACACCCCTGCAATTCTGGAAGCTGGGGCTGGATGGGCGCACAAACGTAAGCACCGATTTTTACAGCAAAACAGGATACCTGCTTAAAAAACTGACCCACCCGGCATTTGTGATGTCGCCAAAGTCGGATCCCAAGCGCACCTGGATCTTCTTCCGGCTGGGCGAGCAATACCTCAACTATGCAGAGGCATTAAATGAAGCACAGGGGCCCATTGCCGATGTATACAAATATGTGAACCTGATACGGGAGCGTGCCGGGTTGCCGGGGCTTACAGCCGGTCTTTCAAAAGACGCCATGCGGGAAGCCATCCGGCACGAGCGGCGTATAGAGCTGGCATTTGAAACCCACCGCTATTTTGATTGCCATCGCTGGAAGATTGCGGAGGTTACGGATAACCGGAATATATACGGCTTAAATGTAAACGGGTTAACAAGCGAAAGTCCCATCGTGCCTTATACGATTGCCAGTGATGCTTTTTATAAACGTACGGTGATTGAAAAACGGATTTTTGATAAAAAGCATTATCTGTGGCCGATACAGCAGCGGGATATTGATAAAAACCCCAACCTGGTACAGAATCCTCTTTGGTAATGAATAAGCATATTTATGAGCATGTATTGTAACAATTTCAGCAATCTTGGTAAGGCATTGTTTAAGGTTGCTTTATTATGGTGGTTATTGGGGCATAGCGGATCCGTGCAGGCGCAGCCGTTATATGAGCTACAGGCTGCGGGCACCGAATCGCGGTGGATCAGCTTTGAAAATATCCGCGGCGAAAAAGGCGGAGCCGCAAAAGAAAACAAGGGTGCGAAAGGGCATTCCTCCGAGTGGATTAAGCCGGGAGCAAGCAAAGTGCTGATGGATTATTCCGGCGCAGGTATTATTCACCGGATCTGGATGACGGTCATCGACCGGAGCCCGGCGGCGCTGCGTTCCATCCGCATCGAGATGTATTGGGATAACGCTTCAACCCCCGCCGTGTCTGCACCCTTGGGCGATTTCTTCGGGATCAGCCTTGGTTTGAAAACCGCCTTTCAGAGTGCTGCTTTTTCAGACCCGGAAGGACGGTCGTTTAATTGTTATATCCCGATGCCGTTTAAAAAACATGCGAAGATCGTATTCATCAACGAGTCGAAGGTGAACCAGTTGCTTTTTTACGATGTCAATTTTTCCGCGCTGAAACAGCCGGTTTTGCAAGCCGGGTATTTTCATGCCTACTGGAGCACCAACAAAGGCGCAACGCTCGGGGACGATTTTGCCATTCTTCCGCAGATACAGGGAAAGGGCCGCTTCCTGGGTACCAATATCGGCATTATAACAGACAAAGTATATGGCAGTACCTGGTTTGGTGAAGGAGAGGTGAAAATATACCTGGATGGCGATCAGCAATATCCCACGCTGGCGGGAACGGGAACGGAGGATTATATCGGCTCTGCCTGGAACCTGGGTCCTTTCGCCAATCTATACCAGGGTGCTCCCATCGTGGATAAGGTAAAGGGCCGTTTTTCATTTTACCGGTATCATATTCCCGACCCGGTTTTTTTTAACAGTAGCTGTAAGGTCACCATCCAGCAAATGGGCGGTGGCGGAAGAGATTCCATCCGGGCCATCATTAAAGCTGGCGGCCGTGCCCGGCCGGTAACGGTAATGACTTCGGAACGCCTCATCAAAATTTTTGAGGAACAGCAGTATCCGGATCTATTTGACGAGCGGTTTCCGAAGGACGAGTGGACAAATTTTTACCGGGTAGATCATTATTCCGCCACGGCATATTTCTACCTGGACCGCCCTGAAAGTAAACTGCCGCCGCTGCCGCCCGTGGCCGAACGGATACAGGGATTGTAAAAATTGCTGTTTGGCTACCCGGTATCAGAACCCTTAATGATTGAATAAAAATAAATGCGCATGCAATGTACTATTAAACGAATCACTTCCCGGTACCGGATGCTGTTACTGTGTGCGGGGCTGGTTGCATTTTTTAATGTTGCAGGTCAGGACGGTGGTGTTTCCTTAACGGGAATGGTTACAAATGAAAAGGACGAGCCATTGTCCGGAGCAACCGTTGCTTCGAAGAGTGGCAGGCGTACGGTTGCCACCGGTGCAGACGGCCGGTTTTCCATTGATGTAACGGGTATTACCGATTCGCTGGTGGTTTCTTACCTGGGGTACCAAAGCCGGGTGCTGCCGGCAACGGATGATAAGGTTCGCAATATCCGCCTGGCACCCGATACGGAAGGCCAGCAATTGAATGATGTGGTAGTGGTGGGATTTGGCACACAAAAGAAAATCAACCTCACCGGTGCCGTGTCGCAGATCAGCGGGAAGGAACTTCAGAATCGTCCCATTGCCAACCTGGGCCAAGCCCTGCAGGGAAAAGTGGCCAACCTCAATGTAACCACCACGGGTGATCCGGGCGGACCCGGCACCAATGCCTCGTTCAATATCCGTGGCAATACTTCGTTATCCGGCGGCGGACCGTTGTTTGTTGTGGATGGTATTCCGGTGGCGGATATCAACGATATCAATGCGCAGGATATAGAATCCGTTTCCGTATTGAAAGATGCGGCCTCCTCTGCGATCTACGGGGCACGGGCTCCTTACGGAGTGATACTCGTTACCACCAAACGGGGTAAAAAAGGAGAGAAGGTTAATGTGGGCATTAATTCCATGGTGGCACAGAGTAGCTACACCCGCCTGCCCAGGCTGGCCAATTCCCTGCAGTTTGCTTATGCATTAAATGATGCTTCGGTAAACAGCGGGCAGGGGATCCTCTTCTCCGATGAGATCATTAAAAAGATACAGGATAATATCAACCGGCCGGGCACCTGGCCCGTAAGTACGCCGGACCCGGCCAACCCCAACCGGTATACGTATGCATCTCCGCTGAATACAGACAATGTGGACTGGTACCGGGAGTACTTCAAACCCTGGTCCCTAAGCCATAAGCACGACCTGAACATCAGCGGCGGATCGGATCATACAACCTATTATATTGGGGTAGGGTATTATGATCAGGGCGGACAATTGCGCTATGCCGATGAAAAATTTAAACGGTATAATGTAACGGGCAATATCCGTACCGAGCCTACGAAATGGCTGCGGCTGGGATTGATCACACGGTTCTCCCGGCGGTATACCGATCTGCCGCATCCTTATGCCAATCAGCTGGGCAACTGGATCCATATGGCATCCACACGATGGCCCAACTGGGCATTGCGGAACCCTGACGGGCAATTCAGTACGGCGTCAAATGTGGAGTTCCTTACCAGTGGCGGCCGCGATACCCGCTACCTCAATGACCTTTCGTTAACGGGTTCCATTGAAGCCGAACCGGTAAAGAACTGGAAGATCAACCTGGATTATTCGTATAACAACCAGGCTACCCAATATCAGGAGCATAGCGCTTATGTGTATTCCTGGAATGTGGATGGCACCCGGTACAATATCGGGCCTTCCGTAAATTCAGTAGCAGAAGGAGGTGTGGCGGATAATTACAATACGCTCAACCTGTATTCTTCCTGGTTTAAAAATTTCGGAGCACATCATTTTAAGATCCTTGCCGGTACCCAAATCGAAACGTTCAGAGGGTTTGACGTCAGCGGCAGCCGTTCGGATCTGATCACGGATAAGATCCCTTCCATCAGAACTGCAACCGGTATACAGAATGCATTTGACCTGCTGGGTCAGTATGCAACAATGGGTACCTTCGGAAGACTCAATTATGATTACCGCGAAACCTACATGATTGAACTGAACGGCCGTTACGATGGATCTTCAAGATTCAGTGAAGGGCACCGCTTTGGATTTTTTCCTTCTGTTTCTGCAGGATATAATCTTGCCCGTGAAAAATACTGGGGCCATCTTAAGGACGTGATCAATGAATTCAAGATCCGCGCCGGCTATGGTTCGCTGGGTAACCAGAATGTACCCAATTATCAATACCTCGCACTCATTCCTATTGGTACCAACCTGGGATATATTTTAAACGGCGAGCGACCGGGTTTTATCAACCCTCCCGGATTGATCAGTCCGGATCTTACCTGGGAAACTTCGCGCACACTTGATGTAGGACTGGATGCGGCGTTTCTTAAGAACCGCCTTACCCTGAATTTTAGCATGTACACCCGTACCACCTTAAATATGCTGGGGCCTGCATCGGTATTGCCCGCTACATTGGGCGCGGCTGTTCCCTATCAGAATAATGCGGATATGCGCACACGCGGATTTGACCTCACGCTGGGATGGAAGGACCGGATCGGTGAGGAATTGGCCTATAATATCGACGTGCTGCTGTCGGATTATCGATCCCGTATCGTTAACTATTATAATCCCAGTAAACTGCTGTCTGGTTACTATCCCGGCGCGGTAGTGGGTGATCTATGGGGCTATGAAACCGCCGGCATCCTTCAAACCGAACAGGACCTGGCCAACATGCCCAACCAATCGTACCTGTTTGGCCAGTGGAATAAAGGTGATGTGCTGTATACAGATCTGAACGGGGATCATAAGATTGATATCGGCGATAATACGCTGGATAAACATGGTGACCTGAAGGTGATTGGTAACAATACACCGCGTTATAGTTATAGTGTAAACCTTGGTGCTAACTGGAAGCAGTTTGATCTGTCGCTGTTCCTGCAGGGCGTAGGCAAACGCGATCTTTGGCTGGGCGGTGCGCCTGGTAATAATTCCGGAAGTCTTTTCTGGGGCTTTGTTCCCAACTTCGGTAATAATATTTATGCAACTACATTGGATTACTGGACGCCGGAGCGAACCGGTGCTTACTGGCCCAGGCCCTATACGTCTTCTGAAGCCGCCAAGAACCACCAGGTGCAAACCCGTTACCTGCAAAGCGGTGCGTATATGCGCTTGAAAAATGTACAATTGGGATATGATTTTTCACAGCTCCTCCGGCTTAAGGGAATGGGACGGGTGCGGTTGTACTTCAGCGGGGAGAATATCCTTACGTTTTCGCGCATCAACAAAAATTATGATCCGGAAGTAGTGAACGGTGGATGGGGAACCGGGAAGATCTACCCCTTACTAAAGACCTATTCGCTGGGGGCAAATATCAATTTTTAAATTCTAAAACACAGGAATCATGAATATGCACAGGCGTTTTTATTACGGGGTTATTGCCGGCATACTGCTGTGGAGTTCCTGCAGTAAGATACTGGACAAACCGCCGCTGGACCAGATACCGGATACCGAACTGAGTTTTACGGCCACTGAAATGAAATTGTATTCCAACCAGTTTTACCCGGCATTTCCGGGATGGTTTCCCAATGCCTATACCGGTGGCATCTTCTGGCTGGATAATGCTTCCGATAACCTGGTACATGGTAACTACAATTACAGTGCGCAGTTATCCGGTACCGGTACCGTGCCGCCTTCAGGTGGCGGCTGGGATTGGGGGAATATCCGGGCGGTCAATTATTTCCTGGCCAATTATTATAAATCGGCCGATGATCCGGCGCAAACCAATACCTATGTAGGCGAAATGTATTTCTGGCGCGCCTGGTTCTATTTTAGTATGCTGAAGCAGTTCGGAGATCTTCCCTGGTACAACCAGCCGTTGACCACGGCCGATATGGAGGCCCTGCAGGCACCCCGGCTGAAGCGAAATATCATCGCCGACTCTATTCTGAAGGATCTCGATAAAGCAGTACAATTGCTGGCAGCTCCCGGGAAGGCAGAACCATTGCGGATCAACCGTGGCGCGGCACTGGCCTTTCAATCACGGGTAGCCCTGTATGAAGGAGCCTGGGAGAAATACCACGATGGTACCAGCTTTGGCGTAAGCGGAGCCAACTATAACAACTATTTCAGAAAGGCTGCGGACGCCGCATTAACACTGATGAACGCAGGGTATTACAGCATTACTGCTATTAATGAAGATCCGCAGTTCGGGTACTGGCGTCTCTTTAACCAGAAGGATCTTTCTAACAACACAGAGATGATCCTGTGGAAGAAATTTGATAAAGCACTTGGCCTTACTCATTTCGGACAGAACATGATGGCTTATGGCGGGGGAAATACGGGATTATCAAAACCACTGGTAGATGCATATTTATGTACGGATGGTAAACCCATATCCATCAGTACCCGCTATCAGGGCGATCAAACCATCGAGCAGCAGGTGCGCCAGCGGGATCCGAGGCTGGCCCAAACCCTATTACTGCCGGGCTATCCCCGCATCATTGCCAACGGAGATACAACGGGTCGGTTCCTGCTTCCGGATATCAACCTGCTGGGCGACGGTCGCTGCACCACCGGTTTTGAGATCTTTAAAGGGATTGCACCCGATGATGCGGATGGAACCGGAAGCGTTACCGCCAGTATTATCTTCCGGTATGCGGAAGTGTTGCTGAATTACGCAGAGGCCAAAACAGAACTGGGTGAAGGCAGCCAGGAGGTACTGGATAAAACCATTAATGTATTAAGAGACCGCGTACAGCTTCCGCATTTAACCGTAGGAGTGGGCTTTACAGATCCCCAATGGGAATTTACCAATATTACGCCTCTGCTGAATGAAGTAAGGCGCGAACGGAGAGTAGAGCTGGCGCTGGAAGGATACCGCTTTGATGACCTGATGCGCTGGAGAGCGGCACACCTCATCAAACGCCCGTTATACGGCGCCAGATACCAGCAGTTTGCAGGCAAGCCGTTTGATCCGCCTTTAAACAATATCCCGGTTTCTGATAACGGGTACATATTCCCGTTGAAAAATACCCCCGCTGCTAATGGCTGGCAGTTCAATCCCAACCGCGATTACCTGCAGCCATTACCTTCCAATGAGCTGGTACTGAATAAAAGCCTGAAGCAAAACCCCGGTTGGCAATAGTGTATCTTTCCTGTAATAAAGTATATTAAAATGAGGATTTGGAATCATCTGGATATTTGGATTGTGATCGGGTACCTGCTGCTGATGCTGGGGATTGGTCTCTGGCACCGGCGCTTTGCCAACAAGAGCATGGATAATTTTTTCCTGGGCGGCAGGAAGATCCCTGGTTGGCTCAATGGTGTTTCGTATACAGCGGCGCTGGTGAGTCCCGACGCGGCCACCGGCTATGGCGGGTTGGCCGTGGCTACGGGCGGGTTTATCTGCTGGTGGTATTTGAGCCGTTTTGGGTTGGCATTGTTCCTGGGTGGTGTGCTCTTTGCTTTTTTCTGGAGACGGCTCAACCTGTTTACATCCCTCGAGTTTTATGATCTTCGGTTTCCCAAAAGGGCCGCCGGTATCATGCGGTTGTGGATCGCCCTGCGTACGTCGCTGATTGCAATGCCCGCCTGGACGGGTATCACCTTGCTGGCCGCTTATAAAATAATGGGACCGGCCTTTGATCTTACCAAGTTTGAAACGCTTTGCCTGGTAGTGCCCGTATCCCTGTTGTTTGTATTTTCATCGGGGTACAAAGGTGTGGTGATCTCCAATTTTATCCAGATGCTGATCTTCCTGGCGGGTACCCTGCTGTTGTTGTTCCTCACCTTGCAACATTTTGGCGGAGCCACCGCCATGGTGCAGGCGATCGAACACGCCTTTGGTCCGCACAGTGCAGAAATACTGGGAAGCATACCGCCTGAAAAACAGGAGGTATTTCCGCTGGCTGCGGCCTTTGGCTGGCTCATCGGGCAAAGCATTGGCTATGGCGGGGATGCCGCACCGATGGGTGGTGCTATGGAAGGACAGCGCATTCTTTCCACGCGCACGCCATCGGAGGCATTGACGATGTACGTAGTGGCGGCAATCTCCATGTTTGTATTATTATTGCTGGTAACCTTGCCCAGTATCAGTGCGGCTGTGTTGTGGCCGGAGCTGCGGCAAACAGGGGCCGACAGGGAGCTGGTATATGGCAGGCTGATGAAGATGTTGCTGCCACCCGGTGCCATGGGGCTGATGGTGGCGGCAATGCTGGCGGCTACCATGTCTACCGTGGGCGATAACCTCAACTTTGGCAGCCAGATACTGGTTAGTGACATTTACCGCCGATGGTTTGTTCCTGACCGCTCTGAAAAGCATTACCTGTTTATTGGCAAGATCTCTATGCTCGTTATACTTGCTGTTTCTATTGCGGTGGTGTACAACGTACTCATCATTACGGATGTGGCCATTTTTATGTTGTCTTTAAGTGCGGCTGAACTGCCGGCCAACTGGGCGCAATGGTGGTGGTGGCGGTTTAACGGCCCGGCAAGGATTGCTGCATCTTTTGGCGGAGCAGCCATATTTTGTTTGGTAGTACTGGGGCCCCGCTTACTCATGTACCTGGGGGTGGCTGGCGCTGAGCGGCTGGTGATTGCCTGGTACTGGCAAACCCTGCTGGTGATGGGACTTACCACGCTGCTCTGGATCGTTGTGGCATTGCTTACCAAGCCCGATCCGCAGCCACTGTTACAGGATTTTTATAAGCGCGCGCGACCACTGGGTTTTTGGAAGCCCTTCCGCAATAATGGGCAGCCCGGTGCTTACCGGCCGCTGCGTCCCATCCTGAAAGGGATCTTTATCGCCATCATTGGAACCGTATCTGTTTCATTATTCATACTCGGTCTTACCCATGCCTGGTTTGCGCGGTATGGTACCAGTCTTCTTACGCTGCTGGCAGCCATCGTGCTTTTTATAGGCTTTCGCAAAATGGCTTCCGACTACCTTAAGGAACTGGAAATAAGCACGGGTGATCGTAAAGCCGATGCGGTCCCTTATCACGAACAATCTTAAAACGATCCATATCGGATTCATAAAACATATATAAAAGTTATGAGAGCAAAACAAGTAGTACGAACAAAAGAAGAGCATGTGCTGTATCTGGGTGATTGGGTATTTCACGTAGGGCCCACATTTATTGAAACACCTTTTGGTACGGAAACCAAGGATGCCGATCTGCATTTTTATGGGGAGCGTTTGACGGAAGCGCTGGAACAGCAGGCAGATGTAACGCCTTTATCCAACTGGGAACTATACCGGCTGGAACCGGGCAAACTGGAGGAATACCTGCAACAATCCGAAGCGCTGATCATTAGTGATGTGGAGGCAAAATGCTTTCACCTGTATCCCAGCTTTTTCGACAGGGCACGCCGCGAGCATAAGATCGTTACATTCCCTGACCGTATTGAGTCCATTAAAGAATGGATCCATGGTGGTGGCGGCATGATGATGCTGGGCGGATGGTTGTCATTCAGTGGCGTGCAAAGCCGGTCTGGTTGGGGAAGGAGTACGTTGCAGGAGGCACTTCCGGTGAATTGCCTGCTGATCGAAGACCTGGTGGAATCATCAGCCGGGTTTACCGCGGAAGTGGTAAAGCCCGATCATCCGATTGTAAAAGGATTGGCATGGGACAAGTTTCCACCGATATTCGGTTATAATGAAGTTACGGTTAAAAACGAGGAGGAGGTGATCGTACGCGTAAAAGAAACCGGGCATCCGTTGGTAGTGGCCGGCGCATACGGCCAGGGCCGCGTGTTTACGTATATGTCGGATCCTGCACCGCATTGGGGCATCAATTTTGAGTTGTGGGAAAGCTATAATGACTTCTGGCTGCAGGCCTACAACTGGATAAAAGGAACACTATGAGTCAGTCTGAACTATATGCGGGCGCCGCAGTAACCGATATTACACCACCGCTGGAAGTAGGGTTACTTACTTCATCTGTAAAGGCGGAATATGCTTCCTTTGAATCGATACGTACACCATTGAAAGCGCGGGTGCTGGTCTTGCAATCCGGAAAAGAAAAACTGGCAGTAGTGTCGCTGGATCTGTTGTCACTTACCGATACTTCGGTTGGGGGATGGGAACATTTTAAGGCGGAAATGGCCGGTGCAGTCCCGGCCGCAAATATTGTGATCTGCTGTACCCATACCCACAGTGCTCCGGAGTCGGGCGGTCTTACAGGGCTTTATCAAACACCGGCATTTATTAACTGGCTAAAAAAGATGCAGCAGGATATCCGGGCTGCGATTCATACGGCGGTGGACCGGCTTCAGCCCTGCACACTGTCGGTAGCAACAGCCGTGCTGGAAGGATATTCGTTGCAACGGCGGATCCGTTTGCCCGAAGGCATGGTGATCTCCGATTCGCTGCAGCCTGTATCCGAGGAGCTGATGAACGGCGAACCGGTAGACCGGCGGGTTAAGGCGGTCCGGTTCACTGGTAACGACCGGCAAGGCATCGCAACAGTGGTACAGGCAGTTTGCCACCCGGTACACGAAATGTGTATCCCGCTGGTATCTGCCGATTTTCCGGGAGAACTATGCAGTGCACTGGAACAATCGGATCAGAACGGTACGGCATTGTTCCTGAACGGAGCCGCCGGTGATATCAACCCGCCTACGGTATCCATGGGGGCCGCTTATGCAGAAGCACATGGCGTGGCGATGGCGGAACTGATAGCAATGCAGGAGCCGTTGCAAATGGCGGATACCGCATTTTCTTTTCAACGCAGCGCCATTCCTTTTGCGGTCAGGGGCGGATCCGGTATCACCAATCCGCTGGATGCACTGGCACGGATCAGCCTGTTGCATTTTAATTCCCTGGCCATCCTGTTTTTACCCGGTGAAATTTTTGTAGAAACGGCCCTGGAGATTGAGCAGGCGTCCCCCTTTGAACATACCATCATTGCAGGGTTTTCCGAGAATAATATCGGGTACGTACCAACAAGCCATGCATTTGAAGAAGGAGGCTATGAAACAGGTCCCGGAAAATGGTCCTTCCTGGAAAAAGATGCCGCCGGACGCATAAAAGCGGCTGCGATCGACCTGCTGCAGCAACAATTTTATAAACTGAATACGCACCTGATAAAATCATAAGTATATGTTTTGGCGATATAAAATAATAAGCCTTCTTCTTGTATGGTGTATCACTGTTACAGCATCGGCCCAGTCTCTGAAAAAAAGCATTTCCTATTACGGAGGTGAAAAAAATGATCTGTACCTGTTGCTGAAGGCACAGGGCTATATGGTAAAGCGCTACAACAGTCCGGCGGCTGCAATTGAAGCGGCTCCTGCCGGGTCAGGGGTTTTTATCACGGCAGACCGGTACCCGGCGCCGGATGCAAAGAACCGCATCAGCGAAGCACTCTTAAAAACTGCAGCTTCCCGGAAACTGCGGCTATATGTGGAATATCCCTCTGCTTATCCCGGACTGGATATACCATCGCAACCTCTGGAAACGCATTTGGAGCGGGGTGTGGTTACCACCGGTTTGTTTGGTGCCCGGCTGCCACGCCTGGCATTGCTGGGGATTCATAACTGTTATGTATGGCCGGTTAGTGCGGCCGATCCCTTGCTGGTGCTGGCCAAAGTAGTAGGGGTGGATAAAGCAGAACTGGGTCTCGACAGCACGAAAACCTATCCGTTGTTATTCCGGAAGAACGGTGTACTCATCAGCACCACCGCCCTGAGTAATTTCAAAACCGGTCGCTATGGCCCGGCACAACCGGTTAAAACTGTTTTGTCGTATATTATAGAACAGCTTACCGGCAATGCTACGGTTGCCATTAACCACTGGCCGCAGGATGTACGGCCGATGTATGACCGGAATGCACCGCTGCCTGCCGGTGCCTTGCGGAACAGTGTGCAAAAAGGAGTGGAATGGTTTGCGAACGGCCGCTTCTATGTACATCCCAGCTGGAAGGCAGACTGGATGAAATATGGTGGTGTGGACGGGCTGAAGCCGGTAGGCCCGCCGGTACCGCAGGATAAGCCCAATGGCGACGGATCACTGGGAATCATTGAAGGGCACACGTCCACCATCTATTACGACGGCAGTCAGCAATACCGGTACTGGATGCGCGCCGATGTGCAGGGAGAAGCCAGTATGGCACTGGCGGCAGCCGGGCAGTTACTGAACAATGGGGACTATAAAGCAAGAGCAACAAATATTATTGATTTCCTTTTCAAAACCTCCAACCTGCGGGCCGGTCCCAAGAACGATCCGGCCAGTCCGGCTTACGGGCTTATCGGCTGGGCAACCACCAATGCCGGCACCTTTTACGGAGATGATAATGCCCGTGCCATACTGGGCGCACTGGGAGCGGCGGGATATCTGAAAACGGATCAGTGGGATAAGGAGCTGGCGGAAGCCATCATGGCGAATTTCAGAACCACCGGTAAACAGGGCTTCCGGGGCGAACGGCTGGAAGAAAATGACATCATCAAAAACGGATGGCCGTATTATTATAACCGCAATCTGGAACATCCTTCGCCGCATTTTGAGTCCTGGATGTGGGCCCTTTATTTGTGGTTGTATGATAAAACACACTATGCGCCGTTGCTGCAACGTACAAAGGAAGCCATTGCCATTACCATGAAAGACTACCCCGATAAATGGAAATGGGGCAGCAGCCTGCAAACCCAGCGCGCCCGGCTCATTTTGCCCCTGGCCTGGCTGGTGCGTGTGGAGGATACGCCGCTGCACCGGCGCTGGCTGGATGAGATGGTGCGGGAGATGCTGAAATACCAGGATGGAAGCGGCGCCATCCGGGAGGAACTGGGAAAAGGAAAGGGGATGTTCCGGGAACTGAAGTCAAACAATGATTACGGTTCGGATGAAGGTTCGCTGATTTCACAGAACGGGCAAAAAATATCCTGCATGCTGTACACGAATAATTTCGCGGTGTTCAGTTTGCACGAAGCGGCACTGGCAACGGGCAACAAAGGATACATGCAGTCGGTGAAAAAGCTATCAGATTTTTTGACTCGTATACAGGTGCAAAGCAGCAGGCATAAGGATCTGGATGGTGCCTGGTTTAGGGCTTTTGACTATGGTAAATGGGAATACTGGGCCTCCAATTCAGATGCGGGCTGGGGCGCCTGGTGCACGCTTACGGGCTGGATCCAGAGCTGGATTGTGACCACACAGGCCGAGATCCTGCAGCAGCAAAGCTTTTGGGATGTTACAAAAAACTCCGGCATGCGTACCACCGGTACGGCCGTTATTGATCAGATGATGAAAAAACCTGAATAATGAAAAGAATTGCAATTGTATTAATCATTGGAATAGGTATGGCCGGCACTGTTTGCGGCCAAACAACAGCCAATGACCTCGCTGCGCTTTCGATGATGCAGGACGGGGTGATTTCAAAGCGCGTAAGCAGTTATGATACGGCCGGGGCCGGTAATGATTTTATACGCATCGGTGATAAGGAAACAAGAACCATTTTTGATGTAAAGGGCGCCGGTATGATCAACCATATCTGGATTACGATGGCACCGGGGCCGGAGGCTTTGAGCCGTAATGATGTGATCCTGAAAATGTATTGGGACGGAAATTCATCGCCTTCCGTGATCGCGCCCATCGGGCCTTTCTTCGGACAGGGATGGAATGAATCCTATACCTATACAGCCCTGCCATTGTCTGCCAGCCCGGTAAACGGGAAGGGGATGGTTTGTTATTTTTCAATGCCCTTTGCAAAAGGGGCCCGTATCGAGATTGAGAACCAGGCCGGAAAAGAGATCAGTCATTTTTACTATTATGTGGATTATGTGGAAATGGACCGGCTGCCCGCAAAGGCAGGTCGGTTTCATGCCTGGTACAATAAGCAGTTGACCGAAACTTCCAAAACCGAAGGCGAAAATGAATGGGCCATTTTTGGAAAGCCGGGAAATAACACAACAGGCAAGGACAATTACCTGATTGCCGATATCAAGGGCAAGGGCCATTTTGTAGGGGTGAACTATTATGTGCATGCACCCACGCCGATGTGGTATGGTGAAGGCAATGACCGGATCGAGATCGACGGTGAAAAGGGAAGTATTCTTAAGGGAACGGGTACGGAAGATTATTTTAATACCGCCTGGTGTCCCAAGTCTGTTTTTTCACATCCCTATTACGGTTATGCACGGGTGAACAATGATATTGGCTGGCTGGGCAGAACACACCTGTACCGGTTCAATATCACCGATCCCTTCTATTTTAATACGGCATTCCGTTTTTCGATTGAACACGGACATAACAATGTGTTGACACTCGATCTGGCCAGCGTGGCCTACTGGTATCAGCCCGAGGCACATGCGGTTCCCGCCATTCCTTCAAAAGAGGCAAGACAGCCAATGCCGATGATTGATATTGGGGATATTCACCGCTGGCGCAATGAATGGCGTAAAAGCAGGAACAATGACCCGAAATTATGGGGCAACGAACGTTGATGTTTGCGTGCTGCAATTAAGGAACGATCATACTTTGTCATGCTGGGTATTTCATTTGCATAGCGAAATCTGTGAGGCGATGACAAAATATTCATTCGTCACCTTGAGCGAAGCCGAAAGGTCTCTTCATTATCGGGCAGTCCGGTATCACAGAGATGCTTCGACTCCTCCCGCCGTCGCGGGATGTGCTCAGCATGACGAAAGTATAATTGGTTTTCAATAACAATACAATCTGTCATTGGCAGTATGTCATCCCAGACTTGTTCCGGGATCTGTTCCTGTTTCAGGATCTGCCTGAGGGCTTTATTAACTGAAAATATTTTTCGTTTGCGACGCTGTCCTTTGCAAGATCAAATAACGCATAGATTATAAAAAAACAATGACATCTATAAAAGCAAAATGGATGCTGGTGCTATTACTCACAGGTACGCTGCACCTGGCTGCGCAGGACCTGATGGGACTTACTGAAATAAAACAGGGCGTAAAAACAAAACGGGTCAGCAGTTACGACCCGTCCGGAGATAATCATGATAACCTGAAGAATATTAAGCCAGGCGAAAAACGCACGATCTTTAACGTGGCGGGCGCGGGGATCATCGATCATATCTGGATGACGCTTTCGCCGGAGCCAAATGTACTGAGCCGGAATGATGTGATCCTGAGGATGTACTGGGATGGCAATGCCTATCCGTCTGTAGCATCGCCGGTTGGGCCGTTCTTCGGGCAGGGATGGAACGATGCATACCTGTTTACATCAGCAGCCCTGGCAGCTACACCTACAAACGGAAACGGACTGGTCAGTTATTTTGCCATGCCTTTTGCAAAAGGCGCCCGCATAGAAATTGAAAACCAGACGGGCGGCACTATCAATGCACTGTATTTTTACATCGATTACCAGGAGATGAAAACCTTACCTCCGCAAACGGGCCGGTTTCATGCCTGGTATAATAAACAGCTGACAATGCCGGTGGATAGCGTGGAAAATGAACACTGGATGTTTGGCGGCAACCCGCCCAATAAGAATGGCAAAGAAAACTATGTGATTGCAGATATCAAGGGGAAGGGGCATTTTGTAGGCGTTAATTATTATGTGCAGGCACCCACGCCTTACTGGTACGGTGAGGGTGATGATATGTGGTTTATAGATGGCGATACCTTGCCCACGATGAATGGTACCGGTACCGAAGATTATTTTAATACTTCCTGGGGTGCGCCCAAACAGCCGTACGCATCCCCTTATTTCGGGTACGCAAAGGTGAATGATGATATCGGGTTCCTGGGGCGCACCCATATCTACCGCTTCCATATCGCCGACCCGGTTTACTTCGACCGGTCGTTGCGGTTCTCCATCGAACATGGAAGTAATAATGTATTGACGCTGGACCTGGCCAGTGTGGCTTACTGGTACCAGGATACAGCCGCCCGGATACCATCCATACCGGATGCCGCAGTACGCCGGCCGATGCCGCTGATCGGGCCCACCGATATCCATCGCTGGCGGAATGAGTGGCGGAAAAGCAAGGGAAATGATACCCGCCTTTGGGGCAAATGAGTAATGACTTTAATAACAACAGGATCAAATAAAGAACTCAAAAAGAAAAAATAATTATGGCACGCTTTATCAAACAGGGGAAGGCTGTAACCGAATTGCAGCAGGAGCATTCAAACGTAAAAGGAACCGTGGAAGCGATGATCCGGAGTATTGAATCCGGCGGGGATGAGGCCGTACGTGCATATGCAGAACGGCTGGATCAGTGGACACCGGCATCCTTCCGGCTTTCAGCTGACCAGATACAAGCCATTGTAGACCGCACACCGCAGCAGGTAAAGGACGATATCCTTTTTGCGCAGCAGCAGATCCGTTTTTTTGCACAGCAACAGCGGAACACCATGCTGGACCTGGAAGTGGAAACCCTTCCGGGTGTGTTTTTAGGGCATAAGAACATTCCCGTAAACAGTGTGGGTTGTTATATTCCTGGAGGCCGGTATCCGATGGTGGCCTCGGCACATATGAGTGTGCTTACCGCAAAGGTGGCGGGTGTACAAAGGGTGATCGCCTGCACGCCACCTATACAGGGAAAAATACCGGAGGCAACGGTTTGTGCCATGCATTTTGCCGGCGCAGATGAAATTTATATATTGGGAGGGGTACAGGCACTTTGTGCAATGGCCATAGGCACCGGTTCTATCCCCGCAGTAGACATGATTGTAGGCCCCGGCAACGCCTATGTGGCAGAAGCAAAACGGCAGCTTTTCGGAAGGGTGGGGATCGATCTGCTGGCAGGTCCTACGGAAGTGTTGGTGATTGCGGATG
The DNA here is from genome assembly GCF_021044425.1 of Niabella pedocola. Taxonomy (GTDB): domain Bacteria; phylum Bacteroidota; class Bacteroidia; order Chitinophagales; family Chitinophagaceae; genus Niabella; species Niabella pedocola. The sequence continues at coordinate 332,478 of NZ_JAJNEC010000007.1, read as the reverse complement.
AAACGGCGGATGCAGAGATGGTGGCCTGTGATCTCCTGGGACAGGCGGAGCATGGCCCTACCTCCCCGGCGGCCCTGATCACCACTTCTGAAGAACTGGCCCGGGAAACCATTGCCGCAATCGAAGAGCAGCTGAAAACGCTTTCCACTGCGGATCTGGCCGGAGCGGCATGGAAGGACTATGGCTCCATCATACTGGTAAAGGATATGGAGGAAGCCGTGGTTGAAGCCGACAAACTCGCCTATGAACATGTAGAAGTGCTTACCGCAGATCCTTTCTATTTCCTGGAACATATGACCAATTACGGTGCGTTATTCCTGGGTCCCGAAACCAATGTGGCGTATGGTGACAAGGTTATCGGTACCAATCATACCCTGCCTACCATGAAGGCGGCCCGGTATACCGGCGGGCTATGGGTGGGGAAGTTTTTAAAAACCTGTACCTATCAGCGTTGCACCCCGGAAGCCAGCACCACCATCGGCATGTATGCCGAACGCCTTTGTGAACTGGAAGGTTTTGCAGGACATAAACGGCAGGCCAGCTTACGGGTAAAGCGTTATTCCCAAAAATAATGGTGAATTAAATAAAATTTTGCAACTTTGAATGGTTGCTTAAACGATAAAGTAATACGCTTTCCTTTAAACAGAAAAATCATGAACAAACATGCACAACGATTGTTGATTTTTTTTGCCGGTTGTTTGTTGAACACCGTCAGTGCCGGGGCTCGTACAACGGAGCCGCCGATGTCTATCTGGCTCACCAGTTCGCTGCAACGGGTATTTCCGCAATCACCGGCTCAGGCTGCCACCGAGCTGGAGTTGCTGGCGGCCCGGAACAGCCGTATTTCATTCCAGGTTGCTTTCCGGAGTAACATGAAAGATCAAACGCATATATCCTGCAGTATAGAGAACGCTGCAGCGGTACATCCGCAGGTGCGTTACGTAGGGCTGGTACCGATGCCTCATTTTAATACCGATGTCAGCGCGGAGGAGCTGGACGGCAGGGGATACCTTCCCGGCTGGCTGCCCGATCCGCTTTACCCCGTAACCAAAACAGAAGCCAATCCCTTTGAAAGCCGTTCGTTCTGGATCACGCTTCAGGTTCCATCTGCACTATCGCCCGGGTTGCACCGGTATAAAATACGGATGCGCTGGCAGGAAGGGAAGGAGGAAAAGGACACGGCATTAACGGTTAACCTAACTGTAAGTACATTGATCCTGCAGCCCCGGAAAAATTTCCATGTAACCCACTGGTGGCGGGGTGAGGCCATTGCCCTTCAGTACAAAACAAAAATGTTCGACGAGCAATGGTGGAAACTGACGCGGGCCTGCATGAAAAACCTGATAGAACATGGCAACGACGTGGCATTTATCCAGAATTTCTTTGAGCTGCGGGCTGTATTCAAAGAACCCTGTCAAATGCTGATCGTAAATGAACCAAGCCCCGGGAAATATGAATTCGACTGGTCGCGGATCAAACGGTTTGTAGACCTATGCCGGGAACTGGGCTACAAGAAATTTGAATGGGCGCATCTATGGCTGTACTGGGGTGTACAGGACGCCATGCATGTGTATAAAAAAGAAGGCGATACCAATAAATTGTTGTGGGCGGAAAATCTTTCGGGAACATCCGATACCTATATCAATTTTCTGAAACAATACCTGCCGGATTTACACCGGTTCCTTATAAAGGAAAAGCTATTGGATGATTCTTACTTTCATCTCTCGGATGAACCCTGGTCCGAACACGTGGAAAATTATAAAAAGGCGCGCGACATCCTTCGCCGGCTGGCTCCCTGGATGAAGGTAATGGATGCGTTAAGTGATGTGCGGTACGGCCGGGAGCACCTGACCGATATCCCGGTGCCCATCATCAGTTCGGATGAGGCTTACCGGAAGGAGCATATTCCGCACTGGGTTTATTTTTGCACGGGTCCGCGCAATAAATGGCTCAATCGCCTGTATGATACACCGCTGCCTAAAATACGTATGAGCGGCTGGCTGTTTTATAAACTGAAAGCCGAGGGCTTTTTACATTGGGGATATAACTTCTGGTATAAGCTGGACAAAGAAGAGGCGGGAGATCCCTTTACCGAAGGTGCCGCCTATGCCTATCCGGGTATTGCGTCGGGTGATCCGTTTGTGGTATATCCCGGTCCGGATGGTCCGTATGACTCGATCCGTTGGGAGGTCTTTTCGGAGTCGTTGCAGGATTATGCTATTTTACAATCAGCGGGTATACAGCCGGAAGACGCCCTGTTGTCATCGCTGCATACCTATGAAGATTTTCCCAGGAGTGAGCAATGGATCCGGGAAACCCTTAAGAAAATCTTGGTCAAAAATTAAATAAATATATTGGTGCCGGTGCGTGACCGGTTCCATAAAACAGCTGCAGTGTATAAGAAAAAATGGATCATAGGACTCTGTTTATTGAGCATTCAATTGGTAAAGGCACAGGGCCAAAAGATAGAAGTGCCGCAGATTGCAGGCGCGTGGGTGCATATTTTTGATCCGGCAGATACCCGGGCCAAAGACAGCTCCTGGTATACCAATGATCATTGTTTTGTAAAAGCGGCCGATGGTTCCTGGCATGCTTTCGGGATCATACACCATTTGCCGGTTGCACCCTGGAAAGAAACCCGTTTCTTTCATATTACCGCGCGCTCTTTGACGCAGGCACACTGGGCAGATAAGGGCTATGCCATGACGGCGGAACCTGGTGTGGAACGCGTATTATGGGCACCGCATATTGTTAAAGAGAGGGGACGCTATCATCTATTTTACAATACGGGTAATATGCAGGAAAATGCACCCAACTATGCTTCCTGGGGGCAGCTGCGCCTGGCTACCGGTACGAATCTGTATCAATGGGAGCGGCATGCGCTGAACCCGCTGTTCAGTGATGCCGGTCATGCCCGGGATTCGTACATCATGAAGCATAAGGGCGTGTATTACTATTACTATACACGTACGTTCAGCGAAACCGATCTCCGTTCGGTAGTGGCCGTACGCACAGGACCGGATATGTATCACTGGAGCGGACCGCAGATTGCCCATACGCAGCCCTACCGGGTGGATTGGGGCGGGGATGCCGAAAGTCCCTTTGTGGTAAAAAAGGGTGGATTGTTCTACCTGTTTATCTGCCGGGCGATGACGGAGTATAATCGTACAGATGTATATTGGTCTGCAGACCCGCTGCATTTTCCTAATGAAAATTTTGTGGGCACTTTACCGGTACATGCTGCGGAAGTGATCTACGATAAAAAGGAAGGCTGGTTTATTTCCAATACCGGCTGGGATAAAAAGGGACTCTACCTGGCGCCGTTAAAATGGGAATCAAAAGAAAAATAAAATGAGCATAAGGGATTTAAAACAATGGCTGTTTTTGGGGCTGATGGCACCGCTTTGTGCAACAGCACAATCACGCAAAGAAGCATTGTTGCCGGCACAGCCTTCCGGTTATGATGCCTATCAGCTATGGAGCAGCCTGCCGCAACAGCGGATAGGGGTAAGGGCCTATATGCGCAGTACCTATGACCGCGGCGGCGGTGGATACGATGCTTCCAATTTTCTTTTTATGAAAAAGGAAGATGAAAATGTAACGCTGGACGTAAAAGGAAACGGTACCCTGTGGTTCTTCCGGGCTAATCACTGGCATGGTAGTCCCTGGCATTTTGTGGTGGATGGAACCGACAATATTGTTAAGGAAACCGCAACAGCCGATCCGGTAGACGCGGTTAAAAAATATAAGACAACCGCCTACATCCCGGCAGCAGCGCTTCCGGAGCCTTTTGCATGGACCTGGGGCACCACCAAGGGGGCCAATCTTTCCTGGATACCGATGCGGTTCAATGATTCGCTGCAGATCGCGTATTCCAGAACCTTCTATGGCACGGGCTATTATATCTATCATCTTTATGCAGGCAACGAACGGTTGATGAACAGGGGTGCCTCGTGGAATCTGCAACAGGTGCCACCGGCAGATGCTGTTGCTTTGCTAAACCGGGCGGGTACCGATATTGCTCCGGCAACTATTCAAAAAATACAGGGAACGGTTGCGCGCAGCCGGCAACAGGCGGTACTTGCTACCTTAAAAACCGGGCCGGCCACAATTCGTGCGCTAAAGCTCACGTTGCCATTGGATGAGGCAGAACAATTGGAGCGGGTACGACTGAAAGTGAGCTGGGACGGGGCAAAGCAACCCTCCATCGATGCACCGCTCTGCCTTTTTTTTGGAGCAGGTACGTTTTTCAACCGGGAAAAAAAAGCATACCTCGTGAAGGGATTGCCGATAAACATACGCTACGATTATAAAAAGGGAACCGTAGAGCTGGCCTGTTATTATCCCATGCCGTTCTTCCGCTCCGCAAAGGTTGAACTGGCAGGGCTCCCCTCAGGAGAAGGCGCTATAACCTATGAGCTGCGCTATGAAAAGCAGGTGGCAGCAACGCCGGCGCTCAGCAGTTATTTTCATGCCACGTATCGCGATTTCCCAAAACCGGCACTCGGGCAGGATATGGTTTGGCTGGATACAAAGGGCCTGGAAGGGCAGCAGGAATGGTCCGGAAGCTTCCTGGGCAATTCCTTTATTTTTTCGCACAATGCCAACCTGAATACCCTGGAAGGCGATCCCCGCTTCTTTTTTGACGACAGTCAGACCCCGCAGGCTTACGGTACCGGCACCGAAGAGTGGGCCGGTGGCGGCGATTATTGGGGCGGAGAGAACATGACGCTTCCGTTAGCGGGGCATCCCTGCGGTGCTATTGAAAAGAAAAAAGCAGTGAATGAAAAAGACCTGATCCAGTCGGCCTACCGGTTCCTTTGGGCCGACCTGATGCCCTTTGGAAAACGGGCTGTGATCCGCTTTGAGCACAACGAGAATGTTTCGCAGGAACATTATGAATCGGTTTGCTACTGGTACGGACTGCCATCGGCTTCGCTGGTAGCAACGGATCAGCTGGATGTTGGCAATGAAGCGGATGAGCGGCGGCACCGGTACCATTCGCCCCAGGCATCCGCTGTGCAAACCATTGAATCCAGATATGAATGGGGACCGGATGCATATCCCGCTCATGCATGGGGCTATGATCTTCCTAACCGGCCGGGGTATAAGGAATATATCGGGAAGGAGATCTATCCGGCTCAAAAGGAAGATGGGCGTACTACTGAAGGTACAACGGAATTTGACATCCGTTTGCGAAAGGATAACCAGGGCGTATTGTTGCGCAGAACGCTGGATTATGGGTATCCGAATCAAACGGCCGAAGTGTATATTGCCGTGCCATCCGGCAAAAAGAACATCAATGAAACCAGTTGGAAAAAGGCGGGCGTATGGTACCTGGCCGGTTCCAATGTGTCGATGACCTCCCGACCGAAAGACGAGCTGGGCAAGCGGGTATACGAGGTACGTACTTCCAACCGACGGTTACGCGATGATGAATTCCTGATTCCTGCGGAACTTACAAAGAACAGAACAACGGTACGCGTACGGATCAAAAATATCCCCAACCGGCAGGAGCTCTATCCAGGCCGTCCTTTTCCCCTGGAGAATAAATGGAGCGAGCTGCGGTACCAGGTGTTCTGTTATACCATCCCTTCATTTAAAGTTCCCGTAAAATGAGTCTGAAAAAATTATGGTTGATGTTGCTGGTTACGCTGGTAGTGCTCCATACAAAAGCCAATATCCGTTTGCCGGATATCATAGGCAATAACATGGTGCTGCAACAGCAAAGCAAGGTAAAGCTTTGGGGCTGGGCCGATCCTTATGAGAAGATCAGCATTAAGACATCCTGGGATAATAAGGTATATGAAGCCACCGGCTCCCGTGATGCCAAATGGGTGGTTGAGCTGCAAACACCTGCAGCCGGCGGCCCTTACTTCATATCGTTGCAGGGAAAGAACCGGTTGTTGCTGGAGAACGTACTCATCGGGGAAGTGTGGCTTTGTGCCGGGCAGAGCAATATGGAAATGAGCGGCAGCTGGGGATTACCGGATATTCAAAAGGAATTGCCGAAGGCGCATCAGCAGGAGCTGCGTTTTTTTCATATACCCAAAACAACGGCCGCTTTCCCGCAGGAACAGGTAAGAGGAGCGTGGGTGGTATGCGACAGCAATACATTGAAAACATTTAGCGCAGTGGGCTATTTTTTTGGAAAGCACCTTCGTCAGCAATTGCGCAGGCCTGTCGGCTTGATCGAAGCCGCCTGGGGCGGTACGGCAGCGGAAGTGTGGACACCGGACAGTATCGTGAACAGCAGCCCTGTTCTTAAAAAGGCGGCCGGGCTGATACAACCCAGCGACATGTGTCCCTATATTCCGGGAAGCGCCTATAACGGGATGATTGCTCCCATTGTTTCGTTTGCTATTGTGGGTGTTACCTGGTACCAGGGCGAAAATAATTCCGACGCGGCCACTACGTATCGCCCGCTATTTACGGCCATGATTCATGCCTGGCGTCGTGCATGGGATCGCCCATTACCTTTTTATTATGTGCAGGTGGCTCCCTTCCGGTATCGAAAAGTAAATGCAGGTGCCTTGCTCCGGGAAGCCCAATGGCAATGCCGGGTGATTCCGCATACCGGTATGGTGGCTACCAATGATATAACCGGCAATGTAAATGAGGTGCATCCGCAGAACAAGCACGATGTAGGACTGCGACTGGCTAACTGGGCGCTGGCAGATCATTATGGAATAAAAGGCATTGTATATAAAAGCCCGGAATACAAAAGCATGGAGGTAAAAGGATCGAAGGCCTTCATTAAAATTTCCGGTGCTGAAGGTGGACTGAAGCTGCTGGGCGATACCCTGGCTTCCCTGCAGATCGCCGGTGCTGACAAGGTTTTTTATCCTGCGGAAGCCAGCATACAGGATGATACCATTGTGGTTTGGAATACCAGCGTAAAAAAGCCAATGGCCGTACGGTATTGTTTTACCGATACGGCCATTGGAAATGTATTCAGCAGCGCGGGACTTCCGCTGTTACCCTTCCGTACCGACCAATGGGTATTGCCTGGATTCTGATACGGGCAACGTTGTTCCGCGGTTATTTTAAAAACAATTCGATCACCGGGATCTCATAAGGTGGCTTTTGTTTGGGCAGTTCCAGGATCACATCGCCGTTCTCTGTTTTATAAAGGATCTCTGATGCATCATGCAGGAACTGCGCATAGCTGATCTTGTCTGCATAACCCGGCAACACCAGTTTCCCGTAGTTGGAAGGATAGGTAAACAGGTGCAGGTAGAGCTTTTTTGTTTCGGGGTTGTAGGTCTGTTTAATATCCAGCGCTTCGGGCAGCTTATAGGTATCCGGCGGATACGTACAATTGTAAATGGACTTGTTATTGGCATGCATCCAGTAGCCGATGCTGTCGAGCGCATTGTTGGCGCGGTAGTCAAATTCACCGCGGGCGGTGGGGCCTACATTCAGGATCAGGTTGCCACCGTTGGCGGCAGAAGTGATCAGCAGGTCCAGCAACTGCCGGTGCGTTTTCCAGGTGTTTTCATCCCGGTAGTATCCCCAGGAGCCGGAAAAAGTTTGGCAGGTCTCCCAATACTTGCCTTTGTACTTTAACAGCTCAGAAGGCTTTACCTGCTCCGGTGTTTCAAAATCATAGCCGTCTGAATAATTATTCAGATCCAGGCGGTTGTCTACAATGATGCCGGGTTGTAATTTCCGGATCAGTTTTAATAACTCAACAGAGCCCCAGTCTTCATGACCCTTTCCGTTCTTTCCGGGATAAGAGAAGTCGAGCCACATGATATCGATCTTACCATAGTTCGTCAGCAGCTCTTTGATCTGGTTTTGCATATACTGCCGGTACTTGCTCATATCCTTACCCTTGTTCAGTGGGGCATAATCCGCTTCTGAGGCATCGCCACCCAGCCGTTGCGGGTGGGTACGGTCGATGGTGAAATCCGGGTGGTGCCAGTCGATCAGCGAATAGTAAAACCCGATCTTAATCCCTTCTGCCCGGAAGGCATCTACAAATTCTTTTACCAGGTCGCGTTTGGCCTGTGTATTGGTAGCCTTATAGTCGGTGTATTTTGAATCGAATAAACAGAAACCCTCGTGGTGCTTGGTAGTAAGCACGGCATACTTCATACCTGCAGCTTTTGCTTCTTTTGCCCATTTCTTCGGGTCAAATTCATCGGGGTTGAAATGATCAAAGTACTTCTGATAGTTCTCGGTAGTAATGCGTTCCCGTTGTTTTACCCATTCATGTCTTGCTGCCTGTGCATACAATCCCCAGTGAATAAACATACCAAAGCGGGCATCGGTCCACCATTCCATCCGTTTTGCTTTTTCGTTCGGGGTTTCTTTAAATAACTGTTTCGGTTGTGCATGCAACAGGCCGGTTGTGATCAGGGCTATTGCCAGAAGGATTTTTTTCATTATGCTTACTGTAGATTTAATCGTGTACAATCGCTTCCAGTAAAAATACAAAAGAAAGGCTTCGGGAAGCAGGCAGCTGCTGTTTCCGGTGTAAAATGGGTAATATATTTGATGAAAAAGGTAATTTAATAGAGCAGGTACAGAAGATAGAAGGGCGTAAACCAGTGAAATCATGCCTGCTGGATCCAAATAAAAGAGGCGGCATCTTTTTTGAGATGCCGCCCGGAGGAGGGTGATATAACTTATATAGAACTATTTGGTAAGCGTAACGGTACCAACATCGGTCACTTTACCAAACACCACGTTGATATTGCTGATGGTAGAATCCCGGTATCCGCTGGTGCTGTCTGCATCAATACGCAGTGCATATGCGCCATCCGGCAATCCAACAAAGTGGAAGAATCCATCGGCTGCAGGAATCGCACTTCCAATAGTGTCTGCACCTTTTAAGGCATAAAGCCAGGGTTTGGCCTCCAGGGGTTTAACATAACCTCTGAATTGTCCGTTTGCTTCTTCGCTAAAGGCTTTTACTACAGGGTTCAGCATGTATTTACCGCTTTTTCCGGCTGCGTGTACGGAACGGGCCGCATCAAAATCCAGCCAGATCTTATAAACACCATCCGGAGCCAGTTCTTTATGAAAATTGATTTTATAACCGCTTGTAGAACCGGAAGGTACGGTTAATGCATGTTCCACGCCGCCTATGACAACTTTGTTGTTGTCGCCAAGTATGAGGCGGATCTGTTCAATTTTTCCGGGAGCTATTGTCAGCGGATCGCCCATCGCCACCACGGTACCGTTGCGGTAATCCAGGATATTGACCGGCGCGCTGAATTTAGGATCCAGCGGGTAGTTGATCCATCCTGCATCGTTTGTACTGTTGTTGATTGAAACGCTTTTTACATCCAGGAAGATAGCGTCATAGGTAGCCGGGGCGTCGGTAAGCATCAGCTGAACTTTTGCCTGTCCATTGGTGTCCTGATCCGGGCTGCTGCTTTTTGAACAGGAAGCAAGTGCCAATAAGCTGGCCGCTCCCATCGAAAGGAATAGTAATTTCATATCTGAGGTTTTACATTATAGGATCCAAAACTAAAACCCCAAGATGAACGTAGTATGAAAAAACGGCGGTCGTTATTTGGTGAGATGGGTTGCCGGAAAATGCAGCTCAAACTGCGAGCCCCGGTCAGGCTCTGAATGCAGCGTAATGCCGATGCGCTGATAATCGGCGATCGATTTTACAATGGAGAGGCCCAGGCCAAAACCCTCCCGTTGGGAAGTGCTTTTTTTAAAGCGGTCGAAGATGCGTTCGTGCTGCGGCGCTTCAATACCAATGCCGGTATCTTCGATGCACAATAAATATTCCTGGTTTACATAACGGTCGCTGATAATGATACGGCCATTGGGTCGGTTATAGCGGATGGCGTTATGAATAAGGTTATAGAACAGCTGAAACAGGAGGTCGCGGTTTACATGATATAGTATTACACCATCTGTAAGCCGCTCTTCTACGGTAAGGGCTTTTTCGTCTGCCCGGTGTTGCAGTTCTTCCAGTACTTCACGGATCATCGATTTTACGGCTACCACGTCGTTCCGGTTGTATTGTTCGTTTTCAATCCGCGAGATCAGCAACAGCGCGTTTACCACTTTTTTTAACCGTTTCATGATCCGCATGGTGTCTTCCAGTTTGAGTACGGTGCCGGCCGGAAGCTCGGGGTCCGTAAGCATATTCTCAATTTTGCTCTGCATGATGCTGATGGGGGTCATCAGTTCATGGGATGCATTGGATGTAAATTCTTTTTCTTTTTCAAAGGCATGGTTTACCTGCTGCATTAATTGGGCAATGGAGTCATCCAGGTACCGGAAATCATAGGTAGAGGTCGTTAGGGCACGCTGGGGTTCACGGAACGGAAAGCTTTTCTTTATCAGCCGGTTGCGGATGATGGACGCCAGCGGTTTCAGCAGGTAGCGGGTATAAAACAGCTGAATGAGTGCCATGATAAGGGTAAGCACAATCAGTACACTGATGGTAGCCCGTTGCAGTGCTACACTGTCTTCCTGGATGGAGGTGATCTTTTTCCCGATCTCCAGCAGGTACACATGCTGTTGCATGGCAAACGTGTCTATAAGGATCCGGTAATTGATCGTATCCCCGTCGATGATACGTTCAGCGGTTTGCAGCCGGGTAAGGTCTGCTCCGGTATAATAGGGTTCCAGCGAAATGTATTCATCTTTGAGCATCGAATAGCTGCCATAGGCAGAATCACCCTGGAAATAATAGTCGATGCCGTTTTTCTGAATGGCGCTCAACGCCTTTTCCCGTTGCTGTATAAGGTTCTTATTCGTATTGCCCGAGGCTATTTTTTGCATGAGCAGGGGCAGCTGCCATACAAAGAGGCCCAGTACCACAATGGTTGCGGCAACAGCAAATAAGGTGAGTTTGGTATACAGCCTCATGCGTCGGTTCTTATTTTATAACCTATGCCGCGTATGGTTTCCAGCCATTCGGTATCGGCATAGGCATTGAGCTTTTTACGGATGTTCTTGATATGTACATCAATATAGTTTGAGTCATACTCGTCATCTGCATTATCGCCCCAGAGATGATCACTTAGCTGCATCCTGGAAAGCGGCCGGTTTTTGTGCAGTAGCAGATAGTTCAGCAGATCAAACTCTTTGCGGGAGAGAAAGATCTCTGTTTCTTCGTAATGAATGGTCCGGTTCTTTACATGAATGGTAAAAGCGCCGAGTGTCAACTGCTGGTCATGCAACTTGAATTTTCTGCGAATGATGGCCTGCATACGGGATTGCAGTTCCAGCAGGGAGAACGGCTTTGCCAGGTAATCATCGGCTCCCATATCCAGCCCCCGGATACGGTCTTCTACTTCTCCGCGCGCGGTAAGCATGATGATTACAGTTTCTGAATGATCCTTCCGGATCTCCTGCAACAGCCAAAATCCATCTTTGTCCGGTAAACCAATATCCAGTAAAATAAAGTCATAGCTGCCGGTATCAGTACGGTCCAAAGCTTCCTTTGCGCTGTGTGCTGTATCGCAAAGAAAATGGTTTTTCTGAAGGGCGGTCTCGATTTCTGTTGCCAGGGATTGTTCGTCTTCTACGATCAGTACGCGCATAGGGGTGGATTAAAACTGGTAATAAGCACTTAGGGTAAAGAAAGAATTGATGCGGCCTTTATCGGCGGTATTGCTGCCCAATAAGGAAAATTTCAAAGCGGCTTCTATCAGATAAGAGGCCCGGTTGTAAGATACGGGCAATTTGAGGTTATATGATAGCAGCCCGTATTTTTTGTAGTCGATGGTTGTTTCGGTTGTTTGCCCCGGCGGATTATTGCCATTGCCGTTCCCATTACCTTTTCCTTTTCCATTGCCATTCCCATTCCCGTTGCCTTTTCCCTGGTTTGTTTTTTCTACCAGGTAGGTTTCATAATATTGTTGGGTACCGGCCGTAAGCGCCAGTTCTGGTGTAAAGTTGAGGATGGCCCGTCCGCCCGAGAGGTTAATGTCAAACGATTTTGAATTAGAAAGGGTGGTAAAGTAATCGGTTTGTTCACCAAAGGCTAAATCGCCCTCAAGGGTGGTTTTAAGAAAATATTCATAGCCCAGGGAGGCACTGGCCATATTGGGACTGGAGGCCTGCAGAAAGGGTGATTTTGAAGGGAAGAAGGTATGCGTAAAACTTACGTCCCCCGATAATTTAGAAGTAATATTAAACCCATAGCCGGCACTCAATGCGGCAGCCGACATCAGCAGGCTATCGGAAAACAGGTGAAAACCCGTTGCGGAAAGATAAACGCCTGCAGGAATGCGTACCGTTGCATTTAAAGCCAGGTAGGGGAGGCGCTGTTCAGTGGTTTGACCGTAGTAATCAATGCCGGTTCCATAAAGCGCCGCAATGGTGAGGGTCGTTTTTTCTTTTGCCGAATCTACAGGTTGTTCCACACGGACGCCGGCCGTATCCTGGGCGAACAGCAGGGGAATTCTCATACAGCATAGTAACGCAACAAATAGTTTTTTCACAATACCTTTCCTTTATCGTCCTAGCCCTTTCCCGTTAATTTTTGGTTTAATGATTTTTACCGGTTTTATTTTGATCGAAGCGGGCGTTACCATTTTCGGCTTTGCCTGGTTTTTTGCCTTGGGTACTTCCTTAATCGGTTTTCCTTTAGCCACCGGTTGCCTGGGTGCGTCCTGTTTATTATCCGGAACTGTTGTTTGCTGCCGGGGAACGGTATCAGCAACAAACAACCTTTCTTTTCCCTTTTCGAACGAATGTGGCAAACGTGTCCCGGCGTTAACCGGTAGCCATCCTCCCATCAACAAAAAAAGAAAAAAGATTTTCATAATAGAAAATATCAGATAGCAGTTAAGCTATCTGATATAAAGGTACTGATTAAAAAGAAATCGGGCTGTTTGTTCCCGCTATCTTAGGGCACGAACTTTGTTGCCATTTGCCGGCAACCGGATAGTTTCTTTTATATGCGTTTTCCGATACTTTTTTCTATTTGCTTTTGAAGACGCAACACCGCTGATGATTCGTCCGTCATGAGTACGGTGCGCAACGCTGCGTACCACGGTCCCATGATTTAAAACGGGTTTGATCGCCTTTACTTTAAAAGAACCTTTCCCGGATTGAGCGATTAATGAGTTTGAAGCAAAAAGCAGGATCAGAAATGCCAACATCAATTTCATCGCTCTAGTTTATTATACAGGTACATTACCTATAGTACAAACCTAGGTGGGAATTATGAAAATTTGATGAAGAATCAGATACGGGGCATATCTTTTTCGTGTACGGTAACGGCTAATAGGCAGTTTTGGGAAGGGGCGCGGCACTCTTTTGATCCAGTGCCTGTTGGAGCTGCGTTTTATCCAGCTGTTTTTCCCAGTTGGCCACTACGATCGTTGCCACACCATTACCAACAAGGTTCGTGAGGGCGCGGCATTCCGACATAAAGCGGTCGATGCCCAGGATCAGTGTCATGCCGGCAATGGGCACTTCCGGTACGATGGCCAGTGTGGCAGCCAGGGTAATAAAGCCTGCGCCAGACACTCCTGCGGCGCCCTTGGAGCTCAGCATTGCCACCAGTAACAACAACACCTGGTGTTCCCAGGTAAGGGGAATATTGCAGGCCTGCGCAATGAACAAGGCGGCCAGGGTCATATAAATATTGGTACCATCCAGGTTAAATGAATACCCTGTAGGTATGACCAGTCCTACCACGGGCTTGGCACAACCGGCGTTCTCCAGTTTTTGCATCAGCGTGGGTAAAGCGGCTTCTGAAGAGCTGGTGCCCAGTACCAGCAACAGCTCATCCTTGATATAACGCATGAACTTAAAAATGGAGAACCCATTGTAACGGGCCACGGCACCCAGCACAAGGATCACAAACAGGGCGGCAGTGAGATAAAATGTGGCAACCAGCAGCCCCAGGTTCATTACAGACCGGATGCCATACTGGCCAATGGTGAAGGCCATGGCTCCCAAAGCTCCGATGGGCGCCAGCTTCATTAAAATCGCTACCACCTTGAAGACCGGATAGGTAAGGGCTTTTAAAAAATCAATCACGATCTTGCTTTTCTCCGCGGTTAAAGCCAGTCCAACACCAAACAAAATGGCAGCAAACAATACCTGCAGGATATTATTGCCCGAAAGCGGGCTTACCAGGGTTTGCGGAATGATGTCAAAAATAAAATGCTCCAGCGTTTGGTCTTTTGCCTGCGATACATATTTGGCAATGCTGCTGGCATCGAGCGTACGGTGATCGATATTCATACCGGCACCCGGGCGAACGGTGTTGCTCACAATAAGACCCACGATCAGTGCCAGCGTTGAAAACGTGAGGAAATAGATAAAGGCCTTTCCGGCAACCCGTCCTACTTTTTTTAGATCATTCATGCCGGCAATGCCGGTGCTTACGGTAAGAAAAATAACCGGGGCAATGATCATTTTTATCAGCATGATAAAACCATCGCCCAGAGGTTTTAACTTTTTTCCTGTATCCGGAAAAAAATGTCCCAACGTAATACCAATAACGATGGCAACGATCACCTGGAAATAAAGTACCTGGTACAGCTTCTTTTTTTTCACTGGCTTTTGCTGGCCGAGATCCGCAACAATCATTCGTTTTTGCCCAACAAGATAAATAAATTTAAAATGAGACACTATAATTTTTAAGAACATACAAATGATTGTTATTGCGGGTTGTGCTGAAAAGAGGATTAAACTTATAACAGCGGGTTGCTTTTGATTTACAGGCGCATGTATCATACACCGCCTGTAAGAAATGCACTACAACATGTATGTATAAAAAATTGGTATTGTTTTTTCTTATAGCTTATACGTACCCTGCAGTAAAACTTGATCTGGATCCAGTTCCGGTTCTTTTAAAAACCTGCAGCGTTCTTTGTTGTTATTTATGTAGATTAAATCTTATAGTTATGAAAAAGGTAGTTTTAGCAGCAGCGATGGGTATTTTATCCATCAGTTTTGTACAGGCGCAAAGTATGAAGAATACCCTTAAAGTGGGTGTAATGGGAGGCGCAGCAGTGCCCAATGAAAATGCTGCGGCAAACCTGGGCGTAGACGTATCGTATCAGAACCTGATTACGCCGCATGTAGGGTTGGGTGTTGCCACCGGTTACAATCATTTTTTTGGTAAAGACAATGACCTGGGCGGCACAACACTTCAAAACAATAGTTTCGGAGTAGTGCCGGTGGCTGCACTGGTTCGTTACTATCCGCAGGCAAAAGGTATTTATGTAGGTACCGACCTGGGATATGGATTTATTACCGGCGATGAGAAAGTTGCCAGTAACAGCAGTGTAAACCGTCCGGACGGCGGGTTTTATCTAAAACCTGAACTAGGATGGCATAACCGCAACTGGAATGTGTTTGCGCATTACACGAAGGTATTTACCGGGGATGATGGTAAGATCAATATTGGTAATGCTACCCAAAAGTACAATGCCGGAAGCATTGGGGTAGGCGTGGCTTACAATATTGGTTTGGGCAGATAGGTTGATTTTTTTAGATTTGTGAACCGGGTAAGCAGGCAATAGTTGCCTGCTTTTTTGTTGCAGGCCTGGTTGTGGAAATGATCAAAAAACTCATTTTAAACCTTCCGGATACGGATCGCCTCTTTTTGTATAACCGTAAAAGCATTAGGTAATTGATGCTGGTATTTTTCCGTTAAAGAACATACTATAGTTGTCCGCTCCTGCGTTGTGCATCCTTCCAGTCTTAATAAGACAACACCGCAATGCACCTGGTTGAGCCGGAAGACCAACTCGCCAAAGTCCTTGTCTCTTGTAATAAGGATTCTTTTTTCCTCTGCAGCAATTTGTAGTAATGTTTCATCATCAAGCGATCGTATTTCATCGATAACATAATATACATCAAAATTCAACCTGCGAAGGCAGTTTACAGTACTTCTGTCAACGCCTTCGTCTGCTAAGAATTTCATACCGCTACAGGATAGATGCGTTCAGTTTTCAATGCTTCAACTGCAAAAAATAGCGCAGCAGAGATCGCTTCTTTGGTCAATCTTGGATAAGATTCAAGGAGATTGTCGGCTGTCTCACCAGCGCCAAGTGACTCAAGAATCATCTCTACAGTGATGCGGGTACCTTTGATCACGGGCTTGCCCATCATAATTTCAGGGCGGATTTCTATGTAGGAAGAGATGTCCATTACAATTATTGTTTGTTCTTCAAAGTTACAATCTTCCCAGTAATTATCAAACTGGCTGTTCATCGGCCAGCGTAGCATTGCACCGCAGTACCACGGCCCGGCCCATAAAAAAAGCCTCCCCGCAGGAAGGCTTTTTAACCCATCTGTAAATATTATAAGTGAATGGCTTCACCGTAGGCCACTTCAATAGCGTCTTTTACACTTTCGCTGATCGTGGGGTGCGGGTGAATGCTGTTCAGTACTTCGTGGTATGTGGTTTCCAGCTTACGGCCAACAACGGTTTCCGCGATGATCTCGGTTACATTATAGCCGATCATATGGGTGCCCAGCCATTCGCCGTATTTGGCATCAAAGATCACTTTTACAAAACCTTCGGTATGTCCGGCAGCACTGGCCTTTCCGCTGGCGCTTAAAGGGAACTTGCCTACTTTTATTTCGTAACCGGCATCCTTAGCCTGCTTTTCGGTAAAGCCCACACTGGCTATTTCCGGATAGCAATAGGTACAACCTGGTACGTTGCCGTAATCCAGGGCCTCCGGCTGATGGTTGTATTTCTTTTCACCAAAGGCGATATTTTCCACGCAGATGATGCCTTCTTTTGAAGCAACGTGTGCCAGGGCCTGACCGGGAACGCAGTCACCGATGGCATACACACCCTCTACATTGGTTTTGTAATATTTGTCTACAACGATCTTCCCTTTATCGGTTTTTACACCCAGGGTTTCCAGTCCGATGCCTTCGATATTGGCAGCCACGCCTACAGCGCTCAGCAGCACATCTGCCTCAAGGATTGCTTCACCGGTGGCAGTTTTTACTTTTGCTTTTACGCCGTTGCCGGAGGTATCTACAGAAGTTACCTCGCTGCTGGTCATTACCGTAATGCCCTGCTTTTTGAGGTTCTTTTCCAGTTCTTTTGAAATATCTTCGTCTTCAACCGGAACAATGCGCGGTAAAAATTCAACGATGGTCACTTTAGTGCCCAGGCTGTTGTAGAAATAACCGAATTCCACACCAATGGCACCGCTTCCTACCACAATAATGCTTTTAGGTTGCTGGGGCAGTACCATGGCCTCACGGTAACCAATGATCTTTTTGCCATCCTGTTTCAGGGCAGGCAATTCGCGGCTCCGGCCGCCTGTAGCCAGGATGATGTGTTTTCCTTCTACCAGGGTTGTTTTTCCATCTGCACCCTTTACCTCTACCTGGCCTTTGGCTTTCAACGTGCCAAATCCCATGATCACGTCAATTTTATTTTTCTTCATCAGGAACTGAACGCCCTTGCTCATTTTATCGGCTACACCACGGCTGCGTTTTACAATAGCTTCAAAATTGGGTGTTCCGGAGGCCTCAATACCATATGCCTGTGCGTGTTGGATATCATTAAAAACCTGCGCACTTTTTAATAAGGCTTTGGTAGGAATACATCCCCAGTTTAAACAAATTCCCCCCAGGCTCTCTTTTTCAATAATTGCAGTTTTCAAACCCAGTTGGGAAGCGCGTATAGCGGCTACATATCCGCCCGGGCCACTACCTACAACTATCACGTCATATGCCATAAAATGTGTTATTTAAAAAATTAAAAGATCAGTGAGAGTGCGAATTTAGTTGAATTACGGTAACGGGCAAAATGCCGTTTCAACCAAATACGCAATCGTTTTTGTACGCCAATTACCAGAAATACAACAATTAAGAAGCGGCTTTGTTGGGCTGGGGCGGATAGTATTGGCCCTGTTTATGCAAGTGCGCCCCGGATGGACCGGGGTATATACACCAGATAAGTATAAGCGATGTTTTTGGTGATGCCCTGGATGTGAAAGAAGGAAACCTGCCGGGATAATGATCCTTCAGGCTGTTGTACATGTATTGTAAGTATATGGCTTCCAATTAAATAAATAATTTTTCGGGGAGGCAGGAATGAATGAATTATGTAGGCCGGTGGTTGATTGTTGCGAATAGCCGGGAGAACACGTTATAGTATTCAGTTTAATGAACTGCTATGAGTTGCCGTATCTATTTCAAAGGAGCTATTTTACTGATGCTTCCGTACATTTTTACCGTATTTGCAGGTTGTGTGTGTAATGTAAATACCCTTTATTACCGGTATGATTTTAATATGCTGGAGTTACGGCACCTGCAGGGTGCAAAGCCCATCGGGGAGAATGCCGGCGCCTCCATTCATAAAAATGCCTACGGGATTGAAGCAAAGCTTACGGCCATAACGACCCTGGCAAAGACGGAGGGAACAAACGGGTGGGTGCTATGGAACACCGCCCATGCAATGACCAAGGTGCAATGCCGGTATTCGGAGTATATGCCTGTGGACAGTATCCGGTCTATAGTAATAACGGATTATTTACAGGAAACCGGAGGCGGATGGTCTTCCGGAACAGATGTAAGCAGCCGGTTCCGGATTTATAATGGAGGTTATGTAACCGTTGCTGATTATCTGAAGTATTGGCCGTATCCCAATTATAATGATTCCAAAAAAATGGATGTTTCACTGGTAGAAAAATACCTGCTCATGGAACCGTTGCCCGACAATGGCTGGCATAAGTTTAAAATGGCTTTTACCATGAAGAGCGGCAGCATCATAGAACAAACCACTGCTCCCGTTTACCTGCAATAATGCGTATGAGAACATTCATATTTACATCCATATTGATCAGCAGCGTCCTTGCTGCTAACGCCCAGGAATGGGCAGCGTACCAAAAGCAGCTCATTGTAGGAATGGGCGGTGGGCTTTCGATGCCCTTTAAGAAGTCTGAAACGGCGGATCTGATGGATGCGCGGGTAGGATACCGGGACCGTTACTGGGGCCTGAATCCTTCCCTCCAGGTGTTTGTTTTCAAAAAATGGGGTTTTATGGCAGATTTTCAAATTGATGTTTCTGCCGTCAATAAAAAGCAGCGGGCAATGCTTGACCAGTCTTTTGAAGCACGCTATTCCGGGGATTACGAAATACTTACGGATAAATACTTTTATGGGCACGGATGGCAACGGTATGAGTCGCCGGCAACATTTCGCTTTACGGCGGGGCCTGTTTACCGGTTTGAAAAAAAACATTTTTTGGTTTACGGAAGCCTGGGGCTGGGAGTTACAAATTTTGAAGTAACCGGTATCCGGGCCAACCTGCTCCGGAAGAATTCTAATAATTACTACAACGTTTTGTTAGACGGCCGGGGAACGGAGACTCCATTTACCGTAACCTCCGGAATACGGATCGGTTACCGGTTTTCCCCGCACCTGATCCTTGCCCTGAATACAAATGCCGCCTATTTTAAAACCGATTTTTCGCAAACAATGACCCGCTGGGATATTTATACGGGCGCGGCGGTGGTGGATGGAAATTTCAGGTATCAACGGCAGCATTTGAACTTTAGCACCAATCTCAATCTTCAGGTAGCGGCCAATTTTAAAAAAAGGCGGTAGTTGTTAAATGAAAGGGTGAACTTTGCAGGGCAGGGGATTTCTGTTGGGGAATCAATGCTGATTTTTATTTATTGATTACCAGTGTTTTTCTGCTTTTGCCGGTGCAACCGGGTCTTTTAAAAGGCAGGTTTCCGCACAAAGCTCCTCCGCTATTTTAGATGCTGTTCAGAAAGGTTTAAAAATAATTGAAAAATTATTACATAATGCCAGGTTAATTCCCTACCTTTGCACTCCTAAATTTTTATTCATTATGGCAAGAGTATGTCAGGTTACAGGTAAAACCCCAATTGGAGGCCACAAGGTTTCTCACTCCAATATTAAGACAAAGCGCCGTTTTTTGCCTAATTTGCAAAAGAAGAAATTTTACCTGGTAGAGGAAGACAAATGGATCACTTTGAAATTATCTACAGATGCCCTGCGCACCATCAATAAAAATGGTCTGTATGCTGTAGTGAAAGAATTGCGTGCGAAAGGCGAAAAAATCTAACTAAAGCAGTTTAAAGCATTATACAATGGCGAAGAAAGCAAAAGGAAACAGGGTACAGGTAATTCTGGAGTGCACCGAGCACAAGACCAGCGGTAAACCCGGAACCAGTCGGTACATTACCGTAAAGAATAAGAAGAACAACCCTGAACGTTTAGAGTTGAAGAAATACAATTCTATTCTGAAGAAAGTAACTGTTCACAAAGAAATTAAATAATTTAGTTTGAGAATTTGAGTATGTATCCATTTCAGAATGGTGCATTTATTTTCAAATCTTCAAATTATCACATTTTCAAATTAATATAAGATGGCAAAAGCAGCTTCAAAGAACGCGAAGGTAAAAGATGCTAAAGCAGCAGCAGAGTCTAAAAACTGGACGAAGGTGATCCGTGCGATCCGCAGCCCCAAAACAGGTGCCTATACCTTTAAGGAGCAGATCGTTCACAAGGAGAAAGTTAAAGATTTTTTAGCTCAGAAATAAGCTCCTGCTTTCATTACAATATTAAAAAGCTGTTCGTTTTTAAAACGGATGGCTTTTGTTTTTTCTAATGTTTAGGGTTTGCTGTTTGACGTTTATGGTTTTGGCCGTACCTTCAACCCTCAGATTTTAAATCCGTCCGTACCGGCTTTTCCGGCGGGCTTCAAATAAATGAAATGAGTTTTTTTGGAAAGTTATTTGGAAAGAAAGAAAAGGAATCGCTGGACCAGGGATTGCAAAAAACCAAGGAAGGCTTTCTCTCAAAAATAGGTAAGGCAATTGCCGGGAAGAGCACGGTAGACGAAGAGGTGCTGGACAGCCTGGAAGAAGCACTGGTAGGGGCCGATGTGGGTATTGAAACCACCGTGCGCATTATTGAACGGGTAGAGAAGCGGGTGGCTAAGGATAAATATATGGGCACCAGTGAGCTGAACCGGATCCTGCAGGAAGAGATAGAGGGCGTACTCGTGGAGGCTCCTTCGGGGTCGAGCTATACCTTTGAAAGCGAGCTGCCTGCCAAACCGTATATCATCCTTGTAGTAGGGGTAAATGGTGTTGGAAAAACCACCACCATTGGCAAACTGGCCTATAATTTTAAAAAAGCGGGTAAGAACGTACTACTGGGTGCTGCGGATACCTTCCGTGCAGCGGCGGTAGACCAGCTCACTATCTGGAGCGACCGCGTGGGGGTGCCCATTGTAAAACAGGCCATGGGCAGTGACCCTGCAGCAGTGGCTTTTGATACCGCACAAAGTGCCGTAAGCAGGGGGAGCGATGTGGTGATCATTGATACCGCCGGCCGTTTGCATAACAAAGCGCACCTGATGGATGAGCTGAATAAGATCAAACGGGTGATCCAGAAATTTATTCCTTCGGCTCCGCAGGAAGTATTGCTGGTGCTGGACGGCTCTACCGGGCAAAACGCATTGGAGCAGGCCAAACATTTTACTGCTGCCACGGATGTAACTGCGCTGGCCATTACCAAACTGGATGGCACCGCAAAAGGTGGGGTGGTTTTGGCAATTGCCGATCAGTTTAAAATACCGGTGAAATTTATTGGTGTGGGTGAAAAAATGGAAGACCTGCTGGTGTTTGATAAGCACGAGTTTGTAGATAGTTTATTTAGCCTGGATAAGTAAGGGGAGGGCCGGGCCACGAAGGCTCAAAGGCTGGAAGACACACGCAGCACTACAGCCCTCAGCGGCAAATAAAGAACCTTAGCGTTTCTTAGTGCCTTAGTGTCTTTGTGGCGATAGAACCACGAAGGCCCGAAGGCTGGAAGACACACGAAGCACTTCAGCGCCTCAGCGGCAAATAAAATCTCCTTAGCGTTTCCTGGTTTCTTAACGCCTTAGTGGCCACCGACCTGCTTTTTTACCGCGGCTACCAGCGGTTGATTCTTCAGCTTTTGAAATTCGGGAACGCCGATATGCGTGATCAGCAATACTTCATTGGGAGTGGTGGCAAAGTAACAGGCAATGGGCGCTTCTGTTTTCGCCATCCTCCGTACATAACCCTCTTTAGCTGTATCCAAACGGGTAATCAGCTGTTGCAATGTGCCTGTATTTTCTGTTTTAATCAGGTAATACGTTGTCTTTAAGGAATCACGACCGGCATTGTTCAATACGGCCGTACCCTGGTAAATGATCGCTTCCAGCTGCGTTGCTTTGTAGGCGGGTTCCAGCAGCTGCAGGGCAGCAGTGATGAAATCCACATCCGATTTACAATTTTTTTCTGTGGTAGCGCAATTGGTGACCGCATTGTTCTTAACGGCGACGGTGTTGTACTGCAGCGGGTTTTCGAGCCGGATACGCATGGTATCTTGCTGGGCAGCCGCAGCAGCAGGGTGGTTTTTATTTTCCTCCGTTTGGCCGGCGCAGGCATAAAGCCGCGTAACGGCGGCAAGCAGGAGCATCAGGAATAGAGAGCTTCTAATATTCACCATAAAATGCTGATTTAATGTCCGGGGGAGCGGCATAGTCTACCTGGATGTATAACTGGCCGGCTTTTACAAGCGCTTGTATCGCTGCATCGGAGGTTTTAGAAGGAATTCCCGCAAGCGTTTGAATATCTGATTTGAATTTATCAAATCCGCCGATGATTTCTACGCAACCGGCCGCGCCCCAGCCATATTCCGAAAGCGAAGCTGGGCCTGCATGCACGAGGAAGGAATCTTCGATCTGGATGGCGCCGTCGTAGGGCGAATAGGTATTGTGTATCTTGTAATTCGGGTTGTAATACGTAACTTTTTTCTTACTTACCTTATGTTTGCCGGAATTGACCCAGCCTCTGTGGCGGTAGCGCTTGTCCGGCTGTTTGGGATCATTCCAATAGGGCATA
Source organism: Niabella pedocola (assembly GCF_021044425.1). GTDB lineage: Bacteria > Bacteroidota > Bacteroidia > Chitinophagales > Chitinophagaceae > Niabella > Niabella pedocola. The sequence goes on along the minus strand of NZ_JAJNEC010000007.1, from coordinate 309,649 downwards.
AAGCGCAGGGCTTTCCACTTCAGCGTTACTTTTTTATTACTGCTGTCCATTCCTTCAAGATGTACATAATAGACCGGGATCTTATAATACTCCGTTTTCCCATTATTGTCATAGTCGCTGTCGGGGTACGACCTTCCGATATAATGATCGCCGGTAGTGTTGTTGGTAACGATGATGTTAACTGTTCGGGGCATTTTTCAGAAATATTGGATCAAATCTACTAAATTTTTACATTTTTTCGTCCGGATGGTTGGAAATGCGCTTCCGGATGGAGAAAGGGCTATCAGCAAAAGCATTCGTGTGAGAGGCGCCGATTGCACCAATGGAAACACGTTGGTTGTATCGCCGGAATTGGCGATGTCTGAAATTTGGAAACCGGCATGTTTACATATTATCTTCATTTTTATATGTTTCGATGCTTTGCGTACCCAAATATTTAATTCGTATTCTTCACTTTAAATTTTCAAAAAATGAAAAAAGTAAGCATTCTTTTTGCAGCAGCATTTGCTGTTGTAGGCCTGTTGGCCAGTTGGAAAGCTGTAAACAACAGTGCGGTTGTGATTCAGGATGGAGGCTGTTGGTTTAGTATTAATGGTTATTCGGGTACAACCGATAACGGGAATTTTGTGGCTACAAACAGTGGCAACGGAATTGTCAGTTGTCAGTTTTCGGGTGTAGAAAACAATACAGGGAAGGCCGTTGTCTTTAATTCTAAAGACTTCCCTGGGGCAACCTGCGGTACCATGGCAGGCCCAACGGACGACTGGCGTATTGTTATTTCTCCCAGCGGCCAGGCGAGTTTTACCTGCAAATTGAACGGGGCTGGCGGCCATTAAAGAATGTGCAAACGATGACAGGGGTAGAGGTGATGCTTTCTTCTGTGATTTTTAAAGCCCGGCCGGTATTTCCTGGCCGGGTTTATCAGATATGCGCAGCGGTCATGTTTAACGCCGGATTCCTTAAATTTATTATAAGAAATGTTCTAGAAATTCCAACCCGCCTTAAATCCTATAAATCCTTTGGTGCCATCTTTCATCCACGCTTCGTACTTGGCCTGCAGATCAAATCCCAATATGCGCAAGCCTACGCCTGGCGAGAGGATAAAGGCCGAACCATCATAATGGTTGCCGCTGTAGTTGGCGCTGCCGGCTTCCAGTTTTACATATAAGAGCGGTATTAACCGGTATTTCAATCCAACGCGGATGGGGACGGCTTTCAGGTCATACACACGGTAAGGGTTTCCTGCATCGTCAGCACGATCAGCTCCCCGGAAATACATATAACCTACAGAACCCGTGAGCGCCAGCTTTTTAATCAGGCGGATATCGGCCGTGCCACCCACACCCACACCCCAGTTAAAGTTGGTGCCAAAATCACCCTGGGGGACGGCGTATTCACCGTAGGGCCCAATACTGAAACCTTTCCATTGTGCCGACAATTGAAGTGTACTACCGGAAATCAGCAACAGGAGCAGCAGAAACCGAAATTTGTTCATGGAGCGAGGGTTTAGTGAACAATAGGGTACTTTAACCGGGTCGCAATTATTGTACCTGTTTTGCTGCTATCGTTTCCCAATGCGTTATTTTGAGACAATTTTAGGAGCACTATTTCTGGAATATCCTTAATAGCAGGCCGGATTTTATTTTTTATAAGGACTATATAGAAGGAGGCTTAAACATAAGAAAAAGAGGTGTATCCGTTTTTTGATACACCTCCAAATGGGTTGCGCCGCTGCGTGCTTCGTATTCCCGAAGCAGGGGTCGCATCAATATTATAAGGATTATAAGGCCGCCAGACTTTCCTCGATGGCCTTTATCTTTTCCTCTGCATCTGCTTTCTTGCGGCGTTCAATGTCCACTACCTCCGGTTTTGCATTTTGCACAAAACGCTCGTTGCCGAGTTTCTTTTCCACGGATGACAGGAAGCCTTGCAGGTAGGCCAGGTCTTTTTCCAGTTGCTCTTTCTGGATGCTGGTGTCCAGCTCGGTGGCCGGCTGGATGAACAGTTTGTCCTTGCCTACGAGTACGTTGATACATTTATCAACAGCTTCTGTAGTGATGGCAACCGCTTCTACATTGGCCTGGCGCTCAAGGATGGATGCCAGGCTGGTATAATTATCCGGCTGCGCCGTTTGTACAAACAGTTTTACCGGTTCCTTACTTTTAATATTGTTCTTTACGCGCGCATCGCGGATGGCAGTGATGGTTTGCTTCAACAGCTCGCCCTGTGCCAGTATGCTGCTGTTTGTTGCCTGTGTAGGTGCATATTGTTTTACGGAAAGATCATCGCTCTGCTCGCGCAGGAGGTGATAGATCTCTTCCGTTATAAATGGCATATAAGGATGCAACAATTGCAGCAGCTCTTCAAAGAATGAAATGGTGGCCTGCAATTTGGCATTGCTGGTAGGTTGTCCCTGTGCGGGTTTCTGCCATTCCAGGTACCAGGAACAGAAATCGTCCCAGATCAACGAATACAAGGTTTTCAATCCCTCGCTGAGGCGGAATTCTCCAAAGAGGTTTTCCATTTCTGCTTTTGCCTGCTCAATACGGTTACGCATCCAGGCGGCAGCAATATCCGGTTCGTTGCCGGTGGTTTCAGTAATTCCATTGGGATTGTTCTGCCACATGCGTACCAGCTTCAGCGCATTCCAGATCTTGTTATTAAAATTACGGCCCTGTTCCAGCGAGCTTTCATCAAATAACAGGTCATTACCCGCGGGGGCGGAGATCATGATGCCGAAACGTACTGCGTCGGCTCCGTAAGTGTCGATCAGTTTCAGCAGGTCCGGTGAATTACCCAATTGCTTACTCATTTTTCGGCCCAGCTTATCGCGCACCATACCGGTAAAATAAACGTCCTTAAACGGAATTTCTTTTTCATATTCCAGTCCGGCCATTACCATGCGCGCCACCCAGAAGAAAATAATATCCTGCCCGGTTACCAATACGGAAGTGGGGTAGTAGTACCGGATATCGGCATTGCCGGGGTTGGTAATACCATGGAATACCTCACTGGGCCAGAGCCAGGAAGAGAACCAGGTGTCGAGTACATCCTCATCCTGCCGAAGGCCGAATGCTGAATGCTGAACGCTTGATCCGCCTTTTGCTTTCAGCATTAAGCGTTTCGCGTCTTCCTCATTTTCCGCTACATAACAATTTCCTTCCTCATCATACCAGGCCGGTATCTGCTGGCCCCACCACAACTGGCGGCTGATACACCAGTCCTTTACGTTCTCCAGCCAGTATTTGTAGGTGGCCAGGAAACGGTCTCCGGGATGTATTTTGATGTTGCCGTCTACCACCGCTTTTAAAGCCGGATCGGCCAGCTCCTTCATTTTTACAAACCACTGGGTGGAGATGCGGGGCTCTACCACGGCATTGCTGCGCTGGGAGAAACCGTTCTTATTGACAATATCCTCTGTTTTCACCAGGTTACCCGCCTGTTCCAGGTCTGCCACAATCTTTTTCCGTACGGTAAAACGGTCTTCACCCACGTACAATTGTGCCGCTTCGCTGAGGGTACCGTCTTCGTTCAGCGTGTCAATCACTTCCAGGTTATGTTTCAATCCCAGGTTGTAGTCGTTGATATCATGTGCCGGGGTAATCTTTAATGCCCCGGTACCAAACTCCATATCCACATAGTCATCAAAAATAACGGGGATGCGGCGGTTGAGCAAAGGTACCAGTGCATAGGCGCCTTTCAGGTGCTGGTAACGCGCATCATTGGGGTTTACGCAAATGGCCGTATCGCCCAGGATGGTTTCCGGGCGGGTGGTGGCAATGGTAATAAAGCCATCCTGTCCGTCCAGCTTGTACTGTACATAATACAATTTGCTCTGTACCTCGCGGTATTCCACTTCCTCATCGCTAAGGGCTGTTTTGGCAGCCGGGTCCCAGTTAATCATGCGGGCCCCGCGGTAGATCAGTCCTTTATTATACAGGTCTATAAAAACCTTTATAACGGCTTTGTAATAGTGGTCGTCCATGGTAAAGTTTACCCGGTTCCAGTCTACGCTGCATCCCAGGCGCTCGATCTGGTTATAGATGATGCCGCCGTATTTTTCTTTCCATTCAAAGGCATATTTGAGGAATTCTTCGCGGGAGAGGCTGTTTTTATCAATGCCTTTTTCTTCCTTCAGCATCTGCACTACTTTGGCCTCCGTGGCAATGGACGCGTGGTCGCTGCCGGGTACCCAGCAGGCATTAAAGCCGCTCATGCGGGCACGGCGCACCAAAATGTCCTGCACGGTTTCATTGAGCGTGTGTCCCATATGCAACACACCGGTAACATTAGGAGGCGGAATGACCACGGTATAGGCCGGGCGTTCATCCGGGGTGCTGTTAAAATACCCTTTTTCCTTCCAATGCCCGGTCCACCGGGTCTCAATAGCTGCTGGCTCAAAATTCTTTGTTAATTCCATAAGGCGGCAAATTTACTGCATTTTTTGCATCGAAATAAATGTTGAATGCGGAAAACCATGGCTACAGATTACACAGAAAAACACAAAAGGCAGTTGATAGCGGCCGGCAAAGCTGCCTGTGTGGATCGGGGGAATGAGCCCTGGTGGGGTTGTCCCGGATCATGCAGATGGATATAGAATGGAGTTGCAAAGGGCGCGGTATAACAGCTGGTGGCGCCCGTCTTTTCAGCGTACTTCTGTGGCGTCAGTAAGAAAAAAGGCTCACAGAGTATACGGATTGGCACAGAGCATCCGCACTGATCCGCGTAAACAATCCGCGCCAACCGGCGGGAAGCCTTTGGGTGCCAAGGGGCGGTGGAACCAGTGAAGGCCGATTTTTTTATATAAACCACCATCCGTTGCCAAAAACAACCCTAAGTAGCGTTGTTACTACCCTAAGTAGCGGCTTTTTTTTGGAAACGGAGGCAGAATGCAGCCAACTTTGTGGTGTTGAAAAATAAAACAGGAATAATTATGGACACGAAGATCATGGGCGGTAAAATAGCCACAGCAAGAAAGAAAATAAATATCTCCCAGGCGCAGCTAGCCGAACAGTTGTTCATCAGCCCGCAGGCGGTAGGCAAGTGGGAGCGCGGAGAATCGGTGCCGGATATTATTACCATGAATCGCCTTGCGGTTATTTTAGGGGTGGACCTTAACTATTTTTCAGAAAGTTTTTCATCAGCCGCATTCACCCCCGGTGTCTATGAATCTCCCTCTGAAGCGCCAATAGATGCGGCGCCGACGGTGCGGTTCGATGAAAGCCAGGTGCTGCAGGGAACAGGCCCCAAAAGGCGCAGCTGGGATATGTCGCGCGCCAGTTGGGTGGATGCTGACTTTTCCGGCTTGAAAGACCTGCATGAAAAATTCAGTTCTTCCAATATGCAGCGCTGTAAGTTTATGGGTTCGGATCTCTCGGGCCTGCTGATGAAAAGCAATCATATTGTACACTGCGATTTTTCAGACGCTATTATCAGCGGCAGCCATATCCAGAGTTCCCACCTTGCCAGTGATCAGTTTAAAGCCTGTATGCTGAAGGAAGCCGTGTTTTCAGGGTGTCATATCCAGGGCTGCGATTTTTCTGATGCGGATTTTGCCGGTGCCACTTTTAAGTTCAGCAGCTGTCAGAAAAATACCCTGACGAACACGCGGTTTCACCGTACCTCATTTATAGGGAGTGATATCAGTGATATGGTTTTTAATGGCGAGGTGAAAGATTGTTATTTTGAAAACTGTGCCTTTTCACGGGTTACTTTCCAGGATGCAACCCTGATCAATACCTTTTTTAAGGGGAGGAGCTTAAAGAAGATCCGCTTTGTAAATTGCCGGGCAGACCGGATGACCTATGAGTTTTTAAAGAATGGGAAGGCAGACCTGAAGGGTATTACCCTGCTGGCATCATAAACCTGACAAAAAACAGCAAGATGATCTATGTATTTAAAACCTCCGTTCAGCGCCGGAAAGATGTGCTGCGGTTGCAGCCCGTTTTAAATGACCTGTTGCCGTCTTTAAACTGGAATTTTGATCTTGATGATTGCGATAAGATTTTACGGATAGAAAGTGCAATGGAAATAGCGCCTTCCGTAATCAGGTTATTGCAGGAGGCCGGCTTTGATTGTGAGGAACTGGCTTGCTGAGGTTGGCTGCGCAACAGGGTTGTTCAACCGGTACGCTTTTTTGTTATTATCAAAATGAAGTATCTTAGTAAGGCAACCACCGTAACCAAACGAATGCGCATGCGGCATAAGGTTGCCAAATAACCATAGAGAATGAAACGGTGTTTACTTATTGCTGCTTTTATTACCATATCGGCCGGGGCTGGGGCGCAAAACTATGAGCGAAACCCTGTTTGCAGTTCAGATACCGTTATGGTACCCCACAATCCAAAAATGAGCGGCCGGTTGTACAAAGCCTTTGAATGTACGAAGGTTTCTAAACTGGGGTTGCGGGTAGAGCTGGGTTTTAACCATTACAGCTACAACCCTCAAACCCGGAATTGGCTGGGCAATCATAACGGGCCATTGCTTGGATTGGCCATCGCTTATGGTGATTTTAACCTTGGTATAAAATTTAAGCCGGCAACCGTAGGGCCCCGGCGGGAGCTGGCGTTTAACGGGGTAGTCTTAACAAAAGATGCAAAGCTTAATCCCAATAAGATCGACTACGATCTCAGTTACTCCATCAATTTTAAACACAATATTTCCCTGGAGCCTTATATCGCACTTACGTCAAACAGTTTTGTGGTCATTAATGAAGAGGAACTGGACCAGCAATATCATATCGGTAAAACAAGGGGGTTAACGCTGGGCACATCGCTTAACAAATACTTCCGGCTCAAAAACTTTCAGTTCTTTTCCGTTTTTGCCCGGTATGGTTATGGATTGTCGGATTTTAAAAAGATACATAGCAGTTTGGGCCGGGGGTATGGGGATATAGCAGTGGGGGTTGCCTATAAGGGCTTTATTAAGCAAACTTACTGGAAGCGTCTTTAACAGATTTAAACGATCAACAATGAAAAAAATATGGTTATTCCTGGTATTGACGATATCGTTCAGCCTGGGCTTTGCCTTCAATTCCGTTATTACAACATCTAATAAAAAATCCATCAATATGAAACGCGTAACAGGCATCGGCGGCATTTTTTTTAAATGCAAAGACCCGGAAAAAGTCAAACAATGGTACCAAACCCATCTCGGGTTTGATACAGATCCCTACGGAGTAAAATTTGAGTGGCTGCAGGAATCGGATTCTACGAAAAAGGGGTATACGCTCTGGAGCCCTTTTCCCGAGGAAACTAAGTATTTTGAACCCTCTACCAAGGAGTTTATGATCAACTACCGGGTGGAGGACCTGGAGGCGCTGGTAGCAGCATTAAAAAAGGAAGGGGTAACGGTGCTGGACGCGATCGAAACCTACGACTACGGAAAGTTTGTACACATCCTTGATATAGAAGGCAACAAAATTGAATTGTGGGAACCGGCAGGATAATCCTTGAAATGAATAAGGAAAGCAACGGGGCCATATCAGAGCGCCTGCGCTGCTGTGCTCACTGCTTACACAGACTGGCACAGAACGGATTTTAAAGAGACATTAAATAGAGTGTTTTTTTTTTGTGTGTTTCCACGGCAACAGGAAGCCGGAACGCCGGACAGGGGATGATAAATTGCGTAGGTGGGCATCAGGCTGCACGATACAACCACTTGCCGGCTACGGAATTTCTCCCCTGGGAAAAAAAACTTATTTTAGCGCATTCTGTGTATACAGGGTAACCAAATAATTGAAGAACAATGCGCAATAAAAAACAGCTGCCGAATATGAACAAAGCTAATCCTACAACCTTCAAATGCTCTGTAAATAAGAGTGCCGTTAAAAAACGGTCTTTTAGCAATTTTATACGGAGCATTATCCTATTCCTGCCCTTGCTACTATCTGGCTGTGCAAATGCTGATAATACAAATATGAAAGATCAATCATTGGGAGGCAAAAACGCAATTGAAGCGCAAGCGCAGCAAATAGTATTTTTTGATTCAACACAATTGGTAAAAACGGCAGAGATGCTGGATGAGGAGTTATACTGGTCCGTTATAGACAAATCACTAAAAAACACAAATAATCAGGAGCAGCAGGAACAATTCCTGATAAAAGAGATCAGCAAATTAACGCCAAAGCAAATGATTGGGTTTCGTCTGCGAACGGATAAACTGCTTTACGATACCTATAACGCTGAAATGTGGTGTGCCGGCTATATTATGAACGGGGGATGCTCCGATGACGGGTTTGAGTATTTTAGAAACTGGGTTATTTCGCGAGGAAAGGATACCTATCTTAAAGCGAAACAAAATCCGGACAATCTGATTACCCAGGTTCGTGAGGATGTTGAATACTATGAATTTGAAAGCTTTTGGTATGTGGCGCTTGAAGCGTTCAGGCAAAAAACAGGGAAAAATTTATATGATTATATCGATAACGATCATTTCACTACCAAAGAGGGAAATTATCCGCAGTTCAAATTTACATGGAAAGAGGAGGATCCGGAAAGTATGAAGAAGATCTGCCCCCGGCTTTTTGAAAAATTTGAGCATAACTGATGATAAATATGAAGGTGATCGCACATAATACAATGAACAATGAGCAATGAAAAACAACTTTTAACGGTCGGTAAATTCCTGAGCCTGGTGTTGCGGCATAAACCGGAAACAATCGGTATTCAGCTGGATGAAAACGGCTGGGCAGACGTTGAAGTATTAATTGAAAAAGCGGGTATTTACGGGATGTTTTTTGATAGGGAGCTACTAAAAGAAGTTGTAACAACCAATTCCAAAAAGCGGTTTGCTTTTAACGACGCCATGAACAAAATAAGGGCAAGCCAGGGGCATTCTATAACCGTTGATCTGGGCTATAGCCATCAAAAACCACCGGAAATATTGTATCATGGGTAAGCAATCCATTCCTTCCATTCTGAGTACGGGGCTTGAAAAACGCAACAGGCAGCACGTGCGCCTGAGCAGCGATATGGAAACAGCTATTAAAGTAGGGCAACGGCATGGCAAGCCCGTTGTGTTGAAAGTAGCTGCCGGGCAAATGTATACGGATGATTTTGTATTTTATCTTTCAGACAATGGCGTTTGGTTAACGGAGCATGTTCCTGTGAGGTATCTAGCCCGGTAGCCTTTGTTCGCGTAAAGTCAGATTAGCATATGAACGTTAATAGAAACCCGATTTTTAAAAAGTACGGTATCAAAGAAAGATTGAGAACCGGTTTCAAGGCAGTGCTTGATAATCATTCTATGCGTGCGTTAGATATAACTACCAAGGAGCTTCGTCTTGATTTTAGTAAAATTGAGGTAATATCGGAGCCTCAGGGATTGCAAACGGTTAAATCTAATATTATACAGAAAGGAACAGTTGTTGGATATTATGCGCTGGTACTTACGGAAAATGGTGATTGGGCGGACGATTTTTTTGTAATATTTTAGTGAATCTGTTAGTAGCATCATGGTTGCTCAGGCGCATTTAAGAATATGTGAAAAATATAATAGAGATATGAATGCATTTAGCCGCTCCAAAATTATGGCGGAACAGGCTATAATGAATAATGAAAATGGATGACAATAGAGACGTTTATCCAAAATCTGGTAATTATAGAAAAGGTCTCGGCGCCGGAACATTTATAAACGATACACGGGATATTATAAAAGTATGCATTGACGAAAAGGCGATCGGGGAACTACGGAACCTTGCGCTGGTTCGTTTAGATCACTAACGAAGATGTGTTTGCAACTGATGATAGAAGCAATCATGAGACTTTTTGTATGTAGTATGTTCTTGGATTACTCAGATTTGCACAGCGGCAGCAGCATTCGCCTGCATCACCTTCCCCCCGCGCCCGTGCTGGCGTGCGCACAGATTACACAAAATAACTGAAGTTGTATAGATCTGCAGTAAACCTACTCCGTTCTCAAACTCTTCACCGGGCTCACCACGGCCGCTTTTACAGCGCGGTAGCCCACCGTAAGCCAGGCAATGATTTCCGCAATCAGGATCGTTAATAAAAATATACCAACGCCGATATCGACCCGGTAGGCAAAATTTTGCAGCCAACGGTGCATTATGTAATAAGCCACCGGCATCGCTATTAAAAAGGCGATCCCTATCAGCAGGGTAAATTCTTTTGAGAACAGGTAAATGATGCTACCCGTGGAGGCACCTAATACCTTGCGAACGCCCACTTCTTTGGTGCGCTGCACCGCCATAAAGGATACAAAGCCATACAAACCCAGGCAGGAAATAAAGATGGCAATGCCCGCAAATAACTGGTACAGCCGGGAAATCTGGTGTTCCTGTTTGTAAAAGCCGGCGATCTTTTCATCGAGGAACTGGTATTCATACATAAAATCCGGATAGGTGCGGTTCCAGAGCTGCTCAATTGCGGCCAGGGTTTGCCGGGCATTCTGCGGCTGTATTTTTATATTAAAGATCCGGTAGAACATTTTGTTGGAGCTCAGTACCATTGGTTTCATCGCTTCCTTCAGCGAGTAGCCATTAAAATCCTTCACTACGCCTACAACCGGCGCCACGATCTTCCCGTCCCAGAAACTGATCTTTTTCCCGATAATGCCTTCCGGATTTTTGAACCCCAGTTTTTTGGTCATCATTTCATTGACCACAAACCCGTTTACAGAGTCGGCCGGGCGGTAAGGGGCTCCTGCAATAAACCGGATGTTGTAGGTATTAAAATAATCCGCATCGGCCCATTTGAAATCGGTTTTAAACCCTGCTTTTTTTGTGGCATTGTCAAAGATGAAATCATCATCCCAACCCGCCTGGTCCATCGGGCTAAAGGCACTCTGGCTTACGTCTTTGATACCGGCCTGTTGCTGCAGTTGTATTTTTAATGCATCCGCTTTGGCGCGGCCTGCGGTATCGTTGGCCATCGGTACGGTAATGATGGCCTCCTTATCAAAACCCACAGCGGCATTTTGAAAAAAGTCCATCTGCTTTACAATGATCAGTGTGCCGATGATTAAGATCTGGGCAATCGCAAACTGGAATACCACCAGCACCCGGCGCATGGAAAAACCGCCCACCGTTTTGCTGGTCATTTTATTTTTAAGCACCGCAATGGGATTAAACCCTGATAAAACAATAGCGGGGTAGAGGCCCGATAAAAAGGTGACGCTGATCATCAGGATGCCTAAAAAAGCCATCAACGCAAGCCCCGGCCGGATCTTCACCGAGATCTGCAACAGCTGGTTCAGCAAGGGCAATGCCAGCCACGCAATGCCTATGGCGATGACCACCGAAGCCAGTGTGATCAGGAAGGTTTCGCTCAAAAACTGGAGGATCAGTTGCTTTTTACTGCTGCCCAACACCTTGCGGATGCCTACTTCTTTTGAGCGGTTTGCGGCCTGTGCTGTGGCCAGGTTGATAAAATTGATGCAGGCAATGATCAGCAGAAAGAACCCGATCAAACTTAAAGCCGTGATCAGTTCCTTGCTAAAGGTTTTGCCGCTGAAAGTGCCAAACGCCCGCTCAAAATGGATGTTGCTCAGCGGCTGTAACTGATATCCCTGGTTGGCATATTCGGCAGGCGTATGTCTTTTTACAAAAGCATTCAGGTCGGCAGCAAACTGCGGGGCCGACATGCTTTTGGGAAGCAGCACAAAAGTGTTCAGTGATCCGTCCAGGGCCGCCCAGTCGGTAGAAATATCTTCCTGCAAAACGGACTTAAACGAAAAAACCACCTGCAGGGGGAAATCAGTATTCGCCGGTGGATTTTGCAGGATGCCGGTTACTTTAAAAACGGGACTGTTGTCATATTTGATCAATTTGCCGATGGCGGTATGCCAGTCGCCAAAATATTTTTCTGCCGTTGCCTGTGAAAGCACCACGGTATGGGTTGCGGACAACGCCGTTTTGGGATCGCCCGCCAGTAAGGGAAAGTTGAACATGTTAAAAAACGCGGGCTCAGCATAAAAGACCTGTTCCTTAAATTTTTTTTGCGCCGCATTGCCCGCATCGTTCAGCACGGTGATCTGCTTATCCCGCCGGGCATAGATCCGGGCCACCTGTTCCAGCTGCGGAAAGTCCAGCTGTAATGCATCCGCTACCGGGTAGGCGCTGCCCTGTGAATAATTCATCCCCTCCGGGGTTTTTATGGCGGACACGATCCTGTAAATGCGCTCCTTGTTTTGATGAAAATTATCAAAGCCGGTTTCATATTGGATCAATAAGAACACAAGCAGGCAGGCGGCAATGCCCACTGCCAGCCCGATGGCATTAATGGTTACATAGGCTTTATGATTGCGTAAATTTTGCCAGGCGGTTTTTAAATAGTTTTTCAGCATCGTGAATATATATTATATGTAGCGTAAGCGCAACAAACAAACGTACCAACAAAAATGCCATTTATCTATTGGTTTGAAAAGCAAAACAATGCAAAATTACAGCAAAGACAACATGTACGTTTTTGATACAGTGGCTGTTCATTTATAGGATGGTATTGGAGTTTTTATTGCCCCGGCTGTGGTGCAGATGGCAGCTTCGTTGTGTCACTCACTTGTGCTGTGGTGCATAGGGCGACTGATGAAAATGCTCGTTAAATAGATGCACCCGAACATTTTTAAAAGGCCATTGCTACCTATCTGATAGCTATCTTTTACACATTATAGGTAATATAGGGATTAGAAAATCGAAAAGAAGATAGACTGCAAAACCGGGCTTATTCTTAGAAGGTAGCCGGCAAAGCAGCAAAAGAAAAAATGAAGCGGAATGGGGGCGGTGACGCCCTTTGGGCATTTGCAGGCTTCCGCCGATTGGCGGGCGGAGCCGCCAAAGCCTGTAGCGCAGTTTTTCCTGGTCCCGCCCACCCGGTGAGGACAAGAAGGCGGAAGTGGACGAGCCACGATCGCTATCGGGGTTGCCTACTTTTTCCTTCCCGATAAGTCCTATCTTGTGGACAGATTTCCTGAGGTTGTACGGGAATGATCTTTCTGTGGTTGTTGTTGAAGTGCCCGGAGGGTGCCATGTGCATAACCCTCAGCGTTAGCTGGGGGAAAGAAATACCTGGAAGATGCGGCCCCGGAGGGGTCGAATGTGATAAATGCAGATTGGACTTTGGAAATTTAGATGTAAATTAGAGCGGACCGAGCAATATTTATAAACCTATGAAATAGCTATCATGAGCTACCGTCAGATTTTCTACCAGATTGCTTTGCTACTAAAAACCGACGTAAAACAATTGCAGAAGCCCACTGCGAAGAGCTTTACAAGTATATCTGGGGTATTGTAAAGAACAAAAAATGTAAACTTTATCGTATCAATGGTATAGAAGATCATATACATATTTTTTCAGATCTTCATCCCTCAATATCATTAGCGGATTATATCAGGGATATTAAGTCATCCAGTAGTATATGGATGAAAAGCAGTAATCTGTTTCCTGAGTTTCGTGGATGGCAAGAAAGCTACGGGACCTTCACCTATTCAATAAAAGAAAGGGATACTGTTCTCAACTATGTCAAAAATCAAAAAGTGCATCATAAAAATGAAATATTTTACGATGAATATAGGCGATTGCTAATTGAAAATGGTATCGAATTTGATGAAAAATATTTATTGTGAAATAGTATTCGACCCCTTCGGGGCCGCTTCCTCCACAACCTGTTACCCCTGGCACAGCCAGGGGCCATGCACGTTGCACCCTTCGGGCCAGGCCTGCTTTATTAAGTTGTCGCAAACCTGCCCCTGATACAGTTTCGGATTGTTAGATCCTCTTCAGAAAAGGTGTTTACACGACAGAATTTATCGGGAGTAAAGTAGAAAAGAAAAGCAGCAACAGACTTTGAAATATTCCGATTGTCGAAAGTGTTTGTTATTACTGCTCTGATTTTGTGTTTACAAATGGAACTCAGAAAGACACAGAAAAATCCGTAATCATCAACGCAAGCAATCTACATATATCAGCGGGAAAATAAAACCGTAAAAATGGCCAAGGCTACACCTGCGAGTAAGCCGTCGGCACCAAAAAAGTATTGCTGATCTTAGAAATCGTATTGGCATACTGGGCATCTCCGATTAGCCGTTTCCACTCCGGGTCCGCCACAAAGGCGCCCCAGCCTTTATCCCGTTCCTCCATATTATTGCAGGTAAGCATATAAGTAATGCGCGGCAGCCTGTCGCCCGCAATCACTTCACCAAAAAATACCGGGTTTAGTTTTGCCCGCTTAAAAATATCAAACTCTCCGTCGTGGAACATCTTCACCTTTCTTTTTACCGCATCCTCACTATAGCCCTCATAGGTACGCAATTCAAAGATCCGGGGTGCGCCCGGCGGCACCGCTATCACAGGCCAGCCATCAAAGGCCGTCATCAACGAAGCCGTAAAGCGATTGTATACCGGTTTATCAGCCGGAATGCTGTTATACACGGCACTATTTTTAATATAATCTGCATCTGCCTTTAGCTTTGTGTTTACCAACAGGTAATTCTCAATAGACGCATAGGGAATCAGTACGTATAATTTGGCCGGCTCCGTTTCCTTCCATTCCTTAAACACGCCCACTGTTTTTACGCCGTGCTTGTTCAGTGCCGGTATCAGCGCCGTTTTAAAATATTGCTCAAGCTGCCCCTTATCCACGCCAAAGTGCATTTCATATTCGCGCCATTCATATATTTCTTTTTGCGCCGCCGGCCGCTCACCGGCGGATACGGTGGTGCTCATTGTTGCTAAACCGGCAGTAGCTGCCAGCGAGGAGTGGAGGAATTTCCTGCGTTTCATTATGAATGATTTTAGTGTGTTGATTTATTGGTACAATCTTGTTCTGTACAGGTGTTTAAAAATAAGTCATCTTTTTGGTATCATTAAAAAAAACTAACGCAGCAGTGGCTTCTTAGCCGGTAGGGTGCAGGGGCCGTTGGGGATTGAAACGCTATTCCTGGATGATCATTTTATGGCCCCGGCTGTAGTGCCAGTGGCAGCCTTCTTGTGTCACTGCACTTGTGCTGCAGCGCGTAGGGCAGCAGGTTATTTGCGGAACATGGGGGACTGGTGGGACATGGAGCTTCCAGTTGGCCAGGCCGGTTTTGCAGGTTGTAACGGCAGGTCCTTAAAAACGGTGGCGCACACAATTTGCGATAGCTGCAAAAAGCAGCTGCACACATCTGTAGAAAAAGCCGGCAGTGCCTTGCTATTCCACCTCCGTCTTTACTATCTTGCTGTAATGAAAGCTGCCGTCCTTATTCACCTGTTTGATCCGCACAAATAGGGCAGAAACGTCTTTCATATCCACCCCGTTGTTTTTATTACAGGATATGCCTGCGATGATGCCCAAACCGGCCATGAGCAATAGTGCCCACATACGCTTCCTTCCTGCATTGGGTAATGCCAGGCCCAGTAATGCCAAAATGCCCATGGCAGACAGGGCCGTGCCGGCAGTGGTAGTAAAATCGTAATCCAGCGCGGTACTGGAGTTGCCGTTTGCTGCTTTTGTTTTCAGTTCCCCGATTTTTGTAAACCTGCTGCCATCTGTTGAGGCTTCTATTTCAAAGCGGTCGTTATTGATTTCTGAAGCCGTTGTCCATTGTACAGACAGCTGGCCGTTTTTAATAATGGCCCGGATTGCCGCAATAGCTACCGGTAAGGGCGTGGAGGTGGTTGTATTCAGCAATATGCCGATACTGGTGCCGGTTCGGTTTGCTACGGCCAAATCGGGTTTGCCATCCCCGTTAAAGTCGGCGGCTATTACTGAATTGGGGCCTGTGCCCGTTGCAAAAGTAACCTGCGTTTGAAAACTGCCGTCGCCATTGCCGCGCAGTAAGCTAATTGTATTGCTGTTAACATTGGATGCGGCAAGGTCGGGCTTACCGTCACCATTAAAATCGGCAACGGATAAAGACAGCGGAATGGAACCTGTTGCAACGCTGCCCTGTGTTTGAAAACTGCTGTTACCATTGCCCAGCAAAACAACCAGGTTATTGTTCGTTATATCCGATACGGCGATATCCTGCATCCCATTTCCGTTAAAATCGCCGATGGCCAGGGCACTGGGACTACCACCTGTTGGGGTGGCAACCTGTGGCTGAAAAGTACCATCGCCATTACCCGGCAAAATACTGATACCGCCCACTGCTGGTTTCACAACAGCAATGTCTGGCTTACCGTCGCCGTTAAAATCACCGGTGGCTATAGAATTGGGGTTACTTCCTATTGGATAGGTTGCTGGTGGTTGAAAGGTTCCATCGCCATTGCCCGGAAAAATGCTGATGCTGGCCGAGGCTCCATTGGCAACGGCAAGGTCTGGTTTACCATCGCCGTTAAAATCAACTGCAACCACAGCAATCGGGCTAATACCGGCTGGATACATCATCGGCAGCTGAAAGCTGCCATTGCCATTGTTCAGAAAAACGCCCATGGTACCGCTGGCCTGGTTGGCTACAGCAAGATCGGGCCGGCCGTCCCCATTGAAATCAGCGGCAGCCACCGCCTTCGGCCCGGCACCTGTTGCATAGGTAACCGCCGGCTGAAAGGATCCGTCGCCATTGCCGGTAAAAATGCCCATGTTGTTGTTATTAGCGTTTACTGCGGCAAGATCTGGTTTGCCATCTCCGTTAAAATCTGCCGCAGCTATGGCAACAGGATCGCCCGCGGGGTAGGTAACCTGGGGCGCAAAGCTCAGCTGTGCAGTTGCCGCAGCAGCTGCTGCCATGCACCCGGTAAAGAATATAAAAGACTTTGTTACAAAAGCAGTTGCGCTCCGTACCGCGCGTGGCAATGGGCTCATTTGTTATTGTTTAGTAAGGGGCAAAAATAAAGTACAAATACACGCAACGCAATAAAACATTTTAACTGGTTAAAAACGGATCATTTAAAGTAG
Source organism: Niabella pedocola (assembly GCF_021044425.1). Classification (GTDB taxonomy): domain Bacteria; phylum Bacteroidota; class Bacteroidia; order Chitinophagales; family Chitinophagaceae; genus Niabella; species Niabella pedocola. The sequence goes on along the minus strand of NZ_JAJNEC010000007.1, from coordinate 292,816 downwards.
TGGCAGTGGGGGCGGTTTATTGGAGGGGCCTGGGCGACTGGTGGGATGTTGGGCGCAAAGTGCATAAACTTAGCCCGTTTTTGCAAAGGGCCATCGGCCCGGGAGATAGCTACAACTCCGGTATTGATTCCTGAAGCCAAAACATGCTTCTGATTGGGGGGAGTGTAGGCATGGCTTGTATCGGTGTTCGTATGTCCCACAAGTACCGTGTACTACTAATGCAAGTATGTGTACCGGGCGGCAGATTTTTTGTTAGTAGAAAATAAGTATATTAGCGGGGGAATATTTGTTTAAGGTTGAAGACCCAATGAAAAATCAATATACCTGAACAGTATAAAATACCATGGACAAAAGAGAAACACATAAATGTGTTGATAAAGATGAGCTGCTTATTCAAACAGCCGCCAATATTGAAAAATTCGGACTCCAGGTTATTATGGTTGGTGGAACAGATTATTCACCGTCTTTTGCATACAGCATAGGATTGTATAAAACTTACCGGCATCCTGAAATTATCTGTTTTGGACTGTCGGATAATTTGGGACATGTGATCATCAATGACGTTGCCGAATTGATAAAAAGCGGGGAATGGATAGAATCATTAAAGGATTATGATAATATTTTCAGAGATAGCAGGGCCGCGTTTTTAAGAGTAGATGAACGAAATGTGGATCACTATTTTCGTACAGCAATAAACTTTTACGGCGGAGCAGAGTTTCCGGCGCTTCAGCTTGTGTGGACAGACCGTAATGACAGATTCCCCTGGGAAGAAAATTTTGAAGAAACATTTTTATACGACCAGCCTTTATTGGACAGGAATGCGGATTTCAAATTCAGAGAGGAAAAGAACCTGGCGGTATTTACAACGCGGCAATGGCTGGAGCTTAAGGAGGCGGTATTGAGGGTTGTACACGATACGGATGGCGACTGGCAATTTTTAACCGGCGATCAAACACCGGAAGATATACGGCTGGTTGCATTGGAGGAAATTGTGACAAGCGACAAAACGCTAAATGAAATTTTTGATCTGGATTATGGGCATTCAGCAGAACGAGCGTTTCCCGGGGATGAATGGGTATGGTCAAAAATGGACGATGCTGAGCAGGGATAGCATTGAAAGCAATTGCTGTACGGTATCGTTAACTGGTTGGTGTATCGTATACTTTTAAATAACTGATCACAATATCCGTTTGTTGATTGATTTTTAAATCGAAGCAAATAGTTTTAATGTTTATGAGACGAATATTGGCTTATATTTTATTTGGACTGGGATTGTTAACAATGACCTTTTTTAGAGAATACACGGGAGCGTTATTTCCCTATCCTTCATTATTTTATTTTTTGGGTATTGCCATGTTTTTGGGAGCACTGCTGTTTTTACGCTATACCCCCACTACAAAAGAGATAAATGCTCAGAAGCAGCTTACAGCGGCTATTGCAGACCTAAAGCTAAACGGCAATAGAATACGGGTAGATCTTACCCAATGTGAAGTAAAAGAGCACAATTATGCAGAAGAGCGGGAGCGATACGGGCATTCCAACCCGTTGCTGACACTGAGTTTTGAGGGGGATATACAGGCCTGGAATGCAATAGGAGGCGGGTCGTTTCGGAATATTGAGCAGGTGCAGGTTACGCAAACGGTTATTGTTTTTAACTATCTGAATCAGCAAACAGGTAAAATGGAAAAATACGTAAGCCGGGTGATCCCCAAAGATAAGGTTACCCTTTCGTTTTACATGGATAAGCAAAAACAGACAGACCTGTATGTTGATAAAGTAAATAGCAATAACTACTACTTTGATCTTGAATTTTTAAACAACGAATGTTGAGAAAGGAATAAAAACAATATTGTTCCGAACTTATGTACAGCAGTGCCGGCGTGCGTTCATGCCTGATTATAAATACTTAACACCGCGCTGCTCCGGAAGTGATTAGTAACCTTTAAGACAAACATAAAATGGCAACAGACGGAGTTAAAATAATTGATGGTGATACCGCCAATGATACCTATTGGGGTATTATGGACTTGTATGATAGCGGAGCGGACTTTGATACCATCAATAGAGCATTTCCTTTAATGCAGCCCGACTACTTTGACGATTTTGACCAGGAAATTTATGTTACCTCCTGTGCCCTGGCACTTTGGGAAACCGGCCAGATGACCGGTGATAAACTGGCCTATGTAAAATCGATTATTGATAAGGGAGCTTGTGTAAAAGTGTGGTCGGAGGAATGTGATCCAAAGGAGGGTAGGGCAAGACAAAAGGAACTTGATAAGTTTTGGAAGAAAATCAGCGCAACGAATACAAAAGTAAGGGCAAGAAAAAAGTATCGGGAAATTACCAAATTCTATTTTCAACCGGACGACTTGTTAGCCTTTCAACTTAAAGACGGAAACTACCGGGCCGTTATCTGTACCACCATAGACCAATACAGGGGCCAATGTAATTACATTTTCGTGCCTACAACGTACAACGCTGCTAAAAAACCAACGGCCGATGATTTGAAGGACCAGGAAATCCTGGGCAACCGGATCGGCAGCGGTTACGACCAGCAAACAACAAGGGATATGCAACCGGGTATTGAGCGGGTTTGGGCGTTAGCCGGGTGCGATTGTAATTTCTTTTTTGGGGTGATCCAGATGGCCGTCAACCACAAAGATCTGGTCAACTTTAAAGACCGGTTTGAAAAAGTGGGCACGTTAAAAATAATCGAGGAACTTAAAAAGGCGGCTTCTTTTGGCTATGAGGAGGACTTTGAGGCTTTTGAAGAAGTGTTTGGCGATCTGGAAAACCACATAAAGATATTTAAGTACGATACGTACCCGGTTACAACGCTATGTGACGTATAATATTACACGTCGGTATAATAAACGATGGCCAAAAGCGGGGATGATGAAGCTTCATATATTAACCCCAGACTATCACCAAGCGATAAATAACCAAACCAACAGAGACCCGCATGTTAAATGAGGTGAATTATTATACATACAGACGACTTTTAAAATGAAGAATAACTATTTACCTAAGACCAAAAAAGAACTTGAACGTTGGATGAATGATAATTGCTGCAATTTCAATGGCTATTCAATAAACGGAAATGCTATTTATGAAGGTTTTGGGATTGACAATTTTGGAGGCCTTTATAGTTGGTACTATACCGAACGTGGCGAAAGCAAAAAAATAAAATACTTTCAATCAGAAGCTGAAGTTGTTGAATATGCCTTCAATCAAATTAAGGCAGACAGATGGGCAAGGACCCATTGCATAGGGGTTACTACAAAGGCAGGGGAAGCAAAGGAACTGGGAAAGATTCTTAAAGCTTTAAATGTGGATTTTTTTCAAGATGAAATTCCATATAACGGACTTGAAAGACCTGTTTACAGAACGTTTGTTTTGGGGTGCGACATTAAAAAAGCCGAGCATTTAAAAACAAAATATTACAAAGGGAAATAGAAGCCTATCAGTAAAGTATTGTCACATGCGGGTAGGTGCGTTTGTTTAGAAGGAATGATTGAGCACAAAGCGAAGCGCGGAAGAAAACAATATATAGAATCGTTGCGAGTGCGGATCTCTGATTTCACATCCTCGCGCTTCTTTGCGCAAGGCTAGCTATCAGGATGAAAGTTTCATTGTTTTTATCACCCGGCTGCAGTGTCCTGAATAGTTTCGGGAGCTGCTGCTTTGCCTGCCTGTTCAGTAAAAAGGTGTTACTCACTGGTGCTGTAATGTAGATGGCATTAGTTTGATTTGTGGCACTCGAACCACTAGCCACACAACTCGCTTACTCCCAAAGCATTCCCATATCAGGCCCCCTTTATCAATTTGCCGGCATTGAGTGCCGCCCGCTCCAGCGCTTTGCTGGTGGCCAGCTTATATGCCACCCATGCCTGCCGGGCGGGGGAGCAGCGCTCCATGGCATCAATTACGGTTACTTCCATATGCAGCAGGGCCGCTTTTTGCAATGAGTCCGTCGGCGCGGTGGGGAGCGTGGCTTGTATCAACAACATTTTTTGGTATAACTGCTTGTAGCGCTGCTGCATTTTATCCAGCAGGCGGGCGGCGCGGGCGGCTTCCATTGCTGCTTTGCCGGCCCGGTCGTTCAGCAACCTGGCCGTTTTTGTTTGCTGCGCCTGTTGGCGCTGCAGCAGGACGGCGGGTTGTATTTTACTGGTGGATGGTTGTTGCAGCAACAGGTGCAGTTCCGCCAGCCGGATACTTGCCGGGGTAGGCAGCTGGCGGCGTCCGCTTTCATACATGGATAACAGGCCGCGGGTAACGCCTATTAATGCCGCCAGTTCTTCCTGGGTAAGGTGCCATTGTTTTCTAAGGTTCTTCATGTCAGTCAATTATTGTTGTTATAAAAATACCATTTAACCTTGCAAAACGGTTGGTTGCAATGTTAAAAACCGGATAAAATGATGCAACAAATCTGTTGCACTATTTTATGTTGCAATTATTTCTGCAACCAGAATAATTGCAACAAAACTGGCTGCCTGGTGTTGAACGGAGCGGCTTATTTATAGTCCGGTAAGCAGGAACACTAAATTGGAGCTGCATGAGTATCAGCCTTGTTTGCGGTAACCAGGGTGACTGGCGGACATAGCGCTAAAGCTAAACTTAAGGAGTGGTAAATGCGGTCATCCGGCAGTCGTCTGCAATGCTGAAAAATAGCTATATTAGCTAAACGACCATTTAGCGAAAGCAGCAACAGCCAACACACGGATGCCGGAGCGGTTACGGACAAAAAATCATTTTCAACAAAAACGATGGACAAGCAACAATTTTATCTCAAATTAAATCCGCCGCGACCAACCTTTATGGCAGATATGACGGCCGGTGAAAAAGCCACCATGCAACAGCACGTTGCCTATTGGGCGCAGCTGCTCCAACAAGGAATTGCCATTGTTTTTGGCCCCGTGGCCGACCCCAAAGGAGGGTATGGGGTTGGCGTGGTATCGGTGGATGATGAAGCGCATTTAAAAAAGATCATAGAAGCAGATCCTGCAAACGGGCTCAACCAATATGAATACTATCCCATGCGGGCCGTGTTTAAGCAAGGCTGAAAGCAGCCATCTATACCATCTAAAAGTGAGGATCAGTAGCGTGCAGGTAATATGTCGGGTTCTGAATATATTAATTAGGAGTAACAGCTAATTTACACAAATACCAGACTTATGGATGTCTCTAAATATATTGAAAATACTTTTATATTGATCGAAAGCGAATTGTCTAAAAGGCTGGAACAACAGAATTTCAAATTGTCGCAGTCAGAAATTTCCAAAGATGATTTTGGATCGAGGTATTGTACATGGAAAAATTTTGACGAACTAACGGCAATAAGACTAGTTTGGGATGCAAAAGAATCATGGTTTCTGGTTGAAGAGTCCCCATTCAGTTTGAATAAGGAACCAGTTTCATGGGCGGATCTTGTTTTAGTTCCAATTAATCGCAGTGAAATAAATCAACATTATTTACAACAATTGGCTGATGATATTTTAAATGAAATCAACTAAAGGGAGTAGTTGTAAAAAATAACTATTTTAGCAAAATAACTATCCGGAAAAAAGATACTCAAGGGTTAGTACATTTGTAGAACCAGTGATTTTGTAATTAATAAAAGCTAATTGCGTTGATTGGCGAGATATGACACTTAAAGAAATAACCTACGCTTTATTTTATCTTTTAGCTTTTGGGCTCGCAATCTGGAGCGGGTTAACCATAGGTTTTACAGATACGCATACACCGCCAATGCCGTTTTTGATTGAATGTATCGCTTTAATTATAGGTGCGGTTATTCTTTTTGCTGATATTTTTAATAAAGGACTTTCAAAGACATTCTCAAATTTTAAAATTCACATTATAGGACTGGCAATGAATGGGCTTGTTATGGCATATATCCTGGCTTTGACACTTTGAGCCCTTTAATTTGTATGATAACTATATGACTACGGATTACATTTTCTGAAATTGGAATCGATGATATAGGGCGGCTTTTTGTCAGACCCCGGATGCAAACATTTGATTATATCTATCGGGCCGCGGCAGAAGTTGGCAGGGATAATAAAGAAAAATTCTTGTTTTCGCCAAAACCACGGGAGTGGACATATTTTACCTGGTACAAACATATTATTCAAACGGCCAAAGAGGAATATAACTGCAAGCTTTGTCTGGTAAAAGAAACAAAATGGACCAATATTTCAGACGAGCTAAAACAACAAATTAAAGAAGGACATTAGCCTTTCCTGCTCTTTCAGATAAATTTAGGTACTTGCTGTTGATCTGCTACCTGATGTCGTAAACCCGGGTACCAGCCATTTCAAGAACCGACTACTGATGAAAAATAGTGCTATACTTAAATAAGGAGGCTTATTCTTTTTATAAGCCCATCGGCCCGGCAGATCACTACAACGCCGGAATTGATTCCGGGATCCAAAACATGCAAGGGTGAAGGGGAATGCCGTAGGCACGGTTCATATATCCCCCAAACCTCCCTATCCCACCAATGCAAGTACACCACCCACCAAATTTGCAAAACAATATTTCCCTTTACTGTGTTCTCCGTAAAAATGCTTTGTTAAGGAATATATAAACCACCAACCCCACCTTTTCATAAATAGCAAAAAACAACTATATTAGCCAAACAACCGGTTGAAAGAATGAAACTGCTATAGCTCGGGTGCCAGAACGGTTGCGGAGACCTAAGATTTTTAAACCAGGAACGCGAATATATCGTCCTGTTACAGCGACAGCAAACCAGTAAATCCTTAACAATCACAATAAATCCGCAGGTTATGAGATATTTATTAATGGCAATCATCCCATTTTTGGCCGTCCATGCCGTGGCTCAGACGGAAACGGTGAAAATTTTCAGGAAAACGGAATATAGTAATGGCAACTTTTACCGGCAGCGCTACGACACTATAAAAGTAACCCAGGAGCCTGTTGACATTTATTTTTTTAAAAAACACTTCAACTTTCCTTATTACCTGCCCGGTAAGTTTACAGACGAGGCCCTTAAAAACAGGACCGTATCCGTTTTGCAAAATCCAAATGGCAAAAAGAGCGATAAAGGTAATTGGGAAAACACATATACCTATGACCATTTAGGACGTATCACCAACTATACCTATTCAAGTTGCTTCTTATGTTCAAGCTTGCCTTACAACTACAGCGTAACCTACAACAAGGACGGGCAAATTGAGGCGCTTAACGAAACAATTAATAACCTGCAAAGTTTCAGGTTCTACTATGATGCCAAAGGTGCTATTGTAAAACTTGAAAAATACGTATCCGGCAAATTGCAGACGGAATTGGTAAACTGACATACGGTGCCCAACCGGCGGTTTGGCTATGTGGCAGGGGATAGGTACTCCCGGCAACAATCAGCATCTTTATACAGGCAGCTAAAATAATTTTTATGGTCCCGGCTGCAGTGCCAATAGCATCTTCGTTGTGTCACTCACTTGTGCTGCGGTGCAGGTGGCGGCGGTTTGTTTGTTGTTGGGACAAGGGTGACTGGTGGAACGCTGGAGTGCCATCGGCACGGCCCATAGCGCCGCCCGCATGTCCCCCGGTCTCTCTATCCCATCAATGGAAGTCTCTACACCACCCGCCGCATTTGCAAAGCAATATCCCCCGTACGGTTTTCCGTAATATAGCGATACTGCATACTGCTATTTTTGTGTAAATGAGGTGCGAGCAGTTTATGATATCCATTCTGCGAACTGGCATTAAATACAATATGTGAACGTTTGAGGTATTAAAAGCTTGTGGGGATTTTGGCGAGAAAAGGATAATAGAGCATTGAAAAGTGAATAAATACTTAAATGTTTCGTGTTTAAAAAAGATTAACTTCAGCAATATTGCTAGCATAGATAAAACCTGAACTACAGAAAAATACAAGGGCCAAACAAGGGTGCGAAAAAAAATAGTAAAATTTAAAAAGACTTTTAAAGAAAAAACCGGATAAGTTATCATCAAGATCAATGTTGGTTGTTGTAGAAATTTGTTGATTAACGACCCGTTTATATTGTGTACAGCTATAAATATCGTTATGCAAAAAAAACTATTTGCCATAGTAGGCTATACAAATTGGGGAAAATCAAACACGCTGTATGACCTTTTTGGGCGTCGGCAATTTTTCCCTTTAAAAACGCCCATTTCCTATGATCGTGTATTTGGGGATAAAAAATTTTCTGTAGTTAATGCATCCAATGAAGACCGCCCAACACATGATTACCTGGAGCGCCTAAAGAACGTACTGGAAATACAGCGGAATGCTAATGCCTATTTTGTTATTACCATCAGCCTTATTTTTAACGATGGATCTCATGATGTAAAGCCTGTTTTTGAGTATTTAAACTCTCTTGCGGATTATGATATAACCTACCTGGTTTTAAAAAACGGATGGGAGCCTGGTGCATCTCTTAAAGAAGATGATCTCACCCGGATGAGGGAAGTGGCAACGGGCAGGATTGTAGATTTGGATACAGTTATAAACAAATCTAATGCGAACTTTAGAGAGCGTGCTGATAAAATTGTTTCAATCATTAATGAAAACAGATAACACTCATTCGGACATTTTATGTATTAGAGAGCCTTGTATGCCCGACGAATTTTTATGAATTGTAAAAAATGACTATATTAGCAAAACAACCATTTGGGAAAAAAACTGCTGAAGCTCAAAAGCCAGGACGGTTGCGGAACTAATGTATTTTTAATGAAGCGAGGGTGTAGCCGTGTTTAAGCGTTTGTAAACGGTTGTAATCGTTTAGTAGCTGCAATAATGAGAAAGTTAGCTGTAATTTTGAAATAGCATTCCGACAGACAAAATGAAGACCATATCAGAAATAAAATTTGCCAAAGTAATTAAAGAAGGATTTCACGAATTATTAAAGCCACTAGGTTTTAAGAAGAAGGCAAATAACTTTTATTTACAGCTTGATGGTATTGGGCAAATTATTAATATTCAAAAAAGCGCCTGGGGAAATAAAGACAATATAGGCTTCACTATAAACACGGGAATTTTTGTACCTGAATATTGGTTGACATTTTACAATTTTAGCAGCAAAGAGCTGCCAGATTATCCAACGGAGCCAGAATGTTTGATACGAAAAAGAATTGGTGAATTAAGAAATCAGCACGATACCTGGTATGATATTAAGGAAAGAACAGATGAGCTGCAACTAATAGCAGAAATGAGAAAAAATTTGACAGACTTCATATTGCCCTATTTTAACAAACTGAATAGCACCGAGAAAATGCTTAGAGAGCTGGACAGTGCTGATATGATACTGACACCTTTAGGTAAATTGATAGTGTACGGGGAGTTTGGGTTATCGGGCAAGGCGAAGCAAGAATACAAAGCACTTCTAAGCACCAAAACGAATCCTTCATTTTTATTGACAATAAAAGAATATGGGCAAAAATATGGCCTTGACAATTAGAACGCCAGAGCTGTCCTTACGGTTTCCGTAAAAATGAGTTGTTGTGGAGGAATATATTTGTACAAACCGCCGGAGATGGCTTTTGGTAACCATTTGGAAAAATTGAAACTGCCAAAGCATAAATACCAGAACGGTTGCGGAATAAATAATGGCTAAGACACTACGACGATGTATGTACCTCCTTGTAATTTTCTGCCGCCGCGATTGTTGTTTTTCACCCGATCGAACTGGCCAATTCTCCCCTATGATGAGGCTTGCTGGTGAGAAACACTAGCAAGGGCCAAAAATATGTGCGGAACTTTTATTGCTCAAACATAGGAATCCAATTCTTAGGTAGACTAAAACCTGATTGTGCTTTTATGAATATACCTCCCTTACGGAAATCCGTAAAATGCCAGCTACTGCATTTCATAGTTTTGTGCAATAAAAAAATACTTATGATTATGATGTTCGCGAAATTTAGAGTTAGCACATTGCCCTTATTTTTTAAACTGTTCATGCTGCTGTTTTTTCTGGGATCTTGTAAAAAAGCAGCCAATGACTTGCAAAAGCAACCGGAGCCCACTTCAACAGTTTTTGCTTACGAAGTTCATTGCGATCTCTGTAATATAACTTATAATGATTTAAATGGTGAAAGCAGGACTGTAAGAAATAATACCGGTAAATGGAGTTTTAATATCCTGGGGAAAACACCATCAAACCTCAAGCTAAGTGTTGTAACAACTTTACCGGGCAATCAGTCTATCCAGGCATACATTCTGAAAGATGGCGAGGTGGTTTATGGAGATCTTGGCTATAATCGTGCAGAGATTACCTACAGTACGGTTAATGGTAATGGCACCTCTAGTTTTGGAAGTTATATACCGTCAACTTCACCAGGGGGAAGCAATCAAAATGGAGGTACTTCTTCGAGTTCGTCTGTATGTGGTGCAAAAAACAAATCAGGAGGATATTGCAAAAGAGTAGTTGCTGGTGGTGGCAGATGCTGGCAACACCGGTAATTGGGAGGCAATATTGGGCGAGCCATTCGCGTAGCGATCTTCCAGTATCTGTAACAGTGTCATCCTCATATCATGGGTAAGCGGCTGTAGTCCAAAATCGTCAAAGATCCATAAAGGCGTTTTTGACAGCTGGTTGAGTAATTTGATATAGGATCCGCTCAGGCGCGCAGCGGTAAGGACCTCAACAAAACGGTTCATAGAAAAATAGATAGCCCGGTACCCCAGCATCGCCGCCGGACAACCTCCGGTTGCCGTTCTTATAAGGGTTTCCGGAACTTTTTTTGAGTGTGTTTTGCAGACTTTAAACGGCTGCATTTTTTATGTGAGTGCCATACGGCCATCAGCATTACCCCATCAGCGACTGAGATACTACCCCCTTACGGTTTGCCGAAAAAATGCTTTTCTCTTGGTGTATATATATGGTCCCGGCTGCAGTCCCGATAGCGATCGGGATGGCAACGGTCTTGCGTCGCACTCTTGTGCTGCGGTGCAGGTAGCATCGATATCCCGCTGAAAGCGGGATCACTCACTTGTGCTGCGGTGTCCCGATGGCGATCGGGAGCATCAGTTTAGCGCCCCCGTGTCCCGCGTCTTCCAAACGTAAATGCGTGCCCCATGTCCCCCCGGTCCTAATATCCCCCAATGCAAGTACACGCCGGCCCACCCGCCCGATCCTCCATATCTTAGCAATATCCCCTTACGGTTTTCCGTAAAAATGTGCTGTTGTTAAAGAATATATTTGTACAAACCGCCGGGGATGGCATTTGGTAAATAAAAAAATATGTATATTAGCAAAACAACCATTTGGAAAATTGTAACTGCTGAAGCCCAAATACCAGAACGGTTGCGGAAAGAATAAAACTTTTAATGAATAAGCGACGACATTGCTGTTTTAAGTGTTTATAAATGACTATAAACGTTTAATGATTGAGACGATTGGCAAGTTGATGGTAATACAAATTAAGAACCGAACTAAAATGGACAATATAACAGAACAAAACTTAGAAGAAAAATCAGAGCCTAAAAAAGTGACCGCTAAGAAGGTCGTTCCCAAAAAGGGCCTCAAAAAGCGTACTCCTAATAAAAAGGCCGAGAAAGTAAAAAAAGCTTCCAAGCCTACAAGAACATTTCCAATTATTACAGTAGAGAAGTGCTTGGTGATCGCGCAAAAACTAAAAGAAAAGAATGGTGGAAACCCTTGGTCTCCGTCAGAAGTACGAAAAGCTATTGAAGTAGGTGATACAAATAAATTCTTTTACATTTCTAAAGCGTCAAAAGATTTTGGATTTACATATGGAACGAGAGATGCAAGTGAAATTGGTTTAACTGATTTTGGACGTTCAGTGGTATATGCCCCTAATCCAGAAACAGAGAAGAAATTAAAGATTGAAGGGTTTTTAAAAGTTGAAATTTTCAGAGAGGTGCTCAATTATTATAAAGGAAGTCAGCTTCCTGAAATGAAATATCTGAGTAATACACTTGAAGATAAGTTTAAACTGGCACCCGAATTTCATGAAGAATTTTCTGCTGTTTTTAGTGAGAACTGCAAAGAGCTGGGTATAAACAATGGCAATCCGCTTGATGGTGCAGATTTGCCACTCCCTAAGCAGTCAACTATTTTAGTTGGTGAAGCAAAGCGGAGTAAAAAAGCAAACCTTAAGGCTTTTGTAATAATGCCCTTCGTTGAAAGGCACAATAATAGACCCGCAGGCTTTTTTAAGGAAGTGCTTGATAATCTATTAATCCCCGCTGGTATTGAGGCTGGTTTTGATGTCGAGACTGCTAATAAGCAAGGCTCAGATGTAATTCAATCGACTATTATTAACGATCTTTTAGAAGCTGATTTGGTTATTGCCGATTTGACGGATCATAACCCAAATGTATTATTTGAATTGGGTTTGAGAATGGCAAATGATTTGCCCATTGCATTAATAAAATCAAAAGACACTGGAAGGATTTTTGATGTTGATAATATGTTAAGGGTCTACGAGTACAATCAAAACCTATGGAAGTCGACTATTGAAAATGATATTCCAAATTTGATCGAACATTTTAAAGCAGTTTGGACTAATAAGGATAGCGAACAGACTTATATGAAGATTCTTAGACGAGTATCAAATCAATCACTACATATGGTTAGTGAGGAAAAACGATAAATACGAGGGACGGTTGCGGAAGTAATAAAATTTTTAAACAGTAAAAGCTTTCAGTAGCTATTTATAAACGTTTAGTAACTGGGGCGATCGGTGAGTTAGCTGTAATTTTGATAAACAGTCAAAACATAAAATAGCATGGCAAAAATCATTTCAGTATTTAATAACAAAGGAGGCGTTGGAAAAACAAGTTTATGTTGGAACATTGCCGACACTTTAGGACGCAAAGGAAAAAATGTCTTATTAATTGATTTTGACCCGCAATGCAATTTGTCTATTGCTGTTCTTGGTGACAGTACTTTCGTAGGAGCCCTTCCTACTCAAAACGCCCCGTATGGGACTACTATTAGAGCCTTTCTTCAAAGATTTTTACAGAATACTGGGGGAGAAGAAATTTTTACACATAATGGTCCTCACACTCATTCAAATGTTGACCTTATTGCTGGCGACTTTTGGCTTAATATATACGCCGATTCTTTGAATGTTGGCGGAGATTTGCTATCTGGAACTGGTTTGTCAAAATATGTAGTACTGAAGACAATTGTTGGAAGAGCTGAACAATTAAAATCAAAAAATTACGATTTTGTAATAATTGATTTGCCTCCCTCATTTGGTTCTTTAGTTCGTGCAGCTTTTTGCTCATCCGATTATTTCATTGTTCCCTGCACATCCGATAATTTTAGTGTCTATTGTGTTGGTTTAATTGGACAAATGATTCCTGGTTTTGTAAAAGATTGGCAAGATGGTTTAACAAGATTTAAACTTACAAATCCTCATTTTAATGATTTTGACCTTCTTGGTAAACCAACGTTCGCTGGTTGGGTATTCAACGGATTTGACACTGCAAAGGAACGCCGTACAAACGCCGAGATTCAAGCGGGTGTTCCCCAAAAAGATAAAAAGATGATGCAGGCTGATGAGACATTCCATACATCGCTGCAACAAGCTATAGACAATGACCTTGTACAAAAACTAAATTCTGAAATAACAAGTTATTCACCAACTGCGGCGGGTATTCAATCTGTGAATAAAATCGGCGATATAGAAGATGCAAACGTTTTAATACAGAATAGTCTTTGGTTAAATGTTCCTCTGGGACAGTTACATAATTTTCGGCAGGTAAAATCTTTAAACAATAGAACAAATTGGGCTCAGAACCAAGTTGACCAAATTGCTTTGTTACGACAGAAAATGGAGGAATTAGCAGATAATATTATCAGAACCTGTGTATGAAATTAACGCTACAAATTGTTTTGTAATAGTGCGGCTGACTGTCGTAGGCTCACTTGAGTAATTCTATTTAACTTCGGTACAAAACTCAGCCGACGGCTTGTCATTGCCAAAACATCGCAGAGCCGCTACCTAGTAGCAGTAAGTTTAACCGGAAGTACGTGTATTAACGAATAAGCCAAGAATTGATATGTTGACATATAACGGACTCATAGAGCTAAGGAGCAAATTGGCAAGTGGCGAAATTAACTTGGAACTCGCAAAAGCACAATGTTGGAATGACTTCAAAGAAGGACAACGATCCTGGTATACAAAGGATTGGAAAGAAAGGAGGGCTGAATTTATTAAAGACAAATGTGAAATATGTAGCGGTAAGGAAACATTGACGTTACAGCATCTTTCTCATCCAAAAAGATACTCCGAATATTTAATAGAAATAACAAGGACTTATGCAAAAGATTATATAGGCTCCAATCCCCAAATTGATAAATCTGACTTTAATAATTACGTACTAAGAAATTATGATTATTTGCCTATTCCTTTGTGTCCAAATTGTAAGAGTAGAAATCCTAACAAAAGGATAAGAAAAGTTCCACAGTATCTTTGCACAGAATGTCGGTACGAATTTGATAACCCAGATTACAAAGCCATTGAAGAACTTATTTCAGCTTTTTACGAAGATAAAGAGGCGATTGAAGTTCGAGACAAATGTTTCGTATCAAAGGGTAAATGGAGAAACAAACATAACCTATCAAATATTCGGTATTGGCTACAAAGAGAACGAGCAAAGAATAAAAACACTGAAGCGATAGAGAAAGAGGCATTTTTGCTTTATCTAAATGATAACATTAAATATCTTTCCTTTGAAGATACAATAACTGCTTGTAAAAAATGTGCATCTAACTTTGATTTATATAATATGGAATTATGCCCCAAATGCAAATTATATTACAAAGGTGCTCAATATTCTACTTGCATTCAATGTTTGCCGGAAGAGAAACGAAAAGCTGCACTAGAAAAAATTGAATTTAGAAAAGGATGGCAAGCAATGCATGAAAATTTAGAAATCGATTAATAGAGTTAAAATTTGGAACCTCTTGTAAACCCCTATATATCGCTGAACAAAAAATAAGCATATTGCAAACTGATTGGAAGGAAATTTGAATAATATGAATTTTATAACGGAAAACGACGAAGATTATATTCTAATATCCGATGAAAGCCATTTGGATGAAGTGAAAAGTCTAATTTCTGCACTAACGCCATTCGCAGACAAATTCAAGTTTTCTAAAAGGGAGCTTTTCATTAAGTTGCTTGAGATACTAGAGATCAATTACAACAACTTCACAGAACAATATTTTTATTATGACTCAATTAGAAAGCTTCATGTTTCAGAAAGTGAATTTGGTTATATATGGATTAGCACTGCTGGTTTAGTTCCAACAGAAAAAGCAACTAAAAGTCGTTCTGTCAACGCATGTTTAAATCAATATTTAGTAATCTCACTACTTTTTGAGAAAGCTATTGATGTTGTTCAAGATAAAAGAGTTTACGATATTGACTCATATAGTTCTAGTCTTTTAAATAAATTATCTCCGGCAATATTTCATAATCTTACCTTTTACATTGAAGTATTTTGTAAGGCTTATCTTTCACTAACAAAAATAAAAGCCCCCTACACACATTCTCTATTAGAACTTTACCATAGAACTGTGGAAATTATGGTAAGCAAGAAGCATAATAATTCTCTTTTTCAGATTTTAGTGCTAGATCCGTTATTCAAACTTGTTGATCATGTAAGTAGAATTCCTGGAAATTTTAAAGAGCACTTCATAAAGTATGATGATAACGCTTTAGATGATTCTGTGATTTTATTTGATCATGCAAACCTTGCTGAAATGACGACTGTTCTTGAATTATCTGTTGATTTCATAACCGAATATTACTATATGGGTAATAAAACCCATTATTTAGAATCAAATGCTTATCAACGAATGTTGGAAAAAGCAGAGACAGAAGAAAAAAAAGAGAAAGTGCGAATAACGTATTCGCATTTGGTTAATAGCTAAATTTTGTCGTATGTACCCCCCCCGATGGAAATAAGATAAGAAACACTTAAAGCAGGTTGAGTTTAAAGTTTTATGTAGGAATCAAAAGAAACAAAAATTGCCGGTGCTTTAGAACAATCAATTCCAAGAACGGCAATTAAAGTAAGTAATTCATAAAGCATTTTATCATCACCCGTCACTCTTCAAATTCAAAATCAAAATCCAACAGTTTTTTTGGATGTACTTCCAGCCCTTTTGCTATTGCAACTAAAACCGATAAAGTTGTGCTGTGCTCACCGTTAATGATTCTGTAAACTTGTTTAGTCTCTATACCTCCCAGTGCGGCGACATCTTCAGCAGTTTTGCGCTTTTGCTTGATTAAGTCTTTGAGGTGTTTACCAAAAGCATCCAGATATTTTTGATTTCTGATTTTCACCAAATGAAAGTCAAAAATATTTTGAAAAATAAATTGTCAAGTTTGACAATAATTAAAAACTTTCCTTATTTTTACAGTGTAATTATATTTTTGCGACTACTTCATAAACTTATTTGAAGCATTCGCTTTGAATCTCGCGTTTTGGAAACTGGTAATTTTTAATTGGAACGAGATGATAAGCAGAATAGCTCACGACCTAGGCGTGGGCTCTCTTATCTGTTCCAAGGGTATACCAGTACCTCAAAAAGCGGTAAGTTGAGCACCACGCCTTTTTTATGCGGGTGCCCGGCCAAAAACCTATTTGATATGAACAATGCCGTTGCTACACCCGCACCCAACACCAACACCTGTTTTAACGAAGCACAGTGGCTACAAGTGCTTTTTTTATTGGCAGATACCCAAAGCTGGCTGCAGCAATTGCAGGAAGGGCTTATATGGCAGTTGCCGGTAAAGAACCGTAAAAAACTACTGCGCAAAGGCTGGTACCTAACCGCAACCGCCCTGGCGCATATATTAGAGCGCCATTATTATAAAGTACCCCGCCACCCACTGGCCAGTAAGTTTACCCTGTCCATACCCGCTATTGCCGCCGCCATACGGGATGCTTACCAGCAGCCACCCGCGCCCATGCCGGATAGTGAGCTGCTGCAACGCGTGTGGGATACGGGCGCACCGCTGGGCTATGATACCACCGGCCGCGTGGTAAGCGTGCTTACCGTCATCAGCACCGCCGCCGGGGAAATTGTTACGGCTTTCCCGGGTACGGTAGATCCGCGGGGGGAGAGGGGTAACCCCGTTTCACCGCCCTAAAGATCCGCCACATAAAAAAGAGAAGCTGCGATATCTGCAGATGACAGTCGTTGTGATCCCGTTCCGGAGCAAAGGAAGAAAAGCCCACCCGATGAAAAAGAATCAAAAAGGTGAACGTGTTTTCTCTTAGAAGGTCGTCCGCCGGGCAGATGCTGAAACAAGTTCAGGGTGACGCCCGTAATTATACTTTCGTCATGTTGAGCGGATCCCGCGACAGCGGGAGTAGCCGAAACATCTCTGTATTCCCGGGTCGTCCGATATTTAAGAGACCCTTCCGCTCCTTCCGCTTTCAGCGGAATGCGGTCAGGGTGACGAAAGAGTGTTATGTCATAGACACATTGGTTTTACAACGTAAATTAAAAACTCGGCATAACAAAAGCATGATGAATCTTTTAACCTAAAACAATAACCGATGCAAGCCTTAAAAACAACCGATCCCTTTCACACCGGGGGCTGGAGCCTGGAGCGCACCACCGATCCGTACCGCGTATTTGCCCTCTGCTTTTACCATGCCGGGGATATACACGCCTTTCGCCAATGGCTGTTACACATCTTTCTTTTTATAGAGCGGTTTGAGGGGCAAACAAAAGTGCCGCCCTTTACCCTCTGTTGCGCGTTTATGGCCATTGATTCCGTTATTGATGCCGCCCATTATATTTATGAAAATGAGCTGGAGCCGCACCATCAGCCGGATTTGAGCATGATTTCAGCCGAGCCCTTACCCGGTCAGCAACAGTTTGCTTCCTATTTTATAGAGGAGGAGCAGGGAGATATCCGCAAGGTGATTGAGCAGTTTTTTACCTATCAAACCTGGGATGAGTGGAAATCCGACCTGAGCCTGGTCCTGTATAACGGCGTAACAGAGCATGCCGTGGGCGTGGAGCTGGATGAGTTTTCGGTATGGTATTATTTAATGAAGCTGCTGGAAGCGGCGTATATTCAATCCCGCGGTGTGGTTATTTATGAGCTTTGCGGTTTTACAGAGCTATGATGGGGGATATGCTGTTACCATGGTCGCATGATACAAACCCCGTTTCGTCACCTTGTGCGGAATGAAGTGAAACGGAAGGGGCTCACCATTTTAGGACAGTTCGAGATTACAGGGATGCTTCGGCTACGCTCAGCATGACGGAAGCGTGATTGTTGTTTGTTAGCTTGGTCGCGTAATACGCAAATATTGTTCCGTCACCCTGAGCGCAATGCAATGGAGCCGAAGGGTCTCACGATTGTCGAGGCCTTCTGTATGGCAGAGATGCTTCGGCTACTCCCGCTGTCGCGGGATCCGCTCAGCATGACGAACGTATAATTATGGACGTCACCCTGAGCGGAACAAAGTGGAGTCGAAGGTTCTCACAATTTTAGGACAGTCCGATGTCACAGGGATGCTTCGGCTGCGCTCAGCATGACGGAAGTGTGATTGCTCAATATAAAAGACTGTATATCTCTTTAGCTATTTCTTCATTAAGAACTTTCCACTGCGGGTTCTTTCGTACAATCAATTGTTCTTTCTTTTTTCTAACCCATCCCTTCAATTGTTTTTCCCGTTCAATTGCAGAATTAATCGTATCGAGCGATTCATAGTAAATTAGCAATGTTGCATTGTATTTATCTGTAAAACTACCGGGTATTTCATGATGTTCATGTTCCCATAATCGCGCCCGGAGGTTAGATGTAACGCCGATGTAGAGCACCGTTCTTAGCTTGTTTGTTAGGATATATACAAAGGCTCCTTTTTGCATAGTACAAATTAGTAAAAATAATTTTGTTTCGTCACCCTGAGCGGAACAAAGTGGAGCCGAAGGATCTCTCAATTTTCGGGCTGTCCGAAATCACAGGAATGCTTCGGCTGCGCTCAGCATGACGGAAGCGTGATTGCTGTTTATTACGTAATCGCTTGACGCAAACCTGGTTTCGTCACCCTGAGCGGAACAAAGCGGAGTCGAAGGGTCTCACAATTTTAGGGTAGTTCGATATCACAGGGATGCTTCGGCTACGCTCAGCATGACGGAAGCGTGATTGGCTTTCATTGCCATGATTACAGAACGCCAACTTTGTTTCGTCACCCTGAGCGCAATGCAATGGAGTCGAAGGGTCTCATAATTTTCGGGAAGTCCGATATCACAGGGATGCTTCGGCTGCGCTCAGCATGACGGAAGCGTGATTGTTGTTTATTACGTAATCGCTTGACGCAAACCTGCTTTCGTCACCCTGAGCGGAACAAAGTGGCGTCGAAGGGTCTCATAATTTTAGGACAGTTCGATATCACAGGGATGCTTCGACTGCGCTCAGCATGACGGATGCCTGATTGGTCAAATCTCGCGCTGGTCTTCTGACCAGTGCGCTGCTGTTATTGCTCTTTGATTGTCACTTCCACTTTTTCTTGACAAAAAGTGGAGCAAAAGTCAAGGTCAAACGAATGCTCCGCCGTTTGACCGGCCACGCACTGTAAACCCGGATCGAAAAACGGCTTTACTTCTTTTCCGAAGGAATATGTTGAGCATCTTGCTGCCGGGCTGTTGTATAATCATTACTGCGCTGCTTTTTTACGGGTATGAAAGCTTTTTGAGAAAATCCACGGCGTAAAAAAGAGGCGCTGCGACACTTGCTGATGGCAGTAGTTACTATTCCGTTCCGGAGTCATTATAGAAAGACCTGATGAAAAAGAAACAATAAGGTGGACGTATTCTGTCTTAGAAGATCGTCTGCCGGTCACCAGGCGAAGGATAGGCGGACGGGATTCGGTAGGCGTTACCCTTCGTTAGGCTGCGAATGACAACATCACTACGCTCAGGCAAGAAAGAAAGATTATCGTCACCTCGACCAAAGCGGAGCGATCTTTACGGAACCATCCAGGTAAAAGGAGTTTTGAAATTTATTTGCTAACAATAATGACGGCGTAAAGATTTTTCGGCTGCGCTCAAAATGACAATGATACTTTTGTCATCGAGGCCATTGATTTTGCATCGTAAATGAAATAATCGCGGTGACAAAGGGCATTACCCAAAAACAAACCAGCGGAAATAAATCCCGCTGGTTGCACAGATACACTCAAAAAACAAATCTGCTCTCTATACTTACTGATTATGCGATGATGCAGGCCTCTTCCGCTTCCTGTTCCGCCACTGCTTCAACAGGTGCGGCCTCTTCCGCCGCAGGCGCTTGTTTAATCCTGCGCTGACCGGCCAGCAATAGCACCAGTGCCAGCAACCCGCTGGCGGCAATAATGATGGCCAGGGGCGCGGGCGTTTTATTATCAAACACACCGGTAAGGGCCGCGGCCAGGGCACCCAGTCCCATTTGCAGTGCACCTAGTAAAGCCGAAGCACTGCCCGCCTCCTTGCTAAAAGGCAGGATGCTGAGCGCGGCTGTATTGGGAGAGCTGATGCCCAACGTACAGAAAAGGAGAAAGATAACGGCGATGGTGCCATACAATCCTAAAATACCGGTGGTGATGCCCGCCAGCAGCACAAACCCAATAATTGTTTGCAACAGGATGGATGCGGTAACCAGCTGCTCACTGGAATATTTTTTTAATAAGACCGCATTTAACTGGCTGCTGCCGATAAGCCCCGCCGCTATAATGGCGAAGATGGCCCCATACGCGGTTTTGGATACGCCAAAATATTCCATAAACAAATAGGGCGAACCGGAGAGGTAGGCAAAGAGCCCCGCAAAGGAAATGCCACCGGCGAAGGCATAGGTAAAGAACTGTGGATTTTTTAATACCCCGCCAAAGGCATTGAGGATAGGCCGCGGTTTTAAGGATACCGATGCGTCCGGTGCCCGGCTTTCCCGGAACCGGAAAATAACGGCGGCCAGGGTAGCGGCAGCGATCAGCGCCAGGATGATAAATACATCCTGCCATTGATAATAGGCCACCACGTAGCTGCCAAAGGTGGGCGCCAGGATGGGGGATACCCCTAATAACAGAATGAGCAGGGATAATACCTTGGCATTATCTTCCAGCGGAAACAGGTCGCGGGTAATGGCCCGTGGTGCTACCATGGATACGCAACAACCCAGGGCCTGGATGAACCGCAACACGATCAACGCTTCCGGCGTGCGTACCAGCACGCAACCAATGGATGCGGCTATATAAATGACCAACCCGATGACGAGCGGGCGCTTTCTGCCATACCGGTCCAGCAACGGTCCGCTGATGAGCTGCCCGATGCAAAGCCCGATAAAGAAGCTGGACAGGGAATAGGCAATGGTGTTGATGGAGGTATGCAGGTCCTTTGCCATGGCCGGAAAGCCGGGCAGGTACATATCTATGGAAAACGGACCAATGGCGGTGAGTAAGCCAAGGATGGCTATGAGCACCACCCTTGTTCGCTTATTATTAATATCAGTTGTTTGCATAAAAACAATTGTTTTATTGGAGCGCAAAACATTTTCCTTTTTTTACCGCAAAGGCGCAATGATTACGCAAAGGGCGCAAGGCGGCAGGGAAAATGTGCTGCACTATTTCCATCCGCCGCCGAGGGAGCGGTACAAATCTACCGCGGCGCTCAGCTGCAAACGGTGTATGTTGGCGAGGTTCAACTCCGACTGCAATACGTTGGATTGTGCAGAGAGTACCTCTATATAATTGGCCATACCGCTTTTAAACAACAGCCGCGCATTTTTTATGGCCAGCTGCAAGGTATCTGCCTGACCGGCGGCAATGGTCTTTTGCTCCTTTAATTTTTCGGTAGCTACCAGGGCATCCGATACCTCGCCAATGGCGGTGAGTACCGACTGGCGAAACTCCAGTACCGATTGCTCCCGCTGGATCCTGGCCGTTTCCAATTCGGTTTTTAACCGGCGCTGCTGAAACACAGGCTGGGTCACATTGCCCAGCAGGGTGCCAAACAGGGAAGCGGGTATATTGAACCAGTTATTGGCCAGGTAGGAGTTTAACCCGCCCTGCGCGGTAATGGACAGGCTGGGATACATATTGGCCTGGGCAATACCGGCCTTTGCATTGGCGGTGATGAGCTCCATTTCCTTAGCGCGCACATCGGGCCTCCGGCTAAGGATAGCGGAAGGGATACCGGGCGTTAACCATTGCGGCACATCGGAGCTGAAAAGTCCTTTGCCCCGCTCCACGGCCGCGGGCAGACTGCCGGTTAAAATGCTGAGTGCATTTTCCTGTATGGCGATGTTCTGCTCCAGCTGGGGAATGAGCAGGGCGGTGGATTGCTTTTGTGCCTCTACCTGTTGTACGGCAAGGGTGGTTACTTCACCGGCGTTGCGCTGCAGCTGGGTAAAGCGGAGCGTACTATCTGTTAATGCCAGGTTCTTTTTGGCAATGTTCAGCTGCTCATCCAGCATCAGCAGGTTATAATACCCCTGTGCAATATTGGATACGATCTGCGTTTGCACGGCTTTTGAAGCCTCGTAGGTTTGCAGGTACCCGGCCATGGTGGCTTCCTGCTGGCGGCGGATCTTGCCCCAGATATCGGCCTCCCAGGTAAGGTTAAAGGCGGCATTGAAATCTTCCACATGCTGCTTTTTGATAAAGCTGCCGATGCTTAACCCGTTTAAACTGTTGTTAGACGGGTTGGTGGTTTGCCCGGTTACGCTAAAGCTGAGCTGGGGCAGTTGCAACAATTTGGCCTGCTTTAAGGTTTGCTCAGATGCGGCTACGCGTTTGAGCGCGATCTGCAGGTCGTAGTTATAGCTAACACCCTTGCTGATGAGGCTTTGCAAAGCAGGGTCTGTAAAGAACTGCTTCCACTCCACATCGGCAATGCTGCTGGTATCGGCCGTGGCCACTGCGCGAAATTCCTGTGGCAGCGGCACTTCCGGGCGTTTATATGCTTGTCCTACTTTACAGGATGCCGCCGTAACCAATAATGCGATCACCGGCAGCAGGTATTGTAGGGTATGTCTTCTTTTCATATTTAAATAATTCATAGTTGATTTTGATCCTTTTGAAGAACTTTTTATGATGCTATTTACTTTCTGTCGTCATGTTGAGCGAATCCCGCATGGGCGGAAGTAGCCGAAACATCTCTGAGTTATCATACCGTCCGATATTTGTGAGACCCTTCGGCTTCACTTCGTTGCGCTCAGGGTGACGAAACAAGGTTCGTGTCATGCTGAGCGAAGTGTAACGTAGCCGAAGCATCTCTGAGTTGTCATACCGTCCGATATTCGGGAGACCCTTCGGCTCCGCTTCGTTGCGCTCAGGGTGACGAAACAAAGTTTGGGTCAAGCTGAACTTGTTTCAGCTTCTATGCGCGGCTCACATGGACCCTGAAACAAGTTCAGGGTGACCATAAGTGTGTTTGCAACGACTATCCCAATTCCCAATCCTCATCATCATCTGCTCTTTTTGATACGATCTTTTCCTGCAAATACTGGAAGATGATGTATAGCACGGGGATGATGAACACGCCCAGCAACACACCGGTAAGCATACCCCCTACGGTACTGTAGCCGATGGAGTGGTTACCGATGGCGGAGGCGCCTTTTGCAAATACCAGGGGCAACATACCCACGATAAAGGCAAAGGAGGTCATCAATATCGGGCGCAGGCGCAGCCTGGAGGCTTCCAGCGCCGAGGCTACCAGGCTCATGCCTTTTCTTCGCCGCTGTACCGCGTACTCCACAATCAGGATGGCGTTCTTGGCCAACAGCCCGATGAGCATGATCAACCCAATCTGCACATAAATGTTATTTTCCAGTCCGGCAAAGCCGATAAACATAAATACACCCAGTATACCCGCCGGTACGGTAAGGATCACCGCCAGGGGCAGCACATAACTTTCGTACTGGGCCGCCAGGAGGAAGTATACAAAGATGATGCTGAGCAGGAAGATATATACCTGCTGACTGCCGGCGCTCCGTTCCTCACGGGTAATACCCGTCCACTCATACGAGTAGCCTCTCGGCAGGGCCGTCTTCGCGGTTTCCTCAATGGCACGGATGGCATCCCCGGTACTAAAGCCTGGTTTGGGTACCCCGTTAATGGTAACCGCATTAAAGAGGTTGTTACGGGTTACGGTTTCCGGACCAAATACCCGCTTCAAGGTAACCAGCGTTTTCACCGGTACCATTTCGCCCAGGTTGTTCTTTACAAAAATACCATCCAGGGAGGCGGGGTCTTTACGGTAGGGAATATCTGCCTGCGCCATTACGCGGTAGTATTTACCAAAACGGTTAAAGTCGGACACAAAGCTGCTACCAAAGTAGATCTGCATGGTTTGCATCAGCTCGCTTACGGATACACCTAATTGTTTGGCTTTTATAAAATCAGTTTCGATGGTATACTGCGGGTTGCCGGCGGCAAACGTGGTAAATGCATACGCGATTTCTTTCCGCTGCATCAGCGCACCGATAAAGGCTCCCGCGGTATTGCCCAGCTTTTCCAGCGGACCATTGGTACGGTCCTGCAACATAAACTCAAAACCACTTACGTTACCAAAACCTTGTACGGTGGGGAAGTTGAAGAAGAAGGTATTGGCGTCCTTTACCGAAGTAACCTTGCCGGTAAGGGTGGCCGCAATTTCATCCGGGTTCTTCAGCTTGCCGCGTTTGTCCACATCCTTCAGCCGGATAAAGCCGGCTGCATAAGGAGAGGCACTGGCGCTGCTGATAAAGTTCAGTCCGTCGATAACCCAAAGGTTATTGGTCGATTCTTCCTGTTTGATGATCTTATCAATTTCCGCGGTGGCTTTATGGGTTCGGTGCAGTGAACTACCCGGAGGTGTGTTTACGGCATACAATACAAAGCCCTGGTCTTCCGTAGGAATAAAGCCGGAAGGCGTTTTTTTGATGAGCCAGTAACTAACCCCGGCGATGAGCACCAACCCTGCAATGGCGATCCACTTTCTGCGGATGAGGAATTTTAAACTGCCGATATACCGGTTGGTGAGGGTGCGGAACCCTGCATTGAACGCGGTAAAGAAGCGGGCCATAAATCCTTTCTTTTCGTGCGGATGTCCTTTTTCGCCCGGTGTATGCGGGTTTTTGAGGAACAGGGCACAAAGGGCCGGGCTGAGCGTTAACGCGTTTACTGCGGAGATTAAGATGGCGATGGCCAGTGTAAAGGCAAACTGCCGGTAGAACACACCCGCCGGGCCCTGCATAAATCCCACCGGTACAAATACCGCTGCCATTACCAGCGTGATGGAGATGATGGCTCCGGAGATTTCGTTCATCGACTGCACGGTGGCTTTGCGCACCGGCATATCCTTATGTTCCATTTTTGCGTGCACGGCCTCCACTACCACGATGGCATCATCCACCACAATGCCAATGGCCAGTACCAGCGCAAAGAGCGTTAACAGGTTAATGGTAAACCCAAAGAGCTGCAGGAAGAAGAAGGTGCCCACAATGGCTACCGGTACGGCAATGGCCGGTATGAGCGTGGACCGGAAATCCTGCAGGAAGATGAATACCACGATGAATACAAGTATAAAGGCAATGATCAATGTTTCCCTTACCTGGTGGATGGAGGCATCCAGGAACTCCTTGGAGTTATACATGGTAATGGGTTTGATGCCTTTGGGCATGGTGGTATACAGCTCTTTCAGCTGCCGGTCTACCTCAGTAAGAATATCATTGGCGTTGGAGCCGGCGGTTTGCAAGATAGCGAAACCCGCTACCGGTTTGCCATTCAGCCGGCTGTTGGCATTATAGGTAAAGGCGCCAAACTCCACACGGGCCAGGTCTTTCAGCTTTAACACGGAACCATTGGGATTTGCTTTTACCACAATGTTCTCGTAGTCCTCGTTCCGGTTCAGCTTGCCCTTGTACTTTAATACATATTCAAATACCTCGTCGCTGTTCTGGCCCAGTCTTCCGGGCGCGGCCTCCAGGCTCTGGTCACGGATGGCGCCCAGTACATCCTGGGGTGAGAGGTTGTTGGCGGCCAGCCGGTCCGGCTTCAGCCAGATACGCATTGAATAGTCTTTGGCACCAAATACCTGGGCCTGGGCCACACCGGGGATCCGCTGGATCTGCGGGATCACGTTGATCTTAAGATAGTTTTCCAGGAACAGTTCATCATACTGGGCGCTGTCTTCACTATAAAGCCCGGTGAACATGATAAAACTGTTCTGCACCTTTTGGGTGGAGATGCCCGACTGCACTACTTCCTGGGGGATCTGATTCACGGCTTTGGAAACGCGGTTCTGCACGTTTACCGAAGCAATATCGGGGTCGGTACCCTGTTTGAAAAATACCGTAAGGGTCATGGTACCGTCGTTGCTGGAGTTGGAGGTCATGTAGGTCATGTTCTCCACACCGTTAATGGCTTCCTCCAGCGGAGTGGCCACGGAACGCGCTACTACCTCACCGTTGGCACCGGGATAGGTGGCGGTAACCTGTACGCTGGGCGGCGCAATGTCCGGGAACAGGGTAACAGGGAGCGCAAAGAGTGAAAGAATACCCAGCAAAAGCAGGATAATGGAAATTACCGTGGATAACACGGGTCGTTGTATAAATTTCTTTAGCATGATATCGAGTTGTAAGTATGCTGTGCGTAAAAAATGGGGGTAAAAGATCCCTGTGCGGCAGGGGCTGCTGCTTTATCAGGGCGCTTTTACAGCGGTGTGCTGTGCCGCGAAGAATAAGTGTTGTGAGAGAGGGGTGACCAAAAGTCTCTACTTTGTCATGCCGAACTTGTTTCGGCATCTAAGGAAGCGCATCTGTCAATAGATTCTGAAACAAGTTCAGAATGACAATACGTTTTAAACAGAGACTTTTAGTCAGCCCTGTAAACCCCGCTAAATCGGATTCGCCTTTAACACGCTGTCGGCTGAAACGATCTGCGGCTGAATCGGCGTTCCGTCTTTTAAATTACCGGTGCCGGAG
This sequence comes from Niabella pedocola, assembly GCF_021044425.1. GTDB lineage: Bacteria > Bacteroidota > Bacteroidia > Chitinophagales > Chitinophagaceae > Niabella > Niabella pedocola. The sequence continues at coordinate 265,882 of NZ_JAJNEC010000007.1, read as the reverse complement.
AGCACGATTTTTTCGCCTTTGGAAAGTCCTTTGTTTACAAAGTAGTAGTAGGAGGTTTTACCGGAAACGGCAATGGGTTTGCTGGTTACCTTGTTACTGCTGTCTACTGTAAATACAAATACTTTATCCTGGATCTCGAACGTAGCTTCCTGTGGTACCACCAATACTTCGTTAAAGAGCTGCGGCAGGCGGATCTTACCGGTATTGCCGCTTCTTAATATTTTATTGGGGTTGGGGAAGGACGCGCGGAAGTTAATGGCGCCGATGGTTTTGTCAAACTGACCCTGAACCAGTTCGATCTTTCCTTGCTGCGGATAAATGGTATTATCGGCCAGCAGCAATTCAACAGAAGGAACGTTCTTCAGTTTCTGCTCAATGGTTTCGCCCGCGTACTTGTTTTTAAAGGCAATGAAGTCGGGCTCACTCATGGAGAAGTAGGCGTACATCGTGTTCACTTCACTCAGCACGGTAAGCGGCTGCGTTTCACCGCGGCCTACCAGGCTACCGGTTTTGAACGGGATGCTGCCGATATAACCGCTTACGGGCGCCTTGATCAGTGTATAACCTACATTGATCTGCGCGTTGCCCACCATGGCCCTGGCCTGCGCCAGTGCGGCGGTGGCGGCGTTGTAGTTGGCCTTTGCGGTTTTCAGCTGTACGTCGGAGATCACGGCGTTATCTACCAGTGGTTTCAGACGGTCCAGGTCTACCTGTGCCTTTTGTACATTGGCCTGTGCAGCCAGTACATTGGCACGTGCGTTGTTCAGCGCTTCGTTATACAACTGGGCGTTGATCTTAAATAACGGTTGCCCTGCGGTTACGTAAGCGCCTTCGTCTACGTAGATCTTCTCCAGGTAGCCGTCTACCTGGGGCCGTACTTCCACGTTTACCTTTCCTTCCAGCGAAGCTGAAAATTCCTGGTAAACGGTTACGGGTGATACGGGCGTGCCCATTACCGGCAGTGCCGGCGCCTGGCTTTGCGGGCTGGGGTTTGCTGAGCCGCTTGTGCAGCTGTGCAGCGATATGGAAAGCGCAATAAGCGCAGGTACAATAATGCTTGTGTGGATGGTATGGTTGTTTGCTTTCATCTGTAGTGTTGTTTTTTGAGTCAAAGAAATATAAATCCTGCCGGGGTACATACCGGAGAAAGGCGCCCAGGGTATTGCCGGGGCCAGTGATCCTGTTGATAATGCAATTTCTTCGTGTTAGGGAGTGGCAACCATTGCCCGTTGTCATCCCGAGGCGAAATGCACTAAAAAATAATTACTATTTGAATTGTCGTCTTTTTTGGCTTAAAGATTTTCTATAATGTTCACCACCATTTGATCGAGCACCGATACATTCATTGTTTGCGGAACATCAGCGCTTCTTGCGATCATGATTGAAGTAAAACCATGTATTGCCGACCAGAAAGCGTGCGTTTTATAACACGCGGATTCAATATTGGTTTTCTTTTCAACGATTATTTTTTTTATGATTTCATAAATTATATCCTGTAAGGCTCCAAATTCTGTTTTCATCTTTCCTTCTCCGCAACAAGGCATGCCTACGCCAAACATGAGTTTGAAATAGCTCCGGTTCTTGAGCGCAAACTTCCAGTAGGTGTCTACCAGTGCTTTCAGCTCTTCCCGTGGCGACGCTTTTTTTGAGATGGCTTTGTGAATATTTGACAGCAGCAGTTTAAAACCGTCCTGCGAAATCTCAAAAAGAATGGCCTCCTTGTTGGCGAAATGATCGTAGATCACGGGTGCGCTATATTCGATGGCATCTGCGATCTTTCGAATGGACAACGATTCCCAGCCTTCATTCTTTACCAGCTGCAAAGCTGCATCGATGATCTTCTTCCGGATCATTTCTTTTTCTCTCAATTTGCGCTCTGCTACACTCATAAAAAATAAATTTACCTAACAGTGTTAGCAAAGTTAACGGTGTTTTGAAGCTACTTCCAAATTTTTTTTGAAATGCTTCCAGCTCAAACGTTTGTTAGTGCCAACCCATTGGTAGTTACTTCCTTAAAGTGTTGTAATTGTAGACAAAGCACCTGCGTATTGCTTAATACTGTTCTTTAAAAAAGGTAACCTGATTTTTTTGTTCCGGCCCAAAAGTAATTCAAAAAACTAATAAACCAAATAATTGCTTTGTTTAATTTGTGTAAAATAATTGCTACGAAACGCTGCTGTTTTATTTGGAGGACCGAAGCTAAAACAGGGAAGTGACAACAGTATGTCAGGATGTTTTTTAGCTTTTGATAAAGATGGTGCCGGTTTTTTCTACAATAATTTTTTCAAGGCATCGGCATCGGGTAATATTTTTCTCAGACGGGCCGGCAACTGTTTACTGGTTTTGTAGGTGGCAACGCCCATTGCATTGTGCATACTTTTAAAGGCATATTCCACGACTTTATTATTCTTTTCTTTGCAAAGGATGATACCAATGCTATTATGTTCGTGGGGAAGCTTTACCTGGTCGTCCAGCAGGTTCAGGTAAAAATTAAGCTTGCCTGCGTATTCAGGTTTAAACCTGCCCTTTTTTAATTCAATCGCCACCAGGCACTGCAATACGCGGTTAAAGAACAGCAGGTCAGTAAAAAATTCTTCTTCGTTAACCATCAGCCGGTACTGCGTGCCCATAAAGGCAAATCCTGTTCCCAGGGACAGGATGAACTGTCTTATATTATTGATGATCTTACTCTCAAACACCCGTTCATCATCCTCCGGACTGATATTAATAAAATCGAGCAGGTATTCATCTTTGAAGGTATCCAAAGCACGTGCGGCTATTGTTTTGGGGAGTGCTTTCTGAAAATTATTAGGCAACTTCCCTTTCTTGTGATAGAGGCGGCTTTCGATATGATGTTGTAAAAGGATCACCGTCCAGTGATGGGCCACAGCTTGCCGCATATAATAGATCCGTTCGTTTAACTCTTTGCATTTGTTTATTACCAGCATATGATGGGTGAAGCTAAGTGCGGTAAAAATGGTGTCAATAAACGGAGCGTCTAATTGGGCAGTTGGCGACTGCCCAATTGTGTTTTTTAATGAAGAACGCGACTTTTGTTTTGAGGAGACCGGTAATTGGGCAGTTGACGACTGCCCAATTAGACCCCCCTGATAACATTCATAAAACTGCCGCATATTTTTCAGGCTCCTGTAAGAAAAACCGCGCAAACCTGGTAACTCTTTTTGCAAGTCGGCAGCGATTTGCTGCAACACTTTATCTCCCCAGCTGGCAGCGGTCAATTTTTCGTGCAGGCTGCGGCCAATACTGAAGTATAATAAAAGTAACTCGCGATTCACCAGTTTTGCTGCCTGATAGCGGCTTTGTAATATCTGTTTCTTTACTGTTTGTACAAATTGGAGATAAGGTTTTCCTGGTTTCATATTGGTGCTTTTTAGATCAGGTATTTGATGCCGTCCGGAGACGGCCTTTTCATGGGGGGATATTAGCAGTATAAATATATATAAAAAATATATAAATATAATGTTATGCGATTTTCTTTCTTTTCGCAACGAGCAGCGGTATAGTGTTTCCCGGCCAAAGGGAGCAGGATTATACGTGACAGTCAGATGCAATGAGCCATAATTTCCGGCATTTGCTGCTTTTTATTCTTGGTGTTGCATCTGGCTTTATCGATAAAAGGTATACGTGACCTCCAGTACCCGGTCTTCAAAATAATCTGCTACTTTGGCGGACGCCGATTTGCGCTGGATGGATTTTAAAAAAACCCTATTGTCGTAAGTCATGGTTAATGTGCTTACGACCTGGCCGCCCCATTCATTCTCCATCCGCATCAGGTTCTGATGCTTGTCGTAGCTGTATTGCTCGTTCCGGGGATCCGGCCGGTTTGGGTTTTCCCGTATGCCCGTCAGTAAACCATTCTGGTAATTATAATATTCGGAAGGCGTTAATTTGGCGTCGCAGTCCCTGTGAAGAAACAGGAGTACCGGTACTCCATTCTTATAATAAAAGGTTTTACGACTGCTGCAGGTGTCCCGATCCTGGTATTGTTTTTTAAAATCAAATATTTCGGTCTGTTCTACGGCGTTGGCGCCATTTTCCGTATAGTATCGGTAGTGCCGGGATGAAAAATTATTTTCCTCGATTTGCTTTTCGTAAAAAGCGTCACCAGGGGCATGTCCGTTTATAAGGGACCTATAGCTGCCAGGTACTGTTTGGTAATTCATGATACTGCCTTTTTGCGGCCTGCCGGGCATGTCTGCGTCCAGGGTGAAGTTCCGGATAACGGAAAGCGTTCCTTCCTCATTGTAGGCATATTTACTGGTTCTTACAAGCCCGTTGTGGTAATCGATTTGGGCGGTATAGTCGGTATTGCCGGTAGCCGTATAACCATAAACGGTATAAAATACGGTATCTGTTTTTTCGCCCTCCCGCTGCAGGGTAATAAAACCAGTTGTTCTTCCGTTGGTATCAAAAGAATAATGATAATCGCGTCCGGTCTTGTCCTGATCGTACAATACAAGGGTCTTGACTTTTTTTGATTTTATAAACGCCGGGTTGAATGGAAAAACCGTTTTGGAAAAATAGCCCTCCTCCTCAAAAGGCGTTACCTTGTAAAATGGCGGCGTTTGAGCAATACCGGAGCAAACGGTCAGGATAAAAATACTGGTTAAGAACAGGTGGTTTATGCGTAGGTACTTCATCCGGCAAAAATAGTGAATAGTTTTTCGCTATTTTATGAAAGCGGTTTATATTAGCGGTATAAACAAACTTATGAGAACAAGAATATGCTTATTTACGATTGGAGTTTTAACACTCGCCGCCTGTAATCATCACCGGGTGCAACCACAACCGGTGGCCGATACGCCAAAGGCCTTGGAAGACAATAGTCCTTCTGCTAAACTGATTTCAAAAAGAGGGGATGGCGACCTGGTGGAAAGTCTTTACGGTGAACTGGCAGGGACGGACGCTGGGTTGAAGCAGCTGGAAACAACACTGGATGCGCTTAGCCAGAGCAAAAGTGATTCTACGAATTTATTTCATCAGTTTGATGCGAAAAACCAATCATATTATAAGGCAGCGGGTCAACATGCTAACATTATCAGCGATTCTCTTCTGAAAGATAAGGTCAGGCAACTTGTGGCAGATCATCTTGCAACATACAACGCCGTAACCGCAAGGCATCAGGAACTTTTAAAGGCGATCGATGCAAAAACGACAAAGCTGGAGGATCTTCATGCCGTATTAAAGATAGTGAAAACCCTGCCGGTAATGGAAAAGTACCAGAAGGACAACCGGCCGGGAACCGCGTCGCTTGAAGGGTATAGTCAAAAGCAGGATGGTGCGGTTGGAGACTTAAATAAAATGGTAAATCAATAATATCCCGGAGGATAAATCTTCTAAACGAAATAATGGAAAAAGTATTTATTATAAAAGAGTTGACCCAAATACCGGGCGTGGGAAAATCGATCGCTGCGGACCTGTACAATATTGGCATCCGGCGTATTGAAGATTTAAAAGGGCAGGATCCGGAGCAGCTTTACAATGCATCGAACCACTTTGTTGGCTGCGTGCAGGACCGGTGCCTGCTCTATGTGTTTCGGTGTGCGGTATATTTTGCGGAAACCCCTCCGCATATGCGGGAGACGGATAAACTAAAATGGTGGAACTGGAAGAATGGAAAGTGATGCCTGTTATTGCTCAATATCCGTATTAGGTGTAATATGGAGCGCACCATATTTTTTGGATTGTTTTTAACGCAAAGTGCGCCAAGAATCCGCAATGAAGGGATGGCGCTATTGGATGCGTTTGCGAGGCCTTCGCGGAACCTTGCGTTCCTTGCGGTTGAAAATGAACTGCAAAGTATCCGATAATGAAAAAGGTGATTCGTCTGCTGTTTTCACTATCCATTCAGAAGTTGATGGGATAACAGTAATTTTACCAAAACAGTGTATCGTTTATATGAAACATCCCTACCTGATCCTGGCCATCATCTTGATGATTACCTTGCTGCTGATCTTTGACCGGCTGGAGTTGAGGACCCGGCGCATGCGGGATAGGGCAGAGCAAGGAGAAGCCTCTGACGGGATGTTGCCTAGAGATAAAGTTCCCAATGATAAACTGATTGTTGCGGAGGGGATGCATGAAGACCTCATAAAACGAATCATCCGGGATTTTTGCGGGTGGCATAACCGGGAAATGCTGCAGGTGATACCAGTGGTGACAAGAATAACGGACCAGCAGTTTGCCATAACCTTTCCGTATGATGTTTCGTTTGACATCTTTTGCTCTTTTATAAATTATCTGAATTACCCCAAAGGATATAACCGGCGCTTTTATGCCATGGGCTGGACCACCACCCGGCTAACGGATCTGTGGATGACTGCAGAAAGCGCCGGCAAACAGGTGCTCTTGTTTGTTCCGGATGCTGACCGGGAATATGATCATGTTTTTATGACAACTGTGGATCAGATGGGGTATCAACTTGGTTTTTCCACTGAAATGGCGCTGCTGCTTGAACATCCAGCCCGGCCGTACTGCACGCCTCCGTTTACTACCGGTGATCTTGATCTGGCGGGCAGGGAAACGGTTGCGGTTTCGTTTGGTGAAACCTGATCCGGGTATAAGGTGTTGGACGCGGTGTCCGGCACTTGTTTAATGGGTATTTTTTTTTGTGATCAGCCGGTACCGGATCTTTGTATCTACCCGCAGCACGGCCTGCTGGTGGAAGCGGTGGATATACGCCTGTGTGATTTGATTGAGCTGGCCGTTCCTTTTGGCACTGCGTTTACCAATTACGGTGATCCGTTTTGTGTCTTCGGCGATCGTTTCCCGGCTTTCGGTATCCATCCATTTACCTTGTGCATCGGATTCGGTATATCCTTCGGGGAAGGCCGGTGTAATGATGCTATCGCTGAATGCTTTCCATTGCTGCTCCGTTACCTGGCCGCCATCGGGAATGTTCCGCCCAAAATAAAGATCGGTATGTTGCATAGTGGCGCAACCCGCCATGCAGCATATCCCGGAAAGTAGTATAAAAATTTTGTTACCGGTGGCCATCTTTACAAAGGTTTAATAAAATAAACCTGTCACAAATTTAGCGGTTAAAAAGATAGCGGATTAACAATTTATAAGTTGCAGTTGCAATCCGGGGCTGCGGTGACTGGTGCGACAACGCAAGGCAGTGGAGTCTGTTGAAAGGGGGGCTAAGATATGTTGCGTGTGTTTTAAGATGGACAATATGTCGCACTGGTAGCCCTTGTAACCAAATGCCTCCTTTTTTTAATGCTTACTTCTTCTCCAGCTTCAGCAGCATCACTGCACAGGGGAGCAGTGTTGCCGTATAGCCGCCTTTCTTACCGCTTACTTTGCGGATTTTGGGAACCAGCACATCCCGGTTCTCCGGATCGTTAAAGGCATTGATGTTGGTATGTTGCAGCTCCCACCGTTCAACGGCACGATAACCATCCGGCAGCGCAACCGCTACGTTGCGGCGCGTGTTTGAAGAACGGTTGACCAGGGATACATAAACAGTTCCTTCCGTGGATTGTACTGCTGCCGCATCAATATAGGCCAGCTGTTCGTTGTTCATTTGTACTTCCTTGCAATCGCCATCAATTGTAGGTGCGGCAATGGCTCCGCTGATGCCTGGTCCATTTACGGTTACATTCAGCTTTGCACCGGTCATCCATTGCCGGTATTGTTTAAACAGGTGGAAGAGCGGTGTTATCAACGCATCGCTGGTACCTACCGTGCGAATGAGCCCATGCCCGTTTACCGGGAAGATATAATTGGCCATGCCCACAGTAGGGCTTTGACGAATGAACACATTGAGCATGCCGGCCGCCACGGCTACATCAAACTGGCGACGGGGCGATTGGCGGGTGAACTTGTATTCATTGTTTTGTAAAACGGAATGGCGGTTGTTCCATTCATCTATAGACAAGCGTATCGGGTTGTTGGCCCTGTCTTTATTATAAATGGCCAGCAGGTTGCCCTGGGAGCGCAGGTGTGCTTCCATTTTTGAAGGTGCAAAAAGGGTGTGTTCCGGGTTCTGGATGTTACCATCTTTTAATTTACTCACCACGTAATAATGCTGGGTAAGGAAGTCGATGTCCTTCCCGCTTTTTTCCAGCACGGTTCTGTTCCAATCCAGCGTATGGCCTACGCCCAGCAGGCGCAGCCCGGGATATTTATTACGAATGGTGCCAGCCCACAGCGCCAGCCGGTTGCCATACTCCGCGGCCGTTTCCACATTATGCCGGCCCCAGGGACCGTAGTTCTCATTGCCAATGCCCCAGTATTGTACATTATACGGTTCTTTATGACCATAAGCCGCCCGCAGCCGGCCGCCATTGGTGGTATCGGCAGTGCCGTTCACATATTCGATCCAGTCCATTGCCTCCCAAAGCGTGCCGCCATACAGCGGGTGGTTGGCCATATTGAAGTTGATATACGGCTGTGTATTGATTTCTTTACACCAGTTCAGGAATTCATCGGTCCCAAACTGGTAGTTCTCTTTTCCCTTCCAGGCATAGGTGCTTACTACCGGGCGTAACCGGCGTGGCCCGATCCCGTCGCGCCAGCGGTATTCATGAATAACGGTGCCCCCAGGCCAGCGCATAACGGGGATGTCCAGTTCCTTTAGCAGCTTTGTAATATGCGGCTGCACATTCCCATTACCATCTGTAACACCGCCATAAATCACGCTGTCGTTTACATTTTCCAGCATCTGCCCGTAAATCATCGGATCGATCGGTATGCGTTGCTCCGGAATAGTGATGGTTACCCGGGTTTTTTGTGCGGTTGCCGTTCCAAAGCCGGTCATCCATATCATAAGGGCGATGCCTGCCGCTATTTTTGTTTTTTGCATTATTGGTTTCTTTACAATTATTCGTTTATCGGTTCCTTCTATTTTTTTTTTGAGAACAAGTGCTATTATCATTCTGCGATCAGCTGCAACATGACAACGGCGCAGGGTAGCAGCCGGATGTTGATACGGTTCCCTTTTTGCTGCACCGATTTTGCCCGGGGCACAATTTCAACCCGGTTGCCGGCCTCATTGGAAGCATTGATGTTTTTGTGCGCCAGCTCCCAGGTTTGAACAGCCTTATAACCGGAAGGTGGGGTAATGATGGCTTCCTGGGCTTTGTCCGCCGACCGGTTCACCAATGCGATATGGATCTGCCGTTCCTCATTTATGACCGCTGCTGCATCGATAAAGGTCAATGGCGCGCTGCCCATTACTACTTCATCGCAATCGCCTGTAATGTTCAGTTGTGCATTTTTGGTATCCATACCCGGACCATTTAAAGTTACAGCTATTTTATACCCGGTCATTTTTTCGCGGTATTGTTTAAACAGGTAGTAAAGGGGCGTACGGAATGCATCATCGGCGCCCACCGTGCGTATCAGTCCGTGCGCATTCACCGGGAAGATATAGTTGGCCATGCCCACTACCGGGCTTTGCCGTATGAACACATTGAGCATACCGGCTGCCACGGCTACATCAAACTGTTTTCTTACGGACTGGCGGGAGAACCGGTAACTGTTTCCGTCATAAATGCCATGCCGGTCATTCCATTCATCTACCGACAGGCGGACAGGATTGTTTACGCGCCCCAGGGCTTGATTCATTTCAGTGAGCCGAGCACCCAACAGTTTTAAATGCGCTTCCATTTTAGCCGGTGCAAACAGGGTTGCTGCCGGATCCTGTAACAACCCTTCCTTTACTTTGGCATTTACATAATAGTGTTGCGTTAAAAAATCGATATACTTTCCGGCCCGCGCCAGCACGGTATCGTTCCAGCCGGATGTATGACCAATTCCAAGAAGGCTTAGCGCAGGGAAACGTTCTTTTATGACCGATGCCCACAGGCGAAGCCGTTCTGCATATACGGTATCCGGATCCTGTACCCTGGCGGCCCGGCTGGGCAGGTAATTCTCATTGCCAATGCCCCAGTATTTAACCGCGTAGGGGACTTTGTGCCCGTTGTATGCCCGCAGTTTTCCCAGGTTTGAGTCCTCCGGTCCGTTTACATATTCGATCCATTCCAGTGCCTCCCGGAGCGTGCTGCCATACAGCGGATGCGTCCCCATATTCAGGTTGATATACGGTGTGGTGCCAATCTTCCGGCACCATTGCAGGAACTCATCGGTGCCAAACTGGTAGTTTTCTTTTCCCTGCCAGGCAAGAGTAGGCACCACGGGCCGTAAGGAGCGGGGCCCAATGCCATTGCGCCAATGGTATTCATACACAACGGTTCCTCCCGGCCACCGGAGTACCGGTATCTGCAGGTCTTTTAATAAGGGAATCACCTGCTTTTGCTCATTCCCTTGGAGATCGGTTACGCCGCCGTAGATCATGCTGTCGTTTACGTTCTCCAGCATCTGACCATAGATCATCGGATCTACAGGCGCAGGTTTTTGGGGGATGGTAATGGTGACTGTTGTTTTTTCCTGGCCGTTACCGCATAATTGCACCGCTGTAAAAAACAGCACCAGCAGCGGCTTGCGGAAAAAGAAGAACCGTATTGTTTTATGGGTTGCTTGCATGAGCTGATCAATACAATGACAGAATAAATAACATTAATACCCGGGATTTTGCGTGAGTTTTTTGTTGGTCTGAATCTCGATATCCGGAATCGGCCATACGTAATTGGCGGGGTTGATAAAGGTGCGTACCTGTATCACCCGCATTTTGTCCTTATCGGGCACATTGGTATAATCCGGTGTGCCGTTGGCGTCGATGACAGGTGCTGCAGAAAGGAATCCTCTTGGGTTGCGGCCATAGCAGGGCCCGTTCAATACCCGGTCTGCGATCTTCCAGCGGATGATATCAAAATAACGCAATCCTTCACCGGCCAGTTCCACTTTGCGTTCCTTACGAATGATCGAACGCAGCTCAGTGGTGTTTTTACCAGTAGCTATATCCGGCATGCCGGCCCTTTTACGGATCTTATTGATGGCCGTATAGATCGATTCATCGGTTTGCCCGGCTTCTATTTTTGCCTCTGCGTAGTTGAGCAGCACTTCTGCATAACGCATGACGATCGGGTTGATTTCGGATCTTGTGGCATGTGCTTCTGTTGGATCTGCATATTTCCGCCAGCAATAGCCGGAGAAGCTCGCAAAGGTATGCGTGGCATCCAGGTTATCGACCCGTACTGCCGGCGATACGTTGTAGTTCCAGCATTTCAGGCTATCCTTATGTGTTTCAAACTGGTAACCGTAGTAAACGGAACCGGGCAGGGCAATGGTTTTGGCCAGCCGCGGATCGCGGTTGTCGAATGGATGTGCGGGATCATATTTGGGCGATTTGTCGATCGGCAAGCCATCCGTACAATCATAAGCGTCAACCAGGGCCTGTACCGGGATGCGGTTGCAGAAGCCGCTGGCCATGCGCGAACGGAAGGAGACCGGGGTCTCATGAAAAATATCATTATAGTTGAACTGTATGGCCCAGATGATCTCTTTGGAGGTTTTGCCTGCGCGCAGCGCGATAGTGGCGTAGTCGGGATTTAATACAAATTCTGTTCCTTCCTGGGCCATGACTTTTTGTGCGGCTTCAATGGCATCGGTCCAGCGTTCGTTGTAAAGGGCTATGCGGGAAGCCAGTGCCCATGCGGCTCCGGAAGATACGTTCATCGTGTTGGGCTGGTTGGTGGCGGGAAGTAGTGCCGCTGCTTCCTTAAATTCAGTAAGTATAAAATCTACAACCGCCTTCTTTGCCGTGCGCCCGATATACGCTTCCTCCAGGCTGAGGGTTTTGGTCACCAGCGGTACATCACCATAGAGCTGAGACAGGATACCATAACAATAAGCCCGAAGAAATCGCGCGGTGCCGGTCACTTTTGCTTTTGACTGATCGGAGGCGCCCACCACCCGGTCCATATGATCCAGCAGGAAATTGCAACGGGAGATCACAGTATACATCGTGTTCCAGATCGTATTCACATCGCCTGCGGTGGGTGTGCCCCAGGAGGCATTGGGTGTCACATCGCGGTTGGCCGCAATATCGGAATACATTTCGAACCAGATGGCATATGGATTTTCGCCAAACCGTAAATTTAACGGACTAAAACAACCTACCAGTGCCGCCTGCATTTCAGACTCTGTAGCCGGGAAGGTTTCTGTAGACGGGGCATCCAGGGGCAGCTTGTCCAGTTCCCGTGTGCAGGCCGTCATCAGGAGTATGATATATAAAAAACAAATCTTTTTCATCTGCATCGTTTTATTTTTTTAATAGCTACCGGGTGCTTTGTATAAAGCATACCGCTATCAGAATTTGAGATTGATACCCAGGTTATAGGTTTTTACCTGCGGATAGTAGGCCCCATTGCTGGCGGCATCTATCTCCGGATCCCAGCCCGGCCAGAATTTGTCTGCCGTAAACAGGTTTTCACCGGAAAGGTAGATCCGCAGCTGGCTGATACCGGCTTTTTGCAATAGCTGTTTGGGAATGGTATAGCCCAGCTGTACATTCTTCACCCGCAGGTAGGCAGCGCTTTTCATCCAGAAATCGGAGATCTGGGTATTATTGGTTTCCCCAAATGCAAACCGGGGAAAAACAGCATTGGGATCCGGGTTTTCCTTGGTCCAGCGGTTTTTCTGATATTCGTAGGCGGTACCTCCGGACAGGAAGGGGGTGATGGCATTACCGGTGAGGTAACCATCGCGTTTGCCTACGCCCTGCAGGAATATGGAAAAATCGATGCCCTTATAATCTGCATTCAAATTGAGACTGTATGTAAAGCGGGGAATGGTGCTGCCCAGTACCTGGCGGTCGTTACCGTTAATGATACCGTCTGCCACCACATCTGTATAACGGATATCGCCGGGTCCCAGTTTTCCAAACTGTTGCGCATACAGGTACTTGCCACCGGCATCAAAATCTGCAGAAGATAACAGACCCATCGATTTTAACAGGTACAGGGAGTTAATGGGATACCCTTCGCGGTTTACGATGGTTCCGGTTTGCTGGATGCCTTTAATATCGAGTATTTTATTCTTTACATCCGACAAAGTAAAAGTGGCTCCGTATTTAAACGCATGTGCGGTATTGGAATAGTTCAGCTGAAAATCCCAGCCCTTGTTCTCCACCACACCCGCGTTCTGGAAAGGTGCCGCTACGCCCATGGTTTTGGGAATGCTGAGCTCCAGCAGGATGCCATTTGTTTTTTTGTAATAATAATCAAAAGACACCGACAGGTTGCGGAGTAAACGCGCATCCAGTCCGATATTGCTCATCTCCGTGGTTTCCCAGGAGATATTGGTATTGGCCAGGTTCATGATCGCCGCACCGTTCTGGATCTGTCCGTTGGAAATATATTTCGGATCGAGGTACACGGTGGGGGCGAAGGGATAGTTATTGCCAATCTCCTGGTTGCCCAGTCTTCCCCAGGAAGCTCTTAATTTGAGTTCACTTAACACGTCTCGGGTGGCAGCCATAAATGGTTCTTCAGAGATGCGCCAGCCGGCGGAGAAGGAGGGAAAGGTGCCCCATTTGTTGCCGGCAGCAAAACGGGAGGAACCATCATACCGGAGGTTGGCCTCGAGCAGGTACCGGTTGTCATATGCGTAATTGATCCTTCCGAAATAGGAGATCAGTGCCCATTCCGTAGCATAACCGCCGTTCTTCATATTGGCAGAAGAACCACCGGAAAGCACGGGATAATCGGGAAATAAAAAATTATCGCGGAAGGCGCTGAAACCGCTGTTGGAACCGGTATAATACTGGTAACCGGCCAGCGCACCCAGGGAGTGTTTGCTGATATTTTTGGAGAAGGTCAGCGTAGCTTCCAGCTGGTTCGTCTTATCCTGCGCTGTACTTTGATCCATCGTGTTTACACCGGGAACGGTAAAACGCAATGTGCCGTTGGGATCGTAGGTTTTTACCACATTTACAAAGGAGCGTACGTTGGGTTGGGAGTATGTGGGTGCAAAGCTGATCTTACCGGTTAAGAACTCAAAGGGTTTATAGCTTAAGGAAAAATTGCCGGATATGGGATAGCTGGTCTCCCGCCAGAAGCCACCGTTGCGGATAATGGCAACGGGGTTCACCCCATTCTGTCCTTCTGCCCATTGCCCGTTCGAATATTTCACCGCTTGTATAGCCGGCAGTTTGTTCATCAGTGCGAAGATCAATGCGGTACCCGTGGTGCTGCCCAATGCAGCGCCGGAGCCCCCGGGAAACTGGGATACCGATTTGCGGTCGTTGTTCACCAGGAATACATCAAAGGATCCGCTGAGCTTTGGAGAGATCTGCACGTTGGTATTTAACCGGGCATAGTAACGCCGGAAGCTGACGTCGTCGATCAGTCCGCCCTGGTTCAGGTAACCAAAGCTGCCGAAGAACTGTACCCTTTCGGTACCGCCGGAAAGTGCAATGACATGGTTGGTCTGAATGCCGCTGCCGGAAAGCACTTCCTTTTGCCAGTCGGTGTCGGGATACAGATCCGGCTTGCTGTCTTTATTGGTTTTGTAGTTGTTGATGTATTCTTCGGAATACAGCGGACTGAGCCCCACATTGGTATGTGCCTCATTGATCAGCAGCATATGGTCCAGTCCGTTTACCATCTTGGGCCGGTCTGTAGCGCTTTGTTTACCTACATACCCGTCATACGAAAATGAAAATTTTCCTTTCTTTCCTCTTTTGGTGGTGATGAGGATCACACCGTTGGCAGCACGCGATCCGTAGATGGCAGCGGAAGCCGCGTCTTTTAATACGGAAATCGATTCAATAGAAGATACGTCTACCGCGTTCATCGACATCACGATACCGTCTACCAGCACCAACGGATTGGAATTATTAAGCGTACCGATACCGCGGATGCGGATGGTGCCACCGTCCACACCGGGCTGACCGGTACTTTGTGTTACGGTAACACCCGGTGCCACGCCCTGCAGGGCCATGGAAGTTTGTCCTACCTGGCGTTTGGCCATATCTTCACCGGAAACGGCCGATACCGCACCCGTAAGGTTCACCTTCCTGGTGGTGCCGTAACCGATCACCACCACTTCTTCCATCCCTTTGGTATCCGGCTCCAGGCTAAGGTTCAGCACGGTGCGGCCATCCAGTGACTGCTCCTGTGTAAGATAGCCGATGGCAGAAATGATGAGTACGGCATCGGGAGTGGTTTCCAGCCGGAAATTTCCCTGCTCGTCGGTGGTGGTGCCCTGGAGCGGGTTGTTCTTTACCGTAACAGATACCCCTTGCAGCGGGCCACCCGCAGCGGCAGTAACGTTTCCGCTCACTGCTTTTTTTTGCTGGGCGTTTGCTGTCAGTGAAGTGAAAAGGAATGCCAGTAAGCAGCCCAATATCGGGCTCCGGGCATAATGCAGGATCTTTTTTATCATATGGACATAATTTTGGTGATCAATGTTAATGTTGCAATCGTTAGACCTGTAAGGCTAAAAGACCTTACAGCTTTTTATAATTTGATGATCTGACCCAGTTTGCCGATCAGTAGTTGTACGCCAAAAAAAGTGAGCAGGTACATCAGTCCTACCGCAATAAAAACCGGTGTGTACGAAACGTTCTGAACCGTCCACCCGATGGCAAATTGCGTAAGGATCGATGCGCATCCGCCCAGCGTGCCACCCAGCCCGGTAAGGGTTCCCTGTACCGATTTTGGAAAGACTTCTGCAGGAATGGTAATATTTCCCCATAACCCATGTCCGAACATCACGCCGGTGATCGCCAGTATGGCAATAGTCAGGCTGTGCGATGTAAACAGCAGCACACAGCAAAGGGGGATCAGCAGGGAGGCCGTCAGCATTACGGTTTTGCGGGAACGGTTCAATGACCAGCCGTTGTTGATGAGCCGTCGCGGAATGATGCCCCCTGCAATGGTGCCAATGGCCAGCGCCAGGTAGGGGATCCAGGCGAAATAACCCACCAGGTTCAACGTCATCCCCTGTTCTTCCTGTAAATATTTGGGAATCCAGAAGATCAGGAAATAGGTGCAGGGATCAATAAAGATGCGCGCTACAAAACAACCCCAGGATTGCCGCATGCGCAACAACTGGCCAATGCTGATCTTTTTTTTCGTGGGTTCCGGTTCTGCATCGCCTTCGATATATTGCAGTTCCTCTTTTGAGATGCGCGGATGGGTTTGCGGCGTGTAATAATATTTCCACCAGCAATACACCCATATAAAACCGATCAGACCGGTTACTACAAAGGCGGACTGCCAGCCCCAGGCAATAGTAATAAAACTTACCAGCGGAGCGGCTACCGCGGCACCGGCCGATGAACCCGCGTTCAGCAGCCCGATGGCCAGTGCACGCTCTTTTAAAGGGAACCATTCCGCCGCCGCTTTTACACCGGCGGGAAAGTTTCCGCTTTCTGCGGCGCCCAGCAAAAAACGGGCACCGCAGAACTGGGCCACGGTTTTGGCGAAGCCATGCAGCACGTTGGCTACAGACCAGCTGCCGGCAAACCACAGCAGGCTTTTGCGCGTGCCCCATTGATCTACCAGCCGGCCGCTGATGGCATACATAATGGTATAACTGAGCAAGAAGGAAGAGGTGATATAGGAATAGTCAATATCCGACAACCGCAGCTCCTTCTGGATGGAAGGAGCCAGTACCGACAGCACCTGGCGGTCCAGATAATTGAGGGCTGATACAAAGAACAGCAATGCGCCGATGCCCCACCTTAAATTCCCGTTGCTTTTATCCATGTTCAATATCTTTAAAAGGATTAAAATGACTCGCCGTGGCGCCGGAGCCTTCGCCCTTGTTAAGCACCAGGCCGGGATCCGCTTCCATGGTATCATCCATACCGATCAGGTATTGTCCCTGCCGGATCAGCGCTGCCCTTAATGCGTTTGTATCCACCTGGCGGCTGGTTAGTTTTGCTTTAACCATCGCCGCTGCGGCTACACCGGCACCCTGCCCGATACCCATGCAGGTAGCCATCACCCGTGCCGATCCAAAGGCAGTATGCGTAGCTGAAATACTCCGGCCGGCCACCAGCACATTGTTGAGACCGGTTGGTAATAAGCTCCGGTAGGGGATCTCATAAACAGCTTTTCCGGATCCGGTGAAGATCTGTTGTTCACCTTCCGGCGGATGAATATCGATGGCAAAAGTACCACAGGCAATGCCATCTTCAAAGGCCCGGTTGGAAAGTACATCCTGCTCGGTGAGTTTATAATCGCCTTTTATATGCCGGGTTTCACGTACGCCTACCTGCACACCGGTATCCAGGATATAGGATTGTTCAAATCCGCCTACATGTTTTTTCAGAAAATGATGGATCTGCCAGGCCTGGGAGCGGGTCTCTATTTCAGCCCGGGTAAGATCGGCCGCATTGGTACCGTCGATGCCCTGGAGCCTTGTGGCATTTACTGCGATCTGGCCTTCCATCGGTAATTGATAAAATAAGATTCTCGGTGCGGCATCTTTAGGAAACTCGCCGCTTTCCATTCCTTTTTTTACCAGTTCCTTTAATCCCAGGAAGGCAATGGCTTCGCTGGAATCGATCTCTTCGTCAGTAGGCGAATCTTTCAGCAGGTCGCGGTTATGTTTCATCCAGCTTCTGAGCGCTGTCATGTCAATGCCGCCGATCCGGTAAAACAAGGTCACCGGCTGCATGGCACCGTCTTCTTCACGGCCTTTTACAAAGGGCGCTCCGGCCATGGCGGCAACATCTGCGTCTGCAGAACAGTCGATGATCACCTGCGGACAAATGGCCTGGCGGCCTGATTTGTTTTCAATAATAACCGCGGTTACATTGCCGTTTTCTTTTTGCACGCCAACGGCCCAGGTATGCAATAGTAATTCCACACCAGCTTCCAGCGCCATCTGGAATAAAAGATATTTCATTCCCTCCGGATCAAAGGGGGTCATGGAGGCATTATCAAAAGTAAGATCAGTAACATGTCCCTGTGAGGATTTCAGTGCTACCAGGCGGTTCACCAGCTCGCCCGCAATACCGCGGATCACCTGTTTGCCTTTTACATCATGGAACGTAAACATCGGGTTTACCATTGCAATGGTCAGGTTGCCGCCCAGGAAACCATAACGTTCCAGCAGTATTACTTTCGCGCCATTTCTTGCAGCGGCAATGGCTGCACCAATACCAGCAGGACCGGCACCCACTACCAGTACTTCCGGGCGGGCATACACCGGCAGCTCCCGTTTTTCTTCTTCGATCGAGTTCATATGACAAATAATTTTCTGCTAATCTATTGCCCTGTTCCGGATAAAACAATGAATTGTCTTGTAATTTACGCGGGAACATTCCCGCAACCGTTCCCACAATTTCGTATCTTTCAGCAAGACGCGGCGATTTTGTTTTTAATGATCAAAATGGTTGTTTTGCAGATGGAGGGTTTGCTATATGGCACTTCCGGATGAGCATGCCGCTGCAGGTCTGGCAGCATTGATAACGTATAAAAGAGGATAGATGAAAAATCATCAGGTAACGATCATCGATATTGCCCGTGAGCTGGGCATTTCCAAGTCTACGGTTTCCCGTGCGTTAACCAACAGCACCAATATCCTGCCGGAAACAAGAGAGGCGGTATTGAAGAAAGCAAAGGAGCTGGATTACCAGCCCAATATGCTGGCATTGGGATTGATCCGGAACGAGTCGCGTACATTAGGAGTGGTGATACCGGATATCCAGAAGCCTTTTTTTGCGGCCATTGTAAGTGGTATTCAGCACACGGTGAGCCGCATCGGTTACCGGATCGTGATTGCGCAGTCGGATGAGTCGCCGCTGGAAGAAAAGGAAAATATAAAAGCCTTGATGCTAAGCAGGGTGGATGGCTTTATTGTTTGTCATACCCGTGATACAAAAGATTTTGAACACATTAAGCTTCTGCATGGCAAAGGCTATCCGTTGGTGTCTTTTGCCCGCATCTGCCCGGAACTGCCTATTCCTAAAGTGGTGGAAGACGATTTTAACGGGCTTTATACCACCACGCAGCACCTGATTGAACAAGGGAAAAAACGGATTGCGCTGCTGGCCGGGCCGCGACAGCTGCTGGCCAGCAAATTGCGGGTAAATGGATACAAGGTAGCCTTGCAGCAGCACGGTATTCCGTTTGATAAAGAACTGGTGGTGCATACAAAGTTCCTGCACGACCAGGTAGCAGCGGCACTGGAACGTTGGCTCAGCTTAAAACATCCGCCGGACGGTATTTGTACCATATATGATGCCGGTGCGGTAAAGCTGATTGAGCTACTGAAGCGAAAGGGAATCAAGATTCCGCATGAAATGGCTGTGGCCGGTTTTGGTGATGATCCGGCTGCATCGATCATCGAACCGGGGTTGACTTCCTATGCACAAAGGCCCTATGAAATAGGAGTGATCGCGGGAAAATATATGCTGGATCTGCTCAGCAAGAAGTACCCGGTGCATCATTCAGATATGACCATTTGTAAAGGGGCGCTGGTAGTGCGGGGCAGCAGCAGATAATTTTAATGGTTTATGAGCCCGGCTGCAGGAATGCTATGGAGCCGGGTTGCGTCGCACACTTGTACGGCAGCACAGATCCTGGCATAGCATATAACGATCTGTTTTTTCAATAAAATAAATAAACTATTTTAGTGCCGGCGCCAGATGCCAATAGTATAATATACGCTTATGGTAAAAACGCGTAATAGCCTACGTCTTCTGTTGCTCGCGACATTAATGATCTTTACTTTAACAACAACCGCTCAAAAGAATATGAAACCGATTGAAGAACTGACTAATACCACCGAGCCCGCATGGCCCCTGGTGCAGGATTGGATCAAAAAAGCAAAAAATAAAGTGGCGATTTTACCGGCGGATACCGCCCGGGCGAAAGACGCATTGCTGAAGCTGCAGGTGACCACCCGGTCGCCGATGGGAGCGCTTGTTTATGAAACCGGCGGCCTGCTGATCGACGATGGCTGGATCCGGATCCTGGGATCGGGTAGTGAAAAGCTGAAGCGCAGTCTGCCCCGCTGGAATAAAGGAAAATCGTTTAAAGATTACGGCGAACCGCCCGCATTTTTACTGATCGCGGATGATGCCATTGGTGGATTTTTCCTGTTGAATGGCGGTGCACTAGGTAAAGATGCCGGGAAAATATATTATTTATCTCCGGACAACCTGGAGTATGAGCCATTGGGTATTGGCTATACCGATTTCCTGCATTTTTGTTTTAACAGCGACCTGGAAAAATTTTATCAGGGAAACCGATGGACGGGCTGGAGAAATGATGTGTCCGGCCTTGAGGGTGATAACGTGTTTAATTTTTATCCGTTCTTATGGACAAAAGAAGGAAAGGATATAAACAAAAACTCAAGGAAGATCATACCGGTTGAGGAACAGTACCAGGTGAACATTGATTTCCGGAAACAATTGGGGCTTGATCAATAGTGCGGCTGACCATTACTACAAAAAAACTTCGAAGGTAGATCACCAGAGGCATATACAACGATAATATGGAAGTAGCCCTGGGTTAGATAAAATAAAAGTGAATGAACGCTCACTTATTAATTTTTGTTTCCTATTTTTGCGCCTGTAATGAGGGGACGCGATTTAAATAAGGAACGCCTGGTACGGGATACGGCCATTCAAATGCTGGTGGAACAGGGGCTTCAAGGCTTCAGCATGAACAAACTGGCCGGCGCCTGTAATATATCGGTGGCAACATTATACATCTATTATAAGGATAAGGATGATCTGATCCGGAAGTTGGGAGATGATGTGGGGAGCCGGCACATGGATGCGCTGTTGAGCGGGTTTTCACCGGAGATGCGGTTTCGTGAGGGGATCCGGAAACAATGGGAAAACCGTTCACAGTTTTACCTGAAATACCCGTTAGAGGCAATGTGTGCCGAAATCATCCGCCATTCGCCTTATGGTGAATGCATGGATAAAAAAAAGCTCCGGGTCTTTAAGGATGCAATGAGCGCTTTTGTTCAAAATGCCATTGACAGGGGGGAGTTGAAACCCATGCCGGTTGAAGCATTTTGGAGTATTGTATATGGACCGCTCTATACATTGCTGCGCTTTCACAGCCAGGGCAGTTCATTGGGTGGAAGAAAATTTGTATTTACAAAAGAGCTGATGCTTCAAACCCTGGAAATGGTACTGGACGCATTGAGCCCTTCTGTGAGTAAAAAATAAAGCCTATGTGCAACGATCTGAGTCATATTCTGGTTTTTAAAACCAATATCAGAACCGTCCGTAATAAAAAACGGGTACAACGCTTATTGGAAAACCGGGAGGGACTGTTGGCTTTTAACGTTGATCAGCAGGATTCGGATTGTGTACTCCGGGTGGTGGCCGCTACCATAACTGCAAAGGAAGTTAAGACGTTGCTGCAGGAAGCGGGCTTTGAATGTGCCGAGCTGGACTAATGAGTAGTTCCGTTAATTAAAAATCATACAAATGCAACAAAATACGGCGGAGTTGGTGCCGCTTTCGGGTTACCAGAAACTGGTTATTTTTATACTGGCGATGACGCAGTTCACCGTGGTACTCGACTTTATGGTTATGTCGCCCATGGGGGATATTTTAATGAAGTCGATGGGATTGACCACTTCCCAGTTTGGTATTGCAGTTTCCAGTTATGCGTTCAGTGCCGGACTTTCGGGGCTGCTGGCTGCAGGATATGCAGACCGGTTTGATCGTAAGAAGATCTTCCTGTTTTTTTACACCGGTTTTATAGCGGGCACTTTTTTATGTGGCATGGCCGGCTCTTATCCGATGCTGATTGCAGCACGCATTATAACCGGGCTTTTTGGTGGAGTGATCGGTTCCATTTCTATGGCCATCATTACCGATATTTTTGTACTGCAGCAAAGAGGACGGGTGATGGGATTTGTGCAAATGGGATTTGGTGCCAGCCAGGTATTGGGCATTCCGGTTGGATTGTTCCTTGCCAACAGCTGGGGCTGGCACAGTGCCTTTTTGTGGATTGCGGGTATGGCGGTAATTATTTTAGTGCTGGTTTCGTGGAAATTAAAGCCCATCAATAAACATCTGGCGTTGCAGCATGATCATTCGGCGTTCCGGCATTTATGGAACACGTTTTCAAAAAGGCAATACCGGATTGGTTTTGGTACCACGGCGCTGCTGTCCATCGGCGGATTTATGATGATGCCTTTCGGCAGCGCCTTTGCTATCAATAATCAGGGAGTAACGGAGCATCAGCTGCCGCTGCTTTTTATGATTTCCGGCATCAGTGCCCTGCTGATCATGCCGTTTATTGGAAAACTGAGTGATAAGAAAGATAAGTATACCATTTTTGCAACGGCTACTGTTGGGATGATGCTTATTGTGTTGGTGTATACAAATCTGGGCGTGATTCCTTTCTGGCTGGTGGTGCTTATAAACATCCTGATGATGGCGGGCATATTGGGCCGGATGACGCCGTCAACGGCACTGATAACGGCCGTACCCGAAATGCAGGACCGGGGCGCTTTTATGAGCATCAATGCCTCACTCCAACAACTGGCAGGTGGTATTGCCGCTGCTGTTGCCGGAATGATTGTGGTACAGAAAACAAAAACCAGTCCGCTCGAACATTATAATTTTGTTGGCTACGTAGTAGCGGCCATTTCTTTGCTGGCCATCTGGATGATGTTCCGCTTAAGCAATATGATAAAGCAACGAACCTTCAAGCGAACGCGGCCCGACCTGGCAAATCCTGAGATGTAACAGGTGCCGGGCCGCACCTATAAGAACTGCCTGTTTCAATTGTAGGCGAATTACCGCGCGCAACAGTTGATCCGGAAAACAATCTCCTGAACCAGGAGGCGTTACCGTCTTGGGTATGCGGCGGCCGTTTTTAAAAGATATAGGCCAGCTTTAATCCCAAATTGTGTTCATTTACATTGGCCGGGCGATCCTTTTTATCAAACCGGGAACGGCCAACCTTTACTGCCACGTCAAAATGTTTGGCGAATTCATACCCCAGGGAAAAATAATAGGTAAAACCTCCCGGTACCTTTTCGCCGTTATTGCGGTAATGTACATCGGTGGCAATGGTGTAACCCATAGCATCCTGTCCGTATAAGTTTTTAATAAGGGGCAATGGATATTTGATCACTGCCAGTACCGGAATCGCATTATAGGTGATGGTACCTGTTGGTATCAGAGGCCGGGTGCTGGCAAATCTTAAAAAGCCTGTATTTAAACCCAGGCCCAACCGCTCTTTTACCCATACCTCGCCCTGTGCAGAAACGCCGGCACCCCAAAAACCGGGATCGTGGCTAAAGGAGTGGAGGAACTCGGGACCGGCATTAACCTTAATGGTTTGTGCGTTTGCTCCATAAACGAGGGCCAGAACAATAGACAGTAAAACTATTCGCATCTTCATTTATTTTATTTTAAATAGCATTGAGCAATCATGGTGCAATCCGGTTTTACTGTGGCAGCTCCCGCGAACCTCTTTTTCGCGCAGTATAATACATCAGGTATTCTCCCAGCTTTCTTTGCTTGCCGGATTCTTTTTCAAAGACAGCCAACAGCTCCACATCGTCTTTTATCCGTTCTATTAAAATTCTTTTTGTCAATTCGGTGAGTTTGCCGGTCCTTATATCCAGTATATTACCCCTTACATACAGGGATGGGTTTGCGCCTCCGGAGGTTATCCCGTAGGGACCTACTACCGGAACACCAACAGGCGCTGATACACCTATATCCTCAAAGTAACTAATGGTGTCCAATATCAGCAATTTGGCAAAACGGGCATTTGGACCGAGGGGGGCGTCCGAGAATAGCGGGAATGCATCCTTTTTATACGAACGTGACCATATATAAATATAAGTGCCATCACAAAAACCAAATACAGGTCCGATCTTCCGTCCTTCTTTCTTACGAATTTCCAGTTCGTAAAGACGTTGCACCCGTTTATCAAAAAGAGAGGGTTTGGTGTCTTCCGAAAAGATTTGATACGTAAGCGGCAGTGAAGGATTGTTGTTTTTAAATTCTTCAAAGTTTCGGTACAACCCCCGCTTGTAACTTGTTTGCTCCAGGACCGGGTATTGTGCGTTTACCGCAGCCGTAATAAACAACAACAACAGTAAGATCCATTCTTTTCTCATAAGGGTTTATGTTGTGCGGCAAAGATAGCAGAAACTTTATGATCTACTGTTCATATAACTCGATCGGTAATCCATCAGGATCCGCGAAAAAGGTGAATTTTTTACCGGTATATGCATCCACCCGAACCGGCTCTGCCGCTATGTTTTTTGCAAGCAGTTGCTGAACGGCGGCTTCTACATCCGTTACTTCAAAGGCCAGATGCCGGAGACCCGTGGCCTCCGGCCTTGTAGGGCGTGCCGGCGGAGCGGGGAAGGAGAATAGCTCGATAAGATACTGCCCGTTCAGTGCCAGGTCCAGCTTGTAAGAATCCCGTTCGCTGCGGTATACTTCCTGCAGGATCGTAAAGCCCAGGAGCTCCGTATAGAATTTTTTTGAACGTGCATAGTCACCGCAGATGATTGCGATATGATGTAGCTTCTTTAAATCCAGCATAATGTTGTTTCGCTCTTTTGAGTACCAATAATACCTGTTTTAATTGAAAGTAGTTGTCTTTACTATACGATTTCCGGTTTTGTTCCGCTTCTGTTCAACGTCCGGCTTCAATGCTTCGTTTACTTTCCCACTGTAACCCTTACACCCTCACTATGTGCGGTGAACTCCGGGGCATACATGCATTGAATGCTGGTGATACCGTTGCTGAAGTTGCCGGCTACTGTGGCAAACAGACTGTATTCAAAAACATAAGTCCCTTTGGGCAGGTAGCCAAAGAAGAAATTGGTACTGGCATCCTTTGTGGTTTCATAATACCCCAGTCCGCCCTGCCATTTATAGGAGCTGAGCACATTGGTGGGCTCAAAACTGCTGGCCCGCATATCCTTCATGTGTACATACTCCATATCCCGGTCTGCCCGCAACTCTATACGCACCTTTATCTTATCGCCCACTTTTACCGTGTTACCTTCAGTTATAGGAGTTAATACAGGTCCCCGGTCGCTGTTGGTTTCGATAAACAATTTTTTGTTAAGTTTTAAAGGTGTTGCGGCAAAGGTAATCTTGTCGAGATCTTCAAAATACTGCCAGTACAGACTGCCCCAGGTGGGCAGTTTGCTCTTTTGGTATCCGGATACAGGATCTGTTATGGAAACGGTGATGTTCCCCATTTCCGGGCGCACTTTTTCTCCGGAGATGATCTTTTTCAGATAACCGGTGCCGGCTTCTGTTTTTTCCAGTGCCGATTCCACTTTTAGTCCGCCCAGGTCGATGGTTACTTCGGGCGCAATGCTTAACCATTGGGTGCCCTGCAACAATAATGCATAACAAGCTTCGGCCGTAGCCTTGGTGCTTTCCCAGTTATTGGTCTGTTTGTTTTTCAATAACCAGGTGCGCAGGTCGTCTGCTGTTGCCCGGTCTTTTGCGATTTCTTCAAAGGCCTCAATGATCAATGCCTGACGCTCAATAGGCGCCTCATACCACCACCAGCTGCGGGCGGCATCTTTATAGTACATGCCGAGTTCTTCGTTATTGATGGATGTTTCTTTCAACGATTTTAAAATGGCTTTGGGAGTTACAGCGTCTCCTTTGCGATGCAGGGCCAACGCGGTCATGCCCTGCATGTACTTATTGGTTTTTACCCATGTTTTGGCGGCCCGGTCGGTGAAATAGGCGGCGGCTTTTTGGGCGTTCGGAGCAATGCTGATCTGGTTAAAGAAGCTCCGCATATATAAATACTGGATCACATAATAGGAGGGAACGTATTCACCCAGCTTTGTTTTGCTGCGGATGAGTTCATCGTACGCTTCCTTTATTTTCCCGTCGAGATAGGGGATCGCCTTGCTGATCATATTGTCCAGTTTTTGCGCCTGTGTTTTTTCGATGGCATTTATTTTCTTCAGATGGCCAATGCCGGTTACAATATACTGCGTCATATACCGGTCGTCGCGTCCGCCCTTGAACCATACAAAGCCACCGTTAGAGCTTTGTAGCTGACTCAGTTTATCGTAGGCCTTGTTGAGCTCCCCGCTCATACGCACCAGGTCAAATAACAGGGCCAGGTTCTTTTTCTGTTGGTTTTCGTTCTGCGCCTGTAATACCCAGGGCGTTTCTTCCAGCAATACCGATTTGAGTTCCTGGTTCTTTTGGAGATTACTCAGCAATGCCGCTGTATCCTGTGTGCTCCAGGTACC
Source organism: Niabella pedocola (assembly GCF_021044425.1). Classification (GTDB taxonomy): domain Bacteria; phylum Bacteroidota; class Bacteroidia; order Chitinophagales; family Chitinophagaceae; genus Niabella; species Niabella pedocola. Next base: position 239,761 of record NZ_JAJNEC010000007.1, on the reverse strand, counting down.
GAAGATCTTTTTGATCTTCGGTGAACTATTGGCGATCAGGGTTGCCAGCGAGTTGGCATAATAACGGTTCCAGGTTTGCTCGGCACATTCATAAGGATACTCCATCATGTAGGGCAGTGCCTGCACGGCATACCAGGCAGGGTTGGAAGTGTATTCAACCGTTAGGGCCTGGGTACTTAGGGTTTCACTGTTACCGCTTTTGAGCAGTTTATCGAAGCTGAATTTTTTTGATCCGGAGCCCCGTAATTGCAGGGGCAGGGTTTCCGTAACCAGCATCCGGTTGGTGAGTACCGGAAGCATGTTTTCTTCGCCGTCGCTCAGGGCGGTAGCGTCATTGCTGCCGGTCACTTTTGCAACGATACGCCAGGTAACCGGTTTGCTGAACTGGTAGGGCACTTCAAGCGGGAAAAGCACAACCTGGCTTTGTCCCGCGGCAATGGTAAAGTATTGTTGCGGAATGGCATTCTTAAACCAGCCGTCCACCGGCTCATTGGTGGCCGCATCAAACAATTGCAGCGTGGCGATACCGGTAACTTCTTTTGGAGAAAGGTTTACAATTTTGCTGCTGAGTTCCAGCTTGTCGCCCTCTCTTAAGAACCGGGGTACATTGGGCTGCACCATCAGCTCCTTCTGGGTTACGATCTCCCGGGATGAATAGCCAAAAGCCAGTTCCTTTGTATGCGCCAGGGCCTGGAACTTCCAGCGGGTCAGTGCTTCGGGCATGGTAAAGGAAAAACGGATATTTCCTTTTTCATCGGTTTTCAGATCCGGGAAGAAGAAGGCGGTTTCGTTCATGTTTTTACGGATCTGTGTTCCCGGATCCTGTGGGAGCCCGGTTGTTGCCGCCACTGTTTCTGAATCTTTCAGCTCTTCAATTCCTTTACCGTCCATTACCGCCGGAGCCGGTGCCATTTCGCTTTGCATGGCGCTAACCGACCCGGTCAGGTCTTTTCTTTTGGCACCCGTTGCCATAGCCACCGTTTCATTTGCCACTGCACCTCTGGCCCGCAATCCTATCGGTCCGTCCCATCCATAAATACCCGGGAGCTCGGGGCCAAAAAGCTGGTCATAGCGTTTGTCGATATCCTGGTAATCATAATTAAGCGTTGTACGGGCCATCGAATGGATATTGCTGAAATTGGCAGCTGCATTCCAGTTGGTATAATTGTAGTAATTGGGCCAAATGCCAGGTACGTTCCATTGATGCGGGTAAAACTGGTCGAGAGACGCGTCGTACATACCCGCGAGCATTTCCGCCGCTACCTTGTCGCTCTTATGGCCGCTGAGCAGAACACTCCATTTCTCTTCGGCTCCGGGCAGGGTTTTATCCCGGAAGGTTTCATAAGTAATCTTCAGTTGCTTATTGCTCCAGGGCACGGAGATGATATTATAGTTGGTATAGAGCCGGTTGTTCTTTACAAACATATAACTAACCCCGTACCCGCCCCGGTCTGCCTCCGTGGCTCCAAAATCAAAGCTCTTTATTTCATCGTTCAGGGATGCATAGCTATAACCGGTGGTGGTTTTGTCAAGGGCCTGTACCAGGAATACATTCCGTGCGCTGCTTCCGATTTTTACGGTGGTTTTTTCGCCGGGTTCAATAGCGCCGGATGCTTTCGTCCAGAGGTATTGCGGAATGGTGGGGCGTTGCTGCTGCTCCTGGTAGATCTCCGTATAATGCACGTCTTTTATGGCGTTGCCATCCTTATCCTTAGTTGTTATTTCGATGGCATAATAACCGGCTTCTGTGATGGGGCGTGATAACCGGATGATGCCCGTGGAGTCGGTAGTGGCCGGTTGGCTCAGGATCTCTTTTTCTTTTGGCCAGCTGGCAGGATCGTTTTCGTTCTTATAAATATCATTGGGAAAACTTTGCACATAGGCTTCCCTGGTCATTACAAACTGATCAGGCAGCTCCCAGTACCGGTTCCGCAACAGGCGTTGTTCGGGCAACAGCCGGCTGATGCTGATCTGGATGCCGGCTTTTTCAAATTCGCCGGCCATGTTTTCTGTGCGGACATTTAATTGTTTTGCAGCTGTTACACTGATCCGCTGGGGAATATCCGCACGTAGCAGCAACGATTTGTAGCCGACGGAAACAGACCGTTCGCCGCTTCTGACTTCTCCGTTTACATCGGTGATATCTGCATAAACCTGGTAGTCAAACACCGGGTCCATTTTGGGGTCGATGCTACGGTCAGGGATCGCATTGAAAACGATTTTGAATCGTCCATCGGCATCGGTTTGGGTTTCTCCCTGCGTGATCTCCATTTGCTCCTGGTTAATGGGGAACCAGTAACGGGCAAAGATCCAGGGGTAGGGAAACCGGGCCTTGCGTACCACCCGGTATTTGACATGAGCTCCGTCGATATTGTTACCGGCATAGGCTTTTGCGGTTCCCGAAACCGTAATGTTTTCATTCAGCTTATACGTGCCTTTTTGTTTTTCAAAGTCTACAAAAAATTTGGGCCGCTTGTATTCTTCCATCTTAAAGCCAATACTGCCTTGCGGGGTTGCAATACTCAAATTACCGTTCAGCAAGCCTTCCGGTAACTGGAAGCTTCCGGAGAAGGAACCGAAATCGTTTGTGACGAGGTCTGTTGAGGCCACTTTCTGATGGTTGGCGTCGTAAAGCGTTACGGTTGTTTTAAATGCTGCTAATACCGTCGACTTTTTCTCCTTCGGCTCATGGCTCATGGCAATGCCCTTATAATAAACCGTTTGTCCGGGCCGGTAAATACTCCGGTCGGTAAATAGCACAACAGAAGTGTTCTTTTTTTGGTTTTCCGCCGGCTCATAACTATTGTAATAATAATAACCATAATTGTTATCGTCCATAAAGAACCGTTCGTCTTTATAGGTAATATCCAGCAGGTAATTATTTCCCGGGTTCCGCTTCCCGTTCCCGGAGTTACCGGCATTCATCCGGAAATACCCGTTTTTGTCGGCCGTCGTTTCTGCTACTTTAGTGTTCTGATAGGTACTGGTCTTATAATCATATAGCTTTTGCCAGATGGTAACTTTTGCTGCGGCAAGGGGCTGACCGCTGTTACGGTCGAGTACAAAGAAATCATTTTTCTGGTTTACATAACTGATGCCGGAATGATAAACGAGCTGAAAAGCCAGGATGTTCTGGTCCTGGCTAAACGCTTTGTTCAGGGAAGTAAAAATGAAATATTCCCCTGCAGGTAATCCTTCAGCTTTGATCTCTGCACTATGCGAACGATAGTCGTCAGCTGCCGGTAAAGCCTGCTCCCAGGATTGCACCGGCGTGGCTGCGGCCAGTTGTGCCCAGTATTTTTCTTCGCCGTTGCGGTTTTTAATAGCTGTTTTGAGTGATTCCGTGGCTTTTACCACCCGCAGGTAAACCAGGGGTACGTTTTTATAAGACACCAGTATGCGGAACGGGGTTTGGGGCAGGTTTACCTTTTCCAGCTGAAAGCTAAAGCTGGGTTGCCTGATCTGTTGCAACAGATTATAGGCATTGGCGCTTCCTTCGCTACGTTCTTTTTTTGCAACGATCTGCTCCAGGATGTTTTTGGCGGTTATCAGGTCCCTGTTCTCAGGATTTTTGCTGTTGTTGGGCAGTTGTGCCTGAGCATAATGCCACTGTGCCATCAGGTACAGTGCCTGCGTGGCCGCAGGCTGACCCTTATGCAGCTGTGTGAGCTTTTCCATCGCCGCATAATAAAGGGCTTCTTTATCCGGGTTTACCGCGTGCTCGTATACAAACTGTAGCCGGCTGATGTCTGCATCGATCAATGCATCCGGTTTGGGATCATTTAAATGAAATTGAAGCAGCTTTTGATACAGTTGCAGCGCTTTAAATGATAATGAAAGGGAATCCCGGGTTTCGAACCGGTTGGCCGCGAAGTCTGCGGCAGGTGCAAATGCGGCCGGCTGGTTGATCTCAAATTTATAGGCCGGCTGAGTGACCGAACGTTCGGAGCTGCTAAAATAGCTGAGCGCCCGGAAGGCCAGCAGATCGTAAAGGGTAGGACGCAGGCTCCGGGTATTGCCTTTTTCAATAAGCGCGTCGTAATCTTCCAGTCGTACCCGGTGCAGGAGCGCCTCGTCCTTCAGGGATTCCAGGTAAAGGCTGCTGATCTTTTGTGTAAAATCATCGATGGTCCATGTAGCCGGATCCGATTTTTGAAAACCGGCCGTATTGGTACGGTTATAGAGTTGATACCGGTTTTGATTAAAATAAGACTGGTATACGCCGGCCAGGTAACTATTGAGCAATGCCGTCACGGCTCCCTTGCTGCCCGCTATTTCTTTTTCCAGCTCCGTAATACTGGAAAGGGCATTGTTTTCGCGGTTTTCATCCTGGAGCCGGTTCATATAGATGAGGGCTTTCACCAGTTGCGCCTCCTGGCGATCGGTTTTTGCCCGGGTGTACAAGGTTTTTACGGTTGCCAGGGCCGATGCAGGGAGCCCCTTGTTTATGTATTGTTCAACGGTCTTCCATTCCGTTTCATAATTTTTGATCGTTTGTGCGTTTGGTTTCATACAGGTAAACAGGATAATCAGTAATAAAAAGATGCCACTGTTCAGTATTTTCATATAAAGACGTTTATTAATGGATGCGCTTTTAGGTAAAATTACATAACCCGGCGCATTTTACGGATGGTAACGGAATACTGGTGCAGAACGCAACAGGAAACGCATTTCAGAAGGGGATGGGGATAAGATTTAACGGATATATGTGCCAAATAGGCCAGGCTTTTTTACATTTGCACACTTATGAGGAGGACGTTAGATGATACATACAGGCATAAGGGATTAAGAAAAAAGCTCGTAGAAGTAATAAAAGAAAAGGGCATAACAGATGAAGCGGTGCTTGAAGCTATGAACACCATTCCCCGCCATTTCTTTTTGGATTCGGCTTTTGATGATGTGGCCTATGAGGACCGGGCGTTCCCGATTGGTGAAGGACAAACCATTTCGCAACCGTATACGGTGGCCTATCAATCGCAATTGCTGGAAACCGTACCCGGACAAAAAGTGCTGGAGATTGGTACGGGAAGTGCGTACCAGGCCGTGGTACTGGCAAAAATGGGATTAAAAGTATTTACGATCGAACGGCAGAAAAAACTGTTTGAGGAAAACAAAAAATTCACCTATCTTAAACAATTTCCATTTATAAAATTTTTTTATGGAGATGGTTACCAGGGATTACCTACCTACGGTCCTTTTGACCGGGTGATCATTACGGCGGCGGCACCCTCCATTCCACCAAAACTGGTAGAACAGTTGAAACCGGGGGGCATGATGGTAATACCGGTAGGCGCGGGAGATGTACAACAGATGCGGCGGATCATTAAGCAAACCGACGGAACGATAAAGGAAGATCTGTTCGATAATTTTTCGTTTGTACCGATGCTTGCAGGCAAAAACTAAATGATAAATCGTGAGTGAACAACAGGCAGGAGGCTTGGTGAAGATTTTTTTTACGGGAATGCTGGTGAGCTTTCTCGGATCGTTGCCCCTGGGCACATTAAATATCGCGGCTATGCAGATCGCGATCAGCCAGTCTGTTAAAAATGCGCTGTTGTTTTCTTTGGGTTCGCTTACTGCGGAGGTGGTGTATGTGCGGCTGTCCCTGGTGGCGATGGATTGGGTGCGCAAGCAGGAAAAGATCTTCCGGTTGCTGGAATGGTTAACCCTGCTGATTATTGTGGCGCTGGCTGTTTCCAGTCTGTATGCAGCCATGCATCCTTCCGGTGGAAAGAACGTGATATTAAACAATAACCTTCCGTCTTATTTACTGGGGCTTACCATGAGTGCGGTCAACCCGGTGCAGATCCCGTTCTGGTTCGGTTGGAGCACGGTGTTATTTACAAAGAATGTGCTGAAGCCCAAGGCTTCTTATTATAATTTTTATATTGTAGGCATCGGACTGGGTACCTTATTGGGAAACTGTGTATTCATTTTTGGCGGCCGGCTGATCGCCGGTAAGATCCAGAATAACCAGTCGTTGATGAACTACATCATCGGTGGCGTGTTTGTCATAACGGCGCTGATCCAGGCCTGGCGGATGTTTATCAAAAAGAAAGATATCAGCGCCAAGCTCCATGAAACGGAACAGGAAAAGGACCGATGATCGTACACGCCAGGTTTTAATGCATTAAGGGCAGCAGGCATCCAGTTCCTTTTGCATGCGTTTCTTCCAGCCCCGGCCATTTCTTTTATTCAGATAATCCGCGGTTAACTGTTCGTAGTATGCATCTGCTTTTTCCTCAATCGGCCCAAGCACACAATAAAAACTGGTGGAGATACCATACCTGGCCCGGATGCTGTCTTTTTTCAGATCGGTTGAATCATATACCGGCAACCCATAGGATACAAAGGTGACAGCGTCTTTTTGTATGTCATTCTCCGCCCGCTTTTTTGTTTCCCAAATCATTTCCTTATACTTCTGGTGGGTCTTATAAATGCCTGTTAGCCCCAACGCCATAAAAAGTAAGGCTGCCATAACCTGCAGGATAGATGCGATCTTAAAAAATACCCTGATAAAGGAATGCCTCCGGGAGATAACGAATGCAAGTGTGAAAGCAAACAGGAGTAATGCCAGGTATAAAAGAAGTAAAGGACGCCATTCCACCAGCTTTGCCAGGTATGCAATATCAAAGGGCAGCGGATAGCTAAATGCGTAGTAGCTGCAAATGATCAAGGACCACATCAGCAGGGCGGTGGCCAGGGTCAGAAACAGGATTTTTTCATATATATATCCAGATGCAAAAATGTGTAGTTTTCCATATGCCGGTTTAATACGGTTCCGGATTCGATACGGTCCGGAACGGTAATGAAATCAATATACCGGCCGCTAAAAAGATATCCGCCATACCTGCATTTCAGTCCAGGTGATAGCGGATAATAAGTACGGAATGTTAAAGGGGTGGTTTGAATAGCATAACCTGCCTTGTCATCGGAGGGTGTACGGCCTCCTGACTGAGGAGCTTAAAAGTGAAACTTGAATCTACATCGTTTGTGTCCAGGCATCCCGGTCATCCGGGCTGAACTTCCAGGGAGCAAAATTATTTTCTACATTGCTGAACATCGTATTCCATTCCTGGGGTGCATTGCTTTCTTCCATTACCAGGTAGCGGCGCAGCTGGAGAATGATATCAAGCGGATTAATGCTTACCGGGCATTCCTGCACACAGGCATTACAGGTGGTACAGGCCCGCAACTCCTCCACAGAAATATAATCGTGCAGCAGGCTTTTACCGTCGTCTTTCCATTCTTTATGCTGGGTGATGTTTTTACCCATTTCCTCTGCGCGGTCGCGGGTATCCATCATGATCTTACGAGGAGATAATAATTTGCCGGTACTGTTTGCCGGGCAGGCAGCACTGCAACGGCCGCATTCGGTACAGCTGTAGGCATCCAGCAGGTTCTTCCAGCTGAGGTCCGTTACATCTTTTGCCCCGAAGCGGGAAGGGGGGGCGGCATCGGTTGGTGCCAGTTCCGGCTGCATGGCATATAATACCTCGTTCTGTACCGCGGGCATATTCTCCATTTCACCCATGGGTGTTAACCGGGCGTAATAAGCGTTGGGAAATGCCAGCAGGATGTGCAAATGCTTGGAGTAGGGCAGGTAATTTAAAAACGCCAGGATGCCGATGATATGCAGCCACCAGCAGGCCCGTTCCAGCAACTGCAGCGAACCATCGGAAAGCCCGCTGATCAATGGTTGAAGGTACTGGGATATAATAAAATTACCGGTAAAATGTGCCGCATAATGCTCCGCGCCGCGTGCCTGGAGCAAGGTATCGCTGGCATTCATGGTAAGAAACAATGCCATCAGCACAATTTCTGTAATAAGAATATAATTGGCATCGCTGCGGGGCCAGCCGTTAAGGTCCTTGCTTAAAAAGCGCCGGATCTTTAATACATTTCTCCGGATCAGGAAAATGGCACAGAAGGTCAGCACAGCCAGTGCCAGCAGTTCAAAAGCGTTGATCAGGAAGGTGTAAAATCCTCCGAGTGCCCCGGCAAACAGCCGGTGCGTACCCAATACACCGTCCAGGATGATTTCAAGGACCTCGATATTAATGATGATAAAACCAGCGTATACAAAGAAATGCAGTACACCTACCAGTGGGTTGCGGAACATTTTTTTTTGTCCGAGAGCCAGCAACAACACATTCCGCCAGCGCTGATCCGGATGATCGTTGATGGCTTCATCCCTTCCCAGATTGATATTCCGGCGGATCTGCGTTATTTTTTTTGCAAAAAATACAACGGCGGCGATAAATAACAGTACAAATAAAATTTGTTGAGCAATTTGCATGAGCATTCAGTTACAAAGTGCTAATTTACGGCTTCCTTTACAAGTAGAGGCATTTTGAAAGCAATTTAAACGCATCGCAGGTGAAAAAATATCTATTGAATACCGAAACCGTGGAGAAGAAATTGCAGCGACTGGCGCTGGAACTGATTGAAAACAATCTGGATGTGCCGGAGCTGATCCTCGTAGGTATTGAAGAACACGGTGTGGTGCTGGCAAAAAACATACAGCAACTGATCCAAAAAAACAGTAAGATCGCTACCGAGTTGCTCACCCTGCAGCTGAACAAGAAAAAGCCGGAGGCTGTAACACTGAGCCGGGAAATGGATTTTACGGATAAGGTGATCGTGCTGATTGATGATGTAACCAACAGCGGTAAAACACTGCTTTATGCATTAAAACCATTTTTGAATGCGCATCCCGCGCGCATCCAGACGCTGGTGCTGGTAGAGCGTACCCATACCCTGTTTCCCATTACACCGGATTATAAAGGAATTTCCCTTGCCACTACACTTCAGGATCATATTTATGTAGAGGTAGACGGCGATAAGGTTACCGGTGCGTATCTTGCTTAGTTTTTGGGTTCCAGGTTCAACGTTTAAAGTTTCAGTTAGATTCGTTTCGTATTTGAAGATCTATTGCCCATTCAATGCTATTTTCTTAAGCGATTTTTTGTGGTAATTTAACCACGATGGACGCAATGCATCCGCAAAGGCAATGAAAGTCCTTATGGCAGGTGTCCTGGCGAACCTGGCGCGGCCCTCGCGCCCGTTGCGGTAACACTCAACCACAAAGATGCCGGTACCATTACTATTCAATGTGGTTTTCTTAAAGCCGCAGATACGCAGATTTTGTACCGGCTTTAATTGCCGAGACTACTACGGCAAAAGCACCGCAGGCGCAATCAGCGCATCTGCGACCATCATAAAAACAACGTAGGAAAACGACATTGATGGTTACTCTCCATTGTCCGCCGGGCTTCAAATCACAACCGCCGGCTCAGGAAAATATCTTTACCAGGAATTTTTTCATTTCTTCCCAGGACGCCTTGTCCGCAGCCTCATCATATTTGATATCCAGCTTGAATTTTTCGCCGATGGCGGTAGCCCCGGGGTTGGTAAAAGCGTGCTTGGCATTGGGATAACCGATAAACTGCATATTGGCATTTGCCGCTTCCATTTCCTTTTTAAACTCGTTCACAGCACTTACCGGTACAAAAGAATCCGCATCCCCATTTAAAACAAGAATGGAAGGTATAATACCACCTTTTCTTGCAGTGAGCCCGTTGTTTTCCAGGCCTCCGTGAAAGCTTACCACTCCCTTCAGAGGTTCGCCCAGGCGCGCCATATTTAAAGCCATGGAGCCTCCGAAGCAATAACCGATTGCTGCAATTTTGGTCGTATCCGCCTGCGGATAGGTTTTTGCAATTGCCAGCGCATTGTCAAACCGTTCTTGTGCCAGTTGGGGGTTCTTATAGTATTTCATAGCCTCCTTGCCGGCATCTTTTGGATTATTCAATATTTTACCTCCACCGTACATATCTACTACCAGTGCGAAATAGCCCAGTTCTGCAATCTGCTTTGCGCGGTCCTTTACATAATCCGTAACCCCCCACCATTCCGGAATGATCAGTACAATGGGTTTTCTTCCGGCATTGGCACTGTCGTACGCCATGATGCTGTTAAATGACTTGATGCCATCCTCATACTCCACGGGCTCCGTTTTTACATGGGGCAGCTCGCGCACCACGGCGGTATTGCTGATACTGGCAGTGTCCTTGTCCGCTTCCGCATCCGGGGTTTTGTCGGAGCCACCATTACACGCGATAAGGAAGAACAGAGCACCGGCTGAAAATAAAGAGGCGATTTGCTTTAGGATCATAGTCGAAGGTTTGTCTGAATATACGAATAAGATTTTAATTATAGTACCGGTTGCAAATTTATTCTAAAAGCCACAATTATCCCTTAATAAAATTGTATCTTGCCTGTGATTTCGGATGAATTGTACGTGGTGGTTTTAAGAGGAGCGTTGATAACATGAAACAGATTATTGTTGCGATAGATGGCTGGTCCAGTTGTGGAAAAAGTACCCTGGCCAAACAGATGGCTAAAGTACTGGGATATATTTACGTGGACAGCGGAGCAATGTACCGGGCGATCACCCTTTATTTCCTGCGAAACCATATCGACTGGACCGAAAAAAAAGAAGTAAAAGAAGCGTTGAAAGATATCGAGCTCGACTTCCGGACCAATGATCAGAACGGCACGATTGAGATTTACCTGAATGATGAAAATGTAGAATACCTCATCCGCGACCTGATCGTTGCGGAAAAGGTGAGCGAAGTGGCTGCGGTGAAAGCGGTGCGGGAGTTTGCCGTAGCGCAACAACAGAAGCTGGGAAAGAAAAAAGGCATCGTGATGGACGGCCGCGACATCGGTACGGTAGTGTTTCCCAAAGCAGAGCTGAAACTGTTCATGACGGCAGATAATGCCGTACGTGTAGAACGGAGATTTAAAGAATTGGTTGAGAAAAACCCGAATATAACGATTGAAGAGGTTGCGGAAAATATCCAGATGCGGGACTATATTGATTCTAACCGTGAAGTAAGCCCCCTGCGACAGGCAAAGGATGCCATCGTAATCGATAATACAAACCTGACACAGGAGGAGCAACTGAAGAAAGCATTGAAATTGGTAAAAAACATATCGGGATAACCGGCCGTATCTTCCCGGTTCCGTTACGGATAACGGCGGCGCGGCGATCCCTGAACCCTAAACATCGATCACATGCGTACACGCCGGAATTTTATTCAGAAGATGGGACTTTCTGCCCTTGGACTTTATACATTCCAGGGACTAAATGCAAGCAGTTTTTCATTGCTAAAACAAAAGGCCGCCGATGGCCCGGTATTGCGGGTGGCATTGATGGGTCTGGGCGGTTACGCCACCCGCGTTGCCGAATCCATGCAGCAATCCGGCAGAGCAAAGATCACCGGCCTGATCAGCGGTACACCTGAAAAACTAAAAACCTGGGGCGCAAAATATAATGTGCCCGAAAAGAGCCGGTACAACTACGAAAATTTTGATGCCATTCGCAATAACCCCGATATCGATGCGGTGTATGTAATTACCCCCAATGCCTTGCACCACAACCAGGTGATCCGTAGTGCCCGGGCAGGCAAACACGTGATCTGCGAAAAGCCGATGGGATTGAACGCTAAAGAAGGCCGCGAAATGGTGGAAGCCTGTAAAAAGGCAGGTAAAAAATTACTGGTGGGTTACCGGATGCATTTTGAGCCACTCACGCTGGAAATTCACCGGATGCGTACAGCCGGGGAGCTGGGGAATATTAAATTTTTCCAGGGACTTTCGGGGTTCCGGCTGGGTGATCCCACCCAATGGCGGGTAAATAAAGCCCTGGCCGGTGGAGGCGCCCTGATGGATATTGGTATTTATGCATTGAATGGCTGCCGGTATATGGTAGGAGAGGAACCGGTTTGGGTTACGGCCCAGGAAACCAAAACCGATCCGGTAAAGTTTAAAGAGGGGGTAGACGAAACCATTACGTTTCAACTGGGATTTCCAAGTGGCGTCACGGCCTCCTGTCTTTCTTCTTATAATATGAACAATCTCGACCGGTTTTTCCTGAACGGGGATAAAGGATTTGCAGAGCTGCAGCCGGCTTCCAGTTATGGACCTATTAAAGGACGAACGCATAAAGGTCCGCTGGATATTAGCTCCGACCGCCCGCAGCAGGCCGTTCAAATGGATGAGATGGCGGCGATTATCCTGGACGATAAAAAGCCGGTAATACCCGTTGATGGGGAAGAAGGGGTCCGTGACCTGGTGCTCATCGACGCGATCTATAAGGCTGTAAAAACGGGAGGAATGATAAAACTGGGGTGAGTTCTAAAATCAGCTGAATGCTGAATGCTAAAGGCTGAACGCTTACAGCTAAAAGCTGAGATCTGAAATCTGATAACAGACCAAATTTCTGCTGCTTATTTCCCGACTCCATATTATTTTTATACAAAATTTAATCTATGCCTATCAGAATGACGGATGACCCCAATAGCGGGGATAACGACTTTAATGATGACCGTGGCGGTGGCGGGTCTGGTCCGGGCGGCGGTGGAAGCGGATTGTTTGGACTGCTGCCCTTATTGCTGGGACTGTTCCGGGGAAAGGGGATCATTGTATTGGTGATCATTGCAGCAGCGGTTTATTTCCTGGGCGGGCGTGGCGGCTGCAGTAATATCGGCGGTTTAAGTGATGCGGCGCAGCAATTGTTCTCTCAAAGTGGTTATAGCTATAGCCCCAACGAATTTAATAAGGCTAAGATTTATGAAGGCCTGGAAGAAAATAACAATAAGAACCCGCTTCCGGAAGCCGTATCCCTGCTGCGTTTTGCGCCCCAAAGAGGTGATCAGGGACAGCAGGGAAGCTGTGTGGCCTGGAGCAGTGCTTATGCAGCGCAAACCATTTTAACGGCCGCTTCAACCGGGCAGGATCCGAATACCATTGCATTCAGCCCTTCGTATTTATACAACCAGATCCGCCTGGGCAGCGATTGCCAGGGATCGTATATACAACGGGCTATGGAAGCCATGAAAGCCAACGGGGGCGTGCCATTGCGCGCATATCCTTACGATGACCAGGATTGCAGCCGGACACCGGATGGCGCAGCGCTTCAGGCGGGGCGTCAGCATACCATCCATGGCTTTACACGGCTTACGCAGGGCGATAACCTGAACCAGATCAGCGTAAGAGCACTCAAAGAACATCTGGCCAAGGATGCACCGGTTGTGATCGGTATGCTGGTGGGCCAGAGCTTTATGCAGGATATGATGGGCAAGGATCTTTGGCAGCCGCAGGGGATGGACCAGTCGCAGGTAGGCATGGGGGGCCATGCGATGTGCGTGATCGGGTATGACGACCGGAAATACGGCGGTGCCTTTCAGATCATGAACAGCTGGACGCCTCAATGGGGGACTAACGGTGTAGCCTGGATACGCTATGGCGATTTTAAAAATTATGTACGGGAGGCTTATGGTATTGATCCGCTACCTAAAGCGGCCAACGTAGCGGCCATGCCGCTGGAATGTAATGTGGGCCTGGTTGACAATAGTACCAAACAATACATCCGTTTAAAATCAACGGGAAGCAATGCCTTCCAAACCGTAACGCCGATAAAGGTAGGTACCCGTTTTAAAATGGAGGTAAAGAACACTACCGAATGTTATATCTATATTTTTGGCCAGGAAACCACCGGCAGCAGTTATGTACTGTTTCCCTACCTGAAACCCGGGCAGGCGGTTTCCAAACATTCGCCTTACTGTGGCATCACCGGTTACCGGTTGTTTCCAAGGTCGGAATCCATGGAGGCAGATAACCAGGGCACCAGGGACCAGATCGCCATTGTTGCCAGCAAAAAGGAACTGGATTATAACCAGCTGAATGATGCGATCACTGCCAGCACCCAAACGACCTATGCCGGCAAGGTAAACGAAGCATTGAGAAGCCTGCTGGCTCCCGGAGCTGTTTACAATAGTACGCCCGATGGCCGTATTTATTTAAAAGCTACGGCCAATGCCGGTCAGGCAGCTGTTACGGTTGTTGCTTTTGATAAAGTGCCCTGATCCGGCATATTGAAAAAGCGCGCAGCTTTATTTGAAACCTTCTGTGTATGGAGATGCCCGGCGAGGACGGTTGGGGGAAACGTTTAATTGAGCGGAATTCCAAACCAGCTAAGCTTTCGCTCGTAAAACATCGCTTTGCGTTTGGCTTTGGATTTAGAAAGATACTCATCCAGCCAGTCTTTTTGCTCCTTTAGCTGGGGTTGAATTGAGCGGATGGATTTTTGCAAAGAGGCTTTTGCCGAAGCCACATTTGAAAACGTATCATCCACTTTTGATAACCGCTCGGTGATGCCGGTAAAAGCCCCGGCTGCTGTATCAAACATTTCCTTAACGGCGGCATCCGGTTTTGACGGAGTGAACTGATGATTGCGGTAGTCGATATATTCGTTGATCAGGATGATGGCGTCGTTATAATCATCGGTGATGCGGTTGATGTCATCCACGGCGGCTTGCTGCTTTTCGTTCTGTTCCTTTATCCGGAGATTTTCAAGCTGCATTTTTAAATGATGCAGGCGGTCAAAGATCATGGCGTTGCGCACACCGTTTTTTTCGATGCGGTAAATAGCACCCTGCAATTGCTGTTGCAGACCGGCCTGATCGTATGCCCGGATCGAATCCTGATAACTGAAATAAGAGGACTGCTGGTTTTCGGATGTTTTGTTTTCATAAAACTGGGCAGTTGTTACCGGGTAGTTCAGGAATTGCCATAGATAATCAAAGGGCATATGTGACCGGATCAGCTTCTCGGGTTTTACCTGGTAATAGTCGTTGTTTCTTTTTTTTACAAACTGCTTATTGGAAAGATAACCCGAACCCCAGGTAGGATCAAACAAATACCAGGAGCCGTCTACCTTTGCGGCGCACCAGGCATGTGGAATATAATCGGTAAAGCCGTTTTGTTTGGTATATCCTTCAATAGTATAGGCCGCTATATTTAATTGTTTACAGATAGCGGTAAAGAGCAGCGCAAAATGCTCGCAAATGCCGTTGCGGCTGGCCAACACCCGTTTTAATTTGTCATCCTTGTTTTCGTAAAAATTAATTGCAAACATATTGGCTACGTCATACCCGATATTTTGAGTTACCCAGAAAAAGGCGGCACGTACCTGTTCGGGCTCCTTGCTAAAATGGCCGCTGATATAGGCCGCAATATCCGGTACCGAATTTCCGGAAGCAGCTGGCATCGCCGCCATTACCTGGTCTGTTTGCTGGTAGGGGTTGGATGGCGCCGGTTTTTGCTGGGCAGCCGCCAAACCGAAGGTGTAAATCATCATAAAGGTTACAAGAACCCGGACACAGTAGGGTTGCATACTATTTTTTTTCAAATATAGGGGTTCACCTGATATTTTTGGTGCGCATTGGCTGCCGGATATCGGTCTGTGATATAAAACGCTGCTCCTGGGATGATTTCTGTTTTGTGGAAATTGCATCAATCGGCGTCCTGTGATAGCAGGTGTGCACTGCCCATTCAAATAGAAACAAGATGTTTAAAGTATGCTGCTATATATTATTGACGGGCTTCCTCGCCACAGAAGCAAATGCCCAGGCCTGGGGATATGTAAAAGACAAACCGGTGTATCGAAACCTGGATTCGGCATACCGGAACCGGGATGCGGTTTACAACCTCGAGCTTTCCCACAGGAGCATTATCCCCGAAAAACTGAAATGGATCGGCGATATGCCCAATCTGACATTTCTGTTTCTCAGCGGGGATCTGTCGTATTTGCCGGAAGAAATATTCAAATTAAAAAAGATTCGCAGGTTGGCTTTATGGGGAGATTTTGATGCGATTCCCGAAGGAATCCGGCACTTTGAAGATCTTGAAATTTTAAGTATGCCGAGCAACCGGATCAGAGCCGTTCCTGCCTGGATCGGGGAACTGAAAAAGTTAAAGGGGCTTTACCTGGGCCGGAACGGGATTGAAAACATACCCGATGAAATAGCTAATTGTACGATGCTGGAACATCTGAGCCTGGATGAAAACCGGTTAGATCATTTGCCTGAAAGCCTGGTGACCTTGCCGCATCTTAAAAAACTGGATCTGGGAAGCAACCGGCTTACCCGTTTGCCGGAGGGCATCGCGTCTCTGAAAAAGTTAACCAGATTATCGGTGCCGGCCAACCAGCTAACGGCCGTCCCAAATGGAATCGTCATGCTCGAACAGCTCGATACGTTGGTGCTATCAGGCAATCGCCTTTCACAGCTGCCTGCAGGGTTACACCGGCTGCACGCCCTCAAATTGCTGGATGTGTCGTTTAATCCCATTGCAAACACCGGTTTTACCCTCCCGGCTTCGCTAAAGCGGTTCGTGCTTGTGAATAGTCAATTGCGCGCCTTTCCTGAAGCATTAAAAAACTGCAGGCAGCTGGAGGAGTTGCAGCTGGTACAGTCGCAGATACAAATGATACCCGAATGGATAACAGCGCTGCCAAACCTGAAGAAGCTTGATTTAAGCGGCAACCAGCTTGTGGCGATACCGGCATTTATATGCAGGATAAAAACATTGGAATCGCTTGATCTGGCAAATAACCGCATTGATACGATCACCGGCCTGCTGGAACTGCCGGCGTTGAAGCGTCTGGATCTTTCGCGGAATCCTATACGAAACGCTCCTGGTACATGGACTCCGTTGCCCTCACTGCGCTATTTAAATATATCAGGAACAGGAATATCCCTGGAAGACTATAAACGTTTTAGGAAAAAGGTGGGGCGTCAAACATATATTATGCAGGATCTTGTGCATTTTAATGAAGATGAACAGCGCCCCTGTTATCCCGAAAACGCATCGATTATAGATGCTACCAAAGAAGCGGATCCGGTTAATAAACCCGGTATCCCGGTACCGGAAATCTTTACCAAGGCTGAAATGCTGCCCCGCTTTATAAAGGGGGATAGTGCAATGGTGGCTTTTTTTAACCGGCACCTGATATTTCCGGATTTCAATATACCGGGTGTTAACAGCAATTCCTTTACAGATACGGTACTGCTGAGGTTTGTTGTGACCCAGGAAGGCCGCATATCCGGAATTACACTATTAACCTACAAAACAGTTTCGGCCAAAGCAGAGGCTGTACGGTTGACCATACAATCCTGCTCTTATTGGAGGCCGGCCATTCAGGGGGGAAGGGAGGTGAAAGCATATAGGAAAATAGCTTTTATTTTCAGGCAGTTTTATGAAAAGGGGGTGCTCAGAAAAACACTTTTAGTGGAACGATGGCCTTACTGATACCTGTTTGAAAAAACGGTAATAATATCGGTGGCGCTTCGTACGCCGGTCATCATCAGTCGTTGCAATAGGTGGATGGGTTTGGCCGTTTTTGTGTACGCTATTGGTTGTTAGTTTTTGCTGCATATCGGCGAGGAACAACGCTGCCGAACCCGGACGACATCTGTTTTATACCGCCAATTACGCCAATAAAGAATTTATTTAGACCGGGCTGAAAACGAATATCGACGTGGCTTTGAATATAAAAGTCTTGTGAAATAGTAATTTAGTAGTAGGTACTACTTTTTTACTACCTCTGTTTTTGGAAATATTGACCTAAATTTGCCATTAGTCAAAAGCCATGAATAATGCGATTGGAATATACCGGTCATTATTTCTGGCTTTTAATAAAATGACTATAGCCCTCAATACTGCGTAGCTGAACCCATAGAAGAATGCATAAAAGTGACAACGTATTTGGAACAGGATGCCGGATGCGTAGGTTCATTTTTAATCCATAGTTTTCGCTATGGTTGATCTGCGTGGAATACAGGGCGGGTTGTTTTAGATTGTATACTGTAATGACAGAGGCGCTTGTATGCGGCCCTGATCGCAGCGATCCTTATTATCGCTCTGACTGCTTTATGTGTTGAGAAACTAAATGCGGGGAACGTATAAAAATTGCTTTTAAGTGGTGTATAATCAATGATGACAGATTAAACAAAATGCAACCAAAATATGCACATGGATATGACCACTTGCTGCAAAGGATCGGTATTTAAGAGCGATTCCTTTTTTCCGGTGAAACCGTTAAGCGGTAGCACGAAGATCCTTTGGCGGGAAGAGATACGTTTGAACAGATAAAACAACTGCAGGTAGCCACAATCATACGCAATACGTACTTGGCCTGGTGCTGGCGGCATGCCGGATAGCAGGGGCAATGTTGGTTGTATATCTGATACATAGTATGAGAGATTGTGGCGGTATCGATCGCACGCTTTTGTTTACCCATTAATGTTAGAACAGGCATGATAAATAAGAATACTGCCTCTGTACAATATCGTTTAATATGCATAAAATAAAAGTAGCCGTTTTATCAGATGAGGAGCTGTTGGGAACTACGCTTGTAGCTTTTTTAAACAAGCAGACGGAGGTAGAGGTGGTGCGTATATTTAAGGACGGGGAATCGGCACTTTCCGGTATTGAAAAGCAGCCGGTGGATGTATTGCTTTTTGATATTCACCTGCCCGGTATTTCGGGTATAGAGGTTGTTGGCCGGCTAAAGGAACGCTGCCCGGCGATGGCCTGTCTGGCGCTTACAAGCAAGGACGATGACGGTACTATTTTTGAAGCATTGCATGCAGGAGCTTCCGGCTATCTGCTCAGAAATGCTGGCAATACGGCCATTATAGAAGGAATAAAGGATGTATATAAAGGCGGATTTCCTATGAGCAGCATGGTTACCCGGAAGGTAATCAACCGGCTCTTTGTTGCACCCGCACCGGGTTTGAAGTCGGAAAAACTATCTCAGCGGGAGAATGAAATATTGCTGCAGCTATCAAAAGGGTACCGGTATAAAGAAATAGCCGCGCACTTTTTTATCAGCGTGGAAACCGTACGCACACATATCCGGAATATATATGAAAAATTGCAGGTGAACTCAAGGGCGGAAGCGATCCGGAAAGTAAAAGACAGCATGACTGCATCCATTCACAATACTTGAACCCGTATACAATGTTGTTTCGTCCTGTTTTAAAAGTCCCGCTCACGAATACTACTCTTTTACCATTTTTTGGTATGGATACACGGTTTATATTTGCAGCGCATTCGGATACATATTAAAAGAATACTGCTGTGTAGCTGGAAATAAGCCCTCTCTGCTACAAACAACGATCCGGATGGTTTTAAAAATAAGAAAGAGATATTGACATTACCAGGTGGACAAAGTGGTCCATGCATTTAAGTGTATTTAACAAGCTCTGGTGACTTGCGCTTTGTATTTTGAATAGCCCTCAAAACCGGTGCAGATGTACATCCAGGATTTTATGGTGTTGGAAATAGCCCCCGGTGGCAGTATGCCCTGTTGGTGTGGCGCATCAGGTATGTATGGATATGCCGAGGTATATCATTGATCCCTGTTGTGTTCACCGTGTGAAGGCGCATGTTTTATCCGGTGAGATAACCGGCTGCCGCATGGCGCTGTATGGTTAAGGGAGTATGCATAGGTAATATTCATTGGTTCGATAACTGCTTAAGTAATCCTGATAAAATGATACGTTTAGATTTACCATTTGTGAAGCGGGTCACGAAGTTCATGATTGTACTGGATGTGACCGTGTTGGGCATTTACCTTTTGGTAAAAATGATGTCCATAAGTATAGGGTTCCAGGTGATACTGTCTACATTATTGCTTCAGGGTATTACCTGGTGTGGCATTACGGACTATTTTAACTGTTATAGCAACCTTTTCTTCAAAGAGTCCACAGCCGTATTTTCAGAAACACTGAAGGTGTTTGTATATTATTCGGTTTGTTCCTGCTGTGTTTATTTATGTACGCTGTATAATGTATTACTTCCGCGGGAACTGTTGGTCTTTATAGCAAATTACCTCTTGTTTTTTATCAGCTACATCCTGATGAGCCGGATGGTTTTTTTCGCAGTACGTAAGTATTGCCGGGAAAAGGGCGGGATCGTGCAGCACGTGGTTTTTATTGGTGGCTCTGATTCGCTGCAGGAAGTAATGCGCCAGATGAATGATCACCGCTATATGGGCTATCATTGCGTAGGGTACTATCATACACATGAGTTGAAATCATTGCCGCTTACCTATTTGGGCGACTATCGCCAGCTGGATGCGGCAGGCGATATGCATGCACAGTCAGAGGCGGTGATCAGCTTGTCTGCACTAAGCGTGGATGAGGTAAAACGGTTCTGTGAACGGGCGGAGAACTTCCTGATCCGCACCCGCTTTTTGCCCGAATTCCTGAGTGTGGGAAAAACGGTGGTCATGCGGAATATGGGCAGCTTCCCGGTATTGAGCGTGCGCAATGAGCCCCTGGAAAAAGAAGGGAGTTCGCTGGTGAAAGACGTTTTTGATTTCGCTTTTTCGCTGTTGGTTTGCATATTTGTTTTATCCTGGCTGATCCCGATTGTGGCATTGCTGATCAAGCTGGAATCGCGGGGGCCGGTATTTTTTATACAGGACCGTTCTGGCAGGGGTGGGTCTGTATTTAAATGCTTTAAGTTCCGGACCATGCGGGTAAATGCGGCTGCCGACAGCCAGCAGGCAACAAAGGGCGACGCCCGTATTACAAGGGTGGGTGCGTTTTTGCGAAAAACCAGTCTGGATGAATTGCCCCAGTTTATAAATGTGTTAAAAGGCGATATGTCGATTGTAGGGCCCCGGCCACATATGCTTTCCCATACTAAAAAATTTACAGAAGTGATCAGCACCTTTATGGTTCGCCACTACATAAAGCCGGGCATTACCGGCCTGGCCCAGGTAAGTGGCTTCAGGGGAGAAACGAATGAATTGTGGCAACTGGAAAAACGCGTGGAACACGATATTACCTACGTGGAGAACTGGAATTTCCTGTTGGATCTTAAGATTATATTTCTAACGGTATGGAATATGGTAAGGGGCGAAAAAAATGCCTATTAATATTTATTGAGAACATCTCATATCACATTCTTTAAAAGCAAACAACAAATGAAGCAACTGTTACTTTTATCTTTTTCAATGCTGAGTGCGGCAATGATATCTGCACAAAATGGAAATGATGCTGCGTCTGCCAAGGAACAGCGGTTTTCAACAGGTATTCATGTAGGAACACAGGGGTTTGGTGTTCATGTGGGCTATCAGCTCCATCACCGCTGGCTGGCCGGGTTGGCTACCAGTTATGCGCCTTATGGATATACGGCTACGCGAACGCTGGGAAAGAATGCATATGATATAAAAATGAAGGAGCAGCTTGGTAATGTACAGGCATTAATCGGCTGGAAGCCTTTTGCCGGTGAAAATGCCGGTCGTTTCCTGCATAAATTGTATATCAATGGCGGGGTTGCCGTTTTTTATAAGCAGGAAGCAAATGCTACCGCAACGCCCAAAAATGATTATCAATATGGCGACATCATTATTAAAAAGGAAGACCTGGGAAAAGTAAATGCTGCGGTACAATGGAAGAAGGTGGCACCTTATGCAGGACTGGCCCTGCGCGGGCTGAGCCTGGGCGGAAATGTTGTCTTCAATGCAGATCTGGGAACCTACTATCTTTCAAAGCCTGAGGTACATATTACAGCAGATAACCTTTTATCTGAAAATACCTCCCAGGAAGCTGCCGTTCAAAAAAACCTGGACAATTACCGGTGGCTACCGGTATTGCAGGTAGGTGTGGCATACAAATTCTAAAGCATATTAAAAATACAGATAATGACAAAGAATCGTATTTCGTTTATCGCACTGATGTTCCTGGCTGTAGTGGGGATGATTGTTGCCTGTACAAATCCCTTTAAAGACCTCGAGATCTCGGTTAGCAGTAACGTGTTTAAAAATGTGGTAAACCTGGAAGTGGGCAGCAGTGCCGGTACTTCAATGGAAAATGCAACGGTTTCCATTACAGGGCCGGATGCAGATAAAATTTATAATGCAGAGGGTAAGAAACTATTTAAAGTTACCGGTGGCTTTTTGTTTTTAGCCGTGGATCCCAATGTAGTGGTTACTGAACAGGCGCCGTTGAATATCAACGTAGCGATTGCGGCGGCCAACCATTTGGGTGTGCAGATACCGGTAAAAATAACCGGCAGTGAAAAGATAACTATGCGGAAGGTGGTGTTGCTGAACACGGCTGCCGCTTCTTCTGATATGGCCGTAAAAAATACATCAGTGGCGCTGGGCGCTAACGGAACTCCTTCGGCAGATGTTACCGTAAATATTCCGCCGCCCTCCGGATCTTCGGAGTCTGCCACCATCACCATTTCGGCGGGAACGCAGTTCCGGGATGCAAATAATAATGTGATTTCAGGAACAGATCTGAAAGTGAGTATGGTTGTTCCCAAAACCGGTTCGGAGAGCCTTGCAGAAGTATTTCCCGGAGGAACAGGGTTAACGCAGCCGGTTATCCAAACAGCCAGTGGCACCAGTGCCGGTACGTTGCTGCCGGGCGGTATGTCTGAGGTAAGCTTTTCGCTGAACGGTACGGCCATCACAAATTTTTCCAAGCCGGTTGACCTGGGCATTAGTCTCGATCCGGATTTTGTAAATCCTGAAACAGGGCAGAAGGTAAAAGCAGGAGACAAATTGAGTGTATTTAGTTTCTCCAGCAATAATCCGATATGGAAACATGAGCAGGAAGCTACCGTGCAGTCGGTAGGTGGTAAGTTAAGCGTAAACTTTTCCAGTACACATGCTACCTGGTTCCTGGCCGGTAATTTTGTTGAGTCATGCGACAATGCCCTGAAAATAAAATTAACGGCAGATTGGTTAAAAAATGGAGTAACCCATCCTGTAACGGTAAAAGTATTTTCAAGCACGGGAGATGATGCCGATAAATTGCTGGTGCAAAAAAGCATAACTGCAACCGATGGATCGGAGCTGAGCTTCGACAATCTGCCCCAGGCTGCCATTATCATAAAAGCCTTTGATGCAGATGGAAACGGGCTTTCGGAAACAAAGATCTCCAATCCCTGCAACGGCAATCTGCAAACCATCAATTTAGCCGCGTCACCGGTTGCCGGAAATCCTAAAACAACCATGCAGTTATACGTACGTTGCCCCAATCAGGCACAGCGGGTAAATGTATTACCTACGTTTTACCTGTATTATAAGATCCATGGACAGGCTGGGTATAAATTACTGGGCATTGTAACAAACGGATATATTTCCACAACCTTACTGGACCCCGGGAAGAAATATGATTTCAGGGCGGTATGGGGAGCTACGGTAAAAGATGTAAATGACGTTGCCGTAAAAGTAGATAATACCGCTACGGTAGGCGATAATGCCGCTGGTGGGGAGATACTGGGTACAAAAGCGGGAGCTACCAATCTGGAGCTGCTGAAAGAAAAATGTAAAGAGGCCGGGTTATGAGTATCCGGCGAAGGAAAAGAAGACGAGGGATAAAATAAACACTACCGGGAGATGATTGCTTAAAGGCTTCATCTCCCTAATTTGTTTAAGCGCGTAAAGAATGTTGGTAGTGTTGTTTGAAGTTATTACTTTTGGCGCATCAAAAGAACTAATGCCCTCCAAACACTGCTTTGTTATTGATTTTAGCATGTGTTATTTTTTTTAAAAAAACAGCTGCTGCGCTGCAGCTGCTAAAGACTAGCTGATGCTACGGCCTACCGGTTGGTGGCTGCCGGCAGCGTCCTTGAGTCCCGGTTCCACGGGCTTTAGCGGCCGAATGCGCGATGGTAAATATTGACTGTATTTATGTATAAAATCAGAAGCACAACTGCAATACTGCTTGGTGCGTTCATGCTGGCACTAACAGCTTGTAAAACGTATCAAAAAGTGCCCTACTTCAGAAACATTCCGGCAGATAGTTCGGTATATTCCCAGGGACGGGTGATCCCTACAGTAAGCTATCAGGCGCTTAAAATTAAACCGGACGATCTGCTCGGAATTACCATTACTACATTGGATAACAGCACGGCGGTATTAACAGAAGCAGTCACAAGACCGCAGAGCGGACCGGGAGGTGTGGTGTCACAAGCAGGCAATGGGTTCCTGGTAAGTGCAGCCGGCACCATAGAGCTGCCGCTGCTGGGTACGCTGCAGGTAAGCGGATCTACCACAGAACAAATAAAGACGCAGATACAAGCCAGGGCGATTACCTATTACAAGAATCCTGTGGTGAATGTACGGCTCATGAATTTCAAAGTAACTGTGCTGGGGGAAGTAGGGCGCCCCGGAACCTATTTTGTAAACGGGGAGAAAGCCACATTGCTGGATGCGTTAGGTCTGGCGGGAGATCTTACCATTTACGGTAACCGGAGGAATGTACTGTTGCTGCGTGATGCAGACGGGAAGCAGAAATCGATCCGGTTTGATTTGAACAACGGGCAGGCGTTAACATCGCCCTATTTATATCTTCAGCAAAATGATGTGGTATATGTAGAGCCCGGAAAGGCAAAGGCGGCGGCAAACAATGCGGCACGTACACAAACCATAGCTATTGTCGGTTCAATAATATCCGTACTGATCGTAGCATTAACCCGGATCCGGTAGGTTTACCTGTTAACAATAACGGCTGGCAGCAGCAGTTAAATTTATATCAGAACGATCATAGATTTATGCAAAAAGATATCAACTGGGAAGACGAATTTGAGTCCGGCGGGCACAAAAGTGATAATAAAGCGTTGTTGCGTTTTATTCACCGGGTACGGGCCAACTGGTACTGGTTTTTATTATGCGGAATAATGGGCTTTTCCGGTGCTTTTATATATCTGCGCTATACATTGCCCCAATATAAGATCCATGCCAAGCTCCTGGTGTCTGATGATAAAAAAGGGGGCAGCTTGTTGCAGAATGCAGCCCTGAGCGAGTTGTCGGGTATTATGGGAGCAAAGAGCTCCGTGGATAATGAAGTCGAAGTACTGAAAACCGCCGATCTGATGCATGAAATGGTACTGGCGGAAAAAGCATACGTTTCATATTTTAAGCCAGGTACCGTGCACAGCGTGCCGGTAATGCAGATACCGTATCAGGTTGCCGTAGAAACAGCGCCGGATTCCATTCAGAAGGCAAATTTCTTTGATATTATGGATGCTGAAAGAGGGTTTGTGCAGCTTCAGAACCCCGATACCACACTTCGTGTGGCGTTGGACAAGCCCTTTTTTCTGCCGGGAACCGGAACCGTAAAGGTAAGCAGGGGGCTGGGGAAACGGTACCCGGCTGAACGGTATGGCTTTTCGATCCTTCCGGTACGTAAAGTAGTGGAAGGGCTTAGAGGAGCGCTGACGGCCGAAGTAACAAATAAACAGGTTTCAACGATTGACCTTACGCTGCAGCATACCCTTCCCAAAACAGGAGAACAATTTTTGCGTACGCTTATTGATAAATATGTAGAGCGCAATCTTACGGATAAGAATGAGATCGCCGATTCCACACTGGCGTTTATCAATGCCCGGCTTGAAAAAGTTACCGAGGAACTGGCGGAGGTAGAGGACCGGATATCCGGGTATAAAAAGGAAACGCGGTTGGCCGATATCTCCCAGCAAAGCCGGATCTTATTAGAAGGTGCTGCCGATTTTACCAGGGGACTGGCCGAGGCCGATGGTCAGCTGGCTTCGCTGGATATTGTTTCGGATTATTTAAAAGACAGGAACCGCCCGCGTGTGGTACCGTCTGCCTTGCTGCCGCAGGATGCAACGTTTAGTGGCCTTACGGGCCGGTATAATGATCTTATCCTGCAGCGGGAACGGATGCTGCTGTCGAACACAGAAAATAATCCGCTGGTAAAAAATGTGGATGGGCAAATTGCCGGGTTACGGCAGGACATGATCAGTAACCTGGCCAATACCCGCAATCAACTGGAGCAAACACGCCGGAGTCAGCAGCAGCTGGCCAGCCGGTTCAATGGCCAGCTCAACGAGGTGCCGTTAATTGAACGCGGCTATATCGACCTGGCACGGCTGCAGCAGATCAAGCAGGCGCAATATGTGTTCCTACAGGAAAAATGGGAGGAAACGGCTATCGGCCGTACAGCGAATGTGGCCAATTCAAAAGTGATTGATGTTCCTAAGGCAGAGGAATTGCCATTTGCGCCTAAAAAGAAAATGGTGTACGCATTGGGCCTGCTGCTGGGACTGGCATTGCCACTTGTTACAGGATACTTCCGGGACCTGTTAAATGTAAGAGTACGTGGGGTTGAGGATGTACAGGCGGCAACTGCTCTGCCCGTGCTGGGTGTAGTGGCCCACTCGGAAAATGAGCACCCGGTGGTTGTTACTCCCGGAGCCCGGTCGGCTATAGCAGAGCAGTTTCGCGCTGTACGTACCAACCTGGAGTTTTCGCTTAATGGGGGCAATACGATCCTGTTTACTTCCTCTATGTCTAATGAAGGTAAATCCTTCATAGCCCTGAACCTGGCCATGAGCCTGGCGCTGCTGGATAAGAAAGTTTTGCTGATGGAGCTGGATCTCCGGAAACCCAGCATTACGGCCAAGCTGGGGTTACCGCGCGAACTGGGGTTTTCGCATTATATCGTGCGGCCGGAGCTAAGCATTGAGGACATCATCCGTCCTTCCGGCATCCATGAAAATGTATTCCTGGTGCAGGCAGGCGTGTTGCCTCCGAACCCGGCAGAACTGCTGGTTAATAAGCGCGCAGCACAATTGTTTGAGCAGGTAAAAAAACAGTATGATTATGTACTGATGGACACGCCACCGGTGGGCATGGTAACGGATGCTCAGCTATTATCGCGTTATAGCGACCTCTGCCTGTATCTGGTGCGCCAAGGGTATACGTATAAAGAACAACTACATCTGCCGGATGACCTGGTAACACAGGAAAAAATAAAGCCAATACAACTGATCGTGAATGATGTTCGGGCCAAAGGCGGGTACTATGGTAAATATGGTTATGGGTACGGCTATGGATATGGCTACGGATATTACGGCCAACAGCCCGGCAAAAAAAAGTGGTGGCAGATCCGGAAAAAGGCCTGACCTCCTGCCGCCCGATACAAGCGACGAGTTACGAGGGAAAAGATCATGGTTGCCGCGAGCAAACCACAGACAAAATCATTTACGAGCGATCATCAAAAATGTCACAGGGAAAAAGAATAGCAAACAATACCTTAATGCTCTATATAAGGCAGGTACTTGTTTTATTGATAGGGCTTTATACGGTGCGGGTGGTATTGAATACGCTCGGCGTAGAGGATTACGGTATTTTTAATGTGGTAGGTGGTATCGTTTCTTTTTTTTCTTTCCTGAGCGGAAGTATGGCCTCTGCAACACAACGTTTTTTTTCATTCTCTTTGGGAAAAGAGAATGGAACGGAGGAACTGCAAAAGATCTTTTCCATCAATATACTCATCTATGGAGGCATTGCCCTCCTGGCACTGGTACTGCTGGAAAGTGTTGGCCTGTGGTTTGTATATCACAAGTTAAACGTGCCCCCTGAACGGTTTGATGCTGCCCTGTGGGTATTTCATGCTTCCTGTTTTGCATTTGTAATTACCATTTTATCGGCACCGCTCAACGCCATTATTATCGCGCATGAAGACATGCGGGTTTATGCCTATGTATCTATATTTGAAGTGTTTTTAAAACTGGGGATCGTGTATGTATTGCTTGCAGTACCGTACGATAAATTGAAAGTGTATGGCTGTCTTACGTTGCTGTCGGTGCTTGTTGTAGGGATGATCTATTTTATCCATTGCTTCAGGTCCTACGCAGCGTGCAGGATCCGCGGAATTTATTATAACCGGGCGCTCTTGAGCAATATTCTTGGTTTTACCGGGTGGACGGTTTTTGGCCAGGTATCTACCGTTGCCCGGCAGGAGGCGGTTACCATCCTGCTCAACCAGATGTTTAACCCGGTTACCGTTGCGGCACGGTCCATTGCACTCAATATCTGCAACCAGGTAAGTGTGTTTTCAAACAGTTTTAATACCAGTTTGTATCCCCCCATCATAAAAAGTTATTCCAGAGGTGATAAAAACGAGATGTACCGGTTTGTGTTTAAGGGGTCAAAAATTACATTTCTGCTTTTCTGGATTTTTGCACTGCCCATGTTTATGGAAATGGATGTGCTGCTGAACCTGTGGCTGAAAAATCCGCCGCCGGAGGCGGTGCTCTTTACACGGCTGGGCCTGATAGAAGTACTGATCATGTCTGTTTCCCTTCCCATAGCAACGGCTGCACGGGCCCCGGGGAAAATGAAAACATACGAGCTTGTATTGGGCCTTATACAATTCCTTATCTTCTTCCTGGACTGGCTGGCCTTGCATTGGGGATATCCGGCGTATAGCATCTACCTTGTTGCCGCGCTGGTGAATGTGCTCATGTTCCTGGTGCGGCTATACCTGGTTCAAACACTTACCGGCCTCAATTTCGGCGCATTTGTTAAACAGGTATTGTTACCGATACTTTTTGTGGTGCTGCTTTCGGCCAGTCTGAGTTATGGTATTTCCGGGCTTGTCCCGGCGGGGATCCCCGGCGCTTTTCTTTCGGGAATGGTATGCGTGGGATGCGCGTTCCTTTTTATGTGGATCGTTGGATGGAACAAGGAAGAGCGGCTGCAATTCAAAACCTTTATTGTTTCTAAACTACCAAAGTACAGGGCATGAAAATTCTTATACTGGGAGGCACGGGAGCGATGGGGATACATCTGGTTGAGCTGTTGAAAGCAGAACACCAGCTTTTTGTTACTTCCCGCCGACGGCAAAAGCAGCAGGAAAAGGTGCATTATATACAGGGAGACGGTAAGGACCTGTTGTTTGTACGAAAAATATTGCAGGAAGAACGATGGGATGTTATCGTGGACTTCATGGTGTATACGACCGCGGAGTTCGAGGAGCGGTATGCACTGTTTTTAAAGCATACTGCTCAGTATATTTTTTTGAGTTCCGCAAGAGTATATGCAGATCAGCATTCCATTATAAAAGAGAGCAGCCCGAGACTATTGGATGTTTCAACGGATGATGCGTATCTGGCGTCAGATGAATATGCGCTTGCAAAGGCAAGACAGGAAGACCTCTTGTATAACGCAGAGCAACGCAACTGGACCATTATCCGCCCGTATATAACCTATAGCGAAAACCGGTTTCAGCTGGGAGTGCTGGAGAAGGAAGAATGGCTGTACCGCGCAATGAAGGGCAGGACAATCGTCTTTTCTGAGGAGATGATGCAGCGGTTTACCACATTGACCTATGGGTTTGATGTGGCCAGGGGAATGGCTAAGGTGATCGGCAACAGCGCAAGTTTTGGAAATACCTTTCATATCACGGGTAATGCCCCGGCCAAATGGGAGCAGGTATTGAAGATCTATTTATCCTTACTGAGACAGAAACTTAACCTGGTACCCCGGATTAAACTGGTTGATACAGCAGTGTTTCTGGAAATAAAAAGAGGGCGCTATCAGATCCTCTATGACCGGCTTTATGATCGCAGGTTTGATAACCAGCGGATCAATGCATTGATTGCTGTTGACGATTTTCGGGAAATGCAATCCGGATTATCGGCCTGTATGGATATTTTTTTAAACGCGCCATCTTTTCTTACCATCGATTGGAGAAAGGAGGCGCAGAAAGACCGGTTAACGAAAGAGGGGGCATCGCTCAGCGAGATCAGCGGTGTTAAAAATAAATTTCGCTACCTCTTGTACAGATATATTAAAAATGTTTAGTTAAACCAAATATGGAAAAGCGTTATTCAGACGAGAAACATGTACAGATCCTGGTTTCATTGTTAAAACAGCACGGCATACGCCGCGTTATCGCCTCTCCGGGAACTACAAACTCGGGTTTTGTAACCAGCCTGAAGTATGACGGGAGTTTTGAAATTTACTCTTCGGTAGATGAACGGTCGGCCGCATATTTGGCCTGCGGCTTGGCGGCAGAATCCGGGGAGCCGGTGGTGATCACCTGTACGGGAGCTACCGCTTCAAGGAATTATATGCCGGGGCTTACGGAAGCCTATTATAGAAAGCTTCCCATCTTAGCGGTAACAGGTGCGCAGCACTATTCAAAGATCGGGCACCATATTGCCCAGGTAATAGACCGGACGGTTGTGCCGAATGATGTGGCAAAATTGAGTCTCTCGCTTCCCGTGGTGAAGGATGACACGGATCGCTGGGATTGTGAAATCAAAGTAAATAGGGCGATCCTGGAATTGAAGCGAAATGGCGGAGGACCGGCGCATTTAAATCTTCCTACAACCTATACGCGTGAGTATACCACGACAACGCTTCCGGATTACAGGAAAATAGACCGGGTGCTGATCGATAGCACATTCCCGGTACTGGATCCCGGCAAACGCGTTGGTGTTTTTGTGGGAGCTCATGCCACCTGGTCGGAGGAGGCAACAAATGCATTGGATGCTTTCTGCTCCACGAATAATGCCGTGGTCTTTTGCGATCATACCAGCGCATACAGGGGAAGGTACCGGGTGCAATATGCACTGGCTGCGGGCCAGAGCTCTTACAATATTGCAAAAGCTTCCAAACCCGATGTGCTGATCCATATCGGAGAGATCTCCGGCGACTATGCCAGTTTATCGATCCGGGGCACCGAGGTTTGGCGGGTGAGCCGTGATGGTGAGCTGCGCGATACATTTGGTACGTTAACGCATGTGTTTGAAATGTCTGAAACGGCATTCTTTGAGAAATACACCCGGTCTAAACGAACGGATGATGTGTATTTGCACTTCTGCCAGGAGCGCTACAGGGAAATATATGAAAGGATCCCGGAGCTACCTTTTTCCAATATTTGGGTGGCCTCGGTGATGGCGGATAAAATCCCGGGTAATTCTGTTATTCATTTTGGTATTTTAAATTCACTCCGTTCCTGGAATTATTTCGAGCTCCCTCAATCGGTATCGTCTGCATCCAATGTCGGAGGCTTTGGTATCGATGGAGGTTTGTCTTCTGTTATAGGTGCCTCCCTGTACAACCCCGCTAAATTGTATTTCTGTGTGATCGGGGACCTGGCGTTTTTTTATGACATCAACGTATTGGGAAACCGGCATGTGGGTAAGAATGTACGGATACTGCTGATCAATAACGGCAAGGGCACCGAGTTTCGCCATTTTAACCATTATGCCGCGCAGTTTGGAGCGTCGGCGGATGAATACATCGCAGCGGCCGGCCATTTTGGAAACAAATCGAAGGACCTGGTTAAGAGCTTTGTAACCAACCTGGGATATACCTACCTGAGTGCAGCTACCAAAGACGAGTTTATGTTAGCCTATCCTCAGTTCGTTGATCCGCAGATGCTGGAGACCCCAATGGTGTTTGAGGTATTTACAGACAGCGAGGAAGAGAGTAAGGCACTGGAACTGATCGTGGAAATTGACGAGGGCGAGCGGCTGGATAAGGCTAAACAATTTGCAAAGAAGATCGTAGGTGAAAAGACCTTTGGTATCATGAAAAAAATGCTGAAGAAATAACCAGGAGTTAAAGCCGGCCAAGGAAGCCGGCGGTTTATCTCCAATAAAACGGATTATGAAAATAGGAATATTAACCCTCCCGTTACATACCAATTATGGAGGAAATCTGCAAGCGTACGCTTTGATGAGCATTTTAAAAGAAATGGGACATGATGCCTGCCTGATCAACCGGCGAAGCACCCGCATCCCTCGTTGGAAATTGCCCCTTGCGATCGTAAAGCGTTCCCTGATGAAGTATGGCCTTGGTAAAAAAGGCACGGAGATTTTTGTTGAGGCGAAACTGCAACGGGAATATGCCGTCATCAGTCAGTATACCCAGCCCTTCATCAATAAACACATCCAGCCGCAAACAAAAGTTGTATATACCTCAAAGCGGTTAGCCGGCTTAGCAGCCCGGCAGCGGTTCGATGCCGTTATTGTGGGAAGCGACCAGGTTTGGAGAACCGCATATACATCCAATATAGAAGATTATTTTTTGAGCTTTTTAAAAGGGAATCAAACAAAGCGTATTGCTTATGCGGCTTCTTTTGGAACAGAAAGCTGGGAATATTCCACGGAACAGGAGCAAAATTGTGCCAGGCATTTAAAGTCGTTTGATGCGGTTTCTGTGCGGGAAAATACAGGCGTAGCGCTTTGTAAAAAATATTTTGATGTAGCGGCACAGCATGTGCTGGATCCTACCATGCTTTTGGATGCCTCCAGGTATCTTGAGCTGATCAGGCCTCTGGAGCATACAACGAAAAAGGAGGGCGTGCTGGTATATATTTTAGACGAAACGGCGGACAAAACGGCCATCATCGATCAGGTTGCGCAGGTATTGAACCGTCCGGTTTTTAGGGTGAATGCCAAAACCGAGGATGTAAAAGCTACATTGGATGAGCGCATTGCCCCGCCAACCGAAAACTGGATAAAGGGGTTTTATGAAGCCGATTTTATCATCACCGATTCGTTTCATGCCTGTGTTTTTGCAATACTCTTCAAAAAGCCGTTTTTGGTATATGGCAACCGGCACAGAGGTGCCGCACGCTTCGAGTCGCTATTGTCAATGTTTGATCTGAAGGACCGGCTGGTCTTCTCCTCAACGGAGGTGCAATCGGGAAATATTGAACAGGAGATCAACTGGAAGGCCGTTGATGCTGTTTTGGAAGAGAAAAGAAGGATATCCCGGGCGTTTTTAAACCAGGCTTTAAAATGAATGAGCCGGCAATCAGCATCATCGTTCCTGTTTACAGGGTAGAGCAATACCTGCCGCAGTGTATTGAAAGCATCCGCATGCAATCATTTACTGATTTTGAATTATTGCTGATTGATGATGGCTCTCCGGATGGCAGCGGCGCGCTATGTGACGCATACGCAAGGGAAGATCACCGCATTCATGTGATCCATAAAGAAAACGGAGGCGTGAGTACTTCCCGGAACAGGGGGCTGCAGCACGCACGGGGAACCTGGGTTACATTTATCGATAGTGACGACTGGATCGACAGGGACTATTTATCCGGGTTAATGGCTCAAACATACGAAGGCGCGGACCTGATCATGGGAGGATATAAAATACAATCGCGGCGGGGTGCAATGACCTGCGCGCCGGGCGGCGATCGGATGTATTACAAACAGGAAGTGGCCTGTTTTTACGATGATTTTATTGCTGCCAGCCTGGTTCGTACGGTTTGGGGCGGGCTTTATGCATGCGCTGTGATCAGGCAAAACGAGCTTCGGTTTGATGAAACAATGGCGATAGGGGAAGATACCCTGTTTAAATTTAATTATATCAATGCCATGAAGGGGCCGGTTGTGGTTGTTAACAGCACCGGTTATAACTGGCGCAGTGTTGAGGGATCGGCTTCGTTATCGAAAAAGCCAAATGTGGAAGGATGGTATCAATACATTCAATTATACTACTCCTCGCTGACGGTACAGTTTGCGGAGAGTAAACGATCTGTTCCGGTTAAGAATAGCCTGGTGGCAGATTGTTGCTCGGCGGTTTTTATGTTGTATAGCCGGGGAGGAGTACAGCTGCAGCAGTTAGCGCAGGCGTATTCACTGCTTTCCCTGGCGTCGCAGAAAATTGATATAACGCCGATCAAAAGAAAGGGACTCGTGATGGTGCTGATCGCCTGGCTGTTTAAATATAGTAAAGCGACAACGGTGAGTCATTCGTTTTTGCGCATCAGTTTTGGCCTGTTGAAATGGAAGCAACGTTTTTCCGGGCAAGGCCGGCGGTTGGCGGCTCAATAAGAATGCGTTTGTAAAATTTGAGATTTGATGGGAGTCATGGAAAGCGGCACAGGCGGAAGACCCTGGAGTGAACGGGAAGAAGCGCCGCTTGATACAATTCAGGAAGATTAAGAAAAATGGGGTTACAGCAGGTAGATTACCCCGCATAAAATGATGCTGGTATATATTATTATAACGCTTTTTTTTGTTGCGTATGCATTCTTGAATTTCAGGAACGCATTATTTCTTTGGGCAGCATGTTCCATATTCTTTAACCTGGCTACCTGTTTAAAATTTTCTGCACCATCCCTCACCGTTACGTTTGCCTTAAACACTTTTTTTACGTTTTTGTATTGTATCAGGTTCCCGGTTAAAAGACTGGTAAATCCTTTTACAAATCCCTGCCTGATCTTATTGTGCTCCTACTTGTTTGCTGCTTTTTTCCCGGTGAATAATTTTAATGACTCCTTCCTGAAGATTGTTCAGTTTGCGGTGAATGACCTGGTGATCGTTCATGTTGTATTTGCCACTATCAGGAATCCGCGGGATTTGAAAGTATTGATCGGCTACCTGTCCGTAGCCATGCTGGTGTCGTTGGGGTATGGTGTTTTCTCTTATGTTACGGCATCCAATCCGGTTGTTGATTTTGAAATAGCGCTGGCCGGATCCCAAACCGAGGAGATGAAAATGTTGTCTTATATGAACACCGAACGGGGCATCCGTCTGCAGTCGTTGTTCATGAGCCCCTTCGTGTTTTCATTAACGATTGTTTCCTATCTGTATATGATCCTGATCATTCATTTTTATTTTAAATCCTTTTTTAAAAAATACAGCCGGTATATCGTATATCTGATATTGATCATTGCACTTTCTGTTTTTTTATCAAATTCAAGATCCACCATTCTGCCGTTTGTAATTGTAACACCCTTGCTGTTGCTACGGATGCCGGAACGCTATCGTACAATCATAACGGTTGGTTGTGTATTGGTGGTACTGATCGTTCCCCTGGTAATGGATAAGCTTACGATCATTACTTCCGTTTTTGATGAGCAATCGAAATCGGTGGCGGGAAGTTCTTTATCCATGCGGGGCGCCCAGTACGCCATCGCGTTGAATAGTTTTTATGAAGCACCGCTGATCGGGCATGGGTTGGGCTATACAAGCATTTTGAGAACGAGTAATTATGATCTCTATGGGGCAGAAAGCGTTTGGATCCCGATCCTGGTGGAGCAGGGGATTGTGGGTGTTATACTCTACCTGTTGTTTTTCACGGGGTTGATAGCTGTAGATAAATTCAGGGGGAAGCGGCTGATCGTGATGTCGATCCCCGTTTATTACCTGCTCCTGGTTACCATGAATGGAGCGGTATCGATTAGTCTGTATATTGTTTTTCTTACGTTGGTGGTTTTGTATAAGCTGTTTTTTTATTATGATGTATGGCGAAAGCATAAAATCCGATCATAACCTGATCTCGGTAATCGTTCCGGTATATAATGCGGCGAACGATCTCCGGCGCTGTCTGGATAGCTTGTTGCGGCAAACGTACACGGGTTATGAAGTGCTGCTTATCAACGATGGCAGTACCGACGGTTCCGGGCTTATATGTGATGCATATGCGGAAGCGCATCAGCAATTCAATGTATATCATTTGAAGAACGGGGGCGTTAGTGCTGCGCGGAATACCGGCATGGAAAAGGCCCGGGGAAATTATATTGCTTTTGTGGATGCAGATGACTATGTTGAGGACACGTATTTGGACTTGCTGCTGCCGCCCCGGGGTGAGGATTTTTCTGTTTGCGGTGTAAAAATCCTTGCACCCAATGGTGCGGTATCCGTTGAGCATGTGCCGGGTGCTGATGGGGATAACGCACAACAGACTGTCATCAATCATCATCTTGTTCGAACCGTATGGGGAAAGCTGTTTAAACGATCGGTGGTCG
This sequence comes from Niabella pedocola, assembly GCF_021044425.1. GTDB lineage: Bacteria > Bacteroidota > Bacteroidia > Chitinophagales > Chitinophagaceae > Niabella > Niabella pedocola. Next base: position 204,353 of record NZ_JAJNEC010000007.1, on the reverse strand, counting down.
CATCCGCCGGAATAAAGTTTAATGTTTCTCTGAGAGTGGGGGAAGATACCTGTTTCGTTCTGGAGTTCCTGAGTGCTGCAACATCCGTTTTTATTAGGAAAGACCTGGGATATGTTTATATAAAGCCCGGCTACAGGATCGATAAATACAGAACCGGTCCCGGCGACCTGGTGGCGCTTTATACAGTGCTTTGCGCATGTGAATTGAAGTTGGCGCAACGCGGCTTTGATGTTGAGGGTTTGGAAAAGTACAACCGGAATGTGATCGGGTTTAACCTGCTGACCGCTCTTTATCTTGTAAAAAAATATTCCGTTAAGACCCGGGATCAATATATCACGGCATTTAAGAAGGCCGGAAAACAGGCCGCGGGGGATATGGGATTGCCCGGATTCGTTGCCGGGGGCATGCGTTTTATAGAGCGGTCCGGATCACGGGTATTGACAGACCGGTTCCTTTTTCTTTCCATGAAAATGATCTGGCTGAAAGCAAAGTTTTTAAACAACTAAACAAGGAATTACCGAATGCGAATATTGGAAATCATTCACTCATTGAACCTGGGCGGCGCCGAACGTTTGCTGGTTGACCTGAGTAACCGGCTGGCACTGGAGCGCGATACAGAAGTTTTTGTGATGGTGTTAAAAAACAGGGAGGAACTGAACGAAAATTTTCTGGTTGAAGAATTGTCTGAACGGATCCATTTCATCCCGATGGGTTTTGGGGATGGTCCGAAGTTAAGGTACCTGGTGCGGGTATATGAAAAGATCCGGGAGATCCGGCCGGATATGGTTCACATTCATTGCCAGATTCACTATCTGTTATGGGCCCTTTTCTTTTATAGGAAATGTCATTATATATACACGCTACATAGCAAACCCGAGGCATACCTTTTCGGGTATAGAAAACCCATTGCCCGTTATTTAGCCCGGCGAGAACGGTTGACCCTTGTTTCGATATCAGAGTCGAACAGGAGCGCTTTGCGCCGGTTCCTGCAACTAAATAATGATATGCTGATTTACAACGGCAGGTCGGTACCGGGGAAAAGTGCTGAATATGACGAGGTGGCCGCCTTTATAAACAACATCAGACACACGCAGAAGGACATTGTTCTGTTATCCGTGGCGCGATGCGCAGCACCGAAAAATCTGCAGCTACTGATTCGATCAGTGAATCAGCTGGTGGAGGAAGGGCTGCGGCTACAACTGGTGATCGCTGGAGGCAATTATTTCAATACGCCATTGGGCGATGAATTGAGAAAGATGGCGGGAGATAATGTGCATTTCGTAGGACCAAAGAAAAATGTGGGCGACTATTTTTTATGCTGCGATGCATTTTGTCTGTCTTCGCTTTATGAAGGGATGCCCATTACATTACTGGAAGCATTTGCCTGCGGCTGTATACCGGTGAGTACGCCGGTAAGTGGAGCTGTGGACCTCATCGAAGATAGCAAGAATGGGTTTTTAGCAACCGGCTTTTCAATAGAAGCATACACTGATGTATTAAGAAGATTTGTTCAGAAGCGGCAGTGCATAGAAAAAAAGGCGATGATCGACTTTTATGAGAAGAATTTTTCAATGGAAAAATGTGCGAAAGCATACCGGGAGGTGTTCAACAGATTGCAAAAAGCTGAATAAGGTATGGGATCCCGTTTATGATGCAAGAGTATAGTTTAATATGAATAAAAAGGTAATTGTCGTTTTGGTGAAGAACCTTACCAGCGGCGGGGCCGAAAAGCAATCTGTTTTACTGGCAAAGGCGCTTGCCGGTAATTATAAGGTACATTATGTGATCCTGAATGCAGCATTTCAGGAGCCCAAATATTTGCGGCTGTTGCAGGAAACCCCGTCCATTGCGGTAAAAGCTTTTAAAGGCAATCTTGCATCGCGGTTTAAACAATTTTGTCAGTATCTCCGGCAGCAGGAAACAGCGGTGATATTTAGCTATTTAACAGGTGCAAACTTTCTTGCCGTTATGGCTGCCAGGCTGGCTGGAGTGGGCAATGTATATACTGGTATACGAAGCACCTATCTTCCGCCTGCGAAGGCGTTTATAGACCGGTGGCTTTGCAATAACTGGGCAACCAAGGCTGTTTTGAACTGCTACTCGGGCCGGCAATATTTTCTGTCCCGGGGATTTGCCGCGGATAAAATGGTGGTAATCCCCAATTGCTTTGATTCCATCCGTTCATACCGGGAAAAGGACGGGCTTCAGGCACCGCTTCGCATTATAACAGTGGGGCGCTTTGTAGCAGAAAAGGATTATCATACGGCGTTGGATGTAATCCTTAAACTAAGCCGGATGCACCCTGGTGTAAAATACCAGATCATTGGTCATGGTGTGTTGGAAACAACCATCCGGAACCGCATAAACGAATTGAAGCTGCAGCATATGGTAGAAGTATTTATTAACCCGGGTAACATTACAGCGTTATTGGACCAGGCAGATATTTATTTCTCAACTTCTGTATTTGAAGGAACCAGCAACGCGATCATGGAAGCGTTAAATGCAGACCTTCCGGTGGTAGCCACTCATGTGGGGGATAATGACCAGTTGGTACAGGATGGTTCGAATGGTTTCTTAGTGCCTGTAAAAGATGTGGATGCAATGGTTGCCTGCCTGGATCGATTGCTGTTAAATCAAAAACTACGACTTGAAATGGGACGAAAGGGAAAACAACGGCTGCTTGAGCAGTATTCAACGGCACAGTTCGAAAAAAATTACAAGGTACTGATAGAAGGAGGCAGGTCATGAAAATTATTGTATTGGGTACCCGGGGCATTCCCAATATACCGGGCGGTGTGGAAACGCATTGTGAAGAATTGTACCCGGTTCTGGCGAATGATTTTAAGCATGAGATAACCGTGATCGGGCGTTCCTGTTATGTTGGGGATAAAGCCGGCAATCATTTCAGAGGCGTGCGGCTAAAGAATATTTATGCACCCAAAAGTAAGGCGTTTGAGGCCATCGTACATTCAGCCCTGGCGGTATTGTATGCGGCGGTTAAACGGCCCGATCTTGTTCATGTGCATGCTGTTGGGCCCAACCTCGTTACACCGCTTGCCCGTTTATTGGGTCTTAAAGTGGTGATGACGCATCACGGGCCCGATTATGAGCGGAAGAAATGGGGGAGAATGGCGAAGCTGTTTTTGAAGGCCGGTGAACAGGCAGGGGTAAAATACTCCAATGAAGTGGTGGTAATATCAGAGGAGATCCGTAAAAGCATCGCAAAAAAATATGACCGTAAAGATGCCGTATTGATTCCGAATGGGGTGTCTATTAAAGGCCGGCCCGTTTTTAGGCAGGAAATACTGGAACGGTACGGACTTCAGCAATACCAGTACGTCTTTACATTAGGCCGTTTTGTTCCCGAAAAAGGATTTGATTACCTGATCACTGCCTTTATGGAATCAGGACTTTCGGATCGGTTCCGGCTGGTTATCGCCGGCGATGCGGATCATCCATCTGCTTATTCAGACGCATTAAAAAAGCAGGCCGCATCTGCGGGTGTGCTGCTGCCGGGATTTATTAAAGGTGCAGCGTTGGCGCAGTTATTTTCCAACTGCGCGCTTTTTATATTGCCCTCTTTTTATGAAGGCCTGCCCATTGCCTTACTGGAGGCGATGGCTTATCAGCTCCCGATCATTGCTTCGGATATCCCGGCCAATACACAGGTAAACCTCGATTCGGATCACTATTTTCCGGTGGGCAACGCCCGGGCATTGGCGGAAAAACTGGTACAATTCGCCGGAAATGGCAACATCGGCAAACCGGCTGTGTATAATATGGCCGCTTATGACTGGAAAAATATTGCCCAAAAAACAGACGAGGTATACAACCGCATGGTATAATGCGGTAGATTTGCCGGCGCTGACGACCTGTTGTTCCGGCCCGTTCTGGCGCAACCGGTGCGCAGGTATCTGTAAAACAATCTGTTAACCTATACTCGTTCCGTTATAACCGGAGCGTTATTCGGAAGATATAATGAATGTTTTTTAAGTATTGATATGAAAAAAATTCTAATTACAGGAGGGGCGGGCTTTATCGGATCCAACCTTACTACCTATTTTCTCGAAAAGGGATATGGTGTGGTTGTGCTGGATAACTTCTCTACGGGATACAGGCATAATATTGAGCAACATTTTGGAAATACACATTTTAAACTTATAGAGGGTGATATCCGTAACCAGGAAGACTGTGAAAAAGCGGTAACGGGTGTGGATTATGTATTGCACCAGGCCGCACTGGGATCTGTTCCACGTTCTATAAAGGATCCGGTTACTTCCAATGCGGTAAATATATCCGGATTCTTAAATATGTTGGTGGCTGCCCGGGATGCGGGTGTAAAGCGTTTTGTGTACGCCGCATCCTCTTCTACTTATGGCGATTCCGAAAGTCTTCCCAAAGTAGAGGATGTGATCGGCAAACCCCTGTCGCCCTATGCCATAACCAAGTACGTAAACGAGCTGTACGCGGAAATATTTTCAAGAACCTATGGCATCGAAACAATCGGTCTGCGTTATTTCAATGTGTTTGGACGGGGCCAGGATCCCAACGGAGCCTATGCGGCTGTGATCCCCTTGTTTGTAAAACAACTGATGAATCATGAAAGTCCGGTGATCAATGGTGACGGGAATTTTTCGCGTGATTTTACCTATATCGACAATGTGATCCAGATGAATGAACGCGCTATGTTAACCAACCGCCCCGAAGCAATAAATACCGTTTATAATACGGCGGTGGGAGACTGTACTACATTGAATGACCTGTTAAAATACCTTAAAGAATACTTAAGCGAATTTGATGCTGAAATTGCCGGCATCCCGGTTGTTTACGGTCCGAACCGGATGGGAGACATTCCGCATTCTTTGGCATCGGTTGAAAAAGCCATGACCTTACTGGGATACCAGCCCACACATACAATTGATAAGGGGCTGAAAGAAGCCGTTAAATGGTATTGGGAAAATTTAAGATAACATCAATTATAAATACGTATATATGAAAAAGATCGCCGTTATCGGCTTGGGGTATGTAGGATTACCCCTGGCCCGTTTATTTGCTACCAAATATCCGGTTATAGGTTTTGATATCAATCAAAAACGCATTGATGAGTTACGGGATGGAAAAGACCTGACCCTGGAGGTGGAAGAAGCGGTGCTGCAGGGAGTACTGATCCCGGAGCATCCGTTTGGCTCTGGTGAAAAAGGATTGTATGTATCCAATCGGCTGGAAGATATTGCTGCTGCCGATTTTTATATAGTAACGGTACCAACCCCCGTTGATAAACATAACCGCCCGGATCTGACGCCGCTCTACAAGGCTTCTGAAACGGTAGGTAAGGTGCTGAAGAAAGGGGATATCGTTGTGTATGAGTCTACCGTTTATCCTGGTGTTACCGAGGAGGAATGCATACCGGTACTGGAAAAAACATCCGGACTGAAATTTAATGTAGACTTTTTTGCAGGATATTCACCGGAGCGGATCAACCCGGGAGACAAGGAGCACACCGTTGAAAAAATATTGAAGGTAACATCCGGTTCCACACCCGAAACCGGCCGCGAAGTGGATGAACTCTACAAATCGGTAATTACTGCCGGAACACATCTGGCTCCAACAATTAAGGTTGCTGAAGCCGCCAAGGTGATCGAGAATTCGCAGCGGGATATCAACATTGCCTTTGTAAATGAGCTGGCCAAGATCTTTAATATCCTGGGCATCAATACGCACGACGTGCTAAAGGCCGCCGGCACCAAATGGAATTTTTTACCCTTTAAACCGGGATTGGTTGGCGGACATTGTATTGGTGTAGATCCCTATTATCTGGCGCAAAAGGCCCAGGAGCATGGCTATCATCCGGAAATTATCTTAGCCGGGCGGCGGTTGAATGATTCCATGGGAGCGTATGTAGCGGCCCAGGTAGTAAAAACGATGATCAAAAAAGGGATCGGCGTCAATGGTGCGGCCATACTCATGCTGGGGATTACGTTCAAGGAGAACTGTCCGGATGTAAGAAATACTAAAATCGTAGACGTGATTTCGGCGTTAAAAGATTACGGCGTTGAAGTAACTACGTTTGATCCGAAGGCCAACCCTGCAGAAGTGCTTCATGAATATGGAATTGAAAGTACCACCACGTTGCCTGAAACGAAATTTGATGCCATCGTTTTGGGGGTGGCGCATAGCGAGTTTCAGGAGCTGGATCTGAAGCAACTCAAAAAGGAGCAGGCGATTGTATATGATGTAAAAGGAATACTGGCCGATTGCGATAATAAGTTATAATATACTGGGGCCACAAAGACACGCAGGCACTGAGAAACACGAAGATATTGATTTCCTTTGTGCCTAGGTGTCTTTGTGGTATTCATGATTAAGAATGGCTTAAATAAAGCGCGCACCGGTTTCTCAGATACACACGGAATGGCATAGCATCTGTTATCATCGGTGCAATCTGTAAGCGCAAATGAAGGACATCATGAGATGTTTATTTTCGTTGTGCTGTTTTGTGCCTTGGCGTCTTTGTGGCATTAATGATACATCATCTTTGTGCTTTGCAATAACCTCGCTTATTCCTCTTCCTCATATCCCAGCAGGTTAAGGTCTACCGATTCCAGGCCGCTGATGCCATCAATGGAGCCGCGGATATGCGTAGCATTAAGCAATACTTTTTCCAGTTGCTTTTCCCGCGCTTTCCATAGGCGTTCCATGGCATCGCGTTCTTTTTGAATGGAGATCTTCATGCTTAAAAAGCCTTCCCGGATCGCCTTCCACTGTTCGGCAAACTCCGGGCTGGTGAGGTAGGAGTAAAGCAGGTTCATTTTATCGCCCTTATTTTCCTGGCTTTTTGATGCATTGAATATTTTAATGATACCATCCCTCAATACACTGGCGAGGGCTTTTGCCTCATTGAAATTGCAGATCCAGACCCCTTCCTTTTCGCCAAAGCGTTCCATGTCTTTGGGGTAACGCCGGGTAACCAATACCGCTACATCGGCACCCTGGCTGCGCATATCGGCTTTGAGCTTTTCGATCCAATCGCCGCCAAAGTTTTCGGCCCGCTTGCTTTCCCATATGATCTTGCCACAGGCCACGCCCAGGTTATTGCGAACGGTTTGGATGGAATCCGCTCCGCGTACGCCTTTTCCTACCTCTTCAATAAGATCGAAGGGGAATGCCGTTGTAAGCAACTCTTCCAGCGCCAGTTCCTGGCTTTCGCCCTGCAATTGCATGGAACCCTGTTCCGCTTTTCGCTGCATTTCCGCTGCCAGTTTCTTCTGTTGTTCCAGCTGGGTTTCCAATTCCTTTAGCTTCAGGTTGAACTCATTTTCCCTTAACGCCGTTTTTTCGCTCTCGATCCGCCGGAGTTCTTCCGCTATTTTTTCGCGCTCGGTATTCAGTTTTTTCTGCACCGTTATTTCGAGCTCTGCTTCCCGGGTCTTGAAATCCTGCTCTTTTCTTAAAAAGTCAGCTTCCTTTTGCCGGGCCAGCTTCAGCTTTTCCTCGCTCTCCTCATTGGCCTTCTGTAAGGAACCGATGCGGTTCTCAAAATCGGTACTGATGCTTTTGCGCAGCTGGGCCTCCAGCTGCTGTTGCAACGCCTGTTTTTCGGTAGTTAATTTTTGCTGCCACTGTTCATTGGCCTTGTTTACCTCCAGTTCTGCGGTTTTCTTCAGGAGGGCAATCTCTTCATCCTTGTTCTTTTTATAATCCTGCATTTGCTTGCGCAGGCCGTCTTTTTCTTTTTCAATGGCGTTTTTCAGCTCATCGGTAAGCGCGGCCTCAATTGGAAACTCATGCTGGCAGTTTGGGCACTTTATTTTTGTAGACATAATTTTCTCTTCTGTCAGTCAAACTTACAAAAAAAAACCACGCTGGTTTCCCAGTGTGGTTTTAATGAACCGGATTCTATAAAAATTAGGCCTCTTGCTTTTCTGCTTCAACCGCTGTTTGCTTGTTGCCCAGCAGTTCCCTGTTGGTAGCAACCCAAACATACGTATTATTCTTAACTGAAGGAGCAACAGAAGCCTGCGGTGGTGTAGGAGTTGCTGTTGAGTCTTCCTTAGACTTGTCATCTTTTTTGTCTGTTTGTGTAGAATCTGTAGACACGACTGTTGAGTCTGTTTTTGTGCTGTCTACCTGAGCAAATGCACTTCCGGTGATCACGGTTGCAGCCAATGCCATCATTACTGTTTTTGTAGTTCTTTTCATGATTAAAATTTTAATAAAAAATATAAATAATAAAGGTTTACATACTTCTTTCTAACGCGTAAAAAAGATTCAGTGTTATACAGGAGTTGTTAATAAATAATATAAAAAATATTAAAACATTGCCGGCTGTAGGCCAGTACTGTAAACGGTTTAAAGGATTATATCAACAGATATAACGAGCTTTTCAAAGTATCTTTCTGCGTTATTGAAATACAAATACAATACCACGAAAGGCAGGAAATAAAAAGAAAATGTTAATGTAAAAGCGGTGTTTTGTAACTGGTTGTGATCAACAAATATAAATATAGCAATAAAGTAGCAAGGATGAAATAAAGGCGGGCTACAGGTTCCAGTCGATGATCTGGTTCTCCCATTCATGCCGGTACGGGGTGGTTATGCGGATATAATTATCGGTGTATCCTTCCATCATGCCATTCTTATTGTGGTTTTCAAACAACACTTTCCGGGTTTGCCCCGCATGCTGCTGTTCAAAGTACTGCATTTTCATATAGGAGAGGTTCCGCAATGTTTTATTACGCTCATTCCGCAGGGGAACGGGCACTACCGGCTGAAGCGTAAGCGCATGTGTATTGGCACGCTCCGAGTAGGTGAAAACATGCAGGTAGGATATTTCCAGCTCGTGCAGGAAATCGTAGGTCTCTTTAAAATGGGTGTCGGTCTCACCCGGGAAGCCAACGATCACATCCACGCCGATACAGCAATGGGGCATCAGTGCCTTGATCAGGCCCACCCGGTCTGCATACAGTTCGCGTTTATATCTTCTGCGCATGGCACCCAAAACGGCGTTACTACCGCTTTGCAGGGGAATATGAAAATGGGGCATGAACTTTTTGCTGTTGGCCACAAACTCAATAATCTCATTTCCCAGGAGGTTCGGTTCAATGGAAGAGATCCGGAAGCGTTCAATGCCGGCCACCTGGTCGAGCTCCTGGATCAGTTTGTAAAAATTCTCAGCCCTGCCGTTGATGGCTGCTGCGGCATTACCATCCGGACCTTTGCCAAAATCGCCGAGGTTAATACCCGTAAGCACGATTTCTTTGGCCCCGGAGGCCGCCAGTAACTGCGCGTCTTTCAGTACAGCGTCAATGGAAGCACTGCGGCTTTTGCCACGGGCCATAGGTATGGTACAAAAAGAACAGGTATAATCACAGCCGTCCTGTACCTTTAAAAAGGTGCGGGTACGGTCGTTAATCGAGTAGGAACTATGGAAACCGGTTACGTCTTCAATATCGCAGCTGCATATCTTGGCAGCATCGTTTTTCGACAGTTCGTTAATATGTTTTACAATATTGAACTTTTCGGCTGCACCCAATACAAGGTCAACGCCCGGTATATCGGCGATTTCTTTGGGTTTCAGCTGGGCGTAGCAGCCGGTGATCACCACCACGCTTTCGGGTGCTTTTCGCTGGATGCGGCGTACCAGTTGCCGGCATTCTTTATCGGCGTTATCGGTTACGGAGCAGGTATTGATCACGTACACATCCGCAACATCGGTAAACTCCTTTTTTTCAAACCCTTCCCGCTCCATCAGCCGGGAAAGCGAAGAAGTTTCCGAATAGTTGAGTTTACAACCAAGCGTATGAAATGCGACTGTTTTTGTGCCCTGCATAAAGGCTGCAAAATTACGGAAAATTAGCCGATGCGGCACCTTTTGGCGGCTGTTGACAAATATCCATGCTGTATTTTGCCATAACCATTTATTTTTGAAGGACTAAGCACTATGTTTCGATTATTTTATATGATTTATGCGGCATTGATCTTCCTGGTGGTGATGCTGCTCATTTTTCCGCTTTGCATCCTTGCGGCTTTTCTGGGCCGGATAAAAGGGGGGAATGTTATTTATGCCCTTTGCACCTTTTGGGCGGATATCTGGTTTGCGATGATCGGCATCCGGGTAAAGAAATCGTATACCACACCCTTCGACGGCAATAAGAAATACATCCTCATCGCCAATCATATCTCCTACCTGGACATTCCGGTGATGGTAAAGGTTTTTCGTAAACCGATGCGCGCATTGGGAAAGATGGAAATGGGTAAACTGCCCGTTTTCGGCTTTATTTACAAACGCGCCATTGTAACCGTTGACCGTAAATCGGCTGAAGGCAGGGCCCGCAGTATCCGCATCCTGCGTTCCGTGATCAACAAAGGAATCTCTATTTTTGTTTTTCCTGAGGGTACTTTCAATGAAACGAACCGTCCGTTGAAGGATTTTTATAACGGGGCTTTTAAACTGGCGCTGGAAACCAATACCCCGATCCGGCCCGTGTTGTTCCTGGATACCTACGACCGGATGCCTTATTCCAGGCGGCTTTCGCTAAACCCTGGTAAATGCCGGGTGGTATTTTTGGATGAAGTACCCGTGGAAGGCTGGCCGGTAAAAGATCATGAGCGGCTGAAACAGCAGGTTTATTCGCTCATGGAAGAGAAGCTGCTGGAGTATCAAGTAACCTGGGTAAAACACCCGGATAAAGCAAGGAATGCATGAAGAATGAATTGCCCTATCAATCAGCCGCAGCAACGGATTTTGCCGAAGTGGTCATCCCGCTGGCATTACCGCTGAATTATACCTGGGCGGTTCCGGAGCACCTGAAAGAGGCTGCGCTGGTGGGGTGCAGGGTAGAAGTAAATCTTGGTAAAACCAAAAAATACGCAGGTGTTATCAAACGGATACACCAAACACCTCCGGAATTTTTCGAGGCAAAGGAGCTGGTCAGTGTATTGGATGCCGCACCGGTGGTGTTTGAGTCACAGCTGCAGCTTTGGGAATGGATGGCCCGGTATTATATGTGTACGGAAGGGGAGGTGATGGCGGCCGCACTGCCGGCGCATTTTAAACTCAGCAGTGAAACCATCCTGGTGTTTAATGAAGAAGCCGGGGACGATTTTACCGAGCTAGATCATGAAGCTTTCCTGGTGGCAGAAGCCCTGTTGCTGCGCAAGGAGCTAAAGCTCACGGAAGTACAGCTGATCCTCGATAGCAGTCATGTATACCCGGTGGTGAACCGCCTCATACAGGGAAAGATCTGCTATGTTTGGGAATCATTAAAAGATAGCTACAATCCCAAAAAAGAAACCTATGTGCTGCTGCATCCGGACTACGACAATGAGGCAGCACTGGAACAGTTGCTGAATACGGATGCCAAGTTACAGCGGGCTGAAAAGCAGCTGGAGCTGTTGCTCGGGTACCTGCACTTTCAGAAAACGGAAGGCGCCATTACGAAGCAGGCCCTCCTGAAGAAAACGGGTGCGAGCGATGCCCAGTTAAAAGGACTTGCGGATAAAGGGATCCTGATGCTGGAGAAAAGATCGGTGGATCGGATCCGCAGCCTGCCCAAAGACATCCAGATCAATTTTGAACTATCTGCTGCTCAATCCGCAGCGCTTGAAAGTATCCGGACGGTCTTTTCTGAAAAAGATGTGTGCTTGCTGCATGGGGTTACCTCAAGCGGAAAAACGGAGATCTATATTCACCTGATCGAAGCGCAGATCCGCCAGGGCCGGCAGGTACTGTATATGCTGCCGGAGATCGCATTAACCTCGCAAACCATCCGGCGGCTGCAGCGGCATTTTGGAGGGCATATCGGCGTATACCATTCGCGGTTTTCACAAAATGAACGGGTAGAGATCTGGAATAAGGTAAAAGACGGATCGCTGAAAATTGTACTGGGGGCCCGTTCTTCCCTGTTCCTGCCTTTCTACGACCTGGGATTGATCGTTTGTGATGAGGAGCACGATCCTTCCTATAAACAAATGGAGCCCGCCCCAAGGTATCATGCCCGGGATGCGGCCATTTACTTTTCTTCGTTGTTTAAAGGATGTAAGGTGCTGCTGGGCAGCGCTACTCCATCTTTTGAATCGTATAACAATGCGGTTACCGAAAAGTACGGACTCGTACAACTAACGGAGCGGTTCGGGAATATAAAACTTCCGGAGATCGAACTCGTGGATACCCGCCGCTACCGGACAAAAGAGTTTGCGGATACCATTATCTTTCCACCGCTTGCGGAAAGCATCCGGAATACATTGGGGCGCAACAAACAGGTGATTCTTTTTCAAAACCGCCGCGGGTATACACCCTATCAGCGCTGTAATACCTGTGGCTGGGTTCCGCAGTGTAAATACTGCGATGTATCGTTGAATTATCATAAGGTGTACAATAAACTGGTATGCCATTACTGCGGCACCAACTATCCCCTGATGGTTACCTGCCCCAGCTGCGGCGGTCATGATTTTATTCAAAAACAATTTGGAACCGAGCGGGTAGAAGAAGCACTTCAGGAGTTGCTGCCGCATGCCCATATCGGAAGAATGGATGTGGATACCGTGCGGGGAAAACATGCGCACGATCAGCTGATACAAACCTTTGAGCAACAGAAACTGAACATCCTGGTGGGCACCCAGATGGTGGTAAAAGGACTGGACTTCGAACATGTGGAATTGGTGGGTATCGTAGATGCGGATGGCATCCTTTCGTTTGCCGATTTCCGGGTCAATGAGCGGGCATTTCAGCTGATGGAGCAGGTAAGCGGCCGTGCCGGAAGGAAACATGGTGTGGGCAAAGTAATGGTACAAACCACCCAGCCGGAGCACCCGGTATTATTGCAGGTACAGCGGCACAATTACCGGGCGCTCTTTGATGATGAGCTGCCCAAAAGGGAGCAATTTGGTTATCCGCCTTATACAAGACTGATCCGGCTTACGTTTAAAAATAAGATCAAAGAGGTGGTACAGGATGCGGCGGCCTGGTTCGCTTCCGGCCTGCAGGATCCCTATGGCCGGTTTATTATGGGGCCTTCCGAGCCGCTGATCAATAAAGTGCGGAACCAGTACCTGATGGAACTGCTGTTAAAACTACCCCGGAATACACGTTTGATCACTCAATGTAAACAGGATATCCTTTTCAAGATCGCACAATTGCACCAGGAAAAAAGGTATAAATCAGTGGTGGTGATCCCCGATGTGGATATGCTGTAAGTGCCCTGTATTTTCAAAGGAGGCGTTGATTTCAAAAAAGATTCCGTTCAATGACCGGAAAACTGCCGGCTCATCGGGCTCCGCTCAAATAAAGAGGGTGCCTCAATCTGAGACACCCTCTTTGGGTTTGGTTAATGACTAAAAAAAGATTAATTCACTTTCACTACAAATACATAATCCTGGATCTTCTTTGTCTGCTGTGTGCGATTCAGACTGGCTATGGAGGATTTTGTATTCAGCTTCACATTCTGGATGACGGAGTCATTTTTCTCCTTGTTTTTGACTTCATTCAGGATATTATAAAGATTTTTAGACCGGATAAAGAAAGCGACCCCTTCCTGGTCTTTCTGGCGCCCGTTTAACACACCAATCACATCGCCCTCATTGTTCAGAATGGGGCTTCCGCTGTTTCCACGGTTGGCCGAGATTTGTATCTGGCAGCTAAGCGTATCTCCGTTAAAGCCCGTTTTTGCACTCAGGTAGCCCTGGTTGTAAGAAATTTCTTCGTCTTCACGGGGATAGCCCAGGGTGAACACCGGCTCCGCCAGATCGGCCATTTTGCGGGAGAACCCGTATGGAATCGGAGGCAGCGATTTAAAATCCTTATCGGTGATCTTTAACAGCGCAATATCTCTTACAGGATCTGTATACACCACTTCGGCAAAATACTCGATCCCAGTATTACTGGCCACCGCTATATTTTGTGCATTCTGGATTACATGAGCATTGGTTACCAGCAATCCTTTACTGTCAATGATGAAACCTGTTCCCCCAGAGCTATAGGTGATCTCGGGAGTTTTAGCATCGCTGCCCTGGCTGTTTTTAAGATTATTGATTTCTTCGGCCTGTTTCCGTGATTTATTTTCAAGAGAACTGAGATTCCGGCTCAGGTTTTCAATCTGCTGCGCATTATGGGTTTTGGGTGTTACCGACCAGAGGATGGCGGAAACCATTAAAGCGGTAAGCCCTGCAATTGAGGCCGCAATGGATGCCACTCTTTTATACCGGTTGTACAGGTAGGCCAGTTTGGCTTTTCCTTTAAGTGCGGGAGAATCGATTTTTCCCTGGGCAGCCAAATCGGTGTGGATCTCGTTCAGGGAAGCATGAAATTTCTGCCATTCATTGTAGCGGTTCATACGCTGCATAAACAATGTATGGGTAACCACCATCTGGTCGATTTCGCTATCGGCCTTTCTTAAGTTTTCGAAATGTAAACGTTCATCTGGAGTCATTTCCCCGGAAATATACCGTTCTACCGCCTCGGTTAACAATATATTGTCGTGCTCGTGCATTATCCAACTACTTTTTATATTGAGAAAAGAAAATTTTTTTCAACCGCATCAGGCATTTGTATTTCTGGGTTTTTGCATTTTCCGCATTCGTATAGCCAAAATTTTCGGCGATCTCCTGCATGCTCTTTTTCTTAAAATAAAATGCCTCCAATAAACTTTTACAAGGCTCACCCAGGTGCTGGATCGAATGATGCATCAGGTCGTACTCCTGGTCTTTTTGCTCATGAACCTCCAGGTCTTCCTCCACTTTTACCAGGTTCCCTGAATCATTCCACTCCTCAGTAAACCGGCTTTGCTGCTGTAATTTCTTCAGCCACAGACGTTTAGCTACTGAGTACAAATACGTTTTGATCTGGCAGTTAAGTTCAAATGTGCCTGAACGCGCCTTTTCAAAGAGCACTACCATCGCTTCCTGGAAAATATCCCGGGCATCGTCGGCAGTACCATTATTATTGACTACCAAAGCCTGAATGAGGTTGTAATGCTGTTTGTATATTTCTTCGGTTGATTTCTTATCATTGCGCGCTAAACCCTTCAGTAGCAATATTTCCTGTTCTAAGATCGTCTCTTTCACGCTTTGTTCTGTTTATAATACTTTTTTTTAAAAATAGTAACCCTTTCTCACTAAGAAAAACTTTTTTACCGGCGGAGGGGTTACCTTTCCCTAAGTTTTGTATTAATCTTTAAGTACTAATCTAAAATTTTAAGGTAATGAAGAAGCTATTTATTCTACTGGCAATCAGCTCGATAGGCTTTGCGTCATGTAACAATAATGCCGAGGGTGAAAAGGGGGCAGATTCTACGGCCGTGGCTCCGGATACCATACCGGTACCTCCGGCAAATATTGATACCGTAATCAACCTGGATACGAATAATGTCCCTGCATTTGATACTTCGGATGGTCAATCTATAAAGAAATAAGTTATCTATATTCGGCAAATAAAAGGCCATCCCCAAACAGGCAGGATGGCTTTTTTATGCACTTCGCTCTTTGCTCTTTGAGACTTCAGGTCCGAAGAACGAAAAATATCATACCTTTGCGGGTTCAATTTATAAAAATATTTTAGTGGTTACATTTGAATCGTTGGGAATTGAAGAGGGATTACTTCAGTCATTACAGCAAATAGGTTTTCAAACACCTACTCCGATACAGGAACAAGCAATACCGGTTTTATTACAGGGAACAAAAGACTTTATAGGACTGGCGCAGACGGGTACCGGTAAAACGGCTGCCTTTGGTTTACCGTTGCTGCAATTGATCGACCGGTCATTTCCTGCACCTCAGGCCCTGATCATTTGCCCTACCCGTGAATTATGCCTGCAGATCGCAAACGACCTGCAGTCCTTCCGCCAAAAAAATGCGAGCATTGGGGTTACGGCGGTATATGGTGGAACAGCCATCAGCCAGCAGATCCGTGAAATAAAAAGAGGTACACATATTGTGGTGGCTACTCCGGGACGGTTAATTGATTTAATTGAGCGTAAAGCAATCAACCTGGAAGATATTCATTATGTAGTACTGGATGAGGCCGATGAAATGCTGAACATGGGTTTTAAGGACGATATTGAGTTCATCCTTAAAGAAACACCCAACCGCCAGAGCACCTGGTTATTTAGCGCTACCATGCCCAAGGAAATCCGCCAGGTGAGCAAGCGCTATATGGAAAACCCTTTTGAAATTACGGTAGGCAAGGCCAATTCAGCCAACACCAATATCGCACACCAATATTATCAGACCCAGCACATCAACCGGTACGAAACATTAAAACGCATTATCGATTTTAACCCGGGCATGTATGGTATTGTATTTACAAGAACTAAAGCAGATGCCCAGCAAATTACCGAGCAGCTGATCCGTGAGGGATATGATATTGAAGCGTTGCACGGAGATCTTACCCAGGCACAACGGGACAAGGTAATGGCCCGTTTCCGCGAGAAATCGCTGGAGCTGTTAATTGCTACAGATGTGGCGGCACGCGGAATTGACGTGCAGGGGATCACACACGTAATCAATTATGAGCTTCCTGATGATACGGAGGTGTATACCCACCGGAGTGGCCGGACCGGCCGTGCAGGATTGAGTGGTATCTCCATTTCTATCGTAACACCGAAAGAAGTGTACCGCTTAAGACAAATTGAGAAACTGATCAACACGAAGTTTAATAAGATCGATATTCCATCCGGGAAAGATGTTTGCCGGAAGCAGTTCTTCCATTTTATTGATAAAATGCTCAAAGCCGATATCAGTCATGGGGAATATGAAGCCTACGTACCGGTGTTAGAGGAAAAGTTTGAAAACATCAGCAAAGAAGAAGTATTGCAACGTGTTGCCGCCCTGGAATTTGACCGGTTCTTAAAGTATTATGAGAACTCCGTGGATCTGAACCTGCGGAATGACCGCGGAGGGGATGACCGTAAAGGTGCACGTGCACAGGAGCGGGGTGGCCGCGGCGGACGCGCATCCGGTAGCGGGCAGTACCAGCGCCTGTTTGTAAACCTGGGCACAAAAGACGGCTTTTATAAGGCCAGCTTCCTGCAGTTTATCCTGGATATGAGCCGCCTGAGTAAAGACAACCTGGGCCGGATCGATATGAAGGAAATGAACAGCTGGGTAGAAGTGGATACGGCTTCTGCACGCATCATGATCAAGGCGCTGGATGGTAAAAACTACCGGGGAAGAAGGATCCGTATGAACGACGCCGAAAGTGGCGGCGGACGCAGAAAGTGATAAGACTTACAACAAAATAAGCATATAAGTGTGAGCAGCGAAATGTGACGTATTTCGCTGCTCACTTTTTTATTGCACCACACATTCCAGGTTCACGGTAATACTCGCCGTTTTGTTTTTGGCAGCGGTATTGAACGTTCCCCCATAGCTGTAATCTTCATTACTGTTTTGCCCGGTGATTTGAAAGATGCCCATATTGGCCTTAACCACGTTGCCCAAAGCACCGCCGGTATTCTTGGCAATGGTTTCTGCACGCTTACGTGCATCTGCTGCAGCTTTGGCCAGCAGGTCCAGCTTAAGATCGGCAAGCTTGGTGTAAAAGTAGAGCGGTTCGGGGGAGTTGAGTTCGATACCGGTTTCGATCAGCTCTGTAATTTCCCGTGAAAGCGCTTCTACCTTTGCAATATCGCCCGATTCTACTTTTACATTCTGCGTAAGGTTATAACCGCCAAAAGTAGTGGTGGTCGATTTTGTTTCTTCGCTATAGTTCGACCGGAAGATCTTATCGATCTTTACGGAAGAAAAGATCATCTGCTGCGGCGTAATGCCTTTCCGTGTGAGATAATTGCGCACATTGGTCTCATCCTGTTTTAACTGGGCATATGCGGCTTTTAAATCAAAGTCTGTGCGGTTATAACTGCCGTTCCAGGCAATAAGATCACTGGTGAAATCTTTTTCCGCGCTGCCCGTAACCCGTATGGTTTGACGGGTTTTGAATTTATACTTATAGGCGCCGGCAACAATGAACCCCGCCAGCACAATGCAGATTCCAATAATAACAAGACCGATGAAACTGCGGTTTCCGGAAACGGTGTTCGTTGCTGTGTTTTCTGTGTTGCTCATACAACTAAATTAGGCAAAAGACTACAGCTGGCAAAATTCACAGCGGCATCCCAAACGGAGATAGCGAATGCAGAGGGGTTGTTTATATATCGGTTAACCGCTGCCGCGGAAAGGCTCTCCTGTTGTATGTTCCGCTCATCCGGTATACGCCGTGCCGGTTTATGCCGCTCCACCTGTCTGTTGATCGTCACCGGCATTCCTTAGCCCGATTCCGTTTCTGATTCTGCACAATAGCTTCCTGACCGGGAAGCATATGCGAACGCTTTGAAGGGGCATTCATTACAGCTGTTGAAACGCGTGCATGAAACGGCAGTGCGCTTCAAGGCCTGAATAAAGCCCGGGTATTAAACCTTTGCAATAAGCAACGGTCTAATACGGTTTATGCAAAACTGCTGATGCGCTTTATGAGAATTTATTGGAGTATACTGCTTTTATTGCTGACTGCCGGAACCGGCTGGGGACAAAGCACGGTGAAGGGAATCCTGGCCGGGAATATGATTGATTCCACGAGCGGGAAGGCATTAGCCGGTGCCACCATCGCATTGACGCGGATGGGGGAAACCAGTATCTACAGATCCTTTGCCAGTGACGAAAAAGGGGCCTTTGAAATAACAGCGGTCGATTTTGGTTACTACAGCATTCAGTTTTCTTCCATTGGGTACACAACCATTCAACTGGATAGTATTCACATCCGGGCAGACCGGTATGACTTTAACCTGGGCGATATAAAAATGTTTTTACAAACGGGGGAAATGCAAACGGTGATCGTGTACTCGGAAAAGCCCCTGGTGGAAAACAAAGACGGTACCATCATTTATAATGTGGGCGAATCGGCACTCAGCGCTTCGTCGAGCACCGCTGAAATTCTGAAGACCATGCCCCTGATCTCGGCAGATGCCGATGGTAAGCTCCTTTTAAAAGGCCGGGAGCCCCGTATACTCATCGACGGGAAGCCTACAAATCTTACTGCGGAACAGTTGAATGACCTGCTGGAAGCTATGCCGGGCGGCATGGTAGAGAAAATTGAACTGATGACGAACCCTCCGGCTGAATATGCCACCGATAACGGAGGGGTTATCAATATTGTTACCAAAAAGGGAAAAGTGGGGCTTACCGGCCGGTTGAATTTCTTTTATGGTACCCTGGGCGATGCCAATCTTTCGGCCAATATTTCTTACAGGGATAAGAAGTGGATCCTGCAGGCCACCGGCGGAGTGGGCGCTACCAGACTTAAAGGTGACAACCGTTCTACACGGGAAAATTTTTATAAAGACTCCAGTAATTTCCTGAACACGGAAAGTTATTTCATAAATAAAAGCATTCGCCCCAACTTACGGATATCCTCCGATTATGAATTCAACAAACAAAGTTTATGGAATGTAACAGCCGTGTTCAATATGAATACAATCGACAATGTAAATGAAACGAATTATAAAAACATCAATGCATCGGGAGCGCTTTATAAATTAAGCACAAGAACCAATACGGTAACGGGTGAAACGGTGAACCCGGTGCTGACCACCAATTACCGTTGGGTCAGTAAAAAAAATGCAAAGGAGAACCTGAACCTTTTTGCGTCACTGGCGGCGGGCTGCTATACCAATGAACGCGTTTTTTTTCAGCAATTCAAAACGCCGGACGGAGGGCTTACCGGAAAAGACAGTACGCAACGGCAAACCAATCAAAACGATAATACAGCATGGTCGCTCAGGGCAAATTATAACAAGCCGATGTCCAAAAAAATACTGTGGAGCTCCGGGTTTACGGTTTCGGACAATCATTTCAGAAACCGGCTGACAACGGATATCCTGCAGCAGGAAAATTTTTCAGCCGTTGATTCCCTGAGCCCGCATTTCCGGTATTTTGAAAACATTTACACGCTGAGAACCGGCGTGACGGTAGACCTGCCCGCGCTGTGGCGGATCATTACAACCGCGCAACTGGAAAACACCAGGTTCCGCTTTGATTTTTTGAGCGGTGGTGAAAACCGCTCCAATGATTATTGGAATTTTTTACCCGGCGTTACCATACGAAAGGAATGGCGGGGCAGCGGATATAATACTTCCCTGGTATACCGGCAGCATATCCGTCGCCCGGTATTAAGCCAGCTGAACCCCAGCGTCGATTACAGCAATCCGTATAATATCAGTTTTGGTAATCCCGCCCTCGTGCCGCAACTGGGGCATGATATCGATTGGAATGCAGGCTTGTTCCGGAGCCGGTATTATATCAATCTTTCCGCCGGTTATAATTATGTAAAAGATATCATCCAGCGGATCCGTACATTGGTACCCGGCGATAAAACCCAGCTCACCTATGAGAATATTACAGACCGGCAGGAATATACCTCCAGCTTTTTTGGAGGCTACACCATCAGCCGGAAATTGCGTTTAAACCTGGGTGCCGGTTATACGTATAACCAGTACAGTGCTTACGACCGGGAGGTGAATAAATACAAAAACGGCGCGTCGTACTATGCCAGTCTTAACGGGAATTTTATTTTTACGGATCGCATTACCTTCGAAACCAATATCCGCTACCATTCCCTCGCAGATGCCCAGGGTCGTGCACGCAGTTCGCTGAAGCAGCTTTTTGCCGTACAAACCCGCTGGTTTAAAAAAAGGCTTACCCTGGGTATTACAGCCATCGATCCCTTCCGGCAGCAGGAGTTTACAACCTTTACTTACGGGAAAAACTTTACGCTGGAAAACAACGCCTTTACTCAAACCCGGAATTTCAGGATCTCGGTTTCGTATAACCTTATAAAAAGCAATGCGGTATCCGCGGCGCAAAAGCAAAAAGCCATCCAGGGTGCGGTAAAACAGGTCCGCTCCAAAAAAAAGTAACCCGGCCTCCTGAATAGGAGCGTCTTTGCGATCCGGCTTTTTTCACAAATAATTTACAACCTCGCTGTTATCTATTGACTGTTTTCAGCGTCTTACTTATAGAAAAACAGAAATAAAATGAAAAGCCGTTTAATAAAATTTTTAGGTGTAGCGGCAGTGATCCTGGTGCTGGCGGGCTGTGGTCCATCAGCACATGTAGAAACCTCCCGCAATGCCAATTTTGACCGGTACCGCACATTTGCATGGGCCGAGAAAAAAGACCGCCGCGGACGTACCGGCAGTAGCACCATGATGGAAAATCAGGTAAAAAGTGCCATTTCAGACCGGTTGCAATCCCGTATGGGGTGGCAGCAGGTATCGCGCAATCCGGATGTGGTTTTAAGCTATGATGTACTGGTAGAACGCGGATCAAGAGTTGAATCCGATCCCCGGTACAGCTGGGGTGGATTCCGCACTTTTTATAACCCATACAGCCGCCGTTTTTACAATGTATATTATCCTTCCATGTTTATGGGGTACGACAATTATGAAGTGCCTACAAAGGAAGGTACCATTACGGTAACAATGGTGGATACGCGTTCCGACGAAACCGTGATGCAGGGTTGGGCTACGGATGAGGTAAATAGCCGCAGGATTTCCGGAAGGGAAATCGACCGGATCGTGGATGCCATCTTTAGAAAATGGGA
Organism: Niabella pedocola; assembly: GCF_021044425.1. Classification (GTDB taxonomy): domain Bacteria; phylum Bacteroidota; class Bacteroidia; order Chitinophagales; family Chitinophagaceae; genus Niabella; species Niabella pedocola. Next base: position 182,764 of record NZ_JAJNEC010000007.1, on the reverse strand, counting down.
GTCCGGTTCGAAAAATAACCGGTATAACGAACGGGGTAGAAATGGACGCGCCAACGGGCGTTATTAAGAACGATATTGTTGAAGAGAGTAGTTTGGTTTGGTAGTTACAACGGGCCTCTGTTATTTTTAACGGAGGCCCTTCTTTTGGATCTGAGATTCGAGATTTGAGCTCTGAGATTTCAGTAAACAGTGTTTAGTGAAAGGAATGACAGGTGGATGCTCCTGGTTCAATGCTCGCGTTCCTGCAGCAACTGATCCAGGTCCAGTTCACGGGTATACATTTCAAGACTGCCGTCTGCATGCATGGGCCAGGCGGCTTTCGGGCGGTCCCAATAAAGTTCTACGCCGTTTTCATCCGGATCATTCAGGTACAGCGCCTCCGAAACACCATGATCGGCAGCGCCCGTAAGCGGATAGTTGTGCTGCACCAGCCGGTATAAGATATTGGCCAAGTCTTTTCGTGTAGGATAGAGAATGGCAGTATGGAACAAACCGGGCGCCTTTACCGGTGCGGGTGGGGTATTTTTGCTGTACCAGGTATTGAGGCCGATATGATGATGGTAACCACCGGCGGATATAAAAGCAGCCTGACTGCCATACATCGTAGTGATCTCAAATCCCAGCAGCCCGCAATAAAAATCGATCGACCGCTGGAGGTCGGAAACTTTCAGATGTACATGTCCTATTTGGGTTGCGGATGGAATTTTGTAATCCATAATGTATGTTTGAAGTTTCAGGTTTAACATCCCTGTTGGAACAGCACGTGAAACCTGAAACCTGTAACATGAACCTGTAACGTTAAGCCTCCCAGGCCAGCGCACTGGCACCCAGGATTGCAGCATCGGCTTCTTTCAATTCGCTGAATACCAGCTTCACCTTATTTTGAAAAATAGGCAACAGGTTATTTTCCATATGTTCCTTCGTGGGTTTCATAATATAGTCACCCGCTTTTATTACGCCTCCAAAAAGAATGATGGCTTCCGGGGATGAGAACATAATGAAATTGGCCAGCGCTTCTCCCAGTATCTGGCCGGTGTACCGGAATACTTCCATCGCCGTTTCATCGCCTTTTTCGGCCAGCTCAAACACCGCACGGGAATCCAGGTTTTCTTCTGCAACCTCATTCAGTGCGGAATGAATATTTTCAGCCCTTAATTTTTTAGCAGTAATGGCAATACCCGTTGCGGAGCAATACGCTTCCAGGGAACCATGCGCACCGGTGCTCCAGTGTTTACGTCCTCCCGGGCGTACAATCGTATGCCCCAGTTCACCGGCGAACCCGTCATGGCCGTAAAGCATCAGCCCGTTGGCAACAATACCGCTGCCTACACCGGTGCCCAGGGTGATCATGATAAAATCTTTCATACCCCTTGCAGCGCCATACATCATTTCGCCCATCGCCGCCGCATTGGCGTCGTTGGTAAGGGTGCAGGGGATGCCAAATTTATCGCTCACCATTTTTGCAATCGGGATCACACCTCTCCATGGCAGGTTCGGTGCATATTCGATGGTTCCTGTATAATAATTTCCATTGGGCGCACCCATACCGATACCCTTTATGCCCACGGAGCTGTTTTTATCGATGATCGGCTTCATGGCTTCATAAAGCCCTTCGATAAAGGATTCAATCGTAGGGTAAGCATCCGTTTTTATATCGCCCTTATCTAAAATTTCACCCCGGTGATTCACAATGCCGTATTTGGTATTTGTACCGCCTATATCAATGCCAATCGCTAGTTCACTTGACAAGTCTAAAATTCCCATATCATTATCCATTTAATACGTTTTAATGTCCGCCTCCGGAAGTTTTTACATCATAGTCGATGCCTTGCTGCTTCAGAGCGGCCTTTGCCCTTATGGCATAAAAGGCAAGATACGCAAAGCAAGCCACACCAACAAAGTAAGAATACTGAATGCCCAGATGTTCCGGAGCTGCCAGCCAGCCCTGGAGCAGGCTTACAAATCCGCCTCCCATAATCATCAGGATGAGCAGGCTGGAACCTTTATTGGTGAACTTGCCTAAACCGGCGATGGACAACGTAAAGATACAGGGCCAGAGGGTAGAGCAGAAGAGCCCTACGCAAATGAAGGCATAAACGCTGATCATTTTATCGGCAAAGATCCCGACCAGCAGGGCGAGCATACCCATACAACTGAAAATAAGCAATTGTCTTGCAGGGTTCCCTTTACTTAAAATATCGCAAGCGATCAGGCCTACAATCAGGAGGGCATAAATATAAAAAGGTGTAATGTCGTGGTTGGCGATCCTGTTAACCAACAGGAAAACGGCGAAGGCGATATAGGGCATCAGGAACCGCAAAATGCTTTTTGCTCCTTTTGAAATATCAAAAGCCCCAACGGATCCGGTCCAGCGGCCGATCATCAGGCTGGCCCAGTACAGCGATACAAAGGGAGCGATCTTATCCGTTGGTGTTTGCAGATGCTCTTTCATAAACTCCGGCAGGTTGGCCGCAGTGCTTACTTCTGCACCTACATAAACAAATATGGCGATCATGCCCAGCACCAGTTGCGGGTAGGCAAAAACAGAACGCCGCGCCGGCACTACGGCAGCAGTATCGGCTTCGAGCGATTGTTTGCTGCCGTCGACCTCCACGTTATCGGATGTATCTGCCGCTTCCAGATCAATTTTATTGGGAACGGAGGAAAACCGGAAAATAATGGCAACGATCACAAACGCCACTCCCAATACCAGGTAGGGCACTTTGATGCTCTGGATATCGGCACTGGCACTGGATGCCGTAACCGATCCGAAAATAGCAAAGCTTACCACGAGCGGACCAATGGTGGTTCCAAAATTATTAATACCGCCCGCAAGACTTAAACGCTGGGACCCCAGCTTGGGATCGCCCATAATAATGGCCAGGGGATTGGCGGCGGTTTGCTGCAGTGAGAAGCCGAGCCCTACAATAAACAACCCTACTATAAATAAGGTAAAGGATTCCTGTTGCGCGGCCGGATAAAACATCAGCGTGCCCAGGGCCGAAATGATCAGGCCCAGGGAAATACCATTTTTATAGCCGATCTTTTGCAGGAGGTCTTTGCCAATGGCGCTGCTGATCAAAAGAAAGATGAGGGAACCGATGGTATATGCTACATAAAAAGCAAAAGAAACCATCTGGGATTGCACCTGCGTCAGGTGAAGCTTTTCTTTAAATACCGGTATCAGGATATCATTACTGGCAGCAACGAAACCCCAAAAAAAGAACACGATAATTAACGTTCCAAATTGGGACCACTTTGTCGTTTGATTCGTCATGTCAATCGTTTATTTTTTACGGAAGTAAATGTAAATAGTTATCATCTAAATAAAAATTTTAATTCTTTCTATAGCAATTTCTATTCATTTATAAATAATGCTTACATTAGTAACGGAAGAAATCAGTATTATGGAAATAATTCATGTATCAGCAGAATGTTATCCGATGGCAAAGGCTGGCGGATTGGGAGACGTGGTAGGTGCCCTGCCTAAGTACCAGAATGAACTTGGGCATGTTGCTAAAGTAGTAATGCCGATGTACCGGACAAAGTTCTTATACCAGAACGAGTGGGAGCTGGTACACGAAGGCGGGCAGGCTTTGGGCAGTGAATGGTTTAAATATAGTGTTATAAAAGAGAAGACCAATAAGCTGGGATTTGATCTGTACCTGGTAGATATCAACGGGAAACTGGACCGGGAGCGGATCTACGGATATGAAGATGATACCGAGCGTTTCATTGCTTTTCAGCTGGCGGTTTGCGACTGGATCGGACGCTGGCAGCATCGGCCGGATGTGATCCACTGTCATGACCACCATACCGGGCTCATTCCGTTCATGGCGCGGCATGCCTATGCCTTCCGCTACCAGCTGGGAAATGTGCCAACCGTGTTTACGATACACAATGGAGAGTACCAGGGCCAGTTTGGCTGGGATAAATATTATTACCTGCCGGCTTACGATACCTGGAACTGGGGACTGCTGGACTGGAACGATGCCATTAACCCGATGGCCTCTGCGATCAAATGCGCCTGGAAGGTAACCACCGTAAGTCCCAGTTATATGGATGAACTGAAGCACTCGGCAAACGGCCTGCAAAATCTTTTCGAATATGAAAAAGGTAAATGCCAGGGTATTATCAACGGGATTGATACCGAGGTGTGGAATCCGCAGACAGACGGGTTTATTGCAAAAAATTATGATACCGAAGCCGTAACGCCGGGCAAAGAAAAAAATAAGAAGGAGCTGGCGGCACAGTTCGGACTTGATCCGGAAAAGCCGTTGATCACCTTTATCGGTCGCCTGGTGGGTGAGAAGGCTGCGGACCTGCTGCCCGACGCTATCAGCCAGTCGATTTACCAGTACCAGGGAAAGGCCAATTTCCTGATCCTGGGTTCCGGGGAGCCGGAAATTGAGCATCAGCTGGATGCGATGAAAAACCGGTTCAAAGGGTATTTCAACGCGTATATCGGTTATAACGAAGGGCTGAGTCATTTGTTGTATGCGGGCTCCGACTTCCTGCTGATGCCCAGCCGGGTAGAACCCTGCGGGCTGAACCAGTTATATGCATTGCGCTACGGAACGGTACCGGTGGTGCGGAATATCGGCGGACTCAAAGATACCGTTGTGGATTTCGGGGATCAGGGCGGTTTTGGGATTAAAATGGAACAATCAAGCGTGGGGGATATCGCATATTCTGTAGGCCGGGCCATTGATCTGTATTCCAACAAACGGGATCTGTACGCGGCTATGCGCGGCCGGATGATGACCATCGATCATGGTTGGGATATGTCTGCAAAACAGTACCTCCAGGTGTACGAATCGCTGCAGCCAAAACAATAAAATAATAATAGCGGTTTTACTGATTCCTGTTTATATTTATAACACCAAGCAATTTTAAACTATTCTATATGTCCATTTCAAATCAGATTATCGCCATGATCTTAGGCGGGGGAGCAGGATCGAGACTGGCTCCTTTAACCAGCACCCGCTCCAAGCCGGCGGTACCCATTGCAGGAAAGTACCGGCTGGTTGACATTCCCATTTCCAATTGCATCAATTCGGATATACACCGCATGTTTGTATTAACGCAGTTCAACTCGGCGTCTCTGAACCGGCATATTAAAAATACGTACCGGTTCAGCGCTTTTAGTACCGCGTTTGTTGACATTCTTGCCGCGGAGCAAACACCGGACAACCCTACCTGGTTTCAGGGTACGGCGGATGCTGTACGGCAAAGCCTGAGGCACCTGGGGCCTTTTCCAAGCGATTATGTACTGATCCTTTCCGGCGATCAGCTGTACCAAATGGATTTTAATAAGATGCTCGAACATCACAAGGAATGCGGCGCAGAGATTTCGATTGCTACCATACCGGTGGGAGACCGTGAAGCGCCGGAATTCGGAATCTTAAAAACCGATGAAAATAATTTTATTACTTCCTTTATAGAGAAGCCGTCGAAAGACATACTGGGTGAATGGGAAAGCGATACCGGTGCGGCTATGCAGCAAAAAGGGCGGAACTATCTGGCGTCCATGGGCATTTATATCTTTAACAGGAAACTACTGGAATCCCTGTTGTTGAAGAAACATCCCGAAGCCACTGATTTTGGTAAAGAGATCATTCCCGCATCGATCAGCGAGTATAAGGTAACCAGCTTCCAGTACGAGGGCTACTGGACTGATATCGGAAATATCTACTCTTTTTTTGAAGCCAACCTGGAATTGACCTCAGACATACCGGAGTTCAACCTGTTCGACAATACCAAGGCGATCTTTACCCGTCCCCGCATGTTGCCTCCGGCAAAGATCAGCGGCACCACGCTGGAAAAAACGGTGATTGCCGAGGGCTGCATCATCAATGCCTCGCGCATTGAACATAGTGTGATCGGCATCCGGTCACGGATCGGTTACGGTTCCACGATCGTAAGCTGCTACATTATGGGTAGCGATTTTTATGAAACGATTGAAGACCTGAGCCGCGATCAGAATAAGGGGATTCCGCCCATTGGCATCGGGAAGCGCTGTTACCTCCGCAATTGTATTATTGATAAAAATTGCCGTATCGGAGATGACGTGCGCCTGAACGGTGGTACCCACCTGGAGAATACGGATCACGAACTCTATACGGTGAAAGACGGCATTATCGTTGTAAAAAAGGGAGCGGTGCTGCCCAGCGGGTTTGTGATTTAGGCCGCCGTAAATGACGATGATTTTAGCGGAACGCCTGTTTTTAAAGATATGATTATAAAAGGAGTTGGATAAGCAGCTCCTTTTTTTTGAAAATAATTTTTAATGTGTATTAAATACATATTAAATTTGCTGCTTAAACCCGGTTGCTATGTCTGTAACATTAAACGATTCGAAGCCGAAATTGTCTCTGGCGGAGATCATCAACATGAGTGTCGGATTCTTTGGGATCCAGTTTGGCTGGGATCTGCAACGTGCCAATATGGGGCGCATTTATGAGAACCTGGGGGCCAACCCGGATCAGGTACCCCTCTTATTTCTGGCTGCGCCGCTTACCGGTCTGTTGGTACAACCCGTTATCGGATACCTGAGTGATAAAACCTGGCATCCGCGCTGGGGCAGGAGGCGACCCTATTTTATGATCGGGGCACTGATCAGTTCCATTGCCCTGCTCTTTATGCCGCACAGCAGTGCGCTTTGGATGGCGGCCGGACTGCTTTGGGTACTGGATGTGTTTGGCAATGTGGCCATGGAGCCGTTCCGGGCCTTTGTAACCGATAAGCTGCCGGATAGCCAGGTAAACCGTGGTTTTATTATGCAGAGTTTTATGATCGGGCTTGGGGGAAGTATCGCATCGGCCCTGCCCTGGTTGATGAAAAATATGTTTCATTTTCAGAATACAGCGGTGCCGGGTGAAATCCCTGAAAACGTAAAATGGTCTTTTTACCTGGGCGCCTTTTTCTTCCTGGCGGCTGTTTTATACACGGTGTTTACATCGAAAGAATATCCGCCGCAGGACCTGGGATACAGGGAAAAAGTAAAGGAATCGCATAAGGGATTTGGAGGCGGATTCCGGGAGATCATGCAGGCGTTGGCAACCATGCCGCCCCGGATGCGGATCATTTCATTGGTGCAGTTCTTCACCTGGCCGGGCTTGTTCTTGATGTGGTTTTATTATACTACCGCGGTTGCGGTAAATGTATTTGGCGGCAGGGACGCCAGCGACCCGGTATACGCCGCGGGCGCAGATTTTGGCAGTTTGACCCTGGCCTTCTACAGCGTGGTTACCTTTTTGTTTGCGTTGGTTTTACCCGCCATCGCAGACCGGTTGGGGAGGAAGGCCACCCATGCTTTGTGCCTGTTGGCAGGCGCACTGGGGTTGATCAGTGTTGCCTGGGTTACGGATAAGTACATGTTATATGTATGCATGACCGGCGTGGGCATTGCCTGGGCCAGTATCCTGAGTATGCCGTATGCGATGTTGAGCGGTGTATTGCCCAAGGATAAAGTAGGCATCTATATGGGTATTTTTAATTTCTTTATTGTACTACCGGAGATCATTGCCTCCTTAGGGTTTGGATGGCTGATGCGGAATGTATTGAACAATGACCGCCTGCTGGCTGTACAGATGGGCGGCGGTTTGATGATTGTGGCGGCGGTTATTTGTTTTTGGTTCGTGAAGGAGGACAAGGAACGTTTAAAGGTTGAAGTTAGATCCGTTTAATACCTGATGTTTGGAATCTGATCCTGCATCCCATGATATTAGCAACTGAAAGCTAAAGGCTGAAAGCTGACCGCTGAAGCCAAATACGCCTCTTAAAAATACATGACAATGAAAAGAATTATTTTGTCACTTTGCGTTTTGCTGATGGTTCAATTGGCACACGCACAGTATGAACTTTATCCTGCCAACTGGTGGGTGCATATGAAATGGAATAAGGTGCAGGTACTGGTGCGGGCTGCCGGTAAAGATCTGAAAAACCAAACCGCTGCTGTTCAATACCCGGGTGTAAAGCTGGAGAAAATTTCACGGTTTCAGAACCCGCATTACCTGGTATTGCACCTGGCGATTGGTCCGGAAGCGCGTCCGGGTGTTGTAACGATCAGGATCGGTACGGATCTGGTACAATGGCCGCTCGGGAGCCGGCGGCCGGGCAACGGTACGGCCTTTGCAAATGGTGCCACGGCTGCAGACCTCATGTACCTGATCATGCCGGACCGGTTTAGTAATGGCGATCCGTCCAACGACCGGGTGCCGGGTATGCGGGACCAATCGCTGAACCGGGATTCGGTATTTGAACGGCATGGCGGAGACCTGAAAGGGGTGGAGGCGCATCTTGACTATTTAAAAGACCTGGGGGTAACGGCAATTTGGCTGAACCCCGTGATCGAAAACGATATGCCCAACCGTACCGAGCATGGCTATGCTTTTACGAACCACTATAAAATTGATCCCCGTATCGGCGGCGCAGCAGCGTATAAAAAATTGATCGATGCGATGCACACGAAGGGAATGAAAATGATCCAGGATGCGGTGTACAATCACACCGGGCTGGAGCACGTGCTGTTCCGCGATCAGCCGGACAGTAGCTGGTTTCATCGCTGGCCGAAGTTCACACAAACCAATTATAAAGACCAGGCAGTATTTGATCCATATGGTTCAAAAGTCGACCGGAAGATCATGGAGGACGGCTGGTTTGTTCCTTCCATGCCGGATTGGGATCAAAGCAACCCGTTTGTGCAAACGTTTTTAATACAACACGCATTATGGAGCGTGGAGGAATTTGGTATTGATGGCTGGCGGATTGACACCTATGCGTATAATGATCTTCCGTTTATGAACCGGTGTAACCAGGCTTTGTATGATGAGTATCCCCGCATCAGCATCTTTGGGGAAACCTGGGTGCATGGTGTGCCCAACCAGAGCTATTTTTGCCAGAATAATTATTCTATTCCGTTTAAGAGCAACCTGCAGGCCACCACCGATTTTCAGACCCTTTTTTACGGGATTATTCCGGCCGTAACCCAGCCGTTCGGATGGACGGAAGGGGTAAATAAACTGTACACCACGCTGGCACAGGATTTTGTGTATAAAGATCCCATGCGCCAGGTGATCTTCCTTGATAACCACGATCTGGCCCGCTTTTACTCTGTGGTAAATGAAGATACCGCCAAGTATAAACTGGCTTTTGCCTGGCTGCTTACCGGCAGGGGGATTCCGCAGATGTATTACGGAAGCGAAATTTTGATGAAGGGCACTACCTGGCCTAACGACGGGTACGTGCGGTTGGATTTTCCGGGGGGATGGAAGGGGGATGCACAGGATAAATTCACGGCATCCGGACGTACCGAAAAAGAAAACGCGGTGTTCAGTTATATCCGTACGCTGGCCAATTACCGGAAGCGGTCTCCTGCGCTTACCAGCGGGAAATTGTTGCAGTTCGCGCCTTATGATGGCATTTATATTTATTTCCGGTATAATACCACGCAAACCATTATGTGCGCGATGAACACCAATAGCAAGCCGGTAACCATTGCTACGGACCGGTTCCGGGAAGTGCTGCAAAAATTTACAGCGGGCATCGACGTAGTTAGCGGAAGCCGGATCTCGTTAAAGGATTCGCTGACATTGAACCCCATGTCGAACCGGGTATTGGAGTTGAAATGAGGTTTGTTTAAAGTTCCAGGTTTAGAGTTCCAGGTTGGATTCGTTTGATGCTGGATGCTCGATGCTTGATCCAATAGTATGGCCAACTGATAGCTAAGGCTGAAGGCTGAACGCCTGCTCAACTGAAGACTACGGTGGTTTAACGTTTAAAGTTCCTGCCTTGGGATCTTTGATTGGATCGGTGTAATGCTTCAGGCGGGATGCACGCTACCAGGGCGTTTCCCGGACGCCCCCTGCGGGAGACATCCCGGGAAGAACCCCACAAATTAAAAACAGGGCACTGAAAACCGCTCCGCTCTAAAGAAAGGTTTGCCAGATGGTAGGCTGCAGGTATTTGGCGCCATCCTTACCCCAGGATTTGCTCAGGTCTACCAAGGCCTGCATAATTTCCGCATCCGTTTTCTTTTTACCTTTTGAAGGAGGCGTAATTGTGCCTGCATTTAATGTTAATGATGTAGCTACCCAGCTGGTATACATACGGGGGATCGTTACCCCCAGGATCATTCCTGGCAACCCGTGTAAGCCCATCGGGCCGCCACTTACGGTTATTTCATCGGTATAGTACGCAAATACGTACACACTGTCAAACATAACCGCTGTTGCCTTTCGGCAATTGAAACCCGCAATAATGCGCTGGTCGTTGGGACTGATCTTCCAGTTGATGGGTTTAAGCGGACCGGAGATCAGGTAGTTGTCATCGATCACTTTTACATTGGTAAAGGTGTTGCCGGCATAGTTATTATACCATACATTATCTTCCTGCCCGCGGGAGAACCACATCGGCATTTTCTGTTTATCGGCCGTACGGGTAAATTTATAGAGCCCGGATGTTTCATTAAACTGGTAGGTGTAGTAATTCAGACTGAACTGGGGAACCTTATCCTTTATCTGGGCCCAGAAACCATTGTCGTCCTCATCCGTGTCAAAACGGCTCATTTCCTTCTTCTGGTTCTTGCGTACTTCGTATTCAATGGTACCGCTGGTAATGAATTTTTGAGCGGTGGCGCTCAGCACCATGAATAGTGAACCGCACAATAATAATTTTTTCATTTTTTCTCTTTATAATTATTTAGAAGCCGGTGCCGGGCTGCTGCCCGATTTGGTGATATTCCACACAAAGGATACCATCCAGAACCGTTTTAATACCGTACGATACGATTCTGTAAAACTGGAGGAGGAGAAGTTCCGGTTATAACTCCTGTTCTGATTCAGGATATCATACACGGCAGCCCTGGCTTCAAACTTATTTTTAGCAAACTTCTTGGTAAGGTTGGCATTCCATTTTACGTAGTCGTAATTGCCGGGGTATTTGGGATCTTTTTGCTGGAAGTAAAGATCCACATCGCTGGACAGGTCCAGGTTTTTTACGATCGTCCATCTGCCCGAAATGTCTCCGCCACTGGTCCAGTACCGGATATCCGATTCCTTATTTGCGGAATTAGCCGATATATTGTACCCGATCCGGGGATTGATCCGGAAATCATATTTATCATCTTTATTCTTGGACACGGAAAAATCAAAATTATAAGCCTGGGTTTTTGTTTTGATCTTTGTGGCATCGCCGCTGATGCCTGCCGCTGTAAAGTCTATGTTTTGTGAAAAGGCAACCTCCGGTCCAAAACCGATAAAGATGTTGGGCCCTTTCAGCTTGATATTATAATTCATGTTGGCGCTCACATCATACATGCCATTGGCATTTACGGTTTGGTAAGTGCGTATTGAATCCTTAAACCGGCTCAGGTTCACAAATGCATTCCGGGTGAAGTTATAACGTGCACTTGCCCATATGCCCCGTTCCTTCAGCATTTTCCAGGAATTGTACCAGAGGCTGAATCCATGCCGGAAGGAGGGGTTCAGATCCGGGTTCCCGATCCGCTGGTTCAGGGGATCACTGTTATCCCGTACCGGTTGCAGCTGCTCCAGTGTAGGAGCGTTGGTGGCACCGTAATAATTGAAATAAATATTCTCGGAAGGGCGGATCTTATAGTTGAAGCTGGCGCGGGGAAAATAGTTTACAAAATGATATTTCCGTTCCGTATTCAGCGTGCGGTCCAGCTGTTCATAGTTGCTGAAACCGGTGGTGGTCCCAAACGAAAAATTGTATTTCTTTTTGGTAAGCCGGAAATTCAATCCGGGGCTGTTGGAAAGCGTATTGTAAACAAAATCGTTGCTCAGGGAATCAATGGGGTTATTGTAAGCACCCAATGTTCCCCGGGCGTTCACGATCCGGTTGTTTGTACGGTTATTGATGCCCAGGGCATAACTGAGTTCCAGGTAGGCATCTTTCATCAGGGGTTCCGTATAGGCGATTTTGGCATTCAGATTGTTGGACTCGTTATTATTCAGCGTGTGCTGATCGATGAGGCGTTGCCCGGTAGAGTCGCCGTTGGTAAAATAATCGATATCGGAATATTGAAATCCATCCGCCTTTAATTTATTATAATCGAAAGAAGCATTAATGGAGAGTGTGCGCGAAGGCTTTTTGAATTTATGCATCCATAGCAAACTGGTATTAAGATTACTCCGGTCGCTTTCTGATGATCCGTGGCTTTTGTTGGTATTCAGGAACCGGCCCAGCGTATCGGTATATTCGGTATGCCCGGTATAATCGGAATAGGTATGGTTCTGGTTGCCGCGTGCGATCCATTTCAGTGTATTGGAGGAATCCAGTTTTATTTCGTAGGTAAGATTTATATTGTGTTTAAAAGAAGAGCTGTAGGAGTTGCGCTCATTGTTCACCAGCCAGGTAGAGTCGCGCCCGTCCAGCTTGATGAAGTTGCGGGAGAAACTGCGGTTATAGGCCGGCGCATTGATCTTGGTAAATTTATACCCGGTGTTCAGGCTCTGTTTATCCTGGTTGAATTTATTGCTGTAATGCACGCCTCCGTTCCAGTTGGTAGGGATGCCGTCGCTGGAGTTATAGTCGTCGCCACCGGAGTAGAACATAATGGATCCATCGCTGCCCATTTCCATATTGGCATCACTACCGCCGTATTTGTTCCGGTCGTCCCAGTTCAGATTCAGAGTACCGGTATTGCTCATGATTCCGTAGGCAGCAATTTTCCGTTTGCCTTTAAAGGCATTGATCATGGCTGCATTGTTGAATTTGTTCTGGGTGCCGGCGTCTTCATTTTTTCCCAAACCGCCGCCGGCTTCAATTTTTCCGAAGTAGCCCTTCTTTTTGTCTTCCTTGAGTTTTAAATTGATCGTTTTTTCGCGTACCCCGTCATCGATACCGGTAAACGTGGCCTGGTCACTTTTTTTATCATATACTTCCACCTCCTTTACAATATCAGCCCGCAGGTTTTTGGTGGCGATGCCCGGATCGTTCCCGAAGAATTCCTCCCCATCCACCAGCACATTTTTCACGGTTTCACCCATTGCCTTGATGGTGCCGTTGCGGTCTACCTGTATCCCCGGTAATTTGCGCAGGAGTTCCTCTACATTTGCGCCTTCCCTCACTTTAAAACTGTCGGCAGTATATACGGTAGTGTCTCCCTTGATACGGATCGCCGACCCGCTTTTTACGACCACATTCTCCAGCATTTTCAGTTTGGAAAATAATTGAATGCTGCCCAGGTCCAGCGGCGTATTCGGTTGCAGGGTAATATTATCAAAATAATCCGCAAAATACGGATGGGTAACCATTACGATGTATTTGCCGGTATCCACGTTGGCAATCTGAAAATCGCCCTGTTTGGAAGTTCTTGCAAATTTAATAAGCGTGGAATCTTTCTGGCTAAGCAGCGATACCAGGGCATTGGTAAGATCCCTGTGCTCTGCGGTATCCGCCAGCTGGCCCTTAATGCTAACGGCTGATTGTGCTGTTACAATATGACCGGCACAAAGGGCCAGGGCTAGCAAAGCGATCAATTTTAATCTCATGGTTTGTTTGATAGTGGATTTATGTATATAACGCACCCGATGACTTTTTGTTACAAATGTGGTACAAAACTACGAAAAAAACGTAATAAAACTAATTTGATAGTTTATAGCTGTAAGAAAAATAGTTTCATGAAGTATGGTGCCTGTGATGCCTGTTTTCCCGGGCCTGGTACATTGGGCTGAATTGCGTAAAGGCTGGTGCATAGACATAAGGGTAACCTACCGCCGTATGTGCATCTTCCGGTGCGTACATGCCCCGTTGCGGTCTTATAAGTGGAAACGAACGCCTCGTTTTTTTTCTTCTCATTGGTTAATTGTTGGAGTTTGTTTGAACTGATCAATAAGCTAAAACGCAAAAATGAAGGTTTTCCATAAATTCAGTATGAACGCGGGCCGTCCAATACGTTAAAGTATGCAAAAAATGTGGTGAACACCCGCAAATACGGGATTAACCCGTCCGGAGAATTCCTGAAAAATGTTGTACATTGCTGAACAACTGTTCATATGCCAATAGACATAAAAAAAATCCAGGAAACATTTGAAACTGCTAATTATATTGATACTTCCAAAACGGTATGGAACTATTCGCTGCTGACGGAGGAGGATGTCCGGAACTTTCAAAATGGTACGAATTATTCGTTGTATGAGAAATTCGGATCGCATTCCATACAGGTGAACGGCGAATGGGGTATGTATTTTTGTGTATGGGCACCCAATGCGGAATTCGTATTTGTAACCGGAAATTTTAACGACTGGAACAAGATCACCCATCCGTTAACGGCACGCTGGGATCACAGCGGCATCTGGGAAGGTTTTATACCGGGCTTTAAACTGGGCGAATTATACAAGTATCATATAGTGGGTGCGCAAAATACGGTAACCGATAAAGGAGATCCCTTTGCGCATTACTGGGAGTTGCGTCCTATGACGGCTTCCATCTCCTGGGATCTGCACTACGAGTGGAAGGATGCGGAGTGGATGGCCACCCGGAAAAAGAAGAATGCACTGGATGCGCCCTGGAGTGTATATGAAGTACACCTGGGCAGCTGGCAGCGCCCGGATCCTTCAGATGAACATTCCTATAATTCGTATGATCAGCTGGTCGCCAACCTGGTGCCTTATGTAAAGGAAATGGGCTTTACACATGTGGAGCTTATGCCCGTAACCGAATATCCGTTTGACGGAAGTTGGGGATATCAGACCACGGGATATTTTGCACCTACCTCCCGGTTTGGAGATCCGCAGGGATTTATGCGGCTGGTGGATGCCTTTCACCAGGCCGGCATCGGCGTGATCCTGGATTGGGTGCCTTCGCATTTTCCTTATGATGCGCATGGCTTGTATTTATTTGATGGGGAACATACCTATGAATATGCAGATATGCGGAAGGGATATCACCCGGATTGGAATTCCTATATCTTTAACTACAAAAGAGGAGAGGTGAAATCCTTTTTGATCAGCAGTGCCCGTTTCTGGCTGGAACAATTTCATATTGACGGGTTACGTGTAGATGCCGTAAGCTCAATGCTGAAATTGAATTACTCACGGAATGAAGGAGAGTGGGAACCCAATGAATTCGGCGGAGATGGCAACCTGGAGGCCATTACATTCATCAAGCATCTGAATGAAACCATCTATCGTGATTTTCCGGATGTGCAAACCATTGCCGAGGAAGCTACCGACTGGCCCGGCGTTTCCCGTCCTACTTTTGAAGACGGACTGGGGTTTGGCATGAAATGGATGATGGGCTGGATGCACGATTCCCTCGATTATTTTAAACTGGATCCGCTGCACCGCAAATACCACCAGAACGACTTTACCTTTAGCATGATGTATTATTATGATGAGAACTTTATGTTGCCCATCAGTCATGATGAAGTGGTGCATGGCAAAAGCCCGCTGATCTATAAAATGCCCGGCGATCTGTGGCAGAAATTTGCCAATCTCCGCCTGTTCTTCACGTATATGTGGACGCATCCGGGAGCCAAGTTGCTATTCATGGGATCGGAATTTGGACAAACCTCCGAATGGAATTATAAATCACAACTGGACTGGTCCCTGTTACAGCACGATAGCCATAAGGGCGCACAACAATGTTTGCGGGCCCTGAATGCCGTACTGGTGCAGGAGCCGGCAATGTATGCCAACCAGTTTAATACGGATGGGTTTGAATGGGTAGACCTGGAGCATCGCGCCGAAAGCGTGATTGTGTATAAGCGGAAAGGGTTGCAGCCGGAAGACGATCTGCTGGTTCTGCTGAATATGACGCCGGAAGTACGTTACGACTGGGTGGTAACGGTTTCGGGCAAAGCCTATACGGAAGAGCTGTTCAATTCGGATGGAAAGGAATACGACGGAACCGGCGATGTATTTAACAAAGACATCCGTATGGAAGTGATCGACGAAACTACCCAACAGTTTAAGATCACGCTGAACCTGCCGCCACTGGCAGGAATCATTCTTAAATAGCCTCCAGTGATCAGAATTTGAAGATTGCAAAATGGGAATTAGCTTTCAGTAGTCAGCTATCAGTTTCGTTTCCCGCGACGTCTTCCGTAGGAGACGTTGCGGAAGAGGCGTTTCTAAATTCGCGCATGCCTGTGAAATAGATCAGCACTGCAATTGGAGGCGTATCATTATTGTTTCCCGCGACGTCTTCCGCAGGAGACGTTGCGGAAGAGGCGTTTCTAAATTCGCGCATGCCTGTGAAATAGGCCAGCACTGCAATTGGAGGCGTATCATTATTGTTTCCCGCGACGTCTTCCGCAGGAGACGTTGCGGAAGAAGGGTTTCTAAATTCGCGCATGCCTGTGAAATAGATCAGAACCGCAATTGGAGGCGTATCATTATTGTTTCCCGCGACGTCTTCCGTAGGAGACGTTGCGGAAGAAGCGTTTCTAAATTTACGCATACCTGTGGAACAAATCAGAACCGCAATTGGAGGCATATCATTATAGTAAACTTGCGGATGTGCACTTTAGGCATCCATTATGGTCGTTTGAACAAAAAAAAATTAGAAATTGTAGTAATGACACTTTCAGCGTTCCCTTTAGGAGACGCTGAAAGGAAAAGAGAGCTGCCGTTGCTGCCGGGCTTCTGGCCTGAAGATGCGTTGCCGCTTCTGTATTTCTTAAAGCCGCTGAACGGGTACCGGCCCCGGCTGTATTTATATATCCCTCAGCGCAGATGCCACAGGTATAATCAGCGCATCTGCGGCCATTAAAAATATTAAATGCAGGAGTGTTGCATGGCGGTTGCTAATGTGTTTTATCCACACATTTATTAACGCTGTTGTATTTTATAATGATTTCTTGGTATAAATCACTTATTTTGCTAACCGTTAAATAAAGTGTATGAGTTTTGAAAATTTTAAGGTACCCTACGAGGTCGATAAGAATTATGAAAAAAAGGTTGCTTATTTCTCAATGGAGTTTGCCATTCATCAGCCATTAAAGATTTACAGCGGAGGGCTGGGCTTTTTGTCGGGCTCACATTTCCGCAGTGCCTATGAATTGCGGCAAAACATGATTGGTATTGGCATTTTATGGAAATATGGATATTACGACCAGGAACGGAACCAGGACCAAACCCTGGATGTGGCCTGGAACGAAAAGCTGTATAGTTTCCTGGAAGATACGGGCATCAAATTCCAGATCATGGTGCACGACGCGCCGGTTTGGGTAAAAGCCTGGTACCTGAACCCGGAAACGTTTAAAACCGCCCCCTTATTTTTACTGAGCACAGATCTGCCGGAAAACGATTATGTATCCCAAACCATTTCCCATAAATTGTATGATGCAAATGTGGCAACAAAAGTAGCGCAGTTTATTCTCCTGGGTGTGGGCGGTGCCAAATTGATCGACCTGCTGGGATTCAATCCGGAGCTTTATCACCTGAATGAAGCACATGGTCTTTCTGCTGCATTTTACCTGTACCGCAAGTTTAATAAAAACCTGGAGGAAGTTAAAAAGCGGCTGGTATTTACTACGCATACACCGGAAGAAGCGGGCAACGAAAAGCACGATATCTATCTCTGCCATAAAATGAGTTATTTCTGTGGGCTAAGTGTAGACGAGGTAAAAGCGCTCACCCGCGATTATAGCGACCAGTTTAACCACTCACTGGTAGCATTGCGTTTTGCGCATGTAGCCAACGGGGTATCAAAACTGCACGGAGAAGTATCGCGGGAAATGTGGGGGAAATATGAAGGGATCTGTCCCATTGTATCCATCACCAATGCGCAGAACTGGAACTATTGGGCCGACAAACAAATGTATAAATTTAAGGATGTAGGCGATGACTATGGCTTCGACGACCGTAAATGGTTTTTGAAAAAAAGAGCCTTCGAAATAGTGGCCGATCAAACGGGTAAGTTATTTGATCCTAAAGTGCTGACCATTGTATGGGCCAGGAGATTTGCAGGATACAAACGGGCAGGCCTTATCGCATCAGACCTGCAACGCTTTAACCAGCTGCTGAATAATCCGCAGTTCCCGGTTCAGATCATTTGGGCTGGCAAGCCTTATCCCATGGACTTTCCGGCTATATCGGAATTTAACGAACTGGTGCACCTTAGTAAGAATTATAAAAATGTGGCGGTACTCACCGGCTACGAGTTGGGATTGTCGAAACGGCTGAAACAAGCCGCGGATATATGGCTGAATAATCCCCGGGTACCAAGAGAGGCATCGGGCACCAGCGGTATGACGGCGGCAATGAATGGTGCGGTGAATTTTTCTACAGATGATGGCTGGATCCCCGAGTTCATCAATCACGGTCATAACGGGTTCGTGATCCCTAAAGCGGATTACGCAACTATGCATACTTATGAGCAGGATCAGTATGATCTCAACAAGCTGTATGAGATCCTAACCGGTCAGGCCATTCCGTTGTATTACCAGGATTATGGTACCTGGCGCCAGATTATGAAGAATGGCATGCAGGATGTACGCTGGCAGTTTGAAAGCAACCGTATGGCCCACGAATATTATGCGATGATGTACAACGCCAATTATTAGAATACCGTTAGCATATTTTTTTAAGCCGCTTTCATAACAGGAAAGCGGCTTTTATATGCTGTAAAACGGGTGAATGCCCTGTGGGCACCGGGCAAATGCCTATGGACGGAGATGCTTTATGGATACTTGCGCTCCATATCCCTTCCTTTAGTTTCCATTTTATGTTTCATGATCTGGTTATAGCCACCAAAAGAGCTGCCCCAGTGTGGGGTTTGCAGGCCTTTTTCCCATTGCTCCAGTTGCTGTAAAAGATCTTTTACGATTGGGGGATGCTGTGCTGCCAGGTTGCGGGTTTCAGAAATATCCGCCTCCAGGTCAAAAAGGAGGATAGGGTCCGACTGTACGCGGATCAGCTTCCATTTGCCGGAACGTACAGCGGCAGCAATACCTCTGCGCCAGAACAATGCTTTATGTGGTGTTTTTTCTGTGTTGAGGTAGGGCAGGAGGTTAACCCCGTCCAGTGCATAGGATGCCGTTTGTTTTGCATGGGCGGCTGCCAGTGCAGTGGGCAGGATATCCAGGGAGATCACCGGCTTGTTGTAAACCGTATGCGCGCGGATATGCCCGGGCCATTTCATAATGGTGGCCACCCGGATGCCGCCTTCCCATTTGGAGCCTTTCATGCCGCGCAGGAGGCCATTATCGGAAGCATTGTTGGTGGCGCCTCCGTTGTCGTTAATAAAGAAAACAAGCGTATTGTTTTCCAGTCCCTTTTCCTTAAGTGTGCGTAGCACCGTACCGATACCGGCATCCATCGAACTCATCATGGCGGCATAGGTTTGCCGTTTTTTCTCTTTGATAAAGCCAAAACGCTCCAGATCCTGTTGCTTTGCCTGTAAAGGTGTATGAATGGCATTATATGCGAGGTACATAAAAAAAGGCCGACGTTGATTTTGATCGATAAAATCAACAGCCCGTTGTGTAAACATATCCGTAAGATAGGTAATGTCTTTTTCGGGTACGATGGTTTGGTTATCATACAGTGCAAAGGGTTCTTCCCTGGTCTCTTTGAAGGGAAAAAAATCCCGGTGCCCTTCTTTAAAACCATAGAACTCGTCAAACCCCCGGTTCAGGGGAAAGTACGCGCTGGTATTGCCCTGGTGCCATTTACCGATGGCAATGGTACGGTAGCCGTTGGCTTTTAGTTCATCGGCGATGGTTTTTTGATTCAGGTCCAGGCCCATATCCGCTTCCGTGTAGCCTGGGGACGGTTTGCCGGACATATTGTGTTCGAACCCGAACCGCTGTTGGTACCGCCCGGTAAGGATGCCCGCTCTTGAGGGCGCACATACAGACGCCGATACATAGGCGTTAGTGAACCGTACTCCTTCTGTTGCAAGCGCATTGATATGGGGTGTGGGAATTTGTGTACCGCCATAGCATCCGAAGTCGGCATACCCGCCGTCATCACTGACAATTACAAGAATATTGGGCTTTTTATTTGGCTGGGCATTGACGTGCAGGCAAAGGAAAAGCCCTGCCATCCATAAAACGATTTTCATTGTTGTGTGTATTACTGTGCGCATGATCTTTTATATAAACCGCCGGTGAATCATCGGCAATGGCCCTTGGGTGTATGATTACAAATGCAAACAGATCTGTTCCAATGTCAAAAGCGCAACGCGCAATTGCGGTATGCGCTTGCTTATTCCACGAGTAACGATACTGACTGACCGGCATAGGGTCCCTTGGGTAAGGGAACCGAAAAATCTTTTTTAATTTTTGAGGAGGTAAACGATAACGGAATGGCCTGTAATTGTTGTGTAGGATCCGCTACATGGAGTACCGCCTTTCCGGAAGGCATATTCCGTACCTGTACGATACAGGGCTGGGCAACCGTTACCGTTATGTCGTTGAGTGTAACGCTGCCGGGTTTATAAAAAACAGCCTGTAGTATTCCCAATTGCTGCTGTGCTACGGCCTGCAGGTCTGCAGTATTGGAAAGAATCCGTACCGCTGCCGGGTTATACGATCCTGTATTGTTAGCACCGATACCCGGAACCACTATATAAGAATAGGAAGCATCCTGCGGTTTGCTGTTATGATCGAACCAAAGTTTAAAAACCTTCCCGTTCACCGTGCCCTTCCGGGAATAATTGATCCGTGACCAGTCTCCGGATTGTTCCTTGTTTGAAATCGTGATCGCTGAAGGTTCTGGGAAGAAATAGGCAATACTGTCATGCCATACCCAGCGCGGGTGCACAACGGTGCGTGATGGATCCAATGTACGGGAACGGCCGTTTTCATTGATGATCACAGGCCCATTAGCCCAGGCCTGGTTGATAGTTGTAGTGATGGGTTCCGGGGCATTGCTGTGGATCTCGGCGCCCAGGCAAACCACTTCATTATCGAAAAAGAACCAGGATTTTTTTGCGGTTACACTATCATAATTAAGCGTGTAGGCCGTTACGCCGTATAAACTGTCTGTTACACCCCCGGTAAAATCCGTGCTGCCGTAAACACCCCAATCCGTTTTCATCACAACAGCAGTATCATAATCGCGGGCCGTTACACCGGGGATCTTGTCCCATTCCCAGGCCGGCATAATATTGAGGTATTCGTTGCCGCGCCGTACAAGGTTTACAGATCCGTCGGGGAGTACCGTGCCCAGCATGTTTTCCCCGTTACCGCTTTCCGTGCGGATGGTGCGGCGGGAAACCGTGCGTACGTTGAATGAATAACCTGGCCGCAGATGCAGGGTATAGTCGCCCCGCCAGAAATACGTGTGGCCGGGTGTGACCTGGTAGGACGGCGGTTCCTGTTGCAACAGGCGTGCTTTGATGGCCGCAAGCGCTGTAGCCTGCTCCGGACTTACAGCCAGGATATGGCTAAACAGTCCGGCTACATCATTATTGTCTACAATTTTTGTTTTATCCAGTGCATTGGGCCGGGAGATGCCCCGTCCTTCTACATTGTAGTCGATACCGCCACCCCGTAGTGTTCTGGCAAAGCTGTTAAAAAAGTAGTGATCCAGCAAGGTGTGTTTTTCCCGGGGGATAGCATAATGTGTTCCCGCAAGCCAGGCCGCAACCCGGTAAGAGCCAATCAGGAAAACCAGTCCATAGCTCGAGATCTGCAGCTGTTCTTTATGCTGGAGATAGGAGTAGTCGTTTTGCAATCCTTCCTTTGTGGTAAAGGAGATGGGCTGAAAGGCCTCATCCACGGCTGTCTGCATCAGTTGTGCATCCTGTAGTACAGCTGCGCGGCAGATATAGTGAATGGCGATATCCAGTTTATTGGCACCGGTAAACGCCGAAGGAGGCCGGGCGGATTCCATTACTTTTAATACTGAATCCTGTAAGGCCGGCGGCAGCTGTTTTTTTCCGAACTGGAGCATGGCAAGGATCTGCCCCAGGTGTTGCGGTGTATTGATGTCGTTATGCCACCAGTTATTACTTTTCGGACGGATACGGCACCAGTATTGAAGCCCGTTACTGATAGCGCGGAACAGGGTTTCATCGCCCGCATAAATGCTGCGCGGATTGCAATACCCCGCTGCAAACAGCCGGATACGGTCGAGATGTGCGGTTGGCAGCCACAGGGTGGCCGAACGGTCGTCATACCGGATGTCCGGCCAGCTTCCATCGTTGTTCATATTGGCTTTATAGGCCAGTATACCTTTGGTTACCTGTGCGTCGGAGGTTTCGTCAAATACTTCCTTGCTGATCCGCGCCAGGATGGTCGACATTTCGTTCTGGGCTACAACCGGTATACACCTGGCAAGCAGCAGCAGCAACAGAACGGTTATTTGTTTGCTCATTTTTTGTGCAGATTTTATGCAATTGCCTGCAACCGCGGCCGGCGCAGGAGTAGCTCCGGTGTAATCCCGGGGTACGGTTGCGCACACAAAATACTAATAAATTAATTCATGTTTTTAAACCGCAGCAATGCCTCCAGAAAATAATAGTCGGCATAAACCAGTGGCACATCAATTTCATTGCCATGCGGAATGCTGCCTACGGAATGTTTCAGGAGGAAATGACTATTCGTGCCGGGGGCTGCCAGGTAGGCCGGACTGCTTAATGACTTCAGGATCGCTATGGCAAAGTTCTTGTACCGGGTGCCGGCTTGCCCCAGGTATCCCTGCATTTCCAGTAAGGCCGAAGCGGTAATTGCCGCAGCGGAAACATCCCTGGGTGTATAGGTAAAGACTGCCGGATTATACTTCCAGTCGGCTTTATAGCCGGGTTGTCCCACATTAAAGTCCCAGTAGGGAATTTTGTCTTCAGGCAGGTTCGGATGATCCATAAAGAAATCGGCCATCTTTTTTGCGGTATTGAGGTATCTTTTATCTTTTGTTTCGCGGTACATCAGCGTAAATCCATAAATTCCCCAGGCCTGGCCACGGGCCCAGGTAGAGTTGTCGGCAAAGCCCTGGCAGGTTTGCTGGTGCAGCATTTTCCCCGTAAGAGTATCATAATCCACCACATGATAGGAGCTGTAATCCTTACGTACATGGTATTTCATGGTTGTTTCGGCATGGTTGATGGCCACTTTTTTAAACACGGGATCACCGGTTACTTTGCCGGCATAGAACAGTAATTCCAGGTTCATCATATTGTCGATGATCACGGGGAAGAACCATTCGGTTTTGCCATCCCATGATTTGCGGTAGTTCCAGGATTTGATCGACTTTACCACCGGACTGTAACGGGTAACCAGTGAGCGCGCCGACTGAACCAGGATCTTTTTATAGGAGGGGTCAGGTGCAGACTTTAATGCGTTTCCATAACTGCTGTACATCATAAAACCGATATCATGATGCCGGGTGTTGTATTGATTGTTTTCGAGACTTTCGGTCCACTCAATAGCGGCTTTCTTCCAGGGGGCTTTGCCGGTAGCCTGGTAAACATTCCATAAACAGCCGGGCCAGAAACCGCCGGTCCAGTCATCAACGGTGTCATAATGCACACTTCCGTCCGGGTTGCTGGTCCTCGGGTATTGATGCAGGTCTTTTGCGATGGCCAGCATATCGGTATACTGGCGTTCGGCCAGTTTAAAAACAAAATCAAAATCATTCTTTCCCGGTTTCTTTTGAGCAGCACCACATAATGCACACAGGTTAAAGAGTAATAGCAGTGTAATACTTCCACATTTTTTGATAAACATAGTTCTGTATTCGATGATTAAAAATTACGTCAGCAAACAATTGCAAGCAACGGATGCTGCAAATTGCGGAATGATTTTGGAGAACAGGGGGGATATCTTATCGAAAAGGGGGTAGAAATATATTTTCTTTTGCCGGTGGCCATTGAAGCACAGAAAGACGGAAGAAGCAACATGCATTGTTGCACAGCGGATGGATACACATTAAGGAATGCAAGGGGGAACGCGGGGAGCAGTATTAAATTGATGTACGCCATTGCGTATCCTTCGCGGTTAAACCGCTTCTTCATGATTTCATTTTACCGCAATGGACGCGAGGGTCACGCAAGGGATATCTCCCACAACGGCTTTCATTGCGATCGTTGCGGATGCCTGGCGATCTTCGCGGTAAATCAGAACCGCAATCAGCGCATCTGCGGTAATCCAATCATCGCTACTTTTATATGCCAACCATTTCTCATAGCGATCTTGCGGCACTTTGCGTGTGTTGCGTTTAATGCTTCAATGCTTCAGCGGCGCTTTCCGATAAAAAAACACCCCCATTTTGAGATATTTGCACCCCTTGCAAATAAAAGGGGAAACCTAGGTTTGCGTAGAAATGACTGGCCTCCTTGGGTGGCTCATAATGATTGCAGATCGTTTAGAAGACTATTATTATACTATCAATTAAAAAATCGTTGCTTATGATGCGTTGTTTGCTGGCATGGATGCTGCTTATGGGAGTAACCTCTCTGAGCGCACAGCAGGTGAAGGTTAGCGGTACGGTTACAGGGGCTGATGGACTGCCGCTGTCGGGCGTATCGGTAAAAATTAAAAATTCCCAGGGTGGAACCACAACCGATGCAGACGGCCGGTATGCGATCGGGCTTCCCACTGCTGAATCGGTGCTCCTCTTTTCTTTTGTAGGGTATACCACACAGGAGCTTTCGCCTGGATCCGCGGCTGTTTTAAATGTGCGGCTTCAGGCGGCTGATGCGCCCGGGCTGGACGAAGTGGTAGTGGTGGGTTATGGAACCGTGCGGAAAAAAGATCTGACCGGCTCCGTGGGAAGTGTCAATGTGAGTGATATGAATAAAGCACCCGTGCGCTCATTTGACGAGGCCCTGGCCGGCCGTGCAGCCGGCGTACAGGTTTCATCAAATGATGGTCAGCCCGGATCGGGGATCAGCATTGTAGTGCGGGGGAATAACTCCATTACGCAGGAAAATTCCCCGCTTTATGTAGTGGATGGCTTTCCCATCGAAAACCCGAATAACAACGTGATCAATCCCAGTGATATTGAGTCTATCGAAGTATTGAAGGATGCATCGGCAACCGCCATTTACGGTGCGCGGGGTGCCAACGGGGTAATCATGATCACCACCAAAAAAGGAAAGGAAGGACCGCCGGTACTTCAGCTGGACGTTTCCTACGGGTACCAGGATCCCACAAAAAGGATGAACATGATGAGTCCGTATGAGTTTGTAAAGTATCAGCTGGAACTGGATACCACATCGGTTTCCAGCGGAACGGTACTCACTCCCAAACAGGTTTACTTAAGCGATGGTAAAACCCTGGATAGTTATAAGAGCATAACAGGTACCAACTGGCAGGACCTGGTAATGCAACGGGCACCCATGACCAATTATAATGTATCACTCAACGGCGGAAGTAAACAAACAAAATATGCCGTTTCAGGGTCCTTGCTGGACCAGGGCGGGGTACTGATCAATTCCGGCTATAAACGCTACCAGGGTCGGGTGATCCTGGACCAGACGGTTGGCCGCAAACTCAGGGTGGGCATCAATACCAACTATAGTTACCTGATGCAATCGGGCGTAAGTCCCAGCCAAACACCTTCTTCTTCCACCAGCACCATCTTTGCTTCGGTATGGGGCATGCGGCCGGTATCACCGAATGTAGACGGAAGCCTGGAAGACCTGTTTTCGGACCCCAGTATCGACCCCACCAATGATTACCGGGTGAACCCGGTGATCAACTTAAACAACCTCGTGCGAAAGAACAATACCAAGAACCTGAGCGCAAACGCCTACGCAGAATACACCCTGCTTCCGGGTTTGAAGCTGCGGGTGAGCGGAGGCCTGAACGATAACCTGCTGCGTCAGGAACAATTCAATAATTCCAAAACACAATACGGACATTCCGGTACACTGGATGGTGTAAACGGGTCGCTGACATTTGCACAAACAAATTCCTGGGTGAATGAAAACATTCTTACCTGGAGTAAAGTGAAAGGCGATCACTCCATAAATGCCGTGGGCGGCTTTACAGCACAGGGTGGTAAAACGTCCATATATGGTATGCGTGCTACCAACCTGCCTAATGAAAGCTTAGGGATCAGCGGATTGGATGAAGGTACTTTTCAACCCATTACCGCTCGCAGCTCGCTCTGGAGCATGGCCTCATTCCTGGGAAGGGTCAATTACAGTTACCGTTCCAGATACCTGCTTACGGCATCGTTCCGGTCAGACGGCTCTTCTAAATTTTCCGAAGAAAACCACTGGAGTTATTTCCCCTCGGGTGCTTTTTCCTGGCGTTTTTCAGAAGAGAAGTTCCTAAAGGATAACGAGGTTTTATCAGACGGCAAGATCCGGGTGGGCTATGGGGTTACCGGTAACAACCGTGTAGGTGATTTCTCCTATTTAACCACGTTTGGATTGCCGATCGGAAGCGGGTATGTATTTAATAACAGTTTTGTGAGTGGAATTGTACCCACGGCTTTAGGCAACAGCGACCTGAGATGGGAAACCACGGGGCAAACGGACCTGGGGCTCGACCTGGGATTATTTAAACAACGGGTGTTGTTAACGGTGGATGTATACCGGAAGAAAACAACCGATCTTCTGCTGGACGCCAGCTTGCCCAATTCTTCCGGTTTTAATTCTGCCTATAAAAACATCGGCAGTGTACAGAATGAAGGACTGGAAATTACCCTGGAAACCGTGAATATGCGAAAGAAGGATTTTTCCTGGACCAGTAATTTCAATATCTCCTTTAACCGCAATAAAGTACTGGGACTTTCGGAAAACCAGGAGTCATTGCAAAAAGCCATCGCCTGGGATAACGGCTGGTCGTCTACCTCCGCCTATATCGCCCGCCTGGGAGGCCCGCTGGGACAGATGTACGGATATATCTGGGACGGCGTATATAATTATGATGATTTTGACCGCACGGCATCCGGCGGGTATGTGCTGAAAGACAATATAACCACCAACGGAAATACAAGAGATAAGATCCAGCCGGGAGATATCAAATACCGCGATATTAACGGAGACCTGAAAGTGGATGCCAGCGATTATACGGTGATCGGCAGGGGATTGCCCATTCACTACGGTGGGTTTTCCAACAATATCACCTATAAGAATTTTGATTTGAATGTGTTCTTCCAGTGGTCCTATGGAAATGATGTGATCAATGCCAACAAACTCATGTTTGAGGGCCGGAATGCTTTATCTTTTAACCAGTTTGCATCTTATGCCGACCGGTGGAGTGATGATAATACCGATTCAAAGTTGTACCGGACAAAAGGCTATTTTGGCGGAGGCTATTCTTCCTACCTGGTGGAAGACGCTTCTTATCTGCGGCTAAAAACGGTGGCACTGGGATATAATTTCAATAAAACCGTATTGAACCGCATCCGGATAAAAGGACTGCGCGTATATGCTGCGGCACAGAACCTGATTACCTGGACCAGGTATACCGGAATGGATCCGGAAGTGAGCGCCTATAATTCGGCCCTAACACCCGGGTTTGATTTTTCTACCTATCCCCGTTCGCGTACCATCACCTTCGGGGCAAGGATCACATTCTAATATTTTAAAAACTGGATTGTATGAAAGTTATCTATATATCATTCTTAGTGGTGTTGGCAGCCGGGTTGGGTGGCTGTAAGAAATTTTTGAACACCAAACCCACCGATGCGCTGACCGGTGAAGAATATTACAGCACAGAAGCAAAGCTGATCAATGCGCTGGCCGGCGTTTATGATAAACTGGGGTCGGGTAATCTTTATGGAGACTACCTGTTTTCGGAATGGGATGCCTGTACGGACGATTCTTATTATGCGCGGTCGGCTACTGCAACCGGAATTACGGTATATAATTTTGATTTCACAAACGACCGCATCCGTAACCTTTGGCAGGATTGTTATATCGGCATTGAACGGGCAAATCAGCTGATCGCCAATATCAACATTCCTTCCATGAATGAGGACAAACGTGCCGTGATCCTGGGCGAAACCAAATTTTTACGGGCCTATTATTACTTTTTGCTGGTAACCCGTTTTGGCGGTGTGCCGCTGGTATTGCAACCGGTTACCTCGCCCAATAACCTGGATATGGCCCGTACGCCGGCAGGCGAGGTATACGGCCAGATCCTGAATGATATGAAGGAGGCCGAGGCGGTATTGCCCTTATCGTCTACATTAGGCTATCCCAGCCGTATCTCTAAAACCGTGGCGGAGGGCATACTGGCGCGGGTGTGTTTGCATATGGCAGGATTCCCGTTAAATGATCAGTCGAAATATGCAGAGGCACTCAGCTGGGCAAAAAAAGTAAAGGAATCCGGGGAACATGCATTGAGCACCGCCTTTAATAATACCGTAGCAACCAGCGCCTATAGCCAGATCTTTATCAATCACTCGCAGGATATTTACGATGTAAAGGAAAGTATGTGGGAGGTGGATTTTAAAGGATTTAACGGAGACGGGTATAACGAATCGGGAAGGGTGGGCAATACCCTGGGTATTACGATGACCAGCGCCACTTTTCAAAACGATAGCGGGTACTGCTATGGATTTATAAAGGGCACGGGAAGATTATTTAAATTATATGGTAATGGCGATCAGCGGAGAGACTGGACCCTGCAACCATACAGCTATAACGGCACTACCGGTGCACGGGTGCCCATTGTAACCAATGCATCTAATATGTACAGCCGGGACGCTGCGAAATGGAGAAGGTCCTATGAAAATCTGCGGCCCAAGAATAAAAATTACGGACCTACCAATTTCCCGCTGCTGCGTTATTCGGATGTGTTGCTGATGCTGGCAGAAGCGGAGAATCAGGTGAACGGTCCAACGGCAGCGGCTTATGAAGCCATAAACTGGGTACGGAGACGGGCGTATGGAGTGGCCTTGTCAACACCGGATCCGGTAGCGGATGTACCTGGCGGATTGTCTAAAGATCAGTTCCAGCTTTTTATTGAAGATGAACGTTCCCGTGAACTCTGTTTTGAAGCACTGAGAAGACAGGACCTTGTACGCTGGGGAAAATTTGTGCCGGCGATGAAAGCGATGAGCGCCGATATGGCATCGAATGGCGGTGGGGTGGCCTATGGGGCGCTGGGCGGAAAAAATGTAACCGATCGAAACCTGCTTTACCCCATACCATCCGGCGAAATGGCGCTGAATAAAAAGATGGTGCAAAACCCGGGATGGTAACGGCGGCATTGACCGGCTGATATTTTATTTCATATTGATAAACTAAAAATTTATGCGAATTAATATAATAACGGTTGCGTTGGGTATGGCGGTGTTGGCGTCCTGCAGCAAAAAAATGGATCTGCGTGCGCTGGACTTTGATGTGCATACAGACAGCCCTTCCTATACGGCTGGCAGCCCGGCCACTTTCCGGTTTAACGGCAATCCTGATAACATTACTTTTTTTTCCGGTGAAGTGGGCAAGCGGTATGCATTTAAAGACCGCACTGCTGCTGCAGGCATTCCGCAGCTGAAGTTCAGCACGGCATTAAACGGCGGTGTACAACCCAATTCGCTGGCATTGATGATCTCTTCGGATTTTGGAGGGAATGTTACCAACACATCCGACCCATCGGCCATAACATCGGCCAGCTGGACGGATATCAGCAGCCGGGCTGTGTGGGCTGTTAATGGTACCGCCGTTGCCTCCGGTACTGTGGATCTGTCAGACATTGCATCGGCCGGGAAGCCGGTATATATTGCCTTTAAATACACGGCAGCAGCGGGCAGCATTCAAAACAGATGGACCATTACCGGGTTCTCGCTCCGGAATCTACTGAACGATGGTACGGCTTATACCATCGACACCCTGCCTACATTTGCTACGGTTACCAATTATGGGAATACGGGCAATGTGCCGGGATGGGCCGCAAAAACAGTTGCGGGTACGTTCCGGTGGACGCTAAGTGCCACAAATCTTGTAATAGCCGGAGCTACAACCGCCGCCGCAGCTACCGATGCCCTTGAAGCCTGGGCCATTACCGGACCGGTAGACCTGAAGAAAGTGACACCGGATGCAGGTGTCATTGTAAAAACGATGGCCAACACGGTACCTGCATTTGGATACACCTATGCCAATGCCGGTAATTATGAAGCGGTATTCCTGGCAGGCAATGCCAATGCAGACGGGCAGAAGAGCACAGTGAAAACGATAACCGTTCAGGTGCAATGACCGGAAGGCTTTGCAAGGTGATAAAAAGGAAGTGCGCTGCATCTGACAGGCATCTGTTTAAGAAAAGCCTTGCGCGGCCTGCGTCAACCGACACAATTATTGAAACCTCTTAACAAGCAATCGTCAATATGAAGAAACGGATCTTATTATCTGTCCTGTCAATGCTCTGGTACAGCGCAACGCTATCGGCGCAGCAAAAGGAGCAACAGGAAGATGAAAAAGTAAAAATGGAGCATGCACAAATCGGTATTACGGAGGATCTGAAAACATCTTATAAGCGCACAGCGCACCCGGATGCACAATGGTATCCGCAGGCCGGCTTTGGAATGTTTATTCACTGGGGCATTTCTTCTGTAAAAGAGCTGGATCTGTCCTGGCCGATGATGGCGGGCACACAGATCGGCTGGAGTTCCAACAAACCATCGCAGGATTCGGTAGACCGGTTTATTGCTGCCGGTGATTTTTTTGCGGGGCATCGCTGCAAACTCAACGGCACCTGTGTTACCCCCAACCAGTACTGGGAGCAGGCAAAGGATTTTAACCCGGGATCCTGTAACCCCGATGAGTGGGTGAAGCTGGCCCGGGATGCCGGCATGCAATACGTGGTGCTGACAACCCGCCATCATGATGGATTTGCCCTGTGGCCCAGTAAATACGGTGACTTTAATACCCGGAATTACCTGGGAGGCAGGGATTTTGTAAAAGAATTTGTAACTGCCTGCAGGAAGTATGGGCTGAAGATCGGGTTGTACTACTCCGGCCCTGATTGGCATTTTAACCGCGCATTCCAGAGTTTTTTGTATTATGGGGTGGGAAGGGATTATCAGCGCGTACCATCGGTGGATGCAGATCTGAAAATAAGAACGGCTGTTGCAACAGCTGCCGAAAAGCAGCAACATTATGAAGCGGTGGCTGCTTATATTAAAGGACAAGTAGAAGAGCTGCTGACGAATTACGGCAAGATCGATATGATCTGGTTTGATGGCTCGGCCGATATACCGAAAGGGAATGAAGCCTGGAAACATTGCATTTCCATGGAGCGGATTCATCAATTGCAGCCGGGCATTGTGGTAAGCCCGCGGTTTTTTGGGTATGGCGATTATAAAACGCTGGAGGGAGATAAATCGCTGCCCGCTGTGCGGCAACCCGGATGGGCCGAATTATGCGCCACCATTGCAGAGCCGGGCTGGGGATACACGAGAGCTCCGTTAAAATCGACCGCCTATGTATTGAACCAGCTGGCTGTTTGCCGCTCAAACAACGCTAATTTTTTATTGAACTTCGGACCTACAAAAGACGGCGTCTTCTCCGGCGAAATGATCAGCCGCCTGCGGGAGATCGCCGGGTGGATGCAACAAAATCATGCCGCAGTAACCGGAGCACAACCGCTGGATGAAGCGGAACAGGCTTCGGTACCGGCCACTGCCCGCGGCCGTCACCGGTACCTGTTTGTAATGCCGCCGGTTCCGGGTAAATTAAAGGCACCGGTGTTGCCGCTAACGCCGGCAACCGTTACCTTTAAAACAACAGGTTCCGTAAAAGCAGTTACCATTTTGGGTAAAAACACGCCGGTTCCATATACCGTCAGCAATGGGGTGATTATGATTCAGGTATCGGCCGGCCTGAGGTCGCAGAACGGGGATGTTATTGACGTGGCGTTAAAATAAAACCGGTAAAATTGTATTAGAAATTCCGGTATATGAAAAGGGAACCAGGATATTATTGGTTTTTGCTCAGTGTCCTGTTGCTCATCGCCTGCAAAAAAAAAAGGGTCTGAGCTCCTTAACGCCTGTTGCGAAGCAGGATGGCTATCGGCTTGAATGGTCAGACGATTTTTCCGGTCCTAAGCTGGATGCCGGCAATTGGTACCACCGGTATCCGGGTGTGCGGCATGATGGGTTTAACGACAGCACAACCGTATCTGTAAGCAACGGTAACCTTTTAATAAACGTATATTCAGACACGATCGGTGGTATTGTAACGCATCATACAGGTATGATTGCTACGAAAAGAGAATTCCTGTATGGAAAATTTGAAATAAAGGCAGCCTTTGTAAATCAATCCGGATCCTGGTCTGCCTTTTGAGTGCAAAGCCCTGTAATGGGAAACCCGGTTGGAAATCCGCAACAGGCAGGAATGGAGATCGATATCGTGGAAACCCTTCCAAAAGATGGCAGGGTATATCAGAGTCTTCATTGGGATGGTTATGCGGCTGATCATAAAACGGCAGGCATAAAAACAGCCGATCTGGGCGCTAATAGCGGCAGCTATCATGTTTATACCCTTGAATGGTCACCGGAGTTCTATAAATTTTATGTAGATGGCCAGCTCACCTGGACCTATACCGCCAATATAGCTCAACGGAGTGAGTTTATCATATTAAGCTCAGAAGTAAGGAATGCGGCAGCCGGCTCCTGGGCGGGACCAATCGTTCCGGGTGGCTATGAAAGCAGGGAACATACCAATACGGTTATGAAAGTGGATTATATAAAATATTACAAAGCCTTATAAAGGGCGGGGAAACGTGCTACCCGGCGATATATTCTGAAGGTGTTTGCCCGAAGAATTTTTTAAACTCTTTGCTAAAGTATTTACGGTCATTGAATCCTACTTCCCAGGCTACTTCGGCGATGTTCAGTTTGTCGTTGCGCAGCAGCAGGGCAGCTTTTTTCAGCCGCAATGATTTGATAAACTCCCCGATGGGCATCTGGGTAAGCGCATTGAATTTCTTATACAACACGGCCGTACTCATACCCACCTCCCGGGCAAGCGCAGATACATGGAACTCGGGATTGTTCAGGTTGGCTTCGATGACTTCCATCAACCGCTCCATAAACTTTTTGTCAACCGTTCCGATCTCGGTTTGTGTTGGTTCCAGGAATATTTTCTGACTGAAATGTTGCCGCTGGGATTCCTTCAGGCGGAGCAGGTTCTTTACATAGGATTGGAGTACTTTTACGCTGAAGGGTTTGGTCAGGTATACATCGGCCCCGCTTTCCAATCCTTCCAGCTGCTGATCAACACTTGTTTTGGCTGTAAGCATGATCACCGGAATATGGCTGGTGCGCACATCGTTTTTAAGGCGCTGACAAAATTCGTTCCCATTCATTTCGGGCATCATCACATCGGTAATGATCAGATCCGGAAGGTCGTTAACGGCACAATCCCATCCGGCCTTACCATTGGGCGCTTCTGAAACCGAATGATCCGTTTGCAGGCAAATGCGGATAAAATCCCTCACTTCAGCATTGTCTTCTATAATCAGGATATTCGTATTCAATTGTCTCCGGGTTGTAAAAAATGATCTTGGCCTCCTTTCAAAGATACAAAAAAGCAGGTTTTGTTCTCGCCGTGGGTTTCACTGAGGGTACTGGTAAACCGGATATTGCCGCCATGCAGGGTTACCAGGATCTTTGAAAGTGCCAGTCCGATGCCTGTACCTGTTTTTTTATCACCGGCAGCATCTACCTGGAAGAACTGGGTAAAGATCTTTTCACTGCTTTCCGGAGGGATGCCTGCCCCATTATCACAGATGCTGATTTCGGCGTCTCCATTTTCCAGCATTATCAGCTGCATGGAAACCCTTCCTCCCGGCGGAGTAAATTTGAGCGCATTGGATAGCAGGTTATAAAAAACGATCTCCATATAATGCGGATCAAAATAAAGGTCGATCGCCGGTGCCGCAGCATCGAACCGGTAGCGGATGTTCTTTTCGGCGGCCGCCACCGAAAACTTTTCAAACACATCCCTGCAAAAGGCAACCAGGTCGTTCTTTACCGGATGTAATTGCGTATAGCCCGAATCTGCTTTCATAAAATCCAGGAGATCATTGGATAGTTTTAACATCCGGTCGGCATTGGATTTGATCGATGCCAGTAACTTTTTCTCCGAGTTCCGGTCGAGGGCATTGTCCAGGAGCATTTCTGCGGGCCCCATGATCATGGTGAGCGGCGTCCGGATCTCATGGGAAACATGAGTAAAGAAATCGGTTTTCATCTGCTGCAGCTCCCGCTGTTTTACATTGAGCGCGTGTTCATATTCCAGTTTCCGTTTTAAAGAAGCCCTGGACTGAAGGAACCAGAAAACGGCACCTGTTGCCAGCAGAAACGCAAGTGCATAGAGGGTATATGCCCACCAGGTTTTCCACAACGGCGGCCTGATGGTAAAGCGTGCCATTGGCCGGGCAAGATTCCATACCCCGTCGTTATTGGCAGCTTTGATCAGTAAGGTATAATTCCCGGGGGGAAGGTTGGAATAGGCCGCTGTATGTGCCCCTGTGTAATTCCATTGCTGATCAAAACCTTCCAGCTTATAGGCAGAGCGGTTTTTTTCAGGCTTGATAAAATTCAGCACGGCGTAATGGAATACCAGGTTGTTCTCATCATGCGATAGGGTAATAAGGGCGGGCGCCTGGCGCGATGGTGAAGGGATTTTAAAGCCGGCTCCGTTAACGGTCATCTCAACCAGCTCTACGGGCGGGGGAACAGGATTGGCCTCAATCTGCCGGGGATCAAAGGACACCAATCCATTGTATCCGCCAAAAAAAATGCTCCCGTTCTGATCCCGGTAACGGGAATTGTAATTAAAAGCCTGGCCGGGCAGCCCGTCCTGTGTGTTGTAGACAGTAAATTGTTTCCGGGCAGCATCCAGTCTGGATATACCGTTATTGGTACTGATCCATAAATGATTCTGATCGTCTGCAACAATGCCTACAACCTTGCTGCCGGATAATCCGTTCTGCGTGGTAAAGGTTTGCGGTTGCGCCGTAGCCGGGTTCAGGAAGGAGAGGCCGGAATAGCTGCCAAACCAGATCACCTGGTTCTGATCCTCCGTAATGCAGTAAATATAATCAGATAGTAATCGGGGGTTTGTGTTTTCCCTGGTGTACTGAACCAGTTGGCCGGATACCGCGTATAACACGTTCAACCCTTTTTTGGTACCGATCCACATATTGTTTTTAGAATCCCGGTACAGGTGGGTAATGGCGTTGCTGCTAAGTTTTTTCCCGGGATACGCTTCATCAAATGTGTGAAAACTGCGGGTGACCGGGTCGTAAATATTTACGCCGGCTTCTTCGTTCCCGATCCATATGTTCCCGTGGCCGTCCTGCGCCAGGGTAATGATATCGTCGGCATCCGGCGGCGCGTGTATATTGGTTTGGCGGATCCGTTCAATGGTCCGGTGCAATGAATCGATCACATTGAGTTCTCCGTTGAAAAAGCCTACCCAGATCCTGTTTTTTTCATCCAGCAGCATAGCTTTGATCAGGTTGGAGCTGATTGAAAAAGGCGTGCCGTCATTTTTCAGATGGGTAAAGCGGTGGGCTGTCCGGTTAAAATAATTGATGCCTTCGGCTTCTGTCCCGATCCACAGGTTGCCGGAAGCATCACCAAGAATAGAGCTGATGATATTGCTGCTGATGCTGTTTGCATTGCGATTGTTCTGATAGCTGGTAAACGGTGTTTGATACCGGGTGGTCATATTAAGGCCCCCGAAAAAAGTGCCGATCCAGACATTTCCCTGCTGATCCTGGAAAATGTCGTGAATGGAATTGAAGTTCAGGCTCTGCGGGTCATCCGGATCATTGGTGCAGGTATGCAGGGTTTGATTTGTGGGGTTGTAAATATTCAATCCCTTCAGCGTGCCGATCCATACCCGGCCGTCTGCGCTGCAAAGGATCTTGCGGATCGTGTTACTCACCACCGATCCCTGCGGGCCGTTTTGAGCGGTATAATGGTGGGCCAGTTTCTTTTCTGCTGTAAAAAGATACACGCCCGCATTTTGAGTGCCCACCCATAGCTGATGGTTGCGGTCGCAGGCAATGGCGCTTACATTGATATGGCTACGGATGCATTGCAGCCGGATCGCCTGGTTTTGATGAAGGGCTGCTTTGGAACAAGCGTACAGGCCCGCTGCTGTTCCCAACAAAATATTTCCGGATGAATCACTGCTGATATACTGAATGTTTTTTAAAAGGGTATCGTCGGTACCGGAGGCGGCTTTCACCGGTATTGCGATAAAACGCGGCCCGGTTTTTATCAGGCTCAGTCCACCGGGCGCTGCAATCAGCATGCTGCCGGAGTCGGACGCAAAAATGGCCTTAATCGTATTGCCGGTTGGTTCCATCGCAGCAGCAGTGGGCACCCGGTAAAAAGAGTCGGTGCCTGGGAGATGCGCGTAAAGCCCGTTATTGGTGCCGATCCACAGATAGCCGTTCCCCGAAACCAAAGAAGTGATCTTGATACTGGGGCTCATGGGGTTAGACTCGTAGAATGAACGGTAGATCCGGATCGTTTTACCATCATAACGGTTTAACCCGTCCATGGTGCCCGCCCACATAAAACCCATGGCATCCTGTGAAACCGCTAATACAGACCGGTTGGATAATCCTTCTTCTGCAGTGATATGATTGAAGCGAAGCTTTTCCTGGGCATGCACCGGCTGGCAATAAAGGACCCAAAGAAGTACAATGAAGAAAAAAGCGGTTCGGTATCTGCTGAAAAGCTTTATCATGGATGAGATATGCATCAAATATAAATCTTATTTGCCGATCTGAAAGAGCAGTGCGGGTCCGTAATACAGAAGCTGTTTAATCTTTTGGTTAACGGTAAATGTTAATGTTGTCGCCCAGCAATGGATCCTGGTTGGGGTAAGGGAAGCTGCTTAAGCCTGCTGTTTATTGCTTCGTTTCATTGCTCCATTTTATTTCGTTCTTTTGAATCTTCCAGATAAAGCCGTCCAGGATATAATGCGTGAATTGCGGCAGCGCAAGAAGGGGCACAAGAATGTTGAGCAGCTCTTTTCCGGGTTGGAAGTCTGCAAAATAGGATCCACCGAAGGCAGATCGGTGCTCCTTCCATACGGCAATATCCCAAATAAATTCTTCGGTGAATGCCAGACCAAAAATGATCAGCAGGAAAATGATGAGTCCTTTTTTTGAAAAAATCCGGTATAAAAAGGGGTTGGTTGCCTTTTGCTTTGAATAAACCTTCCTGCCATGTACCCAAACAAGGGCCATATATGGAATGCCATGGCTTACCACGTTGAGCAATGTAAATGCCATATCGCCGTTAAAGTATACGATTCCAAAGTACCAGGAAATAACCGTGCCGGCAATAACCCCGAATTTGGGCAGGTTAAAGCGCCGGGTCGTTATGGTTTGAATGATAAGATGGACGAGGTAAACAGCAAGTAATGTAAAGTAAATACCCTTGAGAAGGGGCAGTATAACAGCGCCATTGAAATACAGGAAATCACCGGTAATAAACCAGTTGAAATTGCGGGGACCAGACAGGTGCCAGTAAAGAAGCGGGTAAAGCGTGGCGCTGTAAATAACCACGCTATCCAACCGGGCAGTAAACGACCTCTTGTTTTCAAACCGGCTGTACAGGCGCATAAAACCATATTGCTGCCGGATAAAATGGTACACGGCGGCATAGGCCAATACCCTCCAGAACCATAATACACTGAAATGGTACAGCAACAATCCTGCGGTAAATGCAATGAATGGAATAAGCCAAAGGATGGTGCCCTGTTTTTTTAATGCGTTCCGGTCGAAATAAGTACGGTAGAGTGTCGTATATACGTGGCCAACATCGATCAGCAATACCAGGAGGATCCAGCCGGTAAGCGACATCTGATCATTGTTTTGAAAGATGTTGGGAAACAACACGATGATCAGCAGGCATGCAAACGGGGGGAGCAGGATAAAGAGTAGATCCGTGCTTTTGTTTTGCAACCAGGGCTGCCGGTAGGGGTGTAACGATGGTTTAACTGGCATGAATTATTTTTTGGGCGGCTTCAATGCCCTGGTAAAACCCTTCTTCAAAAATACTGATGCCTGCATAATCGGTATGTGCAAAAAATAGCTGGTCGTTCACCGGCTGATGCAGCACTTTCCGGAATGCTCCAAAGATATGCCCCGGCAAAGGCTTGGGCATGGCATGCCCCCAAACGGTAATATTTATTTCTTCAAGATCGTCTTCTATTTTGGGGTGCGCCGTTTTCAGATCATCCAGTACCTGCCTGCACCAGCTGTCGTAGCTGGTTTTGTAAGCCGCCATGCGTGCTGTTGTGGCATCGGTATCTGTTAAGGGAAGGTAATAGGTGATATTCTTATACGGCGTTAACTGATCCACCAGCTGGTGCGTGGCGTCTACATAACCCAGCGAATTACTGTTATAGATCACATTGTCCCAACACATTCCCGGCCAGCTCGAAACAGACGGCTGACGCAGTTTCAGGTTGGCCACTACCCAGGGCGTATAAATAAACTTTTCTTTGTATGCGTTGAAGGCTTGCTGGTCTTTTAGTAGTTTTCCGGTAATGAAAACAGGTGTGGCCAGGATGCATTTTTCTGCCAGCAGCCCCTTTACCTGCTTTGATTTGACATCCAGGTAATGAATCGCGATCTTTTTGTCTTTCTGAAAAACAGAGAGCACAAGGCTGTTGACCCGGATCTTTTTGTCAATGTCTTTTTTTAATTGTTCCACCAGGTAACCGTTACCCTGTGGCCAGGTGATCACATCGCTGTGTGTGGCATTGGTGCCTTTGCCTTTGCGGGAGGCGAAATAATGAATGCCTACCCACGCACTAACCGAAGCAGCGTTACAACCAAAGTCATCACGGGTGCAGTAGTTTACATACCACCGGAGGGCCGGGGCCGTTAGACCCTGTTCCCGGAGCCAGCTGTCCATCGTGATCGTATCCAGCCGGGTATACGCGGCATCGGTGCTTGACCGGTCTACGGGTATATCAAAAATATAGCGCTCTTCGGCATCTTTCAGATACCGGTAATGTTCCATCAATGCGAAGAACTTTTGGAATTGTGGCTGTTCTTCTTTGGTGATTCCTTTAACCGGTACGAGGCCCTCCTGCCAGGTTCCGTTGATGAACAGTCGTTCCTGCGGATCGGCGCAGAGATATTCTTCGTTGTAGAAGGGGAGCTGCTCTCCGTTCTGGTATTGTAAAACATTTGATTCCTGTAAAAAATCGAGGTATTCCGTAAGATGGTTGTTGGGAATAGGTATATAATGCGCACCCAGGGGGTAGGCCGAAACTTCGTTTTTACCATTCGCCGCATTTCCGCCGGCATGATCTTCCAGCTCCAGGATCGTGAAATCCTCCTTCCCGTATTTATACAACCACCTGCCGGCACTCAGTCCGCTGATGCCTGCGCCGGCAATAACCGTATGAATGGTTTCATAGGTTTGCGGAACGGGGAACGTTTTCAGATCCCTTAACAGGTGGCCCGTTTGCGCGGCCGCACCGGTAATGCCTCCTTTGAAAGAAGGAGCCGGCTGCTTACACCCGGTATCTGCAAGCAATGCGGCGCTTCCGGCCATGCAAAGTTCTATAAAGTTTCTCCGCTTCATCAGGAATCAAGATAATGGCTCCATTCGTCTTCAAAATAGGTTACCAGCGACTGGTTATTAAGCTTATTGATGGTGAGCTTTTTGGTGGGGTGCATATCTGGGGGAAAATAAAACATCTGCTCGATGCTCTGCCGGTTTGCAAAGCGCAGGTGGGGCGGAAGCTGCGAGAACCACTGTTTTGTTGAATCCTTCATCGCCAGGATATAGCCCCAGTCTCCAAAAGAAGGTACCAGGTTATGATAGGGTTTTGTAATGAATCCGGAGGACCGCAGCGTAGTGTCTACACACCAGAAGCTATTGGGTGCCACATAGGGCGAAGTACTTTGAATGACGGCGATACCTCCCGCCTTTAGCCGGTTAAACAGGGTTGTGTAGAAGGTATTGCTGTAAAGCTTTCCTATGGAATAATTAGATGGATCCGGAAAGTCGATAACGACCACGTCAAAGTTTTGCTCCGATTTGCGCAGCCAGGTAAAGGCATCGGCATTTAAAACCGTTAGTTTTTTGTTCTGCAGCGAATGATCATTTAATTGGGAGAAGCGTTCCTGTGTACTGAAGAGCCGGGTCA
The DNA here is from genome assembly GCF_021044425.1 of Niabella pedocola. GTDB lineage: Bacteria > Bacteroidota > Bacteroidia > Chitinophagales > Chitinophagaceae > Niabella > Niabella pedocola. The sequence continues at coordinate 142,750 of NZ_JAJNEC010000007.1, read as the reverse complement.
TTGCCGGGTCCAGGTCTACCAGCGTAATGGATGTTACATCCGGGTATTTCAGGATCTCCCGGGCTGCCATGCCATCACCGCCGCCCAGGATCAACACGTTGGACCGGTTTGAAACGGAAGATAAAGCGGGATGCACCAGCGCCTCATGATAGCGGTATTCATCCGCGCTGCTGAACTGGAGATTGCCATTCAGGAACAGGCGGGTTTCGCGTTTGTTGCTTGTAACCACAATCCGTTGGTAGGGGGTCGATTTGGCGTATACAATGTTGTCTGCAAAGCCATTGGTTTCGGCCTGCTCCATGATCCGGTCCGCGTATACAAAGGCGATCAGCTGAATGAGGATGATGGAAACGGATGCTGCCGTCAGCGCACGGTGGTTTTTTAATTCCGGCCGGAACCTAAGCGAGAGGTACAATCCTACCAGTGTATTCATCATCCCGAAAAACAAGGCAGTTTTGATGAGGCCCAGTTGGGGAACAAAAACCAGCGGGAAAATAAGACTGGCTAGCAATGCGCCGATATAGTCAAAGGTAAAAACACGGCTTACCAATTCTTTAAAAGCCACTTTGCCCTGCAAAATGCGCATCAGCAGCGGAATCTCGAGCCCTACCAGTATACCCGTAATGCAAACAAGCGCGTAAAGAATGATTCTGAAGGAAGCCGCAAGCGGGAACACATAAAACAAAATGACCGCACTGAATCCGCCGATAAGGCCTACAAGCAATTCGATTTTTATAAACCAGGACAAGAGATGCCGCTCCAGGTATTTGGAAAGAAAAGAGCCGATCCCCATTGAAAAAAGATATACACCAATGATCGTGCTGAATTGAGTTACGCTGTCGCCCAGTACATAGCTGGCAAGCGTGCCTGCCACAAGTTCATAGATAAGACCGCAGGAAGCGATTACAAAAACGGCCAGCAGCAGAATGAGCTGGTTGTTACTTTTGGGAAGCCGCATGTTAATGAATGGCAGATGCAATAATGATAGCCACGGATAACATAAAGCACCCCGCCAGTACGGCAAGCGCCATATTTTTATTTTCCAGTATTTCCTTGCGGATATTGTGCCTGGGCGTTAATACCTCTACCAGCACAAATGCAACGATAAGGATGGCAATGCCGAGCGCCGAATAGATGATCGAATTGATTACAGGTTGATACATACAATGAAATTTAATGTTATTTATGATAAATGCCGGTTCTTGAAGAACCATAGCTATTGCTGTTATTGTTGCTTCCTCCAAACATACGGGTTCCCTGATAATCATACCAGGCCATGGCTGCAACACATGCTAAAATGACCAGGATAAACCACCGGTAGTGGAATAACGGATTGTTGGAGTTGAATATGTTGAATCGTTTCATGTGTAATTATGCGTTCCAGCGTTTGTTTTTGTTATAATTGCTTATAAGTACATGAATAGCCCCGGTGATGCATACGATAAGGATAACAGCCTTCAGATTCCGGTGCACGGGTACGTCGTACAATGTTTGGATGGTAACCTCGTTCATAGACCGGTTGGAGTCGCTCACACCCTCAAACTCGATATAATAGTTCCCTTCCGGGATCTCGGTAAGCAATGCGGAACCTTCTGTACTGCCTTCCGACCAACGTTCACCTTCTTCGATACCGCTATAAAAAGACAGGGTCCTGGAAAAAGGAAACGAAAGCCCTTTGTCGGTGTTTACGAGGGTTCCGCTGACCTCAACCCAGTTGTCGGACAGGTCCGGTGCACGTAGTTTGAATTCTATATTACTCAGGGGTTTGTTCAGGTAAAATTTATTACTTGTGTATGTTTGCTTTACAGAATCCTGGAAATTGAAGGTAGTGGTAAGGATGGACTTGCTTTGTTTGCTCATCGCTGAAACCATATGCAGCACCAGCAGCAGCACGATGGCTGCTACACCCATTTTTATAACCCCCGGCAGGTCCACGATCATCAGCGGCTGCACGCTTCCCGTTCCGTAGCGGGTTGGCGGTGGGGTAGTTATCCGGAACGCTTTTTTTACCTCAGCAGGATTGATATGTTCGCCATAGAACCAGCACTCTTCCGATCCGGATGTTTCTTCGATAAGGGTTTGCGGGGGGTAAACAAATTCGCGCACATAGGTGTGACGGGTATGATGCAGGTCGTAAATATGTTCTCCCCACGCAAATTTTACCTGGTACCGGTATGCGTTGTAAAGGTCGAAATGATTATCATTTTCAATAATATAATCCTTCCCCTTTTCTGATATCAGGGGTGGCCGGGGCCATTCTTTTACATACACCCAATGCCCCTTATATTCACTGAGGTAGGAGAAGCCTTCTTCCGGATTGAAAAGGGTATATTCCGTCCAGCTGGGATAATCGCCGGAGGTTTCTTCTTTGATACAGCACCCTACTACGGTAAACGGAATTTTGTTCAGCGAGCCTTCCATCCCCGGCAACAGATAGGGCGTAGAGCGTTCATCGTTAAAGGACGCTTTTTTTAACAGCTCAAAGTGCTGGCCAAAATAATTGTAGGTGTATTGTGCCTGGCAGGAACCGCAAATAATATTGCGGGTATACGGTACCGTAACACTCGTGAGCGTGGTATGGCATTGCACACAGGAGAACGAGCTGTTGAATGACGTAGCAGCAGTGTGCGCAAACAGGAATTTTTCCGGTTCCAGAAATTCCAGTTCAAATATTGCCGCGAGGTCGTTTCCGAAATAAAAGAGCTCCAGGTAGCCGTTTTCCTCGCTAAACAGTTCTGCGGTTCTGAACGGTGTTCCGGGGACTGGAATGCAGATGGCGCCTTCAATACTCAATTGCTCGTAGGCCGACTTCCGCACCAGGCGATAGGGGCGGTTGCCATTAAGGTATATCGTGGCGCCTGCGTCGGAACGGTTTACCTGTATCCAGCCGGGGCCATCCATTGTTTCCAGTTTACGAAACATGCTGTAATGCCCATAGCCCTCCGAAAGCATCGTGGCGGCGCCGTTTTCAAAAACGGCGGTCCAGTAGTTGAATGCCCCGCCAGGCCCTTCGGCAAGAAGGCGACCGCTCAGTGTGAATTTTTCACGCTTCCAGGTACCGGTTGTTCCGGGTTGTAAATAGTGGTATGCTCCCGGCTCAAGGATCCGGATGCTACCTGCTTCCATAACCTCCGGCCTGTTATCCGGCCGGAGGTTTACAAGGGTTCCGCAGGCACAGGCCACCACCCGGATATCTTTTCCCGGTAAATGAAGTGTTTGGTTACAGTTGGGACATTGGTGCATTGAATTATCGTATTATCCGTTGTGCTGATTCAATGGTGGCGTCGTAAAATGAAACCACCTCCTCAAAAATGCGATCAACGGTTTCATCATTGCTGCGCTCGTGGTTACTGAGGTAAATATCCAGATTTACAAGATCGTACTCCGGCCAGGTGTGGATAGAGATATGGCTCTCGCTTAAACATACAACCGCAGTAAACCCCTGGGGTGAAAAATTATGGTACACTTCCCCCAGTTTGTTAAGGGAAAATGTTGCTATCATACGATCCGCAAGCTTTTTAAAGCCTGTATAATCGTTGGTTTTAGCCTGGTTGCTGGTTTTTAAGGTCGCTATGATGTGCGTTCCCGGTTTGTACATGGATTTCAATAGGTGAATTTACAAAAAATGTTCAACCATCGTATCCAGCGGACTACTTTCTTTAAAAAATGCGGTCAGCTTCTCAATTACGCGTTCCACCAGTGCATCCGGGCAGGAAGCTCCGCTGGTCATCAGGATCTTCACAGGAGTATGTGCAGGGAGGAAATCCCTGGTAAGCAGTTCCTGTTTTGTGTGGAAGTTATAATGAAGGATTTCGTCCGGGCTCAGGATCTTTTCCGCATTATTGATAAAATAGGTGGGTAGCTTTTCTTCACAAAGTTCTACGAGGTGCGAGGTGTTGGAGGAATTATATCCGCCCACTACAATCGCAAAATCGGCCGAGGTTTCCAGCATTTCACTTACGGAGGTCTGGTTATCATTGGTGGCATAACACAAGGTATCCCTGGTGTCTGCAAACCGTTCGGCCAGGTTCTCTTTGGTAAGCCCGTATTTTTCGATCATCACCTGTTTGAGATAATCGGCAATGGCTTGGGTATCGCTGGCCAGCATGGTGGTTTGATTGACTACACCCACCCGGTCCAGGTCTCTGGTAATATCGAACCCTTCGCTGTATTGCCCTTTGAATTCGGTATAAAAATCCCCGGGCGATTTTTCACCGGTTATGTATTTCGACAGTTCGATGGTTTGCGCCATATTCTTTACCACAACCGAAGGGGCATTGAACGCGGCATGCGAAAACGTGGCTCGGGTTTCTTCATGGGTGGGCTTCCCATGAATCACAATGGAATATGCTTTTTTGGCGATCACCTCACTCCGGTTCCATACTTTTTCCACAAAGGGGCAGGTGGTATTGTATTTTTCCGTGTGAATGCCGATGCTGTTTAGTTTTTGCTCAATCTCCAGTGTGGTGCCAAAAGCCGGGATGAGCACGATATCCTGGGGGGTAAGGTCTTCAAAAGCAATGATCTGCCGGCCATGCGTGTCCTGCAGAAAATGAACACCTCTTGAAAGAAGGTCCTTATTCACTTGGGGATTATGGATCATTTCGCTGAGCAGGAAGATCCGTTTCCCTGGGTTTTCATCGATGGTTCTGAAAGCGATTTCAATAGCGTTTTCCACGCCGTAACAAAACCCGAAATGCCGGGCCAGGTAAATCTGCACCGGGCCAAAATCCAGGAACGTAGGCGAGAAGTCTTTTTTGAGCTTGTCTTTTTCCTTGCGTTTTCTTTTTATTGCGGAAATCAACGGGCTTCTGTAAAAAACAGGTACATCAAACTGCTTCATCCGGCAAAATTACTTGATATCTTTTAAAGCGCCGCAACGGAGTTCTGATCCCGGATTTCACCCCCGCCTGAATTCTCAAGTCTGTAATCTGAAATCTCAATTCTCAAATCTGAATTCTCAATTCCCAAATCTGAATTCTGAAATCTCAAATCTCAAAAAAACAATTATCTTCAGGCAAAAGATGCAACATGAGCAAATGGTATTTACTTGCAACGTTGCTTTTGATAACGGGGGCGTGTAAACTGATGCCCAGGGAGGATCATAAAAAAGAACCAGAAGCAAAATCAAAAACGACAGCAATGACAGCGGAAACAACAGACTGGAAACATACGACCAATATATACGAAGTAAACCTGCGGCAGTACACACCGGAGGGCACCTTTAACGCGTTTGCGGCGGCGTTGCCCCGGTTAAAGGACATGGGAGTGGGTACACTTTGGTTTATGCCCATTACGCCGATCGCTAAAGAAAAAATGAAGGGCACCCTCGGCAGTTACTATGCCTGCTCCGATTATACGGCCATCAACCCGGAGTTTGGCAGCTTACAGGATTTTCAAAACCTGGTAAAGCAGGCGCATGGAATGGGCTTTAAGGTGATCATTGACTGGGTGGCCAACCATACCGGTTGGGATCATGTGTGGACGCGTACGCATCCGGACTATTATTTAAAGGACAGCGTTACGGGTACCTTTAAGATGGCCAGCGGAATGGATGATATTATAGAGTTAAATTATGGTAATCCCGAATTACGGAAGGCCATGATCGACGCGATGAAGTTCTGGGTGCAGCAGGCGGATATCGACGGGTTCCGGTGCGACCTGGCTTCCTGGGTGGAGCTGGATTTCTGGAAGGAGGCCCGTCCGCAGCTGGATGCGGTAAAACCGTTATTCTGGCTGGGGGAATATGATGAGCTGGAGAACCCCGATTATGGAAAAGTATTCGACGCCAGTTATTCCTGGAAATGGATGCACAAAACCGAAGACTTTTTTAAGAAGCAGCAACCGTTATCAGAATTATACGACCTGCTGCTGCAATACAATACCATTGGCGATTCCAGCATGCGTGCCTGGTTTACCTCAAATCATGATGAAAACAGCTGGAACGGAACCGAGTATGAAAAATATGGAGACCTGGCGAAACCGCTGGCGGTGTTCAGTTGTACCTGGAACGGTATTCCGCTGATGTATAGCGGCCAGGAGATACCGTTGAAGGAAAAACGGTTACAGTTTTTTGATCGGGATCCCATTCCCTGGCCGGGGAATAATGCGGCACAAACAGATGGATTGGGTCTGTTCCATTTTTACAAAACATTGCTGAACCTGCACACCGGCAACCCGGCGCTCCGGGGGGGAGATCCGGCCGTGACTAGTTTTAAACTAACCACTACCGCAGACGATAAGGTGTTTGCTTACCTGCGTAAGAACGGCAATGACGAAGTGCTGGTGGTATTGAATTTTTCCGGCGCCTCCAACCTGCCGGTGACGATCACGGATGCCCATGTAAACGGTTCGTTTACGGATGTTTTTTCCGGGACCGTCCGTGATTTTTCGAATGCAAAAAGTATGGAGCTGCAACCATATGGATACCTGGTTTACGAGAAGCATTAGGGACGGTTTCTGGTTTGCTCCGGAAGCAGGCAGTAATCATTGTTGCAGGGGTGTGGGCATATAAGCCGCTCTGCGCATATTTGATGATGAGGTAATTTACCAGGCAGATAAGAGAGGGAAATCTGGGCACAAAGACCCCAAGATTCCGGGCTGGCTTTATTGCATGTAGTTACGATACTTTTCAGGACCGCGGACTTATCGGGTTGAGCCTGCGCAAGACACAATAAACACCGGATATTGAGCTGGCCCGGACGTTAAGCCCGGAATGGGACCTGCAACCTTAAACCTGAGACTTGAAACCTGAAACATGAATTAAATGGGAGCCTCATCCGTTGCTGTGAATATAATCCTGTAAATGATTGATGGTTTCCTTTTGCTGAAGAATGGTTTCTTTTACTACATCGCTGATAGAAATGATGCCGGCCAGTTGCCCGTTGATAAATACCGGCAGATACCGGATATTCTTATCGCTCATCAGTTCCATGCAATGTTCCACCGAATCTTCAGGAGAGATATGGGGCAGTTCGGTCGACATGATTTCCTCCACGGTAGTATCAGAAGAATGTTTTCCCTTCAGAATGACCTTGCGGGAATAGTCGCGCTCTGTGATGATGCCCAGGTAATTTTCTCCATTTCGTACAACCAGGGCGCCAATATTTTTTTCGGACATTAATTCCAGCGCATGGTAAACAGAAGTAGACGGAGCAATGCTGATTGCGTCATGCCCTTTACGGGCAAGAATATTGGAGACCTTAGCCATGATAGCAATGATTTTGAACAGCAATATATCAAAAATAGCGCAGAAAACCTAATCGGATTACCGGCTACCGGCTATCGGTGAAATGCTGAATGCTAAAGGCTGAATGCTTTTTATCACACAAGTGCTTCCGCGCTGTAATCTTTGATCACATTGTACAGCGTTCCTCTCTCTACCGGTTTCCGGTGCGCCTGCTGAATCAATACCACCAGGTCCTGTGTAGACATTGAAGGTACCTGTTCCTCGGCGCCGGCCATGGAATAGATCTTCGTGGTATCATCAATGGTGCCGTCAAGATCATTTACGCCAAAGGAAAGCGACAACTGGGCATTCTGCCGCCCCAGCATGGGCCAGTAGGCCTTCAGGTGCGGAAAATTATCCAGGTAAATACGTGCAATGGCATAGAGCCGCATGTCTTCTACCAGCGTAGATTCGGATACATGACTCATATCATTATCCTTGTTACGGAATTTCAGCGGGATAAAGGTATTGAATCCGCCCGTCCGGTCCTGCAGTTCGCGGAGCCGGCGCATATGGTCAACCCGGTCTGCAAAACTTTCAATATGCCCGTAAAGCATGGTCGCATTGGTATGCATGCCCAGCTCATGGGCGGTACCATGGATGTTCAGCCAGCCGTCGGCATCTACCTTGTCCGCACAGATCGCTGCGCGTACTTCGGGGGCAAAGATCTCGGCACCACCGCCGGGAAGGCTTTCCAACCCCGCATCCTTCAAATATTCCAATCCCTCCCGCACGGTTTTTTTCGCCTTGCGGAACATATAATCCAGTTCTACCGCTGTAAATCCTTTTATATGAAGGCCGGGCCGGTGTGCCTTTATTTTCCGGAGCAGTTCAGCAAAGAACTCCAGGTTCATTTTAGGATGTACGCCCCCTACAATATGCACTTCCGTTACCGGTTCATCGTCGTATTTTTTCACAATGTCCAGCATCTGCTCCAGTCCCAGTTCCCAGGCCTCATCCCGGTGCGCGTATAAGCGGCTGTAGCTGCAAAAATTGCAAGTATAGATACAGGCGTTGGTAGGCTCAATATGAAAATTCCGGTTAAAATAGGTAATGTCTCCATGTAGCCGCTCACGCACGAAATTGGCCAGCGAACCCACAAAACCCAGGCTGCCTTTTTCAAATAGGAGCAGGGCTTCTGCATCCGTAATGCGTTGGTTGTCGTAAACTTTTTGAGCGATGTTTTTCAGATCGGTATCTTCCGTTAAAATAGATGTCTCTAACACTGCTGCCATGCTGCTTATTTTTTGCAAATTTAACGCTTTTCACCTTCAGGGTCAAAGTTTCAGGTTCAACTGCTGGGCCATGATCCGTTCCCGAACCGGAATGAACGCATTGGTACTCCGCAAACCCAACAGGAAACCGGCATGCTTAAACCTGGAACTGTTTCAGGCGTCTCCGTATATTTTTATAAAACTTCGGGTTTAATAGTTATCTTCAATGGTTGTATAACAAGAGGGTTAAACTAAAGTTTACTATGCGTTTAAAATTCAGATTGACGATCCTGAGCTTCCTGCAATTTTTCATCTGGGGTGCCTGGTTGATCACCATCGGTGCTTATTGGTTTCAGACAAAAAAATGGTCGGGCGGCGAGTTCGGCGCTATTTTTTCCACCATGGGTATTTCTGCCCTCTTTATGCCCACCGTAATGGGGATGCTGGCAGACCGTGTGATCAATGCTGAAAAATTGCTGGGCCTTTCACACCTGATGGGAGGACTGGTATTGATGCTGGTACCGTTGGTAGACAGCCCGGTAACAATGTTCCCCGTGATGCTGATCAATATGATATTTTATATGCCTACCATTTCGCTGGCCAACAGCGTTTCCTATACCTCCTTAAAGAACGCGGGGAAGGATGTGGTAAGAGATTTTCCGCCGATAAGGGTATGGGGGACCGTAGGTTTCATCGCTGCCATGTGGACGGTGAGCCTGCTGCAGCTGGAGAAAACCGCGGGTCAGTTTTATGTAGCCGCAGGGGCTTCTTTTTTGCTGGCGATCTACTCATTTACGTTGCCCAAATGTCCGCCTCCGTTAAAAGGGCAGTCGAACAGGGAAGCCGGTGCACGCATGGGAAAAGATATGTTTTCGCTGTTCCGCAACCGGAAGATGGCCCTGTTCTTTATTTTTTCGATGCTGCTGGGAGCGGCGCTTCAGCTAACGAACGCTTACGGAGATACCTTCCTGCATGATTTTGCCAGGATCGATATATATAAAGACAGCATTGCCGTAAAGTACCCGGCCATTATCATGTCCATATCGCAGATCTCCGAAACGCTGTTTATCCTGGCCATTCCCTTTTTTCTGAAACGGTTCGGAATCAAACAGGTGATGCTCATCAGTATGATTGCCTGGGTACTGCGCTTTGGTTTGTTTGCTTATGGAAATCCCGCTGAAGGGCTCTGGATGATTGTTCTGTCCTGTATTATTTACGGCATGGCCTTCGATTTTTTCAACATCTCCGGCTCCCTGTTTGTGGAAACACAAAGCAGCCCTTCCATCCGGGCAAGTGCGCAGGGTATTTTTATGATGATGACCAATGGCATCGGCGCGGTACTGGGAAGTGTGATCAGTGGTATTGTGATCCAGAAGTTTTTTACAGCGCCCGGCGGCGTGATGAACTGGCATGAGATCTGGCTGAGTTTTGCAGCGTATTCGCTGGTGGTGGCCGTTTTATTTGCCCTGTTGTTCAAGCATAAACACAATCCTGAAGCGCTGGAAAAGGCCTCAATACACTAAATGAACGGCTGTTAGCGGTCATTTGTCAGGCGTTTTACCTGTATTGACATTTTCTGCACAACTTTTTGTCAATATTGCCTGTTATTAAAATGGGAACTAAATTTGTAATTCGTTATCAACAATTAATCAATTAAAATATTCGAAATGGCAAAAGAATTTAATGATTCCAACTTTCAAACAGAGGTTTTGGACTCTGATAAATTAACGGTGGTGGATTTTTGGGCAGAATGGTGCGGTCCCTGCCGCGCAATCGGGCCGGTAATTGAGGAATTATCTAAAGAATATGAGGGAAAGGTAAATATCGGTAAAGTGAACGTAGATGTAAATCCCCAGGTTTCCATGAATTACGGAATTACTTCCATTCCTGCCATCCTGTTTATCAAAAATGGCCAGGTAGTGGATAAACTGGTAGGTGCACAGCCTAAAGGTAACTTTGTAAAGAAGATCGAATCACACCTGAACTGATCCGGACTAATATCTTAACTTTTTAAAGCCCCGCCGAGTTTTTCGCGGGGCTTTTTCGTTTACAGGATCGGCCTGCCGGGAAGCGGAACCGTTTGCTGGATGTACCAAACGGGGTAGGGGAAGACTGTATGAGGGCTGAATTGACGAAGTATATCCGGCAGGGGAATCGATTGCACAAAAAAAGATTACCGGATAATAATACCACCGGTTTTTATCCGGAATGCGCGCCGGTACTGCGTTTCGGCCGGAATTTCATCGGCTGTAAAAGGGGTGGGCTAAGGAGGTAGCTACCGGAAAAAAAATATCTCCGGGTACTAAATACCAAAAACCTGCTAATTTTATTCTATCCGGATTCGCAGGAAACAGGATTACTGAACGTCTAATTTTCTGATTATTTGTAGTGAAACATTTATCCATTAAAGACATTGCCCGGCTTGCAGGGGTTGCTCCATCCACGGTTTCGTTCGTTGTGAACGGCAAACACCAGGAGATGCGGATCAGCGAAGAAATGGTCAAGCATATCCAGGCCATCATAAAAAAAACCGGTTATATTCCCAATCGGGCTGCTGCAAGCCTCCGTACCGGAAGAACGCATGTGATCGGGCTGATCGTGGAAGACATCGCCAATGCTTTTTTTGCATCCCTGGCCAAGTCGGTTGAATCGGTAGCCGCCAAAGTGGGCTACCGCGTGGTTTATGGAAGCACCGAAAACGATGACGGCAAGGGTAACGACCTGATCCAGTTGCTGGCCAAGCAGGTGGACGGCTTTTTGATCACACCCTCTACAGGTATGAAAGCCGGGGTACAGGCATTAAAAAAGACCCGTAAACCGCTGGTGCTGATCGACCGCTATTTTCCGGATGAAGAGATCCCGTTTGCACTGGTAGACAATTACGGGGGCGTAAGCCAGGCCACCGAATACCTGATTGAGAAGAACAAGAAAAATATTGCTTTTGTGAATGTAGCCCTTGACCAGGTACAGATGAATGAGCGGGAGCGGGCCTTTGTGGACGTGATGAGCCGTCGTGGGCTGTTTCATAAAAAGCTGTTGTTACGGCTTCCGTATTACCAGGATAAAACCCAATATGAGCCGCGGATCCGTAGCTTCCTTCAAAAACAACCCGGGATTGATGCTATTATTTTTGCCACTAATTACCTGGGCATGTTCGGGATCAAAGCGCTCAAGGACCTGGATATTGCCATTCCCGGAAAGGTGGCGGTACTAAGCTTCGACGACACTGATCTCTTCCGGTTTTCCTCACCGGCCATTTCGGTAATCAGTCAGCCCGTACAGGAGATTGCTGCACAGGCGATGCGGCTGCTGCTGGATCAAATGAATGCCGGCCCAAAGAAAAAAGCTGCAGACGAAGGCGTGCTGGTGCCTCCCCAACTCATCTTGCGAAATTCCGTATAAAAAATTTTGTTAATTAAAATTATCCCTTTAATTTTAGTTTTGCAAAAACGATTTTGTTGTTTTTGCTGGCTAATAGAACTGTTAAAAAATTTGAAGGATACTTTAATTCAATGAAGGACGGAATATTAAGTCTGACGATGGATTGCTTGTAAGCGAATGCTGTGAAATGAAAAGTACAGGGCAACAGGAGCCTGTTTGAAGTTTTCAGATTTAAAAATTTAAGGAGTAAACATTTAGAGAATCATTAGTCAGGAGGCGAAACCGATCGCGTTGACTTGCTTTGTAATTATTAAACGATTAAGCTTGATGGAAAGCTTATGCGCAGGCGATGGATGCGCGTAGCAGATGAATCATGTTCACGGTATTAAAAATCAATAATTGTATTTCTATGAGTGTACACAAAACTTTGATGCTCTGGATTTTCATTCTTTTTTTTGGAGCTATTCCCGGTTTGCTCAAGGCACAGGAAACGGGTTCAATTGCCATCACCGGTACGGTAAAAGATAAACTGGATGCTGTTATGGAGGGCGTAACGATCGGGAATTTACGTTCCGGTGAAACCGTGGTAACAAATGCACAGGGACAGTTTTCCATCCGCGCCAATAAGGGTGATTCGTTAATGGCTTCTTATGTCGGATATCAGCCATTCCGGTGGGTATTCCGGGAGCGGATCGTTGAAAATATTTCGCTGGAAGCCATTGCCGGTAGCCTGAATGATGTGGTGGTGGTGGGCTATGGACGGCAGAAAAAGGTAAGCCTGGTGGGAGCGCAATCTACCATAAAGGCGGAAGAACTGCAACACCCTGTAGCAAACCTGAGCACCATGCTGGCCGGGCGTATTGCAGGGCTGGTAGGGGTGCAGCGTTCCGGATTGCCGGGAAGCAATTCGGCGGATGTATGGATACGGGGCATTCAAACATTCGGCGGCAGCCAGAGCGGCGCCTTGATCATCATTGATGGTATACAGGGACGTGATTTAAACAGCATTGATCCGGAAGATATCGCATCTTTTACGGTATTAAAGGATGCGGCGTCTACGGCCGTTTATGGATCACTGGGGGCGAATGGGGTGGTACTGATCACTACAAAAAAGGGAAAGACAGGTAAGATAAGCCTGATGGCCAACTACAATGAAGGCATAACAAGCTTCACCAAGGTGCAGGAAATGGCGGATGCAAAAACCTACATGAATATAAAGAACGAGGCGATGATTGCTTCTGGTCTTCAGCCGCAGTTTACCCAGGCCTATATCGACAGCACATTATCTGGTACTGCAAATCCTTATGTGTACCCGAATATCGACTGGATCGATTATTTATTCAAAAAATATTCATCAAACAGGCGGTTTAATTTCAGTGCTTCAGGCGGTTCGGAAAATACAAAGTTCTATACTTCGGTGGCCTATTATAACGAGGCTTCGCTTTTGAAAACGGATCCCAATGTAGACTATGATGCCGGTACCCGCTTTCAACGTTATAATTTTACGTCCAATATCGATATGAACTGGACAAAGACCACAAAGTTCAGTTTGGGTATTACGGGATATATTACCAATTTCAATGAGCCGGGCAGCGGCGCGGGACAGGCTTTTGTTCAGGCAATGAATGCCAGCCCCGTATTTTACCCGCCCATGTATCCGGGAAACCTGGTTTCTGGTATCGCTTACGGAGCCACGCCTTCTCCCAATCCCTGGGCTGCGGTTACGCAAACCGGGTATGTAAAAAGATTCCAGTCGAAGGTACAAAGCAATGCAAGACTGGAGCAGGACCTGAGCTTCTGGTTAAAGGGCCTTTCCATCAATGGAACGTATTCCTTTGATGTGTTCAACGAGTCGTTCCAGTACCGGAGAAGAAACAGGAGTATCTATTACCTCAACCAGGCACAGCATTATAAAGAAGACGGATCGTTGAACCTGGAGCAAATGATTAATGGAACGGATGATCTTGGCTTTAGTATTGGAAACGGGGGCGTGCGTCAGTTTACTGCCGAGGGGCAACTTTTATATGACCGTACATTTGGGGTGCATCATATTACGTCAACCCTGGTATATAACCAGCTCAGCCAGATATATCCGTTCGAGGGCGATTTAAAGCAGTTTATCCCGCACCGGCAACAAAACTATGCGGGAAGGGCCACCTATGCCTACAAGGATAAATACTTTGGAGAGGTGAACATCGGATACAACGGTTCTGAAGATTATGCGCCTTCCCGCCGGTTTGGATTTTTCCCTTCTTTTGGAGTGGGTTGGGTATTGTCGAACGAGAAGTTTTTTGAACCATTGTCCAACGTATTCCAGTTCTTCAAGCTGCGGTATTCCAATGGTATTGCAGGCGCTCCCGGAACGGGGCTGCGTTTTGGATATCTTACACTGATTACTACCGGCGCAAGAGGCATCAGCTTTGGGTTGCCGGGCAACAGCACCAGTATATCCGGCATTAATATCTCTCAATATGGAGCCGATGTTTCCTGGGCCACGGCGCATACACAGGATCTTGGACTGGAGTTTAATGTGTTGAACAACAAATTATCGTTTGTGCTGGATTATTTTAAATCCTACCGTACCGGTGTATTCCTTACCCGCGCCGATTTTCCGAGCTATGCCGGACTTCAATACAATCCGGTTGGGAACTATGGAACGGTGGATGCTTCGGGCTTTGACGGAACCGTGGAGCTGAAAGCCATCCCGCTGGGAATGAAATCCAATATTTCCTTCAGAGGCACATTTACCTATAATACCGATGTGCTGGTAGAGAACAAACAGGCTCCTTTTGCAGACCCCTACCAGGAACGCCGCGGGCAGAATATCCTGGCACAGTTTGGATATGTGGCAGAGGGATTGTTTCAAAGCCAGGCTGAAATAGAGAACAGTGCCGATCAGAGTGCCCTTGGAAATCCGCGTGTTGGAGATATAAAGTACAAGGATCTCAATGGAGATGGCGTGATCAATGTATACGACCAAACAAAGATCAGCCGCGGCGATGTACCCAACCTGGTATATGGGTTTGGCTTTAATGTAAATGTGGGCCAGTTTTACCTGAGCGCCTTCTTTCAGGGTGTTTCCGGAGCTTACCGTACCATTGGCGGGATTGCCCGGGTACCCTTTAGCGGCGGCGGAAACGATGGTAATGTGTACGCCAATATTGTAGACCGGTGGACGGAAGATAATCATGCCGAACATCCGTTTTATCCGCGGTTGGGCTTTAACAGCAACGCTACTGCAAATAATAATCAAACAAGTACCTGGTGGGTAAAGGATATCAGCTTTATCCGGTTTAAAACCTTAGACCTGGGGTATAATTTGCCCAAGGGAAGTTTTAAACGGATCGGCATGCAAAATGCAAGGATCTACTTTTCCGGGGTAAATCTGCTTTACTGGAGTCCTTTTAAGCTTTGGGATCCGGAAATGAATACAGGGGACGGAAACACGTACCCCAATACAAGAAACTTATCGGTAGGAATCCAAGCTAATTTTTAATCTTATGTAAATCCTGAATACAATGAAAAGTAGAATTATTATTATCGTCATTGTTCTGAGCGCATTGTCTATTTCCTGTAAACGGTTCCTGGACCAGATCCCGGATAATATTTTAAAAGAGGAAGATATTTTTAAATCACTGGTTAACACCAGGGCCTATCTGGCACAGGTATATACCAATATGCCTGATGATTTCAGCAGCCGGTTTGCACCAAGCAATTATGCCGGACCATGGACGGGCGCTTCCGACGAGGCAAACTACTGGTCGCTCTCCTGGGTAATGTCCAATGCCCTCAACCAGAGCACCTGGGATAATAACATCGGGGGTACTTACTGGATCAACTGGTATAAGCCGGTGAGAACAGCGACCGACTTTATCAATAAAGTTGATGGCGCCAATCCCAACGAAGTAAACGCAATGATCAGGATGCACTACAAGGGAGAGGCACGGGCGATGAGGGCTTTGTTTTATTTCTGGATGTTGCGCCTTTACGGGCCGCTGATCATCCTTCCCAACGAAGTGCCGGTTAACGGAAGCGGGGACGAGATCTTTTTTAAACGTTCCACCTTTGATGAGTGTGTAACCTACGTGGTAGGGCAGCTGGATTCGGCGTACAACGAAATCAAGCAGTCGGTGGCCGGTAGTCCGCAGGCCCCGGATCAGCCGCTTACCTACAACAATACAAAAGAGTGGGGCCGTGTTACCACCGGTGTTTGTAAGGCATATAAGTTCCAGGTGTTAATGTTAGCTGCAAGCCCGTTGTTTAACGGAAATAAAGAACTGGCATCCTTAAAGAACCAGGACGGCACACAGCTGATTAATCAAACCTATGATCCCAATAAATGGAAACTGGCAATAGACGCGGCGAAAGACTTTTTAAATGAATTTGATAATAAGACCTATTCGCTTTACCGGGAATCCGATAGCGATCCCTGGGTAGCAGCCTATAAGTCCTGTAAAAATGTGATGATAAAAGATTGGAACTCGGAATGGATATTTGCAAAATCCATGGCCAGTGCGGGTGATTACTGGTATGATATCACTCCGAAATTGGTGGGATATGGCAATACGGTGGGCAAAGGCGCCGGCTTCCTTTCCGTAAATCAATCGATGGTGGATGCCTATAACATGAGGAGCGGATATCCGATCACACATCCCGAATCCGGATATGTGAATAGCGGATTTTCCGATTTTAAATCGCCGTATGACGTTAAAGCAAGGTCTACATTCAACCAGTGGGTAAACCGGGAAGCCCGGTTTTATGTAGGGGTTACCTACAATAAGAGTTATTGGCAAAACCAGGGAGGGAGCTCTACAGAAGTGATACCCGTTTTTGAGCTGAGTGGTAATTCCGGTAAAACACAGAGTTCCTGGGATGTAACTTCCACCGGGTATGTGGTACGGAAGCAACTTGCCAATAGTGGTGACAGCAGGGGTTGGGTACATCTCCGGCTGGCCCAAATCTACCTCGATTATGTAGAGGCGTTGAATGAGGCAGATCCCGGCAACCCGGATATATTGAAGTACCTGAACCTGATCCGGGAACGGGCAGGGGTTGCACAGTATGGAAGCGGCGCGAATGCGATTCCACTGCCTTCAGGACAGCAGGAAATGCGCGAAGCGATCCGGCATGAACGAATGGTGGAGCTGGCATTTGAAAATGTCCGTTATTTTGATGTACGCAGATGGAAGATTGCACCGCAGACGATGGGGGCAGATGTATATGGTATGAATGTATATGCCGATGGGAATGACTTTTACAAAAAAACGCTGGTACAAAAGCGGCGGTTTTTGCCCAGGGACTATTTGTGGCCCATACCCAATGATGAAGTTTTAAAAGATAAATACCTGGTGCAAAATCCCGGATGGTAAGTAAAACAGTGTACGTTGATATTTATACTCTATTACAATTAAAGCAATACACATGAAGTGTTTTAATACAAATATGTTCTTTATACGAATGTTGTTTTGGACGGTTGTGGCCGGCTGCAGCAGCTTGCTCATGGCGGGTTGCGCCAAATCGAAGGAACTGTATTCACCAGAAGAAGGAAATATATATATGCCGCAGGCATACCAGGACCGGTCTGTAATGACCCTGTATAAAATGGACTCCATACAGCGGGTTACTTTTGGGGCCTACTACGGCGGGTTTAATGGTCCCAATTCGGATGTAACAGTCAAGTTTGAAGTAGCACCCTCTCTGGTAGATCAATATAATATCACGAACGCTTATCTGGGATACACCTATTACCCCCTCCCGGATAGCGTTTATTCACTATCCTCCACAACGGGTGTCATCCGGGCCGGCAAACAAAGTTCAGACCCGCTGTTCATTTTAGTAAGCGGCAAGAAAATATCTTTTGGATATCATTATCTGCTGCCCATCCGGATAACCAGTGTTTCGGGAGGTAATAAAGATACCTCGCTATCGGTTGCCTATTTTAAACTGGATTCGTTGCTGACAAGAGTAAAAGATCTGACTTCATCGGGCACCTTAACCGTTAGCGATGAAAATCGCGATGGCGCTAATGCGAAGGAAGGCTCCTCAAAACTGGTGGATAACGATTATTCAACAAAATTTCTGAGTTTCAATTACAACCCGAATTTCTGGACAAAGCTTAAGCTGAATGCGCCTCAAAAACTGGACGCTTACGAGATTACGTCCGGTAATGATGCTCCCGAAAGAGATCCCCGTAACTGGTTGTTTCAGGGATCGAACAACGGTACCGACTGGACAACCCTGGATACAAGAACCGGAGAGATATTCCTTGGACGGCAATTGACACGCCGTTTTAACCTGAATACATCCGACGCTTATTCCTACTACCGGTTGCTGATAACGGCAAACGGCGGCGCTGACCTGATCCAGATCACAGAGTGGAAACTAATTCAGTTTTATTAACAGGGTAAAAAAGTGAAGGCAAAAGGTGGCTGTATGAGGGTCGTATTTATTGAAGGTTGCCGGCGACCGTTCGCTTGTAAATAATAGAAAAGCATTTTCCTTTTTTGAATGGTGAATGATGATCAAAAGACATAAGAGATTTTGGAGATGGATACTTCTCGTGGCCTTATTGCAGCCAAGCGCAGTGCAGGCCCAGGAGAAAACCGCCTTTCAGATCGCCGCCCCCTGGAATGAAGTTTATGATGTACGTTCGGATGTGGCTATTGTATATGGGATCAATGATGCGGGGGGCGCATTTGAAAAGCGTGTAAAAGGCTGGCGGGATAAGGGATACCAGGTGCATTTTATGACCGGCATCGCCTGGGGCCAGTACCAGGATTATTTTAAAGGTGCTTTTGATGGGAAACCCCATTTTGATGAGGGGCAGGTACAACAAAACGGCGACACGATCTGGCATGGAAAGGATGTGCCGTATATTGTGCCTTCCGAAAATTATCTCCGGTACATCAAAACACATCTGAAACGGGCCATTGATGCGGGCGTAACCGCCATTCACCTGGAGGAACCGGAGTTTTGGGCAAGAGCCGGTTACAGCACTGCATTTAAAAAAGAGTGGCAGCAGTATTACGGATCGGCGTGGAGACCGCAGCACGAATCGCCGGAAGCGACCTATCTGTCTTCCAAGCTCAAGTATCATTTATACCTTCGTACCCTTCAGGAAGCCTTTTCCTATGTAAAAACCTATGCCAGGAGCCAGGGAAAGGTCGTGCGCTGTTATGTGCCTACACACTCGCTGCTGAACTACGCTTCCTGGCGCATTGTAAGTCCGGAGGCAAGTCTGGCGTCTCTTAAAGACATGGATGGATACATTGCACAGGTGTGGACGGGTACTTCAAGGGAGCCGGTATATTACAACGGCGTGAAAAAGGAGCGGGTATTTGAAAATGCATTCCTCGAATATGGATCCATGGTATCCATGACCGCGCCTGCCGGTAAAAAAATGTTCTTTCTTACGGACCCTATTGAAGACTGGCCCCGTACCTGGGACGATTATAAAAAGAATTACCAGGCTACATTTACTGCACAACTGCTGTATCCAACAGTGGCCAACTATGAGGTAATGCCCTGGCCTAACCGCATTTATCAGGGGCGTTTTAAGCTGGAAAACGATAGCGTACGACAGCCCATTTCCAAAGCCTACGCCACCCAGATGCAGGTAATGGTAAACGCACTTAATACAATGCCGTTGTCGTCCAATAAGATCAGCGGCAGTCATGGAATCGGTGTGCTGGTTTCCAACTCGATGATGTTCCAGCGCTTTCCCACGCATGCCGGATACGAAGATCCGCAGCTTTCCAATTTTTATGGAATGGCCCTGCCATTGCTGAAGAAGGGCATTCCGGTGGAAACGGTGCATATGGAAAACCTGGAACAGGCCCATGTACTGAAGGATATCCGGGTATTGATCATGAGCTATGCTAATATGAAACCCTTATCGCAGCAGTACCACCAGGTGTTAAACAGGTGGGTACGTTCGGGTGGCATACTGCTTTATTACGGGCGCGATAACGATCCGTTTCAATCGGTAAGCGAATGGTGGAACAGCAACGGGCTTAGCTATAAAACTCCGTCGGAAGACCTGTTCCGGCTGTTTCATTTCAGCGAAGGGCAGCCGGGATTTGTAAAAACCGGTAACGGCTGGGTGGTGGTTACCCGCATGGATCCGAAAGAACTTGTATTGGAACCGGGGCGGGATACAGCGTTCCTGGCATTGGTAAAAAAAGCCTACGCCCGTTCAGGAGCCGGCACACTGGAAGAAAAAAATCATTTCATTTTAAAGCGGGGCCCCTATATTATAGCGGCTGCGTTGGATGAAAACGATGATAAAAAACCGTTGCTGCTGAAGGGACCGCTTGTAGATCTTTTCGATCCGGAGCTGCCGGTGCTCACGCAGAAGGAACTGCAGCCCGGGCAGCAGGCCTTTTTATACGACCTGAAAACGATAAAAAATAAAAACCCGCTGATCCTGGCTGCGGCCGGGCGCGCCTATGAAGAACGGTACCGGCAGGGGCTGTATACCTTCCTGCTAAAGAGTCCCACCGGCACCATGAATGCAATGCGTATTTACCTGCCTGCAAGCCCCAAAACAATAACGCTTACCCGTGATGGTACCCCAGCCCGGTTAATAAAGAACGATTGGGATGCAGCCTCAAATACCTTGCTGCTGCAGTTCGAAAACGACAGCAGGGGCATACAGGCTCGTATACAATTGTAAACCGGAAAAAACGGTCGTTCCCGCAAAAGATGCCGCGTCCCGGACCCGCCAGCCGGAAATCTTTGGTAAATACAACGCTTGTATCTATTTTTGCTTTAACGATTAAGTACAGCGTATGAAACGTATAGTGTGTTATTTGCTGATATGCATTCCGGGGATGATCACAGCCCTGTGCGCACAGATTCCGGTAACCTTCGCAACCGAATCGGCCCGTCTTTCAGATCTGAAAGTGTTGCCCCGTTACCTGGATGGTACCCTGGTAAAGCAGGTGTCGTCCTATGATACCACAGGCGGTAATGACGACGGTTTTGGCGGAAAGTACTCTTACCTGCGAAAGGAACCGGGCGGCCTGGTGATCTTTGATCAGCAGGGGCAGGGAGTCATCGAACGGATCTGGACACCCACGCCTACCGATGACACGCTCGATTTTTATTTTGATGGAAATACCCGGCCGGGGCTGTCGGTTAAATTCCGGGATCTTTTTAACGGAACCGTGCCGCCTTTCCTGGCGCCATTGGCTGCGCATAAAGTGGGCGGTTTTTACAGCTATGTTCCGATACCGTATAGCAAACGTTGCAAGATCGTGTTCCGTGGTGCAAAGATCCTGTTTCACCAGATCCAGTACCGTACCTATGACCAGCGATACCAGGTACGCAGCTTTCAAAAAGCAGCTATATCCGGTAGTGCGGCAGCACTCAAAAAGGTCGTTGCCCTGTGGAACAACCCAGACCGCGATATCCGGAATTTTTATGCCGCAGCTCCCGCTTCACTCACAAAAACAATAACACTTGCGCCGGGAAAGACCGGTGTGGCGGCCACCTTCCGGCAGGGAGGAAGGATCCTGGGTATCGAGCTGAAACCGGCTGCGGCTTTCAGCGGTAGCTGGAAGCAACTGGACCTGAGGATCCGCTGGGATGGAGATGCGGTGCCGGCGGTGCTGGTTCCTGTGGCGGATTTCTTTGGATTTGCCTATGGCTCCCGGTCGATGGAAAGCCTGCTGCTGGGTGCCACCAGTGCAAAGGCATATAGTTATATTCCGATGCCCTTCGACCGGGAAGCTACCATTGAACTAGTCTACCGGGGCGGGGATGCAGCACTGAAACCGGTTGATCTTTCCGTTACCATCTATTACTCGAAGGAACAACGGAATGCTGCAACAGAAGGCCGCTTCTATGCTTACTGGAAAAATGAACGCCCCCCGGAAGGAGCGCCCTATGTTTTTTTGGAAGGCAACGGGCGCGGACATTATATCGGAACCCTGCTGCAAGGGCAGGCTACGGATTGTACCAATTTCACTGAATTCTTTGAAGGAGATGATTATACCGCCATTGATGGAAGCATGACGGCACATGGCACCGGCTCCGAAGATTATTTTAATGGCGGCTGGTATGCGCAGCCGGGAGGCTGGGTAGAACGGTTGGGTGCACCATTGAGCGGCTGTTTGGATTATTCGCTGCCCCTGGGCCGCACTGGGGGGTACCGGTTCTTTTTAATGGATAAAATGCCGTTCTATAAAAGCATAGAACATACCATAGAACACGGGCCGGTAAATAACAACCGGCCGGTACAGTATACTTCTGTAGCGCTGTATTTTGCAGACCACGCCATTGCCCGTTCCATGATCCCGGACAATGAACATACGCGGTTATATATACCAGACACCATTACGTTTTATACCCGCCTGATGCGGCACCTGACCTACAATGGTAACCTGCAGCTCCGGCGGGATGTGGCCACATTGGTTGGGAAGGAAAACGCAAGCCTGAATATAAATGTAACCGAAGTGCCACCGGGAACATACCGGGTATTCCTGCACCAGCTGAAGCAGGCCCCGGCTCACCTGGAAGTGCGTATTGCGGATGCGGTAAGCGCCGGGGACTGGAAAGCGGTACCGGTTAACGTGAAGGAGGCACCGGCAGACCTGCTGGTTGGCGAAATCGTAATAACCGACAGGTCCATACCGGTGAACCTGCTCTTCCGGACGAATGATCCGCAGCCCGTGCTGGAATTTGACCGGGTGCAGTTAGTAAAAGAAAAGCAGGAGTAGTGATCCGCCGGAGGAGTGTGCACGAACCCCGGGGGCTACGCAATCCGGCTGCCGGCGGATCAGAACGGCAGTTGTAAAGCGCGTAGGGGTAATGGTGCGGGTTGCAGGAGGAATAAGGGCAAGCAGCATCCGGACGTTGCTACAGGGGCGGGTTTGCAGTCGGAGCGGTGTGATAGAAGGTGGTGCCCACAGGACAGGAATTCAAAAATCTGAAAATAAACAACGCAGAAAATATTTTATTCAGTCAATAATTCCAATTTTTGTAATTTAGGTAATAATCGACTGTTCTTATGAGAAATGGAGTTATGGAACATCGGCAAATGATCATTCAATAAAAGAGGTTCATGATAAAGAAACGTGTATCGTTGAAAGATATCGCGCAAAAAGTAGGTGTATCTACCGCCCTGGTATCTTATGTGCTCAATGGCAAGGAGAAGGAAGCCCGGGTGGGGGAGGCGGCAGCAAAGCGGATAAAAAAAGTGGCAGCGGAAATGAACTACCAGCCGAACCTGATCGCGCGGGGGCTGAAATTTGGAAAAACACATACCCTTGGCCTTATTGTGGCAGATATCTCCAACCCGTTTTTTGCAATGCTGGCCCGCATCATCGAACTGGAAGCCCAGAAGCGGGGATACACAGTACTGTTTGGCAGCAGTGATGAACAACTGGAAAAATCACAGAACCTGATCAATACCTTCCTGAACCGCCAGGTGGATGGGTTGATCATTACCCCGGTAGCCGGATCGCAGGCGCAGATCGAGGAGCTCCGGAACAAGGGCGTTCCGTTTGTGTTAATGGACCGTGGATTTAGCGAAATTGAAACCAATGCGGTGGTTACAGACAATCATGATGCAATGTACAATGCGGTTAAACTGCTGATCCGGAACGGGTATAAAAAGCCCGGTATTATTGCTTATGATACAACGCTGACGCATATGATGGACCGTATTGCCGGCTACAAGGACGCCTTAAAAGACAGCGGCATTAAGTTCAATTCGAAATGGATGGCGAAGGTACCTTATGGCAATTATAAGGAGCATGTTGCCGCTGCGCTGGACGGCTTTCTGGATGCAAAAGGGCGAGCCGTAGACGCTCTTGTTTTTGCCACCAACAGTATCTCCGTGCAGTCGCTGAAAGTGATCCATGCACGGGGCATTAAAGTGCCGCAGGACCTGGGGGTGATCAGTTTTGACGAAAGCGATGTGTTTGATTTTTTCTATTCCTCCATTACCTATATAAAACAAAATCTTCAGTCTATCAGCGAAAATGCGGTGCAGTCGCTGATGCAATCCATTGATTCCCGCAGCAAAAAATACACTAAAATCACGGTTCCTTCGGTGATCATAAAAGGCGAAAGCAGCAGCCGGCGTACAACGCGGGGCTTGTAAGACCTCCGGTTGATAAGGCGGCAATTAGGGAAAGCCCCTGCGCCGGAAGAATAAATTTGTGATTATAAAGAAACTTATTATTTTTGCTTAAACGTATAAGCTTTTTCTATTTTTACGATTGTTCATTAAAAAATGTCTGTATGAAAAAAATTGGACTCCTGTTCTTATCTGTAATTGCATTTTGCTACGGCTTTGCCCAGCAGGAAAAATTTAACGGGCTTAATATGAGCCTGGGAAACCTGTCGCGTCTTTCAGATGCAAAAACCCGTTCTATCAGCCCGGAGAACTTTACCGGTGAAAAAGGAAAAGGGGGGATGGCGGATCCGGTGCGGGATAAAGGAAAGCGCAACATTGCCAATGCGGCGAATGAGGCGCGCGATCTTGGAAAGGGTTGGAAGGTAAATCCCTTTATCATCATCGAACCGGGCGAAACCTTTACGATGGCGGATATCGCCGGTCCGGGAGCCGTACAGCATATCTGGATGACCCCAACCGGGAATTTTAATTTTTCAATATTCAGGGTTTATTATGATGGGGAATCGGATCCTTCGATCGAAAGCCCCGTAGGCCCGTTCTTCGGCATCGGGTGGAATGAATTTTCTCCGCTGAATTCCCTGGCAATGACGGTAAACCCGGGCAGCGCCTTCAACAGCTACTGGAAAATGCCGTTCCGTAAGAATTGTAAGATCACCATGCAGAACCTCGATACCCAGCCGATGCGCTTGTATTACCAGGTAGATTACACCCTTACCGATGTAGGTCCAGATGAAGGCTATTTTCATGCACAGTACCGCCGCAGCAAACCGAATATGGGCTCCCTGCACACCATCCTGGATGGGGTAAAAGGAAAAGGCCAGTATGTAGGCACTTATATGGGCATTGGCGTTACAAACAATGGCTGGTGGGGCGAAGGAGAGATCAAATTCTTTATGGATGGTGATGATGATTATGCAACCATCGTAGGTACCGGTACTGAGGATTATTTCTGTGGTTCGTATAATTTCGAAAACAAACGGACCCGGCAGTACCAGGAGTTCTCAACCGCCTATGCCGGATTGCACCAGGTACTAAAGCCCGACGGGCTT
This sequence comes from Niabella pedocola, assembly GCF_021044425.1. Classification (GTDB taxonomy): domain Bacteria; phylum Bacteroidota; class Bacteroidia; order Chitinophagales; family Chitinophagaceae; genus Niabella; species Niabella pedocola. Next base: position 117,733 of record NZ_JAJNEC010000007.1, on the reverse strand, counting down.
TACGGTTCGCAGATGCGCTTTGGTATGTACCGCTGGCATATTATGGATCCCATCCGGTTCGATAAGGAGCTGAAGGTAACTATACAGGACCTGGGATGGAAATCGGGTGGGCGTTACCTGCCACAGCACTCCGATATTATAACGGTGGCTTATTGGTACCAGACCGAGCCGCATAAAAAGTTCCCTAAACTACCGGAGATGGATATACTGGAAGTGAATTAAAGCGGAAGGGAGAGACGGCTATCAATCTGCCGTTCTTAGTTATCCGCTTCTTAAAACCGGGTACCGGAAGCTGAACGATATAACCCGATAACGTACATTCTACCGTCAACGTTTTTACTGCTTCCTTTCGTTATTCGACAGCTGTTCCTCAACAAAAAACAAACACATGAAGATAAAAAATACACTTTCTGTGATAGCCGCCACCGCTGTGCTGGTATCTTGCAATAGCGACACAAAAGCGCCGGGGGCTGCGGCCGACTCAACAAAAACCAATACAGTTATGGAAAACCACACTCCGGGAAGCTTTGGGTATGATGCGCAGTTCCTCCAGCAAAAGGACAGCGGGCTCATTGTGCTGAAAAGCACTGACGGTGCCAGTCAGGTCATTGTTTCGCCCCGTTATCAGGCCAAGGTGTTCACCTCTACTGCAGACGGACTGTTGGGTAAGAGCTTCGGATGGGTTAATTATAAAGCATTTGAAGGCCCTGAAGATGCACATATGAATGCCTATGGCGGAGAAGACCGCTTGTGGCTGGGTCCTGAGGGAGGCGTATTCTCCCTGTACTTTAAGCCGGGTACAAAAATGGAATTTACAAACTGGAAAACGCCCGCACCCATTGACACAGAACCCTGGACGCTGGATGGCGCTGACGCGGCGTCCGTTTCCATGAGCAAAGTCATGAACCTGCAAAACTATACCGGCACGGCCCTGCAATTAAAAGCGGTGCGGCAGGTATCGCTGATCGGGGCGACGGCAATCGCATCAGACCTCGGACTGTCATTAAGCTCGGGTGTTAAATCGGTTGCCTTTAAAACCGTAAACAGTATCACCAACAGCGGAACCACGGCCTGGGATGAAAAGACCGGTGCTCCCTGTATGTGGAACCTGGATATGTTTATGCCCTCCGAGGCCTGTACCATCGTGATTCCCTACCAGGACAATGCCACCGGAAAAGTAGCCACTACCGATTATTTCGGAGAGATCGCAAAAGACCGCATCCGGTACAGCAATGGGCTGTTGTATTTTAAAGCAGATGGTAAATCACGCGGTAAACTGGGCATTCCGCCGGCACGAGTAAAAGATGTGGCCGGCAGCTATGATGCCATTGGCAATGTACTTACCATCGTAAAATACGACATCGATCCCGCAGGGAAATATTTAAACCAGGAATGGCGTACAGACCGGGCGCCGTTTAGCGGCGATGCAATGAATGCCTACAACGACGGACCGTTGGCCGACGGAAAACAGATGGGACCGTTCTATGAAATTGAAAGTGTATCCCCGGCAGCCTTTCTGAAGCCGGGAGCTACACAAACACATAAGCACAGTGTATATCATTTTACCGGCGATAAAGCCGCACTGAATGCCATCGCACAAAAAGTATTGGGTGTATCTGCAGATGACATCGAAAAAGTATTTGGTAAATAACAGTGAGCCGGGAACGCACACCGGGGGCGTGCAGCAAGACTCCGGTACCAGGGAACAAGCTATCAATAATCAGTATCCAGCAACAACGAAACAATGAAAGTAAAACAAAGAACAAGCAAGCATTCATATCCTAAAATAGGCATCCGGCCCATTATCGACGGGCGTTTGGGAGGTATCCGGGAATCTTTGGAAGCAACAACTATGGGAATGGCCAAAGCCGTCGCAGCATTATATGCCCGGCATCTCCGGTATCCCGACGGAACGCCGGTGGAATGTGTCATTGCCGACACCTGTATTGGTGGCGTGGCGGAAGCCGCAGCCTGTGCTGTAAAATTTGCGGCCAGCAATGTGGGCGTGTCTTTATCGGTAACCCCCTGCTGGTGCTATGGTTCCGAAACCATGGACATGAATCCGGCAATACCCAAGGCCATCTGGGGATTTAACGGAACGGAACGGCCGGGTGCCGTATACCTGGCGGCAACACTGGCCGCACACAACCAAAAAGGTCTGCCTTGTTTTGGGATCTATGGCCGCGATGTGCAGGATATGGGCGATACCTCCATTCCCGCAGATGTGGAAGAAAAGCTGCTTGGCTTTGCAAGAGCTGGTATGGCCGTGGCCCTGATGAAAGGACAGGCATACCTGGCCGTGGGTTCGGTATCGATGGGCATTGCCGGTTCCATCGTAGACCCGGCGTTTTTCCAGGAATACCTGGGCATGCGCAATGAATATGTAGATTCATCAGAGATCCTGAGACGAATCCAGCTCAATATCTTTGATCCGGCAGAGTTTAAAAAAGCCATGGCATGGGTAAAGAAGTATTGTAAAGAGGGAAAGGATTATAACCGTAAGGAGAAGATAAAATCAAGAAAGGAAAAGGATAAAGACTGGGAGTTTGTGGTAAAGATGACGATGATCATCCGCGATCTTATGATCGGTAATCCCCGCCTGAAGGAAATGGGATTTGCAGAAGAAGCACAGGGCCACCATGCCCTGGTATCGGGTTTTCAGGGGCAGCGGCAATGGACCGATTTCCTGCCCGACGGCGATTTTTCGGAAGCAATGCTCAATTCTTCGTTTGACTGGAATGGCATCCGGAGTCCGTATATGGTAGCTACAGAAAACGATTGCTACAATGGTGTGTCCATGCTGTTCAATTACCTGCTCACCAATACCGCGCAGATTTTTGCCGATGTGCGTACCTACTGGAGCCCGGAAGCAACAGAACGGGTATCCGGGTGGAAGCCGGAAGGACGTGCACAGGATGGGTTTATCCACCTGATCAATTCCGGTTCCGCTACATTAGACGGAACGGGGCAGCAGTCCCGGAACGGGAAGCCGGCAATGAAACCCTTTTGGGAGATCCGGCCGGCGGAGGCTGAGGCTTGCCTGGCGGCAACCACATGGAGTCCTTCCAACCGCGATTATATGCGGGGCGGTGGCTATTCCTCCACCTTTCTTACAAAGGGCGAAATGCCGGTGACCATGTGCCGGTTAAACCTGGTAAAAGGGCAGGGGCCGGTGTTGCAGATTGCAGAAGGATATACCATCGACCTGCCCGGTAAGGTACATGCTATTTTAAATGAGCGTACCGACCGGATCTGGCCTACGACCTGGTTTGTACCCAACCTCACAGGAACGGGCCCCTTTAAAGATGTATATGCAGTAATGGCTAACTGGGGGGCCAACCACGGAGCCATCAGCTATGGCCATATCGGCGACCAGCTGATCACGCTTGCTGCGATGCTGCGCATACCGGTGGCCATGCACAATGTGGCCGCAGAAAAAATATTCCGGCCCTCGGCCTGGGGTGCCTTTGGTATGGATACCGAAGGCTCAGACTATAGGGCCTGCTCGGTATATGGTCCCTTGTACCGGTAAAGAGGCTGCCGGTTGATCATGAATCGTGAACCGAGAATAGTGAAGTGCATTACTGGTAGCTGATGACTAATAGCTGACAGCCAATAGCTGACGGCTGACAACAGAACCGCTATAAACAAAATTCACATTTTTATAGCTTATCTTAACAAGGGCGAACGGGATTCTGTAAAAAGATGTATTTTACCGTCTTATTAAAGCTAAAAACGATCCGCGATGTCGATGAAAAAAAGCAAGACCATCTTTCTGCGCAGGCCGGTTGCGATCCGGTTTGGTTTGCAGGGGCTGCTATTCATTGGTACGGATTGTACGATGAACACGCTTCGATGCATCCATTTATCCAACTTATAAAATTGACATGAGCAAAAAGAAATCACTTTTTATCCGGGACGGTGTGAACTATGCGGCGCCATTTGCAGCGATCAGTGCATTGTTTTTTCTTTGGGGGGTAGCACACGGAATGCTGGACACATTGGACAAGAACTTTCAGGAAATGTTGCACCTGAAAAAGTGGCAATCCAGCTTTATCCAGTTCTCCTTATACGGTGCCTATTTTTGTATGGCTATGCCCGCCGCAATTTTTATGAAAAAGTATGGCTATAAGAAGGGGGTGATATTTGGATTATTGCTTTTCTCCGGCGGCGCCTTGCTGGCGGCTGCTACGGCTCCCCTGGAGTCCTTTGTATGCTTTTTATGCTGTTTACTGGTTATTGGTGCTGGTTTGACCACACTCGAAACTGCTGCCAACCCATATACCACCAAGCTGGGACCAGCGGAAACCGCAGAGCGGCGGATCAATTTTTCCCAGTCGTTCAACGGCCTGGCCTGGGTGGTGGGACCATTGATCGCCCTGTATGTATACGGGAATCAAAGTCATGTAGAAGGTGAAAAAATGATTTCGATTGTATTGCCCTTTGCTATTATCGGTTTGGCGGTGCTGGCGGTAGCGTTTATTTTTATGCGCCTGAAATTACCTGAAATAACCGAGGAAGATGAGAACGCTGCGCACGGTCATGGGGCATCTGCGACACCCGGCGATGATCCGGAAATTTTGCCGGTTAACGGTGGTGAGATGACTGCAACTAAATCCGTATGGAGCAAGCGGCATTTTGCGTTAGGGGTAGCGGCGCAGGCCTGTTATGTGGCGGCACAAACAGGTGTATTTAGTTACCTGATCAATTTTGTAACCGATCATGATATGTCGCCCCGGTGGGATACAAAATACGGACCTTATTTTTTATCGATCGGTTTTGCATTGTTTATGCTGGGAAGGATCACCGGCAGTATATTGATGAAGTATTTTAAACCAACCAGGCTGCTGGCATTGTACGCCCTTGCCGTATGTGTGCTGCTACCCGTGGTTTCAGCAGAAAAAGGATGGCCTTCGCTTATTGCGTTATATGGCGTATTCTTCTTTATGTCCATTATGTTTCCTACCATCTTTGCACTTGCCATCAAAGGCATGGGCACCAGTACCAAACAGGCGGCCGCATACCTGGTAATGTCGGTAGCAGGTGGTGCCGTATTTCCGCCCATCATGGGTGCTATTTCCGATACGTATGGAATGGCAAAAGGATTTTTGGTGCCGATTCCCTTATTCCTGTTCATCCTGTACTACGCAACCAACGGCTATAAAATGAAAAAAGCATAGTCAACATCCATTAAACATCATAGAAGGCGCGGGTAATCATCCCGCGCCTTTTTTGTATCAACGGAGCAGCAATAAAGTCGCAGCAGGAAAATGATTACGATGTATCAGTAGGTGGATTCCCGGGTGGATTAAAAATGGGAGGTACATGATTTTTGAAATCAGCCGCCGATTTTTTGCAGGAATATAAAAAAAACCTATTTTTACTTAAACGATTAAGCTTTGATGAAAATCCGGCAGGGTCCGGAGGAGAAAAACAGGCATTTAAGAAGGGGGTGGCTGATTGCTTATAACGGATATTTTTAAATGCCTTTATTTAAACGATTAAGCTTTTTATGAGTCGCGTATTTATCAGCAGGACTTCCTGTAATTTTTAATAATCTATAGTTTATGAACCAAAAACGAACCCTTCCTCTTCGCCGTTTTTCGCGGCGGTATTACCTGGTGGTTTTATGGGCCGTTTGCACGCTGGCAGTATGCCGGCCGGCCTGGGGCGGCAATGCTCCGTTGCACGATCCTTTTAATGCGCTGCAGGATACCCTTCCTGAGAAAAGCTGGGTACTGCGCGGTACGGTAACCGACCCTGCAAAAAAGCCCGTGCCGGGTGCTTCGGTAACAGCACTCCGGTCCGGAGCCCGGGGCACGCTTACCGATGTGAGCGGAAATTTTATGATTGAAATGAGCAGTGAAACAGATACGGTACTGGTGACCTTTGTGGGCTATCTTGAACAAAGGATCGTACCCGGAAGCCGCCGGAATATTGCCGTGGTGCTTTATCCGGATGAAAACCAGCAAAAATTAAATGAAGTGGTGGTGATCGGGTATGGTACGCAAAAGAAGCTGACGGTTACGGGGGCCGTTTCCGAATTATCTGTGTCGCAGCTGCAGCAGGTACCGGCGCCTTCGCTTTCCAATGCGATCGGAGGAAAATTGCCGGGCATCATTACCCGTCAGAGCAGTGGAGAGCCCGGTTATGATCAGGCCCAGGTATTTATTCGCGGGGTAGCCACCTTTGCCGGTAACCAGGCGCCACTGATCCTTGTAGACGGAGTGGAGCGGGACATGAACAACATTACTACCCAGGAGATCGAAAGCTTTACGATACTGAAAGATGCTTCGGCCACGGCCGTTTACGGGGTGCGTGGGGCCAATGGTGTGATTCTTATCAATACAAAGAAAGGTAAGGTTGGTAAGCCGGCCATTACCTTCAGGGCGGAAGGTGCCCAGCTAACCTCGCTTCGCATGCCGGAATACATTGATGGCGCGGCTTATGCAGGGCTCTTAAATGAAGCATTACAGCATGTAGGATTACCCCCGCAATACACCCAAGAGGATCTGCAAAAATATGCGGACGGTAGTGATCCGTATTTTCATCCGAATATAGACTGGACCAATACCATCTTAAAGAAACATACCTATCAAACGATCAACAACCTGAGTGTTTCGGGCGGATCTGAAATGGTACGTTATTATACCAATGTAGGCTTCCTGTTGCAATCGGGCATCTATAATACAGACGGATTAAACAAGTACAACACCAATGCCAATGTGAAGCGGTATAACTTCCGGTCTAATATCGATGCCAACCTCTCTAAGTCGCTCAGCATTACCGTTGGTTTAGGCGCCATCATTCAAAATGGCCATTACCCGGGTTCCAGTGCACCGGATATCTTCAGCGCGCTTTCCGTGATTTCGCCCATCCAGTATCCGATTACCAACCCGGATGGCTCCGTGGCCGGAGGCGCTTCCTACCTGGGAAGGAATCCCTGGGCGCTGGTAACACAACGGGGCTATTCAGATCAGGCCCGCCATACCCTGCAGGGTACTTTTGGTGCCAAGTGGGATCTGTCGCAACTCATTACAAAGGGCCTCGCCATTAATGGAAAATTTGCGTACGATTATTACAATTTCAGCGGTATCAACCGCATCCGGGATTATGAGATCAAGCAATACCTGGGAAAGGATCCTGTAAGCGGCGAAGACCGGTACAGCGTGGTACGCGAGGGCGGAACCCTGGGCTATGGACCATTCACCGCCAATAATAACCGCAATTCTTATATTGAAACTTCTATAAATTATCAGCGCAGTTTTGGAGGCAAGCATGATGTAAACGGCTTGCTGCTGTTTAACCAGAACGAGTTTACCAACCTCGTTGCAGATAACTCCATTAACGGGCTGCCATACCGGAGACGGGGTTATGCCGGACGCGCTACTTATGCGTATAGTAATCGGTACCTGGTAGAGTTCAACTTTGGCGTAAACGGTTCTGAAAACTTTCCCCCCGGAAAACGCTTTGGATTCTTCCCTTCGGTAGCTGCCGGCTGGATTGTTTCCAATGAAAAGTTCTGGAACCTGGATGTGATCAATCAGCTGAAGATCCGTGGCTCCTTTGGTAAAGTGGGGAATGATCAGATAGGTGGGGCCCGCTTTCTTTACCTGACCCAGATAAAGAAAAATGCCAACACCTATTGGTTCGGTTCCAGCCAGCAGGAGTTTCCGGGTTATGATGAAGGGCAGATCGGATATGAAGATGTAACCTGGGAATCTTCGTTAAAGAAGAACATCGGATTGGATCTGGGACTGCTCAATAATGTGATCCAATTGCAGGTGGATGCGTTTCACGAACGGCGGACCGGCATCCTGATGCAGCGGCAAACCATTCCTTTTGTATCCGGCTTTTTCCCCTGGATCGTTCCTTACGGAAACCTGGGAGAGGTTGAAAATAAAGGGCTGGATGCCAGTCTTAAGTTACAGAATAAACCCACAGCAGGGGGCGTGTATTATTCGCTGATGGGCAATTTTACCTATGCACATAATGAAATCATCGAAAATGATGAACCCGTAAAACACGTGCCGTATCAATCGGGAAAAGGACATCCGATCGGTGCGCCCTACGGATTGTTGGCCCTCGGGTTATTCCGCAACCAGGAGGAGATCGACCAAAGTCCGCTCCAGCAATTTACCAGCACCGTTTACCCAGGTGATATCCGCTTCGCAGATGTAAATGGCGATGGTGTGGTAAATGCAGACGATTATATGTTCCTGAAAGGCCATCCCCGTACACCCGAGATCGTGTATGGATTTGGCGGAACGGTGGCCTGGAAGGGTGTTGATATAAGTGTATTCTTTTCCGGCGCTGCACGCACCAGTATCTTTATCGTGGGCCCGTCCATCTATCCGTTTTTGAGAGGCCCCGGCAGTTATAATATCCTGCGTGAATATTACGACAACCGCTGGACGCCGGATCATCCGGATGCCCGTTATCCGGCTGCCACGCCGGCCAATAATTCGAACAATTTTCAGTACTCTTCGCAGTACCTGCGGGATGCTTCTTATCTGCGGTTAAAAAATGCAGAGATTGGTTATAGTCTGCCCACGGCGATGATCCGGCGGTATAAGCTGAGCGCCTTCAGGGTCTTTATCAATGGTACGAACCTGCTCACATTTGACCACCTGAAATTCCTTGACCCGGAGTCTAACAACGGTACCAACCGGGGACTGGATGGCGATAACCTGGGCATGTATCCTTTGCAGCGCGCATTGAATTTCGGACTACAGCTCAATTTTAACTAATGCATTAAACCTATAGCAATGAAAATAAAATTATTCATAGCAGTTGTTACAGCAGTATGCCTGTTTTCCTGCAAAAAGTACCTGGATAAAACACCGGATGAGGACCTTACCTTAAAGGATGTATTTGCCAGCCGTTTGCATACCCAAGCCTTTCTTACATCCATGTATGCAGGGCAAACCTGGGAGATCAATCCCGTGGATCCCTGGGCCCGTAGTCCCTGGACCGGTGGCTCCGATGAAATGGAAATTACTTTTCCGGGCAGTTATATACACAATATGAACCGGGGTGGATGGAATGCCCAGAACATTTTGGACAACTGGCAGTTTGCCTACCAAACCATCCGCAAAGCGGATCTTTTCCTGGAGAATATTGACCAGTTGCCACTGCAGGAGGGGTATACGCAGGAGAACAAGAATAACTGGATCGGCGAAGCCCATTTTATAAGAGCGTACGATCATTTTATGATCTTCCGCCTTTATGGTCCCATGCCCATTATGGACAAGTCGAAGAATCCTGATGATGATTTTAAATTGATCAAACGGTCGCCGGTTGATTCCTGCGTGGATTTTATCGTAAAGGAATGTGAAGCCGCAGCAGGCTTGTTGCCCATCACCCGTACCAGCGATCAGTTAGGACGTGCTACCCGTGCTGCAGCGCTGGCACTGAAGGCAAGGGTACTGCTCTATGCCGCCAGCCCGCTGTTTAACGGTAACCCCGATTTCAGGAATTTCCGCAATACCGATGGCGGTGCGCTCTTTCCGCAGGCATATGATGCCGGAAAATGGAAACGGGCTGCAGACGCGGCAAAAGAATGCATCGACGCCTGCACCGCTGCGGGATATGGGCTGTATACGGCACCCAGTAATGATCCGTTGGAAAATTATACCAACCTGTTTCTTCAGAATAACAATAAGGAAGTGCTTTGGGCCTCCAATCACCAGGCCTATCAGCATCTCGAACGGTGCTCCAGTCCTTTAAGTTACGGCGGGTTTTCGATTATGTCCGTATCCCAGCAGCTGGTAGATGCTTACCGGGATACCCTGGGACGCGATGTCATCACCGGGTATAATACCGATGGTTCTCCCGTGATCAATACCGAAACGGGATATACCGAAAATGGCTTTGCGGCCAAGGCATATAAATACTGGCCGGCGGGTGTAAGCAATATGTACGTGGCCCGGGAACCCCGTTTTTATGCCAGTGTACACTACTCCGGAGCCTTATGGAAAGGAACGGCGATCCAGACGTATTTCAGCGGTAAAGATGGCGCTTCAAAGAATACGACTGATTTTTCCAAGACCGGATATGTGCTACGGAAATTTGCCAACCCGCTCATCAATATTCAAACCAATACAGGATGGGATTTGAAAACCTTTATCCTGTTCCGGTTGGGAGAACAATACCTCAATTATGCGGAGGCGCTCAATGAAAGCCAGGGACCTGTATCCGACGTGTATACCTATGTAAATGCCATCCGGAAGCGGGGCGGCATACCCGATCTGCCCCAGGGCTTATCGAAGGAAGAAATGCGGAAGCAGATCTGGCAGGAGCGGAGGATTGAGCTGGCGTTTGAAGGGCACCGGTATTTTGACAGCCGGCGCTGGAAGATTGCGGTGCAAACCAATAACGGCAATTTGTACGGACTCAACATCGGCGCAGGATCCAGCCAGCAGGATGCAGCTTTTTATAAACGGGCGGTGGCTGACAAACGCATTTTCGTGGCACCCCGCGATTATTTCTGGCCCGTACCGCAGCCGGAACTGGACAAAGATCCCAACCTGCTGCAAAGCATGTACTGGTAAAATTCTCTTAACTGTAAAACAGGTATCATGAAATCTACAATTTACTGGCTGATCGCGTGCACGCTCAGCGTCCTCACTTCCTGTGATAAATATAACAGCGGCATCACCGAACCGGCTGCCTACAGCAATGTGTACATGCCCAGGGCAGTGGTAAACAATCCATATATTACGGGGTTGCCCCTTTCCGATACTACCTATACGTTTGCTTATAATGCCTTCCTGGGTGGGATTCCCGATGCCGGTTCGGGTCTGAACATCCGGTTTGATGTAAACAAAAACCTGGTAGATAGCTTCAACCGCCGCAATAACACGACTTACGAGTTGCTGCCTGCGGGAAGTTTCCAGTTTGCGCAAAATGCGGCTATTCCCGCGGGGGAGCGTTCTACGCCCACACTAACCCTTAGTATTCAAACAAGCAATATCAGGCCCTTCCAGGCATACATGCTGCCGCTGAGTATTGCCGATGCCGGCGGGCAACAGGTAAGCAATGTAAACGGCACTACCTACTACATCTTTACCCGTTCCTATATGGCCGATGTTGAAAAAAGACAGAAAGTACTGTCGCTGGGGACTGCATTGGACTGGAACAATAAAAGCCGGATCATTATGGCAAGAGGACGCCAGAACACGCTGGTGGTGCGGCATAAGAATAACGACCTTCATTTATATACGCCGCAGGCGGATGGTACCTATAATCCCCAATCGAAGGTACTTGGCGTTAACTGGGCCGATTCTGAAGCCTGGTATTATATCAATGAAACGGATATCGTGGTACGCAATTATCCCTACTGGGCAGGATTGTTTTATTTTAAATGGGAGCCGGATCTGACCATGCACCAGGCAAGCCCGGTATGGGAAGAATGGTGGCTGGGTGATTTCTGGGATAAGTATACCACCATCATCCCCTTTAAAAATTATTTTCTGCTGGTAGATAAAAACAATGGTGACCTGCTCCGGCAGCCGCTGCTTTCAAGAGTAACCACAGAGAAAACAGTAGTGGGCTCCGGATTTTCTGGTTACCGCCAGGTACTGGCCTGGGATAACTATTTACTGGCGCTGGGAGGCGACGGAAATTTATGGCTGTATAAAATGGCGGCCGATGCTACGCCGGGCGAGAGGATCCTGGTAGGTACCGGGTGGAACCGTTATGAAAAACTGGCGGTGATCGGTAAAGACATACTGGCCCTGGATACAAACGGCGATGTGTACCGGTACCAGTTCGATCCGGTTCCATATCTTCAATAATGATTTGCCGGCGGAATAAGCCGGTTGATATGATTTTTCAGGAACCTGTTTTAAAATGATCTTATGCGTATATCAATAAGGGTGGTGGTGGGCTTGCTGGCGGTTCTTTATTGCTCCTGCGGAAAAAAATCGCCGGATGATGCCAACCGGAAACCCGACCCGCCGATTGCTGAAGGGCAGCCGGTTTATCAGGCAGACCCCACCATTTTCCCCTATCAGGGTAAGTACTATCTGTATGGAACCGATGGCGCCGCTCCCGACCAGGGTATCCGGGTATTTGTTGCACCGGATAAAAAACAATGGAAGCTTTCCTCCAGGTCTGCAGATGGGTTTGCGGTAAGAGCGCTTGAGTCTTTTGGAACCCGGGGCTTTTGGGCGCCCCAGGTATGGGCTGCCAATAGTAAATTTTATATGGCATATGTTGCCAATGAGCAAATCGCCATTGCCGCTGCCGATAGCCCGGAGGGGCCGTTTTATGCCCGGGAGCCGCTGGCTTTCGATCAAAAGAATATCGACCCTTATGTGTTTTTTGATGAAGACGGCAAAAAATACCTCTATCATGTGGATATTACTAATGGAAATAAGATTTATGTGGCATCAATTAATGATGCGTTTACAGCCATCGATAAGCAAAGCCGTAAGCTATGTATTACCGCAACCGATCCCTGGGAAATCATCCAGGCAAGGGTTGCGGAGGGGCCTACGGTTATAAAGCATAAAGGCATCTACTACCTGGTTTATTCCGCCAACCATTTTGAAAACCAGCGCTACGCTGTAGGGTATGCCACCGCCGCTTCTCCCTGGGGACCATGGACGAAAGCCGCCGAAAACCCGGTGCTGAGTATGACCAATACCGGTAAGCCCGGGAGCGGGCATGGCGACCTGTTTACAGATCCGGATGGGTCGATGTATTACGTATTTCACACGCATAACTCGATGAATAATATACTGCCCCGGCGCACAGCGCTGGTGAAGGCGTCGTTTGTGGCAAACCCCGGTGGCCCAGACAAGCTGGTGATGGATGTAGGCAGCCTGTATTACCTGCAGACAACACCCTAACAATTCAGTGCAATAGCAAACAAGTACAGCCCCGCATCCTGTGGGGCTTCTTGTTTTAAAAGAGCGTTTGACAAGAACCCGCAGGACGCATAAAAAGATGCCTCCAAATTTTTTTTGAATCGGAAGTGAAAAATACTACCTTCGTTTAAACGATTAAGCTTTTTAATAGTCAATAAGCAATAGAGGGTTCGAAAAATTACGCTGTAATGGCGGCCGTATGTACCCCGTGGGAAATAGTGTACTGTTGCTGTATTTAGTTAAACGATTAAGCTTTTTATGAAAAAATAGGTTTGTTCCCATTCACTTTAATTTTTATTTTATGAATCAACGACATCGCATTCCCTTGAGCCGCTGTTTATTGCGGTATTGCATGATGCTTATAGGGGGCATTTGCATAGGAGCCGTTTATGAGCCGGCATTTTGTAACACCATGCCCCCAAGTATAAACGGGATGCAGGATACCATTCCGGGCAAAAGCTGGGTGTTGCATGGCTCCATAAAGGATGAGGCGGGTAAACCGGTTCCCGGAGCCACCGTGCAGGTATTACGAGCGGGTGCCAGGAGCAGTGTGACCGACCGGGCGGGGAATTTCATCATTGAAATGAATAATGCACAGGATTCCCTGGAAGTATCCTTTGTAGGGTATCAGACACTACGGCTGGCTCCCGGAGAACAACGTACCGTTGCCATAACACTGCTGCCGGATGAGGCCGGCCGGCAATTGGAAGAGGTGGTGGTAAACACCGGGTACATGACGCAGCGGAAGGCCGATCTAACAGGGGCCGTATCGATTGTATCTGCCAAGGAGCTTACCAAAGGACAGGGCGTTACCAACGTGCTGCAGTCCTTGCAGGGGGTAGTACCCGGGTTGCATATTACCACAGATGGTAACCCTACAGGTAATGTAGGCGTAGAGCTGAGAGGGCTAACCTCTATCAGAGGCGGCGCCCCGCTGATTGTAATAGATGGGGTGCCCAGCTATATGAATTTAAGAGATATTAACCCCAATAACATCGCTTCGATACAGGTGCTGAAAGATGCCTATTCCGCCAGCATTTATGGTACGCAGGGTGGGGCCGGGGTTATCCTGATCGAAACAAAAAAAGGAAGGGTGGGCAGAACGAAAATCGATTACAGCACCACTATGGGTTTTGCCGAGTTTAACAATAAACCCGAAATGCTCAACACCCAGCAATACGGGCAGGCAATATGGCAGGCTTTTGTAAATACCTATGCAAATGCGAGCGAAAAGGATGTTAAGGACGCGATCCGGATTTACAATTATCAATGGCATCGGGATGCCAACGGGTTGCCTGTTTTGGATCAGGTAACACCCATTAAATACCTGAATGCAGATTCCACCATGCCCTCGGCCAACACCAACTGGCTGGACGCTATTTCACAGCGCGGGCTTCAGCAGGAACATCAGTTAACCGTATCCAGCGGCAGCGAAAAAGCCAATTCTTTATTTTCACTGAACTATACCGAAAACCAGGGTACGCAGATCCACACCGGGTTTAAGCGGTTTACCGGCCGTGTGAATACGGAATACAAATTGTTTGACAACCGTGTTACCATCGGCGAAAACCTGGAAGCCTCTCATTTGATCGAACGCAATATGAATGTGATGCACCAGGCATTAATAGAACCGCCCATTGTGCCGGTATATACCACCACCGGCGGATGGGGCGGATCTGCGGTGGCGCTGGGAATGGATGATTACTGGAACCCGGTGCGCGACCTGACCCTTAATAAAAACAATGGGAACAATTACAATAAGTTGTTCGGAGATGTACATGCCAGCATCCGCATCTTAAAGGATTTTGTATTCCGGACGCAGTTGGGGTTGATCTATACCGATGGATATCACCGGAACATTCAGTTTACCTTTAAAGAGGGCGGCGGAAAGGTGAACAATATCAACAGCGTGGATCAATGGTATTGGAGAGAAGCGGCTTTTGATTGGACCAATACACTCACCTACAGCCTCAGAAGAGATAAGCACAACCTCGATGTACTGGCTGGTATGGAAGCCAATAAATATACCACCGAAACCTCACAAATCGGGCGTCAGGGCCTTGCTTTTGAAAACTACGATTTTGCCTATGTTAGTTCGGCCACGGGTAATACCATTATAAACGGTTACGGCAGTGGTGGCAGCGGAGGCGATAAGTATAATTTGTTATCTTATTTCGGAAAATTCAATTACGCATTTAACTCCAGGTACTTATTGTCCGGTTCGCTGCGTTACGATGGCTCTTCGAAATTTGGGGTCAACAACCGCTTTGCCTTGTTCCCGGCTATTTCTGCCGGCTGGCGTGTGAGCCAGGAAGATTTTTTAAAGGATAATGAAGTCCTGTCCGACTTAAAGTTGAGAGCCAGCTGGGGCCGTAACGGTAGCCTGGCCAATATAAATTCACTGAATGCACAGACCTACTTCCGCCCGGATTATAATTTCACTTCTTATGCCATTGGCGGGAGTGAAACCGGCAGCCTGCCCTCCGGATTTTTCAAGGTACAAACCGGTAATCCTAATTTAAGATGGGAAACCACCACGCAAACCAATATCGGTCTTGATTTTGGATTTTTGCAACAACGGTTAGCCGGTACTTTAGACTTTTACCGGAAACACACGGACGGCATGCTGATCCAGCCTCCTTACCTGGGTACCATTGGTGAAGGGGGGTATCAGTTTATCAACGCCGCCAATATGACCAATAAAGGCGTAGAATTGACCCTTACGTATAGCAGCAACACGGCCAGGGACTTTAACTACCGGTTGCAGGGAAATGTTGCTTACAATAATAATGTAGTAAATGATCTGCCTTCTACCGTTACGTATTCATGGGGTGGAACGGTACAAAAACAGGATGGCATAGCCGGCCATCCCTGGGGTGCGGTATACGGGTTTATAGCCGATGGCCTTTTCCAAAACCAGTCGGAAGTAGATCAGTCGGCCGATCAGCCGGGCAAGGGTATCGGCCGGATACGGTATAAAGATATTTCGGGACCGGATGGAAAACCCGATGGCAGAATTGATGATAACTACGACCGTGTCTGGATCAGTGATGGAGGCCGGCCAAAATTTGAATATGGGTTAAATGTAAACCTGGCGTATAAAAATTTTGATTTTTCTATGTTCTGGCAGGGTGTAGCAGGTGTAAAAGTTTATAACGGCTGGAAAAGCTATAGCGACTTCTGGAATGTTTGGATCCAAAACGGGTTTAACCATCCTACCCGTGTGCTGGATGCCTGGACACCTACCAACACCAGCTCTACTATCCCGGCATTGTCATGGAATAACGCAAACGGCGAGCTGAGGTCTTCTACGTACTTTATAGAGCCCGGCCAGTATTTAAAACTGCGAAACCTTCAGTTAGGCTATAGTTTGCCGCAATCGTTGATTTCCAAAATCAGTATGGATCGTATATATGTATTTGTGATGGGGCAAAACCTGCTGATACTGAAAAGTAAGAAATACACCGGCCTTGATCCGGAAAATCCGGAGGGAAATGATTATGCCAATCCTTACGTGATCCCGAGAGTTTTTAAAGCAGGTATTCAAGTATCCTTTTAATTAAAAATGAAACTGATGAAAAAGCATTTAGTCTACATATTATGGATAGCCCTGTTAACTTCAGCAGCAGGGTGTAAAAAATTCCTGGATGTAACACCACAGGGCGTTGTAACGGTAGAAAACGTAAGCACGCCGGATAAAGTGGACGGGCTGGTAATTGCGGCCTATGCCTGGCTGCCGCATGAGGGTACGATTAACGGTCGTATGAGCCCCTGGCTGGCCGATATTAAGTCCGACGATTCCTATAAAGGCGGTGGCGGTATCGGCGACCAGTTGCCCTGGTACCAGTGGGAGGTTTTTACATTAAATAATGCCAACACCGGCAACAATGATGGTATCTGGTATGCCGAATACCAGGGTGTATCCCGGTGCAATACGGCTATAAAAGCACTTGCCAGCATCAATGAAACGGACTATCCCGCCAAGCAGCAGCGCATTGCGGAAATGAAATTTTTGCGTGGCTATTTTTTCCTGAATCTGAAACGCTGGTACAAATGGATTCCTTATTTTGATGAAAGCCTTCCGGTAGATTCTATACGAACGGTTCCCAACAGGCCTGCGGGTGCTGCCAATGACCTGGCGATCTGGCAGAACATTTACAATGATTTCGATGCGGCCTCCAAAGTGTTGCCGGCCGATCAGCAGGAGCCCGGCCGTCCCACAAAATACGCGGCACAGGCACTGATGCTGGAAAGCCTGATGTGGATGGCTTATGAACAGGATATGAGCAATAAGGTGGTAAACATCAATAAGGAAACGCTGGCGAAGGCACTGCCCATTGCAGACGGTATCATCAGCAGCGGCAAATACAGCCTGGCGCCGGATTATGCGATCAACTTTCTTTTTGATTATGATAACAAGTCGCCTGAATCCATTTTTGAATGGCAATATTCGCACAGCGATGGTACCCCTAATGGTAACTTAAATGGTGGTACACCGCTGAACGCGCCCTGGTGGCCGCCCAGTTTCAGCTGTTGCGATTTTCACAAAGCATCGTATAATATGGTTAATGCGTTTAAAACAGATGCAAAAGGCATCCCGATGTTTGATGATTATAACGACCAGGATATTACCCCCGCAAACAGAAGCATCTATTTCAGCAGTAACAAATGGGATCCCCGCATTGGCCATACCGTAGCCATACCGGGTTTGCCGTGGAAATATCAGCAGAACTTGTTGTTTGACAGCAGCGGGTCCCGTGATCCGGCTACATTTGGCTATTTCAATTCACTTAAGGAAAATGTGGAGTCCAATTCACCGGGATTGGTTAACCTGTTCTGGATGTGGAATTCAAAGAATGAGATTGCCATACGGTATGACCGGATCCTGCTTCAAAAAGCGGAGATCCTCATACGGCTGGGAAGGGAGCAGGAAGCATTGCCCATCATTAATTCCATCCGGCAACGGGCTGCCAACAGCACGGGGCGGCTTAAATTTTCAAATGGCACGCCCACGTTGCCTTATAATATCAGCTTATATATAAACGGTGTCAATTGCAACTGGACCAGCGATTTTGCCTGGAAGGCGCTAATGTTTGAAAACCGGCTGGAGTTTGGTATGGAAGGTGTAAGGTGGTACGACCTGGTGCGATGGGGCATTGCTGCACAAACCTTAAATGCGTATTTTGCCAAGGAGTTGCCGCGCGGCAGGGCCTGGCTGAAGGATGGTAAATTTGCTACGGGGCGTGATGAGTTTATGCCCATTCCGCAACCCCAGATAAATTACGCGTTTGGAATGTATCAGCAAAACCCGGGATACTAATATGAAATATTTTCTTTGTCTGTTTTTTTTCTTTTGTTCGGCGGGAACTGCCTTTTCTCAAAAGGACAGGGCAGCGATCCCACCCTTTAAGATCCGGTTAACAAACGGCGATGGGTTTACGTATGAGCAGGTAGATAAAAGCAAGCCATTGGTGCTTATTTATTTTTCGCCTTCCTGTGATCATTGTAAGGCATTTACGGAAGCATTGCTGAAACAAAAAGGAAAATGGGCAAACAAGCAAATCGTAATGATCTCCTATGTTCATATCCGGGAAGTGCAGGCGTTTGACCAGCTGTATCATTTATCGCAGTATTCGGATATAAAAATAGGATCGGAGGGGCAAACCTTTATTGTACAGCAATACTACCAGATCCAGCACTTTCCTTTTGTGGCGCTGTTTAATAAACAAGGGCGGTTAATAAAAATAATAAGGGATACGTTAACTCCGGAAGCCATGGTGCGGGAGCTGTAATGATCACTGGAAGTAGCATATAAAGGCAAAATATCTACGGAAGAACATGTAGGTTAAAAACGGATGCACAGGTAAAACAAGATATGAGCGATATTGCATGTAATGAACAGGCGGATAAAATATATGAAGTATAAATGGCTGATGGCGGTTTTTTTCCTGTTACCGGTTTGCGTTGTGAGGGCAGCGGAACCCATTCCCGGGAAATTCCGGATGTATCTAAAAGAGATCCGTTCCGATAGGATCGGAAATACACCAGGCGTGATTACGTACCAGGTAGTTTCGCCGGATCGTTTGTATGTGCGCATTACCTGGAACCTTCCGGCAGCCGTATCGCAGGATTCGCTAAATGTATCCGTGCTGCCTGCATTTACACCCGGTTTTAACTGGGCGCCGTTGCTAACACCAGAAAAACATCATGTGATTGCGCAACACGTATTCCGGGCTCCGGCATTGATAGTGGCCAATGATGCAAAATTATTGTCGGTAGTGCCGGATCTCGACCTGTTGCAACAGGAACGCTCCGTGCCCTGGTATATGGATATGGACGCAATCCGGAATCAATTGGTGCTGGGCATGGGCAACACCACTGTAAAAGAACATGTGCTGTTTACAAGAGCGCCGGGTGCAGTGTTTCCAAAGGGAACGGTGTCGCTGGGTTTCTATTGCCTGGTTTCAGAAAAAAAGGATGCACTTCAAAATCCGTTTCAGCAAACGGTATCGTTTTTATGGAGTAAATGGGGCGCACCGCTCTACCGCGAAGGTGAGCCGCTACAGCGTACAGACCTGGATCCTTATGTAAAGCAAACCTATGAGTGGGCGTTTAAAAACTGGCGTCCGGCCGTTTGGCAGGAGCTGGAACTGGACGGTAAAAAAGTGGGAGCCCCGGTATTTATTGTAAATATGACACAGAGTCCCAATTATAAGGGGATCCCCAATCAGCGCGAGTTTCGCTCTGTTTGGAACCAGGCCTGGTTCAATTCATTGCGTTCTGCGCAGGGATTGTACCGCTACGCCCGGAGAACGGGTAACGATACGCTGAAGCAATATGCGCTGCAAACAAAGGAACTGGCGTTGTCCTTCCGCCAGCAGCAGGGCTTTTTCAAAAGCGTGGTGGCCACCGAAATGGAGGAGGTTACGGTTGATGGCAAACAATATATGCGCTCGAAAGGTTGGGATACGCGTTACTGGGGCAATTCCAACCGCAATCCCTACACCTGGGATGCCCGTATGGCACCTTATCATATTGCGGATATGAGCTTTACAGCCTACTGGATGCTGGTATGGCACAACGAGCTGGAAAAAGACCGGCGCTTGCTGGAATATGCGGAAACGTATGCCAATGCATTGATCCGCCTCCAGGATAAAGAAGGCTTTTTTCCTGCCTGGCTCGATCTGAAGGAGCTGCAACCTCTGCAGCACCTGAACCGCTCGCCGGAAACCAGCATATCGGTAACATTTTTATTAAAGCTGTATGCCGTTACAGGAGACGAACGTTACCGCAGCAGTGCCGTAAAAGCGCTGGATGCGGTTATGAAAAATAATCTTCAGCAGGGACAATGGGAGGATTTTGAAACCTACTGGTCCTGCAGCCGTATCGGAACTGAAGAATGGGTAGGGAAAAAGATTCCCCGTAACAATATGTATAAGCAAAATAATTTTTCAATATTCTGGACGGCACAGGCCTTACTGGAAATGTACCATGTTACCAGGGAAAAAAAGTATCTTGTTGCAGGACAGCGTACGCTGGATGAACTGCTGATGTGGCAGGCTGTATGGCAGCCCCCTTACATGGCGGTACGCACCCTGGGTGGTTTTGGTGTAATGAATGGGGATGCGGAATGGAATGATTCCCGGCAAAGTCTGTTTGCAGAACTGATCCTTCAATACGGACAGTTACTGCATCGCAAGGATTACAATCAGCGGGCGATTGCGGCCCTGAAGGCGTCTTTTGTAATGATGTACACACCGCTAAACCCGGGAACGATGCAGCAATGGCAGGCCCGCTGGCCCTTTTTTAATGCGAAGGATTATGGATTCATGATGGAGAACTACGGGCACGGTGGGGTTACCGATGCGCAGGGACTGGGTATCGGTGAGTTTACCATCTACGACTGGGGCAACGGTGCCGCAGCAGAAGCCTATAACCGGATCTATGACCATTTTGGAGCAGGACTGTTCCGTACAAATTTCTAAACTCAATCCCGGCTATCAATAAAGGTGTTGCGGGCAAATGGTTTTGATCTAAAAGCATACAGTATTTAAACGATTAAACTATCTTAGTGGCATGCGGAGTTTGCTGAATGAATGTTTGGGAGAACTGGCCGGTACCTTTATGGTGGTCTTTCTGGGTTGCGGCGCGGTAGCCGTTTCCCTGTTGTTTAATGGTCTGCCGCATATTACAGCCATTGCCGCAGTATGGGGCATAGCGGTTATTACGGCCATATATCTCTTCCGGTCTGTATGCGGTGCCCATTTCAATCCCGCCGTAAGTATTGCGATGGTCATTGCCGGCCGGTTTGAAAAACGAAAATTGGTCGGGTATTTTATGGCCCAGCTTGCGGGAGCCATGGTGGCTGCCGGCATGCTATACCTCCTGCTGAAAGGATCCCTGACAACATATGAGAACACGCATGATATCGTGAGAGGTACACCCGGATCCGCGGCCTCGGCGCGGATGTTCGGAGAATTCTATGCGCCCAACCCGGTGCTGCTGGCCATGCTTGCCGAATGTGCCGGCACTTTTTTATTAACCACCGGTATTTTTATAATTACCCATGCGCAACCGGGCAAAAAAAGCCGTTTAACATATGCACCGGTAGCTATCGGAATTTTGTTGGCGTTGCTCATTTGTGTTTTTGCATCGGTTACACAGGCCGGTTTTAATCCTGCACGGGACTTTGGCCCGCGATGCATTGCATTCCTGTGTGGATGGCAGGCGGCGGCATTCCCGGACCAGACCGGTGGTTTTTTCTGGGTATACATCCTGGCTCCGTTTATGGGTGCAGCAATGGCCGCAGTGCTTTACAATTATTACCGGAGGTGGTCCCTGGGTACCGCATTAAAAATGAAATATGAAAATGGGTAAGACAAAGCTGATCTTTACCGGTGGTTTTTTGGGCGCCGGAAAAACAACATTACTGCAATATGTTTCGGGCCTGCTTGCCGCTAAAGGGCAAACGGTTGGGTTTATTACCAATGATCAGGCAGAAGGGTTGGTAGACACGCAGCTTTTAACAAAAGGCGAAGGCATTATTAAGGAAGTGAGCGGCAGTTGTTTTTGTTGTAATTATACTGGGTTTACAGATGTAATTCAGCAACTGCTGCGGCATCCACAAGGAATGGATGTGATCATTGCGGAGCCGGTAGGCAGCTGTACGGATATTTCTGCTACCGTTTTACAGCCGTTGAAAGAACAGTTGTCACCGGTGATGGAAATGGCACCTTTTACGGTGCTGGCAGATCCGCAAAAGCTGGAACAGATCCTGGATGGACAGGACGCGGGTATGCATCCGTCTGCCGCCTACATTTACCGGAAGCAGCTGGAGGAAAGTGATGTGATCCTTATTTCCAAAGCGGACATCATTCCACCAGAACAGCTGCAGCGGCTTACAGAAAAAGTAAACCTCGTATACCCGGGGCGGAAAGTGCTGGGTGCAAGCGCCTATAATGGCGTGGGAGTTGATACCTGGCTCGATCATGTAATGGGAACGGGTGTTTCCGGCAGCCGGATCGCTGCAGTGGACTACGATGTTTATGCGGAGGGTGAAGCGGTTTTGGGATGGCTCAATGCCTCGGTTTTATTACAGGGCCATTTCGTAGACTGGGATGCATTTTTAGCGCACTATTTCACAAACCTGAACGCATTGCTGGGAACAAAGGCTTCGGTAGGCCATATAAAGATCATGCTTGAATGTATGGGCAACCGGTACCGGATCGGGAATCAGACGGGACCAACGGATACCTTGCGTTTCAGGGGGGCTGCGGGCATCACTAATATTGCGCAAATGACCATCAATGCACGGGTGGAATCGGATCCCGGGATACTGGAGCAGCAGGTATTTGAAGCATTGGCGCAAACGGCAGGCGATGAACTGTTTTACGATATCCGGCAGTGCCGGTCGTTACGTCCCGGTTACCCGGAACCTGCATACAAATACAATTATGTAGTAGCGTAAACAAAAATAAATTCTTTAAAAGAAAACGGATTTTATGAGCAGCACTAAGGGAAGAAGATCATTTATTAAAAAGGTAGGGTTGGGAAGTCTGGCAGCGGTTACCTCCGGGGTTGCCGGAGCCGTGTCGGCAGATAGCAGCCTTGCGACTGGTTTGGCACCGGAGTCCTATACTCCTGGTTTGGAAAGAGCCTATAACGGCGTTTATACCGGTGAATACCTGAACCGTGTAGCCTTTCCGATCGGCGGGCTGGGGGCAGGGATGTTTTGCCTGGAGGGAACAGGCGCTATTTCGCATATGTCGATTAACAACCGCCCGGAAGTTTTTTTTGAGCCCAATGTATTTGCCGCTCTTTGTGTAAAAGGGCCGCAGCCGGTAGCACGCGTGCTGGAAGGACCGGTGCCGGAATGGAAGATCTTTGGTCAGCGGGGAACCGGCAATGGAGCCAGCGGTACCAGCTATGGATTGCCCCGGTTTGGCAGTGCTTCGTTTCAGGCACGTTTTCCTTTTGCTACAATTCAGCTGGAGGATCCGGAAATGCCGCTGAAGGCAACCCTTACCGGCTGGAGCCCGTTTATCCCCGGGGATGAAGACAATTCAGGTTTGCCCGCGGGGGCATTGGAATATACATTTACCAACCGTTCTTCAAAAACGGTGGAGGCAGTGTTCTCTTACAACGCGCGGAATTTTGTGGCAAGAGGGGAGCGCGGGCGTATCCAGAAAATGGATAACGGGTTTATCCTTTCACAGGAACCAGGCAAGGAGAAGCCGTTTACAAAAACCGATTTCGCGGTATATACTACAACAGATCAACAGGCGGTGGTTGATTATTGCTGGTTCCGGGGCGGCTGGTTTGATCCGCTGACAATGATCTGGAATACCATCGAATCCGGATCAGTGAACGCCAACCCTCCCGTGGAATGGGATGCCCCGGGCGCTTCTCTGTTTGTGCCGCTTACCATCGCACCCGGTGCGCAAAAAACAGTAAGGGTAATGATGGCCTGGTATGTTCCGGAATCGGACCTGCGTATACAGGAAAAGGGCCCTGATGGAAAGGAGCATTGCAACAGTGCGGAATGTTGTATCTCACCTGCAGAATCAGGCCTGGAGTCTTATGTAAAGTTTACCGGCGATAAATACAAACCCTGGTATGCCTCCAGGTTTAACAACGTGCAGGCGGTTGCTGCTTACTGGATGCAGCAATATGCCGTATTAAAGCGGAATTCGATCGTATTCAGAGATGCGTTCTACAACAGTACACTGCCCGCTGAGGTAATAGAAGCAGTGGCCGCCAATCTTACCATATTAAAATCGCCGACGGTATTGCGGCAGTATGACGGACGTATGTGGGCCTGGGAAGGATGTGGTGATGATAACGGTTGTTGTCATGGAACCTGTACCCACGTTTGGAATTATGCGCAGGCCGTTTGTCATTTGTTCCCAAAACTGGAGATCGGGTTGCGAAACACGGAGTTTTGCGAGGACCAGAGTGCCGCAGGGCATCAGACCTTCCGGGCTAATATGCCTATCAGCCCCGTAAAACACGATTTTCATGCGGCGGCAGACGGGCAACTGGGCGGTATCATGAAGGTGCACCGGGAATGGCGCATCCACGGAAACACGGCCTGGCTGAAAAAGATATACCCGCTGGTAAAACGCAGTCTGGATTATTGCATCGAAACCTGGGATCCGCTGCACAAGGGCGTTCTGGAAGAGCCGCATCACAATACCTATGATATCGAATTCTGGGGCGCGGATGCGATGTGTACTACTTTTTACCTGGGCGCGTTGCAGTCCATCATTGCCATGGGGCATTTTTTAAAGGACGATGTTGCGTCCTATAAATCGTTGCTGGAAAAAGGAAAAGCCTTCCTGGAAGATCAGCTGTACAATGGTGAATTCTTTTTTCAGAAAATACAATGGGAAGGTTTGAAGGCCAAGAGCCCTGCAGAAGCACAATCTTTTGGAGGCGCTTATTCCAAAGAAGCGGTGGAGATCCTGAAGAAGGAGGGGCCTAAGTACCAGTATGGCAGGGGCTGCTTGTCGGATGGCGTATTGGGAAGCTGGATCGCTGCTGTTTGCGGACTGGAAGATCCGGTTGATCCGCAAAAGATCAGCAGCCACCTGCTTTCCGTACACCGGTATAATTTGAAGAAAAACCTGAAAGGCCATGTAAATCCGCAACGGCCTGCTTATGCCCTGGGAAGCGAAGGCGGTTTGTTATTATGTACCTGGCCGAAGGGCGGCAAATTGTCGTTGCCATTTGTGTATAGTAACGAGGTGTGGACGGGGATCGAATACCAGGTGGCGGCGCATTTAATGATGATGGGGAAGGTAAAGGAAGGCCTGGATATTGTAAGGGCCTGCCGCAACCGTTATAATGGAAAGGTACGCAATCCGTTCAATGAATATGAGTGCGGGCACTGGTATGCAAGAGCAATGTCGAGCTACGGCATGTTGCAGGGACTGACGGGATTGCGGTATGATGCGGTTGATAAAACAATCTATATCCGTTCAAGGGTGGGCGACTTCACCAGTTTTCTTTCCACCGCTACCGGCTTTGGAACGGTGACCTACCGGAATAAAAAAGCCAGTCTTAAAGTCGTGCATGGCACCATTGATGTAAGCGAAATCAGGATCCTGGCTTAACGGGTTCGATCTCCGGATGACCCGTGATATATCTTTTATCATAAAACAGCAAACAATTCTATTTGACGAAACAACGACTATTGGTGTGCAACGGTTAACCCTTATTTTACTGCTGCCGGCCTTTCTGGGAATGCCCGAAAGTAAAGGGCAGGCGCAGCCGCCGGCATTGCTGCCGTATCATGTAGAACGTGTGGCGCGTGTTACGGGCGTTACGGCAAAGAACGAGCGTCTTCCTGATCCGAACCGGACAGCAGTTCGTTATAACGTGGGGGGTACCGATCTGGGAATTGCATGGCGGATGGGCAATGGAACCGTTGGCTTGTTCTTTGGCGATACCTATGGCCGGGACTTCAGGCCCGGAACGGGCGGACCCGGGAACGCAGGCGACTGGCGTTCCAATGTGTTGGCGTTCTCTACGGATAAAGACCTGTCTGACGGGCTTATGATCGATGCTATGTTACCGGATGCAGGTGGTAATGCCCGGGAAGTGATCGCCAGCCGGCATGATCCGGACTGCAAAGGCGAACATACGATGATCCCAACAGCGGCGATCCATGCAGGCGGTGCAGACTATGTGCATTGCATGAATATTCATTGCTGGGAGGTACCGGGGAAATGGACCACCAATTACTCGGCATTATTCAAATCTTCCGATAATGGGAAAACCTGGAGCCGTTGCCCGGGTGTACGGTTTGCAGCAGGAAGCCGGTTTGCGCAGGCGGCTTTTGTAAAAAGAAACGGCATGGTATATCTGTTGGGAACACCTGCAGGGCGGCAGGGCGCCATTTACCTTGCGCGGGCAGGTGAACAGGATCTGGCTTTCCAGGACCGGTACGAATACTGGTGTGATGGCCAGGGATGGGTGAAACATGCGGAAGCAGGAGCCACACCGGTGATAGAAGCGCCGGCAGGCGAACTGTCCGTTACCTATAGTGAAACCTTTCAGCGGTGGATCGTTGCATACCTGGATATAAGCCGTAAGGCCCTGGTGCTGCGCGATTCAAAAGAGATCCAAAAGGGATGGAGCCAGCCAAAGATACTTGTAAAGAGTGCCGATTACCCGGGATTGTACGGATCCTTTATTTACCCGATGGAAACGAAGGACACCCGGTTGTATTTCCTGATGTCGGTGTGGAAGGATTATAACGTGTTTTTAATGAAAGCGGATCTGAAGATGGGGGAGGAAGAGTAAGGATTGCAGTGAATATCGAATTACAAAACACATAACGCTTTTTTCGGATGTGCTGAGCATTGCGGCATGGTTGCTTCCAGATGTCATGGCTTTATGCATAAAAGAGGCTGTATCAAAAGTTATTCTGAAACAAATTCAAAATAACGACTTTTGATACAGCCTACTTTTTATGGACTTGATACCGGCTTAGAAATTTGATCCGCCGGTATCCCACCACAGGCGGGTAGCAATATCATCTTTAGCACCCGCGCCCATTTTTGTTACCGCGTCGGCAACAGCGGCGGTGTTGCCGGTACGCTCGGCAGGAATAAATGGCATACGCTTGATCCATTGGTCGCCCGGAATAACCCCCCAATCCGGACCACTATCGTTTTTAGCAACATGAGGGATTTTTGGATATCCGGTTCTCCTGAAATCCACCCAGGCTTCCAGTGTTTGTGTAAAAGCCGCCAGATATTTTTGGGTGATGATCTTTTCTAATTTCAGTTCGTTGTTATCCGCCGCATTCCAGGCTACTGTAACGGTGGACGCTGCTGTAAAATTATTACGGGAGTCTTTGGGATCCACATAATTGATCGGTTTGCTGCTGGCATCGGCCAGATATGCATCAACTCCGCTGGCTCCCCAATCTGCGAATGACAACCGCACACCGTTTTCATAATTGGTTTTGGGATCTCCGGCACCGGCCCAGCCTCTCAGCCCGGCTTCTGCTTTAAGAAAGGCAACTTCGGCTGCACAAAAATCCCTTCGGGTAGTAACGCTGTTAAAATCATTAGATACTTTGGAGAAGGGAACACGGTCGGCCTTGGCATTAATATATGCCCCGTTACGCACGCCTTTGTAGGGTGTAGCCGGATGATCGGCCGCCAGGCTGGCATTATCCAGTGGAGCAAAATATCTGGAAATCCGGCCGTCTTTCAATCCCACCATAAACGACTCGATGACACCGCCCATACGGGTATCATCCCACTGGTAACAAATCTGGGCTACAGGCATTATATTTCCATTGAGCGAATTGATAAAATTGTCTGCATTGGTAGCAATCAATCCTGCCGGATCACTCAGGGCTTTTTCGCCTTGTATTTTCGCCGTTGAAGGATCTATTTTTGACAAGCGCATGGCAAGTCTCAACCGCAACGAATTTGCCAGTTTCATCCATTGAGAAATATTGCCCTGATAAGCAGTGGGATCAAATTTTGTAAAACTTTTATAGGCGGTATTGGCTCCAAAATCTGATTGAATAGAATCTAATTGCTTAAAGAAAAGGGTATATAAATCGGACTCCTTATCGTAAAGGATAGAGGGAGCGGTGCTGCCATAATTCGTATAAATAACTGGTCCGTGGATTGCAGTCAGTTTCGATATGGCCAATATGCGTACCAATTTAGCCCAGGTAGCAAAAAGGGGTAGCTTATTTTCCTGCGCCAGTTGGATAACTTGCTTTGCGGGCGACATTACACTGCCGTACACACGACCCCAGTAAGAATTCCAGCGAATATAGTAGGTAGTGTTATTTACATTACCCACAAAGTCGGTGGGGGTACCCATATATCCCATCCAGTTATCGTAACAAAGGTCTTCCTCTATCTGGTGGCCGTTAAGGTTAAAGATCATGCCAGAGAAAGGAGACCCCACCAGGTTGAAATCCTGTTTAAGTAATTCATCGGAAATTTGATTGGGGTCCTGGTTCGCAGTCTCAAAACCTTTTGTGCACGAACCAAATACAATCAAACAGAATAAAGCGACAATTATTTGTTTCATGTTGATTTGATTTAAAATTCTAAAATGTAAACTTCACGTTAAATCCAAATGACCTGGTAGAAGGCAGGCTAAACACGTCGTTTGACTGCATAGCGTTACCGGTGCTCATCGCCTGTTCCGGATCAAAGGGAGCTTTTTTATAGAAGAAGAATAAATTTCTTCCTATCAATGAAACGGAAGCATCTTTGAATACGGGGTTTGCTCCTTTAGATTTAAAGTTATATCCAAATACCAGTTGACCCAGTCGTACATTGGTTCTGGAAAATATATAGGGCTCCATGATCTTGTTCCGGTCGCCTACCGCGGAATAATATGTTGCCGGATCAAGACTTGTTACAGGAGTTGTTCCGAAAATAGCATTGATCGGTACATTGCCTCTGTCTCTTGCATCAGCCGTCCTTTCGCTTACGCCATAGGAATCCAGGAATGCCTCTGTTTTTGAAAAGGCAACGCCCCCGAATTTTCCATTGATCAGGAAGCTGGCAAAGAAATTATTATAAGAAAAGTTATTGCTCCATCCCAGCAAAAACTCAGGGTTGGCATTGCCTACTTTTTCCTGAGTTGCGGCCTTTGTCGGTACAGCTTTGTCGCTCAGTATGATTTGACCCGCCTCATTTCTTGCAAATTTATAAATATATACATCGTTGAAAGATCCTCCGGCTTTGATAATAGAGGCAAAACCCTCATCATCGCCACCCACCTGGTAGTTAGGGTTGGATGCGATTAACTCTACAATTTTGTTTTTGTTCCGGGAACCATTGAATGCGGTTCTCCAGTTGAAACTTTGCGTACGAACCGGATCGGCGCTCAGCGTAAATTCAAAACCATGATTGTCGATTTTTCCGGCATTCACATAGTAGGTTGTAAAGCCTGAACCCGAAGGTGCTGCCAGCGTAAGAAACTGATTGGTACTTATGTCTTTGTAGTAGGTGAAATCAAATCCGAGCCTTCCATCTAAAAACCGGGTTTCGATACCATATTCATTACTTACAATTTTTTCAGGCTTCAGATTGGTGAAGGGAACCTGGGTATTCCGGTTGATCCCTCCAATGCCGGAAGGCCCGCCTGCACCGCCGATGGTATTCCATGGATTTACGACATTAAAAGGAACTTCATTGGCCGTTTGCGAAAACGAAGCCCTTACTTTTAAAAATGAAATGGCCTTTGGTAGCGTTGCCATTTTGCTGATGATAGCACTACCACCAATAGAAGGGTACAAATAGGAATCGTTGCCGGTAAGCGACAGGGTAGATGCCCAGTCATTGCGGGCTGCCAGATCGAGGAATAACATTTCTTTATACCCAACGGTTGCATTTGCAAAAGCACCTTCTTTTATAGTGTTACTGTAAATAAAGCCCGGATTAACCGATTGGTAGAAGATCACATTGTAAGGCATGTTGGAAAATGTGAAAAAATTGGGGTATTGTAAGGATACGGTACCATTATTTACGGTCATGCCATCATTGAAAATATTTTTCTGATAACTAAGCCCTGCCAATGCATTTAAACTGATGGATCCAAAAGTTTTGTTGTAGGTTAAAATTCCATCGGTATACAGCGACTGGTCCGTGTATTTTGTATAGTTCCAGGTTCCGTTGGGGCTTACACTTACCGAGTTACCGGCTGCTGCATAACGATAGTCTCTTACCACATTATTATAGTCGATATTACCTCTCAATTCAAACCGGAGGTTCTCCGCAATGTCGTAGGCGAGTTTCAGACTGGCAATGGCACGTTTAGAAGTAGCTATCTTAGGATCGTTGTTAAGTTCCCAATAAGGATTGTTTTGCTTTTCCTCAGTAGAATACCAATTCATTTTATACAGGTTCCGGGTACTGTCAAATACCTGATAATTATTTTTATAAGTATCAAAATTCCGGTCTCTGGCAAATAGGTATAAACCGGTAAGCGGGTTGTTATAGTATCCGGCCCCCGGGCGGTTTTTAGATTTTTCCGAAGACAATATCACATTGGAACTGATCGTCAACTTATCGTTAAACAATTTTGTGCTCTGATTAAATGCGAAATTGTTTTTGCTGTAGGTATTGGTAGGCATCACACCCGTTGCCGAAATATTTGCATAAGAAAAATAAACGGTTGTTTTGTCATTACCTCCGGATATAGATACTGAATTGGTAACAGTAGCGCCTGTCCGGAAAAAATCCTTGATATAGTTTTTTTGGTAATTATCAGACGTGATATTTACAACCGGTGATTTTTGAATATTAATAAGTTCCGTTGGCTTAACTCCATCTGCACCGGTAGGGTCAACTTTGGGATATACCCAGCTATAATCACCACCTGTAGTGCCGTAGCGATACTGAAATTCGGGAAGCCCGGATACCTGTTCAAAAATAGTACTGGAGTTGAAGTCTACAGAAACCTTACCCGTTCTGCCTTTTTTGGTAGTAATTAAGATAACGCCATTGGCACCCTGGCTACCATAAAGAATAGCAGCGTTGGCCCCTCTTAAAACGTTGATACTTTCAATGTCAGAAGGGTTGATCGAGGAGAGACCATCTCCTCCATCCGTTCCTCCGTAGGAGCCAGGCTGAGCAGTTTTATTATTCACTAAGGGAATACCATCAATTACATAGAGCGCTTCACTCGTACCAAGCAGCGATTTGTTACCTCTAAGCACGGCTTTGGTAGAGCCTCCGGCACCAGAGCCGCTTACTTTGATATCAAGCCCCGCCGCCTTACCGCTCAGGGCATCTACAAAGTTTGTATTGGAAGCTTTCCTTAATTCGTCTCCGCCCACCGTTTGCGAGGCGTAGGTTAGCGATGCTTTATTTCGTTTAATACCCAGCGCTGTTACCACTACGGATGTTAACTCGGTGGCGGATGATTGCAAGGTTACATTCAGCTCGTCACTGCTTTTAACGGTGATTTCCTGGGTAACATAGCCCACATAAGAAAAAACCAGGGTCTCTCCGGATGCGGCTTTAAAATTGTACTTTCCATCAGCGTCCGTAAGTACGGCTCTGTTTGTTTTTTTGACGGAAACGGTTACACCGTACAATGGTGCACCGTCTGCTCCGGTAACACGACCGTGTACCGCTTTGTCCTGAGCCTGCACCGCAAAAGCGCAAAGCAGGAACAGACAGAAGGCAATAAATTGTTTTGCTTTCATTTTTGTTGATAGTTTTGCTTTAGTAAATAATAACTGCTTATTAAGGAGAAGCCGCCCTGCCGTACCGCGTCCTTATCCGGGCGCGCGAACAGGCAATACTTCCCCTCGTCCACATAAAATGGTCGTTTTTTTTGATGTATTAAAAAGTACATCCCCTGTTCCCGAAATCCAATAGATGACGGGCATCCCTGAGAGCCAGGGTGCTGTTGTTATGGCATATACAGGTTTATACGCCGGGCAGCAAACAAAGTGCAACGGATCGTTTCGTTCTCATGTATAATGGATCTTTTTGCATTGATGAGTAATAAAATTTCATGCCAGGGGTTCGGAATAAAGCGATTCTTTTCAGCTTTTTTTCAGCACGTGCCGGGCACATATACCCAGCAGGAAATGGCAGGCAACGGGTTGTTTTGATTTCATGTGTGTGATCGTTTTGTTTTCGTGAATAATAGGGTTTCTGTCAGGGCGCTGTTGTGCTGCGCCTGGGTTCTCTTATCTGTTCCGGATTTGCAGCAGACAAACTGTTTACCACCAGTGCCGCTGCTCCCATTGAATATGCTTTATATCTAAGTGTTGATACATCCAGCTCCACACCTTCCATCAACCGCGGAATACTGTAGGTATTTAACGCCTGCTGAACGGGCGCCATCAATAATTTTCCTACCTCGGAAGCCCGGCCGCTGAGCAATACCAGCTCGGGATTGATGATATGAACCAGTATCGCAAGCGCCTTCCCGATCTTAAAGGCCATATCCGATAATAATTCAATACAAAGCTGATCTCCCTGGGCGGCCAGTTGCATAACGGCGTAGGCCACGTCTTCCACTGCGGGCGTGGCAATCTTCAGGTGCTCCAGTTTGCCTTCATCAATCAGTGCTAATGCTTTTTGGGCCACCACTCTTAAGGAGGCTTCGGTTTCCAGGCAGCCTCGTTTGCCACATTCGCATAGGATATGATTATCGGAAATGGGAATATGGCTCAGTTCGCCAGCATAGCCGGCATGGCCGCGGAAGAGTTTGCCATCTACGATCATTCCCAATCCTATGCCCCAGCTGATATTCACAACCATTACATCGGTTTTTCCCCGGGCGATGCCAAATTTAGATTCGCCCAGCGCGATGGTACTCGAGTCGTTGTCGATAAACACGGGAATTTGAAATACCTGCGCCAAATGATCGCGGAGGCTGAGCGTGTTTTTTGTAAAAACGTAAGACTGGTTAATACCCTTTTTGATATTGATAAATCCCGGCATACCCAGTCCCATTCCCAGGAACTGATCGCGCGGGATGCCCGAATGCTCCAGGGTGGCGGTGATGGCGGCGGTAAGGGAGTGGAGGGCCTCGCCGTTGTTGAGCAGCTTTAATTCAAAACGCTGTGTATAAACAGCATTGTTCAAACCCGCATCCATAACAGAAACCGTGGTGTAGAGCTGGTCCATTGCCACAGAAAGGATATACATGGTTTCGGGCTTTAGCCGGTAAAGCAGGGCTTTTCGTCCGCCGGTTGAATCGGCATGCCCGTCGATGACCACAATGCCGTCCTGCTTCAATTCCGAAAGCGCCGTTGCCACCAACGGAACACTTTTATTCAGCAGCGCACTCAGATCGCTGCAGGTCAACGCCTTTTCGTAATATAATTTTTCAAAAATAGTACGCTTTAATTTGCTGTATAGGGCAAGCTTGTGCAAGTAATCGGTTTATTAGTCCTAAGATAATAAATAGTTCCAAATACTTACAAAAAAGTTTTAAAAAGTTTTTGACATGAACTTAGAAACTTTGGCAAACATTTTAAAGAAGTAGATCTGTAGCTAGATAACTCATTTACTAACAATTGGCTACATTTGTAGACAGAACAGATTATTTTTATGACAGAAGATTATAAAGCGGAAGAAAAAAAGAGCCTGAATTTCCTGGAGGAGATCGTAGAAGCCGATCTGGCAGCCGGAAAATATAAAACGATCATGACCCGGTTTCCCCCGGAACCCAATGGATACCTGCACATTGGACATGCCAGCAGTATCTGCCTCAATTTTGGATTAAGCCTGAAATACGGAGGCGGAACCAACCTCCGGTTCGATGATACCAACCCGGTAACAGAAGAAACGGAGTATGTGGAGGGCATTAAAAAAGATATTCAATGGCTGGGTTTTGAATGGGCCAACGAACTGTATGCTTCCGATTATTTTGAGCAATTGTATGCATACGCCGTAACGCTGATTAAAAAAGGACTGGCTTATGTAGATGACAGTACCAGTGAGGAAATAGCCGAACAAAAAGGAACGCCTACCCAACCGGGGCGCAGAAATGTTTATGCGGACCGTACAGTAGAGGAAAACCTGCAGTTGTTTGAAGCGATGCGCAACGGGGAGTACCAGGATGGGGAAAAAGTGCTGCGTGCCCGGATCGATATGAGTTCGCCCAATATGATCATGCGTGATCCCATTTTATACCGGATCAAACATGCCCATCATCATCGTACCGGCGATCAGTGGTCTATTTACCCGATGTATGATTTTGCCCATGGGCAAAGTGATTCGATCGAACACATTACCCATTCGATTTGTACGATGGAGTTTGTGCCGCACCGGGAAGTGTATAACTGGCTTATCGAACAGCTGGAGATCTATCCTTCACGTCAATATGAATTTGCCCGCAGGAACCTGAGCCATACACTTACCAGTAAACGGAAACTGCTGCAACTCGTAACCGAAAAATACGTTTCGGGCTGGGATGATCCGCGGATGCCTACCATTGCCGGCCTGCGGCGGAGGGGCTATACGCCGGAAAGCATCCGGGATTATTGCGAGCGCATCGGTGTTGGAAAAAGGGATAACCTGATCGATGCCGGTGTGCTGGAATTTTGCGCCCGGGAGCATCTCAATAAAATTGCGTTACGCCGCATGGTGGTATTTGATCCGCTGAAAGTGGTGATCACCAATTATGAGGGTGAGGGAGAGTGGCTGCATTCCGAAAACAACCCTGAAGATCCGGACGGAGGCACCCGCAATATTTCCTTTAGCAGGGAATTGTTCATTGAGCGCGACGATTTTATGGAAGATGCGCCCAAAAAATATTTCCGCCTGGCACCAGGTAAACAAGTGCGGTTGAAAAGCGCTTACATCATCCAGTGCGATGAAGTAATAAAAGATGCGGATGGCCGCATCACCCAGCTGAATTGCTCGTATTTTCCCAACAGTAAAAGCGGGGAGGATACTTCTGGTATTCATGTAAAAGGAACGCTTCATTGGGTAAATGCCCGGGATTGTTTCCCGGTTCAGGTGCGCGAATATGACCGGTTGTTTACGGTGGAAGACCCCGGGAATGCCGAGGGTAATTTTACCGATTATATCAATGGTCAATCGTTACAGGTTGTTGAAAATGCGCTGGCAGAACTTGCGTTAAAAGAGGCGATGGTTAATGAACGGTTCCAGTTTCTGCGAAAGGGCTATTTTACCCTGGATCCGGACAGCACGCCGGAACAGCTGATCTTTAACCGTACGGTTACGTTAAAAGACAGCTGGGCGAAGGCAAAGTAGCCACGTCCCGGCTCAGCTATTAGCGATCAAACCAAAGCAGATCGCTAATAGCTGACAGCCGATAGCCCGAAAGCTAATGAATAACATTGAACACAAACAAAAGCGAAACCACAAACAATAGCCCGAGTCCGGCAAGAAATACATAATCGGCAAAGGTTTCCAGCTTATTGCTCCGGGTACCGGATGACCGCATCGAAAGAAATGACAGGATGCAACTCGTCATAAAGAACAGGATGGCAACGGCTGCGGCTTCATCCATTACGGTACGTTCTCCTTTGTTGGTAAAAATCCTTAAGGAAGTGATCAGGATAAAACAGATACCGGTAAGGTTGGAAGCCGCGTTAAGAATATGTGGCGATTTTTGATGCTCCTGCTTCATGTTCGTTTACAATAAAGAACCGTTAAGGTACTTAAAAAACAAAACCATCGTACGGCCCGCAGGCAATTGCATTTTATTTTATAAAAAATTTAAGCACAGGCAGATACAGATTTCGGCATACGCATTAATGAACTATTAAATTTGCCGGGGAAACGGGCTGTTTAAAAAAAAAATCATAACTTACTTTGGTAAACGATTTCTAAACTTCTTAAACTTTAATTTATGGAACTGAACGAATTTTTATTAAATGAGGAAGAGCTGCAGGTAACACGTGCCACGGAGCAGGAGTATTCGGAAATGGATGGTGATGGTGCAGATGGCGATGGCAGTGACGGAGATGGTTCTGATGCATCGGATGGTGATGGCGGAGCAGACGGCGACGGGGGTGCGGATGGTGATGGCAGTGATGCAGACGGATCCGATAACGCCTGATTAAAATGAATGTATTGAAAAGCTGCGGCATCCGGTATGCTGCGGCTTTTTTTATTATCTTGTATCATAAACCCTTTTTCCTATATGACCGCTTTTTTTGATAAGATCATCGCTCCCTGTTCGGTTGAAGCTTTTTTTAATACCTACCACGAAAAAAAGATCCTGTATATCCCGCGGAATGACGCTTCCTACTATGAACCGGTGCTCACCAGCCGGGAACTGTCGGCTTTTCTGGACCGGCAGGATATTTTTTATCCTTCGCTGCGTATGGTAAAGAATGGAAAAGAGCTTCCTTCGGGTGAGTATACGCTGAAGGGGGTGCCCATCGGGCATCATAAAAAGGATGGGATCATTCATACAGAGAAGGCATTTGCATTGTTTAATGATGGGGCTACCATGGTAGTACAGGCGGGGCAGCGGTATTTTGATCACCTGTCTGCCTGTTGCATGGAGTTATCCCGGAAATTCAACGCCCCGGTGCAGGCCAACCTTTATATTACGCCCAACCGGTCCCAGGGTTTTAACCCACACTGGGATACGCATGATGTATTTGTATTGCAGATAGCGGGCACCAAAACCTGGCATCTGTATGGGTTCGAAAAAGAGCTGCCTACAAAGAACCAGGGTTTTGTAAGCAAGGGCTACAGCAAAGAGCCGGAACAAACCTTGCAGTTAAGTCCGGGTGATTTTTTATATGTGCCCCGGGGCTATGTACATGATGCGGTGGCCGATGATGGTATTTCGGCCCATATTACGGTAGGGATCCTGTCCTTTACCTGGATCCGGTATTTTTCGGAGCTGCTCACACAGCTGGAGAATGAAAAAGCATTCAGGGAAGCCATTCCTTTTTGGCGCAGCGATCTGGACGCGGCCATCGGGGAAAAGACCGGCTTATTAAAAGAATTGCTCGGCCGGTTGTCTGCGGAAGATGCGCTGGAGAAGCTGAACAGCCAGTATCAGAAAATGCAGCC
This sequence comes from Niabella pedocola, assembly GCF_021044425.1. Taxonomy (GTDB): domain Bacteria; phylum Bacteroidota; class Bacteroidia; order Chitinophagales; family Chitinophagaceae; genus Niabella; species Niabella pedocola. Next base: position 80,841 of record NZ_JAJNEC010000007.1, on the reverse strand, counting down.
GCAGCAGATGCACGGATATTTCGACGGGTTGCTGAACCTGGATCAGCTGCAGCCGGATATGGCGTTGACGGTTAACCGCAATGTGTTCTTTGAACGGGGCCAGGCAGATGGACAGTGTTTTGTAAAATGCTTTGGTAAGACCATTTCCTTTTCAGATGCCTTAAAGCCGGTAATTGATCATATATTTGATATCGAAAAATTTACCGTGGCCGATCTGCCCGGTGATCAGCCTGAAGCCACAAAGATGGCTGCGGTTGTCCGGTTGATAAAGGAAGGGGTGATCTATCGCGCTATTTTATAACCATTATTAAACGTTATCATTGAATAATACAGGCACCCGGCACGTTTTTTTTTGCAGCGCGGCATCGCGGTATTTTAAAGAGGATATTCATGGGTCCGCTGCTAATTATAACGGGTTTATCCTGCTGGAGCACAGCGATCCGTTTCCTGAAAAAGTAACCCAGGCACATTTTGATCCGCTTTTTCTTGCTAGTCTTCAGGAGCTGGCCAAACAAAAGAAGGCAAAGCTCCTGCTGATCCGCAACCGGAAAACAGGATTTAAAACCTGCCGGCTGATCTATGTGGATTGTATCCGTAACCGGTACCTCACCCTGCATTCAACGCCTGCAGATGTGGCGGCTATCCGGCTGGAGTATTATATTGATAACCCGCATGCGATCTGGGAAACAGACCCATTCTATATCGTATGCACCAACGGTAAGAAAGATAAATGCTGCGCAAAATTCGGATTCCCGGTATTTAAATTTATTGAGAACCATGATAAGGCGGTTTCGGTTTTTGAAAGTACCCATGTAGGCGGTGACCGTTTTGCCGCCAATGCGGTTTGCCTGCCGATGGGGATCTATTATGGAAGGGTGATGGTAGAAGATGTAGACGCGATCCTGGAGGCCACAGAACAGGGGCAGATCTATTATCCCAATTACCGGGGCATTTCCACGCGGTCCTTCCTCTACCAGACGGTCGAATGCTACCTGCGTGAGCGGCTGGAGCATTTTTCCATGAACTTCGATTTTACTATTGAACACCACGAAGAAACAGGTTCCGTTATAGAAATTACGGCTGTTGTGGCCGGGCGGCATTACCAGCTATCCCTTCGCAAGGAAGTGGTGCCGTATCCCTATTATCTTACCTGTAAAGCACAGAAGCCGGGAAACATCACAAAATATGTACTGGAGCACTTTGTGGCCACATAAGCCGGTACCGGTGCGGCCGCTTGTTTATTTTAGCTGCCTTAGCAGGAAGGTTTTCAGTTCCAGGAAATGGCTGATCATTTCTTTCTCCATATCATAGTCTTCGTCCTCTGTTTTGCCATGCCCTAAAGACCGGATGTAAACGATGCGGTTTGCCTTAAAGTATGCTGTAACACTCCATACATTTACATCGTTGCGGTTTCCGTTTACCAGCAGGATCTCGCTTTCGTAAGCCCGGGTCAGTTGCCCTTGGTGAAGGTAGTATTGATATTCGTTTTCGATGATATGGTTATCAGATGTTTTATCCGACCATTGTTTTTCAATTTTGAATAACCGTTTTTTATATAACCAGTAACGGTAAGTAACGCCATTGCGTTTTATAACATGTTTGATAAGTTCAGGACGTTCTTCAATCCGGGCGATGGCACCTTCAACCCGGTTTCTGTAAACCGTATCCAGCTGGGCATGAAGCGGCGAAGCAACAACACAAAGCAGGAGCAGGAGCATCCATTTCATATTCGTGATTGAAAGATAAATATACGGTGATCTGTGGTTTTTGATAACCCAATTACCGGAACAGTTGCCCAATCCATCGGGCTTAAAGATCAAGTGCCATCTGTATATTGGCCCGCTTATAGGGACTTGGACGGTTGTTGAGCTTTTTGAACCCGAGTTTGTAGTAGAGATTGATGGCGGCCTTTAAACGGGTATTGCTTTCCAGGTACAGTCTGGAGGCCCCCAATACTTTTGCTTTATGTATGATGGCATCTGCCAGCAGTTTCCCGATATTTTTTCCCTGCGCTTCAGGTGCAACGGCCATTTTGGCCATTTCATAATCATAATCGGGGTCATCCATTTTAATGAGCGCGCATACACCTACCGGTTGTTCTTCGTATAAGGCTACCAGGATATGGCCTCCTTTGTTGAGAATATACTTATCGGGATGATTTAATGCGCGGATATCTGCTGCTTCCATTTCAAAGTATTGCGAGATCCAGGCTTCGTTCAGTGTGCGGAATACCGTTTTGTATTTCGGTTCATAATTAACAATACGTACCTGGCTGCTTTCGCGGATCTTTTTCTGCTGCAGTACGCGGCGGGAGAGGGGCTGCTGTTCCAGCAGGAATTCCCATTCTTCAATGGCTTCCCAAAGATCATGGGTGGCTTCACGGATCAGTTCTTCTACCGCATTGTGCACGTCTGCGCACTGTTCAAGTACCCGGGGCACCAGTGTTTTTCCTTTGGCAGACAGCGCCACGCGGTTCTGGCGCTTATCGCCCGATTTTTTATTTTCGGTGATCAGCCCCTTAGCGGTCATCTCCCGGATGATGCGGCTAACGGACGGCTGCGAGTGCCCGATTTCCTGTGCAATTTCAGTGATCGTTTTTTCTTCGTTCTGCGAAAGCATATAAAAAACGGGGAACCACTTGGCCCTTACGGGAATCCGGTTTTGCTCATAGATCTTCTCGGCTTCTTCCGTAAACAGGCTAGACAGCATCCGGAGCCGGCTCCCAAGGGCCATTTTGCCGGTACGGGTATAAAATATTTTTTCCATACTTAATTACATAACTGGTTATGCAAATATAGTCATAATTTTGAAAAGAGCGGCAAATCATAGTTGGAGAACAGGTGCCCGGAGGCTGGCCGGTTCGGCCCAAAACGATTTGAAGGGAATTACCAGATTATGATTGCAAGAAATGCAGACAGGAGGTAAAATCCTGTCCCGAAAACTGTCCATTTACTGAGCTCCGCTGCTTTTCGATGATAGCCGTCAGCTTCAAAAACACCCATAAAAACGAGCTGTATAATACCTGGGAAAAGGAAGGCCAGGAATTTTAGGTACCTATCCAGGGGAGCAGCGGCACGGGCCTGAACTGCCTCATCGGCTTCTTTTGATATGATATTTGTGTTTTGGGAAAGGTTACGGTTATCGAATTCGGCTTTAGCCGCCTGCAGCGCTTCGGGCAGAAAAAGGTCTTCCCGTACCGACAGGATGCGCATCAGTTCCGCATCGGTTTGTTCTTTCATCACTGCTTTAAAATCCATTTCTTTTATCGCTGTTGTTTTAATGCTCAACGCCAGGTTATAGCGGGCGGTTCCTGCTCCGCTTCAAAAATAAATGATGAGAATAGCAGCCCGGATCATTTTATCATCAGGCCCTGCGGGTCTTTTGCAAACAGGTAGGCATCATATTCAATAAAGTCTGTGGCCTTGATCTGTACCGTTTCCGCCTTGCCGTTTTTAAGGGTAAAAATGGCGGGAAAAACACCAAAGCCGATATTGGAGTAGGTGAGCCGGAAGGTATTGTCATCCATATATTCCAGTGTTGCGGAAAGATCCGGGTGATGCTGAAAGGAACAGCGGAGCTGGTTATTGCCCGCTTTCGAAACCTGGATCTTTCCGTAAACCGTATTGTAATAAGCACCGGTATAGGCATCCAGCGGTACGGGCGTATGGTTTTGGGCGTTCACCCTTGCCTGCATATTTTTCAGATCGGCTTCCATCTGCCGGTTGTTTTTTGTTGCAATACCCTGCAGGAACCGGCTGCGGTCTTTATACGGTACACCCAGGTAGGCGTCCAGCAGCTGGTAACGTAGGGCTTCAAAAAAATGTTGATTGTCGTTATTGGTTAGGATCACGATGCCCAGTTTTTCTTCCGGAACAAAACACAGATTGGTTACAAAACCAAAAGCACCGCCGGTATGCCAGTATACCTGCCGGCCATTGTAGTCCGCCGCATAAACGCCCAGGCCATAAGTTACAAAATGAATGGGATAGTTATTGTTTTTACGGTTGTTTACCGTAATATTCGCATCCCGTGTTTTTTGCAGCACTTCCCAGGGCAGGATCCGGTTGCCTTCAAAGCGGCCACTGTCCAGCTGCAACCGTAGCCAGCGTGTGAGATCTTTTACATTGCTGACCATGCTGGCGGCCGGTCCCAGGTTATCGATCTGGTCATAGGGCAATACCGTAAGCGCACCGAACATATTGGTATGTGGTGCCGCGGCATTAGCCCGTTGCGCCATACCCGCAGTATTCATATATGTTTGATGCATACCCAATGGCGCCAGGATCTGTTGCTGAACATACTGCTCCCAGGTTTGCCCGGTTACCTGTTGCAGGATCCGTCCGGCGGTTAAAAAACCTGCATTACAGTAACCATAATCCTGCCGGAACAGCCCCGATGGCTTGAGGTAGCGCAGCTTCCAAAGGATGGAGTCCTGGGGAAGATTCGAATCCCAGAAGGTAAAATCGCCCTGGAAAGTACGGGTTCCCAGGCGGTGGCAGAGCACATCCCGGAGCGTGATCAGCTGAGTGGTGGTACTGTCCCACATCCGGAACCAGGGAAGATACCGCGTTACCTTATCGTTGAGTGAAAGTTTTTTTTCATGATCCAGCTTTGCAATGGCCGTTCCGGTGAATAGCTTGGAGTTGGATGCAATCATAAACAGGGTATTTTCATCCACGTTGCCGGGTTTGTTCATCTCCCGAACGCCGTATCCTTTTTGCAGGATCACCTGCCCATCTTTTACAATGGCGATGGCCAGCCCGGGGATCTGCCATTGCTGCATACCCCGCTGAATATAACGGTCCAGGCTGTCGCTGATAAAGGAAGGTGTTTGTGCAGACAGGAAGCCGGTACAGCCGGCCAAAAAAGCAGCAAGTCCTATTTTTTTCATATGTCTGTGAGGATTGAATGAACAATTACAGGATAAATATAATGAAAGGCGCTAAATGAACCGGGGTAAATGCTTGTTTGCCGACAGTTATTGCCTTTTGAGCCATTATTGAAACGAACGGCTCGGAGGGCAATTACCTTCATAGGGTTATCGGCAACCGCTGATATTTGGTTCCTGTGAAAATGAAACTTCAGTTACGCGCTTTCTGATGGATGCAACGGCTGAACAACGGGAAAAACGGGCGGTTTGCTGCATTCACAAAAACAGATATAATGCGTATGTAAAACAATAGGCAAACAACTTAGAGGCAAAGACAGGCGTTCTGGTTTTTACCGGGGCGCTTTTGTTTTTAATCGTATCTGTTCCTGCGGAAGCCGCTGAGGTAGCCGCAGCGGGTGTTCCTGTATCCGGTTGCGGTTTCAACTGGTTCGGTGTGGCGGCTCCTTTTTTCTAAAAGATTACGCTTTTCAATTGGATTTAGTACATTTATCCGGATGAACGACCCGATTACAAAGCGCCTCCGGATCGCGGCAATTATACAGGAAACGGCGGATGCAAAAACCTTTATTGTAGAGCCGCTGGATGGATGGATACCGGTGTACCGGCCGGGTCAGTTCCTGACGCTCATTTTCCAAAATCACCTGGGTGAGCAGCGTCGCTCGTTTTCTATTTCTTCCAGTCCTGATACCGATCCCCAGCTATCTTTTACGGTAAAAAAGCTGGACAATGGCGAATTCAGCCGGTACCTGATCTATAAGGCAAAAACCGGGGATGTGCTGAAGACTTCCGGTATCAGTGGTTTTTTTGTATTACCGGAGGATACCCGTGGAAAGCAATTCTGTTTTCTTGCAGCAGGAAGTGGCATTACGCCTTGCTTTTCGCTGATCAAAACGCTTTTAAAAACCACTGGTGTGCAAATGATCCTGTTGTACAGCAACCGTTCAGAAGCCGATACCATTTTTTACGAAGAGCTCAAGTTGTTGCGGGATGCCTATGCCGGCCGGCTGCTGATCCATTTCATGTTCAGCAATCATCCGCAGGTACTGCAAAAGCGGCTCAGTCATTGGGTGCTGACGCACCTCGTAGCCCAACACCTTCCGGTACAGATCCGGAAGGACACGCTTTTTTATATATGCGGTCCGTATGATTATATGCTGATGGCTGATATCTCGTTAAAAAGCAACGGGGTGAAGGGAACGCAGATCATCAAGGAAGATTTTTATCCGTTGCCGCGGCTGGTGAAACCCAAACCGCCAGACCTGGATGCCCATAAGGTAACCATACATATCGGATCCCTGGTGCGTGAGCTGGAAGTACAATATCCCAATACGATAACGGCAACCGGCAAGCGGGCAGGACTTACGTTGCCTTATAGCTGCGAATCTGGTCAATGCGGCAGTTGCGTGGCTACCTGTACTTCCGGGAAGATCTGGATGGCCTATAATGAGGTACTCACGGATGAGGAAGTTGCAAAAGGAAGGGTGCTTACATGCCAGGGCTATCCCATCGGCGGAGATGCCATAATTGTGTTTGAATAGCAGCGGCTAGTTGTGTTCGGCGAAAAAAATAAGGCATTCATCGTAAAAAACGAGGAATTCGTCGAATTTTTTCAATTAACATTTTTTTAGCGAATAATTTTATGGCTGCTAAAGAGAAACATTGACTATTTCTGAAAAAATTATATGCAACCACAGCTAACTGCTTTTGATTCTGAAAAACCAATTTCACATTTTTTACGGGCGTAACAACTTATCTGAACAGGGGTTTAACGCATGGTTACCGATGCGGTCTGCAGCACAGAATCCCGTTGTTGTTGTTTTTTAAGGATCTCGGGAAGCCAGGCCGATAAATGGCTCTTTAAGCTGTCTGGAGCAATGGTAAGTGCCGCCGGATCTTCTGTCAGTTTAAACCAGGGGCGTGGCTGTCCAAAAGGATATTGTCCAAACACAACAACCGGTGTACCCGTTGCAACCTGCTGGTTGTTCTTTAAAATCCATTGATCCGCCCAGCTGTAAAGAAACTGTGCATCCCGTTCCTGGAGACGCATGCAGCTATGGGATGCCGGATAACCGGGGAGTGCATATTCATGAAACCCGATGCCCCAGGTATTGTGCACATTAAAGTTCCATTTTAATACCCATTCATCATTAACAGTGCTGTTGGTTTTGCGGGCCTTCCAGTTTGCAAAGTACAGGTGAGCCGGTGTGGGCTTGCTTTTGCGGCCGGTGTTGGTTTGCCCGGTAAGCACCAGTTTGCCGTTTTCATACGCCCCAAAGGCCTGGGCATTGAGCGAAAAAACGAGGATCTTGGGAATGTCTTTTAAAAACGGCACCTCCTCGGGAAAAGGCATATATGCGGCAAGCGGCCGTGAAAAATCGCTGGGCACCAGGATGCTGTCGAGCCGGCGGATATGGCTGGAGTCGGTCCGGTTAATCGCCGTTAAAAGGTCGAGATGCCGCGCACCCTCAAAACTGTCTTTTAAAGCCTGCCATTCCTTCTTTTTTACAAAACGGTACGTGATCCCGGGTAGTTCCGGTGCCGCTTTTACAACGGAATCTTTTGCCGTTGGCTGCTGCGGGATGATGGCGGTTTGTTTTTCGGCCTGTCTGCAGGCGGTAAGCAGGATACAGATAGCTGTTACAGTTAAGAAGTTGGCGTTCATTTTTTAGTAATTGCTCCGCAATATCGGTAAAAAAAATTACAGATGTATAAAGCGTTGTTTAAATCTTCCTCCCCAATTCCGGTGAGGAGATCGCCGGATTTGGCTGCCGGAATGGTGGCCAGGAGGGCTGTTACGGCTCTATATCCAAACCCTTTTTCAAACAGAAATATGTATATTCGTAACCATTCACTTTAAATAAAAATTACTATATGAAAAGAGAAAAATTGCGCGTTGGTATGATCGGTGGGGGAAAGGATGCTTTTATCGGAGCTGTGCACCGCCTGGCGTTAAATATGGACGGATTGATTGAGCTGAGCTGTGGAGCGCTTAGCGTGCATCCGGATGTAGCAAGGGAGTCTGGAGAGCTGCTTTTTTTACCTGAGGACCGTACGTATCTGAGTTACGAGGAAATGATCCGCAAGGAAAGCGAACTCCCGGCGGATAAACGTATTCATTTTGTATCGATCGTAACGCCCAATTTTGTGCACTTTGCTCCCGCCATGATGGCGCTGGAACATGGGTTTAATGTAGTGATTGAAAAGCCGATGGTATTTAGCCTGGATGAGGCCAAACAATTGCAGCAGAAGGTAAAGGAAACAGGGCTGATGCTTTGTCTTACACACACCTATACCGGTTATCCGATGGTAAAGCAGGCCCGTCAGATGGTGGCAGAAGGTGCCTTTGGGAAAATAAGAAAAGTATATGTGGAATACCCGCAAGGCTGGTTGAGCCGTTTGTCTGAACGTGAAGGCAATGCCCAGGCAGCCTGGCGCACAGATCCGAAGAAGAGTGGAAAAAGTGGATGTATGGGAGATATCGGTACCCATGCGGCCAACCTGGCAGAATACATTACCGGTCAAAAAATCTCCAAACTTTGTGCGGATCTGAACACGATCGTGGAAGGCCGTAACCTGGATGATGACGGTGCGGTATTATTGAAGTTCGACCAGGGCGCATCCGGTGTACTGATCGCCAGCCAGGTGGCTGCCGGCGAAGAAAACGCGTTAAAAATTAAGATCTATGGTGAAAAGGGCGGACTGGAATGGCATCAGCAGGAACCCAATACCTTACTGGTAAAATGGTTGGATGCTCCCACGCAGGTATATCGCGCGGGTAACGGGTACCTGGGCGACTATGCAAAGCATAACTGCCGCACTCCGGGAGGTCATCCGGAAGGATACCTGGAAGCATTTGCCAATCACTACCGGAACTTTGCCACGGCATTACAGGCGAAAATGAACAACGAAACCCCGTCCAAAGAAAGCCTTGATTTTCCTTCTGTAGATGATGGTGTGCGGGGTATGGCGTTTATCGACAATGTAGTTGCTTCCGCACAATCCGATAAGAAGTGGTGGGATTTTGAGGTGTAGGTTTGAGCATTCAGATATGAGAATTGAGATTTGAGAATTCAGAATCCAGAATTGAGATTCGGGATGTTGGCAGTCAGTTTAGTTATCAGCCATTAGTGATCAGTTTTCAGCTGACTGCTGATGGCTGACTGCTGTTACTGCAATCCCCGGGATCTGGCGTCTGACCGCCGGATGCTCGCATCTGGATTCCGGATGCTCGAATCTCGCCGCTCATTTCACCAACGCGCCTTTCAGCCGCATCAACTCTGTTTCTGAAAGCTTGGTATTGTACCGTGCTTCAATCAATCGGTCGTAAGCCTGGGCCAGGCTGAGCTGCGCTTCCCGCAACTGCACCAGTGTAGCCATCCCCAGCTTGTAGGTCTGGAAAACAATTGCTACATTTTCCCGGGCCAGTTCAATATTTTCCTCCTCCAGTTTCAGCGCACGTTTTTGCTGGTCATAGTTCTTATAGGAGTTGAGCACATTCAGATTGAGCAGGGAACGCTGGTTATCGTAGTTTAACTCCTCCATTTTTAAGCCCCACTGGCTTTGCCGGATATCCCTCCTGGCCAGCAGTTGATTGAAGATGGGAATGGTGGCCGTTAACCCGTAATTATAACCATGGCTTTGGTTAAACAAGGTAGAGAACGGATTGATGACCTTCTTGTTTTCTGTTCGTGTAAAATTGTACATGGAGTTGAACGAAAGGGTAGGGTACAGCCCCGCCTTGCTTTCCTTAACCGTGTATTGTGCGATCTGGATACGGGTTCTCGCCAGTTGCAGGGATGGATTGCTTTGTTCAATTCCTTCGAGGATATTCCCGAGGGCTAGCTCGTAATTGAGCGGGATGGTATCGGGAATATCGAACGCCGCGCCACTGATCTGGCTGTTCATCGCCTGGGCCAGCTGTTCCTTTAGTTGTGCAACCTGTACTTCCTGTTGCATCCGTAAGGATTTCTGGCCATTCAGGTCTACCTTGCTTTGCAGTACATCCGGTTTGGCACCGGTGCCGATATCCAATTTGTTCTGCGCCAGTTTTGCCCGTTCTTCATTCAGCTTTATTTGTACATCCGTAGCTTCAATTTGCTGTTTACCCCTGGCAATAGCATAATAGTTCGCAATTACCGAGGCAATGGTATTCACGATCTGCTCTTTTATGGTGTATACACCGGCTTCCAGCAGGGATGCCGCTTTGTCGCGTGTGGCAAACATCTTTAACCCGTCAAACAATACCCAGTTTAGCGAAACGTTGGCCTGCACATTATTGCTCCGGAGATTGCTGGATTTCCGCTCCGTACCATCAGCCAGAGTTTGCTTCTGGTTGTTGTTGGTATTCGTAAGTCCGGCATTGCCGTTGATACTGGGCAGGAACACCATATTGCGGTAGCTGTAGTCAATGGCCGCGATGGTAGAATCATTTTTCGATAATTGTATCTGGTAATTATTGAGCAGGGCGGTAGCGATGGCTTCTTCCAGCGTGAGTAGCCGCTGCGCACGGAGCTGCCCGGAAAGTGTCAGCATCAAAACGATGAAGAACAGCGGCCGTAATTTATAAAAATAGTTGATCATTTATTAAAGCATTTTATCGTTGTGCGGGCGGTAGCTTCGCACAACCCCTTATGATGAAGCGTTCGCATCTTCCAGCCGCAACATTTCATCAAATTCTTTATTCTTTTTATTGGAAGAAAGATAACTGTAAATAGCAGGAATCACATACAGGGTAAGCACCAGTGAAAAAATGATCCCACCTACAATCACAATACCCAGCGGTATGCGGCTGGTGGCTGCGGCTCCCAGGGACAGGGCAATGGGCAATGCACCCAGGGCCATGGTCATGCTCGTCATGAGGATGGGCCTTAAACGCTGACCTGCTGCAAAAATCACGGCCTCGGTTTTGCCCATATTTTTCTTCCTGCTCTGGTTGGCAAACTCCACGATCAGGATCCCGTTCTTGGTTACCAACCCAATGAGCATGATCATCCCGATTTCGGAGAAGATGTTGAGGGTATGACCAAAGATCCAGAGCGAGAGCAGGGCGCCCGCCAGTGCCAGCGGTACGGTAATCATAATAATAAAGGGATCCACAAAGCTTTCGAACTGGGCAGCCAGGATCAGGAAAATAAGGCCCAGCGCCAGTAAAAAGGCAAAGCTGGTATTGCTGCTGCTTTCTGCAAAGTCGCGGGCCGAGCCGCTCAGTGAGCTGGTGAACGATTCGTCCAGTACTTCTTTTGCGATCCGGTTCATTTCTTTAACCCCGTCGCCTACGGTATGGCCTTCGGTTAAGCCGGCAGATATCGTTGCTGATTTATACCGGTTGAAGTGATAAATAGTAGGCGGGGTGGTAGACTCTACCGCGTTGGTGATATTATCCAGGCTGATCAGTTGTCCCTGGTTGTTGCGCACAAATATTTTTTTCAGATCATTGGGGTCATCCCGGTTGATGCGGTCTACCTGTGCCATCACCTGGTATTGCTTGCCGCTCCGTGTAAAATAACCGAGCCGCTGGTTACTGTACGCGGTTTGCAGGGCCTGTGATACGTCGCTTACCGTTATACCCAGCTGCGCTGCTTTTAAGCGGTCCACATGTACCCGCAACTCCGGTTTATTAAATTTGAGGTCGGCATCCACCTGCTGCAGGATATCGCTTTTGTTACATTCCTCCAGGAATTTCGGTAATATTTCAGAAAGCTTTTCAAAGTCATTGTTCTGGATCACAAACTGTACATCCTGCCCGCCACGACGGTTCACCTGGATGGTTTGATCCTGGATGGCAAAAGCGCGGGCCTCCGTATATTTGGAAACATGCCGGTTCACATAGTCCACGATCTCCTTTTGAGACCGGCTCCGTTCATTGGGCGGTACCAACCGTACCCGCACCATTCCCGAGTTAGCGCTTCCGCTCATACGCGATCCGGTGATCGAAAGCACGATCTCTTTTTCCGGAACAGAATCGATGAGGAACTGGGATACCTTGTTTACATAGTCATCCATGGCATAAAAGGAAGTGCCCTCCGGTGCGGTAAGGTTTAACCGGAACTGGCTCTTGTCTTCCATGGGGGCAAGCTCCGATTGTATGTTGCGGCCGATTACCAGGATGATGCCAAGGCAGGCGAGAAGGATCACCCAGGATACCCACCGCACTTTCATGAATGCTTTTAGCGACCGCTCATACTGTTGTTCCATGCCCCGGAAAAAAGGTTCGGTCTTGTTATAAAACCAGGAATGCTTGTGTACATCTTTTTTTGAAAGAAATACGTTTAGCACCGGTGTAAGGGTAAGCGACACAAAGGCGGAGATCAATACGGCACCGGCAACTACGATCCCGAACTCGCGGAACAGGCTGCCCACAAATCCCTGAAGGAAAATGATTGGCAGGAAAACAACCGCAAGGGTGATCGAAGTGGCGATCACCGCAAAGTAGATCTCTTTGGAGCCCTCCAGCGCGGCTTTCCGTTTGCTCATACCTTGTTCCAGCTTCTTAAAAATGTTTTCAGTAACCACGATCCCGTCATCCACCACCAGCCCGGTTGCCAGTACGATGGCCAGCAGCGATAATACGTTGATGGTATAACCCATTACATACATAATAAAGAAGGCGCCGATCAGGGAAACCGGGATATCGATAAGCGGACGAATGGACAGGATCCAGTCGCGGAAGAAAAGATAAATGATGATCACTACCAGGCCAATGGCAATAAACAAGGTTTCTTCTACTTCGGTGATCGACTTTTTAATGTACTGGGTTTGATCGAGGGCGATGTTGAGTTTAATATCATTAGGTACTTCTTTCTTGATGGTTTCCAGTCGTTTGTAAAATTCATTTGAAATAGAAACATAGTTGGCGCCGGGCTGGGGAATGATGGCCAGTGCGATCATGGGAATGGCACTTTCCTTTAATGCCGATTCTTCGTTTTCTGGCCCAAGCACCACGTTGGCTACATCTTTAACCCGTATATCGGCACCCCCCACATTTTTAATAATGATATTCTCAAATTCCTCTTCTGTATCCAGCCGCCCAAACGTACGGATGGTGAGTTCGGTATTTTCACCGGTCAGCTTCCCGGAAGGCAATTCGATATTTTCCCGTTGCAGGGCCGACTGAATATCGGCGGCGGTGATGTTGAAGGCGGCCATTTTATTGGGATCGAGCCAAAGCCGCATTGCAAAACGCTTTTCTCCCCAGGTATCAATACTGCTAACGCCGGGTATGGTTTGCAGCCGGTCTACCAGATTGTTGGTGGCATATTCTGTAAGCTCCAGCGGGTTTTTGGTATTGCTTTGTACAGTCATGGAAAGAATGGGCTCAGCACTGGCATCTGCCTTGGTAACGGCGGAGGGCTCTTCCAGATCTGGCGGAAGCTGGCGTTGAGCCGCAGAAACCTTATCCCGGACATCATTTGCCGCGGCTTCCAGGTTGGCGCCTACTTCAAATTCCACGTTGATATTGCTGCTCCCGTTGCTGCTGCTGGAGGTAATGTTCCGGATACCGGCAATACCGTTGATGGCATCTTCCAGTGGTTCCGTGATCTGGCTTTCGACGATATCGGCATTAGCCCCCGGGTAGGTGGTGCGCACACTGATATTGGGCGGATCGATGGCCGGGTAATCGCGTACCCCCAGGAACTTAAAGCCGATGAAACCAAATACGATGATCACTACGTTCATCACAATGGCCAGTACCGGCCTTCTCAAACTTAGCTCAGAAATATTCATCAATAAAGTATTGGATGGTATGCCATCATCTTTTTCCGTTAACGATTTTATTTATGCTCACTTTCGCATTCGGCTTTGTGGCCATTACCCCGGTTACGAGAATGGTGTCACCCGGTTTCAGCCCTTTGATGATCTCTACCCGTGCAGAATCCCTGCTGCCGGTTTCTACATCTGAAAAAAGGGCTTTGCTGTTGCTAACCAGGATCACCTGTTTTCCGCGGGCGGTGGGTAATATGGATTGTGTAGGAATAAAAAGGGCATCGCTTTTTGGAGCGAAACTGATCTTTACTTTGGCAAAGGCCCCGGGTATCAGGCCTTGTGTATTCCCGGTTACGGTTCCTCTCACGGTCAGGCTCCGGTTGGTAACCGCCACATTGGATTCGGTAGCCATTACTCTTGCGGTATAATTGGTCTGGTTGCCTTCTACGGTAAAATTTACGATTTGTCCGGAGACTATTTTAGATGTGTATTTTTCGGGTACTACAAAATCGATCTTCAGGGTGCTGGTTTGGTTGATGGTGGCAATAACGGTGGCGGGGGTTACATAGGCCCCGATGCTGATGGCCTTTAATCCCATTTTACCGTTAAACGGCGCCCGGACCACAGTACGGGAAATTTCGGTGCGGATCAAAGCAATATCTGCCTGGATATTCTGCATGGTAAGCAGGCTGTTGTCGTAATCCTGTTTGCTGATCCCCTGTATATTTACCAGCTGCCGGGCCCGGTCTTCGTTTACTTTGGCAATATTAAGCTGCGCTTCCAGCTTTTTTAACTGTGCCTGCAGGTCTCCGTCATAGATCTTTGCCAATACCGTACCCTGCGATACAAACTGACCTTCACGGATGTTGAGCTGGGTTACCCGGCCGGATACTTCGGGATGAATTTCTGTTACTTCATTGGCAACGATGGTGCCGGGTGTTTCAATATTTTCAGCGAAGGATTCTGAAGTTACAATAAAAGCATCTACTTTGGCGGTGCCTTTTTTCTGACCGGCAGGGGCGGCCTTCTTTTCATGGCAGGCCAGGGTACTCAATAGCGTCAGCAGCAGGAGTAAGGGCGTTGAAATCCGGTTCAAATGAATGTTTTTTAATTGTATAATGAATATTCGGTATAAATAGATATAAGACTCTTTTACTGCGAAAATCTTGCGTAAAATTGCGAGTTTTTCCGTTTTAAAGCATTAGTCAGCTACCAAAACGCCTGAAACATTCCAGGCGCTGAAGCTGGACCCTTCCGGTTTCCCCTGTGGAATTTTTACCTGAAGGGTATAGGCTCCTGCCTCCAGCCGGCCCAGGCTGATGCGGAAGGGATTGGTTACGGTTCCGGGGCACCAGTTGGAACGGCTCAGATCGGAAGACGAAAGGCCGCTGTTAAAATTACCGGATGCGGGATTGTACAGCCGGTAAGAGCCGCAGTCCTGCCGCCAGGGCACCAGGTCAAAGATGACCTTCTGATTGAGCAGGATCGTATTTTTTTTGGGCACAAATTCATCTCCATTTCCCCAGCCGCCATGCCCCGTGGTGGTATACAGCAAATAGGCATTGTCCAGGGGATGATCGATGCGGAAATGAACGGTCAGCCCGTTTTCGTTGTCGAACATGGTGGCATAATCCTGCCCGGCCATTTCCATAATATTAAGGGTATTAAAGAGCGGCAGGATGGTTTGCTTCGGCTTGTCGGGCCCGCCCCGGTGAATCGTAAGATTGGCCGTGATTTTATGCCCGCCTTTATCATAATTACCAATAAATACACCGATATATACTTCCCTGTTATTGAGCGCGGCGGCAAAGTCGGTAATATCCTGCCGGTAGGGAACGGCTTCCTGCCATTGTTTTCCTTTGAGCTGGATGTGGTTGAATTGCTTTACCCCGAAAGGTGTGAAAAAACGCATCAGCTCCAGCGGCGGCGTATAATCCGGGGTGGCAGCCACTCCCTGGTAGGTTTTGCCATTGCCATTGGTATAAGCCGGAAGGGTTTTGGCCCCGTTCTTCAGTCCGTCCAGGAAGGATTGTTTGGTATCGGTTGGAATGAGAAACACCGTGCCGGTGCGGTCGTATGCATCGCCATTCGATTGTTCCCGGAGGTCGAGGAAAAGCGTGCTGCTGCTATCCAGTACCGGTATTTTTATTTTTTTTACGACGATGGTGCCGTTGGCAAAACGTAGTACATCGCCGGCAGACCGGCTGGTGTCGGAGAAGTTGATCACCTGGTTGGTAAACAGGGGGATGGTTGTAAACCGGCTGTTCCAGATGGCATCACGGTAGCTCAGAAGGTCCGTTTGCAAAGTGGGCCGCGTCATAAAGGCCGGACGGGACATTTGTTGCTTTTCAATTTTTTCGGCCCGTACCACATTATTGCCGTTACGCACCTGCTCCAGTACCAGGCCCAGGTTTTGCCCCAGAACAGAGGGCGCGCCTTTTACCGGAAGCTGATCGGTGTACCATAGTTCGATGGTATTGGAGTTAACCACCGTCTTGGCTTTTTTACAGCGATACCCCAGTATTTCTTTGGTTTCCTCCAGTAATTCGAAACGCTGGGTACGCAATGCGGTATCGGAAGACGTAATGGTTTCGCGGTCATTGAGAAACGCATAGAGTTCCTGCCGGTTGGCCATGCGGTCGATCACCGAAAGCTCAAAGGGATAGGAGGTTGTTCCGCTGAAATCTTTTTCCGTGGTAAGCAGGGTTTGCCGGGGACCCGCAAATACCCAGACCTTATTTTGCCGTTCAGGGGTTTTGCCATTAAAGCTGGACCCATAGGTGATCTTGTAAACCGGGTTGTCTGTAAAGGTTACCTGGGCATTTCCCCGCATATGTGTACCTGTTAATACGGCAACCAACAGAAAGATATTCATTTTCATCATAATGTTATTCAGTGGTGTAAAGATAGCCACCTGTCCGGTTGTTGCAGTCTGAATCTCTAATAGCGCAGTGCAGATTTCTTCAACGCAAACGGCGTATGGATCTTCTTTTGTTCACGCGACGATATGGCGGAGCGTCGGTGCAACCGTTCCTGGCGATCTGTTGCGTCCCTTACGTTTTATAATAACCGCGAGTGCGCAAGGTTCCATAAAGATCGCAACATGGGGGCTACTTTTTATAGGTTTTTGTTTTGATGGATTGCCCGTTCCGGATCGTGTATTCCGTATAAAAAACCTGCGGACTGTCCTCATAGCTGCGCACTTCCCGCACCATGTAAAATTTATTGTTCACCCATTTGTAGTAGGCGTCACCTTCGTTACCCCTTCCATCGGCGTCGGATTTCCGGAATTCTTTTGTTGAAGCATTGAAGTCGAGGTATCCCAATTCATTTAATGCGTTATTAAGAACGAACTGCCGGCGTTCGGGATGGTAAATAAAATAAAGATAAGCGCCGTCATTTTTTACAGCCTGCGGAAAATAGATGGGAATCTTCAGATCCGGGTACCTGTCAAAGTTGAGGTCTTCCAGTTCTATTTCCCCGTAATTATGGTACAAGACTTCATCAAAACCACTCAGCAATCGGGTGCTTTTTGTTACCGGATCATAAATGATGAGCTTGTTTGCCCGGGTATAGGTTTGCAGGGAACCACCGGCGTTTTCCACCTGGCCTTTATAGAGCTGTAACCGGATATCCCATTGTTGCAACTCATTTATAAAATCGTTCTCTATGCGCCTCAACTGCACCGGTAGTGTACGCTCATGTATATCGGTCCATGTACCGGTCAGCATGTTGCTGCCGATGGAGTTGAGTACGAATGTACCGGTTTGTTCGTGCTTTTGTAATTGCCGGTTATAAGCATGCTCACGGAGCTGTGCGCCGCCGGCTTTTGTTGTTCCGTCGAGATAAATGGACGCTGCGCTTCCCTGTTTTTTATAATAATATTCGCCCCAAACGGAATCGGCATTTTTGGTGGATCTTATTTTTACCTCCACGGGGTAGCTGCCAATGGTGCCGCTGTAGTGCGCCCAGGTGTAAACGCTTGTTTTTTGAGCACCGGATAGATGCCCTGCAAACAGCAGCAGCAGTAGCAGGTATTGTTTCTTCATATTGTTGTGTTCCGGTTAAAAGCTGGCTTTAACCACCCGCAATACATTTCCACCCAGTATTTTGCGGATCGATTTTTTGGTGTAACCGCGTTTTACTAGTTCGGCGGTAATATGGGGATAGGCACTTACATCCTCAAGGCCGACGGGAACCGAGCCGATGCCATCAAAATCGGCCCCGATACCTACATAATCATCACCCACCATTTTTACAATATAATCGATATGATCCACAACATCTGAAAGCGAGGGCCGTACTTTTTCCATTTCCTGTTTTTGATACGCTTGCCATTGTTTCCTGGCCTGCTGTGCATCGCCGGTGCTTTTGAAAACCGAGTCGGTAAAACGTTGCTCCGCGGCTGTATTCAGGGCGGTGAGCCGGTCGTCAAATTTTTTGCTGATAAAGCCCGAATAAAAGTTGATGCAGATAACGCCGCCGTTCTTTGCAACCGCTTTTATCTGTTCGTCTTTTACATTGCGGAAAACCGGGCAAAGGGCATACACAGAGCTATGTGAGAGGATAACCGGCCGGGTACTGGTTGCAATGGCATCGTAAAACGTTTGTTCGCCGGTATGGGAGAGATCTACCAGCACGCCCAGCTCGTTGAGTTTTTTAACCACCGATCTTCCAAAATCCGTGAGACCTTTATGTGTTAAGGTGTCGGCATGCAGGGTTTCGTCCATGGCACTGGTGGCCCAGGAGTGGCTGTTGTTCCAGGTAAGCGTAAGGTAGCGCATGCCCCGTTTTTGAAGGGCTTCAAGCTTGCCCAGGTCATGCTCGATCATATGCCCGCCTTCCACACCGATCAGGCCCACCAGCTTTTTTTGTTTTATACCTTTTTGGATATCCCGGTAGCTTTGTGCCAGCATCATTTGTTGCGGATGACGGCGGATCAACGCTTCCAGGGAATCAATCTGGTCATTGGCATCGGCGTATACCCCTTTGGGGTTATGCGCTACCGGCCCTGTAAAAATGGAAAAGAACTGTACATCCAGTCCGCCTTTTTTCCAGCGGATCAGATCCGTATGCCGGTCGGGCTGCGGCTCGGTAATATCTCTTCCCTGAACGATGGATGCAGAAGTTACGTCATTGTGCCCATCTACGAGGATGGCTTTATCATGGATCCTCGCCTCCCGCTGTGCCATTGCAGAAAGGGAGCCCAGCAACAACCATAAAAGCCCTATTGTTTTTAAACCGGATCGATTCATATTTGTAAGGATTGATGTGTAGCCACAAAGGTCCTAAAGCACGAAGGTACACGAAGAATTTTTAGATCCAGATAGTGTTTGTGTAGCCACAGAGGTACTAAGGCGTTGATTTTTTACTCCCATGTCTTGCCATAGCAACAGTGGATCGGGAAAAGAACCTAAAAGCTCTGTTTCAGTGTTCCGAATAGTGGCAAACACAAGATACAGCTTCGGTCCTGGAACGCTGGTAGAAAAAAGCTGTGTTTCTGAGTATCTGTGGCATTTCCTTATATCCGTTCCCGTTCTTCCTGGTTGCTGTTGGTGCGCTCCGAAGCAGGTAACTCTTTTTTGCCAAATTTAAAGATCAGGGTCAACGAAAAGTTGCGGTTCAACTGCAGGTTGGCGTATTTCTGCCGGATGCCGTTGATCACCGTTGTATACGAAGCGCCGCTGGTGCCAAATACGTCCTGCAAATTGGCGTTTAGCGATAGCTTGTCTTTTAATAGTTGTGCATTCAGCCCCAGGTCGATATTGTAATAGGCATCCGATTGATTTACGAGCGTTACCTCCCGGAACTGGTACCAGAAGTTTACGGCTGCCGACAGGGTTTTGTTGCTGTTTAAATAAAAATTATTACTGCTGGAAACATAAGCGCCCCAACCTTTACGCCCTTCCACATAATCCAGTTTCGATCGCCCGTTGGTATAATAAAGATTAAACAGGTTATTGCTTTCCCACCAGCGGATGGCGGAGAAGTTATACGTTTCGGAAATACCAAAGCGGGTGCTGTTGACAAAGTTCTTGGGGGTGCGCATCACAAAATTGGTATCCACATGTGCAATGGTAATATCGTCAAACCCATTGTTGGTAAGGGCAACAAAGAAAGCACTGGTGAGTTTGTTGTTGTAATTATGTTGCAGCTGAAAATTGCTGTTGTATTCCGGTTGCAGGAACGGGTTGCCTTCGTAATAGCTATATGCCGTAAGTATGGAAATATAAGGGTTCAGGTTCCAGAAAGTAGGGCGGCGCACCCGCTTATTATAGCTAAGGGCAAAGTTGTTTTGATCGTCCTTTTTAAATTGAACCAGGGCATTGGGGAATAATTTTACATAGTTGTTTTTATTGCCTTGTTGCCGGATATAAGAGTACCCGTTGGTTTGGGTAAGCTCTCCCCGCAGGCCGGCCTGGAAGGACCAGTTACCCGCTTCCCGGCTGCCGTTCAGGTAAAGCGCCTGGGTGTTTTCGGTGTACTTATATTCATTGCTCAGTTGCCCGTCGTAGTCTTTACCGGATCCGTTTAAACGGTAATACCGCATATTATTGTAGGTTTCAATAAAGTTTACCTTGCCGCCCCATTGCAGTTTTGCCACGCTGGTTGGAAACTCCATATCTGTTTTTAGTGCATAGATATTGATGTTCTGCAGGGTATTGTTGTAAAAGCGGGCCGTGGAGGGCTCAATGGGTTGACCCTGGGGTGTAAACGTTTTAGCGGTAACATCCGATTCGTCGGTGCGGTAAAAGGTAAGAAAGCTGCCATCCATCGAAAAGGTTTTGCCGGTTGTATCCAGTTTGGTTTTGTAGTAAAGATTATACGATTGGGTTTTGGCCAGTGGTACATAGGTGGCATAGGTGGTGAGTACCGAATCGGTTTGCCCCTGCCCGTTGTAAAAATGATTGCGTACATAATCGGCTCCGCCTTCAAAGTACCGCGAAAAGCCGGCGCTGAAGCCTATCTGTGATCTTTGAGAAAGCTGGTAATCGGCCCCGGCATTGAGCACCAGGTTGTGCTGTTTATAATCGCCGGTATCACTCATGATCCAGGAACGGTTCGGGTAATACTCTTCCCAGCGAAAACCGTATTTATGGCGGATCCGGAACAGGTTGGCATTGGCATAAACATTCCATTTCCCCGAATTGTAATTGATGTTGCCGGTAACGTCCATACCCGGGTAATGCTGCCACTGTTTGTAACCGGCCTGGATGCTTCCGTTATAGCCCTGTTGTTTGCTGCGCCGGGTAATGATATTGATGAGCCCTGCATTGCCTGACGCATCATAAGCCGCAGAGGGGTTGGTGATGATCTCTATTTTGGAAACATTTCCGGCGGGGATGGATTTTAAATAATTGAGAAGGTCTTTTTGAGAAAGCTGGATCAGCCGCCCGTCCTGCATCAACTGTACATCTCCTTTTCCCGGAATGGTAACCCGGTCGCCGTTCATCTGAAGCCCGGGGATCTTTCCCAGGGTTTCTGCAATACTGTTGCCAACAATGGTCATGTTGTCGGCCAGGTTCACCACTGTTTTGTCAGGTTTTATTTCTATGAGCTTTGCTTTGCTGGTTACTGTTACGCCTTTTAGAAGGGTGCTGCTGCGTGTCAGAACGATGTCAAGTGTAGTATCACCCTGTAACTGAATTGCCAGGGCCTGCTCCTGGTAGCCCGTGGCGGAAACCTGCAGCAGGTATTTTTCCCCCGCTCTGAGTGCGTCGATTTTAAAACTTCCCGAAGCATCTGCCGCCAATGTTTTTGCGGCCTGGCCACTGCTGTAAAATTCGATTGTTACTCCCGCAATTGGCGCGGCTGTTTCATCATGGATGATTCCGTTGATGGTAAACTGGGCAAAAAGAGCAGAGCTTAGAAAAACAAAAAACAATAGCGCGGTGATCTTCCTCATTCGCCAAAAATAGGGAAATAGGTGGTTTAAATATCAATTAGTTACGTGTGGCTGAATGCAAAAAGTGCGGGAAAGTGAAACACTGAACGGAAGGTTTCTGCATTGGAATTATATTTTTATTTACTTTAGTGCTGTGTTGGTGACAGGGAAATGCATGCTTGCTTAGGGATGAATAGCGGAGACGAATGGCTTTGCCGGTAATCGCTCCTGTGTTTTTATACGGGCTCCCTGGCATATTGAACCTTGTTGTTATATGAACCGTACCGGCAAAAGCCGTAATTATACATTGAGAAGCAATAGCGAAATATTATTTCTACAAAATAGGGTGGCCTATTTGCAGGATGAAACGGCGTACAAGAAACTGTTTTTTCATTTTCATCCTGTATTATTAAAGTTTGCCGATGCCATTTTAAATAACCGGGACGACGCTGAGGAAGTGGTGTCCGAAGTATTGTTAAAAGTGTGGACAATGGGCCGGGAACTGAATTATGTTGAAAATCTAACCCTGTACCTGTATAAATCAACCCGTAATAAAGCTTTTGATTACCTGCGAAAGCGGAATACCGGTTTGCCGGTTGTTGCCATGTCGGATGCCGAAGCACAGGTGGCAGACCCTGAACAACCCGAATATAAACTGATGGCCAATGAGCTGGACCAGCATTTTCAACGCGCGATCCGCCACCTTCCGCGGCAATGTCAGCTGGTTTTTCGCCTGGTAAAGGAACAGGGGTTTACCTATAAACAGGTTACCGAAATACTGGGGATTTCCCTGAATACCGCCGAAACCCATATGCGGCTGGCACTGAAAAAGATACGGATCGCCCTGGACGACTATCTGCAGCTTCAAAAATAATTTTTTGCTTTTTTCACGGTAGCTTCTTTTTTTTTCGTCGTTTCTTTTAAGGACAAGGATATGCATTTTTCAGAAAACCGATTTTATGAATTGCTGTACCGCAAACTGGCCGGAGAGGCCGGTATCGGGGAATTGAAGGAACTGGAGCAATTACTTCAGGAAAACCCCGGATTCGGACTGTTGCATGACCAGGTACTGAAGCCGGATCCGGTTGCCCCGGTGGCTGAAACGGAGGCTGCTTATATGGCACATTATGTAAAAATGATGCAGGCTGGAGCTGCGCCCCCAAAAATGCCATTGGTTGTTTCCCCGCGGCAGTCTGGATCGCGCCGGGTTAAAAGAGTGGTTCGCCTGGCGGTGGCTGCCGTGGTAATACTGGCTATTGGAACCTCCTTGTGGATGTTTAACCGGAAAGCGGGGGGATGGCCATCGTTGAAGACCGTAGCAGCAACCGAGCATGGTTCAAAATCCAAACTGACCTTATCAGACGGCTCTGTGGTACATCTGAACACGAACAGTAATTTAAGCTATGGAGCCGGTTTCGGCCGGGGAACACGGGAAGTGTATCTGACGGGTGAAGCGTTCTTTGAAGTGGCGCACAACCCCGATATCCCGTTCATTGTACATACCGCTGAAGCCGATATTAAAGTGCTTGGAACCGTTTTTAATGTGCGGGACTATATGGACGAGTCAAAAATGGAAACCTCCTTATTGAAGGGGAGTATTGAACTGGCACTGGCAACCAATAAAGACCGGAGAATCCGGCTGCATCCATCTGATAAAGTAGTTATTGAAAAGCTTTCCGGAACAACTGCGGATTCCAGAACCGTTCGCTTAACAAATATTAACGTCACCGACAGCGTAGTGCTGGAAACCTCCTGGCTGCAAAATAAGCTGGCGTTTGCCGACAAGTCCTTTTCTGAAATAGCGCTGGATCTGAAACACCGGTTTGGACTAACGGTTGTGTTCAAAAACCCGGAAGTGGAGCACTACCGGTACACCGGAGTTTTTGATGATTCCAATGCCGCAGATGTGTTAAACGTATTGCAGATGATCAAGCCGTTTCAGTACAAAATAAAGGATGCCCAGGTTATTATTTTTTAACGATTAAATATTTTTTAATGAACAGATTTACTTAATAAACCAATAAAAAAATGGAGAATGTTGCAGCATCCTCCACTTGAAAGTTTTAAACACGAATCTTAATTGGCTAAAACTCAACACAAATTTATGGAAAAAAGTGCTTGTCTTTTTTCTGCGAGGCCGCGTATGCACTTGCGGAAAACTATTCTGGTTATGAAATTATCTATATTCCTCTTTCTTATTGCTTTACAGGTGTCTGCCGTGAACCATGCGCAGGAAACGATCAACCTCAAAGCAGACAATCTGAGTATCGGAGATATTTTTAAACAAATTGAAAGTCAGACAAAATACAGGTTTTATTACAGCAGCAACGATCTGCCTGTAAATCAAAAGTTCTCTATTAATATCATTAATGCCGGCATTAACCAAACCTTATCCAGTTTACTGAACGGAACGCCTATTAAATGGGAGGTGATCCGGAGCAACCGGGTGATTTTGTCTCTGTCGGATAAACCCATCGTTAATGCCCAACAGTATAAGCAGGTTTCGGGAGTTGTGCAAAACGAAGTAGGGGAACCCATCGGCGGTGCTTCTGTTAGAATTAAAGGAACATCGCGCGGAGTGGCTACGAACCTGGAAGGGGCTTTTACGATTGAAGCTTCTGAAGGAGATGTACTGGAGGTATCTGCAATTGGATATGCTTCTATTGAAGTAACGGTTGGTGCAGCCGCCAGTATCGCCATCACACTAAAAACCGAAGCCCGGCAGATAGAAGAGGTAGTGGTAGTGGGGTATGGAACGCAGAAAAAAGTAAATCTTACAGGCGCCGTGGCACAGGTGGGTGCAAAGCAAATAGAAAACAGGCCGGTTACAAATACCGTGAATGCGCTCCAGGGTGTTTTGCCCGGTGTAGTGGTTATTCAAAATAATGGCCAGCCGGGTAAGGATGCCGGCTCCATTAGGATACGTGGCATCGGCACCTTAAATAATAGCAACCCGCTGGTGGTGGTGGATGGAGCCATCTCCTCCATGAACGCCGTTAACCCCAGCGATATCGAGAGTATTTCCGTATTGAAAGATGCCGCATCATCCGCTATTTATGGTTCTACAGCGGCAAACGGTGTCGTGCTGATCACCACAAAAAAGGGCAAGAAAGGCCAGTCGACCATTACCTATGATGCCTACGTAGGTAAGCAAAAAGCCACGGCGCTGCCTGATTTCCTGCCTTCCTGGCAAGCTGCAACCCTGTATAACCAGGCACGGGTAAACCAGGGGCTTACCAAAACCTATACCGATGAGCAGATTCAGAAATTTAAAGATGGGTCCGATCCGTATAACTATCCCAATACAGACTGGCTGGGACTTTTTTACAAAGGAAACGGGCTGCAACATAACCATTACCTGTCGGTTTCAGGGGGAAGTGAAGGAACGCAGTATATGTTTTCCATGGGGTATTTTGACCAGAACGGTATTGTGGAGAAAACCAATGCAAAACGCTATACTTCGCGTTTAAACCTTAATTCGAAAGTAAACAAATGGTTTACGCTGAATGCCAATCTTTCTTATACCTATGCGCCGTTAACCGAGCCTACCAATCCCTATACGGGGGATTTTTCGCAATTCTTCCGGCAAATCAACCGGATATCGCCCATCATTCCCTACAAATATGAAAACGGTAACTATGGTTATATCTCCGATGGTAGCCCGATGGCCTGGCTGGATCAGGGAGGATTTAACAAACAGCTGAATACGGCATTTTTGGGCATTACCAGCATTACGTATGAACCGGTTGAAAACCTGCACATCAAGCCGCAACTGGTATACCGGGCTATACAGAATCAAAACAAAAAACGGATTTACGAGGTCCAATATTACAATGCAGCGGGCGATGCAACGTTTAAACAAGGGCCCAGCAGCCTCACAGACCATTTTGATAATACAACGTTCCTGAGCCCCCAGTTGACCGTAGACTACAGCAAAAAAATGAACCTGCATAGTCTGGGCCTGCTGGCAGGTGCGGTTAGTGAGTATACCAAATACTCCGATCTTGAAGCTTATCGGAAAGACTTCCTGAACAATGTGCTGAGCGAGATCAATGTTGGGGCAGATGAGGGGCAAACCGGTAATGGGTATGCAAATGAAATTGCCAAGCAGTCATTTTTCGGAAGGGTTAACTATGATTTTGACAGCCGGTATCTGCTGGAAGCCAATATCCGGTATGATGGTTCATCGCGGTTCAGGAAGGAGCATCAGTGGGGCACGTTTCCTTCTTTTTCTGCGGGATGGAATGTGTCCAGGGAGAAATTCTTCAGCGGGCTTTTAAATGTGGTTTCCAATCTTAAATTACGCGGATCCTGGGGAAAACTGGGGAACGATCTGGTAGGGAATTATCCGTCAATTCAAACCGTCAGCTCCAGCCAGAATTACAATTTCGGCGGAACATCTGTTAGCGGTATCGCTCCTGTAGACGGAGCAAATACAGATATTACCTGGGAAAAGGTAACCGAGACCAACGTTGGGTTGGATGCTGCATTTTTAAACAACCGGCTGACGCTTACCGTTGATTATTTTGTAAAGAAGACCAGTGATATTTTACTGGCACTGCCGGTAAGCCCTATTTACGGATTAAAGGCTCCTACGGTAAATGCAGGTAAAGTGCAGAACAAGGGACTGGAACTTGGGATCGATTATAAAACCAATATTAAAGACTTTTTGCTGGGGATAAATGCCAATGCTACGTTCCTGCAGAATGAAGTGCTGGACCTGTATGGTGCCGGACCTATTTATCCGAATGCATATACGATTACCCGTGAAGGCTCACCGCTGAATTCTTTTTTTGGATACCAGACCCTGGGCATTTTTCAGACACAGGGAGAGGTGGATGCCAGCGCCAAACTGGCAAGCACCAAGCCCGGAGACCTGAAGTATGCCGATTTGAGCGGACCGGACGGCAAACCCGATGGGGTGATCAATGCATACGACCGTGTATGGCTGGGCAGTTATTTTCCGAAAATATCATATGGTTTTACGCTTACAGGTGACTGGAAGGGTTTTGATATCTCTGCTTTCTTCCAGGGTGCCGGAGGGGTAAAAGGTTTTGTGCAGGGGGAAGTGTTGGGACAGGTTTCTAACAGTACCGGAAAGCCAACTGCTGTTTGGCTGGATAGCTGGACCGCCGAAAACACCGGTGCTGCCTATCCCCGGGTGCTCATCAACCAGCGTCAGAATACAGCTATTGATAATCCTTCTTCTTTCTGGGTGCGTAAGTCTGACTATCTCCGCCTGAAAAATTTACAGATCGGTTATGCGTTTAATACCCGGCTTTTAAGCAAAGCGAATATCAAAAGATTAAGGGTTTATTACAGCGGACAGAATATCGCCACATTTACGAGCTTCTACAAATGGATTGATCCGGAAGCGCCCGCGGGCGAGCGCGGCTATACCTATCCGCAGGTAAAGGTGCACACAATAGGATTAAACCTTACTTTCTAAAACCCAAAATGAAATCAACATGAAAAAGTTCTTCATATACCTTTCTTTATTGTTACTATTGGGCGCCTGTAAAAAAGGATTTCTGGACAGGCAGCCGCTGGATGCTTACAGCAATACTTCACTCTGGACTTCAGAAAAAGACATCGTTACCGCCTTGAATGGCTGTTATAAGGATTGGGAAGATTCCTATAATATTTACTATATGGATTGCGCATCGGATAATGCATATAATCAATATCCCTGGGAAGGATACACCGAACTGGGAAACGGAACGGCTTCCCCATCCAGCAGCAATGCGGCCAACCGGTGGAGTTTTACCGTGATTCAGAAATGTAACTGGTTCCTTGAAAATATTGATAAGTTTACCGGAACACTTGAGCAAAGAGACCGGTATAAGGCAGAAGCCCGGTTTTTAAGAACCTACCAGTTCTTTATCATGAGCCAGCTGTATGGTGATGTACCGCTTGTGCTGAAAAATATATCCACGGAGGAAGCCAATAAAATGAACCGGAATAAAAAAGAAGAGGTTACTGCGTTTATGCTGAAAGAACTGGGTGAAATGGCTGAGAAACTGCCCAACTCATATGGAAGCGCCGATGCGGGAAGGATCACGAAGGGCGCTGCATTGGCACTGAAAGGGCGTATTGAATTGTATAAGGGCGACTATCAAAATGCAATTGCCGATTATCAGAAAGTAATGGCGCTTGGGTATACACTTTACCCGGATTATACGGATCTTTTCAGGATTGGCAACGAGGGAAACAGTGAGGTGATACTGGATATACAGTATATTGAAAATAAATACAGCAACGGAAACCTGGGAGTAATGCCTTCCAACGGTGCCGGCGGATGGAGCTCTATTAACCCGCTGCAGGAACTGGTGGATGCTTACGAAATGCAAAACGGGAAACTTATTTCGGAAGCAGGCTCCGGGTATAATGCGGACGCCCCTTACAGCAACCGGGATCCCCGGCTTACCGCAACCATACAATGCTCCGGCCAGCCCTCATATGGAGGCGGCATCTTTAACAGCCTGGATGCAAAAATTGGAACGAATGCCAATGCCGATTATTTTATGGCCAATAACAATACTTCACCAACCGGCTATGTGGTGAAGAAATATATTTCGCATCTTGAAGATTTCCCGGATATGTGGAATACCGGCCTTAATACCATTGTGATCCGGTATGCCGAGGTATTGCTGAGCTATGCTGAGGCAAAAATCGAATTGAACCAGATCGATAACTCGGTGTACGACGCCATTGACCTGGTACGCCAGCGAGCGGGCATGCCCAAGGTGAACCGCCTGGTGTACAGCAGCCAGGCATCGATGCGGACGCTGGTGAGAAGAGAACGCCGGGTTGAGCTGGCCATGGAAGGACTTCGCTTTTTTGATATTCAAAGATGGAAGATAGGGGCCGAGGTGATGAACCGCGATGTATTTGGTACCCGTCCCGGATCGGTAAATATGACGACCGGCGCCATCACGTTTTCATCACCCAATCAAACAAAGATCGAATCGCGCATTTTTGCAGATAAGAATTATTTGTGGCCGATACCACAAAAAGATGTGGATGTGCATCATGATCCCGGTTATCAGAATCCCGGATACTAGAAATATTAAAAAAAGACGGCTATTTAGCCGTCTTTTTTTAATTGATTATTTATGGAAGGCTTCCTGTTGTTACTGGTATTCTCCAAATACCTCCACCAGGGTGCCCGCAATTTCTCCCAGGGTACATTTTGCTTCCACCGCTTCAATTACAGACGGCATGATGTTCTCTGTTCCGGATGCCCTGGTCCGTAGCCCGGACAGAATGCGGTTACAAACTGCCTGATCGCGGTTATTGCGCAGCTGCTCCAGTTTTTGCTTTTGCAGGATACCGATGCTGTCATCTACTTTAAAAATGGGCGGGGTATTGGTTTCGGCTGTTTGAAAACGGTTCACCCCCACGATGATCTTTTCGTGGGTTTCTATTTTTTGCTGGTATTCATAGGCGCTGCGGGCAATGGCCTCCTGCATAAATCCTTCTTCAATGGAGGCAATGCTGCCGCCCATCGCATCGATCTGCTGAATAAGCTCCTGTGCTTTTTGTTCCATTTCACTGGTCAGCGCTTCTACAAAATAAGAACCGGCGAGGGGATCTACCGTGTCTGTAACGCCGCTTTCGAAGGCCACGATCTGTTGCGTCCGTAAGGCAATGCGTGCGGCTTCTTCAGTGGGTAAACTCAGCGCTTCATCGAAGCCATTGGTATGCAGCGACTGGGTGCCTCCCAGTACGGCGGCCAATGTTTGTATGGTAACCCGGGAAATATTGTTCTGTGGTTGCTGGGCGGTTAACGTGCTGCCGCCAGTTTGGGTGTGAAAACGCAGCATCTGAGCCTTGGGGTCTGTAGCGCCCAGGTCTTTCATGATCTGTGCCCACATCCGGCGCGCTGCGCGGAACTTGGCCACTTCCTCAAACAGGTTGTTATGCGCATTGAAAAAGAAGGAAAGCCGCTTGCCAAATACATTGATGTCCATCCCTTTTTCCAGTGCAGCCTTTACATAAGCTTTACCGTTGCTTAAGGTAAAGGCGATTTCCTGGGCGGCCGTGCTGCCGGCTTCACGGATATGATAGCCGCTGATGGAAATGGTGTTCCACTTGGGCAGTTCTTTTGAGCACCATTCAAAGATATCGGTGATAATGCGCATGGAGGGTTTGGGCGGGTAACGGTAGGTGCCTCTTGCCGCATATTCTTTTAAAATATCATTTTGAATGGTGCCGGATATTTTGGAAAGATCCGCGCCCTGGCTTTTGGCCTGGGCCACATATAGTGCCAGTAAAATAAAAGCCGTAGCATTGATGGTCATGCTGGTAGACACTTCCTCCAGCCGGATCCCGTTAAACAGTTCCGCCATGTCCTCAATACTATCGATGGCCACGCCTACCTTGCCTACTTCGCCTTCTGCCAGCGGATGGTCGCTGTCGTAGCCGATCTGGGTGGGCAGGTCAAAGGCTACACTCAATCCCATTACGCCCTGCGATAATAGATAATGATAACGTTTATTGCTTTCTGCTGCGGTGCTGAACCCGGCATATTGCCGCATGGTCCATAACCGCCCACGGTACATATCGGGTTGTATGCCGCGGGTAAAGGGGAATTTTCCCGGCAGCCCGGGTTCCTGTTGCGGCAGATCGGCGGCCGTGTAAAGGGTATGCACGGGTATATTACTGTCTGTATAGATCTTCTTTTCTTCCATGTTATTTTTTTTGTTGCCGTTCACCGCTAATGACTAAAAGCGATCAGATGTACAGCAGCCCAAGTGTGCGACGCAAGACCGATGCCATATATTCCACAGCCCGGCCCATAAAGATAAACCAGACCCGTGTAAGTATTGTTTCGCGTCAATTTCGGGGCCGTAAATATATGAACACTTGTTCGTTTAAGAAAACAGTCTTTTATATTTGTGGAAACAAAACGATGCACGCATGGATTTTCAATTGTCAGAAGAACAGCAAATGATTCAGCAGGCGGCCCGGGATTTTGCAAACCAGGAATGTTTGCCGGGAGTGATCGAACGGGATGAGCAGCAAAAATTTCCAAAGGAGCAGATCGAAAAACTTGCAGACCTGGGTTTTATGGGCATGATGGTAAAGCCGGAATACGGCGGTGCCGGGCTGGATACGATCAGCTATGTACTGGCGATGGAAGAAATTTCAAAAGTGGATGCCAGTGTAAGTGTGTGTATGAGCGTAAATAACAGCCTTGTTTGTTACGGATTGCAGGAATACGGTTCGGAGACGCAGAAACAGCAGTACCTGGTGCCGCTGGCGCAGGGTAAAAAGGAAGGGCAATTGTATATCGGGGCCTTCCTGCTGAGCGAGCCGGAAGCCGGCAGCGATGCTACTTCGCAGCAAACCACAGCGGAAGATAAAGGCGATCATTACTTGCTGAACGGCACCAAGAACTGGATCACAAACGGCAGCAGCGCTTCGGTATACCTGGTGATTGCGCAAACCGACCGGTCCAAAGGATCCAAGGGCATCAATGCATTTATTGTGGAGAAAAACTGGCCTGGTGTAACGGTTGCCGCAAAAGAAAATAAATTGGGCATCCGCGGCAGCGATACCCATACGATCCTTTTTTCAGACGTGAAAGTGCCGAAGGAAAACCGGATCGGAGAGGATGGCTTTGGATTTAAGTTTGCTATGAAAACCCTGGCCGGGGGCCGCATCGGGATTGCTTCCCAGGCCCTGGGGATTGCGGGCGGTGCCTTTGAGCGGGCACGGGAATATGCCAAAACGCGGAAGGCTTTTGGAACAGAAATTATGAATCATCAGGTTATTGCCTTTAAGCTGGCGGACATGTCGCTGAAAATAGAGGCGGCGCGGTTGCTGTGTTTAAAGGCCGCCTGGGAAAAGGATCAGCACCTGAATTATGATATCAGCTCTTCTATGGCTAAACTATTTTCCTCCGAAACGGCCATGTGGGCAGCAGTAGAAGCGGTGCAGGTACATGGCGGATATGGTTTTGTAAAGGAGTATCATGTGGAGCGGCTGATGCGTGATGCCAAGATCACCCAGATTTATGAAGGCACCAGCGAGGTACAGCGGATCGTGATCAGCCGGGGAATTTTAAAGTAGGGAGCGTTGGCGTTTCTCGCGGTGAAAATAAACCGCGAAGGGCGCAGAGCATCCGCCAAGGCCGCAAGAGGCTTGCTGCTAGGTAACTTGCGAACCTTGCGTAGTCTTAGCGTTTGTTGCGGTGAAAATTAAACCGCTAAGTGCGCAAAGCATCCGCAAAGACCGCAGAAGGCTTGCTGCCAGGTAACTTGCGAATTTTGCGTTAGTCTTAGCACGTTCGTTGCGGTGAAAATTAAACCGCGAAGTGCGCAAAGCATCTATAAAGGCCGAGGGAGGCTTGCTGCCAGGTAACTTGCGAACCTTGCGTAGTCTTAGCGTTCGTTGCGGTGAAAATTAAACCGGTAAGGACCCAAGCATCCGCGAAGGGCGCTAGGGAAAAACCTGCAGTTCATTTCTCTGCGAGCTCCGCGTGGTCTTAACATCTCTGCGGTTAAAAAATCTAAATCTTCAAAAAGATAGCAGACTCTTCGAAAATGCGTAGTGATAAAAATAGGAAAAAAACGTACCGCCCGCAGGTCATTGCAGACTTTAATGGGTTGCCACGGGAAATTGCGGCCCGCGCAGATCAGCTGCTTGAGGCTTCACTGAAGGCGCACCGGGACTGTGCTACATTCAGCATGGCGGTTGTTTATGACCTGGAACGGATTTTTAAGGCAGCTATGCCAGAAGCCGGATACGCGCAAAACGACGACCGGTTGGTAATTCCCCGGTACAACCTGCATTATTTATATAAAGGACCCGATGAAATATATCCTTTTGAACTGGATTTCGATGCATATGGGCAGGTATTGAAATACGCGCTGCCAAGGGAAGCCTATGCAACGCTTACAGCACTTTCCGGCAAAGAAGAAGCCGTGCGGTTGATTACGGCATATGCGGAAAGCAAAGCTTACGTGGTCAATATATTTGATGCCCGGATCTTTCATAATGCTTTTGACGACTGTTTATGGTGGGAATTTCTGTTGGTTCAGGATCGAAAACGGATGCAAGGGCAGCTGGTAAGGAATTGCAGGGCGGTTGCTGTAAACATTCTGACAGCAGCTATTACTGACTATGAGGCAACGATTACAAAGCAAGGTAATATGACCTGCATCGGCCGATGTGTTTACATCCAGGAACAAAAGGACTGAAGCGTTATTGGGATCGTTGATTTTTTTGCTTGTCGTCTTACGTTTATCGCAGTTAATATAAACCGCGAAGGCCCACAAAGCACCCGCAAAGACCGCAGAAGGCTTGCTGCCAGGTAACTTGCGAATTTTGCGTTAGTCTTAGCACGTTCCTTGCGGTGAAAATTAAACCGCTAAGTGCGCAATCACTCGCAAAGGCCGAAGGAGACTTGCTGCTAGGGTAACATTGCGAACCTTGCGTAGTCTTAGCGTTTGTTGCGGTGAAAATTAAACCGCTAAGTGCGCAAAGCATCCGCAAAGACCGCAGAAGGCTTGCTGCCAGGTAACTTGCGAACCTTGCGTAGTCTTAGCGTTCGTTGCGGTGAAAATTAAACCGCTAAGTGCGCAATCACTCGCAAAGGCCGAAGGAGACTTGCTGCTAGGGTCACATTGCGAACTCCGCGTGGTCTTAGCATCTCTGCGGTTAAAAATAACCCGCGAGTTACGCAACAGCTCCAACGGTATCACTGCCAAAATTGGCGCCTCATCATTTCTGTGGCTTATTTTAAAGGACAATCGTTTGCGCATTTTTTAGCGGCGCATATTCTGTACTTTACCGCATCATCAAATTACATGAATATGAGAATCGGGCTGCTTACGGCTTGCTTATTGGGCTGGTTGATTGCGGGAGCACAAACTCCGGATATAACACAGATCGAAAAAGATCTGCACGTTTTTAAAACACCGATGGCGCTGGAACTAAAAAAGCGCGTGAAGAAAAAAGACATTGAAAAGATAAGCGATCCCCAGTTAAAGGCGGCCGCTTTGTCGATGGCCGCTAAAAATTATGGAACCGACTACCGTATTGCAGCCTATACAGCATGGCTGAAGCCCACCACATTGGGCCGGCAGCTGATGATCGGAGACGGTTACAGCAAATATGAAGGCATTACCGGGATCTATCTTCCTGTGGGCCGGCAGATTGTGCTGGTAGAGGGCATAGCCGCAGGAAAAGAAGTGCGGTTGTTGGTACCCAACTGGAACCGCCGGGCGCCGGAAGGTATTGAACCTACCAAGGATCCTGCCGGATGGGGTATTAAGCGGCAGGAATTTCCATTAAAGAACGGGATCAATATCATTGACCTGCAAAAGCACGATGGACTGGCCTATATTGATTATTACTCGGATGAACCGGAAAAAGAACAACCGATCCGGGTACATTTTGTAAACGGAAAAGTGAATGGCTATTTTGATATTACCAAGAATAACGATGCTGACTGGAACCGGCTTATCGATCATGCAGTATACCCTGTAATCGATGCCAAAGGCCGCCATATCCAGATTGCTTATCCGGCTGAGGATTGCAAAAAATATGCATACGGAAGAGGTGTGGAACTGATCAGTAACTACGACTCCCTGGTTTACCGGCAGCACCGGATCCTTGGCCTGATCAAATATAACAAAGTGCCCAGGAATCATATACTGGCGCGGGTGAATTATAATTATTATATGTTCCGGGATGGGGATGGTGTGGCTTATATGGGCACCAAGCCGGGTAATGCCATGCCCCTGGTTATTGATCCCGCCAGGGTTATTAAGGGCGATCCCTGCTGGGGTTTTAGTCATGAAGTAGGGCATGTACACCAGTTACGGCCCTATCTTAACTGGGGCGGACTCGGAGAAGTAAGCAATAATATTTTTTCACTTTACGGAACCACGTCTTTTGGAAATAAAAGTCGCATCTCCGAGCAAAAGAACTATCAGAAAGCACGCGACAGTATCATTGCCCGCAAGATCTGTTACCTTCAGGATAAGGATGTATTTAACCGGCTGATCCCTTTCTGGCAGCTGCAATTGTATTTTACAGGCCCGGGCGGGTATGCAGATTTTTACCCGGATCTGTTTGAAGCGTTCCGCGTACAGGGTGCTGAAGAAAGCAATAAAGA
Organism: Niabella pedocola; assembly: GCF_021044425.1. Lineage (GTDB taxonomy): Bacteria > Bacteroidota > Bacteroidia > Chitinophagales > Chitinophagaceae > Niabella > Niabella pedocola. The sequence continues at coordinate 46,233 of NZ_JAJNEC010000007.1, read as the reverse complement.
GCATCGCTCCGGAGGATGGGGCAACCGGGGACGGAATCCGGCTGTGTACCAGCTGAACTTCGTAAAAACAGTTTGTAAAGTAGGAAAAACAGACCTCACTGATTTCTTTGAGCGATATGGGTTCTTTTATGTGGGCAAGTTTGAATTTGGAGATTATGGCAATTACAATTACGAAATGACACAGGATATGGTGGATGCCTGCAAGAAGGAGATCGCAGCATTGAACCTTCCAGGGCCCAAGGTGGATCTGACCACGCTGGAGGATTAACCGGGAATCAGCTCTCAACCGTCAGTTTTCAGCTTTCAGCATTGAGGCCTGAGCATTGAGGATCGGGAAAACGGATTGACGAAGAACCTTAAATGCAAACCTGGAAAAAATATAGGCACGTTGGGTTATGGATGGACTTTTAGAGACCTGATAAAAACTATTTCTGATGAAAAGACAGATCATTCTTTGGGCTGTGTTATTAATGGGATCAGGTATTTACGGACAGTCCGGAAAATTGACCCAGGGACATCACACGCCCATGATGGGATGGGCCAGCTGGAATCACTTCCGGGTTCATATCAATGAGCAGATCATCCGGGCGCAAACGGATGCACTCGTAGCCAGCGGTATGAAGGCCGCCGGCTATAGTTTTATAAATATTGATGATGGCTTTTATGGGGGCAGGGACGAAAGGGGTAATATAAAAACGCACCCGGTACGGTTCCCGGGCGGTATGGGCCAGCTTGCGTCCTATATTCATTCAAAGGGGCTGCATGCAGGCATTTACAGCGATGCGGGCATCAATACCTGCGGTTCTTATTGGGATAAAGATTCAATTGGGATCGGAATGGGACTGTACGGCCATGAGCGGCAGGATCTGGAGTTGATGCTGAATCAGTGGGGCTTTGATTTTATAAAAGTAGACTGGTGCGGCGGTGAGTGGCTGGGCCTGGACGAACAAACAAGATATACGGAGATCGGCCGGCTGATCAATACCATAAAACCGGCGGCACTGTACAATGTATGCCGCTGGAAATTTCCCGGTAAATGGGTGGTGAATATTGCCAATTCCTGGAGAGTATCCGGCGATATCAGCGAGCGGTTTGATGCCATTGCAAAGATCATCGATCTGAATGCAGATCTGTGGCGCTATTGCGGGCCGGGCCATGTAAACGATATGGATATGCTGCAGGTGGGCCGGGGGATGAGCTATGAGGAAGATAAGACCCATTTTTCGATGTGGTGCATGCTCAACTCACCGCTGCTGGCCGGTAATGATCTTACAAAGATGTCGAAGGAAACGCTTCATATTCTCACAAACAAAGAAATGATTGCGATTAACCAGGACCTACTGGTATACCAGGCGCGCCGGTTGAGGGACGACGGTGACCAGGAAGTGTGGGCCCGCCCGTTAAAGCACACATGAGCGGTGAAATTGCGGTGGCATTATTTAACCGGTCCAAAGAGAAAGCGGTAGTCCGGTTTCAGCCCGATTCGCTAAGCATCAATGCCGGGAAAGGATATACGATGCGGGATATATGGAGTAAGAAGGATTATGCCCGTTCCACCAATAAGGAGCAGTCGTTTGAAGTACCGCCACATGGCGTGGTGGTATTGCGGATAAAAGGTACCTCTTTGCCATACAATGTATTTCAATATAAGTGAGAAAGGGTTAGTATTGAGCATCGGTATCCCAGATTCCAGAATCCGGTGCGGAGAACCGGGGTTTAGTATTTAGGTATTTGGTAGTTAGAATTTGAGATTTGGAATTTGATAAATCTGTACTTTTACCCCATGTCGGTAAATGCACAAAACTATAAAACAATCCTCGAAAAAACAAAAGCCGCCGGAGCCAGTCTGGTAGCGGTTTCCAAGATAAAACCAGTCAGTGATATAAAAGCACTGTATGACCTGGGCCAGCGGGATTTCGGTGAAAATTACGTACAGGAATTGGTGGAAAAACAACCGCAGTTGCCGGAGGATATCCGCTGGCATTTTATAGGCCATCTGCAATCCAATAAGATCAAATACATTGCGCCGTTTGTTCACCTCATTCATGGAGTAGACAGCGAAAAATTGTTGCTGGAAATTGATAAACAGGCGCGGAAAAATAACCGGGTTATTGACTGCCTGTTGCAGGTGCACGTGGCGCAGGAAGCAACCAAATTCGGTTTCGACGGTGCGGAGGTTACAGCATTGATCGACCGGATCGGGTCGGGGGCGCTGGCGTTGCCCAATATTCGTGTAAAGGGGCTGATGGCGATGGCCAGCTTTACCGAAGATGTAGAAAAACTGAAGCAGGAGTTTACGGCTATGAAAACGCTTTTTGAAAAGAACGCAACGCGTGAAACATCAAACCTCAAACTTGAGACGTTATCCATGGGTATGAGCGGTGATTATGCGCTGGCGCTGGAATACGGAAGCACCATGATCCGAGTGGGAAGCCTGCTGTTTGGTGCACGCAGCTGATCGATTGACAGACGACAGCTGCGGCAGCGCTCACAGATTACGCGGATGATCACGGACCCACTCACGGATTGCACGGGTTCGCGCTGAACGCTATTTTGTTTTAGCGTATTCTTCCTGTGCAGATCCGAGGAATTCCCGCGTAAATTCAATACCATCCTTCTTTTGCTTTGGCAGGTAAATTGGCCTAACTTTAGGTTGCGTTTTAAACAGCTTATGATGGAGCAACTGATCAATGCTTTTGAAGAGGAAAAGCGTAACCTGGAACGGTTTATAAAAGAAGCTTTAGTAGATAACCCGGAAGCACCGGATTACTTAACCGCATTTCAATATGAAAAGGGGCTCACAACGGTTAACCATTTTCTGGAAGTCTTGCGTACGTTTGATGATGCGTATTATTGGGAAAAGCAAAGGTGCCGTGATTTTATTCAACGCCACGCGGATGCTGATAAAAACTCCTTTTATATAAACGAATACTTAAAGGAGAAAAAGGAGCAGTTGCAGGCTTTGGAGTCCCGGCCTTCATTATGCCTGGATAAAAGCTATATTCTGCGGGAAACGTTCCTGAAACTTATTATGGGAGAGATCTCCGGTTTTAACTGGGTACTTCACAAAAAAATGAGTTTCCGGTTCCTGTATAAACCAAGGCGTGCATTGATTTTCTGCGACCTGATCTTTGCCGATAAAACACATGCTTCTTTTATTGGAACAGAACAATTATTGTCCAGGGGGTTTGTACGTTCCGGCGCACGGCGGGTGTGTTTGAAATGGCATTGTCGTAAAGACGGATCAGGGATCAACGGTTTGATGATGCATCTTTCTGCAGTGATCTATAATTCGCTGTGTATCTTTCCTGGCCAAACAGGTAGCCGCCTTGAGCTTTTCTGACAGGAACCAGCGTTATGAAATTAAAACCGCGTATAGGCGGCTACCTGTATCACGCTGTTCATGGTATTGGCAGCGGCGCCCTTCACCGCCTGGTTCAGATAGCCCGCTTCAATGTCAAATTTTGGCGAGGTACGGTACCCCAGGGCAATATAGGCGCGGTTCTGATCAAAGAAAGAGCCGTTCAGCCGGTCTTTATTCTGAAGGTTAAAGAACAATTCGTTTTGCAGGGCAACAAATGGTCCTTTTTTAAATCCCTGTCCGGTCTTAACCAGCGGTTGTACGTCGCGGAAAAAGTAGCGTAGCCGTTGAGCGAAAATATCTTCGTCCGTTCTGCCGATAAACCGTTGCTCCAGCCGGAAGCGATGGCTGAGGGTGCCGGTAAATACGGGATGGCTTATGGTATATTGTTCCCATACCCGGTGTTCGGTAAGGGTTTTCCCGTTGGTAATGTCCGGTGCGGGAAAAGTAGGCGTATACAGGTAGCCCGCCGTAGCGGTCTGGTTGGGCCTGATATAGTAATTCACGCCGGGACGTAATAATACATTACGGATGCCGTTCCAATTGTCATGAGTACGTACCTGTACATCGAAATACAATCCCCATTTTTTATTCAGCCTGGTATTATTGAACCAGGCCGCCCAGCCGGTTTGTTCATACCGGGTTTGACAAAATACCATCGCTGGTACTAAAAAAAAGAACAGGGAAACAACCACTCTGGCAATCATACTTTATCGGATATATGGGTGAAACAAAAAACGTTTTCTTTAAAACAGGAAAAAGCAAAAAATGTTTAAATTTGATATCAGAAATAATTACTTATGAAACACCTGTTATCGGCATTACTGCTGCTGGCCACTTGCTGGTCCTGCTCAAAAGAACATTCCCCAAAACGGAACGGTTCCGAAGACACTACACAATTTAAAAATTATTACAAGGATCTTACGGTTGTAAACTGGAATATCGAATGGTTCGGTTCTGCCCGGTTTGCAGGAAACCTTGCTGCGCAGGAGTCGAACGCAGGCCGGATCCTGCGTTATCTGGATGCGGATCTTTATGGCATCTGTGAGGTGGTGGATACCGCCCGCTTCGGACGAATGATCCGGCAATATATGGGCGCCGAATTCAGCTATAGCATCAGCCCTTATCCGAAGATCGATCAGAAACTGGCGTTTGTATATAATAAGCATATTTTCCGGAATGTACGGGCAAGGCCTTTTATGAGCCAGAGTGCAACGGCTGCCGTTAGCTTTGCCTCCGGACGCTTCCCGTTTTTGTTAAGTGCGGATATGGTGGTAAACGGGAAACGGTATCCGGTTCATTTTATATTGCTGCATGCCAAAGCTGATGCTGATATTGAATCTTATAACCGGCGCAGAGAAGGTAGTACAGAACTCAAGGATAGCCTGGATGTGTATTTCAAAGGGCAGCATTGTATGGTGTTTGGAGATTTTAATGATCAGTTGAACGGCAGTATCCTCAGCGGGTATCTTTCACCGTATAAAAACTTTTTGGACGATGGTGGGTATTACAAGGCACTAACCCTGCCGTTGAATACACCGGGCTACCAGTCTACGCTTTCCTTTGCCAATTCCGTCATTGACCAGCAAATTGTTTCCGGCAATATGCGCTATTGGTATAAAGAGCAGTCGGTCCGTATCAGAACCGATGTAAAAGCCGTTGTGCCGGATTATCAGCAACGGAGCACTTCGGATCATTATCCCGTAACATCGGTATATGCGGTAAGCGATTGAACAAAGTAGTTACAAGAGCGCGGTGCAGCCGTAACGGTTTTGAGCCGCATACGGGATCTGCACGGGCGCTTACAGCTGAAGTGATTGATTAACTGTAACTTAAATTTTTAGGGTTGGTATTAAGAAGTTGTAACTTTGTATCGGTTCTTTGATCATAAATGGTTCACCTTAAAATACAGAGATATGACACTGATTCAACGTATTGAGTTCTGGGGTGAAAGACATCACCCCGCCTGGATGGATATTGTTCGCATTGCGTTAGGACTTTTCCTGATCGCAAAGGGCGTGCAATTTATCAACAACTACAATGTACTGATGGATCTTATGCCCGGCTGGATGTCGTTCAGTTCGTTTATGACGATTCTTGTAGGGCATTATGTGGTAGGGGCACATATCCTGGGTGGCGTGCTCATTACATTGGGCCTGCTTACAAGAGCTGCCTGCCTGATGCAGATTCCTATTCTTCTGGGCGCTGTGTTCTTCGCCGGCCAGTCCGGTAATGTACTGCACCCTTTTTCCAACCTCTTATTGGCTGTTGTGGTATTGTTATTACTGATCTATTTTTTGATCGCCAGCAACGGACCCTGGTCATTGGATGCGATCCATGCAGGAGAAGAGGAGAAGAAGAAGTAACGGAATAGGCGAGGGCATATTATTACCGGCTGTAATACGCTGACCGCAGGCGTACAAGTAGTTTATTCACCACATGCGGATCCGGAGCATCGGGCAGATGACTCTCCTGATATAGTAATTTGAGCCGCTGTATGATCGTTCCAGCCTTAGCCACCAGTTCGTCATATGCATATATTCCTTCTTTGATTTGTAATAATAATGAACGATCGGTTCTTCTGACATTGACCCGGTTGTCCGTAACGATTTCTTCCGCCATTTTCAGTAGGCGGAAAACATGCATCATGTTTTTGCTATCGTAATTTTTGCCATGCCGCATGGTGCCTTCAAAACGTGTTTCATTCCGTTGTGCTACCCAATCCCAATATTCCCTGTGTTTTTTACAATACACGGTATAGCCGTCCTTGTTAAAATAAAGAACGCCTATGGGAACTGCATCCTTGCGGATATGACTGGTACAAATGTCATTGGAATCTTCTTTTCGCAATACCCCTGCATATTCGTGCTGGGGCGAATGATATAATTGATAACAATCCCTGAAATGCGGGAGCGCTGCCAGGCCCATGGATTCCTGCAACAAGGATCGCTGCTGCAGGAACCCATTCAGCGGCAAGCTGCTGTTGCCGTCATAAACATAGCAGAAATCCATCGGAGATTTCCGGTCCTTGCTCATGGGACTGACAATTTTTTTCTCCAGGCCACAGGCTTTTTTGATCTGGCTCCAGGCATAGTTTGCAAAAGTTTGCTCACAAAGCCGGGATAGAAAGTCAGATGGTTTTATAAGGTCCATCAGGGAATCACGTAATAAGATACAGTCACCGGGTGTGGCCAGCAACTCCAGTATATTGGGATTGTTACGGGACAGGAGTTCTATAAACCGTTTTAACTCATAATATACGATGTCATTGGTTTCATTGGAAACCTGCGGTACATAATCCATCGAATAATACCAGTCCCGGGGCAATACAAAAACACCTTTGATATCTGTATCTGAAGCTGGTGTATCCAATCCATAGGCCTTGCTTCCGGAAATGCATTCAAATATCAGCCAGCCGCTGCTTTTTATCGTATCAATAGTAAGTTGGGTCATCGAGCTTTTTTATAAAATAGTGATTCAATGTGTCGATACTGTTATTGTTGATCTCCGGTTTTCCTTTGGATGCCTCCAGCTGCTCAAACAGCCCTTCGAGCCAGTTAAAAAGGGGAGTAGCCCCTTTATGATCATAGTTTTCAGGTTTTGTGGCCTTTAACGCAATAAGGCGGAGGATGCTCTTACTTATCCGGGGATTGGTGTACTTAAGTAATTTTGCCAGTTCCATGGGAGGTACTGCATCATCATGCAGGATCCAGTTACAGGAGAGCAGGGAGCGCAGCATATAGAAAAAGCCTTTTAACTTAAAGGGTGCACCAGGTCGACATTCCGCCCTGAATTTTTGCGCCAGCGAATAGTGGTGAAAGAAAACAGCGATGGGCGAATAGTATTCGCAGATCAGTTGCCGGAACTCCCGTTTGAATCCCGGAGCCGTATAGTAAATGATGGGCGATTGGAATCGTTCTATCAACGGAACATTCGATTTCTTTAGTAATAGCAACGATTTTTTCAGGTCCCAGCCGGTGATGTCCAGATCTCCTTTCATCCAACTGACCGCATCCTTTTGCGCAGCCAGGGAAAGATACCAGTTCCGGTTGTGCCGGTATATAAAACGTATGTCATAATCGCTGTCCGGAGACGGAAAACCCCAGGCTCTGCTGCCTGTTTCGCAGGCATAGAGCAAGCTGATCCCCTTTTCAGCTTCCAGTTCCTTTAATGTTTTTAGTATGTTTTTGTCCACGGTTAATGATTTAATTCAAAGGTATACCGGTACTGTGCAGTCTTTTTGCATAGTTTGAAAGAGGCTCAAAAAATATCCTGTAACCATTATGGGAATGAATATAGCCTGAATCTTAGTATAAAAAAGACCTGCAAGATTGGAGCCTTGCAGGTCTGTGCGTTTATTTATCAGGAACAAAAAGCTGCCTGAGCTGATCGATCAACACGCCGTTTCCGCTAATACTGATATTGCTGATCTTTTCTGCGATCTTTTCCACATATTCCATTTCCTTCAGTTTCCAGAGCATGGTGTTTTCTTCCATCAGTTTGGCCGTGTTCAGCAGGCTCCGGGTGCTGGCGGTTTCCTCCCGGCGCATAATGGAATTGGCCTGGGCTTTTTTTTCAGCAACCAGCACCTGGTTCATGATTTCCCGGATATCGCCCGGCAGGATAATATCCCGGATCCCCAACCCGGTAACTTCAACCCCAAGTGTTGCGGCAGCTGCTGCTACCTGTTGCAATACGATGGTGGCAATGCTTTCCTTCTTTTCCAGAAGTTCATCAAAAGCAAAGCCGGCTACATATTCCCGCAACCGCTGCTGAATGGCTACATACAACTGCCGGTCATAGCCCGCATTGTCCAGCAATGCTGTTGCTGCGTTGATAACCCGGTATTGCGCCCAGGCATTGATCCGTAGGTTCGCTTTATCCTTTGTAAGGATTTCCTGCCCGTTGATCTCGAGTTGCTGTTGCCGGATATCTGCTTTTGCTACATGTATGCTGATCGCATTCTTCCACCAGTAGTGTGTGCCCGGTTCCAGTTCGCCCTGCGGTTTGCCATCTACAAAGAGCAATGCCTTTTCATAACTTTCTACTTTATAGGTTCGCACATAGTGCGCTACCAGCTTGTGTTCCAGCAGGCTCCGGGGGATGTTTTCCGCGATTTTTATTTTGGAAAGATCCGCTTTTACAAAATCGTACCGGATCGCCGATTTCCAGAAGGCGTACCGCCCTGCGGTCAGCACTTTTTGAAAAAGACCGTTCTGGAATTGCAGGACAATTTCATGATCGGCCACTTCAATAACCTCTAGTGCATTTGCCAGTTCGGTATCCTGGAGCAGCTGGTTCAGTTCTGCCGGAGGCTGAAACGGCTGGGTTTTATCATAAATAATGACATTTTGCCGCCACAACCAGTAAGCACCTTCCCCGAGCATTTTTTGATAAGCGCCTCTTTTAAATACCAAGGCCACCTGGTGTGCATTTACGTTTACTCTTTTCATGATCTTATGGTTTAAATAGTTTTGTTTTAAATGTTAATCCTCTTGTGAAAGAAAAATGTTGGCCGGCAACCACCCGTCTGGTACGGAAGTGGGTTTCAGCCCGGTGATGAAAACCGGTTTGTTTGAGGCGTACAGCAACGAGAGCCATATTCTTCAACAAAGCGGTATCCGTTTCCGGTCGTTTACACCTGCCCGCAGGTACGTTCCGGGTTGTTGTTCTGTTGCAATGCGGGGCATTGAACAGGAGCAGCTGGTGCCGGCCTTCATTTTCCATCGGGCATCTTTTTATAGAAGTGATGCACTTCTTTCTACATTTTTAGTGTAGACAGCCTCCCGACCCGTCGGGAGAACGATCACGTACAAGGCGTGGTGGGATTCGAACCCTTATTGTCTGTTGCTCTATCCAGCTGAGCTATTCCGTTTCACAACGGAAGGGGGATTCGAACCCCCGGCCTACAGGTCCTGATAGCTATGCCGTATTCTGAATAAGAGCATACAGTACGTTACAACGTCTGCACTGCGGTGCCTGAAATACACCCGCCTGGCTTTTAAGAAACGGACAACAGCGCGTTTTGCCTCATGGCAATATGTTGGATCAAAGAACTTGCTTCATTTATAATACAAAGCTGAAATGAAACTGTGCAATCTTTTTGCATAGTTGAAAAAATAATTTATTTTTCCTCAAATTTTTTATATGCCTGTTAATCGCAATGCCCTGATCCGTTACCGTACCATTGACAAATGCCTGCAAAACCGGCGTCGTAAATGGACCATTGAAGATTTGATCGATGCCTGTAACGACGCACTTTATGAGTATGAAGACATTGAGAAAGGCCTAAGCCTGCGTACCATACGGATGGATCTGAATGCCATGCGTAGCGACAAACTGGGCTACAATGCCCCGATCATCGTAATCGATAAGAAATATTATACCTATGAAGATCCGGGCTACAGTATTTCAAAGATTCCTTTATCACATCAGGATCTAGATGTATTGCAGGACGTGTCTTTTCTCCTGCAGCAATTCAAGGGATTCAGCCATTTTAACGACCTGGATGAGCTGTTGCAGCGCCTGGAGGATAAGATCTACACAGAACGGGAACAGGAAGCACCGGTGATCGATTTTGAAAAGAACGAGCTGCTTGCCGGTATGCACTGGCTCGATCCGCTTCACAAGGCGATTATCAAAAAGCGGTCCCTGCAGGTAACCTACCAAAGTTTTTCTGCACGCCAGCCGGCAGACATGGTGGTATATCCGTATCTGCTAAAGGAGTTCCGTAACCGATGGTTCCTTTTGTGTATGCACCGGAAAGGTAAAGTGTTGCTGACGCTTGCACTGGACCGCATAGCAGCGATAAAAGAATTGCCCGGCGAAGCCTACCTGGTGCATAAGGGTTTTAATGCTGCTACCTATTTCAGTGATATCATCGGTGTAACAAGAAATGTGGCCGACCAGCCCACGCGTATCACTTTTATGGCCAATACAAAACATGCTCCCTATATCTGTACCAAACCCATTCATGCATCACAGCAAATTGTTTCTACTGCAAACGGTTGGACTACGTTTACTATTGAAGTGATCCCGAATTTTGAACTGGAACGGGAGTTCCTCGGTTTCGGCGAAGGATTGCGTGTGACGGCACCGGCCTCGATGGTCCGCATCTTCAAACAGCGTATCCGGAAAATGCAGGAACTCTATATGACCGCCGGTGATGAACGCTGAAAGAGAGGTACCGCTATGGAATATGCGGGTCCTGTTGGCCCTCCATTTTGGTGTAATACAAATGTGGCGATGCTCTTGCTTTTGCAGCACGGGTCTTAAATGTCTTAGTCTTCACTTTCCACGGTTGCCAGTTGAAAGCCGATCGATGCCGCTTTTGTCCTCCTGGGGGTTACCGGCTCTCTATTACAGATCTCCGCCAGGGTGGCGGGCTCCGTAATATTTTGTATATATCCCAGGTGCCTTGCCAATGCCCTTGCCTTCTCCACGCTTAATTTGCCAAATTCGTATTTTGCAATCAGCCGGCCCTCCCGCAACAATGCCTCGTCAATAAGAGCCAGAGCGCTGTTAAATGTGCAGATCAGCTGGATGTTTAAGAAGTCGGCCAGTAATCCATCAGATATATTTAACAGGTTCGATACGGATGAGTCGGCGCTGTAGCGGCGGTCCATAATGATATTTTCCGCATCCTCAATGATCAATACGGTATCGGGATTATTGATCAGCAACTGGATAAAATCCGGGCTGGTTAAATTACCGGCAATAGAAGGGGAGAGGAAGAGCACGCGCTTCCGGATCTTTCCCACCAGGTAGCGGAGATACGAAGTTTTGCCGGTGCCGGGCAGGCCGTGCAACAGTACAATACCCTTATCCTTTTTCCGGTTTAACCGCTGACGTATGCGTGCATCCACCGCCTTAAAATCTTCTTCATAAAAAAGATCCAGGTTCAGTTTGTTCCTTTTTATTTCCATAGATCTTAATAGCAGCCGGCTTCCATCGCGTACGATTAAGCTCATCTCCAATGGTTCTTTTTTCTTCTTTTCCTGGAATTGTTGCAGCAGGGCTACAACGGTTTCTATTAATAAAGCCTGATTACCATCGTGCAGGATCTCGCACCAGCCCTCATCCAGTTCTATAATACAACCATTCTCTAAAAGAAAGATCGCCGTTTCGTACTGGAATTTTTTATGCTTCCGCTTGAACCACTGATGCTGGAAAATGTGCCGGGTATGATCCGCTAACAATTGCTTTAAGGGTGCAAATGCTTTGCTGCCGTCCAGCTGGCCGATAAAGAGCGTGCTGGGCAATTTTCCAAACTCGTGCAGATACAGCACTTTTGCATTGATGAAAGAACTTCCGAATAGTTCATTCGTATTGATGACTCTTTGTATAGGTTCTTGTTCCATTTTTTTTGGGTTAAACTTTATGACCTCACAGAGCGGAGGTCATAAAGTGTTTGGTTTGGGTGTTTTTGGCAACGGCCTTATTGTACGATTTTATTGGCACAGCTGGAGCTTGCAAAAGCATATGGTTTTGCTCTGCAGATCCAACCCATTCCGGAAATATAGCCCATGGCAGTGCTGAATGCGACGTTACTTTTGTATACGGGAGAACTGTTAATGTCTATATGTAACTCTGGAATGATACCATGCTTTTCAAGGACGGCGCTCAATTGCAAGCCGAGCTGCACGGTTTTATCCACTTCCATTAACATCCGCTCCCGGATGCTCATTTGCCGGCGGAGCATCGTTCTCTGAAGAAAAAGAAAAGCACCCTTTCCCTTCCGCACAAAGACGATCACCGTTGCAAATTCAATAACGGTACCCTTTACCTGGCTGTCGGTGCCGAGGCATACCTGTATGGTATTTCCGGCCTTCCATTCAGCTACTAAGGCATTGTTTACTTCTTCAGCAATCGGTTCGTTTAAGGATGCTCCTCCGAACCGCTGCCACGGCTGTTGTTCCATCGATTTTAATTTTAATCTTCAATCTGTTCATGTTTTATTTCGTTCAACCATTCAGATACGCTTTTCTTTTTTAAGAGCGGAACTTCTTTCGCTTTCGGGTAATACCAGTAATACCTGTACCCTAAGCTGCCATTTTTTATCTTTTCAAGTCTGCGATAGTAGCAACGCCGTCCCAGGTACTGTTCTATCTGCTCCATTTCCGATTCCAGCTCCGGATCAGTAACCCTTTTCCTGTCGATCATATTCGGTTGCACCACTAAGCTGAAACGCCAGGGTTCCGAAAAAACAAAGTGTTTAGATCGGTAGCCATATTGGGTCCGCCATTGTTCATAAAAGAACAGTTGTTCCTGCGGTGAAAAGTGCTTCTTAAAGTCCCGTTCGCCGGGAGCCTGCAGGTGCTGTTCTTTTGCCAGGTAGACCTTTCGGCCCCGTTTTCTTTTCTTAATGTTGAAATCCTTCCTCCAGCTGTAATCCGTTGTGTTGATCTTTTTTAGTAATTGCTCAAAAAAATCAGCCTGTTTGTCCGTGGCAACATCTTCTTTCAATACAAAGAAGCGCTTCCAGCCCCTTTGAAAGGGAGGCGTTAACGGTTCCCATCCCAGGTCGCGCTTTTTTTCGTACAGTTCGTCCAGCCTGAAATCCAGTTCCAGTAACTGTTTGTCGAAATCTTTATACCGGAGCCGCTTCTTTTGTCGTTCGGTACGGATTCTGTATGAGCCAATTTTAGCCCCAAATTGTTTAATAAGTTTTGTGTCCATAATGAATTCACTTGCATGTTTAACCATCGCACCTTGTGGTGCATTTTACCTGTCATTATGAACATGTATTCCTTTTTCATTTTTTTAATTTTTAGCACGGGTTACAGGAATCGAACCTGTGTCGATGATTTTGGAGATCATCATAATACCATTATACCAAACCCATATGTTGGTGGTGCCCAAATCCCGATAGCTACCGGGAGAACCTTCTTTGTCCCGTCTTCAGCGGGATGCATAGACCAGCGCTGCCAAAGCACCTCTTGACGGCATGGCCGGATTTGAACCGGCAACCGGTTGCGTATAAGGCAACTGCTCTTACCGTTAAGCTACATGCCATAGACCGGTTGGTTTAGCAGCCCCGATCATTATCGGAGGAACCCGCATCTCCTCATTCGCAGTGAGGTGTTCTGTTCCGTTGAACTATAAACCAGTATCTGAAAGCGTACGGCTTTCAGATTTGAACTGAAAACGATCATCCGCTACTTGCCTTTCAGAAAGAAAGGGGAATGAGCATGTTACCCTTACACCAAGCCGTATTGGTTGACCCCGTTCCCGATTGCTATCGGGAGAACCCTGTTCTCCATAGTCACAACGTGGTGTTTTACCTGTTAAACCAGGGCCAACATAAACACCCCGCTGCATCTCGCGGGCGTGTTTTCTCCTTTTCTGCAACTAATCCGTTATCGCAACCTTACAGAGGCCGGATCATCGATCTTTGAGGATGCCGTATCTGTTGTGTTGTTGTTTGTTTTTTTACTGCCGGTAATTTTTTCTACAATAAATACCAGCAGCAGGATGATAAAAATGATGTTCATGGTACACCTCCTTTTGAGTAATAAAAAACCCGGTCTTTCCGGACCGGGTTCTCTACATGATCATGTACTTTTTTATACATGATGTCGTGTAAAAAACTCCGGTTGCTGTTCTCCCGATTTACGAATACGCAGGCGCATAGCTCCGCTATTAGACCAGTTGGAGACGGGTGCCAGTATTGTAAATCGATGGAATGGGGTTATTCGATTCATTTATGGTTTATAAATAAAAACCCCGCAATCTCTTGCGGGGCCTGAATTTTATTAAAAAAATATTTTTAACTTTCTACAGCAAATGCCCCGCAACGCGTATTCAGTCCTATCGGGCTGAACCACGCTTTTGTTTCAATATGTAAAAAATTGCGTTGCATTTTATTTATTTTTTATTTGCGTATGCAAAGGTGTAAATCCTTTTTTATATTGCAAAATTTTTTGAACTATTTTTTTAAAATAAATGAAGCGATGAACAATGATCAGCGATGAATAGATGTCTTCATGATTTTTGTGCTCACAGATTGCGCGAGTTCACAGATGAAGAATTGTTCCGTGGGCATCTGAGAAATCTGTGAGCGATTTAGCAGCGATGAATAGGTGCCTTCGTAATGTTTGTGTTTGCCGATTACATCGATATTAACAGATAAACAACCTGCTCTGTGAGCGTCTGAGAAATTCGTGAGCAGTCGGTATCAATGAATGCGGTCTCCGCGCAGTTCCATTTCCTGCATGATCACGGCTTCATGCGCCAGCCATTCGGCCCAACGTTTCCGCACCATTTCTTTGGGAAGGTAGGTTTCGGCCAACTCGATAAAGAGGGTATAATGACCGGCTTCGCTTTCCATAAAGCGGCGGTAAAATTTGCTCATATAGGTATCGTTCAATCCTTCACTTAACCGTTTGAACCGTTCACAGCTCCGGGCTTCGATCATGGCCATGGTCAACAACTTGTCGAGAAAGAATGCATCCGGACTTGCGCCTTTTGCCTGGAATAACAATAGTGCGTTTACATATTCATCCTTCCGCTGGCGTCCTAATTTCAACCCTCTTTTTTCAAGTTCCTGTAATACGAGCCGGAAATGCCCCCATTCCTCGGTAACGATCGGGGCGAGCGATTTTACAAGTTGCGCTTTATCGCTGTAGCGCTGGATGAGTGAAATACAACTGGTAGCAGCCTTCTGCTCACAATAGGCATGATCGGTTAGAATTGCTTCCAATGAGATCTCTGCCAGGTTCACCCAACGTGGGTCTGTGGGAAGTTGTAACCCCAAAATGTTTTTTGTATCCTGTGAAAGTTCCATGCAGCGAAATTAAAGAAATTACCTGGTAAGGCTGATCTCCGCAGCATCCCTTTGGCCGACCTTGCAGAAAACAGATAGCGGTGAATGCCGTCCGGTTTTTATATCCGGATCAGTTGCGCCGGTATATCGTAGCATCAGAAATGTTTTTTTGGGTTTAAACTGCAAGCCGCCGTATACGCTTTGTGCGCATGCTTCATAGTGAATTTGTCTGCGAAGGTATTTTCACAAAAGCTGTCTAATGGCTGTATATAAAAAAAGTCCCCTGTTGGGGACTTAATATGCAATTTCGATATTTCGGTTAATAACCCGCGTTTTGTTTTAAGTTAGGGTTAACCGCAATCTGCTGACTGGGGATCGCGAAAACCAGATACTTGGGATCCGATGTGCCTGTTTTTTCCTGGAAGGGTTGCAGGAATTTTCCGAAGCGGATGAGGTCCTGTCTGCGCCATCCTTCCCAGTACAATTCGCGCGCGCGTTCATCCAGCAAATTATCCAGTGTCAAAGAGCCCAGCGTACCAATACCGCGGTTACCGCGGATCTTATTGACCAGCGCCAATACTTCCCCTGCGGTACTGCCTGTGCCGCCTCTTAAAACGGCTTCTGCCTGCATCAGCAGTACATCCGAATAGCGAAACACCACCCAGTCGTTATTTTTTTGCCCGGAGCTGGAATAATCATAGGCATATTTCATGGGACGGATACCTGCTGTTTCCAGGGTGGCACCGGAAGTACGGATCGTTACCTCACGGGTAAACACCAATGGTGCATTGGCCGGGTTTCTTGCCATCAGGGGCTTGTCGGTTGTAAGATTGTACATCTGCCCGATATAAAACCCTACATTCTGACGCTTACCCGGGTTGCTCATCGTATCTGCCGGGTATTTGTAATAGATGCCTCTTCTTTCGTCATTAGCCGCGAATTTGTCGTAATAATCAGAAAGGGTGCACCAGCCGTTCCAGCCACCGGGCGTCATATTGTAATGTGCAATTGTATTCCAGGTGCGGTCTACCGATCCGCCTCTTTTCCCGTTTTGATTGTACAGGGTGAAAATATTTTCGGTGGATTTTACATCGTTATCGGGTGCAAAATTGTCAAAGTATTTTCCTGCTTCGGATACGGTATACGTGCCGGTGCCGGTAATCGCTTTTGCCAGTGTGATCACCTGGTTCATGTCTGCGGCATCAAAGGAAGGCGCTTGCCGGTTCGTAAAGGCTCCTTTATTCAGGTATACTTTCATAAGTAATGCCCGGGCCGCGTCCTTGCTGGCCACATAGGCCGTGGTGCGGTTTCCGTTGGGCAGCGTTGTTATAATCTCATTGAGCTCTTTAATAATGTAATCGAGCCCTTCGCCGGCCTGAAGCACTTTGGGAGCAATTCTGAAATCATCGAGTGCCTCACCTTCTCGTATGGGCGCCACACCGTAAAGGTCGATCATGTCAAACATGGCCAGCGCGCGTAAAAACCGTGCTTCAGCCTCTTGTTGTTTACTCGGATTGAAACGCAGTACATTCGTGGCATTGTAGATGGTAGTACCCAGGCTCACAAATGTGCTGTTCATAAATCCGTTATCGGCATTCCACCGGTGCTGGTGTATGGCCCGGTAAATACCGTTATCGTCCCAGTCGCCACCTCTTGTTGGGGCCAGTGCCGCATCGGTTGATATTTCCTGTAATACCCAGCGCTGATCCTGCTGGTAAGGCACCAGCAAGGACGAATAAGCCGTGATCAAAAGCCCGTCGGCGCCCACATTTGAGGTGCCTTCTTCCAGCTCACCTCTGAACTCTTCATTGAGCTTGGTACAGGAGGCGGCTGAAAAAAGTACCGCACCTGTGAATAATAAGTAAAATGTGTATATCGATTTCATAAGATTCATTATTTAGAGCGAAAAGTTTATACCAAGAAGAATGGTCTTAGCCGGTGGATAGGGCAGGTATTCGATGCCCAGTGAGGGAATACCGTTGGTAGAACCATCTGTATTGACTTCGGGATCAAATCCTGTATACTTGGTCAGGATGAACAGGTTTTGACCGGTAAGCGAAACATTGAAATTCTTTAATGTATTGCCGATATCGCCCACTTTGTAACTCAATGTTAAATTGGCCAGTTTAAGGTAGTTGCCCTTTTCTAAATAACGGGTTGAGGGAGACGCGGAATTGGAGGTGGACTCTTTCACGCTGGTATTAAAGAAGCTGGTCCCGATATTTCTTGTGGAAAGATTGCTGATCCCTAATGATGTGGCTGCGGTATTATTAAACAGGTAATGTCCCATGGCCCCGTTCATATTGGCTCCGAATGTGAACTTCTTATAAGTAAGATTGGTGGAGATGCCCAGCAATGTGGTGGGGTTGGGACTGGCCGCATAAAATTTGTTTACAGAAGGATCGTTGTTGGAACTGATGCTGCCGTCGAGGCCGCGATACATGCTCATACCCGTATTAGGATCAATGCCTGCATATTCGGCAAGGTACCAAACGTTCAGTGGTTGCCCGTTCACCATCCGCTGCCCTAAAACACCGGAGAAGCCCTGACCTCTTAACGCGCCCGTTTCATAGTAGCCAACCAAACCGCTTACACTGTTTTTAAGGAACGTTGCGTTTCCGGTCAGATCCCAGTTCCATCCGTTTTTACGGATGATATTTCCGGTCAACGAAATCTCAACTCCTTTGTTAACGATCTCTCCGTCGAGATTTACCCAGATACGACCGGCCGGCGCCGGCTGTGCCAGTGTTTGCTCAAATAAGGCATCTGTCGTTTTCTTGTTGAAGTAATCAACCGATCCGAAAATGCGGTTGTTGAAAAGCGCAAAGTCGATACCCGCATTGATCGTTGCAGACGTTTCCCACTTTAAATCGGGGTTGCCATAGTTGGCCTGGCTAACGCTTTGACTGGCGAAAACAAGACGGTCTTTTGATGCCCCTGAAGGAAATTCCTGGTTCCCTGTTTTACCCCATCCCAGTCGCAGTTTTAACTGGTTAATATTACTGTTGTCTTTAAGAAAGCCCTCTTCGTTGATATTCCAGGCAAAGGCAACAGATGGAAATATGGCATATTTATTATTGGTACCAAATTTTGTAGAACCGTCCCGCCGTACCGTAGCTGTTAAAAGATACCGGTCCAGATAATTAAATGCAGCTCTCAGGAACAGGGATTGCAGCTGATTGGTAGGACTTCTGTACGATGTAACCTCCCGGGTATTGATGGTTGAGTATTGCAGGTAATCAAAATAATCCAGTCCGAGGTAAGTGAACCCGTTTCCATACATCATGCTTTGTCTGTAATCATAGTCCAGGTATTCATACCCGGCCACTGCATTAATGTTGAGATCTGTGGAAACATTCTTGTTATAGGACAGGGTATGGGTCATCTGCTGATCGGTCTCGGAATATTTTCCCAGGAATGCCTGTTCCTGGTCATTGGCCGCCGTAGGGTTAATGATCTTACCCCGTACCATGGCGTTGCGATCGCCTGTAAGCCGGGTTACGCTGTAAACAAATTTATATTCCAGGTTATCGGTAATCTTGTAAGAAGGGGCGATCATGGCCAGGATGGTATTGTTTGTTCCCAGGTCCTTATAAGCCGCGAGGCTGGCCAGCGGGTTTCTTTGATTGCCGCTTACGAAGGTATAGTCTCCGTTCTGATCCCTGAATGGCTGGGTAGGATTCCATTGCAGGGCCTGTGAAATAATATTACCTTCCGCACCAACGCCCACGTCAATCGGTGCAAATTTCTGATCGGTTTGGGTTACAAACATTCCGAAATCCAGACCGAGTCTCCGGTTTTCCAGGAACCTGAAATTACCGCTGAAATTGGCGGTGTATTTTTTCATTTGAGAACCCACAATAATTCCCTGCTGGTTGAGATAACCGCCGGAAAGCCGGTATTTTCCATGTTCGGTACCTCCGGTGATATCCGCATAGTAGTTCTGTGTGGGTGCAACCCTTGTGATCTCTTTAAACGCATTCACATTGCTTCCGAAGTCGGAATTGGCTGCTTCGTTTGGCGTATAGTATTTTAATGCCTCCCTGAATTTGGCGGCATCCAGCACTTCCGGTTGTTTGCGCAAACTGGAAACACCGGTGGATGCAACGATGGAGATGACGGGCTGACCTACCTTTCCTTTTTTTGTATTGATCAATACAACGCCGTTTGCTCCCCGTGATCCGTAGATGGCAGTGGCCGATGCATCCTTTAAGATATCCATACTGGCGATATCGCTGGGGTTCAGATAATTTAAAGGATTACCCCGGTCTGAAGAAAAACCTCCTCTTCCCGGTGGCAGCGCCGTGTTGCCCGATAATGGAATTCCATCCAATACAAACAACGGGTTGTTACTTGCCCGTATGGATGAGTTACCGCGGATCCTTACTGTGGTAGCACCTCCCGGCTGTCCGGTGTTGTTGATGACCATCACGCCCGGTGTTTTGCCCTGGATCAGCTGATCGGGGTTAGTCATCACGCCTTTGTTAAAGTTTTTTTCACTAATGGTTACCATCGACCCGGTAAGGTCTTTCTTCCGGGCGGTACCATAACCGATCACCACCACCTCATCCAGCGCCTGTTGTGAAGGCTTCAGGTTGATGGTCATTTCGGTTCCGGTAATGGCTACATCCTGTGTGGCGTACCCAATAAAAGAAACCTGCAATGTTTTTGCATCTGCCGGTACGTTCAGGTTAAAGGAGCCGTCATCTTTTGAGAGCGTGGCTGTCTGACTGCCTTTGATTTCAATAGTGGCCCCGGCTACCGGTTGATTTTTTTCGTCCGTTACTTTTCCCTGTATAGTTTTTGTCTGGGCCGTTGCTGCGAGGGACGCAAGCAAAAAGACAAAAGCCATCAGGCTCTGTGCAAGCGAGTTGATTTTCATACGCATTCCTTGTTAATTCGTTACCGATTAGAGTTTAGAAGTCCTCATGTATTAATATCATGTACTAAATACACGATATTTGTTAAAACTATGTAAAAGGAATGAAATAAAAAAATATAAAGCGGGTTAATTTATTGTGCCGCTTTTCAAAAAAAGATTGAATGCGCGTTGGCTATTTTCTTTGACGCAAAAAAAATGCCGGAGTCGTTTATCCCGGGTTATGGCGAAAAGACAAGACTGTTAGCCGGTTATTAATTATGCAAGGACTGTTAGCGGGAGCGTTGCCGGCCCGGCTGAACTGTAGCGCGTGGGTTGGTTTTTCTGTTTTGTGTTATCTTGAAGAACGCATTGCTTTAACGATCTTGAGGGATTTGTTTTTTGAGAACTGTGCGTATTCTTTGGTCTCAGCTCCGTAAATGGCAATTTTGCTTTCTGCATTGCTATGTACGCCCCAGCCGTAGCGTTTGGTCAGTGGTGATGCCCTGAGACAAGCCTGCCCTTTAGAGAAGAATGCAGTCCGTGCTGCCTTGTACTCGGCTTTTGTCAAATCATTTTTTTTGGCATACACCTCAAAGATCACATCGTCCGATGTGTAACGGTATGGATGTTTACGGATCATTTCAAACTGGAGATGAGCTGCTGTAAGCCCGTTACCCTTTACAGGAGGCACTTCCCCCGATGCCACCGGGCTGTCATCGGCGATCAATATAAATGTGTCCGTATAATTGGTCGTATGCTGGTTCATGAATGATTGTTTTGGTAAAGATAAAACCGGAAACTGACAGCCTTATGTCAGCAGTGCCGCTACTATTTCCCCGAATGTGCTGCTCTTTTTTTATATTGTTCCAATGCCGCCGTTAACAGCCTGGCTATTGCGGGTGCCTGTATCTGTTCACTGTTATCGATGGTTACATAACGGGTTGTTTTTGAAGTACCTTGTAACAGCCCATCCGGATCCTGTATTTCCGGCCCCTTATTAAATCCCAGTTTTAATCCTTTTTTAGAAGGAAGGATCACACAGATCAGGTCTGCGTACCCGGGGCCATAACTGTAGGCGATCATTTTTGCGGGAAGGTCCAGCTGTTCATCAATGCCGGGCAGCTGCCCGAGGATCACCTGCCGGAGCAAACGCGCATTGCATTGAACGGATAGGGGGTACAACGTCAGAAAATCCTCAAAGGTGGTATTCATTGTGCTTGCTTGGATAGAAGAAACGGTTCTTGTTATTGTTGCTGCAATTCCCGGATCTCCACATAACCCCCAAATTCAAAAATGGGGCAGGACTGCATCATTGCTGCAGCTGCATCGAGGTCGTTTGCGGTGATCAGCAGGAAGCCTCCTACTATTTCCGTTCCGTTTTTGTAAATATCCGGTATCACTCCGGATTGCGGGTCTTTTAAGATCCGTCCGTCGAGGGTGAGCCCGCTGCCGCCGTTGATGTGTTGATGCCAGCGCTCCATCCAGGAAGCCCAGTTTTGCCGGTGTGTTTTTATGGCATTTTCTGTGTGTTGTTCTGTTCTTCCGTCGGGTTCCCGGAATAAGGCGATAAACTTTTTCATTTTAAAGAGCGATTATTTAAAGGTATAAAAACAGGTCAGATGATTTCCTGCAAAATAGGATAAACCGCGCACCCGGAAAAACAGAAGTGCCTTAAAGTTACAATGGTTTTTCAGCAGGTATGTTGCGCTGTAAAGACAGATTGGTTATATAAGTGAATGACTGAATATGATCAACCGGAGCTACCTAGCCCTGATAGGCATTATTTTATTTTGAGTTGTTCAAAGAAATTGGAGGTAAACGAGAACATTGTCTTTAAACAGGTAAATTTTAGCGGATATGGCGAATATTCGGGTGCCATGCATATTGAATTAAGACCTGATGGCCGTGCATTCTTTTACCCCGGAGGCAGTGATATCGTATGGAGCGGGCACTATAAGATCAGCGGGAAGAAGCTGAAGTATGAGTATGATGCTTTTGAAACCGGTTATACCTTCGAAATTGTTTCCGGAACGGAATTAAAAGGTGAAGACGGGGAAATACTAAAAATAGAGTGATCCGGAGAGAGAAGGCCGCCGGGACATAATTCCCGTGTTCCTTGGAAAAATCTTCCGGTATGCCGCTATCCGGCGCCCGCGGTACCTGCGCCCTTTGCATTTGTATAAGGTGATTAGGATCAATTATTTAAAGGAAAGAAGCGTACCCCAAACGATAGCTAATATTTTATTGGTAATTTCCGCTCTATGCATTACCTTTGCAGCCGAAATATTGAATAGAAAAAAATCGGATGATCCTTTAAAAGTTTAAAGATGCCAATTACAAAAGAAAGAAACGCAGCAATTTTTACCGAATTTGGCGGTAAAGCTACCAACACCGGTTCTATTGAAGGACAGGTTGCTCAGGTAACTGAGCGTATTGCACAGATAAGTGCACATTTAAAAGAAAATAAAAAAGATTTCTCCACCCACCGCGGATTGATGCAACTGGTTGGTAAGCGTAAACGTTTGCTGACTTACCTGCAGAAACACAACCTGGCAGGATATCGCGCATTAATTGAAAAACTGGGTCTGAGAAAATAAGTTCACCACCAAAGGGTATTGGTGAATGTTTTATCCGGTTTTTGATTGTAGCAATCAATACTATTATAATATCTATTCCCAATATCCGGCGGATGTTGGGAATAACTTTTTTATCCCCAGACCGTTTGCAGTAAACGGAGTTTTGCCAGATCGAAATTCATAACTGTCCTGCACAGGACACCCACAACGGACCTGCATAAAGTGCCTGGTTTTATACCGGAAACACGGCGCGTTCCGGGTAACCGGAACAAAAATGCTGATAGAAGCACTGCTGACACGGGTCCATTATTAATTATAACTACAAAATTATTTTATGTTACAACAACCTATAAGAAAGGTATTTGATATAGGCGATGGCAGAGAAGTGACCCTTGAAACCGGTCGCCTCGCCCGTCAGGCTGATGGTTCCGTAACGGTAACCATGGGTAAATGTATCATCCTGGCTACCGTGGTGGCCAATAAAGAACCCAAAGAGGGTCAAAGCTTTTTTCCGTTAACGGTAGACTACCAGGAAAAATTTGCTTCTGCCGGCCGTATCCCCGGTTCCTTTTTCAAAAGAGAAGGCCGGTTGAGCGATTACGAAGTATTGGTTTCGCGCCTGATCGACCGTGCATTACGCCCGTTGTTCCCCGATGATTACCTCTGCGATGTGCAGGTTCTGGTAACCCTGGTGAGCAGTGACCCGGAAATCATGCCGGATGCACTGGCTTGTTTAGCCGCTTCTGCAGCCCTGGCTGTTTCTGATGTACCCATTAAGGAAATCATCAGTGAAGTACGTGTGGGCCGTGTAAATGGTCAGTTTAAGATCAACCCGACCCGCTCTGAAATGGAACAGTCAGACATCGACTTTATCATTGCCGCTACTGAAAAGAACCTGATGATGGTGGAAGGTGAATCAGAAGAGTGCAGTGAAGACGACCTGGTGGCAGCTTTAGGTGTGGCACATGATGCCATCCGCGTTCAGATCAAAGCTCAGGAAGCACTGCGCGATCTGAAAGGCATAACCGGTAAACGCGATTATACAAAACCGGCTCAGGATGAAGTACTTCTTGAGAAAGTATACAATTTTGCAAAAGATAAAGTGTACGCTGTTGCCAAGGGAAAACTAAGCAAGCATGAGCGCACCGATCAGTTTGCAGCTATTGAAGAGGAACTGCTGAAAAACCTTGAAGAGGCTGGTACGGAAGAAGCTCCTTTTACAACGGATCAAAAGAAAATGGCGAAAGGGTATTATCACGACCTGCAGTATGATGTGGTTCGGGATATGATCCTGGACGAGCGGGTACGACTGGACGGCCGGGCACTTACAGAAATCCGTCCGCTGGATATGGAAGTAGATATATTGCCTTCTCCGCACGGATCTGCGTTGTTTACACGTGGTGAAACACAATCACTTACAACAGTTACCCTGGGTACTGGTTTAGATGAATTGCTGATTGAATCTGCAGCTAAATCTGTATACTCCAAGTTTATACTGCACTATAATTTCCCTCCGTTCTCAACCGGGGAAGTGAAAATGATGCGTGGTCCCGGTCGCCGCGAAGTAGGACACGGCAACCTGGCAATGCGCTCTTTGAAGCAAATGATGCCGAAAGAAGGTGAGGATTTTGGGTATACCGTACGGGTGGTAAGTGATATCCTGGAGTCGAACGGTTCCAGCTCTATGGCTACTGTATGTGCCGGTTCGCTGGCCCTGATGGATGCCGGAGTGCCACTCCCCAAGCACGTTTCTGGTATTGCTATGGGGTTGATTACCAAAGGCGAAAAGTTTGCTATCTTAAGTGATATTCTGGGTGATGAAGACCACCTGGGGGATATGGATTTTAAAGTAACCGGTACCCGTGATGGTATCTGCGGTGTGCAGATGGATATCAAGGTAGACGGATTACCAATGGAAGTGATGAAGCAAGCCCTGGAACAAGCCAAAGCGGGTCGTTTACACATCCTGGAAGCTATGTATACCGCTATGCCGGAAGCGCGTGCGGAAGTGAAATCGCATGCACCGCGTGTAGTGAAGATGTTTATTGATAAAGAATTTATCGGTGCGGTGATCGGGCCTGGTGGTAAAGTGATCCAGGAGATGCAGCGCGAAACCGGCACTACGATCAACATCGAAGAGGTGAATAACCGTGGTGAGATCAGCATCTTTGGAGTAGAAAAAGCGGCGGTTGAAAAAGCTGAGAACTGGATTAAGGGCATTGTGGCCGTGCCGGTAGTAGGTGAAGTTTACGACGCCGTGGTAAAAGGTATTAAAGAATTTGGAGCGTTTGTAGAATTCCTGCCGGGCAAACAAGGGTTGGTGCATATCAGCGAAATCAGCTGGAAGCGACTGGAAACCCTGGAAGGCGTGGTGAAAGAAGGCGACTCTATGAAGGTGAAACTGATCGGTACCGATCCTAAATCAGGTAAATTCAAATTGTCCCGTAAGGCATTGATTCCTCGTCCGGACAGAAAAGAGGGACCAGCACCGGAGAACAATTAAAATATCCGAATGATTTTGAAAGACCTTCGCGGAAGCGGAGGTCTTTTTTTATATGTGCCCGACTTGTTTCAAAGCCTCATATGCCTTATTAAACGATTCTTTTTTCTTGTTCATAAAAAACAAACGCCGGAGGGTGTATGGTTATCCTAAATTCGATGCATAAAATCGATTACCATGTTTGAAGAAATTCTGAATGCTGTAAAAAATGAATTAGGGGGGCATCCCGCTATTGCCGGTAATGTTACTCCCGAACAGGAAGCGGCGATACATGACGAAATTGCCCGGCACATAAACAATACGGCGGGTACTTCATCGTCGGGCGGGGGCATTTTAAGCAACCTGCAGCAGGCAATAAGTTCCGGAGGAACGGCTACCAATGCAATTGAAGGAGGGCTTATCGGTTCGCTTACTTCGCGGTTTGGATTGCCGCCGGCAGTTACGGGTGCCATCGCTGCAGCGCTTCCGGGGTTATTGCAAAAGTTTGCCGCCCGGCAGCAGGAATAATCCGTTCTTATAACCGTTGATGCCGGGCGCTGCTCCGGAAGAATGAATGAAGCGGATGGGGAGCGGACTTAAAAGCAGCGGTTGGCCGGTGCCGTGGAGGCGGGTAATAAACTTCCTGGGATCTTAAAAACCTTCGCAGTGCGGAGGTTTTTTTATGCCGAAATCTTTGTTAAAAGAAGGGCACCTGCATTTTTATACATGCGGAGCAGTTTAATTTTAGAAGACCAAAATCACCGGATATGTCTATTGCAAAACATCGGGTTTCACTGTTCAAAGGCATGCTGCCCTTATTTTTTTTATGTATAACAGCAGGTTGCAGTAAAGATTTCTTTAAATCATATGATAAACGGATCATCGGGCAGTGGGCCCTGTATGATGTCGACAAAGCCGGCTTCGGCAGTTCGAAGGCCGTATACTCGGAAGGAACGTTTCAGTTCGAAGGCGATGGCTCTTTTTTTTATACCCGGCAATCCGGGGCAAAATACACCGGTACCTGGCGACTCAAAAAGTATACGGTTACCGTAACGAATAGCGACGGACAACAAAGCTCCGAACAAAAACACAGCCTGTTGCTTTCTGCAACAAATGTGGAAGATCAGCAAATACTGGCAGAAAATTTTGATGATCTCAATTTTACAAATACGGACCGGTTCAGGGCGGTAGTCAATAACAATTTTAATACGGTTACGTATAAGTTTAGGCGGAACTGATCCCGGTTCTACACAGCTACCTGGCTTAAAATACGCGCTTTTCAATAACCGCAACGGTTAACCGGCTCACACAGGTAAGCTGGTCCGCATCATTGTAAATGCGGATATCCCATACATGGGTTTTGGTGCCCAAATGGAGCGGACTGCAAACTGCCCGAACCATACCGGAAGCTACCGGTTTGAGGTGATTGGCATTTACTTCCATGCCTACCACCATAAATTGAGCAGTGTCTACTACCAGGCTGCTGGCATAAGAGCCTACTGTTTCCGCCAGTGCCACCGAAGCCCCGCCATGAAGAATGCCATAGGGCTGGTGTACTTTTGGGGTAACCGGCATTGTGGCGGTAAGCGTATCGTCTGTCACCCCGGTGAATCGTATATCGAGATAGCTGCCCATATATTCGGGCGTATGATTCAACTCATCCAGTGCAACGGGTTTTTTCCAGATCATTTTCTTTTTCATTAAATATAGGTTTTCTCTGCCAGAAAGGAATGCAGCAAGAAGGAGGATGTCCGGGCGGACGGCGGGTTGTAGTTTTTCTCCCGCACAGATTTCCCAGATGCACACAGCGGATTCTAGTTTTTTCTATGGCAGCTGGTGTAATCCGTGAGCAATCATTGGCGGCTACAGACAACCAATGCGCCTGCCCGTCCGGTAAAATGCCTGGTTTGTGGGGCATAATAAAACGACTGTTCGTACTACCGGGAGAAAATGACTGTTTTTTTCATTAATAAATAAAAAGTATAACGTTTTCGAAAGTTATATTTTCTCCAGTTCTTTTTAATTTTGCACCACATTTTAAGGACTAAAATCGCTGAACGTGGCTAAAAGAAAAGAAATAGATACTGATGTAGTATTGATTGGTGCAGGGATCATGAGCGCAACATTAGGCGCTTTTATCAATGAGCTGGAACCGGGGCATTCCATTCATATTTTTGAACGCCTGGGCCGGATGGCCGGGGAAAGTTCAGACGCCTGGAACAATGCAGGTACCGGTCACGCCGCTTTATGCGAGCTGAATTATACACCTGAGAGGGAAGACGGGAGTATTGAAACTAAAAAGGCGCTGGATATTATTGAACAGTTTGAGCAATCCAAGCAATTTTGGTCGTACCTGGTTAAGAATGGGCAGATCGATGATCCGAAAGATTTTATCCGCACCGTGCCGCATATGAGTTTTGTGCGTGGAGAAAATGATGTAAACTATCTCCGCAAGCGGTACCAGGCCTTGCAGCAATTCGAATTGTTTAAGGGAATGGAGTATTCAGAAGATCCGGAGGTGATCAAAAACTGGATACCGCTGGTTGTTGAAGGACGCGACCGTTCGGAGAAAATTGCAACAACCTACACGGAGTTGGGAACGGATGTGGATTACGGCGCGTTAACGAAGATCTTTATTGATAATATGGTTGAAAGAGGAAATACGGAACTGCACCTGCTGCATGAAGTATATGACCTCATCCGGCAAGATGACGGAAGGTGGAAAGTAAAAGTAAAAAACCTTTCTACCGGTGAAAAAGTGATCTACTACTCACGGTTTGTATTCATCGGCGCAGGCGGCGGATCGCTGCATTTGCTGCAGGATAGCGACATTCCCGAAAGTAAACTCTATGGCGGGTTTCCGGTGGGTGGCCAGTGGCTGGTATGCAGTAACCCGGAAGTAGTTGCCAAGCATCATGCAAAAGTATACGGGCAGGCTTCAGTAGGCGCACCGCCTATGAGCGTGCCTCACTTAGATACCCGTGTAATGGGAGAGGAAACCTCCATCCTGTTTGGCCCCTTTGCTACGTTCTCCACGAAATTCCTCAAAGAAGGTTCTTACTGGGATCTGTTTGAATCCATCAAATACTGGAATATTGTATCGCTGATGCGGGTAGGACTTAAAAACTATGAACTGGAAAAATACCTGATCCAGCAGCTCAGCCTGTCTTTTGAAGACCGTCTTGAAGCGTTGCGGGTATTTTACCCGGAGGCAAAAACGGAGGACTGGAAGCTGGAAGAAGCAGGCCAGCGGGTACAGATCATTTATAAAGATGCCGAAAAAGGCGCATCCTTACAATTCGGAACGGAGATCGTTACCAGTGAAGACGGCACCATCGGGGCCCTGCTGGGGGCATCTCCGGGTGCTTCAACATCGGTATCCATTATGCTAACATTACTGGAGCGTTGTTTCCCCGACCGTTTTAACGGAAAATGGAATGAAAAATTAAAAGCCATGATTCCGTCTTTAGGACAAAACCTGGAAGAGAACGAAACACTGCGCTACCAGGTGCGTACAGAAACCTGCGAACTGCTGCAGCTAAGCTGGAAGGAACCGGTGCCCGTAGGAATAGCTATAGATGCCTGATTGATACCATAACCCTAACGTTATAAGCCTCCGTAATGCGGGGGCTTTTTTTGTGCTTCTGCGATTATTACCACGGGCGCACAGACCTTTTTGGGGCTGTAGATGACTGTACCTCTTTCAATTTCAATAGCACAAGAGAAGCGGTCGGTGTACCGGCCGGAGAGGAACGCAGTGCTTCGGTGATAGGTATAAAAGAAAATTTGTTCGTTTTGATTTTTATTCTACATTTGTAGAAACAAGTCTATATTTGTAGAATGATTAAGTTGTCAAAATCAGAAGAACAGTTAATGGAATATATCTGGAAAGCAGAAAAGGCCTTTATGAAAGACCTGATCGAAGCATTTCCGGATCCCAAGCCTGCCAGTACAACCGTAGCCACGCTCTTAAAGCGCATGACCGATAAAGGGGTGATCGGTTATACCCAGTATGGAAATTCCCGGGAATATTATCCTTTAATCAAAAAGGCCGATTATTTTTCGAAGCACGTGACCAGCATGATCAAAAACTATTTTGATGATTCCGTGCTGCAGTTTGCTTCGTTTTTTACAAAAGAAGCGAAGCTAAGCCGGGAGCAGCTGGAAGCATTAAAGAAGATCGTGGATGGGCAAATTCAATCACTGTCTGATTCAAAAAAGAAAAAATGATCCTTTATCTTCTAAAAGTCATTGCCTGCAGCGGGTTACTGTATGCCTTTTACTACGGCTTCCTGCAAAAGGAAAAGATGCTTGTGTTTAACCGGTTTTACCTGTTGGGGACTATGCTGTGCTCCTTTCTGATTCCACTGGCAGTAATAGAAGTGCGGCTGAAAGCGGTAGTGCTGCAGCCGTCAACAGGAGCGGTCATTTCTCCGGTTCCGGAAATCGTTTCCTGGCCGGAGCTGCTGACGCAATGGGCTTTTGCGGCGGCCGGAGTGGTAAGTGTGGTATTGCTGTTGCGTTTTGTGTGGCAATTGTACCAGATGCAGCAAAGACTAAAGGGAAATGAGCAACGTGTTTTTGAAGGGGCAACACTTGTATTGCCGGAAGTGCCGGTAACACCGCATTCCTTTTTTAATTATATCATTTTGAACAAGGCGGATTTTGATTCCCGAAGGATCGAGACGGCTATTCTTATACACGAGCTTGCACATGTGCGTCAAAAACATACCTGGGATATTGTGCTGGCAGAATTTATGGGTGCGCTGATGTGGTTCAATCCCTTCTTACGCTTATACCGGAGGGCCATCCGGCTCAATCACGAGTTTCTGGCAGACCAGGCCGCCGCCGGGGGACAGGAACAACGGGTGGCTTACCAGCAACTGTTACTAAAAAGTATTTACGTAAATCAATCCATACCGCTTGCAAGCAGTTTCTATTTTTTAACTACAAAAAAAAGGTTACTTATGTTACAGCAAGAAACAAATCGGTTCAGAACGGGCATAAAGGCCATCGTAGTGGCGCCGGTACTGGTCCTGCTTATTTTTACATTTGCAGAGCGGGTATACACGCAGGAGCTTCCGCCACCGCCGCCTAAAGTACCCAAGGAACAAAAGATGCCGGAGGATATTAAAAGCCTTAGTGTAATAACACCCAAAGGAAAGGCGGTGGCCGTTTTAACATACAGGAACGGAAAAACGGTAAAAGCAGATATCAGCAGTGCGGAAAAACAAGCCGCATTTGAAAGCAAATATGGGGTAGAAATTCCACCTCCACCACCACCCCCGCCGCCACCAAAAGCGCCCAAAGAACAAAAGATGCCGGAGGATATTAAAGGGGTTAGTGTAATTGCACCTCAGGGGAAGGCAGTAGCCGTTTTAACATACAAGAATGGGAAAACGGTAAGAGCGGATATCAGCAGTGCGGAAAAGCAAGCCGCATTTGAAAGCAGATACGGGGTAGAAATTCCGCCGCCGCCACCGCCAACGGTACCGGTACCAACGGAAACACCGGCCGTGTCGGCTTCTCCGGCTATATTCGTTGCTGAAGACGGCGACGCCCTTGTGAGCGTTCCGAAACAACAGCTGAAGTTTGTAGCGGAATCGCTTCCGGCTGTTCCCACAGAAAAAAGAGTAGCGCCGGTAAAACGTGTACAGGCAATACAACCGCTGGCACCGGTGCCGGCAGACGGGAACGGCGTTAAAGAGTTAAAGAGGTTCAAAGGTAGATGAACGACCAGGACCGGATTTGCCCGGAGACATTCGCTTCGGTGTTTTCGGGGGCAGAACGGGAATCGTATATTAAAAGATCAACAGGATGTTGATCTTTTTTTGTCAGGAATGGTTTAAAAAATTATGAAAACATTTACTTTGCGGGTCCCGAAATGCAAAGGAATGTTTAAAAAGTGGCGGGATGGTGATATTGGCGCAGCTATTGTTTAATAATTAATGTCTTAAGGTCTGTACCAGGTGATTATTTAATAAAACTCTTAAGTTATGAAACGAAGTAAACTTGTTCTGAAATCCTTGTTGCTTGCTACGGCCGTTGCCATTTCCGGCGCTGCTATGGCGCAGGTAGAAGTGGGCGTGCGCGCGGGCGTTAATCTTTCCAATCTTACCATAAAAGATGCAGATGGTAAAACGGTAAATGGAGCCAAACTTACACCCGGTTTTAACGCGGGTCTTACCTTCGATATTCCGGTTGCAGACGAATTTTATATCCAGCCCGGTGCCTTGTTCAGTATGAAAGGGGCCAAGCTGGAAAAAAACGCACATGAATACTTTAATTCCGATGCTTATTCTCCGGCCGATGCGGGTGATTATACCCGGTTGAATACCTACAACCTTGAAGTGCCGGTGAACTTTATTTTTAAGCCTGCTGCAGGAAACGGAAACCTGTTGATTGGGGCCGGCCCTTATTTTTCATATGCCCTGGGCGGAAAGTTTAAACGGGTTACCAATAGCTACGGAACCGAATCCGGGAAACTGGAATTTGCAAACGACTATAACGACTTTGGTGATGACCCGGGTAAAATGACATTTGGTAAACGGGCTGACGTAGGAGCTAACCTGCTATTTGGTTATGAATTTGCGAATCGTTTTTCAGTACAACTGAACGGCCAGCTGGGGCTTACAAACCTGGAACCAAAGTCTGACGGGCGTAAACCGGACGAGGTATTAAAGAACAACAATTTTGGTCTTTCAATAGGCTATAAATTCTAAGGATAAGATAGAATGTATGAATGTAACCGCTCCCGCAGGGAGCGGTTTTTTTTGTGCAATCGTTGCCGGTTTAAGATTTTGTTAAAGGACACGCGAAGCATGACAGTACATGACGGTAGTCTGTTTTAAACGGGATATTTTTGAGCTTTAATGATTGCTTAAAAGAAGTTCATGAACGCACTATTGGGAGTTATATTTCACTTTATCGGAGGGTTTGCTTCCGGGAGTTTTTACATCCCTTATAAAAAAGTAAAGGGATGGTCATGGGAATCGTATTGGCTGATCGGCGGCGTTTTTTCCTGGCTGATTGTACCGCCCCTGGCAGCCTGGCTTACCATTCCTAATTTCTGGGAAATCATCCAGACTGCAGGAGGTACTACTATTGGTTATGCCTATCTTTTTGGATTGCTGTGGGGTATTGGCGGCCTGACCTACGGCCTAGGGGTCCGTTATCTGGGTGTATCCCTGGGAAGCAGTATTATCCTGGGACTGTGTATGGTGTTTGGGGCATTGATTCCTGCATTGTATTACCAGTTGAACCCTACTGATGGAAAAGATACCATCGGCTTGCTGTTTGGAACCACCTGGGGACGGGTTGTGATGCTCGGCTTGCTGGTTTGTATCATGGGGATCGTTGTTTCGGGGAAAGCCGGTATGCGCAAAGAAAAAGAACTGACTGCGGCACCGGCAGCCGGTGATGCGGGTGCTGAAAATACGGCCATCAAGGAAGCCGATCATCTTTCAGGAAAGGATGAATATAAGTTCGGACTGGGCATACTGGTGGCGATCGTTTCCGGGGTATTGAGTGCCTGTTTCAACTTTGGTATTGAGGCTGGCAAACCGATGGCGGATGCGGCCAATGCGTTGTGGAAAGCAGCACATCCGGGCCAGGGCGAATTCCTTTACCAGAATAATGTATCCTATGTAGTGATCCTGTGGGGTGGACTTACCACCAACCTGATCTGGTGCCTGATCCTGAACGCGCGCAATAAAACATTTGGGGATTATACCAACCGTAAAACTCCGTTACTGTCCAATATCATTTTTTGTGCGCTGGCCGGTACCACCTGGTTCCTCCAGTTCTTTTTCTACGGGATGGGAGAAAGCAAGCTGGGAAATGGTCCAAGCTCCTGGATCCTGCATATGGCCTTTATTATTTTGATCGCCAATGTATGGGGATTGATCCTGAAAGAATGGAAAGGTGTCAGTAAAAAAACCTTTACTACAGTAGTGCTGGGTATCATCATTATTTTGATATCGGTGTTGCTGGTAGGCTACGGGAATTCATTAAGATAAAATATAAAAAGAACATCAGTATATGAGCGCAGAAGCGAAAACATTTAAGCATGTAAGTTATTTATGGGATGAAGCCACTGCAGCAGCAATGGCCGGTGATGAAGTGGCATTGCTGATCTACCGTTCCAACTTATTGGGTGCAGATCTCCGTCTTACGAATTACGGAGGCGGCAATACCTCCTGTAAGGTAATGGCAAAAGACCCGCTTACTAATGAAGAAAAGGAGATCATGTATGTAAAGGGCAGTGGCGGCGACCTGGGTACATTAAAGAAGAGCGGACTGGCGGCATTGTATGTAGACCGTTTGCGAAGCCTCAAAGCGATTTACAGAGGGATCGAACATGAAGATGAAATGGTAGAACTCTTTAACCATTGTATCTACGATCTGGCGTCCAAGGCTCCGTCTATTGATACACCGTTACATGGGTTTCTGCCGTTCAAACATATTGACCACCTGCATCCCGATGCCGCTATTGCGATTGCAGCAGCAAAGGATGGAAAGAAGATCACGGAAGAATTATTCGGAGGCTCCATTGGCTGGGTTCCTTGGCAGAAACCGGGGTTCGACCTGGGCCTGCAGCTCAAACAGTGTTTGGACGAAAACCCGGGAATCAGGGGCATCATGCTGGGCTCGCATGGATTGTTTACCTGGGGCGATACCGCTTATGAAAGCTATCTGAACACCCTGGAGGTTATTGAAAAATGTGCTGAATACATTGAGCAGCACGAGGGGAAAACGGGACCGGTATTTGGCGGGGAAAAACGGGCGGCGTTACCGGGAGAAGAGCGGTTGCAAAAGGCAGCTGCACTGGCGCCGGTATTACGGGGGTTTTGTTCCTCTCATACCAAAATGGTGGGCCATTTTACGGATGACGAACGGGTATTGCAGTTTATCAATTCCAACGACCTGGATCGCCTGGCTCCGTTGGGTACTTCCTGCCCCGATCATTTTTTGCGCACCAAGATCAGTCCGCTGGTGTTAAACCTGACTACCGATGAGGATCTGGAAGATGTAACATCCATTAAGGAAAAAATAGCGCCCTTGTTTGAAGCTTATCGCAACATGTACGCGGATTATTATAAAACCTGCAGGCACTCAAACAGTCCGGCTATGCGGGATCCCAACCCGGTGGTGATCATTTATCCGGGGGTGGGCATGTTCACCTTTTCAAAAGATAAACAGACAGCGCGGGTAGCCGCAGAATTTTATACCAATGCCATCAACGTAATGCGCGGTGCCGAAGCGATCTCAGAATACACCTCGTTACCCCGTCAGGAGGCATTCAATATTGAATACTGGTTACTGGAAGAGGCCAAACTGCAGCGCATGCCGAAACCCAAACCATTGAGCGGCCGGATTGCACTGGTTACCGGAAGCGGCGGTGGCATCGGAAAAGCGATTGCCCAGAAGTTTGCGGAAGAGGGCGCCTGTGTGATCATCAACGACATCAACCCGGAACGGGTACAGGAAACAACGGCTGAATTTCAAAAAACATTTGGCAGGGATGCCGCAGCTTCAGTGGTGCTGGATGTAACCAGCAATGATTCGATCCAAACAGCCATTGATGAAGCCGTAAGAGCATTTGGCGGGCTGGATATCATTGTGAACAATGCAGGCATCAGCATTTCCAAATCTATAACCGACCATACCATTGAAGAGTGGGACCGGTTATATGATATCCTGGTGAAGGGCCAATTTATGGTTTCCAAACAAGCGGTTGCCGTAATGCGCAAACAGGATATCGGGGGCGACATCATCAACATCGTTTCTAAAAATTCTATTGTGTCTGGTCCCAATAATGCGGGCTATGGCTCGGCCAAGGCGGCGCAGGCACATCTTTCCAGGCTGCTTGCTGCAGAGCTGGGTGCTGATAAAATCCGCGTAAACTCGGTAAATCCGGATGCTGTAATCGCCAACTCCAATATCTGGGCCGGAGGATGGGCCGAAGGGCGTGCCAAGGCATATGGCATTACCGTGGAGGAACTGCCGGCCTATTACGCCAAACGTACGTTGATGAATGAAATGATTCTTCCGGAGGATATTGCCAATGCCTGCTTTATCTTTGTAAGCGGCTTGCTGAATAAATCCACGGGTAATGTGCTGAATGTAGATGGAGGAGTAGCGGCTGCATTTTTACGATAACAACGTCTTCATATAACAAGCAATACAAGAGTTGATGATTTTCTAATCGGTCAACTCGTTTTTTTAAGATCTTTAAAACAACAGCAGCTTATAAACAGCACCGGATTCCGGTTGTTTTTTGGGCTGCATGTTTAAACCGATATAAAGTTTTTTTATGTTACTGACAAAAACTCAGATCGAACAGCATAACGATGCATTGCTGACACAACATCAACGGAATTTTGAATTTATCTCCGGTAACATTCCGGGGATCGAGGGCGTCATTAAAAAGCTGACGGACTTCCAGGTGGCCATTCCTTCCTGGGCCCTTGGAAACGGCGGTACGCGTTTTGGCCGCTTTGCCGGCAGGGGAGCGCCTTCCACACTGGAGCAGAAACTGGAAGATGTAGGATTGCTGCACCAGTTTAACCGGTCAAGCGGCGCCATTTCATTGCACATACCCTGGGATATACCCAAAGATGCAACGGCATTAAAACAACTGGCAACGCAACTGGACCTGAAGTTTGATGCGATGAACTCCAATACCTTCCAGGATCAGCCCGGACAGGCACATAGTTATAAATATGGTTCTTTGCAGCATATAGATAAGGCGGTACGGAAACAGGCGATCGAGCATAATATAGAAGTGATTAAATACGGCCAGGAGCTGGGTTCCGCAGCCTTAACTATTTGGCTGGCCGATGGATCCTGTTTCCCGGGACAACTCAGTTTCCGTAAGGCCTTTAATAATACACTGGAAAGCCTTGGCGAAATTTATGATGCATTGCCGGAGCAATGGAAGGTATTTGTGGAGTATAAGGCATTTGAGCCCAACTTTTACTCAACTACCGTAGGCGATTGGGGACAGTCGTTCTTATTTGCCAGCAAACTGGGTGAAAAGGCATACACCCTGGTAGACCTTGGGCATCACCTGCCCAATGCAAATATAGAGCAGATCGTAGCCTTGCTGCTGAATGAAAAAAAACTCGGTGGATTCCATTTTAACGACAGTAAGTATGGCGATGATGATCTTACGGTGGGAAGCATTAAGCCTTACCAGCTATTCCTGATCTTTAAAGAACTGGTAGACGGCATGGACGCAAGGGGCATGGATCATGCTACCGGTTTGGGATGGATGATCGATGCCAGCCATAATGTAAAAGATCCGCTGGAAGACCTGCTGCAAAGTGTGGAAGCCATTAAGATTGCCTATGCCCAGGCCTTGCTGGTGGATGCGGCTCAGTTGGAAACCGCACAGGAAAATAATGATGTAACGCTGGCCCAGGAGCTGCTTCAGGGGGCATACCGTACAGATGTGCGCCCCATTCTGGCGGAGGCCCGCCTGCGTGCCGGTGCAGCCCTGGATCCTATCGCCCTGTTCCGTCAGCTAAAAGTGCGGGATCAGCTGGTGAACGAGCGGGGAGAAAATGCCGTGGCAACGGGGCTGTAAATGGTCTGCCATCAGACTTCAGCAGTCAGCTGAGAGCAAAAATCTGAAATCTGAAGTCTGGAATCTGAAGTCTGAAATCAGATTGCTGAAAACTAATATCTGACATATAAATGAGTGCCATTCCGGGAATAGCGGTATTTGATATCGGGAAGACCAATAAGAAGTTTTTTTTCTTCGACGAGGATTACCAGATCGTGGAAGAAGAAATGCAAAGCTTTTATGAAACAAGAGATGAGGATGGATTCCCTTGTGATGATATTCATGCAATCGGTGATTGGGTAAAGCGTAAGCTGGCGGAAAAACTGAAAGACCCTGCTATAAAGGTTCGGGCCGTCAATTTCTCTACCTATGGCGCCAGCTTTGTACACATAGATGCGGCCGGCCGGCCGTTAGCACCACTATATAACTACCTGAAGCCTTTTCCGGAAGACCTGGGCGATCTGTTTTACTACCGCCATGGAGGAAGAGAGCAGTTTGCAACAGAAACAGCATCCCCCATTTTAGGCAACCTGAATTCGGGTTTACAGCTGTATCGCATAAAAGAGCAACAACCGCATTTGTTCGGAGAAATATACCGATCCCTGCACCTGCCTCAATACCTGGGGTTTCTCACCCACGGGAAATTATTTTCAGACATTACCAGTATCGGTTGTCATACCGCTTTATGGAATTTCCGAAGGAACGATTACCATCAATGGGTGGCGGAGGAAGGCATCGGTAATAAACTGGCTCCTTTATTCCCTTCTGATGGAACCATTGACACATTTATTGAAGGGCAACCGTTGAAATGCGGCGTGGGGCTGCACGATAGCTCGGCTGCTTTTATTCCCTATATGTGTATGATTAAGGAGCCCTTTGTATTGCTGTCTACCGGTACCTGGAGTATCTCCATGAATCCTTTTAATAAAAATCCGCTCACCACAAAGGAGCTGCAACAGGATTGTTTATCCTATCTTACCTACCAGGGAATGCCCCTGAAGTCTTCGCGTTTATTTGCCGGTAATGAGCATGAAGAGGAGGTGAAAAAACTGGCAGCCTTCTATCATTTGAATCCGAAATATTTTCATGGAATCCGCTTTGCACAGGAACTAACGGCTCCCGCAGATGATACCGCTGTGGCCTCGTCATTTGTTTTTTCGGACGGGCAAACGGTGGAAAAGACCTATCATGATTTGATACAACACCTGGTCAAAAAGCAAAAACATTCCACGGAGCTGGTGCTGAATGATACGGAGGTGAAGCAATTATATATCGATGGCGGCTTCGCGCGCAATGAAATTTTTATGAACCTGATGGCGCAGGCCTTTCCCTATATGGAAGTATATGCCGCATCCGTATCGCAAGCCACTGCAGCAGGAGCGGCACTGGCCATTCATGCAGACTGGAATCGAAAAGAGGATGCCGCCCATTTATTGGAGGTAAAGCGTTATACTGTTTAGGACCCGGGGCAATGGATCATTGCACCTTTTTGCGTCATTGCTGCTAGTGCCTGTTCCTTTATCTGCTGTTTATCGTCTGCGGAGCCCAGCAGGTCCGGACAAAGTGTGACCCGGAATCCTCTTGAAAGTGCATCCAGTGCAGTAGCTTTTACACAATATTCGGCAAGAAAGCCACAGAGCAGGAGATGATCAACCTGTTCCTGTTGCAGCTGCTCTGAAAAGCCCTTTGATGAAAAACAACTGTGTCCCGTTTTTTCAAATTGCCGGAGAAGCCCAATGTCTTTCAGGCTGCTTTGATGACCTTCCGTACCCGGGATACAGGTTGAAAACCCTGGCCCAAACTGGTTGGGAAGATAGGTGGAGTAAACCAGGATAACCTGGCCGGGCTGGGTTTGTTTCAGCAGGAGGTTGAGCTTTTGAACGACGGTATGGATTTGGTTTAGTGCGCGGTGTTTTTTCCAGTAGGCAAACCCTGGTTCCGTAAAATCTTTTTGGGCATCAATGATAACGATCCGGTTTTTTAACATGGAGATGAACGGCTGCTGACAACAAAAATAGATTGCGTTTTAAGGAGGTTTTTTTAATGGGGCAGTTCTCCCCGGAACCGGCCATACACCCAGGTTCCGGCAATGGCACTCAGGAGCGTAATCACAATCACCGTAGCACCGGTTCCAATCTGCGCAAACAGCGGGCCGGGGCAGGCCCCGGTAAGTGCCCAGCCAAGGCCAAAGATCAATCCGCCAAAGATCTGTCCCTTGTTAAACTTCTTGGGCTGAATTTCGATCCTTTCTCCGCTGATCGTTTTGATATGAAATTTTTTAATCAGCCAGATGGAGATCATACCCACCACAACAGCGCTTCCGATAACACCGTACATATGGAAGGATTGCAACCGGAACATTTCCTGTATACGGAACCAGCTGATCACTTCGGCCTTGGTAAAAACAATTCCGAAAATGATCCCTGCAATAAGAAAGCGGATATGGAAGCCTTCCTTTCCGGTATCAGCAGCCGGCTCCTCTGTAAATTCATCTTCTGAAGGTTTGGGAAACTGTTTGTTGTCTTCTTTGATCATTGCTAAGCTGTTTTATTAAAGGGATAAGATCCAGGGGAGTAATACATTGGCTGCCAGGAAGCCGCCGATCATAAAACAAATAGTGGCTACCAGCGAGGGCCATTGAAGGTTCGATAAGCCCATAATGGCATGCCCGCTGGTGCAACCGCCGGCATACCGGGTTCCAAAACCTACAAGAAATCCGCCGGCAATCATCAGGATGGCTCCCCGGGCTGTTAACAGGGAGTGCCAGTTAAAAAGATCGGCGGGAACCAGGTTATGATAGTCGGTAATACCTTGTTTTGCGAGGTCGGTTGCCAGTTGCGGTGCAATCTTTACCGGTCCGGGGTCGGTAAGGAAATACGCGGCAATCATTCCCCCGAAGAAAATACCTAATACGAAAAGCAGGTTCCATCGTTCCTTTTTCCAGTTATACCGGAAAAAAGGAATGCCGGAAGGAATACAGGCCGCACAAATATGTCGCAACGAAGAACTGATCCCAAAGGGTTTGTTGCCAAGTAATAACAGCGCCGGTACGATGAGCCCGATAATGGGCCCGGCCACATACCAGGGCCAGGGTTGTTTTATAAATTCTAACATCTTCAATCCGGATTTTATATGCTAAGCTATCAAATATTTTTTTAACCGGCCGCCCGGTGTTCCCTGATGAATGCCTGAAGGCTATGCGGATCTTTTTGTGTGGCTTGTGGTAAAAAAGGAACGGTGAGGCGTTCAAAAAGTTGCAACGGTTTTTCGAGTATCCATCCGGCATATGCCGGATGAACAGGGAAGCGCCGAATATTGCTATTTTTGTGTGTTACCGGGCTAAGCAGGCGCATCCTCAAGACCGCCAGTTTTATGAAGTACAAACGGGCGCGTGGACCGGTTTTTATATAAATGCAATGAAACACTTTTTACTGAGGGGAATAGTATTCCTGGTGGTTGGGATACCGGTGTTTTGCCGGGCACAGATGGAAAACACTTCTTTTAAAATGATCTGTTCAGCCATCGGGCAGAAGGATTTTTTTAAAGCCCGTACGCTTTACAATGCAGACCAGCGGCAACTTTCTGTCGTGCAACAGCAGTTTATTGAAGCAGTACTGTCCAACGCCTTTAACCGGCCGCAGGCATCAAATCAAAAGATCGGCCCGTTATTAAAAGCCGGCGGCGGTTTGCCGGATTCGTTACAACTCCGCTTATACCGGATCCGGGAAGATAATTATGTAAAGCTGCACCAGTATAAAGCGGCTAAGACCGCCGTGCAGGAATTATTAAACCGGTATGGAACAATTTTGAAGGAAGAGGAAAAAAGCGACCTGGAAAATAATCTGAAGTTATGGACAGCATTGGAACCGGTGCCGCCACAGCGGGTTCAGCTGCGGAGCAGCCGCATAAAGATGGAAAAGGATAAAGCCGGTTTGAACAACCTGGATATGATTACAGAAAGCGATACGCTGAGTTGTATTTTTGATACCGGGGCAAATTTGTCTACCATTA
Source organism: Niabella pedocola (assembly GCF_021044425.1). Lineage (GTDB taxonomy): Bacteria > Bacteroidota > Bacteroidia > Chitinophagales > Chitinophagaceae > Niabella > Niabella pedocola. The sequence goes on along the minus strand of NZ_JAJNEC010000007.1, from coordinate 5,612 downwards.
CCCGGTCGGCAGCGCAAAGCTTAAAACTGGAGGTGATCCCCGCGGGCATTGATGTGGGTGCACTTACCGGTAATACCGTAAAAGCAGATCTTGGTGTTTGTAAAAAAATGCGCATTGGCAACAATATCATCGAAGAGGTTGTTTTTCTGGTGTTGCCGGATGAGGCACTGGCATTTCCGCAGATCGGGTACCAGATCCACGGGATCCTGGGTTTTCCTGTTATTGAAGCACTCCGGGAGGTACAGGTAACTCAGGACGGCTACTTTATCGTGCCGGAGAAGGAAACCGATATCCACACTGCGTCCAATATGGCTATTGATGGCCTGTCGCCGCTGATCCAGATCGATGGCCGGCATTTTACATTTGATACCGGGGCCGATCATACAATCCTGTACCGGTCTTTCTTTTTGGAGCAACAGCCGCAGCTTATCCGCAGCTGGAAGCCGGTTAAGATCGGTTTAGGAGGTGCCGGTGGAAAAAAAGAGTACGAGGGCTATAAGATCAGCCATACATTCAGCATCCTGGGCAGGAATGTTCAGTTAGACAGTATTTCTTTATTAAAGGAGCCGGTCAGTAATGAAACCGTTTATGGAAATATTGGCCAGGATCTGATCCGGAAGTTTAAAAAGATGACCCTGAATTTTGACAGGATGTTTATTAAATTCGATTAAAACAATAGCAGGATTGCCACTGCATAAAAAAACAGGATGGAAAACCGGAAACATATTTTAGTGATCATTGGCAGCGCAAGCGCCGGTTCCAGCAGCGAAAAGCTGGCGCTGAATTTTGCCCGGCAAACAGAAGCAGCTTTTGCCATCACGGTGTATAATGTGCTAAAGACCCTGCCTCATTTTGATCCTGAACTTGCTGTTGCCAACCCACCCGAAGCCGTGGTGGCCCTTCGCAGGGAGATTGAGCAGGCCGATGGTGTATTGATCTGTACGCCGGAATATATTTTCAGCATTCCCAGCGGTTTGAAAAATGCGATTGAATGGTGCGTAGCTACAACGGTCTTTTCGGAAAAGCCGGTTGGCCTGGTTACCGCATCGGCCAGTGGGGTAAAAGGACATGAAGAACTGAAGATGATCATGCGAACGGTTGGTGCATTATTTACAGAAAGCACCACCTTGCTGATCCAGGGTGTGAAGGGCAAGGTTAGCGGGGAGGGACAAATCACGGATGCAGCAACGGGAACGGCATTTGAACAATTTACCGGTGCTTTTAAAGAACTTGTGACCCCTCAATAATTTTTATGTCTGCAAACCGGTCTGTTGTAGCCACATGGATCAAAGGCTGGGCGCTGGCCCGCGGCGTTACGGCACCGGTTGCCATACCGGGTGGCTTCCGGGTTCATGTAGGATGGCCGGAACAAAAAGAACGCTATGTTTTTCCCGGAATGACAGCTGCTTTTACGAACCTGGGCAATATCATCACGGAACCCTGGGTCTTTCTGAAGGTGTGCGCCCCTCCCGATCATGTGAGTGCTGTATTGCCGGCACATTGGGAAATCCAATCCCCGGGATATCTGATGATGAAAATCGGTTTTGTTCCTGAGGGCGATGTTCCGCTTGCTCGGGGATACCATTTGAAAACAGCACTGCAGCTCCCGGTACCGGTGGTGCATATAGTTACGGATAGCGGCGACATCGCAGCCAGCGGGCGGATTGCCCTGGCAGATGATGCTGCTATTTATGATCGTATCATTACAGCACCTGCACATCGGCGCAGGGGATTGGCCACTATTGTAATGAAGCGGCTTACTGCTATTGCCTGTTCCCACGGTATTACAACGGGTATGCTGGTGGCTACCGGGGAGGGCAGGGCACTTTACGAAACCCTGGGCTGGAAATTGCTTGCCCCTTACACCAGCGCGGTGATTCCCGGAAACGGATCGTTGGGCGCGGGTTAATAAAACCTGTACCATTACTGGAATGCATCGAATGCCATGCCGGATAGAAAAAGTGTAAGGGGCAACGCTGCACCGCCCGGAGTTTGTACCTTTGGTTGATGATTGAACAACTCATAAGGCAAATCGAATTTATTAAAGAGATCGACAAGCTCAAATATGTGCTGCGTCGTACCTGCCTGCTTCACAGTAACCGCAGGGAAAACGACGCCGAGCATAGCTGGCATCTGGCAATGATGGCCATTATACTTGCGGAACATGCCAATGAGCCGGTTGACCTGCTGAAGGTATTGAAAATGGTGTTGATGCATGACATCGTTGAAATTGATTCAGGGGACGTGTTCATATACGATACAAAGCAAAATCACACCAATACGGAGGAAGAGTTAAAAGCGGCCCGCAGGATCTTCGGAATGTTGCCGCAATCACAGGCGGAAGCGCTTATTGCGATATGGGAGGAGTTTGAAGCGGGGCAGACTGCCGAAGCAAAATTTGCAAGGGCCTTAGACCGGCTGGAACCATTGCTTCAGAATACATCCAATGACGGAGGTACCTGGAAGGAGTTTGATGTACGTTACGACCAGGTGGTTATGAAAAAGAAAGTGATTGCCCGGGGCTCTGAACAGCTGTGGGCATTTGCCGAAGACCTGCTGCAACAAAATCTCGAAAAGGGCATTCTGAAAAAATAATTTCGGCGGAGGGCCGGAAACAAGAAGCGGTGTCAGCAATGGAAGCGCAAATTATAGAAAAAAGCATTTGTATCAATGCCGGCAGGGAATGCATCTGGCAGGTGCTTACTGTACCGGTGCTCATGCTGCAGTGGATGGGCGATCCGGAAATGAAGCTGGAGGTGCTTACCCAATGGGAGGCAGGGCAGCCCCTGGTCATTAAAGGCGTGCATCATCTGCCATTTGAAAACAAGGGCATCGTTCTGGCGGCCGAGCCGGGGTACCAGCTTCGATACAGCCAGCTGAGTTCGCTGTCGCGGCTCGAAGAAACGGAGCGCAATTATTCAATATTTGAATTTCTCCTGACTCCAGATGGCACGGGAACCCGGTTATCACTTACGATTACACAATTTCCTACAGATACGATTTATAAACACCTGGCTTTTTACTGGAACGGAACCTTATTAAAAATAAAACGGGTAGCTGAAAACGAAATGGTATGCGGGTCATTTTAAAGACTTACTTATTTTGTCAGCAGCCGCTGCAATAACCCCGGTTTGCGGATCCTGCCGTTCTGGAAAGATGCGATCTTCCAGTCTCCGTCAGACTGGCGGATGAACACGCTGGTGTTGATGGATAGCCGGTTCTGCAGCAATTTTTTTTGCCAGCGGAATTTTATTCCACCCGTAGCAATGGCAATAGCTGTATCGGGGCCGGTGGCTTTGATCTGTACGGATCTGTATTGCAGCGTAGCCCCGCGAAACAGTTTCATTTCGGAGAGGCGCTGATGCGCAAGAAGATTTTCCTCGATGCCTTTGAGATGCTGTCCGTTAAAAGTGATGTAGTCGCAATCTTCCGTAAAAAGATCATTGAATAATGCAAGGGTAGGATGTTGAAACAATGCCTCCATTTTATCCAGCTTGCCGTTAATGATTGGGTCGATCGTCATTGTTTTTTTAACAAAACTAACGGGCAGCGCCGGCGGGCTGAAGTTGTTCCAGGTAACGGAACAAAACAGAACGGTAAGCGGGGACATAAACCGGTGAGCAGTGGGCTACCATATATAGCCGGCGGTTTCTTTCCAATCGTAAGGCAGGATCTCTGAAAGCGGCACCTGGAGGCCATCCCTCACTTCAACAAGCGTTTGCAAATTGGAGCGGGACAACTGGCTGATCAGTTCCCTGCATCTGCCGCAGGGAGGCACCGCCTCACCGTTGCTGTTGACGGCAACGATTGCTTTGATCTTATATTCGCCATGCTTCAGCATTTCGGCAATGGCGCTGTGTTCTGCGCAGAAGCCCATTGAACAGGCCGTGTCAATACTGATGCCGGTGTAGATATTGCCGGCTTCCGTTTCCAGGGCCGCACCTACGCCTGCAACCGTTATAAAATCATTAAGCTGTTTTTCACCCGTAATGCTGCGGGCCATTTGTTTAAGTGTTGCTGTATTCATATTTGTTGTATTTGAAGGGGAGGTGGACCGCAGGTGATCCGCCTGTTATAGAGCGGCATGGTGCCGGTGGTACCAGGTTACCGCATGTTGTTCTGCTGTTTTAAGGAATGCATCCTTGGCCGCGTTGTATGCGTTGCCATCGGTCCATTCTAGGGACCCCAGTTCCTGTTTCAGCTGTTGATAAGCCGTTTTTACATCCGGGTGCGTACGCAGGTAGTTGCGGAATGCGATATGCCGTATCCAATGTTCAGATTGAAGCGGCAGTACATGAATATGTGCCCGCCGGTGATGGTGGTCGTTTAGCGCAGCAGGAATAACGTCGCCTTCCCGGATCCGGATGGGAAGCGATAGATCGGCGGGTTCGGTATGTAATTTCACGAAAAAGCGGCGATAGGGCATTGCACTATTATACGTTTCATAGTAGATATAGCCACGGTTCATCAATGCCTGCGGTAGATGATCAAGATCCTTTATGTGCTTTACGCCAACCAACAGGTCGATGATGGGCTTTGCAGCCAGCGTTTCCACAGACGTGCTGCCGATATGTTCAATTTGAGGATCCCATAATCCGGTGATTGCAGCGAGCTCTTTTTTCAGCGCTTCGAAATCCGTTGTCCATTCGGGGTTGTAGGGAACTATTTCGATCTTCATGTTGTATGTATATGGTTCAAAGATAATCGTTCTTTGAAAGGAGGCGTTCTGGTGCCGGGCGGAAGGGAAACGTTTGCAACGATGAAGGATCGGTGTTGGGTGGCGGCTGTATATGGCAATAGCTTTTGTTGACCGGTAGGATCTGTTTAAAAACAGATCTGCTGATGGCGTCATTTCTTTGGTCTGAGGTCTGTTGCTGATACCTTTCTGTATGTGTTTCTGTATGGCGGTAGGATTAAAGGCAGGAGTATGATAGCGGCCGTTTGCTACAGGCCGGGAGAAAAATATTTGAAAAAAAAGTAAAATAAATTTGCCTGTTTCAAAATCCTTCCTATCTTTGCACTCCCAAATCAAACGGTACCTTAAAATTACCGGTAAGTTCTTAGAATACAATTAGTTAGATCAAAAAAAGTTTAAAATAAATTTTCAATTTTTTTTGGCGGTTTGAAAAGGAATTGTATCTTTGCAACCCGATTGAAAAACGGGATAGTTCTTAAAAAAGAGTTGAAGAAAAAGAAAAAATAAATTTGGCGGTTTGAAAATAAGTTTTTAACTTTGCAACCCCAAACGGTGATCGAGGGATGAGAAATGAGATCACAAGTTCTTCAAAATTAGATAGATGATACAGCGATTAAGGCGCGATACTGGTTCAAATCCGGTGGTATTAGCAAGTTGTAGGAGTTGCCTTTTAGGGGTAATGAATACGCAAAGATCTTTGAAAGTTTGGAAGCAATAGCACAATTCAGTCACATTAAATTGTGACAACGAAAAGGTAAGTCAAAAAGCAAATAACATTAGATTTTTGACACGTTAATTTTTCTCTTGAGAATTTTTAGATGTCAGTAAGTCAAACTCATTTACAACGGAGAGTTTGATCCTGGCTCAGGATGAACGCTAGCGGCAGGCTTAATACATGCAAGTCGTGGGGTAGAGA
>NZ_JAJNEC010000006.1 GCF_021044425.1 Niabella pedocola | reverse complement strand
CGGATCCACGGCGTTTTCTCCGAGCCGTTCATCCAGTGAAACTTCACCCGAACACGACCCAGACCATTATAGTCATTATTGTCCGTTACAATCGCACTCTGTGTTTCACATACCGGGTCCCGGGGTACCGTAACCGGTGCCACCTTGATCCCCGACGGAACTGCCGTAAAATCATTCTCGTAATGGCCCCGCGCATCCACATGATGGTTCACACCCGTTACCAGGTACTCACCATATCCCTCCGTACCCAGCGTAAACACATTGCTCCCGCTTACCGTTACCCCCGAACCCACCGACACGCCCGGATGACCACTCTGACCATGAAACTGCACCAGCTTGCTGCTCTCCACCGCACTCCGCAGGTTCACCAGGTCGTCCTGCTGCTTCTTATTGGTTAAAAAACGTGGATTCCATTGTTTGGGCTGGGTACCATATACCGTTTGAGACGCCTTGTATACCTGCTCTCCCCAGGCATTCAAACCTGCCTTTTGTTCCACACCCTGTGGCTCGCTGCTGTACACCTGGCTGTTCTGGTAATCCCAGGCCAGCAGCTGCGAGCGTACCGGCCGCGCCTGCAGCGCCACATTAAAACGAGACAGGTGACGCCCATATACCAGCTCCGTCTTCTTCGTATCTCGCGGCGGACCCACTACCAGGCTCCGGCCATCCCAAAACAACCACTCCCCATATGTACTGGTCAAACGCTGCAAAAACTCCCAGGCCGTTTCCTTATACTGTACCGTGTACGCCAACGTTTCTCCATACAGCGGCTGCACCTTCGGCTCCAGCAGGTTCTCCGGGAAAAACTTCAGCACATCCTGCGCGATATTCTTCAACGCTTTTTTCTCCCAGCTCTTGCAATGAGGACCACTGTCCAGCACGATCGTAGGACTGTAACCCGTCAGGATCACATCCCCGTGATGCCCCGTAAAACGCGCCGTTTCCACTCCCGTAATGATCCCATTGAACAATACCGTCCCCGAAAGACCCACACCACTGATCCGGGCTCCAAAACTGCCGCCAATCATCTCTTTGGACGCCGTAAACATCCCCGTTCGACCGTCAATCGACTGCGCAGGACATACCAGCGTAAAATGATGATGCGAAAAAATACTCTGATGAAGGGAAAACGAAGTAAACTGCAGTAACGGAGTCCCGTTAATGCTAAACATAGGTTCGGTCAATTGCGCCATACATAAGGTTTTGTCTGTGACGAAATAATATCGTTGAAACCTCATAAACCCATCGCGTCAGCTAAGCGATGACATAAAATTTTCAGGTCTTCACAAATTTAGCCGAATAGATTACTAATTTTCGAGGTTCATTAAAGGTTAAAAATAAGGATTTCCGGGAAATCCAAAACAAAAATTAACCCATGTCACTTTCGGAACGTTCCAGTCTTCCAGCGCATCACCCCCCCGATACCCGATCCGGCGCTTCCGGAACAGCAGCGCCCTTTTAAAACCGGAGCATGTTCATAAAAATTGCCCCCTGTAAGCACAGAGGGCAACACGATTTTCATGTAAAGAAGAACCTATCAGAGGTCCAGCACATCTTTCATAGAAAAGACGCCTTTTTTATCCTTTATATATTCGGCCGCCAGTACCGCTCCCAACGCAAAACCCTTCCGGTTATGCGCCGTATGGGTAATGGAAATATCATCGATCTCCGAAGCATACGTGATGGTATGTGTTCCGGGAGCCGGGTCGATACGTTTGCTCGTGATCAGCAATTCCTCCGGCCGGGGCAGCACATCATTCACCCATTTTGTTTTTTCAGTATATACATCCATCACCTGCTCTGCAAGCGTAATAGCCGTGCCGCTGGGGGCATCCTTTTTTTCGGTATGGTGTATTTCCTCCAGGCTCACTGCATATGAACCATGCTTGTGCATCAGGCCTGCCAGTTTTTTATTCAGTTCGAAGAACAAATTCACCCCGATACTGAAGTTACTGGCGTACAGGAAGCTGCCGTTATTCCGGTTGATTTCCTCCAGTAATTGCGGCATTTTTTCCAGCCATCCGGTAGAACCGCTAACTACCGGGACACCGAAACCGATCAGTTTTACAAGATTGTCAAATGCCGTGTGCGGGCCCGTAAATTCAATGGCCACATCTGCCTTGCTGATGTTTTCAGCATTTAGCTCCTGCGCATTACTTACATCAATTTTCAATACCACTTGATGCCCTCTTTCCAGAGCAATAGCTTCAATGGTCTTTCCCATTTTTCCGTATCCGATAAGTGCAATATTCATTTAAGATTTGAGATTTGAGATTCAGATTTGAGATTTGAGATTCCAGGCTTGAGATTTGAGATTTCAATCTTCGGCATTTCGCGTTCAGCACTTCGCCTATTTGATCCGCATTACCAGGCTGAGTCCGCTGGTATTGGCCATTTCACTGAAACCGGGCTGCAGCCGCAGGCTGAGTTTGGGTGATACATCAAATGTGCTTAAGTGCGCATCCACCGTAGCATCTACCACGTTCAACCCCCAGGCGATCAGGAAGAATACAAATGCATAATCCACGTCCTGCCGGATCTGGTCCCGGTTGCTTCTTAGTCCTTCTTTATTCAGCCCGTTGGGACCTTCAAAGAAGGGCCGCTTTAACTGACCGTATACTTTTTGATAATTGGGCCCGGTAAGACTGTCCTTTCCCAACTCAATATTGGATGCCACCGTAAATGCATACCGGAACCGTTTGTACCATTTTAAATTGTCCACAAAAAGTCCGCCCGTAATCCCCAGCGCCGCATATACGATCGGCACCTTCCATATTTTATGGTTATATACCTGGCCCCAGCCGGGCAATATGGCAGACCGGAGTGCGGCCGTGCCGGGGTTCCGGTAGCGTGGATCCTTACGGGCCACACTGTCGATATATTTATCTTTTGCCTTTCCTGCAGGCTTGAGTATCGTTTCAGCCTTTATTGAATCCGGCTTCAAAGGAACCGTGTCCTTTATGCCCGTGGTATCGGTATTTTGTGCATAAAGGGGCAATGTTGTACCTGCCAGGATGCAAAGCAGCAGTATTATCTTGTTCAGGAATTGCATGATGCAAATAAAGCACTAATTAATCTACGGATACGTTAAAGTTGTGCAGCAGCTTGTTCAGTTCTTCCACTGAATAATAATCAAAAGTGATTTGTCCGCTGCCATTGGTACTGTGCTTTAATTTTACACGGGTATCAAACTGAGACGCCAGTTTGTCTTCGATCCGCTGAAAGGAAGACGACAGACCGCTTCTGCTTACCGGCTTTTTAGCCACTCCCGCCTGCTTGTACAGGTTGCGTACCAATACCTCCGTTTGACGTACAGAAAGCCCTTTTTCTTTTATTTCCTTAAAGATGAAAAGTTGCTTTTCTACCGTATCTACATTGATGATGGCACGGGCATGCCCCATCGACAGTTCACCGCTGCGTACCGCCAGCTGAATATCAGGCGGCAGTTTCAGCAACCGGATAAAATTGGCAATGGTACTGCGGTCCTTGCCCATTCTTTCAGCCACCTGTTCCTGCGAATAATCGAGTTCATCCATCATGCGCTTATAACTCAGGGCCACTTCCACCGCATTCAGGTCTTCACGCTGCAGGTTTTCCAGCAGGGCCAGCTCCAGCAGCTGCGCATCGTTTGCCTGGCGGATATAGGCCGGCACATCTGCCAGCCCTGCCATTTTTGAAGCCCGCAGACGGCGCTCGCCTGCAATCAGCCGGTACTTACCGGTGGCCGTTTTTGAAACCGTTAGCGGCTGGATAATGTCGTGGATCTTTATGGACTCCGATAATTCCCGTAATGCCTGCTCATCAAAATCATGCCGCGGCTGCTTGGGGTTCACTTCGATATCAGCAACAGGGATCCTTAAAATATTCGTGGCGTTTTCCACCACTGTTTTTTTAAGTTGCTCTCCACCTGTATTTTTCAGCTCTGCATCAATACTCCCCAGCAGGGAACGGATCCCCTTGCCAAGTGCGTCCTTATTTTGTTTTGTAGTTGACATTTTCTGTTTAAAGTTTAAGGTTTAAGGTTCAAAGCCACAGGTTGAACCTTAAAACATTGAACGTCGACCGGGCATCATTCCAGTATTTTCTCGTCGTTGGCAATTTTTGTCATGTCATTCTTCTGCAGGATCTCTTTTGCGAGATTCAGGTAGTTGAGGGCACCCTTGCTCGTGGCATCATACAGGATCGCCGGCTTTCCAAAACTGGGAGCTTCACTCAGTTTTGAATTCCGGTGAATGATCGTATCAAACACTTTATCGTCAAAATGACGTCGTACTTCGCTTACTACCTGGTTGCAAAGCCGCAGCCGCGAATCGTACATGGTCATCAGGATACCTTCGATCACCAGTTCCGTATTCAGCCGGCTTTGAACGATCTTTATGGTGTTCAGCAATTTTCCCAGTCCTTCCAATGCAAAAAACTCACATTGCACCGGCACCACCACGGAGTCCGCCGCCGTAAGCGCGTTTACCGTAATCAGTCCAAGTGAAGGCGAACAGTCGATTACAATAAAATCATACTCCTGCTGCACCACTTCCAGGATATTTTTCAATACCATCTCCCGGCTGGGATAATTGATCATTTCGATTTCGGCCCCCACCAGGTCAATATGGGAAGGGATCAGATCGAGATTGGGAATATCGCTTTTCAGGATCACCTCCCGGGCAGGTGCCTGGTTGGCCATACAATCGTACAGGCTATGTGTGACATTCTGCAGATCAAAGCCCACTCCCGTGGTACTGTTTGCCTGCGGGTCCGCATCCACCAACAAGGTCTTATATTCCAGAACGGCAAAACTTGCCGCCAGGTTAATGGCCGTTGTTGTTTTACCAACTCCACCTTTCTGATTTGCTACTCCGATAATTTTTGCCATATTTCTTAATTCTCTCTGAACTGGTGCAAAAAATGCTAAAAATTTTCAATTACGCAAATGTAAAGTATTTGGCAGTCTTAAATTGATAAAAACCGAAAAGCTGTCAGTATTGAGATCTGAGCTCCGAAGCTTCGGGGGAGATTTGAGATCAGGTTCCTGATCTGCCGGAATTTGTTATCAATCAACGGCTATCGGCACTCAGCGCCGGGTTGCCAGCTCAACGTTAATACGAGATGTCCATGGATCCGCTACGGATAAAAACACCGCTCAAAATCTTATAGGAGCCATTAAAAACTACTGATAAAAGACAAGCAGCAAAGGGATCTGTTTCCGAGGTATTCAATCCGATCCCATTACCGGATACACAAATCTCAAATCCCGATTCTCAAAATTTATATAGTTTTGACAGATTAAATCTTTCTTTTATGCGGAATGCCTCATTCTGGTGGGTTATGTTACTGGTGATGCTGCTCATTGATCTTTACATTTTCATAGCCATCCGGTCCTCGCTTTTTGCCTATTCCACGCCCCGGAACCGCACCATCTTTACGGTAAGCTACTGGGGGATTACCGTTCTTTCGCTGGGAGCCCTGCTGGTACTTCCCTACCTGCCGGCAGCAGAAGCCGGTCAGTTTCGCAGGAGTATCATTTTTACCATCATTTTCGCCCTGTTCCTGGGCAAGATCCTGGCAGCTGTTTTTTTTCTTATGGACGATATCCGGCGGCTGGCGCAGTGGGTAGGCGGCAAGTTCTTTTCAACCAATAATGAAGTGGGCGAAGTATCGGGGGCCGATGCGGAAACGATCTCCCGTTCGCATTTCCTTACCTGGATGGGAATTGCAGCCGGCGGTACCATTTTTTCCAGCCTGGTTTACGGGCTCAGCAACAAATACAATTACCGGATCCGAAAAGTGCCCTTATCCTACTCCCATTTGCCCGAAGGCTTCCGCGGTTTCCGGATGATACAGATCTCCGATATACACAGCGGCAGCTTCAGCAACAAGGCTGCCGTAAACAGGGGAATTGATATGATCCTGAATGAAAAGCCGGACCTGATCGTGTTTACCGGAGACCTGGTTAACAATATTGCTTCCGAAATGGAGCACTATATGGAAGTATTTTCCCGCCTGAAAGCGCCCATGGGCGTATTTTCTACATTGGGAAACCATGATTACGGCGATTATCACCAATGGAAAGATGCCGCGGAGAAAGACGCCAACCTGGAACGCCTGAAATCGGTTCATGGAAAAATGGGCTGGCGGCTGTTGCTGGATGAGCACCTGCCGCTGGAGCGTAACGGCTCGCAGATCGGGTTGATCGGCGTGCAGAACATCAGCGGTAAAGCCCGTTTCCACAGCTACGGTAATATGGCTAAAGCCGCCGAAGGAAGTGATCACTACCCCTTTAAGATCTTATTGAGCCACGATCCTTCGCACTGGGATGCCGAGGTCAATAAAAAGTACCCCGGCATCGACCTGATGCTGAGCGGGCACACCCATGGCATGCAGTTTGGCGTGGAGCTGCCCTGGTTTCGCTGGAGCCCGGTGCAATATGTATACAAACAATGGGCGGGTCTTTATGAAAAAGGCAACCAGAAACTTTATGTGAACCGGGGCTTCGGATTTATCGGTTACCCCGGAAGGGTGGGTATTCTTCCGGAGATCACTGTTTTCGAATTTCATTAATATTCAATCCTTTTTTGGCGAACCATTGCCATTTTTTATCTAATTTTATGGCTTAAACAACCCTCATTTTATGATACGCACAATAAAAACTACTGCCGTTCTCATCCTCAGCACTTTTTTTACAGTAACCCTCCATGCACAATTCCATATCGGAGCCAAGGCGGGGTTAAACGCTACCAAGATCGACGGTAAGAGTTTTAAGGAAGAATTCGACTATAATTACCTGGTTGGCTTTTTTGCAGAGATTGGCGTAGGGAAAAAACTGAGTGTAAACCCGGAACTGATCTATTCCCAGACTTCCAGCACGCGGGATACCAGCTTCAACAATGTATTGCCCGGGTTTAATAAAGACCAGACAAAAGCAAAACTGAATTATCTTTCCATTCCCATCCTGTTGAACCTGCAACTGGCCGGTCCTTTGCATATTGAAGCAGGTCCGCAGTTCAGTGTTTTAACCAGCTCCAACAAAACCCTGCTGCAAAACGGTGAGCAGGCGTTTAAAAAAGGAGATTTTTCAATGGTAGGCGGTGTGCAGCTGAAGTTTAGCGCCTTCCGGATATCCGGCCGGTACGTGGTGGGATTGAGCAACGTCAGCGATCTGCCCAACCAGGAGAAATGGAAGAACCAGGCATTGCAGGTGGCTGTAGGGTTTGCCTTATAACGGCCGCTATACCCGGAGCCTCTTATTTTTCAAATAGTTCGTTATCAATATATTTACAGGAACTCTTTTCGGGATCAGATCCCGGTTGCGCTGTTTTGCGCATATGCCGGAATTGGATCAAATACACCCCGGCATCAATATTGGGGCATTTTTTACTTTTAAAACCGCCAATCTTTCCGCATTTTTGTTTGTGGCATTACAATTGACCCGCTAAATGTTCAATAAAAAAAACCGGCGTGCCCAACAGGCCATGCCAGTTTGTCCTGTTAAAAAAGATTATGAAGTTTGATATTCAATTTAGACCGGAAGATGAGATGGATTTTTTACCCATCATTCCGCTCAATGAAAATGAAGGGGATGAGAATCTGGATGAAGTACCCGATGAAATTGCAATCCTTCCGTTAAGAAATACTGTTTTATTCCCAGGAGTTGTACTGCCCATCACTGTGGGCCGAGACAAGAGCATCCTGGCCGTAAACGATGCCTACAAGGGCAATAAATTTATTGGTGTGGTAGCGCAGAAGGACAGCAACCAGGAAAATCCGGAGGCGGAGGACCTGGAGCGGATTGGTACGATTGCCAAGATCATTAAACTGATCAAAATGCCCGACGGCGGCACTACCGTGATCATACAGGGACGGAATAAGTTTTCCATTGAAAAGGTAAACAGCAACGATCCCTATTTCAAAGCGCTCATTAAAAGGATCCAGGATCCGGAAACGCCGACCGATGCAGATTTTGAGGCCCATATTGCCAATATAAAGGACCTGGCCACCAACATCATTCAGCAATCGCCCAATATTCCATCCGAAGCATCCATTATCCTGAAGAATATTGAGAAACCTTCTTTCCTTATTCATTTTGTAAGCAGCAACCTGAATACATCGGTTGAGGAAAAACAGCAGCTGCTGGAAATGAACGATATCCGGGAACGCGCGGGCAGCCTGATGCAGTTGCTTCAAAAAGAGCTGCAATTTGTGGAGCTAAAGAATAAGGTAACCAATAAAACCCGCACCGAGCTGGATAAACAGCAGCGGGAATATTTTTTACAGCAGCAGCTCAAAAGCATTAAAGAGGAACTGGGCGGCGATACCAACAGCCAGGAAATAAAGGAAATGCAGAAAAAGGCCGAGAGCAAAAAATGGCCGGAAACTGCAAAGGAAGCCTTTAAAAAAGGCATCGAAAAACTGGAACGGATGCACCCCAGCACACCGGATTACTCGGTGGTGTATAATCATGTAGACCTGATGCTGGACCTGCCCTGGGAGGAATACACAGAAGATTTTTATGATCTGGGCAACGCCAAAAAAACGCTGGATCATGATCATTATGGTATGGCCAAAATAAAGGAGCGGATCCTGGAATACCTGGCGGTGCTCAAGTTAAAGGGCGATATGAAAAGCCCCATCCTTTGCTTCCTGGGCCCTCCGGGTATCGGGAAAACATCGCTTGGAAAAAGTATTGCCAGCGCCCTGGGCCGTAAATATGTACGTTTAAGCCTGGGCGGATTACACGACGAAAGCGAGATCCGCGGGCACCGGAAAACCTATATCGGCGCCATGCCCGGTCGTATTCTTCAGTCGCTCCGCAAGGTAAGAAGCAGTAACCCCGTAATTGTGCTGGATGAAATTGATAAAGTGGGCAATGACTTCAGGGGAGACCCCAGCAGTGCGTTGCTGGAAGTACTGGATCCGGAGCAGAACAACAGCTTTTACGACAACTACCTGGAGCTGGAGTACGACCTGAGTAAAGTATTGTTTATTGCCACCGCCAACAATATACAAACCATTCAGCCGGCCCTGCGCGACCGCCTGGAGATCATCGATCTTAGCGGTTATGCCATCGAAGAAAAGATCGAGATCGCCAAACGCCATTTAATTCCCAAACAAAAAGAGTTGCACGGGCTGGCCAAAAATAATATCCGTTTTTCCGATAAGGTGCTGGCGCAGCTGATTGCCGATTACACCCGGGAAAGCGGCGTACGGGAGCTGGACCGCGTACTGGCAAGCATCATGCGCAACCAGGCCAAAAAAGTAGCTATGGGCCAGGCCTTAAAATCACCCCTGAGTACAGAAAACGTGCAGGAGATCCTGGGCCGGCCCCGGTACAGCAATGATCTGTATAAAACGGTAAACCTTCCCGGTGTGGCGGTAGGACTTGCCTGGACCTATGTGGGTGGGGATATATTATTTATCGAATCCAGCCTCAGTGATGGCAAGGGCGAATTACACCTTACCGGCAACCTGGGAAATGTGATGAAGGAAAGTGCCACCACAGCCCTTACCTATCTCAAATCAAATGCAGAAAAATATCATATCGATACCACGCTGTTTCAAAAGAAAAATATCCATATACACGTACCGGAGGGTGCTACGCCCAAAGATGGCCCCAGTGCAGGTGTAACCATGATGAGCTCAATTGCATCCGCACTAACCGGTAAAAAGGTAAAACCCTACCTGGCGATGACCGGCGAAATTACCCTGCGCGGCCAGGTATTACCGGTGGGCGGCATCAAGGAAAAGATACTGGCGGCCAAACGCGCCGGTCTTAAAGAGATCATGCTTTGTTTGCAAAACCAGAAAGACGTGGAAGAAGTAGAGCCCGGCTTTATAAAAGGATTAAAATTTCATTATGTAAGCCGGATGGAAGATGTATTAAAAATTGCGATCGGCGTTTAAGCCTGGTTCATATATTATAAGAAAAGCATGTCTTTGCCGGCATGCTTTTTTTTGGCTCCGATGTTTCCTAACCCGATATCACGATATAGCGCCACTCATCGTTATGCGCAAAAATTGCGCATATTTATAAAATTTTGATTTACAACTGCTTTTAAAAAAGCGTTTTTTATCAGATTTTATTCACGTTCCACGAGCAACCGATTGCACAAGATTACAGCCACTTTAACATTTTATTTTTTATACCTTGCCCGCCTTTAGCTGTGTTTTCACACAGCAATGCCATACTTAATTAAAAATTATACAAATGAGCAACAACCTTATTGCAGCTTTTAAAAAAAGCACGCACCCGCCCGGCAAAGCACATTTTCAGATAATTGCTTTGTGTTTTTTCCTTATAACAGGGGTTCATACACACGCATCAGTGATGATTTCCTCACTCCCCTATTTCCAGGTACAGCAATCCATCAGGGGCAAAGTAACCGATAAAACAGGAGCGCCCATCGCCGGAGCTTCTGTACAGGTGAAAGGCACCAATGAAGGCACCGTTACGAATAGTGAAGGAGCATTTGAGCTGAAGAGCAGTCAGCAAAATGTAGTATTAGAAGTGTCCTTTGTTGGAAAGAAAACGCAGGAAGTTACCGTAACCGACAACAAATTCCTGGAGATT
Organism: Niabella pedocola; assembly: GCF_021044425.1. Taxonomy (GTDB): domain Bacteria; phylum Bacteroidota; class Bacteroidia; order Chitinophagales; family Chitinophagaceae; genus Niabella; species Niabella pedocola. Next base: position 406,869 of record NZ_JAJNEC010000006.1, on the reverse strand, counting down.
GTTCTTGAAGATGATGCAACCATGCTATCGGAGGTTGTTGCTGTTGCCTTTGGTAATCAACAGCGGAAAACCATCACCTCTTCTATTTCGCAGGTAGATACCAAAACCATTCAAAACCGCCCGGTGAACAACCTGGCCAACGCACTTCAAGGACAGGCAGCCGGTTTAAGTGTTACGGTGCCCAGCGGGCAGCCCGGCGCCAATCCCTCCATCAATATACGGGGTGTAGGTACGTTAATGAGCGGTACAAGTCCCCTGGTTATTATTGATGGTATCCCGGGTTCGCTGAACATGGTAAACCCGAATGATGTAGAAACCATATCCGTATTAAAAGATGCATCTGCTTCTTCCCTATATGGAGCTCGTGCGGCAAATGGTGTAATACTTATTGTAACCAAGCAGGGTAAAATTGGAAAAGCCTCTGTCTCCTACTCCGGTTATGTAGGATTTCAAAAACCAACAGAGCTATTTGAAGAAGCCAGCGCCTACGGGTACGCAAATGCTTATAACACCGCTATCATGTATGACGCCATTACGAGGGCGAAGCCGGATTTTGATGCATCAAAAAAAGTGTTTACCCAGGCACAGTTGGACGGCTGGCAATCGGGCGCTGTGCCCAGTACCGACTGGAGAGGCGCCTTGTTTGATCAGAATGGTTTTACCCATTCGCATACCATTAATATTTCCGGTGGTGTAAGTAAAGAAGACCTTTCAATTAAAAACAATGCCGCTTTCAGTTACCTGCAGCAAAATGGGAATGTGATCAATACCCAATACAAACGCTATTCTTTCAGGAATAATACCGAGATCAAATGGAAACGCTTCACCCTGGGATCTGCGCTGTCGCTCGGTCATACCCGGAGTAAGGAACCTACATCTATCGTAGTAGGCGGGCTTTCATCAATTATCAGCGCTATTAACCGGCAACGGCCCGTAGATTCTATAAAGAATGCAAACGGTGATTGGAATATTACAGCTACAAATGATACGCGTAACCCTGTTCGGCAGGCTTATGAAGGAGGACTGGTAAACACAGCAGGGTATAATTTTACGGCTAATGTAAACCTGGCCTATGAAATAGTAAAGGGGCTAAGCCTTAAATTCACCAATGGTATCAATTATACGGACAACACACAGGATGCCTTTAAAAATACATTGGTATGGTATACCGGCCCGCCCACCAGCCCCAACTCTTCTCAAAAATCGAGCTCTAAAGACGTCCATTACCTGCAACAACTAGACCTGAGTTATAAAACCAGCTTTGGCGCGCACAACCTGAGCGCGATCCTCGGAGGTCAACAGGAATACCATACATTTAAATACCTGAGCGGCTCCCGGTTAGATTATATCAATAACTCGTCGGGCAGTTTGCAGTTAGGATCTGTTGATGGCATTAACAATAGCAGTATTGATTACGATTGGGGCATTATGGGTCTGTTTGGCCGGGTCAATTACGATTACGATCGCAAATACCTGCTGGAACTTAATTTCCGGGAAGACGGTTCCTCCCGGTTGTCGCCAGGAAATAACTGGGATTTTTTCCCGTCTGCATCTGCAGGCTGGAGAATATCTGAAGAGTCGTTTATGCAGCGTTTAAAACCAACGCTTTCTGAACTGAAATTAAGAGCCAGTTACGGAGTACTGGGAAATCAGAACCTCCCTGGCGATAATTCAGATATTACACAGGCAAATATCAACCAGCTTTACTATTCCTATCAATCCATTTTTGGTCCGCCTACAAATTCTTACTGGGGACAACTTTACTATGTATTCGGGAACCAGCTGATCATCCCCATGGCCGTTATCCAGGATCAAAACTCCGGCTTTACCTGGGAGCGCACAAAGGTGCTGGATGTGGCGGTGGAAGGTGGACTGTGGAACAATATGATCACTTTCAGCTTGGGTCATTTTAATAAGGTAACAGACGGGATGCTTATGACCAAAAAGGTATCAGCAGTTCATGGCGGTAAGGACTATATTGCCAATATCGGTAAAATGCGGAACTACGGTTTTGAATTTGAGGCCGGATTTAACAAAGCGATTCCAAGCGGCTTTGGATTTCACGCCAATGGAAACCTTACTTATATGACCAGCAAAATACTGGATCTTGGAGGTATTAACCTTGCAGCGTCCGGTGTTACCAAAAATACTGTTGGTTATCCGCTGAATGCTTATTATATCTACCGGAGCAACGGGCTGGTAACAAAATCTGAGTTCCTGGATCCTAATTATACGCTTCTAAACGGGCAGAAATATGGAGATCAGAAAATTGTAGATCTTACAAATGACGGGATCATCAATCCATCTGACCGTGAAATGCTGAATAAATCCAGTGCACCCAAATGGCTTTATGGATTGAACTTTGATTTTAACTATAAAAATTTCGGTATCGGAGGCATGCTGCAGGGAGCAGCCGGTGCTTATAAATATCTTGGAGCCAGTGTTGGTTATGGGTTTAACAGCGGTTACAGCATTACACAATGGACCATCGACAACTCTTATAATCCCTTGACGGATGAAAACAACTACAACACCCGTCTTCCTCGTGTATCTGTAAGCAACACCATCAACTCCAATTATTCCTCCAATGTGTTTTTATTTAATGCATCCTATCTCCGTTTAAAAAACCTGCGTGCGTATTATAATATTCCTACATCCGCTTTATCGAGGATCGGTATGAGCAATGCCCGGCTCTACGTTTCCGGACAAAACCTGTTCACCTGGTCTAAGCTACCCAAAGCACTGGGCATTGATCCGGAAGTTGGCAGCGCTACAGCCGGTTATCCGCAGGTTAAAATTTTTACGTTCGGAGTTGATGTTACCTTTTAATCACCGATTTAATTGAAGAAAATGAAAAATAAATTATTACCTGTATGCATCATGCTTTTGATGGCCTCTTGCATAAAGATGGACAAGGCACCCGTTGATGCTTATTCCTCCGATACCTATTTTACCTCGGAGCAGGCTGCTTTTAAAAATCTGGCTGCCATTTATCAATACACAAAAATGAGTGGCTTCTTTGAAGACGGTAATGCGATCATTATGGATGACATTTCCGATAACGCTTATAATCCGTTTACCAACCAGTTGCCTTACTTTATTGCGTTGGGAACGGCAACGCCATCTTTAACCGGAAAATATGCCGACCTGTACAGGACGTATTTTCCTTATACCGGAATCCGGTCAGCCAATGTTTTCCTGGACAACATTGATAAGATCCAGATGGACCAAACCAAAAAAGACATCATGAAAGCGGAAGTGCGCTTTTTACGGGCGTTTGATTATGCCCGCAAAATGATGTGCTTTGGCGGAGTGCCGTTAGTAACCAAAGTGCTGCAATATGGTGAAGAAAATACCCTTTCCCGCAACACAGAGGCCGAAATCACCAACTTCGTACTTACAGAGCTGGGCCAGGTGGCAGATGTGCTTCCTCTTACCCGTAGTGCAGCCGAAAACGGCAGGGTTACAAAGGGTGCTGCGCTTGCTCTAAAAGCCCGGGTAGAACTTTTTGTAAAAGATTACGCCAATGCAGCAAAAGATGCCAAGGCCATTATCGATCTCAAACAATACGACCTGTATAATAACTATGAAGGCCTGTTCTGGGAAAAGAACCAGGACGACCCGTTACGAAACAAAGAGGTGATCCTCGAAGTGGTTTACAACCCGCCCACCTGGGGCTCCTGGATCGACGCGCTGTATACCGTAGCCGAGGGTGGATGGAACTCGGTAAACCCCACGCAAAGCATCGTTGATGCATATGAAACAAAGAACGGACGGGCCATCACCAATGATCCTTCCTATAATGCAGACGCTCCGTATACCAACCGTGACCCAAGATTTTACGCATCGATCATCTATCCCGGCCAAACCTGGAATGACCGTATCTTCAATAGCCTGGAACCTGTAGGGCCTGATGAATACTACAACTCTTCAAAAGGTAACCGTTCCAGAACCGGGTATTGCCTGCGCAAGTATTGTGCCCCCACGGACTATCTTACCAATAATTCACCGGAGGAAGCCCAGGGATTGAACTTTATCGTATTCCGGTATGCCGAGGTGTTATTAACTTATGCAGAAGCATTGATTGAGCAGGGCACCAACCTGGATCAGGCGGCTGCCGCCATCAATGAAGTGCGGGCAAGAGTAAATATGCCGCCCGTAACAGATTTAAGCCAACAGAGCCTGCGGCAAAGAGTGCGTAACGAACGGAGAGTAGAACTTGCTTTTGAAGGGTTGCGGTGGTATGATATCAAGCGCTGGAAGATCGGCGGACAGGTGATGAACGGCCCGGTCTATGGCGTACGGCCCGGCAAAGTGAATATGACTACCGGTGCCATTACCTTTTCGAGCCCCAACCATATCACTGTTGGAGATGTACGCGTCTTTAACGAAGGCAGGGACTATTATTTCCCGATTCCGCAGGAAGACATTGATGTAAATCCTGCGCTTCAGGGACATCAGAATCCAGGCTGGTAAAATCCGGCTGCAGTATATACTTAAAGGCCCCGGATCAATGATCCGGGGCCTTTTTTATAAGTGCGCCAATCTTAAAAAATCAAGATGACTCGTGCGTTATTTTTTGCTTAGAATTTATACCCCACAGAAAGTCCGAATTGCATATTCTTAAGCCGTTCGCCGGTATCGATTCCATCCATCTTGTAGGCAATGTTCATGAGTCCCATCTGGCCATTCAACTGGATGGAAAACTTATTGGAAAACTCATAGCCGATCAGCAGTGCACCTCCTACATCGAAGGGCTTTGCATAAGGGATGGTTTTAAGGTTATTAAAATCAAGGTAGCTGCTGTCGGTGGATGAAACATCGCTCTTAAATTCCATATCACCGGTTTTGCTGATCGTTGTACCGCTCGAAGTTCCTTTAGCCTTCCATCTTCCGCTGATGCCATAGGCCAGGTAAGGGCCAACGCCCAATAAAAGGCGGCCGTTGCCCAGCTCCGGCTTATACATAAAATTGATGGGCAATTCAAGGTAATAAGGATGCTGGTTCAGCGTTACAGCAACGCCGCTAACCGACTCCTTGTATTGATAGCCCTTGGTATTGAACAACAGACCCGGGCTTATAGAAAACGCATCCCCCACCGGCAGGTCGGCGGTTACGCCCACATGAAACCCCGTCAACAGGTTGGTCGGCATTTTGTTGTCGTCAGCATCTTTAACAACCGCATTTGAAAAGTTTACACCGGCGCGCACACCAAACTGAACCTGTGCAAAAGCCGCACTACAGGAACCCGCTACAAAAAATAAGAGAAAAAACCGTTTTAACATAAGCATTGTTTTTAATAAGTAATAATAAATAGGTCACAAAGGTAACGACTACCGCGCAATACATTATAAGGAAATCCACCCCGGTGTATTCTGTTGTATTTATGGAACGCCTCTACGCACAAAGAATAAAAGCTTGCAGGTATTTTCCGGAGCCACCGTTGGGGTTACCCCACTTTCTCCCTGTGCCAATTGCTGCGCTCAATAAAGAAGGACATCTATGCCTGCTTCAGCAACCGGATGGCTTCAACAGGATCTGCCGCATTGAATACGGTACTCCCGGCCACCAGGGCATCGGCGCCTGCTGCAACAATTTCCGCAGCATTTTCAAGGGTTACGCCCCCATCGATGTTGATCACCGCATGAGAACCTTTTTCTACAATCAATTTTTTAATTTCCCTTATTTTGTTCAGTGTATTGGGGATAAATTTTTGCCCTCCAAAACCCGGGTTCACGCTCATCACCAAAACTATATCCACATCAGCAATAATATCACTCAACAGGCTGGCGGGGTTATGAGGGTTAATGGCCACACCGGCTTTTAAACCCATTGCCTTTAATTGCCTGATGTCCTGGTGCAGCCGCGGACAGGTTTCAATATGAATGCTGATATGATCTGCACCTGCTTTTTTAAACTGCTCAAAATACCGTGAGGGCTCTTCAATCATCAGGTGCACATCACAGATCTTTGTGGTTACTTTTTTTACAAACTCAATGATCATTGGCCCGAAGCTGATGTTGGGAACAAACATCCCGTCCATTACATCCAGGTGCAGCCAATCTGCCTCGCTCTTATTGACCATTTCAACCTCCCGTTGCAAGTGGAGAAAATCTGCTGCTAATAATGAAGGCGCGATAATTGCCATATAAAAAACTTTGGGGGCAAAATAACATTATTTATTCGGATTGAGAATCGAGATCCGAGAATTCAGATTCGGAGGTCAGTAACGGGAAAGACAAACAGAACAAGATTTAATCCCATATCCGTTGCCCAGGTTTACCGCATCTCATTTCTCGAATCTGAATTCTCGCGTCACAAATCTCATGCTCTAAAACTTTTTAACAAAATACACACCCTGTGCATAAAATAAATTCAGTACTTTACGGAGTGTTGTATAAATTTGAGAAGAAGGATTTTTAACTAAAAACAAGGAAAACATTGACAGAAGCAATTATTAACCTGGAAACAGTGAACCCCATCGATTTTTTTGGGGTTAACAACGGAAAACTGGATATCCTGAAGAAAAAATTCCCGCTACTTAAAATACTTTCCCGCGGTACACAAATAAAATTAAGCGGCGCCCCTGAACAGATTGCAGAAGCAAAAGAAAAGATCAACCTGATCGTATCCTATATCGAACGCAATGGTCATTTGAGCGAAAACTATTTTGACCAGATCCTGGGCGGTGATGATATTGAAACGATCGATCATTTCCAGGAGCGCAACCCCAACGAAGTATTGGTATTTGGTCCTAACGGAAAATCGGTTCGCGCGCGTACCGCCAACCAGAAAAAGCTCGTACAGGAAGCGGAAAAGAACGATATCCTTTTTGCCATCGGGCCTGCCGGTACGGGTAAAACCTATACCGCTGTTGCCCTTGCCGTAAGAGCTCTAAAGAATAAACAGGTAAAAAAGATCATTCTTACAAGGCCCGCGGTGGAAGCGGGTGAAAGCCTGGGCTTTTTACCGGGAGACCTGAAAGAAAAGATCGACCCGTATTTAAGACCGCTTTACGATGCCCTGGATGATATGATCCCGGCTGATAAACTGGGCTATTATATGACCACCCGGACAATCGAGATTGCTCCGCTCGCGTATATGCGCGGCCGTACGCTGGACAATGCCTTTATTATCCTGGATGAAGCACAGAACGCTACCGACCTGCAGTTAAAAATGTTTTTAACGCGTATTGGTGCCAATGCAAAGGCGATCATTACAGGCGACATGACACAGGTGGATCTTCCCCGTAACCAGAAAAGCGGTCTCCAAACCGCGTCAAGGATCCTGCGGAACATTCCCGGTATCAGTCATATTGAACTGGATGAAGAAGATGTAGTGCGGCACCGCTTGGTTAAGGCCATCATTAAAGCGTATCATCAGGAACATGAAGAGCAGGAACAGCGCTTTAACAGGGAGCACACAAAGTAACAGGGGTAGAATATTCCATTTTACCTTTAAAGGGTGGCCTTGGGGCCGCCTTTTTCTTTTGCTGCTCCTTACCGGCTGCCAGGCCAAACCAGCTCCGCCGGCCTATTACCCCCTCGCTGTGCAACACGAGCTCAACCGGCTGAAGCCGCTCTTACATCCCGGAGACCTGGTCCTCCGGAACGGAACGGATGCTACCAGCCAGGCCACCCGTAGATTCAACCGGAGGGACACTTCGTTCTCGCATTGCGGCATCATCGATGTGGCCGATGACACGGTATGGGTATATCATGCCATCGGCGGCAGCTATAATCCCGGCCAGACTTTAAAAAAGGAGCTGCTCGACAGTTTTTCCAAACCGGGCGAAACCGACCGGATCGCCGTTTACCGCTACGCGCTTGCCCGGAAAGAACAGGAGCTGCTGATGACCACTGTGCAGGAGCATTATAAAAACGGGCTGCCCTTTGATCTGTTTTTTAATTTCGATACCGATGACCGGATGTATTGCTCGGAATTTGTGTTCAAATGCGTAAATAAAAGCATGCATGGCCGCCTTTCTCCAGTGATCCTGCGGCAAAGACCACCGGTTTACATTTCCATTGACGACCTTTTTTTAAATGAATGGACTTCCCCGGTAAAAAAAATCAACTATAAGGCGCTACAATAGCTCTCTGTGTTTTTAGGGTAAACGTCCCTTATATTGGTGATCCGGCACACGGTGGCTGATAAGTACCTACATTTGCACTTTAAAACCAATTTACATTATGAAAAAAATTATTCAGTTGTTACCTATTTTCGTCCTGCTGGTAGCGGGTATCACAGGATGTCAATCGAGCAGTGACCCCAAGGCCGTCCTGGTTCATTTCTTTGAGCTGCTTGCAAAAAAAGATATCGATGGTGCCGCAAAGCTGGCTACGAAAGACAGCAAATCTACACTGGACATGATCAAAAAGGGAATGGATATGGCCCAGAAAATGGATACGGCTGCCGAAAAAACAGATCCCACAAAAGAATTTAAAGACGTGGAATTCGGCGATCCCCGGATTTCCGGTGACACGGCCTATGTGAAAGTAAGCAGCAAAAGCAAAAAACAGGACCCTTCTGAAATATCCCTGGTTAAAGAAGATGGCCAGTGGAAGGTAGATTTTTCTATGGCAGCACTCATGAAAATGGGCATGAGCAAAATGCAGGAAAACGGCGGCGCCGAAGGCCTGGAGCATCCTAATGTTTCGCCGGAGCAGGTAGAGCAGGCACAGAAAATGGCGGACAGCGTTTTAAAGAATATGGATCCCCAAAAGTTAAAGGAGATCGAAGGAATGGTGAACTCGGAACAGGCGCAAAAAATGGCGGACAGCGTGCTGAAACATGTGGATCCTAAAAAAGTGGAAGAGATCCGGAAAAGTCTCGAAAAGACAAAATAAGCAGTAAGAGAGCATAAAGTTGTTTATCTTGCAGGAATGAAAAGAACTGGTTTTTACTTTTTGTTCCTGCTTTTTTTATTGCCCGCCTGTTTGCCCGATAAGTCGGATAAAAACGAGCCCGGTGATTCGGATATTGACGCCGCCCGCAGTTTTATACAGGCTGCTCTGAGAGGCAATTTTAAAAGTGCGGCCAGCTATATGCTGCATGATTCGGCAAATGATGAACGCCTGGATGCCGTAGCCCGCATGCCACGCAGCCCGGATGAAAAACAGGGACTCTGGGATGCCTCCATCAATATCCACCAGCGCAAACTGCTGAACGATTCCGTAAGCATTATCGTTTATTCCAACTCCTATTATAAAGACAATAAGGATACACTGAAAGTAGTAAAAAAAGACGGAGCCTGGCTGGTAGACTTTAAATACCTGTTCGACCCCAACAAATAAACCCTTTACAATAAATAGCGGTTTAAAAACATTCCGATTAAAAAACTTGTTATTTTTGATTGAATCGATGACCAGGAAGTGACGATTCCTTATTGACTAAAAAACATGAATACGATGGCAACAATCACACACCCCTGGCACGGGGTTAGTTATGGAGCAGGCGCACCGGAAATTGTAAATGCAATCATTGAAATACCGGAGGGATCCCGTGCTAAATACGAAATTGATAAAGAAACGGGATTGTTAAAGCTGGACCGGGTCATCTATTCTTCCTTTCACTACCCGGTTAACTATGGGTTTATTCCCAAAACCCTGGGACAGGATCATGATCCGCTGGATATACTGGTACTTTGCTCTCAAACCATCCGTTCTTTTTGTTTGGTGCGGGCCAAGGTGATCGGCAATATGCAGATGATCGACAGCGGTGAGCGTGATGACAAGATCATTGCCGTAGCCATTGATGATCCCTCTGTAAACCATTACGAAAATATTGATGAGCTGCCTCATCACTTCCTGCTGGAAATGCGCAACTTCTTCGAGCAGTATAAAGTACTTGAGAGCAAGAAAGTAGAAATTGACACCTTCCAGGACAAGGAGACTGCGTTGTCTATTATTTCGGAAGCCATCGACTATTACAAGAAAAAGTTCAAAGAAATGCCTTAATTCCTGTTTTTTTTAAATGAAACACCTGCTTACCTTCCTGTTTTTTTTGGGGATTGCGGCGCCGGCTTCCGCACAGGACCAGTTCTATAAAGTAGTGAAAGAGTATTTCAGGGTAAATCCGTTTACAGGGCGGTTTTCAGACTTTGTGAACGCTGTTAAAACAGATCCGCAATTAACCGTTACGGAGGATACAGATAAAACAGATACCAGCCTTTTTAACATACAGGGCGATTACAAAACCTTTAACCCGTTTGCCATCCGTGCCCGGAGAGTTGAAATGCTGCTGGGGGAAAAAGAACTGGTGATCCGGCGCCGGGACCGAATACTGGATACCTTTGTTTTTTACCAGATCACCGGTTTTTTTGACAGCACCGCCCAAACGGTAAAAGCAGTACAAAGAGAATACAAAAGGATCTGCAAGAAAATAAAAAGAGATCTTCCGAATGGCGAAGAAATTTTACTGAACACGATCAAGGGCATCCGCGAAGGCGCCCTTACCAATCTTACCTCCAGCGGGTCTGCGTCACCGCCGATATCGATCGGATGGTATGTAAAAGAGGATGGAGAACTGGCCTTGCTGGTGGCACTGCGCATGAATTACGTCAATAACCGGGCAGTGCCCAGAGGTGGTTACTTTTCAATCAGACAATATATTAACTGGTCTGCGCTTCCTGTGGACTAAACTGAGGCATCCGTTTGATCAGTTTCAACTGGTGGGTACGCTTTCCGGTATCCTGACGGATGATGCCCTTTTTATCAATTGTATCGATCCGCACATTTCCCGAAGAATGAATGATCTGATCTGGTCCTAAAAGAATGCCCACGTGTACAATTTCCTGGCGGTCGTCAAAAAACGCGAGGTCTCCCGGTTGTGCATCCTGCAGCTTTTTTACCACCGTACCTTCCTGTGCCTGTTGCCAGGCATCCCGCAGCAATGCAATGCCCGCCATTTTAAAAATCGTTTGGGCGAAACCGCTGCAGTCTACCCCCAGTATGGTTTTTCCACCCCATAAATAAGGCGCGTTCAACCATTGGCGGGCATATTTTTCAATAGCCGTCCGATATGTTTCGGGGTTCGTGGCAGGTGCGGCAACTGCTCCGTTGTAATGGTACTCCCAGTGCCCAATCATGCCCCTCCCCTGTACAGGCTGCCATATACTGGCGCCCATGGGTATATGCATGGGCAACCCGTTCACCTCGATGGTATTTAAGAGATCGCCTGCCAATACAGGCAGTAACGGGCTCCGGGCCGTTTCCTTGTCAATTTCATGCAGCATGTGATGGGTAACCCAACCCTTATATCCGTCGTACAGGCTTTTTACCTTGTACCAGCCTTTTTCCTTAAAAGAAAGGATCGCCACCTTTTCACCAAACAGCAGCTGGTTCACCATTTCATACTTATGATGCGGCTTCTTACGAACCGGTGCCACCGGCATCACCACGATCCCATATTTCATAGCTCTATTTTTTTTAAGAAAGATAAAGATAGGTTCCTTTGGAATTTAAAATATCCAATGTAGCATATTAAATATAAAAGTAAAGAGGCCATTACTGTTTCGCAATCTTTCCGGAAAATGTGAATGTTCAACAGATCTCCGGGTACGAAACCGGAACTGTTTCGCCATCAGCGGTCAGCCATCGGCTATCAGCTATCAGTTATCAGCTTTCAGTATCCGGATCCGGATACTGCCCCATAATTCTGATCCCGCGCGTAAAATCATCGCTTCTTCATGTTAGTTTCAATAGCCGATATTTAATTTTTTTAATCGGATATGGAATCGCTGCATTCTTGCATCTTATAAATAGTTTAAATACCTTTATTTGTGTGAATCAAAGCCGTTATGACCATATAGGCGATCAGGACTTGCTCCACCGCTATCTGCAGGACCGCGATAACGCGTGGCTGGGGGTGCTCCTGGAGCGGTATACGTTGCTGCTTTTTGGCGTATGCATGAAATACCTGAAGGATGAAACCCAGGCGCAGGATGCCGTTCAGCAGATCTTCCTGAAGGTAATACAGGAAGTGCATAAGTACAAGATCGACTATTTTAAATCCTGGCTATACACGGTGGCCAAAAATCATTGCCTTACGGTACTGCGCGATAAAAAGCGGAACATTCCGGTAGCACTGACGGAGAACGATCAGCTGGCGGATCAGCCGGAGGAAGCGCCGGAAAAAGAAGCGATCAGTCCCGAACTTTTAAAAGATGCCCTGGATGCATTGAGCGAAGAGCAGCGGCAATCAGTAATTTTGTTCTATCTGAAGAAAAAAAGTTACCAGGAAATCAGCGCATCGGAAGGATATAGCCTGTTACAGGTAAAGAGTTATATTCAGAATGGCAAACGGAATCTGAAATTGCTGATCCAAAAAATGCTTAAAAAAGCAAAAAAAGAGAATGGCTGAAGATTTAAAAGACATATTATCCCATTTGAATAAAGAGGTAAGCCAGGAAACCCTGTTGCAGTATCTGAAAAAAGAGCTGGGCAGGGAAGATGTGCATGAAGTAGAGCGGCAACTGCTGGAGGACCCGTTCTATAATGATGCGGTAGAGGGTTTACAGGAGGTGGAAAACCCGGAACGGTTGCTGCTGATCGCAGATGCCCTCAACAGGGATCTGAAAAAACGCACAGAAAAGAAAAGAAAGGAACGGAATAAACGCTATTTGAAACCGCAATGGTGGCTTTACTTCTCCATACTCATCCTTTTACTCCTGCTGGTACTGGTATACCTGCTCCTTCATGGCAGGATGGCAGGGTGATAATGAACGTTTTACACCACAATTGTCACTTTTGTGCGTTGAATGTGCAAAAAATGACCCCAACATTAAGTTTGTATTAAGTTTACATTAATTCTTATTAACAGTGCCCGATACCGTTGCCCCCGGTTGTACCTTTGCAGCATAAATTTTTTGTTATGCAATGGAAGACTATTACATCCAGCCTTGGTAGTACCGGATTTGGATTGTGGTACAATGGTCAAAAAATGCTAACCCTCGCCTACAAACCGAAATCCGATTCGGTTTATCTGGAGTCAAAAGACGGGGAGAAAAGATTATTTCATTATAAAAAGAAAGGTCTTTTCAAGAATAAGCAGGTTTTAGAGAATGAGTACGGTGCAGAACTGGGGAAAATATCCCGGGAAGGGCGTCAGAAATATATTGAAGTAGATGATAAACGGTTTTACCTGAATTTCAAAAATGACGATAACAACGTTATTGAAATCATTGATGAAGCGGGTCAAAAACCGGTAGCCGTTTGCTCTGTAGAAGGTGAAAACCCGAGTGATGCTACCAACTATAGCCTGCTCATGGTAATGTGTTTTTACCTGTTTCAGCCGAAAAATTACAATCAGATTGCAGCAGCAAGAGCTGCCGTTTAAAGTTCGCTGTAAATCTTTTTAGCAAATTGTTCCAGCGATGGGTCGCGCGCGCCCATCAATAACAGGGTGGTGCCTGGTTGCAGATGGCTTCCCGCTGTAGTCAGCAGCTCGTCCCTGTTTTCTACAAAGTATGCTTTTTTTCCCAATGCTTTCAGGTCATTGATCAGATCGCCGGCGGAAATATCCTTGGTGGTGGTGCCACCCGCATAAAAGATCTCGCTCATCCAGATTTCATCCTGGGCTCTGAGGGCATTACCGATCTCCTCCACAAACTCTTTACGTAAAAATTTGGTAGGCGTATACCCATGAGGTTGAAACCATGCCACTACTTTATCCGAAACCGGCTGACAGGAGCGGATAGCTGCCGCACATTTAACCGGGTTGTGTGCAAAATCATCCACGACCCACACCCCGTTCTTTTGCCCAAGCACCTGTGCCCTGCGGTAAATACCTTCGTACTGTTTTAATGCAATGGCCGCGGTTTCCAGGGATACACCCGCAAGTGCAGCGGCAGTAGCTGCCGCCACCGCATTCTCCATATTATGACGCCCCAGCAGCTTCAGTTCAAATGGCTGGCCATTGAGTGCAAAGGATATCTGAAACCCGTTCTGTTCAAAACCAGTGGCCCGAAACCCGGCGCCGGTGCAGTTTTCATCTACGCAAAAATCGTTTGCCGCATCCGCCGATAATTTCCGGGAATGCTCGTTGGACCGGTTTACGCAAAACCGGTTGCTGTTATTCCTGAACGTTTCAAACACCTGCATCAACTCGTCCAGCTCTTTATGATCTTTTTCAATATTCAGCAGCAGTCCTACTTCCGGATGATATTGTACAATGGAGCCATCACTTTCATCTGCCTCAATCACCAGCCATTCCCCGGCTCCCACAAATGCATTGCCTATTTTTCCTTTTTTTATCAGCGTAACCAGCCCGGCACCGCTGATCACTGAAGGCTGCAGGCCGCCCTGCTGCAGGATATCGAATAACATACCCGTAGTAGTGCTTTTGCCGCTGGTGCCGCCTACCGCTATGGTCTTTTTGCTTGCGGCTATGAGCGCCAGCAGCTCCGACCGGCGGATCACCGGAATATTCAGTGCTTTTGCCTTCCGGATCTCTTCCACTGTATCTTCAATAGCCGTAGAGGCCACTACCAGGTCTGTATCCGGTGTAATGCCGTCCCCGTTCTGTAAAAAACAACGGATCCCTTCGGCCTCCAGTTTTTCTTTTATATCTCCAGCCTTTCCTTCGTTAAAAAACCGGTCGCTTCCGGACACGTTTTTTCCAACACCCTGTAAGTACTGTGCAATTGCGCTCATGCCGGCACCGGCAACCCCAATAAAAAAGGGGTTTCTGATCTGTTCCAAACTGGTTACCATAGATGGCAAATGTCGGTAAAGGATTAAATCTGTCAAAACAGAATTATAAAATCATTGCGGCCCTGGTTACTGCGTTGTATTCCAACCGCCACCCACGCAGAGGTCAGCCGTTGTCCTACTCACTTTCCCAAGGGCGCTTGCCGCTTGAGTAACCCGGAGACCAGACCCTAAATGTCCTACTTTAAACCGAAGCCATTGATGTATGTATTAATTGATCACCAGCGGCCGTAAATGACCTACCGCAAAGGTATCCACGGTATACTGACCGGTCGTATTTCCCAGTATGCCGATGGTAACCCTGCGGGAACCGGGAGCTGCAGCATTGAGCATTTTTACATAGATGGTATCTTTTGCCTGTTTTGCTTTTGGAAAGGTAATGGAAAAGCGACCGCCGGCATCGGGCTGAAGCGTATTGCCGTTCCGGTCTGTGATTTCAAAATCGGTGCCCCGTACCGCACGGTTGGAGATGCGGGCCGTATCTGCAATATAATAGGCTACCGCATCATAATCACGGGTAAAGGCCGAGTAAAACTGTACCGGCAGCTTTAATAAAGCCGTTTGGCTGCGCTGTACTTTAACCGTGTCATTGGTATTGGGGTAAAATACCAGGTAATAGTGGTGTGCATACTCTTCCACGCCCTTCGGATAATCTTTGTCTTCACAGGATGCCAGTATTGCTAACAGGCTAAAAGCAACGGTTATATTTTTGATCACTTTCATTGCTGAAAAAATTTAAGTCTTAAAATAAGGTTACTGCCAGTTGGGGTTTTGCACCACATTGTTATTGCTCAGGTTGATTTCATTTTGCGGCACGGGATACAGATAATCCCTGTTTGTTTTAAAAGTGCGCGCGTTTGCCGGCTCTACCACCAATACCTGGTCGCTGTTCAGTGTAAGTACGCTGGGGTCTTTTGTGGTGGTCCACTCGCTTTGGATGTATTTGGCCCCTAAAAGTGCCTGGGGCAATACTGTCTCTGCGGTTTTCCAGCGCATCAGGTCGTCGTAACGAAACCCTTCCAGTGCCAGCTCCACGGTGCGTTCTCTTCTTATTTCCTCCCGCATGCTGAGGTTGTGGGCATTCACAAAGCTGTTGCTGAGTTTTACATTCAAACCAGCGCGGGTCCGCAGCAGGTTAATCGTCTTGTCGAGGTCATCATCGGAGATGGCTTCCGCAAGTTCATATTTTGCCTCCGCGTAGGTGAGCAATACCTCGGCATAGCGGATCAGGATCCGGTCGCCGGTACAAATACTCCCCTGCCCGTTCTCCTTATAAAATCCTTTCTTGGTTCCGTATGCCGTGCGGCCGGCCTGGTTGATCTCCGGTATCCAGGGCCGGTCGAAGGAGGGCTCTTTATACAGATAAACGGTTTGGGCCAGCCGGGGATCCCGGTTTTCCAGCACCGTATTATAGGAGGTTTCATTGCCTTCAGATACAAAATAAGAGGAACGCACTGCAGAAGCATTGTTATCGGTATTAAAAGCCGGCAAACCGTCGGCGTACAGGTACATCCGGATGAGATTGCGGGTAACAGCAAGCGCCCCGTTGGAAAGCTCACTGGAATGGTTGTGCGTAAGGATCGGGTTGGTAGAACTGACCCCGTATACTTTTACAAAAATATTTTCCTTATTGGCTGCACCATCCCCTTCCAGACGGAACAGGTTTCCGTAATCGGAAAACAATGCATGTCCTTGTTTCATAGCGTTATCAGCGGCTTCTACCGCTTTTTGCAGATGCTGCTGCCAGCCCTCCTGCCCTCCGTGAAACTTTAATCTTGTGCCCTCATACAGTGCTACCCGGGCCTTTAAGGCCAGCGCTGCACTTTTGGTAATGCGCCCGTAGTCTGCCGCTGCCAGCTGTGTGAAGGAAGGCAACCAGGTTGCCGCAAAATCCAGGTCATCATAGATTTGTGTAATGACCTGCGCTCTCGGGGTCCGTGGCATATACAATTCCGGCGATCCAAAATCCAGCAACTTCAGCAACAGCGGTACATCCCCGTATTTCTGAAGGAGCTGAAAAAAGTTATACGCCCTGAAGAAGCGCGCTTCACCAAAATAGCGGTTCTTAACCGCATCGGAAACACCGGCCTTACCGCCCTTTGTTAAAATATTATTGGCCGTAAAAATAATGGTATACGGGCCAGACCAGTCGGTGCTGGTGGCTGGTATGCCCCGGGTACCGTTACTGATATCGTTAAACGTGGTTGCCCGTGCATCATCTGCCCGTACATCGTTCCAGTTGGGCAGCAGTTGCTGATACAGGCGGTTGGCGGCTCCTTTAAGATCGGCTTCCGTATTCCAGAATTCGTCATCAGGGAACAGCGACTCCGGTTTGCGGTCGATGGAGCAGGCGCTAAAACAGGTGGTAAAAAGTACAGCAGCCATTAAGGCAACAATGCTTTTTTTCATATAAATATTTTTATCGTTATTCAATTTCATTTCTATCTGAACTGTACAGTTACAGCGTCATGTTCAGGCCAACAGATACGCTCCGGTAGAACGGATAGGCCGTGGTTCGTACATCGTTGGGCACTTCCGGATCAAATATCTTCAACACCTTGGTATGCTCCCAAAGATCCTGGCCGGAAGCATATACCCGGAGGTCTTTGATTGCACCGCGCTTCATGGGTACCTTATAACCGATCTGCAGGTTCTTCAGCCGGAGGTAATTTCCATTCTGCGTCCAGCGGTCGGAGGTCAGGTAGTTAAAGCTTGCCTGCTGGTACATCCGGGCAAAATATGCATTGGGATTATCCGGCGTCCAGCGGTCCATATGTATGGTGGAAGCCTGTTCGGCCGTACCGATATAGGGTACCATGGCAGTGGGGTTTACCACAAACTTGCGGTCGAGCACCCCCTGGAAGAACACCGAAAAATCGACCCCTTTCCAGTTCAGTCCCAGGTTAAAACCATATGCATACCGGGGATTTGTGGTACCCAGGTATACCAGGTCGCCGCGATCCTGTGGCGTAGCGCTGCCGAAGTTGATCCTGTTATCTCCGTTGAGATCTACGTACCGGATATCACCGGGTGCCGATTTCACCGGGAAGCTGGCATTGGGTGGTACCTGTATGCGACTTCTGTAATCATCGGCTTCCTGCTGCGTCTGGAAAAAGCCGTCGGTCCGGTATCCCCACACCGTATTCAACGGGTATCCTTCCAGCAACGGTGTAATGCCGCCCTGGGCATTAGCGTCGAGGTTAATCACATTCAGTCCGTTGTACTTCACCAGCTTATTCTGCATATCAGAAATATTAAAGCCGATATTATAATTTACAGCCCCCCATTTATCATTCCATTTTACATCCAGCTCCGTACCCCAGCTTTTCAGCTCGCCGGTATTGTAAAAAGGTGTGGCTACCCCGATAATACTGGGCAGGTTTACTTTCGCCAGCATGTCTTTATTACGTTTCACATAATAATCGGCCGTTAACTGGAGCCGGTTCCGGAACAGTGCCAGATCCAGACCGATATTCATCTGCTGCAATGTTTCCCAGGTTACAAAGGGTGATGCCAGTACCTCCTGGTAATAATACTGGGCTCTTGCATTATTAAACACCAGGTTGTTGCCGGAGGTAAGCGTAGCCAGGTAGGGATAATAGCCCAGCGGGGAGCCGTTGCCCAGTTCACCCCAGGAGCCCCGCAGCTTCAGATCATTTACAAAAGAAAGATGATCCCTAATAAATGGTTCATCACCTAAGCGCCATGCGGCCGAAAAGGACGGGAACAACTGCCAGCGATTTTCCGGTGCCAGCCGCGAGCTGCCATCATACCGGTAGGAAGCTTCCAGGAAATAACGGCCTTTATAATCGTAATTCACTCTTCCAAACGCGGAAGCCAGCGCCCAGGTGCCGATATCCTGCCGCGATTGAAGCGTGGTAGGATCGCCAAAGTTTACATTGAACACCTCGTTGTTAAACATCCGCTGCACGCTGGTGGTCAGTGAATCGGCCCGGTATTCTTCATAAGATCCGCCCTGCATCAGTTTGATATGATGATCACCGCCAACATTCAGCTGGTAGGTGAGGTATCCCTGCAGATTGTTTTGAAAACTTTTTGCCTTGATCACCGAAATCGAGTTGGGATCGTTGATCACGCCTCTTACGGTATTCTTTGAACGGCCATACCAGAAGATGCTCCGGTTATGAGCCTCGGAGGTCAGGAAGCCCTGGTTTCTCCAGCCGATCACATCCAGCGTAAGTCCTTTTACCACATTCTTTACCTGGAAACCAAGCCTTGCCGTAAGGTTTTCCAGGTTCGACCGTTTGAGCCCTGCATTATTTTCAATATCCACGGGATTGAGCATCAGGTCGCCATTATAGCGCTGCCCTGTGGTATCCTCGTCCGGCACATAGAGGGGCTGGCGGGTGCGCCCCCGGTAAATCAGGTTGATGATGCCATCCGTACCATATGAATTTTCATCGATCACCGAGCTGATATACCCCAGGTTTACTTTCAGGCTGATATACTTATTAAGTTCTGCATTGATATTACTTCTCAGGTTATAGCGGTCGTTGTTATCCGGGCCATACCGCAACACCCCGTCCCTGTTATAAAAGCTTCCCATTACCAGGTAGTTCAGCTTATCCGTACCCCCGCTTACAGACAACGAATAGTTCTGCATATGATTGACCTTATCCATCCCCTCCTTGATCCAGTTGGTATTGGCGAAGTACTCCCAGCGATCGGTTGCGGGGTTGGGGCGGTACCATAAATTGGGATTGCGGATCCATTCCCGCTGCTCGGCATTATACTCCGGCGATCCGGTAGCATTGGCGCGCGCTTCATCAATCAGGATCTGTTCATCCCAGGAATTGAGCCGTTCCGGCATCCGGGCGTTGATGTTCCATCCGTAGTATCCGTTAAACGTTACCCGCGTTTTACCCAGCGCTGCTTTTTTAGTAGTAATGAGCACTACTCCGGCCGCCGCCCTTGCTCCATATATGGCAGAGGCCGATGCATCTTTAAGTACGGAGATTGTTTCTACTTCATTCGGATCGATCAGGTTGATATTCTGTTCAATTCCATCCACCAGCACCAGGGCACTGGCGCCGTTTGAGGAAGTGGCACCCCTGATCTGGAAGCTAATGCCTTCAGCACCCGGCTTACCGCTGGACCGGGTAACCGTTACACCGGGTACCACACCCTGCAAAGCCGCGGTAACATTCGGTACCGGCCGGTTCACCAGATCCTTACCCCCTACCTGTGCTACGGCACCGCTAAGGTTGATCTTCTTTTGGGTTCCATACCCGATCACCACTACTTCCGCCGATTCCTGCTGCTTTTCTTTTAAAACGATACTGATACTTTGAGGGGTTGTAACCGGTACTTCCACATCCTCGTATCCCACATGGGAAAATACCAGTATGCTTCCGCCTGCCGGAACGCGGATCGAGAAACGGCCGTCGCCGTCAGTAGCAATGCCGGTAGCGCTTCCTTTGATCTTTACAGAAGCCCCGATCAGTGGTTCACCCTGCTCATTTTTAACCGTTCCGGTAATGGTAATATCCTCCTGACGGGAGATGGTCACCAGTGAGGTGCCGGTTACCGAAAAACCCAGGTTGGTACCCCGGAGCAATTGCGTAAGCACCTCGTTTATCGAAGCATTTTTTACAGAAATGCTGATATTTTTTTCAACCGGTACATAGGAAGAGCTGTACACAAACCGGTAACTGGTTTGCTGTTCAATCATCTTCAGCACATTGGCAAGGTTTTCCTTCTGGATGTGAAGGGAAACCTTGTCCTGGGAAAACACATTCGCCGAAACATTCAACGCAATACAGGCGAAAAGAATCGTTAGTTTCATGAATACAATCCATTTAAAGACATTCCTGTACCGGGAATGCCGCAGAAGCAAATAATAGTTCATATTTTTGTATTTTGATCGTAATAATTGATTGAATGGCGTATGTTGGAGCATGGGCCACCAATCTCTTTCAAGTCAAAAAAGTACGGGCGGTGCGCAAACACCGTCCTTTTTTTATTTTGTTATTGTTATTTTATTTCCCTGTATGCTGTATTTAAAGCTCTTTGCCTGTTGCAAAGCAGTTAAAGCCTGTTCAATGGTTTCATTTATAAAAACGGCTGTAAAACGGTAAGACCCGATGTCCGGATCATCGAAAACAATCTCCACTCCATACCATTTTTCCAGGAGTTCCTTTACATCCTTCAGCTCCTGATCCTGGATCACAATACGGTTTTGGGTCCACGCCGTTTCTAAAATGGTGCTGTCCTTGGTAAGCGTATATGGATACAATGTCATCTCAGGAAGATTATCTCCGGTACCGGTCCTGGCGGTTTCCGTATTTTTACCGGAGCGTTTCCGGTTATAAACGATCTTCTGTCCCGGCTTAAGGGAGATGGCGGCATTACCGGTTTGGGTTGTTTCCATGGTAACCGCCCCTTTCAGCAACGTCACCTCCGATGAGGCGTCATTGTCATAGGCCTTTACATTAAACTCCGTACCCAGTACTTTTACTTTTAGGTCCCCGGTATATACATTGAAGGGCTTGTTGCGGTTGTGCGCCACACTAAAAAAGCCCTCCCCATTCAGCAATACATCCCGGTTGGTACCGTTAAATGCTTTGCGCACCGATAACCGGCTTTGCGCATTCAGTAATACAACCGTACCATCCGGTAATACGATCTTTTTCCGTTCCCCGCTGCTGGTGGTATAAACGGCCATGGGGGCTTCGTTATATACATCTGGTGCCTGGTGGCGCATCCCCAGGTACCACCCCATACCCGATGCCAGGATCAGGAATACCGCTGCCGCCCTGAACCAGGTATTGCCCAGGAGCCGCATCCCGGCACGCCGGTCCATTTTCTTTTCAACTGCAGCCAGGCGGGCATTCATCTCCGGTTTGTTGCCGCTCAGGATCCGGTACAGGCGCCGGGCTTCCTCAATAACCGCTTTCTGCTCCGGATGTGCCGCGATGTATTGCTCCCAGTAACGAATGCTCAACGCATCGGTTCCGGCACAATACTGCTGAAAACTGCTGTCGATTAAAAAGTCCTCTGCATTAAAATCTGTTCGATCAATCGTCATAACGGTTCAAAAATGGCAATAGCACCCTTTATAATATAACAGTGCCCGTATCTATTCCTTTTTCCTAAGAAAAATCAAACTTTTTTTTATTTTTTTTTTGAAAAGGTCCGCATCAGCTCCTGAAAGTACGCGGGGCCGGCTTTTAGCGGGTGGGATAAAGACCGCTGTGCGCAGATATAGATGCCGATCTTTGTCGGATGCAGGCAGCCTGCTGATAACTGCTGGCTGGCTAAGCTGCGCCCAGTTCCTTCCTTAGTATTTTCAGCGCATCATAAATGGTGTTATAGGCTGTTTTAATGGTTTGATTGGTTTGCGCAGCGATCTGTTCATAGGAAAGCCCGTCGAAGAACTTCAGACAGATTAACTGTTTTTGCCGGTAAGTGAGCTTCTCCAGGGCAGCTTTTAATTGTTCCTTTACCAGTTCGTCCGTTTGAACCCGTACAATGAACTCCTCGTAACTCATCTCCACCCACTCGTCTTCTTTAAAGGAATTTGCCAGGGCATCGTTTATTTTGCGTTTGCGCTCCAGCAGGCGAAAGATCTTACGCTTCACAAACGTGCGCAGGTAGGATTCAACCTGTTCTACGCGACCGAATGAGCGGTGCTTTTGCCACAGCGTAATAAATACCTCATCAGCCGCCTCTGCCGCTACCGCAGCATCCGCACATATGGTTATTCCAAAATTTACCAGCGGGTAATACAGTTCTTTGTACAGATCAAAAAAAGCGTCTTTGTCTCCGTTAATGATCCGTTCCCACAACAATTGACGCTTTAAATGCTGATCCCTTCCCATGTATCGTTTTAATGAGGCATTATAAATACCGGAGCCCCGGTATGGCACAAATATCGGTTTATTATTTATCCGGACGTCTAAAGACAGCTATCATTCTTTTTGCGTCCGCTTCTTTTACGGGAAACAATATCGGCTACTGGTTTTTATGCAGTTCAGAACAGGCGACCCGTCCTTCTGTTTAAATCAGCCCTCCTTATTCTTATAGAACCGGATCATCTGGCCATAATTCCATTTCCGCTGCAACCCATGTACACACCGGGCAATGCGGGTAACCTTTGTGCCATCTGTTTTTGCAGCATCTACCCATTTGCTGAAATAGTTTTGGTGCGAGGGCGCCAGGGAACGGAAGTAGGCAAGCGCCTCCGGTTCCTCCGCCAAACAATCCAGCAGTTCCTTATTGAGCTCGTATTTTTTGGTTTCCAGTTGCAGCTGCACTTCCACCATTGCCCCTTCTTTTTTACGGATGCCCTTTCGCATGGTGGCATTTACCGGCAGGATAAAATTGCCTCCGCCCATGGGCAACAGCGAAGCCCCGGCTATTTTATGATGGTCGAGAGCCCCCTTCACCTGGAAGCTCTTTTTATTACCGGGCAGCAACTCCTGCGCCAGGTCGGCCGGAATCTCAATATAGGTCCACCCGGTTTTATCGCCATTTTCCGCAAACTTCAGCAATCGCGCGGTTAAGGAAACGGTCACCTGCTTTTTCATGATGATAAAGTTCCGGTATCTGCCGTGAAATTTTCATTTCTTTGTAAAAATTTTCCGGATAAAAATCGGACATATGCAGCAAACCATCACGCTTCGCGTAAAGCCTGAAGAGGCGGAAGACGCAGTACAGCTTCTTCCTTATATTACCCGTACATTGGGTAAAAACCCGGGGACCGTCTCGGGGTATACAATTTTAAAAAGTTCAATCGACGCCCGTGGACGTCAGCCCATGATCCAGCTATCCCTGCTGGTGTATGTAGATGAGCCGGCAAAGGAACGGGAGCTGATCCAGCCTGTTTACCAAGACGTGCATAAGGCCACCCGCGAAGTGATCATTGTGGGCGCCGGACCGGCCGGGCTTTTTGCCGCCCTGCAGCTCCTTGAAAAAGGGATCCGGCCCATTGTGCTAGAGCGCGGGAAGGATGTGCGTACCCGCCGGCGCGACCTGGCGGCGATCAATAAACAGGGCGTTATGAATCCCGAAAGCAATTATTGCTTCGGGGAAGGCGGCGCCGGTACCTATAGCGACGGCAAACTCTACACCCGCAGCAATAAACGGGGCGATATTAACAAAATCCTGAACACGTTTGTACGCTTCGGAGCCGAGGAAAAAATACTGTACCAGGCGCATCCCCATATCGGCACCAATAAACTGCCCCAGATCATTACGGCCATGCGCGAACAGATTGAGGCCAGCGGCGGAACTGTTCATTTCAACAAAAAAGTAACCGGTTTTATTACCGACAAAGGCGTTCTTAAGGGTGTAAAAACGGCCGACGGCGATGCATTTACCGCGGCAGCGGTGATCCTGGCCACCGGTCATTCTGCACGTGATGTATTTCACCTGCTGCATAACGAAGGCCTGCAGATCGAAGCCAAGCCTTTTGCCCTGGGTGTACGGGCAGAGCATCCGCAAACACTGATCGACCGGGCCCAATACAAATGCGATTCCCGCGGCGAATGGCTGCCTCCTGCCTCCTACAGCCTGGTGCAACAGGTAGGCGACCGGGGCGTATTTTCCTTCTGTATGTGTCCCGGTGGTATCATTGCCCCTGCTGCCACAGATCAGGATGAGATCGTCGTAAACGGGTGGTCGCCCTCCAAGCGCAATAATCCCTATGCCAACTCGGGCATTGTGGTACAGGTGGAAGAAAAAGATGTACATGCAGTTCCCGCATTCAAAAAAGCATATGGTGCAGCGTTAAATAGTCCGCTGTTCCTGCTTTACTTTCAGCAATGGGTAGAACAATTAGCTTTTAAGGCAGGTGGCGGTCACCTGGTGGCACCCGCCCAGCGTATGGTTGATTTTTGTGAAGGCAGGCTTTCGCAATCACTGCCGGACTGCTCTTATTTACCGGGGCTTCATTCCGCTCCTTTATGGGAGGTACTGCCTCCTTTTGTAACCACAGCCCTGCAACGCGGCTTTCAGCTGTTTGGTAATAAGATCAGGGGCTACTATTCCAATGACGCCGTTATCGTAGCTACCGAATCGCGCACCTCATCACCGGTACGCATTCCGAGAGACACGGACACCCTGGAGCATCCTCAACTTGCCAATTTCTATCCCTGCGGCGAAGGCGCCGGGTATGCCGGAGGTATTGTAAGCGCCGCCATGGATGGTGAACGGGTTGCGAAGATGATTTGTTTGAAGCTGGAGAGTTGAGATTCGAGATTTGAGATTTGAGATTTGAGACTTGAGACTTGAGAATCGAGAGTTGAGAATCGAGACTTAGCATTTAGAATTTGAGATTTAGGATTTCTCCCCTAGTCTCTCGTTCTGAAATTATTACTGATCAGCCATCCCTTTTCGATCAACCGGTTTTTCCGGTAAGCCTTGCGTTCCTTACGGAACTGCTTCTTTTTATATGGTTGTGCTACCAGGCTGCCCAGATCGGGCCGGCCGGCATTTACCCAGGCGGTGTACCAGAAATCCGATAAGGCATTGGCACTGCGGATCAGCTGTTCGTCAACAGATCCTTTTAATGCTTTATGAAACGCTGTAGCAAATTCTTTAGAATAGAACCGGCGGTTCTTTCCCCAGCGGAATTCCCAGCGGTATTTCCGTGCCGTATCGGAAAAATTTTTTGACACTTCCTGCTCCGTAGCAAACATTACCGGCAGCTGGGAATGAGTATGCTTCAGGATATCCCAGATGGCATTTTCAACAGAGGGCAGGTACTGCGCCTTATGCCGGCTTTTGATTGCAAACCCTGCCAGTTCCGTTTCGGGAATGGTGGTTTCCCAAAGATCATGCAATCCCTGTTGATTGGTCAGCTGCCCGTCGTAATTGATGGATGTGTGCAGCGGCACGTGCGCATCACCAATATAATGCCCCAGGTCCGTGGCATAGAAAATAATGCTGTCCCTGTTTCTTTTGCGAAAGGCTTCCGTCAGCTTCTGCTGGGTTTCCACCACCACATAGGGCAGGGTGCCATATTTCTTCAGGGTGTCTGCCGTATATTTTGCCACGGCATCTTCCCATTTATGCGGAATGATATCAAAGGCATTATCGCCGTAATATTCTCCATCCAGGAAATGTTTATTGCCCTCCGCAGGATCTACATTTCGCCGCTGATCCGGCCGGGGTGCGTTATACACCAGGCTATCCATATGAGTATAGAAAAAGGCCTGCATTTTTTTGGGCAGTCCGTAAACAGCCAGCTGGTTAACCGTACGGTGTACAAGGAAGCCCCAGCTGCTCAGGCCTGCTACCAGTGCCATTAACAGTATTCCGATCTGTATGTTTTTCTTCATATTTTAAAATAATGCTGCAAAGGTGCGGTAAAATCTTCAAAGCAAAAACCAGCGCATACCGGTACCCGTCCTCTTATCAATTAATTAATGGGGGAAGTTACCGGTTTGCTATATTTACACTCTTAAATCACTTATATGGACTTGCTGCAGGTTGCTCATCTAAAAAAATATTTTGCCACCCAAAAGGCGGTAGATGACATCAGTTTCTCCATTTCAGAAGGACAGATCTTTGGACTGCTGGGCCCCAATGGCGCCGGGAAAACAACGCTGATCCGTATGATTACCGGAATTTTTTATCCCGATGCCGGAACCATTACACTCGAGGGCCATCCTTTTGATCCCGTTAACGATATCGGCAAGATCGGGTATATGCCGGAAGAGCGGGGACTGTACAAAAAAATGAAGATCGGGGAACAGGCATTGTATCTTGCCCAGTTGAAGGGATTGAAGAAAAGGGATGCCATCGAAAGTTTAAAGACCTGGTTTTCCAGACTGCAAATGGACTCCTGGTGGAATAAAAAGGTGGAGGACCTTTCCAAGGGTATGCAGCAAAAGCTGCAGTTTGTAACGACTGTGCTGCACCAGCCACGGCTGATCATCCTGGACGAACCATTCAGCGGACTGGATCCGGTTAACAGCAACCTGATCAAGGATGAGATCTTTAACCTTGCACGCAACGGTGCCACTATTATTTTCAGTACACACCGGATGGAACAGGTGGAGGAGATCTGTGATCATATCATCCTGGTGAATAAGGGCCAGAAAATCCTCGACGGCACGGTTCAGGGAATCAAACAGGATTTTAAAGAACATCTTTATAAGATTTCCTTTGCCGGCACACCGCCGCAAACAGCAGCCCCGGAATTGTTTACGGTAAAACAGGCTTCATCCGATGCCCTGGTGATCCAGAAACATCCTGAAGTGAGCAATAACCAGGTACTGGCACATTTTCTAAATGCCGGCAGTGCCATCGAATCCTTTAATGAGCTGTTGCCGTCGTTAAACGATATTTTTATCCGCCAGGTGGAGGGCACACCGCTGGCGCGTCAATTCCAAACGCTTCAAGACTGATTTCTATGAATAAGATCTCCTTAATTATACAACGCGAATACCTGAGCAGGGTTCGTAAACGCACGTTCATCATCACTACCCTGTTGTTTCCGCTGCTTTACCTGGCCCTGATCTTCGGTACGTCTTATCTCTCTGAAAAAGCAGGTACAAAGCTGAAGATCGCAATTATTGACTCCTCCGGAAGCTTTACACAGCAACGCATCGACAAGGCCAACAAGGATTTCCCTAACAGTACCTTCACACTGGTACAGGAAATGCCTGCCACGCTCGACAAGCAATTTGAGCAAAAAGGATTTGACGGCTACCTGGTGATCCCCGCCAATACGATGGTGAGCCACTCCCCTGACCAGCTGGTAGTAAAATCAAAAAAAACACTGGGTGCGGTATCCGATGTACAAACCAAACTGAATACGATCTGGAATGAGATCAAATACGAGAACCTGGGCATCGATACCCTCAAGCAACAATTGCTTAATGAAAGCCAGCTGAAGGTAAAATCGGAGAACATGGAACACAAAACAACGGATGCATCCGTGGCCTATGGTATCGGTTTTGTATCCGGTTTCCTGATATATTTTATCCTGATTATTTACGGCGCCCAGGTGATGATGGGCGTGATGGAAGAAAAAACCAACCGGATCGCGGAGATCATCGTGTCTTCCGTAAAGCCCTTCCAGCTGATGATTGGTAAGATCATCGGCATTGCCTGTGTGGCGCTTACCCAGTTCCTGCTTTGGATTGCCTTTATTTTTATTATTTACAATGCTACCCGGGCCGGATCCGGTATGCTGAACAACAGCGCGCTTACCGGCGCCGTGGGCGGGGTACAGCAATTGTTCACCAGCACCAATGTACCCGTCATCCTTGCCCTTTTTGTTTTCTATTTCCTGGGCGGATTTTTCTTTTATGCCTCTATTTATGCAGCCGTTGGAAGCACTGTAAATGAGGACATGCGTGAGGCGCAATCGCTTAGCTTTCCCATTACGATGATCATTATTTTCGCCTTCTTCATTATGATGACGGCTGCAAAGGATCCGGGTAGTCCGCTGGCTGTATGGGGCAGTATCATTCCTTTTACCTCCCCCCTGGTGATGATGGCCCGTGTACCATATGGGATGCCCGGCACTGTTCCCTACTGGCAACTGGCATTGAGCATGTTTGTGCTGATGGCCTCCTTCCTGTTCGTTACCTGGTTTGCCGGAAAAATTTACCGGACGGGTATTTTAATGTATGGTAAAAAACCCACCTGGAAAGAAATGATCCGCTGGGCGATGCGGAAGTGATGTTACGGGTTTGAAGTTCAAGGTTTAAGGTTCACAGCGTTCCTGTTCGATGTGATGCACCAGCTCCTGGTTCAGGAGACCGTATCTCCATTTTCAAATTTCCACATTCACAAATTTTCAAATTAAAAAATGTGCAATTGACCGCCGTTTGAGTCCCGCTTACCGATATCGGTTTTCCAAACAGCCCCGGAGTTTAGTAGATTTGTTCTATGAACGTGCAGGCATTCCTTTTAAAATACGGCGAAACGATCACCTGGAGTGCGGTATTGATCCTGTTGTTTTTTATGAACACAGCAAGCAGTTTTTCGCTTTGTCCGTTCAGGGCCCTCGGTATCAGCTGGTGTCCTGGATGCGGCATCGGGCATGCCATGCACCACACGCTTCATCTTCATTTTGGCACGGCCTGGCAGGAGCATAAATTGGGCATTCCCGCCACTGCAGTGCTGATCTGGCAAACGATCAAATCACTACCTATAACCAACAAAAACAATAATTATGAACCAGGAACAAGTATTACGGGCCATCCCGGATATTGAATACGATGAATTAGTAACAATCCTCAACATCACCCGCGATATGAGCGTACCGCAACAGGAACAGTTCCTGATGCTTTATCAGCGGAGAAGAAAATCACGCCAGGAGCTCCTGTTATTATCGCTGCTGGGATTTGTAGGCGTGGCGGGTATTCACCGGCTCATTACCGGCGATATTGCACTGGGTATTATTTACCTGCTAACAGGCGGGCTCTGCCTGATCGGGACCATCGTGGACATCATTAATATTAATGCACTTACCACCCGTTATAACGCCAAACAGGCTTACGAAGTAGCCGCATTGATTGCTGCGGCCTTTAACCAGCCCCGTAACTTTTAATGCCTGCGTAGTCCTATTGCGGCACCCAGGTAGTAATTCCTGAGCGGTGCCGCATTATAATAGCGGCCTCCGGCAGCATTGATATCATTTCCCAGACTATAGGTTTCATTGAACAGGTTATCTACACCGGCATACACATTTATATCAACCGCCTTTACCGGTTTCCGGTATCCCAGTTTTATTCCCAGGAGGTGATAGGCCGGTGCTTGCGCCGCATTGGCATCATTTAAAAAAATTGCAGCGGCGGTATAATAGTTCACATCGGTATAAATGCCGGGCTTCAGGGCCAGGCCCAGTTGAGTGTTCAGCGTATTCATGGGTACGCCCGGCACCCATTTGCCGGAATAGTCCTGGCCTGTTTTCATAAAATCGCTGTACTTAAAATGGCTGTGTGCATAATTGGCGGTAATATTCAGATAATTCAGCAGGCCTGTGGGAAAGAAATGTATATAATTCGCATACAGCTCCGCTCCTTTCTGACGGATATTTCCGGCATTGGTAAAATAATCGGCACCGGAGGAATCGCGGCGCTGCACCAGTGCCTGGCTCAGGTTAAAATAAAAGCCGGTGGCTTCCAGGTGCAACTGCCCCTTCCATAATGATTTTCTTGCCGTAAGCTCATAATTCCATCCATGCTCTGCCTTCAGATCCGGGTTAATAATGGTGGTAGAGGGTAATACCTCTGCCACGGTTGGCGGCGAAAAGCCACGGGATACGGTGCCCAGCAGGTCTACCGGTCCAAACTTTTTCAGTACGGTGAACCGTGGCGCCACTTCGTTATTATAGCGGAATACCTGTTCGGTAACCGGATAGGCGTTCAAACGGGTAAACTGCAGCCGGCTCCGGTTCAGGCTAACACCAGCGGTATAGCTCCAGCTCTTCCATGAAAGGATGCCCTGGGTAAAAATGCTGTACGTGCTGATGGTGACATCATCATCTGTTTGCAGGGTATCCGGCCGGCCGTTCCTATTATCGGACACACGGATGGTGGAATAGCCCTGTTGGGCTTCCAGGCCCGTACTCCACTGAAGACCGGTGCTGCCCCATTTCCTGTCAAAATCAAATACCGTACGGCCTCCGAAATGCGGTTCTTTCCGTTGCTCAAAGTTGCGGACCGCGCTGTTTTTAACCAGTGCGTAGGCTCCATACCCCGTTGTAGTATTGCTCCAGTAAGGCCCGAACTTTTGTTTATGGGTTACCCCTGCCGTAAGCGTTTTTTGCCAGATAGCGGCATTGATCTGTTCTGCACCCGGAAAAGCTCCTGCTTTTGGGCGTGCTGCCTGCGGATTTTGCTGATATTCCTGTAATGTAAGAGCTCCCGGTGTTTGATAATACAGATCTGAAAAAAGCACAGAGGCGATCAGTTCCTGGTTCTTCCATTTCATCCGCGTATTCCAGCTGAAATTATTGCGCTGCATAGCCGATTGCGCGCGGTACCCATCGGACTGATCGTGCGCGTAGGTAACGGTATTGATGTAGTTATCTTTAGTCAAGGTGCCTTCCGCCAGGAGATGGTGTGCATTGTACGTGCCGGTAAAATATTCCACGCCCCCACCACTCTTTGTTGCTGCGGGAGGATCGATCAGGATCAGTCCGCCGGTGCCGGCGCCATACATACTCGAAGCCGGACCTTTAAAAATAGTAATCGCATTAAAATTATTAAACGCCAGCTGGTTGAAGTAGGTATTACCACCCGGATCAGTAAGCGGAATCCCGCCCCAATACACTTTTACATTTCTTACGCCAAAAGGTGAGCGCAGCGAGCTGCCCCGGATATTGATCCGGTAGCTTCCGGGCGAACGCTCTTCCATGCGCACACCTGCTATCGTATTCATAGCCGTAACCAATGCACTTTTGCTGGAAGGCACTGCATATTCCACCCGGCGCACCACGGCTGTTGTAATATCCTCCTTTTGCTGAAAGGCCCTTACAGTAACCGTAACGGGATCGATGGTTTTAACGGAATCGGTTTCCTGCGCAGCGATTACCTGCGTGTTTAGAAGAAAAAAGAAAAGAATTAAGTACCTCACGCTATAAAAATGCAACTTTTCAGGCAAACAAAAAAGATTCCGGGCTGATATCCAGCGCGCTGCAGCTCTGCCCATATTTCAGTATCTTCACCGTAAGCACATTTACTATTCGATAAAGCGTTTACATGGGTCGATTTGTTACCATAAAGGATATTGCCAAAAAGCTGAATATTTCCGTATCAACGGTTTC
Source organism: Niabella pedocola (assembly GCF_021044425.1). Classification (GTDB taxonomy): domain Bacteria; phylum Bacteroidota; class Bacteroidia; order Chitinophagales; family Chitinophagaceae; genus Niabella; species Niabella pedocola. The sequence continues at coordinate 375,408 of NZ_JAJNEC010000006.1, read as the reverse complement.
CCGTGCATTAAGAGACACGTATGATGTAAACCAGGAAACCCGGGAAAAAGTACTGGCCATGGCCAGCGAACTCAATTACCGCCCCAATTTCAATGCCACCGGGCTGGTAAACCGCAGTTCGCACAACCTGGCAGTGATCCTGCCCTTTGTAACCAATTATTATTTTTCAACGGTGATCACCGGAATCCAGGAAGTGGCTTATGAGCAGGACTACAATATCATCCTGCATATCACCAACGATGATCCGGAACGGGAGCTGTCCATCGTTAAAAATCTCGCCGTATCGAACCTGGATGGGTTGCTGATCGCTGTTTCTTCTGATTCAGACGCCTACAGTCATTTCCAGCAGGTGATCGATACCGGAGTACCCATCGTGTTTTTTGACCGGGTGCCGGATGCCATCCACACTTCCAAGGTCATGCAGGATGATTACAATGGCGCTTTTGAAGCAGTGGAGCACCTGATAGCAAAGGGGTACCGGAAAATTGCCCATATTGCGGGACCCGAAGGATTGGGTTTTACCCAGAAACGAAAAAAAGGATACCTGGACGCCCTGCAAAAACACGGCTTGCCCGTAAAAGAGCAATGGATCATTCATTCGGGCTTTTCACAGGAAAACGGGCAGTCGGATGCGGCTAAACTTTTCAGCCTGAAACAGCGGCCTGACGCCATTTTTGCTGCAAACGACCGCAAGGCAATCGGTGCCATGATCGCCCTGAAAGAACAGGGCATTCAAATCGGCAAACAGGTAGGTATTATCGGTTTTACCAACGACCCCGCTGCTACCATTGTTTCTCCCACGCTTTCCACCATTGCCGAACCGGCATTTGAGATCGGTAAAAAAAGTTGTGAGCTCCTTTTAAAACATATCGGTAAACGGAATTTCATCCCCGAGGAAGTAACCCTTCCGGGCACGCTGATCGAGCGGGAATCTACCCGGCGTTAACGGCATCCCTGCTATAAACAACGCGTCCTCCGATGATCGTTTTATGGATATGCACCTGCGCATCAAAAAGCACCAGGTCGGCATCCTTACCGGCAACCAGTGCTCCCTTTTGCCCATCGATGCCCATAATACGGGCCGGTGTAGCGGTTATCATCCGCACTGCATCCGCCAGCGGAACGTCTGCCAGGTTCACCATATTCCGTACAAGACGGTCGGCAGTGGCCACACTACCGGCAAACGAACTGCGGTCCGGGAGCCAGGCCACGCCTTTATCTACAATGACCTTTAACCCGTTTGTTTTGCCCCCCAGCACACTCTCGCCCTCCGGCATACCGGCAGCGCGCATGGCATCGGTGATCAGCGCAATCCGGTCGGCGCCCTTGATCTTTACGATCAATTTTAATAACGGTGCCGGCAGATGAATGCCATCGGCGATCACTTCCACATCCATTGCGTCGATCAGGTAGCCGCTTTCAATAACGCCCGCATACCGGTAGCCGTTCCTTCTTGAAACTCCGGACATTCCCGAATAAAAGTGCGTGGCGAGTGTATACCCGTTTTCAAAAGCGGTAACCACTTCATCATATACCGCGTCCGTATGTGCAATAGCAGGAAGTACGTTCTTCGACAGGAGAAATTGCCCCAATTCGATGGCCCCTTCCAGCTCCGGTGCGGCGCTCCAGCGTTTAATAGCACGGGAGTACCCGATCACTTCTTTATACTCTTCGGGATCGGGGTTACGGATATAACGCGGATCCTGTGCTCCGCGCTGGTTCATCGCAAAATAAGGCCCTTCCAGGTGCATGCCTAAAAGCTGTGCTCCATGTGTGTTCCGTTGTTGCGCACTTTCAAAAACATCCAGTGTATCCAGCAGGCGCTGCTTTTCGCTGGTAAGGGTGGTAGGATATAATGCTGTGGTGCCATACTGTGCGTGCGTTGCCGCTATTTGAAGAAATGCCTCTTCGGTGCCATCCATAAAATCATATCCGCCGCCGCCGTGTACATGCAGGTCAATAAATCCGGGAGCCAGGAAACGGCCTTCCGCATCGATTTCCAGGGCGCCGGGCAGTTCCTGGTTTTGCTCCCCCACATACACAATGCGCCCTTCTGCGGCTATTAATGTACCCTCGTTAATGATCCGCCGGGGCGTAAGAATCCGGGCATTGATAATTTTCAGATAACGTTCCATCTGTTTGAATTTACGACCATTTTTTTATACGGTGTCCATAGAATGCATAAAAAACCAGGTAGGCATAGCAGGGCACTAATACCCAGTACGCCTCACGGGTACCATGCAGGTCTGCCAGGTGGCCGTATACCAGCGGCAGGATACCGTTACCGCACAATCCCATGATCATCACCGAAGCCCCCAGTTTGGTAAACCGTCCCAATCCGTTTATAGCCAACGGCCAGATGCCGGCCCATATAAGTGAATTGGCCAGGCCCAGCAGCGCTATAAACCAGATGGAGGCATCGATGGTATGCCCCAGGAATGTACTGCTGCCTTTAATAAGAAGGATCAGTAATGAAAACAGAGTGCCCAGCAAGGTACATACCTGCAACGCCCGTTTCTGGCTGATGAACCGGGGTATGAGGATCACGCCCAGCAGGTACCCGCAGATGGTTGCAAACAACGTATAGGAAGGAAAAACCTTTGCCTCCAGCAAGGGCATGTGCATGGAAGTGGCATAGCCGATGATCGTATCAATGGAGATTACCTGTGTACCCACATGCAGGAAGATGGCAACGGCCCCCAGGATCAGGTAGGGAAAATCGAAAATGCTTTTTTTATCCGCATTTGCCCTGGACACCTCCGGATCTTCCTTTTCCGTATTGATCTCCGGCAATGGCGATTTCAGAATCAGCAGCCCCAGCAACAACAGCACAACGCCCACCACGAAATAAGGGACCATTACCCGCTGAATGAGTTCATCCAGCACCAGCGCTCTTTCGCCGGGTTGCATCAACGGAATCCTGTTGAACAGTTCCGTATCCGTTTTACGCAAAATAACGGCTGCAAAAATCAGCGGGGCCAGTATCCCTGCGCCTTTGTTACACACCCCCAGGATGCTGATGCGTTGTGCGGCCCGGTCGATGGGCCCCAGGATGGTAATGTACGGGTTGGCCGCGGTTTGCAGCACAGACAGCCCCACTCCCAGCGCAAACAAGCCGGTTAAGAACAGGCCATAAGTACGAACGGCGGCGGCGGGTATAAACAGAAAGGCTCCGATGGCCATCACCCCAAACCCAATGGCCATTCCCTTTTTAAATCCGGTTCGCTTTAAGAGATAAGAAGCAGGCACCGAAATAATCAGGTAGGAAATATAAAAAGCGAATGTAACAAAGTACGACTCAAAGGTAGTGAGCTCACAGGCGATCTTGAAATAGGGGATCAGGATAGAGTTTACCCAGGAGATAAAGCCGATCACAAAAAATACCACGGCAATGATGCCTATGGAAACCCCCACCTGTTTGTTTGTAAGTGCAGCAGCAGATACGTTTGTATTTTTCTCTTTCATATTTATCGTCGGGATCAGCCGGTTGATGGCTTTTGATCGTTTTTGCTAAGGTATTGATTATTGATGTGCTACTTCTTTTTAGCGCCCACAAATATCCGGTAACGTTACCGGGATCCTTGCCGATAACGTTACCGTTGTTTTATTCGCCGCCCGGCTTTCATTCCTCTTGGTTAATTGATACTTTTGATCATGCGATGTATGCATCGCTTCACCTTTTAAATTAAGTTTATTGCTATGGAATTGATCATACAAAACGATAAGTATGCCCTTGGAAATGCCGCCGGAACACAAACCGCCATCCTCATCCGCCGGGCTATTGAGCAAACCGGAAAAGCAAACATCATCCTTGCCACCGGCACCAGCCAGTTTCAGACAATTGAACAACTGATCCGGGAAGACATTGACTGGAGCAAGGTAGTGATGTTTCACCTTGACGAATACATCGGGCTTCCCGTTACCCATCCTGCGAGCTTCAGAAAATATCTCAAAGAACGTTTCCTGGATAAGGTAGGCCCGCTAAAAGCCTATTATCTCATAAACGGAGAAAACGACGCCGAAGCAGAGCGCCAGCGTTTAAACGGGCTGATCCGGCAATACCCTATTGATGTTGCCCTGGTGGGCATCGGGGAAAACGGGCACCTGGCGTTTAATGATCCTCCCGCCGATTTCCATACCGAAGATCCTTACCTGATTGTAAACCTGGATGAAAAATGCCGGCTGCAACAAATGGGCGAAGGATGGTTTGCCACCATAAACGATGTGCCGGCGCAGGCCATCAGCATGTCTGTAAAACAGATCATGAAATCTGCGCATATCATTTGCTCTGTACCGGACAGCCGTAAGGCGCAGGCCATTAAGAATAGCGTGGAGCAGCCGGTAAACCCGCTCTTCCCCGCAAGTATTTTACAGGAGCACCCCTCCTGCAGCTTGTATCTGGATGAAACCTCTGCCGCTTTGCTGGCGCCCGCCTTTAAATAAAACAGATGCCGGGCCGGATCCGCCATATCCTACTGTTACTGGCTATTGCATCGACCATAGTATCGGTGCATGCGCAACCCGCCGCCAACCGGCCGTTGGGGGCCATTCCTGCCGACGGATTGCCGCTGGCGCAGATCTTTGACGGAGGTGTTCCGGATCCATCGGTATATCTTCAGCATCGTAACAAGGTATACTTTATCTGGGGCTCCGGTCATCCAAAACAACCCGGTAACATTGTGGCCAGCCGGTACTTTCCTTCAGTACGCAACCCTGACCGCAAGCGCGATATCGAATGGTATAAAAAAAATCATCCGGACTGGATCCTTTACCAGGCAGACCAAACAACACCGGCCTATGGTTATATTTATGACTTTGGCGGACTCGTTCCCCTGGATGTTTCCAACCCGGCTGTAAGGCAATATTATCTCAGCGAATTTATACTACCGGCGGTGCAAAAGGGCTACCGCGTAGTAGCAATGGACAATGTAGACCTGGGCAACTGGCCGGGAGCCGCCGGCCGTTTTGTAAATGGAAAATGGGAGCAGCTTTATACCGGTAAAAAAAATGATACGGCATTCCAGCAAAGCATGATCAGCTGGATTCAGTTTCTTGCCGACCAGCTGCATCCCCTGGGAGTAGCTGTTGCCGCCAATATTAAGGCCTCCAGCGCGCCAATGGATGTGGTGCTGCGCATGATGCAGGGCGCCGACATCTGGCTGGACGAAAATGGTTTTACGCATACCGGCAAAAACATAACGGGCAAGGCCTGGGAATGGCAGCGTACTATTTTAGAACGGATAGTGCCTTCAAAAGGATATATATCCATTAACCAGATCCGTGGCACGATGGACCAGGCAGATCCCGCGCAAATTGAATGGGTGATCGCCAACTTCCTGTTGCTGCGCGGACCACAAAGTTTGCTGGCCGTAACCGGCTTTGAAAAGAAAGCCATTTACCAGGAGTTTCATTACCGGCCGGAGCTGGATATTAGTATAGGTGCTCCGGTTGAGCAAGCGCATCCGGTACAGCAGGTATGGACCCGGCGGTATCAAAATGGAATCGTTTACGTGAACCCTTCTCCGCAGGATACAGCGCGCATTGCTGTTCCCGGGGGCCACTGGAAAACCTTAAACGGTTCCTTAAAACAAAAAACATTGCAGCTGCAACCCGGATCGGGTATGATCCTTATAAAGGAATAAGGGCAGCGGTTACTTTATTTGCCGCAGTGTTCACCGATAAAATATATGCTCCGTCAGGCCGGAGCTCCTTGATAAAAAATTACAGGCATATGAAACAACGATTGAGGCTGGTTTGTACAGCAGTCGGAATATTATTATCGTTTAAAGCCCTCACGCAGTCATCGCCACCGGTGCAAAAGGCCGAGCCCAAATGGGCCGATGACTTCCCGGTGATCATGATCGGCAACTGGGATGTAAAACCAACCTTCCGTCGGCGGGTGGGTGCCAATCCCGTATGGATGGATAGCGTGTACCAAAAGGCCTCCACCGAAGTTCAGGTAAAAAAATACAAGGAAATGGGCGCCACGATGGTGATGGCTTTTTTTTACAAAGGGTTTGGACTCGATGCCGAAAAAGAGGAGATAGATGCATCACGGAAGCTGGCAGCGCTTTGCAAAAAATACGGGCTGAAAGTGGGTGTATATGTAGGCGCCACCATGCCTTATGAAACCTTTCTGCCCGAAGTACCGGAAGCAGCCAACTGGATTGTACCCCCTTATATGGGACAGGCCGTCACCTATGGCAGCCAAACCTTCCGCAAACTGGTATACTTTCAGCATGAGGGGTATAAGGCCTATATTAAACGGGTTTTAAAAATTGCCATTGAGGACCTGAAAGCAGACCTGATCCATTTCGACAATTCGTCTATACAGGCTATCGCCCCGGTTTTTTATCATCCGCTGGCGGTGGAACAGTTCCGGGAATTTTTACGCAAAAAATATACGCCCGAGCAACGCAAACAACGGCTCGGTTTTAGTAATGTAGATTATGTAGAGCCGCCTGCTTATTCAAAAAATATCAGCATCCTGCATGATCCGCTGGCACAGGAGTGGACTGATTTCCGTTGCCAGCGGTTGGCCGATTACTACGGGGAAATGGCCCAATACATCCGGAGCCTGAATCCTGAAGTGGCTGTAGAATGCAATCCGCACGGACTCGATGGGCGTAATGCGATGTGGAATGAGAGTGTTGATTTTCCGCGCATCCTGGCGCATACCAATTATTTCTGGACGGAAGGGGAACATACGGAACTCACGGCAGACGGTACGTTGCTTTCCAAGATCCGGACCTTTAAAATGGCGCGCACCCTGGATAACCGGGTGTTTACCAATACCAGCGACAGTAAATTAAAAATGGCAGAGATACTGGCTTATAACCGTGATGGCATCGGCCTGATCGGAGGCCAGGAAGAAATGGAAGGTGGTAACCACCGGTTGCCTTTGGAACTATCAGCCGATCAAAAAGATTATATACAGTTTTTCCGTGAGCATGTGGGGTATTATAGTCATACCAAGAACATTGCCGATGTGGCCGTGCTGCATACCTTTCATACAATGGCTTTTAACAACGACCGTCCTTATCAAAGTACCTTTCTTTTTGAACAAAGCCTTATCCAGGGCAGGATCCCGTTTGATATTATTTTTGATGAACAGTTAAAAAACCTGGAGCGCTATAAGGTACTGGTACTGGCAGACCAGGAATGTCTTACCGATGAACAGCAGGAACGCATCCGCGATTTTGTGCGTAAAGGCGGCGGCCTTATTGCCACCGAGCATACTTCCTTATACACCAGCTGGCATCAACGGAAAGACAACTTCGGTCTTTACGATCTTTTTGGCGTACAGGCACCGGAATGGCACAACCGTAGTACACCGGAGACTGTTTTAGCCGTAAAAGAACAACGGCGGGCAGTTGGCAAAGGCAGGGTTTGCTACCTGCCGGAAGTCATTCCCTCCCAACCGAAACCCGCCATGGCAGCAATGTCCGGGAAATTGTTCCGGCTTGCCAAAAACCATCAACAGCTGATAGCAGCAGTTCAATGGGCCTCCGGTGATGACCTGTCATTACAGGTAGAAGCTCCTGAAACGGTGACCATGGAATTGGTCAAACAGGAACAGCAGAACCGCCTGCTGCTGCATCTGGTGAACTTCAATTACAAAAACACGGGCGTGGAAAACATCAAGGTTATATTAAAAATACCGATTGGGAAAAAGATACAGCAGGTAACGGTATTAAGTCCCGACGGCAAAACCACCAACACACCGGCTTTCCGGCAGGAAAAAGGAATGCTTTATTTTACCGTGCCGCGGCTGGCGCTGTATGATCTGGTGGTGATGCGGTTTAAATAACGGTGCCGCCATCTGTTTAGATTGCTCACAGATGGCACAGATTTACACAGAAGGGTTTTGTACCGGCAATACATCGCTGAAGATTTCCCATGTGAACTGTGCGTACAAAATTTATCGCCTGCGCGGCCCCAAAAAGTCTTTGTGTTTCTTAGCTACCTGGTGTCTTCGTGGCGCTCAACAGAGCTCACAGATGACACAGTTTTATACAGAAGGTTTAGTTACCAGAAACCTATTCATGAAGATCGTCCATGTGAACTGTGCATACAAAATTCAGCGCCTCCGCGACCGCTTAAAAATCTTCGTGCTTCTTAGCGACCTGGTGCCTTCGTGGCCCTCAACAGAGCTCACAGATGACACAGTTTTATACAGAAGGTTTAGTACCAGAAACCTATTCATGAAGATCGTCCATGTGAACTGTGCATACAAAATTCAGCGCCTCTGTGGCCCGAAAAAGCCTTTGTGTTTCTTTTCGGCTTTGTGCCTTTGTGGCCCATCACCGCTCGCTTATTTCAGGTACTTTGCTACCGGTAGCTTCAATTCTTTCAAACCCGCCTTTGCCAGGCCTGCAATTTCAGTGGCTCCCTCGCCGGAGAGATGTGTATCGTCCTTCCGCCCCTTCGGCAGCTTGGTAAACTTTCCCGGCTCAATATACAGATACAGTTTCTTTGAATCTTCGGGACCGTATTGTTGCACCAGCGCCTTCGATTTTACATTCAGGTCAACCAACGGCACTTTCATCTCTGCTGCAATTTTCCGTACCTCCGCCGCATACGGTTCAAACGTATCGGGCAACACCTTCCCCTCTTTATCAAACTTTCTGCGGGTAATAGAAGTAAACAACACCGGTATTCCGCCCTTTGCTCTCGTTTCTTTAATATAACCTACCAGGTATTGGCGATAGGTGGTCTGTGGATCCGTGTGTCGCAGCGTGTCTGGTTTTTCATCATTGGGCCCGAACATAATAAACATATAGTCACCCGGTTTTACCGCATCAATTACTTTTTGCCACCAGCCCTCATCTTTAAAACTCTTTGAGCTTCTACCGCTCCGGGCCATATTGTGAATGGTTACCTGGTCTGTAAAGAATTGCGGCATCATCTGCATCCAGCCACGGATGGGATACCCTTCACCGCCAAAGCCATCCAGGTACCGCTGGTCATAATCACACATCGTAGAATCTCCGATGGAATAGATGGTGATCTTTTTTTGTTCCTTAAATGCGAACAGCAATACAACAAGGCATAACGCAAGGATTCTTTTTTTCATACGAGAAGATTTTGTGATCAATGATTGCAGAAATATAAGCCAATGTAGTTCTTTATATACCAAATCTGAAAGGAACACCCAAAAATATCACCGGTATCGTTATCGATAACGATACCATTAATTTTTAGCAGCACTGTGTTGCCGATCTGAAACAAAAAGATCTATCTTGTCTCTGAATAGAACGCATTGCTCCGGTCAACGGGTTTTATTTAAAATTGAGCGAGCCATTAACCAGGAACGTGGTTGCCAGTCGGGTAATCATCCCAACGTCCTTACCGGGTTATTCATTTATCAAAATATACCATGAATGAAAAGAATCGTAGTACTGCTTTTAATAAGTTTTAGTTTTTTATTTGCCCAGGCACAGGACAACCGGAGCATCAGCGGCGTTATATCGGATTCTGCCGGTAATACCCCGCTTGTAGGAGCCACTGTTCTGCTAAAAGGAACGGCGATGGGTACGCAAACGAATACCCACGGAAAATTCGTTCTCCAGATTCCGGCCGGTCACTCGGAACCCTTATTGCTGATAGAACATGTGGGATATGCCGCCCAGGAGGTGCCGGTGGGCAACGAGCGCACGCTCCAGGTTAAACTTTCCAGAAACATCGCCGAGATGGATGAGGTGGTCATGATCGGCTATGCTGCCGTAAAAAAGCGAGACCTTACCGGATCCGTATCCTCCATTACCAGCAAGGACCTGAAAGATATACCCGTAAACTCACTCGCTGAAGCGCTTACCGGCAAACTTGCAGGGGTGCAGGTCATCACTTCGGAAGGCGCGCCCGGTGCCGATGTGCAGATCAAAATAAGAGGCAACGGATCCATTACCCAGGACGCTTCACCGCTTTATATTGTAGACGGTGTGCAGGTGGAGGGTGGTCTCTCTGGCTTGTCGCCCCAGGACATCGAATCCGTGGATGTGCTGAAGGACGCCTCTGCCACCTCCATTTACGGAGCCAGGGGAGCAAACGGCGTTGTCATCATTACCACAAAAGGCGGCAAGGAAACCAAACCGGTGGTGAGTTATAACGGGTTTATCGGGCTCAAAAAACTGGCCAGTGAGCTGCCCGTATTGCAGCCATATGATTTCGTGATGCTTCAGTACGAGAAAAGCAGGGCTACCGATGAAGCCCAGCAATCGTTCCGCAATATCTATGGGAACTGGGACAGCCTGGGCGTGTATCAATCCGTTCCCTTCATCAACTGGCAGGAACGCACTTTTGGCAATGATGCGCTGATGCAAACCCACAACGTAGGTATTTCCGGAGGCACCAAGGCCACACAATACAACCTGAGTTTGACCAGCAATGGCGAAGACGGTGTAATGCTGAATTCCGGCTTCAACCGGAAGCTGGTTACCTTCCGGATGGATACGCGGGTAAGCAACGCCTTAAAAGTAGGATTCAATGTACGGTACACCAATCAGCGTATTGATGGCGCCGGCACTTCCGATGCGGGGGCTTCCACGTACAACCTGCTACGGCACACGGTAAAATACCGGCCCTTCATGCTCAACAACCTGTCGCCGGAAGACCTGGACGAAGCCTATTATGATGAAACCAACGCAGGAAATGCATTAGGTATCATTAACCCCATCCAGCTCAGCAATGCCCAATACAGTCAGAAGCTCAATACCATCACCAACCTGAACGGGTATGCCAATTATATCTTCAACAAACAGTTCTCTTTTAAGTCCACGCTGGGTGTAAATTATAATACCCAAACCTACAATACCTTCTACGATTATATTACCTCAAAAGCCCGTGTACAGGGGGCCAGCATGCCTATGACAGGGGTACTCAACAATAATGTTTACAATCTTTCCAATTCAAATGTGCTTACGTTCACCAATTCCCGTTCATCCGATCATCGCATTGATGCGTTGCTGGGGAATGAATTTTACAATGTAAAAGCCAGGAGTACTGATCTGCAACTGAAAAACTTCCCGGTAGGCATCTCCGCCGAAAAAGCCCTGAATCAGCAGGGCATCGGCACCATTGTGCCTACTTACCCGCAATCCGGCAGTTATGAAAGCCACCTTGTTTCCTTTTTTACCAGGATCAACTACGCTTATAAAGATAAATTCCTCGCCAACTTCAGCCTGCGGGCAGATGGTTCCTCCAAATTTGCACCCGGTCGTCAATGGGGTTACTTCCCCGCAGGCGCGCTTGCCTGGCGGATTTCGAAGGAAGCATTCCTGGAGAACAGTACGGTCATTTCAGACTTAAAACTCCGCGTGAGTTACGGGGCCACCGGTAATAACCGGATCGACGATTATCTTTATATGAATATTTTCAGTCCTTCCGCAAAATATGCGCTCAATGAACAGGTGGTACCAGCCTACAGGGTAGAAAATCTTCCCAACAAGAACCTGTCCTGGGAAACCACCGTATCGCGCAATATCGGGCTGGATCTTTCACTCTTTAAAAACAGGCTGCAGCTGACCGCCGATGTTTATAAGAACACGGTGAACAACCTGCTCATCGATGTGCCCATTGCTTCCTCATCGGGATATGTTACACAACTGCAAAATGTGGGCAATATCTCCAATCGCGGTATTGAACTGCAACTGAGCGGCAGTCCCATACAAAAGCCCGACTTTACCTGGAATGCGGCATTTAATATCGCCTTCAACCGGAACCGGATCGAACGCCTGGCCACCGGACTGGATCACCAGTTCTACAATTCGGGTTTTGGCATATCCGGCCAGCCCGCAGACTATATTGTACAAGTGGGCCAACCGCTGGGAACCATGTACGGCTATGTATCCGACGGATTTTATACGGTGAACGATTTTAATTATGATGCGGCATCCGGCGTGTATACATTGAAAGACGGGGTTACCAATGTATCAGGCGTCATTGGTACGGCCCAGCCGGGATGGATGAAACTGAAAGACCTGGATGGCAACCATGTTATTGATGAAAATGATAAAACAGTCATCGGCGATGCCAATCCCAAATTTTCCGGGGGCATGAACCAGCGGTTTACCTATAAACAATTTGACCTGGGTATATTTGTGAACTTTGTATATGGCAATAAGATCTATAACGCTAATAAGATCGAATTCACCAACGGCTATGGGTCGCATACCAATTCCCTGGCCATTATGAAAGACCGCTGGCGCACTGTAGACGCTAATGGCAACGTGATCCAACAGGTGGTGACCGAATCCGGTCAACAGGTTGTAAAAGGTATTGCGCCCGACCAGCTGGCAGCCATCAACCAGAACGCCAAACTCTGGATCCCTATCAGCGGTTCCGGTGCATGGTATCCTACTTCATGGGCAATGGAGGACGGCTCATTCCTCCGGATCAATAACATCACCCTTGGCTATACGCTTCCGGAAACGGTGGCCCGCCGGATCCGGCTAAAAAGCCTGCGGATTTATACCACGGTCAACAACCTGGCCGTGCTCACAGGTTACTCCGGTTATGATCCGGAAGTAAATACCCGGCGGGCAACACCTGTAACGCCGGGTGTGGACTATTCGGCCTATCCCCGGAGTAAAGTTTATATTGTTGGCGTAAATGTTTCACTGTAATACATGTTGATTATGACAAAACAACGTTCTTTCATATTGTTCTTTGGTGTTGCAGCACTGCTGCTGGCCTCCTGCAAAAAGTACCTGACGCTGGAACCCCAATCGGCATTTGGTGAAAAATATATTTTCAGTACCGTAGTAAACGCCCGCAGTGCCGTTCTTGGTGCATATGACCAGCTGGCGGGAGACCAGGGCTATGGCAGCCGGCTGAGCATGATGTATCCTTATGACAACGATGAGATGATCGGTGTTACCAACGCTTCTGCGCCGGACAATAGCTCCCGCGATCTTTCGCGGTACAACCTTCAGCCCACCAACGCACAGTTGCTGCAACCATTCAACCAGCTTTATTCGGGCATTGAACGCGCGAATATCTGTATTAAAAATATTCCGGCCATGGAACTGTACAACACCGGAACGGATGCCGAAAAAACGGAGCTTAGAAGACTGCATGGGGAAGCACTCACCCTGCGGGCACAGTTTTACTTTGAACTGATCCGTAACTGGGGCGATGTACCGGCACCCTTTATTCCCTCTATTGACCAGGCCGACCTTTTCCTGGGTAAAACAGACCGGGATATTATTTACGATACCCTGCTGGCCAATCTGAAACAGGCCGAGGAGCTGGTACCCTGGCGCAAGGCCGTAGCCGCTGATGAACGCATTACCAAGGGCACCGTTAAAGCCCTGCGCGCGCGGCTGGCATTATTCCGCGGCGGTTATGCCCTGCGCCGGTCCGGAACGATGGAACGAAAGCCCGATTACCTCGATTACTATAAAATTGCGCGGGATGAATGTTATGACCTCCTGCAGCACAGAGACCAGCATACGCTAAACCCCAGCTTTCAATCGGTGTTTAAAGACGGTATCGATGCGTATAAAATTGATCCGTTTGGAGAAGTGCTGTTTGAAGTGGCCATGGCCCGTGAAGTAGACAGCAAGCTGGGATACTATGATGGGCCGCGCTTTTACATCCCGGGAAATACGGCGTTATTGGGCAACGGATCCGTACGGGTGATTCCGGTATATTTTTATTCATTTGATTCTACCGACACCCGCCGTGATGTAACCTGCGCTCCATACTACAACAACGCGGACAATTCAAAAACGGTGCAAACCCTGGTAAATATGACCAGTGGAAAATTCCGTTCCGACTGGATCACGCCGGCATTGACATCTGCGATACAGGCCACCGGTATTAACTGGCCGATCCTGCGTTTTTCAGATGTATTGCTGATGTTTGCCGAAGCCGAAAACGAACTCAATAACGGTCCTACGGCCGATGCCATACAGGCATTTGAGGAGGTACGGAAAAGAGGGTTCAAAGGAAATGAAAGCCGCATCGGTACCACTCCTTCCGATAAACAGGGATTCTTTGATGCGCTGGTGAGAGAGCGTTCCTTTGAATTTGGAGGCGAGGGCGTCCGCAAATATGACCTGATCCGCTGGAACCTGCTGGCCCAAAAAATAAGCGATGTGCGAGATAACTACACCAAGCTGATGAACTTCCAGGCCCCTTATGATAAAATACCGCAATATATGTATTACCTGCCGGGATCGCAGCAGGTAGTATTTGCCAATTCATTATACCGGCCTTCCCCTTCCAGTGCTACGGGATACACCCGGGTTAACTGGACACGATCCATCACTGCGGCCTGGGTCACCAACGTAGCCCAACTGTACAAAGCCAATCACAGTGAGCTGTTACCCATCCCGCAACCGGTGATCGACGCAAATCCGAAGATCACGCAGGACTATGGGTATTGACCGGTAACGGAACTTTTTATTTCTTCTTTTTAAATGAGGCCGGGTGCCTCATTTTTTTTTGGAGAGTTATTGGCACAGATACGCTGATACAGCAAACCGGCCATCTTCGGTACCGTCTGCACCGCTGTGGCCACAGCGAAAAAGTGCCCGATTTATTTCCTGCGATTAATACGCCTGATGTTTTAATTTTGCGTTTGGTTTCTACTAAACGAAAGACGCATGAAAAAAATATCCTTCCTCTTCCTCGCTGTGCTGACCCTGTGCTTCAGTTGTAAGCATACCGATAAAAAAAGTGATAATTCTTCGGGCAGCGACTCGTTGGCCTTGGCGCCAGCTCCGGACAACTACTACCTCCAATATGAAGGCACCATTGGCGATCAGCCGGCGGTGATGCATGTGGTTAAGTTCGGAAACACATACGATGTAAACTATACATTAAATAACGAGGGGCAAACCATAGACCTGCTCTTTCAAAAAGACAGCCTGCTCAAAAACGACAGTTTATCCTTTATCGAATTTGCACCACGCGCGCTGCAGGATGATTCGGCCGGCACCGATGCTGCATTGCACCTGCTGATCCGGACGGATGGCATCACCGGTTTTAAATTCGGCAGCAAAACGGAGCGGGTCCAGTTTCGCCCAACGGAAGGTGGTAGCGCCTTTGTGCCGGTGGGTTATATCGATTCGATCCGGATCACCGGTTTTAAAAAAGATACGCCCACAGCCTTTACCAGCCTGGTATTGCTGGAACCCGGAAAAGCAACGGATACCTGGTTTACCGGGCTGCTGAAAAAAAATATCCTGGGTGCCCAAACAACGGATACCGCATCACTGCAAACCGCGCTGACGCAATTCGGAAGGAGCTTTATTGAAAACTTCCGCGACGATATCGATACCATGAAGGCCGCAGGCAATGAAGATGAAGCACCTTTTTCAATGATGCATTATGATCAGCAGATCAGTTCAAACCTTATCTACAACAATAATGGCTATGCCATTCTCAGTGTGGGCAATTATGCTTATACCGGCGGCGCACATGGCATGTACGGTCAAACCATGCTTTGCCTGGATATGCAACAGCAAAAAGAACTGGCACTCAGTGATGTACTGCACATCGATTCTGCAACCCTTCAGCCCATCCTCGAACAGCATCTCCGGACACGCTATAAGATAGCGCAAAATAAACCGCTTACCGATATTCTTTTTGATGAGCGGCTGGCCCTTACAGACAATTTCTATTTTACTCCCAAAGGCATCGGGTTTATTTACCAGCCTTATGAAGTAGCCGCCTATGCATTTGGCCTGATTGATATATGGGTCCCCTATACGGAGCTCAGACCTTATCTGCAAACGGCGTTCATACAACGGATGGGTATCTAAAATTAGTTTTCTTTAACAAATGACGAAGAACGCACTAACTTATTTGATAGTATCTTAGCGCAAATGGTAAAACTGCTTACACTGTGTAGCTGTCTGCTGTTTGCGCTGAAGGTTTCAGCGCAGTCTGACAGTGCTGCTTACAAGCCTGCTTCCGCACAAACAGCCATCCATAAAATGAGCGATTATATTTCTGTCCGCAAAAAAAACGGCATTACCGTCCGGAACTTTTATGCCGGCATGGATATCCATTTTTTGGGAACAGATGGCTTCTCCTATGATGGTCCGATTGACGCCATTGCCCGGGATACTGTTTTTATTGCATCCTATAAAACCACGCGGTATCAGAATATACTGGGTTATGTGGTTACAGATACCTTACGGAAAGATATCATTCCCTTCCACTACAAAGAGATCAAAACCATTTATGTACCCCGGAACAGAGGAAGGAAAACCGTATGGGTGCCGCTGGGCGGATTGATGGCCCTGGGAGGTTTTGGATACGATGTATTGAATATTATCAATGGCATCCGTGCAAACGAACCTGTTTTTAAGGGCAAGAACCTGGCGGGCCTCGGTATTGCTACGGCCACCTCGGTTGCGGGCATCTGGTTACTGAAAAAAACAACCAGTACAAAGAACCGGTACCGGATCGTATATGTGGATATGCAATGATCATTGGGGTACCACGCCTAATGTGCGGAACCGCCCATCATCTTAACCCGGCATGTAACTCCGGAACTTTCAATTTGAAGATTTGGAAATGTGGGAATGACGATTCGTTGCTGTGGCACAAACGTTAAGGCATCTGCTATTAATTTTCCTACGACCTTTAATAAACCGGGATCAAAATTATTTTTATCTCTTGGCGGGGCAGTGAGGAATAATACCAGTACCTCTTATTCCTGTTGCTGCCTTTGCGGGTAGTTTGCCCTTCGCGGTTAAATTTTAAACGCAAGGGGCGACAGGATTATGCTAAGAACGAAAAGGATTTTTCCATGGCCCCTGTTTCCGGCTGCTTTGCGACCATTGCGTTTAAAAAACAAACGGCTATTCCGCCTTAATTCTGAATTTTGCTGAAGAAATCGGCCGGCCGCAACCGGATACCGAAATTATAGGGCGTATGATCCAGGCCGCGTTTGTACATACTTTTAAACGCATAGGATCCGTATAACGTAACCACTCCCAGTGTAAGATCGCCCACATAAGACAACTTCCAGGGGTCGAGCTCAAAATTATCCTTAGCCTTCAGTTTTCCCTCATCAGAAGTAATGGTCTTATTCCTGGCGGCATATAAGTACCCCACGCTAACGCCCGCACTCAGCTCAAAGGGATACAAACGGTCCGGGGTAAAATTAAAATTCAGCATCAGCGGTATGGTAATATAATCGGCCGCAAGTTTATTTTTCCGGTAGCTCCGGCCGGGCGTTTCATCCATTGAAACCACCGGAGGGTTTACCACATCTGTTGCCGGACGCGGATTAAACCGTACCGGGTTTTTAAACCGGTAATTGTTCAGTTCAAGCCCCAGCCCGTATTTCAGGTTTAAAAAATGATGGATCAAATTATACCGCTGGGTAACGATCCACACATTGATATTCCTCGATTTGAAATACTTCGTAGTAAACCATTGTTCATTACTTCCGGGGGCATAGGCCTGTGCCGCTTCACCTGCATAAGCAGTACCATCCACAAAATTCGACATGCCAATATCTACCATTCCCCACTCGGTTGTTATATTCCTCAGGCTCTTTTTTGTGTTGATGCTTTTTAAAAAACCCTTCTTGGGTTCCCGCTCCACCGGCTTATTATCGCGGATGATGGTTACGCCGTTTATCACAAGGGTGTCCGGTGTATCCTGGGCTCCGGCAACGGCTGCCCACGCAATCAAAAAAGCTAGCAGTAATGTTCGTTTCATCTTTATACAAATCAATGGCATTACAAATCTGTTTGCTGCAAAATCTGGTTTATTCAATAAATAAAGATAGGAAAGAACTTGTTTATAAAATTATAAACCTACACGTACGCCAACGGTATACGGCGTAAGGTCCAAGCCACGTTTAAACATGCTCTTGGTGGCAAAAGATCCGTACACCCCCAGGTAACCCAGGTTTACCTCGCCTACATAAGAGATCTTCCAGGGATTTAAACTGAAATCGTCTTTGAACTTATGTTTCCCTTCATCCGAATTGATGTATTTGTTACGGGCCGAGTAAAGATACCCGGCACTGATACCGGCACTGAATCCAAATTCTTTGCTGGCCTTTATCCGTACGTTTTTACGGTTCACCTCTACCACTTTACGGTTCTTAACAGGGAAGGATACATTCAACATCACCGGCAGTGTAAGATAATCCGCTGCAAGCTTGCTTTTTTTGTAGGTACGCCCGGGGGCTTCATCCAGGTATACCACTGCAGGAATGGCGGCATCCGTAGCCGGGCGGGGGTTTAACCGTACCGGGTTCTTGAACCGGTAGTTGTTCAGCTCCAATCCTAACGAGTACTTCAGGTTCAGCACATGGCGTACCATATTGATTTTTTGCGACAGCAGCCAGATGTTTACGTTCACCGACTTTCCGCTCCTCAGGTCCAGCCAGGAATCGGTCGCTCCCGGGGCAAATGCCTGTGTGGCTGCATCCGTATACAGGGTATTGTCTACAAAATTTGCAAACCCCAGGTCGATGCTGAACCAGCTGGTGGTTACATTTTTTACCCGGCTGGCTTTTACCCAGGGCTGGCCGTTTCCGGTGATGATTACCGAGTCCTTTTTACTCGTAATTATCTTTACACTGATTTCGGTTGTATCCGCACCTTTTTTATCCTGCGCCTGCAGGCAAAAGGGTGCCATTAAAATGGTCCATACAATGATCCTGATCGTTTTCATTTTTTCTATTTTACGTTCACTGCAAAGCCTGCAATGGTTACCTGGCCGTCACCGTCTGTCAGCGCTCCCGATACCCGCTCCTCAATGCGTTGCGTTAACTTTTTGAATAAGGATTTTTTTTCTTTCGGTTGTTTTTCTTCGTTAGTTACAACGGCCTGATGTACGGAAGGATCCTGTTTCAGTACAGCCGGCGGGGTGTTTTCCATGTTGTTGATGGCTACGTCTGCATCCGGGCGGGAAACCACATCGGTACTGCGCAATACCGGTGCGGGTGGCCCTGAAACAGCGGGGGTTGATTTCGCCGGCGCTACCGTTGCAACGACAGCTGCGGTTGTGTTGCCCTCTTTTTTGGGCCTCCGGCTTTCATTTCCAGACTCATCCGGCGCTTTGTAAACGGCAATTGCGGTTTCCCTGCCAGGCGGTGGCACCGTATCGGCTGCAGCACTGTCCTCCCCAGGAAGGCTGGTCCTGTTGTTTCCGGGTACACTGTCCTGCGGCCGCTGAGGTTTCCCTTCCGCCAGGGTTGCACGATTGTGTTGCTGCTGCATCCATAAAGCAGCGCCCACCGCCATCATCACCAGGGCTGCTGCCGCAGCTACCCTCCACATGTTGAGGGATATCCGCTTGGAGCTCCTGTACAGACGGGCCTTATCCGGAAATACAACGCTCAGGTCCGGCTCAGCGATGGTTTGCTCAAATGCCTGCAGCCGCTGGGCCAGTTCCGGAGACGGATGCTGCAGCGCTTCCGAAACAGCTGCCGGAACAACCTCTTTATCCAGGTAAGACAGCAGCGCTTCATCGGTAATGGCTGCTGCGCCGAAAAGCAATTTCGATTTACCGGGAAATACCATTTCAGGATCCGCAACCTGCCGGGTCCGGAGCAATTCGTCCAACAGCGGCTGGGTTTCCGGGTGCTGTTGCAGAAATGTTTCCACCTCGGTCCGTTCATTTCCGCTCAGTTCATCATCCACATACAGGAGGAAATACGTTTCATAATTGGTCGGATTAATTTTTCCTTGCATGGTTATAATACGTTTTCAATTTTAACCAAATACGCTTTCAGCTGCAGGCGCGCCCGGTGCAGGTAAACCCTTACCTGGCTGGCCGAAAGCCCGGTAATACCCCCAATCTCCTCGTAACTATACCCTTCATAGTCTTTCAGCAACACCAGCGACCGTTTGGTATCATCCAAACGCTCCAGCGCCCGGTTCAATACCTCTTTTAGATTCCGGCTCCCTTCTTCGGTATACCGGTCATAAGCGCCCATAGACTCCTCATAAATCATCCGCTTATGTTTACGGATGTGATCGATCATTTTCCGGTAGGCGATGGTAAAAAGCAATGATTTCGACTTTTCAGCCTGCACTTCGCTCCGCTGCTCCCAAAGCGCCTGGAATGCAGATTGTACCACGTCTTCCGCATTTGCGGCATGTTTCAGGTTTTTTACAATAAACCGGTACACATTGTCCGCATACATTGTTACACATTCGTTATATTCCTTATCCGTCATAGATCCAGTAGCAGGGTTGTAGTTATATCTTTTAAAACCGGTTTATAAGTAATACGGGCGATGCAGTTAAAAAGTTACAGGAAAATTATTTTTTTGAAAAATTTGAAAATTGACAACGTGGAAATGTGAAAATCAGTGAATGAGGCAGGGATGCATCGTATATGGACACCTTTAGCGGTCAGCCTTTAGCTATCAGCCTTTAGCGGCCAGCTATCAGTATTGCACATCAAGGCAGGTACAAAAACGAACGTGGAACTTTAAACTCTGAACGTTAAACCTGGAACCGCTCCTACCGCAGCACCATCTGGCGGTCGGCATCAAGCCGGATGAGGATAAACAGCAGGATGGTAAAGGTAAGCAGCGAGGTACCGCCATAGCTGATAAGTGGCAGGGGAATACCGATAACCGGAGCCAGCCCGATGGTCATGGCAACATTTACGGCAATATGAAAGAAGAATACCGAGGCCACACCATAGGCATAACAGCGGCTGAACGTACTTCGTTGCCGTTCCGCGATCCGTATGACCCGGAACAGCAGCAATATATAAAGCCCCAGCAGGGTAACACTTCCCACAAATCCAAATCCCTCCCCGATGGTATCAAAAATAAAATCCGTACGCTGCTCCGGCACAAAGCCATAACGGGTTTGGGTGCCGCTCAGCAACCCCTTTCCTGTTAATCCACCGCTTCCTACCGCAATTTTAGACTGCTTTACGTTGTAATCAGCCGTGTTGTTCTGCTTGCCGGTCTTTGCATCAATTTCGCCCATATTGCCCTTCAGGTATTCCTGTGGAATTTCCTTACCGATCGTGCTGTAGATCCGTTCTACCTGGTGTTTTCCCAGTACATGTTCAAAAAGGAAGGGCACTCCGAAGCGCTGGATGCCTACGCACAGTGCCCACACAAGAATGATCTTAACCAGCAGTGTTTTATCCCGTTTGATCTGGCGTAAACTGAATAATACAACCACGCCGGCGATGAGGGTAAGAATGACGGCCAGTACATTTTTATCAAGCAGCAAGGTAGCTACCACCAGGGCCGCTATTGCAAAACCGATCACCAGCACCATCGCGGGCAATCCCTCACGATACATTACAAAAAAGAAGGAGCAAAATACAAGGGCCAAACCGGTTTCTTTTTGAAAAATCGTTAATATGGCAGGCGCCATCACAATAGCGGTTGCAATCAGCTGAGACCGGGTTTTGGTAAAATCGAGCTCCGGATCCGAAAGATACTTGGCCAGGGCCAGCGCCACCGTTACTTTACAGAACTCTGCCGGCTGAAACTGAAATGCCCCCAGCCGGATGATGGATTCGGTTCCCTTTACAGAAGAGTGAAACGGAAATACCAGTAACAGCAGCAACATACCACCTGCATACCAGAGATTGGCTGTGGCCGGGAAAAACTTACTATCCGTTAAAAGAATAAACAGCCCCAGCAACAGCGAAACACCGGCAAAATAAAACTGCCGGCTATAGTCGGTTTTAAAGCCCAGGAAACTCTGCACCACCGGTTCGCCTTCCGTATAGGTTACTCCAAAGATGGCCATCAGCCCAATGGCTACCAGCAACAGGTATACAATTACAAGTATATAGTCTACCCCTTTGGATATTTCGGCTTTTTTCTGGCTCATATAATTTCTTCGGCAACGGTAACGGGTCTGCGGTATTTTCTATCTTCTGTTAAAAAGGTGATCAGCGCCGGAGTTTTTTTCTGCGCTGGTTTTTCTGCTGGTTTTGGTTGGGTTCCTGTATGCACCGTATCCTTTTTGGGTGCCGCCTTCAGCCCTCCCCTCAGGTACCGCCGCAGCTGGGTACTATCTCTCCGGATCTTGGCCCACTGCTCGGCTCTGGAGGAATCGGTTATATACTGTAAGCGGTCGTAATAAGACGGCATCAGGTTGGTGTTGGAAATCCGCTCCAGGTCTGCCTTGCTTTTATTGGTCAAACTGTCCAGCAAATATTTTTCCATCAGGATACGGGCGATCGGCCCCGCCCAGGTAGCACCATACCCCGCGTTTTCAACAGCTACGGCAATGGCGATTTTAGGATTGTCCTTCGGCGCAAAACATACAAACATGGAGTTGTCTTTCAGCTTGATCCTTCTCCGGTCCAGGATGGTATAGTTTTCTGCGGTACCGGTTTTTGCGCAAACATCAATACCGGGGATCATGGCCACCCTTGCTGTTCCGCGGGTTACCACATCATTCATCCCGTTGATAATGGCATTGTAGGCAGTGTCCGAAATATGCGTCAGCACCTCATGTTTTTCCCGGTATCTTGCCAGGAAGGGGGCATCCGCAGCTGTTTCGCCATCGATGCTGTCCACAAAGTGGGGCGTATAATAATACCCTTTATTTGCAATGATGCACATGGCATTTGCCAGCTGGAGGGGCGTAGCCAGCATTTTATCCTGGCCAATGCCCAGGGTAAGATTGGTACAGGAGTTCCAGGAGCCTCTGTATTCTTTATCGTATACAGCTACCGTTGGAATATTTCCTTTGTCCTCGCTGGGCAGGTCTACCCCCAGGCGCACGCCCAGGCCAAACTTATGCATATAATCCTCCCAGCCTTCATACCCTTTGCGCATATTGCCAACCCTGGGGTTATCTACCGCCATCCGGTACACCTGTACAAAATAGGAGTTACAGGAATTGGCAATTGCCAGGCGCAGGTTGGCAGCATGACCGCCGCCGGAGTGTGTACATGCAGGCTTGCCCGCGCCGCAGCCATAGTACCGGCCCGGACAGGGATAGCCATAAGACGGTGTGATCACGCCCTCATCCAATGCCACCAGTCCACCCAGTGGTTTAAAGGTGGAACCGGGAGGATACCGTCCTTTAATGCCCCGGTTTAATAAAGGAGCGCGCACATTCAACACCATTTTGGCATAGTTGGCATTTTTTTCAGGACCGGTCAAATCATTGGGGTTAAAGACCGGACCGGAAGCCATGGCCAGGATGCCACCGGTTTTGGGATCCAGTGCTACTACGGAACCCACTTTATTGGTCAGCAATTTTTCTGCCAGCACCTGCAGGTCTACATCCAGGTGGGTTTTCAGCCCCCGGCCGGCAACTGCCGTGGTATCGAATTCACCATTTTCATAATGGCCCACCAGCCGGTTTTTGTTATCCTTGATCATGTACTGTACCCCCCGCTGGCCCATCAGTACTTTTTCATAAGCGTATTCCAGGCCGTTCTTGCCCACGTAATCGCCCATACGGTAAAAGTTACCGGAGCGTTCTATGTCTTTTCCGTCCACCTCGCTGATATATCCAAGGATATGGGCACCTACATTATATGGATAGGTGCGTACCGGACGTTGCTGCAGTACAAAACCCGGAAAGCGCCAGCTGTTCTCTTCAAAGCGGGCCTGCATTTCGGGCGTCAGCAGCGAATGAAAAATCGATGGCCGTACTCTTGAATTTTTGACAATGGCGTTTACGATCCGTGCACGGAATTCAGCCGTATCAATCTGCATCAGGTTGCAAAATGCAGCGGTATCCAGGTTCCGCACCTCGGCCGGTGTTACCATCAGGTCGAACATTATGGTATTATTCAGCACGGCCTTTCCGTTGCGGTCGAAAATAATCCCTCTTTCGGGGTAAACGATTTTTTGAAATACGGCGTTGTTCTTTGCAAGTTCCAGGTACTTATTGCTGACCAGTTGCAGGTTGGCCAGCTGTGCAATAATGACGATAAATACGGATAGAAAAATGATCCGTATAATATAACTTCTCGACTTATTAAACACCGACATACTTAACTGCTGGAAACTTTTATAAGAAAAGTCAAAAATAGTGCAAAACTGTTTACGATGCCAGATTTGGGAATTGAGAATGCAGATTTCAGAATCCAGCTTTGGGAATCGGGTTGTCAGCGGTCAGCTATCAGCCTTCAGCAATCAGTGGCTGCGCCAAAAGGTTGCGTCAATCACCCCCTTCAACAAAATCCTACCCGGGCTGAAAGCCCCTGATCCACAATGGCCAACGGCACTCCTGCGCAATTCCGGACCCCCAACGCCCGATTCTCAAATCTGAAATCTGGATACTCCGATCTGGATTCCCGGCTCTCGACGCTTAAATCTGAAATCAAGGTCCTCGCCCCTACGCTGTATTTGTACGGTACCGCTGTTTGCGGAAAAAGAGCAGCTCGGTAATAAAGATCAGCAACATGCTAATGGCGGTGGTGGTAAGTACTTTCATCAGGAAGTTGATAAAGGCACCAAAAGACAACCATTCTAAAAACAGCAGGTAAAAATTATGTGCAAAGGACAGCAGCAGCGCGTAAAGACTATAAGCGCTCCACCCCATGGCCCTGGGCGAAGGTTCCTGGTAGGTATATCCCACGGCGTCCTTGGGGGAAAGGAGGTGAAGGATGAATGGCCGCAAAAACGCTACCAGCACACAGGCGGCGGCATGCAAACCCGGCGTCATGGTGAAATAGTCAACGGTCATGCCCAGTAAAAAGCCCAGCAGCAACAGCCAGCCGCGTTTTATGGAAAACGGCAGCCAGAGCAGGTACAAAAAGTACAGATAGGGCGTAATCAGTTCATGTAAGTGGGGCATGATGTCAAACACATATACCTGTACAAACACGAACAGCGAAAAACGGATGATATTTTTTACAAGATCGCTCACTTATTTCCAGATTTTGCTTCAACCTTCCGGCCGGTTTCCGCACTCAGCTGCTGCAGCGCGGCATAGTTCAGATTTTCTACCACAAATACCTGTTGCAGGGTTCCGAAATTAGCCGCAGGTTTTATTTTCAGAATGAGAAAATTGGTGGCCTCATCTTTCAATATCCGGGCCACGGTACCCACCATTTTTCCCGGGGGAAAGCTCAATGAATAGTTGCCGGTAAGGATGGTATCCCCAATGCGAACGGAATCGGTTTTCGAAATGCCGTTCAGCGTAAGCTCTGTAGGCGTTCGTCCATCCCAGGAAATGATGCCGGAGTTACCGGTCTTTTTAAGCTGTACGCTGAGCTTGTTCATCACATGCAGCAGCGTCATTACTTCACTAAAATCCTTTCCGGCGTTTACCACCTTTCCTACCAGGCCCCCGTTGGAGCTAAAAACGCCCATATCACTTTCCACGCCGGAGCTGGTGCCCCGGTTGATCTGCAGGTAATTTTTATCACTGTTCACCGTAGTGTACAGCACCTGGGCGGTTCGCCAGATATAGCGTCGTGCCTTACCGGTGGTGTCTACCGATGCCGTGTCGTGTACCAGGATGGCATTGGTGTCGATCTGCACAAAATTCTCCTTCATCAGGTTCATGAGAGAATCATTCAGCTGGTGTACCCGCTTATTTTCCGCCTTCATGCGGAAAAAATCTTCCAGTGCATTGTATTTGGAGTTGAAATAACTGGTAACCTTTCCGGCGGTTTCCATCCCTTTAACCCGGTGTAAACGATTGTACGTAAAAAGGTTATACAAGCAGATCCCCTGTAGGATAAGAAAACCTATGAAAACCGAGAATCGCCTGATGAACAAAAATATATTACGCACCGGGTGTTAAATTAAACGCCTGTGTTGCCAGGCCAAACAAAACGGTTAAAGAATTAACGCATTACAAAAGGATAACGGTCGTAGTTTTTCAACGCAATCCCGGTTCCTCTTACCACACTTTTCAGCGGATCATCTGCAATATGAACCGGCAGTTTGATTTTTTGGCTGAGCCGTTTATCAAGGCCCCGCAGTAAAGCCCCGCCACCGGTGAGGTACAACCCTCTCCGGTAAATATCACCTGCCAGCTCGGGCGGCGTTTGTTCCAGGGCCTTCAGGATGGCTTCTTCTATTTTAAAAATGCTTTTATCCAGGGCTTCGGCAATTTCCTGGAAACTTACCATGATCTGTTTCGGAATACCTGTAACCAGGTCGCGCCCGTTTACCGGGATATCATCCGGGGGATTTTCCAGGTCCTTCATGGCTGCTCCTACCTGTATCTTGATCTGCTCTGCAGTACGTTCTCCAATCAGCAGGCTATGGTAACGGCGGAGCGCTTCCATGATATCCGCCGTAAATTCATCACCCGCAATGCGGATGCTCTGGTCACACACAATACCGGCCAGCGCAATAACGGTAATACCGGTGGTACCGCCGCCGATATCGATGATCATATTGCCCACCGGCTCTTCCACATCGATACCAATACCCAATGCTGCAGCCATCGGCTCATGAATGAGATATACCTCCTTGGCCCCGGCCTGCTCGGCACTGTCTCTTACCGCACGTTTTTCTACCTCGGTAATGGAAGAAGGAATGCAGATCATCATCCGCCAGCTGGGGGGAAACAACGGTTTTTTTGGATAAACCAGCTTAATAAGCTCCCGGATCATCAATTCCGCCGCATTAAAATCGGCGATCACTCCATCTTTCAAAGGCCGCACGGTACGGATACTTTCATGCGTTTTTTCATGCATCATCAATGCACGCTTTCCAACGGCCAGCACCTCTTTGGGATTATTGCGGTTCAGCGCCACAATACTTGGCTCATTTACAGCCACTTCGTCGTTATGTATAATGAGGGTATTTGCGGTACCCAAATCCATTGCTATTTCTTGCGTAAACCAGTTGAAGAGTCCCATTCCTTAATTAAATAAATTTCTTGTGTTTTCGTGAGGAGCAAAGGTGAAGTAAATAATCCAAACTAACAAAGCAAAACTCCAAGTACAGCAAGGATTTTTAAGCTTATCGATTCATTAACAAAAAGCCCTTCAGACCCGGGTCTGCAAATTGCTCCGGCAGACGATGTAATTTCTTCAAATATAAATCAATCTGCCCTAAAACTTATGCAAGATTCTTTAGCAGAAACATTACTTTTGTAACCTCAAAAATAAATTATGGCGTTAAAGGATATTCAATCTACAGGAAAAAAAGATACCCGCAGCGGTTTCGGTGACGGTATTGTGGAAGCAGCCCGCAAAAATGATAAAATTGTGGCGCTGACAGCCGACCTGCTTGGCTCGATGAAGCTGAACCAGTTTATTAAGGAGTTTCCCGACCGTTTTGTACAATGCGGTATTGGGGAAGCCAATATGATGGGCGTGGCAGCTGGTTTAACCATCGGCGGACATATTCCTTTTACGACCACTTTTGCCAACTTCAGTACCGGCCGTGTATATGACCAGATCCGCCAGTCGATTGCCTACAGCGGTAAAAACGTAAAGATCTGTGCGTCCCACGCCGGCGTTACATTGGGTGAAGATGGTGCTACCCACCAGATCCTGGAAGATATCGGTATGATGAAAATGCTGCCGGGCATGTCGGTGGTAGTCCCCTGCGACTATACGCAAACCAAGGCAGCCACCATGGCGATTGCCGAAATCGACGGACCGGTGTACCTGCGTTTCGGACGCCCGTCCTGGCCGATCTTCACCAACGAATCCGATTTCGTTTTCGGAAAAGCCCAGCAGCTTTCTGAGGGAACGGATGTCAGCATTTTTGCCTGCGGACACCTGGTATGGAATGCAATCCAGGCAGGTATTATCCTCGAAGAAAAAGGCATCAGCGTGGAAGTGATCAATATCCACACCATCAAGCCACTGGATGAAGCGGCCGTAATTGCCTCTATCCAAAAAACCAAATGCGCGGTTACCGCGGAAGAACATAATATCATCGGTGGTTTGGGAGATGTTATTGCCCAGTGCGCAGCCCGCAACTTCCCCATCCCGATCGAATACGTAGGTACCATGGATACGTTTGGCGAAAGCGGTACGCCCGACCAGCTGTTGAAGAAGTACCACCTGGATGTGCCGGATATTGTGGCAGCAGCAGAAAAAGTGATCGCCAGGAAGAACGGTTGATTTTTTTAAACATATTATTGAAGAAGACTGTCAGTGGCAACTGGCAGTCTTTTTTTGTGCGCAGTGGACATGCAGGAGATCGCTCACCGGTCAGGAAAGGGAGCACGACCAGGAACCGTTCTGCCCTCCGTTGTCAGCTATCCGTTTTCAGTAATGCTTCCTGCAAAGCGTAATCAAAACCAGGAGCAGCGGGCATTTCATCGAACAGGAACGCCGTCAACCTGGAACTTTAAACCTGGAACGTTAAACTTTTACCTATCTTACCGGTCAAAGAATACCGGACGTCTGAATGGAACAGTTTCAAAGTGATGAGTCGTTGCTGGCACTTTTTCGCAATCCCAATACGAAAGAGCAGGCATTTACCGCTATTGTAAATAAATATAAAGAGCGGCTTTACTGGCATATACGGCGTATGGTGATCATACACGAGGATGCAGATGACGTGCTGCAGAATGTATTTATAAAAGCCTGGAAGGGCCTGGATCGCTTCCGTGAGGAAAGCGGGCTCTATACCTGGCTGTACCGTATCAGCACCAATGAAAGCATCACGCACCTGCAAAATCAAAAAAAGAAAAAAGCGATCGTTGCTTTTGGAAATGAACAGGACCTGACGGAGCAGATCCGCGCTGATCCACATTTTGATCCCAATAAAATAGAATGGAAATTACAGCTGGCCATCCAGCAGTTACCGGAACAGCAGCGGCTGATTTTCAACCTCCGGTATTTTGATGAAATGCCTTACCAGAAAATGAGTACGATTCTGGGGGTTACAGAGGGCGCTTTAAAAGCCAGCTATCATCACGCAGCAAAAAAAGTTGAAAATTATTTACGGAACAGTTAAACAAAACAGCAAAATTTCCGTCTTAAAATTAAGAGAAATGAAACAGGATGCCTCATACGATATCTTGAACGGGATCCGGGAAACGCAGCAACGGAGTCCGGCATTTACCCTTCCGGACGCCTATTTTGAATCCTTTACAAACCGGCTGATGGAAACCGTACGGGCACAGGAAAATGATACTGATGCCTTGAATGTTGCGCTGGATACCGCTTCCAGGGAAATGCCCTACAGTATTCCGCGTGACTATTTTGCCCGCTTCAGGGTAAACAAGGGCGAGCGGGTAATTCCCTTTAAAAAAGGACTGGCTATTGCTGCCAGTTTTATCCTGCTGGCGACGACGTCCATCTTCCTGTTTACGCAAAAATTACAGACCACCGCTACCTCCCAGGCCTCGGTTACTGCTACCGTAAACCAACTGACCGATGAGCAGCTGGAACGCTTTATTCAACCGGACGAGGCGCTTTTACGGGATCAGCCGGTGCCCGCACAGGCAGCCGGTACTCCAAAAGCAGATATTACCACCCTGTTTAAAAATGTTCCCGATGCAGAACTCTCCAGCTTTTTAAAAGAAACTGCAGAAGGAAATGAAGATATATTCTTAAACTGATGAAACGGATTCTTATTCTCCTGTTAACACTGATCACACTTCAGGGACCGGCGCAAACCCAGCCCGCTCCAAAGTCCAACCGCGTACATGATGTATTCCTGGGTTACCTCACGGAAAAATTCAATCTGACGCCTGCAGAAAAAAAACAGCTGCGGCCCATAGTGATCCAGTACCTGGCCGATTCAAAAAAAATCAGCAAAACAGAGCAGGATCCCCTGCTTCGTGAACAGGAACGTATTGCATTGAAGATCAATTACCGTAAGCGTTTTACACCGGTTATCGGAGAGCCCCGTGCCACCCGCTTTTTTTCCGAAGAACAGGTTTTCCGCAAAAAGATCCGCGAAGAGCTGAATAAAAGAAATGTTAAAGAAAACTAAAAATTAACTAAAACCAATGTTTAAACAATTATTTATGTACAAATATTTGTTTTTTAACAAAGCTGTATATATATTTGCATTGGTGTTTTTCATAGGTTAGCAACGGCCAGCTCTTTTTAGGGCAGGCCTTTTTTTATGGCCTGCATTTAAGATTCGTTTTCAGGATTTGCTACCGGCCGGCGGGTATCATGATAAAACAAAAACTGCCATCCCTCCTGTCTTCCCTTTTCCCACCATTGGGTACGCAGCTCCATCGCTTTTTTACCATCGTAATCATATTTCGCTGCAAACCGGTGCTTCATCTGCTGGTACTGCGGTGCATCATCGGCCCCAAAAAACAAGCGCTCATTCCCCTCTCCAATCCAAAACACCTGGTGGTATCGTGAGTGAGCACCGGTTACCTGGTAACGGATATAATCATCAATAACGCCCTCATCCGCTTTAAGCAGTACCACATTGCCTGCCAGTACCGGTTCAAATTTAGCGGTATCATAAGATGCGCCGGCATGCTCCCGTGCAAACTCTACTTCCCGCTCCTGGATATAATACACCGCATTTTCAAACGTGGGCTTACCCGTAGCAGGGTTCACCATTCCCCCGGTATGGTCTTTATGCAAATGACTCATCAATACTTTTGTAATATCCCCCGTCTGAATTCCCTGCTCCGCAAGATGTGTTACGATCTGCATCTGGTCTCCGGAATGATGTGACATGCCCAGCCCTGTATCCAGCAGCAGGATATCTTTTGAGGTAATGATCAAAAACGGTTGTATTTCTACCAGCAGGCTCCCGTGCGTACGGGCGCTCATTTCGTCTTCTGACAACCGGAAGGGAATAAATTTTTTTGTAGCATCTACGGTGAAGCTTCCTTCTGATAACGGGATTATTTTCATACTTAAAATTTCTGGCTGCTAAATTAGAACAAATAAACCCGTTGTGCAACCTTATGCGTGTTGAAACCCGCGCGCGCCCTCGCTATTCAAGTTTAGCCGCGTTGAAGATCAGCGGCATCCATGTTTGAAACGTAGAGGCTGCAGCACCGTTACCGGCAGTGGCATAATCACAAAGAGTAACCACAACCGGCGGATCCTTTTGCTCTTTATAGTTCTCTGCCTGAAACATGGCCTCAACCTGTAACCAGCTGTCATCCGCTTTAATGGCAACCTTTTTAAGATCGATGAACGGTTCGTTTTCTTTTAGCGGAGTTATCACTGTTCCCAGGTTAGTACCGGTAAAACGTGTATCCCTTGATAACACCAAGGGGCCGGTAAGCACCGCAAAATACTGAGACTGTTTGCCCATTACTTTTACGCGGCCGCGCATATCCAGTTCCAGGAGCATCATATCCCCGGTGTTCCATTTCCTTTTTAGATTTACATAAATACCCGATACTACATCCTTATAAAGCACACCATTTACCTGCAGTATTGTTTGCCGGCTCCATTCCGGTATGCGGAGCTGCAGCACCATGTCTTCGGGCGCCTGCATCTCCAGCCGGATCGCAATTTTACCGGATGCCGGGTAGTTGGTGGTTTGCACCAGTTTTACCGGCTTCCCTGCCGGAGATGTTAACGCTGTTGTTCCTTCTGCAAAAAAGTTAACGGCAATACCTTCCCTGCTGCGCATTGCAACGAGACCCGGCATGGCAAACAACCCCCTTGGCCCGTTGGCGCTGCAGCAGTTCAGCTCCATGCCGCACTGGCCACTGCCGGGCAGCCGCTCACCATTCAGTGGTGTGTATTTTGCCCAGGTGAATCCGTCGCTTTTCAATGCTGCCATCAATGCGTTGTAATACGTGGTTTCGATGGCATGGGCATATATTGCTTCACCGGTTAATTTTAATAAGGCCATGCAAAGCTGCATCCAGGTTACGGTTACGCAGGTTTCCTGGTAATGGAATACCGGCGTGGTTTGCCGTTCCCTGCCGCCAAACCACATTTCTGCAGAGGCGCCGGAACCGGCAATATTGATCTCTGTATCCTGTATGTTTTTAAAAACATGCACTACAGCCTGCTTATAGGTTTCGTTACCCGTTAGTCGGTACAATGCGAGGAGCCCTTCGTAACAGGACATCATTTCGTAGGCCTTTTGGCCCTGTTCCGGGCTGTACCATTCCTTGGGCCGCGGAAAACGCTCCGCTACATTTACAGCAGCCTTACTGATCAGTTGCGGACCGCCAGGTGTTTCCCATTGCTTTACGATCGTTTCGGCAAAGCTGCGGTATTTCCGGTTACCCGTTGCCACGCTTAACCGTACCATGGGCAACAATACAGAAGAGGCGGCCATGCCCCTGTAATTGCCCTTGTTAACAATAATACCGCCCTGCCGGTCGATTTGCGCCATCAGATAGTCGGCCAGTTTTACCGCTGCATAAAGACTTTTTTTATCGCCGGTGAGATCATGATAGTCCAGCAACCCCAGCAGGCAGTATTTCATACCCCAGATATCCCATTGCTTCAACCTGCTTTCTGCGTTGTAATTTCCAATATACCCATCCGGTGTTTGCGTAGCAATGAGGCCGGTTACTGCTGCATCCATTTTTGCTTTTAGCCGCGGATCGGGTTTGTATTGATACGCCAGTACAGATGCCATCATGCATTTCCCCCAAAACTCCGACTGCCAGCGATGTGTTTCCGTTCGATGCCGGAAAGGCCCGATAAGATGATCAAAATTTTTGGTGAGGATATCATTTTGAAAACACTGGTCCAGCCTGCTGCCCATATATCCCTGCAACAGGGCTGTACCGGCCGTTTCAAACCGGTTGGCAATCAGGTAGCCGCCGGTGCTGCCTGCCTGCCGGGCAACCAAGCCGGGTGCCAGTACACCGGCAACTGCAGTCATACCTGTTTGCTTTACAAAGGTTCTTCTTGAAAGCAGGCGCAGCGAGGGCATTTCTTTTTTACTCATTCATTTTATTTTTCTACCTGAATGCTCACCGGCCCTAACAGTCCGTTGTTTGTTAATGCGGCCGCTGAAGAAGGCCCGCTGATCGTCCATGTTTTCCGCTTGTCTTCCGGCTGACCGGCATCATATACCAACCGGTTAAACCAGGTGCTGGTCACTTCGATCTTCAACGTATTTGTTCCGGGCCGGAGGGCCTTTGTAATATCCAGCTTGTAGGGACTGGTCCATAATGCAGGAAAGTGCACTCCGTTTAACGATACGGAAGCGATCATATTCACCTGCCCCAGGTCCATCACATATGTTGCTTTCTGTTGAATGGTATCCATCCGGAAGCTGGTTGTATAAACGGCGGTACCTGAAAAAGCTTTTCCTTCACCGGAAAGCTCCAGCTCCGGCCAGGGTTTTAGTTCCCCCACCTCAACAGCGGCTGGTGCACCCCAGCCTTCCGGAAAATGAATGGTCCAGGGCTTTGTAAATGCAATGGATGTAAGCGGTGGCGGTGATACAGGAAATTTATTTTCTTTTAGTGCCGCTTTATGATTAAAAACTACAAAACCGGCGCCGGCCTCGGGAAGATCTAGTGTAACAACGGTGCGGTCTCCCTGCCTTTTTGCGGCCAGCGGCAACACCTTACCTGACACAGGGTCCCATAACGCAACATCTCCAGTATTGCGGAAACTGAGGGTGCCTGCAAATGTTCCGCCCCTGGGTGCACACACAAAATACCAGTCTGCATCTTCTGCACGGCGGTGCAACCACTGTACCGGCCCGCCGGAAACATCGGGCGCTATCTGCAGTTGCTGAAGCGCGTCTGAGAGGGTCATGCCCGAAACAATTTGTCCTTTGCCTATGTTGCGGATACCGCGTTTTGCTGCATTACCCCAAATGGCGGTCACAATCGTATTCAGTTGCTCCTGGGCAGCGATGCCGCCGCTAAGGGTGGCAATGCCGGAAGGAGCATCTCCAACCACGGTAGCACCCGCCTTAATGAGTGAGGCAATTTTCGCTGCTGTTTTTGGCAGCATCCGGATGCTGGCCGGCAGCCACAGTACCCGGTACCGGATCCCTTCGGGTGTGGTAATGTAGCCATCCTTTACGGCTAGCCGGTTCCATAAAACATCCGTATTACAATAGTCATACTTAAATCCTTCGGGGAACGGCGCGTTCTGATCCGGTTTATGATCAATCTCATCACCCAGATACCATAATACGTCCGATACGGGTTTGCCTCTTTCCAGCAAATAATTGCAGCGCGCAAAGTAATCTGTAAATGCCGGCATCGCCTTCCACCAGGTTTGTCCCCTTAAAAACGGCGTGCCGATGCCTGCACCAAAAGAAGTGCCCGGCTGCGGAAAATCTGTTTGAGGGTTGTGGGTATACGTATGAAACACCAGGTGCGTGATGCCTTCGATCATATTCACATTTGCCACTTCCTTCAGCATCTGCCATTGTTCGTTCCAGGTAAGTGCAAAAGAGGTAAACGCTTCTGCCGACACACGGGGTTTGCCGTATAACCGGGCCGCAGAAACGGTTGGCTTCACCGGTTTAAAATTCAGCGATCCCACATAACCTTCTGTAAAGGGCTGCCAGAACTCGCACATGGGTACATCGGCATACTTGTAATACTCCATGATATCTGCAGGAAATACATCACCGGCAGCTGTTTCATAGGTAATGGATAAATTACGGGCTTTCGCCAGTTCCGACATCTGTCCGTAAAACTGATGAGTAAACAAATCGTTGATGGTAGCCCGCCAGTCCCTGAGAAAACGGAACGTGGTTGCCTCATCCTTTATGACATATCCAAAAACAGCCGGGAGCCATTTGCGGAGCGGATAGGAAGTAACCCGTTCAAACTCCGGCTCCATATCCTCCGTCCAGGTTTGTGTTTCACATTCCCAGCTGTCTAAAAGCATTCCGTTAAGCAATCCGTTTACAGGACCCTTGCTGCCCGAGAGCCGGCCGATATATCCCTGAAAATGGGCCTGTGCCCCTTTCACCGATAGTTTGTTGCATTCCCAGCCGGTGCCTGCCGGAGGCGCCGGACCGTTTTTGCGACCGGTATTTACATGCCCGATCCGCAGGATCGTCCAGTTGCCCGCGGGTGCTTTCCACTGCAGTTCCCCGTTGCGATCCATAAGCGCAGTGAGGTCCTGTATCTGATCCGGGTTGACATAAGTATCTATCGGGTGGGAATACGCATCCCCCGATCGCTCAATGGTCCGTAAGGTCCACCCAGCCTCCGATTCCCAGTTATTTTTCCGGGCGGCAGTAAACAGTTTTATGAAACCCAGCTGCATATCGTGCAGGTTCACGATCTCAAACCGGTATCTTTTTGCCCCCGGTGTTTCCTGACAGGCCAGGGTCATCGGTGCCCGGTCCTGCCAGTTGCTCTGGGGCAGCACTGCGTTCAGGATCTCCTTTGCCTGGCCGTTTTCAAGAACAGCAACCGCCCTGATGGTAACGCCGGGCTCGTAACACCAGGCATGATTAAAACTATTAATGCTGGGGAGGGTAATAGAGCGGATGGTAACGGGGGTATTAAAATCGATCGTTATCCGATAAGGATCAGATGGACCGGAAGGCGCAAGCTGAACAGGTTTGTTTCCGTTCGTTGAAAAAAGACCGCTCCACAATACATCCGAACTGCCGGTTACCGATGCCGGTACCAGCGGGTCGCCGGTATCATCCTTTGGCGTAGGAAACGCCAGTACGGCCACCTCCCGGTAGTCGCGCCAGGACTCATTGATCCCGTCTGGTTTTGCTAAAGCGATCTTTTTAGCCACCCCTGTTCCCTGCACATCCTGACGCTTCCACACCAGGTGGCGCATCGCATTCTCCGGCTTGATCCACGGTCCGCCGGCCATGGCCCAGCCAGGACAATTTTGCAGGGTGAAGCGGAGGCCCAACCGTTTGCATTCTTTAGCCGTAAAGTGTAACGCATCCTCCCAGGCAGGACTCAGGCAGATGATCTCCGGACCAACGCCCGGCCATTTACCTCCAAACTGGCCATGAAAAAGCTGAACACCTGAAATACCTGCTTTAGCAATGGCTTCCAGATCTGCAGTAATGCCCTCCTTTGAAATATTTCCCCCGATAAAATGAAACCAGGTTTCCGGATGATAGCCTGGTGACGGCGCCTGGAATACCGTCCGGTCATGCGCGCCGAAACGGCCATTGAGTTCCCGTACCTGCGGCGCAACAGGAGCTACCTGTGCCGTTGCCGGCAAGACATTTGCAATCATCCATACATTAAAAAGCAATCCGCTTATTAACCGCTGCATCATTTAAAAATATGCTGTTATGGCTCAAACAGGGCGCTTATTAAATATAGGCCGGGTTTTTAACAGAACCATCCTGTACTATCCTGAAAATAATTTCACGTAACTTTTCCGGCTATTTTGCAGGTACAAATACTATTTTGTTCTGATAATATTGCGCATATGACTTACAAACAGGCCCTTCTGTTGTTATTGGTTTTAGCCGTGGTTCCGCTGTGGGTCCATGCTCAGCAAGTTACCGATCTCCGGTGCGAACACCTGGAAAACCCGCTGGGCATTGATAATAAAACACCTCGTTTTAGCTGGACCCTTGATGATCCGCAGGCGGGCGCGGCACAAACCAGTTACAGGATCATCGTTTCCAGGGGAACCGGTGAAGAAGTATGGAACTCGGGGATTATGGCCGCTTCCGATAACCTGGTTACCTATAAAGGTAAAGCCCTGGAACCTTTTACAAAGTATACCTGGAAAGTGCTGCTTACCGGTAAAAACAACCGCTCCTACGATGTATCACCGGCTGCCTTTTTTGAAACGGGCATGATGCAGCAACAGCATTGGAAAGGCGGATGGATCAGTGATGGCAATGATACCCGGCTAAAACCCGCGCCCTATTTCCGCAAATCGTTTATCCTGAAAAAAACAGTTCGGTCTGCAAGAGCTTATATCGCTGCAGCGGGCCTTTATGAGCTTTCCCTCAATGCTTCGTCCGTAGGAGATCACCGGCTCGATCCCATGTATACCCGCTATGACCGGCGCAACCTGTATGTAACCTACGATGTAACTAAAGCGCTGCAGCCCGGTGAAAACGTGATCGGCGTACTGCTGGGAAACGGCTGGTACAACCATCAGTCTACGGCGGTATGGTATTTCGACAAAGCGCCCTGGCGTAACCGACCGGCATTTTGCCTCGACCTGCGTATCACGTATACCGATGGTTCTACAGAAACCATTACCACCGACCGGAGCTGGAAAACAACACTAAGCCCTGTGATCTTTAACAGTATTTATACTGCCGAACACTATGATGCCCGGCTGGAGATAGCAGGCTGGAACAAACCCGGTTTTAACGATTCAAAATGGGCAGCGGCTACTGACCGGGCGGCACCCGCGCCGCTAATCACCGCACAGGTACTGCACCCGGTGCGTGATGTGGTTACCATCAGCCCGGTAGCCTTAAAAAAATTCAGCGATACCAACTATGTGTTTAACCTGGGACGGAATATTTCCGGTGTCAGTGAGATCCGTGTTTCGGGTACCGCAGGAACCGTGATCCGGCTCATTCATGCCGAACGCATTCATCCATCCGGCCACGCCGATCTTTCCAATATTGATGTGCATTATAGGCCCACCGATGACAGCGATCCCTTTCAAACCGATATTTTTATACTAAAAGGGGGCGGCACGGAAACCTTTAAACCACGATTCAATTATAAGGGCTTTCAGTACGTAGAGATAGTGAGCAGTAAACCCGTGCAGCTCAGCAAGTCAAATCTCCAGGGATATTTTATGCACAGTGATGTGCCGCAGGCCGGCACCATTGAAGCCGGCAACCCGCTTGTCAACAAGATCTGGCAGGCTACCAATAACTCCTATCTTTCCAACCTTTTCGGGTATCCTACAGATTGCCCCCAACGGGAAAAGAACGGCTGGACGGGTGATGCAGTCATTGCGCTGGAAACAGGGTTGTACAATTTCGACGGCATTACCGTATATGAAAAATGGCTGGCCGATCACCGGGATGAGCAGCAACCCAACGGTGTGTTACCGGCCATCATCCCCACCAGCGGTTGGGGATATCAATGGGCCAACGGGCCCGACTGGACCAGCACCATTGCGATAATTCCATGGACGCTTTACCAGTTTTACGGGGATCCCAAACCCCTGGCAGATAACTATGAGAACATAAAGCGTTATATTGATCATATTGCGGAACTGTATCCCACCGGGTTAACCACCTGGGGATTGGGCGATTGGGTGCCTGTAAAATCCAAATCGCCGGTGGAATTAACTTCTTCGCTTTATTACTACAAGGACGTAATGATCCTTGCCAAAGCCGCGGCGCTTTTTAACCGGAAAGAAGATGCCGGTTACTACGCGGCATTAGCAGAGCAGATTAAAAAAGCCATCAATGATAAATACCTGAACACAATAACCGGCATCTATGGCTCGGGCCTGCAAACAGAACTAAGCACTCCGGTATACTGGGGCGTTGTTCCGGATGATGTGAAGGCCAAAGTGGTGGCCAACCTGGCAAAAAAAGTGCAGGCAGACGGTGTACAACTGGATGTGGGCATCCTGGGTGCCAAGGCCGTATTGAATATATTGAGCGAAAACGGCTATGCAGACCTGGCCTATCAGCTGGCAACGCGCAAAACCTATCCCTCCTGGGGCTGGTGGATTGAAAACGGGGCTACTACGCTTTATGAAAACTGGAAGGTAGATGCAGAACGGGATGCCTCACTGAACCACATCATGTTTGGTGACATCGGTGCCTGGTTTTATAAGGGGCTCGGCGGCATTTTTCCCGATCCGGAGCAGCCAGGCTTCCGGAACATCCTTCTTAAACCCAATTTTGTAACCGGGCTGCCGGTCTTTAAAGCCACGTATAACGGAGCGCAGGGGGAGATCCGTTCGTCCTGGGAAAGAAAGGGCAACCGCCTTCGCTACACCTGCCGCATACCCGCCAATAGTACCGCTACCTTTTTTATACCGGCCTCCTGGCAACCGCAAAAAGGCCGGCGCATGCCGGGCATTAAAAATACAGATGGCAGCTATGCATTGCCTTCCGGAACGTATACTTTTTTATTACATGCAAAATAGTAAATGGAGCGGTAAGGATCCCAACGCAGCAGCAGGACTGTCTGCATGCGATTTTATACTCCGGCAGATTGCGGTGCTCTGTTAACGCATCCATACAGAATTGAGTGCAACGTTGCATGGCCCTATATCTTCACATTTGCGGCATTCCCATATTTAATACTCCACACCGGGTGTTGACGCCGGTCTTTTCAATGATCCATACAAAATTTGAATCAGTGCAGCGCGGCAGCACATCCATATCTGTGCAGCTGCGGCAATCCTGTAAATGCAGTGGCTAATAACCGGATTACCGTAAGAAACAGGATGGCAGCGCCATAACGAATGTTTCTTTCACATTCGAAGTCCTTTATTGGATATTTTAAATTCCCGAAGCGCTAAGCCGAATTGCGGCCGGCATTAATGATACCAAAAGAGCAGCGCATCACCAGTTTTCCATAGGCATCGCGCAATGCCTCATCCAGGTCATCGCCGCCTTCACGCAATTTTACCAGGGCATATTGCTGTATCGTAACCAATGGTTTTACAATACGCTCCCGCATGCGGATGGAAAGCTTATCCACCGGGTAGGAAGCCATCAGCGTATCGTGACCGGAGAGTTTATATAAGTATTCTTTAGTGAGTATATACTCATCATAGATCATTTTCCAGATGCCACCAAACTGCTCATCCTTTTCCATGTAGGCGGTAATGGGAAAATAAGATTTGGACATGGCCATTTCGCAGTTATCCAGCAGGGTCTTAAAATACAGCGATTCTTTATAAAGACTTTTCAGCTCTTCAAAACGGCCGATGTATTCCATTTTTTTCAGCGCGGTACCTACACCGTAAAAGCCCGGCACATTTTGCTTTAGCTGGCTCCATGCTCCGGCAAATGGAATGGCCCGCAGATCATTCAGCGAAAAAGAAGATTGCGATCCTCCTCTTTTTGCCGGACGGCTGCCGATATTGGTTTCATTATAAAAACGAAGCGGACTCATTTCATACAGGTAGTTGGCCAGTTGCGGATGCTCCTTTAATTGCTTGTATGCATCAAAGCCATAAGAAGCCAGTTCCTGCATCAGCTCTTCCTTTTTGCCGCTTAAAGGCGGATACCGGTCTGTAAACAATGAATTGGATACCCCCGCGTTAATGAGTTGTTCCAGGTTGAACTGTGCCGATTCAATGATGCCGAAATTGGCGCTTACCGTTTGCCCCTGTATCGTCAGCTGAATTTCTTTATTGGAAATATGACTACCCATGGAAGCATAGAACTTATGGGTTTTACCGCCACCTCTTGAGGGAGGACCTCCCCTGCCGTCAAAAAAGATCACATCAAACCCATACTGGCGGGTAATGCGTGTAAGCTCTTCCTTTGCCCGGTAGATGCTCCAGTTGGCCATCAGGTAGCCGCCATCCTTGGTACCATCCGAAAAGCCCAGCATGATGGTTTGCGTTTTACCACGCCGGTTCAGGTGCTCTTTATAGGATGGAATCGAATACAGATCCTTCATGATGGCGCCTGCATTCTGCAGGTCTTCAATCGTTTCAAACAGCGGTACTACATCCACTTTAAAATCTTCACCGCCGATACCACTGAGCCTGAACAAACCTACCACTTCAATAATATTCAATACGCTAGTGCAATGGCTGATGATATAGCGGTTACACCCTTCTTCTCCATTCGCCTTTTGTATCGCGCAAACGGCGTCTACCACCTGCACGGTGTCCTTTACCACATCATCTTTTACAAGGGCCGTTACATCTGCCTGCTGCAGTTCCAGCAATAATGCCACTTTTTGTTTTTCGGTCAGTGCATTATAGTTGGCCGGCAATATACCGGAAGCCGCCAGCTGTGCATACAGTTTCTCATGTATGGAGCTATCCTGACGGATATCCAACGATGCAAAATGCAAACCGAAGATCTCGATCTTATTAATGAGGTTCTGGATCTTTGTTACAAAGAGTCCGTTATGTTTCTCATTCACCACATCCCTAACCGCCTCCAGCGTACCAATGATTTCCTGCGTTTGTATCTTCGATTCATACCCCGGCACAAAAACCTCATCGTATAATTGCTGCTCCAGTCCGGCCAGCTCTTCTTCCACACCCTGGAATGTAAGCCTGCGGCGCAACCGGCGCACATCCATGTAGTAACATTTCAGGATGGCACCCCTCAATGCACCCGCCACCTGGAGGGTGGTATCGGTGGTTACAAAAGGATTCCCGTCCCGGTCGCCTCCCGGCCAAAAGCCCATTTTCACCAGTGCATGCTTGCCGGTATCGATCTGTGGAAACTGGTTCTTCAATGCACTTATAATGCGGCCCGCCGCCGGGTAAAATACATTTTCCAGGTACCAGATCAGGCTCACGGCCTCATCATAAGGTGTGGGTTTTTTCTTTTTCAGGAACGGCGTTTTACCCAGCTGTTGCAACAACATGTTGATCTCGCTGGCGTCATTCCGGATCAGCGCGCTGCTCAGGTCCCGGATAATACCCAGTACGGATCCGGGATAAAACTGTGTAGGATGAGCTGTAAGTACCAGGCGTACACAAAAATCCTTGAGCACCTGTTCAAACCCTTCTTCCCGGTTATTTTGTACCACTTCAGACATCAGCTGCTTCAGGGTACCCGTACCGTTCAGATCGTTGATTTCTTTATAGGAGGCATCTTCCAGGGCATCAAATAACACCACCTGCCGTTCAATATATTGCACCAGGCGAAACAACAGGTCTACCTGCGTTTTTACTTCGGAATAAGAAGTATGCCGGTTAAAAAAATCGTCTACAATTTCAACAGGACTTAACGCCTTTTCATAGCCCTCTTCACACATGCTGGACAATAACGACAGCAAGATCCCGGTCTTCTCAATACGGTTGAACGGTAACGAAGTAAATAAACTATTATACAACTGAAATCTGATCCCCACATCATTTTTGAAGTGCTGAACCGATTGGCTGCTTACCACATCCATATGTTTCCTGTTTGACTTTTAGAATTGCCTCCGTACTTCTGAACTTTATAGAAAAGCACCGGTACCGTTGGCATTTAAACAGCGTTGAAGATACTATTTTTCCACAATAACGTTTGCAATTATCTAGTATTTAATCATTTCTTTATACAACGTTTAAGAATTATACAGGATTCTTAAACATTCTCAAACAGGCCTCCGGGTTTCCGGATCAATTCTAAAATAATCACCAACAAAAAGCCCCGCCCAGGAGTACCAGGGCGGGGCTTTTATTGCTTTAAAAGAATTATGCTTCTTTGTTTTCGTCTTTTGCTTCTGCTTCTGTAGCGGGAGCTTCTTCAGCTGCAGCAGGCGCAACAGCATCTTTTACTTCCTCAACAGGTGCCGCTTCGGCAACGGTAGTAGCTTCATCTTTTTTCTTTCCGCTACCTCCACGACGACGGGTGCGTTTACCAGCAGCTTTTTCATCAGATCCTTTACCGTAAACTTCGTTAAAGTCTACCAGCTCGATCATCGCTTTTTCAGCAGCATCACCGGGACGGATCCCTAATTTAATGATGCGGGTATAACCACC
Organism: Niabella pedocola; assembly: GCF_021044425.1. Taxonomy (GTDB): domain Bacteria; phylum Bacteroidota; class Bacteroidia; order Chitinophagales; family Chitinophagaceae; genus Niabella; species Niabella pedocola. The sequence goes on along the minus strand of NZ_JAJNEC010000006.1, from coordinate 333,087 downwards.
GGGGCGGCCGCCAACCTTTGTTGCAACAGCATCGAACAGTTCTTTAACCGCTTCTTTGTCCTGTAAATGACTGAACACAATACGACGCTGGTGTGTGGTATTTTCCTTGCTTTTAGTGATCAGGGGTTCTACATACACCCTTAAAGCCTTTGCTTTTGCAATAGTAGTTACAATACGCTTGTGCTCGATCAGCTGGCAGGAAAGATTACGCAACAACGCATCTCTGTGTGCTTTGGTACGGCTTAAATTTTTGATTTTGTCTCCGTGACGCATGACATTTGATTTTGAGATTTGAGGCCTGATATTTCAGACACACAAACCGGTTAAAAAATTCGGTTACACCGTGTCAAGGATATGTAACCTACTATACAAATTTGAAAATTTGGCGATTTGAAAATTTGAAAATATGGTGGTTAGAGCTGCAACGCCGACCCATTAATACATTCTCAAATTTTCAAATCTTCAAATTATTTAATAATCGTCTTTATCGATTCCCAGTTTCTGAAGATCCATACCAAAGCCCAATCCTCTTTCGATGAGCACCTGCTCAATTTCAGAAAGGGATTTCTGACCAAAGTTCCGGAACTTCATCAGGTCTTCCTGCTCGTACTGAACCAGCTCGCTCAGTGAGTTGATCTTGGCGGCTTTTAAGCAGTTGAACGCACGTACGGAAAGATCCAGGTCTTCCAGAGGAGTCTTCAGCACTTTACGCAGTTGCAATGTCTGCTCATCTACCATATCCTCTTTCTTCTCTTCCTTGTTGTCAAACGTGATGTTTTCATCCGTAATGATCATCAGGTGTTGAATCAGGATCCGGCTGGCTTGCTTTACAGCCTCTTCCGGATGAATGGTACCATCTGTGTTCACTTCCATCAACAGCTTTTCATAGTCCGTACGTTGTTCCACACGGGTATTTTCAATGCTGTATTTTACATTTTTAATGGGTGTGAAGATTGAGTCGATAGCGATGTAGCCAACCGGCGCATCTTTTACCTTGTTATCTTCAGCAGGTACATAACCACGGCCTTTACCAATGGTCAGTTCGATATCCAGTTTGGAAGAAGAATCCATCGTGCAGATCAGCAGATCCGGGTTCATGATCTGGAAGGATTGTGTTCCATCGGCGATCATACCTGCGGTGAACTCTGTCTGGTTTTTTACAGAAATGGAAATTTTTTCATTGGCCACTTCATGATCAACGATTCTTTTGAAGCGTACCTGTTTTAAATTCAGGATGATTTCAACCACATCTTCGCTGATCCCTTTCATGGTAGCAAATTCATGATCTACACCCTCTATCTTAATACCTACAATCGCATATCCCTCAAGAGAGTTCAATAAAACACGGCGCAGCGCATTACCAATGGTAACACCATACCCCGGCTCTAATGGACGAAACTCAAACTGAGCTTCGAAATCTGAAGCCTTTTGCAAAATGATTTTGTCAGGCTGGTGGAAATTTAAAATTGCCATTTTTTAGGTTTGTATTTTAAGAGTAAAGTGATGGCTGGCCGCCATCACTTAAAAAATTACTTACTGTACAATTCAACAATCAGTTGCTCCTTAATGTTCTCAGGAACACTTTCCCTTTCGGGATAGGTGATGAAAGTACCCTTGATTTCAGTTTCATTGAAATCGATCCAGCCAAATTTTGGATTCTTAGGACGGATCACGCTTGTAATAGAAGAACGGTTCTTGCTGTTTTCTTTCAGGGTGATGATATCACCGGCTTTCAGCTGGTAAGAAGGAATGTTTACCACTTCGCCATTTACTTCAATGTGCTTGTGGCTCACCAGCTGGCGTGCAGCAGGACGGCTGGGTGCAATACCCATACGGAATACCGTGTTGTCTAAACGCGCTTCAAGTAATTTAATAAGGTTTTCACCGGTAATACCTTTACGACGGTTGGCTTCCTCAAATGTTTTGCGGAATTGTTTTTCCAACACACCGTAGGTGTATTTTGCTTTTTGTTTTTCGCGCAGCTGCAATGCATACTCCCCTAAGGTTTTACGCTTGCGCTTTTCGCCATGCATACCGGGAGGGTTACTGTTTTTACCCAACCATTTACCATTACCTAAAATAGGCTCTCCGAAAATACGGGAGATCTTGGTCTTAGGACCGTTGTAACGTGCCATAATTATACTTTCATTTAAGCTTTTTTAGAAACCGGTACAGCAATCAGTAAAAAGCTTTGGAAAAAATTAATTGTGTACCCTTTTTATAAAATGAAAAGCCAACTGGCTATCAATCATGCTTCGGCTTTCAGCATTAAGCTTTTAGCCTTCAGCAAAATTTTAAAGAACTTCATCTTTGTCTGATGATACCATCAAACAAGAAACTAAAAACCCAAAAAAGGTTTTATACTCTTCTCTTCTTGGGAGGACGGCATCCGTTGTGAGGCAAAGGCGTAACGTCTTTGATCATTACTACTTCGATGCCAGACTGGGAAAGCGAGCGGATCGCTCCTTCACGGCCGGATCCGGGGCCTTTTACGTATACATCTACTCTTTTCAAACCAGCATCCAGCGCTACTTTAGCAGCGTCTGCAGAAGCCATCTGGGCGGCATAAGGCGTGTTCTTTTTAGAACCGCGGAAGCCCATTTTACCGGCACTGCTCCAGGAAATAACCTGGCCGGATTTGTTGGTTAAGCTGATGATGATGTTGTTGAATGTTGCAGAAATGTGCGCATCTCCGTACGCATCCACTTTTACAATCCTTTTTTTCGCAGCGGCTTTTGCGCTGTTTTGTGATTTTGCCATTGTACTTAAAGGTGATCTTTAAAAATAAAAACGTTCTGCGGAGCAAAACGCCCAGTCAACCCTATTCCTGCACCGGGGTGTCCGAAATTGATCTGGTAGTAACGGGTGCATATAAAAAAGCAGTCAGCTATCAGGTATCAGTAATCAGCAACTGCTGACAACCAACAACTAAAAGCTGACTCCTAATTATTTCTTAGCGGCCTTCTTCTTACCGGCAACCGTCTTACGTTTACCTTTACGGGTACGGCTGTTGGTTTTTGTACGCTGACCACGCACCGGAAGTCCTTTCCTGTGACGCAGACCACGGTAGCAGGCGATATCCAGCAGGCGCTTAATGTTCATTTGCACCTCGCTTCTCAGCTGACCTTCTACTTTCAGCTCTTCAGTAATGGTTGAACGGATCGCGTTCAGATCCTCATCGTTCCACTCATTTACTTTTTTGCTGCGGTCAATGCTATTCTTGTCCAGAATATATTTTGCTGTAGAAGGGCCAATACCATAAATATAGGTAAGGCCAATTTCGCCCCTTTTGTTCTTTGGTAAGTCTACACCGGCAATACGTGCCATATTTTATCTAAATTTTAAATGCTGAATCTAAAGCACAAGCCCCTTCCGGTTCTTGCATCTTGATTGTTGTTTTTTAATAAATTATCCTTGTCTTTGTTTAAAACGGGGATTCTTTTTGTTAATTACATAAAGCTTCCCTTTGCGACGTACAATTTTGCAGTCGGCGCTACGTTTTTTAATGGATGCTCTTACTCTCATCTTTTTTAATTTAAGGTTTTTAGCCAATTATTTATAGCGGAAATTTATCCTGCCTCTTGTTAAGTCATAAGGAGACATTTCCAATCCCACCTTATCACCAGGCAAAATACGAATGTAATGCATCCGCATCTTACCGGAAATTGTTGCCAAAACCTCATGGCCGTTTTCCAGCTTTACCCTGAACATCGCATTAGACAAGGCTTCCAGGATGACTCCGTCTTGTTTTATTAAAGGTTGTTTTGACATACAAATTTTAGGGCTGCAAAGATAGGTAATATTTTATAATAAAAAAGCCTTATTCTGTCTAAATTTCAGAATAAAGCTGTATCGTTCGGGCCTCCAGAAGGCCTAAAACCGGGTCTTTAATGCAGTAGCGGAACTTTAGTCATTTGTAAATGAATATTTTGCAGCTCGCTAACCGTAATCGGGCGATCAAAAAGGCGGCGGTCTTCGCGGTACCAAACTTCACTTCTTGAAAAGTTGTCGGAGGCCGGCACCAGCACCCGGAAGGGCCCTTTCCCATATTTTGTGCCATTGCCTGCCGGGTTGTCCATTTTTTCAAACCCCAGCCGCATCAGCTGTGCCTCATTCAGCGGAATGCCCTGTACCTGGTCCAGCGGATACCAGAATTCCTGGATGCCGTTGTCTACACAAACCTCCCGCTCCTCATTACTTACCCTTACAACAGATCCTTCACGTGATACGCCATCATCCGTAACAATTACCCAGTCGCCCGGTTTTAACTCATTTAATTTCATACGAATAAAAATTTATGCAAACAAAAGATCCTATTTACTATTCTAAGATAGAAAAAATAATGACAAATGCCATATTTAATTGGTAGCCGCGGTAAACGATCTGTAAACGCTAAAAATAAATTCATTTTCAGCTGTTTATACATAAACCCGGTTTATCCTGGCCGGATTGGCAGCTCATAGCTGTCAAAAACCGCCTTACCGGAAGGAAAACCGTTTGAACCAACCGGCATTGGTGTTTAAACGCATATACATTTATAAACGGCCCTTATTGCGGCCAGGATACAAAAAAGCGGAACCAAGGTTTCCAAAAAAGGAATACCAGGCTCCGCTTAAAAGGATCGGGTCAAAAAGTTGCAGGAACGTTCAGCGCTGTCAAACGTAGGATTATCAGCGCCTCCGGCTCTGCCGTTTGTCTCCGTCCAACACCCCCTGCATAGGGCTATCTTACTACCGGTTATTGGCCGGCTTCAACAAGTTTAATGGTTTTGAGGGCGTTAAAACAGGCGTGCATTGCGCTGCTACCAGCGCCGCCGGCAACCGGAACTGCCGGCTCAGGGTAGCTGCATCGGAGGCATTCCCCAGTTTCACCTCATACGTACCTGCTGCTGCCACCCAGGCCGATCGCTTTTCATCAAAGGAAGCCAGGCTGCCGGCATCCAGTACCAATTGGAGTATTTGGGTCTCACCCGGTTGCAATAAACGCGTTTTGGCAAACGCCTTCAATTCAGACCGGGGTTTATTCATACCGCCTGCGGGTGCCGCCAGGTACAGCTGCACCACCTCCCTGCCCGCTGCCTTGCCGGTATTGGTCACTGTTACCGAAACAGTAATTTCTTTATCAAATGTTTCGCTGCTCAATTCCAGCCTGGTGAAGGAAAAGCTGGTGTAGCTCAGTCCGAAACCAAAAGCGTAGGCTGGTTTTATACCAAACGTTTGGTAATAGCGGTATCCAACATAAATATCTTCTTCGTAGTCGGCTTCAGCCGGAATTAACTTCATTCCAAACAAACCGGTGCGCGACTGCTCAGGAAATGCCCTGCCCGGGAAGCCGTTGGCGCCAGGCACATCTGCATAACGCACCGGGAAGCTCACCGCCAGTTTACCCGAAGGATTTACGGCTCCGCTGAGTATATCGGCGATGGCATTACCGCCCTCCTGGCCCGGCTGCCAGGCCAGCAACAGCGCATCGGCATCGGCCGACCAGCTGGCTGTTTCCATTACGCCTCCCGTATTGAGCACCACAACCACCTTTTTATTCCGTGCATGAAAAGCCGCTGCAATATTCTTGAGCAGGAGGCGCTCCCCTGGACTCAGATCAAAATCGCCCTCAATATGCCGGTCGTTGTTTTCACCCGCCTGCCGGCCAATGGTGAGTACCGCGATATCGCAAGTTGCTGCTTTCGCAGCAATCAGTGCGGCATCCATTTCCGGTTCCGGGATGGGTGGTGTAGGATTGATAAATTCTTCGATAAAGCTTTTCTTCGGCCGTTTTGCTGATTCTGTTTTTATATACGCAGAATAGAGATCCTGCAATGCCTGATCCGTTTTATACCTTGCGCGTTGCAGTCCTTCGTGCAGTGATACGGTATAGGCCTTATTAACATCACCGCTGCCAGTGCCTCCGGCAATCAGGCTATACGCTGCATTTCCAAAAAGGGCCACGGTGTTACCAGAGGTTAGTGGTAATGCAGCCTGTTCATTTTTAAGCAATACCATTCCATCAGCTGCGGCGGCCCTGGAAATGGCTGCATGCGCCTTCAGATCCGGTGCGTCCGAATAAGGCAACTTTTTAAACGAGGGTGCCTGCAGCAATACCTGCAGGATGCGCACCACATTTTCATCCAGCACCTTCATGGGAAGGCTGCCATTTTTTACAGCGGCTAAAAGTGCTTGCGTCTGGTCCGGTGTTCCGGGCATCAGCAAATCATTACCGGCCTTCATCTGTGCGGCGGCATCCTGCCCCCCGAACCAGTCGGTCATCACCAGGCCTTCAAACCCCCATTCCTTACGTAACACGGTGGTCAGCAGGTCATAGCTCTCCGAGGCATAGGTTCCGTTTATTTTATTGTACGAGCTCATCACCGTCCAGGGCCGGGCCGTTTTTACAGCAATTTCAAATCCTTTCAGGTAAAGCTCCCGCAATGCCCGCTCGCTGATGTGCTCATTAACCGTCATTCGGTTAAACTCCTGGTTATTGGCTGCAAAATGTTTGATAGAAGTACCCACGCCGCGCGACTGGATACCATTGACCATGGCTGCCGCGATCCTGCCGCTTACCAGCGGGTCTTCGGAGTAATATTCAAAATTCCTTCCGCCCAGGGGATTCCGCTGCAGGTTCATCGCTGGTGCCAGGAGGATGTCGATCCCGTAATCCCGGGCCTCACTGCCAAAGGCAGCGCCCAGTTTTTCGATCAGCTCCGTATCCCAGGTAGAGGCCAGCAGGGAACCGATAGGAAAAGCGGTTGCATAATAGGTTTTTGATGCATCTCCGTTGCGTACCGGGTCGATCCGCACACCTGCAGGCCCATCTGCCAGCACCAGGGTAGGAATCCCCAGCCGGGGAATGGCATAGGTAATCCCCGCAGCCCCCGGAACCTTGTCCTTTGTAACCCCTATATTCGCACCTGCTGATTGCTGGCCGGGCATTTTAAAGCCCTGTCCGCGTACGAGGTTCACCTTTTCTTCCAGGGTCATTCTTGATGCCAGGGCTTTTGCCTTTTCAATATGATCGGTTTGTGCGTACCCCATTGTTGAAAAAAGCGAACAAAAAATTACGATATATTTTTTCATTTGCTAAAATAATTTTAAAAGCGGCGCATACACGGTTACTGTTCCTTCGGATCACACAGCGCGTCTTAGAACCACACAATCGTCGATGCCGTTGCTACGTTACAGATTTTCCGGATGCACCGCCGACGTAAAGAATCAGTGTTTTTCAATCTGCTGTCCCGCTTCCACATATTGCATATCCCCCACAGACAGGATCTGAAATTTTCCGTCTTCAAATACAACCATACTTACAGATGCATTGCCCAGTGGCTTGCCGACGAAGGGCTTTTCCGACAGCGCGGTGAGCAGGGCATTAATGGCAATGCCATGTGATACAACCAGTACATTTCCCCCTCCGGCTTTTGCCTGCTCGTTGGCCGTTTTCACCAGCCAGCCATGCATCCGCCGTTTTACTGCGTCAAAGTCCTCGGCCAGCCGCAGCGTATCCAGCGCTTTTACAGCAGCCAGCACTTCGGGTATTTTATTGTTCCGTTGCATATCGGCAAACAGGGCCGCCGCAGAAGTATAGTGCAGGTAAAGCGCGGCATCCGTCCACATCCGTTTATTATATTCTCCTTCATAGCAACCAAAGGCAGTTTCACGCAGCTCCGCAGATTCCTGTAAAACCGGTGTGACTCCGCCTTTTGCGGCTACCACCACCCGTGCCGTTTCCCTGGCCCGGCCGAGATCGCTTGCATATACTGCGTTAAACACCGTTCCTTTCAACCCCAATCCTAATGCGTGCGCCACAGCTTTTCCCTCCGGCGTCAGCGGTGCATCCGCCCAGCCTTGTACCCGGTTGAGTGCATTTAATACCGTTTCTCCGTGACGGGTGATATAAAAAGTTACTTTGGTACGTTTTACCTGCTGTGCTGTAAGCATCATTGCAAAAACAGGAAGCGCCGCTGCTGTCAGCAGCGCTCTCCGTAATAATGGATTCATGATGATGTATTAAAATGAAAAACTAATGGAGGCCCAAAGACTGCGGGGAAGAATGGCCCGGCCAATCATCAGCTGCCCTTCCTTAAGCGTGTTTACATCAATAAACTGTTCCCCACGCACATTGCCCTCTGTTAATCCGCGGGCATTGAGCAGGTTGTTCACCCAGGCGCGCAGCTCCAGTTTTTTACCAAACGAATATCCCGCACCTGCATTTACTTCTGTATAGCCATCCAGCCTGTAGGTATTGGCATTGGTAGACCAGCGACTGCCGATGGCCGCCGCATTGGCATAAAGATTAAAGCCTTTGTAATCGTATGTTGCAGACAATTGCAGATTGGTCTTGGGCAGCCGTTCCGGCCGGTTCCCTTTCCAGCTGAGTGGTTTGCCGGCTATAGAAGGATCCGCATCCGCACTTACAACAATATCATAGCTGGTAAACTTGGCGTCTTCAATAGTAGCCAGTCCGCGCAGATTAAGCCCTTTCAACAGTTCATAGGAAATCTCTGTTTCCCAGCTGTAGGTGCGGGAAGAGCCAAAGGTAGACTGGGTGATTACCGAACCGGTGGCCGCACCCGGAACTCCGATAGTAAGGGGAAAATTGCTTACACTGGAATAACTAACAGAGGAAAAGAAGGCCAGTTTGCTATGTGCATAACGTACGCCCAGTTCACCCAGGTAGATCTGGCGTTTTTTTAACTCACTGGGACGCGCATCCACCGCTGAAAAGTTATCGATGGTAAAAGCGTTATAGGTACGGGTAGCGCGTCCGAATATACCGGTGTAATCGTTCACCTTGTAGTTGATCCCCAGGGATGCCGACCAGTAACTGAAATTTTCGGTGTATGGATCCAGGTGATCGATCACAAAGCCCTGCCCGCCGGAGGATACCGAAGACCCGGTATACACGGCCCGGTGCCCGTTCAGCTTGTTATAATCAAAACGGAGTCCTGCATCAAACGTCCAATGCGCACCCGCTTTGATCAGGTCAGACAGATAACCGGAGTACATACCGGATACCCCATCGAATTTGGTATGACCGCTTTTGCTGGTATTGGCCACCGGTGTTAATGGTGCTGCCGATGCATTATTGACCAGAATAATGGATGGCTTGTCCTTGATTTCCGTACTGGCGGTGAACGTAGCAGCCTCGCTGGTAAAATCATAAAGGTATAAACCGGTGCCGATGGTGATATTATGGATCCCTGCCTTCTTGGTAAAATCGAGGTAATCGATTACCTGCTTGTCATTCCGCTGCGTGGTGGAGATCTGCTGCGCGGTATAATAGCCGGTGGGATTCTGAAGCTGTGTTCCGTTCATATAATAGTAGTTAACACCTGTTTTGAAAGTCTGGGGCGCGGTGATCATACTGGAATTGGCCGTCATCTTGCTGGATTGATACCGGAAATTATTATTGATCGTCCAGTTGTTGTTGGTTTTGTAATGAAACAACATTCCTCCATAAGCAATCTTCGTATAAAACCCGTCGGAAAGATCAATGTTAAAGGTCTGATCGCCCGGAACCTTCACATTGAATTGATACGTATTGGGCATTAAGGTTTCTGTAAAATTGTCGAAATACGGAAGGGCATTGCTCAGGTGCGTTCCTTTTTTGTAGCCATAGTAGCCCGGCAGCAACCACTGTACCCGGTCGTTCAGGTACTTCCCATAAAAACGCAGGTATCCCTGATCGTTACGCCCCAGCTTTCGGGTCAGATTCAATTTTAGCTGTCCGCCTTTATTGGCAGTAAAATCGGGTTGTTTGATTCCCTTGTCCGTTCTGTAAAACCCACCGATATTGTACTGCCATTTATCATTCAGCTGTCCCCCCGTATTTCCGTCAACACGATATAAACCTTGTGACAATCCCGATGTAAACTTAAATGTGCCATAAGGCAGCGGGCCACCGGTATAAGATAAATTATTGATTACTGCCCCTGGAGTGTTGGATGTAATAATAGCGGCGTTACCACCCCGGATGGCTTCAATATTCTTGATCGTAAGATCATATTTAAAATACTGATCAGCGGAGGGAAGAGAAGAATAACCCGTGGGCAATACCGGCAGTCCGTCTTCCATAATACCCAGGTAAATGTATCCGCCTCCCGGCAATCCCCTTACCCGGATACTTCCAGGTCCATCGCCACCGCTGCTTTCAGCCGAAAGGCCCGGAACGGTTTTCAGCATATCCGAGCTGTTGAGCGGCGCCTGCAGGGCCAGCTGCCTCGATGTGCGTGATGTAATCGCCACACTGCTTTCGATCTTTTTCTGCGGATTGCCCGTGCTGGTCACCACTACATCATCCAGCCGCAGCAGGTCTTCCGAAAGCTGGGCATTTGCCGTCAGGTTTCCCCCGGCCACCACGATCTTCTGGGAGTAACTCATATAGCCCACATAGGTAAACACAATGGTATACTCACCTTCCGGCACACCGGCCAGTGTATATTTACCAGCGCCGTCCGTCATAGTAGCATACGCTGTATTTTCCAGTGATACGGTAACCCGCTGCAGACTCTCTCCTTTTACATTCTTTACCACTCCTGTAATATTATAGCTGGCGCGTACCTGCTGCACTGCCGCGCCCTCTGCATCGGAAAACAGCAGGATTTTATTATCGATCACTTTTGTTTTTACCTGCAGGGGTGCCAGCACTTCTGTTATAAATTGCTCGATGGTTTTGCCGTTACCGGAAAAGGTCACCTTACGCTGCGCCTGTATGGCGGCAGAGCTGTAAATAAATGAAACTCCGGTCTGATGCTGGATCCGGCCAATCGCCTCTTTCAACGTTTGATTGGCAATACTTACCTGGATCGTTTTTTTCAGCACCAGCTGTCCGCTTACATTGTTGGCAAACGATGTAAAGACCATGGTAAGGATCAGGAAAAGCGGCAGTACGGTTGACTTCATGATGAATAATAATAAGGCTTTTGTTCGCTTATTTTTCATACTTTTAATTGGTTTTTGTTTGTTAACAGGATTGACTTACAGAAACTTTCCTTGCTAAAAGGAGCATACAACCGGCAGTGTTCGCAGCATTGCCGGTTTTTCTTTTAACAATAACATTAATGATGGGTCCCGTATTAATCGGGAGCAGGCAACAATCGTTTCATCCTTTTATTTTTTTAAATTAAACAAGCAAGCTTTTTCACATCCCTGCAGCCGGCTACTGGCAGCCGCTGCCGCTGATGATGATATTAGTGCCGTTTATTTCATAGGACGCATTCAATACCCTGCAAACGACGTCCAGTTGCTGATACAGGCCCATGCCGGTAATATTACCCGTGAACGGGCATTTCAGCAACGCATCCGACTTTACAGACAAGGCTACACCGTACGCCTGATGCAGCCGGTTCAACACCTGCTCCAACGGTACTTCCTCAAACTCAAATACCGGCAGGGCAGCTGTTTGAAGCAATTGGGGTTCATCCACGATCGTGGTAAAAAAGCGATTTTTTTCGCTGTTGTATTCAACTTTCTCATTGGGCGTTAACACCAGGTTTTCTTTTTTTGCCCGCATGTACGCCTGCCGTTTGTCCTTTTTGTATACACTCACCTTTCCGGTAACCACTTCCACGTTCAGTGTATGTTTAGCGGTATTCTGCAGGATGTAAAAACTGGTACCCAACACTTCCGTAACCAGGTCGTTAGGCGCGTAGATCACAAACCGCCGCAATGTATCCCGATGAATATCAAAAAATGCATTACCGCTAAAATATACTTCCCTTGTATTTTTTGTAAACTGCTCCGGGTAAAACAGTACACTGTTTTTCTGAAGTGTAATGACGGATCCGTCCGGCAATGTAATGTTCTTAAGACTGTTTCCGCTGTTTTCAGCCATCAGATAAGAAGCCGGCACACCTTTTAAACCTGCAATACGCTCCTGCTGCTGAGCCGGCTTTTCGCCCCGGAACATATAAAAGCCAAGTGCTACGGCCAGCATTACACTGGCGGCTGCCACATACCATACCAACCGGCGGGATCTTGCTGCACCGGAAACAGGCTCCTGTAACCGGGGCTCCTCCGTTATTGCGGCCGGTTTCAGATGTGCCCAGATCCGTTCTTCAATGCTGTTTTTTTCGGCCTCCGACAGTTTTACTGAACTTTCGGAAATAAGCCGGTTATACCAGATCAATACCTGTTGCTCTTCTTCGGGCGTACAATTCCCCGAAATATATTTTTCCAGCAAAAAGTCAAACTCGTATAAACTCATCCGGTTCCCGTTTATACTCTATTGACGGAAAAAAAAGGGGGACCCCTAAAAATGCTGTCTATTTTTTTAAAAATTCTTTGATGTGCCGGATCGATTTGGTGATATGATATTCCACGGCCTTCTCTGTAAGCTCCATTTCTGCTGCAATTTGCCGTACGGTCTTCTGTTCGTACCGGCTTTTTTGAAATACGACCCGGGTTTTATCCGGTAATGTGCCAATGGCGGCATCGATCCGCTGCTGCAACTGGGTGTACGCGATCCGGTCGGGCAGCTCTTCTGCTGTATCGGGAAGGTGCTCGGTATCATAAACAATTGCCTGCCCCTTTTTTCGGCGCAGGATATCCATGGCTGCATGATAAGCACATGCCGCCAGGTAGGGGCCCATTTTTTTGATCTGTAAGGTTTGCCGCTCGCGCCATATTTTTTCAAACAATGCCTGGATCACTTCCTCCGCATCCTGCCGCGATTCCAGGTACCGGTGAGCGATTTTATACAGCGCCCACCAGTGCGTCCGGTAAAGCACCTCAAACGCTCCTGCGTTGCCTTCCCGCAATGCGAAAAGAAGGGACGCTTCATCTGGCCATTCAGCATTCATTAAAAAAAATAAAACAAGTTTATATGCATTCTAAAAATAGCTAAATTATTTTTCCTGCCAAATTCTGCGTACGGTTCCGGAACAGAATCCGCAACCGCTGCCGGCCTTTCATCCCGGTGGCCGAACCGGTATTATATGCGGCATTATCGGTCGCTACCCCAAAAAACGATACGCCGCCGCATTTGCCGGGCTGTTCTTTTATAGCTATTTTTAACGCAAAAAAATATTGAAACGGATCGGCTTATTATCAGACACCCATGGCTTTTTGGATGAAGCGGTATTTGACTATTTTAAAGATTGCGATGCAATTTGGCATGCCGGGGACTTTGGCACCCTGGAGCTGGCAGACCGGCTCCGGCAGTTCAAACCACTGGAGGGTGTTTTTGGCAATATCGACGGGCAGGAGCTGCGCGCTGTATTTCCCGAAACGCTGGTTTTTATGTGCGAGGATGTAAAGGTAATGATCCGTCATATCGGCGGCTACCCGCCCCGTTATAATAAAGAAACCAAGCCCCTGCTTTTAAAAGAATCCCCGCAGCTTTTTATCAGTGGCCATTCGCATATCCTGAAAATCATGTACGATGACAAATTACAATGCCTGCATATGAATCCCGGTGCCGCCGGAAAACAGGGTTGGCAAAAGGTGCGCACGCTGATCCGGTTTACGATCGATGGAAAAAACATCAGGGATTGTGAAGTTATTGAACTGAAATAATACGTTACCGCTGCCGGCGGATTGCATAAAAAAAGGGCGTATCCGTTTGATACAGCCCTTTATCTTTTTACCCAAAATCGATACAGCAATCAACCGTTCCTGACCAATTTCATAGCCCGTTTATTGCTCTTATTTCAGCTTCAGCTGAAGCGATTTTGAAAAGGTAGGCGACATGTCTTTTACCACTTTTTGTGTTCCCTGCTCAATGGGCGTTCCATTTACTTCTATTTTCCAAGTTACCGTAAATGGCGTAATACTGCCTTCAAACCCGCCGAAAAAAACATCGCCTCCAAAAAAATCGCTTGCCGATTCAATGGTGATGGTCTTGCCGTTATTAAAATCATCATCGCCTACCGTTACATTGGTTCCGGTTTTCCGGGCTCCGTTCACGATCCAATCAATAAAATTGCTTTTTGTATCAGCTCCGGAAACCGTTACTTCAAAATGATCACCCTCTACTTTGTGAAATTCACTGGAAACCGTAAAGGTCAGTTTTGCCTTTTTATCGTTCGAAGGAAATCCGGGTTTATCACTTTTGGAACAGGCGCTTAATACCACCAGGAACAGGCTGGAGAACAGCAATACTTTAAACATTTTCATAGTTTATTTTTATAGATGTTATGCCTACTCTTTACGCAGTTTTCGGCATCCCTGTCTCATAAGCGGGGCAAAAATATTCAGCGGTAGAACGGCAGCCAATACCGGTAAACCAGTATTTTTAAAACAACCGGGATAGATCTACATAAAAAAGCTGTTCCGATACAGGACCGGAACAGCAGAAAAGGTTCTTATTGAATCATTGAGCGTTGCTGAACTATTGACTCAGCCAGCCTGGATTTTGGGTTAATGATTTATTGAGTACCAGGTCTTCTATAGGAATGGGAAAGTAATACTGGCGCGCATCAAATTTACGGTTGGGTGTTGGCAGGGTCTTTTGATAAGGTTCTATATAACCTGCCGCATTCAAATAAATATCCTTGCCGGGAACAAGCTTGGGAAACTCAGTTTGTACAAATTTCATCCCCAGCACCGGTATCTCAAGGAACCGGCCCGCCTTCCAGCGCATCAAATCGTCCCAACGAAAGCCTTCAAAAGCCAGCTCCACCCTTCGTTCCCTCCTGATCTCCCGCAGCAATGGCTGTGGCACATAACCACAATAGGTGCTGTATGCCTGGTCCAGCTCCGCATCTGCCGGTATCATACTCACATCCAGGTGCGGCATACCCACCCGGTCTCTTAATGTATTAATGGTTTGATCGATCACAGTTTGATCACATTCTCCCAATTCAAATTTAGCTTCTGCATAATTTAACAATGTTTCTGCATACCGGAACATAATAGCAGCCTGCATACCATTGGTAACCCGGTCCCAATCTTTGGGATCATTCAGGAACCATTTGGCAAGCCGGTATCCGGTGGGACATTTGTTACCAGACAGACCCGGGATGTTGGGATAAGGGGCATTACTGGTACCCTGTACGCCGGTCTGGTTCTCATATTTTCCATATTGTGCTACTGTTTGCGCCAATCGCGGATCCCGGTTCGTAAACTCCTTTGTCATAAAGCCCCGGTCTGCCGCGTTGAACACTGTGCTGTTGCTAACAGGCTTTCCGTCTGTGCACAGGTATTCATCCACCAAATTCCGGGTCACGCCAAACTGGTGCCGCAGGTTCTGTGCAAAATACCGGCTGAATGCCGCGCCCAACTGCAGGGTTTCTGAATATTCTTTCCATAGTATGATTTCCGGGTTGCCGGCATAACTGTACTGGGCAAAGAGCTGGTTGTACGGATCTGCTACATTGGGTATTTTATAGATGGCATATCCGCCGGCCATGAGTTTTTCCGCTGCGGATACGGCAGCTCTCAAGAATTTTTCACCCCCGGCAATACCATGATACTTTCTGAAAGTGCCTTCATGCAACCCGATCCTTGTTTTCAAATGTAGCGCCACATCCTTATTGATACGGCCGGCTTTTTGCGTACCCTTTACCGGAAGCCAGCTAATGGCGGAATCCAGCAACCGCATTACGGAATCCATTACCTGAGCCCTCGGTGTGCGGGCCCCAAAAAGTTCAGGAGCGGTTTCATTCAACGTTTTATCCAGCCAGGGCACATCCCCAAACAATTTTACCTTTTCAAAATAATCCCAGGCCTTAAAGAAGTAAATCTCACCCGCATATACATGCTGCACATCCTCCGGCAGGTTGGTTCTTTTATAATTTTCCAGGAAAAAATTCAGCTTCCGGATATTATCAAAATTCCAGCCGTTCGACCCGCTGCCCCCACTTGTATAACCAATAAATTCGTTATTGGACACCCGGGAATACGTATTGGGGGCCGCATTATCCGTGATCACATCCCCGTACACCACTTTTGCAGCATTCACGCCCCAGGGTTGCAGGGTACCGTCCGCAAAACCCGTGGTATAACCGGTAATATAAAGAGGATAGACGGCATTGTTATACAGCTGAAGATCCTGTTCCGTTTTCCAGTAGGACTGGTCGGTAATCTGGTCGAGTGGATACCGGTCCATAAATTTATCATTGCAGGAAGCCACTACGGTTACAATCAGTAACAAGCGTATCAATATATTTTTATTCATAAAAAATCGTAGTATTAAATTTAAAAAGTTACCTGTACCCCTACTGCTACAGATTTCAACATGGGATAATTTGCAGAAAGTACTTCCGGATCAAAATAGGCCGGCACTTTTGAATACTGCCAGATATTATACGCGGAAGCGCTGACACGGATCTTCTTCATCCATATGCGTTCCGAAAACACAGCAGGTACTGTATAACCGATGGTAAGGTTCTTTAACCGCAGGTAGGCTGCATTTTGAAGATACCTTGTTTGTGTAGTGATGTTGCTTGCCCTGTTCTTATACGCCGGATAAAAACCATCGGGGTTAGAAAGCGACCAGGAGTTCTGGTATACTTCATAGGTACCGATGCCGCCATTTATTGCTCCCCAGAAAAGGTTATCGGTTATATATACGTCGCGTTTCCCGATGCCCTGGAAGAAGACATTCATATCAAAATGCTTCCATGCCAGAAAGGTATTTAAGCCAAAGGAGAAACGGGGGGTACTGTTACCGATCACCTTCAGGTCGCCGTGATTGGTCAGCGTATTTTGTCCGCTGCTGATGGTATCATTGCCCGAAAGATCTTTGAACCGTACATCACCGGGATAAATAATACCGGAATGAACGAGGTTATGCCGGGGAGCCCCGGCGATCTCCGCCGAGTCCCGGAAAATACCGTAGGTTTCATAACCCCAGATCTCACCGGCGGTTTGACTGGCATAAAGGTTGTTCAATAACAGGTTGGGATTACCGTCGAATTTGGTGATCCGTGTTTTGTAATCGGATAGTACAAAAGACACACTGTATTGTAACCCACCTTTTGTTACATCTTTCCAGGTTGCCTGCAGATCGAAACCCTTTGTTTTTAAAGTACCTGAATTCTTTGTAGGAACACTGGTGCCCAATACCGCAGGCAGCTTATCACCGTCTACCAGGATATCTGTAGTGGTGCGGTCGTACCTGGAAAAGTTCAGATCCAGCTTCCGGAATAAGGTCATGTCAAAGCCCCAATCCAGTGTGGTGGCCGTTTCCCAGGTAATATTCTGGTCTACCAGCCCTGGCGAGGTAACGCCAACAGGTCTGATGCCACCGAATATCTGATCCACTTTTTGAATCGTTCCGTAAAAAGGAACATAAATGTAATTTCGTACATTCTGGTTTCCCAAACTTCCATAACTCGCCCGCAATTTCAGGTCGGTAACCACATCTCTAACCCCCCGGGCAAATGCTTCCTCGGATATGCGCCATCCGGCAGAGATGGTCGGAAACATTTTAAACCGGCGATCTGCAGGAAATTTGGATGTACCATCATATCGACCGTTTGAACCAAGAAGGTATTTACCTTTATAATCATAGGTAAACCGGTAAAACGCCCCCCGTATGGCCCAATGGCTTTCAGCATCCGTTGCGTTTTTCTCCCCCGAGGTTTGCGAAATCACCGGTACACTGGGGGTTAAAATATCATTGCCACGGCCATACAGGTAGTCGCTTTTTTCAAGCTCCTGGTTAAACCCAACCAATCCGTAAAGATGATGATTCCCTGCAATGTTCAATGTATAATCAGTATAGGCATTGATCGTGTAATGATTCAGGTTGGTTTGATCCTTGGCAATAAAAGTTGGACTGGTATACACTGTTGTAGGATTGGTCCAGGTAAACTCGATCCTCGACAACAACGGTACAAAAGTCTTTGTATTGTATGCTTCATCCCGGTAAGAAATATCAGCTTTGATGTTCCAGTTTTTTACCGGGGTAATTGTGGGGGATACCGTTAGTAAAAAGATTTCGGAGTTTTCATCTTTCCGGGATCCATAATCCATGAACGAAAGAATATTATCCGTATAGGCATTGGGAACCGGCGCATTTGCGGGGGTTTTTAATGGCATAAAAACATTGCGCCCCGGTTCCTGCGACATAGCCCTCCACCATCCGCCTTTGCCATCGGGGTTCACCGGCGCGGAATAAAGGCTCCGGTTATAACTTGATTTAAAATCAACCGTAAACCAGTCGGTCACTTTGGAAGATACATTCAACATGAAATTATAACGATGAAACTTGTCGGTATTCAGCTTATACATTCCCTGCTGGCCGAAATACCCAAGCGATGCATAGTAGGTGGTTTTGTTGGAGCCTCCGGAAAGACTCAAATTATGCTTTTGAAGCGGCGCCCAATTCCGCACAGCTTCTTCGTAGGGACTGGTGTTGGCATTCCAAATAATATTGCTCCCGTTCATATAATAGGGATTATGATGAAGCGGATCGGCGGCATAAGCCTTTATACTGTCCAGCAGGGTAAGCGCATCCGCAGGGGCGTTTTGCCGGGTGAGTGCATATGCGTCTACCACGGCTTGCTGGATATCCACCGCATTCAGCAGGTCCGGTACCGCGCTGGGTTTGTTCCACTGAAACATATTGGAATAGGTAACATTTGTCCGATCTCCCTTTTTCCCTTTTTTTGTGGTAACCAGGATCACGCCATAGGCGGCTCTGGCACCGTAAATAGCAGCCGAGGCCGCGTCTTTTAAAACGGAGATGCTTTCAATGTCTTCGGGGTTCAGGGAATTGATGTCCATTTCTACTCCATCCACCAGCGTGAACGGCGCTCCTGAAGAAAACTTCATTTTCCCTCCGTCATTTACATCCTTAAAAAAGGAGGTGCCGCCCCGTATATTAAGCGCCGGAGCAGCATTGGGACTTCCATTTGAATTGGTTACATTCAGGTTAGGAACCAGTCCCTGAAGTGCCTGGCCAATATTATTTACAGGCCGGTTCTCCATTTCTTTTGCAGAAACCTGTGAGATGGATCCCGTGAGATAGCTTTTCCGCTGGGTACCAAAGCCCACCACCACTACTTCATTCAGCTCCCTGGTTTCTTCGGCAAGACTCATATGGATCACCGACTGCGTACCAACCTTTACCGACCGGGTTCGATATCCAATGGATCTGAATTCCAATACCGCCTCTTCATTTTGTACGGTAATGACATACGCGCCCTTTTCATTACTCATCGTAGCATTGCCGGTACCCCGTTCCTCAACGGTTACACCAGCCAACGGTTTTTGAGTGGCAGAATCGGTAATCACGCCGCTGATGGTTTGTAGCAGTACCCGGTCTGCCGGACTTTCGCTTGCCGGTTTTATCACAATGGTTGTATTGTTTACCACACGGTATGTAAGCGCCTGCTCCTTAAGAAGCAAACGCATCACTGCATCGATGGATGCATTGCTTACATGGATATTTATTTTTTTTTCGAGATCAACCTGGTCAGTCCTGTAAAATACCGAGTAACCACTGCTTTTTTCAATTTCCCGGATGGCCTTTTTTACCGTAATACCATCCGCATTGATCGTAAAATGCTCCTGCCCGTAGCCGGTGGCATGGACCTGTGTAAAAGCCACAAAAAGCAGCAGTGCACATAATTTCATAACTCTGAATAATTTTCCATAACGGCTTAATGCATAAAGCCGCAAACGCTTTTTTTTCATACCTTTGGTTCGTTGTTTTTTTGATAATTCTTTAAGCAACAATCTTAAAAACCGGGAGATGTTGCACCATCAACCGGTTTACTCATTTTTACAATAATCGTTTCGCCTTTTTTCTCATAATTGATCGGGGTTGTTTCTTTAATAACGTCAAGGATCGTTTCTATATTCATTTGACTGTTAAACCGTCCTGTATACCGGTACCTGGCCAGTTCATCTGCCTGAAACAGGATGTCGATGTTGTACTTTTCGCTTAACAGGCGGAGTATTTCCGGCAACCCTTTCTCTTCAAAGGCCAGGGCTGTTTCCTTCCACTGTAAATGTTCATTTACATCCTTCATTTCCTGGATATCCGCGTTGGAAACAGCGACCATATTTTCAGATGAACCTCGTTGTTTTTGCAGCGCAATATGATTAATCTTGAGGATCTGGTTACGGGTCAGGTACACCACAGGTGCTCCTTTTCGGGCGTCATTGGCATCCGTGATCGCAATTTTTCCATCAACCACAAAGGCTTCAAACAAGGAATCGGAAGCAAATGCTTTTATATTAAAAACCGTACCGATATCCCGGATCTCGAAGCGCGCCGCTTTTACAATAAACGGAATGGCAGACTGCCGGTTATTGATGGTAAAATTCCCCTCCCCGTCGAGGTATACCGTTCTGTTTGTTTTTCCAAAGTCCTTGTTCCAGCGGATCTTGCTGCCGGCGTTGATCCATACAACTGTACTATCGGGTAATAATACCTGTTTGCTAAGTTCACGGGCACTGGCCACCATTGTATTTCCCATTTTCCTGTTACCGGAAAAAAACCAGCGATATCCTGTAAGCGACAGTATTAATAAGGCTGCAGCGGCCCAATAGATACGTTTTTTTTTGAAGCTCCGGAGCCGCAGAACCGGCCGTTCCGCTTTCAGATGGTTCCGGATCAAAAATTGCTCATAGGCAGCCTTACTGTCTGCAAAATCCCCGGGAACAGCAGCCCGGGTCAGGTGCCACAGGTCGTAGATCTTCGCATAATAAGCCGCATTATCAGGGGAAGCCGCAATCCATTGCTCTGCCTGCAGCTTTTCCGAAGCATCCGCCACACCGCTGATATATTTAGCCAAAAGGATATGAATGGTTTCTGTCATATGATGACTATATGACAATTAAACGGAGGGCATCCCCCAACGGCTTAGCAAAAAAATATCCAAAAAGACAAAAACCGGTTAAGCGACTGCTTCAATTTTGAAAGGGCGATCCCCATCTGGTTTTCCACGGTTTTAGGACTGAGGGCCAGTTTCTGGGCAATTTCCTTATAACTCAGGTGCTCAAACCGGCTTAGCCTGAAAATCTCCTGGCAACGATCGGGTAGCTGTCCGATTGCTTCATTGATCTTTTGTGCCAGCTCCTTACTATAGTAAACATCGGTTATCTTTTCCTGGTAAGCACGATCATTTATAAGCCCGGTACGCATTACAAAATCGACATATTTATTTTCGATCTTCTTTTTCTTTAACAGGTTCAGGCAGCGGTTCTGAACGGATCGGTGCAAATAGGATCGCAGGGAAATGGTAACCGTTATCGTTTCCCGTTTCTCCCACAAATAAGAAAACAGGTCCGAAACACATTCTTTGGACAGTTCCGTGTCATTTAAGAAACGGTTAGCAAACAAACACAGGGGCTGGTAGTAATGATGAAAAAGCCATTCAAATGCTTTTACATCTGACGCATGTATTCTTTTTATTATGTCGATGTCATCGAGATCCATCTATCGGTAAAAATCATGGCGGCCTTGCTTACCACCCCGGAATTCTTCGGATTATTCAACTTGCTACAAAAAAAGCAGCCAATGGCTGCTTTCATAGATCTGTTACGTCTGAATCAGGTAATGATTCCTAAAACCATCCTCTTCCCATACCTACTTCGCGGAAAGGCCAGGGAATGGCGGCCAGGATAATGATCAGCGCCAACACATAAAACAACACCGTTTTCCGGTGCTTTTTACGGTCGGATATATTTTTCTTTGCAAATGATTTACCGATATGGATCAATACTACAGCGATGAGCATCATGGTAATATGCTCTACCGCAAAAAAACGAAGAGTAGCATTTTGCATTACGGCCGACATCCCCTGATCCTGTATCACTTTTAACCCATGCGCCCCTGTTATCCATTGAATAACACCTATTAAAAATTCAATATCCACGGCAATCATTAAAAACAGGCCGGCCTTGCGATGCCCATTGGTAAAGGGCCGGCTTCCGACGCCGATACTTTTAAAAATAGCGATCAGTAATAATAACAAAATAACCCAACGTAAGAAACTGTGTAGATGCAGCAAACCCGTTTCCATATTTATTTTTTTTGATAGTGAATCCAGCGAAATTAAGAAAATATTACATACTGCGTCTGTATTGGCCGCCTACTTCATATAAAGCATGCGTTATTTGACCGAGCGTACAGGTCTTTACGCAGTCCATCAGCACGTCAAAAAGATTCACGCCCGAAACGGCGGCATGCTTCAACCGCGAAAGGGCCGCCGCGCTTGCTGCGGTATTCAATTCCCGGAAGGCCTGTACATTTTTGATCTGCTGTTCTTTCTCGCCTGCCGTGCTCCGGATCACTTCATCCGGAAGAATCGTGGGACTTCCTTGTTTATTCAAAAAGGTATTTACGCCTACCAGGGGTAAACTTCCGTCGTTCTTTTTCATTTCATAATACAGGCTTTCTTCCTGGATCTTATTACGCTGGTACATGCGTTCCATCGCACCCAATACCCCGCCTCGCTCATTGATCCGGTCAAATTCTATCAATACCGCCTCTTCTACCAGGTCTGTCAGTTCCTCGATAGCAAAGCTACCCTGTATGAAATTCTCAGTTTTTACGGTTCCCTGCTCCCGGTTAATGATCAGCTGAATGGCCATGGCGCGGCGCACGCTTTCCTCTGTAGGTGTGGTAATAGCCTCATCATAGGCGTTTGTATGCAGCGAATTACAGTTATCGTAAATGGCATACAGTGCCTGAAGTGTGGTACGGATATCATTAAAATCGATCTCCTGGGCATGTAAACTGCGGCCCGAGGTCTGGATATGGTACTTTAGCTTTTGCGAGCGTTCGTTCCCTTTGTACACATTCCGGATGGCCTTTGCCCAGATACGGCGGGCCACCCGGCCAATCACACTGTACTCCGGATCCATCCCGTTGCTGAAAAAGAAGGAGAGGTTAGGTGCAAAATCATCAATATGCATACCCCGGCTCAGGTAATACTCTACATAGGTGAACCCGTTTGCCAGCGTAAATGCCAGTTGTGTAACCGGGTTGGCTCCGGCCTCTGCTATATGATACCCGCTGATGCTGACACTATAAAAATTTTTTACCGCATGCGCTATAAAATATTCCTGCACATCCCCCATAAGCTTTAGCGCAAACTCCGTAGAAAAAATACAGGTGTTCTGTGCCTGGTCCTCTTTTAAGATGTCTGCCTGTACCGTTCCCCGCACTTTTGTGAGGGCCTCTGCTTTAATGGCGGCATACACGTCTGCTTCCAGCACTTCATCGCCGCTGATGCCCAGTAATTGAAGCCCCAGGCCATTATGCCCCTCCGGCAACCCCTGCGATGTCAGCGGATTGTAATATTCCGGCGCCTCCAGCTTGCTGAATTTCCGGCTGCGCACCGCATGCACCTGATCCCATAAATCGTGCGCCGTTATATACTGCTCGCATTGCTGGTCAATGGCTGCATTCAGAAAAAAAGCAAGCAATACCGGTGCCGGACCATTAATCGTCATGGACACAGAGGTTGCCGGATTGCAAAGATCAAAACCGCTGTATAACTTTTTTGCATCATTTACCGTAGCGATACTGACACCGCTATTGCCGATCTTTCCATAAATATCCGGCCGGTGTTCCGGATCTTCTCCATAAAGGGTAACACTGTCAAATGCGGTGCTCAGTCGCTTTGCCGGAGCATCTGCGCTTACATAATGAAATCGTTTGTTGGTACGCTCGGGGCTGCCTTCTCCTGCAAACATCCGTGTAGGGTCTTCTCCTTCCCTTTTAAGATCGAACACACCCGCCGTAAAAGGGAACCGGCCCGGAACATTCTCCTGGAGCTGCCATTTCAAAAGGTCTCCCCAATCCTTATACCGGGGTAATATAATTTTACGGATGGTGGTGCCGCTCAGGGAAGTAGTGGTAAGTGGTAAACGGATCGTACGGTTGCGGACGGTGAATTCGAACAGATCTTTTTCATATTTTTCCTGAAGCTCCGGCCATTCGTCCAGGAGCTGCCGGTGCGCCGGATCCAGCTGCTGTTGCAGGGCCTGACATGCTTCTTCTAATGCTTCTTTTATGGATGGATGCTCCAACATTCGATTTACTTTGCGGTTTTTAATTTCTTATAAAACACTTTTACTTCATACTGCAATTGCGCGGCTGTGGGTAATTTATTTTTCAGTTTCGCGGGTAACGCTTTACTAAATGTGTATTCCGTTGCTCCCCAACCTTCCACATCACTTTTTTGCACAATTTGTTTGCCCAAAAACCAATTGTGCAACAGCATATTGGTGTTTACAGTAACGGAAGACTGTAACCGGCTTCGCTGTATTTGTTCTTTCAGAGCGCCCAGCCATTTCTTATATAATCGGGTAATGGCCATCAGGGTTCATACATTTTCAAAACGCCCTTTAGCTGATACAACCGGGTGGCAATCTCCGCCTGCTCATTGGCATGGCTATTATAATTCCGGATCGATTCGGCTATATCAGCAAGATACCTTGCCCGCTTGCCCGGAATAATTGCCCGCTCCAGCTGCGCCGTATATTCAAAGGAAATGGCTTCATTAAACGCAGTACCGCATCGCTGATTCAAGGTACGGATCACCTGCAAAAACAAATCATTTACCCCCGGATCGTTAAACTTGGCAGCAATGGTGCCGGTTACCGGCAGGTCTTCATCCTTTGCGTTCCATAACTGATGATTTCTCCTGTACTGTTTTTTCACCTCCATGAGTGCATCTGCAGCGCCTGCTTTATCAAACTTATTAATACAGATCAGATCTGCATAATCCAGCATATTGATCTTTTCCAGTTGAGAGGCCGCACCATATTCCGGCGTCATTACATACATACTTACATCCACATAATCCACAATAGAAGCATCGCTTTGGCCAACCCCTGCACTTTCCAGGATGATCAGATCAAATATGGCCTGCTTACATACATCCAATGCCTTCTGTATAGCTCCGCTCAGGGCCACATGATCGTCGCGTGTAGCCATCGAACGCATATAGGCCCGGGGATGGGCGATGGCATTCATCCGGATACGGTCGCCCAGTAAGGCGCCGCCTGTTTTTTTCCGGGAAGGATCTACCGAAATCACCGCAATGGTTTTATCCGGATACTCATTTAAAAAACGGCGTACAAGTTCGTCTGTTACGGATGATTTACCGGCACCACCCGTTCCGGTTATGCCCAATACCGGCACCTGCACATCCGGCCCCGGTGCCGGCAGGGTTTCATCCGAACCTGCTTCAGCCCGTGTAATGGCCCGGGCTATCCGCCGGATTTCCTTTTGCTCTCCCAATGGAGGTGCTCCCTTCCAGTTATCCGGAGCGTTATTGAACGCCGCAATGGAAGCGTCTGAACGCACGATGCTGATCAGGTCTTCGATCATTCCTTCCAGCCCCAATCTACGCCCGTCATCCGGACTATAGATCTTTGCGATACCGCAGCTATGCAGTTCTTCAATTTCCTGCGGCAGAATGGTGCCGCCACCACCGCCAAAAACCTTTATATGGCTGCATCCTGCCTGATCCAGCAGGTCTTTCATGTATTTAAAAAACTCGATATGACCACCCTGGTAGCTGGTAATAGCAATGGCATGTGCATCTTCCTCAATAGCACATTCCACGATCTCCTGCACACCCCGGTTATGCCCCAGGTGAATGATCTCGACACCTTTTGACTGTAAAATCCGGCGCATAATATTAATTGCTGCATCATGCCCGTCAAACAGGGATGCAGCCGTCACCATGCGCAATGTATTCTTTTCCATTTTCACCGAACAATTGTTAGCAAAAATAAGGGTTAAGTTTTACGTTTGAGATCTGGCGTTTAAAGTTTAAGGTTAAACGCGTTTCATGCTCAATGGACTATCGTTTTTAATTTTGGGAGATGGAGAGACAAATGAGACAGAGGAATGTTGCAGATCGGATAGCCATTACCCACAGCTATTGATTGTTCACCATTCACTATTAACCATTGACCATTGCCTATTTCCACATTCCCGGATTTTCAAATTATAATCCGTGTAATTTTGCCCCAATGAATCAGCGGGAACTTTTTTTACAACATGTAGGGCAAACTTCAACGGCGCCGTTAGCGCTGGAAATTGCGAAGGCTAAGGACTGTAGTCTTTTTGATATTAACGGGAAAGCATATATCGATCTGATTGGCGGCATCAGTGTTGCCAATACCGGCCATGGCCATCCGGAGGTGATTGCCGCTATAAAAAAACAGTTAGACGACTACCTGCATGTGATGGTTTACGGGGAAGTGGTCCAAAGCCCGCAGGTACAGTACGCCAAATTGCTGGCCGATCATCTGCCGGCCGGACTCAATTCAGTTTACTTTACCAATTCCGGCGCAGAGGCTGTCGAAGGCGCCATGAAACTGGCCAAACGATATACGGGCCGCACGCGGATCATCGCCGCAAAAAATTCTTATCACGGTTCCACACAGGGCGCATTGAGTATTTTGGGCGACGAATACTGGAGGAACGCCTACCGGCCATTACTGCCCGACATTTTGCATATCGATTATAACAATCCCAACTGGCTGCACCAGATCGACACCGCTACAGCCTGTGTGATTCTGGAAACCATACAGGCGGAAGGCGGGGTTATCGCCCCGGATAAAGCCTGGCTGCAGGCGGTGCGGAAGCAATGTACGGAAACGGGCACGCTTTTGATACTGGACGAGATACAGGCCGGGTTTGGAAGAACGGGCACCTTGTGGGGCTTTGAGCATTTTGATATTGTACCGGATATTCTTTTACTGGGGAAGGCCCTGGGCGGAGGCATGCCGCTGGGGGCGTTTATCAGCGACCGGAAGATCATGATGTGCCTTACGGAAAACCCCGTGCTGGGCCACATTACTACGTTTGGCGGTCATCCGGTGTCCTGTGCGGCGGGCCATGCCGCACTACAGGTATTACTCAAAGAGCAACTCGCTGAAACCGTTCATGCCAAGGAACAACTATTCCTTTCATTGCTGAACCATCCCCAAATTAAACAGATCCGCTCGTTTGGACTGTGGATGGCCGTAACCTTTGATTCTTTTGAAACCAATAAAAAGGTAATTGACCGGTTGCTGGAGCAGGGTGTATTTACCGATTGGTTTTTGTTTGCGGCCTCCAGCTTTCGCATTTGCCCGCCGTTAACCATCACAGAAGCGGAAATAAAAAAAGCATGTGAGCGAATCTGTGCGGTTTTAGAAACCCTGTAAGATCGATAAGGCGTATCCAAGCCCTGCCGGCTTTACACAAATTTAAAAACAGAAGATATGAACGAACAGGAAAAGATAAATGCAGCACTAAAAGCGGTTTCATTTGTAAAACCCGGACAGGTAGTGGGTTTGGGTACCGGGTCTACCGCCTATTTTGCTATACAGGAAATCGGGAAGATGGTTCGCGAGGGACTAGAGATCCGTGCGATACCTACTTCTGAAGCAACCCGGCAACTGGCCGAGAAGTGGAACATTCCGCTGACTGATATCAATGATATCAGCACCATCGATGTTACAATCGACGGTGCCGATGAGTTCAATAGCCGTCTGCAGCTGATCAAGGGCGGCGGCGGGGCATTGCTGCGCGAAAAGATCGTGGCATCCATCACCGGAACACAGGTCATTATTGCGGACGCGTCCAAACAAGTTGAAAAGCTGGGCGCCTTTAGGGTACCCATTGAAGTAATTCCCTTTGCAGCCAACGTTGTTACCCGAAAATTAAGTGCACTGAATGGGGAGGCCTCCCTCCGGGCGAAGAACGACAGCACTTATATAACCGATCAGGGGAATAATATCCTCGATGTTGATTTTGGTCTCATTGACGATCCTGCAGCTCTGGCAAAAGCACTGGATCATATTACCGGTATTGTTGAACATGGATTGTTTATCGACCTGGCCGATTATGTGATTGTAGGAAAGGGGGACCAGGTAGAAATCATTGCCGCGAAGAATTAATGGTTAAGCATTACAGTTCTCCGGAAACATAAGTTAAAGCAGCGCTGGGACGCTAATAAACCCTATGTGGTTAAATATGCGTTTATCATTAGCGCCTTAGTCGTTAGCATTTAGAGCCGCTGTGAAATACGCTTTCACAACCAGGTTCGTTGCCTTACTTTGCCAAAGCAACACCGGGCAGCGGACATTGATTAGAGAATCAGGATTAAGAAAACAGCATCGGATATCAACCGGGATAGAACCTAACCAGAAACGCTTCCTGAACTATAAATTTAACCGGATGCTTCCGAACACACCGAACTTTTCCGTAGAGCTCCGGAGTGCATCTTTGGGCAGCAGTCTCCAGATAAAATCCACGCGAAGAAAACGCAGGATATTATCGATCCCCGTTCCTACTTCAAGATAGGTTTTTCCGTCCAGCGATTGAAAAGTATGCCCCTCTTTAAAATTCAGCGCTTTATTGGCTTCCGACAATGATCCCCAAAGCGCTTTCACCGTATAAAACTGGCGGAACTTCAATGCCGGGATCGCCTTAAAAATACCGTTGCCGATGTTGTGCTCAAAGTTAATCCCCAGGAACTGGTCATGAATGAACTCATACCGGTTCATCATATTAAATGCATACTTATTATAATAATACAATTCGTTACCGGGCGCCACATTCAGGAATGTATACGGCAACGTACCAAAGGTTTTGCCTCCATATGCCTGGTAAGAAATGATCCCGAAAGGAGGGGTTTTAATATTATCGGACACACTGCCCTGCACCTTTGTGTAATTGTACCGGCCGTTTAGCAGGCCGGAAACACCTTTTGAAATGGTAGCTTCTACAATGGGGTACGGGCTGCCGAGACTGCTCCGGTAAAAATGCGATTCAATAAATTTTTCCTGGAAGGCATACCGAAGCCGCAGTGAGATTTCCGTTGCCCGCAACGGATCATTACCGGTGCCGAACGAATCAGCCGGCACCAGGTTTTTTAAAGGCGTGTATGCACGTGCATTCAGTCCCAGCAGGGTGGAAAAACCTCCGCGTGTTTCATTAAAAAACTCCAATTGCCATTTTTCAAGACTGATAAACTTAAGCGGTATGTTCGGCTTCCGTATGGCAAAGGCAAAAATGTTGTCGGAAGTGATTTCTCCAAAATATACCTGTCCAAAGTCCAGATCCTTTTTATATCCCAGGTACCAATACCTGCGCGGATCCTTCTTCGGCAGGTAGAACAACTCACCCTCCCCTTTTAATTTTTTGTCGCCAAAACCATAGGCCAGATAGGTGTGCCAACGGAACTTCTTATTAAAATGCTTGTTGCTGGCAATATCAAAACGGGTCCGGAACCCTTCCCACGAATTTCCGGTAAACCAGTTATAGGCAGATCCCAGCTCCACGTTTCCGATATTGATATAGCCTGTAGCAAGGAAACCTACCTGCCGGGTTATTTTGCGAAATGGGGCCGCATTCACAATGGTGTCCATCATTTTTATGATTCCCAGCTCTGTGGTCGTCAGCCCTTCGTGCCGGGCGCTGTCCCAGTACAGCCGGTCTTTTTCACCGGATCCCGACTTTACAATGATCTCTTCCTGGGTTTTATTTTGCAGCAGCCGGTTTCGTACGGTAGTATCGTTTACGAGCACATGCTGATAGGTGCTGGTCTTACGCCCTATCACTCCCGGCACCCGGTTATTAAAGGGTGAAAAGTCCACAACCAGTTTATCCTTCGAAATAAACCAGGTGCTGTCATTGATCTTTTTATATTCCTGTATCAGGCTCAACCGGTCCAGGAAATTGATATCGGCCTTTTTGTCGAGCCGCAGGTTCATTTTCTGAACGGCAAAACTGCCGCCTTCCACCCAGCAATCCCCCTCAAACGTATTCATACCCTGCCGCCGCGGTATAAACACCAGGTGATAATATTTTATTCCGCCGATACGCTGGGTATCGCTGACATTGTATTTATAATAAAAATCACCGTTACTGCTTACCGGGCTAATAAACTCTTTATTGAACACATTGATGAAATCATTATAAATGTTAATTACCTGGTCCATACCACCCAGGAATTTCACCATGCTTTCATTTTTGATACCATTGGTATTCACACCTTTGATTTCCTCCCGTCTGCGCAGCGGCCGTTTTTGAAAATAGTAGTCGGAAAGCGATTCTGTAAGATAGGTAGGCAGTACTTTTACCCCTTCTGAACTATCCAGGTTCTTTTTGATCAGGTCGTTCATCGGCCGGAAGGGCTTAATATTGGCAATTTTCTGGATGCTCCGGATATTTTTAAGATCCATCTCCATTTTATTATACAATTCATAATAAAAATTGTCAAACCGCCGGAAACGGTCGTTTTCCGGTTTGTGCTTTACGATATTCTTCCAAAGCCAAAGCCCCAGATCTATTTTGGCCTTTACCACTACTCCGTCATCATAGGTTCTCGGTTCCAGATAAATGATCATTTCCTTTTTTAAGGCACTTACCGGTACCAGCTGGGTTTCATACCCCACATTGGAGATCTCCAGCGTATCCGAAGGCCACTGTGCCGTCTCGAAATGAAAATTGCCTGCAGAATCAGCAATAAAACCCGTATTGGTATTTTTAAACTGAAACGAAACAAAGGGAACCAGCTCCTCGCTATGTTTATCTCTTATAACACCGGAAACACCGTTTTGCGCCCTTAGGCTCACCTGCAGCAGTACGATCCAGCACAATAAAACCAATCTCATCATTCTCATTCTGTCATAGGGTTTTCAAACTTTCAGTTATGTCATCCGTATATTTGCTCGTTCTAAAACGGCCGTTTTTTCCGGAAAAGCAGTGCCGGCCTGCATGGGATGCATTATTGCTGTACCAATTGCAGAAAGATCCGGAACGTTTCATGGCCTAAAAGTAAAATAAAGATTTGTTATGTTATCGATTCATCGTTTTGTCTTTAATCCCTTCCAGGAAAACACGTATATCCTTTACAATGAAACCGGGAAATGTATCATCATCGACCCGGGATTTTCCAACGAAGCGGAGCGCAACGAATTCCTCCGGTTTATTGACGAAAAAAAGCTGCAGCCGGTTTACCTGATCAACACGCATTGTCATATTGACCATATCCTGGGTAACCAGTTTGTATACGATACCTGGAAATTGCCCCTGCACATCCACAAGGGGGAGCATGCAGTACTGCAATCGGGACCCAAAGTGGCTGAAATGTATGGATTTTCCTTTGCGCCCTATACCGGTCCCCTGGCTTTCCTTGATATTACCGACACTATTTCCCTGGGCGATGATATGCTAACCCTGCTTTTTACACCCGGCCACTCGCCCGCCAGCCTGTCATTTTATAATAAAGAAAGTGGCATCCTGATCAGTGGTGATACGCTGTTCAGTGGCAGCATCGGGCGTACTGATTTGCCCGGCGGAGACTTTGCTACCCTGGAACATTCGATCCGGACCCAGCTCTATACATTACCGGATGCCACAAAGGTCTATTCCGGCCATGGACCCGGCACCAGTATCGGTTATGAGAAAAAAAACAACCCCTTTATCCAGGAGTTATAATCCGGTAAAGGGGTCTGATTTTTTTTATTTATCGCACTTAATAACGACGGATCTGTTCTTTCAGCAGCTTACGGGCAAAGTGAATGCGGCTTTTGATCGTTCCGAGCGGTTCTTTTAAATACTCGGCAATTTCCTGGTATTTATACCCCTCAAAATACAAGCGGAACGGAACCTTAAATGTTTCCGGAAGCCCTTCGATAGCGGCATTGATCTCCTTTTCCCGCAGCGAACTCTCTGCCGTATTGGCCACGGAAACCTGGCTCATATTGATCAGGTAATCTTCCGGGGTGCTGTCTAAAATAGTTTTACGTTTTACATTCCTGCGGTAATCATTGATAAAGATATTCCGCATAATGGTAAAAAGCCATGCCTTTATGTTCGTACCCGAATTATACTTTTCGGAGTTTGCCAGCGCCTTATAAAGCGTTTCCTGGTAAAGGTCATTCGCTGATTCTGAGTTCTTTGTAAGATTTACAGCAAAGGGTTTCAGAAAATCCGCATTGTCCACCAACAGTTCATTAAATTCTTTATTTGCCATAACCCGCCTTTTTTGAAATTTGTCTAAATTAAAACTTTACCCGGTAAGCGCAAAGCCGCTCGTCCAATTATAACAAAAAGTTTACCGTTTGAAGGTTCCTGACATTTTGCCGGATTGGGGAAAAAGTGGGTGGCCAGGTTTAATGTTTCCGTTCTGCGTTGAGTTACGTCTAATGCCCGTGATTCTGAAATCTGGAATCTCGACCCTCGATTCTCGATCCTGAATTTATGACGACGTTGGCTGAAAACTGAAGACTGACACAGCTAAAGACTGCTGTTCAGTATACGACCGTTTGTAAGTAATTCCTGGAGTTTTGCGGGTATCTCCAGTGTTTTCAGCCGGGTCATATGGCCTTCATGATGCAGATCCGTACCTACAAAGGAATAAAAATCGTGATCAAGCAGGTATTGGGCAATTTCCTGTACACGGGAGCCATAGCCGCCCGTTACCGAAAGAAGGTTTAATTGAAACAGTATTCCATTATCCTTTATTTCATGAAACAGGTCCCATTTTTTGTACAGGTAGATATAACGTTCGGGGTGTGCCAGCACCGGCTGGTATCCGGCCATCAGCACGTCAAACAACACATTTTTCATGGACATCGACTGATGCATCGTGGAAAATTCCGTTAGCACCAGATTATCTTTAATGGTCAGCAGCGGTTCCTTTTTTTGCAGCAGCTCCAGTATATGATCATCCAGGAAATATTCGGCCGCCGCAGCAATCTCTATATCAATCTGGTTTTCCCTCAATGCATTCCGGAGCAGGTCCAGTCCTCTTTCAATGGTTTCCGGTGTATTTTTATACAGATCCCAGAGTATATGCGGCGTAGTGATCAGTTTGGAATAGCCCAGTTCCTTAAAGTTCCGGATCAGCGCCACCGAGGTTTCCAGGTCCGGCGATCCATCGTCAACCCCCGGGATCAAATGAGAATGCATATCGGTTCCTATTAAGGAATAGTCCATCTTTTGCATCCTGTTTTTCCTCGAAAAAAGCCCGAACATTTTTAAGAAATTGTGCGCAAAGATAGCTGTTAATTCCGGATCAGGCGCTGCGGCCTATCCGCTTATACAGGCGACGCTGCTTTTTCAAAAGGTTATAAAAAACGGGACCCACTTTGCTGACGCAGGGAAAACTCCTGCCGCTTTTGCGAAAAAGCCGGAGGCATATCCCTATCCAGCTGTATTTTCCCCTCCAATAAGGAATAATACAATGCCCTGAAGTCCGAGGCCAGTCTTTTTACGCCAAATCGTCCGGTAACAAAACGGACTCCCGCTTCTCCCATACATTTCCTTAACATATTATCCTCAACCAGAGATAGTAACTGGCTGAAGAATCCCTGTTTGTCCGCTAAATTCGCTAAAAAGGCAGTCTCTTTTTCTATGACTGTATCTTTTACGCCTCCAACATTTGTGGCAATAATGGGTCTTCCCGCCGCTTGAGCTTCGATCAGGCTTACAGGAGTTCCTTCATTAAATGAGGTGAGGCAGACGATATCAAGACCGGCGTTGATTACATCCATATCCGATCGCCAGGATGTAAATATAATCGACCGATCTTGGCGTGCATCCCCGCTTAAACTATAAGAAATATTAAGCGCCGTCGCTTTTGCCTGAATATGCGCACTGGATACTCCATCGCCCACAATAAATGCCCTTACTTTTTTTGTAGTATTCTTCAACACAAAGGCTAGTGCTTCGAGAAACAGGTCATGATTTTTTACTGGAACCAATCGCCCGGTAATACCAATTGCTATTTCATCATCCCCCAAACCGAACTCGGTACGGAAGGCCTTTCTTTTTTCCTCCTGGTTTTCCATAAACTGTTCCAATTCAAAACCTAGGGGAACAACGTGAAATTTGCTTTCTTTTGCCACACGGTACTGATGAGCCAGCTCCATTTTCTGTTCCGGACTAATGGCGACCAATGCTGTGCTTTTTCTTGCAAGGTAGCGTTCAATATTCAAAAAAACCTGGGTTTTTGCCTTACCAAAGTAGGAATGAAACACATGGCCATGGTAGGTGTGCAGTACCACCGGCACCTTCATGTGGTATGCTGCCAGCCGTCCTACGGCTCCCGGTTTTGCGGCATGCGTATGTACAATATCCGGCTTAAACCGTTTAATGACCTCAGTGATCTTGTGATATGCTTTATAATCCTTCACAGGATGCAGAGATCGTCCCATTTCTGGTATCAGAAGCGGCTGAATACCCATTTTTTCTGCAATAAAACCAGCGTCTTGCTCATGATATTCCTTTTCCCCTACAACCAGTAAGGTTTCAAAGTCCGGCTCCAGGAACTTGGTAAGATTTAATACATATAAAAGAGGCCCCCCAACGATGAGCCGATTATGGATTTGCAGTACTTTTGGCATTTTTAAAAAAATTTACGCCTGTACGGTATAAAATAGCGGTTTTCATTAAACAAAAAACAGCCCTGTTCTTTTATACTTAACAGGGCTCTTGAATGCAAGGTAAGAAAGTTTTATGAAAAGACGGTGAAAATTGCAACCAGTGAATCCATTGTCATTTTATAATTCAATATCATAATTACGCTTATAACCCCTTCGCCCTGAGTATAAATTGTCCTTAATGCAAAAGCGTTCAAACAGAATGATATCAAAACTCCTTAGTTACTACTTAAAAACTCTTTGGTAGGCGGTGCCACTCATTTTCTGGAAGGTTTTTGAAGTAATTGTATGTTTTCCCCAACCCCTCTTTTCGTGAAACGATTGGTGCCCAATCCAGCAATTGTTTAGCCAGCGAGATATCCGGTTGCCGTTGTTTTGGGTCATCAGCGGGAAGCGGCTTGTTAACTATTTTTACTTTGTTACCGGTTAATGCCAGCACTTCTTCCGCAAAGCTTCTTAGCGAAATTTCATTGGGATTTCCAATATTCACTGGACCGGTATAATCGCTTAACAGCAGCCGGTAGATACCCTCTACCAGGTCCGATACATAGCAGAAACTACGTGTTTGCGTCCCTTCACCAAATACCGTAATATCCTCCCCCCTCAACGCCTGGCCTATAAATGCCGGCAAGGCCCTACCATCATTGAGGCGCATCCGTGGACCGTAGGTGTTAAAGATGCGGACTATCCGCGTATCAACCTTATGAAAACTATGATAGGCCATGGCAATGGACTCCATATAGCGTTTGGCCTCATCATAAACCCCGCGGGGGCCAATGGGATTGACATTTCCCCAATATGTTTCTGGTTGCGGGTGCACCAGGGGATCGCCATATACTTCGCTGGTGGAAGCTACCAGGATCCGCGCTTTTTTGTCTTTTGCCAGCCCCAGACAATTATGTGTTCCCATTGCACCCACTTTTAGAGTCTGGATCGGGATCTTCAAATAATCTATTGGACTGGCGGGTGATGCAAAGTGCAGGATATAATCTAACGGGCCGGAAATATGAATATATTTAGTAACATCGTGATGATAAAATTCAAAATCCGGAAGTGGAAACAAATGCTCCAGGTTTCTTAAGTCGCCGGTAATCAGGTTGTCCATCCCGATCACCCGGTATCCCTCTGCGATAAACTTATCGCAAAGATGTGATCCGAGGAAACCTGCAGCACCGGTAATTAAAACCCTTTTTTTCATGTTGAAAATCCTAAGAACCACAAAACTAAATCATTGAAAGGACTTTTGACAAGTACAAGGCCGGATTTTCCCTACAGCGGTAACAAAGAAAATCGTTGGGAAGCCAATGAAGCCATGAGAATACTTTATTTTTACCAACTATTTAATATCCCTGCAAATGGTTCCTAATATAACGCTCCTGGATTACGCAATTCTTCCATTTGTGTTGTTCCTGATCTATTTTATTGCATTTCGATATCGGAATAAGTATTACCCTCATACACATCCCTATCGTGCTTTTTTTATCACCAGCCTAACGCTGAAAATTGTTGGGGCGGTGTTTATCGGTATGGTATATGAGTACTACTATCAGGGAGGGGATACGATGAATTTTTTTCATGATGCCCGGATCATTAACAGTGCTTTTGCCGACTCCCCGGTAAAATGGCTAAACCTTTTATTTCACCTTCCGAATGAGAACGCTATTGGTTACTATAACTATATCAGTCAGCTTTACTGGTACCAGGACCCGTCAAGTTACAGTGTGGCCTCGCTTGTAGCTATTCTCGGATTACTCCTTGGCACAACCTATCTCCCCACTGCTATTATTTTCGCGGCAATTTCTTTTATCGGCATCTGGGCCCTGTTCCGGACTTTTGCCAAGCTTTACTCGGATTTTGTAAAACCCGTGGCCATCGCTGTTCTTTTTATTCCAAGTGTGATCGTATGGGGCTCAGGGATTTTCAAAGATACCATTTGTATTTTTGGATTGGGATGGTTGACGTACGGCATTTTCCAGATGTTGATCCAAAAGAACTTCAGGCTCGGAAATATCTTTTTTACTTTGTTAAGCATCTGGCTCGTGGCGCGTGTAAAGATCTATATCCTGGTAGCTTTTTTACCGGCATTGCTGATTTGGGTATTATCACTTTACACCAGCCGGATGCAGAATGCGGCAGCAAGATTCCTGGTAAAATTGACCGTTCTGTCAATTGCAATAGCAGGTTCTCTTTATGTAATGACCTCGCTTGGGGAAGACGTGTTGGGCCGGTACTCATTGAGCAAGCTGGAAGAAACCGCCCAGCTTACCCGGAGCTGGATCATGTATACCTCAGGAGACGACGGTTCTGCCTACGATTTAGGGCCAATGGAAAATATCAACGATATGTTACTGAAATTTCCGCTGGCTGTAAATGTTACGCTGTTCAGACCTTACTTCTGGGAATCGCGAAAACTCATCATTTTGGCATCCGCTTTAGAAGCCTTTTTATTTTTAATGCTCACCCTCAAACTGATTGTCACAATTGGCATCCGTAAGTGCTGGCACACCATCTCTACCGATCCCACAATCCAGTTCTGCCTGATTTTTGCGATTATTTTTGCTTTTGCGGTCGGACTTTCCACGGGCAACTTTGGAGCGTTGTCGCGCTATAAAATTCCTTGTCTGCCTTTTTATGTTTTATCAATACTGATCATATATTACAAAAATGCACCACCCGGAAAGAAACTGTTAAAAATTTTCAATATTTGAGGGCCATATCTTACATTACGAAACGCTTTATAACATATTGAAACGAAAAGCATCTTCTGCGCAACGTTATATCGCTCATACGCTCTCAGTTTTTAGATTTTGTAAGCTTAGCAATATATTGAACCACATCCTTGATACCCATAGATGTATTACCACGGAAACCATCCTTTATTGCCTTCCGCGCCAGTTTGAACTTCAGCTTTTTATCATTTTTTTGGTAGCGCATAATTGTATAGAAAAAGCCTAAAACAAAATAGTAGGCCTTTACATGTGCGATAAAAGCCGATGTGTACCTGCTCTGATATACAAAGGGCTTATTACGGATATAAAAATACACCTTCCAGCCTGTTTTCAGATCCCATTCTTTAAGATAGAACAGGGTGTATTGAGCCGGGTGATAATGATGGCTTTGAGAAACGAGATACGCATGGAATTGATGCCTATACAAGATCCTGTTCCAGTATTCGGACTCATCTCCCCAAATCACCAGCTCTTTTCTGGGAAGGCCGGCTTTTTCAACAACAGCCCTATGAAGCATTGTGCCGTTAAACGGATATCCCACATTGTCAATAAGGGGTTCCTTCAAATCCATGTAGGTTTTAAAGTTTCCGGTTTTAAACACAATGGTTTTCCGGTCCTCAATGTCTAGAACCACCGGGCTTAAAACACAAGGCTTTTTATCTTGATGTTTTAATAACAACATCAACGCATCAGTGGCAGGCTGGCCGTCATCATCCATGCACCAGATCCATTCTGCACCATCTTCAAAAGCAGTTTTTATACCGGTATAAAATCCAAAAGCGCCCCCCTTATTTTCCTGGCTAATAACTTTTAGCCCCTCCTGCGTCGCCAGCCATTCAGTAGTTCCATCAGTACTATTATTATTGACCACCAGGATATTCGGAGTGACTCCTCTCTGATTTTTTATGGCATCCAGGCATCTTTCCAATAACTGTCTTCTATTAAATGTAACAACAACTACCGTTACATTGCTTTGTCCATATATCATAAATCACAAACTATTATTATCTAAAAAAACAGGAATTGCCCGATCATCCCGTAGTGCATCAATGACAAGCGATGCAAAAGTAAGCGCCTCATAAATAACCTGATGCATATCCATATATTTATAGGTACCTAGCCTTCCAACAAAGGACGTTTTGCTTTGTACACCTGCCTTTTCTTTATATGCTTTTAACTTTAACAGGTCACTCTGTAACCTTTTTGGATAGTAGGGAATGTCGTTGTGCTCCGTTTCCTTGCTGTATTCTTTAAAATAAATGGTCTTATCGTATTTTTCCCAGGGTGTAAAATGTTTGTGCTCGGTTATTCGGGTAAATGGAACATCCAGATCAGAATAATTGATTACGGCATTGCCCTGATGGTCTCCGTCAGAAACCATTTTTTCAAAAAAAACGGTCCGGTAACTCAATCTTCCGTATTCATATTCAAAATAGGCATCGATAGGGCCGCTAAAAAAAACATGATCGTATTTCGTATAATCCGTTAAAGGATCAAACTTTTTGTTTAGTTCCAATTGAATTTTCGGATGGGCCAGCAATTGCTCAAACATCGGTGTATAGCCATCTCTGGGGATACCTTGCAAAGGGCTGTTATAATAATTATCATTATAATTAAACCGAACCGGCAATCGCTTTAATATAGAAGCCGGTAATTCTTTAGGTTCACATCCCCATTGCTTTTTTGTATAGCCTAAAAAGAAAGCCTCGTACAGATCCTTCCCAATAAACCTTAGTGCCTGTTCCTCAAATGTCTGGGGTTCTTTTATTGAATGATCAGCAATTTCCTTTATGAAATCCTCTGCCTCCTTTGGATTTAAATTTTTACGAAAAAACTGATTGATCGTATGCAGGTTAACAGGCAATGAATATACGGTGCCTTTGTAGATACACTTTACCCTGTTTACAAAAGGCACCAGCTCAATAAACCGGGATACATAATCCCACACCTCTTGCTTGTCCGTATGAAAAATGTGAGGGCCATATACATGCTCCATAATACTCGTTTCCTCATCCCGCTTTGTATAACAGTTCCCGCCAATATGATCCCGCTCATCGATTACGTGTACAGTACAATGATCATATTTGGTGGCCAGTTCATTGGCAATTATTGCTCCGGAAAAACCTGCGCCTACGATTAAAAAATTTTTAGTTCCCATTTACATTAAGTACTTTTTTGTATAAACCAACATATTTGTTTATGCCATCCTCCAGTGAAAAATAGTTCAGGGCTCCTTTACGGATATCTTCCGGAGAATTTTTGAAAACTAAAAGTTCCTCTATCCCCTCCGAATAAGCTTTTTCAGAAAATTCATTAATTAATATACCCGAGTGATATTTGCGAACAATCATATCTGTATCTCCCACACCTTCATTACATATTACCGGTATCCCCATTGCCATGATCTCTCCCTGTTTTGTTGGACTGCTACTGAGTTTACTATAACACGGCCGTATAAAAAAAACACTGGCATGACTTATTGATAGAAACACCGGTACTTCCCGTCGCTGTGCCCCCCTAAGGATAATTGATTCTATTGCAATTCCACGTTTACCAGCAGCATCCAATATGCCTTTATGCTGATCAAATGTTAAAAACAAAAATTTCGAATTTGGAAAGCGTTTTTGAAAACAGTAAAAAAAGTCCAGCATTTCCTCCAACATATACCAGGAGCCAATGCTGCCCAGGTATGTTAGTATTGTATCATTTGCTCCTATATTAAGCTCTTTGCGAAACGCGGTTTTTTCCGACTCTGTTATATTATTTTGAGCGAATAAATTTGTGTCCACACAACAGGGAATTACCGTAATATTTGTCAACTCTTTTGCAAAGGGCCAGGTTTCAATCTCTTTTTGCGCCTTATAAGTCAAACAAATTTGCTGACTGGCTTTGACAATCAAATCCCTCTCAACTTTTTTGAAATATTTGTACACCCGGTTATAAACCGGATTTGACCGGTTCCACGCTCCTGCATCCACTTTTTCATCTGCCCAAAAGCCTCTTATATCATTAATAATCGGTATTCCAAATTTCTTGTTTAAATAGAGGCCTATGGTACCACCCATGTGTGCCCTACAATGCACCGCACTGAAGCCAACTTTCTTTTGAAGTTTTACCGCCAGTTGCCTCATAGACCTCAGGTCCCAGAGAGTGGCAATAATGGGCGGTCTTTTATGATATGGAACCGGGAACCACTCTACTCCGTTCTCTCTACAAATCGTCTCTATCCGTTCTTTTTGCTGTTTAAACCGGTCCGGCTTTTCACAACTGATCAGATAAAAGCTGCATTTTATTTTTTTTGCAATTCCAAATATATAAGGCAATACCTGCGATTGCCCTAGCGGATCGGTCATTCCATCATGAGAAACATATAATATTTTTATATTCATCTAAATTTCATTTTATTCCCCGTACTCGAACTTTTGTAAGCTAGTGATATTGGGTATATTTTTAAAGCCCCATTGGGAATGGCCAAAATCAGCCTCCCATACTTTTCCCCGATAGGCCAGAGCAACAGGAACCTTGTAAATATTTTTCACATCCGTTATTTGTCTTTTTTGCATCGTTCCATCCGGCGCAACCAAGTACCCACGATCGTTTTCACCTTCCCGCTCCTTGTCGTAAAAAACTATTTCACTTGTTTCTTTAGGTACATAAAAATACTGTACCGGATACTGGTAGTTATCAAAATCCTGTTCGCCTGGATTTTTAAACAACACGATGCCTTCGCTTTTTACAACAACTCTGCTGAATCCGTATCGGGTCTGCAACCAATATTTTTTCCCCTTTTCTATAGGGAATTTAAATCGTTTCATATTCCAACCCCTGTCCAAAACAAGTTCCTTATAATCACAATTTGATTTTGCCACGTTCATCCTGACAAATTCTTTTGATTCCGAGAAAAAAGAAAAAACCGTCTCAGATTCGGCTCCAACATCCAAATTAAGCTGGCCGGTATAAGGAGCATAAAAATAGAAGGGCGTATTATATCCTCCAAAGCGCCACGCGGTATTAGCAATCGGCTCAATATATTTTACTTTATTATAATCAAAAACAAAGTCAGATAAATGGTACGTCTGCGAAGCACTTCTTAGATCCTGTTGAAACTGCCGCTCTATATCACTTTCTGACAAAGGCCTTATTCCATTGCTTCCGGGCACTACATTTCCATTGACAAGAGGCTGAATATAGGCCTGTCCAACAAAGGCAGCTGTCTGCACCATCATTAAATGATGGATGCTGTATAAATAGCGATATAGAGCATCTTTACTTTGTTGTGTTCCATTTTGCTCATAATACATTTTCATAAAATGTACATATGCCTTTAAATCCAAAATGCGTTTCCACGCCAAACTTCCTTTTTCCACAGCAGCGGAAGCTTTTTTCAGGTCTGCCAGGCTAAACGCAACTTCTGCCGTGCCCTGATAGTTTTTACTCCACCTGTCAAACATTTTTTTCATATAGGCCGCTGCCCCATCAAAACAATCGTTCAAATACTGTTTATACAAAGCATCAAAATTGCTGTTCAGATCCCACTGAAGCTGTCCCGCCAGCCATAAGGCATGCCCCATCGGGCCTGCTGCATCGGTTGTTTCCAGATAAATTCCATCAACCTTATTGCTCTTCCAAAATCTGAGTTTTGGCACGATACTATAAATATTGAACTGAGGCAGACCCACACTCCATTGCGTAATATTCCAGTAATCATACAATCCCATATTTCCTGTAACCCACTTTGACCATACGCGGACCATTTCGTCTGGCTGATATGCCGTTTGAAATGCATAGGGAATAATTACCGGATATACATTTTTTCTTAATGGAAAGGAAGGCGCCAATGCATTGGTAGAACCATCTCCATATGCATACGCAGTGATTACAATATGTTTATCATTTTCAGGATATTCCCTGGCAACCTCATTAGCCAGCCACCACCATTTATCTGCATGATTTTTAATCCCGGGCATTTTTGCCGGCAAAGGGTCGTCTACTCCACCGCGACCATCTTCTGGTTCAACGCCCAGCGCAATAAATTCACCGGTAGTCGCATTATATATTTTTCGTATCCAGTCTTTATAAGCACGTACCGCGGCTGCCTGATCGATACGAATACGCCCATTCACTTTCCCGCTTTCACCGGTAAACCATTCAGGATGCGCATCCAATAAATTCTTGTTTGCAAGATAAAATGCCTGGCCTGTATGACCCACACTCGAAAAATCTGCATTGAACCGATTACGCCGCTTCCAGTCGTACCATTTCTGCATATATGTATTCTTGGGATCATAGAGTTGAGGCTGATTAAAATAAAGTCCTCCCGTACCAAAAAAAGAACGATTTCTGAAGCTGGGCTCCATCCATTGCCCACTAAGCTGCGGCCTTCTTAAGGCGGATGGTTTAACAAACCAGTTATCGCCAGGTCCATACCAATGAAAACCTAACAAATCCAGGAAAGTATATATCGCATTCTCAAGGCTATTTTGTGTTGTATATTTTATCGTCGTCTCATTTTTATCCACAGACAGATAAAACGCTTGCCCGGTTCTCTCATCTAAAGAGACTTTTTCAATATGAATTAAGCCGGCGTTATATCCGGTCAATGCATCCCGGAGATCTCTTATTGCAGCGTTCTCCGCCTCCCGGAATTGAATCATCGTTCTTCTAAAATCCGATTGGCCGTAATGAGGATACGGAAACAATAGTAAAGACGACAAACAAAGAATACCAATATTACGAATCATGTTTTTAATAGCAGGGATATAACAAAATGCTTTAAATCCATTTTTTATACCACATCTGAAACATCAGCAGATACCATATTCTTAAATGCAGATCTTTTCTTCCCGAATAGAACTTTTCTTTTAGCTGTTTTACAGCTACCTCATCAAACAGTCCTTGCTTCCTTAAAAATACCGGATCAAAGTACTCTTCTACCAATGGTCTCAATACACCCAGCAGCCAGTCTGTGATGGGAATACCAAATCCAGCCTTAGGACGGTCCATCATCTCCCGAGGTAGATATTTGTAAACGATTTCTTTCAGAATGTACTTTTTTATACCTTTATAATACTTGTATTCCGGAGGCAGCTGGGCTGCAAATTCAATAATGTCCTGATCCAGAAACGGCTCCCGTCCTTCAAGACTAGCGCTCATTGAAGCGCGGTCTACTTTTTGGAGAATATCGTCTGCCAGATAGGTTTGGTAGTCCACGGCCATCATAAAGGATAACGCATCGTCTTTACCGGCCAGTAATTCCGTGCTGCTATGACCGGTTACAAGCGAGGCGGGCTTGTGAAGAAACAATTGGTCGATGTCTGCTTCTGTATATGCAATACTCAGGTTTTTCAGCAAGATCACAGGTGAAGGATCCATGAGTAAATTCTTTAACTTATCATACTGACCAAAAAACTCCGGGCGATTTCTTAAACCAGGAATCTTTTCCGGCTTGACTTGGTTCATTCCACCCGCCAGCAGCTTACGCAGCGGAACTGGAATCCTGCTTATCTTGTTGAGATAACGGCGGATATAGTCATAACGAGTATAGCCTGCAAAGATTTCATCACCCGCATCCGCAGAAAGCGCAACAGTCACCTGTTCACGAGCCATCCGACTCACGAGGATCGTGGGAATAGCGCTGCTGTCAGCAAAAGGCTCGTCATAATAAAACGGCAGCTCCGGGATGATCTGCAGTGCTTCTTTCTCTGTGCAATAATATTCTGTATGATCTGTTCCAAGGTGTTCTGCAATTTGCTTTGCAAATGGGGCTTCGTCCATCTGGTGATCAGTAGTGCCGATGGTGAAGGTTTTTATTCTTGTATTACTATTTTTTTGAAGCAGGGCTGTAACACAACTACTATCAAAACCTCCACTCAGAAACACACCCACCGGCACGTCCGCCACCATGCGGTATTGAAAGGCCTTTTCAAGAATCTGTTCTGTTGCTTCGATTGCATCAGGCAGACTGATCCTGAGTTTAGGCTTATTGTAGTAATCGTAAACATTCCAGTACTGCTCGGTTATGAATGTCTGTTTTTTCATGTCAACGCGCAGTAGATAACCCGGTTGCAACTTACATGTATTTTTAAAAATAG
The DNA here is from genome assembly GCF_021044425.1 of Niabella pedocola. Taxonomy (GTDB): domain Bacteria; phylum Bacteroidota; class Bacteroidia; order Chitinophagales; family Chitinophagaceae; genus Niabella; species Niabella pedocola. The sequence continues at coordinate 288,969 of NZ_JAJNEC010000006.1, read as the reverse complement.
CATGCGGGGCCGGCACATACCCATACTCCAGGAAAGAAGCTATCGCCGCAAGATCCAGCTCTTTTCTAAAACCGGGGTGCGCCATCAGCGTTTTTAATTCTGACCCAAACAGCAGTAAACCATTGTAAAACGAATAATAAAGAGGCTTCACCCCTGCACGGTCTCGGATCCCAATCAGTTCTTCCTTCACTTTATCATACAGTACTATGGCGAACATCCCGTGCCATTTATAAATAGCCGACGCCCCCCATTCCTTCCAGCTATGCAGGATCACTTCCGTATCTGAAGAAGTTATAAATCGGTGCCCCTTCTCTTCGAGCTCCTTTTTTATCTCCTTGTAGTTATAGATTTCTCCATTGAAGACTACTACAAGGTTTTCATAGCGCATGGGCTGATCAGCTGCATGGCTCAGATCAATCACCGACAAGCGGCGATGTCCCAATCCCAGCTGAAAAGCATCCTGCTCATCGAAGTATTCAGCCTGACCATCCGGCCCCCGATGAGTCATGGATGCCGTCATCCGCCAAAGAACCTCAGCAGAACTATTACGATTGAAATCGGCAAAGCCGGCAATACCACACACTTGTAAAATTTAAAACTTAATATAAACAGACACTCCGCAACATCTGCGATGTCCTCAATTTATTTTAATTACTCTCTTTGCAATTTCTCTGACCCTTGTCTTCCATCAAATAACGATCTCAATATAACATTTCGCATACTTCTTCGTATGTAGGTAAAAGACGAAAGGCATCATTCATGTTTTCAATAATGAATAAATATCAATGACTCTCTATCGTTTTAAAGCCACTAACACCATAATATCTTTTTCGATACATATATCCAAAAAATTTTTCTCGGCTACTCGCTCAGAAATAATTTTATACCCCTTTCTATGAAGTATGGTTTTTACTTCCTCTGTTGTTGCCCCATATACGCCATGTGTTTCAACAATAATCACCCTTGGCGAATATGAAAGGTTCGATAAAATCATTTTTTCAGATCCCTCACAGTCCAACTCTAACACATCACAAAATGGAAGACTTTCTATAGGAAATCCCGGCCCATGAGTGCCATATACATGCTCTGAACTACCAATAAAGCTATTCTCAACAATTATACTTTCCTTTGGAACTAGATGTTCATTGTAAGATATGCTGTCCTGTACATACTTAACATATTCTTTTGATCCTTCAAAACAAAATAGTTTGCCATCTTTACCGATTTTTTGGAGAGCTCTTACCACTGTCACTCCGTATCCTCCCCCCACGACCACCACTGTGTCGCCACTTGTTACATGCTCATTTATAGCATCGACTATTGCATCTTCATAACAAGGGATGTCCTTCATTGGCTTATGAAAGAAGGAAAAATATTTATCCAATGCTTTTATCGGTTCTACTCGCACTTCATTATACTTTACGTATCCTCGTACCGGCAGGAGGTTTCTTATAGTTCTTCGATAAGCAAAGCCAAATAATCTAGGGAAAAAATCTTTACTGGTCATATTCTTACTATGATGATTAACAAACTCAATTAGTGTGGTACAAAAGCTACATCAGAAACACCATTTAAATACCTTTAAAAATAATGCATATAAGAATTTGAATATAAATGTAACGATGTCCTGATCTATGCTATCTATATAAATCTGCTATTTTCGCTAAATAAGTATCCACAGAATACGTTTTCAGGCAACTATTATAATCACTCAGAGAAGGTATAAGCTTTGCTTCCAGGATTGATTTAACTTTATCAATAAAGTCTCCTACATCATACGGATTAAAAAAAGTTGCTGCGGATTTGGGAGCCACCTCTTTAAATGCCGGTATATCAGAAACGAGTAATGGAAGCCCAGCTCTTACTCCCTCCATTAGAGCTATTCCAAAAGTTTCAGAAGTTGAAGCTGAAGTAAACAAATTATACTTATCTAAGACTTGAGGAACATTGGCGACTTCGCCTTTGAATCGAATGTTATCCAATTTCAGAGCACTGACACGCTGCCGATATTGGGCAAGAGAATCGCCACCGCCATATATATCGATTGAAACCGGAAAATCTCGCAACCCATTAAATGCCTCAATATAGAATGAGTAATTCTTTTCACTTTTGATCGTTCCAACAGCTACCATATTTAATTGTTCTTTCGAATAATAATTCACAACTCTATTTATAGCTTCTTCACCTAAAACAAAATTAGGTACGCAAACATTTTTTCCTTTTGGAAACGTTGAATTAAGTATTCGCTCAACATATTTTGAAACGCCAACCCTGGTTAGTAACTTTCTTTCTGTCAACCTGTCTAAAACAATCATTCTTCTCACTGACTTTTTATCCTTCATTGTATCATAATCCGCGAAATGATAATGATTGATAACTTTAACATTTTCAGGCGCAGCTACTCTAGAAACAATATTTGTCCAATAAGAGTGCGCATGCAATACATCCGCCTTATATTTATTTATGAGTTTCCGTAACAGGAGAATTGCAAACAGATTACCACCTTTCCCCATCTTGTTTAAACAAATCACATTGGCATTTTGCACATCATTTTCCAATGTATTCGGTGAATGAAAATAGATAAGATAATTTTTACTACTATCCATTCTATTAATTGAATCAATTAATATGCGCTCCGCCCCACCCCGGCCTAAGGAATCAATTATATGAAATACAGTTCTCAGCTAAATAAATTTAAGTAATAATGAATTATCATTATCAATTTTCGGAATCAGAAGTTTGTCTTTTGCCACTTCATTTGATCAAATCAATTAAGAACGTCTTTACAGGTCTCAAATGTGTTTCGAGTTGTTTGCTCCTATATGAGAAATATCTCCTCTGGTTATCACTTTTATCTTTCTTGCAGGCGCACCCACATATACTGCGTCACCATCCAATTTGTTTTTTACAATCGAATGAGCCCCAACTACACAGCCATCCCCGATATCAGAACCTTTTAAAATGGTTACCTTAGCTCCTATCCATACATTTGCGCCTATGAAAATTGGTGCAGTATTAAATTGTGACAAATCATTTATCTGATGGTCCTGGTCGCGGATCACAACCATTTCCGCAATCTTTGTCCCTTGTTCGATCCTTATTAGTTCCCTCGCTACAATAACACAGTTGTCACCAATATAACTATTTCTGATATAAACTTCACCTCCATGATCTGCAATAATTTTTGTTCCCCTCTCAATAAAACTATTCTCGATAACAATTACGGATCCCTTCACGCAAATAATCTTACACCCGGAAGCAATAGTAGACCCAATAATTTTCAAACCAGGATAAAGCAACTTTAAAACTCCTATCCTGATGGTACTTCTTGCAATATCCACTTGTGCAGTTATGAATCTAAACAACCTTCTCAATATGTCTCCTTTTGGGTATTAAAAACAGAATCAAATATTTCAAAGCCGTTTTATAATAATAGGGCTCATTTTTAAAATATCGAAACAAACGTAACCAGTCACCTCGCGTTAATATATCACTCTTTAAATTCTTATACAAAAGATTATGATAAATCTCATCTATTGCCTTTTTTTTCCATTTCTCAGCCTCCCGTGTGCCGATATAAGGCTGCGCGAATTCAGCAACATGTGTCCGAGATTTTATTTCTCGTTCAACATATTTTTCCAGTTTTTTTGATTCATTAGCAGAATGAATATTCCACACTCCACAAATCCTCTTATCGAGTATCACTTCGCCCAATAATGATAGCTTAGCTATGGAATTCAAATCCGAAAATAAAGTATCCCATTCATAGAACTTAACACGGCTTGCATTGAAATGATTATAGATTGTTGTAAGATGGGACCGCGCGTTTAGCGAAAAAAAATTAATAAAATAATCTGTTCCATTTATCAAACAAATATCATCCGGTATTTTTGGGATACTTTTAAACGTCTCCTCCGGAGTAACAACCTCAATGGCCGACTGGTAAAAAACAATCTCATGCCCTTTCCTTTGATATCTCAAAATTGCATCGATAGCGTTCGTTATAAATTTAGGATTCTTATAGTAGTCATCACCATCCAGATTCACCACCCACTCACCGTTAACCAACTCGTTAAATAACCTCTTATAATTACCCACTCTTCCGAGATTAGCTTCATTCCGGAAAACCTTTACAACTCCCGATTCATATGTCTTAGCAGCTGAAAAAGTGCCGTCTGTAGAGGCATCATCGCAAACTATAATTTCAAGATTCTGATAATCTTGACAAATACAGCTCTCAATAGCCCTACAAATTGTAAGCTCCTGATTATAGGTAGGAATTTGAATGGAAACTTTCGGGAACATAATATATAGAGATCTAAATGTGTAAAAGAGATATCCTGCTAAATTGATAACAAACTAAAAATAGTAAAAGATCTGGCCAATAAATTCAAACATTATTTTTCTGATACTTTAGATTATCAAAATCGGTCTTTTAACGTCGCTTAGCTGTCACCTGTCCTGGACATTTCTTTTCCATGCCTTATAATCTTATTGTATATCAGAAGCAGAGATGTTCTAGTATCTGTTATTAAAAATGCGTATAGTGTAAACAACAAAAGGTTTATACCCATTAACTGGATCAGATTAAGATCAGGGTAGTAGAGCTTCTGAATGTATCTTCCGCCCACGAACACTATTATAGCAACACAGACAGGAACACTCAATATATTTTTCAGCCAAAAAATATACTCCCCTTTCATATAAATCGAATGAAAAATCGGAAGCGATACCGACAGCAACAAGGCATTGTATATTAAGGTACAACTAGCGGCACCAACGGCGCCATACTTTATTGTTAAAACAAAAATTAATGGCAATATTACTAATAGACTGAATAGATTTTGATAGAGTCCAAACCTTGTATTTCCCTTTGCCAAAGTATAAGAATAAAAAGTAGATGCTATGCTGTTCATTATAGCTCCTAAAGAGGCTACTCTAAGTATTGGAGCTGTTACCAGCGCAATTTTTCCATTTTTAGTCCATAAAAACAAAATATCGGGAGCAAATACCGCAAGCGCCAATCCTGCAGGCATTACGAGCACTATCACCCATCGATTATACTTATAATACAGTGAGCGGAGTTCATCGAATTTATTTTTTGCTTCCAGTTCATTAAACTTGGGGAGCGCAATTTTATGAATGGGAGCTGATATCATCACCAGCAAATTTGACAGCAAAAATGCAATATTATAGTACCCAACAACCTCCAGCATTAAAAACTTTGAAACAACTACTTTATCAATGCCTGATATAAAAAAAGTAACCACTGCAATTCCAGTCATGCCAACGGAATAGCGTCTGATTCCCAGCAGCATTTTTCTGGAAAAAAATTTCTTAACAGACTTGATACTAATCACTCGGTAGGCATATATCCTAAGTATAAGCGTTCCGAGCAATGTAATCACGGCCTGCCATATAAAGAACGCAATGATACTAGAATTAACGTACTTTAATATAAAGACAACTCCAACTGCTTTTACTATTGCTGTGGATAATGTAATTAGTTCCTGCTGTGCCTGTTTCTGTAGCCCAGCTAATGTACCTTCATATACCGATGAAGGCATCTGGCAAATAAAGAGACCTCCCATTAGCATAACACAATACAAGACGACCTGGGAGTCCAGTTCTTTCGTATTTACCCAATGCCCGGCAATAAAAGGAGAAAGCATTATAATAAGTACTCCCAAGCACATAACGATTCCCCAATACAGTACCTCTATGCTTAGCAAAAGGCTTGCCATGCGTTCAGGGCGGGCATTTTTTGCACGCAAAACCGCAAATTCCCTTGTACTTGATGAACTCAGACCTAATACAAGTAAGGTTAAAGCAGCGGAAATCGTTGAATAAAATGCCACCAACCCATAACTTTCTGCGCCCAAATATCTAATATAAATTGGCAGAAAAAATACACCAATCGCAGCTGCAATAATACGGCACCCAAAGATCAGCCCAATTTTATAGCTCGTAGAGCCAAGCAAGGTTTTAAACATTCACTTTCTTATCAAGAAGCACCGATAAAGTCGGAATAAAAATTTTTCACCAGATTATCACGGCATTTTAAAAGGGTGGAACTTCCTGCAACTCCGTAATGCTCGCATAATTACCCTTTAGTTGTAGTAGAATACAATTTTTAGAACTGCCACTATTATTTAGCTTATTTGAGAATAAATCGATCGTTTAGAACTTTCACTTTAATAGAGACCTGCCTGCGTATTGCATTTGTACATCGTTTCGATTATCTCAACTACTTTTACTCCTTCGCTAACACTGACGTAGCCTCCTGTTCCTTCTTGCAGTTCAAATATAATATTCCTGACAAATTCTCGATGATTGCTATCCTTTTCACGGCTATTTGCTTTTAGTTTATCTGAAGCAACATAGTTCTTAATATCACAATATGCAATTTCATTCACATACTGCCCACCTACCTTTACCGACCCATTCTCCGCAATTACCGTAATGCTGCTCTCCAGGTTTTTGTCCCATACAGCCGTGCTATAACTCAAACACCCCATACCTCCGTTTACAAAATCAAAGTGGACAATCCCCGTATCTTCTATTTCAATAGAATTACCATGACTGAAATTGTTCAGTTTTGCCTGGATATTGGTTAAGTCTCCAAAACACCAAAGCAGCAGATCTATAAAATGACTAAACTGTGTAAACAATACGCCACCATCCATTTCCTTGGTACCATGCCAACTGCCTTTTTTATAATAGCGCTCGTCCCGGTTCCAGAAACAATTAACCTGAACCAAAAAAATCTTGCCCAGCACGCCGCTATCAACAACTTCTTTTAACCAGGCACTTACGGGGCTAAACCGGTTCTGCATCATCACAAACACCTGCCGCTGCACATCGGCTGCTTTTGCTATAATGGCTTCAGCATCGGCGCTGTTCAATGCCATCGGCTTTTCAATCAGTACGTGCTTCCGGGCGTCAAGACATTTTAAAGCATGTTGCGCGTGCAGCCCGTTGGGTGTGGCGATTACCACTATATCTGTCTCCGCGGCATCCGATGACTCCAGAAAATGATCCAGATCCTTATAAAAAGGAATGCCGGATAATTCCTGCTGCGGGTGCATATCGATCACTGCCGTTAACGCACAATCAGGGTGCTCCCCAATCACACGTACATGCCGTTTCCCCATATGTCCGTACCCGACAACTGCAAACCTTGTTTTCCTACTCACCTCTCTAAGACTTTTTATATACGGCTCCGCTTCTCAGTTCATACGCGACACCACTTTCCGGACAAATGGCTATTCCTGCTGCATCAAACTGTAGCTTGTGCCCACACTCACTCATCCATCCCGTTTGGCGCGCCGGGTTTCCTACTACCAGGGCATAGGCCGGTACATCTTTGGTAACCACAGCACCTGCGCCAATAAAAGCATATGCCCCGATCATATTTCCACAAACGACGGTTGCATTGGCACCAATGGTTGCACCCTTTTTCACCAATGTCTGTTTATATTCATTTTTACGACTGATGGCGCTGCGCGGATTCATCACATTGGTAAAGACCATACTGGGCCCCAGGAATACATCATCCTCACAAATGACGCCTTCATAAATGGATACGTTGTTCTGTACCCGCACATTATTGCCAAGAACCACCCTGGAAGCGATCATCACATTCTGACCGAGATTACAATGTTCCCCGATAGTGCATCCTGACATGATGTGTGAAAAGTGCCAGATCTTTGTACCGGTACCAATAACGCAGCCTTCGTCAATAATCGCAGAAGGGTGTGCAAAGAAGTTTGCAGACATCAAGCTGTAAATTCTAAATCCGAAATTCTAAATTCAAAACAACCAATACCGATACTGCCTAAACCGGATACCGGTGCTCATCATTGGTGGTACCCACAGGGTGGTCGGCCATCACTACAATTTTTGAGTGCGCTTCTAATGCCTGTAAGCAAAAAATATGCCCTGGCGGTATATGCAGCACATCAAGTGCACCGGCATTTAATATAAAAACAACAGCGTCGTTCTCATCCAGCTTCGGTTCCTGCCAGTTGTTGACGGGTTTTACTTTTACCTGGAATCCGCCGCTAACGACGGAAAACCATCGGTTTTCAATTTCATGCCCCATCCATCCCCTTACCAGGGACGTGTTATTATGCTCGATTGTATAGATCCGCCTTACAGGTTCCAGCTCAAAATCATTATTGTACAACAGCTGTCCCCGCTCATCAACATGACTTCCACCTTGCAGTAATCGTGCTTCCATATTACTTAATTTTCCGGAGATACTCCCCATAGCCACTTTTGGCCAGCTCCTCTGCCAAAAAGTGCAGCTGTTCTCTATTAATAAACCCGTTCCGGTACGCAATTTCTTCAATACAGCCGATCTTTAAGCCCTGTCGTTTTTCAATTACCCGAACAAACTCAGATGCATCAGTTAACGAATCAAAGGTGCCGGTATCCAGCCAGGCTGTGCCCCGATCCAGTACGGCAACCTGCAGCCGGCCGCTTTTCAGGTATTCTTTATTTACATCCGTGATCTCGTATTCTCCACGGGGAGACGGCTTCAGATTTCTGGCGATCTCCACTACACTGTTATCATAAAAATAGAGGCCGGGCACCGCATAATTCGACTTGGGCTCAGCGGGCTTCTCTTCTATCGATTGCGCTACCCGGTTTTCATCAAACTCCACCACGCCATACCGCTCAGGGTCGGATACCTGGTACGCAAATACATATCCGCCTTCAACATCGGTCAATTTCTTTAGTTGCGAACCTAGTCCTACCCCGTGAAAAATATTATCCCCCAGCACCAACGCTACTTTATCCGTACCGATAAAACCGGCCCCGATCACAAAGGCCTGTGCCAGTCCGTTGGGTTGCTCCTGTACGGCAAATTCAAAGCGGCAGCCGATACGCGCGCCGTCGCCCAGCAGACGTTTGAATCCCGGCTGGTCTTCCGGAGTTGTAATAATAAGCACCTCCCGGATCCCCGCCATCATCAGCACAGACAGCGGGTAATAGATCATCGGTTTATCATAGATGGGCATCAGCTGTTTGCTGATTGCTTTAGTAATAGGGTATAAACGCGTGCCGGAACCTCCGGCTAAAATAATTCCTTTCATGAATGCGAATTATAACTTTCCTTCCAGAAAAAGACCTCCATTGACATATTTCATTTCGATTCGTTGCATCCGGTTAATGCGCATACTGCTGCTCATAATACGCCTGGTACGCGCCGCTCGTCACATGATCCAGCCATTCTTTGTTTTCCAGATACCAATCGATCGTTTTGGAAAGGCCTTCCTCAAAGGTAACGGAGGGCGCCCAACCAAGCTCTTTATTGATCTTGCTGGCATCAATGGCGTACCGCAGATCATGTCCGGGCCGGTCTTTTACAAACGTAATGAGTTGTTCGCTGGTACCTGCCGGACGTTCGAGTTTTTCGTCCATCTGTTTGCACAGCAGTTTTACCAGGTCAATATTCTTCCACTCATTAAAGCCCCCCACATTGTAGTTTTCTCCAACAGTGCCCTGATGAAATACCTGGTCAATTGCCCGGGCATGATCGATTACATACAACCAGTCGCGCGTATATTTTCCATCACCGTACACGGGTAACGGCTTGTTGTGAATGATATTGTGGATCATCAACGGGATCAGCTTCTCGGGAAAATGATTGGGCCCGTAATTATTGGAGCAGTTGGTGAGCACCACCGGTAATCCATACGTATCTGAATAGGCATATACAAAATGGTCGGAGGATGCTTTGGAGGCTGAATAGGGTGAATGCGGATCATATTTGGTCGCTTCCGTAAAGAACCCGGTTTCGCCCAATGCCCCATACACCTCGTCGGTGGAAACATGATGAAACCGTTTACCACTATAATCCTTCTTCCACAATTCTTTGGCTGCATTCAGAAGATTTACAGTTCCTATTACATTGGTGTACACAAAGTCCAGGGGCGATGTGATCGAACGGTCTACATGACTCTCAGCCGCCAGGTGAATGACCCCATCCGGCTTATATTTATCAAATACCGCTTTCACCGCTTCAGCGTCAACAATATTTGCTTTTTCAAAAATGTAATTGGGATGATTTTCTATATCCTTAAGATTTTCAAGATTCCCTGCATAGGTAAGCGCATCCAGGTTGATGATGGTATATTCCGGATACTTCGTTACAAACAACCGCACCACATGCGACCCGATAAATCCTGCTCCGCCGGTAATAATAATTCTTTTAGACATTTGATATAGACATTAAATATTAGATGCCGGATATTGGAACATCAGGCGTTCTGTTCATTACGCAAAATCCCTGCCATCACCGACCATTATCGCTTTTTAGCTTTTCCCAATGCGCTGAAAAAGCCTTTCTTCTTCTTTCGCTCAATGAATGTATCATCCTGGTAATAATCGTTCCCGCTTCTCTCACCATACCCGTACCCATAGCCATAATTACCATAGTATCCGCCACCGGTAGGTAGTTTTGTATCATTCAGTACAATAGAAAGATTGGGCATCTTTTTATTCTCATACATTTCGTTGATCAGGTTCAGCTGCTTCTTAAAGGTATGTCCCTGGCGGGTTACATACAAGGTACAATCTGCATACTTAGCCAGGGTAAGCGCGTCACTTACCATTCCAATGGGTGCCGTATCGATAATGATATAATCAAACTTATTTTTCAGTTGTGCAAATAACTGATCTGTTTTCTCATTCAGCAACAATTCGGCCGGATTAGGTGGTATGGGACCGCAGGGCAGCACATACATATTCTCTTCTCCCGCCACGGGAATGATCAGGCTGTCCAGGTCTACATCCCCGATCATATAATTACTGATCCCCTGACGTTTCTGCATATCCAACCCGCTCAGCACCTTGGGCTTCCGCAGGTCAAATTCCAGCACGATCGTTTTTTTATCGGTCAATCCGTAAACAGCCGCCATATTGGTACTGATAAAGGATTTTCCCTCTCCACCAAAGGAAGAGGTGACCAGGATCACCACTTTATCCCGCTTGCCGGTAATATACTGCAGGTTGGACCTGAGGAGTCGGAACTGCTCTGCAATCAGCGTGCGCTTGGTTTTACTCACCACCAGGGTTTGATCCGATTTAGAATGACCAATTTCTCCCAGTATCGGTGCGTTGGTGGCCCGTTCGATATCCGAACGGGTGTTCACCCGGTCATTCAGGGCTTCTTTTAATACGATAAATAAACCGGGGATCGCCAGTCCGAAAAGGAGGGCTGCTAATTTTACATTCCTGGGACTGGGTTTTACCGGAACCAGGTCGGGCTCTGCTTTTTCAATGATCTTCGTGTTGGAAATGGTACTGGCCCGTTTAATGGCAGCTTCTTCCCGCTTTTCTCCCAGTACTTTAGCCAGCGCCAGCTTGGAGGTCAGGTCCCGTTCAATTTCGGCTTGTTCTGTAATTTTTGCCGGCATTTGCAGGGCACCACCCGTGTTTTTCGATTTTTCAGACGAAACAAGTCCCAGGTTTTTCCGGTAACTGTTTTTCAGGGTCTGAATGTTTGTCAATGCTCCTTTCCGCAGGGTTTCAATGGTTTGATCCAATTGCTTTATCTGTGGATTGTCGACGGGTACATTTCCATCCACCAGGTTTTTACGCTGCAATTGCGCTTCATTCAGTTTTGTCAGCATATCGCCCAGTCCTACATCTTTTACGCCCAACGCCGAGGGTGTAAGTACGCTATTTTCTCCCTTTGCTACCCCGCTTTCCAGAAGATCGAGCGTATTAATGGCCATTCGCTGTTCCTGGCCTGCGGCATCCTGTTCCTGGGCCCGCTGCAATAATGCTGTAATTTGCAGGTTGGCATCCACCAGGTTATTATTTTGCTGGTAAGCGACTAACTTCCGCTGCAGACTGTCAATATCGTGCTGCACAATCCCCAGGCGGTTGTTAATAAAATCGATGGTCAGATCCATGGAAGTATTGCCTTGCTCTACTTTCCAAATGGTGTATTCTTTCATCAGGGTATTGACCACATCTGACGACAAATAGGGATTGGCGGAGTGATATTCGACCAGCAAAATACCCGTATTGGCCAGTTTGGGTTGCACATTCAGATCTCGTATCATATTGGCAGCAATCACATCTTCGTGATTATAGGTGATGGTAAACTCTGCACCTGGCTCCGGCAGTCCGCCGCTTTTCACCAGCTTAAAGACGCCATTCTTGGTTTGAAACAATTGGTCAAAACTGTACAGGGTGTTTTTCTTATCGACCCGGAACTGGTTGGCATTGATGAAATCGATATCCACCGAAAAAGATAACGCTGAATCCACCAATTGTACCGGAACAAATGCAAAGGATGTCCGTTTATAGGCATTCATATTCTTTACATTCCCCTTTTTAACATATCCCACCTGTAAGCCGAGGCTTCGTACCACACGGGTCATGAGGGGGCGCGACTTCAACACCTCTACCTCGTTCAGCAAATTTGTGGTTTTGCTTTTGCCTTCGATCAGTTCCTCCACTTTATCACCCTTAGACTCCTCCGTAGTAATGAGCATATTTCCTATGGAACTATATTGCTCCTGGGTATAACGCAGGTACAGCCAGGCGACAAAAAAGGCCAAGATCAAACTGAGAATAATAATGGGAAGGAAGCGGATATACTTATAAAAAAGCTCCCTTGCACTAAGATTGCCCGATATTTCCTTTTTCTCGATGGATTGCATAACTGTGATTGCAGTATTTTATGATATGAATGGCTGAGTCAGCCGCTTCTATATTATTTTCTTGTAATGGTAATAATGATGGACGCAATTACTGCGGCTGTAGATGCTATCGATGTAGCAAATGAAATCCGGCTTAAACGCCTTGTTTCATCTTTTACTTCCTGCTTATCCTTAACCGGATCAATGAGCAGGATATCATTTTGTTTCAGGTAATAATAAGGAGATGTAAAAACAGTTGCAGAGGAAAGATCCACAACCCCCATTTCCCTCTTACCATCCTGCTCCCGGATCACTTTTACCTCATCCTTCTTTCCCCATTCAGTAATACCACCGGCCATGGAAATGGCTTCAAAAATGTTTACTTTTTCTGTGGGGATATTGAGCACCTGCGGACTATTGAACTCTCCGATGGTTACGATCTTATAGGTTTGAAAGCGGATCAGCACCGTGGGGTTTTTCAAAAGCTCTACCGGCGTCGTCAACCTTTTTTTAATTTCTGCCTCCAATTGTTTTTTGGTAAGTCCCTCTGCATGAATTTTGCCCAGCCTTGGAAAGTCGATATTTCCCTCGCCGTCTACCAGGTAACCGCTGGCAGTACTGGTATTACTGGCTGTGTTACCGGTACCTGCTGCTCCGCCTCCGCCCGGCAAGGGCTGGTTGTACAGAAGGTCCGGATTCGGATCTTTTGTAGGTATAAAATCACTGTACACCTGGATGGCCAGCTGGTCATTCTTCTGGATGATCAACTCGGGGAATTGGGTTTGTTTTTCGATCGACTCATTGCTAGCGCCCTCAAGGTATTGGGGCAGTTTCCGCTGGGTAGCACAGGATACAATCAGCAACACTACAGCCAGTGTTGATGTATAATTAACAAGTTTCATAAAGTTGATTTAGTTATTGATCAGTTTTGATTTATCAAACAAGGCCACGAGGTTATAGTGAAGACTTTCTATAGCCACTTCAACCTTGTTATTCTTTAAATCGATCACCCGGCCTGCCTCCTCTACCAGAATACCCTGGTTTACCATAACCCGCTGATTCCTTTGAGGATTAAAAGGTTCCAGTTCCACATTCTCAAACTCACTTAAAAATTTCCGGATCCGGACCACTTCAAAATCCTTAATAATGGCAGGTTTCCCTTCAATATATACAAAATTAATCACCCCCGGTGTTTCTCTTACTTTTTGCATCTCGGTTATATCTATATAAACAAATAAATAGGACGGCAATAGCGGGACCCAAACGGTTTTCATGCGGTCGCTCCATTTTCGTCTTACTTTGTTTAGGGGGCAATAGGTCATAACGTTCCGGTCTGTAAGTAGTTTTGATACTTTTTTCTCCCAACGGGGCTTTGTATAGATCGCATACCAGCTTTTCTCTTTCATTTGTTTACACGGCTTCGCCCCCTCAGTCACATCCCTATCAAACGTGACCGGAACAAAATGCTACAGGAACATCCCTGCAAATATAGCGGTAACAATGTTTATACGGAAAATTCTCTCCTGCCCGTAATATTATATGGGTTAAATTTGTATTTTACCATCTTATTCATTAAAAATGAGAATTCGGTACCGATCGCTTGACGTTTTCAGAGGAGCTACTGTTTGCCTGATGATCCTGGTCAACAACCCCGGCAGCTGGGGCCATATTTATGGTCCGCTGGAACATGCACCCTGGCATGGCCTTACCCCTACGGATCTCGTATTTCCGTTTTTTTTATTTGCCGTTGGCAACGCTATGGCGTTTGTGATGCCGCGCTTACAGGAGGCCGGATCAGGCGTGTTCTGGAAAAAAGTCCTCAAAAGAACGCTGATGATCTTCGGGATCGGACTCTTTTTAAACTGGTATCCTTTTATACGCTGGAACGAAGGTGCGCTGGAACTGATCCCCTGGACCTCCAGCCCTGAAAAAGGGGTCCGCATCTTTGGGGTATTGCAACGCATCGCCGTTTGTTACTTTTTTGCCTCCGTTATCGCCTATTACCTGAAGCCCAGGGCCGCGGCCCTGCTTTCCGTGGTACTGCTATTGCTGTACTGGGCCCTGTGTATTATAGGCAACCCCGCCGATCCCTATAGCCTCGCCGGCTGGTTCGGAACGGAACAGGTAGATAAGCTGATTCTGCATACCGCCCATATGTATAAGGGAGAAGGTGTTCCTTTTGACCCCGAAGGCATTGCCAGCACGTTACCGGCTATTGTACAGGTCGTTTTTGGCTATTTTGTGGGAATGTATATCCGGAACAGCAGTGCAGAGATGCCCCCCAACCTGGATAAAAACAGCCCGGCAAATCCCATGTTTAAAATGCTGACCGGACTTTTTGTAGCAGGTATCGCGTTGTTATTCACCGGTTTTTGCTGGGATATGACATTCCCCATCAACAAAAAGATCTGGACCAGCTCCTATACGATATACACCACCGGTCTAGCCGTTGTGACCATCGCAACGATGATCTATTTTATCGAGATCCGCGAAAAAACCGGCTTTTTAGCACGCTTTTTTGAAGTTTTTGGCAAAAATCCGCTGTTTATTTTCGCCCTAAGCGCATTTTTGCCCAAAACGGCAGCTCTTTTTAAAACAAAAGACGGAGTTACTCCCTGGAACTGGCTTTACACAAAGGTGCTGGTTCATACACCCGGTGCAAAGGAGAATGGATCTCTTTTATATGCTATCTGTGTTATTATTTTTATGTGGGCCATCTGCTACTGGCTCGATAAGAAGAAAATTTATATAAAAGTATAGCTAGTCTATAATTAACTGATTTTCAAATAAAAACCGTTGCTCCACATGCCATGAGCGATAGCCCTCCAGCTGTCGCAGCAGGAGCATCCCGTTCATAATAAACTGGGTTTGAAAGGGTTCCTTTTCAAAATAGGGCCATACCCGTTCAAATTGCCAGGATTGCAGGTTACGGGCCAGGGATATGCGCGGCAGTGTGTTAAACCGCTCATTACTCCAGGAAGCCGGCAGGGCTGCTATCTTTTCAGTTACTGCGTTGATCCGTTCCCCTTCCGTTACCGGTATATAAATTTCTTTCTTTTCAAGATGAGCAACTCCTTTTAAATGAATTTTCCAGGGCATGGTTGCCAGCGCAATCCGGTGCAGCTGGTCAGTTACCGCCATTTCATCGGGTTCATACACAGAAAAACTTGCAAGATAGATAACGGAACTGCTACCGGCCAAAGGCGTTCCCGGGAATAACGCATCCAACCGGGTACTGATGTCCGCTATTTTCCGCTTTACCGCCACCGGCGTATCCAGAATCAGCCGGTAGTTGTTTAAAGCCGCTCTTTTATAGGTTATAATATCCTGCACAATAGGAGGTTATATATAAAAAAGGATGCAATTCGGGTGCCAGAAATTATTAAATCCTTCCCAAAGGCAAACGGGTCGTATTTTTGCGGGCGAATTCAATCTTTTGTTCAATATTTATTATGTTTTTTACTAACGCAACAAGAAAAAAGAATGCCCCCATAAGCCGGATCCGTAAAGCCACTCACCTGCTTTGGGGCCTTGCAACGGCCGTTTCAATCGTATCCTGTAACCAAAACAATGTAAAACAGGACAATTCTTTAAAAAAATATTTTGACGAGCACCAGCTTAACGGCACTTTTGCCCTGCTGAACAATGGCACGGGCGAATTTACCGTGTACAATCTGGCCCGCTACCGTGACAGCGCCTATCTTCCGGCAAGTACGTTTAAAATTGTAAATTCACTGATCGGGCTTCAGACGGGAATTATTTCCAGCGACAGCATGGTGATTCCCTGGGATGGCATCCAGCGGGCTGTTCCTGAATGGAATAAGGACCTGAATATGTACCAGGCTTTCCGCGTTTCGGCCGTTCCTTATTACCAGGAAGTAGCCCGGCGGATCGGCAAGGAAAAAATGCAGTACTGGCTGGATTCCCTTCATTATGGAGCGGGAAAAAAAGATACCCTCTTTAAGATCCGGTCCGCAGTTGATACGTTCTGGCTCGATAATACCTTAAAATTAACCCCGGATGAGAACCTGGGACTGGTAAAAAAGCTATACTTCAATGAACTTCCCTTCTTCAAACTTTACCAGGAAAAAGTGAAAAATGCAATGCTGTTTGAAGACAATGCCAATTACAAGCTGGCCTATAAGACCGGCTGGGCCACTACAGACAAAAGCCATGCACTTGGCTGGATCGTTGGCTGGATCGAGGAAAACCGCCACCCTTATTTTTTTGTACTGAATGTAGAATCTCCCGATCTCAAATACGACATGACCACGGTGCGGCTGAAAATGCTTAAGGACATTTTAAAGCAACTGGGCTTTTTTGAGGGAAAAATGTGATCCGTTAGGCATGTAACATATTCCATTCTAAATATTAAATGAAAAAGCAGCGAACCCGTTGCGGCTCTGCGATACAGGTCCTGAGGGCTCTGCGTTTCTATCTTTTATATTCCCGCAAGCTACCTTATCAACTTGTTAACGTTTTAACCCGCTCAACTTATTAACTTTACGAAGTCAATGAGTTTTGAATTTCAATACATTTATTTTATCTGGCTGAGCGCAGCAGTGTTGCTGTTTCTCCTGTTGTTTTCTGTAGTAAAACAATGGAAAAGAAGGACGATCCTTAAAATAGGAGAACCAGCCCTGGTAAAATCCATGATCCGGGGATATAGCCCATTCCGGTTTAATTTCAAATTTATCCTGCTGTGCCTGGCCTTCCTGATGGGCGTGCTCTGTACCATGAGCCTGCGCAAACCCGGGGGTAGCGACGGCATTAAACGGGAGGGTATTGACGTGGTTTTTGCCCTGGATCTTAGCAAAAGCATGCTGGCCGAAGATGTAAAGCCCAGCCGGCTGCTGCTGGCCAAGCAATTTATCAGTAAAATGATGGATGCCATGCCCAATAACCGCATCGGGTTGGTATGGTTTGCCGGTAAAGCCTATATACAGATGCCGATCAGTGCCGACCATAGCGCCGCCCAGATCTATGTGAACGATGCCTCACCGGATGTGGTGCCTGTAAAAGGCACTGTTATCGGGGATGCCCTGGAAGAAAGTTTCAAAACCTTTGGAGAGCGGGAAGCCAAGTTTAAGGCGGTAATTCTCATCTCCGATGGAGAAGATCATGATGAAAAAGCCCTGGAGCTTTCAAAGGAAATGCAGAAACGCGGGCTAATGGTGAACACGGTGGGCATCGGGTCTCCCGGGGGTACATATATACCGGATGACTCTACCGGTGGCAATAAACTGGATCCGGAAACGGGCCAGCCGATCGTTTCAAAACTCAACCAGAAAGAATTACAGCAGATCGCAAACAACACCAACGGGGTGTATGTGCAGCTCACCGATATTGATGCAGCCATTAAAACGATCAATGCACAGTTGGCGCAGATCGACAAGAAGGTAACCGGAGATGCCAATCTGATGAGCTTTTCCTATTATTTCTGGGTATTTGCGGCGGCCATGCTCTTACTCTTAGTGGCAGAGCAGCTATTACCCGAAGGTAAAAAAGCAAAAGAATGAAAAGCCATTTTGTATACCTGTTACACCTCATCGCCCTTCCTCTGCTGGCCCAGGACGGAAGCAGCTTTATAAAACAAGGAAACGAATACTACAAGGAGGGCAAAATGGAGGAGGCTGTAAAAGCCTATGATAAGGCGATGGACGGTCCTCAGAAATACACCGCCCTGATGAATAAAGGCAACGCTTTATACCGGCTGAAAAAACAGGATGAGGCCATAAAAACATATGCGCAGGTGGCTACATCCCGGCAAACCAGTGATGAACTGCGTGCCGGCGCCTACTATAACACGGGTGTGGTATACTCCAACCAAAATAAGCTGGAGGCAAGCATTGAAGCGTATAAGAATGCGCTGCGCTTTAACAGCAATGATACAAAGGCGCGTGAGAACCTGCAAAAAGCCTTACTGGAAAGGAAGAAGCAAAGCGGCGGCGGACAGGATAAAAAGGAAGACGAAAACCGGAAGCCCGACAAATCCAGACTCAATCAGCACCAGGCTCAAAACCAGCTTAACAAGTTAGAAAATAAGGAAAAAAACACCCAGCAGCGGATCTCAGAGGATAAATCACAATATGGAACCAGCAACGGAAAAGACTGGTAGTTGCTTTTTGCTGGAATCTAATAACTAATTTGAGATATTGGAAAGCGAAGATACCGTTACTATTCCGGCATCTCCCCGGATAAAATGTATATCTGTATCCCAAAATTGGGGAATTAAGCACCCCACATCCGGCAGACACAGCGCTAACCCGGAGGGTTAAATAGTTACCCCTGCAATCTTACCGGATCACCAATGGTTTGGCAAATTTTTCGGCCTCCGCTGTGATCATTTTTTCAAATCCCTGTTGCGTGGCAAAGGCATTATCGGTCACTTCCCATCCTACATAGTAACGGTACACCATGGGCCGGCCGGCCTGCACCTTCATATCCAATGTAAATACATTCGTAACATCTGTGTTCTGTGCGCTAATATGTCCCCAGCCTTTTACATCCGATGCCGCTGTTAAAATGCCCAACCCCAGCTGATCTTTATTTTCGCTTTGCTGATCATAGGTATACAGACCCGCAATTCCTGAACGGTTTATTTTATGCTCCTGTTTGCTGTAAAAATCGATCGTACCCGTTACCAGTGATGCGTTGGCCGGCAGGTTACTGAAAGTTACTTTGTTTTCGAAAAAATATTGTCCGCCCCAGATACTGATCTGCTCTGTAACATTGATGGGCATTGCATCCAGAAGATACTGCCAGTTCTTGTACTGTATTTCAAACACGGAACGCAGCGGTCCGGAGCTTAACTGCCGGTAAACCACTTGCTGTACATTACGTCCAAACCGGATGAGCGAATCTTTTCCGTTTACTTTTGTACGAAGCGCCAGGGCACCCGCTCCCAGCGATTTCCCTACTTTCAGAATGTCCATTCCCCAGTCTGATAAATTATGGTAGCTGTTTCCCGGATGGGCCCCTACCTCATCCAACACCATATTGGATACCCGTTTTCCCCAGATATCATTGGCATTCCGTATATCAAAATATTTGCGAAAGCCCACCTTGTCATTTTCCCATGCCGGTCCTTCCGTTAAATAAGGCGGCAATTGTTGTTTTGAAAAGTCCGTTGGGATATTATTATACGGCATGGTATCCGTTACCACATTATCTCCAAAACTATTATCCGGAAGCCGGTGCTTCTGCCGCACATAGGCACGTACTACGGCCTTTATCGCTGCAGGCCGGTCGCCGGCAGCCACGGAAAGCACCCGCTTTTGTTTGGGAGCCAGGTTTAGCAGCAACACCGCTTCATCCCAGATTCCGTCGCCGTCCAGATCATCAAACTGTACCAGCTGCGGTACCTTTTTATCTGTAACCAGCAGGTATTGCCCTTCTTTCAAAGCAGGCAGTTTTCGTTTGATCCATGTGCGTTTCAATACCACCAGCTCGTCTTTCCGTTCCATCGCCGAAGGATTGATCACCTCAATGGTTTTCGTTTGGGCAGACACAACCACTCCAACAGCGACGGCTATTGTTAAAAAAAATCCTTTCATGTATTCGTATATTTTATTGGGCCTTTACAGCCTGACGGGCGATCAATACCCATTGGTTGCCTTGTTTTGTCCAAACGGTCATAATCTTCAATGTAGTATGCCCCGGTTGCTTATTATCATTGGTATCTGCATCCAGCAAATGACGTACGATAGCGGTATTGTTTACGATATAAACGGTTTGATCTTTAATATCGATCTTTGTAAAATCGCTGGCCCCGGTTTTAAAAGATTCCAGGAACTCCGCCTTATTCTGCACTTTGCCGCTGGAATGCCCGTAGGTCAATTGCCCCGATGCCAATGCACTCAATACGGGTATATCACTGTCCAGCATAGCCTTGGTGAGCTTTTTAACGGCAGCTTCCACCTGACGGGTGGTTTTTCCCTGTGCCCATAAAGTAGTAACTGGAGCAAGCAGGATTGCTAAAACGAATGCAAAAAATCGTACACGCATAAGATCATTGTTTAACCCACAAATATACCCGATAATTTCTCAAAACGAAGCGGCTTCTATTTAAACGGTAATACGCCGGTACCGGCATTATAATTGCTGCGTAGGTGAACGATGACACAACCGTCCTTACGGCTCCTTCTGATATTGCTGCTGGCGCTGAGCGCCTGTACCGCTTCAAAAAAAGGCAGGCGTTCCCCGGCGCCTGTTAACACTCCGGCTTCCGGCTCTGCAACGGCCAATCCTTCCGAGCAAGGTACCCGTACTCCTGATGCCACCATGGCCCTGTCGATGGACCGGCCATTGCCTATCGATCGCAGGGAATTTACCGCCTATGCCAAAACCTTCCTGGGTACTCCGTATAAATACGGGTCGGCCGATCCGGGGAAAGGATTCGACTGCTCCGGTTTCCTCTATCATATTTTCCGGCATTACCATGTAAAATCGCCCCGCAGCTCTTATGATTATGAATATGTGGGCACGGCAGTAAGTCCGCAAAAGGCATTACCCGGCGACCTCATCCTGTTCAGGGGAGAAAACAGCCGCAGGATCGGGCATATCGGGATCATTACTTCCAATAAAGAGCCGCTGAACTTTATTCATGCCGCAGGCAGCGGCACCGGGGTTATCATCTCTACCTTTTCGGGTTATTACAAAAAGCAATTTGTAAAGATCATCCGGGTGCTGCAATAAGGAATCATTCTTTTGTCTTAACCCATAAGGGATACAGGACAGCGCAACAATCCACTGTAACACATAAAAAAGCATCCTGCTTTTGACAGGATGCTTAAAAAACAATTGTAATAACCACCTTAGCGGTCTATCGATCCCAGCACTTTTTTTGAAAAATGATTCAGTGCATCCGACTCCCGCATGCCGCTCTTCACCAGTTCATGCACCTCAATGGCACCGCACAGGTTGGTGATCAGCTCACCGGCAACATCCAGCTCTTCATCTTTTATATTCATCTCAGAAAAGGCTTCCAGCACTTCTACTGTTGCCTGCAACTTCTCCGGAGGAGCCGCCTGGTATAATTTCCTAATTATTGGTAATTTCATTAAATAATTCATTTAAAGATGCAGCCTGGTTCGTTTGCACCTGGTTTAACAACTGACCATTCTTAAAGGCCGCAAAAGTGGGCAGGTTGTCTACTTTCGCCAGCTTGCGGGATTCGGGCAACTTTTCGGCGTCCACATAAATAAAAGCAACACCTTCATTTTCGCTGGCCAGCTTTTTAAACTTGGGCTTCATGATCCGGCAGTTGCCGCACCAACCAGCACCGTATTGCACCATCACCTTTTCATTATCGGCTACCAGTTGCTGTAAATTATCTTCACTCAATTCTACGTACATAATCTTTTTTTTAATTCTCACTAAAATAAGCAGCCACGCCTTCACGATCAGCGTTCATCGCTTTTTTACCCTCCTCCCAGTTTGCCGGGCACACTTCTCCATGTTTTTGCACATGGGCATAGGCATCAATCAACCGCAGGTATTCCTGAACATTCCGTCCCACAGGCATATCATTTACACTTTCATGAAATACTTTGCCTTCCTCGTCGATAAGATAGGTAGCGCGGTAGCTGACATTGGATCCGCTTAGCTTTACCTCACCGGTTTCATCGTTTACCTCATAATCAGCATCCAGGATACCCAGTTCACCCGACAGGTAACGGTGTGTATCTGCAAGAATCGGATAGGTTACGCCTTCAATTCCTCCATTATCCTTAGGTGTATTTAACCACGCAAAATGCACTTCCGCTGTATCGCAGGACGCTCCGATAATGATTGTGTTGCGCTTTTCAAACTCCTGGATGGCTTCCTGAAAAGCGTGCAATTCTGTAGGACATACAAACGTAAAATCCTTGGGATACCAGAATAACAATACTTTCTTTTTATTTTCTACGGCTTCTTTGTATACATCGATCTTCAACGTATCTCCCATCTCAGACATCGCGTCAATGGCCACACTTGGGAATTTCTTTCCTACTAAAGGCATACTTTCTGTTTTATAGTTTATGAAATATGATTTATGTTTTTCAATTGCGGTGCAAAAGTACCACAAAAAGCAAGGTGCTTCAAATGATAGTTTCTATAGCCCATAGATAAAATCTATAAAACATCATTTGATATAGACGCCACGACACACCGCATAAAAAAAGCTCCGTACGGGTAACGCACGGAGCTTAAATTTTTCCTGCCTGTTACCAGCGGGCAACCACGGTTACGCCTCCTACTGCTACATCACCGATCTTTACATTTATTTTTGCATCCAGCGGCAGCAGCAGGTCTACCCGGGAACCGAACTTGATAAATCCCATTTCCTCGTTCTGCTTTACCTTTTTACCCACCTGGTTATAGTTTACGATCCGTTTGGCCAATGCGCCCGCAATTTGTTTGGTAAGCACCTCTTTTCCGCTGCTATGCCGGTACACATTGGAATGCCGCTCATTTTCCGTAGAAGATTTCGGGTGCCAGGCCACCAGGTATTTTCCCTTGTGGTACTGGTTATATACGATCTCGCCATTTACCGGGTTGCGGTTCACATGCACATTCAGCGGGCTCATAAAAATGGATACCTGTATCCTGCGATCTTTAAAATATTCATCAGCCTCCACTTCCTCAATCACCACCACCTTGCCGTCGCAGGGAGCAATCACCGCGGTGTCGTCCATGGTATAATTCCGTCCGGGAATCCTGAAAAATGAAATGATCAATGCAAATACCACGATCCATGCCGTTTCGAGGATCCAGAAAATAACCGGATATGCCTCAAACAGGAAATAGTAAAAAACAAAACTTACGATTAAAAACAATATCGTACTAATGGTTATGGTGGCCCGGCCTTCCCTGTGTAATGTCATTTGTTTTTATTTAGGCCGCAAAATTACGCAAAAGCTGCGAGGTTTTATGATCTGTCCTCTGCCTCCTAAAAGATCGACCTGCCCTCAACTTTTCCTGAACAGACAACCGTTAACTGTTTTCATGACCAATTCAACTTTCTAACCATTTTTTAAATATTCCCGGATTTTAGCGCAAGCCCGCAAAAAACCGGGGCAACAGCTCCCCGGTTCCTGCAGATGGTTTAATATCCCTGATCCACATTACTGAAAATGAGCATCATGGACCAGCCGGTATTTAAACCGCCATCAATTTCCTTAACAGATCGAAGCAACCAGCACTCCATCCGGCTATCATTGATCCAATACTTCGAAGGTGATCGGTTGTTTCCGGTAGGCCTTTACCGGATATCCATTTTGAATAGCCGCTTTCCATTTTCCCGACTTTTTAATTACCCGGATCGCTTCCGCGCCCATACCGAAACCGGGATCTTTTAGCACCTTAACATCACTTACCGTTCCGTTTACATCTACCACAAACTGCACCAGAACCTGATATCTGCCCGGGGTTGCTCCATTATCTACCGGTATTTCACCACGGAGGTTCGTTGTCAGAAACCGAAGCCAGTCTCCGGGATAACTAGCCTCCACCTGAACGATTTCAAAGATTTCCGGTATTTTCTCCTTTGGTTTCACGTCTAAGATCCCCTTCCCGTCTGGAAGACCATCCGGTGGCACCGCAATATTCCCCAATTTCTCTCCTTCAACATTTTTCAACCCGATCTTTACATCCGCCAGGTCGTCCTGCGTAGGCGGTGGTGTTACCACCTCTTTGTCCTGTACAATTTTGGGAATTACAAATTGTGTAGTTGCAATCTTTTTAGGTTCCTGCAGTTTGGGAGGTGGTGGCGCCGGCGGCTCTGCTTTTTCCGGTTCCTCTATTTTGGTAAGATCCACAACGTGGCTTATAATAGGAACCGGTGCCTTTTTGGATTCGGCACCTTTCAAAGCGGAAGCCCCCATAAAAGTAGCAATGATCAACCCGGTGGCACCCAGTGCTTTTATCAACCGGCGGTTATAGGTGTTCCGTAATTCATAAGCGCCATAGGCTTTGTTTCTTCCATCAAACAAAATGTCGAGGAAAGAAGCCGACAGGATTTTTGTTGTTTCCATCGTTTATGTTTTAGTTATTAAAATGCATAGCGGGGCCCGTTCCCGAACCGCCGTTCAGAAAAGGGAGTATCAGTACCCTTACGATCTATCAGGGAATGTACTTCAGTTCTTCTGCATCCGGTGCCGTTAGCGCATAGCGTGCGATACGGTTGACCAGCATTTCATCCAGCACCTGCACCACCGTTTTGTAATCGGCATTTTTACCCGGCTTTATGATGACCATCAGTTTGCCCTGGCGGCATGTTTCCGGTGAGCGATGTTCCGCCCGCGCCTTTGCTTCGCAAGCCGGATCGGGCACATACTGCGCCATCACTGCTTTCTTTTTGCGTATCAGCGTGGTGCGCAATGTAACCGGTGTAAGCGGATGCAGGTTGGATGCGTCCGGCTGCAGCTGCTCCTCGTAATAAGCAAGCCTTCCATGATCCCCGACCAGGATCGTTAATGCGCCGGAAGCTGCTGTTGGCGCCGGCGGCCCATCCTTGGGCATAAACAGATCCATGGTAGAAGGATCGCTCATCGCAGTTGTGTAAATAAAAAACGTGATCAGCAGAAAGCCCAGATCTACCATCGGCGTCATATCGATTCTGATGCCGGACCGGCTAAAACCAGCGCCCCTGTTGCGTTTGCGGCCAACGGGCTCCAGAATGGTTTCCATGCTACTCATAGTGTATGCGTTTACCTATTAGACCAGAAGCCTTCCGGATTCCATAAACTTTTATTTCCCGTTTTTTGAAAAGCTATCTTTGATCAAAAAGATATGAGCCGATATTTTGAAGATATGGTTTACGAGAAGCAGGACTATGTTCAAAAGGTATTGCCCAAAGGCGATTATGAGGGGTGCCGGTTTAAGGGTTGTGTTTTTTCAGCTTCTGATCTCTCTGCCGTCAACTTTATCGACTGTTGTTTTGAAGATTGTGATCTTAGCGGAGTGCAAATCGGGCAGGCTTCTTTCCGGGATACGGTGTTCAAAAATTGCAAACTGGTGGGTGTGCATTTTGAAGAAGCAAACACCTTTTTATTTTCTCCGCGGTTTGAAAACAGCACGCTTACCCTGAGCTCTTTTTACAGCGTAAAAATGAAACATATTTCTTTTCAGGATTGCCTGTTGCAGGAAGTAGATTTCGTGGATGCCGATTGCAGTGCCGTTGTATTCAGCAACTGTGATCTTTCCGGTGCCCGGTTTGAAAACACCAACCTTGAAAAAGCGGATCTTTCCAGTGCATATCATTACCGGATCAACCCGGAAACCAACAAGATCAAAAAAGCTGTTTTCAGTCTCCCGCATATTGCCGGGTTGCTGGATAAGTATGGTATTATTATTAGGTAATTTATTGTACCTTGTAAGGGGTTATTATTACTCATTTCTAAACTTATACACCATGCAACCCCTTCGATCCAACCGCAGAAACTTTCTTATCAACAGCGCAGTATGTACGTTGGGCACCTTGTTGCCCCTGACAGCGCCGGCAGGTATACCCCACAGCCGTACACCAAACGATGAAGCGCTTTTTACAATCGGGCCGGTAAAGGGTTATACCCCGCAGATCGGAACTCTTGTATCGATGCTGAACTATAACCGGTACACGGTAATCCAGGCCGTGCAGAAACTGAACAGGGAACAGATCGATTTTCTTTTTGATCCCCATGCGAATACCATTGCGGCATTGGTTATGCATTTAGGTGCTACGGAAACATTTTACCAGATCAACACCTTTGAAGGTCGCCAGGAGTTTAACGCGGAGGAAAAAAAGCTATGGGAAGCTCCTATGGAACTGGGCGATAAAGGCCGTAAGGAAATTAAAGGCAACGATATTGGTTATTACCTGGATCTGATTGCAGCAGTAAGAAGCAAGACGCTGGCCGCATTTAAAGAAAAAGACGACGCCTGGCTGATGGCGGTGGATCCGAAATGGTCGAAACCAGACCGCCCGCTGAATACCTACTGGAAATGGTTTCATGTATGCGAGCACGAGTCGAATCACCGGGGTCAGATTGCGTTCTTAAAAAGCAGGTTACCGGGAAGTAAACCCTCATCAGAATAACATGCGCATTCTTTCAGATAACAGCAGCTTCCTCCGCTGCAATAAAAAGCGGCTGCTCTATTAAAAAGCAGCCGCTTTCATTATTTCTTATTCTTTATTTCCGGATCCAGGTATTGTTAGTCCGGTCCCAGTCCAGTACTTTTTTATCGGGGTCAATGGTCACTTCTGTAACCGGTGTGGTGGTAGCTACCTCAAACGTATATGCGTTGCCACGTTGCCATATCTCCACCGGCAGGTTAATGGTTTGCTGCTTTCCATTGCTTTCCTTTACAAGGACGGTTACCGGCATGGGCATCTGCTCCAGGTTCTCAAGGGTGATCTGTGCACCATTGGCAGGTATCCCATTCTTATATTTTACACCGCGCACCGCCTGATCAATTCTCCAGTTATTAAACACCCAGCCTCTCCAGAACCAGCCCAGGTCTTCTCCACCCACGTTCTCCATTGTACGGAAAAAATCCCAGGGAGTAGGATGCTTAAATGCCCACCGGCTGATGTATTCCCGGAAGGCGGCATCAAATCGTTTTTCACCCAGCGCCGTATTCCTGAGCGCATGCAACATTAATGATGGCTTAAAGTAAGCTGTATTTCCCAGGTTGGCCTGCTGCACCACATCCGGCTCGGTAAGTAGAATATCACTGGCATCAGCGAAAATAGATTGAACGGTTTTGGCAGCTGCCGGATCATCAAAATAACTCTGTTTTTTAAATTCACCTTTATTAAACGCTGCGCTGGACAGGTCGTTGATAAAGGTATTAAACCCTTCGTCCATCCAGGCATACTTGCGTTCATTGCTGCCCACGATCATGGGGAACCAGGTATGCCCGAACTCATGATCCGTTACGCCCCAAAGTTCGCTGCCCATTGCCTTATAACTGCAAAATACAATACCCGGATACTCCATTCCGCCTACAATACCCGCTACATTGGTAGCTACCGGGTAGGGGAATTCGAACAACTGCCGGGAGTAAAATTCGAGCGATCCCTTTACCATCTCGGTGCTGCGCTGCCAGCCATTGGCCCCGATAGACTCAACGGGGTAGGCACTTAATGCCAGCGATTTTTTACCACTGGGCAGGTCTATTTTTGCACCATCCAGTACAAATGCAGCAGATGCGCCCCAGGCCGCATCCCTTGTATTCTGGATCCTGAACTTCCAGGTGGTTTGTCCTTTTTTTGCACTGATGCCCCCTTTTCCGATTGCTGCGGCATCGCGGATCATCGTTGTTTTATCACTGAGTTTTGCGGCGGCATACCGCTTGGCTTCTTCCGGAGTAAAACATTCAGCGGGGTTCAGCAACTCACCAGAGCCTACAACGATCATATTGGCCGGAGCGGTGATATTAAAATTGATATCCCCATACTCCAGATAAAACTCACCCTGCCCGAGATAGGGAAGCACATTCCACCCCTGGATATCGTCGTACACGGCCATCCGCGGAAACCATTGGGCAACCTCATAGATCCATCCGTTCTTTGTATTGAGTCTTCCCATACGGTCGCTGCCGTATTCCGGAATCTGGAAGGCATACTCAATGGTCAGTTTTATTTTTCCACCGGAAGCCCTGAGCGGACTGCCCAACCATACCTGTGTACGGGTGTCGGTGGTGGTATATTCCGGTGTATACTTTTTGCCATTTTCTTCAATTGCTACCGACCGGATCACCTCGCCTTCGGTAAACATAGCATTGGCCCAGCGCCCGCCGGAGGCGGTTGTAGTGGCGGTTGCCCGGGAATCTTTCCGGTATGCGTTCTGATCTGTTTGCAACCAAAGGAATTTTAAATTATCCGGACTATTGTTGGTATACAGGATCTCTACTTTTGCAGAAACGGTATGACCTGCCGTATCGAGGGTGGCGCTGATCGTATAATCAGCACGGTTCTGCCAGTATTTGGGGCCGGGCTCCCCGGATGCGCTCCGGTACTCATTGCCCGGTGACGGATAGAAAAAGGGGGCAAATGCTTCCGTATGACTGTATTTGGATTGTGCCTCAACAAAAACGAATGCCAGCGTAAAAATCGCCAGCAGGCTGCTTTTCTTCATATAATATCAATATTTACCGGATGAAAATAGCAAAATAATAGCTCTTTTGCCATTTGCACCCGGCAAAATATGACAAACTGCTCCAGGACTGTACAAAAGGTCCGTTTACAGAATATGACCGATATACTGCTTTTTCAGCCGGCATGCAAACGGAAGCAGCGCCAGAAAGATTAATACACGCATTGTTTTAAGCTTTGCGATGAAGACGGCGGGTAACAGTTCCGTTGCAACAAGGCTACAGGATATTAACGTTTCTTTACAAACCCAAAGCGCTCCATAGGATTTTATGAATGCACAGGTTGATCAGGCATATATTAAAAACAGGCAAAAAGCCAGCTCTGTAAGGTTTTCAAAATCTTACAGAGCTGACCCGCGGCTGGTCGTACTAATGGTTTACCAGCTTCATGGCGCCTTCGCTGTAACGGGCACCGGTATCCGGATATTTTTTTACCAGCGCGTCGATCGCATCCAGGTCTGCTGTGGTTAAAACAACATCCACGGCACCGGCGTTCTCCTCCAGGTATTTTCTTTTCTTGGTGCCGGGAATGGGGATGATGTCATTGCCCTGCGCCAGCACCCAGGCCAGGGCCAGCTGCGCCGGTGTACAATTTTTATCCGATGCCAAAGCAGCAAATGCTTCCACCAGCCGCTTATTGTTATCTGCCACGGCCTCCTGGTAACGGGGCAATGTTCGTCTGAAATCATTTTCTGCCAGTGTGCTGGTATCCAGGGTGTGGGTTACCAGGCCTCTTGCCAGCGGTGAATATGGTACCAGTGTAATACCCAGTTCCCGGACCGTGTTAAGGATGGTGCCTTCCACATCTCTCGTAAGAATGGAATATTCACTTTGTAACGCTGCAATCGGGTGTACCGCATGCGCCTTCCGGATGGAGGCTGCCGAGGCTTCACTCAACCCGAGGTAACGTACTTTCCCCAGCTTTACAAGTTCGGCCATGGCACCTACCATTTCCTCAACCGGCACATTGGGGTCAATCCGGTGGGCATAGTACAGATCAATGGTGTCAATCTTTAACCGCTGCAAACTCTTGTCCACCGCCTGTTTCAGCCATTCGGGCCGGCCGTCGAAATATGTGCCGCCTGCACTGCTGGGCCCCGCAACCCCATCCTTAAACCGGAATCCGAATTTAGTTGCAATAAATACCTTATCACGGTTGGGCACAAGCACCCTGGAGATCAGTTCTTCGTTGGCTCCATTGGCATACATATCTGCCGTATCCCAGAAGTTAATGCCCAGGTCCAGCGCCTTGTGCAATGTAGCAATGCTTTCGGCATCATCAGTAGGGCCATAGGCAAAGCTCATGCCCATACAACCCAGTCCGACAGCGGAAAGGCTTTCTCCTGTTGTTCCTAATTTTCTGTATTGCATATTTTTTTATTTAGTGAGCATTGATAGGTGGTTCAGTAAACTGTTTTCAGCGATCGTTAGGGGAACGATGAACTGAGCGTAGCAACCCGGCCGCCACCTGTACTGCAGCCGGCGCCATAAAAATAAATACGGGTTTAAACCGGCTCCTGTTGTTTTTTGACCAGCAACTGTAAGATCAGCAACGCGATGACCCCCATAGCAAGGTACCCATACCCCAGTACTGCCTGCGACTGCGGACGCAAAATTCCTACAACGGTGTAACTGGTAACCGCTGTAACAATAAAGTTGGCACCTCCGCTCAGTCCGCTGGCCAGGCCCGCCATCTGTGGAAATCTTCCCAGGCAATAGGCGAAATAATTGTTGAAGATAAACCCTACGCATACATGAATGAGGAATGCGAAGAGTAACAGTGTATAGAGGTTTTGAAGCCATATAGCTGTTACGATCATCCCGATGGTAAACAGCAGCTGCGCGGCGTTGCTCCTTCTTAACTTGGGCAGGAAGGCCTTGTTTAAACTGGCTTTTCCCAGGAAGCCGCCGCACATCCAGGCGAGGCCCATTACCAGGGCGCCATACCCTGCCACCACTGATGAATAATGCATCTGGTGTTCGATAATAAACGCCCCCGCCAAACCAAAGATCATTGTGGTTCCGTAACACAGGCCACAGATCAGCAAGCCATAGGCAAATGTGCGGCTACGCATCATAAACCGGTAGTCTTTCAATACCGCATTCCATTTAAAAGAACGGTATACCGGCACCGTTTCTCCGGAAAAGATCCATTCCAGTATCAACATCAATGTGCCGTAAATGGCCAGCACATAGAAATTGGCCTGCCAGTTAAAATACAGCTGCAGGTAGCCGCCGATAAACGGTGCGATCACCGGTGCAGAAGACCAGACGATGGACATCAGGCTGAGGTAGTGTTTCCGTTCTTCCCCTTCATATACATCCACAAAAAATGCCCGTTTGGCCACAATGATAAACCCGGTGGTAATGCCCTGTACGATGCGCATAGCATATATGAGTTCGATCTGTTTGGTAAAAATGATCACAAAATTACTGGCAATAAAAACCACCAATGAAACCAGTGTAAGGCGAAACCGGCCGTAGCTGTCGATCAGGCTGCCGGTAATAAACTGTGCCAGGCCATAGCTAACCAGGAAAAGAGTTAACGTAAGCTGAATGGCTCCTTCCGGCCGGTGCAGTTCCTGCGCCATATGCGGCATGGAAGGGATATAGATATCCGTGATCAGTCCGGACAGCGGAATGAGCAAAAACGAGATCAGGGTTGCTGCTTTTTTGTTCTTTTCCTGCAGCCGTTTTACACCGGGTTGTTGCTGACGGGCTATCATTGATTGCGTTGGAATCATGTGGTTGTTTTACACCACAAAATTAGAGGGGCCTGATTGTTTTGGGGTTACCCCAATCAAACCATTACTTACAAAAATCAAACAATTGCCTTTCGCTGGGCTGCGGGACTTTGACCCGTCTTCTTTTTATAAAAATTAGTAAAATGCGCCGGATATTCAAACCCGAGGCTATAGGCGATCTCTGAAATATTCCAGTCGGAATGCCTTAAAAGGGCTACCGCTTCCTTTAGTACACGGTCTGAAATAAGCGCGGAGGTGGTTTTACCCGTAGTTTCCTTCACCGACCGGTTGAGGTGGTTGACATGCACAGACAACTGGTGAGCATATTGCTGCGGGGTATGTAGCTGTAATGTAAGATCGGGCGCATCGATGGGAAACTGGCGTTCCAGCAGTTCCAGGAATAAATGCGTGATGCGGGCACTGGCATTGACCGGCTTTTCAAACCGGTCTGTAGCACTCCATTTCATAGCCTCATGGATTACCAGGTGCAGATAATTGCGTAATACGCTGAACTTATGCACATAGTCCGACTGCAGTTCCTGCTGCATTTTCCGGAAGATATTGCCGATCTCCTCCTGCTGTTGCTCATTTAAAAAGTAAACCGGGCGGGCGCCGGCCTTGAACAAAGGAGCGTCCTGGAGGCTGATCATCCGCTCATCGTGCCGGATAAATTCTTCGGTGAACAAACAGAACCATCCCCCCTGCTCTGCAGATTCCGCCTCCCATGAATAGGGCACCAGCGGATTGGAGAACATGAGTGCGGGCCGGTCGATATAGATCCACTGATTGGCATAATACAATTTTCCGGTGCCGATGATATACGAAACTTTGTAATAATCGCGCCTGGAATAACTGGTATGCGGGGAACAGAATGATCTTGGAAAGATATTGAAATGCCCCAGACCCAGGCCTACATTATGCAGGGAGAGCCTGGAGGTATTATGATTGATCCGTTTATAAAACGCTTCGACGGTTTCTGGCTTTTCCATTGATCAAAGTTACAGAAATCAAACAAAACGGAGAGGCAAAGGCCAATATGCCAGGAAGTCATTCAATACGTTCCGGACGCTACTTTGTGTGCTCCTGGACGGCGCCGGTACGTTTTGTACACTTTATTTAGAGCGTTCAGGCACCGCCGCTGATTCGCAGATTTCTTTACTCGTTTCCGCTGAACCTTAAGTGACTAAATAATCGGCGCATCTGCAGCCCTATAATAATATCCTGGAAGAACCCGACGTTATGTACTTTTTTTTAATGCCGCTGATTCACAGATTGTTTCGCACGTTTTCCGCTGAGCTTAAATGACTAAATAATCAGCGCATCTGCAGCCCTATAATAATATCTTGGAAGAGCCGGACGTTATGTACTTTTTTAATGCCGCTGATTCGCAGATTGCTTTACGCGTTTCCGCTGAGCTTTAAATGACTAAATAATCATCGCATCTGCGGCCCTATAATAATATCTTGGATGAACCCGACGTTATGTGCTTTTTTGAAGGCCGCTGATCCGCAGATTGCTTTACTCGTTTTCCACTAAGCTTTAAATGACTAAATAATCAGTGCGTCTGTGGCGGCCGGTCTCTCGTTGAGTATCAGGGGAACATGGCCTCGGCCACGGCTACACTTTCCGGCTTGCCCACATCCACCCAGCGATCGTCTTTATGCGGAAGTCCTTTTATGGTATGCGTCTTTGCCAGGTGCAGGTACAGGTCGATCAGTGAAAACTTGCCGGTAAAGGGCATCTGTTCAAATACGCCGTAATCAAAAGCCACTACACAGTCATACGCCCGCTGCAGCATTACCGGCGTTGTTCTTGAAATGCGCTCTTCCCCGGTACTGATATTGCGCCAGCCACAAAGCGTATTTTCCGTATCAAACAACAGGTAACGGGATGTTTTCCGCTCACTAACCGTCATTGAAATCAGCGCATTATTTTCCTGGTGAAATTGCGTTAATGCATGGATGTCCAGATCCGTAAGAATATCTGCATTACAGGTAAGAAAGGGTGCACCCGGAGTAAAGAGCGGTTTTGCTTTGAGGAGGCCGCCGCCGGTTTCCAACACCGCATCGGTTTCATCGCTGATCAGCACTTCGCTACCCCAGCCCCTGTTCTTTTCAACCGCGTTTACAATCTGATCAGCAAAGTGGTGTACATTTACTATGACCCGCGTAATGCCATATTGCTGTAAATATTCAATGTTTCGCTGTAACAGGCTTTTTCCATTAATCACCGCCAGGGCCTTCGGATGCTGATCCGTCCAGGGTTTAAAACGCGTGCCCAGGCCGGCACAGAAGATAAGCGCCTGGTTAACGGGTTGTTTGTTCGTCATGATCTCCATTTATACACTTCCATTGAATTGCTGAAACGGGTTGCCGTTTATGTTGCTGTCTGCGCCGGATCGTTGTTCACGGCTTCGTTGATCCAGTTTTTTGCATCCTGAACCCAGTGGTTCAGTTCTACTTTTACTTTGAATTTATTCTTCAGATGCCGGTTCAATGCATCTGCAGCATATACACTGCGATGCTGTCCGCCCGTACATCCAAAGCTTACCATCAGGCTGTCGAATCCACGCTTAATAAAATCGGCCACGGTGATGTCTACCACATCAAAAACACTGTGCAGGAACTCCGGCATTTTTGTCTGCTGCTCCAGGTACTGTATCACTTCCTTATCGCGGCCGGTCTTTGTTTTCATGCTTCCGATCCTTCCCGGATTTAAGATGCCACGGCAGTCAAATACAAATCCGCCACCATTTTCTTCATCTGTAGCCGGAAGACCTTTTTTGAACGAAAAGCTGGATACTTTTACTACCAGCGGCGTTGTTTCCGTGGCCTGCACGGGTGTAAACTGTTCGATGATTTCATCTGCAATGCAAAGCTGCAGCACTTTATCAAATTCCGGCACCGAAATTCCCATCGCGTTTTTCTGGATAAAGGACCGCAGATTCTTTAATGCCAGCGGAATGCTAGTTAAAAAATGCGCCTTTCGCTCAAACAATCCTCTGAATCCGTAAGCCCCTAATACCTGCAATAACCGAATGAGCACATATCCGTTATACTGGCTTACAAAAGCCGTCCGGTTCAATGGCCGGTCCAGCAGGGGTTCTACGGCATCCATATAATCTTTCAATAATGTTTCCTTCCAGCCTTCTGACAAATTTGCTCTTGCCTGCCATAGTAAAGAAGCCACATCATACTGAGGGGCGCCCTTCATACCGCCCTGGTAATCGATAAAATGAACGGAGCCATCCTCCATTACCTGGATATTACGGCTCTGAAAATCGCGCATCATAAAAAACTTATGGTCGGTATGCGTGAGATATGTACTCAATGCTTCAAAATCATCGATCAGCGCCTGTTTATCATAGGGCTTTCTTAAGGCATCCAGGAAATAATATTTAAAATACAGCAGGTCGGCCATAATCGCCTGCTTGCCAAATTCCTTATTGGTTAAGCATTTATCATAGTCCAGCCCTTTATCTCCCAACACCTGTACCCGGGCCAGTTCTGCAAGACTTTTTTTGAAAAGCGCATACACGGGCGCGCATTCGCCCTGCTCCTCCAGGTGATTGATCAGCGATACATTTCCAAAATCCTCCTGCAGGTAACAAGCCCTGTCTGCACTGATTGCCAGGATATTGGCAACCGGAAGCTGCCGTTGCTGAAAATGTGCCGAAAAGTAAAAAAACGATTCATTTTCCTTGATATTGGCACCATAGGTTCCGATAACAGACCGTCCTTCCTTCCAGATACGGAAGTAGCGGCGTTCGCTGCCCGCCTGCTGTAATACATCCACGGAATCCGGGTTCTGTCCGTTCCACTGTTGAAACAGTTCGGTTATTTTTTCTATTTTATCCTGCATGCAGCAAAAATAGGGAGCCCCTGCGGGGAATGTAAAATAATCAATATAAAATTTTTTAATTTAAGCCGCACACCGGATACCGATAACCCGATGCCGGAATTTTCAAATGCTCAATCTTATCATTTTCTACGTTCCGCATGATCCTTTTTGTACCTTAGCAGGAAAGCAATTTATATGGCTGTTATATTACCAGTAGAAGGGAAATACCCGCAGATGGGTGCTGATTGTTTTGTGGCCCCCAATGCGACCATCGTTGGCGACGTAGTTGCAGGAAATGCCTGTAGCTTTTGGTTCAATACCGTTGTAAGAGGCGATGTAAATTTTATACGCATCGGCAATAAAGTGAATATACAGGATGGGGTAGTGATCCACTGTACCTATCAGAAATGCGGCACCACCATTGGCAATAATGTTTCCATCGGGCATAATGCCATTGTACACGGATGTACCATTCATGATAATGTGCTGGTTGGTATGGGCGCTATCATTATGGATAACGCCGTTGTGCATAGTAATACAATCATTGCGGCCGGCGCCGTGGTTTTGGAAAACACCATTTGCAGCCCCGGCAGTATTTATGCCGGAACCCCGGCTAAAAAGATTAAAGATATTTCCCAGGAGTTATTGAGCGGGGAAATCGACCGAATCGCCAACAATTATATCAAATACGCCGGTTGGTTTAAAGATGCGAATGAGGCGGAGCAGCCGGTTCAGCAGCCCTAAATCGTTACAGAACCGGTGGATATGGTTCGGGACAACAACAGCGTATTATCATCGCAGGGTGCTCTGCGAGAGATATGGCGGAGAAAAACATAGAGCAAGCGTGTAATCGCTCCTTAGAAGATCTATGTGTAAACAGAAAGAGAAATCCGGGAGTGCGGGATGGATGCTGATACAGCCGATTTTACAGGAATGCCGGTTGGTTAATAACCCTTATTTTCATTAAGGCTTTCCAGGATATTCAGATAGCTGATATAGCGTTCTTCCTGAATATCCCCATCCGCAACCGCCTGCTTTACCGCACATTTCGGCTCGTTTACATGGATACAGTTATTGTACTGGCAGTCTTTAAGCCGTTCGCGCATCTCGGGGAAATAATGCGACAGTTCTTCGCGTTCAAGATTGGTAATGGCCAGCTCCCGGATCCCCGGCGTATCGATGATCCGGCCTCCCGCCGGCAGGTCATACATGGTAGCAAACGTAGTGGTGTGCATCCCTTTGCCGCTCCATCCGCTCACATCCTGGGTTTTGATGCCTTCCTGCGGCAGCAGCCTGTTGATTAACGAAGATTTCCCCACGCCGCTATGCCCGCTGATCAGCGTTGTTTTATCCTGCAATAGCGCACCCAGCGTTTCCAGACCGCTTTGTTTTTCTACGCTGACCGCATACACCTGGTATCCCAGCGACTGGTAAACGGCGGATAGTGCTTCATACACCGCCCATTCCTTTTCCCTGTAAATATCTGTTTTATTAAATAGCAGGATGGCCGGTACATGGTACATTTCGCAAACCACCAGGAAACGGTCGATAAACCCCCGGGAGGTACGCGGTTCTTTTAAGGTAGCAATCAGTATGGATTGATCCAGGTTAGCGGCAATGATATGCTGCTGGTATTTTACACGCGGCGATTGCCGGTTGATATAATTAAAACGCGGAAAGATCTCATCAATCATTGCGGATCCTTCCGTGCCTTCTTCGGCTTCTATATTTACCCAATCGCCCACCGCAAGCGGGTTGGTACTGGTGATGCCGTCAATTTTAAAAACGCCCTTTATCCGGGCGTTGTGAAATTTTCCGGTTTCATCTTTAACAATATACCAGCTACCGGTTGATTTATATACTAAAGCTTTCAAAGTTCCAAGTTTAAGGTTTAAGGTTCAACGTTACATTGAACCTCAAACGTTGAACCTTAAACAACCGTTTATACGCTGATCTTGAAATCGCGCAACGCGTCGTTCAGGCTGGTTTTCAGATCGGTGCTTGCCTTTCGCTTACCGATGATCAGTGCGCAATTCACGTGATATTCTCCCGCCGGGAATTTTTTTGCATACGATCCGGGGATCACTACGCTTCTTGCAGGTACCCGTCCTTTTCCTTCAATAGGAATAGAACCGCTTACATCGATGATCTTGGTGCTTTGCGTCAACACCACGTTGGCACCCAGTACCGCTTCTTTCTCCACAATAACGCCTTCTACCACAATGGATCGGCTTCCCAGGAAACAGCCATCTTCGATAATTACCGGGCTGGCCTGCAGCGGCTCCAGTACGCCGCCGATTCCCACACCTCCGCTCAGGTGCACATTTTTACCGATCTGCGCACAGCTGCCCACCGTAGCCCAGGTATCCACCATGGTGCCCTCTCCCACATAGGCACCGATATTTACGTAAGACGGCATCAGCACCACATTGGGAGCCAGGTAGGCACCATAACGTGCCACTGCATGCGGAACAGCCCGCACACCGATATCCTTATAATTTTTTTTCAGCAGCATTTTATCGTAGAACTCAAAAGGAGGTACATCCCAGGTTTGCATTTTCTGAATACCAAAATACATCAAGATGGCCTGCTTTACCCACTCATTTACTTTCCATTTCCGGCCATCGGGTTCCGCCACGCGCAGTGCCCCTTTATCCAATGCCGCAATTACTTCATGAATGGCATCTGTATACTTACTGTCTTTTAACAATTCCCTGTTGGCCCAGGCCGCGGTAATCAAGTCTTGCATAGTCCTTTTTTTGTTCTTTTTATTCGCGCAAAGATAGCGTTTTGAGGAACGTTTAAAGTTTAAGCTTCAAAGTTTCATGTTTAAAGTTCAACGTCAGGTCCTGTGCATGCCTCGGTGCCTGGTGTCCATTTCCACATCTTCAAATTATCAAAATCACACCTTCCCACATTAAAAATGTCTTTCTTTGCAGCTATGAATATCGGGTTCGATGCCAAAAGGGCATATCATAACAATACAGGGCTGGGGTTTTTCAGCCGGGTACTGATCCGCCTGCTCGCTGATCAGTTTCCGGAACATACCTATTACCTGTTCAATCCCCGGCCCGGCAAGTCGTTCCATCCAGACCAGAAAAATATCCGGGAGGTATTACCCAGGGCGGTGTTGCACCGGCTCCTCAGTGCCGTTTGGAGAAGCCGCTGGGTAACCAACGACCTTAGCCGCATGCGCATCGACCTGTATCATGGGCTGAGTCATGAAATCCCCGCCGGTTTGCCTCAAACGGGTATTCCTTCTGTGGTAACGATCCATGATCTGTTTCCCGAGATCTATCCCGAACAGTATAAGCCCATTGACGTAAAGATTTACCGGGCAAAATTGCGTTATGCCTGCAGGAACGCCACAAAAATCATGGCCATCAGCGAGGAAACCAAAAGCCATATTGTAAAGATCTACGGTACCGATCCTGAGAAGATCGATGTGATCTATCAAAGCTGCGCACCCGCATTTATGGTGATGGAGCCGGAAGAAAAAAAAGAAGCGGTGCGGAAAAAATACCAGATGCCGGAAACCTTCTTCCTCCACGTGGGCACCATCATCGAACGGAAAAACCTGTTGAATATCTGTAAAGCCCTGAACCTGGTCCGCAATGAAATCACCACTCCGCTGGTAGTGGTGGGTAATGACGGGGGGTTTAAGGATAAGGTGGTCGCCTATCTGAAAGAAGTACAGCTGGAAGACCGGGTATATTTTTTATCGGAGCAGCTGGCCCTGGCCGGAAAGAAGCCTTTTGTTGCAACAGAGGACCTGCCGGCCTTGTATCAATTGGCCACAGCCATGATTTACCCTTCTTATTTTGAGGGATTCGGTATGCCAATCATTGAGGCAATGGCCGGTGGTGTGCCGGTGATCACCTCCACCACTTCCTGTTTGCCGGAAATTGCCGGTACCGCCGCGTGGCTGGCAGACCCGGATAGCCCGGAAGCAATGGCCGCCGGTTTCCGGAAAATATGTACAGACGCTTCTTTTGCTGCGGATATGCGTAGCAGGGGGCTGGAAAACGCACAGCGGTTCCGGCCGGAAGTGTATGCCGGCGACGTAATGAAACTTTATCAATCGATTTTATAATATATGCACTCTTTTGAACAGGATATCAGGAAAAGCGTAGCCGTACTGGAGCAGGGTGGTGTGCTCCTTTACCCAACCGATACCGTATGGGGATTGGGTTGCGATGCCACCAATGCGGAAGCTGTTGCAAAGATCTACGCCATAAAAAAACGCAGCGACAGCAAGGCCATGATCGTTTTAGCAACCGGCGAGCGTGATGTGATGCAGTATACGGCATCGGTAGATCTTAGTTTATTCGACTACCTGGAAGCTGCGGAGCGGCCGACCACCGTCATTTATGAGCACGGGATCGGGTTTGCTGAAAATCTTACGGCCGAGGACGGCAGTATTGCAATACGTATTTGCAGGGATGAATTTTGCCGGGCGTTGATCAAACGTTTTGGTAAGCCCATCGTTTCCACTTCCGCAAATATTTCCGGAGAAGCCACGCCCGCCCATTTTGATGCCATCTCCGATACGATCAGGGACCAGGTGGATTATATCGTGGAGCACCGGCGCGATGACCATACACCGCACCAGCCCTCCTCCATTATTCGCTGGAAGGACGGGGAAGTGGAGGTGATCCGTTGATCCGGCGTATGCCCCCGGTTCAATTTAACCGCAACGAGCGCAAAGCAGCCGCAACGGACGCAATGAAACCAGATATTACAACGGCCTCAAATGCTTGCGAACCTCGCGAAACCGTTGGTCCCTTGCGGTTCAATCTTAACCGCAACGAGCGCAAAGCAGCCGCAACGGACGCAATAAAACCAGATATCACTACGGCCTCAAATGCTTGGGAACATCGCGAAACCTTTGCGAACATTGCGGTTCAATTTTAACCGCAACGAGCACAAAGCAGCCGCAACGAACGCAGTGAAACCAGATATCACAACGGCCTCAATCTCCTAGCGAGCTTCGCGAAACCTTTGCGAACATTGCGGTTCAATTTTAACCGCAACGAGCGCAAAGCAGCCGCAACGGACGCAATGAAACCAGATATCACAACGGCCTCAATTTCCTAGCGAACTTCGCGGAACCTTTGCGAACATTGCGGTTCAATCTTAACCACAACGAGCGCAAAGCAGCCGCAACGG
Organism: Niabella pedocola; assembly: GCF_021044425.1. Lineage (GTDB taxonomy): Bacteria > Bacteroidota > Bacteroidia > Chitinophagales > Chitinophagaceae > Niabella > Niabella pedocola. The sequence continues at coordinate 248,435 of NZ_JAJNEC010000006.1, read as the reverse complement.
ACGCAATGAAACCAGATATCACAACGGCCTCAATTTCCTAGCGAACTTCGCGGAACCTTTGCGAACATTGCGGTTCAATTTTAACCGCAACGAGCGCAAAGCACCCGGTTTAGCGCTGAAATAGCGAAAGCTGATACTGATTGCTGAAAACGTACAGCCGATTTCCCGATGCTCAATTCTCAAACCTGCGTTATATTTGCCGGTCAGATGGATATTCAACTAAGCGACCAGGAACGGGAAATGATCAATAAGGTAGCCGCTGCTGCACAGGAGCTGGAAATGGAAAGTTACCTGGTGGGCGGATTTGTGCGGGATAAATTGCTGAACCGGCCTACAAAAGACGCAGACATCGTTACCATTGGAGACGGTATTGAACTGGCAAAAGCCGTAGCCGCCAAATGCGTTCCTGCCCCGCAGGTGAATTACTTTAAGAATTTTGGGACGGCGCATATCCATACCGCGGGTTTTGATGTGGAGTTTGTAGGTGCCCGCAAAGAAAGTTACCAGCGTAACAGCCGCAAACCGCAGGTAAGTCCGGGCACCCTGGAAGACGATCAGAACCGTCGTGATTTTACGATCAATGCGATGGCTATCAGTTTGAACAAGCAGGGCTATGGCCGGCTTGTAGACCCCTTTAACGGACAGCAGCACCTGGAGGAAAAGATCATCATCACTCCGCTGGAACCGGATCAAACCTTTAGCGACGATCCGCTGCGCATGTTACGGGCGATCCGCTTTGCCACACAGCTCAATTTTACCATTGCGCCGGAAACACTGGCTTCTATTACAAGAAATAAAGACCGTATCCGCATCATATCACAGGAGCGCATAACGGATGAACTGAACAAGATCATCCGGGCACCGAAACCTTCGATAGGGTTCGACCTCCTGTACAAGACAGGACTGCTCCGGATCATTTTCCCCAAAATGGTGGAACTGGCTGGTGCTGAATTCAAAGAAGGCATCGGGCATAAAGATAATTTTTACCATACCCTGCAGGTGCTGGATAATATCAGTGCCGCATCGGATGATCTATGGCTACGTTGGGCTGCCATCCTGCACGATATTGCCAAACCGGCCACCAAGCGTTTTGAAGAAGGAACCGGGTGGACCTTTCACGGGCATGAGGTAGTGGGTGGCCGCATGGTACCGAAGATCTTTGCACAGTTTAAATTGCCGCAGCATGAAAAAATGCGGTTTGTAAAAAAACTGGTAGAGCTACACCTCCGTCCGATCAGTTTATCTAAAGAAGACATTACCGATTCTGCCATCCGGCGCCTGCTGTTTGACGCCGGTGAAGATTTTGATGCGTTGATGCTGCTTTGTGAAGCGGATATCACCAGCAAGAACAAAAAGAAGGTGCAGCGTTTCCTGGATAATTTTAAACTGGTACGCGAACGGTGCAAAGAAGTGGAAGAAAAAGACCAGATCCGGAACTGGCAGCCTCCCATCGATGGCATTGAAATCATGCAGTTGTTCAATCTTCCGCCCTCCAAACCTGTAGGCATTTTAAAAGATGCGCTCAAAGATGCCATTCTCGATGGTGAAATACCCAATACAAGAGAAGCGGGACTGGAATTTCTGAAGAAAAAAGCAATGGAGCTGGGCGTGCAGAGCTGACAATTGCCAACAACAATACCGGGCTGCCTGCTTAAGTCTCTTGTAAGATGAAGCTGCATGGAATTGTGCAGCCATTCGTCATTTAAGCGAAACGCGATTTCCTATCACAAACGAAATAAGCATCTATTTATCCAAATGCTCCTTCAATATTTTTTCGATACGTTCGAGGTCAATTCCCATGATCACTTTTCCATCGGGTCCGATCAATACATAATGGGGACGGCCTGAAACCTGATAGTTTTTAAGAACAGCCGTATCTCCTTTTGTATGAAGATACAGCAGACGGTTGGCCGCTATCAGTTTGCTGACCTGATTTTCATTTTCAGTGGTAATGCCTATAATTTCTACTCCTTTGGAGCGGTATTTTTCATAAAGAGATTTCATTTTTGGAAATGCCATTATACAATACCCGCACCAGGTTTCCCAAAAATCCAGCAATACATACTTCCCGCTCAAAGCGGCCAGTGATATTACCTGCCCGCCATTTATAGATTCCAGGCTGAATGCGGGAGCTGTTTTATCCAGCAACGGGTAGCTATATTGTTCATTTTTGCGCGGCTGAGGTCTTGAGATGCTGTACCCGGCAAACATAGCAGGCAAAGCCTGCTGAACTATATTGCCTTTATTATTTTTCCGAACCCCGGAAACTTCCCAGGTTTGGGTCTGACGGGTTCCGTTAAAAAGCACTACCGACTGTATTTCTACTACCTGCATTGATTTTTCTGCTATTGTTAACGTAAAAGTTGTAGAAGCATTATAGCTATTGGGCGGATACATAACAGTTACTATATTTCGGTCCTTCGTTTTCCGGAAAGATAATTGCGGATTTTTGCCATATGGATAGTTGGATAATAGGTAGCTGGAAAGATCTTTCCTGAACATAAGGGGTTGCACCAAACTTAGTACAGACCTGGCTTTGGCAGGATTATGGGAGTCGTTCGGAAACAGGTACGGATTCACCTGAAGCAAGGAACTGTCCCGGTGATTCGCTTCTTCGTATAATTGGCCATTGTAATAACTGTCAATACTTCCAAGCTTTCCAAAACTCCTGAGGTGAAATTTGTTTCCAAAAATAGTATCCCGGATATCCGGCATCAACCAAACATCCCCTTCTATCACCCATATGGAATCCTTTACAGATCCATCATGCCAGGTATACCGCATATGATAGGAGATATTGCCGATCGCTTTATGTACACTGTCAAGCTGGTTTAGAAACAATGCTGTTTCTAAACTATCCTTGTTTTGTGTGGTACCAATGGCACTCCATAATAAACTACCTATCAGGAATAACAAGCCTTTCATTTCGGATTTTTAATAAACTTACGAACATTTCGTAATACAAAAAAATTCACTATTTAGTTATTAGGATAAGCGGAAGATCGATACAGACTCTGCACGTTGAATAACACCAGATGATCGGGGCATTCAGTAGCTTGTTCCGGTTAAAGTACTACCCCCAACGCTGTATCAGCGATTCCAGCTCCTCCTCCAATGATTGTACAGGTACAGCGGCGCCTGCGCGACGGTACCAGTAACCGGCATTCCACTCATCGCCTTCTACCCGGTGCAGGTAGGCATGCAACCGGTCAAAGTCACGCTCCCCTTCATGATCCTGCGCCACCTGGTGTGCGGCCTCCCAATTGCCCTTTGCAGCATACCAAAGTCCCTGTTGTAAAACAGAGATACCGGCAGGCGGAACATCGGAAGTTAACGCGTCTTTAAATGCTTTATACGACATGATTGCTGATTTTGATGGTTCAAAAATACCCGTTCCGGTGTCTTTAAACAAAAGCTCCGGGGCAAGCGCATTTCTTATTATACATAAAAACCGCCTGACCGGCAGCCGGAGGTGACCGGTATCACCCTCGGGAGTTTCAAAAAGCGCTCATCAACCATTTCGATCAATGATTTTATCCCAGCGGAATCGGGCGTGTAACGGTTGGTGGATCTTGAATACGTTTGGCCTTTAACGAAATGGTTTCCGCCGAAAATTTGCCCTCAACCGGCGGATGCCCTAACTTTAGCGTTTTATCAACAGATGCCACATCACAAGTCATTTAATACGATCATGAAAACGATACCGTCCGCCTACATCCTGTTTATTTTTTCCTTGCTGATCATATCCTGCGCCTCAAAAACCACAACAGCGGCCGGGGATGCGGATCTTGTAGTATGCGGAGATGATCAGGTACTGCTGCTGAACAGCCGGCAATCGGGCACCACACCCGCCATCACCTGGCGCTGGCAGGTTTCCGAAGCAAAGACATTACCGGCTGCTTATCAGAAATGGATGGTGCCCCTGGATGAATGCAAGCCGGTAAGAAACCGGTCGGCCCTGCTGCTCACCTCATCCGGCGGAGGAGTGCTGTTATTGGATATCAAAACCCGTAAACCGCTTTTTTATGCGCATGTACCCATGGCGCACTCGGCGGCCTTGTTGCCGGGAAACCGTGTGGTAGTGGCCCTTTCTACCCATCCGCAAGGCAACAGTATTGAACTTTATAGCCTGGATCAGCCGGAGCGGCGCCTGTTCAGGGATTCGCTCTATTCCGGTCACGGCGTGGTTTGGAATGAAAAATACAAACGGCTTTTTGCATTGGGCTTTGATGAGCTCCGGGCCTATTCTTTAAAAGACTGGGAAAGTTCCCATCCAAAACTACAGCTGGAGGAGCACTGGAAGATCCCGTCGGAGGGCGGCCACGACCTGTCTGTGATCGACGATGAGCGCATGATCGTTACCACCCATCATCATGTATACACCTTTCATATTCCCAGCGCCGGCTTTGGCGATTTTGAACTCCTGAAAGGCAGGAAAAATATCAAGTCCGCCAACTACAATCCCCAAAAAAAGCGCTTGCTGTTTACCCAGGCGGAGGAAAGCTGGTGGACCTACCATATTTACCAGCGTAATCCAGACAAAACGATTACTATTCCGGATGTAAAACTTTATAAGACCCGTTTCTTCTAATCTTCAGGGGTAAACTGTACGTCAGATCGCCGCAACATCATATTCCGGGCAGGCGCCTTTTTGCGTGGCAATAAAAGAACCCAGCCTGCAGGCAAAGTCCAGCGCCGCTTCGGGGCCGCTGCCTTGTTGCAGTTGTGATAAGAAACCCGCCAGGAATGCATCACCACTGCCCACCGTATCCACTACCGCCACCCGGATACCGGGATGTTCATAAAATGTACCATCTGTATAATACGCGGCCCCATCGGCACCCCGGGTGATCATAATATCCCGGATCGAAAACCGGCGTCCCAGGTCTTCCGCCTGCTGGTGCATGTTGCCGGTAAAGCCATACCAGCCGCTGAGCAACTCCAGTTCATTTTCATTAAGTTTTAAAACCGTAGCGCTGTTCAGTAAGGCTTCAATAATCTCCTGTGTAAAATGCGGCGGGCGCAGGTTGATATCCATGATCCGCGTTTTTGCGTGGGATAGCAGGGTAAACAAGGTCTTGCGCGAATGTGTGTTGCGGGCCGCCAGGCTCCCGAAAATAAACAGTTCGGAAGCGGCTACTATTTCCGGCGCAGCTTCTGTTATATCAATAAAATCCCAGGCAACCGGAAACACAATATCGTACTGCATCTCATAGTTCTTTCCGGGTGTTGCCAGCACTTTCCCGGTTGGGTGTTCCGGATCCGTCTGGATCAGCGAGGTATTTACGCGATGCGCTTCCAGAAAGCGGATCAGCCGCTCTCCTGCGGCATCTGTCCCTTTTTTTGAAAGGACGCCGGTGGCAATACCCAACTGATTCAGGTGATAGGCTACATTCATGGGCGCCCCGCCCGGTTCTGCCCCGTCCGGCAACACATCCCATAGAATTTCACCAAAGCAAAGTGCCGTATAGGTTTGTTTCGCCATAATATGCCATTTGCCATTTTAACGCGCAAAGTTCGTACCAGCACCGGCCCTGCCGGAATTAATACAACGCCAGGTTCGATATCAGCGGTGCAGCCTTTGAGCCGGTAATCCGTACCCGGATCTTTGAAGTAACAACCGGATCAATGCGAAGGATCCGTTTATAGCCGATGGTAGTACCGGTGGCAATTTCCTTCCAGCTTCCGTTTTCCTGCGCTTCAACGCTAAAGGCGCTTACCCGCTGTCCCAGGGCAATGTATTCCTGCAGCAGTACATAGCTGATCTTTTTAACCTTTGGCAGCTCCACTTCAACATCAGCTGCCGTTACGCCATCATCGGTAGCCCAGTAAGTGTTTTGATTTCCATCGGTGATCTTTGCACCGTTATACAGTGCCGCATTGCCTCTTATATTACTGGCTTTTACACGGGCCTGTTTGGCAAGGTTGTTTGTGAGCCGCTCATCCAGCAGCTTTTTAAATCCTTCCAGGGATGCTACATCGGTTGGATGAAAAACTCCATTACGATCCGGCGGTATATTCAGCAATAAGTTCGATCCTCTTCCTACGGAGCTGAGATAAATGTCAAACAATTGCTCCGGTGTTTTTACCTTACTGTCTTCCGAAGCATGATAAAACCAGCCCGGGCGGATAGACACATCCACTTCTGCGGAGATCCATTTGGTTCCGTCTGCCGAACCCGTATTCAGTAATTTTTCAATGCCCGCCTTACCCGCATACAACGTATCGGGCGTAATGCTGTTCCAGTTGGTTTCCCCGGCAATGCCTCTTTCATTGCCTACCCAGCGGATATCCGGTCCTGCATCGCTGAAAAATAATACATCCGGTTGCATGCTGCGCACCAGCTTTAAGGTGGTGGGCCAGTTGTAATACGTAGCTCCGTTGATCTTCCGTTTTTCTCTTGTTCCGCCATAGTAGCCATCGCCCCCATTGGCACCGTCAAACCACATTTCAAAGATGGGACCATAGTTGGTAAACAGTTCTTTTAACTGGTTCCGGTAGTAGGTAATATAGGAGGGAGTGCCGTAATCGGCTCTGTTCCGGTCCCAGGGCGACAGGTATACACCAAATTTTAGTCCGGCTTTCCGGGCGGCATCACTGGCCTCTTTTACCACATCTCCTTTACCATTTTTCCAGGGGCTGTTCTTTACTGAATGGTCCGTGTATTTGCTGGGCCAGAGTGCAAAGCCATCATGGTGTTTGGTGGTAAGGATCATAGCCTTAAAGCCGGTTTGTTTTAACACCGATGCCCACTGGTTCGCATCTACCGTTGCGGGGTTGAAGATCTTCGGGTCTTCATCTCCGAATCCCCACTCTTTATCTGTAAAGGTATTGGTAGTAAAGTGGATGAAGGCATAGGTCTCCAGCCGATGCCAGGCGAGTTGCCGGGCAGAAGGCACGGGATATACCGGTGCCGGGGGCGTTACCTTTTGACTGAGGCCGCTTATCAATAGCCCCACACAAAAAAAAGTGCTGATTACAATTTTCTTCATATACCGTTTTTAGTCATTTACAAAAGAAAAAGCCAGTGCGGCGGCCTGCTTCGTGCCTTTTAGTTTCGCAGGCAGCTGGAGGCTTACCTGATCTCCGGCTACCGTCCATTTTACCTTTTCGCCGGTGGCAACCGATTTTATCACAGACCCTTTCCGGGGAAGGTTGCCCTGCCACCCGATCGATGCCGGCAATGCCGCTTCATTGATCAATGCGATTGCATAGGTTGTTTTTCCGTCCTTTGAACGGGTGAAATAGGTTTGACCGCTGTTGTATTGTTCAATGGAACGGGTGTTATAAATAGCGGTACCGTTTTCTTTCAGCCACAGACCGATCTCATTTAGCCTTGACACGGCTTCTGCTGTTAAAGTACCATCCGCCTGCGGACCTACACCCAACAGCAAGCTGCCTCCTTTGGCAACAATTTCCACCAGCGTATGAATCACTTTGGATGCCGGTTTCAGCCGGTCGCCCTTTACGTATCCCCAGGCTCCCCCCAGGGTCATACAGCTTTCCCAGGGATTACCGATCCGGTGATCCGGTACCCGTTGCTCCGGTGTTTGATAATTTTCATAAGGGCCATGCACGGTGCGGTCAACCATCAGGATACCGGGCTGTGCCTCCCGGGCCATAGCGGCAATCTTCGGCATGTCGATATCCTGTCCAGACTCAGGGATCCTTGCGCCCCATGCCCGCACTTCATCGGTTATGGTAGATATCGGTCGTACCCAGCCCCCATCCAGCCAAAGAATGTCCATACTTCCGTAGTTGTGCATCAGCTCACTGAGCTGGTTATACGTAAAGTCCTTAAATTTCTGCCAGCGCCAGGGAAACTTTTTGATATCATAATTCACATTCCGGTCGGCCGTAGCATACATCGGCCACCAGTAGTTTTCATTATGCCAGTCGGGCTTGGAAAAATAAGCCCCGATCATAAATCCCTGTTTGCGGAACGCATCAAATACATATTTTGCCACATCCGCTTTGGGGTTACTTCCAAACGGACCGTTGGAGATCTTAAAGTCCGATTGTTTGGTATCAAACATGTTAAATCCGTCATGATGTTTAGTAGTAAATACCAGGTAGCGCATACCTGCTGCTTTTGCGGCGGCGGCCCATTGATCCGGGTTGAAATGCACCGGGTTAAAATCTTTCTTCAGTCCCCAGTACCACTGCTTATAGGTGTCATAAGGGATCGTACTGTCGCGGCCGATCCAGTCTTCGGAACAGATTGACCAGGACTCTACAATACCCGGAACAGCATATAACCCCCAGTGGATGATCATGCCAAATTTCTGATCCTGCCACTGATCCAATTTTTGTTTTACAAGTGGATCCGTGGGCCATTCGTACAAGGTTGATTGTTGATGTATACCCTGTTCCTGGCCGTTAACAGCCGTAAACAAACATACCAGGGCTGCAAGCCCCGCCCCCCTTTTTATTTTATTCCACATAACCGCAATCATTTTCTTTTTTACCATTATATCCGGTCATTTATGCCGGCACTGTTTTTCCCGTCAGCGAACGCACAATGGCTTAAGAGATCCGTACCTAAGATGATCCTTTACAACAGGCACGATATATCTAAACGAAGATCTTATGATCTTAAAGCAACACATGCATTGGGATCTATGTTTCTTTACCTTCTGCCTCCGGGTTCCACACTTCTGTTACCGGATGCGGCGTTGTCATTTAACCTGTGATCCGGTCCGGCCGCATCTTCATCCGATAAGCATCTACTTTATGCTGCCAGCCAGTTTTCAATCTGTGCAAGATCTGCCTCAGACAACTTTATCTGTAACGCCCGCGCATTTTCTGCCGCCTGTGCTGCATTCCGCGCTCCTGCCAGTGCAGCGGCAACGGCCGGCTGGTGAAAGGTCCAGGCCAGCACCAGCTGTGCAACGGATACCTGGTACCCGGAGGCCATTTCAGCCAGGTGCGCCGTAAGCCGGGCTACCCGGTCCATATCAAATTGTTTAAAGTAATCGTTCCGGTGATCATCTGCTGAAAAACGGGACGCAGCATTGTATTTCCCGGTGAGCAGGCCGCGTTCCATCGGGCTATAGGCAATCACAGAAAGGCCGTTTGCAAGCGCATAGGGCACCACATCTGTTTCAATTTTTCGTTTTAACATGCTATAGGGCACCTGGTCCGAAGCCAGTTTTACGGTCTGCGCTGCTTCCGCAAGCTGGGCACCATTATAATTGCATACGCCAATGGCTCTTACTTTACCCTCGTCCAGCATTCTTTGCAGGGCCTCCATGGTTTCGCTGATGGGCGTTGTGCTGTCGGGCCAGTGCAACTGGATCAGATCAATATAATCCGTTTGTAACCGCTTTAAGCTGATCTCTACTTCCCGGATCGCATTCTCATAGCCCCCATACTTGTAAATTTTCCTGGCAACACCTGCATTATCTTTACGTTCAAAGGCAAAATCGCCCTTTTCTTGGTCCCATACCATACCAAATTTTGTAAGGATCTGGAGTTGACTGCGGTCATATCCTTTTATTGCCTTTCCTACCAGCTCTTCACTGTAGCCCATCCCATAAATGGGTGCGGTATCAATAGAGGTGATCCCATTATCGATCGACGCTTTAATGGCAGCCAGCGAATCGGCCTCTTCATTGCCACCCCACATAGCACCGCCGATGGCCCAGGCGCCAAGGGTAATGGCCGTTACCGAAACATCACTGGTACCAATTCTATTTTTCATATTGTCTTTTTTTACCTGTAAATTAACGATAAAACCAGCTGGGTGAAGGTACAATCATTCTAAGAAAAAATGCCCGGCAAACAGCGGAAAGGATGCATTCTTTTTTCGCTATTTTGTAGCTTTTTTTACCATCCTATGCAATGTGGGCGGCACCTTTGTAATGCCGCGCAAAAAAACTTTTATACCCACAACCGGAAATAACCCATAAGAAATGTGATCTGAAACAGTATCTTCGCTGCGTCAAAATAATCACCTTCATTCAAAAAGAACATTCATGCCTAAGTATAAAAGGATCCTGCTGAAACTCTCCGGGGAAGCATTGATGGGAAGTAAAAATTTTGGAATGGATTCCGATGTCATTGCGCAGTATGCCCGTGAAATCAAATCCGTAACAGACATGGGGGTGGAAGTGGCACTGGTGATTGGCGGAGGCAATATTTACAGGGGAATGAATGAGGCAGAAACCGGCATTGAGCGCGCGCACGGCGATTATATGGGCATGCTGGCCACTGTAATCAACGGCATGGCCCTGCAGGCCGGGCTGGAAAAAACAGGATTGTTTACCCGGTTGCAAAGTGCCATCAAAATGGAACAGATCGCAGAACCCTATATCCGCCGCAGGGCCATCCGGCACCTGGAAAAAGGTCGTGTGGTGATCTTTGGTGCAGGTACAGGAAACCCTTACTTTACTACCGATACGGCGGGTTCGCTCCGGGCCATCGAAATCAATGCCGATGTGATCTTAAAAGGCACACGGGTGGATGGTGTATATACGGCCGACCCGGAAAAAGATCCTACCGCCACAAAATATGAGGAAGTGAGTTACCAGGAATGCCTCACAAAGAACCTGCGGATCATGGACATGACCGCTTTTACACTTTGTATGGAAAACAATCTCCCCATCATCGTATTCGATATGAATAAGGAAGGTAACCTGAAAAAACTGGTGGAAGGCGAACAGATCGGTACGCTGATCCGTTAATTGCAGGTTGGTTCCGATCGGCCGGAGAAAATGTCTTGGGAATTTACCGCGTTATTATCCCGGTCTGTATCCCGGCCTATTTAAGGAACGCTATTCTTTTACATCATGAAACAGGAAATTGCCGATATACGGATCAATTATTCAAAAAAAAGTCTTTCGGAAACGGAGGTAGCCACCGACCCCATTACCCAATTCGGGAATTGGTGGCAGGAAGCCGTCAACAGCCAGCTTTCTGAAGTAAATGCCATGACACTGGCCACAGCCGGTGCCGACGGGCTCCCTGATGCACGAATTGTTCTATTAAAAGGCTTTAATCCCGCAGGCTTTGTATTCTTTACCAATTATCAAAGCAGGAAAGGAAAAGAACTGGAGCAAAATCCCCATGCCTGCCTGGTTTTTTTCTGGAAAGAACTGGAACGCCAGGTACGGATCACCGGCCAGGTATCAAAAGTTTCCCCCGAAGAGAACGATCAGTATTTTTATTCAAGGCCGGTTGGCAGCCAGATCGGCGCCATTGCCTCTCCGCAAAGCGCGGTGATCCCTAACAGGGCCTTTCTTGATGAACAAACCCAAACACTTACCAACCTTGCCGAAGCCGGCCAGCCCATTATACGCCCTGAGCACTGGGGCGGTTACCTGGTAACTCCCGGCACGGTAGAATTCTGGCAGGGAAGGCCCAGCCGCCTGCATGACCGGCTGCGTTATACCCTGCAGGCCGACCAGCAATGGAAAATTGAGCGCCTGGCGCCCTGATCCCCCCTATTACAGGAAAAATTCCCGATCTCGTAAACAAAACTCCGGATTACGAAAAGATATTGCAGTATCGTAACCGATTTTTGTTTTAACTATGGATACAGAGAAGGTTTCCGCACCCCTTTCCAAGGAAAACCGGAACAGGAAAAAGACCCCGGGCTTTTTTAAAAAATGGGCGTCCAGGCTACATTTGTGGCTGGGGATGGCCGTTGGCATTCTTGTTTTTATCATCGCCATTACGGGGTGCCTGTATGTGTTTAAAGATGAGATCGAAAACCAGCTGCGCAAAAATGCCATCTTTCATCATGAACCGTCCATTGAAACAAAGACCGTTCTTCCGCTTAAAACACTGGAAACAATGGTGCAGCAGCAATGCCGCGAGCCTTACCAGGTGCATTGGGTGGATGTACCTGTTGACAAAAAACGTTCTTACCAGTTCTTTTATTATGAAACCAATCCCCGTGCATGGAACTATTTCAGCGAATATATCATTTACAAATCGGTTTATGTAAACCCGTTCACCGGCAAGGTACTTGCAGTTTATGATGAAAAAAACGGTTTCTTCAACATCGTTAAAATCATTCACTGGAGTTTTTTGCTAAACAGCGGCTGGGGTAAATATGTTACCGGCATACCGGTACTTATTTTTCTTGTTATGCTCATTACGGGCATCATCCTCTGGTGGCCCAAAAATAAGAAGGCGCGGAAACAGCGCTTCTGGTTTCAATGGAAAAATGTAAAGGCCTGGCGCCGGAAAAATTACGACCTGCACAGTATCCTTGGATTTTATGCTTCTTTTATTGCATTGCTCCTTGCCATAACAGGGCTCTTCTATGCGTTTGCCTTTATCCAGAACGCTATTTATTTTGGTTTCTCCGGCGGAAAAACCACGATGCCTGATTTTTCGCATATCACCACCAAGGCCCCGGACAGCCTGCGCAATACGCACACTATCGACAAAATGGCGCACCAGGTAGAAGCGCTTTATCCAACAGCATTCAGCTATTCGATTGACCTGGGCAATGAACATATGGACGACCATGAGCACCCCAACTTTTCAATTTATGTGAAACAGCTGGGCTATTCCTATCATATTATGCACCAGCTGATCTTTGATGAAAACTCGGGCGCACTTCTAAAAAACTATAACTATAAAGAAAAAAATCTGGGGGAAAAAGCGGTGGGAGCCAATTATGATGTGCATGTAGGCGCCATTTTAGGGCTGCCCACAAAAATCATCGCCTTTGTGGCAAGCCTCATCTGCGCCTCCCTCCCGGTAACGGGTTTTTTGGTGTGGTATGGCAGAAGGCGGAAAAAGAAAAAGCCCAAACAGATCGTCTGAGCGTACATAACTTGTTCATAGCCTATAGATCACAGTTCATAGCAGGTCTATGATCCATGATCTATAAACCATCAACCCTTAAGCCTCTTCTTTTTTCTTTGCGGCGGCTTTTGCCTTCTTGGGGTTTGCAGGGCGGCTTTTGCCAAATGATCCCTGGAAACGCTTTCCTTTTGCGGTTTTTTTATCTCCTCTTCCCATGGTTTAAATTTTTGCAAATGTACGGTTTCTTGTCTTTTTACCTCCAAATACGCCGATGAAATTGTAAAACCGGCTATCCAAAGGAAAACAGATGCAATAAAAATGCCCCGTAATCCAGATTACGGAGCATCCATTTTTTTTTCAGCAAGCTGTTAGATCTTAGAAGAAAGTTCTTTACCAGCCTTGAAGCGGGCAACTTTTTTTGCTTTGATTTTGATCACAGCGCCAGTTTGTGGGTTACGGCCGTTACGTGCTGCTCTTTTGGTTACAGAAAATGTTCCAAAACCTACCAGCGTAACTTTATCACCTTTTTTCAATGTTCTTGTTACGGCATCTACAAAAGAATCTAAAGCTGCGTTTGCCTGCGTTTTTGTAATACCGGCATCTCCGGATAATTTGTCGATCAATTCTGCTTTGTTCATAATAAAATATTTAAAAGAGTGTTTTTTATAACGAAACAAAATTAGAGGGTTTTTAATGACAGTAACAAAAAACCTCAAATTTTTTGATTTATTTAATTACCCCGGAAACCCGCTACAGGCAAGCCTTCCAGCAAAAAAACAACCGGTATTATAACAGCCCCGGAATCATCAAACTTCCTGAAACCCGCCACAGGCAACACTTTCAGGGCTATGCCGCCTGAAATCCACGCGGAGCAAGGCTTTTAGGGAATATACAAATAATTTCAAACATTCAGTGCCCCTTCGAAAATGTTATGCACATTCAATTCACAACCTGTAAAGCCGACTCAAAACTATAGCAGTCGGTACCCCAGGTGGCTCTCATTTTTGTTTTTAATGCCGCATAATGCAACTCGGCAAACTGCCTGTAATTGGCCGCAGACGGGGCATAGAACTGCACCGCGTAGGTAGGGTCTCCATCCTCTTCCTGTTGCATCAGTTTTAAGATCATGGCGTCATAAAAACATCCCGTAGCCAGAAAGGCCGGTATGTATTCTTCTTTAAGCCAGGTAAACCAGCGTTCATGAGCCGCAGCAGCTACTTTAGTGGTAATGTTCCATATATATGCAGGTTTCATCATTACTTCAGTTTTAAGTAAACAGGACAGTGGTCGCTATGCTTTACATCCGGATAGATCTCTGCATCTTCCACCATTTTCTTTAATGCATCCGTAACCGTAATATAGTCGATGCGCCATCCTTTGTTATTGAGCCGCACGGTAGGGAAACGCTGGCTCCACCAGCTGTAGCGGTGCGGTTCATCCGGATGTATCATACGGAAGGTATCGTTAAACCCGTTCTTCAGGAACTTCGTCATCCATTCCCGTTCCTCCGGAAGAAAGCCTGAAGAGTTTTTGTTTCCCTTGGGATCATGAATATCGATCGCTTCATGGGCAATGTTATAATCGCCGCAAAGCACCAGCCTGGGTACGGTTCTGCTAAGTTCCGAAAGATAGGTATAAAACTCATCGAGCCACATATATTTGAAGGCCTGCCGCAGATCACCGCTGGTACCGCTTGGAAAGTAGGCATTGATCAGCCGGATATCTCCAAAGTCCATTTGCAACACCCGTCCCTCTTCGTCACTGGTTTGGTGGCCGGTTCCGTAAAGCACATTGTCTGGCTTTATCCTGGTAAATACGGCCACGCCACTGTAACCTTTCTTCTGGGCAGAGAACCAGTAATCCTCATAGCCCAGGTCCCGTAATATACGGGTGTCTACATCATCTTTGAGAGCTTTTGTTTCCTGCACGCAGATTATATCCGCCGGATCGGTCTTCAGCCAATCGCAAAAGCCTTTCTTTATGGCCGCACGGATCCCATTAACATTATAGCTTATAATACGCATCGTATAGAGTACTGTTGATTAAACAAAACAAAAATAAAAGGATTTCGTTATTAAAAAATTATATAAGTTATATTCGTATCCCTGATAAGACAATATATGGATCCAAAAGAAAAGAGCAGGAGCGCCGAACGGATCATCCCGGCCAAGGAACATATCTATTTAGACGGCCCTAAAAGCAGAACCTATGAACTGGGATTTGCCTTTCATGTACTGTGGCAGTTTTTAAAAGGCTTCCGGACCCTTCATTTTGTAGGGCCCTGTATCACCGTTTTTGGATCGGCCCGTTTTAAGGAAGATCATATTTATTACAAAAAAGCGGAAGAGTTTGGGAAAAAGATTGCGGAACTGGGCTTTACCACTATGACCGGCGGCGGCCCGGGTATCATGGAAGCAGCCAACAGGGGAGCTTTTGAAAACGGCGGAGAATCGGTGGGATGTAACATTAAACTACCTTTTGAACAACACTATAACAAATACCTTACCGCATCGGTAACTTTCGAACATTTTTTTGTACGTAAGGTGTTGCTGGTAAAATACAGCTATGCGTTTATCATTATGCCGGGTGGCTTTGGTACCATGGATGAATTTTTTGAAACGGTAACACTGATCCAGACCAAAACCATTACCCAGTTTCCCATTGTATTGTTTGGAAAAGAGTTTTATAAAGAGCTGATGGTAGCCATCGAAAGTATGGCGGCCCAGGGCACCATTTCAAAAGAAGACCTGGACCTGGTGCTGCTTACAGACGATATAGAAGAAGCCATGCATCATATCCGCCAGTACATCACGGCAAACTATAAGATAAAAAAACGCTGGCGTATTCCCTGGCTGTTTGAAAAACGTTAGCCGCCTAATTTGGAATGCCATTGGCACCAATTCCCCCTTTGTAGTACCGGAGCCGGGTAATGTAAAAATAACGCACCACACGTCCCATACGGATCTGGGGCAGTACTACCGTACCTGCGTTTTTCTTAAAGCTTTCCACCAGCCGGCCGGAAGGCCCCCGGTCATAGTTCGATACGGTAACGTAATAGGCATCGCTGCCGGTTTTTAAACCCGGGCGCTGCCGGTTGAGCCACGCAAACTGATGGATCTCGTTCAACGTGCCCACGGCCATAAACGGGTAATGACGGGCTGCTGCCAGGTACCAGTTCAGATGGGCAGCGGGGAACCAGTAATCCGAAAGCACAAAGGCCGACGGCAACATTACGCCCTGTGCCTGGTCTTTCCGGTACAGGGAGTCAAAGCCAGCCGCAAATGTTTTCCACCCGGTAAAATCCAGCATCAGATCCCCCGTTCCTGTTTTTGGTACCGGTTTTGGCGAAAAGGCCACCGGAAGCAGGAAGGAAGCCACCGTAATCAGGAGTACAGCCACAGCAGTTAATACATTGGCCCACCGTACGACCCGGGGCCAAACCGTTACGGCCTCATACCGGCGGGCCAGATATACGGCACCAAACAAGAACAGGGTTACATACGACGGGCCCGTCCAATGCGGAAGCACATCCCGGAACAATGAAAAAAACCATACCAACAGCATCAGGGGCAGCATAAAACTATACAGCAGCCATTGCCGCTGCCGGCACAGCAGCCCGGTACGCCTGCAGTACACCGCGCCCAAAATTCCCAGAACGCAGCACACCGGGTTATTGTAACCCATTTCCGCCAGCACCTCCCGCAAAAAACGATCGACGCGCACGGGAACATGTTCAAGGGTAATACGCCCTGCATGATAACCGGTGCCACCGCCGCCATTATTCATATTCCACCAGGTAATGGGCAACGTTATGCCAAGCGTAAGCAGCAGCGACAGATACAGCACCGGTTCTTTAAACAGGGAGCTCCGGTTCCCAAGCAGGTAAATACCCAGTCCGGCCCACAGCAGTACGCCACTCAGTTTGCTCATAACCGCCAGTCCGCATACCAGGCCAAACAACAGCAGAGAGCGGCGTTGCCGGTTGCGGTCCGTATTACCGCACAGATCCAGTGCCAGCGATAGCGCCAGCAACCAACCCAACAATAAAGGAGCATCCGGCATGATCATAAAACCACTGATCATACCGGCATAAACAGAAGCCGTAAACAGCAGTGCTGCGATCCACCCTGCATACGCATTGTACAGTTTGCGCCCGATGGTAAATATCAGCCAGGTATTGAGCCCGCCGATACCGATGAACCCCAAACGCAGAAACAGTTCCTGCCGGAGCAGCAGGTTAAGCGACCCGAGGTTGATCACCCATGCCACCAGCGGCGGATGATCGAAATAATTCCATTGCCATTGCTGTGCATACGCCAGGTAATATACTTCGTCGTTGCCCAGTTCCAGGAGCACTGATAACAACAACTTACAGAAAATAACTCCTGCAATCAGATACAGTACTTTTTTCTGAAACCGTTCCATAGAAAACGTTAAGCAGGTACGCCTTCTGCCCCGGATACGGCACGTCTCTTTTTAAGCCAGAACGGGCATTGTACAGAAGCATATACCCCGATGGCGGTGGCACTGCCGATCAGCATGCCCACAAATACATCCGGCAAAAAATGCTGCCCCAGGTAAATGCGCGAATACCCCACCATACAGGCCAGGAAAAAAAACAACCACCGGAAGCCCGTGTGCCGGGTATGCAGCCCGCACAGCAACGCCAGGGCGAAGGCGGATGTCGTATGCCCGGATGGAAAGCTGTTATACCCGGAATGGGTAACGCCATCTATAAAATGGCGGTAGGTATCTGTACCCAGCGCAGCCATGGGTCTTGGCAGATGCACCGCCTTCTTTAATACCTGGGCAATGAGCCCGGAAATCAGAAAAGCCAGCAATATGCGAAAGCCCAGCAGCCGGTTATTCAGTACAAAGAGCAGCAGGGCCAGGAAAAGCGAAAAGAGCCCGTCGCCCGCATAGGTATAAGTAATAAAAAAATGATCCAGCGCTTTACAATGAAAAAAATTCAACCAGAAAAAACTGTGTTCCTTGGGGACCAGCAGACTGGGAAACGCCAGCAAAAAAGCAAAGAGCAACAGGATACCGGCAAACGTCCTGTGCTGACCGATAAGGCTCCGGAAGTATTGCATAAACGGATATTTGCTTTCAAAACTATCCTTCTCCTGTTGCCTTTATATTAACTCCGGAAAATTAACAATCAGATAAAATACCGGTGCGGTTCACTGGCCTTATCTGATTTGGAGTCCTGTTGAAATTCAAAGTGAAACAGGAACGGCTACTCATTTTTGCGGGGATTTTATAAAATAGTATCTTTAAAAGTTCGATATCGTAATTTTAAAAAATTCTTTTTATGCGGATCCTTTTCCTTGTCTTTTTATCAGCCATTAGTGTTTTTTCAAATGCACAGGAACATTTTCCGCGAAAATGGGTGCAGCTTTTTAACGGCAAGGATCTTACCGGCTGGACACCCAAGATCACCGGTTATGCCTATGGCGATAACTACGGCAACACCTTCCGCGTAGTGAATAAAAGGCTTACGGTTAATTATGATCATTATAAAACCTTCGACGAACGTTTTGGCCACCTGTTCTATAAGGCGCCTTTTTCCTATTACCTGCTGGCGGTGGAATACCGTTTTGTAGGCAAACAAAATACCGGTGCGCCCGGCTGGGCTTATAAGAACAGCGGCGTGATGATCCATTGCCAGCCACCTGCTACCATGGGTAAGGACCAGGACTTTCCGATTTCAATTGAAGTGCAACTGCTGGGCGGAGACGCTACCGGTGAACGAAGCACCTGTAATTTGTGCACGCCCGGAACCAACGTGGAAATGAACGGCAAGCTGGTAACGCAGCATTGTATCAACTCTACCTCAAAAACCTTCCGCAATGAAGAATGGGTGCGGGCAGAAATTTTGGTACTGGGCGATTCTGTGATCAAGCATATCGCCAATGGCGATACGGTGCTGGTTTATCAGAAACCACAGATCGGCGGCGGCAGTGTAACCCATTTTGATCCGTCGGTAAAAAAAGACGGCCAGCTTTTGCAATCGGGTTATATCTCCTTACAAAGTGAAGGGCATCCTGTTGAATTCAGGAAAGTGGAAATCATAGACCTGAGTCCCTATTACGACAAAAAACCGGTGGTTACAGCCCGGAAGCCTATTCAGCAATAATTCAACTTTTCAATTATGTCATTGATGGTATCCGGAGTTGATATTTTGGGGTATGTGGCCGGCGCCATTACCACCCTTACGTTTTTACCCCAGGTGTTGAAAACGATCCGCGACAAATCGGTAAAAGACATCTCACTGATGATGTTTATCATCGCCGCCGTAAACGAGATCCTTTGGATCATTTATGGCGCCCTGAAAAACGACTGGGTCATTATTTTGACCAATGCCGTCATTCTTTGCCTGTCGCTGACCATGATCTACCTTAAGTTTGCCTACGCAAATAAACAGAACGCCTCATGAAAGGCCGTATACTCCGGCTACTGCCGTTGCTGTTGTTGCTGTTGGTGCTGTTCTCCTGCAGCCGAAAAATCAGCGAAACCGGCAAGGCTTCGTATTATGCAGACAGTTTTATCGGCCGGAAAACGGCCAGCGGTGCAATATTCCGTCAAAATAAACGAACGGCGGCGCATCCCTCCCTGCCTTTTGGTACCACCGTTAAAGTGACCAACCTGAAAAACGGCCGTCATGTAAAAGTCCGCATCAACGACCGTGGCCCTTTTGTGCAGGGGCGCATCATCGATCTTAGCAAAAAACCGGCTAGAAAGATTGGTATGCTGAACGACGGGGTGGTACCCGTAAAACTTACTTACAAAAAAAGATAGCCGCCGGATGTATCGTACCGGCGGCCTGCTGTTTAGAGGGCTAAGAGTAGCCATATAGTGTTACCCGGCGTACAATATGCACACCGACACCTGTTTCAAATATCTTTTTGATTGTTTCCCGGGTCAGTTTTGGATTCCGATGCGTAAAAATAAGGCTTATCTCATTAACCCGCTGTTATTTTTAATAGCTTTTGACTTCTTTTTTTCTTTTTCTCTCCTCTTTTATGATTTCCGGACCAGAAATAGCAGGAAATATCCCGGAGAATTAAAAAACTTTTACAATCATACCCTATTACACATAATTAATATAGAATTCAAGTAAAAAAAACATTTAATAAGCAAAACTTCTTTAATTTTTGATCGATTTTCCATTCTTGATTAAATTTTTAAAATAAGTTTAGCTATTTTCGGTAGCCTTAACGAAACAGACTGGATCATGAAATCAAAAACGATTGTAGAGAGCGAACAACCCTTGCTGCTGTCCGAAAGCAGGAAGCAATACCTTTTTAAAGTACGGCTGCTAAAATACCTGTATGAAGTGGATGCTGCATCCGTAGGAGAAATCTGTAAAGCCCTGTCGATAAGTACCCCCACTACCCTCAAATTGCTGGGTGAGCTCAGCAAGGAGCAATGGATCGAAAAAAGGGGCTTTGGAAAATCCATGGGTGGCCGTAAACCCGACCTGTTTGGGTTAAAGGCTGGATCCCTGTATACCCTTTGTATCGATATTGAACTGTTTAGTGTAAAGATGGTCATTATGGATAACGTGCACAAAGAGAGCACGCCCATTGTAACCACGGTGCATACCTTATCTAAAGACCGGCAGGGGATCGACCAGGTACACCAGATGGCGGTATCACTGCTGGATCAGTCCGGTATCGACAAGAGCCGCCTGATCGGCGTAAGCATTGGTATGCCGGGACTGGTAGATTCTTTCCAGGGCGAAAACTACAGCTATCTTACCAACGATATTCCCGGGAAAACGCTCCAGCATGCCTTTGAAGAAAAATTCAACCTGCCCGTGGTTTTACAGAATGATGTAAAAGGCACGGCGCTGGCAGAACTGCGGCACGGATTGGCCCTGGGCAAAAGGAATGCGCTGGTATTGCTGATGGACTGGGGGGTTGGACTGGGTATTATCATGGATGGAAAAGTGCGCCAGGGTGCTTCGGGTTTTTCGGGAGAGATGGGGCATATTCCCTTTATCGACAACGGCGACTTATGCTACTGCGGCAAACATGGCTGCCTGGAAACAGTGGCTTCCGGATTGGCACTGGCCAAGATGGCGAAGGAGGGGATCTTATCCGGCAAGAACTCCATACTGGCTGAACTTTCTGAAAAAGAAATTGACAATATTGAAGCAGAAGTGGTCATTAAGGCTGCCAACCGCGGTGATCAATATGCCATTAAATTATTGTCCAATATCGGCACCAATATGGGAAAGGGTATTTCAACGCTTATTCAATTATTTAACCCGGAACTGATCATCCTGGGCGGTAAAATTGCAGAAGCCCGGCAATACATCACCCTGCCGATGCAGCAGGCCATCAATACCTATTGCATGACGCAGATCCGGGAGAAGGCATCCATCGTATCCTCCGAACTGGGAAAGAACGGCCGCCTCCTGGGCTATGCCACGGCCTCCTTCGATCATTATTTTGATTCGCTGCTGCGGGAGCTGGAAGGGTAACTCTTTTATTCCAGCACCGGGCGGAGCCAACGCCGGAGGTCATCTTCCGGCATTTCCTTGCGTTGTACGTAATCCAGGAACTGGTCTTCCTGGATCTTTCCAACCCCGAAGTATTTGCTCTCCGGGTGACTGAAATACCAGCCGCATACGGAAGAAGCAGGGTACATGGCCAGGGATTCGGTCAGGTGGATGCCGGTATTTTCCTCGCCGCCCAGCAGGTTGAATAATTTATATTTTTCGGTATGATCCGGGCAGGCCGGGTAACCCGGGGCCGGGCGGATACCGCGGTATTTTTCCTGGATCAGCTCTTCGTTCGACAATGTCTCCTCTTTTACATACCCCCATAATTCCTTCCGCACCTTTTCGTGGAGCAGCTCGGCAAAAGCCTCTGCAAAACGGTCGGAAAGCGCTTGCAGGTTGATCTTTCCGTAATCATCGTTCTGTGCGATGAACCGCTCCAAATGAGGTTCGATCCCTTGTATGGTTACTGAAAAAGCACCGATAAAATCACCCTCTAGGGATGGGCAGATAAAATCTGCCAGGCTCAGGTTGGGCTGCCCCGCTGCCTTTTTTATCTGCTGACGAAGGAACTGAAGCGGTATGGTTTTCCCTTCGCTTTCCTGCACAAGCACGGTATCATCCGCCGTTTTTGTTACCGGCCAAAATCCGACAGCCCCCTGTGCAGTGAGCCATTTTTCAGCAATGATCTGATCCAGCATTTTATTGGCATCCTGGTATAGCTTTGTAGCCTCTTTTCCTACCACCGGATCTTCCAGTATCTGCGGAAACTTGCCATGCAGCTCCCAGGAAATAAAAAACGGCTGCCAGTCGATATACTTCCGGATCTCCGACAGGTCGTAATGATTAAACGTACGCACACCGGTAAAAGAAGGTGTCACCGGCTGAAACCCGGTCCAGTCGATAGCTACTTTATTCTTCTGCGCCTCACCAAACGGAAGGAATTCCTTTACCTTTCGCTTGCTGGCAAAATCCTCCGCCAGTTTGATATATTCAGTCCGGATGTTTGCCAGGAACTGCGGTTTCTGTTCGGGATTTAACAGTGAACCTACGACGGTTACGCTGCGGGAAGCATCCAGTACGTGCACCACTCCTTTATCAAATTGCGGGGCAATCTTCACCGCTGTGTGCATGCGGGAAGTGGTAGCTCCGCCAATCAGCAAGGGCTGCGGCATATTACGCCGCTGCATTTCATGTGCCACATTTACCATCTCATCCAGGGAGGGTGTAATCAACCCGCTAAGCCCGATGATATCGGCTTTTTCCCTTTCAGCAGTATCCAGTATTTTATCGGTAGGTACCATCACTCCCATGTCGATGATCTTATATCCGTTACAGGCCAGTACCACGCCTACGATATTTTTACCGATATCATGCACATCTCCTTTTACCGTAGCCATCAGGATGGTAGGGGCCGCATCATCATTGACATCAGGATTCGCCAGCTTTTCTTCCTCAATAAAAGGAGTAAGCCAGGCCACACTTTTCTTCATCACTCTTGCGCTTTTTACCACCTGTGGCAGGAACATTTTACCCGAACCAAACAGGTCGCCGACCACATCCATCCCGGACATCAGTGGTCCTTCAATTACATCCAGCGGCCGCGGGTATTTCAGGCGGGCCTCTTCTGTATCAGTATCGATATAGTCCGTAATACCGTTTACCAGTGCATGTTTCAGCCGCTCCTCCACCGGAGTATTTCTCCAGGCCAGGTCCTTCTTTTCTGTCTTGCCGGAGGCCTTTACGGTTTCGGCAAAGGCCAGCAGTTTTTCAGTGGCCTCATTATTTTCATTGTTGCGGTTCAGGATCACATCTTCACACAGCTCGCGCAACTGCAGTTCAATTTCATCGTATACCACCAGCTGCCCGGCATTCACAATGCCCATATTCATACCCGCCTTTATGGCGTAGTATAAAAACACCGCATGCATGGCTTCCCGCACCGGTTCATTACCCCGGAAAGAAAACGACAAATTACTCACCCCACCGCTGATGCTTACAGCAGGCATCCGTTCTTTGATCTCCTTTACCGCTTCAATAAAATCGACCCCGTAGTTATTGTGCTCTTCCAATCCCGTGGCGATGGCAAAAATATTCGGATCAAAAATGATATCCTGCGGAGCGATCCCTACTTTTTCGGTCAGTATTTTATAGGCCCGGTGGCAGATCTCCACCTTCCGCTCTTTGGTATCCGCCTGGCCCTGTTCATCAAAAGCCATCACCACTACTGCAGCACCAAAGCTTTTGCAGATAATTGCCTGTTCTATAAACTTCGCCTCGCCCTCTTTCATGGAGATCGAGTTTACGATACATTTGCCCTGTACACATTTAAGACCGGCCTGAATGATCTCGAACTTGGAAGAGTCGATCATCACGGGTACTTTGGCAATGTCCGGCTCACTCTGCACCAGGTTGATAAAGGTGGTCATGGCCTGCACCCCATCCAGCAGGGCATCATCCATATTAATATCAATCACCTGTGCTCCGTTCTCCACCTGCTGGCGTGCTACGCTCAGTGCTTCCTCGTATTTGTTTTCGCGGATCAGGCGGGCAAATTTCTTGGAGCCGGTTACGTTGGTACGTTCCCCAACATTTATAAAATTCGTTTCAGGCCTTACCACCAATGGTTCAAGCCCGGATAAACTTAAGAAAGAATGAATTTTTACAGTTGCTGACATGAATACTCATTTGAGCCACAGCGGTACGAAGACACAAAGCGGCGCTAAAATTTTATAATATCGTTCGTTTGCAGTTTATCACCGTCCATTAATTATACGCAGCCACCGGTACCGTTCGCGGTGTTACGTCTTTTACAGCTTTGGCGATGGCCGCAATATGTGCCGGTGTAGTGCCGCAGCAGCCGCCTACAATATTCACATACCCCTCTTTAGCCCAATCTTCCAGGAAGGCGGCCGTTTGCTCCGGAAGTTCGTCGTATTCGCCCATTGCATTGGGCAGGCCGGCATTGGGGTAGGCAGACACATAACAGCCGGCCAGGTGTGCCAGCTCGCTCACATGCGGACGCATTTCCTTTGCTCCCAGCGCACAGTTCAGGCCCACACTCAACGGACTTGCATGGGCCACCGAAATATAAAAGGCCTCCAGCGTTTGCCCGCTCAGGGTTCTGCCGGACGCATCCGTGATTGTACCACTGATCATCACCGGCGCACCCTCGGCACCGTTGTTGAAACGGGTTGCCTTCTCCGGGTGATCCCTGAAAAATTGCTTGACAGCAAAAATGGCCGCTTTTGCGTTGAGTGTATCAAAAATGGTTTCGATCAGCAGCAGATCCGCTCCCCCGTCTATCAATCCGTGAATCTGTTCGGTATAGGCCGCCACCACCTCGTCAAAGGTTACGGCCCTGTAACCCGGATTATTTACATCCGGCGACAGGGAAAGCGTTTTGTTCAGCGGTCCGATCGCACCGGCAATAAACTTCGGTCCGGTACCCGGATGCTCGCTCACAAAGGCGTCGATGGCTTCACGGGCGCATTTTACAGACGCCACATTCAGCTCATACGCCAGGGATTGCATATCATAATCTGCCTGTGCAATGGAGGTGGAGCTGAACGTATTGGTTTCGATAATATCCGATCCGGCTTCCAGGTACTCTTTATGAATGGCCTTAATCACATCCGGCCGCGTAATACTCAACAGATCGTTGTTTCCTTTTACATCCGAGTGCCAGTTCTGAAACCGGTTACCCCGGTAGTCTTCCTCTGTTAACCGATACCGCTGGATCATGGTACCCATAGCACCATCCAGCACCAGTATGCGCTGCTGTAACAGTTCCTTTATTTTGCTCATTATACAAAATTTTATTAGTGGCAACAGTGTTGCCGGAATCTGTAATCCCAAAAAAATAAACGTGGAAAATCTTTAGCAGGAATTCTAACGTTTATTAGTTCAGATTTTTAAACAGGCTGAACAATAAACAAATCCGCCTGCGGGTGCAAAGGTACGGTTTTTTAGTTATCAGATTTCAGAATTGAGAATCGAGAATTGAGAAGAAGCGCCAGGGATCAAACCGGCCCAACAAGGAACAAGCATTTGAAACCCTTGTGAATCGCAGCTGTTCACTTTTGTTCCGGAGCGAACGTGAACCCTGGAACTTCACACCTGAAACCCTTAATCTGATGGCTGACCGATGATACCTGCACTTACCGGCTCATATATTTTTCCACCGGAAGCCGGTTTTGCAGGCTGCGGCCCAGGGTTAATTCATCCGCGTATTCCAGCTCGCCACCAAAGGCAATTCCCCGGGCAATGGTGGTGATACGGACCGATTGATCCTGCAGCTTTTTCTGGATATAGTAGATGGTGGTATCGCCCTGGATGGTAGGATTTAAGGCAAAAATGAGCTCCTCCGTCTTTTCATGTTCTACCCGGTGCAGCAGCGATCCGATGTTCAGTTGGTCAGGCCCCACCCCATCCAGCGGGGAAATAACCCCTCCCAGTACATGATAGGTACCATTGTATTGCTGGGTGCTTTCGATGGCGATCACATCCCGGATGGTTTCTACCACGCAAATGGTGTGCTGTTGCCGGTGCGAATTGGAGCAAACCGAGCAAAAATCACCGTCTGCCACATTAAAACAACGTTTACAAAAACAAATATCCCTGCGCATCCTGTCGATGGTTTCACTAAACCGGCTCACTTCTCCCGGCTCCTGCCGCAACAGGTGCAGCACCAGCCGAAGCGCTGTTTTTTTACCAATGCCCGGAAGTTTTGCAAACTCATTGACCGCTGATTCCAATAAACCGGAAGAAAACTGCATCTTGCAAAGATACACCGGAAAACAGAAAATGCGGGGCTTTGCCGTATCAATTCAGCACCGTCAAAACACCCGTTAGCTGGTATAAGCGGAAGATTACGCAAATGACGCCCGCTTCAAAAACCGCAGATATTAACAATCACTAAGCAACGGGGAGCGTTTCATTTCCCCAAAAGCGATTATGTTTGCAATTCATATGCAAATAAAGCGTCTTTCGGGTTTGTTTTTTGTTGCTGCTGCTGTGATTGTGTTGATCTATTCAGGCGGTGGTTGTGCCAATATTATCGCCCCTACGGGAGGGCCAAAAGATAGTCTGCCGCCACAGATCGTTCGGGTAACCCCTCCGAATAAAACCAAGCATTTTGACCAGCAGCGGATCACCTTTTACTTTGACGAGTATGTAGATCTGAATGATGTATATCAGAACCTGGTCATATCCCCCCTGCCGAAAACCATTCCGCAGGTAGACCGCAAGCTGAAAACAGTAACCGTACGGCTCAAGGACAGCTTGAAAGAAAACACCACCTATGTACTCAATTTTACCAATGTAATTAAAGATATTACCGAAGGCAATAAGGCCAAGGACATGTTATACGTGGTAACCACCGGTGACTACTTTGATTCGCTGCAGCTAAGCGGCAACGTAAAAATGGCGAAAACCGTAAAACCGGATTCTACCTTAACGGTAATGCTGCATTCCGACCTGGAAGACAGCGCCGTTTTTAAACACAATCCGGAGTATATTGCCAAGCTGGACAGTACCGGCGACTTCCTGTTCCGGTACCTGCGCCCGGGCACCTACCGGCTTTATGCCCTTAAGAGTGAAGGCGGGGCTTATATGTATACCAGCAAACAGCAGGTATTTGCTTTTGCCGATACCCCGATCGTTATACGCCCGGTTCCCCCGCCACCGGTACGGTTGTATGCTTATGTACAGGAAGAAGAGAAGCAGGCCGGCGCAACCGCCGAGGAACCGGAGCTCGACAAAAAAGAAAAACGCCTGAAATTCCAAACCAATTTACAGGCACAGCAGCAGGACCTGCTGTCGCCCCTGCAGATCAGTTTTGCCAATTCCTTAAAGAACTTTTTCCCGGAAAAAATGATCCTGACCACCGATAGTAATTTTACCCCTGCTACCGGATATAAATTTACGCTAGACAGCACCCGGAGGATCATTACAATGAATATACAGTGGGAAGAAGGGAAACGATATAACCTGATCCTGCCAAAGGATTTTGCTTCCGACAGCCTGGACCGGGGGCTGTTAAAGCCAGACACGCTGAAATTCAACACACTGTCGCGAAAAGATTACGGACAGGCACGGCTTACGTTTAACAACCTGGATACTTCGGTTCACCCCGTGCTGCTGGTTTCGCAGGGCGATCAGCTGAAAAACGCCTTCCCGCTTCGCTCCAATATCCTCGAAATTGACCTGTACACCCCGGGCGACTATGACCTGCAGGTGCTTTTTGACCGGAACGGGAACGGCAAATGGGATCCGGGAGATTTTTACAAACATATACAACCGGAGATCATCGTGCCCCTGGACCGCAAGCTTAATTTTAAAGCCAACTGGACACTGGAACCGGAAATCAATTTAAAACCGCCGCCGAAATAGTTTTGGGTGTTGAGATTCGGGCATTAATGCCGTTGCGTTAGAGCCGCAGCTGCGCAGATCTGGTACCGGCTTTAATCGCACCCCAAATAGCACCGCAGGCGCCATCAGCGTATCTGCGGCAATAATAAAAAAAACGCTTCGTAAACGACATTGACTCGGGAACTGAGATTTGATTTCAACACATAAAGCGCTTGTCCGGTACCACCACTAACAACCATTTTTTCAGTTAAACAGGAAAACACTTCCGTCCACCAGTGTTATCTGTTATCGGTAGAAAACCCTGCTGATGGTCAATAAAACGGGTACGAATGGCTGCATGCCGGTTCTCAAATCGGAATGCGCAATGCTGCATACGGCTATCCCGGCATCCGGGAGATGTATTTTTCAATTTCCTTGATCTGGCTTACGATCTGTGGTGTGGTGGGTTTGCAGGCTTTGGCTTTACGGAAGAAATCCTTTGCAGCCCTGAATTCCCGTTTATTCATCATAATGCTGCACATCTGCAGGTAAGCAGCCGCTTCATTTTCTTTATCGGGCAATCCCTTACGAATGGCCTGGCGGATATAACTTTCGCCCTGGCGGGTATTGCCTTTTTGCATAGCCAGCATTCCCATTTGCAGCAAACTGGCGCCTTCGGCCTCTTTCATGGGCATACCCAGATCCAGTCCTTTTTTCATCATGGTTTCGGCGCTATCGAAGTCCTGCTTGCTCATCGCAATATTTCCCTTTAGCGTATAATATACGGAGCGGATGGGCTTGTACAACAGATTCGGGAAGCGGATCGAGTTCAGTACTTTTTCAGCACCGTCCAGGTCGCCTGTTTCCATATACTCCTGGATCAGGCGCAGCGGTCCAAAGAAAAAATGACTGAATAAAAGAATGGCTCCTACCAGGTACAACGGAAAAGCCGGCCAAAAACTACCCGCATAATTCACATATACACCCGCAAGGATTAAAAGAATGCTGATCGGTAACCGGTATTTTATTAAAACATTATACGCTTTCATGCTGATTTTTATTTTTTTAAGGATCGCCGTAGCCCTCCTTTTGGGGCTGCAAAGATAAGGGTTGCTATCCACCGTAAAAAGACGCGTGCCTTTTTTTATAGAATACGCCCTTTTTCCAGGCCCGCAATCATTGCACCGCGTGCACTGCGAAACCGATCTTATCCGATCGCGCTAAAAAGACCTTATGCGGGATATTTCATAACCCTGTACTTTTGCAGTATGGTAATGAGTGATGATCTGCAGGTGCGCTGGTGGAACCTGGAAGCAAAATTGGTGGAACGTTTTGGGAAAAAGCCGGATATGGAAACGCTTTTGTTCCTGATCGGCATCCAGGAATTCGGACAGATAAAACCCAAATTCTCCAAGGAGCAAAAGCAGGACCTGATGCATGTGGCTATTTGTAGCTTGCTGACGCCCAGCGGCTACTATGTTTATGAAGGAAAAGACAAGGATGGCTGGCCCCATTTTAAGCAGCTCAAACAAATGCCGGTAATGAGCCCGGTGGAGCAGGAAAACTTTTTAAAGGACCATGTACTGCTCTATTTTGAAGAGCACGGCATCTGATACAGCTAAACGATAAAAATATGCAGGTGTAAATACTACTCCCGGGCGACCTGGGCTCCTGAATATCCAGGAGATTGCAATAGTCACCTGCCTTCTATTGATGAAGATCCGGTTTCGGTGCCGGTTTTACCTGGTTCGCGCATCGTATTTTACACGTGTATTCCATACAATATAATGCATTTGCCCAGATTCAGGTTTTTCCAATAGACAAATGTCATTCAGGCCTCATCTGCCGGCAGACAAGATCTGAATGGCATTTGAAAGGCCGCGGCATTACTTATTTCCCGTTCCGGCCAGTTCCTTACAGAAGTAGAGCCCTGCTTCTGCGATTGCAGGGTTTAACCTCGACGACTCTATTTCAATTTTTACTTCAGCGGCGGTTATGGGGGCAAAATGAAGCAACCGTTTATACCCGATAGTGGTTTCGTTTGCAAAAGGTTTCCACTCACCGCTCTCCTTATACCAGGCACTGAATTTTTCCACGCGCTGTCCCACCCGGATATTTTCCTGGAGCGAAAGCACATTGAAGGTAGCCGGCTTTTTTAATTTGAAGAGGATGGTAGCAGCCGTATCCGTGCCGGTTGTGGTAAAATGCGTGGCATTGTTGCCGTCCAGCAAGGCACCGGTACGTATTCCATTCCTGCAAAGCATGGTTGCCCCTTTAAGGTAATTGGTGCTGAAAAGCCGGTTCCGTATCTGCGTCCATTCCCGCAGCGATCTGATATCGGCATCGGCGATAAGTCCCCGTTTGTTGGGCGGAATATTCAGCAGCAACACACTGTTCATTCCTACCGATGTAAAATAAATCTTCAGCAGTTCTTCCGGCGTTTTCACTTTTTTATCCTGGTCTTCATGATAGAACCAGCCCGGTCTTATGGATACATCCGTTTCGGCCGGGTACCACACCAATCCCTTTGCCTGTACAATTTTTTCGCGGCTTCCGAGATCGTCTCCCTTCAGATCGCTAACGGGTTTAAACAGCATTCCCTGCTGCGAGTTTGCAGCAATCTGTCCCTGGTCCAGGTTGTTAGTGGTTACCACGCTCCATTCCATCCGGCGTCCGCGACCGGTTTCGGTGCCTACCCACCGCACATCAGGTCCCATAATGGCAATGGTTGCCTGTGGCTGCAATTTCCGTATCAGCTGATACCAACGGTTAAAATCATAGACCTGCTTTTTACCGTTAGGTCCCTCGCCGTTGGCCCCGTCAAACCAAACCTCATCTACTTTTCCATAGCGGGTAAGCAGTTCCGTTAGCTGCCGTACAAAGAAATCATTATAGGCTTCGGTACCATAAACCGGGGCATTCCGGTCCCAGGGAGACAGGTAGACCCCAAAGCCCATATTGAGTTTTTTACAGGCCTCCGCTACTTCTTTTACCACATCGCCCTGCCCGTTCTTCCAGGGACTGCTTTTTACGGAATGTGCTGTGGTAGCAGTGGGCCATAAACAGAACCCGTCGTGATGTTTAGCCGTGATGATCACCTGTTTAAAGCCCGCATCCTTTACGGTCTTTACCCATTGCTGCGCATCCAGCGCCGTTGGATTAAAGATCGCCGGGTCTTCTTTACCATCGCCCCATTCCCTGCCGGTAAATGTATTGATGCCAAAGTGAAAGAAGGCGGTGAGCTCCAGCTGCTGCCAGCGCAACTGTCGTGCGGTAGGCACCACGTTGGCTGCTTTTTGGATGATCTGTTTTTCAGATTCACCCGGAGCAATTGCTACATAATTTTCTTTTTGGGCCTGTATCGTTCCGCAAGCGGATATCAGTCCCACAGTCATCAGTAAGTGCTTCATCTTCATTTTTACGCTGTCTTTGATTCAAAAAGGAGAGGTTGTATCAAAAAACCAATGATACAACCTCTTACCCATTCACGGTTTAATGTTACGATTTATTTTTGAATTTGTCAATCCAGAAGCGGCAGTTCTTCAAGAGTGGGCATGAATATGATTTTTCTAAAATCTCTTGTCTTCCAGAATAAAAAGCATTCCGTATCTGAATCCAGCATCCTGTTTGTTTACAATTGCCGGATCCGGAACACATAACTTCCCGACTGTTGCAACCTGCGGGCAGTCAGTACTACCCGGCTGAGCTGCTTTCCCCAAACGGATGATAAGCGGGCATCATCCTGGGGAACCGTTTCAACGGTGGCTTCAAAATCCCGGCTGTTGTACATAAATTCGGCTTTGCCCTGCGCCTGCTCGATCAGGATTTTTCCGGGTGCTTCCTTTTTTACGGAGCCATAGCAAAGGAAATGAACCCTGTTTTCCTTTTCCGGACGGTTGATCGAGAACTGGTCTTTTATTTCCAGCAGGCCGTTGGTAAGCCGGTAACTCCGCAACCAGCGTATTACGCCGGCGGCTTCGGGATACGCCTTGCTGATATCCAGCGAAAAGGTTTTTGTGGCTTCCCGGAATTGCGCATCCCGGGCTTTATAAGCGGCCCCGTTCTTCTGTTCGTACCCGTTAATTACCGGTACATTATGATAGCCGCTTTGCATGGTCCAGATGGAGTACCGCCCCGGACCAAAAGTTTGGCGGGTATAAGTGCCCACACCGGCATCGATAAACACCGGAACATCGTTCATGTACACATTGAACGTACCGACGTCGTTATGGTTATGACTTTCATTGTTATGCCCTCCTTTACCGGCGAAGAAAAGCGTTCCCTGCTTCATAAAGCACACCTGGGTTTGCGGGTACCAGGTTACCGCCGGAATATCGTGCGCGGCTGTAGCAGCGGCCAGATCGTTATCAAAGCGCAGCGTTTGAAACAACCGGTAGGCATCTCTCCCTGCCACAGGTACCTGTCCTTCTTTCCGGCTGTTGCGGATAAGCGCAGCCAGTTGCACCATTTCTGCGCTATTCACCGCCTTGCCGTAGCGGTAAATCAATGGCGCATCCGGATAAAGCTTTGCGGAGGCATCTGCAAAATTCACCACCCAGCCGTTGCCCACATATGCACGGGAGATATAGGTGCCCATATTTTTAATGATGGGTTCCCCGAAAAGGGAAATCTTCCCACCCGTAATATCATACAGCAGCTGAAGATAATCATAAAGTTTGCCGGCGGCATGTCCCCAGTAAGACGGGCCTTCTTCACAGGCACCGTCTTCATTGGTGTAATTGATAAATTGGTCTACAGACATCATTGTCCGGTAAACGGCTCGGGCCAGTTTCTCCGGGTCATCTTCAATGAGGGCAAATGTTTGCAGCACATTGGAATTGCACCAGGGGTTCCAGTTATTTACCAGGTCTCCGGGTTTGTACCGCAGGGCCATCCACCAAAGATGGTCTGTTTGCATATAAGGCACCAGGATACGGTCTTCCAGTTCTTTTTTCAACCGCATCTCCAGCAGCGGGTTTATTTTTTTAAATGCATCATGAAAATAATAATAGATCCAGGCAAACAACGATCCCATATCTCCGGCCATCAGATCAATGACCTGCTCCCGGTGATCCGGAAATCCGATTTTACTTGTCTGCAGGCTCAGGTGCGCCGACAATGCCCAGGAAGTCATTTCACAAGCGGCAAAAACACCATTGGCCAGCTGATCGAGGTACCGGCCCTTTCCCTCTGCCAGCTCCGCAGCAAAGAGGTTTACAATTGTTGTAATATTCTCGTTCAGGGGTGTTTCCATCACCACCCGGGAGCCGCTACGGGTATATTCCAGGTAGTCGGTGGCTTTTATCACTTTCCATTGATAGGCCAACGCCGCATTGCCTCTTTCAATAAAAGCATTTTTGTACACACCGGTTAGCCGGTCCCATCCGGCGCGGTCCGTATATGCCGGATACGGGATCCATTGTTGCCGGGGCAGCAGCATGCTTTTGATCTGTTGCACATTGCCCTGTTTTTGCAGCAGGTTCCGTTGCTCGTACGCAAAGGAAACCGCGGGCAGCAGCATACATGCCATCAGCAGGATGCCCATCCATCCCGGAAATAAAAATTTGATTTTTCTTTTCATATACCTGTTTTGATGATCCGGCATTACTGTTACCACAAGCAGCCGGATTCCTGCCGGTGCTACCATTTTTTGCCTGACTATGCCTTTTAAATAAATGCAACCATCGCTTTCACAATCGCCCGGGCACCGAAAGATAATAAAATCGAATGTTGGCGCCATAAAAAAAGCGGACCCTTCCGGATCCGCTCATCAAAAAATTGTAAAAACCTACAGTCCTCCAAAACTCAACCCGATGGTATACGGTTTAATTTCAGGACCTGCACCATCTTTCAGCAATTTGGTAAACTGGTAGGTGCCAAACAGGGTAAAATGGCCAACGCCTATACGGGCAGTACCTACAACCCTTGTGGTATTAAAATAACGTTTACTGGATTCTTTCAGCACGTAGTCACCTCCGGACTGCAGCACTCTTGACCGGGTAGCAGCTTTGATCATGGTTCCTAATTTTACACCCAGCGCCACTTTAAAACTACGATCGCTGTGTTCCGGATCCGATACAAAGCGCAATTCCACGGGAGCCTCCAGGTAAGCGGTAGAAAGTTTCGTCTTTTTCACGTCAAAACGCGCGGTATCATTAAACGGAAGCCGTGTACCGGTAGCCTTTACGTTTGCAAAATTCAGATTTTTATCCAGGGTCATATGATCCGAACCGATGCCCAACCCGATGGCTGCGCTCAGTTTCTGATTGCTCTTGAATGGAAAGTCGAGCATAAAATACGCGTTGATACTCCGGGGCAGATTTCCGGTTTTAATGCTGTCTGGCAAGCTCGCCCAGTTGGTGTATCCAAGCTGCAGCAAAAAATGATCATTCGCCCGCTTGGAAAGATCATACTTCTTCTTTTTAGGTTTGGGAGGATTGGCAGCCACAACGGCAGCTGCTACAGACGTATCAACCTGCGCATACAACGCTCCGCCCAATAAAAAGCTGGCAACCAGGAATAGAACTATTTTCTTCATAAATATTTTAAGTTGCGCAAATATAGCTTGTCTTTGGGTTAAAATTAGGTTAATACCCCCTTGTTCTTGGAAAACTTTTCTCCCTGAAAATGGAACTTTCTGCTTGCGGAATGATTATTTTGTTTAATTTCGCCCTCCCCCGGAGGAAACCGGTTCCGCCAGGGCATGATCAAATTACCAGGTTCTTTTTACATATTATTTGCTGTTTACAGCATTGGTCCTATAGCTCAGCCGGTTAGAGCATCTGACTCATAATCAGAGGGTCCCTGGTTCGAGCCCAGGTGGGACCACTTAAAAATCAAGCACTTACAAAAATGTAGGTGCTTTTTTATTTGTACCCACTATATAGAGATACTTTATTGTTGCATGCAAAACGCCTGTACCCTTTAGGCTTTTGAAGCCCGATCTCAAATATGTTGAACCAAGGAGTAATGAGTGATGGCAATCCGGATTGGGTATAGAAAATTTTTTCATGGAAAGGCATCGAAAGATAAATCAAGCCCGAAGTAGCTCGTATTCCAACGGCCTCCTCATAAATTGAACATAATTGAGGATTGAGGATCTGAGTGGCATCATGAAAATGCACTTTCCCGGATTTTCCAAAGCGAATACTTTTTTAGGTATTATGTAGTTTTCGGCTTTGCAAGGAAGCATATAAAGTCCTTTATACAACTGACAGCTTCTGCCTGTTTGGACTTTTTATCCGGTAAGTTCCACACTCATGAAAAATCATCCAGCATATCCAGTGTTGGTACAAAGAACAGACTTCCTGTTTTTGCGGTGCTGAAATCCAATAGCCGGTCATAATTTCCCGCAGGCTCACCGATGAACATTTTATCCAGCATTTTTTTAACCGTGCTGAAGGTACTTGCATAGGCAATAAAATAAGTACCCATTTCATTGCTTCCGATATTTCCAAAGGGCATATTATCCCGAATGACCTTAAAATCATCACCCACATTGGCCACAGCACTGTGCGAATTTTTGGGTTTTACATCATCCGGCATTTCTATATCACTAGCCTTATGCCGGCCAAACACCGCTTCCTGTTCGGGCAGGGACAATGCCTTAAATGCTTTCAGATCGTGGATGTATTTCTGAACAAAGAGATAGCTACCTCCTTTATACGCTGGGTCGCTATCGCCTACCAGGCCAAAATAAGCCCGCTCTTTTTCCCCATGCGGGTTTTCGGTACCATCTACAAACCCCAAAATAGACCGCCCGTCCCAATACCTGAAACCGTGCACTTCTTCCACACATACCGCCACGGGTGTTAACACATCGGATATGGCCGCAGCCATATCATAACAGATGCCTCTATTGTTAAACGACCGGAGATGAAAATGCAGATCCCCTTTGGTTGCCACAGCGGTATGCTTTTCCCCGGCAATGGGCGTAAATTGTTCCAATTCTTTGGGAAGCGGAGCCGGGAGCTGCAGCCGTAACCAGGCTTCATGCCCGATACCCATTACACAGCTTTCACTATCATCCTGAAATCGGACATCTGCAGAATGATTCAGGTTGATCACCAATGCGCAAAGTCTTTTGAATGCATCGTTGGCATCTACGTTGTCCTTAAAATTCCAAACCATGAACAGCGTATTGTTACCATGATAATCCAGTACGTTTTGGGGGGTGGGGTCTGTATACAACATCGTTCTTCTGAGTTGAAAGATTCTTACCTGATGATTTTTTTACAAAGATATAAGCCTGCCATGAACCGGTTCATTTTTCTTCTAATCGTTTTGTTATCGCAGCCACTGCTATTTCGTTGATCTTTTTCCAATTCCGTTTTCCCGAAGGCAATGTCATATGCTCCAGGTTGGAGTGTGCAATGAGCAATTCCACATCATCCGGAGCATTTACCGCTAACGGAGCGAAAAGAACCGCCACATCCCCGTTAAACCCGGCCGATTTGTCGACATGGCCCTCGCCGGTAAGCCGGCCATACAATGGTTTTGCCGTGTAATGCCCATACAGATGATCGCCGATCCTGAGATCATGAAAATTATCGCGATGCAAGGGATAACGAAAATAATACCCTATACGCCGCAATTTTCGAAGTGCATCCAGGTCGAGGTCATCAATCATGCAGGCAAAGTTCCTGTTTTACATCGAAAGTAACTTCTGCAACTGCCGGTTGACTTTTAAAAGTTGCCTTTCGGCCGCCTTAGCAGGAATCCCCAAAAGCATCGCGATCTCTTTATTGGAATACCCCCCAACATGCCGGAGCTCAAACAATTCCTTATCCTTTGGAGGCAATGATTCAAGCGCCTGCAGCACATCCGGATTCAATTGGTAGGTATCATCAGCCAGCACGAACAACGCCACCTGTTTTCCATCCTCCGTTATTAAAAAGCTGTCGCGGAAACGGTATTTCCGGCTCAGCCAGCCAATAAACGTCAGGCGTGCATTACGGAATATTTGTTCATTCAATGTACCTTCTTCAGAAAGTGCATCCCGGTGTGTCCATAAATTTATAAATACCCGTTGGGTTAAATCTTTTGAATCTGCTGCATTTTGAGTTTGCTTGAGGAAATAGCGGTATACTTTGCGCCAGAACCGATCAAACACTTCGGAAAAGATCCTATAGTTCCCCTCCTTTACGGCTTTAATTGTCTTCGTTTCCATACCGAAACCCTTTATTGATAAGCATCCATGAACAGACACCCGTTTCACTGATTAAAATGCCCGTTAAAGATGATTGCTGCAGCCTGATAAGGCCAGTAAAAAGGGCATTTCAAATCCGGCATCAAGATGCTACATAATTTGTATATTCAACTCATAAAGAATGTCGAATATTATTCAAATAATATCGATAATTGTAACTGCTACGCATAAGCTGCCCCCCCTCATATTTCTTTACTGCATCAGAACGGCTACTTCATGCGTGCCGCATAAACAGGTTAAGCGCCTTTACACCAGCCCGAAGCATCCGCTTCCTGCATGAAAGATTTATAACAACTACAGAAGCGAGGCCCTGCACAATGAAGGTTATGCTGCTTGCAGGCACTGCTTTCGCCGGGCAAGTACGCTGTTAAATAAAACAATAGGCCCAGAAAACTCCGGACCTATTTCCCTCTATTGCATGTACTGGCCGTCTTACTAAAAAGAAGGACGGGGCAGACATAACCTACTTTATGCTATTCAGCAACCACTTTTATCACTTTGGAATAATTAGTGGTCGTGCCATCGATATTGACCTGACCGATCCGCAAATAAACCGTAGGATATTCGCCTGATGCATCAACATCTCTTTTGTTTTTGCGGCAACCAATGCTACCTGCTGTCATTAACAGCACCAGGGAAAACAGCATCATTTTTGGTTTGGACTGTCTTACGGATAATACAACTGAAATGGCTAACAGTAACAACACGCCCATCTGCCAAAATGAAAAGCCCAAAGCTGTTGAAACCTCTTTCCACTCTTTACTATACTCATATTCAATTTCAGCAGTAGAGTTACCACCTGTTGCCTTTGTAGGCACAACATCCGCTGTTCTAAACGCTTTCCCGTCTTTAGACAATTCAATAGAAAACGATTTATTCGCATTTTCTGTAAATGTTGACCAGTGAACGCTCAATTTTCCGTTACTAAAACTGGCGCTGGTAAAGCCGAATGCAACGGGTAAAGCGCCATCCGTGAACGTATACGCTACCGTATTATCATTATCCAGTTTTATATTGCCGCCGGCTCCCTGCTGTATATTTACGTTTGCGCCATTCCCATTGGAAGCACCCGCCTGGGCAGGTGTGGATGCTGCCGAAAATACGCCCTCAACAACAACCGGTCCTCCTACAGGTGTCATTGGGTCTGTTGCCCCGGGAATATCCTGTTTTTGAATACCTTTCACCGTTGCGGTTCCTGCATTGTAGGTCCAATCGAAGAACGCAGCTCCAGCACCGGTAACCTGGGGAATACCGTTACCGTCTACTATGGGCGTAAACTTATTCAGGCTGATGGTAACTGAAGTAGGAACAACTCCCATTGGAATAGGACTGTTCGAAAGATTTTGAAAATTAAAGCTAAACTTCCCCTGGCCGTTCACAAGCCCCGGACTGGGAGTAACCGTTGCTCCGTTAACCGCCGGATCCTGTGCATTTAAACCACTATACATCATTAAGGCCAGGACAAAACCACAAAGCTTTTTCATATTATTATTTTTTAATTTAAAGAATATTATACCCAACGTTTACAATTCATTGAGTCATTAAACTATTTACCATCAGTTGCCTGAGGAAGGCGTATACTTAATGGTTTCTGTATCTGTATTATTGCTTTCTATACTTTCGCCTCCGGAGCCGCCGAATATTCTTGCTAAAATATTATCAGACCCTGATGTGCTGCCCGCGTTGAAGGAAACGGTGATACCAAATATCGATGCAGAGGCTCCCGCAATTGTTTGCTTTTGGTTGGTGCCGCCAAGTTTAAAGACATAGTTCACATTATTGGCGTCTACTCCCACATATTCCCAATCTGCATTTTGTACCGGTTGCCCGTTTATCGTAGATAAGCTGGGATTATACGCTTCCAGTGTAAAGTTGGGCGACTTGGCAATCAGTATATACACCGGCGACGTTGTAGTTGCGTTACCATTAGTGGTATACGTGGTTACCCGCAATCCTACTGCCTTCGCTCCCACTACCTGGGTAGGCTCGGCCAGGATACTGATACTCAGATCGATTACCGATCCCTTCACATTTATGTACAAGGTAGCCAAGGCTTTGGCGCCCTTACTGTCTGTGTTGGTATAGGTAAACTGGGCAGTTCCTATAAAACCTGTTGCAGGTGTATAAGTATACGTGCCATCCGCATTTAGCACAAATGTGCCATAACTATTCGTAACATTTTGGGTAGTAATTGCCTGAGGATCGCCTTCTGCATCCATATCATTTGTTTTTACATTACCTGTTACTGCGGTGCCGATTATCGTTTCTGCAAAGTCATCTGATGCTGTTGTTGTATTCGCTGCTGCCGGTTTTACGTCTATGATCACATATGCAACGCTGCATTTGTTTCCAGGAGTTTCACAGATACTATAGGTAAGAGAATCCTTCCCGGTAAATCCTGTTGCAGGAACATAGGTCACTGTTTTATCCGGGTTTACCGATGCGGTTCCGGAGGATGGAGCGTCGACGATCACTGGCGTTCCCAATGTACCCCCGTTACTGCTGTGATCGTTCACCAGTACCTTTATATTCACCGGTGCTTCCATATTTGTTGTAGCAATATCTGTATTGGCCACCGGAGGGTTTATATTCGAAGTAGTATCCGTTACGGTAATGGTCAGATTTTGTGCTTCACAGGCATTGCCGCCTGTACAGGCCGTAACATTATAACTGTACACCCCTATCGCGCTGGCAGAAAATGTATAATCGCCATTAGGATTCAGGTTGATCGTTGCTCCGGAAGGATTCGGCTGACCGTCTGCGCCATTTACCGGCACTGCGTTGGAATACGTGAGCGTGGTTCCCGACGGCACCTGATCGTTTGAAGCCACTGAACCGGTAACCGGTTTATTAACGGTAGTATAATTAATATCGGGATTTGTCAGTCCGTTACCCTCCGCCCCGCTACCTTTAGTATACACATACAGGGTTGCATTTGCGACTGCACCTTTATTATCGGCATTGTTATATTTGAATTGTGCGGTACCGGCAAAACCTGCAGCCGGCGTAAACGTATAGCTGCCATCTGTGTTCTGTACAAAGGTACCATAGCTATTGGTAACATTTTGCGGCGTGATGGATTGGGGATCACCCTCCGGATCAACATCATTTGTTTTTATGTTGCCGCTCACCGCTGTGCCCGAAAGGGTTTGATTATAATCGTCTGCCGCTGCCGTTGAATTGATCTCAACCGGCCTTACATCTACAATCACATACGCCTGGCCGCATTTGTTCCCCGGATTTTCGCAAACCGTATAGGTGATGGTGTCTTTTCCAACAAACCCCGCTTCGGGCGTATACGTAAGTGTATTATTGCCGTTGATGGCGGCCGTTCCGTGCGTCGGAGCATCTGATACCACAGGTGTACCCAATGTACCACCGGGGTTGCTGCCATGATCATTCGCAAGTATGGCTACGGTAACCGGTTTTCCTGTATTCGTGGCTGTAGCATCGGTATTAACCACCGGAAGATTTGCATTCGATCCGGGATCCGTAACGGAAACCGTCAGGTTCTGCACCTCGCAATTACCAGAGCCGGTACATATGGTGGTACTATAACTATATATACCAGGTGTGGCGGTGCTGAACGTATATGTACCATTCGAATTCAGGTTGATGGTAGCATTGGCGGGATTCGCCTGTCCATCGGCTCCATTTACCGGAACCGCATTAGTATACGTGGTTCCCGATGGCACCTGGTCATTGGTTTCCAAAGAGCCGGTAACAGGCTTATTAATCGTGGTATAATTGATATCCGGGCTGGTTTTGAATACAGAGCAATTCAGGCCCGGCGTTCCCGGAACAACATAGCGGGTATCAATAACAGCATTGAATACATCCATATTCCGGATAGCTGTTCCCAGCGAATTTACGGTGAAACGGATCTCATCATAGGGCTGGGTGGTGATGAAGCCCACATTCCGGACACCATAGTTATTAAATATGGGCAATAAAACGGTTAGTCCGATCAATTGACTGGCCGATTTAGATTCAACCTGCGCACCATTGTTATAAGTCGTAATAGTAATCGCACTAAGCAGATCGCCGAACAGCAACCCGTTATTATCGCGGATCATAAAGCCTGCAAAGCTTCCGGCCGGGTATGTATTGGCACCGTCCGCCACAGCAATCGACCCCTGGGTTCCGATTCCCGCTATCAATTGAATATTGGCGTAATCCGTGGGATTGGCATTCACCAGATTCCAGGCATCCCCAACCTTACATGCAGCACAAGCCGCGCCTGTAATTCCGGTACGGGCACCATCAATGACCACTCCATACTCCGGAGTCTTCAGCAACACGGTAGTATTACAGGGAAGCGATCCTGCACAGTTCTTTTGCCATACCGCATCATAAATTTTCACATTGCCCAGATCGCCGCCGGCAAGCTGGCTGAAGGTGAGCTTTACTTCATCAAATTCGGTATTGGCAATCAACCCCACTGTTTGCCGCGTGGTACCGGTAAGCAAATTAGACGTTCCCCCAATAATTAACGCGTTGCCGGTACCCGACTGTACAACCACCCCTTCTTTTAACAGTTGTACGGTTGCTGCATTCAGCGCATTTATATTCAGCAGTGTATTTGTTTCCACATCAAATCCGGCAAAGGTCCCCACTGCATAGGTTGTAACAGCATCCCTTACAGCAACACTGCCCGAAACACCGATACTGGCTGTAAATGTCATGGTTGCATAGGTGTTCGCATTGCCGTCGATCATGGCATCCATCCCGGAAATAGCGCAACTGGCGCAGGCTACGTTATTGATGCCCGTATGGAACATATCCACATATACCGGTTGCTGTACATTCGCATTCATACGAGTAAGGGTGTTACATTGCAGCGTACCCGCGCAGAAACGCTTAATCACAGCCGCATACACCTGGGTTTCGCCAATATTAACACCCACCGGTTGCGAAATTGTATAGCGTATTTCATCAAACGCCTTGGTGGTTGCAAAGCCAAGCGTTTGCTGTGATGAGCCTGTCAAAACAGGCAGGGAAAGCATCAAACTATTTCCGGTTGCGCTTTCCTGTTCTATACCATCTAAATAGGTAGTTACCTTAGAATTAGAAATCAAACTACCACTGGCAAGCGATGCATTGGATACAATAAAGCCTGCAAAATAACCCGCCGGCAATGCAGATCCTGCATTTCTTACAGCAACATGCGCTGAAGCAAGTACGTTTATATTGGGCATGGTGATCGTTGCCGAATTGGCTGTACTCGGATCAACCACATTTTCTATATTGGAAAAAACCTGTCCCAGCAAATCTGCGCTAAGACCGGTTGTTCCGGTACTTACCGTTGCCGGATAAACATTCTGCACGAATGGCGTGCTTACATTACAGGCGGGCGCTGGTCCGGCTTGCGGCCGCAAAATTTCTGCGTGATATACCCTCCGTGTTGTACCAATTCCTGTTACGGAAAAAGTAATCCGGATACGGTCGAAGCTCTTGGCCGTAACAAATCCGACGCGTCCCTTACCTCCGCCAAGCAACGATACAGACGCGATCCCGTTGGATGCATTGTAGGTTTCCTGTAAGGTAGCACCAAGGAACGTTTCCAGTTTTATGTTGCTGGTTATATCCAGCAGTGTTCCCGTGCCAATTACAAAACCGGCATAAGACCCGGCTGGGTATGCATTGGGTCCCACGGCCAGGGGATCATGCACTTCAACCCATGCGGATGACAGCACCGATAAAAGCGCCTGCCAGCTTGAGGTATTGGTAACATCGTTATCAATGACCGTTGCTTCATTTTGAAAGTTCCCG
Organism: Niabella pedocola; assembly: GCF_021044425.1. Classification (GTDB taxonomy): domain Bacteria; phylum Bacteroidota; class Bacteroidia; order Chitinophagales; family Chitinophagaceae; genus Niabella; species Niabella pedocola. The sequence goes on along the minus strand of NZ_JAJNEC010000006.1, from coordinate 205,833 downwards.
GCCAATAGCCCACTATTGCCCTTTGCAACAGTAAGTGCCGGAAATTTGGCGAGCACCAATGGCTCATACGTATTGAAAGCAGCATTGGTTACCTGGGCATATGTCATGTATCCTCTGAGTGATGACAGGAACATAAGCAGGACAAACAAAACAGCAGGTTTAATGGCAGGTCTTAAAAGTAGATTGGTATTCATGGTTCTTATATTTTTGCTCCGGTTACATCATTAACCAGGAACGTAAAAGAATACGATAAGTAATTTTGAGTTGTAAGGCAATACATCTCCTTAAGGCAATATTGCCAGGTAAATACAATACTTAACAAATCGGGTATTACAAAGTCGCGCAAGGACTTTTATAACAAAATCATTCCTGCGCTGACCAAACAGGTATAGGCGGTTTAATGGCTTTCATATTGACCGTTTTATTAGTTATTCATTACAGTTAACAGCGCTCCTGGTCTGCACTACGCGCGTTTAACACATGCCGGAAAGAAGGGCTAAATAGGATTCCGGGCAGGATGCCGTTTCAGGGCCCGGCAGCACATTCATCTCCCTCCTTATATTTCATAATATGGAGCTGCTCTAAAAGACAATTAAAAATGCAATGCTTTTTCATGTTTAAAGGCTCATTAATAGTTATACGATTTAGCAAGTTCAGAAGGTACAGGGAGTGCGCATTGGTTACCGCCCTGCTGCTCCGGAAACCTCAACAGGCTCCAAGGCACCCGGCAGTCATCAACACTTTTTTACGCGTTTTTTGTTAACTGGTTAATTAAGTTTTGTTAACACAAACTGTTGTTTTGTTGCATTATCAGATACTGCCCCCACTACTATGGGTGTCAGATCCGAGGTCTGACCACCCTTTATCTCCAGGCGCAGTGATGATGCATGTTTGGGTGAAAAACCAAAGCCGTTATTCCCCAGGTTATATAAATACCATTTTTGTGCGTCTGTTCCGGCGTAGGCTTTGAGTTCCACTACCGTGCCGTTCGCAGTTCCCGCCGACCGCACGGTTAAAACCTTACTCGTGTCTACCATCGACTTAATGATAAAATAGCCATGCTCAACTTTTCGGAACAGGAACTGCTGGTTTTTGCCGGTATGATTGGAATAAAGAATCACCGGGGTTCCGTTATCCGTACGTCCGCCCTGAATATCAAAACTTTTAGCGCTGCTCAAGGGTGTACCAATACGATATATGCCATTCGTAAGCGCAGCCGTGTTAAAGGGAGCATATAAATGCGTGATCCCTGCGAAATCCCCCTCCGAAAGACGACTGCGCTGCCCGACAAATGTACTGCCGTCCAGGCGAGTCATGGGCGGATCATCTGAATCAATAGCAAAAGAAGTGGAACTGTATAACATCACGGACCCGAAATCAAAAGGACCTTCCCCGGCGTAATCAAACGCAATGTTATAATTATGCTCCTTACCTGCTTCCACTTTCGACAAGTCAACAACTACATACTGATCCCTGTCAGGCCGGCATTGCTCATGTTTGATGCCCAAAGAGTGCATGATCTCATGGGCCGTAATGTACGGGTGCGTATAGTTATAAAGCTGAATCGTATTTACCCGGTTCTTGCTCCACCCTAACGGAGAACTGTTTCCTGTAGACTTTACAAATGTTATATACTCTGCTTGCGTGCTCCGTTCTACAAATCTTACGGGTGTGCGCGACTCAATAACGTTAAATGCCGAATCAATCGTTCTTAGAAAATTGCCGTACTGTGTACTTGTTAAACTGCCGTCATTTACGGGTAACCGGTAGTAAACAACCCCATTGGGCCAGGTTTGAATAAAACGTTGCGTGATGGTACTTCTTTGCGTGGTCGGTAAATGACTGGAAAGATGCTTCAGCATTCCAAACTGCTCCGGCGTAAGCACAATATCATCACTGTAATAATAAAGCCCGTTGGTCTCATTAACAAAATTGACGGTGCCATCTACTACAAACCGATGTATAATCGTACTGTCATTCAACCGGTGACTGCTATACTGTGCTTCATTGCCGGCCTTTTCATCCTCATACGGAGTTCGAATCTCTCTTTTACATGCTCCACAAAAAACAAGGCAACCAAAAAAAATGGTGAGGCTTAAGAGTGGTCTTCTTTTCATTATCAACAATTCGGTTTAGAGTAGTCTGCGTGTTTTACACAATTACAAGGTAAAATAGCTACCAGCGCAATTATTCAATTCTTAATTCAAATCTTCCGGAACCTCCATATCATTTAATGCGCAGCTATAATATCAGCAATTGACATACAGTCCATGACTGCTCATGCCAGAAAGTTTTTTAAACGATTACTATTCCGTTAATTTATCATTAACTAAAGGGCCCTATATATTAATAAGTACGCTGGCTTCAAAAGAACTCCCTATTGCCCCGGAAAAAAATTTTAAATGGAATTTAACTTTTCGATCTGTCACTTGCAGGCTATCTAAAAAAACCCGGAAAAATAATCAGGCGCTTAAACAGCTAAATACATGCTTTCTTCCTATACCAGGCTTCTGTTCCCTCAAAGCAGCCTCATTGTTCTGAGGCATACATAAAAAGAGAAGCCCCCAAAAGGGGGCTTCGAATCGTGCATTGCGATTAACGATTGACATTGATTGTTCAACTATCCAGATCAGTACTCTAAACTAAACGAATTCATCCGCAGAAAGCGATTATCAAATGAACTTTTACATCAGTTCGGATACCTCATTAATATAAAGTACGTTTTACATATAAAAACTCCCTATCAGGGAAAAAGAAATTTATCTATCCTGATACTATTGCGAAACGGCGCTTCCCGGACCACCCGGAAACGGGAATAAAACGGCGCGTAAGGTTGTGCGCCGTCTGTTCTTTAAGCAGCAATAGAGCCAGCCAGACATGAAAATTATTTCTCTTCCCAAATAGGGGGTTTGGATGAAATCAGCGTACTTAATATACATACAGCCGATTCATCAATGGACAAAAATGCGCTGATACAAAAGTTTTTTGCAAACAAATGCACCCCGGAGGAAGTCGCCCTCATGGAAAACATTTTCGAAGACGATCCTGATGCCGTAGACCGCATCTTCAATTTGAAAGACTGGAATAATTGTGAAAGATTTGCAGCGTCTCATCCTTCATTTTTAAAAAAAGAAATCTGGCAGAACGTCACCACGAGTATTGCACCCAGCCAGATGTTTTTCAAGGTAACGGCCGATGCCTCTTATAATTCGATCATCGCTGAAACCAGCGCTACATCCGATACCGTTGCAGTGGACAGAAAAAACGCTGCACCCAACGGGGAGCGTGCAGCTTACAATAACTCAAAAGACATACAACGATTGACCTTGCCAGATGGGTCTACTGCGATATTATACCCCAACTCCTGTATCCAATACCAGCGTAATTTCAGGCTGAACAGGAATATACAACTGATGTATGGAAAGGTTGTTGTCGAAATTGCCAGAGACCCTCACCATCCATTTACCGTTTACACTAACGCTACTGCTGCAACGACCTGCAGTGCGAGGCTTGTTACCGATAAAACCGGGGAAACAAATGTTTCCGGCTGAACAGTTATACGATAAAGTAAGGGGATATAAGTTATACGACAAAGCATTGAAAAAAGGTTCATTTAATATTTATAAATTTAAAAATCACATTTATGAAACTGATCAAATGCCTGTTCATAACCTATATTGCAGTTGGCTTATGCGCCTGCTCCAAAACCAGTACTCATGATGATGCTCCCGAGGTTGCCGCAACAACTGATCCGAGAGCTCTTTCCGATCTTACAGTTGCCATTCCCATGGGAGGAAATGCCTTTGTAACCAATGGCGCAAGCGGGGCCACTATTTATGACGACAATAATTACGGCCTGCACGACTGGACGAACTTATCGGCCACTATCAGCACCTATTTTAAAGTGGCCAATACCGGTACTTTATATTTGGGCGTAAAAGGAAAGGCGCAAAGCGGCGGTTCCAGTACCATCCGCCTAACGGTCAATGGTCAGTCGTTTGACATGACGCTTAGCGGCGCCACTAAAAAAAATTATTATGCCGGAGCCATAAACATCAGCTCGCCGGGTTATATTAAGGTCGATTTAAAAGGTGTGAGCAAAACCAAAACTTATATCGCCGATCTCACGGATATCATGATCGGTGGTCCGGCAGCGGGTACGGGATTGATTTATGCGTCGGATGCCAGTAATTTTTACTGGTCGAGAAGAGGACCTTCGGTGCATCTGAATCATACCCTCACAAGCGGAAATACGTATGAATGGATGTACAGTGAAGTAACGGTTCCTTCCGGCCAGGATGCCATCGGAAGCTACTACATGGCAAACGGTTTCGGGCAGGGCTATTTCGGCTTCCAGGTGAACTCTGCCACCAAAAGGCAGGTATTGTTTTCTGTATGGGATCCATCCAGCGGATCTACTACCTTGATCAGCAAGGGCGATGACGTGATCGATGGAAATTTTGGCGGCGAAGGCACCGGCGGAAAAAGCTACCTGCTGTTTAACTGGGTTGCAGGCAACACCTACAAATTCCTGACCCGCATACGCCCGGATGGAGCCGGCAATACCCTGTACTCCTCCTGGTTTTATGCCCCTGAAGTAGGTGCCTGGAAGTATATCGCCACCTTTAACCGGCCCAATACCAACACCTATGTTTCCAGCCCCTATTCCTTCCTGGAGAACTTTATCAATACCAATGGCTATATGGGCCGCAAAGCCTATTATTCCAATTTCTGGGGCCGGACAACCGGTGGTACCTGGATCGAATCCACATCTACAAAATTTACCGTAGACGGCAGCGGAAGTAATAACCAGAGAAAGGACTACAAAGGCGGTGTTGAAGATGGCAAGTTCTTTTTACAGAACGGCGGCTTCTTTAATGATTTTGTACAACAAAACACAACGTTTACAAGACCGGCAACAGGAACACCGCCCGGCGTTGATCTCAGCAACTTACCAACGCACTAACAGCAAGCAGATTCCAAAGAACAGGAGATCAGGCAACGAGCGCAGCCCACGTATTTCATGCAATTCCTGGTGCCGTTCGCCTGCATCTCCTGTTTAAATAGTATAAAGTACTAAAAAATAACGGCGCCCAAACTTTCACCCCGCGGTATGGCAGGCGTTCAAGACATACGCTAACATTTATGAAAGCAACAAATCGCCGCCGGCATACTGCGCCTGTTGTTGAAACCAAAACAGAAAACAATAACGATACAGGTACATACGACATTGCGCATCTCAAAAAATACGATATAGGTCAGCATACCCGTTAGCTCCATTCTCCCCGCCCTACCGGAATAAGACCGGTTACCATTACAGAAAATGCCCGCTTTAGAAAAAGCAGGCATTAGAGATTGATTGCTACTTGTCTAGCTTTTTTTGTCCGTTAAACAGACGTAATTATTTTAATCGTACTGTGCATTGCAATCATGCCCTAATCTATTATTACAAGAGTTCGTGTCGGTCAGCTTCCTGCTCCCCTGCATGCTGGGGCAAAAATATTTCAGCGATCATGCACCGGGCACTGCCTCCTCCATTTTGCTCAATCGTATCCAGCGGCGAGTGAAGGATCGGATTGAATTTTTCTATCTGCTTTCGCTGTTGCCGGGAAAGTGATCGATATCCGGCCTCCGACATCACTAAAAACCGCTGCCCATCGGTACTTTTCACCTGCAGGGCATTTGCCGCAAAATGCTCCATTTGCTCCAGGCTGATAAAAACGATCTCCTTTCTTGCTTTTAAAAAAGACTGAAGCACCAGGTAGCGTTGCGACCGGTCTTTAATCGTATCCTGAGCAATAATGGCATAATCATCGGCAACGCTCATCATTACGTTTGTATGATAAACAGGCGTGCCGTTGCGATCCGTGGCATCGAATATCACCGGGGTAAAATCAAGTGCCTCACAAAAATCATACAATACGCGTGCACTGGTACGGGGTGAAATACAGGCATAGGCCCGCTGATTCAGTCGGTCCAGTACCATACTGCCGGTTCCTTCAAGAAAGTAGCCTTCTTCCTCATAACCGGTAAGATCCAGCGTGGAAACAATCTCAAATTGCTCCTGCAACGCTTCCAACACGCCCTTTGCACGCTCTGCCCGCCGGTTAGATGCAAACATTGGATAGAGCACCGCTTTTGCATGCGGATGGGTGGAAATCCAGTTGTTAGGGAAAACAGCATCCGGCGTGTAGGGTTGTGCCCGGTCCTGTATGATATGCACGTCAATTTTGTTGTACCTGAGGAGATCTGTCATCTGGTCAAATTCCTGCTGTGCTTTTTCATTTACGTTCCAGTCAACATTCATTTTCTGAAAAGCATTGTTTACAGCTGTTTCTTTATTAAAACCAAACGCACCAGGACGAATCATTAATAATTGAGAAGTTATTTGCATACAGATATCATTATTGCAGGTATTATTTTCTACAGATCATCGCGAAGCAGCGGCATACTCATGCAATGAAATCCGCCGCGCGCTCTTGAAAGCTCTGCAGATGGTATGGTTATAAAAACATTTTTCAACGCCTTTGTGCTGGTGGCGCCACGTTCCAACTGAGGTAACAATTCCCGTACATCAATGATCCTGAAGCCCGCATTCCGGAAGGCCTCCAGGGTTTTATCATTCCTGTCGTACCCCACAACCACTCCTTCCCGCAACGCCAGCAGGTTGCAGCTATCCGTCCACTGCTCCCGCAGGTCAAATGGAAATACATCATTACCCGAATGGATAAAAGTGATCTTCCCCTTCACTTTCAGATCCTTCCTGCTAATATCGGAAAGCAGGTCCTCCAGGTTAGAGAAACGCACCGGTTTTGAAATATGCTGCTTGTTGAACTGTATAATTGAAATCGTTGTTTCCGGTTGCTGATCTTCAATCTGTGGCAAGATAACGTTACCGGAACGCTGTTGTGGCTGCTTCCCGGAAAATGCGCCCAACAATACCCAGGTATCTTTCCGTACCTGGGTAAAAATGGTGTCAATATGCATGTATTCCCTCTTCTTGGGTATCTGCACCAAGGTTACCTTACGCACAATGTTTTTTTCGAAAAGAAGGGTGGCCACCTGTTGCGCCGCAGCCGTGCTGGTACGCTCACTGATGCCAATAATTACGTGATCTTTATTTACAACCATCACATCCCCGCCTTCGAGTGTAACATTATAGGCATCCACATCCACCGGAAGCAGAAAATGATAGGGACTATCGGCTAATTCTATGATTTTTGAGCGGTATTTGCTGAACATGGGATGATTAAAGAAGATGTATTTCATCAGCAATGCTTCGCGCAACCGTGCTTTTTTTGCAGGCTTGTTCAGCAAGATGTGATCATTGATAACAATGCCAATATCCCTTGTGAAGATAAAATTAGGCACCGGCGGAAACAACATGTCCAGGTTCGTGCCCGTTCCGCTGATAAAGATCATCGAGAGTTCATCCGGCGGCTGTTCCAGCAACAGCTCCTGTGTATGATAAGAACAGTTTTCTATCGCACAAACAGAAGCCACCAGTTTTTGCCGGATCGTCTTATCGCGCAATATCTCCGCAAGCAGTTGCTGTATTTCTATAACATTTTCTGAATGGTGAAAGCCGGGCTTGCCGGGCTTGTAAAAATGAAAATTATTCGCGGGATTATCAACCGATTCCAGTCTGCCTTTTATCAGGAGCGGATCCAGAAAAAACAGCAGCAGTTTTGTATAATAATCATATTCTTTTCTCCGGATGGTATCGAGATGTACGATATCCTCAAAAAGCCAGTCCTGTGCCTTTGAAGGGATCACCTTTCCGATTCCACTGTCCGGACTGTGCACCAATACTTTTTTCAGCGCACCAATCTCTGAATTTACTTTTATCTGCATACAAAATAGGGAGCCGCCAACACGTTTATTAAAGGAGTGTATACCGGCTTCGTTTCAAATATTAAGAAAACGAGGCCATTCTTGTATATCAAATGGCCTCGTCCATATAACAACCAACGAGGATTAGTGTGTCGGGAGCGTATTTAAGTTAACACTGGGCGGGGTTCCTGTTGCCGGTCTTGTAAACGTTGTGTTTTGTTGTACAAAATCATTAAAGAAGCCGCCGTTCTGTAAAAAGAACTTGCCATTTTCAACACCGCCTTTGTAGTCCTTTCTCTGGTTATTGCTTCCACTACCATCTACGGTGAACGTTGTAGATGTGGATTCGATCCAGGTACCACCGGTTGTCCGGCCCCAGAAATTGGAATAATAGGCTTTGCGGCCCATATAGCCATTGGTATTGATAAAGTTCTCCAGGAAGGAATAGGGGCTGGAAACATACGTGTTGGTATTGGGCCGGTTAAAGGTAGCGATATACTTCCAGGCACCTACTTCTGGGGCATAAAACCAGGAGGAGTACAGGGTATTACCGGCTCCATCCGGGCGTATGCGGGTCAGGAATTTGTAGGTGTTGCCTGCAACCCAGTCAAACAGCAGGTAACTTTTTCCACCGGTACCTTCGCCACCAAAGCTTCCATCTACTACATCATCACCTTTGCTAACTAAAGTAGTAGAGCCGCTGGATGGATCCCATACAGAAAACAATACCTGCCTTTTGGTGGCAGAGTTCACCTGGAAGCCGAAATAACCCTGCCCGAAGCCGTTCACCATATAATAGCTGCCGATGGCATCCTGGCCGGAAGGTACCGTTACTTCATTATACATCCATTCATATGTATTTCCGCTTGTGAGGGTATGATTCAGATGCACCGAAGGCCCTCTTCTCGACCAGTAAAAGTTATTGGCATCCGAAGCATAGATCAATCCGGTACCCGCGGCAGGCCCCCCGATCATAATGTCGGTCATATTCCCAATGTAGGTGGAAGTTTTGCTTATGCCCTTCAGATCCACCTTAACATAACCCGGCGTACTGATATTCACCGAGCCTGCATAGTAGGTTTTTGCGGGTGCGCCTCCCGTCATCGTTACATCAAAGGACTGACCGTTTACCGTAAGGCGAACCACACTGGTTCCGGTAGTTACGTATCCTTTAATACCGAGATACAGGGTACCCGTATTAGCCACCTTAAAATAGGTGCTGGTTACCGCCGACAAATTCGTCCAGTTACGCAATCCGAAATTGCTGTCGTCATAAATGGTTGCCCCGGTAGCATCATTCATTACGAAGGAATTTCCTCCCATCGGAATCGCAACCGTAAGATCGGAAAGGGCACGTGCCGTTATTGCTCCTGCGTTGGCTCCATCACCCTTTTCCTGTATCCCAGATCGCTTATCACACGATGACAACAATGTATAGCAAGCACATAACAGAACGATTATTTTATATGTAGCTTTCATTATATGATTTTTGGTTTAATTTACTAAAACCCGCCTTATTGCTTTACCAGCCTAAACTTCTGTGAGCCGTAGGTATGTGCCGTATATATCTGGATCTGTGTACCATTGGAGGCATCCCCGCCGTCTACATCCAGGTTTTTACCAGTCGCACATGCCGGAGTAAGATTATAGTATCCGCCGCCAACATAATTGATCTTCCATTTCTGCGCGTTGGAATTGTTAAAGGCAGAAACCACTACCGGTGTACTATTGGCCGACCCCCCGCCTGTAACATGCAATACTTTCGTTGTATCTGCGAGTGTTTTAAAAGCATAATACCCACTGCCCAGGGACCGCAATTTCCATACCTGGTTGTTGCTGGTAGGGTAGTTATAGGTCCAAAGCGTAACATTTGTACCGTTTACAGGATAGGTTGCATTTACATCAACCAACATACTGGGTTCATCCGTAAGTTCAGAAACGATCCGGTAGTTGGCGCCGTCAACGATCGTTGCCTGCGGTGGATCAAAAGAGATTAACAGGATGCCCAAATTGTCGTATCCGGCGATTTTTGTGCTCAGGTTGGGCTCTCCGTAATACCGGGAAATATCCCATGAATACATCTTCACCGGCTGTCCGCCAACTGTTTTACTTGAAAAATAATTCTTCATTGGTGTGTTGATGGCTGCATCATAGCTAATGCCATCAATACCGTAAGTGGTTAACTCGCTATACATCTGCCCCATCACGATTTGCTGCTGGGCCGAAGACTGTCCATACACATCCTCCCAGTTGCAATAGTAACTTACTTTCCACCCGTTTTGTTTAAAACTAACCAGGTAGGGGATATACCGGCTTTCCACTAATACCCGGTTTTTTATGGAGTACAAGGTATTCAGACTGTTAAGCGTATTCGTAAACAATGTTTCATTCGCCGAGCTGTTCAGATCCTTACAATCCAGCCAAACCGATTCAAAATCCGGTATTTTCTGGTTCAGATAAGCAAAATATTCTGCCAGCGTTTGCCCGGTGGCCGTTGCCGCTTCATGGCCGATGAGACAGGTGGGCTGTCCGTTTTTCATTCCTACGAATATGTCAACCTCCAGGCTTTTGATGCCTGAATTTTTTACTTCGTCCAATTTAAGAAGGTCATTTACCCGGTGGGCACTTACAATCGCCGGCCCCGATGTAACGCCTCTCGGTTTTACCTGCTGCCCCGCATCCGATGGTTCTCTTACATCCTTTGAACAGCTCGCCAGGATAGCCGAAAACAATACCACAGACTTACCGATTTTCCAAAAATTTTTTAATTCGATTTTCTTTTTCATGTTACTTTTTTTTGTTGAAATAAAGTGTTCTAGATGTCATTCTTCCATAACCAGTAAGCGTTAGTTTGTCCGGGTAAAGTTCAATAATGCCATAAGCATTCTGATCAGCTGTTTCAACCATGCCTTCAGCAACGATACATGGAATGGCGTTTTCCTCGCAAAAGGCTCCTGCGTGATGATGGCCCGCGATAAGGGCTTTTACACATGAAAATTTTGATACCAGTGCCAGTACTTCTTTATCATTTAAAGCCGTAAGACCATCTGCGCAGCTAAAAGGATGGTGTGAAAAAATAAGCACTTTTTCTGAGCGGTTTTCGGCGGTTTGAAGTTGCTGTTGCAGCCATTTCAATTGCCTGCTGCTGATACCGCCGTTGTATTCCTCCGCGTTATTTCCGTTAGCCTGTTTAATTGTCTGTATCATTTGGTTTAATTCGTCTTCCTTCCATGTTCCGGTTACATTTGCATAGGAGGCCACTTCATTGGTATTCAACATCACAAAGCGCCATTCGCCTTTCTTAAAGGAATAGTATTCTGCGGGCATGCCCAGTTTCCGGTAAAGCGCCGCATTGTCCTTAACTCCTTTATAATCGTGGTTGCCCGATGTTTGGTACACCTTCGATCTGAATTTTCCAAGCTCCTTTAATACCGGTGCAAGATCATCCGGGTTACGGTCTGTTATATCACCCAGGTTAATGATGAAAGGAACTTTCGCCTTATTAAATTCCCGGACGCTTTCCTCCAGCTTCTTTAGTGAGTTGCGGTAGAAGCGGGTTCCCCTTGTATCAAAATTTGCATACTGGATATCCGCGATCAGCCCGAAACGCACCAGGGGTGCAGCCGACTGACCGTTCGCAAGCATAGAGCAGCCAATTAAAAGAAGCGAAATCCAGATATGCCGTCCAATTTTTTTCATTTTGTTGATATGATTTAGTGTATTGTACTGGTATTGCGAAACAAAACCTGCTACCAACCCGGGTTCTGCTTCAGGTTGGGATTCAGGGTAATTTCATTTAATGGAATACATTCCAGATAGTCCCGGTCTGCCTTAAAACCATAACCGTTAGGAAGCACCGTTGCATAGGGGTCCAGAAAGCCATCGGAATCTGTTCTGTAACTAATAGGTTTTGCCCATTCCGATGCATCAAGCGGATAACCCTTTGGGCGTTTGTCTTTCAATAAATTATGTGCCGCCCAACGTCTTAAATCGTCATAACGGAAACCTTCGGCACCCAACTCAACTTCACGTTCTCTTCTGATTTCAAAAAGCTCATTAGAGATCGCATAACCGTAATCAGCATAACGTGATTTGTTAAGGTCGCTTTGCACTTTAAAGTCTGGCATACCCGCCCGTTTTCTTAATAAATTGATCGACTTAGCATAATCCACGGCTTCCCCAAGCTCTGCTTTGGCTTCAGCATAATTAAGCAACGCCTCTGCGTAGCGAAATACAATAGCCCCCGTTTCACTGCTCGTATTCCAGGCAACACCGCTGCCCGCTTGCGGGTCTTTAGGGTCATTGCCTTTCCTGATCTGGAACCCGGTATTATTGAGGCTTTCTCCGGACTTATCTAAAAATGGCTTGGAAAATACGCCCTTGCCGTAGCTGTTATCCCACATCAATCCTCCCGGCGTCCATATTGTTTGGGCTAAACGGGGGTCGCAATCCGTGGCTATCTTGGTAAGAAAAGCACTACCTTTTACAGCTTTCCCGATATTAAAATAATCATATACGTTACCACTTTTGTCCAGGTAATTGTACACCTGCTGCAGGGTCATGCTGATACCGGCGGTACGGTCCGAAACATAAATCTGGAAAGAATGCGACAGGCTTAATCCAACTGAATACGCTTTCCAGAGAATCACTTCTTTGTTATTGGCCTGGTTGGTCAGGGAGAACAGCCTGCAATAGTCATTGGCAGGCTCATTATTGGAATATAAAGAACGTCCATAAGTTGGAGCCATCAGCTCTTCCGCAGCATTAGCAGCCGCGCGTAAATACTTATTTGGATCTGCTCCGGCTGTTCCGAATGCGGTACCTTTATGATATTTTTGCCAGGTGCCTTCATAAAGTGCTACTCGGGATTTAAACAACAGCGCAGCTTCTTTAGACAAACGGTTATTACCTCCAATGGAACCAGCATCCTTTAAAGGTGTAAGATATTCTATTGCCTTATCTAAATGCCAGAGTATAGAGTCAACTACCTCGGTACGGGGAGACCGCGCTTTATACAGTTCTTCCGATTCAGTAACCATAGGCTCCGTATACCAGGGCACGTCGCCATACTGCTTTACCTTTTCAAAATAAAACCAGGCTTTGAAAAAATGGGCTTCGCCTAAAAAATGCTTGTATTTCTCAAACGGGTCGCCACATTTCTGGTAATTACTGAAAAAAACATTTATACTTCTTATATACTGCCAGTTCCAGTTGGGACCAGGCGTTTCGCCATTTGCTATATTTGCTATCGGCGATGCTGAAGCTACAACGGTGCTTGCTCCATTCCATAACGTACTGGGAGAGCTCGTTATTTGAACGTCCGACCCCCTGGTACCATCCCAGCCGATCAGCCCCATATAGCTGCCAACAATGTCAAAAGAAGGGAAACGACTATAGAATTGCAGGGTATAGTTTCCCAAATCATTCGCCGTCTTCCAATAAGCGCCATTTTCAATTCTTGTTAGCGGTGGCCGTTGTAAAAAATCTTTGGAGCAGGATCCCAGCACAAGAAGGACAACGTGTAATATTATGATTAAGTACTTTTTCATCTTTATATTTTTTACAGTCGAAATTTCAACTTGATTTATATTTTATGAGCAGCTTGCTTTTAGAATGAAATGTTTAATCCAAATGCCCAGATAGCCTGCATAAACATATTTTTACCATTACCCAGTCCTCCTAAAGTCGCTGTTTCGGGATCAAATCCAACAGGCAATTTTGTAAGTGTATATATATTCTCCCCGGAAAAATAAAGGCGGGCTTTTTTAAGTCTCGTCCATTTGAGCGCTGCCTTCGGAAGGGTATAACCGAGCTGAACGTTTTTTAACCGGGCGTATGCCCCATCCTGCAGGTAACGGGTTTGCACCTGTTGGTTTTTTGCATATTGGGATTGGGTGCTATAAGGACGGGGGAAATAGGCATCTTTATTAATGTCCAAACCAGAATACTTGGTAGGCTCCACATCCCTGTAATAATCCAAATGATCCGAATTGGCAAAAAGCGAGGTCTGATTCCAGGAGTTGAAGCCCCAGAAGATATTGCCGGTTAACCACAAATCGCGTTTCCCCACACCCTGAATAAATACCCCGAGGTCGATATTTTTATAGGCGGCGGTTAAATTAAGGCCAAACTGGTAACGCCTTGCTGAGTTACCAATAATTTTTAAGTCTCCATGATCGGTCAGTGTGTTCTTACCAAAATCGATCTTGCCATCTCCATTCAGGTCCCGGTACTCCACATCACCGGTACGCCAGGTTTGTGCGTGTATAGCATTTTGATACTTGGTGGCATTGATCTCATCGGCCCTTTCCTGGGTTTGTATCAATCCTACAGTCTCATACCCCCATATTTCACCGGTGTTTTTGCCTGTGTAAAAGTTGGAGTTTGCCAGGAGTCCCGTTGGGTTTGGATACTTGCTGACAATATTATTATAGTCAAATACTTGCGCGGTTACGGAATAAGAAAAATCACTGCCGGCTTTTCCTCTCCAGGATATATTAAAGTCCCAGCCAGTTGTCTTCATTTCAGAATTATTTTCCTTTGGTACTGCGGTGCCCAAAACAGCCGGTAGTGTTCTGGCCGGTCCTAATTGATCAAATGTTAACCGCTGGTAATATTCAAACTCAACCTGCAACCGGTTCTGCAGCAATCCCAGGTTTATACCGAAGTTGGTAGAGCTGGAAGATTCCCAGGTAAGCAACGGATTAATTAAATTAGGCGCCATCGTATAAGCAGGCCTTTTTCCATTGATGATCCAGCCCAACCGGGGACCTACATCCAGTAACGCCAGATCCTGGTACGCTGTTACATCCTGGTTACCCAGCCTTCCCCAGGAGGCTCTTAATTTAAAAAAGGGTATATAAGCGGATAGCTGCTCCCAGAACTTTTCTTTTGAAACAACCCAACCAGCAGAAACGGAAGGAAATGAGCCCCATCTTTTTCCTTCGGCAAATTTTGAGGTACCGTCATAGCGCAGGTTGGCTTCCAACAGATATTTTTCCTTAAAATCATAATTCAGCCTTCCAAAGTATCCTTCTGTTGTCCAATGAGATAAGTCATCGGTAACCTGCATCTCACCGGTAGCGGTGGTAATAGAAGGCACTTCAGGAGTAATCAGCTCTGACTTATAACCGCTTAAATAGTCATAATTACTGCTCTCCTGCTGATAGCCGGCCATTACTTCGAAGTGATGGCTAGCAGCAATATCAAATTTGTAGTTGGAAAAAATATTCAGCGCTTTATATGTTCTGTTCGATTTGTTTTTTGAAATATAAGAGGGAACCGTTAATGCAATCGGTACAAGGGAGCCATCCACCTCGTCTTCATATGCTACCAGGTTCAGTCCTTCATAGGTATTGGGTCTATAGTCGATAGAATAGTCGGCATTGATTGACCAGCCCTTGAGTGGCGTGATCTCCGTGGCGAGCCGCTGTACCAACGTGTTATCGGTAAATTTCTCATACCCCGCCTGCATCTGCGGCACTCTCGATAATTGCGAATAGTAGCCATTGGGAGATTTCAGGTATACTTCCGGATGGGTCCGGAATATCTGGTGAATCAGGATATCATAACCGCCTTCTCCATTGTAAATAGGCCGGTCTCTTACTTCATTGGTAAGACGGGTATTCGAACTCAGTTTCCACCAGCTGGCTAAGTTCGCATCTATTTTAGCCGTCATATTATACCGGTTATACTTGTCATCCACTACCTGCAATGGACCTTTTTCATATGCATGGCCCGCCGAAAGGAAATATCTGGCGTCTTTAGTGCCTCCGCGTACTGAAATGTTTTCCTGGCTTCTATAACCCGAGCCATAATGAAAATCGATCCAGTCATTATTCCCGTTGGACAATTCGTAAACATTCCATTTTTTGGGGTTACTGGTATTGGGATAGGTTTCCGGCAAACTGGGGTCCTCGATATGTGCAATGATCCGGTCGATGGTGGTCTCCGAGAATAAACGGGCTACACCCTGGTTATCGTGTATCTGGTTCATAGCTCTTGCAAAAGTGTAGGAATCCACCATCTTGGGTTTACGGATGATCGTTGTAGGACCGCTGTTTATAGAAAGATCTACCTGTGGTTTTTGGTTGGCAGTACCCGATTTGGTAGTGATCAATAATACGCCATAAGGTGCCCTTGCTCCATAAATGGCCGATGCAGCAGCGTCTTTTAACGTTGAAATACTTTCAATGGTATTCGGGTCCAGCGTATTAATATCGCCAGCCGTACCATCGATCAGCACATACGGAGCTCCCTGGCCGCGAATCTGTATAGACGGAGCTGCCCCTGGCTCAAAACCGTTATTGCCATAAGCGATGGTTAACCCCGGTACGGTGCCATACAAAGCCTGGGAAACATTATTCACCGGCCTGTCTTGTAATCTTTTTCCATCCACCACCGCAACAGACCCGGTTAAATTTATTTTTTTCTGAGTGCCATAACCAACGACCACAACTTCGTTCAAACCGGCACCTTCAGAGGACTGTAATTTAACCATCATCGAATTATTACTCCCTTCTTTCAGAAGCAAGCTTTTTAGTGTCTGGGGCTCATAAGCGACATGGGAAAACGTAAACGTATACTTGGTACCGGCCAGCAAATCAGAAAACTTAAAAATACCATTGGAGTCGGTAACCGCATTGAACTTTTGATCGGGATCGGTATCCTTAAATACAGTGACATTCGCTCCTTTTACAGGGCTCGCTTTTTCATCCAAAACCGTTCCTGTTGCTGTAGTATTTCGTTGTGCATCCGAATATAAGGGGATCAGTGACAGTAATAGCATGCACACCCCGCCCAGGCAGAGCATTTTAAGTCTGAGTCTCATTACGTGATTTTAAGTTTTTATGTTGTTTTGATTACTTCATAATGCCATATCCTTTAGCATTTCTGACAAGCTGTAGATCGTTCATTTTGCAAATAATGGATATTATTTTTCCAACATCATCCTTTGATGATATGGCTCCTGTAAAGTACTTATTCTTTATATCGCCTTTATCGAATTCTATGACAACGCCGGATCTTTTTCCCAGTTCTCGAAACACCTGTTCCAACGAAGCATTATCGTATTTTAAGAAAGACTCCGGATCAGCGGCGGGCGTTTTGGGCCGCTTACCATTTACTCCTCCGGTTTCCTTCATAGGGCCTGTTGCAACGGCATCCGCGGGTTTAATAACATTCATAACGCCCTGATCATTTTGAACGATGAAGCCATTCGTCTTGGTAAGGATATTCAAAATATGATCAAAAGAATCTTCTGCCGAAAATTCACCTGTAAAATAGATCGTCTCCACTTCCTTGGCATTGTACTCAATATGTTTCCCAAACGCTTCCTCCAGCTGCTCAAACGCATCACTAAGCGGCTCATTCGTAAATTTCAAACCGCTTTTTACAATTTCCTCTTTTGCCGTTCCCAACGTGCTGTTTCGCAATACATCCTGAAACTGCTCATTATTAAGGGATGCAATCGTGGTAACACCGCCCTTTTTGGTATTGATCACACACTGTTCGCCGGGAGAAAGAAACGTAGGTTGGCGCTGCGTATCTTTTTCAATATGCTTTACAACCACCTTACCTTCATATAACCGGACATTGATCCGGCCTTCAGACTGATCCACAATAAACTTGGTTCCAAGTGCCGTGGTCGAAATATCACCGGAAAGCACAACAAACGGATGCGCCCGGTCTTTTGCCACCTCAAAAGCAGCTCTGCCGGTAATAAGCCGTATTTTCCTGTTCTCCCTGAAATTTGTGCTGTATCGAATGGAAGCACCCGGATACAGGGTAACAACAGATCCGTCAGTAAGCGCTAACCGCCGAATTTGACCGGAGTTATTGTGCTCCAGGTGTACCGAGTCAAAAAGAACAGCATTGGCCGATTCTCGTGGTTGTAACCGATTCGTGCGGCTGTAAAAAAACCACAGGGCTATTACCAACAGGATACCGGCAGCAACCGCGGCAGATCTGAAAAACCAGCTGCAGATCAAGTTGCCTTTTGTTCCGGATCTGACCTTTTGCCATATTTCTGATCTGAGTTCCGGGTCTTCTTCCTTTTCATCATCACCGGTTTCATCCCATTCGCGCTGATTCAAAACTTCATCCAAAACGCTTGGATCCGATTCCAGAAGCTGTTGCACAATGATACCTTCTTCCTTGGTACACCTGTTGTCAAGAAATTTTTGTATCAATTCTTTTTCATTCATGGCTGATCAAAAGTTCTGTATCTAAATTGTATCTATAATAAGTACGCCAGGGTTGGGGAAAGTCCCTATTCCGGCCAAAAAAAATCTGCTTTTAAATACCTGGATCTGTCGCATCGGAACTGGTTGCATGTTCATGTATCTGCCGGTGCTGTTTAACTATCAATGCGGGCTCCAATAAATGTTGCACACCCGTAATGCCAGGCAATATCTTTAGTACAATTTTATTCACCCCGCTTTACGCAACATTATTAATAATATCAATACCGATAGCTGTAAAAACGGACATCTGAAGGAGCTTGCGTAGCTGCAAATTAGCTTTTGTTAATTGATTATCAACAGTTTTTACCGATATTTTTAATGCCGCTGCGATTTCCTTATATGAATATCCATGAATATGCTTAAGCTCAAATATCTGCTTTCTTTTAGGTGGCAGGGTTTGCAGCGCTATATAAATATCTCTTTTAGTTTCAAGATTTTCTTCATTTGCAAGTATGGCTCCCGCCTGGGGCAGGTTATCCACTGCCATAATATGATTGCGGTTACGTAGCTCCTGGCGTAACCAATCAATAAATATTTGTTTTGTTTTCCTGAATATCTGCTCGTTTAGCCCAATCTGATCGGACAATGTCTGACGATATTTCCAAAGTTTGATAAACACAAGCTGAGTCAGATCCTTTGCTACTTCTGAGTTCTTGGTTTTTTTTACTAAATAGATATATACTTTATTCCAGTAGGCTTCGAAAACATCATTGAAGACCCTATAGTCTCCCTCTTTTAAGGCCAAAACCTTGTTACGCTCCATACATTAAGTTGTAGTTACAGAGAAATATAAGTGATCGTTTTTACTAAAGGCGATAACTGTGCTTAAAATACACAAACAAACAATTCATAATAAAACTACAAAACATCCGGCAGAAATTTTCGCAGAATTATGTGCAAACGATTGAGCGCTATAATTGCACATACCCGCAACTTCATTGGCGATCCAGGGCAGGCAGCCTTAACAACTGAATATAAAAACATTAAAAAACGTTTTTATATTAAAAAAATATTAATGCAACAATTGCACTGACCCGATAACCCGGATCTGTTCATACGGTGTTAATGCATAAACCTGGCCATTCCTCCTGGTTATCTTTTGTTGCTCCGGGCAGTTATATCATTTTCGCAAGCGCTCCGAGCTGTTTCAATTTCAGTTTCAGCTCATCCGTCCACGGTAAACCGATACAAAGACGCATACAGTTATGAAACTGGTTTTGCAATGTAAACATTCGACCAGGCGAAATACTGATGCGCTTTTTCAGGGCATCGTTGTACAATTCACCCGTATCTACTGTTTTCGGGAATTCTACCCAAAGTGCAAGACCTCCCTGTGGCCGGCTGATCCTGGTTCCTTCCGGAAAATAGTCGGCGATCGCATCCGCGCATTGCTGATAATTTTCCTGTAACGTTCTGCGCAGGTGGCGAAGATGGTGCTCATATTTCCCCGTCAGCAGGAAGTTTCCCACGGCTTCGTTGATCACAGAGGTAGAAGACACGGAATGTATCAGCTTTAGTTTCAGTATTTGCTCTTTGTACCTGCCGGGCGCAACCCAACCTACGCGATATCCCGGGGCAAGCGTTTTGGATACAGACCCGCACCACAGCACATTACCATGCCGGTCGAACGATTTACAGCATTTTGGACGTTCCGAACCGAAATGAATATCCCCGTAGGTATCATCTTCAATAAGCGGAATGTTATACGCCGCCAGCAGTGCCACCACCTCCTTTTTATTTGCATCGGGCATACAATATCCCAGAGGCGTATTGAAATTGGGCACCAAAAGGCAGACGGTTATCTTCGGCAGCAATTTTTTCAGCGCCGCAATATCGATGCCCGTTACGGGGTGCGTGGCTACTTCCAGCACTTTCAGTCCCAGGCTTACCGCAAGCTGGAGAATGCCGGGATAACAGGGACTTTCCAACGCAATGGTATCACCCCGTTTCGTCAATGCCATCAGACACAAAGCCAATGCGTTCATGCAGCCGTTTGTGGTAACCAGGTCGCTTTCCTTTAAACTGCCCTTCCAGGCCAATGAGCGGGCGGCCACCATCCGGCGCAGTTTCACATTGCCCTGCAGCGGTTCATATTCCGTACCTCCTTCCTTTAGTTCTCTTGTGGCCAGTACAATCTCCTTTTTTAATTTTGCCAGCGGCAGCAGGTTGCCGGAGGGTACGCCAATGGAAAACAGCGTTAGATCGCTGCGTCCCATGGTGGAGTAAACACCGCTTATCAGTGCATCCGGTTCCCTGTTATTGGCAACCGGAACCGGCTGACTGGCCTCCGGTAACGGAAGCTTCAGATAATTTAACGTGCTTACAAAATAGCCTGACTGGGGTTTTGACTGCACCAATGATTGTGCTTCCAGTTCGAGAAAGACCCTTTTCGCGGTATTAACACTCATCCCGTGTTCCTCGCTCAATTTTCTTACCGATGGAAGACGCTCCCCCGCTTTAAGTACGCCTGTCTTAATCTTATCGGCAATGTTATTTGCTATTTCACTATATAAAAATTCCTTTTTCATGGCTATTGGATTTGTAGCTTTTTGCCGGTACGCAAGTGCTCTATACCAAAAATCGCTGTACGACTGTTAAAATCATCCCCGGTATAGCAAAAATAACTGTGTCTATTAAAATATCAAAAACTGTGACTGTGTTTATCCAAAACCCAAGAGTACTTTTGTCCTAAAATAGGATCAATAATGAAATTGCATAATTTTAGCGGTGGCCCCGCTATACTACCCGATTACGTATATCATAAGGCAGCGGATGCCATTAAGAATTATAACGGAACCGGGCTTTCTTTGCTGGAAACTTCGCACCGGTCTTCCGCGTTTGCCGGCATTCTTATGGAAGCAGAAGCTTTGCTGCGTGAACTGCTTTCTATTCCACAGGCATATGCCGTGTTGTTTCTTGCGGGCGGAGCAAGCCAGCATTTTGCACAAATTCCGCTCAACCTCTTACATAAAGACACAGGAGCCGCTTACCTCGACAGCGGCGTTTGGGCAGCCAATGCCATCAATGAGGCCCGCTATTACGGCAGGGTTCATGTTGTTGCATCGGGAAAAGCGGAGGCCTACCGTTCCATTCCTACCGGCTTCGCTATTCCAGAAGACAGTATTTATTTTCACTATACTTCAAACAATACGATCTACGGAACAACCCTGAGGGAGGTACCGCAAACATCCGTGCCGGTTATCTGCGATATGTCATCCGATATACTGAGTGCGGAAATCGATGTTACAAAATTCGGGATGATATATGCCAGTGTACAAAAAAATGCCGGGGCAGCGGGTGTTTCCATCATCGTTATTAGAAAAGACCTGCTGGATAACGTCAACCCGGATATTCCCAACATATTTAACTATGCCACCCTTGCAACAAACAGGTCGCTCTACAATACGCCGCCCGTTTTTGCCATTTATACAACCTTGCTCAATCTCCAGTGGCTGCAACGTGAAGGCGGCATCAGCGCCATTGAAAAAAGGAATATCGAGAAAAGCCAGCTGCTTTATGAAGAAATTGACAGGAACCGTCTTTTTACGGGCAGAGTCAGCAATAGCACGCAACGGAGCAGGATGAACATTACATTTTGGGCAGATAAGCCGGAACAGGAACAGGCGTTCCTGGATTTTGCAGCAGAACGAGGGGTGGTAGGCATCAAACAATATGCAGATTACGGCGGGTTCAGGGCATCACTGTACAATGCATTGTCGCTGGAAAGTGTTAAGACCTTAGTTGCCGTTATGCAGGAGTTTGAACACCATATGCAGCCAGGCGCTTAAAGATCCGTAGTTACACTGTATCCATAAAAACAATCGTAACTGCGGCGGTACTCATCTACACTCGTTTCCGAAATTTACATCAACATATAATCCAATGTCAGAACTGGTTATAAATAAGATAAAAGAAAATTCAGCACAGGGCTGGTTGAATGGCTTTATAGGTGTGGTATTGTTTAGTGGGTCGCTGCCGGCCACAAGAGTAGCGGTTGCTGTATTTAATCCTGTGTTTCTTACCGTTGCCCGCGCTGCTGTTGCAGGGATACTGGCACTTATCGTATTAATCCTCTTCAAAGAAAAGCGCCCGGAACGAAAACATTTTTTTTCACTGGCCATTGTGGCGCTTGGTGTAGTGGTTGGTTTTCCCTTATTAAGTGCCTTAGCGCTAACATACGTCACCTCGGCGCATTCCATTGTTTTTATAGGAATATTGCCGGTAGCTACCGCCATATTTGGTATCCTTCGCGGAGGCGAACGGCCCCGGCCCATATTCTGGCTTTTTTCTGTTTTGGGCAGCCTGCTGGTGATCGGCTATGCGTTGGCACAAGGTCTTTCGGCTTCACCTCTCGGCGACGTACTGATGCTTGGCGCGGTCATTCTTTGTGGATTGGGTTATGCGGAAGGCGCAAAACTGACAAAGACCTTAGGTGGATGGCAGGTTATTTCCTGGGCCCTGGTACTTTCATTACCGCTGATGCTGCCGCTTACAGTAGTTTTTATGCCTGCCTCATTTGAGGCCGTTGGTACAGGAGCCTGGATCGGCCTGGGTTATGTATCGTTGTTCAGTATGTTTATCGGCTTCGTTTTCTGGTATAAAGGTTTGGCACAAGGCGGTACTGCAACCGTAGGACAATTGCAGTTGTTACAACCCTTTTTCGGTTTGGCACTTGCCACCTGCTTACTGCACGAGCACGTAAGCATCGGTATGCTGGCCGTTACAGTTGGGGTGATTTTATGTGTAGTCGGTACAAAGAAATTTGCCAGATAAAATTTAAAGGGGAAAAGAGTGGCATTATTACTGATTCATTCCCACATTTATCAGTTGAGCAACGCTCTGAAAGTTGCCGTTATTGTCTTTGCAACCTTAGGCGATTGTACTGACAATAGGGTTCTTCCTATTGTCCTGAACGGAATTTTCTCGAACACCTTAGACGTTACCCCAATTTTAAAGCCAATGGAGTTGCCGACCAGGGCCGTATCTTTTCTACTATTACTTTTCTCAATCAACTCAAAAGTAGCTTCGACCTCTCCGCCTAGCATCTTTACATAATGCACATATTGATAAGCGCTCTAAAAGCCCCGCAATGCCGGGCTTTTATATTTAAACTAAGCAGCTTCTTTAATTACATCACCAGCAATATTGCATAGCCAACACAGAGCCATAATAAAGAAACATATTCCAAAAATTTTATTAACAAGTCCGCCGTACTTAAAATAAAGCAATATCCCTAATATAATCAGGCCTGGGCCGCTCATGAATATTTGTATATAAATCCAAAATTTACCATGTGGTAACTTATCCGTCATGTAACCTAATTGAAACATCAATATATGCGCAATAACCGGATAAAGAAAAATCATCGCCAATAAATACACTAAAATAATTTGATAACACTGTTTCATAAAGTGCTGCCTATACATACCGCAAACAGTCCGGGCGCCCGGACTGTTGTCCAGATTTTTCACTTTTTTCCCTGTCCTTTAACTTTATTTTACTGAAGTATATCACTTATATCCCTGCTCATTCTATAAGTCCGTCCCTCCACTTTCATTGATTTAGCATTACATAGAACTAATACCCGCAAGCCATTGCGATACAAAACCTCAAGCCTATGGGTAGCGTAAAACTTTATTGGCGTTGGATATGCCTTATTTAATTGATTTAAAATGCTCTTAATGCTATCCTTAGTCGTTATGTATTTCGCACTGGAATCAAATTCATTATTTGAGGATACAGTAATGCTCTCTGCATCATTAGTATTAATAACTTCTGATCTTCCAGAACAACTTAATATAGCAAAACTCAAAACAAACAGTTTCCAATACATAAGTAATCATTTAATTGAGATATTTATGTTCTGCTTTTGATTGCCTTTTTCCGCCACCAGTTACTGCTTCAACAAATGTTTTTTCAACTTTTGTCCCGAGTTTCCGACTTGACACCTTTGAAGTATTGAATCCGCAATTAGGAAGGTTATTTATTTTATCCATTACTGCTGTTACCAATTCTCCATTTTTATTATTGTTCCATCGGCTTTAAAGTAAATAGAAGCACCATGTAAAATCAAGCTTACTTTTTTTACATTTCCATCTCGATCACCGAACAAACCAATATTATTATCAATAGCAGCAAATGTCAAATCATAGTCAAAAATTAATGGATAAATAGATTTATTAATCAGGACAAAACGATTAGTTTTCCTAACCCATTGTAGAACATTCTTCTCTTCTGTTTTATTATACCGTCCCATTGTAATATTAAAATGCGCATCCTTTTTGAATAGAAAATAAAATTTATATTCTTTACCGGACATGATATTAATACTACTGTCCAGGTACTTTTCGACGCTGTTTGGTAAGATATATCTAATCTTATCATCTGTCTGTGCGACCAAGACTGTTCCTTGAAAAAAGAATAGCAGTACTAAAAGATTTTTAATATTATTCATAATTACTACATTTGAGGTTTCCCGCTTCTACCCCAAATCTTCAGGGCGTCTCTACCAATATTAAATGTTCCTGACTTCCCTACACCACTGGTCTTTCCCACTTTATTAGTAGTAGTTCCGTCAGGATTTGCTCTATTTATATTTGCCGCTGCACCTCTTCTTCCAGACATAGCATCTACTCCATAAATCGGAATTTGCAAACCTTTTGAAGTTCCTTCATCTTTTGGCGACATTTGACTTAATGTTTGAGTATTGGGTGTATTCGATTCCGGATGTCCATGAGCCTGAGCAATTAATATCGTATTAGCATCTCGTTTTCCATCGACTCCATCTATCTGACTAAATCCAGCTTTGATTGGATAACTTTCTAATGTAGTTTCAGAATTTGTTCCAGGTTTTCCAATTCTAGATGTGATTGTGGAATTAGCGACATCGATATAAATATAGATCTGATGCTCAATACTTTGGGTTCTTGAATCATCTCTGATTGTTTGTAAATCAGATTGAATTTTTGAATCATCAACAGAAATAATAGAACCTTCACTTTGTAGTTGTACAGTAGCTGTCCATGTATTTGTTCCTCCACTTTCATTACCTATTTGCGTAAACCTATCTTCATCAATCAGGCGTCTTACACCAACGGAACTGTTATCTGCATCACTTCCTAGATATTTACCAGTTCTTCTACTATAATAATCATCAAAGGGAGCCATCCCATCCGGATCTATAAATTTTATCGGATTATCAAAAGCATAATTATAAACAGAATGTCTACGCATCTGATCCGCCAGCGGATCTACCTGCCCCCATCTTCCTATCTGTGCATCATAAAACCTCGCTCCATAATCATATTGGTCTAGTCCTAAATCACTTTGCAACTCTTTACCATTATACAAATATTTATTCTGTAACGAAGCTGTTGCTTGCTGCGCACTTATTCCTCTTTGCGTCAACCCAAATGGATAATAATGGGTCTCCTCCAATAACGTTCCATTCTCATTGATCATTGACCGTACATTGCCCAGATGATCCTTCAGGAAATAGTCGGCGGTAAAGGAACTGCCATTGGGCCGGAGTCGCCCTTCCTCCGTTGTTATATGCTGGAGCACATTGTTTTCAAAGATCATTCCGTCCAGGTAAATGGTTATCTTCTGACCCTGGCCGGTTTCATTGACTGTTTTACTTAGTTTATTACCGGCGGCATCATACTGATAGCTGATCGTTCCCTTGCCGGTAACGGTAATCTGTTCCGGTAAATTTAGGCTATTGTAGCTAATGCCGGAAATATTCTTGTTCTCGTCTTTGGTCAGGTTGCCATTGACATCATAGGCATAATCGTCACCGCCGTTGCCGCCATCATTGAAATCGCCCAACTGGTAACTACGGGTATCGCCCGCCTGGTCCGTCACCTTTGCCAGCTTATTGCTCCCCGGCTGGTACGTATATGAAAGCTGATCGATGAGCAAGCTATTACCATTGTACATCCCCTGTTGGGTCATCTCTTTAATATTGCCGTTGTAATCATAGGCGCTTTCCGGGTTTAACGGGCTTCCATTTCCCATGCGACTGTTAAAGGCGCCCGTAGCTGAAAAACTGCTGCCATTGTACTGCTTAAAGTCCGCAAGCATCAGGCGGTTAACATTGTCATAGCTAAAATCATAACGCCGGATTTCGGCAGTTCCTGTTTTCCCGCGCCAGGTCATTCCTGCTATATTACCGTTGTAATACCGATTGCCGGTTGAACCGCCTAAAACAGGATCCTGGTCATAGCTTAGCTCAAAACCAAAATTACTGTTATTATTACTGCCGCTGGCGTAGCCCCGGTTCATTCCCAACAGCCAGTCTCTTATATTATAATCAAACATCTGTTTTTCCAGGCCGGATATGCCATTGGCATCCGTCGGGGCCAGCACTTTTTCCTTCAGCCGGCCCAGTTCATCGTATTTATTGATGGCCATGTCCTTCGTTGCACTCATTACTCCGCCGTTGATCAGACTATTGGCCAGCTTTTTACTGATCTTTACCAACCGGTTCAGGGCGTCATAAGTGTTGATGGTTACCAGGGTGTTCGTTTGTGCACCAGCACCTGTCTTGTTTTGTTTGCTGATGGTTAGCAACGGCTGCCCCGCCCAGCTGTACTGGGTGGTGAATATGTCTGCACCGCCGGTATGATTGAGCTGTTTAACCTGTATTGGACGAGCCTTGTTATCGTAAATGTTCAGGCTGTACCGGTAAGTAGTAGGGTTACCCAACACCTGTACCCTGGTACCGGTAATCATGCCCTTGGTACGGTCGTCTTTCGCGTTAGACTGGGCATAAGGCCAGGTAGTATTGCTACCGGCAAGCAAATTACCGGCATCACTGCTGCCGTCATAAGCGGCGTCAATTTTCCCGCTAAGGGCACTACTATAAGGTGCCGCAATTACCCAATCGTAATTATCATAAAATGTTTCGGTGAGGTGTTGTACGCCATTCAGCATGGCCGGCGTGGGATACCCAATGCTGGATGATGCACTGCCACGATGGCTTTGCGCGGTATTCCCGTTAGAGAATACACCGGTAGCAACAGGGCGGTTTAGGGCATCATAGCAGGTATAGTTCCACATATTCCCTTCTCGTAGCTTTCCATCCTGGGTCATTACGAGCCGGTCTCTTGCATCATAGATCATGTATACGGCCGCGGCCCCCGGTACCTGTTTTACAATCATCCGCTGGCGGCCATCGTACTCATACCGGAAGCATTGTTCGGCAAGCAGTGTGGATGTCAGCTGCCAGTTGCTGGCGGATAACGTTTTTACACCTTCCGGCTGGATGACACATCTTAGCTGGTTCAGATCATCATATATATAATAGGTGCAGATCCAGCCACTATGCCCATTCCCCAAACCATTGTCGGCGGTGGCCGTAAGTTGTACCTTCTTCAGTACGGTTAATCCTTCATTATTTGTGAATTCAATTACCTGGCTACCCTGTTCATCCACGGTAATGCTCTTATATAGTGACCCCGCGGCATAGGAAGCATTCCTTGCAGCGTAGGTTCCCCAGTCGCCGGGTGTTACAGCATTTGTTACATCCCAGATCCGTATACTGTCCTGGCTGGTATTTACCAAATATTTGCTTTTAATACTGTGCCGGTCGGCCTCATTTGACTGTATAATGCTTCCTGCCCAATTCTTGCCGGGTGCAAACTGTTCCAGCACCCGGTTTAAAGGGGAGGCCTCAAATACCGTCTGACTATAAAAATGGCTCTCGTTCTGACCGGCCAGACCGGGTGCGGAACTATAATAACCGGCCTGGGCAGCTACCGCGCCGTCCTTATAGATCCCTGTAGCATCCGCGGTTACATACGGAAGATATTTCCTGGCTTCCCTACCCAGCTCATCATACACCACGGGGGTAACCACGTCTTTGCATATTCCTGTTTCGGTATCCAAAGATCCTTTCTTTATAACGCCTTGCAGCGGACGGCCCAGGCCATCAAAGTACTGGGCAGTATGCGCTACATCCTGAACATCCTTACCTAACAGGGTTGTTACACTTGTCTCCGGGTACTTAGCTTCCCAGACTTTTATAAAATTGCGGGGATCGGAAGTAAAGACAACCGGCGGCGACTGTACGAAACAATTAACGGATAACGCCAGGTTACCGGAATAACTACCATACCCCTCTGTTACTATATAATAGATGCCCGGAGTTATATTCGTTTGGATGGATGACTGCACCCCAGTGCACAGGGGACCGCTATCGTCGTTAGACTGGATAATAGTTCCGGAACTGTTGAGCAGATACAGGTAGGTATCAAAGGTTGAATTACAAAGGGCGATACTGATCTGGGTATTGCCCTGCACCGTTAGCTTGTAGTAAATATCATCGCTGGACTGGCCGATATCGTTGCCGTACCCGTTTGAAGTACTGTTATTTTTTGTATCACTGTAGCTGTAGCTTCCCGCTGCATAGTTGCCAATTATTACGGGATTGGTTATGTTGGCGCCTGTTATCTGGCTGAATGCCTGCGTTGGCAGAAAAAAACTTAAAAAAAGAGCCAGTAATAATAGGGGTTGAAGATGTCGGATGTTTGTCGCAGATCGGTTCATAAGCCGGTATTTTGTTTTTAACGAGCAGGTGCAATCGCAGTTTTATTTTTGATCAGTTATTCCGATAAGCGTCCGTTTCCGTTGCAGGTACTGTTGATATTTAGCCGGGCTGAGCACGGTCTTATACAATGAATCCCGGCTATTTTCTATCAGCTGCAGCCGTTTACTTACACCGGCCCTGTCGTTGGAGGCTTTGCGCGCCTGCAACTTTTGTTCAGCAATATATTGACTCAACCGGAATAATTTGGCCCGGGTTTGTTCATCCAGTCCAAGGCTGTCGGCCACTTTATCAGATATCTTATGCGATACCTGTACGTCGGATATTACCCGCTGTTGCGCTGAAATATTGGTACTGGCAAAAAACAGCCCAACCAGGTATACTACTTTTTTCATTGCTTGAATGTTTATGTTATTGATTAAAACCGACAGTAACCATCATAATTATACTCGTAATAATTTTCACTCCATACGCCATCGCTCCATTCATAGTGATATACGCAGACATACCGGTGGTTTGTATTATCGTAGTAGGTATCCGTATACACCATATACCCATTCTCACAGAAGCCATTCACACATCGATAAGTTGGCCCATAGTTATCGCAGGGATAACTACAGGAGGCAGGCAGGGGACAGGAATTGGTGTTATACCCGTTATTGGTCCAACGCAGCTGATTATAGCTGCTGCTATAGGGATTGACGTCCCGCTCCTCCCGTTCCTGGTAACCGGTATTACTGCCTCCACCATCTGTTACGCAACGGTAGCTGCCGGTGGCTGTCCATTGTGGCGTTGTAGTAACCAGCATTCCTGTACTGCAATCCGTCTGCATTCCTGCATAGTTGTAACATATTTTCTTTACTATTTTCCCTTCGCTATCTTTAACCAGGCTTAACCGGCCGAAACCGTCATAGCTATAGAATGTTGTGCGTCCGGTTGGGTCAGTTTCGGAGGTCATGCCAAATGACGGCCGGTACGTATAGGTAAATACCTGTGAACTGGTATTTGCAAGACCTGTTCGTATTTTATTGAGCTCTGTCCGCACTTGGTCCTCCGTATACAAATGCGCGCTGTCTAAAATTGCCTGGCTAATGAAACTTTTTACGGTAACATAGTCGCTTCCGGATACTTTCGCTACCGGGTACTGGCTTCTGTATCCCCAAAGAAATACCTCCCTTACATCATTGGCTTTTTGCTGCTCCAGCAGGTTCCCCTTAACATCGAAAGCGTTAAACGAATATTTTGTCTCCAGGCTGTTATTTCCGTATTGATCTTTTACTGAAACGGGTACGTATATGCTATTAACCAACCCATAATTTGTAACACCATAAAATGTTTGCAGACTATTTACCTTTCTGGTATCTTCAATAACCGGGTTTAAGATATTTTTCCCGATCATTTGCTGATAGACGGGAATGGATGGCAGATCAATGGGATACTTGTAGGAGGTAGATTTCTGTTCGTTTTTGCTGTTCATTGCTGAAATGACTGCTGTTTGGTTGAGGCCGTTATAATCAAAATCGGTCGTTGTTGTTTTTACCGGCGTAACGCCAAGATCATCATAGAGTGTTTCTTTTTCCTGGCTCAAAAGATTTGTTGCGCAACTGATCCAATATTCTGCATAATCAAACAAAGACGGAACATGCTGATAGTAATAGTCCTTTAAAGAAGGATGATACTCCGGATAACAGGATACAAACCGCCGCACATGTAAGCCTCCATAATTTTCAGTATCTTTTTGGATATAGGCATATTCCTTTTTCCTGGTCAGAAAAAGCGAACTGCCTCGCTGCGTATAATAGCGTTCTTCCTTCAGAAAGGGTTGTTTCCATGTCTCCGAGTAATCAATGTGACTGGGCCGATAAATTCTGTCTGATCCTATTTCATAAAGAACACTGCAGGTTAGGTTCAGACCGCCAATTGTGCTGTAAAATTTATACCCATATTCAGAATATACGGACTCGGCGTTGTTGAAAAAATATTCCGTTTTCCCGTAGTCATAACCCGGACCGCTCTGTTTTTTCTTATAAACCGTTACCTGCGGGTAATAAATGCTTCCCTTAGAATTGACCATGCCTGCATACGGATTAGTGGAGTTATACAATACAGATCGCCCGATTACCGAGTTGTAATTGGATGGTGAAAGTAAAAGCTCGGCCCCCTCGGACGCAAACCAGGATGTTCTGGCCATATCGTTGTAAACAATGCCCAAGCCATTTTCATTAAAGCCGTATTTGTATTCCTCAATCAGTGTGTTGTTGGCGCCGTCGTAAGAGCTGATTTGTTTCACCCGGATGCCCATTTCCTTTGTACCCATTGCATTATATCGTTCATCGAACCCGGTATACTGATGGGGTTCATATTCATAAGTTCTGCTGCCCCCGGTAGGAAAATGTATTTTCTTTAAAACATAACTTTCCGCAGCCTGTGAAGACGTGTAAACCGCATTTAAGGCAATGATATTGCTTAATGTAATTAATGCACATTCCCCGTTAATCAGAAAATGAATATTCTGAAAAGCCGGGTAGCGCTGATCGCCAATGCCGGCAGACGCATAAAAGCCCCAATGATCCTGTGGATATTCATTGCCCCGGTTATTGTATTCAAAACGATAACGCTGCATTTCTCCGTTGCTGCCGGTTAACGTTACAGAGTCCAGCATTTGATGCATCCATGAAAGGGAATAGTGAAACTGCACTTTTTTAACGCGTTCATTATTCATATTTACGATCAGGATAGAATCGATTCTGCCTCCTTCATTGATATTATCTTTCTGCCGGTAGTACAATATCTTTTCAGCTCCTGTTTCGATGCTTTTTACCTGCATAACTTTGAAATAGTTATAGGGAATGGAAGTATTATGACTGATAACTCCTGAGCTGGAAAAATCAGGCAGCATTGTTTTGTTCTTCACAAAAACAGACGTCCGCAGGTTCCTATCCGTTTCATAACCCTTTGTGTAGTTTATTTTAACCGCATTGCCTGCAGGGTCGGTGATTCTGGATGCATACCATCCCGTAATTGCAGAGCCGTCTTCCGTAGCGGTAACCGCATAAAGTTTTTCATTACTGCCGGCCTGTTTACCCATTTCATATTTAATGCCATTTCCATCAGTAATTTCAAGATATTTAATACCCGCCGGAATAGGGTCTCCTCCGCCCTGCGTAACGGCATCCTGTAAGTAGGAAATGCTGGTTGTGTTTTTTGAGATCTGCCGGATTTGACGATTTGCACGATCCGTGATAATAAACGACCCATTACTGGTTGCTGTGTTATAGTGAAACAGATCATATTCGCTGTCCCAATAGTCCGTAGCATTGGGTATCTCGGGCTCATAGCCCAGCCTGATAAAAGAAGATAGAAAAAAATCACGGTCCGCATTATTCGTATATGCATGCAATTTTTCCAGCATGCTATCCGGCATCGGGTAGAGCTCGTCCGTACGGTTATAAACAGTTCTTGATACCGAATATTTGGGCGTGATCATCCAGCCGGTACCCACCTCATCTGTTGGTCCGTTGTTTTCGATTGGCGCGGCTTTATAACTCAAAACAATCGGAATGGTTATTTTGCCTGTTACAATGTTGTGAATAGGAATTTCGAAAGAGGCCACCCCGTTCTGTAATCCAACATTATAAGTAGTATACTTTTCCATCTCACGTACGCTTGGAGCCACCGGAATCTGCATTAATTTTTCCTGCGATATGCAACAAAGGCAACTGGTCAACAGCACCAAAGCAGTTAGTATCTTTTTCATTTCTGGGTTATTTTATTTTCAACCTGTTTCGTTTCCATAAAGTAGCACAAGCGCTCTTGCCTTAGCAGCTAGCTGATATTCCAAGTGTCTTGCATATCCGGCAGGCTATTTTATTTATTTTAATCTGCGATGTTTTTAATAATAAACAGTTGTCCAGTTGAGCGTTTATTGATAGTCCTGAGTGCCGGTTTTTATCCGCACGTTGTTTGATCTCTATTCGCGTTATATGAACATGGTCTTCCATATACGTACGCTGGATTCAGGCAAATCCCCTACCCTCCCCAAAAAAATTTAGCAATAAGCCGCACCCACCCTGCCTTTTTCCATTGGCAGACGGCCATTATAGCGATGATTAAAAAAAAGTAACCGGATCAACCGGATATACCAATAGCTGCGACAAACAAATGCAGTTGCAACAGGCCGGTCAAAATGTACAGGAATGAAAAGAAGTGCCCGACACAAATGCGAAGGCACTTATTAGCAGTATGCGGATGCAGACATGCCTTATACGAGATCACCACAGGCGATCGCCTGTGGTGATTGTATTTTTAAAATTTTCCCGGTAACCGGAGAAAACACCTATCCGGACGGAATGGACGTTGAATAAATATATTTTTGCTACGAAGATCCGGAGGCGATTACTCGCCATTTTCCCGGTCTACCATCACCACCTTACTATATGCTTTGGTACCGTCTTTATCAACCTCCGCAATACGTACGTATACTTTTTCCGAAGAGTGGTCGATGGTGCCGGAGCCGGTTTTGGTACAGCCATAGATCACCAGTCCTGAAAGGATCGCGAAAACAATAGCTCCGCCTTTTCTTTTCCTGAACGACATTCCAAAAAACAGCAGCGTACAGCAGCTCAATCCAAGCAGGGCGGCCGCTTTATCCAGGCCGATTGAAATATGATAGTCCAAGGACGCAGGAGCAATACCCGCTGCTGCCTTCGATTGCACGGAAGACACCGTTACAAAATCTTTTCCATCTGCAGAAAGCTGTATTTCAAAATGATCGGTATTGGCTTCCGAAACCGCGCTCCAATCAATATCCATCCGGTCTGCAGCAGCCGTAGCCCGTACTGCTCCAAAAGTTACCGGCAAACTAAGATCGCCGAACGAGATCCGGAAATTATCAATGGCGAATTCTTCGGTTGCGGAGCCATTTGAAAAAGCTTTAAACTGAAGGTCCAGGGTAGTACCGGTGCCTGCAATACCCTTTGCGAATTCTGTCATTACATAAGACGACAGTGGTGTACCATCACCCGTGGAATCCCCGGTGGTTTCCGGCGCCATTTTACCTACATTATTTCCCATCAAACGCACGGCATCTTTCCAGGGGCCGCCATCAATGCGATAAGATACGACCATATAATCGGTAGGGCTCGCTCCCGCTGGCCCGGGTTCCCATATCTGGTCATTATTATTGTTATTACATCCAAAAAGACCTCTGAAGCTCAGCGCCGTTTTCCCTGAAATATTGATCCCGCTCCAGGTAATGGTTTGTGCCGCACTCTGACCAAAGTTGGTGCCTGTTAAGGCGCCATCAATATCTTCAGCTGCCCAGATCTTTGATCCCTGGATATTTGTATAACTCCCGTTCTGCAGGTTCAGATCGGTAACTGCCGCCCTGCAAAAATACCGGGTATAAAGAGGGGATGCCGGCCAGTGATTTTCAACCGAAGGAACACGGGCACCGGAACTCGGAGCACCGGCATCTTCAAAAGTATCACTCCATATTACGGTTTGAGAAAAGACCGCAGTTGTAAGGAACAGGGAAATGAGCGCAAAGCAGGATTTACAAAACGACATAGTTTTGGATTTAGAGGGTTGTAGAATACCTCAAAGATATAACATAGTCCGTTACTGCTGCCTTGAAAATTCGGACAGCATGTGCTCCTGCAATTTTTCAGGTTTATTACTGGGTGGTTCGTTCTTTGAACAAGTACGTAAATTACTAAAAGTCAACCATCTATTGGGCAGCACCCGGAAAAAAATCACATAAAATAAATGTTCAAACATATCCACTCATGTATATACATGTTTTAAAAACTTTATGTATCTTTATAACAGAACGGATCCGGCATTTTGCCGGGCGATGAAATAAGCATCCGATTGCTTTCCGTGCGCTATGAAACTGTTGTCTAAAACGCTTTTGTATGTTAGAAGAGCATGTACAACCAACGAAAAAGAAAGACGGCTTTAATGGTCAAAAATCCATTGTATTGCCCAGGAATGTATTAAATCTTTGCCGCTCGAAACAGCTATTATCAAACCTGTATCTTACTGATATTGGCTTTTATCCTAATGCCCAATACCATTACCGGCGGCGGGAACAGGGCTGCGCCCAACATATTCTGATTTACTGTACAGAGGGCCAGGGATGGGTAAGCTTCGATCATATTACCAAAGTGATCAGAGGGGGCGAATACCTCATCATCCCTGCTAACAAACGGCACCGGTACGGCGCTGATCCCAATATTCCCTGGTCGATCTATTGGGCGCATTTTACCGGCGAAACTTCTTCTGAGTTTGTAAACCTGCTGACTAAAGACAATGAAAACCTGATTGGACCGGCGGCTGATAATGAAAAACGTACAGCCCTTTTTGGCGATATTTACAGCACCCTCGAAACCGGGCACAGCATTCCTCATTTGTGTTATATCAATATGCTCTTTTCGAGTTACCTGGGTACCTTTTGTTTTCCACAATTCCTGAGCGCGCCCTTGCATGAAGAACGGAGCAAAATGGACGAGGTCATCGCTTACATGCAGGAGCATATCCATTCGGTATGCACGTTAACGGAGCTGGCCGCACTGGTTCATATCTCACCCTCCCACTTTTCATCCCTGTTCAAAAAGAAAACCGGCTACCCGCCGCTGGAATACTTTAATCACCTGAAGATACAACGGGCCTGTCAGTACCTGGAGTTTACCGATATCCCGGTAAAAGAGATCTGTTATAAACTGGGCATGACCGATCCTTTTTATTTTTCAAGGGTGTTTAGCAAATACCTGGGAGAAGCACCGGTTGCTTTCAGAAAAAGAAAGCGGTTCAACCAATTGTCCTGAGACCCCGCTTAAAAATTTCCCAAAATGAAGAATGAAAAAGCAGCCATTGCCTGCGTTCACACGAGGAGGCGATACTACTTTTTTTAAGGGTACCGGATAAATCATAAAAGCTGTCTGCAGCGGGCCTGCTGCCAACAACAAAGAAGCCGAAACATCTCATCAACTTAGAGATCCTCCGGCTTCTTCAAGGGCGTTCCCTTTGCTGTTGCGCCTGGAATGACGGTGGGGTGGTTGTCATTGCCCGGATGATTTTGTAGCGTTAACAGGAAAGTCCGGGGAAGACACGGTTCAGAGCATGCTAAGAGTGATTGCCATCGCCACCTTATCCCTATTGTGCAAATGGAAAACTCGATATGCCCAGTGAAACTTTTTATGCCGGTGCTGCATCCACCATTGCGCTGATGCAACCAGCGCTGTTTATCATCAACAGTCAGGTTACCGAATATAAAAACGCTGGTTTTTCACTGTAGCAAGTTTTGCAATCCGGTCTGCTCCTTTTTCATAACGTAATTCTTTTCCCTGCTGATCATATATTTTTTTACCCTCCGGAATCAGCAACTGACAAGGCCCCCCGGTTTTTGAAACAATGGAAGCCTCCTGCACCTGGTGTTGCGTCCATTTAAAATCAACCACAAAATTGCCCCTGGCCACCAATCCTTTCACGGATCCGTTCGCCCAGGCCGCATCGGCCGGTAATGCCGGCAACAAACGGATCACATTACCGCTGCCATGGCTCTGCAGCAGCATTTCAGCAATTCCGGAGGTAGCGCCAAAGTTGCCATCGATCTGAAAGGGAGGATGTGCATCAAACAAATTGGGATACGATCCGCCACCGGTTGTATAGGAAATACCCTTACCGGGCTTTACCGGCAGCAGCAATCCTTTTAATATTTTTAACGCATGATCGCCATCACCCGTGCGTGCCCAAAAATTCAGCTTCCAGGCCTTGGACCATCCCGTGCCGTAATCTCCGCGCATTTCCAGGGTTTTTATAGCTCCCTTTAGTAATTCCGGTGTATCCCAGGGATTGATTTCATCATAAGGGTACAACCCAAACAGGTGCGATACATGCCGGTGATAAGGATCCACTGCCGGCCAGTCGTTCAGCCATTCCTGGATACCGCCATTTGAAGGACTTACCTGTGTGGGTGCCAGCCGGCTTCTTGCTTTTGCAAGTTCCGTGGCAAAAGCATGATCTACGGCCAGCACATCGGCAGCTGTAATGGCCGCCTCAAAAATATTCCGGCAGATCTGCATGTCCATCGTTGGTCCCATGCAGGTAGCTCCTCTGAAACCATCGGGCATCTGGTAATTATTTTCCGGTGAATTGGAGGGAGCCGTTACCAGCCAGCCATGACTTTTTTCTTCAATTAAAATAGATTTTAAAAACTCTGCCGCACCTTTAATCACCGGATAATATTGACGCAAAAAATTTTTATCCTGTGTAAACCGGTAGTGTTCCCATATATGGGTTGCCAGCCAGGCACCGCCCGTAAGTACCGATCCCCAATCGGCGCTTTCCCCGGGAGCTGTAAAAAACCAGGGATTGGTGATCACATGTGCCACCCATCCTTTTGCCTGGTAATACTTCCATGCGGTTTTTGTTCCATTGGGTACCAGGTTCCTTGTAAACTGAAACAGCGGTTGTGTAAGATCCGAAAGATTGGTGAGCTCCGCAGGCCAGTAATTCATCTGCACATTAATATCCAGGTGGTAATCGCCATTCCAGGGCGTTTGATACTCTTCGGCCCACAGGCCCTGCAGGTTCGCCGGCAGCAGCCCCGGCCGCGAGGAGGCGATCAGCAGGTAGCGGCCAAAGTTAAAGCTCAATACCGGCAGTTGTGCATCGGGGTTTCCCTCGGCCATATGTACCAGGCGTTCCTGTGTACTCATGGTGTCAATGGCCTTATTACCGGCAGGCATATAAAGCCGGCAGCGGTTAAAGTACGACTGATAGGTTGCCACAGAGCGTTGCCGGGCCGGTGTATACAGGTTGCCGGCACAACGTTGCAGATTTGCGATCGCTGCTTTCTTTACATCCTTCCCGGATAGTGTTCCGTTCTCATACGCATAGTTTGTCTGCATGGCAATACCGATCACGCAGTTGGTAGCACCCGCTATTTCCAGTGCTCCTTCGCCGGCGGCTATACTGCCGTCACATTTTAAAACCCGGGCCGCCACCGCATATTGCATGCCCTTGTCTTTTCCCGAAGGAAGTTGTCCATACAAAACCAGGTCCCGCCCGGCTGCCGTACGCTGCAATACATTTTCCTTCCGGTCCAGGGAAAGTGCAAACTGTAGTCCGCCCTGCTTCTTACTTTGCAGCCGCACCCAGATGATATCATTGTGGTAATCGGCAAATGCTTCCTCGATGATCTCATTATCACCCCGTTTATAAGAAATGCGCGCCACTCCCGTTTCCAAATCCAGGCTTCGCTGATAGGCGGTAATATTGCCCTCCGCATGCTTCCAGTTGATCCGGAGATCACCGGCTGTTTGATAACACCCGAATTTTACATTCGCCCCATTTCCATGACCGGAGCCGTCACCTTTGGCTACAAAATGTTTCATCAGCAACTCCTGTGCCTTCTTATTTTCGCCATTCAGCAGATAATTCTGGATCGGCTTCAAATATAGATGCGCGTCCTCCAGGTCTGCGTCATCAGCGCCTCCGGACCATAAGGAAATTTCATTCAGCACGATCCGCTCCGTTTCATGTCCGCCAAATAACATGGCCCCAACACGCCCGTTTCCGATGGGCAGGGATTCTGTAAAATCAACCGCCGGTTGTTTGAAAGCGATCTTTACATCATTTTGCTGCGCGCCCACAGGCAGCCGGCAAACCAACAACAGCAAGGGCAGGAATCTAAGTGTCATTTTCATTTTTTCACTTCTATCTTATTCGTTTATGATCGGGCAAACCAACGGTGCCCACCCTGAACGGCCGTTTGCGATAAACAGGCGTTCAATCCATTGCTCTAAAAATAATTAAAAGCATCCTGTTTTAATCATTTACTGTAAATGTACCATTCATGGATACCTACCTGGTGCTCCTTTTGCGTACCGGGATCTATTTCAACCCGCAGGTACCGCGCCCTGCCCCCATTCTCCAGCACGGTGCAATTTTCGCCACGGGAAAACTGTTTCCCTGAAGCGGCCGGAGTCCACCGTACCTTATCTGAAGATACGCTGACGGAACTGTTCAATGCACTGTTTAACCCGGAGAAATAAATCACCGAACGGGAGATATCATACACTTTTCCGAGATCCACCATCAGCCAATGTTTATCGCCATTTTTTTGAGAAAACCAGGGTGTGTAGGAGTTTCCGTCCACCACATAAAAATCATAGGACCCGGAAGAGGATTCTACCGTTTTTAGTTCCGATACCAACCGGCCCGTTAATGGCTGGTAATTTACCTCCAGGTTATCAAACCTGGACCGGTTCCAACCGGATACAAAACCGGCCGCGCCCAGTATATAGCGCTGATCCGAAACCGCGGTTACCATTTTACCATCAATAAAAGCGGTGATCTTACTGCCTTCTGCCTGCAGTTTTAACCGGTGCCATCCTTTTGTATCCGTTGTACCGGAAGCCAATACAGCGTCTTTTGTTTGTAAGCGCCAGTAGCCGTTTTTATAGATATTTAGCCGGTACCCATGAGGGATCACTGCCTGCGATGCTTTATCATAGGCGCCCCGTATCATGACCCCCGCATAGCCCGGACCGTTGAATGCATCTTCTTCTACATTTACATCTGCAGTAATTGCCCCGTCGGACCAATCCTGCCCCTGCGATACAAAAGAAAACGCACAGGAATCGGGGATCCAGTGAACAATATCCCTGTTCACAACCTGCCGGAGACAGGTGCTCTCTCCCGGTGCCTGATATACTTCAAACGCCCCGGAATTATCATAGAAATATTTGGCCGCCATGGGCGCCCGGTTCAAGGCGTAGCTATTAAAGTCATCTTTATACCGTACCGGGAACTGTTTCTCCGGCGCCATCGCATAGTTTCCTTTTACCTGTCCGGTGGTGGTGGTTAATGTATAAATGCTGCGGGGCTCCAGTTCCAGGGAAAGGATACCGTTCTTAACTGCAATACTTTTTTGCTTGATGAACTGCTGCACACTATCCGACTTCCACACATGAATAACCCCGTTGGTAAGCTGATCGAATTTTAAATCGACTTTTTGTTTACTGTTTCCACTCACCATTACTACGGAATAATCCCTGTTCTTTCCGGGTGCTTTATAGGTTGCATACACACCATCATCCGGCAATGTGCCGCAGGCATCATCCAGGTACTTCCAGCCGGGTTTTACAAACTGGTTAAAATGCCCCACCGCCCAGATTGTTGGCCACACTTCGTAATACCCGGACCAGGGGGTATTGGCCTTCATGATCCCTGTATTGGAATAGCAAACATTATCCGGCATGGATGCAATAGGGCACCAAAGATTTACCTTAACGATCTTATGCCCGATATAACACCGGATGATATTCTTTGCGAGATAAAGAACATTGTTCCAGGATTTACCTCCCAATGAAAAATCTTCCCCGGACCAAAGCGGAAGGCCGGAGTTCAACGCGTTGGGCGTGGCCTTTGTAGTACCGGGGCGGTGCATGTAGGAATCCGGGTAATGATAGCTGATCGCTGCCAGGGTATTGCGGAACACCGAGTCCGTCACCAGCTGGTCGGCAATGGCCCATGCATGACCGGCACCTTCCGGCGCATTGATCTTTATGTTTTCATAACCGTTTTTATCAAGCAGCGGGCGCAGCGAATCAACGATCCAGTTGCGGTTATAGTCGCGCTCATTCCAGCAGCCCGAAATATACTTCAGGTTCAGGCCCCATGATTTGGCACCTTCAATAAATTTCAGCAGGTAGTTGGCGTTGTCCATGGACCATACGCCCTTAAACCATCCCGGCATACACCATTCCAGTGCATCCAGTTCAATATGGGCATTGCGGTTTACAGCCTCCCGCATCAGCCAGTATTCGTAGCCGCGCTGGTAATTGGGGTTTTCCATCTCCTCCCGTGTACGTGCAAAGCTGGGCTCCGATCCGCAGGTGGTGTTGCCGTCGCCGCCGATTTCTGTTTTCAGATAAGTAAACCCCGCACCAAAATTGGGTTTGAATAAATAATCCAGGATCGCATTCCGTTGCGGCTCTGCGTAATCAATCAGCAGTTTGGACGAACCGCCTGCGCTTACGGCACCGATACCGTCAAAAATGCGCCCGGTACTTTTTTCATTGATACGGATTTGCGTTTGTGCATGTACGCCGCTGCCGGTGAAGGTCATTGGATACAGGAATAAGCCAGCCAGCAGGAGTTTTACAGATCGATATAGTTTCATTTTACAATTATACATTTAATACGGTGAATCAATTTTACCAGCTGGGGTTTTGCTTGAGGTTTCCTTTGGACAATGCAATTTCCTTGGTAGGCAAGGGCCGCAGGTAATGTTTGGCAGGGTCGAACTTCCTGGCGGTTGCCGCCTGAACAACCAAAAAACCGTTCCCGTCTACACGGCTCTGATAGCTTGCCTGGCTATACGGTGCAATGGTATTCCATTCTGTATTTTTGATCTTGATACCTGTAACTGCTCCGGGCATTTCTGTTTCGGCGGTCTTCCAACGGCGGATATCATCATATCGGAATCCCTCCAATGCCAGTTCCAGTGTACGCTCCCTCCGGATTTCAGTTAACATATTCAGCCCGTTCTGGCTCACGAATGCATTGGTTAGCCGCGGCATATTTACCCGGTCGCGGAGCAGGTTGATCGATTTATCCAAGTCGGCGTCACTGATGCCCCCGTTCTTTTCATATATCGCCTCCGCATAGATCAACAATATTTCCGCATAGCGGATCAGGTGACGGTAAAAACCGAAGTTGACCCCATTGTTACCATTGCCATATGCATTCTCCGAAATGTATTTATAGGTGATGTAACCAGTATTGCCGTTGCGTTGCGGCGAGGTGGGCCAGTTTTGAATCGGCGTTACCGGATGAAAAGGCCGTACGGTATAAGTACCGGGGATAATGAAGGTCATTGTCATCCGGGGATCCCGGTTCTCAAATTCGGAACCAATAGTTGCGTAGCCTTTAAATGATTCCGACTTTGAAATCGGCAGCCCATCCTTACAGAGGTACATATCCGCCAGTTTTTTTGTGGGCAGATATCCCGGGTCTCCTACAGAATACGGATATCCCTGCCCGGAAACGTTTACGGCATAACGCCGGTCCAATATATTTTCTTTGGCACCATTGCCCTCTTCAATAAACAGGTAACGATAACTCTGCGCGGCTTTATCTTTAAACAGCGCGTACTCCTGGCCGGCAATAATGTTACCTGCAGCTTCTATAGCCATTCCCAGGTAATCGGCGGCAGCAGTTTGCTGATGGTATTTTTGCCAGGTGCCTTCAAACAGGGTAACCCGGGCCAGCAATCCGCTTGCTGCGCCCCTGGTAATACGCCCCTGGTCTGCGGCTGAAAGATCATTTTGTTTGGGCAGATCGGCAACAGCTTCTTTCAGATCCTGTATGATCAGGCCTACCGTTTCCTGCCGGCTGGCGCGGGGCCCGTACAGGCGCTCGTCCGTTTCCGTAAGCACATCTGTTACCAGGGGCACACCACCAAAGAGCCGGAAGATATTCCAGTAACTGAGTGCCCGGAAAAATTTTGCTTCGGCTACATAACGTTTTGTTTCCGCATCGGCAAAAGCAGTGCCCTTGGTAATCATTATGTTTGCATTCCGGATATAGTAATAGGCATTCGTCCAGTTTGCATCATTCTCCGGCGGCAGGTAATCTCCGTCACTGACCGCGTTGGCCTGGTTAAATGCGATGTCCGATTCTACATCGGCAAAATCAAAACCTGGCAGCGAATTGTACAACGCATTTGCCGCTAATTTAAAATCGGCCGGTGTTTTGTAAAATGTTTTCTCCGACATATTGTCGCGGGGCTTCAGATCTAATAATTTATTACAGCTACAAAGCAGGAATACCAGCAACAGCTGAAGGCATCTATTTTTCATGTTTATCTTTTTATCATGATGCATGGTCTGGCAAATCAGGTATATACGTTTCATTCTTTAAAGAGGATCAGAACCCGATATTCAGGCCAAACGAAATATTTTTTGTAAACGGATAGGTCTTTTCATCGGACCGGGAATAACCTTCCTCCGGGTCAAAGGAACGCATCCAGGTTCCTTTGGAAACTGTAAAAAGATTTTCACCGCTCAGATATACCCGTGCATTGGAAAGTTTTACTCTTTTACAGAAAGCCACTGGCAGGTTATATCCCAGGGTAATAACCTTCACCCGCAGGTAGGCCAGGTCGTTCACCCGCATTTGCGAATACTGCCAGTTATAGTTCAGCAGGTTGTCGAAACCCACAGCCCCCGGTACGATCCGCGGAAATGCCGCATCCGTATGTTCCGGCGTCCAGGATTTGCCGTACCAGTATTCCAGCGGCTGAAAATATACAGCACTCATGGGTATTGAAAACGATCCGTCCCGGATGTTCATCCGCTTTCCTACGCCCTGCAAAAACACCATCAGGTCGAATCCGCCATATCCCAGCTCCAGGCGGGAGGAATAGGTATACCGGGGCTGCAAGCTACCCAGATATACCAGGTCGCCCTTCGATCCTTTGGCCGGATCGCCGTGTACCGACAAGATCCCGTCACCATCCACATCTTTATACATCACATCGCCCACACCGATATTGGAAGGAATGCCGCTCAGTTTTTTATAGTCCTGTAACTGGGCTTCATTTTGGATAATGCCGTTAAACTGGTATCCAAAATAACTGTTGATGGGGTACCCCTGGTGTGCATAATTTAAACCCGAAGACAATATATCATTCCCTTTCAGCTCTACCAGTTTGTTTTTGCTGTCGCTGAGCATGGCCGTGATCCCATATTTCCATTTCCCGGCCTGATCATGCCATCCGATGGAGAAATCAAAACCCTTTGTGGTTAAATGACCCAGGTTCTGGCTCGGAGGTGTGCCTCCCAGCAATACCGGCACCTGAACATCTACCAGCATATTTTTATTGTCCTTTTTGTACACATCCAGGCTTCCGGACAAGCGGTTATTCAACAATCCGAAATCCAGCCCCAGGTTGGCCGTTTCTATGGTTTCCCATGTGCGCTGATCCGATGCTATACTTAACACGGCACCGGGCGTACCGGCATTGGAACTGCCCAATGGATAGGATCCTGAAACCGAAATAAGCGGAATGTATCCATAGTTTCCAAAAGCACTGATCTCCTGGTTACCCATCCGGCCAAACGAAGCCCTGATCTTCAGGTTATCGATCACCTCCAGTTTTTGTATAAAAGCTTCCCGTGCGATATTGTAGGCCACCAGTACGGAAGGGAAAACCGCACTCCAGCGTTTGTCCGGTGAAAACTTGGAGCTGCCATCCATCCGGATCGTAGCGTCCAGGAACAACTTATTCATAAAGCCGTAACTAAAACGGCCGAAATAAGAATTCAATGC
Organism: Niabella pedocola; assembly: GCF_021044425.1. Classification (GTDB taxonomy): domain Bacteria; phylum Bacteroidota; class Bacteroidia; order Chitinophagales; family Chitinophagaceae; genus Niabella; species Niabella pedocola. The sequence continues at coordinate 161,868 of NZ_JAJNEC010000006.1, read as the reverse complement.
CCAGTCCGTATCAAAACCATCCAGCCGGGAATATTCTGCCTTTGTCTGATCGGCCAGGTTGAGCGTAAAGATGGAGTTTCCCGGGAAATTGGAACCGCTGACATTGGTTCCCAGATCGCGATTTTGTTCCAGCGAAGATCCGGCCATTAAACCGAAGTGATGATTCTCCGCTATGGTACGGTCGTACTCCGCATAGGCCGTATAGGATTTATACACGTTCCGGCTATTGGAGTAATACGCGGAGTTCAACGGGTTGCGGTAACTCTGGGCTACCCCGGCCCAGTTGTATTTAGGAAAGGTGCGGTAAAAACCATTGTCATTGTTGGCATTATTCTTTACACCAAATTGCGCAGTCAGCCGCAGCCCTTTTGCAATTTCCATATTGGCCTTTACATTAAAAGCAAACTCCATGTAGTTGGTGGTACGGTCGCCGCCTTCCTCCAACTGCTGCGCGGGGTTGATATAATCCTGGTAGGTATAATACTGACCTGAAGGATTATACATCGGCACAAAATTGAATAAGCGGGGGGTATTGTGCAATACATCATCCAGCGAAGAGGGTTCGCGGATAATTTCATTCATAAAAGTAGAACGCGTTTGAATATTGAGCTTATCGAATAGCCGGAAGTCATAATTCATACGCAGGTTGTACCGCTTTACATCATTCGTGCCAAATTTAAATACACCATTATCGTTGGCATAGCCGGCAGAAAATACGTATTCACTGGATTCGCCGCCACCGGTAACGCTCAGGTTATGCATTTGCTGAAGGGCCTTCCCGTACACAGCATCCATCCAGTTGTTATCTGTATAAAAGCCCGGATAATCCTGCAGATAGGTAACCCATCCCTTATCCGGATCGGGCGCAGCCTTTTGCCGGATCTTTTGAAGCACCTCATCCGGCACACCAGGCAGTCCCACATTTTTAAACCCTTCATCCGTCATTTCCGCGAACTGCAATGTGGATACCATTTTTTTAAGATAGTCAGGAATTTTCATTCCCAGGTTTGCCGCATAGTTCACCTGCGGCTTTCCTCTTTTGCCTTTTTTTGTGCGAACCAATATCACCCCATCCGCTGCCCGGGCGCCATAGATCGATGCCGCGGCATCCTTCAATACCGTAACGCTTGCAATATCGTTCGGGTTTAAACTGTTGATGTCACCGGCTACATCATCGATCAGCACCAACGGGCTGCCGCCGTTTACAGAAGACAATCCCCGCACCTGGAAATCAAACCCTTCCCGTCCGGGGCGGCCGCTGCTGCGCTGTATTGTGAGTCCCGGCAACGCTCCCTGCAATGCATTGGACACATTCGTTAATGCACGCGATTCAAAAACGGTTTGGTCTACCTGGGCAATAGCACCGGTAACCATTTCTTTTTTCCGGGTTCCATATCCAACCACTACTACCCCGCTCAATGATACGCTGTCTTCCAGCAGTACTACATGCAAAGGGCCCGGACCGGTAATCGCGATTTCGCGGGACTGGTACCCCACCATTGTAAACACAAGGGTGCCCTCCAGGGCGGGTATCTGTATACTAAAGCCCCCGTTCTGATCTGTTGTAGTACCGGTATTGCGGCCTTTATAGGACACGGAGCAACCTGCAAGCGCAAGGCCCTCACTATTTTTAACCTGTCCTTTCACCGTTGCTGCAGCCGATGGAACCGGTTGCACCAGCCCCGGTGTACCGGCAGCCAGCGCGGCGCGTGGAAAACCCGGCAGCAGCAGCCAGAGCAATAGCATACAGCTGCTGTGCATGAAAATTGCTTTTCGAAAGTACGATACAAGTCTCATCGTTATTAATCATTTAATCTTTACTAAATCGTTCTGTTTACCTGCCGGATAACCGGTCGTCAAGTGTATTGATACAGCAATACAATTCCACGCCATTGAACTATTCAAGTGCGCGCCGGCCCGGCTATATCCTGTATAAACGGCCCTGTTTAATGAAACGCCTTATTTAAGAATCTGCTATCAACAACATAATCGTTGCAATCATTAGCTGTATACCCCGGATGAAACGACGGCTGGGAACATAGCTGTATCGCCTTTTTTCACATACGGGTTTCTGCTTTTCATTCTACTGTAAAATTGGCTGAAAATAGCTGCTGATACAATGGATTTTCTTGGGAAAACCATGGATATTATTCGCCCTTCATGTAACAAGCAGGTTATGAAAAACGGTATCAGCCCGTTATGCCCGCAAGGGCAGATCTATTTTTATTGACCAGGACATACCTCCTTGAATGCCGGTAAAATCCCGGCACGGCATACCCGTTCCCCGCAGGAACTTTACGATGGCTTTTTTGCAATGAAGCCATGCTGTTATACTCCGGCTTTTTATTTTTTTCGGACGGTGTATTTACTTAAGCATGGGGTGCTGCAGGTAATCGGCCCAAAGCTGGTCTACATTTTTACCCGTTTCCTTTATCCAGAAATGGTCGGTATAGGCACCGGCATGCATCGTCGCATTTAGTTTTTTTACAAGTCCTTTTTTATAAAACCGCTCTATCCATACAAAGAACCGTGCTGCAGTACCATAGCCGTTTGTATAAGAAGCTGCTGGTTTTGGCGGCTGCAATGCCCAGTTGATGGCGGCATTATCAATGCCATAGGTATGGCGTACATAATCGGCAATACCCTCGGTTACCCAGCCCGGACCGGATGGATAATGTTGTACAATATGCATTACTTCATGCGTTACCACATCCACATCCTGAGGATGCTTTTTCATATACGCGGCACCATATGAAACGTGTCCCGCTGCCGCATCTGCCGCTGCTACGCCTTCGTAATCCGGATCGATGGTAAAGCGAACGATCCGGGTGCCTTTTGGATTAAATGCCTTTATCAGCTTCGGGTAATTGGTGAAGAATGCATCTACCAGGCTTTTTTTCTGCGCGGGATCCATGTCCACTGTTTTATCAGTAAAAATCAAGGTAAATCCTTTCTTCCGGATGGTATCTGTATCTGAAATGGATGTGATTGTATGCTTCGGTTCCGCACTATTGATCCCATGTGCAAAGCCGGTACTTAAAAAGGCAAGCAAAAAAAACGCTGTTGTTTTTCTTAAAGCTGTTTTCATCATTTGTATAAAAAATTTTAAAATGGTGTATCCAAAAAGCGATCTTTTCCATGCCGTTCCGATAACTATCGGAATGCACCCGGCATGTATGTAATATTTATACGACCGCCGGAGCAGGAGTGGCCCCGGAACAAGCCGGATAACATTTTCAGGATGCCATCGGCATGTTCCCGACACTCCATGGACTTTTTTGTTCAAACAGTTGATGCACCCTACCGGTCGTGCGTATAAAATGTTACTTCCCCTATCGTCATATAATTTTTATTTTCCCAGTTGGTTAACAATTTAAACCGGTAGTACCGGAACGCCGGTGTTCCGCCTGGTACTATAAATGCTTCTCCTTCCAATGCAAATGCAATATCCGTTTCTGAAGTCTGGCCCAGTGGAAGCCCGGATGGCTTCACGGATTCATACGCACCGATCTTTGTCCAGCTTGCCCAGCTTCCGTCCCCCGCGGGGTTATTACTTCCATATAGTTCAAAGGTTCTTACGTTTGCATCCTTGTATAACCGGTCGGAGGCCTGCCACATTTTAAACCGGCTGAGTGCCGCTGTGGTTCCGCAGTCGATGGTGAACCAGGACGGCACCACTTCCTGTGTAGCAAAACCGGGTGTACCATAGTTATTATCCCACAGGTAAGGCAGCAGCCAGCCCCAGTTGTCTTTAATATCCGTTGGCAATGCATATATTTTAAAGTTTGCCTTTGGCAGTTGCCGCTCAAAAACCGGCAGCATTGCGGAAGCAGTTGCCTCCGGATAAAAGTATTCAAATGCCGTGGAATCTGGTTTGTAACGGGAGCGGTATGTAAATGTGCTGCCCTCTTTATAGGCTGAAAGGGTGGTTTGTGTTTCCTTATCCATTGCTGTTATGTGTTGTGGCGTGCCATCGACCCCGGTATACGTAATATCAATACCGGCTTCCCCGGAAGCGGCTGTTCCCCAGTTTAACAATACCTGCGTGCCATCTTCAGATGGTACCACAGACCGGAGCCTGCGATTGGTTAATGCACCGATATAATGGGGTCCATACACCATTCCAAATGCATTTACCGGAACAGAGCGGTGCCCTGTTTTATCATAGGTGTACACGGTAAAATTATAGTTCCCCTCGGTTAAACCGGGAATCAGCAATTTAATAGTGTCTTTGCCCGTTAGCTGTGTTACCGGTGCTTCCAGCGAGTCCTGGTCGTTGCTCCAATAAACAACCACGCGGCTTACCGAAGGATCGTTGCCCAGTGCTATGGAAAGTTTCAGCCGGTTTTGTCCGGGCTGCACTATTACGCTATCCGGTCTGCCGGGATATATGATCTCTCCGTCTTTCATATATTTCTTATAGGCGTGGCCATCTGTTTTGGAGCAGGACACCACCACCGAAGCCAGTATGAGCACCAGCGAACATGCAAAAAAATGTAACCGCATCATGTATGAATATTTCCTGTGAAAAGATTTATTTAACGGGTATCGCCCCACATCTTGATTTCATAAAAATTAACGTAGCTGCCTCCGGACCAGTTCTGCAGTGTTTTGAACCGGATATAACGGACCCTGGGTGAGTTCAACGGGAATTTTACCGTAAACCCGGCAAGTGCTGCCTCTGTATCCGCCTGTGATAACTGTCCTTCGGGTAAACCGGAGGGTTTTGTTTGGGTAGCTTTGGCGAGCAGGATCCAGCTAGCATCAAAACTTCCGTTCGGGTTCGGATTGGCCGATCCCCATATTTCAACCACCTTGGGATTATGTAATGTATAATAGTAGCCCGGGCGCATAAACCATACCAGGCGGCTGATCTGTGCCGTTACCCCCATATCATAAGTAAACCATTGAGGCATTCTTGCCGTTTCCGTAGAATGATAGGCCCCGCTGGTAGTGCTTCCGTCGAAGAGCCGTTCAATTTCATTACCCGCATAAAAAGGTTCATCGGTCGGCAGGATCACGCCCTTCATTTTTGTGCGATCCAGCAAGGCCTCAAATAATGGCGTTAGCTGTACGATCATGGTGTCTGAACGGTTATTCCACCGGTCGCGCACATACACCCCAAACCGGGTAGGTATTGCGGGCATGTTCCTGGCGGAAAAATCGCCGGTCTTCAGGTTGGTATAGCTGGTTTCGATGGGAGAAAACTCGCCTAAAGAATCATTTGCCAGCACCACGATGGCAAGATTGGCCTCTCCGGTGTTGGTGTACTTTACATTGATGCCTCCAAAATCCGGTGCCACCTCAATACTGTTACGAACCTGCCAGGCCGGCGGGCTGAGGGGACGTACCTGCACATCGGTTGAAGACGATAAATTCTCACTCTGATCCACTACGGAGAGGGTTACCGTATAGGTACTTGTATCACCGAATCCTTCTACTACCAGGCTGCGGTTATACCGGCTCACCTTGGTTTCCCGTACTTCTCCTTCCGGGGTTGTATAACGGGCCTTTACATACAAAAGATCCTGATCGGCGGGTAAGGTATACCCAATTCTTGCGGCCCCGTGAAGATTTTCAACAGTGATACCACTGAGCGGTCCGGGGGGTGTATTATCCTTCGCTACAGGTCCCGACGTATCTCTTTCACAGGCACACAGTGCCAGCAACATGATACACAGGATATAGTTACGGGTTTGTTGTCTCATTTTAATACATTTAATTCAGAGTAATCGTTCATATCCCAGTTTACACTACCAGCCGGTGTTTTGGACCAGGTTGGGATTTACCTGTATATTGTTTTCCTGTATCGGCCAGAAATAATCCCGGGGCGCTATAAACTGGGGATTGTATAGCAGCACTTTCCGGTTATAGTCTTCATAGGTCGATTGCAGGATATCCCATCCGAAAATCGGTTTGCTCAACTCCTGTGGTGCTGTTTTCCACCGGCGCAGATCCCAGAAGCGGCTGCCCTCAAAGGCCATTTCAACGCTTCGTTCCTGCCGGATGATTTCACGCAGGCCATCCGCCGACAAATACTTTGTGGGATTGTTGGAATACGCCGACCAGGAAGTTTCCACGGATTTCAAACCGGCCCGTTCCCGGATCTGGTTGAGGTACGGTAAGGCCGCGGTTGTATTACCCGATTCATTTAACGCTTCCGCATACAGGAGATACAGATCACTCAGCCGCATCACCGGCCAGGGATATGATTCCACGGTTAATGAAATTTGCGAAACCACCAGGTTCCAGTTAACGAGCTTCTTTGTATAATAGCCGGTAACGGAGTAGATACGGCTTTGCTTCTTGCCGGAGTACTGCCCCGATTTACTTTGAATTTCATACTTCCCGTTCCGCATAAACCATTTGGAGCCGTCAAAACCCAGGTCCGCATAAAAACGGGGTTCCCTTTCAAAATGCAGTCCAACGGTTTTGTACCCTTCCTGGATACCGGTGTCTTTAGCCGTTGCCGTACGTAGTTCAAAACGGTTATCATAGTCCCATGTTTTATCCTCGCTGATGGGTACGCCGTTCTTTGTATAGAACATTTCGGCGATCTTTAACGGGGGCGCCAGCTTTGCCTTCAGATCAATATTAAAATTATTCGGATCAAACTGCGGACAGGCATAGGTTTGCAGCCACCAGGTAGGGGCGCCCTCATGTGTGAGTCCCCAGATCAGTTCGCTGTTCCATTTTTCGCATACCGCATTCCGGATATTCATTTCAATCTGTGTGGCATGATCCACATTGATAATGGCCGGGTTGAAATGATACAACTTTAAACCTGCCGCGTCTGCCTTGTCAATGGCAGCCTTACAGGCCTCCCGCGCCCGTACCCATTTCTGCGGATCATACTGCGCATTGAACAATACCTGCCCGTTATTATTTTTTAAACCGGCAAAATCATTATTCCCGTTAAACAGCGGACTTGCTGCCGTAACCAGTAACCGTGCCTTTATTCCCAGCGCCGCCACTTTGGTAATCCTCCCGGATTCCTTTGTTACACTGTTGATCCGTAAGGGAAGCCCTGCCTGGTCATTTCCCGCGGCGGCTTCATCAATCAGGTTGGAAATATAGTTTACGACAGAGTCTACCGGCTGCCGGTATACTTTTACTTCCTCCGGAGATGCAGATATCGGAAGGTTCTTATCCATGATGGGTATGGGACCGTACATGCGGAATAAGTACCAGTGAAAATAGGCTTTTAAAAATTTGGCTTCTGCAACCCAGCGTTCTTTTTCGTAAGGCTGCAGGTCGGGAACGCGGTCTACATTTTCGAGGAATATATTACAGACCCGGATGCCCTGCCAGAGCGACTTTCCGTCGTATCCGTCCCAATAATTCATATACGGGTTCGCCCTGTTTTGCGCTCCTCTTGCAATCTGGTATGGGTCCAGGAAGAAATAGTCCTGCAACATCGGCCAGTAGGTCCAGGCTTCATCGCCGCCGCTAAACCCCGGATTCCTGTCGGGATGCCCGTCATACGGTATAAACGAATAGCAGGTGTATAAGTATTTTTCCGCTTCAAGACGATTGGAAAATGCATGATCCAGGGTAGGAACATTGTCCGGTACAAGATCCAGGTATTTTTTACAGGATGTTGCAGCAGTCGCAATCACACAAAGCAGTCCCAACACCTGAATCCCTTTTTTCATCAATGGAAATGGTTTAAAATAACGATATAATAAATGCATACAATTAGATTTGACGGTACTATAATTGAACATTGATCCCAACATTAAATACCCGCTGCACCGGGTAGGCCAGTCCGTTACCCCCCTGCTCCGGATCCCAAAGCTTAAAGGCACTGATCACAAACAGGTTGCTGCCATTGGCATACACCCTCAGTCCGGATATATGATATTTCTTCAGGGTCTTTTCCTGTATGTTGTACCCGATCTCTGCGCTCTTCATACGCAGGAAGGCGCCATTCCGTATCCACCAGCTGGAAGGCTGCTCGTTATTACTATTTCCGTTCGGACTTAACCTGGGCCAAAAGGCATAGAGGTCGCGGTTGTCTTCTGACCAATGATCATCCGCGATTACTTTGAGCAGACCGTTCTGCCATGGACCGTTTAGCACGAAAGGCGATATCGAATGCGGGTTGATGGCAATGGATGACCGTGCTGAACCCTGGAAAAAGGTACTGATATCAAAATTTTTATACCCGAAAGAAAAACCAAAACCATAGATCACTTCCGGTGTTGAGGGAAAAGCCAGTCCGGTGGCCATATCCAGCGTTGTGATCTGTCCGTCACCATTCAGATCACGGTATTTTATATCGCCGCCCCTCACCTCACCAAAGTTCTGCCGTGGCGAATTTTTTACATCTTCATCATCCACAAACAGCCGCTCGGCAACCAACCCGGCGTATTGCCCTAAAGGATGTCCTACACGCGACAGGTATTGCATATACTCCGGGTACGCCGGTTCCTCATTCACCAGCAGTTTACTGGTGGCATAGGTAAACGTGCCGCGCGCCTGTAACCATGCTGCCCCAAAGTTGCGGTTGTAATCCAGTGCCAGGTCCAATCCGCTGCCCTCGGCCACACCCACATTGGCACTGATATCGGCTGTTAACCCCATCGTTGAAGGAATAAAAGCCCGGCGCATCAGGATATTGCTGCGGCGTTCTTTATAGGCATCCACCGTTATATTTAAGGTATTCCATAATCCCAGGTCCATTCCCAGGTTCACCTTTTTTGATTTTTCCCAGGTGATGCCTTCATTCGGATACCTCGAAATCAGCACCCCGGATTTTGTTTCCCCGTAGTTATCTCCAAAAAAGTATTTATAGCCTCCGTCATTCAGTTTTACGTTGGCCAGGTAAAAGAAGCGGTCGTTGGCATTCCCGATCTGGTCGTTACCCACCAGCCCGTATGTGGCGCGCAACTTCAATTTAGATACAAGGGTTGTGAGGTTTTGAAAAAAACGTTCATTGTTCACATTCCAGGCTACCCCCACGGAAGGGAAAAATCCAAAGCGGTTATTTTTTGCAAAGCGTTCTGAACCGTTATAACCAAAATTACCTTCAAATAAATAGCGGTTATCATATCCATAGGTGACCCGTCCGGATACCCCTAAGTTCCTGAACGGAAGCGCCGATTGCAGATCGCCTGCATTACCGGTTAAATAATTCCGCCGGATACCGATCAGCAGGCCACTGACATTATGCACCTGGTTGAAGGTACGGTTATAATTAAGGGCCGCTTCTGCATAGGTGGTGGTATTTACCACTTTATCACCCGGTGTATAATTCAGGTATTCCGTAGCGTCCTTTTCGTTTAAGAGGGATAGTGTATATGAATCGGGCTGATCTACCACCGGGTTAGCGGCATAGAAGAACGGAACATACTGACGGCTGAGGCTAAAGAAAGAATAACGTTTGGTATACACCATCAACCGCGCAGAAAGACCCGGGGTAATAAACCGGAAATCCTGTTTTACCTCCAGCTGCACGTTCAGTGTAGAGGTATTGTATTGCTGAAAGCCGGATACCATGTCTGCATATGGGTTGATATACACCTCTCCGTTGGCACCCCGCGCCGCGTTTCCAAACAAGGGGTGTTTGGCAGTAGGCAGGTCAGACGCCGGGTAACTAGCAGGGAATAACACCGGGTTGGCACTAATGGCCTTGGCAAAAATCAGCGCCCCTCCACCGATGGGTCCGTTATAATCGTCGAAATTACCGGTGGTGCGGATAATGGCTTCAGTAGTACCGGTAAGATGCAGGTTCACATTGGAGCGTACCTCATAACTCCGCAGCCGGATATTATTATTTACATTGCTGTGCTTCTGGGTTTTTAACACCCCGTTATCCTGGTTGGCCGTAATGCCCACATAATACTGCGCTCGCTGGCTGCCGCCTGTAAGATTGATATTGAGCCGCTGGTTATTGGTATACTTTTTTATCAGGGTGCCCAGCCAGTCGATATTCGGGTACAGGTACGGATTATCCCCGGCGATGGTATGACTGATCTTATTCGGGCTGTACGGAGGCGCTGCCAGCGGATTGCGGGTAAGCGCCGCTTCGTTTGCCAGCTGCATATACGTAATATTATCCGCCAGGCGGTAATTACGGGTATTGGAGGAGGTTGAATTTTCAAACCGGATATTCATTTTAGTAGCCCCGGTCTTTCCCGTTTTGGTGGTTACCAGAATCACTCCGTTTGCCCCGCGGGCGCCATAAAGAGAGGCCGCCGCCGCATCTTTCAGTACAGAAAAGCCTGCGATATCATCCGGCTGCAACCTTGCCAGCTCCGTTGCGTTAGATTCCATTCCATCGATCAGTATGAGAGGATCCAGTTTACCGGAACCAAAGGAGGTAATACCCCTTATAAAAAAAGATGCATTATCTGCCCCCGGCTCCCCGCTTCGCTGATAAGAGATCAGCCCCGCAATACGGCCGGCCAGCATGGTGGTAAGATTACTCGTAGGCCCTTTGATCTCTTTAGGATTAATGGACGTAATGGAGCTGACCATACTTTCCTTTTTCTGCTGGCCATAGGCCACCACGACCACATCTTTCAGATCATTTTTGTCATCGAGCAACACCACATTGATGGTATGCCGGCTATTGACCGCTATTTCCTGCGGCTGGTATGCCACATAAGAAAACACCAGCGTATCATTCCCGTTCAACAGGTCGATGGAGTAATCTCCATCCTGGTTAGTGGTGGTTCCCAACTGGGTATTCTTTACAGAAACACTGACACCCGACATTGCCTGTCCCTTGGTATCAAGTATCTTACCTTTAACTTTCAGAGCCGTCTGGGCCATTGCCAGGTTTCCCACCAGGAGTAATAAAAAGCAATATGTCAGTTTCATCGTTAATGTACTCAGTAAGTTTTTGCGTATATGTTTAGCCATCGTTCAGGGTGTAAAATTGATGGATAAGCGTTGTACACAAAATGGATTTTATCCGGAAATCCATGGACATTATTATCCGCGGCTGTAAAAAAATCCAGTCCCCGTACCAGGTTACCCGGTAACCACTGCAAGCGGAAATAAGTACGATCCGCTGCAGGCAACTAACCCGGTACCAGGAAACCGTAGCTATTTTTATTTGCTGTAACGTTTAAAACAGATCCATGTAAACCGTACAGCAGCACACGGCACTCATACATATGTTAAAAAAGGGGGCTTTTTGACAACTCCGGCGAATTCGCGGCCTCCGGACAAGGGCCGAAGCGCTATTTTTATTAAATTGCCGGCAATGAAAGGAAAGGGTTTTTGGATACTATTCTATTGCTTACAGATATACCACTTCACCTCAGGACAACCCCTAAAATCTATTGCTGAAAACAGGTACTTCAGAACCATTTCTGTTGACCAGGGATTGTCGCAAAGCACGGTATTTGTGGTGCAGCAGGACCACCAGGGCTTCATTTGGGTAGGCACACAGGATGGGCTGAACCGGTACGACGGGAAGACCTTTACCGTGTTCCGGCCCAATAAAAAAGACAGCAATAGTCTTTTTTCCAACTATATCAGAAGCCTGTACACCGACCAGCAGGACCTGTTGTGGATCGGGGGCAATAAAGGGGTAAGCTGTTACAACTATAAAAAAGAACGGTTTGACAATTACCCATTACCGGTAAAACCGGGTGAATGGTTTATTACCAGTATTACAGCGGATCCGCAGCACCGGATGTGGATCGCCGCCAACTCGGGTGAACTTTATTACCGGGATGCCGGGAGCAACCGCTTTGTATCCTTTCCATACAAAGTAAATGGAATGCCGATCAGCACCATTCAGCAGCTGCTTTTTATCGACGGGCATTTATTCCTGGCCACAGACAAGGGAGTATACGAGCTGGATCCTGCTACAAAAACCGCAAAGGCACGGCAGCCGGCGCAGGTGAATGTTCGCATTAATGCACTGCTGCGTCAGGGACAATTGCTGTGGATGGGATCCGAAAACGGCGGCCTGTTTTGCCTGGATCTTAAAAATGACCAGGTGACCAATTATAGTCATCAATCGCAGACCGCAAACAGTCTTATCGATGATGATATCCGCAGCCTCGCATGGGACCAGGCCGGAAACCTGTGGATCGGCACATTCAGAGGGCTGTCGATCCTGGACACCCGTACGGCAACATTCAGCAATTTTGAACACCAATCCAACCGGCATCTTACACTGAGCCAAAATTCCGTACGCTGCATTTTCAGAGACCGGCAGAACGGAATGTGGCTCGGTACTTTTTTTGGCGGACTGAACTACTATCACAAAGATGATATCCGCTTTAATATTCTTAGTCAAACAACCGGCAACGTATTGCTGAATGACCAGGTGGTGAATGTGATCAAGGAAGACCCCGCCCAGAATATCTGGATCGGCACCAATGATAAAGGGATCAATATCTGGAACCGGAAAACCAATCAGCTCACCTATGTGTCGCATGCAGAAACCAATGCCAACAGCATCAGCTCCAACAATATCAAAGCCATTGCATTTGACCGGGAAGGCCATGCATTGATCGGCACCTTTAATGCCGGTCTTAATGTAATCGACAAACGAACAGGCATTGTAAAAAAATACAAGCATGATCCGTCAAATCCCTTTTCCGTTAACAGCGACATGGTACATGCGCTGCTCCGGGATCAGCAGGACCGGATATGGGTGGGCACCCGCGCCGGGCTCAGCCGCTTTGACCAGGCACAACAGCAATTTATCCATTTCGACAGGGATCCATCGGGCAAACAGTTAAGCGCTGAAGGCATTACTTCTTTACTGCAGGATCGGAAAGGACGGATCTGGATCGGCACCATCAATGGAATGAACGCCCTTAGTCCCGATCTTAGCCGCCTTACCGTATTTGCCGGTACTACACTTTCCAATGAGCTGGTAAACTGCATTGCAGAAGACCAACAGGGCCGCATTTGGGCCGGCACCCGTGACGGGCTGAATCTTTTTGATGAACGGCAGCAGCGGTTTGTACCATATACGGGCACCGATAATGCCATTGAAGGTGCCATCTTCGGCATTCAGCCGGACGACCAGGACGGTATCTGGATCTCTACCAGTAAGGGACTGATCAAATTATACGACCATTTCAACAAACTACAGATCTTTAACAACCAGACCGGCATGGGCAATATGCAGTTCAGTCTGCCTGCTTTTTGCAAAACCAGCGACGGGCTGGTGCTCTTCGGAGGATTGAACGGCCTGATTTATTTCTATCCCCAGTCGATCCAGCTCAAGCCCTTTGACCTTCAGGTTACCTTTACCGGGCTCGACATTTTTAATACACATGTAGCTCCCGGAAGCAGCTACAAAGTACTCAGCAACTCCATCAGTGAAACCAGCAGCTTACGCCTGTCTCACGAGTACAAACAGTTTACGGTTTATTTCAGCACCTTCAATTATATCGCTCCCGGAAGCATTCAATATCATTACCGGCTAAAAGGCTTCGACAATGGCTGGCAGGTATGCGATAATATTCCCAAAGCCGTTTATACCAATCTGAAACCCGGCGATTATACACTTGAAGTGCAGGCTACCGGCCCTGTTGGCGAAAAAAGTCCCATCCGTACGCTGCAGATCCGCGTGCTGCCGCCCTGGTGGCGGAGCAACGGCTTCTATTTATTCCTTATCGCCGCACTGGCGGCCATTGCCTATATCGCCTATCGCGTGATTAACGAACGCATTAAGGCAAAAACAGCGTTAAAAAAGGAACGCGGCGACCGGGAGAAAGCCGAATACCTGAGCCAGATGAAGATGGACTTTTTCACCAACATCTCCCACGAATTTAAAACGCCGCTTACGCTCATTATTGCGCCGCTGGAAGAGATGCTCACCAAACCGGTTCCCGAAAAGAAACTCCGGAAATACCACGAGCGCATGCTGGGAAATGCCAAGCGGCTTTACCACCTGGTAGACCAGCTGATGGATTTCCGCAAAACAGAAAACGGGCTGAAGAAACTGGAACTAACGGAAGGCGATATCGTTTCTTTTATGCGGGAGATCTATTCCTCCTTCCTGGAACTCTCGCATCAAAAAAATATCAAGTACTATTTCAAGGCAAACCGGTCGGCATTTTCCTGTTATTTCGACAGGGATGCGGTGGAAAAGATATGCAACAACCTCCTGTCAAATGCATTCAAATATACTCACCCGGGAGATACGGTGGAACTGAGCTTTGAACACCGGAACGACCAGATGGTGATTACCGTAAGCGATACCGGCGTGGGCATTGCATCCACCGATCATGAACGCGTTTTCCAGCGGTTTTACCAGGTGAATCATTCCGATGCCAACTGGGGTTCCGGCGTGGGGCTGGCTTTTGCAAAAAGCCTGGCAGAACTGCACCATGGTACCATCTCCATCGAAAGTGTACCGGACAAGGGCACGGTATTTACCGTGCAACTGCCGGTAAGCCGCGACCAGTATCAGACCGGGGAATTTGATGCAAATAATCATTACACCCTGTTGCTGGACAATCTTACTGCGGCTGCACAGGCCCCGGCGGAACATAAAGAAGACACAGACCCCGAACCGGCAACGCATGAACAGCAATTGCTGATCGTGGATGATAATGAGCAAATTGTGGATTACCTGTCCGGTTATTTTGAAAATTCTTTTACCGTTGTAAAAGCGTATAACGGGCAGGAGGCCTTGCTGCAGGTAGCAGCGCAGGCTCCGGATATTATCATTTGTGATGTAATGATGCCCGAAACAGATGGCATCCAATTTTGTAAAAAGATCAAGCAAAACATCATTACCTGTCATATTCCCGTAATATTGCTCACCGCCAAAAGCGAACCCACCAACCAGGTAAAAGGATTGGAAGCCGGGGCTGATGATTATGTAACCAAGCCCTTTTCGCTTCCGGTACTGGAGGCCAAAGTGCAAAATATCATCCGGTCCAGAAGGCGGTTAAAAGAGTACTATTCCGCTGCAACGGAAATTGTTCCCGAAAATATTGCGCTCAATACCCTCGACGAAGATTTTCTGCGCAAGGCCATCACCATCATCGAGGAAAGCCTCAGCGATCCGGAGTTCTCTGTACTGAAGTTCAGCCGGAGCATTGGCATGAGCCGTTCGAGCCTTTATCTGAAACTGAAGGCGATAACGGGCGAATCTACCACCGATTTTATTAAACGTATCAAGTTCAAAAAGGCCGCAGCGCTTTTAGAAAGCAAGGAACATTCGGTTACGGAAGTGGCCTATATGTCGGGCTTCAGTTCCCTGTCGTATTTCTCCACATCGTTTAAGCAATATTATGGTTGTTTGCCTACGGAATATGTATCAAATAAACATGTCGAGCCGTAACAGGAGAAGCGTCTGGTGTTGCAAAACCCCGCATCCGCGCTTTTCCCTGGTAAAAATCATCCATTTCTAAATAAATAAACGCATTTTTGAAACCGTCTTTTTACTGCATGCTGTTATTTTGAGAAAAGAAAAGACCGGTTTCCGGATATTTAATTAAACACAAAAGCTGACAAAAAATGTATGCAATCGCCATTGATGTGGGCAGCACTTATGTAAGATGCGGCCTTATCAACCTGAAGGGTGAGATCCTTTATTCGTTTAAAATGCCGTCGCGGGATGTACTGACGGAAGGCGAGATCATTGCGCTCATCAATGCCGGGGTGCGCAAATGTGCCGGCGTTGCCGAGGGCCGGATCCTGGGCGTGGGTGTAGGCTTTCCGGGAATTGTAGAAAACAATGTGATCCTGGGAGGCGCCGATAACCTGCCGGGGTTTCATCATGTGGACCTGGGTGCCTTGATTGCTGCATCAACCGGTATGAATGTGGTGGTAGACAATGATGCCAATATGATGGCCTGGGGAGAGATCCAGTTCGGGGCAGGGAAAAACTGCTCCGATGCCGTATTTCTCACCGTTGGTGCAGGAATCGGCGGCAGTGCCGTCATCAATAACAAACTGTATGGCGGCTACCGGAATAAAGGAATGGAATTCGGACATATCATTATCAATTTTGACGGGCCGCTGTGCTCCTGTGGCAGCCGGGGCTGTTTCGAAGCCTATGCTTCTATAAAGGCCCTGATCCGTGATTATGCACTGCTTACGGGTATACCACCCGCAGATTTAAACGGAAAGATGATTACCCGTCATTTTCTTTCCGGCGAAGCCGCAGCTGTGGAAGTAATGGAACAACACCTGCATTATATGTCCATCGGTATCACCAGCCTGATCAATATTTTCAGTCCTCAGAAACTGATCATCGGCGGAGGTGTTTCCGACGCAGACAGTTTTTATGTACAGGAAATCAGCCGGCGGGTGGCGGAACGTGCAATGCCCGATACCTTCAGTCATTCGATGATCGTTCATTCACAAATGGGCAACGAGGCCTGCCTGCTGGGCTGCGCCAGCCGGGTTTTTTCTACACCGATGCTGTTACAATCGAACGGAAACGACTGACACCCCTGACCGTTTATGGGCGGTCAATCATTTTAGGAATCCGCTGCAGAGGGACAATTAGTACCTGGGCGATGAAAAGCAAACTTGATACATTAACTTCCCATTGATATTTGGATAGATTGTCCTGTATCCCAGGTTCGACGATATAAAATATCCTTTGCGGAACGGGGAATTACAAAAGTTCTTTCTCAAACACATCTCCATTCATCTTACACCAGGTTTTCAGGTAGCGGTTCATTTGCTGCAATTGCTTTTTGTATTGCGGTTTTACGGCCAGGTTATCCATTTCTCCCGGGTCTTTACCAAGGTTAAACAATTGTTCCCGGATCTGTCCTTTGTTGTATACAATATATTTGAAGTCCTTTGTGATCACGGCCCGTCCGCTGATGCCCAGCAATACTTCATTGTCTGCAAAATCCGTTTCAATCACCAATGTATCCCGCAGGGAAACGGAAGGATTGCTCAGCCGCCTGCTGATGTCGGCACCTTTCAGACCGGCCGGCAGCGGTACACCGGTAAGTCCGCAGATCGTTGGAATGATATCCGTGCCATTACATACCAGGGAAGCATCCGTTTTGGGTTGCCAGCTTCCGAGTTTTGAAATGATAAACGGTACCTGAGCCGATTCTTCATACAATATCTGTTTCTGGCTCCAGGAATGCGCGGCATAACCATCTCCATGATCTGCCGTAAAAATGATAATGGTATTCTTTTCCACGCCATATTTTTTTAGCGAAGCCAGCAGCATCTCA
The DNA here is from genome assembly GCF_021044425.1 of Niabella pedocola. Lineage (GTDB taxonomy): Bacteria > Bacteroidota > Bacteroidia > Chitinophagales > Chitinophagaceae > Niabella > Niabella pedocola. The sequence goes on along the minus strand of NZ_JAJNEC010000006.1, from coordinate 144,730 downwards.
ATATATTTATCTACCTTTTCCACCAGCCGGTTATAAGCCCAGCGGTACTGCCGCCACTGATCTTTTGTCCAGTTTACGGTAGGATACGTGCGTACATTTGATGATTGCTGTTCTCTTACTATTTTGGGTTCATTGTCCGGAATGGCCCAGTTGGCGGGCAACTGCGGGCATTCGGCAGGCGGCGGTGCTGCTGCCAGCACATCCATTTTCAGGGCCTCTTTGCGCGCCCATTCATTGATATCGTGCGGATTTAAAAAAGAGGCCACCAATAAAAAAGGCTGATCTTTATTTTCTTTTATAAACCGGGCACAGAAAGAAGGTGTAGCCGCGTCATTAAAATCCTGGAACCTGGTGTTTTCAATAAACTCAAATCCATGCTGGCTGATCTTTCCTGCGGGTACCGGCAAATGCCATTTCCCAACATACCCCGTTTTGTATCCGCCGTTTTTAAAAATCTTTCCCATCATAAGCAGGCTATCCGGCCATTGTCCGTCTTTTTCAGGTGCATTGCCGATAAAGCCGGTTTCAAAAGGCATCTTCCCGCTGAAAATAGAACTGCGTGAAGGCGTACATAAGGGTTGTGCGCAGTAGGCTCGTGTAAACCGCACTCCATTGGCCGCCAGCCGGTCCATCGCCGGAGTATGGAGGTCTTTATTCCCCGCATTACTCATGGCATCTGCCGTTTGCTGATCCGTCATAATGATGAGGATATTGGGGCGCGCTGCCTCTTGTGCCCGAACAGCCAGGCTTATGCAAAGGATCAAGATGCTAAATAGGAATTGTTTATACATGACGATTACATTATTTGTTATTTACTATTTGTTGCTTGTGTATGTTAACACCATTGACGAAACCTTCAGCAGATCAGTCTTCTTCCCCCGTACCTGCGCCCCGGTGCTGTAAGGGCAGATCGATGCTTGCACCATCTTTACAGTAAACCGAAATAAGGGTATTGCCATTTTTAACCGTTGCGGAAACCAATGCCGTTACCTGTTTCGTAGCATACCACTCGCCCTTCAGGGTTAACGTAATCACGCGTCCCTTTGCCCAGGCGTTGGTGATGCTGTCCGGCATATGCGACATGTTATGATTCCACCTGGCCTGGCCGATATCCGGCCCTGCAACGGTAAGCAATAGCCGGCCATTTGCTTCCCTGATCTGCGCCAACAACGGGGCATCTGTTTTTAACAGCAGGTTGCCCTTCAACAGTCCATTTGGTTCAAACACCGCATAGGCCGTAATACCGGAAGCTTTATGCCGGATGCTGTGCGCCGCATGATCTTTCTGTAGCACGGTATAGGTCCTGGATTGCAGGTACGGTTCCGGCTGCTGACCATTGAGCAGGATCTCGTATTCATATCCGCTACCGGCGGGTTGCGTACCATGATCCAGCCAGGCTTTCAGGTAAGAACCTTCCATGCGACTATAACTGGCATTCTTCCATTGATAGGATTGCTGTGTTCCCTGTTCCCAACGGAGCTGCTGTCCTTTGGGTATGATGTATTGTAAACCGTTCTGATCTGTAAAATAACCTCCGCCGGCTTTTTGCACCGGCTGTGCTGTAATGATGTTGCCGTTGAAATAATTGGGCTTTTTTCCGTCCGCACGATACTGGAACAAGGTGGTTACCGTTGCATACCGGTGATCGTTGTTGCGGATATCCGAACCCAGGCAAATAATTTCATCACCGATAAAAAAATAAGTTTTCTTGGCGCGGAAGCTGTTATCAAACAAGGACCGGTCCGCATCGGGAAATACATCATCTCTCAGATCCAGCGCAAAAAGGCCGTTGTTCCCCTGTTTGAGACCACTGGCAACTACGCTCTCTGAAAAATTCCGGTGCTTGCCTTCCACATATTTCTGATCGGCCTGCGGGTAGTACAATACTTTATCTGCCGGCAGCTTTTTAGTGGTAGCACCCGGCAGCATCGACCAGTCGAAACCATCATTGAGCGCCATACCCATACCGTCGAAGCCCTCTTTTTCATCACCCTGCGCAGTTACCAGCATCCCGTGGCTCAGATAACGGCCCATGTTGTTTTCGCCTTTTCCACCTTCGTAATCCCATACGTACTTATTATATCCTTTTACAGTGGCAAAGGCCTTCCCCCGCCGGTAAGCCAGTAAACCGGAATACGGCATCACCGTTACACCGGCTGCAGGTGGCTGTTGAACGCCGCCCATTTTCCGGTGCAAGCGTACCATCAGGTCAAGCGTGCCGTAGGTACCGGAATAGGTGAGCGCCGGAAGCAACATCTTATTGAGTTCATCTGGTTTTGCAATGGCATAAATATAATTGTACAGTGCTGCCAGCTCCGGGTCGCGGATGCTGTCGCCGGTCATGCTCATATAGGCAAAGGCCGGCATACTGTTTCCATCGATGGAACTGTTGTTCAACGGAAAGCGGCCACTCACCCCGTAATGGATCTGCACCCCGTAGGCAATTGCCGCCTGTTGTTTTAAGGCTGCGGTAAGGTTACAGGTAGATGCATTATCCATGGCATAGGAGGTACCATCCAGCAGCCAGTGGATCAATGCCATGGTATTTACAGCATTGGTACCATAAGCATTCAGGTAGGTACCGCGGTGATGATAAATCGAATAATCCGGTTTAAAGGTATCGCTGTATCCCGGTGCAAAGCCCGCCACATAATCCATATATTCTTTAAACTGCTGCAATAATTGCTGTTTGCGTGCACCATCCTCCATCAGTAAAATAGTGATCAGTTTTACCATGGCACCGCCGCGTACCTTGTCGGAGTTTTCGCCCCGGGTAGCATCCAGTTCCAGCAAGCCGCCCATGCGGGTATGCCAGATCAGCATATCGACCTGCGGTTTCAATTTATTTTGTGCTTTCAGTTCATCCCGCATCAGGAAGATGGCTGTAGCAATGGGGGTCAGCCGGATCACATGATCCACCGTACCAATAGCACTTCCGGCGGCCCAGCCCTGGTCCAGGAAATAATCCAGCGCATTCAGCAGCTGCTCTTTCGATTTTTCCGTTCCGTTTAATCGGTAGTCGGCCACCAGCGGAAACAACAGGTTTTGTGCTACGTTGTCAAACACCTGCCCTTCCGGTGCCGGGTGCTCATCCCGTATGGCAAACAGCGGAACGCCGTTTACCGTACCATTCACCCGTTTTATCCGGAGCTGCTCATACAGATTTCTGGCAGCTTTTAATTTCCCCTGCATCAGTTTTTCAATACCCGTATTCCGTTCCTTCCAGTCGGTGGTCTGATCGCCGAGGATCAGGAACTCCAGGCGGGCCGCAATTTTCTGACCCGTTTCTGCCAGGGCAGCCTTATCCGTTTCCTGATGGAAGGCCGCACCCTGGAATGCCTGGAAGGGTTTCAGGATCTCATACCCGTCTGCAGAACGCAGGTTGCGTTTTTTATTTTCAAACTGAAGATCGGAGCTTCGCTTATTGGATACAAAGTTGAGCAGGGTCAGATGATCGATAAACAATTTGTTTTCCTGTTGCGGTACATTTTTGGGAATCACTACCAGGGCCTGCAGGTCATCACTGCCTTTATATCCCGGTACTTTGGCGTCTTCCTCAAAGCAAACCCATACCGTTCGCCAACCGGTAAAATCCAGGTTCACTGCAAACCGGTATTTAGGTGCCTGGCGCGCTGCCGCAACACTGCTGCCCGCCTGAAAAACAAGCTGGCCGGCAACCGGCTTCTCCTGGTATAGCCAGATCTTCATGCCGCCAAACCGGTTCCTGGAATAAAACGAAGGCTCGTAAATTTCCGGGATGCCTCCCGGATAAAAAGCCCCGGCTTCCTTCAGGCCTTTAAGACCGGTAATCTCCAGCGACGCCTCTTTGCCCCAGTTCCAGCACAGTGAACGCTGCCCTTCTTTATAGTGGGCTGTTGAAAAAGATAAACGGCTGTTTTGAGCCTTCCATCCTTCCTGTTCATCGCCGGTTTCAAAACCATATTGACCGGTGATAATTTTGGTGGCGGCGGTCTCCTTTGATTGTGCACCTAACTGCCCGCCAGCAGATACCGCCATCAGTAAAGCAAAAAACGTTTTTATAGTTTTATTCATATAACCCCGATTGAGAAAATTCTGGTTCCTGCCACAGCCGGCAGGCACCTTTGCCATCCTGGTTTTTCATGGTACGTGCGATGTAAATGAGGTAATGATCTTTTTGAGGAACCATCCTGAGCCCTGTTACCCTGCTCCGATGTATCAGCATATTTCAGGGATCATTCCTTTTCAGACTCCGCCTTCATCTTACTGATTAAAAATAGCCTCCGCTTCCACATCTTTATATTGCCGGATCTGTTCCAGCAATTCCTTCTTAAGCGCGGTTACCACGGGCGCCATCGCCGGAGCGTCATATATATTCTTTAACTCATGCGGGTCCTGCAGCAGATCGAACAGCTCCCAGCTGTTTACCTTATTATAAAAACGGATCAGTTTATAACGCTTTGTTTTAACACCAAAATGTGGCGACACGGAATGTTCGCCATTCTCGTAATAGTGATAGTACAAAGCCTTACGGGAAACATATTTTTTGTTCTCCAGCAACGGCAAAAATGAGCGTCCCTGCATACGTTCCGGGATACGTGTACCGGCCATTTCAATAAACGTAGGGGCCAGATCAATATTCATTACATAGTCATTGATCACGCGGCCCGGCTTAATTACACCGGGATACCGCATTACCATGGGTGTACGGAAAGATTCTTCATACATGAACCGCTTATCAAACCATCCATGCTCTCCCATATAAAATCCCTGGTCCGACATATAGATCACCAGGGTATTTTTAGAAAGACCATGCTGATCCAGAAAATCCAGGGTCTTGCTGATATTGCGGTCGAGCGATGCCGCTGTTGCAAGATAGTCTTTCATATAGCGCTGGAACTTCCACTCGGTAAGTGCCTTTCCCTTCGGTGCCCTGGCGTCCAGGTCTGCTTTTACCTTTGCGTAATAGGCAACCCATTTTTGTTTTTGAGCGGGTGTCATGCGCTTTACGCTGGCCTCAATGGCCAGAGAATCGCCGGTTTCATATATTTTCAGATCATGTGCCATACGCATGGTTTTTGCGATGGTCATATCCTGTACCGCAGCGGCCTTCCGGGTGCTGTAGTCGTCATAAAAATCTTCCGGCAGGGGAAAGTTAATATTATCATACCGCCCCAGATCCTCCGGTGCCGGCATCCAGGTACGGTGTGTGGCTTTATGGCCGATGACCAGGCAAAAGGGCCTGGAGGCATCACGGTGCTCCAGCCAGTCTTCCGCTACATCGGTTATCACATCGGTAACATAGCCATTGTATCGCCGGGTTTTATTACCGGTTTGAATAAAGTCCGGGTTATAATACTGCCCCTGTCCCGGCAGGATGCTGTAATAATCCAATCCCTGGGGAATACTGTCGCCCAGGTGCATTTTACCGATCCAGGCGGTTTGATACCCGGCCCCTTGTAATACCTTGGCAAAACTGCCCTGGTTGAAATTAAAATTAAAATTCACATTGTCCTTAAAACCGTTTACATGACTATAAGTACCGGTAAGGATACTGGCCCGGCTGGGTCCGCAAAGGGAATTGGTTACATACGCATTGTTGAACAGTGCACCTTCCTTTGCCAGCCGGTCGATACCCGGTGTCCGTATCTGTTTATTGCCATAAGCACTGATCGCCTGAAAAGCGTGATCATCGGAAATGATCAATACAATGTTCGGGCGCTGTGCGTTTGTAGCAACTGTAAGCAGGATCAGTAATGCCAACAGCATCTTTTCCTTCAGGCGGATCAAAGTTCTTAGTCGTTCCATCTTTTCTTTAAATATAAGGTCGTTTCAATTGAATAATATAGCATTAAACATCACAAACGATGCCTGAACCAAAAAACCATCATTACATCATTCACACGCATCCTGAAACAGGAATGGCCGCTGAAATAAATGGCCAATGACAGATGTAATGATACATTGGGACGTAACTATTTTTTCGTCGGTTCGGCATGACTACAGGCGTAATTGGCATTGCCTCATCGACGGTCCCGATACATGAGCCCGGCCGGTGCCGATATAAAATAGCCCATCTTTTAAATGATCTTGCAACACAAACAAAAATTCACGGAGACATCCAGGCGATAGCTCCTGTTTTAGGCGCTACCGCTGCACCTGGCTGTATCCCGCAAGGTTGTATACCACCGGTACCGTACTGCTGCCAACACGGTATATACCAAATTTAAAATAATAGCCGCTCTCATCATTTCTTCCAATAGCAATGGGCTGATTGTTTACGATGTGCTCGTTCATATTCTTTTTACCCCTTTGATACTGCATACGCACATCCAGCTTGCCGGGTTGTTCCATTTTATTGCTGGCCCCGCCGTATACAGACCAGTCGATGGCTACCGTAAACGTAACCCAGGTATCCTTGGGAAATGCGTCAAAAGCGCCTTTGTATGCAATTGTCGAAATCTTATACCTGGACTGCACGGGTACCATCGTGGCATCCTTTTCCGGGTTGGCCAGCGTACGGTCCGTTTTATCCGTCATCCATTTACTATCGGAATTGGCCTTTATATAAAACATGTTATTGGAAAAACCAAAGGCCAGCGGCGGATAGCCGCCCTGCTCGATCTTCCAGCCATTTTTCTTACCGGCTTTAAAACTTTCTTTTCCTTTTTTATCAACCGTTTTTATTTTCTCAAACCCCTGGTCTTTATTAAACAACACACTGTCGCTCAGTTGCACAAACTGTTGCGGGGTCAGCTGCATAATTTTCCCCGAGGGATCCTGCACCAGGGTTCGGGAAGGCATCCCATGCCATTGTGCAAAGATCGTATTCACCTCCGCGGGCAACGCAGCGGGAACATATACCGAAAAAGTATAGGTCCATTTAGAGCCCTGTTTGCACTGACCCTTCCCCCTGTCGTATACCATTTTCAATACCTGCTCTGTTGGATAGGCATCCGGCGGCAATCCTTTAAAATCATCTGCGGTGGCATAGCAGTAAGATAGCTCGGCACGCCCCTTGGTACTGCCCTCTTCATAGCCCTCCAGCGAATTGTCTTCTCCCTTCAGCTCAAACCGGTACGACGGTGTTCCATTAAAAGACCGCGTGGCATCTTTTTGGATGGAATACGGCCGGTTGATACCTACGGCTACCCATTCCCCATCTACAATATCTGCTTTACGGGCCGTATCCGCCTGTACATTCACCCTGCTGCTAACGGGCTCCAGGCCCGGTTTCTGAGCTGCTGCACTTAATGTAAACAATACCGGCAACAAGCCGATGCTTATTTTTTTCATTCGTATTCTTTTTATCGCCCGTGGCCGGACGGTTTTTTATCGATCCTTTGACGACGTAAATGTTTATTTGTTTATTACCAGTTTGAAAATAAAAAATTTATCCCTGCCGGTGTTACCTGCTTTTTAGTGCTTACGTGAAAAGAGCTCCTTTAAGGTCACCGTTTTATTATTGACCAGGGGCTTTGCATAAGCGGCCACAAAGAACAGGTATCCCAGGGTAATATAAAGGAATAACAAGGCATAACGTAACCCCGCCAGGTCGCCCAGGGCACCCACAATAAAAGGCACCAGCGCCCCTCCAAAAATCCCCGAGCACAAAATCCCTGAAAAAGAGCCATGATGCTTACTGATGGAATTCAGCGCCAGTGAAAATACCACGGAAAACATCACCGAAATGGTGAACCCCGCAGCCGGAAAGGCCCACAGGGAAACTTCTTTACTACCAAACAACGCCCCGCTTAATACGATCGCGGACAGGATACAGGCTGCCTTCAGTACCCATTTTGAATCCCAGAGCTTCAGCACCACCAATCCCAGTAAACAACCGATGGTCATCAATCCCCAAAACCATGCAACAGCATTGGCGCCTCCGGCAGCGGGATCTACCTGGTGATAGCGTTTCAAAAATTCCGACATCCAGTTGGCGAGCGACTGCTCGGTACCCACATAGGCTACGATACCCAGGAAGAACAGCCATACATCGCGTTTTCCGAGCAGCTCCACGTACGCCGAAGCGGCCCCGGCTTTTTCGTCTTCCTTCAATTCCACGGCCGGCATCTTTATCAGCGCCAGTACTACCAGCATCACTAAAAAGATAAAGCTGAACAGCCAGTAGAGCGCCGTCCAGTGCAACCCGTTCCGCACCAATCCTCCCAATGCATGCACCAACGGATTGCTTACCGGCTGCATCGCTAGCGCCTTCATCAGGTACGTAAATACAAACGGACTTACAAAGGAGGCCAGTCCAAATACCAACTGCCCCATCACGGAAAAGAAAGCAAAGTTCTCTTCTCCACCGGCAGTACGCATCAGCGGGTTGATGATCACCTGGAGCATGGCCATACCAATTCCAATAATAAAGAGCGAGGCCAATGCCATACTATACTGCGGGTTGAAAGCAAAGATCAGTGCACCCGAAAAATTCAATGCAAATGCAATCAGCATGGATCTTTTTTCCCCCAGTCGCTCAATCATCATGCCTGCCGGAACCGACATGACGCCGTAGGCGAGAAAAAAAGAAAAGGGCAGGAATGCGGCCATGGTTAAACTGAGGCCGTATGTTTCGATAATAATGGGCATTAAGGGACCCAGTATGTTGGTTACAAAGGAGATCACAAACCAGATCAGCAAGATTACCCCTACTAAAAAGTTATTCCGTTGTTGCATCCGTTAATTTGTTGAATGGTTGTACATCGCTGCCGGTGTTGATCCGGCAGCCGTTTGAAAAACCTTTGCCGCACAGCCCTGTAATCCGGCTTTATTTCCCAATGCAGCCGGCACCAGTGTGGTTTGCTGGCTCGCTGCGGGCATGGCCAGCCGGGATACTCTTGCCGCTATTTCCCGGATGTAAAAATCACCCGCCTCGCTGATGCCCCCGCCAATCACTACTTTTTGCGGGCTGAATATATTGATGTATCCGGCAATACCGGTAGCCATATAATCAAAATGATAGGCCATTGCCGCAACCGCTGCATCCTCCTGCTGGAAATAGCCTTCCACAATATGCCGGCCGTCTACAATATCCGGTATATCCTGCTTCAGCAGCCGGTAATGCCCGATTAATGCAGCTACCGATGCATAGGCCTCAAAACACCCCCGGGCTCCGCAGGAACAGGCGATGCCTCCCTGCCGGATAATGACATGCCCCAGCTCTGTACCCCGGTTCCGGTACCCGCCATACAACTGGTTATTGATGATGAGCGCGCCGCCGATACCGGTACCAACGGTTAAAAAAACGATATCACTGCAACCCTTTGCCGCCCCGTAAATCCATTCGCCCATGCCCATCATATTGGCATCATTATCGACCAGGGTCCTGTAACCGGTTCGTTCCATCAGCAGGCGTCCAAGGGGAAGCTGTTCAAATCCCGGCAGGTTGTCCGCACCACCAATCACCACATCGTTTTCAACAATACCCGGAAAACCGATGCCGGTACCACATACAACACCTCCTTTCTCCTGTACCACAACGGCTGCCTGTGCAATGCATGCCGCAATCTGTTCAATGATACCGGCCTCTCCGTCTTCCTTGTTGATTGCCTCCGTAAAGCAATACATCAGGCTTCCGTTTTCCGCCACCACACCGCATTTCAGCGCAGAGCCTCCCACGTCTATTCCTATTGCAAATTGTTCTTTCAATGATGGTACTTTTTTATATCAGAACTACTTATAAGTCTATTCACCGTAAATTTTCTTCTGAGATGCCGCTTTGAACCTGTTTCTGCGTCTACGGTTTCCGATACGTCGGAGCCACATCACAGCAACCACGTTTTAATCAGGCCCAACACCCTTTATTTTAAATAATCATACACGGAATCCAGCCTGAACTGCCGGATGGCTTCCGGGCTCGGATGTGCACGCTTATCAATATCACTAAAATAAGGCGCCTTATCCCAAACGCTTACATCTCCTCCTGTAGCACGGGGATCTTTTGTTTTTACCAGGTAATCCTGCATTTGTGCCGCCAGCTTTTCTTTTACATTTTTGTAAGCAGGGTCGGCAGCCAGGTTATGCAGTTCGTACGGATCACTGGTAATATCAAATAATTCCTCCGCCGGCCGTTTGCCCATTCCCAGTTCAAACAGGTTTTTTACAGCGGGGTTATCCTTATTCGCAATCATATAGAATTTAGCCGGTCCCGGATAGTTGAGCATATAAGGGTCAATATCACCGTACAGCGGGGGATCGCCGGCCGCCCATCGATCGGGTTCATAGTTGCGGATGTACAGATATTGCTTGGTACGGATCGCCCTTCCGGGATAACCCATTCCATGCTGCCGTACAAAGGCATGCCGCTCGCGACCCAATACCACAAATTCCCGTTCGGGGGCCGCCTCACTATACTTATTATCCAATACCGGCAGTAAGCTCTTCGCCGTCATTTCCGCAGGAACGGGTACACCGGCCAGTTGCAGGAATGTAGGCGCCAGATCATTCAGCGTAACCAATCCGCCGGTAACCGTAGCTTTTTTAAATTTGCCCGGCCAGGAAATGATCAGGGGAACATGAGTACCAAAGTCATAAAGATTGGCCAGTCCGCGGGGCATCTGCCAGCCGTTGTCACTGCAAACCACTACAATGGTATTGTCCAGCTCTCCGCTTTGTTTCAACAATGCCAATGCGTCCCCAAGTTCTTTATCAAAAACCTCCACAGAATGATAATAATCGGCGATATCCGTACGCACATCCGGTGCATCCGGAAGATAGCCCGGCACTTTTACTTTCTGTGGATCGATGCCCGATTTAGCACCGATGCCTACTTCATAAGGACGGTGGGGTTCATGACTGCTGATCCAATAGGTCCAGGGAGCTCCTTGTTTTTTCTGTTTTAAGAACTGGCCAAAGCTTTCATAAGGATTTCCACCCGGGTTCCGCTTGCGGCCGTTGGCTTCGAAGCTTCCCGGTCCCCATCCCTTGCCCTGGAAACCGATTTCGTAACCCGAAGCTTCCAGCAGATCGGTATACAGCGGGTATTGTGTGGGCAGTATGCTCCACAGATCGGCGCCCTCTCCCAGTCGCCAAATATCCTGACCGGTCAGGAACCCGGCCCGCGATGGTGTACAGGACGGGGAGCTGCAAAATGCATTTGTAAAACGTACGCCTTCACCTGCCACTTTATCCATATTGGGGGTTCGCACGGTTGAGTCGCCATAAACGCCCACATGACCGGCCGACTGGTTGTCCGACATTACGATCAGGATATTGGGACGGGATGCCGGTTGCTCTTTTTGCGTCGATTTACAACTATTGGTAAATGCCAGCAAACAAGCGAAATAAAAGAGGGAACTCCATTGTTTTAACATGATCAATCAATTTTATTTTTTCCTGTTTTAATACCCTGCTTACCATCCGGGGTTTTGACGCGTGATAGAGCTGTTTACATCTCTTTCATTTTGCGGATAAGGAAACAGCTCATGCTTCCCGGTTTTAAAGTTTGTATAGGCCGGGTAAGGATAGGTGGTTCTAATGGCCTGTGTTCTGGCATAGGTGTCTGCGATCTTTGCACCCAACAAATTCCAGCGGATCAGGTCGGAACGGCGCATGCCTTCAAAACACAATTCCTTGGCACGTTCTGAAACCAGCGTGTCTAAAAACTGCTGCTTCGCCAATCCGCCAGGTATATAAACCTGGGCTGTTGTAGGTTTTGGAACCAGGGATGCTGTAATCACTGCTCCGGTGCCGTTACCGCCGGTTACCGTAACCGTTGGCGCGGAGGTATACCCATAACCCGGATTCGACAGCGTTAACGCAGTAATTTTATTACCGGTACGCGTTGCCACTACTGCGGCCGCATAGTTACCGCCGCCACCGGTTATCTGCAGGGTTGGATTGGCGGTATAGCCCGTGCCGCCGTCAGTAATTGTAAGAGTCACCGCATTCCCCGGCATATCGAGCCCATAGGCTCTTCTCCGTACCTGGTTGATGGCGTCGAGTGCAAGATCATTGGGACCCTCGTTCAACTCATTTTCCACCTCTGCACGCATCAGCAGCAGGTCCGAATAACGCATCACCACACAGTTGATATCGGTACTGGTCTGTTCGGTTATCGAATTCGTCTGATACTCGCGGCTCCATTTGCCCGGCGCCCAGTTTTGGTCGGCGGTACTGGTTGTAGGGTACGTCCGGCTTCCATCGGCAGCCACTGTAAAGCGGGCCACTGCAAAGTCTTTCCGCACATCGCCCGACTGGAAGCTTTCATAAAACGGCCGCACGGTGGCTTGTCTTAAATTGGTGGAACCATAGATCCCCTTTGCGGTCTGAGGCGCATTCCAGAATCCAAAACGGGAAGAGTTGGGCTGATCACCTGCCGGATCTGCAACGGTATAAAGCGCTATCTGAAAAATACTTTCTGTAGGCTCCAGATTATGTTTACACTGATTGATAAATACCTGCGGATAGCTGGGATTGAGCTTATATGGATTGGCCGTCATGATTTCATTGATCTGCGTTTGAGCCATCTTGTAATAATCCTTGTAATTGGCCGGCCGCTTCATGGTTCCGTCGTTGGCCAGTGCGTAGCCGCCCGCAAAAAGGCAAACCCTTGCCAGCATTGCTTTTGCACCCCATTTGTTGATCCGCTCATCGGTAGGCGCGGCTGCCGGAAGCACATCGGCCGCTTCCTGCATATCCTTAATTGCCTGGGTGTAGATCACATACCGGTCTGTTAATGTTCCTTTCAGGTTATCACCGGCTTTGGAAGACGCCGTTTTAAACGGCACATCCCCCCATAACCGTACCAGTTCCGAATAATAAAATCCGCGCAAAAACTTTGCTTCACCCAGCATCCGGTTCAGCTGTGCTTTCTGATCGTCGGTACCGGAAGTAAAAAGCGCCATTTGCGGGATCTTTTCAATAACCACATTGGCCCGGTCGATCCCCTGGTACAGTACGCTCCAGGTGCTGTAATAAATATCGGTTTCCGGGATACCCTGGTAGTGTGGGATCACGCGCCAGCTATCCACGCTGTTTCCGGAGATCTGGCTGATATCATTATCATTATCCAGCACCATCGGCACATACCAGCCATAACCCGAAAAATTTGATACGGCCCCATATACACCCAGGGTAGCCATATACGCTTCGTCTGCATTACTGAAAAAATTATCGCTGGTAAAGTACGAATACGCTTTTACCTCTAATGCTTTTTTGCAGGAACTTAAAGCAAGCAGGGAGCCTGCTGTAAGCGCCATCCATATAAAACGTTTTGATATAAGTTTCATTGTATAAAATCTTTAAATAAATTATAAGGATAAATTAACACCCGCCACAAATGATCTTGCCCGTGGATAAGCGCTGAAATCCACGCCCGGCGTAAGTGCATTGTTTACCACGCTTACTTCAGGGTCATAACCGGAGTACTTCGTAAATACATGCAGGTTATATGCGGTAATATAGATACGTGCGTTGGCAATTTTTGCTCTTTTTAAAAGCAACTTCGGCAGGGTATAACCGAGACTGACATTATTGATCCTCAAAAACGATCCGTCTTCTACCAGGGTGCTGTAAGGCCTGTCAGATACCATACCAATATAAGAAGGCACGGTTTTTCCTTTATTCAATGCTTCCAGCGCCGCAGGATCCGTTACCCGCTGACCACTGGCATCAATCGTCATCCACCGGTCTGAAAAGCGGGCCAGGGTATTTTTATAATCCTGGCTTAAGGCAGCATTGTTCAGTACATTGGCATTGTAAATCTCATTACCTACTGTAAAATTCACAAACGCACTCAGATCAAAGTTTTTGTAGGTAACCGTGTTGTTAAAGCCGCCGGTATATTTCGGATTGGAATTACCGATGATGGTACGGTCAAGATCGGTTATTTTACCATCCGGTACCCCATCCGGCCCGCTGATATCTTTAAATTTCTGATATCCCGGCTGCACCGTACGGTTGTCCTGAACCACTCCTGACTTTAAGGTGTAGGTATTGTTGGTGCTGTTGAAATCAAAATCGCTTACCTGGTACAAACCATCGGCCACATACCCATACATCATCCCTACCGGCTGACCTACCTGCAGGATATAATCATTGATGCTGGGGTTGCTGTTATAGCCGGTATAACTGGGCAGTACCATGGAATTTTCGCCCTGGCTCAGTTCCAGCACTTTTGTTTTCGGGAACGAAATATTGAGACTGGAGCTCCAGCTGAAATCTGTTTTTTTAATATTCACGGTATTCAGCGTAAACTCCAAACCTTTACTGGATGTACTTCCAATATTTTGAAACTGGGTGATAAAGCCAGAGCTGGAAGGAATACGGGTATTGAACAGCAGGTTCCGGGAACGGTTATCGTAAACCTCTGCCGTTAACGTGATCCGCTGCCTTAAAAAGCCCATATCCAAACCGATGTTGCGGCCTTCCGTTGCTTCCCATTTCAAATTGGGATTGGGGAGGTTGTTCTCATACGCCGAAATCACCACCGTATTGTTGAGGTTGTAGGAACCGGTACCATAAATGCCCAATGCGGCGTAGTTGGCAATACGGTTATTACCGGTAAGACCATACCCCAAACGCAGCTTAAGATCGGAGAACAGGTCGTTATTTTTCATAAAGTTTTCGTTGATGATCCGCCATGCAAATGCCGCAGAAGGGAAATAACCCCAGCGGTTATTGGCGCCGAATTTTGAAGAGCCATCAGCCCGCACGGTGGCAGTAAGCAGGTACCGGTCTTTATAACCGTAATTCACCCGGGTAAAATACGAAAGCAGCTTATCTTCTTCTGCATACGATGAGGGTGTACCCAGTACCGTACCCAGCGACAGGTTATCCCAGCCGCTGTTGACCAGCGGAAACGCACTGGAACTGGCGCTGAAATCTTCGTGATATGTGTATTGATATTCCTGTCCGGCCATTACATCCAGCTTATGTGCCAGTGCAAAGGTCTTACTATAGGTAAGCGTGTTGCTGTACGTAAAACGCGGATCCTTTGCCTGGCCAATGCTGCCGAACGGCCCGCCGCTACGGATAGCCGTAATTGACTCTTCCGTATTGAATTGCTTATCCTTGGTATCCCTAATGGTATACCCGATCACACCGCGGTAAATAAGATCTTTGGTGAGTTTATATTGTGCGGTCACATTGGCGTTCATCGTGTTGATCACCCGTTGTCTTAACCTTGAGCGGGTACTCACAACCGGACTTTGAAACGTAGGGGTACTGCCCGGGTTGTCTACCGGGTCCGTTTCATAATCGATCAGGTCATCATCGGAGCCATTGCGGCCCGACACCGGGCGATATTGCAACAGCAGCTGCAATACGGCCAACCGGGCATTGCCGCCTTCAGCGGGCGACAGTCCTTCCACTTTCTGATTGGTATAGCTTACCGTAGCGTTCACGTCGAGTTTCTCACCTACTTTTTGATTTACGGAAAGTTTACCGATATTTTTAGTGGATGCGCTGTGAATCATAATACCATTGTCCTTGTTCCGGGAAAAGAACATGTTGATCTTGGTATCCTTACTACCCCCGCTTACACTTACCTTATGATATTGATTGTATACGGTGTTGCCAAAGGTTTCCTTTTGCCAGTCGATACCAGGGCGGTTACCATATAACAGCTTTAATGAATCGAACGAACCATATTGATTGGTAAAGGATAACATCCGTGTGGCATCGCCCAGCGAGCGTTCATAGCTCAGCAGCAGATAGTCGTAGCCATTCATTACCGGTATTTCTTTTGTAATGTGTTTGGCGCCTACATAGCCATCGTAATTCACCGATACTTTACCGGGCTTGGTTTGTTTGGTGGTGATCAATACCACCCCGTTACCACCACGGGCCCCGTAAATCGCAATTGCAGAAGCGTCTTTTAATACATCTACGGATTCAATATCTGTGGGGTCGAGAAAGCCGATGCCATCGGTTTGTGGCACCCCGTCAATTACATATAACGGCTGGTTGCTTTGTGAAATGGAGGTTCCTCCACGTATTTTTATAGTGGGATCGGCACCGGGTGAGCCATCGTTCATCGTTACCTGAACACCGGCCAGCCTGCCCTGCAGCGCCTGCCCTACGTTTTGTACCGGCACTTTGGCCAGTTCCGCACCGCTTACCGAGCTCACGGCACCGGTAAGGTCCTTTCTTTTCTGGGTTCCGTAACCTACTACCACCACCTGTTCCAGGCTTTTATCCTGTTCCAGCAGGCTTATATCGATCTGTTCCCTGCTGTTTACATTGATTTCCTTGGCGTCGTAACCAACATAGGAAACGATCAGTACCGCATTGGCCCCGGCCTGAATCGAATACTGACCGTTCTTTTGGGTGAGCGCCGTACGGGCCGTGCCTTTTTCCTGAACGGTGGCACCGGTCAGCGGCTCTCCCGACGCATTGCTGACAATTCCTGTTACTTGGATGGTTTGCGCAGTCAGCGTGCCGGAAACACCCATCATTAATAATAATAGAAGAAACGTTGATCTCATTTTAAGCTTGAATTTTAAACCAGGTGAAATGATTTTTTTTATGAGTGGTTCATGGGACGTTCGGGTACCGGCTTGCTGTTTCCCGTTCCGGAAACCGCAGTTTACTTGGCTGCTGCCTGTAATTACAAATGGCATAATCTGTACATTTTAGACGTTAAGGTCAATGGCTAAAAACAGCGTTATCTCAATCATCTTTCTTATCGTTTCAATGGCAACAATCAAAGCAATTACGTGTATCCCATTTTAAAACCCGACAAAATGTCGCAAAGAAAAAATCCTCTTTACTGCTCCCGGTCCATCCGCTGACCAGGTAAGCGGAAAACCCTGTTTTTAACTCCCCTAAATATAGAACGCCCGGGGGCCGGAGGTTTTAAAAATGGGTTTTTCTTTTTTCAATTTTGGTTATTTTTCTGATCGTTTTAGATCTCATCTATTCAAAACAAAAAAATACAATTGATTATCAGCAATATAATACATAACACAAAATAGCATTCCGTCTTTCCTCTAAAAACCACTTTTTCTTTTATTTTCAAAATTTCATCCAGTTTTAAAATATTAAAATCAATATTGAAACCTTTTACCGGCAGTGGAATCTATTTTTATTGGAAACTTTTAAGAAAAGAAAAAGCTCATGAAAAGACGATTCCATGCCATTATTTCAGGCATCCTTTTTTTAGTTACCATACAGGTTCAGGCGCAATCCGGAGATTGGTTCCGGCATTCCGTTACCGTTATCGGAGAACAACTCACCCGCGCCGCCGGGACCTATACGCCGGGATTCAATCCCCGCTCTGTAAACCCCAACGGAAATGTACGAACGGCACCCTATACCGATTGGACCACCGGTTTTTTTCCCGGTTCGCTCTGGTACGGTTATGAGCTAACGGGTAATAAAGCGCTGGCCACATCCGCCCGCAGGTTTACGCTTGCCCTGGACTCGATCCGCTACGTAACCAAAACCCATGATCTCGGATTTATGCTCTATTGTTCTTATGGCAATGCCTGGCGCATTACAAACGACAACACCTATCTGCCGGTACTGGAAGAGGGGGCACAACACCTTTATGACCGTTTTAGTCCAAAAACCGGCGTGATCCGTTCCTGGGATTTTGGCGACCACTGGAAGTTTCCGGTAATTATAGATAATATGATGAACCTGGAGTACCTGTACTGGGCGGGCCAACAATTTAAAAAACCCGTTTACAGCCAGGCGGCCAGCACCCATGCGCTTACTACAATGAAGCATCATTTCCGGAAAGATTATAGTTCCTACCATGTGGTGGATTATGACCCGGTTACCGGCAACGTGCGGAGCAAGGAAACCCACCAGGGCCTTACCGATGAATCGGCCTGGGCCCGGGGACAGGCCTGGGGTCTTTACGGGTACATTATGTGCTATAACAACAGCGGCAATCCGCAGTTCTTACAACAGGCACAGCATATTGCCCGGTTTATTATGACGCACCCCCGGATGCCTAAAAATAAAATCCCGGTATGGGATTTCGATGTGCACAATGCGCTGGACTCTGACGGGCGGGCACCCCGCGACGCCTCTGCCGCTGCCGTTATCGCCTGCGGACTGCTGGACCTGAGTACCAAAGTAAAGGATGGCAAAAAATATGCGGATTATGCAGAAGATATATTAAAGACCCTGTCTTCTCCCGATTTTCTGGCAGCACCCGGAGACAATCACTTTTTTATCCTCAAACACAGTGTAGGCGCCTTCCTGTACAATTCAGAAATAGATACGCCACTGAATTATGCAGATTATTATTACCTGGAGGCATTGAAAAAATATGCAGCGCTGAAAAAGATCGCGCTGCCTTTGAAATAAAGGTTTTACAGTAGTTCAAATATTTCAGTTTACTGAAGGCAGCTACCGGGTTTAGCCACCGGCTTAACCTTTGCCTTCCCGCCACCTGCGGTTACTTTAAATACGATGTATCATGAACAAACGATTTGCAGCCATTGCCGCCCGTATCAGCTTCATTACAGCGATGTTGTTTTTTGCAATAACGGGTTCCGTTTTTGCCCAGGTTGTGGGAAAAACAATTTTAAACTTAGACTATGAAAACGGCACCCTCAATTCCGGCAATACGGACATTGAGGCAACCAGCGCAACGGGCGCCGACGCCGCATATATGATAAGCCCCGGCGCCACCGGTAATTACGCCATCGCGCATAAGGTAGTGTACGGCGACAGCGCATATTATTCGGATGCAAACTGGCGGAGTGAAAGTGCTGCGCTCCAGTATCTGCCGGCCCGTTTTTCACCGGGAATGGAACGCCGTTATGAATTCAGCGTGTTATTAAAGGACTGGACTCCCTGGAATACGGGTGATCCGATCAATGAAACCAATTTTTTCCAGCTCAAGGTATCGAACGGACAGGAAGTACCGCTGCAGGTACGTACACAGCGGAATGTGATCCGGCTTCGTTACAATGATGCGGCCAGCGGTGTTAGCACCAAAGATATACTGAGCGATCTGCGTCCTTATGTAAACCAGTGGATACAGTTCAGAATCGATGTGAAATGGTCGCTGGATGCCACGGGTTACATAAGAACTTATATGAAACTGCCCGGCCAGCCCGATTATCTGCTGGCAGATGAAAAAACAGATTACATCACCTTTCCGGGCAGCGGAAGCAACATCGGGTATATTAAATGGGGGGTATATGTGGTTCCCCCGGATATCACCCGTATTGTTTACCACGATGATATACGCATCATTGAACTCAATCCATCGCCCGCAACGGGCCGCCGGGGCCTTATCTGGGGAAACAGCATACCGGATGCCAACCCTGCCTATTTAGACGGCCCTTATACGAAAGCCGCCAATATTACCGACCCCGCGGCTTACAGCAGTACCGGCAATACCATTTATATAGACCCCAATATACAATACACCCCATCGCAAAACATCGTGTATTTTAACAGCAGCTCCCCTGTGCCCGGAGCCGGCGACAATGTGGAAGGAAGCCCGTCTTCTGATTTCTCAAGAGCCTCCTTAACCGCTTCGGGATCTTCAGGCACGCCCTTAGCGCCCGGCCCGGGTGGCCGGTACCTGGTTAATGCATTCAATACCGGAACAACCGGCAATCCCACGCTGATGGACCCCGCCGAGTATTACGAGTTTAAATTAAGCCCGGTTACAGGCTATACCCTTCATTTCGACTCTGTTGTTTTTTCCTGGCGGCGCGGCACCACAACAGCGCCCAACACTTTTGTACTACGTTCCAGTATGGATGGCTTTGGCTCCGACATTTCGGCACCCATCACCGTTAACAATGCGGCGGGTGTATCAACCATCAGCAAGTATGATCTGTCTGCGCTTAGCAGTGTAACACAGCCCGTTACCTTAAGAATGTACTGGTATGGCTCCACGGCCGGCGGAAGCGGCAATAGCGTGGGACTGGAAGAGTTCCGGTTTTATGGTGAAACCGTGCCCAATATCGCGTTGCCGGTTGCCTTTGGCCCAATAGCAGCGCATTTAAAAGAAGCAGGACTGGTGGTAAACTGGCAAAGCCTCCGCGAAACCAACAACAGCCATTTTGAAATACAGGCTTCAAAAGACGGACAGCATTTTACAACCATCAAAACCATCCGTTCAAAAAATGGCAACGCCTCCGTAACACAAAGCTATGAAGCTACTATTGCCGCCACCGATATGACGGCGCTGATAAGCCTGCCGCTGTTTCTAGGATTTTTAGGGTTGGGGGCGCAAAACCGGTCGCGCAATAAGCGGATCTTATTTTTGCTCATGGTAGCCCTTGCCGTAGCGATCGCATCCTGCAACAAGTATCACGATGCGATACGCACCGGCACGGATCAATGGTTTGTAAGAATTAAGCAGGTAGACCAGAACGGCAAGGCAACCTACTCAAAAGTAGTTACCGTAATAAAAAGCAATTAATTCAATGGCCGCCCAGGAACAATATCGGGCAAAAACTGTTTTTATACCCGCACACCGGGTGCATCTTCAACCACTAAAATCATTCTGATGATCATAAAAAAAATCATACCGGTTCTGTTACTGACCATCATCTTTTTAACTGGCAGCGCACAGCAACAGCCCATCGGAAAATCCGGGTTCGACATACTGAACCTGGATTATCCCGGGCTGGAAAAGGTTAAAGCCCAGGTACAGGCGCAAAATTACCCGGCCGCTGCTGCTGCCTTGCTCAGCTATTATAAAAAGAAAAGCAAGGACCCCGATTTCAGTGCCGCGGAAGAAGAGATCGAGCTGAACCAGCCCATCGATAAAGCAACCCAGGCTGCGGCAGACAGTGCGCTGCAGCACAAGTTCAAGCCCCATAAGGGTTATGGCTTTTTTGATTATGGAAAGGATATCAACTGGCAATACTGGCCGGTGAAAGACAATGAAGTGCGCTGGCAGCTGCACCGGGTAAAATGGTGGCAGTCCATGGCACTGGTATACCGGGCTACAAAAGACGAGCGCTATGCCCGCGAATGGATGCTCCAGTTTACAGACTGGGCCCGGAAAAACCCGCTGGGGTTGTCCAAAGACAACGACAAATATGCCTGGCGCCCGCTGGAAATTTCAGACAGGATCTTAAACCTGGCACCCTCCTTTAACATCTTTGTACATTCTTCCAATTTTACACCGGCTTTCCTTATGGCGTTTTTAAACAATTACCACCAGCAAGCCGACTACCTGTCGAACAACTATGCCGACCGCGGTAACCATCGTCTTTTTGAAGCACAGCGGGTGTTGTTTGCAGGTGTATCCTTCCCCGAATTTAAAAGAGCGGCCGCCTGGAGAAACGGGGGTGCAACGATTCTTAATGATGAAATAAAAAAACAGGTGTACGCGGACGGGGTGCAGTGGGAGTTATCACCCAACTATCATGTGGCCATGATTAATACCTTCCTGAGCGCGCTCCGCTCCGCCCAGCAGGCCGGTATGGAGGGTGTATTTCCAACCAGCTATAAAGAAACGGTTGAAAAAATGATCCTGGCCACCATCAATTTCTCTTTCCCCGATTATACCTACCCCGTATTCAGCGATGCAAAGCTGGTAGATAAATCCTCGATGCTGAAATCCTATGCCAGCTGGGCTAAAGCCTTTCCGCATAATGAAGTCATTCAATATTACGCTACCGATGGCAAAAAGGGCAAACAGCCTCCATTCCTTTCACATGGATTGACCACTTCTGGCTTTTATACGTTCCGGAATGGATGGAGCCAGGCTTCAACGGTGATGGTGTTAAAGGCCAGCCCTCCCGGCGCCTTCCACGCTCAGCCGGACAATGGCACTTTTGAGCTCTGGATCAAAGGCCGCAATTTTACACCGGATGCTGGTTGCTATGTATACGCCGGCGATTCCACCATTATGAAGCTCCGGGATTGGTACCGGCAAACCCGGGTACATAGTACGCTTACATTAAACAATGAAAACATGGTCATTACCAAGGCGGCACTGCAGCAATGGAAAACGGGTAAGAACCTGGATATACTTACATACACCAATCCCAGCTACGCGGAGCTGGATCACCAGCGGACGGTACTGTTCATCAATCAGCAATATTTCCTCATCATCGACCGGGCTGCTGGAAAAGCCACCGGTAGTATCGGCACTCATTTTCAGCTTAAAGAAAACAGTAATCCTGTTTTTGATCAGCAGCGCCACGCTGTATACACTACTTATACCGATGGCAACAACCTGCTGATCCAGAACCTGAACCAGGACGCCGTTACATTAAAAGAAGAAGAGGGTAAGGTTTCCTATTCCTACCGCCAGGAACTGAAACGGCCGGCCTTTGTATTTGAAAAATCAAAAACAGGCGGTGCCACCCAAACCTTTGTAACGGTACTCTATCCCTTCAGCAGTAAAAAAGCGCCGGTTATCACGTTGAAAGAAAATGCCGGCAACAATTATGAAACCGGTGCCCTCCGGCTTACGTTAACGGTTGATGGGAAGACGAAGGATATTACCGTGCAGTAACGATTGGGGTTGAGATTCCGGATTTGAGCAGACAGATTCCAGCCTTGAGCGATGAGATGATCCTGGAGCGGGCTACCTGTCGTGCTTTCAGCCGTCAGCGGGATCAATTCCCAGGGTGAATCCAGACCTGGGCATCCGCATCCGGGTGCCCAGGTCTGGATTCACAAATCAATGTCGTTTTCCTTTATAATTGCCACAGATACACTGATTGTGTCTTCGGAGCCTTTTCTGCGATATTATTTGAGTGCGATTAAAGCGGGTGCTAAATCTGCGAATCTGCGGCCTTAAAGAAACGACATTGAATCTGGAATTTCAGATCTGGCTTCTTGCATCCGAATCTCACTTCTGATTCACCACCGTTTCAATCACCAGGTACTCGCTCTCCTCGTTACACAGGATCGCAACCGTATCCGTATCCCACACACCCAGGGCATCGCGTTGGGGAACAGCCACACCGTTTACGGTAACAGACCCGGTGATCACAAATACAAACAGGCATTTATTCTCCGGGTTAAAGGAACACGTAGTGCTGTGATCCTTTTCAAAATACCCCAGGCTTAGCCGGGCGTTCTGATTGATCCAGCAATGCGCCTGTCCCTCTTCACCGGATATAATGGTTACCAGTTTGTTTTTCCGTGTTTCTTTTGGAAAACTGCGGTATTGGTACCGAGGCGTAATATTTTGTTGCTTTGGGTAGACCCAGATCTGCAAAAAATTCACTTCGTCTTCGCCAATATTGTATTCCTCATGCCGCAGGCCACTGCCCGCGCTCATGATCTGTACGCCTCCTTCTTCAAACTCCGTATTATAGCCAAGGGTATCTTTATGGTTCATGCGGCCTTTCAGTAAAATGGAAATGATCTCCATATTCACATGCGGATGAATACCAAATCCCTTGCCCGGTGCCAGGTAATCGTCGTTGAACGCCATCAACGTGCCAAATGCGCTTTTAACCGGGTTATAATAATTGCTGAAACTGAACACAAAATTGCTCTTCAGCCAGCCGGCATCTTTGACGCCTCGTTCCGAAGCTTTAAAATGTTGTACCTGCATATTTTTATTTTTAGATGATGATACAATATCACAACTGCGCCGATCCAATAAAAAAATCTGCGAATCTGCGGCCATCGATGCGCTCAATACCAACAAACAGCTGTAACCATCTCTGTTGTTCTCCGCATCTTTACAAAACCGGCGTTTAATGCCGCAGATGCGCTGATTCAATAACACGATCCGCGAATCAGCGGCTACCGATGCTCTCAATACTAACAAACAATTCCAACGATCTTTACAAAACCGGCGTTTAGTGCCGCAGATGCACTGATTCAATAATACGATCTGCGAATCAGCGGCTACCCAAATCCTCAATACAAACAATGCAACTGCACCGATCTAATAGCAAAATCTGTGAATCAGCGGCCATCGATGCTCTCAATACCAACAAACAACTGCAACGATCTTTGTGCCTTCAATATCTTACAAAGTAACAAAACCAACATTTATTGCCACTTAATCTACTTCAAGTGGTTCCGTATTACGGCGTAGTAACTTTGTGTTTCAATAAAAAAATCACGATTATGGAAAATAAAGTTTTAGGATTACATCATATCACCGCCATCGCGGACAATGCCAAACGCAACCATGGATTTTATACCAATGTGTTAGGTCTAAGGCTGGTAAAGAAAACCGTAAACTTCGACGACCCGGGCACCTACCATTTCTACTATGGAAATGAAAGCGGCACACCGGGCACAATCCTTACCTTCTTTCCCTGGGAAGGCATCGGAAAGGGAACCACCGGCGCCGGTATGGCCACCCATATCGGCTATTCCGTTCCGGAAGGAAGTTTTGATTTCTGGAAAAAACGCTTTGAAGAAAACAAGATCGGGTATCAGGAAGCCGAAATATTCGGAGAACCGCAACTGGCATTCAGCGATCCCGACGGCTTACAGCTTTCGCTGGTTATTCCTGCTGCTGCCGACAGCCGCGCTCCCTGGGTTACCGATGCGGTTTCTGCCGATGCAGCCACCAGGGGCTTTCATCATGCAACGCTTACGCTTAACCAGGCAGATCCAACGGCGAAAGTGCTGACCGACCTGCTGGGGTACCGGCAACTGGCACAGGAGGGCAACCGCTACCGTTTTGTAAATGAAAATATAGATACCGCCAATTATATCGATATCATTGAAGACCCCAGGGCCGGTTATGGACGCAATGCGGCCGGTACCAATCATCATATCGCCTTCCGGGTAAAAGACGATACGGATCAGATGGAACTGCGGGAAAAAATAGCAGCCGCCGGACTGAATATTACACAAAAGATCGACCGGGATTATTTTTATTCGCTTTATTTCCGGGAACCAGGTGGTGTATTATTTGAAATTGCTACCGACAACCCGGGCTTCACAAGAGATGAACCATTGGAGCAATTGGGCACCGCGCTTAAACTGCCCAAACAATATGAACCGGCCCGCACAAAGATTGAAGCCGTTCTGCCTGGATTATAAAACGGCCGCCATCCTGCCGGTGAAACAGATGGCACAGATCTTCATTTCGTTTTTCTATAAGCAATCTGCACAGCTGCGGCTGGTACCCGGCGCCACACATATTGGACGCACATGTCACTGATGCTGCGCAGATGTATCTTTTCATTCTAAAGCATGGCTGACAAAATGCAGTCGTGTACATTCATAAAACAACACAACAACCCCATGCATACCTTAAATATTATAACCGGCGGAAAGGAATTAAGCAAGGCCTCCCGTGCACTCATTATGCTGCACGGACGGGGCGCGAGCGCTGAGGATATCCTTTCTCTTGCCCCTTACCTGGATGTTACAGACATGGCATTACTGGCGCCGCAGGCTACTAACCATACCTGGTACCCCTATTCGTTTATGGCACCTGTACAGGAGAATGAGCCCTGGCTTTCTTCGGCCATTGATATGGTGCATCAAACCGTAAAAACGGCATCGGATGCAGGCATTGCTTCCGAAAATATGTATTTTCTGGGCTTTTCACAAGGCGCCTGTTTAACCCTTGAATACATTGCAAGACAGGCGCAGCGTTATGGCGGTGCGGTGGCATTTACCGGCGGACTGATCGGTGAACAACTGGATACCGGTAACTATAAGGGTGATTTTAAACAAACCCCGGTGTTTATAGGTACCAGCAATCCGGATTTTCACGTACCGGTAGAGCGGGTGCATGCCAGCACAGAATTATTAAAACAGATGAACGCCGATGTTACGGAAAAAGTATATCCCAACATGGGGCATACCATCAGTGCCGATGAGATCAGCCTGGCCAACCAGCTTGTTTTTAACCGGTAACCGTAAGCACCGCATTCACATTCCTGTTGCTGTTTTGAAAGCGGTTTAATAGATCTGTGGCAATGCTGCTTTCGCAAACCGGCAGGCGCCTTGCTTCAACAACAGAAAGCAGCACAGACACCACGGCTAAGGTGCTGTAAAATGAAAGTTAAATCTTCCCAGGGGCGCCACATCTCCGTTAATGATAAAATCGGTGATCACTCCCTCCTCTTGCATATTATCGCTCCATTTAAAACCGAGATCAGCCTTTCCGGGTATGCCCAGCAATGATCTCGGTATTTTAATTTCCATTTTATTACCGGCCACTGCATATTCCACTTCACCCGTCTTTTGCCAGTACCAGCCCGCGGTTGATTTTTCAAGGATCGCTTTCTGTCCCGGGTTCAGCCGGTTCACCACAAAATCATAACCCTCCCACCCGGTATTTTTATCGTTATCACTGTCAATAAAAAGACGCATCCAGCCCGGGTCCGTTCTGGCGCTTAGCACCGTTGCGGTTTCCACATAAAAATAAAAATGCGCGTTATCTCTTGCAACCCTGGCCAGCACAATATCATTACGCCCCGTTTGATTCCGGTAATACAGACTACCCCAGCCCGGACTGTTCCGGTGCTGCGTATTGCCTTTATAGCTATGGAAAACCGGGGTTACCTTATTCCACTCGTCAAATTTCCCATCTATCTGGATGGAACCTGGTGCGGAAGCGGGTTGCGGCGCGGGTAAGCCCTTAAACCGGCGGATATTGGCCACCATCTGGTAATAGTAATTATCGCCATGCCCGCCCTTCATCGGCTCTACATCGCGGCTTCCCTCCTGATCGCATTCATCCGGAAATGCATTGGTTTGCTGCTGCCATACTTTATAGCGGCCGGCGATCCATTCGTTCCAGCCGGTGATAAAAATAAACTCCGGATCCAGCTCCAGTGCCCGCTCCCACTGCTCCTGGAAATTATATCCATAGTTCACCGCACCTGGTGTTGTTATGGAGCCCTTTGCATGGGTATAACTCCGGCCAAATGCGCCGGGCGCATTCATAGCGGTTAATCCTCTTTCCTTACTCCAGTTTTGCGCCACGCCCACCGTTACCTGTTCAAAGCCGCCGTTCTTATTTTTTACAAACCCGTGCTGGGGATATATTTCCAGCCAGCCCCAGTGATCCGGCCGCTCGGGCCCCTTGTTATACACGGGCTGCCCGGGTCGAAACGTGAAAAAGTTCTTCATGGCCATACGTAGTGCAGGATCATTTTCCTTACCGGCAATATCATCTGCAAATTCCGGCAATCCCATAATCAGCGGCTTTCCTTTCCAGGTAAACCAAAGATCTTTATACAGTCCCGGCCGGTACAGGTCATGGTACAGCTCCCGCAGGATCTCCTTACCTCCATCGCTGGGCCAGAACGGAAGCATAAAAGCGATGCGGGGCGTTGCAACACCATCCTTCCTGGCTTTGGTAAATACCTCGCAAAGCTTCATATAGGATTCTTTCCAGGTGATGTTCCCATTGGTACAATCAAAAATAATCACATCCACACCGGCATCGGCAAGCATCTCCGCATGTTTACGCAATACCCATTCATCAGTATCCAGGTAATAGCCCAGCAAGGGCTCGCCCCAGAACCAGGGACTGTTGCGCTTTGGCCAGATGGGATGGTCGTAATTATCGATGGCCTTCGGATCGCGGGCGAGGTATTCGGTTACATTGAAGGGGGGATTGTCCTTGCCCTGTCTTGTATGCCAGGTCCAGTAAAACAATCCCACAAACTTATCTTTCCGTGATGCGCCGGTGGTTTCATAGCCGGGCACGCGCCGCCCCAGCGCATCCGTGGCCGTTTGCAGGGAATGGTAGGCCGTTAATGTTTGGGTAGCCCCATTCAGTGGCAATAATAACAGGCAGCCGGCCAAACAAAATAAACGATGTGTTGTAAAAATAAATTTCATTGATAAACGTTATGGTTGAATATATTTTCTTTATTGTTTTACCCCCGGTGCAGGGTGTGCAGGAAAAACACGCTTTAACACTTGCAGGTATCCCAGCTTATGTGTTGTATCGGGTTCGAGGTAACTGCCCTCCGACCATTCATTCCAGGCATTAATGGTTACCAGTTGTGGTTGCCGCGGGTGTGCATCCAGATAATCCTTTGCCTTTTCAAGGTATTTCGCAAATTTTTCAGGAGCCGGGTTGGTAATGTATCCCGCTTTGAAGGGATAACGGGGATTGGGATCCCAACCAATGGTTACGTTCGGGAAATAGGGAATCGAAAAATCACGGTCAAACCCGGGCCACATTGCCGTGGATGCATCCGCCCATTTTTCATAGTCGCCTGAAGGCCGTTGCAGGTGCGCCCAGCAATAATTGGTGATACTGCTGAAACCAAAATAGGTAAGCACGTTATCCTGTGTTTGTATCTTATCTCCCGGAACACCATTGATAGAAGCCGGCAGGGCCGACCATAAAATACCCTGAAGATGCAGCCCCGGGAAGCCCGCAGCTTTTGTCTTTTTCCTGAAATCATCCAGCGCCGCTTTTGTGGACACCGGACCGCCCAACCCGTTAATAAGCGTTTGCAATTCATAAATACAAAATACCGGCTCCCCGTTGATCTTATAATACGATGGGTTTTTGAAGTAACGGCGAATCACCCGGTCGGTGATCTTATCAAACTCAGCCCGGTTCACGCCGCCTTTCCAGATCACCGAGTCCTTGCGCGGATTGCGAACGTCCCAATAGCTGGTAGCATCATGATTGGCCCACATCAGGTAAAATTTCATCCGTCCCTTATTGGCCTTCAAAAACCCGTTATTGATACAGCTTTCCAGGAACGGCTGTCCCTCATACCAGTACCAATCGAATATGAATGTGTTTACGCCGTGTGCTACCGCCGTTTTTATTTTCCGGTCCATCACCTGTGGATCGGCTTCGTTTTCATATCCCCACAGCGGTACTTTTGGTTGTGCATGTCCTTCCTCTTTGGGTTTTGCCTTATAGATGATTTCCCACTCCCCTTTCTTATCCGGGAAAAGAAAGCCGATCCTGGGCTCATAATGATACGCCGGCCAGTAAAAAGCCGCTACATCATAGCGCTGTGCCAATGCACTGCCTGAACCTGCTACCACAGCAAGGCAGCAAAATAATACAGAACGGATCATTTTTTTTGCTATCATTTTTGCAGTCATTTTATAAATCAGAAACCGGTTACGTTTTCCTTCTTTTTCATCCGGGTTCCGGTGATACCGGTAGCACATACAGCCGGGCCTGCTGTTATACATCATTCAGTTGCTACCACCCGGGGTTCTGCCAGTTCACACCCGAAAGCCCCAGAATTTTATCCACTTCGTTTTTGTCAATAGGATATATCAGGAAACGGTCTGCCACACTTCCCCTGTCGTTAAACCGGAACCGCGTATAAACCAGCTCCGGCCCGCTTACCCTGATCCGCATGCCGGTTACAAATTTATCTGTTTGATTCAGGATTTTCCAGCGGCGCACATCAAAGAACCGGTGTTCCTCAAAAGCCAGCTCAATACGCCGTTCATTACGGTACTTTTTTTCAAAAGCGTCCTTGTCCATCCCCGCCGGGAAATCGGGCATACCGGCTCTTTTCCGGATCGCATTCACCGCCTGCCTTGCACTCATAGAGGTTTCATTCACCGTAACCGGTACGTCGGGTCCCACGGCCTGGTAGGCCATTTCCGCAAAGTTCAGGTAAAGTTCCGCAAGCCGTAGCAACCGGATGGCGCCATCGGCATTAGAGCTTTGGCTTGATACTGAATTATTAAATTTCCGTTGATAATATCCTGTGCGCGTATACCGCCTGTCGGTTTCGGAAACGCTGTCGGCTCCCCCCATATAAGCAGCCACTTTTCTTCCGTTGGGCTGATTCAGGAACCGCACCGCGCCGTTGTAGTAGATAGATGCGTAAAACCGTGGATCCCTTCCTGCATAGGGATTATTAGGATCATAACCGGATGCAGGGTTCACCAGCGGTACCAGATGATCCGCGTCGCTATACCCAAGGATGGGAGGTTCGCCATTGGCCATTTCATACGCATCTACCAGGTCCTGGGTCGGACAGGGACCTGCTTTACTCATACCGGCGGTAGTAGGCATGCCCGCGTCCCGCCAAACGGCCAGCTGGCTGCCTTGCTGGAAGATCGTTTCTTTATCTACGGTTCTCTTATCATTGGAGCTGGTGATGAAATAATAGGCATAGGCATTTTGCGCAATAGTGGCTGCCGGCGTTACATCAAATAGTTTGTAGCCATTGGCCGTACATTGAAACAATGCCTCGGCAGTAATCGTTGCAGCCGCCTCAAGGGTAAATGTTCCATCATTCCACAGAGGGCTCATGGCATAGGTGATCGCCTGCGATTTTATAGCATACGGAATGGCGCGGGTCATGATTCCAAACTGGTTGTCATAGATGTTCCAGGAAAACCCAAACTGCGAGTCGGGAGCCGTAAGCGCCGAATCACAATCTGCCAGAATAAACTGCACCACCTCCCCGAATTTTGCCCTGCGATCCTGTGAGAAATCATGTTTGATCCCCAACGGCTCTTTAAAGATCGGCACCCCGCCATATCTTTTTATCAGCTGTAAATAATAGAGCGCACGTAAGGTATGGGCTTGTGCAATCCAGCCTTCCTTTTCCTCCTCCCGTGCGTAAATGACAGCCGTTTTTATATATTTCAAAAAAGTATTACACTGGTGTATTCCCTGAAAAAGAGTGGTCCAGGGGCTTCCGTCTGCCGAGTTACTGGCATAGGTCGAGGCGGTAAGTGCCCCCCGGTACCAGTTTATAAAATCCGATCCGCTGGTAATGTCATCCGCGTCCTGCGCCTCGTCTGTAAATGAGGCGCGGTTCATGGAGGGCGACGGGCAGTAACCATAACAAGAGTTGAGGTACCCCCGCACGCGGTTATAATCCGTAAAGGCATCTTCAACACCCGGTAACCGGCCGTCGGCAGTAAAATCCAATTGCTTGTTGCAGGCGTTCAGCAGCATCAGGCAGCCAAGCAACCAGCCGGCTTGCAGCAGTCCTTTACCAAACATATGCCTTCTTTTTTTACAGTCATTTGTTATCATCCGCTTTCTATTTAATTGCAACGATCTCATATCAAAAAATTTCAGATAAATAATCCAAACCGGAACTATCATTAATTAAAAGGTTACTTTAACGCCCATATTATATACGCGGTAAACCGGGAAGCCACTGAAACCGCCCCCTTCAGGTCCGTAATCATCTGACCGCATTTGATCCCAGGTTATTAAATTTTGACCGCTTACCAGCAAACGGATATGTTGCGCACCTATAAACCGCGCCGCCCGGGAGGGTAACACATAAGACAACTCGGCATTTTTCAAACGGAGGTAGGCTCGGTTTGTGGTATAATAGTCGCTTCCCTGATGACTGCTGCTGGCCGTTAACGAAAGCGCCGGGGCGGTAATCAGTTCCCCGTTCTGATAGCGTTCGGCCGTCCAGGCATTCCGGTGCAGGGAGCCGAACACGCCGTCGTTTGAAGTTTCATACACGCCCATTCCGTTTTCAATGGTCGTATACGTTCCGGTTCCCTGGAAGAGCAGGTTCAGTTCAAAAGACCTGAAGTTAACGGCACCGTTAAATGCATACATCGCACGGGGAATGGCTCCCGTACCAATCGGTGCCTGGTCTTTTTCATCAATAATGCCGTCATTATTCAAATCGATATACTTCAGATCGCCCAGCCGGGGTTTGCCTACGCGGTCATACGCCAGTTTATTTGCGGCCAGTTCCTCCGGCGTATTAAAGAACCCATTGCCGTTGCTGCGATCTACCAGGTATCCCCATAACTGGCCTACCGAAAATCCTTCCGTCCTTTTCCGGTACACATAATCCTCGGTTTGCGCGGCTTCATTGATGCTGATCACCTTATTGCTGGCATAGCTGTACATACCCCCGATAGAGAAACCCAGATCCGGGTTCAGCTGTTTCCGGAAACTGATGGAAACTTCATACCCCTTGTTTTCAAAGATCCCTTCGTTTAACTGGGGATATTCATTAAGCGGGAATCCCTGGTACGCCGGGATGGTACCGGTAGCTCCCACCACCATATTTTCCATCCGTTCATTGAAGATATCGGCATTGATGGTGATCATATTCAGCAATCCCAGGTCGATACCAACATTCTTTTTGGTAGATACTTCCGCCATGATATCGGGGTTGGCCATTTTATTTTCAGACACCAGCCATTGCAGGTACCCGATGGGGCCGCCCCTGGCCAGCCGGATATCATTCAGGTAGGCAAAGCGGCTTAAACCACTTTGATCATTACCCGCCTTTCCATAGGAAGCCCGTAACTTAAGCAAACTCAGCCATTGCTGATCTTCCAGGAACGATTCATTCGATACTACCCAAGCGGCAGATGCTGCGGGGAAGCCGGTAAACCGCTTATTTCTTGCATACTGTTCGGACCCGCCATATCCCCAATCAAATTTCACAAGGTACCGGTCGTTATACGCATAATCCAGCTCTAGACCGGCGCTAACCCGGTCATAAGGCAGGGCCCCGGTATTGCTGTTGTCATTTTTGATCAGGTTCTGATAAAACATATAGCCAAAGCTGCGCAGGCTATGTTTTCCAAAAGCACGTTCATACTTCAGGTTGGCCTTATAGGATAAGTGATAATAAAAAGAATGCGTTTTACCGTAAACAAGCGGGCTGTTGGCATTGGTACCCAGTTTGGAAAACGCCATGGTATCCAGGTTGGCTGACCGCGTGTAACGCTCATAATCCTGGGTGGTACTCATACTTCCCACGGCATTGGTTTGGTAGGCAAACAAACCATCTATGCTCAACCCCCTGGTTAAAAAGCCCAGGTCCACATCCACACCAAACTGCGAAGTAACATTTGTTACCGTGTGACGGTAATAACCGGAGCGGTTCAACATCCCATAAGTCGGGCTGCTGATATTGGTGGAAGCCACCACTTGTTCGCCGGGCGTGGTCACCGTTCCGGCTGTATTCTTTAACTCAGGCGTTAACGGACCGTAAAAGTTGGCAGGGAGTTGAAAGATACTGCTGTAGATAGTGGAATTGCCCGATCCGGCGGTGCGCTCGCGTTTTACATTACCGGCCAGGCGTACAAATGTTTTGATATACTTGTTAATGACCATATCTACATTGGTACGGTAGTTTACCCAAACATTGTTGGCATTGGGATCGTACTTTGGTTGGTCCGTATTAAAATATCCCCCCTGGTGCATCACATTGACATTTGAGTAAAACTGAACCCGGTCATTACCACCCGTAAGATTCACACTCCCCCGTTGCATATTGGCAAAATCTTTTACAAAATAGTTGTACCAATCTGTATTGGGGTAGTATACCGGGTCAGCGCCCGTGCGGTATTTTTCTATCTGCGCATCTGTAAACGGCAACTTTTTGCCATCATTTTGTGCGGCCTGATTCCGAAGCGTAGCATATTCCGCCGCGCTGATAAACGCCGGTTTGGTGGTCACTTGTTGTACCGCCTGATCAAAGGTGGTATGGATCTGAAGCGTACCCTTTACCCCTCTTTTTGTTTTGATCACCAATACCCCGTTGGCCCCCTGGATCCCATAAATAGCCTGGGTGGATGCATCTTTCAGCAGACTCACCGATTCGATTTCATTGGGTGAAATATACTCCAGGCTCTGGCTGGCATTGTAAGAAACCGGAATGCCGTCGATGACCACCAGCGGACCATTTTTCCGGATCGAGTTAAAACCTCTTGCATAAATATTTGTGGTAGCCCGGGATAATTCGGAGTAGGTTTCCATGGTGGTAAGCCCTGGCAGGCGCCCGGCAAGCGTTTGTGTAAAATTAGCAACAGGCGCCCGTTCCAGCACTTCACCGCTAACGGATGCAACCGCGCCGGAAACGTCCTTACGCAGCTGTTGAGCATATCCGAGCTGTACGGTTTCATATTCGTTATGCACATCGGGCTGCAGTTGAATGTTCAGCTCCCTGGATACATCCACCTCGAAGGTCTGCGATTTATAACCCGCCTTGCTTACCACAAACGAGCGGCTGTTGTCATTAACCGCCAAAAGGTATACCCCTGCATTGTTACTAAAAACACCGTTTTTACCATTTGAAGAACTAACGGATGCATCCGGCACCGGCCGGTTCCATTCATCAGTGATCGTGCCTTTTACCACGACCCCGGTTTGTTGCGCGGTTCCTTTCATCAACGGGCCACTCAAAAGAAACACCAGCAAAACAATGACTCTGTTAATCATTTTATAGTCCATGTAACTTCTTATTATAATTCTATTAAACTTTTTTTCTTACCAGCCACGATTTTGCCACACCTGCCCCGTATTACTCAGGAGTATGTTTGCTTCGTTAAGCGGGATGGGGAGCCAGAGAAATTTGTTTTCATAGCAGGCCCGGGGTGTAGGCCGTACCAACCGGCGGCCATAGGTATACGTACCATCAGCATTGCGTTTGATTTCAGCAGCGGTCAGCCATTTATCGGTTTTGGATAAGTCGCCTTCGGGACTTGTCCATCTGCGGATATCGAAATAACGGTTTTCCTCCATTGCCAGTTCCACCCGGCGCTCCTGGCGTACCCGCAAAATCAGTTGCTCTTTCGACAGTCCCAGGGGCAGATCGGGCATGCCTACCCTTCTGCGGATCTCATTCACCGCAGCATATGCCTCATCCAGATGCCCCGACTCTGCGGCTGCTTCTGCAAAATTGAGGATCACTTCTCCCAGGCGGAACAACTTCCAGTTGGCGCCGCCAACCGGGTTATTATTACTGCTGGTGGGATGCAAAAATTTACGTTCAAAATACCCCGTGCGGGTAGCCCTTCGCACAGCCGGGTCCAGACCGGTTTGCGGCTCACCCACATAAGTAGTAATGATACGGGTGCGCTGCACTTTCCCTCCCGGATAGTTTTCGGGCGACTCCTTTACTTCATCAAAATTCCAAAGACAATACCGTTTGGATCCGTTGTAATAGATCGACGCATAAAAGCGGGGGTCCCTGTTTGCATAGGGGTTCTGCGGGTTGTACGTTTTATTATCTAGATTATAGTTGGGTTGCAAATGCTGCTCGTCCAGATAAGGATTAGCCAGATCCAGGATCGGCTGTCCGTCTTTGGTTTCATATGCATCTACCAGTTCCTGTGTAGGACAGGTACCGGACTTGTAACCGTCCTGTGCACCAATGCCGTCAATATCCCATATGTTGCCCTGTCCGTCCCGGCTTTGATAAATGGTTTCTTTATCCACGGGTGTGGCGGAATAAGCCATGGTTTGTGTAAAGTACTCGTTATACAACGCAGCCTTCTCATTTTTATCGGGTCCGATAAACGCGATATCCGAAAGATAGGTTTGCGGCTGATTCACTTTATTATACAGTTCATAGCCCTGATCCCGCAGGTTTTGTAAGGATGCTTTATTGATCTGGTAAGCCTCCTCCCAATAATTTTTTCCGGCATTATTTAAAGGACTGGCGGCAAAAAGGATCATCTTTGATTTGATGGCCTCTGCCATCGCCTTTTGTACGCGCCCCCCTTCGCCGGAGATCGTAATGCGCCAGGGCAGATCCGGGATGGCGAGTGCCGAGTCGCAATCGGCTATAATAAACTTTACCACTTCATAGTAAGAAGCTTTTTTCAGCTTGGAGAAATCATCCTTGAAATGGTAAGGCGCGCTTTGTATAGGCAGCACCGCGCCAAACCATTTCAGCAATTCAGCATAATAATAAGCCCGCAACACATGGGCTTCAGCCTTCCAGCGGTTGCGGATCGATTCCTGTATCCCATCTACCGACTGAATACGGCTCAGGAAATAACTGCAGTTATAAATCATATTCCAGTAACGGGCATAATAATCGCCGTTACCGGCATCGGCACTTACATTCGTAGCCGGATGATTGGAAGCCGAAGCATTGCCACTATACATGCGCCCGGACGATAAGGTAGGTTCTGCTTCCGCATCGGTATCCCATGCTTCATCGCTCCAAACCACCGGTCCTCTGCACCAGAAATAATAGCGGGTACCCTTTGCCGGCATATTATTGTAGCAGGTATTCAGGTAAGCCGAGGCTTTTGCACTATCTGCAAAAACTTCATCCAATGTAATTTTTCCATCCGGAGCCGTATTCAACGCCTTGTTGCAGGAGAAAAATGCAACGGCAGTTATTGTTAGGAAAAACAAATACGGGATCCTGTTTAAAAATGTATTGCTCTGTTTCATGCTTTGATCATTTGTTTTTGTTAAACAACAAATTCTTTAAAACCATTTATGGGAATCAGAAAGTAATGTTGGCTCCAAAATTCAGCGTCTTGGTCACCGGGTATAACAAGGCATCCGGCACTTCAGGATCCTGATGATACATCCGCAGTTTATCCCAGGTAAAATAGTTATACGCACTTACATAAACCCTCAGGCTTTTTACCGTTAGTCTTTTCAGCAGGTCCGGTGGCAGGGTATAAGCAAGCTCTATATTCTTTAAACGGATGAAGGAGCGGTCCATAATAAAAAAATCGTTGGCCACATGGTTGGTGGTGCTTTGTGTGCTGAGTGCCGGGTAAGTGATCTTTTCGCCGTTGTTGTACCGGTCCGCGGTCCAGGCCGTTCTTTGATATCCGAAATACGTGCCCAGCTTAATATTCTCATATACCCCCTGTTCGCTATAGAACGCCGAAAACTTTCCTACACCCTGGAAGAACGGTGTAAATTCGATGCCCTTATACCGGAGCGAAAACATAAGACCGTAGGTAACCCGGGGCACACTGCTGGAATACCCGATAGGCGCCTGATCTTTGGCGTCAATTACACCGTCATTATTCAGGTCGATGTATTTAAGATACCCCACCCTTGGCGTACCGAATCCATATTTAATCCTCGACAGGTATTCATCCAGCTCCTGCTGGGAATTGAAATAGCCATTACCATTGCTATAGTCTACCCGGTATCCCCATTGCTGCCCCAGTGAATACCCTGTGGTCCGGTAGGGAAACGGATAAGAATCATCACGAATGGGCTCATCCATAAACTTTACTTCATTTTTATTGAACCCGTAGTTTCCTTTTATAAGTAATGAAAGGTCCTTTGTATAACTTTTGTTATAGGTTATTTCCAATTCATAGCCCCTATTATCCACCACACCCATATTTACTTTTGGCAGGTTGCCGATGGGCATCCCCTGCAGTACCGGCACCGATGACCGGGTAATCAGTATATCCGTGCGGTGGTCTGTAAAGTAGTCGAACGTAACGGTGAAGTTTCTGAACAATCCCAGCTCCACGCCATAGTTCCGCTTTGTAGCCGTTTCCCAGGTAATATCCGGGTTGCCCAACAGGCCGATATTCACCCGCTGGCCACGGCCCAGGCTTCCGAGCACACCGCCGCCCAGGGTAATATTATCCATGTAAAGAAACCGTGCCGAAGAAATACGGTCGTTACCTACTTTACCATAGGATGCCCTAAGCTTCAGATTGCTTACAACAGGAATCAGCGGTTTAAAGAACTTTTCATTACTGATCACCCAGCCGGCAGATGCAGCCGGGAAAAAACCAAACCGCTTTGCAGGTGAGAACTGCTCAGAACCGTTATAGCCCATATTAAATTCTGCCAGGTACCGGTTATCATATGCATAGGTAAAGCGGCCTGAAAATCCGATCACGTTAAATGGAATTTCACCGCTGGTCGATTCCCAGTTATCGCGTTGTGCCAACGCCATACCCGTTACAGCATGTTTGTCAAATGAGCGGCTATAGTTGATGGATCCCTGAAGATTGATATTATAGCGGGAATCAGCACCTCTCGTAATGCTCATCAGCTCTTCATCCGGCCGTTTTAATCCGTAAGATAGCTGGTCATTGTCCGGGTTTACGTCTGCCAGGTAAAGGCGTTGCGACTGCTTGCCCTGCATGGCCGTGGTTGCTTTTGAATCATAAGAAATCATTCCCTTTATGCTCAGCCCTTTTGTAACCGTACGGCTCAGATCCCAATCCATACCCAGGGAGGAATTTAAATTGGAGCGCACCTCTTTTCGAAAGCCCGCGCGGTTGATCACCTCGTAAGCGGAGCGGTCCAGGTAAACAGGATCCACCAGCTGGCCGGGGGCCACACCGAACCCTTCTATAGTAGTAGGTCCGGGGGTAATGGGCAGCACGGTTTGTGCCTGGTACATAATATCCCGCATCATCCAGCGGGTATCGCTGCCGGGGTAGATCCAGGCCGCAGGCATGTTTACTTTTTCGATATAGCTGCCAATGTTCAGGAATGCCTTCAGCGATTTCGTAACCTTATAATCCAGGTTAGCCCTGAAGCTGTAGCGGTCCATAAACGAAGAGGGATCATATCCCAGTTGCGATTTCGGCTCCGTTTTCAAATTGCCGCCCTGGTGTAAAAATGTGCCGTTCACAAAATAGCTGATCTTATTTGTGCCGCCGCTGGCGCTCAGGTTCACCCGCGACTGCGGTGTATAACGGGAGATCATCATCCGGTAATAGTCGTTATCCGGATACATATATTTAAGCACGCTTGCCTTCCGTTCATAGTCTGGATCCGCAGGATCAAGGCCCGCAAGCGGATTCATATATTTATCAATATCCTTTTGCGTATACGGCAGGGCGATGCCATCGTTGGCGGAGGCTTCATTTCTTAGTCTGAGGTAATCCACGGAATGTAAGCGCTCCGGCTCCCGGGTAAACGAGGTATAGCTTTGGTCGATGCTCGCATTATATTGCGTTTTACCTTCCACACCCCTGCGCGTGGTAATTAAGATCACACCATTGGCACCCCGCACACCAAACACGGCCGTAGAAGAGGCATCTTTCAGTACGGAAACAGAGGCCACTTCATTCGGATCCAATGTACGTATATTATCGCGGGGTACACCGTCAATAAGTATTAACGGGCTATTGGAATTGGTGGTTGCCATACCCCGCAGATACATGGTGGCATCATCACGACCGGGTTGCCCCCCGTCCTGTTGCACCACCGATAAACCGGCAAGGCGACCTGCCAGCGCATTGGCAAGACTGGCGGAAGAATTTTGCTTTAACTGCTCGGTGGTAACCGTAGATACAGCACCCGTTACAGTTACCTTTTTTTGGGCACCATAGGCAATCACCACCACATCATCCATACCGGTTACATTAGAAACCAGCTGCACTACGCCGTTACCCAACGCGGATGCAGCAATCGTTTGGTCCTGGTAGCCCACATGGGAAAACAAAAGGCGCGCCGTTTCTTTAGCCTTCAGTGAAAACGCCCCCTTTTCATTGGTAATAACACCCTGGGAACTTCCCGCTACACTTACGGATACGCCGGCAACAGGAAGCGCCGTTTCTGAATCCAGAACAACGCCCTTAACGGTTTGCTCGTTCTGCGCAAATGCCAGGTTCAGGCAAAACGAAAACACGATCACCAAATAACTTTTAAATCTCATAATTAAGTTATCCTTGTTTAAAAATTTGAATAAAAGATCCCCCTTCCCTTTAAAAAAGAGTTTTTCCGGGAGTCATAAAAAAAGAAGCCTACCCCGGTAATCAGCGATTGATTTCGGGACACTCGCTCACATCGAACAGGCTGGTGTTGGTAACAACTGCCAAATCAAGGGCAGCGTACAAATCACATAACGGTGAAAGAGGTTATGACCGCAAACAGTTTCATCTGATTGGTTTTAATGGGTTAAAAATGAAGTTTCATTTTGTTGAAATACATTTAGTTTGCAATGCAATCGTTTACGTTAACGAAAATCAGGAAACTTTCCGAAACAACCGTCCTGCACTCTCCTGATATGGTTCAGGTATATTTAAAACTTCAAAAATCATTAAACCTGCTTTAAAAAAAACGTACGACTGCAACCCGTCAAACGCTTTACAGCGGCTATTTTTGCCGGCGGATCGCGATCCAGTATTGTTAAACAGAAGAACATAATCTGCGGGTATCAGCATGAACAAGCGCACCGGAAAAGCCCCAACACAATCACAAAAACACACCGACCCTGCCTCCGGATACGGATCAAATGCATCTAAAATCTTGAAAGTTTATTTAAACATTTTTAAAGAGCCATCGTACTGTCCACCATCTTTTTTACATGCGTTCTTTTTTCTGCTGATCGCTATGCAGAAAAAAGAATCCGCGGATATCAGGATATCAGTGAAAACAATCTGCGGCCATCAGCAGGAAAGATCATTCAAGATCGCAGCGTATCGTATCGCAAAAAAGGTTACAGGTGCGGTTATAAAAGAGAATGCAACAGGCATGCAGCAAATCATAGAAAGCATCCGGCAAATGCAAAACCGCCAAAGGTCATTCATAAGACGTAGCCAAAACAGATCACCGAAACGAGATACGCAGCAATACACTTATTTGCGATCCTGAAAGAATTAAAAGTTGGCCGTCATCATTTTTCGGTACAAGATGGGGTAAAACACGGATTTAATATTATATTTAATGTAAATTCTATTTTCGTATAAAATATTTTTTATAATGAAAAATATGCTGCCTCTTCTCCTGCTTTTGCTGCTATTCCATAGCAATAGCCAGGCCCAGTCTGCACCAGGTTTCAGGGAGCTTTTAGATAGTGCGCTGGTGCGGGATGCAGACCTGAAAATGCAGCAGACCAAAAACAAAATCACCGGCCTGGATCAGCGTAAGCTCAAAGATGCGTTCCTGCCCACCCTGCAGGCAAGCGGTATGGCCGGCTACATGAATGCCACGGCCCACCTGATCTCCCCCGAGATCAACCTGCAGCCTTTTTTAGATATTCCCCAGCGCAAATACAATAATAACCTGAACATTTCCGGTTTTTCCGGTCTTGCAAAAGCCGATGCAAAAATGCTGTTGTATTCCGGCGGCAAGGTAAAATACCTGGGAAAAGCGCTGGACGAAAAAAAGCAGTCGGAAGCCGCCCTGCTCGAAAAATCACAGGATGAAGTGGTGACCATGATTTCCAGGGCCTATGATCAGCTGGCCCTCGTGCATCAATCGAAAAAAGTACTGGATGAAAGCAAAAAAAGACTGGACGCCAATAAGAAAACGGCCGACAAAGCGTTGGGATACGGACTGATCACCCCCTATGATCACAAAAAGATCGAACTGGCCCAGGCCACGCTGGATGCGAAAGTAGCCGAATACGAAGGCAAAAAAGAACTCCTGCTTACCCAGCTTGAGGTATTAACAGGAGTTGCCAAAGAACGGCTCCGTATGATTGAACCGGTGCTGACACCCATAACCCCTGCGGCGCCTCAAAAAACAATTGAAGACCGTGCCGAACTGCGGGCATTGGAACATGGCATCCGCGCAAGCGATTTTAAAGTAAAAGCGGAAAAAACCTGGTGGATCCCCAAGGTACAGCTGATGGCCTCCGCCTACTACCTGGGGCTTTATGGCAGTCACTGGAAGACTTCTGAGAATATCATTCCGCCCATTCCCAGCATCGGCTATGCCGGCCGTAAACTGGACTGGCACCCGGCCAGCCTGAATGTATTTCCCATCCTGAGGGCCGGCGTAGGGTTTCAATGGTCCATCTTCGATGGCAGGGAAGGGCAACGTGCTATTGAGCTGGCTATGGTAGACCGGGAACTGCTGCTGCACCAGAAAGAGGATGCCTTGCGCAAGCTCACACTCAACCAGGCCAATAACCAATCCGGCTATGATATTGCCAATGCACAGATCGCCTTAAAGCAAAAGCAAAAGGAACTGGCTCAAAATGCATTGGTTCAGGCCGAAAAGGAATTCCGGTATGGCATGGCCAAATCGATGCAGCTGGTGGAAGCCGAAAGCGACCTGGAAGCAGCAGAGCTGGAATATCAGAATGCCTTGTTCAACCAGCGCAGGGCCGCCATAGAACTGATGCGCTCGACCCAGGAGCTGGATGTAACAAAATTGTATTAAGAGCGCTCCCGGCCTACGCTGATAACTGATAGCAGACAGCTGATGACTGATAGCTAATAGCTGATAACTAATCACTGAATACGGATGACAAAAACTTCTTATAAAAAATGAGTATCAATCGTTACCTGGTATGGATCGGTCTGCTGATACTGACCGGATGTGGCAATAAAAAAGACAAACCCGCTCCTGTTGAGGGAAAGGTAAAAAAGGATGTGATCTCCTTTGCACCGAAAGTTACGGGCAGGATCCTGAAGATTTATGTAACCGAAGGGCAAACGGTAAAAAGGGGAGATACCCTGGCATTGCTGGATGTACCCGAAGTATCTGCTAAAATTGCCCAGGCCCAGGGGGCCGTTAGTGCCGCTACGGCGCAGGAACAAATGGCGCGGCACGGTGCTACGGCCGACCAGATGAAACAGCTGCAGGCTAAATACCGGGGGTTAAAGGAACAGTATGCTTTTGCACAGAAATCATTTGACCGGGCCACCAATATGTACAACGACAGCCTGATGTCGCCACAGGCCTATGATGAAGTTTATGCCAAATTACAGGGCGCCAAGGCACAATACGATGCAGTGGTGGCAGAAATGGATGATGTAAGGAAAGGCACACGTATTGAAAAAGTGGAAATGGCTTCCGGACAGGCTTCGCAGGCAAAGGGTGCTTTGCAGGAGGCCAATGTAGCCTATTCCGAACGTTATGTGATTGCTACCAACGACATGGAAATTGAAACCATCAGCCTGAATACCGGGGAACTGGCCACTGCGGGTTTTGCCTTATTCAACGGGTATATACCCGGCAGTACCTGGTTCCGGTTCACCATCCCGGAAAGCAGCATCGCTGCCTATAAAAAAGACCAGCAGGTGGAGGTACAGGTGGTGTATAATAAAGAATTAGTCAGCGGGTCCATTTTATACATCAAGCAGCTGACCCGCTATGCCGATATTACAACGGCCTATCCGGATTACCAGCTGCAGGATGCCGTTTATGAGATCAAGGTAAAGCCCACAGATACGGCGAAGGCCGGGAATGTATTGGTAAATGCAAATGTGTTGCTGAAATAAT
Organism: Niabella pedocola; assembly: GCF_021044425.1. Taxonomy (GTDB): domain Bacteria; phylum Bacteroidota; class Bacteroidia; order Chitinophagales; family Chitinophagaceae; genus Niabella; species Niabella pedocola. The sequence goes on along the minus strand of NZ_JAJNEC010000006.1, from coordinate 102,072 downwards.
TTGTTTATGAAAGAGTTCCTGCGCCTGCTAAAACGAGAGTTTAAACTGTTTATCGGCAACTCCACCCTGCGGAGCGTGTTTTTTCTGGCCCCGGTTTTCTATGCCACCTTGCTGGGCTTTGTGTACAAAAGCGGCAAGGTGGAAAACACACCCGTTATTGTAATTGACAGGGACAACACCCCGCTATCGGCACAACTCACAGAAATGCTGGGCGATAATAAAAGCATTAAAGTGCTCCGCTTCCTGCAGGAGCCCGGCAATATAAAAGATGAAGTGATCAGGCACGATGCGGCCGCTGTAGTGATGATCCCAGCAAAATTTGAGGCGTCCATGCTTCAAAAAAAATACCCCGAAGTCAATATATACATCAACACGGGGAACATGATGACCGCCAATTTTGCAACCAAGGCCTTGCAGCTGACCATCGGTACCTTTTCCGCGGGAGCCGCAATGAAAGGGCTGCAGAAAATGGGCATGAATCCGGGCCGAGCCGCCACACAATACGAGCCTTTTAAAACCAACTACATTACGCTGTTTAACACCACCAGCAACTATCTTATTTTTATGTGGCCCGCCATGCTGGCCGTTGTATTACAGCAGGTCATTTTACTGGCCATGGCCGTAAGTTTTGCCGCCGAATTTCAACGGGGTTCTTTTACAAAAGAATATACCGCCATGCGGCGCTGGGCTTTTCCTACGATGCTTATCAAGGTCATTCCCATTTGGGTATTTTCCATTTTGATCGTTTGCGTTTATTACGTGATGCATATGATCTTCCGTGTTCCGCTTCCGGAAGGCATTTTCAACTTTATGCTCCTCTCCGCTGTTTTTGTAGGTTCCGCCTCCTTTCTCGGCGTGTTTATCAGCATCCTCATTCCCGATGCGTTAAAGGCCACCCAAATCCTGATGGTACTGGCCTCACCCGCCTTTATCATCAGCGGCTTTACCTGGCCCATGAGCGCTATGCCGGGCTTTGTACAGTTTATCGCCAATATCATCCCCTTAACGCCGTTTCTGCAGGCCTTTAAAATATTGCTGATCCAAAAGGGTTCAGCCCCCCTCATTGCGCCCTATATGAACCACCTGGTGCTGCTGCTGCTCGTATATGCCTTCCTTGGCTGGATAGCGTTAAAGATCAAGTTGTGGCAATTATTTAAAGTGCCCAAACAACCTACGGCAGCAGGCGCCGCCTGACCTGCAGTTGCATGCCGGTGCAAAAAATCACCGTCGCTGATCAAACGTTTGCATTGCAGCGATCCTCCCTGGCTACAGGCGCAGCTGCTGTTTACGATGGCAGTGCAACAGCAAAATAAGTTACATTTGATCCTTATCCGTATTGCAATTAATCCGGAGTGCCGGCATCATTCAACAAATGCCGGTTATAATGCACACACATGAGGAAGATACTGTTGTTATTTACACTATTATCAACGCTGGGGAGCGATGCGCAGGCACCGCTTGTCACGTCCAAACTCCGGTTACTAGGTACCCGCAGCTGGATCCGCGTAAACTGGGATGCCGATCATGCGGTAACGCAATACCGCCTGTACTGGTCACCCGGCAATAAACGTCCCGCCAAACCTGCGGCTACCCCGGAACCGGGCGTCAATCATTATTATATACAAAACCTGATACCCGGAGCCACCTATCATATCTGGCTGGAACGGATCACCGCAGGAGGCAGCAGCATTGCCCAAGGCACCGTAACCGCCCACAAAAAATGGGAACCGGACCCGGAGGAACGAAAGGAACTAACCACCAATCCCAGTTCCACCGCCGTGCCTGCAGGCATGCAGTTGTACTGGCAGGATGAGTTTAATGATGCACTGCTGAACCGGAGCAAATGGACCACCAACTATTTTTCATCGCTCAATTATTTAAACCAGGAATCGAAAGAAGAAATGCTCACGGGCCGGTTACCGCAGCCTGCTTACCGGCTGAACGGCAGCACCATCAACCTGTTTGTAAACGATTCACTACCCGCCAGACTGTATACTCCAAAGGGCAACCAGAAAATATCATCCATACAAACCTACGACTGGCAAACAAACGAAAACCTGCTGGACAATAGCCGCGGCGGTTACTTTGAGGTAAGGGTACGGCGGAGCAAATCAGGAGAACCCAAAGGCGTGAATACGGCATTCTGGTTCGACTCACCGGGGCCGGACCTCCGTTACTACCTGGAGCAGGAAACGGTGTTAAATGGTACCGAAGGCATCCGCCCGCCCGGGCAGGTTTTTGAAATCGATGTTTTTGAGCTGTTGAATGCGCAGTTTGTATTACATGGCCAGGTAGATAAAAAAGGTACGTTCGTGCACAACCTTGCCACGCATATTGCAAAGGGTTACCAGCACGAAAACAACTGGGTAACGCACGGCATGTTATGGACGCCCACCGGCATCAAACATTATATCAACGGTAACCTTATCGGTGCATACACAGATAAACATAAGATCTTTGCGCCCAATCATTTTATGAATGTATTCCTGGGTACTTATGGCTCCGGCGGCAACGTGAACATGGAAGTGGATTATATCCGTTATTACCAGTGGCCGCTGTATGGCGGCAACGAGCTGCCCAATCCGGGCTTTGAAGAGAACAGCAGTCACGCACCCTGGGAAGGTGATGCTACGCTTGCAGCCGGCGCGGGCCGGAAGGGAGGCAACGGGCTCCGGCTGATGCCCGGGCAAAAAGCCGAGCAGTACGTGTACCTGGATCACAGCCGGGCTTATACGCTGGAATATTGGTCGGCAGGCAGTGGTACGCTGAAAGCCACGGTTGAAAATGTAGCCCCGGTTACCGGCGATCTGTCTGCCGCTGCAAGTCAAACGGTCAAAAGCCGGCCGGCCTTTACCGCAACCAGGCTAAATTTTAAAACCGGATCCGAGCGGGATCATCACAAAAAAACCATCCGCATGGTCATTGAAAATACCGGAACCACCGCCGTTGTGCTGGATGATATTACCATAAAAAAATAGCGAGACTGCACACCGCCTGTTCATGATTGTTTCAGAAACAGGATCATACAGCGGGTACTGTAAATACCAAAGCTTATATCATAAGAAGGACCGGCCTGAGGTATTTTCAATCACCATGGAAAAACAGCAAGGAGCCGCATAAGCACAACTGCCGGGAGCGAAATCGGTTTGAAATATCCCTGCGTGCTTCCGCTGTAATATTGTTTTTGTGATATTTAAAAATATTATTGATTCCTTATTACAACTTTGTAATAATATTTCTGTGATATTTTTTCTTATTACAAAAACGGTATTACAAAAAACAGCAGCCGGTGCAACGGGTAATACAGCGGACCACTCCCGGCGCTTTATCTTACCTGTATCGACTGAAGGATATCCTTCGACATGGAAAGCCCCATTGTTGGCATTACCAGCGCGCTCATGATGATACCGATTACCACATAAACGGCGATCATCACCAGCAGGGATACAATAAAATAAGAGAGCTGTTTATCTTCCGGTGTCTTTTTCATTTTTGGCAATCCCAGATACAGCAGGTATAAACCGTAGAGACTGAAGAGCGCGCCAATAAAAGCAAGTGCCGGAAATACATTCAGCAAACCGCCCACCCAGGCAGGTGTGTAGGCATAGGCCACCAATTGCACAGAACGGCCCATATTTTTTTCCGAGGCAAAACTGGGCGCCAGTGCATCAATGACAAAAGCGCTGATAAAAACGCCCAGGATGCCCATGATCAATGCATTTGCCGCCTGGTAAATGCCCCAATTCACGCCTTTGATTCTGAAAAAACCAGCATCCATACCAATAAACCCATAACCAATAAAGGCAGCCACGGCAGCCAGTCCGGCCAGCGGCAATACATAACCGGTAATTACTTTTGCATTATCGGGCTGCTCCCCGTCAATAATGTCCCATTCTGCTTTAGGGGCCAGGATCATATTTTTTGCGCGGTTGATGACATTCATAATCAGATGTTTTTTAGTTTTTGAAATGGAGGGCTAAAGGTAGGCTTCCCTTATCAACAGGTTCATCGCCAAATATGGCGATACCCGTCATGCAGCTGTAAAATTCAATCATCTCCGGCAGCGATACTACGGAGGACTTAACCTGGTTTAAGTGCCGGCCGTTAATACAGTTGTAACTTTATACCAAAAGGAGTAAAATCAATATGAAAACAGAAATCTTGGGCATACACCTCAATGAACAGGCAGCAAACTTACTGAAGGCACAACCCAACAGTAACCTGGTTCAGGTGCTTACCGCCGAAGAAGCGGTGGAGAAATTTCAGCTGATCGATTTTGATGTGGTTGTGGCCCCCGAAGCATACCTGGATAACAAGGAGGAAGCTATGATCAAAAAGTTGCTTTCGCTGAAGGATCACGACAGCATGTGGATCACGTATGAAGCCGGCCGGGAGGCAGCGCTGGCCGCAGCGATCTCCGGGTTCTTCACAGAGCTGGAAACCGCTCCCAGGCATTCATTTTCCGTAACAGACAACGGACTCAAACCTAAATTGAACATTGAGATCTTATAAAACAAGGAGAAACATACAATGAAAAAAACGATCGGAAAAATCGTTCCCAAACCCGCACAGCCGCATATGGTAGGCGACGGGTTCCGGGTATATGGCTTTATTCCCGCAGCTGTTGACCGCAGAAACATGAGTCCCTTCCTGGTGCTGGATTTTAACCCCGAATACAATTTTGGACCTTCCGAAATTCCCCGGGGTGTAGGTGCACATCCGCATAAGGGCTTTGAAACGGTAACCATTGCCTACAAGGGCAGCGTTCAGCATGCAGACAGCAGTGATGGAGGCGGCATCATTGGCGAAGGCGATGTACAGTGGATGACCGCCGGTTCCGGTATCCTGCATAAGGAATTTCATGAAGAACAGTTTTCGAAGACCGGAGGTCCGTTTGAAATGGTGCAGCTTTGGGTAAACCTTCCCGCACGCAATAAAAATGTAGCGCCCCATTATCAGGCCATCGGAAAAGACCGGATGGGGAAATATACGATTCCCGGGGATGGGGGCATCGTAAACGTAATTGCCGGCAGTTTTAACGGTGTACAAGGACCCGCCAGCACTTATACGCCCGTTCACCTTTCGGATATTAAACTGAAAGCGGGAGGCGCGGTTAGCACACAGTTCCCCGAACATTTCAATACCGCCTTGCTGGTCATCAAAGGCAACATAACTGTAAACGGGCAGCAGGCCTCGGAGCACAGCTTCGTTCATTTTAAAAATGAAGGGGAAGAGATCACCATTGCGGCTGTGGAAGATGCGGTGGTATTGCTGTTGAGCGGGGAACCCATCCCCGAGCCCATTGCGGCTTACGGTCCGTTTGTAATGAACACCCAGGCAGAAATTTACGAAGCGATGGAAGACTTCCAGGCAGGGAAGTTTGGTACCCTGGATTAATTTTTAAACCGGTGCCACCAGGATAACGGATCGCATCGGTTTTCCTTTACTTTTATAAAAATATGCAACATGTCAAATATTGGAATGATCATCGAAGAACGGGCAGCCGATATCGGCAATTTCCTCGTAGGCCGCCTGTTGCCTTTCCGGCAGAAACGCATGGTGGGGCCCTTTATCTTTATTGATCATATGGGGCCGGCCAACCTGAAAGATTACCAGAACCTGGATGTGCCGCCGCATCCGCATATCGGGCTTTCTACCCTTACCTATCTTTTTGAAGGTGCCATTATGCACCGCGACAGCCTGGGGTCGGAGGTTGAAATTATGCCCGGTGCAGTAAACTGGATGACGGCCGGCAAAGGAGTGGTACATTCTGAACGGACGCCTGGCTACCTGCGCACAACCGATAAACAACTACATGGGTTACAGATATGGGTGGCGCTGCCCAAAGCACTGGAACAAAGCGAACCCTCCTTTACACATGTAGAAGCCGCTGCCATACCGGTATGGCAGCAGGATGGAGCGGTAATTAAACTGATTTCCGGCACCGCATTTGGCAAAACCTCTCCGGTACCGGTGCACAGTCCCCAGTATTTTATAAAGATCCAAACAGCTAAGGGCCAGGTATTGCATATCGGGAAGGATCTTTACGGGGAAAGCGGCCTCTACATCCTGGAAGGCAGTGTCATCAGCGAAGGCCATGCCTATGGTCCCAAACAGATCCTGATCGCCAAAGACAGCACACTCTGTTCGTTTGAAACTACAGACAATACCACGGTTTTTATATTTGGAGGCGAACCCTTTCCCGAAGAACGGTTTATTTACTGGAACTTTGTAAGCTCTGACAGGGAAGTGATCGAAAAAGCAAAGCAGGACTGGCTGGAGCAACGGTTTCCACCGGTACCCGGAGAAATGGAATTTGTGCCACTACCGGAACAATCCGGCCATCTGAAACAAAAATAATCAACCCTGTTTTAAAAAGCAGCCGCTGAAAAAGACCGGTATCAGCTGATCCCTTTTTAAAATCACACACTAATCATATCATTATGAAACCTGAATATACAGCCATCCCGCTTGTAAAAAATGATGCGGAAAAGCAATACCAGCTCACCATCGAGGGGCATACGGCATTTATCCAATTTAATGAAACTCCGCACCATATCAGCCTGGTACATACCGAAGTTCCACCAGAGCTGGAGGGCAAAGGAGCGGGAACGGCCATTGTAGAAAAAACCCTGGAAGCCATTGAGCAAAGCGGTAAAACACTGGTGCCGCTCTGCCCTTTCGTATTTGCCTATATCAAACGGCACCCGGACTGGAAACGCATTGTGGATCCTGGGTTTAAAGGGTTCGGCGAGGCATAGATTGATCTTGCATCATCGATTTCTTACCTGCCCTGCCTGTTTTATTAGGGCGGCATATCCGTCTTTTTATACCCTAACCAGGCGCATCAATGGTTCAAACGAATAAAGTGCAGGCTTACGTCCTGCCGCTTCCTGCTGCAAATAAAGCAATCCTTCATCCAATAGTTTTTTAATAAACGTTGATGCCGACTTTTCGGGGATTCCAGCTGTCCGGTAGAGGTTGGGCAACCTGAATTTGGGATAAGTAAAAATATAGTCCAATACCTGCATGCTCCATTTTGAAGCCAGTGTTCCTGAAACACGCAGTTTCATATCCTCATAGAGGCGGCTTATCTGCTCCGCAATTTCCAGGTTTTGCATAGCCTGTTCCTTTACTGCAGTTAAGAAAAAGGCACACCATTGTTCCCAGTTTCCGGTTTCGGATACTTCGCGCATCCTGTTTATATATGAGTCCTTATGTTCTTCCAGGTAACCACTAATATAAAAATGCGGCGCACTAATTAATCGCTGCTGCCATAAAAAAAGCGTGATCAACATTCTTCCTATTCTTCCATTCCCATCCTTGAAAGGGTGCAGCGCTTCAAACTCCAGATGCATGACTGCGGTTCTTATCAGAACCGGGTGCTTATCGCTTTTTAGATAAGCAAACAAGCGCTCCATACCGTCTTGCAATTTTTCAGGGCCAATCGGAACATAGGAGATCTGTCTTCCGGCTTTATCTCCAATAAAGTTTGGTTCTGTTTTGTACGCCCCGGGCGATTTTGAAGCACCCCTTCCAAAACTTAATAATTGCTGATGGATCTGTTTGATCAGGCTGTCGGAAATTTCATATCCGGCTTCCATACCTTTTTGCGCGTTCCGCAAGGAACGTTGATATAAAAGGGTTTCAACCACATCAGATCGAACATCTGCTTTATACGTATCCTCGTCATCATCTTCTTTCACATTGGCTTCGAATTCCATGATTTCATCAATGGTGCTGATCGTACCCTCCATACGGGAAGACAACACCGCCTCCTGATTCCGGAGGGGTGCCAACAATATTTCACTGTTATGAAGATTTTTCAACATCTGATCAAACCGCGCAAGCGCCTGTTCCGCTGCTAATAACTCATTTATAATTGGCTCATAATGAATTTTTTCAGGTGGAAACAGGTCTTCATGGTATAGCGTTGCATTTTGTAAGTTCATTGGATCAGATCTTAGTTGAGACAAAATTAAAGACAAATACTTTGTCCGCCAAAAAATGAAAAATATGGCGGACAAATGATAATAGAGGGCCATTTTGGCGGACAAACTTCTTTGTTCGTCAAAAAATGCGAAATATGGCGGACAAATAAGGTTGGGGGAGTAATTTGGCGGACAAAATTAATTGTCCGTCAAAAAGTCAATAAAATGGCGGACAAATAAAGTTGAAGGAATTTGCTGAAGCTAAAATACAATCGGTGTATAAAACCTTAACCGGTTAAAAATGAAAGCAGTAAGAATGCTTATCGGGTTTCCGGCATATAAAAAAAAGCAGCGAACCGCGCTGCCGTGTAATTATTAAACCGCATCCGGACGGACATACATTATGAATCGCAACGCACGACAGAGTGAGCAGTCAATCTTCAATGATCAGGCGTTCCGCGGGATCATTGCTGCAGATACGCGATGGTGCTACGGCGCTGCGATATTGTTGGGTACTGATAAAGCCATACCAGATCTGCGTATTCTGCGGCCTTAACAAAACCAGGTTAATTGCTAAAAGCCCAAAGGCTGCTAACCCGGCATCTTAAACTTACCCATGCCCGGCATCATACGGCCGAAAGCACCCATCTTGTTCATGTTCTTCATCATGTCGCGCATTTGCTCAAATTGCTTCATAAATGCGTTCACTTCCGAAATATCTTTGCCACTGCCCAGGGCAATACGCTTGCGGCGGCTGCCATTGATCAGATCCGGGTTGCTGCGTTCTTCAGGAGTCATCGAATCGATCATCGCTTCGATGCCTTTAAAGCTTTCATCGCTGATGTCCAGGTCCTTGATCTTGGCACCCACACCCGGGATCATTCCCAGCAGGTCCTTCATATTTCCCATCTTCTTGATCTGGTCCAGCTGGGTTTTAAAGTCGGCAAAATCGAATTTATTTTTCCGGATCTTACTCTCCAGCTTTTTCGCCTGCTCTTCATCAAACTGTTGCTGGGCACGCTCTACCAGCGTAGTGATATCTCCCATTCCCAGGATCCGCTGTGCCATCCGCTCGGGGTAAAACACGTCCAGCGCATCCATTTTTTCGCCATTGCTTACAAATTTGATCGGCTTATTTACCGTGTATTTGATCGACAATGCCGCACCACCTCTTGTATCTCCATCCAGTTTGGTAAGCACCACGCCGCTGAAATCGAGGCGCTCGTTAAACGCTTTCGCTGTATTTACGGCATCCTGCCCCGTCATGCTATCTACCACAAACAGGATCTCCTGCGGGTTGATCGCATTTTTGATATTGGATACCTCCGTCATCATAGCCTCATCAATCGCCAGACGGCCGGCCGTATCGATGATCACCACATTCTTATTCTTCGACCGTGCCGTTGCAACGGCATTTTGGGCAATGGATACGGCATCTTTATTTTCCGGTTCGATATGTACGTCTACCCCGATCTGTTCTCCCAGTACCCGCAATTGCTCCATCGCCGCCGGGCGGTAAATATCTGCGGCCACCAGCAGGGGCGACAATCCTTTTTTGCTTTTTAAAAAATTAGCCAGTTTACCGCTGAAGGTGGTTTTACCGCTACCTTGCAAACCTGCGATCAAAATAACTGCCGGGCTTCCTTTTGCATTAAAAACCGCTTCTTCACCGCCCATCAGTTCGGTAAGCTCATCCTTCACGATCTTAACCATCAACTGGCCGGGGCTGATGGCATTCAACACCTTCTCGCCCATGGCTTTATCCTTGATCTTGTCTGTAAACTCCTTGGCTATTTTATAGTTTACATCCGCATCTACCAGCGCGCGGCGGATTTCTTTTACGGTGGCAGCAACGTTCAGTTCTGTAATACGTGCCTGCCCTTTAAGATTTTTAAAGGCTGATTCTAATTTATCCTGTAGACTATTAAACATATTTTACCAAAGATTATTCACTGAAAAATGCCTGCAAATATACTATTTTAAAAAGCAGCAACCGCCAAAAACCATCAGAAAGCACGTTTCCCGGGTTTTAAGCTTAAAAACAGGGTTTATTAAGGAAAAAAACGGATCTGGCGGCACAAACTCAAAAAAAATTTTGAAAGTATGATAATTTTTATATTATTGTAGCTAATTGAATTAATAAACACACCCCGAGCGATGAGTAAACAGCTATACACCCTGGAGTACCCTGTACGTTGTTCTCCAACAATTTTGTTTGAATTTTTGGCCACTTCCAATGGGTTGGGTGAGTGGTTTGCAGAAAATGTGGATGAGCGCAACGGGCGTTTTTATTTCGGCTGGAACGGCTCTTATGAAGAGGCAGAGGTGCTGGAGCAGGAAGAAGAACGGCTGATCCGTTTTCACTGGGCCGGTTCTCCCAAAAATGAATATTTCGAATTCCGGATTGACAAATCAGAAATCACCAACCAAACTATTTTAGTGATTACAGACTTTGCCGAAAAACGAGACATTAAGGATCAAAGTCAGCTTTGGGATTACCAGGTTAAAGAATTGTTTCACCGCCTGGGTAATTAACCTTCGTGCAGCAACTACCGTATTGAACGAAAACACCGCTCCTTTAAAACAGCAGCTCTAAAAATTTCCGGAAGGCCGTTTGCCAGATCTCCGGTGCCTGCTCCAGTTGTACAATCGGGGCAAAGGAGGCTATTTTGACAAAAGCAGCCGACTGTTCCAGACCGGGCTGTTGTTGCAAGGTTGTTTCGTTAAAAGGCCGGTAACTATTTCCCTGCACATCGTGCTCCCACTCATTACCATAGTCACTTATATAAAGCGCCGCATCCCGGAATAATGCCGGTTGTGCCATCAGGCGGGGGGCAAACTGTGCTTTCCATTTTCCGGACAAATGCAAGGTGGTGCTCACCTGCTTTCCCCACCAGAACAGGCTCCGGATGGCAAAAATATGTTCCTGCCCAAAGTTGCGCGGATAATCCAGGATCAGGTAAGGCAGGCCGTTGTAGTTTTCTCCCCGCGAAATTTTCCCGGCGTTTGTAAACAGGTCGGCCGGCAAACGGTGCATATGTTCCTTAACAAAATCCAGCTGCCATTGGTGCAATGCCTCCAGCGAGCTTTTTATCTTATGTAAAACCGCATTCTTTGTTAAAATGATTTCAGGATCTGCAACAATGGCCCACTCCTCTGGAGAAAGGCTTAATTTTGTTTCTTCCATTATGTATACGTTATTTGCAAATTAAATGAATTGTGGTTGAAACGACAATAGACGGTGCATCCTTAAATGATGACCTGTTGAACCGGAACTATCAACCATAAACAGAAACCGGAAACAGTTGAAAAAGTTAGATAAACTGATTATAAAAGCATTTGTTGGTCCCTTTGTGGCCACTTTTTTTATTACCCTCTTTGTACTGGTAATGCAGTTTTTCTGGCTTTGGATCGATGATTTTGTGGGCAAGGGGCTGGATGCATTTACCATTCTGAAATTCATCTGGTACCAGAGTGCCGTACTGATTCCTCTGGCTCTCCCACTGGCGGTGCTGCTTTCTTCCCTGATGACTTTTGGAAACCTGGGAGAAAGCTTTGAGCTGGTTGCCATCAAATCCTCCGGTATTTCCCTGCTGCGCTTTATGCGGCCGCTGATGGGGGTAACTCTTGTGATCAGTTTCTGCGCGTTTCTTTTTGCCAACTACGTAATTCCGGTGGCGCAGTTGAAATCACGCACCATGCTGGCCGATATCGTACTGGCCAAACCGGCATTTGATATTAAAGAAGGAGTGTTCTACGATAAGCTGGACCGCTTTGCTATTAAAATCGGGAAAAAGGAAAAAGACGACAGCACGATCCGGGACCTGATCGTTTTTGAAAACAATTACGGTTCCCTGCAGGATAACTTCATTATTGCCAAAAATGGCACCATGAAGCCCTCCCCCGACAAGCGTTTCCTGGATATTGTTTTCAGGGACGGGTGGCGTTACCAGGAACGGGGCAACCGGACGGATTCTGCCACGGAATATATCCGCCTGGGTTTTAAAGAGTATAAAATGCAGCTGGACATCAGTGCCTTTAACTTTAAAGCATCCAGCGACAGTAACAACCGGAACAACGAGCGGGTATTGAGTATGCGGCAACTGGACAAGGCCCTGGATTCCATGACCAAATATACCGGTATGGAAGTAGAGCGTTACCAAAACAGCCTGGTAAATACGTTCAGCCTGCTGCAGTATCGCGACAGTGTTACCAAGGGTGTTACCATTCCCGACTCGGTATTGAATTTTAAGAAAAATAAGGACGCCTTTTTAGGCCTGGATTCCGTTACCGGCAAAGCAAAAGCCACGCTGGTACCGGTGCGTACGGACAGCATTTCAAAGAAAAAGGAAACCGCTCAGGCAGCACCTCCCGCAAAGAAACGTTTGAAGAACCGCAAAAAGAAGAAGCCCCTGCTTGCCGCCAGCGCTGCCAGGAAGGACAGTGCCCATGTAAAAACAGATACGGCGCAAAAAGCCATAGCTGCAAAAACCGATACGCTGAAAAAAGCAGCCGGCGACAGCGGAGCCACGAAAAAGGACACGGCCAAAAAGGCCATCAAACCACAGAAAAAAGTGGCCAATGTCTTTATGGCCTTTTTGCCCGACAGCGCATTGTCGAATATAACAGAACGGGCCAACGGCACCATTACGGTGGTAAAAGACAATGCCAATATGAACCTGAACAGCATTCAGGAACAGGAAAAGAATATCCGCCGCTATAAGATCGAATGGCATAAAAAAATTGTGCTGGCCCTTGCCTGTTTCCTGATGTTCATGATCGGAGCGCCACTGGGATCCATCATCCGCAAAGGCGGACTAGGTACACCGATGATTTTTGCCATAGCCTTTTTCCTGGTCTTTTATTTTTCATCCAATACCGGGGAAAAAATGGCCAAGGAAGGAAGTGTTACGCCGTTCTCCGGAATGTGGCTGTCTACTTTTATTCTAACCCCGATCGGTGCGTTCCTTACCTATAAGGCCATGCACGATTCAAATCTATTCAATAAAGAATTTTATCACCGTCTGAAACGTAAAGTACAGGGATATATCCGCGCCCGGAAAAACCGTGGCAACGCGAACCGGAAAACCGCATAATCGGATTACAATGACAACGCAAGGCTCCCGCCAGAACCTGAAGATCCAGAAATGGGTGGCTGCAGTATCATTACTGTTGCTCATCGTAAAATCGATCGCCTACTTTTCAACACATTCCGTAGCGGTTCTTACAGATGCCCTGGAAAGTATTGCCAATGTAGCGGCGGGCTTTATCGGGCTTTACAGTCTTTACCTGGCCGCCCAGCCCCGGGATGAAAACCATCCCTACGGCCATGGGAAAGCCGAATTCTTATCCGCCGCAGTAGAAGGTACGCTTATTGGAATTGCCGGGCTGGTAGTGCTTTACAAAGCCATCGACCAGTTGATACACCCGCAGCTATTGCACAAACTGGACCTGGGTATCATTCTGGTGGCGGCCACGGCTGTGGTCAATTATGCGCTGGGTAGTATCTGCATCGCCACCGGCAAAAAAAATCATTCCATTGCGCTGGAAGTCAGTGGCAGGCATCTTCAAACAGATACCTATTCCACTATTGCAGTGATCATCGGGCTGGTCCTTGTGTTTTTTACAAAGATCTTTTGGCTGGATTCGGTGGTAGCCATCCTCCTTACGATACTCTTGCTCCGCACTTCGTATACCATTCTCCGGCGCTCCATTGCTGGTATTATGGATGAAGCCGATCAGCAGTTATTGCGGCAGATGATTGCCCATATCAATAAAAACCGGCTTGAAAATTGGATCGATCTGCACAACTTCCGGGTGATTAAGTACGGGAGCGTATTGCATATCGACTGTCACTTAACCGTTCCCTGGTACCTGAATGTGGCAGAGGCACATCACGAAATTGACCAGCTGGCGGCACTGATCCGGAACGAATACGGAGAATCTATAGAATTCTTTGTGCACTCGGACGGATGCAAGCCTTTTCAGTGCCCGCTTTGCCGGAAACAAGATTGCCCGGTTCGAAAAGCCCCGTTTGAAAAAACGATTCCCTGGACCCTGAATAACGTGCTTCAAAACCAGCGGCACCAGTTAAAGGCAAAGGGCTAAACCGGCGTTTGGAACAAAGCAGGTAGCCTTCCGTTGGAAAAGGCATTTGCCGAAACGCCTTAAATAATGCCAGCAAACGCCGGAAGCAGCACGGCCGGGTTTAAAAATAAATACGGCAACAGCACTGAACCCGGTACCTTTTCAACCAATTGTTCCTTAACTTTATAACCGAACATTTGTTATCTATATATGCTCACAAAAAAATCACAATATGCCTTTAAGGCGCTGGGTTACCTGGCTGATAAACAGCAGGATGGCCCGGTGCTGATTTCCGAGATTTCAAAAAAGAAACGGATCCCGTTAAAATTCCTGGAGAATATCCTGCTGGAGCTTCGCAAAGCTGGTATCCTGGAAAGCAAAAAGGGAAAAGGTGGTGGTTACTTCTTTAAAAAAGACCCGGCTGATGTAAAAATGGCCACGGTGATCCGGCTGATCGACGGGCCCATCTCCATGTTGCCTTGTGTGAGCCTTTACTTTTATGAACGCTGTAAAAACTGCGACGAAAAACACTGCGGGCTGCACGATGTGATGCGGCAGGTGCGGGACGTAACGCTTGAAGTGCTGGAGAGCCGAACCCTGGCTGATCTCAAAGACTAACGACTGTTTGCCGGGCTCAGGCAGGCTGTTAAAAGCTCATAGCATTACCAAATCCAGATCAACTAAACGGATCTTTACCAACGCCGGCGTACACAGGGAATTTTATGCAACCGGACATCCTGAATCGTCATAAAACCCATAACCTGTAGTTATTACCCATTCGTTTTTCTTATTTCACCTTTTTTTTACACTTCCGTTCAAATATTTTGTCGTACCTTGCAAACCACCCTATTAGTCTACTCGATTAGTAGGTTTATAAAAGAGCTATTTTGTCACTAAAAACTGTTTAAAATTATGTCATTAAGATTAGGAGATACTGCCCCGGATTTTACCGCGCAGTCTACAGAAGGAGAAATCAAATTTCACGAATACCTGGGTGATTCCTGGGGGGTTCTGTTTTCTCACCCGGCTGATTATACCCCCGTTTGTACTACTGAACTGGGAAAAACAGCTTTATTGAAAGGCGAATTTGAAAAACGTGGTGTAAAAGCACTGGCGGTGAGTGTTGACCCGCTGGATTCGCACCTGGGCTGGAAGAACGACATCAATGAAACACAAAATTGCTCTGTTGATTTTCCGATCCTCGCAGATCCCGATAAAAATATTGCCACCCTTTATGACATGATCCACCCCAATGCTTCTGAAAAGGCAACCGTGCGTTCCCTGTTCATCATCGGGCCCGATAAAAAAGTAAAACTGATCATCACTTACCCCGCTTCAACCGGCCGTAATTTTCAGGAAGTACTGCGGGTGATCGATTCCCTGCAACTGACCGCAAACCACAGCGTGGCTACTCCGGCAGACTGGAAACATGGTGAAGATGTGATCGTGGTTCCTTCCATCAGCACAGCAGATGCCATCCAGAAATTTCCCAAAGGTGTAAAAGAGGTAAAACCTTACCTGCGTTATACACCTCAACCGAATATTTAATTTTTAGTTTATCATTTATGGTTTATAGTTCATTCCGGCTATAAACCATAAACGATAGACCATAAACAACAACCGTGTTTACAGAAGAACAGATACAGGAAATAGAGAACGCCTCAACGGCAGATGCGTTAAAACTGGTAACGGCACAGTTTCCGGAAGAAACCGTTTTTTCCACCTCACTGGGCCAGGAAGACCAGGTATTAACGGAAATGATCGCATCCGTAAAGCTTCCGGTGCGGATCTTTACGCTGGATACCGGGCGCCTGTTTTATGAACATTACGATTTGTTGGAAAAAACCAATGCCCGTTATAAAATCAACATAGACGTTTATTTTCCCGAAGCGCCGGATGTGGAAGCTTATGTGAAAGCAAACGGGGTTAATGGATTCTACGAATCGGTTGAAAACCGGAAAGCATGTTGTTTCATACGGAAAGTAAAGCCCCTCAATCGTGCACTGACTGGAGCCAAAGTATGGATCACCGGGCTGAGAAGCGAACAATCGGATAACCGGAAAGATATGAAAATGATCGAATGGGATGCCGACCGCGGTCTTTACAAATTCAATCCGCTCATTCACTGGAGCTACGATGAAATGATGGATTACATCCGGCAAAAGAACGTACCTTATAATCCGCTGCACGATAAAGGATTTATCAGTATCGGCTGTGCCCCCTGTACCCGGGCTATTGAGCCTGGTGAGGATCCCAGGGCCGGCAGATGGTGGTGGGAGGTTTCGCATAAAGAGTGCGGGCTTCATGTACACCAATAACGGGATCCCTATAAGCGCCAACCCTGAGAAAACCATTTTGATTGTTAAAAAAAATCCGCAAAGCGGATCTGTATAAAAAGAACGTATGGGTGAGTACACATTAGATTACCTCGAGCAGCTTGAGGCTGAAAGTATTTATATTTTCAGGGAGGTTGCCGCACAATTTGAAAAACCGGCCCTGCTTTTCAGCGGCGGTAAAGATTCTATTACGCTGGTACAACTGGCAAAAAAAGCATTTGCGCCCGGAAAGATCCCCTTTCCGCTGGTACATATCGATACCGGCCACAACTTTCCGGAAGCGCTCGCCTATCGCGATGCCCTGGCAAAAGAAGTAGGCGCAGAATTGATCGTACGCAAAGTAGAAGACACGATTAAACAAAAACACCTTACGGAACCCAAGGGTAAATTTGCCAGCCGCAACTGGCTGCAGATCCACACCCTGCTGGATACCATTGAAGAATTTAAGTTCGATGCCTGTATCGGAGGTGCCCGGCGTGATGAAGAAAAGGCCCGTGCAAAAGAGCGCATCTTTTCTGTAAGAGACGAGTTTGGTCAATGGGAGCCCAAACTGCAGCGCCCGGAATTATGGAACATTTATAACGGCCGCATCCACAAAGGCGAAAACGTACGGGTATTTCCTATCAGCAACTGGACGGAGCTGGATGTATGGAACTACATCAAAAAAGAGGAAATTCCCCTGCCTTCTATCTACTTTGCACATGAACGCGAAGTACTGGAACATGAAGGACAGCTGATCGCCGTTTCCGATTACATCACGATCGATGAAACCGACGTAATCTCTACCAAAAGAGTACGCTACCGCACCGTGGGCGATATGACCTGCACCGCGGCTGTGGAATCCAGCGCCACAACACTGGATGAGGTAGTGAATGAAATCATGGCCACCCGTATTTCCGAAAGAGGCGAAACCCGGATTGACGATAAAGTAACCGAAGCCGCAATGGAAGACCGTAAGAAAGGCGGATACTTTTAAATTCTAAATCTGAAAATCTAAATTCTAAATGGATATCTTAAGATTCATAACCGCCGGTAGTGTAGACGATGGCAAAAGCACATTGATCGGCCGGTTATTGTATGACAGCAAAAGCATTCTTGTAGACCAGCTGGAAGCGCTGGAAAAACAATCGAAAAATAAAAATGCCGATGGCATCGACCTCGCATTGCTCACCGATGGCTTAAGAGCTGAGAGAGAACAGGGGATCACCATTGATGTGGCCTATCGCTATTTCTCTACTCCAAAACGGAAATTCATCATTGCCGATGCTCCGGGCCATGTGCAGTATACCCGTAACATGATCACAGGCGCGTCCAACTCCAGCCTGATCATCATCCTGATTGATGCGCGTGCCGGCGTTATCGAACAAACCCGCCGCCACTCTATCATCGCGTCCCTGCTCAAAATGCCGCACGTGGTGGTAGCCATCAATAAAATGGACCTGGTTGATTTTTCGGAAGAACGGTTCAACGAAATCAAAGCCGATTATGAAAAAGTAGCGGCACAACTGAAGCTCGAAAACGTTACCTATGTTCCGATTTCGGCACTCCTGGGCGATAATATCGTAGACCATTCCGAAACAATGTCCTGGTATACCGGCCCTTCATTGCTGGAATTCCTGGAAGCCGTTGAAGTGGCTTCGGATATCAACCACACCGATCCCCGTTTCCAGGTTCAATATGTGATCCGTCCGCAAACGGCCGAACTGCATGACTACCGGGGTTATGCCGGGCAAATCATCAGTGGTGTATACAAGGTGGGCGACAAGATAAAGGTCCTTCCCGCGGGGATCGATACCTCCATTACAAAGATTGAAGTGGGTGGTAAAGAAGTGAACGAGGCATTTGCTCCCCAGGCTGCGGTATTGCATATTGCAGATGATATTGATATCAGCCGCGGCGATACCTTCGCCCGTGCCGACAATCTTCCGAAGGTGGGCAACGAGATCGAAGTGGTACTTTGCTGGCTCGACAATAAACCCCTTATACAGGGCAATAAATATTTTCTTCAGCACAAAGGCCGTTTACTCAAAACCATTGTAAGGGAAGTAGCTTACAAACTCGACGTAAATACCCTGGAACGCATCCCGGCCGAAGATGGCGTAAAGCTCAACGAAGTAGTGCACGCAACCATCAAAACCGCAGCTCCGTTGGTATACGATGATTTTGCAACATTGAGCGACTACGGCAATGCCATCCTGGTAGATGAAACCAGCAACAGCACCGTAGCGGCCGTTCTATTAAATTAATTCAAACGATGCCCGGTATACCGGCGCATCGTTACAACCATTAAGTCTACATTTTAAGTAGATTATAAAAAACAGCAGATGCTTCTTCAACATACATCACCCGTAAAAAAGCAGTCACCCAAGGGTACCGGTAAGGTGATCCTTGCCGGCGCGGGACCCGGAGATCCGGACCTGATCACCGTAAAGGCGGCCGATGCTTTGCGGAAAGCAGACGTAGTGCTTGCCGACCGCCTGGTGAGCGATGTGATCCTGCACCGTTATGTGGCGCCTGCAGCCGAGATCGTATATGTAGGAAAAGAATGCAGCAAAAAGCGTTCGGTATCGCAACGCACCATTAATGAATTACTGGTGCATTATGCCTTACAGGGAAAGCTGGTAGTGCGGCTCAAAGGCGGCGACGCTTCCATTTTTTCCAATATCCTGGATGAGCTGCAAACCCTTACACAACATGCCATTTCATACGAGATCATTCCGGGGGTAACCGCCGCACTGGGAGCGGCCGCTTATTCGGGAATGCCGCTAACGGCCAGGGGCTATGCCACAGCAGTGCGGTTCCTCACCTATTATAAATCGGACGTGGTTACGGATGCCTACTGGCAGGAGCTGGCCGCTACAGAGGATACCCTGGTATTTTATATGTCGTCCGGTACGCTGGACCAGGTGGTGCAAAAGCTAACGCAGTTTGGCATCGCCGAAGAAAAACAGCTGGCCGTTATCGAACAGGCTACCACCTGTTTTCAGCAGGTACATACCTGCAGCCTTTACGATTACGCCACCGCGCTGAAAGGCACGCCACTAGCCTCCCCCAGCCTGGTGGTTGTGGGTAAGGTAGTAGCGCTGCACCAGCAGTTCCGGTGGCTGGAAAACAGCAACAGCCGGCAACTATACTTCAACCCGGTTACCGAAGAAATGATCAATGTTCATCAACAAAATAATTTAAAACATGCTATCTGACGCAAAATTGAGAGCCATCAAAAGTCTCACCCCTACACTTTCGCGGGACGAACTGCTTTGGGCAAGCGGCTATTTTGCCGGTCTTGCGCAAGGTATCGCCGGCGGACAGGAGACCGCCGTTGCCGCCCCGGCCGCAGTAAAAAAAATATCGCTGGTATATGGAACTGAAACAGGGAATGCCAAAAAGCTGGCCACGCAACTGGCGGGTATCGCCAAAAAGAAAGGCATTACGGTAAAACTTACCGGACTGGATCAATACCGTTTTACAGACCTGCCCAAAGAAGAGTACTTCTTTGTGGTGATCAGCACACAGGGTGAAGGTGAACCACCCCTGCTGGCCAAAAAATTCTATGATCATATTCATGAAAACCAGCTCAACCTCGGCAAGCTCAAATTTGGAGTGCTGGCGCTGGGCGACAGTTCTTACCCCGAGTTTTGTAAAACAGGAGAAGATGTAGATGCCCGCCTGGAGGCTCTGGGCGCGCACCGCGTATTGCCGTTGAAGAAATGTGATGTTGAATATGAAGAAGACGCATTGCACTGGCTGGATAATGTAGCCGCAGCCCTGCAGTCAACCACAAGTGCGCCTGCTGCTCCGGCTGCCGCTGCCCCCAAATCCGTTGGAAAAAAATATTACATGGGCAAGGTGATCACCAATATCAACCTCAATGACCGAGGCTCGAACAAGCAAACCTTTCACATTGAGATCACTACCGATGAGCCCATCGATTACCTGCCGGGCGATGCGCTGGGCATTGTGCCTTCCAATAAACAAAGCATGATCAATAAGATCATCGGCATTACCGGCATTGATCCGGAAAAAGAGATCCAGACAGAGAAGGTAACGGCACCGGTACGTGACCTGCTGAGCCAGCACCTGAATATTTGTTACCTGCTCAAATCAACCGTTAAGAAATTTGCAGAGCTCACCAACCAACAGATACCGGACACCAGGATGAGCCTTTACGATCTGCTGCGCATTTACCCGGTAAAAGATGCCGCGCAGTTTGAGGAAGTGATTAAGATACTTACGGCACAATCACCGCGCCTTTATTCCATCTCCTCCGCGCCAAATGCACACGGAGAAAACGAGATCCATATCACCGTGTCCAAAAACCAGTTCACTGTAGAAGATGAAGAGCGTTATGGCGTTTGCAGTGAATTCCTTTCGGACCTGGATGAAGGGCACGAAATTGAATTTTATATTCAAAAAGCAAAACACTTTAAACTGCCGGAAGAAACCAGCGATATCATTATGATTGGTCCCGGTACCGGCGTGGCCCCCTTCCGTTCGTTTCTTGCAGAACGCGATGCAACAGGAGCCAGCGGCCGGAACTGGCTGTTTTTTGGCGAACAACATTTTGTAACCGACTTTTTATACCAGACGGAAATTCAAAACTACCTGGAAACAGGTGTATTGAACAACCTGGACCTTGCCTTTTCAAGAGATACGGATCAGAAGATTTATGTGCAGCACCGGGTAAAGGAAAAAGGCGCGGAGCTCCTGGAATGGCTGAACAGTGGTGCACACCTGTACATCTGCGGGGCGAAAGATCCCATGTGTAAGGATGTGGAAGATACTTTTGTAGCGCTGCTTAAAGAAAAAGGAACATCAGAAGAGGAAGCGCGGAATTACCTCGTTCAACTGGAAGAAGAAGGAAGGTATTCAAAGGATGTATATTAATCAACAGCAAATGGATCAGGGTTCATAACCGAACCTGAACTTCAAACATGAAACTTGAAACGACAATATGAGCGAGAAAAATAATTTATCAGGAACGGAGAAGATCAAAGTTGCCAGCCAGGGCCTGCGTGGAACGCTAAAGGAAAGCCTCAAGGATGCACACACCGGCGCCATACGGGAAGACGACCAGGCATTGGTAAAGTTTCACGGCATGTATATGCAGGACGACCGTGACCGCCGTGAGGAACGGAGCCGCAAAAAACTGGAGCCGCTGTTTTCCTTTATGATCCGCCTGCGGCTGCCCGGTGGGTTTATCACTTCCGACCAGTGGATCGGGCTGCATCATGTGGCCGGAAAATATTCCACGGGCACCATCAAAATCACCACCCGGCAAACCATCCAGCTGCACGGTATTTTAAAATCGCATACCAAACCAACGATCAGTGCGTTTAATACGATGCACCTGGATTCCATAGCGGCCTGCGGCGATGTAAACCGGAATGTAACCTGCGCGTCTCATCCAAAAGAATCACCGTTACACGAAGAGATCTACCAGTTTGCCCGCGAGATCAGCGCGTATCACTTGCCCAAAACACGGGGCTATTATGAAGTGTGGATGGATGCTGAAAAATTAGTAGAAACCACCGAAGAAGATCCGTTATACCAGGACCGTTACCTGCCCCGGAAATTTAAGATCGGCATCGCCATCCCACCCAATAACGATGTGGATGTGTTTATCAACGACCTGGGCCTTATTGCCATTATTGAAGATGGTGTTTTAAAAGGATACAATTTTGCCGCCGGAGGTGGCCTGGGCTCCACACATGGTAATGCAAACACCTACGCACGCCTGGGAAGCATGCTGGGTTACCTGCCTAAAGAACAGGCCATGAAAGCCATCTACGAAGTGATTACCGTACAGCGCGATTTCGGAAACCGCAGCGACCGTAAACAGTCACGTTTGAAATATACCATTGATAAAATGGGAGTGGATGCCTACCGCGCTGAAGTGGAAAAGCGTTGTGGCTTTTCTTTTGAACCGGCCCGTCCCTACGCATTCACCAGTCGCAAAGATGCTTACGGCTGGTCGCAAAACCACGAAGGAAAATGGTATTACACGCTGTTTGTTGAAAATGGCCGGGTGGTAGATGAAAACAACTATCCGTTAAAAACCGGTTTATTAAAAATAGCTGAAACAGGAAAAGCAAACTTCCGTTTCACCTGTAATCAGAATCTCATCCTGAGTGATATTGCAGACGCAGACAAAGCGGTTATCCAGCAACTGCTGGAAGAGCACCAAATCATCAAAAGTACAGATAGTGCCAGCCCCATGCGGCGAAACTCCATGGCTTGTGTGGCGCTGAACACCTGTGCACTGGCGATGGCAGAGGCACAACGATACCTGCCTACCCTCATCAGTAAAATAGAACCGCTGCTGCAAAAGCACCAGTTAGCAGATGAAGACATTATTGTACGCATGACCGGTTGTCCGAATGGTTGCGGACGCTCTCCCAACGCAGAGATCGGATTTGTGGGCACTTCACTTGGAAAATACAATCTTCATATCGGAGGTGACCGTCTGGGTGAACGCCTGAATACAAAATATAAAGACAGTTTGGACGAAACCGCTATTTTAGAAACCCTGGATGGCCTGTTTGACGTTTATGTAAAAGAGCGGAATGCAGGTGAAACCTTTGGTGATTTTTCCCAGCGCAAATGGATCGGTGACAGCCACTAAGGTACAGAAGAAGCGGGTTGTTGCCAGATACATATCCTACAAAGAATACGGTTAATGCGCACAGCATCAGATGCTTTAAATTGCATTATAAAACTGATCCAGCGTTTCCGGTGACCAACTTAAATAAC
The DNA here is from genome assembly GCF_021044425.1 of Niabella pedocola. Taxonomy (GTDB): domain Bacteria; phylum Bacteroidota; class Bacteroidia; order Chitinophagales; family Chitinophagaceae; genus Niabella; species Niabella pedocola. Next base: position 78,968 of record NZ_JAJNEC010000006.1, on the reverse strand, counting down.
AACAATGAACGAGAACGATTTTTTGATCCTGTTGCAACGGCATAATAAAAAGCATGCAGGGAATCTGCCTGATAAAGTGTTAAGCCACCAGTTTGTGGACGATATTTTCGGTTTCTTATTCGTGCCGCAGACCGGTGTGAACCAGAAGGAAAGCGACCTGGAAAAAGGCTGGTATTCACTCAAAAGCCACCTTACCACTTTGATTTACGATGTGGTAAGCGATGGTGCAGAGGCCCAGGCACTTTCCGATACTTTTTTCGCGGGCTTACCCGGTCTTTATGAAACGCTGCAAAAAGATGCTTCTTTTTTTGTGGCCAATGATCCGGCCGCTTTAAATAAAGAGGAAGTATTGCATGCCTACCCCGGGTTTTATGCCATCGCCGTATACCGTATTTCCAATACCTTGTGGAAACTGGGGATCCGCGTACTGCCCCGCATTTTTACCGAATATGCACACAGTAAAACCGGCATCGACATTCACCCCGGCGCTACTATCGGAGCTTCGTTCTTTATTGATCACGGAACCGGTGTGGTTATTGGAGAAACAGCCGTTATCGGAGAAAAGGTAAAAATCTACCAGGGTGTAACCATCGGTGCCCTGAATTCCGCCAAGGTAAAAAAAGATCAAAAAAGACACCCTACTATAGAGGACAATGTCATCCTGTATTCAGGCGCTACGATTCTTGGCGGCGACACCGTGATCGGCAAAGACAGTGTGATCGGCGGCAACGCCTGGATCACGTTTAGTGTACCCCCTTCTTCATTGGTATACCACAAAAGTGAAGTGGTAGAAAAAGAACATTTCTCCCACCAGCATTCGGTGAACGCCATCCTGAAAAAAAAGTAACTGCATGAAGGAACAGCAAGCGGCTCATCCAAACGCAACAGCGGAAACATCCAATACGCTTTTCCCGGTTTTTTTAAAACTGGAGGCGCTGCAACTGCTCATTATTGGCGGTGGAAAAGTTGCGCTGGAAAAGCTGGGAGCCGTACTGGCCAATTCTCCCGCCACCCGCATCCACCTGGTGGCAACGGCGATTGCGCCAGAGGTAAAAGAACTGGCGGAAACCCATCCCGCTATGCGGCTTAGTGAACGGCCTTATACCATCGAAGACATCCGGGAATGCAGCTTGATCATTGCCGCCGTAAATGATCTTGAAACAGCCGTTCAGATAAAAGCCGATGCCGCAAAAGAAGAAAAGCTGGTAAACATTGCAGACAAACCGGCCCTCTGCGATTTTTACCTGGGTTCCGTGGTAAAAAAAGGGCACCTGAAAATTGCCATTTCCACAAACGGCAAATCACCCACCATCGCCAAACGCCTGCGGGAAACCTTTACTGCGGCCATACCCGATGAAATGAACGACCTGCTCGACAACATGCAACAGATACGCGACCAGCTTTCCGGCAACCTCGACCATAAGGTAAAAGTGCTCAACAACATTACGAAGGATCTTGCGGTGAACGGTGTAAGCAGCGACGCCGCTTTTAATATTGACAATCCCGCTGAAAACGAAGTGGTAGACAGTTCCGCGCTCGTTGCCAATGCCACCCGGCGCAGCACACCCTACCTTATCGGTATCGGTTTGTTCCTGGTACTGGCCCTGGCCATTTATACCATCTATATTTTTGGGGTCAGCGATTCCATCCTCCATTTTTTGAATAAGGATCATCATATGTTTTACTGGATGCTCCTGGTGGGTTTCCTGGCTGAGATCGTAGCCGGGTCCATGGGCATGGGTTACGGAGTGATCTGTACCACCATCCTGCTGATGCTGAATGTGGCGCCCCCCATCGTAAGCGCCAGTATCCACTCGGCAGAGTCCTTTACTACTGCAGCCGGCAGTATCAGTCATTATAAGCTGGGCAATGTCAATAAGAAGCTCACCAAGGCGCTGGCGATACCCGCCGTTATTGGTGCCATCGTTGGGGCGCTGGCCTTATCCTACCTGGGTGAAAAAGATGCCAAGCTCATGAAGCCCTTTATTGCCGCTTACACCCTGTACCTGGGTGTGCGGATCCTGATGAACACGTTCAACCGGAAAAAAGGACAACCCGCTGTTAAAAAGGCAAAACAGAAAAAAACAAATATTACCGCTTTAGGATTAGCCGGAGGGTTTATTGATTCCTTTGGCGGTGGCGGATGGGGGCCCCTGGTAACCGGAACCTTTATCAAAAACGGCCGGACACCCCGCTATGTAGTGGGCAGTTCAACCGTGGCCAAATGCATCCTTACCATTACCAGTGCCATCACCTTTGTATTTACGCTGGGTATTCAGCACTGGAACATTGTAGCCGGTCTGCTCATCGGTGGCATCATTACCGCACCGTTTTCTGCCATGCTTACTGCAAAGCTTCCCACTAAAAAGATGTTTGCCGTTGTAGGGGTACTGGTGATTATCATGAGTTTGATCACCATTTACAGGGCGGTATTTTTGTAGCACCTAATGCTAAAAAATATAGAAACAAAGCCCTGAATAACCGGGCTTGTGATAGAGAAAGCAATTACTTGTCAACGCCAATCGTCATACCCGTAGCCATGGATCTCTCACCTTTACCGAATACATTAATACATTCAATTGAAATCACATCTCCGGCTTTCAGCTTACTGATCATTTTTACATTCTTTTTTGTAACCCGGTTTCCTAAAATGGTCTTTCTAAAAAAAGTTCCGCTATTATCGGAAATGAATATTTTGAATGCCGTTACTTTATATGCCGAGTCCGATATATTGATCTCAAACCCGCCATTTAAAACTACAGCTTTAAAATTGCAATAAGAGCACGGTTCAAAATGATTTATCATAGGGTCAGTATTTATATCTCCTCGGCAATAGATTTCCGTATGTTTGCCAGAAGTTGCACATTGACAAAAAAACAAAAGCAGTGTAAAAAGTGAGATATATTGCCTCATTCTAAATCATTTAATAGTCCCATTAGTAACTTTTTCTCAGCCGCGAGGAATACGCGATAAGCTAACATTGCCTGTTATACTTCATGCCCACAACTACTTTTATATAATTTCCTCATTTAGATACAGGTAAATGACGCTGGTTTTAATCTTAAGTTAGATCTGCCCGTCAGATCATTCTTATAGTCGTCAATTCACTCATTTCCCAATCTCAACCATTACTGCAAAGAATCGATCAAACTACATAACCGTTGTATCATTTACGATAGACCTTTTTTATCCTTTATCAGGTTTAAAAAACCACCCTTTCTTAACGGAATTATGCTCTAAAAATCCGCAGGAATGAACAAAAAATCATGTAAACTGCTATTCCCCCAAAAAGCCATAACCAATCTTAGAATTCTTTTTCATCTTGCAAATAGTTAAGCACATAATGATCAATTTTTCCTATCAGCATCTGGTCATTTCCGCCCATCAGTTTCTACCCTGAACAGACAGGAAGGCGCTTTTCTTCAGCAAAACTTCCTGTGCCCCATCCAATTTGCCCCGGTAAATTTAAGCTATTGTTACAGATAACGCCACTTACAGCTACGCTGCAACATTCCATTTCATATGAGAACGGTAAATACCATACAAACAAGGTCCTGCGGGCATCCGGACCTTACTATAAACCCTTCAATTAGCATATCATCTCTCAATATTCGCTTTAAACCTCCCACAAGGCAGCGCCAGATTAAATACCCTACTTTTTTGATAGACTAATAAAATCCCCTACTTTTGCTGCTCAACCCGGTTAAGAATGAAACAATTTCAGATGGCCACACAACGCATTACTGGTTTTGGAAGGTATATCACGGTACCTGGCATCCCTGCGTTGGGAAATGTTCCCTGTTTAACCATTCCGTCTGCTAAACAACCGACAAACAAATGAATGCGCAGCAAACCATTTCCAAAAAAAAGATAACAGCAGCTCCTGTATCAACGGCTGGGGCCGTACAACAGCGGCTGCTTATTATTGGTGGCGGAGCAGCGGCACTGGGGCAGCTCCAACTGGTGCTGGCGGCAGGTATCCAAACCGGGATCACATTGGTAAGCAGGGAATTGCTGCCTGAGATAAAAGAGCTGGCCGGCAACTACGGCCTCCGGTTACTGGAACGGGCATATACAGTAGCGGATCTTGAGGATACCGACCTCATCATTATTGCAACAGATGATCCTGCGCAATCCGGGCACATCCACTCCGATATACACCGGGCGGGCATCGGGGTAACCATTGCGGTAAAACCGGAGCACCATCACCGGTATGCAAACGTACTTGTAAAAGAGCCAAACAGGAATACCATCCTTCCGGATATCTTTACCGGCCAGCAACAACCGTCCCTGTACCCGTTAGCTTCCGGCACGGCCGGAAAAGGCCCGGCAAAAGAATTCTCCTATGCAAAGATCGCATCCCGGGCCCTGCTTATTTTTGCGGTGATGCTGATCGGGCATTTTCTATTTTCCTATCTTCCTTATGCTACTATCCGCGAAGGCGCCGTACAGCTTTACCGCAGCTTTGATCAAACATTCTTGATTATGCTCCTTGCAGGTTTTGTAGCGCAGCTCGTGGATGGCGCGCTGGGCATGGGCTACGGCGTTACCAGTGCCACCATTTTATTATCGGCCGGTGTAAATCCCGCAGCCATCAGCGGCAGTATTCACACAGCTGAAATGTTTGCCAGCGGGGCCTCCGGCTATAGTCATTACCGGTTTGGCAATGTGAATAAAAAACTGTTCAGGACCCTGCTCATCCCCGGTGTGGTAGGTGCCATACTGGGCGCGGTGTTGCTGGTTTATCTCGGCGAAAAATACAGCACATTTATACGCCCGCTGCTGGCCTGCTATACGCTTTTCCTCGGTATCAAGATACTGTCCAATGCATTCCGCAACCAGATCCGCAAGAAAAAATACAAACACTATCGCGCACTTGCAGGAGCAGGTGGTTTCTTCGATTCCTTCGGCGGAGGCGGCTGGGGGCCCATTGTTACCACTACCTTAATCACCAAAGGACGCAGTCCGAAATATGTGATCGGTTCAGTAAGCCTCACGGAGTTTTTTGTAACCCTTTCGAGCGCCTTCACTTTTTTTATATTCCTGGGGGTGAGCCACTGGCAAACCATACTGGGGCTGATCATCGGCGGACTGATCGCCGCACCGGTAGCTGCAAAGCTGGCCGGCAAGCTGCCCCGGAAGACCGCCTTTATACTACTTGGTATACTGGTGGTGATCTGGAGCGTTAAAATACTGGCGGGCGTATTCCGGTAAACATTTGCGGGAATATGGCCACTGAGACAGAGATACACAGCAATTTTTACCACTTTCTATGGCACCCGCAAATAACAGAAGTATCGGTACTATCGAGGCTATGTAGCCGTTAAGACATCGCTACACCGGCTCTCAGCACTTCTGTGCCTCCGTGGCATGCCAGGAGCTACATAAACCTTAGTGCTTCTGCGGCAATACCGGAACCTGCAACAGACGTTCTAAAAAAAATATTACCCTACTTTTTTGGTAGACTAATAATTTCTGTTATTTTTGCCGCCTGAAAATATTTACATGGATACCTTATCACTCTTTTTGTTGAGACACTCCAAAACGTACTGCTGCCCGGCAGCGGGCTCCCGATGTTGTTGTTGAACACCATCCTGATCCATTTTCTCTTTTTTTAACTTTTTTCTCTACAAAATTAGTAGACTAATAAATCGATATATAATGCGCTTTTACATGACTTCATTTAAATTTATTCTTACAGGAGCCGTGATCCTTTTCTCCTTATCGCTGAAAGCACAGCTGGCAGGCCGGGTGATCAACGAGCTTAACGAAGGCATTCCCAATGCCAGCATCCAGGTAAAGGGCAGGGACATCGGAACCACGGCCGATCATAACGGAGTTTTTACCCTGCAGGATATCCCGAAGATCCCATTTACCATTACGGCATCTTCGGTAAACTACGACCCAAAAAATATTGTTGTCAGAAACACTAGCGACTCATTGATCATAAAGCTGGCCGTTACGTATCATTTAGATACAATTGTGGTTACATCCCGCAGAAGAAATGAACTGCTGCAGGAAGTGCCCATTGCCATTTCGGTGATCGGTGGTACCAAGATTGCCGAAGCCGGGGCCTTTAACGTAAACCGGATTAAGGAGATGATTCCCTCACTGCAGTTGTACACGTCCAACCCCCGCAACACCGGGGTGAACATCAGGGGTATCGGATCTCCGTTTGGTTTGACCAACGACGGACTGGACCCGGGTGTTGGATATTATATTGACGGGGTTTATTATGCACGCCCTGCTGCTGCCGTACTCGATTTTATGGATGTAGAACGCATTGAAGTACTGCGCGGACCACAGGGAACTTTATTTGGAAAAAATACGGCTGCGGGAGCCATCAATATCATTTCAAAGAAACCGAGCTTCCATCCGGGAGGTACACTGGAAACCAGTTTTGGTAATCTTGGCTATATCCAGGCAAAAGCATCGATTACCGGTCCTATTACCCGGCACCTTGCAGGAAGGTTGTCCTTCTCCGGAACCCAGCGCAACGGGTTGCTTTACAATGAACGTACCCAGCAGCACGTAAACGATGTCAATAACCTGGGCGTAAGAGGACAGTTGTTGTACAATGTTTCCGACAATACATCGGTTACCTTAAGCGGGGACATTACCTCCCAGAAACCGATTGGATATGCACAGGTAGTGGCCGGTGTGGTAAAAACAGAACGGCCGGCCTACCGGCAGTTTGATGCGATCATCGCCGATTTAAATTACCAGCTTCCCTCCACCAATCCCTTTGACCGGATCATTGATCATGACACTCCCTGGAAATCGAACAATGAGCTGGGCGGTGCATCGCTGAATATCGACAGCAAGATTGGGCCCGGAACATTAACCTCCACCACCGCATGGCGCTACTGGAAATGGGATCCCTCCAACGACCGGGATTTTACCGGACTGGAAGCACTTTCCAAATCGCAGAACCCGGCAGAGCATAAGAACTTTTCCCAGGAACTCCGGTATGCCGGATCGCTCAACGATCGCCTGAGCGGTGTGGTAGGTTTATTCTTTATTGACCAGGATATAAAAATTCATGGAACGGAAGAATCCGGCAAAGACCAGTGGCGGTTTTCACAAAGCTCTACAAGCAATCTCTGGAAAACACCCGGCCTGTTGGATGGTTATGGGATCCGTACCGAATCTTCTATCAAATCCCTAAGCGCAGCCGCATTTGCCAATGTGGATTGGGAATTTATCGACCACTTTCACTTCCTGCCGGGTATCCGTTTAAATTATGACGAGAAAAAAGCGGTGTACGACCGGAAAACATATGGCGGACTGCAAACAGATGATGCCGCTTTAATTGCCTTAAAAAACTCCGTATATGCCAGCCAGTTTTATGAGTCTAACGCAGCAGAGCGCAATTTCACCTACCAGTTCACCCTGGCATATAAACCCTCCAAACGCCTGAATACATTTGCTACGTATGCTACCAGCTTTAAACCGGTGGGGGTAAACGTTGCAGGAATTCCAACGGTTGACGGCAAGCCCGCCACCAACCTGGCAGTGATCCGGCCCGAGTATACCAAGCATGTGGAACTGGGCGTAAAAGCAAACCCTACCAACGATATAACATTAAACCTTACGCTTCACAACTCTGATATCAAAGACTACCAGACAAATGTGCAAAGTGCCGAGTTGGGGGTAAACCGCGGATATATTGCCAACGCCGATAAAGTGAATGTAAAAGGTGTAGAGTTCGACGGAAGTATTCGCGTAAACCAGCATTTTAATTTCAACGGATCAGTAGCCTATACAGATGGGAAGTATGTAAAATTCACCAACGCCCCCCTTCCATTGGAAGAAACCGGTCATACGGAGAACGGCGTACAGGTAGCATTTAAGGATGTTTCAAACAGTCCGCTGCCCGGCATTTCAAAATGGGCCGGCTCCCTGGGTGGTGAATACAGCACTCCTGCAGCGCCCTTTGGAAAAGCCGGACAGTTCTTTGTAGCCCTGGATGGTTTTTACCGCTCCTCGTTCTCATCCAGTGCTTCTCCCTCCAAATACCTGAATATCGACGGCTACACACTGGTAAACGGCCGTATCGGCTACCGGGTGCAAAAGGGATTAACCGCTTATGCATGGGCCCGCAATATTTTTGATAAAAATTATTACGAACAACTGCTGGCTGCGGGCGGAAATGCCGGTCACTATGCCGCAGTACTTGGCGACCAGCGCACATATGGTATTACTTTAAGCTTTACGTTCAACGGAAAGAACTAAATATCCTCAGGCGTACTGAACCTTACTCATCCAATCCGGTGTAACAACCGGGTATACAGAGCAATCAAAAAATGCCCTGCTGTTTTCACAGCGGGGTTTCTTTTGTAATAAGCCGGCCCCGCTCCATTTTTCCGAAAAGGTTCAAATACGAGCATATTTATAAAGGTGTATCGGACTTTGCAGGCATCTTTTTTACAGGTATAAAATAATATGAACACACGTTAAACTCTGCGGGATTTCATTGGTCTAAGATGCGTATTTTTGACAATTATCGCTTTTGACACAATTGACAATGAAAAAACTAATGTTTGTTTGCTGGGCCGTTTGGCTTTGCACATCTGTTGGCGCCCAGGCAAAAACATTGTACCTTGATCCGAGTAAGACCATCGGGGCTCCGGCCTCCCGGGTATTTGAGGAAGTAACATTTATTCCGCTCGAAACAACCCGGAAAAGTACGTTTGGTGCCATCAAACAATTAGTGGTTACAGACTCGCTGTTCATTGTACTCGACGGAGATACCAATGCACTGTATTTTTTTGACCGCCGTGGAAAATTTCTGCACAAATACCGCATCAAGCGTTATAAGATCCGCGATATTCAACTGGACCGGTCGAAAAATGCGTTGCTGATCTTCAGTCTCAATAAAAATTTTAATATTCCCTCCGTTCAGGTACAGGAATACCTGGAATCAGACACCCAAAAAGATATTTCGCGGTTTGCAAAAGCCACCTGGTTTTATCTTGATAATGTAACTGCCGCCAAAACCGAAGATCTTAAGAACTTCCGGTATGCCTTTACCAACCCGGTACGTTTTGACAAAGACAAATTTGCCGCCAGCTTTATCAAAGCCAAAAGAACGGCCCGGGACACGCTCGACTACCAGTTAAAGATCATCGATCAATCAGCCGTATTACAGAACTATTTTCCTTACAATAAAAAAACCGAATCGGTTTATTATTACTCCGGCGCCTCCCAGTGCAGCATCATTCCCACACAAAATGACTCCGTATTGTTTGTGACCCGCCCTTTTCAATACGAGATCTATACCCTTACTCCTTCTGCCATTACAGAAAGTTATAAGCTGATGCTGCCCATGGACAATGCCGTTCCTGCCTCCTTCTTTAATGCTGACTTTTCCAGTCGCGGCGAAATGGACACCTATAAAATGGAACATCCCTCCTATGCACACAAAATTGAGAATGTGATCCGTTTTAAAAACCTGATGTTCTTTGACCTGAACCTGTTCAAGGGCTATAACCGCTACCTGTTCGATAACAAGACCAACCTGATCTACGACTACAATAAAATCTCTTCCGATAGCAGCAGCTACTTTTTACCGGTTTCAGGGGTTATAAAAAGTTTTGACGAAGCACATATTTACCTCTCTCTTTCCGCAAAGAGCATGTTTAATGCAAAAAAATCGTCAGAATACAGAAATCCTCAATATGACGATGTACTGACCCGCTTTTTTGCCACACGAAAAGAAACAGACAACCCCGTATTGATCCAGTTAAAACCCAAAGAAGACTTAACGACAAAATGAAGCGACCCATTCTGATTATCCTGCTGCTCCTGCCCATTTTGTCATTTGCACAGACCAGCGGCAGCGTAAAAGGGCTTGTTGCGGACTCCGTGCATGATTACGGCCTGCAGTCTGCAACGGTTACCGTATATAAAAAGACAGATTCAACCCTTGTTAATTACCAGGTGACCAATAACCAGGGAGAGTTTAATATCGGAGAGTTGCCTTTCCGTACACCACTCCTTGTTTCCATTACATACTCCGGGTACAATGATTTTTCAAAAGAGGTATACCTGGATTCCCTAAAAAAAGATTTTGACTTCAAAAAAATAGGACTTTCCAGGGACACTTCCCGGCAGATGGAGGAAGTGGTGGTAAAATCGGTGGTCCCCGTACGCATGAACGGAGATACCCTGGAAATAAACCCGGATGCTTTTAAACTGGATTCTTCTGCGGTAGTGGAAGACATGTTGCTGCGTGTACCCGGTGTAACCATGTGGAGCGATGGCACCATTACGGTAAACGGTAAAAAGATCAGTAATGTATTTGTAGACGGCAAGCCCTTTTTTGGAGGCGGGCCCGAAATTGCTACCCAGAACCTACCCAAAACCGCTATTGAAAAGATACAGGTATACCAGGAAAAAGACTATAGCAAACAGGAGCTCACCAATACCGAAATGGACTCCACCTTTACCATGAATATCAAAATGAAGCCGGAAAAAAGGAAAGGCTTCTTTGGAAAGGTCGGTGCAGGGCTGGGCACAGATGATCATTATGAAGGCGACCTGACCATGCAGGGTTATAATAAAAAAACAAAACTGGCAATTGCCGGTAATCTTAATAATACCAATAAAACCATTCAGAATGTACGGGAGGCGATTGAAAATAACACCTTCCGCTCCTATAACCGCAGGAACTTCGGCGCGCCGAACGCCAATGCGGCGGGGCTCAATACCGTGCATTATTTTGGTGCTTATCTACAGCATAATTTTGACGAAAGCACCAATTCCCGGTTTAATAACTCCATTGACGGCGAATATAATTTAAGAGATTCCAAAAATAACCAGCTCACCAACAGTACCACTATTCAGAACCTTACCGATTATACGCTTACCAATATTACCGAACGGCGCAGCAACGGAAGTTCTCTGAACCAGTCGGTAGACGCCGGTTATGAAAACAGGAAGCAGGCAACTGCTTTTTCAACAAAGGCCAATTATACCTGGAACAATTCCCAGTCTTCGAACGAAGGACTCACCACCGCCTATCGTAACGACACGCAGATGGCCAGCCAGCGCCGTAACAGTACGGCCGCTACTTCACATTCTAACAGTTTTAACCTGAACGGCTATTTCAATAACAACGACTATGACGAAGGCATCAATAAAAAAAGTTTCTCGACCAACTTTTCTGTAACCTCCAATAACAGCGAAAGCAACAGTACCCAGATCAGCCGGTTTGAATCGTTCCTTGACAGCATCTATACACAAAATACCGACCGGAAATATCACAATGAAAACTCCAACTTTACCACCAATATCGGGTTAAATTATAACGGTCTTCGCTCCCTGTTGTTTGGTAATTACAATTTCTGGAACATCAATATCGGCTTGCGGAATAATTTCCGCTACAACAAATCGGACCTGAATGCTGATGTATTGGAGCTGGACAGCGTTACCAATACCTACCGGATCAATGAGGCGCTTACCAATGTCAATTCCGTTGTCAATATCGAAGACCGGCCGGGCATCAGTTTCTTCAAAACCATCAGCAGGGTACTTTCAGACCGGCATTATAAAAGCATTTCTTTCCGTACAGACCTGCAAAACCAATTCCTTTACCAGCGAAATACGTCTACCCTCAGTTACCGGAACCTGGAGCGTTCATTCCATTTCTTTACGCCCGCTTCATCCATTTACTATAATTACAACCGGTTTAATAAGTACAACCTGAATATCGGCGTTACGCACAGCAGCTCTGCCAACGCGCCTACCATCGACCAGTTGTACCCCATCGTTGATAACATCAACAAGTATAATATTGTGGTGGGCAATCCCGATCTGAAATCACCCCTGAGCAACAATTTTAATTTTAATGCCAACTATAATACCCAACGGTTTAACGAAAAAACTACGTATACCGTAGGCCTGAACCTGGGATACAACACCTTTAAAAATGGTATTTCCGATAGCAGTATCTTTGGTAACAACGGTTCCCGCACCTCCTATTTGCTGAACATTAACGGGCGACGCTCATTTAACGGTAATTTAAATGCCAGCGCCTCTTTCCGCATCAACAATAAGAATATGATGCAGGTACGGTACAACGGCAGCATGGGTGGCTCACACGCCCCGCAATATATAAAAACGCCGGCAGACCAGGTAGCCCAGTTGATCTATACCCAAACCCGGAGCCAGAATCATGGATTTAATCTTTTCTACAGCCTTACCGACCTTTTCAATATTTCGCTGGGAGAAAACATTACCTCTAACAACAGCCAGCAGATCGGTACCGGCAAAGCAGCACTGAAGGCAACCACCTACGGAACCACGGCCCGCTTTACACTGCTGGTGCCTAAAAATTTTACGTTAAGCAGCAATGTCAATTACCTGAACAATATCTCCGCCAAAGACCAGTCGGAAAAAGCCACCATATGGAACGCTTATGCTACCTGGCGCTTTATGAAAATGAAACAGGCCGAGGTGAAACTGTCTGTATTCGACATTCTCCGGCAGAACAGGAATATTTCGAACTTTGCCAATGACAACAATACCACCGGAACTACGATCACCAACGGGATCCAGCAGTTTTACATGCTCACCCTTTCCTACTTTCCCCGGCAGTTTGGCGGAAGAGCCAGCAAATCCGGACGCTCCGGAGGACGCCGCAGCGAGGCCGGTGAACAACGGCAGCGCCCGCAACAGCAATACCGCCAGCAAGGCGGCGGAGGCATGCAGCGAAGGGGCGGAAGGAATTAAATTTCCATATCACCAAACATCCAACTTACGCAGCGTGATATAAACGGGTATGAAACACAGCGGTCAATATGGCGCTACTACCCTTTTGTGTTGTCAGATGGATGACTACCTGCCGGCATCGTTGTTTGCAGCAATCGAATCACAACTGTTAACCCGCCAACAAAAGCAGCACAGGAACCAGTGATTCCGAAGGCCGGTCACGGCTTTTGACCCCAGCCTTTTTTTACCGGCGTAGAAGTCGGATGCAAGCTTTCCCAAAATATTAACAGTTAACCCATTAAATTTGAAAAACTAAATTCAAACGCTTGAGACACTGTTTACTGCTGCCTTTACTGCTTTGCTTATGTTACCAGATCGAGGCACAACCTCAGAAAATATATTTAAATCCAAAATCACCGGCCACAGAGAACCAGTCGCACTTTGTAGACAGTCTGCGTTTCCTGACACTGGAAGCCAAAGACGGAATCATCATCGGGCAATGGGACAACCTGGAAATTACTGCTTCCTATTTTTTAATTACCCAATACACGAACAGTGCTATATTTCTTTATGACAGACAGGGGCGTTTTGTAAAAAAGATCAGTTACAAAAAGCTGGGAGACGATTTTTATCCGCGCTACGATAAAAAAACAGAAGAGCTGTCTTTTTATGGAGCCAACAAAAATTATTCGCTTACCCCCAAGGACCGGATCAAAATTGAACTCAATTTCAGCAACCGGCGGAACCGGAAATATTATAAAAAATATATTATCGATTTAAAGGACCCCAAGCTGGAATTGAAAAAAACTGTTCCCACAGAATATGACGTCAATAATATGGCCCCCTTGTATGGCGATTATTATTATCGTTCAAAAGTAGCCACCAGCAAGCTTTATAAAGACAGCACAGGATACGAACTGAAAGTTTACAGGAACGGAAAGCTGGTAAAACAGTACTTTCCCTATAACCAGATCAATGCGCCAAAATACCTGTATGATGAAGGCTACATAGCGGCCTTTGAATCCCAGGATACCGGCACCAGGTTTATCACAAGGCCTTACTGTGATACCATTTATAAGATAACCCGTGACAGCTTATATCCTGCTTTTCAAATGGTGATGCCATTAGAAAACGCACTGCCCTCCAGTTTTTTTAACACCCCTTTTAAGAACAAGGCCGAATGGGATAATTTCCGCCAAAACAACAACTGGATGTTCCGCCAGATCTATCAATTTATAGAAACGCCGGCCTATTATTTTTTTATAGCAGGATTTCTGTACAATTCCGGGGTGTATATGTACGACCGGAAAAGGCAGATCGCTTATCAGAATTCCAAAATCAAAGCAGACAGCACTACTTTTAATATAAATGTTTTATCGGGTTATAATATGCTGCATAAAGACCGTGTTTTTTATAAGCTTTTATCACCGGATGCGATCCGTGAATCGTATAAACCGGTTACCGGTAAAACGCCCCCCGAAGCTATCGACGCCATTATCAACAAAAAATCAAACGCAGCGGTCATTGCTGTGTTTACATTGAAAAACTAACACATGAGGCTGATCCTTATCACTACTTTCCTGCTGCTGACCGGCATGGCCGCAATTGGTCAAACCGGTAAAATAACGGGGCTGGTTACTGACTCTGTGAGCCATACACCGCTGGAGTCTGCCACGGTAACTGTTTTCCGGAAAGACTCCGGCATGGTATCTTATAAACTCACCGATAAGAACGGAAATTATTTGCTTGAAAACCTGCCCGTCTCCGATACGCTGTTGCTGGATATCAGTTATGTTGGATACCGCAGCTACCGGCAACCATTGCAACTCAGCCGTTCCAAAACAGATACGATCAATGCATCACTTGCCATCGGTTTTGATGAAAAAGATAATGTTACCGTAACGGCTATGATCCCCGTAAAAATGGAGGGTGATACGCTGGTCATTAACCCCGCAGCATTTAAAATGAAACCGGACGCCGTTGCAGAAGAATTACTAACCCAGGTACCGGGGGTAGTGGTTTGGTCGGATGGGTCCATTACCGTAAACGGAAGACAGGTAAAGAATCTGCTGGTAGACGGAAAACAGTTTATGGGTTCATCCGATCCAAAAATCGCTACTCAAAACCTGCCCAAAACCGCCATCGATAAAATTCAATTGTACCAGGAGTATGACCGGTCCAAGATCGGGCAACAGAAAACGGCGCAGGACTCGGTGCTTACCATGAATATTAAATTAAAAGAAGAAAGCAAAAAAGGGTATTTCGGCAAACTGACAGCCGGCTATGGTACCGGCGACCATTACGAGGGAAACCTCTCTTACCAGGTATATGATAAAAAAAGAAGCCTGGGCATCGGAGGGGGTATCAATAACATCAATAAAAATATCGGGAACCTGCAGGAGCTGTTCCAGAATAGTACCTACAGGACGTATAATCCCAACCTGGATTACGTGGGGCAATTCGGCTCCAACGGATTGAACCGGAACCATTCAATAGGGGCCGTGTATACACAGGACTTAAATAAGATCAGTAACTCCCGGCAAAATAACCGCATTACGTTTAACTATAATCAATCCGGAACGAACGCCTATATCACCAATTTAAATTTACAGAACCGTACAGCGCTGGATAACCCCCAGTTTATTAAAGATGAAGGCGTTCAAAACAACTCCGGAAATAAACATATTTTTGGAGTAGATTATTCGAAAACAAGCAGCTATAATGACCGGCTGCAGGTAAACGGAAATGCTGAGCTGAACCAGGACCACGGTAACTCCAAACAATTTACAGAAGTAAAAGACCCTAAGGGTGTGCTGCAAAGTACCAATAATGTACAAACCGTTTCTTCGGGCCGGTCAAACAAGGAAAGCCTGAGTTTTATCTATGGAAAATCCGACTGGGAGTACCCACTCCGGAATATCAATTTCAATATAGATGGTAACCATTACGGTTCGGCAACCGAAAGAGATGTTACCAGCCGCTTTCAATCCCTCACCGAAGCCGGAAAAGACACCGCTTATAACCGCCATTATAAAAATGACAACGACGGACTGAACATTACAGGAACCATTGATTACGGAGGCTTTAAACGGCTGTTGCTGGGCCGGTATAATCTTTGGGGCATTGATCTCAAATTATCCCAATGGTTCAACTATAATAAACAGGTAAATAATTCCCTTGTTTCAGATTTCGACAGCACGACACAGCAGCTGGTTGTTAACAACCGGCTTACCAATTCCAATACCAAAGAGTTACTGGAATACACCCCTTACCTCTCGGCCACCAAAAGTTTTAATAAATGGAACGAGCAAATGTCCCGGTGGATCAATATCAGCGCCAGCATTTTTGATGACCTGAAGGCCGAAAAAAATCATTCATCAATTGCAGAGCGGAATCTCAACCGGTCGTTCCAGTTCCTCCGGTATGAAGGGAATATTAATTACAGTTATTCCAAGCGAAATAAATACCGGTCTTATTCGAACCTGAGCTACAAGAAAAATTTTGAGTTTGCATCCATCGATCAGCTGTATACGATCACCGATGATATTAATGCCTATACCATACGATATGGTAATCCATATCTTAAGAACCGGATCAACCATATGCTGTCCATGTATGCCAGCTTCAATACCGAAAATCAAAAATCGCCTTATTCTTTTAACGGAGACCTCAATGGTGGTTACCGGAAAACCCTGGACCCGGTAACGGACAGTATCATCAACGACAATTCCGGAAAACGGTTCTATTATTACACCAACGCGGATAAAAGCTTTAATACCAATTTTAATTACCACATCAATATCTCCCGCAAACTGGGAAAAAGCACATTGCAATTAATGTACAACGGGTCGCAGAACTATTCGGTATTACCCAATTATATAGACGGCGTGTACACCAATAGCCGGAACAATTCCGTAAGCAATAACTTCAACCTGCAATTCTCGCTGCGGTCCATACTGGTGCTGACCGTTGGTGAATCCTTTCAAAGTTACAAATCGAAGCAAACTGCCAATGGGCTCTCTTCCTTCAGAAATACCGGGTCTACTACAAAGTTTGGAGCCACGCTGAATTTACCGAAAAGCTTTACATTCAGCAGCACGTTTAACATTACCGATAACAGCGGGCTGGAGAAAACCATGCTCTTATGGAATGCTTTTGCCACCTACCGGTTCATGAAGCAGCAGGCGGAGTGTAAATTTTCTGCAATGGATATTTTAAAACGCTATCAAAACATCAGCAATAATGTAAACATTGATGGTACCACTACCCGTATCACCAACGGTTTACAACAGTACTTCCTGCTTACTTTTTCGTATTACCCACGAAAATTTGGCAAAAAGGAATTGAAACAAAAGAAAGCCGAGCAGGTGTGGTAACCGACCGCAGGAGCCGGAAACACCGGAATACCTATGCACATCGATTTAGGTTGTTGAGACAAGAGGGACGTTTTTCCGTAGTCTGAGCTTACAATCAGCCGGAGCAGGAGCTGCCATTCCTGTAAAAATCTGCCGCAGCGTTCTGTTAAATGAAAAACTGTGTATATATTTGATTTGTTTATTCGATCACATAATGGCCTGCTTACTCAGAACGGCGTTTCTAATTTTTATTATCCTTTTTTCCGTACCGGCAACTGCGCAAACCCAGCGCCAGGTTACCATTATTTCCGAAAATGACGGGTATATTTCCGTTAATAATGACGGCTATTATACCAATGGGTTAAAGTTCTCCTACCAGTGGAGGCGTGTGCCTGCCGAAACGCGCCGCGAAAAAATCAATACTTTTCAACTGGGCCAGCTGATTTACACTTCGCAGTTTGCGGGTGAAGCTGCCCTCGACCGGCCGATTACCGGCTACCTGTATGCCGATTTTCATCAATCCGTTTTTAATAAAAAGCAAGACCTGCTGAAATGGGGCGTCGGTTTTGGCCTGATCGGTCCACCGGCTTTCGGAAAGGAAATGCAGGAGCGGGTGCACCAGGTAATGCAGATCTATAAACCTAAGAACTGGGACAAACAATTACGTGCCGACTGGGGGTTGATTGCAGACGCTTCCTGGTCGCCACAGCTTAAAAAAGACCGCAACAGTTCTTTGCTGGAAATGAAGCCGCTGCTTTCGGTAACAGCAGGCAATTTCTTTACCCATGCCACGCTGGGATCTGCCTTCTTACTGGGCAGGTCCAATCTTAATAACGCTACGGTATTTTGGGATCATCATAAAGGAACCACGAAGGCCGACCGGGAATATTTTGCATACGTATTTCCTGCTGTTTCCTTTAAAGCCTATGATGCCACGGTACAGGGAGGATTATTTAAAAAAGGCCCCGAGCCTATTGAAGGCCGGCTGAATCCGGTGTTTTTCCAGACCCGCATGGGTGTTATGTATTCCGGCAATAAACTGTCCCTTGGGGCAGCAGCCGTTTACGAAAGTAAACAATCGCTTACACAAGGTTCCAGTCAGTGGTACGGCAGTTTACAGGTTGGGTTTATGTGGTAAGTGGTAAAATCCAAAATCTAAACCTCAAACTCTAAATCCCAAATGTCAGGTCTCCAATGCTGATGGGGCTTATTCCTGCTTAGCCAGTTTTTCGGAGTTTTCAGCAAACTGCAGCTGGTCAATAAATTCCTGGATCTCCCCATTCATAAATGCATCCAGGTTATAAGACGTAAGATTGATGCGGTGGTCTGTAACCCTTCCCTGCGGATAGTTATAGGTACGGATCTTGGCGCTCCGGTCTCCGGAACTCACCAGGCTTTTCCGGTGCCGGGAGATTTCTTCTTCCTGTTTACGCACCTGCTCTTCATAGAGTTTGGTACGCAGCATCTGCATGGCTTTTTCCCGGTTGCCCAGCTGGGTACGCTCCGTTTGGCAGATCACCACGGTACCGGTGGGAAGATGCGTTAGCATTACTTTGGTTTCCACCTTATTTACGTTCTGTCCGCCAGCCCCGCCGCTTCGGGCGGTTTCCATCTTCACATCGCTTTCCCGCAATTCAAAATCAATTTCCTCGGCTTCCGGCATTACCGCCACCGTTGCGGCAGAAGTATGTACCCGTCCCTGTGTTTCCGTATCGGGAACCCGCTGTACCCGGTGCACGCCGCTTTCAAATTTGAGGGTACCATACACATCATCACCGGTTACCTCCAGTTGTACCTCCTTATATCCGCCCACTGTTCCTTCGCTTTCGCTGAGTACCGCCGTTTTAAATCCATGCCTTTCGCAATATTTTATATACATCCGCAACAGGTCGCCCGCAAAAAGGCTGGCTTCATCCCCACCCGTACCGGCACGTATTTCCATAATTACGTCTTTTTCATCCTGCGGATCCTTTGGAATTAACAACTGACGGATATTTGCCTCCATTTGCTCCTTCCGGTCTTCCAGGCCCGTTACTTCCTCTTTTGCCAGCTCCCGCAGCTCCTCATCATCTCCGTTCAACGCTTCTTTGTTAAACTCCAGGTCGTCCAGCAGTTTTTTATAATCAGTATATGCGGTAACAATCTTTTCCAGGCTCCGGTACTCTTTACTGGTTGCTGCAAACTTTTTATTATTTCCCACAATTTCCGGGTTCGTAAGCGCAATGCCCAGCTGGTCGTACTTTGCCTTTATGGCTTCCAGTTTATCTAACATCAAAAATTTATTTTAGATCAAGGGCGCAAAGGTAAACAGATTTGAGGATTCAGATTCGAGAATTGAGCATTCAGATCCCAGATTTGAGATTTGCGACGCAGTAAATACCGCCGGGTATCTATCTTTGAACCATGTACAGAAAGATAAAACCGGCGCAATTATTTGATGGATACCAGTTGTTTGAAGATAAAGTACTCGTTTTAAGCGATACAGGCACCGTTATCGACATTATCGAAGCGGGGGATGCCGGTGAAGAGGTACAGGTGCTGGAAGGCATACTCAGCCCGGGTTTTATCAACTGCCACTGCCATCTGGAGCTCAGTCATATGAAAGGCATCATCGACGAACACACAGGGTTATTAAAATTTGTAAATCAGATTGTTAGCCAAAGATATGCCCAGCCCGAAACCATTCCCGCCGCTATTGAAAAAGCGGAAGCGGAAATGGTGCGCAACGGCATTGTGGCGGTGGGTGATATCTGTAATACCACCGATACCCTTTTTCAAAAAGAGAAGGGTATCCTGTATTATCACAATTTCGTGGAGGTGATCGGCTTTGAGCCGGCACAGGCACAACAGCATTTCGACACTTATAAAACCATTTATAATGCGTATTGTGAACGGTTTCCTCCGAAGCAGGTATCCTTAACCCCCCATGCTCCGTATTCGGTAGCCACACCCTTATGGAAACTGCTGGCCGCATTTCCCGGCAATGGCTTATTAAGCATCCATAACCAGGAAACTGAAGACGAAACCGAATGGTTCGTGAACGGTACCGGAGGTTTTAAGGCCCTGTATGAGCGGCTCCAGTTAAAAGAAGCACCCGTTGTTCCCCAGGGAAGGACTAGTATTCAAACCTATGGTGAGTACCTGCCGCAGAAGCAGCAGCTGCTATTCATCCACAATGTATTTACCACATTAGAAGATATCCGGTATGCGCAGGGCCGTTTCCCGGAAGCGTCCTGGTGTCTTTGTGCCAACGCCAATTATTATATTACCAACCGGCTACCGGATATCCCTATGTTGCAGGAAACGGGCGTACGGCTGGTACTGGGTACAGATAGCCTCGCTTCTAATTATAGCCTGAGCATCTGGGACGAGATCCTCCGCATCCAAAAACATTACCCGCAGATACCGGTGGAAAAAATGCTGTCCTGGGCAACCATCAACGGTGCCAAAGCCCTGCAGATCCAGAACCGTTACGGAAGCTTTGAAAAAGGCAAAGAACCGGGCGTTATCCAGATCCTGGATCATACCATCAACCGGCTTTATTAGCCTTATCAAAAAAGGGATATCTGCCTTTTGCAATGCGGTCAAAAACGCAGGCTCATCGGGATACCGGAACACAGGTCCGGCAAGTCCAGGCCTGCTTTTACCTTACCGGATATTCCCGATCGAGTTCTTTACCGTATCATGCCTTGTTTTCAAAGCGGAGACTTTTATGGCAACGGTTTTCCGGTCCAGTACCACTACTGTGTTCCCTTCAGCAAACACACGGCCGGCCAGTCTGGATGAAATATCGGTTTCATAAATGCCATCTCCATCCAGGTCTGCCAGCACCACGGCAAGCTCACCGCGGTTGCTGCGCACCGTATTATTGTTCTGAGCGGCGGCGGCCTGCGGCGCATTTTCATCCACAACTGCCATACGGGTATAGTTGCTCCTTGATGCATTTTGGTTAAATGCCCTGGTTTCCTGGCCCCAGGTGCTGCTCAAGATAAAAAGCCCGGCTACCAGGCCTGCCATATTTTTGATCGGCTGTGTCATAACCATTGTTTTTAGTTGTTCAAGAAATATACCTTCAGATCAACCGGCTGCGTTTTTTGTTACCCGGGTGACGTTACTTATTACTGCCGCAATACACCAATGGCCGTACCGTATCGGATGGGCTGCTTCAATCAACAGGAGGATAGGAGCTGCGAACCGGTCAGCTTAAAATAGCCCGGAGTACCGGCAGGGTCCGCATGCGGCCAAATTCCGGAAGGTGAAGAGAGTAATAGATCTCCATAAGATCCAGGACACGGTTGCGTTTTAGGGAAGAGATGCGGATGCTTTTCAATTCTGCAGGAAGTCTTGCCTGCAACAGTTCCGTAATGAGCAAGGTGGCCTCCCTATCTGCATAATAATGATGTTCGGGAGGTGTTTCCCTGAATTCCCCGCTTTGCAGGTCCAGCAAAAGATGCGGTGAGGTCATCAGTGCTGCCGGAGGTATGCCCGGCGAAAAGCCCAGGATACTACACAGGTGTACGGCAAAAAAAACCGGAAAATTTGCCGTAACCGTTGCATCTGCCTCATCGAGCGCCAGCAGGCTGTCTTCCAGGAACCCAAACAGGTCTTCATTGGCCTCGGGTTGCCGGAGTGTTTTATGCAGCAGTTCAATCATAAACAACGCCACCCCGTTTTTTATCACATCGCTGAACAGTTGCCGGTAGATGCGGGAAAATTTAAATTCCCGTACCCGGTTCAATGTTTTTAATTCATTGTGATAAACCACCATGTCCAGAAGTGCTGCCGGTTGAAAGAACACCGCTTTATTACCGCTTCTTTTTCCCCCGGACCGCACGCCATTGATGAGGTAGGATTGCAGGCCCAGTTTATCGGTGTAGAGGGTAGCAATGACGCTCGTTTCGCCATATTTAGCGGTTTTCAGTACAATGCCCTTTGTTTTATGTAGAATATCTGCCAAAATTTGTACGCATCATTTTACCCGCGTGCAAGGTAGGTTTTTTTGTAAATAACGGGTATTTACCGCTCATTGGTTAGTTTTGCAGTACATGAGAACGAATCAACAGCGCATTATCTTTTCAAATTCCGGCACCGCCGTATACCTTTTGGCCTTTTTTGATTGATAAACGGCATCCTGTGAACGCCCTGTTTTTTGTTTCTTTGCAACTCATTTTTAAAGTATATCAACATTTATGTGGAAGCAATCCGGCCGCTTTATTCTTAAATACAGGTTCCTATTGTTATGTGTACTGGCAGTTATTACGGCCTTTTCCGGCTTTTGGGCCAGTAAGGTGGGATTGAGTTACGAGTTTTCAAAGGCCATACCCACCAATCATCCTGTAAACATTGCCTACCAGGAGTTTAAGAAAAAATATGGGGAGGATGGCAACCTGCTGGTAGTGGGCATCCAGACACCGGAATTATTTTCTGAAAAAACGTTCAATGCGTATCTCCAGCTTCAGACCGGTTTAAAAAAGGTTCCGGGTGTAGAAGATGTGATCAGCGTACCTACCGCCATTAACCTGGTAAAGGATTCAGCCACCGAAAAACTGGTTGTAAAAAAAATATTCCCCGATGGCCCGTTAACCCAGGCGGGGATCGACACCGGCGCCGCGGTTTTTAAACGCCTGCCCTTTTACCAGGGCTTATTATACAACCCTGCAACCCACGCCTACCTGATGGGATTGCGGATGAACAAACAGGTGATCAACTCGGCAAAACGGGATGCGGCCATTGCGGCTGTAAAGGCACAAACAGCCGTTTTTATGCAAAGTACCGGCATTGATGTAAAACTAAGCGGATTGCCCTATATCCGCACCGTACTGGCTGCCCGTATTGCCCACGAAATGCAGTACTTCCTGGTAGCCTCCCTCCTGTTATCGGCAATCATCCTGCTGCTCTTCTTCCGTTCCTTCAGTTCCATGTTGCTTTCGCTTTCCGTGGTTATCATCGGCGTATTATTCAGCCTGGGCACCATGCATCTGCTGGGCTACAGCATTACCCTTTTAACGGCCCTGATACCACCCCTGATCGTTGTGATTGGTATTCCCAACTGTATTTATTTTCTCAATAAGTTCCACACCAGCTGGAATAAGCTTACAGAAGGACTCAGCGATGAGGAAATCCGCAGCCGCAAAAACGAACTGAAAAGAAAGGCGATCGAAAACATGGTGGCCAAAATGGGCATCGTAACCTTGTTTTGCAACCTGGCGGCAGCGGTTGGCTTCGCCGTATTTGCGCTTACAAAAAGTGAAATCCTGCAGGAGTTTGGTGTGGTGGCCGGTATCAACATTATGCTGCTTTTCTTTATTTCACTGGTGCTGATCCCCGCGGTATTGAGTTTTCTGCCGGTACCAAAATCAAAACATACCCGTTACCTGTTCAATCCCCGGCTCAACCGCTGGCTGCAGCGCCTGGAACGCTGGTCCATTAATCACCGGAAGCTGGTATATGCGGTAACAGTAATAGTAATCGGGCTTACAGCCATTGGTATTTTCAAGTTGAAAAGCAATGCCCATATGGTAGATGATGTTCCCCATAATGATAAAATATATACCGACCTGAAATTCTTTGAATCCAATTTCAAAGGCGTGATGCCCCTGGAGATACTGGTGGATACAAAGAAAAAATTTGGTGTTACCCGCAACTTTAACAACCTGGTGCGGATCGACTCGCTGGCCCAGTACCTGGCATCCAAACCCGAAATCGCCCGTCCGCTAAGCATTACAGAAGGACTGAAGTTTGCCAAACAGGCGTTCTATGAGGGAGATCCGGTGAACTATTCCATGCCCTCAGAATTTGATCTTCCAGGGCTTGCGCAATACCTGAATATGGGCCGGGATTCCGGTGCCACGCAGGCATCTTCGTTCACCAAGCTGCTTTCCAGCTTTATGGATAGTACCCGTCAGGAGGCCCGCATTAGTGTGAATATGGCCGACGTAGGATCGCATCGCTTACCCGAATTAATGAACGATATCCAAACGCGCATTAACCAGTTATTTCCCAAAGAGGATTACGAGGTGAAATTAACGGGCACTTCCATCACCTTCCTTGCAGGCGGGCAATTCATTATCGACGGACTTAAAGAAAGCATTTTATGGGCCTTCCTGCTGATTGCCCTTTGCATGCTCTACCTGTTTAAATCCCTGCGCATTCTTGTTTGCTCGCTGATCCCCAATGTAATTCCGCTGGTGATCACCGCAGGCATCATGGGTTGGGCCGGGGTTCCGTTAAAACCCAGCACGGTGCTGATCTTTAGCGTGGCTCTTGGAATTGCAATTGATATCACCATCCGCTTCCTGGTCAACTATAAACAGGAACTTCCCCGCTACAATGGAGATGTGGCCGCTACCGTGGTGCAAACCATTCACAGCACGGGTATCAGTATCCTGTATACTTCGATGGTACTGATTGCCGGTTTTGTTATTTTCTGTTTCAGCAATTTCGGCGGCACCCAGGCCCTGGGATGGCTTACTTCACTTACGCTGGTTACCGCTACGTTTACCAACCTGATCTTACTTCCGGCATTGCTGATCAGCTTTTCAAAGAAAAAAGAAAGCGGTAAATAGGGCGATCCAGGACCTTCCGGGTGAACCTTACGCGACCAGCCACCCCTTATAATCAAAAATTTTGTAATCAGATAACTTGATTACAGATTGTTTGATGACAATTTTTGTACGCACCAGTTCCGGTTTTAATGGTGTGAAGGCAAGCTTCACCGGTGTTCCTTGAAGACGGGAAACCGAGCTGCCAGGATATATGCTGAAATAGCCGCAGCCATCGGGCGGCATGAAGCTTAAGTATAAACACCTGCCTGTCTTCAACTGCATTGCACACTGCCGTTTGAGATTGCAGCTTCCGGAAACCGGATATTTATTTTAGCTGTAGTCATCAACCGGCTGGTAACGACCATTGAGCCATTCCGCTTTTGAAATCTCCTTTGGAAAATACTCCAAATAAAAAAGCGACGCTGGTAAACCAGCATCGCTTTATATAATAATTTTTATACGCTCTTATTTCTTTGGTGCCGGGGTGGTACCACCTGCAGCAGGTGCTGCTCCACCAGCTGCCGGAGCCTGGTTTACTTTAATTCCCAGTTTTTGTGCAACCGGTAAAGACAGGTTATCCGCCTGAGGTGCGTCAAAAATCACCTCATCATGCAACACATACGTATATCCTTTTTCCTTTGCATAAGCACGTACCGCGTCGGTTACTTTCTTAAACAGCGGCTGAAAAAGTTCGGCCTGTTTTCCCTGGATCATTTGCTGGGCATACTGTTGCCAGTTAGCCGCCTGCATTTGTAACTGACCCAGTTTTTCTTCTGCCATTTTCTTGATAGACGCTGAAGTTTTAGGATCTTTTATCAGGGAATCCTTTTCTTTAATCTCTTCGCTGAGTCTTGTATATTCTCCGCCAACTGAATCCTGAGCCCATTTTTCCAGCTTTTGCTGAGTGGCCTGAGCTTCGGGCAATGCGCCTACCAGCCCTTGTATATCAACGTAACCGATTTTTTGAGCGGAAGCTGTAGTTGCACCCATCACAACCATTCCCAATGCCAGGGCAAGAAATTTTATTCGTTTCATTTAATTTTTTTTGTTTGTCCGCTCCCGCTGAAGCAGGGCCGGACGGTTTTTAAGTTTATTGTTTTTTTTATGTCTGAATTGTTTCAGAAGTGTTGACGGATTGTTTATTTTACCGAAAGTAATTTCAATACTTCATCACTTTTGTCCAATTTCGGGTCGGCAAATATAATGGATTTCCCCTCACTTTTATCCAAAACCAGGTCATATCCCTTTTCGATCACCAGCTTTTGAACCGCCCGGTTTACCTTCTCCTGCAGGGGGTTCATCAGCTCCTGTCGCTTTTTAAACAGATCTCCTTCAAAACCAAAGCGTTTCTTTTGAAGATCACGCAGTTCCCGCTCTTTTTTAAAAAGATCATCTTCTTTTTTTCTCCGGGCATCAGCGCTTAACATGCTTTGCTGGGAATCGTACTCATCGTATGCTTTATCTAAAACCTCCTGTTTCAGGTCGATTTCTTTTTGCCAGGTGGCCGCTGTATTGCTAACGGCTGTCTGTACCTGCTTGTACTCCGGCATTTTATCAAATATATAACGGGTATCGATGATGATATACTTTTGAGCCATGGCAGCAGATGCTGTAAAGAACAGGCCCAGGGCCAGCGCAACGAGTTGTTTCATATACAAATTGGTTTTTCTATACTTACTAGATGCAAAATGCAGCGAAAAGGTTTACTCAGGCTCAAATCCGAGCATAAAGGTAAACTTGCCGGCATTTTTCAAGCCCTGCCCCGGCACCAACCGGTCAAGACCGATACCATAATCAAACCCAAGCAGTCCGAACATTGGCAGGTAAAAACGCATACCTAAGCCCACACTGCGGCGCAGTTTGAATGGATTGTATTCCTTATAATCGTGCCAGCCGTTGGCTGCTTCAAAGAAGGCAAGCCCATAAATGGTACTTCCCGGGTTGGTTACCAGCGGGTAACGCAGTTCTGCCTGGTATTTGTTAAAAATAATGAACATGTTACGGGTATCGCCACCGCTGCCGTTATCCGGGTTTACGGTAGGATCCGAGCTGTTGTAAACAGGATAACCCCGCTGGGCGATGATATCAAAACCAGTTAAAGAATAGGTATTACTCATACCGGCATCTCCCAGCTGGAAGCGTTCGAACGGAGAGTAATTCAGGTTTTTGTTATACCGGCCCATAAAACCGTATTTGGCGGCCAGCTTCAGTACAAACTGACGGTTCTTATCTTCTCCCTTGGGACGTCCCAACGGCACATACCATTGTGCGCCAAAACGCCATTTGTGATATTCCACATTTTTATACTGGGCAGAATCGGCCATCGCCACCGAAGATTTGAAAGCAGAGTACGGCGGTGTAGCCTGAACACTGGCGGTGATTTCGCTACCGCTTCTGGGGAATATCGGATCTGATACCGACGAACGGCTCAGGCTCAATTTGAAGCTCAGGTTATTGGATACCCCGTCATTAAAGGGAAGCCCGTACTGGTATCCCATTTTCCGCACTTTATACCGGGTATAGGCCACGGTATAACCAATGGTGAAGTAGTCATCCGGCCATTTCAATACCTTACCCAATCCTACGCTGATCCCGTTTACGGTCAGCGAAGTATCTCTTGAGAACCGGTATCCGCCGGTGCTGTAAGGATCATAGAAAGAGGCGTTATATTTTGTGTTATTATAACCCAAGGTCAGCGAGGTCCGTTTTTTACCTCCCAGCCAGGGCTCGGTAAAGGAGAAGTTGTAAGACCGGTACACCCTTCCGTTTGACTGTACGCGCAGGCTCAGCTTCTGGCCATCACCTACCGGCAACGGATCCCAGGCTTCTTTTTTCCAGATATTCCGGATCGAAAAATTGTTAAAAGTAACCCCCAATGTTCCGGTAAGACCAATACCACCGCCCCATCCGGCCGAAAGTTCCAGCTGGTCTGAAGATTTCTCTTTCAGCTTCCAGTTGATATCCACCGTTCCGTCTGCCTGGTTCGGAACCGGCTGCGGGTTGATGGATTCCTGCTCAAAGTAGTTCAGCGTATTCAGCTCGCGTAT
Source organism: Niabella pedocola (assembly GCF_021044425.1). Taxonomy (GTDB): domain Bacteria; phylum Bacteroidota; class Bacteroidia; order Chitinophagales; family Chitinophagaceae; genus Niabella; species Niabella pedocola. The sequence goes on along the minus strand of NZ_JAJNEC010000006.1, from coordinate 51,308 downwards.
AGAACGCATCAGGTCCGTACGGCTGAACAGCTCTCCCGGTATGGTGCGCAGTTCCCGGCGTACCACATGATCCTTGGTGCGCTCGTTCCCCATGATCACCACATTTTTGATCCGTGCGATGGGTCCTTCCTGGATACGGATCTCATGATCAATGGTATCGTTATAAATCTTTGTTTCTACCGGCGTTACATTAAAAAACAGGTATCCTTCATCGTTATAAAGCGTGGTAATATCATATACATCCTGGCTGGGTTCCAGGCCCAGCTTTTTATTTAATACGGTGGCATCATAAATATCGCCTTTGTTAATGCCCAGGATGCTGTTCAATACCGTATCGGAGAATTTTGAGTTTCCCTTCCAGGTAACATCCCCAAAGTAGTATTTATGCCCTTCATTTACCTTCAGGTCCACATACATCTGGTTATTCTGGATCACCTGCGTATCTGCAATGATCTGGGCATCACGGTATCCTTTGGAGTTAAAATATTTAATTACTTTTTCTTTGTCCTCCGCATATTTCTTATTGTTGAATTTAGAGGAGCTGAAGAATTTGAACCGGAAATACGGGTCCAGTACTTTTAAGGTTTTGGTTCCGGTAAGAAAGCCGTAATCGCCCATGTATTCATTAAAGCTGTATACCTGGCGGGCACCGTAGGGGCTTACATATTTAGAAGGATACAGCGACATCCGGGTGCGCTCCTTGGTGCCCTTCATCTGTTTTTTTAGCTTCAGGGCGTCCACGCTCTCATTACCAAAGAAATTCACCTCATCGATCTTCACTTTTTTGCCTTTATTGATCTTGATCGTCAGGAACGTAGAGTTGGGGTAAACCGGATCTTTTGATTCATCCAGGTTCGTGATGATATCATAGTAGCCTTTATCTTCAAAATAGGTTTTTACCACCTGGTAAATATTCTGGCGAACGCTTTCCGACAGGATGCGCTGCTTTACAAGGCCAATTTTTTTGGTCAGTTCCTCGATCTCGGTTTTCTTAACGCCTTCAAATTTAAAATTTCCGAGCCGGGGGCGCTCGGTAACTGCAATTTCAATACGCACTTTTTCATTATCCACATGGGTCACATACACTTTAACATCTGCAAAAAGCTGTTGTTTCCACAGATTGTGAATGGCCCGCGAAAAAATATCCGATCCCGGGTACATGAACTGCTGTCCTTTCTGGATGCCGGAAACGGATAACACGATGGAAGAGTCGAGGTTGGTAGCTCCTTTTATCTTTATATCGGAAATTACATACTCCCGGGGAGTGGTGGCATTCAAAAATTCCTGCAACCTCGGGTCAACCGAGGTTACGGGTGTAGTGTCTACCTGGGCAAGGGTATGATTTACCGCAAAAGAAAATATGGATAAAATACAAACTTTGTATATAAAAAAACGCATATAAGGGTTAATGTATTACGGTAATCAATTTTTTTTGCAAAGCAGGAAGCCCTTAAAATTCCTTGCCCTGTTACCATCTGTCGCTTTTTCTCCGGCAAAAAGCAGGCAAATGACGGCCTGGCATCCAACACACTTCATTCCCATTGCGGCGGCAAATTAACGGTAAAATTTGGAAACTGTATGTTAAAAAGAGCCAGTATTTGCCGTATGGGACGGTTTTCGCAAACAAACAGGAAGCAATTACGTTATTTGCGCCGATGTTTTCCCGAATCTTCGTTCCCGGCTCTGGTAATCAACAATGGCCGCATAGAGGTTCTCTTTCCGGAAATCGGGCCAGCGCACATCGGTAAAATAGAGCTCGGCATATGCCAGCTGATACAGTAAAAAATTACTGATCCGGTACTCCCCGCTGGTGCGGATCATGAGCTCCGGATCCGGAAACGCCCGGGTACATAGGTATTGCTGCAATACTTCCTGGGTGATCGCATCCACATCCAGCTGCCCGTTCTGCACATCGCGGGCCACCTGTTTTACGGCATTCAGCAGCTCCCAGCGCCCGCTGTAGCTAAGCGCCATGATCAGGTTTAAACCGGTGTTTTGAGCGGTCATTTCCAGCGCTTCGTTCAATTCCTTACGGGCGTTATCCGGCATCATGCTCATATCGCCGATCACGTGCAGGCGTATTTTATTCCGGTGCAACACTTCGGCCTCCTTGCGGATGGTAGACACCAGTAGTTCCATCAACCCCACTACTTCATATTCCGGCCGGTCCCAGTTCTCTGTACTGAACGCATATAAGGTGAGGTATTCGATGCCCAGCTCCGCGGCTCCTTCAACAATATTCCGAACGCTTTCCACCCCGTGGTAATGGCCAAAAAGCCGGTCCTGCCCCTGTTCCTGTGCCCAGCGTCCGTTGCCATCCATAATAATGGCAATATGACGCGGCAGGCGATTTTTATCTATTTGCTGTGCTAAATCTGACATAGAAGCTGCAAAGTAACGAAGAATCGTTCATAGTAGATGGGGCATCGTTCATAGGAGTTCCTATAAACGATGACCCATCAGCCATTATTTATATAAGATTATTCGCTGCCAGGTATTCTGCAATCTGAACTGCATTGGTGGCAGCTCCTTTGCGTAAGTTATCGCTTACTACCCAAAGGTTCAGGGCATTGGGCTGCGATTCATCCCTGCGGATACGTCCTACAAAAACCTCGTCTTTTTCATGCGCATCCATCGGCATGGGGTAATGCTGGTTGGCCAAATCGTCGGTTACCACAACACCCGGCGCTGTTTCCAGTAAATGACGTACTTCTGCCAGGTCAAAATCATTCTCAAACTCAATATTCACCGCTTCACTGTGCCCGCCCATTACCGGAATACGCACTGTAGTGGCCGTTACCCGGATGGCATCATCACGCATGATCTTTTTAGTTTCATTGACCATTTTCATTTCTTCCTTTGTATAGCCGTTATCCAGGAATACATCAATTTGCGGGATCACATTCAGATCGATGGGATATTTATAGGCCATTTCGTAGCCTTCTTCTTTTCCGGCCACTTCTTTCAGCCGTTCGCCTTTCAGCTGGCTTACGGCCTTAACACCGGTTCCGGTAACGCTTTGATAGGTAGAAACCACGATGCGTTTTGCATTATATGCTTTGTGCAGCGGTGCCAGGGCCACCACCATTTGTATTGTAGAACAGTTGGGATTTGCAATGATCTTATCGTTGCTGGTAAGCACATCCGCATTGATCTCCGGTACCACCAGTGGCACTTTAGGGTCCATGCGCCATGCAGAAGAGTTATCTACCACCGTAATGCCGGCAGCCGCAAATTTTGGAGCCCATTCCGTAGATGTTCCGCCGCCTGCTGAAAACAGGGCTACATTGGGTTTGGCAGCAATAGCTGCTTCCATGCCCACCACTTTATATTTGGTACCCTTAAATTCTACTTCCTTTCCCACGCTTCTTTCTGAAGCAACGGGAATCAGTTCCGATACGGGAAAATTTCTTTCGGCCAGGACCTGTAACATTTTGGTGCCTACCAGGCCAGTGGCACCAACTACGGCTACTCTCATTGTTGTTTTTACTGTTTATCGTTAAAAAAAAACCTTCCGCTTTGCGGAAGGTCTGTTAAAAATTTATGTTGACACACAAAAACCACTGACCTTCCTAAGGACTCTTTTTGGTAAACTTTGTATGCTTCTTTATCATCATCGGACGGCAAAGGTATAAGGGAAATATATAACTGGCAAAATTAATTTCTTCCGTATGGGCCGGGCCTGTTATCCCGCTTGCCGGGTATAACATCGTTTCCCGTCCGATACCGCCGGATACCTGTGCACCATGACCGTTGCCAGGAAATGAGGAAATGCCTCGTGGTCAGCCGGGCTTACCGGGCTTTTACAGGTATAACGCCTGATTTTTTATTAAAAAACGGCATTTTGTTGGTCAGTAACCACATGATGGTAAATGTGGGGATGATATCTGTACCCGGTAATATTTCTTCCATAAAATTAAAAACCCCGCCAAACATACCCCGGGTGCCTCCAAAGGTTTTGGCCAGTATTATGGCGGAAACGGGCGCCCAGATCACATCCGCAAACTCACCTACACCCGGTATGGTAAAGGAAAGGCACCCGATAATATCCATAAGGATACAAAACAACAGGGATGGAGATTTTTTTGTAGCTGTCATCTTTTTTTATTTATAGATTACAAACAGCCCGCCAAACGTTGTATCCGGCCCCGTCATTCACCGATTTTTTGGGATGGTTGGCCTGATGCCAGGCACCAGGCTAACCCAGATCTGTAGTTTTCAAAAATCTTACAGGTCGATGCCCAGCTCCGTTTCAAAGCTGGTAAGCTCCCTGAATAACTGAATCCGGCTGTTTAACTCTTCGGCGGTCAGTTCCTTCAAACGGGTATTACCGAATTTTTCTACGCAGAAGCTTGCCATGGCCGAACCTACAATGATGGCTTTTTTCATGTTATTGAAGCTGATATCGCCGGTTTTTGCCAGATAACCAATAAATCCACCGGCAAAAGTATCGCCCGCACCGGTTGGATCAAATACGTCTTCCAGTGGAAACGCCGGTGCAAAAAACACTTTATCTTCATAAAACAGCAGGGCTCCGTTCTCGCCTTTTTTAATGATCAGGTATTTCGGGCCCATTTCCCGGATCTTTTTCGCCGCTTTTACCAGGGAATACTGGTGTGTAAGCTCGCGGGCCTCCGAATCATTCACCATTAACAGATCTACCCGTTTCAGCGCCTCCTCAAGATCCGGCATTGCGGTTTCCATCCAGAAGTTCATGGTGTCCAGCACGATCAGTTTGGGCTTTTGCTTAAGCTGGTCAATCACACTGATCTGCAGTTTTGGCATCAGGTTTCCCAGCATCAGGAATTCGGCACCCTGGTAGCTGTCCGGAACCCTGGGATCAAAATCTTCCAGCACATTCAGGTCCGTTACCAGCGTATCACGGGTGTTCATATCTTCATGATAAAGGCCTTTCCAGAAAAAAGACTTTTTGTTGGCTACTTTTTCCACCCCGTCCAGCTGTACCCCTCTGGCTTTCAGCGATTCCAGCTCCTCCTCCGGGAAATCGTACCCGATAATGGAGATCTGCTGAACCGGTTTTACAAAGTAGCTGGCTGCATAGGCCGCATAAGTGGCAGAACCGCCCACAATTTTATTTGCTTTTCCAAAAGGGGTTTCAATAGCATCAAAGGCCATAGTGCCCACTGTAATCACAGACATGAATGTTGTTTTTGTTTTAAAATACGGCGGCAAAGTTACTACTTATTCGTCTGAAGTTTAATGTTTCACACCCAGGTTTTGCAGGTTTCGCTTCCCCGGTGGCATTTATAAAATAACTTGTCTATATTTTGGATAAAAAGCATAGTTTTGAAACATGGCCACCACAACACGTAAACGATCATCCAAAAAAGAAGAAATTCTTAAAACAGCTGCGCGGATGTTCCGGGAAAAAGGATATGCCGGTACTTCCATGCGTGACCTTGCCGAAAAAATAGGCATCGAAGCTGCCAGTCTTTACAATCATATCCACTCCAAAAGTGAGATCCTGGAAGAGATCATTTTTTCGATCGCGCGTGACTGCCGGGAACAGCTCGACAATATGGATCCTGCGGGTACTTCGCTGCAAAAGATCGAATCCCTGATCCGTTTTCATACCAAAATGATGATCGATCATTTTGAATCCTATTCCGTAATGGTGAGCGAATGGATGCACCTGGATGAAGAAAAACTGGGCGAATTTGTAAGTGAACGCCGCCGGTATGTAAAAAAAATCGAATCCATTGTGCAGCAGGGCATCGATAATAAGGAGTTCAAACCAGTGCTTCCTTATGTAGTGGTGCTGAATATCCTGTCTTCTGTTCGTGGCCTGGAATTCTGGCAGAAAAGTGCCAAAACCCACAGTGCGGAAATCATGGAAGAAAATATGGTGCAGCACCTGATCGGGGGACTGAAACTCTGACCGGGTTTATCTTTCAATTATCGCAATGCCGCAAATTCGCTGATAGCATCCCTCACGTTTAATCATCTGCGCGTCTGCGGCAATTTTAATATACTGCTGCGGTCGAAATGCCGGCAGAAAGCACTAACACCCATAGTGCGGAAATCATCGAAGAAAATAGGGTACAGCACCTGATCGGTGGACTGAAACGCTGACCGGGTTTATCTTTCAATCAACTATAGCAATGCCGCAGATTCACTGATTACCCCCGCAATTCAATCATCTGCGCAGCTGTGGCAAACCGATCTGAAAAAACTCAGGAACTCCGTCTATTAAACAATCAACAGGTTGGCACTCATCTTAAAAAACGTGGCTTCGGTACTTTTCAATACGGCAACAATTGCCACTCTATCTTCGCTGGGTTCTTTATAATCGATCGTTACCTGTAGTTCCGGTGTTTTCCCCGGATCTACCATCGATAAAAATTTACATTGCGCCGCATCATTCAGGAACAGTTTTTTACCCGTTGCCTCTTCAGTAAGCTCCTTTACGATCTGCATCATGCAAACGCCCGGCAACACCGGTTGCCCCGGAAAATGGCCGTTAAAGATGGGATGCGCCGTATTCAGGCTGATAGCTGCAGCTACCGTGCCCATATTATTTTCAAAGGCGGTTACCGTGTACAAATCATTCTTCAGCATGGTCGTATATCCTTTTTAAATCGATGGTAAAATTAAAGTTCGTATGCCGGATGTTAAGGCTTTCCGGTATTCCATCCTTCAAAATGCCCCTGGTAGCTTCCAGCACTTTCCGCTTCCGGCTTCCGCGCTCCATCCGGATCAGCTGCCCGCACCGGTCGTCTGTAATATAATAATATACATCCGCACCCACATAAAATGCATGATAGCGTTCTGCTCCCTTTTGAAAAACCGATGAAACGGTGGTGGTATCCACCATATCCATTAGCAGCAGCTCAAAGTCTTTGCGAAGGGTTTTCCGCACCGCCTCCTTATCCATTTTGGGAATGATGCTGTGCACGATAAATCCGTTGTTATGGGAAAATTCAAAATCAAAAAAACTAAACCCGGCCTCGTTGGTAAAAACAATACGGGTGGAACTGTCGGGCATCTCCTTAATGAGTAACAGCCCGCTCAGATGATTGCCGGCCACATCTACGGATGCCTGGTACAATGCCCGCTGTATATGAGGTTTGAACGCGGCAATACAGGCGCTGGTACCTTCTGCGCGTTGCAATTTTTTATAAACGGCCGGCGCACAGCTGCCCAGCAGCCATAAACTAACGAATAGTAAACAGCGCATCTGAAAGGACGGTATTTAATTGTTGACCGGAATAATTGATGGTTGTTTGATCGCCCCGGTTATCTACCATTTGCACCTGGCTTACCAGGAAGTTTGTTTTTTGCAGGACCACTTTTACCGACTTAAAAAGTGTTTTCATTTCTTTGGTTACAGGGGTCATATCAGCCAGATAGCTGTTCCCGTTCTCCAGCAGTTTTACCGAAAAATTAGGATTGTCAAAAACGGTTCCCCTGGCACAATCCATCATCAGCTGGTTAGCCTGCTGAAACATCTTGCTGGAACCGGCAGACATCTTACTGGTCTTCTGCCCGTCCTTAATGCTTACTTTACTGCCATTGATAACCATCAGGTACTGGTATGGGGAAGTATACTCCATCCGTACCTGGCTGCTCTTTTTAAAGTAGAATTTTCCCTTTGAGGTTACCTTCTCAGAAAGCATGCTCAGCGTTTTTACCTGGGTAAAATCGCTGGCAATACTGTTTATTTGCTTTGCTGCTGCTGCAAACCGTGCTTTTACCGCCCCCTCATTGCCTACCGGCTTATATTGGGCAAAACCGGGAGCTGTCATAACACCCAGCAACAGCATAAAAAAAAGTTTACGCATAGGGCTGCAAATTTATCAATTTATCAAGGGATACAATCTCATATCCCTGTTCTTTAACAAATGTTAAAAACGTTGGAAGTATATGTACTGTTGCGTGACTGGTGTCATGAAACAAAAAAACCGCACCCGGCTTCAGCTCTTTCTTCACTTTTTGCAGTAATTTATCCTCGTCTCTGATCATCGTGTCCAGTGAGCGCACATTCCAGCCGATGGCGGTATACCCCATTGCCTGGGTGGCTTTGCGTACATTGGGATTGGTAACTCCATAAGGTGGCCGGAACCATTTCATTTGTCTTCCGGTTATATGATGCACCAGGGCCTGCATTTGTTGCAACTCGGCCATCATTCTTTTAGAACCGTGCATATCAAACCAAAAATCGTGGTAATAGGAGTGGTTTCCCACAATATGGCCCTCTGCAAGGATCTGCTTCAGCAGCTCTTCGTGTTCGGCAGCGCGGTAACCAATGCAAAAAAAGGTAGCCGGAACCTGCCGCTCTTTTAAGATGGCGAGTACTTCCGGGGTATATTTTTCCAGGGGACCATCGTCAAAACTGATCGCCACCTTTTTGTTATCCGTTATGCCCTTGCAGATCACCGGCATATAGAAGTTGGATCCGATATAAAAGCTCCCATAAAAAAGCAGGAGCGTATATACCACCACCAATATAAAAAACCCATACCAGGGCCATCCCTGCTGTAAATAAAGGTATGTAAGCAAGGCCAGCAGCAGCAGAAAGCCGATCGTGGTATTTCTGAAATTTAACATGCCGACAATAAGTAAAGCGAGGGATATAACTGCTTATAGTTATTGAAGACCAGCACTCTTTTGGGTGCGGCAAGAGCTGCGGCACCCGGCACTTTACCCGTACTCACAATCATTGCGGCCATCCAAAGTGCAAAGGCGGCGGATGTAGGATATTCTCCGCAAAATTGTTTATATGTTATAGCAGGGATGGCATTCAATACCGATTGCTTTAATGCTTCATAAACGCCGTCATAGCGCGCATCGCCGTTCGCTCCGGTAATCACCAGATCGATAGAACCGGCCGGAGCCTCGTGTCTTTTTAAAAAATCTTCTACTAATGTGGCCGCCGGAACCTTGGGTTTATACCAGTTTTGAAAGGCATCCAGCTTTGCAAGGCATCCTGCTTCCCGGTTGCTGTTGAGCAGGAAAAAAGCGGCCCCTTCGCCCGCCATGGTACCTTTTTCAGGATCTCCGATCAGGTTTGCGGTATCACCGTCTTTTTTATACAGATCAAACCGGCTTAAGATGGCATGACTTTTTTCTATGATCTCATCTACGCCACCTACCAGCGCCGTTTGGGCCTCCCCTTCTCCAATCAATCCGATGGCATCCGTTAAAGCGGCTTCAAAAGAAGAACCGCGGTGCACATACGTATTATTATAATGATGGCATTTCAGCATCAGGGCAATCTGGGCGCCCACGGTATTATGGGTAGACTGAATAAAAGCGGTAGGCGATAACAGTTCTTCCTTAAACTCCACCATGCGGGTAAGGAACTGATCGGTATCGGCCAGGCAACCATAAGCTGTACCGGTGGTAATCGCATCGGGCATGGTTACGTTTGCCTGCTGAAGACATTCCATGGCTGCTGCGGCGCCCATTTTGATGATGCGGCTCATCCGCCGGATCAGCTTCGAATCAATATATTTTGAGTAATCCGGCTCCTTACAGGTCAGCCGGTCGCCCCGGTATTGTGCAGGGCTTTCCAGCAGTTCGCTAAATGAACCCTGCGGAGATACGGCATATGCAGATTGAATGTACAAGCGATTAAATATTACAGATGATTGAAAGCAGTTCTTGAAAATACCAGCGAACTGCAGTTACCCCCAAATCCAAAGGAATTGGATAATACATGATCGATCTTCTTTTTCTCCAGGACGGTGGTTACAGAAAACGGCAGGTCTTTCATAGGCGTTTGCAGCCGCAGACTGGGAAACACGAGGCCTTCCCGGATAGCCAGTACCGCGTATACCGCTTCAATGGCACCGCTGGCACCCAATGTATGACCGGTAAAGGATTTGGTAGAACTCATGGGCGGATAATTCCCCTCAAATAACGTGGCAATGGCTGTGCCTTCGGCGATATCATTGTTTTGGGTTCCGGTTCCATGAAGATTGATATAGCTGATAGCTGCCGGGGAGAGGCCGCTTTTTTTAAGGGCGCCTTTCATTGCCAGTAGTGAGCCCGTACCTGTAGGCGAAGAGGCCGTTTGGTGATAGGCATCATTGGCATTGCACCACCCGCTGAGGGCGCAGAAAGGCTTTTTGTGCAATGTGGCGGCCACCGCCTCAGACATCAATACCACGTACCCCGCACCTTCACCAAGGTTAAGCCCCCTGCGATTTTCATCAAAAGGCTGACAGTATTCCTGGTCCAGGATCATTAACGTGTTAAACCCGTTTAAGGTAAACCGGGTCAATGCATCGGTGCCACCGGCTATCACCACATCCAGCAATCCCTGCCGGATCATTCGTGCACCTAAAAAGATGCTGTTGGCAGAAGAAGAACAGGCCGTACTGATGGTAGTTACAAAATCGTTAATGCCCAACGCATCCGCCACTACTTCCGTTACGGCTCCGCATTCATGGTTTACCACCATTTTCAGATCACCGCTACCGGCATCCTCCAAAAAGCCCGGAAAGAAATCTTCGGTTTTATCCATACCCCCTACCGAATTGGCGGAAATAAAGCCAGTGCGCCATTTTGAATATTCGATATCCGCATCGGCAATCGCTTCCTTAGCGGCTACGGCACTTAACAAGGCCGTACGGCTGATGGTATCCGGCAATCCTGCCCTTGCGGCCAGCGCTTCATTGGAGAGTGAAACTTCGGCTACCGGCAGCGTATCTTTATGCACCGATTGCAGCCGCTGCATAGCCTGCATCCCGGCCCGGCCCGAAACCAGCGCATCCAGATTCTCGGCAACATTATTCCCGATTGCTGAGATAACGCCGACCCCTCCTATATAAACCGTTTGTTCCTTTGACATGTTGGATATTAAATGGTGAGAACTTGGTAGATCGTGAAAAGCTGACCGTAAGCAATTCAGCATTTATTGCCGATTTACCATTGACGATTCACCTTATCTACGAAGCCGAATGTTCCAGGATATAATCCGCCATCGTATCAATGGAGCGAAATACGTCCTGGCCTTCTTCCGCGTTCTTTAATTTGATATTGTACTCCTGCTGCAGCAGTACAATCAGTTCCAGCGCATCAATAGAGTCCAGTCCTAACCCTTCCACAAACAGCGGATCATGATCCCCGATATCTTCGGGCTTCTTGTCTTCCAGTTTTAACTGCTTAATGATTTGCTCCTTTAAGCGTTGTATCAGTTCTTGCTTATTTTCCATAATCTTTATTATAAATACTCCGCAGGTTTTCCGCGGTAAAATGGTGCCCCGTTGCGGATGGCGCCTGCTCCACCAGGAAGAGACACGCCTCGGGCCGTTCGTCCACTACGTCGATCCACCCGCAAATGCATACTTTCAAAAGGTTCCGCTGCATCAGGTCCGCTACGTACCAATGCATCCAATCGGCATCAAAGGTTTCTGAAATAAAAAAGGCATTTTCCCCTTTGAATTTATACCGGATGCTGATTTCCCCGATCACAATATTGGGCAGTGTGTACACAAACAGCGCCGGACTCGGATACGCTTTTGAAGCTTCCAGGTACTGCACATCGGCTTCTATACTGGCGTTCCGGTTGCTGAGCACCATCCCGGTGTCTTCCGGCCGCCACTGCTCCAGATCGGTACGCTGCTTTAACAACACATCCGCCGCAATGGTTCCTGTTTTGCTGAGCAGGTCCATTTTATAAAAGCGGGGATACAGTACTTCAAGCGCCTCGTAGGCGGCATTTAAGAACGCGCTCCCGGTTTCAGTGCTTCTGAAAACAACGGATGCATCTTTTACAACGCTCCCTTCCCTTACAATTACTGCCGATGTAATCTGCATACTGGCTTTCACGCAACCTGCTACGCTTTGTCTTTAAATCCGTTGTTAATATATTCGATACTGTCCCGGAGCCGGATGGTTTTAGCCAGTTTGTGCAATGCCGTATCATGCTCTTTTACATATGGATTGTCAGTATCCCAAACGTATCCGGCCAATACCGAGCAGATCATTTTTTTGATCTCGGGGTTCTGATCGTTTGCAAAGAAGATCGTATGCAGTGTGGTATCGTACCAGCCCATCACATAGCTTCTAAAGGTGTTTACCCCCTGCATCATCACTTCTGTATATTCTTTATCCCAGTCAACCGATTCTCCTTTTAAATGACGTACAACCAGTTTCCCAGCAATCTGGCTCGAAACCGTAGCCAGGGTTACTCCGGAAGAAAACACCGGATCCAGGAATTCGGTCACATTGCCGGTTAATACAAAGCCATTTCCATAGAACTTTTCGGTAGTGCTGGACCAGGATTGCAGGATCTTGGGCTCCCATAAAAACTCCACGTCCTTCATCCGTTCGGCTATATACGGCTCATCGGCAATCACCGCCCGCATCTGCTCTTCGGGCGTGCCGGTATATTTTTCAAAAAAGGCGGGGTCTCCTACAAATCCTACAGAGGTAACACCGGTAGCAAAGGGAATCACCCATACCCATACATCGGGTTTATGTACAATTACGGTAATACGGTCTGGTTCATCATCCATCTGGCGGTTTACATCTTTAATATGCACAAACAGTGCTTTCCGCGGAGCCAGGTTCGATGGTTTATCCAGGCCAAACAAACGGGGAATCACCCGTCCATAGCCGCTTCCGTCAATGATAAATTTTGCCTCGATCTGTTTTTCATTACCGGCGTTATCGGTAACGGTGGTAACAGACGATCCATCTTCATTGAACTGGATGGCGGTAACGGTGGTTTCGTATTCAATGGGCACGCCCTGTGCTTCCAGTCCATCTGCCAGCGCCTGGTCAAAGTCGGCACGGGTTACCTGGTAAGCATGATCCCAGCCGTCGGTAAACTGATCAGAAAAAGAATAATCACAAACCACACCGTTGCGTACAAACTTAGCACCCGTTTTCCGCTGAAAGCCCATTTTCAACACACTTTCCAGCAATCCTGCTTCTTCCAGCGCTTCCATACAACGCGGCAACAGGCTTTCCCCGATAACAAAGCGCGGGAATTTCATTTTCTCCACCACCCGAACCTTGTATCCTGCTTTATTTACAATGGCTCCGGCCACGGTTCCTGCGGGCCCTGCGCCAATTACCAGTACATCTGTTTGTTCCCTTTGCATATTTTCAATTCTGATTTAAAGTTTCTATTTGTTATGATGGCCTTCCTTCAGCAATCAAAGTTAGCCCTTCTTTTTACATTTCAGTAAGGTATGGCTGAGCCCGATGCCCTCTATCTGCTCCACGATCTCAAAGCCTGCTTTTTCCACGCATTTTTTAAACACCCTGGAGTCATACATCTGGCTGTTACCGTTGGCGATAGCGGTAAAATAAATGGACAGCTGCTGAATACAGAATGCCGAAGTTTCGAAGCGCTGGTTATCCCAGAATGCCTCCAGGATATAAATACTTCCATCATCATTCAATGCGGCACCGCACCGTTTCATAATGGACACGATCTCCTCTTCCGAAAAACAATCCAGGAACTGGCTCATCCAAACCGCATCATATCCGGCGGGAAATACCACGGATTCATCCAGCACATTGGCCGGATAGAAGTCAACCCGGTCGCTTAATCCCAGATCTTCAATATTCTTTTTTGCCATGGCCGCCTGCCCGGGCAGATCCACGATGGTAATGGCTACCTCCTTATCAAATTTGGTGGATGCCAGCGCCCATTTGCCGGTATTGCCACCTATTTCCAGCAATTTCTTAATATGATTTTCCGGCTTATAAATATGTTTTAAAACCGCGGGGAACGCGATATCTGAAAAGAAATGATCGTATTCAAACCAGCTTTTTTGTTGTTGCGGGTTTAATTGTGAAAGGCCTTCGTATACGGTAGACCAGTTGCCCAGCTCGGGCAGCCCGGCCGGTTTTCCGGTTTCAATGGCTTCTTCAAGATGGTACATTCCTTTATAACAAATGTCCTGTACAAAATTCATGTTCACATTGGTAAGCGGATCGTGCAGGATGAAATAACCGGTTTTTGTCAATGCAAATTTCTCATCTTCCGTATATTTTACCAGGTGCATTCCCAAACCGGCCTCCAGCAATACCCGTACGGCGTATTCGGAAAGACCTACTTTTTCACAAATATCTTTTAACGCGATTCCCTTGCTACGTGTTTCTTCGATTACTTTTAATATCTGTTTATCTCTTAACACACGCGCTACCTGAAATACAATTGGCCCATGGGCAATGATCTGCGCCATGTGTTTTCCCTCCATCGCTGAATAATGTTCTCCTTTGTAGAAATCTATCATTATTTAAGTTTAAAAAAATTTATTGTTCGGATCCGGGTTATCGTTTCCGCATCCCTGCAATCTCAGGCAGTTCCTTATCAGTCCTGCGTTTTTTGAACCACAATGGCAGCATTGCAACCGCCAAAACCGGATGCTGTTTTCAGGAACGCATGTGCCGGCGTTTTAGTAAGCTTGCTGCAAACATGAATGGGCTCCACAGTGCCGGGGGTTTCAAATCCCATAGTGGGAATGATGACCTGGTTACTCAGCGACTCAATACCGATAACGGTTTCCAGCAGGCCCGCTGCGCCCAGGGTATGCCCGTAGTAGCCTTTCAGACTGTTTACGGGAACCGATTGCAATCCGGCAAGGTTGATCGCCCGGCTTTCCATATCGTCGTTATAAACGGTAGCCGTTCCGTGGGCGGAGATAAAGTCGATTGCTGCGGCATCCGTTCCCGCTTCTTTCATGGCGCGATCGATTGCCATAAACAGTTCCTCCCCCGTCCGGGAAGGTCCGGAGATATGATTGGCATCATTGCTTACCCCGCCGCCGCTTATAACGATCGGGTTTGCTGCAGCAGGCGGTTGGGTAGAAAGGACAACCGTAGCTGCTGCCTCCCCCAGGTTAATTCCGTTTCGATCGGCATCAAACGGCTTACAAAGCACGTCGCTCACCGCGTGAAACGATTGAAATCCCGAAAGGATAAAGCGGGTGATCAGGTCCGCACCGGCCACCACCACCGTTTTGTATTTGCCGGCCTCCAGCATCCGCCTGGCCGTAATAATGGCCAGGGTTCCGGAGATACAGGCGTGGGAAACGATCACCGGCCGGTTTACAAATCCAAAATGCGCCGAAAGTTTTTGGGCAGAAACGGTTAAAGCCACTTCGTTTTTTAGTGCACGGGTAACCGGCTGTTGTTCCAGCTGCCCGATATTACCCTTGGTGGTAGAAAGGATCCATGCAGTGTCCGGATCGGACGGATCGATCTCCGCCTGCCGGATTGCATCCTCCATAGAGGCGACTGTAAGCGCCTCAAAAGGAGTAAAGGCAGCCGGGGCTTGCTGAAAAAATGCTGGATCCATCAGTGCGGCACAAAAAGGTACCGGGCTTCGGGCGGCATCATTGTGTACCGTTACCGCCGTTTTACCCGCACACAGCGCTTCCATGTTTTCTTTTGCTGTATTTCCCAGGGGGGAAACAATATTCCGGGATAAAACGAACACCTTCTTCATTCCCTTTACTTCACAAATTTTTGCTTCCACTCCTGAAAAAACGGAGGGTTGTTCAATAAAAGGGTTTGCGTATCCTTGTCCAGAAAAACCTGCGTCGTGCGGCCGGTTGCCACCAGGGACCGGTCGGACCCTTTGTATAAATTAAACCGGAAATTGATCTTGGCCGCTTCGCAGGGCTCGTAAATGGTTTCTACCACTACGGTGTCGCCAAATTTCAATGATTTTTTATAATTGCATTCTGCGTGAACGATCGGAACCACTACATTTTCCTTAAAAAAATCAAGATAACCGATACCATATTTTTTTCCGAAGGCCTCCCTGCCATCTTCAAAATAGCGGATGTAATGACCGTGCCAGACAATACCCAGCGGATCGGCCTCGTTAAAACGGATGAGGACTTCGGTTGTATCTTTAAGTTCCTTCATTATTTCGATTTCCACGCAGCGTATTTACTGTTTTTGATGTTGTCGATGACTTTTTTGAACCCGGTAGCCCAATAATTCCGGAAGCTGAAACCCATGCCCACCGAACCTTCTACGCGTTCTGTCAGCAATATTTTCTTGGAACGGATATCAAAAAGGGTTACCCAAACCGATAATTCTTTTTTGGGTTTACTCATTCCGTCTACCACAAACAAGAGCCCGGTACCTTTTTTATCACCGGTGTTAAAGCCTTTTATGAGGGTAGTGATATCGCTTTCCTTTAACAGGTTATAATCCTCAGAGCTGGAGGAAAGCAGGGTTTCCGGGTCCCGTTTCTGATTGCGTTTTGAAACAAAGCTCAGGTCGCTGTTCATTTCATCTTTGCGGAAGGCACCGGCGATGTCGTACTTTTTAGCTTCATTCACCATCAGGTCGTTAATGCCGTCAAACTGGCGGGCCACAATATCATCGGCCTTTGCGGCAGCATCCCCGATCAGTTTTGCTTTTGTAAAATCAATCCCAAAATAATAGATCGGTGTTTCCTTATTGGTTAATACTTCATTCAGGGTTTGGGCCTGGCTGTTTAAACCGGCCATTGCAGTACATGCAAAAAGCAATAACAATATTTTGGTTGAGATCTTTTTCATGATTGTGTTGTTTTAAGTTGTTGAAAAATTTTATCCGGCAACAAATATGCGCATTTCGCAGGAAGCGATCACATCGCCATTTATAGCGATGCTGCCATCCACAATAGTAGCATTGAATACCTGGTTCTTAATATGAATAGACGTTTCCAGCACTTCCCCGATGGCAGGCAGACGGTTTATCTTTAACTGCTGTACCGCTCCAATAAAGCCTACGGGAACGGGTTTGTTTTCCTGTTTACAGATATAGCCGATACGGGCTGCCGCCGTTTGAGCAATATTTTCCACCAGTCCGGGCTCTTTTAAATACCCGTCCGCCACCAGGATATTATCTTCCGTTACGGTAAACTGCGTTGCAGCTCCGCTGTCATCCGAACGCTCCAGCGATTGAATCATCACAAAAGGTGGCCGTTGCGGGATATAGGGCAAAATGTCCGTAGCAATACTCATACTCTAATAAACAGTTGGCATTTTTCAAGGCCAACGCGCTAAAATTACAGAATCTTTGGTTTGCAACAGGAGTTTTTCTCCCGGTTGTTATTTGTATGGGATCAATCGTCATTCCGGGTTCATGAAAGGGAAAATACAGCCGTGGCAGCGAAAATACCGGCTGTTTATGACGGGGTTTCATCCCAAAACGGGTAATAGTTATACCATTGATCGGGATAACGCTTTACTTTTCCGGTCATTTGCTCCACAAAATCGGCCAGGATGGCCTCCGGGCCGGCTTTTTCGGGATGATGGCGGTATACGGTGGCCGGGGTTGCAAAAAAATGATAATGTTTGTGCGATTCCTTCAATGCAAACACAAATGAAACGGGCACCGGCAGTTTTGATGCGATGGTGAAGGGGCCTGCGGGAAACCGGGCCGGAGCGCCGAGAAAAGAAGTGCTTAATGTTTTATTGCCTTCCAAAAACCGGTCGGAGTGCATGCAAACCAGCTCATTGTTGTTCAGCGCTTCCATGATCTCGTACATATGCGCTATATTATCCCGGATGACGATGATCCGTGCATTGCGCTCGCCGGTAACCCCATCCAGGTATTCCTTTATTTGCTGGTGCTCCCCGTCATACATTACAATATTGATCCGCGTATTCAGCCGTTTAAGGAGATGGCCGGCAATTTCCCAGTTGCCGATATGAGCGCTTAGCAGCAAGCCGCCTTTCCCGGCTGCTACCATTTCCCGCAGGTGTTCTTCTCCATCAAAGTCGAAAGAGAACCGGTTGCGGATGCCGCTCATCATAACGATGCGGTCTATAAGGGCCTGCCCAAACCAGCAATAATTGCGGTAACGGAGCCGGATGGCCTTGAAGCCGGAATACCCCAACCGCTTGTGCAGGTAATATTTTATAGCCCGGTTGGCCCGGGTGCTGAATAAAAAATAGTAAAAGGCTACAAACCGCAGCAGGAAATAGGCCGGCGCCGGGCCTCCTGCCTTCAGCAGACCGATAAAGATGCTATAGCCCAGTTTATTTCCCTTGGAGCTTCCGTCCCAGTTTGCCATTGAATCGGATTGTATTTGTGCTGCTAGATAAGCATTTTAAACGAAACAATGTCGCAGATGACAATTTCGCTTGTATGATTTAAGTATGCAATTACGTATTTCTTTTTATAAGAAACACACCGATAATTCAGATCCGCCCACCGATTATAACTACAGGGCTTATGAACCACCCTTTTATCTGCAAGTTTTTCAACAAAGGAGAAAATATCGTTAACAAATTTTTTGGCAGTCTGGGGCAGTCCTTTAGATTCAATAAAATAGGCTATTTCCGCAATCGTAGTGGCCGCAGTCTCTAAAATCCTTACTTCTCTTTTGACCACTTGTCAATCAGTTTATGAGCCAGTTTTCTTCCTTCTACCAGTGAAAGTTTTTTTGCAGAAGCCGTTTTTTGGGCAGCCAAAAGCTCCAGCTTCTCAAACTTTTTTTCTTCAATAACAACAAACTTTTTTTTATCGATGATCAAGGTACCCATAATGCGTCCTTTTCGTAAAAATAACCATTTTTTGAACAAGCCTAAAATCTCCAGAAAGGTTTTATTTCTGAGTTAACATGCCGACCCCTGCACAGGTGTGCAAGCGAGCGTGGCAACAAAGCTGCCCTTTGTACCGCGGCCGGTGTCAAAAAATAAAACAAAGCGTTAGGCCGCCTCTTTTTTCTGAATCTGTGCGTGTATATAGTTATAGAAGTCGTTGAAGGTGACCAGCGGTAGAAAATCGCCGGGTTGCACCTTAAAATGAAAGTTACTTTCCAGGGCCACCACCAGATCAATATAATCCAGGCTGTCCAGGTCCAATACCTCTTTGAGACTTGCCTCCGGCGTTATCAGATCCGCATCGGCCTCGAATTCATCTACCAAAAATGCATTGGTCGTATTTATTATTTTCTCCATGCTTAGCATTAGCTCAAATTACCACTTTTTTACAATGAGGGTAGAGTTGGTTCCCCCAAACCCGAATGAATTGGACAAAAATACATCTATATTTTTATTCGTTGTATTTTTTACAATATTTAGGGCTGCGGTATCTGCATCCGGGTTTTCAAAATTGATATTGGGTGCCATAAATCCGTGTTCCATCATAATGCTGGAGTACACAATTTCGCTGGCTCCTGCCATCCAGCATTCGTGGCCGGTCATTGATTTTGTGGAACTTACCGGTGTATTACAACCCTGGAACACCTCCGCAAGGGCTTTGGCCTCGCTGGCGTCGCCGGCGGGGGTGCTGGTAGCGTGGGCGTTGATGTAATCAATAACACCGGGATCCACCCCGGCATCGTTCAGTGCCATCCGCAGCGATTTTGCAGGTCCTGCCACCGTAGGATTGGAAATATGCTCCCCGTTGGAAGAAAATCCGTAACCGATCACCTCCCCCAGTATGGTAGCGCCTCTTTTTTGTGCAGACTCCAGGCTTTCCAGGATCACCGTGGCCGCGCCGCCGCTGGGAATGAGGCCATCGCGGTCTTTGTCGAAAGGCCGGGATGCCTTTTCAGGTGCCTCTTCCTTTACCGAGAAGGCACCCAGCGCATCGAAGGTACCCATAGACAGGTGGTTGATCTCCTGCGCACCACCGGTAACCACACAATCCTGCAACCCCATTTTTATAAGGATGTAGGCCAACCCAATGGCGTGTGAACCACTGGCACAGGCGGCGCTTACCGTTAAATTGATGCCTTTTAATTTAAAAATGGTAGCCAGGTTCATGGTTACCGTAGAATTCAGTGTTTGAAATACCGCAGCCGATCCTACCAGCATGGTATCTTTTTTTTCGCGGATCAGGTCGGTGGATTCGATGACGGCCTTTGCGGAGCTGTCGTTTCCATAAAGAATGCCCGGCTCTAACCGCGCCAGGTCTTCCTCGGAAAGACCCGCTTCCTGCAATGCCTCAATGGTAGCCATATAGGCATATTCACCCTCCTCCGGAAGCATGATGCGGGAACGCCGGTCCAGCAATCCTTTTAATGAAGGACGCTCTACAAAACCGGTCAGGGCAGACCGGTATCCAAATGCTTTGCGAACGGGATCGAATATGATCCCCGACTTCCCCTGGTACAAGGAATCTTTTACTTCTGCAAGGTTCTTGCCAATGCAGGAGTAAATTCCACGACCTGTTATCACCACTCTGTTCATTCGTGCAAATTTAACGGGAAAATACATTTATGCAGGTCACTAAAAAGGGTTACACCCAAACGGGCTAACCCTCTAGTATGATCGTTTATGAACCGTACGTTATTTTACAGTAAACCCGGCCTCATGATCGCCCCATAAAAGGGAAACCTGGCCATTGTCGCCAATCGTATAGGTCAATGCCTCCGCAAATTTTTCGGGCTTTTTACTCTTTACCGTAACCCGCAGGGCATCATCTGCCTCATTGTATTCGGTTCCCCACTGATCCCATTTTTTACTGAAGATAAAGGTCCAGTCGCCATTTCCGGTTAATACGTGCAACCCGTATTTGCCGGCAGGCAATGGTTTCCCGTTAATGGTTGCATCTTTGCTCAATTCAAAAAGCGTGGTTTTATTGGCTCCGGCACGCCATACTTTTCCGTCTGTAGGTTCCACATCTTTACCGATGGTACGTCCTTTTACAGATGGCTGACTGTAATTGATGGAAACGGTTACACCCGATTTGACCGTTTTTGAAACCGATGCCGGTGGACTGGCCGGTTTTTTCTTTTCACCATTCTGGGCAGATACGCCGATAACCAGGCAGATGCCCGCTAAAAAAAATAATAGTTTTTTCATATAACCCTTTTTTAAAATTTGCATAAACAAGCGTGCCGATCCTCAGTCTTCTTATGTTCTTTTACTGTGTTTAGTGGGGTCTTGCGAACCCGGAACATAGATTTAGGGGGCGAATATCCGGTACTGCATTGCCTCAAAGCCGCCACCATCACGACCGCCTGATAAAGATAACGAAAATCAACTCCATTGTATAAAAAAAGCAGCCGCTCCGTTTTCTTCTATCAACAACAAACCGCCGACGGTTTATAAGCGCCCCTTTAGCAAGCATTGGCCCCAAAATTTAAATGACACTGCCGCGGAACAATTTTATAAATGTCATATTTTGTTAATACTTTCGCACTGATCCGGGAGTATTTCCCCAATGCTCCGGCCCTTTATAAACTTTTAAACTCTAAACCATGATGATCAGAGAATCATTCAAACTCACCGTGGGTTTATGCCTCGGTTTGTGCCTGTACAGTTGTCAAAAAAACGAAGTAAATTCCGGTGATCCATTGTCCTCATCCGCTGCAAGCACCCCCCGGCGCCTTACCGCATCCGGCTTAGCCGAAGATTATGTGCCCGGCCAACTGCTGGTGAAGTTCAAAGACGGAACACCCGCCCAAAATAAGGCGGCAATTTTTACGAAACTTAAAGGAAAACAAAAAGGGAAAGCCCATCCAAAATCCATCCCCGGCTTTGAAGATGCCGGTGAGGTTGACCTCATTGAAACCGCATCGGATCCGCTTGCTGCCATTGATGCGGTAAAGAATGCCCCGGAGATCGATTTTATTGAACCCAATTATATTTACCACACGGCAGATGTACCGAATGATCCTTATTACACCGATGCGCAATGGAATATGCAGGCCGGCGGATACGGATGCCAGGCCAGCACCGCCTGGAATAATCATAAAACAGGTGCAGGCAATGTGTACGTTGGTGTAATTGATCAGGGATATATGTATCAGCACGACGACCTGAAGCACAATGCGGGCGTTAACCCCGGCGAAATTCCGGGCAATGGGATCGATGATGATAACAATGGTTATATCGACGATGTGTACGGCTGGAACTTTTACAATAACAACGCCACGGTATATACCGGAGGCGATTTCCACGGCACCCATGTTGCAGGCATCATCGGGGCCGAGGGCGGCAATGGTATCGGCGTGGCAGGCGTGGTTTGGAATGTAAAACTTCTTGGTGCAAAATTTATTGAAGGCAATACCGGCACAGCGTTTAGTGCGGCCCTGGCTATCGACTATTTTATTGCCTTAAAGACCAGGCAAAAACTGAATATTGTGGCCATCTGCTGTTCCTGGGAAGGCAATGTAAGTTCCAAAAACCTGGAAGCGGCTGTTCGAAGAGCCGGCAAGGCGGGAATCCTTATTGTTGCTGCCGCCGGCAACAGCGCCAGCAATAATGACAAAACCGCTGTGTATCCGGCCAACTATAAAACCGAAAATGTAATTGCCGTTGCATCTATCGGCCGGAATGGCAATCTTTCCTATTTCTCAAATTATGGTGCAAAGACGGTTGATATTGCCGCACCGGGCGAATCGATCGTTTCCACCTACCTGAACAATAGCTATGCGGCATTGAGCGGTACGTCTATGGCCGCTCCGCATGTGGCAGGTGCAGCAGCGCTCTATGCCGCTGCGCATCCCGGCGCCAGCATGAAAGAAATAAGAGCGGCGATTATCAACGCCGCGATTCCCACGCCCTCACTGTCCGGCAAATGCATTACGGGAGGCCGGTTGGATATTAGTAAGTTTTAAACGGAAGCTTTAATTGCTTAAAAAGGCTGTAGCAAAATCTTCACTTTTGCTACAGCCTTTTTATTGCCCCTTAAGCTACTGTCCTGTTGCGTTTTTGTAAAACACAAACCGTCCGGAATATTTCAGGGCAGCATGGCCTGTATTTTTTTAAAGATCTTTGTAACCATTGTCCGTCCGTATGTAGAATGTTTTATATTTGATATACGAATCAAAACGTTTCACAACTTATTTCAAACACGTTCGGTATGAAAACCATCCTTCCTGCTTTTTTGATGCTGATGCTGTCGCTTTCCGCAAATGGCCAGATCAAACGGTACACCTATTATTTTGACGCCAGCCTGGCTCCCGCTCAAAAAGAAAAGGCCTTTATATACGGCAAGGGCGTAAAACAGGACTCGGCGGTATGGGTCGATTTTTTTTTAATACCCAATGACCAAAAAATATTTTCCGCCTCCTATACCGATTCTTCTTTAAATATATTGCATGGGAAAAGCATCGATTACCACAAGAATGGCCGCGTTCAGCTGGTAAAGCGTTATAGATACAATGTACAGGATGGACTTACACAAAAATGGGACGACAGAGGCCGACAGACCGACTCCATACTGTACACCGGCGGAGCCGCTGTTTTTAAAAAGCAATTCCGGTATTTTAAAGAAAATACCGTCCTCAATGAGATCATTACAGACAGCATCCTAAATACTCTTGAGGATATCAGCTACGACACAACCGGCCGAAAAATCCGGGCAGTTATTTTCTCCGGAAATACCGGGGTCGAAAAGATCTATCATCCCGATGGTACCGTTACCAACGGCGACAGCCTTTACACCCGGGAAGACAAAGATGCCAGCTTTCCTGGTGGCCCAAAAGCCTGGGCCTCTTATCTCACCCGGACGCTGGATGGCTCCCGTCCTGTGCGGGCTGGTGCTCCCGAGGGCCAATATAAAGTCGTTGTTCAATTTATTGTCAACAAAGATGGAACCCTGCTGGATATAAAAGCGCTGAGTACCAACGGCTATGGTATGGAAGACGAAGCCCTTCGCGTGATCCGGAATTCAGGGAAATGGAATCCCGCCATGCAATATGGCCGGTTGGTTAAAGCCTACCGCAGGCAGCCCATTACATTTTCCATCTCCAAGGGTACATTAACTTCGGATAGAAATATCTTACAGCCGTCCAGGCGATCTTCCCAGGCGCCTTCAATCTGGTAAGACACTCAGCGAGCACATCGTTTTATAGCTCTTTTAACAGCTCGGGGTATTGGAGGTGTTAAACTTTTTTTGTTGTTTTTATTCCAATAACTGTATCCGCTTTATTGATTAAAACAATGTTCTATGAAAGCTTTTAAAACAGTTATTGGGGCTGCGCTGTTTGCGCTGTTCCTTTCAGGCTTTGCTTCCTGCACTGTAAGTGCCTATTCCCGCGCTCCGCGGCACCGTGTATGGGTGCCCGGCCATTGGTCGCCCGGCTACCATGGTTATAAACACTGGACCCGGGGCCATTATGAATACCGTTAAACAGAAGATAAAAAAGCGCCTTCTGCAGAAGGCGCTTTTTTATCTTCAAGACGATTATTATTTACAGGCTGTCCAGTTCGCCTTTTACAAACTCCATCAATCCTTTGATGTGGTCGGGAGATAGATCAAATCTTAATCCTGCCGCTTCAAAAAGCTGGGGCAATGGGCGGGTTCCGCCCAGGCTTAGCGCCTGTATATAGTGATCCAGGGCTTGTGTTTTGTCTTTTTTATATTGTTGCCAGAGGCCGATCGCACCCAGTTGAGCAATACCGTATTCGATATAGTAAAAAGGCACTTCATATAAATGCAGCTGTCGCTGCCAGTTGAAGTTCCGGTAATCTTCAAGTCCGCTGGTATCCAGTGTTTGCGGCGTAAAGGAGGCCAGTATGGTTTGCCATGCAGCCAGCCGCTCTTCACGGGTATGTGTGGGATGCTCGTAGATCCAGTGCTGGAACTGATCGATCGTTGCAATCCAGGGGAAGATGGTCAATACCCGCTCCAGTTGCTGCTCGTGCGCCCGTTTCAGTTCTCCGGGAGTTTTAAAAAATTCGGTCCAGTGTTCCATGCTGAACAATTCCATACTCATGCTGGCCACTTCAGCGATCTCGGTCGGGTATTCTTTAAAAGCCGATAATTTCAGCGGGTGCGTTAAAAAAGAATGAATGGCATGACCGCCTTCATGTACCATCGTGGTTACATCGTCCATGGTGCCGGCTGCATTCATAAATATAAAAGGAGCGCCGGTTTCCGCCAGGGGACAGTTGTATCCGCCCGGAGCTTTTCCTTTACGGCTTTCCAGGTCGAGCCGGCCCATTTCATTCATCTTCCGTAAACAATCTCCAAAAAAGGGATTCAGCTCATTAAAACAATGGATGGCTTTTTCCACCAGCTCACTGCCGGTATTAAAGGGACGCAGGGGCTCGGTACCCGCAGGTTCCGCATCAATATCCCAGGGCCGCAGCACATCCAGGCCCAGCTTTTCTTTTTTCTGCTGATAGATCTTATCCACCAGTGGCAATACATGTTGCTTCACCGCTTCGTGAAACTGGAAGCAGTTCTCCTTGCTGTAATCAAACCGGCCCAGTTCGGCAAACCGGTAATCCCGGTAATTTTCAAACCCCGCATTCAGTGCTACCTGGTGGCGCTTTTTTAAAAGTGCATCAAAAAGATCATCCAGGGCGTCCTTATCCTGCAGGCGCCGGTCACCGATCTTGCGGTATACACTTTCCCGCAACGCCCGGTCCGGACTTTCCAGGAATTTGGCTGCCTGTTGCAGCGTGTATTCCTGGTCGTTTACGGTAACGGTCATTTTTCCCGCAATGGCACCAAACTGCTGTGCCTCTACGGCCAGCTCCGATTGTAAGGGGATATTTTCTTCCCGGAACAGCTCAATGTTTTTCTTCACATTCCGGAGGTATGTAAAGTACTCCGGCGCGGTGAGCTCATTTGAAAGCGGGCTTTCAATCAGCTTCCGGTTCAGCTGGTCTGCATAGGGCTGCATTTTAGGTTGAATCTCTGTCATAAAAAAGGTAAAGGATTCCGCCAGTGCCGTGTCTGTCGTATCACGGGTCATATTGATCTGGCGCCAGCAGGCCTCCTCACTTACCACGGCCTCCAGTTCACTGATATCCTGCAACCACTGATCCAGGGCTTCTTGGTCTGCTAATTCCCGTCCCGCCAGGTCTTTAAAATACGGCTCCAACGTTGACCATTCTGTTATTTTAAAGTTTGCCGGTAAAAATTGTCTGTGTAAGGGTTGAATATTTGCGTCTAATTTCATGTTGATCATTTTTCAATTGCGCTGTTCAGGATAGCTGGGCAGCAAAAGCTACCCGGAGCAGCAATATACTTTATAAAATGCAAACCTCATAAAACAATACGCCCCCGCTACAGCGGGGGCGGTAGTTATTATAAAATGCGGTGCTGATTAATCTTCTTTCTTTTTAGCAGCCTTTTTTGCAGCAGCCTTCTTGGCCGGTGCTTTTTTTACGGGCTCTCCCTCTGTTGCGGCGGCTTCCTGGGTCTTCGCTGCTGATTTTTTGGCCGGTGCCGGGGTTTCTTTCACTTCCGGTGCCGGAGTTTCTTCTTCGGCAGCCGCTTCTTCTTCAGCTTCGGTTAACTTTACTTCAATGTTGTTCTTTTGCAGGAGATCAAACCACTTTACGATCTTCTTCATATCAGAGGTATATACCCGGTCAAAATCCATATCAGGATATACTTTCTGAAAATACGCCTTGATCGCCTTATCATCTTTTACGTCTGGCAACGCCGTGCCATCAGCCTTCATGGCATTGAACACCTCCGCCAGGTTTACATTATCCCGGATCGTATAAATTTCAATGCTTTCCAGGTGTGAAAACTGGTGAATGCGGGAAGACGCAAATTTGGTTGTTTTGTCGTTCAGGGAGCGAACAATGGCTCCGTCATTTTTACTGCTGATCAGCTCAAATAAGCCCGATAATCCACTAACTGCAACTAACTTATTATACTCCATGGTCATTTTTTAAGAGCCGCAAGATAAATGACTTTTTTTAAGAATATGCCTAAATACGCTTATTTATACGATTCTTTTCCTGCATAAAAGAAAAAAGCAGTATACAAGTCATTATTTATCAATATTTTTAGTGTATATCCGGGACCCTAACCGAAAGTTTGAACCTTTTTCATCGTCCAATGAGCTTTATACCCTTTTTTATGAAGCATATCGCACTATTATTTGTACTTGTGATAACAGGAATTGCTACGAACGGGCAATCGATAAGAGGCACTTTGATGGACCCTGTGGAGGGGTCTACCGTAAGCGGGGCCACCGTTCAACTGCAAAATGCGGCCGATTCATCTATAAAAGCATCGGCTCTTTCAGATAAAGAAGGGAAGTTCAGTTTTGTCAATCTCAGCCTTGGCGCCTATATCTTAAAGGCCACCTCCATTGGCTTTGAAACCCTCGAAAAAGAAATTACACTTTCAGACACCCTGCGGGATGCAGATCTGGGGGATGTATATATTCCCAAAAAAACCACTACCCTGGAAGGTGTGGTTATTGTAGCTTCTGCGCCTGCCGTAACTCAAAAGGGGGATACTACCCAATTCAGCGCCAGCCAGTACAAAACCAATCCGGATGCCACGGTTGAAGATCTTATAAAGAAAATGCCGGGGATTACGGTAGACCGCAGCGGGAGCGTAACGGCCCAGGGCGAAGCCGTAAAAAAGGTAACGGTTGATGGTAAAGACTTTTTTGGTGATGATGCGACGATGGCACTGCGAAACCTTCCTTCCGAAGTGGTGGATAAAATACAGGTTTTTGACCGGTTGAGCGATCAGGCTCAGCTGACCGGTTTTGACGATGGGAATTCCCAGAAGTCCATTAACATCGTTACAAAATCCGGCATCCGGAACGGCCAGTTCGGGCGTATTTATGCAGGGTATGGCACAGATAGCCGGTATACGGCCGGCGGTAACACAAGCTTGTTTAATGGTAGCCGGCGGATCTCCATCGTGGGGAATTTTAATAATATCAACCAGCAAAACTTTGCCCAGCAGGATCTGCTGGGTGTTACCTCAAGCGGCGGACGCGGCGGTGGAAGAGGCGGCGGCGGGGGTGGCGGTTACCGCGGAGGTGGAAACGGGGGTGATTTTATGGTTGGCCTTACACCCGGTATCAGTAAAACAAATGCCTTTGGCGTGAACTACGGCGATAAATGGGGCAAAAAAATTGATGTAGCTGCCAGTTATTTCTTCAACAACCAATATTCTACCAATGAATCTGAAACCAATACACAATACCTGACCAACTCCAGGTTTGTAAACAGTAAAAATTTTAATACGGCAAATAACAATAACCATCGCTTTAATATGCGCCTGGAGTATAAGATCGATTCCAGCAACTCCATTTATTTTATACCCAGCCTGAGCTTCCAGAATAACAGTTCTAATACGCAATCAGAAACACATACCTACCTCCAACCAGACGGGGGAAGCGTTGACTCTCTGAATAATGCAAACGGATATTCCAGTTCCAACCGGAACGGGTTCAACATCAACAATAACCTGATGTACCGCCACTCCTTTGCCAAACCGGGCAGGACCTTCTCCATCGGCCTCCAAACCTCGCACAGCAAGAACGACGGTACGTCTTTCAATTATAATATGCTGAACTATTATGATTCCGGAACCCGCCTGGACTCACTCGTAAACCAGTTCCGCGATAATAATACGAACGGCAGCCAGTACCGGGCCCGAGCCACCTACACTGAACCAGCAGGCAAACAAGGAATGTTCCAGTTTGAATACAGCTACCAGGTACAAAAAAACAAAGCGGATCAGGAAACCTTCGACTACGACGGAAACGGATATAATGATTTTAACCAGCTTCAATCCAACAAATTTGATAATACAATAAAAACCAATACCGGGGAAGTGGATTATCGGTTGGGCAAAAGCAGGGATAACCAGTTTTCTGTAGGTGTGAATTTTGAAAACACCTTGTTGCAAAGCATGCGGACATATCCTACCACCTCAACCGTGAATCAAACCTTTAACACGATCCTGCCCAATCTCCGTTGGATGAAAAAGATCGGAAGATTCAGCAATATACGGGTGTTCTACCGCATGCGAAACGACTTTCCCAGCATCAACCAGTTGCAGGATGTAGTGGACGCCAGTAATGCACTAAGCATCAGCAGCGGTAATCCGGAGTTGAAGCAAACCACAACCAACTGGGGATCTGCAAGATATTCTTATACAAATACCCGCAACAACCAGAGCTTTTTTCTGAACGTATTCGGACAACTGTCCAATAATTATATTACTACCGCCACCTATTTCCCGATGCAGGACTCTGTTATCAACGGGGTTGAGGTCAAGAAAGGCGCCCAGTTCAGCAAACCGGTAAATATGAACGGATACAAAAATCTCAACACCTTCTTAACATACAGCCTGCCTCTGAAACCTATAAAATCGAACCTGAACATCAACACCGGGTATACCTACCAGGAAGCGCCCGGCATGATCGATTACCAAAGCACCCGTACAACCAACCAGGGCATTTCTGCCGGTTTGGTATTGGGTAGCAATATCAGCGAATATGTGGATTTCAGTTTATCCTATAATACACAGTTCAACAATACCACCAGCACTGATCAGCGCACTACAGCCAACCGCTATGTTACCCAAACAGGGGGTTTCTTTGCAAACCTTCTTTCGAAGAGCGGCTGGTTCCTGCAAAATGACCTTTCTTACCAGAATTATTCCGGCCTCACGGCTGGCATGAACCAGTCGTTCTGGTTGTGGAACGCAGGTATCGGTAAAAAATTCCTGAAAAAACAGGCGGGTGAACTGAAGCTTTCCGTTTTTGACCTCCTGAATCAAAATCAGAGCATTTCCAGGACAGTAAATGCCAATTATATTACTGATGCCCGTAACATGGTATTGCGCCAATATTTTATGCTCACCTTTACCTACAGCCTGCGCAATTTTGGCAAGGGTAAGACACCGGCCCGTGAGGAAGGCGGCGAGCACAGAAGAGAATGGCAGGGAGGCCCTCCCGGTATGATGCGTGGTGGCGGACGGCCCGGCGGTCCAATGTTTTAACGGGTACTATCCTTTTTTTTTGTAATATCGCCGAATTAACCGGTATTACATTGCTGAACGAAGAAATATTAGTACAGGAATTAAAGCAGGGCAATGAAGCCGCGTTTAAGCAGGTAGTTGACAACTACCAGAATATGGTCTACAATACCTGTTTGGCCATCGTAAAAAGCGAGGAAGACGCAGAAGACATTTCCCAGGATGTATTTGTACAGGTTTTCCAGTCGATCCATTCGTTTAAAGGAGAATCTAAACTATCTACCTGGATCTACCGGATCGCTACCACCAAATCGCTGGACTTTGAACGCAAAAAAAAGCGTAAAAAAAGATTTGGTTTTGTACGCAGCATTTTTGGCGACGATAGCGAGGTAGTGGTAAACCCTCCGGATTTTCAACATCCCGGTATTGTACTGGATAAAAAAGAAAATGCGTCCATTTTGTTCAAAGCCATTGATCAGCTTCCTGAAAATCAGCGTATTGCATTTATATTAAATAAGGTTGAAGGGTTGAGTTACCAGGAAGTAAGCGAGGTATTGGAAACCTCTGTATCTTCCATCGAATCCCTGTTACACCGGGCCAAAAACAATCTCAGAAAGATCCTGGAGAAAGACTATAAGCCCCGGGCGTAAAAGAAAAGCTGAAAAATGACGTCAAATACCATTAATAAGATATATTTAGATATTATAGCAATCATGAAACACTTTAAACCCGTTTTGGAATGAAAGAGCAAGATCATATCGACTCCATCCTCAACAGCCTGGACGGCATTCAACGGGCCGAAGCCCGGCCATTTATGCATACCCGGGTGATGGCCCGTTTAAGGGAGGAATCCAGTTTCTGGACCAGGGCCGGCAGTGTGATAGCAAAGCCGGCGGTTGCCGTTTGCTGTCTTGTAACCATCCTGACCTTAAACATTTATCTGATTGTTGACGGTAATAACAAGCAACAGCAACAGGCAGAAACCGTAACCACCGCAGGAACCGAATCGGATATCCTGCAAAACGAGAATTTTATCCTGGCGTCCAACACCAGCTATGATTTTAACAAATAGAGGAATGAACAATACGGAACGAAACAGAACCCTTATTTTTATCATCGCCTTGCTGCTGATTACCAATCTGGCATTGCTGGCATATACCTTTATCTCCTCGAAGAAGCGCCCTTTTGATAAAGAACGGGAAGGTTTTACCGGTGCGCTGAAAAATGAAGTAGGATTTTCCGATAGCCAGCTAGAACAGTTCAAACAACTAAAAGAAAAGCATTGGACCAGCGCCAAGATCGATATGGAGCAGATCCGCAAAATCAAACAACGATTATTTGATCTTACCAAACAGCCGGTTGTTGCGGATAGTACGATTGCCCGGCTGGCCGATTCGATTGCCATACTGCAAAAGGGGGCTGAAATAAAAGCTTTTTATCATTTTAAAGCTACCCGTGCGATCTGCACTCCTGAACAGCAACCAAAATATGATTCCCTTATGACAAAGATCATCCGGCAGGGAAGAAACGGCCGCCCGGTTCCTCCGGCTCCGAATAAATAAAAAATTAAACCAGCTTGCAACTTTATTATGGGCAAGAAGCCTCTTATACTATATAATGGCATCAAATCACATAATTTTGTAACATGAGAAGCAGATTTATTCTGGTTTTAGGACTGTTTTTAACGCTGAGTACTTCCCTCTTTGCACAGAAGGAAAGTGTTAGCGATAAAGTGAGTTCGGTCTTAACAAAATTTGATGCAGCCATAAAACCAGACAAGACAAAAAGAAGCAGTATAGAAACCATCTTTACCGATTTTTATACGGCACAGGACAAATTGCGCGACAATATCCAGGGTTCGTCAACGCTGGCACAGGGGCTGCAGCAGGATTACCAGAGTGTACGTAAACAAAATGAGGATCTTTTCACAGAACGGGACAACCAGCTGAAAAAAACGCTGACGGCCGACGAATATAAAAAGTGGAAAGAGGAAATTGAACCTGCATTGCGTAAAAGCGGAAAAAAATAAACCGCACCCATCCCTAATTTACTGAAAAAAGATAGAGCTTATCCGTGTGCGGAAGGGTATCATGATCCTGTACCACCGCTACCTTATGCCCGTCATCGGACCACACCACCGAGTGGATCTCCTTTTTTGCCAAGGGTAACTGCAGTTTTGTAAAATCAGCGATCCTTAGGATAAATACCTGCTCATTATTTGTATAAAACAGGAAACGGCCTTCCGGACTCAGCCAGGCCTTGCTAAACTCCATATCCAACGGCTTCTTTGAAAGGACGTTTCCCGATTGATACGTAACTATAAAGCTGGTATCCTCCGCCATCAGATGGTTATCATCCAGGTACACCAGCTGATCACCCGGTAACAGGGCAAACTTTGCATCGAGATTACTGTAATGCCGGATGCCGAAATTGTGCAGGGTATCCTGTCCCCGCATTAACAAATGGGAATACTCGTTGGCGAGCCCGGGTGCAGAGTCCTGCGGACTATACACCGTAAACGCATAGTGACTGCCCGAACCATATACATCCCCCATCAGATCATACAGCCGGTGCCGGATGCGGGCGCCATACAACAGCTCGGTTTTCTTGGTAAGTAAATTATAGCGGTGCAACGAAATACCAGCGGCATAAGGGCCGTTTACAGCGTCTCCCGTTTTATAGATGATGCTTGCAGAATCCGTAAATACGGGGTCCATTAAAAATCCCCGCGTAGTGGTAACTGCATCGATCACTTTTTTTGTCTGAAATTCAAAAATGCGGATCCCGTTCCCTTTCAGCGATTCCGCTACAACCCTTGCGCCGTTGAGCGGTTTTTCCTGGTGGGCATATACTACCCGCCGGCTGTTGGGCGAAAACCGGGGTGCCCAGCCGTAATCCAGCAGCAGCAGGCGACGGCTCTTCAGGTCATAGTGTGCAATAACCGGGTCCAGCAACCGGCTGGTATCCTTTCCATAGCTAACCAGGTTTTCCGTGCCAGCAGGCACTGCAGTTGCAGTTCCGGCCTCTTTACTCCGGAGCCGTTTTACAAATACCAGCTCATCACCCTGTTTATTCATGGAAACACCCTGGAGGATATGTCCCTCCTGGAACCATTCCAGCTGAAGTTGCGCTTTTGGTGGTTGCGCTACAATACCGGTAACAAAAAAAAGTAAGAAGAGCGTTGTAATTCCTTTCATCAATACTGAGTCCGTTTATTTGCAATCGCATTAAAAATACATCTACTATAAGACGCAGACCAGGCGCATTTGTTGTGCCGGGTGATTTTTTTTAATGTTTTATTAGCAAATAGGACCTCCCGGGAAACGGGTATCACTCAGTTTTCGCGGTATGCACAGCAATGATTTTCCGCCCGCCGGCCCTGGGAGCTATGCCCGGCGCGCCAAGTGTACTAACGTTTATTGCTGCGGTTCCAATACCAGGCTATCGCAAATAGCGCGCACCACGCCTTCTTCGTTATTATTAAAACTGGTCATAAAATTAGCAGCGGCAATAATTCCGGGATGCGCATTTTTCATGGCATAACTGTATTTGGCCACCTGCATCATTTCCAGATCGTTCAGATAGTCGCCAAAAACCATGGTTTCATCGTAACCCACACCCAGCGCCTGTTGCACCAGCTTAACGCCCACCCCTTTATTGGCATTAAAGGCGGTAAAATCCAGCCAGCGCTCGCCCGCTACGGCTACTTTATACGCCGTTTCATAGTGTTTAAAATGCGGATAGCTGTTGGTTTCTGCATCAACCAGGTCGCATAAGGATACTTTCAGGATCGGTTCGGTAACCTTTGTAAGATCCGCTACCAGTTCATAATGCTGGTAATATTGCAGCGCCTGTTTCAGCAGGGATTCTTCCTTATTTTCCATATAGGCCTTGTCCTTACCGCAAAGCACGGGGTAAACCTGGTTTAAGGTACGGGCCTTTTCAACAAATGCCGTTACCGCTTCCGGATCCAGCATTTCTACCAGCAATTCTTCACCCTGGTAGGTAACATAACTGCCATTGTCCGACAAAAAATAAGTATGGTCTTTTATGGGCTCAAAAAGCGCCAGCAGATTGTGATGTGGCCGCCCGCTTGCAATGCCCAGCACAATATTTTGCTGTACCAGTTGTTTTTCAAATTCCCAAAATCCTGCGGGAAGTTCCTTTTTATCATTTAATAAAGACCCATCCAGGTCTGTAACAATAAGTTTGATCATAAAGTGCCGCAAAGGTAATGTCCCTGCAGGGAATGTGAAAATTTGAAAATATGTAAATGGTGGCTCGTTCCGGCTCCTTCATCTCACTCCTGTAAAAGATGTATGAGATCCGGGAGGTGGGCATCTCCAAGCAGAACAGAATTCAACCCGAAACGTTAAACCTTAAACCTGGAACCGCTCCCCTTCGGGAATATAAGCAGAGATACCGCTGCTCAGCCAACTGCATCCCTACCCTGCTTCCCTCTTTTTTTTGCCATTTCATATTCCTCCCAGAGAGGGAGGCGGTTACCACATCCGGATCCGGTCCCCGGGCTTTTTGTACAGTTTATCGCCTTCCTGTACATCAAACGCTTTATACCAGGCATCCATATTCACCAGCGGACCGATGGTCCGGTAAGGTCCGGGAGAATGCGGGTCGGTTAAAATAAACTGGGCCGCGGTCTCCGGAAGAATATTTCCTCTCCACACCTGTGCCCAGGCAAGGAAAAAGCGCTGGTCGGGCGTAAAGCCATCGATCTTTTTGCCAGACTGGCCTTGTTTGGTCATTTTGAAGGCTTCATAGGCCACGTTCATCCCGCCCAGGTCTCCGATATTTTCACCCAATGTAAGCTTTCC
Organism: Niabella pedocola; assembly: GCF_021044425.1. GTDB lineage: Bacteria > Bacteroidota > Bacteroidia > Chitinophagales > Chitinophagaceae > Niabella > Niabella pedocola. The sequence goes on along the minus strand of NZ_JAJNEC010000006.1, from coordinate 16,890 downwards.
ATTCACATGGATGGTATCCAGCACGGTATAGCCGTCAAACTGCCTTGCAAGCGCATCTGCCTTGGCATCAAATTTTTTCCGGTCTTCCTCCGTCCACCAGTTCCGGAGTGTACCGTCTGCATCATATTTGCTTCCGTTATCATCAAAACCGTGCGACATCTCATGACCGATCACAGCCCCGATACCGCCATAATTCACGGCATCATCCGCATTCGGATCAAAGAACGGGAACTGTAAAATACCTGCCGGGAAAACGATCTCGTTCAGCGTAGCGTTGTAGTAGGCATTTACGGTGGGCGGCGTCATTCCCCACCGCTCACGGTCTACCGGTTTACCCAGGCGGCTGATCATAAAATGATAGCCCCAGTTGTTTACATTCCGGATATTTTGAAAAAAATGATTGCGGTCGATGACCAGGCCATCATAGGTTTCCCATTTATCAGGATACCCGATCTTGGGCCGGAAGGCCGCCAGCTTTGCCAACGCTTTTTCTTTTGTAGCCGCGCCCATCCAGTCCAACCCTTTGATGCGGATCTCAAATGCCTTCCGAAGATTGGCCACCAGCTCCTCCATCCTCGCTTTTGCCGCCGGTTTAAAATACTCTTTTACATACAACTGTCCCAGCAATTCGCCGATGTTCCCATCGGTTAAGGAAGACATACGCTGCCAGCGGGGCGTTTGAATTTTTTGTCCGGTTAATGCCTGTGTAAACGCAAAATTGGCATTTACGAACGGCATACTTAAATAAGGCGCCGCTCCTTTGAGCAGGTTCCATTTAAGGTATATTTTCCAGTCGTTCAACGGGGTGGTCTTCAGCAATTCCGCCACTGACGTAAAAAATGCCGGGTTATTAACCAGGATACTGTCCTGCCCCTTTATCTCCAGTTCAGACAGGATCTCTTTCCAGTTCATTCCCGGGGTGGTCTTTGACAGGTCATCCAGGAAAAACTTGTTATACGTTTTGTAGGCATCACGCATTTCAACCCGGCTTAATTGTGCTGTGGCCAGTTGTTTTTCGATATTAAAAATAGTGGCCGCATTTGCCCGGGCTGCTTCAGCAGGTGTACCCACCAGTTCAAAAAGCGTTGTAATATATTTTGCATACGCGTCGCGGATCTGTACCGACCGCTGATCATCTTTTAAATAATTATCCCGGTCGGGAAGCGAGGTACCCCCCTGGCTAAGTTGCGGGATCATTACCTCCACATTTTTACGGTCTTGCCCCACAAAAAAACCATACAGCGGAGCAGCAACGCCGGTGGCGCGGAGCTTGTTTATTTTCTGAAGTAGTTCCGGCAGTGTTTGTATGGCATCCACAGCAGCCAGATCACCTTTTAAAGGCATATAGCCTTGTTTTTCGATGGCCAGGCTATCCATACCCGCAGCATAAAAATCGCCCACCCGTTTTTCCACCGAACCGGCCGGCGCATTGGTATTGGCCCGTGCCTTTTCCAGGATCGATTTTACGGCGTTGATATTAAAATCGCGCAGCATATTGAAGCTTCCCCAACGGGTTTCCTTAGCCGGCACAGGATTGTTTTTTACCCAGGTGCCGCTGGCATATTCGTAAAAATCGTTACCGGGTTTTACGGACCGGTCCATATTGGCCGGATCAATAAACTTTTGCTGTTTTTGTGCCTGTACCGGAAAGGCGCCCAGTAAAAGTGCTGCTCCGGCGCCCCATATACCCGCTTTTAAAAATATTTTCATTTTATGTAATCAATTAGGGCATGAAAATAAATATATTTTAATTCACAACGCATTACCTATTCAAAATTTTCAAATAAGCGCCACCCGACGTGATAAAGGAAATCCCCCTCCCCATCAGCAATGTGCATTTTTATGGGCATAACGGGTTCAAAACTCCGTTTTTAGGTGGATAACCCCGTTTTTTTTGTGCATTGAATTGTTCACAACAACTGCAAAACAACCGGCCCCAAAATTTGGAATCGGGCATTTGCGGATCGTATCTTCAAATTGCAATTGACGAAGCGATTAATTTTATTAGACGATTTTGTCAAACGCGCAACGACAGTTTTTTGAAATCGGGTATGTTTAATGTCGCTTTTTGTCTAACAGCAATGGCGGATGAAACCGGGGTTAAGCAGCCAGTAAACAGGAAACGTCTTCGCTTAATAAAGCAAGGACGGGGCACTTACTCAAAGGCCAAACAGCCGAAATACCGCAAGGTGTTGGAGCGTTGGGCGTGAGGGAAGCGCAAACACCCGCCCGGAATTTTAAGCAAAACAGCGGAAGCCTTGCCGGTTGCCGGAAATCAGTCGTTTTAGCTGTGTGGTCTGTAAAAGGAATGCACAACTGTAACAAAGTTTCTCTGACAGCAACAATGCAGAAGCTATTAAAAAAGCATCGGGTTAGTAAGTGATGAGCCGGGAAACCGGTTTTGAACAGAAGCACGATGCTTTTTTTATGTACACCTGTCAGATTTCTTGAAACCTAACAGGTTTATTCCTTATCCGCCAGTTCGCTGATCAGTTCCGCCACCAATGCCGACCAGCCGGTTTGGTGACTGGCACCCAGCCCACGGCCTGAATCCCCGTTAAAATACTCGTAAAACAGGATGAGATCCTGGTTTTCCGGCAGGTTGAAGAACCAGTTGTATTCTCCATAAATCGGCCGGCCGCCATTTGTATCTTTTTGAAACAGGCTGATCACCCGCTTGGATAGCTCCGTTGAGATATTGAACAGGTTCATCATATTGCCCGATCCTGTTGGATATTCCATCAGGAACGAATCATGGTAAAATTTGCCCAGTCTCCGGATCGACTGAATGATGATAAAGTTAATGGGGATCCATACCGGTCCGCGCCAGTTGGAATTACCGCCAAACATATCAGAGGTAGAGTCGCCCGGGTCATACCGGATGGAATGCACTTCCCCGTTAATGGTCACAGAATAGGGATGCAATTCATGATATTTCGACAAGGCCCGGATGCCACCATCGGATAAGAACTCGCTTTCATCCAGCAGGCGCGTCAGCAAGGCCTTCAGCCGGTCGCGTTGTACCAGCGACATCAGCATTTCTTCGCCATCTCCTTTTTCTTCGTTGGGCCAGAACAGGTCGTTCTTCAGCCGGTAGTTTTTATACCAGTTAAACCGCTTCTTAAAATCGGGCAGTTTATCAAAAATATCCTTGCTCATAATGTTCACTGCATACAGCGAGGTCAATCCTACAATGGACCGGATCTTAAGCGGCTGGGGCGGCGCATCCCGTATACACAGTACATCATAAAAGAACTGGTCTTCCTCATTCCATAATACATGATCATTCAATGCCTCTGCGATCAATACAAAGTGTTCAAAGAATTTGGTCACCATGTCTTCAAAAGAAGGATCCACCACAGCGATCTCTAAAGCAATATCCATCATATTCAGGGCATAGATCCCCATCCAGCTGGTACCGTCTGCCTGCTCCAGCTGCATTTCGCCTTTATCATGATAGCTGCGGTTAAATACCCCGATATTATCCAGCCCCAGGAAGCCTCCTTCGAAGATATTATCCCCCTTCAGGTCTTTCCGGTTGATCCACCAGGTAAAATTGATCGTGAGCTTATTGAATACTTTTTTCAGGAAATCGATATCCCCCTTTCCTTTTGTCTTCTTTTCAATTTCATAGATCTCCATCGCCGCCCAGGCCTGCACCGGCGGGTTTACATCACTGAAATTCCATTCATAGGAAGGCAGCTGACCATCCGGTTTCATAAACCATTCCCGCATCAGCAACAGCAGCTGGTTCTTTGCAAATACCGGGTCTACCACTGCCATAGAAATGCACTGGAACGACTGATCCCAGGCGGCATACCAGGGATACTCCCATTTATCCGGCATGGAAATAATATCCTGGTTCTTCAGGTGCGTCCATTCGCTGTTACGCCCTGTAAGCCGGGATGGCACAATGGGTGTAATGCCATCAGACACACTTAGCCAGCGCTCCACATCGTAATGATAATACTGCTTACTCCACAACAGCCCTGCCAGTGCCTGGCGCTGTATCCGTGCTACATTGGGGTTAATGCCTTTGGGCAATATGGCTTCATAAAAGGCATCGGCCTCTTTTCTGCGCTTATCAAACAATTGCAGGAACTGATCGCCAAACGGGTTCTCCGTGGGTTGATTGGTGAGCCGGCAATAGATAGAAATGGTTTCACCAGCCTTGACCGTGCGCTCAAATACCGGTGCAAAGCGTGTTCCATGCTTCCGGTTACGCAAGAGGTCGGTATTCTTTCCCTCAATGATGGCATCATGAAATGCATCTTTTACAAAAATGCTGTTGTTCGGTCGCCCGAAGAGCTTTTCAAAATTGGTTTCATTGTCGGTAAACAATGCATCATCGGCTCCCTGGAAATAAAAATAATAATCCCCGATGCGGTTGTGCTTCGCCAGCACGGTATGATCGTTTACCCAGGCAATATCCGGAACGGCTGTATTGGATCCGTGCGCCCACCGGTTATAAAACCAGAGCAGCGGCAACACGGTAATGGGCGCCGCTTCGCTGTAAAGATTGGTGATATTGATGCGTATCGCCATATCGGTACTGCTTTCCTTTGCATAGGTAACATGTACGTCGAAATATTTGCGGTTGTTGAAGATACCGGTATCCAGGATCTCGTACTCCGTTTGATTTTTATCCCGCATCCGGTTCTGCTCCCGGAGCTGCTCGTACGGAAAGGCTTCCTGCGGATACTTGTACAGGTATTCCATGTAATAATGGGTAGGCAGGTTATCTAGGTAGAAATACAATTCTTTTACATCTTCTCCATGATTGCCTTCATGGTTTCCCAAACCAAACAGGCGCTCCTTTAACATGTTATCCTGTCCGTTCCAAAGGGCTACCGCAAAACAGAGGTTTTGAAAATAATCCGAAATGCCGGCCAGGCCGTCTTCGCCCCATAAATAAGCACGGCTGTTTGCATGATCGAATGGAAAATAATTCCAGGTATCGCCATTCTGACTATAATCTTCCCGTACCGTGCCCCACTGGCGTTCGCTTATATAGGGTCCCCATTGCTCCAGCGGGATCTGTTTCTTTGCATTTTCCGTAAGACGTTTATGTTCTTTTGTCATCAACTTTTACTTTAACTAAAAACCTCCATACTGTTTAGATATGGAGGCTACAAAAATATCTTTTTTAAAATTAAGGGGATTTCCGGTGAATCAGTACTTCCGGTACACGTTGTACAAAACTTTTTTATCGTAATCTGTTAACATGGGTGAGCTGTCGTTCTGTATAAAGTGCAGCTTAAACGACTGAATCGCGGAAGCCGGAGTAGTAATATCGTACCCGATCACCCGCAGAGCCAGCAGCGCATTGAAATCCGCAGGTGGTTCTGCCAGGTTGGTAGAATCGTACCAATAGCCAAAGCCTGCATCGGCCAGCCGTTTCCAGGGAAAATATTTACTGGGGTCATTTTTGCGTACCGGCGCAATATCCGAGTGCCCGATAAAATTGGACTGAGGAATGCCGAATTTGTCCCTCAGGTAACCCAGCAGTTTGATGAGGGAGCTGATCTGTGCATCTGAAAACGGCTCTGTTCCGTTATTGTCTATTTCAATGCCGATACTGCAGGAGTTCATATCGGTAATGGATCCCCATTTGCTTCTTCCGGCATGCCAGGCGCGCATGTACTCATTCAGCATCTGGTAAGTAATCCCATCCCGGCCTACCACAAAATGGGCACTTACACTGGTACGGGAAATGGAAAAGGTGAACAAGGTTTGCTCGGCACTGGTTTGTGCGGTATGATGCAGGATCACATAATTGGGTTTCCGGGCATCAAAGTTTACCGTCGTATACCATTGCGAATTTACCGCCGGGTTTTTTGGATTGGGCACTACGGCCATTTCCTTAAACAGGTTTTCCGTTATTTTATAATAACTGGGTTTTGCGGCAACGCGCTGGATGCTATCCGTAATATTTCTGTAAAAAGCCGGGGAGCGGTAGCCAGCCGATGTGTTGGCCGCAGTATTATCCGTTTCCGGTTCTTCCCTGCGCTCTACTTTGGTATTAACCACCGGCCGTTCTTCCGGGGGCTTCCTTGTAGTGATCTGCTCGGGCTTGGTAAAAGTGGTCTGATTGGGGTTGCGGTTGTTATCCGGATTAGCAGGTTTCTGATTAGCGGGCGGCGATGTCCGGGACAACACATTCCTTCGGGCAGGTTGCGAAGTGCCACAGGCATACAGCACCACCATCAACAATGCCATTCTAAATAATGCTTTGCTGCTCAACATTTCTGATCGTTTCGTTCAATGAATCTAAATAATAAAGCCGTTTCCTTGCGTGAAAGTAACGAAAATCATCGTAAAACGACCGATCGTTGTTAAAATAGTGCATTCGAACAAATTATTTTATGATTTTGTTAATGCAGTATTACCTTTAGAAAAAAAAGTTTATGGCTGCAAGATTTGGTATGGTTGGATTGGGAACAATGGGTCGGAACCTGGTATTAAACATTGCGGATCATGGGTTTGAAGTTTGCGGTTACGACCGTGATGAAAACCAGCGGAAGATCACCGAAGAAGCAGGAAAAGGCAAACCGGTTTCCACGGCAGCTTCATCTGCCGAGCTGGTTGCAAAGCTGGAAACACCCCGTATCATTATGTTACTGGTGCCGGCCGGGAAGATCGTAGATGCCGTGATCGGCGAACTGGTGCCGCAATTGCAGAAAGGCGATATCCTGATCGATGGCGGTAACTCGCATTTTATAGACACCGAACGAAGATACCAGGAGCTGCAAAACTCCGGGATCCATTTCATAGGGATGGGCGTTTCCGGTGGCGAAGACGGAGCCCGTTTTGGTCCCAGTATGATGCCGGGTGGCAACAAAGAAAGCTATGAACTGGTAAAAGATATACTGGAAGCCATTGCCGCCAAAGCGGAGGGCGAGCCTTGTGTAGCTTATATGGGACATACCGCTGCCGGGCATTATGTAAAGATGGTGCACAATGGCATTGAATATGCCGTTATGCAAATGATCAGCGAAGTATACGGGTTGCTGAAGAATGAAGGCATGACGAATGCGCAGTTTGCCGACCTGTTTGAGGAATGGAACCGGGGAGAGCTGCAATCCTTCCTGATCGAGATCACCGCGGTGATCTTCCGGGAAAAAGATCCTGAAACCGGCAAAGACCTCATCGACCTGATCCTGGATAAAGCCAAACAAAAAGGAACGGGCTTGTGGACCTCCGAAAGTTCACTGGAACTCAATGTACCCCTGCCCACCATTGATATTGCCGTTTCCATGCGCTACCTGTCGGCACTAAAAGATGAACGCACGGCTTTTTCAAAGCTCTACGATCACCAGAACCAAAAAACCGGCACCAACCTGGAGGCCCTTAAAAACATTTGCCGCGATGCACTGCATTTTTCGTTTATGCTGGCGTATGCACAGGGACTGGAACTGCTACAGGTAGCATCTGCCAATTACAATTACGAGATCGATATCAAGACCGTGGTAAAAGTTTGGAGAGGCGGCTGTATCATCCGCTCGGTGTTGCTGAAGGATCTGTTCAACGCCTATGAAAAAGAGCCGGACCTAACCAATATCATCGGATCTACCCAGTTTTCCGGTGTATTGAAAGAAAAGCGTAAGGCGATCGTGCAGTTCCTCAAAACCGCCATGGACGCGGGCGTGGCGGCTTCGTCTATTTCTTCGATACTGAACTATTTTGATGCCTATACCACAGAGCGCCTGCCCGCCAACCTGATACAGGCGCAGCGGGATCTGTTTGGGGCGCATACCTATGAACGCATTGACAAACCAGGAAGTTTCCATACGGACTGGCCGTATACACCGGCAGAAGCAAAGTAGTGTTGTTGCCACGGAGGCACTAAGGCGCTAAGAAACACGAAGATTTCTATGGTCTGATAACTCCTTTGTGCATCTTTGTGACTTGGAGTCCTAGTGGCTCTTTTAGCGGTTACGCCACGAAGGCACTAAGGCCCCAAGAAACACGAAGATTTTTAAACCCTTATACCCTCTTTGTGCATCTTCGTGTCTTCGAGTCTTTGTGGTTCTTTCAGCAGTTACGCCACGAAGGCACTAAAGCACGAAGAATCACGAAGATTTCTAGGGTCTAATAACCCCTTTGTGCACCTTTGTGACTTGGAGTCCTAGTGGCACCGGTACTCTCCTTTGTAGCACCGGCTTCTTTTCTTAACTTTAGCCTATTAACAAACCTAAAAAACACCAAAATGAACAGCAGTTTTAATGCCTACCGGGAAACCCTGGCCAAGCAGGTAGTGGATGCCGCTTATACCATTCATTATAAACTGGGACCTGGTTTATTGGAATCCGTTTATCAAACCTGTTTTTGTTATGAGCTTTCCAAAAGAGACATACAATTCCTCCAGCAAAAGAAAGTCTCCATAACGTATGATGATATTGAATTCCCCGAAGGACTACGATTAGATATCCTGGTCGACGATTTGATCATCATAGAACTAAAAGCACAGGAAAATTATCATCCGGTTTGGGAAGCGCAGTTATTGAGCTATCTTAAGCTTTCCGGTAAGCATTTGGGATTTATTATTAATTTTTCTGTCCCCCTGATCAAAAACGGGATTAAGAGAATGGTGCTTTAATGGGCTGAACCACGAAGGCACTAAGGCAGTAAGAAACACGAAGGTTTTTAAAGCTGTACTACTACTTTGTGCATCTTCGTGTCTTCGAATCTTTGTGGTTCCATAGCGGTTACGCCACGAAGGCCTTAAGGCGCTAAGAAACACGAAGATTTCTATGGTCTGATAACCCCTTTGTGCATCTTCGGGTCTTAGAGTCTTAGTGGCATTTCTTAGTGTCACTATTGCATCTTTTAAACATTCCTTTACGTAACTTAGTGCCTTCGCGTCTTTGTGACGTTAAAACATTAAACCGTTTATATGAGCTTTAAACAAACACCCGCCAATATTGTGATTTTCGGCGGCTTTGGAGACCTTTCCTGGAGAAAACTGATCCCTGCATTTTACAATCTTTTTATCTATGGCTATATGCCGGAAGACTTTGCCATCTATGCCGTGCATTACCAGGGCATGCCCGAAGATTCTTTCGAAAAGCATATGCTGGAGGGCGTAAATAATTTCTCCAGAAGCGGGAAGGCCAAACCGGAACAGTGGAATCAATTCATTAAAAAGCTTTATTTCTTCCAGGGCGATTTTACACTGGATGATACCTATACCCGGTTGAAGACTATTTTGAATAAGAATGATAAAGACTGGAAGAAACGGGCCACCCGCCTGTTCTATTATTCCGTAGCACCTACGTTTATTGATCCCATCTCCAAATCCATTTCCAAATACAAGCTGGCCCCGCAACCCAACAAGGACCGCATTGTGGTGGAAAAACCCTTTGGTACAGACCTTGCATCCGCCAGGGCGCTGAACAAACTGCTCAAAGACAATTTTGAAGAAAATCAGATCTACCGCATCGACCATTACCTGGGCAAGGAAGTGGTGCAAAACCTGCTGGCCTTCCGTTTTGCCAATTATATTTTTGAACCGCTGTGGAACCGGAACTTTATCGAAAACATACAGATCAGCGTAACCGAGCAGGTAAGCGTGGGTACGCGCGGCAGCTATTACGATAAAAGTGGCGCCCTGCGCGATATGATCCAGAACCACCTGATGCAATTGCTTTCCGTAGTGGGTATGGATTGTCCGAAAGGCAATGATGCAGAAGCCATCCGCAATGAAAAAGTAAAAGTACTTAAGAGCGTGCGTCCTTTTACGCCGGCCACCATCGCTTCGGATGTGGTGCGGGCGCAATATACCACTGGTGAAATTGACGGACAACACCAGCAGGGCTATCTCCAGGAAACCAGCATCACCAAAGGATCTGCCACGGAAACTTATGTGGCGGCCAAGCTGTATATCGACAATGATCGCTGGAAAGGCGTTCCCTTTTACCTGCGCACGGGTAAGTGTCTGCAGAAACAATCCTCCCTCATAGTGATCACCTTTAAAGACTCTCCTTTTAAAATATTTAAGGATGATGTAATGCCCAACCAGCTCATCATCAGCATACAGCCGGAACAGGAGATCACGCTGTTATTTGAAGGAAAAGTACCCGGGCCTGTGATGAAACTGAAGCCCGTTGAAATGGACTTCACCTATTATGAATCCTTTACCGAACAACCACCGGAGGCTTATGAAACCTTGTTGCTGGATGCATTGGAAGGTGATGCCACCCAGTTTATGCGGGCAGACCAGGTAGAAACGGCATGGAGCATCGTAATGCCCATTTTGCAGGAATGGGAAAAGAATGGCAAAACCGGGCTGGAAAAATACCCGGCCGGTAGCTGGGGACCAAGGAAAGCCGAACAGCTCATCAAAAAAGATGGCTTTCAGTGGGTGCTGCTGCCTCCTCCAAACGGCAGAGACCGCTATATTTGCAAAGAACGCAGAAAAGAAATCAAATCATGAGCAACCCGATTCAACTTATTTGGAAAGATAAAGAAGCCTTAAGCCTTGCTGCTGCCTATCATTTTGTGAGTGCCGCAGCAAAAAGCATTGCCGCCAATGGCCGTTTTACCGTAGCCTTTTCCGGCGGCAGTACGCCCAAAAGACTGTTTGAAATACTGGCCACGCCGGCCTTTAGCAATAATATCGACTGGAAGAACGTATTCATTTTCTGGAGTGATGAACGTTTTGTGCCCCATACCAGCGATGAAAGTAATTATAAAATGAGCCGGACAGCTTTGCTGGATCATATCCGCATTCCCCGGAAAAATGTTTTTGCCACCCCTACCAAAGGAGAACCCGCAGCCTGCGCTTCGGAATATGAAGCCAGTGTAAAAGCAATCCTTGGTAAAAGCGCCCAATTTGATTTAACCTTACTGGGTATGGGCGATGACGGGCATACCGCCTCGCTGTTTCCCGGAACCACCATCTTAACGGAAACAAAACGGCTGGTTAAGGAAGTGTGGGTAGCAAGCAAGCAAACCTGGCGCATCAGTTTTACTTATACCCTTATCAATAAAAGCAAGGAAGTAATGCTGCTGGTGGGTGATGCCAACAAGTACCCGATCCTGAAAAAGATCTTTGCAAAGAACGCCAAATATCTTTACCCGGTACAAGGCGTAGCTCCTCAAAAAGGACAAACCATCTGGATGCTGGATGAGGCAGCGGTTACAGGGAAATGATCGCTGAGGCTAAATATCTTTTCTAATTTTAGCAACCAATAATGATGCGTGCAAAAAAATGTTTGATTTTGTTATTGTGCCAGGTATGCCCTTTCTTGCGCAGGTCTCCCGACCTGTGCATAAACGTTACTTCACTCACCTATTTACAAGATCCAGCAAGCCTTTTAGATTGGTGTAATAATCGGTAGCGCTACTATATTTCCAATCCTGCGGTTCAAAAACAAAACCTGCTCTTACAGGATTTTGGTGTAGATAGTTTAACCGTTGTCCGTATTTCTGTTCTGAACCCAGGAGTACGGGGCGGTTTTCATGCTGCCAGAGCTGAAAGCGATAGTTGCATTTATTTTCGCTTCCATTCTTTTCAAAAATATCCAGCATCCAGCTTCTGCGACTTTCCCGCTCGTTATTAATAATTGCATCAATGATCTTTATGGCAGTAAAGCTCTTGATATTCTTTAACACCATTCATGCATTTCTGTCCCTGAAAGAACAAATCATATGAAAATGATTGGGCATAAGCACCCAAGCGTAAATCATCAGCCCCTGATGTTGCTGACAAAACCGGAAACTGTTTAAAAGGATATCCCGGTAAATATCTCTTGTAAATACGTCTACCCAATCTACCACAGAGGCCGTTACAAAATAGTACCCGTCTTTATCTGTATATTTATAACGATCGCTCATTCTTTTTCATAAGTTGTATTATAAATATACTAAAATAATCACATATTTAATCGGCGAAAAACAACCAAGTAACAGGTCCGCACAGGTCAGAGACCTGCGCGAGATATGGCTAAATAAGGCAGTGTGTAATTGTTTTGTATGATGCCGGTGCTGTAAAGTGTCAAAATATAAGAAGCTCTAAGGATTTACACCATGCTTCGTCGCCGCTCCTTTGCGCCGCTGCGCGAAATACACCCCATATAACCGGTAGCAACTAAAATCCAAACCAGTTATCCCTTTCAATACCCACATACCAGCCATCCTCCCGTTCTTCCACCGGATAGGTTTTTAAAAAGTAGCCTTCACCAGTGGTGTTGCGGCCTGTTTCCAGATTGAATTTGTAGCGGTGTACCGGGCAAACAATATCTCCCTGTACGTTTACATAGCCCCCGGCCAGCGGCGCAGCCGCATGCGGACATTTGGCGGCACAGGCAAAAAGCTTTTCATGAAACCGCGCAATGCATAAATGCCTGCCGCCGATCTTTATTTCTGCCAGGTTCTCTTCATTAAAATTCAATTCATTCGGATGCAGGGCAAGCAGGTGCCACTCCAGCTTTTTGTTCATTGTTCAGATGATTTCAATATCAAAAATCAGCAATTTTTCCTTTCAGCGAATATTCCGGCGCCTTTACCTCTTGTATTATTTATAATAGCAAAGAATATTGCAACAAAACTGTGTCAAAAAAATTTGTACCACTTTTTCTTGCTAAAAAAAAAACTGCTACAAAACTAAGTGCCTTTCTGCTATCGGTATGTTGCATTCCGGCCTGGCTCATTTTACAACACCGGAATTTACTCCGGGAGACAGCGCTCGCTACGGAATGGTGCGTGCCATAGGCACGCCCCCCGGACCAGACCAGAGGCCCGCATCAGAAAGGGATGCACCAGCAACAACACTATTGCCGATGCATCAGCGTTTATTACTAATTTTAAAATAAAAAGGGTGGCATCAAAAAGCAGCAACATTGTTAACAGACGCAGGCGGAAAAAGCAGACCGTTTTAGCAGGTGTTCTGTTATTTACTATTTTGTGGATGTCCGCCTGCAGCAACGAGCCAAAACAAGTCCCCCCAAAAACCTTTGATTATATAAAACCGATACCGGGCCCAAGCGAACATGTTCCACCCGAAATAGCCAGCAAGGGCCAGGTTTTAGTGGGTTATTCCGATTGCTATAGTTGTCATAAGGAAGATAAGCGATCCGTTGGACCGGCGTTTAAAGACATAGCAAAACGATACCCCGTAAATGAAGCATATAGGGATTACCTCTCAAAAAAAATAATCAGTGGAGGAAGTGGTAGCTGGGGAGCGGCTGTAATGATACCTCACCCGAAACTTTCGCTCGAAAATGCAAAAGCAATGGTCAGCTATATTTTGTCGCTGCGGCAGTAATTAAGCCTAATAGCTTTTATACAAGACTGGGAACAGAGTGGCAAATGCCGGAGGCATGGGTTATAAGGCTAAGTAATAACACTGCACAAGCCGCAGGCTTATGCCAGGGTGGTAATAAAAAACTACTTTCCCCTCGGTGCACGTTTTGTGCAGGTATGGTTATTTCCGGGGACTGTGCGACTAGGGAGACAGAGAGTAAGGTTCTGTTTTCTCTATGGCTACACCTTACTAAACTGCTGGAAGGCCGCATACATTGCAGCACAACACTGAACCTCTTTTTTAAAAAAACATCGTTTTATACGGGTATCGTACCTGGTACAGTTCTTTTACTTTGTTTAAGATGGTGGCGCGCAGTCCTTCCACATTCCGCCGTTCGGTTGCAGCAACAAACACGGCATTGCCTCCAGTTTCATGATTCCAGCGGTCGTACAGGTCCTGCAGGATCTCCTTTTTGGTATCTTCACCCAGCCACTCGTCAAAGGTCTGCTGCTCATACAGATCCATTTTATTAAACACGGTAATCATGGGCTTGTCAAACGCCTTCAGCTCCTGAAGCGTTTTGTTCACCACCGCCATCTGGTCTTCATACTGCGGGTGCGATATATCGATTACATGAATCAGTATATCGGCCTCGCGTACCTCATCCAGCGTACTTTTAAAACTTTCGATGAGGTGGTGGGGCAGCTTGCGGATGAACCCTACAGTATCGCTTAACAGGAAGGGCGTATTTTCAAAAACCACTTTGCTGGTGGTCGTATCCAGGGTTGCAAAAAGTTTATTTTCGGCAAACACATCCCGTTTGCTCAGCAGGTTCATAATGGTGCTCTTGCCCACATTGGTGTAGCCTACCAGCGCCACGCGGATAAACTCCCCGCGGTTCTTTCGCTGGGTGGCCGATTGTTTGTCTATTTCTTTTAATCGGTTCCGCAGTAAGGAGATCTTTTCCCGAACGATACGCCGGTCGGTTTCAATTTCCGTTTCCCCCGGTCCGCGCGTACCAATGCCGCCCCCCAGGCGTTCCAGGTGTTTCCACATCCCGCGCAACCGGGGCAGTATGTATTGGTACTGGGCCAGCTCCACCTGGGCCTTGGCTTCGGCAGTTTTGGCCCTGCGGGCAAAAATATCAAGGATGAGGTCCGACCGGTCGATGGTCTTTACCCCGATGGCTGTTGTAATATTATTGATCTGGGCTCCGGAAAGCTCGTCATCAAAAATGACCAGGTTTACCTGGTGGGCGATGGCATACTGGCGTATTTCCTCCAGTTTTCCTTTTCCTACAAACGTGCGGGTATCCGGGTGCTGCAATTTCTGGATGAACCGTTTCTTTGTTTCCGCACCGGCGGTTTCGGCCAAAAACGCCAGCTCATCCAGGTATTCTACCACCTGTTGCTCCGTTTGGTCCTTGGTTACCACTCCAACGATCACCGCCGTTTCCGTTCCCTGTATGATGTTCTTTTTATCAAGCATGAAGGGGCAAAGTTACAAAGGCTTGGGCAGATGACATAAATTAAAGACTGCGCAAATTAGGCTCACAGAATGTACAGATTCTTTTGGGGTATAATAAATGCGCTCACGGATTGCGCAGATTTTCACAGAAGGCTTTAACGGTCATCCGCTGGTCCCCAGAATCCTTAAAAACAAGCGATCCTATTATTCTGGCGACCATCTGTTTAATCTGTGAGAAAAGAACTACCGCTGGCTGGCAATGAGCAGGTTCAGATCGGTATACCGCAGATCAAACCGCTGACTTAAATAAAAATTGGTGAGGTAGCCTTTAAAGAGATAAATACCGTTCCGCAAATGGAGCTGGTGCCAAACCAGCCGCTCAATACCGCCTTCATCGCCGGCTTCCACCAAAAGGGGCGCCAGCACATTGCTGATGGCCTGAGAAGCGGTACGGGCAAATCCGGAGGGAATATTGGGTACACAATAATGAATGACCCCGTATTTAATAAAGATGGGACTTTCATGGGAAGTTACTTCCGAGGTTTCAAAACAGCCGCCCCGGTCGATGGTAGCATCAATGACCACAGAGCCCTGACGCATACCGCTCACCATTTCCTCCGTAACCACCAGCGGACTACGGCCCGATTCATTGGCCAGCGCTCCCACCGCCACCTCGCAGGTCTTCAGCTGCTTGGCCAGCAGCTTGGGTTCCAGCACGGAGGTCCACAAACGATGCCCGATGGCATTTTCCAGTCGCTTTAAACGGGATATATTACTGTCGAACAACTTTACAGATGCTCCCATGGCCAGCGCCGCCCGGGCGGCGTATTCGCCTACAATACCGGCACCGATAATGACCACCTTTGTAGGTGCAATACCGGTAATCCCTCCCAGCAATACACCCTTTCCATGATTGGCGGACCCCAGGTACTGGGCGGCAATCAGCATTACGGCGCTGCCCGCAATTTCACTCATACTGCGCACAATGGGATAGGAATCGCTGTCGTCCTTGAGGTTTTCAAAGGAAAGCGCGGTTACTTTTTTCTGCATCATGGCATGCAACACTTCCCGGCGCAGCACGGAAAGGTGCAGCGGCGAGATAATGATCTGGTTGTATTGCAGCAACGGCAGATCTTCTTCCACCACCGGGGCACTTTTTACCAGGATGGGCGCTTTAAAAACATCTTCCCTCGAATAAACGATTTTGGCCCCGGCCTCGCTGTATTCCGCATCCCTGAAATGTGCCGCATCCCCGGCATTGTGCTCCACCATCACCGAATGGCCATTGGCAATCAGCACAGCCACCGCATCGGGCGTCAGCGATACCCGGTTTTCCTGAAAAGCAATCTCCTTGGGTATGCCAATGGTCATGCCCCCGCCCTTTACACGTATATCCAATGTTTCCTCCTGCGTTTCATAACTGAAGGAGGTGCTCACGATGGTTTTTATCTTACTCATAAAAGAAGCGGCCGGAGAAAATGACTTTTAGCAAAAGGTTTAAGTTGTATGATATGGTTTGAGCCGTAAAATTACTTATTTTTTTAGTATCTCTATTTCCCGCCGCTCTTCGTCGAGCACGCTTAAGGATACGTAGAGGGTACCCTCCGGGAAAAGCTCGGGCGCTTTTTCCGGCCATTCTACAAAACAATGATGACCGCTATACAGACAATCTTCCACGCCTGCCCGAACGGCCTCCTCCTCATCCTGTAACCGGTACAGGTCTATATGATAAACCGAAGCGGGTTTCCCGTTATCCGTGAACCGGTATTCGTTAATGATGGAAAAAGTAGGACTGCTAACCACATCCTCTACCTGCAGTATCTGGCAGATGGTATAGATCAGCGTGGTTTTTCCTGCGCCCATTTGCCCGTAAAATGCAATGTTTTTTTTATCACCGGCCGCTTGCAGCAACCATTCGGCAACCGGTATGATCTCGTTGAGCGAAAACACTTTTTTCATGCTGCAAAGATAAGACGGCGGTTCGATTTGTACGATGTCATAGGTTCCGGACAGGGCAGATGTGTAAAGATCAGGGATAAACTCGTTTCCTTATCCGTTTGGTTACAATTGCCCAGTAACGCAAGATGGCCCCACAAATGATGCTTTATAGGCCGCAGATTCGCTGATTAAAGAATAAGGCCAAGCCATCTGCGCATCTGCGGCGAAAAACACTTTGC
>NZ_JAJNEC010000005.1 GCF_021044425.1 Niabella pedocola | reverse complement strand
TTGCTTTTCACAATGCACCTCGATCATTTTTAATCAACCCTCGGCCCGCGCGATCGTCCTTTCTTACAGCCGGATATGAAATAGCCCCACAATGACGCTTTATAGGCCGCAGATTCGCTGATTAAAGAATAAGGCCAAGCCATCTGCGCATCTGCGGCGAAAAACACTTTGCTTCACAATGCACCTCGATCATTTTTAATCAACCCTCGGCCCGCGCGATCGTCCTTTCTTACAGCCGGATATGAAATAGCCCCACAATGACGCTTTATAGGCCGCAGATTCGCTGATTAAGGAACAAAGCCCATCCATCTGCGCATCTGCGGCTAAAAACCTTATGCTTCACAATGAACACAGATCACTTTATTATGAGTCAAGATCAATGCCAACCATTTGCGCATCTGCGGCGAAAAACAAAAAAGTTGCCGATATGCACCGGCAACTTTTACCTATTAAACCAACAAAACTAAGCGCTTTATTTAGGGCCGCCCTGACCGGGTGTGCCACCATTACCGCCACCATCGCTGGCACGGTTCTTTTCATCATCCAGACCGGTTTTACGCTGGCGCGCAGATTTGATCTGGGCACTACCAAAACGGTAGGTAAAGTTCACTTTAAACTGACGGCTTTCCCAGTTGGCACCTACACGGGTGTACTGCCCGGCATAATCGCTGGTACCACGGAAACGCATGGTTTTGAAAATATCGCTTACAGAAGCTTTAAGCGTACCCTTGCCCTGTAATACCGTTTTTTGCAAACCGGCATCCACAAATCCCATAGCCTTTCCCTTAAACGCGCCCTGCCATACAAACGGAGAAACATACAGCGTGCTCAGTTCCGCCGTCCAGGTTTTGGCAAACCGCAGCGTACTCTGGGTAAACAGGTTGGCCGAAAACGCATCGGTATTGATCACCCGGCTTCCGCCGCCGAAATCCGCCTTGAACTTGGAATAGTTAGAGCTAAGATTGGTAAACAAACTGTACGATTTGTAGCTGAACGGATAGCTGATGTTCAGGCTGATCACATCCTGCGACGCCAGGTTTTTGGTAGTCTGGAAAGATTTGGATCCCTCCGTTACGTCCACAAGCTGCGCAAACATGTCCCGGATATGACTGTAATTCAGGGTGGTGTTCAACTTGTATTTATATGTATGGGTAATACCAAAGCTATTCGTATACTGCGGCGTTAACTGTGTATTCCCCTTCATATACGTATAATCATTCAGCGCAAACTCAAAGGGATTCAACAAGCTGTAGTTGGGGCGGTCGATCCTCCGGCTGTAGGTAAAGTTCCACTGGCTCATCGGGTTCTTATTGAAGGTGATGGCCGCGCTGGGGAACAGGTCGGTATAATTCCTTTTGAGCGTTGAATCATAGTTATCATACCGGCTCGAACCGGAGTTCCATACCAGCCCCGTAGAACGACCTTCGGAATTGGTATTCTCCACCCGCAGACCCGCCTGTATCAAAAATCCTTTAAACTGGCGGTTATAATTCACATACCCCGCATTGATGTTTTCCTTATAATCGAATTTGTTGCTGTTATTCAGGTCCTGCTGCTCTGTAGGCCCGTTATTATCAAACCGCTGAAAGTCGTTATTGGTATTTACCCATCCCAGTTTAAAACCATAGCCTAAGGTTCCTTTTAAAAACCGCTGCTGGTAATCGGTTTTGATGGAGTAGATATCGATACCGGTGGGTGTATACATGCGGTACAGGTTCTTCTTCAAAATGGTGGATTCATCCGCAGCATAATAAATATTGGAGATCCGCTGGTTATTCTTATTATCAAAACGGGCATAATCCAGGTCGATATTCAGTTCATGACCCGAAGTATCCGCATATTTATAGTTTGCATTCAGGTTGTAGTTATCCCGGTTGCCCTTGGTGATCGTATTGGCCTGCAGGATCCGGTCTACAATGCCGGTATTCTTGGGTGTGATCGGCATGGGACCGCTGCTGTTAAACCCGTCGTCATTCAACGTAGCATTTCCCATTACGCCAACGGTGCTTTTACTGTTGATATAATAATCTACGCCTGCCTTTATATTATGGCTTTTACGATCCATAATCATATTGGTGCGCTGGTCAAATAAGGTATCAGCCACGTCCCTATTCAGGGTGAGGATATTGTTGTTCAGGCCCTGGCTATAGTTGTAATTACCATAGGCATTGAATTTCTTGCCCCGGTGGTTCAAGGATAGTCCGCCGTTGTATTTACTGAAAACACCCACATTGTATCCCGCCGTAAGCGTTCCGTTGGTACCCAGTGATTTATCCTTTTTCAGCCGGATATTGATGATGCCGGCATTACCCGCCGCTTCATATTTGGCGGAAGGATTGGTGATCAGCTCAATGCTTTCGATGCTGGTAGACTGTATGGACCGCAGGTAGTTACCCAGCTCCGATCCTTTTAACGGACTGGGTTTACCGTCGATATATACTTCTACACCGTTTTTACCGGCCATGCTGATGTTATCGTCCTTATCCACCATCACGCCGGGCGATCTTCTTAAAAGGTCGATGCCGTCGTTACCCGTAGCGTTTACGGTTCCTTCCACATTTACGATCATCTTGTCGGCCTTTACTTCCACCAGTGGCCGGCGGGAGGTAACCACCACACCGGTAAGCTGGGTGCCGCTTTTTTCCAGGGTAATGGGCTCCAGCTTCAGGCTGGTTCCATTATAGTCGAATGCCGGAGAGTAACCGGAGGCATACCCAACACTGGTAGCCATTACCAGGTAGCGTCCGCTGCCAATGGCCTCAAACTGGTATCCGCCGTCGGCCTTCGCTGCATTTAATTTTACAATTGAAGAGTCTTTTGCATTTAATAAAGAAACCGTCGCTTTTTCTGCCGGCTTTCCCGCATCATCTTTTACGTTCCCTGAAATCGTCTGAGCCTGTGCCGTTGCCTGAAATAGAAATAATAGGGCCGGTGCTAATAGTAGTTTCATCAGTTTGTTTTTTATTTTTTGTAGTCTGTTCGAACTTCGCTGGTAGTTATTTCCTGGTTTAAGAAAAAATCATCATGCGTTGTTTCAATAGTTCGTTGTTATTTTTTGAAGCAGCAAACTTAGGCTGAAAATCGCAACCAGCGAACAGGATGCCGCTTAATGGCAAAAAAACTCCTGCGAACGGTATTTTTTGCCGGACAAGCTGCCGGCCGTTGCAACCTGCAACTATTTTGATGAACAATGCCGGATAAATCAAAGGTGCTAAGGATCTTATAAAAAAAGCGGCACCTCAGAGAGGCCCGCTTTCACGATCATTGTTATTATTTTATAGGGCATCGCCTCGCACGGGACAAACCGTTTGTGGCCTGATTTTTTTTGTCATTCTTATCCACCACCGCTTTTTACCCGGTTTTGTTCATCATCAGCACCTCCGGTGCGACGACGGGCGGGTTTAATATTTCCCTTGCCAAACTTATAGGTAAACGAAATATTATACTGGCGATTGTCCTGGCGGCGGTCGTTGGCAACACTCAGATCCACATCTGCGTAACGGGAGTAGCCGCTGAAATTGCTGGTACGCAACAGGTCCCTTACACCAATTTTTACCGATCCGTTTTTGTTGAATAACTGCTTGGCCAGCGCAATATTCATGGCACCCATAGGGCGCGCGATCATCAGACCTTCAGACGGACTGGAACTATACCAGCCGCTTAACTCAGCAGACCATGTTTTGGCAAAGCTGAAGCTGTTCGTCATATTAGCATCCACATTGTTTACGTTCAATGCTACCGGAATATTTTTAGTTCCATCGGTATACAATCCTTTGTACTGGTTATTAAATACGCCGCTGTACAGGCTCAGATTCCACCATTTAAACAGCTGCTTGTTGGCCGAAACCGAAAAGCCCCATTGTTTTCTTTTGCTGAAATTTTCGGTGGTTTGAAAAGCCGTTTTCTTTTCGGTGTTTTGCTTGATGAGCTGTGTAATGATATTATTGGTTTGGGTATGACTTACGGTAAACGTAAGAAAACGGTTTAGGGTGTGACTCACTTCCACCCGGTTGGAAAATTCCGGCTGCAGATAAGGGTTCCCCTGTCCGTAAGTAAGCGAATCCAGGAAGAACACAAAGGGATTCAGATCGTCATAATCGGGTCTCCGGATCCGGCGGCTGTAAGCCATGCTCAACTGGTTTTTATCATTGAAGCTGTATACCGCGCCCACATTGGGAAACAGGTTGGTATAGTTGCGTTTAAAACTGCTGTCGCTGGTTACCTGCGTGCCTTTCGCGTTGGTATTTTCCACCCGCAATCCGCCGGTAAATTCCCATTTTTTTATGGTGGCGGTCATGATCGCATAAGCCGCATTGATGTTTTCTTTATAAATAAAATGGTTGGTACGTTGCCCGTCCAGGTACCAGCCGGTGCTGGTGTCCCGCCGGTACAGCACATTGTTATCCGTATTTACAAAACTGCTTTTGAGGCCCGTTTCCAGTTTCAGATTCTTGCTAAACGGATGTACATAATCCATTTTGCCGCTGTAGATATGAATAATGGAGGGAAAATCCCCATTGAGCAGTACCGTATTTCCGCGTTTGCTGTTATCCGGGTTGTACACATTGGTGGTTAAAAAGTTGCTGCCCCGGCTTTCATAATAACCCTGGTCAAAATCCATTGAGAATTCGCGCCCGGTCGAATCAAACGTATGCTTGTAGTTCAGGTTGGTATTGATGTTCCGCGATTTGTTGGAATTAAAGGCATCCGAAAGAAAAACAGTATTTACGGTTCCATCTGCATCCCTCAGATTGGAAGCACTTTCCTGCCAGTTTTTCCAGGGGTTGATATTGCCCGTAACCACCACGCCGGCCACATCCTTCGAAGAGAAATTATAGTCAAAACCCAGTTTCCCGTTATGCCACTGGCTTTTATTGTGCCGGTCTGTCGTTTGGTCTGAAGATCCTGAGAAGTTGCCATCCTTATAAAAATTACGATGAATGGTCAGGGTGCCCAGTCCTTCCCATACACCGCCGTTATAACTTCCAAATACGTTGATCTTATTATTCCGGTAATTAAAATTGGCGCCACCGTTGTATTTGGGATAAAACCCCTGGGCATAGTTCAGGTTCACGTTTCCGTTCATGCCTTTTACCACCCCTTTTTTGGTTTTGATATTGATTACACCTGCCCCACCGGCAGCATCGTACTTAGCCGGGGGATTGGTCATGATCTCGATCTGGTCCAGCCCGCTGGCCTGGATGCTTTTTAAGAATGCCGCCAGTTGTGTACCGTTTAAATAGGTTTGCTTGCCATCGATCAATATCAGTACGCCGCCCTTGCCTTTAAGACTCACATTGCCATCCGCGTCTACCGATACACCCGGCGATTTTTCCAGGATCTCCAGTACGTTCAGCCCGGCATTGGTAGGAGAAGCATCCACATTCACTACGGTTTTTCCGGCCTTTATCTCAACGGGAGGGCGTTTTGAGGTAACCACTACCCCCGTCAGTTGCGTATTGGCTTTTTCAAGTACGATCGCCTGCACGGTGGCATCCTTACCATCAACCCTCACCGGCGCCGAATAGCTTTTTGCATATCCCACATTGGAGGCCATTACAAGGTAGGTTCCGGCGGCCAGCTGATTGAACCGGTATTTACCGGTCTTATCCGCGGCGGTCAGCATCTGTACGGAAGAATCTTTGGCATTTAAAAGGGTAATAGAGGCTTTTTCCATTGGTTTTTCATCGGCGCCGGTTACATTGCCAGAAATGCTTTGTGCCTGTACGCCTGCACTCCATAAACAAACCCCGGCTATTATTAGCTTTTTCATATTGATCTCATTGTTTGCAACAAAACTATTGCTCCGTTTTCCTTATAACCAGCTCCTGCCGGTAAATGGGGTAAAACACCCGTTAATTGTGATAAAATGCCATTTGAACGGATCGGGCAATATTCCTGAAACTGTGTTTCCGGATGTCGAACCGGTAACCGGAGCTACTGATTCCTGATACAATAAATCGTACGGCAGCAGGAAATGTTACACGGATCTGACCGTTTTTGAGAAAATAACCATCCCTTTAAAAATTATTCCTATAAAAATGGAATATTGGGTTCCTTTACTCATATTTGTACTCAAAAATATTGTTATGAGTTATCCTGAAACCTTGCGTTATACCAAAGATCATGAATGGGTTAGCCTTGAAGGCGATGTGGCCACTGTTGGCATTACTGATTTTGCACAGAGAGAACTGGGCGACATCGTTTACGTAGAAGTAGAAACGATTGGTACTTCTTTAAAAGCAGGTGATGTTTTTGGTACCGTTGAAGCCGTAAAAACGGTTTCAGATCTTTTTCTGCCGGTTGACGGAGAAGTTACCGAACTCAACGAGGCACTGGGCAATGCTCCCGAGCTGGTGAACACAGATCCCTATGGCGAAGGCTGGATGATCAAAATGAAAGTATCGAATCCTGCAGATGTGGCCGCCTTGCTGGATGCCGCAGGGTACCAGTCATTGGTCGGTTAATCAATGCCGGAGCAAAAAATAAACGGATCATCTATTTAATAACATTTCAAAGCCATTCACCTTGTGTGATTGGCTTTTTTATTTCTAATCTATAAAATGGTATGTTGGTGAAAACAGGTTATGTTTTTTTGGGCGCTTGTCTTTATTTTATGCTGACCATCCTGCTGCTGACCCTGCCGGGATCTGCGTTTCCACAGGAAGATTTCTTCAGCAAAATTCAACTCGATAAATGGATCCATATCGGCATGTTCTCCCTGTTGGTGCTGATCTGGAACTTCTGGCTGATGAAAAAAAAAGGCGGTGGTCAAAAATTATTCAGCGCCTTCCTGATGATCAGCATCGGCGCGCTGGTTTACGGCATTGTGATGGAATATGTTCAAAAATGGTATGTTCCAAACCGGTCGTTTGATACGGGAGATATTATTGCAGATGGGGCAGGAGCAGCAATTGGCTTATTAGCAAGTGTTTACCTATACAAAAAAATAGACCCCTGTGGAAACAGGGGTCGCAACCAAAACTAACTGCTTATGAGAAAATTGACTATCTTTTTTTAAATTTCTTATCGTTGTTCTTTTAATAGAAACGCAATATTCTTGCCATTTATTACAATCGGAATGTTAAAATAATGCAAAACCGATTTTTCAAACTATTTTTCTACAAACAAAGAACGTGTACATCATACATAAAGCAGAAATTATGCCAAACGCGGAAAACTATTTAAAAAATCCGGAAATTAAATTGGCCAATCCCCCGGATTGCTGGGTTTGCTGATGAGTTTGTGCATTTTGCGTTACCTGACCAATGATCTGGCTGATGTCGATGCCGCCCTGCTGACCAGAAACCTGGTTGAGCAATCCCTGGAAATCGAACCCGCCGGTTGCAGAACCCGTACTATTGCCGCCGCCGGTTAAACTGCCGATCAGGCCGTTGAGATTAAAACCACTATCCTGCGGATCATTGCTTACCGTGCGGTTTACCAGGCTGTTAAGCACGCTCGGAATCAGGTTGCTGGCAATATTATTGGCTGTAGCCGGGTTTAGGTTCACATTAGAAACCAGCCGGTTTGCCAGGTGTCCGATCATCATGCTTACGATGGGGTTGCTTAAAATACCATTGCCTCCCTGGCTTTGACCCCCACCTGTAAATAAGGAAAGAATGTTTTGGAGTCCGCCGCCGCTGGCCATGTTCTGAAACCCGCTGGTAATGGTATTAGCAGTCTCTGCCATCACCTGGTTGTTGTACTCATTGGGAACATCGGGGTTTTCAACAACGGACTGCTGCCCGTATTGTTTTACAAGGTTCAGGATCTGATCTAACATTTTGTTTTCGTTTTAGGTGTAAAAAATTTACTACAAAATAAGATCAATACCGGAAAATCAGGAATTTTTCTTTTCATTACGCCACCACCGGATCCCCAGGAAAGCGATCAGGGCCAATGGCAGAAAGGCCAGGTAAAGAATCCCCGAATTAAAACCCTTGGCCGGACCATCGCCCATTTGCTGCGTGGTTTTAGTGCAGATGGAGCACTGGGCATATGTCTGCACCGTTTGAATAAGACCCAACACCAAAACAGCTGCAAACAGCACTTTCTTTTTCATTGCGCAAAATTACTTGATTGTTCTTGTTTATTAAACAACCATACCCCGGAAATGTTGCCGCTCTTCCGCTAACAAACCGACCTGCCACCGTTTTAAAAATTCGGAATCGCCATTTGTTAAAAAATACACCGGCCACCCGGTAATAAAAAAATATAACTATATTTATAGTTCAAGAACGGTTGTACAAAACGAAGAGGAAGGGATTGAGGAATCATTCATACAGCTTATGGCATGCGCTACGGACAACCTTCTCTTTTGATATAGCGCTTATGGTACAACAATCGGATGGCTTTCGCTTTTACATGTAAAATTCCATATTGGAAATTTTAAAGGACTGCAGGACGTATAAACCTAAAACAACATACATATGAAATCAAAATTTTTGCTTACGCTCCTGCTGGCCCTGGGTCATTTTTTTACATGGGCGCAATATTCCAATCTCCGGTTTACGCCGGCCCAGCCCAAGCCGGGTGATGTTATCCGGTTTGAATATGACCCCACCGGCACACCCCTGGAAAAGACGGGAACCATTACGCCGGCCATTTTCCTTTACGATGGAACCATACGGGCAGCAGAAGTAACCGCCTCCAAAACAAATGGTAAATGGACGGGCAGCATCCCCACCAACGACACGGCCAAGGCCCTGCTCATTACTTTTAAACAGGATAACCAAATGGATAATAATAAGGAGCAGGGCTATTCTTTATTATTAATGCAGGAAAATAAACCGGTAAAAAATGCGGCCGTTGGCATGGCGGCTTTAAACGATTTTGGCGGCTTTATGCTGGACATGAAAGTAAAACCGGAAACCAATCTGGCCCTTTATAACCAGGAATTTGAAGCCCATCCCGAACTTAAAACCAGGCATGCCAGCCCCTATGCACGCCTTTTAATGGCCGCCGATAAAGAAAACGGGAAGAAAAAAACAGAAGCGCTGGTCAGAACATTACAGGAAAAGTCAGATAAAACGGAAACCGATTATATCACCTTACAAAACCTCTACCGCGCCCTGAAAGACAATGACCAGGCAGCGCAAATAAAAGAGCAGATCGCAGCACTGTATCCCAAAGGAGCCGCTGTCAAAATTGACCGGCTCAATGCATTATACAGAGAGCGGGATATTGAAAACCAGCTGCTGATGCTGGATACCCTGGAAAAAGATTTTCCGGCAATGAATGCCGCCGATGAAAAAAGCTATGCCAGCATGCGCAGGAGTATGTATGGTCAGGCCGCCTATAATGCCGGTGTAGCCCGGAAATGGGCCGACTTTAATAGATACATCGCCAAAACGGAAAGTAACACGGCGTTGGCGCTTGCTTACAATGAAACTGCCTGGGAGCTTTCCGGAAAAGGGCTGGATAAAAAAGGCGATAGTTTACAATTTGCAAAAGCCCTGTCGGCCAAGGCCTTGGCCAGCATAAAAAAAGAACTGGCAGCCCCCGTTAATAAGCCCGATTACCGTACTAAGGCCGAGTACCTAAAAGGCCTGGATTATACCCTTGGAAATTATATGGATACCTATGCGCTTATCTTATGGAAACTAAACGAACGCGCCGCCGCCCTGAAAGTGCAGGAAGAAGCCGTTCAAAAAACCGGTAAAACCAATACCGAGATCATTGAACGCTACCTGGTGTTTAAAGAAAAGATAAAAGGTAAAAATGCAGTGCAGCAGGAAATCGAAGACCTGATCCGGGAAGGCAAGGGTACGGCAAAAATCACCGCACTTTTAAAGGGCATTTATGTTTCTAAAAACAAGTCGGATAAAGGATATGCCGCCTACCTGGACAACCTGCTGGCCGCATACCGCGTAAAGTTGAAAGATGAGCTGAGAAAACAAATGATCAATGAACCTGCGCCGAAATTTGCGTTGAATGACCTGGATGGTAAAAAAGTATCCCTCGAATCTTTAAAAGGAAAGATCGTGGTGGCGGATTTCTGGGCCACCTGGTGCGGCCCCTGCCGGGCCTCCTTCCCCGGTATGCAGAAAGCACAGCACCAGTTCCAGAACGACGCGGATGTAAAGTTCCTTTTTGTAAATACCCGGGAAGGCGCACAACCCGGCGAAATGGTATCCAAGGTGGGCGACTTCGTTAAAAAGAATAAGTATGATTTTCATGTGCTGCTGGATGCGGATAATAAGGTTTCCGACAATTTTGCGGTAGATGGCATTCCGGCTAAATTCCTGATCGATGGCAACGGTAATATCCGTTTTAAGGTAGTGGGTTTTGATGGCAATACCGATAACCTGGTGGAAGAGATGCGGGCGATGATTGAAGTGATGCGGAACTGAATGGTGAAATATAGCAAAGCAGATATGTGAACAATCAATGTTTAACCACATAGGCACATAGACGGGACTTCCGTAATAGACGCGCTTTACACAGACGAATATTCAATAAAAAACGCCGGATCATACATGAGATCCGGCGTTTCAATGTTATTATCTGTCTCTTTTTAAACAGCTTCTGCTGCCATTTTTTTCGCGATCTTGTTACGCTCAATTTCATCCAGCACCACTTTACGCATCCGGATAAAATTCGGCGTTACTTCAATACACTCATCGTGTTGAATGTACTCCATGCACTCTTCCAGGGTCATCAGCGTTTTAGGTGCAATACGGGTAGCATCATCACTTCCGCTGGCACGGTGGTTGGTCAGTTTCTTTTCTTCTGTAGCATTCACCACCAGGTCGCCCGGTTTAATATTTTCTGCCAGGATCTGTCCGGCGTATACTTCCTCACCCGGATCTACAAAGAAGGTACCCCGATCCTGTAATTTATCGATGGAGTAACCGGTTGTGCGGCCCTGGTTCTTGGAGATCAGCACCCCGTTGTTTCTGCCGGGGATCATGCCTTTCCAGGGTTGGTAAGAAGAAAAACGGTGTGCCATTACGGCCTCACCTGTTGTAGCAGTGAGCATCTGGGTACGCAGCCCGATCAATCCGCGGGAAGGAATCTCAAATTCCAGGTGCTGCATTTCGCCCTTGGTTTCCATCACCAGCATTTCTCCTTTACGGCGGGTAACCAGGTCGATCACCTTGCTGGCAAATTCTTCCGGTACATCCACCACCAGGGTTTCAAAAGGCTCGTGTTTTTTTCCGTCGATGTCCTTGGTAATTACCTGCGGCTGACCTACGGTTAACTCATATCCTTCGCGGCGCATGGTTTCAATCAGTACACCCAGGTGCAAAATACCCCGGCCATATACCAGGAAGGCTTCCCCGCCTTCGCTTTCTTCCACACGCAGGGCCAGGTTCTTTTCCGTTTCTTTTTCCAGGCGATCGCGCAGGTGCCGGCTGGTTACAAATTTACCATCCTTACCATAGAACGGAGAGTTGTTAATACCAAACAACATGTTCATGGTTGGCTCATCCACGCTGATCCGCGGCAATGCTTCCGGGTTTTCTGCATCAGCAATGGTATCCCCGATGTTAAAATCTTCAATACCTACCACCGCACAGAGGTCGCCGGCGTGTACTTCGGTCACTTTCTTTTTACCCATGCCCTCAAATACGTACAGCTCTTTTACCCGGGTCTTTTTTACGCCATTTTCCTGCATCAGGGCTATCTGCTGCCCTTCTTTGATAACGCCACGGCCTACTTTACCCACGGCAATACGGCCCAGGAAAGATGAGTAATCCAGTGAAGTGATCTGCATTTGCAGCGCACCTTCTGCCACTTTCGGCAGCGGTACATATTTTAAAATACCATCCAGCAGGGGGTTGATATTATCGATCGGTGTTAACGAATCATTGAACCAACCGTTCTTTCCGGAACCGTAGAAGGTAGGAAAATCCAGCTGCGCCTCGGTAGCATCCAGGTTAAAGAACAGATCAAATACCGCATCATGCACTTCATCCGGACGGCAATTGGGTTTATCTACCTTATTAATAACCACGATCGGTTTTAATCCCAGGGCCAGTGCTTTCTGTAATACGAAACGGGTTTGCGGCATCGGCCCTTCAAAGGCATCTACCAGCAAAATAACCCCATCGGCCATTTTCAAAACACGCTCTACCTCTCCTCCAAAATCGGCGTGACCGGGTGTATCAATTACGTTAATTTTTGTATCCTTGTAAGTAACGGCTGCATTTTTACTAAAAATGGTAATACCCCGCTCTCTTTCCAGATCGTTGTTATCCATGATCAGTTCACCGGTGGCCTGGTTTTCACGGAAAACAGAAGTAGCATGTAAGATTTTATCTACTAATGTAGTTTTTCCGTGGTCTACGTGCGCGATGATTGCGATGTTTCTTAAATTCATTTTTAAAATTTGGAGGCGCAAAGGTACGATAAATATGCGCTACAGCACAATTTTTTGAACCGCCACCGGCCGATTTAATGAAAAAATAGCATAAATTCCGGCAGTTTTATAATCGGGGATCACCAGATTACTATACTTAAACCGTTGACCTGCTGTTGTTTGATTCCTGTTCCCAGTTTATTTCGTTTTATTTTTCACCCGCCTAAAAGTGCCCTGATCTTCTTTTTCTCAGCAAAATGGCCGCATCCGGTGCTAACCAGACTGTTTCCCTTTATTTACAGTCGATTATATATGCATAAACACACAGGTGGTCCTAAGCCCTATAGGATACCGGTTCCGGCGCACCGCACCCATTTCTTTATTATATATGCATTTAATACCCGGAAACAACCGTTCCGCTGTAAAATAATTACGACCCGCAACGAAATCAAATTAGCCGCATTTATTATCTTGCCAATATGAACAAGACTATCATTGCCGGAATTGGCAGCTATGTGCCGGAGCAGGTGGTAACCAATACAGAACTGATGCAGTTTATGGACACCAACGATCAATGGATCCAGGAACGTACCGGCATCCGGGAGCGGCGGTATGTACGCCGTTTTGAAGAAACCACGGCAACCATTGGAGCCGAGGCCGCAAAGATTGCTATAGAACGGGCCGGCATTGCCGTTAATGATATAGACTTTATCGTCTTCGCCACACTAAGCCCGGATTATTTTTTTCCCGGCTGCGGCGTACTGGTACAACGCATGCTGGGTCTTAAAGATGTAGGCGCACTGGATGTACGCAACCAGTGCAGCGGCTTTTTATACGGCCTTAGTGTTGCCGACCAGTTTATAAAAACCGGTATGTATAAGAACATCCTGCTGATTGGTGCAGAAGTGCATTCCTATGCCATGGACTTTTCTACCAGGGGGCGCAATGTATCCGTAATCTTTGGCGATGGCGCCGGAGCCGTGATCTTGCAGCCATCACCGGATCCGGAGCGCGGTATTTTAAGTACCCACCTGCACAGCGACGGCTCGGACGCCGAAGTACTGAGCATGCCCAATCCCGGTTTTCATGCGGGCGCACACCGGCCGGAATGGCGGCCACCGGTTCCCCCACAAAAATATGGTGGCGTTTTTATTACACAGGACCTTTTAGATAAGGAAGATTTTTATCCTTACATGGATGGACAGGCCGTGTTTAAAAAGGCGGTAGTCAAAATGCCGGAGGTGATCATGGAGGCCCTCAATACCAACCAGCATAAACCGGAAGACCTGCAGCTTTTAATTCCGCACCAGGCCAACCTGCGCATTTCCCAGTTTGTACAGCAAACGCTGCGGCTGCGGGATGACCAGGTTTTTAACAATATTCAAAAATATGGAAACACCACAGCCGCCTCCGTTCCCTTAGCTTTGTGTGAAGCCTGGGAAAACGGCCGGGTAAAAGAAAAGGACCTGGTATGCCTGGCAGCTTTTGGCAGCGGCTTTACCTGGGGCAGCGCCTTGTTAAGATGGTAGATTATAAGACACCGCATGAAAAGAAAAATAGGTTATATCATTAACCCGATATCGGGTACGAAATCCAAGGACGCGGTTTCCAGCATTATTGCCCGGGAAACCTTACGGGAGGGCATCCCCTTTTCCTTTTTCCCGTCGGTGGCCAATGGCGATTACTCGTACCTGTACGATACGCTTACGGACGAAAAGTATACGGATATTGTAATTGTTGGCGGAGATGGAACGGTAAACCAGGTGGTAGACAGCCTGAAGCACCTGCCGCTGCATTTCGGCATTATTCCCTCCGGATCGGGTAACGGCCTGGCGTTTGGAGCGGGGATTCCTAAAACACCGCAAAAGGCACTGGATATTGTTTTTAAGAATAAAAGCATCCCGGTGGATGGGTTCCGCATCAACGGCAAGTTTGCCTGTATGCTCTGCGGCCTGGGCTTTGATGCAAAAGTGGCCCATGATTTTGCCAATCAGCCGCAACGGGGACTGATGACCTATGTGAACCAGGTTTTTAAAAACTTCTTTGGCGCCAAACCTTATTCCTTTAAAATAAAGCTGGGCGAAAAACGGTTCGAAACCGAGGCCTATTTCATCAGCATTGCCAACAGCAACCAGTTTGGTAACCATTTTACCATTGCGCCCAAGGCCAGTCTGAATGATGGGTTGCTGGATGTGGTGATCGTTACCGAGCAATCGAAACTGGCCATGTTGTATAACACACTCATACAGGTGGGCGGCCGGAACAAGGTGCAAACCGTGGAAGAAGTGCGGAAAAAGCGGGGGATCATTTATTTTCAAACGGAAACCATCCGCATCAGCAACTGGAGCGAGGCGCCCATGCACATTGACGGTGAACCGGTAGACACTGAGAAGAAACTGAATATTGAAATTGAAAAAAACTGTTTCCGGCTATTGGTACAATGACAAAGAAAGTGTTATCTGATGCGCCCCGCCTGCAACTTCGGTATCAGCAGGATCTGCTGGAAGCCGGCTGTGATGAAGCCGGCCGGGGATGCTATGCGGGCCCGGTATTTGCAGCAGCCGTTATGCTACCGGAAGGTTTTTATCATCCCCTGCTGAACGACAGCAAACAGATAAAAGCGGAGATCCGGACGGAGCTGCGCTACTATATTGAAGCAAACGCCCTGGCCTATGCCGTGGCCCAGGTAAGTGTGGAGGAGATCGATACCATCAATATTTTAAAAGCGTCACAAAAAGCCATGCACCTGGCACTGGATGCGCTGATTCCGGAAGCGGCCTTCATCGCAGTAGATGGTAATTACTTTATTCCCTACCGGCAAACACCCCACACCTGTATTATTAAGGGCGATGGCAAATATGCGCATATTGCCGCAGCCAGCATACTGGCCAAAACCTACCGGGATGCGTACATGCAACGGATTCACGAAGAATTCCCTCATTACAACTGGGTCTCCAATAAAGGATACGGCACGTTAACACACCGGAAAGCGATCGAAGAAAACGGGATCTGCATACACCACCGGAAAAGTTTTAACATTTTGCCGGGTCAGCTGCCATCGCTGGAAGACGAATGGCATTGATTTTGGATATTCAGTTTGTAAATTAAATCTGTATATATGAAAAAAGTGTTTCTTTTAATGATGATTGCGGTATTTGCATTCATCAGCTCCGATGCACAGCCGCGCCCGCCAAGGCCGCCGCATCCACCCCGGCCACATGCGCCCCATTACAAAAAACCTAAAAAACAGCACCACAAAAAGTATTATAAAAAACGGCATGCGCATTACCGCCCGGCACGGCGTCCGCACCATCCGCCCCGGCCACCATTGCCACCGCGTCCGCCCCTGCCTCCACATCCATAAATATACCCGGAATCAGGTATAACGGAATTTCTGGTTTCTTAATAAATTTGGTGGCGTTTTTTTGGAACGTTTACTATTTAAATTAAAACATATATGAAAAAATCCCTTTTTCTTTTACTGCTCGGCATGGGCTTGTTAAGTGCGTCCTATGCGCAGAGCTCTAAACCGGACGACAAGGACGATAAAAAAACAACCTCCAAGTCAGATACAAAAAAAACAAAGAAGGCGGAGAAGGAAACGGCGGAAGAGCGTCATGAACGGCAGAAAGAGTTCTGGAGAAAAGTAGGAACCAATGAGCGTGACTACTGGAAAGGAGAGCATGAGCGCCATGTAAAGAACAAAGAGGCAAGGGAAGCAAAGAACGATAAAAAGGAAACGGCCTCCAAGGAATCCGGTGATTCAAAAGCGGATGCCAAAGAATCCAAGGTAGAAAAGGAAGACCGTCGCCCACCACATCCTCCCAAGCCGCCCAATCCTTTTAAGAAAAAGAAAAAAGATAAGGAGGAAGATAAAACAGAAAGCACCGAGTCTGGTTCTTAATTCTCTAAATAAATACACAGAAGCACTGGCATTGGCCGGTGCTTTTTTATTTACCGGCCCAGCGGGTCGCTCGCAGAGGATCCTGTGCTATTGCAACATTATTCTTCCCAGCAGGGTCTCTCGCAGAGGACCCTGCGTTATTGCAACGTTACTGTTCCCGGCGTCCCTTTCAGGAGACACCGGGAAGAAGACGGCGGTTCTTTCCAGCAGGGTCTCTCGCAGAGGACCCTGCGCGCCGCACTGTACAAGTCTGCTATTCCCTGTTCTGCATTTCAGCAAACGCCCGAAGAACGGAAAATCAATTATACGTTCAACATCATTGGAGTCGCGACATAATACCCTTTCGTCACCTTGAGCGCAGTATAGCGAAGCCGAAAGGTCTCCCGGCCGCCGGGCTGTTTGTATTTACAGAGATCCTTCGGCTTCACTGCGTTGCGCTCAGGATGACCATAACATAATTATTGTTCCCGGCGTCCCTTTCAGGAGACACCGGGAAGAAGACGGTGGTTCTTCCCAGCAGGGTCTCTCGCAGAGGACCCTGCGCGCCGCACTGTACAAGTCTGCTATTCCCTGTCCTGCATTTCAGCAAACGCCCGAAGAACGGAAAATCAATTATACGTTCAACATCATTGGAACCACGACACAATACCCCTTCGTCACTTTGAGCGCAGCATAGCGAAGTCGAAAGGTCTCCCGGCCGCCGGGCTGTTTGTATTTACAGAGATCCTTCGGCTTCACTGCGTTGCGCTCAGGATGACCATAACATAATTACTGTTCCCGGCGCCCCTTTCAGGAGACACCGGGAAGAAGGCAGTAGATCAGTTCCTCCGGTCCAGTCCCCAGATGAGTTTT
The DNA here is from genome assembly GCF_021044425.1 of Niabella pedocola. Lineage (GTDB taxonomy): Bacteria > Bacteroidota > Bacteroidia > Chitinophagales > Chitinophagaceae > Niabella > Niabella pedocola. Next base: position 2,879,484 of record NZ_JAJNEC010000005.1, on the reverse strand, counting down.
GTTTGTAAGGTATGCAGGAAATTGTTTTCGCCGAGGCGCACCAGCGCAATAGTGAAGGATTCTTTTTTTACCGCCAGCGATACGTTTTTGGTAACGATCTCCTTGCGGGAATCCAGCGCGCAGATGATATCATCCGAACGGCTTTCGATATCAAATGAAATAATGCTGTTATCATTTACGACCAGCGAACGCATATTAAGGTGGTGCGGTGCCACCGGCGTAATCACAAAATTACCCGAGTCCGGGAAAACGATCGGCCCGCCACAACTCAGCGAATAACCGGTAGAACCCGTAGGTGTTGCGATTACCAAACCATCCGCCCAATATACATTCAGAAATTCCCCGTTGATGTAGGTGTGGATCTTCAGCATCGAAGCGGTATCTCTTTTGTGTATGGCAAATTCATTCAGCCCAAAAGGCTTGTCACCAAACAACGGCATATCCGCATCCAGGTGCACCAGGGTTCGCTGTTCGGTTACATAGGTTCTTAAAGCGAGAGACTTTATCGCCAGCCGCAGGTTATCGCGGCCAATGCTGGATAAAAACCCCAGCCGGCCAAAGTTAATGCCCATAATGGCAATGGGCTTATCCATGATCAGCGCCACCGTATCCAGCAGGGTACCATCGCCGCCCAGGCTTACAATACATTCCACATCCCGGGAAAGATCGGAGGTTTGCTCAAACACGCGGGTCTGCGCATCCAGTCCCACATCCGTTTTGATTTCATCAAAAAACGGGCGGAACACGATATAGCTGAGGCCATAGGCACTCAGCTCCTGGAAAAACGTTTTTACATCTTCCAGTTGTAACTGATCGATCCCGCGGCTGTAAACGGCAATTGTCATTTTTAAAAAACATCCTCCTTCTTTTGTAAATATATACCGTTTTCACCTAAATGGTTGTAGGAGAACTCCACTTTTAAAGTAACGTTGTTAATCGTAAAAATATCAAACCCTATACCGCCGCCAAACAATATCCTGTTCGGCAACCGGTTTGTTGGGCCCGGATGTGGGTTGTATACATAGCCTGCGTTGCCAAATATTTTGCTGTAAATTTTAAGTGGCACTGCTTCTGGAAACTGCCGTCTAAGAAAAGGAAGCGAAAAGCTAAAGTTTGTAAGTCTTGTAGCCAGGGATGCATTCACAAAACCGCCGGCCACGCCATCGATCACATAGTACTCATATCCCCGCAGGAACATATCGCCATAGCCCAGCAGCCGCTGGTTATAGTACGGCTGTTTAAACGGCACTTTCAGCGTACCGCCGGCACCAATGCTATAATAGGAAAGCCGGCCCAGGCGCCAGTAGCCGATACTTTTTACGTTGAGCTGCCAAAGGTTCATCGCATTGTTAAATCCCTGCTTGGAAACGGAAACTTCTGCCGCATGCCCCTGGGTGGGGTACGGTATAAAATCCACATTCTCATAACGCATCCGGTAAAACACTTCACCATACTTTATCTGCTCGCCGCTGTGATTGATTACGTTCGGATTCAGCCGGAATACCGTATCTCCCAACCGGAGCGAGTGAAAGCCGAGACCAAAATAATGTGTGGTATATATTTTTTTCCGATAGGAAAATTCAAGCCTGCTATCGAAAAAATTCTTCAAAAAGCTGCTATCCTTTATAAATTGCTGCTTGTCATGGAGCGTATTGTACAGCACTTCATGGTTCTTGCCAAGATCCAGGTTTATATTGAAGCCCCATTTTAGTTTTTTATCGATATAGGGCCGTTGATAACCAAAGCTCAATTGCCGGGTATAGCCCGTTATTAAAAAAAAGCGCAATTTATCATTATTCCCTGTAACGTTATCCCATAGCAGTTTTGCGCCATAATCAACCCTTGCCGTGCTGGCGCCCTTTTCAAACAGCCACTGGTTCAGGTTCCGGTCTATCGGCTTAAAATAAGGAAGGGGCAGCAGGTACAATTTTTCCGTCACCCTTATTTTAATATCCACATAGGGCGGGTCAAATAACAATACCGATACATTTCCTTTCTGAAACAGGTTCAGGTTCAGGATCCGTGTTTTCGCCAGTTCGAACAATTCCGGAATTTTCTCCAGCAGAATGGAATCGTCTTTTTTAAACGGCAGTTCCCGAAGCAGGATGGTATCCTGCGTCTTTCTGTTGCCCTCAAATACAATATTCCGGATGATGAAGCGCTGGCCCGTTGATTGCGGCAGGCTATCAATCCTTGGATCATTTTGTGTAACGGGTGAAGCTTTGTTAACCTCCTTGTTGCCGGAGGGAAGGGTATCCGTCTGCGCGAATATAGTTGTATAACACCCCGATAAAATAAGGATAAAAAGGAGAAAGCTATTTTTCAGGAGCAATATTTTCACATTAAAAGATCATTACGGGTGGTGCTATATATTCAGGTAGTTCATCAGATTTTCGTAATTCTCTTTTAGCTCATTGGTGTATAATTCTTCGCCGAAATAATATTTAACAACATAATCATACCGCTGAAAACTAGCTACAATGTCTGATACCTCCAGTTTATTAATCCGAATGGTGATTTCGAGTGCGTTTCGCTCCCGGATGGCCCGGGTATTTAATTGTGTGATATGCGCATCATTGGCCTCCACAATTTTTGTGATCTCTGCAAAGGAATATTGGCTCGTCTCCAGTTCCAGAACGATCAAAGCGCCCGGATCCTGCAGCTGCAGAAAATCGGCCACATAGCCGGCCAGCCTGTTGGATTCGATCGCCCCGATAAAATTATTTTCTTTGTCTACCACCGGTACTACCGATAAGTGGTTGGCAGTAGCCAGCGCAAAGGCCTTTAAAAAATGCTCATCCTCTTTTACGGAGTAAGTGCGCAGCGGTTGCGGTATTTCGCTGATGGATAATTCATCATCTACATCCAGCAAGGTGTTTTCATTTACCAGGCCCGCCAGCTTGCCTTCGTTGGTTACCGCCAGGTCCATCACATGGTGCTCCTGCATCAGGCTCAATACCTGATAAACGCGGTCCGACAACTTAAGTTGTGGCAATGCTTCAAATGATAAATCTTTAACTAACATGATAAATGTCTGTCTTTACCGATAAGACAGCGCTCAGGAGACATTTGTTGCAACAGCTCCCAGTCTTTGCAGAAAATTAAGTAAAATTTTATTAAACTCGGCCGGAACTTCCATCATAGGTGCGTGGCCGCACTGATCGATGAAATGAAGCTCACTGTTCGGGAGTAATTTTTTAAATTCTTCGGCTACAAATGGCGGGGTTACATTATCGTTTTTACCCCATATTAAAAGTGCAGGGATCGTGATCCTGCTTAATTCCTCGCCCAGGTTATTGCGGATGGCACTTTTGGCCAGCGCAATGATCTTGATCACTTTTAACCGGTTGTTGGTAATGTCAAACACCTCATCTACCAGCTCCTCTGTAGCCATGGCCGGGTCATAAAAGGTATACTCCGTTTTTTTGCGGATGTATTCCCGGTCGCCCCTTTTAGGATAGCTGTCGCCCATGCCGTTTTCAAAAAGGCCGGAGCTTCCCGTAAGGACCAGCGATTTTACCACCGTAGGTTCGTTCCTTAAAAGATATACCAGGCCCACATGGCCGCCCAGGGAGTTGCCCAGCAGGTGTACATCCTCGTACCCCCGGGCTTCAATAAATTTATTCACGTACTTGGCCAGGCCGCTTACGCTGGTGTTAAGGATATCCATTTCCAGCAGCGGAAGCATGGGTACCACAACTTTCATGTGGTTTTTAAAATAATTGATCAGATCCCCAAAATTGCTCAAAGCTCCAAACAAACCATGCAACAGCACCAGCGTTTGTCCCTCGCCTTCCTCAATGTACCTGAACTTATCGTGCTGTTTTATTTCGTATTCCATTCCTTTGTTTATAGCAATATAGCTGCTAATATATTGATTTTAATAATGAATCAAAATGTTAATTTATATAAAAGTATTAAATTCTATAAAAAAAATACTGTCAAAACGATAGTTAAATTATTAATTTTTCAATTAAAAAACTGTTCCAGTTGCCCAAACAGGTTCCGGAAAGCAGGAATCAGGAGGCCGATCGTATCAATAGCCCGTTTTCCGAAGGACTGGGTAAAACCAAAGGTAGCGGAATCCTTTACCGTGTTTGCCGGCAGCAAATGCAGTTGGTTTAAATAAAATAAAAGGATCGAAAACACTGCCAGGTACAACATGGTAAACAGCACCATACCCCCCAGCCGGTTCACCCATCCCAGCATGATCTTTTCCACCGAAAACTGCAGCAACTTTGCCAGCCACCGCACCAGCAGGATTACCCCTATCAATACCACCAGGAAGGCCACCACCGGCAGCCATTTGTCGGATAGCTTTACAATGGTACCGATTTTACCGGCCACCACGGAAGATAATTTCATGGCTGCTGCCAGGCCAATCACCAGGGCCAGGTAGGAGAAAAGCCCCACGATCAACCCCTTCCGGTAGCCTTTAAATACCGCCAGGCATACCAGTACGGCAAAAACGATATCAATGATCATCCGGTGCTTATTGAGCCAGCAGTTCCTTTACTACTGCCGCAATGGTTTTGCCATCTGCTTTACCGGCCAGTTCTTTTGAAGCCAGGCCCATTACCTTGCCCATATCTGCCGGGCCGGAGGCACCCGTTTGGGCAATAAAACCGGCAATAATGGGTTTAATTTCCTCCACGCTCAGCTGCGCCGGAAGGTATTTTTCCAGCACTTCAATTTCTTCTTTTTCCTTTTGGGCCAGATCGGGCCGGTTTTGTTTTTCAAAGATCTCCAGCGAATCCTTCCGCTGTTTTACCAGCTTTTGCACCAGCTTTATTTCATCATCGGCCGACAGGCTGTCTTTGGCGCCTTCCGCCGTTTTGGCCAGTAAAATAGCGGCTTTAATGGCTCTTAAACTGCGCAATGCCACTTCCTGTTTGGCCAGCATTGCTTTCTTTATATCTTCATTTATGGTTTGTTCCAGTAACATGGGTTGAGATTTGAGATTTCAGATTTCAGATTCGAGAATTCAGATTCGAGAATTCAGATTTGAGATTTGAGCGGTCAGCTGTTAGCCTTCAGATTTCAGCGACCAGCCTTTTGCATTGCGCATTCAGCGTTCCGCGTTCCGCCTTTAGGTTGCTTTTTGTTGTTCCAGTTGTTTTTCCTGGAATTTTTTATAAAATTCCTGGGCAAAGTCCTTCATTTCCTTTACCTGGTCGTGGTATTGGGTAGCCCGCCCGTAGGTATCGGCCATCGTCATCATAGACTGGTAAAAGAAATCGGCCATTTCATCCACCATCATTTCCTTGGTCCACAGGTCTATCCGCAACGCCGCGCGCTCTGCCCCATCCCATAATGACAACATCACCGCCTTTGCCCGTTTCTCTTTTTCTGCCGTGCTGGCCGTAGCGCTCCAGCTAATGTCGGATGGCACCTTGTTTTCATCCAAATCCACATTTATCGTGATCGTTGATTTCATCGTATATTTTTACGCTTTCTTTAATGACCAGCCCGCCGGCCGGCCCCTTTAAATTACCTGCTGCATCCGGAATTTTTACCGGTACCGGCGCCCCCCGGGCACCCGGCCGCAGCACCGCAAATGTAAGCAATCACCATCAGGCCTGCAAAAGCCGCTGTTTAAGCAGCGTAAGCGCGCCTTCCGGTGCCGGTTTCAGCGGGTCGTTCGCCAATTGCAGCACCAGTTGCTGCCGCAGGCCTTCATTCTTATACAGCTCCATCAGCTGCTGTGCCAGGGCCGCTTCATCTGCAAATAACAGGGCAGAAGGATGTATACGTTCTTTTTGTGCCGCGGGGGCCATTACCGGCACCTGGCATTGCAGTGCTTCAAAGGCCGCTGCGGGAAAACCACCGTTTTGCTGAAAGGTAACCGCCGCATAGGCGGCACCCATGGCCGCGGCATAATCCTCCGCCCCGGTGCTTTCAAACAGCACCACATCTTCCCGGTATTTATAGGTATCCAGGGCGGCAAAAACGGCGCTGCATGCGGAGCGCGGATGATTGCCCCCCTGGGTGATGAGCAACTTCCAGCCAGATTGCTGCATTTTTTTAAAGCGGGAAAAGGCTTTGAGCAGGGTCAGCAGTTGCTCCCGGCTCCAGTGCACATCGGCACAAATAAAAAACTCCCGGCCCTCGGTTACCCGGTCTTTAAAGTCAAATTGCGCGTGTACCTCCGCCGGTTTTAAACCCGGCGCCACCAGCCCTTCCACCACCCACACCTTGCCGGCGTGTACACCTGCCTGTTTTACCAATGCTTCTTTCAAGACGGGGGAACTCACTACCAGTCCGGCCAGTTTGCGCAACGCCGGATGCCCGTTTTTTATATAAGCGGCGTCATCCGGCACCAGCAAAAACTGGGGTATATTGATTTTTAACAGGTCTTTTACATCTGCCAGCAGCAGGGCCTGTACCTGGTTTTTCTTCAGCAGGTTAGGCAGGGTCCATTTCTTTTCCAGCGCCCGGCCCAGCCAGCCCGACTGCTTTTTAGCGGGCTGTACGACCCGCAGATTGGGATGCGGAAAAGGCAGATCCGCCGTGGGGGCCGTTGAAAAAACCAGTAGTCCCGCCTCCGGCAAACATTGATTTAAACCATTTATTACCAGGTTATTAAACCGGTTAAAAACAAGATCTTTTTGTAAATTGCGGCTGTAAATTGCTATAGACACTGCTCAATCCGGGGTTCGTTGAAAATTCTGTTCAATTAAATCGATTTTTTCTATCTTTGTAAACAGCTGCAAAGGTATAACGTATCCGAATATTGAACTTACATACATTTGAGCGATCCCAAACATTTTTATGGAATATAATACAACAAGGAATCATCTGACCATACGGGAGTATGGCCGTAATGTGCAGAAGATGGTGGAATACATCTTAACCATTGAAGACCCTGAAAAAAGAAAAAGAAATGCCTATGCCGTTATTGAGCTGATGGGCATCCTGAACCCTTCACTGAAAAACGTAGAAGATTACAAACATAAATTATGGGACCATCTCTTCCAGATATCCGATTTTAAACTGGATGTGGATGCCCCCTACCCCAAGCCTACCAAGGAAGAGCTGAGTGCCAAACCGGACCCGATCCCTTACCCTACCCGCAGCTCCAAGCTGGCGCACCTGGGATCGAACCTGGAAGCACTGATTGAAAAAGGCCTGGAAGAAACAGACCCCGATAAAAAGCAGGGCTTTGCCAACAGCATTGCCTATTACATGAAGCTGGCATACAGCAACTGGCATAAGGAAATTGTGCATGATGATGCTATTCAAAGCGAACTGAGCGATATTACCAATGGTCAACTGGCCTTTACCAATACGCCCAGTGTTAAAGCATTTCGCCCGGATAATAACAACGGCCGCGATAACAAAAACAACTTTAACAAGCGCAATAAGTTTCAGCCGCGCAACGGAAACGGCGGCAATAACAACGGAAACAATAACCGCCGCAATAACAACAACAACAATAACGGCGGTGGCTTTAAAAAGAAGCGTTTTCTTTAGGGTATTTACTAGTAATGATATACAAAGCCCGGTTTTTAGCCGGGCTTTTTTATTGGGGAGTTATTTTGTGGGGACGGGGTGACCCGGGAGACAGATAGGACGATTTGATTTGCCCGGAGATACAGCATCGTTTGTTACCGGAGATCATTCCAAATCAACCGAAATCAATTCCCTTAGTTTTTCCGTATCGTTTTTATACATTTCAAAAGCACCGATGTTTGCTGCTACAAAGCTTCTTAAATGATCATTCGGACCTTCTTCGTGGTTCATGGTTTTACTTTTGTTATTATGCCCCAGGGATTGAATAGCCCTTATCGGGCCCCAGGGAAAACCCCACCAGCCCAGCAATAAGGTTGTGGTAATGGCTTTTCCGTTCGCCTTATCCAGGCAATCCGGACAAGCTACTTTCAGCTTTTTATTTTGAATGGTTACAATAAGGATGCTGATGGTGCTGCTGATAAGCGCCGCGTTAAGCGGCGTTATGGAGCCGCCGCATTGCGGGCAATTCAATTTACGGACCAGCGCACAATACGCGTCTATTTCTTCCATGCTATGGCGTTTATTCTGCACCCGCACCGCATCTGCCGCCGCGGTACCCAGCTTGCGTTTTTCCAGTTCCTGTTGTACGATCTGCTGTGCCTCCGGTGTTAGTCCGGCCGCGTCGTGCAGCGCTATGCGCATCAGTTCATCATTATCCAGTTGTTGATAGTATGCCCGTACCTGTTCCGTATCCAGTCCTTTGCTCATAAGATAGTTTTTATTGTGTTTAATAATTGGTTTCAGCATATAAAGTAAAGGCATTTAAAGCAAACCCGGATAAACGGTGATAGAAAAACCCTTGCCCGGCTGTTATTTTCAGAGGCCAGAGGCTGTTAATGAAAGGTGATTGGCGTGCGGTTTCGCGGAACTTTCAGTTATACATACTCATCTACCTGGCGATGACAAATCACCCTGCCGTCATCCTGAGTGCATCCCGCAAAAGCGGGAGAAGCCGAAGGATCTCTGTGATGCCAAACTGCCCGACAATTGAGGATCTTTCGGCTTCCCCCGCCATAACAAATAACTTTATTGAGATCAATCATACTTTTGTCAAGCTGTCCCGATCAATCGGGATTGTTTCAGCTTCTATTCAGTATATACGTTATTTGCACTGATCCTGAAGATGTCATCCCAGGCTTGTTCCCTGTTACCGGTGCGCTGCACCTCATTGTCGTTTGTTGCTGTTGGCTAGCAAGATCGGCGCTGCGCTGCAGCTTCTGGTAACAAAAATTATGTGCTGGGGCAATAAGATCTTGTCAGGATAAAGCATCCTGAGCATTGGGTCTTCTGCTAAAATGGATCTATTCAAACAAGCAAGGCAAAGGCGCAGCGCGCCGTTCCCCTCTGTAACCTCAAGGCGCGTAAAATCCCTTCCAGCCGCAGCGCGGCGGTAATATTTGCTCCTTCCGCGGTATCTCCCCAAGAGATGCGGGAACAGCAATGCAGCAAGAGTGGCCGCCTGCTAAATTGGATCTATTCAAACAAGCAAGGCAAAGGTGCAGCGTGCCGTGCCCCTCTGTAACCTCAAGGCGCGTAAAATCCCTTCCAGCCGCAGCGCGGCGGTAATATTTGCTCCTTCCGCGGTATCTCCCCAAGAGATGTGGGAACAGCAATGCAGCAAGAGTGGCCGTCTGCTAAAATGGATCTATTCAAACAAACAAGGCAAAGGCGCAGCGCGCCGTGCCCCTCTGTAACCTCAAGGTGCGCAAAATCCCTTCCAGCCCGCAGCGCGGCGGTAATATTTGCTCCTTCCGCGGTATCTCCCCAAGAGATGTGGGAACAGCAATGCAGCAAGAGTGGCCGTCTGCCAAATCAGATCTATTCAAACAAGCAAGGCAAAGGCGCAGCGCGCCGTTCCCCTCTGTAACCTCAAGGCGCGTAAAATCCCTTCCAGCCGCAGCGCGGCGGTAATATAATAGCCAACGGGCCCCGCATAGCTGCAGGGCCCGTTGGCGTTGAGGTATTATTAAAAGGTTGGAGCCGTTTGATTGGTGCCCTTGGTGGGGGTGCAAATCAGCTGGTCGGCCGTATTGCGAAACAGCACATCGATACAAATGGCACGGTCGTTCCAGGCCTCGGTGTTGGTGGTTTTAATCCGGTAGATCAGCCAGCGCTCGCCGGCATCATCCACCACCGTATTGGGCGCACCCGGGCCATAAATGCCTTTGGCCGGGTCCTGTGCCACCAGGGGATTATTGCCCGTACTGGTACCGGCCACGGCCTTGGTAAAGGGCCCGGTAGGAGACGCCGCATAGGCATACCCGATGGCATAACGGGGCAACGCGCCACCCGCGCCGTTATACAACATATAATAGCGGTGACTGGCTTGCGCATTGGGCGCATAGTATACAAGCGGATGCTCTATATTGATCTTTTCCCAATCCTGTGTAATCGTAAGCACCTGCTTATCCGTACCCGCTACCGTGTTTAACCCATCGGCTGTAAGCTCCACACAGCGCAGATCCGGCAGGGTACCCGTGCCCACGTTCCGCGCATAGTACAGGTATACCTTACCATTGGCAGGGTCTTTAAACACCGATGGATCTATTACCGGAATATAGCCCCCGCCGGCGTCCGTTTTTACCACCAGGTTGGCATTGGCATCCGTATACGGACCTTCCGGGGTAGTGGAAGTAGCCACGCCGATCCGTTTGTTATTGGCTCCCTGTACATAGGTATAGTACAGGTTATAGGTGCTCCCGTATTTAAAACTGCCGGCCGACCAAAAGGAGCCGGTTGCCTTACTAAAGCCCGATGCGGTTTTTAGGGTCCAGTTTACCAGGTCGGGCGAGGAATAGATCTTGTACTTATTATCATTGGGGTGCACCAGGTAAAACTTGCCGTCTGCGGCCTTAAATACCTGCGGGTCTTTAGGGTCCTGCGCGGTAGGTATTACCGGGTTTTGGTATACCGATGCCAGTGCTGCCAGCGTTGATTGGCGGTTGGCGGCCCTGGCGGCCGTTAGTTCTGTATCTTTCATGCTTTGTTTGCATGCTGTTAGCAGCAAGCCCAGGAGGAGGATGCCCAGCGTTGTTGTTTTCATTTTTGTAGTTTTAATTTAGTGTGTTAAAGCGGTATCGTGTAATCCGCATCAACAAACAAGCCGGAAACCAGGCCCATTAGCGCGGCCCTGTTTGGTAACACAAAATTTACAGGGGCACTACAAATTTTACAGTAGTAAAAGCGGTAAGGCCGGGGATCGCATAAAGCAGGTTTTATCCGGCGGGCACACCACAAACGGTAGCCGGCAACCTTGGCAGCACCCGGCAACAATATCCCCTCCCATTTCATCCCCCATCAGCCCCGGCAACGTTTTCCTATTGCCTTTATCCATTTAAAGCACTGGTATTTGCTGCAACCGATAGGCAGCAGTATCCGCACCCGCTCACAAAAATTGTAGCAAAAAATTTTGCAGCATTTTTCCCGGCTACAAAAAACAGTGCTGCAAATTTGTAACCGGCATATGCGTAACCCTTTAAAACGGCTACAATACTATTGCTGCAAAATGGGCATAAGAAAATCTACTACCCTTCTTTATTCAACAGTCCTCGAGCCCCGTGCGCGTTCACATACACCCGCCTACTCCACATCCCGCTGGGCAAAGAGCCAGGCCGCTTCCAGCAATTTGGATAGGTAGAACCAGTGGGAGAACAGGTCTACCACCACGGGCACCGTCCAGTGGGTAAGGCAATGGTACAGCAGCAGGTGCAGTTCGGAGTTCCAGTCTTCACAGCTTTGATAGCCGAAAAATGTTTTTAGTACCTCCTGCAGGTTGGCATGCTCCGCTTCGGATATAAAGTAAGAGGTAAAACTCATCTGCTCCGGCGGCAGTTTGCTTTTGAGCACGGGCAGGTAGGCGGGTAAACCGGCCGCGGGCTCCAGCTCCGGATGGGTATAAATATAATGTGCCGCGGTAATCACAGAGTTAATGGCCATAAAGGCGCAGCAAACGCGGTACACGGGTATGGCGGTTTGCGGTTCCTCCCGTTCTATAAACAGCAATACATGCTGCAATATGTTGCGCAGCTCGTGTATATCCCCCGCATGGCTAAAGCAGAGGTAAAAGGCACGGTAGGGATTGGTGGTAGCCTCCTGGCACCAGAATTGGGTATGGAAGGGATCCGGGGTTCTGGGGTTTTTCATGGTTGTTGTTTTTGGGGGTGAAGATTTTCTTTTGTTATGCGGAGTATTTTATTTGCATAGTAAAATCAGTAAAGCAAGGACAACGCACGCTACCGTGGCCCTGAGCGTAGCATAGCGAAGCCCAAGGGTCGCTCAATTGTTGAGCAGCCCGTTATTACAGGGATGCTTCGGCTGCGCTCAGCATGACGATAGCAGGATCTGTCATTAGCAGCAGCGTATTTAATTTTTGTACAGCAACATCAACGAAACAATGACAACACACACTGCCGTCGCCCTGAACGTAGCATAGCGAAGCCGAAGGGTTGCTCAATTGTTGAGCGGCCCATTATTACAGGGATGCTTCGGCTGCGCTCAGCATGACGATAGCAGGATCTGTCATTAGCAGCGGGGTGCAATGCAACCCCAGCGTTTCGCTCTTTGGGGGGACACGCGGACTGGCAGGCCGGTGCCGGCCGTTGTTGTAGTGTCCTGCTCTTTAGCAAGGGCAGACCGGTGCGATCTGTTGCCCTGCCCGCGTACAGTCCTCACCGGTCTGCAGCAGCGCCGGGGAAGGCGGTAATGATCTCCCCCGCGGCATCCGTAATTATGGTAATAGTGCTAACCGGCTGGCCGCGGCTGTTATACCCGATGGTGCTGCCCATATCCTGCACGCGCTGCCAATGGCCGCTTTGCCCCAGTTGTTGGGCCGGCTGCTGGTACGCGTCTTTTATAGCAGCTACAATGGCGGGTATGGGGATGGTAAATTTGCCCGCCAGCGGGTGGCGGGCTACTTTGTGGTAATGGCGCTCCAGTATATGGGCCAGGGCCTTTACGCCCAGGTACCAGCTTTTGCGCAGCAGCTTTTTACGGTTTTTTACGGGTAGCTGGCGCAGGTGCCCCTCCTGCAATTGTTGCAGCCAGGTTTGGGTATCTGCCAGTAAAAAGAGCACGGGCAGCCATTGCTCTTCATTAAAAGTGTGGGTGTTTTGCGTGGGTGTAGTAACGGCGTGCATAGTAGTGGTTTTAGCAACTGGAATTTTTTTAAGCCCGACTACCGCACGCAAAAAAAAAGCGTGGGTTAGTCCTTACCGTACTGAAGGGCTACGACACCCCAAATCCGAATAAGAACGCCCACGCTTGATCTTTAAAGATATACTATAAAGAGAAAGCATGAGCGATTTACCTTAATCCCGGATTTTTTTGAAAGGTCGTAGTTTTCAGTACGAGAATAAAAGCAAATGCGCTTTATAAATATCGAAAATACTGTATTTAGGTGCTGTTATTTTTCATAAATACTTGTTTTAAAACGATAGTTAAACAATCAATTATTATAGAAATTCCTACGAAAATTACAACTAAACATACACCCAGCCAAATATTTTTGCGCTTTTTTTATAATTTTTTACTTTTAAAACATCAATTCTTATAGAAAATCTTTAAAATCAATGACTAAGCTTGGTACCTATCTTGCTCAGAAATCGGTAAATAAATCAGAAGTTGCACGCAAAACAGGCTTGTCCAGAGCAAGAATGAACGAGCTAACACTGAATGATCGTAGTCATTTAAGGGCAGATGAATTGTACCTGATTGCCTTGGCTATTGGAGTTAAACCAATTGAATTGTTGGAGTATGTGTGTGAGGGAGTGAAATTGGTGCAAAAATAAAGACGGCCTGTTATATAAATAGTTTGGGCTTTTATTCCCCTTTTTGAAATTATTAGCAGCGATTAAATTTTAGTGAACAGGTAAACATTTTATGGTAAAAAAGAAAAAAGTAATTAAAGAAGCCCCTTTAGAAAAAACATTATGGTTGGCCGCGGATAAGCTGAGAAAAAATATTGATGCAGCCGAGTATAAGCATATTGTATTAGGTCTGATATTTCTTAAATATATCAGTGATGCTTTTGAGGAATTGTACAACAATTTTATAGAACACCACGGTGCAGATTTTGAAAAGGATGAAATCCTGCTTGGCGAGTTTAAGGATGAATGCCTTGCTGAAAGTGTATTTTATGTACCGGCAATAGCCCGTTGGTCCCATCTGAAGGCAGAGGCTAAAAAGCCTACCATTGGCAGAACCGTAGATGATGCTATGGATGCCATTGAAAAAGAAAATAAGACCCTTAAAAACGTATTACCAAAGCAATACGCAAGGGAAAATTTGGATAAAACTTCTTTGGGTGGCTTAATTGATAAGTTCAGCAATATTACTATTGGCGATAAAGAAAGCCGCGCAAAGGATGTGCTGGGCAAAGTATATGAATATTTTTTGGGACAGTTTGCCCTCGCTGAAGGCAAGAAAGGTGGACAGTTCTATACTCCCAAAAGTGTTGTACAACTCTTAGTACAAATGCTGGAACCATATAAGGGACGGGTATATGACCCCTGCTGTGGCAGTGGCGGCATGTTTGTGCAAAGCGAGGAATTTATACTTAGTCATCAGGGAAAAATAGATGACATTAATATATACGGACAAGAAAGCAACCAAACCACCTGGCGGCTGGCAAAGATGAATCTTTCTATCCGGGGTATTAACAGCCAGCACATTAAATGGAATACTGAAGGTAGCTTTCTAAAAGATGCCCACCCAGATTTGAAAGCTGATTATGTTATAGCCAATCCACCCTTTAACGATAGTGATTGGAGTGGTAGCTTGCTTGTTAAAGATGGCCGGTGGAAGTATGGTATTCCCCCGACCAGCAATGCCAACTTTGCGTGGTTACAGCATTTTATTTACCACCTTGCCCCCAACGGAAAAGGCGGAATTGTATTGGCAAAAGGTAGCCTTAGTACAAAAAGTAGTAACGAGGGTGAAATACGCAAAGCAATGGTAAAAGCAGGATTAATAGATTGCATTGTAAACCTGCCCACCAAGTTGTTCTTAAATACGCAGATACCAGCCTGCCTCTGGTTCTTTAGCCGGGGTAAAAAAGAACGTAGTGGAGAAGTTTTGTTTATAGATGCCCGTAATATGGGGCATTTGATCAACCGCCGCAACCGGGAACTATCTGATGCTGATATACAATTGCTAGCAGATACTTTTCATCATTGGAAGACAAAAAATAAAAAGTATACGGATATACAGGGCTTTTGCAAAAGCGCCACACTTGCCGAAATAAATGCATTGGATTATGTGCTTACACCTGGCAGATACATAGGCATAGCTGATGAAGAGGAAGCATTTGATTTTACCGATCGCTTTAATGCCCTTAAAGCTACTTTAAAAGAGCAAATGAAGAAAGAAGCCAGGCTAAATAAAGAAATTGAAGAGAGTCTTAGAAAAATAATAGTGTAATGATTATTGATGCTACAAAATTCTATTCCCACTACTTAAATGACTTTCATTTTGTTAAAGCTACTATTTATAACAAAATGATTGATGATTTACCGAGATATGAAGCAGAATTTTTCCCGGAGGGATTGAATGAGGATGGGAAACGTTCTTTCAGGCGTACGTTAAAAACAGATCTACGACAAAATTATTTTCACTGTATCGAAACATTTTTTGAATTGTTTTTTGCTTTGGCACCAGAAGGTGCGCCCACGTTTCAGGATACGAATATTTTATTCAACCTCACTAATTCCAGATGGAATGATAATTACAAGAAAATTTCAGCAATAGCTGACGGTTCGTTTCGTCTTGACTTTTTAGACAACGAAGTACAGGGCAATCCGGGAATTACGGTTGGCCATTACCTGTTTTATTATGGAACATTCAATTTTGAAAAATTCAATACCGATTACAAAAACAGAGTACATGCCAGCGTTCAGGCAATCAAACATGGTTTAAAATTACTTGCATTTGACTTTTCAAATAGGGATGAATATAACAGTTATAAGCATGGATTACGGATTATCCCAACCATTTCCGAATTAATATTTGCAAGAGTTGACAATCCTGAAATAGTTTTGAAATTCGATCTTACCGATAGTCTCTCCTATCTGATAAAACAAAAAAACGAAGATGAAATTATTTCTAAAACCGTACCAATGGATAGCAAAAGGGATTTCGAAATGACTCGCTTTTGCTCCAATCTTATAGCAAATATTACCTACCTGCGAAAAATAACCCTTGAGAAAGATAAACCAACAGGAGGCGAAGAAGGTATCCCTATACCATTTTTTGGATTAGAAGAAATAATGGAATGTAACAAGCGTAGCGTAAGCATGACAGAGCTTACCTACAGCATTAAAAGAGTCACTGAAAGTACAACTAATGATTAATGAAAAACTGGAAAGAATATAGATTTTCTGATTTTGTAGACATAAACCCTAAGATCACTCTAAAGAGTAATCAGGAATATTCTTTTGTAGAAATGAAGGATTTAAATGAAAGTAGCAAACATTGCGAGCCTTCACAAAAAAGAATATTGAAAGGAGGAGCAAGATTTGAGGAAGGCGATACTTTATTTGCGAGGATAACGCCTTGTTTAGAAAATGGAAAAATTTGCCAGGTTAGAAACCTGGAGAATGGTGTTGGTTATGGCTCGACTGAGTTTTTAGTCTTCAGAGGTAAAAAAGATATTTCCGATACTGATTTTGTTTTTTACTTATCAAGATATGATGATGTAAGGAATTTTGCCGAGAGTAATTTTGATGGCACGTCTGGTCGTCAGCGTGTTCCAAAGAGTGCTTTTGACAATTTATATCTGGTACTTCCGCCACCACCCATCCAAAAAGCAATAGCGTCCACTCTCAATTGCTTAGATGCCAAGATAGACCTACTGCACCGTCAAAATGAAATACTGGAAGAAATGGCAGAAACACTGTTTAGAAAATGGTTTGTGGAAGATGCCAAAGAAAATTGGAAAACAGGAACAGTTTCTGATGTGGCAACGCATTTGAAGAAATCAGTTAATCCACAAAAACACCCGGATATTGAGTTTCAGCATTATAGTATCCCTTCGTTTGATAATGCTAAACAGCCATTATCAGAACTGGGTTCAACAATCCAAAGCTCAAAGTATATTTTGGAAGAGAATGCCATTCTTTTTTCTAAACTAAATCCACAGAAAGATAAAAGAGTATGGTTATTGCAAGATGAAGTATTGAACAATTCAATTTGTTCAACAGAGTTTCAAATTATAAAGCCCATAGATGAGGGCTATTTATACTTTCTTTATGGCTGGCTTACGCTCAGAGAAAACTATAACAAAATAGCGTCCGGATCAGGTGGCACAAGCGGTAGCCATCAAAGAATTGACCCGTCTACTATATTTTCATTTCATTGTCCAAAAATCCCCCCAAATTATATTGAAGAGTTTAACAAAAAATCAAAACTGCTATTCCAAAAGCAAATTAATAATTCTCACCAAATAAAAAACCTCAATCAATTGCGGGATAGTTTATTGCCGCAATTGATTAGTGGAGCAATAAAACTAAAGGCATGAGCAGTAACCCAAATCTATATTGCGTACGAGCGGATTTTGGCACTTATACCAAACATTTTTTGAAAGGCGGTTATGTGGCAATCGGATGGTTAAGTGGTCATAATCTATCTGAAATTAAAGATCGTGAAAGCCTATACCCTATCTATAGAAATGATTATCCTGAAGATGAAAGTAATGTGGTTGTGGGGCAGCAAGTAGGGCAAATTGCGCGGTTTTTATTGGAAATAAAGGCGGGAGACTATGTAATTACTCCCGATAGTAATACAGAATATATTCACTATGGTGTTATAGAAAATGATCCATCTTATTTTTATGGTAACGGAGAAGATGGCTGCCCGTTTTTACATCGCCGGCGTATAAGATGGAACAAAACACCTGTGCAACGAAGCATTTTTTCTGTTCCATTTCAAAATACTATCCGCTCCTCCCTTACAGTTTTTAGTATTGTACATAAGCAAAACTTTTTTGAAGCAATCGGTAAAAAAGAATTTGTTGCAGAGGGTTTACAGCATCAGGAGTACGACTACTACAATACTGTCCTTAACCGCATTTTAGAACTGGATGACAAAGAGTTTGAAATACTGATTACGCACTTGTTAACAGCAGTGGGCTTTGAAGGGGCTGAACATACAGGAAAAGTTGGTGATGGTGGTGTAGATGCTACTGGCGAACTGGATGTTTCAAATATGGCAAAAATAAAACTGTTTGTCCAGGCAAAACGTTACAAACTAGGCTCAAGAATAAATGCTAATACGGTAAAAGCATTGCGGCAGAATATTCCTTCTAATGGTCAGGGAGCATTCATTACTACTTGCGATTATAGTAAAGATGCGAAAGATATTGCCGTAGAAACCGGCTTTCCAAGAATCGGTTTAATTAACGGGAACCAATTGGTAGACCTGTTAGTTAAATACTGGGACCAGATTCCAAATGAATTTAAAGAGAAGCTAAATTTAAAACTGGGACTGGTTATTTCATAAATACTATATTTTATGAACAACGAAATCATATCCGAAGATAGTATAGAACGCCTTGCCATAGAGCACCTGCAAACTATTGGCTGGGATTACCTGTATGGTCCTGTATTGGCACCGGATGGCGAATTTCCGGAAAGAAACAATTACGAGGATGTAATATTAAAAGAACGTTTGCGCCAGCATATTGCTGTTATAAATGATAAAATTCCAGAAACAGCCCAGGAGGAAGCTATTAGTAAGGTTTTACGAATTAATAGCCCAGACCTGATGCAGGCGAACGAAGACTTCCATGTAATGCTTACTGAGGGTGTGGATGTTACATATACCGTAGACGGGGAAACCAGAGGCAATAAAGTATTCCTTATAGATTATGAGCACCAGGAAAACAATAACTACCTCTGTGTAAACCAGTTTACCATTACAGAAGGCACAAAACACAAACGGCCAGATATTATTTTATTTATCAATGGTATTCCTTTAGTAATAATAGAGCTCAAAAATCCCGCGGATCCAAAAGCTACTGTAGAAAAAGCGTATGCACAACTTAACAATTATAAAGCGGCCATTTCGTCTTTATTTTCCTACAATGCCTTTATGGTGGCAAGTGATGGGTTAGAAGCCAAGGCTGGAAGTATTAGCGCTTCCTTCAGCCGTTTTGCCAAATGGAGAACAAAGGATGGCAAAAAACAGGCTTCCCACTTGGAAAGCGAACTATTGATTTTAATTGAGGGCTTGCTGAATAAAAATACTTTACAGGATTACATCCGCTATTTTATTGTTTTTGAAAAAGATAAAAAAGAAGATCCAGTCACGAATATTATTACAATAGAAACTACAAAAAAAATTGCTGCTTATCATCAATATTATGCAGTAAATAAAGCTGTAGAAAGCACTATTAATGCTACCGGCTATAGCAGTGCCAATGCCACGCAGAAAGGAGGTATTGTGTGGCATACACAGGGAAGCGGCAAATCGTTATCAATGGTTTTTTATACCGGAAAAATCATCCAGGCATTACGCAATCCTACTGTTGTAGTCATTACCGACAGAAACGATCTTGATCAACAGCTGTTTGACACTTTTGCTGCCTGCAGACAACTATTACGACAAGATCCAACACAGGCAAAAGACCGGGAGGATTTGAAATACAAGCTAAAGGTAGTAGCCGGTGGGGTGGTATTTACAACTGTACAAAAGTTTTTCCCCAAGGAAGGGAAGGATAGTTTCCCTTTATTAAGTGACCGTAAAAATATTGTAGTTATTGCGGACGAAGCCCATAGAACCCAGTATGGCTTTGAGGCAAAAAACAAGATCATTAAAGATGATGAAGGTAACGAAATAGGAGCCAAAACCTCTTATGGATTTGCCAAATATATGCGTGACGCGTTGCCCGGTGCAACTTTTATTGGCTTTACAGGCACCCCGGTAGAACTAACTGACAGGAATACCAAAAACGTATTTGGAGATTATATCGACGTATATGACATACAGCAAGGTGTAGAAGATGGTTCGACCGTGAAGATTTATTATGAAAACCGGTTAGCAAAAGTAAATATTGACCCGGAAGCCAAAGAACTACTGGATGATGAGTTTGAAGAAATAACGGAGGATAAGGAGCTTACCGAAAAACAGAAGGCAAAAACCAAATGGGCGAGATTAGAGGCCATTGTAGGAAATGCAAACAGGATAAAAAATGTAGCTGCAGATATTGTTAATCATTTTGAAGAACGGCAGGAAGTATTTGAAGGCAAAGGAATGATTGTGTGTATGAGCCGGAGAATTTGCGTATTACTGTATGATGAAATCGTTAAACTAAGGTCGCATTGGCACAGTAAAGATGATAGCGAGGGAGTAGTTAAAATAGTGATGACAGGTTCTTCCTCTGATCCTGCTTCCTTTCAGCCACATTTGAGAACCAAAGAAAGAAATAAAGCCATTGGCGAAAGATTAAAAGACCCGAAAGACCGTTTAAAACTGGTAATAGTGAGGGATATGTGGCTTACTGGTTTTGACGCTCCGTCTTTACACACGCTGTATGTAGATAAACCTATGAAAGGGCATAGCTTGATGCAGGCTATTGCCCGGGTGAACCGAGTGTACTTAGACAAACCAGGGGGTTTAATTGTTGATTATATTGGCATAGCTCAAAATTTGAAGAAAGCCCTTTCTGCTTATACAGAAAGCGGTGGCAGTGGTAAACCAACATTTGAATTAGAGGATGCAATAGCCTTTATGAAGGAAAAGTTGGAAGTGGTACAGCAAATAATGATTGGCTATGATTACACACCTTATTTTACAGCTCCGGTGGCAGAAAAACTTTCTATTATACTTACATCTGAAGAGCATATTCTTACAGTAGCAAATGGCAAGGAGCGTTTCAGTAAAGAAGTTGGTTTATTATCAAACGCCTTTGCCCTTTGCAAAAGCACGCCCGAAGCGGCGAATATAGCATTGGAAGTAGCATTTTTTCAGTTGGTGAAAGCAAGATTGGCAAAGTTTGAAACAAACGGCGCGGGAAAAACTGATGAAGAAATTGAAACAGCTATTCGCCAGATGGTAGATAAAGCCATTGTGAGCAATGAAGTGGTAAATATTTTTGATGCAGCCGGTATTAAAAAGCCCGACATATCTATTCTTAGCGATGAGTTTTTGGAGGAAGTGCGAGGGATGAAACACAAGAACCTTGCATTGGAACTGCTTAAAAAATTATTGAATGATGAATTAAAAGGCCGCTCAACTTACAACCTGGTGCAGAGTAGAAAATTCTCTGAAATGCTTGAAACGGCCATTAAAAAATATCAAAATCAATTATTGACGAGTGCCGAAATTTTAAACGAGCTAATAGACCTCGCAAAAAACGTTCGCCATGCGGATGAAAGCAACACAGCGCTTAATCTTTCAAAAGATGAAATAGCGTTTTACGATGCAATTTGTGATAATGATGCGGCAACACAAATTATGGCTGATGATACCCTAAGAGAGATAGCCAGGGTATTGGTTGAGCGCGTGAGAGCCAATACAACTATTGATTGGCAAATAAAAGAAAATGTAAGGGCCAAACTACGGGTAATCGTTCGTAAGGTTTTAAGAGAATATGGTTATCCACCCGACAAGCAGGAAAAGGCTGTACAAACAGTTTTAAAGCAAGCAGAAATGTTAGCAGATACCTGGGCTAAAGAGCAAGAGCATTAATGGCAACTATCAGTATCAATATCGATTTTAAACGCTATACATCCCACCCACAATTGGTTTTGGATTTAAGCCCTGCATTTGCTGCCCACGTTGGTGATACAGTGGATTTTCAGATTATCTTAATTCCATATGCTACATTCCTGTACTCCGATTTTTTGACCTTAGTTTCTTCATGTGTAATTCATTTAAGAAGTAAAGGGATTAAAGTAAGCGGCATTGTTACGCATAATAATGATAGCAAGACCCAGTATGCAAGCAGAGTAAACTTTTTTCAACTAATAGGGTTGCAATACGAAGAAAAATTTGAAAGAAAACCTGGGGACGGCAAGTTTACTGAAATTACACCATATGATAAGGATACATTCTATTCTGTTTCTAATAATTTAAGAAGAGTTGTAATAGCTAATATTAATGTAGACAAGGAGCTACAGGCCTTGTTGGATTATTGTCTGTCTGAAATAATGGATAATGCCTTAAACCATTCAGACTATCCAAATTTTGGCAAAGGCAAAGGTATTGTTTGTGCCCAGCTTTTTCCGGTCAAGCAAGAGATTCGGTTAATGATTTGCGACACAGGAGTAGGTATACATACTGCTTTAACAGCCCCAGTTGAGTCAAAGTATAAGCTACTGTCAGATAAAGAAGCAATAGCATTATGTACTGAAAAAGGCGTTACGAATGGTTCAGGATTGGGATTCGGTCTTTATGCTTCATCAGAATTTATTAAGGAGAATGGTGGAGATATGATTGTTTATTCTGGGAATCATTATTCACACATTTTTGAAGGAAACCATACTGTTAATAATGGCGAATTTTGGCATGGAACTTTCATTTTCATGAGAATCAACACAAATATATCTGTTGATTATAAACGAATTATGCCAGAAGGGCACACTTTACTGGATGATTATAATGATATTCATTTACCTAATGCTTTTGGTATTGATGAGGAATTGTGGTAATTTTGCGCAGAATTTTCTATATTTATATACAACTTAGGCGTATTTGTAGGAAAACTTAGCATGAACATCCAATTCAAAAATATCGGTATTCATTTAGGGACAAGGGTACACGGAGCTGAAATTCGTAGTCAAATTGTTGAGGCTATGAAACAGTCCGATAAGATCGTTTTTGACTTTTCAGACGTAGAAACAGTTTCAAACTCTTTTGCTGATGAATGTTTTGCTAAACTAACACTATTTTTCTCATTGGATGAAGTGAAAAGCAAAACCACCTTTGTCAACGCCAGCCCTTTTATTAAAGCAGTTATTGCCAATTCTTTTAAGGCAAGACTTCAGCAGCAGGCATTAGCTTAATTTTTCGTTTTAAAATTTTACAATTACCGCTTGTATTGCGGTATGGTTGCGCCCAATAGAGACCGTAGTCGGACACGCATGTACTAGGTCTGGTAACCAAAAGAAACCGCCATCACCCCGGCCGCAGGCGGCCGGTAGCTATGGCGGATATATATTGAGGTGTTTAAGTGTGCGATTCTGCCGCTCTATATTCCACAGTACAAGTGAGTGACACAACCGGGCTGCCATGAGCAGTGCAGCCGGGCTCATAAAAAGTCCCTCGGAGAGATCCTTCCGCTCGCCCTTCAGGCTCGGTCAGGATGACGATGATACGGATACCCCCCTCCTACTTTAAAAACCCGTTGAAATAGTTTAAAAGCGTGGTGGTTTGCTCCATAAGGCTTACGTGGCCCTGCCCGGGTACAATGGCCAGCTGGGATGCGGGGGCGGGGCCAAAGCCAGCCACTACATTGCCGCCCAGCAGCTGGTAGGTTTTGATGAGCTCCAGCTTATCCAGCCCGTCATTGTCGCCCGCAATAATGAGCACGGGGGCGGTGATTTTGGCAATATTGGCATCGCCCAGGTTAAAGGGCTGCTGGGCAGAGGCCATCATCTGCTGCAGGAAGGGGGTCCATTTGGTGGGGTCCGGCGCAACGGCATCGTAGGCGGCCTTCATGGGCGATTGGTCAAACATTTCGGGCTTCATTTGTTTAAAGGCGGCGTTTACCTGGGGCAGCCAGCCTTCACTTTTATAAGTGGCGGAAATGATGACCAGCTTTTTTAAGCGCTTAGGGTATTGTATGGCAAACTGGTAGGCCACGGCGCCGCCAAAGCTGTACCCGGCTACATCGGCACTGTCTATATGCAGGTAATCCATTACGCCGGCCACATCACCAGCCAGGGTGGCATGGGATAATTTACGATCGGAGTACGGGGTGTGCCCATGGCCCTGTAGTTCCAGGGCTATCACCTTACGGGTTTTGGACAGCTCGGGGATCAATTTGCCCCAGTTGCCATCGATGGTCATAAAAGCCCCGTGTAACAATACCAGGGGCTGGCCCTGGCCATATACCTTGTAATAAACCTTAATGCCGTTAACGGGGGCATAGCCGCTATCGGCCGGGGAGCCGGGTTGTTGCGCGTGGGTGGTGGCTGCTGTAAGCATAATAATGATGATTAAACGTATGGTGTTGAAAAGATTTTTTGTGTTGGTTCTATTGTTCATAACGCCTGTTTTAGGGTTGTATGCTTTTGTTTTTTAACCCTACAAAGATGGAGTAGCTTTGGGGGATGGAAGCCGTGTAAAAACGACAAGTTTGGGGGTGGATTTTACCGGGGTGTGTTTGGGGCGTACTATTTTTTTGGGGAACCTGGGCGACTGGGGGACTAGAGCGTGTTACGTGCAGGGGCTGATGGCCCCCTTGGGGTGGATCGGTTAGTGACGATAGAGGGGCTGGTAAAAAATGATTGCAGTAACGTTTGTGCAGCGGTGCCCGGGCCCATCCTGCTGCTACCAGATTTGGCTTACAAGAACAACCATTTTTTTACTTTTTTGTACGCGGTGCCAGGATGGCAGCAACGTTGCCTTTGAGGGCATTTTTAATACTTTGGAATACCGGCAGGTCTGTTGCGTTTTTAAAGCCCTCCAGCCCGGTTTTAAGGCCACATAGCCGCCGCTTCTGCGCTTCTTAAATAAAAGATATTCAAACAATGCATCAAAGCCTTAAATCGCCTTATTATGGCCCAAACCAAAAAGGCTGAACTTTCTGTATCGTTTCTGTATCCTTTGTATATCGTTTCTGTATCGTTTGTATATCCTTTCTGTATCCTGGGTTCGGTGTTCGTATATCCCTCTTTTTGAACCGGCATGGGTGATTTTTGGAACATTTTTGCCAGTATGACAGGCAGAAAGGGGGCTCCCTCTTCTTATTTTTGCAAAAATTAAATGCATTATGAAAAAGACTGGTTTCTGCTTATTACTCTTATTAACAATAATGCGCTATGCGCCAGTTGCTGCACAAAACAAACCGGAGCCTCAACCCATGATATTTGCCGTTGCCGAAAAAGACCCGGTGTACCGGCTGGGCTACGATAGCTGGATACAGTACCTGGCAAAGAATTTAGATACCGGCCTGCCATTTAGGAAGGGCGCCCCTCAAAAAAACTACAGGGTAGTCATTCAGTTTATCGTAGAAAAGGATGGCAGTATTACCGATATAAAGCCCTTAACCGAGGAAGGGTATGGTATGGAAGAAGAAGCCATACGTGTAATTACCGCCAGCGGACGGTGGATGCCGGCACAGCAGAACAAAGTAATTGTACGGTGTTTTAAAAAAGAAATCTTCGTGTTTAGCGAAGAAAACATATTTGCGGCTTATCTTAAAAAATATCCCACGGCCAACATACCGGTGGATTCCCTAACGCCTCCGCTGCCGGGTATTGTAACACACCCGGATAAAGATGCCCTTTACCCGGGTAGTCCGGATGACTGGATCCAGTTTCTTCAGTATTACCTTAATCAATTTGTTCCCATCAAAAATGGCGCAAACAGAGGCGTATACCATGTACGTATTCAATTTATCGTTGATGTGGACGGAACTACCAGCGATATACGGCCGGTAACATTTGAAGGATATGGGACGGAGGAAGAGGCCATGCGGGTTATAAAAAAATCGGGCAAATGGAACCCGGCCATTATAGATGGTAAACCTGTAAAATCATACAGAATAGTGCCGGTTACATTTTTTGTACCAAGATCACCGGCTTAGAGTCCCGTCCTGGATAAGGAGACGGGAATTGTTCTACACCGTGCTTCCGGTAACCGCCGGATAACAAAGGGAAGCACCTGCTGCTTCTACTTACCGCGAAATGAAGGAAACGTAGTGCGGGGAACATATTTCCAGAAAAACAGTATATAAAGTGCCGCAGCAATGAGCGCCGTCCAAAAAACAATTTTTTCCAGTTTTGACAACTCATTGGGAGCCTCTTGCCGCGTTTGCTTTGGCCATCGTTTTTGTCGTTGCTGTTGAACTTGTTTTTTCTTTTTTCGCTTCATAGAGAACCTTTTTTTAACATCCGGGGAACGATATCACAACCGTATGTTTTCCTTAATAAAAGAGTCGTGAACCCGGTTTTATTGAAGGTAGAAGTGCAGATCCCTTAAAGGGTCTGTTTTAAAATAACGATGAGTATTATGCAGCGCAGCAGCCGTATGGAGCATTTGCAACGCGCGTGCCTGGTCTTCCACTCCTGGTGCAGCGTACAGGGCAGTTGCATTTGCCCGCCATTTTTCAATACAATGTGTTGCCCACTCCCGCACGGATGCATCTTCGTCTACTGTACCCATGATCAGGTCTGCAATTATAGCCCAGCCACCAAAATTGCTAAAAAGCGTAAGCATATTCTTTCGTTGCTCCCTGTTCCCTTCGCTATAAATGACCCGGGCTTTTTCCAGGGTTCGCACTCCCTTAAAGCGGGCTAAAAAATGAAGAATGCTCTTGCCAAGGCTATCCCGGCTGCCGCCAAGATTGGATAACGCAAAAGCATAGGCCGCCGGCGGATCCAGCTTTTGGAGCGTTAAAAATGCCGTATTACGGATTTTGATTTTTGGATGAAACATGTACTGTTCTGCTGTTGCCGCATATTCTTTTGCACCTACCTCTGCCAGTCCGGCAAGCGCACCGGGTACCTGTATACCTTCCTGCAGCTTTTGGTGGTAAAACTGAGCAAGGTTAATGCCTGCATGTTGTAACGTAAACCGGGCAAAATATCGTACCGAAGCGGAGCTATCAGCCAAATACGGTAAAACAATATCCTGGAATCCGCTTTCGCCCTTAAAACAGTAAAGTGTGCGGAGCCTTATTTTGGCGGATGGATCCTTTAACAATTGCATCCTGGCTGGTTGCTGAAGATTGCTAAAATGATCAAGCGCCAGGGAACGGATCAAAAAATGCTGGTCTGTAAGCAGCAGCTCCAGCCCGTATGAACCTCCGGTTATGGAAGCGGAGAAGTGTTTTGCTAAAATATACCGTGGCTTATCTGCATACTTCTTAAAATGGAGAACAATGTGTTCCCTGCCGGCAGAAAGGATGTAGCGGATCATGTCCTGGTAAACATCCCCAAGATTGATACGCATTACCTTTTGAAGGCCTTCAAAAACCGGAAGGTTATCAATAAGTGCATTTAAATAAGCAGGCGTTTTATAATTTTCAATACTCTTGAGTGCTACTTGCCGGATGGGCAATACCCAATCTGCCAGCCGGTAAACGATAAAAGGGACTGCCTCGGGGAGGTTTACCAATGCCAGCTTTTTAACAGCTTCTTCCCTGATGCGGCCGTTTCCGTTTAAGGAAGCAATGGCCAGCAGCTGCACATATTGCGCTGGCGGAAAGTGAGTCTGGTAAAAATCGATATCGTCTTTAGATATGTTACAATACCGCAGTGTGTTATAGTAGCCGTTTTTACCACGAACCTTCCTAAAAAGCTGGATGATGGTTTGGCAGGTGGCGGCTCTTAGTTCATTATTGCCGCTTTTAAGAAATGGAATCAGTTCCTCAATAACAATGGGGGACCCAAAAGCTGCAATTTGCTGAAGTGCATCGAGCTTTTCTACCGTGTTGTCCTTCTGAAAAAACCAGCTTTTACCGGGTTGTTTTAGAATTTTTATGTGTTGCCAGATGTCCATTTTTAGCTGGTAGTACGGTTGCTAATTTAAGTATTGGTTTGTGTAATTAATGCTTTTAAGGAGATATAGCGTCAGGTCCAGGGATTCCATAATCCGCACAGGCCGGAGGCCTGCGTAAGAAGAGGATTGTTCGATTATAATCCATAATGCTCCTGCACCTCTTCCAGCACGTCGTCATCTAAATATTCGATGGTTTTTCCCAAATCAGCCTGCCCATGTTGCGTAGCAAAAAAAGCCAAT
Source organism: Niabella pedocola (assembly GCF_021044425.1). Classification (GTDB taxonomy): domain Bacteria; phylum Bacteroidota; class Bacteroidia; order Chitinophagales; family Chitinophagaceae; genus Niabella; species Niabella pedocola. The sequence continues at coordinate 2,852,073 of NZ_JAJNEC010000005.1, read as the reverse complement.
GTAAGCCGGAATGCAACAGGATCTGTTATATACTGAAAATGGGATAACAGGTATTTTTCCAGTTGTTGCAGCGCGCCGATATAATCAGGCTCCAGTTCCAGCGGCAATGGTGGATTGTGAGGAGCACGGCGGCAATGATCGATTACTAGGCAAAGTCCAATAAATTTCCAGTGCAGCCATTGCTGCTCCATACCGGTTTGTACCAGGCAGGGTAATGCATAATAGGAAGCCTCGCCTACATCGCCCTGGTGATGCAAATTATCCCAAAGTTCATCAAAAACCAGTTCGGCTGATCTTTCATCTGTTGCCTTTTGTAATAGATTTAAGGGCATAGCCGCATTGTAGGGTATCTTATATCCGCCATTTAACCGGGACCAGATATGTGCATATTTTTCAATCATCCTTGATTATTTATCATTTACCAACGCTTCTACCAACTTTTTTTAGAAGAAATTGTAGCGCCGGATTTATTATTGGGCGCGCATAGCTCGCCATCATCGCCCACTACCTTTGCGCGTAACTGCATAGCCATAGCCAGCATTTTATCAATAATTTCGGCATCTGGATTCTTTACATCGATAGTACCCGCATGGTATGAAAACCTTGCATGGTTGCCCTCAATGCCATCGCGAGAATAGGCCGTCCATACGGAAAGCCCCTCGCTATCTACTGCTATGGCATCGCCGCTTGTTGTGGCAGCCGTTGCCTCGTGATCCAGCTGCATTTTGGGATCATTCTTTACCAGCTCCATCCACTCCTGCAGGGAAATAGCTGCAGCCGGGTCTTCATCTGCCCAGTTTTCCCTCCGGGTAATGTGCAATTCATAGCCCATCGCTATTGGTTTTTGAATGTATGCGTCACTTCAATACGACCAATAATGTGATCATTGAATTCCTCCAGCTCTTCTGCCGGTATCCAAAGCTCATCATGCCGCTGATCGCCAACATTCTGTACGGTAAACTTTTGCAGGTATGCGCTGTCTACGGCAAAACGGGTTACATAGCCCACACCATAGGCCGGCACATTCCATTCCCTGGTGATCTGGATGGCATAGCCCTCGTTCATTACGGGATAAAAAATGGGCTGATCCGGCAGGCGGGGCGGGAACCGTTTATAGCCGGATTGCGCAATCAGATCCAGCTCTGTTTGGTTAACGGGACGGTATAATGTGATGGTTTCGGTCGCACGCATATTTTGTAAAGTTCTTATTTTTTTATTCTGCTTCTCGATATATTTTTATTGCTCCGTATTTCTTCTTCTACGAATCAGTGCAACTCGCTTTTTTTGACAATTCCTTTATTTTGATCCAGCCCGAGCAGATAGTCCAATAAAATATAATGTACCCGGCTAAGAGTACAGCCAGTACTGGTGATGGTCCGTGCTCCCAGGCGGATCTCGAAATTGGAAACCGCTCCATCCATAGGGCAATTACGCTCAGGTGGCAGTTTTGACGGTAATGATCTTGATAGCAGATTCTTAAATATAATAAATTCCTCTGGCGTGAACGATCCCGTGAACAACTGTTTCTTCGTTTCTCTGTCTGGACTAAGGAAGCGATCCAGGGTTATTGTTGTAGTATCTATAAAAGTTACCCTTCCCTTATTATCAATAATAATTTTCTTTTCTCCACTCCAGGGGTTGAAGAAATCCAATTTTAGAGCACGGAAATTATCTACGGGTTCTTTTTGCTTTTCAATATTTACTAAAACGAGCGTATCCTCCCAGTTATCCGGTTTGTTAAAATATCGGAAGATATTTTCCAGTATGATAGTGTCTGCTGTGCATTTCAGCATTTTATAGTCATACAAACGCTCTATTTCTTTAGTTCCAGTCTGATCTGTTTCCCGGTAGGTTTGCCCAATGCAAAGGGTATCATTGTTAAAAAAATAGAACGCGGTATCAGCGTAAGAGTTGAGAGAGGAACAGAGTAAAGTGTCGTTGAGTATTTCCAGATATTCCAGGTGATCACTTATGAATATTTTGCTTTTCTGCAACTTTAGCAAAGAAGGATTTTGCGCAACTACCGTAGATACCGTAAATAATGGGATAATTATAAATATGGTTTTAAGCATATGAATGCATTCATTTTTCTCATCCATCAATATACCGTTTATCGTCCTGTTTTTCCTTTTTATCGCTGACTAGTTTAACCCGCCGGTTCTTGTAATCTACCTCAAAACGGTAAAACCGGTAAAAGACGTCATCATCATTGTGTTTTTCCCATCCCCTTATTTGTACGTCGTATTTATAGGTATGAGGGATGGGGGTGAGCAGGTTAAAAAAGATCTCTTCATTGGCTTCCATTTCAGCCTTCTTTTTCTTTACATAATCCAATGACTCTATCCATTCAATTATTTGCCGCTGCCGGGCAAACTCTGCATTCACTTCTTCATCAAACCGCTTATTCCATTGCCGGCCATATTTTTTAGCGATCAGCGCTTTAACCGCTGTATTGTGTTTTTCCGCACTATCAGCAATTTCCTGCGGTGTAGTGCAATCCCCAACGGGGTAAAATTCAATACCCCATTTATGGGCAATAACATCTTCGGCATTCTGCCGCGAAAAATTGGGCAATCCGTAAACGAGTAGCCGGTACTTTGGCGAAGCTGTTTGCGCCTGGGTGGTACTGATCGACATGGTCGTGATGATGATAAGCAGCAGGTGTTTTAGCATACTATATTATTTCATTGGTGTTATAAATGCTTCCGTTTCTGTAAAAATAGATCTATTCCTGGAATCAGTTGCATTTTTGCAACAGGTCCTACATAATCTGCACAATAGCCAAACCCCCTTTATCATAATACACACAGCCCCCCGGGCCTGTGCATCAAGGATAAAAGGGGTTGTATTTACTTTACGGTTGCCTGGTCCTCCGCATCAAATACATATTCCCTGCGGATAATATTTCCCTGCACATCTTTTGTTTCCTTATACTGGCGGTAATTATAAATATTAGGGGTGCCGGTGGCAGCATCTTCGCATTTGAAAAACGGGTCTTTTAAAATAAGGGCCTTCGTATTGCAGGCGGTATCCATACGCTCTTTACCCTGAATGAGGATTTTCGCAATAGGATATACTGTCACTACGCTGGTATATTGAACCCGCATAGGATTGCAATTTTCGGTGCAAATAAACTGATCCTGCTCGTACACACCGGCGGCGGCTATTTTAAGGGTATCCTGGTAGACCAGTGTATCAGATTTATCGAGGCCTCTGTGCCATATTACCCCTCTCCTGATCTCCACCGGTACCGGAAGTTCGTTTTTAAAGGCGGTGGTAAAAGTGTAGCCCTTCTTTTGGTCGTTGTCTTTTTTACAGGCTGCAATAACCGTTAGCAGGCAGGCAATGGATACAATGATTCTCATGAAATTTGTTTTGCTTTCCAAATAAAACGAAGCATTTTACCCAAACGCAACAATAGTGCGCTTATTCGCAAAAATCTATCCTTTCCTGGATGCACAACATTTTTGTATTCCTTTTTTAACGCAAAGTCCGCTATGGATCCGCAACGATCGCTATGACGGACTCCAGCGGTTGAACATCCTGGCGCACTTCGCGAAATCCTGGCGGTCCTTTCGTTTGAAAGCTCACCGCAAAAGAAGTTTGTAATAACAAGGCTATGCCCATGTATATTCGAATGCTTCATTACATTAAAAACACCTTTAACTTTATAAAAAATATGCAACCATGAAAAAAGAACTGATCACCGGAGGATTACACAAATTTGAAGCCGCCTGCTATGAAGTAAAAGGGGTGGAATGCTGGAGCGCCCGGGAGTTGAAGCCGTTCTTGGGTTATAACTTCTGGTGAAAATCTGTTTATCATTGTAATGTTTAATTGCAGCAACTTTGCAACAATCAACGTTTAGTCTTATCCTATTTTTGACATGAAAGAAGAGCAAAACATTATCATTTATAAGACACAGGATGGTAAAACTTCCGTTTCCTTATACGCTAAAGACGGCTCTGTTTGGATGAACCAGCAACAGCTGGCGGAACTTTTTGACACCTCCGTCCCTAATATCAGCATGCACATATCTAATATACTGAAAGATAGAGAATTAAATGAAAATTCAGTTATTAAGGAATACTTAACTACTGCCGCTGATGGTAAAGACTACAGGGTAACTTTTTATAGTTTAGATATGATTCTTGCCATTGGCTTTAGGGTACGGAGCAAAAGAGGTACACAGTTCCGGCAATGGGCAAACCGTCATTTGAAAGAATACCTGATTAAGGGTTTTGTGATGGATGACGAACGGCTAAAAAATCCCGATGGCCGGCCGGATTACTTTGATGAGCTGTTGGCCCGTATCCGGGACGTTAGGGCCTCGGAAAAACGCTTCTATCAAAAGGTAAAGGATTTATTTTCGTTAAGCAGCGACTATGATTCCACCGATAAAGCTACCCAAATGTTTTTTGCAGAAACCCAAAACAAATTGCTTTTTGCTATTACGGGCAAAACAGCCGCCGAAATCATTATAAGTCGCGCCAACGCCAACGATCCCAACATGGCGCTTACCAGCTGGAAAGGCACAATTGTAAGAAAGCAGGATATTTTTATTGCAAAAAACTATTTATTGGAAGACGAAATAGATAGTCTGAACCGTTTTGTAGTTGTGTTTTTAGAAACTGCCGAATTGCGGGCCAAAAACAGACAGGATATTACCATGGATTTTTGGAAGGAAAATGTAGACAAAATTTTACAGCTCAATGATAAGCCGGTGCTGGCCCACAAAGGCAGCATTAGTAATGCTCAAATGGAAAAAATGATTGAAGACGTATATGAACAATTTGATGCCAAACGAAAAACCAATGACGCGCTGCAGGCCGATGCAGCAGACCTCGAGGAAATAAAGAAATTAGAACAGGCAATAAAAAACAGGATGCCATAAAGCCGCAAGCACTACTGATACTTAGTATGGCACGGAACGGCGCCCCTCGCCAATACAGAGGCAGATCTTACTGCACATCCCGCGAAGGCTTTTAACAGAATCTTTCACCATCATGAAGTCAAAACAATTATATTCGTTTGACGATATCTTTATCAAAAAAACATGAAACATGAAAAAACTACTATTGCTTATGGTGATGGGTGCTGCTGTTACCGCCGGTGCTCAAAACGACCTGGCAAAAACAACGGTTAACGCATCTACCCTTCTTTTGAAAGACCCGCAATCGAAAACAATATTCCGGTCTGGAGATGCGGCCGCCGCTCGTGCGACCAAAACGATTGAAGACTGGCAACGGCTCCGGAGATCGGGGATCATATTAACCAGCGGAGGTATTGCCTGTATTGCCGGCGGTATTGCGCTGGTGGCTGTAGGCGATAACCAGTCGAACAACGGGTACGATTATTACTCGGATAGCCCGGGAGAAGCAAAAGTGGTAGTGGGCGTAATGGGTATTGCCGGGGGTATTATGGCCCTGGGCGGGGGTATTACCATGTGGGCTATCGGCAACAACCGGGTGAAAAAATATACAAACCGCATGTCTTTTGATATGGGCGGCCGCTCGGCAAAACTGGCATTCCGGTTTTAAGGCATTGCGCAAGACGCAGGGTCCTCTGCGAGAGACCCTGCTGAGAAAAAGGGGAAGCAAAAGTGGTGGTAGGCGCTATGGGTATTGTGGGTGGTATTATGGCCCTGGGCGGGGGTATCACCATGTGGGCCATCGGCAACAACCGGGTGAGAAAATATACAGACCGCATGTCTTTTGATATGGGCAGCCGCTCGGCAAAACTGGCATTCCGGTTTTAAGGCATTGCGCAAGACGCAGGGTCCTCTGCGAGAGACCCTGCTGAGAAAAAGAGGCTGCAGGGTTGTACATTAAAGGCCGGCGTGACCTCGCCGGCCTTTTTTATGACCGCAACAATAATAACGCGATGACCCGCCTGCTTTCAGTTATACTTTAATCATGCAGATTCTGAAACAAGTTGCCAATGACAGATTGCTTACGCATTGGAAATCAATTATACTTTAGTCATGCCGAACTTGTTTCGGCATCTATGCATGATTTAGGCAGATCCTGAAACAAGTTCAGGATGACCCAAAACAGATTTGTCATGGCTTCATTGATTTTGCTACGCAAATGGACAACTCAGGATGACATCCAAAAAAAGTGATAGCAGCGGCTCCAAAAACGCAGGGTCCTCCGCGAGAGACCCTGCTGAGAAAAACGGTCCCGCTTGTCCCGCCAGTCCCCGCTGCATATAGTCACCAGCCGTTGAGGCCCTTCGGCTCTGCAGATTCCATTATACATTGAAAGCCAATTATACTTTCGTCATGCCGAGTGCAACGAAGTGGAGCCGAGGCATCCCTGTGATGTCAGACTGCCCGGGCATTAAGAGACCCTTCCGCTCTGCTTCGCTGCGGTCAGGGTGACGAAAGAATATGATGTCATAGGCACATTGATTTTACAACGTAAATCAAAAACTCAGGGAGACATAACACCCTAATACACAAAAAGGTCTGGCTACCGCTGTAACCAGACCTTTTATTTGCATTGCTGTATCTTATTTCAACGACAGCAAAAAGCCAATAGTAAAGTTAGCATCCCAGTCAAACACAAAGGTGTCGCAATTGGTAGCATCCTTAATGGCTTTGTAAATATTTACACCGCTCTTGGTTTTTATCTTGTCGGATTTATAGGTATCCGGGTCGTTTAATACGGTATACCGCTCTTCGCCATTGCGGATCTCCTTGGCCAGCTCAAAAGGCACACCGCCCAGTATAAAGCATACCTCGCGTTTACCGGAAGGAATCTTTGCCGCCGCGGTTTTTACTTCACCGTATACGGCATCGTCTTTCAATCCTTTTTCATAATACTTGGCTCCCGGAGTTTCTACAGCCTGTACATTGTCGCCCGCGTTCACCCAGGAAATTTTTGTATTTCCTGAGCCAATATCCGTTACAAAAGAATTATCCCTGTAAGCCGCAGGCAGCACGGATTTCAGCGCCAGCTTTCCCTCCTGGTCTGGCGTAACCAGGTTTACCACGTAGCCCATCTTCTTCAGCTCAGAAGCAATGATGGCCGTTTTGGGCTCTTTTTGCGCGCCGGAGCTGATCACAAAATGTACGTTTTTGGAGCGTACGCCTTTATCAAACATATCTCCGATGTATTTCTTCAAACCCGCACGGATATCTTCCGTGGTAGCCATTCCCTCATAGGCAAAGGACTGACCAAAATCTTTGGAAACGATCTCCCAGCGTTTTTCCGCATCCATGTTGATGATAAATGAATTAAACCCGGAAGCGCCTACTTCTACCACGCCTTTCAGCTCGCCGTTTACGGGTTTTTCCGGCTCATAGTTAAAGGTTCTGCCGGAGGCTGTTGTCTTTGTTTTTGCTTCTGAAGGTTTCGGACCTTCGTCGCTGCCGGTAGTAGTGGTGGTGGTTGCCTCGGTTTTTACATCATCATGGCTGTTAAATACGCCGCTTTTATAACCCCAATAGCCAAGCAGGAAAATAGGAATGGCAATAATAAACGCCTTAATCGGCCAGCGTAACCGCGACCAGGTTGATCTTTGTTCCATAGTATGTGTCTGTGTTTTGTTGTTTGATTAATCCAGCAATGAAAAGCCTCTGTCTACTTTTTCTTCCGGTTTCAGTTCGTAACTGGCACTGGACATTTCAGTTACATTGAGCACTTTGAGATTGCGCTCGTCCACCTTCTTAATAAAGGCTTCCAGCTCGCTTTGAGAAGGTGTGCCACCTACGGTAATGTTGTTGTTCTGATCCAGGAAATCGAGGTTGGAACGGATGGAGGCAATGTTCTGGCTGATAGCGCCCGTAGCGGCATTCATGGCTTCCTGGAAGGCCCAGCCATCCTTAATGTTAAATACATCGGCCAGCCCTTCGGTGGCACTTTTCATTTTTTGGGTGGCCTCCAGTTTTTTGGCAATGATGGAGATGCTGCTGTTGAGCGTGCTTACATAGATGCGCGCGGCACTCTCGTTATCCTTTAATACCTCCAGCACTTTGCTGAACTGGTTGGCATATTGTGCATAGCTGCGGGCATTTTGCTCTTCTGCCTCTCCTTCCTTGCCCAGCAGGAAGGCCTTGGTACGGGTTTCCTTGGCATCCCGTGTAAATTCATTGGCTTTTTCATTATTGCCGCCGGAAGCCGCCTGTTTGGCTTTTTCCTCCAGGTTACCTGCTTCGGTGGTAAAGCGCCGTGCATACTGGTATTTTTCCTCGGCTGTTTTTTGTGCATTTTCCCCGCTGGTGATCATATCGATACGCACACCATCTACATTGGCGATCTTATTCTTTACACGCTTTAATGTATCCTTTGCATCCCGCTCCAGCAACTGCAGGGTTTCAATCGGGTTCCTGCGGATGATCTCTTTTTCTCCCTTAAACAACAGCACGGTTCCCAGGCGATGCAGCAGGGAAACGATTTTGGGTGCCAGCAATAACAGGGACACGAGCACGATACCAAAAATTACGAGCAACACGCTCTTCTGGGCATATTCCAGCAATACCGGCAGGTACTTAAAAAATGCAAACGCACCGCCAATAACCAGGGCCCAGAAAAAAATAGCGGAGATCGTTTTTTTGCCTTCCGGTGTCATTACCTGTGCCGGCAGTTTATCGCCCAGTACCTGAAAAATAGGTAACTGACTTTTTATTTCTGCCGGGATGTTGATTACCTGAGATTTTTCTGCCATTGTCAATTTTTAGTTTATGTTTTGTTCAATAATCGAAAGCGCTTTTTCAATATCGCCCACCACTTCGGTTACCGCTGCCTTACCGGTGCGGATCTTTTGGTCGATGTCTGTAAGCTGGCTATCATAAGAACCGTCCAGCGTTTTATAGGATTGCTCCTTGGCAGAAAGCTGCTGCTGCAGGTCTGCAATTTTTGTCTTCAGGTCCTGTATCTCCTTTTCAAGGGATTGTTTTTCCCGCACCAGGTTGTTTTGAATGCCCTGTTTCTGGTTTTCCTTTTGTGCCACATCCTGGGCAATCACCTCCTGTATCCGTGCGGCATAGTTGCGGCCGGTTTTCAGCAGCTTCTCTTTCGTGAGCGATTTGTCTACATATTTTAACGAGGTAAAGGCCGCTTTAATAGAGGTAGCGTCGATGGTGCCCATATCCGCAGCAGCGTTCCACACTTCAAAAAAATCGATGCCGTCTTCGTTCAGCTTTTCCAGCAGGTCCAGCACTTTCCCTTTCATTTCTTTAAGATCGGTATCCTGTGCGGTTTCCGTATGCACCGGCTGCACATAAACCGGCACAACGGGTGTAACGGCCACAGGTTCCGGTTTTTTTACAGGTGTAACAGGAGCAGGCTCGGGAGTTCCTGTAGTTTCTACATGTTCATCTTCAAAAATCAGTCTTCTAATATTCCGGAGAATTCCGAAGCTCGTCTTACCAGGCTTTGTGTCCATATTCAATAAATCTAAGCTAAAATACAAAAACTCCTTAGAAAAAGCGGTACCGCGACGGCGAACAAAGCGCCTTTGCCGGTGAATTGCTAAAAAACGGGCGCCGGATCCCCCATTCTGCCGGAAGACATGCACCTGGTGAAAAAATTAAGCAAAAAAGAAATTAATTATTGTTTTACGATAATTACTTATACCTTTACAGAAATTCTCCAAATGCAAAAGGTTCGCGTTATTGCTACGGCTCTGTTGTATCTGTCCCGTCTTTTGGCGGTTCCTTACCTGGCTACTGCGCTGTACATCATCGTTTGCTTTCTTTTCAGCAATCAAATGGTACACCCACTGGATGGCGGACAACGTTTTGCCCTGCATTACCCGTTTACATCCACTAATTTTTTAATAGGGGATGAGTACCGGTTCATCTATATTTTTGAGATGATTGCGTTTATCGGTTTATACGGCGTTTTCTTCTGGATGCTTGGCAATATTTTTAAGACGTTCCGGGAGCAAAAACTCTTTACCCGAAAGGGCGTACAGCGGCTGAAAGTTTTTTACCTGCTCAATTTCCTGGCGCCGCTTCCCTTCCTTATACGGCACCTGGCAGATCATTATGAAGTGAGCACCATTGTGATTCTTACGGTATTGCATTGGGTGTTGGGCATCTTTGCTTATTTTATGGCCGTTATTTTTAGCCGGGGCCTACAATTACAAAACGAACAAGATTTAATATTTTAAACCATGCCAATTATCATAAACCTTGATGTAATGCTTGCCAAACGTAAGATGCAGTCAAAGGAATTGGCCGAAATTTTAAACGTTACACCCGCCAATTTATCCATACTCAAAACGGGCAAGGCCAGGGGCATCCGCTTCGACTCGCTGGAGGCTATCTGTAAAGCACTGAAATGCCAGCCCGGGGATATACTGGAATATGTAGAGGAAGAAAGCTAAATCCATCATAACAGCACTGGTATAAAAAATGCGGCCGCGAGGCTGCGGGGAATTTTATTGTCTTTACAAAACCGGATCACATGAACCGTCTTACTATTGAACAGCTTAGCAAAACCTACCCCGGCGGGGTAAAAGCCCTTAATGCTATTTCCCTGGAATTATCGAATGGGATGTTTGGCCTGTTGGGCCCCAACGGCGCAGGAAAATCTTCATTGATGCGCACCATTGCCGGTCTGCAGTCACCGGACTCGGGCCGCATTATCTTTAACGGCAGCACCGTTACACCGGGTTCGGTGCTTATTAAAAAACAACTGGGCTATTTGCCCCAGGACTTTGGGGTGTATCCGAAGCTGTCTGCTGCAACTTTACTGGATCACCTGGCGATCCTGAAAGGCATTGCACAAAAAGCAGAGCGGAAAGAACAGATCGGCGCCTTACTGCAACGCACCAACCTTTATGCGCATAAAGACAAAGCGGTAAGCAGTTTTTCCGGAGGGATGCGGCAGCGCTTTGGCATCGCGCAGGCCTTGCTGGGCAACCCGCAGCTGATCATTGTGGACGAGCCTACCGCAGGTTTGGATCCGGAAGAACGCAACCGCTTTAACAACCTGCTCAGCGAAATCGGTGAACAAGTGATCGTGATCCTTTCTACCCACCTGGTGGAAGATGTGCGGAATCTTTGCACCAACATGGCCATTATTCAAAACGGAACCCTTATTGCAACAGGAAGACCCGATGACTTTGTGAAGGCGCTTGATGGAAAAATATGGTCGAAACGGATCGACAAAAAAGATGAGGCGCAACAAGCACACCGGGTGATTTCATCGCATTTTACGGCCGGAAAGCTGCACATCAATGTGTACGCAGAAGATACACCGGGGGATGGCTTTTTGCCCAAACAGGCTGACCTGGAGGATGTCTATTTTACCCAACTCACTCAATCCTGAAATTATGTTCCGGCAGTTAATCCACTTTGAATGGCTGTTCATCAGCAGGAAGCGATCATTTTATCTGTTACTTCTCTTCTTTTTATTGCTGGGCCTTGCAGCCGGTACGGTGGCGCGTTTCCCCTTTCCCAACACCTTTAAGAACGGCACGTATGTACTTAATTATATCATAGGCATCCTGTCCTTACTATGTATCTTCTCTACTACCATACTGGCCGCGCAGACCCTGTTCCGCGAAAAAGACAGTCGCTTTGAGTCGATCCTTTACGCCACACCCGTGCGCAAAGGCCCGTATGTATGCAGCCGGTTCGGTATTATTTTTCTGGTGAGCGCCCTCTGCTACCTGCTGCTGATAGCGGGTATGATGGCGGGTCACCTGATGCCCGGGCAGTACCCGGATGAGCTGGATGCCATACATCCCTTGCGATATATCCAGCCCTTTTTCATGCTGCTACTGCCCAATATTCTTTTCTGCACAGCAGTAGCTGTAAGCATCGGGTTGTTTACCCGCAATAAGATGCTGGTGTATGTATCTGGTATACTGGTTTATTTTCTTTACTGGGGCATTTCGTTTTATGCCAACTCACCCATCATTGCCAACAGTACACCAATGCCGGCTTCGGCGATGCGTATGGCCGCATTGGCAGATCCGTTCGGCATATCGGCCTTCCTGGAGCAAACCCGCTACTGGAGCGCCCCCCAGCGCAATACACAGTTGCTGCAACTGCACGGCCATTTGCTTATTAACCGCTTGCTTTACCTGGCCATATCCGGATTGCTGCTTTTACTGGCCTATAAAAAATTTGTATTGCAGCCACAGCCTGAAGCCGGGAGCCGAAGACAACGCCCGTCATCAGTGGTACCTCATAACCCCTACCACCCTGTAAGTACCCGTACAACCGCCCGGCGTTATAACCTGCAATGCCTGCAAAGCCTGGTATCGATCGGGTGGAACAATATTATTAAAAGCATTCCTATCTGGCTGATCCTTGCGGGCTGGGTGGGCTTTATGAGCATTGAAACCTTCAGCGATATCAACGGCAACAGCCGGCTGCCGGAACACCTGGCCACTACCGCTGTACTCGTTAAAGGGATCCTGTCCGGGTTGCCGCTGGTGGCGCTGCTGGTACTGGTGTTTTATGGCAATGAGCTCTTCTGGCGTAGCCGCAATACCCGGTTTGATGCGCTGGAAAACACCACGGCCGTTCACTCGGTAGTACTGCTGGTTTCAAAATGGTTGTCGCTATTGCCAGTGGTGCTCCTCTTATTGCTGGCGGGTATCGGCATGGGGCTGCTGATCCAGCTCATTAAGCACAATGCGCCCATCAATTGGGCGTTGTACACCTCGCTGTTTTACCTTATCGGCCTGCCTTTATTCCTGAATGCAGGATTGATCATTTGCATACAGGCGCTCATCAAAAATAAGTATGCCGGCATTGTGGTTGCAGGGCTGGTGGTGTTACTAACCAACACCAGTATGGGTAACCTGCTTGGACTGAAGCATCCATTGCTGCGCTTTGCCAATGCATTTCAGGGGGCTTATAGCGAAATGAATGGCTTTGACAATACCCTTACTGCTTTTCATTACCAGATGTTGTACTGGCTCTGCATTACCTTATTGCTTTTTATGCTCACAATTGCGTTCAGGCGGGGTGCTGTTAGCCGCAACCGGGCCTCATGGATGTGGAAGCTTTGTACATTGTGCGTGCCTGCAGGTACCGCTATTTATGCAGGCGCTACTATTTTCATCAACACGCCGTCTATGAACCGGCAAACTCTTACAGACTGGAAATGTTCCTATGAAAAAAAATATGCCTTTATTGCAAACAGGCCTCAGCCGGTGATCACCGATGTAACGGCGGCAATTGATCTTTACCCCGGCAAAGGGGGTTATAAGGTGCAGGGCCGTTACCAGATGGTTAATCAAACCGATACCCCTATCGACACGCTTTATATGTATGGCGATAAGGAAATGCACTGGCAACAATGGCAGCTTCCCAGCGGCAAATGCATCGCAGCCGACTCCCTATACGGTTATTATATATTTAAGCTTCACCGCCCGTTAATGCCCAATGATCGCATGAACCTGCAATTCAGTTTTGAATACCAGGGCAATCCCTTTAAACCGGCCGCTGGTTTTAACACCATTGCCCGGAACGGAAGCTTTATCCGCATCAGCCGGTACTTTCCGGTACCGGGGTATAATAACAGCAATGAAATTGAAGACAAGCAGGTTCGTAAAAAACTGGGGCTCGATACGGCCGGCCGGCTCTTACCCCTGGCATCGCCCCGGGAAAAAGATGCGGGCTTTGTACGTTTTGAAGCCGTAGTATCGGTTGATGACAACCAAACGGCCATCAGCATTGGCGAGCTGACGGGGCAATGGAAAAAAGGATCCCGCAATTATTACCGTTACAAAACTCCGGCACCGGTACCCTTCCGGTTTGCAGTGGCATCCGCCCGGTATGCGGTTAAAAAGCAACAGCAGGGCCATACCGTTATTGAAGTGTATTATGATCCGTCGCACGCCCGCAACATCGCTCACCTGATGCAAGCCGCACGTGAGAGTATAGCCTATTGTGCAACCAACTTTGGTCCCTACCCTTTTTCAACCGCCCGGTTCGTGGAAATATCAGCGCTTACCAAAGGCTTTGCAGGAACGGCCTACCCCGGCAGCTTATTCATCAATGAAGGATTCGGATACCGCAATGTGATCGGCAAGGATCCGGCAAAGGATATCATCAATGAAATGGTAAGCCATGAAACGGCACACGCCTGGTGGGGCAACAGCGGCATTGCGCCGGATGAGCGGGAAGGCAGCACGCTGATGACCGAAACGCTGGCCATGTATACAGAACTGATGTGCTACAAAAAAATGTATGGCAACGTTGTGCTTGCCGACCGGGTGAGTGTACACAAGGACCTGTACCTCAGCAGCCGCAACCTGTCTGATGAACGGCCCTTATTCCGGCAGCATCCGGCGCAATCCTATCTTTCCTACGACAAGGGAATGGTGATTATGTACCAGCTTTACCTGCGGCTGGGTGAAGCGCGCATCAACGAAGCTCTAAGGAACTTTTACCGGCAACATACTTATCCCCGGCCTGTACCGGTTTCCACCGACCTCCTGGAGGCGCTATACGCCGTTGCAACGCCTTCGGATACGGCAAAACTGAATGAATGGTTCCGCCAGATGGTTACCTACGACCTGGTGCTGGAAACAGCCACAGCAAGCCTGCAGACAAATCATACCTACACATTAAAACTGGATGCGGCCCTTACTAAATACCGGGAAGACGGAAAGGGAAATGCAACCATCATTTCTTTTGATGAGCCCATCGACGTGCTGATCTGTTTTGCCGGAGGTGCTACTGAAAAACGGGTACTGCAGCCGGTGCACAACCGGGTTCAAACAAATTTTTCCTTTGCAAAGAAGCCCCTGCGCGTGGTGCTGGATCCGGATCTTAAATTCCTGAACCGCTCGGATGCAGCTAAGGAAAAAACAATCCTTTAAACCCTGCAGTATCGCTCCAGGGGAAAACGCGCATAAAAAAAGCACCCCTTTCGGAGTGCTTAAAGCTATTTTACAAAACCTGTAGGTTTATCCTAATGCTACTCTTTTGAATTCGGTAACGGTTACATCACCACTTTCTTTCAGGTAGTCTGCTACCGATTTACCGGCATCTTTTACAAAAGCCTGGGCGGTCAGCGTCTGCTCTTTAAAAAATGCAGCCATTTTACCTTCGGCAATTTTAGCCAGCATTTCTTCCGGCTTGCCTGCCATCTTCGGATCTTCTTTCATGATATCCATGATCACAGCTTTTTCACGTGCTACCACATCAGCCGGAACGCTTGCTGCGTCTACAGCTACCGGGCTCAGGGCAGCAACCTGCATTGCTATATCTTTACCTACTTCAGCAGCCTCTTTATTCAGTCCTACCAGTACACCAATACGGTAAGCACCATGAATATAAGCAGCCACATAAGGTGCATCTACTCTTTCGAATTTGGTGATACCGATCTTTTCGCCGATAGACGCCAGTTTATCATTTACCAGGTCTGCGATCTTGGCACCGCCGATTTCTGCTGCATTCAGCTCTTCAGCGGTTTTAATATCGTTAGCGATTGCAGCATCTGCGATGCTTTTTACAAACGCAACAAAGTCTTCATTTTTAGAAACGAAGTCTGTTTCGCAGCTTACGCATACAACGATACCCGATTTGTTGTCTGCTGTAGTTTGAGCCACGACTACACCTTCTTTTGCTTCACGGTCGCTTCTTTTTGCTGCTACTTTCTGGCCTTGTTTGCGCAGCCAGTCGATCGCAGCTTCAAAATCGCCGTTTGTTTCAGTTAATGCTTTACGGCAATCCATCATACCGGCGCCGGTTGCCTGGCGCAGCTTATTAATATCCTGTGCGGTTATAGTTACTGTACTCATTGTTTTTGTTTAAAGTTTGGAGTTTACGATTTGAAGTTCGGTACTTCAGATCTTAAACCGGACTTATGTATGAAATCTTATTGTTATCAATCCTGACCCTACTTACGGAACCGGATCAAAGTGAGTAAGGTTTAAGATTCAGTATCTGATTTCTAAGGCCCTGCCTTAAATTCAAACATTGAACCTTAAACCTTAAACATTTATTATCTTCTGGGAGCTCCGCCTCTTGAACCACCACCTCCGGTAGTTGTTCTGCGACGTTGACCCTGACCCTGGCCCTGACCCTGACCGGCATTTGTACCGGCTCCGCGTCCACGACCGCCGCGGCCAGCTTCAGCTTCCGCTTCAGCCTGCATTTTTGCAGCTTGTTTTTCTTTTTCGTCTGCAAAGTTATCTTCTACATCCTCATCTTTTGCAGCTTGTCTTTCACTCAATCCTTCTGCAATTGCAGCAGTGATGTAGTTTACAACAATGGCAATAGATTTAGTAGCATCATCATTTGCAGGAATTGCAAAATCAACTTTATTAGGATCTCCGTTGGTATCTACCACACCAAAAGTACCGATGCCCAGGCGTTTTGCTTCAGCCAGCGCGATGTGCTCATGACCGATATCCACGATGAACAAAGCAGCAGGAACACGACCCAGCTGGGCGATCCCTCCCAATACTTTTTCCATTTTCTCTTTATCACGGGTTAATGTCAGACGCTCTTTCTTTGTAATGCTGTCGAAAGAACCATCACCCAGCATTTTTTCGATGCTTTGCATTTTCTTAACCGACTTACGTACGGTATTGAAATTGGTAAGCATACCACCCAGCCAACGCTCGGTTACATAAGGCATTCCTACTCTTTGTGCGCACTCAGTTACAATATCTTTCGCTTGCTTCTTAGTACCTACAAAAAGTATTTTCTTACCGCTGCGTGCAATTTGTTTCATTGCAGCTGCAGTTTCCTGCAGGCATTCTACGGTTTTGTTTAAGTCGATGATGTGAATGCCTTTTTTCTCAGCAAAAATGTACGGCAACATTTTAGGATTCCATTTCTTTTTTAAGTGACCGAAATGTACACCTGCTTCCAGAAGCTGCTGTTGTAAGGATGTATTATTATTTTCCATCTATTAAAAATATTTATCGTTTTTAGTTTATTGTTTATTGCTGGTTTGCGATGGTTGAGCAGTTTTAAAAGGTATGAACAACCATAAACTACAAACCATAAACCACAAACGTTGTTAACGTTTAGAGAACTGGTAGCTCTTTCTTGCTTTTTTGTGACCAAATTTCTTACGCTCAACAGAACGGGGATCCCGTCTTAATAACCCGGCCGCTTTTAATGCAGGGCGGAACTCAGCATTTACTTCTACCAGTGCACGGGCAATACCCAGCATGGCCGCTTCTGCCTGGCCCTTTACGCCTCCGCCGGTAGCTGTGATCTTTACATCAAATTTATCAGCTACTTCAACGGTTCTCAGCGGGCGGTCTACCTGGTTTTGCAGGTATACCAGGGAAAAATAATTTTTATAGTCTTTATCGTTAACGGTAATGTTACCAGTACCCTTAGATAAGAAAACGCGGGTAATGGCTTCTTTACGACGTCCTACAGCATTTTTTTGCTTTTCCATTATTTATTTCTTATTTGGTCCCGATCATTATCGGGATGTGATTTGGAATTGGTGATTTAGAACTTCAGTTCTTTGGGTTGTTGTGCAATATGCGGATGGGTACCGCCGGCATATACAAATAATTTTTTGTACATCTTACGGCCCAGACGATTTTTAGGAAGCATCCCTTTTACAGCCCGCTCAATAATCACTTCCGGGCGACGTTTTTGCAGATCAGATGCTGTTTCTTCTTTACGACCGCCAGGATAACCACTGTAGGTGTCATATACTTTCTGATCCATTTTGCTACCGGAAAGCTTTACTTTCTCGCAGTTGATCACGATGATGTAGTCGCCGGTATCCACATGAGGTGTATAAATGGCTTTGTTTTTTCCGCGTAAAATAGCAGCAATACGGGAACACATACGTCCTACAGTTTGATTAGTACCATCTACAACGTACCAGTTACGCTGCACGGTAGCCTCGTTCGCATGTTTCGTAGTGAAATGTTGTTTACTCATTTTAAAATTTATTTTTTAGTGACCCGGGCTATCCCCCGGCCCTTTTTCTAAGGGAGTGCAAAGGTAGACGAGTATTGTTTAAAAAACAATGAAAAACGAAAGTATTTTTAACCACTCCTTTGCAACGAACTGATTTTCAGTAATAATTTTGATCAAAAAAATATATCAATGCCTATCATGCCGGTAATTTCAGCCTAACACCACCCAGGAACGGGAAAAAATCTGTGTGGGCGGATCATAAGCCCCGGTATCTAAAACAGCCCTTATATGCATCCCGGAACCAGAAAAAGGCGCAACGATCGTCCTTTTGCTCCCTGTCTCATTCCCTGAAACCCAGCCGATGCCCTTCCCTACGAACCGGCCGGGCATAAAAAAATACCTGCGGAACCCAAATTCCAACAGGTATGCACTCTATATATACGTAGGCCGTTTAAATTTCCCTGAGATCGGTTATGCCGCTGCGGTTATTCCGGCGGGCCGCCTTCTTACACTACCGGTTATTTACCGTTGCCCAACACCTCGGCCAACTTTCCGTCCAGTGAGGCTTCATTCGACTCCTCATAGCGGCCGATGATCGTTCCCTCCCGGTTGATAAGGATCTTGGTGGGCAGGGAGTGGATGCCAAATTTTTCACTGATATCATCCGGATTCTCTTCGCCCTTGTTGATCTTATCCCAGTTCAGGCCGCGCAGCACGTTGTACCATTTCCCCGTGCCATCCTTCTCAATGGCCTTCTTCCAGGCATCATGATCGCTGTCATCATCCGCCACCGCAATAATCTCCAGTCCCTTTGCTTTATATGCGGCATACAGCTCCTTCATATGCGGCATACTTTTCCTGCAGGGCACACACCAGCTGGCCCAAAAATCGAGCAATACATATTTCCCTTTAAAATCAGCCAGGCTTATGTTTTTTCCCTTCAGCTCTTTGGCTGTAAAATTGGCGGCCATGGCACCGGGAGAACCGGCTTTCAACTTTTTTATTTCCTTAGCCAGGTCCTTTCCGCCTGCACTTTGCTGCAGCTCCGCATTCATTTTATTGTAGAAATATTCCAATGTATCCAGTCCCCAGCGGCCGGTATAATAGCGCAAATTGTACCCGGTAACATAGGAACTGGGGTTCGCGTCAAAAAAATCGTAATGGATCCTGGCGATCCGCTGAAAATACGGATCAAACTGGGCATGAATGGCTGCAGCCCTGTACTTCAGGGTATCGACCTCTGCCTCCGGCCGTTTATTTTGCTCCGCCAGCCGTATCTCCTTATTGGCCACCGAATAGGCATCCGAAAGCGGTTTCATTTCAGCATACACAGCATCCACTTTTGCTTTTAACCCATTGGCTTCTTCCTGGATTTCAGAACCGGTGACCGTTGCTTTTTCAAAATTATCTGCCGGGACCATAATGGTTACCGTGCCCGGTTCCAAAAAGAATTGCCGGCCGTTCTGACGGTCCTTGCCGGCGAGCTGCAACCGGTTCTCCAGCCAGGCATTGGTTGGCTCTTTAATGGTTCCCTCAAAAACAAAGCGGCCGTTTACCACCTGTGTACTATCCGTAACCCGTGTGCCGGTGCTCTTTTCATAATGAAGCGCCACCTTGCCTTCCGAAGCCCCGATAACCGTGCCCTGCACGCTAAAGTTTTTTTCCGGAGCCTGGCCCTGTGCGGCGGCGCTCAGCAATACAAAACACAGGTTCAACGTCATTCTATTTTTCATATCTTTTATATTATTACGGCATCCCGTATTGTTTTCTTTGTATGGCTATTTCAGGAGCTCCGCCAGCTTGTTACCCAGTTCATCCCCGTGCAGGTCCCGGGCAATAATTTTTCCGTCGGGCCCAATTAAAAAATTGGCAGGAATACCCTGTACATCATATTGTTTTGCCACGGCGTTGTCCCAAAATTTCAGATCGGAAACATGCGTCCAGGTAAGCCGGTCTTTATGAATTGCCTCCAGCCATTTTTCTTTTGCATTCGGCTGATCCAGCGAAACCCCGAGCACGGTAAAATTTTTGTCTTTGTACTTCTGATACATGGCCACCACATTGGGGTTTTCTGCACGGCAGGGCCGGCACCAGCTGGCCCAAAAATCCAGCAATACATATTTTCCCCGGAAATCCTTTAAGGAAACCGGCTTGCCCAGGGTATCATTCTGTGTAAAATCAATCGCCGTTTGACCAATACCTGTAAGTTTTGCAACTGCGATACTCCGGGCAATATTTTTTCCGGGGGCGTTATCGGTTGCAGTAGCATCCAGGGTATTAAAAATCGTTTCCAGTTCACCCTCGCCCAGATCGAACCGTATTTGAGAAAGCACCACCGTACTGGCCGCAGACTGTGTATGCTCACTGATCCATTTTTTCATCAACTCGGTTCTGGTTGTGCGCAGCTGCGTTATAACGGTCTGCAACGCATTCAGCGCAACAGTGTCCTTGTTCCGGTACAGTTCATTGGCCTTGCTAAATACCGAATCTGCCGTACTTAATTCCGGTGCCGTTTTGATGAATTTTTCAAACGCCTGGTAATCCATCAGGCCCGCGCTTCCCGTAATACGTGCCTCTTTAAAACCAGGCCCCTCGCCGGCAATATTTACAGCTCCCTTATCCAGATAAACCATGGTATAGGCATTGGGATCCTCGAATCCCTTCCCCATATTGATAAAAAACATATTTCCTTCACCCCTGGGGATATCCAATGTATACGTAAAACCACCGGCCACTGTTTTTACCGAGTCTTTTTTATTGCCACCGCCCTGCTCGCGGAAATAAACCCACTTACCGGGTTCCGTTCCTTTTATAGAGGCCTTAACGGTTACCTGTTCTGATTGTGCTGTAACGGTTAACGACAGCATGCTCAACCCTATCCATAATAATTGCTTCATGTTCGTGTTTTTTATGTTTAAAATCCGGGAGTTTGTTGTATCAGGTCATTCGATTTTATTTCTGACTGCGGGATGGGAAAGATCAGTTGATTTTTCGCCTTGATAACCGGCAGCCAGCTCTGCACCGTTGCAAACGGCAATCGCCGCATGGCCTGCCAGTCGAGCCCGCTTTCACAGATAAAATTCCGCATCGTTTCCTTTACCACCACTTCTCTGAGCTTTGAAGCCGCAGCAGCGGCATCCACCTCAGAAAAATTGGTAACGCCCGAGCGTCCCATTACGGTTTTCAGCAATGTGCGTGCTGTTTCCAGGTTGCCTCCGGCCGCTGCAGTGATGGCTTCTGCCTGCAGCAGATAGGCCTCTGAAAGCCGGAACGCATACCCGTTTTCTGTGATTGCCATGGATTGCAAACCGGTGGTGGGCCCGGGGTAATACTTGGTAAATGCAAGCACATTCCGGTTGCTGCGGTTCTTTACTGTTTGATATACCCAGGTATTGCGCGGGTCATTTGCAAACAGGCTTTGACCAAAAGCGCTGGGGGTGGCCGTAATATAATACAGGTAACTCTGGTACTTGGCGCCCTGGCCGGCAACGGGTGCCACGCTCAGCATCACCTCATTGCTTGCCGTACCCTTCGTCCAGAAAATATCTTTTGTATTCGGCTCCAGGGTATAGGGGCTGCCCGCAATGATCGATTGTGTTAGACTGATCACCTGGTTGTAATCATCTGCAGTGCCACGGTTCATCAGCACCCTTGCTTTTAACTGCTTCGCAGCCCATTTGTTGGTATAAAAGTTTTTTGTATTCCGGTCGGGCAGCGCATCAATCCACGCATCACTCAGATCCGCAAGAATAAAATCATATACCTCCTTTACGGAACTTCTCGATTTGCGGATATTATCCGGTTTTACGAACGCATCCCGGAGCACGATGCCATAGGCGCTGTTCAGATCATAGAATTCACCAAAATTCAGCAACAGGTACGTGTTGGCATAGGCTCTTAAAAAACGCGCCTCGGCGATCATTTGTTTTTTTGAGGCATCCGGGATATTGCTTAGCGGATCGATGTTTTTAAGAAATCCGTTGGCGGCATTTACCAGGGAATAACCATAGGTCCAAAACATCAGCGCCACGCCATCTGTTGCGTTATAACTGTGATCGGAAAGCGGAAGGTCGATGGACTGCTGTACCGCTGCCGATCCGCAGAGCTGCGAGTACCTCCATTCCGATACCTGGTCCCATTTGATGACGGGTGCATCATTATTATCGGCACCGGAATTTGCAAACCGGTAATACACGCCGTTAAGCACTGTGGCTGCGCTTTTAGCATCTGTAATCACCATTCCGTCTACTTCCGAAGTGGTAGGAAATACATTCAGCTGCTTTTTACAACCGGCTGCCAGGCCTGCCAGGGCGAAGCCTAAGATGATCCTGCCTATTATATTTTTTCGCATTGTTCCTTTTTTATGTTGATTAAAAACCCAGTTTAACCCCGGCCGCAAAGGATCTTGTAGTAGGGTAGTTACTGATATCAAAATAGCCACCGCCCACGCTATATGGATCATTCGACGTTTCCGGATCATTTCCCGGATAGCTGGTAGCGGTGAAAATATTGTTTGCCGATGCGTATACCGAAAGGGCGCGTACACCTGCCCGCTGCATCCAGCCAACGGTGTTAAACCGGTAGTTCAGCATCAGGGTACGCAGCTTCAGATAAGAAGAATTAAATACACTCAGATTGGTATTATACAGCAGCGACTGACCATCGTAATACAACCGCGGCAAACCGGCACCGGTATTACCGGGGTAGTATCGCTCAAGCCGTACCACATTGGCATTGGAAGTACCTACCATATTGATACTGGAAACATGATCGCCCCACATGAGCTGTCCGCCGTAAGAAAAAGTAAAATAAAAGTTGAGGTCAAAATTCTTATAAGAAAACCCCTGTGTAAAACCACCAAAACATTTGGGTGCGCCATGGCCGATAACCTGGTTAAAAGCCGGATAGCGTCCGCTGCCCAAACCGGGGATCGTTTCTAATGTATCTAATACAAACATCGGATCGCCGATGGCGAGATTGGGAAAAATAAAGTCGCGCCAAATACCCAGCTCCGCAGCATAGGCATCCAGTTCCGCCTGGTTCCGGATCACACCGGTTACTTTAAGACCGGTGATCAGGCCCAGCGGCTGTCCTTCTATAAAGGTCGTGTTACCGCTTTCCACACCCGATGCATTACCAATCTGGCCAAGGTTGGCATCGGCACGTAATTTGGTGACGATCGATTTACCCCAGGTAGCATTTAACGATGCATTCCACCGGAAATCCTTCGAGCGGATGATATCTCCCTGAAGGTTCATCTCGATACCCTTATTTCTAAAACTTACCACATTACCCAATAGCGATCCATAGGAACTGCTGGGCGCCACAGGCAGCGATAACAGGGCACCGTCTGTAAGCCGGTTATAATATTCTACCGTAGCCTGCAGGCGGTTCTTAAAGAAGCCCAGGTCCAAAGCCAGGTTCGACTCTTTTGTAGATTCCCACCGGATGCCGGGATTCCCCAGCTGGTTGGGTACCAGGGCGCTGCTGCCTCCATACATAAACGGGCTGTACAAGGTCCGGTACATCTGGTCCCCGATGTTTTGGGTACCCACCGTACCATAGCTTGCCCTTAATTTGATGTCATCGATCCACGCCACATCCCGCAGAAAATTTTCCTGCGAAAGCCGCCAGGCTACGGACCCGGAAGGAAAGTAGCCCCATTTATCATCGGTTCCGAATTTCGAAGAGCCATCGGCCCGGCCGGTAAGTGTAAACAGGTATTTATCCCGGAAGGTATAGTTTGCCCGCATATAAAAAGATAACAGGTAACTCTGTGGTTTTTGCGGATCATCTGCCCGTGTTATTAAAGGTGTGGTAGCTGAGGAGAGATTGTTGAGCACATCATCATTCGGGAACCCTGTGGCCGTTGCGCTGAAGAAACTGGTACGGGTTGTAATATATTCCGTACCTGCCACCACATCCAGATGATGCTTGTTGTTAAAAACATTGTTATAAGTAAGGTTATTGGATATCGTCCAGTTATTCTTCCGCATATTGGAATTACTTCCGATGCCGCCGCTGTTTTGCACATTGCCATAAAAGCTTCCGATGCTTACATAACTGGGCGTATAATTCTGCTGGTTATAATGTTCCATAAACAGGGACACCATTCCGTTCCACTTCAGGTGTTTTGTCAATTCGTAAGCCGCATTAAACGAACCCAGGAGGCGGAACGTTTTGCCGATATTGAGCGAACTGGCCAATGCCAGCGGGTTCTGGAACCCCTGGTAACTGTAGCCGATGTTTTGGAAACTGGTGTAGCTCCCGGTAGAATCGTATGGGGCCAGATCGGGTCTTGCACGAAGCGCCTGCCCGTAAACCCCGTTAGATATATCCTGATCGATGGAGCCGAGGAACAGGTTGGTTCCGAATTTGAACTTTTTCCCGATCTCGCTGGAGATCTTGAGGTTACCGGTCACCTGGCGATAGTCTGTATTGATCTGGGTGCCGGGCATATAGGTATATGCCAGGGAAGTATAGTAGGTGGTGGCGGCACTTCCGCCCTGTAACGACACTTCTGCATTTTGGGAAAAGGTATTTCTTGTAGCCAGCTTCACCCAATCGGTATGGGCTTTCCCAAAATAACTGTCTGCATGATTTACGATCGCATCCAGCTCATCGGGAATGTTCTGTCCGGTGGAATCAAGGTAGGCGTACGCATTTTTTCCGCCTTCGATCAGGAGCATTTTATATTGATCGGCGTTGAGCACTTTGGCCACGATCGGCTTACTGTACGTAGTATAATAATTAAAACTAACCTGGGGTTTCATATCCTTTTTGCCGTTCTTCGTGGTGATAATGATCACCCCGTTAGCAGCTCTTGAACCGTAGATGGCAGTAGCAGAGGCATCTTTTAAGATACTGATGGTTTCGATATCATTGAGGTTAATGCCTCCCAGACCGTTCAGCCCGTTTACAAAAGCCGCCTGCATACCGGCCGCTACACCGCCGGAACCGGTAACATCGTTACCTACAGGATTGCTTACATCAAATCCCGGGTTCATATAATTGTTTTGCGGCTGTATGGGAATACCGTCAATAATATATAAGGGATCATTACCGCCCAGCATGGAAGTAGTACCTCGTACACGTACCCGAACGGCACCACCCGGAGTGCCGTCACTTTTGGCCACCTGCACCCCTGCCGCCTTACCGGCCAGTGCGTTATCAACGGTTATAAAAGGAATATCCTGGATATCCTTGCCCTTTACCACAGCTACAGAACCGGTAAGATCTTTCTTTTGGGTAGTACCATAACCCACCGTTACCGCTTCAGACAATTCGCCGGATTGTATTTTCATCAGGACCTGGATATTGTTGTCGCCGGCCGTAACCTTATACCGCTCCGGAGCATGGCCCACGAACGTAAATTCAATCACATCATCCACTTCTGCCGGAATCAAAAACCCGCCATCTGCACCGGTAACGGTTGCTTTCCCTGTCCGAAGATTTTTTACCGTTACGGATTCCAGCGGCCGGCCATCTTCATCCTTAACGATACCTCTCAGGCCGATTACAACAGGTACCGTTGGTACCGGTTGCGGCGGCGGCTCGTTTTGCTGTCGTATGATGATCACCCGCTCTACAATGCGGTAGCTGAGTTCCTGTCCCTTCAAACAGGCATTCAACGCTTCATTCAGTGGCGCGTCCTTTAGGGAGAGGTTGACTTTTTTTGCCTTCCGGACCAATGCTGCATTATACCAGAAACTATAGCCGGTCTGGTGCTCAATTAAACTGAAGACCTTCTCAAGCGTTATATTCCGGCCGGTAATATTTACCGTTTGGGCAACACCGCGGCCCGCCACCTGCATACAGGCAACTGTTAGCAGAATAAAACTGAACTTCACGGAAAGAATCGTTTTTTTTGACCGGAAAAATTGACGTACAGCAACACCCCTGCCGCTGGAAACCAAAGAATTGACAACTTCAAATTTCATGACTTTTCTTTGTTTTTTTTGGAATTGATGAATATTAATTTTGGTTTACCGGTTCCCCCTCCGCCTGCAATATGATCGCAGGCGGCAATAGCCCCGCTCCGGGAAAACCGCGTATTTCTATGGGTATAAACCGGAGCCTGATGGTAGCCGGAGCTGCAATCTGCTCCGGCATTAAGAGCCCCGGTCTTATTTTTTTATAATGATCCGGTTGCCTTCCACATCAAGGCGTACCTCGCTTAACTCCAGTACCTTCAATAAGGCGCTGAGACTTAAGTTCCGTGGTACCCGGCCCGTATAAACAGCTGATGGCTTGGAACCTTCAAAAACGACGTCCATGTTATACCATTTTGAAAGTTGTTTCATAATGGTTTCCATATCGGCTTCCTTAAACTGGAAGAATCCGTTTTTCCAGGCCACCACCTGGTTGATATCGATATCATTTTGTATGGAAATCGTTCCACGATCATCCACGCGCGACTGCTGGCCGGGTTTTAACAGGTTGGCGGCGCCGTTTCGGCTAACCAGAACCGATCCTTCCAGCAATGTAGTGGCGATGGCATCCTCATCGCTGTACGCATTGATATTAAAATGCGTGCCCAGTACCGTCACCGCCATTCCGTTAACGGTTACTTTAAATGGTTTTGCTGCATCATGTGCCACTTCAAAATACACCTCCCCGGTGATGGACACATTCCGCTCCTTACCTGTAAAAGCCGTTGGAAAACGGATAGAGGAAACTGCGTTTAGCCAAACCCGGGTACCATCCGCCAGCGTTAGCTGGTACTGGCCGCCCCTGGGCGTACTCAGCATATTATAGAGGATCCCCGCCGGCTTCGCCGCATCTGCGTTGTAGGTCAGCTGTCCGTCCTGCTGCTTTATAAGTTTGGTGCCACCCTGTACTCCCAGGGTACCATCCTGTGCACTATCCAGCACAATGTGGCCACCATCGGCCAGCGTTAGTACCGCCTTATTACCGCCGGGGGCAATATCCCGGTTTTTTATTGTAGCCGTTTCTCCGGCCGGGGTATCCTTTTGCGTTGAAGCCGGCCGTAGTAAAAAGAAATAACCCGCTGCTGCGATGACCAGGAAAACAGCGGCAATCGAAATACTCCGTTTCAGCCAGGACGGGCTTATGGCAAACATTTTTTTACCCTCCCTACCCACCGCCGGCGCCTGCATTCCCTGCCGGATACGGGTCCATACTTCCTGTATTTCATCGTCCCCTATACCGGCTTCTTTTACAGAAAGAATCGCTTTTAATTGCAATGCTGCCTGCCGCATCGCACCCAGGTTTGCAGGAGCGCTGCTGATCCACTCTTCCCAGAATGCTGCAGATCCGGGCGTATTATACTTTACCCATTCCAGGAAAAGCCGGTCCTCCAGAAAGTCTGCCGTAGTATATGAATGATAGTTTGTATGCTCCATTACAACCAGCCTATTTACAGGCCATCCTCTTAAAGGACAGTTGATCTTTTCATTTTACCCCACGTCTGCGAAAATTTTTTTGAAATTTTTTTTATGGTATTTGAGGACCGTTTCCGATTCAGGAAAACAGCTCTGCCCTGCAGGCAGCAAACAGCATCACCAGGGAGGTATTGGATATGTTTAGCAGCTGTTTGAGTGCATCCAGCCCCCGGGCCTTTAATTTGTATACCGACTTCAGGGAACTGCCCATAACCTTCGCGATTTCCTCGTAATCGAGTTCCTCAAAATAGCGCAGATATACCACTTCTTTTTGTTTAGCCGTAAGCTGGTTTAGTGCATGTACCAGCTGCTGGGTCTGTTGCGAAAAGGATTCTTTATCGATATAGATCGATTCGGCCGAAAAGACCATGTCAAATTCCTCGCCGGCACCCAGCGGGCGAACGGGCCGTTTTTCTTTTTGTTGCAGCTTATTGTAAAGGCCAGACCGGAGGGCAATAAGGAGATAGGGCCGTATTTTCGAAATATCCTCAAAACCGGTGCGATTGGTCCATAATTTTATAAAAAGATCCTGTATCGCATCTTTGACCAGTTCTTTATCCTGCACGATCCGTAAGCCGTATTCGTATAGATTTTTAAAATGCGTAAAATAGATGGTGGCAAGCGCCTCCTGGTTCCCCTCTTTTAAGGATTGCCATAAATTGTAGTCTTCGAGTGTACCTGTTGCTCTCATGTATCGCTGGGAGAAAGGTACGGATTTTATCGGAAGAAATTCCTGTGATGTTCATCGCAAACCGGCCCTTTTTTTAAGGGCCGCGGCCTGTAGCTTGTTATGGCCGCACCACGTTATTTTTCGGTTACCGTTACCGTGATCCCAACGGTATCAGCCGGGGCCGTATCTGTTTCCCATATGCGCTTTTGTACGAGTGTAATATGCGAATTGCCCGGTTTCAGCCCGCGGATCTTCACCTTCAGCTTTACGGCCGCACCGGGGGGGCGTTTTTTTGTGCCGGCACCCTCTTCAGTGGTCATTGTAACACTTGTGACCGTTTCATTATTTTCAGTAACCACCCAGCTGTACCCGGCGCCTCCGAGGCTATCCAGCTGCAGCTGAAAAACCTCGTTCACTTTTAATGTAATTTTCTTTTCCATGGTTTTATAAGAAGTTGTTTAAATTTTCATGTGGTTTTCGTTCCCTGTAAACCCATCCGGTGAAAGCCAGCACCGTTATTGAATCCGCAAAACCAGCTGAAATTTAAAATTAAATAACTTTTTGCCCCGGGCGTTCCGTACATAGGAATTGCCTTCTTCCGCTGTTCGGCAAAAGAAAGCAATTCCATTGATTTTGACGATACGTCCTACCAGGCGTATATTTCGTACACCTTGTTATCGGCTTCCGTCCGTACGTTTACAACGCTGTTCTTATCGCGCGCATGTGCCCCGATCATTAAAATGGCCAGCAATGCCTGGGTATTGCTTTCCTTGATCTTGCGGAACCCCATACCGCTAACATTCAGCCATGCATTGTTATTTTCTGCAATGCCCCAGGTACCTACAATTTTTACATTATTGTTCCAGGCGGTAAGTCCGCCGGCGCCGGGAGGCAGCAAGGTTGGTTCATTGGCCCTTTTTGCGGCCACTACTTCCGTGGTAGTAACGGCTGCAACCGGAGTGGTTGCACTTTTCTTTGTTGTTTTTTTGGCAGATGCCTTTTTAACTGCATTCATTGTATGACTATTTATCCGGTTAAATATTTAATTATAGATCTGGTCGATAACGCCGTTGGTAAGGTGAATACTTACAGCAGCTCCGCGGTTCTTTGCAGAAATGCATTGGGTAAGCAGGTTCAGGTGAATGTTATCGCTGGCAGGCGAAATCTTCCGCCATCCGAAATCGGCAATATAGGCCCATGCATTATTGGCCGCATCATTGGACCAGAGGCCGATGATCTTCTGAGCGCCGGTCCACAAGGTTTCTACAATGCCATTAACACCGTACATTTCTGCGTCGATGCCACACTGACCATAGCCGATGCGGAAAAATCCGGATTCTCCAAAACCAACACCCCAGCTGTTCTTACAGATCCAGCACTGGTTTACATCATCATAGCCAACTACCGATACGCAGTGGCCGCCTTCCACATGGTTATTGGCCCTCCGGTAGATACCGGAGCGGTAGCTGAAGAAGTCGGTATATACGGTAAAGCAGGCTACCAGGGCTCCACGGGTGCTGATCCAGTCTTTCATAGCGGCAGTGGTGGTAAGTTTTGTAAAACCGCTTATTTTCAATAACCGGTCTGCTGCATTGCTACAGGTATTACAGGCCTGATCACCGGGGGTATAAGGAAAACAGGCTTCATCCACCAGCCCCTTATCCCGGAAGGCGATGAGCGCCCGATCCGGCCACCAGCCATTGGCACAGTTGCGTCCTTCGCTTTTTGCATAGCAATAAAACAATTGTGCTTCTGAAAAATCAATGGCCAGCGCAGCGTTGCCCCGCTGGATGCGGTAGGCTGTTTCTGCAGTGGCAATGGTTCCAAAAGCCACGCAGGATCCGCAGGAACTCTGGTTCTTGATGGGCGTAACAAAGTTTTGACCGCTTCTGTTGCGCCAGTCAAAGATGGTTGGATATCCAAATGCTTTTTTCTTTTTAATACCCTTTCCTGCCGCAGACAGCTGAAAAGAGCGAAGGGCTTTTTCCGAAGCATCTTCCCGGGCTGCCAGCGACCGCTCCTTAGGTCCTGGTGTAAAACCCAGGAAATACTTACGTTCCGCCTCCGTCATAGCGGTAAATTCGTTATTGGCGGCTTGCCAGGTTAAGCCCGATTCAGTGATGGACGACTGAATGGCCGCAACGTTGATCTTTGACATGTGTTTGTTTTTGTTTATTAAAAAATTGAATTTGATGATTTACATGAAAGTGGTTTCCGCCGGTACTGGCAGGCATATGTATTCCCATTACGGATTCAAACCGGTTGAACTGCCGTTACAGTCATAAATTTTATGATCGGGCAAACTATTCTACATCGCGGATGGTCCAGAAGTCCTGGCAGAACGAGGGGTTCGAAATATATGTGTAGGGCATCCAGAAATAACCGCCAATACCCCATTTTTTGCTCCAGGAATTGCGCACCAGCACCATTTGTGTGGCATCATTATAGCCCGCGGCCAATACTGCGTGACCGCCTATGATGGATTCTGTTGCGATATTGGGCAGTGGCATGATACCGGTGTCTGCAACCTTACGGGCCATAAAACTTTCATACACACTGAAACCAAAAGAAAACGGATATCCTTCTGCCAGGCATCCTTTTATGGAAGTAAGATTCACCGGTACCCTCCAGTAAGACAGTACCTGGTTACCGAGCGCCGTTTTATAGCAGGCAGCCGGTGGCTTTTGCGCGAATGCAGCTTCCTTGTAGGGCCAGTCTTTTTCAGGACAAATGCCTTGTTTGTTTAATGATTTGATCCCATCGCGCAGGTAGGCGCCGCTGTCAGACTGCACCGTATTCATCATTACCCGTTCATTATAATAAAGAAACAGCCGGGAGGGGCGAAACGTTTTTTTACGCAATTTCTTTTTTCCAAATTCAAAT
This sequence comes from Niabella pedocola, assembly GCF_021044425.1. Lineage (GTDB taxonomy): Bacteria > Bacteroidota > Bacteroidia > Chitinophagales > Chitinophagaceae > Niabella > Niabella pedocola. Next base: position 2,821,298 of record NZ_JAJNEC010000005.1, on the reverse strand, counting down.
GCGGCACCCAGGGCATTGGCGGTACAGCTACCCAGGCTTCCCTGATCATATACCGGCGGACAGGTTTTTCGCAGATCGATTTTAACCGGCAGTTGCTGCATGATTTTAAGCGGCGCCGCATAGAGGAAATCTCTTGCATCGGGAAGGTCGGGTATCCAGCCCAGTGAGCGGTGGGGCAGTTGTTGAGAAGGCTTTGCCATGGTTTTTATTTTTGGTGTGGTGTATCTTTTAATGATACAATATTACGTTGCCACACAAGGGATGTCAATACCTGAATTGGGCGAAAGGGATAGTACGCTTCGTGTACCGTATTTTTACGGGGGTGTTTAATGCATTCTCCAGTGTTTTACCTGCGCCCGGAAGGCACGCGGTGTTGCGCCCTTCTTTTTGAAAAAAACCCGGTTGAAATAGGTAATGCTTTCAAAGCCCACATCATAGGCTATATGGGTGATGTTCCGGTCGGTTTCCAGCAGCAGGGTACAGGCTTTTGAGATCCGCAATTCATTTACATAATCGGAAAAAGTTTTGCCCGTGATTTTCTTAAAAAATTTACAGAATGCCCCCGGCGACAGGTGGATGAGCCGGGCAAACTGCTCGATATGTAACGGCTTTTTATAATTCCGGTAAAGGTGTTGAAATACTTTGTTGATACGTGCCTCTGCGGTACCAGTTGAAGCAGGAGGCATCACCGATGAACTTAACGTTACCGGCGGCAGTTTGCTCAGGTGATGCAATACGTCAATCAGCGCCAGCAGCTTTTCTATACCTGCTGCTTTGGATAACTGCCGGATCTTTTCCGTTACCTGGCCCGCTCGCTTCCCAAAAAAAAGTCCCCTCTCCGACTTTCGCAAAAGCCCGGAGATGCCCCTGCACTCCGGGTATTCCAGAAACGGGGCAATAAAGGCTTCCGAGAACTGGATCACGATTGCTGAAGCAGGCTGCCGCGCCGGCTCGCTCGTCCAGGTATGGGGCAGGCTCCTTCCCAGCAATACCAGGTCGCCTGCAGCAAACGCCGCATAATGATCGCCCACCAGCCGTTTGCCGGATCCTGAAGTGATGAGCGTGAGCTCATACTCCGGGTGATAATGCCATTTAAACGGGAAATGCGCCGTTTCATACGCATACACGACAAAGCTTTCTTCCGCTCCTATCCTGTTAATATGCTCAAAACTGGGCTTCACTGGTACAATATTGTATGATTGAGCTTATAAATTTACACAAAAGGAAAATATAGTGTATGTTTTGTCAATATAGTGATGAAGATCACTGTCGAAAGCCATTAATTTTATATCAAAATCTTATAACGATGGCAATACCAGAAACCATTCTCCGGGAGCTTGCACAGCCTTACGAACTTACTGCTGAGCAGATCCGCTTTTATGATACGCACCGCTTTATTAAATTAAAGCAGGTACTCTCCGCTGCAGCTATCGCCTGCTTCCGTGATGTAATTGCCGCGCAGGTAGCAAAAATGAATACCACAAAAACCACGCTCCAGGAACGGGATACTTATGGTAAAGCTTTTTTACAACTGTTTAACCTGTGGCGTGAAAATGAGGATGTACAGGCGCTGGTTTTCAGCAAACGCCTGGGCAAAATTGCGGCCGACCTGATGCAGGTGGAAGGCGTGCGGATGTACCACGATCAGGCCCTGTTTAAAGAAGGTGGCGGCGGCATTACGCCCTGGCATGCAGACCAGTATTACTGGCCGCTGGAAACCGATAAAACCATTACAGCCTGGATCCCTTTGCAGGAAACACCGCTGGAAATGGGACCGCTGGAGTTTAGTGCCGGCAGCCACCAGATCGTTGAAGGAAGGGAACTGGCCATTGGCGATGAAAGCGAAACCCTGATCCAGCAACGGTTGCGCGTGACCGATTTCCATCACGTTATTGAAGCTTTTGATCTGGGAGAGATCAGCTTTCATTCCGGGTGGGTGTTTCACCGCGCGGGCGCAAACACAACAAATGATATGCGCCGGGTAATGACGATCATTTATATGGACCGGGATATGCGTTTGAAAGCACCGGAAAATAAAAACCAGCAGAACGACTGGGATACCTGGTGCCCGGGTGCGGAGATCGGGGAGATCATCAACACCCCCCTTAACCCGGTATTGTACGAACCGGCTTAACCACATTATACCGGCACACCGGTGCCGCATCAGCATATGTGCATCATTGTTGTGCAAGGCGCCCCCGGCAGGCATTATTAAAAAATCACCCGCATGCAGGTTCAATATCTCTGTCCGCATTGGGGACAGGAACAATTAGCACCCGAATCTTTTTTGGAAAAAGTAATCGCAGCCGGTTATCATGGCATTGAGATCAATCCCGGCGGATTGCAGGACCCACATCATTGGATCAGGCTTTTAAAAGCGATCCGCCGGCAGCATAAAGAATTTATCGTAGTAGCCCAGATGGTGCTTGAGGAAGACCACGGAACATTTGATCAATTCCGGGAGGCCATGATTCCCCGGCTGAAACTGCTGACCGGCTTTGACCCGCTTTTTATCAATTCCCATACGGGCCGGGATTATTTCAGCTTCCGGGAAAACTGCGCCCTTCTCCAATTGGCAACAGATTTCTCCCGGCAATACAAGATCCCGGTATATCATGAAACCCACCGCGGCCGCTTCTCTTATGCGTTACACCGGATGCCGGAATATATCGCGTTGTTTCCGCAACTGGAACTGGTGGCCGATTATTCCCATTGGTGCACGGTATCGGAAAGCATGCTTTCCTTCCAGCAAGATACATTGGAGCAGCTCACGCCCCATATCAGGCATATTCATGCAAGGGTGGGATATGAACATGGCCCGCAATTACCAGACCCCTTTGCTCCTGCCTGTCAGCAATACCTGCACCGGTTCACTTCCTGGTGGCAGCACATCCTGGACTATCACCGGCAGCAAACAATGTCGTTTACCATTTGCACCGAAGCCGGGCCGGTACCTTATATGCCGGTAAACCCGGATAACGGTCAGCCGTTGGCCGACCAGTGGGCCATCAATATCAACATGCTGGATTATCTGCAACAAGCGTTTGCGCATTATTGAGCAGTCTACGACCGGAATACTACTCCATAAAGGCGGCCTGGCGCAAAATGGTTTTGCCAATGGGAACAAGCGTAAGGGTTTCCACGGTAGCTGAGTTGTTTTCCCGGGCCTTTAACTGTATGCCCCCCTGTTTATACACTGCTCCGTTATTGCGGATATACGTATATTCTTTTTTAATACGCGGCATATACAGATAATCTTTAAACGCGGGGGTATATACGCTTCCGGTAGCAGCCACTGCCGGTATGGGATGCGCATATACCAGCGGGCCATAAGCAAAATAGTGTGCACCTGCGGCATCTTCCCGGTCCATAACCTGCGTATGCCACTTCAGACGGATCCGTTCATTTTTTTTAAATGCTTTCCGGATCACTATAAAACCGTTTTCTTCTACATATGACTGATCGGTTTCAACCGCCGTTGCCCAGGCGGGTTTCCGTATTTTTAATGTAAACGCCCGGGCCCCGGCCTGACGTATCGAAAATACACAGGACAGATCGTACGGGTATGCGGTTGCCGCATGTATTTCAACGGCCGCTCCGTTGATCCGGGTTTGCACGCGGGAAGGCCCCAGCAGGGCAGCCACCAATACCGAGTCGCCCTGCATCATCCACATGTTTTGAACGTAGTAGGGGGTAATCCTGGCGGCATTGGGCACACAGCAAACCGCGGCATCTTTGTGTGCCGGGGAATATTTATAACGGGTCTGCTTCCCATCCCCGCTTGCACCGCCATTCAGCGGCCCGGTCATGGCGTATGAATTATCGGTTTTCAGATAGGCAATACAGGAATGATCCGGATCCCTGGCGCCTTGTGCGGCGTTAAAGAAGGTGTTTTCGATCTGGTCTGCAAACCGGGCGACACCTGTTTTTTGCAGTAAGCCTGCATAACTATCCAGCAATTCCTGCAGCGAGCAATACTCGTAGCCGGTTTGCGCAGCATTGGCTTTCCGGCCGCCGATCCATTCATCGCCAATGGGGCCGCCGGCAACCGTAGTAGCATCCTGTATCCGCTTTAAATAAATGCTAAGGGCTGCAGTATAGTTGGAATCATATGTGCTAAAAGCGGCAACCGTTAAGGGTCGGAGGTGTTCATAGGTGTGCACGCCATGGCCGGACAACTTATACGCCGGGTTAAAAATACTGGACCATTGCACATCTTTTTCAAATGAAAAGTTAGCGGAGAAGTTCTGATAAAGGAACAATGCATAGGCCCTGTATTTCCCGTCTTTTGTAAGGCGGTACATTTCATCGCAGATATCTGTAAATGTAAGCCCGTGTGCTACGCCGCCCGAAAATTCTTTCCCGGCAAAAAAAGGATCGGAATGATGGATGGGATAGTGCTTCAGCACATCATCCACAGCCCGCCGAATTGCATTCCAGACGCGGCTGTCCCGCGTGGCCTCATAGTAGGCCAGCAGTCCGCGCAGCAGGGTGGTCTTTGCCCAAAGTTCTCCGTTCTCAGATACAAACCGGTACCGCAGTTCCGCGTCATAGATACCCAGGTAGCCGTCGCTATCCTGGGTGGCCAGTATATGATCTATGTATTGCTTTACCCGTTTTTTACCGGTGTCATCATCCAGCAACAGGGCATTCCGGATAAAGCCGTCGCGCCAGTTCGATTGCGTTTCTGAATTCCACCATTTGTACTGGTCGTCCCCACCGATATCGCCCTCCTTCAGATTGCCAAGGTCCTTGGCTTTGCTGTGTTTATGCAGGCGTGTTGAATAAATGGGATCATTGACCAGGTCCGGTACAATCTGATCCAGATGCCCGGCAAAACCCTGCATATCTTTTTCCATCTGCGCTTTGATCCAGCCTGCGGGTTTTACAGCGCCAAAGGGCAATTTTTTAAATCGCTCCTCCCGCAGCCGGAACGGGGCATTTTGACCGAAAAAAATCAGGGGCAGTAACGATAAAATCCCTCCAATAAAAATCTTCATGTCTTAAAAGTATTCAATAAAATGGACGGGCCTGCCAAAGCCCTTATCTTTTTACAAAAACAGCAATTGCCCCGCATTTATTGTGCAGGGCAATGCGCTTCAATCATATCGTATTATTGCTTGATGATCTTCCAGTACGGATCCGAGGGAACACGCATATCCAAAAGCACTTTATAGGTTCCGGTTGATGGCACTGTAAGATTGCTGCCGGGGAAGTTTACCGCCCAATCTGCATTTGCCCGAAACTTAAATCCTAAATCACCACCAGCCTTTAATGTGAGTGTTTTTGAAAATGTTTGCGTTGCCTGGTCAAAATCCAATGAAACATCTGTATTCCAGTCAATAGCAGCATTTCCTATTATCGAAATATTATTCAGCGTAGCCTTCCAGGTTTTTGCCGCCAGGTCAAGCTCCATTTTATAATAGCCCGCATCCTTTACGCTAAAATTACCGCCGCCGTTATATACAAGGGTGCCTTGATTACCGGTATTGGAAAGACTGCCATAAGCATTATCCCACTTAGGCTCCGGGGTAAATTTAAATTCGTTTACAGCATCTGGAAGCAATATTGATCCTTCCAGTTTTCCAGATGTTTTATCGCCAGACACCACATACATTTTTGCAATAGTTGGAGCAGCGGGATTCCAGACTTGGTAGCCGCCCGGCGTATATAAAAAGTCTTTTGCGATCACCCTTGGCCAATCTTCATATGTAGTGATGGTTAGAGGCAATGCATTGGAATATACATTCCCGGCTGAGGTTCTTATCCGGAATTCATAATTTATTGTTTTTTCCGCAGGGAAAAATTCTGTTAACAGTAAACTGTTCAGTTCTTTTGCGGTAAATGTGGTGGAGAGTGCCTTCCGGTCCAAGTCCCGCTCCACCAAAGAATCTACTTTAAAATCACGCCCTGCCGGTGCAATCTGCAATGTATAACCCAAAGCATCTGCAAATCCCAGGTCTACGTTGTTATACGTTAATGTGAGCACAGGTTTATCTGCATTTCCCTGGAGCAATACAAGAGGACCATTATTGCTACTGCTCAATGCAGGCTTATTATTATTCATCACCACCTTGGTTTCATCTTTTTTACAGGAATGAAAAAGAAGCGCTGTAAGGGCGGTTAAAAAGCATATCGATAAATACTTCATATTGCCAGTTTAAAAATTAATAGTTGGGGTTTTGCTGCAGGTTCGGATTTGCATTCTTGTCGGCCACCGGTATCGGATACACATTCCGCCAGTCTTCCACCGCCTTTCCGTTTACCGTGCCGCCCTTCCATGGCCACAGGTAGCCGGCAGTGGTGAACCGTTTATAGCGGATCAGATCGGTACGCCGGAACCCTTCCCAATACAGCTCCCGCGCCCGCTCATCCAGGACAAAATCAGTGGTCAGCTGACCCGAGCCAACGGTGGCCGCACCGGCCCTTGTACGCAACGCATTGATATATCCCAGTGCAGTGGAAGCATCGCCACCTGTTCCGCCGCGCAATACAGCCTCCGCATAAATCAGGTACTGTTCCGCCAGCCGGAAGATGGGAAAGTCCATATCCGGAAACGTGAGATTGCTGCCCGGCTTACCGGATACCATTTCAATATTTTTGAATTTTGTGATCGCATAACCCTGCTCAAATTTGGTCTGATCATTGATCTCCAGCAACTGTCCGGAGGTCCAGAACTGCGCCCGCTTATCGGTATTGCCGCTGGGATCCGGGAAAAGATTTACCAGTGCCTTTGTGGTACGGATGCCGCCCCATCCCCCGTCGATACCAAACTGTGCAGCCGGCATATTACCTCCAACGGCAGCATGCGTAAGAAACGTGGTTCCACCATAATTCTGAGTACGGGTACCGTCATAGTTGATGGTAAGAATAAATTCATTGGTATTCTTTTGATTATCGGCACGCATCAGATTTTGGTAGTTGCCGACAAGACTATATCCGGCATCCGCCACTTTTTTTGAATAGGCTACCGCATCATTGTAACGTGCAGTGCCGGTATAGGCTTCCGCATTTAAATACAGGCGGGCCAGCAGGGCCCATACGGCTCCTTTATCTGCTCTTCCATAATCGCTGGTACGCGCATTGGGCAAGAGGTTTTCCAGCTCCTTTAATTCTGATTCAACATAGGCGAACAAAGCAGGCCGGCCAATCTGTTTGGGCAAGGCATTGGAACCGATCACATCGTTTTCGGTAACAAAGGGCGGATTGCCAAAAAGATCCAGCAAGGCCCAGTACTGGTAAGCCCGCAGGAAACGGGCTTCATTCCGGAAGCTTACAATATTGGCCACGTCGGCCGCCCCGAACCCCTTTGCATTTAACACCTCGTCGGCCGCATTTTTTATAAAATCATTAGCCAGCGTAATCTGATAAAGGCTCCGGTAATACAGCCCTGTAAGAAAGGGGTTACTGGAAGACCAGTTCATGTTATGAAAGTCCTGGATACCCGCATCGCCCCAGGCGATCACGGCTTCGTCGGTACTCAGCTCCTGCGCGCCCCAGAACAGCCGCAAAAAATCGGAAAATCCTTCATCAATGCCTTTGATATCGCCGCCTCCGGGAGGACTTGCCGGTCCGATATTACTGGTGAGCGCATAGGCGCCATATACTTTAGCAGCAGCCTCTATATAACCCTGTGGAGTGCTGTATACCTGCCCTGCGGTGATATCGTTCTTGGGAAGCCGGTCCAGTTTCTTACTGCAGGACAGCGTTAACACGACCAGGCTTGCTACAATCATTATTTTTTTCATCTGTGTTCGTTGTTTATAAGTTGTTACAGATCCAATGATTTAAAAATCGAGATTTAATCCCAGCACAAATACCCGTGGCCGGGGATAGAAATTATTATCAATACCGCCCTGTACTTCAGGATCCAGTCCTTTATACTTGGTGATCACAAATACATTCTGCGCACTCAGGTTCATACGGAGATTACCGGTTTGGGGAAACAGTTTTCCAAAATCATAGCCCAGGTATATATTATCCATCCGCAGGAAGGAAGCGTTTTCAATATAATAATCCGAGAAGATGAGCTTATCGCCACCACCGGCAAAACCGGTCAGCAACAGGTCGCTGGAACCGTTGTTGAGGTATTTCAGGGGGTTCAGGATATTTGTTCCTAACGCCGTTGCAGAGATCACGTTATTATAAACATAATTGCCGATATTGGCCCGGGCACTAAAGCCGGCGGAAAGTTTCTTGTAGTTAACGGATGAACCCAGGCCCAGGAAGAACCGGGGATCGGGGTTTTTATACCGGTAGAAGTCATTTTCGTTGATCAATCCTTCCTTATTTCGGTCTACAAAAACGCCTTCCACCGGTTTGCCGGCTTCGTTATACACCTGTTGCAATACATAAAACGAAGAACGCGGATAATTTACAGAATGGATCTGTATAAGGTTACCCACGCCTCCGGTAATGCCGCCGTTTTGTGCACCCGGGTAAGAAGGATCATCTACCACCGTTAATTTTGTGATCTGGTTTTTATTGTAGGTAGCGTTGAAATTTACATTCCAGGTAAGGTCTTTGCTTTGTACCGGTACCACATTGAGCAAAAATTCTACGCCCCTGTTTTCCATGCTGCCGATGTTGGCAACGATCTTATTGGTAAAATTGGTACCGGCCGGCTGGTTGATCTCATTTAACAGATCCGTGGTTTTTTTATAATAGACATCAATACTTCCGTAAATGCGGTTATTGATAAATCCATAATCCAGTCCGGCGTTGTAGGTAGTGGTTTGTTCCCATTTACGCTCGTAGTAATAGCCACCCGGACGATACATCTGATAATACTGATCGCCCAGCTGGTAAGTGGCGGTGGCCGAGCTTAAATTATAATAGGAGATATAATCAAAATTCCCGATCCCGTCCTGCTGGCCGGTAACCCCGTATCCCAGGCGGAGTTTCAGGTCGCTTACCGTGGAACTGCTTTTCAGAAATGCTTCATCTTTCAGCTTCCAGGCAAAGGCGGCAGAAGGAAATATTCCCCAGCGGTTATTGGAATTAAATTTTGAAGAGCCATCGGTACGAAGCGCAGCCGTTAACAGGTAGCGGTCGTTAAAACTGTAATTTAAACGGCCATAATAAGAAAGCATGGTATACCGCGGCTTATCCAGCGCAAAGTTGGGTGTGGTTTTGGGAATGAGGTCGCCGCTGGCATCATAGCTGGCAAAGTTGATGTTACGGGTTACAAAATCATAATAGCCATACCCCGCCGTAAGATCGATCTTATGCCGGTTAAACAGCCGGGTATAGTTCAGGTAAAATTCAACCAGACCGTTATCCCGCCAGGAAGCATATTTATCTGCCTGCCCGTTGTATTGCTTCCCTTCTACTACGGAGCCATATTTTTGGGCTGCACTGTCGTTTACAAATATCTTTCCGTATCCATGTGCCACATCATATCCCAGGTTCAGGTTGGCCCGTAACTCCGGAAGAAAATGGAACTTGTAATCAAACTGGATGTTACCGATGCTCCTGATATTTGTTCCGTTATTGTTGTAGTCCATCAATAAACCCACCGGGTTCCGGGGTGCCAGCGATTTTAAACCGCTTACGGCAGAAGGATCCAGCCATTCATAATAGCCGTTGTACCGGTTGCCGCCTGAATATACCGGTTGTGTGGGATCAAAATTCACGGCCGCCGCAATGGCCCCGGTGTTTGCAAAACGCGCATCAGAGCGGGCCGCTTTTACATTGATATCTATTTTCAGATGATCATCCAGCAGGGAGGGGCTCAGGTTGATGCCCGCTGATTTGCGCTCCAGGTCGCTGGTCTTTAAAACCCCCTGCTGTTTCAGGTAGCCTACCGAAATCCGGTAGGGCAACTTTCCTTTTGCCGCAGCACCGGAAACACTGAGATTATTATCTGAACCGATGCCGGTGCGGTAAATCTCCTTCTGCCAGTTGGTAGACGCCTTGCCCATTAAGGCAATTTGGGCGGCATCCCCATTGGTGTTTATATAATTCCTGAATTCATCTGCAGATAATACATCGGCATATCCCGGCAGTTTGGAAACCGAAAACTGCGTATTGAAATTGATCACCGGCTTACCCCGCCTGCCCTTTTTTGTAACAATCAGGATCACGCCGTTAGATGCCCTCGAACCATAGATGGCCGTTGCAGAAGCATCTTTCAGGATACTGAAGGATTCAATGTCGTTGGGGTTGATCAGCGCCAGCGGATTCGGGGAGCCGGAAAGCCCGTCGTTGCTCAGTGGCACTCCATCAATCACAATCAGCGGGTCATTGCTGGCATTCAGCGAAGCCCCTCCCCGGATACGGATCGTACTCCCGCTGCCGGGTGCACCGTTATTGGAGGTGATCTGCACGCCCGCCACCTTACCGGCGATCAGCTGCTCCGGTGTAGTTGCCTGCCCCTTATTAAAATCTTTTGAGGTGACCAGCGCCACAGACCCGGTAAGGTCTTTCTTTTTTGCGGTGCCGTACCCGATCACCACCACGCTTTCAAGGTTGGCGATTTCCGGCACCAGGGATACATCCAGCCGGTCACCCGCAAGTTTTACCGTTTGGGTAGCATAGCCGATAAACGAAAACTGCAGGGCGCTTACCGAGCTGCCTGCAAAAATGTGGTAGGTGCCGCTGGAATCTGTTAACGTAGCCAGTGAGCGGCCCACAATGGAAACGGTAACACCCGCAAGCGGCTCCCCTGTTTTGGAATCGGAAACCATACCGCTGATAGTGCGGGTTTGAGCACTGGTAATGGCTGAAAATAACAACAGCAATAGCAATGCAAACGATGCTGCAAACAATCTTCTCATGTACATAGACAAACAATTATTGTTTTAATATCAATTGTGTACTTAATACACGTTAATTGAAAAATACAATATCAAAAGTACATCATTATGTGTACAAAGTACACAATGTCTGCAAAAAAAATTATACGTTAGGTTAACTTGTTGTTTTTGATCAATTTGGGCTTAAACTTATAGAGCTTTCCTGGACGGTGAGATACATTATCCTCCATTTCATTAAGGTCTACCAGCCAGTTTTTAAGAGTGATTTTTTTACGGAAGTTTCGGCGGTCCAGCGGTGTATTCAGGATCGCCTCATACACTTCCTGCAGTTCCCGGAGTGAAAATTTTTCATCCAGCAGATTGTGTATTACCGGGTGTTCCTCAATCTGCCCGCGCAGATGCAGCAGGCTGGTGGCCAAAATTTCCTTGTGATCGAATGCCAGCTTGTGCACATTTTTTACGGTGTGCCAGCGCAGGTCATTATTATTGATCTTGAGTTTATGGTTATTAATGTTTACAAGGGAGTAGTAGGCTGTTGAAACCACCCTTCCCGATGGATGCCGGTTTACCGTACCGAAAGTATGCACCTGCTGCAGGAATACATCATCCAGGTCGGTTCGCTCTTTTAGTATCCGGTAAGACGCTTTATCAAGATCCTCATCGGGCCGCACCAGGTCTCCCAGCAAGGAATACAGTCCGGCAAATTCCTTCAGGTCCGATTTGATCAGTAATACCTTCAGTTCCTTTTCCTCGTATCCGAAAATGACGCAATCGACGGACACCGCGATTTTAAAATACTCCAGGTGACTGCTTTTCTCCAGCGCCGCCGTTTTCAGATTTGAACTTTTAGCCATTGTTTTCGTGATGGTTACAAAAGTACAATTTGAGTTATAAAATCCCCGTGGTTTAGCCGCATTTTCCGGAAGTACTTTAAAACATCTAACAACCGATCGTTTGTTCAGTCACAATAAAACGTTAAACAGTCTACGAAAAAATCGTAGAACAGAAATCCGGGGTATCTTCCGCAAAACTTTTTATGAGATATTTTTTGACCGTTGCCTGTGTGTTCCTGTTAAGGCTGACCGCTCCCGCACAGGACCAGGCGCTATACATCGTTCCGGATAACGCATTGGGTATAAAGGCGGCCAATCTCTTTTCCGAGATCCGGCTGATTCCGCTTGAAACCACCTCCACCAGTTATTTCAACAATATGGCCGACTTTGTGGTAACCCCGGACCGGCTGGTTTTTATGGACAACGAGTCCAACTCGATCCTTATATTCAACAAAGAGGGAAAATTCCTGCATAAGTTCAAAAAGAAAAAATACAAGCTGGGGCCGCTTCAATACAGTTACGCCAAAAACGCCATTTTTTTTACAAGCACCAATAAGAATTACACCATCCCGTTTTCCAAAGTACTGCAAATGACCCAAAAGCCGGGCAACAGGGATTTTTCCAAATACAAAAACATTGAGTTATTATACCTGGGCAACAACGAACAATACCGGGTTGAAAAACAGCCGGTACCCTTTTATGCACTCAACAACCTGTATTATATGAACGGGCGGTACCTGGTACGTAACAGCCGCTACAACAAGTATGCAAAGGACACCGTCCTGTACCACCTGGATATCATGAACGGCAATACCCGGGAGCGCTCCTATTTCCCTTTTCTGAATGTAGCCAAACTTCCGACCGATTTCGACGACATCTCCATCAATATCGACCGGACCCTGAACGACTCGACCGTTTACCTTCAAAAAAATTATGACAACACGCTTTATAAACTGGTGAATGATTCGCTGATACCGGAATACCGGTTTGTATTTCCGGCCGCCAATACGATGCCGTCGTCCTTTTACACAACGGCATTCCGGAACAATATCGATTTCAGTAGCTATAAAACGAAATACGGAAAGGCTATCCGGGCGTTTTTCAATATCATCGATCTGGATAAGGTATTGTTCTTTGGTATGAACGACAATACCTGGGGTTACAAACGCTATGTGTTTAATAAAAATGCATCGCTTCTCTACGATCTTTCAAAAATTACTTCAGACAGTACCACCTGTTATCTTCCCGCAGGTATCTTTTCCAAAATCAGCAATTACGATCAGGATTATGTATATACCTATGTTTCTCCCAGCGACCTGATAAAGGAAAAGGCCAGTATTCTTTCCAGGTATAATAATGAACCGCCCCCCTTCCTGAAGGAACTGCTGGAGCAGATCGGCAAATTCAGTAATCCTGTTATCATCCAATTAAAAATCAATCCTGCTGTAAAATGAGACGCCTTGTACTACTGACCTTGATCCTGCTTCCTTTTGCAGTTTTTGCCCAGAAAAAAACCGGCTCTATCAAAGGCATCCTGTATGATTCGATCAACGATTATGCTTTACAGTCGGCCTCCGTTACCGTTTATAAACAGGCCGATTCCAGCATCGTGGAATTTCAGCTGTCCAATACCCAGGGCGAGTTTGAGATTAAAAATATTCCGGTAAAAACAGCGCTGTACTGCATGATCTCCTATACGGGATACCGGCCGCTGATCCGGAACTTCCAGCTGGATACCCTCACGATGCTCACAAACTTTGGAAAACTGTTCCTCACCCACCAGGGTAAGGATGAGTTAGACGAAGTAGTGATAAAAGCCGTACAGCCACTGCGTATGAACGGCGATACCCTGGAGATCAATCCCGATGCCTTCAAGCTGGATTCCAACGCCGTTGTAGAAGACATGCTCCTCCGCGTGCCGGGGCTTACCGTTTGGGGAGATGGCACCATTACCATGAACGGCCGGAAGCTGGAAAAGGTATATGTAGACGGCAAGCCCTTTTTTGGCGGGGCCGCCCAAACAGCCACCCAGAACCTTCCCAAGAATGCCATCGAAAAGATACAACTGTACCAGGAAAAAGATGTTTCCAAGCTAACCAATACAGAAGAAAAGACCGACTCCCTTTACTCCATGAACATCAAACTAAAAGCCGATAAAAAGAAAGGGCTGTTTGGTAAAGTAGGCGCGGGATATGGAACGGATAACCGTTATACCGGGGATGCGGTGGCGCAGGCATATGATAAAAAGAACCAGTTAGGCGTCGCCGCCGGCATTAACAATATCAATAAGGAAGAAGGTACCGGCGAGAATGCGTTTATGGAAAACACGTTCAAATCGAACTTCCGGTTCTTTTACGGGGGAAGAGGAAATGCCAATGACGGTATTACCCGGCGAACCTATGGCAATCTGAAATGGCAGCATAGTTTCTCGGAATCTGAAAATTCCCAGTTCTATAACCGCTTTACCAGCGACTACGGATACCTGAACACGTATAAGAATTATTTATCCAACAGCACCAGTGTACAAACAGTTGACAACTATAAGCTGAGCAATATCAGTAACAATAAAAGCAACAACGACAATACCAGTAATACGGTCAAATTTCTTTATGAGAACCGGAAAAAGTTCGGCAATTATGTAAACATCAGTGCCAACTACGTAAACCAGTACAGTACGAGCTCCAGCGAGGGGCAAACCAATGTTTTCAGGAATGATACCACGGCGGTGAGCCGGAACTCCAGCAGCAGCTATTCTACCTCCAACAGTAATAACTTTTATATGTTTGGCTGGATGCGCTCCAATGATTATGAAATGCGTGACGATCCGCGGAAGAATTACTCCATTAACTTCGGTGGCGGGTATAATGAATCGCAGACCAACAGGGGAACCATTAACACCCTGGAATCTTTGGCAGACAGTATTTATACCAATACCATCGATCGTAAATATAATAACTACAATAAAAGTTACAATGCCAATATCGGTTTGAATTATGATGGACTCCGGCCCCTGCTTTTTGGCATCTACAACTTTTTCAACATCAATATGTCGTTGATGAATAACATCAACTTCTCACGGAATGAACAGGATGCCACCGCTTTTGACCTGGATACGCTTACCCATCAGTATGTGGTTAACCAACACCTCACCAATACCAATACACTTACAAACTTCAGCTATAATCCCGCGCTGAACTTTAACAAGTCCATCAACAAATCGGTATGGGGCAAATATTATTACTGGCTGAACTTCGGTATGGATCTGCGATACCAGTTCCTCAACCAAAGCAATGAGTCCAGCATCCTTAACCGGAACATCGACCGTTCGTTCAACGCATTTGTTCCATCGCTGAATGCCAACTTCAGCTATCAAAAGGAAAACGCAATGCGGATCAACTCTTACGTGTGGGCCAATATGAGCGCCCAGCCGCCATCTATCGACCAGTTATATCCCATTATCGATGATGCCGAGCGATATAATATGATTGCAGGGAATCCTTTTCTGAAAGCGCCCAAAACGAAAAACGTGAACTACAATTTTGAGATCAACCGGGCAAGGCTCAATAGTAAAAGTAATTATGGGGCAAGACTGGGATTCAATTTTAATGATGTAAGCCGGGCCATCGGCGACAGTCTGGTATATCTGTCAGACTCTACCGGCAGAAGTATCCGATATCTTATTAATGTGGGGCATCAACGAACCCTGGGCGGAAACCTTAATCTCAACTTTTCCACCAATATCAATAAGATGAACACCATCAGTTTCAATTATACCGCTTCACTAAACAACAACAACCGTCCCGGATATATCAACAATAAAATGTCTACTTCCGACAACACCAGTCTTAGTAACAACTTCAACGTTCTGTATAACTGGATCGATAAATTCAATATCAGCATTGGTGAAATCGTTTCCACCAACCGCAACCGTCAGTCAAACAGCAAACAGCCGGTCTCTATGATCCGCAATTATACCACCACCAGCAATATCAATTATTTTATTACCAAGTCACTCACCTTTAACACGTCCGTTAACTATCAAACCAATAAAGCTGCCAACAGAGAAGCGGTAACGGCTACCATCTGGAATGCCAATGCGATCTACCGTTTCATGCAGCAAAAGGCAGAACTACGGCTTTCTGCATTCGATCTCCTGAGGCAAAACAAAAACATTGTCAATTCTTTGGCGAATAACGCCGCCATTACTACTGTTACCAACGGGCTTCAGCAGTATTATATGATCACATTTTCTTACTACCCCCGTAAATTCGGAGGCGGCGGTAACAGGCGTTCAGGCGGATCTCCGGGCATGATCATGATGCGGCGCTAATCCAGTACATGCTTTGAGCTGCCATTGCAGCAGATCATTGCCCGGTAATACAGCACTATCCGGCATGGGGTGCCGATCGTACCCGTTATCGCTTATCGCTGCGCCCGTTTGCGTTCCGGAGAGTTGTCATGACCTCCAAAAAATCATGCCTGCTTTATGCTTTAAAGAGGTGCTATTTCCCGGTTTTAAAGTACTTTTAGATCCGCAAATGGCATCTATGTATACAAAAGAAGAAATACGCGCACTGCAGGATCAAACCCGGGCCTTTTTAAAAGAAGGAACCAATTTACCCGCCACTCCCGAAGCACTGGAAAGTTTGCGGAATGTACTGCGCTTTCATGAACACCGGTATTATGTGCAGAACGATCCCCTCCTGGCGGATACGGAATACGATCATTTGTATAAAATGCTGGAAGCGGTAGAAAAAGATCAACCCGATTGGGTTACACCCGATTCACCTACCCAGCGTGTGGGCAAAAGTTTGAACGGCAATTTTAAAACGGTACAACACCTGGTACCCATGCTTTCGCTGGACAACTCGTATAACAGCGATGATCTTAAAGATTTTGACCGGAAGGTATTGCAACTGTCAAAAAAAAATGCAGTCACTTACTGCGTAGAACCTAAATTCGACGGCGGAAGTATTTCCCTTATTTATGAAAACGACCTGCTGGTAAGGGGTGCTACCCGGGGCAATGGTGTGGAAGGCGATGAGATCACCACCAATATCCGCCAGATCCGGACCGTACCACTTTCGGCGACCTTCAGCCGGTACGGGATCCAGCAGATCGAAATCAGAGGCGAGGTATTGATTAATAAAAACAACTTTAAAAAATACAACGAAGAGCTGGCAGAAAAGGGACAGGCTCCCCTGGCCAACCCCCGGAATGCCGCTGCCGGCACCCTCCGGATCAAGGATCCGGCAGAGGTGCGTCGCCGCAACCTGGAAGCCTTTGTGTACCATATCAGCGACTATACGTTATTGCCGGGCCGGGAACTGCCGGAACCACTGCAAACCCATGAAGGCTCGCTGAAACTATTGTGGGAACTGGGCTTCCGGAGCCCGGTAAAAGAACTCCGCACTTTTGAGCGGATCGAAGATGTGATTGATTACTGCCTGGAGTTTGAAGAAGGAAGAGACGGGCTTCCTTACGAAATCGATGGTATGGTGATAAAGGTAAATGCCATCGATATGCAGGAACAATTGGGCATGACCTCCCACCATCCCCGCTGGGCTATTGCGTTTAAATTTAAGGCCCGGCAGGCCACCAGCAAATTACTGGAAGTAAAATTCCAGGTAGGACGTACGGGATCCGTAACACCCGTTGCCAAAATAGAACCGGTTTTTATCGGAGGTGTTACGGTAAGTTCGATTTCATTGTTTAACGAGGAAGTGATCCGGGAAAAGAACCTGAAGATCGGCGACACGGTATTGGTTGAACGCGCCGGCGATGTGATCCCCTATATTGTAAAATCGATGGAGGACCTGCGGGATGGCAATGAAACGGAGATTCATTTTCCCAAGGTTTGCCCGGTATGCAGTAGTGAACTGTTTAAAGAAGCGGAGGAAGCGGTTTGGCGCTGTATCAATATCGAGTGTCCGGCACAGGTGGTGGAACGGATGATCCACTTTGTGAGCAAGGATGCCCTGGACATCCGCGGCTTTGGAGAGGCAAATGTTCGCAAGTTTTATGAATTGGGATGGCTAAAGGATATCCCGGGTATTTATAAGCTCGACTTTGAAAAACTGGGCGCCCTGGAAGGCTTTGGGAAAAAGTCCATCGATAACCTGCAGCAAGCCATCGAACGCAGTAAAACACAGCCGCTGCACCGCATTATTTTCGGACTGGGGATCCGCTTTGTAGGCGAAACCACCGCCAAGGTGCTGGCCGCCAATATCAGTCACCTGCTGGAATTACAAACCTTTTCGCAGGAAGCCCTGCAAGGCCTGGAAGACATTGGTCCGAAGGTAGCCGGCAGCATTGTACATTTTTTCAGCAACACCTCCAATATTGAAATGATCCGGGAGCTGGAAACACTGGGTGTGCAACTTACCAATACACATAAGCAACTGGATATAGCGGGAGCGCTTGCAGGTCAAACATTTTTATTTACCGGAACCCTTCCCACCTTAAAACGCAGCGAAGCCGAAGCCATGGCAGAGGCTCAGGGTGGAAAGATCGTAGGTGGCGTAAGCGCCAAATTAAATTACCTGGTTGTAGGTGAAGATGCAGGCAGCAAATTGGAAAAAGCCAAAAAGATCAATACGGTAAAGATCATTACGGAAGCAGATTTTTTAAAAATGGTGCAATAATGGAAGGAAAAGGTTTCAGGTTTGAAGCTTAACGTTTGAGACTGGGTTTCGTTTTTAGCTGGAGGGAAAACGCTTCACTCCGGGTTGCTGCGATATAGACGGGTATCGAACGAAGGAAAGATCATCGAATAGCAACGAAATCTTTACTACCACATTTAATCTTTTACATTCCTAGCGGCCGCTCTCAATCAGTTTCAACGCCTGCTCCATTTCCAGGTCGCGGCTATTCAGGTAGTCCTCCAATGTATACGTTACGGTGATATCCGGCCGCAGGCCATGACCGGTTTCCGTTACGGGATTCGTGGCATTAAAAGGGATCAATCCGAAAGAATAAGCCACACCCGTGTGTTTCATCCGGTTGTGGAACATAATACCCGCGGTAGTGGTATTACGGCCCCCCCCGGTTTCTTCGCCGATCAATACAGCACGTTTATCCATACCCAACGCATTGGCCATAATAGCAGCCGCAGAAAAAGTACCCCCGTTTACCAGTACATACAATTTATTTTTATAGGACCCGTTAAACGGTACCACATTCCCCCAGCCTTGCAGGTTATAATCTTTTACATATTTCAATTGATTCCGCTTAACCGTATCTGAAGGCGGCAGCACCACTCCCTTGATCAGCTCCGAAGGGAATTTTACGGGCTGTACCGGCTTTGTGATCAGCCCTTTCAGCAGCATCAGCATTAATCCCTGTTGCCCGCCGGTATTGCCCCGCAGATCCAGGATCAGGTGGCTTGTTTGAGAAAGCTCTTTCAGAAATACCATCGCAAACATTTGCTGATCCGCTGCATCCCATGCCGGTTCAAACGTATTTACTTTCAGATACGCCGTTCCCCGGTCCATCCGCCTGAAGTTCAAGAACGGCTGCTTCCGGTTTACAGAATCCGGTTGCTGCACCGCCGGAGTGGTAGGTTTGCCGCGTATGATCACACTATCCACAGACTGGTGATGCGCATAAACTACGTTGAGCGTTTCGCAGTTATGAAAAACATATTCCCACAACCCGCTCAGCGCCCGGTAGTTCAGGAAGAAATATTTGAACGTGGTGTTATAGCCATCCGAGCACATAAACTTCAATACGGAATCAATGATCACTTCCGGTGAGAGACCATTGATCTGTTCGATGGCTGCTCCTGGCGGGATCGTTTTCCCCTCCCCCGTATGCGCAAGCGCGAAGATCTTTTTACCGATAAACCGCAGCTGCAGCTGGCTGAACGGGGAATCATACCGCAGTATGAATGTTGCAATATCCTGCTCCGTAATTTTTTCCGGGTCAAAATAATTTAACGCCATATGGCCATCGCCGATGCGGCTTATTACGGGGAGCAGCCGGTAATACACCTGCCGGGCGGTGAGCGAATCCGTTATCCCCTGCTGCAGGCGGTCAAAATCTTTTTTCAATTCACCGGGCGAAATATATTGTATAAGGTTCAGGTGGTATTTCTTAAGATCTTTATACAGTTGGGCAATATCGCTTTGGATGGCGGCCGGAGCATGCTTCTGCACCACCCTTTCATAAAGGTACTGCGCCTTGCAGGCACCGTGGAGCAGCAGGCATAAGACCGTCAGTTTTAGAAATTTCATCCCGATTGCTTACTTTTTTTCCGTAATGCCAACCGTTTCCGGCCCATGTGGGAGGTTGTCGCTTTTCTTACCAAACTCAACCCGATAGATCTGGATCAGCAGTAAAAAATAGGACATAAACAACGGGCCAAAGATCAGTCCCATAATTCCAAACAGCTTCAATCCCAGGAGTACCCCAAATACGGTGATCAGCGGATGGATGTCGCCTATTTTTTTCAGGATCGTAAACCGTAATACGTTATCGATGCCTCCTACAACAATGAGGCAATATAAGGTAAGCCCAATGCCGTTACCAACACTTCCCGTGGCAAATACCACAATACAGATGGGTATCCATACGATCATCGTACCAACCGCCGGAACCATCGATGCCGCACCGGTGATCAATCCCCACATTACAAAATTATCTACTCCAAAGATCCAGTATCCCAGTACGGCCACCAGGCCCTGGCATAGGGCCAGGATCGGAATCCCCAAGGCATTGGAGCGCACCATCATCTTTGTTTCTTCCCAAAGGGTTTGAGTATTGTCATCACTGAAAGGGATAAAAAGCCGGACCCGTTTTTCCATTGCCCGGGCATTTACCTGCATGAAATAAAGAATGAACAATGCTGTAAAAATATTTACGAAGATCTCTGCCACCGAATTGAGGATACCCGGAAAATAAGCTGTTACTTTTCCCAGGGTACGCATCATCGATTCATCGGAAAGATTGATGCGGTTCAGCAGCGGCTTGCTGGCAATAAAGGCTTTTACGGCGTTGTATTTTTCGATGATCACCTGCTTATTGGCCAGCAGGTTGCTTATTTGGGGGATCATTACTTCAATGATCAGCCACAAGGGCAATGCAATCACCAGCAAGGTGGCGAACATCAGGCAAAAGCTGGCCAGCGATTTTTTCCAGTTTCGCTGTTCCGTTAGCCGGAAAAAGGTTTTGCGGAACAGGATATACAGGGTAATTGCTCCCAGGGCGCCGGGTGTAAAATATCGAAGGTTAAAAAAGATCATAAACCCAAGCAGCCCGATCAATAATATCAATACAATTTGCCGGAGTATATTGTTATCAATTTTTCTATAGCTCATTTTATGATTTTATGCCTATAAAAATAGCTTATTTTGATCATTGTTTTACTTCCAAATACAGGGAGCATCTTATCCCTGGTTTATTTCCCTGATGATGGCCGGGCGCTATAAAGTTTTTTCGCCGGCCCTTTTTATCAGCAGCACTCCGGATTGCATTTTCCCTCCATTTCTTAAATTCAGCAGCCGTCATGGCAAACATAAAATCTTTAGGAAAGCGGCCGGCATTCCGTTTTACGGCTTCTTTTAAACGCTTGGTTTCTACACCATACAATTCGGCCAGATCCCTGTCCAGCATCACCCGCTCCCTGCGGACAACGTAGATACGATTCAGGATCTTCTGTTCGGCAACTAGCTGCTGCAATGTATTCCTGGCCATAGCTTTTGGTATTTAACATCTGGTTCTGAATCTGGAGGACGCAATCTGCGACCTCCAATCTTTTTATGCGCTTTTATTACCTGTTTTGATCTCAGTTTCTTAATCCTCTCAAACCGGAGGTCGCAAATTGCGTCCTCCAATATTGCCCTTTATAAACTTGTTTCTGATTTCCGGATCACTGATCGCCGGAACCGGTATACGCCTTTGTTTTTCCATAAGTTCATTGTTACATTTACCGCCCGGTCATAATGATTCTTTGCATGCGTTCAATCACATATGGGTTGACGTTTTTAAATAGGTACTGTATAAAGATACAAAATATTGTCTTTGGAAACTAGCGGATCGCCCCTGCCCCATTTATTAAACCCTCCGGACCCATAAGATTACCGGCGTTTTAAAATCGATGCATTTCACGGCCTTCCCACTGATCCATATATTAAAAATTAACTATTATCTTTGCAGCACCTATTTAAAAACACCAAAAGCCGCAGCTCATTGTCTGAAAAAATATACAATATCATAGAGTTCACGCAACGGAATGTTTTCTTAACCGGGAAAGCCGGCACGGGGAAAACAACCTTCCTGAACCAGTTTATACGCACCACCATCAAGAACAGCATGGTAGTGGCGCCTACCGGTATTGCCGCCATTAATGCGGGGGGTGTAACCATCCATTCCATGTTTGGATTGCCCCTTACCACGTTTCTGCCCACAACAGATCCTGTTGACCGGAACGAGGCCATCAATATCCCGCAGCTGCTGCCGCATTTTAAATACCGGAAAGAGAAGCTGGATCTTTTAAGAGCACTGGAGATACTGGTCATTGACGAAGTGTCCATGCTCCGTGCCGATGTACTGGATATGATTGACCTGGCACTTAAAACGGCTCGACGCTCAACACTAGCCTTCGGGGGGGTGCAACTGCTGTTGATCGGCGACCTCTACCAGCTGCCGCCGGTAGTAAAACCGGCTTCAGAAAAACTGTTGTCGGCGTTCTACCCTTCGCCTTATTTTTTTGAATCGAAGGCACTCAAGACCACTCCTTTTGTAACCATCGAACTAACGACGGTTTACCGGCAGAGCGACCCGGTTTTTATTTCGCTGCTCAATTCCATCCGCGAAGGCGAAACCAGCCGCATCGACTTTCCGTTACTGAACACCCGGTACCGGCCCGGCTTTGAACCGCAGGACCGTTATGTGTACCTGGTGTCACATAATTATATGGCAGATACGATCAATAGCCGGCAACTCAATGAACTGGCCGGAACCGGGATTCCCTGCCCTGCCATCATCAATGGCGATTTTAAAGAACACCTGTATCCCAATGATCCCAACCTGTTGCTGAAATCCAATGCCCAGGTAATGTTTATCCGGAACGACGCATCCGAATCAAAAAGATATTATAACGGGCGGCTTGCCCGGGTATTACGCGCAGAAGAAGACAAAATTGTAGTAATGCCCGAGGGCTCGGAAACGGAACTGACCGTGGAACGGGAACTATGGGAAAACAAAAAATATTACCTGGATGACAAAAAAGAGATCCAGGAAGAAGTGATCGGCAGCTACGAACAGTTTCCCTTCCGCTTAGCCTGGGCCGTTACCATTCACAAAAGCCAGGGGCTCACTTTTGACAACGTGATCATCGATGCCGGTGCCTCTTTTACCAGCGGCCAGGTATATGTGGCACTGAGCCGTTGCCGCACGCTGGAGGGCATTGTTTTAAAATCGCCTATCAGGCCTTCCAATATCTTCCGGGATGAACGGATCACCGATTTTCATGAAGCAACCGATGCTTCCGGAAAGATTGAACGGATCTATGAAACGGAAAAACATGCTTTTGCGGCCAGCAAACTATTGCGCACACTGAACTGCGCTTCGTTTTTAACGGTTATGGAAAACTGGATGCAGGCAGGCCGGGAAAAAGCGCTGCACGACGAGGAAGCATTTACCCGGGTAACGGAGCCGATAAAAGCGCATAGCCGGTCGCTGGAAACAACCTTTATCAAGTTTGAAGGCTTTGTGCAACGGAAGATGCGGGAGCCCTCTTCGGACACCTGGGATATGATTGCTGAGAAAGGCGCAGGAGCCGTCAACTATTTTTTTGACCAGGTGCAGGAACAGATCTTTATCCCTTTAAAAACATATTACAACGGCACCAAAAATCAGAAAGGCGTAAAAAGCTATATCCGCACGGTGGAACAATTCATGGCCGAACTGGAGGCTTACCTGCAGGGATTGAAAAATGCCAGCTTCCTGGAAAAGAAGCTGCTGGCCGCAGAAAAGAACATTGAAGCAACCATAAAAGAAAAAGCCCAGCCCTCCCACCTGGTCAGCTACCACCTGCTGGAAGAAGGCAACACAGCCGAAGAAATCGCAGGTGTCCGGAACCTTGCCGTTAGTACGATTTACGGACATTTTGCCCAGGTGGCCCAGGTAGGTATATTGGATATCCAACGGCTTTTTTCAGAGGAGCAACTCCAGGTATTTAACAAGGCATTTGAACCCGATAAATGGCCCTCGGTTACCGCCGCCAAAGCAGCGCTTCCTGTTTTTGAGTTTCACGAACTACGGGTATTGATCAATCATTTCACTTATTGGGCAGGTAAGGAAAAGAAATCGGCAAAGACACCCTCCTGATAAAGCTGTAATCAGTCGCTGAAACAACTTCCCCGTCCACGCCCCATCAAATGTTTCGTTAACGCTAACATATTTTGACATGCACCGTTCCATAAAAACAACCTGATTCCCCGCGCTTCAATCGCCCGTTAGTGCGGTGCACCCTCCCCGGAATTAGCGGTGTTTTTTCGTCTTCCAAAATCGTAACTTTAAGAAAACTTCTACCGATGCCTATAAAAACAGGAGCCCTTATACCGATCCTGCTGCTGTTTTTTCTTGCTGCAGGTGCACAAAAAAAACAGATCACAGAATTTATAAAAGGGGGCATTTTATTGGTGAAACTTAACAACGGCCTTACCACCGGTTTTGGCGCCCATACGCCCGATTTGTATACCGGGGGACTGGCATTAACACCCCAGGTTACGGTAGTGCCCAACAGGCTGCGACTGGGCGCGAATGGCTGCATCGTTTATAACAACAAACAGATCTCCGGGCTATTTGGTCCTGTAGCAGCCCTAAAGCTCACAGACCTGCGTACCAATAAACCGATGGCTCTGGCCTTTGGAAACCTGCAGCTCCTTGCTGAAGCAAACTGGGGCACGCACCGGCAACGGATGGCCGGCGGTGGTATCGGGCTGGAGTTATTGCAAAAGATCCAGCTGGGTGTTACCGCACAGCGGGATTATCATTTGAACCAGTGGTGGTTCCAGTCCTTTATCGCTTACCAGTTTAATAAGACAAAAAAGATTAAACCGCAATTCGAATAAAAGATCATGAAGAAAGCGCTCATCATCAGTGGCGGCGGCTCCAAAGGCGCCTTTGCTGTAGGGGTTGTAAAAGACCTGGAAACAACCTACCGGCTTACTTTTGATACCGTAGTAGGAACCAGTACCGGTGCATTGATTGCTCCGCTTGCAGCCTTAAACCAGCTGGACGTACTGGAAACCTTGTACACCAGCGTAACGACAGACGACCTCCTGGAAGCGCAAAACCTGGGCGCCAGTATCTGGAACGGCAACTCGCTGTATACCGCCAACGGTCTTGGCAGCAAGGTACGCCAGATTTATACCGATGCCTTTTATAACCAGCTGCTGGCATCCGGAGCAAAAGTATACCTCACCACTACCTGTTTGCAAAGCCAGGAGCTGGTGGTATACACCACGGATCCGGATCCTGCCGCCGGTACATATTACCGTACGGAGAAAATAAAGAGTGCCGAGCAGTTCCGTAGAGCGGTAATGGCCTCTGCAAGTCAGCCAGTATTTATGCCGCCTGTACGGATCAATAAAGACCTTCCGGGAACAAACAACCCGGCATTTCAATATGTGGATGGGGGAACGCGTGAATACGCCGGCATCGGCATCGCTTTGGAAGCCGGTGCCCAGGAGCTGTTCACCATTCTGCTTTCTGCCCGGAATAATGCGCCCGATCAAAGCAGCTATAACGACCTGCTGGCGATCCTGCTGCAAACCGTTGCCGTTTTTATAACCGATGTAGCAGACAATGATCTGTTTGCTTCCCGGCAGTATATTCATTTCATCAACTATATCAACCAGGTAAAAGCGGCCATGAAAGCAGACGGCATTACCGATGCTGCGCTTGATCGTTATTTTGGCAGTACCAACCCCGATTACCAGAACCTGATCAACCGGGCCCCGGTAAAATTACATATCCTACAACCGGATGCAGCGCTGGACGGCGGCCCCGGCGGACTGGTATTTGATCCTGCTAAAATGCAGCAGATGGTTCAGCTGGGCAAAACAGCCCTTCAACATTATGTAGCCCGTTTAAGACCGGGGGAAACAGACTGGGCCTAGCTCCGTAACGCGGAAAATGCGGATCTGACTTCATTTATACCAGTATGCATCTTTACAAAAAAGCGGATTGTAATCAAATGATCTGATTACAATCCGCTTAATTACAAATCCCGTATAAATAATCACCCTATCAGCCAACTAAAGTGGCTGTGGAGGTGATTTTGGTATTTAATAATTTGCTAATGGGGCAATTGGCTTCGGCATCCTTAATGGCCGCGTCGAACTTTTCCTGGTCAATACCCGGTACGGCAGCCTGTACATCCAAATGACTTTCGGTCACCGCGCCATTTTCAAACGTAACCGTACATTTTGTATCGATGTTGGTAGCCGTAAAGCCCGCTTCATTCAGTACAAAGCTCAGCTTCATGGTAAAACAACCGGCATGAGCCGCTGCTACCAGCTCTTCCGGGTTGGTACCGGGATTGCCTTCTTCAAACCGGGTCTTAAAAGAATAAGGGGTTTCGTTTAACACACCGGATTGTGTGGACGTTTTTCCGGTTCCTTCTTTTCCCGTGCCCTGCCAGTTGGCTGTTGCAAAACGTTTCATGAGTTTTTTATTTTTATTGGTTAAGAGAATGTAGGTTCTATCGTCGTCATGGTTTCTTCACGGTCTTCCGGTGCCACATATTCCAGGATAAAATTATTCTTTCCGTCCCCGATCATGATCTTCAGAAAACTCTGCTGCACCAGCTCCAGTACAGACAGGAAAAGAAAGATAGCATGCACGCGGGTTTGTGCATGATCAAACAATTTTTCAAAAGAAAGGGTCTTGGCCCGCTGTGCTTCTTCCATCACCTGGCTCCGGCTGTTTTCCATGGTATAATTGTACCGCACCACGGTATGCACCGGTGTATTGACCTTATCCGAATAGCGCTGCATGGCCCGTTCGAAAGCCTTCATCAGCTTAAACATGGTAATAGCATGGATCTCCGTACCTTCCCCGGCTTCCTCGCCGATCACCGATAATTCTTTTTGAATATTGCCGCGCTTTACCATCAGCATCCGCATCGCCTCCAGTTCGGCCATTTGCGCCGATGCTTCTTTAAAGCGTTTATACTCCAGTATCTTATTTACCAGTTCTTCGCGCGGATCGATCTCGTTGCCCTGGGCATCCAGCTCCTTGCGCGGGATCAGCATTTTTGCCTTGATGCGCATCAGTGTGGATACAAACAAAATAAATTCGCTGGACAGTTCAATGTTCAATGCATCCTGTTCTTTGATGTATGCCAAAAAATCATTGGTGATCTGGGTGATGGGGATATTGTAAATATCCAGCTCATCCCGTTCAATAAAAAACAGCAGCAGGTCAAACGGACCTTCAAATTGAGAGAGTTTTATCTGATACGTTGCGCTCACTTAAAAGTATTGAATCTGTAAAAGAAGACAAATGTAACAAATAAGGTCCTGACACTAAAAAACGCCCTGCATCAGCAAGGCGTTTTGTGAATAAATTGGGCAGATTTTATCGTTTTTTCAGTTCATCACGGATCTCTATCAGCAATTGATCGGTTGAAGACGGTCCTTCTGCCGGCGGCGGCGGTGTATCCTTCTTCATTTTATTCATTGCTTTTACCATCCAGAAGATCACCAGGGCCAGTAACAGAAAATTAATGGCGATCGTAATAAAATTACCGTAGGCAAAGATCGAAGTATCGGCGATCTTCCGGGCTTCTTCCAGCTTGGTTCCGGGAGGAACAGTTCCCTTTAACACCACGTAAAGACTGCTGAAATCCGGCTTGCCAATGAGCGCACCCACCACAGGCATAATAAGATCATCAATAATGCTTGTAACAATTTTGCCGAAGGCGCCGCCGATGATTACACCCACCGCCAGGTCGACCGCATTGCCTTTTATAGCAAACTCTTTAAATTCTTTAAGCATTCCCATGTGTCTGAATTTTTAAGTTTTATAAATAGTGATTCGAATTACTGAGATGCGCTGGTGCGATGCTGCCGCTTAAACAGCCATGATTTCCTTTTCCTTTACGGCAAGGTACTTTTCAATAAGTGCAATGTATTTGTCGGTAAGTTGCTGGGCAGTAGCTTCAGCATCTTTTACCCCGTCTTCGCTTAGTCCTTCTTTCTGCAGTTTTTTTACGCCCTCAATCACTTCCCGGCGCGCACTCCGCACCCCCACTTTGGAGTTTTCTCCTTCTGCATAACTCCGCTTTACCAATTCCTTTCTGCGCTCTTCAGTAAGCGGTGGCAAAAACAGGCGGATATTGATACCATCGTTCTGCGGATTGATTCCGATATTCGCCGCAATGATGGCCCGTTCAATAGGCTGCAGCATATTTTTTTCCCAGGGTTGAATATTGAGTGTGCGGGCATCCAGTACCGTAATGTTCCCAACCTGGTTAATGGGCATTGCAGATCCGTAATAGTCTACATAAATCCCATCCAGTATCTGCGGAGTTGCTTTCCCGGCCCTGATTTTGGCCAGCTCCGATTCCAGGTGAGCGATGGCTTTCTGCATACCTTCCTCCGATGATTCAATTAGCTTACTTACTTGTTCCTGCATAAAATCAAAAAATTTTAAGATTGCAAATCTAATGAATTGGAACTGAAACTATGGAGTACAGGGTTGAAATGCAGAAATTACCTGTTACTAATGAACGCGGTTCTGAACTTTTTCCTTGGTTTGCAGGTTGATCACTTTAGATTGGGAAGGTGCACTGAGCCGCTCTTTGTTGGCCTGGTTTATCACATATCTCCGGTGAATAACGAGCTTTCTTTTGGGTAGTGTATAGTAAAGGATCGCCAGCGCGATAAAGGAGGTTCCAAACAGGGCCAGGATCAGGGCGGTATTGCCAAAACCACGGCTTAAATAGGTAACAAGAATCAGGGAGATATTGGCCATCACACAGATCAGCGTTACAGTCGAATGTCCGAGGCCGCGATCCAGCAACAGGTGATGCACGTGATTCCGGTCCGGTGAAAAAGGCGACCGCCCCCGCAGGATCCGGTTCCCGAAAACCCGGATGGTATCTACCAGCGGCACAATCAGCACCGAAACCCCTACCGCCACCGCCGATGTAATCGGTAGCGCTGCGCCCGGCTCGCTGGCCACATGGATAAACTTCAGTACCAGTATGGAAACGACCATGCCCACCAACAGGGATCCTGAATCGCCCAAAAAGATCTTTGCAGGGTGATAATTAAAAATGAGGAACGCCATTAACGCAGCCGAAAGACTAAAGGAGAAAGCCGCGTAGGGATACATTTTGGCCAGCAGGAAATAGGTTCCGAAAAGCAGGGTGGCCATCAGCCCAAGACTGCCGGACAAACCATCGATACCATCAATTAAATTATAGGCATTGATGATCAGGATGATGGTGAAATAGGTTAAGGGTACCCCGTACATGGGGTCCAGGGTTTCCATTCCAAAAACACCATGCATACTTTCAAGACGCACACCCCCCAGGTGAATAATGATGGCCGCTGCAATGATCTGTGCCACAAACTTTTTTGTAGCAGACAATGCGATGATATCATCTTTAAGCCCAATAAAGAAGGTAAGCGTGGCCGCAGCCAGGAAATAACGCATTTCCGGAGCATTGGAAAAATTAATGCACAAGAGCCCCGCAAAAAGAAAACCGACAAAAACACCCACTCCGCCTAAAGAGGCAATTGCATGTGTGTGGAGTTTACGTTCATCCGGTATATCATACAGTTTCTTCTTGTCAGCAATGAGCATTACAACCGGAATTGCGAGAAACGCGACTATAAAAGCTATTATAGCTGTTACCAGAATTTCTAGCATTAAATAAGGTTTACGACAGCAAAAGTAAGCTTTATAACCAAGATTGCAATTTTTGGGCAGGTTTTAATAATAAAATAAATCCGGAGGGGGTCAGAATTCATTGCTAATGAACAGGAATTATCAAAAAAAAAATGCACTTTTGCTGTTCAAAAAACAAACTATGGCAAGTTTACAGGAAATCGCATCACAGGTTAGACGTGATATTGTTAGAATGGTTCACGGTGCAAACAGCGGCCACCCCGGCGGATCTCTTGGATGCGCTGATTTTTTAACCGCCCTGTACTTTAAGGAAATGCAGCACGATCCCGCGTTTAATATGGATGGGATCAATGAAGACCTCTTCTTCCTGTCGAACGGCCATATTTCACCCGTATTTTATTCGGTTTTAGCCCGTTCCGGTTATTTTGATGTAAAGGAACTGGCTACCTTCCGCAAAATAAACAGCCGTTTGCA
The DNA here is from genome assembly GCF_021044425.1 of Niabella pedocola. Lineage (GTDB taxonomy): Bacteria > Bacteroidota > Bacteroidia > Chitinophagales > Chitinophagaceae > Niabella > Niabella pedocola. The sequence continues at coordinate 2,791,366 of NZ_JAJNEC010000005.1, read as the reverse complement.
AGGGCATCCGGCCACGCATGAGCACCTGCCGGGTATCCGCATCGCGAGCGGATCGCTGGGCCAGGGAATGAGCGTAGCCATCGGTGCCGCCCTGAGCAAAAAAATGAACCAGGATACGCACCTTGTATACTCCCTTCACGGTGACGGGGAACTGAACGAAGGACAAAACTGGGAAGCCATTATGTTTGCTTCGTCGCATAAAGTAGATAACCTGATCGCTACAGTAGACTGGAACGGCCAGCAGATCGACGGCCCCACGGACAAAGTAATGAACATGGGCAACCTGAGCGAAAAGTTCAAAGCATTTGACTGGGAAGTAATGGAAATGAACGGCAATGATATGGATGAGGTAGTGGCTACACTGGATAAGGCCCGGGCCGCTACGGGTAAGGGTAAACCGATCGCCATTATGATGCATACCATTATGGGGAAAGGCATCGACTTTATGGAAAACGACCACGGCTGGCATGGCATTGCACCCAATGACGAGCAACTGGCCAAGGCACTGGAACAACTGCCGGAAACACTGGGAGATTATTAGGTTTCAGGTTGAGCCCGGAAAGTTTAAGGAACCCGTACCAGGTACTAAAATATTTAAGATGGTTAGCGTTAAAAGCGGTAACCATTTTTTTATGGCGCCTTATTGTAATGTTCCAGGTTTCAGGTTTAACGTTTCAGGTTGGGGCTTCGGAAACATCAGGAATATTAAAAGCGGAAACTGTTTTTAGGTTTTTATTCGGCCTTTAAAGAGAATTCTTTTCTGGAGGCTTTACGGGCCGGGGTCCAGGAGGCTATAAATGCGATCACTGAAACGGTTACGGCCACCAGCAGGAAGTCTCTTAATTTTAATGTTACCGGGAAATAATCGATCAAAAAGGAGCCGCCCTGCAAGGGTACCAGGTGAAACTGCTGTTGGAGCACTACCAGCAAAAGTGCCAGCAGCATGCCCATGCCGCCACCGATGGTGGCCAGCAAAAAACCTTCGCTGAGGAATACCTTCAGGATAAAACCCCGGTTGGCGCCCAGTGCATTCAGCACACTGATGTCTTTTTGTTTTTCCAGCACCAACATCGTAAGTGCCCCTACCATATTAAAGGCAGCCACCACCAGGATCAAACTCAATATGGCATAAAATACCCAGCGCTCCAGGTTCATAATGGAATAAAGACTCTGGTTTTGCTGGTAGCGGTCCTGTACCTTATAGTTCTTGCCAAATAATTGCTGAATGGCCTGTTGAATCTTTGCCGTTGCCGAGGGGTCCGTTACTGCAATTTCAATGGCACTGAAAGCACCGGCGTCCAGTCCCATCGCCTGTTTCAGAAAATCGATCTGTGTAAGGGCGTATTTATTATCAAAATCCTGCTGAATGACAAAGGTGCCGGCGCTTCGTATGGTGTCCGGCGTAATATTGCTGGCTGCATCAAAAGCTTCCGATTCACTTTTCCGCGGAATATAAATGCTAATGGGCTCAGCCTTGGGCGTAGAGCGGATGCCCAGGGAGCCCTCGATACCGCCTCCCACCACCAGTTTGGGATGTGCTGCGGTTCCGATATCAAACCGGCCGTTTACCATATGACTGGTAATGCCGTTGACCGTCTTAAACCGGTCGTCGACCCCTTTTAAGGAAACAAGCGCCTGGTTATCTCCGTTGCGGAGAATGGCCTTTTCTTCTACTACCAGCGAAAAGCTGCGGAGGCCACCGATACCCCGTAATTGCTGCAGTTGTTTTTCATCCAGTGTGAGGTATTTCCCGGATGCCGGCGAAACCCGGATATCCGGGTAAAAAGACGAATACAACGATTTTACCAGTCCCTCAAAACCATTAAATACACTCAACACCAGGATCAATGCCGCGGTGCCGATCATGATCGCCACAATGCAGATCCACGCGATGATGTTGATGACGTTGGTTGACTTCTTTGCCCTGAAATAACGCCAGGCGAATAGGAATTGCAATGGATATGATTTTGATGATGATGCAGCAATCAGCTTTTTTGCTTTCAGCCATTAGCTGATGCATAACAGCTGAAGGCCGATCGCTGATAACTGAAAGCTTACTGGTCCTCCGGCTTCTGGTTCTGTTTCCGCTCCTCCTCTATTTTCTTAAATAGCTCTTCCATTTTAAATACATGGTCCAGCGTATCATCTGCATAAAATCTCAATACCGGTATATTGCGCAGCTGATGACGAACGGAAGCGGCCAGTTCTTTTTTTATTTCGTGATGCCGTTCTTCTACTTTTTTCAGTGCTGCCGCCGCATCGGTTACCTGGAAGAAGCTCAGGTAAAAACGTGCTTCCAGCAGATCCGGTGTTACTTTCACCCCCGATATGGAAACCATTCCACCCTCCATCATATTCAGCCCAAGCCGCTGAAAAATGCCATTCATTTCTTCGTTCAGCAGCGCTGCCACCTGTTTTTGCCGTTTACTTTCCTGCATAATCTTCTCTTTCTGTTCCGTGTAAAATTAGTTACTTTACAGGTTTTAGTGCACACAACCTTCCGGAATGAAAAAATATTCAAGGATTTTACACTACCTGCGCCCCTATAGACGGGATATCCTCCTGTTTTTTTTATATACCGTTTTGTCCATTGTTTTCTCGCTGTTCAGCTTTGCGCTATTACAACCTTTTTTTGACATTATCTTCTATGGTGATAAGAAGCCGGCGCTGGTTGCCGAAACTGCACCTAATATCTTAACAAATCTCAAAACTCTCCTTATCAGTTTGGTGAATGGAACACATCTCAGTGCCGTACAACTACTGGGGGCCATTTGTGTGGTATTGGTGATTTCCATTTTTCTAAAAAACCTGTTCCTTTACCTTTCCTCCTATGTATTAAATCCTATCAAGAATAAGATCGTAAATACCTTCCGGTCAGATATTTATGACAAAATATTAAAGTTACCGATCGGTTATTTTACAGAACAGCGAAAGGGCGATATTCTCAGCCGGGTCACCAATGATGTAAATGAGGTGGAAGGATCAGTTATTGGTGTGCTGGAGGGCTGGATCAAGGACCCGCTCAATATTATTTGCACCCTCATCGCCCTGTTCCTGATCAGTCCGGTTCTTACAGGTTTTATTCTCCTGTGTATTCCGGTAATTGGTTTTATCTTAGGCCGTATTTCAAAGGCCCTGAAACGCCCCTCCAATGAAGCGGCCATCAAACTGGGCGAGTCACTTTCCATCCTTGATGAAACTTTGAACGGTCTTCGCGTCATCAAGGCTTTTAATGTGGAAGGACTGTTAAAAGGGCGGTTCGATACGGTGAACGATCAGCTGATGGATGCAAAAACCCGTGTTAGTCGCCGGCGGGATATGGCCTCTCCTATGTCTGAGTTCCTGGGTGTGATGGTTTTTGTAGGCATTTTATGGTTTGGCGGGCGGCTGATACTTTCTAACAGCATTGACCTAAAGGCCCCCGATTTTTTTGCTTACCTGGCCATGTTCTACAACCTCATCAGCCCCGTTAAAACACTTTCTACTTCATTCAGCAACCTGAACAAGGGATCCGCAGCGATCAAAAGGATCGAGGAAGTGCTGAATACCCCGGTTACAGTAGACGATAATCCTAATGGAAAAACACTGGAACATTTTGAACACGAAATCGAATTCAGGAACGCTTCCTTTGCCTACAACGAACGGGTAATCCTGCAGAACATCAACCTGACCATCAAAAAGGGACAAACCGTTGCACTGGTAGGATCTTCCGGAGCGGGAAAATCGACACTGGCCGACCTGATTCCCCGCTTCCATGATGTAACGGCTGGTGAAGTGCTTATTGACGGCATCAATATCCGCGCATACTCCCTGCATTCCGTACGGAACCTGATGAGCATTGTAACCCAGGAACCCATTTTATTTAATGATACTATTGCGCATAATATAGCACTGGGCCACACATCCGCTTCAAAGGAAGCAATTGTACAGGCGGCAAAAATTGCCAATGCCCATGATTTTATCATGCAAAAGGAACTGCAGTATGATACGAATATCGGCGACCGGGGCAGCAAATTAAGCGGCGGTGAACGCCAGCGCCTGACCATCGCCCGTGCGCTTTTAAAAAATCCGCCCATCCTGATCCTGGATGAGGCCACTTCTTCCCTGGATACGGAAAGTGAACGGCTGGTACAGGACGCCATCAATAAGATGATGCAAAACCGCACCAGTATCGTAATCGCCCACCGCCTGAGTACCATCCGGAATGCTGACGAGATCATTGTATTGCAAAAAGGACAGATCGTGGAACGGGGCACCCACAGCAGCCTGATTGAGCAGAACGGCTTTTATAAAAAGCTGGTGGAGATGCAGGAAGTGAAATAGGATTTGAGATTTGCTATCTTTTTCGTATCTTAATAGATCCTCCTCAAATCTCAAATCTCAAATCTCAAATCTCAAATCTCAAATCTCAAATCTCAAATCTCAAATCTCAAATCTCAAATCTCAAATCTCAAATCTCAAATCTCAAATCTCAAATCTCAAATCTCAACCCAACAGCCCCAACGTATGCTGAATGCGTTTTATGGTTTCCGCTTTCCCCAGGATCTCTGCAATATCAAATACATGCGGACCGAATTTTCCCCCCACCAGCATAATGCGCAGCGGCAGCATTACTTCGCCGGGTTTTAGCTGGTTGGCCGCCGCTATTTCCTTGAAATTATTTTCCAGCGTTTCCGCTTTCCAGTCGCCGGTCAGTTCATAATTACGGATCACCTCGGCAAAAAACAATTGCTTGACTTCATTCCATTTGGGTTGAATGGCAGCAAGATCCATATTCTCAGGCGTTTTGAAGAAATAAGCCGTTTGGTCATAAAAATCCGTCAGCAAGCTCGCACGGTCTTTTACCAGTTGCACTACTTTCAACAACAACGGATCATCGGAAACAACAAGTCCCCTGGCAGCCAACACATCTTTCACGCGCGCGGTCAGTTCTTCCGGTGCCAGTTTTTTGATCCACTCATGATTATACCATTTCGCCTTTTCATAATCAAATTTGGCCCCGGAACTATGTACCCGGTCAATTGAAAACCGGCTGATCAGTTCATCCAGCGAAAACAGTTCCTGCTCCGTACCATCATTCCAGCCCAGTACGGCCAGCAGGTTGATGAATGCCTCTGGTAAAAAGCCTTTTTCTTTAAATCCTTCGGTAAGTTCCCCGGTTTTGGGATCCGTCCAGTTCATAGCAAACACGGGGAAGCCGTATTTGGCCCCGTCCCGCTTGCTTAATTTTCCGCTCGGCCCCAGGATCAGCGGGAAATGGGCCCATTGAGGCATATTTTCCAGTCCAAACAAGTATTTCCATAACAGGATGTGTACCGGTGCACTGGGCAGCCACTCCTCCCCACGGAATGCATGCGATATCTTCATTAGGTAATCATCCACCACCACAGCCAGGTGATAGGTAGGCATCCCATCGGCCTTCAGCAGCACTTTATCATCCACCAAAGAAGTATTAAAGCTCACGGCTCCGCGGATCATATCGGTAAAGCCAATGCTTTCATTTTCCGGCATTTTAATACGGATCACGTGCCGCGTATTCTCCTTTAACAAGCGGTCGGTTTCTTCTTTTGACAATGTAAGCGAATTCCGCATTTTGTTGCGCACCTGGTAATCATATTGCGGGGAGGGATTTTGTTCGGTTTTAAAATCCTGCCGCATCTGTTCCAGTTCTTCGGGGGTATCAAAGGCATAATACGCCTGCCCCTTTTCAACCAGCTGCTCTGCATAGGCGCGGTATAGTTCCTTGCGCTCGCTTTGGCGGTAAGGGCCATAATCCCCGCCCTGTTTTACACTTTCATCGGGCTCAAGGCCGGCCCAGGCCAAACACTGAAAAATATATTCCTCTGCACCCGGTACAAAACGGGTTTGATCGGTATCCTCAATTCTTAAAATAAAATCACCCCCATGCTGCCGTGCAAACAGGTAGTTGTATAAAACAGTCCGTACACCGCCCAGGTGCAATCCACCGGTAGGTGAAGGCGCAAAACGCACTCTTACTTTCTTATCTGTACTCATAGGCTGCAAATTTAAAGTTTCCGGTTCCAGGTTCCAAGTTTCAGTAGTTGGCTGTCAGTTTTCAGCATTCAGCACTTGGCACCTCAATCTTTATTGTTCTAATCCCCAGTTGATCCCTTTATCTACAGCCGGAACGCCTTCAGTGATCCACCGGGGTGGTCTGGCACCTTTCAGCAGCCAATCGAAGAACTGCTGTTCGCGTATGGAAATATCCTTCCGGTTTTTCCGTTGAACCAGGTTATGTTCTTCGCCGTTGTAATTGAGCATCCACACAGGTTTGCCCAGGCGGCGCATACCGGTAAACAATTCAATACCCTGGTACCAGGGCACGGCCCCATCATTGTCATTGGACATAATTACCAGCGGCGTGGTCACCTTCGGAAGGTGAAAAAGCGGCGAGTTTTCAATATACAGCTCGGGTTTTTCCCAAAGGGTAGCCCCGATACGACTTTGTGTTTTTTCGTACTGGAACTGCCGATTCACCCCGCCCTTCCAGCGAATGCCTCCATAGGCACTGGTCATATTGGCCACGGGCGCCCCGGCCCAGGCAGCGGCAAACATGGGCGTCATGGTAACAAGCTGTGCTACCTGTATACCTCCCCAGCTTTGCCCCTGGATACCCATATGCGCGGTATCTATCCAGGCATGACGGGCAAGGTCCCTGGCGCCGCTAACGATATAATCGTAGGCGCTTTGTGCAGGATGACCGATCGCATAGGAAATATCGGGCGTGAGCACCACATATCCCCGGCTTACAAAAAAAGAAATGTTTAACCGGCTGGGAGTGGGAGCCGGCGGAATATACTGGTATAAATTATCGGAAAGTTTCTCATAAAAATAAAGTAATACCGGGTACTTTTTTGTACTGTCAAAATCTTCGGGCCGGTACAGGATGCCCGTGGCCGGTTTACCGGAAAACGTGGTCCAATGGTATAAGGCAGCCGTTCCCCAGTTGTATTTTGACTGCTGGGGATTAGTGGCGGAAAGCCGCAATTCCTTTCCGTTATTAAACACATACAGATCGGGCGACTGCGTATAGCTTTCCTTTGTATAGGCATATACCGGCGCATTTTTGGCCCGGGATGCCGAATCGTAATAATAGGGCTGCTCCTGGAAAAGCTGCGGCGTAAACAGGGAGGTATTCAGCCGGTTGTTTTCCAGCATGGCAAACCCGGCTTTTTTATTCTCCGTATTAAACGTGCTCAGCAGGCTTTTATTTGCCGGGCGGATATACCGTTCTTCCGGGTCGGTTGAAAGATAGCGGTAGACTATCTGCTTTTGCCGGCCATTCTTTGTAAGGTTCACCGGGGGCTGCTTGCCCAACGGGTCTACCATCCAGATATCATAACGGTCATAAATCAGCACGGATCGGTCGCCCTCCGTCCAGCCCATCACACCATAGGGCGACGGATCATCCGGTACATCATTTTCTTCATCGTATAAAGGCGTTTTGATCGCCGCGGTAATATTACGCGCAGCAGTACCATCAAAAACAAAATAATGTTGTTGCCGGTTATCGTACCAGAGCACATATTTCCCTGAAGGCGCCATCCAGGAGCCCCTGATCTCCCCGTCCAGGTCCTTTACAGCCGGCACAACCCGGCCATCTTTGATGCTGACCCGGTACACATCTTTAGATGTACGCCCCGTCCATTGGGAGGCCACCCGCCGGCCGGTATCGGTAACAGCCGCAAAGTAATTACCGTCACTTTCCATTGCTTCGTAAATATAGGGTAGCGCTTTCCCGGTTATCTGTGTCATCCGGCTTTGATCAAAATCATAAACAGCCATATAGCTTTTTTCCTGGTCTTTTTTCTGGTTCTCCAGTTGATAGGGCTGCAGATAATCGTCCTTATAATTCCAGATGTCTACATTCACTTTGTCGATGTCCACCAGGGTAGTATCCTTCGGAGGCCGGATGGGCGCCGTGCCAAATAACAACCGGTTGCCGGATTTACTGAAACTTACTTTACCATACTCACTTACGGCGCTGCCTTTGGGAAGGAACCGGGTAAGCGTATCTACCAGCACCGTTGCGCTATCCATTCCCTGGCGGTAGTACCACAATTTGTAATTTTTTTGCGGGGCCCTGGGCCGGGCATTCCGTTCCGCTATAAAAGCCGCCCGGGAGCCATCGTCCGACAATGCCAGGTTCTTAAAACTATTGCCGCCCCGGAGCAGGGTATCGGTTCTTTTTGCGGTCAAATGATAGAGGACCATCCGGGCCGAGCGGGCGGTATCTTTCAGATCGAGGGTTTGGTAAATCAGCAGCTGGCTACCTTTTTTATTAAATATATAATCACTTACATTGGCAAAATAGTGTTGCTCGCCGGTAGCCGTATTGATCAACAACAGGCGGTTATTTTTTCCGAAATCTGTTACACTGTCTTTATCTGCATCTCCTTTGGACGGTTTGATGGTATTGATGACATACTGCAGGGAATCGATCACCTGGCGCAGGCTGTCCTTGCTCTTATCCGACTGGTACGACAGCTTTTCTTTCACCTCGTTTTTCAATAGTCCGGCCACCCACTCGTTCTGATCTTTCGGAGTTTTATAAGAGATCAGGCCCGGGAATTTCAGGATCCGGTCTTCTCCTAATGTTAGTACGGCAAATGAATCCCGGGGCATATCGGCCGGCTTTTTCTTTTTGATCCTGGCCTGCCGCAACTCACTGAAGAGCGGTTTGATCCTGAAAACCACGGTGCGGCTATCGCCGGTGATCCGGGCATCATACCCTCTTGCTATCACTTTTTTATACGATTGATCCGTGGCCTGTATCACCAGTTCATCATCCCCTTCCTGTACATTTATATTGTACACGATCCATTTGCCATTGTTACTCAAAACGGTTTTGCCAATGGATTGCCATTGGTCATAAACCGTATGATCCAATGGTTTTTTCTGAGCAGTTGCGGCAATGCACCCTGCACCTGCAAGGGCCATTAAGATCCATTTCTTCATCCAGTCAATTTTTTGGCTAAAGTATTACTATTTGTTAAAAAAGAGCACCCCTGTTTGAGGGGATTCTTTTCCAGCTGTATCTTCAGGCTACAGGCAAAACCGGCAATCCCAAGCCGCAGCCCTCTGCTGAAGGCGGCAGCACTCCTGCAACAGCAAACGGGCACCAGGATTGTTTTCCCTGATGCCCGTTTTAATCAAATGCTTCCTTGCCGGCTATCAAGGCTGTGGCAGCCGGTGCTCCGGCACGGCGATGATTTTTACCGGTCCTAATAAACCGGAAACCCGCAGCAGTTTTTCGGAACCCTCTTTTTCAAATTTTACCACGTTGGTACGGGTCTTCCGTTCCGCTTCGGGCAGTTTGCTGTCGCCGATGAGCCGGTTGGCCCAAAGGTTAACAACAGCGATGCGGATTTCGTTATTGCCTTCTTTAACCAGCCCGGTAATATCGGCCCGGTACGGGAAACACCAGGTGGTTTCCAGCAATTTTCCGTTTACGGTAATGGTAGCAAGATCCTGTACATTGCCGAGGTCGATAAAGATGCGGTTGTTTTTGAGCGCACCAGCAGGCAACGCGGCTGTTGTAGTATACGTTCCCCTGCCCGAATAAAATTTTGCGTTGGGGTCTTCCAAGTCCGTCCAGGATTTTAGTGTATCCAGTATCAGTGGAGCTGCCGGCCCCCAGGCCGGGTCAAACTGCAGCTTCCAGGGTTTACCAAGCAGATACTCCTTACTTCCTTTTTGAGGTTGCAGGGTCGTAGTTTTTCCGTTAGACCAGGTAAAGGTATAGCGCCCTTCATCATAAACAGCGGCGGTTACCTGCTGCCCGCTCCGGCTGATCTGCACCGGCACCTGCGCCTTTGCTATGCTGGTATTGCCCGGGAAAATAGCCTGCCCGTTCTGCGTGATAGCCGTAATATGCACGTCCGGAACATCCGGTTTTTTAAAAACAATAAATTTTGATCCCCCCGGTTCAAAATGAAGCGGAATAACGATGTGGTCCTGTTCCTGCCGGTACACCACAATATCCGTTACCACGCCGGTGCGGGGATCCCATAACTGCGGTATCTTTCCGGTAACACGAAAGCGGGCCTCGATCTGTTCATAACGGTCCGGTACCACCGGGAGGTACCGGTATTCAAAATCGTTGAACTGCCGGTGCTCGAACCGGTTCGATAAAAAATAAATATCGGCATTCTCCAAACGGCGGTGAATATAATCGAAGGAAGCCTGCGGTTCCGCTGCGGTGAAACTAAAGTCCGGAACGATTTTCATCGATGCCAGCACTTCATTGATATCTCTTCCCCAAATAACACGCCCCTTACCATACTGGTGCTCTGTTACAGACGAGCCATCTATATTTCCCCATAAACGGCCGGCAATACGCTCCAGCTCCTGATCGCTTTGCGGATATTGGGTTAAACCCGTGGCGGTCTTCGGGCGGGGCGCATATACGGTGATGCCTTCTTTTACAAGCTGTTCTACTTTTTTTAATACATCCAGACTGATGGAGCGCTCCGGTGGTAATACCAACAGCCGGTATTGCATTCCGTCGGGCAATTGCAGGTGGCCATCCTTTGCCGAAAGCCGCTTCAGTACTACATCACGGGAACATTTATCCCAATCATATCCAAATCGCAGTTGTGGAAATTCCTCTTTTAAAAAAACAAAATTGGGCACATCATCTCCATAATAATACAATACGTCTGCCACAAACACGCCCTGCTGCAACAGGTAGCTGGCCCGGTTCAAATAAGCAACAAACGCACCGGCCTCCTGCCACCAGGTCACATTGGGGTTCATATGCGTTCCGGCAAAATATTCATTCCCCGGCAGGCCATACTCCTGCGGCGAAGAGGTGAAGGTATGCCATACGATGCGGTTTACACCGGAGCAAAAGATACGGTCGATATTGCTTTTCAGATCTTTCGGCGACCGCTCCCATTGGGGACCGATACTGGTGGGTCCTTCGGCACCTACAAAACGTTTTCCGTTGGTATGTGCCACACTGGCACTTTGTTTTACGATCAGCCTTGCCGCGTCCGAAACCCGGTGGGTATTCGACATCGCCCAAAACTCGCCCTGCGGGAAATCGTTGATGCCCATTACCTGCAGGGCATCGATGGGAGCGGAATGCGGGCCGCCGGATTCCGGATGCATGCCCATACCGTTTTGATGGGCCGTATTATAAAATAAACGGTAGTGATTGTCCAGGATACAATCGCCCACCGTTTTACGGAAGTCGTATAAAAACCGGTTCGTCTGGTCCTGGCTTTCCACCAGGTACCCTGCCAGCACCGGCATAAACCGGCGGATATCATATCCCCTGCGGCTGCGGAACTCCGCAGGGAAATCCTGTGTCCAGTTGATCACACCCATTTCCCAGCTATCGGTTTGCAGGTAGCGCACACTGTTTCCGGCAGCCTTAGCCGTTTGGATCAAGGGGGTGATCACCGAGCGGTTAAACAAATTGAAAGCCGCCGGGCTCATATGATCCAGCGATAAGCCATTCCATCCGTCACTGGTAGTGGAGGTTACCACACCGGTGTTGGTCCAGCCATAGCGGATAATGATCCATTCGCCGGGTGGTGCCTCCCAGTTCAGCTGCTTCCCGTCAAAACGGCTGGTCAGATCAATAATGGTCTGTTGCTGCAGGGGCGTTGTTCCGGAAACCGTATCAAAGCCCGACCGGAATTTATACAACGGATAAATGCCTGCCCCACCCATGGAACGGTTAAATGTTTTTAACGACCAGTCGGAGATGGCCGCATCTTTTAACAGCACGTTACCAGAAGGTTTGCGGATGGCCTGCACCAGCACATCCCGGTACATTAATGTTTTGGGCGGCTGCGGCAGCGCCAGGGAAAGCTTTCTGCCTCCGCTGACAAGGGTATCTGCTGTAACTAACTTTTTGAGGGCATACTCCGGCGTTACAAAGGGCCCTCCGGGGTTCCAGCCGCTTTGAATGTTCACACTCAGTTCAATCCCCAGCCGGTCGGCCTCTTTTACGGCATGCTTATACAATTCCATCCATTGCGGACTCATGAAAACGGGACCGGCCGCGGTTTTCCGTGCTTCATTATAGCTGGAGCTGCCGGCATCTACCAGCGAGGCTCCGCCATACCCCTTTTTTTTCATTTCTTCCAGGTCCCGGGTAATGGATGCTTTGGTAGCCATGCTATTGAGCCACCACCAGTAACAACGCAATTTTGATTCGGGAGGGGGTGCCCCAAACCCTTTTCTGATCTGCTCAACCGGAACATTTTTGCTGGTGTGTAAATCATAACCGCCGGCCTGACCGTTCAGGAACGGTGTTCCGGCAACTAAACAAATACTTAGGAAAACAATGCGTCTCATTTGCTAAAGATATTTTATAGAATGGCTTGTTGGCGGTTTATTTATTCATCCAGTCAGGATTCTGTGCAATTACCGCATCCTTATTGGTTTCAATCACCTTTTGCGGTATGGGCCAAAGGTTGAAATTAAACGTCAGTGTAGCCTGCGCTTCCGGCCAGTAGGCATATTTTTTTATCCGGTCTACGGCAATCGTCTTACCCATCCTCAACAAAGTATTCCACCGGCACTCTTCATAGATCAGCTCCCGTGCCCGTTCGTCCAGAATTAAATTGAACTGATCATCCATGTCGGCGGCCGTAACCTTATAGCTGCACTGCGCACGGTTCCGCAGCAGGTTAATATCGCTGGCAGCGCCGGCTTTATCCCCGCTCCGCTGTTTGGCCTCGGCCCGCAGCAGGATGGTTTCGGGCAACCGGATAATGTACTCATCGCGAAAAAGGTTGCTCATATTCTCGCCATCGGCAATGCCTGTATATTTATCGGTAGCAATTTTGCAGGAAATGGGATAGCAAAGACTCCGGTTATTGATATTGGTCGTATTATCGGCACTGCCGTTGTATAATACCGTCCAGGGAACATCTTTCCTGTAATAGGACGAAGCAACCACATTGCTTTTAAACCGGCGACGGAATGCCGCATCGCTGTTGCGCATATCATCACTCCACTTGGTGCTGAAGATTTCCTCCCTTGTATAAAATGTGGGCATCATCTGTGAAATGCCGCGACCGCCAACATCTTCATTGGTTCCGGTTATATTACCGGAAGACCCATCCCTGAACACGGGCCCGTAAGTGCGCGAATACGGAAGCTTCGATTCTCCGTCTGCTGTACGGTAAGCCGCGTAATCGACCTGGGCCGCCCAGATGCATTCCTTATTGCCATCCTGGTAATTCACATTTCCTTCCTGGAATAAATCCCAGAAAACATTGGTTGCCTGCTGAATAGTGTCTATAATATTTGCTGCACCGGCAACGCCGCCTTTGTATATCGGGATACTGATGGTTAGTTCTCCCGCCCGTTTGCCAAACCTGCTTTGCATAAGTGTATACAAGCCTCCGTCTATAACGTCATTACCGTACTGGACGGATTTATCGTAGGCCGTTTTAGCCTCTGCCGTCTTTGATGCGGCATCCAGTTCAATGCCCTTTGCCAGGTAAAGCTCACATAGATTGTGCTGGGCGGCACCTTTTACCAGGCGTCCTCCGGCTACCGTTGTAGCCGGTAAATCATTTAATACGGCTTCCATTTCCGTAATCGCAAAATCGTAGGTTTCGATCCGGGTAGAGCGGGTAAAATCGTATTTGGGTATGGTTGAAATCTCCGTAACGATTGGCACCCCGCCAAATGTTTCGCCCAGGTTCCGGTATGCAAATGCCCTGAAAAAGCGTGCCTGTGCCAGGGCATATTTTTTTTCATCTTCGGTACCCCATTTCACCTGCGGCAGGTTGGCTCCATAAATGGCCAGATTGGCTTTGCTGATCAGGTCGTACCAAAAACTGTATATATTGTAAAAATTGGCATTATCCGGATTGATGTTGGCGTAGTTGTTAAAAGTACCACCTCTGCGGATGCTGGGCACATCAAACTCATCTGTTCCGTTGCCTTTAAAAATGAACATCCAGGCCTGCTCATTGGGGTTGGTCCAGGCCTCCCTGATATTGGAGTAAATACCAATGAGCACCTGATCTACCTGTGCGGAAGTTGAAAAGGCATTATCCACCGTATAGAAGGTCTCCGGTTGCTCCCGGAGAAAATCCTTGTCCGACTTACAGGCCTGCCATAAAAAACAAATCAATAATCCTGTTAAAATATGTAAGAACCGTTTCATGGTAATCAGTTTAAATGAATTTAAAATCTTGCAGAGAAGCCAAAAGAATAGGTTGCAGGCACCGGAATAACATTATCCTTTACGGTATTCCCCAATTCCGGATCGCCGCCATCCCAGCGGGTGAACGTTGCCATATTTTTTCCTGAAAGGAATAACCGCAAATTAGATACATGCATGCGTTGCATCCAGGGTTGACGGAAGGTATATGAAAGCACTACATCCTGCAACCGGACAAAACTTCTTGACTGTAACCCCAAAAATCTTGAATCGGCAGAATAGGTAGCTGACGGATAAACGTTGCCGGCATTTTCCGGTGTCCAGTAAGGAACATATATGGAGTTATCATTAAACCGGTTCGACCTTGACAGGTAAGCGCCTGTATTGCTGTTGAGATAAAAGCCGTTCCCTCCGAAGATACCCGCAACCAGGGCATATAATTCGAAGTTCCTGTAGGATACCGTATTGCTCATGCTCATCCTGAAATTTTCCTTGGTGTAGCCCAGGATTTTGCGGTCGTTTACCGATATCCCGGGAACGCCGTCGATATCATTGTACCGGGGATCGCCGGCCGCGGCACCGTTCAGTGCGATATAATCTTTGTCGGCGGTTTGAACGATCCCGATCTGTTCGTACCCATAAATGGCCCCAAGTGATTTTCCGATAAACAGGCCGTTGGCAATATCATCATCCTCCTTTCCATCACCGTTGCGGTCGGTACCATAAAGACGCACCAGTTTGTTCCGGTTGACCCAGTAGTTTAAGGTTGTAGCCCAGTTAAAATCGCTTCGTTGAATATTCACAGACGTTACTGAAAGTTCCAGTCCTTTATTGGCCACTTCGCCCATGGATGCATTAATGGATTTAAACCCGGTCATGATGGGAATTTCCCGTACAAATAACTGATCCGTCGTCCGGGAAGTATACAGGTTCAGATCGAAAAGGATCCTTCTTTGCAGCAGGGCCGCTTCAATGCCGAGATTCCAGGCGGCTGTAGTTTCCCAGCCCAGGTCATTATTACCCAATGTTGATTGAGCCAGTCCATACAGGATATTGCTGCCCGTGTTGGAAAATTCGTACCGGTAACCACCGGAAAGACCGTTAACCACCTTGGCCAATGTTCCATAAGGGCTGATGCCCTGGTTTCCGTTCTGCCCCCAGGAAAGTTTAAATTTCAGGTCATTGATCAGCGACACATTTTTCATAAACTCCTCCCCCGAAATGCGCCAGGCCAGGCCTACCGCACCAAAATCACCCCATTTTGTATTCGACCCAAAAACCGATGCCCCGTCTCTCCTGAAAGAGGCATTCAGCATATATTTACTGGCATATTCATAGTTGAGGCGGGTGAGATAGCCGATATTCGCCCGTTGCGTTACGTTTAATGCGTTTTGCTGCACCGTTGCTTTGGACAGGCCCCAGATGCCCAGTAACGAGTTGCCATTCGCTGAAAAGTCGGAGCCAATGATGTTGGCGCTTTCATTCCTTGTAAAGTCTCTGGTGGCTACCGCCGTAAGGTCAACCGAATGCTGGCCAAACCGGTTTTTATAATTCAGGATATTGTCAATAACATAGTTAAAGTCGGTTGTATGCTGCAGGTTGCCATTGGCTTTAGAAAGCAGTGCGTTAACGGCCGTGGTGCTGTATCGCTGTATGCCTTCACCTTCGGCTATATAATAATTTTCATAATAAAACGCACCGGATTCATTTTTATCCAGGTTGGCAGCATAGTTTAACCGGTAGCTTAATCCTTTTATCCAGGGTACCGAAACCACGGCATAGGTATTTAACCGGAAATTATGTCGCCGGTCCTGGTTGTCGGCGGTACCATCCTGCACACCCCATAACGGGTTTACGGCGGACTGGGTATAGGGATACCTCTCCAGGTGACCCTGATCATCCCGGTACATCACGCCGTAAGGCGACATCTGTTCGGCAGCGAGCACATTTGCCGGTATGCCCGAATAATCCAATACGTTGTAAGCCCCGTCCAGACCCAGTTCCAGCCAACTGGTAACCCGGGCATTTACCTTACTTAAAACAGAGATGCGGTCGTACCGGTCGCCTATAACGATGCCTTTATTATTGTTATAGGAAGAAGACAGGTAATAATTTACATTGTCTGATGCACCTGAAACAGCCGCCTGGTAGTTTTCAAAGGTGCCGGTACGGGTAATTGCATCCAGCCAGTTGATTTCCCTGCCATTATTGTAATTATCCAGTTCCCCGGTCTTCATCCAATTGGTAGCTCCAGTGGTATAGTTGTTACGGGCGTTTACCGATTGAATCCATTGGGCACCCGTCATCATTACCGGCTTGTTTTGCCAGAACTGTGCTCCATAAGAGGCATTCAGGTTAATAGAAGGTTTGCCTCTTTTGCCTTTTTTGGTAGTAATGGCAATGACCCCGTTCGCCGATCGCGATCCATATACGGAAGCCGAAACCGCATCCTTCAGCACATCCACGGAAGCGATATCATTGGGGTTAATATCATTCAGGCTGCCCAGGAAAATAACCCCGTCCAGTACGATCAACGGGTTATTATCTCCATTTATCGAATTCTGCCCTCTTATCAGCATCGACGGCTGGCTTCCTGCAGCATTGGCCACACCGATGTTTAAACCCGAAACATTTCCTTTCAATACATCCAGGGGGCTCGAATTGGGCAGCATACCCACCGGCCCGTCTTCTACTTTTACGGAGGTTACGGCACCCGTAAAATCTTTACGTTTTGCTGTACCATAACCGATCACCACCACCTCATCCAGCTGCGCCGTTTCTGAAGACAAGGTTACGGTTACGGCAGTCTGGTTGCCAACCGGTATTTCCTGCGTTTTGAACCCGATATTTGAAATGGTCAATACATCATTCCGGCCGCTTACACCGATGGTGAATGCCCCTTTTGAGTCGGTAGCCGTTCCTTTCCCCGTATTCCGGACGGTAACACTGGCTCCGCCAACAGGGCTGCCCGCATCGGACCGTACCATCCCCGAAAGCATCCTCAGCGCTGTTACGGGCGCCACATCCCGCTCTTTTTCCCGTTCGGGAACGGACTGTTTTTCAAGGGAAATTTCACCTAGCCGCTCTTTTGGAACAATGGTATAATAATTCTTTTTTACATACAGGAATACCAGGTTGTTGGGGTATAAGATGCCCTTTAATACTTCTTCAACCTGTTTTGATTTTACCTGATCCAGGGCATAAGTAGTGGTTTTGCCTTTTAACAGGTCCGGATCGTACACAAACTGTGTACCGTAGGCTTTTTTTACCTGGTTTAAGGCTTCTTCAATGGAAACCCGTTTACCTCCGGCCTGCGCCATTACAGCCGGGCAGTAGTACATACACCCCAGCAGGCACAGGGATGCAATCAGCAACAAGCGTTTTTTTAACATATGGACATTTATTATAAGTGAAAAACTATTTGAAGTTTACTCTTATTTGATCACCCTCGTTAGTGAATGATATATTTAAAGCAGTTGACATTACAAAAAGCGCGTCATCCAAAGAATCGATTAATATGGGGCCGTTCAGTTTCTTCCGGGCCAGTTCCGGGTCTTCCAGGATAAACGACTTACCGTATGTATCCTCCAGGTATTTAAAAATCTCCGACAGTGTAGGATCGGAAAGGACCAGTTTTTTTTCCTTCCAGGAAGAGGCATTCAGCGCATGTTCGATATTTGAAGTGCGATGGATCACACTAACCGAATCTACCAGTAGTATATCCCCCGGCTTCATCAGTACCGGCTGCGTTCCGGTTTTTGAAAGGAACACCCGGATGGCACCTTTTTGTAAGGAGATCTCCGTACGCCCTCTTCTCTCTCGGATATCAAACGAGGTACCCAATACCTCCACCGTTGTGTTTACGGTATGAACAATAAACCGTTCGTAATTTTCGATATTATGATCATTATCCAGATGCTTTACATCAAAAAAAGCCTCCCCGTTTAACCATAGCTCCCTCGGCGCATTCTTGTCCCACTTTTTTCCATACTTAATGGTGGAGTTAGCATTGAGCACCACCACCGAACTGTCTGGCAAAACCAGGCGGGAAATTTTTCCATACCCGGTATTAACCGTATACTGCCCCGGCGTTTTCAGTCGCCAAAAAATCAATGAGCTGATGAGCAGCAAGGGGATCAGGACAGCTGCTGCCTTCCAGCGTTTGGCAGCTACCCAAAAACCGCGCGGGCCTGCCGGCCTTTGTTTACATTCCTCAATAGCCGCCAGTGCCCGGTTCAAAGAAGCTTCTACGTTTAGCGGATCCGGACGGCTTGTCTTGAAACCGATATTGAATAAGATCTCCCGTGCTAACCCGATCTCTTGCTGCTTACCGGGGTTGGCCTGCAGCCATTGCTCCCAAAAAGCATTCTTTTCTTCATCAGGCAGGTGTATCCAATCCTGGAAATATTCATCACATAAAAAATCCCCGAGCACATATTGCCTGTATTTGTCTGCTTTTTTCATCCTCAGATACATAATGAGTGAGAAACACAAAAAATTACCCCATCTGTTAATGAAAATTTTCCTTCAGTAAGAAAAAAATGTAAACGAGGGGAACCGAAACCTTGTCCCGTAAAGTGAGCAGGCTTCTTGCCATGAGTTTATAGGTTGCTTTTACTGAGATACCCAGGATCGTTGCCGTTTCTTCATAGGAGAAGCCTTCATAAAAACGCAGGAACAGTGCTTCCTGCTGCCTGGCCGAAAGGGTATGAATGGCTGCAGCCAGTTTTTCCTTAAGGGCCTGATCCGTTTCCTGCCGGATCATCATCACATCTGCTGCAAATTCAGGATCGAACTCCGCACCGTCGATGGTTTTGGTTTTAGCAAGCGCCGCAACCCGCTTGCTCAATGCTCTCCTGAAAAGCACGTAGTAATATCCATCCGGGTTTTTTATCGCCCTCAGGCCCTCGCGGTTTACCCATAACGTCATCAAGATCTCCTGGATCACGTCTTCTACCAGTGCGCTGTCTTCCACTAATTTTACACCATAGTTATAAAATCGCTCATACAGCTTCCTGTACGCATGCGAATACGCGTCCTTGTCCCCCACTTCAATACCTGTCCAGGAAATTTCCAACCCTTTAAAATATTAACTCTGACTATAAGCGATGAAAATTATGGAAAATTTTCTTCACAATCCCTGTGGCCATCCATAATAATCGTTTAACAGCAACCATATCCGGAACACAACGATCCTTGATGTCCCGGTAATTTCTATAACCCGCATTGTTCCTTTCAAAAATAAATGATAATAAGGGTTGAACCATCCTGCTGTGTCATGCAGGCCGGATAGCTGTTCTCGAAAGCCCAACCCGCGATCCTAAAATAGCACCAGATGTTTTTCTAAAATCTTGACCGCTCCGAAACGGCAGGTCCTGTTCCGCTATGGCACCGGCTTTTACACGGTGTACGCTGCTAAGGAAAGCTGCCGGTCACCGGCAGGCGCTTTGCACTACCATGGTTTTAATGACTGTTGTAAAACAAGCAGACTTTATTCATCAGGCAGGTTTCGCATTTGGGATTTGTAGGGCGGCAGATCTCCCTTCCCAAAAAAGAAATGGCCATACCGGCGTCCCAGTCCTTTTGCGGGAGTGCATCCATGATTTGCTTTTCTATTTTCTTTGGGTCGGAGCCGGTGGCTATTCCAAGACGGGGTGCAACTCGTACCACATGCAGATCTACGATCACCCCTTCCGGTGGTTTGCCGCTTTCACGAAGAATTACGTTTGCCGATTTCCGGCCGATGCCTTTCAATTCCGTAAGCGCCTCCAGGTTTAGTGGAATAGCAGCATCCTTTTTTAAGGATTGTGCAATTTCCAAAAGCCATTTGGCTTTATTTCCAAAGTTGCGCACATCGCTGATCTGCCCTGCAATGGCGGCTTCCGTAGCTTTTGAGAGTGCCGTCATAGTAGGAAAAGCATGAAAGAATGCCGGCGCGATCTGGTTGATATGCCGGTCCGAATCCTGTGCCGAAAGCACCACCACTACCAATAGCTGGTAGGTGTTTTTATAGTCGAGCGGATGTTTGGTGGCTTTGTATTTTTTTAAAAGCGGTTGGATGGCCACAGGCCAGTTAACAGGGGCGCTCATAAAATAGAATTTGTATTGAAATTACGATTTTTTGAGCATTGAGGAAAGTCGTCAGCGGTCAGCGATCCGTTTTTCGTGTTTTGTTACTTAACGCTTCAATACCCAATCATTTCTCTATGGCTGTTGTTGCTTCCTGGTTTCCAGCGTTACCTGCATCACGCTTCGCTCCTGTTTATACGCCTCCCAGTCAAAGTTCAGTAAAAACCGTGCTGCAGCTTCTGCCCCCCGTTCAAACAACACCAGCTTTTCCTTATCGGTAATAAAAAAATTCAGCCAGTTGAAATCCGGTAATGCAATGCGGCCAATACCACGGGAGTAGACTTTATTCTTGAGTTGAAAATCCTTGTCGTAATAATTCCGTACCGTATTAAAGATCCTGAAAAAATACCCGCTCAAGGTCCAGGCCGCGGTATTTTTCCCGGTATCGCCCGGACTGCTGTCATCCAGGTCAATCCCAAATACCGGCAGCCGCGGCACTACAACTGTGGGATTGTAAAAAATATTAATGGGAAAATTGGATAAAATACCTCCGTCTACGAAACGGGCTTCTCCAGGTGGTTCCTTTTCGCCAAATGTATCCAGCCATGCTTTTTTTACGTCTTCGTTGGTTCGGGGTATCCCATAAATAAAATAGGATTCAAAAAACAGCGGAATGGCCATAGAAGCCCGTACCAGTCCGGCGGGATGCAATTCATGCAACCGGTCGGGCGGCCGGAACAGGTTACACATTTTCGGAAACTCGATCTTATTCTCGGTGATCAGCTCTGATGCAATTACCGTTACATCCGGGACCAGACCCGTTAAACCATCGCGATGTTCCTGCCGCAAATGAAGCCCGTCCACCGGCTGGCCTGCCTTAAGACGAAAGTCTTCCAGGTTTGTAACCCCGTTTTCTTTCATCAGCTGCTTTAGCCAATCATAAAAGAAATCACCCGGGTTGATCCCGTAACCACTGGAACGCAGCCGTTTTAACAGGCGGCTGATATACCAGGCCAGCACGCCCAGCAACAGCGTTATGACCAGCAACAGCACTACCAGCGTTTGCGTAAATTGCCGCATCGGTGCATTGTGCGGCAATAACCAAAGGCATACAAACGTAACGGCCAGCAACAGGGAATAAAAGATCCCCAACCCGTTTGCCCATCTTTTTATTTTTACTAAAAAGCTGCTTTTGGTGATAAAGTTTTTGATCAGCCAGCGGGCTGCCGGATGGCCGTCAACAAGATCAAAAAAATCCAGTGCAGTGATCGCTTCCAGGATCTTTGCTGATTTTTCCGATTCCTTCTTCCCGGTAATGGCCAGCAACGCGGTATTGATGGCACCCGCGCTGGTTCCGGCAAGCCGCATAAAGCGGATGCCCATCTGCTCAAGAACATAGGTATATCCTACCAGGGCCACACCCAATACGCCGCCTCCTTTTTGAACAAGATTTACATATTGATGGCCATCTCCATCCAACGTATCCGAAATCACCAGGTGCTCCCCGTTGGTGCCAAAGGCGGCTCTCAGCGTTGCCAGCTGCTCCTGCACCCTGGGGCTTTGCAGGAAATCGGTTACCGTTAATTTCTTAGAGGCGGCCATCTCCGGAGGTTTTAGATTGAACGGGCCTTGGTAAAAGCAGGCCGGCTTTAGGGTTTTTTGCTTCCTCCTAAAGATACTCTATCTGCCGCGTTTTTAGTATTAAATCGCTATTTTCGGGTAATACCCGCTTCTTCCGGGATCGGCGTTCCCAAACGTTTCCGGATACAATTTTACCAAAAACATCATCCCATGGATCTTTCGCCCCGCCTGGCCGCCATTGTAAATGCCCTTCCCCTTTGGAGTGGCATCCGCGTGTTGGAAATCGGATGCGGACCCGGCGTTGCGGCCCGGGCCATTGCAAAACGCATCGGCAATGGTTACGTGCTTGGGGTAGACCGGTCGGCCAAAGCCATCCAGCAAGCCCTGAAAAGCGCTACGGAGGAAATAGCCGCCGGGCTTCTCGGCTTTCAGCAAAGTGCTATCGAAGACTTTGAACTACCGGCCGGCGTTCCGTTATTTGATCTGGCATTTGCGGTTCGCGTAGGCGCCCTGGACGGCCGGCACCCGCAACTGGAGCCACTGGCACTAGCAAGCATTGCAAAAGCACTAACAAAAAAAGGACGGTTATTTATTGATGGCGGAAATCCCCTGAAAGAATTGCGCTTTCGCGCCCTGCGGTTACCCTGAGTCCAGAATGCATTTGGACTGGTTACCCATGCAAAAGGCAGCTGTGCACGTTGCCACAACTGCCTTTTACTTTATTGGAAAAATCTATTAAAAATAATTTTCAATCTCCTCGATCAACTCCTGTTTGGTAATGGGAACGCCCATGATCTTATGATATCCTTTCGCATCGATCAGGTATTGATCGCGGATGATCTTTATCAGCTGACCGTTATTGATCTCGGGGATCAGTACGGTTTTGAAACGCCGTAGCAGCTCACCCAGGTTTTTGGGGAAGGGTCTTAAATGCCGGAGATGTGCATGACTCACCGATTTTCCGCGCGCCTGTAATTCCAGTACTGCCGATTTGATGACGCCATAGGTAGATCCCCATCCCAGCACCAGCACATCGCCTTCCGGCTTGCCGGTATCTATTTTTTGCTCGGGAATAAATTCCGCGATCTTATCTACCTTTTCCTGGCGGATCTTTACCATCTGCTGGTGATTGGCCGGATCATAGCTGATATTGCCGGTAATATTCTGTTTTTCGATTCCGCCGATGCGATGTTCCAGGCCCTTTGCACCAGGCACTACCCAGGGGCGCACCAGGTTTTCATCCCGGATATACGGCTGGAATTTATCTTCATGATGTCCCAGCTCTGTTTTAAATTTTACGTGAATGGGATGCAGGGAATCTTCTGTTGGAAACTTCCAGGGCTCCGCACCATTGGCAATATATCCATCGCTTAAAAGGATAACGGGTACCATATGCTGCACACTGATCTTTACCGCTTCATACACCGCATCAAAACAATCCGCCGGGGAAGCGGCAGCGATCACCGGCATCGGGCACTCACCGTTGCGGCCGTAATAAGCCTGCAGGAGGTCCGACTGTTCAGTTTTTGTAGGCAGCCCCGTAGAAGGTCCGCCACGCTGTACGTCGATAATCACCAGCGGGATCTCCAGCATCACCGCCAGTCCCATAGCTTCTGTTTTTAAGGCCATTCCCGGTCCGGATGTGGTGGTAACCCCCAGCGATCCGCCGTAGGAAGCACCGATGGCGGCACTGATCGCGGCAATTTCGTCCTCCGCCTGGTAGGTACGGATGCCAAAATTCTTGTGCCGGCTTAATTCATGTAGGATATCCGAAGCGGGTGTAATGGGATAGGTTCCCAGGAACATGGGCAAGCCGCTTTTTTGCGAAGCTGCTATCAGGCCCAGGGCCAGCGCCTGGTTTCCCATAATGGAGCGGTAGGTTCCGGGCTCCATGCGTGCTTTTTCTACCTTATAAGTGGTTGTAAACGCTTCCGTGGTCTCTCCGTAGTTATACCCGGCCTGCAATACTTTTATGTTGCTGTCCAGGATCTCCGGGCGTTTTTCAAATTTTTCCCTCAAAAAATTAACCGAGCTTTCCATATCCCGGTCGTACATCCAATATAAAAAGCCCAGCACAAACATGTTTTTGGCCCGGTCTTTTTCCTTCGTACCCATGGTAAATTCCTTCAGCGCCTCACGGGTCATTTTAGTAACATCCATCTTAATGACCTCATAGTTCTGCAGGCTGTCATCCGCAATCGGGTTCTCACCATCCGGATAATTGGCCAGCCGCAGGTTTTTTGAATCAAACCCATCGGTATTTACAATGATCTTTCCGCCCTTTTTCAGGGTAGCAAGATTGGCCTTTAATGCGGCGGCATTCATCGCCACCAGTACGTCGTAATTATCACCCGGCGTAAAAATGCTGTCCGACGAAAACCGAAGCTGGTAGCCGCTCACCCCGGGAAGGGTACCCTGCGGAGCCCGTATCTCGGCGGGAAAATCGGGAAATGTTGAAAGATCATTCCCTAATAAAGCTGTATTATTGGTAAACTGCGTTCCGGTCAATTGCATACCATCGCCACTGTCTCCTGCAAACTTGATGACTACATCCTGTAGCACCTCCTGATTTCGAACCATATCAAAAATAATTGGGATGCAAAGGTACAACAGTTATCGGGAGCTTCTACCACGAATTTGTAAAATGACGGGCAGCCAGGCTTCAGCAATCAGCTTTTAGCACTGCTTTTTGAAGGAATGGCGCTGATTGCTGATTGCTGAAGGCTGAAGGCTGAAAGCTGATGCTGCACCTACCGCACAGCAATCATGCTGATCTCTACATTTACAAATTTGGGAAGCGCCGCTACCTGAACGGTTTCACGGGCGGGGAAATCAGCTGTAAAATATTGACCATAAACGCTGTTGATTTCTGCAAAGCGATGCATATCCGTAATAAAAATGGTTGATTTGATCACATGGGAAAAATCCAGTTCCGCCGCCGCCAGGATCGCCGCCAGGTTGCGCATGCATTGGTGCGTTTCCTCCTCAAGATTGCCATTATTCAGTTCCCCTGTTTGCGGATCAATGCATACCTGACCGGAAATATATAAGGTATCACCTGCCAGTACCGCCTGGTTATAAGGGCCAATGGGAGCAGGAGCTTTGTCGGTGGTAATAATTTTCTTTTCCATTAGAACGTATTTGAAAACGAATATAGTTTGAATGAATTGCATGCACAAAAAGCTGTTTGTGTTATTTTTGTGAAATGGCATTGTTTTTAAATATTGACACAGCGGTGGATTATGCATCCGTTTGCATATCTGACAATGAAAAAATAATCGCCTATACGGAAAACGCCGCCACCACCGCCCATGCATCCTGGATCGGTCATGCCATCCGGGAGCTTTTTGCATCAAACGGATTATCAATGAATCACTTAGATGCCGTTGCCGTAAGCAATGGCCCGGGTTCTTATACCGGGTTAAGGATCGGTTTGGCCACAGCAAAAGGTTTGTGTTTTGCCCTGCATAAACCACTTATTTGCCTAAGTACGCTGGAAATTATGGCCCATTCTGTAAAAGAAATGCCGGAAGACGCCCTTATTTGCCCGGCTATCGACGCACGGAGAATGGAAATTTATGCCGCCGTATACAAAAAAGATTTAACAATCGTGCGCCCCCCGGAGGCATTGATTGTGTACGAACACAGTTTCGAGGATTTGCTTGCAAATCACCCGATACTGTTTACCGGAAATGCGGTGAACAAATTGCAGGCCACTATAAAACATTCAAACGCAGTCTTTAGCAATACCCGTTACAGTGCAGCAGATATGCCATTTTTAACGATTAAGCACTATCGGGAAAATCAGTTTGCCGATCTTTCATACGTTGAGCCTTTTTATTTAAAAGCGGTACATTTTAACAAAAGTTAAATTAAGGAAATTTATATACGATTTTAATACCAGCAAATATCAAATAATTTAAATGGATATATAACTTTGTTGGCCATTCAAATAAACTCTATTTATACAGAACAATGAGCAATTACCAGATTTCTTTTACGTTAAAAAAAGAAAACAGTAGCCACATCACTGTTGATACTCTCAATGTAAAAAAAGCAGCCTTGATCCTGAGAGCCTTTAACCACAAATTACGACAGCAAATTCTGAAGCTGATCGACACCCAGGACAAAATCACCGTTACTGAGATTTACGTAAAACTACGTATTGAGCAGTCGGTAGCCTCACAACACCTTGCGATTCTCCGCAAGGCGGAATTTGTAAACACAGAGCGCGACGGAAAATTCATTTACTACACGGTAAACACCGATCGTATGAAGGATTTAAACCGTTTTGTGTCCGATCTTCTTGGTTAATTCTTAAGGCCTTTTAAGATCTTCCCAAGTACCCTCTTTTTATGAGAGCGGTACTTTTTTTTACCCATAACTTTGCGGCAGTTTAAACAGAGAAGCAATGAAGACATTAGCGTTGAACGATTTTTTACAGATCGCCGGAGACGGCCCGGTGCTCCTGGATACAAGGCCTACCGAATTATTTAAAGTAGGTTTTATCCCCGGAAGCATCCATGTGCCCTTCGGTGCAAAACAGTTTGATGAGTGGGTAACCGCAGTACTGGATAAAGCAACACCGGTTTTGCTCGTAACCGAAGATGGAGCGGCGGCACCGGCGGCAGAACGGCTCCGGCAACTGGGCTATCAGCTTGCCGGAAGCCTCGAAGGAGGATTTAACACATATGCCAGCGCCGGCAAGCCCCTGGATATGATCATTGATGTAGAGCCGGATGAGCTGATGATGGACATTCCGTTTGATGAACACCTGATTGTTATGGACGTACGGAAACCCATCGAATATGCAGAAGGCCATTTAAAGGACGCCGTAAACCTGCCCTTAGGCGAGCTCAATGATCCGTTGCGCGTTTCTGCCATTGAAGATAAGGACAACCTGTATCTGCATTGCGGCGGAGGCACGCGCAGTGTGATTGCAGCATCCGTTTTGAAAAGGCAGGGGCTTCATAATCTCCGGAATGTGGCGGGAGGATGGACAAAGATCAAGGAAGAACCCAGGGCCCAAATTGTAAAGGAACCCGGAATGCTGAATTAGAGCGATGGTACATGGTGAATGGAGCACGGTTCATGAATAACAGGAGTGATTATGACCGGTGAACCATTTACCATGAACTATGAACATTTTTGCTTATTTTTATAGCCTCGATTGCCTGGTTACAGGCATATTTTTTTTAAACCAACGGTATAATGAATTTATTTGATGTTTACCCTTTGAACGATGTTACTATTGTAAAAGCAAAAGGGTCGTATGTTTGGGATGACCAGGGCAACCAGTACCTGGATCTTTATGGCGGACACGCTGTTATCAGTATCGGACACACACATCCGCACTGGGTAAAACGAATTGAGGAGCAACTGGAAAAGATCGCGTTCTATTCCAACTCCATCCGGATACCGTTGCAACAGGAGCTGGCGAAGAAACTCGGAGAGGTTTCAGGTAAGGAAGACTACCAGCTCTTCCTCTGTAACTCTGGCGCAGAAGCCAATGAAAACGCTTTAAAACTGGCATCGTTCTATAACGGTCGCAAAAAGATCATTGCTTTTAATAAGGCATTTCACGGAAGAACCTCGCTGGCCGTGGCCGCTACCGATAACAAGAATATTGTAGCACCTGTAAATGAAACCGACAATGTAGTGTTCCTCCCCTTTAATGATGAAGAGGCACTGGAAGCCTATTTTGACAAGCACGGCAAGGAAGTGTCTTCCGTGATCATTGAAGGGATCCAGGGCGTTGGCGGTATCAATATCGCAAGCGAATCCTTTTTAAAACTGATCCGGGCACTGTGTACCAAATACGGCGCCCTGTATATCGCCGATAGTGTGCAGTGTGGTTATGGACGCAGCGGAAAATTTTTCAGCCATGATTTTGCAGGTGTAAATGCCGATATCTATACGATGGCAAAGGGTATGGGGAATGGTTTTCCGGTAGCGGGTATCATCATTGCTCCACATATTCAGCCCAAACATTTTCAGCTGGGTACCACATTTGGCGGAAACCACCTGGCCTGTGCAGCCGCATTGGCCGTGCTGGAAGTGATCCGCGAAGAAAAACTGATGGGCAACGCGGTAATGGTGGGTAAATACCTGCGCGAAGAGCTGGCGGCACTTCCGGAAATAAAAAATGTAAGAGGCCGCGGACTGATGATCGGCTTCGACGTTCCTGAAGAACTGGGTGCCCTGAAAAGAAACCTGCTGAACAATCATAAAATATTTACCGGAGAGGCCAAACCCAATGTGATCCGGCTGCTGCCTTCTTTAGCATTAAAGAAAAAAGATGCCGAGGAATTTATGGAGGCCATCAAAGAGGAAATTGCGGCGCTGCATGCCACGGTGTAATGCCCGGCAAATGCTTACAATCGTTCATCGGTCGGTACAACCGGAACGCCGGTGTTGACACTCATTTCCGAAGCAGTCAGTACCTGCCGGAAGCCAACCTTCGCCAGCAAAACGACCTGGTTGCTGTAGCATTGCGGAACGAACGGGATATGGAATAACGAAAGCAGTACTGCTCTTTTATATCATTCAATAAAGACAACTAAGAACCGATACCATACAATGTCTCTTTTAAAAGCAAAAAACTTCATAAGCGCGCATGATGTTACCGACATCAATGCGCTGGTGTCAAAAGCACTGGATTATAAAGCCAACCCGTTTAAAGATAGAACCCTTGGTACTGGAAAACGGATCGGGTGCCTGTTTTTAAACCCCAGTATGCGTACCCGTTTAAGTACACAGATCGCCGCGCAGAATCTGGGTATGGAGCCCATCGTGTTCAACGTAGGATCGGAAGGCTGGAAGCTGGAGTTTGAGGATGAAGCCATCATGAGCGGTTCCACCTCGGAGCATGTAAAAGATGCCGCACCCATTATGGGACAGTATTTCGATATCCTGGCCATCCGTACCTTTCCCTCGCTGGCCAACAAAGAGGATGATTACAGTGAGCTGTATGTAAACCAGTTCATCAAATACTCCGGCATCCCGGTGCTGAGCCTGGAAACGGCCACCCTGCACCCGTTGCAGAGCCTTACGGATGTGATCACCATCAAAGAAACATTCAAGGAAAAACGGAAACCGAAAGTAGTGCTTACCTGGGCACCACATGTAAAGCCATTGCCGCAATGTGTGGCCAATAGCTTTTCGCAGTGGATGAACGCCTGGGGCGAAGTGGATTTTGTGATCACTCATCCGGAAGATTATGAACTGGACCCGGCGTTCTCCGGGAATGCCACGATCCTCCATGACCAGAACGAGGCGCTGAAGGATGCCGATTATGTATATGTGAAGAACTGGAGCACATACACCGACTATGCTAAAATTTACAACAACGATCCTTCCTGGATGCTGACGCTGGACAAGCTATCGGCTACCAATAACGCAAAAGTGATGCATTGCCTGCCGGTACGGAGAAATGTGGAGCTGAGCGATGAAGTGCTGGACAGTTCGCACAGCATTGTAACCCAGGAAGCCGGAAACCGTGTATGGGCAGCCCAGGCAGTATTAAGCGAGTTGTTGAGCCAACTCAATTCCTGACATTGAAACGATAAAGTTGCTACAAGTTCTAATACATGTGATTGCCGCATGAATGATTTCAAACAATTGATAACAGCCATTGAACAGGTGCATCAGCGGTTACAGGCAGAAGCTGCAGGTGCTGTAAACCGGGCACTGACCCTGCGCAACTGGCTGATTGGTTATTACATTGTTGAGTTTGAACAAAAGGGATACGAGCGGGCAACATATGGGCAGCAGCTTCTTGAAAAAATTGCGGCAACAGTAAAAATCAATGGTATTTCCGCAACCAATCTTAAATTGTTCCGGCAGTTTTACCTGGCATACCCTCAAATAAGCCAGACGGTGTCTGACCAATTAAGATCATTTTTTCAAATTGAAAATCAACAAACTACAATTGGTCAGACGGTGTCTGACCAATTACAACCGCTATTGCCGGCGATACAAAACAATCAGCCTCCCGGTATACCGGTAACCGTACCTTCCGAAAAAATCATCAGCCGCTTATCTTTTTCGCATTTAATAGAGCTGAGCAAAATAGAGGATCTATTGAAACGATCTTTTTATGAAATCGAATGTATAAAAGGCACCTGGAGCGTACGCGAATTAAAACGGCAGATCAATAGCCTGTATTTTGAGCGCAGCGGCTTATCCGGACACCCGGAAAAACTGGCACAACTGGTTCAGCAAAAAACAAAACCGCTGGCGCCTGTTGATATCATCAAAAATATCTATGCTTTCGAATTTTTAAATATCAGTGTAAAGCCGGTTGTGGAAGAATCCGATCTGGAAATCGCTTTACTCGACAACCTGCAGGAATTTATCATTGAACTGGGCAATGGCTTTTGCTTTGAAGCAAGACAAAAACGTATCTTAATAGGCGACACCTATTATTTTATCGATATCGTTTTTTACCACCGTGTTCTCAAATGCCATGTACTTATTGAATTAAAAATCGGAGCTTTTGAACACGGAGATATCGGGCAGTTAAACACCTACCTGAATTACTTTAAACAGGAAATCTGTGAACAGGACGACAACCCCCCGGTTGGTATTTTACTGGTTGCAGAAAAAGATCATGCGCTGGTTAAATATGCCACGGCCGGGATGGACGAAAACCTGTTTATACAAAAATACCTGATCCGGTTGCCGGATAAAGAACAACTGGAGCATCATATTGAAAAAGAGTTAAAAAAATTGCAATGAGCACAGAAGAAAAGGACCATAGTTCAACCGAGGGTATTCAAAATGCGCTCTTTATCATAAAAATAGGCGGGAACATTATTGACAATCCCGGAGCGCTGGAAACCTTCCTGGCCGACTTTTCCAAAATACAGGCCGCCAAAATCCTGATACATGGCGGCGGAAAGATCGCCACAAAGATCGGGGCACAGCTTGGCATTGAATCAAAATATGTAGATGGAAGACGGATCACCGATGATGAGACCATCGACCTGGTAACCATGGTATACGGCGGACTGGCAAACAAAAAGATCGTGGCACAGCTACAGGCGCTGGGCACGAATGCCATCGGGCTTACCGGTGCGGACGCCAATATTATCCCGGCAAAAAAACGGCCGGTAAAAACGATCGATTACGGATGGGTGGGCGATATAGAAACAACAGGTATCCAATATTCCACGGTTCACTTTTTTCTCCAAAACGGCATCACCCCCGTGTTTGCCCCGCTTACACATGATGGCAACGGGCATATACTCAATACAAACGCCGATACGATTGCATCTTCATTAGCCGTTGCACTTTCTGCGCTTTTCAATGTACGCCTGATCTATTGCTTTGAAAAGAAAGGGGTACTGGAAGACGTCGACAATGACGCCTCCGTGATCCGCAAGCTGGATCGCACGTATTATCAGCAACTCAAAGAAGAAAAGAAACTGTTCGAAGGCATTCTTCCCAAAATAGACAATGCCTTTGCTGCCATTGACGCAGGCGTAGCCCAGGTGCTGATCGGTGATGCCCGCGATCTGATCAAAAATACCACAAACGATAACGAAGGAACATTGATTTATTAAACAGGCCCCAGGGCTATAATTCTATTTTATGCAGGAACAACTTTACCAGGAAGCAGTAGCGCTGTTAAAACAATTGATTGAAACACCCAGTTTCAGCAAAGAAGAAGACCAGACCGCAGAGCTGATCATTGCCTACCTGGACAAGTACCAGGTTCCCACCAAACGGTTGGGGAACAACATCATTGCCAAAAACAAATATTTTGATGATGCCAAGCCAACATTGCTGCTGAATTCGCATCACGATACGGTAAAGCCCAACCCGAAATACACCCTTGACCCGTTTAAAGCGATTGAAAAAGACGGAAAATTATTCGGGCTTGGCAGTAATGATGCCGGTGGCTGCCTGGTATCGCTGATCGCAACGTTTATCTATTATTACGAAAAAGAAAACCTCAAATATAATGTGATGCTGGTGGCCAGTGCCGAAGAAGAGATCTCCGGTTACAACGGCATTGAAGCGGCTGTAAATATTCTTCCGCCCATAAATTTTGCCATCGTGGGTGAGCCCACCAAACTGCAAATGGCAGTGGCGGAACGAGGCTTAATGGTACTGGACTGTACCGCACAGGGAAAAGCCGGGCATGCCGCCCGCAATGAAGGGGAAAATGCCATTATCAAAGCGCTTAAGGATATTGAATGGTTTCACTCATACCGCTTTGAAAAAGTATCGGAGCTGCTGGGCGACAGCCGCATGACCTGCACTGTTATTGAAACCGAAAACAAACAGCACAACGTAGTACCCTCCTCCTGTAAATATGTGGTGGATGTACGGTTGAATGAATTGTA
The DNA here is from genome assembly GCF_021044425.1 of Niabella pedocola. Classification (GTDB taxonomy): domain Bacteria; phylum Bacteroidota; class Bacteroidia; order Chitinophagales; family Chitinophagaceae; genus Niabella; species Niabella pedocola. Next base: position 2,759,206 of record NZ_JAJNEC010000005.1, on the reverse strand, counting down.
CAGCTTTGAAGAGATCCTGGACGCCATCCGGCAGAACGTTTCCAGTGAAGTGAAGCCCCGGTCTACCCGCCTGCGCTCCACCTCCATTTCACTGGATCATCCCATTGTACAGGCCGGCATTGCCATGGGGAAAACCACGTACGGCTCGCCTACCACTTCCGACAAAGCGCTGATGCCGTTCCCGGGGTTGAAAATGGGTCCCGGCGACTCTGCCCGCAGTCATACCGCAGATGAATACATCTACCTGCATGAAGTCGAGGGTGGCATTAACGATTATATTGAGATCGTGGGAAGAGTGGTGATCTGAGGATTACAGGTTACAGGATACAAATTACAGGTTTAATTCCTATAAAAATGAAAAGTTACAGAGACTTAAATATTTATCGGGAAGCACACAGACTGGCCATTGAGATCCATAGGATAAGTCTGCAATTACCTAAATTTGAATGCTTTGAAGAAGGAAGCCAGATACGCCGATCTTCAAAGGCAGTATCAACCGCTATTGTTGAAGGCTATGGAAGGAAAAGATACAAAGCAGAATTCATCCGATACCTCACCTACGCTCATACAGAATGCGATGAAACAATCGAACATCTCGATTATCTCTTTGAAACAAAATCTTTAACAGATAAAGAAGGCTACGAAACCGTAAGAGAAAATTATACGGGGCTTAGCAAACAAATTAATAAATTTATCGACTGGGTTGAAAATAACTGGAATAATTATCCATCCGCAGAATAACCTGCAATTTAAAATTTGTAACTTGTAACTGAAGTATGAAGCTTTGGAAAAAAAATACAGACTCCTTAAAAGAAGTAGAAACCTTTACGGTAGGCAGGGATCGTGAAATGGACCTATACCTGGCCCCCTTTGATGTACTGGGCTCACTGGCACATATTCAAATGCTGGAATCGGTGGGACTCTTAAAAAAAGACGAACTCACCGAGCTGCAGGCCGCCCTGCGCAACATCTATACCGATATCCAGAGCGGTGCTTTTGAATTACAGGAAGATGTGGAGGACATTCATTCCCAGGTAGAACTCTTACTAACCCAGCGCATCGGCGAAGCCGGTAAAAAAATACACAGCGCCCGCAGCCGGAACGACCAGGTGCTGGTAGACCTGAAACTGTTCCTGCGCAGCGAAATTGAAACAACGGTTAACGCTATTACCCCCTTCTTTGAACTGTTACAAACCCAAAGCGAAAAATATAAAAGCTTCCTGCTGCCCGGGTATACCCATCTGCAACTGGCCATGCCCTCTTCCTTCGGACTTTGGTTTGGTGCCTATGCGGAAAGCCTTGTAGACGACCTGATCAGCCTCAAAGCGGCTTACGATATCATCAACAAAAACCCGCTGGGTTCGGCAGCCGGTTATGGATCCTCGTTCCCGATCAACCGGACACTTACAACAGAACTGCTGGGTTTTGCCACCCTCAACTATAACGTGGTATATGCACAAATGGGCCGCGGTAAAGCCGAACGGGTAGTTGCCCAGGCACTGGCCAACATCGCAGACACCCTGTCTCGGATGAGCATGGATGCCACCTTATATCTGAACCAGAACTTTGGCTTCATCAGCTTCCCACCGGAATTAACAACCGGCAGCAGCATTATGCCACATAAAAAAAATCCGGATGTATTTGAGCTGATCCGCTCGCATTGCAACCGCATAAAGGCATTGCCCAATGAAATCCTGATGATGACCACCAACCTGCCATCTGGTTACCACCGCGACCTCCAGTTACTGAAGGAGCATCTATTTCCCGCATTTAAAACGCTGAGGGATTGTATTGAGATGGCCGGCCTGATGTTTTCCAACATTGACGTAAAGCCCGATCTTTTAAAAGACGAAAAATACAAGTACCTGTTTACCGTAGACCTGGTGAACCAGCTGGTGCTGGAAGGAACCCCCTTCCGTGATGCCTATATCCAGGTGGGCCGCTCTGTAGACGATGGCACTTATCAGGTACCGGAGCAAACCACCATTAAAGATCCCCACGAAGGAAGCATTCAGAATTTATGTACAGAACAGATCCGTTCGCTGATGACACAAACGGTGGCCTCTTTTAATTTTGATGCCGTACACCGGGCCTATCAGCAGTTATTGAAAACAGGGTAATTGCGACGGGGCAACGCCGCTTTGTGGTGCGCTCCGCCAGCGACCGGGTACGTTCACATAATAAGGGTACGCGGGCAGGCATCTTAAAAAAACAGCATACACCAGGAATGATGGGTTGATGACTGCTGCGTTGTTGTAGCTGATGCTGCCCACCGGCAGCAAACGAACGCCCGTATTCATAATACCGCTTATCCATAAACAGACATCTGTTTCAACGATCCGCTTTACCTTTGCAATCCGGTACAGCAATGAACCCCTAATTTATCTGAAGAAAATGACAGCGATAACCGAAAAAAGAGCCGAAGAAACCATCTTTCCGATATTAATTGCGTTGAGCGTTTCCCATTTATTAAATGATACCATTCAATCGCTGATACCGGCCATTTACCCTATTATCAAAACCAGCTATGCATTAAGTTTTGCGCAGATCGGCCTGATCACCCTGTCGTTTCAGCTGGCCGCTTCATTGCTGCAACCGTTTGTGGGTATGTATACCGACCGGAAGCCCCAGCCCTATTCCCTCGCGGCCGGCATGGGATTTTCGCTTATAGGACTCATCATTCTTGCAAATGCAAGCCGGTTCCCGGTAATGGTGATGGCCGTTTGCCTGATCGGCGTAGGCTCCTCCATTTTTCATCCCGAAGCATCGCGGATGGCCCATACTGCTTCCGGCGGGCGCAAAGGTCTTGCCCAGTCTGTATTTCAGCTTGGAGGTAATTTCGGCAGCTCCCTGGGACCACTGCTGGCCGCCTGGATCATTGTACCACACGGACAGTTCAGTATTATCTGGTTCTCGCTGGTGGCGCTTATTGCAATGGTCATCCTCTCGTATATTGGCAAATGGTATAAAGGTATTATCCGGGAGCACCGCAAAAAAAGAACCGCTACCACAGCCGTGGCTCCTCCCCTACCCAGGAGCAAAGTAGCACTGGCCGTAACGGTTTTACTGGTCCTCATTTTTTCCAAGTATTTCTACATGGCCAGTTTAACCAACTATTTTACCTTTTACCTCATCGATAAATTTCATGTATCGGTATCGGCATCCCAGGTTTATTTGTTCGTATTCCTGTTCTCCATTGCAGCCGGAACCCTTATCGGCGGACCGGTGGGCGACCGTATCGGACGCAAATATGTGATCTGGGTATCCATATTGGGGGTAGCGCCGTTTTCGTTATTGCTGCCACATGTAAATCTTTTCTGGACGGTTGTACTCGTCATTCCCATAGGGGTGATCCTGGCTTCGGCATTTTCGGCCATTCTTGTTTATGCGCAGGAACTGATACCCGGAAAAGTGGGTCTTATCTCAGGGCTGTTCTTTGGCTTCGCCTTTGGAATGGCTGGTATCGGCTCTGCATTGTTAGGAAATCTGGCAGATGCCACCAGCATTAAATACGTCTTTTATATCTGTTCATTCCTTCCGTTGATTGGCCTTTTAACCGGTTTTTTACCGGATATTGAAGGAAAAAGAAAGACGAAGGCCGGCCGCTGAGCAAAGAACCACTGAGCTTTTTATTTCTACTTCCCGGTATCAATAGCCACCGGGGCTTAGGAACACAGGTTTTCTGATGGTCTCTCCAACAAAAGTCTGAAGCTTCTGTGTTTCAGTGCTTCAGTGGCATCTCTCCTCTGCAATTTGGCAACCTCCGGGTTTTGAGGTAACTTTGCCCCCAATGCATCTGTGTTATATACATACAAAGGCCTATCTCCTGCGCCCCGCTGGTCAGCTTCTTTAACAGCTTTCCGGCTATCCCTTTTTGCATTATTTTTTTCTAATCATTTATTTTTTTAATTATGAGTACGAACAGTAACCCGGTTATTCTTTGCGAATCCGATTATAAAAAACTTACAGCCATCGTAGTGCTGGATAAAAAAACAGAAGAACCAGACAATACCCTGGCACATGAATTAAGCAGGGCCGTTGTCGTAAAAGATGAGGCGTTGCCCCCTGATACCATCCGTATCGGCTCAACTGTCCGGATCCTGGACATTGATGCGCAAAAAGAACGGACATTCCAGATCGTAATGCCCGGAGAAGCCGATATCCAGGCAAAAAAAATATCCATTTTTACTCCAATGGCCGCGGCGATTATCGGATTCCGGAAAAACGATGAAGTTTCCTGGAAAATGCCATCGGGTATGAAACAGCTGAAAATCGTGGCTGTAGACAATGCCACGCTACTTGTAAAGGCCTGATGCCGCGCCGGAGATACCGTTTAGTTTGGGCAACCCTTTACCACCGTAACCTGTTGCAGATGATCCCGGCTACCGAAGGTAACCTCGGTATCATCGCACCGGGTTCCTTTTGAAGGCGGCGCTGTGTTGCAGGCAATACAAGCGGTTTCTACAAAATAAACAGCCTTGCCCTGGTACGCGCCCCGCATCAGCACCGTGTACATACCCGGATACCCGTTGCAACTAAGCTGGTCTTCAAATTTTTTGATCATCCGCTCATCGCAATTTACCGGACGTTCCTTTCCGGACTTGCTACAACCGGCTAATGATGAAATACAGAGCAGCAAAATGGCAAAAGTTCGCATATAAAAAGTTTAATTTATAAAACGCATGGATACGTTGTTTTGCAACAGGAATTTCAACAAAAAAAGGCGCACCAATGAAGGTTCCTTCCATTATTTGGCTTATTTTAGACGTTTTCCGATCGCTTACTAAAAATTAAACTTCTTGAAAATGAAAAAAGGCTTTTTATTCCTGATGCTCTGCACGGTTCTTATAACGGCAAATGCCCAAAAGAAAAAGGCAGCATCTTTATTCAATGGCAAAGATCTTACCGGATGGAAAATACATGGTACTGAAAAGTGGTATGTAGATAAAGGGGAACTGGTTTGCGAAAGCGGACCTGATAAAAAATATGGTTACCTCTCCACTGAAAAATCTTATAAAAACTTTGATCTCACCCTCCAGTTCAAACAGGAGGCCAATGGCAACAGCGGCGTATTTTTCCGGTCCGATATCGAAGGCGTAAAAATCAGCGGCTGGCAGGTGGAAGTAGCCCCGCTCAATCACAATACCGGTGGTATTTATGAATCCTATGGCCGCGGCTGGATCATCAAACCCAAACCCGAAGACGAAAAAATCCTGAAAGAAGGCCAGTGGAATACCATGCGCATTAAAGTGGTGGGAGATGAAGTAACCACCTGGCTCAATGGACATCAGATGGTGTACCTGAAAGACGAAAAAATCGGCCAGGCAAACGGCTTTATCGCCCTTCAGATCCACGACGGCGGCGGTATTAAAGTACGGTGGAAGAATTTTAAGATAAAGGAGCTGTAAGCATTTCGCTATCAGCTTTCATACATCAGCCTTCAGCTATAAGCATTGTGCCAAAAGCTGAAGGCTGATTGCTTTAAACCCGTTTTAACAATCTTTACAAAACCGCCGGTAGATAGCTTCGTATTCGGGTATGATCGCATCAATATTAAATTGCTGCGCATGCTCAAATGCCCGCTGTTTAAATTCGTTCAGTATCGTATCGTCCTTTAAGATGTACAGTGCTTTTTCACTCATGGTGGCTACATCGCCTACATTTGCCAGGAACCCTGTTACCCCTTCTACGTTTACTTCACCCAATCCGCCTGCGTTGGTGGAAATAACCGGCACCCTGGATGCCATCGCCTCCAGCGCCGCCAGTCCGAAGCTTTCATATTCGGAGGTCAGTAAGAACAGATCAGCAACCGCAAAGATCTCCTCCATCTGCTCCTGCTTACCTACAAATACCAGCTTATCAAAGATCCCCAGTTCTCTTCCATGCTCTTCCGCTGTTTGCCGCTCGGGACCATCCCCTACCAGCAACAGTTTTGCAGGAATGTTCTTTTGCACTTCATAAAATACCTTTACCACATCCTGCACCCGTTTTATTTTACGGAAGTTGGACGCATGCAGCAGGATCCGTTCTCCGTTTGGCGCCAGCACTTTTTTAAAAGCATCCAGTGGTTTATGATTGAAACGGGTAACATCAATAAAATTGTATACCACTTCGATGTCTTTGCGGATATCAAAGTTTTTATAGGTTTCTTCTCTTAGGTTATTGGACACGGCCGTGATCACATCGCTTTGGTTGATAGAAAAAGCCACCACCGGGGCGTAGGTTTTATCGCGGCCAACCAGGGTAATATCCGTTCCATGCAATGTGGTGATCACCGGGATATGCTTGCCCTCTCTTTCCACGATCTTTTTGGCCATATAGGCCGCCGAAGCATGCGGAATGGCATAGTGCACATGCAGCAGGTCCAGGTTATAGTTCTTGATCACATCCACCATGGTGCTTGCGAGCGCCGTTTCATAAGGCGGAAAATCAAACAACGGGTAGGTAGGTACCTGTACTTCGTGATAATAAATATTGGGAATAAACCCGTTTAACCTCACCGGCTGCTGGTAGGTGATAAAATGCACAAAATGGCCTTTTTCCGCAAGGGCTTTCCCTAATTCTGTTGCCAATACACCGCTTCCGCCGTAGGTAGGATAACAAACGATTCCAATTCGCATACCCAAAGATATGTTTTGCTTTGATAATTACCGATCCGTTCTTTTCCGGGGCATATCACCTTTTTGTTAACCGCCACAATTCGTAGAACCCCGGTTATGCAACGGCATTAAAACTGCGCCGCACAACAGGCGGGCCATCTCCCTGCCGTAAAAAATGAATCGCCCCTCAATTTTCAGAACCAGATCTTTTGTAAACTTTTACCTTTACAGAAAACAAATAACAGCATGGGCAAAAAATTGTTTTGGATCGCAGGCGTATTTTTTTGGCTAAACCTGCCGGCTCAAACAAAAGATGAAACATTTATCCGGAAGATCGCCGATGAAATACTGGTCAACAGCCAGGCCTACGAAAACCTGAGAACGCTTACCAAAACCATTGGGGGCAGATTGGCCGGCTCCCCTCAAATGTACCAGGCAGAGGCATGGGGCTATCAGCTGCTTCAAAAAAGCGGCAGTGAACGTACTTTTAAACAGGAATGCATGGTGCCCCACTGGGTACGCGGCGGCAACGACCAGGCAACGGCCACCCTGGCCAATGGAACAAAAAAGGCACTGGATGTATTGGCGCTGGGAAATACGGAAGGTACCGGAACAAAGGGCATTAACGCCCCGGTGATCCTTATCCGTTCCTTTGAGGAGCTGGAGGCAAAAAAAGACCAGCTAAAAGGAAAAATCGTTTTTTATAATTATCCCTTCAATCCCCGGTTCATACGAACTTTTGAAGCCTATGGCGATGCGGTAAAATACCGCACGCGCGGCACTTCCCTGGCTGCAAAATACGGCGCCCTGGCCAGCCTGGTACGCAGTATGAGCCACAGCGTTGACAATAACCCCCATACCGGCGGCACGCGGTATGATTCCGCTTATAAAAAGATACCCGCAGTAGCCATTGGACTAAAGGACGCCGACTGGCTGGCAGCCGAGCTTGGTAAAGGAACGCCTGTATCATTATTCCTTAAAACAATGGGACATTTTCTGCCGGATGCAAAGGGACATAATATTATTGGAGAATTAAAAGGCACCGAATTCCCCAACGAGATCATCACTGTGGGCGGTCACCTGGACAGCTGGGATATTTGCGAAGGGGCCCACGACGACGGAGCCGGTATTACGCAGACCATTGAAATATTAAGAGCTTACAAAGCCCTTGGCTACAGACCCAAAAGAACCATCCGCTTTGTGCTTTTTGCCAACGAGGAAAACGGCGCAAGAGGTGGCGCCCGGTACGCAGATGAAGCTGCAAAAAACAGGCAGGAAAAACACCTCCTGGCATTGGAGAGTGATGCCGGCGGTTTTACACCCCGTGGCTTTGGCGTTACCTGCAATGATGCACAGTTTGCGCAGTTAAAAAGCTGGATCCCGCTGCTGGAGCCTTACGGGGCCAACCAGTTTACCCGCGGCGGCGGCGGTACCGACGTATCGTTTATCCACGAAAAACTAAATGTGCCTATGGCGGAGCTGTTGCCCGATTCGCAGCGCTATTTCGATATTCATCATGCGCGCTCCGATGTGTTTGAAGCCGTAAACAAACGCGAGCTGGAGTTGGGCGCCGTGAACCTGGCAGCCCTGATCTACCTGGTAGATCAATATGGATTCTAAACATATCTTTGCCTTATCAATAATATGGGACCCGATATCACCCTTAAAGAACTTGCGGCGGAAGATCTGCCGGCCGTGAAGCAGATCTACGACTGGTATGTGCTCCATTCCACCGCTACGTTTCATACCGAACCGGTTACTACAGACGAACTAAAGGAATTTATCTATATCGGACATCCCAGGTTCAAATCCTGGCTGATCCACAACCAGGGGCAGCCGGCAGGATATTGTTACCTTACCAATTATAAAAAGCGGCAGGCTTATGATAAAACGGCCGAACTGACCATTTACCTGGCGCATGACTGTTATGTAAAAGGGATCGGGCAAACAGCGCTTACGCAACTGGAGGCACATGCGCGGGAGGCCGGTTTTAAAAACCTGCTGGCCATTATCTCCGGCGACAATGACCGGAGCATTCATTTTTTTGAGAAGAACGGGTACGTCAAATGCGCCCATTTCAAAAATGTAGGGGAAAAATTCGGAAAAGTGCTGGATGTGGTGGGCTATCAGAAAGAAATTTAAGGATCTTTAATCATATTCCTCATTTTTAAAACTACCGTTTATGAATCGCGCCATCTTATTTATGCTGACGGTTTTACTTACGACGGCTGATGCCGGCCGGTGCCAGCAGACCGCAGCTCCCGCAGTTTCATTCAGAGTGCAAGCCTCAACCCCTTCCTATGGTCTGTCAAAAATTAAGGCGCTGATAGACCTGGAACAGCGAAAGACCGGTAGGCCCTTTGCCCAAAGTCCTTTGTCCATGGGAGCCTTCGGTTCCCTGTCTCTGCAGGAGAAATTTACTTATGCCATGATACACCCGGAACGATATGCGCAAAATTGCAGCCTCATTCCCCGGCAACTCTTCGAACCGGATAAAGTATTTAGCAACCTGATCACAACCTTTTATGAGTACAGCCTGAGCGACCGGCAGGTTCGCTTTCTCAAGGACAACAGAGACTCTGTAATGACCTGGGTCATAAGATCCGTTGATGAAAGTAAAAAAATGGGTGTCAATTATAAAAACGCCATTACCATTATAGATGGCTGGGAGATGATCCCTTTTATGATCCGCTATTATAAAGCAGCCAATGACATGGACATACTTACCACGCTGATCTTATTAATGAAGCAGGGATCTTTTGATGACTTTTTACATACCACCTATTATGAACAATTGTATGGCAAAAGCAGCAATTACCAATCGGCCATTCATTATTCCCCTGCTGCCGAACAATTTCTTTTAAAAACCGCTATGGACTATTACAAAAAAAGAAGTACCAAAAGCTGATCCGAAAAAATCAATTCAATGAAACAATCGTTACTGTTGCTGCTCTTTTATACCTGCTTATTTGGGGCACAGGCCCAGGACGCGGCTTACCAGCAGCCACCAAAGGCGGCCATGGCTTACCGTGAATTCCGGCAGAAAACCACCGTACCTCCCTATGGACTGGACAATGTAAAAAAGCAGATTGCGGCCATCAAAGACAAACCGGGCGAAAGCGGCGATGAAGGCATCAGCGCATTAACAGACACCGTTTATCAATCGCTGTCGCTGCGCGAAAAGTTCACCTATGCGATGATACACCCGGAAATGTATGCGCAAAATTGCGACATAAATATGATCCACGCCAATGAGCACAAAGAGATCTTCGGGTACCTGGTGTCTGAAGGCGATGAAGAAACCTGGAGCAGCCGGCAGCTGGATTTTTTACGCAGCAACCGCGATTCGGTGATGGCATTGATCCGGGAGTCGGCCAACCGCAGCCGCCGGATGGGTGTGAATTATAAAAATGCACTGGTGGAAATAGATGGCTGGGAAATGATTCCCTACCTCATCGACTTTTACACGGCGGATAAAAAAGACAAGGACCTGCTCACCGTATTAATGCTGCTGATGAAGCGCGGGACGTTCATGCCTTTTATCCGTTCCGCTTCCCATAAAAGACTATATGGTATCGATGGCAATCATGAAACGGCGCTGGAATACAACAGCGCCAATGAAGCGCTGATCATCGCAAGGGCAAGGGCCTATTATAAGGAACGGAAACCTGCATAAGGCATTTATGGAAAAACGGCGCTGCCACGTCTATTTCCATAAACCGATCCTTAACCGGTTATCTTCATTATGAGAATTATTCAGATCATGCTCTGGATCACCATGAGCCTCCCGGGTTTTGGGCAAACCGCCCCCGCGAAAAACAACGGGTTACCCGATTTCAGACGCCTAACCAACCCCGGCTTCGGACTGGAGCGCATACAGGCCTTTATACAGCAATACAAGAACAGCCGGGAATCCTACAGGAATAAACCGGTATCCCAGGGGGCTTATGATTCATTGAGCATCCGGGAAAAATTCACCTATGCCATGATCTATCCCGAACGGTACCTTCAGAATTGTGCAAGGTTCACCTATTTTTTTCAGCGCGGAAAACTGTTTCCAAGATTAAGCTTTGGCTATAATGAAAATACATTAAGCTTCCGCCAGATCCAGTTTCTGAAAATGAACCGGGATTCTGTGATAACCTTCCTCAATGAGGTCATTCAACAAAAGAAAAGCTGGGGCATCAACATCAAACAAGCCATTATTGAAATAAACGGATGGGAATTCATCCCTGCCATGATGGCTTACTACCGGCAACGGCCGGATGATACGGATGTTCTTACTACCTTTATGGCGCTGATGGCGCATGATGTATTTAGCAGCTTTACGCAGTCGGAATATTACAACCACCTGTATGGCGACCCGGTCGGTTATCAGGTAACGGTTGATGCTGATAAAACCACAGAAGCTTTTATTTTAACCACAACAATGGCCTATTATACATCCAGAACAGGAAAGCGTTCTTTAAAAACACTGGTAAAATAACCGCGTTATGAAAACAATAGCGACCCTGCTCCTGCTTATTTACTGTTATACCGGCGTATATTCCCAGGAGCAATCGTTTATAAAAATACCCGCGGGCAGCTACGAAGTAGGTCTTAAAGGAAGCGTTGAAAATCCACGGCGCAGGATCACTATAAAGGCATTTTCCATAGCGGCCACGGAACTCACCAACGCCGAATTTGAACGGTTCATTTTGGCTACCGGTTATCAAACCGAGGCTGAACGTTTTAAAGATGCCCTGGTATTTGAGCCGGGCCTGGAAGAGTTCCGGTGGCTGGATGACAGCACGGCCTACTGGCGTTATCCCAACGGGGTCGCCAGGGGCGGTATTACCGGGAAGATGAACCACCCGGTTACGGGCATCAGTTTCACCGATGCGCTGGTGTATTGCAAATGGGCCGGTGTGCGGCTACCTACGCTGGAAGAATGGGAGATCGCGGCGCGGGCGGGCTCCGCTACCAAATATTTCAAGGGCGTTACTGCTGAAAGTATCAGCCGCTATGCCAATATCTGGCAGGGCCGCGATCATCTGCAGGCGGATAGCACCGATGGCTTTATGTATACTGCTCCGGTAGCCCGCTTTCAACCCAACCCCTGGGGCCTGTATGATGTATTCGGAAATGTATTTGAATTTTGCAGCGGATCCCTGCCAAGAGATAAGGGCCGCCGCGTGGCACATGCCCGGGGAGGTTCCTGGTGGTGCAGCAAAAACGCGTGTAACTTTTATAATGCCGTGGATATCGGGTCGGTTAACCCGCACGCTTCTTTTAGCAACCTTGGATTCCGGGTAGTGAAAGATGCTGAGGGATTGTAAAACATTAAATATAGAAGAGAAGAAGTCGTCGCCGATCAACGATCATCCCGCTGGTCGCTCCCGGTCTGTACCGCAGGAATCCGAAGTTTTGCCCTTACTTCAAATCTCAAACGGAACCCAACTCAACCTGAAACCTGAAACGTCAAACCTGGATTCTTTCCCTGGGGAAGTGCAGGTCTATCGCCAAACAGGCAGGTTTACCGGCTCCGGCTTCTGTTATATCAAAAAAGAACTTTAGCTTTACATTACCTCGAATATGTGCTGACCCGTAAAGCAATAGCTGCAGCCGTTACCACGCAACCTGCTACCCTGTGACCCTGAACGGTCTTTGCTGCAGGGCATTGTTGCGAATGGTTCCGGAGCGGCGTTACACATAAAGGAGCTATTCAAAACCCTTATCGGATCCGCATGTATTTAAAATATTTTGTGCTGGTGCTGGCGTTGTGGTGGAGCACTACCGCGCGGGCGCAATATTATCTGTATACACCACAGTATATCGACAGTCTGCAACAGGTATTAACGCAACCCGTTAGTGACAGTGTTAAGGCACGGGTCAACTTTCAGCTCGCTACCTACTGGATTTCCAAAGATACCCTAAAGGCCCGGGGCTGTATTGCCCGGGGCAGGGCACTGGCCGCCTCCAGCCCCTTCCTCACCCAGGTGGCTAATGCCACAGAAGCCTACTACCTGTTTTATACCGGCGCTACCGAACAAAGCGAAGCCCTTTATAAAAAAGTAGAGGAAGGACTGTCCGCCTCTCCTGTAAAAGAAGCGCTCACCATCCGCTCTACAGCCTGGAGCAGCCGGGCCGTAATGCGGCAAAAAGCCGATGATGATAAAGGTTATATCCAGCTCATGCTTTCAAAAGCCATCCCCCTGGCCGAACAGGCCAATGACTCCGCATCCCTGGCCACACATTACGTAGGGGTTGGCGTGGCGTTTATGAACCTCGATCAAAATGAAAAGGCAGAAACCTATTTTGACAGGGCCATTTCCATATTGCTCCGCCTGAAATCGGAGAGCCGCCTGATCGCCGCTTATAAACGTTCGGGTGAAAATTATATCCTGCTAAAAAAATGGGATAAAGCCAAAGAAACCTTAAACGCTTTTAAACAGATCCTTTTCAAATACCCCGAATCCGATCAATACGCAGGCTATTATATGATTGAAGGGCTGTACCTGAAGGGACAAAAACAATACAGGGAAGCCGTACAGAGCTTTGACAGGGCCATTGAAAAAGCCAGCGGTCCCAATAAGGTATACTTCATAGACGAACTGAATTTTTACAAGCTTGACTGTTTGATAGAAGCCGGGGAATTTCAAAACGCCCTTACCGTATTAAATATCCTTTCCTCCGACCCGCGGAATATGGAAATGGATCAGAACCGGCTGGAGGTATACCGTAAATCAGCGCTGGTCTATTCCGGTCTTAATCATTACCCGGTAGCTTTCCGCTACCAGGTGTTGTATAGCAATCTGAGCGATAGCCTGCACGAAAGCCGGTTCCGGAACGACATCAATGATATGGAGGCCCGTTACAAAACAGCGGAATCGGAAAAACAGGTAGCCTCCTTAAAAGCAGCCAATGCCCAGGCGGCATTGCAGGCCAGTAAGAACCGGTTGTTTAATTTTTTACTGGGTGGTGCCTGTCTTCTGCTGCTGGCCTTTGCCATTTTCTATTATTTCTATTACAAAAGCCATAAAAAATTACTGGAGCAGGAAGCGGTAAACCACCGGCAGCAATTAAAGGAACTGGCTCAGCAACAGCAGCTCACCATTACCCGCTCTATCCTCGAAGGCGAGGAACGGGAACGCGAACGACTGGCAAGAGATCTGCATGACGGACTGGGCGGACTGCTTTCCGGTGTAAAAATAAATTTCTCGTCCTGGGCAAAGCATCACCTGAACCCGGCCACAGATCCGCCTTTTTATAAAATCCTGCACCAGCTTGATCATTCCGTTGAAGAACTCCGGCGGGTGGCCCGCAACCTGATGCCACAGTCCCTGATCGAATTCGGGCTGGAAACCGCGCTTAAGGATCTTTGCGGATTTTATATGAAAGAGGGACTGAAGATCGATTTTCAACCGATACATATCCGATCCGACATTGACCGGTTAAAGCAGGTGCATATTTACCGCATCATACAGGAGCTGTTGTCGAATACCGTAAAGCATGCAAAGGCCAGTTATGTGCTGCTGCAATGCAGTCAGAACGCAAACCGGTTCTTTATTACAATGGAAGATGATGGAACCGGCTTTACGCCCGGGAGCCTAGCCGAAAAAAAAGGATCGGGCATTCATAATATAAAAAACCGGGTAAACTACCTGAACGGTCAGCTGGATATCCGTTCCGAGCCTGGCAACGGAACCGTTGTCAGCATTGAACTGAACCTGGTATAGCAAATCTATACGGATCCTTTAACTGCGGCCGGGCTTTGCATCCGGCTCAACCACCTTCGCTTCGACACTGCTACTTCGCGGCTTGTTTCTTTTCTGCCTGCAACTGTTCCTGTTGCCGGATGCTTTCCTTATGCACTTCATTGTAAAAGGCCCGCACGAATGCTTCTGAAAGTTGCCAGGCTTTGCCCCTCCGGATGGCGGCTTCCAGTACCTTTTCAAAACGCGCGGATTGAACAACCCCGATCTTGTGCTCCAGTTTATAGTTGCCGATAGCACGGGCTGCCTTCATACGTTGTCCCAGCAGGTCGATCAGTTGCTGATCCAATGTATCGATCTGACTGCGATAGTAGCTCATTGTGTCCGTAGCCGGTTGGTCCTGCGCATAAGCGGCTCCCGTGTAAAAACAAAAAGCCATACTCAGACTGCAAATTATTTTTTTAATCATAAAAGAACAGAGGGTCAAGATGATGAAACGGTAAGCGCCCCGTATTTAAAAGATGTTTGACCATACAGGTGTATGCGATCACCGAACCAAGAGTATAACGGTAAAAATACCCATTTATTTTATAAGAGCACAGGAGGTCCTGCGAAAGACTTGGTATAGAAGGAAAGACAGCTGCAAATGCGTAGATTTTTTTGAAAGTAGCAACGGAAACCTCATGGCCGGAATATGTAACTGCACAACCTATTAAGCATTGCCGTTGATAGCAAATAAACCCGCAGGAGCAGGGTCCCAAGCTCCATACCAGTTTTATATGGGCCTCCTTGGCGGGTCAGCGCACCGGCGGGCATCAATCTGTGCTGCATGCTGATCTGCAAAGATCTGCGGCCGCTTCACCGTTACATAAAAATTTTGATACCTTCAGTCCATAATATCATCTACCATGCACATTGATCATATCGCTATCTGGACAGACGACCTGGAAAAACTGCGTCATTTTTACATCACTTACTTTAATGCCGTCAGCAGCGAGCGTTATCACAACCCCAAAAAACATTTCTATTCTTATTTTTTATCATTTGACAGCGGCTGCCGCATTGAACTGATGCAGATGCCGCAGATCAGCGGTGCAGGAACCCCGCGTGGCTATATGATGGGGATTGCCCATTTTGCCATCTCCCTGGGAGGAAAGGAAAAGGTGGATGCGCTTACAGAACGTTTACGTACCGATGGCTTCACCATTACCGGCGAACCCCGTACCACCGGTGATGGCTATTATGAAAGCGTGGTCCTGGATCCCGAAGGGAACGTAGTGGAACTGGTTGCTTAGTGCCGCTCATCAGCTGGCAGGACTGAACAATTTGATCACACCGTCATCTTCGCTGCTCACTACCAGCAACGATCTTTTGGTAGGACTATCTTTGGCGGCGATGATCATTACCCCTTCAGGTGCATCCCCCACTTTTAGCAGCTGCAGGAATTTCGGCTGTTGCGGGTTGCTGATATCATAAACAGCAACGGCATCCACCCGCTCCATGCCCACAAAGGCCACCGGTGTTTTTCCGATTTTTCCAATGGCTATTCCTTCCGGCTCAATGGATTTATCATCGCTTCGTTTATCATCATATACCCCGAATTCGATCGCTTTTTGATCCAGTTCATTTTTGCTGTCATACACCTGTGCGCCTGTAAGACCGTTCCATACACTGAAGGAGCGTGCACCGAAAGCATACAGTTCAGTATAATAGCCATCTTTATTGCCCAGGAATTTTGTAATATTTAAACGTCCCAACTGGGCTTTGGCCTGAAGTGCCGCGGCATTGGGAAAAGCCGTAGCATCCAGCTTTACATCTTTTATCCGCACAGCCTCCACAAAATCGCC
Source organism: Niabella pedocola (assembly GCF_021044425.1). Classification (GTDB taxonomy): domain Bacteria; phylum Bacteroidota; class Bacteroidia; order Chitinophagales; family Chitinophagaceae; genus Niabella; species Niabella pedocola. The sequence goes on along the minus strand of NZ_JAJNEC010000005.1, from coordinate 2,743,066 downwards.
CCATTCCCGGGCATCACCTTCATTGGCGGTAAATAAATATGGGGTGCCGCCGGTTTCCAATACCGCAATCCCGTCCGGCATATATATGCCTTTCACCGGCCAGTTCTTCAGTTCCGTTTTTCCATCTTCATCGCTTACATCTATGGCATTGGCGGCGATGTTGAAATCTTTAAAACCCAGCGGAAAGATACCGGTAATGGTTTTGGAAGGAATATCCATTTTTGCGATCCCGTTGTTTTCCTGCAGCGTGATCCAGGCTGTTTTGGAATCCGAAGCAACCGTTATATATTCCGGTTCAATGTCTTTTATAAAGTCATTACTCTTTCCAAAGATCCGGAATCCGCCGGCTTCCAGAGCCGCACGTTTACCGGCAAAAGCGGCAAAATTCACAGTAGTTACCGCATAATTTTCTTTAACGGAAATAACAGAGATGCTGCCCTCCGGATCCACCGCATAGTTTTCTGTAGTGGGCTCTCCTTCATTCGCCGTAAGAATGTACCGGCCATCTGGTGTATAAGTAATCATATCCGGCTGTGCACCAACAGTGATGGTTTTTACTTCTTTATAATCGGCCGTATTGAATACCACCACTTTTCCATTGTCGGTTTTTACCGTGGCCTGTATGGCTGCAGCTACATTACCGGCGGAAACGCTGAGGCTGTTTACCGCCCCGCCATAAGGCTCCAGGCTAATGGAATGGATCTTCGCCGGCGCCGCGGGATTACTGATATCTACCACATCAATAAAATTCGCAGCTTTTTCATTTACTACACCGGCACTGTTATTTACCACAAACAGGCATTTTGTTGCCGGATCATAGGCAGCGATCTCGGCGGCGCCCTGATCGCCAATATCAATTTGTCCAACCGCGGTAAATGTAGCCGGGTTTTCCTGGATGATCTCTTCAGGAACAATATCATTGTTGTCAGGGTCGCAGCCGGCTGTTACCAACAGCACGGTCAAAAGCAGTGTAATCGGATATTTCATGATTGATGCCATTTGCGCAAAACTATCCGCAGGGCATTATCAGAATGTAACGGCAAGTTTACTAAAATGTTACTTCCGGTACCGCAGCCGGTTTTCACCGGTAACTGCCCTGGTCCTCAGAAATGGTATTTCCCAGACCGGAGTTCGTACACCGTTATCCCCTTATGTTTTCCGATCTTCCGGATCGCACCTTTTTTTTCTTTCAGGAACAGGCCATCTGCATCTGCAATCTTCAGCAATGCCGTGCTGTTTGGCGGGATCTCCAGATCCAGCTGAAGCCTTCCATTTTCCCGGCTCCAGTTGCTTTTAATAAAACCGGCGGGCGATTCAAAACCGGCCTTAACCCAACTCAGTCTGGAAGCTGCAAGTTGCGGGGGCTGAATGATGAACCTTGTATATCCCGGCGCATCCACTTTGATCCCCGCCAGTCCGTCGATATACCAGGCCCCTGGATATAAAAAGGAGCTATGAAGCAGGGAGTGCCCGGGCAGGTCTTTTTCCCACATTTCCCAGATCGTTGTGGCATTGTTTTCTTTCATATACCCCCAGCCGGGGTAATCTGTTTTGGAAGCCATTTCAAACAGCAGGTCCTGCCGGTTCTGTTCCCTTAATAGTTTAAAGAGCAATGCACCACCGGTTATCCCTACATGAATATGCCCCTTCCTGCGCACCCGGATCTCATTTTCCAGCCGCTTCCATACCTGTTGCCTCCAGGCTTCCGGAACTACGTCTGCAAGCAGCGCCGCAACCAGATTCCCCATCGATCCGTCGGCATAAGAAGTGTCCTTTTCATTAAAGAATTTTTTATGAATGATGCCGCTGAAAGCATCCGCCTGGCTGCTCCATTTTACCGCCCATTCCTTTTCCCCGATCCGGCCGGCGATCTTTGCCGCGATCCGGAGATTATAGATCCGGTAAAGATTATTAAAGCACAGGTTCTGCGGCGAGTCGTTATTCATGCCTTCTGCCGTAGCATTGGGCCAGAGCCAGTCGCCCAGGAAATCCCATCTGCCGCCAAAGCGCTGCAACACACCATCCCGGGTATTGCTTTCCAGAAAACCGATCCAGTTCCGGATGAGTGAAAAATTTTTCCGGAGGATCGTTTCATCACCGTATTGCCGGTAGAAGTACCAGGGTAAGGTTACTACAATGCCGCCCCAGGCCGGTCCGCCGCCGCCCATATAGGTAGGTGCCGTATGCGGCAGGACACCCTGGTGAAGATGTCGCCCGCTCATTACCTCCTTGCGGGCAAAGGCTGTATCATACATATTACCTACGATGGATTCGGTGCCGCTTACATCCCGCCAGTCCTCCATCCATTTGGTATAAAGTGCACCCACCTGGTAGTTCAGCATTCCGGTTTCGCAGGTAGCATGCGCATCCCCTCCGTACCCCAGCCGCTCCCGTTGCGGGCAATCGACAATAAAACCTCCCAGCGATAAATTTTCGTAGGTCCAGCGCACGGTGTTGTAGATCCAGTTTTGAAGACTGTCTGAACAGCTGAACGTTGCCGCCTCTTTATAAGCGGTGCGCACCAGCCATCCTTTGATATCGCCGAGCTGTGGCGCTTTTGTAACGCCTTTAACGGTGATCCACCGGCCGGATCCATAATTGAATTTATTCCGGAAGGTTCCTTTACCGGTTTTATCAAAAATATAAGCGCTGTGCAGGCCGAAGGTCATGTCTGCCTGCTCCCGCTCGGAAAACAACAATGTTGCACGCTGACCCGGTTTTCCTTCCAGGTCAGCCGCGATCCAGCCGGCAAAGTTGACGCCCATATCCACCCGGTAGGTATCATCACTGATCTTTTTAATAGCTACGGGACGGATCTCGTTAAAGCGCCTGTTTTGCTCCACCTGCTGGGCTGATACCTGCAGTTTCGGATGATAAGCGGTTGCGGGCAGCCAGTCATCATCCCGGTAGGCAGTTGTATTCCATTGGGGTTCATCGAGGTTGGCATCCCAGAGCTCTCCGCCCATCCGGTTGGAGTTCCATACCCCCAACAGCTTGCTGGGACTGGCTTTTATCTTCCATGTAGCATCGGTACGAACGGTGGCGAAGGGTCGTTCTGCCGCGCCCGGATCTTTGCTTTTATAAACATCCACCTGCGCCGCCACAATCGGCGTATTCGGCCGGTCTTTTGTTACATAAGGCCCGTGTATGGACCAGGATGTGCCCAGCCACAGGGCAATCACATTCGAACCCTTATTCAGAAAGGATGCAATATCATAGGCTACATACCGAGCCCGCTTGGTGTGATCCGTTACCGCTGTTGGCATTACATCATCGCCGATCCGCCTGCCATTTACATACACCTCATGAAAGCCCACAGAAGCCACGTATAGCATCGCCTGCTCCGGAACAGCATCCAGTACAAAGGTTTTACGCAACCAGGGATCGGGGATATTACAGTCATTTTGAGCCGGATCAAAAACCACGGAAGACCCGATCCACCCTGCTTTCCACAGATCCGGCGTGAGGATACCAGTGTGCCAGTACGCCGTTTCGCTCCAGTCGGAAACCACCTGCTTTTCATCTTTCACGGCCACTTTCCAATAGTACCGGCGATCCGAACGCAACGGTTTACCAGCGAACACAACCTGCGCCATCTGCGCAGACGGCTTCCATTCCGAATCCCAAACATCCCCGATATTGGCCTCCAGTTTTTTTAAGGAGCTGGCCACCAGTATGCGGTATGCCGTCTGTTGCTGACCATACAACCCCGTTCCGGTGCTTTTTAACGTCCAGCTGAAACGAGGCTGCGGCGCATCGAGCCCCATCGGCCGGTCCAGGTATTCTATTTTCAGATTTACGGGCAGTAAGGGCGCTATTGCAGCAGCTCCGCAAAGGGGCAGTAACAGCAGCAAGGCCATGCATCGTTTAAGTACACAGGTGATCCGTTTCATGTGCTCAGTATCCGTTTTATTTTATTGGTTTCATAATCCTGCAGAGTCGCCCGCTCCAACCTCAAAGCGGTCATTCCACATGCGCTCTGTTCTGGATCCGTTTTATTTTTTTACCGTTGTTTTTGACAATTCCGCAACCGATTTCCCTGCAGGCAACGCAAAGGCAGTTCCCTTGTTTCCGCCAGGGCTCGTAAAGATCGGTTTTATTTCCTTTTTGTCAACAATGGCTTGGGCAAACTGTCCGATGTCCTTTAGCACCGCCGGCAACCATCGCGCATTTCCGATACGGTAAAAATGATACTATGGTTTCAGATCAGCATTCAGCGGGCTGAAAGTGTACCCGGCTCCTGCCCGATCCTTTCTTACGGGCCGGCCCCTGAAAAAAAATACAGCATATCTGCCATAAAGTATAAGCGCACAACAACGGTATCATTTATTTTTGAGCAGATCTCCCAGATGGTTAGCAAAGATCGGCACACCGGTTAACTGCTAACATCATATAACGATATTCTGAACATATGATCAAAATTGCAACATCCAAACAACTCCGCCTTTGTATGGCAATCGCCTTTTGGTGCGCAGGCATAGCAACCTATGCACAATCTTCAACGGTTATCAAAGAAGGGAATGCCGCCCCGACGCTGCAAAAAATCCGAGACTTTGTTATTTACAAAGACAGTCTCTTTCACTGCGCCTTTCCTTCGGTTGTCCGGAAAAAAGACGGCAGCTACCTGCTGGCTTTTCGCAGGGCGCCCGAGCGGCGCGTTTTAGGAGAGCGTGTTACCACACATGTGGATCCCAACAGCTACCTGATGCAGCTGACCTCAAAAGACGGGCTTCACTGGCCCGCAGCACCCAGCCTGTTGTATGCACATCCCTTTGGCGGCTCACAGGATCCCTGCCTGTTGCAGCTGCGGAATGGCACCCTTTTATGCGCCAGTTATGGATGGTCCTTTCCCAATGCGGAGGCACTGGCCCGGCTAAAGACCCCGTACTTTAAAGCCGCCAATGCGGTTTTCCTGGGCGGCTACCTGTTACGCTCTGCGGATAATAGCCACACCTGGAGCGCTCCCATTTACCCGCCAACCGTTCCCGAAGAAGTGCATTACAGTCCCTACGGAAATAAGTTACCGGCTTATAACAGGGGCGCCCTGTATGAAGGCCGGAACGGCACCATCTACTGGGTAGTGGCTGCTACGGATGACTTCGCGAGCAAAAAAACCTCCAACTATTTACTCACATCCAACGATGGGGGAAAGAGCTGGGCGTATCAATCGGTGGTTGCCAAAGACCCCAGGATCTCCTTTAACGAAACCTCTATTTATGAAACGCCCAAGGGCGACCTTGTTGCTTTCATGCGCACGGCCAATGCCGGCGATACTGCCTGTATTGCCCGCTCAAAAGACGGCGGCAAAACCTTCCAGTGGGAACCCATGGGGTTTATGGGACATCCCCTGCAGGCCCTACGTTTACCAGACAACCGGGTATTGGTCACCTACGGCTACCGGCATGCCCCTCACGGGATCAGGGCCCGTGTGCTCAATGCTGAATGTACAGACTTTAAAACCGCAAAGGAATTTATCCTCAGAGCCGATGCAACGAGCACCGATATTGGTTATCCCTGGGCCATAATGCTGGACCGCCGGCGTATTTTGGTGGTGTACTATTATAATATCAATAATGGGTCCCGCTCCATTGAGGGCACCTTGCTGGAGTACCGTTAATATCCGATTTCCGTAACCCGGCTGCAGCCGCCCTGGCTGTTGCCGCAGATATGGGCATTCCCTTTCCGGTATCCGGCCGAACCCCGATTGTTGTATCTTTAGTGTTCACAATAAAGACACATGCAAACAATTGCCCAAATTTTTATTGCACTGGTTGCGGTGGAGCACCTGATCATTTTATACATCGAGATGTTTGCCTGGGAAACCACCGGCAAAAAAGTTTTCAAAACGCTGCCACCCGCGCTTTTTAAACCCACCCGGTCGCTGGCTGCCAACCAGGGATTGTATAACGGCTTCCTGGCTGCAGGCCTGGTGTGGAGCCTATTTATACCAGACCCCGTATGGCAGCAGCGCATTGCCCTGTTCTTTTTAGGATGTGTAATCGTAGCCGGCATCTATGGCGCGCTTTCCGCATCAAAAAAGATCTTTTTTATACAGGCCCTGCCCGCGATCCTTGGATTTTTATGCGTTTACCTGAGCAGATGATGCTGCAACGCTCCGGCAAACAGGCAGGCCCAAACCAAAATTTTTGCACCCCGCTCTCTGCTTTGATTTTAACGGATTTCCTTCCCTTTCGTTTTTTTTTGGTTCCCAGCGTCTCTTCCAGAAGACGCCGGGATGAAAGAAGTGTATAGATGCTGAAATAAATTCAGCATGACCAGAATAAGCTTTTTCATTTTTTCACAGCGGGGTCTCTCGCAGAGGACCCCGCGCCCTTGCCGGAATTGCATACGGGATCTTTACAACGATGACGTTTTCCCTATAGCCATATTATAGGCCTGTACCGCTTTATCGATTTCCCCTCAGCCGCCGCTCCTCTTTAAGGTATCTTTTCCGCTCTTTACCATTTAGCCAGTTCAGATACCGCTTCTGAAACGTTTCCACCCCGATCAGATGTATAACCCCGAAGTAATATTCAATCTTATTGAGATTGTCTTCACAAAACGTAAGGGTGCAATTCTGCATGCCGGTCAGTGTCGCATAGGGCATCCATTCTATGCCATCCGCAAAAATCATCGCCACTTCCCCTTCGGTCAGATTACGTTTTCTGCAATCCGAATAAATGCCGGTTTCACCTTCTTTGTTGAACAACGCCGCGAGCACAAACAGGGCTGATGGACCATAGCCTTTTGCAACGGCGAGCTGCCGCGATTGTGCCAGTTGATTGGAGTTCCGGATGCTGCCAGCTGCACGTACCAGGCTGTCCATTTCAGCCAGGCTTTGTCCATAAGCACCCGTGGCGTTGATCAGCAGTATATTTAGCAAGAGTGTTCGCATCCGCTTTATTTTCTTATCTGTAAATAAAATGCTGTATTTCCAGCGTGTTGGCCTAAGCATTTCCGGTATTATTCTTTTTCACAGCGGGGTCGCTCGCAGAGGACCCCGCGCCCTTGCCGGAATTACATACGGGATCTTTACAACGATGACGTTTTCCCGATAGCCATATTATAGGCCTGTACCGCTTCATCGAGCGGGTTCATCACCTCAGATAATGTATGGTAGGTACCCTGGCCGGACAATTCTCGGGCCACTTTTTTTATCAGTGCCAGGGTTGCCTTCATCATACTGGAGCCCAGGCTTACGCGGGCCACACCCAGGTCCTGGAGCTCGGGAACGGAGGGTGGAAGTCCGCCCGCCCCGATGGTGGGGTTGGAAAGAATATTAATGGGCGCATTGATTTCTTTAACCAGTGTGGCGATGGCTGCTTTTTCCCATACCGGCTGTACAAAAATGCAGTCGGCACCTGCTTCCCGGTACTTATTCCCCCGCCTTATAGACTCGGCTAATTTTTCCGCCGGTGTACCCGATCCGGTATAAAAGGCATCCGTTCGGGCATTAATAACCAGGTGAAAGCCTAGTGCATTAGATAAGGAACGGATTGCAGCTATCCGTTCACAAAATTCCTGCTCGTCTATCAATACCGGGCTCAGATGAATGCTGTCTTCAATATTGATTCCGGCAATTCCGGTGGCGATGATCTGCTTAACCGATTCAATGACTTCGTACAGGTCATTGCCATAGCCCGCCTCTATATCCACGGTTACCGGCGCCTGTACGCCGTTTACAATACCCGTGATCACTTCCAGCATTTCGGGCAACCGTATCACCTGGCAATCGGGGTACCCCATGGAGGCAGCAATGCCCATGCTGGTGGTGGCAATGGCTTTATAGCCGCAGGCCTCAATTAATTTTGAGCTGCCGGTATCCCATGAGTTTAGCAATACGAGGATCGCTTCATCGTGATGCAGTTTCAGGAACCGCTCAGCTTTTTCTTTTTGAATGGGAGGAACCATAGTCTGGGGTTTAATGTAAAAGAACCCGGATTACAATCAATACTCCGGACATAGTAAGTTACTGCAATTTTCCTGTTTTTTAAAAGATATCGCGGCCGGTGACGTGGAAGTAATTGTTAAAATACTGCGTTCGGGTAAAGCTGCGTTTTCCTGAGCTGACGGGGTGAATTGGCCTCCATTTGACGGGTCATCCTTTTACAGATGCCGAAACAATCCCGATTGATCGGGACGGCATGACCATAGAACGTATTTGATAACCCCGCTCACGATCCGGTACTTGCTGCGCTATACGATCCTGTATCGAAGCCCTCCGTACCTCTGTCCTGTACATTGAAACGTAATGCTGCAAGAGCAACCTTATGCTAACCAGCTATTATATTTATGCTTATCGGACAGTACCTACGGAAACCGGAAATCAGTTACCTGTGTTTTGTGCCTGCGCCAGGTGAAGATGTTTCTCAATAATATAATCGGTAACCGGTTTTAACCGCAGCTGCCGGTCGATTGGGTGAAACCCATCCGAAGTATAAAATTCAATCTCCTTCCCCTTATTAATTTTCACATACCAAACCGATCCCTTCGATTGCCGGGTGATGGTATCCGGTCGGGTGATCTTTTTAAACGAACGGATCTTTTCCGGATCCAGCGGTTCCACCAGTGTGTCACCCGTAGTTCCTCTACAGGGAATTTGTTCGTAATGATCGCCCGTCCAGCGCATACAGGCATTATTTGCCGGCAGCGCCTGGCCCATGGGAATGGGTTCCGGTTCCTTCTTTCCGCCCCGGTAAATCCAAAATCCCGCTACTGCAAATAATGTTATGGCTAAAACAGCCAATCCTCTTTTAAAAACAGATCCGGGTTTCCGCAACTCCGGCTTCGGTATAGCAACTCCCATCGGCGATCCTTTATCCGGCTCCGCTTGTTCCGAAGTGCCGGGTGTTTCAACCGCAACCGGATCCTTTATTGTTCCGGCCTCCGGGGCCGGTGCTTCGGGTTGATCCGGCCCTTCTCGCATCCCGTCCTTTTTTTCCGTTTCCATGTTTTCCCCCGGATCGGGATCTGTTAGCTCCTGCTCCTCTGCAGGCGCAGTCCCTTCTACTGGATTTGCTTCATCTGCTGCTTCTTTATTCCTCGCTTCTGCTGTCTTCAAGTCCTCAACCGCTTCTTCCGGTACTTCATACAGTCTGCCCAATTCAAACGGCCGTAGCTCAAAATCGATTAACCAGGCCAGTAACTCAATATTTTTTTGATCGGTATTAATCTCCGGTTTTTTAAGAAAATTGTTCAGGGGTCTGAACTTGTCAATGTCAAATCGCTTTATGGTATTCAAAATATTCGCCATATCATCGCCAAAGAACCCGACTAATGCCACTTCATCTTTTTTCTTTTCATAGCCCCGACTCCGAACATAAAAACACTCTTCCCGAAGCTTAGCCGGACTTGGATGAATCAGTCGCAGCGAGAGTGCATTTTCCGCCCTCTTTTTTTCATAATCCAGCAGAACCAGTTTTGTGTAATCAGCAAACATTGGCAACAATTGTCCGATAAAACTAACGGATTTTTCGGAATTCCGCCGGCATTTCCGGAATCCCTGGAATTCGAAACGGAAAGACCGGAATTACCGGAATCATCTAACAATCAGCCTGTTACATCGATCTATCTTTGTTTCCAGAATCAGTTGCCCATCTCCCTTGCTAAGAGATGTTCCTGTACAGAACTGATTTCCGGGAGCAGCGAAAGCGGCAGTCGATAACCGGTTTGGGAAGCGTTTAGAAGCTTCCGCAATCCAATCTCCCACCCCTTCCCAAACAATGTAAGAAGCGCTTCTTACGTGGCTTAAATCGCTGCGCCGGATACCGGCTGCAGTATTACCAAACATTTTAAATACTTAAAAATGATCACATTGTTTATAGCTTTTCTGATGGCATTATCGCCCAGTCATTCTACACCTGTTATTAAAGCGAGCGCAAAAACCGACCTCAGCAAATTGCAGATAACCGTTCGGGCCGATACCTCGGACCCCTCCGGAGATGGCGGGCATATTCCCCCGTTACCACGGCCCCTTCCTCCAGTAAAATAACCGGGTCATCATTAATAAGGCAGGCATTCGTCCTGCCTTATTTTTTTGTTTTTATTAAACTCGTATTATTTTTAAGCAAAATAACTGTCTTGAACTATTTAAAGCCCTTATTGTTCCTGTTCATTTCGGCCATCTTCTCCGGGTGCAACACCCCTCCCAAGGCAAAGCCCGTTCCCCCGTCTACGGACTTTCAGAAGGCTACAAATTTTATTAAAACAAACAAAGACTCGGCTTTTTATTATTTTAATAAAGTAGCTACCAGCCCCGGTGACAGTCTGCTGATCGGAAGAGCCTATGCCAACATGGCCATCCTACTATCGAAGGCCGCAGACCCTTTTGGCAGCCAGGAGACCTCTTTGCAGGCACTGAAATTCCTGAATGAAAAAAAATATAGTGACCGGCGTGCGCTTTCATCGGTTTATAATGAACTGGCATACACCAATATCACGCTCAGAAAATATGAAACCTCTCTAGGTTATTCCAATCACGCATTAAAATTTGCAAAAGACTCCGACAGAATAACGGCCTTAAACAATAAGGCACTGGCTTACCAACGGCTAAGACAATACGAACAAGCGCTTTCAATCTACCAATCGATCCTTGAGGAAAGCAAAAATAACCCGGCGGAATATGCCCGGGTTTTGACCAATATGGCCAATACCAAACGGCTCCGGGATTCGACGTATAACCCGCTGCCCGAATTGCGGGCCGCCCTGCAGGTACGGGAAAGCAACAAAGATGCCTCGGGCCTAAGTGCCAGCTATGCGCATTTATCCGACTACTACGCCCGCTCGCGTCCGGATTCTGCCTTATTCTATGCCAACAAAATGTATCTCCTGACGCAACAGCCGGCCAACCCCGGCGATGAATTGCTGGCACTACGGAAACTCATAACATTTGGCCCACCTGAACTTATAAAGGGCTATTTTAACCGTTACCGGTTTTTAAATGACAGTATGCAAACCAGCCGCAATACGGATAAAAACCAATTTGCGCTCATCCGCTATGAAACGGAAAAAAGCAAGGCCGATAACCTGGTATTACAAAAAGACAATGCGGAAAAAAAGGTACAGATCGTCGGGCAATGGATCCTGCTGCTGAGCATACTTGTACTCACCATTACCGGTTTCTGGTGGTACCGGAAACAAAAACAACGGGCCATCCGCGAACAGCAGTTAAGAACCTCCCAAAAAGTACACGATGTGGTGGCCAACGGGCTTTACCACGTCATATCGAAAGTGGATCATGATAAAACCGGCGGAAAGGAACAATTGCTGGACGACCTCACCCATCTCTATGAGCAATCCCGCAATATTTCCTATGAGCAGCCGGAAGAAAAAGCCCCCCTCCCCTTTAATGAATCGCTCGCAGCATTGCTTTCCTCTTTCAGCTCGGCCGATACCCGGGTATTGATCGTGGGCAACTCCAAAGAACTTTGGAGCGCGGTAAAACCGGGTATTAAAAAAGAACTGACACAGATCCTGCAGGAACTAATGGTGAATATGAAAAAACACAGCCGGGCCGGAAATGTGGTCATCCGGTTTCTCCTGCAGCAGAAAACACTAACGGTTCAATACACCGATGACGGGGTAGGTGCCGCTCCGGATTTCCGCTATGGTAACGGGCTCCGGAATACGGAATCCCGTATTGCCGGTATGGGCGGACGCATTAGCTTTGACACCGAAACATCGGAAGGCATGAAAATTCAACTGTATATCCCAACTGCATAACCCATATGATTCAAAAAATATTGATCGCTGAAGACTACGAAACCGTCAACCTGTCTATACAAAAAACACTGGAAGAGCTGCACATTCCCAACCCGGATTATGTGTACTATTGTGACGACGCGCTGCTGCGCATTGAAAAAGCACTGCAGGCCAACGCCTCCTACGACCTGCTGATCACCGATCTTCATTTCGAGGAAGATCACCGTCAACAAAAGATCAGCAGCGGAGAAGCGCTGATTGCGGCCGCCCGGAATATACAGCCCGACCTGAAGATCCTGGTATTTTCGGCCACCGGAAAACCGTCCACTATTGAAGCACTCTTCCAGAAAGAAGATATTGACGGGTATGTATACAAGGGCCGTAATGATGCCCGGGAGCTGAAGCTGGCCCTGGAACAGATTGCAGCCAACCGGCGTTATTTTCCGCAGCAATTTGTACAGCAACAAAAGCAGAAGAATACTTATGAACTTGATGCATTTGATATTACCATCCTGACGTTAATGGCGAATGGAAAGCGGCAGCATGAGATCTCCGCATACCTGAAAAAAAACAACATCAAACCATCGGGACTCAGCAGTATTGAAAAGCGGCTGAACACCATCAAAGATGCCCTGGACTGCAGCACCAACGAGCAGCTGATTGCGCATTGCGTGAAGATGCGCATTATTTAACCGGAGCCAACAAAGGGCATTACGCCGCTCATCTTTGTAACCCGAAGTGCTGCACACCTTCCCGGCCGCAGCTGGGCGGTGAGCTGGTTACCGCTAACAGGATCAGCGCTGTTCCGCAGCTCCTGATGGCAACCTGTACCTGACGCATATGCGCCGCTGCGGGATGCACGCAGGACAACAGCCGGAAGATTCGCTATGAGCCATTTATATAGTGTCCTGCTCCTCTTTGAAAACGTTCAACAATTTATTTAAAAAAATCCGTCACTTTACGGTTTTCCGTAAAAAACAGTCTTGCTGCCGCTATACTTTTGATCCATGGCAAAAGGATACTACGATCCCTGGAGGAAAAAATCAAAAAGCGGTATGAAAATTTTAAATACCGCTTTCAAAACGAGTTATAAAATCGGGAAGGCTATTGCTAAACAACCGAAGAAACGTGCTATTCCAAACAGCGCGCCACAGGGCTGCATCCTATTCCTTTTTTTCTTAGCCGGGATTTCGGCATTTATGCTCCTGTTCATTTTCATATCGATTTAAAGTGTAAACCATGCAAATAAAAAAAATACTGCTGCTCCTGTTATTGGTCACTGCGTTCGGTACAACGCCCCTGCATGCACAATCCCAAAAAAAAGCCAGCACACAAAAAACCGTCACCCCCAAAAAAAGCAAGGCCCGCAAAACAAAAAGTATCGAGGCTGATGACGGAGAATATTATAACGGGCATAAAATTTATACCGGTCCAAGGGGCGGGCGTTATTATATCAACCGCAACGGGAACAAAACCTATATATAGATTCCGCAACCAGGTAACCAAAATCTCCATATACCAGCGGCCGTTGCGCCATGAAAACGCCTTTCGATAACAGGTTCCTTATTTATAACCATTATAAACTTTAAGCCATGCCAATTGCTCCGCCAGGATTATAGCCCATCATGGAACCGGCCAGCCAGCCAGGGGCTAACGGACTGAAAAAACCAAACATATTTCTATTATAAACAGGTTACAGTCCGAAAATGAAATCCATTCTTTTAGCCGTTTTCATCCTCAACAGCAACAGCTGCACCCCCACCACCGTATATATCTGCGACAGCAATACGGCCACCTGGTATCATTACAATGAACATTGCAGGGGTTTAAAAAACTGCAATTACCGCATCATCGCAACCACATTGGACAGTGCAGAGAATAGCAACCGGACACTTTGCAGATGGGAGGATTAGTGTACTGTCAAAAACAACAGGCTTTAAAACAACTTTAAAAATGAAACGGTTCCTTTATAGTTGCGCAAAGAAGATAAAGCAGTGCTTCAACTTCCGCAGGCCGGCATTCCGTCACCTGGATTATATCGATCTCATTTTAGAAAATAAACGATTATTGTTGATCAGCTGGGAAACGATGCATGCAAACAGACTGCATATCCGGCCGGGTAAACATTCAGACCGACGCTCTGCAGGCGCCGCCGTTTATACGTTGCCCTCTACCACGACCGGGGTCGAAATCGTAATAAAGAGCACCTGGCGTTCTGCTAAAAAAGTCATTGATCTCAAAAACCTGCCGGTGAATCCGCAAATGCGCCGGTATCTTGATGCTTATTTTTCCAATGAGCCGCCTTTCAATATCCGAGTTGCGCCGCCTGCATTTGCCAACACAACCATCCGGTTAAAACCATTATACCCCCGACTTCTACTAAACCTCCAAATAACCGATTTCAATATCTCCTTTAATTCATCTCAATTTAATGACTATGTCTCGTGATTTTTATCAAAGCCCCAAATCTTCGCGCATCATGCGCCTTTTTTGGAAAGCAGCCGGCGCCGACCGCTATATCCTGGAACGGAGTACCTACGGTGACCAGGTAAAATACCTGTGTCTTGGAGGCATCATTGTAGCGACCGGTCTGATGGCCGGACTGGCAGGCGGCTATGCATTCTATACGATCTTCGAGCCAAGGGGAAACGCCATTGATTCATTTAAAACAACAGCCGCTATTGGAGGAAATCACGACATTACGGATCTTCCAACCATGGCCAAGGCCGTGATATTTGGTATCATATGGGGACTGATCATTTTCAATATCGACCGGTTTATTATTTCCAGTACCGGAAAAGGCGACGGAACCGAAGACATTACCGGGAAAGAACTCAAAGGAGCGTTACCCCGATTGCTGATGGGTGCAATCATTGCGATGACCATTTCAAAACCCGTCGAGATCCGGATGTTCAAAACAGAAATCGATATTAAACTGCATGAAAAGCAGATTGAACAGCAGCAGGTCTACAAAGCTAAAACCGATTCTGTATTCAATAGTGAACTTGTCAAAAAGGACAAAGAGATTGAAAAAATAGAAATGGAGCTGAGCAATAAGCGAAGCCGGTACCAAACGCTTGAACAGAACTATATCGAAGAAGCCCGCCTGGTTACCGTTGGGCCCCGTGCCCTGGCCATTAAACAGCAAATGGATGGCCTGGCAGCAGAAATAAAAGCATTAGAGGCAAACCCCGATTATCTGCGTGTAAAAAAAGAAAAAGAAGCCATTGAAGACCGGCGTGCGGCCGCTCTGAATCAAAGCGAAAAATATGCCGCCGGGCTGGATGGATTGCTGGAACGCATAAAAATCGGGCACGAGATATCAGGTCCGGCGATCTCCTGGTTCATTACCTTGCTCTTTATGGCAATTGAACTCACACCGATCTTCTTTAAGTTGATGCTCATCAAAAGTCCATATGACTATATGGAAGAGAACATCAAAGAGCTGATCAAGGCAGAAAGCGGTATTGAAATACAACACAATTTTTATCAGGATCAACAAGGGCATGAAAGAGACAAGGTGGTTCAGCACCAGGTGATCCGGCTGCTAAAAGAAAAAATCGCCTTACTGGAAGCACAAAGTCAGTTAAGTGCAGCCGCCCTTGAACACTGGAAAGAAAAAAAGAAAGAAAGTATTGTGGCCAACCCGGAAGCATTCGTAGCCGAAAGCAAGGTACCGCACAATGATGTAACGCCATGAGCAACGGCAGCAAACCACGTGGTTTTGCCTCCCAAAGAAGTCTTGTAAAACTGCTGGGAGCAGAACAGGATCTGATGCGCAGTGCCGGCATTTTAAAGCGCTTCTATGCCGCCACATTGCTCATCATTGCAATCCTGTTACTAACCTGCGTCAGTATCTTTTATGCCATCGAACTTTTATTTCATTCCGTTGCGGTGGAAACCATGCTCGCGATATTTTTTTCTTTACTGTTTATCTGCATTTACATTTTCCTGCTGAATACCTTCTCTAAAGAAGACCGGAAGCATAAAAAAAAGCTGAACTTTTCAGATATCATACGCATCGGCTTTATTGCGTTTATGGGGTTCCTGATCGCACAACCATTGATCATCCTGTTATATGCAACCCGACTTTCAACAGACGTAGCCCACTATAAGCAGCAACTGTTGAACACGCATACCACCCGCATATCCGGGCTAACAGAAAAAGAAACAAAAAAACTTTTAACCCGGTACCATTATTATAACCAGCAAAAGCAGCAATCCGGCACAACCATATACGATGACCAGATGGCCAGGATCGATCGCAGTTTACAGGCAATGCAGATCAAAACCCAGGCACTCGAATCTACAGCCGCATGCACCATTGCAGCAAACAGCTTCTTCCTGTACCGGATAAAAAGGGTGAACGGAAGTTATCCGCTATCCCGGCTATTGGTCATTATCATCGTGCTGCTCTTTATACTTCCGGGTCTGTTGATTTATGTTATTTCCGGCGACCACCATTATTACCAGCAAAAAAAAGCGTTCGAAAGGAAACTGGTCACGGATGCCTACCAGGCTTTTACCATGCATTACAAAAAATTATGGGATCGGTCCGTTACGATTTTCTCCCGGTACATCGATCCGCCTTTCAATACCATTCGCAAAAAGCCGCCAGTTGCCGGCAACACGAATGATTTTGTTCAAAAGTATCTTGACAACTGATAGCAATCCGAACTGCGATGGACTACAAGAAAGATTATTACCGCATATTGGAGGTACCGGAGCAGGCTACGCCGGAAGAACTTCGCGCTTCCTACCGCCGTCTTGCCAAACGCTATCATCCCGACAAAAATCCCGGTAACCCTGATGCGGAGGATCATTTTAAGGACATCAATGAAGCCTATGAAATGCTGGGTGATCCCACATCCCGTGCCGTTTATGACAGCTACCGCACCCGTCAAAAAAAGGAAGAAGCATCACAGGATTCCCTTAACACTAAAAAGGCTACCCATGCCCGGAACCCTCACCAGGAAACAAAGACCCGCACTTACACCGTTATCCACGAAAGAAAAATTTATGTGCAGGGTGTCATTGAAGCAAAATTCCAGGGTATGCCAGATCTTGTTGAACATTACGCCGGACAATGGGAAACCTGCTTTACAATTACACCTACAGAAATACTGGTAACCATATCCGCACCCGATATCTATGCAAAAGAGGCACCCGATGAATATCAGCGGATGTATTCCGGCACCGATATATTTACAACACCTATCGGACAACCGGTCTGTTGCAAAATCGTTACGGCCGGTAAGGAGACCTATTACCAGCTCGACCTCTATGACATCCGGATAAAAGATCCGCGACTTGACGGCATTACGAAACATGAACAGTACAGTTTCGGAACCCTGCGTGGGGAGTTGTTTGCCTATGTATTGCACCGCTATGAAGAGGAGGTCACAGAAACCTATACAGCCTGTGTTGGTACCACCGGGCGCGTTGAAACAAAAACAGAAGGCGGACAGGTCTTTACAAGGGAAGAGCAATACACCGAAAACTGCGACACCCGCTGGACCGAATGGCGGCGGGTGCCCCAAAAAAGCCGGCCTTATGCGTACTCATCAAAAACAACACCTGTTTATACCACACCGGCACCATTGTATTCTGATTGGTGGTGGCTCCTCCTATTACTGGTTGCAGGTCTTATCTGGCCACCTTTATTCGCCATTATACTGATCCTTGCCGGGATATTGCTGCTGCCCTTACTGCTTGTATGGATGACCGAAAAAGCCGGCAAAGGATTTCATTGGGTACTTGCATTCCTGTTGGGCGCTGTCTTTCTGTTAACCATCGGCGCCATGCTTCAGCAGCAAACGCATCGCCCATCGGCTGGTGCCCATACAAGGCTGGACAACATCCGTTCAAAAAAAGAACCCATTCAACACCCCGATATGCCGGCAGATACATTGATCACCCATACACTTCGCTGGCAGGACCGGAACGATAGCGTATATACCATCCAGCTGTCTGTACGGTCATCTCAGTGGCACCAGTCGGCCCGGGCTCACCGCCAGATGAATGAACAGCAATACGCATCGCTCGGTATCGGTGGGGTATACAGCCAGATGCTGGCCACCGACCAGGATGCCATAAAGCCAGCGGTCCTGGCTTTTGGCGCGCTGGCAAAGGCAAAAAAACTCAACCGGTCACAAACAGCGTCGATGATCCTGTCCTGTATACAATCCATTCCCTATGCGCTGGTCGTAGACCGATCCTGCTCCGACAGTTATAACGATACCTACATCAACCAATATCTTGCAACCTGCAAAACGGATTGCTGCAAGGGCTATTCAAAATTCGGGGTACAATCACCCGCTGAGTTTCTGGCAGACCTGAAAGGAGACTGTGATACCCGGGCACTATTCCTGTATAGCGTATTGGGCGAATTGGGTTACCCGGTAGCACTAATGACCAGCAACTACTATAAACATGCGGTTATTGCAGTGGCGTTTGACAAGCCGCCCCCCGGCAATGCCGTTGGAATATCTATTGATAAAAAAAGTTATTACCTGTGGGAAACCACTTCCAAAAAGTTCGGACCGGGAGAACTGCCCGCATCTCTATCCAACATCCATTACTGGAATATTACCCTGATTCAATAAAACCAAGATCATCATGAACCATTTTTTACCGACACACTTTGGAATCATTTTGCTACTGCTATTATTCCAGACCTATATTCTTTTTTATAGCACGTTGTTTTTATTACGGCGGCTGAAGATGATGAAGCGGCCTTATAACGGCATGGATCATGCGGAGCTATTAGTGGCCGCCGTTGTACTTTCGGGTGTCCTGTTCCTGGCGTCGGCAAATGCACCTGCACTGTTCCAGGCAGCCAAGTCTTACAGCGACATGGATCTTTCCACAGGGAAGCTCCTCTTGCTGTATTTTATCCGTTCTTTTACCGTTATCCTGTTCTTTAGCGGCTTGTACATTATACTAGGCTTTGTACATTTTCGCATTTTATTTCGTAAGCATTATCCAAGTCCCGGAACAGCTATCAGCATACTCATTACGATAGTAACGATTGGTATTGCGCTGGTATGCTGGTTTACCTGCAAGGAGGTACTGGATTATATAACGCCCCGGTTTATTACTTTCCGGTAAGCTGCTTATGTGTTTGAAAGAACACAGGCTGACAGCGCAACCGAAAACTACATTGTTAACACGCATTTTAGTGCTCATCTTCAATTCTGTAGAGATCAGGAATGTGCTTTATCGAAAATATACACTGCATGTGAAAAAGGTAAATAAATACGGGAGACAGCACTCAGTGCAGTACGTAAGCTGAGAATTGATAAAGATTTAAGCCCGGTGAGGGCATGGGAAGAAGTTACATTACAGATCTTTGGTGATAGCCCGGCACCAAGAAGAATTGCCCCAAATCAGCATTTCTCGACCTTTGTGAAAAAGGATTGATTTACGATGTACGGCGTGGAGCATACATCAGTTAGAAGAATAAACCTTATGCAATACGTATGTAAACTGGCTAAAGTCACACCCGGTCAACCGGTCAATTTTAGCGACATGTGGGTCCATGCTCCGCAGCATTCGGGTATCCGGACCAATTCCCACGCAGACGTTGTGGTTGCCGGTTTGTCTTAAAAAGACAAAATAGTAATATACCCGCTCATAATCGATCACCAATATAAAAGCAATCAGTTCATATGTAATTAAATTCCGGAAACCTCACACCTCCTCTTCTCTTTAAATAAAACGGAGATCATTCAATCCTGTGACTTTCGCAATTCCAGCAAAGCATCGGCACGCACTATAACTTCATAACCGTGCTTTCTGCTATTTTTGCGCTGCTTTTAACCGGATCATTATTTTGACTATTGTTTATCTAACAGGTATTATTATTACTTTTTTCCTGTCTTCGCTTTTGCTCACCAAAAAAAGGAAGACAGGGGCTGATTATATATTGGCGGCATGGCTGTTCTTACTGGGGCTGCATTTGTTTTTATTCTACACCGTACTTACCAAAAGATACCTGGAGTGGCCCTTCCTGCTTGGCCTCGGCATTCCGTTGCCGCTTGCACACGGGCCCTTTTTATACTTATATACCGCAGCCCTCACCAACCAGTTTCCTCCAAAAAATCGCTGGTTCTGGCATTTTTTGCCATTTCTGGCCCTTTATATCTGCTTATCCGGTTTTTTAAGCTTGCCCGGCATCCATAAAATTTATGTATACGAACATGAAGGCAGGGGTTATGAAACCGAGACCGTATACATATTCACCGCAATTATTCTATCCGGCATTACCTATATTTTCCTGTCGCTATTGCTGTTAAAAAAACACCGGAAACGGATCCTGGAGCAATACGCTGATACGGAAAAGATCAACCTGAACTGGCTGCGGTACCTTATTGCCGGTATCGGCATTATTTGGGCGATTGTGATCTGGGGCGATGAGGCTGCCATTTATACAGTGGTCGTCTTTTTTATCCTGTTTATCGGTTACTTCGGAATCAAGCAGGTGGGCATTCTGAACAGCCCGGAGGAAACAGTGTTGCCGCCGGCTGCTGCACAGATTACCGGTCCGGATCTTTTAGAAACACCTGAAACCGCCCCCACAGCAATACCAAAAGCAGCAAACAAAAAATACCAGAAATCCAGGCTTGGTCCGGATGCGTTGGAAAAGATCCAGGCCGATCTGAAACAACTGATGGAAAAGGAACGCCTGTATACGGATCCCGAATTAACCCTGAGCCGCCTGAGCGAGCGGCTCCAGGTGCATCCCAATATCCTGTCGCAGGTGATCAATACCACCGGCGACCAGAATTTTTATGATTATATCAATACCCTTCGGGTAGCAGCATTTCTGGAACTGCTGGCCGACAGTTCCAATAAAAAATACACATTGCTTTCGCTGGCCTTTGAGTGCGGCTTTAATTCAAAAGCCTCCTTCAACCGGAATTTTAAAAAATGCATGGGTATTACCCCAACCGAGTATCAAAAACAGGTAGAACATTCAAATATCTAAGGTATCAATCTTCAACGAAAAGGTATCAACACTCATACATCACTGGTTACAAATCAGTTGTAAAAAAAACTGTTGAGTATCATCTCTCCTGATGGAGCGCTCGCGCAGCGGGCCTTCTTCATCTTTGAGACTCAAATTTTCAAAACCATAATGTATGATTTTTAAAAGCAATGTTTCTGCACTTCTTTTTGTGCTCTTCCTGGTGGCCTGTTCCACAAAGGACCGTACCCTTACCGGTGCCGGCAACCTGGTAGCTAAAACGGCCGATCAGGATCCGGGCCTGCCTTCTATTAAAGTAAACAACTACATCCTGCATTCAGAAGCGTACGGACCGTTCGGGGCCACAATGATCGTTGCCCTGCATGGTGGTCCTGGAGCCGACTACCGGTATCTGCTGCCTTGCAAGGATCTTGCAGCCAACGGATACCGGGTGGTATTCTATGACCAGCGCGGTTCCGGTCTTTCGCAACGGCTCCCCAAAAAGGCGTATACGGAGCTGGGCGAAAAAGCCATCGACCAGATGTACGAAGAATTGAAGTCGGTTATTGAACACTACCGCACCCGCCCTGATCAGCAGGTAGTACTGCTCGGACATTCCTGGGGCGCCATGCTGGCATCCGGTTTTACCGGAAAATACCCAGGCCTTGTTCGGGGCCTGATCCTTTGTGAACCCGGTGGACTGAAATGGAAGGATGTAACCGACTATGTAAAAAAATCAAGGTCGATGAAATTATGGAGCGAGGTGTTGAATGACGCTTCCTATATCGACCAGTTTATCAGTGGCAAGGAAGACCAGCATGAAATTCTGGATTATAAGATGTCGATGTTAAGTTCCAAAAACGACATCACAGGTGAAGGGTCCTTTGACCCCGCCATTTCATGGAGGGATGGGGCCGTGATCATGGATGCTCTTTTTGAAGTTGGCGAGCATAATAAAAGCGATTTCTCCGCCGGCCTGGAACAATTCAAAAAGCCGGTGCTTTTTTTCTTCAGTGAAAAAAATAAAGCCTACCCGGAGTCATGGGCACAGAAAATAACAGCGGTTTACCCTTCTGTGAACCGGGTTAAGGTACCTGGTGTGGGGCATGATGGCATCATTACCAATCCGGAAGCCTGGACCAAGACCACCCTGCCGCAAATCCTTGCATATCTCAACACCCTCCAGTAAATAAAACAATACCTCATCAAACCTTTCATTATGAAAAAGTATGCGCTCTTAAATATCTTTATCGTTACGCTGTTGTTAACCGTTACCACCCTGCATGCCCAAACCCTTAACTGGAGCAGCCTGAATAAAAGCAAACAACTGATCCACACTTTTGCGGGGGCAGAATACGGACTCGTATTTGGTGTGGGATACAGCTATAAACTGCCGGTGAATTCATTTCCGCTGCTGGTAACGGCGGAGTATTCCTTTCCTTCCGGCGGCACACTGACCGATGATTTCAAAACAAAAATCGGCGGACAGATCCCGCTGATAAAACTCGACCATTTCCGGTTTGCCGTTAAAGCCCAGGGTATTTTCCGCAGGTATGAAAACGACCTGGTGCGCCTGGCCAACTGGGGTGTTGATGTTTCGGGCACCATCGGCTATTATCGTCCGCGTTGGTTTGCAGGTGCCGAAGCCGGTCTTGACAAAGCCATTGCGACCCATTTCAAACACAGTAATCAATATAAAAATGAATACAGGGATGTAAAAGACGGCTGGTTTGAGCCCGCTACCGGCGGGAATTTTTACTACGGACTGCAAACCGGTATTTCGTTTCAGCGGTATGATCTTACCTTAAAAGGCGGTAATGTGCTGGCCCAGGACTTCAAGAGCAAACCTATATTACCTTTTTTTGCCCAGGTGGGATGCAATTTCAGATTTTGACACCCCCAATGGGCCGGAGCATCGTACAACTATATAGCCACGGGTAAGCGCGGATCTCCATCCGTTTTTTTGAAGGAATGACCGTTCCTCTTCCGATCTGAAAAAGCAGGAGAAAACGGTAATGCTCCTGAACAGGCCGGGGGGCCGCATAACACGGCACCCGTCCTGTTCAAGGAAGCGTCATTGTAGCATCTCCCATTTCTACCTCTGCTTAATATACTTTTCCAGCACCCGGGCACAGTACCATTCCTGGCGCGGCAGATGGAAGGGGCCTTTAAACAGGTTGCCCTTGGCCGTTTGCGCAATGCTTCCGTTGCGGTGCAGGTAACCGAACCATTCGCCGTTTTCCTTATCATGAAAATGCCGGTAAGCATAGTCGTGCACCTGGCGATGCCATACCGCATATTTTTCATTACCAGTTACCAGGTGGGCCAGCAGGGTGGCAATGATGGCTTCATTATGCGGCCACCAGAACTTCATATCCTGCCAGTACTCCTGCACCGGCTTATGGTATACATCCCGGAAATACAGGATGCCGCCGTGTTCCGTATCCCAGCCGCGTTCCCACATATAATCCAGCATGCGGCATCCCAGGTCAATCAGCTGCGGATCGTTATCCCGGTAAACGGCTTCATGTAAAATAAACCAGGCTCCCTCAATGGCATGACCAGGGTTTAACGTGCGGCCGTCGATATGATCGATGATGCTTCCGTCTGCGGCCACCTGTTCCATCACACAGCGGATATCGTCCTTTACAAAATGGGTTTCAATTTCACGGATCCATTTGGTGATATAAGTATCGCAACGGGGATCACCGATGGTTTCCCGCAGCTGCTGTGCGGTATTGATCATGATCATGGGTACGCCGATTCCCTTGGCGGGACGGGTATCTGTAAACTTGGGTGCCGAGGGCGCTTCCCCCTCCGCATAGCGGATACACAGGGTGAACAATTCTCTTGCCCGGTTGGCCGCCTCGGGGTCGCCGCTGGCCCTGGCATACGCTGCAAAAGCAATGGCCGCAAAGGTTTCTGAAAAGAAATAACGCCGCTTCCGGATGGGCCGCCCGTCCCGGGTCATATGAAAGAACATCCGGCCATCGGTATCAAAACAATACCTGCTCAGGAAATCGATCCCGCTCTTTGCAGCGGCCAGCCATTCTTCCCGGGGCTCCACGGTATTATACAGGGTAGCCAGCAGCCAGGCCGCCCGCCCCTGTATCCAGACGGCTTTATCATCATCGATTAGGGATCCGTCCTGGTCGCGCATCAGTAAATATCCGCCGTATTCAGTGTCAATGCTCCCGGGAAACCAAAACGGAAGGGTATCTTCCAGCAATTGCGCTGTGTAAAAATCTTTGAGTTGTATGAGTGCTTGTGTATCCACCATTTTTTATTTTAATGATTGAATAAATGTGCTTGCCGGCAATGCCGCTTTGTTTACCAGGTTGGCTCTTGTAAAGGGAGCCCAGCCATAGGCTATTTTTTTTACCCGCATGCCCTGTGGGATCCGGATCAATACTATATCATCTTTTATCTGTGCCGCTGCGGGAATGAACCCTCCCTGATCCGTTACCAGCTCAAACCCCCTTAACGGTTTGCTATCGGCTGTTCTTAACCCCGCCGCATCATCAAAACGGATTTCCACCACATGCCCGTTCTTTTTAACGGAGCGCAGCATGGGGCCGGAGGCCATGATGTTGCGGTGATACGTTTTGTTCAGGGCCAGCCGGGCCAGGCGCAGGCCTACCGGAATTTTATCCTTATAATGTACATTTCCCGGATCGCCCAGGTCGCTGGTCACTATCATTCCGGCATGGTCCAGGTCACTGAGTAATTTCCGTTGTGCATCCCTGAAATAATTCCAGGAGGGGCGGTTGATACTGGACAACTGCACATAATAAAAGGGAAACTGTTGCTGCCATTTTTTGCGCCAGTCGGCTACAAAAACGGGAAATAATTGCTGGTACAATTCCGCATTGTCGGCATCACTTTCTCCCTGGTACCAGAGCACGCCTTTAATGGGGAAGGGAAGCAGCTTTGCAATGGCGGCCTCAAAATTATAGGCCGGCTCATAGGGGTGCCGCTGCCCTGCCCTGCTTGCGTTTTTTACATTTACAGCAGTCCGTTCCCTGCACCATTGCGACAGGTAATCAGACTGCCTCCAGTTTTTGAACGCCGGTTCAAACAAGGGATGGGATTCGAGCGTATGCCGGCTCACCCAGGAAATCAGCGGCGAACCGCCAACGGCGACTTCTACGAGGCCAACGGGCACCCGCTCCCTGTGCAGGATCTCCAATCCAAATACATAACCCACCGCGGAAAAACCGGAGGCTGCTGCCGTCGTATTTGTGATCCATCTGCCGGAAAAGAAATCCAGGTTGTTTGCCCGTGTCAGTTCCTCTGGCGTCCATGTACGGTTATCGGTTTCTGCCAGTGGCTTATAGTGAAACAACCGCAACGGGAGCGCCGGGTTTGCATTGTTTAAAATACTATCGCCCCCGGTACTTTGTGATACCGGAAAATACATATTGGATTGACCGGAGCAGAGCCATACATCTCCAACGAGGATGTTTTGAAGGCGGACTGTTTTTTGCTCATTACGGATCTCCAGTTCCACCGGTGTTGATACGGCTTTGGATGCCGGGAACACCACCTGCCATTTACCATCATAACCGGTTACCGCACGCCGCGTTGCATTCATAAATGTTACGGATACAGTAGTGCCCGCATTGGCCATGCCTCCAATCCGGATGGGCACATCCCGCTGAAATATCATATCCCGGGTAAAGAGCGGTGGTAATTGCAGCCCCCCGAAATTCCCGGTGAGGTACCGGTACACGGTTTGTGCGATAATGGCCGCACCGGCTTCATCGGGATGCAGGGTGGCCGCATCTGTAAACAGGTCGGGCCGGTGCTCCAATGCCTCGTGCAGATCGATCAATGGCAGCTGACGGGCCGTTGCGATCTGGCGTATCTGTTCCTGTAAATTCCCATACCAGCTGAAGGTACTGGACAGGAACCGGCTATGCCCGGTGAACACCGGTGTTAAACTGCAGACATAAATGCGCACCTCCGGGTTGATCTTTTTGATGGTATCGATCAGCCAGTTGTAATCCGGCATAAATGCATCGCGGTACCCGGGAAAGTTCCTGGGATCGGTATCGTTCAGCCCCAGGTGAATGACAGCGATATCCGGCCTGAATGCGAGCATATCGCCGAAGGCCTTGCTTTTATAATAGGGATTATGCCCGTTTTTTAATACCGTGGCGCCGCTGTGGCCAAAATTTTTAACCACATATCCAGCGCCCAGCATCCGCTGCAGCTGCGCAGGATAGGATGTGGATTGAGGATCTTTTAACCCCCATCCATAAGTAACCGAATTGCCTATACAGGCAACCCTTACCGGCTGTTGCGCCTGCCCGGCAATGGCCATCAGCCACAGCAGGATACAGCAGCAATACAAACGGGCTTGCTTCGGCATGGCTTTATGGAATGATTTCCGCAACCGGTACGCGTACAAAATTCAGATCCCTTATCCCTTCGTATAAGAGCCCCAAGGTGTGATCATCGATCTGCACCAGTGATGAGTAGCCATATGCTTTCCGCTCATCGATCAGTATACGGTTTGCCGGCAGCCAGGTTTCCCCGAGGTCAAGGCTCGCCTTAATCGTTAATTGATCACGTGCATAAGTGTTATTCATATTGCTGAAGAAAAGGACTTCTTTTAATACGCCCTTTACCCGCACCTTTGCTTTAATAATGGAACCCATACAAACGGGGTCCGGCAGCGCATGGTAGGAGCTGGGGTGCTCCAGCCAGGTTTTTCCATAATCTTTTGTAGTGGCGATACTCCGGAAGCTACCCCGGTTATCGCGCATGTTCAGCATCAGTACGCCCGGCCGGGTTTCCACCACCTGGCTTTCGGTTGTGTTCGATCGCGCGCCAATGCCCGATTTCCAGCTTTGCCCATGATCCGTACTGTAAATGACAGATGAATGAGGGATGCCCGGTTTCTTTGTTTCATCCCAGTATTGGGAAGGAAAAACCAGGGTGCCGTTTTGCATGGCAATACCATTTCCCGGTCCCTGAAAATACAAATGCCAGGCGGGGTTCTTTACCTGTGCGGTGATATTGATGGGCGCCGACCATGTTTTTCCGTCATCCGCACCATACGCCAGTACAAACTGCCCGCTGCTATCGGGCGAGAGGCCCGGTTCTGAACCTGCTATCGAACGGTTTCCTTTACTCCAAAGCGCCGCCACCCATATTTTTTTGGTTACCGGATCAAATAAAATAGCGGGGTCGCCGATACCACTGTTTTCCCCGGTCTTTCCCATTGACAGGATCACTTTCATGGGTTCCCAGGTTTGGCCGCCGTCGGTGCTGCGACTCATTCCCACATCAATATCTGCGGGCAGGTCGCGGTCATTTTGATACCGGATATCATATACGGCGATCAGCGTGTTTTTATCGGTTCTTGTTAAACCAGGTATCCGATAGGTGTTTACCGCATCATCACCGGGCATACGGATGCGCACGCCCGTAGCCCAGCCCTTTTCCTGCGGCTGCCGGTTGCGGGGAATCAGCACTTTGTTATCTGCCAGCATCAGCTGTGTTACCTCCATTTTTACAGATACCCCTACAGGCGCCTGTTCTTTTAAAACAGGACTCATCCACAGATAATTAAAGCCGGGCTTCAACGGAACATTTACAGCCAGCAACAGGTTACTCCCGGTTACCGTGCCTGTACCGGCAATATTCCTGCCGGAGAACAGGGGTTCATTGCCGGTATGGTATACCGTTATTTTTTCAAATGCAGCCATGGCCTGCGGATTGATGCGCACGGAAATATTTTTTACCGGTGGGGCTGTGGCGGGTACATATACGCTGATCCGCTGCACGGGATTACTGCCGGCTCTTTTTAAAACCGGTATGGTATAATTTACAATTTCGGCAGTGGCGGCCTGCTGTCCGTAGCTTACGGCGGCCAAGCCGGTCATTAAGATCAAATGAAGGGCGCCATACAGGCGCGTTCTGATGATTGTTGTCTGCATACTGATTTACGATTGATGCTGTTCCGTATAATTATTAGTCCTGGGCTTTAAAAAAATAAACTGGAGAAGCATTGCAACCATAACGATGCCGGACATCATGGCAAAGTTTCTTCCAAGATGCCCTTCATCCGTGGCCTTCCCCAGCAGGTTTGTAATAAATGCGCCGGCAAAAACGCCCACCATATTCATAAAGCCATAGGCGGTAGCCCTTAGCCGGGGCGGAATAAACTGGCAGAGGACCGGCATATTATTGGCGTCGAAAATTCCAAAGCCTATTCCAAAGCAAATAGCCGCACCCATCACTGCAGGCAGGCTATGGCCAAACCCCAGTAGTACCAGTGAAGGAATGGTGAAACCCAGGCCGATTGCACTTGTATAAATACGGCCTCTTACATTTTTTTGTACCCACCGGTCGGAAAGGAGGCCGCCCAAAATAACGCCTGCAAAAGAAGAGAGGGCTATGGTAATGGTGGCCATTGGTCCGGCTTTTGACATCGGAAGCTGCAGGGTATCTGCAAATAATGTCGGCAACCAGTTCTTGATTGCCCAACCCGGAAGACTGGGGGCCGCAAAACAAAACAGGATCACCCAAAAAGCAATATTGGAAAAGAGGGTTACCAGCCCGCCGAATACATGTATTTTTCCCGGCCCGGTACCAGCAGCCGGTTTCGGTTTTGTATCCTTTAACAAAAGTGCCAGGATTGCCGCATACGCAATGCCTGCAATACCAAACCAATGGAATGCCGTATGCCAGGTGTAGGCTGCGGCCACTGTAGCACCAAATCCGCCCAGCGCCTGGCCGGCGTATAAGCCCGTCATATGAATGCCAATAGCCAGCGACCGCGTTTTACCGGTATGATAATCGGCGATCATGGCAAGGGCTGCGGGTAAATACAGGGCCTCACTTACGCCCATAAGCGCGCGCAGTCCCAGCAGCTGGTTAAAGCTGGTTGCCATACCCATCCCGTAGGTAACCGCCGACCAAACCAGGAGGCTGCTTACAATCAGCCATTTCCGGTTCACCCTGTCGGCCACCGCACCGGCCACGGGGCTCATAAAACCGTAGATGTACAGGAAGATCGCCATCAGAAAGCCAAAGCGCTCTGCCCGTTCCAGTTCCTGTATATCGACCTGCATCGCCTCCCGCATGGTGCTGAGCATCTGCCGGTCCATATAATTGAGCAATGCCACGCCCCACAAGAGCGCCACCACCATCCATGGATAGAAGGCGGATTGTTTTTGGGAAGCTGTTGTATTTGTTATCATCTTCATCGGATGCTTGCTTCAAGGATGAACGGACTGCGCACACCGGCCTTTATCTCGCCGGACGGGAGCCATAGCCGGTTGTTGCCTGTAACCGCGGTGGTGGTTACCGGAACGGGGAAAGGAATGCTTCCGGCACTCATCCACCGGTCGTTTTCGATATCATACAACAGGATCTCATTGCTAAAGCCGGGATGCGTTTCCTGTACCCGGTTCTTTTCTTCGGTAAGTGCCTGTTTTTTTACAGGGTCCTGTTCCTTTCCGATGGCACTGATCAATACTTCGGTTTTATGAAACGCCGTTCCCCTGTCTCCGCCCAATAAGGCAATATACCGGTTTTCAATGACTGCGCCCGTTCCTGCGCTCAAGGCATAGGGCAGGTTTTTCTTTGCCATCCATTGCCCGGTGGCTATATCATAAGCAAACAGACTGTTATATAAGTTGCTGACACCGCTTTCTGTTTTGCTTCTGCCGCCGGCAAGGAAAACGGTGCCGCTCTCCGGCATGGATACCAATACGGCATGTGATACCGGGTGCGGAATATCCGGCAGGGGCTGCCAGCCTTTAAGCGTGTCTTCCAGGTCCAGTTTAAAAAACCGGGAAGATACGGTGGTTCCTGTTTCCCCGCCCGCTACGTAGATCGTGTTTCCGATGGACGTGCCTGCAGCATTCGTAAGCGTCAGTGGCAATGAGGGAAGGGAGCTGAACACCGGCATCTCTTTATCAAACTGAATCAGCAGCACCCGGCTGAGCGGCCCTTTACCTGCTTCGCCGCCCACACAAACAATCCCAGAGGATGTGCTGCAATTTGCGCTGTACGCCACGGGGTAGGGCAAGCGGAATTCCCTGAAGAATGGAACTTTTTCGTTGAGGTCCGTTACATATACCTGACTATAGTACTGTTTCTTGCCACCCTTCCAGGGCATTCCATCCGGAAAATTGGCCCCGCCTCCTATCAATAACCAATGGCCCAGGATGCCCGTAACCGGACCGGCGTATCCCAGCGACTTCGCTCCATTTGCTGAAGGGAGTAGTGCAAACTGCTTCCATTGAAATGCCGGTTTACTTTTGTGCCGGGGATGGCAGGCAATCCATTGCATACTTAAAATGAATAATAAATAATACAGATATCGAATGCATTTAAACATGTGTGCAATTTATTCAACCGGGAGCCGGGAACGGAAGTCTTCAAAACCGATGGCAGCTACGTCCTGTTTAAAGGTATCAAACGCCGCATCATTCATATTGAGCACAGGTAAGCGAAACGCTCCGCAATCCATTCCCACCAGTTTCATGTAAGCTTTCCCCGTAGCGATGCCTCCGTATTTGCCCAATAGCCGGATCATTTCGATGGCCCGGTACTGAAGATCCTTTGCCGTTTGCAGAGATCCCTTCTTAAACGCGTCTATCAACGCATGATACAGGGGCGCTGCATAATTGTAGGTACTGCCTACCGCACCAAAGCTCCCCAGGGCCAGTGCCGAAAGCATGTTTTCATCCCGCCCCCAAAGCATGTCGTACCGGCCACCGTCTACATACATACAGGAAAGAAAATCCATAAAGTCTTCATGAGTGTATTTGATACCGGCAAAATTCGGGATGGATCCGTCAACTGCTTTTAATAAATCATACATGCTGACCGGGCAGCCGGTTAACACCGGGATATGATAATAATAGAAAGCCGTTTGGGGTGCCGCAGCCGCAACCTCCTTGCAACACTCGGCAAGTGCCGCAGGGGTAAAGGGCTTAAAATAATAGGGCGCCGTAAAGGAAACAGCGTACAAGCCTACCCGGGCGGTATGTTCGGCCATTTCGATGCAATCACGCAGCGAAGTGCCTCCTACGAGATTGATGACTTTAAAAGCATCATCGCCATGGGTGGCTTCGGCCCAGGCCTCGGCTACCTGCTTTTTCTCCTCCTTGGTTTGAGAAACGCCTTCACCGGTAGAACCATTGATAAAAGCGCCAATCATCTTATTGTGCTTTAGAAAGCTGTAGTAAGCGGGTATCCGGTCCAGGTTAAGACTGCCATCCGGATGCATGGGTGTAAAAGGGGCAGCGATGAGACCTGTCAATTTTTTATAACTCATAAATTTTATATACTATTGAATGAAAACAATTTTTTGCACATACACGGCAGCTAATCTATATTATTTTGCCGATGGCATCAATATCCGGGCGTTTGCGCCAACAGAGGGTCATTATTCATCATCGACTGAGAAATGGGCAGCAATAATTTTGCCACCGTGGCGGGTGAAAGATAGGCCGGTTTAATGGCCGCATACACATAATTATCGCCGGCTCTTCTTAAAGCCCACCAGCGTTTACCTTCTCCGATATATTCTCTCAGGTATTCTTCCAGAATGGCGTTCAGATTATCGGAAACGGATCCGTTTACAAAAGCAGGAGCCGCGGCGCCATACGCTCTTGCCCGTATCTGGCTGATCTCTGAGGAGGGATCTTCGCCCAACTTGGCCTTTGCCTCGGCCATCAACAGCAATATATCTGCATAGCGGAATACGGGATAATCATTATTATACACCTGTGTGGTACCGGAAGTGGCGCCAATAAATTTTGTAAGCATCACTCCTCTTGTGGCAAAGGGTGCGGCGGCGGAATACATGACTTTGAATGAATACGGTATCCGCTGGTCCGCGGCATTTGCCGTTAGCTTGTCGATCGTGGCCTGCGACATGCCTACCCGGTTGGCGCCCCCCACATACGGATATACGGACGAAACCGTAGGTGTAGCGGCCTTGGCAAAAGAAAGACCGGAAGCCTGGATATTATTTACCAGGAAATTGCCAAATGTACCCTGTGTTGCCTGCCCCAGTTCATAGTTAACCGCAAAGATGATCTCCGGGTTATTGCTTTTTTTTGTAGGGTCAAAAATATCGGCGAAATTGGTTTGCAGCCTGATTGTACTGCCCTGTAAATTTATGATTTCCTGCAGCGCCGTTTTGGCTGTTGTGAGGTCGGCATTGCCGCCGCCTAAGTGGGTACCGGACCAGAGGTACACATCACCTTTCAATGCCAGCGATGCTACGCGGCTCCAGAAAACGCGGTTGCCCGCAGGAAGCGTATTGCTGCTTCCAAATAACTGGAGCGACTTTTCGATATCGCTTTTTATCTGCAGCATTACTGAATCCGGTGTGCTCCGGGCCTTATAGGTTTCTGCAGCATTGTTTATAGTAACAACCGGTGTGGTCGACAACGGTACGCCGCCCCAGGTTTTGAGCATGGTGTAATAAATATAGGCCCTCAGACCGTACATCTCGGCCACTTCCCGCTGGCTGGTAACCGCATCCACCGGGCTTTGAGGCAGTACATCTATAACATTGTTAATCGTATATATAAGACCGTAGAACCCGCCCCAGTTTGCATAAGGTACATTCAGGGCGCTGATATTATGCGTATATAATTGCTGGGCGGTACCGTCTACCGATTCTGTAAAAATACCATCGGCCCATATATCTGAACGCATTTCACCCAGGTTAAAAAAAGTACCCACGTTGGAGCGGAACAAAGCGTAGGCGCCGGCATACAGGGTTTGTGCGGCACCGGCATCTGTTAGCGCCAGTGATTTACTGATCCGGTCCTGCGGGATCACTTCATTCAGCTGCTGCTTGCAGGATGTGGCAACCAATGCAATCCCCGCGAAGCCCATTATAAGAGATATTATATTCGGTTTCATTATTGTAAAATTTATTGATGGTTAAAACGTGATCTGTGCTCCAAATGTCAGCCGCTTGGGCAACGGGTAACGGCCATTATCAAATCCGCCTACTTCCGGGAAAATGCCGCTGTACTTTGTAAAGTATACCAGGTTGGATCCTGTTACGGATACACTGAGCCCTTTAATTTTATTCCTGAGAAAGGTTGTCAGCAGCTGACGGGTGAGGCTGTAGCTCAATGTCATTTCTCTCAGCATCAGGTAATCTCCTTTTTCCCAAAGGTTGGCGGGGGGATTATTGCCCGACGCATCGGTTGCAAAATTCCGTCCCTGGTTGGCCCAATAGAACATGGGAAGTGATGCATTCGGGTTATCAGGCGTCCAGGTGTTCAACACTTCTTTTGTACTGTTTTGAGATCCCTGCACCTGGCTCAGCCCTCTGAGTGTATTATTGTTCAGGATCACAAAACCATACGCATAATCAAATGCCGTATACAGCCGCACGCCTTTAAACCCGGCATTTAAAAAGAAACTGCCCGATCCTTTTGGCGTGGTACGCCCCACAAAAACATATTGCCGCGAGTCGATGGTATCGTTCTTATTTACCTGCAGCCACCGGGCATCGCCCAGTTGTTTGAATTTTTTATTATCACCCGTATACGGCAGGAAGGCATTGTACACACTGGCATCAGCCGCAAGCATCTCCTGTGTGGTATAAATACCTGCCCATTTGGGCGCCCATACTTCATCATAGCCCACACGCTCGCCTTCTATCAAACCATTTACCTGCTTTAACTGTTCGGGATTCTGGGGATCCCAAACCTGTATGGTGCCTTGCCTGTTGCCTGGCAGTCCGTTGTAGGGAAGTTTGATTGCATAGCTTTTAACGGTATAATAAGTAGCTCCCAGGTCCAGGCTAAAACCTCCTTCTTTTTTAGGAGCGATCGCCTTTGCATTGATCGACAATTCCCAGCCCCTGTTCTGCAGCTGGGATAAATTAGTGGTATAGCTGGTAAAGCCGGTCTGTGCTGAAATTGGCAGGTTCGCCAGCTTATCAAATACATTCCTGATAAAGTAATCACCGATGATGGTGATGCGGTCCTGGAAGAAGCCAAGGTCTGCACCCATGTTCAGCGAATTGGTCCGCTCCCATCTCAGGTCGGGATTGATATAATTGGGCGCATACGTGCCCCCCATTCCATTATACACCCCGGCATTGGAATATACCTGTGCGGTAGGGAAGTAACTGGTACCAAAATATTGCAGGTTTCCATTTCCCCCGTAGCTGAGGCGTGGCTTAACAGTACTGATATATGTTGACAGCTTGCTGTTTTTGAAAAAGTTTTCGTTGTGCAGGTTCCAGCCGGCTGATGCCCCCGGAAATAGTCCATAATAGTTGGTTTCATTGAGCCGGGTAGACCCATCCAGCCGGAGAATACCGGTAAGGAAATATTTACCCCGGTAGGAATAGTTGAGTTTGCCGATACCTGAGGCCAACCGCTCCCAGTAAGGAAAATTGGAAGAAGCGCTGGCCGGGTTCACAATCACCCCGTTTACCACAGACGGCGGCGTAGCGGCTGTTAGCCAGGGAATAATATCAGTAGGCGCGCCGGATGCCGCACCGGAGAAGGTATAGCGCTTATAATCCAGGAACTCTCCACCGGCCATGAAACTGATATTGTGATCATTGATATTTTTATCAAACTGTAAGAAGCCGTTATAGGTATATTGAATATCGCGATAGTTGCTGAAGGAGGCGGAACGGGTAGTATTCATGGAGCCACCATTGCCCTGTTGATAGGCCTTTGTAAAGTTATTATTGTTCTGATAAAGCATATATCCTGAACCATTGGCCACAAACTTAAGGAATGGGAGTATGGTATATTCAAGGTTCAGGCTTCCCATAAACCGCTGCTGGTTGGTGCTGTTAATATATAAATTACCCCAGTATTGCGGATTACCCAGGCTTACATCATTAGGGCCAGGCAGTACAACACCCGATGTGTCGTTATAGTAACGTACGGTAGGAGCCACACCCAGGAACCGCTGCATAAGACCACCGGTGGCGCCGGTACTGCCGGCAATACCGGGCTCTGAGTAAGGTACGCCCTGGTCAATATTATAAGCGGATGTATTCAAGGCCACCTTCAGGTTCTTTCCTACATTTAATGAGCCGTTAAAGTTCATATTGATCCGTTTAAGCCAGGAACCGATGATTACACCATTATCTTTTACGGCATTGAGGTTTAATGCAAACCCGCCCTGATCATTGGCCCCGGAAAGCGACAGTGAATGCTCGGTGGTATTTGTCCGTTGCATCAGCATGGCTTCCCGCTCCTGCGTGGATATTTCGCGATACAGGATGCTATCTCTGGCGGCCGGGTAAAATGGATTGGGATCCACCAGTAATTTCCAGTTGGGGTCTGTAAGATATTTCCTGTTGGCGTTGGTAACCAACTGCGTTGTGTAAAGCCCTACCGGCGATGTATTGGTAGCGCCCAGGGCCCAGCCCCATGCACCGGTAAGCTGGCCTTTATCCCCGGTAACGCCGGTGCCGGTAAGCGAATCGGCGATATACCTGGCCCGCAGTCCCAGCCGGTTCATACGGATATAATCTGCAGCACTTAAATAATCATCCGCTATACTTCTTGGATAATTGATGGTTTGCCGGATGGAGTACTGAACCTGCGTTCTTCCCTTCTTTCCTTTTTTTGTGGTGATGAGCACCACCCCGTTGGCGGCACGCGCGCCATAGATTGCAGTAGACGCAGCATCCTTTAATACATCCATGGATTCTATGTCGTTCATGTCTAACCCGTACAAGCTGGGCAACACCACTCCATCCACTACCACCAGGGGATCACCGGTTCCGTCAAAGCCCGTTCCGCCCCGGAATACGATCTTGGGCGAGGTGCCCGGCTGCCCGGTTGTTTGCTGCACCAGTAAGCCCGGCACCGTACCCTGCAGTGCGGCGGCAACATTGGTATTGGGATTGTGCTCCAGCGCCAGGGGATTTACTTTGGAGGCGGCACCATTAAAATCCCTTCGTTTTTGCGTACCATAACCCACTACAATTACCTCATCCATTTTGGAACTAAGCTGCGCAGATAAAGCAACCGTAATCCCCGACTGGCTGTCTACGGTAACCTGTTTGGGGTCGTAGCCCGTATAGGATATTAAAAGTACATCACCCGGTGCGGCGGCAATAGAAAAAGCGCCTTCGTCGTTGGCAACCACGGTAGTGGTCTTTCCCTTAATCGTAATGGTGGCCCCGGCCAGTGCGGTGCCGGTCGCTTCGTCGCGCACCAGGCCGGTCAATGTTTTCACCTGCGAAAGTCCCGGCAGGGTCATTAAAAAAAGCAGGACAAGCAGGCCACATTTTGAGCAGATTTGCTGCATAACAAACAATTTATCGTTTTAGCATTATGTATAACATAATAAAATTAGGAACAAATTTTAGATTTCCAAATTTTTTAAAAAATTTTCCTGGTATCCGTGTAAATAAATTACTTTACGGCATTATTATTACAATGGAACGTATATTCAAAGCAATAGAAAACAGAAGCCTCGTGGACAAGGTGGAAGCTAACCTCATTGAATTATTGCATCAACACAAGCTGAAGGTAGGGGATAGCATTCCGAAGGAGCTGGAGCTTTCCACCGCACTCGGCGTAAGCCGCACGGTAATCCGGGAAGCCCTTATGCGGCTCCGCTTGATGGGGCTTATCGAAAGCCGTAAGAAAAAGGGCGCCGTGATCACCAGTCCCGATATTTTTGGAACCCTGGCCAAAAGCATGAACCCCTATATTCTTAGTAATGATACATTAAAGGAGATTTTTGAGATACGGCTGGTACTGGAAATCGGGATGGCCGATCTGCTCTTCAGGCACATTACTGCAGAAGATATTAAAGAATTGAAGCAGATCGTAAAGAACGAGCCCGCCGCCGCCCGTAACCGGATGTTTGAGGCCTCTTATGAAATCGCCTTTCACGGAAAGCTTTACCAGATCAGCCATAATGAAACCCTGATGAAATTTCAGAAATTGCTGCTGCCCGTCTTCGATTATGTCGAAAAAAGCTCTTTACTGGCGCCAGTACTGAATCCCAAAAAATTTGTTTCCCACAAGCAACTGATCGGCATTCTGGAAAATGGAACACCGGAAGAATTCCGGAACGGAATGCGCAACCACCTGGAGAACCACTTTATACGGCTTAGTCTGGATGCTGGTCCTTCAGCAGCAGCAAAAGATGCATAGTGCTGCCAGCCGGCGATAATGCCCTGCCTTTTTCTATAATCCTATCCGTAAAGACATCATCCCGGTTTAACGATGAAGCGGATCCTGAAACAGGAAGTGCTCCGGAAATATTCCGCCTCATCGGAACAGGTTGACATTCGGTGATCCTGTCAGATATTGAATGCGATCCCCTGTGCCAGCGGCAGCTCTTTCCCGTAATTGATCGTATTGGTTTGACGGCGCATATAGGCTTTCCAGGCATCGGAGCCACTTTCGCGGCCGCCACCGGTTTCTTTTTCCCCGCCAAATGCCCCGCCGATCTCCGCACCGGAAGTACCGATATTCACATTGGCGATACCACAATCCGAACCCGCGACAGAAAGGAATAATTCGGCTTCCCGCAGGTTCAGGGTCATGATAGCGGAAGATAATCCCTGCGGCACATCGTTCTGCATTGCAATGGCCTCTTCCATATCCCGGTATTGCATCACATACAGGATGGGGGCAAAGGTTTCGGTTTGCACGATCGCAAAATGGTTTTCTACAACTGCAATGCAGGGCTTTACATAACACCCCGAAGCGTACTCCGCTCCTTCCAGGACGCCGCCTTCCACGATAAAAGTCCCCCCTTCGTTTTGGATCGCATCCAGCGCCTGCAGATACTGCGCAACGGCATCTTTATCAATCAACGGCCCTACATGATTTCTGGCATCTAAAGGATCGCCGATCCTTAGTTGCGCATATGCATTTTTCAATTTCTCTGTGAGCTGGCCAAAAACACTTTCGTGAATGATCAGCCTGCGGGTGGTGGTACACCGTTGCCCGGCCGTGCCTACCGCACCAAATACCACCCCCATCAGGGTCATATCCAGATCAGCATCGCCCGAAACAATAATGGCATTATTACCGCCCAGTTCCAGCAGGCATTTGCCCAGCCGTGCCGCCACGGTAATATTCACCGCCTTACCCATGCGGGTAGATCCGGTGGCCGAAACCAGGGCCACGCGCGGGTCTTCCGCCATCCATTCACCCAGATCCTTACCGCCCTGTACCAGGCTGCAAAGCCCCTCCGGCAACTGGTTTTTGTTAAATACTTCCGTAAGGATCCGGAAACAGGCCAGCGCCGATAACGGTGTTTTTTCCGACGGCTTCCATACACATACATCTCCGCAAACCAGGGCAATCATGGCATTCCAGCTCCATACCGCTACAGGAAAATTGAACGCCGAAATGATGCCTACTATACCTAATGGATGCCATTGCTCATACATCCGGTGAGCCGGCCGCTCCGAATGCATGGTGAGCCCGTATAACTGGCGCGACAGGCCCACGGCGAAGTCGCAGATATCGATCATCTCCTGTACTTCGCCCCGGCCTTCCTGCAGGCTTTTGCCCATTTCATAGGAAACCAGCTTTCCAAGAGCATCCTTATGTACCCGTAATGCTTCGCCGATCTGGCGCACGATCTCGCCACGTGCAGGCGCCGGAACCGTTCGCCAGTAGCGGAATGCGGCTTGTGCCTTAGTGATCACCTGGTCATATTCCGCTTTGGTTACGGTTTGTACACCGGCTATTTTATGGCCATCCACCGGCGACCAGGAATTGATGCCTGCACCGGAGGTGGAGATGAATTGAACCCCATCGGAGGCTCCGGGATTTTGTTCGCTGATTGAAAATGTATTTAAGATATCGTTGATCATGATTTGGAATTATTTTTTGTTTTACCGTAAAAAGAGTTGCAATGAAAATCCGGAAAGAACACTGCGATACATACGCCTGCAATCTTCCCGGTTAACTATTGACACAGAAGCGCTGAAATTTTGCATTTCTGCGGTTTAAAGTTTTTAACGCAACGTACGCAATGGAGCAGCCTGATAAGTAACTTGCGAACCCCGCGTTCCCCGCGGTTAAACCACCGTTCAGCTGCCCTTCGTCTGCGAGGTATACGTACTTTCAAAAATCTTGTCGGCATTGCCGGTTTCAAAACCCTCGCGGCGGTGTTCGCGACGCACCTGCTCCGGAGGCAGGTGTGCAAACTGATCCAGCACTTTCCGTTCGGCAAACTCTACATAGGAGCCGGCGATCTGCTTTTTTTCACCATTGGCAAAAGTGGCTTCAATCATTTCCGCCACAGTGGCACTTTGCAGCAACTTCCCGTCGGGACTCTTTTTGATCTCGCCGCCGGCCGTATTCAGCTTAAATCCTCTACGTTTAAGGAATGCATTAAACGTCTCCAGGGTATTGAATCCAGCCGGAAGATTGTGTACACTTACTGTAAAATGATTCAGGTAATAATGATTGAAAATAACCCAGGCCGCATACTCCGTTTCTGCAAGCAAGGCATTATAATCTTCCAGTGTAGGCGTACGCCAGCGCCCGCTGTGCAGGTAATGGTCTACGGCAACCGCATCGTTCAGATCAAGCTCCGCAACAGGATCGGCTTTCACCTCATCCGTATAGCTGCGGATGATCCGCTGCGCATTGGCACTGAGGTCACCCACCCGGAGTTCACTGATAAAAATGCGTGGATAATGCGCTTCCGGAGGTGCATACCAATAGGCATCCAGTTTTTTCTCCTTAAAGAACAGGTGTTCCTTTTTCTGATAGCCATAATGTAAAAATACCCGCTCCAGCGATTGGATACCCAGCTTTTCAACCCCCATGGTGCGAAAGGCGATATGATCGTTTTCAATAGCATCCGCGCGCTGAATGATGCCTTCAGTGATCATGGCATCGAGGATGGCACCTACATCCGGTACGCGCTCCCTGTAGCGTACCATTAATCCATTTAGTATACTGTTTAACATTTATGAACTGGTTTTAAAAATAGTTGTGTAATATTTCAGGTATGATCTCGCAGGTCTGCGATGATGAGCGGGAACTATCCAAACGCTTCCGCCCGCAACACTGCATCCAGCGCTGCTACCATGTCTCTTGCGTTCTGCTCGCTGAATACCAACGGCGGTTTTATTTTTAGCACATTGTATAAAGGCCCGTCGGTGCTGAGCAAAAACCCGCGCTCTTTCATTTGCTCCACCACGTGGTTGATCTCTGTTACCGCGGGCTCCCTGGTAGAGCGGCTTTTTACAAACTCGGCCCCCACAAACAGTCCATGCCCCCGCACATCCCCAATGATCTCATATTTATCCATCAGGGCCTTCAGTTCTTCTAACAGCACGGCACCCACCTGCTGCGCATGCTGCTGCATCGCCTCTTCCTCAATCACTTTCAATACCGCCTGGCCCGTAACCATCGACACCGGGTTGCCCCCATAGGTATTAAAATACTCCATGCCGTTATTAAATGCATCTGCAATGGCCTCCGTTACCACTACGGCGGCCAACGGATGTCCGTTACCAATCGGTTTGCCCAATACCACCATATCGGGTTCCACCCCCTGTAATTCAAAGCCCCAGAACGCATCCCCTACCCGCCCGAAGCCTACCTGTACTTCATCTGCAATACACAGCCCTCCAAAGGCACGGATATGCGCATATACGTTCTCCAGGTACCCCTCCGGCAGGGGAATCTGTCCACCTACACCCAGTAAGGTTTCACAAATAAACGCTGCAGGGCCTTTATGTTCCTGTTTCAGTTCATGCAGCAGCTTCAGAATCGCTGCTGCATATTTTTCACCGGCATCGGCATCCCCGTATTGCCAGGCACCGCGGTACAGATCCGGTGATACGGCTTTATGAATATAGGGTTGCTGTCCGCCGCCACCCTTGCCGTCAAATTTGTAGGGACTCATTTCAATAGCCAGGGTCGACGTACCATGATAGGCATGATCCAGCACGATCACATCCTTATTGCCGGTAAAGTGCCGGGCCATTCGTATCGCCAGGTCATTGGCCTCACTGCCCGAATTGGTAAAATAACAAACCGAAAGCCGGGAAGGCAGTTTTGCCGTAAGTGCCTTTGCATAGTCCATCATCGCATCATTGAGATAACGGGTATTGGTATTGAGCGTGGCGATCTGCCGCTGCATGGCTTTTACCACTACCGGGTGACAATGTCCAACATGACTTACATTGTTTACGCAGTCGATAAAGGTATGCCCCTTGTCATCATACAGGTACTGCAAGGCACCTTTTATAATTTTCAATGGTTTTTTATAGCTGATGCTGAGGTTGCGGCCTATATGGGCTTTCCGCCCGGATAATAAAGCGGCATAATCATCGTTTGCATCAATCAGCGGGTTAAACCCACAGGCGTTCCGGAACGCATCAGCAGCCTTTATGGGGTTGGTTTGCAGCAGTTGAAATAACAATGTCCATGCGGGCTGCTCGGTTAAAAAATGATGCGTATTATCACTGTGGTGCGATGCCTTCTCTGCCGATTGTGTTACACTGATGCAAAGCCTTGCCGCCACCAGGTAATAGATCAGATCTGTTTCTGCCGGCGTTAAGGGGCACTGCCGATGATAGGCCTTTACAATAGGTGCCGCTACGGCAACAGGATCATCCGTATGCAACATAGCGTAGGTGCAGGCCACCGCCAGGTTATTGATCAGAGCCGACCAAACCATATCCCCAAAGTCGATCAGCCCGCTTACCCGCCCATCCTGTATCAGAACGTTATAATCATTGGCATCGTTATGGATGCAGGCTTTTCTTAACGATGAAAGCTGCGGTGCTACTTCCGTCTGAAACTGCAGCAGGAAATAAGCGGCTATCCTTCTTTTTTCGGGATCATGAATATGATGCAGGTTTTTTTCAGCGTCGGCCGCCCGGCTGATATCCCATTCGTAGGTACGCTCAGCCGCCGTATAATATTGCCCTTCAAGCGCCCGATCCATTGCGCCCAGGAAGCGTCCCAGGCTTTCATAAAGTGCCGGCGATTTTTCCTTTTCCTCCACCCAGAAATGCCCCTCCAGGAAACTCAATATGCGCACATAATACCCTGCGTCACCCTGGGCATAAAAGGTAACGGCGGCGCCTTCCCCGTTGAGCAGGCAATGC
Source organism: Niabella pedocola (assembly GCF_021044425.1). Taxonomy (GTDB): domain Bacteria; phylum Bacteroidota; class Bacteroidia; order Chitinophagales; family Chitinophagaceae; genus Niabella; species Niabella pedocola. The sequence goes on along the minus strand of NZ_JAJNEC010000005.1, from coordinate 2,701,319 downwards.
TGAAAGTAGTCCCTTACGGGCGTTTGGGCCAGTTGTTGCAAAACCGTTACCTGTGCCTGGATAAATGCCGGATTGACATTGCCCGGGGCTGCTTTGAAAATATACTGCCCGCCACCGGCTGTTTGCAATAAAAAATTTTGCTCCTCATAGCCGTTTAAAACGGTGGCTACGGCGTCCAGCTGGTAATGGTTTTTTGCTATTTGTTGTACGGTTTCCGGATGAAGTGACATAACTATTTTGATTGTAATAACATTAAAAGGTGGGCGGCCGACCAGCTGAAATTGGCAGCATTCAGCGGCTGCCCGGTTATGGGATGATAATTTTCATGGATGGGCTGATCCGCTAACAATCCCTGCGCGTTCTTTAACAGCTTTCCTGTAAGCTGGTTTGCCAGGGCTTCTTGTCCGTACCGCTTTAATCCCTCTACTCCAAAGTAAAACTGGTCCAGCCATACCGGTCCGCGCCAGTACCCGTTTCTGGGATTAAACTCCGGATGGCCTGCAGCAAGCGTGGGCAGCGGAACAAAGGTGTTAAACCTGTCTTTATCACCCATGATCCGGCCAACGGCAGCCGCCTGTTCCTTGCCGGCGATGCCCGCCCACAAAGGGATCCAGCCCTCCGGCCCTTCAATGGTGATTAATGCGCTTTTGCCTGCAAATTTATCGTAATAATAGCCCCGGCCTGCATCATAAAATGCCTGGTTGATCTTTTCTTTTAACCGGGCAGCTTCCTTCGTCCAGCCCATTGCTTCTTTCGCCCGGCCTAAAGCGATGGCCAGTTTTGCAAGGTATAATTTTTCGGCATACAGGTAGGCATTCAGATCTACACTCTCCTGGTTCAGCGACCACGCCGCTTTATTGTTCTGCTGCATCACCGCTTTGTCAAAGCGCACGGCATTGTCCATACCGCTTTCCCAGGCGGCAGCAATGCGCGTACCATCGGTAGATCCATATTCGCACAACCCGTTCTGATCATGATCCCGGTTTCGATACCACCATGTATGGTACGCTACCAGTTTCGGGTACAGCTCTTGAATAAATTTTTTATCGGCCGACCGGCCATATACTTCCCATACCGCCCAGGCGGCCAGTGGGGCCTTGGTGTCGCGCCAGTTATTTTCCGATTTATCTGCGTAAATGCAATCGGCCACCATACCCTGCGCATCCTGGTAATCGAACATGCTGCGGATATTCTCCTGTGCCAAAGCAGGATTAAAGGAAGCCAGTCCTACGGCTTGTTTCCAGCTGTCCCAGCTCCAGATACCATAAAAGCCCTGATAACTTACCGATGGAAAAACGCCGTCGTGTAAAATATCCTTAAATGCACTGCGCCAATTGGTCATAAGGGTTATGATACTTTTAACCGCCAATTGTTTTTGGGCACGGCTCAATGCCGGGGCCTTTGCAAAATAGCGGGCCAGGTATTGATCCCAGCGGGCTTCGTTCTTTTTTAATTCGTTTGAAAAATCAAATGCAGTGCTGCGCTCCGGCTCACCGGCGGCATAAAACGACTGCTCCTGGGTAAGTGTAATGCGTTGCTGTTTTTTTAACGATACCGGCTGATAACCGGCGGTATAGCCCGCACCGGTTACGCTGATGGCCGGCTTTTGCCCCGCATAACGGATATGAAAATGGTTACGGCTTTTGCCAAAGCGGATCTGTATGGCTTCTGCATCCCCGGTAATCACGGCATTTTTTTGCAGCAGCGTTCCTTTAAATCCAATCACCAACGTTTGATCCGCTGTCCCGGTATTGGTAATTACTGTACGGATCAGGGCTTGCCGGTTGGATGCAAAAATCAGTTGCTGTACGATATCCAGTCCGTTTATCACCAGTTGCTGCTGCAACATACCCGGCAAATAAACGAGGGAAGCCTGTGCCGTGCCCAGATCGAGGGTTTGCCCGTTGGCCATGATCTGTAATTGCGCCAGGTCTTTTGCCAGCCAGGTGCCATTCATATCCATCAGGAGCGGACCGGTAAATCCGCCGTAGCTTTCTTTTTCCGGTAACGCGTAGGCATGCCAGGCTCCCATATCGCCGAATACCGATGGCGTAATAAACTGCCCGTTGTGCAGCACACCGGTTAACTTCAACACATTGGCAAAATTGCCGCGGGGTTGTGCCAGCGCCGGTTTGAAGTGCGATATAAGCAGCAGCGTTACCAGTAAGTAATTAACATGTTTTAAGCGATGCGGTGCTTTAACTATGCTTAATGCCCGGATGCATATCAGAAAGTTTATTTTTAAACCGCTTTTCAGATTGTACAATTTCTTCATTATAGCTTCGCTTTGTTTACCATTACATCATTTTCCATAACGGGGCGCAAGGTAAATGTATACGCATAATCTTTATACGGTAACTGGTAACCGGCATGCGGCTTGGCGCCCCAGGCATTATCGCCGCCCACCCCCAGCTGTCCGTAGTCGATATTCCACCAGATCAGGTCTTCGTTATACATTGAACCGCCATGGTTGTTTTGCGTTGCATGCCGGTCGAAATCCAGCCGGTGCATATCAAAATGCAGCACGCCGCTGCTGATGAGCGATTGTCCGATGGCCATCAATCCTGCTCCGGACGAATTGGTGAGGCCGATCCAGCGTATATCCGTGCGGTAGCCGCTTTCCTGGGCACGTGCATAGGGATGAAACAAGGCATCGGCCGGAAGGGTATACAGATCTACCCGGGCTGCGTATTTCCGGTCGGCATAATTATCAAAAGGACCCCGCCCCAGCCAGGTTACTTTATCGTAGGCTTTATTTAAGATCATGCGCATGCCAAACCGCGGCAGCTCCGGCTGGTAGCCGGCTCCGGCCCTCATTGTTGTGGTTACCTGTACATCACCATTGGTGCGGATGGCATATATAACACGGTAGATAGCATCCACTTCCGGAAGGTAGTGCTGGGTAGTAACACACCACTGCCGGTGAGCCTGTTGGGTTACGATAAAAGAATCGAGTCTTGCGTTATGCAGGGACTGTTGCCATACGGCGCAGCGCACCTGCTGACTGTTTCCGATATCATTATCGGTGGCGGCACGCCAGAAATGCGGCTGTAGCGGTTGCAGCATCAGCTCTGCTCCGTTTAAACGGTAACCGTGTAACCAGCCATCCTTTTTGTGAAACACCATCCGGTAATGCCCGTTATGGAACGAAACTGATACACCGGTTTCTTCCTTTACAAGTGTACCGGAATCAATATCTTTCACAACCGGGGCTTCTTTATACCAGGGCAATTGAAACTGCTCCGCAGCCACGCTGTATCCCGCCGGCAATAAAGGAGCGGCCGTTTTTAACCGGGCTTCGATGTCCAGGAAATATTCCGTTTGCGGCTGTATGGCAACGGCAGGAATGTTTAGCGGATAATTGCCCGAGTTGCCGGGCAGCAAATTGATAGAAGGCAGTTTGCCACTGGCCACCACCGCTCCATCGGCTTTTATCGTCCAGAAAAAATCAAACTGGTCCAGGTTGGTAAAATCGTAGCGGTTGGTAATTTTTACCAGCCCCGCACTAAAATCCACCGGCTGAAAATGAATGTACTGGTATACTTTCTTTAGTTCAAATGCCTGCGGATGCGGTGTATGGTCGGCAGCAAACAGGCCATCGGCACAGAAGCTGGTATCGCTGGTGGCGCCTACATTGCCCATATCCCGTCCATATCCCCAAATTGCCTGCCCGCTGCTGTCCTTTATTTTAAAGGTCTGATCGGCAAAGTCCCATATAAAACCACCCTGCAGCTGATCATATTTATAAATCAAATCCCAGTCGTCTTTAAGATTACCGCCGCTATTGCCCATCATATGTCCATATTCACATTGGATATACGGTTTACTGCGCCATTCCTTTACATACTCCAGCATCAGGTTCAGCGAACGGTACATCGGTGCTACAATATCGGAATAAGGTGTGCGTTGCGCCGGCTCATATTGCACCGGCCGGGTATCGTCTTTTGATTTTACATACTGATAGGTCGCAATAAAATTTTCTCCAAATTCACTTTCATTACCCAGGGACCAGGTAATAATGCTACAAAAATTTTTATCCCGCTCAAACATGCGCCGGGTCCGGTGCAGGTAGGCTTCTTTCCATGCCGGCTTATCGGATAATGTTTTTAAGGGCGACATGCTCATACCGTCACATTCAATATTGGCCTCGTCTACCAGGTAAATGCCATAGCGATCGCATAACTTGTACCAGGTTTCACTGTTGGGATAATGACTGGTACGCACAGCATTGATATTATATTGCTTCAGGATCCGGATCTCTTCCACCATCTGTTCCGGGGTAATCACTTTGGCGGTATACATATTGTGCTCATGCCGGTTAACGCCCTTTATTTTGATGGCCCTACCGTTGATAAGTAACAGACCATGTTTTATTTCCGCCGTCCGGAACCCTGTTTTATGCACGATCGATTCGATGACATTCCCTTTAGCATCCAGCTGTGTAATGTAGAGGGAATAGAGGTTGGGCGCTTCCGCGCTCCATTTTTTTACAGAAGGGATCACGCCCGAAAACTGAAGGTCTTTTTTCTGAAGCGGAATCTGACGACTGTACACGATCGTTCCCGAAGCATCATCCACCAGTCTTATCCGCAGGGACTGACGCGCCGGCATCTCCGGAGCCCGGCTCAGGGCAATGTGAAGATCCAGCAACCCATTTGTATAATTACTGTCCAGGCCGGCCTTTACAAAAAAATCTTCAACGGCAACCCGGGGCCGGGCCACCAGGTCGATTCCCCTTTCGATACCACTCAGTTTCCACATATCCTGGCCCTCCAGGTAGGTACCGTCGCTGAAGCGGAATACCTGCAGCGCTACGGTGTTCTTACCCGGAACGATATAGGACGTAATATCAAATTCGGCAGGGGTTTTACTGTCCTTGCTAAAGCCGGCATACTTCCCGTTGATCCATAAATAAAAAAAAGAATTCACTGCACCTAACCGGATGAAAATATTTTTCTCTTTCCAGCTTTGCGGCAACTCAAAGGTTCTTTTATAGGAGCCTACCGGGTTAAAATCCTTCGGCACAAAAGGCGGGTTTACCGGAATCGGATATTCAACATCCGTAAAAATATACCGGTCCTTTCCTTCTGTTTGCCAGTTGGCAGGTACCTTTATCTGTTCCCAGCTGTCTACATTATAATTGTTCTTATAAAATTCCAACGGCCGTTCCGCCGGTGTTTTTACAATATGGAACCACCAAAGCCCGTTTAAAGATTGCACGAACGGAGATCCTTCTCCCTTTAAAGCCGCGGCTTCCGTTGCATACGGCACAAACCAGGCATGTGGCGATACCGTATGTTGCGATTGCAGCAGCGGATTTTCCCAGTCATTAACGGCTGTTTGCGCCGCCGAGTTCACCCCTGTAAACCCTACAAGGCTTAGGAGGAGCATCAATTTTTTTACTGTCATAAGGTACAAAAGCCAATGCCACGAATACACCAATGCTGCGAAAAGGGTCTTCTATTGTGTATTCGTGGCATTTAAAATCTAAGATGATTAAGGCGCGTCTTTATTTTGTTTGCGGATTATTCAATGTTTCTTTTAACGGAAGCGGGTAATACGCTTTATCTGCACTGAAGGTGCGGCCGGCTTCCTGCATATTTTTCGCTAACAGCCCCCATCTTCTCAAATCGTAAAACCGGCTGCTCTCCAGCGTAAACTCCATCACCCGCTCGTGTACGATCGCATTGAATACCTCCTGTTTACTGCTGATATTTAACGCCGGCATATTGCTGCGCTGCTTTCTTAAACTATTGATTACGGGTACCGCCTCCGCCGGTTTGCCGCTTTCGTTCAGGGCCTCTGCATAAAGCAGCATCACATCCGCGTAACGCATCAGCGGTACATTGATGGCATTGGAACGGCCAATGCGATCCGGCGTTGGAGGGATCCACTTCCGGAAGGCGATAATGTTTTTGCCGTTGCCAAATACATTGTTATAGGTGTCGCCATACACCCTTGGATTGGTGGCATCATTAAAATAGCTGTCTTCAAAATAAACCGTACCATAACTCCGGGGATCGTACAGACCACCGGTGGCTACCTTACCTTCTTTTTTCATTTCCGTAAGCAGGCGCTGGGTGCCATAGATCTCTCCATAGCCGCCCAGATCTGAAGCCGCCACCCAATCCGAGAGGAAGGACCGGTAATAGGCGCCATTGGAAGCATCGGCGGTTTGCTGCAATTCGAAAATGGACTCCACTCCGTTTTTTGTGGTTCCGTTGAACATGGAAAGAAAATCCGGATCGATCTGGTACTCGTTGGAATTGATCACTGTTTTCAGACTGTTGGCCGCATTGGTATAATACGTAGCGGCATTGGCCGCGTCTTCCGATGCCCGGTACAGGTTTACTTTACCGATATACGCCTGCGCCGCACCTTTTGTGATCCGGCCCTGCTCTGCAGCAGGCCTTTCGCTTTTCAACGGCAGGTCCGGTACTGCGGCGCTGAGGTCGGCCAGGATCATATCATACGCATCCTTTCTTTCGGAAAGCCCTTTGGCCAGGTCGGCCTCGGATACCGGCACTTTATCCCGCAGGATAATTTTATCAAAATTGGTCAGTAATTTAAAATGATAATAGGCTCGCAAAAATTTTGCCTCGGCAATGATCTGTTTTTTACCGGCATCGTCAATGCTGCCGGCCGGGATCCTTTCAATGCCTTCCAGTACCTGGTTGGTAAGGTTTAAACCCCTGTAATTATCCCGCCATAAAAGATCGATGGCATAGTTGCCCGATGTGAACGAAAAATTGTAATGGTCCATCCACCAGGAGTAGTTATAGGCATCTTCACCGGGTGCGATATAATCCTCGCGGTAAAACTCGCGTACGGATCTTGCTTCCACATAATTATCCCAGCCGGTAAAACTTTCCAGCTGTGAATAGGCGGCAGCCAGCCCTGACAGCGCTTTATCTTTTGATATCCAATAATTGTCGGTGGTCAATTGGTCCGGCGCCAATTGGGTCAGGTTGCTCTTACTGCAGGACAACAGCCCTGTTGCTAACGTGAAAGCCAATACCGGGAATATGTTCTTTTTCATCTGAATATTTTTACGTTGATTTTCTGCTATTAAAAGATTGCTGCTTTATAAACCGATCTGGAGCCCTACCAGCCACCGTTTATTTTGCGGATACAGCGCACGGTCTACTCCTGTATTCAGCGGGTTAAACACCCCCACTTCCGGATCGAGGGCGCTGTATTTCGTAATGGTAAAGAGGTTTTGTGCCGCTACATAGATCCGCAACCGGTTCAACCGGGCAAAACGAGCCGCAGTGGCGGGCAGCGAATATCCCAGCTGCAGTAACTTCATCCGCAGGTAAGACCCGTTTTCCAAAAAGCGGGTCGATTCGCGGTTATTGCCATTAGGATCTCCCAGTACGGCACGCGGTACCGTAGTATGGGTGTTTTGCGGCGTCCAGGCATTTAACGCAGTGGTAAGGAAGTTACGCCCGGCATCCATGCCTTCCAGCTCAAAACGGTAACCGTTGTAGATCTTGTTGCCGCTTACGCCCTGGAAAAAGGCGGTAAGATCAAAGCTCTTATAACCAACAGACAGGTTTAATCCATATTCCATTTTCGGAAACCCGGATCCCTGGTAGGTTTTATCCTTTTCATCAATAACGCCATCGCCATTGGTATCCAGGAATTTTACATCCCCCGCTTTTGCATCGGCCTGTAATCGTTCACCATCTTTATTTACGTAAGCAGCCGCTTCTGCATCGGATTGAAAAATGCCATCAGCCGTGTATAGATAAAAAGCGCCTATTTCGTTGCCTTCTTTGGTTTGTGTGGGAATATGGTCAGTTCCGAATTTCAGCCCTGTTCCGTATAAGGTCTGATCGGATTGCGCCAGTTTGATCACTTCATTTTTAATACGCGTTACCGATCCGGTAACAGCCACATTCCAGTCGTTTTTCGCGTAATTGTAGGTTAGCTCCAGCTCAATACCTTTATTGGAGATGGTACCCACGTTTAAGATGGGGTCATTTACACCGGCAGATGGCGGTACCTCCTTGGTGATCAGCAGGCCTTCGGTTTTGTTATTGAAATAGTTTACAGAACCGGTAAGCTTATTGTTCAGAAATGCAAAGTCGGCGCCGATATTGGTCGATTTGCTGGTTTCCCATTTCAGGTCGCGGTTTTGCAGGGTGTAGCTGGCAGATCCCGGCCAGGGTGTGGCTCCGGATCCCTGTACATACCCGCCGGCCCAGGTATTGAGCGTGGATATCAGGGCCTGGTGATCGTAATACCCCAGGGCGCCTTCGTTACCCAACTCGCCATAACTGGCCCTGAGCTTTAAAACATTCAGCCACCGGCTGTTTTTTAAAAAGGATTCCTGGTGCATGTTCCAGCCCACAGAGGCCGAAGGGAAGGTTCCAAACTGGTTGTTCTGTCCAAAAACGGAAGAACCGTCCCGCCGCACACTTGCCTGTACCAGGTATTTACCGGCATAGTCATAGTTAATCCTTCCGAAAGTAGAAAGGCGTACATATTTATTATTGGAACCGGAAGCGCCGAATGTGCCGCCCAAACCAGCATTGATGGTATTAAAATCCGGGTTGGAGAAACCGCCCGCCACTTCTTTTTCCACGATGGAACCGTTTACCACCGACCGTACAATGGTTTTGCCATCGGCCGTTACGCTCAGGTATTCGTTTGTTTTTTGCTGCGCCGAATAACCGGCCAGTACTTTGAGGCTGTGATCGCCCTTTTTCCAGTCATAGTTGAGCAAATGCTCCATTTGCTGTTCTTTATAATTGGAGCGGCTGTTGTATACATATGAATAAGATACCGCCGGATCGTTGGCATTGGCCCGGAACGGCGGATGGTGCGAATAATCAAAGCTGTTGGCGCTGATATAATTCAGCTGTGCGGTATAGCTAAATCCTTTGAACAATTGCAACCGGAGCCTCAGGTTATCTGCAAAGTATTGCGTTTTGGTATACCCGTCTACATAATGCGCATAGCCCACCGGGTTTTGAAACTTGGGCAACCCGTTCACCGTTAATCCATACCCGTAAGGTTCGCCGGGGTCCGTTACCGGTAGCAGGGGCGATTGAAAATAGGCATCCCGGATATCAAACTTATAGGCTTCGGATCTGGTATTGGAAAAAAGCAGGTTATTTTCCAGTGTCAGTATCCCCTTTTTGATCTCATTGGTAGAACGGATCGTTTTTTTATCAAAACTGGAGCCGATCAACGTACCCTTTTCGTCGGTAAGATCACCACTGATCCCATATTTTATAAATTCACCGCCGCCTCTGATACCCACATTATAATTTTGTGCGGTACCCGTTTGCTGGATCTGGTCCTGCCAATTGGTATTTACCCCGGTATTGGTGGTAATATAAGCAGGTAACTGGGTATTGCCGGCATTTTCATACATCATACGGTGTACACTTTTATAGCCCTCGGCATCCAGCAGCTTATATTTATTCGTGGGTTTTACCTGACCGTAATAACTGCTGAAGTCGATCACCGGTTCGCCTTTTTTTCCTTTTTTAGTGGTGACGATCACCACTCCATTGGCACTGTTGGATCCATAAATGGATGCAGCAGCACCGTCTTTTAATACTTCTATCGACTCAATGTCGTTATTGTTTAAATAATATGGATCACCGGGTACCCCATCGATAATATACAGGGGCTGATGACCGCCAAAAGTACCGATGCCTCTTAACCGCACATCCGACATCTGCCCCGGGTTACCGCCCGGGCTGGTAACGGATAAGCCGGCTACCCTTCCCTGTAAAGCGTTAATGGGGTTGTTGGTGGCCATTTTGCTGATCACGTCTCCTTTTACAGAAGAAACAGCACTGGTAAGGTTGCCCCGTTTCTGGGTGCCGTAACCAATAACCACCACTTCATCAATTTGCTTGGCAGCCAGCTCCAATGTGATTTCAACCGCGCGGTTTCCTGTGGCAGCCACTTCCCTGGAAGTATATCCCACAGCCGTAACCACTAGTACGGCATTGGCTGCAGTGGTTTGAATGGTGAAGTGTCCGCCCTCATCGGCAACGGCGGTACCCAAACCATCTTTTACAACGATACTGGCTCCGGCCACCGGCGCACCGGCAGGATCCAGTACCACACCCGATACGGGACCAGATTGGGCATACCCAACCGTATGTAAAAAGGAGCATAAAAAACAGAGCAAACAAAGGGCGAATGGCCTTTTGTGCCGGGCAAACAATCTTGTCATAAACATAAAAAATAATAGTTTTTTAAAAATGGTTTTAAAAAACGCGGCTATGCATTGCTTTTGTTATGGCCAACAAAAATCCGTGCATTTTAGCGTAGGCTAAACTTAGCGCTTACGCAAGCCCTTCCATTATTTTTAACATCTACATGACCCTCTACGCACCTCTACATCGCCTCTACACCAATTTCAACAAATTGGTTATCATGCCTTTAAAATGAGCTTATAAAGGCATTGAGGTCTTCATTTTTTTGCAATCCGAAATGTTTTCTGAGCCGGTAGCGTGCCATTTCAACCGATTTTACGGAGATATTATTGAGCGCGGCAATCTCTTTTGAGGATAAATTCAGCCGGATCTGAGCGCAAAGCTTCCGTTCGCTTTCGGTAAGGTCGGGGTATTTTTGCAGCAGGTTGAAGAAGAAATCGGCATGGGCATCGTCCGAAGATAAATGCAGTGTTTTGTCGTTCGCCTGTTGCTCCAGGTCCTGTAAGAATTTTTTTACCAGCTTGCTGTAAGCATTGGGCATGGTTTTGAGATCAGCCTCCTCGGTGGTCATCAGGTGGCCGGTTTCCCGGATGAAGTTTTTCAGCAATTCATCGTTGCGGGTCAGCAGCAGGGCATATTTTTTTATGTTCTGGTCTTTAAATCCCAGTTTATCGTTGAGTGCTTCTTTTTCGTGCAGGGTGTTGTCCAGTTCTTTTTCGATCAGCAGCCGTTTCATGGCTTCCAGTTCTTTATCGCGCTGCTGTTTCCGGCGTAGCCGGCTGTACAATAAAAACCCGATGATCCCCAATAGCACCAGTCCGGCGGCCAGTGCATTGCGCTGGAAGGAACGCAGCTCTTTTTGGGCGCTCAGCTCATTGATCTGCTTTTCGCGGTTTTGGGTTTCCCGGCTCAGGTGCAGGGCATCTACCATTTCCGTTTTATTACGGGAAACGATTTCGTTATTAATGGCAATATATTGCTGCAGGCATTCAAAAGCACGCTGGTAGTTGCCGGTGGCCTGGTGTAGCAGGGCATAGGTATGCAGGTTGTCTAACAATTTCTCCTTCCGCGTATTGGAGGTGGAGGCATCAATAATACTGCGCGCACTTTTTAATAACGAATCAGCCTTGTCATAGTTGTTGAGTTTGAGGTATGCATAGGCCAGCTGGTTTTGTACTTCAGCCAGGGGTAATTTACTATGGAGATGCTCCATCTGTTCTATTTCCATGGCCTTTTCAAAATGGATAATGGCCTGCGGGTATTGCCCCAGTGCGTTTTCGCTGATACCCAGGTTATTCAATGCTGCGCCCTGGATAATCGTTATTTTGTGTGCCTCGGAGATCGCAATGGTTTTCTGAAAATAGATCTTGGCAGAGTCGCTGTTGTTCATCATCTGGTACACCAGCCCGATGGCATTTAATGCGACCGCTTTCTTTTTTTCATCGGTACCGGCAGCGATCAGTTTCGCGGCTTTTTGATGAAAGTCCATCGACAAAATGGCGTTTTCCGTATCGTAGAAGATCCAGCCCAGCAATGTGTATGTGTCTGCAATACCTGTTTCATGCTTTAATGACTGAAAGATATCCAATGCATCATAAGCATATTGCAGGGCCATGTCGTAACTGTCGTCATATAAATAGCCCTCGGAAAGCGTTAACATGGTTTGCGCCTGCCAGAACCGGTCGTTTTCCTTTACGGCCAGCAGGTAGGCTTCATGCGCCAGGATCAGCGCCTGGGCGGTGGAGTCGCTGTTAAGTTTTTTTGCGGTTCGATTTAGTACCTGGATTCGGTCATAGGCCGCTTTGTTTTTTTTTGACTGGCTTAAAAGCATGGGAGTACCACACCCCAAAAACAGTAGTATCAAGCAGGCCCGTTTATAGTATGCAGCACATCGCTTCAGGTATACAATCGTCATTGAACGCTTTCAATTTTCGGGAAAAATACATAAAGAACCTGGTTAAGCATTTAATTTTACAGAATAGCGCGTTCGCGGAGCCGCTGACGAACGCCCTTCTTAAAAATTTCCCGCTCCCCAGCCGTTCACAAACCGCTGTTTTGGTCACCGGAACCAGGAAAATCAACCCTTTAGCTACGGTAAATTTAGGAAATAAAGCAAAACCGATCCCGGGCTTTATGTACAGGCCGGGTTTCAAAAAACGGCCGCACCCGGGTTCGACTGCTTCGGAGAGCTGAACATAAACAGGACAATGCAAAATTCAATGTCGGCCACCCACCTGTAACAAAAAGAGGCTGTATCCACCATTTTCATTGCCATTCGGTCCCGGAACTTCTAAATGAATCCAAATTGTGGATACAGCCTCATATGCGAATAGTTGCGGCAGCCCCAACACCGGCGGCAAATACGATCTGTTGCTGCGATGTCTATTCGGTCACATAAAATGCAATATTGTATTCGGTTTCACCCAGGTAGCCGTTCTTGCCAAAAACGACGGTCTTGTTTTCTTCATTATTATCATCGGTATGGCGGTTATTGAGTAATAGTTTTTTGCCGGCGTAAACGGCCTTGACGGTATATTTTCCAACCGGCACATCTTTTACCATAAAAGTTCCGGCCACGTCTTCTACCGGTCGTTCAAACGCGGTGGCGGTGGTTCCGTCAATCAACCGGGGTTCACCCGGAAAGGGGGTGAAGGATAATGTTACTTTTGTAAGATCCACATCTGTACCAAACGTGTACAGGTCCACATGTGCGCCATAATAACCCGTACCACCGGGTCGCAGGCCACTGAGTTTCCATGTAAAGTTGCGTATAGCGCCGTTTGTTTTATTAAAGGCTCCGGTTTTATCCGGCGCCAGGTCAAACGTATAAGTTTGTCCGTAAGCCGTTCTGGTGAGCTGGGCCTTGGCCGTCCAGTCGCCCGCTGGGTCATCGGGCAACGACACCTGGTATTTCCCTTCGTTGTTGCTGCTGCTCAATAAATAGCTGTTATACCATACCGTATGTTCAACGGTGATGCGGGCGTCTTTTACCGGAACGTTCCGGTTGTCGGTAACAACCCCGCTCACCCCACCTTTGGCTCCGGGTACTTCCGGTATATTTTTTCCCGGATCATCTTTGCTACAGGCGGCAAAAACAGTGCTGCAGATAAATAGCAGCAATACTCCATATATAGTTTGTTTCATTGATGTTGTTTTTTAATGTGCATGGCGCCGGGAGACCTACGCCATTTCTGCGCATGTTACTTTTGGATCAGGGCGCCTGCCAGGCTCTTCCTCACCGGGAAGCAGAAGCTGGAGGGACCATATATACCTGAAATAATACGCCACTACGAGCCCCGCAGGAATGCTGATGGAGAGCCAGGTAGCCAAATCCCTCGCAATGCCCGGAAGCTGTTTATAATAAAGCAGATAACCGCCCAGGCCTACAACAATACCCGCTACTGCTGCCAGCAGATAGCCCAGCATACATTGCCATACCCATTTTGCCGGAGCCTTAACCAGTGGTTTCAATTGCAGGGCGTTGATCATTCCGATGGACAGGAACATAAACAATATGTCGAAGGGCACAAACAGGGTATAATAGCCCAGCCAGAATGCCCAGGGCGCAATCAATAAAAACGGCCAGATGCCGGCGGGCGGCTGCTGTTTCCCGACCACCTGGAACGTGCTGCGCTGCATCCTTGCCAGAAAGGCTACAAATACAAATAAAGACAGGGTATGCATGATGAACTGCGGTGTGCTTAACAACCGGTCATGATCGCCGGTAAGCCCGTGCGCAATAAGCGGATGCAGTAACCCCAGCGCACCGGTATAAACGGCGATATTGCCTGCTACCCACTTTTTTAAAAACTTGTTTTTAACTGATTTCATAATTTTGTAATTGATACCACAAAGTACCATCGTTGCACAGGCGGAAAAAAGGATATTTTCTGCCTGAAATGATATATTTTACGCCATGGCCTTACAGGGAACGGTTATTCGCACTATTTTTCAAACGGCTGCTTCATTCGGAGCTGCTTTTGACACTCTTTGCCAGCTGTCGGGTATCCGTCCCGAAGAGATCAGCGACTCAGAACATATGGTTGAATGGGAGAAAGCAGCGCTTATATGGGTACCGCTGTTCAAGCTGTCGGAAGACCCGTTGATTGGCCTGCATGTAGGCATGGGTACCGACAAACTGCTGCATGGGATGATTGGTTTTCTGATCCAAAGCTGTAAAGACATTGACCAGTGTATCCGGATGTTATGCCGCTACGGTCCCATGGCTTCGCCGATGGTTGAATACCGGTACACTGTTCATGACGTGGCCACCCTGGAGATTGCACAGCACCAGATGTGGCTGATGAAATATCCGGAACCGGCCCGGCATGCCAATGATTTTTTATTTGCCGCAGTTACGAATACCTGTAGCGCGTTGGCTGGAAAACGGATCGTGCCGTTGCGCATCGAGCTGGCCTATAAAATGCGGAATATTTCCGAATACCGGGAGTTCTTTGGCTGCGAGGTGCTTTTTAATAAAGAGGCCAACCGCATTATTCTTAGTAAGGAGGCAATCGCAACACCGCTGCTTACCAGCGATCAATCTATGTTTGAGCTGTTCAATTCCATTATGGCCGATAAACAGGCACTGCTGGCCTCTAACAGCACGACAGAAAATTTAAAACAGGTTTTATTCATGCAGTTCAAGGGAAGAATCCCCACTGTTGAAGAGGCAGCCGCTGCGTTAAATATGACCGTTCGCCATTTGCAACGCAGGTTGCTGGAGGAGCAAACCACGTTCCGTGTTATTGCCGGAAGCATACGAAAAGAGATCGCCTTCCAACTGATGCAAAACCCGGCCATCAAATTATCCGAAATTTCCGATATCCTGGGCTACTCCGATCTTACGGCATTTAGAAAGGCCTTTAAATCCTGGACGAACGTAACACCGAAGGCCATCCGGAAGGCAAGGGTATAAAA
Source organism: Niabella pedocola (assembly GCF_021044425.1). Classification (GTDB taxonomy): domain Bacteria; phylum Bacteroidota; class Bacteroidia; order Chitinophagales; family Chitinophagaceae; genus Niabella; species Niabella pedocola. The sequence continues at coordinate 2,686,215 of NZ_JAJNEC010000005.1, read as the reverse complement.
CGCTTCAGGAACACCGGCCGTTTAAAAGCAGCGCCCTTCAAACGCAGGTGACCGGGGTTAATCCGCACCCGTTACAACCGAACTGAAAATCGCCTTTCCCAACACATTGTCCTCCGTATCTCCGGCGTGCTCCCAATACATAGCACCCAGTAATCCTTTTTCCCGTATAAAACTTCCTTTTATGGCAATGGATTCGGGCGATTCAAACGAACACACAAATTCGCCGGCGGCATTCACCAGGTAAGGCACCTGCGCTACAGAGTCCCATTTGCTGATAAAGCCTTCCAGCTTTACCAGATCGCGGTAATGTACAAACTCTTTAATGTCTGTTTTATTTCCTCTTCCATACAGGGGAATGCCCAGCACCAGTTTGGCAGATGGCATGCCAGCCAGTTTATGTGCGTTAACAGCTTCCTCGCCGGATGCCCAGCCGGTCATTGCCGACCGGTAAAGTGCTGCATGGTGTTTCGGTGGCCTTCCGGCATCGTAAGCCATGATATTAACAAAATTTACCAGGTTTTTTATGGCCGCAAAATCAATATACTGCCCGCTGATCACGGAGGCCAGTGTCAGCAGTTTTTTCCTTCCGATAGATTTACGGATCTGTTTCATCAGCAATGTAAAGTTCCGGGTGTCTTCCTGTGTAGCTGAAATCCCACCGGCTTTGCTGGTGGGATACTCCCAATCGATGTCGATACCATCCAGCTCAAATTGCTTTACAATGCGGGCGCAGTCATTGGAAAACTTTTCCCGGTTGCCCGCATCGGCCGCCATTTCGCTAAACCCTCCGCTTCCCCAGCCGCCTATTGAAAGCAGAATTTTCAAATGCGGATTGGCCGTTTTGAGCGAAGCAATTTCTCTTAACCGTTGCTCGTTATCGATCCGGACCCCATCAAAAGTTGCTGTAACATGTCCAAAGGCATAATTTATATGCGTTACATACCTGGGATCCGGAAGCGTTTTTGTCCATGAAGTCACATACGCTACGATGATCTTTTTATTTTTCCTGTAGTTGTCTCCAAAACAGGCAACAACACAAAGAAACAGGATACCAGAAAGAAAACTGCGCTTTATCATGAGCATTATATTTTGTTTGATCAATTCTTTTTAAAAGTGTACGGTAGCGTTTTATTTTTTAAATACATCTCCTTTTTTATCACTGGCAACCACCCAGCGAAATGCATCGATGATCAGTTTATTTTGCGTGGCATCTGAAAAAATGTTATCTCCATGTCCCATATTCAAATAAATCATCCGGTAATCCGTATTGGTCCAAACCACCGGCGTATCACCACCCGGTAAAATATCCTTAAGGCCAAGCGGGTAATTATCCGGCGACAAACTTACCAGTACTTTTACCTTTTTATTTTCGCGAGGGCTTGGCTTCCACTGGTACCACTCGTTTAAGGGTGCAATAAATGATCCTGGCAATGCTTTTGTTACAGGATGGGTATCATCCTCTACAACCAGTTTGGCAGGCAACGGGGGCCAGCTATTGCGGTTAAAAACGGCACCGCCCAAAAAATTAACAAACCAGGACCAATTTGTAGTGCGGTCGTTATACGCGGCTACATGAAACCCCAGCCAGCCACCACCCTGTTCCATATATTTTTCAAATGCCGCCCGTTGTGCCGCACTGTGCGGAAAATCATTGATCATCATCACCAGCTGGTAATCTTTGATTTTGTCCTCATTCAGATCCTGCATATAACTGGTGGTATCGAAGACGAAACCATTACCGATCGTTAATCCCTTAAAAAACCGGATGGCATCATTCGCAAATTCCACATGGGCACGCTCCACCTTTGTACTATAAAAAGCCAGTACTTTAAACCGCGGATAACGCGGCGCCTGTGCATTAACACCAACCGTATACAATAAAAAAACGGATAGATATACGATTCTTTTCTTCATATGCGTGTTTTATATTTTATTTATGGCAATTTCCCGGGATCATTTTTTCAGACACCACAAAACGGCATTTGCCACCATTTTAGTAAACGCTTCGGTTTGCAGCAGTCCGGGGCCATGCCCCATTAAAAAATACACATTCTTTGCTTTCTTCTTCTCATTACTCCAGATCACCGGGTGATCGCCCATTGTAATATCGGACATGGGCTGATAGCTGCTTTCATCTACATTTGCCAGTACGGTTACATTGACGCGCGGATTTTTATCGAATGTATACCACTCATCGTCCGGAATTGAAAAGACGGTTGGCAATCCGTCCATTACCGGGTGTTTTGTCTTCTCGACACGTACATTGGCCGTTGCTTTTTTAGCAATATAATTTTTAAACCGGATGCCGCCCATAAAATCGCAGAACCAGTTCCATATCGGGTAACCATCAAAAGCCCCCAGCAAAGTAGCGTGATGAAAACCAATCCAGCTGCCCTGCCCCTTATCAATATACCGCTCAAACGCCTGCATTGTTTTGGGAGTCCAGTTATATGGTGGATAGTTCAGTTGTATAAACAGTTTATAAACGGCCAGATCTTCGTGCTCTATTTCCCTGGGATGATTGATGACCCTTAACTGTAAGCAGTGCTCCTGCGCGAAGGTGTTTAACCATTTCAATGCCGCAGCAACAAAAGGTTCGTGCAACCCGCCTCTTTCGGTTAGCACCAACACCCGGGTTGAGTCTGCGGGTAGTAGTGCGCTTTCCGCCCGGAGTTGAATTACCCATAAAAAGCAAACCAGTATTATTCCCCCGATTTTTTTCATATACCTGTATGTTTCATTCAACAATTTATTTAACCGCTATGCTCCATCCGGTGCCAATGCCGTTATCGCCTGTAAAAACCAGGCGGTATGCGGGATCCATTGTTCGCTCCAGCGCCACTCATTGCCATTGTCTTCAACTTTAAAATCAATGCCTGTGCCGTCGGCGCTGCCGTTTTTACCGGTGATACCATTGGAGATACCACCTTTCCCGGACCCGTGCCCGTACATGGATGCCATATAGGGTACGTTCTTCTTCCCGTATCCGTACATCATACATATATCGTAAGGATTTTTTCCAAGGATCCATGCAACCTGGTTGAACGCATACTGCAACAGCGATTTCTTTACACCCCAGGGATTTTTATCCGGATATACCAGCCGGCCGCCGTACAGAACCGCAGCAGCCAATGACGCCAGGCGGGCATTTTCGCCCTGCCACCACCAGCCGCTTTCATTTTCGTGAGGAATAAAAAAACCACTATGCACTCCATTCCTGAAATTGAAATGCTGCCGTGCATAACCAAAAGGATTGGGCACTTCACGGGTTACAGTTAAGTTATAGTCGATCGCTTCTTTGATAGTGCGCAATGCGTTTTCCCGATAAACCATATCCTGTTCCGCATCCAGATAACGCACCAGGGCTATAACAGGCAACCCTGCATCCGCGGCGTGCCAGAAGGGGCGCTGATGATCATCTGCTATAAAATAGCCGGCAGCAGACATCCGCTTTGAAAGACCGGCGGCCCTTTTTCGTGCTGCTGTTTTATATACGGCCTTACCGGTGGCCAGCCAAAGTTCCGTGGCCGCCATCAATGCACTATAGTCATCAATAATATTGTCCTTGCCGTCATCAGCATATGTTACACTGTTTATTTGCAAATGTGCAAACGCTCTTTCCGCTCCCGCCAGATATTGCGCTGCAGTAAACTCCCGGTTTTGATTCCAGCGCGATATCCTGGCCAGCGCCGCTATGGCCATACCTCCGCCCTCCCGCCATGCACATTGATAATCGGCCGTTGTTTTACTGTTTGCCAGCAGTCCCACTACCCGTCTTGCTTCCGGATCCTTTTTAAAATAGGAAAACAAGGTCATATAAAAATACCCTTCTTCCGAAAGTGAACGTAACAGGTAATCGGCACCATACAAGGCCTCATCTGCAAATGCGGCAGTAATACCTGCGGCCTCAAGCATATGAGGAATTTTCTCAGCAGTATGAATGAGCGACCAGGCAACCATGGGTGTTTGCTGCGGCAGCATAAAATTTGTATATGCCAGATGGGAAAAATACTTGCTTACATCTCCCGATGCATCGCACCAGCCGCCTCTCAGATCTACCCGCTTTTCAGAACCGTACAATTGCACATGCTGATCGGCACTTAACTCTTCGGGTGAACGGGCGCGTTGCTGTTGGAAAAAATGCAGAACGGCCGGTATGCCCGTTGTTACGAGTGCATTTGCGGCAATCCGGAAATCGGCAGAACGATAAACGGCTCCGGAGCTTGCTACCGAAATCTTATAGGTACCCGTCTTTTTAAAAGAAGAAAAATCAGCCACCGCATACCAGTCTTCCGACCAGTTCCTTACCTGCAGGGCTTTTTGCAGCCGGCCCGAATAAACAATAGTGCCCGTAAAAGCATCCTCCAGCCGAAACCGGTCATTTTGCCCAGGCTCCCGCCGGCTTTTAAACATCGCTGTCTTATACCCTTCACATTCATAGGCCACCTGGTTTACAAGTACCAGCGGCTCTTCATTGCCTGCAAAAAGCACCGGGCAATACCCACCAATAAAATATATCAGCAATAACAGGTTGCGCATTACAGCATAATTGTTTGAATAGAATGACCGGGTGAGTTTATTGCTACCGCTTTACCTTGTATCCACAGATGATACGCCATTTTATTATCGCCCTTGTTCATCACCACTACAGCAATACTTCCATTCGCATTTTTAAAAGCTGTTGTCAGCAGATCCGTACGATTGGATGCAGCCGCAATCCGCTTCGCACCGGGGCGAATGAATTTTGAAAAATGCCCTATGTAATAATAGGCATTGGTATAAATAATTTCGTTGGTTTGTGTATTGGCATGAACCGGGGCAAAACAAAAATTACCCACATGGTTGGGACCACCTGCTTCATCCAGCAAAATATTCCAGTCTGTCCATCCTACGGTCCCTGCATTAAAATCGTTGATCATCGACAGACCATAGCGCTCGCCCAGGCTCCAGTTACGGATGCTATCCATTGAAAATTTTTCTTTACAGCCTTCGGTGAAGATCAAATTTTTAGAGGGAAATGCTTCTGCCGTCCGTTTCAGGTTATCAAACATCATATCACTCCCCGTCCATGTTTCGTACCAGTGATAGCCGATGCCCCACACATATTTGGCCACCGCCGGATCCTTTAACGTTACACTGGCGCGCTGGTAAATCAAATCGCGGTTATGATCCCATATGATCAGCTTTTTATCGCCCATACCGGCCTTATGCAAAGCGGGTCCCAGCGCCGTTTTTATAAAGTCGGCCTCTGCTGCCGCCGTATAAATACAGCTCTCCCAGCGCTGTACGGCCATGGGCTCGTTTTGAACAGAAAGTCCCCAAACGGGAATACCCTCATTTTTAAGTGCGTTGATGTATTTAATAAAATAATTGGCCCAGGGCTTGTAATATTGCTTTAACAGCGAACCACCCTTCAGCATACTATTATTGTCTTTCATCCAGGCAGGCGGGCTCCAGGGACTTACATATAAACGGAGTGTGCCGCCTGTGGCAGCCATTGCCCGCCGAATGAGCGGGATCTTAAATTGTTTATCATGTGCAATATCAAACGTTTTCAGTGCTGCATCCTGATCCTGGATATAGGTATAGCTATCGCTGGAAAAATCACAGCTATTGATATTGGTTCTTGCAAGCGAATAGCCGATCCCCTTATTTAAATCATAATAGGCATTTAACAACTCCCGCTGTTTCTCTTTTGAAAGCGTTGCAAACACTTCAGCGGCCGCATCCGTAATGGCTCCACCAATACCCGTAAAGTCCTGAAAGGTTTTTGAAGGGTCTATAAAGATACATACCTGCGTTTCCTTCGGTTGCTCCAGTGGTTCAAAACCTTTATCCAAAACGGCTTTGGCGATCCGGTCGCCGGTTGCCTGCGCCGTTGTATATATATTTATTTTGCTACCCCCAGTGTATGTAGCCTGCTGCGCTGCGGCTCCGGTCGTTATCAGAACCAATAAATATAAAAATGTGCTGTATTTCTTACGTATCATGAATCGTTCTTTTTTCAAAAAAACTAAAGCTCCAGCTTGTATAGCTGTTCGCCTATTTTTCTTTTTTTAGCGTCATATCAACAAACTCAAAGCCTCCTTTTTCAACAACCAGCTTTAACCGGTGCATGCCTTTGTTTAACTTCAGCGGCTGACTTGCTGTAACGACCCAGTCACCCTTCGAAGCCGGCGGAACCGTTATCTTTGTTACCGGCTGATCATCGTTTAATACCGTAATGACTCCTTCTTTTTCAGACCGGGTCCTAAAACGGATCCGGTAGTAGCCGCCGCTTTTTACTGTAATTGTATACTGGAGCCATTCTCCATCTTCAATATGATACACATAGGTTTCATTACCGCTGCTTTTAATGTCTACCCCATCATTCCTATAGGTCCATCCTCTGTTGCCGGCCGTATTTACACCGGGCGTGTAATGATAACTGGCCGAATCGCTGTCGTAATACGCCACTCGTTGCGCGCCCATATCGTAGTCTGTTGCTTTAATGGTTAAACCGTCGGCAATCGTTAGCGGTTTAAAAGGAATAGCCGTATTGTTCGCCACCTGCCGGAACAGGGCATCGGCCACATCGGCATGGAAGATGTTGTGCTCCAGTTTTATATTTTCCAGCCACTCGTTTAAAATCCCCCAGGCTTCAGCAGCAGCCAGTGTTGGCCCTTTGCCCGACCAGTCGGCAAGCAATGCTTTGTAGCCCCCGGGCTGCTTTACCTCATACGGATTATTGATCCCCATTTTTTTGTGCTGCCACCAGGCCCAGCCGATGCCGTTATCTTCGCATAGCTTTATCGCTTCGCGAAACCAGGTATTGGAATTTTCGCCGGACTCACCCAGCCATAGCGGAACATTGTATTTTTCGCGGAGATCCAGGAAGCGTTGGATGGCTGCGGTATTATTGAAATTTCCATACTTATGAAAACTCAATACCATATTGGAGTCCCACAAAGGAAACATGCCGTTATAGTTATTTCCAAAACCGTTTCCCTCAATAATAATGATATGGTGCTTATCTACACTGCGGATGGCAGCAGTGATCTCTTTAAGCAACGCCTTCAGCGGAATATTATGCTGCTCTGAGGTACCGCGTTTATCGTTTTCATCATCAAAGCCCCAATTGGGCTCATTGATGATGTCGTAGCCGCCGATCCAGGGCTCATCGGCGTAGCGTTGGGCGAGTTGCTTCCATAAAGCAACGGTCTTTTTCCGGTTGGCCGCACTTTGCCACAATGCGGGTTGGGCAGGATTTCGGTCTGCAATCGGCAGATCGTGCCCCTGGCCGCCTGGTGTGGCGTGAAGGTCAAGGATCAGGTACATTTTGTATTGCTTGCACCAGGCCAACAGGCTATCCGTTAGTGCAAAACCCTTTTCCAGCCAGGTATTTCCGCCGGCCACCGGTTCCTGCTCCACCGGCAGCGTATACAACGCATAATGCATGGGCAGGCGGATAGAATTAAACCCCAACGAGGCCAATGCAGCAATATCCTTTTTTGTAGTGTGGTTCTCCAGCCACCGATCATAAAAGACGGCCGCTTTTTCAGCACCAACGGAAGTGGTTATTTTTTCGCGGATCTTATATTGCTGTCCTAAAAAACCTAACTGGTACATGTATCCTTCCTGCAGCATCCAGCCCCCCAGCCCCATTCCCCTGAGCAGCACTTCTTTTCCCGATCCATCCACGATCTTTTTGCCATCCGTCCGTAAAAACGGTTGTCCAAATGCATGAAACGAACAGGACCAGCAAATCCCTAAAATGAGCGTAATACCACCTGCAATTATTTTCATTGTATGGCTATTGTTATTTAAAGGTAAAAATGGCTGGCCGGCCCGGGCCCGCAATGGCACTGCAGATCAACCAGCAATTTATGTTTATTTTACCGCACCCGATGTACTTTTTTCATGGCAGATACCGATGCTGTTTAATCGTTATCTTAATATGGCAGGGCTCCGCTTCGTTTCACCGCCGGTTATTTAATTTTATAATGTGTATACGTAGTAAAGCCCAGAAACGTATTATCATTGGGTACCCCCAGGGGCGCCTGCTGATCCCGGAGGGATTGCATATTAGAAGTTCCATAATGGTTCAGGGCCACTTCCACACCGGGAAACTGGGGACTGCTTACACTGCAAAAATTGCAACCGGTGCCCTGGTTATAGGCCTTACGCATAAAATCATATCCTGAAGAGATCCGGCCGGATAAAGCCGTATACAAGGAATTGTCGCCTTGCATGGCCGCTATTTCTGCGCCATACGTAAGACCGGTAAGCGAATACTGGTAATGCACACAATCGGAGCGGTCGCATAACTCAGGCATCGTGCCATCATTTTTAATAACCTGTGGCAGTACGGTATTCAGTATGTTTTTGCCGTCTTCATAAACAGTTGTATTGTTCAGGAAAACGCCGATGGCCATTTTAGCATAGCCCGCAGACACATTCCAGTTATTAGTGTAGTTAGGGATCTTATTGATATAACCCGTTACATTGTTGAGGTAACTGCTGAATTTATCGATGTCGGCCTGCGACCAGTTGGCCGAAACGCCCCGGGGCTTATAGTACCGGATAATTTCCGCCGCGGCTACAAAACTGGGAGTTGTCCAGGAAGTTTCCAGGGCCGGCTGGTTAGGATTGTCCGTATTGTCGATAATATCGTACTTCTGAAAACCGGAGGCCCATCCGTTCAGAATACCAATGGCTTTATTCGCGTCCGCTATATCTGCGGTTTTCGCAAAACGCAAGGCATAGGCGTACACCAGTTCGGCATCAGAGCGGATCTGGCTTTTTGAGGGGCTGGTATGCCCGTTGGAACCTACATATACGATAGCAGGAAAAGAAGCCGGGTAGGTGTGGGAACTGATAAAATCCGTTACTTTTTTGTACGCCGCCGTCCGCACCGGATCACTGCGGTCTACCTGCGCGGCAATAAGATCCAGGGCCACGGTTGTGTTTAACACACCGGGATGCACAAAGGGTCCGTCCGCGGATGTGGATGAAGAAGGTGTGGGCTTTTTAATGGTTTGCTCCGGCACAAAGCCACTCCCGTCATCTGTTTTTCCGCACCCCCCAAAAAGGACCGGGAACATTAGTCCTATCCATATGTTATTTTTCATTTTCTGTTTGTTTTTGCCTTGTGCTTATTTTTCTTTGTTGCTGTTTCCATACGCTGTCGCCGGCGCTTACAAACCAGGCTATGTAAATGGAACGCAACTCCCCTGGTAAATAGCCGCCTTACCGGTGCTATTGGTTATCGTAGGCGCCATACAACAAACGGTTCCTGTCCGAAAAATCCTGCCGGGCATATTTGCCAATCAATGTACGGTACCTGGTTTGCGCAGGATCCATTGCCAGTATCCGAACCATATCCTCGCAAACGCTTTGCTGCTTGGCCTCCCATCCGCTAATCTGCTTATACGGCCAGCGCTCTACTCCCTTACCTAAAAAAGAGGCGAGGTAATCCACCGCTTTAAATATCGACCGACCGTCGGCGGATGTGGCATGCAGCAAATCGACACCCAGTTTTTGAGCAGTAGCACATACATCTAATATATGGCTCAGATTATATTCGGAATAGTGATAGGCTAGTGTGCGCCATAATTCATTGGGTTGTTTGCCATCGGGTTCAATCTGGGCGAAGATTCTTTTCCCCGGAAATGCATCGATCAGTTGCCGGCCCGCCGCCTCATCTCCCGAAAACAATAAATAAGTAATGAGCTGGGCATCATAAGCGGTGGCATGGTTATTTTTGGCAGCCTGCTCCTTTTGTCCCTGCTCGCTTGTTTGTAACCATTTCGCAAAATCGCCAAACCACTGTTTCAATCCCTGTGCCATCTGTGCGGTATACCCTTCCGATCCTTTTAACAGCGCCACGCTGCTGAGCATCCCCACAAAAGAGTAGCTGTCAATCAGACCTTCGGGGCGTCCTTTGGAACGGTCTCTTCCGGGAATGAATTGCGAATATTCCAGGTTGGGATTCATCCGTGTTGACGCATCGAGAAACCAGGTACGGAGCAGGCTGACCGCCTTTTGTGCATATTTTTCCGCGCCGCTGTAGAAATAGGCCAGCGACAAGGTGTGAACAGCAGCACACATATCGCCCAGCGTATTGCGGTCATAACGATTCAGTTCGGGGTTGGATTGCCCGTCTTTAAAAACATAGGGCAGCCCGTTGGAAGTATGCGGATCCGGCCACCAGTAGCGGCTCAAACTTACATAATCGTGCTTGCTGCCACTTGGCGCTACGCCTTTTTTTTGAGTTACCGAATAAGCGGGGGTATTGATGGCTTCGTCTGCCTGCGATAGCAGCAAGCGGTAGGCCTTTGCATAAGCGGATGTGTGCAACTGTTTTTTAATGGTATGCATTTTTTCCGCATCCCACAACCATTGCGCATGCAGTCCTGGTGTAATGACCAGGAAAATACACCAAAAAGCAATCATGTACTTCCCCGCTGTTTTCCTTATCCGGCGGGTGCGGGGCAATGGACGGTCTGTCAATTTTTCATTTATCATATCGCAAAGCATCGGTTTTTGAAAAGCAAATCTCTACATAGTGTTTCCGGGCTGTGGCTGGCAAATTTATTACCCGGAATTATGCTCAAAATTTCAGATTAGACTGAAAGTGAGATAATAATGCGGTCATAATTTTTCAAACCACTAATTATCAACACTTTAAAATTAACCCCAGTTAAAAAAAAGTAGTACCGGAGGACGGACGATTTGATATAACATCCCACTCGCCGTTTTCGTTCAAATGAACCGGCTGGTATTGAAACCGTTCTCCAATATCACTTGTGTCCACTTTTTTTCAAAGCAGATAGAAACATTAATTATTGATAATCAAATACTTAAAACCAAAATCCAGGTGCCCGGATCTTAATTTTTGAACCCGCAAGCCGTTTTCGCCCTTCCCGGGCCGGTAGTTTTGCCGGGTTCCACTTTTTCTTGCGCTATGGGTTGTCTGAATGCTTGCGAAGGAGAGTTTCAGCATCCTAAATATTTAACGATTTAAAATGTCATGATGAAAAGAGCCAGAATTTTCCTGCCGATGATTGGGGTATTCCTATTACTCTATTCCTGCAAAAAGAATGAAAGCAAAATCGATACGCCCGCAATCACATCGTATCAAACGGCCGAGGTGGCGTATATGGGCGACAGCATTCCGCTTGCGATAACTGCAAACGGCCAATTCCCGCTGAGCAGCATTAAGGTATCCTTTTACAGGGACAATGCAAAAATTTCGGAAACACTTATTCCCGTTAAGGAAGAAGGTACGTATGATACCAAACTGCTGGTACCCTTTGTGCAGGGTATTGAAGACGGCGCTGCTGAAATACAGCTGATGGTTAAAAACAAGAATTTTAACTATTCCATCGTCACAGTGCCGGTGCAGATCACCCGTCCAAAATTCCCTTACCTCACCTTAAAAACAGCGTATGGCGATTACCGGATGGAACCGGTTGCCGGGGAACCTTACAAATACGCCGTTACCCAGGCCTTTCCATCCACCAAATTAAATGCGTTGATTGAGGCACCTGCTTACGGCGATAACGGAAACCGTTTTTATTTTGGCGGTAAAACCATTGTTGCAAACGCCACCAGCCAGGATTCAATTCCTTTCCAGGTTGTTGGTGCACCGGGTACAACCTACACCGTATCCTTCGACACCCGCAGCTTTGAGGGGAAGCCCTTCCTGAAACCCTCATTTGGCAATGTTGAGTTTCCCGCATTTGAAGCCAATGCCGCGGTTATCGAACATGATTTCACCCAAAATCAATCCATTGTTATCGATGGCTTCACGGATATCGCCACCTGGTGGATCGATCCCAGTTTTCTTGATAAGAACAGTGATGGCTCGTATAAATTCCGGGCTGCCAGCGGTAAATACCGTGTAAAGGCCGATCAGAACCTGAAATATTTTAAAATAGAGCCCATGAACGGCAATGCCCTGGCGGATTTTAACACTGCAACCAAAACCGGTGGTGTGTACATCAACGGAGGCATTGGTGATCAGGGTGGTTCGGCTCCGGCTGAGCGGCTGGGCGTTCCGTCCATGACGAGCAATCCAACACTCTGGAATGCCGAAAAGAATATTGCAATGGCACCGCTGGGCAACGGCATTTACCAGATCAAACTGGTGGCCGGCAGCACCCTGTTCCTCAGCAACGTATCCGGAAGCACTGCCGGCATTTCCTTCTATCAGAACAGCCGTTCAATGAGCAATCCATTTAGCCTGGTATTAACGCAAACCCTTTACGGAAGCCCGGGTTCGCCCTCCTCGTCTGCAGGCTCTGCGCGCTTTGAATTAAAAGCAGCTACTGCCAGCAGCATCGGCCAGATCATTGCAACAGGCAGCAACCGGTCGCTTGGAAACGGAAGGACGTATGTCTTCACACTGGACACCAAAGTTTCCCCGGCATCTTTAGTCATCGATATAGAATAAAAATTACAGAAACCCAGCACTCATGAAATTAAGACTATTCAACAATCATACATACGGCCATCGCACCTCTTTTTCCGTAAAACTATTAGCGCTGCTTTTCCTTTGCGGCATGCCCTTTGGGCTGCTGGCACAAAATAGCGCCGTTACAGGGCTGGTTACCGATGCGGAAGGCAATCCCGTTGCCGGCGTAACCATATCGGTAAAAGACCAAACCACCACCACCAATACGGATGCCACCGGCCGGTACAGCATACATGCGGCACCGGGAAATATCTTACGCTTCAGCTATGTGGGCCATACTACGGAAGAACGTGTGGTGAAGCAGGATGAACCGGTGATCAATATACGGCTCACCGTAAGCACTCCGAATATGGATGAAGTAGTGGTGATCGGTTACGGGCAACAGAAAAAAGAAAGTGTGGTATCTTCCATCAGTACTGTAACAGCCAAAGAGCTGTCCGTTACAGGCCGGAGTTTATCCAATTCCCTGGCCGGTAAATTGCCCGGCATCATTGCCATACAACCTTCCGGCGAACCGGGATACGACAATTCCAATTTCTGGATCCGCGGGGTCAGTTCATTTGCAGGAGGTACCAATCCATTGATCATTATTGATGGGGTACCCCGCAGCGCCAGTGATATGAGCAATATACCGGTTGAGGATATTGAAACATTTTCGGTGCTTAAAGATGCCGCCGCAACCGCCGTTTATGGTGCGGAAGGCGCCAATGGTGTGGTATTGGTAACTACAAAACGGGGGCTGCCGTCAAAGACCGCCATCACAGCCGATCTGCAGCACGCCGTACGCACACCGATCCGTGTACCAAAATCGCTGGATTCGTACCGGACCCTGAGCCTGTACAATGAAGCCACCTGGAACGAGAAAGGCAACCCGCTTACCGGCTGGGTTCCCACTTACGATGATATTACACTGGAAAAATACCTTACCGGCGCTGATCCGGACCTGTATCCCAATACCAACTGGCTGGATCTTTTAAAACCACATACGAATGTTTCCCGCTATACCATCAATTTCAGGGGCGGCGGAGACCGGGTACGTTTTTTTACATCCGGCGCTTACTATACGGAAGACGGGTTGTATAACAGCAATACGGTAGAGAACTATAACGCCAATCTGAAATACGAGCGTTTTAACCTTCGTTCCAATATCGATATGGATCTGACCAAAACCACAAAAATGTCGGTGGATCTTGCCGGAATTTTTGTAAAACAAAATGCACCGATATCCACAGCAGATCAGCTCTGGAGCATTATTTCCCTGGCTCCCCGGTATCTTTTCCCGATGGTGTATTCAGACGGCACCTTTGCAGAGCACCCGGTATATTCGGCAGGTTCGGTAGGCACTGCAGAACGGGCCAACCCCTACAACCTGCTTAATAATATGGGGTACAGTAAGAACCAGGAGGTAACCTTACAATCTAAAGTGAACCTTACGCAAAAACTGGATGTAATTACACGGGGACTCTCCTGGCGCGGAGCGGTTGGCTTTGACAACTTATCGCAGGGAAGGGTAAACCGCACTAAGGAGGCGGTATCTTATTACGCCAATTCCAGGGATGTAAACGGCAACCTGATCTTTAACCAGATCCGTGGCGGGGCCGCCTTGTCGAACCCCACATCCGCCGGCAGCTCAGGCGAACGCAACACCTATATTGAAACGGCCTTTGACTACAAACGCGTGTTTGATAAACACGATGTAACAGGTCTTGTACTGTATAACCAAAAGGAAAAACAATACCAGAACCGGAGCAACGGGCTGGAGATGCTGCCGTATCGGAAGCAAAGCCTGGTAGCAAGGGGTACCTACGGCTTTGACGGGCGTTACCTGCTGGAAGCCAGTGCCGGCATGACGGGCAGCGAAAACTTTGCATCCGGCAACCGCTGGGGATTTTTTCCTGCCGTTGGCGCCGCGTGGTGGGTAAGTCATGAAAAATTCTGGGAGCCCCTGGCCAATGCCATCAATAAACTGAAATTCCGTCTTTCCTATGGTAAAACCGGTAATGATGTGCTGGCCAATGACCTCGGCCGCTTTCCTTACCGCGAAAAGCTGAATGAAGGCGATGCCGGATATAACTATAGCTGGACGGGAGGATCGGGAGCCGCCAATAACGGACAAGGATCTGGTAGCCCGGGAGCCGGCATCGTGGAAAGCGACTATGCCACCCCTCAGTTAAAATGGGAAGAAGAAGATAAATTCAATGCCGGTATCGACATCGGTTTATTCAATAACCATATCGACGCAACCATCGACTTCTTTTACAACGAACGTTATGATATATTGATGCGCCGCAATACACTTCCTACCGCAGCGGGATTGCGCGTGGCTCCGATGCAGAACTTCGGCCGCACCAATAACCGGGGCCTCGATCTTAATGTAACGGGAACACAAAAATTCAATGAGCTCACCCTTAGTGCACGCGTCAACTACACCTATACCAAAAATAAGGTGGTAGAGTATGACGAAATACCACAGTCATATGCATACCAGGCATATACCGGTCAAAGCATCGGCCAGCCCATCATGTATATCGCAGAAGGACTTTACACACCGGATGATTTTATCATTACAACCAATCCCAACGGGTCGCAAAGCTACCAGTTAAAATCCGGGTTACCGGATCCGAAACTGGCCGTGGCGCCGGGTGATATCCGTTACCGCGATCTGAACGGCGATGGCATCATCGACAACTATGATCAAACCTACGCTAACGGCTTCTTCTCAAGCAGCGTGCCGGGCATTGTGTATGGTTTTGGTCTCACCGCAGACTGGAAAGGGTTTAGTGCAGCCGTGTTCTTTCAGGGTGCGGGCCGGTTTTCTACGTACCTGCTGAATAAAGTGGAGAACTTCTACCCCTTCCTGCGTTCCATTACCGATGAAGCGCTGCGCGAAGAGGCAATGAACCGCTGGACCTACGCCGACCCTTACAACCAGGACGTACTATTTCCGAGATTGAGTACGGTAAACAGCGGAAATAATACCCGTTCAAGTACCTGGTGGTATCGCGACGCCTCTTATATACGCCTGAAGAATATAGAACTGGGCTATACATTAAAGCAGGATTTTGTAAAACGGCTGCAATTAAATGCTATCCGGCTTTATGTACAGGGCGAAAACCTGCACACCTGGGATAAGGTAAAATTCTGGGATCCGGAAATAACCGGCCGCTCAGGTTCCCGCTACCCGATCAGCTCTACCTGGACATTCGGATTGAACGTAACTTTTTAAATGGATTTACTACACAAACGGAGCCAAGCCTCTTATTCCCGTTTCATTATAAAACATACAAGATGAAAATATTCAATAAACTTCTCTTCGGTACACTGGTGGTAACCACCGTGCTCACTGCATCCTGCAAAAAATACCTGGATGTATCTTCAGAGCTGGCCGCCAACCTGACCATCGATGGTGTGTTCGAAAATGCCGGATACGCCAAACGTTGGCATGCCAATGCCTTTAATTGCATCATCGAATATTCAAAAAATGCCTCGAGCGCCGATGCTATGAGCAATCCCTGGTCTGCCATTTCGGGAGAGATGGTCTGCAACTTTGCACGGAGCACCATGGTATCCGGCTATACGGCAGGCAATGCAGCCTATCACCGCTGGGCCACCCAATACCAGTATATCCGGCAGGCCCTGATCTTTTTACAAAGAGCGCATGCCATTCCCGGTTCCGGCAGCAACGGACTTCCGCAAAGCGAGGTAGACCGTATGAAAGATGAGGCCCGGTTTCTGATTGCCTATTCCTATTTTACCCTGCTCGAACTATATGGTCCGGTACCGCTGGTTACGGAGATTGCCGATCCGGAGGACCAGAATCTTGATTTTGCACGGGCACCCATGGACGACGTGATCAATTACATAGACGGCTTACTGGCGGAGATTATAGCCGGCGGAAAGTTGCCTGCAACCATCCGGCAAATGAACGGTAGCACCATTACGTATAACACCGGAGAAATGGTACGCCCCACGCTGGTAGCGGCTTACGCCTTGCGCGCCAAATTATGGGTATATGCCTCTTCCAAACTATTTAACGGCGGTTTTTCCGAAAGTCTGGCCATTACCAACAATGATGGCACCCGTTTATTTCCCGATTACAACCCGGAAAAAATACAAACGGCGAAAAAAAACCTGGAAGCATTCCTCGATTATGCACATGGTCTGGGGCACAAGCTGCATGTGGAATATTATCCGAATAGCACAGAGATCAATCCCAACGAATCAGTATACCAGGTCTTCCAGAAATACAACGATGAAATTATCTGGGCAACGGCTTATAATGATTACAGCAATCCGAACAACCAGGAACGCCGCTCAAACCCGGTTGATCTTTATGCCAGTCCCACCAACTTTGCCAATATTGGTGTATCGCAGGAATCGGTGGATGCATTCTTCATGGACAACGGCATGACGATCTATGACCAGGGATCGGGATACCGGGAAAATGGCTTCACCACAGTTAACAATCCCACGCATGTCAACAATCATGCAGATCAGAACATATTTAATATGTATGCGAACCGGGAACCGCGCTTTTATGCTACCGTAGGGTATAACGGTAAAAGCTGGCACATTCATGCCAACGAAAATAATAACGCCAACGGTGTTTACTACCAGTGGTACGGACGTGGCAAACCATCGGGCATTGCGGGCGGTGAAAACTGGCCGAGAGCCGGATACATGTTATATAAATTCAAAAACAGGCGCATCGCGCAGGGGCTCACCTCCATTGCAGTACCCGGAGCACCGGGAAGCCCGTTTACCGTATATACTTCCTGGGCGCGGCCTTCCATCCTGTTCCGGTTGGCAGATTTCTACCTGTATTATGCCGAGGTATTGAATGAGATCAATCCGGGCGACCCGAAAATTATTGAATATATCGACAAGGTAAGGGCCCGTGCGGGAATACCGGGCTATGCAGAAATGAGCGCAAGTGGCACTAAAACCGGTATTATCGGCAACAAGGATGCCCAGTTTAAGGCCATTGTACAGGAACGGCACGTAGAGTTGTTGGGCGAAGGGCAACGCTGGTTCGATATGCGCAGATGGATGATCTGCGATCCGGTAACCACCAACCAACCGGATAAAGGTGGTGTAGATGGCGATATTACCCGTATGAGCGGCATGAACATGAACGGGTTTGATAACGTGGCCATCACTTACGGCAATGTAACCACAACAGTGAAACCCCTGGTAGATCCCGACTCCTTCTTCAAACGCACAAAGCTGGAAGACCGGCGTTGGGTAAAAGAATATTACTGGTACCCTGTTCCACAAAATGAAATCAACAAAAGCAAAGGACATTTGCTGGTACAGAACCCTTTGTGGCCCGTGGTGATCAGCGCACAATAACCGCATCGTTTTCCGTACCCATTCCCGGCACCGGACAATCACGGCTGCCGGGATTTTTATTTTAGGATCTACCGCATTGAAATCAAAATATTGTTACCCAAGTCCCGATTTTCATATATTTGGTAGACTGTGCATCAGTTCACAAATACTATGAGAGAGGTTTTACTGATTTTTGGGTTGCTCATACTAAAACAGATTGCGGTTTCTGCCCAGAATGTAGATTCGCTGTTGAGGGTTTTAGATGATAAAATAAAAAACGCGCATGTTTATGAGAGCCTGAAAGAGCAAAAGATACAGGAACTCAAAACAGAGCGAAGAGAATTGAAGAATCATCGCTCCGAGCTGTATGCGATCAACAGGTCGTTGTACAACGCATATAATAATTATCAATCAGATTCCGCGATACATTATCTCAACCAAAACATGGATATAGCGGACAGCCTGAAGGATATCAGCAAAACAAATGAAGTCCGCATTGCTTCGGCAACGCTTTTTGTGCGTCTGGGTATGTATTTTGAAGCCCGGGAACAACTGGAAAAGGTAACAGAAGCAACCTTAAGTTTACAGCAACAGCTGGATTTTAACCTGGCATACCGGCAGCTCTACCTGGGATTGGGTTCCTATAGCCAGAATGACCGGGAACGGCATGCATACTGGGAGAAAGCCCGGGATTTCGATATCCGCGTAATGGAGATGACGCCCGACGTTTCTGAAGAGCACCTGCGAAGTATAGAAAAATCATTGCGGGTAAAAGACGATTTCCCGGCGGCCTTAAGGGCCAATGACCAGCGGTTAACATTAACAACACCCTTTACCATACCCTACGCCCTGGTAACCTTTCACCGTTCATTGATCTACCGGAAAATGGGAGATGTAAAGAACGAAAAAAAATACCTGACCTTATCCGCTATCTCCGATGTACAGCTGGCCATAAAAGACAACGCCTCCATTTCCATCCTGGCAGCCCTGCTGATGCGGGAAGGAGATATCAACCGGGCCTATCAGTATATCCGCTTTTGTCTTGATAATATAAAAGATTACAATACCCGTATCCGGAGTTCGGAAATCCTCAATATCCAAAACATCATCGACAAAGAATATCAAAGCCGGAACAAAAAGAAAAGCCAGGAACTGCAGGCCGTACTTATTGTTGTATGTGTCCTGTCTGTTTTGCTTGCCATTTCGATTGTTTACGTGTATAAACAATTGAAAAAAGGCCAGGCCTTCAGCCGCAAACTAAAAGAAATAAACCAGGAACTGCAATCGCTGAATGCAAAGCTCCACGACATGAATGACGAGCTTAAAAAGCGGAATCTTGAGGTGGCAGAAGCGGATCATATTAAAGAAGAATATATCGCCTATTTCCTGGATGAATGCGCTAAATACATCATTAAGTTAGACAACTACCGCATCATGGTGAACAAAAAGCTGCAGGGCCGGCAATATGAGAACCTTTATAATATTACCCGAGACAACTCCCTGAAAGCAGAAGAGTCCAAAGAGTTGTTCCTGAATTTCGATACCATGTTTGTGAATGTGTTCCCCGATTTTTTAACCCAGTTTAACGCGTTGCTGGCAGACGAAGAACAAATCGTTCTAAAAAAAGGAGAAGTGCTCAATACCGAATTGCGGATCTATGCGTTGGTACGGCTCGGGATCGGAGACAGTTCTAAAATTGCCCGCTTCCTGGGCTATTCGGTTAATACCATTTACAACTACCGTACAAAAATGAAAAACAAAGCAAAAGGCGCCCGGGAGTCCTTCGAAGAAAACGTAAAAAAGATCGGCGCGTTTATTTAACCTGGCAGCATTTTTAACAGAACCAGTGAGGCGATGCCCTTCCTTACTGTGGTCATGCCGAATTGATTTTAGCATCTAACGGAATCTGACTACCGGCAGCCCCCGGAACAAGCCGGGGGATTGTATCTTCAGGGTAACGCGCTAAAAAGACCCGGGGATTGAATCCTCAGCAGGAAATTCTTCATCATAACGAAAGCATCATTGCGGTTACTTTGTGTTACGTAAATAGATATTTCCAAATTTGGAGGTTAATTCGTATATCGGTCCGTTGCCGGGATTAGCAGTAATGGACGTGTAGAAGCTGCGTTCTTCCTTTTCTACCGGCTTCAGGTTAAAATCGGAGTATATCTTTCCAAACTGGTTTGTCAGTTTAATTTTTCCAACATGCGATTCCTTTAGCCGGGCATCAATTTTTCCAAACTCCGTTTGCACCGTCAACGGGCCGGCATACTCCTGTACCTCCACCAAACCGAACTTAGATCTGACATTTATATGATCCTTTAAAGGCAGGATTACTTCAATTTGAATGTCCAGGTTGTTTGTAGTATACGAAGAAAATTTTTCATTCGGATGTGCTTCCTTATAGTTTTCAAAATCCGTCTTGGTTTCAAAATGCTTTTTTACACCACCAACCTCAACATAATATTGCTGGTCAATATGTTTGAAATCAATGGTGTCGCTAATGACCAGCTTCCCTCCGCTGATCTGATACAGCAACTCAAACCGGTCGTTCTGTTTATTGTCATTGATATTAACCGTCGCCTTTACGTAGATTTCATCCTTGTTCCAGCTGCTGACTTTCACCTTCGGAAAATCGAACTGTAATAATACCGGCTGATCCTTAGAAGTTTTATAGGTTTTTTCAATGACCCGTTGCGCAAACAAAACCCCTGTAATGCCCGTTAACAGCAGGCAAAGCAATACCCTTTTCATAGTATTATGAATTTAAAAGCGAATAATTGATAAAAATGTGAATCGCCCGTGATGCTATTTACAGGCTTTAGTTTTTTCGGAGGTAAATCTTACCATAGCTGGTTTTCAAAATCAGATCAATTCCGCCGCCATTGAGGGTTCCGATGAGATCTGAAGATCTGCTCCAATCCTTTAAGCCGGCAAGATCTTCTCCGTCGTTGCTTTTTTGCTCCTTCGGCGTCTCCCTTTTTATATCCAAACCATCGGCCGCATAGATGTTTCCATTTTTCGAGGAAAGATTCACATTGGCTTTCAGGGTAGGCGGAATGCTCACATCTACAAATTTATACACGGACACCAGGGATACCGGACCTTTTACGATAGAAGCAAATTTTGCGATCAGCTCCCCGTAAATTGTTTTTGCATTCACAGGGCCTGTAACGTTTTCCAGGGAAATGGCATTGTACATAACGCTGATCTCCAATTCGCCTTTGAAATCCTTTATGTTTACAGATTTACCGGCGTTCATAACATCGGTTGTTGCCACCTTCACAGACATGGTATTTGGCACTTTAATGGTGATAAGCTCCCGGTCTGTTTTGCCAACATGGTCTACCTCAATCACGCCTGCGTTTTCCTGAACGCTCAGATTCAAACCGGTATTGTCCGTTAAACCGGAACCCGAAACCAATTTAAGCCCGGCGGCTCTTTCATCCTTGTCTTCCCGCTTCCGTTCCGGCGCAGAAAAAACAACTTCATTTCCGTCGTATCCTTCAATATTTACACCGGAGATATTCACTTTCAATGTACCTGTTTTTTTAGATAATTTGAATTGCCGCTCCTGGGCATGGGTCAAAGAAACGAATGCTATCGCCAAAATAATGGTTACTACTATTTTTTTCATTCTTGGTATCTTGTTATTTTAAAAATTGGATTCTGATCGAAGCAGTGCCGCATAGGCCTCATTGCGTACTGCGTCAATATTTATTGGATTTTGAGTGATCTCTAACAGCTGTTTTTTAATATTTGAAGCTTGATCCGACGACAGAGATGCCAGCAATTCCATTTGCACCACGGGATCATCCTGTTTGGCTACCGATTGCAAAATCAGCTCCTTTACAGCCTCCTGGTTATCCTGCTTCTTCAATATGTCCAGGGCGGCCAGGCGTACGTTGCTGTTTTCGTCGTTGTTCATGGTATTGGAAAGCAGTTGCAGATCGCTACCCGACAACGTATTGCTTTTACCCGATGCCAGAACCGCCGCTAACCGCGCAGATGAACTTTCGCTTTGCAGCTCTTTTTTCCAGTCGTTCGCCGCAGTATGGGAAGCCACTGTTTCCTCCCCTGAACCGACAGGAGCGTTTACCTTTTCTTCAACCATCCTGCGCGGTCTTTTTACAACTGCATTTTTTTGCCTCGTATCCGGAATATCTGCAATCATGGGCGGAACGCTGGTAATTGAATCTTTCTTTTCTGAATGAACAGGGGATGTTACAGGTCCCGGTTCTGTTTTAATTGCGACGGGGGGGGCAGCTATTTTTTCCGGTTGAGAAAGAACCATGATACCCGCTATGATTACAAGGATGGCTGCGGCGGCCCACCAATACTGCAACCGGACGGTTTTTGCCCGGGGTGCAGCAACCGGTGGTTCCATTCCCAGCCTCGACTGGATTTTACTGAGTACATCCGAACCAGGTTCCTGGTCGTCAAAATCGTGCCTGTTTTCGGATACAAATTCTTTTAAAATATCTTTCTTCATCTTATACGGTCTCTTTTTGTAAGAGCGATAATATTTTCTTTTTGGCGCGATGATATTGTGTACGCACGGTTGCATGGGAAATACCCAACAAACCAGCGATCTCTTCCTGTGGCAATCCTTCCATTACGTAAAGGTTCACAATGGTCCGGAATCCCTCGGGCAAAGAGCTGATCGCCTTTTTCACCTCTTCCACCCGCATTTCAAAAAGTCCTTCGTCTTCCGCTTCAGCCTCCATAATATTTTCATGCTCATCCTCAAAAACCAGGGTTCGCTTGTGCTGGCGTAAAAAGCTGATGCTCCTGTTAGCCGCAACCCGCCTGGAAAAGCCGCCGAAGTGTTCAATTTGCCGGCCTTTCATAATTTCCTGGTAAAGCGCTATAAACACCTCCTGCAAAAGATCTTCCGCCTGGGCAAAATCAGTCACCAAACGCAGGATGGTGTTGAAAACCGCCTTTTTGTAGCGCCGGTAGAGCTCGGAAAAACAGTCCGCACGGCCTTGCCGGCACCGCTTCATCAGCTCCTGGTCATCTAAGTCCTTCGGTAGTTGCAACACTCTTATACGCTGTTTTCTTAAACTGTTTTGCTTTACGGCTTTCTGTATTTAAGGCGCCGGATCTTTTAAAATGTTGCATAAGTTAGAAAAAAAATCAGAACTATTTTATAAATGCTCCTTTTGTGGCCTGCTGAGCCTTGAAATCGAAGGAAAAATCCGGCAACGTTAGTGGCAGCGGGTCATCGGGTGGTACTAACCCACTGCGGAAACCGCCAGCGAACCCAACTATAAAAAGCATTCCTCAATTCACATTCCTGCGGTAAAATGAGAGTGCCGGAACGCAACAACCAGTTCGCCGGCATTTAAGGTATCGTACTTTTACTATATAACTATTGAAAATATACGGATAAAACACCCACGCAATACTTTAGTATTCAAGTTCTTAAATAGTCTTTGACGAATATTTCTTTTCTTTGCACCCGTAAGCCATTTAAGGTATTCTTTTTACACACCAACCAAACCCCAGGAACGTTGAAATAGTTTTATCAATGAATGTTTTATTCAATCTGCAACCATCGCTTAAGAAGAATGATACGGTTTCATTTTACAATGGGCGCATTTTAAAAAAGGCACTGATCGCTTTTTTTCCATTGCTTTTTATTTCCCCGGCTGCATTTGGCGATAACGTAAAAGATTCTGCCCGAAAAGTAATCTCCAGGATCGATCAGGCTTATACAGGCGGCCGCATCAAAAAAAAAGCGTATCTCGACTCTGTTTACACGACGATGGGGTTATTCATGTCGGCCAACATTAACTTTACCAACAAAGAAGCCATAGCGCTGCTAAGTCAATACCGGAAAACGATATGGGATGATGACAACAGCTATGAGCAAAAGCGCAACTATTACGCTATTTTAAGCAACCAGGCCCATATGACCAGCCGTATGGGAGAAAAGTTATATTACACTGAAAAAATTGACAAACTGGAACGTGCTGCTCACAACAACAGGCCATCGCTTTCTGCTTTATCTTCCCTTGCTGGGTATTACGATGTAGTTAATTCGCCGGAGAAAACAATTGCACTTTACGAAAGATCAAAGAACTACATAACTACAATACCGCAGCTGGCTAAAAAAGAGCCAATGAGCGGAAAGGATATGGGGCAGGCCGTCATTTTTCTTAACCTGACCGCAGCTGCCTATTACGATCTCGGGCAAATAACCAATGGCCAGGCTATAGCCGGGTTAATGCAGCAAATCATTAGTATAACAAAGGAAAAATACGGTACAGACAACAATTTAATGAGTGCGATCGCTCATGTGCAAACGCTTACAGCCATTAAAGGAGCATCAGTAATAAAAGATGCCGGGAAACAGTGGAAAGCGATACAACAGATGGAAGCATTACGAAACAGCGCCATAACGTCTCAGGAACGAAGAAACCTTATCGACATCAATCTTAATTTCTGGAAACTTGATTATTATCTTACACAGCGTAACCCCGACAGTACCGCTCGCTACCTTGATATTTACAGGCGCGTTATAGAAAATAGCGGAAAACCCTACCTTTTATTCGAGTATCAAAACTACAAAGCAAAGGCACTGTATAACCAGGGGCTTTTTAAAGAAAGTGCTGATACATTGACAAGGGCGATAGCAATCCTCGACTCATCCCGCTCGCTCATAGCACGGGATGTGGATAATATACTGTATGCACAAGCAGCGGCAGAGGAAAAACAATTTTTACTGGAAGAAGCCAGCGTAAGACAGAAAGCAACTGAGCGGAAATTAATGCTGACCGGTGTGGCACTCGGGTTTTTATTGCTGGTGGGTATCTTTACCATAAGATTTGTTCGTCACAGGCAGCAGGCCCGGTTTTTAAAGTTCAAAATGAATCTTGCCCGGAATATACACGATGAAGCCAGTCCCGCCCTGTTGTATGCCAAAGCCCTCGTGCGCTCACAGGCAACAGATAACAGCGGCAAAAAAACCGAACTGGAAAAGCAAATCGATCATACCATGACGCTTATCCGCAGCTTGTCGCACGATCTCAGATCGGACCGGCAATATACCATTGCCACTCTGATTGAGGATATCAGACAGCTATTACAAAAGCTAAATACTGACAACAGTTTCGCTTATTCCATCGGAAAGCCATCAAATGAAAAGCGTTTTATCAGTCACTATCAGTACGCTGAACTAAAAGCAATTTTAAACGAATGCATCACGAATACAATAAAACACGCTGAATTCAGTAAAATTGAAATAGATTTTGAACAAAATAATAACCGGCTCGCCCTTACCTACAAAGACAACGGCAAAGGCTGGGATAGCAGTAAAAAAAGCGCAGGTATGGGGTTGAAAAATATGGAAGAAAGAATCGAAGGTCTTAACGGAGCATATAAGATACAGCATCAGCACCCCAAAGGCTATTCGATACAGCTATCTGTATTATTAAGATAGTTTTGTAGAAAAGATCCAATAAATTGATAACCCGCTTAGCAAAAATTTCATGAACGCTGTTAATCCAACATATAAGTCGATATTGGTCATTGATGATCACAAAATGGTGGCCAATGGTATAAAACTAATAGCCGGCCGCTTGTTTGAAACTTTTTATATGGCGCACGACGGCGCATCGGGTATGAGCCAGGCGCTCCGGAATTTTCCCGACCTCATCATCGTAGATTTTCATCTTCCCGATATGCCCGGCGATTTGCTTGTACGGCAGTTAAAGGAAAAATTATCCTCAGCCAAAATACTAGCCTATTCGTTTTCTTACAGCCCCGATATTATTATAAAAATGCTAAAAGCAGGAATAGATGGGTATGTAATCAAGCGGGAGGATGACGAGGAGTTTGTAAACGCCATTCATTTGTTAATGCAGGGGCGCGACTATTTCTGTAAAGAGGCAAGAACACATATTGTGAACCGTTTTTCCACGGCCACCGATGACTTCGCGATTAAACATATCATTGGGAATGTTAAATTCTCCGGCAAAGAGTTGGAGCTGATCCGGCTGTTATGTAAGCAGGTAACCACCAAAGAAATCAGCCACTACTTAAACCTTTCAGAACGAACCATAGAACAATACAGGAGCAATATTATGCGCAAAGTAAATGCCAAAACACTGGCAGGCATTATTAAATTTGCAATTCAGAATGGTGTAATAATGGTTGATGAACTTTAGTTGAAAGGTTTAGTTTGCCTTCTTCATCCAGATACAGCTTCACGCGGTTCCCGCTTTTGTAACTACTGTTGATTTTCGCGCAGGTAATGCTGTTGGGCAGTTCTTAGCCATATGAACTATGCGGTTGAAATAATGGCTTGAAGTTCGGATCGTGATAATAAAAAAAAGAGAGACCGAAACCCTGGCCTCAAAAAGCCTGGAATCGATCTCTGCCCTTTAGATTTTTTTTATAAAATCTTATTCCTGCACTACTTTAACCACTTTTGAAGAAGATCGGCTGCCGTCTTTATCTACCTGTGTTACTCTGATAAATACCTTGCCATCTCCGCCAAGTTCATCAGATGTTGCTTTTTTACACCCAAATAAGATGGCAGTAAGCCCACACATAATAACAAGCGTAAAAGGTAAACGAAGTCTCCGTTTCCGGTATAGCCCTATTGAGCCCAGCCCTAACAGGCTAATGCCCAGTATAGACGCGAGTGTGTTGCCGGTCAGGCTCTTTGTTAATTCATACTGAATGGCTTTATCTGAGTTGCCGTCCGGTGCCAGGGATTTAACGGTTCCTATACTTATAAAATCAACACCGTTTGTTGAGGCTTCTATATCAAAATAGTCATTATTCTTTTCCGTTTCAGTAGTCCAGGTTACATTCAGGTTATTTCCGTTCCATTTTGCGCTGATGCTGCCAAATACAACAGGCAGTACGATAGGGTCGTTAGAAATTCCTAAATTAACACTACTGGTGGTGCTATTGTTTGGGGCAGCGCTTAAATCACCCAGTTTTACAATACCGGTACGGTTAGACGGGTCGGCTGTTGCACCGGAACCGCGGTTCACCCCGGTATATCCATACCCGTTAGCCGGAGCTTCAGCGCTTGTAAGACTGGTTCCCTGAGTTTGGGGCGTATTGGTGAGAATTAAGGAATAATTACCCGATGCCGTTAACAACGATTTGCTGACAACAAAGTTAAACGTACCGTCGCTGTTTATTTTTACGGACGTGATTACCTTGCCATCCGGCCCTACCAGGTTAGCCCACATCCCATTGGACAGGCTCGTTTCTCCGGATCCCTGTACGGCGTTGCCGTTTGCATCATTCCATAGGCTTCCGGGTATGGTAACAGTGGGGGTACACACAGCCGACAGGAAGCGCCGGCTTTCCGTAACCGTTCCGCAGGAGGGTGTTGATACCGTGTAGCTTACTACCACAGGTGTATTGGCCGGGGTGGCCGCTGTAAAATGAAGCACATTATCTGTAAGCGTTGCAGATGTGCCGCCACTGGTAATGGAAAGCGTTCCCCCGGCAGGCGTTGGGCTAAGGACCACGGAAGTGCCCACGCAAATTTCGCCATTATCATTTATGGAAGGGGAACCGGCAATATTGATTTTAGGAGCTTGCGTAGCCAGGCCGCAAAGACTTAAAAGATTAGATTCAAAAGAGTAGTTATTGGTATAATAACTATCTGCAGTTCCGTCACCCATGCTTCCATTTATCTTGTGTCCTGCGTAACCAAAGCTGGAGCGACAGGCATTAACCACCAGGGTGGTATGCCCGCCGGTTTCAACCCCCTCGATATCGCTGGTGGCCAGATCTGCGGGCTGACCGGGGTTCAGATCCCCATCCGTTCTTCCGAGCATACCACCATTCTGCTCTCCCCAGGAAAATATCCGGTGGCCTTGCGCATTGATCACGTTTATGGCCGCATAATTGGGATCGTGTTCGTTGGGTGATATCCACAGGATATCGTTCATGGGGTTGCCAGCCACGGCCGGGTTGGCTGTTGAGGGGTACATTGGCCGTACCCAGGAGGTACGGGTAGTGGTAGTGAAATCGCCCAGTTGCCGGTGCGCGTTGTAGCCCATGGAAAAAAGCTTACCGTTTTCGTAAAGCACATAATAGGATACCGATGTGGTATAATTCGCTGTAACGCCGATCATTTTTATGGGTCCTTCAGAAACAGACGGCGGTGTCATTAAAGTAGCACGGTTCCTGGTGGCCTCCGCAGTTCCATTACCAAGATAGGTTCGCTCACCCCAGGTATAAAGTGCACCGGTATTGGTAAGTGCAAAAAAAGCACCATAGGCCCCTCTGGTGGCTATAACGCCTGTAAGGTTACTGCCATCGGACTTGGTTACCCTCGCCCAGGTCGTATATCCGCTAACGGCGGCGTCTCCACGCATACTTGCGTCTGTGTTGGTTAGCACCCATACATCCCCGCTGCAGGTAGTAACAGCCAGATTTCCATAAGTTCCAAAAAGCATTTTGACATCAAGCGGGGTTACACCCGGGGGAAGACCCAGGGCTACTTTTCCAAAAGCGGCCGTGTTTTTTACACCGGTATTTACAACCTGGGCAACAGCACCCCAGGCCCACAGGCCATCCGTTGTCAGCAATATGGTTTGGGGTGCACCGGTATAATTGCCTCCCAGGGTAACTTTTAGGGGCGTGCCCGTGAGTCCCGGAAAATTAATGCTGTTAATAGCCGTAGGGATCAGCAAATTGCCGCTACCGTCATATTTTGAACGTGCTCCCCATATCTTCAGTTCTCCGGTTGTTTCACGTGCAGTAGAGGTGTGAAACCCGGATACAAAGTTATCGTACTCGATGGTGGCAGCACCTGTAGCATTCACGCCATAATTGGCATAGTTCGTGCCCGGGCAACCCAATCCACCACCCCCGCACTGGGCCTTCGCAATTCCAGGACTGATCAAAGAAGAAACCAGGAGACTGAGGAGCAACAGGTATGTAGCATGCTTCTTAATAATAAGAAGCGGATAAGCTTTGAATAATGAAATTTTCATATTTTTTAGTTTGATAGTTTTGCTAGGCTTTTAATTCAATATCTGGCCATTTATTACTAACCATTTTTGAATGATGGTTAGTGGCTTATTATGAATTGTTCCTCTTTAGAACAGTATGTTATTGATGCAATCTACAGGTTGTTAAAAACGTGTAAAAAAACAGTAGTAGAATTTGAATGGGTCTTTAGTGAAAATACAATAGGGGCATTGTTTATTAAAACAGCACCCGTCTCATCCTGAAAAGTCATCATTCATTTAACGGCCGTTAGTAAGGGCTGAAAATGATTTCACCCCCTTGCAGGAATAGCTTGTAATAAAAACAACCCGGCGGATGCAGAAACTCACCTTAAAAATTGGTACGCATCAAGCAGGTTTATGAAGATGGTCGCTTCGTATACAGTAAGTGTTGCCGGGGATGAATATGGATACATTTATATAATAAAAAGGCACCCGGAAAAATACTGTTGAAAAATGCTTGTCAATCGTTACGCTATTTGAACATGATGCAGAAAGCCAAACAACAAGTATAAATACGTTATCTTGCCCGGCAAATCTTAATTAACAGTTTATGAAAAAAATTTTATTGCTGACCGTAGGGCTCATTGTGAGCATACCCGGTCTTGCCCAGAAACGTACAGTGCTGATTGGAGGAAACATTGAGTTTCGAAAAGACGATCATACTCAATTTATCAATGGCACTTCCGTAACCAACGGCAAAAGTCGCTCAACAAATCTTTCTCCCTATTTAGGTTATCAATTCGGGGAAAAGCTAACAGCCGGAGTCACACTTTCCACGCTAGCTACCAGTCAGGAAAATACTACGGAACACTACACCGGTGGCGCTGACGTACTTACTTCCAAATCGGTGTCAAAAAGCAAGAGTCTGGCCGTAGGGCCTTTTATCAGGTACACGGAGCAACTATCGGACATTTTTTCGGTATTCGGCCAGCTGGAAGGTTTGTATCTGAATGGGAAAAACAACATAGCTCTACAAAGCGGATATCCCGGTACGCAACCTCAACAAATCACTTCAGAAGTGTCTACCACAGGTATACGGTTAAGATTATTTCCTGCTGTCTTTGTCAATGTTAAAAACAATTTCGGGCTTAACCTATCCATCGGTGGTATTGAGTATCAAAAAAGCGGTATAAAAGATGCAGACAATAAACCTTCGTATTTGACTGTCAGCTTTGGCAAATCTGCCAGCATAGGCATTTCGAAAAACTTTTAACTATCGGCGGCTCAGTTTAAAATTGCACCCTCCGCTCCCGACTTTTCAGGAAATCTACAAGCGGATATCGGGTTAAGAAAGTGAATGGTTTTTAATAAATTCAATACAACAAAATAATAACCGGAATTTTCAAAGATTTTGAAAATTCCGGTTATGTAGAGCAAACTGGAAAATCCTCAAACTTAATTATTGAGGATTTTTTGAAGTTTAGTAGTTGTCAACCTTCAGAATGACAATGGTCCGGACAACAATTTGGATAAACGTTCTTTCCAATCAAACAAACACCATCTCAAAATTCCGAAGAAAACGATGATGGCAAAAAATTATTGTCGTTTAGGGAAATATTCGAATAATAAAAAGAGGATGGATCTTGCCTGTAAAAAAAGGCCAACGAACTAGCAATTCAGCGGCCATTTCGAGTAAAAGTTCACTTACTTGCAATTACTCAATCTCGGCCTTTACTACTTTGCTATGCGTAAAATTTCCATCCATATCCACTTGTTTAATGCGTATATAAAAGCTCCTGTTATTATCTTTCGGGGAGGGACTGATTTTCTTACAGCCCGCAATGGACAAACTCATCGCTATCAATGCCAGTAGTGGGAAGAGGCTCTTTTTACGATGACTGGTCCCAAAACCGGCGCTGCACAGCAGCAATATGCCTATCCAAGTTACCAATATTGTATTGCTGATATTATTGCTGAACTCATAATTTAATTGCACGGATGAATTGCCGGCAGCAGCCCTAGATAGAACGCTACCGATTTTAGTGAAATTTATACCATCAATTGAAGCTTCTATTTCAAAATGTTCGTTATTGGTTTCTGTAAGGGTCGCCCAGTTCACCTGTAGGGCGCCGTTTCTAAATGCAGCCCTTATATTGCCAAAAGTTACTGGTAATGCCATATTATAACAGGGGTTTCCCGGCCATGCTATATTATCCATACTAATCCGCCAGCCTTTGGTAAAAAGCGCATTGCGGTAGGACGCCGCAGTATTGGCATATACGGCTCCTCTTTGGAATGCAAAGTTTACATTGTCCGCCGTATTAGGATTCTCAGCCCAGGCTTTTAAGATACGGCTGTAGGTTTCGCAACTTATCTCACTGTTGCTAAACATACCCTGTGCGTTGATCAACGCTTTCAGATCCCATGCACTTAAATCACGGTTAAAGGATGCAATTTCTGAGAACATGGACTCCATATCGTTCACACCACTCACATCCCAGAGGTCTATATTGAACGGTGGCGTAAACGCCTTACAAAACCAAAACATCTGCTTCATGCTTTTAACCCTCGAAAGGTCAGGCACATCCGTAGCTATCAAATTAAAATTTGGACAACCGCTAAATGCAGCCTCCATGCTTTGCCAGGGAACATTGCCCCATTGCCGTACTTCTCTGAGTTCATTCCTATTTGCATTATTATAACCTCCATTTATAAAAAAGCGCCGCAGATTGGTTGGTTCCATACTTAGCGTTACGGTATCTCCTGCAGGTATTGGTATAGCTAATATTATAGGTATATTCTCATTAGTGTTGCTAAATCTGTGGATGCCACCCGTAGGATTGGAAGAGGTAGTCCATCTACAAACTACTTCGCCCTCGGTTACTCCATTAAAGGTCAAAGTGCTGGAGGGCTGCTGAAACACCCACCTCGTAATAAAGTTCTGCGTATGTGAAGCCAGGGGTAGTAGCATACCCAGGATCAAAAAATAAAATTTCATCGTCAGGATTCTATTATTTATTATAGATTTTTTTCTTCGATTTTATTGGCTTTGTTACGATCAGCAGGAAAAGACCACAAAATATGACGCTCCACAAAACCTTACCAATAAAGTCAGTAATTCTTTACCGAATATAGAGCAGCGTACCAGCCATCTTTTAACTAATCGATAAACGACCACAGGATAGGACAAACAACCAAACAGATCTATGAAAAGCATACGACGAAACACCAGCTCCAACACTGCTTTGGAACTTAGGCCACGGATGCGCGTCTAAACAAACCGTTT
Organism: Niabella pedocola; assembly: GCF_021044425.1. Taxonomy (GTDB): domain Bacteria; phylum Bacteroidota; class Bacteroidia; order Chitinophagales; family Chitinophagaceae; genus Niabella; species Niabella pedocola. The sequence goes on along the minus strand of NZ_JAJNEC010000005.1, from coordinate 2,654,207 downwards.
TAAAGAAACATGGCAAAAAATAGTTACATTTTAAATCTGGCCGGCTACAAATAAATCATCAAGCCCAAGCCCTGCGCACTACTTAGAAATTATCGTTAAGGTGATTTTGATATGATAAAATATTCCGGTTCGTCAAGACACAACTGTTTATTTACAACCAGTTTATACCGTTATTCAGGTCGAAACCGTATTCGATTTGAAGAATACGTCGTCTAATGTTGCTGCAACTGGCCGGCGAATCATGCAATAATAATGGCCGCATCAACATAATACCATTTGACTTCATGGAAACGGTTTTGTGCTCAACGCTTTCTGTAATTTTAGATATCTGTTCGCTAGATAAGATGCCTTTCCGATGCGAACCGGGAATAATATGCATGGCGCCATTTTCTTCTGTACAGGAATCAAAATGAATTCTTATTGTTATAAGTCTTTCCAATACCTGCACCGGAGGCTGAACATGCCATACATCTGCTTCAAGCGACCAATTCGTATAACCTGCGGCATTGGTTTTCTGCTGCACCGCAATTTTAAGATCCTGGTGCCAGGGAAGCTGCCAGTTCATCTCTTTTGTTTTGTCAAGTACAAGCGCTCTCACCGGAAATAGCTCGGTACCGGATAGCGATTTTACCAGGTCCATAACTAAAGGATCTGAAGCCATTCCGGCAACACTGCTATAACAAAGGAGGTTTGCCGAAGCGCACTGAAAATCGAATACACTTAGGTTAAATAGTTCGCATTCCAGATTTGAAATTTGCCGCTTGGGGAAAAGTGCATCTATTGCAGTATATCCCATATCGAACACTTCTTTAGTGATGCTGTTCATAATTGCAAAAATGTCCTAATCTTTCCTAATTCATTAAAGGAAATTCGGATAATCTGCAAAAGCAGCTCCTTATCTGCTGATCGAACGGTGTCATTTCACGACGGTCTCGGCCGTTACTTCAAGCGACCGGATATCCCTGAACACCAGCGCGTCTATGGGCGCGAAAAAGTAGCCTCTTTGAAATTATTCACATAGGTCGATTGTTAATATCGCAAATTGCGGGGGTAAAGTGATAAAGAAACCTACGAAGTCACTTTACGGGTATTAGACAGGCGAAATAGCAGCCATCTGCACGGGATGAACAACCTCCTAATAAATTTGGAGCTAGAAATTCTGCTAAAAGCTATCCTTTAAAAGGCTTGAAAACCTCAGTGTTTTATGAGATGCCGGCAACTTAACCAGTAGGCACATTATTAGAATACCATTCCAATTGTGTTATCTCAGGATATATAAAAACCGGAATTTTCAAAAAATCTTTGAAAATTCCGGTTATGTAGCCCGGACAAGAATCGAACTTGTATCTAGAGTTTAGGAAACTCCTATTCTATCCATTGAACTACCGGGCCAAAATGGGTGGCAAATATAATACATTCGGGGCAACAAGCACCGGCGAACATTTTCCCGTACCGGGCTAACCGTAAAGCTCAAAATGCACCGCTTTTTTATCAAATCCCATCTGCACGATCCGTTGGCGGGCCTCGTCGATCATGTTCTTCCAGCCGCAGAGGAAGAAGTTCGCATCCGCTTTACCTGCAGCATGTTCTTCATAAATGGCATGCACATATCCTTTTTTTCCTTCCCACTCCGCACGCGATAAGGTAGGGATATAATGAAAATCTTCCAGCTCCAGGTTTTTCATCTCTTCATAATACAACAGGTCTTCCTGTGTGCGGCAACCGTAAATGAGGTAAATATCCTTATGCGGAATATTCTCCCGTACCAGCGTATGCAGCATACTGCGGAACGGTGCAATTCCCGTTCCGGTACATACCAGGAACAGATCATGCTGCAATTGTTCTTCCTTCAGGGTAAACACCCCCAGCGGCCCGCGAAAGATCACCTTGCTGCCCAGCTCCCAGTTTTTGAACATATACGGCGTACCCAGTCCGTCTTCCACCAGCACGATCAGCAGCTCGTATATTGCCGTACCATTGGGGGCACTGGCAATGGAATAACTGCGCCAGCGCTTATTGGGTTTCTCATGAATGGGAAGATCCAGCGTTACAAACTGGCCTGCTGTAAAATCAAAATGCTCGCTGGCATCCACCTGTATAAAATACCGTTTGGTATTATACGTTTCATCGATAATGTCTACAACCGTTCCTGTAAGCCAAGTGAGGGACATACCGTTTTTCTTTGTAAGATAAAGTAAATTTTAGTAAAACTTCTACCGGCAGCCTACTAATTGCCTCTACCGCAGCGTTTTTTTAACGCGGGGTAAAGACACTGGTTTACAGGCATTTGAAGGAGGTGCGGTGATTTTGATAAACGGGAGGTTGGGATTTTTTTTAAAGTCGTCGTATCTTTGCGCCCCCATGCAAACGGAAGTGTTGAAGAATTTTTATGGTGAAGACCCCCGCTGTTTACAAATAGCGAGCGAACTCTCCTTGCTTCAACCTGCGCAACTGGCGCTTTCCGGTGTACATGGAAGCGCTTCCCAGTTCATTGTAGGTGCCTGTATGGCCCAATCGCCGGCACTCAATCATGTAATCATTCTTAACGAACCGGAAGATGCGGCCTATTTCCAGAACAGCCTGGAAAATATTACCGGCGCGCTCGATATTTTCTACTTTCCTTCCTCTTTCAAAACCACAAAGAACTACCGGCTGCTGAATGCATCGCATGTAATGCTGCGCACGGAAGCACTCACAAAACTGGCCGGAGGTGGCAATAAAAAAGTATTGGTCACTTACGCCGATGCTATTTTTGAAAAAGTAGTGGTATCCTCCACGCTGGCAGAAAATATCATCCACCTGAAAACGGCAGATCCGCTGGATATAGAGGAATTGCTGCTAAAGCTGGACCGGTATGGTTTTGAACGCAGTGATTTTGTATATGAACCCGGGCAGTTTGCCCTGCGCGGGGGGATCCTTGATATTTACTCTTTTGGCAACGACAAACCCTACCGGATCGAATTGTTTGGAAACGATATCGACTCGATCCGGATCATTGACCCGGAAACACAGCTGAGCGAACGCAAATTATTACAGGTTTCCATCATTCCGAATGTGGATACCCAGTTTGCCAAAGAAGCACACGTATCGCTTTTTGATTTTCTGCCGGAAAACACAGCCGTTTGGGTACAGGATGCATCTTTATGTATCGAACGGTTAAAGGACAATGCTTCAGAACTGGCCCATTTTCTTGAATTGCAGGATACGGGCAACGGGCGTGTGGAAGATAACCGGGATGACAAGTTATTCAAGAAGAACGTCGGCATTGAGGATTTTATAACGGCGCATGATTTTGAAACGGCATTGGCGGCAAGAACTGTCGTACACCTGGAACAGATGCCCGCATCAGTGACCCGTGAATATGCATTCCGTACCAAAGAACAGCCAGCGTTCAACCGGCAGTTTGAGCTGCTGATCAAAGACCTGAAGGCGCACGAAGCAAAAGGATTTGCCCTGTATATCTTTTCAGAAAATCCAAAGCAACTGCAGCGCCTGCAATCGATCTTCGATGACCAGGATGCAGGACTGGTGTTTAACCCCGTTTCGGCGGCCATCCACCTGGGTTTTACGGATGAAGATCTGAAGATCCTCTGCTATACCGATCATGAGATCTTCCAGCGCTATCATAAATACCGCGTTAAGCAGGCCTATAATAAAAACAAGGCCATCACCCTGCGTACCTTAAGAGAACTGCAGCCAGGTGATTTTGTTACCCATATCGACCACGGTGTGGGGGTATACAGCGGCCTGCAAAAGATGGATGTAAACGGAAAAACACAGGAAGCCGTACGTATTATTTATAAGGATAAAGACGTATTGTACGTCAACATCAACTCCCTGCATAAAATTTCCAAGTATACCGGAAAGGACGGCAGTGTGCCCAAGGTAAATAAGCTGGGCAGCGATGCCTGGACCCGGTTAAAGGAAAAAACAAAAGCCAAGGTTAAGGAAATCGCCTTTGACCTGATCAAATTGTATGCACAGCGCAAAGCGCAGAAAGGCTTTGCCCATACACCGGATAATTACCTGCAAACCGAACTGGAAGCTTCCTTTATTTATGAAGATACACCCGACCAGAGCAAGGCCTCTGCGGATGTTAAGAAAGATATGGAATCGGAATCGCCCATGGATCGGCTGGTATGTGGTGATGTAGGCTTCGGCAAAACCGAGATCGCGATCCGCGCGGCTTTTAAAACCTGCGTAGATGGCAAACAGGCCGCCGTGCTGGTACCTACTACCATCCTCGCCTTCCAGCACTTTAAAACATTCAGCGACCGGTTAAAAGAATTTCCGGTAACCGTCGATTACCTCAACCGCTTTAAATCGGCCAAGGAAAAAAAAGAGACCCTAAAAAAACTGGAAGAAGGCAAGATCGACATCCTGGTAGGCACGCACGGATTGCTGGGAAAAGAGGTAAAATTCAAAGACCTGGGCATATTGGTGATTGATGAAGAACAAAAATTTGGCGTAGCCCATAAAGAAAAGATAAAAGTGCTGCGCAATACGGTGGATTGTTTAACCCTTACTGCAACACCCATTCCCCGCACCCTCCAGTTCTCACTGATGGGCGCCAGGGATCTGAGCATCATCAATACGCCACCACCCAACCGGCAGCCGATCCAGACCGAAGTGCTGGTATATAATGAAGACGCTATCCGTGATGCTATTTACTTTGAAACAGAACGCGGAGGGCAGGTATTTTTCATCCACAACCGGGTGGCCGGGCTTCCTGAAATGGCGACCTTGATCCAGGGGCTTTGTCCGGATCTTTCCATCAGCTATGCACATGGCCAGATGGAGGGTGCCAAACTCGAGGAAAAAATACTGGACTTTATTGATCACCGCTATGATGTGCTGGTTTGTACCAATATTGTTGAAAGCGGCGTAGACATTCCGAACGTAAACACCATCATCATCAATAATGCCCATCATTTCGGGCTCAGCGATCTACACCAGTTAAGGGGCCGTGTGGGACGGAGCAATAAAAAAGCGTTTTGTTACCTGCTGGCGCCGCCGATGAGCACCCTGCCGGCCGATTCGCGGAAACGCCTGCAAACCCTGGAGCAACACAGCGAACTGGGCAGCGGTTTCCAGATCGCCATGCGTGATCTCGATATCCGCGGAGCCGGCAACCTGCTGGGTGGTGAGCAAAGCGGGTTTATGGCGGAGATCGGCTTTGAGACGTATCAGAAGATCCTGGATGAAGCGATCCGTGAATTGAAACGGACACAGTTCAAAGAGCTGTTTAAGGAAGAGATCAGCAAACAGGATGACTTTGTAAGCGATTGTACGATTGATACCGACCTGGAGATCCTGATTCCCGATGATTATGTAGAAAGCATTACCGAGCGCCTGTCGCTGTACCAGCGCCTGGATAACAGCGAATCGGAGGCAGAGCTGGCAGAGATGTATACCGAATTGCAGGACCGCTTCGGACCGGTTCCGGAACCGGTCAACGACCTCTTTGAAACCGTTAAATGCCGCAAACTGGCCGTAGACCTGGGTTTTGAGAAAATGACCCTGAAAAATGAAACCCTGCGTTGTCATTTTATTAACCGGCCGGATTCGCCCTATTTCGAAGCGAATGTTTTCCAGAAGATCATCCAGTATGTACAAACAGGTACCAATAAAGCCCGTTTAAAACAAACCGGGCGGCTGTTCTTACTGGTAGCAGAACCCATTCCTTCCATGAAATCACTTTATGATTTCCTGAAAGAGATGCACGCTTTTTGTTTAACCACCTGAGATCCTTCCTTTTTGCAGAGCGGTTTGCAAAACGTATATTTATACTAACATATACTACCGTTAAGCCATGCATACCAAATACAATCTTCTGAATAAACCTAGTACGGGCAAATGGCTCTTTATTGTCAGCAGCATCATCGCGCTTTTCTGGCTGCTTTGTGCCTCGGTAAATATGTACCGGTATGCCATCACCGGTGCGGTTTTTGAACTGCTTTCGCTTCCCGCGCTGACCGGTGCCTTTTTTATTATGATTGTTTCGTCGATCATCCTTTTTAAAAGAAGTACCCGGAAGTTTTTTCCTGCTCTTGCCATTCTTATACTTATTGGAGCCTTTCTGTACACAGGCTATTTTTAAAAAACAGGGAATCGCAGAACTGCCGCAACCGGAATGGGTTAAAACCGTGCGTTCCCCACCCGCGGCCTCCCTTCCGGGAAACGATGCGGGAAGTTTAGTTGTGATACGCATAGGCTGTTGCGAACTCTTTGGAAAAATCCTGCAGGGAAGTTCCGTTAACAAACAGAGAGCTGCTTTCATTATAATGCTCCATAAAACTTCCTTCACGCAGTGCAACACCGATTTCCACCATATACACCTTGGCCATCTGTTCTGAAAAACCATTTTCTACCAATGCATTCAAAAGCTGCGCATCCGAAAACGCTATCCACTGCACATCGGGTTTCCCCACTGCTTGTCCCAATAGCTGCGCTATTTCAAAACCGTTTTTCTCATCGCTGACAATGTATTGAATTTGCTTACCGGAAACAGACCGGTTGTGGAGCGCCTGAAATGCAGCTTCTGCAATATCCCTGGGGTGTGTCAGTGGCAGGCGAACGGTACCATCAAAATTATTTCCCAGCATCTGCTGATATTTGATCATGGGAATGGCCCCGTAAAAATTGGTAAAAAACATGCCCGGCCGCAGGTGTAACACGTGTACGTCCTGCAATCCATTCAGTTGTTGCTCCACATAAAAATTGGCACCGGTGGGGCCCAGCCCCGTTTCCAGATGTGCGCCGATGCTGCTCAGGTTAACCGCATAGCGAACACCCGTTTCCGCTATTGCCCGCACATATTGTTCACCAACCGTTTTTATATACTGTTTTAAGTTGGGGGTATGAAAATTAGGCGGTATCATTAGGTAAACGGCTTCGCTTCCTTCAAACGCTTTTTTTACAAACCCGTAATCCTCCACCGAACCAATCAGCGGATGGCCACCCAGGTTCCGGATCGCTTCCGCTTTGGCCGTATCAGAACTTACTACATACACTTCGTGTTTGGCGGCCACTAATTTTTCGATGAGCAAACGACTGATGTTTCCCAAAGAGCCTGTTACTGTTACTTTCATTTTTTACTGTTTTAATTTGTTTGCACAAAAATAAATTTATACTTACTTTTATGGAAGTACTTACCCCATAGTATGTATACATATGACAGCCATAAAAAAGACCTCGGTTATCCAGGAAAATAAAAACAACGCGTTTATTGCCTGCCCCGTAACATTCGTAATGGAACGCATCGGCGGGTATTGGAAACCGATCATTTTATTTAATTTGCTTACAGGCACAAAGCGGTACAGTGCGCTGAAACGATCCATTCCGTCCATTACTGAAAAGGTGTTGATACAACATTTAAAACAATTGGAAACAGACGGGCTGATTATCAGAAAATCCAAACCCGTTGTACCGCCCTATGTAACGTATGAGCTTTCAAAACAGGGAAAAGCATTAAGACCTGTTTTACATGCAATGGCGGCCTGGGCCGTAAGTAATGGCGGCAAGCAATCCAAACAATTTCAAAAACAAATGGCCGACTTTCCAACAGCATAAACCGGGTTTCTGTTTCTTTCCAAATTGTGCAGCAGCGATTGCCTGCAACTCCTGTAAAACGAATCGGGCACCCTGTTAGAGGGATCACCAAAATAAGGTATGCCGGTTCCCATATGCTCTTTTTGTACTAAATTCGGTAAGAAGATGCAACGCTCCCACCGGGCCAGATCTGTCACAGCAACACATCCCTGGTTATTGAAAAATCTTTACAAGATGGATACTTCAATTCCCCGCATACCCCCGCCCGTTTATTTTCTTTTATCGCTGATTGCGATGCTCCTGCTAAATGCCTATTGGCCGATCGCGTATTGGTTACATGCCCCCTGGAAATACCTTGGGATCCTGATGCTCATTACCGGCTTTGCACTTAGTGCAGGAAGCGCCCTTCTATTCCGGAAATCGGGCACGCATCTCCGCCCGGGCGCCCGGGCCACATTCATTGTCGTTAAGGGCCCCTTCCGGTATACAAGGAACCCGATGTATGCGGGTCTTCTTATCATGCTTATGGGGACCGCCATCCTTTTAGGCACCGTTTCCCCGCTGTTGATACTTCCGCTGTTTTTTATTATCCTTCATACGCAATTCGTACTCAAAGAAGAAAAATGGATGGAGCAATGGTTTGGGGATGCCTATTTAAAATACAAGAACAGCACCCCAAGGTGGTTTATGTAGCCGGGTATGATATTCATTTGATCTTTTCAATTTAATTAAAAACAATGAATCCGAACAAAGCTTTATGGGAAAAGGGCGACTTCACCCGCATTGCAGCAACCATGCGTAAAAGCGGGGAAGCGCTGGCGTCCAGGCTGGAGATTGTAAAAGGCATGCAGGTACTTGAATTGGGTGGTGGCGACGGTACCACGGCCATCCCCCTGGCAAAGACCGGCGCCGATGTAACTGTTATCGATATTGCAGAAAACCTGGTAAAGGCCGGAAATACCCGTGCTAACGACGAAGGACTTCCAAACTGTGTGTTTCGCGAAGGAGACGCCAGCCATTTAAGTGACATACCGGATGCTTCATTTGATGCCACCCTAAGTATATTTGGAGCCATGTTTGCACCCAGGCCCTTTGATGTAGCCAAAGAAATGGTACGCGTTACAAAACCGGGCGGAAAAATCCTGATGGGCAACTGGATACCGGGCGATCCCACCTTGGTAGCCCAGCTATTAAAGATCAGTGCTGCCTACACCCCTCCGCCGCCGGAAGGCTTTATCAGCCCTATGACCTGGGGGATAGCATCCCATGTTATTGAACGGTTTGAGCAGGCAGGTGTTCCAAAAGAAAATATTACGTTCAGCAGGGAACCCTGGACGTTTGATGCGCCTTATGGTCCTGTTGAATTTGCTGCCGTATTCCGCCACTTTTATGGCCCTACCATGACGGCCTTTGAAGCAGCAGAGAAGAACAACAGGTCTGCGGAGCTGCAGCAGGAACTGGAGAAGCTTTTTACTGCTGAAAACAAAAGCGGAACGCCAAACTATACAGCAATTACCGCTACCTATCTGCTGGTAACGGTAAAACGCTGATACCCCAGCACCCACCGGGCCAGCCGCAGCTATAATTCCTTAATTTTTATATTCCGGAACGCGACACCGCTGGCCCAGTCCTGAAGGGCAATATGGCCGCTGGTATATTTCCCAAATTCAGGAAAGTTTTTAAAATGTGTATGGCTGACGGAATCCTGCCATGCCGGAACGGTAAAATCTTCCTGTACGGTTAATACACCGTTAAGATAAAATTCAACTTTACCATTTACCTGTTTAATACGCGAGTGGTTCCACTCACCTGCCGGCCTGGCCATCACGGGATTTTTCTGTGCATCCAGTGCAAAAAGGGCGCCCGCTTTCTTTACGGGATTGGCGTTATCGGCATGTAACGGATCCAGCAGCTGGTACTCCGGGCCCGAAGCCCAGGCAGTAGTAAGATCCGGGCGCTCCAGCACATTGATAAATACACCGCTGTTACCGTTTTTTGACAGCTTCCATTCGAACTGCAAATCGAAATTGGTATACGCTTTATCAGATACAAGGTCGTTGACCTCCGTTTTGTTTACAGTATCTACCGCCAGCGCACCATCCCTGGCAATCCACCCGGCCGTCGTATTTTTTTTATTGTACAGGTGCCAGCCGGCGGCAGACGTTCCGTCAAACAGTAAGGTCCAGCCCTGTTCTTTTTCCTCTTTTGTTAACCGGTTATTCGGATCAGGATCTGTACACGCGGATGCCACAACCAATACAAGGCCCAACAAGTACAGGCAGGGAGTTCGAAGGCAATTCATCATTGTTCATTTTGCTGAAGTTATACTTTATTTCAGAATGTAACAACAATGTTCACCGCAGGGCCGCAGTATAACCGGGGCAGATCAACGGCCCTGCAGGCACACCGGAAAGGATTGGGCAATACCTCTCCTGCGATTTCTTCCTGCGAAGCAATAATCCTATTCGCTAAGGAGCACTAATGCTCCGGGTAGGCATCTCCCTTATGACAGGTGTTGCAGGTAACAGTATTTAAATAAGCGGGATGGATCACCGAATCTGTACGGAAATAATTTTTGTTGATGTCAATCGTCATCCGCAGCATGTTACGGGCCACTTCTTTGGCGGGGTTCTCATCGGAGGCAAAATCCAGCCGGTCCGAATCTTTTCGCTTTGCATGACAAAAACTGCATTTTACGCCCAAGGCCTTATTATACGATTCCATTATACTGTCCAGACGTTCATGCGTAATATCCGGGGGCAGCACTTTCAGGTTATGCGGCGGACGGTACAGCGAATACGATGTACCCGCCATAATGGTTAAAAGAATAAACGTAAATGCAATAGAAATCTTTTTATATCTCATAAAATAAGTTTTTACAAATAAATGACAACTCCCCGCAATTTAGGAAAAATCAACAGAAACAAGGGTTTGAAGGCACAACCACATGTTAACAGTCGTTCGTTATCAAGAGAACAGCCGTTCCAATCCCCCAGAATGATTAACTTTGCAACCTATTTTTAAGATCATGTCCGAAGTTTTAACTCCCGCCTTAACAGCCAAGGATTTTGCAACCGACCAGGAAGTACGCTGGTGTCCCGGCTGTGGCGATTATTCTATATTAGCGCAGGTGCAACGTGTGATGCCGGGTTTGGGTATTCCTAAAGAAAATATTGTGTTCATCTCCGGTATTGGCTGCAGCAGCCGTTTCCCTTATTACATGAACACGTACGGCATGCACTCGATCCATGGCCGTGCCACAGCCATCGCGTCGGGGCTTAAAGCCACACGTCCGGAACTGAGCGTTTGGATCGTTACCGGCGACGGAGATGCGCTCAGCATCGGTGGTAACCATACCATTCATTTATTAAGAAGGAATTTTGATGTAAATATCCTGTTGTTCAATAACCAGATCTATGGGTTAACCAAGGGACAGTACTCCCCTACATCAGAAGAAAATAAGGTTACCAAATCCACTCCATTTGGTAGTATCGACCATCCGTTCAATCCCCTGGCACTGGCGATGGGCGCCGATGCCAGCTTTGTAGCGCGTACCATGGACCGCGATCCCAAACACCTTCAGGCGATGCTGACACGTACCCACCAGCATAAGGGCGCTTCTTTCCTGGAAATCTACCAGAACTGCAATATCTTCAATGACGGGGCTTTTGAAGTGTTCACAGAGAAAAGCTCCAAAGCAGAAGAAACCCTTTTTGCAGAACATGGCAAGCCGTTGATCTTTGGCGCCGAAGGCAAAAAAGGCATCCGCCTGGATGGATTTAAACCGCAGGTGGTTACCCTGGGCGAAGGATACAGCGCAGATGATCTTTGGATACACGACGAAAAAGACATTTTTAAAGCACAACTCCTTACCCGTATTTTCGACAACCCGGCACTGGAAGGGCACCTGCCCCGGCCATTTGGGGTGTTTTATGAAGCAGACCGTCCTTGTTATGAAGAAATGATGGCCCTGCAGCTGGAAGACGCCAGGGCCCGGAAAACGCCAGACCTGGATGCCCTGCTGCGCGGTAAAGAAGTGTGGACCATACAATAGGAAGGAGGAATAAGCACCATTAACCGTAACAGTAAAAGCAGCGATCCCGTTGCTGCTTTATGACCCGTGGTTTCACGGTATTACCTTTCCTTTCTTCATTCCAGCGTTCATACACTTCACGGCAATTCCGGTCATTCTGTATTTTACATTGAATATTTCGTATTTTACATTCCTATGGATCCTGTCAAAGACTATCTGGCCATTAATAAAGCTTCCTGGAACAATAAGGTGCGGTTTCACCTGGAATCGGAGTTTTATGATGTAAAGGGCTTTATCAACGGAGCCTCATCCCTGAATGATATTGAGCTGAACCTGCTGGGTGATGTGGCCGGCAAGCGCATCCTGCACCTGCAGTGCCACTTTGGGCAGGACTCCATTTCGCTGGCCCGCATGGGTGCGCAGGTTACCGGCATTGATCTTTCTGACAAAGCCATTGAGGCGGCCAATGACCTGGCAGCCAAAACCCATACGGAAGCACGTTTTATCTGCTGCGATCTTTATGATCTTCCCAATCATCTGAACGAAACATTCGACATTGTTTTTACCAGCTATGGAACCATTGGCTGGCTGCCGGATCTGAACCGTTGGGCATCCGTTATTTCAACCTTCCTGAAACCCAGTGGCCGGTTTGTATTTGCCGAGTTTCACCCGGTGGTGTGGATGTTCGACGATGATTTTGCTAAAATAGGCTATAACTACTTTAACACCGGCGCCATCAGCGAAGTCAACAACGGTACGTATGCCGACCGGGATGCGGATATGCACCAGGAGTATGTAATGTGGAACCATGGTACGGCCGAGGTACTCACCGGCCTTCTTCAAAACGGGCTTAAGCTTACCGCGTTTGAGGAGTTTGATTATTCTCCCTATAATTGTTTCCGGCAAACAGAAACAATAGCGCCCAAAAAATACCGCATTCAGCACCTGGGGAATAAGATCCCCATGGTATTTGCGTTAACGGCCGTGAAGGTTGCCGCATCCTCCGGAATTTAAAATGCTGAATGTGGAATGTTAACGTAAAAGGAACTTACGGGCCGGGAATAATGATCCCCAAACCATATCCTGTCGCTCCTTCTATATTTAAAATTCTATATTTTAAATTTTATCTTTCTACCGCAAACCTGTCCGATATTTGCAGTATAATCGAAATATGCTTATCCCCATCCATCCCAAAGATCCCCAGCCCCGTTTGATCAAACAGGTAGCCGATACCCTGCGAGAAGGGGGAATCGTTATTTATCCTACCGATACCATCTACGGTTTGGGTTGCGATATTTTCCAGACCAAGGCCATTGAGCGTATCGCCTGGATCAAAAAAATTGACCCGAAAAAGGCGCAGTTCTCTTTTGTTTGTGCAGACCTGAGCCATCTCAGTGATTTTGCCAAACAGATCTCCAACAGCACCTTCCGGTTACTAAAGGAATATCTTCCCGGGCCTTATACCTTTATCCTGGAGGCCAGCAAACAGGTGCCCAAAATTCTGCACAGTAAAAAAAATACCGTGGGTATCCGGGTTCCTGACAATAAGATCACCCAGGCCCTGATCCGGGAATTGGGACATCCTATTTTAAGCACCACGCTTCCCGGTGAGCTGGTAGAAGAATATACAGACCCGGAAATCATTCACGAACATTACCAGAACCTTGTTGACATCGTTATTGATGGCGGCATTGGTGGCATGATTCCGTCTACCATCATCGATTGCACCGGCGCGGAAAATGTACTGGTGCGGAAGGGTCTTGGAGAGTGGGAGGAGTAGCCGGATAGCTGTCGCAAAAATCTTCTGCCCTGTGATACCGAACTTATTTCCTATCGGAAATGAGCGATCAATAGATGCTGAAATAAGCTCAGTATGACGTTACGTTGTAACGCACTTCTGAAACTGTTTCCCCGTGCGCGTTCAGGTGATCTGTTCCTTTTTTGTGCGGTTAAACACCCAGAAAATAATGGGAAAGATCAGCAGGGTTAATACCGTAGCGGTGATCAGTCCTCCGATGATCACGATCGCCAGCGGCTTCTGGGATTCGGAGCCGATGCCGGTTGAAAGCGCCGCCGGCAACAAGCCGATCGAAGCCATCAGCGCCGTCATTACCACAGGTCTTGTGCGCACTTTTACCCCCTGCAGGATGGCATAATTCAACGGCATGTTCAATTTTATATTGTTATGAAATTCTGAAATCAGGATTACGCCGTTCTGAATACAAATACCAAATAACGCAATAAAGCCTACACCTGCTGAAATTCCAAAATTCATATGGGTAAGGTGCAGGGCGATGATACCGCCGATCAATGCAAACGGAACATTGGCCAGCACCAGGAGCGAGTCTTTCATATTTCCAAAAAGGATAAACAGCAAAAAGAAAATCATAAGGATACTTACCGGAACCACCTGCCCCAGGCGATGTGAGGCCCGTACCTGGTTCTCGAATTGCCCCGTCCAGCCGATGCTATAGCCATCCGGCAATGCAATGCCGGCTACCCTTTTTTGCGCATCGGCAATGGTGCTGCCCAAATCGCGGTCGCGAATGGAAAATTTAACCCCGATGTACCGTTTAATATTATCGCGGTATATAAATGCCGCACCGTTGTCCCTGGTAATATCGCTGATCTCCTTCAATGGGATCTTGGTGCCGTCCTGGCTGGGTACCATCAACCGGGCGATATCGTCCTCATTTCTGCGGTACTCGGATGCATAGCGCAGGCGAATATCAAATTTCCGCTCACCCTCGTACATTTCGGATGCGGTCTTCCCGCCAAACGCCATTTCCAGTACCGCCTGCGCGTCGGCCGGCTGTACCCCATAGGCGGCCATCTTATTCCGGTCCAGCACCACACTTACTTCGGGTTGGCCGATGTTTTTAATGATACCCGGCTCCTTTACACCCGGTACTGTTTTGATCTGCTCCAGTACCTGGCTTGCAAGGCCGTCCAGTGTCTGGAGGTCATCTCCATAGATCTTGATCCCGTTCTCGGCCTTAAAACCGGCCACCGCCTCCGCCACATTATCTGAAATCGGTTGCGAATAATTAAAGGTGATCCCCTGGAATTTTTTCAGCCTTTGATCCATTTCTTCAATCAGTTCGTCCATGGTTATTTTCCGTTTCCACGCATCTTTGGGCTTCAGGTTTACGGCAAACTGCACAAACCCAAAGCCGTTCGGATCGGTTCCGTCATTGCTTCTTCCGGTTTGAGAAAGCACACCTATTACCTCCGGGAAACTGCGGATTACATTTTTTAACGCATCTGTTGTTTCCATCGATTCGCGCAGTGAGGTGCTCATGGGCATTTCGGCCGTTACCCATAACGACCCTTCATTTAACTGCGGAAGAAATTCCGTTCCCAGGAATTTTCCGGAAAACAGGGTCAGCACCAGGAAGGCAAGTGCCACAATCAAACTGAGGCGCTTATTACGGAACGTTGCCCGGAATCCCTTTTCTACAACCCGGTCCCAAAAGCGTACGAAGACATTGTGTTGCTCTCTTACATTTTTGTTCAGCAACATATGCGAAAGCACCGGAACCAGGGTAAGCGTAAATAACAGCGCTCCCATCAGCGCAAATCCCAGGGTGTATGCCAATGGCGAAAACATTTTTCCCTCCACCTTCTGAAAAGAAAAAATGGGCAGCAAAGAAGTAATGATGATCAGCTTCGAAAAAAAGATCGCCTTGCCCAAACCGGTTCCCGTTTGGCGGATCCAGCCTGCCTTGGCCAGCTTATTGAATTTTTCCATACCATACTTCCGGGCCTTATGGTCGAGCATTACAAACACCCCCTCCACCATAACCACAGCCCCATCGATAATGATTCCAAAATCAACCGCACCCAGGGAAAGCAGGTTGGCGCTCATGCCCGCCATTTTTAAACAGAAAAACGCAAAAAGCAACGACAAGGGAATAATGATCGACACGATCAGCGTGGTACGCCAATCCGCCATAAAAAGAAAAACGATCACGGTAACAAATACGACCCCTTCTACCAGGTTGTGCAACACCGTATGCGTGGTAAAATCCATCAGGTTGTCCCGGTCGTAGAAGGTAACCAGTTTCACATCTTTAGGAAGTGTTTTTGTATTAAGCTCATTTATTTTTGCTTTTACACCATCGAGCACTTCCCGCGGGTTTTCACCCTTGCGCATGACCACAATGCCCTGCACCACATCAGACACACTATCCAGGCCCGCCTGGCCTACACGAGGCAGCGAGCTTTCACGTACATCGGCAATATTTTTAACCAGGATAGGATTCCCGTTGTCTGTCTGAATCGTAACATTCCCGATCTCGTCGGGGTTCTTAAGTAACCCGATACCCCGCACTACGTATGACTGGCCGTTTTTCTCGATCACATCACCCCCAACGTTCAGGTTGCTCTTTGCCACCGCATCATATACCTGCAACGGGGTAAGGTTATACTTGTCCAGCTTACGCGGATCAATACTCAGTTCAAACACCTTATCCTGCCCTCCAAATACGTTGATGTCTGCAACCCCCGGTACACCCCGCAACGCCCGGTCTACCACCCAGGTCTGCAGCGTCAGCAGGTCTCTCGAATCTCTTTTAGCACTTTTTAAAATATACCGGAAGATCTCTCCTGTAGGACCATATGGTGGCTGTACTTCCGGCTCCGCCCCCTCCGGAAGGCGCACCGTCCGCAACTGGTTGTTTACCTGGTTACGGGCGATCAGGTCTTCCACCCCGTCATCAAAAATGATCTTTACAATCGACAGCCCAAACATTGTTGTGCTCCGCACACTGGCTTTTTTTTGCACCGGGCTCATGGCCAGCTCGATCGGCGTGGTTACAAAACGCTCCACTTCTTCTGCGCTCCTCCCGCTCCATTGGGTGATGATCACGATCTGGGTGTTGGTCACATCCGGGAAGGCCTCAATAGGCATACTCCTGAAACTGATCAAACCTGCAATGGCCAGGATACCTACCCATACAAATGTGAATACCTTATTCTTCAGCGAGAAAGTAATGATACTTTTTATAAACCTGTTCATGCGTGCTCGTATTTATTCGATAATTTCACTCAAGGTTTTTCCGGCGGTCCGTTTACTGATCATTGAGCGAGCGGTAAATCATCAGCTGGTTATTGGTTACCACCCGGTCGCCCTCTTCTAAACCTTCGGAGATATAGGTGATGGCGCCGGTTTGCTGTAAAATCTTTACTTCCCGCACCTTAAGATTGCTTTGAGAAAGGAACTGCACCACATAATTTTTATTGTTGTCAAAAATGATTGCGGGTGAGGGCACAGCAATGGCATTGCTATCCTGTGTATTGAACACCTTTATGGTAGCCTTACTTTCCGGTATCAACAGGCCCCGCACATTATCCAGTACCACTCTTGCCTGCATGGCATTGGTTTGCGGATCGATGATCTTAAAGATCTTATCAATTTTTCCATAGAATTTTTTATCGGGATAACTCAACGTGGCCACCTCTGCCTTCATCCCTAACCCGATCTTATCAATATCGGCCTCATTCACGTTCACCATCGCCCATACATTGGAAGTATTGGCTACATCAAAAATATTATCGGACCGGTCGCTTCGTAACTGCATGTCTTTATTAATATTCTTCTGTACGATATACCCGCTGATAGGTGCCACCACTGCATAAATATTGCCATTGCGGATATTATAAATAGTGCCCACAGCTTCCGCTCTTTTCAGCTGGTCACGCGCCTTTGTAAGCTGGCTTTGCGCTTCCAGCACCTCCTTTTCCGTGCTCAGCTTTCCCTCATACATTTCCTGTGCCACACGCAAGTTATTTTGGGCCACGGCAAGGTCTGTTTTTGCATCGCTGATATCTTTTTGCATACCGGCCATTTCGGTGCTTCGTATGGTAGCCAGCACCTGTCCCTTATGCACAAAGTCGCCCAACTCCACGTTCACGCTGATCACATTGCCCCCCACCAGCGGGTATACATCGATGTAATTATTTTTATCGGCCGAAATCTTACCAAAAAAATTCATTTCCGTTTCAATGGGTTGCCTGTGCACCGTTTCAGTTGTGGTGGAGCGCATCATTACTTCGCTGAGCTCAAAACCCTTTATAATATTTTGTTGCTTTTCGTTTTCTTTTTGCCCGCAGGATAACAACAGAAGCACTCCCAGTGCCGGCAGTATCGGTACCCGATTCATTCTTAAAATATTTTTGATTGTGTTAAGCGATTCAATTCCTGTGCGGCGATCATCAGCTGCTTTTTCATCTCGTACAATTGAAGAATGGTTTGCCGGTAGCTGTCCATAAAATCGGTAAAATCAACCAGGGTCACATTCCCTTTCCTGAAATTGGTCATCATTCCTGCATGCACGGCCTGCAGGTTTTGCAGGTCTTCCGCGTTAATTGCAGCATATTGTTCATACTGGTTCTGCCAGGTTTGATAAGCCAGCTCTACGGAAGTTTCGAGATCCAGTTTTTTCATATCACTATTCGCCTGGCTTTCCTTTACCTGGTATTGCGCCTTGGTAACATTCCCTTTATTTCGTTTCCAAAGCGGTATGGGAATGCCAACGGTAAAATTCACTTCATTCCTGAAAGCACCGCCCAGCTGGTCCCATTCTCCACCCAGGGTAAGATCCGGCACGTTTTGCGAACGCTGCCAGTTTACATTTACCTTACTGGCTTCTACATTCTTTAAAGAATAGCGATAGCCTGCATTATGAGCCAACGCCTGTTGTTTGATCGTATCCAGGGAAATTATCGGTCGTTTTGCCAGCAGGGCACTATCTTCTTCGTTGGTAATTGCGGTATGAATGTTCTCCTGTAAGCCGGTAAAGGTTTTCAACAGCTGCTGCTGCTGAAGTATGGTATTTACGATCCCGATCTTATCATTATTGAGCTGTACAACCATGGCCTGCAGCCTCACCTGTTCTTTCAGCGACGTGTTGCCCTTTACCGTTTGCACTTTAAACGCATCCAGCAACCCCGCCATATAGGCGAGTTGTGTGTTTATATCGATGAGCTTTTTCTCCTCGTAATGCAGGGTGTAATAGCTTTCATACAGGCGGGCCTTCAATTCCGCCAGCAGCTGATCAAATTCCAGCAAGGCCAGCTCCCGGTTACTACGGGCATACGCCACTTCATATTTCTTCTTTCCACCAAGGTACAGGAGTTGCTGAACAGACAGGCTGTTTGCCTTGCTTAAATCAAAGGCCTTATGTGCTTCCGGGTTGTACAAGTTGGTTTGAAACCCCGCCTGGGGCAACTCCCAGATCTTTGCCTGCGCAATATCCGCATCCGCCTGGCTGATATTATATTGCTGTGCCAGCAGTGCTAAATTACTCCTCATAAACATGGCTTCGCAGGCCTCCAGGGTCATTTTCTCCTGTCCGAATCCCGGAATTCCGGCTATCAATCCTGCAAAAAATAATACGGCTCTCATACCTGATCTGTTTCAAGGCAAAATTGAAACACAGGTCTTAAAACCACCTTAAGTTCAGCTTAAAATCAGCTTAAAAATGAGCGGCCGGTTTTCAGCCATGCGTATTTTTTTATCAGTTGTATTTTCAGCGATGCGGTAAGTTGAAGACTGAAGGCTAAATGCCGAAGGCCGAATGCTGAGCGCTGAAGGCTATAAGGGTAACCGGACCCGGAAAATATTCTGATCGGGCGCAGCCGGCAGGTAACGGATCTGTCCCTTGTGGTAATCGATGATACGCTTTACGATCGGTAATCCCAGTCCCGATCCGGACAGGTGTTGTGCATTGCTGCCCCTCATAAACGGCTCAAAAAGCCGCTGCTGCTCTTCTTCCCGGAGCAGGGGCCCATGGCTGCAAACATCCACCTCCACCCATTCATCCGTTTCCCTGATGGTGACCGTTACCTGTGAAGTAACAGCATATGCCGCCGCATTTTTCAACAGGTTTATAAAAACAATTTCCAGCAATGACCGGATACCTTTTATAAGGAGCACTGGTTCTTTTGCATCCTCCGTAACAATGGTAAAGTCCATCTTCAGTTCCGGGTACTGCGTAAATACCTGCTCGTACGCATTAAAGACCACCTCATCAATGCGCTCTGCTTCATAAATGCTGCTAATATTGTCTTTATCAAACTTTGAAAGCAGCAGCAGGGACCTTGTCAAGTCCGAAAGCTGGTGCACGTCGTTAATAATATTGGCAACAGTAGTACCCATTTGTTCCGGTTGCGCCTCCTGGTATTTCAGATTTTCGAGCTGAAAAGCAATGCGGGTTAGCGGGGTGCGGATTTCATGTGCGGCACTGGATGTAAAATCCTTTTGTGATTGAAATACATCATTAATACGCCGCATCACGGTATTAAAGGAGCGGGCCAGTACGGTAATTTCATCGTTGGTTCCTTTTTCGGGCACCGGTTCTGTAATATTGTGCGCGGTGATATCCGTTATCTGTTGCGTTAACTGATCCAGCGGGCGCAGTAATTTCCGCACAAAGAAATAACTGCTGAGCCATACCACAGCTGTACTGATTATATAGGTAAGCAACAGGATATAACCCAGAAAGCGAAGCTTGGAGCGCCCGTTAATGTCTTCTGCGCTGGTTAATATATAAAACTGCTGATCATCGATTTTTATCAGCACACCGAAATATTCGGGGGTGGTATTTTCTACATAGATTTCATTTTTCAGGTCCAGTTCTCTTAACAGGTTTGCATCCCAGGAAACACTTTCATCCTTTACGGTACTATACAGCAGTTTTTTATCCTGGTTAAAGATCAGGATCTCTTCTTTGTACAAGCCATCATCCGATTCACTTAAAAACTGCGGTACACCTTTTATAAAATCGGGTGTTTTTGCAATAAAATGGGCAGTGACCATCGACTTGTCCTTCAGATTTTGACGGAACTCGTCGCGCCTGAAATCATAAAAGGCGTAATAGATGATTACCATCAGTACGCCAAAAAGCAATGAATAAGCAATGCTCCAGCTAAGCGCTATCCTTCTTTTTAATGTCATTTAAACCGGTTTCAGGTAATAGCCAAAACCCGGGCGGGTATGAATGAGCTTTACATCAAACTGCTTATCAATTTTTTTTCTTAAGAAGTTAATATACACTTCTATTGTATTGTGGGTGGTTTGGAACTGGTTTTGCCACACCTCATCCGATATGTATTGCTTGGAAAGGGTTCTTCCGTTTGCCTTTGCCAGCAGTACCAGCAGCTGAAATTCTTTTTGGGTCAGTTGAATTTCCTGCCCGCCTCTGAAAACCTTGTACTCTTCCGGGTAAATTTCAAGATCCTCTATCACAATACGGGTGCTGTTTTCCTTTTGGGCAGCAATGCGCAGCCGGGAATGGATGCGTAATAAAAGCTCCTCCAGCACAAAAGGTTTTACCAGGTAATCATCCGCATTCCGGAGAAAGGCTTCTTTTTTTTCCAGGATATCATCATAGGCCGATATTACAATGATGGGCGTTCCGGCGTCCTGTTCGCGTATTTTTTTACAAACATCCAGCCCGTTAACCAATGGCACATTGATATCGAGGATATATATATCAAATTTTTCCCTAAACGCCCGCTCCAGAAATGTTTTTCCATCTGCCGCCGCCACACAATCTATTGCATGGGCGTTGAGATAGAATAAGATCTCTGAGGACAAAACGCTGTCGTCTTCCAGTAAAAAAGCTCTCATACCTTGTTGCTGAAGGTACAACAATCGGCCGTAACGGCTGAAAACAGTGATAAACCGCAGCGCTCCGGGTGACGCGGTTGCCTTGAACGGTGCCATGAAGCCGCCGGTGTTCTTTTATTTAAGGTGCCTGTGCATATCACGAATATCCGGCCATCGTAAAAAGAGCCCTTCCCGGAATCCGGAAAAGGCTCTTCAAAAAAATCAACTCCGCTTAAATGCTGCGCTGGATCCCCAGCTCAAGACCCCGCAGTTCTGCCAGGCCTCTCAGGCGCCCAATTGCCGAATAGCCGGGATAGGTCGTCTTTTTCAGGTCGTCCAGCATTTGGTGTCCATGGTCCGGGCGCATATGGATGGATACGCCTCTGCGGCGCATCGTTGTTACAATTTCCTTTACCACGGCATACATATCTACATCACCATCCAGGTGATCGGCCTCAAAAAAGTTACCGGCTTCATCTCTTTTTGTACTGCGCAGGTGCAGGAAATGAATATGATCACCCAGGCGCGCTACCATTCCCGCCAGGTCGTTATCGGCACGCACACCATAAGAACCGGTGCAAAAACAAAGGCCGTTGGCCGGGGATGGGGCGGCGTTGATCAATTCCAGTGCATCGGCTTCCGTACTAACGATCCTGGGCAGTCCCAGAATAGGAAAAGGCGGATCATCCGGATGGATCGCCATTTTTAAACCCGCCGCTTCCGCTACAGGAACTACCTGCTGCAGAAAATAAAATAAATGTTGCTTTAATTTTTGTGCATCAATCGCTTCATAGGTTTTTAATGCTTTCAGGATCTCTTCCTCCGTAAACCGTTCCTCACTTCCCGGCAGCCCCAACAGCGTATTGCGATACAGGGTTTCTTTGTCGGCTTCGCTTAATTTTTCAAGACAGTTTTTTGCACTTTCCAGTTCGGCCGCGGTATAGTCTGCTGTTGCTCCCGGACGCTTCAGCAGGAATACATCAAATGCAATAAATGCCGCCTTTTCAAAACGGAGCGCCTTGCTTCCGTCTGCAACCGTATAGTGAATATCTGTGCGCATCCAGTCAAGGATCGGCATAAAGTTATACGTTACCACCTGCAAACCGCAGGCCGCCACATTGCGGAGACTTTGCTTGTAATTTTCGATGTATTGTTCAAAATCACCGCTCTGCTTTTTTATATCCTCATGTACCGGCAGGCTTTCAATTACTTCCCAGGTAAGTCCGGCCGCTTCTACTTCCTGTTTGCGCTTATTGATCTCATCGATTTCCCAGATGGCGCCCACAGGTATATGGTGAAGGGCCGTAACCACACCGGTACAGCCGGATTGTTTTATATCACTCAAACTAACAGGATCATTTGGGCCATACCAGCGCATGGTATGGATCATGGCATTTTGCGTTTGTTTCATGCTCTTTTATCGTTTAGAAATACTGATTCGCCCAAAAATAAGCGATTTATGAATGTGCGGGCGCACTACTTTTTCGTGTAATGATGCGGGTTGACAATACTTGCTTGGTAAAACTGGTTACCGGGCGTTTGCTTTCAATATCCGCCAGCAGCAGTTTGGCAGCCACACTGCCCATTTCCACAGAAGGCTGATAAATCACCGAAAGGGCCGGGTCTAGCAATTCGGAATTGTTGAAATTGGAAAAGCCCATCAACCCGATTTCTTCGGGGACGCGCACCTGTTTTCGCTTCAGGATCCGGAGCGTTTTTAAGGATAGGGTATCTGATAAGGTCAGTAACGCGTCGGGCCGGTTCTTCATATCCAGCAAGGATGTAATTACCTTTTCGATCTCACGGTCGTCCGACCCGCCGGCAGCGCAAAACTGGACCCATTTCCCATCCTGCTCCAACTCCAGCTCTTCAAAGGCTTTCATACAGCCATCGATACGTTCCCTGGATATGGAGAGATTTCTGTTATTGGCGATCAATGCAATTTTTTTATACCCACTTTTCGCCAGGTGTTGAACGGCATTATAGGCGCCGGTAAAATTATCCGCTGTTACCTTATGTGTTTCAATATGCTCTGCTATGCGGTCGATAAAAACGATCGGAACGCCCTGCTCAATCATCTCTTCAAACAACGAATAATCCGTTGTACCGGCAGCCAGTGAAACGATCAGTCCGTCAATCGACCGCGAGGTAAGGTCGTTTATGATCATCTGCTCCCGCTCCGCCGAATCCTTACTTTGGGTAATGATCACATTATATCCTTTTTCGTTGGCAACCGACTCAATACCACCGATGATCTGGCTGAAATAGTTATTGGCGATATCTGCAACAATCACCCCGATTGACCGGGATTTGCCTTTGCGCAGACTTAACGCCGCAAGATTGGGACGGTATTTATTCTCATTGGCATAATCCCTTACCTTCTTTTTTGTTTCCTCGCTGATCTCATAACTATCCCGCAATGCCCTTGAAACCGTGGAGGCAGATAGTCCAAGTGCCCTGGCAATATCCTTTATTGTAATGGCATTGAGTTTCATATATCCATATCTTATCAGTAAGCGAATATACTCTATATTATACAATCGTTGCCGGCAACGATTGCGTAAATTACCGCACGGCAAACAGATCTCCCCGTTTGAAATAGTCCTACCTTGTATCCGTTTCGGCTTGCACTCCGGACCATACCGGCTGCCATGTTCCAGGCTTTCGGGATCTGAAGCATTGCATCGACATATGAAAAAAGAAAATTTTTTAATGGTCGAAAAGACGGTATCGCCGGATGTTCCCGTTCGGGATATCGTTACAAAACTGTTGAGGATATGTATCGTTTATTAACGCTTATTTTTACCGTTACCGTACTCTGTAGCGCCGGCCAGGAAAACAGCAGCTCCAAAAGCGGTCCGGTCATTGCTTTTCCGGGTGCGGAAGGTTTTGGAAAATATACCACCGGCGGCAGGGGCGGCCGTGTGTACCTGGTTACCCATTTAAATGATGAAGGAGATGGAAGCCTGCGCAAAGCTGTTAGCTCCGATGAACCCCGGATTATTGTGTTCCGGGTTTCGGGTACCATTCATTTAAAAAGCCGGCTGAATATCAAAGGCCACAAGACCATAGCGGGACAAACTGCGCCCGGCGGAGGTATTTGCCTGGCCGATCAGCCGGTTGTTTTGGCCGGCGATCAAATCATTATCCGGTTCTTGCGCTTCCGGATGGGGGACCGGTATCAAAATAAGGGCATGCAGGATGGAGGGGGTTCCGATGATGCCCTTGGAGCCTCGGGCCGCAGCAACATCATTATTGACCATTGCAGTATGAGCTGGAGCACGGATGAAGTGTGCTCTGTTTACAGGGGAGACAGCACCACCCTGCAGTGGAATATACTGTCCGAGCCGTTGAATTATTCGTATCATTTTGAAGAAGGCGATCAAGATTTCGAGCGCCACGGTTACGGTGGTATCTGGGGCGGCGCACATTTCAGCGCACATCACAATCTTTTTGCCCACTGCAACAGTCGCAATCCGCGGTTCAACGGGGCCCGGCTGGGTGCCATTGCAGAGCTGGCAGACTTTCAGAACAATGTGATCTACAACTGGGGTGGTAATAATATTTACGGCGGTGAAGGAGGCGCTTATAACATCGTAAACAATTATTTCAAATACGGCCCCGCAACCAAAACTTCCGTAAGATACCAGATCGTAAATCCCAATAAGGAAGAAAAAAAACAGATTCCCTTTGGCCATTATTATGTAGCCGGTAATTATGTAGATGGCGCCCCGGATATAACCAGCAATAACTACAAGGGTATCCGCATGGGCAATAACGGAACGGATACAGATAAGGAAACCGCGGTTGTGGCCCGTGCCTTCAACACGGTTGTATTGCCCCGCCAACTTGCGGTGGATGCATATGATGCAGTGCTGGAGCAGGCTGGGGCCATATTGCCTGAAAGAGATACTCTGGATCGGCGCATCATTAATAACGTAAGGCACCGGACGGGAATGTTGATTGATGTTCAGGGAAACTATCCTCACGGAACCCCCTATGAAAAAACGGTAACCGCCTGGCCGTTCTTAAAGCCGGGGCAGGCGCCGGCGGACACAGATCTGGATGGAATACCGGACGATTGGGAAAAAGCGCATGCCTTAAACCCCGATGATAAACGGGATGCAACCGCCCTTACGCTGGATACGCAGTATTCAAATATTGAAGTATACATTAATGATCTTGTAACCTACAAACGATGAAAAAGCGGATGATGCCTATTGTACAAAGCCCGGGGCCCGGAAGATCGCCGGACCTGACCACTATATTTACGGACCGGCTGCCAAACAAAGTATGTATGAAGGTTATCGTTATCATATTCCTGCTATTTGCTTATACCGCTATTCCTGCAAGGGGTCAAACCGCAAACCCCGAAAAGTATCAATACGTTTTTACCGTGGCCCAGGATGGCAGCGGCAACTTCACAAAAATCCAGGATGCCATCCGGGCTATGCGCGGGTATCCCCTGGCCCCCATAACACTCTACATCCGCAATGGCGTTTATAATGAAAAGATCGAACTGCCTGCGAACAATACCGATGTTACATTTATCGGGGAAAGTGTAGACAGCACGATTATCACCTATGCTGATTATTCCGGTAAGGGTTCACTGACCACCTTTACATCCTATACCGCCAAGATATCGGGCAACCGGTTCATTGCAGAAAATATCACCTTTGTAAATGCGGCAGGGCCTGTAGGCCAGGCTCTGGCATTGTACGTAGATGCAGACCAGGCCCTTTTTAAGAACTGCCGGTTTATTGGCAACCAGGATACCATTTTCAACGGGGGCGAAACAGCACGGCAATTTTTTTGGAACTGTTATATTGAAGGTACCACAGATTTTATTTTTGGCCCGGCAACGGCCCTTTACAGCCATTGTATTATTAAAGCCAAAGCCAATTCCTATATTACTGCGGCCAGCACTACAAAAGGGAAAGCGTTTGGACTGGTGTTTACTCATTGCCGGATCCTGGCAGAACCCGGCGTAAAAAAACTGTTCCTGGGCAGACCCTGGCGGGCATACGCTAAAACGGTATTCATTCATTGCGAAATGCCCGCGGCCATCGCTCCGGAAGGATGGCATAACTGGAGCAACCCCGATAACGAAAAAACAGTGTATTACGGAGAGTACGGCAGCCAGGGACCGGGCTCCTCAGCCTCTAAACGGGTGTCCTGGGCCCGGAATATTGGGGCTGTAGCAGCAACGCTTTATACACCGGAACAAGTCTTTGCTACCTGCAGCCCACAACTCCCGGCAGCAACCACCTGGTATAAAAATATTCAGCCTGCGGCTTTTAAATGGCCCGTTAAATAGACAGACCACTTCACCGAAAAAACCGGCTGTCAAAACACACCTGTTCTGTGTAAAGCAGTAACACTTGCTGTACCCGGCAGCGCTACTCACCATAAGATAAACGCAGCAAGGATCGCACCGGATTACTCTCCTTTTTTTACCAACACCATTCGCGAGCGGTCGGCGGCATAGATGGTATTGTAAAATGCCGCCATTTTTTTATAGTCACTGGCGGGAAAGCGGCCGCTGTTGCGTTCGTAGCGGCGGGTCATGCGAATCGTATCCCCATTTAGTTCAAACCGGATCTCATATACACCAAATACATTTTCTGTTTTTACCGATTTTGGCATCGATTCTACCGTATAGCCTTGCGGGATCCGGATCGAAACGCTGTCTGTTATTTTGAAACCATACGGATAAATGATCGCCTCCTTTCGCTGCTCATCATCAGACAGCTTGCGGGTACTACCCGTTAAAACATTGGGTGCTATAAACAGGCGTTTCCCGGTAATGGTTGCATAATTTTTTGATACCAGTTGTACTTTTTCAGTAATAACCGGAACCGTATTACTGCCGGCTTCCCGGTAAGCAAAAGCGTTGATTTCATAATTGGGGAGCGAAAAATGATTGCGCAATCTTTTTTGCTGCTCCTCGTCTGAAAGACCATGCACCACACCGTGCAGATCGTCCTGCAACAACCCGGTGCAGCGGGTTACAACCGCAGCATCTAATGTACCGGCGGCATCCAGCTGCGCATTAATTACCCGGTACTGGGTGTTTTCCTCCTGGCGGTAAGCAGGGGTGCGCACCAGCCGGCTGCCCGCATCATCGATCAGCAGAGCTTCCCTGTCGCCGGTAAAGCTTCCCATATAACCCGGAGAAACGGTTTGACTGGTGCACTCCAGCCACGTAGAATCCCGGGCACCGGGTACACAAACAATTACATGGTTGAACTGGTTGGAGGGAAAGTCGCTTACAATATCTTTATCTTCTGTTCCGGCGGTGATCAGTGCCGAATATGCTTTGATACCAGCTTCCTTTAGCAGGGCCACCATATAGTTCGACAAGGCCTTACAATCGCCGTATTTTTTTTCGGCCACATAGGTGGCATCCAGCGGCTGCCACCCGCCTATGCCCAACTGGATGCTGATATAAC
Organism: Niabella pedocola; assembly: GCF_021044425.1. Lineage (GTDB taxonomy): Bacteria > Bacteroidota > Bacteroidia > Chitinophagales > Chitinophagaceae > Niabella > Niabella pedocola. Next base: position 2,626,558 of record NZ_JAJNEC010000005.1, on the reverse strand, counting down.
GCGAGTTCTGCTGCAAATAGCGATAGAGCGTGTCAATTTTCTCCTGCTGGGTTTTCAATCCTGAGGTCAGCTCCCGCACTTTTGCTTTCATACCGGCCGGCAGCACATCGCGGCCTGCGTAGAGTGCCGTCATAAATTTTCCAAACTGCTGCCAGCTGTCCATGTTTCCCTTATACCCTCCGATCTCAAAATCAGAAGGGGCTGTTAATACCCGGGTCACCAGCTGGTTCCATTCCGGTGCAAATGCTTCCTCCTCGCGCGCCGGCACCAGACCCAGTTCCCAGGAGCAAATCTTTGTATTCTTGAGCTCCTTTGCCTGTGGCATGCCGGCATAGTGAAACATCTTATAGCGCAGGTTATAATCTTTAGGCGTTTCAAAACTAAGCCGGCTACTTTCAACCGAAATCTTCGGACCGCTCTGCGGCATCCATTCCGGAAAATAAAACACCCCGTTCAGTTCCATCTCCATATCATATTCGATGGTGTACGGATACTCTTTATAATAAAAATTATGGTATTTATACCGCCCGTCTGTGATCAGGCTGGAGCCATCCGTTCCGCTTCCATCCTGGATATCCTTCTTTTTTACCGATCGTAATTTCTTTCCTGCTGCATTATAAAGCGTACCGGAAATATCATTGATCAGGTGAAACTTATCATAGCCAACAACCAGGGCTGCATATTCGTCCGCCGCCTCATTGAGAACGGTGTATACATAGTGCCTGCGGTAGATCGCTTTGCCGATGCCCCGTACTTCTATGGTCATTTCATCCAGGCGCTTAACAAGGTCTGCCTTTTTTAACAGGGCCTCCGGTATAGCACTTACCGGGTATGCTGCCCTTGCCCATACTGGCCATACCGCCGCAATAAGAAAAATGAAAACGCTCCTGCAAATAGCCTCTTTCATCACTGTTTAATTTTTTTTAATACCACCTGTTCACCGTGTTTTTTTGCAATATGCCCAAAAAAGTCCCGCAATGTCTGGTAATCCTCCGCCTGAAAAACAGCCTTTTTGATATCGATCTTGCTTTGAAGCATCAGCCGTCCTCCGGAGGAACTGATGATGTATTCAAAGGTGCCCTCGTGATCGTTAAGCAGCACCCGGGTCGATTTGGGCAGCTCATCTACTTCATATCCTTTAGGCAACTCCATATTGAGCACAAATATCTGGTACATGGTAAACGGCATTTCCACCGGGTATTTCCGTACCGCGGAAGTAAAAGGATTGGTCTTTATCGCTTCGCCGAACATCGGGTTCAGATAGATCATATCTTCCCCGCCGGTGTCAAAACTCATTTTATATTTCACGGTAACCGGGAAGTCAAATTTTTTCAATGAATCGATCTCGGTATCAAAAAATTTCATCGGGAAGGAATAGCCTTTTTCTGTTTCTTTAAAATAGTCCTCCATATCCTTTGTTGCCAGTTGATCCCGTATCTGGTATGATTCTACATACCCCGGGGTACTGCTGAAAGAACCTTCCAGTCCTTTACCATCTTCTTTATTCATCAGGAACAGCAGGGTTGTTTTTTGTTCGCGCAACGAATCCGCATCAAAGTTTACATTTCTCGGTGCGGTGCTCACCACAAAACCCGGACCGTTATAACATTCAACCGGTAATCTTCCAAAGCCCAAACGGGGTCGTGTGGCATCCAGGTAATACGGCCTCCCATCTACCCGCGCCCCGCAGATCACATAATTGTACCGCTCCAGCAACGGATAAAACGGATTGGCCCAACCATGGTTCCGGGTGCTTAGCAATACCGGGTCTGCTGTAATTCCCCGCTGCTTTAACATCGCAATCAGCAGCATATTGATCTCTGCAGCCGTTCCGCTTTTTTTCCGGTATACGTCTTTTAAAGTGGTTTGATCAGAAATGTAAAACCCGTTCGACTGGGTGGCTGTAAAATGATCTCTTACGTACGTATACACCGCCTTCACCGTTTCAAGGTTACTGGCTCCGGCCGGTACCATATCTTTTACCACATCTCCCAGCCAGTAATTGGGCCGCGTAATCTCGGCTCCAAAATTTTCATGTTTTAACAGCTGTTCACTGGCCGTGGTCCAGTTTCCCATGATGTCTTTTGCCGGCGAATTGGGGAACCGGTACTGGGAGAGCTGAAACTCAATTTTTGAATTATGGTTATGAATGGAGGAAGTAAACGGCTCTTCTTTTAATGCCGGCACATCAGTTGCCGTCCAGGTAGTTTGTGTTTCATAGCCCGAAAGCGAATAATGCTCTGTAGCCTGCGTTCCGCTTGATTCGGATACTGACCAGTTTTTAAAGACATCCTTTTTGGTACTTTTCAGCGGCACATAACCCTGGGATAAAAATACATACTGGAAGAACTCGGGAATGTTTACGGTATATTGTGTAAACAGCCGCGGGTAACTGTCCTGGAACTCCCAGGGCCGGAGATTGAATAAAAACTCCGATTCAATCGTATAGGTATATTCCAGAATGGATCCTTCCTTCAGGTTCGGAAATGTGAATTTCCGCGCAGTCCAGTGACGGTTGAGTTTTTCCTTAAAAACATTTGCGGCCTCCAGTTTGGTTTGCTGTACGGTGCCGTTCTCCAGGTTATAGGTAATCCCCTTTATGTCGGTCAGTTTTTCCTCGCTTTCGGGAGATACATATAACTCAATAGATACATTACCCGCATCAAAGCCTTTCTCATCCAGTATTTTGATACGCGTAGTACGTTTATGAATCAGCGAAAACCATCCTTTGTTATTTCCTTCAATCCGGGAGCTGCCAATATCAGCCAGTACCACGGCACTGGTATTGGAATCGACCACAGGCGACTTGATCGTAAAATCAGCGGCCGTAACCTTACCAAATTTAAAATTGGCCCCATCCTGGGCATGAACGGTACGAAATAAAAAAAATGTCAAAAACAGCAGTACGGAAAATAAAGTAGTTCTCATAATAGTTAAAATCCAGCAGCAAATATAAAAGCTCTGTCAAAAATGGAAAAATTTTTAACGGCAAAGACTGTTGCAGGGTATGGCCGGGCATAACAAAAGTAGCATTAAAGGTTGCATTGCAACCTCGCGCACAACCGTTAGTTTAGGTCAAAATATCCTCTGTAAACATTATTTATATATGTGGCGAATTTGTTATACTGTTTACCTGTATACCCGGGTAAGCTCCGGATGTATCTTTAAAAGCAACCAACAGCTCTGATAACATTCCATAAAAAAACGGGGCAGCGCCCCGGTTTCTCAATGTTCATACGGAGGGTATTAAAAATAGTAATAGCCAGTGTTAATTACCTTGTCTGCAATGCGGCGGCGCGCTTCCTTGCTGTTAAAAGGCTGGGCCTTGGTAAACCGCTTCAGTCCCATCAGGATCATGCGTTGCTCATCCCCTTCTGCAAACCCGTTGATGGCATCCTTACCCGCTTTGTTGATCTTGTCGGCGGCGTCATACAGGTACACCCGGGTCATGTCTGCATAATCAGCTGCCGCGGCTTCTCCTTTGGCCGCAGCGGTTTTTATGGTGCGTAGTAACATGCTTTCTGCATGAAATACCTCCATAGCCATATCAGCAATATGCATCAGGATCTCCTGTTCACTTTCAATTTTCATCATCAGTTTTTGTGCAGCCGCTCCGGCCACCATCAGGATCGCCTTTTTAAGATTTGCGATCAGTTTCCGTTCTTCTGCAAACGGCGTTTCGTCTTCGCCTCCAAAATCCGGTATACTCATCAATTCCTTCTGCACTTCCATTGCCGGCCCCATGAGGTTAAGGCGCCCCTGCATCGCGCGTTTCAGCGTCATATCCAGGATCAGCAACCGGTTGATCTCGTTGGTACCCTCATAAATCCGGTTGATCCGGCTATCGCGGTAGGCCCTGGAAATATTGTATTCCGCGCTAAAGCCGTTGCCCCCATGGATCTGTACCCCTTCATCCACTACAAAGTCCAGCAGTTCGCTTCCAAAAACTTTTAACATCGCACATTCAATGGCATATTCTTCTGCCGCGCCCAGCAATGCTTCATTAAAGGGTTTGCCCTCATCGACCAGTTTTTGTTCAAACCGGTCGATCCATTTCGCCGTACGGTACAATGCCGATTCAGCGGCAAACATGCCAATCGCCATTTCCGCTAACTTGTGCTTGATAGCACCGAAATTACTGATCGGCTGCTTAAACTGTTCGCGTGTTTTTGCATATTCCAACGATGTATTAAAGGCCTTGCGCGCACCGCCCAACGCCGCCGCACAAAGCTTCAGACGTCCGATGTTTAATATATTAAAGGCGATCTTATGACCCTTTCCGATCTCACCCAGTACATTTTCAACAGGTACTTTTGCATCCTGGAAATATAACTGTACGGTGGAAGACCCCTTGATCCCCATTTTCTGTTCTTCCGGTCCCTGGGTAAACCCTTCCATGCCCCGCTCTACAATAAAACCGGTAAACTTATCGCCGTCTACTTTGGCAAAAACGGTATATACATCGGCAAAGCCGCCATTGGTGATCCAGCATTTCTGCCCGTTCAGCAAATAATACTTACCGTCATCACTTAGTTTGGCGGTGGTTTTAGCGCTTAGCGCATCGCTGCCGCTATTGGGTTCAGTAAGCCCGTAGGCGCCGGTCCACTCACCGGTGATCAGTTTGGGAATATATTTTTGTTTCTGCTCAGGATTTCCGAAATACAGGATGGGCAGGGTTCCGATACCGGTATGTGCCGCAATAGCTACGGAAAAAGAATGTCCTGCACCCAGGTATTCATTGATAATGGTGGAGGTTACAAAATCCTTTCCAAGTCCACCATATTCTTCCGGGAACGAAGTTGCCAACAGCCCCTGTTCCCCGGCTTTTTGAACCAGCGATTTCATCAGTCCCGGTTCCATACTGTCAATACGGTCCAGGTTGGGCCATACCTCTGCTTCCAGGAACTGGTTGCACAGGTCGCGTATCATTAACTGCTCTTCATCAAATTCGTTGGCAATAAATGTTCCGGCCGGCTCCTGTTCTTTTATCAGCCATTCGGCACCGTGGGTAATTGTTTCGTTGTTTACAGCAGCATCCATTGTTTTTGTTTTTTAAGTTTTTTAATACTTGGGGCTTTCACCGTTCGTGCATTCCCCGGCTATTGTTCCGCACCTTTCAGGCCAGGTACCTTCCGGTACTGCCGCCCTCCGGGCGCCACCTTCCAGGTTGCGGCAGCCCATCGGCTGTGGAATAAGGACCAGCTGTTTGGCTAAATGCTGAAAGCCTCCGCTAACAGCTGATTACTGGGCAGTTCCCTACCTTAAATTCTCATACACCACCTTCAGTACTTCCTTACAAACTTCAATTTTATCCTGGCTTACACCGGAAAGCGCTTCCTCTACCGTTTCCTCAGCAAAGCCGTAACAGGTATCCTGTATTTCCTTTGCCCGCTCCGTAAGATAGATCAGGTTCTTTCTGCGGTCGGACCGCGAGGGAATCCGTTTTACCATTCCCGCTTTTTCCAGGTTGTCAACCAGCCTTGTCATACTGGGCTTATCCCGGAACGTAGCCTTGCAAAGATCCTGCTGACTAATGCCATCCTCTTTCCATAAATGATACAGTACACTCCATTGTTCTATAGTCAGACTCAGATCTGCCTGGTTGAACTTTTTCTGCAACCGCCGGGCAATGGCCGTACTGGCCACACCGGTGATGAAACTGTACAATTCACTTTTCTTAAATTGGTTGTTTGGCATATAGTTGTTTTAACAACTAACCAAAGTTAGTTTATTTTTTCATCTATCCCAACATTTCCGGGTTGATTCCGCTCAATAAAACGACGGCATCAAAAGTCCGCGCTTTTAGAGCATAAGACTTTTGATGCCGTCCTGTGGCCACCCCGTCCAGGGGGTGTTTCGTAAATATGAAACGTTAACTACCGGTTTCAATCGCCTGGTTCTCTTTCTGTGAAAGAGCAGCCCGGTGCAGTATTAATTGTTCCTGGTTCGTGCTAAAGCTCACTTCTACCCAACCGGTATAGATCCGGCTGTTCTGCACGATCATGAAGGGAACAAACAGGTGATCCGCATCCCTCCAGTCGCCCCGCCAGAAAACCTGGTCCTCTTCGTTGGTTACTTTCTCCGCAAGCAATGCGGCAACCCCTTCGGACCAGTGATACCCGTTAAAGTCCGCCACACCGATCTGCTGCTTTTGAGACATTACCGGAATATGATCATCCGGGTTCACCGGAAACCGGGTTGCGGCATAAACCTGTACACGCCATTGCCGCTTATCTTCCTTGTGAATAGGGTCTCCTACCAATGATGTTTTAAAAACAAGATCATTTGTTCCGTTACCATCCGCATCCACGGATGCCTGCTGCCCAAATACAACAGTGCGGTTATACAATTCAGTATAGCGTATTGCCGGCAAATTCGGTAAATTCTTTTTATGGCAGCTGCCGGCTATTGCCAATACGAAAAAACAGCAAAGGGTAACACGCATTTTTTTATTAAAAGTATAATTTCTGTTCAACCCGTATCCGGCTCCTGTAATGAATTGTTATTTTTTTGTGATGAACCTGCATTTCCGCTGCAGGCTTGCAAGCGTACGCTATTTTTTCCGACCCGGTAAAATATAAATTAAGGTCGCCAACGGTGACCCCTGCCTCCAGGATTGCGTTAGCTACCAAAAAAAAAACGAAATTGCAGCCGTACAAAGAACGTTTCAACAGCATATCTGGAACAGAAATATCTATCATACAGGCAATCGGTCATTAGTTATGGCGTTAGTGGTTCCGGTCCGCAACCGGTGGTCTGCCTGCATGGTTTCAATGAGTCGGCACAGGCCTTTTCGGTGCTAAAGAACAGTGCCAACCGGTATACGATCCTGGCTATCGATGCACCGTTTCACGGCAATACCTGTTGGAAGGAAGGGCTCCGCTTTACCCCCGGCCAGCTTCATGAGATCATACAGCTCCTGCTAAGCGCTGAATCTTTTAACGCCGCAGAACCGTTGATACTGGTGGGGTTTAGCCTGGGCGGACGCATGTGTCTTTCCTATTACCAGCTGTACCCGCAATCCGTTCAGCAGCTGCTGTTACTGGCACCGGACGGGTTGGAAATGAGTTTTTGGTACTGGTGTGCTTCGCATACGCTTATCGGTAACCGCCTTTTTGCCAGTACCATGAAAAACCCGGGATGGCTGATAAAATTTGCAGGCGTCCTGAACAAAGCCGGGCTGATTAATGCCGGGGTTAAAAAATTTGCCGTTCACTACCTGCACCAACCACAGGTATGTAAAATGCTATATACCTCCTGGACGGCCTTCCGGTTTTTTAAACCCGATATAGCCCAGATAAAAAAAACCATTGCCCAAAGGAAAACACTCGTACAACTCTATTTTGGAAAATATGATAACGTGATCCCTCCAGCGCACGGCATCAATTTTTCGGCGGGTATTGAGGAACGGGTACAAACAATGATTTTGGAGGCAGGACATCGATTATTACAAAATAAAGAAGTCCATGAAATTTTAGATCCGGGCCATTTTAACCAGGCCTTATGACAATGAACACCCCGGCAAATCAGCGCAGCAATTTTTTGTTATTGTTTGCTATTTTTATGGCATATATCTACCAAATATGCAAACATTATGGGTAAGCATGTCCATTTTACGCAATATTATTCTGGGTGCAGCCCGCACAACAGACGCGTTGGAAAAAATTTGTGCGTACGGTAATATTGCTGTTTCCGACCTGGATAATCATGACATGAAACTGTCTTTAGAGCAGAACTGCGCACTCATGGATGCAGCACTTCAAATTTCAGGTGATCCCGACCTGGGGCTTCACATCGGGGAGCGAACTACCGTCAATGTATTAGGTATTACAGGTCATTTAATGGAAAGCAGCAAAGATCTGTTAACAGCATTGCATCACCTGCAGGAATATACGACTTCATTCACCCGCTTATATTATTTCGGTGTTGAAGTAAACGGTAGTGAAGTCGTTTACCGGTGCGAACCTATTGCCACGTGGAATGATCTTTCACCCGAAACAGCAAGGCAAAGTGTAGATATTGCGTTTTCCGGTACTTTACATATTCTCCGGCTGCTAACCGGTTTCCGTATACAACCCTTGCAGATTTTGTATCGGTACGCACGGATAAGAGATACCAGGGAACACGAGCGGATTTTCAAATGTCAGCCGCGATTTAATACACCCGTAAATGCGCTTGTTTTTTCATTACAAGATCTGCAACGCAGCATTCTTGGCTATAATCGTGAATTAAAGGATGTATTTATCAACATGCTGTACCAAAAGCTGCATCAGGAAAATCAATCGTTCATTCAACAGCTGCGAACGCTTATTTTGGAATTGAGCCAACCTTCTTTTCCGGGCATTAAAGAAGTAGCGGCACGTTTACACCTTACGGTGCGTACGTTGCAACGTAAACTACAGGAGGAAAATACCAGCTTTCGGACCGAAACAGAAGCAATAAGAAAAGAAATGGCTTGTAACCTTCTTTCTGCAAAGCATCTTACTGTTGCTGAAATTGCCGGCCGGCTTGGCTACACGGATAAAGCAGCCTTTCAGCGATCCTTTAAACAGTGGACGGGTGTAACGCCTAATTCTTATCGAACCAGTAAAACAACCAACAGATAGTTAGTGGACACTTTTCAAATAACTAAGTATGGATGTTAGTTCTTCATCAGTAAAATGTTGCATATTTTTCCAGGGCATAAACTCAGTACGCAAGAGTTTGCCTTCAGGGGTTTTACCACTGCGAAACGTACTTATAAATTCTGCTGCTGTCCATCTTCCAGGCGCACCTTTTGCACTGATGTCCGGAACCGATGGAAACCCCGGTGCTACCGGTGGGCCACCTTTCATGTCGGTCATATGACATCCCTGGCAAGTTGATACCAGGTACTTCCCGATCTCAACTTTACCGGCGGGGGCATTGACAGCAACAGGAATTTCATGATTGACACGCTCTGCCGGTAAAACAGCCACCCGGTCAATTATCATCAGTACACGGCCAATCGGGCCTATGGCTTTTAGTTTTTTCTGTTGATTATCTACTGCAGGCACACTTTGACAATAGGCGATCAGTTGTGCCAGGTCGTTTTTATGGAGTACTGCGCTTTCATGTGCCGGCATCATCCAGAGTGATTTACCGTTCTTATCTACTCCATGCCGCAGCACACGTACCCAGTCTTCCGTTGAATAATCAGGTGGAAGACCGCCTTTTCCTTTGGTCAAATTGGGAGCTGTTATTTGTAATAACATAAAGTCATTCATAAAAACGCTTCCTTCCAACTTGGCGCCATGGCAGTCGGCGCAACTCCTTATTTCATACAAGTGTTTTCCATTTTCAATAGATTGAGAGTCCGAGGGTATCGTTAGTGGTGTTTCTGCAAATCGGTAGGTCTTATTCATACGTTTCTCCGTACTAAAATAAATAAAGAGGTATCCCAACAACAAAACAGCAAGTAAAAAGAGCACTATTCTGCCGATCCATTTGCCTATAGTCTTAAATACTGACATGCTTTTATTTTTCACTGGTTGACAAATTTGGGGCAACGGTGCTGAAAGATGCCATCGTATCGGGCTTGCGCAGGATATATATTCCCAGCATAACGGGCCACAGTATGCCCAAAAGCAAATAAATATTAACCCCGGTTTCGGCCAGTACATTCCAATCGGTTATGGTTCCTACCGCATCCGATAAACAAGCAGCCCCTGCTATAATGGACATCATTCCAATGATTTTATTGTCCCTGCGAAGCAATACACCAAACCCTATCCACCACACAGCAGCAAACAGTACTTCAAGCATATTCCAAAGTCCTTTTGCTACCGCCGTCGTCATAGCGTTGAATATTAAATGTATTATATGTTGGTCCGTCGCCGGTGCCCCACTGTATTTTTGCATTAAGTATGGCCAAACGGCAGCCAGCACAGCAGCGCCAATTGCTCCGGTCAAAACATAACCGATACCGCTAAAAGTGAACAGTGGAACCCACGGAGAATGATACCTATACTGCTGGTGGAGGTAAAAGATAACCGGCAGCAGGAGCAAATAATACCCGGCCATATCAAATAACAAAAACCAATAAGCTGATTTGAAATTACGTGCATACTGCAGTAAAAGAGTCGTATCACTAAATACATCAAAATTAAACTCAACTGCAATTATGCCCGCCAGCATACAGGCAGCGGATAATACACCGGCTGTTATTGTTACGGTTCCTAAAACCCGTTTGTATGTAACTACTTTTTTCATGCAGCAAAAATATACCGCGGCTTGTCGAAGGGTGATAACAGAAAACGACAAAATGATTGCAGTTTACGTCAGCCATTTGTGGGGTATTGTAGCAACCCGTTGCATGGTCAGATATATAAATTATGATTTCTCAAAAAGGATCGGGACGGCAACCCATCCGAAAGAATAGTTTGGCTCCGGCGACCAGTTTTCGTCAATATGATCAATTGTTCTGCTGATGCAGTAGTTTTGTTGCATGTGGCTTATTGGCATTATCGGTGTTTTATTTTTATTCTATACAGTTCTTATCCTGTTTTATACCAGAAGCTGGAACCAGATGCCGTTGCAGGCTCCGGCAGCGGACCCTGCTAAAGAGAAGACCCGTTTTACCATCATCATTCCTGCCAGGAATGAAGCCGCCAATATCCTGCGCCTGCTGGAATCTATAAAACAGCAACGATATCCTCTTCATCTTTTTGAACTTATTGTTGTGGATGATCATTCGGACGATGAAACAGCAACGCTTGTAGAACAGTTCCGTGCAGCCAACCACCCGTCCTTTTTAATAACCCTTATCCGTCTTACCGGGGATGGGCTGAACTCCTATAAGAAAAAAGCCATTGAAACAGGCATTGCAGCTGCCCGGCATGAATGGATTGTTTGCACCGATGCAGATTGTATTGTTCCGCCCGGTTGGCTACAGGGTTTTGCACAACTGATCCATGAAGCCGGCCCGGTATTTATTGCCGCCCCTGTTGCTTTTATGGAAGCGGAAACGCTTGTAAACGTATTCCAGGATCTGGATTTTCTTACATTGCAGGGCATTACCGCAGCCTCCGTTTATAAAAATATACATACCATGTGCAATGGGGCCAACCTGGCTTACCGGCGGGATGTATTTGAAGAAGTGAAGGGTTTCAAAGGCATTGATACCATTGCTTCCGGTGATGATATGTTGCTGATGCACAAAATATGGAAACAGTATCCGCATCGCATCGCTTATCTCAAATCGAAGCAAACGATTGTAAAAACAGTGGCGGCCCCCACCTGGAAGGCCTTTATCAATCAACGGATCCGCTGGGCAAGCAAGGCCACCCATTATGATGACAAACGCATCTTTGCCGTGCTGCTGCTGGTGTATCTTTTTAACCTTTCCTTTCTGGTTTTGCTCATCGCAGCATTCATCAACAGCCGCTGCCTGTATGTACTGTTTATCTTCTGGGGCCTAAAAACCATTATCGAATATCCCTTTATCAAAAGCGTGGCGTGGTTCTTTAACAAACAATCGCGGTTAAAATATTTTTTTCTGTTTCAGCCGCTGCATATCGGCTATACCATACTTGCCGGGTTCCTGGGGAGTTTTGGACGGTATGAGTGGAAGGGACGGCAGGTAAAATAAAATACGTACAGGTTGGTTTTTTCTTACATTTGGTACCCATGCAATTATTCTCCATATTCCGCCGGTTTGTCCAGCCTTCCAGACAGGCAGGCTGGAAACGGCTTAAAAAAAATAAAGGAGCGGTGGCGGGTTTGTGTGTGATCCTGTTTTCCATCTTTGTGGCAATCTTTTGTTATTACCTTGCAGAAGATGCCTCCCCTAATGCCAACCGCATCATCCTCGAAATCGGGGGTGCCAAGCCCGGATGGAAACAAACCTTTTTAAAAGTAAAAAAAGAACAGCTGCCGGATCCTGCCGGTTTTATGCAACGGTTGCTGAATGGCCGGCCAGACCAGGCAGATTATATCCCCATTACGGCATACCAGTACACTGCCGATAGCATTTTTGTTGATAAATATATTGATGAAGGCGTTACAGAAAAGATGCATTTCTCAAAAACACAGCTGGCCGAAACCCCTGTTGTTACCAAAACATTCTGGCTGGGCACAGATAGCTATGGCCGGGATATTCTCAGCAGGCTGATCGTAGGTACAAGGGTTAGTTTGAGTGTGGGATTGATCACCGTGCTGATTTCAATAAGTATCGGATTGATCCTCGGCTCCCTTGCAGGATTTTACCGGGGCAGGATCGATGACGCCATTATGTGGTTCATCAATGTAATCTGGAGTATTCCTACGCTGCTATTGGTATTTGCCATTACACTGGCGCTGGGCAAAGGCTTCTGGCAGGTATTCATTGCGGTAGGGTTAACAATGTGGGTAAACGTGGCCCGGCTTGTAAGAGGTCAGGTGCTGGCCGTAAGAGAACTGGAATATATTGAAGCTACCAGGGCGCTTGGGTTTAGAAATGCGCGGATCATTGCGGGACATATCTGGCCCAATATCATGGGCCCTGTATTGGTGATTGCTGCGGCCAATTTTGCATCGGCCATCGTTATTGAAGCCGGCCTCAGCTTCCTGGGCGTTGGTGTACAGCCTCCTCAACCCAGTTGGGGGCTGATGATCAAGGAAAACTATAATTTCATCATTACGCAAAACCCTATGCTGGCACTGGCTCCGGGATTTGCCATTATGATCCTTGTACTGGCTTTTAATCTTTTTGGAAACGGGTTACGGGATGCCCTCAATGTGAGAGGAAAGTTGTAACCGGTACGGATCTCCGATACGATCGTTGCTCACGATCTTTATCAGTCACCGCGAAACAGTCCTTGTTCATTCACAAAAACCATTGAACAATGAATCAGGACCAAACTTAGTCCAGCACCTTTACATTCCGGGCGAAGCTTTCTTCAAGCGAGATCAGCGTTTCGGTTCTTTCAATGCCTTTGATCTTCTGCAGCTTCTCATGCAGTACGTTTCGAAGCTCACTAATATCTTTACAAATGATTTCTGCAAACATGCTGTAGTTTCCGGTAGTATAATTGAGCCTTACGACCTCCTTTAATTTATACAATTCTTTGGCTACCGAATCATACAGGGAACTTTCTTTCAGATAAATTCCAATAAAAGCAATAACATCGTACCCCAATAGTTTCAGGTCTGTATTTAATTTCGTACCTTTCACTATGCCGTCTTTCTGCAGTTTTTTTATGCGCACATGTATGGTACCGCCCGATACAAAGAGCTTTTTACCGAGGTCGGCATAAGAGATCTCCGCATCCTCCATCATATGCTGGATGATCTGCAAATCGAGTTTGTCCAGATTCAATTTATTGTTCATTTAGGCAATGTTGATTTTAAATAATTTAACAATCATTGCAAATATTTAAACATTTTCTATATTTTCAAAATTTTTATTGAATTATTTGGAATGAACGGGGAACAATCTCTATTTTTGTTCTATCAAACGCTGAAATAGCGGGTTCTTTTACACTGTGGGGTGATGAAATTTTTGGCAGACATGCCCTCTTGTCTCGGGGGTGAGGAGTCCAGGATAAACACAGCATAGAGCCGGTTCCAATTTCGGTTGGGACCGACCGGGGTTGACCACCACGGATTTTGTGTTGCGGCTAACTGCCTCGTGGAGGTTCGAGCCCTCCCCCTACAGCTTTAAAAGCCTTACAAGCAATACTTGTAAGGCTTTTTTTATTGCGGTAATTGTGCCCCGTTTCCATTTCAGTGTACCCTGGCGCAGAATTCAACTGTTTTATAAGCGCTATGTTTATTGATACCCGATCCGTTCCCTGTTTTTCCATGCCTGTTCCTTTGCCTTCTTTTCAGCTTCTATATCCAGCATATTTTCCAAGGCCTCATAGATCTGGTTGAGCTGGGCATCATGTACGTCTATGCGCTGATGCAGCTCGGTACGTAGCTGTTGCAACTGCTGCAGGAAATCACTTCGCTGCAGGGCCAGTTGCCGTAAAGCAATAAAAGCCCGCACAATAGCAATATTCATTTCGATCGCTTTGTCACTGTTTAACACAGATGCCAGCATTGCCACGCCGTGTTCGGTAAAGGCAAAAGGCGGGTATTTTGAGTGCTGGCCTCTTTTTGAAGTTGCCGGTTGACCGTCAACGCTGGGCGGATTCTTTAAGGTCGCAAATTGCGACCTTAAAGAATCATATTCCTCTTTTGTCAGCTCAAACATAAAATCCTCCGGAAATCGCTTCCTGTTTCTCCGTACCGATTCCTTTAGCCGCTTGGTTTCCATCTGGTATAGTTCAGCAAGATCATAATCCATCATTACGCGCTGACCTCTTAATTCGTAAATTCTTTGCTGAATGACAGTTAATTGCATGGTGTTTTCATTTTTTTAGTGATTAGCCTGTTTTCAACCCCAATTTACCCCATTTTTATCATACGGAAAAATCGGAACAAATGCAGCGCCGGACCCGTTGCCACGATGCCGGCCGCGTTGGTCTCCGGTCAGGATCAACCAAGCAACAAAATGGTTCCATCTCCCCAAAATTACCGGTATCCTGCCTCCTTCATTTTGATTATCTTTGCCCGCTATGCAGGATTTGATTCAAAAGTTAGATGCTTACAAACAGGAAATTGCGGAATTCTCCGGCTCGGGTGAACAGGCTGCGGAAGCATTCCGCATTCAATGGCTGGGCTCCAAGGGCCGGGTAAAAGAGGCTATGGGAGAAATGAAACATGTACCCGTTGAACAAAAAAAGGAGGCGGGGCAACTGCTGAATGAATTTAAACTGTTTGCAGAAAGCAAGTATGCCGAGCTGAAAGAGACAGCCGGCGCCGGTGCGGCGGATCAGTCAACACCCGATCTTTCCCTGCCGGGCGACGCTGTTCCCCTGGGCAGCCGTCATCCCATCTCCCTGATGCGTCATAAAATCATTTCTATTTTTCAGCGATTGGGATTTGCCGTGGCCGAAGGCCCCGAGATCGAAGATGACTGGCATAATTTCACTGCATTGAATATGCCGGCACACCATCCTGCGCGGGATATGCAGGATACCTTTTATGTAGATGCCGGTGAAAACACAGCGGTTGACTGGCTGCTGCGTACGCATACCAGCAATACCCAGATCCGCGAAATGGAAAAAGGAAAACTGCCGATCCGCGTAATTTGCCCGGGCAGGGTGTACCGGAACGAAACCATTAGCGCGCGCAGCCATTGCTTCTTCCACCAGGTAGAAGGATTGTATATTGACGAGAATGTATCTTTTGCCGATCTGAAACAGACCCTTTATTTTTTTGTAAGGGAAATGTATGGCAAAGATGTACGCGTACGGTTCCGTCCTTCCTATTTTCCTTTTACAGAACCCAGTGCCGAAATGGATGTCAGCTGCTTTATATGCGGCGGCAAGGGATGCAATATTTGTAAGAAAACAGGATGGGTGGAAATTTTGGGATGTGGTATGGTACACCCGAATGTATTACGGAATTGCAATATCGATCCCGAAAAATACACAGGCTTTGCCTTTGGTATGGGCGTAGAACGGCCGGCAATGTTGAAATACGGCATCAATGATATTCGTCTGTTCAGCGAAAACGATGTCCGTTTTCTAAAACAGTTTACTGCTGCAACGTAAAATGAATGCCCCGCATCTGTACCTAAAGAACCAGGTGTTAAATACCACCGGCGAGGCTTATTTTTGATAACTATTTATAGAATTCATAACAATGGAAAAAGAACAACTGAAACAACAGGTAAAAGAGCAGATCATTAAGTTTTTGAACCTGAATAATGTAAAACCTGAAGATATTAAAGATGAAGAGCCCTTGTTTGGAGAAGGCCTCGGACTGGACTCCATCGATTCCATTGAGCTGATTGTGATGCTTTCCCGCGAATATGGCATCAATATCCAGGATCCCAAAGAAGGAAGAAAAATTTTAACTACCGTTAATACCATGGTAGATTATATCGAACAGCACCGTACAAAATAAGTTTCCGTTTTGGGCAGGATTTTAGTTACCGGCATAGGACTTATTTCCGCGATCGGCAATACGGTGGCGGAAAACCGGCAATCGCTCATAGAAGGGCGTTCCGGTATTGGAAATGCTTCCTTTTTACAGTCGAAGTATACCTCCCTGCTTCCGTTTGGGGAAGTAAAAAAAAGCACAGAAGCCCTGGCCCATCTGTTACCCACGCCTCAACCCCAGGTTACCCGTACAGATCTGATTGCCTTGCACGCATTAAAGGAGGCTATTGATGACGCACAACTCTCCGGGCAGGAGCTACGCAACCCGGCTACCGCGCTTATCGGCGCCAGTACAGTGGGGGGTATGTGCCTGACGGACAATATGTATGCCGACGCAAATGCAGATACCCCTGCCGGCAGTCCTTACCTGGCATCCTATTCCAATAGTGCCAATACCCTGTTCCTGCAGTCTTTTTTTAACATCGGCGGTATTGTAAATACCTTTAATACCGCCTGTTCCTCCTCAGCCAATGCCATTATGTATGGAGCACGCCTGCTGCAGAACGGGCTGGCTGAACGTGCGATTGTAGGCGGCACTGATAGTCTTGCAAAATTTACGATCAACGGGTTTAATGCGCTGATGATCCTGTCTGATGCGCCCTGCCGGCCTTTTGATATGGCCCGGAAAGGACTGAACCTGGGAGAAGCCGGAGCGTTTATTGTTTTGGAAAAAGAGGAAAACATAACGCCTTCCCGCAGGATTTATGCCGAACTGAAAGGGTATGGGAACAGCAATGATGCCTATCACCCTTCCTCTACATCAGAAAATGCCGATGGCCCGTTTCTTTGCATGCAGGGCGCCTTGCAAACCGCCGGCCTGCAGCCGGGAGCCATTGATTTTGTCAATGCGCACGGAACGGCTACCGAAAACAATGATGAAACGGAAAGCGTGGCGATGCTGCGCCTGTTTGACAAGCCACCTCCCTTTGCCAGCACCAAATCCTATACCGGTCATACTTTGGGCGCTGCCGGCGCCGTTGAAGCCATTTACAGTATCCTCAACTTGCACCACCAGGAAATATATCCATCCCTGAATTTTGAAACACCCATTGAAAAAACAGGGCTTATTCCGGTACACACTTACGAAAAACGCCCCCTTCGCTATGTAATGTCTAATTCATTTGGATTTGGAGGCAATTGCAGTTCATTAATCTTCGGGCAACACCATTAATAAAGTTTATAGTATTCCCCGGAAGACAGGAAGCTTCGCATTTTTTTTACCGTCCGGAAGCTGTATCTTTATCGTGCACCTTTGTTAAAACACATACCTATGGCAACTGCAAAACACCCGGGCGCCACCGTTTATATTGACCCGCTTACAGATTTTGGCTTTAAACGCATCTTTGGAACGGAGCCACATAAAGAGCTGCTCATTGCTTTTCTCAACAGCATCTTTAATGGACAAAAACTTATTACAGAACTCAGTTTCAGCAAAACGGAATACAAAGGAGACACTGCCAATGGAGGCGGGGCCGTTTTTGACTTATTGTGCACCGGGAGTAACGGTGAAAAATTCATCATTGAAGTGCAGCGCAGCAATCAGAAAAATTTTAAGGAACGGTCGCTTTTTTATACAAGCCGGCTGATCAGCGACCTGGCACCGAAAGGCAAACGGCATCTTTGGAATTATGAATTACCGGAAGTGTACCTGGTTGCACTGCTGGAAGATTTTGAGCTGGAAGCATTTTCGGCAGGATCCGTACTTCATAATGTAGGACTTTGCAGTGCCGGATCAGGAGTACGGTTTTACGACAAGCTGGGATTCATTTATATTGAATTGCGTAAATTTGTGAAAACAGAAGCGGCATTAAAAACAGACCTGGAGAAATGGCTGTATGTGTTGAAGAACCTTGGGCAAATGAAAAAAATGCCGGTATTCCTGCGAAAAACAATATTTCAGAAGCTGTTTCATATTGCTGAATACAGTAACCTTACAAAAGAAGAAAAAATGCTTTACGACAAAAGCTTAAAACATAAATGGGATCATGCCAATGTGCTGAACTACGCCCGTGAAGAGGGTATCAGGATCGGCGAGAAAAAAGGCCAAAAAGAGCGCAGCTTTGCATTTGTAATGAACCTTCTCACCAATACCGATTTTGAAGTATCAAAAATTGCAGCATTAGCCCAGGTTACGGTTACCTATGTAAAACAAGTAAAGAAAAAGATCAGTTAATATTGCGGAATGCCGGCAATTGCAAAAAACCACTAGTCCTTCTTCGCCGCCAGGGTAAATCCAATGGTGGTACCCACCCCCTCCGTACTGCGGATATGGATGGTTTGCTGGTGTGCCTCAATAATATGCTTACAGATCGCCAGGCCTAACCCGCTGCCTGTAATATCCATGCTGCGGCCGGTTTCGGTACGGAAAAACCGTTCGAAGATCCGGGGCAGGCTTTTTTCAGTAATCCCAACTCCGTCGTCACTGATCTCTACCAGGATCCGCTTATCATCGGTTTTATAAATACCCGCCTTGATACTGCCATTAATTTTTCCGTACTTAATGGCATTCTCCAGGAGGTTGATCACCACCTGACGGATCTTTTCCTTGTCGGCGTTCACCATGATGGGTGCCTCGCAGCCTTTTTTAATGCTGAAATGGATATTCTTTTGTTCTGCTTTTATCGAAATACCTTCAAAAGAATCTTTCAGCAGGTCCTGTATTATAAAGTTCCGTTTTACAATGGTAATCTCCCCGCGTTCCAGGCTGGAGATCTCATCCAGGTCCTGCAGCAGGTTGGTCAACCGCTCCACGTTCGTGGATGTTTTTTCCAGGAATTTCCGGCTGATCACCGGATCCACCATATCGCCCGCTAA
This sequence comes from Niabella pedocola, assembly GCF_021044425.1. Taxonomy (GTDB): domain Bacteria; phylum Bacteroidota; class Bacteroidia; order Chitinophagales; family Chitinophagaceae; genus Niabella; species Niabella pedocola. The sequence goes on along the minus strand of NZ_JAJNEC010000005.1, from coordinate 2,607,755 downwards.
AAGCGTTTCCACATAGCTTTGTATTGCAAATACGGGCGTTTTAAATTCATGGGAAAGATTTTGCAGGAATTCCCGCCTGAATTCCTCGTTTGCCTGAAGCGTGGCTACTTTTTGCTGGTTCTCCTGTGCCCAGGTTTCCACATCTACGGCCACTTCATCCAGGCTTTTTTTGGGAAGAATATATTTGTAATAGGTTTCCTGCCGCCGGGTGGCCTTGGTTTGATAAATAAACTTGTAAATAACCTTGATCTTCCGGTAAATAAACCGCTCCAGTACAAAACTCACCAGGAGGAATCCGCCGATGAGCACCACGAAAAACGACGCCACCGCGGGCTGCCATTTTTGTTCAAATATATAATCGATAAGGCTGATGGGAGCAGCCAGACCCAATGCTGTATAAAACGATAATTTTCTTGGTGAAAGGTTTTTAGGGTCAAACATGCTCAATCCATTAAAATCATTCCGGAAATCGATACCATCCTACACTTCAAACTTATAGCCCACTCCCTTAACGGTGGTAATACAATCCAGCTCCAGCTTTTGCCGTATTTTGCGGATGTGCACGTCAATGGTACGGTCTCCTACGATTACATCGTTACCCCAGATCGCATTCAGGATCTCATTTCTCAGAAACACGCGGCCGGGCTTCAGGGCCAGCAGATATAGTAATTCAAATTCTTTTTTTGCCAGAATGATCTCTTTATCACCGTTCAGCACCACAAATTTCTCCGGATCGATGGTTACGGGGCCCACCTTGATGGATTTATTATCTTCTTTGTGAATGCGGCGCAACAGCGCACTTACCCGGCTTAACAGCACTTTCGGGCTCACGGGCTTGTTTACATAGTCGTCCGCACCGGTTTCAAGACCGCGGATCTGCGTAGACTCATCATTCAATGCGGTAAGAAACATGATCAGGGTATCTTTAAAAACCGATTGCGCCCGCAACACCTGGCATACCTGTACCCCGGTTTTCTTCGGCATCATCATATCCAGGATGATCAGGTGTGGTTTTACCTTGTTTGCCATGTCAATAGCCTCCTCTCCATCCCTGGCGGTGGTTACATCATAGCCTTCTTTTATCAGGTTATAAGATAAAATGTCGAGAATGTCGGGTTCGTCATCCGCAACTAAAATTTTATACCCTTTATTGTCCATTTAACAGAAATTTAAAGCAAACCTAACCGTATTTTTTTGATATATGGCTTTTCTGCGGGCCGGATTACAGAGAGTTAATAATAAATTAATCTAATCATCATCATAAAATTACGACGAAAACCGCCTGGTTTTACCGGCCGGGTATCATGGTATAAATTTTGCATGATTTTTAACCAAATATTCTTATCCAGGCTGTGTAACTTGTGATTTAATGTATATGAAGAAGCTTATACCTTTCCTTTTACTGCTGCTGTTGTCTGTACAGGCAGACGCACAAAGAAGATCCAAAAGAAAAAAAAAGCGGGAACAGGCACCCATCGAAGTGGTGGATACCATTCCGGCCTATACCCCCGCCATGATCCGGTTAAAGCTTCATGAAGCGGTAGATGCCGATCAAAAAGCACTAATGGCCAGTGATGGAAAGGCCGATGCACAACTAAACGTTTCTGCAGACGGACAGGTAAATACCGCGGTAAGCGATGCCGCCGCCAAGCGGGTTGACTGGCTGCAATATGAAATAGAAACTGATCGAACTATGGATCAGCGACTTAAGGCGAATTATCTTTCGGGACTTTCGGAGATCCTCCGGTATGTAAAAACCGGCTGGAGACGGGGCGAAGTGGACGCAGCCTACCTGCCACAGATTCTTGCCACCTATAAAAAATGTATTGAAGCCGACCGGAATAAACAGTCGATAGCTCCCGTGATCTACAATCTTCCATATGATGTGGCATACACGGCTATTTTGCCCCGTGTGTTTAAGGACAATGTTGGTTATAAGGATACCAAGGACGTGCTCCTGCTGAAACTGAGTGAGCGGTACCCTCATAAGACCTTTGCCTCGCTGCGCACCAACCCTGAATCTCCGTATGCTGACAGCCTGATACGGGTAATGGCACATAAATATCCCCAGCAGCTATATGACTATGCCCAGGCCAATAATAAACTCAGCTATAAAATCCAGAATATTGAAGACGATGCCCTTATTAAAAGCATTGTAGATATGGCGCGGAGTGATAATAAAAGCGGCCAGTTCTACTTCCCGTTTCTGGACCTTATTTCCTCCGGAAAGCTAACCATACAGGATATTGATGGCGTTAAAAACGATCCTGTAAAATATTTTCGCCTGCTGGTAAAAACGCAGATCGAATATTCGAAGCGGGCCTCAGCAGGTGATACGGCCATCGGCTACCGGAGTCTTTTGAGCAAACTGGAGCAAAAGGCCAAAGACGAATTTGTAGCCCCCATCAACGGGCTGCATGAGCGGCCGGATGCCATTCGCTTCCGTGTCCTGCAACCGCTGAGTGCGGAAGAGCTGTACTATGTGGCCGTGCTTACCAATGGCCTGATCTATACCAGCAGTTATACCAACGGTGTATACCCGCTGATGATGCGGAAAGCCCGCAACAGAGGCGATGAGTTGCTGAAGAACCTCAATTTTGATCATTATCGCAAATTTATCAGCCAGGCGGCCTCCTATAATACCCTCAAAAACTTTCTAAGCACATTTGCTGACAAAGAAGACACCAAAAAACTGATGACCTCCTTTGTGAGCAACCTGGAAAAAACAGAAGGCCTGGAAGACGGAGTAGATGTGGCAGACTCTTATGCGAGCGTTTATGAAACCCTCCCCGACCTGGCCGGACAGATGTTGAGCGATGTAAAGGAGAACCTGAACCGCAACAAACAGGCCGGCAATCAGAAAGGCGTAGCCATTTACAGCATCCTGAACAACCTGTTTCTTTCGGCAGATTCCTCCAATCATATCGATCTTACAAAGGAATTGCATATTCCTCCGGTATATGATATCAGCTTTAATACCCTTGCCAACGAAAAAGGAGAGGTGATCAGCCAGGTATTTTTTTACGGTGACCAGGACGGGCGTAACATTTTTAATGGTTTTCTGAATATGTTTAACCCCTCCAACTGGAAGATCGACCGGGGCAATAAACAATGGGTGGTGATCAAATCCACCAAAGGAAACCCGGTTTCCATTTATGCCAACCGGCCGCTGGATGAACTGAAAGGGGAAGATGATAAGGCGCAACGGGCATTAAATGCCTACCTGGAGGAGCATGATTTATTTCCCACGGTTACCATCCACCGGGGCCATAGTTACTATGCTCCTACTACCATCGATTACATGTCGCCCACCTCAAAACTCGTCTTTATGGGCTCCTGCGGTGGTTTTAACCTCATCGACTCTATTTTAAGAAAATCGGAAGATGCCCATATTATTGCCTCCAAACAGATCGGCAAAACGGCCATCAATAAACCCTTTTTCCTGTTATTAACAGAAAAACTCCGTACGGGAAAAGATATCGAATGGATCCCGTTCTGGAAGGAATTTAAGGGCCGGGCCAATGTTCCGGGGTTTGAAGATTATATTCCGCCCTACAAAAACCTGGGCGCTATTTTCATAAAAGCGTATAAAAAAGAGACCGGGGAAACCGATATCTGATTTTTTGCGTCTTGATTTTGTTAAAAGATCGCCGTGGGCTTCCTTCCTGCACAAAAAGGGGGTAGCTTTGCGCATCGCATGAATTATTTGTACGTTTTTTTATGAAAAGATCGGCTTTTGTTTTAGGATTGGTATTGGCGTCCGTAACCCAGGCATTTTCGCAAACTGAAAATGGTAATGTACCCGAGTATACGGTTCCGATTACCCGGCAGCTTTCTCACGATAATGTAAATAAGCAACAGAAACTGCTGTTGGGCAGCGATGGCAAGGCTAACGACAGTTTTACCATCGACAATAATGAAAGTGCCAGCCAGATTGCTACAAAAGCGATCACCACAAAAGTGGATTGGCTCCAGTATGAAATTGAAACCAATGCCAGCATTGATAACCGTATGAAAACCGGCTATCTTTCCGGATTGGTGGCCATTTTGAGTCATATGCGCACCGGATGGTTAAAAAAAGAAGTGCGTCCCACGCATTTTGACCAAATCATCGCGCTTTATAAGAAGCTGATCGACGCCAACCAGAAAAAAGAATCCCTGGTGCCGTATATCTCGTATTTTCCTTATGATATCGTATATACCGCCACCCTGCCCCGCATTTTTGAGGAAAATCCCAGTTACAAACAAATAAAAGACATCCTGCTGGTAAAATACTGTACGCAATACCCGCATAGAACATTTATTGCCCTTACAGATTACCCGGATGCACCGGCGGCAGACAGCCTGATAAAGGCGGTTGGAAAACAGTACCCCGAACAACTGTACTCCTATGCCCAGGCCAATAACAAACTGGGGTATAAGATCCGGTCTATACAGAACGATGAATTTGTAAAAACAGTGGTAGCCTTATCCCAGCAAAAAAGCGGACAGATCTATTTCCCCTTCCTGGACAATCTTGTAAAAGGAAAGATCACGACCGCTCAGCTGGACGCTGCCAAGGACGACCGTTATAAATATTACCGGCTGTTGGTAAACACCCAGATCGATTATGCAAAGCGGGCACTTGGAGGAGATACCGCTATCGGATACGCGGAGCTGACCAAACGCCTGGAGCGGAAAGCAGCTGAAGATTTTGTTTCAGAGATCAATGGTCTTCATGAATCGCCCAATGCGGTACGGTTTAAATGCCTGCAGCCCCTGAATGCGCAGGAATTGTATTACCTGGCTGTATTAACCGATGGTTTGATATACACCAGTAGTTATGTAAGTGGGGTATACCCGCTGATGATGAGTAAGATCAATAACCGCGGAGATTCCTTACTGCTAACCGTAACCTTTGATCATTACCGCAAATTTATCAGCCAGGCGGCTTCCTATAACACGCTTAAGAACTTTTTTACCACTTTCAAAAGTGATGCACACGCGCAGGACCTGATGACCGCTTTTGCCAGCGGATTGGAAAAATCCAAAGGCCTGGAAGACGGAGTGGACGTGGCCGACTCTTATGCCAGTCTTTACGAAACCCTGCCGGATCTGGCACGCCAGATGCTGGCCAATATTAAAAGAAACCTGGAAAGTAACCGGCGTAGCGGCAACCAACGGGGTATTGCTATTTATACCATTCTTTCCAAGTTGTTTATGTCTGCCAACCCCGCCAACAATATCAACCTTACCAAGGAACTGGGTATTCCGCCCGTATACATGGTCCCTTTTTCAAATCTGAGTAACGAAAAAGGAGAGGTGATTACCCAAATGTTCTTTTACGGCGATGAGGATGGAAGAATGGACTTTGATATTTTTGTGCGCACGTTCTCTGCAGATCCCAAATGGAAAGTGGACCAGAGCAACAGCAAGTTTGTAGTGGCCAAAACCACCAGCGGCGTTCCGGTTTATGTATATGCCAACCGTCCCCTGCCCAATGAGGACGACCAGGATTATGTCGCTCAAACAGCGATGGAAGAATACCTTGAAAAAAACAACCTGTCGCCCACCGTTACCTTTCACCGGGGCCATAGCTACCATGCCATGACCAGTGTAGGTTATGTGAGCCCGACCAACCGGGTGGTATTTATGGGCTCCTGCGGTGGTTTTAACCTTATCGACTCTATTTTAAGACGGTCTTCCGACGCCCATATCATTTCGTCGAAACAAACGGGCTACCGGGATATCAATTTACCTTTCATCCGCATTTTCCTGGAAACACTCAGAAATAAAAAAGATATCGACTGGATTCCTTTCTGGAAAGAATTCCGGGCAGCAGCGCATATCACAGGTATGGAAGATTATATCCCGCCCTACAAAAACCTGGGTGCATTATTCATTAAAGCGTACAAAAAGGAAACAGGGGAAGATGATCTGTAATAATGTGCGCATTTGAAGATTTGAAAATGTGGGAATGAAGATCCGTAACTGCTTCATAAACCTCCTCAGGCCGATATGCTGCAGACGTTAGACATCACATGTCTAATATCTGGCGTCCGGTATCTAAAATCCAGCGCCCTACACCAAGCATAAAAACGAATCTAACCTCAAACTTTGAACGTTAAACCTGAAACAAACTATTGTTTCCACAACTGCACGCCGCCATCGATACCATCCACATTGGAAACGATGGTCATATTCTCCTTCAAATCCAGCGTTATTTTTTTTGCCAGCCCGCCACCGATAAACAAATGATCGTAATTAAACGTCGTTTGCAGGATCTTTAATACAGCCTGCAGCCGTTTGTTCCACTCTTTCTTTCCCAGGTCATCATAGGCCCGCTGCCCCAGGTATTGGTCGTACGTTTTATTATTGATACAGGGGTGTTGCCCGATCTCCAGGTGTGGCAGCAGTTTGCCGTCGAGAAAGAAGGCTGTTCCAAAACCTGTTCCCAGGGTAATCATCATTTCAAAACCTTTTCCTTCAATACAGCCAAGTCCCAGCATATCGGCGTCATTCACCACCCGGGCCGGCTTTCCCAGCGTCTTTGATAGCAGGGCTGCCAGGTCTATCTTATTCCAGTACTGGGAACCCAGGTTGGGTGCCGTATACACGATATTGTTCCTTACATAACCGGGAAAGCCCGCAGATACCTGGTCATACCGGAAATCTTTCACCAGCTCTTTGATGGTATGCACCAGGTTTTCCGGTGTGGCCGGAACAGGCGTAGGTAGTTTGATATATTCCTGCACTATTTCACCCTGCGCATTGAGGGTACACCCTTTTACCTTGGAACCGCCAATATCAATAGCCAATGTGATGGATGCCATATCTGTTTTCTTTTTTTAGAAGCATGAAAGATAGATAAGTTTATGGGTCTTAAAAAAAAATTGTCTCCAGAATAATTATCTTGCAGCCCCATGGCAGATTCAAAAAAGGCATTTTTTGACGTTTCAAAGGTCAGACGGGTCTTTCAATACGCAGCACCGTACAAAAAAAAGTTCTACCTGTCTGTTGTACTGGCGATCCTACTGGCTCTTATCACCCCTGTGCGACCGATGTTGATCCAGCTTACGGTAGATGATTATATCACGCACTCCGTTCCCCGAATGGTGGTGTATGTAACACTGATTCAACTGGTGATTATTCTTATTGAAACCGCCATGCGTTTTTCCTTTTCCTTTACTACCGCATGGCTAGGGCAGGCAGTAGTAAAAGATATGCGGGATGCGATCTATAAAAAGATCCTTCGTTTGAACCTGCGGCAATTTGACCGTACCCCCATCGGCACCCTCACCACCCGTACCATTAATGATATCGAATCCATTAACGAGATCTTCTCCGATGGCCTGATCCCTATTATCGCCGATCTGCTTTCGATCCTTTGTGTATTGTTATATATGTTCTGGATCGACTGGAGGCTGACCCTCATTGCGCTGATCCCGTTTCCGATCATGATCATTGCCACTTATTATTTTAAGGAAAGCATCAACCGCTCTTTTTTTAAGGTACGCAATGCCGTAGCGGCACTCAATGCCTTTGTACAGGAACATTTGTCGGGTATGAGTGTGGTACAGGCCTTCCATGCGGAGAAAAAAGAGTTTGATAAATTCAATACCATTAACAAACAGCACCGGGATGCCAATATCCGTTCCATTTTTGCCTATTCCGTATTTTTCCCGGTAATTGAAATCGTACTGGCCCTGTCTATCGGGCTCATTATCTGGTATACGGCCCGTGAAGCATTGGATTTAAAACAGGGGCAGCAGGGGGTGATCGTATCGTTTATCCTTTGTTTGAACCTGTTGTTCCGCCCGTTGCGGATGCTGGCAGACAAGTTTAACACGGTGCAGATGGGCATCATCGCCAGCGAACGGGTTTTTACCGTAATGGACAACCCCGATACGGACCAGCCGCCGGCCGGCGGATACCAGGATCCGCAACAGCGGGTAGCCGGCACGGTTGATTTTGAAGACGTGTCCTTTGCTTATGTTGAGGAGAAATGGGTACTCAAAAACCTGAGCTTTCACATCCGGCAGGGAGAAACCGTGGCCATTGTAGGGCATACGGGCAGTGGCAAAACCACGATTACCAATCTCCTGAACCGTTTTTATACCATCCAAAAAGGTACCATCACCGTAGACGGCAGGAATATTCAATCCCTGTCGCCCGGATACCTCCGAAAAAATATTGGTGTGGTGCTTCAGGATGTCTTCCTGTTCTCCGGGTCGGTGCTGGACAATATTACCCTCCGGAATCCTGATATTTCCGAGGACCAGGTAATTGCCGCTGCTAAAATGATCGATATGCATGATTTCATTATGCGGCTGCCGGGAGGATACAACTATAATGTGAAGGAACGGGGAGCTACCTTATCACTGGGACAGCGGCAGTTGCTTTCCTTTATCCGGGCCTTGCTGTATGATCCTTCGATCCTGATCCTGGACGAAGCTACTTCTTCCATTGATACCGAAAGCGAACTGCTCATTCAGAAAGCCACGGAAACGCTGGTAAAAGGACGTACGTCCATCGTTATTGCCCACCGGCTCAGTACCATACGTAAAGCCGATAAAATAATTGTACTGGATAAGGGTGTGTTGGTAGAGATGGGCACCCATGATGAATTGATGCACAAGAATGGGTATTATGCACGGCTGCATAAAATGCAGTTTGAGCAGCAGGCCGGGCAGGTTTCTGTCTGAGGCGCGCCCGTACACTATACTCCTGTCCGTTTTTTAATCCATCCGCAGTGCCGGGTTTCCGTAAAATAAAAAAAATGTTAACGGAGGCAACCCTTCGCCGGAATTTGCTGTATGTACTTATATATAAACCATTTCGTAACCTTATACATAGTGTTTGTCAGTACCTCCGAAGACCGAGTATAGCCTGTCAAGTATGGTAGGTGGCTGTAAGTTGGGTATACCCTCCTGGCAGCGGCGGTTGTATGAGCAATACTTTGGGTTTTCGCTTTCAGTATGCCTGCGGTATACCGCTTCGCGGGAGGAGGCACTCGAAATGGTGAATGACGGATTTGTAAGGGTATTCAGGGGCATGGCCCATTTTCAGGAACCGGAAGATCAGGAACATTTATCGAAAGTTTTTATGAGCTGGTTAAAGAAAATAATGATCCATACAAGTATCAACCACTACCAATCTGCGAAAAGAAAGGCAGAACGGGTTGATGCAGGCCCCGCGGAGTTGCAGGCAGAGGCATCCGGAAATATGACAGATCATATGGCGTACCTGGACCTGGTAAAGCTGATCCAGCAATTAAGCCCGGCTTACCGGGCCACTTTCAGCTTATTTGCCATTGAAGGGTTTAGTCATGAAGAAATCGCACAAACATTGGGCATATCGGTAGGTACCTCAAAATCCAACCTGATGAAGGCCCGTAAAAATCTCAGGGAAATGCTGGAGCAGTTAAATGAATAAAAAATTTTCAAATATGGACGATGAAGCGTTGGATAAACTCTTTCGCGACGCAGCCAGCCGCTTTCAGCCTCCGGATGCCCCGGAAGGAGCATGGGATGACTTTTATAAAACAAAAATGCTTCCCGCCGGAGAAAGTGCCAGCCAACGCCGGCCCCTGATCCTGCGCCGCTCCTGGCAACTGGCCGCCGCCTGCCTGTTGCTGGCCATAGCGGGTATGCTATGGATGCTTCAACGGCAGCCGTTACCAGGACTTGCCGGAAGCCCTTCCGCCGCAGGCATCGTCTCAGGTATTATTAAAGATGTACCCCTCCCATCCGGAACCACGCAGTTGCCGGCCGTGCTAAGTCCGGATGATGCGGGAAACGTTCTTCGCTCTTTGAATGCAATTACAACAGGCTCCGAGCCCCTGCTTCCGGGAAAGGAATACACCCCCCTGGTGCATAATGGCCGGGCGTTTTCTGATATTCCCAAAAAGGCAGGGGCAGAACAGGAACACCATCCGGCCGATACGCTCCAGCGGAAACCTTATTTTTCACTGCGGGATAAACCGGCAGGCGAGCGGCAGGCACTCCCCGGGAACTATAATCCGTTCCTGGCGGAAACATCCCCGGCCAGGCCTGCAAACAACCGCTGGCAGGTAGGGCTTATAGCCGGCTCCAACCTGGGCATGGTGCGGGGCGACGTATCCAAAAAACCGGGCTTAAATGCCGGGCTGCTGGTGCAGCGGAAACTGGGGCAGTCGCGCTTTTCGGTAGAGTCGGGTGTGGTATATGAATCCATGACCTACGATGTGAACAACGCCGATTTCAATCCAAACGGCAACCCGGTATCTTCCAGGGTTTCCAATATCGAAGGCTCCTGTACCATGATTGACGTACCCGTAAACGTCCGTTATGATGTGGTAGCCTCCAAAAAGAACAAAGCATTTGTAAGTACGGGCGTATCCCCAACAGTGATCGTAAAACAGAGTTATATCTACGATCTTGACCGGGGCGATGGACCGGTGCCTATAAACCGGGATGTATCCGGTAAAGGAAAAAGCGTTTATGCGGTAGCCAACCTTTCCATCGGTTACGAACAAAAATGGGAGCATGTATCCGTGCAGATTGCTCCTTATGTAAAAATCCCGATGGGTGAGATCGGGTATGGTAACCTGAGTTTGGGCGGTGTGGGTACACAGATCTCCATTAAAAAAGATTTGTAATGCAGTAGCAAACAAACATATAATCCTCTTATTCAATTTAAATCTGTCATCATGAAAAAAAAGAACCTTTTTTCTACAGGAATCCTATTGCTCTTTATTGCCCTTACAGCTGTTAATTGCGGCGGTGATAAAAAAGACTCCGTTGATAATCTCCCTCCACAGGGAAATGATTGTTCCAGTATACAGGCCAAATTTACCGCGAATGTGCTGCCCATCATCCAGAGCCGCTGTGCTACCAATTCCGGTTGCCACGGAAGCGGCAGTACCAACGGACCGGGAGAGCTGATTACTTACGCCCAGATATCTTCAAAGGGTTCCGCAATCAATGATGCTGCGGTGGTTAACAGCCGCATGCCGAAAACGGGAGGAGCACTTACCGCCGATCAAAAGGCTACATTAAGATGCTGGATCTCCTCCGGAACTCCTAACAACTAAATGCAGTAAAATGACCACCTGGAAAAAAATTGCAATAGCAGTGGTGCTCCTTGTTGTAACGGCTGTTCTGTATGGATTGTATTTGTATAATAAGAAACCACAGAATATTAAACAGGCCGATTCGCAATTTGAAATTACCGCCTCCGGTTTAACTACGGCCTTTAATACAGACGAGTCAGCCGCCACAAAGCAATATGTAGACAAGGTTGTTTCCGTAAGCGGCAACATCAAGGACGTAAAAATAGAGCAGGGAGGTACTGCTACGGTTTTTTTAGACAGCGGGGATCCTATGACTTCGGTAACCTGCAGTTTTTATGATACCGAAGCCGCAGCTGTAAAAAAACTGAAAAGCGGCCAACAGGTTACTATTAAAGGCGTATGTACCGGCAAGCTCATGGATGTGGTCCTTAACAAATGCAGTATCGTTCAATAAAACCCTTATCATGAAAAAAACAGCCCTTGCGCTTTGTATGCTGCTGGTGTTGGCAAAAGCAGGACTTGCGCAGAAATATTTTACAAAAAACGGTACCGTTTCGTTTGAAGCCGGAACCGCCCTGGAAGACATCATTGCCACCAATAAGACAGCGGCCAGCGTACTGGACGCCGCAACCGGGCAAATAGAATTTGCGGTGCTGATAAAAGGCTTTGAATTTCGCCGGGCCCTGATGCAGGAACATTTCAACGAAAATTATATGGAGAGCAGCAAATACCCCAAGGCGGTATTTAAAGGTAAGATCGTAAACCTGACGCCGGCGCTCTTTCAAAAACCAGGCAACTACCCGGTAACCGTAAAAGGCGTCCTTGAGATCCACGGCGTAAAGAAAGAGATCACCACTTCCGGATCGTTAGCCATTTCCGGAACAACGGTTCAGGCCCTGGCAAAATTTCCGGTCACCATTGCCGATTACAAAATTGCGATCCCCGGAATCGTGAGCGACAAAATTGCCAAAACCGCGATGGTGTCGGTCAACTGTAATTACGCTGTTTTAAAATAACAATCCAACGCACAAACCCAATTACTATGAAGTTTTTAACAACAATTTGCTTGCTCCTCATTGCTCCGGTTATCTGGGCACAGGAAGCGGATCTGCTTAGCCTGGTCGATTCAGGCGGACAAAAGGAATATGTGACCGGGGCCTTTAAATCGAGCCGTGTGATCAATGGCCATTCCGTCGAATTTATCGGAAAAAATGTGCTGGACGTGCGCATCCTGCACCGGTTTGGAAGGATCAGCGACGGCATCGGGGAGTTTTTCGGGCTCGATCAGGCAGCCATGCGCATGGGATTTGACTATGGTCTTGGAAAGAACCTTACCATTGGTGTCGGTCGCAGTACGGCAGAAAAAGAGCTGGATGGTTTTATCAAATACCGGCCCATACAACAAGCTACGGGCGGTAAAGGCGCATCACCGGTTTCCGTAGTACTGGCGGCCGGGGCGGCGCTTACTACGCAAAAATTTGCTGCCGATGCAAAATTCACCGATACAAAACACCGGATGGCCTATTATAGTGAGGTGATCATCGGCCGGAAATTTACGGAAGCCTTCAGCCTCCAGGTGTCGCCCACCTATGTACACCGGAACCTGGTTGCCAGCCAAACAGATGACAATGACACGTATGCGGTAGGGATCGGCGGCCGGCTGAAACTTTCGAAAAGAGTGGCTTTTGTAGCCGATTATCATTATGTGGTTTCCGGCTTAAACAAGGATCTCTATAAAAACCCCTTATCGCTTGGCTTTGATATTGAAACCGGTGGACACGTATTCCAGCTCCATTTCTCCAATGCCACGGGCATGAATGAAAAAGCCTTTATCACCAATACCACCGACAGCTGGGGCAGCGGAGAAATACGCTTTGGATTTAACCTGTCGCGGGTCTTCACCATCGGAAAAAAGAAAAACACCCCCGGTTCTTAATCCACCCCGTTTCTTAAAACCCTAAAACAAAAAAATTATGCACTCTTATTCTTACACACATCCATGGAAGCGGATCCTTATTCCCGGCTTCATTGCATTTATTGTTTTGCTGGCGGCCGGAAGTTGCTCCAGCGATGATAGTTATACTCCCCCGGCGCCAGTGATGCAGGTGAAACTGGCCACGAATACCACACTTGGAGACTACCTGGTAGATAAAGACGGTCGTACGCTTTACTTTTTTGCCAATGACTCCGCCACTGTAAATACCTGCGTTTCCGCAGGCTGTAAGGCCCTGTGGCCTACTTTTTTTGCTGGCATCAACGCCCAAACACTTGGAAAGGGGTTGGATATCAACGATTTTGACACTATCGGCACGGGTGCCTCCATGCAGTTGGCTTATAAAGGACGGCCCTTATATTATTATGCGCCTGTTACCAACGGCACCAATACGCCCGAGGCTGCCGGCCAGGTTTTGGGAGAAGGCGTGGGCAATAACTGGTTTGTGGCAAAACCCGACTACACCATCACGCTTACCAACGCACAATTAGTAGGTGCCAATGGCAGTAAATACGACTCTGCACTAAACGTGATCACAGATTACAAAAAAACCCGCTACCTGACCGACGCGCGCGGCATAACCTTGTATGCATTTACCAACGACAAAAATGGCACCAGCAGCTGTACCGGGGGGTGCGCCACTACCTGGCCGGTTTATGTAATGGACAAAATCGTTGTTCCCTCCTACCTGGAGAAGGCAAAATTTACCGTGATCACCCATCCTTCCGGAAGCAAACAGCTCGCTTATAATGGCTGGCCCCTTTATTATTATGTGTCAGATAACATGACCATGGGGCTCAATAAAGGCGTATCTGTTGCCTATCCCAAATGGCCGGTAGTGGTAAGAAGCAGGGACGTAGCTCCTGCACCATAGACAATTACGCTGAGGTTCGATAGGTTTATATGAAAGCCGTCTTCTAAAAAAATTGAGGGCGGCTTTATTCATTTTAGCCACGAGGCAGTGCGCCGGAAATTGGTAAATTGCGGCGTGACAGACAAAAATTACCCGAAGTAGCCTAAAATTCCAAAAAATACACCACACGCAATAGACTATATATAATAATGGTAGTAGGTCTTGTCCTTCATCTTCAATATTTTATCGGGGCAGCAGGGTGCTGCCCCTTACCGGCCTAAGCGGGATGGCGTCTCTTTTCTCCATATCAACCACCTCATCCCAACAAAAAAGCGGTAAACCGTCTCAAGGACCATATTGATGTGAGCGAACCGGAACAGTTCAAAAAAATCCCGGAAACCGAATCCGGTTACCGCTAAAAACTTTAAATACCCGCTCGTAAATTCCCTTTTTTATCCATTTCAGCCTTATCTTTGCCGCAAATTTCAGAGCAGTATGGGTTTTAAATGGTTCAAATCCTTTATGGTAGCGGCTTTAGGCCTTTTTTTAGTGTCTTCGGCACAATCCGTTTTTGCACAACATGAGGAGCATGCAGCGGGTGCTGCCACTGAAGAAAAATTTAATCCCGGTGAAGCCATCCTGCACCACATTGCCGATGCGCATGAGTGGCATTTTTTCTCTCTGAAAAACGCAGATGGTACTGAATTTCATGGTACTATTCCCCTGCCGGTGATCCTTTATTCCCCCCAGCGCGGATTTAGCACGTTTATGTCTTCTGCCTTTCATCATGGAACAGAAGCCCATAACGGGTACAAGCTGGAGCACGGCAAGGTAGTAGCGGTAGACGAAGCAGGAACCCCGGATGAAACCGTTAAAGTATATGATTTCTCTATGACCAAGAACGTGGTACAGATGCTGATTGCGCTCATTGTACTGGTTTGGCTGCTTACTGCAATGGCTAAGAAATACAAAACCGGCCAGGGCGTTACCTCAGCTCCCAAAGGCATGCAAAATGCCATTGAGCCGGTAATCACTTTTGTACGGGATGATGTAGCCAAGCCCAACCTGGGACCTAAGTACCAGAAGTTCCTGCCTTATTTATTAACGATTTTCTTCTTTATCCTGATCAACAATATTTTCGGATTACTGCCTGGCGCTGCCAACGTAACCGGAAACATCGCCTTTACGGCCATGCTGGGAATCATTTCCTTCTTTGTGATCCTGTTTAATACAAATGGTCATTACTGGCAGCATATTTTCTGGTTTCCGGGTGTACCCCTGCCAGTGAAACTGCTGATGATGCCCGTGGAGCTGCTGGGTGTTTTTACCAAGCCTTTTGCCCTCATCATCCGTTTGTTTGCCAATATGACAGCAGGACACATCATCATCCTGAGTTTTGTAAGCTTAATTTTCATTTTTACCGAAATGTCGAAAACAGCCGGTGTACTGTTCACCCCGGTTTCGATTGCCTTTGCGGTATTCATTTATTTAATTGAAATTCTGGTAGCGTTTATCCAGGCATATATCTTCACCAATCTTACCGCTGTATTCATTGGCGGCGCTATTGGTGATCATCACTATGAAGAAGATATCGTTACCCATCATTAATACGTTTTTATTTTAAATCAACTATAAAATCAGAGTCATGAGTTTAATGAACACTTTGTTGGAAGTAAGCGGAAGCTGGTCTCACTTTGGTGGTGCCGTAGGCGCTGGCCTTGCTGCAATCGGTGCTGGTATCGGTATCGGTCAAATTGGTAAAGGCGCTACTGAAGGTATCGCCCGTCAGCCTGAAGCTGCTAACGACATCCGTGGCGCTATGATCTTAACTGCTGCGTTTATCGAGGGTGTTGCCCTGTTTGCGGTAATCGCCGGTTTATTGGCCGTACTGAAGTAAGATCAGCGTTCACAAACAAAACATTACTGTACCCGGCGCAAAGGGCAATGGGTACAGTAAATTTAAAAAAATTATTCGTTTCGGGCCCCGAAGATTCGGGGGGAAGTTTTTAGTTTGAGGTGCAAACGTCAGACAAGAAACCAAAAACAATAAATAGATCAAAATGGAATTATTAACTCCCAATCTCGGTTATTTTGTATGGGCACTGGTTGCCTTCATTGTAGTATTTCTTATACTGAAAAAGTTTGCCTGGAAGCCCATCATCAAATCCTTAAATGAGCGGGAACAAAATATAGCCGGCGCCATTGCTTCTGCTGAAAAAGTAAAAGCAGAAATGGCCCAGTTGCAAAACGAGAACGAAGCGTTGCTGGCAAAAGCACGTGAAGAGCGGGCCCAACTGCTGAAAGAAGCACGCGAAACAAAAGATAAGATCGTTAACGAAGCCAAGGAACAAGCGAAAGCGGAAGCCAGCAAAATCATTGCCGATGCCCAGCAGGCCATCAACGCACAAAAAATGGCGGCCCTTACCGATGTGAAGAACGAAGTGGGTAAAATGGTGATCGAGGTAAGCGAAAAAGTACTGAAGCAACAACTGGCAGGTCAGGACAAACAGGAAGAATATATCAACAGCCTGGTTCACTCTATCAAACTGAACTAAACCGGTTCCGGAATCGTTTTACATTTCACATTATATCGTTATTCTACATTTAAGTTATGCCCAATCCTCGTTTAGCCTCCAGATATGCAAAAGCCCTGTTAGACCTGGCAAAAGAAAAAGACCAGGTGGCAGCTGTATTTGCTGATGTACAGTGGCTGCAGGCGGTATGCAAAGAAAGCAGGGACTTTGTTAACCTGCTGCGCAGTCCCATTATCAAGGCCGATAAGAAAAAGAGCATTGTAAACGCCATTACCGGCAACCATATCGGGAGCCTTACCAAAGGCTTTGCCAACCTGCTGGTTTCAAAAAACCGGGAAGCCATCCTTCCGGAGATCCTGCCGGCTTTTATTGAGCAATATAAAGTGCTGAACAATATTCATACGGTAAAGTTAACTACAGCGGTTCCGGTTAGTGATGCAGTAAAAGCCAATATCATTGAGCAGGTGAAACAGGCATCTGGCCAGCAGCGTATTGAGCTGGAAGCTACAGTGAATCCCGATATTATTGGTGGATTTGTGCTGGAAATGGGTGATAAGATGGTAGACGCCAGCATCAGCTATGACCTGAAGGCGATCGCCAAGCAGTTTAAGAATAATGACTTTATTTATAAGGTGCGGTAAGCATCCCTCTTAAAAATAATAACGCCCTGTTCCAAAAGAACGGGGCTTTTCTTTTGGACTTTAGCCGCTACTGAAAAAAGCACCAGCGGCTTATGATCCAGGCAGCACCCCCCGATAGCAATCAAAGTGCTTATACGTTCCCGTATGTTACAATTGAATATAAATAAAACATCATATCTTTGTTTGTAACCACAATGCACAATAGCAGCTGTCGTTATATCGTTTGATTTTTTATGATCACCAAACTAAAAGTATGAAAAGTACATTTCCCTTATTGTTCACTCTTCTATTTTGTTTATCCTGCAGTAAATCAGAAAAAGAAACAGCGCCCAAGCCTGAACTTTCAAAAAAAGTCGGTTATCAGGCAAAACCAAGCCTGCTTTTGCCCGAATCCGGAAGCACAACAAACACCGCTTTATTAGATGGACAGTGGAGCATCAATTATATAGCCGGAGAAAAATTCATTTACCATCCAAACTATATTGCCATCTCTAATTCAGGAAGCGATATAGCAGCCCGGGCCGGATGTAATTACATGTTGGTACGCTTTACACTTTTAAACGGTTCATTGCAACCGTTCCATACCCAAATGTCAGCACTAGGGTGTATGGGAAATGCGGACAATGACAAAGCATTGTGGGAAGCCATGCGAAAGCTCAGACACTATGCTGTAAGCAACTCAGGGATCTGGCTGAAAGACAGCCTGGGAAATGTACTGATCTTTGCCCAAAGGCAATAACAGGTATGGTAGTTACTGCAACTGCTCCAAATACTCTATCCGCTCTTCCGGTAATAATAAATGGGTTTGTATCCCCAGCTCCTGTGCCGTAGGCAGGTTGGGAAAACTATCGTCAACGAACAGTGTTTCAGAAGCCTCAATGCCGGCATCTTTCAATACAAAAGCATAAGTATCAGCATCCGGTTTCCGGCGTTTGATATCATGGGAGTAATAGGCCTTTTTGAAAAAAGACTCCAGCGAGGGATACGCCGTTTCTTCCTTCAGCGTTTTTGAAAAATGATCATAATGGATCTGGTTGGTGTTGCTAAGCAAAAACAGGTTGTATTTGCTGCCAAGCGGCACCAAAAAATCAAGGCTGGGTTTGCGGTAATCCAGCAGCATGGCATTCCAGGCATGCTCCAGCTGCGCATCCGGAATGGGCTTTCCTAACAGCTCCCGGAGTCCCTCATAAAATGCCGGGGCAGCAATCAGGCCCTTCTCCAGCTCCTGGAAGATCGGTGCGGCCGTATATTGTGAAAACTTATCTTCAAAATCGTCAAAACCCAGGGCCTTAAATGCGGCAAAAGATCTTTTAAAATCGAGGTTCAGTAATACACCCCCAAAATCAAAAATTACATTTTTAATCATGGTTCAAAGATAGGCCGGGGAAAGAATAAGAAATATAGAATGTAAAATAATAAATTTTAAAACCGGGTCCGGCACACAACAAATCGCCGTTTTAAAAGCCGTGGAGAACTTAAAGTCTGCGCAACGCAGGGCAATTTGTGATACCTCGGTATTATTCCTTCATTTTTACACTGCACATTCGCATATTACCGCCTTATCACATTAAATTTGCCGCCTAACAAAAAATTATGGCTACAACAAAAATTACAGTAAACAATAACGGTTCATTGCGGATCGAAGGCGATTTTGAAATTGTAGATAAGGAAGGTAATCCTTACGACCTGGGCGGAAGAACCGTGGTATCCCTTTGCCGTTGCGGAAAATCGGTGAATAAACCGTTTTGCGATGGCAGCCATAAAGGACACTTTGAGCATGAGGCCGTTGCCTTTGCCCTGCCCCCCAAAAAAACGGATTAAGCCCGGGGCGCCTAATTTTGCAATATGTATACCTTAAAAAAATCATTGGGTCAGCATTTCCTGAAAGATGATAATATCTGCAGGAAAATTGTAGACGCCGTTGCCGGCGAAAAACCAGCGCAACTCCTGGAAGTAGGACCCGGTGGTGGGGCCATTACCCGTTACCTGGTGCAGCTGCCGGAAGTGTCGTTCAAGGCCGTTGAGCTGGACGCCGAAAAAGTACAATACCTCGCTGCTACATACCCGGACCTAAAGGATAAAATCATTCATGAAAGCATCCTGGATACAGCAGCCCCTTTTGAAGGCAGTTTTCATATAGTAGGTAATTTCCCGTATAATATTTCCACACAGATCCTTTTTAAGATCCTCGATTGGAAAGAACAGGTTCCGGTCATTACCGGCATGTTTCAAAAAGAAGTGGCACAACGGGTGGCCGCCGCACCTGGTTCAAAAATTTACGGGGTCATCAGCGTATTGATGCAGGCGTTTTATGAAGTAGATTACCTGTTCGATGTAAGTGAGCAATCCTTTAACCCGCCCCCCAAAGTAAAAAGCGGGGTGATCCGGCTCCGCAGAAAGGAAACAACAGTACCCAAAAAGTCAGACAGAGCGTTTACCGTACTGGTGAAAACGGCATTCAATCAGAGAAGGAAAACATTACGCAACGCCGTAAAATCCCTGTTCGATGAAGCGGCGCTCAAAGACGATATCTTTAATAAACGCGCCGAACAGTTATCGGTCAGCGATTTTGCCACGCTCAGTTTTAAAATGAAATAACCGCCCGGGGTTTTATTTACATTTATCTTAAAAAATATCGATGAAAGAAAAAGTGATCATTACAGGAAACGCGCATCCCATACTGCAGGAAACCCTTGCTGAAAAAGGATTTGAGGTAGCCTACCTGCCCAAAATCACCTATGAGGAACTGATGGCACAGGCACAGGATATTACCGGCCTGGTATTAACAACCCGCATTACTGTAGATAAAGCGCTGATCGATGCGGCCCCTTCCCTTAAATGGATCGGGCGTTTGGGAAGCGGCATGGAACTGATTGATGTACCCTATGCCCAAAGCAAGAACATTCTTTGTGCCAGCAGTCCCGAAGGGAATCGCAATGCCGTTGCCGAACAAAGCCTGGGCATGCTGCTCATGCTGCTCAACAAAATGAACATTGCCGTTCCCGAAGTAAAACAACTTATCTGGAAACGGGAAGAGAACCGGGGTACCGAACTTACCGGAAAAACCGTGGGCATTATCGGTTATGGCAATACCGGCTGGGCCTTTGCACGCCTGTTACAACCCTTTAATGTAACCGTACTGGCCTACGATAAATTCAAGAATGATTTTGCACATGATCATGTAAAAGAAGCCTCGCTGGAACAGGTTTGCCGCTACTCCGATGTCATCAGTTTTAATGTGCCGCTCACTTCTGATACCAGGGGCATGCTGACATTGGAGCTGATGCAAAGCATGCAGCAAAAACCCGTTATCCTTAACGCCAGCCGGGGTAAGGTCATTCATTTGCCCACCCTGTCTGAAGGTCTTAAACAGGGATTGATTTCCGGCGCCTGCCTGGACGTGTTGGAAAACGAAAAACTCGATACCTATACCCCTGAAGAAAAAGAAACCTTACAATGGCTTCTGGATCAACCGAATGTAATCATTACCCCGCATATTGCCGGGTACAGTCATGAGGCGTTTTTAAAAATGGCTACAGTTCTGTTAAAAAAGCTGGGTATAAAGGAATTGTAATCCTTTTTAATTATATTTGTTTATATAGGTAATGCAACGCTTCAGTAACGTCTGAGGCGTTGTTATTTTTTTCTGTTTATTCTAAAGTAACGCATATGACGATACAATATGTAACAAAGGAAACATTAGAGCAAATGAAGGAAGAGCTGCAGCACATGAAGGGTGTGGAGCGGCCGGCAGCCAGCAAGGCCATTGCCGAAGCACGTGAAAAAGGAGACCTGAAAGAAAATGCAGAGTATGATGCCGCCAAGGAGGCCCAGGGCATCCTGGAAGCCAAGATTGCAGCATTAGAGGGAGCATTGGCCAGTGCCCGGGTGTTAGATGAATCTACGATTGATACAAGTAAAGTATCCATTCTCACCAAAGTAAAACTCACCAATCTCAAAACAAAAAAGCAAGTCATTTACCAACTCGTAAGCGAGCAGGAAGCTGATTTAAAAGCCGGAAAAATATCCATCACCTCACCCATCGGAAAAGGTATCCTGGGCAAAGAGCCCGGTGATGTAGCCGATGTATTGGCCCCGGCCGGTGTGATCCAGTTTAAAATTGAAGAAATTTCGATATAGTTTTTTAGCCTGCTGCGGTGCATGTCCGGGCTTTTCTTGTGTCACTCACTTGTACAGCAGTACTACTATCCGCTTTTAAGCCGCTCCGGTTCAACCGGGGTGGTTTTTTTTGTAGCTTTGAACAACGGGTTCGAGCCGGTGCGCTCGGCCTCAAACTAAAGGAACTTCAAACAATTCATCATAAATCATCTTGGCATGACCATTTTTTCAAAAATCATCGCTGGTGAAATTCCATCCTACAAAATTGCAGAAAGCGATAAATTCATTGCGTTCCTCGACATTATGCCCCTGCGCAGAGGCCATACCCTGGTAGTGCCTAAGATTGAAGTAGACAAATTGTTTGATGTACCCGATGACTATCTTTCGGAATTGTTGGTATTTGCAAAACCGGTTGCAAAAGCCATTGAAAAAAGTTTCGATTGCAACCGCTGTGGACTGAGCGTGATAGGCATTGAAGTCCCGCATGCGCATGTGCACCTGATTCCGCTCAATGATGCCAGCGATGTTAATTTTTTACAACCCAAGCTAACATTAGCTCCCGAAGAAATGAAGGCCGTACAGGAACTGATCGTATCTAATTTATAACAGGCAACAATAGTCGATTGTTCCGGGTTCCCTACAGTACACCCGGAACATGATCTTTTAGGGTTAACCAACAGGTTTCATTTTTGCCGTAAAATGCCGTAACAACGGCGCCTCATAAACGATCTCATACCCCTTCAGTTGCTGCCTTTTTTTAAATACATCAATGATAATTTCGGCTACATAGTCAATATGACTTTGTGTGTACACACGGCGGGGCACCGCCAGGCGTACCAGCTCCATCTGCGCAGGAACCAGCTTGCCGTCTGCTGCATATTTTCCAAACATCAGGGAACCGATCTCCACACTGCGGATGCCGCCTTCTAAATATAACGCGTTACTTAGTGCCAGGCCCGGATACTGATGTAACGGTACCTGTGGCAGAAAAGCCTTTGCATCCAGGTATACGGCATGCCCCCCCACCGGTTTTACAAAAGGAATGCCCTCGGCTTCCAGTTGTTCCCCGATGTACTCCATACTGCGGATGCGGTATTTGAGGTAGTGTTCATCCACAATCTCTTCCAGCCCCACCGCAATGGCCTCCAGGTCGCGCCCCGCAAGCCCTCCGTACGTAGGAAAGCCCTCGGTAATCACCAGCAGGTTCCGGCATTCCTGGGTTAAGGCATCGTCGTTCAGCGCCAGGAAGCCCCCGATATTGGCAAACGCATCTTTTTTGGCGCTCATGGTACACCCATCCGCGTAAGAAAAAAGTTCGTTGGCAATGTCCAGCATTGTTTTGGAAGCATACCCCTCCTCCCGTTGTTTTATAAAATAGCAGTTCTCTGCAAACCGGCAGGCATCAATAAAAAAAGCAATCCCGTATTTTTTGCAGATACCGCTTGCCCTTCGGATATTGTCCATACTCACCGGCTGCCCGCCACCGGAATTGTTGGTTGTAGTAATGATGCACATCGCGATCTGTGCGGCGCCCTTTTCCCGGATCGTGGCTTCCAGTGCCACCAGGTCGATATTGCCTTTAAAGGGCGCCACCGCGGCCGGCTGCCGCCCCTCCTCTGTCAGCAGGTCGATCCCCTCTGCGCCCGAAAACTCAATATTTGCCCGGGTGGTATCAAAAAGGGTATTACTTAAGAAGTACTTGCCCCCGCCCCCGGTAATGGTAAACAGGATCTTCTCCGATGCCCTTCCCTGGTGGGTGGGAATGATGTTTTTCATCCCGGTGATCTTTTTAACCGCCGCTTCAAAGCGATAAAAACTGCTGCTGCCGGCATAGGATTCGTCCCCTTCCATCATGGCCGCCCATTGCCGGCTGCTCATGGCCGAAGTGCCGCTGTCGGTAAGCAGATCGATCAGTACATCATCTGCATGGATCAAAAAAGGATTATAAAAGGCTTGCGCTAAAATACCGGCACGTTGTGCCTTTGTGGTGAACCGCAGCGGTTCCACCGACTTAATACGGAAGGGTTCAATAATGGTGGTTGCCATACACTGTTTTTGGGAATGATCAATAAAAAATGAAAGATGCAATACATGGAAGCACCCCAAAACAGGCAATGCTCCCCGCAGGAATGCGGAGCGCTAAGTAGGACTTTTTATTACTTTTTGCCAAAGTGGAAGCATACACAATATTAGGAAAATTCCTGTAAAAAAAAAGACCCGTTATGTTTTTAAAACCTAACGGGTCTGCCCAACTTAAAACGATTCATCGGCACTGGGGCCATAGCTGCCCGGAATGGGAATATCCAGCAGGCGCAGAAACACCCCTAACTGTGCACGGTGATGAATGGTTTGGTTGATGCTCATCCGTACTACATCCAGTTTAGGGTTTACACCATAAATGGCATCGCCTTCGCGGAGCGTCCAGTTATCATCCAGTTTCTTTTCATTTTCAGGATCGTTCAGGTACTTACCCGCTTTTTCCACTTCTCTTTCAAAAATATCCAGCAACTCCTTCCGGTCTTTTACTACGGTTGGTTGGTAAGGAAATGCAGCAAAATCCAGTTCTGATGTATCAAACACCATTGCCGGCCAGCCGGGCAACTCGGCAATATGAATGGTCAGTTGCATGAGGCTCATACTTTTGGGGTGTGGCTTCCAGTCCCATTTATCTTCAGGGATAATGTTCAGGAATTTCCTTGTAGTTAGTACTTCATTTTCAAAATCCTTTTTTAAAATTTCTAATCTTGTCATGATTTGATGTTTATTGGAGTTAAAAAATAATCTTCAGATTGTTTGCTTATCATCTACGGCAGCCGTTCTGCTTCATATCCATGGTATAAGACACAGTTCCGGACCAGTGCTACATCTATTGCTTGCGGGGCTTCTACACGCAGTATGTGATCACAATCCTCCAGGTCAAAATTCACTTTTGCCTGCGCCAAAAGCCCCTCCAGGCATTTCACCAGTTTTGCCGCTACGGGCCGGTTGAGTACATTGGTTTTAAAAATTTCTATGGACGTTTTCATCATCATATAAAGGGCTTTCCCGCCTTTGATACAAAGTAAAACACAGCGGGTGACAGCTGTATGTCAGGAGTTTTTATTGATTCTTTATACTAAAAAAATTTGAACGATACCGGCTCAAACAGCGCATTGCTGCTTGCCGTTTTCAGAAGAAGGACACCTGGAAGACGATCAGTTTTTTGGGGAATGAAGTGTTATGATTAACGGGCAGGATGTATGCACTGCAGCCAAACTGAGCGTAGCAAGGAAGCTGCCACCTGCACGGTAGCCGGCTACATAATCCGGCTACTTCTTTATCTTATCCGGGTTCTTCTTTATAAAGTCTTCCCAGCCTTTAAAGCCGGCAGAGATTTTTACCGGGCTGCTGATCTGGTAGTGATGGCAGAGGGCCACGGCCAGCGCATCCGTGGCATCAAAATATTCCGGGGCTTCTTTTAAAGAAAGGATCTGCTGCAGCATTTTCCATACCTGCTCCTTGGCTGCGTTCCCATTACCGGTTACGGCCTGCTTTATTTTCCGGGGCGAATATTCCGTAACGGGAATATTAAAATGCATGGCCGCGGCAATGGCCACCCCCTGCGCCCGTCCCAGTTTGAGCATACTTTGCACGTTCTTGCCAAAAAAAGGAGCCTCAATCGCAAACTCATGTGGCTGGTATATCCGGATCAGTTCGGTCACTTTCTCATGGATCCGGCTCAGCCGCTCATAACCATCCAGCCGGGCAGAAAATTTTATGGCATGCATTTCGCGCATCTGTATGCGTTGACGGGTACATTCAATAATGCTGTAACCCATAATGACTGTACCGGGATCAATACCGAGGATTATTTTGGTGGCTGTTTGCAAAGGGGATGCTATTTTTACAAGGATTCATGAAGATCAACAAAAATATCAAAATATTCTTCAATTATTTTTTAGGTCCGCTGCTGTTTATCTGGTTATGCTGGTCTATTTATAACCAGGTAAGCCGGCAGGAAGGCTTAACCGAGTCCTGGACGCAGATCAAAGCCTCGCTGAACAGCTCAAAGATCATGTACCTGTTGGCTGTGATCGTTTTAATGGCGGTTAACTGGATGGTGGAGGCCTGTAAATGGCGCCTGGCGGTTAAAAGCGTACAGCAGTTATCCTTTATCCGTGCGTTAAAAGCTACTTTATCAGGTGTTTCCTTTTCTGTTTCCACCCCCAACAGCATCGGCGATTATGTGGGACGGGTTTTGTATATCGATGAAGGCAAACGTATTAAGGCGGCAACGCTTACCGTGGTCAGCAATATCAGTCAGTTGCTGGTTACCGTGTGGATGGGCCTTTTATCCCTTTATTTCTTAAAAGAACCGATCGTTACGGCGCGCATCATTTCGGTTTTATGGTTTGATGCCCTGTTTTATATTGTGGCATTCTGTGCCCTGCTGCTGCTGCTTTTTTATTTCCGCATTTCCTGGATGGCAAAATGGATCAGCCGTATTCCTTCCGGCAAAAAATTTTCCTGGTCGATAGAAGCCCTGAAGCATTTTAATGCAACGGTACTGCTCCGATTATTGTCTTTATCTGTAACACGGTTTTTTATCTTTATATTGCAATATTTTTTACTATTTCAGTTGTTTGAAGTAACGGTTTCTTTTTGGCAGGCCTGGACGGGAGTAAGTGTATTATTTTTGATCCTGGCCATTATTCCAACGATTGCGCTTTTTACAGATCTGAGCGTACGGGGGAGTTTGAGCCTGACAATATTAGGATTATTTAACGCTAATCAATTGGGTATTAGCTTAACTTCGGCAAGCATTTGGTTAATTAACCTGGTTATACCGGCACTGATCGGAAGTGTGCTGGTACTGGGTATTAAAAGCATATTTAAAAGCAAAAATGAAAACGCTTAGTTTATTTCTGGTTCCGTTCTTTATGTTCGTTGCGGATGGTAACAAAAAGGCGGCTGCCCCTGCCACACCTGAAGCAGTTGCTGCACCTGCCTGTTCCATTCCCAATACGGCCTTCCAGGCTGGTGAAAAAGTAGGGTTTACGGTTGGCTATAGCGTGGCCGGCGCCTTTGTACCGGCAGGCACGGGATCCTTTTTTACAACCCTGGAAAAAATGAACGGCCGCACCGTATACCATATCACAGGCACCGGCCGCACGCTTTCATCTTACGAGTGGGCCTATAAGGCCTACGATACCTATGAAACGTACGTGGACGTGGAAACCTTTCAGCCGCTGCGGTTCATCCGCAACATCAATGAGGGTGGTTATAAAAAATACCAGAATGTAAGCTTTAACAAGTCGGCCAATACCGCTATCAGCAATGAAGGCGTATTTAAAGTGCCGGCCTGTGTGCATGATGTGGTTAGCTCTGTATTTTATGCGCGTAATGTAGACTATAACAGCCTGAAACCCGGTGATAAGGTACCCTTCAGTGTGTTTTTAGATAACGAGATCTTCGGTATGTATATCCGGTATATGGGTAAAGAAACCATTACCACCAAGTATGGCAAGTTCAAAGCCATAAAGATCAAACCGCTTACCATTAAGGGAACTATTTTTGAGGGAGGGGAAAAAATGACGGTTTGGATAACCGATGATGCCAACCGGGTTCCCATCCGCGTGGAAAGCCCCATTATTGTAGGTAAGGTGAAGATTGAAATGACCAGCTTTGACGGACTTAAAAACCCGATGACCGCACTGGTGAAGAAGAATTAAGCCATCAGCATTTTGTTCAAGGTTCTGGTTCAATGTTTCACGTTAGATCCTCTTTACTCGTGGGTCCATTGGCCATTCATCATTAGCTATTGACCATTTCCAATCTGCAAATTCACCCCAAAAGGCGCTAAAGCTCACTCAACTTAAAGAACTGATCCGGCCGGATGCCTCTCTCTGTTTGTTTTAAGGTACAACATTCCTGTTGCGGGTCGTGCTCAAAAAACAACACATACTCCCTTTCCAGTGCTTCCTGTAAAAAGGCTTCTTTTTCCGTCATGGTTATCAGCGGGCGGGTATCATATGCCATCACATAAGGCAGGGGAATATGTCCCGGAGAAGGCAGCAGATCGGCCATAAATACAATCGATTTTCCTTTATACTGCACCTGGGGCAACATCATCGCTTCGGTATGCCCATTGGCAAAACGGATATCCACCTGCTCCAGGAACGGTGCCAGCGCCAGGCCCTTTCCGGCCTCTTCCCTATCCGAAATAAATTTCAACTGCCCACTTTCCTGTATGGGAAGAATGTTCTCCTTCAGAAATGAAGCCTTTTCTCTCGGGTTGGGATGTATCGCCCATTCCCAATGCGCTTCATTACTCCAGTAAACAGCGTTCTTAAAGGCCGGCACCAACTGTTCGCCGGCTTTTTTTATGGCACCTCCGCAATGATCAAAGTGCAGATGCGTTAAAAATACATCAGTGATATCCTCCCGGTTAAAACCATATTGCGCCAGCGATCGATCCAGGTCATCATCTCCATGGAGGTAATAATAGCTGAAGAACTTTTCATTTTGCTTATCGCCCATCCCACAATCCACCAATACCAACCGGTTCTCTGTTTCTATCAGTAAGCTGCGGGTGGCCCAGCTGCACATATTATTTTCATCCGCCGGGTTTAACCGGTTCCAGATGCTTTTGGGTACTACCCCAAACATGGCACCGCCGTCTAACTTGAAATGTCCGCAATTGATTGTGTATAGGTTCATGGTCAGATTTGAGATTTCAGAATCGAGATTTCAGATTTCAGAATTGAGATTTGAGATTTGATGGCTAATCGCTAACGGCCGGTTTCTTATGCCTTCCGTTGTTTTACCAGCGCGGAATACAGCCAGAAAAAACCAATGGCAAAGAAAACAATCAATGACAATATAGAATTCTTCATGCTGCCGGTTTGCTCTTCAATAAAGCCGAAAGCAAAGATACCGATTACAATGGCCAGCTTTTCTGTAAAGTCGTAATAGCTGAAGAAAGAAGCCGTATCTTTTGTATGCGGCATTAACTTGGCGTAGGTAGACCTGCTGAGCGACTGAATACCGCCCATCACCAGGCCCACGGCAATGGCCAGCCCGTAAAACAGGAATTCCCCGTTGTCACCACCTTCTGCCACCACCGCTGTAAGATAGGCTGCAATACAGATCAATATCCAAAAAATAACCACCCCCATTAATACCCGGATGTTTCCATAACGGGCCGAAAGCCGGGACATATACCAGGCACCGGCGACCGCCACCAGCTGTATCATTACAACCGATATGATCAGCCGGTCATCCGGCAGCCCCAGGAGCTTGCTGCCAAACAGGGTAGCCGCCAGCATTACGGTTTGCACGCCCATACTGTAAAAAAAGAAGCCGCGCAGGTACCGTTTCAGCACCGGCATTAGCTTTACCTGCTGATATACTTTTTTTATTTCAACGAACCCGTCCCGCAATACCCGGCCGCCGATCTTACCTGTTTGCGTGGATTGCGGCAAGCGGGAAAAGGTAATCTGCGCAAAGCCGAACCACCAGATACCCACCAGCAAAAAAGTAAGCCGGGTAGCCAGTCCTTTGTCCTCCATTAAAACGATCAGTAAAAAACCGACTACCTGCATAATGACGCTGCCTATATATCCATAGGAAAACCCACGTGCACTCACCCGGTCCTGGTCTGCAGGAGCCGCTATCTCCGGCAGATAGGCATTGTAAAATACCAGGCTGCCCACATATCCCATTGCTGCCAGCATAAAGGCGGCCACACCCAGGCCCAGCGTATCGCTTGTAAAAAAGAACAGGATTGCAGAACCCAGTGCACCCATATAACAGAAAAAACGCATAAAATTTTTCTTGTTTCCCCGGGTATCGGCAATGGAAGTAAGGATCGGATAAAGGATGGCCACAAACAGGTATGCCGCAGCCAGCACATAATCGTACAGGCTTGAGTTTACAAACTGCCTTCCCAGGAATTGCACTTTATGATCTTTGGAACTGTTTTCCGTAACCGTCAAAAAATAAATCGGGAAAAAAGTAGTGGTAATAACCAGGTTGTACACGGAGTTGGCCCAATCGTACATTGCCCATCCGTTGATCACTTTCTTAGAAGCCGTTTGCATGGAGTTTGTTTGTATAAAAATAAGGGATTTGCGGCGAGCTTTGGGATTTGAGATGTCAGATTTCAGCATTCAGATGTCAGATTTGAGAAACCAGAAATCAGAATCGGGAATCCGGAAGCGGGAGTTCAGAAGCGAGGGGTTCGTATGTTTGTTCAGGGTTATGTAATGCGCTGCTAAACCCGAATAGGAGGACTCCGAAAACGGTTTGCTGCTAAAGGATTGCGGGCATATGGTATTGCAGGTTCCGGAGCCGGTTTGATACCTGGTGTACGGTCCGGGCGCCCGATGCCGGAATCGGCATCTCGTTTCAATGTCATTTCGATAAGGCGGCAGATGCGCAGATCGGGTACAGGCTTTAATCGTACTCAAAAATCCCACAACGAAAGTACCGCAGGCACCATCGGCGTATCTCCAGCAATTATAAAAAAAATCGCTTAAGTAGCCGGTATTGAATCTCGTTGCTCTGATCTCGATCCTGAATGCTGAATACCCGACTCATGATCCTGGCCGTTTATTTACCTCTGAACTCCCTGAATGCTGTTTCCAGCAATTGCAACAGTTGTTCAAACCCGATATTTAAAAACTGTGCGGAGATGCCCACCGGTGTTTTGTAAAGCTGCAAATTCAATTCCATGGCCCGCTTTTTCACGGGGTTCTGCTGTTGCTGAAGGTATACCAGTGGGTTCTTTACTTCAAGCATAATGAATGGCTGATCCGCCACCTGTTCTACGCGGATACTTTTTACATCCTTCCACCATATCCTTCCGGCAGCAATGCCACTGGAATGATCCAGGATGCCCTCTGCATCAATGACCAGTACTTCTTTTTTATCTCTTAGTCTTTGAACAAACACAATGATCCCTATCCCGGATAAGGCGGTACAAATGTATCCGATGATCTTAATTACTCCCGGATCATCACTTCTGATGAACAAAAAGGGTTTTAGCACAAATAGTATCCCCAACAGCAGCAACAATACCGCTATCACCAGGTTACGCAGGGTCTTTTTTTTGTTTATCGCTATGGTTGTCGTTTGCATCATATCGAAGTTGCACTAATTTTATTCAATCATAATCCGTCAACTGTAGCAGTTGCGGAAACAAGTTCAGCAAGACATCCATTGAAATGTACCGATCCGCACAAAACAGTAACACACTACTAGCCGAGCGGAAACCTATACGGTCATGGAGAATATCTGTGTATCCGGCTGCTTCCGGATCAAACGCAGATCAAATGCCATTGCAATATTACGTACAAATGCGCGGCCCTTATCTGTAACATGTAACTCCGTATCAAACATCTCCAGCAATCCATCCTGTTCCATCTCCTGCAAACGGGCGGTGATTTCCGGCAGTGCGTTCAATTGCATTTCCGGTTCGGCCCAGGAGGTGCGAAGCCGGCACATAAGGTTCAGGATATGTTTCCGGATCTTCAGATCTTCTTCATCCAGCAGGTGTCCTTTAACCACCGGCAAACGACCCGCGTGCACGGCATCGGTATATGCCTCGACCGATTTTTCATTTTGTGCAAATGCATACCAGGAATCGGAGATGGCCGACATACCCAACCCGATCATTACCTGGGTGGCCGATGAAGAGTATCCCATAAAATTCCGGTGCAGCCGGCCGTTATGTAATGATTGGTGCAGCCTGTCGCCGGGCCATGCAAAATGATCCATGCCGATTTCGATATATCCGGATCGTTCCAGCAATGCCTTGCCGTCTTCATATAATTTCCGTTTCAGTTCCGGTGAAGGCAGATCCGTATCCCTGAATCCCCGCTGCCCTACGCCTTTCACCCAGGGCACATGTGCATACGAATAAAAGGCGATACGGTCCGGCTTCAGTTCGATGGTACGCTCGATTGTTGCCTGCATGGATTCCCAGGTTTGAAAGGGCAGCCCGAAAACCAGGTCATGACTGATGCTTTCATAACCAGCACTCCGCGCACCGGCCGTTGCAGCGGCTACCCGCTCAAATGGCTGGATCCGGTGTATGGCCTTCTGCACCGCCGGGTCATAATCCTGCACGCCAAAACTCACCCTCCGGAAGCCGAGCTTCGATAAGGTTTGCAGATGGGCTGTGGTGGTATTGTTCGGATGTCCTTCAAAACTAAACTCAGGTGACGTCGCGATAACGGCTTTTGAGAAAATGCCGTTTAGTAAAAGCGCCAGGTTGTCCGGACTGAAAAACGTAGGTGTACCGCCGCCCAGGTGCAACTCCTGAATGACCGGCGGTTCCGGGAGCAACGCACAATACAAACTCCATTCCTTCAAAACAGTTTCTATATAGGGCAACTCCACATCATGCCGCCGGGTGATGCGCTTATGACAGGCACAAAAAGTACACAGGCTTTCACAGAACGGCAGGTGGATGTATACACTGATGCCCTGCTGCGCATTTGTTTCGCTGAAACTGCGTACCAGTGCGTTCTTCCATCCTTCAGCCGTAAAAAGCTCCGGCTCCCAGTACGGCACAGTGGGATAACTGGTATACCGCGGGCCCTGGATATTATACTTCTGGATCAGGTTCAGCTGCATCACATCAGGATTGTAATAACCGAACGGCGTCTTTGGCAAAATAAGTGGCAATCAGGTCGGCACCGGATCTTTTTATAGCCGTTAAACTTTCCAGGATGGCTTTTTCCTCATCCAGCCAGCCCCGTTCTGCCGCCGCCTTAATCATGGCATATTCGCCGCTTACATGATAGGCGCTTACCGGAACGGTAACCGCATTTTTTACTTCCCGGATGATATCCAGGTATGCCATCGCCGGCTTTACCATTACGATGTCTGCCCCTTCTGCCACATCCTTCAGTGTTTCGTTGATCGCTTCTATCCGGTTAGCATAATTCATCTGGTAGGTTTTTTTATCGCCGAAGCCCGGTGCGCTGTCCAACGCATCCCGGAAGGGGCCGTAAAAGCAACTGGCGTATTTTGCCGAATAGCTCATGATACCTACATGAGTATGCCCGCTTTCCTCCAGCGCTTTCCGGAACATTCCGATACGCCCGTCCATCATATCGCTGGGTGCAATAAAGTCGGCACCGGCAGCGGCATGCGAAAGACTCATTTTTATAAGGGCCTCCACCGTTTCATCATTCAGGATGTAACCACTCTTTACATCCACAATACCATCATGCCCGTATTCCGAATAAGGATCCAATGCCACATCGGTCATTACGATCATTTCCGGAACCGCATCTTTGATGGCTTTTACCGCCTGCTGCATCAATCCGTTGGGATTCCAGCTTTCCTTGCCGGTGTTATCTTTAAGCGCGTCATCACATTTCACAAACAGCAGTACGCTTTTGATGCCCAGGCTCCAGAGTTCTTTTACTTCTTCAACGGTTTTATCCAGGGATCGCCGGAAATAGCCCGGCATGGAACTAATGGCTTCCACCACATCCTTTCCCTCTGTAACAAAGACCGGCAAAATAAAATCTGCGGACCGCAATTGTGTTTCCGCAACCATATCACGGATAGCGGCATTTCTTCTTAAAATCCTGTTTCTATGTTGTAAGATCATAATCGATGTATTTTAATTCTAATATTCCGGCGCAGGTATCAGCATCCGCCATAGGCGTATATGATTTCAATGCCACCGTTTTTTTTGACGAACGAGGCACTGCTGGATCCGCCCTCGGCGTAGTATTCAAAATCTACCCGGTTTTTATCTTTTACATTATTGCCTTTTTCATCATATTGGTTGGGCTGGTACCACCAGGAGAAAAAATCGTAGCGGCTTTTTATCTTATTAACAGTTTTTTTCCCCTCTGACCGGAAAGCGGAGGCATTGGTGATTTCTAAAAGGAAGAGAACAGCTTCATGCAGGGATGCATTGGGTAAAAAGATCCGGTGTTCTTCTCCCCCCGGGCCATCCTTTTCTACATACTGCTGCAGGGCGTTGTACGTAACACCCCCTGCAAACCGGTACTGTTCCACAAAATGAATTTCCTCTTTTGTTTCCTTTTCCAGCTCCTGTTTCCGGTAAAACACCGGCTTGCCAAAAAAAGTACGCAATGCTGCCGCTACTGGAATTTCCACATAGTTATCCGCCTCATTATCCTTACGCAATCTTTTGTAAGGAATGCGCGACAGAAAACCCTGAAGCGTATAGCCGGTAGCCTGTTTGCCGGCCACTTTTACCCAGGAGGTCTTTAACGGATAAAAACTACCGGCATTATTGATTTCATCTGCCACTTCCTTTTTGGGTGACGTGGTATCTCCATAGTAGCTGAGGTAGATGGTATATGCCGGATCGTTTGAGCCAGGAATGATCTTAACCGCCTGACCGACCGGTATTTTTTCCAGTGTTTTTGCTTTTACAGAAGGCGTTTCATAGATCTCCAGCGGGAAACCGCTCCAGTTGTAATAGCGTGCGGTTTGAGCGCTCACCATTGCCGGCATCAAAAAACAGTATGTAAGAAAAAGGAACTTCACCGGATTGAGATTTGGAACGTTGAGATACGAGACTTGAGATTTGAGATTTAGAATTTAAGATTTGAGCGTTATACCACCCAGTCCCTCGGATGTTTACAGGCCTGTAATAATTTATCCTCCAGACTGCCGGGCTCCGGCTCGTAATTATAAATAAACCGTACCGTGGGCGGTAAACTCATTAATATACTTTCTGTGCGGCCGTTTGTTTTCAGTCCGAAGATTGTTCCCCGGTCGTGGATCAGGTTAAACTCTACATAACGCCCCCGCCGGATCTCCTGCCACTTTTTATTCTCGGCATCGTAAGAAGTGTTTCTTCTTTTTCGTACCAGGGGAAGATATGCATCGAGGAACGCATCTCCGTTGGCTTTTTGAAAAGCCAGTAAACGCGCCGCCTCTTCTTCGTTATTCAGATAGAGATGATCATAAAATACACCACCTACCCCGCGCATTTCATTTTCGCGGTGTTTATTGGAAAAGTAGGCATCGCATTGTTGTTTATACTTCGGATATAACTCCAACCCAAACGGATCGATGGCCTCCTTTAACGTTGTATGAAAGTGGGTCACATCTTCCTCGAATAAATAATATGGTGTCAGATCCGCGCCGCCGCCAAACCAGCGATGGGTAACGGTACCTTCTTCATCATGTGCTTCAAAATAACGCCAGTTGGCATGTGTGGTGGGTACGAAGGGATTTTCCGGATGCAGTACCAGGCTGATGCCACAGGCAAACCAGGTACCTTCGTTTACCGGCAACACCTGTTTCATTTTTTCGGTAATATGTCCGTATACGACGGAAACATTTACGCCGGCCTTTTCAAAAACAGCACCATTCTCCATGATACGGGAATGCCCGCCACCGCCTTTGCCATTTTCACCGCGCTGCCAGTTGTCTTCTTTAAAAACGGCACGGCCATCTTCCGCTTCCAATGCCTTGCAGATGCGGTCCTGTAATCCGTAAACGTATTCGATCCACTGCTGGCGGAATGCGTTTGTTGCTTCTTTTTTCATAACCGATAAGTATTGTCCGCCGGAGTAGCATCCATAAAAATGCCTCCGTCAATAGTAACCTGTTCTATTTTTCCGCTACTGGGTACAGAAAACGTAACGGTCTTTTCTTTATTTTTCCAGATCTCCGGTGTATAATGGAATCTTTTTTCCTTTCCATCTGCCGGTTTTATGATCACATCAAAAGGCACTGCAAACCCGCCGGTATTTTCCAGTGTAATGGTTGTATTATTAACCCCCTGCCGGGCCCCTTTTATTTTAAGATCGATGTAGTGATTGCTAAAGAACCAGTTCTTCCAAAACCAGGTAAGATCCGTTCCGGCACCGGCATTCATGGAATAGAAATAATCCCAGGGCGTTGGATGTTTTCCGCTCCAGGTGTTCATATAATGAAGCAGGGCCTTTTTAAAGGGCACATCACCCAGCAGGTCTTTCAACGCCAGGTAAGAAAGCGAGGCCTTTCCATAGGAGTTTCTTCCATATCCGGCACCCGACAACTGGGACGACATTGTAATCAGGGGCTGGTCCATTTCTGTAGCCGGGTTGGAGATCCAGTTCTTGATCCGGAAACTTTTATATGCACTGTCTGCTGCATGTTTCCCATTCTCAGAAATACCGATCAGATATTCGAAGGTAGTGGCCCATCCTTCATCCATAAATGCATAACGGGTTTCATTGATGCCCATATAAAAGGGGAAGTAAGTATGTGCCACTTCATGATCCACGGTCAGCCGGGAATCCATCAGGTCTCTTAATGAGGCATCATTTACCATCATCGGATACTCCATGTCGGCATATCCCTGGATGGCCGTCATGGTTGAATAGGGGTAGTTTACACCCGGCAGGTTATCCGAGTACCACCGGATGGCATATTTGGTCCACTCTACATAATTTTTAAAATCGGCAGCCGTATCCTTATAGGCGGCCTGCACACTCACTCTTTTTAACCCTTCCCCGTCGGCGAGCGTCACGCTGCCCGCATCCCATACAAAATGGTTGCTGGTGGCAAATGTAAAGTCGGTAATGTTCCGGGCCGTGAATTTCCATTCGTTCCATTCGCTGAAACTGGTAACCGCTCCCTGTTCCATGTCTTTGGCCGTTGCCACATGAATGACCTTATTACTGCTCATCGATTCCCGGAAACGCCTGAATGCCGCCGGTTGCAGTACTTCCTTTGCATTTTCCAGGGTTCCTGTTGCCCAAACTACATAATTCGTGGGCACCTTTATGGAAACCGTGTAGTCATTAAAATCGTTATAAAATTCACCACCATCTGTATGTGGCAACAGGTCCCAACCGTTATAGTCGTCATACACCGAAATCCTGGGATAGAAATAGGCGCAGAAAAATGTATTGGGGTCAATCTGGCCTTCGCGGCCGCTGAGTTTTGATAACGAGTAGGACCATTCGATCTCAAATTCGGCTTTTGAACGCGGCGGCAATGGTGTATTCAGGTCTACGGTATTTGCCGTGCCCCAGTCGTCGCTATTGACCGTATAACGTTCACCGTTCACTACAAATCCAAGGATCTTTAAGCCCGGGGTTAAAAAATCCCCGGGTACCTGTCCGGCTCTTGGAGCCTCCGGTTTATGAATATTATTTACAAAACGGATCACTACCGATTTAAGGCTATCCGGACTGTTGTTGAAATAAGTGATCTTCTCGCTGCCTGCAACAGATTTCTCTGCCGTATTCACAGTAGCGTTTATAACATACACACCGCGGTTCTGCCAGTAATGGGTGCCGGGCAAACCATTGGTGGTACGGGTTCCTTTTTCAACGGCATGCTGAATATTCCGGGGCATATAAAGGCCTTGTGCCACAACAGCCGTATATTGAAGCACAAAGGCTGCAATTAAAAAAGGTACTTTATTCAAGGCTATTATTTTAAAGATCCTCAAATCTGAATTCCTTTACGGTATTTACAAATGCTTTTGCATGATCTACCGGCACATTGGGCAGGATCCCATGTCCCAGGTTGGCAATATGCCGGCCCGGGCCAAAAGCGCGCAGCATTTCCTTTGTTTCCTTTTCAATCCGGGAAACGGGGGCCAGTAATTTTGCAGGATCAAAGTTACCCTGCAAAGTAACCTGATCACCGGCTAAACGACGCGCTACCTGTGGCTCTATACACCAGTCGATACCCAAGCCGGCGGCACCGGTTGCAGCCATTTCTGCAAGTGATCCCCAGGCGCCTTTTGCAAAAACGATCACCGGAACGCTTTCTTTTAACGCAGCCACAATCTGGCGGATATAACGAAGCGAAAATTCTTCAAAATCATGTTTGCTCAGCAATCCGCCCCAGCTGTCAAATACCTGCAATACATCGGCACCGGCCGCCACCTGTCCTTTGAGATAGGCGATGGTTGTATCGGTGATCATTTGCAGCAGGGCATGTGCCGTTTCCGGCTGCTGGTAACAAAAGGCTTTTGCTTCATCAAAGGTTTTGCTACCCTTGCCCTGAACCATATAACACAACAGGGTCCAGGGTGCTCCCGCAAACCCGATCAGGGGCACACGTCCATTCAGTTCCTGTTTGATCAGTTTTATTGCTTCAAATACGTAGTTCAATGTTTCATTCACGTCCGGCATCCTGACGCGCTGAAGGTCGGCCTGGTTTTTTATGGGCTGTGGCAGGAGCGGCCCCAGTTTTTCTACCAACTGCACTTCCATCCCCATGGCCTGCGGCACTACCAGGATATCTGAAAACAGGATGGCGGCATCCACACCAACAATATCTACCGGCTGCAAGGTAATCTCGCAAGCCAGCTCGGGGTTCTGGCATCTTTCAAAAAAAGAATACTTTTCTCTCAGCTGTATGTATTCCGGCAGGTACCGTCCTGCCTGACGCATCATCCAAACCGGGGTACGTTCCGTGGCTTCTCCGCGAAGCGTTCTTAAAATTAAGTCGTTTTTTATTTCCTGTTGCATAGTTAAAATCTTTAAACCAAGCGGGCTACCCCCTGCTGTTGGCAATCATTCCGATCATCTGTTCCACATCGGGCTGTATTGCTTCTTCTATATTTGACGTATATTTTTTTAAGGCCGCGGTTGTAGACGGGCCTATCGAAAATGCTTTTGTTGCCGGACTGATCTCATTTAATGAAAAAAAACTTTCAACGCCACTCGGGCTATAAAAAAGGATCCCGTCATATTGCCGGTTAATCGCCACCGGTGTTTTGATGGTTTCATACACCACTTTTTCCCTGCAGGGAATGGCATGCTGTTTCAGTCCGTCTGGAATGGTGTTCAGCCGCAGGTTTCCGCAAAAAAAAACCACCTGGTCCGGAGCCTGCTCAATGATCTGTTTTACCAGTTGTGCCCCGTTGGGAGCCGATGCCCTGATTTTGGTTCCCGGAAATAGCTCCTGCACTTTTTTGCGGGTAGCTGCTTCAATGCAAAACACCGTCCACAGAGGGCGGTCTGTGAGTGCCGCAGCCACTGCTTTTACGGCGTTGGCACTGGTAAAGATCACGGCCTGATCCGAAAGCGGAACATCGGTGAGCAATGCAGCCACCTGTTCCGGTGCCACCGGCTGTGTTTGCAGGAAAGACCTGCAATCGAGCTGTACCTGGTTCCCGGCCTTGCGGATGAGCGCATCATCAAGTAGTTTTGTACTTAAAATATGAAGCGGCTTATTGCTCATGATTCATTTTCGCAATTAATGGCCCGGCGCCTTTTTCCAGGATGGCTGCGGCAGCGGCTTTTCCGGCCGGGATGTTTGCATCGATCGCATAGGTTTCATTCACCGCTATCTTTTGTCCGCCCTCCGGTGTAACAATACTTCCTTTGAAGTGCAGGCTGTTTTGATGAATGGTGGCCAGTGCGCTGATCGGCGTGGCGCAGCCGCCCATGAGTTCGCTTAAAAAATCTCTTTCTGCTTTTACGCAGTAGGCGGTTGCTGTATGATTGATGCGGCTGCAAGCACGCAGTACCGCTGCATCTCCTTTACGGGCCGTGATCATTATAGCGCCCTGGGCCGGGGCCGGCAGCATCCAGTTAAGCGTAATGCTGTTAGCGGGTTTCAGGCCAATGCGCTCCAAACCGGCTTCTGCAAAGATGGCCCCGAACCAATTACTTTCAGAAAGCTTGCGGAGCCGTGTATTTACATTTCCTCGGATATTTTCGATCGTATGCCCCGGAAACCGGTTCAGCCATTGCGCTTTGCGGCGCACGCTGCTGGTGGCGATAGTTAGGGGAAATGTTTCAGGTTCAACGTTTAAAGTTTCAGGGGTTGAGATTTGAGATTTGAGATTTGAGATTTGGACTCCGTTGTCCGGCGCCTGCCAGTTGGGGTTCAAAACCAAAATATCGTTATAGGATGCGCGTTCTAAAACGGCCGCTTCCACAATGCCTTCGGGCAATTGCACCGGCACATCCTTCATACTATGTACGGCTACATCGATCTTATTATTGAGGAGGGCGGTGTCCAGCACTCTTGTAAAAACACCCTGCACCCCCATGGCATAGAGCGGTGTAACCAGGTCTAAGTCGCCCTCGCTTTTAACCAACTCCAGCTGTGCAGGAGTGCCTAAACTTTCCAGGAGATTTTTTACTTGTGTGGCCTGCCAAACGGCCAGCTGACTGTCTCGGGTACCAATGCGGATCATAATAAAATATCCGGGGTCAGAGAAGCTGCAGGTAATCGTTGATGCTGCTGATAAACTGGCAGCCCTTATCATGCCGCACTTTAAGGTTTACCGCCAGTTGCTTTACCGCCTTTTGGGCGCGTATTACCCGCTCTGTTTCGCTGATCAGTTCTTTATCCTTATAAAATTCGCAAACGCCTGTTTGCATTAAATCAATTTCGCTTAGTTTGTTCTTCCAGGTTTTCAGGTGGAGGGCATAATGATGATCTCTCAGCCAACCCAGAAATTCTCCTTTGAAATGCGCAATGATGGTGAGCGCACGGGGTATTTCCGCTTTGCGTTTTGCAAGGGTTTTGTCCAGTATGGTATTGGAGATTTCATCCACATCAATTACGGTTACCTGATCCATTTGGCGGATGTGCGGGTGCACATTTACCGGTACAGAAAGATCCAGGAATAATTTTTTTGTACCGGGTGCCACATGCTCGGGCACTACCATCGGCTCGCCGGCATTGGTACATACAATTACAATATCGGATGCATGAATGGCCGCGGCCTTTTCCGCATAAGATGCAAAATGGATCCCATGATCGGAAGCAATCTGCTTTGCAACAGCATCCGTACGGTTCATAATCGTAACGGAAGTATCCGGTAAATAAGTATTCAGATTTTTGCAAACATTGACCCCGAATTTTCCGGCACCAATGATCAGCACTTTCTTTTGTGTGATCTCTTTTATGTTCTGCAATAATTCGATGGCTGCAAATGAAACGGAAACGGTTCCGTCGCTGAGATTGGTGTCTGTTTTTATTTTTTTTGAAGCCTGGAATGCAAAGTTCAGCATCCGGTCCATCACCGGGCCAATCAAATGCTGACCGCGCGCTGTGTCTACCGCTCTTTTTAATTGACCCAGGATCTCATAGTCGCCCAATATTTGCGAATCCAGCCCGGCAGATACATTAAACAGGTGTTGTAATGCTTCTTCCCCATTCTTAAAATAGCCGCACTCGTAAAAAGCCGCTTTATCACCGTGTGTATGCGGCACCAGTAACTCCACCAGCTGCATCACGGATTCGGCAAACCCGTAGATCTCCGTCCGGTTGCAGGTAGACACTACAAACACACTTTTCAGCCCTGCCGCCTTTGCACTTTTTCCCAACGTGGCAAAGGCCTCATTTGTAATGGAAAACAGTCCTCTGGTTGCTGCGTCGGCCTTGTGATAGTTGATGCCCGCAATGCAAAAACGATCTAAAACCTGTTTTGAAATATGAAATTCTTCTAGCGACATATTCAGCCGCAAATGTATAAAGGATAAGTGGTAGTATCGTCATACTTTTGTCACCGGGCCTTAAAAAAATCATGATTTTTATCATGATTTTTCATTATCGCAGACAGTATGATTGTCTTGCTGTAACCTGTATCTTTGCCGGTTGTTATACTTTTGCACCGCGCGTGCAAAACCGGGTCCTTTCCTGTAACGATGGTTGCAAAAGGGATCCTAATTTATACTACAAAGAGATGCGTAAAACAGGAGTAATATTAATGAATCTGGGATCCCCGGATTCCACTGAAGTAAAAGATGTAAAACGGTACCTGGATGAATTTCTGATGGATAAACGGGTAATTGATAAGCCCTGGCTGTTACGGTTCCTGCTTATCAAGGGCATTATTGTACCGTTCAGGGCCCCAAAATCAGCAGAAGCCTACAAAGCGATCTGGTGGGAAGATGGCTCACCGCTGATTGTATTATCAAAACAGCTGCAGGAAGCCGTTCAAAAAAAGACCGACCTTCCGGTTGAGCTTTCCATGCGTTATGGAACGCCCACGCCGGAGGCTGCTTATGACGCAATGTTGAAGCGCATGCCGGATGTGGAAGAAGTGATCCTGGTGCCTTTATATCCGCATTACGCTATGAGCAGTTTTGAAACGGCGGTGGAACACATGAAAGACGCTCACAAAAAAAGGAATTATGCTTTTACGTTAAAAGTGGTTCCCCCTTTTTATAAACATCCTTCCTATATCAATGCACTGGCCGAAAGTATGCGGCCGTACCTGCAGGAAGATTTTGACCAGCTGTTATTCAGCTATCACGGCATACCGGAACGACATATACTGAAGAGCGATCCTACCAAAAAGCACTGTATGCAGGTTGAAAACTGCTGCTTCAAATCGAGTCCCTCCCACCCCACCTGCTACCGGCACCAGGTAACCATTACCAGTGAATTGGTAGCTAAAAAACTGGGATTGCGTAAAGATCAATGGCAGCAAAGCTATCAAAGCCGACTGGGACGCGATCCCTGGCTGCTGCCCAACACGCAGGTGCGCCTGCCGGAGCTTCCGAAAGAGCAGGTTAAGAAGCTGGTGGTGGTATGCCCCTCATTTGTGAGCGATTGCCTTGAAACGCTGGAAGAGATTGAAATGCGCGGCAAGGAAGAATTTATCGAAAACGGCGGGGAACGTTACACGTATATTCCCTGTATGAACACCAGCGAACTTTGGGT
This sequence comes from Niabella pedocola, assembly GCF_021044425.1. Lineage (GTDB taxonomy): Bacteria > Bacteroidota > Bacteroidia > Chitinophagales > Chitinophagaceae > Niabella > Niabella pedocola. The sequence continues at coordinate 2,565,964 of NZ_JAJNEC010000005.1, read as the reverse complement.
GGATACCGTACTGCAACTGGTGAAAGAAACCATCGAACAGTAAGGTTTAAGTTTTACAGATCTTCCAGTTGCGGTAGTACCGTCCAGTAACTCAGTACAATGCGCCGGCGTTCATCCGTGGATTTGTAATCAGTGATCTTTGGTGAGGGATATTCTTCTCCTTTTCCGTAGGCTACATATCCCACTTTAAGCGTGTTAAAATTTCTGAATTTTTCGGTATTGCTGCCCAGCACGATTTTCATATTGCGCACCATTTCTTTGGCCCGCAGATCCGATAACAACTGGTTCATCAGTTTTTGAGGCGGATTGTCATCGTTGAGGATCCCAGTAAGCTCTTTATAAAGCTGCCCGCTCCGGGCCACGGGTGTGGAATCTGAATAGCCAACAAATACAATACGGGCTTCGCGCGCGATACCGGCATATTTATTTGAAAGATAGGACAACGAATCGATGATGGGCGTAAAATGCGAACGGATGGAAGGCATGGCCGACTCCGGGATCCGGTATACGCCCGGATCAAAGAACGCCGCATAATGAAACATCTGGTACTTGGCAGTACTTACCGATTCCTTTAACATCCGGTACACTTCTTCACGCCGTTTTTGCGAGGTGTTGAAGGAATCCAGTATGATCAGCTTGGCCAGGATATCAGAGGAATTGATCCCCTTTTTAAATGTGGCCCGGCTTTTGGTGGCCATATCCATAATCAAAGCCAGTTCCTGGGCACTGTTCAGGCGTCCGTTAAGCTTATCGAGGATCCGCTGCACATCATTATTTAAAACACTGTCGATCGTATGGTTGCCCGCTTTAACGTCCAGTATCATTTTTATAGAATCCAGTTTATCAGATTCCGTATTTACCATTTTCTTGGTTTTTTCACTGGTGGCTCTGGCGGTTGTCAGCTGCTTTTGCGAACCACAGGATAACAACATCAGCAGGGTGAGAACAAAGGGATAAAACTTCATAGTCAATTATTGAGGTACCGGCTTAATGGTAAAGCCTTCTTGTTTCAGCGGTTGCCGCGGTTGCCGGGTCTTAATTTTTTCTTCCAGCATCCGGTCGTAAATTTTCTTCCGGTAATCCGCTATTATTTCTTTATTCGTTGTATCAGTATTGCTTTTTTTCTGGGATATCTGTGCAATTTCCTTTAACTGTAAATTGATCAGCGTGGTATTGTTACCCAGTTTTAATTCGCTAAACGACAACAGCATTTCATCCAAAGAAGGATGCTGGTATACATCGGCGCTGCGTTCTGAATTTTCCTGAAGCCGCCAGCTGATTACCAACCCAAGGATTAGCACAATGGAAACGCCCCATAATCCCAGCAGCATCGACAATATGGTCTTGTGCAGCCGGCCCTGCGTTAACGTATCTTTTATGCGTTGCTGAAGTGCCATTACATTAGAGTTCTTTTTTTATGATATAAATGCAGCGCCTGCTTTATCTATCTGGAGGATGAACGCTTCACATTCCCGAATCATCGTTTCGGCACCGCTGTTTGCCGTTATCGTGTGTTTCTTTAACAATTCCAAAATGGGATGGTTGGGACCAAACGCCGAAAATGTAGATTTGATGCGGTGCAGGATACGGGCCACCTCATGAGCATTGCCTGTGGCAGCAGCTGCGCGCAGGGCATCTTTATCAAGTGCCCACTGCTTTTGTATCTCTACCAGCAATTCATTCATAACGGTTTCATCGCCTCCAACCAGTTCTATAAAAAATTCCATCCCGCTGGCTGCATCTGCTGCCGCTGCAGGCCGTACCACATCGGACCGCAGCGGCATCCATTTTAAGATTTTGCTAATAATATCGGGTTCCTCAATAGGTTTTGAGATATAGTCATTAAACCCGGCAGCAAAGCACCGCTTGATCTCATTTTCCATAACATAGGCTGTCATGGCAATAGCCGGCGTGTGAATGTGCAGCTCTTCCCGGATGATGGAGATGGCTTTGTAGCCATTCATATGCGGCATCTGAATGTCCATCAGGATCAGATCATAATGTTTGGTCTGTATCCGCTCCAGGGCTTCCAGGCCATTTTCAGCTACCTCTATATGCAGCTGGTATTTCCTCAGCAGGTGTTTAAGCAACACCCGGTTTGCCGCATTGTCTTCTACCACCAATGCGGTATGCCCGGAAAAATCAGCGCTTGGCTTGCCGGCTTTTTTATCGGTTACAACGGGAGCATCGGTTACTTTTTCAAAAACTGCGGTAAACGTAAATTTAGAGCCCAGCCCGATTTCGCTGTTTACCGAAACCGTTCCACCCATATTTTCAACCAGGCTTTTTACGATGCTTAACCCAAGGCCGGTACCGCCATGCTGACGGGTGGTCATTTGTTCCAGCTGTTCAAAACGATCGAAAATAAGATCCACTTTTTCCTTTGGAATGCCTTCACCGGTGTCTTTTACACTAAACACCAGTTTATATGCATCCTCTTTTTCAAATGGCAATTGGGCCACATGAATGTGTACGCCACCATAGGATGTAAACTTAATAGCGTTATTGATCAGGTTGACCAGTACTTGCTTCAGCCGTTCCGGATCTCCTTTTATAAACTCGGGGGTTTGCGGATCAATATCCCAGTGGTAAGTTAATTTCTTTTCATTTACAAGCGCCGAAAACATGCGTTTCAGGTCTTCAAACAATTCCGGGAGATTGAAAGGAATGCGTTTGATGCGCAGCTTGCCCGCCTCAATAGAAGAAAAGTCCAGGATATCATTTACAATATGCAGGAGGTTATACCCGTTGGAGATGATCGTATTGGTATATTCCTTTTGAGTATTGCTGAGGGGCGTATCGGATAACAGGTTGCCAAAACCAATGAGTGAGTTTAACGGCGTTCGCAGTTCATGGCTCATATTTGCCAGGAAATCGTCCTTGGCATTTTTGCTTTTGACAGCAGCCTCCCTAGCCAGGCGCAGTTCCTTTATGAGTACCAGCTGCTGCCACTGCCGGATCACAATAATGGTTGTAAAGATGAGTACAACAATAACTGCGGCGATGGATAATACCCGGTTATAAGCCGAAAGCTGGCTGGCATGTGTTGAGTTGGTAACCAGTGTTTGTTGTAACTGGTTCTCCAGGAACTTTTCAACCAATACCCCATAACGGTATACATCTTCCCCGGGTTTTGATTTCCGGAGAGAATCCGTGAGGTTGTTCAGCAGTCGTGCGTCGTTCTGCTGACGGGCGTCTAAAACGGCATAGGATAAATTCAACTGAGCATTAACGGCATCCATCAGGCTTTTCAGGTTGGGTATATGCCCTTTTCGTCCAATGGCTTCATTAAGAATATTGGCGTTGTATCCAAACAAAGTAAGGGAGTCGCCCAGTACGTCTGAAGAATCGGCCCGGGTAACAGCGCTAATCTGACTGAACCTGGATTGCAATGTGAACGACATGTTCACCAGGTGTTGCATTTCATTGCTGGTTTTAAAGGTTTCAACCGCCTCGATGTTTCCTTTTTGCAGCGCCTGTGTAGCTTTATCAGTAAGTGTTTGCGTGAAGATGATGCTGGCAACGAGTAAAAAAGCAAAGAAAATAAGCAAAAAATAGTTATAGTTTCTTTTTTGCATAATTACATATAATATTATTTAAGTGCCAGGCACTGATTTTACTAAAGGTCACAGGATAAGCATCTGCCTGCGACGTCCTCACTTCCCAATGGTACGTTCTTAATTCGGGAGTCCAAAATTATATATATTCTCATTCTAATTCAAAAAGAAGGCAGGTATTTCCAGTTGCAGTTGCGGGCTGGTTTACAAGCCATACCCTCATTACCGGTCGTATTTAGCGGAATATACGGAGGTATCTGACTGATATCAAAGGCATTGCGTTTCCCTGCGTTAGAAGGCATTTCCGGAACCACCCTGCAAAAAAAGCGTCATTTTTGGTAAAACTGTTTCCCGGTATACAGAAAGCTGGTATCTTAGTCGTTTAAAAAGCGGATTTGTATCCTTAAAATATATTTCCATTGGCTTACTTATACCTAAAAGCAGTTCATATCATTTTTGTGGTTACCTGGTTCGCAGGTCTCTTCTATATGCCGCGTTTATTTATTTATAATGTGGAGGCCAATGAACAGCCGCAACCGGCACAGGATCTCTTACACCGCCAGTTTGCTAAAATGATGAAGCCACTTTGGTATGGGATTACCTGGCCCTCCGCAATTATTACGCTCATTATGGGACTTTCGGTACTTCTTAGCGGCCCATGGGGTTCGTTGTTATTGAAACCAGAGGGGTTCTGGCTTTTACTCAAACTGATCCTGGTGCTGTTCCTGTACGCCTATCACTATTCATTGCACCGGATCTTTAAACAACAGATGGCGGGTATTTACAAATACAGTTCTGACCAGTTGCGCATGTGGAACGAGGTGGCGACCATCTTCCTTGTTGCCATCGTAATGCTGGTGGTGGTAAAAAAAGAAATCAGTGTGATATGGGGCCTGGTAGGCATGATCCTGCTGATCTTTATCCTGATGCTGGCCATCCGTATTTATAAACGTGTACGGACAAAAAAACGTTCGGGTTAAGGACCCGCTTTTGATTGTTTTCTTTTACAAGTGCGTATATATATCTTGTTCCGGGTGCGGTTCCTAACATTCGACGTTCCTGTAAATATAACAGCCGGCCTCACTGGGATGATCCAATACCTGGTCGCCCCGTTTCTCATTGCGCAATAAATGAATGATCATGAAATCGCCGGTAGCGGCCATAATAAAAAAAATACCCGTTACCAACAGGTAAAAATTACCGGTGATAACAGCCGCTATTGCCGGCAGTATCCCCAATATTATTGCAGGCATCAGGGCTCCCAGTACATAATGGCGCACCTGCAGCGGTTCTTTGCAATGGCAATAGGGCGTTGCATATTTGCGCAGAATGCCATATCTCATAGACCGGTGTCCATTGCGCGCAAACAACGACCAGGTAAGCCCGTGGATGAGCTCATGTAACACAATGCCTGCTCCAATCACCAGCAGCGGTATCATGCCCAGCAGGTATGAATACCGGGTTGTAAGTTGCCGGAACGTTCCTTTTATATGTGCTGCAGTAAATTGTTCGGTCCAGATCGCATAATATGGTACACCGAATGCAATCACCGCTGTCAACAGTGTTAAAAACGCATACCGGTTGGCTTTTTGCAAATCGATAATCAGCAGCTCCTTTTGATATGTATCCCCGGTATCTTCAGTCATATCCGTTTTATTTGAAAATGCGGTCTTTGTGAACAGGCCGGCCTATAGTTTGTTCCGTTTTCTACCACATGGCCACCAACAACAAAGGACCGCCAGATAGCGGTCCTTCTGTATGTATAAACAATTTCTATTTTATTGTCTTTGCCCCTTCTGGTTGCTGAATTTATGTGCATCAGAAGGAATTACCGGGTGACCGGAAGGTGTTGTGCTCTCCTTGAAATAACGATCGTACTTGTTCCGCATATTCTTGTAAGAATGACCATCCGCCAGGAACGCGATAATAAACCAGATGAACAGCAGCAACGGAACCACGATGGTCATGATAAAGTTGCGGATCTCATCGCCAAGGTGCATGAACACGGAAACAATGTAATATGCTTTTGCCAGTGTTAAGATACAAACGACTCCTTTTATCAAAAGCAGCGCAGTATGACTGGGTTCTCCTTTGTGCAGGGCATAAATCGTAAACCCGAGGGCCAACTCGGCAATGGTCAGAATAGTGAGAATAAGGGTTGTTTTCTTAACCCGGTGTTTAAAGGTAGCATCGTCTGTATGATGCGCAAAGCTTACTTCCGGGTAGGCTGCAGACGGTGATATATCTTTTGTTGGATCGTAATGTTGTGACATAATTTCTTAAATTTCAAATATCAAATTCCAAAATACAAAGTCGATTCTAGCTTCCCCCGCTTCCGGAAGGAATCGGGCGGTATTTATACCAGATAAAAACAAAGGAATACAAATACCCAAACCAGGTCTACAAAGTGCCAGTACAAACCGATCTTTTCGATCATCAGGTAATGGCCTCTGCGATCATATACCCCCATTTTTGTCTGGATCAGCATAATGATCAGCAGGATCACCCCAACCGATACGTGGAAACCATGGAAACCGGTAATGCCGTAGAAGAATCCGCCAAAGGCAGCAGGTCCGGGTTTACGCACCACCATTTCACTATTGGAAAGTAACTGAATCAGCTGATCTTTGGGCGTTTGCAGCAACTCGGCATGACTTGCATGAGAAAGATGTTGCTCATGTACCAGCGTAGCCAGCGTTTCCGGTGAAGTTTTTGCCAGCGCCGGTGCTACATCCTGTGGCAGTACGATCTCACCCCAGGGGTTAAAGCCATTCCGCTGTGCCATTACCTCGATATGGTCACCCACTAGAACGGGATTCTTAGCGGTTAAAAGGTGCGTCCACTCCCAGGCCTGGCAACTTAAGAAGATCAACCCTCCGATAATGGTAAGCAGGAGGTATTTTTCCACTCCCTTTCTATCGCGGTTATGGCCTGCATGCACCGCCAGCACCATGGTAACGGAACTGATGATCAGCACAAAGGTCATTACACTCACAAATGCCAGCGGCAGGTTTGCATGTCCCGCAAAAGGAAATGTATTAAACACAATGCTGGGCTCCGGCCAGTAGTTCAGTCCAAAACGTACGGTACCCAATGAGATGAGGAAGGCTCCGAACGTAAAAGAGTCACTCAGCAGGAAATACCACATCATTATCTTCCCATACTCTATGTTAAACGGACTCTTTCCCCCGCTCCACCACTTGGTATTATGTGTTACTGTCTGTTCCATATTTGATTCGATCAATTTTGTAAAAGTTGTTTATCCCAGAATTATGAAAAATATCATTAAATAGAGCCAAAGCAGATCCACAAAATGCCAGTACATTCCCATTACTTCAACGGGCACGGCATCATAGGATTTTGTTTTTCCTGCAATCGACTTTAAAAAGATCACCAGCAGCGCAATCACCCCGCCAATCACGTGCACCGCATGTAAACCGGCAATGGCGTAAAAGAACTGTCCGGCACCTGAAGCCCCTTTAAACTGAACATTGCTGTTCCAGAGCTGGTTAAAACCGATCACCTGGCAGATCACAAAAGCGGCTCCCAGCAGGAAGGTGATGCCCAGTAATCCACGGTACTGCCGCATTCCCCGGCTCTTGAAAGCTTTTATGGCCATCAGCATCGTAAGACTGCTTGCCAGTATGAGTACCGTAGATACCCAGAAAATACCGGGTAATACAAAGGTTCTCCAACCGGCCTGATTGCTTTTTACGATAAACGCACTGGTGAGCCCGGCAAACATCATCAGTATACTTGCAATAGCCACCCACAGCGCAAACTTATGCGGATGCAGTTTTCTATGTTGCTGTTCACTCACGATACTTGTGTTCATATATAATTTCTTATCAATAATGGTCTGTCAATAATCAGGCTTTCGCCAGTAAAAGCGCCAGCAAAACCACCGGCAGATGAATATAACTTCCAAACATCACTTTTCTTGCTGAAGGCACATCCATTTTATTATAAAGTGTCACGGACCTTCCAATGAGGAAAAGATTTGCCGCAATGATCAACACGGCTCCGATCATGCCTTTTACAGTTCCATACTCGCAGATCCCAACAAAAAAGGGCGCAACGGTAATGGGCAGCATCAACAATGAATACACCACTGTTTGCAAGGCTGTAAACCGGGTTGGTCCCTTATCGCTGGGCAGCAATTTAAAACCCACACTGCTGTAGTCCTTATGTGCTACCCAGGCAATGGCCCAAAAATGGGGAAACTGCCACAGGAACTGGATCCCAAACAACACAATACCACCCAACCAGTTGATCTGCTGACCGGGAACAAAGCCGGCCACCCAACCGATCAAACAGGGAAACGCCCCGGGAAACGCTCCTACCAAAACGGCTACAGAGTTTACTTTTTTTAAAGGCGTATATACAAAGGCATACAGGAAGAGGCTAAACGCCGCCAGTGCTCCTGCGGTCCAGTTAAAGTAATACCCTAAAATAAAGATTCCTACCGCGCCGCTGAAAATGGCAAATCCCCAGCCCTGCTCGGGTGTTAACCGCCCGGCCGCAATCGGACGTTTTGCCGTCCGTTTCATTTGCGCATCTGTATCCCTTTCTACAACCTGGTTGATGGTGTTGGCACTACCTGTTACCAGCAATCCACCTACAAAGAGCAAAACGATCCTCCACCAATCATACATCACATCCGGTACCAGCAGGTAACTGATCACACTGCTGAAAACCACCATTATACTTAGTGAGGGCTTCATCAACTGGAGGAAATCCTTCACTCCACCCTCTGCTGCTTTTTTCAATTTTATATATTTAGTCAATAGGCAATGGTTAAGGTCAATGGCACTCCCTATTGACTACTCACCATTCGCCTCTAATGTGAGCTTTCATTCTCACCAACCGGTTCGGTTTGCGGAATAAAATCTCTTCCGTCTTTACCATAATCGTATGCCCAACGGTGTACCTCAGGAATCTCTCCGTCCCAGTTACCATGTCCGGGATGAATAGGAGTGGTCCACTCCAGGGTAGTGGCATCCCATGGATTCTGTGTACGAACCCTTCTTCCTTTATACATCGAATAGAAATAGTTGAAAACGAACATCAGCTGTACCGCAAACACGATGATGGTTACCACAGTGATCATGGCATCCAGGCTGTGGAACTGACCAAAGCTTACCCAGCTGCTCTTATCCAGGTAACGTCTGGGCATCCCGGCAAATCCCTGGTAGTGCATGGGCCAGAAGATCAGGTAGGCACAAACGATGGTTACCCAGAAGTGGATATAACCCAATGTATTGTTCATATACCGCCCGAACATTTTGGGGAACCAGTGATAAATACCCGCAAACATTCCGAAGAAGGCCGATACTCCCATTACAATATGGAAGTGCGCGATCACAAACATGGTGTCATGCAGGTGAATATCGATGGTTGAGTTACCCAGGAAGATACCGGTAAGACCACCGGAGATAAAGATGCTTACAAAACCAATGGCGAAGAGCATGCCCGGGGTGAACCGGATATTACCTCTCCAGATGGTGGTGATCCAGTTAAACACTTTAATAGCAGACGGGATCGCGATCAGCAGGGTGAGCAATACGAATACCGATCCGAGGAAGGGATTCATACCCGTTACAAACATGTGGTGCGCCCATACCAGGAAGGCCAGTACGCAGATCGCCATCAGCGAAGCGATCATGGCCATGTAACCAAAGATCGGCTTACGGGAATTGATGGCCAGGATTTCGGAGGCCAGTCCCATCGTTGGCATAATAATGATATATACCTCAGGGTGCCCCAGGAACCAGAACAAGTGCTGGTACAGAATGGCGCTACCACCTTCATTGGGCAGGGCCTGACCTGCTACAAAAATATCGCTGAGGTAGAAGCTGGTACCCAGGTGACGGTCGAACATCAGCAGCACCAGACCAGACAACAGTACGGGGAAGGACAGCACGCCCAGGATGGCGGTAAATAACAGCGCCCAGATGGTCAGCGGCAAGCGTGTCATCGACATACCCTTGGTACGCATGTTCAAAATGGTAGAAATATAGTTCAAACCACCCAGCAGCTGTGATGCTACAAACAGGGTCATGGCAATGATCCAGAGATCCATACCACTTTTAGAACCCTGCGAAGCCAGTCCCAACGCACTTAACGGCGGATATACCGTCCAGCCACCTGCAGCAGGACCTGTTTGGGTGAATAAAGAAGATAACATTACAATGCTGGCGGCAAAGAACATCCAGTAAGACAGCATGTTCATAAACGGAGACGCCATATCCCGTGCACCAACCTGTAAAGGAATCAGCAGGTTGGCAAAGGTTCCGCTCAATCCGGCTGTTAATACAAAGAAGATCAGCACGGTTCCGTGCATGGTGGTCAGCGCATAATAAAATTCGGGTTTGATCTTTCCACCCTCGGCCCAGCGACCGAAAAAGGTTTCCAGGATGGGGAAAGACTGATCAGGAAAACCCAGTTGTAAACGAAACAGTACCGAGAATAAACCGCCGATAATTGCCCAGATAATACCTGTTACAAGAAATTGCTTGGCAATCATCTTGTGATCCATACTGAAGATATACTTCGATATGAATGTTTCCTTGTGATGATGAACATGTGGCTCTCCGGAATGACCATGACTCGCAACCCCATGCTGAATATGTAAAGTATCGCTCATAATTAACGTTTAAAAAACTGACCTATCTTTCTTTATCAAAAAAATTACTTCTTGCCCGCTGAATCTTTCTTTACTGCAGTTGCTGTGTCAGCTGTTACTGCTTTAACTGAATCTGTTGCAGCCGGTGCCGCAGTGGAATCTTTGGAAGCCGTTGCGCCAGCAGCCGGTGCTGCGGGAGCCGCAGCTTCTTTCATTTGTACATACTTGGGCTTCTGGGAAGCCATCCACTGATCAAATTCCTCCTGCGTTTCCACAATGATTTCACCCCTCATCCCTGTATGCCCTGCACCGCACATCTGGTCGCAGGCCAATTCGTATACAAATTTACTGTTTCCGGTTTCTTTAATCATGTCCTTCGTGGTTTTTATCGGCGTAAACCACAAGGTAGTAGGTGTGCCCGGAACCGCATCCATTTTTAAGCGGAAATGCGGAAGTCCCACACTGTGTATCACATCTTTAGCACCGATGATCAGCCTCACCGGCTTTCCTACAACCAGGTGCATCTGGCCACTTACATACACATCATCATGGTTAGCCGCATCCTCCCAGATCTGTCCTAAAGGATTGTCGTGTACCTCGTCAATGTTCTTATAATATTTTTTTCCAAAAACACCGTCCTTACCCGGGTAACGGAACTCCCATTTGAACTGGCTACCGGTAACCTCTATCTGCATGGCATTTTCCGGTGCAGCCCCTGTAATACGGTACCAGTAAACAATACCAAAACCGATCAGGATCGTTAATACGATCGCAGGCACCACCGTCCACAACAACTCCAATTTATTGTTATGCGGGAAATAGTACACGGTACGTTTGTCCGACTCCTGGTATTTAAAAGAATACCAGAACAGCAGGATCTGCGTTCCAAAGAATACCAGACCGGTAGTAATGATGGTGTATTTCAGCATCCGGTCTACCAGGATCCCGTGATCCGAAGCCGAACTACCTAATTTCAAAATTTTATCGCCAAGTGTATGGTGCGCCCAATACACCCCAAACAATCCAACGATCAGAAATACCAGCAACAGGGCGGCATTGATCTTATTGGTTTGTTTCCTGGTTTTTTCTTCCCCCCGGATCACAGAAACAAATTCGCTTGCCCTTGCAATCTGAAAGGTTATAATAAAACCTAATATTAAAATGGCGAATATTAAAAAGTTTTGCATACGATGTTGTTCTAATATTTATTTCAACTACTATATTTAAATTTCTGTTTTCCGGATTAAGTATGGTGAATCACTGCTTCTTTTACAAACGGATGGTTCCGCGCTGTTAAAGCATGTTTGCTTAAGGTTCTACCGGTCACAAACATGATGATACCGATAAAGCCCAGACCAATTCCCATATCAAACAGGATCATCGGCACTTTAGTGGGCGATACGGCAGGGAATACCATCTGGAAGAAATCCAGCCAGTGCCCGAAAATAACCAGCACCGATACAATTGTAACAATGGTATAGTTTCTTTTAGAGTCCCGGCTCATGAAGATCAGGATGGGGGCCACAAAGTTGATGATCAGCATCATCCAGAAAATAGCGCTGTAAATACCTTCTGCTCTTGGCTTAAAGTATACGGTTTCTTCGGGAATGTTTGCATACCAGATCAGCATGAACTGGGCAAACCACAAATAGGTCCAGAAGATCGAAAAGGCAAAAATGAATTTACCCAGATCGTGCAGGTGTTCTTTATTTACCAGGGGCAGGTAGCCATTGTTCTTTAAGAAAACCACGTACAATGCAATCAGCGACAAACCAGCAACAAACGTACTGGCGAAGTTATACCAGCTGAACATGGTACTGTACCAGTGTGCATCAATACTCATGATCCACAACCAGGGAACAGAAGACATTACGGTTAATGCAAATACCACGATGTACAGTGCCGCCATTACGGTGTTGTTCCAAACAAATTTCTTTCTTTTCTCCAGCGTGCTTACCACTTCGCCTTCATCTGTTTTCAGCGACATCTGGCGCATTTTCCATCCCAGGAACGACCATAATACTACGGTAAGAATGGTAACGGTAGCAAAAAAGCCTTTGCTTAAGAAGCCGCTTTTATGCTCCAATACCGGATCGTGTGCTACATGTTCGGCATCTGTCCAGTGATAAATAGTATGATGATCTCCAAAGCACAACGCCAGCAAAATCACCAGTGCAATCACACCAATTACCGGTACACAGGAGGCAATCGCTTCGGTAACACGGGTAAAGGCGATCTGCCATCCACCCCAGGCCAGGGTAGTAGCACACATAAAAAACATGGCCGCATTTACCACCAGCAGGAAGTATACGCTGTTCTGGAGCAAACTGGCCCAAAAGCGCGCACGATTATCGTGATCCCCCTCGCCTCCAGTTGTCACAAACAGGGAAATAGCTGCGATGACACCGACCACCATTAACGCGAACGCTATCGTGTTATATCTTTTTGCAGGTATGAATTTTTCCGTAGTTGACGTTGACATTCGAATCTTATATTAATAGTTCTGTGAATTAGTTATTATTTTTTTGCTGTAGCATCTGCTGCCACTGCTGCTGTGGCTGTTTTAGTGCTATCAGTAGCGGCTCCCGGAGCTGCAGCACCAACGCCCTGCTTGGACTTGATAAACTTGATGATCTCCCATCTTTGTTTAGGACTCAGCTGGGAAGCATAACTTCCCATCTGCCCTTTGCCATACGTAACAGAATAAAACATAGTACCGGCAGGAAGCGCTTTCATATCCGCGGCCATAAAATCCTTCGGAGCTGCGGTATAAGGACCGTCACCCCCGTTGAACAGCGGGCCGTTACCATCCAGTTTGGCACCGTGGCAGATGCCGCAGTTTACCAGGTATAAGCGCTCTGCTTCTTTCATATCAATTTTAGCGCTGGTAGAATCCAGGGGATTTTTTAATCCTGCAGACTGGGCATATCCTATCGAATCATGCGGCAGGTTAAACGCAAATTCCGCATCCTCTCCTCTTGCTACCGTACCCGGCACCGGTTTGCGATTGTAAAAAACACCTTCTTTTTCCAGATCGGCAGTGGAAGCATAGGTTTCATAAGCCCTGCTATAGGTCATGTCCGGCATATATGAATGACCGGGGTTACTATCTGCTCCGCAACCAGCCGCTATCGCGCTAAAAGCCACCGTTGCTATAACTATATATTTATTCATGTTTCCTTTTATTCTTTTAAGTTATTTGTTATCCGCTAATAAGCTAACTATTAACCATTAACTATTAACTTTTTATACTGCTGCTACTTTTTTACCAAAGCGAACCGTCTCCCGGTCGTAACGGCCAAACCACCAGCCGGTTTCCCGGCTCTGGATCTGTACATCCTGGGCACCGGCCTCTTTCAGGAATGCGATCGCTTCCGCTTCGTTTGTTTTGTCGGTACACTCAATAGCCATTACAAATGTATCGTCGGTGCTGCGCGGGTTAAAATGATCCTTCTTTACAAAAGGCGCCAATTGGCAAAGCCAGCAAAACGTAAGTACCATCCCAACCGCTGAAAACAGAACGGTCAGCTCAAACATGATGGGTATCCATGCAGGCAGCGAAAAGAACGGCTTGCCCCCGAAATTGATCTGCCAGTCACGCGCCAGCGCCCAGCCAATAAAACTGATTGCGGTAGTGGTACCGGTAATCCCATATATAAAACCGGCAATGTGCAGGTCTGTATCCTTCATTCCCAGCTCCTTGTCTAAACCATGGATGGGGAAGGGGGTATACACATCATGTACCTTATAACCGGCGCGACGCACTTTCTTCACCGCAGGAAAAAGTACCGCTTCTTCGTAAAAATTGCCTGTGATAAACTTCTTGATGGCCATATTATCTATTTGTTTCAGGTTCAAAGTTTAAAAGTTCAAACTCCTTCCCTTATTATTTCTTTCTGTTTATTATTTCAAGTTGTTGAACGGTTAACGTTGAACATTAAACGTTAAACGTTGAACTTTAAACCCTTTATTAATGGTGTGCGTTCGCGTGTTCGAATGCCTCCAGCGACTCGTTCTCGTCTTTCTCCATCTGCTCTTTGAAATTGTCACCGCTGCGTTTCAGGATATGCTTGATCTCCGCAATGGCAATAACCGGGAAGAATTTAGAGAAGAGGAAGTAACAGGTAAAGAACAATCCGAATGTTCCCATATAGAACCCGATTTCCCAGATGGTAGGTGTATAATACGTACTCCAGGAGCTGGGCAGGTAATCGCGGTAGATAGAGGTAACGATGATCACAAAACGCTCGAACCACATACCGATATTTACCAGGATACTCATAAAGAAGGTTACCAGTAGGTTGCGGCGCATTTTCTTAAACCAGAAGATCTGGGGCGATAATACGTTACAACCCATCATCAGGTAATAGCTCCAGCCATAGGGGCTGCTGAGGTTTACCCGGTTTTCGCGGAATGCGAACCACTCATATTCCACATGGCTGTACCATGCAATAAACAACTCGGTTAAGTAGGCAATACCCACGATTGAACCGGTCAGTACAATTACCTTGTTCATTACATCGATGTGCTCCATCGTAATGTATTCTTCCAGGCCCAGTACCTTCCGGGTAATGAGCAGCAGGGTTTGCACCATTGCAAAACCGGAGAATACCGCACCCGCAACGAAGTAAGGCGGGAAGATTGTTGTATGCCATCCGGGAATTACGGAGGTAGCAAAGTCAAAAGATACAATGGTATGTACCGAAAGTACCAGGGGTGTACTTAATCCGGCCAGTACCAGCGATAATGCTTCATGACGCTGCCAGTGTTTGGTGCTTCCTGTCCATCCGAAAGAGGCCGCACCATAAAATAATTTACGCCATTTTAATTTTGCCCGGTCTCTTAATGTGGCCAGGTCAGGTAACAGACCGCAATACCAGAAGAGTAAAGAAACGGTAAAGTAAGTAGAGATCGCGAATACGTCCCAAAGCAGGGGCGAGTTAAAGTTTACCCACAGCGGACCACGGGTATTGGGATAAGGCATTACGAAGAAGGCATTCCACACACGGCCCATGTGCCAGATGGGGAACTGTCCTGCGCACATTACCGCAAAGATGGTCATCGCCTCCGCCGCACGGTTTACACCGGTTCTCCATCCCTGGCGGAACAGCAAGAGGATCGCCGAGATCAGGGTTCCTGCGTGACCGATACCTACCCACCATACGAAGTTGGTGATATCCCAGCCCCAACCGATGGTTTTATTCAGGTTCCACTGGCCGGTACCATACATAACCTCCATTGTAACGGAAACAACACCAAAGATCAATAAGCCAATGGAAATAATAAACCCAACCCACCAGAGTTTACTTGGAGTGGCCTCCACAGGACGACATATATCTTCTGTAATCTGGTGATAGTCCTTGCTTCCTTCCACCAATGGTCCCCGTACTTGCGATTCGTATCTGTTTAGTGACATACTTTTATTTTGTTTGAGGTTTGAAGTTTAAAGTCTGAAGTTGTTTCCTCTAAACTTTTCCACCCTTTAACTTTAATACTTTTCTACTATTAATGATGTGCCGCTTCTTCATGCTTTTCTGCTGCCGGCACTGTTGCTCCATGATTTTCGCCATGACCGCCTTCTGCACCGTGCCCTTCTGCTCCATGCTCATTGCCTCCGATGATCTCATCTGTATTCCGGATCTTAGAGAAGTAACTTACGTTTGGCAATACGTGCAATTGCTCCAGCGAGTAGAACAGGCGCTGCGGATTATTTAACCGCACCTGGCTGATAGCGCTGTGCATATCTCTTGCATCACCAAATACGATTGCATTGGTAGAACAAGCCTGCTGACAAGCAGTTTTTGCTTCGCCGTCTTTCAGCGGACGGTTCTCTTTCTTCGCATCCAGTTTTGCGTGTTGCAGACGCTGGATACAGAAAGAACATTTTTCCATTACCCCTCTGGAACGCACTGTAACATCCGGGTTCAGCACCATACGGCTTACGGCATCGTTCATCTGGTGTACCACGGGATCCAGCACGCCTACCAGTTTCTGATCCTGGTTATTCGGGAAGGAATCCGCTCCGGTATAGTCGGCCCAGTTAAAGCGACGTACTTTAAACGGACAGTTGTTGGCGCAGTAACGGGTACCGATACAACGGTTGTATGCCATCTGGTTGATCCCTTCTGAGCTGTGGTTGGTAGCCGCTACCGGACAAACGTTCTCACAGGGAGCATTGTCGCAATGCTGGCAAAGCATTGGCTGGAATACCACCCCTTTCAGGTTATCGGGATCTTTGTCATCGCTTACGAAATAGCGGTCGATACGCAGCCAGTGCATATCGTGGTAACGCAATACCTCGCTCTTTCCTACCACCGGTACGTTATTTTCTGCATGACATGCCACCACACAGGCGCTACAGCCGGTGCAGGCGTTCATATCAATATTCATTCCCCACTTGATACCGGGCTTCTCATGATCCCCATAAAGGGTTGCCTCTTTTCTGAAATCGCCGGTATTTTTTGCGTAGTTCTCTACCAGCTTATTGCGGAAATCCAGGATCTCGTTGGGTTTTTTGCGATAGGTTGCCAGACTGGTTTCACGCACAACTTCCACACGCCCTTCATAGGAATTATGGATCTGTGTTTGTGCGATCTTTTCTTTTCTACCGG
The DNA here is from genome assembly GCF_021044425.1 of Niabella pedocola. Classification (GTDB taxonomy): domain Bacteria; phylum Bacteroidota; class Bacteroidia; order Chitinophagales; family Chitinophagaceae; genus Niabella; species Niabella pedocola. Next base: position 2,549,171 of record NZ_JAJNEC010000005.1, on the reverse strand, counting down.
TATTTGAAACCGTTATATTGGTAACGAAGTAGTTGATGCCGCTTCCGTCTTTTGCCATGGAGGCAAAAGGAAACATATTCACACCTACCCCGGCTGCAGTTCTGCCCAGCTTTTCGCCGCGGCCATAACCGATTGCCACTGCAATGGTATTGGCATTCATACCCGGTGTAACAAGGATCGGCAGTTCAATAGTGTTCTTGCCGTCGCTTATTTTGATCACCGGTTTATCCGGGTAATATTCATAATCCACATCGGTTACAATACCCAGTTCCTTAGCCTTGGGTATGGATATCAGCGCATAGCTGCCCCAGTTTGCCTTGGAAACCGCATCCGGTAATTCCTGTAACCAGGGGTTCACCGCACCATAACCAGGCCCGATGGAAACTTTTTCATAAAGTACCAGTTCATCTTTTCCACCGGCCGGGTGTGCAGCAATAGCGGTAGCCGCTGCAGCCACCACACCTCCGTTAAAGGAGCCTGTACCGCTGGCAGCATCTTCCAGTACGCCATTCTCCAGTGCTTTGTGATACGCCGTTTCACTACCCGCTTTCTGGTGCCAGTAGTTCTTCACATACGTGTCATAATCTTCTGCACTGCCGCTCCATTTCAATAAAGAAGTTTGAAAAGGACGGGTTTTGAATAACGGGAAAATAGTAGGTTGGATAAAGCTGTAAACACCGGTTTTAGGTTCTGCATCGCCCCAGCTTTCCAAATAATGGGGAGCAGGCAGGATGTATTTACACAGTTCAGTGGTTTCGTCCATGCGATACCCGAAAGAAACCGTGGTCTTAATTTTTGATAAAGCGCTGGCAAAGCGTTTGCCGTCGAAATAATCGTAAACAGGGTTGGCTTCGTGGATCAGCAGCGCATCTACCTGTCCGCCTTCCATCTGAGCCAGCAGATCTGCAAATTCTTTATCGGTTCCTTTGCGGGACTGATCGGCTCTGGACCAATCGATCGTGGTACCATACGCGCCGATGGCATTATTGATCGCATTTACAACTACCTGGATGTTTACATCATTGCTGCCGCAAACCACCAGGGCCTTACCCGCAGCTGCTTTCAGCTCGCCGGCTACTTTAGCAATGCCTGCATTCAGTTTGGCGTCGGTTATTGCAGGAGCTGCAACCCCGCCACCTACTGCTGCCAGCAATGCCAGTGCTACCGCACCGGTTTGAGAAGGACGATGTGTAAAACGCTCGTCGGCATTGGAACCGGTTAAGCTCAGGAACGACTCAAACTGGTAATGTTTACTCATTGCCGGGTTCTTTTCGTCGATCCTTCTTCCTTTGGCATAACCTGCGGCATTTTCCTCGCTGCTCAGCCAGGTACCCAGGAAATCGGCTCCCAGGCTCACAATTACGGACGCCTGGTCAAATTTGTAAGAGGGTATTTTCCGTCCGAAGCCTGATACTTCATTGGCCAGGAGGATACCATTATAGCTCACCGCATCGTATTGTACAAGGCGGATCTTTGGATTTTTTGCAATCAGCTCCAACGTAGACGGGGAGTTGATGGTGCTTGTTAACAGCACAATCGAATTAGCTGTAGCCAGTTCCCCAGCAATGGTCTTATCCAGCACATCGTACATGCTTTCCTCAAACTTATTGCCCACTTTACGTTGAGGGAAACGCAGCCGGTGCATATCATAAAGATCCAACACCGAAGCCTGCACCCGGGCAGAGGTACCGCCGTTGGTGGCAGAAAGATAGTCGTTCCCTTCTATTTTGATCGGGCGGCCATCACGTACTTTGGCAATAACCGGAACCGCATCCCCACCCTGTGTAAAGGTGGTAGCATAATATTTTGCTTCACCAGGAATCAGGTTATCGGGCTTATTTCCATAAGGAATGGCTTCCCGCACTTTGGTATTACAGCTTGCTGCCAATGTTGCTGCAGCAGTACTGAAACCCAGGTATTTTAAGAAATCTCTTCTGGGTGCCTTCGCATCCATTAAACCTTTACTGTCAAAATCTTCAAAAGGGAGTTCATCACGAAACTCATCCTGAACCCGCTTTTGAAACTTTTCGGAATCATTTAATTCGCCGAAACCCTGCCAGTATTTATTGCTCATTTATCTCTGTTTGAATATTTTGAAAATTTACGCATTCGCTGGGGAGTGGTATGATACGCGCTCCCGCACTCTTTTAATAGTGACACTTCTGACACTCCAGACCACCGATATCTTTCACGGTCACGCTGTCCATTTTACCTGATTTGATGTCGTTATGGAACTTCTCGTAAATACTGTAAAACTGGTTACCGCTGGTAGAATCCACGTTAAAGTTCACTTTGGTTTCACGGTGACAGTTTACGCACCATCCCATGCTCAGCTCAGCAAACTGGTGTACCTCGTCCATCTGGTTGATTTCCCCATGACAGGTCTGGCACTGTACGTTACCCACTCTTACGTGTTGGCTGTGGTTAAAGTAAACGTGGTCAGGAAGGTTATGGATCTTTACCCAATCGATCGGTTTTGCTTTATTGGGATCCCATGCATCCGGGTTTTGAGGGTTAAAACCGGCATACTCATACAGTTTTGCAATTTCTGCTGAACCATCGATGGCATTGCCGTATTTATCTTTCAGCTCAGGGCCGTTGTATTTCTGGATCGTTTTATGACAGTTCATACACACATTCACCGAAGGCACCGCCGCTGTTTTGCTTTCCCATGCGTTGCCATGACAGTATAAACAGTTGATCTGGTTGATGCCGGCGTGTACTTTATGCGAGTAGAAGATCGGCTGCCGGGGTTCGTAATTTTTCTGCCGGTTCATGTTGATCATCGCTTTTGTGGTAAAGTAACCGCCAACAATGAACAACAGGATCGCTGCAGTGGCCAGGTAGATCTTGTTTTGCAGGAACGGAACGGCTTCAGGGCTCTTTTTGCCTTCAGTATCATCAGAGATCTTTCTCAGGTTCTTGTTTACAAAGATCAGGATGAGTGCCGCCAGGGCAAGGATCAGGGTAATGATACCATATAATAAGGGGTGCTGGCTGGAACCGCTATCTCCGGCTGCAGCACCTGCTGCACCGGCGCCTTCGCCTTTTCCTGCATCCAGTTTGCCACTTCCTTTGTCATCGATGTATTTTAAGATCGCATCTATTTGAGGATCAGTAAGATCCGGAAACGTCTGCATCACACTGGCCGTCAATTTAGATGTTTCTACAGCCTTCGGATAGCCGGAAGCAATCAGTTTCTGGTTATTCCGGATCCATTCATGCAGTTTGCCTTTATCTTCCCACTGGCCTTCGATTCCAAACAGCGCAGGACCTGTACTATTTGACTTCATATCAGGAGCATGACAAGAGGCGCACTTGGCGAGAAACAACTGTTTACCATCAGCGTCTTGTGCAGCAATTGAATTAAACCAGGAAAGAGTGAAAAGCGTTAGTATAATTAAGAAGAATCGGTTAATTATATACTTAGAAATAGTCATAAACGCATTAAATCTAAAAATGTGGATAAATGTCTCTGATCAACTGCAAAAATAAGGGTCGTGCTTAACAAAACAACAACATTTTATAAATTTTTTAAACCCGCTACCAGACTGTGTTTCAGCCGATTTTCAGGTGTATTTTTTTCAATTGAAAAAATCTTTGTCATTAAAAAGTCATCGGTTTATCATGCAGCTGAGTTGTTCACATCCAGTCTGTCTAGCACCATTCTTGATCTGCATCAACTTTTGAACCTTACATACAAACGACTGTAATTAATCTACGGATTTAGAACCGTTTAAGCGGCACGAACAGGCCATGCTCCCCGTAGCCTCCTGTTTTGCAACAGTTTTGGCGGTCGTAAACAACCGTCGTTTACAAAAAGGTCCTCATCCGGTCTTTTTTTACTCATTTTTAAAAATATCCGTGCATTTGCGACCTGTTGCCGGCTATTTGCAAAGGTTTTTTGGTGAACTCCGTAAATTGTAAAATATTTGATCCTTTAATATGAAAAAGAAGATCGCCATTTTTGCCAGCGGTGCGGGTTCCAATGCACAAAAGCTGATTGACTATTTCCGGGATCATGCATTTGCCCGGGTTTCCTTAATTGTATGTAATAAACCCGGGGCAGGAGTTACCAACATTGCCGGAGCCGAGGGGATCGAGCTGCTGCTCACAGACCGTTTATCGCTCCAATCAGCGGAATTTCCGCAAAAATTGCGAGAAAAAGGCATTGATTTTATCGTTTTGGCCGGTTTTCTGTTAAAAATACCCACAACCCTGATCGAAGCCTTTCCGCAACATATTATTAATATACACCCGGCGCTTTTACCTAAATACGGCGGTAAGGGCATGTACGGCCATTTTGTACACGAAGCCGTTATTGCAGCCAAAGAAAAGGAAAGCGGGATCACGATCCATTTTGTAGATGAGCATTATGATCATGGTGCCACTATTTTTCAAACCACCTGCCTGATATCCGGGTCTGACACTCCGGAGTCCCTGGCGCAGAAAGTTCATTTCCTGGAACACCAGCATTTTGCACCGGTGGTGGAGCGTTTGATCCTGAAAGAGTTATAAAGTACGGGCCAGCGGAATAGGGAGCCGGGAAAAGTAGTTCACAGTCACCAAAGCAGTAAACGGGGTTCAATCCTTAAACGTGCAACGCAGCACCAGCCGCTTATTTACTATCCGCTATTTAGCATTCGTTCACAAAAAGACTTTACCATAGTTTTTGCAAATTCTTTCCTTGCTTTGCCGTCCAACCAACCGGTAGTCACAATTGTCATAAATGTAAGCATTGAATACTTTAAGGGCCATATTTATATTGGGGCTGTTACCTGCATTTCTTAGCTCAGAAGCGCAGATACAGATCAAAGGGAATGTTTATGACAGTTTGGGCCGGACTCCCGTACCGCTGGTTTCTGTATTGACCAGTTCCGGAACCGGCACCATGACCGGCCCCGACGGAAGTTACAGCATCCAGGTACGTCCGCAGGACTCTATTTGGTTCAGTTACCTGAATAAGCCAACCCGGAAATTTCCGGTGTCCGGTATCACCATCCCCTATGCGTTTGATATTTCGCTGCGCATCAGCATCCCGGACCTTCCGGAGGTAAAGGTCCGCAACCGCGACTATCGCCTGGATTCGCTGGACAACCGGGAGACTTACCGGAAGTATTTCGATTTCCAGAAACCGGGGCTTTCCACCATGACGGTAACGGACGGCTTTGGTGCAGCTTTTGACCTGGATGGGATCATCAATGCCTTCCGCTTTGGGCGAACCCGGAAGCTGACCCGGTTCCGCGATAAACTAATTGCCGACGAACAGGATGCCTATATCCGTTACCGGTTCAGCAAGGCGCTCATCCGCCGCATTACGGGCATGACAGAAGACAGCGTCATCAATAGTTTTATGGCGCTGTATCAGCCCAGCTATCTTTTTACCAACCGGGTAAATGATTATACCTTTCACGAGTATATCAAAAAATCATATGAACGGTTCAAGCTAGGCTTATTGCCACCTCCTATGTGGAAGGAAGGCTTAACCGGGGATGAGGACCTGGAGTACTAGGCGGCTATTTAACGCGGATAATTTTTCAGTGGTGAATAAAACAAATCCAGGCAGGTTGTGTCAGGTTTGTACAATGTTATGTAGCTGAATACCGTATCCTTATTCATGTTTAACAGTTTTGCGTCCAGCACATCCCCGGTAACGAGTGTATCAGTTCGCCCGCCCTGCTTATTAATATAAGAGAACCGGGTACCGATTACTGTTATACTGGCCGGTACCATGGTAACCACAGCAGTATCCACACTTTTCTTTATCCCGGTAATTACCCGGTTCAGCAGCGATTTTGTATACGTAGAGTCGTAAGAAGAAGTTTGCGCATCCACCCTTATAGATGTATTGTTATTGGCATCCCGGGTATAAATGTTAAACGTGTAGGAGCCTTCCTCCAGATTGTTGATTATAACCGATACTGTATCCCGTGCATTGGTAACATTGATGGGAACATCAATGGAGTCGGCTTTGTTGTTCCAGTATATCCGTGCCATAACCGCCTTCTGATCAGTCCCTCTTAACCAGCTGATTTTTACCCGGCGCTGACCAGAATTTAAAAATATGGGATCTGCTTTACCAACGTAAACTAAGCCATCCGGTACTACAAACTGCCGGTAGGTGTCATCCATTTTTTGACAGGCTGCCAAAACCGCTAAAAAGGCAATCGCCGATGCAATCAGAAAAGATTTTTTTTTGTTCAACATATCCTTTGTTTAAACTGCTATTAAATCATTGTATTTGTTTACCCCAAAAGGTTAACTCAGAAATATACATCATCTGAACGGCGCCCCATACCTGTACAATTTTGAACCGCAGATATCGGTACCCCGAAATTCCCAGTGGCATATCAAAGTCCTCTCCATTTACAACGGCAAACTGGTTATCATCTGTATTTACCTGCCCCAGGGGTAAACCCGACGGCTTATACGAATTAAACGTTGCTATAGAATCCCAGCTGGCCCAGGTCCCGTCCGAGTTGGGATTATTGCTTCCCCATATTTCGAAGGTCTTTATATCTGCATTGGCATAATACAAACCCGATCCCCCTCTATGGTAGAGCTTAAAGCGACTCAATATAAATTTATTTTTAAGGTCAAAAGTAAACCAGGAAGGTACTCCTGAACCGGGAACCGTATGGAAGCAGTTAGCAGAGTTATTTACGATATTATCCCAAAGCATCGGCATTGGATGCAAGACGCTGCTAAATGTATGACCCTGCCAGTTATCTGTAGGCAGGCGGATTTCGGTAAACGGCTTGGGTAACAAGGATTCTTCCAGGGGAATCAGGTTCCTTAAAATTGTATCTGATTTATTGTTCCAACGATCCCTTACGTATACAGCAAAATTCTTGGGGGCAGGCGGAAAGCCTCTTGCCGAGAAGTTGCCTGAATCGGCCTTGGTAAAAAAGGTGTTTACCGTATACCAGTCGTTTCTTCCCGTAGAATCAGCCAAAAGTACTAAGGCCAGATTTGCATTAGCGTCATTATGAAATTTTACCACTGCACCACCAAATGTTTCAGCAAGTTTCAATGACTGAAATGTCTTTAAAACCGGCGGCGTAAGGGGGCGGATGGCAATCGTTTGCGGCGATGATTCTTTTCCGTTTTTCCCTACCGAAATGATCTGAATATCGTGCACACTGGTATCTCCAAACCCTTCAACCTTCAGCGTATCTGAATAGTAGGTGGTTTTGGTTTCAGCTTTTTGGCCGGGCTGTAATTCATAAACCGCTTTTACATATAATAAGCGTTCATCATTGGGGAGTTTATAAGTAATAATGGCCCCGCCCGGCTGATTATTTACTTTAAGATCGCTGACTGTAGCAGGTGGCGGTGTATTACTATCGGAAAATAACAACATATCCTCACGCTTACACTGCACCGCAACAAGTGCAATACCTATCACAATGATTATATTCCGGGCAAGGATGAAATTCTGAGCCATAGTTCTTTTGTTGAATGTTATTAAAGTTAAAGCATGCCTTACCAGCCAGGATTTTGTACCAGATTTCTGTTTATAACAATATTGTTATCCCGTATTGGCCATAGATAATCCTTGTTACTAAACCGTTGCACAAAAATCAAGCGAGGCTGATAGTATCCCTGTGCAGATTGCTGGTCGGTGGTCCACCCCAAAATTGGCTGGTTCAGAGCCACGGCTGCCTCTTTCCATCTTTTCAAATCCCATAAACGTGATCCCTCAAATGCCAGTTCAATTGACCGCTCTCTGTGTATGATTGTTCTTAGTCCTTCTTTCGTTGTATATGCAGACGGGCTTGTTGAGAACTGCGTCCATGCATCTTGAACCGTAGGAATTCCGGCCCTTTGCCGCACCATGTTAATATACGTTAAAGCCTCATCAACAGGTCCCTTTGCTTCATTCAAAGCCTCGGCATATAAAAGGTAAAGATCGGCCAATCGCATTTCAGGCCAGGGATAATTGGTAATGGTGAGGGTGCTGCCCGAACCAATTACGTCCTGATAATGAACGTATTTTTTTGTCCAGTATCCCGTGGTGGAAAAAGCAGTAATGGTTACCGCGCTTGCAGCTTGTCCCAATTTAGCCATTACCACTAAAGGTGAATTGTCATCATATTTGCCCTGACCATACCATACGCCCCCGTCAAAGCCCAGATCTGCATAGTAGCGTGGCTCACGGTCGAAGTTAAGTTGTGCCGTTGTATATCCCTGGCTGATAAAATATTTCTCATTAGCCGTACCGGTCCGGAGATTATACCGGCTATTGTAGTCCCAGGTTTTGTCCTCTGTAATCGGAACTCCGTTCTTGGAGTAAAACAATTCTGCCATTTTTAAAGGTGGTGCCAACTGCCCCGCCGGAGACGTGTTGGAAAGCAACGCCGGGTCCAGGCCCCGGGGGATAGAATAACGTTGCAGATCACTGGTCATACTATTTGTAAAGCCCCAAACAATTTCAGGATTCCATTTTAAATTTATTGAATTGCGGATGTTCATCTGGGTTTTGGTTTGTGCCGACAGACTTCCCTGGGTAATGTCTGGCACAAAGTAATATAACTGCGCACCTGAAGCGGTGCAAATATCGATGGCTTCCTTGCAGGCATTGGCTGCCTTTTCCCATTTAGCATTATCAACAACGGCGTTAAATAATGCGGTGCCACGGGCATCTTTGAAACTTGCATAATCCGGGTTGCCATTAAAAAGCGGGCTAGCCGCAGTAACCAACACTTTTGCTTTTAGCATATATGCAACCGGCTGGGTAATGCGCCCCAACTCATCTGTTGGGTTATCCAAAATTAAGGGCAGGCTGTCTTTTGCCTCATCCAGCAGTTGGGTAATGTACGTAAAACAACTATCTACCGGATCTCTATATACCTTAGCGGCATCCACACCAGCATCTACCGGTAAATTTGTTTTTATTATGGGAATTGGCCCATACATGCGCACTAAATAAAAATGATAATACGCCTTTAATACTTTGACTTCTGCCCTCCAACGTGTTTTTTCATCCGGTGTCATATCCGGGACCCGCTCTATATTATCCAAAAAGATATTACAATCTCTCAGTGCACCAAAAAAATCCTTCCCCTGGTTGGCACCATCCCAAAAGTTCATGTGCGGGTTTATTATATTCTGATTCCCTCTCGCAATTTCATATCCGTTTGAAGTAAAGTTTGCACCTGGCGGAACAGGATATATTAACGACAATTCATCTCCGGCCGTAAAGGCGGGATTACCTGTAATGATGCCATGACTGGGAAGATAAGAGTAACAGGTAAACAAATATTTTTCCGCCTCATTCCTTAATGCAAATGCATTTTCAAGTGTGGCAATATTATCCGGAATAATATCCAGGTATTTCTTACAGGAAGAAATAACCATCATCACTGTAAGTATAAGAATACAATTTCTTGTTTTCATTCTATGCTGTTTTAAATTCGCTCGCTTAGTCAAAATTTATTCTCAATCCGATGTTAAACACCCGCTGAATGGGATAGTTAAATCCATTTCCACCCTGTTCCACATCCCACATTTTAAACTTGGAAAATGTAAGCAGATTAGAGCCGTTCACGTATACCCGGCAAGCAGAGCTGTGTATCCTCCGTAACACACTTGCAGGCAGGGAGTATCCTATTTCTGTCTGTTTTAGCCGGAGAAAAGCCCCGTCGCGCATAAACCAGGTGCTTCTGACCGCATTGTTCTCTATCAGCGTGGGGCTAAGCCTGGGCCAAATGGCATATACGTTCTGATTTTCCAGCGACCAGTGACTATCTGCATACTCCTGTAAAAAAGCGCCCTGATCCAAGAAGGGCAAGGTAGATCCCTTGTTGGTGCTTGAATTGTATCGTGTAACATTTAACCAAAACGATTCCTGGGCCAGTCCCTGGAAAAAGGTACCGATATCAAATGCCTTGTACCGGAGCGTAAAGCCAAATCCATAAACAATCTGGGGAGACGTGGGATAGCCTATGGGCACCTGATCTGCTTCTGTTATTTGCCCATCCCTGTTCACATCCAAATATTTGATGTCGCCACCGCCGTAAACAGAACCAAAGCTCTGTTTTGGAGCGTTCGCCGCTTCGTTGTCATCTACGAACAGCCGCTCCGCAATATAGCCCCATTGCTGACTGATGGAATATCCAACATGCGAGCGATACGTCTCTAAGTAATCCGGTTCTTCGTAGGTAACAAATTTGCTTTTGGCATATGTAAAGTTTGCACGGCCTGAAATACTAAAGTCTTTACTCAGCTGATCGGAGTAATCCATTGAAAGATCCACCCCATTACTTTTTGCCCTTCCCAGGTTCGCTCTGGTAGCAGCAGACAGTCCCATTGTAGAAAAATCAGGACGGGTCATTAAGATATCCGTGCGATCATTTGTGTAATACTCTCCAACAATATTCAGTTTATTAAACAACTCCAGCTCTACCCCGAGGTTCATTTGATACGATTTCTCCCAGGTGATATTCAGATTTGAATACCTGCTTACCAAATACCCGGGTCTTGAATACGTATTATCCCGGCCAAATACAGCTCCCCTTGATGTATTATTCGGATCGGTGGTAGAAAGATAAAAGAAACGGTCAGATGCATCACCAATGGCATCATTGCCCACCAGACCATAGGTACCTCTCAATTTCAGTCCGCTGATTACCTTTTCCAGGCCTTTCATAAATGCTTCATTGGAGACCTGCCAGGCTGCACCTACAGAAGGGAAAAATCCAAAACGGTCATTTTTATAAAACTTCTCTGTTCCGTTGTAACCAAAGTCAAACTCAAAGGAATACCTGCTATCATAATTATAGGTAGTCCTGCCGGATAATCCCAGGTTCCGGGATGGTAAAGATTCCTGCAATGTAGTATTCTCGTTGCTTCCATTGATATTGTTTCGCATGGTGTAGATCAGCATCTGGCTAAAATCATGCTTGCTGCCAAACCGTTGATTATACAGTAATTGGTTTTCCAGATAAAAAGAAGCGCTTAAGGTTCTTGGTCCGGGTACATAGTTTAAATATTCTGTTCCGGCTCCTGTTCCGGAAGGGTTCAAATTTACCAACTGGTAGGTATCTGTGGATTTATCATACCCTGCAACTGAGTACCAGAAAGGAATAAACTGCCTCGTAACATTAAAATTCGAGGTTCTGTTAATGTTAACCATGGACCTGAAGCTCAGACCATTCAGAAGGAAGTTCAGATTTTGTTTAATTTGCCCCTGGGCAGACATAAAGGAACGAGATTCATTCTTATATCCCTTTACCATGTCTGCGTAGGGATTTAATAAATACGGCGGACCCGCATTTCCAAACAAGGTGTGTTTCAGATATGACATAGATGCCGGAGTAGGGAAATATGCCGGAAAGGCAACGGGGTTCGAATGCATCAGATCCTGGTATACATCCGTAGCACCCTGTAATGGGCCGGTATAATCATCAAAGTTCCCCGAAAAGTTCAGCTGGATTAACGTCGTTTTTGTAAGATCCACGTCAATATTGGAACGTAATGTGTAGCTTTTCAGGTTGATGTTATTATTAAAGTTATTAATTCGATCTACCTTTAATATACCATTATCCTGTGTAAAAGAAGCCGAGATAAAATAGCGTGCTACCGATCCCCCCCCGCTCACATTCAAATTGCCTCTTTGGTTGACGGCCTGTTTTTTAAAGAGCAATTTTAACCAGTCGTTAGCCGGATAAACATAAGGATTCCCTCCATTGGCCGTATTTTCAATCTTGTCGTCAGGGTAAAGTGTTGCATCACCCAATGGATTCCGGGTGTAAACCGCTTCATTGTAGTATCGCATATAATCTATCGGGCTTACTAATTTTAAATTTTCAGTAGGTTGAGAAATGGAGGTTTCATAGTTTGCCGCAATTTTTGCAGCGCCTGTTTTTCCTCGTTTTGTAGTTACCAGGATCACTCCATTTGCACCCCTTGCCCCGTATAGTGAAGTTGATGCGGCATCTTTCATAATAGAAAAACTGGCAATATCATCCGGACGCAGTCGCGCCAGATCTGTTGTGGTCAATTCAACTCCGTCTATCAAAATCAATGGATCCTTTTTATATCCAAAAGTGGTTACTCCACGTATAAAAAAGTCTGCATTGTCCTGTCCCGGTTCACCGCTTCGTTGATAGGCGATTAAACCGGCAACCTGCCCGGCGAGCGCGGTAGTGAGGTTGCTGGATGGATTCTTTTGCAGATTCTCCACATTTATAGAGGATACAGAGCCAACAAGCTCCTTTTTCTTTTGCGTACCATACGCCACCACTACCACCTCATCCTGGCTGGCACCTTTGGCATAAAGGGTTATATTAAGCACCCTGGAGGTATCGGTGATCTTCCGTTCTTCATCCCTGTAACCAACAAATGTGTACACCAAGGTAGTACCAACTGGTACTTCAAAAATATACTGTCCGTCTGCATTGGTCGTTGTTCCTGAAGACGCATTCGTTTTTACTCCCACAGATACCCCATTTAATGGAATACCGGAGGAGTCCGTAACCAATCCTGTTATCTGGATCTTTTTTCGCCCTGGCTCTACCTGTGCATTTCCTGTAACAAATGCTAAAAGGCATAACGTACAAAGCAAGAACGTAGCAACTTTTCTGTTTCGGTACTGAAGCATATTAATTTTTAATAGTTTGTATAACTGATAAATGAACAGACACGGCCCTGCGGCAAACATTCAGTTTCCGCCATACGCATTCCGTTGCGACCGGGCTCAAATCTGTTGATCAGTTATTTAGCAGTCTGGATAAAATACAAGCGTCTCGTTAATCTTTTTTGTCATTCGGTTTTATGGAAGCAAGCAAACAATCCAAATAAATTTTGTTATTATTATCTTAATTAATCTAAGTTAACGTCCCATTCCGTACTGTTCTTCTATTCGCCAGAAAATTTTTACGAAAACGTTTGAATAAACTGTTTTCATGAACGCCAAATTCCCCAACTCACTGCTTATATAACCAGTTGGGCAAACGAGGGGTACCAGGTATAATCATGCAGTTTTTTACCTTCCCCTGCTTAATACTCTTAAAAAAAGTTGAGGCGCAAAATATAATCTGAATTTCACAAACCATTTATTTTCAAACAATTAATAATAACTTAAAAGCGTAACTGCACTTTTATCAATTATTCGCGTAAGTTTGATTTATGCTTTTAATTGACTCCTGGTACACTGCGTTTAGAGCCAAGCTGCAGGCGATCGCCTGTCATTTTGGGTACTCCGTACAGGAAGCGGAAGATATTGTACACCAGTTTTTCCTGGATCTGCTGCAAAAAAGCATACCAGATGCCATCGAAAACCCGGAAGCCTGGCTGGTAACAGCTTTTAAACGCAGGCTAATTGATTTGCACCGGAGCCAGCAGCGCAAAGGCAATTACCTGGAAATTGAATCCTTTAACCTACCCTCCGCACAGGAAATTATTGAAAAGCTGGAAACGGATACGGCCCTGATCAATCACATCGCGTCTGCCTATAAAAAATTGCCGGCCCGGTTCCGGCGGGTGATTTATATGAAATATTACCAGGGTTACTCCACCGAAAAAATTGTTGCACTAACCGGCCTCACCCACCAAACGGTATATAATAATCTTTCAAAAGGCATCCAGCATCTGCGGCAGCATCTGAAAAAGGATGCCGTACTGGAACGGCTGGTCAATTTTCTACTATGCCTGCTTCCCTAAAAAAAAGTTAAAAAAAGCGGTTAGATTTTGTGAGGACTGTCGTCTGTAATAGAAACCGGCCTTACAAATATGACGTATACTGTAGAAGAGCTTGTCATCGACGATTCCTTTATCGCCTATTGTACGCAGAGTAACGCTGCGGACATTGCGCGCTGGGATGATTATCTTTTAAAGCATCCGGAAGCGCTTATAACCATTGAAGAAGCCCGTAAACTGGTACTGGGATTACGCTATATGCTTCAAAAAAAGCAAAATGAATTGTCCGCGACCGACGACTCGCCCGAGCATGCGTTATATGTCGCTTCCGGCAAAAACATATCATCCATCGGTGAACAGCCGGCACACCCGTGGTGGCGCCTGGGTTGGAAAAAGTGGACGGCTGTTGCGGCCTGTATCCTGCTTTTGATTACTGCGGGCATCTATCTGCCCTATCGCCCCGGAAAAACGGCCACGCCGGTTTCGGCCATTGCGGAAACAAATACCGGCTCCGGCGAAACCGCTCAATCGCAGCCAGGCGAACACAAAACGATCTTTTTGCCGGATAGCACCAAAGTATTGCTAAATGCCGGATCCCGGCTGCTGGTGTCGCCCACGTTCGGGAAACAGGACCGGAATGTATACCTGACGGGGGAAGCCCTGTTTGAGGTGGCCCACAATAAAGCGCTGCCATTCATTGTTCATGTGGCACAATATAAGATCAAGGCGGTTGGTACCCGGTTCAATGTAAAGGCCTATACCAACGACCGGTACAGCGAAACCTCATTACTGGAGGGCAAGGTGCAGATCCTGCTGCCAAAGGGAGATAACGATATTATCTACAGAACGCTGCAGGTAAACCAGAAATTTGTAATGAATATTCCGGACAGTGTAACAGCGAGCGTTACAGCCAAACCCGAAGTAATGCCGCTTTCCTATCATGATTCCAACCAGAATATTGAAACGGCCTGGGTAAGCGATCTGCTGATTTTTGAAAACCAGCCGCTGTCGGAAATTAAAAATATCCTGGAGCGCTCCTACAATGTAACGATCAACATTACCAATAGCGATGTAGCGCATTATCATTATACCGCTACTTTTCAGCACGAAGCCATTGAAGAAGTATTAAAAGCTTTACAGCTTTCTTATTCTTTTTCTTATAAAAAGGAAGGAAACCAAATCACGATATATAAATAAGACAAATGCCACATTAAAAATCAGACAGTAAAAAAAGGGAGAAACGGATTGCGGCCATTTCCCCCAAGGAAAATGGAAGGAACATGACCTTCCACTCGTTTAATAAAAAACTAAAATAAAAGTATGAAAAAATGTGCTTACGTGAATGAGTGGCCCCGGCGGCTGCTCAAAAAACTGTTGTTTATGAAATTATGTCTTGCCCTGATGCTGGCCACGGCATCACAGGTTGCGGCTTCTACTGGCTACAGCCAGGAATCTGTTTCACTTCAGCTGGAAAATGCCCGGCTGTCTACCATTTTAAAGACCATTCAGAAAAAAACCGATTACCGGTTTGTGTTCAGCAATAAACTGGTAGATGAAACCGGCATAGTAAATATAAAGGTACAAAACACCCCCGTTTTATCATTGCTGCCCAGAATCCTTAACGGAACGGGGCTCGAATTTCAGCAAATGAGCGATAACCTGATCGTGATCCGGGAAAAGGCAGAAATCAAAAAAAACATCCTGGTTAAAGGGGTTGTAACAAATGCCAAGGGCGAACCGGTGTCTGGTGCTACGGTTTCTTCCAATAAAGGGAAGGCCACCATTACCAACGATAAAGGCGAATATAGTATTGAAGTAGACGAATATGATGAGCTTACCTTTAGTTATGTAGGTTATACCTCACAAGTTATAAAAGTAAACAGCCAGCAGACCATCAATGTGGTTTTTGAAGAAGCCAACCGCGCGCTGGAAGAAGTGGTGGTAACCGCCCTGGGTATTACCCGCGAGGCAAAAGCATTGGGTTATGCCGTACAAAAAGTAAGCGGTAATGAAATTCAAACGGTGAAAGGGGTCGATGCTGCCACTTCCCTCACAGGAAAAATCTCAGGTCTTGTTATCAAAAACTCCACTGAATTCAACGCTACACCTACAATTGAGCTAAGAGGAGAAACCCCGATGCTGGTTATTGATGGTGTTCCTTATAGTAACATGACCTTGCGCGATATTCCTTCAGATAATATTGAAGATATTAGTGTATTGAAAGGGCCCACGGCTGCGGCTTTGTATGGCTTTAAAGGTGCTAACGGAGCCATTATGATCACCACCAAAAAGGGAAAAGGTAAGGGCCTGGCCATTGATATCAACAGCAACACCATGATCTCATCCGGTTTTCTGGCCATACCAAAAATACAGACCTCTTATGGTCATGGTATTGACGGACAAATATCGACCGACTATGTGTGGGGGCCCAAACTGGATATTGGCGACAGTGCTATACAATGGAATCCTATTTCCAAGAAAAATGAAATGATGCCGTTGGTATCAAGCGGTAAAAACAACCTGAAAAACTTTCTCGAAACCGGCCTGATCACCAATAATAATATTACGGTTACCCAAAGCGGTGAAAACGGGTTTTTCAGGGCTGGCGTCAACCATATTTATAACAAAGGGCAGTTTCCCAATGAAAAACTGAACATTCTTAACTATACAATGAGCGGTGCCTTAAAAATAGGAAAGAAATTCAGCATGGAAAGCAGCATGGGCTATACCTGGCAACAGTCGCCCCAGATCTGGGGCCAGGGCTATGGTGCCCAGGGATACATTTACCAGTTACAGATGTGGACAGGACCCGACTATGACATTCGTCAGTACAGGGACTACTGGGTTACGCCTCATGTAAAGCAAAACTGGCTGTATAACGCCTGGTATGACAACCCTTATATGATCGCCTATGAAAAATTAGATGGTATTCAAAAAAACAAACTCAATGCCAGTCTTACGGCCAATTATAAGTTCACCAAAGATCTGAACCTGATGTTCCGCACCGGGTATGATTTTTATAAAGATGAAGAAACGGTACAAAGCCCGGCAGGGATCTTCTCTACACGCGGGGGATCAAGTGGTAGTACCTTTAGTTGGAACTACGGCGGCAAAGGCATGTATGGAATGAACCAGTTATGGGGTTTTAGCACAAACAACGACCTGATATTGACCTACGACAAAAAGATCAGCAATTTTGACATCAACCTGTTGGGAGGAGGAAGTATTACTTATTATGTTGACAGAGAAATGGGTGCGCAAACGGTTAACGGTTTAGCCATTCCCGGATGGTATTCGCTGGCCAATGCTGTGGCTTCCACTACTGTGGGTGTTGACAAAATAAAATCAAACTACGGAACCTGGAGAAGACAGGTAAACAGCCTGTATGGCAAAGCATCCTTTAGCTGGAACCGCATTGCCTACCTGGATATTACCGGGCGTAACGACTGGAGCTCCACGCTGTCGGCGGCACAGCGGTCTTATTTTTATCCCTCAATTGCCAGCAGCATTATCCTTTCCCAGTTTATCAAACTGCCCCAGTCAGTGGATCTTTGGAAAATACGGGGTTCCTGGACCCAAAGTAAAAAACCTGCAGGAGTATATGATAACAACCGCACGTATACCCCTTCTACATCATGGGGACTGCCGAGCTCAAGTTATCCGTCTGATATAATGCCGGCAGCACTGATACCATCTTCTACAAGAACATGGGAGGTTGGTACAGAGGCCTATTTCCTTAAAGGTCGCCTGCATTTTGATATTGCATATTTTAATAAATACTATTACGACCAGCAGTTCAGTCCGACCATTTCATCTGCTTCCGGTTTTTCTTCAATCTTAATCAATACCCCCGAAACCTATGTAAGAAAAGGTATTGAGGTAACAGTGGATGGTGCCATTATTAAAAGAAAAAACTTCGAATGGCGTTCTTTGGTTAACTACTCTTTTAACCATCAGTATTATGTTGATCTTGCGCCCACTACAGCAGACAAGCTTTGGATAAAAACAGGCGCAAGAAAAGATGTGTATGTGTCCCAGCCCCTGTTAAGAGATCCGCAGGGTAACCTCATCCTGGTTGGCGGCCTGGTTGCCTCAAGTCCGTACGAAGCCAATATGGGGTATACAGATCCTAAATTTTCTTTTGGCTTTGTAAACAATTTTGCCATCAACAATTTCATCATCGGCATTAGCATCGACGGACGCATTGGCGGCATCATGTATGATTATATCTGGAATAAAATGTTCGACAGCGGTACCAACCCCGAAACAGATACCAAATGGCGCTATGACCAGGTAGTAAACGGCCTTACCAATTATGTGGGCGAGGGTGTAAAAGTTGTTTCCGGAGAAGCTACGTACGATAAATATGGCCGCATCCTTACCGATACCCGAGTATTTGCGCCCAATGATGTGGCAGTAGGTTACCAGGATTATATGCGTGAGCTGAATAACACGGATAGCTATGAGCACGGTTTAAAGAGCCAGTCCTTCGTTAAATTAAGAGAAGTATCGTTAGGCTATAAAATCCCTTCAAAATTGTATAGCAAGACCGGTATTAAAAATGCTTCGGTATCCTTAACCGCACAAAATGTATTCCTGTGGACAAAGTTCACTTTCTCTGATCCGGATTTAGGTACAGAAAACCTAAACGCTCCTTCACAACGGATGCTGGGTTTGAATATTAAGCTTGGATTATAAGAAAACGAGAATTGTATGACTTTAAAAAAAAATGTAATGAAACTATTTCTAAAATATATAACAATACCACTGGTTACGGTCACAGCTCTTGTATCATGTACCCAGAAGTTTGATGAGATCAATACGAACCCGGACAAGTCTACCACATCTACAGATGCATGGCTGGCTACCAACATGATCACATCGATTACATCAAGCGATATAACAAGTACCAAAGGTTTTTGCCAGCCCTTTATGCTGTCTAAATATGTGCTTTGGACCGAAAACCAGGTAGACTTCCAATATAATAAAATAGCCCGCACAGGCTTTGGCCGCTTATCGGTGTTACGGAATGTGGCTCCGATGCTTAACTACGCAGCTACGGAGCCCACAGGAATAAAAAACGCCTATTCAGCGCTGGCTCATTTTATACGGGCCTGGCAGTTTTACCAACTGTCGATGCAGGTAGGTGATATTCCTTATTCCGATGCGCTTAAGGGGCAAAGCGACGGCATTATTAAGCCCAAATATGACAGCCAGAAAGATGTGTTTAAAGGTATATTGAATGAGCTGGACAGCGCCAATACCTTATTTGCTTCAGGCACCGATTTTTCAGGCGACTTTATCTACAGCGGAAGTGTTGATAAATGGCGTCGGCTTACCAATACTTTCGAGCTGCATGTATTGATGCAACTACATAAAAAAACCGGTGATGCCGACCTGAACGTGATAAGCCGTTTTAAGGATATTGTAGCTAACCGGCCGCTGATGCGCGATTACAATGATAATTTCGCGGTAAAATATGTCAACACGGCTGGCTATGCTTACCCGTGGAGCAATACGCCTATCCAACTCAATTCATTTACGATCTATCCGATGGTAGGCGCTACGTTAATTACGCCGTTAAAAAATCTGCAGGACAGAAGGCTGTTTTACTATGCAGAACCAGCCCCCACACAGATCACCGCAGGTAAACCAGCGTCTGACTGGGATGCTTATATTGGTGTAGAAGCCTCCGACCCTTTTTCCAGTACTACGGCTGCAAGAGCTGCCGGAAAATTCTGCGACTTCAACAACCGGTATAAAGACCTGTTTAATGCCGAGCCGGTAGGGCTTTTAAATTATTGGGATCTCCAGTTTATTTTAGCCGAAGCTACTGTAAGAGGCTGGATCACCGGAACCGGCGCCCAATCCTATTATGCAGCCGGCATTCAAAGTTCCATGAACTTCCTTGTAAATTATACACCGGCAGCTTATACACACGGAATGGCAATGGATGCAACGTATATTGCAAATTACCCTACCACAGCGGCGGTAGCGCTTACCGGTAATTCAGAAAACCAGATCAAACAGATCATTACACAAAAATATCTTGCTGGGTTCTTACAGGGCTGCGATTATAATGCCTGGTATGAGAACAGACGCACCGGCTACCCGGCATTCGTCTTAAACTCAGCAACCAACCGCAATCTTCCCGCTACCCAGTTCCCGGTGCGCTGGCTTTATCCGCAATCAGAACTGGATGTAAATGCCGATAATGTTGCAGCTGCCATTCAATCGCAATATGGAGGTAGTGATGATGCCAACCAGGTAATGTGGTTACTGAAATAATCATCTGTGTTTCTCATTCATAAATAAAAACTATTTTGCAGGTATGAGTTGTATAATCGCTCATACCTGTTTTTTTTGTTCAATGTTTGAGGTACCAGATCGGACGACCTGAAACTTCAAACCAGAAACCCGAAACTTTAAACATATGCCGATCGATTTTTCAAGAAGAGACTTTTTAAAAAAGACCAGTTTGCTGGCCGGTGGTGCAGGGGTGTTCTCCGTACTTCCTGCATCCATCCAAAAAGCAATGGCCATTAACCCGGCCAAAGGCTCCACGTTTGAAGATGCCGAACATATCGTAATGCTGATGCAGGAAAACCGATCTTTTGATCATTGCTTTGGGGCCTTAAAAGGAGTGCGGGGTTTTAATGATCCGCGGGTGCTGAAACTGGCTGATGGCAGTCCCGTTTGGCTGCAGACAGATAAAGAGCAGAAATCCTATCTGCCTTTTCGCCTGGATATGCAGCAAACGAAGATCACCTGGATGGGTGGCCTGCCGCATAGCTGGGGCGACCAGGTGGATGCCCGCAACAACGGTCAGTATGATCAATGGCTGGTTGCCAAAAGAACCGGTTATAAGGGGTTTGAAGGGCAACCCATGACCCTGGGCTATTATACCCGCGAGGATATTCCGTTTAACTATGCCCTTGCCGATGCATTTACCGTATGCGATCAGCATTTCTGTTCTTCGCTTACCGGCACCACCCCTAACCGGTTGTATTTCTGGTCGGGCACGCTTCGTAAGGACGGACAGGCATCCAGCCCCGCCCTGGTGCGTAACAGCGAATCGGACTACAGCGCGGAAAGCGACTGGAAAACCCTGCCTGAACTGCTGCAGGAACATGACGTCTCCTGGAAAGTGTATCAAAATGAATTAAGTCTGCCCACGGGTCTTCAAGGAGAAGCCGACGCCTGGCTGAGCAATTTTACAGACAACCCGCTCGAATGGTTTACCCGGTTCCGGGTACGCCGCTCCCGCAAATACGAACAATATCTTGTACAACGGCTGGCAGCCCTTGAAAAAGAATTGCCGGAACTAGAGCAAAAAGCGATCGAGCAGCCGGACGATCAAAAAATCAAACGGGCGCTGAACGGTTTGCGCGAACGCAAAAAGCGCTATGAGGCGGAACTGGAGCGCTGCCGTAAAGAACTGGCAGAACCATTGACTAAAGATCAGCAGGCCCTGCACGACAAGGCCTTTGCCACCAACGATTTTGATCCCGATTATCATCAAACTGAAACCATCGAGTACGATGACCACGGCACCAAACGGAAAATGCAGGTTCCTAAATCAGATGTGCTCGCCAATTTCCGGAAAGATGTAAAAGAGGGCAAACTTCCGGCCGTTTCCTGGCTGGTAGCCCCGCAGTATTTTTCCGATCACCCTTCTGCACCGTGGTTTGGCGCCTGGTATGTTTCAGAGGTGCTGGACATTCTTACACATAATGAGGAAATCTGGAAAAAGACCGTTTTCATCCTCACCTATGATGAAAACGACGGTTATTTTGATCATGTACCACCATTTACCGCTCCGGATTTCCGGAACCCTTCCACGGGAGCCGTATCCACCGGTATCACCGGTATCGACAAAGAATTTGTAACCCTTGATGATGAGATCCGTCTCAAAGGCGTAAGTAAAGCAAACGCGCGCGAAGGTGCTATCGGGCTGGGCTACCGGGTACCCTTTGTAGTGGCCAGCCCCTGGTCCCGGGGTGGCTATGTGAATTCACAGGTTTTTGATCACACTTCGGTGGTACAGTTTATCGAGCAGTTCGCATCCCGCAAAACCGGTAAAAAGTTACAGCTTCCGCACCTTTCTGAATGGCGCAGGGCTATATGCGGCGATCTCTCATCCGTATTCCGCCCTTATAACGGCGAAGCCGTAAAGCAACCGGAGTTCCTGAAGCGGAATGCCTTCCTGCAACGGATCGATGAAGCCCGTTACCGTCCCATCCCGCAGGGTGTATCTCCGCTATCTGCAGCCGAGATCCAGTCCATCCGTTCCAATTTCAGCAAAACCCGTAATTATTTTATGCAGGAAAAGGGATTAAAGCCATCCAATCCGCTTCCTTATGAGCTGTATGCCGACGCCCAATTGGATACAGACCGCCGGCATATACAACTGGTGCTAAATGCCGGTACTACTATGTTCAAAGAGCAGTCGATGGGTAGTCCTTTCTCTTTATATGCGTATCTTCCTTACGCGGATACCAATGGCCAAAAGATTCTCAACCGCAACTGGTCCTTTGCCGTAGCCGCCGGGGAAACACTCCAATACCCGATACCGCTGAGTGGCTTTGCGGGGAAGGATTATCACCTCGCGCTGTTTGGCCCCAACGGCTTTTACCGGGAAGTAAAAGGCCATAGCGATGAAGCCCGGATTTCTGTTGAATGCAGGTATGTGGCCGGCGGCGGAAAGCGATACGGACAGGTACAACTGATCATCCGCAATCATTCGGACCGGCAACAAGAGCTTACCATCAGGGATAACAGCTATGGGCAACGGGAACTTTCGCGCAAACTGCCTCCTATGGGAACCCAGCACCTGGTACTGCTGCTGGAAAAAAGCTTTGGCTGGTACGACTTTTCCGTTTTTAACAAGGCTGATAAAAATTTTGAACGGCGGTATGCCGGGCGTGTAGAAAGCGGTAAGGAATCTTTTAGTGATCCGTTGCTTGCATAACGCATACGGCAGCACTGATCTTGTAGTGGACAGAAGATAATGGATTTGGGAAGCGGTAAAAATTTATCGCTTCCTTTTTTGTGGTTAAAAAGAGCAGTGCGGTTTCAGAACCGTTACACAATTCCGGCAGCACAAAGCGTTTCTGCATCGCTGCGTTTCAGGGGCATTCGTACTTTTTTTGTACCTTACCTGCTATGTTCAACAAAATAGCACTGCTGTCGATCTGCCTGCTGGGTGCGTTACCGGACCTGGCACAAACTTCCTGCGATGTCCTCATCCGGAACGGAAAGATCATTAACGGTACCGGTAACAACTGGTTTTACGGGGATATTGCGGTTGCCGGTGGAAAGATACTGGCCATTGGCAAAAACCTCAACTATCGTGCAGCCAGTACCATCGCGGCAGAAGGGCTTATTGTGGCACCTGGATTTATCGACGTACATACCCATATCGAAGGCGATGAAGATAAGGATCCCCTGGCACAGAGCTTTATCTATGATGGCGTTACTACTGTAGTTGCCGGAAACTGCGGTGCCTCCAACCTGAATATCGGCCGGTATTTCCGTTGGCTCGATTCACTCAGGCTGTCCATCAATGTGGCCACCCTTATCGGGCATAACGACGTACGAAAAGCCGTGCTGGGCCGCGCCAACCGTGCGCCATCGGCTGAAGAGCTTAAGAAAATGGAGACATTGATCATGCAGGCTATGAAGGATGGGGCGGTGGGATTATCTACGGGCCTCATTTACATACCCGGCACTTATGCGCACTCCGATGAGATCATTGCACTGGCAAAGGTAGCAGCCCGGTACCATGGTGTTTACGCTACGCATATGCGCAGTGAGGGCAGCCAGGTAGCCGACGCTATCCGGGAAGCATTGCAAATCGGGCGTGAAGCCGCCATCCCCGTAGAGATCTCGCATTTTAAACTAAGCGGCCAGCAAAACTGGGGACGCAGTAAGGAAACCGTAGCCATGGTGGAAAACGCGCGTCGGGAGGGCATTGATGTAACCATTGATCAATACCCCTATACCGCGAGCAGCACCTCCATCAGCACCCTGTTGCCCAGCGAGGTGCTTGCAGACGGGCAGGACAGTATCCGCGCACGCCTGCAGCGGCCCGAAATACGGAAATATGTGATCAGCGACATGCTGAAAAGCCTGAAGCAACGGAAGTTAAAACATTTCAGTTACGCTGTAGTAGCCTATTATAAACCCGATACCAGTTACAATGGCAAAAGCATTGAGCAGATCAACCTGATGAAGGGCCGTAAACACAAGGCAAAGGAAGAGGCATTAACGGTTATCGACATTATGATGAGCGGAGGTGCCAGCGCCGTTTTCCACGGTATGGGCGAGGAGGATGTAAAATACATCATGAAGTATCCCTATAATATGTTTGCCAGTGATGCTTCCATCCGCATCATGAATGAGGGTATGCCCCATCCCCGCGGTTATGGCACCAATGCCCGGGTGCTGGCAAAATATGTACGGGATGAAAAAGTGATTTCCCTGGAAGAAGCCATCCGCCGCATGACCTCATTACCGGCCCAGAAATTCAACCTCTCCGACCGTGGCCTGCTCAAAGAAGGCATGGCAGCCGATATTGTGATCTTTGATCCCGAAAAAGTACAGGACCGGGCTACATTTGACAAGCCGCATGCCTACTCCACAGGGTTTCAATATGTGCTTGTGAACGGGAAGGTAACGGTAGATGAAGGGAAACATACGGGCGTAAGGGCAGGCAGGCCGTTGAGGAATAGTACGGTGAATTAAAATTTCCACACTATTTACCGCAATAACAGGAAGTCCTTTACGATCTCTTTCTGCAATCAGCAAAAAAGAGATCGTATCAATGCCCTTTGGTATTATCAGAAGACTCTTGATACAATCTCTTTTTTTGACCTGTCTGCTTATAACTTTTGCAGATCCTTACAGAGCGCTGCTTTACTAAATTTTTATAAACTCATTCTCAAAAGGTGTCAGCCAGATGTTGCCTTCCAGGTCCCAGGTAGCAGGAACAGAAAGCTGGAGCCAGTAAAATATCTGAGCGGAAATATCAATATTCTTAAGGAATAAGGTTGTTTTACCTACCGGCGGTGTGGGTGTAAAGTTACAGGGATAATCTGTCAGGATCGTCCATTTATAGGCACCCGCAAGCGTAAAGTTCTTACCTGAATTGATCTTATTGGCCATCAGATTTCCTACTCCGTCATTACAGGGCCAATAACCGATCATATTACCGATTTTGCTGTGCTTGGTGTAATCCTCCAAACATAAGCTGTTCACAATGGTAGCATCATCCAGGGCCGTGTTAAAGATCTTTACGTCTGCAATATTGAATGAAGATCCGGTATTCCCGTCTTTAGGCACGCCGATGGTTAACGGCGCCGCGGAAGAGATATCGCCATAGCCGGTTATCTCCCGTCCTCTTGAGCCGGTACCCGCCGGGTCATTCAGGCGCTGGTTGTCTGTAAACCGCTTGATCCACCGTTTGCTTGCACTATCATAAATAACCACGGTAAGGGTATGCCATTTATTATCAAAAACCAATGGTCCTTCTGTAGGCTGCACCCTACGCTCGCTTCCGGTTGTACTTCTGAATGAAAAACCCCAGCGGTTATCATCGTTCCTGTAAATGCTCCAGCCACTGCCGCTCGACCAGGTACCGCTCCATTTTGAGAATACGTGCGGGTATCCGGAAGCCGATCCTTTAAATTTGAACTGGATTGTCAGCTGCTTGGATGTACCCGGGTTAAAGGAACCGTCTGCATCATCAGCCGAAGCAGAAATACCAGCCGCCATATCCATTTTAACGGCGGAATAACTTCCTTGTTTTGTAAACTCCTGCTTCTTAAAGCTTTTGTTATAATATAAGGTTGGTACATTCGTTTCAGCATCAGAAGTGCCGCCAAAAGATTTATTAACCCCTCCGTGCGTACCAGCGATCACTACCAGCCAGTCCTCCGTTGTGTTATAGTTGGGCCGTGCTTTTAATGTGGTCATGATGTCCCCGATATATCCATCAACCGTTTTAAGCGCATTTACATAGTCTGGTGAGCTTGCCGAAAAACTGGCAGCGCTTGAAGGGTCGGATACAAGCTTTGCAGGTCCGCTAAAGTGCAGCATCACCAATTTTGGATCGCTGTTCTTTATCAGCTTCAGGGCAGAATCCTTTACCGCAACATCATTATTTAAAACACCCTTCACCCGTGCTTCATTGGCAACATTGCTCACCATTGTTCCCCAGCTGGATAAGATCGCTGTTTGTGCATTAAAGATCTTTGACCGGGCGATAAAATAAAATACCGAGGGGTAGTTCTTTGGTGTATTCAATCCTCCTTCAAAATCACCGGAGTAATCTACATTAGAGGCCATAAAATTGCTGTCTGCAATATGGTGTGAGCTGTATGTTACACCGCTGGTGAGCGTTTTCCACGAAGAAGCGCTCCTGGAAATAATATCCGATTTGGCATCCCAGGTATACTTTGCATTCGCCAGCAACGCCGTATAGTTAGGGGTGGCCGCCGCTTTAAACGCGTCAGATTGCAGACCGTCAACAGCAATAACCAGCACGCGCCGATCCTTCGGTATTGACGCAGAATCATACGGCTGAAAATAAGGCGGGTTGTCCGGATAACGCTGGCAGGAGTGAAGACCCGCCATCCCAGAAAATACAAGAACCGCAGAAAAAATTATAACCAGATATTTCATCTTCTTCTTTTATAAAGTTAATTCTATTGTGTGATTGCAAACTCGGCTATCGCTGCATAAATATCTCCATTGTTGATATCCGCAGTGCTCTGAATACGCACCCGTACATAACGCGCGCTTACATTGGTTCCAAGCGCTATTGTCTGATATCCCAGAACACCTGTGGATAGTGCATAGCCGCCTGCAGATACCGTGGTCCAGTTGGCCTCATTGGATACGCCCCCGTTGCTGATATCATTGCTGTAATCAATGTATACTTTCTTGGGCCGTACATCAGAATTATTTTGCCTTTGAACAAATTTAAAGGCGCTGAAGTTCAGGCGTTTTTTAAGATCCACGGCAATCCAGTGCGGTGGTTCCGGCGCCACATCAATATCCCATTGGGAATGCCAGAAAGTATTGATGTCGCCATCTAATATACTAATCGCCTGACCATTGGGAGGACCTTCACCTTCCGGTTCCTCACTTGAGAACCCGGCAATTTTCCAGTTGGCAGGATTGTAATCATCCGAAACATATACCCCGGTACCACCCGTTCTGGTCAGCGGATTGTATTCCCATGCCTTGAATCCGATCGGGCCATAGAGATTCCCCATTTCCTCGGCAGCCAGGTCACTGATGCTGATACCCCATGCCTTAAAGAAAGCCAGCCAGTCATATTGTGTCATGTTACAAAGGGCCCGGTATACAAAGTCGTGCATGGTGAGGTCGGAAACGTTCGGACGCGGAGCCCTTCTGGCCTGTTTGTACAATTCACCCATAAACGCCCAGCCATCTTTATTGCTTTTGTTAACACCCGCCATGTTCGGCTTTATATAATCAAAAATCTGAATAAAGGGCGTCATTCTTGCAAAAGGTGAGTTAATGCGGGTATCTGTTGTACCATCGAAATTTTTGGCCCCTGCAGCCGCCGCAAATGCAAGCGCATTTGGAAAATCCGTTGCCAGTGCCGGGTGATTGGGCAGCCAGGTGTTGGAAAGACCCGAGCGGTACATCCGGTTGGCCACTTTGAACGAGAACAGGTTATTGGTCGTTTCCCCCAGGGTAGACCAGCTCCAGTAGGCCGTTTGCTGGTTATTATGTCCTATTTCATGCAGCAATCCCCAAAGACCATCTGCTCTTGGATTGGTTACATTTACCAACCCGTCAAACCAGCTGGATGTATTGGCCACCACTACCGGATTTCCATTATGTCCGCCTACCCCGGGCGCCATTGCATTTTCATACACGATCCGGTACGCGATAATAGGTGCCTGGTCAACAGGATCTGCAGGATTTTGAGACAATCCTTCCCAGCCCTGGTAGTCATTTACGATGATGCTGTCCCACTGCTTTAAAGCCGTTTCCATGCTGGGAAAAGAGGTTGTCAGGCAACGGTCTCTCGGTACCAGGAAGGAAACAAATCTGCTGCGCAGTTCCAGCCAGGGAACACAGGAATTTTGCAACCGGGTCTTCCACTCCACGTCCTTGCTTTCACCTAGCACAAAGTCAGGTGATTTGATCACATTTCCCATTGTAACAGTAACCGGATTTACCACGGGTACTGCGGCATTGAGGTATATTGTACCACCGTAAAGGTTCCTTAGATAGTTGCGGCCGGGAGAAAGTTGTTGTTTAGTATAAACAACGGCATCCCGGGGTGGATTGGGATATGATCCTACATCATCCGTCCAGCCGCCGATTTGGGCAGACATCTGATACATTCCCTGTGGAATATCTACCGTGATCAATTCCCCGGGGCCTGCATAATATCCGGTGCTGAATAAAGGCTCCGGCGGCTTCGACATCCGCAGGTTCACTCCTACACTTTTATAATTCATATCCAGTGTAAGTGTTACCGTGGCCAGCCGGGGCTCATTATCACAAACAAGACCGGGGAAAGCAGCCGCCTGCACAATCTTACTGCCATCGAACTTTAGCATGGTATCAATGAGCTGCTGTGCACTGTCCTTGCTTCCTCCTACATCAGGAGGTGCGGTATCCACATTAAAATCTTTCTTACCACATGACATCATCGCAGTGGTAATGGCCAGTATGGCTCCAAAACATTTTATATATCGTTGCAACATAATCGCTATATTATTTTACTGATTCGCAATGTCATTGTACGAGGGAACCCATATGCTTCCATCCAGACTCCAGGAACCTTGTATACTGATACCAAACCACCCATAAATAAGCGGTAATGCATCCACGTTTGAAGGAACAGTTTTATAAGTAGCCACACTTACCGGCGGACACACCCTGGTGGTGGTTTCTGAAAAAGAAACCTGTCCGCTGCCTTTTAGTACTATATTGTTATTATTTCCACTATAGTCTTTCAGCCAGTTCTTGGTACCATCGGTAAGCACTTCCAGACTCGGCCAGAAGGCCACCAGTTTGCTCGTTGCAGTATCGGTGGCCAGTGCCTCTGTAGAACAATAGTTATTGCTGATATAGACATCACTTAACGCCGTTTTATAAACGCGGATATCTGTGATCAGGATCCCGTTTATAGCGCCTCCCCCATTTGAACCAGGTCTCCAGCCTACAACAAAATCTGCAGGGTTTTTATAATCATTCGACATTGTAATATCCTTGCTGGTATTCTTAACGCCATCTGTAAATGCAATCAACTTCCTTTGTCCGGCCTGGTTTCTTATCACCCCGGTTAACGTATGCCACTGGCCGTCCATCACATTAGCGCCTACTGATTGTGTACGACCTCCCGAAGTGGGTCTTGCTGTAAACTGCCAGGCGGCCCCTTCCAGAAAGAATACAAACCCGGGCAATGCCTTCCCATCATCGAACTCTGCCATTTTACCCAGGAATGACGGATAGAAGGAGCTACCCGTTGGAATTTTAACCTTACACTGCATTGTAAATTCTGAGCCGGGGCCAAAGTCCATTAAAGACCCCAGTTGCGACGCGGGTACTGAACCTCCGTTATTTGTTGGGGCTGTACCTCCATTGATCGTATAGCTCGGCGTTTGTCCTGCGTATGGCAGTATCCCTATGGGTTTTGCAGTAGCTTTTGCTGTAAACCGCGGATTGTAATAAAATACAAAGGTATTATGGCGCTGATCATTGAATGCCGACCAGGCTGCCCCAACGGGTATAAAAGGGGTGTTGTTTCCCTTATTCGATGTAACTACGATCAGCCAGTTTTCATTGGGATAGCCGGCTCTTCCTTTTACAGCGTTGATCAGCTCCCCGATATAAGCGTCTGTTTGCCGGATCGCTGCGTTGTAGGCAGGCTGGCTGTTGCTATATCCGTTGGTGGCTCCAGCGGCATCTACTGCATGAAACTGTACAAAAAGAAAATCGGGGTCGTTGGTTTTGAGCTCATTTACAGCAGCGCCCTTTGTTGCTGCATCATCTCCGTTAAAACCGGTTGAAACAGTGGCATCTGTTGTAAGATTGCCTTTTAATGCGTTGGAAGACGATAAAGAAACCGTTCTTGTGCCGGGGCGCAATGCCTTCAATCTTGTAAACAGCGTGGGATAACTTACCAGGTTCGCTGTAGAAAGATCTGTTGTCACTCCATGCTTATCATTGTTTACACCTGTTAAAAGCGTAGCCCATGTAGAGGAGTTAGTAACTTCATTGTTCACATAGCTGGTAAGACCATCCCAGGAATAAATAGCATGGTCAGTCATTTGCATCAATGTGGGAGGTGCTGCTGCCTTTACCTCAGTGCCCATGGCTCCATCTACCACAATGAAAAGTACTTTGGGCTTTTGTGCTACTGCTCCTTCGCCCGAAGTTGAACTTGTAAGCGTTGCATTATTCGTTTTATTGCAGGACGCCAGTGCAAAGAACGAACCCCATATCAACAAAACACTCAACCGACGGGAAACGCTTTTACCTATTATTTTTTTCATATTCAAAAATGAGTTTATCATCATTTAATTTGCCATAATTACCTTTACGATGTTTGCCACTGGCAGGGCATCAAACCGGCTAAAATTTCCTACGATGAACAACGCAGGCAGGCCGGTACCGGTAGCTGTGGTTTCCAATATATCTGCTATATAACCATTAAAATACCCGGTGTTGTTATATCCTGCAGCCAGCGAACCATCTGCATTCAGCACTGCAAATCCAGGTCTGGCCACACCGTCGTAGGTTGTAAAACTTCCGGCAATAACAACCTTGCCGTTGCTTAACTGTTTGGCAAACCCGATCGTTCCGTCATAATTTTTTACATTAAAGCCGTTATATAAAGACCCGTCGGCATTCAGCATTGCCAGGCCATTTGTAGCTGTTCCGTTAAAATGCTGGAAGATGCCGTTAACCAGGTACTTTTGGCTGGTAGCATTATAAAATATCCGGGTAACTACCCCGTCAAAACCAGAACCGGTATTAAAGGGCATTACCAGTCCGGTAGTCGCACTTATCTTCACGATCCGGGAAACCTGTTGATTGTGGAAACTTGTAAAGTTTCCTACAATTACGATATTCCCGTCAGAGCCCTGTATGGCATCATTTAAAAATGCATTTCCACCGGCAAAACCTGATTTAGTAGCATAATTATAGTTGAAGGTTGAATCAAAAGATCCGTCGGGCTTTATGCTCATTATCTGCCGTATTCCAATCTGGTCCTGTTGCAGATTATTCCATACCGATCCGGGATAATAGGTGCTTTGATATTTTTCAAAATTACCAACAAGGATATAATGCTGGCCGTCACCGGTAACAAAAATCTTTGCAATCGGTTTATCTGCACCGCCATTGATGGAGGAGCCCGTTACCCAGCTTCGATCGGGGAAGTTGAACGCATCTGCATTCGGCACCTGGTAGCGTTGGGTTTCGATGCTGTCTGCTGATGATCCTGTTTTGATTCTTGCAATGCCGGATAGATTCCGCACCACATTGCTGGCCTCTGTAAAACCGCCCACCATTACAAACCTTCCGTCATTCAACCGGATAAGGTTTCCTACGGCTGTGGGGGTAAGTCCCAGTGAGTTAGCCGGACCAGTATAGATCTGCCGGGAGGTCAATTTTCCGTTGGCATCAACAGTGGCCAGACCCTTTAAATCAGACCCATTATAAAAATTGAAAAAGCCATAAAGGATAAAGTTTCCATCGCCATAAGGGGTGATGCCATTGATGGAACCGCGGGACTGACTGGCATCGGTATTAAAACCGGGGTCGATATACAGCTTACCCTGAACGGTAAACCTGGGCCCGAAAAATGTTTCGCCGTTATATAAAAAGTAGATGTTTGCAGTACTCGCGTTCGAGGGTATTTTTACAGACACCGTTTGATCCGTTACATCCAGCACCTCAACTTCGGTTCCTCCCAAAAAGCATTTGAACTGTCCTTTTTTACCCCCCAGACCGCTTACAGGGATGGTTACAACTGTTCCCTCTGTTCCGGTGGCAGGTGAAAGTTTAGTATCTAAAAACTTTACAGCAGCCTTGGGCCCAGGAGGGTAGATCCCTTCGCCGCCGGCTGTATTTGTTTTTTGGCAGGAAATAGCCAGTATGCCAATACAGGCCACAGCCAGGCAATTTATTAAGAAAAATCTCTTCATCATAATCATCTTCGTTTAATAGTTTATACCAGCCTTTACAGCATCCAGTGATAAAAGACCAGGGAGAAAACCAAAGGCAGATAAATCAATATTGCCGCCATTTCCAACGAGTGTAATTCCATACCGCAACGCATGCACATATCCGTTAGACGGATGGATATTTGCAGAAGCAACACTTATGGAAACCCACGTACTAACATCCTTAGGACTGGATAGCGAACCGATATAGGAAAGATAGAGCATTCGATACCCTGCATATTTGATACCGCCTGCGTCCTGGTAAACGGCACCGATATTCATCGGGTATCCGTCATAGGAATAATAAATCTGGCCGCTGAACGCTGAAAAATTACCAAAATCAATTTGCGGATAATCGTTCAGCGATTTTGCCCCTTTAAAGAGGTATAAAGCCAGGTATTTTCTCCATACTGCCGGTTTTATCTGATCCATCCTGTTAATAGGATTCAGACCAATACTGGCCAGGTTCATATTAGTGATATCGATGGACGCCCGGATACTTGAATCGGAGGGGGCAAAAAACGTTATCTCCTCATTCTGAAAAACACTTTCCATACCGGCAATTTTTATCAGTTTTGCTACGGAATCAAATTGTCCGGGTTTAGATTGCAGGTATTGCAATACGTTTCCCTTAAAATTGGGATCATGCGTACCGCTATCCTTATAATAGTCGTTCTTTTTACAGGCAGCAAACCCAAGAACAACAATCATCACATACCAATATCTTTTCATGTCTATTTATATTTAATATATACAAATGGGCATTACTGCCAGTATGTATTTACAGTAATTAATGGATTTCCTTTGGTTACGGCGTTATCGTCGTTCGTACCATCTAAAGGCCATGTCCAGGCACCTGCAGCAAACTGGCTTACAGAGCAGTGGTAGCCGAACTCGTAACTAGGATCAATAATGCGTTTTGTCCGCACCACATCATACCAGTAGAGACCTTCACCCATAAACTCACGGCAACGTTCAAAAAAGATCTCCTTATCCAGCTCATCACCTACCAGGCCAGCAAGGGGAGTAGCGCCAGCCCTGTTTCTTACAACATTCACCGCCGCAAGTGCATCCGCAGTTTTTCCCAGCTTATTCAATGCCTCCGCCTGCAGAAGATAAATATCAGGCAGTCTGAAAACGGTTTGGTTATCATCCGGGTTTACATCCTCCGCATTCTGGTTCGCATATACGTTGGCAAATTTTAACATCAGGAATTTATTACCCCCGCTATACATAGTGGCCGGATCATACCAGGCGGAGATCCGCTGATCAGAGCTTCCCTGCGGAAATAACTTCTGCATAAAGGCCGGTAAATAAGACAGGTAGCTGGTCGTAATCTGGTAGTTCTTATAGGGAGCATACAGCACATTATCTGAAAATGCAGACCATCCGAAACTTTCGCCGTAGTTCACATTCTGAGGAATTTCAAACAGTCCTTCTTTGCTTCTTCCCTTAAAGATCACTTTTGTCTGGCTGAGCGGCAGGAGTTGGTATGCCCCTCCATTACCATTGATGATATCGGTAGCCAACGTATTCACATTGTTGTAATAAGTGGTGGCATTGGGTGAGTCAAATCCTGCAAGCCACATATTTATATGCATCAGCAGTACGGCACCCGAACCCCGCATGGCTCTTACAGCAATCTGTGTAGGATCCGAATAGGTCCAGGGAAGATCTTTGTATACAGGTTCCAGATCGGCCAGGCATTTTTGCAATACCTCCACCTGGTTCATACGTGCCAGCCGGCCGTCAAAGTAAGGCTGGGTATAATATGGTATATCGCCCCAAAGCCGTACCATAAAAAAGTAAGCCATATTCCGGATAAAGATCGCCTCAGCCACATACCTTTTTGCATCGTCCTCCGAGAATGAAATATTGGGTACGGTTGGTATACGATCTACAGCGATATTTGCAGATGCAATCACTTTAAAAAACCGGTTCCATTGCGTAAACCGTTTGGCATTAAACAGATCTGAGTAAGAAGGAATATTATTTACCACCGTATTCAGATTATTGTTTGACAGTTCTGTAATATACCGCCTGTTTGAAGGAGAATTCGCCAGCACTGGAGCCCCCCGCATATCGCCACTCCAGGTAAAGAATGGAAATTCGCCGTCCCCGGCACCAGCGGTCATATCCGGCCGGTAAACCGCTTCCCGGAACAGTTCATACAAGCCGTTCACAAAGCGTTCTACATCTCCCTTGTTCCTCCAGAAATTATTACCCGAAAGATCGCTTGGCGGATCCACATTCAAAAACTTCTTACACCCCGAAAAACTCGTTAGCAATGCTATTATGATTAAACTTTTAAATACATGTTTCATGGTAGAAATATTTAAAACTGTATGCTCACTGAGAATGAATATGTTTTGGCCAGCGGATATCCCCCGGAAATATCACGGCCCAACGTTGACACCTGCTCCGGATTTACGCCGCTGTATTTTGTAAAATTGTACAGGTTATTACCGCTTAACGATAATCTGCAGGATGTGATTCCGTAGTTCCTTAAAAAGTTGCGGTCGATATTATACGCCAATACTACTGATCCCAATTTAAAATAAGTACCGTTTTCAAGGAAAAGGGTCTGGTTGGCCCGGAAAGGTCCTAATGCACTGGCCCGTCTGAAATCATAGGGATTAGGGTATATAGCGCCCACGGTGCCAGAGGATCTGTCTGCATTGGCAGGTTGCCAGTAATTATAACCGTTAATCGGTATTAAAGCTGTTATATCCGTTGGTTTGCCATAGTTCGCAAATTGATTTGCCAGTACCAGGTTCAGGATATCCCGGTAGGCGAACAAAGATGTATTCACATTCAATGTAAAGCCCTTATAGGTTATTTGGGTATTAAAACCTCCTGTAAGTTTAGGAGTGGGGTTCCCTACAGGCACAAGGTCATTATCATCTATAATATAGTCACCGTTCACATCTACCCAAATAGGGTCACCGGCCTGAAAGAAGAGGCCTTGTCCGGAGCCATACTGCAACCGCAAACCGGTTGCCGGATTCACCGGAACATCTGAAGTATTTGCATATACCCCTCTATTTACATACAGCAGGTTTGTGGTGGGTATTGTACCCAGCTTATTAATAACCGGGATAGAAGAGTTGGCATCCGTGGTATATTTTATGATCGACCGGGTGCCGGATGGCAGTTTTGCCAGGGTTGCTTCGTTATAAGCTCCGTTCGCGCTCACGCTCCATCTGAAATCATCTTTCTGCACCAACTGAAGAGTAGCCGCCAATTCAATCCCCCTGTTCACAATGCTCTGTGCATTTAGCGCAACCCGCTGGAACCCGTTGGTATTTGATAAGGGGCTTTCTACCAGCTGGTTATCTATTGCCTTATAATAAGCATCTGCCGTAATATTCAATTTGTTAAACAACGCCAGATCAAGCCCGATATTTGTTGTTGCGGCTACCTCCGGTGCAAACTCAACGTTGGGCAGCGTTTCAAAATCGATTACTACCGTTTGACCATTATTATATCTCGGCCCGTTCAGGTATTTCCCATATACATCAAAAATGGTTCCGTTGGGTTTAATATTCTTTCCCCAACTTGCCCTGATGGCACCGCTATTCAACCAGCTGGCATTTTTGAAAAGCTTTTCCTTGTAAAAGTTCCACCGGCCACTGACAGCGGGACTCTTTGTATATCCTCTTGTAGGACCATTTGTTGAAGTATTATCCAAACGGTAGGAGAGGTCAATAATATATTTTTCAGCAAAGTTGTACGCAAAGTCGCCGCCATAGGCATGGATACGGCCTTCCGAAATATTACTATAGGTACCTCCGGCAGTTCTGGTAAAACTATTTCCAATAGGTCCCCAGATCTGGTCATCAGCCGGTTGGTTGAAATAGATCATATGCGCCCTGTAGCCCTCTTTCGTGATCTCATTGAAGGCATATGCCGTAAAATTGTGCACGTCATTAACGATCTTGGTAAAGTTAACTGCACTCCGGTTATACAGGTTATATGACCGGTCGTTGTAAGAAAACAATCCCGCCGAATCCTGAGCCAGATATTGCGAACGGAAATAGTCGCTTGCATTGCTGGAATAATTATATGTTAGCAGGTTGGTAAACCGGATCCCTTTTATCGGTTCATATTGTACGTTGAGGCTTCCCGTAGTATTGTTCAGCTTTCCACTGTTTTTTGTAGTAGCACTTGCCAACGCTTCGCTGTTTGAGAATAAGGAAGGCGGTGGATAAAGAGAGCTGGTATTTGCTGTATTGGCAATACCCGTTTGATAGGCCCCCACACCTGAAGCATTTTGCTTATACCCCAGTTGCTGTGTAAGGCTCATACTCATAAAGAAGCGGTCACTTGGCATGTAATTACCCACCAGATTCAGACCATAGCGTTGAAATCCTGTGTTGACCACAATCCCCTGCTGATTATAATAGTTCAGGTTGGCCTTGTAGTTAAACCGACGATCTCCTCCGGACACGTTAATATTGTGCTGATGGTTGCTGGTAGTGCGGTAAAAATAACTCTGCCAGTCTGTAGAATTATTCCAGTACGGATTCAGACTATCCGATAACAAAGCAGATCTGTTGATATATTCCAATGACGACTGCCGGGATGCTGTGTCAAAATTAAGAATCGTATTTAACCGGATCCTGCGCTCTTCCTGACCGCCGATTACAGACCGCAGTTTTGGCGGGGTTGTATAAAAATAGCTGCCGCTGTACTGTATGATGGGTACTTTTGACTGACCGCGTTTGGTAGTAATTACAATTACCCCATAGGTTGCTTTTGAACCATACTGGGAAGTGGTTGCAGCATCCTTTAAAAACTCCATGCTCTCAATATCTTCCGGAGGTATCAGAGATACCGGGCTGATGCCTGCGCCACCGGATTCAAACCCATATTGATAATTAGAGTTTACATCTACGGGTACACCATCGATAATAAATAAAGGTGAAGTAGGTGTAAGGTTTCCGCTGCTGGAAACATTCGTGGTGGATACACCCCGCATATTAATAGTAGCCATCGAACCGGGCGATCCTGTTGTATTCTGGATATTTAAACCCGCTACTCTTCCCTGTAAAAGGTCCATAACATTCGATACCGGCCTGTCCTGCAGATCCTTGCCGCTGATCACCGTAGAGGCACCCGTCATGGTCGATTTTTTCACGGTTTTAAAGGATTGCACCACTACCTGCTCCATGGGATCGTCTTTTGAGTTCATAAGGATCTCTACAAGCTCGTCCGGTTTTGCCGGCACTTTCCATTTTTTTTCTGCATACCCTACGTGCGTAATGGTAATTGTAGCTCCCGGTTTTGCTTCAATTGTAAACACGCCCGCATCACTGGTCTTGGTGGTGCTGGTACCGGTGGTTACGGTAGCTCCATCTACGGGTTGTTTTAATTGCGCATCTTTCACCATCCCTTTTATAGTTACCTGGCCTTGAGCAAAAGACGGGAAAGCAACTCCTAAAAGTGATACTAGAAAAACTATAATACTATATTTGTATAGATTCATGTCAGTCTGTTTTGAGATTATTGCCCGCTTTTATCAATTAAATTTTGGATTGTCCTTTGAGAATACGAATATGATCTCCCAATTGGCATTCTCATATATTGAAAAATCAAAAGCCATAGAAGCACGTACAATTGCACCAAACGAATCAAACGTATTATATGCAAAAACCAAATGCGCCCGGTCTCCCACACCATTGGTATACTTAGTGGGAAGCTTTACCGACGGTAGCGGATAAGAAACATCATAGCTTACGCCGGTTGCGGTTTTCGTCATATTGAACCCGTGAACCAGGTTAGGCCAGTCTGTGGCCCCAAAGCGATCGGGGTTGATGGGGTTGTACTGTTTATCAAAAAAACGAAAGGTCAGTTTATTGTTGGTTGTACCACTGGCAACTTTCTGGATGAATACATCAATATCCGACGCCAACAGATTGGCGTTGGTAGAATCTCCAGTAATATTGGTTACAAGGCTCGGATGCGTACCGTATGTAACCGGCTGACCAGTTATAGGATCTAAATTGGTTGGCTCAAAGGGACGTTCCTTAAATGGTTGCAGCAGGAAGTTGGTAAAATATCTTCTGCCCCCTGAATTTGAAAGTTCGATATCGAAAACATATCCCGAATCCGGCAAAGAGCGGATAAAGGACGATTTGGCCATACTCCACATTGTTAACTGGCCGGAACCGCCAACCTCCAGCACGGGTCTGTACTGCTCCTCACGCTTGGCCTCAATTTCGGCCAGAGAGGTCTCCTTGCCTGTATACGCATTTTTCCAAACCATAACCGGGTATAAATTTGTGAGCTCAGGCGCCGACTGCCCGGTAGCTACATTTCTTGCATTAATGATCCTGAATTGCGCAGGAAACGTAGTACTGCCCGGAACAAAAATGCCCATGTATTGCGTTGTACGGCCCAATACAGGTTGAAATACCGCCTGGTTAAACTGTGCATCGTCGCCGATATTGTTCCGCTCCCTCGGCAGAAAATATTTTTTGCCACAGGATGCCGCCAGTATCCCTCCACACAGGTATATAGCTATTAATCTTAAACTTTTTGTAATCATATACATGTTTATGATCCTTTAATAATCAGTTATCGCTTATTTACGGCCCGTACAAAATCTGCCCCAAAACCAAAATCATGTCCCGGAGGCAATACATTTACGATGCCATTAGTTGTTTTAATATCCGTGGTAATGGTGTTTACACTTACCCAATAGCGTACAAATATGGATTTTTTGGGATCGCTAAACTTTATCTCCCTTGGTCCACCGCCAATATACCCTGAGGCATTGGTGCTGATGAACTGCGCCACCATATCATAGTCATATTTGATAGAAGGCAGCCTTAACCCATCACCAGACTGCAAAAAATCATCTGATAAGTATTGGCCTCTTAAGATATAACGGCAGAGAAACGTATCCAGCGTTGGCAGGTCGATTGTCCGGATAGATACGGGAGGCATTACCGGAAGTGAATCTGCACGGGCAGTATTGATATTCTGCAGCGCCAGATCAAAGCTTTTATTAGAAACAGCAAACAAAGTGATGGGTTTCCCCGCCAGGGAATCTTTTAATCCCTGAACCCTGTTAATGGCTAATAAAAAAGAATCATACTGTCCTGTTTGTGCTTCCAGGTATTGTAAAGCAGATCCGTTGAACTCATCGAGATGGTTTTCATAATCCCGATATGAGCTTGATTTTTTGCAGGCACTTAGGCTACAAAAAATAGCCACCCCCATAATAACCGTAACAAATGTTCTCATTGCAAGAAAATATTTTATTATTTCCAATAATTGTTCTGTTCAATTTTATTGTTCCGCGATAGTACTTCCTGCGCAATGGGCCAATAGATACCCCCGTTTTTGACCATTGCATTGAAGGTGGGATCATTATTCAGCAGCTTTTTCTCACGCACTACATCATACCATCTCCAACCTTCACCCATCAACTCCCGCCTCCGCTCTCTGAATATTTCATCAATAAGCTGGCTGCCGGAAAGAAGCGGAGAAACGGGGTCGATTGACCGTTTTCCTCTCAGTGTATTTAACAGATTACGAGCATCTGCTTCTCTGCCCAGGGCAGCGAACGCTTCTGCACGCAGCAACAATATTTCCTCCAGTCTTGTAAATACAATAGAAGAATTAAACACAGCGAATTGACCGGTATTTACACCGCCGTCTACAACCCGGATCTTTTTAAATACCGGGATTTCAGCATTATAATTTTCAAAATAGGTAGTATACAAAAGCGCGGGCGTATACTGAAAATCATATCCAAACCGGTCGTCGTTTCCATTGGTTGAAGGAAACAGATTTCCGATTGTCGATTTATCTACATAAATATCCGGAAGCTTTTTAGACATGTAGAAGCTATTGGTATTAGCCAGTGTTAGATTTTCAATATGACCATCTACGGTTGTCTCGCCCCGCTCCTTAGTAAAATTGAACCCGATCAACTGTCTGTAATTATTTGTTCCGCCGGCAAAGAAACCAGAAGGACTTACGAGAGTGGATACCGGAACATAATCCAGATTGCTTTTGGTATAATTATTTGCTACCACTTCAGTATAGATCGAAGCATCTATATAATTTCCCTGCCATGCCGCAATATGAGCCAGCAACGCATAGGCAGCCAGGCGTGTTAATGGTGCATTTGCCCAGTAATCAGCGCTTTCATTGTAATAATTCGATGGAAAGATCTGATCCGGATCTATGGTCGAATATAAATACGGCAATTTACCCGCCACTTCCTTCAGCTCCGACGTAGCAAAGGTTAAAATAGCATCTTTTCCGGTAATAGACATCGCATCAAAATTGCCTCCCTCCCCGGAGGAAGTGGAGAACGGGATATCTCCCCATATGCGCACCATATAAAAATAAAGGAATGCTCTCAGCGCTCTTGCCTGTGCCACATCCAGGTTATAGTAGGCTTCTGTATAGCGAATGTCATTTAAACAGCCAGACACACGCTCGATAAACAAATTGCAGGCATTAATTGCCGCGTAAAAAGAACGCCAGTTCGATACCTGTTGTAATAACGGGTACCCGGCGTTGAGTTTACCGCTTATCACCGCATTCAGATCAGACCGCTGCAGCGATTTAAAGTCTCCCTGGCGGAGCTCTCCGCAGATCCAATGCGTATTGTTCTGTGCAAGCGCGGCCCGGGTTAATCCATATAAGCCGATGATACCGCTACGCGCGTTTTCATAAGAAGACCAATGCCCTTCTTCATCGGCTATTCTTGTTGACTGAAGATCAAGTTTTTTATTACAGGATGCGGTAATGAGTATTAACAGTAAACCAATACCACAGAATTTTTTCCAATCAGTATATAAAATCTTCATATTACTTATTTATACGCCGTTTTTAATTAAAAAGACAACCTGAATCCCAAGATAACCGAACGTGGCATTGGCAATGCGTTTCCGGTGTACAGGCCATTGTACGTTGCCAGCTCCGGATCATCCCCTTTAAACTTGGTGAATGTTGCAAGGTTTGTTCCGGTTATATATATCATAGATCTTTTAAATACGTTACTGGCTTGACCCGGCATTTTTGAAAAATCAAAGCCAAGGGAAACTGTTCTCAATTTTGCATAAGAGGCATCATCCAGGAAGATATCCTGCTCGAGTCTGTAAGGGACTACATCACTCCAGGGATTGTACATCGGATAACCCGTCAGGTCCATTTTCTTTTCCCAGTATGTAATTTCCTTGATTGAGTTGATATCATTGGCAACCTCGGTATTGATAAAGTCCAGGCGCTTGGAGGCGTATTGGTTCAGTACTTTTCTACCCAGCGCAAAGTAGAACTGGAAATCAAGACTCAATGCTTTATAAGAAAGCGTGCTTCCCAAACCGCCACTCATTTTTGGCAGATAGTTCCCTTTTAAAACCTTATCATCATTATTGATCACATTATCACTGTTCACATCACGCCACTTAGCGTCACCTATCTGAAAAGGTACACCCTGATAGTTGAATGTTACACCGTTTTTTTGAGGAATATCACTCGTTCCTGAGAACGTTCCCTGATTTTCAAAAACCCAGAACTGATCAATTCTTTCCCCCACAACAAATTTGTTCCTTCCAATAACAACTTCATTTACGCCACCAGGTAATGCCTTTAACTTATTTTGATTATAATTCAGGTTGGCATTTAACACCCATCCCATTTTATGCGATGCAGCAGCAGAGATCGTCGCATCAATAGAAATATCTACTCCTTTATTGTTTACAACCAACCCGGTTTTATAGGCACTGTTGTATCCATACTCTACCGGAACAGGCATTGCAAACAATCCGTTTTTATCATCCCTGTTGTATGCGTTTAATACAACTTTCAACTTATCGTGAGCCATACCAGCTCCCACACCAATATTGAAGTTATCTACATACTGCCATGGAATTTCGTAACCCACCCAACCGGTAGAATAGGGACGGGACAAACCTGCAATACCGTTGATCGATCCTAACGTAGGTTCATTACCCCAACCCAGATCCGCCCGGTATTGCGGACCTGAAGAAAACCGATCATCAGAATACGTTTTCCCCAATCTTGACCAACCTCCGTTTATATATAAAGTACTGAATTTATCCTGATCCTTCAGAAGTGTTTCTTTAATATCCCAGTCTAAAGAACCACCATAACCGGTAAACCATTTATAGCCCAGTTGCATGGTGGAAGAGCCATCCCTTCTTACCAATACATGTGCTTTTAGTTTATTCCCAAGATCCCACACCGCATTCCCATCAAATGAAGTAAGCGATGTGCTCATCATACTTGGAAAGAAATAGGGGATAAAGCCCTTTGACTGCAGATAATCGGCCTGGGAGGCGTCATAATCTACTACATTTATTTTAATGAAATCATTGGGGCCATTGTATGCATATGCATAGTTATATTTATAATCATCCTTATAATAATGCTGTCCTCCGTAAATGGTAATAGAATTATTTGCATCTACATCAAGTTTATAAGAAAGGATGTTCGACAGATCCAGTCGCTGGTTAGCTCCGAAATAGTTGGATACAAAGTTGGTACCCTCGTTTAATACGGTAGGCCAAAATGCATCCCTGAACTCTTCGCCATAATTCAATGCAATGCGACCCTGATAGTTGAAATTCCCGAATTTTATTGCTGTAGCCAGATACCCGTTCAAAACATGGTTTACGTTATTATCCAATGCACCATTGAATGCCGAAAGATAAGCTCCGTAAAGATTTTTGTTAGGTGTGAGCGGATTTGTCAGATCCGGAGTATACCGGATCTCCGCCAGTCTATCGGTGATATTTCTGTTTCTTTTCCTGGAAAGCCAATTGTAATCAATTTTTGTTGAAAACGATAACCATTCATACGGTACAACATTCATGCTCAGTGCCGCATTGTACCGGT
This sequence comes from Niabella pedocola, assembly GCF_021044425.1. Lineage (GTDB taxonomy): Bacteria > Bacteroidota > Bacteroidia > Chitinophagales > Chitinophagaceae > Niabella > Niabella pedocola. The sequence continues at coordinate 2,506,428 of NZ_JAJNEC010000005.1, read as the reverse complement.
TGATGGATGTTTTATCTGCACTATTCGCATTTTTTAATGCGCTTACAAAACCCCTTAATGTAGCCCTTCCTGTTCCTGCCGTTACGCTTGCATCCGCTGAATAGATCGGTGTATTTTCATAATACAGATCTGTCCAGTTACTGGGGCCATAATAATCAGCATTGGTAGAATCTCTCAGGAAAGCGGGGTAGTTTAACCTCCGGGATGCGTTGCCAAACTGGTTATAAAAAGGCCGTCTGAAATCATTTTCATATGCAGCATTTGTAACACTCACATTCGGACTTGGAACAACACCAAAATAGCTGTTTACAGCAATGCCAATATTGCGGGGTACTGCAGGCGTGGTAGTTACCCAGATAGCGCCTTTAGAAGCCAATGGTCCAAGCGATGCCAGACGTACAGGATCGTTGATCACTTCAATGGACTCAATATTGTTCTGGTTTAATATAGCTAACACATCTGTAGCAGAGCCAATCGGATTAAAGTCATACTTCTGTATATCGTACACAAACGGGTTTCTTGTAATCTGTGGTATACCATCAATATACACCACGGCTTGTTGATCATATAGTTCCCGATTGCTTAATAACGGCGCACCAGCCCCATGTATCAGAATATTTGTCAATGTTCCGGGTTCACCGCTGGGTTCCTGAACATATACGCCGGCGGCATTTCCTTTAAGCATTTGCGCAACAGAAATGTAGGGCTGATTGGTAATCAGATTCATTGGAACCGCATTAATTGCGGTTTTCTTAAATCTTACCGGAATTTTTGCCGGTTCATAGCCAAATTCTGATTCCTTATTGGCATTTGTGATCAGACTGTCCTGCTCGCTGTCTGTAGCAGTTGAATCCTGAGCATGCAAACGCCCTAAAGCAGTCATAAAGCATACAAACAAAAGGAAGCCTTCTAACCTTAAAAATCGTTTTATTCTCATTTTTATAGCCAGTTTTATTTGCTATTCATTTTTTTTCAAAAAAGTCCCCTCCGCTTTTTTAAGCAAACTTTTTTTTACTTAAAAAAACAGCCGGTGTTTTCTTACTAACAACAAAATTTTATGAAGCCGTCTACTAAAATACAGTCGCTAACTTTCAATCAATCTCTGCAAACAAGCTTTGTTATTTTTAGAATCTTTCTACTAAGATAGTGGTCTGAAAATGATATTTGGTTAAAATTTCGTGCGCAAACGGTTGCTCAAATCCTACTTTTTTTAAGAAAACTTTATGCAATCGTTTGCGCTACTGTTAATTTTATGATAAAACAGACAGTTCATTTAGGGGCACCATGTTTAAGAAAGCCACTTATATGGACATTATTTTTTTATCGGCTCCTTTAGCATTTTGCTTAAAAATTCGGGTGTTATGCCGATGTAGGATGCTACGTATTTCTGGGGAAGACAAGTGATGAGCGATGGGTACTGGCGGCAGAAGCTGGTGTACCGTTCTTTGGCGGTAAGACTTAACGAATCGATCAGGCGGTGCTGGTGGGTAGCAATGGACCGTTCGGAAAGGATCCTGAAAAAACGGTCGAATGTGGGTATTTCTTTATAGAGGCGTTCCAATTCGGGGATGCTGATCAAAATGACCGCACTATCATCCACCGCATCAATATTCAGAGAGGCGGGCGACTGCTCCAGCATACTGCGCATATCGCCGATCCACCATCCGGGCGGCGCAAATTGCAGGATGTGCTCGAACCCGTTTTCATCTACGGAATAACTTCTCAAACATCCTTCTACCACAAATACCAGGTAACGCTGTACATCCCCTTCCTGAAGAAAGAATTGCTTCCGCTTAACGGTTCTCATCTGGCAGGCAGCCACCAGCTTTTGCTCGTCATCTGCCGTAAGCGTTACATGTTTCCGGATATTTTCCAACAAAAACTGCATTGCCGTAGTCATATATTTTTTATTTATTAGCAGGAAGTGATCAGTAGCATCTAATATATTCACCCCCGTTTACTTCTTTCTATTCACTTTTCATTTCCTCTTCTCAATACCCCAACAACTCCTCAACCGATTGTTCCAGCCGCTGTTTTGCCAGGAAATTCTTTTCCAGTTCGGTATTAAAGGGAATGGGTGTATCCAGCGAAGCACAGCGTAGCACCGGTGCATCCAGCATGCTGAAACAATGCTCACTGATCCATGCAGCAATTTCTGCGCCTATGCCCCCGGTAAGCGTATCCTCGTGTAATACCAATACTTTTCCGGTCCGTTTTACGGAAGCACGGATGGCCGCATGATCCAGGGGCTGCAGGCTGCGCAGGTCCAGTAACTCCACAGAGATCTCCGGATGTGCAGCGGCATAATCCTCCGCCCAGACCACACCCATGCCGTATGTAATGATCGCGATATCGGTACCCTCCTGCACCCGCCGGGCTTTTCCGATTTCCACCACATAAGGTTCGTCCGGAACCGGTTCGCTGATGCTCCGGTATAAGGCCTTATGTTCAAAAAACAATACGGGATTCGGATCTTCAATTGCCGCCATCAGCAATCCTTTTGCATCCACGGCTGTAGAAGGATATACCACCTTCAGTCCGGGCGTATGCACAAACCAGGCTTCATTGCTCTGACTGTGAAACGGTCCGGCCCCCACGCCGGCACCGGTGGGCATTCGTATCACCACGTTGGCCGCCTGTCCCCAGCGGTAATGGATCTTCGCCAGGTTATTTACGATCTGGTTAAATCCTACCGACACAAAATCGGCAAACTGCATTTCCACAATGGCCTTTTTACCCTCCAGGTTCAACCCCAATGCGGCGCCCAGGATAGCACTTTCGCAAATGGGCGTGTTCCGGATCCGTTCTTTTCCAAATACAGCCACCAGTCCTTCTGTTACTTTAAAAGCACCCCCATATTCTGCAATGTCCTGCCCCATGATCACTAGCTGCGCATCTCTTTCAAGGCTCTGATAAAGCCCGTCCCGTATGGCCTCCACAAACCGCTTTTCGGTTGCCGGCATTTCATCCGTTACTGTTGGCAAAGCGGTTATCGCGGGTGCGGCATAAACAGCATCCAGCTCTGCTGCGGTATCGATGATCAAAGTGCTTCCGCTGTCTGCCGCTTCCAGTTCCGCTTCGATCTGTTGCTTCAACGTCTGCCGGATGGATGCTATTTCATCTTCTGTAAGGAGTTGCTCTTTTAGTAGTTGCTGTTCATACTGCGCAATGGGATCTTTCTGCGCCCACAGATCAAAAAGCGCATCGGGCACATATTTGGTTCCGCTGGCCTCCTCATGTCCCCGCATCCGGAAGGTGGTGCATTCTACCAGGTAAGGTTTCTGATTCCGGATACAATAATCCCTTACACCCTTTATAGTATCGTAAACCGTCAGCAGGTCGTTGCCATCAATCGTAATGCCTTCCATACCATAGCCGCGGGCCTTATCTGCAATGGAAATACAACGGAACTGTTCCTGAACGGGCGTGCTCAGCGCGTACCCATTGTTCTCCACCAGGAAGATCACCGGAAGATCCCATACAGCAGCCACGTTCAGCGCTTCGTGAAAATCGCCTTCGCTGGTGCCGCCTTCGCCACTAAACGCCAGCACCACTCTGGAGGTTTCATTTAGCCGGTATGCCAGTGCAGCGCCATCCGCCACGGCCAGCTGTGGTCCCAGGTGCGAGATCATGCCACAGATATGATGTTCCGGGCTTCCAAAATGAAAGCTTCGCTCCCGGCCCATCGAATAGCCCTCCTGCATGCCCTGCCATTGCATAAACAACCGGCTCAGGGGCATATTGCGGGCGGTAAACACCCCCAGGTTGCGATGCAGGGGCATGATCCATTCATCCGGATCCAGCGCCAGCGTAGCTCCCACGGCAATGGCTTCCTGGCCGATGCCGCTGAACCATTTGCTGATCTTTCCCTGCCGCAGCAGGATGAGCATTTTTTCCTCGATCAGCCGCGGGTACAGCAGTTGCCGGTACATCTCTTTTAACTGATCCGGACTCAGGCCTTTTCGATCCATTGTCATACTACAAACCTAATGAATCGTTTTCATTTCTGATCAGCTGCTGATGCAACGAAGCACAGAATTACCCGGCGTTTCTAACACATTGCAGCGGACGGTTATGCTCACAGGAGCAGCCATCATTTCACTTTTTCTGATATCCCGGGGCCTCCGTGTTTTGTGCCCCCAAATGCTTTATCCCCAAATAAAACCCTATTTTTACTTTGGACAATGGCGAACACTATTTTTCCTTTTTGATCATTGATTAAACCCTGCCAGTATTTCATTCATGAAGAAAGTTATAGCCGTTCTGTTGGTTTTAAGTATGATTGCACCTGTTTTTGCACAGGAGGAGACCGCTGCTTATAAACAGGATACCAGTTATTATCAGCGGTACAATCACCGGCTTACACTGGGGCCGCTCCTGGTTAAGAAAAACAGCGTGTATTCCATCCGGTCGCAGGACGGCAGTTTTCCCCTCAAATATTCGACCAACAATCCCACCCGGCTCGGGCTTTCCATCGGGTACGACTGGCTTTCTGTAAGTGGTTCTGTAGGATTGGGCACCCTGGATCCGGATTATAAAAAAGAAAAAGGGAAGACCAAATCCGCCAATTTCCAGATGTCGGTAACCGGGCAATCGGTGCTGGGCGACCTGCATTTCCAGGTAAACAAGGGATTTTATTTAAGAGGGCAGCAGGACCCCGACTTTGCGGGGGGCAGTTATTATGTACGCCCCGATATCAAAACACAGATCTTCGGCGCCACCATCCGGAAGATCCTGAAGGGTGACCGGTTCTCAATAAAAGCACCTTTTGTATATGACAGCTGGCAGCAGCGGTCGGCAGGTTCATTTTTGATCGGCGGAGAATTCATTTACGGAAATGCAAAAGGCGATAGCGCTTTTGTGCCCGTAAACCTTTCTTCCTCCTTTCCCAATGCATCCATCAATTATATGCGCTATATCATGTTTGGTCCTACGGCCGGCTATGCGCATACTTTTGTGATCAAACGTCATCTTTTTATTACCGGGGTAGCTTCGGTGAACGGCGATGCGGCACAAACCTTTGAAAAAACAACAACGGGTGCACAGCGAACACGCTGGTATTTTAGCCCGAACCTGAGTGTACGCGGGGCCATCGGATACAATACCGAAAAATGGGAGCTGGTGGGCTCTGTGATCTCTAACCGGTTCTTTATCGGTTCCAATGAAAAAGATGCCAACTACCAAAACGCCTCCGACCAGTTCCGCCTGGTTTATGTGCGGCGCATCCATGCCGGAAAAACCATCCCGGCCGTGATCAACTGGGGGCGCCGGGCCATTCACACCCTTGGGTTTGGATGGCTGCTGGATTGAGGCGTTTCAGGTTTCATGTTTTACGCTCCACAGTTCTAAACCCGGAACTTAAAACTTATACAACCGTCAGCTCATAAAAAGCCTCGGGGTGCAGGTATTTATTGGCCATTTCCTGAAGATCGGTTGCAGTGATGGTTTTAATATTCTGTATGGACCGTTCAAAAAAATCATTGCTTACACCATTCAGAATGATATTCTTCCACCGGGCAATGATGTGGAACGGGCCATCCAGGTCGCCCAGGATCGATCCCATCATAAAGTTTTTTACCAGCAGCAATTCTTCCGCATCTACCGGTTCTTCTCTTAAAACCGCCATTTCCTTATATACCTCTTCAATAGCTGCGGCGCTTACCGCTCGTCCGGCTTCGGTTGAGATCATCCAGCCGTTATCATACCGGTTGTTGAGCAGGTAGCTGTGAATACCATAGGTATAACCTTTTTCTTCCCGGATATTGGCCATTAACCGGCTGCCGAAATAGCCGCCAAACACGATGTTCAATACCTGGCATTTTAAAAAATCCGGGTGATGCCGGTTAAAAAACGGCCGGGCGATCCGTATGGAGCCCTGGTTATTTTTATCGTCATTAATCACCGTATGCTTTTTCTCTGCCGAGGGCTGAACATCAAACGTCTGATTTTTTACCGGATTGTTCGGTAAATCACCAAAATACTGGTCTAATAACGGCCCCACCTGTTCCGGTAACCGGCCGGCGATAAATATTTTCAAACTTCCGTTGCGGTAATAGGTATCATAAAAAGCCTGCAGGTCTTCTCTTGTAAGACTGTCAAAATCTTCGTGCCGGCTAAAGCGGCCATAGGGGTGTTGTGCACCAAAAAGGTATACATCGATCAGACGTCCGGCAACAAAACTGCTCTTCTTCAGGTTTACATCCAGCTTCTGCTTCATGTTCTGCACCGCTATTTCCATCTCCTTCAGGGGCAGCGTGCTGCCGGCAATAATATCTTTTACAGCCGGCAATAACTCCTTAATATGTTTTGTTAGGCAATGCAGGCTGATGGTGGCTGTTTCTGCATAACAATTGCGGTTCAGGTAGGCACCATAGTAATCAAAGTATTCATTGATTTCATAGGCATTCCGTGATTCGGTTCCGTTCTTTAGCAAATGATTGGTTACGGCGGCCTGTAAATTTTTTGTTTCGTACCAGTTGCCCGCATCAAATACCCATTCTACCTGTAATACGTCTTCGGTTCCTGCGTCAACCGCGTATACTTCTACCCCGTTTTTGAGAATGTATTTCTGGTAGGGTTGCAATTGCAAATTAAAGTTCACCGCATCCACAATAGGAGGGGCCACGCTTCTGTCTGGCATTGTAAGTTTCTTTTAAACCGCAAATATACGGGTGATGCCCTCACCGGGCCCGAAATGTGTGATAATAGTAGGGTAAATGTATCCGCCGGCATCCAGCCATTACCTGGCGGCTTCCCCGGTTATACCGAAATGGATTCTGTAGCGGTCGTTTTCCGGTACAGGCCAACCAGCAGGTGGGCGATAAAAACCAGCTGCACCAACACAAGCGCGGCTATACTGCAAACCACTACAGCATTGGTATCCCGGAAATCAGATGCGGGCTGTTCCGTGCCTGGGTGTGGCAGGTTATCTGACAAGCTATCCGGATGCCTGTCCGTATACCATAAAACAAACAAAACAATGACCAGTGTTGCAAGCGTATGAAACCAGGTCAGCTTATTTGAGAAAAGGATGTTGTGCGTTGCGATATTCACCAGCCACAATAAAAAAAGAAAGAAAGCGGAAAGGCCAAGGATATGCCCCTGTGCGATCACAAACATCGTATCATGCAAATGAATATCGATCCATTCTTTATTACTGGCAAATAGTCCGGCTATAAACAATGGAACAGCGGTCACCAATAATAAAATAAAGGGCATTCTCTTAAGCATGTCTTGATCTGTTGTCGGGCAAAGGTAATAACTTAAACGACCGGTAACCGCATTACAGCTGAATTGTTTTGGTACGGGTTTAACCGTATCAAGGGCTGTTTATGCCGGCAACACTGTGCATACCGGCCATAACCATAAAAAAATACTGTGAAACAACCAGTTGTAAATTTTTCGAAAATTTAACCGGTGCTTTTATCTACAAACTACCCCGAAGCAGTTACGCATCCGTTTTACCCTGCTTTTTTGCTTCCTGCGGCTTATTCCGGTTGGGTTTATGCCTGGGGGGTTGGGGACGTGCACCTTCCGTCTTTTTTTGCGGGGCCTGGCCTTGCTGCTTTGCCGGCTGTTGCTGCCGTGAAACCTGCTTTTGGCCGGTGGCCGGTGTACGCTGTTGTTGCTGCTGCTGTTGTTGTTGCTGCTGATTTTTCTTTTGCTGCCGCTTCTTTTTATCGGCCCGTTCCAGGCTGCGGAGGCTGATCTGGCCAACCACATCCACAAATTCCGGTTCCACTTCTACGGTTTTGGAACTGGTTACCTCTACCGGCTCCAGCTCCTCCGGCACTACATTCTGCCGGTTCAGCGATTTGATCTTACGGACTCTTTCAATGGTGAGGGGGTATTGCTTATTGCTATCGGGCAGCGAATACCACATCAGGTTTTTGAAGATGTCTTTTTTTATGAGATAAGCCGTTCCCTTGACTACCTGTAACTGGTCGCAATCATTCGGAAATCCCTGAAGGGCATCCAGATAGGTATCCAGCTCATAGTTCAGGCAGCATTTTAAACGGCCGCACTGACCGCTCAGCTTGGTTTGGTTAATGGAAAGATTCTGATAACGGGCCACGGTGGTATTCACCGATTTAAAATCTGTAAGCCAGGTAGAACAACAAAGTTCTCTTCCGCAGCTACCAATTCCGCCCACTTTTCCGGCTTCCTGCCGGGCACCGATCTGGCGCATTTCTACCTTTACCTTAAATTCCTGGGCATATACTTTGATCAGTTCCCTGAAATCAACGCGTCCATCGGCAATGTAAAAAAAGGTTGCTTTTCGTCCATCGGCCTGCATTTCTACCTGGCTGATTTTCATATTCAGGTTCAGCTGTTTGGCAATGGCCCGGCTCCGGATAACGGCTTCCGGTTCCCGCTCCTTATTGATGCGGCGCTGATCCAGATCCCGGTCGGTGGCGATGCGCAATATCTTTTTCATATCGGGGTTTTCTTCCTTCACCCCGTATTTTTTCATCTGCAACCGTACAATTTCTCCTGTAAGCGACACTTCGCCCACATCAAAACCACTTACGCCTTCTACGGTAACCAGATCTCCTTTTTCAAATAACTGCAGGGTTGTATTTCGGTAAAAATCCTTTCTTGTACCCTTGCTAAAACTGATTTCCACAACGTTACACTGGTCTTCCGTGTTCGCCATGGGAAGATTCCGCAGCCAGTCATATGTATTCATCCGGTTACAACCACCGGTACTGCAGCCGCCATTACTTTTGCATCCGGTTGGTTTTCCACCAGTGGCGGTACCGCAACTTGAACAACCCATTCTGAATTTTTTATAGGGAGGGTGGCAGAGAACTGTGTACTTTTGATGTAATATTATTATACCAGGCCAAACAGATGTATTGGTCTTACACGCAACAATAACCGATAAAAAACGACCGGTTAGATTATATCTGGTTAATAAACGGCAAAAATCAAGTTCACGGAACTCACAAAAACTTCAACACCCCATTTGTTTTAAAAAAATCGATTCCTCCTCTTACCAAACACCTCATTCATTCAAAAATACGATTTTGTCTTTAATGATATGATAAATTTTGATGGTAAGTGCCATGAACAGCATTTTGCTGTTGGCATTCCGTTCTATATAATAAGCCGCATTATCCAGCTCCCCGATAATGGCTTCCTGCTGTTCCATTCCGGTGATCTTGTTAAGACGCATGGCAAAGTCGCGGTCTTTTTCGGGATATCCTTCGCCGGCATTTTCAAATAACTGCACTCTTAAAGCCAGTTGCAGCAGGTGGTTAAAATACTGCAGGAACTGTTTTTGCTTTTCCCGGCCCAGCTTGCTGATCTCATCCACCCATTTCGATTGCGCTACCGGACCTGTTTTCATGATCGCATTCAGCCAATCGCGCAACAGTTCCTGCCAGTCTTCATCGGCATGCTGCACCATTTGCAGGGCCATATGATAATTTCCCTGGCTTACAACAGCTATGCGGGCGGCTGTTTCCGGGTTGGTATTGTTGCGTTCGATGAGGGCGGTTTCAATTTCCCGGTCTTCCAACAAGGGTACTTTTATCAGCTGCACCCGGCTGAGGATGGTGGCCAGTATCTGGCTTTCATTTTCCGCTACCAGTAAGAAAACGGTGTTTGGCGGCGGCTCCTCGATCAGCTTCAGAAGCTTGTTCCCTTCATTGCCCAGGTATTCGGGCAACCACATCACCAGTACTTTATACTCGCTCTCAAAGCTTTTTAAGTTTAATTTTTTTATGATATCATTGCATTCCTGCGCAGTGATATTGCCCTGCTTATTTTCGGCACCAATAAATTGCAGCCAATCGTACGCGTTCCCATATATGTACCCTTTTAAAAATTCGCGCCATTCAACAATATAATCCGTGCTGATGGGCGGCGTTCCCGCTTTTTTGGTAACTACCGGATAACTGAAATGAATATCCGGGTGTGCAAAAGCAGCCGCTTTCACGCAGGACGGGCAGGTACCGCAGGAATCATACGTAACGGCGTCCTGCGGAGGTTCCGGTTCCGCATCTCCAAACAGGGATGGACCCTGGGGAGCGGCCGAAAGAGGTCGGCTGATCCGTTCACAAACAATATATTGGGAAAAAGCCAGGGCCAACGGTAAGGCCCCGCTGCCTTCTTTTCCTAAAAACAAAATCGCGTGCGCCAGCCGGTTCTCCTTCATTAGTTCGGGGAGCTCTTTTTTCAAGGTATGCTGGCCAATAACCTGCTTAAACTGCATAGGAAACAAACCTACGTAAAATTTCTCACTCGGTTTTTATCCTGTCGCCGGCCGGGGCACATACGAAATGCACATGCACGGGAACCTCCATTCCCCGGGATACGCCGGACCGGGGAATATCCTGTGTAGAACGGGCGATCCATCTTCAGGTTGCCTGTTAATTTCCATAAACATACACTTCGGCAATGCTGGAGAACGGAACCCGGTAGCTTTCGGTAACCACCAGTTTCAGATAGCGGCCCGATGCATTGGTGGTGGCGTTGATCGTAAGCTTATCACTTTGGGTAGACGGATATACGCCCGTACCAATCAGTGTCCAGTTGGGTGATGCAGCGTCGCTGTCATTTCCAAGATATACCAGCACCGTTTTTGCATCTGTATTGCCCGGCCTCCGGTAAATCTCAAGATATGCGGCTTTTTTGGGGGTTTTCATGTCAATGACCGCCCAGTGCGGCAGGGGCGCATTGGATGGATCCCATTGGGAATGCCAGTAACTGGACAGGTTACCGTCCAACAGCGTATTCTTGCCTCCGCCGTCGCTGGCGGTTTCATCCGATACTGCCAGAACGCTCCATCCTTCGCGATTATATACATATGTGCTGGGGAAGGCGGTTGGATGCCCCACCCATTCCGTGTAAAAGGTATCGATGGATTCTGATTCCGGGATGTAGAGCGACCGGTGCTCAAATGTTGTTGCTGCTTTTACATCAATCGTTACATTAAAGTCTCCCGCCGGCATCCGCGTGGTATGCAGGCCGCCGTCCTTGCCGGTATACCGTATTTCTGTAAAGATCATTCCCTGCGGAGCTGCATACCATTCAATGTCTCCGCTTAGGTCCGTAAGCACCAGGTCCTTTACCCTCCGGTTAAGCAGGGTGCCGGCATACATATCTCCGTAGGAAGACCCAAACTGTGTATACAGCAGCGATTTGTTACTGAAATTATCTACGGAATAAATATCAAATGAGTAGGTCTTTTCGGCCATATTACCCAGGTTGGCCTCCATAGAATCCCTTCCTTTTTTAAACTGCACCGGTATTACCAGCGAGTCCTTATGATTATTCCACAATACCACCAGCTCTTTTACATTAACCCCATTGTACATCCACAATCGCATTTTCAGCCGTCCTTTTCCAGGAATGAACACCACCGAATCGGGCTTGGGGGCATATACCACTTCCCCATCTTTTATATATTCCTTATGCACGTCTGTATATTTATCACAGGAATACAGTGTTGCGGCAAGTGCTAACAGTAACAGAATGTAAAAACTATATAGATTTTTCATACATATTTTTATTTGGGCTCACCATAAAAATCCACATCCGCCGGATGGGTAAATGTTGTTCCTCCCCAGGTAGACCGGATCACAATCCGTATATACCGCATGGGGGGTTGATCCAGTCCGAAAACAAACTCATGGCCATTCTCCGCAACCCGGAGGTCTTCATCGGTAACCGTACCGCCGGAAGCCCCCGAAGGTTTTGTGATTTCACCGCTCATGATCTTGGTCCACTCACCCCAATCTCCGCTCTGGGAAGGCTTGTCCACACGACCATATACATCAAACTCCCTTGGGTTACCCCAGTTATAATATGAATCGGAGAATTTGCGCTGGAAGATCACGATGCGGCTGATCTTCGCCAAGCCGGCCAGGTCAACGGTAAAGGGCGCCGGCAGTGAGTTTGCGGGAGAGTGGCCAAAGGTATTGTGATCGTCATCGATAATATAACCATCCATTCCTTCCCAGTTTGTAAAGTTCTGGTCGTTGGCCAGCTTCATAACGGTCATTCTCGACTTGTTCAATTTTGCCTCATACAGGGGGGTTACCGTTCCCGTCGGCGGCGCAATGGAATCCGACCGGTTGCCATAATTATCCTTAATCACCACACTAAACTTCCGCGGTACCGGATTATACCCCCGGATGCTTTGAATGGCAGAATCAGCGTTGGAGGTGATGACCCTCACCAGCTGCATCCTGCCCAAAGAGTCAGGAGTAAAAAATTCGAAGGTAAGCGGCGACCGGTACTCATTTTTCCACTGGTACTGCGCCCCTCCGAAATCGCTGATAATATGCATGGTTTTGATGGTTTTGCTGATGGGCGACTCCAGCGGCTGCACCTGTACCTTTACCGGGTCCGATAATTCCTGGGCCCTGTTTACGGTATATATATTTACCTCATGCGGCTGCAGGTCATTAAACCCCATTACCGTAAGCTTGTTCTCGTAAAACGAAGAAGACGACTCCAACTGTTTTCCGTTGGAGAGCGTGTACACCGCTTTTACACCCAGTATATCTTCCTGGTTGGGGATCTTATAGCTGATCAGCGCGCCACCTGCCAAATTCTGAACGCTTATTTCCGTTACCGGCTGTGGTTTTCCCAAACTTTTGGAAATAGGTACATTTCCCGTTTTGGTACACGCGACAAACAAACAAGCGGTTAACAACAGTAAAAAGAAATGACTTTTCATGATTACAAATATTAAAGATGATCACCAACCCGGGTTTTGCACCAGTTGCGGGTTCCGGATTATATCGTCAAGCGGAATGGGTGCAAAATAGTCGCGCACGGTAAACTTCTGTGTGTAGATGGTTGTTACTGCGTAATACTCTTCTGCTACCGCGGCGTATACATTCCAGCCCTGCACGGGGCGGTTCTGTTCCCTGATGGCTGTTTTCCACCGGCGGCTATCCCAATAGTACGATGATTCGCAGGCCAGCTCTATCTTTCTTTCCTGCTGAATGATCTCGCGCATCCCGGCTTTTGTTGTTGGCTTCTGCGGCTGATTCGAATAGTTGCTCCAGCTTGCCACAACACCCTGCAGACCTGCACGGGCGCGCACCTGGTCTACAACCTGGTACACTTCGCCATCCGGCGCGGCTTTGGATTCATTGAGCGCCTCAGCGTAAAGCAGCAACAGGTCGGCAAAACGCATGTCGGGGTACGGATAGGTTTCTTCAGATACGCTATTGGCATCCCTCCAGGTAGTATTCATCGATACCAGTTTCTTTGGCCAGTAGCCTGTGGCATTGTATTCGCCCGGGTTGAAAACCGAAGAATATTCTCCGAAACGGTTTTTAGGATAGCGGGCATCGATATCTTTTTCGGGCAAATTGTTATAATGATTTCCATACCACCGTCCCCGGTCAAAACCCAGGGTGGCATAATAACGCAGCTCCCGGTCAAAATTGAGCGAAGCAGTGGTTTCGCCCTTTGCGATCAGCACATTGTGCGCATCATCTCCTGTTCTTATATTATACCGGCCGGCATACGGGTAGGTTTTATCTTCATTAATAGGCACTCCTTTATTAGAATAGAATGTTTCTACAGTGGACAGCGGTACGCTTAACGTACCGGTATTGGAGGAGGGCGTTGACGTGCCCTGCTCAAACCGGGTAATGGCCGCAATCTGGTAACCCCAGTTTGCCGGGTAAGAAGAGTTACCCCAGATGATCTCCGGATTCCATTTCTGCGTTACAGCGCTCCTCAGTGTATTAATCACAAGGGTGGTATCGGAAGTGCTTTTGGAAGAAACCGCCAGGAAATCCGCCTTTTGATACAATCTTATTCCGGCTTCTGTGCAAACATCAATCGCTTCTTTACAGGCAGTAACCGCCGCCGCCCAGCGGGATGCATTGTAGGTTTGGTTAAAAAACGGTTCATTGTCCTGGTTCACAAAACCGCTGTAGTCACCATTTCCGTTAAACAACGGACTGGCCCAGTACACCGATACCAGCGCTTTAAGAAAATGCGCAACCGGCAGTGTAAACCGCCCGATCTCTGTAGCACGGTTTTCAATGACTTTAGGAAGTGCGTTGCTTTTGATGGCTTCATCCAGCAGATCCATTACATATTTAAAACAGTCGTCAATTTTTTCGCGGTATACCCGTATCCCTTCTGTAGATGCGTTCACCGGTGTATTGGTCCTTAACGGGCAGATAGGTCCGTAGTACTTGATCAGGTAAAAATGATAGTAGGCCTTTACCACTTTGATCTCGGCCTTCATGCGCTCTTTTTCATATTTGTTCAGATCCTGAACGCCCTCTATCCGCTCCAAAAAAGTATTGCAATCCCGTATGCCGGCATACAGCGAACGGATAAACTCTCCTTTGGATCCCCAGTAATTGATGAGGTTTTGCGTGGCACTGTTCTCTCCCAACGCGGCCTGCATACCTCCCTGGTTCCTGCGGTCCTTGTTCAACGTAATCTCAAAAGCACCCAACATAGCGGGGTTCTCATTCCACCCCGCCGATTTCGGGATGCCCCAGTAACAGGTAGCCAGAAATTTCGTGGCGTTGTACCGGTCGGAAAAAGCGTTGTCCAGTGTTGCCACGTTATCCGGAACCACATCAAGAAACTTACCACAGGAACCGGCTGCAGATGCCAGCAATACAAGAACCAGCAGCTTGATAAAAAAGTTCTTCATGATTGATTGAGTTTATTAAAAGCCAATATTTAAACCAAAATTGTATACCTTCTGAATGGGATACCCCAGTCCTTCACCCGCCATCTCCGGGTCCCATAATTTAAAGGAGCTCCATGAAAGCAGGTTGAGCCCGCTGAAATAGATCCTCAGGTTACTAATGTGGTACCGCTGCAGGAAGGACTTTGGAACGGTGTATCCTACCTCCGCCGATTTCAGTCGCAGGAAACCGGCGTTCTGCATAAACCAGGTACTCGTTTGATAATTGTTGTTGAGGGCATAATTGGACAGCCGGGGCCAGATGGCGTACGGATCCCGGTTAGACTCGGACCAGTAGCTGTCTGCAAAAACCTTTAACACCGCATTCTGGCCGATCCGTCCATCATTGGCATCTCCATCCAGGAACGGCGCTACATTTTGCATATTAAACCAGAACGATTGCCGTGCCGATCCCTGAAAGAAGATCGAAAGGTCAAATCCTTTATAGCCCAGCGATGTGCCGAACCCGTAAATGATCTCCGGCGTGGTGGGATGACCGATGGGCACCATATCCAACCCGTTGATCTTCCCGTCTCCATTCACATCATGATACTTGATATCTCCGGCACTGTAGGCCCCGAATGTTTGTAATGGCGAATTTTTTACCTCCAGCGAATCCACAAACAGGCGATCAGCTACATATCCCCATACCTGGCCAATCGGATGACCTACGCGCGAGTTCCAGGGTGTGGAAGTATAGTCGGGCTCTTCCCATTTCAATACCTTATTGGTTGCATAGGTAAAAGTGCCCCGTCCGCTTACCCACAATCCATTGCTGAATGTTTTGTCGTAGTTCAGCTCTACATCCACACCCTTTCCTTCGGCTTCGCCCAGGTTTGCCTTTACATCGGGGATGATACCCATTGTGGAAGGAATGATCCGACCCAGCAGGATATTCTTTCTCCGCTCCCGGTATACTTCAATAATGGAAGACAGCCCGTTTACCATATTTATTTCAAGACCCAGGTTGGTTTTATACGCAGTTTCCCATCCGATCTGGTCATTGGCGTACCGGTTCACCCGGATGCCACCAGGGTTCTCATTCATATTGATCCCCCAGTTTACCAGGTAAGGGGCATACAACTCTACATCGGATAAATAGTAAAAACGGTCCAGGTAACTGCCGATGGCGTCGTTACCCACCATCCCGTAAGACCCTCTCAGCTTTAGCTGCTTAAATACGCCGGTAAGGGATTCAAAGAATTTTTCATTCGAAAGCATCCATCCTGCACTGATGGAGGGAAAAAAGCCCCAGCGGTTGTTTTGGGCAAAACGTTCAGACGCATTGTAACCAAAATTCAGTTCTGCAAAATACCGGGTATCATAGTTATAGGCAAACCGTCCGGCAAGGCCTACATTCCTGCCGGGCAGCGACATCTGCAGGTTTTCAGCAATTCCTTTTTTTTCCTGGCGGATGGTAAATACCAGCAGGTCATTAATGGTATGCTTGCCAAACGTACCATTGTACTCGAGGGCGCTTTCAGAATAGAATACGTTGTTAATAAACCGCTGGCCCGGCAGGTAGTTGATCGTTTCCGTACCGGTGGTGGGGTTCAGTCTTCTTAACGTATAGGTATCATTCACCAGGTCGAAGGATTTCAGGTTGTAGTAAAACGGAAAATAGGCCCGGGTAACATTGTATTCCGAGAACCGGTCGAAGTTGAGCAGGGTGCGCGCCGTCAGCCCTTTTAAAATCGCTTTCAGGTTTTGCTTGAACTCGAAGGTTACAAACATGGTGTTCTTGCTGTAGTCCCGGTAGCCTCTTAAGGCTTCTGCATAAGGGTTCAGGTAGCTTGCATTATCTACATTTCCAAAAAGGATGTGTTTGGCATAAGAAAATGCGGAATCGGGTACATAGTAGGGCTTAAACATCACCGGGTTTGTTTGCATCACCTTCCGATACATGGAGGCACCGCCATCGATGGGGCCGGTATAATCATCAAAGGTTGAAGCAAACCGGGTGATCATCTCAGTGGTCTTTGTCAGGTTTACATTAATATTGGTGCGGAACTGGTACTTCATCAGTTTGATGTTGGAGTTAAAGTTATTCCGTTTATCTACGATCATGTTCCCGTTGTCTTTGGTTACACTGGCGCCTACATAATACCGGGCCACCGTTCCACCACCCCGCAAACTCAAATTCACCCGGTTGTTTACGATCTGATCCCGGAACATGGCCTTATTCCAGTCGGTGGCCGGATAAATATCAGGGTGCATGCCCCTTTCGGTCATCGTGATCTTTTCTTCCGAATAAATGGCCAGGCCCAACGGGTCTCTTGTTTTAACCGCTTCATTCTGCATACGCATAAACGTAACCGGGTCGGCTATTTCCACTTTTCTTGTAGGGGAAGACAAGGAGCTTTCCAAGCGTGCGTTGAACTGTACCTTTCCCTCCCGGCCTTCCTTGGTAGTAACCAGTATTACGCCGTTTGCACCTCTTGCTCCATACAGCGATGTAGCGGTAGCATCTTTCATAATACTGAAGCTGGCAATATCATCGGTATTTAGCCGGGCCAGGTCATCCGGTCCCAGTTCTATACCATCAATCAGGATAAGCGGATCTTTTTTTGCATCGGCTCCAAAAGTGGTGATCCCCCGTATGAAGAAATTGGCATTATCATTTCCCGGTTCCCCGCTGCGCTGGTACGAGATCATACCGGCTACACGGCCTGCCAGCGCGGCGGTAAGATTACTGCTGGGGATCTTCAGCTCTTCCGGTTTTATAGTAGTTATGGATCCCAGCACGCTCGCCTTTTTCTGCCGGGAATAAGCCACCACCGAAACCTCGTTTAAGCTGCCCACCTCGCCCTCCATTACGATGGTCATGGGTCTGGAATCGGTTACAAATACGCGTTGTGATTTATACCCAATAAATGAAAACTCCAGGCTGTCATACAGGTTCGTTCTGATATTGAATTCTCCCTTGCCATCGGTTGTAACCGCATTGATGCTGCCTTTAATGCTTACCGATACACCGGACATAACAGAACCCGTTTTGTCCTGTACCGTACCTCGTACCAATAGTCCCCTGGCCGGGGTTTCTGCTGCAGCTGCAGGTGTTTCGGGAACCGCTTCGGCGGGCCGGAAAATAACAATGCCGTTGTCCTGTTTCAGGTACTGCACCGGCTGGCCGGCGAGTACCTGTTTGAGCGCGTCCTCAATCGTTGCCTCATTTAAATGCAGTTGCACGCTTTTATCATAATCTAAAAACGCATCGCTGTAAATAAACCGTGCAGCAGACTGACTTTCGATAATCTTTAAAGCTTCTTTTACGGTTTTAGTGCCCTCAATCGTAATGCCTTTGTTTTGCGCCAGCAAAGACATTGAAAGGAGCAGCAAAACAACCGGTAACAGGAACCGCTTACTCATATAAATTCCCGCCTGACAACAGGTGCTCTTGTTTTTAAACATGAGTCAATTTTTATTTAAAAAAAGTCTATCTAACCAATCGCTATAAAGGAGTTTTGTTCAATTGTACAACAATCCATAAGGTATCATTGATGCTCCCCGGAATTACGGGAACACCTTATTAAAAAAACATTTCTCTGTAGGGCGGGTTATCCTTATCCGTAACCAGCAGCAACAATCTCTGTACTTAAATGCTATATCAGTAAAGCCTGATCAAACTTTAAGGTGAAAAGTATATGACACAATACAATCTATAAATATGGTCTTCGCAAACGGTTTAGGTTACAATCGTCCTTTGGTTTAGTAACAATAACCAAATATAAAATACTTTTTTTAAAAAAATACACCCTTAAAAAAAATTATTGAAGTGTTTTTTTCCGCACCATTTATAATGCTTTGGCGGCTGTAGCGGTAGCTGTTTGTGTTTTCAGTATTTTTTTTACCCGGGCTTTTATAGATCCGTTCTGAAACCAGGGATAGATATTTTTTCCGGGGCAACCGGTGATTTTGCTATGATCGCGGTGCGTGGAAAGTGTTTCGGGCGATAGCTGGTATTGCTTACAAAGCTGCGCAATAAGCCGCGTAAGCACCTGTTGTAAATGAGGTGTGAATGCCTGCTGCTCATAGTTGCCCAAAAAGCAAATCAATAAATGCCCGGTGGGATCATACTCGGTATTGGTTTCGCCCACCGTTAACGGGTTGCGGCCTTCATATACGGTACCATCCGGGGCAATCAGATAATGATATGGGATATCGGTCCACTTACGGTCGGGCCCCATACACCAGGTTTGTATGTTCTTCAAACGCGTGGCTGCGCTGGCGGTTTCAGCAAGCACTTTTCCGCCTTCATGATGTACGGTAATCCGCACCGGTGTATGTTGCTTATAAGGTTTTGGATCCGCTGCCTGCCAGCTGCTACGGGGCAGGATCACCACTTTGTTTAACGGAACTTCGGATACCGGACTTTCGTTTCCGCTGCGGTCTACGGCGGTTACGGCAACCCGCTGAAGCGCCCTTCCGTTCTCCTGTATATTTAATAACAAGGAGCGATCGGCCTGGTTCATGATCTTATAACTCCAACTGGTGCCATATTGATAGTATGCCACCCAATGAAACACATCGTTGTTGTTCATGTGCCGCCACTGTACCGTAACGCCATCTGCCTGTTGTATAAGGGATACCCGGGGTGCTGCCGGCGCCAAGGCATCCAGCCAGGGACTGGATGGCACCAATGCCGGTTTTTTATACGGGCCGTCAACCAGGGCGTTGGCCAGTGCCGGGTTCCTGGTAACGGAAGAAATGCTCCAGTGTATCACACCACTGCTACGCGGCTGTATACCCCGGTCTACCATAATCTGGTTGATCACTTCTGTTGTATTGGTTACGCTGGTATCCCGGCCAACATTGATGCCCGGCCATATATGACGATGCTGTATGTTTTCCGATGCCCACCAGCCCAGCAATACCGGGAAGCTTTGTTCCAGGCGGCGAATAGGCCAGTAAAGCTGTGGTGAAAAATAATCGATCCAACCTTTGTTAAGCCATAACCGGGCATCTGCATACAATTGATCGTACTGGTCAAAGCCTGTTACGGATTCAGGATATCCGGGACGCCAGATACCAAACGGACTGATACCGAACTTCACATATTTCTTTTCCTTTTTTATTTCGGTATACAGCCGGTGTATAAAGGTATTGACGCTTTGCCGCCGCCAGTCGCCACGGGATAATGTACCCCCGGACTTTTGATATTGCGCCCAGCTGAGACTGTCCGGAAAATCTTCATCTCCATTGTAAGAAGGGTAGGGATAAAAATAATCATCAAAGTGAACACCGTCGATATTATAGCGTTTTACGATATCCATAACCACTTTTACACCGTGGTCCTGTGTTGCTTTCAGAGAGGGGTCGAACCACCAGTAGCCTTCTTTTAGTTTTACAACCAGTTCCGGTTTGGTTTTTACCAGCGAACGCTCTGTTACCGGTCCACCGGAAACATGATGTGCCCGGTAAGGATTGAGCCAAACATGCAGTTCCAATCCTCGTGCATGTGCGGCGTCGATCCAGAATTGCAGCGGATCATAAAAAGGCTGGGGTGCTTTTCCCTGTGTACCGGTGAGGAAGTAAGACCAGGGTTCCAAGGCACTTTGATATAATGCATCCGCCTGTGGCCGCACCTGGAAAATAACCGCATTAAAATGATGTGCCTGCAAAAAGTCGAGCAAGGCAATGGCCTCTTGTTGCTGTTGTGCTACCGGCAGGCCGGGCTTGCTGGGCCAGTTGATATTGGCTACGGTAGCCACCCAGGCGGCCCGGAACTCCCGTGGTACCCGGGGCACCGAAGAATCGCCCGGAACGGGCACCGCTGTAATGGCAGCACCAGCCCTGTCCGATGCATAAGCAACCCCGCCAAAAATAATTATCATGTACGCTGTAAGAAGCAAGAACCTTATATACATAGCATGTTAGGATAGAGCAGATAAATTTACAACAAATTATCCGCAAGGCTACATTTATATACCGGATGCTGTATATGGCAGCAGTCCCGGGCAAACAAATGTACATACCCGCTGAAGCATTTCTGCCACAGCTCATGCTCATCTTACCGGGCTAGGCATCTTCCGCTTTGTCTTCCGCCTTCTCAGCGTTCTCAATAATATCGCCTTCCTTAAATAATATGTTTTTTACAACAAGGCGCCATTCTTTCTTTTTGCGCAGCAGAAATTCAAGGTCCATTGCAAAATGAATGAACTCCTCCTGTTGTGCATGTTGCATGATTTTTTTGGCCTGCCGGTCTTTTTCTACATGAATCCGTTGTTCATACCAATCGATGGCTTCCGCTTCTTCAATCAGCGACTGTATCATACGGGCAAAGGTGCGTACCGGTTGTGAGAGCTCTTCTGGTGGCTCATGGTATTGATCAAATCCCATTTGTTATTGGTTTTTATATAAACAGATATACAACGTAAACCAGGATGCAAATTTTAAGCCATGTTTGAAGATGCGGTTACCGGTTTCAGGCGGAAACCGGTACACAATAGCGGTGGATCAGGTTTTTTAAACGTCCGCGTTTTACGGCCATCCGTACCAGAACCGCAAACAAAGGTGCAGCTAATGTTGCCGGCCCAACCAACCGGGAATCGCTCAGGTATAAAAACAATGCGAGGTCGGTTAAGCGTTTGGGAATACCCCGTTTGTTTGCGAAACCGTCATTGGCCAGCCCGGTCAGGATCTGCCCCGCCTGTTCAAACCGGAGATTGCCGGGTTGCAGCACCGTTCTTACCCGGCATACCCTGCCGGTATTATTGTAAAAAGAATGACGCTCGCAGGTAGCGATTGTTATGCGATCTCCTTTTTTCAATTGATGATAATGCCCGCTCTTGCCCACCTGAAGGCCTCCTTCTATCACTTCAAATGTTTCTGCAAACAATGTATGATAATGCCAGGGCGTTTTATCGCCGGGGTAAATAGTGGCTTCCGTAACCGTTTCAGCATAATCGGCTGCAGAGCGGATCAGCAGAGCCGGCGTACGTGCAATAGCAGGCTTTTCCTTTTTGCGTATAAGCAATAACGGACCAATGATAACGCAAATCAGTACCGCAATAAGATGCGGGATCAGCAACCGGTAATCGCCACTTTTATTCCACACGATCAGCAGATCCCCAAGGGGCACCACTGTTGCAGCCAGCAAACTTATACCCAATGCGCGGCGTTGACCGGTACAAACGAGCAGTACGATCAGCAGGCCGGAAAACAGATCCCGGATCCCTTTAATGGTATGCAATGAAAAATCACCACCCGTATTCACCCTGATGCCATAATCCCTCAATGCCACCAGGGGATCCAGCAAAAAACGCGCACCGATAAAAAGTAATCCCAAGCCTGTAAAAAGGCAAACAGCCCATGCAATTTTTGTTGTCATATTTTTTTATTTTGTTCGACAACAAATTTCAGCCTCGCAAAAAAGGAATCGATGCACCTGGGTTAACAAATGATGGCGCCTTAATAATATTTCAGGAACGCTTTACACGCTGCTCAAGGATCCTTTTACGGATACGGCTGAGGGATTGGGGCTTTACACCTACAAAAGAAGCAATATGGTACTGCGATATGCGTTGCTGCAGATCCGGATGGTCTGTAATAAATTTACGGTATCTTGTTTCAGGGTCATCTGTATAAAAAGAATTCAGATCCGAAAGGGCCTGGATAAAAACCTGCTCAATAATGATGCGTCCCATGCGTTCACCATGGGTTAACTCCTGGTACAGTTGCTGCAGACCGGTATACGTAATCACATAGAGTTCGCTGTCTTCCAATGCCTGTATAGCCTGCGCAGAGGGTATCTGCGGCACAAAGCTGCCGTAGTTACTGATAAATTGATTTTCCTGCAGGAAGCCATAGGTTTTATCTTCTCCGTCTATATTAATATAAAACCGCATCAGTCCCTTGCTGATAAAACCTGCATACCGGCATACTGTTCCCTCTGGTAAAAAGAACGCACCTTTCTTATAATGCTTTTGGGTAAAAAGCCGGCCGATCACCTGCTCGTCGTGTTCGCTTACAGGAACAAGCTGCCGGATTGCCTGAAATAGCTGCTGCATAATGAAGATCGATTTTGCTTAGAAAATAAATATAGACAAGTTTTTCCGCCATCCGTTAAACACTTAGTATACAAGTATTTTGTAAAGGATGAAAAACAGCCGCCAGGATGTTTTATTTTTACAGTAGCAACGCCGGTTTTATTAGCCGGTGCATTGCTTTTAAAAGATACCGATGAAATTAAACGTAATCATCACAGGTGCTACCGGTATGGTAGGCGAGGGGGTACTGCAGGAATGTATTGCAAACCCGGCTGTAGAAAAGATCCTGCTCATCAACAGGAAGCCTACCGGTTATTCGCACCCGAAGATCGAAGAGATCCTGCACAGCAATTTCAACGATATCAGTCCTATTGCGGAGCGGGTAAAAGGGTATGATGCCTGTTATTTTTGCCTGGGCGTTTCATCGGTGGGCATGAAAGAACCGGATTATTATGCTGTCACCTATACCCTTACACTCAACTTTGCGAAGGTTTTGGCTGCACAGAACCCGCAAATGACCTTTTGTTATGTTTCAGGAGCAGGAACCGACAGCACGGAACAGGGGCGGCAGATGTGGGCCAGGGTTAAAGGAAAAACAGAAAACGACCTGTTGAAGTTGCCTTTTAAAGCGGTATATAACTTCAGACCTGCGGTAATGAAGCCCACAAAAGGAGCGCGGAATGTAAAAGGCATTTACAGGGCAATTCTTGTGCTGTTCCCATTATTCCGGGCGTTTAACCGTACCTATTTTTTAACGCTCGAAGAAGTGGGCAAGGCTATGATCAATGTGGTGATCAAAGGCAACCCGACCGCTGTAGTTGAGGTAACAGATATTGCCCGGCTATCCCAACAAGCTGTCGGGTTAAAGCAGGATTAACAAACGCCCTATTTCCTAAATTCCGGCAGGCTCCAGGAAGCGTGCCCGGTCTTCCGGCGATTCTGCAATTGTTTTTATGAACCCGTTGCGCTTCGTTAAAAAACGGGTAAGATAGCGCTTCATAACTACCGCATCAACCATCCGGCCCAGTATGCCCATTGGCGACTGAAAACAGAACACATCCTTCATTAGGGTGCAACCTTCCATGCTGCTGAAATAATGATCGTGTTTTATAAACCGGAAAGCACCGCATAACTGTTCATCCCTGAAATGAAAAGGGCGGTTGTAAGCCGTTATCTTTGAGGTTAACCGCTGACGGATTCCAAAATGCGTGGCCTGCCAGGTTACGGTTTCATCCGCGCCGATCAGTCCGCTGGTTCTGCCGGCAATAGCCCTTTCGCCCGTTTGAGCAGTTGAAAAGCTGTGCAGGTCAATACTTCTCGACAGATCGAAACAGGTTTCGATATCCGCATGAATATAGGTTTCCAGTTTTATAACCGGCATATTGTTTTGAGTTTGAAACATTTCGAACCCAACAAAGATACAGGGGTTAGCAGCAGGCGCGCTATCACCTTTGTTAACAGCAGCCGCCCTGGCAAACCCAAACATGTTATACATAATTTGCATATATTTACAGTAAATAGTTAACCTATGCAAATCATCCGCAGTATTCAAAACCGCATCTATGAGATCCGCGGCGAACGCGTGATCCTTGACTTTGACCTCGCTGTCCTTTATGAAGTTGAAACAAGGGTGTTAAATCAGACCGTAAAAAGAAATAACAAACGGTTTCCGAAAGACTTTATGTTTCAGCTGACAAGACAGGAATTTGCCGGGCTAAAGCCTCAAATCGACCAACTTCATGGTGCTGATTTTCAACAAAATACAAGTATGTCATCACAAATTGTGATGACATATCCCGGGAAACGGCCCAGAACGGCACTGCCCTATGCTTTTACCGAACAAGGGATTGCCATGTTAAGCGGTTTGCTAAACAGCGACAAGGCCATTCAAATGAATATTGCCATTATGCGCGCATTTGTAGAGATCCGGCGGATTGTGCTTGAACAGGGTGATATACGGGAGCAGTTAAAACAGATCCAGCAACATATTACCGAGCACGATGTACAGCTTTCGTCCATCTATGACGCCATTGAAAATTTACTGGATGAAAAAGCGGCCCAACGAAAATGGGAACACCGCGACCGGATCGGGTTCCAGAGGCCTTAAGTCTTTTACCGGAGCATCGCATGTCTCCGAAATACCACCGGAATTTGGTAAGTTCGTAATACTATGTTATCCATTGCGAAATTACTATCAGCATTCAACAGCAGCATTACGCTGTGGATCGGCTACCTCGATGCATATACCCTTCAGCAGTTACAACGGCGGCCGGCTCCGGGAAGCTGGTCGCTTGGTCAGGTTTACAAACACCTGATTAGTGATACCGAATTTTATGTGTCGCAGATGAAGGCCGCGCTGGAAACGGATAAATATAGCGATGAAAAAATGACGCCGGCCGCTGCTGCTATGTTTGCAGCCAACAGTTTTCCCAACCAACAGCTGGAGAATCCGTTTAACGACATCAATCTTCCCCAGCCAACCAATAAGGAGCAGCTCCTTCAACAACTAACCGCCCTCAACAAAAACGTACATCAGCTGTTCCGCAATGCCGGTCATAAAGGTGGTAAAACGCTGCATCCCGGGTTTCAATATTTCAGCGCCGCCGAATGGCTGCAGTTTGCAGATATGCATTTACGGCATCACCTGCGGCAAAAGGAGCGGATTGATGCGATGATATCTGCGTAAGGGCGGCTTATTTACACGCAAACGCGGCATCAGCCGATCTCTTCCAGGCTTTCTTTCACCGCCCGTATGGTTTCATCCAGGTCGTCCTTGGTAAGTGCATTGTTCAAAAACCAGCTTTCAAAGGCAGAAGGCGGCAGGTAAATGCCCCGTTTCAGCAATGCATGAAAAAACCGGTTGAACCGTGCAAGATCCGAAGCTGCCGCTGTAGCAAAATTCACCACCGGCTGATCGGAGAAGTGTATACTAATCATACTGCCAAACTGGTTGATCACATAGGGCTGCCCCCATGCCTTCAATACTGCATCCAGCCCATCTTTCAGGTAGATCGTTTTTTCATCCAGTTCTACCAGTAATTCAGGCGTTTCTTTCAGCGCTTTTAACAGGGTAAGTCCGGCCGTCATCGCTACCGGGTTGCCACTCAGCGTACCGGCCTGGTATACGCCACCCAGCGGGGCTACCACTTCCATTATAGGACGCTTTCCTCCAAAAGCTCCTACCGGCATGCCTGCACCGATCACTTTACCGTATGTTACCAGGTCTGCATCAATACCCAGGCGCTCCTGTGCCCCGCCCAGTGCCAGGCGAAAGCCATTCATCACTTCGTCGAAGATCAATACCATTCCTTCTTCATCGCAAATACGGCGCAGCCCTTCCAGGAAACCCGGTTCCGGAATGATACAACCCATATTTCCCGCCACCGGCTCTACAATAATAGCAGCGATCTCTCCTTTATGTTCCTGAACCAGCCGTTCCACCGCTGCCAGATCGTTATATGCGCAGGTCAATGTATCATTGGCCGCACCGGCAGTGATCCCCGGTACGGTTTGTATGTTAAACGTAGCCACCCCGCTACCCGCCTTTACCAGGAAGGGGTCCGCATGACCATGGTAACAGCCTTCAAACTTGATAAATTTATTGCGGCCGGTATAGCCCCGGGCCACCCGGAGCGCACTCATGCAGGCTTCCGTTCCGCTGTTTACCATACGGATCAGGTCTACATTGGGCACCATGGATTTGATCAGTTCCGCCATTTCCACCTCAATTTCCGTAGGCGCACCAAAAGAAGTGGCTTTTTCCACTTGTTGCTGAATGGCTTTTACTACCGGCTCATAGCCGTGTCCCAGGATCATCGGGCCCCAGGAAGCGATATAATCGATATAGCGTTGCCCCTGCACATCGTACAGGTAAGCACCTGTTGCTTTTTCAAAAAAAACGGGCGTGCCACCCACACTTTTAAAAGCCCGCACGGGAGAATTTACTCCCCCGGGAATGCTTTGCTGTGCACGTTCGAATAATGTTTTACTGGATTCGTATGTATACATGATGTGAATTGTGAATGGTCAATAGTAAACGCGCAAAGCTACTTTGAATTGAGCAACCTGGTAATGAGCTTAAAAAGTGCCGTATAATTTTCCCATTTTTTTTGAAAACTACCAGCTTTTGGAGCGCGGAATCTGGAATCTGAAACTTGGAACTTAAAACTTGAAACCTGAAACGGTATCTACGCGATCACCCCTTTATAAATCAATATCAGCAATACCGCCCCTGCAATGATCCGGTACCAGCCGAAAGCTTTGAATCCGTATTTTTTCAGGAAATCGATAAAAAATTTGATCGCAAGGATCGCCACCACAAAGGCCACTACATTGCCCACGATAAAAGCAATGGTATTTTCTTTGGAGGCCAGGATCAGCTCATATCCTTTTTGGGTAACGCCCCCCTGGTTCCATTTTTTCAGGAAGAGCGAATAGAGGGTTGCGGCCGCCATAGTAGGTACCGCCAGGAAAAAAGAAAATTCGGCAGCGATATTGCGGGTCATCTTCTGCTGCATACCACCGATAATAGAAGCCGCGCTGCGGCTCACACCGGGAACCATGGCCACTACCTGCCATAAGCCGGTAACAAACGCCTTGGGATACGATATCTGATCCACCGTTTTAACCGTCGGGTGGTTGAACATTTTGTCGATAAACAACAATACAAAGCCGCCGATCAGCAAGGTTGTGGCCACTACCGTGGGGCTTTCCAGCAGTTCATCAATTTTATCGGAGAACAGATACCCCAGCACCAGGGCGGGAATTACCCCAACAATGAGTTTAAAATAAAACGACCAGTTAATACCCCCTTCCGCCTTTGAAGGAAAAAAACGGCGCCAGTACAATACCACCACCGCAAGAATGGCACCCAGCTGGATGGCTACTTCAAACAGTTTGGTAAACTCCTCTTTTTCTATGCCCATAAAAGAGCTTGCAATGATCATATGACCGGTAGAGGAAATGGGAAGGTATTCGGTAATACCTTCTACGATCGCAATAATAATCGCCTGGATAATGCTCATAAAGTATCTTTAAAAAATAAGGCGACACAAAAGTAGTCGCCTTAAAATTTCTTATTGAAGTTTTTTTACTTTTTTTCGGGAGCTGATTTTTTAAAAATAGCATACACTTCAATGGCCAGGCCAATGAAAATAATGATAGGTGCAATAGTAATACGAGTGGTGCTGTATACTTCATCCCGGTTGAAAACAGCCGGATTGTTGCTTTTTCCGCCCGACAGTAAAAACATGCCCAAAGCAATCACAATTGCCCCGATCAGCATCCAGGTGTAATTGGATTTTGAAAACATCGTGGGGGCGCTATTTGTTGAAGTAGCCATATACTGACAATTTTAGGGTTGCAATATAATATATTATAAGCAATGACCGAGTTCCCGGGGCAAAATGCCCCGTCATTTAATGATTTTTTACAAAAACCGCCAATAGCCGTCATTTGCCCGCGACTTCCATCACCTGCCTGGCTGCCCCAACCCCTAAACCCAATCTGCGAATCTGCGGCTTTTACGCTCAAAATACCCACCAGACCTGCCTTTTTGCAAATACAATGCTTAAATTTGCCCCCCAAGTCCGGTTTCCTGATTTTTTTGTTGAAAATGAAGCATCAATCCTTTTCACATGCCAAAGAAAGGGAACGGGATCAATACAAGATTTATGGAGTATAACTTTAATGAAATAGAGAAAAAGTGGCAACACTTCTGGGCGGAAAACGGTACCTACACCGTTTCGAATGAAAGCGAAAAACCCAAATATTATGTACTGGACATGTTTCCCTACCCCAGCGGGGCAGGGCTGCATGTAGGGCATCCCCTGGGTTATATTGCCAGTGATATCTATGCCCGCTACAAACGCCTGAAAGGATTTAACGTGCTGCATCCCATGGGTTATGACGCGTTTGGCCTGCCGGCAGAACAATATGCCATCGAAAACGGCATTCACCCGGCCGTTTCAACGGAAAAGAATATTTCCACTTTCCGGAAACAGCTGGACAATATCGGTTTCTGCTTCGACTGGAGCCGGGAAGTACGCACCAGCGATCCGCGTTATTACAAATGGACACAATGGATCTTCCTGCAATTGTTTGAAAGCTATTTCGACCGGCAGCAGCAAAAAGCCGTTCCCATCCGCAACCTGGTGGCTTTATTTGAGCAACATGGCTCCGCAGTACCCGGTGTTAAGTCCTCCTCATTCAGCTTTACGGCCGATGAATGGAAGTCTTATGGAGAAGCGCAGCAGCTGGATATCCTGATGGAATACCGCCTGGCTTATTGCGGCTATGGCGAGGTGAACTGGTGCGAGGCATTGGGTACGGTGCTGGCAAATGACGAGGTTGTAAATGGCGTAAGTGAACGCGGCGGCTATCCGGTGGTGAAAAAGAAATTACGTCAATGGTACCTGCGCATCACCGAATATGCAGACCGCCTGCTGGAGGGCTTGCAGCAGGTAGACTTCAGCGAGGCCATGAAGGAAATGCAAAGCAACTGGATCGGAAAATCCAGCGGAGCTGAAATCACCTTCAGCATTCAGCATTCAGCTCATACACTTACGGTGTACACCACCCGCCCGGACACCATTTTTGGCGTGGACTTTATGGTAATTGCCCCGGAGCTGGAACTGGTAGACCAGATCAAAACCCCGGAGCAGGCAGCCGCTGTAGATGCGTACATCGCTTATGTAAAAAGCCGGAGCGAGCGGGAACGTATGGCAGAAAAAAAGATCACCGGTGTGTTTACCGGCGCCTATGCTATCAACCCGTTCGATGGCCGCGAAATTCCCATCTGGATCAGTGAATACGTACTGGCCGGCTATGGTACAGGAGCCATCATGGCGGTACCCTGCGGCGATGAGCGCGACTTTAAATTTGCCAAGCATTTCAATATTCCCATTACCAACATCATCGGCAGCCATTTTAACGGTGAAGACGCCAACGCAACCAAGGACGCCTTGCTGGAAAACTCCGGCTTCTTAAACGGTGTACCCATGCGGGAAGCCATGGAGCTGGTGATTAAAGCCATCGAGGAAAAAGGGATCGGAACCCGGAAAGTCAATTATAAAATGCGGGATGCGGCTTTCAGCCGCCAGCGCTACTGGGGCGAACCCTTCCCCATTCAATGGAAAAAAGGCACCGCCTACCCGATGGACGCGGCAACCCTGCCGCTGGAGCTGCCGGAAGTAGATAACTATAAACCCGGACCAGAAGGAGAAGGACCCCTGGCCAATATCCCGGAATGGGTGGCCCGGGAGCTGGAAACCAATACCATGCCCGGCTATGCCGGATCCAGCTGGTACTTCCTGCGTTATATGGATCCCCAAAACGACCAGGAGTTTGCCGGCCGCGCCGCTACCGATTACTGGAACCAGGTAGATCTTTATATCGGCGGCACCGAGCATGCTGTAGGACACCTGCTGTACAGCCGCATGTGGACAAAAGCCCTGTATGACCTCGGTTATATTGGTTTTGATGAGCCGTTTAAACGGCTGGTAAACCAGGGTATGATCCAGGGAAGCAGCCGCTTTGTGTACCGCATCAATGGTACCAATGAATTTGTTTCGCAGGGACTGATTGCCCCTGATGACACTTATAACGGCCAGGTACTGGATAAAATTCATGTGGATGTAAATATTGTGGACGGCACCGTGCTGGACCAGGAAGCTTTTGCAAAATGGCGCAACAACGAATTTGCCGGTGCAACATTTATTCTGGAAGATGGTAAATACATCTGCGGGGCAGAAGTAGAAAAGATGTCCAAGTCAAAGTTCAATACCGTAAACCCGGACGACCTGGTAAACAAGTATGGAGCCGACACCTTCCGGATGTACGAAATGTTCCTGGGACCGGTGGAAATGAGCAAGCCCTGGGATACCAAGGGCATTGAGGGCGTACACCGTTTCCTGAAAAAATTATGGCGCCTGTTTTATAAGGAAAATACGGACGGCAGCTTTGCCACCATCTGGACAAACGATGCACCTACTGCGGCCGAACTGAAAGTGCTGCACAAGAGCATCAAAAAAATTGAAGACGATAATGAGCGGTTCAGCTTTAATACCGGTGTGAGTGCCTTCATGATCCTTGTAAATGAACTTACAGATCTGAAATGCCATAAAAAGCAGGTGCTGGAGCCGGTGCTGGTTATGCTTTCTTCCTATGCACCGCATATTGCTGAAGAACTATGGCATGCATTGGGCAACAGCTCCAGTGTGCTGGACGCACCGTTCCCGGTGTATGAAGCAACCTATACAAAGGAATCTGAAAAGGAATATCCTATTTCCGTTAACGGAAAAATGCGTACCACGATGGTCCTTTCGCTGGAAGCCTCGCAGCCCGAAGTAGAACAGTTGGTACTGGCGAATGAAACGGTGCAGAAATGGCTCGACGGAAAACCGCCGAAAAAGATCATTTATGTAAAAAACAAGATGGTAAACCTGGTGGTATAAAATACAAGTTATCTGTTTTGAAAAAGCCTGCCTATTGCGGGCTTTTTCCTTTTAGAAGATATACAATAACCAACCCGGGCCGGCAGCAGTACAGCTATTGCCCCCTGATCAGTTTGAGCTTTTTATAATCCTCCGTAAAGGTTTCGCCGGCTACCTTGTAAGAAAGATGCAGCAAACTGTCGCCGGTAAGCTTAAACTGAACGAGCTTTTCTGCGCCCACCTGCTCGGGGAAGGAGGAGCGAACGGTTTTTTCGAGATAACTGCCGTCCGACTGCAATACGAATGTGCCTTCCATAGAGATGCCGAATCCTTCATCGGCCAGCCCGATATTTGTGGTGCTGCCATCCGCATTGTACATTTTTAATAAGCCGGTTGAAGCGCCATCCATCTGCAGCTCCCAAATGCCGGTCAGCCGGTTTTGAGGCGCAGGGCTCAATGCCATGAGCAGGGCAAATGCCGGTATCCAAAAGAAGCGTTTTCGCATTGTAATACATTTAATCCCTGAAAGATACGGTTTCCTTTTCCCGTACTCTATTAAAGACAGCGAAACCGGGGTTTTCCATATCTGATATCCGGGCCTGAGCCTGCGCCGCCGGGGCATTTTCTAAAAATGGCATATTTTTAGATAGAATTGGATAGCGCAAACCAAAGGCGCTGTCTTTTAATCAAACTAAAAACTCAAACTATGTCAATCAACATTGTAGATCTTGTTAAGAACTACGTCCCACAGGATTTGATTGCAAAGGCCGGATCGTTCCTCAACGAAAGTGAAGGAAACGTTTCCAACGCCGTTTCGGGCATCATTCCCGCGGTACTGGGGCTATTTGCCTCCAAAGCATCTTCCAGCGAGCAGGGAGCTGCCGAAGTGCTCGATACCGCCAAAGGGTTTTCTAACAGCGGCGTCCTCAATAGTGCCGATACGCTTTTCGGCAACGCCGATCTTTTATCAAAAGGCAGCAGTCTGTTTAAAGGATTGCTGGGCGACAAAACAAATTCTATTATCGACAGCATTGCAAATTTTGCAGGCATCAAATCTTCTTCTTCCGGATCGCTGATCAGTATGGTTGTACCCCTGGTACTGGGATTGCTTGGAAAACATGCAACAGACAATAACCTGAATGCAAGTGCCTTTTCCAGTTTTATGGGCTCCCAGAAAAGCAATATCCTCAGTGCACTCCCCTCCGGGCTGGGTTCGCTGGGTACTGTATTGGGCCTGAGTTCTATCAGGGACGGTGTGCAGCAAACGGTTTCCAATGTTCAGGAAACTGCCGCACCAGCCTATAACTATGCGCGTGAAACCGCCCAGAACGCGGGCGGCGGCGCTAAATGGCTGTTGCCGCTGTTGCTGCTGGCCGTTATTGCGCTGGCGCTTTGGTATTTCCTTGGAAAAGGCTGTAACAACAACACTGCCACCAGCACCGGAGCCGACACCACAGCCGTTGCGCCTACAGATACCCTTACCACCGTACCCCAAACACCTCCGGCCCCGGCTGTGAAAACGCTTGCAGAAGTTACGTTACCCAACGGTACAAAACTGCAGGCATACCCGGGTGGTATTGAAGACCAGCTGATACAGTTTATCCAGTCGGACGAATACAAGAACGCAACTGACAGTACCCTGAAAGAAAAATGGTTCAACTTCGATGATCTGAACTTTGAATTCGGTACCACAAAACTTACCGATTCATCCAAACGACAGCTGGACAATATCGCCGCCATTTTGAAAGCCTTCCCGGATGTAAAGATCAAGGTGGGTGGCTATACCGATAAAAAAGGCGACGATGCCGCAAACCTCAAATTGTCCGATGGCCGGGCCAAAGCCGTACAGGCAGCGTTAAAAGCCGCCGGCGTGGGGGCCCAGGTTCCCCAGGCGGAAGGCTATGGTGAAACACTGGCCAAAGTGGATGAAAACGCTCCGGATGAAGCCCGGGCGGCCGACCGCAGGACCTCTGTAAGATTGTTGAAAAAATAATTATATGTAAACCCTGAAGACTGCCGTCTCCCCAAAAGGAGGCGGCTTTTTTTGGATATAGCTTCATTTACAGCAATGATACGTGTTGTTGCCGCCCGTTTTCTTTACCCCGGAAACAGCATTCACCTTACATTTGCCAAATGATACGGTTTGACAGATTTACTTTAGCAAACGAACTGCGCGTGATCGTGCACCAGGATACGGCAACCCCCACTGTGGTAATGAATATTTTATACGATGTGGGCGCACGGGACGAAGTGCCGGAGCAAACGGGTTTTGCCCACCTGTTTGAGCACCTGATGTTTGGCGGATCGGTAAACATCCCCGAATACGACGAACCCCTGCAACTGGCCGGGGGCGAGAACAATGCATATACCTCCAACGATCTTACGAATTATTACATCCAGATCCCCAAAGAAAATATTGCAACCGCCTTTTGGCTCGAAAGCGACCGGATGCTTTCCCTGGCGTTCAGCGAAAAAAGCCTGGAAGTGCAACGCAAAGTGGTATGTGAAGAATTTAAGGAACATTACCTGGAAAAGCCCTATGGTGATGTATGGTTTAAGCTGCGCGAACTGGCTTATAAACAGCACCCCTATCGCTGGATGACCATTGGTAAAGAACTGTCCCATATTGAAAATGCACAACTGGATGACGTAAAAAATTTCTTTTTTAAACACTACCGCCCCAACAATGCGGTAATGGTTGTTGCCGGTAATATTACCACGGAAGAAGTAAAAGCCCTGGCCGAAGAATGGTTTGGCGACATCCCGGCGGGAGCCCCCAAAAAACGGGAACTTCCGGCGGAGCAGCCTCAAACGGAAGCAAGAAAAGAAACGGTTACCGCCGATGTGCCGCTGGATGCCTTTTATAAATGCTGGCATATTGGCGACCGCCTGAGCCCGGAATATTACGTAGCCGACCTGCTCACCGATATTTTGGGTGGCGGAGAATCTTCCCGCCTGTTTGAAAAACTGGTAAAAGAGCAGCAGCTTTTTGTAAACATCCAGTGCTATCATATGGGCAGCATCGACCCGGGCATCATCTGCATCGAGGGAAAACTGGTAAAAGGAATTGATATGAAGGCAGCAGAAGCTGCCGTGGAAACCATACTGCGGCAGATAAAAGAAACGCCCATCCAGGAAACAGAACTACAGAAGGTAAAGAACAAAACGGAAAGTATGATGGCTTTTGAAGACATGAGCCTCCTGAACCGTGCCAACAGCCTGGCTTTTTACGAGCTACTGGGCGATGCCGGCATGATGAATACGGAGCTGGAGCGGTACAATGCCGTTACCACACAAGCCATCCAGGAAACCGCGCAAAAGATCTTCCGGGAGGAAAACAGCAGCACTTTATATTATTATGCAAAAAACTAAACGGCCTTTTTCCCAAACGCCAGTTTGGTTATCGCATTTTTATTATGCCGGGCCAGGTATACTTTAATGGCCTTTTCCAAATCGGTACTTTTTACAGATGTGTTCCGGAGTGGCTTCTGTATGGAGCGACCGATATTTCCATCCCAATAATCCATAACAAGATATTCCTGTTTTCCTTTCCTGCTCTCAAACACATCTCCATCCTCCAGGTAAATTTGTGTTACCCGGTTCCACGGAATGCGC
Source organism: Niabella pedocola (assembly GCF_021044425.1). GTDB lineage: Bacteria > Bacteroidota > Bacteroidia > Chitinophagales > Chitinophagaceae > Niabella > Niabella pedocola. The sequence goes on along the minus strand of NZ_JAJNEC010000005.1, from coordinate 2,471,710 downwards.
CCGTTTGTTTTATCCTGGTATCCGGCTTCCGCAACGGTAAAAAACTCCGTTGGTTTAAAAAACTTATACAGCTCGTATAACGCAATACCGGCAAACAGTACCGCAACAAGCTGGAGCGAAACAGAAGGTGCAGCAGGATTTTTCTCTTTTTGAAAATACCACCATACAGGTATGGCCAATGCAAAAACAACAAACTGAATCATATAATTAAGCTTTGATCCGGACACCGTTACCTCCGGTGGAATACCCGGATCATCTCCCGTTTCCACTACCAGGTTTCGGCTGTTCTTTCTGCTTTCCAGAATATTTTTTAGTTGTTCGCGGTCGCTGCCCGACATCCAGGTCCATTTTCCCGGCAGTTCATTTTTCCCGAATATTAATTTTTTCCGGCCCCGCCGCAATAACTCTTCCAGGTCGTCCACCTCCCCGTAGGCCCATAGCCGCCACTTATTGAATTTGTACGATCCGATCAGTATTGCAGCAATCAACAGTACCAGCACACCAGCAATGGCCCATCCGTCTGGCAATTGATATTTCTCCGCCAAAAAGATCAGGAGCGCAATGCCTCCAAAAAAGATAAAAAACGGCCAAATTAAAATACGGTCAGCTTTTTTTAATACAAAAGCAACAGGTTGGTAACTCATAAGATTGATTCGTAATTAAAGCAGGCATTGCCACTTTATACAAAGATATCATCTCCGGTTTAAGAGCCAAATGTATAATTACTACCAATAGGAAATTCCAGCAGGTCGATAAACACCGACTGTTTATTGAATTTGGTTACCTTATCCCTGGCCACGATATAGCTGCGATGGATCCGTGTAAATTTATCGGCCGGCAGCAGCTGCATGATTTCATTGATGGTAATGCGGCTCATGATTTTTTTATTCTTCAAAACCACGTTCAGGTAATTGCCCGCAGCCTCTATATAAAGGATTTCATTCAACATCACCCGTACCTGCTCATAACCATCCTTTAAAAATAGGGCATCTATTTCCTGGTTTTTATTATTCTTCAGTGAAAACAATTCCTGCGCCTTGGTACAGGCCTTTATAAACCGCGCCAGGGAAAAGGGCTTTAGCAGGTAGTCTACGGCATTTACTTCGAAACCCTCTACCGCATGCTCGGTATAAGCCGTGGTAAAAATGATCATGGGTGGGTTGGCCAGGCTTTTAGACAGTTCAATACCGCTGATATCCGGCATTTTAATATCCAGGAAGATTAAATCTATTTTATTTTTCTGCAGGTAATCAATCGCCTCAAATGCATTGGTAAAGCAGCCTTCCAGATTTATAAAAGGCACTTTGGTTGCCAGGTTTTTGATCACCTCCAATGCCATGGGTTCGTCATCTATTGCAATTGCATTCACGGGAAATGTGCTTGTTTTATTGCCGGTTTACCAGGAGCATGTGCACCGGCGTGTTATTATTGATTTAAAACCGATTCGATCTGCTTATAAAGCGCTTCTTTATCACTCGGTTGTTTGGCTTTTGCTACTACCAGCTTTCCTTCTTTATCAAAAATAAAATATTGGGGATAATATTCGCTTTTGTCTTCCGCATTTTCAAGCAGCTCTTTCCAAAAAGGCGCCATTTGCGCCCGGTTCTTCCTCAAATGGGTGCCGGTTAGCGCATTCACTTTAATAAATTCTTTCCATGTGGCGTCCCTTTCCGCTTCATCCATATCCAGGTACACAAAGGCCACTGCCTTGTCCTTGAAATGTGCCTTTAACTGGGGCGTAAATTTCAGTTCGCGCTTACAGGGTCCGCACCAGGTGCCCCATACATCCAGGTAAACGACCTTTCCTTTCAGCGCATCAATAACCGGGTAAATGGAAGATAGGGTATCGTAGTTGGCCAGGATCTGTATTGCCCTATTATTCCGGTTCTGTTCCAGCAATTCCTCCAGTTTTCCTATTTTATTTTTTAACAGGGGATAATAGGTGCTGGCTGGATAGGTTTTTTTCAATGCCTCCAGTAATCCACCGGCATACTTCAGGTCTTTATCGGCGGTGGCCGTAAATACCTGCTGCGCCAGGTAGGCCTCGGCCACTGCGGCGCTATTGGTATTTTTTACGGCCAGCCAGTTGATATAGGTTTTTCCTATCTTCCGGATCAACACCGTTCCGCTATCCAGGCTGATATGGTAATATCGGAGCGGTTCATTTGTTTTATTGCCGGAAGCTTTCAAATGGCTCATGGCATCGGATTCGAGATACCCGTTATAATCGTTCACAAACCAGTAATAAAACGGACCGGGTTGTGCAACAGCAGATACCGGGGAAACCTGCTGATACAGTAATTTGAAAAACCCGGTCAACTGCTTCATGTTCATAAAATCCCGTGCAAACTCTACGGACCGGCAGTAAGCGGCGGAGCGGGTTTCCTGGATAAACAGTTGTTTTAAGCGTGGTGAGAGGGCTGTTTTTTCAATGACCGCTGTTTTTTCCTGTACGCGCTGCATCCAGGGCCGGATATAGGTATTATAAATTTCATCCGGAGCAATTTCCAACAGGGAGTCCCGGGGCGGCGGAGCCGTTAAAAAACCCGGATACTCCATTACATCGGCGCCAAACAATACCTGGTTCTCTTTAAGCAGCGTACCACCCACCGGTGTTACAGCGTCACCGGCCTTCCGGTTACCGATCTGCAGCGATTGCCCGGGCCGCGCATACACCAATACCGCTTTCTGGTCATAGGCTATCCGTACCAGTTTTTCCTTATCCAGCGGAAACCGGATATCAAAACGGCCATCTGCTTTTACCGGTACCGCCCGTTCCTGTGCAAAAAAATCATACACAAACGGCACCTGTATTGTTATCTCCGGCTTTTTCAGTCCCTCAATCCGTCCGCTCAGGCGAAACTGTGCCCGGGCCGGCACCAGGATCAGCACCAGCAATACCACTTTAATAAACTTCATGATTCTTATTATAAATTGATGGTCAGGTGTACAAAAAAGTCTTTGGCTGTCTGGCGGATCACCAGCTCGTGCCGGTCCGGGTATTCCAGTTGCAGGCGTTCTTTCACATTGGGCAGCCCGATACCGCTCTTTAATTTTTCCGGGTCGCCGTCCGGCTTCAGGTGAATGCTGTTCTGTACGTCGAAGTACAACAGGTTATCCTGTGTATGAAGCGCAATGGTGATATAAGAATGCTCTTTCAGGCTGATGCCGTGCTTGAATGCATTTTCCACGAAGGGGATCAGCAGCATCGGGGAGATCTGAAGACCGGATGCCGGTTCATCGATCTTTACCTGGATGAGGATATCCGGAGAGTTAACGGTACGTAATTTTTGCAGGTCGATATAATTTTTCAGGTATTCTACCTCGCGTACCAGTAAGATCTTGTCCTGTACATTTTCATGCAGCATGAACCGCATCATATCGCCCAGCTTCTGAATGCCCTCGCCGGTACGGTCGGCATGCTCCTGCAGGGCTGTTCCATACAGGGTATTGAGCGCATTGAAGAGGAAATGGGGGTTGATCTGCGACCGCAGAAAGCTTACGTTGGCCTGGGAAGAACCAAGCGCGGTTTTCAGTCCCAGCTTTTCTTTCTGGTTTTTATAGATCCACCATGCCAGCGGAACCACCAGGAGTATGGTCCATAATAGCAACAATATGTAAACCCCCGGAAAAGGCATACCACCATCACTTATAGCTTTACAAAATACCGTTGCAATGAAGTTGACCAGGAGAATGACAGGTACAACGCGCGATAAATAATACCCGCTCCGGGGGTTTTTCACTGGCATCCCGGGAATAAGCACGTAAATATGAATGTACAGCACCAGCAGCGCATAAGGCAACACCACCGCCCACAGGATCACCGCAAAGGGGGCGGCGTTATTGGCCGTAAGCATGATCAGGATAATGAACCATGCCAAAACACTCATGCCGATAAAAAGAAACCGGGAGCCATTTTTTTCCTTTAGTTTCCGCCGCAGCCGCGGACTGAATACCAGCTCTTTCAATCCATAATAAATCAGGTAAAAAAGGTAGCCGATGGCCGCCGCGGCAAATCCTTGTACGAAAAAAGTAGCGGTCACATCCCTTTCGGTCGGATAAGAATCATCGCCATACCTCCAGGCAAAAACATAGGTAAAGCAAACGGACAGGCCTATGGCCAGCAGGAGATAGGTACAGACCAATAGCGTAATTTTAAAAAAACCCCGTGCTTTTACTTCCACATATTGGGTAAGGAATAAAAAAACGACGTAGCTGATGAGTACGATCGCTATCAGGGGCTGCAGGTAATTGGTATAAAAACTATAGGAGATGTGATTTTCCGTAAACTGATGCCGGTCATATGAATAGTTCCGGTTGGTGGCGATGATGAAGATAAAAAGGCCCGCTACCAGGGTGGCGATCAGGACCTCTATTTTCTGAAAAATACTTCTTGCTTTCATAATACAAGATTAATACAGATGCGGCATTGGATATTTACAATTGTTACGGAATTGGCATTTTTTGGGGCGAATTTTTCGTTTTTCGCCGGTTTTTGATAAATCCGGCAGGATACCTCCTGTTGCGTTGCCCCTGGCCGGCAGCAGGAGGAGACCCGTTGCCCGGTAGCACGTATAAACGAAAACAACGACTTCCGGTGCCACCGGAAACGAACGCCGCCCGAATTGCCCGGCAGCCAAAAAATATGTAGCAACTTTTTTTTCTACAAAAAACAGTGCTGCAAAATTGTAACAATTTTTTTCCAAATGCGCGGCCCTGCTACATTTTGCACGGAAACGGCTGCTCCAAAGGCCATTTGCTTTACTGGCAACACGCCGCTTCAGGAGGGCACAGCAGCCTCATTTCCTTAAACTCTTTCTTGTTTGTAAATTTGTAGGGCATGGATTACATAAAAGAATACCGGCAATTTGTAAGCAGCTACTATTTCAACGAGGCGGTACGGATCACTGTGGGCATCACCCTTCCCTCCGTTATCCTGAACTTTTTCGGGATGCTGGAAATCGGCCTCATCGCCTCGCTGGGAGCCATGGCAGTGAGTGCCGCGGATATTCCCGGTCCTATCCGGGAGCGGCGCAACGGCATGTTAGCCGCCCTGGCACTGATCTTCCTGGTAGACCTCATCACCGGCTTTGCCCATATAAACCCTTTTATTACGGCCTTCGTTATCCTGTCGTTTAGCTTTTCCCTCGGCATGCTGGGCGTATACAACGCCCGCACCAATGCCATCGGCTTTGCCGGGTTGCTTATTATGGTGCTTACCCTTTACCACAAAGCCACGGGCTGGAACGTGGTACTGGACGGCATCTACCTTTTATGCGGCGGTCTTTGGTATATTGGTTTAAGTTTGGCCCTGCATGGCGTACGTCCTTATAAAGTAATTCAGCAGGCGCTGGGCGACTCCATCGTTTCCATAGCTGATTACCTTAAAACCCGCTCTTATTTTTATACCGAAGGCGTTAATTACGATAAAACCTATAAAAACCTGATGCAGCAGCAGCAAAAAGTACAGGATAAACAGATCCTGGTACGGGAAATGCTGTTTAAAAGCCGCAACATCGTAAAATCTACCACCCTTACCGGCCGCGGCCTGCTGGTGATCTTTGTAGAATCGGTAGACCTTTTTGAAAAGGCCAATGCCACGTTTTACAATTACGAGTCCATGCACAAGCGGTTTGATGGCGCCAATATCCTGCCGCATTTCCAGAAAGTGATCCTCGGTATGGTAGACGAGCTCTACGAAATAGGTGTTTCGGTACAGGAAGGCCGGCGCTCCCGGGTATCTAAAAGTCTGAATGATGAACTACGAAACCTGAAGCAACATTTTGAACGCTTTGTGGCCACCCATCGCAATGCCGAAAACCTGGAAGCCCTGATCAATATGCGCAAGATCATGCAGTCGATCGAAGACATGATCCTCCGTATCTATACCCTGCATCATTATACCCGGTACGACCGGAAGAAGGTAAAAGAATACCGCCTTTCTGACAACTACGAATCCTTCCTGGAAAAAACGGATCTCGACAGCGACCTGATCCGGGAAAACCTTTCCCTGCAGTCCAATACCTTCCGGCATGCCTTGCGCCTGAGCCTGGCCATGACCCTGGGGTATATTACTGCGCATCTTTTAAAGCTCGAATACAGCTACTGGATCCTGCTCACCACCCTCGTGATCTTAAAGCCCACTTATAGTGTTACCAAACAGCGCAACTACCAGCGGGTACTGGGTACCATCATCGGTGCCATGGGAGGCATCGGGCTGCTTTTCCTGATCCAGACGGGCACCGGCCGGTTTGCCGCCATGATCCTTTTAATGATTGCTACCTACAGCTTTATGCGTACCCGCTACCTGGTAAGCGTTACGTTTATGACCGCTTATGTGCTGATCATGTTCTTTTTGCTGGACAGCCGCAACTTTCATGTGGTGATCGAGCAGCGGATTCTGGATACCCTCATTGGCTCCGTACTCGCTTTTCTTACCACATACATCATCCCCTCCTGGGAGAAAAAACAGGTAAAAAGCTATATGGCGGCCGCCCTGGAAAAAACCCGCATTTACTTTGAAACCGTTTCCAGCGCCTATGTAAAAAACGAGCCCACATCCGACTACAAGCTCAGCCGCAAGGAAGCATTTGTAGCCCAGGCCAACCTTTCGGGCACGTTTTCGCGGATGCTCAGCGAGCCCAAAAGCAAGCAAAAGAATATTAAGACCATTCACCAGTTTGTAGTGATGATCTTTACCATCAACTCGCATATTGCCACCCTGGCCCATTACTCCCGCCAGTTTGCGGCCAAATACCGCTCCTACAATTTCCTGCCCATCATCGAAAACACCATCCATGAACTGGAAAACACCGCCGGCATGCTTTCAGATGAAGACGTAACTCAACCCGCGGCCCATATGGACACCCAATCACTGAAAACTGCTGTAAAAGAACTCCTGGAAAAACGGAGGCATGAAATTCAGCAGGGCTTGCTGGACACCGAAACCAAGATCACCCTTAATGAATTAAAGCCCATCATTGACCAGTTTTTGCTGATCAGCCGGGCCTCCGGCGACCTGAACAAACTGGCTGAAGAAATTACGGGGTTCAAAAAAACAGGTGAAGAAGAAAAAGTGCCCGTGGAATCGCTTTCTGCTGCAGGGTAATTTTTGGCCACAGATTCACAGACAGGTACAGATTCTTAAAACTTCTATGCAATCCGCGGCATCGGCGCGTCATTTCTCCACCATATTTATTCACAAAAACGTTGAGGGTCCTCACGGAGTTACCGACAGGTACAAAAAACAAAACCCTTCTGTGCAATCCGCGGCATTAGCGTGTCATACCTCCAGCCATATTTATCCACGAAATCTCTGAGCCGCCCCACAAACATCGGAATTCGTAAATGATCATCGGCCAAGGATCCGTAAATTTGCGGCTCTTCAGGATTTTGGAAAATAAGCAGCTACATATAGCATTGGTGGGCAATCCCAACAGCGGGAAAAGCTCCTTGTTCAATTCGCTTACGGGGTTAAGCCAAAAAGTGGGAAACTTTCCGGGTGTAACCGTAGATAAAAAGACAGGAACTTCTAAAATTGGTCAATCTACTGCCAAAATCATCGATCTTCCCGGAACCTACAGTTTATACCCCCGCCGGCTGGATGAAGAAGTGGCCTATAAAGTGATCCTCAACCAGGATAAAGACCTGAAGGCCGACGTGATCGTAGTGGTGGCCGATGCCAGCAACCTCAAACGTAATTTATTGTTTTGCAGTCAGATCATTGACCTGAAGCGCCCTGTTGTGATGGCGCTTACAATGATGGATCTTGCCCGTAAAAAAGGCATTCACATCAATATCAATGAAATGGAACGGGAGCTGGGGATTCCCATCGTGGCGGTAAATCCGCGCAAAAACAAGGGGATCGACCACCTTAAAAAAGCCATCGAACTGGTTTCCGGCAACCTCTTTAAGGCCCCGGTACATAATTTTATTGATGTGGAAGCGCTGGCCCCCCAGGCCATTGCCGGTGTGCAGCAGCTGGTGCCCGGCATCAGTTCCTACGAAGGCGTGCATTACCTCATCAACCACGAAACCTTCACCCTGCCGGATGCCCTGCAGGAACAGATTGAGCAAACGGAGATCGACCATCATTTCAATCCCACCAAAACCCAGGCCGAAGAAATACTGCAACGGTACCAACGCATTGGGATGGTGATGAACGGATCGGTTACCCTGCCGGATCCCAATAAAAAATCGATCCTTACCGATAAACTGGACAATATCTTCCTCCACCGCGTTTGGGGCTATTTTATCTTATTAGCGGTGTTGTTCCTGATGTTCCAGTGCGTATTCCTCATCGCATCCTACCCGATGGACTGGATCGAATCCGGCACTGCTGCCTTCAGCGGCTGGCTGAGCAATATACTCCCGGAAAACAATTTCTCCGACCTTTTAATCAACGGGATCATTGCCGGTTTGGGGGGCATCGTCATCTTTGTGCCCCAGATCATGATCCTCTTTGGCCTCATTACCCTGCTGGAAGATACCGGCTATATGGCCCGCATCAGTTTTTTAACGGACCGGGTTATGCGCAGTGTGGGGCTCAACGGTAAAAGCGTAATGCCCATGATCAGCGGTTTTGCCTGCGCGGTACCTGCCATTATGAGCGCCCGCGCTATTGAGAACCGCAAGGAACGGCTGCTCACCATTTTAATTACCCCGCTCATGAGCTGCTCCGCCCGGCTGCCGGTATACGTTATCCTGGTAGGCCTGGTCATTCCCAAAACCTATTTCCTGGGATTCATCAGTCTTCAGGGGTTGATGATGATGGGCCTCTACCTTCTGGGCGTCGTATTTGCCCTGCTGGTATCCTATGTGGCCAAGTTCTTTATAAAAAATAAGGAGAAGAGCTATTTCATCCTGGAGCTACCCGTATACAGAGCTCCGCGCTGGAAGAACGCCCTGGAAACCATGATCGAAAAAGCCAGGATCTTTGTGGTGCAGGCCGGGAAGATCATCATGATCATCAGCATCATCCTCTGGTTCCTCAGTTCCTTCGGGCCCAAGGAACGCATGCATGCAGTACAGCAGGAATACGAAACCGCCCTGGCCAAACCCAATGCGGATACCGTACTGGTGGAAGAAACCCGGGCAGCCGCCAAGCTGGAAAACTCCTATGCCGGCATTATGGGTAAAACCATTGAACCGGTGATTCACCCGCTGGGCTTCGACTGGAAGATCGGTATTGCCCTGGTAACTTCCTTTGCTGCCCGCGAGGTGTTTGTAGGCACCATGGCCACCCTGTACAGCGTGGAAGATGACGGCGGCGCCAATATGGCCCTGCGTGACAAAATGGATAAAGCCACTTTTGAAGACGGAACAAAGGTTTTTACAGTGGCAACAGGAGTGTCCCTGCTCATCTTTTATGTATTCGCCATGCTTTGCATGAGTACCCTCGCCATCGTAAAACGCGAAACCGGTTCCTGGAAATGGCCCCTCATCCAGCTGGCCTATATGACCGGACTGGCTTATGGTCTTAGCTTTATCGTTTATCAGCTGTTGAAATAATTTTTTTCCGGGGCTCCCGGCGGTGTTACATCCGTCAGCTGCAGTCCGCCGCCCGGCTTCAATCTTTGCGCAGGGCTGCACGGCCGGGCCGGCAAAGGATTTGCGCCTAAGCGGCGCAGCCCTTCAGCTTTTGTGCAGCGGGCGCGGTGACCATTGCAGCCGCAACAGCATACAGGCATCCGCAATGGAAAATCGTTACCACAGTTTGCCCACTACCCAAAAGCGGCCACCCATAACAACAATCTAAGTTTGCGGTGAATTTGCTACTTTCGGCGTTTATACATTCTTTCTGTTTTATAAATATTCCAATACATGCGGTCTTTACTTTTTATCGGTCTTTGTTTTATCGGCTCCGCCATTGCAGCCCAGCCCAAAAAAGATTCCACAAAGCCGGCTTCTGCCAAATGGGACGTAAACAATCCTCCCGGACAATCCTATAAGGAGGTATCTTTTTCTGTAAGCGAAGGTACCTGGATGAACCTGGATGTATCTCCCAAAGGAGATGAGATCGTATTTGACCTGCTGGGCGATATTTACAGCATGCCCATAAAAGGCGGAACGGCCCGGGTGCTTCGTCAGGGACTTGCCTACGAAGTACAGCCGCGTTTTAGCCCCGATGGCAAAAAGATTCTTTTTACGTCTGATGCGGGCGGAGGCGACAATATCTGGGTAATGGACCGCGACGGCCGCAATGTCCGGCAGGTGACCAAGGAAAATTTCCGGCTGCTGAACAATGCCGTATGGTCGCCGGAAGGCAATTACCTGATCGCCCGCAAGCATTTTACAGCAGGCCGCTCGCTGGGAGCCGGAGAAATATGGATGTACCACATCAACGGCGGCGATGGCATCCAGCTCACCAAACGCAAGAACGACCAGCAGGATGTGAATGAGCCCTCGGTTTCGCCGGACGGGCGCTATATCTATTATAGTGAGGACATGTATCCCGGCGGTTATTTTCAATACAATAAAGACCCCAACAACCAGATCTATGTGATCAACCGCTATGACCGCGAAAAAGGCGAAACGGAAACCATCACCGGTGGTGGTGGCAGCGCCTTCCGCCCCCAGGTATCACCCGACGGCAAAACACTGGCCTTTGTCAGAAGGGTACGCACCAGAACCGTATTGTACCTGCGTAACATCAGCACCGGCGAGGAATGGCCGGTTTATGACAAGCTCAGCAAGGATCAGCAGGAAGCCTGGGCCATCTTTGGTGTATACACCGGTTTTGCATGGATGCCGGATGGAAAAGAAATTGTGATCTGGGCCAACGGCAAGCTGAACCGGGTACCGGTAAGCGGTAGCAATACCGCCACTGAAATACCGTTTACCTGCAATGTGACACAAAAAGTTACAGACGCCGTTCGCATCAAACAAAACCTCAATAAAGACCAGGACTCCACCCATGTGCTCCGGAACCTGGTTACAGCCCCCAATGGTAAATTTATTGTGTACAATGCACTGGGATCATTGTGGAAACAGGACCTGCCCGGCGGCAAGGCCACCCGTCTCACCAAATCGGATGATATCGAAGATCAGCCTGCTTTTTCAAAAGACGGCCGCTGGCTCACCTATATCAGCTGGAACGACAGCTCCATGGGAAGCATTTATATCATGGATCTTACAAAAGGTAGCTCTCGCAAACTGAATATTGAAAAAGGCATTTACTCAGCGCCCGCTTTTAGTCCCGATGCAAAGACCATTATATATACCAAAGAAGGCGGGGATAATGTACTGGGCAACGCCTTTAATACCAACACCGGTATCTATACCGTAGATGCAGCCGGTGCCACACAGCCGGTACGCATTGTTGAAAGCGGCAGTGCGCCTTACTTTGATGCCACCGGGGACCATATCTATTTTCAAAGAGGCAAGAACCTGGTTACCTGTAAAAAAGATGGTACCGAAGAAAAAACAGCAGCTACCAGCAACTACGGCAGCCAGTATATCCTGTCGCCGGATGGCAACTGGCTGGCCTTTGTAGACCTGCATAAAGTGTATATCGCCGCTTTTCCCAAAACAGGAAAAACACTGGAAATTGCCGGTGGTTCCAATACCGTGCCGGTACAGCTGGTAGCCAAAGATGCCGGGTACAACCTGCACTGGAATGCCAATAGCCGGGAGCTGCATTATAACCTGGGCAATGAATATTTTACCATTCCGCTACAACAGTATTTTAAATTCCTGAATGAAAAAGATACCAGCACCGTGCCGGCGGTGGCAAAAGGCATTGCAGTGGGGGTTTCCTATACTACCGATAAACCTAAAGGGCTGATTGCTTTTACCAACGCGCGCATCATTACCATGAATGGCAACGCCATTATTGAAAAAGGAACCGTACTGGTGGAAGGCAATTTATTAAAAGCCGTGGGTGCCGGTAACGAAGTAACCATTCCTGCGGGCGCAAAAGTCATTGATTGTGCCGGCAAAACCATCCTGCCCGGTTTTGTAGATGCCCATGCTCATGGAAATCATTTCCGCAGCGGCATTACGCCACAAAAGCACTGGCCCTATTATACCAACCTTGCCTTTGGCGTAACCACCATGCACGACCCCTCTGCCAACAGCGAGCTGGTATTTGCCCAAAGCGAAATGCAAAAAGCCGGCAAAATGGTGGGGCCACGGGTGTTTAGTACCGGAACGGTATTGTATGGTGCCGACGGAAGCTTTAAGGCCGTGATCAATTCGCTGGATGATGCCCGCAGTGCCATTCGCAGAACAAAGGCCTTTGGGGCATTTTCTGTAAAAAGCTATAACCAGCCCCGCCGGGAGCAAAACCAGCAAATTATTGCGGCGGCAAAAGAACTGGGGGTACTGGTGGTACCGGAGGGTGGTTCCTTCTTCTACCACAATATGGCCATGATCAACGATGGGCATACCACCATTGAGCACAACCTTCCCATTGCCGTATTACAGGATGATGTGATCCAGTTGTGGAAACGCGCCGGCACCGCATACACACCCACGTTGATCGTAAACTATGGTTCTGTTTCCGGTGAGTATTACTGGTACCAGCATACCCCTGTATGGGAAAATGAAAAACTGCTCAAATACACACCCCGCGCGGTTATTGATCAGCGCAGCCGGCACCGCACCATGCTGCCGGAAGAAGAATATGAGAACGGGCATATCCTTACCTCCAAAAGTGTTAAGAAGCTCAACGACGCCGGTGTAACTGTTAATATGGGCGCTCACGGGCAAATCCAGGGTATTGGTGCGCATTGGGAAATATGGATGATGGCCCAGGGTGGTATGACCCCGCTGCAGGCGCTGCAAACGGCAACCATTAACTCCGCCCGGAGCCTTGGCCTGGATGATTGGATCGGATCGCTGCAGGCAGGAAAACTGGCCGACCTGGTGATCATGGATGCCAACCCGCTGGAAAATATCCGCAATACCGAATCGATAAAATATGTAATGGTAAACGGACGCTTATATGATACCGGAACCATGAATGAGATCGGTAACTACAACCATCCGCGAAGCCGGTTTTACTGGGAGCTGGGAAGAAGAAGTGAAGCCTTTAACTGGCAGGACGGCGGCGGCACGCAGGAAATGGATACGGATTAGCGGATAGCTATCGGCATTCAGGCTTCAGCCTTCAGCTATCAGCGCTCAGCAGCCAGTGCCTTCTGTCAAAGACCTGTCTGAAAGCTGATCGCTGACGTCTGACATCTGAAAGCTGACAGCTGGTAACTGGTAGCTAATCACTGACGGCTGCGGATCAGGTCCATCGCTGCTTCCATCGGTTTGTCTATACCCCTGGCCAGTTCATCTATGGTCATTATTACCGGTAGATCCGGCAGCGTTCCCTTTCCAACGTTCATTTCCGGATCCACCGCTGTAAAGTATTGCTGCAACGGCACAGTGAGCACCATTTTTGAAGGGCGGAGGTTGATGCCCGGCATAATACCACTGTTGTTTCCCTGGAACCCGCCACCGGTTTCCGTCCCCACAAAAACAGCCTTCCTGTTATAACTTAATACACTGGCAACATCTGCGCAGGACGACATACAGAATCCATTGATCAGTACATACACGTTTCCTTTATACGCGTTTTCAGATGGATATTGCTGTTCATAAAAATCAAAATCCCGCACCCGCTTGCCCTTCTGCCACAGCCAGGTACTGTCTTTTTTTACCGGCTTCCGGTACCAGATGCCCGCCAGTCCGCGGATCTTACCCGCCACCTTTTCCGTTACCTCTATCCGGTACCAGTACCGGTAAGGTTTGTCAAAAAAGAACCGGGTAAAATACGCAGCATTGGCATCTGATCCGCCGGTATTGTAACGCAGGTCAACAATCAGATCCGGGATGCCTTTTGCGTTTAATGCCGCAAAGGCTCTGTCAATAAACACCTTAAAATTTTGATCCCCTTTCCGTATCAGTGAATTTGCAAACGTATGTATGGTAAGCACACCCGTGTTACCGGTTATATTAAATTCAAGCTGCCTGGGATAATGCAGTTCCCGGAGAAAACCATCCTGCTCTATATTTTTTTTCTGGGCTGCGGGAAGAACATAAACCGAAGGAATACCGTTATGTTTAATAGTTACGGTAAAAGTATCCGCCACTTCAATAATGGACCGGTACCACAATGGAAACATGTGGTATAGTGCCAGGTATTTCATGGTTTGATTGTACCCGTCTGAAGGTATTGCGGCAAGCAGCTGCCGCAGCACATCCGGCATAGGCCGGCCATTGATCGCCATGATTTCATCCCCCGCAACAATTCCGTTGTTCGTTGTATAATTCTTTACCACAAATGCCCGTTCTCCCGTACCGTATACCTGAAGGGGCAGCAGGTTGGGCGTTTTATTCAGGAGCCCCTTATAATTTACAGCCGTAACAAGGTCTGTATGCAGGCATCCGATGCGGCTTACCAATGGCTTAAGCTTCCGATACAGTTCCAGCTCGGTCAATGGCGCCTGTACGGTAGCCTTAATGGAATCCAGATACCGGTCAAAGTCCTCGCGGGTATGATATCGGTAAACGCCGGGCTGAAAAGACCGGAGCGCATCGGCAGCTTCCTGTATCATGCGGATACATTGCTCAGGAGTATATTTTTTTGTAAGTATCTGCTGTCCCAACAAAGAACTGGTCATCAGGATTAAAAACAGCAACAGCGATGTTTTGGCCATTTTTTTCCAAATATAATTTTGGAAACCCTAAAAAAGATGTTAATCATCACTTGCCACGCCGGTGGAACAGGAACGGATAAAATGCTGAAAGCTAAATGCTAAAAGCTGAAGGCCAAAAGCTGAAGGCTGAATGCCCACCGCTACCACTCCGGCAAGGCCCGCCACCTCCGGATTACCGCCGTATACACCATCATAAAAAGAAATCCCAGTGCCAGCAGCACATAGTTCCAGTATACGCCCAATACTTCTAAAATAGTATCCCGAGATCCGCTGTACCCGTTCGCAGACATGCTGTGGTAATAATCCCGCTGGTGTAATGAAATGATCAGCAGGATCAGCAGGAAATAAGGAACAATGCCCACCAGGGATATGTTGATCAGGATCCCCTGTATGGATTTTCTTCGGAGCCGGAATATGGGTACACTGCCCAACAGGATCATCGTGCCCACCACAAACACCAGGTACGCAATTGTTTTTTCTCCCTCCCGGCCATTGGCCAGTCCCAGCATTAAAATGATCAGCGCAATGAGGATGCCGATCACAGCAGCCGTAATACCCGAAAACAACAGCAGGCGCAGATTGGTGATGCGGAAAGCAAAAAGAATGCAGGCCAGCGCAAAAGCCACCCAAATGGCCACATATATAATCAAATCAAATACCGAAAAATCAAGCACCCGTTCAATTCCCGTAAACAACCGGCTCAGATCATATGCATCAAAGCAGTAGTTAATTTTATGCTTTATATAATACGGATCGCTGTCCCCGCCTGCCACCGCTGTGGCTGCATCAACAGCAACTGCGGTGGCCACCGCGGTATCCGACGGGTTCGGGGAGAACGCCTCCACGCTGGAATTGCTGATAAAATAAGTGACTTTAAAATCCTGCGGATGATACATCAGCTCAAACCATCTACTGGCGGTAAGGTTGGTGCTGATCTTAAATACCCTGGAAAATTCCAGGAAACCGCTCAATAGTTTTTTAATTTCTTCCGGGCGGTTTCTTTGCAACAAATCATATACGTTTTTATTAATATCCCTCCAACGACCTTCTTCATCGTAGGCAGGCGCTTCTTCACCCGGGTAACGGGTAATATCCCCGCCAAAATGCCGCCGGCTATAGTTGTAAAAAGACGGTACCGTATTTACCAGGCCCGAAACATCCGCTACCGCGTCCTTGTAATATATGGTCAGCAGGCTATCCGCCAGTAGTTCCCGGTTGATCTCACGTTCATCCGCTGGCGCCGCATCCAGCTGCCGGATCACTTTTTTCCCAATTGAGTAAAACTGGTATTCATCCTTATCACGTGTAAGATAGGGTTTCGAAAAGTCGATGTTCCGCTCATCCGTTTCGCAGTAAAGCGTATCAAAAGGAGCAGGATACCGCTTATTGTTAATGGTGTAGGCATCCATGCTAAAAGGAAGGAAGGCCGCGGCCAGGTTGGCCTGTTCCCGCTTTGTTTTTAACCAGGAGGTCGGGTAATGCTGCGCTACAAATTGTTTGTATCCTGCAATGTAAGAAATGTAGAACGTGGTGGCAACAGCAAACACCAGGAAGTAGATAAAAAAACTTCCAAACAAATGTCTTTTCCGGGTAGGGTAAAAATTCTTGAACACATTGTTGCGGAACAATACCAGCAACCAAACCACCAGTATTAATACAGAAATAACGATGCTTAAAAGCAATGCCCCGTTTTCGATAAAGAGCTCCGGTGCATTGTACCGCTTAAATAATTCCGTATTCCGGAATGTATAGTACCCAAACAGGTAAAAACAGCCGTGCACCAGGGCACAACTGATGAGCATCCAGTATAGCCTTGTATTCCAGAGCAGGGGATAACGCTCCAGGAAATAATGATTCACACGTTGTATAAAATTTTTCATTTGTTGTATTTTATCGCAGGATTGCTGTTCCGGCTCAGGACATAAAAAGCCGGCGGGTAGAAGAAGAAATATCGCGGATGTAAACCAGCTGGCACTGGCTTTTTCCCAATGTCTCCAGCACGCTCAAAAAAGAGGTTCCGGGTTTAAAATAAGCGATGTACACACCGCCATTATAATGCAGCCGGTCCAGCGGCAAGGTTTCCAGTACCGCCTGCAAGGTGGCCCTGGGGCTGTTGCAATCCATTTCCACAACCAGTGCGGCATCTGCCGGGTCAGCTCCGGTTTCGGGGCCTTGGGTCTCCACCGGCACACCATTGCGCAGAAAAATCACCCGGTTCGATACTTTTTCCACCTCGTACAATTGCTGGGAGCTAAGGATCAGTGCAATGGGATGACTAACAGAGTTGGCTATGGATCTAAGATCTTCCAGGATCACCTGCTGGGCTACAATGTCCAGGTTGGCCAGTGGTTCATCCAGCAACAGCAGCTCGGGCTTTCGCAGCAAGGTGCGGGCCAGCTCAAAGCGCATTTTATACCCCGAGGACAGTTCATTCCATTTAAGGTGGCGATATTTCCACAAACCCAGCCGTGCGATCATCATCAGCACCCTTGTTTCATTTTCTGAAGCCGGCACCCCATAAGCCGTTAATACCAGTTTAAGATTGTCTTTAAGGCTTCCATACCAGCGTTGGGTACGCTGTGGTATATACACCAGTTTGGTACGCAGGTCATAAGCACTCCCGGCCGGGTGCCGGAAATGAAACCGGAGGCTGCCGCTGTTGCAGGCAAGGTCCTTTGCCAGGATCCGCAATAAGGTGGTCTTTCCGTTTCCGTTCTCTCCTACCAGCCCGTATACCGCTCCTTTCCGGATACTCAATGAAACGGGCCCCAGCGCAAAGGTTCCTCGGCCGTAATTTTTCCGGATCTCCGTTGCCTCCACTACCGGCTCGGCCGCTTCGTACTCGGTTATGGGGATCCGGCTGATCGTATCCAGCAACTGGCGGCATTTCTGTATAAACAGTTCCTGCGCCCCATCCTGTTGCTCGTTCCAGTCAGTAAGCGCGATGGCCTCCCGGTAAATCGCCATATCCTGTGTATCCATGGCCAGGTCCATCAGTTTCCGGAAACCGGGTACGGTGTCGTTGTTGGTAAAAAATGCAGCCGCTTCTAGTATGTGTGTTTGTGTTTTTCCCATATTCATTGTTGCAGCAGTAGGCTGTTATCCGCTAAAATAGATCGTTACCGGCATTTTTCCAATGCCCGGTTGCTAAAAAAAATAAAAAGCCTGAATGCCCTAAAACGCCCTGGTTATGGTGCGTTAACCGGTATCAAAAAAATCCGGCGCATTTTAAAAACCGGGCCGGAATCCTTTTGCGTACATATGGCTCCTTGCGGCCCTGTTGTAATACGTACGAAGTTCCCTTAAAACACCACCCGGTACCAGGAAGGCTTAGGCACACATCCCCCGTAATGTTATTGATTTAGCTCCTTATTTCGCTTCTTTATATACGGTTACCACGTTATCCTTTTCCAACGTAGCCTCATCGG
Source organism: Niabella pedocola (assembly GCF_021044425.1). Taxonomy (GTDB): domain Bacteria; phylum Bacteroidota; class Bacteroidia; order Chitinophagales; family Chitinophagaceae; genus Niabella; species Niabella pedocola. The sequence goes on along the minus strand of NZ_JAJNEC010000005.1, from coordinate 2,453,631 downwards.
TCTTTACCTTCCAGGTAAGTTTGCCGTTTGTATAGGTAGTAGCGCCTTTTTCTTTTTCACCCTTCATCAGCTTAATGGTTTCCCCATTGATCGTTAGCTCCGCCACACCCATATTTCCCGAATCGTGGTAAACGGCAGTAATGGTTTCGCCCTTATCGTTGGTGTACTTTTTTTCGTTTTTGTCCACCCCCGGTGCCGCTGTACCACTGCTGTCTACATTTGCCGTATTAACAACTACGCTATCTGCAGGATTTGTAATCGGTGTCATGGAGGGAAGTGTTTGCGAATCGCCCGCTGGCGGTGTCGTTGTGCTTTCTGCGGAAGGATTGTTATTACATGCCACTACTATTGCCAAAGCCGCAGCCATCATCACATGTTGTTTTTTCATGTTGCTTACTTTTTGTTGAAAAAAATCCACAGGCATGCTGATTTCAGCAGCGAGCGCCCAGGTAACTATTCCGTTAGCTAATATACAAGAATCATTCCTGAACACAACAACAGCCTGTAATGAACCTTTTATAATGAAATCAACCATAGGAATAAAAATTTGGCGCAGCAGCCGCATTCCTTTTAATTGCTCCTGCACTACCGGCGGGTCCGGCAACTATCCGTACCTTTGGCCTTAAAATTTTTTTATCCCATGAAATTGCTGTTTTTCTCAGTTGCAACCGTACTGCTGGTAGCCTGTGGAGAAGGAAACCGTACTGCTGCTGAAGCGGGCGACGGACCACAAACACAGGCCGACAGTCTTTTACAGGCCGTTATTGACGGGCATGATGTAGCGATGCCAAAAATGAAAAAGCTGGAACGGCTGATGAACGAATCAAAGGCCGCCATCGACTCTCTTGGCAAATTGCCGCCGGCCGCCCAAAAACAACAGGCCGCTTTAAAAACAAAACTGGAAGATGCACTGGCAGATCTTACCAACGCCGATAAAACCATGCATGATTGGATGAATGGGTTCAGATATGATTCGCTGAAAGATAATGAGCCCGAACGTATCAGATACCTGCAGGATCAGAAAGCAAAGGTGGATGTGATGAAGGATGCGGTACTCAACAGTATCAGCAAGGCCGAGGGTGTATTAGGCAGCAAATAAAAAAAGGTCCGGCTAAACCGGACCTCTATATCTTTTACTCGAAGGCTTCCTGCTCTTTGCGTTGCCGCTCCAGCACCTTGTCGATCTGCTCGCCCAGGGCAGCCGAAATATCCGCTACCGTGCCTTCGCCGGGGATGGCCTTAAATTTATGTTGTGCTTTGTAATGTTCTGCAACAGGAGCTGTTTCATTTTGGTAAACAGCAAAGCGGTTGCGGATCACTGCTTCATTGGTATCATCCGAACGGCCGGAGGTTTTGCCTCTTTCCAGCAGGCGTTTCACCAGTTCTTCTTCCGTTACTTCCAGCGCCAGTACACTATGAATAGCGGTACGTTTCAGTTCCAGCAATTTATCCAGGGCCTTGGCCTGGTTGGCCGTACGCGGAAAACCGTCAAACAAAAAGCCACCCGCATCTTTATGGAGCTCCAGGCAGTTATCGATCATACCGATCACTACTTCATCCGGCACCAGCTGTCCCTTGTCCATAAAATTCTTCGCCTCAATACCCAGGGGGGTTTTATCGGCGATCTCTGAACGCAGCAGGTTTCCGGTAGAAAGATGTACCAAACCGTACTTTGACACCAACAGGTCAGATTGTGTTCCTTTACCGCTACCGGGAGGACCGAATAAGATTAAATTAAACATTTACGCTTTTCTTTTAAAGTGTTGCCAACAAATATAACAAAGCTTGGGCAAAAACGGCGTATTGGGGAAATTTATTAAAAATTGTTTAAACTCCTATTCACCTATTTTAGGAGTACAATACACCGTTCAAAAGGTGGCCTTTTATACAGCATCACATTATAGATATTCATAATCAAACGATTATTGCCACAACCGGAGCTATAGATATGTCTCTTTATTGCTTTAAGCCCCCGGTTAGCCGATAAGCGCAGGTCGCCAACAGCAAACAAATCCGCTTCCGCCATTCATAAAAAGGGCCCGGATAGTTGCATCTATCCGGGCCCTTCGCTCATTGATCATCCGATGACCACAAGCGATTTTCCGCCTGATTATCGCTTCCGGAGATCTCCATAATAAAAATCTGACGGGTCCGATACCTTATACAGACCTCCCAGGATTTTGCCTCCAGAGCCTGCACTCGCCACCCAATCTATTTTGAAAGGGCCGCTGCGGATCCATTGATCAAAACTTCCAATCTGGTCAATCCTGGATGTCCAGTTACTGCTTGTTCCGTTCAATACCGGCGCATAGTCGGCAAGCGTTAAAACGCCATCTTTTAATACATAACTAAACGATAAAGCTGCCTGGAAAGCGGTGGTTCCCGACTTGTACCGGATCTCCAAAAGCCCCTGCGTACTGTTTGAGAAAACGATCCTGACTGAATCAATCGATCTTGATGAAGCAACAAAGCGGCTGACCATTCCGTTAAATACACTGTTAAAGCCGGAGGTTACGCCGGCTGGAAGCGTAGCGCTGCCAATCAGTATTGTATTATAGGTTTTGTTATAGGCAAACAATAACTTAAGGGGAATAACAGGCGTTGGGTTCTGAGACACGGTATATTCTTTTCCGCCTGCGTCGTACAGCTTCAACGTGCTTCCGGTCAATGCTCCTTTCTTAAATTGAATACCGTTCACCACCAGGCCTTCCGAAAAATTTATCCCACTTACATCAAAATTGAATTTTCCATCGATTGTTATAATGCTGTCCTTGGCATCGGCATATTGAAAGGAAAGACGTTTGTCGTCATTGACGATGAACGATATTTTATTGGGAAGCCCATCTATATTAATATAATTATTAAAATGATCTTCAAAATAGTCCTGTATAGCTTCCATCCGGTCTACCACCGTTCCCTGCTGGTAATCGGTTGCCTGCGCGGCTGTTGCTTTTACAAGATACAGGTAGTTCTGGTATTTTTTTCCCTGCAAAATCACCGAATCACCGCTTGAGCGGATGTACTCAAACTCAATATCACTCTTTAACCCGCTGCCGGCTTTACCGCCACTTACCTTCGGATCGGGGTCCTGCAATAAAGTGATATAATTGTACGTATCAAAAAGAAGGGCAGCGTTCATTACCCATTTCACCCGGTAAGTGGAGGTTTGCGATTGCGTGGCGGCATCTTCGCTTAAGTCGCCCATCATGGATACCTTTTCATCGGCACCAAACTTCATATAAAATCCATAACCGCCACCGGCCGTAGTAGTAAGCGATGCCATCCAGCCGTTTTCAGCCCCGGTTAATTTACCCCGCAGTTCGGCCAAACGCTCCATTATCCGCTCTTCGGGTAACCCTCCGTTTACGAGTGGTACCTCATTTTTCCGGCAGCCAGCCATCATTGCTGCCATCAGTAGAATAATAACGATCTTATTCATCTGTTAAAGTTTATTTTATTACCGGCGGGCCTGCCCGGGCAAACCCGCCATAAAGATTTATTTTAAAACAATTGGTCCGTATATATAATTCGACGCCGCTCCGCTTACATAAAATCCACCAAAGGTCCGGTATAACGGGCTGGATGATGGGAGGGTTGTTGGCAGCCAGGCTGCAACAAACGTGCGGTTGGTGAGGTACGGCAATATGTATTGCTCAAACGCGGGCAATACCTGCGAGTTTTGACCGTTACCATGCGAGCCGGTTGTACCCTCGGGTATCGCTTTCGTAAATATCACTTCCCCGGTAAGCGGTTTTATTGTCATCTTGAAATTATAGTCTGCAGAAAAAGCCGTACCCGCACTGTTGGTGTAATTGGCCCGGAAGATCATATTGGACGCATCCACAAACACGAACTGGATACTTTTCAAGGTCCGGCTACCCAGGGAGAACAAGGTGTTTTTATAATTATTATACACCGTTGTAAATGCGGCGGAACTACCATACGTTGTATAGTGGCTTGCCGCAGGATCATACGTGATACTGCTTACCTTATTATCCGACAGCCAGATGGGCAATGTTTGGGTAAGGTCTTCCGGATCCTTAACATTATAGGTTTCCTTCAACGCTTTTTGCACTTCGGCCTGCAATTCGTTAAAATCGATATTGAAATAGGTTTTTAAATAATTCTTCACCAACCGTTCCTTGTTTTGCAGTTTTGTTTTTGCCTCCAGGGAAGCGGTGTTTACATAGTTATTAAACCACACCTGGCCTTCCACCAGTAAGTGCGCTACCATTTCAGCAAAATCTTCTTTATAATCGCTCCGGGAGTAGCGGGACACAAAGCCCAGGGATTTGGCAACGGAGTCGGTATTGGCACTATTGGTCCAGTCGGCATCATAGTCGGCCTTGGTTACCTGTTCAAAATCCGGCGGTATCAATATATTCTGGTTCAGGATATGCGTGAATTCGTGGTGAATGGTGCGTATCTTCCTGCGTACCTGCTCCCCGTTGGAGAAGTTGATGTTATTCAATTCATACAGCACCACGCGCCGGCCGCCATCTGCCGTTCCCAGTGTAATGCTTCCGTTACTGTTGTAAGAGGGAGAGCCATACAATACAAATTGTTTGGGTGTCATTTTTTTGATGAACGTTTCCCCGGCGACTTTTCCGTAGGGTGTCAAAAAGATACGTCTTACGGCCTGCATTGTAGGCAATACTTTTCCCAGGTCGATGGGTGCAATGTCCAGACTGTAATCGGTAAGATTGCGCTCAAACCGGTACACCGTCTGAATATTATACGGGTTGGTAAGGCTATCCATCAGCCATTTGTCAATCACCGGATCTCCTACATAGGTATCGGCGTTGTATTTGGTAAGATCAATATCCAGGTTTTCATCGCTCTTGCGGCAGGCCGAAAAAAGCAGACTTAAAAGAAACAGATAATATAATTTTTTCATTGTTTTCAGTTTTTATCGGGGATTGGCTGCTACACCTGATAATTTAGCGTCCGGAGGTATTTGAAACATTCTCCGGTTATCGTCCGGCCCCAGCGTTTTGAAGGTTTCCGTGCCATCCGATGCAATAAAATTGTGCGATACCGTAAGCCGGTGCCGCAGGATATCCATCCACCGGATGCCTTCCTGCATAAATGCGATCTGCTTGGTTTCCAGTAATGCCTTAATCAGGGCCTCTTTATCATCCGCTGTATTAAAGAAGGCTTTTGCTTTTTCCACCGTAAGCGCATGTGTTGTGCTGTTATAATTAACAATGCGGGTACTGGCAAACGTGCTCAAATCGGCAATTCCCTGGGCAAACTGCCCTTTTTGGATATACGCCTCCGCTCTGTTCAGCAGGGCCTCATCCATGGTTAACAACGGCATCATGATATAGGGATACCCGATGCCCGCAGCCACGTTTGTATAATAGAAATACTCGTTATACTTGTTGGTAGTATAGTTGGGCGCCGTATAAACGCCATACCGGTTTCTGAAAGGCGCTCCAAATACCGTAACCTTATTGTACAGGTTCTTCTTTGTTTCTCCAAAACTGTAACGTGCGCCACCCGCCGCTTCAATGGAAGACGAGCCTCTCTGGAAATTAGAGTAGGTATTGGCCAGCAGCAGGTTCCAGGATTTATCCGCCTTCGTATATTCGATGCGATGCTCCGTATACGTAAGATTATACAGGGATCCGTTGTACTGCCGGATATTTTCTTTAAAATTATTTTCCGGTAAAATAGCCGATACATGCTGGATCACCTTATCCCAATCGCCCTTGAACAAATAAAACCGGGCAGCAAAAGCATTTGCCGCCTGCGGGTTGAAATGGTATTTGGGAACCTGCCACTGACCGCCACTCAGCAAGGGAAGACCTTCGGTAAGATCTTTTTCCAGATCTTCGTATACTGATGCCACCGTACCGCGCTCGTATAATTTAACTGCTACCGTTTCGGGTTCCTTTACATAAGGAATGCCCGGCGTATTATTGGTACCTCCCGGAACATAGGCTTTTGCAAAAAAGGTAACCAGCATAAAATGGGCATACGCTCTTGCAACCAGGGCCTCACCTTTATACTGGTTGGCCGCCGTTCCAAATTGGTTTTCCTCAATGGCAGCCAGGGCCTGGTTGGCACTGGCGATGGCCGCGTAAGCCGCATTCCAGTACTTGGTAGGCGATCCGTTGATATCATCGGTCATTTCGTTCCAGTTATATAAACTGGGAAAGGGTTCATTATTATAAGCCGCCAGTGCCGCAGATTTATCTTCCGCGTTATCGGATGCGGTTTCGGCAAAAGCCAGGTAATGCCGCTCAGGATAGGCCGTAACCAGCAACTGCGCCACCTTATCAAGGGTATTGATCTGCGTGCGCAGGTCGGGATCCTTATCTAAGAATTTTTTACAGGACACCAGCGCAATCATCAATATAAGCACTAATGTATATAGGATTCTTTTCATTTATTTCTTTTTATATTGCTACAATAATACGTTTAGAAGCCCACCTTAAAAGAGAGGGTATATTGTTTCGGAATCGGCATGGCCACCCCACCATTGTTAAAGAACTCAGGGTCGGCTCCATTCAATTTTTTATCGGAATATAAAAGGGCGATATTATTTCCTACCAGGGCCAGTTGCAGGGTGTTAAAGCCCCAGCGCTTTACCAGTGTTTGTGGCAGCATATACGCCAGGGAAACATTCTTAACCCTTATAAAATCGCCTTTTGCCACACGTTCTGTAGAATAGTTATAGGCATTGTATGGATATATCGCATCTACCGTACTGCCATCAGCCTTTAAGATCCGGTTATCCATCGTAAAGCGATCCAGCAATGCCGGGATACTGGTCTTTATCTCATCCCCGGGCATAATCCACCGGTTTACCACGTCTTTCGACATAGAGGACATATCATCATATGTTATGGAATAAGCCGGCTGTAAACGGATATAGTTTCCTGTGGCAAACGTGAACAATGCCGACAACGTGATTCCCTTATACGAGAACTGGTTAAAGAAGCCTCCCGTAAAAACCGGATCTACCGGGCCGTGATACTTCAGGTAATCCACATCGGTGCTTTGCAGGTAAATGTAGGTATCCTTTTTCCCATCGGTTCCTATGAAAGTCGGGTATCCGTATTGATGATCCAGCCCGTCAAACTGTATCGAGTACAATCCCCGCTGTGCATAGCCTTCTTTTGTACCTCCTTCTGCACGTACCATCGTCCAGATATTCGGGTTCACCTCAAGCTTGGTGATCTTATTTTTGTTTATACCAAAGTTGAACTGCGTGCGCCATTTAAAGCCATCCGTTATACTTACAGGGTATCCGCCCAGCGTAAGTTCCACGCCATGCGCCTCCATTTTTCCATAATTTGCCGACTTTGTAAACTGTCCGCCGATGCCGGACGTACGGATCGTGCCGATCAGATCAAAAATATGGCGCTTGTATACATCTAACGTCAGGTCGATCCGGTTTTTGAAAAAGGAGAGATCGGTTCCTACGTTCAGCTCATACAGTTTCTCCCAGGTAAGCTGCGAATTTTCCAAACTGTTGATATAGATCGCCGCTTCTTTTTCTGTTTCATACGGACGATACGTGATTCGGTTGTAGTAAACGGCCGAAGAGTTCGACGCATTTCCCATGCTGGCCACCAGGCCGTAAGTAGCCCTCAAACGGGCGGCCGACAGGATCGGATTGCCCTGATTGAAAAAATCCTCCTGGTCAATATCCCAGGCACCGGAAACGTTCCATGTAGGCAGCCAGCGGGCCACCGTACTACGCCCCATTAAATTAGAACCGTCGTAACGCGCTGTAGCGTTGATACTGTACCGGTCCTTGAGGGAGTAGGCCCCCCGGAACATACCGGCCACAAAACGGTCATATTTATAATCCATGCCAAAGTAAGCATCACCACCTTCGATCATCTTTTTAAAGAAGCGATAGTTGGGATTTACCAGGCCGCCGTTCTCATATTGATACGCTACCCCCATAAAATTGCTGTTCTGCCGGTCGGTGTAACGGATCTCCATAGAACCGAACAGGTTTAACTTATGAATGGTATTAAAAGTAGCATTGTACTCCAGGTTATTCCTCAAATAATAATTCTTGATGCCGTTTTCCGTAAGATTATAGAAACCACCTTCCGGCAAAACCACTACAGGCAATGCATTCGGATTATCCGGATCTTTATACAGCTGATTATTATTATCCGCAACGGATGCGTCTCCATTAGCCCGGAACGATTCTGCCATATTTGATCCCTCCCTAATGTAGTGCTTCCTGCTGGTGGTAGCATAGCGGTAGGATGCATCCAGCGAATAGGTTAACTGGGGAATGATCTTATACCGGATACCTCCCTGCACTTTCAGATCCAGCATGGTCAGTTCCAGGTAATTCTTACTCATTTCATTGATGATATTGAACGGCGCATAATTCAGTACAAAATATTCGAGATCGCCATTCGCATCATAGGGCGTGATCAGCCGGCTTGTATTCAGCGCATAGGAATAAGGGTTAATATCAAAATCTCTTGAATATTTACCATTTACCGGGTCCGATTGACGGGTAAGGGTGCCGGGTGCCCGCTGGTCACGGATAGAAGCATTCGCAATAAATTCAAAACTTAGCTTATTATTCACCCGGAAGTTGTTCCGGAAATTTGCCGTATAGCGTTTTACACGGTCGGCAATGGTTTGACCATTATCATTCATAAAACTGGTGGAAAAGTAGTTTTGCGAACGTGCCGATCCGGAAGTAACACTCAATGAATGTTCCTGTAAAAGAGAATTTTTAAACAACACGTCAAACCAGTCCGTATTTGCGCGGGCATACCGCTGCAAAAAGTTCAGCCGGTCGTCCAGGGTATTTTTGAGCGCAAATGTGCCGGAGTTTTCATCATAATCATACATCTGGTTATACATTTTATAAAAAATGCCCCCGTCCTTACTGCGTGATACCTGGCTGTGGTTGAAAAAGCCTTTGTTCTCCATTTCCAGCAGTACCGACATCTGTTCCGCCGAATTCATAATATCAAACTGGCTGTAGTTTGGCTTTATATACGTGGTGAACGTGGAGGAATAGTTAATATTGGCCTTGCCCTCGGTATTCTTACCTTTTTTTGTGGTTACGACGATCACCCCATTCATCGCCCTTGCACCATAGAGCGCCGTGGCGGCCGCATCTTTTAATATGGTGAATGATTCAATATCATCCGGGTTTAATCCTGCTACGGAAGAACCGATCAATGTATTGGCATCGCCGGTAGATAATGCTTCATTGGAGATGTTTACCACATCTTCGAGGATGATCCCATCCACCACCCACAGGGGTTTGTTATCGCCGGATAATGAAGTAGCACCCCGGATACGGAGTTTTGGCGCTGCACCAAATGTACCGGATACGTTTTGAACAGACACACCTGCCACCTGTCCTTCCAGCATACGCGTAATATCGGGAACACCGCTGCGTTCGGCGTCTTTTGCCAGTAATTTACTGCTGGAGCCTGTAAACAGTTTACGGTCCAGGTTTTGATATCCCGTGGTTACAATCTTTACCTCGTCCATGTCTTTTACCTGCTTTTCGAGGGTTACGGTTACAAAACCGGCCGCGGTAACTTTATGATCCGTTGTTTTAAACCCGGTTGCCGATATTTCCAAAACAGCGCCAATGGCCACGTTACTTAAAGAAAAAGCGCCCTCTTCATTGGTAGTGGTTCCCCTGCTGGTGCCGCGTATGACAACACTGGCGCCTGTGATGGGAGTACCATCCGTACTTTTCACCGTACCCCGTACGTCTACATTACTAACAATGACCGGCGTCTCCGCTACAACGGGAGCCGTACGGCGTGTAATTTCCGTGGTTTCATTTTCGGGCTTCGCCGTAATAAAGATGGTCCGGTTTTCGATGGAGTACTTTAACGGCTGATCATGGAACACACGGTTCAGCAGCTCTGCAAGCGGCATGTCCCGGGCGTTTATGGAAACAGGAACCGCCCGGTCTATCACTTCCTTTTTATAAAGAACGGAATAGCCCGTTTGCTTCTCAATAGTGATAAACAGCTTACGCAATGTTTGCCGCTGCCCATTGAACGTAACGGTTTGGGAATACCCGCTGGCTCCTACTTCCAAACAGGCGATAAAAAGAAGAAAGACCGTCAATTTCATTATAAGAATCGTTTTGAAAATAAGGGGTCGCCGGATGCGACTCCGTGGAGAAAAATTAAAACTCATACATTTGTATCGTTATGGTTATACAATAAGAAACATGATACGCCTATCTGTTCTGTTGGTAATCATTGCTGGCTGTCCCTGGTGGTGCGGGGACAGCATTTTATTTTATAGCTCTTGTACGGGGCAATTCTTATGTCATGGTTTTTTTATATTTAGATTAATAGATAACAAGCGTTTTATTTTCCATCCGGAAACGGATCCCGGAGTCTTTAAAAAATTCCAGCACACGGGATAAATTCACCGCGCGGTTCAGCTTTCCTTCAAACTCTACCCGGGGTACTTTTCCTTCATATTTTACATCGATATCATACCAGCGCGACAGCTGTTGCATGATTTCGGGAAACGGTGTGTTGGAGAAATTAAAATAGCCCATTTTCCAGGCCATTACCTGGTCTATATCGGCATCCTGAACCTGTATGGGAGCGTTGGCGGCAACGATCGACTGCTGGCCGGGGTTTAGTATTTTTTCAGACGGATGCTGATCCGATTGTACCCGTACCTTTCCTTCCAGCAGGGTGGTTTTTACTTCCGCATTATCCGGGTAGCTGTTCACATTAAAATGGGTACCCAGCACCGTTACCTTCTGATGATTACAGGAAACAATGAATGGAGTGCCCGATGATTGTTTGGTTACCTCAAAATAAACTTCTCCGCTGATGCTTACTTCCCGCAACGGGCCGGTAAAAGCAGTGGGGTAGGAAATAGACGAGGCACTGTTTAACCATGCTTTTGATCCATCGGGTAATACCAGTTCGAATTGCTTTCCGCGGGGTGTGGATACCGTATGCCGAACCGGCGCGCCGGCCGCTTGGCCCTCATATTGCAACCGGCCATTCTTCAATACGGCTTCGGCACCACTTCCGTCTTCAATCACATGGCTTCCCAGGCTGTCCAAAGCCACCTGGCGACCGTCCGATAAAGTGAGCATTGCGCCGTTGGTCCCGGGCTTTACATCCTGGAGCGCCACCGGGCTTGCGGCGGAATCCACGGCTTTCTGGTTGCGGCTATACCAAAAAATGGCACTGAAAATAACGAGTATAAAAGCGGCGGCAACCGCTGTCCATTTCATCCAAACCGTTCTGCCGCGGCGTGCAAGAGCCGGCTTTCCGGAACCAGCCAGGATCTGCTCCAGCATCTTTGCCGCTTTTTCCGGCGGAAGGTCTGCAGCATCGCCCGTTTTGTGCCAGGCGGCATGCACCAGTTTACGCAAAACCGGTTGCAGCTCCTCCCGCATAGCATACGAAAAAAGTTCCTGCCGTTCGGCTTCCGTTAAGGTTCCTTCAAGCTGTTTGTGAAATAGCTCGGTCAATCTTCCCGCTGCAGATGTCATTTTTTAATTGGTTGATCTATACTATGACGCGGGAACGGAGGGGAGGGAGTAGTGGTTTCTTAACTTTTTTTAATATTTTAATAATAGCAGGATCAGGAGGCTGTAACGGTTTGCAATTTCTTTACGTAACGTACGCAGTGCCACAGACATATGTTTCTTAACCGTAAGTACGGTGATCCCCATTTTCCGGGCAATTTCTTCATGCCTGAGCCCTGCCTCCCGGCTGAGTAGAAAAACGGAACGTTGCTGGGGGCTTAACTGGTTTACCAGGTCGAGGATCTGCTCCCGCACTTCTTTAAATACCAGCGCATGCTCGGGATGCTGGGGGCTGAACGTATTATCCTTTAGTTCTGCAAGGATCAGCGCTTCTTTTGCCAGGCTGCGAAAGCGGCTGTAGGCATGATTCTGGGCCATCCGGTGGAGATAGGCATTAAAATTTTCGATCTGAACAAGCTTTGTGCGGTCTTTCCATAGCTTTAAAAAGATATCCTGAACGGCATCCTCGGCAACATCTGCCGAGCCGGTAACCCGGAGCAGGAAGGTATAAATCCGGGGCCTGTATGCATCAAATAGCTGCCGGAAAGCATTTTCATTGCCTTCTGCAATCAACTCAAGCCATTCCTGCATATGCACCGTATTCACGTCCAACATTTACAACTAAAGCATGATACTTTGGTTATCATTATTTTAAACACGATCTGCAAAGGGTATACCCATGTAAAAAAATACCGACCGGTTTTTTGTTATCTTTTTAAAAAGTTAAGATAGCTTTTTTTTATAAAAACCGGCCCTCTTTTATTGCTGGGTATCGGTTTTCCGGCAGGCCGGCTACAGAAGCTGCAGCGGCTTTTTCTGTAACTGGTCAGCCGGCACGGCAGACAGGGACACTGCCCGTGAACCCGGTGCCCGAAACATTTTGCGTTGTATCTTTGTTTCAATAATAAACGTCGCCATGAAATATGTACCGGTATTATTGATTACCATCAGCCTGTTATTTCAGCATTGCGGCTATTCCCAATCCAAACCCGGCTCCAAACCGGATTCAATAAATATGAAAAAAGATAACAACCCCGTATACTCCCGTTCCGATAGCTCGAAGATCAACCTGACCGAAGACGAATGGAAAAAAATACTGCCGGCAGAAGTATATTATATCGCCCGGCAAAAAGGAACCGAGCGTCCCTGGACCAGCAAATATGAAACGTCCAAAGAAATTGGCACCTACTATTGTGCGGCCTGCGGCAACCCGTTATTTAAAAGCGATACCAAGTTTGAAAGCGGATGCGGCTGGCCCAGCTTTTATGAACCCATCAGCAAAACCAGTGTGATTTACCTGGAAGACCGCTCTCATGGTATGGTTCGAACCGAGGTAGAATGCGGACGCTGCAAAGCGCACCTGGGACATGTTTTTGAAGACGGCCCTCCTCCTACAGGCCTGCGTTATTGCATTAACGGGGTGATCCTGGATTTTGAAAAAGCCCAAAAAGCGGCGGCGGAGTATAAAAAGCAATAATACGCCTATGCAGTTCCGCACAAAGTTTACTTTATACAAACGATCAACCACAACAGGTTAGTAACTATTTTTGTATGCAAAACGCATACACATGAAGTTTATCAGAGGCATCCTCCTGTTCCTGGTTTTTGTGGTGATCTCATTATTTGCCCTTTCTTTTTTTGCACCGGATAAACAGGAGGTGGTAAAATCGGTTGTGATCCAGGCACCGGTAAAAAAAGTGTATGACCAGATGGTGCTGCTGCAAAATTTCAATAACTGGTCCGTTTGGGGCCAATCCGATTCCACCATCCGTTATACCACGAATCAACTGCCGGACGGCCAGGTGGGCACTACGGTTATGTGGGAAGGAAATGCACTGCTGTCCGGGAAAGGGAAAATTGCGTTAACCGGCCTCCTCCCCGAAAAACAGATCACCCACCACATCAGCCTGCTGGAGCCACAGAAATTTGAGGCCGATTCCCGGTTCGATCTAAAACAGCAGGATGCTCATACGACGGTGGTTACCTGGACCTTTACCCTTCCTTCAAAAAAGCCGTGGAATGTGTTCAATATATTTTACAGTTTGGAAAAAGAAAAAGGTGCTGAGTTTGAAAGAGGACTGCAGGCCCTGAAGCTGATCATTGAAAAATCGCCGATCAGGGACCGGAATGCCCCCCAGGTTACCACGGGTTATTTTCAGCTTACCAATTATGTGGCCATTAAACAACGGGTGCTTTGGGCAGACCTTCCCAGTTTTTTTACCACGCATTTTCACCACCTGGAACATTATACGCTGAAAGACAGCGTCACCTCGCCGCTGCGCGTGGGTCTTTTCTATAAAACGGATCAAAAAGAATTGCAGAGCGATGTAGCAGCCGCAGTTGAAATCCCTGCCGGTTTTCATCCCCAGCTGCAAACACCCGAAGAACGGATCAGCCTGCCCGCATCCAAAACCGTTGAAGCGCCTTTTAAAGGCGACCAGGCCATAAAAGACCTGGCCTATAAAGCCCTCGACAATTATGTAGCGACCAAACAGCTCAAAGTAAAAACGCCGGTTATAGAGCAGTATAACAGTAAGGACTCAACCACGCGGATCATTTACCTGGTAGATTGAAGGGGCTCCATTCTGGAGCCATTAATGAGCATTTTACATTATCGAATTGATCAATAAGCATATTATTTCTCCGGAAAGCCAAACCGGTACTTACCCGATCCGGTTTCGATTTTCAGATATCCGTCCTCGGATCCAAGTGTTTTGATCTCCTTTATTGAAGACAGCGGTTTACCGGATTCTGTAACACCCGCAGCATCTTTAACCGGAAGATAGACCGTTGCCCTGGTATTGGCGGGCACCTCTATATCCATTGTAATTTTACCATCGGCTATTGCCCAGCCGGCCTTTGTAAGACCATAATAGGTTTTTAAAGAAGCTGCTGCATGCGTGAAATGTCCTCCGATATAGGGTTTCACTTTTATATGTTTATAGCCAACACCGTCCTCTTCGGTATCCAATCCCACCATTTTCCGGTACATCCAGTCGCCAATAGCCCCGTATGCATAATGATTATAGGAGTTCATAGAGGGGGTTTGAAAACTGCCATCCGGCTTGATGCCATCCCAGCGCTCCCAGATGGTAGTGGCGCCCATCTTTACCGGGTATAACCAGGAAGGATAGGTTTCCTGCAACAGCAGGTTATACGCCATATCCGTATAACCAAAGCGGGTGAGTACATGACAGAGGTAGGGCGTTCCCAAAAATCCGGTCGTGAGGTGGTTGTTATAACTTTTGATATTTTCCACCAACCGTTCTGCCGCCTGTTTCCTCAGTGCCTCGGGCAGCATATCAAAATGAAGCGCCAGCACATACGCGGTTTGCGTACTGGATACCAACCTGCCGGAAGGTGTCAGGTATTCCTTTACAAAGGCGGCTTTTATGTTCTGTAATAATTGCGTATAAACAGCGGCATCGGCAGTATTGCCTAACACCGTGGCTGCATTGGCCAGCAGCTGCACGGAATGCGCATAAAAACACTGTGCGATCAGGTACTTATCGGTTACTGCAGACCGGCCATCGTTATCATCACCGGGACGATAAAACAACCAGTCTCCAAAGTGGAAACCCGTGTTCCAAAGATCGTTCCTGCTGGTTTTACGAATGCTTTCCACATAATGCTTCATACTGCTGTACTGCGCCGCCAGCGTGCGTTTATCACCATAAGCCAGGTATAGCTGCCAGGGAACAATGGTAGCCACATCGGCCCAGCCGGCACTGTTGGCATTATTGCCCAGTACATTGGGGATCACATGCGGCACCCGGCCATCGATCTGGTCGGCTTCGAGATCTTTCAGCCATTTTGTAAAAAAATTATTTACCCCCATATTAAAGGAAGCCGTACGGAAGAAGGCCTGCGCATCGCCCGTCCAGCCCAACCGCTCGTCGCGTTGCGGACAGTCCGTAGGCACATCTAAAAAGTTTCCTTTCTGCCCCCATTGGATATTGTGCTGCAGCTGGTTGATCAGCTGATTGGAGGTGGTAAAGGTTCCGGTTGGCTCCATATCGGAGTAAAATGCAACGGCCTCAAAATTTTCGGGCGTCACTGTACCCGGGTAGCCTTCTACTTTTACATACCGGAATCCCTGCCAGGTAAAATGCGGATGAAAGGTTTCCGTTGCTCCGCCTTTCAGCACATAAATATTCTGAGCCTTTGCGGCTCTCAGGTTTTCTGTATAAAAATTGCCGGCCTTGGTTAATACCTCTGCATGCAGCAGTTTTATAGAATCCCCGGCATTTCCCTTTGCCTTTACACGTACCCAGCCAACCAGGTTTTGCCCAAAATCCAGCACGGTTTCACCGGCAGGCGTTTTCAGGATCTTTACGGGTTTGAATACTTCGTGCGCAGTAATCGTTTCATTATAAGTAGCCAGCAGATTTGCATTGTCGAAGGAAGCCGTTTTTACAGCACTCCAGCCGGCATCGTTGTACCCTGCCTGCGTCCACCCGGTTTTGTCTTTACGAGCATCAATGGTTTCCCCGTTATAGATTTCCGAATAGGTAATGGCGCCGGTTGAGGATTTCCAGGAGCCGTCGGAAACTATTACTTCTTTTGTGCCATCCGTATAATCGAT
This sequence comes from Niabella pedocola, assembly GCF_021044425.1. Taxonomy (GTDB): domain Bacteria; phylum Bacteroidota; class Bacteroidia; order Chitinophagales; family Chitinophagaceae; genus Niabella; species Niabella pedocola. Next base: position 2,437,519 of record NZ_JAJNEC010000005.1, on the reverse strand, counting down.
TTGAAGCTGCAGCAATAATGCAATGTCCTTTCCATAAAAGTTGTTATGGTTTGTATAGCCGATGGTACCGCGATACCAGCCACTGCCCAGGGTAACAGCCAATGCATTGCGGCCTTGCTGTAGCAGGCTCGTAACATCATAGGTCTGGTATTGCAGTCTTTTTTTGTAGGAGGTCCAGCCCGGCGTAAAATGAGCATCGCCTACGCGGTTTCCATTAAACGCTGCTTCATACATCCCGTGTGCGGTAATATACGCCGTGGCCCGGGCAATTTTTTTTGCAATGCTGAATTCCCGGCGCATCATCGGGCTGGGCCGCATGGTGGCGTCTTCCTCATAACCCGGGGTGATCCAGCTCGCCTGCCAGTCGGATGGCTGCAAAAGCGCCATTTGAAAGCCGGCGGGATGGCTCCACGCAGAGGGTTTTCCACTATTGTCCCAAGCCCTTACCTGCCATTGATATTTTTCACCACTTTGTAATGCCGCACCTTTATATGCAACGTGCACGGAAGAGTCGGAGAATACTTTCCCGCTGCTCCATACATTGTTTTTATGATGTACTACCCGGATCTCGTAGGCAGTTTGCACCACATTCCGTTTGCCACTTTCCAGCTGCCAGCTAAAGCGGGGCTGTAATACATCCAGTCCAAGGGGGTCGATCCTGTTTTCTGTACGTAAGTTCTTTACTTCAGACTGCGCCGTTGCAGTAAGCGCACAGGCACAGGCACAGGCACTAACGGCAAGCACCAGCAATTTTTTATTCATGAGCAAGCTTTGTAATTGTTTATCAATAACATCGTTGCTCCGAAAATACAATGAAATGACTGGTGAACTGTCCTGCACAGTCCTGAAACCGGGCTTATTGTTCAGGTGCCGGGGAAGTATTTAATATTTCCCAGAGCTTATCCTTTAATTCCGTGAGGCCCTGTTGCGCTACGGAAGAGATAAACAGGTGGGGAATATGATCCGGCATTTCGGCACTGATGGCCGCTTTGAGCTCATCATCCAGCATATCGCTTTTTGAAATAGCGATTAAGAATTGTTTATGTAAAAGTTCTGGATTGTATTGCTCCAGCTCATTCATCAATATATCGAACTCCTTGCGGTGATCGGCACTGTCGGCTGGAATTAAAAACAGCAACACGGGGTTACGCTCAATATGCCGCAGGAAGCGATGTCCCAGTCCACGGCCTTCCGCAGCCCCTTCAATGATTCCGGGCATATCGGCCATGCAAAAGCTACGGCCGTCGCGGTATTCCACAATACCCAGGTTGGGGGTAATGGTTGTAAAGGCATAGTTGCCGATCTTGGGTTTTGCCGCGGTGATCACCGAAAGCAGGGTCGACTTCCCGGCATTGGGAAAGCCCACCAAACCTACATCCGCCAGTACTTTCAGCTCCAGTACTTTCCAGCCTTCAAGTCCGGGTAACCCGGGCTGCGCATAATCCGGTGCCTGGTTTGTAGGTGTGGCAAAATTGGCATTTCCCAGCCCGCCTTTACCACCAGGCATCCAGATGATCTCCTGGCCATCTTCCAGGATCTCCACTTCTTTTTCGCCGGTTTCCTCATCCATGGCGATGGTACCCAGCGGCACTTCGATGATTACATCTTTTCCGCTGCGGCCGGTGCAATTATTATGCCCGCCGTTTTCGCCATTCTCTGCCAGTATATTTTTATAATAGCGCAAATGCAAAAGGGTCCACAGGTTGCGGTTTCCCTTTAAAATAATATGGGCACCTCTTCCACCGTCGCCCCCGTCCGGGCCGCCTTTGGAAGTAAATTTATCCCGCAAAAAATGCTTGATGCCCGCACCGCCATGTCCGCTGCGGCAAAATATCCGTATCTGGTCTACAAAATTGCTCTTTTCCATTATTCTGTAAACAAAGATAACTGCATTCCCTTAGAAGTCGGGAATCAAAATAGATACCGGAAATCAAAAACGGCCGGATGGTGCGTTGTAATCACCTGCGGATAGCCGTTTCAACCTGTCTCTTTAAACGAGCGGCCTTTATCGTTTAGGCTTCCCCTTTTTCGCTTCGCGATCAAACCGTATATTCTCCCGTACCTGTTGCCAGTATTGAGGTCCGTAGGATACAAAGATTTCGCTGCCGGCAGGAATATCGGTTTTGGCTACCAGGAATACCCGGTTACCCTCTTCCACATACTCTGCATTGTTCCGGATGCCCTTTACGCGTTTCAGGCCTGCAGCGTCGTTGGCATAGCGCCCAAAAGATTTTGGATGCTTGCTGGCATCAATAACCGCATCATCATTAATATGAAATATATACCCGTTATCGGCATCATCTTCTACCTGTTTCCAGGTCAGCAGATCTCCGGTATATTCGGTAACAATTTCCTTTTTTGCTATGGCAACTTTTGCAAACAATCCCTTACCGGCATTGGGAAGGGTAGAAGTTTTCACAAATAAACGCTTCGACGATGGCATGTAAAAAAATTAAGCGGAGCGAATATATCACAAATCATTGCGAAAGTATAAAACAAGGGAAAAATTATTTTCCGAACGGGTTATGCTTCGCAGAGGTGGCTCTCACAGATGCCACGGATTGGCACAGACGGATATTTTATTCAGCGCCCATTCCAACTCATCTGTGCACATCCACAAAATCTGTGAGCAGCCCTCGTATAAACTTCCTGCTTACCTCGCGCTTTTTGCTTACCTTCACGGCCATACGGGGTGCCTTTTCCGCCGGTGGCGGAATGAAATCAAGGCTGAGAATATACCCATTGGATCGGTCAACTGCCGGTCCAGGAACCTGATCCGGGTAATGCCGGCGTAGGAAACAGCAGCTTTCAGCCTGCCCCTGTATTTTATTTTTAGTTATGGCAAACTGGATCAGTGTGTTTATTGAACAGATCAGGAACACAAGTCTTCTTGAATGGCTGGGTGCAGGTTTTGGCGCCACAGAAGTGTTGCTGGCAAAAGCCAATAAGGTATGGCTGTACCCGGCGGGTATTCTTTCTGTCCTCATCAGCATTTATATATTTATTACAGAGGGGTTGTATGCGGAAAGTGCATTAAACCTGTATTACCTGGTCATGAGCATTTATGGATGGTGGTTCTGGGTGTTCAAACGATCGGTGGTACCGCTGCCGGTTACCAGGGCTACTAAAAAAGAATGGCAGACCACCCTTTGGATCGCATTGGGCGGATTCATTGTGCTTTATTTCGTGCTCCGGTACCTTACAGATTCTACCGTACCTGTGATGGATGCATTTGTAAGCGCCACGGCCTGGGCAGGAATGTGGTTGCTGGCAAAACGGAAACTGGAAAACTGGATCCTGCTCAATATCAGTAACGCAGTGGCCATTCCGCTGTTGTTTTACAAACAGCTTCCGCTATATGCCCTATTAACCCTCTTCTTATTTATCGTTGCGATCTTCGGCTTTTTAGAGTGGAAACGCACCCTTGAAAAAATTGAATCATGATGGATGAACAAACCGCCGGACAATTGGCGCATTTTATACAGGAAGCCGACCGGCAGGCCCTTCTTACGCCCGAACAATTAGATATCATTTACCGGGAAAAATGGTTCCGGCTTTTTGTTCCCCGGTCACAAAACGGACTGGAGCTCAGTCTGCCTGAAGGACTAAGAATTGAAGAGACCCTGGCAAAAATCGACGGCAGCCTGGGCTGGACAGTTACGCTTTGCAGCGGCGCCACGCAATTTACCGGGTACCTGCCGCCTTCTCTTACCGATACCATTTTTAAAGATCCGGCCGTTTGCTTTGGAGGCAGCGGGGCATTAACGGGCGTTGCAAAGGAAACTTCAGACGGATATATTATAAATGGTTCCTGGAAATATGCCACGGGCGCACCTTATTGCACCCATTTTACCGCAAACTGTACCATTGAAAAGGACGGACAACCACTCACCGATGAAATAGGGGCCCCGGTTTACCGGTCTTTTTTATTTACCAGGGAGGAAGTATCTGTTCAGAAAGACTGGGATACTATGGGACTAAGAGCTACCGCCAGTGAACGTTTTAGTGTAACGGACGTATGGGTTCCGCGGGAACGGAGTTTTACGATCCACCCCTCGGCGGCCACATTACCGGGGATCGTTTACCAGTACCCCTTCCTGCAATTTGCCGAAGCCACCCTGGCCGTTAACAGCCTGGGAATGGCCCTGCATTTTTTAGAGGCTGTAGAAAAATGGATGCAACCCAAACTCCTTCAGGAGGGGCGGCTTGCCGCTTCTGTGAACCAGGTCCGCCAAAAATGGGAGCAGTCCGGTCACTATCTGCAAACACTGCGCAGCCGCTTTTATACTGTTGTTGATGATTCCTGGGAGCACTTGTCAAAGCAGGGAACAGTTCCGGAGGAACTGTTGGCAAAGGTTTCTCGGCAAAGCCGGTTACTGGCATTGTTTTCAAGGAAAATGGTCGCAACCCTGTATCCTTACTGCGGCGTAAATGCCACTCAAAACGGTACAGAGCTCAACCAGGTGTTCCGTGATATGTTTACTGCAAGTCAGCACCTGTTACTGAATGCCCCGGTGTAACATAAAAAGGCTCCTTGCGGAGCCTTTCAATAGTATTAAAGGACGGTTGTTCTAACGGAGCTTAAGACGCGGACTGCAGATTGTTCGGACTGGCCTGCTTTTTAAGGTTTGCAAGGCCATCTTTTACTTTGTTTCCCAGGTCGGACACCTTAGCTTTTACAGTTGACTTTTGTTCCGGGGTCATTTTATACCAGGCGGCTGCAGCGGCCAGGCCCAGGGCCAGAAGCCCGTTTCTTGTATTCTTGTTCATGTTCGAATATGTTTTATACAGTTAATGAATACTTACTCTTCTCAAAAAATTATGCCATAGTTCCGGAACAAGATGCCCACAGCAGCAAATTGCTGTTAAAATATGGAACTTTTTTAAAAGTTGCTTGTTTTAATAGTGTCCGGGCCCCGCCCCGGAAAACCAAATTTTACCCCATGATGAATTTTCAGGAATACTTGGATGTTGTAAATACCATCCTGGCAGCGGAGAAACCGGCTCCGCCTTATGATAACGCCGACTACTTTCAATATACAAAAATGAATGGCTCGCGCATGAACCGCTGGCTCAAGGAAAACCCGGTTACCGAAGAAACAAAGGCCATTGTAGCTGCTATCACCCGGAAGCAACACTGGGTGGTGATCACCGAACCCTGGTGCGGAGATGCCGCCCATATTGTGCCCATTCTTTACCTGATGAGCCGGTTAAATGAACACATCGACTTTAAGCTGCAGTTAAGAGATTCGGGTTCCGAGATTGAAAAATACCTGACCAACGGCACCCGGTCCATTCCTGTTTTGATCGTACGCGACGAAAACGGCAACGACCTGTTTCACTGGGGCCCCAGGCCTGCCGCAGCAAAAGCGGTATATGATGCCTTAAAAGAGAAAAAAGCCGGTTTTGAGGAAACGAAAATCGCACTTCAGCAGGTTTATAACAGCGATAAGAGCAACGGTATCCAACAGGAAGTAGGCGCTTTACTGGCAGCCCATCGCTAACCGACCCAACGCGGATCTTTCCTTTATTATTACATTTGTGGCATGAATTTCCTGGCACATGCATACCTTTCATTCCATAACCCGGATGTTCTTGTAGGCAATATGATCAGCGATTTTGTGAAAGGAAACCGCCCGCAGGACTATGCTCCGGGCATTCAGGCCGGTATCCGGCTGCACCGGGAAATTGATACATTTACCGATAGCCACCCGGCCACTCTTGCCGCCAAACAGGTTTTCCGGAGCGAATACCGGTTGTACAGCGGTGCCTTCATGGATGTTGTATATGATTATTTTCTCGCAAACGACACCCGGGAGTTTCCCCCCGGGTCTCTTGAGATCTTTGCACGGGATACCTATCAAACCCTGGATAACTATTTTGAACAGCTGCCGGAGGCCTTCCGGCAATTGTTTTACTATATGAAACAGCAAAACTGGTTATTCAACTACCGGGAACCCCAGGGTATTTACAAAAGCTTTGCCGGGCTGGTACGCCGGGCAAAATATTTAAATAACAGCCAGCCGGCCGAAAAAATATTTGCCGCCAACGTTAAACGTTTGGAGGAAAACTACCGTCTGTTTTGGACAGACCTGAAACCCTTTGCACAGGAACAATTTAAAAAGCTGATAAATTAAAATGCGATCCGTTATGATAAAATATGTATTAATGGCTGCAATGAGCTTCTTTTTTCATATAGCCGCCAACAGCCAATCCTGGATACCGGTTGATAAATCGCCTATGGACCAGATCTATTTCCCGGTTGATTATCCCTCAAAAAAAATCAGGGGTACCAGTGAGCCCCTGCGTATGCGGGTTATTTACAGCCGGCCCGCAAAAAACAACCGTAAGATATTTAATTCCGACATTGTGCCGTATGGCAAGGTTTGGCGCCTGGGAGCCAACGAGGCAACGGAGATCCAGTTTTTTACCCCTGCGGTAATCGGTGGCAAAAAAGTACCCGCCGGCCGGTATACCGTTTATTGCATCCCTACCGAAAAGGAATGGACCTTTATCCTTAACAAGGATACGGATGCCTGGGGCGCTTTTAACTATGATGCAACAAAAGATGTGGTTCGAGTGTCTGCACCCGTGGAAGAATTGAAGGATCCGATAGAATTCCTGACCATTGATTTTGAAAAAAGCGGATCAACCGTTAACTTGGCCATTGAATGGGATCAGAAGAAAGCGTCCCTGCCTATTAATTTTTAACTATAACGAATGAACTGTATCAAGGGCAGATGGTACCTGCTTGCCGGCTTCGCATTACTGGTGGCCTGTAATCAGAAGCCCGAAACAAAGACAACACAAACGGCACCAAACGTAGCTCCTCCGGGGGCCTTGCAGCCGATAAATGCCACCAATCCTTATGAGCCTGTAGACGTGTCGCCGCTGGATATGAGTTATTACCCGGTACACTATCCCCTGCAGAAAATGAGCGGCAGCACCACAGAAAAGCCGGTAATGCGTGTTATTTACAGCCGGCCGCATCTCCAGGGACGTTCCCTGTTTGGTTCGGTTCTCAAATATGATCAGCCATGGCGGATGGGCGCCAATGAAGCAACCGAGCTGGATGTGTTCCGCCCCGTTTATCTGAACAATAAAAAAATTGAACCCGGACGGTACACCCTTTACAGCATCCCACACGAAAAGAGCTGGACAATCGCGCTGAATAACAACCTGGACACCTGGGGGCTCCGGCAGGACAGTACCCAGGATCTTTTAAGGGTAGAAGTGCCCTCTACAAGCAACAACCCGATGGTAGAATACTTTACCATGGTGTTCCGGCAGGCAGATACCGGGGCAAACCTGGTTATTGCCTGGGGTGAAACACTGGTGACACTTCCCTTCGTCATAAAATAAAAAAAGAGCAGAACGGTTGTTCTGCTCTTTTACTTTATAAAACCGGATCATCCGGTTAAAGGGCCGGCATCAACGATCGGCTCTTTTGTATTTTGCATCCTGTGTAAGGCTTCCGCTGTTATCAACGGTTACTTTATACATATTGCGGTTATCATTTACAATGATATGATAGCTGGTACCTTCGTTATTGCTGATTTCTGTAACCCCTGCAATCTCCTTGCCCTCATATTTCTTCCGGATCTGGTACAACACATGAGAAGGCAGTTCATTTTCTTTATAGTAACGGATCGTGCGGATCAGTGCTCCGTTATTGTCGATCATAACACGGGTAGCTACGGCTCCTGATTGAAAGCTGGCCTGGCTATACGTAGCGGTGGTGGACCATTGTACGTTCTGTGCCTCGGAAAACACCTGGTTAAATGTTTTGATCACTTTTTCGTTAACAGTAGGATTGGTAGGTACAGCGGCCATTGCGTTTAAACCAAGAGAAAGTGCAGCGGTAAGAATAAAGAGTTTCATTTTTTTTAGTTTTATGCCGGTTATGGCGGTTTATGTTTTTATTGCTTTGTTGAAACAAAAATAGCGTCAAACCCTGCCCCGGGTCAAGCGGGTTACGGCTGATGGCAAAAGAAAAGGGGGTGAACGGCTGTTTTTTGCGGATGAAAAACCTTCCGGAAGTTTTACCGGTGCCTGCTTTATCAGCGGTACGCTATAAATGCGTGTTGACTGTCCGTTAGGCTAACCCGTAGTAAAAACAGAATCCAATAAAGCATTGTGTATCGTTCTTTGCAGCTAAACCATTTTTAGTGGCAACACGAGCAACAATATCTTCAAACGCATCCTGATAAATCTTGTTGCCGGCGCATCTTTTAAATATGCCGTAATAGCTTCAGGAGAACCACAGCAGTTGCCGGCGTCGCCGGTACCATAGGGATATACGGATCATTGCCAGGTTCATTCAACTTGAGCGGATCAGGAGTTCCCGCTTATCATACAGTGTTCCTTTCGAATCTGGTCTGCGCAAGGCGGTTACAGGCGATAGCAACAACTGCTCTTCTGGTAATTACAGCGCGGGCTTCCGATGTGCGGTTTTGCCGACTGCAATGCATCCGGCCGAGATCCCGGCTCCGTTACAAACCTGCGGCCTTTTCCGGTTGTCTGCCCCACGTTCCCTTATCAAAAGGCGAAAAGATACCTGCAAGCGGGGGAAGCATCCCCTATATAAAAAAAAAGGGAGAGAACAAGAATGTTCCACTCCGTATTATACATGAGAAATGTTAAAGCTGGGAAGAGGGGTTAAATATCGCCCCTCTTATATTTTGCTGTTTGCATAACGCTTCCGTTATTGTCAGCGGTAACACTATAGATGCTCCGGCTATCACGCACTATAATATGATAATTGGTTCCTTCATTGTTGGTTACTTCGGTAACACCATATATTTCCTTGCCATCATATTTCTTTTTGATCTTGTAAAGAATATTTGAAGGCAGGTTGTTTTCCTTATAGTAACGGATGGTACGGATCAGGGCGCCGTTGTTGTCGATCACCGCGCGGGTAGATATAGAGCCCGAACGGAAACTGGCTTCGTTGTAATCGGCTGTAGTACTCCACTGCACGTCGCGGGCATTGGAGAATACTTCTTTAAATGTTTTTAATACTTTATCATTTACAGTTGGATTTACTGTAACGGCAGCCATTGCGTTTAAACCCAGGGAAAGCGCGGCAGTAAGAATAAAGAGTTTCATTTTTTAAAATTTTTATACCTCTTGGAGGTGGTTTAAGTTCTTTTATTGGTTTGTTTAGTCAAAAATAGTATCGGGTTGCACCTGCTGCAAGCAGTATGTGGCAGAATACCAAAGAAACGGGGTGAATGGCGGATTTCTCCGGGTAAAACCTCCAATTTTCTCGTGCCCGTAATTCATTCTTAACTTTTTTCGACCCCTTCCGGAATCATTAAAACGCGTTCCTATATATAAATCGCAAGAGTCAGCCAGATGTTACAGTTGGTACATAAAAAAAATGTTAAGTCTTTCTTAATTAGGCAGGGCGGCCATTTACGAACGTTCCGTAGTTTTAAGCAACGGTCGGAACTTCCCCCATATGGTTTCACCCGCGGCAATGCCTACCTTTGTGACCCATAAAAGATCAACTATGAAGCTGAATACAAAGATCATCCACGCAGGTGTAGAACCGGACCCTTCCACAGGTGCAATTATGACCCCTATTTTTCAAACGTCCACGTTTGTACAATCCGGTCCGAACCAGCACCAGGGTTACGATTATTCAAGAGCAGGAAATCCTACCCGTACAGCGCTGGAAAAATCGCTGGCCGCGCTGGAAAATGCACAACATGGCCTGGCCTTCAGCAGCGGGGTAGCTGCCACCGAAAGCGTGATCAAACTTTTAAGACCGGGGGATGAGGTGATTGCCGCTAATGATATGTATGGCGGTACTTACCGGTTGTTTTCAAAGATCTGGGAAGACTTTGGCATTAAATTCATATACATCGACACCACTCAAACAGAGCAGGTAGCCCGTGCTGTTACCAGCAATACGAAGCTGATCTGGATCGAAACGCCTACCAACCCCCTGATGAACATTACGGATATTGCCGCGGTAGCAGCCATCGCAAAAAAAGCCGGCGCCCTGCTTTGTGTGGACAATACCTTTGCTTCTCCCTACCTGCAAAACCCCATAGACATGGGAGCCGACATTGTTATGCATTCGGCCACAAAATACCTGGGCGGGCACAGCGATGTGGTAATGGGTACATTGATGTTCAACAGTGATGCACTGCGGGAGCGATTATTCTTTATCCAGAAAAGCAGCGGCGCCGTACCCGGGCCGATGGATTGCTTCCTCGTACTCCGGGGTATTAAGACCCTGCACGTACGGTTGCAGCGCCATTGTGAAAACGGACGGAAGATAGCCGGGTTCCTGGCCCGTCATGAAAAGGTAAAGAAGGTTTACTGGTGCGGTTTTGAAGACCAGCCAGGTTATGCGGTTGCAAAAAAGCAAATGCGCGACTTCGGCGGTATGATGAGTTTTGAATTAAAAGACGATTCCATGGAAGCGGCCACAAAGGTACTTACCTCTACAAAAGTGTTTGCACTGGCAGAGAGCCTGGGAGGTGTAGAGTCGCTGATCAACCATCCGGCCACCATGACACACGCTTCCATTCCCCGCGAAGAACGGATCAGGAACGGACTGAGCGATTCCCTGATCCGGCTGAGTGTAGGTATTGAAGATGTGGATGATCTGATTGAAGACCTGCGTCAGGCCATTGGTTCATAGCTGGTACGCCTGATCTTTTTCCGGAAGGATTATTGAACACATTTACGGTTGTATAAACATATATATGATCGTTATACTGCTGATCTGCCAGGGCGGATCAGCAGTTTTTACATACGGAACTGCATTAAATACGTTGAGTACCGATATGGTACCGGTTTGCTGCCGGCACCCGGGAACATTTCCTGCGGTATATTAAATTCAATAGCACTTGCTGCCGAACCGGTGAAATACGCCGGCATATTAATTTTTCATTCAGATCATCTAAAAATTAATATTCTCTCCTGTAAACCAACTATCTTGCAGCCAATTGGTCAATTAAAGATCATTTTATGAACAGGGAATTACCGGAAGCAGAACAAACAGCGCTATTGCAAACCATCCTTCAGATCAACAACAGTTACCTCGATTGGGAAAAAGTACAGCATATGTCCCTGAAGCCGGAAACCCTTTCCAATCCTGAAATATGGGAAGCGGCCCGGGAGGCCAGGAACCAGGGGTTTACCCGCAACCTGGTCATCAACGATACCGTTTTCACCTGGTCTGTTTCCAATGATATGGAAGCGGTGTTACACGATCTGGATGTACATCTGGCCGGGGGTAAAGACATTGCAGCGGTGATGGATCAGAAAAACGATCACCGCTACCTGGTAAATGCATCGCTGGACGAGGCCATGGCATCTGCCCAGCTGGCCGGCTATCCTGTTACAAAAAAAATGGTGAAAGAGCTGTTGTTAAAGAAGAAAACGACCGCCGACGAAACAGAGCAGGTGATTGTAAATATTTACAGGTGCCTGCAGAAAGTTAAAGAATGGGAGCAGGAATCCATTACGGCAGAGAAGCTGCTGGAACTGCATCAGCTCCTGACAAAAGACACCATCAAGCTCAAGGGTATCGGCCGGTACCGCACCAATAACAAATATGACGTTTCAAATATAGAAGATGCTGCTGCCTGTAAGGCGGTAGACGCAAAGGCCATCGGGTCCTGGATGCAATGGCTGGAGTCTTTTATGAATGAAGACAAAAAGCCATTCTACATACACCCCGTGATCAAAGCCTGTATGATCGCATATTTTGTTACCTATATCCGTCCGTTCAAAGACGGAAACGGGCGTATGTCACGCCTGCTCCTCTACTGGTACCTGCTGCGGAAGGGATACTGGGCGTTGCAGTATACATCTGTTTCCAATGTTATTGTCAAATTAAGAACCCAATATCAAAAATCTTTTCTCCAGGTACAGGCAGAGGCAGATATGGGTTATTTTATTCACTTTACGATCCAGGCATTGCGCATGGCAGACCGGTCCTTAAAAGAAAGCCTGCAACGTACCAATAAAGAAAGAGAAAGCAACCCCTTTGTAAAGATCGATGGACTAAACATCCGGCAGGCAACAGCCCTTCAATGGATAAAAGAAGATCCGGAAAAGATTGTTACGATACGCGAACTGCGGTCCGGTTTCGGCGTATCAAAAGAAACCGCACGTACCGATCTTACCGCACTAACCGAAAACGGCTGGTTGAAATTTTATCACCTGAATAAGAAAACATATGCCTTTGTAAAAGGCGACTCCTTTGAACAACTGATGCATGAAAAACACGCTCAAGGATAACCTGGCAAACTTTCTGAACACCAAGGCGGCCCTGTATGAGCAGCCGGATTTTATTGCAGATGACCCCATCTCGATTCCGCATTCGTTCTCCGCTCCGCAGGATATCGAGATCGCCGGCTTCTTTGCTGCAATACTCGCCTGGGGCAACCGGAAAAGTATCATCAACTCCTGTAAGCGTTTATTGCAGTTAATGGATCAGGCACCCTATGATTTTATCATGCATTTTGAGGAGGCCGACCTGAAGCCTTTTGTGCATTTCGTACACCGCACGTTTAATGCAACGGACCTGTTCCACTTCTTCGACGTTCTGCAACATCATTATAAAATACAAAAACAGGGCTCGCTGCAAACCGCATTCAGTAAGCACCTGCAACCGGAAGATGCCACCGTGGAAAAGGCGCTTGTGGGTTTCCGGCGGTCTTTTTTTGATGGTAAAATTTTCCCGCATTACCCGGTACGTACACAAAAACATATTGCCACGCCTGAACGCAAATCCGCCTGCAAACGGCTGAACATGTATTTGCGCTGGATGGTACGCAGCAATAAAAGAGGCGTGGATTTTGGATTATGGAAAAAGATCCGCCCGGCACAGCTCGTATGCCCGCTAGACCTGCATGTAGCCCGGGTGGCCCGTCATTTTAATCTGTTACACCGCCCGAATAACGACTGGCAGGCAGCCCTGGAATTATCGGAGCAGTTACGGATGCTGGACCCGGACGACCCGGTTAAATATGATTTTGCGTTATTCGGATTGGGCGTTATTGAAAAATTCTGATTGACCGGCATCAACTTAGTTGTAAAAAGAACGTTAAAGGAAAGAACACCTTGTGTAACGCAAAAACATGTTGCATCATTAAGATGATTTAAAAACCTTATTCATTGATTGATTCATTAAAATTTAAACACATGAAAAAATTATTCGCATTCGCATTATTGTCAATGGTTGCTTTTGGAACGGTAAGTGCACAAACTGTTGACCTGAGAAGAAAAATCACTGTAAGTGGTACTGCCGAAACAGAGATTACACCGGACATCATTTACGTAAGTATCTCCCTGAAAGAGTATCTTGAAAACGGCAATAGCAAAAAAAGAGTCGATATTTCCACACTGGAAAACCAATTGTTTGCTGCCGTACAAAAAGCAGGCTTCTCAAAAGAGCATTTAACCATCAGCAACCTGAACAGCTGGGCCAATACCACTGGCAAGAAGAAGAACCCCGATTTCCTGGCCAGCCGTCAGTATCTTTTAAAAGTAAGCGACCTGAATAAACTGGATCAAATCCTGGGCAGTGTTGACTCCAAAGGCATTCAAAGCACCGGAATCCAGAGCTATGATTATTCAAAAATGGAGGAGCTGAAAAAAGAACTGAAAGTAAAAGCCCTGAAAGCGGCAAAAGAAAAAGCCACTTATATGGTGGAGGCCCTGGGCGGAACACTGGGGAATGTACTGGAAATACAGGATGGCGGCGATAGCCCGATGCAACCTGTGATGTACCGCAATTATGCCATGAAGGCCGAAGCTGCTGATATGGCCGGAGGCGATGCCGACCTGGATTTTAAAAAGATCAAGTTAAGCTTTACCGTAAATACGGTTTTTGAAATCAAATAGGATTTAAAAACATGAATGTATAAAGGGACTGCTCTCCGGAGACAGTCCCTTTATACATTTAAAATCATCAACGGCCCTTTGAATATGAACCGGACCGGGGTCTCGCGTTTCACGCGTTGAATATATCAGAGACCTTTCGGCAAACCCTGGCGCTTTCGTTGAAACTTCATCGCCCCGGCTAAACCCAATCATCACCTTCGTGTTCTGAACCGGATATTAATCTCCAACACTACCACAACGACCATCCGCCTCCTACTTTCTTTTTAGCACCCGCCGGGCGCAGGTTATAGGTAAAGGTTGCCAGGAAATATTGCCCCAGGATATTGCTGTATGTGGTACGTACGGTATTCTGGTAAGGAATGATATCCGTGTTACGGGTCTGGTTCAGCAGGTCATTGCCATACAGCCGTAATACCGCACGCTCATCTTTGAAGAATGTAAAATTCACCCCCGCGTTCCACATAAACATGCGCCGGTACTGCGGATCCGCAAAGGCATTATTGTTCAGGTAACGCAGCTCCGTATCAAAGATCACATGCTTTATATACCGGAATACGAGTTCGGTACCCATCGTTTGATCAAAGCTCCGGGCCGGCGTAAACCGGGGATTGGTATTCTTTACACTCATATACGAAAATGAATAGGCCGGCCTTATTTCCAGTTTATCATCCCAGTTAAAACCCAGGTTGCTCCAGATATTGCTGTTTAGCCGCTGTTGTGTACTGGCCGCCTGGTTATAATAGAACGGACTTACCCGGTACTCCGTCCAGGTACCCACGTTCCATGAAAAGGTAAAGCTGTTTTTGTACTTGATATCCTGGTTGAGGCCAAAATTTGCGGCCACCCGTTTGCTTCCGTTTGCATTTACCGGCTTAATGGTTTGAATACCGCTTTCATCCACGGTAATGCTTTGCACCACATCATTATTGGCAATAAAGGCCTCACCCCAGCTCCATACATTGAGGTTGTTCTTCGGATTAAAGGTATTCAGATTCACTGAAACCATGTTCATGATCGCCGGTAAAAGCGTCGTATTGCCAAGGTTTATCACATAAGGATTGGTATTATTGCGAACCGGGATCAAATAATTATAATCCGGCAGCTGCACATCACGGGAAAAGTTTACGGTTAATTTTTTATAGGTGATCTCCAGTTGCGGTAACACGTTACTCTGTTTCTGGATGAGCGGATCGGGCATATAGGATATGCGGTTCTCAAACTGCTGGTACTGATAGCGGAGGCCGGGCGTGATGGCAAGGCCGTTGTGTTTAAATTCCAGCCCCGTGCTCACCAGGTATTTGTTACTGTTACGTAAGAACTCACTGCTCAGATCATTATTCGGGCGGTCATATAAAGCACCTTGCTTATCAAAAGTAGCTACGTTGTTTTTCAGGTTCTCATACTCATACCGTGTTCCTGCGCGAAGGAACCATTTTTTGCCCAGCGGCTCCCGGTAGTTAATACCGGCGTAGGCAAACCAGGTAGGGATGCGCTCGGTTCTTAACTGATTGGTAAGACTGTCGAATTTCTGGGGATAGATATAATGGATCAACGCATCGGTATAGTTATCTGCAGCCTTCCGGTTCCATACAACTCCCTGTGCAAAAGAGAGGCGACGTCCGGATTTGGCCTTTGATAAACGGGTTAATGAAAAATTCTCCCGCAGGATATTATTACGGGTATCGCCGTTGATGCCTACATTCCCATTATTTAGCTCGCCCAGTACGTTGCTGACACCGCTTTGGGTGTTCCGGCTCTGGTTGTTTTCATTACCCATAATATAATTGGCCGTTGCGGTGATCGTGGTAAGGGTGTCTGGTTTTAAATTCATTCCCACACCAAACGTGTGTGTATTGCCCCGGAGTACCGTATTATAAAGTGAGTTGTTGGTAATGACCGTATCTCCGTTAAAGATCCGGGTATTGTTATCCGTTTCCACATCCGTATGCACCTGTCCGAAGTAATATTGCGCAAAAAATGCCTTTTTATTATTGGGCGAATGATTGAGGTTAAAGCCCAAACCATTGCTGGCCGTAACGCCTCCCAGGCGCGACATCCCGCCGAAGTTGATGCCGTTAATGGAAATATTTGAGCCGAAGTTACTGTTGTTACTGCTATTATTGCCCCCGCCCGAAACATCGCGGTTGCGTCGCAAACCACCCGTCTGCATCAGGTCGCTCCAGCCAAAGCCCGGCCGGTTGAGGTTATTGCTATATCCCAGCAGGCTTACCTGCAAGGTATCACGGAAGATATTGGCAATGGCGCCTGCTTCAAACCGGCTTCCGTTAATACCGCCGCCGCCACCGGCATATGCTTTTCCAAACACGCCTTTTTTAACCCCTTTTTTAAATGTAAGATTGATCACCTTTCCTACATTGTTCAGGTTATCATCCCCGTTTTCCAGCAATTCATCCTTATCGTCCGTTACCTGTATCTTATCAATAACATTGGAAGGCAGGTTCCGGGAAGCCATTTTGGGATCGCTGCCAAAAAAGTTCTTTCCGTCTACAAGGATCCGGTTCACCCGTTTCCCGTTTACCATAATATTGCCCTGCTTATCTACCTGTACACCCGGCAGTTTTTTCAGCAGGTCCTCTACCAGTGCATTGGGTAAGGTTTTAAACGCATTGGCATTAAACTCTACGGTATCTTTCCGGATCACCATGGGCGGCCGTTCCGAAACAACCAGCACTTCATCCAGATCCTTTGCATCCGGTAACAGTGCAATCGTTCCCAGGTTAAGGCCCGATCCGGCAGATAACCGGAACTCCTTACGGTATACGGCGTATCCTGTAAAAGAAACAATGATCCGGTAAGGTTGCTCCGCAGCCAGTCCGGGAATGCGAAAGCCTCCGTCTTCTCCGCTTAACCGGTAAGTAACTACAGACGTATCCGATGCATTAAACACCGTAACTGTGGCCATATACAAGGGTTTGCCGGTAGTGGAGTCTACAAGTTTTCCCGAAATCGCGCTCTGTGCATGCAGGTTCAAGGCACAAAAAAATAATACTACAAATAAGGCGGCCCGGCTATAATAGGAGGGCCTGGAAAAGGTTTGCATATCTACTACACGCAGCACCCTGAAAAATGTTACAGAAAACCGCAGTACATTTTTTATTTTCTACAGGCTGGCTGCTGAAGCCGGGGAGGTTGTTGCACTAAGGGCACAGATTAGCACAGATATATATATTTCATGCTCGCGATTGAGCCTTCGGTACACACCTGAAAAACCTGCGAGCGACCCGAATCCGAACGACCAGTAATAAGACGAGGCAGGAGACGCATCACGAATAACTCCATCATTCAAACAACCGTTCCATACTCTGCGGGATGGTTTTGCTGTAATCCATCTGTATGGGCTTGTAGGTATGTTGCCATTTTTCGAATTGCTGTTCAAAATCCGCTCCGATCTTTGGAAGAGTCATCACGCCCATTTCCTTAAGTGCAGCAGCATTGCAGCATTGCTCGTATTGCCCCCGGATGGGGATGGCCATTATTTTTTTTCCCAGGTGTAAGGCTTCCGAAGGTGTTTCAAAACCACCGCCGGTGATGATCTCCCGGCAACTGATCAGACTTTTATTGAATAGTACCCGGTTCACCGGAAGAAACCGCAGATTTGCCTCACTCCGTTCCGAACCGGATTGCCGGCTGAAAATTTCGAAGCGGTGATCTTTAAATTTTAAAAAGATCTGCCGTAGCTCCTGGTCACAATAGGATGGAAGATATACCGTGATATGCCCTTTATCGGCCGGACTGCTTTCCAGGATGTCTTTTTTTATTACCGGTGTAAGAATGAAATCGTCATAGGATTTAAAATGCAGGCCCAGGTAGCGTTCTCCCCGGGCGTAATTTTTCAGCATCCATTCGCCCGAACGGCTCACCAGTTCCGGCCGCGGCACTTTGTTGCTTTGAAAGCTGGCCTGGTGTCCAAAATTTATAGATGGGATCTTCTTCAGCCTGCAGGCCGCAGCGGTGATGTATTCATAATCGTTGATCACAAAATCGTAATCTTCTACCGGGAGTGCGCGGATCTCTTTTTTCAACGCCAGGGGATTCACATGCCGGGCAATCTTCCAGTAATCGAGCCCGCCGTTACAGGTATAGTAAAGGCTCAGGCCCTTGCTCCGGTATCTAACCGGGGCATCCAGCTTCAGATTGCTGTTATTGCCGCTCAAAAAAATATCAACCGTTCCATATTGGGTTAAATAAGGGAGCAGCTCCATTGCGCGGCTGATGTGCCCGTTACCGGTAGCCTGAACGGCGTAGAAAATTTTCATTGTTTGTATCGGATAATGCATGTAAATAAAAGGCGATCTCGTTGGTCAGTACCGTTGCGCTGGGCTTTTCTTTTACAGCGCGTTCGGTTTTCATTTCCTTTTCATCGTAGGTGTATAACCGCCACTGGCTATCATAATATTCCAGGGCTGTCATATGCTCCATCCAGTCGCCGGAGTTCAAATAATCGACCTTTCCTTTGTCCGTACGCATTTCTTTTTTTTGCGGCTGGTGAATATGACCGCAAATAACCGTATCGAATTTTTTCTCAATTGCAAGCGCTGCTATTTTGGTTTCAAACGCATCGATGTTTACAATGCGTTTATTAAACTGCTCCATGATCTTGCGGGAAAGCGATAGTTTTTCTCTTCCGAAAAAATGCGACACCGCATTCATCCATTTGTTAAATACCAGCAGTGTGGCATAGCCGTTGCTCCCGAGCTTCCCCCAGAACTTGGCCTGCCGGGTAGTGGTATGGTCAAACACATCGCCATGAAAGATCCATACTTTTTTCCCGTTAATCTCAATCACCACTTTATCCGTAAGCAAAAAGTTGCCCAGCTCCAGGTCGGAGTAGCGGCGCATGCAGTCGTCGTGATTACCCGTGATATAGATCACCCGGGTGCCCGTGGAAAGTTTGTTAAACACTTCCTTTATGGCAGAAATATGATCGGGCGGAAAATAACGTTTGCTGAATTGCCATCCGTCAATAATATCTCCGTTTAAGATCAGCACCCGCGGATCAATACTTTTCAGATACGCAGTAAATTCCCGAGCCCGGCTGGCATAAGTGCCCAGATGCAGATCTGATACAACAGCTATTTCAATGCGGCGTTGGGCCATTCTGATTTATGTTTATCAAATTTCCATTTTCCGTGTAACAGAACTATTACCTTAATGTTATAATAATATTATCTATGTACGGCTGGCTGCTTCCATGCCTGTTCGGCGAACAACTCATCGCCAAACAGCGATGCTCATTTTCGTATCTTGCGGCCATGAAGTACAAACATCTTTTTTTTGACCTGGATCATACCTTGTGGGATTTTGATGCCAATGCGAAGCTGACCTTGCAGGACCTGTATCAGACATTAAAGCTTGAAGAGAGAGGCGTTGATGATTTTGACCGTTTCTACAGGCAGTACCTGGGGCATAATACCAGGCTTTGGGCCCGGTACCGGAATGGATTTATCAAACAGGCGGAGCTCCGGGTAAAGCGGATGCAGCTGTCGTTGCTCGATTTTAAAATAGGTGATGAAGTACTGGCGAAGGAAATGAGCCAGCGTTTCTTAGAAATGCTGCCCACCCGCAATATGCTCTTTCCTCATGCGGTGGAAATACTGGAATACCTTACGGCAAAAAATTACCGGCTGCACCTGATCACCAACGGATTTGAAGACGTACAGCATCATAAGATCAACAACTCGAAGATCAACCACTATTTTGATAAGGTGGTTACTTCCGAAGGCTCCAACAGTTTAAAACCCAATAAAGAGATCTTTGATTTTGCGCTGGCTGCAACCGGGGCCCAGAAGGATGAAAGCATCATGCTGGGCGATGACCTGGAAGCCGATATTATGGGCGCGGCCAATGCAGGCCTGGACCAGGTGTATATTAACCATGTAAACAAATCTCCGGATTTTAAACCTACCTATACGGTATACGCGTTAAAGGAACTGGAAGCCATTTTTTAACGGCCCCTATAGCTGGTACCCGATCCTGATACCAGGCGCCCTACGAAACCTGATACGGTTAACAGGCAGGTATTTTTTTCTAAACAGTTTGTCTGTAAATATACAAGAAGCACCTGCAATATACTGCCTGCGTCCGGTGTAAAACAGTTGGATGTAATTGCTATCTCGGATTAAAAAAATGTCCTATTCTTATCCCCAACGTAGCATTGGGTCCCCAGCCGTTCCGCATATTATCCTGGGCAAGCAGGGCTCCGATCACATCTTCTTTTCCTTTGTTCGTAAGGTGATCTGCCTGTAATTGAAAGTCGCTGGTTACCGCCTTTTTTATTCCAATGCCTGCATACAGTTCTACCTGCAGCCATTTTTTGAAAAGGAAGTCGATCCCTGTGATGATGTTGCACCCAAATGTCCGTTTTTTAAACCAGAAGGCATCTACCTTCCGTTGCGTTTCATTTCCGTTGTGAAGCAGTATGCTGTCATAGGTCCAGTCATTTGCGGTATTCCCGCGATAAAACAATGCCCCGCCCACGTAAAATTTTCTTCCCGGATATTCCTCCTTCAGGTACCGGCGTATCTCCATATTTGCTCTGAACCCCCTTTCCTTTACAAAAGCGGTATCGCCGCGGTTAATGAGCGTATACAACTGGTAGCCGGCCTCTGCAAATACACCCAGATGCTTCCCCAGTCGTTTCTCAACACCCAGTTGTAACGTAGGAAAATCAACAACAGCCGCGGCCGTTGTTACATTGAACTTTATGCCGATACCCGGGCTTGCCTGCTCCTGTGTGAAACCGGCTATACAGAACAGCAGCAGTACAATGCAGCAGTTAATTTTCATATGGGTTGTTTATCATCATAACGCAACGGTGCCATAAAAGGCAACATTGTCAGAAAAACGGTATTGAAACACCTGTGAAAAGTGGTAAAGCAGTTTTTAGCTTTTGAACCGGGTGCTGCCCTTTATATTCGTCAGGCCGTTTCCAGCCGGAAGATCGTGATCTCCGGCCGTACATTAAAACGTACCTGCCAGGTAAAACCCAGGGCCCTGTTGATATAGAGCGTCCGGCCATCCTCAAAATCAATCTTCCCGGAAGCATACCGTTTATTTCTTACGGGCAGCAGTGGTGGTGGCAAAAACGGCGGTTTGCATTGTCCTCCATGTGTATGCCCACTGATCACCCAACCATTGTAGCCATTCCAAACCGGCATGTCCAGCACATCCGGGTTATGGCATAAAACCACGGTTGCTTCCTCCCGGTTCCAGTACTGCATAGCCTTTGCCGGATGAAAATTGGTTCCCCATTTATCGTCAATACCGATAAAATTAAGTCCGGAAAAATGCTGCTGCTCATTTCTTAAAACCGGCAACCGGTGGCTGTTGAGCAGGTCTTCGATCTTATCTGCCAGTACACTGTCTTGCCAGTGAGCGCCGTAATCGTGGTTGCCAAAAATAGCCGCGGTGCCCAAACGGCCATGCGGGGCATGCCGCATCAGGTCATGCAGCTGATCCAGCTGACGGGGTTCATTATAGGTAACAAAATCGCCGGTATAGGCTACAAAATCGGGCTGATAGCCGGCGGCTTTTATAAAGGCGTTCTTCAGGTAACTATCCCGGGAGCGCTCGCCAATATGGATGTCGCTGATCTGCATGAGCGTTTTGCCGGCCAGGGCAGGCGGCAGGTTTTTGATCTGCATCGGCACCTGCGTAAATTCCAGCCAGAAAGGCTCTACCTGCCAGGAGTAAAGCCCTGTGAAAAGCCCGGCGCCTCCCAGGATACTGCCATATTTCAAAAATTTTCTCCGGTTCATGCGCCGCAAAATTAGCACCCCCCGTCTCAAAAAGCACCCCGGAACTATTAAACTTTTGTGTAAAAATGCCGTCCAAAACCTGTTTATAAAATTTTAACAGGACCACAGAAGGTATTTTCCCAAAAACCCATCTAAGAAAAAATAAATGCGTCAGCAATTAAATATGAAATCTGTCTTTTTTGCCGGATTACTGTTTGTTACGGTAACGGCCACCGCTCAGGACATCCCTTCCCGGCCCAATGAAGGGATCCAGCGCACGGAAACAAGACGGGAACGGTACGATGTGTATCAGAAGTTAAAACTGACCGCAGACCAGAAAAGCCGGCTGATTGCCTTACAAAAGGAAGGAAAAGCTGCGGTTTCGGCCGTCAGGAAGGACGATGCATTAGCGCCGGCAGAAAAGAAGGAAAAATTGCGGGCCCTGCAGCAACAGCAGGCGCAAAAACGCAATGCCCTGCTAACACCGGAACAACAAAAGATCTGGGAACAGGAGGCATCCGGGCAAAAAGGCGATAAGCAACAATGGGTGACTGTAGACCGGCGCAATACCACCAAAAGCCCGGGTAGGGATGATAATCAACTATCCCAAACAAGCGATAAGCACAACCCGCAGTTAAAACTTTCTGCGGACCAGCAGCAAAAGATGAAAGACCTGCAGCAGACATTTAAAACACAGGCACGGGGTATCCGGCAGGATAACCGGCTGTCTGCTGAAGAAAAGAAGAGCCGCATCAACGGGCTTAAAAAGGAGTTCCGGAAAAAGCAAAAGAATGTCCTCACCGACGAGCAATGGCAGCAGTGGAAGGATAAAGACCGAAAGAATATTTCTAAAAAATAAACAAGCATCTCTAAAAACTTAAAAAACAAAAAATGAAAAAAACAATCTTAATTGCAGCAATCGTGAGCCTGTTCAGCGTTTCTGCCACATTTGCGCAGGATGCGCCCAAAAAAGAAAAAGCCGAAAGAGGCATGAATGACCGCCGTGGCGGAATGAACTGGGATGATCCCGACCTGAATTTATCAAAAGACCAAAAAGACAAGCTGAAAGCCCTGTATGAGGAAAACGGGAAACAAATGAAGGCGCTCCGGGAAGATAATTCACTGACAGATGATCAGAAACGAGAAAAAGGAAAAGCCCTCCGTACCTCTCAAAAAGAAGCGCGTGATAAAATCCTTACCAAAGAACAGTCGGAAAAACTGGAGGCAAAAATGAAAGAACGCCGGGAAAAAGGCCGGAACAACCAGGGGAACAATCAGGCTCAGCAATAAGAAGTGATCGTTTTATATTTACCAGGAGGCCATCTTATTTTTTAAGATGGCCCTTTTTTTTACGATATTTGCGGCTTACTGTTGTAAAATAGCAATTCATACAATGAAAAAAATTGATCCCCGCTTTGCAAAATTTGCAAGCAAAAAAAGTAACGCCGCTATAAAAGAGGCCTTTAAACAGGAAAAACGGCAATATAAAAAGGAACGGGCAGCGTTCTTTGAACAAAAGAAGGCGGAAGCCGCAGCCAAAGCAACCCAAAGCGCAGCACCGAAGATTGAACGGAAAACCCCTGCAACAGTGCAAATGCCCTTAAACAAATACCTGGCACACAGTGGTATTTGCTCCAGAAGGGATGCTGCCGATTTAATTAAAGACGGAAAAGTGAAGGTAAATGCGGTGGTAACCCTGGAACCGGGCTACAAGGTGCTACCGGCGGATGTGATCACCGTGAACAATAAAAAAGTAACGCCGGCTAAAAACCTGGTCTATATCCTGCTGAACAAACCCAAGGATTATATTACCACCACAGACGATCCGCAAAAGCGGAAAACGGTCCTGGACCTCATCAAAAATGCAACGACTGAACGGGTATATCCCGTGGGGCGCCTGGACCGGAACACTTCTGGCGTACTGCTGATTACCAATGACGGAGAGCTGGCCCAGCAACTCACCCATCCCAGCAATGAAATAAAAAAGATTTACGCCGCCACCTTGAACAAACCGCTTGAAAAGAAGGACTTTGATAAAATACTGAAAGGCGTGGTGCTGGAAGACGGGCCCGCACCGGTGGATGTGCTGGCCTATTCGGATATGAAGGATAAAACCCAGATCGGTATTGAAATACACAATGGCCGGAACCGCATTGTACGCCGCATTTTTGAATCCGTAGGATACGATGTAAAGAACCTGGACCGCGTGATGTTTGGCGGGCTTACTAAAAAGAATATCGAACGTGGAAAGTTCCGTTTCCTGACCGAGAAGGAAGTGCGCAATCTTAAATTTTTTGGAAAGGGAAAAAAATAACGGACTGCTTTTGCTGACAGCTCCGGGATTATGCCCGGTTAATTGAAACAGTACCTTAACACAAACATGAAGCTTCAGGATTTAATTGTTTTTGAAAATGATGACCTGGTGGCCCTGAACAAGCCCTCCGGTTTGCTTTCGATTCCGGACCGCGAGGGAAAAGAGCCTTCGCTGAAGGAGCTGCTGCAGCATACCTGTCCTGATATTTTTACCATTCACCGGCTGGACCGTGAAACCAGCGGGTTGATCATTTTTGGAAAACATGCCGGGGCGCATAAATATTTTTGTCAGCAGTTTGAAGCCCGGAAAACGATAAAGATCTATAACGGCCTGGTCATCGGGTCAGTACCGGAACCATCGGGCAGTGTTGATGCCCCCATTGCCGAAAATATGGTAAAACGGGGCACCATGATCATTCACCGCCGGGGTAAACCGGCGCTTACAGATTTTAAAGTGCTGCATGATTTTACCCTCTACAGCTGGACGGAATTCCGGATCCATACGGGCCGAACGCACCAGATACGGATCCATGCAAAGGAGATCGGGCATCCGCTGGCTGTTGATACACTTTACGGAGATGGCAAACCGGTATACCTTTCCTCGTTCAAATCGAAGTTCAACCTGTCGAAAGAGCATCTTGAGGAGCGCCCTTTGCTGAACCGGCTGGCCCTGCATGCAGCCCAGCTAAAAATTCAGGCTCCCGATGGCCACTGGCTGGAGCTGGAGGCGCCTTTACACAAAGACCTGAGAGCCACACTTCAACAACTGCAGAAGCGAAAATAGTATGCTCTGCCACGGCAGGACTGACCCGATCCGTTTTTGCAGCTTTAAGCATCTGCTCCGTATTTGCAGGCGCATTGCTTGTTCCGGCGGTTTAAATATTCAAAATATATACTACGAATCAATACCTTTGTATAATGGTATTTTCCAACAGATAGGGCATTGGAAGCAGTATTTTGTTATTGATCTCCGGATACCATAACAGAAGGATAAGGCAACCAGGCAAATACGAAATGTTCATCCGTGCATCAATCGTTTTGTCTAAAACCGGCCAATATGCCCGGTCTGGTCTTACGTAATCTCAAAACGAACTGTCGACCAATACGGCAATGAATGAACGCAGTTCGGGGAAAGCATCAGCGCTCTTTTAACAATGCATCCGGAGCTCATCAGGCAGGCCAGCCGGTTCAGCAATCTGCCCGGTTCAAATAGGGATCTTGGTATATAAAACACGCTGTATGGCAATAAGATCTGCCTTATTTTTGTCACCGGTGGTGCGTCTAAATCGGGTTGGATCAAGGTTTCCCCGGCGGCCAAAGGTACTCACAGGAAGCCATGGCCACAATGAGCCAGCAGGGAACAGGAACAAAAACAGATCATTGGTTGTAGTGATTAAATATATCAGATAACAGTCTCAAAAAAAAGAATTCAAACGTGAAGGACCAAAAAAAGAAGTTGCTGCAGTAATGGGTCGCTCAAGATTAACACAGCATGATTAACAAAAGCTATCCGACTTCCTCATTGATTATTTCGACCTATAACTGGCCGGAAGCACTGGAATGTTGCCTGAAAAGTATTTTAAGGCAAAGCCGGATGCCCAATGAGGTGATCATCGCGGATGACGGGTCCACGCGTGAAACCCGGAGCCTGATCGAGCGATTCCAGGCCCTGTTTCCCGTTCCGCTCATTCATGTATGGCAGCCGGATGAAGGCTTTCAGCTGGCCCGGATCCGCAATAAGGCCATTGCAAAAGCCAACTGTGAGTATATTATCCAGATCGACAGCGACCTGATCCTTCATAAACGGTTTGTAGAAGACCACCTCCGTTTGAGCAACCCCGGATGTTTTGCAACGGGCAGCCGGGTTATCCTGAGCGAAGCATATTCTAAAAAACTGCTGCACCGCCGGAAAGGAAAAGCGTCCCTGTTCCGCTGGAGCTCATTAAATAAAAACAACGGCTTGCGCATTCCCATCCTTACAAAGCTTTACAAAAAACACCGGGCAGACGATATTTTTTACCTGCGTGGCTGTAATATGGCCTTTTGGAGAAAGGATCTGATGGCGGTTAACGGTTATAACGAAGAAATACAGGGCTGGGGAAGAGAAGACAACGAAATTGCCGCCCGGCTGATCAATTTCGGAATATCAAAAATGGTCGTAAAGCACAGTGCCATCGTTTTTCATATCTATCATAAAGAAAAAGAACGGAATAGTGTGTTAACCAATAATGAATTGCTGCAGAAGTCGATCTCAGAAAAACTGATCACAGCACCGGTAGGCATCCAGGATCATTTGCAACGTTCCTAAACAACCGGATTGTTACCGCTGCTCCAGGTTTCTTACAAACCGGTACAAATTAAACCCGCCGGCTGCTGTTTCCGCGGCTATCGCCGCTTTCAATACCCGTTTATCAATGCCCTGCATGCGCTTTTTTTGCAGGAGTTGGTATGCTTTCTCCGCCAGCAGCCATCCCTTTCGTTCATTGGGCACAACAGCCGCTGTTTTTTGAAGCAACAGTGCGTACAACGTATCGATCCCTTTCATTTCATGTGCCGCTGTTGGTATTACCGGCAACAGCTCCGTGGTTCTGGAAAATGCAGGCGCCAGCATCTGTTTCAGGTGTTTTATAAAAAGATCCGCACCCGGGCGGTCGCTCTTGTTCACTACAAAAATGTCGGCAATTTCCATTAACCCCGCTTTCATCGTTTGCACCTCATCACCCGCCTCCGGTACCAGCACCACAATGGTTACGTCTGCCAGCCCGGCGATCTCGATTTCACTTTGTCCTACACCCACCGTTTCCACAATGATCAGGTCGAACGGGGCCGCCTTCAGCAAATCGGTTATTTCGATGATTTTTGGATTCAATCCGCCCATGGCACCCCGGCTGGCCAGCGAGCGGATAAAAACACGTTCATCGAGGTACCAACGGTTTAAGCGGATACGATCGCCCAAAAGCGCTCCAAAATGAAAGGGGGAAGAAGGATCCACGCAGATCACCGCCACGTTTTTACCTTCAGCTACGGCAAATCCTACAAGAGCGTCTGTTAACGTGCTTTTACCTGCACCCGGAGGCCCGGTAATGCCCACTACCGGAACGGCATGCGGCTGCAGCTGCTCCAGGAAAGACGCATATCCCTCCTGTTCATTTTCTACAAGACTGATGGCCCGGGCGATGCTTTTGGTATCGCCCTCCCTCACCCCGGTTATTAGCGGATTCCACATATAATGATTGCTAAAATACGGAAGATTTATAGTGTAAAAGGATCGCAAGCTGCGATTTTTAACGACCGCCGAACCATAGATGATCTTCCGCCAACTGGTAACGGCAGGGCGGCCCCAAAATTCTTTTAACCCGGAAGACTTCATTCCTGAAGCCGGGCATCTTCTGGTTCTTATCAAAATTTATAAAAACACAGACCTTAAACTTTTTTTACCTTTGGGCATGACCAATTTCATACCGATATTCCCTTTGTCGATCGTTGTGTTTCCCGGTGAACAGGTAAACCTGCATATTTTTGAACCGCGGTATAAACAATTGATCCAAGAGTCTGCCAGCAGCCGCAAACCGTTTGGGATACCGGTGGTCGTGAATAACCAGCTCCAGGACTGGGGTTCACTGGTACATGTGGAAGAGATCGTAAAGGTTTATGAAAACGGCGAAATGGACATTCATACAAAGGGCGGTGATCTGTTTCGCATTCTGGAAGTGATCCGGGAGATCCCGGAAAAGCTCTATTCCGGGGCAATTGTCAATTACCCCCAAAATAACCGGACCGGTAACCCCGAGGTTATGCGCCTGCTGGTAAAACAAATGCGCACCCTGCACGATTACCTGCAGGTAAAGAAAGAGTTCCGGAAAGAGGATGATCTTTTGACCGCCTATGATATTGCGCACCATTCCGGATTGACGATCCAGGAAGAATACGAGTTTTTACAATTGACACAGGAACGGCAACGCCAGGAGTACCTGAAACGGCATTTTGAAAAAACGCTGCCCGTTTTTGAGCAGATGAACCAGTTAAAACAAAAAATACAAATGAATGGCCATTTCCGCAACCTGAGCGGCTTTGACCTTAAATAGGCCGGAAATATTAACTTTTGCCGGTTTACACCGATCTATGGCGCGCCGGAAGAAAGGGTGAAAAAGTTGCTGATTTTTTATTTACTTGCACGTTATGTCTACCACACTTTGTTTCGACTTTGGAAATACAAGGAAAAAGGTTGCTGTTTTTCAGGACAATGAACTTATAAAAACCCTTGTACTGCAGGATGACGCCACCGCCACCATCCGGTCGCTGGTTGAAACCTACAAACCGGCAAAGTCCATTCTATCTTCCGTTATTGACCATAATGCGGAAATAGAAACCGTTTTAAAAGACACAACCCGTTTTCACCTCCTCAATTACCAGTCGAAACTGCCTATTACCACACCCGTAGGCAAACCAGAAACCATTGGTGCAGACCGGTTAGCGATTGCGGCCGGCGGTGTACATTTTTATCCGGGCAAAAACCTGCTGCTGATTGGGCTGGGCACCTGCATTACCCTGAATTTTGTAAATAAATACCGGGAACTGGTTGGAGGTTCCATTTCGCCGGGACTGGAAATGCGGTTAAAATCCCTGCAGTATTATACCGTAAAGCTGCCCCTGATAGCGCCCAGGGCGGACGTTCCACTGATGGGATATGATACAGAAACAAATATTTTATCCGGTATTATCCTTGGAATGGCCTATGAACTCGACGGTTTTATAGCGGCATACGAGGAAAAATTCGACAACTTTAACGTGGTATTAACCGGTGGGGATATGCAACATTTGGCATCACACCTGAAAAGCAGGATATTTGCCGACCCTGAATTAATATTTAAAGGCCTATATGCTATTAGTGAAGTTAACAACGCTTAGAAAATTGGACGCGTCTGTAATAAAACGTATTGCCGCAGCCGTTTGTTTAACCGGCTTCGGTTTCATTGCAAACGCGCAGGATAACTCTCCTTATTCAAGATACGGCCTGGGAGACGAAATATCCTCATCCAGTGCTACCAGCAGAGGTATGGGCGGTGTTTCCGCAGCATATAACAGCTATTCTTCCGTAAACTATGCCAACCCGGCGTCCTACGCTTTTTTTCTGTCCATTACAGAACCCGGCACCCGCAAACAATTGCAGGGACGGGCGATACTGGATATAGGCATTGAAGGAACCGGCCATACGCTGATCGACAAATCACAACAGGCGCGTTTTACTTCCAGCAACCTGATCTTTAACCGGATCTCCCTGGGTATTCCGCTCCGCCGCAACTGGGGTATGGCCCTGGGCCTGCGGCCTTTGAACAGGATCAGCTATAAAATCCAGAATACCAGCGGCCCGCTTCGGGATGAAAATACCGGGGAAGCCATCGACTCGGCTACTACTGTTTTTGAAGGATCCGGCGGTACCTATCTGGCTTCATTGGGTACGGGGGTTAAATTTGCCCTTGCAAAAAATCATTACCTCAGCCTGGGCGTTAACGGCGGCTACCTTTTTGGTTCAAAGGACTACGCCCGTCGCCGCAGCCTTTACAACGATTCCACCGCATATGCCCTGGGCACCTGGGATTCCAGAACGTCTATGGGCGGTATTTACGCAGATGCCGGTTTGCAATACCAGGGAAAAATGAGCGATAAACTGTTCCTGGGCATCGGGGTTTATGGAAACTGGCAGCAAAAGATCAATACCAATGTGGCATATACTGCCAGTGCAACCAATAGTGCTACCGGTACAACGGAGATCATTGATTCCAGCGGATTTAAATCAACCCTTACTTATCCTACCAACCTTACTGCGGGCTTCATCCTGCAAAAGGCACAAACCCAAACGGAAGCCGGATGGTTGCTGGGCGCTGATTTTACCACCACAAACTGGCAGAACTACCGCGAAAATAACCTGCCCGATACCGCCGTGGCCAGTAACTGGAAACTGAAGATAGGTGCCGAGTTCAGTCCTGTAACCAAAAGGAACTACCTGAGCCAGATGTACTACCGGATCGGCTTTTTCACCGGACCCGACTATATCAAGCTGCGCGGACAACAACTGCCGCTGTATGGTGTTACCGCCGGTGTAGGATTGCCGCTGGCCAACTATAACCAGCAGGCAAGAGGCCAGGCAACCATGATCAACCTGGGCCTGGAATACATTAAACGGGGCAACAGCAGTAGTCCGCTGCAGGAAAATATGTACCGGGTAACGCTCGGCTTCTCCCTCACGGATATGTGGTTTGGTAAGCGCCGGAACGGAGACCGATAAGTGGCTCCGGTATTATGGGCAGATTTACATTATTTTTGCAATAAACCGGTTTTTGAAGTTGCGTTCAACATACGTTTTACTTTCAGCAGTGCTCCTGCTTTTGTTCGCCTGTGAAAATACAGACGAGGAGATCAACGCCCTCTCTAAAAAAGTTTCCATGACGGACAGGGCGCTTAAGGTAGAAAGTTACCTGTCGCAGGGAGGCAAGGTAAAGGCGAAACTGACCGCTCCGTTGATGCTGCGCGTACAGGCCGATACGGTTTATACAGAATTTCCTAAAACCTTACATGTAGATTTCTACAATGACAGTGCTAAGATCGAAAGCAAACTCGACAGTAAGTACGGCAAATACATGGAATCGATCAGCATGATTTATTTGCGTGACAGCGTGCGGGTAGTATCGGTAAAAGGAGATACGCTTTATTGCCAGGATCTCTGGTGGGATCAGAACAAACAATTGTTTTACACGAATAAACCTGCCCGGTACCATTCCAGCGATAAACGGCTGCAGGGAGACCTTGGCCTGCAGGCAACCCAGGATCTGAAAAATGTAACATTCATCCAAACGCATGGTCAGACATCGCCCGGTCAAACCGGCCTTCCCGGCCAGCCCGGAGCAGCGGCCCCTGCCGATACTTCCTCCGATAAAAACACAACCGGACAAACCGGTTCTTCCGGTAAAACAGGTGCTTCTGGCAAAACTGGTTCGCCAACACCTACCCCAGCCGCTCCGCCACCCGCGAAATAGAACGCTGTACTTTTTTTAAGCCGCCGTTTCCGCAGAATGCATTTGTTTTCGTAATTTACTTTATGATTTTTAAGGATAAAACCGCCGTTATTTCCGGCGCTACCCGTGGCATTGGAAAAGCCATCGCCCTGAAGCTGGCTTCCGAAGGTGCCAATATTGTAATTGCCGCCAAGTCCGTAACCGAAAATGAAAAACTGGGCGGTACCATTTATTCAGCCGCCGAAGCGGTACAGGCAGCAGGCGGCAGGGCATTGCCTGTAGCCTGCGATGTGCGCGAGGAAACCCAGGTACAGCATGTAATGGAAGCTGCAGTAGAAGCATTTGGCGGCATCGATATCCTCATTAACAATGCTTCTGCAATATCTTTAACGGATACGGCATCCACCCCCCAGAAAAGATACGACCTGATGCAGGAGATCAATGTTCGGGGAAGTTTTTTAATGGTACAGGCGGCGCTGCCTTATCTTAAAAAATCGGCCAATGCACATATCCTTACACTGTCGCCACCCATTAATCTCAACCCCAAATGGCTGGGTCCGCATATCGCCTATACGATTTCCAAATACAATATGAGCCTGCTTACACTTGGATGGGCGGCCGAATTTAAAAATATTCCCATTGCAGCCAACGCACTCTGGCCCAAAACCACCATCGATACGGCAGCGGTACGTAACCTGCTGGGTGGTCAGGCCCTGGCCAATATGAGCCGTACACCGCAGATCGTTGCCGACGCCGCGTTTTATATTTTGCAAAAAGAAGCAGCCCGTTGTACGGGCAATTGTTTCCTGGACGAGGAAGTGCTGAAGGAAGCCGGCATCACCAACCTTGATGCGTATGCGATTACTCCCGGGGGGCCGCTTTACACCGATCTCTTTTTAGATAGCTAGCCCGTTTGCCTGGTTTATGCGTACAAATCCCACCTGGGGCTACTCATTTTACCAAAAATTTCCTCCGCTAATTATTAAACTGCAGGCGAAATATGTAAAAGAAACGCAAAAGCCATGGCAGGCACCCAGTCTTGCACACTATTTGAGCCTGTTGGGTTGTTTCAACCATTGGGTTGATCATTCTTCATTCTAAAAACAGGTATATGGATAAAAGTGCACAATTAACCGCTATGGACAAGATCCTGCGGGAGCTGGAAG
The DNA here is from genome assembly GCF_021044425.1 of Niabella pedocola. Taxonomy (GTDB): domain Bacteria; phylum Bacteroidota; class Bacteroidia; order Chitinophagales; family Chitinophagaceae; genus Niabella; species Niabella pedocola. Next base: position 2,405,398 of record NZ_JAJNEC010000005.1, on the reverse strand, counting down.
ATCTTAAAAACAGTGAAACCGCGGTACTGAAAAAGATTGCACAGATTGAAGCAGAAAATATGAACCTTGGTGTATCAGTGCTGGAACTTGCACTTCCAGACATACATGAACAGGTGAATACATCTATTGAACAGGTAACTGAAGTCATCAGCAGGTTTACGGAGCACCGTCATCAATTTGCAAAGGAACATAAACTGGAAGCACCGGAAGACCCGTCTGCAGCTACCTGACCCCAAAAATTACCGCTAATGACCGGCAGTGTCGGTTCCGGATTCTGGCCGGGATTTCAATTCCTGAGCCGAATCCAGCTGCGCTTCCTCATGCAGGTAATCCTTCCGTTTCAGCTCAAAGTTACGGCCCAGGTACAGTCGCCGCACCTGTTCGTTGGCAGCAAGCGCTTCAGCGGTACCCTTTTCAAATATCTTTCCGTCGATTAGCAAATAGGCCCGGTCGCAGATCGAAAGGGTTTCATTTACGTTATGGTCTGTGATCAGGATGCCGATATTCTTGTATTTTAAGCGGGCCACAATACTCTGGATATCTTCCACGGCAATGGGGTCGATCCCCGCAAAGGGCTCATCCAGCAGGATAAATCTCGGGTTCACGGCCAGCGCCCGGGCAATTTCGGTTCTTCTCCGTTCCCCCCCGCTCAATACGTCGCCGTTGCTCTTGCGTACATGGCCCAGCCGGAATTCTGCCAGCAGCGATTCCAGTTTTGCCTTTTGTTCAGCCCGGGGAAGCTTGGTCATTTCCAGTACGGCGGAAATATTGTCCTCCACACTCAGCTTGCGGAAAACAGAAGCCTCCTGTGGCAGGTAACCGATGCCCATCTGAGCTCTTTTATACATCGGCAGCTTGGTAATATTCTGGTCATTTAAAAATACATCCCCCTCGTCCGGCTTGATCAGGCCCACCACCTGGTAAAAAGAGGTGGTTTTACCGGCACCGTTCGGACCCAGCAATCCCACAATTTCGCCCTGGTTCACCTCAAAAGAAACGTGGTTCACCACCGTACGCTCACCGTAACGCTTTACCAGGTCCTTGGTATGTATTTTCATCAACATATGTGGCAAAAATAAGAAAGCTTCCACATTATTGTGTTGAGGGGCCGTTAAATATTGAAGCCGGCCGTTAGCCCGAAGCCTTTAACGGTCTGCAACCGGCACCGCGCCTGAAACGTTGAACCTGAAACCTCATTACTGGTATCTTTCCATTAGTTTTGCAGCCTATGAAGGTGATCGATCATATCAGGAATGCAAAGGACACACTGATTTCTTTTGAAATACTGCCCCCGTTGAAGGGAAAGGGCATTGAAGCGCTTTACGACCATTTGGATCCGTTAATGGAATACAAGCCCGCTTTTATTAATGTTACCTACCACCGGAGCGAACATATCTTTAAAAAGAACCCCGATGGAAGTTTTAAAAAAGTAGTGGTACGTAAGCGGCCGGGAACCGAAAGCATTTGCGCCGCCATCATGAATAAATACAATGTAGATACGGTTCCGCACCTGATCTGCGGAGGATTCAGCGTTAATGAAACAGAAGATGCGCTCATCAATCTGAATTACCTGGGTATCGACAATGTGCTGGTACTGCGCGGTGACGCCGCCAAAAATGAAACGGCTTTTATTCCGCAGGCAGACGGTCATGCGTATGCCATTGACCTTTTAAAGCAGGTGGCGGATCTCAATAACGGGATCTACCTGGAGGAGGATCTGAAAAATTCACAGAAAACAGATTTCTGTATTGGTGTGGCCGCCTATCCGGAAAAGCATTTTGAAGCGCCCAATATGGAAACCGATATGGCCTACCTGAAGGCAAAAGTGGACGCGGGCGCCGATTATATTGTAACGCAGATGTTTTTTGACAACAGCAAGTTTTATGCTTTTGTAGATGCCTGCCGTAAGGCCGGGATCACCGTTCCCATTATACCGGGATTAAAACCCGTTTACACGCTTAAACAGCTGAACGTACTTCCCAAAACCTTTCATATCGACCTGCCTACAGATCTTTCAAAGGAAATGATGAAATGTAAAACCAATGAAGATGTGGAACGTGTAGGTACGGAATGGCTGCTGATGCAATCAAAGGATCTGAAAAAGAATGGAGTGCCGGTACTGCATTATTATACCCTGGGCCGGCCGCAGATCATCAGCAACGTGGTAAAGGAGCTGTAATATTCCTGCGGGAAAGCAACCAGGAAGCTGCAAACAAGCCATTTTTGAATTGTCCGGATGATCTTTATTACACAACTCATTTATATCAATGAAGGAAGCGAGGCCGTTTTCCATGATTTCGAGCGGCTGGCCATTCCATTAATAAAAAAGTACAATGGCCTGCTTTTGTTGCGGCTGCGTCCGCAAAACGAAGCTTTTGTAGAAATAAATACGGAACCACCTTATGAAATACACCTGGTTTCCTTTGAAACCGAGGATGATTTCAGGAGCTTCCTGGAAGACGAAGAACGAAAAGAATTTTTATATTTAAAGGAACAATCCATCCGGTCGGCTGTTCTCATTCAGGGAAAACAACTATAAAATGGCTCGTAAAAAGAAGAAAAATATTGTTCTTGAAAATATCCGGATCGAGGACTATGCCGCCGAAGGAAGGTCTATTGCCCGGGTGGAGGGGAAAGTGATCTTTGTGGAACAGGTGGTTCCCGGTGATGTAGTCGATATCCGGTTGGGTAAAAACAAAAAGGACTGGGCAGAAGGACATCCCATTGCCTTCAGATCCTATTCCCCCGAGCGCACTGAGCCTTTTTGCGAACATTTTGGCGTTTGCGGCGGATGCCAGTGGCAGATGCTGCCCTACGAAAAACAACAGCAATATAAGCACCAGCAGGTAAAAGACAACCTGCAACGCATCGGAAAAATCCCCCTCCCGGAAATTCAACCCATACTGGGGGCTGCTAAAACCCGGAGGTACCGCAATAAAATTGAATATACCTTCGGAACCGAGCTGTTTATGCCCAAGGAACAATTCCATGCACTGAAAGAACAGGGCATCAACCCACATGAGTACGGGAAACAGGGCGTTGCCGGTTTTCATGCCAAGGGCTTCTGGGATAAGATCGTTGACATTCATACCTGTCATTTACAGGAAGAACCTACCAATGCCATCCGCCTGGCCATAAAAGCCTTTGCTCTGGAACATCAGTATTCTTTTTATGATCTCCGCCAGCACACCGGATTTTTACGAACCATGCAGGTACGCCTTTGTAACACCGGGGAACTGATGGTAAACCTGGTAATGGGGGAAGATGACCCTGAAAAACGGGAAAAGATCTTAAACCACCTCCGGGCGCAATTTCCGCAGATCACCACGCTGCTGTATACCATTAATACCAAAAGGAATGACAGTTTGCACGACCTGGAGCCCGTGACCTGGTACGGACCGGGCTATGTAACCGAGCAATTGGACCAGTACCGGTTTAAGATCGGTCCCAAATCCTTTTTTCAAACCAATACGGCCCAGGCCACCGAGCTGTACCGGGTAACCCGGGAGTTTGCAGAGCTTACAGGCAATGAAACCCTTTACGACTTATATTGCGGTACCGGAAGCATTGGCATCTTCTGCAGCCAGAAGGCCGGCAAGGTGATCGGAGTGGAGGTTATTGAAGCCGCCATTGACGATGCCCGTGAAAACGCGGCGTTGAATGGCCTGGAAAAGACGCATTTTTATGCCGGCGACGTGATCGATATCTGCTCCGATGCTTTTTTTGAACAACACGGGCGTCCGGATGTTATAGTAACCGATCCGCCCAGGGCGGGCATGCATGAGAAGCTGGTGCAGAAGATCAATGAAATGGCCGCCCCCATTGTGGTGTATGTGAGCTGCAACCCCGCAACCCAGGCAAGAGATCTGGCATTATTGAACGAAAAATATGAGGTTACAAAAATTCAGCCGGTAGATATGTTTCCGCACACCCTGCATATTGAGAACGTAGTGCAACTAAAACTCCGGTCCTGAGCCTAATTTAATTATAATATCATTCATGAGTTCATACTTTACAAGACCCGCCGAAAAGTTTCCTCCCGCTATTAAATACCTCATCGCCATTAACGTGGTGGTTTGGGTAGCGCAGCTGATATTCGACAATAAGTACGGGCAGTCGGTGATCATGATCGGCGGGGCCATGGATACGGAAGGTTTTCTTACCAGCAAGCTCGGCCTCTGGCCCATCGGCGAAGGCTTTAAACCCTACCAGCTGATCACACATATGTTTGCCCATGCGGCCTCCGGTTCGCAAATGTTTTTCCACATTCTCTTTAATATGTTTACGCTCTGGATGTTCGGGCGCATCCTGGAAAATGTATGGGGCGCCAAACGGTTCCTGATCTTTTATTTTATTTGCGGATTAGGTTCGGCAGCACTACACCTGGCTGTGCAGTATTATACAAACACCGGCGGCATTGCCGTAGGCGCTTCCGGTGCCGTAATGGGTGTATTGGTGGCCTTTGCCATGACCTTTCCGAATACAGAGCTGTATATTATGTTCATCCCCGTGCCGGTAAAGGCAAAATGGGCCATTCTGGGGCTGATCGCCATCGACCTGTTTTTTGGGTTGTACAGTGCCTCCGGTGATACCATTGCACATTATGCGCACCTGGGCGGTGCCATCACCGGTTTTATTCTCCTGAAAATCTGGAATAAAACAAACCGGCGTAATTTTTACTAAATTTATCGTTGAAAACGAATCAACTTTTAACCCTTTAATTTTGTTGGGTATTTGATATGGGTATTTCTGACAGAAACTATGACAACCGATTGTCTTTTGGAACACGGGTAAATCCATTGGTTATACTCATTGCGATCAGCATGATCCTGTTTGTGGTACTCGCTTTTTTCAAAGCGCTTACCTACCTGCGTTTTGAAGAAGGTGCAGATGTAGCCGGTTATTTTAATGAGCACATCCTGAGCACCATTGCCTTATCGCCAAAATTGAGCACGGCCCTGGCTAAAACCTGGACCTTCCTCACGTATTCCTTTGTACAGGTAAATGTTTGGGAACTTATTGCAAATATGCTGTGGCTGTGGTGTTTTGGGTTTATTTTCATCGACATCACCGGTAATAAAAAGCTAATCCCTTTGTTTATCTATTCCACGGTATTATCCGGCCTGGTATATGTTTTTGTTTGCAAATCCATGCACCCCGAAACACATGCGTTCCCTTATTTCAGCGGATCCGGGGCCTGCATCCTTGCCATTGCAGCCGCTGCAACAACCATTTCGCCCAATTACAAGTTGCTGCCCATGCTGAATGGAGGCATTTCGCTGTGGATCATCACGCTGATTTATACGGTGATCGATTTTGCAACCATTCCTCCCGGCGTACCCGCTCTTTACTTTTCCCAGCTTACCGGGGCCCTTACGGGTTTTCTGTTCATTTATCTTTTAAGAAAAGGCTACGACGGAAGCGAGTGGATGAACCGCGTATACGACTGGTTCATCAACCTGTTTAATCCCGAAAAGTCGGAAAACCGGAAAAAAATAAAGGATACTTATTTTTATAAAACATCCGGAGAGCCCTTTACAAAAACCGCCCGGCTTACCCAGCAGCGCCTGGATGCTATTTTAGACAAGATGAATCAATCCGGTGGTTATGAAACGCTTACACAAGAAGAAAAAGATTTTTTAAACCGCGCCAGCCAGGAAGATTTTAGAAGTAAATAGGTAAAATCGTTCCCGGGTTTTTACCAGTTTGCAGATAACTTAATTATCTTTCGGGTTGAAAGAATCCGTAGATGAGCGTTTTTGCAAAAATCAGCAATAAGGTTTTACTGGGCATCAATATTTTGGTGGTCCTCTTTTTCTTATTGGCTTGTCTGGCGGCCTATATCAGTCCTATGGACTGGCCGGTGCTTTATCTTTTCAGTCTGGGTTTTCCTTTTTTACTGTTACTGGTGCTTGCCTTTTTAGGCTGGTGGCTCTTTGTAAAAAAGCAATGGGCCCTGATCTCCGCAGCAGCATTGATACTGGGGGGAGGCGCTATCACCAACTTTTTTGCCTTTAATCTTAAAAAGCCCTTCCAACAGGAAAAGAAAGCAGACCATATCCGCATTGTTACCTGGAACGTGGCACGCTTTGTAGAAATGGTGGTCAACAACAACAAAGGCAGCCAAACGCGTTATAAAATGCTGCAACAGATCAAGTCTACGAACGCAGATATTTTATGTTTCCAGGAATTCAGTTCTTCCATCAACCCAGACTGGTATAATAATATCGTAGCCGTAAGCAAAGGGCTCGGCTATCCCTACTTTTATTATTCGCACGATTGGGATGGCGACCGGTTATTCAATGGCAGCGTTATTTTCAGCCGGTTTCCCATCATCGACACCGGCATCATCCGCTATCCGCGGCCTACATTGCCCGAAGCCCTGTTATTTGTTGACATAAAAAAAGGAACACAGCTGTTCCGGGTATACACCACCCATCTTCAATCGAACCAGTTCCGGAAGGAGGATATTTCCAAGATCGAGGCCCTCAAAAAGGCCAGGGGAAACATTATCAGTAATGCGTTTTATATCTTTACGAAGCTGCGGACCGCCATCCAGCACCGGAGCATACAGGCCGATATGATGCCCGAAATACTAAAGAACAGTCCCAATCCCACCATCTTTTGCGGAGACCTCAACGATGTGCCCAACTCCTATACCTACCACACGGTTAAGGGCAGTATGCACGACGCTTTCCTTAAAAAGGGATTGGGGATCGGCAGAACCTATAATTCCCTTTCCCCCACACTCCGGATTGATTATATTTTTACCGACGACCGGTTCAGGATCGACCAGATCAAACGGGTAACGACCAATTACTCGGATCATTACATGATGGTTTGTGATATGCAGTTAACCCCAGGTTCCGATTAGCTGCAGCGACGCCGGCATTCTTTTGTTAACCAGGGCTTCCAGCGGGTCTCTTTTGACCGGGCAACGGCCGGATAAACGGCTCCGGATAATGAATTTGCGCCGGTTTAACAGATCCCGCCCCGGGGCATATGCATTTTTCTTTTTATCCATCCCCGGCTAAATACCAGCCACCTCCTTTATATTTGTAATCTTACAAAAAGATGGTATGAGTACACTTAAACTACATAATTCCTATTCGCGCCAGAAAGAAGTGTTTGAACCGATTACGCCGGGCTATGTAGGAATGTATGTTTGCGGGCCAACGGTAAGCGGTGAGAGTCACCTGGGGCATGCCCGTCCTTATATTACATTTGATGTGGTATTCCGTTACCTGCAATACCTGGGTTATAAAGTACGCTATGTACGTAATATTACCGATGCAGGGCATTTTGAAGAAGAGGGCCGGGAAGCAGAGGATAAAATCTCCAGCAAGGCCGTACTGGAAAAACTGGAACCGATGGAACTGGTGCAGAAGTATACCAACCTGTTTCACTGGGCCATGAATCTTTTCAATACCATTCCGCCGTCCATCGAACCTACCGCAACCGGTCATATTGTGGAACAGATCGAAATGATCAAAAAGATCATTGCAGACGGTTACGCGTATGAAAATAATGGATCTGTATATTTTGATGTAAAAAAATATGCCGCCGGCCATGATTATGGAAAGCTCAGCGGCCGGAAAATAGATGACCTGCTGGAAGCCACCCGCGACCTGGAAGGACAGGAGGAGAAACGGGATTCCGCAGATTTTGCATTATGGAAAGCGGCACCGCCCAAACATATTATGCGTTGGAACAGCCCCTGGGGTGAAGGATTCCCGGGCTGGCATATTGAGTGCTCGGCCATGGCCACTAAATACCTGGGCGATCATTTTGATATCCACGGAGGTGGTATGGATCTCCAGTTCCCGCACCATGAAAGTGAAATTGCCCAAAGTACAATCTGCAACGGTCATGCACCGGTAAAGTACTGGATGCATAACAATATGATCACCATTAATGGCCGGAAGATGGGCAAGAGCTATAACAATGTGATCAAATTAACAGAATTGTTTAGCGGCGATCATCCCCTGTTAACCCAGGCCTATCACCCGATGGTGGTACGGTTTTTTATTCTGCAAAGCCATTACCGCAGTACGCTCGACTTTAGCAATGAAGCCCTGCAGGCTTCCGAAAAAGGGTTGAAACGCCTTTGGGATGCCTATGAAAATTTAAAGCGCCTGAAAGACCGGGGGAACGAACTGCAGGAAACAGCCGCAGACCCTGAGCTGGACGCCCGGTTGCGGAAGCTGGTAACGGAGTTTGATGAATTCATGAACGATGACTTCAATACCGCAAAGGTGCTGGCCAATATGTTTGAACTGGCCCCGGTGATCAATAGCTTCAAGGATAAAACGCTTGCATTAACGGATATTTCAAAAGCAACGTTTGAATTGTTGCAGCAACAATTTTACACCTACCTGGAAACCATTTTAGGATTAACATCCGTTTCTGCCGCCGACAACGAAAAGCTGAAAGATGTTATGCAGCTGCTGATCGACATCCGCAAAGAGGCCCGCAGCCGGAAAGATTTTGTGACTTCTGACAAGATCCGCAACCAGCTGGCAGACGTCGGCATTCTTTTAAAAGACGAAAAAGACGGTAATATCAGCTGGAGCGTTGAGTAATTTATTGTTTTTTGTTTATCGTTGATGGTTTGAACCAGAAACAATAAACCTCAAACCAGAAACATGTACAAACTTTGGGCAAGCATAAAAAAAGATGGCCGCATCCTGTTGCGGGATAAGGTAGGACTGGCGCTGATGTTCCTCATGCCCATCATTCTGGCCATCATCATCGCATCGGTGCAGAACAGCACCTTTGAACTGGTAAATGATAAAAAAGTACCGCTGCTTATTTTAAGCAGGGATACCGGGGAAGCCTCCAAAGAATTGATTGCTTCTTTGGAAAAAGGCGGCATGTTCACCCTTAAAAAGCTGCCCCTTACAGCAACAACCGACGATATCAAAAACAAAATGGAGGATAAAGATGCCCTACTGGCCCTCATTATTCCGCCACAATACACGCAAGATGTGCTTTCCAAAGCGGAACGGGTATCCGGGGAAGCACTGAAAACCATTGCGGTTGACAGCACTTCCACCGATTCCTCAGCGGTAAAGGCAAGTGCGCTTACATTGTATTACCACCCGGTACTTCAGAAATCGTTCCGCCAGGGTATCGACGGCGCGCTCAACAGTGTGCTGCAGATCGTGCAAAGCAAGTACATTGTACGGGCATTGTACAGCAGTATCAATAACGAGCCCAGCATCCCACAGTCGCTGGAGCAGCAGATCCTTTCCAATGAAACCCCCGTAAACCAGCTGGCCGCCTCCAAAGACAATAGTTTGCCCGTACCCAATGCCACCCAGCATAATATACCGGCCTGGACCCTTTTTGCGATGTTCTTTATTGTGATCTCTCTGGGAAGCAGCCTGGTGCGGGAAAAAACAAGCGGCAGCTTTTTACGGCTGAAAACCATGCCGACCTCCCTTTCGGTTTCCATTATATCCAAGCAGATCACCTACATCCTCATTACCATGTTACAGGCCGCAGTGATCTTCAGTATCGGCCGCTGGCTGTTTCCGGTGATCGGCTTGCCGGCTTTAAACATCCCGGCGGATAAGGCCGGTTTGCTGCTGGTAACCTTTCTCTGCGGATGGTGTGCCACCAGCTTTGCCATCTGTATCGGCACGTTTGCCAACACACAGGAACAAAGCAATGGTGTTGGAGCCATCAGTATCGTATTGTTTGCGGCCATCGGCGGACTGCTGGTGCCCTCCTTTGCCATGCCGGCCTCCTTCCAGGGCGTGATGCGGGTCTCTCCGCTTTACTGGTGCCTGGAGGCCTTTTATGGCCTGTTCCTTGAAGGCGGCCGCTTAGGCGATATCTTCCGGAACCTGATCCCTGTACTCATTATCATCGCCGTTTTACAGCTGGCAACCTGGCTGGGCATGAAGCAGAAACGGCTGATCTAAGATCCTCATTCCTTATATAAAAATCGTTACCGGCCATAGGTGCTACCTGTGCTGCAAAGATCCGTTCGCCCCATGCAATAAATAAAACATTAATTTTTTAAAATAAAACGATAAATATTTTTTGTTTTATTTTAAAACCTTCTTATGTTTGTTTTCCAAAACACAACATATGAAAATAGGGAATTCAAGAATTATCAAAATACTGGACCGGATATCCGGGGCTGTTTTTTTATTCGCCCTGCTCGTGCTTCTTGTGAACATCTTTTCTTCCGGCGCACCTGCACTTAGTAACAGCATCCGGGGTTACAAGGTAAACGATATAAGGGTTAAACCACTGGAAAAGCCGGATACTACCTATCAGGACCCGAATCAAACCCTGAACCAATGGTTTAAAAAAACAACGATTGTGCAACCCCATCAGGATGCCCTGGTTCATTTGAGGTTCAAAACGTATAAAGAGCTGCTGAGCCCCACAGCACTTTTGTTTCAACTGGCGTATTACAGCTACTATATGATTATTGTACTGGCGGCATTCCTGTTAAAAATGTTTTTTGGCAACCTGTCCAGAAACGAGGTCTTTACACAAAGCAATACCCGAAAGCTATTCATAACCGGTTCGCTTTTTATGCTGATCCCCCTGATCAAAAGCATTCAAAATACCCTTTTTATTAAAACCGTCAGCAGTCTCAACATGAACGACTCCGGCTATGCATTCAGTTATCCTTTCAGACTGGTATCTTATGAAACGATTTTTGGGGCGATGATCATCGTATTTTCGCTGGTTTTTAAAGCTGGCACAGACGTGCAAAGAGAGAACGAATCCTTTATCTGAATATAAAAACAATTTAATAAATATGCCTCCAAAATTTAAAATTACCGGCAGCAGCCTGATGGCACTGGGTTTTCTTTGCATCGCTTTCATTGTAAACCTGGTCATGTTGATCACCAACTCCCTTTCTTCCAATATTGCGTCCATCCAGGAATACCGTAACCAGGTGTTGCCATTGAATGTGCTCGAATTTGTTAAATCCGCGGTATTGTTGATCATGGGGTATCTGCTGTTCCGTATTATCCGGAATGTAATGAGCCGTGTAAAATGGAATATGGGCTATTATAAAAAGATCAAATGGATCGGTTGGCTCAATGTGCTGGTACTGCTGATGGATGCGGCCATCGGCAACTGGAAAGAAACGATCCTTTCCAAACAGGACACCGTAATCAACCATCTCACCGATCATAATTTTTACCAGGGCGCGCTCCTCGGGGCCTTGTTCAACGAACCGATCTCCTGGTTCCTGATCCTTTGTATTTTCCTGATCGCCGACGTACTGCAATACACCAGTGAAATAAAACTGGAAAACGATTCGATCATTTAATTATGCCTATTATCATTAACCTGGATGTAATGCTGGCGAAACGTAAAATGTCGCTGACCGAGTTATCGGAAAAAGTAGGCGTTACCATCGTAAATCTTTCCATCCTGAAAACCGGAAAGGCCAAAGGCGTACGCTTCGATACCCTGGAAGCCATTTGCAGAGCGCTGGATTGCAAACCGGGCGATATTATTGACATCGACTCAAATTCATAACATCATATGAAACACATAATCATTACACTGCTTGCTGCCGTAAGTGCGGCCCCATCCTTTTGCCAGGTTCAAAACGGGGGGTTTGAAAATATACAGCAGGACCGGCCGGTTAGCTGGTTTTTTCAACCCCAGGCGGGTTTTACCAATACGGTAGATTCCACCCGGCATTACGCCGGAAAACGGTCATTCAAAATCAGCAATGAAACAGAAAAAAAGGCCTTCCAGTCTTTTTCCCAGATGGTTCCCGTTACTATCGATGGAATAAAAAAAATCGTGATCAGCGCCCTGCTTAAAACGGATCAGGTAACCAACAACGCCTCTATTTGGTGCCAGGTTTGGGACGATACCAAACAGATTGACTTTTCCAATCTGTCCCTGCAGGGGCAGCCTGTTAGCGGTACCAGCAACTGGAAGGAATACACGCTCAGCTTTGCCGTTCATCCGGAGGCCAAAAAGCTGGTACTGGGCGGATTGCTGTCGGGTACGGGAACCGTATGGTTTGACGACTTTTCAATTAAAGAGGTTTCTGCACCCGCCGAAAAGCCGGCCAGCGACCTGATAAAAGAGGTAAAAAATATCATTCGCCAAAATGCCCTTTATTCCGATTCACTGAATTGGAAACAGATCGATGAAACGGTGGAGGTGATCTCCTGCGGGTTAAAAACCACCGAAGATGCCAAACCCGTGATCCATTACCTGTTAGGGCAGTTACGGAAAGCAGGCGATTATCACTCCTTTCTGATGTCGGCCAGCGCAACAAAAAATTATGCTCAACCCGCCGCTAAACTGGAAGACGCCACCGGCCGGTTATTGCCAGGTGATATCGGTTATATTTCCGTTCCGGGATTTGGGTCAACGAACGATTCGGCCATGACGGTGTTTGCACAAAATATCCAGCACCTGGTAAAAAAGCTGGATACCGAACATACGATCCGCGGATGGATCATTGACTTGCGCAAAAACACTGGCGGCAATATGTACCCGATGATTGCCGGCCTGGGTTCTTTTTTAGACAAAGGCCCCCTGGGATATTTTGTACGGGGGCGCAGTAAAAACCCCTGGTTCTTTTCAGGAAGGGGCAACAAAGCGTGGAGCGGAAGCGCTGTTGTGCCCGACGCCTACACGGTAACACAACGGAAAAATAAGATCGCGTTGTTAGTTGGTCCCATGACTGCCAGCAGCGGGGAATTTACCACCATCTCTTTTATCGGGCAGGCCAATACCCGGTTATTTGGTCAGCCCACAGCAGGATACACTACCGCCAATTCAACCTTTAAGCTTTCAAACGGTTCCAGCCTGTTGCTGGCAACTACCTATGCCGCAGACCGCAAAAAAAAGAACCATATAGGGCGCATCACTCCGGATACGGTGGTAGCACCATCAAAAGATAAGGATGCCGATATGGAAGCCGCTGCAAATTGGATTCTTGAAAAATAAATAGCTATTTTCGCCAAAACGTCAAGGACATTAAACAAAAAACGGCAGATATACTGGTTACCGGCGGCACGGGCTTTTTGGGTGCTTATATCCTCAAAACCCTGGTATTGCAGGGTATACCCGTAAGAGCTATAAAACGGTCTGCGTCAATACTCCCCGCTTTTATTGATCCGGAAATACTCAGTAAGGTAGAATGGGTGGAAGGCGATATTCTGGATGTACTGTCACTGGAAGAAGCCATGGAAGGCATTGATACGGTAATTCACAGTGCCGCAATTGTTTCCTTTGCTAAAAAAGAACGCCGGCACATGTACCAGGTAAATGTGGAAGGCACGGCCAATGTAGTGAACATGGCCCTGCAAACCGGCGTCCGGCGGCTGGTTCATATCAGTTCGGTGGCAGCCCTCGGCCGAAAAAAGGAAAGCAGCACGGTGGATGAAACGGCGAAATGGGAAGACAATAAAAACAATACCCACTATGCCATCAGCAAATTCCGGGCAGAGCTTGAAGCATGGCGCGGATTTGCAGAAGGCCTTGAGGGCATAGTGCTGAACCCCGCCACTATACTGGGTTATGGCAACTGGAACGAAGGCAGCTGCGCGATCTTTAAAAATGTGTACAAGGAATTTGGCTGGTACACCAATGGCATCAACGGCTTTACAGATGTGGAAGACGTGGCCAAAGCTGCCGTACTGCTCGCACATGCACCCATTACCGAAGAGCGGTTTATCGTATGCAATGACAACTGGCGCTTCCGGAAGTTATTAAATACCATGGCAGATGCCTTTGGTAAAAAACAGCCCGGCAGGGAAGCTTCTCCCTTTATCTCGGGCCTGGCCTGGCGCCTGGAGCTCTTGAAATCCTTCTTCACCGGGGCCAAACCGCTTATTACAAAGGAAAGTGCCAAAGTGGCCAATAGCGAAACGCTTTTTGACGGCTCAAAACTGGTGAAAGCATTGCCGGGCTTTGAATACCGCCCGTTGGAGGAAACAATCCGCAACGCCTGCCAAACCTATGCGGCTTTAAAATAGGTTGCAGCTTAATCCTCCCTGTACCCAGCGGCCTGGCATTGGCGCCCCCAGCAGATCGCTGTATTGCCGGTCAAAGATATTATCCACCTGTACAAAAATGCCCAGCTTGTTCTTTAAGAATCCATAAGACAGTTTCCCGTTCAATAAAAAATAATCCTTTGTAATCACTGCGTTAATTCCGGGTGCCGTTTGAGGATTGCGCGTTTTGTAGATCCCCGTCAACCCCAGCGATACCGGCCCCTGGCGGTAGGTAACGCTGGCATTGGCCAGAAACCGCGCATGGGATAAGATATAAAAAGAAGGGTTCGGCTCACTGCTTTTACTATACAGCCAGATAAAACCACCGTTCAACATTACCGATTGCCGGCTGTTAAAATGCTGCGTATAAGCGGCATCCGTTTCCCAGCCGGTTGTGGTTACTTCTGCCACGTTCTTGGCAAGTGCATAATTGCTGCCTGCTACCAGGTTATCTTTCCGTGGCATATCTGCATAAGGTGTATTCACCCAGTCGATCAGCTGGCTATGAAACCGCTGGAAAAAGCCGGTCGACAGTTTCAGGTTCGATCTGCAAAACCAGTCAAGCCCCGCTTCATAGGTCCAGGACTGTTCGGCAGCCAGATCCGGGTTGCCCACACTTCCGCTCTTTACCGTTGCTTTGTTATAGTTATTGTACAGTTCTGTAAAATCGGCGTTCCGTATGGTTTTACCACCGCTGGCGCGCAGTTGGATATTGCCCGTTTTGTACGATGCCGTCAACTGGGGCACCCATTCGGCCGGCAGGGTTCCGTAAACCTCCATCCGTAAAGACGGGTTGATCATAAAATGCGGACCAAATTTCTGTATAACCGAAACAAAGGGTGCCATGGTGTTCAAATCATGATTGCCCCGGTCGTTGGAGCGGATATCCCGGTTCTGAAAATTGAACCCCGCCACCAGGCTGGTTTGTTCCGAAAACTGTTGTTGTAACACTGCCTGCGCCTGAAGCAAATGCGACCGGTTGTTATTGGCGATGGACGACGGATTGAATGCATACCGGTCTTCCATACTTTTATATCCCGCATCGATGCTTACCTGCGTGGTTCCTTTCTGGTATTGCAGCCTTGCCTGGTTCCACCAGGAGCGGATGGTTTCCGATGCCGTATCCGACGCGTACGTGGTATAAAAATTTTGTGCGGAAAAATCCCGGTTATCGTAGGCCGTGCGCAATGCCAGGTTCCAGTACGGGTTGAATTTGACCATGAGCCCCGCAGAAGCCGCCGTATTATGAAAATAACCCCGGATGCCGCGTTGCTGTACCCCGCTGGCATTATTGGTCAAAAATCCCGCGCCGACGTTTATTTTTTCATTCTGATAAAACCCGCCGGCACTGGCATTGAGCAATCCATATTCACCGGCGCTTACCATGGCAGCCGCCTGTTTTTGCCGGGCCTGTTTGTTTTTATTAAACGCCTTGGTGATGATATTGATCACTCCGCCCACCGCATCGGAGCCATAAACAGCCGAAGAAGCCCCTTTAAGAACTTCAATCCGGTCGATTTCCGCCGGACTGATGGGAATATAACCCGTGAAGTGCCCGGTATTCGGATCATTCAGCCGCAGTCCGTCTAAAATAACCAACACCTGCTGAAAAGTACCACCCCGTATTGAAATATCCGTTTGCGCACCCTGCGGTCCCCGCATTTGAGCCTCTACGCCCGGAATATACTTTAACAGCTCATCCACCGAGTGTACCGGCAGCTGGGCAATAGCAGCTCCGCTGATGATCGTAATATTTCTCCCGGTTTCCGAACTTCTTTTTTCAATTACAGATGAGGTTACCGTAACGGGGTCCAGCAGCGTATCCTGTGCCTGTGCCCGCTTTGTGCCCCCCAGTATAATAAGGGTGATACCGGCCGTTAAAAACAATATAAATCCTCTTTTTGCGTCTGCTGCCCGTTTTGGCTTCATTTCTTTTCTCATTTTTTTCTTCTTCATATTTATAGATCCTGATGCCTTTTACCCTTGAGGTCCAGGCATTTCTTCCTGATTTCGGTCAAAACTATTACCTTGCCGGATCATCCGGATAGTCCGGTTTATATATAGTGAGTAGTCCGGTTCAATTACCATATAAAACCATCCTGCCCATCGACCGGCAAAGTGCCACGGCTGTTTACCTGCAGATCGTGCACCATGTTATTAATGCCATCCAGCGGGGGTTCCTTTCCGGGGGGCAGCAATTGCCCGGAACCCGTGCCATGAGCCTGTTGCTGGAAGTACACCGCAAAACCGTGGTTGCCGCTTATGAAGAGCTGGATGCCCAGGGGTGGATCACCAGTCGGCCCAACAAGGGTAGCTTTATAAAGCCGGTTGCTCATAACCGCAGAACCAAAAAGCTGGATATGCAGCAGCTGACGGAGTATCCGGCAACCACCGGCTTCCATTTTAAAAGGAGCAATATCCTGGATGTACCGGAGGAACTGCCCGGCCTGCCGCTTAGGGTTACAGACGGGCAACCGGACTACCGTTTATCGCCCACCGACCAGCTGGCGCGCTATTACACCGCAGCGTTAAGACGAAAAGTTAACCGGAAACACCTGGGGTACAATACCCTGCCTGGTAATGTTTTTTTTAAAACCCAGCTTTCGAACTTTCTCAACAGTACGCGGGGATTGCATATTACACCCCGTAACATCCTGGTAACCAGGGGGGTGGAAATGGGGATGTACGTTTCTGCCCGAACCCTCATCAACCCCGGAGATACCATCCTGGTGGGCAACCCGGGTTATTACACCGCCAATATGACCTTTCAGCAATCGGGAGCACGGTTAAAAACCATCCCGGTAGACCAGGACGGGATCAGCGTGGAAGCGGTGGAGCGCATCTGCAAAAAACAGGCGGTACGCATGCTGTACCTTACGCCCCATCACCATTATCCCACTACCGCTACATTAAGCGCCCAGCGCCGGGTAGCATTGTTAAAGCTGTCCGCTACCTATGGCTTTATTATCCTGGAAGACGATTACGAATATGATTTCCACTATCAAAGCAGCCCGATCCTTCCGCTGGCCAGTGCCGATACGGAAGGTATGGTGGTATACCTGGGCTCCTTTGGCAAAACCCTTGCCCCGGGTTTCCGGGCCGGTTTTTTGGTAGCACCCGCCAGCCTGATCGATGAAATGGAAAAAGTACAGGCGATCATCGACCGCCAGGGCGATACCATTATGGAACAGGTACTGGGGGAACTGATCGCCGAAGGCGAGATTCACCGTCATTTAAAGAAAGTGCAAAAGATCTACCATGAACGGCGCAACCATTTCTGCAAAATGCTGAGCACGGAACTGGGAGACAGCGTTTCTTTTACCACACCACCCGGAGGGCTTGCCGTATGGACGCAGTGGAAACAGGGCATGAATTTATTACGGATGAGTAAAGCCTGCGCAGCGCAAGGGTTACAGCTTCCCCGGTTCCTATTGTATCAAACCCGCGAACTAAGTGCCATGCGGCTGGGATTTGGCAACTTTACCCTTGCAGAAGCCAGCAATGTTTTAATGCAATTAAAAACAGCAGCAGCATCGGAGATCGCCCTGTAGCAAACCGGTAACGTTTTATACCTGCGACTTTTTTTATTTATTGCGGCAATACCGTTTTTGTTTTTCCCTCCATACGGTCGGTATAGTCTACACTGCCCAGCCGGAAGCGAAAACTTGTTTTTGTTGCCTTTTCCAGTTTGAGCTCCTGCCGGCACATAAATCCCAGTTGGTTATAGTACGCCGTGTGAAGTGCCACCGGTCTTACAGAAAAAGCACCTGTTTTGAGTAGTAGCGGAGCGCGGTTAATTACGCTGTCTTTTTTCATAGCAGTGCCCGCATCGTTTACCTGCCCTGCAGCCGAAAAACTGCAGCACGTTACAAAGGCCAGTATCAGAAACGGTTTTCCTGTCATTTTCTGAAATTGCATTTGTAAAAATACGGTTTCTTTTGTTCGTACCGGCGCGTGAAACAGGTACCACACTTGTACTAATGCTTCGGGGGACCTGTAGTCCCCCGGTTGCTATATTTTATAATAATCTTCCCATCCTTTACGCGGCGGCGCCCCGGTTAAAAATGCATCTGCAAATTTATTGTTGGTGATCCTTTTTGTAGTCCGGTCAAATTTGATCGGCTGATTCAAACGCTGGGCCATTACACCCAGGCAAAATACCTGGCTCAACGGACCGGCAATTTCAAATGGTGAACGGGTTTTCTCAATTCCCTGGCAAGACCGTAAAAAATTAGCAAAGTGATTGGAAGGGCTCTTAGGCACTTCCGGAAGTTTGGACTCCATTTCCTTGGCCTTTTCTGAAGGAATGATGCTCAGTGTGCTGGCATGCGATCCGCCTTTAAAGGTGAGCGTTTTGCTGTAGATTTCTTTACCAGGATTTAGCTTTACCGCCTGCGCCTTTTGACCATTTACCGTAGGAATGCTGGAATCCAGTTCCGATTTTCCAAATCCTTCGGGAAGCTTGGGTTGGTTATTGATACCATCATACCAGGTGATCACCACCGGCGGCATTTTTTTCCGTTTGGGAAACTTAAACTCAATCGTACTGGACATCGGGTAAAAATAATCGTTATGCCCTTCCAGCTTCAGCGGGTTTACTTCTTCCGGCAAACCAAGATCCAGGAACTGGTGGGCCGTATCCAGGATATGTGCGCCCCAATCGCCAAGTGCGCCCATCCCAAAGTCGTACCAGCAGCGCCACTGTCCATAATGAAAATCCTTATTAAAGTCGTGATACATCTGTGCCGAAAGCCAGGTATCCCAATCCAGGGTTTCAGGAACCGGTTCTGCAGCAGGGAATTTTTTTATGTTCGGGTCCCAGCCATGCCAGCGCCGCGGACTGTTCATGTGCGCGGTAATGGCGGTAACATCTTTAATGATTCCGGCTTCCACCCAGGTTTTAAACTGGAAATAATTGGCTTCGGAATGTCCCTGGTTACCCATTTGCGTAACCACATTCGGATACTTTTTTGCAGCCCGGATCATCAGCTCTACCTCGTTAAAGGTGCGGGCCATTGGCTTTTCCACATATACATGTTTGCCCAATGCCATCGAATGCACCGTTATGGGAAAATGCGCAAAATCTGGTACGGCGATGGTTACAGCGTCGATGGATTTTGCCATTTTATCATACATCTTCCGGAAATCCTGGAACTGGGTAGCATTGGGAAATTTAGCAATAGTGGCCTGTGTATGTTTGGCACCCATGTCCACATCGCATAACGCTACTACATTTGCCAGCTCGGTTTTTGCAAAATCACCGATGATCTCTGCTCCCCGGTTACCAATACCGATATGTGCCAGGTTTACTTTACCGTTTGCACCCATGATGCGGTTGTAACTGGAAGCATTCACCTTTGTAAATAATCCGCTCAGCGCCACACCGGTTGTGGCCAAAGTGGTTTGCTGTATAAAAGTTCTTCTTGTTGTAGCCATTCCTGAAAATTAATTTGTCAAACAATTCGTTTAAAAAAATAGACAGCCATCATTTTTGTAAACAACAGCCATTCATATGCTGCACGTTTAGGTAGCAGCGAATTTATGTATTTTACCCCTTGTAGCGCGAACAGACCTCGAAATCGTTATCGTTAGGGAAGGATCTTAAAAGTAAGGCACGTTCAACAAAACAAACCACATAGACATATAGGTCGGCGTTTCTTTCGGATTACGATTGCAACATATAACATTGCATTTTCACTTCCATCTAACCTTCCCCGAAAGCGAATAAACCCTATGTTTCTATGTGGTTCAATATCGACAGTTAATCCCTCATATACCGAACGCCTAAATCAGCTCCGATGACGGGTCCCAGAACCGGGTCTTAAAATCTGCTACCTTATCGTTCTTGATTTTTGTGCCTTCTTTTTCCAGCAGCTCCTGCATTTGGGTGGGTGTTTTAAACGCATGCTTTCCGGAAAGCAAACCGGTACTGTTTACTACCCGGTGCGCCGGCACTTTGGGCTTTACCTTCCCGGCAGCACTCATAGCCCAGCCTACCAGTCGCGCCGATTTACCGGAGCCGATGGCTTTTGCAATGGCACCGTAGGAAGTTACTCTTCCTTTGGGGATCTGCCGGGCAATCGCATAGATCAGGTCAAAAATGCTATCGTCCGTTTTACCCGAAGGGCGCACCGTTTTTAGTGTCTCCGGGTTGCTGCTGCCTTTTTTTACGCTCATTTAATAATTGCGTTTTTTTAGGTTCAGGAACATTTTCATAATTATACGGACAATGCCGGCAACCGTTGCTGCAGCAGTATCCTCGTTGTAAATGATATTGCTCCGTAAGCACCATCTTACCTTCCTCATTTACATAGTAGTCTTCCCCTTCAATCAAGCTCATACCGGATCGCCTCCTTTAATTCCCGGTCCTTTTCTTCACCGGCCAGTACCGGTGGCAACTGGAAAGCCAGGTAATGGATCCGGTTGCTTTCGGCAATATCCAGGCTTTCGTAATAGGTTTTTATTTTAAGCTCTTCGGGAAGCGCTGCTTCTTTATAAAGATCATCGGTATCGTTTAATACGGTGCATTGGTACATTTCCAGTACGTCTTTTGTAAACCGGTGCAGGTTGGGACTATCCGTTTTCAGATGGATGATGCCCCCCGGAGCCAACACCTGCTGGTAGA
The DNA here is from genome assembly GCF_021044425.1 of Niabella pedocola. Taxonomy (GTDB): domain Bacteria; phylum Bacteroidota; class Bacteroidia; order Chitinophagales; family Chitinophagaceae; genus Niabella; species Niabella pedocola. The sequence goes on along the minus strand of NZ_JAJNEC010000005.1, from coordinate 2,384,770 downwards.
TCCGTAAAAAACGCGGATGCGTAAGCCTTTTTTTGGCTTTTGAAAACCGCAATTGCGGATCGGGAAAAGTGATCCATATTTCGCTTATTTCACCCGGGGCAAAGTATTGATGCAGCTGTTCGATCTGCACCCGTAAAAAGGCCACATTATCCAGGTTTTCCCGGGTGGCCTTTTTTGCCCCCGCCCATAGCCGGTTGCCTTTGATATCCACACCGATAAAATTGCGGCCAGGATGCAGGCGTCCCAGCCCTAAGGCATATTCACCTTTTCCACAGGCGAGTTCCAGGGTAATGGGCTGTTCATTTTTAAAATAATCCTTCCATTTCCCCTTTATGTCCTGGGGAAACTGCAACACATTTTTAAATGTGTCCAATTCTGCAAAACGTACCAGTTTTTTTTGTGCCATTATCTGTTGCTAAAGCGATAAGAAAGTCCGATCCCTAACATCGATCGTATCTGCGGCCGCGCCGATTCACCGTTGGGGCCAAAAAGACGGGCATCATCATCATAAATGAGATCAAACGCATAGTTGATCGCAAAGAGCTTGCCCAGCTTCATACTCAGCAGGTTGGTCCAGTATACATCAATGTTCTGTGGATTGCTCAGGTAATTGGAATAAAAATCGGCGCGACTTTTAAAAGAGATCGATTTAGAAAACTCTTTGAAAAAGTTTACGGTAGCAAATGCACCGAACTCCGTTTTTACATGTTTTCCGGTATCCACCCCGTATGCGCCCCGGGCAGAAAGCGAATCATTCATTACAACGGTCCAGCGAGCTGTTACCGGTGAAACAAATATGGAGAAACTCTTGGTGGGCTTGTAGGTGGCACCCGGGCTCAGCAATACGTAGGCGGGCGACAGGAACTGGGAGGTAAGCGTTTTTGAAGAATCGGTATAGTCGTATCCCTTCAGTATTTGTGAACGGAAATTGAACAAAACACCGGCATCCCATTTTTTGCCCAGGTCATAGGCATATTTAGATACCAGGTCGATCCGGTCATCGTTTTTCCGTGTACCAAGCGATGTTGTATTCATATAGCCCAGGTTCAGATCCAGCGTATTGTCCCAGTGATTCTTTCCTTTTTGATAAAAGGCATACGCGCTTAGCAATGAGTTTAGTGCCAGCGAAAATTTATCACCACCTGCCGACCAGTTGCTCAGCGATCCCTGTGCAATATTCAAATTAAACACACCGCCTGTTTTCCAGGTCATCTGTGCCGTATCAGTAGCATCCTTGGCAATTTTCCGGTCGGAATCTGATTGCAGTTTCTTTACGGTTTGATCCTGTGCGTGCAAACAGAGCCCGGCATTTAAAAGCAGGGCGATCCATAAAAGTTTCCTCATAGTGATTGATTTTGCCCCCAAAAATAAGTGTTCCTTTTTTATATGAAGCCAACTCAGGCAGGCATCTTCTTCAAACCGCCCAAAAACTTTATAAGCGGTACTTCGGATCTTTCCCTGTTTATATTATCTTGCAGGCATGTCAGACCACATGAATATTGAAGCATTCTTATTACCGGTTAACCTCCGGGAAATCGCCGGCGATGAAAGTTATAAGCCCAATCAGATGGGTAGCAGCATCGATCTTCATGAAGAATTTTTTCCGGATCTGGAACAGGCCGATGTAGTGCTGATCGGCTGTGGCGAACAACGCGGCAATGGCATACTGGGAGCTCCCAGCGCGGCGCCGGATGCCATCCGCAGGCATTTCTATTCCCTCTTCTTCTGGCACGAAGGCATCCGGATCGCAGATATTGGCGATATCCGGCAGGGGGCTTCGTATACCGATACCGTAGCGGCTTTGAGAACCGTTATCGCGGCCCTGATCGAAGAGGGAAAAACCGTCATCATCCTGGGCGGGTCGCATGATCTTACCATGGCACAGTATGGCGCTTATGCCACGCAGCAAACCCTTATTGAGGCCTCCATTGTTGATGCCGTAATTGACCTTGACATGGAGTCGCCCTTTGCCAATGATCATTTTTTGATGGAAATGCTTACCGGCGAACCCAATTATATCCGGCATTATAACCATATCGGTTTTCAAAGCTACCTGGTACACCCGGGAATGCTGCAAACCCTGGATAAACTAAAATTTGATTTCTACCGGGTAGGACATGTAAAAGAAGATATGGAACAGATTGAACCGGCTATCCGGAGCAGTCAGCTGTTCTCTTTTGACATCAACGCCGTTGCGAACGCATATGCCCCGGCCAATCAGCTTACGCCCAACGGTTTTAACGGGGAAGAAGCCTGTATCCTGATGCAGTATGCGGGCATGAGTACGGCGGTAAATACCATCGGCATTTACGGCTACGATGTAAAAAAAGACCGGGAAGAACTAACCGCCAAACAGATCAGCCACATGTTATGGTACGCATTGGATGGCATCTACCGCCGGAAAAAAGAAGCCGAACTTACCGACAAAGAAGCCTTTAATGAATACCAGATGATCTTTTCAGAAATAGAAACTACGTTCTATCAAAGTAAAAAAACCGGGCGCTGGTGGATGCAGCTTCCCGGCAACCAGCTGGTACCCTGCAGCTATAAAGATTACCTGCTGGCTTCGCAGGATGAGATTCCCGACCGCTGGTTCCGGGCCCAGCAGCGATAACGCGGTAATCAAAACATGTTATCCATACTTCGTTATACATTATGGCTTTGCATCTTCTTGCCCTGCGGGCTCTTTTCACAAAATAGCGCACCGTATACGGTTCTTTTCAGTACGCTTGAATTGGAGACGGCCTATCCATTTCATGAACAAAGAGCCCTTGTTGTGATGGGCGACCGTTATCGCTATCTTACCGATAAGGGCTCGTTACTCCCCTTTCAATTCAGGCGCACATCGGAACATCCCGGTTTTTTTGAGAACGGGAGAGCGCTGGTTTATACGCCCTCCGGGAAATACGGATATATTGATCCGGAGGGTTTGCTGGTGATTGATACCGTTTACACCGATGCCCGGCCCTTTTCCGATTCACTGGCCGTGGTACGGCGGAATGGTTTTTGGGGCTATATCAATATTGAAGGAAAAGAAGTATTATCTTTTACAAATAAATACGATATCCTTACACCTTTTAAGAACGGTGTAGCGGTGGTGTATAATACCGGCAGCACCCTTTCGGATGATATGAAGTTTGGGGTTATTAACAAAAAGGGAGCGATAGTGGTTCCGCTTGAGTTTGACCGTATTGCCGAATTTAATGAAGGCTATGCCATTGCCGGCCGGGAACGGAACGGAGGCGTGGGCATCATCGATAAAACGGGAAAATTTATAGTGCCGCCACAGTACGAGGTATTGAGTGATGTGCGGGAGGGCATGTGCGCTTTTCAAACGGAAAAAAGCAATCAATGGGGATTTATTAATTTAGAGGGCAAAGAAATAGTGCCGGCGATTTATGAATATGCAGGCGATTTTCATGAAGGACTGGCGTATGTAGTAAATCAGGAACATAAAACAGGGTTTATTAATAAAAAGGGCGACCTGGTGATCGGTTTCCGGTTTAAAGATGCCGGTGATTTTTCTGAAGGCGTGGCCGCCGCAGCGGTCGACACTATAAAAAACAATAAAAGAGCAACGCTGTATGGTTATATCAACAAACAGGGGCATTGGGTAATTGAACCCTCGTTTGAATCGGCAATGCCCTGTACCGATGGAAAAATGCTCGTATCCTATTGGTTCAACAACAAGTTAAAACAAGTGTATATACAAAAAAAGTAGTATCGCAACAAAATCAAAAACAATGAGTCAACCAATTATCACGGGAATCGCATCGTTTGGCATGAGCGGCAAGCTGTTTCATGCCCCGTTTATTAATGCCAACCCTCATTATGAGCTGAGGGCTATTGTAGAGCGGCATAAAGAAGACTCCCGGGAACGCTACTCCGGTTCCAAACTGTACCGTTCATTTGAAGAACTGATCGCCGACCCGGAAATTGAACTGGTGATCATAAACACCCCGGTGCAAACCCATTTTGAATATGCCGTAAAAGCGCTGGAAGCCGGCAAACATATTGTAGTGGAAAAGCCGTTTATGGTGAATGCAGCAGAAGCAGAAGCGGTGGACCGCCTGGCCAAAGAAAAGAACCGGTTCCTCTGCGTTTACCAAAACCGCCGTTACGACGGCGATTTCCGCGCTATCCGGGATGTGGTTACAGAAAACATGCTGGGCGAGTTAAAGGAAGTGGAGCTGCGTTATGACCGCTACCGCACCGGGCACAGTGGCAAGGATCATAAGGAAGGCAACAAACCGGGAGCCGGTAACCTGCATGATCTGGGTGCCCACCTCATCGACCAGGCCATTCAGCTGTTCGGATTTCCTGAGGCCGTTTTTGCCGATGTATTTACCATGCGCAAGAACATGGAAGCAAACGACTACTTTGAAGTACTGTTGTATTATCCCCGTCCGTTCCGGGTACGGATCAAGGGCACTGTGTTTGCAAAAGAATCGCCCTACCCCTTTATTTTACAGGGAGAGAACGGTACCTTTCTGCAGCAACGCTCAGACCTGCAGGAAACAAAGTTGCTGGAAGGCGTAGTACCGTCTGTTGAAAGCTGGATCGCAACGCCGGAAGGATTTGACGGGGTATTGCATACTACTATCAATGGAGAAGATGTTAGAAAACAAACCCGCTCGGAGATGGGCAATTATATGGACTATTACGAGGATGTATACAATGCCATCCGGAATGGCCAGCCCAACCCGGTACCGGCTTCAGATGCCATCCTTACAATGAAAGTGATTGATGCGGCACTGGAAAGCAGCCGCGAACGGCGGGTCATCCCCCTCGTTTAACCCAATCGTTTTATTGATCGGCAAGCACCGGAACCACGTTCCGGCTGCGTTTGCTTTGAAGGAATTTTTGTTCGATGATCACCCGCATGGGTTTACGCGCTACTTTGCTTTCCAGCCAGGATATAATATCCAGGTAAGCAAAGGAGCGGGTCTCGAACCGGTTTTTCTCCAGGTGTTTTACTTTTTCCAGGAAGCGCTCAAACTCCGGAATCAGCTCCCTGCTGGTGAAACGGAAGGATCCGCGGAAGAACCGGAATATTTCCTGTTCGATCACGGTTAAATTCTTCATTTTCGACATATAGCGGAATACCGAACGCGTAAGCGAATCCATCAATTCCAGGTTGCCCAGTTCGTAATGTGCCAGCAAATGCACCAGACGGGCATAACACTGCAGATCCGTTCTTAAACCGGAGGAGTCGTTGATGATCTTCTGAAGATAATCAATACAGGTGCTGTAATCGCCTGAAAGGAAATACAGCATTGCGATCTTATAGGTAATCACCATCACCCGGTGCCGGTCCAGGAACAAGGTATATTCGGCCAGCTTATCTTCAATGAACGGCACTTCCTTTAACCCGGCAGTGGTTTGCCCGGTAATGGTAAAGTAATTGATTTTGGCGCTGGCAATGTATATAAATGACTGCACGCGGAAGTTCTCGTTGCTCTGAACCCGCTTGCTGTGACTAAATTCCTCAAATTTTTGCAGATCAACACTGAATTGTTCATAATTCCGCAGGTCGAAATGCGCATTCAGCAGGTTATGATAGCCCTTAATAAAATGCCCTGTTTCCGTACGCTGCATATTGGGCTTTTCATAAAAAAGATCTACCCATTTTTGCACATAGCGGTAGTATAAAAGAAAATCCTGGCGTATAAAGGCAAACCAGGTATAGCTTTGATAGTAATAAAGCCGCTCATAAAATCCTTCCTGCTGGGCAGAACCGGAGGGCAGGTTTTGTTTGAAAAACTTCTTCACCTTGTCTTCCTCCGCCTCATTCCGGGCATGACCATTGGCAATATAAAATCCATATACCTGAAGCGAGAGGTTGGATAGCCGCGTGATCATGTTCAGTTTGGTGTTCACCTCGTTCGACTCCTCGGCCAGTTCATCCATCCGGCTTACAAAACTATCCGTAACGTTGAGAGCCTCGATGCGCTTTTCCAGCGACAACAATTGTGGCAAAAAGAAGAATTTCTGGTTAAGCTTGGCCACTTCCTTAGCCTTGTCAATCACCCGCAGGCTCTGGTAAAACAAGCCCTTCTTGTACAGGATATGTGCCGAATCGAATAACTCATTCAATTGAAGATCAAGACTTTCGCTGCTTTTCAGCAGTCGCAGCCCCGCAAGGATTTCCTTATATAAATGCGATTTTAAGTTAGACAGCTGGGGTTTGGTTACATCCTTCAGTTTTTTCAGTACCAGTTTCTCGTCGTACTGCTGCAGCTTATCCAGCGCATCAAATAGTTTGATCACCTTAAGATCCTCATTACCAGAACTACGTGTAATATAGAGCTTAAAATGTCGTTTCTCAGACTTTTCCAACGATTTTATCAACTGAAACAATATATCTCCCGGCTTATTCGGCATAAGTTACAAAGTTAAATGCTATCCCTCCAAAAACATAAAAACGCCCAAAATACCCTTGGACATCTCCGCGAAAATACGCTGTAATCCAGTAAGGACGGGCATTTTAAAGTTTTTATAACAGCTTAGACATACCATATTCCATCAATAGTTGGTTTGGAGTACCCTATAAAAACAAGCTATCTTTGTGTAACAAATGAGGAGATAGGGAAAGTGAGACAAAAGCTGTAGGCAGCAAACCGAAGAAGTTTTTTAAGTTTTTTCATATGGCAAGCAATCGTTAGAGGTCAGTCCGTTTCTACGGAAGGACCTTTTTTGTTTCCAGTACTTTACAAACCACGGCAAGCTGCGGCCAATTTTTTACAATCTATAATGCGGGCTATTCGGTGTATTCATCGGAGAAAAAAAGAAAGCAACCGTCAGAGGCAATCAAACTTAGAGGTCATATTCATGTAAATAAAACAAACTTTATTTACCCTGCAATCAACTCCTTTATACCGGTTAATAAAAAGTTAATTGACTACAGGCAACTAAAATAACAGTATTTTCTGAATTGGAACTTCTTTTTGTCAACATTTTTTTAAACTTTTTGATTTTTCCCATTATTTGGGTCTTTATTTATACAATTTTCAATGTTTTTTTCGTTCCCCTTTTAGGCGTTGGATATCCGGCATATTTTTTTGCAAAAGCCAGTATTTACAAGCCTTTCAGCGGATCAAACATCCATTGAATATGATAGAATCGCCGGTACATTGTGTTTTGAAGTGTATAAAAGCTACCTAACTTTGTGTAACAAATGAGGGGATAAGAAAAGTGAGACAAAAGCTGTAGGCAGCAAACCGAAGAAGTTTTTTAAGTTTTTTCATATGGCAAGCAATCGTTAGAGGTCAGTCCGTTTCTACGGAAGGACCTTTTTTGTTTCCGGTACCTTCAGGTATGGGCAATAAAAAAGCGAATTTATAAAATCCGCTTTTGTTCATTTCTGGCAAAGACAATCGTTAGAGGTCATAATAGTTTGTTTCAATGGTTACTGGACACTAAAATAAGGGATTCTCTTAACAATAAATTAACTAACAACTGTTTTTTTCAAAAATTGAAAATTTTTTGCTTGTTTATTAATTTATTTTCAATGCTGATTGTTAAGCATCAATGATTTCCGAATTAAATTACAGCCTTCATTAAACATTTTGGTTTAAATGAATTTCTGTAAAAATGACAGTATATCAAAGTGGCATGAATTATGACTATCTTTGTATTAGAAGTTATTCATTAACTTTTTCATATGGCAAGCAATCGTTAGAGGTCGGTCTGTTTCTACAGAAAGACCTTTTTTTTTGGCCTCAGGGCGCCGATCTGCGGCTGACTTAACAATTTTCTTATGGGAATCCGGTTCGCTTTACCGGCAGGCATGCGGTAGCTGACCCATAATAGAGCGGGCCTGTCATCTGTTACGAAAAGCGTTGCTCCGGCCTGCAGTTATTCCTGTAAATATGGGCTACGGAGCTTATTCGTTAACTCATCTGCGGAAGCGATCCGGAAAACTTCAAAAAGAACCGGGAAGCTGCAAACGCAGTTCCCGGTAACGATGGAGGTATTTATTGAAAGGGTTGCCTGGTATTGTAGACCTTTATTTGGTATTCATTTGTTGAATCAGCTGCAGCAATTGGGCCTCGGAAACCTCCTGCAGATTGAATGTGATGCCCATGAAATTCTTTCCGGCATCAGGTGTGATGGTTACATCCCGCATTTCTGCATAGAATTTACCATTCAGGGTACTCATGGCCAGGAAGGTTCCGTTTGCACCAACAGGTATGCTGTTCTGGTAACTCAGCAATCCTTCTTTTCCGGCGATGGGGTGAAAAATAGGATTGTACAGTTTCACCATGGTATTTACGCCGGCCACTTTAAAGAACAATTCTGTGGGATCCTGGCCGGAATAATTGTTACCGGTTTGAATATTGAACTTATCGCCAAAATAACCCAGCACCGTGGTTTTGGGTGCAGCAATGCCATAGAGCGCATCACAGTTCCGCCAATCGCCGAGGTTATCCAGCGGGAAATAGGTAGTAGCTGCGCCCGCAGAACCAAAGGAGCCCGGAATCTGTGTCCATTGCATTCCTTTTTTAATGGTATAGGTTTCGGTGATCGTGGTCAGCGCATTTTCGTGGTTGTATCCGCTGGTTTCGGTGTGCACCGTTGTATCGCCGTCCCACATTGCAATATCACGATTGGCGCCATTTGCATTGGCCACTCCAACAGGCGCTACAACGCCCGGAGGTTTTTGCTGAGGATTCAGCGCCAGTTGCTGACCGTTTTGTTCAGCCGTAACCATTGCTTCTCCAAAGGTTTCGAGGATCTTTCCGTCACTGGTCAATGTAGGCTTATCGCCCAGGATCATTTCACTTGCCTTGATAAAAACCCGGGCTGATACGTTAACATTGCCGGTAACCACGGTACCACCGGGTTTTACAAAAGCATTGGGGCCAAACGTGATCTTTGTGCCATTCTGCAACGTAATGGTGCTACCTGCTGCGGCATCCACCGTAAATTTTTCAACAGCAGGTTCATGATCTTTAAAAAAGCGGATCATCTTTTCCACATCTTTCTGATAGGCACTTCGCGGATCGATGGGGGTATTGTCTTTCTTGCACGCATAAAAAACCGTGGCTAACGATAATACCGTGAGGGTCTGGAGTAAAATATTCTTTTTCATAAACATTGTTTTTTAAATTTTACAAAAAGGATTCTACCGGTATATCAATAGCGGGAATCGTTTGTTACCTGGTTGGAGAAAAAAAAGCAAAAAATATATGTCGGATCGGATTGGTGCGGCATTCCTTTAAGCATCCGTTATTGCCCTTTCAGTTGCAGCGATAGGGTTGCTCATTCAATAGCGGGGTGCTGCCGATGATTGACGCATTCATTTGGGAGTCCCTTAGCCCCACAAGTATCATGCATTGTTTGTATACAGGAACGGATCTGCCGGTTATAGTAATTTCTTATACCGGAAGAACAGGGTGGTAACCAGCACAGCGCCGGCAATACAGAAGAGGGAAAGCATCAGCGCAGAAGAGCGCTTTTGCCGGATCCACAACGGCGTATCGTTGCCCTGGTAAAAATAGGCGGCCCAGAACAACGGGTTTTGTGCGGCTGCGGTTTGATGTTTTTTCAGATAGGCGACCCTCGCTTTTTTTAATGCGGAGGCCGGATCGGGATCGGTAGCCAATGCCTGATAGAATTCCCGGATCAGTTCACCGGAAGCTGCATCATCGATCTCCCAACGGGAAGACAGTACCCCGTCTACACCCTTGCTCAGCAGGATGCGGCCCAGGCTCTGCATGCCTTCACCCTGCTGCAAAAGACCGGATCCCGTTTCGCAGGCCGCCAGCACAACCAGTGGTGATCGCGTAGTGATATACTGAAGCTCGCCCAGGTACAGTTTATTTTTTAAAACCAGGTAGGGTTGTTTTTCCGCAGGATCTGCAACGGCGTGCGATGCCAGGTGAATGATATTACCGGTATTGAGCGCCGCCATAAAAGCGGAATCGGACGTGCCCGCCGCTGAATATTGCTGCGTTACAAAATGCTTTGCAAGAAAAGATCCTTCTTTTAGAGATTGCGGAAGCCCCGGAAATCCCAGGTGTGGTTTTTCAAAACTGAAAACAGTTACAGGCCGGGCATTATTGCTGCCTGTTCCGGCAAACGCATTCTGTAAGAAGGTAAAACTATACCCGATGGATGTGCTGGCGCCCCAGTATGCCGGGGTATCGGCAGCGATGCAAAGTGCTTCAAACGGCAGGTTGTGCAATTCGCGGTCGGGCGAGATCAATACCGCCGGTGCGGGCCCGGAAAACCAGGGATTCCAGGTATACAGCAATTTGGCTGCACGTGCATAGTATGCCCGCGGATCCCTGTTAAAAGCAGCCGGTCCTGCATAAAAATACCGGTGCATAAAATCGCCGATCTCCTTTACATGAGTTGCTGTGGCGGTATCGAGCCGGTGCCGGAATAGCCCGTTCTGTACCTGGATGATATAGGAATAACTATCTCCCAGGTAATAGCTAAGCAACACTTTATTCCTGCCGGCCGTTTGTACCCATTTGCGGAACACTTCATAAGAAGGCAGCCTGAGCAGGGCTACACTTTCCCGTTCTTTTAAGTTCAGTTCAAATTCCAGGCGCTGGATATTTTGCCGGATCTGCTGCCGGTAACTACCCTCGGGTGTTTCGGCCAGGAGCACGTACAGGGAGCGCAGCTGATCGACCCATTTTTTATTGCTGGAAAGCAGCGCATCCTGTTTCCAGGAGGCCGTTCTCCGTTGCTCATTGATCAATACCCGGCCCTTGGATAATTCTGTTAGCCAAAGCGCTTTCAGAAGGTATTCCGGATCCTGGTGCTGATCAAATAGCTGGTGATATAAGGCAATTGCCGTTTCTGAATATTTTTTATTGGCATAGGCAGCCGTACTGCTGTTGAGGGATGCCGGTAATAACTGCTCCGTATAATAATCATTCAGCACGGCTTTTTCGAACCACCGGGCTGCCGCTACCGGGTCTTTATATAACAACGCAGTGGCCACACCAAAGAGCGCGGTGGTTACTTTAAAATCGGGGAACAGGCCCTGTGCATCCCTCCTGAAATACGCCAAAGCCCGTTGATGCCAGGCTGCTGCACTATCCGGCTGCTGCATCAGCAGGTAGGCATTTCCCGCTTCAATAGCCGTTTCCACTTTCAGTTCAATATTGTCTGCGGCTACCTGTTTTCGGATCTCTTCAAGATAATACAGCGATTCCCGGTGTTTGCCGGAGAGGTTTAATATACGGGCACGGGCTAAAAGGGTTGTTTGTAATGCACTGGAAGCACCGGCAAGTTGCCGGCCCAGTAGCAGCGCCCGTTGGTTCCAGATGTCGGCGCTGTCGGTATTTCCGGCTTCTAAATAAGCTTCTGCTTTTAAATTATACAGGGGCAGGGCATCGGAACTTCCGGGCCTGGCACTCTGAAGTCCGAGTGCAATGGTGTTACGGAGTGCCGCATCATCGTGCATACGGAAATAAGTGGTGGCCAGGTTTAAATACAAGCCGGGAATAATTGCACTCCGGTGCGCGGTTAATGCCTCGTTAATGGCCCGTTGCTGGATGTAAACCGCCTTGGAAAAATCGCCCACCCTCGTATAATTATTTCCCAGTGGTTTGGCAATATATTCCTCAAAATCCATTTCCTGCTTTAGCGCTGTGTCCTGTTTGTTACGCTCATAAAACGCATAAGCCTGTTCGTACCAGGTGATGGAGGTCGGAACCTGCCGCTGCGTTAGTAAATGCCAGCCGGTATTGATAAAAAACTGGTAACAGGCCAGCTTCTCTTCTCTCGTGCGGGGTGGCCTCCATAAGGCTTTTTTCAGAAATTCTTCCCGGTTTACGGCCAGCCCCGGATCCAGATCGAGCTGGTCAAAAAGAAAATCGGCCCATGCTTCCAGGGAATCGTTCTGTTTCATGTGCCGGTACCGGCTCTCCAGCGGGTCGGCTGGCGGCACACCTGAGAAAAAGGTAAAAGCTATTACCATCAGCAGCACCCGCAAGCGACCGGTACCCGCCGGCTTTTTTTTATGCCAGGCGGTTTTCCGCCGGTCACCGGCCAGTGAAACAGCGGGCACTGTATGGCTACGGAACAGAGCCTGTTCCCGGGATCTTTGTTTACTTAAAACTTCCATCCCGCATAAAGGAATGTATACCCATTCTTTTTTTCGTTATAATAATACCGGATGCCCAACTGGGGGCCCAGCTTTACTTTTCCCAGTTGGATATCAATAAAGGGTTGTACGCGTATACCGGAAAAGGCCTTTATCTTTTCGGACAGCGGTTGTTCATAGATCTGCCCGGCCACCCCATTGGCAGAAACACCGTGATAGGTTAGGGTCGTTTCCGTACTGCCGCCCAGGTTAGCCGTAACGCTGATACCTGCACCTGCCGAAAAATAATTTCCGAAGTTATGCCGCAGCTGGAGGGGGATCAGCTTTATCTGTGAAAGGGTGTGGGCTACCGAGGAATCCATTTTGTTGTAGGGGAACTCTTTTCGCCCGTCGATGGATATAAAGCCATTCCGCTCTACCGTATAGCTGCCCGCACTTGTTTTGAGCCCTTGTTTATAATACAGCTCAAACTGGAAAAAAGGGCGGTAGGGTGCCAGCGGAGCAAGACCCAAACCGGTTACAATTCCATCGCTGACCATTCCCTTACCTGTGGCCTTTTCAAAGCCGGCCATTACAATGGGCGAGATACTTTTCTTAAACCGGCCTGTAGCATTATTGGTGTATATGGGTTCATTTTTATCAAAATAAATGGCGGTCCGCGCTTTAAAGGGAACCGGATCCAGCTTTTTCTTTGTTACGATAGAAAACTCCATAAACCCCTTGGTGCTGTCTTTATCATCCACTCCTTTCTGGTTGGTGCCGGGTAAATAGATCCCGTGCAGCGTAAACAACAGACCGTTTTCTTTTTTTTCCAGCTCCCAGCAGCCCCGCTTCTCTGCACCTGCCTGACAGGGCGCACAAAATGGCGACAGATCCTTGATCTGTACGGTTTGCGGATCGAGGGATCCTGGCGTTGCAACATCCAGTGCAATCTTACGTGCGGGCCCCTTACCCGTATTCTGAAAACGAACCTTATAGGTCAGTTCTTTATGCTTGCTTAAAAAACGGTAGCTGAGCCTGCCGCCTTTTAAATTCATTTTATTCGGGTCGTGCGAATTCACCACCGGTATATTGAGGCGGTGCAGAACGGGGTTTCCTTTCTTTGGAACATATACACCGGTAACCGTTACAGTGGCATTGGTGTCTTTGATCATTTCCGGCGTTACTTTTAACTCGGCCAGGGCAAAATGTGCAGCTCCGGGTGCCGTATTTCCCAGCTCGATCATAAAGCTGTTTTTGTACAGCAGCATGGTGCTCGAAAAGGTATTGGCCGCCTCCGCATAGTTCAGCACCTGCACCACCGAGGAAGGCGGACTACCGCTTTCCGTAATTTTCAGTTGTTTGCCCGGTTCCAAGCCGGCCATCAACGCCGGGGGGCCGGCAACCAGGCTATCTCCGCTGTTAAAAAAGCGGAATCCTTTATTATCGCCCGCACTTTCAAAACAGGTCTGGTCAAAAATCTTCTCATTTAAAAACAGGTACAGCTTCCCCTGGTCATCCTGTGTACCAGTGTTTTTCCAGCCCACCAGCAATACCATGGTATCATTGGGTTTAGCCATACAGTTGTACTTTAGTTCGAAAACACCGTTCGCTTTAAAGAAGTCTTTTTCAGCGGTTGATACCGATGCCACATTATTGTTATTGCCCTTTGCCGCCACTTTTATTTTCTTCCGTTCGGGCTTTTTGCCGTCATCATAGTTATTTACCGCGTAGAGGTATACATCGTAATCCTTTTCCGCGGTATAATTATGTACCGGAGCAGCTTCGGTACTGAAATGCCCATCGCCAAAATCCCATAAATGGGTATAGAAGGGTTCGGGAGCACCGGGGATCTGCGTCAGCGCGGGCAATGGGGCCGAAAAACGAAGTCCGCCACTATCCGGAGCGGTTTGTATCGTACTGTCCTCCAATGCCGCTTTTTGCACCTGGGCATGCGCCGCAACTGCAGCAAGCAATAACCCTGTTAAAAAAAATAGTGGCTTCCGTTTTAATTGTCCCATATATGCAGATCAGCCGGTTGCAAAAATTGTTACCTGAAAAATACGGGTCTATTCCATTGCCATGCCCGTGTCATTGATTTATAAGGCAAAGCGGCATGTGCTGGAATGAATCTGTGCCCCGCACCATATGTTATACATCCAAAATGTTCGCTATGGTAAATATATTCAATATTTTTGAGATTCGGGAGCGGGAACCCTGGAGGTAACGCTGCTGCTGTAAGAGGTACCGTTTATTCTATTTAATTTTTATAAGATTGCATACAGACCAACGATATATTGAAGCATTACGGAAGAATGATTCAGTGCTGCTTTCCGAAATCTACCGTAAATATGCCCCGTCCATTACTGCCTACCTGAAATCGAAAGGGGCCGATACCGAAGAATGCGGGGATATTTTCCAGGAATCGCTGATCGATATTTTTAAGCTGGCGGCCGATGGAAAATTTGTGCTGACCTGCCCTTTTGAAGCCTTTCTGTTACTGATTTGTAAACGGAAATGGATCAATCTGCTGAAGAAAAAATCCCGGTCGGGGGTAACAAAAAGTCTGGATGATGGATATCAATACCTGAAGGACAACACAGACGCAGAAGCATCGGCACATGCGCAGCAAATGGAGCAGGAAGCCCTGGTAATGGAACTGCTGGAACAGCTCAGTGAGCGTTGCCGGGAAATCATCCGGGCATCCTACCTCAGCGATTCGCAGCAGAAACTGGCGGAACAGCTGGGTGTAAGCTATGCCTACCTGCGGAAAAAGAAATCCATCTGTATGTCTGAATTAATCGAATTAGTCAATCACAACCGTCACCAGTCATGAATCTTTACGAACAAATAGAAGCATATATTTCAGATACCCTGTCACCGGAAGAACGCAGCGATTTTGAGCGCCGGCTAGCGCAGGAGCCAGATGTAAGGAAGGCTTATGAAGACTGGCTGTATACGGAGGCCGTTGTTCAGAAACACGAAGCCGCTGCAGCAGGCGCAGCCCAATTAAGAGCCGTATTGGAGCCGCTTACCCGGGAGCATTTCCGTGAAAAGGCTGCCGCCGCACCTCGTACAGGCCGCGTGCGTAAACTGGTGTTTGCCGCCGTAGCGGTAGCCGCCGTACTGTTGTTGTTTGTATTGACGCCGGCCAGTATCGACCGATACCCGGTAACACCTATGCCTAATGTTGTGGTGAGAGGCGCCACAGATCATGGCAAAGAGGGCGGACAATTGTTTAACGATCAGCAATACCAGGCAGCCCTGCCGCATTTAAAAGCCGCGGCGGATGGTAACCCGGAAGATGTAATGGCTGCCTTTTATTATGGGGTTTGCCTGCTGAAAACGGAACAGCCGGGAACCGCCCTGCCTGTTTTTGAAAAACTGTTACAAAGCAGTTCGGCCTACCAGGAAGACAGCTATTTTTTTGCGGCCCTGTGTGCTTACAAAACGGGGCACCAGGAACTGGCTAAAAAATATGCCACCGCCGTTCCATCAAACAACTTGTATCATAAAAATGCGGTGCGACTCTTAAAGAAACTGGATTAACAGACGTCCATACAGACCCTGAAATATTCCGGCACACCGGAACCGGGTGATATATTCGGGATGATTCCTGGGAACGATTGTCCTCATCTTATTGATTTTGCAACGCGAATAAACAACCCAGGATGACACGGTTCAGGGCGACCATAAGTATGTTTATTATGTCCTTACAGGCCGAAAAAAACGCGTGAGTTATGTGGTTTATTTTGTTGAATGTATATTGAATCCGGTTTACTCCGAAACACTGAGCAGTTTCCCGGCGGGATCAATTGCCCGGTCAACCCGGATGGATTGATTGTTTTTTGATCCTTCAATATATGGCTGCAATGCTACATCAATAAACGTATCCTTTATCAGTACATTTTTTGATGCCAACAAGCGGATGCCCCCGGTACCGCCAACCTGCTTACTACTGATGTTTACCGTTTCCACCACCACATCGCTGCAGGCATCAAATACCTGGGCTTTTCCGCTACCGTTCCAGAGGTTCACCGAATCGATTTTTATATTGGAGCAATTGGTAAACCCCATAAGTGCCGGCCGCACAAAATCCTGTGAACGCAGATAGCCGTTCTGCTGTAATACCGCAACATTTGCCATTAGGCTTAAGGCATTGCCTTCGATCACCCCTTTCCCGGAAATACCGATGTTTTGCTGCCCGTCGGCGCTGATGATGGCCCTGATACGGCCGGAGCTGTTATAATCATAAACAGATGGCGCACCTACCAGCACCGCACCTTCTTCCAGCTTTATGGTTACATTGGATTTGAGCTGCACGCCCCCGGTTACATAGCGCCCTACATAGAACACCAGCTGACCGCCGCCTTGCTCATGAATGAAATCGATGGCTTTCTGTATCGAACGGGTATTGTTGGTAACACCATCCGACAGGATGCCGAACAGGGAAGCTTTATATTCTTTGGCAGCCGCAAACACTGGTAATAACGCCGTAAACAGGATCAGTTTTAATACGCGCATATGATAACAACTTTAAAAATGAAATTATTTGGATCTTGTAGTATTGTGCAGGAACACCTGCTTCTTGCTTTTGGCAGCCGGCTCCGCTACATTCACTTTGTTAAAAGAGGCCTGCTGTACATCATCAAATACGATGGCCGGGCGGTAATCGCTTTCTTTTGCTCTTAGCGTAATATTCTCAAAACGGATACCGGTGGCATGCCGCACATAAAATCCCCAGGCCGGCAGTTCCTTAAACTGCGAAAACTCCGGGTAAGCTGTGGGCATTTCCGGAATGCTTTCCAGCTCCGCCCTGGTTAATCCACGCCGGGCATAGTGCGGGTTGCCGCCGCCGGGATAAACGATTTCGATATTTTTGAGCGTTACATCCTGTATCTTATACTGCGGCAGCCCGATGATGCTGGCCGGTGAAATATTCCGCGGCAGGTCTTCGATAGGGCCCTCGTAGCTATACCCCGCATCCGGTTTGGTAGCCGGCACTTCTGCATATACATTGGAGATACGAACGTTTTTCATATACGGCTGTTTGCCGTTGCTCCAGCGGTCGCCAATGCGGAGGTAAATGACATTACCGGTATTGATCGAACGCACACCATCCACTTCTATGTTTTCTACAAATCCGCCGTCTACTGCGGCAAACGTAATGGCCGAACGGTAGGTGTCAATGATCTTCAGGTTGGTTACTTTAAAATTCCGGAACCCGCCACGGGAAACCGTTCCAAATTTCAGCCCGTTTGCACTGGACCTGCCGGTACAGTTATCCACGATCACATTCTGACAGATCTTTGTGGCGTCGTGCGATTTGAAGCAGATCACATCATCCGCCGCATCAAAATAAGAGTTTTTGATCACCACACTGTCACAGTCTACCACATCAATGCCGTCATTGTTCCAGTAACTCTTACTATCAACATGAATGCTGTCTACATACAGGTTCCGGCACTGGTCGTAGGTTTGGTTCCAGCTGGCCGGATCTTTCAGTGTTACACCCGTAATACGCACATTGGTGCATTCACGGAAATAGATGTTCTGCGGGCGGTTGGTTTCATTGGGCCGGTCGTATTTCAACGGATCCGTTACCAATCCTTTCTGAATATTGCCTACCATATTGACCGCAGTAAGAAAGCCACGTCCATCGATCATGCCTTCACCGGTAATGCCGATATTGTCCTGTTTTATGGCAAAGATCATGGACGTCCAGCCGATGTACTTATTTTTTTCATAGTCGAAGGGATTTACGGAACCCAGCAGCACGGCCCCCTTTTTGAGGTGAAGGGTTACATTCGACTTCAAAAAGATGGTGCCGGTAAGATATTTTCCTTCATCAAATACCAGCCGGCCGCCGCCCTGCTCGTGAATATAGTCAATGGCCCCCTGTATAATGGCACTGTTCAGGCTCATGCCATCTTTTTTTGCGCCAAAACTAACAGCACTATAATCTTTTGCCGCAGCCATCAATGAAAGGCCGGAAAGGAGTATGGCTAAAAAAACATTTTTTCTTCGCATCATTCATTTTTTAAAATACAGTAACAGGTCCCAGCAAGCCCATAGAACGCATGGGCTGCGGCTTTCTTTTTCCGTTTGTCCAGTACTGCGCTACCGGGTTGTCCGTAAGCGACTTCATATAGTTGCCCATGGTGGTGGTAACCGCGATCTCGATGGTATTTTCACCCGGCCGCATCCAGGGCTGCACATGGTACAGGTAACGGCCAAACCACCGCACGCCCAGGTCTTTTCCATTTAATGTTAATTGTGCAATACCCTGTACGGTACCCAGGTCGATGTAAGACGGGCCGTTCGCGGTTTTTGAAAATGTATTCCGGTAAATAACGGTACCTGCAAAATACTGGTACTCGGGCAGCTCTTTCAGATCTTTTAAGCCGGAAAGCGAGGCTGTTTTCACCGAACCGTCGATATGACGGAATTCGGCGCTCCAGGGCGTGGTGATCTCCGGGTATTGTCCTTCCGACTCCGGCACTTCTTTATACAGGGGAAGTTTTTTCCGCTGGTCCTTTTCAAAAACAAAGATCCGCATGTCTGCGGGATAAAGGGTCACCGTGATCTCCCGGTCGTTCTCAAGGCGGTAACAATCCCCCGTAACGGCGTCCCAGTAATGCCCGAACCGCCCTTCGTAAATGGCTGCGTCCGGCCGGAAGGTTACTTTAAAAGGATAGTTGGCGCTGGAATTGAACACCAGCAGCAGATCTACCGTATCGTTGGTATACCGCACCTGCTGAATAAAAGGGTTGCCATCCGTAATGCTTACATAGGGTTTTATCTGGTATTTCTGTTGCAGCGCTTTATACCAGGCCGGATAATTTTCTTCCGGATGTTCTGTAAAAATAAACCGGTCTTTAAAGGTTTTCAGTTCCTCAAGAATACTAAGGACGAGTTTGGTTTGCTCTGTTGCATTGAGCAGCCCTACCGATTTATCCGGCATATTCTGTACACAGATCACCTTTCCGCCGGATTGCACAAACTGCAGCAGTTTACGGGCAGTAACCGGTTCCAGGCTTTGCACGTGCACCAGGAACAGGGTATGATATTTACGCGGACCATACTCCAGGAATCCCTCCTTTACAACTGCTTTATTAATGATCGCATCCGATACATAATCGCATCCATGCCCGTGCTGCTGTATGGCCTCCCAGATCAGGGACAGGTTGGCCGGATAGGTAAGTGAGGGGAAGGGTTCATTGGGGGCTCCGAATTTACCCCAGGCATCAAACAACGGTGGCAGTATGGCAATATCAGCAAACATATCTGCATGCTGCAGGAGTGCAGATACACGGGCCTTATAGTCATTGATCCGTTTAAAGAACGGCCAGTAGGTATTGCGCTCGTTCATAAAATTCCCATACCGGATCCAGCCGGGGAAGGGTGCATTTTTGGGCGAATAATTAAACCCGTGGTAAACGGAATGCGTAATTCCTGTAATCAGGCTTTGATCCGAGGCCAGCTTCAGGGTTTGAAGGGATGCATTAAACACCATATCGGTATTGGTTGCTTCCTCGCAGGAGATCACCCGTTTTCCGGCAAGATGCGCTCCAGAAGAAACAAATTTGTTGACCATGGTATAGCCCCGCCCGATGCGGTAATCCGTTTCCGGCATTTCTTCCCCGATCCCGTATTTGATCCAGGTTTCGCCTTCCGGCAGATCCATACCCATGCTGGCTTCGAGCGGATGATAGCCCCGTCCGTAAGCCTGTGCCCGCGATAGCATTCCGTTGCTTTTGCACCATTGCTGAAAGGGCTCCACAAAACGCTCTTTTAAGAGCTCTATTTTTGTACGGTCGAAGTCGCAGCGTACCCGTTCGATGACATCCTGGAACTCCGGAGTGAAGCGGGTGCCATAATTATAGTCGTATATATTTCCCATGGCACCGATCCTGGAAAAGATCAGGGGGAGGTAGGGCATAATGTCGTAGCCCCTGCGTTTTTTAAATTCTTCCGCCATGTCATTCGTCCAGTTGGCACCTTCCAGCTCCATGCTGTCTACAAATAGTGCACGTACCCGGTTTTTTAACGGACCGATCTTTTTCTGGATCGCATCACTCATATGATTCAGGTACTTTTCCACCGCCGCTTTATTAAAGTGGTTCAGTACCTGTCCGTTTGCGCCCGGAGCGCCGTTGATCACCTCCAGGAATGCCCGTGTTTTCAGGAGGGCATAGATCGCATAATTGCCCTGGGGAACTTTTGTTTTAATAAAACCCGAGGCGATTTGATCGGAAAGATCCACCACTTCATCCAATGATTTCATAGGATCCGGAACCATAAATACCTTTTGCATTTCCAGCTTCCGGTGGGCATAGGGGCTTGTGGTTGCCGGGTCGGCTTCTTTGATAAAGTCCAGTATCGGTGCTTCGAAATCCATTAACCCGGTTACCTTCTTTACACCAATGGTCATGATATCCGCGCATTCATCGCCCTGGAGGTATTCGGCACCAAAGGGCCATCCGGAGCCTACGATCAGATCGCAGGTGAGGCCCAGTTTCTTTGCTTCCGTTAACGTAAAGTCCAGCACGTCCACCCACTCATCACTGAGCCAGGTCAGCGAACGGATACCCATATCATCGGTACGCTGCGGGAACTTAATGGGATTGATCTCCACGCCGCCAATGCCGGCATCTTTTAACAGCTTCAGCTCCCGCAACAGTTCTCCTTTTTCCACTTTATCACCGTTCCACCACCAGCGCACAAAGGGCCGGTAAACCGCCTGCGGTGTTTTAAATAATTCATACAGCTGGTCTTTTGCCGCCACCTGCACCCGGTCGTTCTGAGAGGCCCATGCTATATTTTCATACATCAGGGCACCCACCGTAAGCAGGCTGCCACGCTCCAGAAAGGTTCTACGCTTCATGTTCCGTTTTATTATACCGTTCGTTCAAAAGATTTTTCATCCATAAGTTCAGCCGCCATTGCTCCTGTTGCAGATCTATATCCCGGTTGGCGCGTGCCAGATAGGGCGGGGGGCCAAACTCGGGCGTTATCGTGCTTTCCGTAAATCCCTGCTGTCGCCGGTGCGCCACCCACTGATCCCAGATCCTGAGATGTTCATTCAGTGCCAATGTATATTCGGGGAAGGCCGGGTCAACTACCTGTGGCCCTTCTGTATGCCCCACCCGCGCATGCACATGGAAGGTTTGCCGGATGGCCGCTTCCACCGCTGCCTGCTGATCTTCCAGGTAGCTTTCGGAAACGCAGAACCAGTGCGATACATCCAGCGTAAGCGCCAGTTCCGGTTTTTGTTGCAGCAGCGGGTATACCGTGTGTGCACCGTAGGACCATTTATTGCGGTGGGTTTCCTGGTAAATAGCCGTGCCGCTTGCGTTTGCTACCTCTGCACAAACCTGCAGGCATGCCAGGATCTGTTCGCTGGTAAAATATTCCCGGCCGCATTGCACACTGATGAACAGGGGTTGCTTTTGCGCCGTACGCAGCGCCGCCAGTTTTTGCAGGTCGTTCTTTAATGCGGTGATATATGTTTCAAAACCGGAATACGCGCTGGTTACCTGCATAACGATGGAAAAGTCAAGCCCCAGCTCCTCCAGCAGCGGCAGCACTGCCAGCGGATCGCCCGGCTCCCCAAAGGGAAACCATTCAATGCCCGCATAGCCGGCCTTTTTCACCTCCTTTAGAAAGGGTGCCCACTCCACCTGTTCCGCGCCCCAGCGCGGGCAAAGAAATCGTATATTCAAGACTGTTTATTTATGATAGATCAATGGGTTCTGCTCGTCGCTGTTCAGGGGGTCACCGATCGCTAGTGTTTTCAGGTAGGCGTCTGGCAAAATATTCGCCTGCCCGTTAAATATATTCCCCTCCGGCATATAGGCACAGGTCATGGCCCTGCGATAACCGCTCGTCATATTGGCGCCCGCACCATGAATGGTAAGTCCGTTGTGAAAAGAGCAACTGCCGGCCTTCATTTTTGCGGCAACGGAATTTACCTTTTTAAACTGTGGGTATACGTCAAAGATGCCATCCATATTTTTACCGATCCCTTTATTTTCAAAGGTCGTTTCCTTAAACGATCCCGGTATAAAGTACAGGCAGCCGTTTTCCAGTGTGGCATCATCCAGGGCTACCCAGATGGAAAG
Organism: Niabella pedocola; assembly: GCF_021044425.1. Lineage (GTDB taxonomy): Bacteria > Bacteroidota > Bacteroidia > Chitinophagales > Chitinophagaceae > Niabella > Niabella pedocola. The sequence continues at coordinate 2,362,600 of NZ_JAJNEC010000005.1, read as the reverse complement.
CGCTTTGCGGTCGGAAAAAGACCAGAAGGGGGTATCCAGGTGCCAGGAAGTAGGATTGGCCCAGGGTTTTTTAAACAGGGCCTGGTCATGCCAGATCCGGATACCGTCTGCGCCCGCCAGTTCCGCCGCCATTTTACCAATGCGTTCGTCCATCATGATCTTTTTAACCTTTCCATTGGTTTGCCAAAGGTTCAGCAGCTGGTCAAATACCTTGGAGAAATATTCCGCATCTTCATTGATGCCGTCATCCATGCCCACTTTGATATCCTGGCCGGGGATCTTGATGCCGTTCCGTTCTGCAATTGCTTCCGTTACTGCTTCCCGCCATTCCTGCAGCTCCTCGGGCGACAAAAAATCATCAATTACTATAAATCCGTTTTCCTGGTAGTAACCGATCTGCTCCTGTGAGAGTTCATTTTTCATTCGTATGTGTTTAAAAGGAATTAATACCCTGGGTTCTGAGTTAACTGGCTGTTCAGATTCATCTCGGTCTGTGGAATCGGGTATAGCAATCTGTTTTGCGTTACCGTAAAGGACTGGGGCAACATATAGGGATATTTCTGTTTGGCAGTAATGCCGTAGGCTGTCATTACCGGAATCGCCTGGTCCGTCCGGATAAGGTCCTGCCATCTTTTATTTTCAAACGCCAGCTCCCGCCTCCGTTCCAATGCAATAGCGGTACGTAACTGTCCCTGGTCGGCCGTATTGATATTGTGGTTGCCATCCCCAAACGCACGGGCCCTCACCTGGTTCAGAAAAGGCAGCGCATCACCCGGTTTTCCGGTTTCATTTAAACATTCTGCCAGCATCAGCAATACATCGGCATATCTATACAGGGGCCAGTTCTGATCAGTATTTTGATTGATATTGGGCACCGGAAGGAAATAATATTTTTTACAAAAATATTTTGCAGTTACACCAGGTTTGGGTGTATAGCCCACGGCATTGCTAACGACGCTATCAGCTGTAAAATCCTGCGCATCATTGATCTTTCCCGCCACGATTCCGATAGAAGCATTAAACCGGCTATCCCCAGGCTCAAACAGTCCGATCAGATCGTCTGAAGGAACATCCCAGCCTCCAAAACCGATGGTACTGAAGTTCACTCCCAACACATTGGTAGTATTGGGCATATGCGGAATAAAGCGATAGATAAAGGAGCTGGATTGTCCCGTAGTTCCCGACTGGTATTGTACATCAAAGATCAGCTCTTTGTTGACATTTGCATTTTTATTGGCGGGGTTGAACACCGCACTGAAGCTAGACATAAGGCTATATCCCATAGTGGTAACCGATTGCAGCAGTGGTAACGCACTCGCATAATCCTTGCGTTGCATATAAACAGCAGCCAGTTCCGCAGTCACTACGCCTTTATTTACCCTTCCGGTTTCGGCAACTTTAAAAGAGGGCATCGGAAGCAGGTCCTTTGCATCTTTCAGGTCATTGATTACCTGCGTATATATTTCTTCTTCAGTGGCCCTGGGCAGGTAGGCATCGGCCGCCTGAAGCACTTCATGCAGGTGCAGCGGCACGCCTCCAAAATTGCGTACCAGGTCAAAATAATAATGGCCCCTTAATGCTTTAGCCTCCCCGGAGATCTGCTTCTTTAGCGAGTCGGATAATGTATTGTTTTCCTGCAAATGATCCAGGATGGCATTGGCTCGGCCGATTCCGGTGTAAGCCGCCTGGTAACGCACCAGGGTAACACCGTTTGTGGCATCGTCCATAAACGAAGAAATGTTTTCACGGGCAGCACTTCCCCGGTCCTTTGCGTAGTAGTCGTAGGTTGCATTATCAGATCGCATTTCATCCATCCAGAATGCGTTGGCGGCAATATCGCGCAAGGGTGTATATGTTCCCACAACGGCCTGCTGAAAATCCTGTGGTGTTTTATAAAAGATGCCTTCATTCAGATTTCCTTCTGGATAAAGCGTCAAAAAATCTTTGGAACAAGAAGCAAGTGCAACTGCAGCAAAGATGCAAAACCCATAAATATATTTATTGCTGTTCATTGTAAATTTCTTTAAGACTTAAAAACTAAAATTGGCTCCGATCATAAATGTGCGGGGGATCGGGAAGGTACTGAGGTCCTGCCCATATGTGCCCGTTGCGTCATCCTTTGTGGAATTTGCTTCGGGGTTCATCCCTGTATATTTTGTAAACACAAAGGCCTGCTGCACACTGGCATAAACCCGGGCGGCTTTTACATACTTCAGCAGGTCCTGCCGGAATGTATAGCCCAGCGCGATATTCTTAATCGTAAAGAAATTACCACTTTCCACCCAGGAAGAGTTAGCCAAACGGTATAATTCAGTGGTTCCGTTGCGGGTACTGGGCACTTTACCATTGCCCGGATTATCTTCTGATCTCCAGCGGTTCATCATATCGGAAGCCACATTCATTACACCATCCAGGTTGGTCCAGTCTGCACGGTTAGCATTTAAGATCTGGTTTCCGCCCTGGCCATAGCCCACAATGTTCAGATCGAAATTTTTATACCGGAAGGTATTTGTGATCCCAAAATTGTATTTCGGATTGGGGTTACCGATCAGAGTACGGTCATCTGCGTTAATAACCCCATCTTCTTTCACATCTTTCATCCGGGCCGATCCTACGGTTGAAGTGGAATGTTTTGGCTGGCTGTTGAGCTCCGCCTGGTTCATGTACACCCCATCGAATACATATCCGTAAAACTCTCCGATATGGCCGTCTTTAACCGTTCGGTTATAACCCGCATAGGTTGTGTTATTGCCAATAAATGGTGTATTGGGGGGCAATTCCAGCAGTTTATTATCGTTGAATGATATATTAAAGTCGGTAGTCCACTCGAATTTGCCTACCAGGTTGCGTGAACTAAGAGTAAACTCATGTCCCCACATCCGGAACTTAGCCACATTTAGCTGTATATTGGAATAACCCGACTGATAAGGCAGGGAAACCAGGTACAGCATTTTGCTGGTGGTTTTATCGTAATAATCGTAGGAGAACACGATCCGGTCTTTCAGGAAATTTATATCCGCTCCAATATCGGTTTGCGCTGAGCTTTCCCAGGTAACTTCCGGGTTACCCAATGTAGGACTCAAGGCAAAACCAGGGGTCAGTGTGCCTCCGAATACATAGTTTGCAGCATTGACATTTGTAACGAACTGATAGTTTCCAATATTGAAGTTTCCGGTTTTACCATAACTGGCACGTAATTTCAAAAAGCTTACTGTATTTTTTTTCTTAAAAAACCCTTCATCACTTACAATCCAGCCTGCCGATATCGAGGGAAAATCAGCATACTTAACGTCAGACCCAAAACGGGAAGAACCATCTCTTCTGAAGGTTGCAGATAACAGGTATTTCCCTTTATAATCATAACTCAGGCGTCCAAAGCTGGAGGCCATGCTCCAGGCCTCTGCATTTGTAAATGTGTTTGCTCCGCCGGTGCCGGCGCCTCCGATTACAGCAGCTCCTGAGATCCAGGGAATTATATCATTCGCAAAGTTGGACCCATATATATTCCGATACTCTCTTTTCCATTTCTGAGCACTGTAACCTGCCAGCAGATCCAGGTGATGATCCCCCGCTTTCAGGTTATAGTTCAATGTATTTTCATTCAACCAGGAAACATAATCATATGAAGCATGTGTTGCTGAAGAGCTGGAGGCCGCACGAGGTACCGGTGTTGCACTCAAACCAATACCATACATGGTACCCTGGTACCAGTCCTGCTGATAAGAGGCAACATCCCCATTAATGGTTGTTTTAAAATGCAGGTTCTTTAAAATTGCAATATCGGCATAAGCATTTCCCAGTAACCGCAGCGTTTTGTAATTGGCATCCGCCAGCAGCAATTGCTGTACAGGGTTGTTTAGGTTCAACATACCAAATGAAGAAGCCTTGCTATTGAAAGAGCCGTCCGCGTTGTAGATAGGTTGCAATGGCGAAGCTGCTGTGGCATTGGCAATGATCTGGCGGTTTCCATCGGTAAAATTTCTTGTATTATGTTCCACCTGGTAGGAAGGGGCGAGGTTCAGCCCAATTTTAAAAGCATCCCCTGGCCGGTATTCATTATTACTCCGGAAGGAGAAGCGTTTCAGATTGGTATTTAGTAATAAGCCGTCCTGGTCAAAATAAGACATGGTAGAAGAAGACGACAGTTTTTCCGTACCTGAAGAAAGATTCAGGGAAAAGTTCTTCATTGGGGCTGTTCTTAACAAGGCATCATACCAGTTAGTACCTTCGCCGTATTGATCGGGATTAGCATATTCATCAGGAATACCCTTGGTATATCCTTCATATTTGATCTTATCTTCATAAAAACCTTTCATATAGGTGGCAAATTCCCGGGCATTCATCATGTCCGGCCGTCCCTTCTGGGGCGCTTTCTGCCAGCCGTAGTAGGTATCAAAACTGATGCTGGTACGTCCGGCTTTTGCCTGTTTGGTGGTAATTAAGATCACCCCGTTTCCCGCACGGGAACCATAAAGCGCCGCTGCTGCCGCATCTTTCAGCACAGTGAAAGTTTCTATATCATCGGGGTTGATCACGCTCATATCCCCAGACCGGGTATTGGACCCGGAAAGGATTTGACCGTCCACTACGATCAGCGGCTGATAACCATTACCCAATGATGCCGCACCGCGTATGCGCATATCGATACCCTGTCCGGGCCGGCCATTGGCCATATTGATCTGTACCCCCGCCACGCGTCCCTGCAGGCGCTGCCCGAATTCTGCAGCCGGAATATCTTTTGCCTTTGCCGCATTAAAAGTACTTACCGCACTGGTAATATCTTTTGCCAGCCGGGTACCATAGCTTACGACCACCACCTCGTTCATATTATTGCTGGTTTCCGTAAGCAATGCGGTTACCGGCTCATCCGATACTACCGGTATTTCCATTGTACCGTAACCGACCCTTGAAATGACCAGGGTGGCCGGCAGCCGGAGTTTTAAACTGAATTTTCCATTTTTGTCGGTGGCGGTGGCCTCTATCTTTCCTTTTACATTAATAGAAGTACCCGCCGGGTCATCACCGGAGCGGCTAAGGGTTACCACCCCCTGGATGGTAGATTGCGTTCCCTGGGCGGTTGCCGCCTCCTGAAACAAAAGCAGCAACAGAAACAGTGCGCCCTGCCTTAGCAGCAGCGATCTTTTTAGCAGTTTGAGCATCATCATAATTGGCTTGTTTAAATATTGAATGGGCTACCGGTGCGTTTTTCCTATGGCTGTCACCGGGCATTAAATTTACATTTTCTGATCTGTTCAAAAAATATATTTCTAATACCGGCTCCCATGAACGTTTTTTGTACCAGATACGGGACCGTACAACAACTCCGATCCCGGCTATTATTTACCCAAATCATCAATCGTTACCTTTTGTTAATAAAGCAATCATCATCGCCGGAGTAGGATCCAATCCTGCTTTTCATCAACGGCTTCTGTTCCAAATTTACACCTGCTTAAGCCGAAAACACATACACTATCCCGCTTTTAATTTACACTTTCTGATATTTCATGTATATTTAAGAAGTGAAGAATTTTCATAAATATCTCGCAAAAACAACGATTGAAGACAACTGGGGATTGTATGTTACCACGGTGGGCTATACCAAAATCGGTCAACACCAGCCTTATCCGCTAAGCCGCGAACATCCCAGCACCCATCGCTTTACCTGGAACAAAGGACGGATCCTGAATGATTACTATATTGTATTCATCTCGCAGGGAAGCGGTGTTTTTGAAACAGCGCACCAGGCTTCCAGTACGATACAGGAAGGCAGCTGCTTCCTGTTGTTTCCGGGTACCTGGCACCGGTATAAACCCATCTCCAAAATCGGTTGGGAAGAATACTGGATCGGCTTTAACGGCTACTACCCGCAACGGCTGATGAAATCCGGCTTTTTCAGCAAAAAAAACCCGGTGATCCATGTAGGGTTGCACGAAGAGCTACTGGCCACGTTTCATAACCTGATCCATACGATCAAAAATGCCACCCCGGGATACCACCAACTGATCGCCGGCTTTGTGGTACAATTGCTGTCGCTGGTTTATAATGCATCGGTTTACAAAAAAGAAAATACCGGCGATGCGTTTCAATACATCTCCAAAGCAAAGTTCCTGTTACAGGAAGCCCTGGAAAGTGATGTAAGCATGACGCATGTAGCGCAGCAACTCACGGTTAGCTACTCCAAATTCAGAAAAGATTTTAAAGCCGTAACGGGACTGTCGCCCAATCAATACCACCTGGAGTTGCGGCTGGGCAAAGCCAGCGAATTGCTGCGTGCTACCAGCTTACCTGTACGGGAGATCGCCGATCAAACGGGCTTTGATACGCTTTTTTATTTTTCCCGGATCTTCAAAAAAAAGTTCGGCCAGTCGCCAAAGCATTACCGGGAGCGGCATCCGAGGGGGTGAGGGCGGTTTCAGGTTTAACGTTTAAAGTTCCAGATTGGGTCGCGGTTAGTACCTGATATGGCATCCAATTCCCTATTCTCATTTTCTCATGCAATGCCAAATCATCGATCACAGATGTAAACAACTGATCACCGAAGGCTGAAAGCTGACCTCTGATAGCTGATTGCTGATACGCCTACTGTTTCCAGTAACGGCCGAAAACACCAATATAGGTTTCTTTACTGGAAGGCGCCACCACGCGGTTATTTTCTTTAACCGGGTTACCTGCGTCCACATAGGTTGCGGTTACCAGCGCATAAAGGAATTTATCCTGGTAATCCACTACAGGAGGGTTGTGCGTGCGGCTCACCACCGGCTGCATCCATTTGATAAAACCATCTTTAGACGGTTTGGTAAAATAGGCTACGAGGAGCACACCAATGATGAACAATAAAATACCCCTTCTGAATTTCATATTTTAAATTATTTGTAAGAATAGCGAACGGGAAACCGGGAGTAGCGGGTAAAACATTTGCAGCCCGCCACTCCCTGTTCATTATTAACTAAACAGATATTCTACATCTTCTTTTGTCAGCGATTTTACAAACCCGGCTTCATCCGAAATAAGGTCTTTTGCCAGGGCCTTCTTTTTCTCCTGCAGTTTGAGGATCTTATCTTCGATCGTATCCTTACAGATCATGCGGTAGGCAAAAATACTCTTGGTTTGCCCGATACGGTGCGTACGGTCGATGGCCTGCTGCTCCACCGCTGGGTTCCACCAGGGATCTACGATATACACATAATCTGCCGCTGTAAGGTTCAAACCCACACCCCCGGCTTTTAAAGAGATAAGGAATACCCGTACTTCTTCATTTTTCTGAAAACTCTGGATGGCTTTTTCGCGATCCGGGGCCGAAGTACTTCCATCAAAATATTCGTATTTGATACCCAGGGCTTCCAGTTTCTGCCGGATAAGGCCCAACATTCCCAGAAACTGTGAAAAGATCAGCGCCTTATGATCACTCATGTTTTCGGTGATCTCCCGCACCAGTTCTTCAATTTTTATAGAATGGTTCTCAAAGGCCTCTTCCTCATTCAATATGGCCGGCGAATCGCAGATCTGCCGCAGCTTCATCAAGCCCTGCAGGATCGTCATCTGTGAACGGCCAATACCCTGCGATTCAATATTACCGAGGATCTTATCCCGGTAATCATTCCGGTAGGCGTCATAAATAGAACGCTGCTCGCTTTCCATTTCGCACCAGAGAATCATTTCCTGCTTTTCCGGCAGATCCTTGGCCACCTGCTCTTTCGTGCGACGCAGGATAAACGGATACAGGATTTTCCGCAAATGCTCTTTCCGGTCGGCCTCTCCCAGCTTATCGATGGGAATTGCAAATTCCTGCCGGAAAAACTCGATGCTGCCCAGCATGCCCGGGTTCAAAAAGTTCATCTGCGCATAAATATCAAACGTATTGTTCTGTAACGGCGTACCACTCATACAAAGCCGGTGCTTTGCATTGATCAGGTAAGCCGCCTTGGTAACCTTGCTGGAAGGGTTTTTGATGGCCTGGCTTTCATCCAGTACCGCATAATCAAAAGGCACGCCCACAAACAATTTGATATCGCTGCGCAGGGTACCATAGGTGGTAATGGTTACATCCTGTTTTAAAATATCTTCGGTATTGCGGGTACGCGAGGGTCCATGATGAATCCGGTAGGTTAAGGACGGCGTAAATTTCTTGATTTCATTTTCCCAGTTATAGATCAGCGTGGTGGGACAAATAACAAGGATCCGTGCGTCAGGATTCTGGGATTTATGATGCTCCAGGTAAGACAGGGCCTGAACGGTTTTACCCAAACCCATGTCATCCGCAAGGATACCACCCCAGTTTACATTTTTCAAATAGTTGATCCACTGGAACCCTGCTTCCTGGTAAGGCCGCAGGATCGGTCGCAGGTGCGCCGGCGGTTCAATTTCATGGATCTTATCAAAATCTCTTAAACGGTTGTATTTTTCTTCCAGCTCAAATACCAGCTCTTCTTCATTCTTCAGTTCAAACAACTCATCCACCACACTTTTGTGGTATTTGGAAAGTTTGAGGTTGTTATTGGCGCCTTCACCCACCCGGAACAAAAGGGCATATTTTTTCAGCCACTCTTCGGGCAATACCCCCAGGGTGCCATCGCCCAGCTGCACATACATCTGTTTATTTGCCAGTGCGCGCTTTACATCAGCAATGGAAACCTGCTGATCGCCAAAAACGATATCTACCTTGGCATCAAACCAATCCGTATTACTGGAAATAAAGATCTTGGTTTGCGGTTTGGCGGTATTGAAGCGGAAGTTCCGCAATGCATCGTAACCAAACACAGGCACCTGCATTTCCTTCATGGCATCTACAAACAGGAAGAACCAGTTATCCTTGAGGATCTCCGTACCTTTCAGGGAAAGCGTACCGTTTTCTTCGTTCATCACCAGGTTCGAGTGCAGGTTCTTCAGCCGGTCTACAAACGCATTTTCTTTTTCCTTATTCCGGTGTATCGACAGGATCTTATCTCCTTCGGGGATGAGGAAAATTTCCTTTCCCAGCAGGTCCGTTTCGTAACCCTTATAGGAAAATTGCGGTTTGAAAATAAGGTGGTCTCCTTTTTCAATCAACAGCAGTTTTGCTTCCGGTACAATATTCTTCATTACATGCAGCATGGAAGCATCAAAGTCTACCTTATATTCCCGCGCCAGCGGTAATATGAACTCATGCAGGGTTTCGGCCCACTGATCGGGATCAATGATCATTTTTCCCGCAGGCAGGAATTTTTCGATGAGGCTGATGCTTTCTGCATTGCTGAACAGGAACAACTGATGATTGTACAGGAACAACAGCGGGCAGGGACTTTCATTTTGCTCCACGCCATGCACCATGCCCCGCAACCGCACCAGGCAGTCGCAGCTAAAGCGCTCATCATCTTCTTTATCTACAAAGAACTCGGTAACCGCCGGTTCTGTAAAAATATCGATCTGTTCAAGATGGTTGGTAATAAACGATTTGCCCTTGGCCAGGATAAAGGCCAGGCCTTCTTCACCTGCATCCACAAGCAGTTTCCGTAGCCGGGGCAACATGTACTCATTTACCAGTTGCCGGGTTTCGGTGTTCATTTCTATAGCAGGCTCTTCCTGCTCCCAAAGATTATTAAAGGGTGTATTCCGGTTTACATATTTATTGATCTCCGCATCCTGCAGTTTCCGGACGGTATTCAGCAGGCTGATATCCTCCTCACTGAAATCGGCCGTATCAATAAAATGACTGATATCAAGAGTCGCAGCTTTTCCTGCAAAACCGGATCCGCTTTCATTCAGTTCTCCGGATACCACATGCACCTGGAAATAGGGATATATTGCCTTATTAAAATCAAAGACGATCCCCAGCTTTCTTGCCGGTTGTTCGGCTACTGCTACGGATTCTTCTTTTTCAATGGTTTGAGCCTGTTGTTTAATGGCGGATGCCGCCGGTTTTTCAGCAGTGCTCAGGGTATTGATGCGTTTGATCTTCGGATCCAGCACCCGTAAAAACGGCTTGCCATCCTTAAATACAAACTCAAATTTCCCTTTCAGATCATCATTCAGCGAGTAACCGTAGGCTTCCAGCAACTTATTCTTTTCCACATCGCGGTTACGGATGGTATCAAAATAAAAGGCGCCATGCTGCTTGATCAGCTGCAGGAAAACGATCACTTTGGGCAAACAAAGCGGGTGATCGGTATCGTCATAATCGCAGCTGGTGTCAAAGTTGCGCTCTTCGTTCTTTTTGATGGCTACTTTATACTCTTTTCCGTCAAGTGTTACTACAGCCCTTACGGTTTCATCCTGTGCATAAACGATTTTCGCCTTTTTTTTCTGCAGAAACTTTTCTGCTTCATTAAAGGTTTCCGTTGCACAAAGGTGCCGGATCGAGCGTATATCCAGGTTGCGGATCTTTACCACGGTATGCCGCTGATCATAGTACACTTCCTCATCTTCAAGCTGCCCCTTATCCATCAGCTCCTGCAACTGGAATAATGCTGCTACCTCATGCTTACATACATCGCCCAGGTTATACGGACAGTTGCATTTCAATGCCAGGTTTTTCGGATCATTGAACTTTTGAATATGTACTTTGTAAAACGTGCTGTAAGAATCGTCTTTTACCCTGAAATAAATGCTTCCGGTGAGTTTATCATATTCGATCAGTTCTACAAATCCGAGTGCAAATGTTTTTTTACCCCGGCGGATCACCTCATCGGTACCGAAGGTATAAACGTGTTTTAATAAATGTGGTAATGCCAAACCGCTGTTATTATACTTAATTAATAATTACTCATCATCCTCCTGCTGCGTACCTGTAGTTACCGGGATTCCCGGGATCCGTTCCCGGCCGGTTATTCCGGTATTTTACGGTTTCAGCTACCCATCTATTGCCGGTTGGGCTACAAAAAGGACAATCGGCAAAAATAAAAGAATCTTATCCGCTTTTCCTAGTATTTACGCAAGATTTTGAGAAAATTTATATTCTGTTGTTTATAAAAAATATGCTATTTTTATAGGTTATTCCTGCCGGATCAGCCGGCCTTCCCTGTAAAGCGGTAATACATCAGCTACATTTTCCTGTAAACAGAATGCAATGTCATCAATATATCCAAACCGGTCTACCAGGCGGTGGTAATGCGTTAGTTGTTTTGCAAAACCTAAAAGGTCGTGCTTGTTGTGCTGGTACATGTATTCCGCCATAAAAGAGCTATCGCAATGAATGGAAAAATGCGCCTTTACCTGGCTGATGACCGCCCCGGCAAACAACGTATCTTCCAGGTTGAATTTATCTTTCCACCCCGCACAGGCCAGCACCACGTTTTTACCCTGGGCAATTAAATAATTGCATACGGATGAAAGATTGGGAAAAGACCCTGTAACGATATCGTCTGCCCCCTGCTCCAGGGCCATATGCAATAAACGTGTTCCGTTGGTAGTCGTCAGCACCAGCACCTGGTCTTCAATAAAGTCGCGTTTATATTCCATGGGCGAATTCCCATGACTAAGGCCATCGGCCAGTTTCCCGTCGCGCTCACCGGCAGCAATTCCTTTTACCGATTTGCTGATTTCAATAGCCTTGGGTACCGAATCAACGGGAATGATGTACTGAGCGCCGTTGTACAGGGCAGCTGCAATAGTGGAAGTAGCCCTGAATACATCAATGACCACCACAACGGTATTGTTGAGGTCGTAAAGATGGATCAGCGCAGGCGAAAGCGATGTATAAAGGGTCGGTTGATTACTCATTTGATAAAAATAAAACAATACGGGGTGATTGTCAGCCCCGTCAGGCGTCGGCTGACAATCACCCCGGCAACAATGTTGTCATTTTAAAGAACCAGCAGCTGCGAATGTTACTGCCCCTGAAAATCAGGCAAAGGGCAGTTTCACCACCCTGGCTTTTAATAATTTATCGCGCACTTTAATAAAAACGGGGGTCTCAAAAGCTGCAAAAGCTGTTTGCACATACCCCAGCCCGATGGCCTTTCCCAGGGAAGGGGATTGGGTTCCTGAAGTAACCGTACCGATCCGGGTTCCGTTTTCATCGCAGATCTCGTATCCGTTGCGTGGAATACCTTTGTCTTCCAGTTCAAAGCCCACCAGTTTCTGTGTAACCCCGGCTTCCTTCTGTTTTTTCAGCAGTTCACTTGCCGTAAATTCCTTGGTAAACTTGGTGATCCAGCCCAGCCCTCCTTCCAGTGGCGTGGTGGTATCATTAAGATCATTGCCGTATAAACAATACCCCATTTCCAGTCGCAGGGTATCCCTGGCGGCCAAACCGATCGGCTTCAGGCCCTTGGGACCACCTTCCGCAAAAATGGCATCCCAGATCTTATCTGCGGCACCGTCCTTGTCCTCAAAATAGATCTCCACCCCGCCGGAACCGGTATACCCGGTAGCGCTGATCAGCACATTATCCACACCGGCAAACCGGCCTTTCTCAAACGTATAGTATTTTAAATTCAGGATATCGGTATCTGTCAGCGGTTGCAATATGGCTGTTGCGTTTGGTCCCTGTATGGCCAGCAGGGCCGTTTTATCGGAAATATTGTGCATTTCAACGCCATCTGTATTATGGTCGCTCAGCCATTTCCAGTCCTTGTCGATATTGGCGGCGTTTACCACAATCATATATACATTGTGTTCTTCGATACAGTAAATGATCAGATCATCTATAATACCTCCCTGCTCATTGGTAAAGCAGCTGTATTGTGCATGATTGTTCCTGAGTTTGGAAGCGTCATTGGTCGTAACCCGCTGTATCAGGTCCAGCGCTTTGGGACCTTTCAGGATAAACTCCCCCATATGGCTTACATCAAATACACCGGCATTCTTTCTTACCGTTTGATGCTCTTCATTGATCCCGGAATAGCTGATCGGCATATTATACCCTGCAAATTCAGCCATTTTGGCTCCAAGCTCCAGGTGCTTTTTGGTAAAAGGAGTCTCCTTCATATATACAAAATTTTGGCTGCAAATTTACGGGATCGCCGGGGAGAAATTTCAAAAACAATTTTATAGCACCAGACGGTATTGGTTAAACACCTGCCGCAGATTGCCGTCAAAACAAACAAACAGGTGATATGAAGATGCTACTTACTATTTTGGGAGTGCTTTACCTGTCTGCTGCATGTTTTTCCTGCAGCAAACAATCGGCTCCGGCCGGGGCGCCGGCAAAAACGGATAGCTTTACGGTTACCATCACCAATGGTTACGGAAGCGGCCGGTACAAAACCGGCGATACGGTACATGTATTCAGCCAGGCTTTAACACAGGATCAGGTCTTTGCGGGCTGGAGTAGTGATTACCCTGCGTTGCTGGCTGCACCGGATGAATGGCATACCTGGTTTATCATGCCGGGGAAAGACGTTCATTTTACCGGAACCACTGAACCCGCGGCAGCTTTTACACTGCAATGGGAGCAACTACGGGGCCGGGACCGGATGAAACCGGTGTACTATTATTTTCCCGCCCAGCCCAAAGGGATCGTTTATCTGCTGCACGGAACCAGCGGCAGTGCGAAGGCGTTGGTCGCCGGCTTCGAATGGCAGGAGCTGATCAAAGACCTGGTGCATGACCATTTTGCCGTAATCATTACCGAAGCAGAAGAGGCCACTACGGAAACAGACCTGAACGGGGACGGTTCCATCCGGTGGAACGTTCTTCCCTGGGACACCGTCACAAATGTAGACTACGCCAATATCCGTGTGCTCACTCAAACTTTTTGCCAGCGGCAACTGCTGCCCTCCGGGCTGCCCCAATATGCGGTGGGTATGAGCAACGGCGGCAATTTTGCAACAGCCCTTTCTACGATTTACAGGTTCCAGGCCGGCGTTAGCTATTGTGCTCCCTCCGGCGACCAGATCGCACAAATAACCGGCACCCCGCTTCAGTTTTGCATGGCCCGCTTTGACCAGAACCCCAATGTGGGACCTGCGGGCAATGCTGCCGCGTTGAGCAACGCGCAAACCATTGCCGGCCGCGGCCTTTGCAGCCGATACCTGGTAAAAGAGCGTTCGCCCCTGTACTCCGAACGGTTTGCACGGAGCGGCCAGCTGAGCCTTCCTGCATCTGCGGCCGTCTTTAACGAATTAAAACAAAAAGGGTACCTCAACACTAAAAATTATTTTCTTTCTACATCCGATGCCCTGCTTTCAGATTACCAGGCGAACCCAGCCGCATTCCCGCAACTGAACAATTTGAGTATTGACCAGCGAATGTTCGTTTTTCAACAAATAAGCCTGGCGGTTTCTGATCATCATATGTATAGCGATTACAACAAAACAACCCTGAAATTTCTGAATACCCCCTGCAAATAGCCTTTCAGCCCGGCCTTTGGGCAATGGCGGTATTTGATCCAAATGACCTATCTTAACAAAATGAAACCCGTTCTTCTCACCATTTTCATATGCACCCTGATGTCCAAAACTGATGCACAGGTAAAAAATGATCCCTGGCTTATGAAGCTGCTGCAGCAGCATGCATCTCCTTTATTACAGTCTATTCTTGAGCAACCCGAAATATATCAGTACCAGTTGATTTACACGGAAATAAAGCGGGATGCGCAGCAGCAGCCAAGCTTTATCAATCACTACCTGAATGTAGACCGTAACCGTTATTTTAATCCTGCCTCTACCGTAAAAATGCCGGTAGCCTTTGCTGCGCTGGAAAAGCTGAACCGCATGGGAAAAACGGTTACCGCTCAAACATCCATGCTTACAGACAGCGCCTTCAGCGGACAAACCGCTGTAACAAAAGATGCAACTGCTGAAAACGGTTTTCCTTCCATTGAACATTATATTAAGAAGATCTTTCTTGTAAGTGATAATGACGCCTATAACCGGCTGTATGAATTTGTGGGTCAAAAAACATTGAATGCAACTCTTTGGGAAAAGGGATATAAGGATATCCGCATCACCCGCCGTTTTGTGCCCATGACTTCCGAAGAAAACCGGCACACCAATCCCATCCGGTTTGTAAAGGATGGAAAAACCCTGTTTACACAACCGGCGGCTTACAGCGACCTTCAATTCCGCTTTCCCGCTACCAAAATACTGGTGGGCAACGGACATTGGGATAAAAACGACAGCCTCATCAACGAGCCCATGGACTTTACAGAACACAATAATCTTCCGCTGGAAGACGGACATCGCTTATTGCGCAGTGTCTTGTTCCCCAAATCTGTACCAGCCGAACAACGGTTTCATTTAACAGCAGACAACTATCGCATGTTGTACACTTATATGTCGGAGCTGCCCTATGAGAGCCGTTTCCCCGCTTATGATACGGCGGAATTTTTTAACAGCTATACCAAATTTTTCTTTTTCAGGGCAGGCAAAGACCCCCTTCCGGATCATATCCGGGTATTTAATAAAGCCGGCTGGAGTTATGGTTTTTTGACCGATTATTGTTATGTGGTTGATTTTAAAAACAACGTTGAGTTTATGCTCAGCGCTACCATCTATGTAAATAAGGACGGCATTCTGAATGACAATAAATATGAATATGAAGAAACCGGGTACCCGTTTTTTAAAGAAGTGGGACAAACCATTTATAACTATGAACGAAACAAAAAAAGAACAGTGATCCCGGATCTAAGCCAGTGGAAATTGATTTATAAATAACACAAACATTTGTTTGTACGATTTATTTTCTTACCTCTAAAACCATTCGTTGATCCATGTGTTGGTATATACGCATTGATCGAAAGCAACATTTTAATCAATTAATTCAACAAACCATAGGGGTTATTTGCCAATTGGTTGTATTAAGAGAGGTATCTGTTTTTTTTGATTTAATTTTGCACTATGCAGTTTGATAAAATACACAACAAGGGGCAGGCAAGACTTTTTAAGAGCGATTATCTGGAGATGCTGACGAAGACACACCCGCTGGTCATCTGGGGCATGTATATTCCGGTTATTGTGTACATGTTGTATTACAGTCATGTTGCCTACAACTATTCTGTAGCCTATGTGCTGCTGATCTTTTTTATCGGTATCTTTTTCTGGAGCTTTTTTGAATATATTGCCCACCGTTTTATCTTTCACTGGGTGAGCGATAATCCTGCTGCACAAAAAATTGCGTATGTAATGCATGGCAACCACCATCATTACCCAAGAGACCGGCAGCGCCTGTTTATGCCTCCCGTTCCCAGCATCATTATTGCTTCTGTGTTACTGGGTGTCTTTTACCTGATCCTGGGAAAACTGGCCCTGATGTTTTTCCCTGGCTTTATGCTCGGCTACCTGATGTATGGTACCATGCATTATGCCATTCACGCCTGGAATCCGCCCTTCAAGTGGATGAAAGGATTATGGCGGAATCATCACTTGCACCACTACAAGGATGAGCATAAGGGCTTTGGCGTAAGCAGCACCATCTGGGACCATGTGTTTGGCACTATGTTCGACCTGAAGAGAGAGAAAGAAGATAAAGAGAAGGTTAAAGAACTGATGTTCGACAAAAAGAAATAGCCGGCAGGGGTTCAATGGTGATGCAGGGGAAACCTTGGTGCCATACAGATACCTACGATATCATTACCCTTCTTTACCATTTTCAGGGGAAATTGCAATTCCTGTTTACAGCCCGTAATATATTTCAAGATAACCCGCAAAGGGTTTGATTCGATTGGTGCTGACCAAAGTCGCCCATAGTCATGCCGTCCTGATAAACCGGGATTGTTTCGGTATCTATATATCATTGATAAGATCCTAAAGCAGAAATAGACCTTGAAAGAAAATCAGGGGTGGCTGGGTGACCTTGCAAATAAAGAACCCGGCACAACAAACAGGCGTCTTTTGATGCCGCCTGTTTTTTATTTTGTACTTTCTACAATTATTTTTCATTTTTTTCGTTTTTAGAGGTTGAGAAATGTAACCGTTGATCAAAGCCTGTAACGATCGTAAGCCCTTGTCTTTGCCATCAACCGTTTTTTAATGTAAACCTCTAAACCAGAAATGCTATGTACACGCAGCAATTGCGTAGCCATGCCGGCTATGCAACCCTGTTTGAGCGGCCTCCGCTCAAACGCCTGTTCCTGTTCCTGATTATTTTTTTACTGCCCGGTTTGTATGGAAGTGCTGCCGGCAACACCCGAACCGCTCCTCCGGAAAAGATCATTACCGGCAAAATCACCGATGAAACCGGTGCCCCCATTAGCGGAGCATCCGTTTTACTAAAGGGATCCGCCACCGGCGTTGCTACGGACACATCCGGTAACTTTACCATAAAAGTACCCAATACCGGAGGCACGCTGGTCATTTCCCATGTGGGTTATCAGTCGCAGGAAGTGGTGATCGGCGACCAGGCAACCATCCAGGTAACGCTCAAAAGCAACGCCACCGAACAGCTGACCGATGTGGTAGTGGTGGGCTATGGCACACAAAAGAAAGTAACGCTTACCGGCGCCGTAGCGGATGTAAAAGGTGCCGAACTGGCTAAAACACCTACCATCAACCTCACCAATACCCTGGCCGGCCGGCTTCCGGGAATTACGGCCATTAATACTGGTGGCGAACCCGGGTACGACGGTTCCACGATCCGCATCCGGGGTACCAACTCCCTGGGCAACTCCAGTGCACTGGTAGTAATCGACGGGGTACCCGACAGGGAAGGAGGTATGGAGCGCCTGAACCCGAATGATATTGAGAGCATTTCCGTATTAAAAGATGCGTCTGCCGCCATTTACGGGTCGCGCGCCGCCAATGGGGTAATCCTCATCACTACCAAAAAAGGAAAAAGCGGTAAACCGTTGTTGTCCTATACCTTTAACCAGGGCTGGGCCCAGCCTACCCGTATTCCGAAAATGTCCGATGCCGTGGAATACGGCACCCTCCGGAATGAACTGGCCGTTTACGAAAATGTGCCGGTAGATCAATGGAACGCAGCATGGAAGGCACTTACCACCACCGGCACCTATAAGCGTACCGACAATGGCGCCACCGTAAGTTCTCCCGTTGGCTTTTTCCCGGACGATATGCAGCAATACCGCGACGGATCCGACCCCTGGGGGCATCCCAATACCGACTGGTTTGGCGCTACTTTTAAAAAATGGTCGCCCCAGGTGCGGCATAATATCCAGCTCACCGGAGGATCGGAAAATATCCGTTACCTGGGCTCCATCGGCTACCAGAACCAGGACGCCTATTATAAGAACTCGGCTACCGGCTATAAGCAATACGACCTCCGTTTAAACCTCGATGCCAAACTGAACCAGTATATGAACCTTACCATGGGCATCGCTGCCCGGGAAGAATACCGGTACTTTCCCACCGAAACCGCCGGGGAAATTTTCCGCATGCTGATGCGCGGCAAGCCCAATGAACCCGCCGTATGGCCCAATGGCCTGCCCGGAAGAGATATCGAATACGGGCAAAACCCGGTGGTGATCGCCACCAATCAAACGGGTTACGACCGCGACAAGCGGGATTATATACAAACCAACGGAAAACTGGAGATCCTCATCCCCGGTGTGGAAGGCCTGAAGATCACCGGTACAGCGGCCATTGATAAATACATCAAAAATCAAAAGCGGTTCGAAACGCCCTGGTACCTGTACTCCTGGGACCGCAGCTCTTATGAAGCGGATGGGGTTACTCCCAAACTGACCCGGGAACTGCGTTCTACATTTACCGACCCGAGGCTGAATCAATGGACGGAAAACACGTTGAACATCAATCTTTCCGGCTTGCTGAACTATGATAAAAAATTCGGGGAACATACGGTGGCCTTCCTGGCAGGAGTACAGCGGGAAACCGAAGACTATGAAGGATTCCGTGCATTCCGGCGGTACTATCTTTCCAATGCCCTGGATGTGCTGGATGTGGGCGGCGACCTCGAGAAGAACAATGGCGGAGGATCGTACCGGCGGGCACGCCTGAGCTATTTTGGCCGCGTGGGATATAACTATGCCGAAAAATACCTGTTCGAGTTTTTATGGCGGTATGATGGTTCTTATATCTTTCCGCCCACCAAACGGTTTGGCTTTTTCCCGGGGATCACTGCCGGCTGGCGGGTATCTGAAGAGCCCTTTTTCAAGAACAACGTTTCTTTTGTAAACAGCCTGAAGCTGCGCGGATCCTGGGGGCAGATGGGGGCTGAGCCCTATTTTGGCGGCATACTGGCCGAATACCAGTTCATTCCCGCTTATCCCTTTAGTACCTATGTGCTGAATGACGCCGTAGTGCAAACCCTTATTGAAAACCGGGTGGCCAATCAGAACTTCACTTGGGAGGTGGGTAATAACATGAATATTGGTTTGGACGCCGCATTTTTAAACAGCCGCCTTACTCTGGAGCTGGATTATTTCCGCAACCTGCGGGATAAAGCGCTGATCGCAGAAACCGGACTGGTACCGCAAAGCAGCGGTATTTCCGGGAAACTGCCGCCGGTGAACAAAGGAAAAATGCTGAACCGTGGCGGTGAATTTAAGATCGGCTGGCGTGATGATATTGGCCAGGTAAGTTATTCCCTTGGCCTGAACGGCGGGTATGCCAAAAACAAAGTGCTCTACTCCAGCGAGCCGGCGGGCGTACCGGAATGGCAGCGTACCACCGGTAAACCCTATGGCACCAACGGGTTTACCATCGTGGCTTACCAGTATGACGGCGTATTCAGAGACCAGGCAGAAATTAATGCCAATAAGGTGGATTACAGTGCCCTCACAAGTGCGCTCCGGCCCGGCGATATGAAAATAAAAGATTATAACGGCGATAATAAGATCGACGGAGATGATATGGTGGCCCTCGACAAAACCCGCGACCCCTATTTCACCGGTGGTTTTAACGGTAGCGTAGGATATAAGAACCTTGACCTCAGCTTTATGTTCCAGGGCGCTGTGGGCGGATTGCTGTTTTTCGGCACGGAGTCCGGCGATATCGGTAACTATCTCCAATATTCATTCGACAACCGCTGGACGATTGACAATCCCAGCAGTGTGGATCCCCGGATTGCCAGCAGGGGCAATACCTATTACACCGGAGGCGCAGCCCGTTTTAATACCTATTTCCTGCGGAGCAGCGACTACCTGCGGCTGAAGAATGTGGAGATCGGTTACAACCTGGCCATGCCGGAACGGGTACGGAATATTATCAGCAGTGTCCGCATTTTTGCCAACGGCCAAAACCTCATCACCTGGGATAAAATGAAGATCTGGGATCCCGAATCTACCAGCGGCAACGGACAGTATTATCCCCAGTCGCGCATCCTTAACATCGGCGCCACTGTAAGTTTTTAACCTCATCCTTTAATTCCAATAAAAATGAAAACATATACATACCGGCCATTTTTGATCCTTATGGTCATTTCATGTGCAGTTATCAGCTGCAGTAAGGAGTTTCTGAACATCGATCCCACAGGACAGGTACCCGAAGAAACCGCCTGGCAGGACCCCGCACTGGCCCAGGCCTTTGTTACCGGCATTTACAGCGGAGGAACAGGCGTATACGGGTTGGGCGTAGGCGGCTTTGACGAACAGATGCTGGCCTCCCTTACCGACGAAGCCACGTTTACCCACACAGGACGCAACATCAACACCGTAATGGAAGGCAGTGCCAGTCCCAGCGGCGTGGGATGGATCCCCGAAAGCTACAGCTGGAAAAACCTGTACGACAATATCCGGGCAGCCAATCTTACACTGGAAAAACTGGCGGCTCCGAAGATCGATACCGTCCTGGCCAACCGGCTCAAAGGCGAAGCACATTTTCTCCGGGCTTATTTTTACCACCAGTTGCTGCGCTATTACGGTGGCGTTCCCATTATTACCCAGGTATACGATTTAAACCAGGATTACAATGTGCCGCGGAACAATTTTGAAGCATGCGTCAATTTTATCACGGCCGACTGCGATAGCGCCATCTGGCTGATGAACACCAGCACCATGGATAAAGGGCGGGCTAGCGTACGGGCAGCACTGGCGCTCAAGTCGCGGGTACTCTTATATGCCGCCAGTGATCTGAATTACCTGCCGCTGGCCAAAACAAAACTCCCCGAGCTGGCCAGCCATCCCAAACCGGAGCTGTTTGGTTATGCCGGTGGCGACCGGAAGGCGCGCTGGACGGCAGCAAAAGCAGCCGCTAAGGCCGTTATGGATCTCGGAGGCGGGTACAAGCTCAGCCTGGGCGCGCCGGTTTCGGCCACAGAAGGCAAAACCAATTATATGTCCATTGCCATGAGCGGCTACAGCAAGGCGCTGGGTATGGACGCCAATGCCGGGTCGGAGGTCATCTTTGGCCGCTACTACAACCTGAATGTAAATACAGGCGCTGGGGTAAGCATTAACCTGTACAACGGCCCCAACGGGTACCATAACTGGGCCGGCAACACGCCCATCGGTTTGCTGGCAGACGATTATGAAATGGCAGATGGCACACCGTTCAGCTGGAGCAATCCGGCACAGAAGGCAAAGCCCTATGTTGGACGCGATCCCCGGTTTTACGCTACCATCCTCTATGACGGTGCTCCCTGGAAGCCCCGGGACCTGATCTCCGGGAATGTAGACCCCGCCAACCAGATCCAGACCGGACAATACGACCTGGTAGTCGGTGGCAAAAAGATCACGTTTAACGGGCTGGACACCCGCAGCAGTGCTATTGAAGACTGGAACGGCAGCCGCACCGGTTATTATATGCGTAAGTTTACCGACCCCGACCCCAAAATTGTAGATGCCAATACCAAACAACTGGTGCCCTGGCCCTTCTTCCGGTATACGGAAGCCGTGTTTAATTATATAGAGGCTTGTATAGAGCTGGGTGAAGAAGCCGAAGCTCGGTTATGGCTCAACCGGATCCGTTTCCGTTCCGGGATGCCCGCTGTTACCGACGCAGGAGCCGCTCTTAAAAACCGGTACCGGAACGAAAAACGGATCGAGATGGTTTTTGAAGAACAACGGTATTTTGATGTGCGGCGCTGGATGATTCCCCAGGAAACCCTGGGCCGCAAACTTACATTTATCAATGTAGTGGGAACCTTTCAGTCTGGAAAGCAACTGGCCGATATTTACCGGCATGATGAAACCATTTATAATTATACCTATACGCCGGTGGTGAATGAAGCCCACGAAAACCGGAAATGGGTCAATAAAATGTACTACGCCCCCATCAACCGGGATGAGATGAATAAAAATACAGCCCTGGTACAAAATCCCGGGTATTAAAGCGTTTTACGCCAGAGGTTCCCATTTCTCAGCGGGGCTGCTCGAAAGAGCGCCCCGCTTTCTTGTGGCGGTACGTCCCGGCGTCCCTTTCAGGAGACACCGGGAGGAAGGAAAGGCAGCCTCTTTTGTCATGCTGAATTTATTTCAGTATCTATGGTCTACGTTCTCAGCGGAGCCCTATGACACTGCACTCCTTTTTATGTCTTATACGGGATCTTCCAAAATTTAATATTAAATAATCATTAAATTTTGTAACTTGGATAGATTCCGGTGCAATGAAAAAAGTGTTGCTTATATGGTGCTGTATCCTGTCGATTTCAAAAATATATGCGGGTAGCGGCCCTAAAACAGTGCAATTCCTGTTTTATGGCGACAGTATTCAATTTGTTTGCAACGAAGCGCAACGGGTAGAGATTGATGAAAACACCTTATCCGACTCCAGCATTCTTAATTTTTACACCACCATCCGGCAAAAGGATTATTCCGGGGTGTTGGCTGCTTTAAAAAAATACGAAACAGCGGAGGGTGCAGACGACTGGCTGTATTACCAGCTGGTGCGTGCCGTAGTGCAGCAAATCAGCCCGAAAGAGCAGAACTATATCCGGTATACCCTGTACAAGTGGTACTTTATGCTGCAATCCGGCTTTAACCCGATGCTCAGCCTGCATGGCCGGCAGCTCTTGTTCTATATCCAAAGCGATGAAAACATATACAATATTCCCTACCGGATGAAGCAGGACAAACAATATGTATGCCTCAACTATCACGACTATGGTAGCAATATTGATTTTGAAAAAACGCCCTTTAAGGAAGTGGAGCTTCCTGTTGTTCCACAGCAGCGGTCTTTTTCCTATAAGGTTACCAAACTGCCCCGTTTCGAAACCGGAGATTATATCACCCGGGATCTTAAGTTTACCGTTTATAACCAGGATTATGATTACCAGGTAAAGGTAAATCCCAAGATCAAAACCTTGTTTGCCAACTATCCGACCGTAGATTACAGTACGTATTTTTCCATACCGGTGAGCAATGCCACCCATGCATCGCTCATTCCTATGTTGAAAAAAGAACTGAAAGGCCGTTCTGTAAAAGATGGCATCGATTACCTGATGCGCTTTACACGGTATGCATTTCCTTTTGAGGAAGACACCCGCCAGTTTGGCCGGGAAAAGCGATTGACGCCGGAACAAACCCTGCTGTACGAAGGCAGCGATTGTGAAGACCGGGTGCTGTTCTTTTTCTACCTGGTAAAAGAACTTTACAACCGGCCCATGATCGTGCTGGTGTATCCGCAACATGTTACCATCGCCGTGAAGCTGGAAAAACCCGTAGGTACTTCCATTGTTTTTAACGGGGAACAATACTCCGTTTGCGAACCCACCCCCCAGAAGGACGACCTGCCCATGGGCCGGCTACTGCCACAGCTGAAAAATATGCGGTACGAGGTGGCCTATGCCTATCATCCGTAGCAGCAGTTGGTTATCAGCCCTCACTCCCCGGCCAACGCTTCAGCGATTGCCTTACTGTTTGCTGTACCTGCCGCGCCGCCTTTATCCGGGCTTTTAACAACAACAATTGATACGCGGCCTTTTGCTGGCTGACCAGGTTACAACCATCCAGGGCCGCTTCCGCATCAAGCTCCATGTTCTGCAGCAAGGGCTTATCTTCCAGCCAGGAACTTCCCGGTATCATCAGCTTTTTTATAAACTTCCGCTTCAGGCTGAGTTGTTTTTGCTGCTGCTTCATTTTATCCAGCGCCTCGCCTAAACGCAGCAGATCCGCCTCCGCTTTTCGGGCCTGCCGGTCCAGCAGCTTTTCCAGCTGCTGCATTCTTTTTTGTTCGCGCTGCGCTTCTTTGGGATCCGGTACTGTTTTTTGCTGCTGAAATTGATGAAGCTCCGATTCTAACCGGGCCAGCTTTAGTGATGCCTGTGTGGGCAGTTCGCGCCGGTCTTTTTCATACATACTCAAAAGGGATTGTGAAACACCTAAAAAGACGGCCAGTTCCTGTTGGGTAAGGTGCAGTTGCGCTCTGAAGTATTTCATATGTTATGTTTTAGCCAGTTCAAATTTACGATGTGCCTGTAATAAAATATTTGTAATATTTTTTACTATTACAAAATCCTTATTACAGATTTGTGATACGGATTTTGTAATAAGAAATTTTATCACAGATTTTTTATTACAAAAAGCAACAGTGCTGTGGGGTTTGCAGCTCGCTTTTATCAGACCTCACAGCACCGTACACTCAAAAAAACAGGTCCAGATCCAGGGAAGAAAAAAAGCGGGGTTTATTACGCGGGGCGATGATGCTGCCCGCCCGGAACTTGAGCGGCAACAGGTATTGCAGGGGCACCCTTGCCCAAACCGGCATATTGTAATAATTCAGATTAAAGAGCGATGCAAACTGGATACCGGCAGAAGGAACAAATACAAAAGACGTACTGCCTGCGGAAAATTGCAGGCCTGCCTCCATATAACTGTACAAGCCTACAAATTTGCGGTTGCTGACCCAATAATCTACATTGCTGCGGATGCCGGCCTTTAGCAGTTGTGCCCGCTGAAATACGGATGACTCCGGCACGGGCTTTATATCCAGCAGGTCGTAACTAACGGTATACCCATGCCAGTAATCCAGCATGCCCTTCTTTGTTCCGCCGCTGTTATACTCAAATTTCCGGCTGAAATTACCGGCATTGAACCGGAGGCCTGCCCCTTTAAGCTGATGATCGGCAAAAGCCCCGGTTGTGGTGATGATAAAAGAATTGGCGACCCGGTTGCGGATAAAATTGCGATGCTGTAATGGCTGCACGGCCTGCCGGTTTTCAGGGGTCAGCAGGGATGCAGATTCAATCCATACAGAAAGATCAGATCCAAAGGGAAGGGGCACCAGCCGGAGCGCAGAAAGATGCTCCAGGAAAAAGGCGGGTTGCATTTCCGGATCATCGGGAATGGTTTGCAGGAACGGTATGGCTGTTTCATTGTGGTAAGCCGCATAAAAAGCGTTGGCCACATCATTCAATGAAAGCCGCACCGCTTCAATAATGCGACGGGCTTCGGAGGTATACGACTCATAACGGAGGGCACCCAATGTGGCCTGGTGTTGCCAGCGGTGATGGTGGCGGTTAAACTGGCCGTCGCCATAGGCATGCCACCGTTCGCCCTTGCTGTTTACAACCGTACAGCCATGCTCGGAATAAAAATCATGCAAGGCCTTGTTATTTGTAATAGTGGCCAGTATGCTCCGGTTTACTACCAGGTGCCCGGCAGCAAAAGCATCCTCCAGAAAATGATCGGCAAACCCGTTAAAAAGCAGGGCGTAAAGCAGCAATTTTCGGGCACCTTCCCCGTTGCCGTCCCGGGCCAGCCGTCCGCCCTGTTCTGCCAGGTCCATGGCCAGTATATGCAGCGATACATACATGTTAAGCGTATTCGTCTTCCCCAGTTTTTTAAAAGCAGCCGGCACTGCCGAAGGGTTCTGGCAATCCCGGATAAATGTCTTACTAAAATGCCGGAACTGTTGCCGGAAGGTTTTCCCGTATTCGTAAAAATGGGCAAGATTCACCGCCGCCAGCAAAGCATAACGCAGGTCTACCCGGGTTAGTTTTCCATCCGGGGCCGCGGCATACCCCATGGCAAGATATTGCTGATGCAGGGCAGCAATTTTACGGATCACCGAATGGCGGCTACGCAATTGTTCTTCCAGTAACAACGGATCGCTTTCATGATCACCGCTCAATGCGTTCAACATACCATAGGTAACCTGAAGCGCATCATCACCGGATAGCTCCGGGAAAAAGCAACCGGTTTTATCCGTTGCTGTTATTCCCCAATAGTAGTACAGGAGCGAATCGTTCTGCCTGAAACCATATTGTTTGAGGAACAGTGCAAAGGCCTGGTCCCCGATTTCCTTATGCTCTCCATAGCTGTATGCCCGGGCCCCGACCGCTATCAGCAATAAAGCCGCCAGGTACATACACTTCCGGTATTGCTGCCTCATCGGAAAATAAAAAGACTGCCTCATTATAAAAAACAAATGTATCAGCCGCTATTACGCAACCGGCAGGTTTTATACCAACCCTCCTGTTTTTTATACCAACCCTCCCGGCACTTATACTTTTAAAAAAGCCCGGGCACAGCGTTGCACGCGCGTTTCTTCAATCGCTTAAAAATCCTAATTTGCAGATATGGCAACCCCTTATACCGAGCTGGCTCAGGACCGGAGCAACAACCTGTGGCTGCGTTTTTTTATGAGTCCTCAATGGCGCCCCTGGCGGCACCTGCTTTGCATTTTGCTGATCGGGCTGCTGGTGGTAAAAAGCAAAAATGATGAGTACAGCCTGGCAGGAGCAGTCATTATGAAAGTGGTATTGCTGGTTTGGCTTACGGGTCTCCCTTATCTGAATATGTATTACTTTGTACCCCGTTTTTTATTCCGGCGCCGCTACTTTAGTTATTTCCTGTTGGTATTTCTTACCGCCATCGGCTGTTTTTTTCTCATCTTTGAAGGTGGCCGGCAACTGATTGCTCCCTACCGGATCATACCGCCAAAAGACGAGACGATTACCCTGGATACGGTGTTTTCCTTTCTCTTTGCCCTCTGTGTATTGCTGGCAGCATCTACCAGTATTAAATTACTCCAGCGCTGGATCGAAGATGCTGACCGTTTCCGGCAAATAGAAGTGGCCAGACTGCAATCGGAACTCAACCAGCTTAAAAGCCAGGTAAACCCGCATTTTTTATTTAATACGCTCAATAATACCCATATTCTTATTCAGAAAGATCCTGTACTGGCCGCAACCGTTCTGGTAAAACTTTCCGACCTGTTGCGCTACCAGTTATACGATAGCGCACGCGCTGCCGTATTGCTGGCTTCAGAAATCCGCTTCCTGAATGATTTTCTGGAACTGGAGCAGCTCCGGCGGGATCAGTTTACATTCAGCATCACTGCAGCGCAGCTTTCTGAAAACCGGATGGTGCCGCCTTTTTTATTCATCAGTTTTGTTGAAAATGCCGTTAAGCACAGCGCGGATCCGAGCGGCAGATCGCAGGTGCACCTGCTGTTTAAAACCACGGACACCGAACTTTATTTTTCCTGCAAAAACTCCCGTCCTGCAATGGCCAGCATCCGTCCTAAAGAGGGCGGACTGGGCCTGGCAAATGTGATCCGGCGACTGGAGCTGCTGTACCAGGGCCGGCACCATCTTCAGATAGACGAGGCTCCGGATCATTACCAGGTTGTATTAACTTTACCATTATGAACTGCATTATTATTGATGATGAGCCACTGGCCCGTGAAGGGGTGCAATTGCTGATAGCCGGTATCCCGGAATTAAGGCTTACGGGTAGTTTCAATAATGCGGCATCGGCGCTCCTGTTCCTGCAACAGCATCCTGCAGACCTGGTTTTTCTGGATATTGAAATGCCCGGCATGAGCGGGCTGGAGCTGGCGGCGGCACTTTCCGGCACCACCCTGGTGATTTTCATTACGGCCCATACAACGTACGCCATTGACAGTTATGAGCTGTCGGCCATCGATTACCTGGTAAAGCCCATCCATCACGACCGGTTTTTGAAAGCGGTACAAAAAGCCATCGCCTACCATGGTTTGCTGCACCAACCAACCCATAATACCATTGCATCGGTTGCCGCCCATTATATGTTTATAAAATCGGAGCGGAAGTATTATAAGGTCCTTTTCCGGGAGGTGTTGTTTATTGAGGGCCTAAAGGATTATGTAGTGCTTTACCTGGAAAACAGGAAGCTCATTACCGCCATGAATATAAAAACCATCCACGAGCAATTGCCGCAGCAGGTTTTTGTACGCATCAGCAAGTCCTATCTCATCAACGTGGAGCATATTGCTTCTTTCAGCAATAACAGCATCCGCATCCGCGAACACGAGCTACCCATCGGCGATGCGTACCGGGCATTTTTCTTTGATGAATTTGTAAAAAACCGGTTGATTGACCGTTAGATCCCGGTTCTATTCATAGGCACTGATGCCCGGCAAGAGGGATCTTTTTTCGTCCCCGAAAAGAGCCCTTATTACCAAGCGCAGCCCTTCTCTCCATTATTAAGGCTCCACAAGCACTTCAAAGGCAAAAGGCTGTCCTCTGTATGCAAAAAAAGCGCCTCCGAAGAAGCGCTTTTTATTTCCAAAAGAAATATCAATTACTTTTTTGTAATATTATATTTTGCACCCCATACAGTCCATCCTTGCGTCCAGTCATTTGTTCCGTCAAATGCACCAATATAGTTCGTCTTTACAAAAAAGGCATCATTCAGATCCGACTTATCAAATTTACCGGCAGTAGTCAAAGCCATTGTTCCCGATTTTGGCTGCAGGTTTGGTGTAGCAGCATTAAACGGATCCGTTAATCCTGCATCTGTTCCAGATGCAAGTAACTTGCTTGCATAAGTTCCCAAGGCAAGGGTTTGCAACGAAGCATCCGTAAGGATTGTAGCGTCTTTGGCAAAGAACGGTTGTGTTACGGAATGCAGCAGACTGTTGTAGAACATACCATTACCATCAACAAACGCTTGCTGCGTTTCTGCATTTTCAACTACCAGCCCGGCTTTTTGGCCTCCTATTACAATTGAATTTGCCAACACAACCTGGCTTCCTCTTCTGAAACGCATGCCATAACCATAGTCCGCAGAAGTACCTGCGGCGTTATTCGGTCCGATCGCCGTGAAGTTTGAAAGCACCGGGTGCGTAATTGGTGTTGTTGTATAAGGAATTTTCCCGTTTGTATTGTCCACCTCAAAATTATTGGAAATATCTCCGGAAGTACCCTTATCATCTGTAAAACCAGGTGCTTTAACAGAAACAGCGAACTGGATTTTACCACGGTATCCATCATCCATATCAAAATCATCATCTGCGCTGTTGTAAGCAATCAGGTATTTACAATTTACGGTTCCTCCAAAAAATTCATAGGCATCATCCAATCCGTTAACAACCTGAATATGATCAATGGTTGTGCCATTTCCCACAGCATATAAAGAAAGACCATTCACCTCGTCACCGGGATTTACCGCCTTGCCCGCGTATTCAATCCGAACATATTGCAATGTTCCGCTATTATCAGCATCATTTGTACCTCCGAAGGCTTTATGCGCAGCATCAACGCCGCCTTCAATTTCCTGGTGATTACGGTTTCCTGTAGCATTACCCACTAACACAAGACCGCCCAGATCACCCGGAGCCGGGGTTGTCTCGGCCGATGTGAAGACGATGGGATCGTTATTTTTACCAATAGCGTTTATTCTTGCTCCTTTATAAACAACCAGTACCCCCGCAGAATCCTTGTTAGATATAATTTGTGTACCCGCTTCAATGGTAAGTGTTGCTCCACTTTCAACATACACATACCCTCTTAACCGATATTTTTTATCCTTTGTCCATGTTTGGCTGGATGAAATACTTCCACGAATATCAACAGTTCCTGCCTGTCCGGGAGGTGTTACAGGAGGGGGAAGATCTTCTCCTTTACTGCCGCATGATGAATATACAACTGCTGCAAGAGCAATTACGGACATCATCTTTAAATTTTTCATGTTTGCTTTTTTTGTTTTAAAAATTATACTTCAGAGATAAATTAGCCGATGTTCCCAGCTTATAGCGCCGTGTAACCCGGTCGCCTTCACTGTCATATTCAGGGTTTGTTTTCGATTTATCAAACCGATAGTACATAACGAAGGGCTGAGCCAGGATATCACTTATTGTTGCCTTCAATTCCAGTTTATTTCTGGCGAACTTTTTGCTGATTTGTGCATCAAGAACACTTCTCGGTTTTTCGTAAATATCTACACCTGCATCACCCTGGCCTCTGAACGCTAACCTGGGACCGATCCGGTTGAACAACACGTTAACGGAAAAATCATCATTTGCATAATTTAAGCCCCCGTTGATCAGATATGGCGACAGGCCTTGCATAAGTCCGTTATTGATATTGGAATTTTGCAGTTTTATAGATCCTTTGATATAGGAAAGATTTGTATAAAAGGTTAAGGCATTAAAAAAGTTTCCATCAATAAAGCTCAGTTTTTTCCGAACTTCCATTTCAGCGCCATAGACCTTTGCGTGTTCGGCATTTTGATAGGAGAGTATTGAATTACCCTGGTTTACCTGCTCAATAGGATTTTTAAAGTATTTATAGAACCCAGTAATTGAAATGATTTCTCCAGCAGCGGGAAAAAGCTCATATCGCAGATCTCCATTTGTATTTTTACTCCTTACAAGGTCCGGATTACCGCGGTAAATAAAGTCCGTAGTATAGTCGTATAAACTGTAGGAAGCAATCTCTCTGAATTCAGGTCGGTTTACAGATTGAGAGCCTGCTAACCGGATATTGGATTTCGGCGTTACTTCGTAAGTAAGGTTACCGGAAGGAAGAAAGTCCAGATCCTGCTTTTGTACTTTTAAACTACCGCTAACCGGTATAAGCTGCTGATCATAATTTTCCACGCGTACTCCCCAGTCAAATTTCAATTTATTGGAAAACCGGTTATTCAACATCAGATAACCTGCATTCAAATACCCCTTACCCTGGTAATTGGTAGAGTTATTACCAATATTAGCAACAGTAAGTTGGTATTCATCAATATTTTCAGGTGAAAAAATGCCAAACGGATTGCTGCCCGTTCCTGCCGGCAGCTCTGCGCCTCCTGCATATAAAGAGGCATATCCCAATGCATTTACCTCTACGTCTTTTAATCTGAAATATCCTGCATATCCCGCCTTAAATTTCTGTTCGTTGTTAAACAACTGGAAGGGATACTGGTAATTTAAATTTGCACCGAAAATGTTCTCTTTCAGATTAGAATAAATACGTCCTGCATTTTGAATCGACGGAGAGTTTTCATTTGATACTTTGCGAACGAAATTGCTGTTGTCTGTAGAAGTAAACGTGAGAATACGCTGATCCGGCTCGTTTCTGTACGTTAAAGAGTAAGACGCATTCCAGTCTATAACACTTTTATTCATCTTGTGTTTACCTTCAAAAACAGAGTTGAATATTCCATCCTGACGAGCCTCATTTTGGGAGCTTTTAAAATAAATGGCGTTGTTTGCACCATTGGAAGTGTTGACCCCGCTTCTCGCCGCTGTTGTAACAGAAAAGTCATTATTAAAGAGATTCTTCCATGAAATCGTATTATTACTGTTATACGAATAGGTAAGGTTCACCAGGGCGTTTAGATTTCTTTTTTGAATATGCGCATCCGTATTATAGTTAAATAATCCTGTTTTTGCAATATCATATTCTATTAGTTCCGAAGGTTTAAATTGCTGTCCTATTCCATATCCAATTGAATAAATATAGCCCAGCTTCTTTGCTCCGGAAAACAATTTGGAGTTGCCGCCTGTATAGCTCAGACTTAAATTGGGCAAGGCGCTGGGGCCATTTTTATACCCGTAACTATTAGAGAATAACTTAGTAACTGCAATTTTGTAGTCATTGGGAAGTCCTATAAAGTTATTCCGGTATTTATAGTATGAGTTTGGAAGATCTCTGGAATAATCGAAAAATCCAAGAAAGTCCAGCTTGCCCTTCGGTTCTGATGTTTTCGTTTCCTTAAATGTGGTTAGGGTGTTATATCCTATCGAAAGAGAAAGTTCGCTTAATTTTGTTGTAGGGTATTGTTTGGTCGTTATTTTTATAGCCCCTCCCGCAAAATCACCCGGAAGATCAGGTGTAGCAGATTTGTAAACAACAATATTATCCACTATAGAAGAAGGCAGAATATTAAAAGCAAAGGCTTTTTTATCCGGCTCAGTACTCGGTAAAATTGCATTATTTAATAATGCGGTGTTATAGCGTTCACTGAGCCCCCTTATAATAACAAATTTGTCATCTTGTATAGAGGCCCCACTTACCCTTTTTAATACGTCTCCCGTATTTCGGTCAGGAGATTTTTTAATAATATCTGCCGATATACCGTCGGAAATAGAGGAGCTTAATTTTTGTACATTATAAAGAGAAGCAACAGATTCTCTTTTAGCACTTGATTTTACCACTACCTCCTGCAATTGTTGGTTGAATTTATCCAATGTGATGTTAACTACAGGAATTTCTGTATCTGAAATCTGTATATCAGCAACTTCCTTTGTTTGATAACCAACACTCGAAACGGTCAGGCTGTATTTGACATTTTTCTTTATTGATATATAGAATCCGCCATCTACGTCAGTTGTTACTCCCTTTTGTTCTCCTGTTATTGTTACGGATGCGCCCACAATAGGTGAACCGGTCTCCCCATCTGTGATTTTTCCTGAAAGCTTGCCCTGAGAAAAAGCAATATGAGAAACAAAAGCGAGGAGCGTAACAAACAGCAGCCTAATTTGCATATAGAATATTTGCTGCAAAAGTCAAATCGCATTGTTATCTCACCGTTACCCCGATGTTACCAAATCGTCATCGCAACATTACCTTAATATTAAGCCGCAGCGCCGCTATGCATTTCCTGTTGAAAACCCAGCCTGTTTTCCGCTATAAATACGGGTTTTGTAAGTTAAAAACCAAATGAAACCGCAATTCCTATATTAAGGAATTATTAATTCCTGTAATTTTATGGTGATACTTCAACGAACGGGATAATTTTGCCACCAATTTTAAAAACATACCATGGGACTTAACTCATTTCTCAAAATCTTTACCCCCAGCAATACCGTTTTTTTTGAATTGTTTGAAAAAATAGCAGCCAATGTGACTTCTATGGGGAAACTTTTAAAGCAGATGGTCAATGAAACCGATATCAATAAACGGAATTCCCTTTCCCAGTCCATTATTGATATGGAACATGGTAATGATGAGCTGACCCACAGCGTTTTTACGGAGTTGGGGCGGAATTTCATCACTCCTTTCGATCGTGAAGACATTCATTATCTGGCCACTTCGCTGGATGATATTGCCGACTATATTTACGCCACCGCTAAAAAGATCACTACTTACCGGGTAAACCCGAATGAAACCGGCATACAGAAAATGGCCGAACTGATCGTACAGGCGGCCGAGCAGGTGCAGGCAGCAGTGATGGAGCTCCGGGATATGAAAAAAGTACGTAATATCACGGAAGCCCTGGTAAAAATAAACAGCATCGAAAACCAGGCAGACGACGTTTTTGACTTAAGTATCGAATATTTATTTGATACGGAGGCCGATGCAAAAGAAGTGATCAAGAAAAGAGAAGTATATCAGGCAATGGAAGTGGTTACGGATAAATGTGAGGATGTAGGCAACGTAATCGAATCCATTATTATTAAATATGCATAAGAACGGTTCGTAGGTCATTACCGGTGATCCTCCTGTATACCGATACAAACGGCTCATCCCTGACTTATTATCAAATCAGCACATTAGCACATTAATTATGTTTACTTACCTCGTTGTTATCATAGCCCTGGCATTGATCTTTGATTATATTAACGGGTTTCATGATGCAGCCAACTCCATTGCTACCGTTGTATCTACAAAGGTCCTCACGCCTTTTCAGGCGGTAATCTGGGCAGCCCTGTTCAACTTTGTAGCTTACTTTATCTTTAAAGATCATGGCGTAGCCAATACCATCGCAAAAACGGTGAAAGAAAACTTTATCGATCTTAACGTGATCTTTGCCGGGCTCATTGCGGCAATTATCTGGAACCTTTTTACCTGGTGGCGGGGTATTCCCTCATCCTCATCGCATACCCTTATCGGCGGTTTTGCCGGAGCCGGTATTTCCCATGCCATCGGAATGGGGGAGGGCAATCCCTTTACTGCGGTAAACTCAAGTGTTATCCTGACCATTGCCGCGTTTATATTCCTGGCACCCATCATCGGGATGATTGTGGCCTTCCTTTTCTCCATCTGGTTTATCAACTCCTTTAAAAAAGGATGGCGGGTAAAATTTTTCTCTCTTCTTATAATCGTCGCCGTATTGGTATTCCTGAGTTTTGTTCTGGAAACCGATCCTGAGAAACTTAAATCGCATTATGAGTCTTATTTTTTAAAGGTCATCTTTTACTCCCATAACTTCAAATACATCCTATTAGGGCTGATATTGATCGTCATGGCCATTTTTTCCCTGTTTTTGAGTGGACTTAATGCACATCGTGCCAATATCTGGTTTAAACGGCTGCAGCTGGTTTCTTCGGCTATTTTCAGCGTTGGGCACGGCGGAAACGATGCCCAGAAGGTAATGGGTATCATTATGGCGGCCCTGGTGGCCTATGATCCCGGCTCTTACAACCTGAATCACATGGTGGTTTGGGTACCGCTGGCCTGTTATACCGCCATTGCCCTGGGTACCATGAGCGGCGGCTGGAAGATTGTAAAAACCATGGGAACCAAAATCACCAAGGTGACGCCTTTTGAAGGGGTGGCCGCGGAAACAGCCGGAGCGCTTACCCTGTTTGCCACCGAAGCCATGAAGATCCCGGTAAGTACCACGCATACCATCACCGGTGCCATTATGGGCGTGGGCGCCACCAAGCGCCTGTCGGCCGTGCGCTGGGGGGTAACCATTAACCTCATCTGGGCCTGGATTCTCACGATTCCGGTAAGCGCCGTACTGGCGAGTATTGTTTATTTCATTATGAAACTGGTGGTGCCGGGTATCCAGTAACATTTTAGAAGCATTGATATTTAAATACAAAAAGTACCCGGATCCGGGTACTTTTTTTGTATGTTGATCTATCCTGCTTTTTTCAAACTCAGAATCAATGCCGTTTATGTAAGCGATTTTTTTATCTGGCGCAGATACGCTGATGGCGGTTGTGGCGCTTCCACTGCAATATTTTTGAATACCAGTAAAGCTGGTAGCGCATCTGCGGTCTCAACCAACCGGCATTGCATCCGGAATCGGGCCGGCGCCCTGAACCTAACGAAAAAATCCGCACCTTTGTAACTCAATAAAATTTATATGAGTAAGATTTTGGTGACAGGTGGTTGTGGCTATATCGGGTCGCATACAATCGTTGATTTAATTGAAAACGGGTATGAGGTCATTTCAGTAGATAACAACAGCCGTTCGCAGCCCTTTGTGCTGGAAAATGTTGGAAAAATTACCGGCAAAAATGTAAAGAACTATAAAGTAGACCTCTGCAATTTTGACGATACCCATGCTATTTTTGAAGAAAACCCGGATATTACCGGCATTATCCACTTCGCCGCCTATAAAGCGGTGGGCGAATCGGTGGAAATGCCCCTGGTTTATTATGAAAACAACCTGAATTCCCTGATCAACATATTAAAATGTGCCCGGGATTTTGATACCCCTTATTTCGTTTTTTCCTCTTCCTGTACCGTTTACGGCAATCCCGATTCTATACCGGTAGTGGAAACCACGCCTACCAAGCCTGCAGAGTCTCCTTACGGCGCTACCAAGCAAATGGGCGAACAGATCCTGTCTGATTTTGCAAAAGTGTTTGACACCAATGTGATCGCGCTGCGGTATTTTAACCCGGTAGGAGCGCACCCGTCTATCCAGATTGGGGAACTGCCCATTGGCCGGCCACAAAACCTGGTTCCGGCCATTACGCAAACCGCCATTGGCAAGCTGCCCAAAATGACGGTTCATGGGGCCGATTATGATACCCGCGACGGTTCCTGCCTGCGTGATTTTATCCATGTAAGCGATATCGCTCATGCGCATACCCTGGCCATAAAATACCTGGAAGAAGTAAAAAATAAAAGCAATTACGAGATCTTCAACCTGGGTACCGGAAACGGGGTTACGGTTTTGGAAGCCATTCAGTCTTTTGAAAAAGTAAGCGGCACCAAACTGAATTATGAAATCGGTCCCCGCCGCCCCGGTGATGTGATCGCCATCTATGCCAATAACGACCATGCGGTAAAAAGCCTGGGCTGGGATATCAAATATGGCCTGGATGACATGATGCGTACCGCCTGGGAGTGGGAGCAGAAGCTGGCCAAAGAGCCGCAGTAATAACAGCGATCAGCATTTAGTTTTCAGATTGCAGATTTGAGATTTCAGATTGCAGATTGCAGATTTGAGACGCTGATGGCTAAATGCTGATCACTTATATCTGTTATGCCGGCTTGAGGAAGTCTTCCTTTATTACCGCCCCGATCCCCGGAGCATCCGGCACTTCTA
Source organism: Niabella pedocola (assembly GCF_021044425.1). Taxonomy (GTDB): domain Bacteria; phylum Bacteroidota; class Bacteroidia; order Chitinophagales; family Chitinophagaceae; genus Niabella; species Niabella pedocola. The sequence continues at coordinate 2,326,398 of NZ_JAJNEC010000005.1, read as the reverse complement.
TTACGCCTTTTTCTTTATACACCATACCGCCCGTTACAGGATCTTCGCTAAACATCAGCGCGGTGTCAAAATCAAAATAAACAATATTCGGACTGCAAAGCGCGAGATGCGCAAAGGCTGTCATAGCCAGCCGCGATTCCAGGAAGGCGCCGATCTGTATTTCCATGCCGGCCGCTTCTGCCAGCCGGATCATTTCAAGGGCATTATAAATACCGCCGCTTTTTCCCAGTTTGATATTGATGCGATCGCAGGCCCCCATTTTAATGAGCCGTTGCACGTCGTGCTGGTCACAACAGCTTTCATCCGCCATCATGAGAATGGGACTTTGCGCCTTTATGTCTGGCAGCTCCGTAAATTGCCAGCGGGGAATAGGCTCTTCGCAATGCTGGATGTTAAAAGGTGCCAGGGCTTTCAGGGTTTCTATGGCTTCCTCTTTGCTCCAGCCCTGGTTGGCATCTACCCGTAGCGGAATCTCATTACCCACAGCCGCCCGTATCGCCCGGATCCGTTCCACATCCTGCGCACCGCCTTTACCGATCTTCACCTTAATCACCGGGAATCCCTGTTCTTTTATTTTCAAGGCATCCGCCGCCATTTTTTCCGGCGCTCCCACACTTACGGTATAATCGGTGGCAATCTCCTTGTCCTTTTTTCCGCCCAGGAACCTGTAAAGCGGCTGGCCGGCATGCTTTGCCGCAATATCATACAGCGCCATATCAAACGCACTTTTGATGCTTTTGTTCCCGTAAATGATCCGGTCCATATCTGCGATACGGTCGCCAATCGCCAGGGGATCCGTTCCCAACAGGGCTTTTTCAAAGTACCGCCCCACCACCAACCCGGTATCTGCCGATTCTCCGTTGATGCTCATAAACGGGCTGCACTCTCCCCAACCCGTGATACCGGTATTGGTTTCTATTTTTACAATAACGCTTTCCGCATTGTACAGCGGCCCCAGCGAAATGATAAAGGGTTCCTTTAAGGGAATGAACAGTTTGTTGAGATCGATCTTTGTAATAACGAGTGATTGCATGTGCTAAAAATACAAAAAGCGACGCTTATGCGCCGCTTTCTATCCATCAATAACGTTCAAAAAATCATTACAGGTTTACCGTACCAGTTTCAATTCGTTAATAATATTGGTGGCCCCGCCCAGTTTATCGATGCACCACAGTACATAGCGGATATCTACGTTAATGGTCCGGTTCAGGTCTTTGTCAAAAGCCAGTTTGTGGCTCAGGGCCTCGTAGTTACCATCAAAGGCCAGGCCCAGCAGCTCTCCGTTGCCGTTAATTACCGGTGACCCGGAGTTACCGCCGGTGATGTCGTTGGTAGTAATAAAGCCTATTACCAGGTCTTTGCGTACGGGGTCGGCATATTGACCAAAATCTCTTTTTTTCAATAGCTCGATCTGTTTTGCCGGCAGGTCGTATTCGTAATCACCGGGTTTATATTTCTCCAGTATTCCCTTTGAAGTGGTTACATAATCATAAAATACAGCATCCCGGGGCTTGTATGCTTTTACCTGTCCGTAGCTTACCCGCATGGTAAAAGTGGCATCCGGGTACATCATTTTTGCCGTTGTTGGGTTCATGGCCATTACCCCTTTCAGGTATAAACGGCCATAATCATTATTCTTTGCCGTAAATTCCTGGTATTTGGGACCTACGCCCTGCTGGTAGTTACGGATAAATGCCCCCGCCTGTGCAAATGCCGGATCAGCCTCCAGTGTTTTCAGTTCCGGGTTCTCTGCAAATGCCTTCCATTTTGCATCATCAAATAAAAAGCTGTTGGCAAATACATCCGCTGCATATTTTTTATAGGTAGCGGCATCCGCAAGATTGCCATATTTTGTTTGCAGCTCATTGTAAAACGCTTCGGGCTGCTGGCTTTTATCTACATGCTCATAATACATCTGGGTAACGGCTGCCAGGATATTCTGGTCGGAAGGCTTGTCTTCTTCCTTTATGAATTCGTCCCGCGCATCGGATAAACCGGCCGCCATTTTAACGAGATCCGCTTTAGGCGCACCGGCTGCCAGTGCATTTCTTAACGCAGTAAGCGATGCAGCAAAGCCGATCAGCGGAGAGCCCATAATGCCTTCATTCAGATACACCCTTGCCTTTGCATAAGGTTTCCAGTCTTCATAGGCCCTGGCCCAGTCTGAAAAAATATCCTGGTATTCGGGTTTTCCTTTTGCCCAGGCATTGAATCGATCTTCTGCGGCTTTCTTTTGTCCGTACACATCATACTTCAGCAGTTGCTTGGTTTCTCCATCGAAAAATTTCCAGTAATTGGCAATACCGGCATAGCTGGAAGCCAGTTTCAACTTTATGGCCGGATCCTTTTTCATCTGCTCAAACATATATTTCAAACGCACATCCCTTAATTCCACCAGGGTAGGATTGTTTACATCCGTAGCCAGTTTGATCCCGTAGGAGGATTCATACCGGTTGGTTCCGCCGGGATATCCCCAGATCATGGCAAAATCGCCTTCTTTAACGCCTTTTAAAGAAACGGGCAGGAACCATTTGGGTTTTAAGGGAACATTGGCCGGGTCATAGCCAGCCGGTTTATTTTGTTTATTGGCATACACACGGAACACGGAAAAATCGCCGGTATGGCGGGGCCATTCCCAGTTATCCGTATCACCGCCAAATTTACCAACAGCTTCGGGAGGCGTTCCTACCAGGCGGATATCGCTATACCGTTCATACACAAAAGCCAGGTACTGGTTGCCTTTAAACAGGGGACTCACCCGGGTTTCAATACTGGCTGCTGCATCACTCATCCGCTTATTGATCGCCGCCAGCACCTCCGTCTGTTTGTCGGCCCGTGCCTTTCCGCTCAGGGTACCCAGGGCCTCAGTTACTTCTTTGGTTACATCTTCAATACGCAATAAGAACTGCACACTTAGTTTGGTTTTTATTTCTTCTCCTTTATTACGTGCATAAAAACCGTCGCGCAGGTAATTATGGTCAACCGTGCTTGCAGTGGCGATAGCGTCATACCCGCAGTGGTGGTTGGTAAAGATCAGCCCCTCGGAACTCACAATTTCGCCTGTACATCCACCGCCAAAAATGATGATGGCATCCTTTAACGAGTTTTTATTAATGCTGTACAATTGCTCCTTGCTAAGCTTCAGGCCTTTTTTTACCATGTCGTTATACACCTGCTGGCCCAGTAACTGCGGCAGCCACATTCCTTCATCCGCATGGGAACGGAATACTGCGGTAACCAAAACCAGCAGCAACAGAAAACTTTTTTTCATTCGATCATACATTTTTTAATACGTAAATAGACATTATTGTCTTGTAAACAAGCGTTCAAACATACAACAAATGTTTGCAAGTTTTTACCCGGCATTGCCCCGGGACAGACCATAACCGGGTCGGCTTTAGACAGTTATTAACAAAAGATGTATTTTCTTAACAGAAATATGATAAAAATAACCGGCGCTTAAATAAACGCGGCCCGTGAATCTTAAAAATTGGTTTTAGTAAAATATGCAGCTAACGCCTGGTCCGGGACGGCTATATATAGCCCGCCACCTGCCCAAAACGCCGATGATTTTAAAAGAGCCGGTATCCCGCCATGCAGCGGGCAGCCCTATTTTTCGTAAACCGCTGCATTCACCACTGTTGGCAACGGCTCACCCTTTAAGCCGGCGATCACATTTTTTGCCGCCATTACGGCCATCGCATCGCGGGTTTCTACCGTAGCGGAGCCGATATGCGGCAGCACACATACATTGGGCATTTTGAGCAACGGGTTTTGGGGGTCCATCGGTTCCGGGTTGGTTACATCCAGGCCGGCGCCCCAAATCGTTTGATGATCCAGGGCTCCTTTCAGGTCGGCCTCGTTATGCAGGCCACCCCTTGCGGTATTTATAAAGATGGACCCGGCTTTCATGTTCCCAAATGCCTCCTTATTAAAAAGGCCTTTTGTTTCCGGCGAAAAGTTGGCATGTACGGAAAGCACATCGCTTTGTGCCAGCAGCTCCTCAAAAGAAACATACCGGGCATCCAGTGCTTCTTCGGCTTCGGGGTTGGGTTTCCGGTTGTGGTAGATCACCTGCATGTCAAAAGCGGCCCGGCATTTCTTTGCCATTTCATAGCCGATCTTCCCCAGCCCAAACACCCCCAGGGTTTTTCCATACAGTTCGACCCCTAAATCGGCAACCGGCTCAAATTCCTGCCATTTTCCATCCAAAATTTTATGATAGTTGTAAAAGGCTTTGCGCGATACCGCAAGCATCAGTAAAAAAGCAGTATCGGCTGTAGCCCTGCTCAGCACCCCGGGCGTATTGCCAACCGGGATCCCCAAACGGGTAGCTGCGGCAATATCTACATTATCATACCCAACGGAAAACAGGGATAACACCTTTAAATGGTTGCAGGCCTCCAGGAAGCCCGCGTCTGCCTTTACAAAACCGGCGCTCAGCAGCGCATCAAAGGATTTTACCCGGGCGATCAGTTCTTCCTGCGGCAATGTTTTTTCAGCAATGGTGTATGATATACCGGCATCCTGCAAAAGCGTGAGGCCTGCCTGGGGAATCTGTTTGGTAATGAATACGTTCATGTGTGCGGGTTGAGATCTGAGATTTTGAATTGAGCATCCGGCTTCCGGTGATTAGCATCCAGCTTTTTATAATTAATTATTCACCATTGACGATTGCCTGTTCTCGATTGACCTCAACGAAGCTACTGTTATTCACCGACATTTTATCTTCTTCAACCGGCAAAAAGCACCAAACAAGGTACTATGCATTGCCAAATACTAAATTTTGCCAATACCTTTGTGCAACAACCCCTAAAAATGAATATCGATAATACACAGAGCCAGATGCGGAAAGGGATCCTGGAATTTTGCATCCTTTCTGTTATTAAGAGAGGTGAGGTATATCCGAGTGATATTATTGAAGAGATGCGGGCAGCCGGTTTACAGATCCTGGAAGGGACTCTTTATCCCCTGCTTACCCGCCTGAAGAACGCGGAAATGGTTACCTACCGCTGGGAGGAAAGTAACAGCGGACCGCCCCGGAAATATTTTTCGCTTACCGGTAAAGGCGAAGATTTTTATAAAGAGCTGGAACAAACCTGGAACGAATTATCAAACGCAGTGAATACCTTAAGTACAAAACCCCTATAACTACAAAACAACGATAATGAAACAGATCATCAACATACAACTGGGCGGCCGCAGCATAGCTATTGAAGATTCTGCTGCGCAAAAGGTGCAACAGTACCTGGAAAGCCTGCGGTTTCACTTTTCGAAAGAACCGGGCAAGGAGGAGATCATTTCCGATATTGAAGCCCGTTTTTCCGAACTGATGTTTGAAAAGCTCCGGAAGGGCGCTCCGCATATTACCGATGAGGATGTAGATGAAATGATTGCTACCATGGGCCGGCCGGAGGATTTTGCGGAAGACGCCGGAACAACCGGATCCAATAGTGGCTATACTGCGTTTGCCGCAGGCAGCCGGAAATTATACCGGGATGCCAACAACAAAGTGCTGGGTGGCGTATGTAGCGGTGTGGCCAACTGGATCAATATCGATCCTTCTATTGTACGGGTGCTGTTTGCAATTATTGCCTTTGGCGGGTTTGGCGCCGGCTTCCTGATCTATATCCTGCTGTGGATCTTTTTACCTTCCCGGAACCTGGAAGGTTATAAAGGCAAACGCCTGTTCCGCAATCCGGATGATAAAAAGATCGGTGGTGTGGCCAGCGGTATTGCCGCCTACTTCGGAAAAGAGGCCAATACCGTACGCCTGATCTTTGTGCTTCCGTTCATCCTGAGTATCATTAATGGTATTTTCAGTCACGGAGACTTTGACCCTTTCCGTGGCGTGTTCTTCAGCTCTCTGAGCGGAACCTTCCTTACTGTTTATATTATTCTCTGGATCGTATTGCCGGAAGCGATCAGCCCTTATGAAAAAATGGAAATGCATGGCCAGCCCGTTGATCTTAATTCGATTAAGAACAATGTACAGAATTCGATGGGCGATGTTTCCAGCCGGTTAAAAAACTGGGGAAAGGAAGTACAGGAGTCGGCAGAACGTTTGGGCAATTCCAGCAAAACCTATAGCAGGAATTTCGGCCGGGAATTTGGGAATGCTGCAGGAAAGGGTGCCCGGGGCGTGGGCCATGGAATCGCAGTAGTAATCAAGGCCTTTTTCCTGATCGTTTTCGGAACCATTATTTTTTCGCTCTTTATCGGGTTGATGGCCCTGCTGTTCAGCGGATATGTATTTGCACCTTTCAATAATTTCCTTTGGACCAGCGAAAATCAGCAGTTCCTGGCCTGGGCTACGGTATTGCTTTTTATTGGCGCACCAATCGTTGGCGCAGTGATCTGGCTCTTCCGCATGATCCTGAATGTAACCACCCCCGGTAATTACCTGAACTGGTTGTTTGGCGGGCTTTGGGCCTTTGGATGGATATTCCTGGTGCTGTTTATCAGCAGCATTTCAAAAGATTTTAAACGGGCGCAAACAGCAGAATTGCCGGTGTCTATCACCCAACCCAAAAACAATAAACTCATCCTTACCGTTTCCCAGCCTGAACTGGAGTTTAACGGAGATTTTACCTGGATGCAGGATCGCGGCGACCGGGTTTCGGGATTCAGCCTAAATAAAGACACCTTAAAGCTGTCTGATATTTCCATCCGCTTTGATAAGAGCACCGATTCGTTGTACCACGTTTCTGTGATACGCCAGAGCTTTGGTAAAACCGATGAAGACGCCCTGGCCCGTTTGAATAAGATCCAGTATACCGTTCAATCTTCAGACAGCATACTGGACCTGGCCAGTGGTTTTTCGGTAGACAAAACCAGCAAGTACCGGCTTCAGCGGGTTCAGGTAGTGGTACAGGTGCCGGTGGGCAAAAAAGTTCAACTGGATCCTTCTGTAAACGAAAAACTCAATACCCTTGATATAGATGTGGAATCGGGAACATCCGGTATCCGCCGTATCCGGGAAAGAAGAAACTACCGCTTTTACAGTCCCAACATTGCGTATACCATGATGGAGAACGGCAGTCTTGAAAGCGAAAACGGTCCCGTGGAAAGCAGCACCACGACGGGAGGAACAGATACTTCCTACAGATGGCGGGAGCCCGCAGTGAGCACTGATACAGCAGCAAAAGAACCGGCATCCGGAACCTACCGCTATCCATCTGCAACAGCCGCGCCCGATTCAGGATCGTACCGGTATAACGGGGGCACTGATAAACCCGTGAATCTTTCCAAGGAAGAGTTAAACCGGTTATTACAACAAAAGGAAAAAGAGATTGAAGACCTGCGCAAAAAAGTAACACAGTAAACATACCTACGCCGGAGTCCTTCTTCCGGTGCTGTTAAAACCATATTTATTCACCATACCGGCGGGGCGCCATCGCCCCCGCTGCTTCAAAAACGGGCAGGCTCCCGTATGGGATGCCTATTGCCTAACCTTTACCAGTATGAACCTTGCCATCCGCCTCCTTGCCTTGCCAGTACTGTTTATCATTTGTTACCCCTCCCGTCTCCGGGCACAGACCCCGCAAAAGCCCGCAATGCTTTCGGGTTTCGTAAAAGACAGTCTTTCAAAAGAGCCCGTGGCATTTGCCACTATTTCCGTTTTTTCAAATGCTCCGGTTCCGGACACCATCTTCCACTGCGATGAGCGGGGCTTTTTTAAAGTGATGCGGCCCGCCGCCCAACGGCTGGTTGTTACCGCAGCGGGCTATCATCAAAAAACTGTTGCGGCAGATACGGTGCTGTTATTTCCCGGATCTGTCATTTTCCTGAAACCACAATCGCAGGAATTGAAAACGGTAACGGTATCGGCTGCCCGGCCGCTGATCCGGCGTGAAGTAGACAAGCTCATCTATAATACAGAAGCCGACCCCGAAAGCAAGTTCCGCAGCACGCTGGAGATCCTGAAAAAAGTGCCTTATCTTTCTTTGGACGCACAAGGCAATTTATTATTAAAAGGGCAGTCCGGCTACCGGATCCTGGTCAATGGAAAGCCTTCCGGTATGATGGACCATAATGCCATGGAGATATTGAAAAGCCTGCCGGCATCTACGATTCAAAGCATTGAAGTGTATACCACACCTCCTTCAAAATATGATGCAGAAGGACTTTCAGGCATCATTAATATCATTACCACCCGGAAAATAGGCGCGGGTTATAAAGGAACCCTTAACCTCAATGGAAGTACTCCAACCGGCGGGCCCGGCGGAGGCTTCTCCTTTACGGCCACACATGAAAAATTTGGGGTGGAATTGTACGGCGGAGCCAATGCATCCCGCAATCCATTAGTGCACACAGGCACCAGCCGCAGCACTACCGGCGATGTTCCTACAGAACTGACGGTTTCAGGCACTAATAAAAGTAATAATCGCGGACGTTATATCGGTTCACAGTTCAGTTACGAGATCGATTCCCTGCAGTTACTTACAGCCCAGCTCAATCTTAATGGTTTCAACTCCAACGGATCCGTTTCAAGGCTTTCCATGCTGGAAGGTACGTCTTCACTATTGCAACAATTCCGCCAGCAAAATACCGCCCGCGGAAGCAACAACGGTTTTGACGGCGCGCTGAATTACCAGCTGGGTTTTAAAAAAGACAAATCAAAAATATTCACCGCTTCTTACCGCTTTATGCAGTATCAAGCAGAAAACCGTTCTGAAAACACATTCAGCGACCGGGTGCACTATGATATTTTTGATTTTAACCAACTGAACAACACGTCCACACAGGAACACACAGGTCAGGCCGATTATATTCAAAACCTGAAGCAAATAAAACTGGAAGCAGGCGTAAAAGCTATTTTCCGGCAGAACGGAAGTGATTTTCATACCCTGCAATATGTAAACAACGCGTTCCAGGAAGACCCGGAGCAGCAAAATGTGTTTACCAATCATCAAACGGTACTTTCTGCGTACAATTCCTATCAGCTGGCATTAAAACAATGGAGTTTTAAAGCCGGCGCAAGGCTGGAGCAAACCATCAACCAGATCAACTTCCAGTCTACCCATACGCAGGTAAACAAAACTTATTTCAACCTGGTTCCAACCGTTGTAATCAACCGGAACAATACCGATGGTAGCTATCTTAACCTGGGATACAGCCAGCGCCTTAAACGGCCGGGTATCAACCGCATGAATCCCTTTGTTAACCGCTCCAATCCCGATTTTGAAGAAAGCGGTAATCCCGATCTGAGGGCCACCCTGCTCCATAATTTCGACCTGAGCTATGGCTTTAACCGGAAACAGTCGGTGAATATAGGCCTCAATTACGCCTTTGCGCACAATTTCGATCTTCGGTATTCCCGGTATGACCCCGCCACACGTATTACCTATATCACCTATTCCAATTCCGGTGATATTTCGGCGCTCGTGCTGAATCTGAACCTGAACCTGGCGGTTACCAAGGCACTGAAAACGGTTATCAACGGGAACCTGGCGCATTTCTGGATTGAGTCCGATGCCGATGCCCAGGCCCAAAAGCTCACCCGCTTTATCTACTCCGCTTCCCTCAATAATACCTATACCTTTCCTAAAAACTGGGTGGCCGGCGCCGCTGCCGATTTTTATGGTAAAAACATTGCGCCCGCACAGGTACAGGGCACGGTTAACGGTTTTATTGCCACCAGCTTCAGCCTCAGTAAAACGGTACTGAATCATAAGCTGGCGTTCTCCGCCTATATCAACAACCCTTTTACCAAATACCGCAGCAGCCGCACGGAAATATCCGGTTTCAACTTTACACAAGCCGACTTTACCGAAACATACTTCCGTAAAGCCGGTATCAGTGTCAACTACAAATTTGGCAAACTGAAGCAGGATATCAAACGGGGCAAACGGGGTATTAACAACAACGATGTAGCCAATTAAAAAATCGATACAATGAAAAAAATCTTTTTAGTATTGACCCTGGCCATCTGCGCGGGCGTAACAGAGGCGCAGGAAGCTCCTCAATCAGCGTTGTTCTTACAGTTCCAGCAATACGACAGCCTGCTTTTTGAACGGGGATTTAATCATTGCGATCTCTCATCGTATGACAGTCTTGTTGCTGAAGACCTGGAATTTTATCATGACCTGGCCGGCATTACCAGGGGAAAAACAGCGTTTATCACCTCCGTAAAAAACAATATCTGTGGCAGCCCCAATAAAATTAAACGCGAGCTGGTTCCGGGAAGTCTGACCGTTTATCCGCTTTTCAAAAAGGGAACCCTGTATGGTGTACTGCAGGAAGGAGCGCATACCTTTCATGTGTTTGAGCAGCAGCAGTGGCAAAAGGTAGGCGTGGCTCGGTTCTCTCATCTATGGCTCATGGAAAACAACGCCTGGAAGCTGAAGCGGGTGGTGAGTTATCACCACAAAGCAGCGCATTAAACACCTGCGCCGGATCCCAGGCAACGTGATCCCATTTTATTTGTGCGGGCGGAATTCTTTTCTCAAGAGCTCAAACAAAGCTGCTACTTTACCCCTATTGCCTCTGCAAATTTCTCCCGGTTCAGCTCCCGCATAAAGGCGATCTTATCCGAACTGATATTGCCCTTTTGATCGATGACTATATACGTAGGATACCCGCCATTTGCATTCAGCTTTTTACGGAGTGCGTTTTCCAGTTCTTCATTGATAAAAATATGCGTACCGGCAGGCTTTAGTGTTCCGATCCTGTTTTTCCAGGTAGCTTCATCTGAGCCGGAGGTGGTACACAAATAAATATATTCCACCGGCAGGTCCTTGCTGTCTTCATGGAGTTTTTTACTATTGGTGATATCGGAAATACAGGGGCCGCACCAGGTAGCCCAGATATCGAGCACCAATGCCTTGCCGCTAAATTTCGATCTCAGGTTGGTAATCAACCCGTCGATACTGGCAATACTGTCCAGCCGGTATAACTGCGCTCCAAAGGGAAGATTTGCAACCGGTTTGCCAATAAAATAATCATCGGGGCTGGCCGGCCCGGACGATGTAAACAATTGCTGCATTTCTTTTTGACTGGAGGCAAATGTTTTCAATTCGTTTTGAACCGCTTGCTTTGTCCATCCTGTTTGCATCGCGCTTAGCAGCCGTGGAAAGGCAGTACTGAAATCGTCTTTCCCCAGTTCCATTAACGATAGTTTTAAAATATCCGTTTGTGGCTGAACGCTGTTTTTTTCCACACGCTGAACGAACTGTTCAAAATTAGCCGCCTGCACCTCGTTTTTCAGCAGCTGGTACCGGCGCAGATATAAGCGTTTAAGCGTTGCCGTTTTGTGCTCTGCCGTGGTGGCCTCCCATTCCTTTATGGAATCCAAAACAGCCTTTTGTGCGCTGTTATACGTTTGGTAGTTCAGGTAGAGCAAGTCCTGTAAACCAGGCAATGCTTTATCATCCGAAAAGGCATAGTACCGGGAAAGACTTCTATAAAAACCCGTTCCGTCATTACTCATAAAATACGGTTTGTGTGCAATGGCTTTCTGATACAGATGCTGCGATGAGCTGTCGCGTCTTTTTAAACCTACGATCGTCCAGCAGTAAAACCGGGAATCGGTTTCATTCCGTATCGCCCACTCATATTCCGGCTGATCTTTTATATAGGCATCATCCAGTTGTTTCATCGCCGCGTAAATGGAATCGGCTGTTTTCATGAACGACGGCTGGGGAATTATTTTATTCGCTGCATCCAGGCAAACCTGTACCAGCCGGGACGACAGCCCGTCGGCTTCCTCCTTGCGAAACAGCACTCTTTTACACAGTGCTTCATTCAGCGCTGCATCAGTTCCCTTAAATAAGATACCTTTTCCGTATAGATATGCTTCTCCCTTAAGCTCGCCGGCATCAATTGCGATCTCCAGGCCGGTATTTACCAGAACACCTGTGTACAGATACCCTTCAATGCTCAGCCAAACCTGTTGATAGGGCAGGTTTTCATTCATTTTTATAACCGCCCGCCCCTTATCGTCAAGCGTGGTATAATAGGTTGTTTGTGTTGCAGTGCCTAAATGCACTGCCGTATATTTTACCTTAGTACCGCTTAACGGTTTAGCAGCGTGCACAATGCTGATCTTCAATTCCGGAGTTTTTCTTGCCCGGAGATAATGGTCCATCCGTTCGTCTTCAACAGGCAGCGGCCGGGAACCATTTTGCGCAAATAACGATACGGATATAGCCCATACCGCCAACGTAGTCAGGATTTTCATAACATTGTTTATTTAAGGTGAATCAGTATGCTTGCCAGGATCTCTTTCTTGCTTCTTGCAACCGGTACTTCCTCTCCGTTATCCAATACCAGGTAGCCCCCGTCGTCCTTTACCCAGCTTTTTATATAGGCCTTATTTACCAGGTGCGACTGGTGGCAACGCAAAAAGCCAAAGTCGGACAAAAGCTCTTCATACTCATAAATGGGGCGGGAGACCATTATTTTTTCCTTGTTGGACAGGTAAAAACTGGTATACACATTGGACGATTCGCAACGTACAATTTCCTTTGGATGCACAAAGCGGGTTTCCTTGGCCGTTGGCAATGCCAGTTTATGTGTTGATCGCTCCTCGCGGTTACGGATCAGCTGCAGCAGGTTTTCCAGTTCGCGGTTCTGCATTTTTTCGCTGATGCGATGCCCCGCTTTTTGTACGGCGGTTTTTAGTTCTTCTATATTCAGCGGCTTTAGCAGGTAATCCACGGCCGAAAATTTAATCGCCAGGATGCCGTATTGGTCATAAGCGGTAATCAGTATGATCTCGAAGAAATGGGTAGGCAGTTCCTGCAGCATCTGAAACCCGTTCTTGCCCGGCATTTGTATATCCAGGAAAACAAGGTCCGGCTTCAGGCTTCTGATGAGCGTAGCTCCGTCATCCGCATTCATTGCAATGCCCGCAATATGCACCTGTGGGCAATATTGGTGCAGTAACCCTTCCAGGTTATCAATATTATTCCGTTCGTCATCTATAATGACAGCCTGTATCATAGTAGCCAGTTTTTAAAATAAATGGTGCCCGTTGTTCCTTTTTCGCCGCTATCAAATGAAAGCCGGATCTGTTGCTGGTGCAGGGTTTCATTCAGTAATGCAATCCGCTCCCTGGTCAGTCTCAGGCCAAAGCCTGCTGTTTCCTTCACTGCATCAAAGCCTTTTCCATTATCTGTTACCGTTGCAACCAGCGCATCTGCTGCCTTTTTAAAATCAATTTGCAGGCAGCCTTTCTCCTGCAACCCGGCAATACCATGTTTAACGGCGTTTTCTACGAGTGGCTGCAGCAGCAGTGCGGGTACTTCCACCGCATTGCGATCAATCGCATCATCCACCGCTATCTGATACCTGAATCCAAAACGCAGTTGCTCCAGGTTGAGGTACTTTTGCAGGATCTCCGTTTCATGAGCAATGCTGATCATTTCCCGGTCGCTACCGTTTAAGGATTCACGCATCAGCGTACTGAATTCCGACAGGTACTGATGTGCGCCTGCCGTATCATTTTTGGTGATGAGGCCCTGTATCGAGTTCAGCGCGTTAAATACAAAATGTGGATTAAACTGGGACCGGATGGATTTCAATTCCGTAGAAACCCGTTGCTTTTGTAAAGCAGCCGCTTTTAATTTTTTACGCTGAAGCCAGTTGATATATAGGATGATCACAAACGCAACGATGATCATTGCTATAATGCCGGTAAGTATTTTAAACCCAAGGGTCTGGTACCAGGCCGGAAGAATGGTAAACGGGTAGCGGGAAATACTTTGCCGTTGAAACGCATAGCGAAGCAGCAGGGTATAGTTACCTGGCGGCAGTTGCTGAAAACGAATAACACTTGGATCAAAACGATTTCCTTTCCATCCTGCACTATCCGCTCCTTTTACTAAATTATACTCTACCAAACTATCATACTTCACTTTGTCTTTCAGATAAAAAAAGAGCGTATTGTCCTGGTGCTTAAAAACGTCCGGCTTTTTTAACAGACTGTCTACCGGGTTCATTTTAATATCACCGTAATAGGTTAACTGATTGGGCTTATAAAAATCATGCTTCCACTGATATTTATATACTTCAAGAAATTCTTTAATTGTTGCTGAGGTAAAAACGGAAATAACGGATGGGCTGCGTTTTATCCACACAGCCGAAATGGCGTAGGCCGTATCCGGTATCTTTATATTACGTACCTCAACCGTTAAACTGCTGCCAACAGGTGCAACAAATTCTCCAAGTAAGGCCATTTCCTTTTGTTCTGTACCATCGGCATTATAGCGATAATAGGTCATCACCCGTGAAAAAAGCCGGACCTCTTGCCAGGGCAGTACCACCTTATTTTTATCCTGTATTACTCTAAACTGATACAAGGATTTATTGGAAGGATTAATGCCATACGCGGCCACCAGCATTGGCATAGAATCATACAGCGGTACAGCCGTTACATTATAAAAGCCGCCACGGCTTTCCATACCCCCGTTTATAGGGTTGGTAAATTTAAAGCCCTTCAGTTCCGGTAGCCGTTCCTTGAGGTTTAAGGCGGTTCCTACATACAGCGCGTTGGAGTGAAAAACAGATAAAATAATATTGTTATAAGGCCCTTTATGTTTTATTCCAGAAGGCTTCGGCAGTTCAAAGGTTTCAAACCGGCTTCTTATGTCATCGCCGTTCAACTTTCCTCTGAACAGCGGGTGCACAGAATCAATATTCACGATTTGTCCCGTGGAACTTATGGCAAATACCGTCAGAAAAATAAAAAAATGAATCCCTTTTAACATGTCTTCAATCTTACAACAAAACAACAGCATTTTCCGTTGTTTTTCGAATCCCGACTTGAAAACGGTTCGAACAGGTTTGAATAAGGTCGGATACACCGCTTTCTTCTGATGAAATCATGAGAAAAGAAAGATTATTGTAATCGATTACATTATTTGTATATTTGACCGAATAAAACCGTTTGCCATGCATTCAAGAAGAAAATTTATTGCCCACTCCTCGGTATTAGCGCTGGGAGGCCTGGCGTTGCAATCATTTAACACAAAGAATTTTTCCGGCGTTCATAAAACCGCCGCCGACCAGATCCGGATCGGCGCCATCGGTATCAACGGGATGGGATGGGCGGACACCCTTTCCATGCTCAAAAACCCTGGGGTAACACTTGCCGCGCTTTGCGATGTGGACAAAAATGTGCTGGATAACCGGATGCGTGAGCTTTCAAAAATGAATATCGATACGTCCAGCATCAAAACCTATACCGACTACCGCTCGTTGCTGGACCGTAAGGATATCGACGCCGTGATCATTGGCACTCCCGATCACTGGCACGCGTTGATCATGATCCACGCTGTACAGGCAGGAAAGGACGTATACGTGGAAAAACCGGTAGGTAACTCCATTGCCGAATGCAGGGCCATGGTAGCGGCACAGGAAAAATACAATAAGGTGGTACAGGCGGGACAATGGCAGCGCAGCCAGCAGCATTTCCGCGATGCCGTGGACTTTATCCGCTCCGGTCAGCTGGGAAATATCCGTACGGTAAAAGTATGGTGTTACCAGGGATGGATGAAACCCGGTCCAAAAGTGGCAGATAGTGCACCGCCTCCCGGCGTGGATTATAAACGTTGGCTGGGCCCGGCCAAAACAAGGCCCTTTAATTCCAGCCGGTTTCATTTTAACTTCCGCTGGTTTTGGGATTATGCCGGTGGACTCATGACCGATTGGGGCGTGCACCTGATGGACTATGCCATCTTTGGTATGGATGCCCCGGTGCCCAAAACCGTTTCTGCGCTCGGAGGTGATTTTGCCTATCCGGATCTTTACCAGGAAACACCGGATACATTGGCGGCGCTTTACCAGTTTGACAATTTTAACCTGATCTGGGATCATGCTATGGGCATCGATAACGGGCTGTATGGAAAGGATCACGGCATTGCCTTTATTGGCAACAATGCCACCCTGGAACTGGACCGTGGCGGATGGGAGGTATTGGAGGAAAAACGCAGCGATAAAAAAGTAAGCATACAGCGCAAAGGTCCTTCTGACAATGGTTTGGACAAGCATACTCAGAATTTTATCAACGTGGTGCGCTCGCGCAAACTGGCCGATCTTAATTGCCCCATTCAAACCGGCGCTCATATTGCCACCGTTTGCCAGATGGGTAATATTGCCTTCCGCAGTCAATCGAAGGTTACCTGGGATAAAACCACCAACCGTTTTACAGACAGCAAGCTGAATGCGTCTTATTTTATGGCCCCTTATCATAACGGCTACCAGCTACCCAAAATATAGCCACCGCTTAACCCCGGTTATTTTTTTTAATACCCCGGGCGGATCTGTATATTTTTTTGGACAGCTCCGCCCTTTTCCATTCCTTTGAAAGGAATAAACGACACCGATGCTATTCATCAAACGCCTTGCACCTTTTTTTCTTGCTGCTTTTTTTATATTGAACACACATCCGGCCCAGGCCCGCCTTAAAATTCCGTTCGGAAACCGGGAAGTACTCCAAACAGCCGCCGATCTGCCGGATACCGATGCCTATCTTTTGCCGGACAATAAACACTATCTGGACCTGGGTGTGCTGCACGAAGAATATAATATCGCCTACATCCTTCCGTTATGGGTCACCAAAGAACCGCGGCTGGTGGGCTATGATAAAAAGAGCGATACGTTTTATGAGCTCACCGGTGAACAGCTCCGGGAGATTTTATCGGAAAACAAGCTGGAAGAAAAAAAACTGCTGCGCCTGGGCTTTTACACCCGTTACGGGGGAAAGCTGGTAGGACTGCTGTTGCTTTCACTGATCATTTATGGGTTCCTGCCATCCAAACCAAAAACGATCACACCTCAACGTGTTTGATTCTATTCATTAAAACAACATACCATGTCAACCATCATCTACGTAGTTATTTTCTTTGTCATTTTTTATGCGGTGGCCATCTTCTGGTGGAGATCCCAACGCAACAAATCGAAGAATGCCTTTGCCAACCTGGATCTTTCCCGCGAAGCCCGCAGTGCCCCGCAATACCAGCAGGAACTGATGAACGGTGATTATGCCTTTCTGAAAAAGCAGATGAACACCCTGCCCATTGATGCATTTACTACGGCCGCCAGCGAATATACCGCAACAGACCGTGCAAAAGATCTGGGTAAAGATGCCCTGAAAAGCCTGGCCACCCTGGGTACCGTAAAGTTCACTACCGTAACCACACCCAAATACCTTGTATTGAGCGGAGACGAATTGCATTTATTTGATACCAATAAGGACGGGGATATCGACAAACACCTGGTTTTTGACCGGTTGCGCCTGCAGCAGTCCACCCTCTCCGAAATACCGCTATCTGGCAGCTCCTGGAAACATATAAAATACGGCGACTATGCACTCCGGTCCTATAAACTGGAACTGAATACCGATCAGCAACCGGTAACCCTGCTGCTATATAGCGGTCTTGTAAATGTAAGTCCCAACAACGCTGCCTTCCTGTCTATGAATGCCAATAAACAGGTACAGGAATTTGTGGTGGGCAATTATTTTTTAAACAAGCTGGGCGAACAGTACCCGCATTTAAAAGTGCCAACATACCTCCCTGTTGTTTAATACAACCGGTTCCAATAAAAAAAGCATGGCGGCGCGTCATGCTTTTTTTATGGCTGCATCATTACCGCGGAATGCCGGTTTTTACTTTTCCTTCTCCTTTCTGTTAGATCGTACACAAAAAAAATGCACAGGAACGGCAACAGCCTCAGAGCCCCAAAACAGTTCTCAGTGTTTGCCATCCAGGAGGATTATCGCAACAAGGCTTAAATTTGCGATTATGGCAATGACATGGAATAATTGTTTTTCTTCGAACCGGTATGGGATTGATAAGGCAACCCAGGATATCCGCAGCGATTTTGAACGCGATTGGGACCGCATTATTTTTTCCAGCCCTTTCAGAAGGCTGCAGAATAAAACACAGGTCTTTCCCCTGCCGGAAGAAATTTTCGTGCATAACCGCCTTACCCATTCGCTGGAAGTAGCCAGCGTTGGCCGTTCGCTGGGAGGTTTGATCGGCGAAAAGATCGCCACATTGCCAGATGTGGAAAAAGATCCGTATGCCGCCACTTTTTATACAAACGATCTGAAATACGTGATCGCTGCGGCCTGCCTGGCACACGATATGGGCAATCCTGCCTTCGGACATTCGGGAGAAGATGCCATTTCCAAATACTTTAAAAAACGAGACCGGTCTAACCAGCCCGATGATATCGCCTTTAAGCAATTGTTCAGCCCCGCTGAATGGAAGGACCTCATTACCTTCGAGGGCAATGCGAATGCGCTTCGCATCCTTACCATGAAACAAAGCGGCCGTATGAAGGGCGGCTTCCGGCTCACCTACAGTACCCTGGGTTCCATCATCAAGTATCCCTGTGAGTCGCGGGCTTCTGTAAAAGGCATCACACACCGGAAAAAATACGGGTATTTTAAAATTGATGAAGCCGTATTCCTTGATATCGCACAGGAGCTGCATATGATCCGCGATACTGAAACAGGTGCAGAAGTAACGTATAAGCGCCACCCCTTTGTATTCCTTGTTGAAGCCGCAGATGACATCTGTTATAATATCATTGATTTTGAAGACGCCCACCGTTTGGGCATCCTGAGCTATGATGAAGTGCGGGAACAGTTTTTATCCATTATTGCCGCAGACCCCAAAGCGAAGATGGATTCGGTAACAAGAGTAGCCGATGATCTGCATGGCGACCCCAATGAATCCATTGCCTATTTACGGGCGAAGTCCATCGGAACCCTGATTTATAAATGTACCGGTGTGTTCTGGCAAAACCGGGAGGCCATCCTGGCCGGAACTTTTGAAAAGAGTCTGATCGATGCGATTCCGGAACTGGAACAGCCGCTGAAAAAAATTGCTGCAATCTCCCGGCAAAAGATCTATAATGCCCGCAAGGTAGTGGAACTGGAGATCGCCGGTTTCCGGATCATGTCTGGCCTGGTAGAAGACTTTGTTACAGCGGCCTTAACCCCGGCCGTACTGCGGGAAAAAGAGCATCAGAAAATACTGGAGCTGCTACCCACGCAATATACGTTTGATGAAACCGGCAGCCCTTACACCAAGGTGATGCATATCCTTGATTTTATTTCCGGCATGACAGATGTATATGCCTTAAAATTATACCGAAAGCTCAGGGGAATCGAAATGTAAGCGGTCCCATTCAAATCAATACACGCCGCCCTTCCTGCATAACAGCATGGCCTCTAAACCGGCAATAACGAACGGTAATACAGGTATGCCTTTGCCTGCTTTAACGATCACGCCCGCAATAAAAGATCTTAAAAAATCCTTACCTACTCGCATAAAACGCCTGAAAGCCTTGTCCCTGCTGCATTTCAGCCGATTTTTCAAAAATACAGCACATTAAAATTTTCAAACCCGGTAATGAGTCATCCAATAATTAATCGGACTTATCGAATAAACAATGGCACTCATCGAATTCTCTTGCACCAGAATTACAATCCATTTATTTTCGCATCCGATTAACAACAAACAGGAATTTTAGCCTAAAACTGTTTCATATGAACGAACAGTTGCCGGAAATAACACGATCAACATTGTAGCAAAAACGATGCTGATAAATAACCCCGGATAACGCTAAAATAAATGCTTACGCGAGGATCTTACATCAGGACGCTGGTGCTCCTTATACCTTTTTGATCTGTTATAGACATCTTATGGATGATCAATCCGGCCAATTGTGACCCCATCGGATATCTGCCAGGCTTATACCCTCCAAGCAAGCTTTGGATCCGGTATGGATCATAGCGCAACTATGAACAGGACCCCTATGCGATCGCTATATCGCAATACCGTACCCGAGCGCTTAAATGGGTTAAAGGCAGGCTCTCTTGAAAACTTACCGCCTTTAATCAAACATAAGGCACTGTCTGCATCCTGAAGCAGGAACACTGGTTCCCTGTTGCCGGAACAGATGGAGTGGCAATGGCTTTGAGCTTATGCTGAATGCTGTTGCAAAAAGTTCATACGGATTGGCATATACAGCTCCGCCCGATTACTGCGCCCTGTCTTGCCCGTCATCACCCGGTTCAACATAGATTCTAAAAAATAAAACTGAATTTGAAAATGACACGAAGAAAAATTACAACCACAGCATTATCCGCACTGCTCTGTGTATTGCTTTCGGGCTTCTACAGCTCTGCTGCCAAAGCCCAATGTACCAATTGCGGTAACTCTTATCTGAACGTTACAGATATCAGCTCCATCGATTATGATAACATGGTGAGCCTGTTTCACAGCACGCTTACCAAACAAGCCAGCGGCAAAGTATTGGTTTGGGGTGAACGTACAAAGAGCAACGGCACCGGTAGCAACCTGGTACCGGCCGAATTGAACAATGCCAACTATTCAGGACTTACAGGAGATATTTTAAAAATTGCCGGCGGTAGTAACAGTCAGAACTACGCACAGTTCGCCGTTTTAACAACCACTGGTCTTTTTATCTGGGGTGATGAAGGTGCTCTTGTAAGCAGCTCCTTCAAAAGCGGAACCAGCTTTGCAAAAGTGAACGGAGGCCTGCCTTCCGGTGTAAACCCTGCAGACGTTAAGATGCTGTTTGGTACCTATCAAACCCTGGCCCTTCTTACCTGCTCGGGTAATGTATGGGTATTATCACAAAACAACGATATGCGTGGAGCCGGCAACGGTGCTAACTCATCCTCTACCTGGTACCAGGTAACTGAATCCGGAAGCGGAAACCCCGTGCTCAGCAATGTAGTTGCTGTACGTGGCGCTCCCGGTGGTTTAATGGCGCAGAAAGGGGACGGTACCGTATGGACCTGGGGACGGGATGTGTACCTGGGTAACGCAAGCGATGTTGACAGCCGCAACCGTGCCGCCAAAATGACCCTGACCTACTCCGGCAATACCTTCACGCCCAAAATGATCGGGATGACCGGTACCACCGGCAGAAGCAGCCATTACATCCTGGGTACCGACGGTTATATTTACAGCCTGGGTGATAACAGCTACCGGCAGCTGGGAGATCGCAGCACCAGTGAAAGAAAATCCTGGGTACGCGTAAAATCAGGCAGCAATACCGACCTTGGAAACATCGCCTGGATCAGTCCTAACGAACATGACAACTATGGTGTAAGTGCCGTGAATGCGATTACCAATACCGGAGCAGTATGGGCCTGGGGCAGCAATGAGCGGAATATGCTGGGACTGGGAGATGCGAACAGCAATTATAATCCTACCACGCCTCCCGGCGGACTTAGCGGTTCTGACCTGATTGTGGCAGTTGAAACCGGTGGACATACATCCATGGTGGTTAAAAAATGTAGCGGACGTTATGGTTATGTAGGGCACAGGGTACATGGCAGCATGGCCGATGGTTCTGATGCAAACGAAAACGAAACGACTTACAACTTCTCTGCAACTGCAGTAATGGATATCTGCGGAGCAAGCTCCGGAGCCACTACCTTATTCCCTCCACAGGGTACCGTACATATCGGCGACCAGTTCCAACTGGACTATTCACCAGCCGGCGGAACCTTTACGGTAACAGGTCCTGCAACCATTACACAAACCGGGTTGCTGACCATCACCGGAAAGAATGCAGGTATTAAAGTAACTTATACGGCCACCGGAGATTGCGGTACCACTTCTTCTGAGATCACGATCAAAGCTGAGGATATCTTTTTACCGGCAACATTTGATAAAGTAAGTGCAAGCATCCAGGGAAGTCAGCTCCAGGTAAACTTTACCACGCTTACAGAACAGAACAACAGTCACTTTGAAATTGAAGCTTCAAAAGACGGTAAGGAATTTGTAAAAATTGGTGAAGTAAAAAGCACTGCAATCAACGGAAGCTCCAATATGCCAATCAGCTACAACTTTAACATGAGCCAGAGCGCCGCTACCGGACTGCTGGGTATGTCTGTTGCCGTACTGGCCTTTGCCGCACTGCTGGTAAACCGCCGGAACAAATGGATGCTGATGCTTGCTGTAATGCTGGGCACCGGTATCTTTGGCGCTACCTCCTGTAAAAAACAGGAAGCAACATCCATCGATAATAATACCAAGCTGTTCATCCGCATCAAACAGGTAGATAAAGATGGCGGATATAGCTTCAGTAAAGTAATACAAGCCGTACAGGAATAATAGAGGCCGGTTTACCGCCAGCACCTTCCGTGATCCGGCGATAGACCAGCGCAACTCCTGTTGCATGCAAGCCCCCCGTGTAAGCGATTACCGGGGGGCTTGTTGTTTCCGGCACCGGCACAGCAGCCTCCTGGTTATTAAAAAGGTTTTATTCATTGCAGTGCTTCCACATTTTAGAATCATTATAAAACCGCAGGTAGCAAGGTGGCTCAAGACCTTACAAACTATAAAGACTATTTCTTCATCTTTATTTTTTTTTAAGCCCTCCCGGTGATACGCACCCCTGGCAATGCAGCATTGCAGCTTCCGGCACATCGCGGTAACATTCGTTTATCGATTCAACGACCAGCCTCCGCTTAATTGATTTGCAACAATGTTGCATAAATGAATAATAAATGGTAGCTTTGCTTTTTAAGCAGGGATGGGAAGTTGATAAACGGATCCGCTCTGCAATCAACCGCTTAAATTATTTTTATGGACGCAAACAACAACTTTGATGTAGTAATCATAGGAGGCAGTTATGCCGGTCTTTCTGCAGCAATGGCGCTGGGCCGGTCTTTAAAGAATGTACTCATACTGGATAGCGGCACACCCTGTAATGCCGTTACGCCACATTCACACAACTTTCTTACGCAGGATGGCAGCTCGCCGGCTGAAATAGCTACACTTGCCCGGCAACAGGTGGCGCGGTACGATACGGTGCAGTTCCGTACCGATCCCGCAACAAAGGCAACTATATCCGGTCATCATTTTGCGGTATCAACGCAATCGGGGCAAAGGTTTCAAAGCCGGAAGCTGATCTTTGCAACAGGGATCAAGGACCTGCTACCTGCTATCAAAGGTTTTGCTGACTGCTGGGGAAAATCGGTGATTCATTGTCCGTATTGTCATGGTTATGAATACCGCAACCAAAAAACGGGCATCCTTGCAAACGGATCCGTTGCGCTGCACCTGGCAACGCTGGTTTGCAACCTTACAGACCACCTAACGGTATTTACAAATGGAACACCCCAATTTACCGCGGAAGAAGCACAACGGTTGCTGCAACGGAATATTGCCGTAGTGCAAACGGAAATCAGGGAACTGCAGCACTCAGGCGGTCAACTACAGCAGGTGATCCTTTCAGACGGCGTGGCCATACCCTTAAAGGCTTTATATGCCCGCGTAGCGTTTGAACAGCAAACACCCTTGCCTGCAGCACTCGGCTGCTCCTTTGCAGAGCAAGGGCATATCCTGGTAGACGGTATGCAAAAGACCACGGTTCCCGGAGTCTTTGCCTGCGGGGATGCGGTATCACCCATGCGTTCTGTAGCCAATGCCGTGGCAGGCGGTAATCTTGCAGGAGCCATGGCCAACCATGAGCTTTCGCAGGAAGACTTTATAATACCGGCATCATAAAAAAAAGAGGCAGTAGCCTCTTTTTTTATCTCCGTTTTTAGTCGTTCACCCACAATGTCCAATGCTGGTCGAACTTGTACCATTTACCATCGGAGCCCTGCCATTTCCATTCAGGAACGGCATCCCATTGCTTACCATCGGTACTCCACACCAGTTTGCCTTTGTAGATCTTCAGCCATTTGCCGTCTTTATCCATCCAGGCTCCGTCTTCAACAGCCGCCCATTGCTTACCATCGGTACTCCACCAGAGTTTGGCCATCTTATCGATCTTATACCAGTAGGTTGTGCCATCCTTTACTCCCGGCCAGGCCTGGTTCGCTACTTTTTTCCACCCGGCCTTTTTTGAACTGTACGCTGAAGAAACGGCATTGCCCGCGTTCAGCTCGTTTATCAATACACTGTTTAGCATAAAACAGGCAACGATCAATATTCCTTTTTTCATATTTCTGTTTTTAAAATTTATAATGCATTATTGTTTGATAAATGGTTGTACAATGGCGATTACCTGGTCATAGGTAAGCGGTTCGTCAAAACTTTCAGATGCCGCATTGGCGCTTACAAAGCCGGTGAGATCAATTCCAGCCTGGGTAGTAAGTTCCTCCCCGTTATAGCTTTTCTGTACCGCATCATCATCAATTCCCCCGGGATTCTTTCCCGTGATCCAGGGTTTGATGGTTGCATCGTTGGTTCGCGCACGCCGCATCTGACGTATATGTGATGCGTGCCGTGCTTCCACCGAATGAATATTCAGTGCAGCAGTAAGTACGGTATTATTGCTCATGAGTACACCAGCCTGTCCCTTGTAGGCGCGCACCCCTGTATCTTCAAAGGTTTGGGCCACCGCCAGTAATACATCGTAGTTTGAAAATACCGTTGCAAAATGTCCGCCCGCGGTAAAATCGAAGGTGGGTTTGGACACGGGTGTTGCACCCAGTTGTTTGATCACTGCTGTTAAAAAAGCCACGTGTTGGTTCTCATGGTCGCGGATGGTAGTCAAAGCACCCGTAGGCGCTCCGCCCGGTATGATACCCGAAGCCACTGCCTTGGTATAGAATTCTGCCTCCAGGTATTCCAGGGTAAGGGCATATTGTAACACGCCTGTTATATCCGCCGGAGCGGACTGGCTGTAAGCCTTATTTAAAAGTCCGCCCAGGGCCAGTGGCACCGCTGCCAGTGCAAGCTTTCCCCCAATGCCGGCAAAATTGCGGATCGCTTTCCGGCGGGAGTCTATCCGGCCGTAGATATCCGGATCTATTTTTTCCATGTTGCTGAATAGTTGATACAGGTTCATACGATTTGTTTTAAAAAATGAACGATCAGGATTTAGGTAAATTGCCGCCCCATAGTTTGGAAGTAAGGAAAGACTGTGCGATCATTAATACGTCGGCCGGTGTCTTTGCCTGGTCCATACCATTGGCGTCGATAATGGTATTGTCGGCAAATGAGCCGTTGCTGATAAGATCACGTATATAGGCTGCGTGGCGGGCTTCAACGGAAACGATCTTTCCCGCCAGCAACAAATAATTTTTATCATCAATGAGTGCTCCGGCACCGTTATAGGCCGACACGCCCAGGTCTTCAAATGCTTTTGCGGTGGCCAGCACTGCATCCCTTTTACTAAAATCGATCCCTGAGAAATTTACATTTAGTGCGGGGATGGCGGCCGCCCCAAGTGCTTTTTTAAAAAACTCCCGGTGTGCCACTTCATGATCCCGGATATCTGTAAGCAACGCCGTTTCGGCAGCCGTTATTCCGGAATACGGCGATTGGGCAACCTTTGTATAAAAAGCGGCCTCCAATTGTTCCAGTGCATAGGCGTAGTTGAGGATGCCGGTATCGCCTTTTCCAAGATCAATGCTGCCCGGAGGTACCCTGTTGCCCATACCATCATCGTCCTTGTTGCAGGAAGCAATAGCGGCAATACCCAGACTGCCGATACCCAGTGCGGAAAGGAATTTTTTCCGGCTTACAGTTTTATTGAATGCCGCTTCTTCTCCAGGAAGTGCCGGCTGTAAACGGATGGAATCATTTTTCATGTCTGTATATTTTTAGATGTTGTGAGGAACGGTTTAATATAGATATATACGCATACTTTTAGCAACCGGATTGCGTAATGCAACTATTTTTTGTGAGGATGCTGAACAGACGGCAAATCATGCCCATAAAAAAAGAGCCGTATTACTACAGCTCCTTTTCTGAATATATGTTACTTGAATATAACGTTAATAGATACGTATCCGGAAGGCATTTGGTTTTACATTCTCCTTATTTTATCCGGGAACCTTTCCCATTGCCTGTAGCTGGTCAAGGGACGGAGTGGGATTACCGCCCGTTTTTTCCAATGTAATGGCAAAGGCCTGTGCATTGTCAATCGGTTTCAGCAAACAGAATGTGGCACAATCACCGATAACGCCGGCGTCTACCGGTGTTCCGTTTACCAGGGCCCAAAGCTGGTATTGCTTATCACGGGGGGGCGTGGGCAGGCCCTTTATCATCAGGTGTACTTCCTTATTGGTTTTATTCCATATCACCACGGCTTTGGTAGAGGCCGTTTCTTTGATACCGGTTAATGCTATTTTCAATGAGGCCGGATCGGAAAAAAGCTGCAAGCCGGTATTCAGTTCTTCGGCCCTTGTACGGAGTGTACCGTTCTGCGTATACAGCTGGCTGCGCTCCATTGCAAGATCTTTGTTTTCCCGTTCCAGTATTTTTACCCGTTGATACGCGTAAATATTATACCCCACGCTGGCAATGATCAGTACTGCTGCCGCCGCTGCCAGCGGTTTCGAAAATCTAATGACCTTTCTGCCGCCAGCCGTATCAGCGGTAATAGCCGGTTGTGGATGGAGGGGTAGCTTTTTAAATAGTTGTTCTTTGACTCCGCCGTCCACAGGAACCGCATTTTTCCGGGCGGCCAATTCCAGCTCCTGTTCAAAGTCCAGGATTGCGGCATTCAACTCAGGATATAGAGCACGCATCCGCTCCAGCGTAGCCATCTCTTCCGGATCCGCGAGGCCCAGCACGTAGCTCTCAATAATACCACTCTTTATGTATTCCTGAATATCCACCTTTTATTTAATAAATTTTCTTAGTTCGATCAACGCGGCCCGTAGCCTTGTTTTTACGGTACCCACCGGCATGCCGGTTTCGGCGGCAATATCACTGTGGCTCATACCTTCAAAATACGCCAATTCAATCACCTGGCGGTATTCTTCCCGTAGATTTTTTACCGCTCCCCTTAAGCCGATGGTATCCATATTCCATCCGGATGTTGCGGGAATTGTATGCGCCGCTCCTGAAAGCTCCCTATGCTGCTGGGTATTTTTCCAGTTCCGGCTGCGCAGCATGTCAATTGCGGTATTCCGTGCCACCGCAGCCAGCCATGTAAACAGGCGGCCTTTGGAAGCATCATATGCCTGCACCTGGTTCCATATTTTTACAAAACACTCCTGCAATGCATCCAGGGCATACTGTTCGTCTGTAACAAAGCTACAGATGATTCCATTCAATGATGCGGCATAATGATCATACAGGTACCCGAACGCCTGGGCATCCCGTTGTTTTAAAAGCAGCACCAGCTCATCCTCACGGTATGTATGTTCCTTATTCAAGTATTACAGGCATCAGAAATACAATATACGTAATAAACAGAAGGCCGGATTTCTGATCGTAAAAAAAACGGTACTTTTTTTTCAGGCAGGCGGGCATCTTGCAGGAGCCATGGTCAACCATGAGCTTTCGCAGGAAGACTCTGGAGAAAATGTAAAATGAAGCATCCTAAAAAAAAGAGGAGGAGTGCGATTCATTTTCACATATGAGGCCCGCACATCCAAACAGCAGTGCTTCATCCCTTAATTTTAAACTTTTTATTCGTTAATTTTACAGTCCCGAGGGGTATGCCATCCTAGCTCAGTTGGTAGAGCAGCTGTTTCGTAAATAGCAGGTCGTGGGTTCGAGTCCCATGGTTGGCTCATAAAAACAGGAACCGTCTAACGCAATCATCTGTTCATTTAAAATTCCTCGACGGAAATAACTCACCCTGTACTGCTTTTTGCCCGATATCTTTTTTCTTACCGGTAGAATCGGTTTCACCCATATAGGAAGTTACGGGCAGCCGGAGATCATCCGTGCCCGGTGCGGCCATGTCCTGCAGGAGGATATTCATGTTATAGCAACGACGTACCACTACATGGATCACTTCGCCTTCTTTTTGTATTTTTCCCGAAACCATCAGCAGTTTCGATTGTAAGATCTCTCTCCGGTATCTTTCAAATACTTTATGAAACACCACCAGGTTGGCAATGCCGGTTTCATCCTCAATCGTAATAAAGCAGACCCCCGTGGCGGTTTGTGGCCGCTGGCGCACCAGCACCAGGCCGGCGATCCGGACAAAAGCGCCATCCGGCCATTGCTCCAGCATGTGGGTAGGTGCAATATTCCGTTGCTGAAGCCCGGAACGTGCAAAGCTTACGGGGTGGGCTTTTAGCGACAGGGAGGTACTGTTATAATCCTGTAGCACATGTGCGGCGGCACTCAATACCGGTAACTGAACCGCAGGTTCTGCAATACTTTCAGAAGGTTGTCCTTCAAATACGCCGGAAGGTTTGTCGGCCAGCGCCGCCACTTCCCAAAGGGCCTGCCGGCGATCCAGTCCCAGGGAACGGAACGCATCCGCATCGGCAAGATGTTCCAGGGCTGTTTGGGAGATGCCGGCATCTGACAACTGTACAATACTGCGATACGGTTGTATTCTTTTTCCCGTCAATATTTGCATTTCATCTTCCTTTAGCCCCTTTACCTGCCGGAAACCCAGGCGCACCGGGCAATACACTCCTTTTTTTTCTTCAAGGATATTATCCCAGCAGGAATGGTTTACATCCGCAGGTAACACTTCCACTCCGTGTTTACGGGCATCGATCACGATCTGCGCCGGACGGTAAAAGCCCATGGGCTGGCTGTTGAGCAATGCGCAGCAAAACACGTCGGGGTAATGATATTTGATCCAGGCAGAGATATACACCAGCAGGGCAAAGCTGGCGGCATGGCTTTCCGGGAACCCATAGCTTCCAAACCCTTCCAGCTGTTTAAATACCCGCTCCGCAAATTCCTTTTTATACCCTTTATTAATCATGCCGCTCACCAGCTTGGTACGCCATTTTGTTACCTGGCCGGGGGCTTTAAATGTAGCCATACTGCGGCGCAGGCCATCTGCTTCCGCAGGTGTAAACCCGGCCGCAACAATGGCAATCTCCATGGCCTGTTCCTGGAAAAGGGGCACTCCTTTGGTGCGTTCCAGTATTGTTTTTAATTCCGCAGAAGGATAGTCTTCATCTTCTTCTCCATTCCGCCGGCGCAAATAGGGATGCACCATATCGCCCTGTATGGGCCCGGGGCGTACAATGGCTACCTCGATTACCAGGTCGTAAAAATTCTCTGGTCGCAACCGGGGCAGCATCGACATCTGCGCCCGGCTTTCGATCTGGAACACACCAATGGTATCGGCCCGGCTGATCATCTCATATACTTCTTTTTCATCCTGTGGCACCGTAGCCAGCGTCAGCGCCCGCCCGTGATGGTCTTTGATCAGGTCAAACCCCTTCCGGAGGCAGGTGAGCATACCCAGGGCCAGCACATCTACTTTTAAAAACCCCAGGGCATCAATATCGTCTTTGTTCCATTCAATACAGGTACGGTTTTCCATACGTGCATTCAGGATGGGGCAGAGGTCCGATAATTTATTCCGGGTGATCACAAAGCCCCCGGTGTGTTGGCCCAGCTGCCGGGGAAAACCGATATACTGCCGGGTAAGTTCCAGTGTTTTCAACAGATGCGGATCATGGGCCATAAAGCCCCCGCTCGTTTTTGATTTTCCCGCGGCCCATTCCTGCGTAAATTCATATTCCGATTTTGCCAGGTGATCTACCGCATCGGCCGACAGGCCCATCACTTTGGCTACATCGCGTACGGCGCCCTTCCAGTGCACCTGGGTTACAGTAGCCACAATGCCGGCCCGGTCGCGGCCATATTTCTCATAAATATATTGCATCACCTCCTCACGTCGCTCATGCTCAAAATCCACATCAATATCGGGTGGCTCGTCCCGGTCATCCGACATAAACCGGGCAAAAAGCAATTTAATTTCTACCGGGCTCACCGAGGTAATACCCAGGCAGTAACAAACCACAGAGTTGGCCGCAGAGCCCCGGCCCTGGCAAAGGATCTCCCTGCTGCGTGCAAAACGCACCAGGTCATAAACGGTCAGGAAGTAGGAAGCATAGTTCCTGCGTTCCATAAAAGCCAGTTCTTCTTTAATAGAGGTGTTGATTTCTTTCCATTTCTCCGGCTTCATTTTAGCCTTGTCAAATTTTTCCTCTGCACCCTTCCATGCCAGGTATTCCAGCTCCTGCTGTGGTGTACGTCCTTCTGTGGTAAGCTCCTCGGGGTATACATAATTCAGCATACCCAGGGAGAACTGGCAGGCTTCCGCAATTTCCTGTGTACGGGCAATGGCATCCGGGTACAAGCGGAACAGGCGCAGCATTTCTTTCTCCTCTTTTAAATGCCGTTCTGCATTCTGGCAAAGCCGGTAGCCTGCGGTGTGTATCGTGCATTTTTCACGGATACAGGTAAGCACATCCTGCAGCTCCCTTC
Organism: Niabella pedocola; assembly: GCF_021044425.1. GTDB lineage: Bacteria > Bacteroidota > Bacteroidia > Chitinophagales > Chitinophagaceae > Niabella > Niabella pedocola. The sequence goes on along the minus strand of NZ_JAJNEC010000005.1, from coordinate 2,296,240 downwards.
TTGCGGCTTCATGATAGTGCACATCATTGGTGGCAACAAGCGGTATATCGTATAATTCTGCTAGTTGTGCAAGACGAAATAACTTCTTTGCATCATTTCCCTGGTAAGTGCATACCGCCCCCAGGTACAGCTGTTTTCCCAACATCTTTTTGTATTCCTTTACCGCATCCTTAAACGCCTGGTCCAGGTCAAAAGCTGCGTTTAATTCCGGCGGAGGTATCACAATAAATTTCATGCCTTTTGCATACCGGTATACATCCGCTTTATACAGTACACATTTTCCCTTTTCTGTACGTAGGTTTCCTTCTGTTAATAAAGCCGATAACCGGCTGTAGGCGTCCTTGCCGGTTGGATAAATCAGCAGACTGGGGCCATCTGCCAGGTCCAGCCGGCAGGCGGGTATGACCCGCAGGGACGTGTTCTTTGCGGCAGCATGAGCACGCACGACTCCCGCCAGGGTATTACAGTCTGTAATGGCCAGCGTTGTATAGCCCAGCTGAAGGGCTTGTTGCACCAGCTCCTCGGGGTGGGATCCGCCCCGCAAAAATGTAAAATTGGTGGTTACCTGTAATTCTGTATAGCGCATCCATACCTCCTTTAAGCAAAAAAACCGTGCAGGAACCATTGGGGCTTTTCTTCTCCGTAATGGCCAGACCGGAACAGCCAGTACCGGGCTCCCTCCTCATCTTCCACCACATAATAATCGCGTACCAGGCCCTGCTCCAGCCACCATTCCTGTTCGATCCGTTCCGGGCCATCGGCCTTTGCTATTTTATGAACCTTCCCCCGGTAACGGAAAAGCATGGGCGGATAATCCGGCACCGGTGCCGCAACAACTACCAGTGCCGGTTTTGGCAACAGGTAAACAGGCCTCGGCCGGTCGCTGCGCCAGGAGGTTCCGGTTTGTTCAAATAAACCGCCCGGAACCACGGAACGTTCCGGCCAGTAATGTTCGGCCGGCAGGTACCGCTTTATGGCGGCATCCCCCATGCGGCCGGCGATCCGGTCCAGCAAACCCGCCAGCTCCGTACCCGTATCTGCACCACCCAGCGTATTCCAGATGGCCTCCTGCCGGCCCGAAAGTGCTTCCACGGCCGGGGCTTCCAGTGTAAACACCTCAATGCCCATACCCGGAGCGATGGTTGCGATCTTTGGTTCAAACAGTTTCAGCAGGTGACCGGTATTGCGTACCGGGCGGTTGGTTCCAATGAAAATCTGCTGGGATCCGCCTTCCACCGTATCGATCTTAAAAACGGCAGAACGCAACCCGCGGCCAGCTTGCTGAAGACTGTTGCAAAGCCGCTCCAATAATGTTTCCAGGGCCATATCAATGGCCACCCGTGTATGTACCGGCTCTGTACAGGATAGCTGTTCCCGGAAAACAGCCGCGGGTTGCAAGGGTACCGGCGCTTCCGGCAGATGACCCAGGGCCTGTCCCATACGGGTAAGCAGTTGCTGCCCGAAACGCCGGCGCAATACTGTTGCAGGCATGGCCATAAAACTCCCGGTATGTGCAAACCCCAGTTTCTGCAACCGTTCCAATACGGAAGGATCCAGCCGCAAGGCAGCAGGGGGTAAGGCGTTCAGCGCCGCTTCCTGTTGCCCGGGAGCTGCTATAAAATGGGTTGTCTCAAAACGGGCGATGGCCCATGCGGCACCCACAGTATCTGCAATGCCGGCCCTTACCTGGTATCCGGAAGCTGTTAGGTTACTGATAATCGTATCCCGGTAAGACGGCTCTCCGCCCCAAAGGTGGGGGCAACCGCTGATGTCCAGTAAAATGCCATCCGGCAGATCCGCCGCCACAACAGGTGTAAAACGAAGACACCATTCCGCCAGCCGGTTTAATAATTTTTCTTCTGCGCCGGCCTTATAATGAAATACCTTTAATTCCGGAAGCAATGCCTTTCCATCGGCCACCGCCATACCCTGTACAATTCCTTTTTTTAAAGCCGGGGGACTGACCGCTTTTACCATCAGCCGGCCCCGTTGCGGTGCAGCAATAATAAAAGGCGTGTCTTTCAGTTCCGGCCGGAGACGTAACGCCCGGTCGGCAAGAAGCGCCGGGAACCATATGGACAAATACCGGCGCATGCTATCCTGCTTTTTTTATAATCAATGCCTGCTCCGTAATTTTTTCCGGAAGCACGAAAAAGCCCTGCGGGGTCCATTGCACCTTCCAGGTTCCCGGGCGGCCATTGCGGATCTTACACAATTCTACATTCCAGCTTGGAAAACCCACGCCCGGCATCCCCCCGGGCAGCGTACTGGTAATGGGCTTAATCCGCCAGCGGGAAACACAGGCCCCGTTTTCAGCTACACGATTTGTACGGTGATGAATAAAACCGGTTACACGACTTTTTTCGACGGCCAGCTGCAACCGGCGGGACGCGGTAAAGCCAAGCTCCGGCACTTCGCCTACTACAGCAGCAAGGGTTTCGCATTTAAGTCCTTCTTCAATAGCCCAGAGGGCCTGCTTAGGATCCGGAGCCTCCACAAAAAGGACCTGGTCCGGTGTAATTCCAAAAATACTCAGGGCGGGCGGGAAAAGATTCCGGTGCCTGCTTACCCAAAGACAGGAGCCTTTGCGCATAAGTGTACCCAGTATGCCCGCTATAAAACCGGTGGTAGCTGCAGCATCTTCTGCACTGCTGCTGATCCATTCATGTACGGCGCCTACCGGAAATGCCCGGTGCGGAAACGACTCGTTAATAATACCCAGCCCCGGATCCTGCAGCTCCGGATCCAGCGGAGCCCGCAGGCCCTGCAGTAACAGCAGCTCCTGCTGCAGTTGCCTGAAAAGGGTGGTATGAAACAGCGCCTTTGTCATATAAACGGGCCGCCAGCAGCCAATGCTAAGGTACAATCATTTACTAATATATTTAGCAATTATTTGCTAATTTTTTTGCGGCCGGCAAATGGTTCTTGCCGGGTAACAAATAATACCCCGGCCTGATATACCGGTAACATTAAATATTAAGACAATGAAAACAGCGCTTACACTTTATATGATCCTGGTATGGATCCATACCGGGTTTGCACAGGATAATAGCACCCGGAGCCTTACCGGTTCCGGAATGCCGTCGCGGATTTCTATGATGTAACAGTACCCAAGCAGCAACAGCGGACCGCGCCGGCCGACACGACCCGTAATCCCTTATTTGAACAGGGCGGCACTTCGGGGCACAATCCGTTGTTTGAATCCTCACATATGGCCCAACAGGCATCATCCGGGGAGGGTCAACCGAAAAGCGGAAAACAGGATACAAAAAAGGATCCGGCAGGGAAACCTTCCAGTGGTTTAAAAGATATAGTAAAAACCCAGGTATAGCATCATTGCACCGTCTGCTGCAGCTCCGGCCAGTGCTGATGCACAGGATGGTTTTCCGGGGCTGCCCCAGCGGTCATTTCCTGTATGATCGTTCCGAACATGTGGCAACACGGGCTGGCCGCCGGGCCTGTTACAGCAGGATCCGTTGCGCCGCCGGAACGGTTGCAATGTGCGGCATCCGGCCGGAGCGGTACCGGTGGTACAGGTCAGGGATCGCATCCGCACTGTCGGCAATAAAGGGGCCATGCGCCACGATCTTTTCATGCTGTGGTGCACCGGCATAAAGCACCAACCGGGCATCCCCTTCCTGTGCAGTAACCTTTAATATACTTGCCCCCGCCGTGTGTTGCAGATCCAGCCATCCTACCTGTTCCGTATGTAATACCTGTGCATCTGCCCCGGCGCTAACACTTCCCTTCAGTATATATACAAATGCGTTGTATGTTGCAGGAAGATCCAGCAGGGCCGTTGTACCCGCTTCCAGCGTAATATCGGCAACGATCAGCGGTACATAATGGAGCACCGGTGCGGTCAATCCATTCAGCGAGCCACTGTATAACCGGATCTGTACGCCATCCTTATTCAGTACCGGCACATGCTCCAGGGGCAGGTCCTGTACCCGGGGCGTGGCATTCCTGTTTTTGCTGGGAAGATTCAGCCATAGCTGCAACAACCTCAACCGCATGGGCCGGTCGATGGTTTCGGTATGCACCACACCACTGCCGGCCGTCATCAGTTGAAAATCGCCGCGCTGCATTTTATGGGCCTCATCACCGATCTCCCCTTCCAGGAGCAAGGACACGGTTTCAAAACCCGCATGCGGATGCGCACCACCCGCAGGTTGAAAATCTGTTTTATCCAGTACATCATCCATCAGGATAATAAACGGATCGGAGGCCGTAAAATCGGCGCCTACCAGCTGACGGGCCATATGACCGGTACCCAGAAACCCCGGGCGGGCCTCCGGGGTTTCAACTCTTATAATCGTTCTTTCGGCTTTCATAACGGCTGCTTTATGCGGGAACAGCTGCCGCCTGTTTTACCAGTTCCAGTTCACTCTGGAGCTTCACTTCCTCACCCAGCGCAATACCGCCGGTTTCCAGCACAGAGTTGAAATTGATCCCCCACAGGCTGCGTTCAATTTTACCGGTTACAAAAAAGCCAGCCCGCTCATTGCCCCAGGGATCTTTGGTTGTGCCGTTATGTTCTACTTTCAGCTGCACCGGGTGGGTAATGCCCTTTAAGGTCAGGTTGCCCCTCAAATCGAAGGTATCGGCCGTTTCGCGTGTAATACCGGTTGATACAAATTCCAGTTCGGGATACTTTTCCACTTCAAAAAAATCGGAATTGCGCAGGTGGGCATCCCGTTGCTCGTTATTGGTGGATACGGAATCCATGCGGGCCGTAAGTTTTATCTGAGCCTCACTAAAATCGTCTCCGGGTACCTCTACCGCTACCTGAAAATCCCGGAAAGAACCGGTTACATTGCTGATCATTAAATGCCGGATCTTAAAACCCAGTTCACTATGTGTAAGATCCGATACCCATTTTGTTTGTGCCATAACTTATTTTTTGTTTAAGAACACAAAGGTATTTCGGTCTGCTTTCAAAAAGTAAGCACTTAACAAAAGGTAAGCACTATACAAGATGTAAGTGGGTATCTTTGTGCTTCTAAAACAATCGGATCATGGCTAAAATAAATAACTGTACGGAACTTCTTTCGCCCGAAGCATGCAGTGCCAATTTAATGGCTGTTGGAGATGCGTTATATGCCATTGGCGGAAAATGGAAACTACGGATCATTGTAGCTTTAAAAACCGGCAGCAAACGTTTTAATGAGCTGCAGCGGTCTATTGAAGGCATTTCTGCCAAAGCGCTTGCAGCCGAATTGAAAGATCTTGAATTGAACGGATTTGTGCATCGCCGGGTATTTACCGGTACGCCCGTAGTGGTCAGCTATGAGTTAACCGAATATTCCGGAACACTGGGAGAAGTGTTGGATGCACTTTCCTCCTGGGGCAGGATGCACCGGGAAACCATTAAGAAAAGTATGCGTAAGCATAAAAATCCGGTCGTATAATATTTTCCGGGCGCATTATTATTACTACACCGTTCAAGCAAGCAACCTGTATCTCTTTTCTAACATAAAAGCAGGACGCTTATAGCAACGCCTGGGAGCCCTGCTTTTGTTTAAGTGCCGCATTTTAATTCCGTCTGTAAAGTAAATAACCGTATGGCGGGTATCCCGTTATCTACCGGGTCCGGAGTATATTACAAATAATCCCCCTTTACGGGGGATTCATTTTTCTTTAAACGGGTTTACATTTGAGCGTGAATATGATTCGACTGCGGCAATGCTCAACAAGTAATTAACAAGGCGCATTGTTCGCATAAAAGATATAAACGAAGAATTTTCTCATGTAGATTTTTGTTATCTGCAACGCAGGTGGTTTTCACTACCTGCCCTTTTTGTTGTATAAATATATGTAAAAATTAACACTTAAGTCAGGATTTCGTGATTTATATTTATAGGGAATGGGTTCAAATGATAAAATTGCTGCAGCGCATCTGTTTCATTCTCTCCTTTTGCCTTGTTAGTCAAACAATACAAGCGCAGCGCCTTCCTATTGAAAATTTTAATGTGGACAAAGGGTTAAGCCAGTCGCAGGTTACCAGTATCACACAGGATGTACGCAACTATTTATGGGTGGGCACCATTGCCGGCCTGAACCGCTTTGACGGGATTCGTTTTAAAACCTTTTCCAAGAAAGACGGGCTCCAGTCCAATGTGATCATGGCCCTGTATGGTGCTTCCAACGGAGTTGTATGGATCAGTACTGCCAAGGGCCTATCCCGGTACAATGGCTACCGGTTCGAGAACCTCAAAATGCCGGCGCAAAAAATGAGTTTTGATTTCAGTGTCATCACAGAAGATGCCAATGGAAACATTTACGCATATGATTTCTGGAACGGGTTATTTGTTGTAAAAGGAACCTCCATTGCAAAGGTACCGCTTCCCTCGGAGGGCAGGAGTGCAACCTGCTCTTACCGGGATCAGCAAAAAAGGCTTTGGGTATATATTTACCAGCAGGGATTTTATGAACTGTTGAACGGCATCTGGACAAAAACGATCGCGATCACGGGGTTAATGCCCCGGGAGTTTGTACGATCAATGACCGAAAGCAACGGCATTTATTATGCGATTACCAATAAGGGAACAATTTTAAAGATACAGGGAGGCACCGTCATTCAACGCAAACGATATGAGGGCACTTTCAGATCGATCAACATCGATGACGATCACAATCTTTGGGTTGCAACGGCACATGGAGCACTGTTGATTGACAGCGGCACCTTGTTGCTGAAGCAGGAGCTGAATGCCCAAACCGGTCTTTCGGATAACATGGTCAATATTGTTTTTAAAGATACCGATCATAATTTCTGGATTGGTACCGATGGGGATGGCCTGTTCAAATATTCCGGTGGTCCATTTATACGATACGATAAAAACAACGGGCTTATAGGCAATGTGGTGATGGGGTTTGCAAAAGATAAAAACGGGGAGCTGTTCGCCGGTACACGGGAGGGAACGCTGCTGAAATACAATGCCGCAAAAAAAACGTTCCAGGCAAGCGCACCATTAAAAAAAGCGATCAACGGTGTAAACTGTATGGGCTCGGATCCTCAGGGAAATATCTATGTAGGCACGATGGAGAACCGCCTGTTAAAGATCCATGATGGCCAGCTGTCTGAAATTCCGCTTGAAAAGGAACACCGGCCAGGCATTTATACGATCAAGTCTTACGATGGCCTTGTTTGTGTGCATACCACTATGGGCAGTTACTGGATTGAAGGAAACCGGGCACAGAAGATCGATGGAATCAGTGGAGTGGTGAATTCCATTGCACTAAACGGTAATGAAATACTGGCAGGAGGCAGTAAAGGATGCTTTACCTATGCTTACAAAAGCGCTGCAAAACCGGTGCACATTCCAGGACTGGAAGATGTAAATATTTCCTGTTTTGAAAAGATAGGTAAGTATATTGTTATCGGCAGTTTTGATGAAGGTCTTTTCTTCTGGGACCGCGCCCGTAACCGGGTGCGAACGTATAACAGGGAAAACGGACTTGCAGACAATAATGTTTTTGCCATAATGAAAGATTTCAGCGGCAACCTGTGGGTGGGCACCAGTTCGGGAATACAGCAGGTACACCTGGATAGCGCTACCGATCATATCAGCATCCGGCAGTTTAATATAGCAGACGGATATGAATCTTCGGAAACCAATCTGAATGCCATGATTGAAGGTGATGATCATTCCATATGGATCGGCACCACGAAAGGGGCATTTATTTATGATGCTGCCGCCGACCGCAAAAGAACGGTTGGAACACCCGCCACCGTAATAGAATCGGTTGATTATCCCGGAGCGGAAACAACAACGGGGCAGGAGCTTTCCGCATGGGAGCATTTGCCCCCGTATCCAAAAATAGCATTTGCCAATAACAGCATTGCTTTTAGTTTTAAGGGCATCTACCTGCGCGATCCGGCGTCACTCCTGTATACATATAAACTGGAAGGCTACGATACGGCGTTCTCCCGGCTTCAGCACGAAACCACCTTAAATTATATGGGGCTGCCTCCCGGCCGGTATGTTTTTAAAGTAAAGGCGGTAACCAACGACGGCATTGCTGCCGCCAATATCGCCGAATATCCGTTTACGATCATTACCCCTTACTACAAAACCACCTGGTTCAAAGGATTGCTGGTGCTGGCCCTGATCGGCATCGGCTGGGTAACACAGCTGATTCATACCAATCAAAAACGCAGGCGGCGTAAAGAGATCCGGAAAATCCAGGAGCAGGAACAACAAAAGATACGCGAACAAACGGCTGCTGATTTTCATGATGAACTGGGGAATAAATTAACCCGGATCTCCATACTTGCGGATGTACTGCAGCATAAAACGGATCCGGCAGATGAAGAAAAAAACAAAATCATCCGGCAGATAAAAACCAATGCCCTCGGTCTTTACGCCGGTACCAAGGAAATCATCTGGTCCTTATCCAAAGAAAGCGATGACCTGAACGAGGTGCTCCTGACAATCCGGCAAACGGGTGTGGAGCTTTTCAGCGACACAGCGGTTCAGTTTGTTTTTACAGGACTTCCGGATACAGACGCCGCCATCAAAATACCCCCGGGCTATAACCGCCATATCATTATGATATTTAAAGAACTGCTGAGCAACAGTATGCGGCATGCAGGTGCCACGCGGGTGATGATCGCCTGCCGGAAAGAAGGGCCGGATGCGATCGGCATCTGCTTTACAGATAATGGTATCGGGTTTAACAAGGCGCATATCAGAGGAAACGGCCTGAACAATATCCAGCGGAGAGCCGAGAAAATCGGGGGGCTTTTGCAGCTCCATTCCGCTCCGAACGAGGGAACCTCCTGCAGTTTGATTTTTAGTCTAAAAAAATAAAGGAACAATAAAAGAAAATTTATGTACGCCGACAAACCATTTACGTCTGACACAGCTGCAATCATTAACGTTTGTATTATTGAAGATGATGAGGTCATCCGGAGAGGATATATCAGCCTTTTGCAATCGGATGAAGGATTTTTTACATCGGGCGCATATGCTGCTGCGGAGGAGGCGCTGAAGCACCTGGAGGAAGACCAGCCGGATGTGATCCTTCTGGATATCCAGCTGCCGGGGATCAAAGGCGTGGATGCCCTTCCGGCAATAAAAAAAATCCTTCCCCATGTACAGATTATCATGCTTACTGTTCATGAAACCGAAGACCTCATTTTCACAGCATTAAAGAACGGAGCATCGGGTTATCTTACCAAAAACACACCGTTCAGCAAAATAAAAGACCATATCCGGGAGGTGGTAAAGGGAGGTGGTGCCATGAGCGCCGGCATTGCGATGCAGGTAATGCGGCACTTTCAAAAAAACCTGAACACCCCGTTAACAAAAAGAGAAACCGAGATCCTGGAATGTATTGCGGATGGAAAGAGCCGGTCGAAAATTGCAGCGCAGTTATTTATCGACCTTGAAACCGTAAAGTCGCACATTAAAAACATTTACCACAAGCTGGATGTGAACTCCCGCGATGAAGCCATTAAGGTGGCCCGTAAAGACCGGTATATCTAACCCCAACTGATGGCGGACAGCCGGTTCGTACATTCTTTTTCGTCCCCCGTTTAGGGGGATTTTTTTTGACATATGTTTTGAAACCCGCTCTGGATCTATGTTACAAGGCAATCCCCCTTTTGGGGTGACGTTCAAAATTTAACAAATATTTTCCTTTGTGTTGCTGCTGTAAGTAGTAATAAAATGATGATGTATCTGTATAATATTAGCTACGGAGAAAAGAAAGACATTCGCTCTACCCGCCTGCCTTAATTAAAAACCATTGCTTTTATAACAATGCACGTTGCTGCTGTCAGCATGCCAGGCATAAACGCCTGCTCCCTTATTGTAAAAATTATTGTTTAACTAAAAAGAAGTACATGAGAAGGATCCTATTACTTTTTTTGTTTGTAATGAGCCTGTACAGTGCAGCTATGGCACAGGAACGGGTAGTTACAGGCGTTGTTACAGGAGAAAACGGAGCTCCTGTTATTGCCGCAACCGTTGTAATCGTAGGAACAAATACGGGCGTTTCTACCAAAACCGACGGCAGCTTTTCCATTACGCTTCCCCAGGGTAAGCGCACACTTGAGGTATCGTCCATTGGTATGACCACCAGGCAGGTTACCGTGCCCGGCAATGAATCGTATGTGAGCGTGGTATTGTCGCAGGCCAAAGAAGCCATGGAAATGGTGATTGTTACGGCCTATGGTAAGCAAACCCGTAAATCGATCACCGGTGCTGTGGCTTCCATCAATGCACAGGATATTGAGAAGCGCGCCCTTACCAGCGTTACCGGCGTTCTGGAAGGTGCTGCTGCCGGCGTGATGGTGAATAATACTTACGGACAGCCGGGTGAAGACCCCCTGCTGCGCATACGAGGCTTCTCCTCGGTTAACGGGAACAACAATCCGCTGTATGTGGTGGACGGGGTCATTTTCGGCGGCAGCATTTCGGATCTGAACGCTAATGATATCGAAAGTGTGTCCGTATTAAAGGATGCCGCTGCAGCCGCGCTTTACGGGAATAAAGCATCGAACGGGGTAGTGCTGATCACCACAAAAAAGGCAGGCTCCAATAAACCCGTTTTTAATGCTGTGGTAAATCAGGGGCTGTATACACGTGGCATCCGGGAGTATAAAACTATGAGCCCCGATCAATATATGGAAGCGATGTGGCTGGGATACCGCAACAATCTTTTATCAACAAGCAGTGTGTACAATACGATGGAAAAAGCCAACGCCAAGGCTACACAGTCGGTGATTGCAGACAATATCCACTACAATCTTTACAATAAACCAGACGACCAGCTTTTTGATCAGAACGGCAAGCTTGTAAGCGGGGCTACGGTAAGGGACGGCTACAAGGGCGACCTGGACTGGTTTTCGCCCATTCTCCAAACCGGGCACCGGCAGGATTATACGGTAAATGGCGGGATACGCACCGATAAAAGCAGCTTATTCTTTTCAACAGGCTATCTTGATGAAAAAGGATTCTTTAAACGCTCCCGCTTCCAGCGTTTTTCGGGCAGGATCAATGCGGATATAACCCCGGTAAAATGGTTTAAGGCCGGTATGGTCATTAATGGTACCAGCCAGATCAACAACAATTACACCGATGAGGATGGATCATTTGTAAATCCCATCGAGTTTGCCCGCACTATTGCTCCCGTATTTCCCGTGCACCTGCATGATATGACCACCGGTGAATACATCCTCGACGCCAATGGCGATAAACAGTATGACGATGGTACCCAATACAACCGCGTGCAGAATGTGGGCCGTCATGCGATCTGGGAAAATGAGCTCAATAGCAGAAGGACCGATATCAGCTCCCTGCAGGGACAGGCGTTTGCAAACATCAAATTCCTTAAAGACTTTTCGTTTACCATTACCGGGGATCTGTATACCAAAAACACCAAACTCAGGCGGTATGATAACCCCATCATCGGGGATGGATATGGCAACCAGGGGCGCGCCGGCCGGGATCTGTACCGGTATATGATCTATACCTTTCAGCAACAACTGAACTGGACACGGTACTTTGGCAAACACAATGTGGATGTATTGGCCGGTCATGAAAACTATAATAACTTTTACAGCAACCTTTCCGGTATGAAAGGCACACAAACCTTCACCGGTTTGGATAACCTGGACAATTTTACCAATATGATCTCCTTTGGCGAATTTGATAACGTCATACGCAGTGAAAGTTATTTAAGCCGCGTGCGGTATAATTATGATCAGAAATACTTTTTGGAAGGATCGTTCAGAAGAGATGGTTCATCGCGTTTTAATCCCGATCACCGGTGGGGCAATTTTATGGGCATCTCCGGCGCCTGGGTGCTTACGGGAGAATCCTTCCTGCAGCCCGTAAAGGCTATCAGTAACCTGAAGCTGAGAGCCGGTTATGGAGAAGTAGGTAACGATGCCAGCGCCACCCGTTATGCCTGGCAGTCCTTATACACCATCGATCAGAATGCCAATATAGCGGCCGTGTACCTGTCGCAGATCGGCGCTACAGACCTGGTTTGGGAGAAAGTAGGAACCTGGGGCGCGGCCCTGGAAGGCCAGCTTTTTAAACGGCTGAATTTCATTGCGGAATATTTTGACAAACGTTCCATTGATCTGATCTTTCCCTTGAATCTGCCACTTTCCGCCGGCGCTACGAACGGAGACCTCGCAGAAGCCACCGTATTAAAAAACCTGGGAACCCTGTCTAACAGGGGATGGGAATTCAGTGCCGACTATTATATCATCGACCACAAAGACCTCCGCCTGAACCTGGGCGCCAATGCTACCTTTATGAAGAATAAGATCCTGCGGCTGCCTGAGCAAAACCGGAAGGATGGTATCATCAGCGGTACAAAAAAGTTGTTCGAAGGCCATAGTATCTACGACTTCTGGATGTATCAATACGCGGGCGTTGATCAGATGAACGGAAACGCGCTTTATATTGCGGATGATGTGGTATACAACGGGGGCGTTAGCAGCCAGCCCGGAACCGCCATACCTGCGGCCAACCTGGTAACCATTAATGGTAAGAACTATGTAAACAATATCACCTATGCCAAAAGGAACTGGAGCGGAAGTTCCATACCGAAAGCATTTGGAGGTGTTACGCTGAAGATAGACTGGAAGAACCTCACCCTCTCGGGCATGTTCACCTATAGCCTGGGCGGTAAGATCATGGACTATGCATACCAGGATCTGATGACCATGTCTGGTACACCCGGCAATTTACACACCGATCTTTTAAACGCCTGGAATGGTGCGCCTGCAGGAATGACCGCAGAGGCCTCCAACCGGCTGGATCCGAAAGGTGTTCCGGTGATCGACTATTCCAAAAGCGCACAATCCAATGCCACTTCCTCTCGTTTTTTACAAGATGCCACTTATGGAGTGATAAAGAATATTAACCTCGGGTACCGCGTCCCTGCTGAGATTCTTGAAAAAGCATCCATACGCTCCTGTTTCGTGAATTTCACGATCGAAAACCTGGCAACGTTTACCCGGCTGCAGGGCCTGAACCCGCAGCAGTCTTTTAACGGTACCCACTACAGTTATTTTATGACACCGAGAGTGTTTTCCCTGGGTATTAATTTAGGATTATAAATTTTTGAAATTATGAACAAGTTTATATCAGGCCTCCTTATTGCCATTGCCGTTTTATCGTCATGCAATAAAACCTATTTAGATACAAAGCCTACCGATGCCGCCAGTCCGGAAACAGTATTTGAAACCACTACCAATGCCAAACTGGCGGTTAATGGGCTGGCCAAGATGATGACCACCCAATACCTGGAATCGCAGGGGTTCAATGGAGAGGGCACCATAAAGATGTGGTACGGGAACTATCCCGGTGCCGACTTCTATGTTAACCTTCCCGGGTGGGCGCCCATCATCAACGCTACCTATACCCAAATCTCCACTACCATTTATGATTACTATCCCTGGTATTACTATTATAAGGTTATCGGAAATGCCAATACGATCATTGCCCGCATCGACGGTGCCCAAGGTACCGAAGCCGAGCGGCAGTTTATAAAGGCCCAGGCGCTCACTTACCGGGCTTATTGTTATATGATGCTGTTACAACTTTATGGCAACCGGTGGTCCGACTCACAGGAAGGCGCCACGAAGGCCGTGGTATTAAGACTGGATCAAGGTACCGGGGAAATACCAAGATCATCCCTTAAAGACTGTTATGCCCAGATATACAAAGACCTGGATGATGCAATTGGCATGTATCAAAGTTCCGGCAAAACCCGGGAGCATAATTTTGATGCGGATAAGAACGTAGCTTACGCGGTTTATGCCCGCGCTGCCCTGAACCGGCAGGATTATTCAACAGCAGAGCAGTATGCAAAAAAAGCCCGGGAGGAATATCCACTGATGAATAATACCGACTACCGCAAGGGCTTTGCAGATCCCACTTCTGAGTGGATCTGGAGCAGTTACGGCGCATCAGATGAAACCTTATATTATTATTCCTTCCAGTCTTATATTGCCTATAACTCCAATGCCTCGGCAGTAAGAACCACCCCTAAATGTATCAATAAACTGCTTTTTACCAAGATACCGGCATCGGATATCCGGAGAAGTCTTTTCCTGGATCCAACGGGCTATACGTATAATACGGGTAATGGCCAGGCTTCGGCAGCCTTATCCACTTATGCAAAAAACCTGTTTCCTGATCTGCAGTCCAACTCCACTATATACGCCTATATGCAATTCAAGTTTAAAGCCAACGACCTGCCCGGCGTAGGGAACCTGAACCATTTCCGGTCTTCGGAAATGCTGCTTATAGAAGCAGAAGCCAAATACTTTCAGAACAAACCTGCCGCTGAAATTCAGGCGCTGTTGGTAGAGTTGAATAAAACATCCGGCAGGGATGCCAGCTACACCGTTTCGAAAACCGGGGCGGACCTGCTCAATGAAATCAAATTTTACAGGAGCGTTGAATTATGGGGTGAAGGGTTTGACTGGTTTGATCTGAAGCGATGGGGAACCACCATTCAACGGGTGGCAACCGACCAGGGCGGCAGCTTTCCCGCAGCACTGGCGGTAACCATTAAACCTGAGGATAGTAATAAATGGACCTGGGTGGTTCCCAACCGGGAGTTTGATTACAATTCACGGATCAACGAATAGTTTTTAAACCAGCTGCTTTAAAGAGCTGTCTTAAACGATCGCTGAATCGTCAGGCTGTATGGTGTTTAGTTGCTGCAGCATGATATCAGTAATGGTCTTTAAGACAGCCTTTTTTATATCCCAGCCCTGGCATCCTTTCGTAATAATCCGGCAATGGCCATTTTCCGCGCCCAAAAACGGCTTTTGTCATAAAACTGACCGGGGGGTATTTTAACATTTCCTATACGCCCGGGCCATAAAAATCACGTTTAACGGGGGATGATTTTTTTTTGCGATGGTACTACTTTTATACAGGTAAACGGATGAACCACCCTGTCAAAAAAAATTAAAACATATACCATGAAACGGCTTACTTTATTTATGCTTCTCTGCTGCCTGGCCTCCGGAGCCTTTGCAGCAACGCCCATTGTGGGAGAGCAGGCGCTGAAATCTTTTAATGCCTTGTTCAGCAATGTACAAAATGTAGTTTGGGTCTCCGGCAAGGAATACAGCGATGTCTCATTCAAAGCAGAAGGCAAACTGATGAAAGCCCGGTTCGACAATACCGGCAACCTCATTCAAACCATCCGCTATTATAAAGAAGAAGGGCTACCGGTATTTGTGCGGCAACGGATCCGGAAGCAATACAAAGGCTGCGAGATCTACGGCGTAACGGAGCTTTATACAAAAGATGCGCTTACCTACACTTTTTCGCTGCGCAATGAGCGGCATCTGTTTGTAGTACTTTCTGACCTGAACGGCGAAGTGATTTCCTCAAAAAAATATACCCGGTCCGACACATAGGTGCCGCATTTAAGAATTTCTTCCGGAAAAGAAGCGGTTTCCTGTTTACAGATCAGGAGTCCGCTTTTTGCTTTCAGGCGGTATCCCCCTCATCCGGTAAGGATCCTTTGTCTTTTATTGAATTCCATTTTTCAGCAGTCATTTCAAACCGGATTTCACCTTTTCCGTGGGTGCCGGTTTCTGTCCAGCCGGCTTTCCGGTAAAAAGCCTCGGCCCTGGTTCCGGGTGCCGTACCCAGCCAAACGGTTTGCGCCGTCTGCATAAAATACCAGTCCAGCATAACATCATGCAATTGTTTTCCAATTCCTTTTTTTTCATATTCCGGATGTAGGAACAGGGCCCATATATGCTGCGCTTTCAGATCTGCGATTGAAAACCCCACCACCCGGCCGTTCGTTTCATAAACCCAGCCCTTTCCCCGCTGTGTTAAAAAATCCGCACAGTCCTGGTCCGTTACCAGGTTCGGGTTAGAAAGTGCATTTTCTTTCACCGCATTGCGCACAACCTGGATTTGCGGTATATCGTTGATGGTGGCTTCCCTGATCATTGTTAGTAGCGGTTTATTGTTCAATAAAAGAATTTTATTGTAATGTATTAAAAATAACCGTTTCCAACAACCGGCTACCGGGTAAGCAAGGCTGGAGCCGATGGCTTTGATAGCGTAACTGCCGGGCACCATTTCAACACCGGCAGATGGCCGGCCCGCGATCTCTGTAAAAAATGACCGGATTATTTTATCTTCGGTCTGTATCCTGAAATGATCATCTATCCGCTTATGAAATTGAAACTGGTATTCTTCCTGCTGCTGACAGCAGCATCCATGGTTGCCACGGCACAAAAGGCAGCCGTAAGTCATGTTATTACGCATAACCGCGCTACCATCATCTGTGATCCGTCGAAGGGAGAAAAAGCCTATCCTTCCTGGGGTGTATTTCCCGCGGAAAAGGTTCCGGTGCGCAAAGTAACCATGCACCTTACCCTGGGCAGCCCCGATAGTTTACTCACCGCCCACTGGGATTACCTGGATCATATTGTGCTTCGCCGGAAGGGCGGAACGGATGGCCCCCAGCTGAATTATGAACTGGGCAGGATGCTTACACCTTACGGCAGTGTATATAATAAAGGATGGAGCTGGAAATGGCAGGTAGATGTTACCGATTTTTCGCCCTGGCTGCGCGATAGTGTGGAGATCGTGTATACACATACCGGCTATGAAAATAATACGGTAGGGTGGGCGCTGACCATCGATTTTGAGATCATCTCCGGTCCGCCGGTGATGACACCCCTGGGCATTGTGCCCCTATGGAACAAAGGGTATAAATATGGCGACGCCAAAGAAAAAATCGAAGACCACCTGCTGCCCGTGAGCTATACCACTGCTCCCGGAGCCAGCATCAATCGCATCCGCATTCAGCATACGGGGCATGGAATGGACCGGCCACGCGGGTGCAGTGAGTTTTGCAGCCGCTGGCGGGATCTGAAGCTGGACGGCCATATCATCGATCACCGAAATATGTGGAAGGACTGTGGCGGCAATCCCCTGTACCCGCAGGGTGGCACATGGATCTACGACCGGGCTTACTGGTGTCCCGGCGACCTCCAGGAACCGGATGTGATCGACGTACCGGTAAAACCCGGCCGGCATGAGGCCGCCCTGCAGATGGAGCCTTATACCGCTACCGGCAATGTACAGGCGGTGGAAAATATTTCAGCTTATTTATTCCAGTATTCTGCACCACATCAAAAAAACGATGCCGCCCTCGAAGCCATTATGGTGCCCAGTGATGAACAGCGGTTTTTCCGGCTGAATCCGGCAAGCTTCAACCCGCGTATATCCATCCGGAACCTTGGCGCAGATCCCCTTCGCTCGCTTACGATTGTATACGGAACAGAAGGCTTTGAGAAAAAAACCTTTCATTGGAAAGGATCTCTTTCGTTCAATAAGACGGAAGAGATCCTGCTGCCCGGCGAGATCAGCGAAAAAGACGGGGTCAATACTTTTAGCGTAGTACTAACCAATCCCAACGGGAAAAAAGATGCCTGGACCGGAGACAATGCCCGGAGCACTTCATTTACCGCCCCGGTAAAGCTGCCTTCGGAATTTATTGTACAGCTGCTTACCAATAATAAGCCAAAGGATAACCGGGTTTTCCTCGTTAATAACAAGCGGGATACCCTTTTTCAGAAAGCGCCGGCACAGCTGGAGGCCAAAACACTCTATACCGACACGATACGTCTCGCTGCCGGTAAATATACATTGGGGCTTACCGACAGCGCCGGTGACGGACTGGAGTTTTGGGCAGAGCCCCGGAATGGCGACGGGTACCTGCGCCTGTTTGATATGAAGGGGAACCTCATTCATGCATTTGAAAGCGATTGCGGCAATGGCGAAATCCTCAGTTTTAAAGCCGTACCCGGTTTTGCCCCGGATACCAATATTGCAAAACAGGCATTTTCGCTTTATCCAAGGTCGGTAACGGATCAAACACAACTCAGTGTGGTGTCTAATAAGCTTAGCGATATGACCGTTGTCATTACCGTTGATGGTGTGGTTTGGCAACGGCATGAATACAGGTCCATTAAAAATGCCGTTTTCAATTACGATCTTACCCACCTTCCCACAGGAAGAATTGTGGTAGAAGCCTTTATGAATGGCGTAAGCCGGTTTAAGGGGCGGATTAATAAGCGGCCCCGGTAACGGCGGCCCGGCTTGCTAATGCCCTTTAAACAATACATATACCGCTGTTCAACAGGGCAGGGGTAGCCTGCGCATATTTAATCCAGGTATACCGTGCCGGAACCCTTCTTTATAATGCCAGCTACCCGTAACGGATCCCGGGTTTGGCGATCCCGTAAATCCTTTTTAATTTTAATAAAATATTGTTGTGATGCCCGCAAAAACCCAACCCACCCGGATCACTGCCGCGTTTTTGAACTATGAAAAGTTAAAGGCGGATATCAAGCAGATGGAGGCGGCTGTAGCCCAGTTAAGAGCGGACAGGGACCAGTTGCTGCAGCCAGCCGATCGTGCGCTCACCGACCTGGTGGCCCAGGAGATCGTTGATTACGACGAACAGATCATCCGGAAAGAAACCGCCATTAACCAGTATGAATTTGAAATGGAAAAATCCGTAACCTTCCTGGAATCCGTTTTTGCCCGGATCGGGGTGGATAAGGCCATCCAAGTGGTAAGTCTGAACAAAGAGGGCTTCCACATTTACCGCAACGACAAGAACCTGTTTTCGAGGGAGAAGGAACCGAAGTCCATACTATAAGCGGAAGATCTTGTATAAAAATACCCGCAGCAATAAGACTGACAGTAATGTCATGCATGCAATCTAAAATTATTCCTTGGCGATAAGATCCTGGCCATTGTTCTTTTCCCAACACTTCATCCACTCCCGCACATCAAAAGAAGGACAGGATTTGGTAACCCCCGGAAAATCTCTATGTCCCAAGATCGTTGCCCCCGGATATTTTTCCTGGTGCAGTAACAGCCACTCCCACATGATTCTCTTTTGCGCATCGGTTCGATTATCAACGGGCCGGCCATCAGCATCTATTCCTCCAATGTATGAAATATGAATCGCGTTTTTATTATATCCCTTCACGCCGTTTGCGATTTCATCTTCCGGCAAAAGATTCACCAACACACCGTTTCGCTCAATAATATAATGGTAACCGGGATTTGCCCATCCAAGCGTCACCTTCCAGTAACGTTCGATACTTTTAATAGTTGTAGTTGTTGGTGTGGCAGTACAATGTACTACTATATACTTTATCTCCCGTTTCATATTATTATCATTTATTGATTATACGTATTTGTTTATCTGGATATCGGCCTATCAAAACCGGATCAGGTTGTATTGCAAGCCAATACCTGCGGCAGCCTGTAATTTTCCGGTTTGCGGATTATACATTGCTCCGATCTGCGGACCAATACCAAAACGCAGGGTTCTGGGTACTATCTGTGTGGAAAAACGTTTCACGTGATTGATCATCACGCGCGGATTGTTACTATAGATGTCAACATAGTATTGCATCGGAGCGAGAATGTTTTTCCGTTTATGGTATTTAATTACATTCAGGTCTATTTTATAATTCAAAAAAAGGCTATCTGTAGTATGATCATACGCGATTTGCAACTGCGGATCTGCATAACTTTTCAGCGTTCCAAACTGGGATACTTGCTGGCCATCGGGCGGTTCTGTTACGCTTTGCAGCAACTTTATACGGGCCGTTGCCTGGCCATTGATCTTCGTAAGTTCATCTATCTGGGCTGTTGCAATTTTTAATGCCCGGGTTACGGTATCCAGGTAGCCATTACCCACAGACAACAACTTACCTGCTTCATTTTGCACCGTTACTTCTTTTATCACCGTATGCAACGAACCGCCGGCGTCTCGATATTTTTTTTGAATAAGAGCTTCGTAATCTTTATTGTTGGCCAGGAGCTGTTGTATGATACGATCACTTGCCTTTTTCTGCTGATATTTCCGTATGTTTCCAGTAAGGCTAATTGTCAAACCGGTGCAAAGCAGCGCAATGATAAGCGACGGTTTACTGATATTTTTTATCAAAAATCTTTTCAACATATAATTCGGTTTTAATTTTTACTACAGAGTCTTGTATTTGCTGCTGCGTTTCTGCTTTCTGCTTATAATAATCTCTTGCTTCCAGCGCCTTGATGCGGTCCTGGTGTATTTGTATGATCTGCCGGTTTTTTTCTTCTATACGCTCATCGCAGTGCGCATCAATACTGTTGTCTCTGTACCAGAGCACGGCTATTACCGAGCCGAACATCATCAGCATACCAATAAGCAGTGCAATAATTACGGCCTTGGGGTATTTGCTGATCTCCTCTATTGTAAAGGGTTTTTCAAAATTCCAGTTCATATGCTTCCTTTTAATTTTTATACCGGAGTTAAAAAGGCGGTAGCCTTACGGGGCTACGCGCCGGATGTGCCGCTTGGCTGGTTGCGCTTACCTATATGCGGCGAATATCTTTTACAATACAAACATACTATCGAAGAAGAGGGCAAGTGTCCGGTATAGGCAGCATTGCGCGCGATTGATGACAAAAAGGAATTTAAATGTTGGAAAGATCGGGCGCTGAAAGCAGGCTAATTAAAACAAGCAGTGGTTTTATTCTGCCCATTTTATTAAACATCAAGACAGGTTTTAATTTAAAAGTACATGTTTATAAAAAGCCCCGGTAAAAACCGGGGCCTAAAATTTTAACGCAGGTCTATTCGGGATAGCTGAAAGGTTGCAGCGCACAAATATTTGGTAAATTAAGAATTTCGTGAATCCCCTGACCAAACCAAAGTCGCCAACATTTGCCTCTTTCACTTACCGGAACAGGAATTCTGTATATAGAGAACCCATCAACTCCAGCACTTAAGAGTTCAGGCTGCGCGATGTAACTTCCATCCCAAACTCCATAAGAGTGCCCATTTGTTGGATCGTTTTTGACAATTATCTCAGAAGCATTTTGAGGAACCCAGATATATTTACCCGGATATGCATAATTATCGAAATCATTCGGATAATTATATACCCACAACAATTCATTGGTAATCATTTTAACCGACCAGGGATTTTTTATGGTATAGGATTTCCCTGGTTGTGTAACAATCTGGAACCTTTTATAATAGAATGTATGCCCGTTTCCGTTTGTTTCAAAATAATCAGCATTTTCTCTTGTTACCACATCATTCAAAATAATCAACCCGTCCGAGCTTATAACCTGAACCTGGGAGTTTATAACTCCGTTCGCATCATATAATCCCACGTCGAACTCAACGATCGAGTGGCTTGGATTCATAAATGCCGAAGGAGCGATACCCGTTCGATAGAACCAGGAGTGAACATGCTGAATAAATGACGCACTCCTCGGATTTAATGAAAAAGGTACTATTTCATACATTTGAGGGTTGTCGGCCAGGTCTGCTTCAAATTGAGCTTCAATCTCCGCCCATGTGGCAGGGGTAATGCTATTGGCAGCCGGAGCAGAGCCAAAGTACCGTTGGCCAATAAATGCGGGGGTCTGAATCATTTGTAAATGGTGGATCTTGTACATCCAGGGGAAACACATTGATTTATCGGCATTCTTGTGGTACAGCAAACAAAAATGCTGATACGCCGCATAAGCCATAATGCGCCTCCAATATTTGCTGTTTTTGGCAACAAGCGATACCGCTTCATTAATATCTCCAAGGCTCATTCCAACATCAGCCAGGCCATAGTACTTTTTCAGCCAGCGGTCATACATGCGTTTCATTGGTTTCCAGGCGCTACCAAAATAGCGGACAAAATAATTCACCAACAGTTGTTCTGCGTTTTGAGAAGGATCTCTTAGCAACTTGGTCAATACATAAAAGACCGGCGCCAATAAATTACTATCAGTTGTTTCAAACGTAATGCCCTTTACCTTATTATTACGATAAACGCCTATTTTAGAAACTATAGATTCAATTGCGCCTTCCATCTGAGGAAGACCAAGCGACCATTGAGTAATATTAAGATAATCGTATGCAGATGCATAGTCCGAAATATAAGGAGCCCAGGCGGGAAACATATCCTTTCTTACAGGCCAGCGGGTTTGAAAAGCCCAGGCATTTAGATTTACCAGTACGTTTTTATGTAATGGAAACTGTGGCGGCGCTACATTTAAAGGACCATCGCCGTAGGCTTGTATAGAAACTTTAATGTGTCTGTTATTTTCGTCAAACTGTTCTGCTACCTTATTTGCAAGCCAAAACCATTTATCGGAGGGAGTCCAGTTAATAATGCCGTCGAATCCATTGGGAGGAAGCGGATCATCAGATCCTCCTCTGCCATCTTCAGGATCGCTGCCGATCACATTAAATGTAAGTGCCGCATTGTACGTACTGGCGGCCCAATTTACCCAGGTATTTACGGCTTCGGGTATTTCTATTTTTATTCTGCCAGCGCGTTTGCCGGTATCGTTCAAAAACCATTCTGGATGGGCATCACATATCGCTGCATTTTGATTGTAAAAACTTCCCCCCGCATGTCCCGCGGTGGCGAAATCGTGTCCAAAACCCACCCTGCGTTTGAAACGTTCCCAGTTCTCAGCATAGCTAAGTCCATCTAAGGAGAACTCAATGGGTGCCGCCAGGCCGTTGCCATCTGGTATAACAGCCTGATTTCCGCCCGTGCCAAATTCAATCCGATCCGGAAAAGCATACGTAATTGTTTTCTTTTCTATACTTGGAATTATTATCCGGTCAGGCATTTCAAGTCCATCTGCGCCACTATTCATCCATTCTATTCCCAGTAATTCCAGAAAGTAATAGATCGCATTCTGTATTGAGTAATTGTAGCCGCTGTATTCATTATACCAAAGCGTTGCCTTTTGTGGAGATACTGCAATATCAAATTGCTGCCCATCCTTGCTTTCCAATGGTTGTGCGATTATGTGGATTCCGTAACCAGCTGTTGTATCTGGCGGAAGTACTTTTGCCTGTTTCCCCGTATACGTTGAAATCACGGCAATAAGATCATTAATACCAGGCATAGTGGAATCGCCGGAAAAGAAGATTGTCTCACCATAAAGTGATTTCTTTATACGGTTTCCCATGGCTGTATTTTCATCATTAGTCAATACTATCATATCCTGTAATTTTAAAAGTGATTTTTGTGCCGGCCGGAATGGTGTAGTTCTGATCGGTGTTGTTATTAATTTTAAAAGTGCAATACATGGGCGCCTTTAGATCGGGTATCAACTCCGCGGTCACATAATCATATGGTCCTCCTTCTGCTATTTCCTTCATGAGGATCGGTTTTGCAAACGCCTTTAGCGTGCTATCGATACCCCAGTATAGCTTGGAAGTAAAGGAAGCATTTGCCAGAATCGGAGTGTCGGCGTCCAATACAAATGTCCGGTTAGGAGGATATCCGAGGTATACTTTATTGGTAAATTTCAAAAAAGGAAGCCCAAACCCCCATTCATCACTTAAACTCCATCTCATATATTTTGCGTTAGCCGGGGGAACAGGCCACATTCTTCCATATTGATATGCCAAATGGTTTTCCGGGGAGCCTATCAAGTTTTTGTTTTTATCCAGGAACACGAACCGCAGATTGTGTGAATTAATGTCAAAAAACAGAGGCACTCCAGGAATAACCGGCATGTCCAGTAATTTTGGAAAAATAGCCTGGTAGTACACGTTGTCATACTCCCCTGTGGTCAGGTTTAACATTTTCCGCTGCCCCCAGGAAGTGTTTGTAGCATCCATAACGCCGCCTGAAATGTCCTTTCCCGGTATTATCCAATCGCCGTCTATTTTATATTTTACGTAGCCTCCCACATTATACCACTCAATAGTATAGCTGCGCGCGAGTTTTAGCGTTCCATGACCCACGAGCTGTATCTGCCACAGGTCTGTATTATCTATCAGGACTACTCCAATCCTTCCCTGCGCCGCATTCACCAGCTCCAATGAACAATCATCCAATGTAGTTAATGTATGCTTATTTTGAGTTGCTACATCTACCTGCATAGATGCAGAAAAAGGAATCGCCAGGAAATCGCTGCTGTTGACTCCGCCATTCATTTCCTGCTTGTTGCCCACATCCCAGATTCCGTTGTTTTTGTAAACAAGCCAGAGTTTACCATTCTCTGCAAAAGTGCCCCAATCACCATCCGTTCCAACCTGATTGTCCAACGGTAGGGTTAACGCCCATGGGCGGGCGGAGTCTCCTTTAATCTTCAGGTCTTCGATTTGCTGGGGTGTAAAATCTTCATAGGCAAAATCATCTCCTTTGATTTTTGCAACGGCATAGTAGGTGTAGGTGTCTGTTGAGGCGTTATAGTAAACCTTGTGCGGATCAGATTGACCCCAGGAGGTTCCCAAAACCACAATGGTCTGCGTGCTGTTATCTGCTTTTTTAAAATTAAATACCAGGTCGCTCGCTCCATTCCAGTTTTGCGAAGGCAACAGTATGAAGCCTGCATGTTCCGTGGGTGCCGATGTCATTACATCATTCGGGTACCAAAAGCGGAAACCAGACTCCACAAGGGACTTGAGGTTTTGAAATTCAGGCGTATTCGCCAGGTCCTGCAGTGCTGCAGGCGTAGTAATTACTTTTGTCATTTTTCTAAATTTTATAAATTGATATTGTTTATGTTTTTAATTGCCCCCATACAAACATACAGTTGCCACAATGCCTCAGTGTCCGGTTTTGGTAGTATTAGGGATGCTTTTGTTAGATATAGCAGTGATGTGCAATTACCGGATATTGTACTTGTTCGGAAAAGATTCAGTTGGCGCCGAAATGAAAATGTATCGCATCGTCGCAGACCCTTTATTCTAAAAAAAATACCGCACAACGGCGGTATTCTGTAAAGTGTTTTTACAACTGCTTAAGCCAGATCGTAATCTTTGGGGAGTCCCAGTTGTTCAAAAATGATCAAGACCTGTTTTACGTTGTAGAAGCGACCCTGTCTTTGGCCAATACGGTCCTGATGTGGTTTCAACCAGCGGTTCATAGTTCTCACACAAACCTCATAGATGCCGGCCAATTCTCCGATGCTGTATGGTTTTACTTTTATCATTTTAAGTTCCTTATTCAAGAATGGCAGAAATTAAATTTTACGGAAAGTACAAGACCTTCATATAGCAGATTGGGATTCTACAAAGAAGGTTTCATCCTGATCAATACAGATCCCCAGCTCTTTAAACTTCAGGCCCACTTCAGGTAAAAGACGGTCTGCGAGCAGTTTGCTTTTTGCAGGTTCCTCTACTGTTCTTACATAATCTGGTAAATGTATCTTTAGCAGATTTACCACTGATGACCAGGAATATCCTTTTAGTGTTTTTAGTTTTGGCATACCGGTTCTGAAGCCCAGGATTCCGTTTTTTAATGCTATGCTTTTTTTTCCTGCAAAGGCGTCACGATTATTTTCTGCGTATCGCTGAAGCGTTTCAAAAGCCTGTATCTTTTGAGTATTCAGATCGCTTAATTCCTGCAGGTACTTTTGCCGTATCAGATTGATCTCTGCATCCATTGTCGTATGAATTTTGTGCTGACGCTTCGCTGTGCTTGAAAAAATAAACAGCGCTGTTTCTGCTGTTTCCTTAGATGTGTTTCCCGTTAATACTTTTTTCATTTTTTCCGTAGTGCTCATAATTAATCGTTTTTACTTATTTTATCTTTCATACTAAATGCAAACACATCAACTGTAGATTTATTTCAACAAAAAGATTATATTTGCCATACAAATATAGATATTTATCTACAAACATAAGGAATATGGAGCAAAATTTCTCTAAGATCAAGGAGCGTATTCTTCAGCATATTGCAAAAGAAGGTATTAGTAAAAGAAAATTCTACGCACACACCGGTATTTCAAATGGCGTATTGGATAAGGCTACGGGATTGACAGAGGAAAATATTGAACGCTATCTTTCTTCCTACCCGGAAATCAATCCGACCTGGGTGGTCACCGGAGACGGAGAGATGTATTTGAACAGGAAAACGCTGGATAGTGATATTATAATACCCGGTTCAAATATGCTGGTCAAAGCTCCCGCCGGCAGGGTGCGGAAGCAACAAGCAAACCAAACGGGATCCATTAAATTTTATGATACCAATTTTGCCGCAGGTAATGATGTGGAGTTTTATGATGACCTGAATTCTATTTCCCCGGCGTATACGATGGATATTCCTGAATTTGCCGGTTGTACTGCCTTCCGTACCTATAACGATAGCATGGAACCCCTGATAAAAAGTGGTGATATTTTATTTGCCACCAAAATTGAGGACTGGGAAGACGGATTGGAGTACGGACAGATCTACGGTATCACAAGAGTTGACGGGCGCAGGCACTTAAAATATATACGCAAGGCAACAGCCCATGAAATGACGCATTTTCTATTGCGCTCGGAAAATACGGAGATGTACGATGACTTTCTCCTGAAAAAGAGCAAAATAAAAAACATATGGTTAATTCATGGCTGGATTAATAAAAGAACCTAAAGCTTGTTTATTATCTGAATGCAATTTGGTTATTATTCGTTCTGCTTTTTACAGTAAAAAAGCCCGCCCGAGCTTTTCCTGGAATAAAGTGCTTGCTGAAAGTACCTTCCTCCGCAGTAGCATCGTCCTTATCCGGCAGTGCAAGTAACATAATCGCACAGCTCGATCATCTCTCAGGCCCTGCTACAGACGAGGGCGAGAAGGCATACTGATGGTGAGCTCTCCGACCCGGTGGCCCAGGAGATCGTTGATTATGACGAACAGATCATCCGGAAAGAAACCACTATTAACCAGGATGAATTTGAAATGGAAAAGTCCGTAACCTTGCTGGAATCCGTTTTGCCCGGATTGGGGTGGATAAGGCCATCCCTGTAGCAAGTCTGAACCAAGGAGGACTTCCACATTTACCGCAACGACAAGAACCTGTTTTCGAGGGAGAAGGAACCGAAGGCGTTGTTGTAGGTTTTATGGGGATTTGATACCGGGGGAATTATATATACATCAGGATGAAAATTTCGCGGCGAATGATCTGATGAAGTATGCAATAAAAGGAGTAAAGGGACTGATTAAAACGTCTATTGTATCCCTTTTCGGAGTACATTGCGGGGCACACGCTTCGAAATTATTTGAGACTGCTTAACACGGGCGGCTATTGCCCTTGCCCAGCTACAACCTTCTATATGTTTTCATTGACTGCAGAATCCGAATCGTCAGGGTTATAGTTAAAATATAAAAAGGTCTGATAGGCGATCTCTTGCAAAGATTCTTTTTCCCAAATACTTGAGGGATATACCAATTTTTCCACATCATCAAGTGGAACTCCAAATTTTATATGATATGCGATAATAGCTTCCGTTTGAGTTGCACCATTTTGCTTGAGCAACATTAATATTTTGCTCCCTTTCTCAATGCCTATTCCACTACTATCAAGTACCTCTATAAGAGATTTATTTCTAGGATGTATTAACATACTTAAATTTATTTCTTGGTATTATCAAATAAAGTTATAACTCTAGTGCCCGTATCAGGCAACTTAGATCCTGGAGGACGAAGTCTAGAAAACTCAATTGTCGCCTTATTATAACCTCCCGCCCTCGAAATATCAGTTATTTCTTTTTGCAAATTTAAAAATGTGGATGCCCCTATTGTATTCTGTGTCTGTATAGTTCCTAGTCCTCCTCTTGCACTTACAACTTCAATATTATGAAAATTTATTACTCCATTTGAAACTGTAATCTCGCCAGAAATAATTCCTTTCTCGGCACCAACAGTAACTTGAACATTAAAAAAGCAAGCGGTACTCCCGCATTATTGGAGATAAAAATTTAATCATAGTAAAAATATGCTGATCCCCACATAAATGCAAAAAATACCAACCAGAAATCGATATAGCTTACTGAAATTTCTTGGGGAAGGAGGGATACTTACATCTAACATTTTCTTTTTTAAACTGTCTTTTTTTTTAATCCCTGAGTAAATCAGAAATAACCCAACAAGTAAAAGAACAATCGACACTGCTATCTTAATTATACTTAATGCCAACATCCGTTTTTCTTTTGCAATGAATACGATTTGCGCTGAACATCGTTGTAATCTTTTATTTCTTCAAATATTCTATGCCCAACGGAATAACTAAAGACGTACATCAGGATGGATTTCTTAAATAGTTCCCCTCGGTGTATGATCAGAAACAATCCAAAAAAGCTATGCAGAACGGATATTAATTTCGAGGAAGCCCGTTCTATCCAAACCGAACAAAAAACAAATTAACCCTATTTCGTCCTATTGATACCACCGCCAAAGAAATTCAAAATTTTTATTGCCTATATCTTTCCTACCCTATTTCTCCCCTGAAATGCTAATTTTGCTAAAATTAGCATCCCAAGCAAAAGCCCCACTAATGGTTGATAAGCAAAAATATTTTTTATGTCCCCCTTACTAAAAATATCATAGCAGTAGTAACCAAAAATCATCACCACAAAAAACATTAAAATCAATAAAACAGATCGCCTTGCTTTTGAAAAGTAAAACTTAGAAAGAAAGTATGCTGTAACTACAAAAATGGCTACGGATAAACTATTAATAATTAAAAATGACAAATCAACCTCGTGTGCTGTTGCCATTATTAAAAAGGTTGTTTGTAAACAGAACAGAATTAAAAACGCAGCATATAATACTGACAAAACTTTCATAGTCATTACAAATTACTATTTGTTTTTATACCCTGTTACTTAAATAAATCTAATCCTTCCGCGTTTATTAATTTATATTGAAAAATGTCACGCGCCTTTAGCTTTATGGCCTGATTATAATATTTCATTATTTCCCGTCCATCGATACTGTTCACTTTTAAAAGATCCAAAGAGTCGTCAGGATATCTATTATAAATTCCAAAATACTGATTTACCACATCAACATTTGCATACAATACTTAACACAATCCGCCATATACTTTGCAATCGGCAACAGTTTTTTAGAGTTATAATCTAAAAATATTATTTTTATTTTATTATAACAGATACATCTCCTTTTTTTTCGTTGGATAACAATTCTTCGAAATTACTAATCCTTTCATTCATAGAATGGATACAGGAACAATACAGAGACACGATTGTAATAAATAAATTACTATTTTTTAGCGTTGTCACTAGTCCAGCCACAACTTGCTAGGTTTTCAATAATGTCAGCCCATCAGCTGGCCCCAAAATAGGCGGCGCTCTGGGTGTATAGGTAGCTCCTTGAAGAAAATAAAGCAGCCGTCACATTAGCGCCTTTTAGCTCAGTCGAAATAAAAGTAATGGTTCTCGCACAGCCCGGCTTTGCACAAACCTTGTTGACAGACCTACCCGAGAAGGGATATACGACATACTTGCAACAGGAATTGAATTGAAATCAATGTTCAATTATTTTCTCCTCGGGTTCCAACTTACTAAAATAAGTACCTATAATAAAAATTAAAAGAGGAACCGCCACCCAAAGAGGTAGCATTTGTCCGGGTCGTACGGAAGCTCGCCCTAAAAGTTTAAAACACACCGTGTACCCAATACTTGAAATAATAATCGCGCCGATCGTAAGTAGAACAAATATTACCGCATTTTTCAGTTTTATAACCTTTTTTCTTGTTTGTGCTCCTATTGTAAAAAAAACCAGCGAAAATAGATACGATAGAAAACAATTCGATGCGATTAGAAAGAAATCATTTATTTGCGAAAGAGCGAAATCGACAGTATTTAACCAACTGTTTAGTTTTACTATTAAGTCACGCAGAAAAAACAGTGATGTAACTGCACCTATAAAATAGGTCAAAATATTTCTCATTTTAGAAATCTTTAAACTCGATTTTTTGCGGCAATGTACTTTTCTTATTCCTCAAAAATGGGTTTGCATCATACCCTGGATCCCCTTTTCGTGCTTCCCAAACAACCTTACCTGTTATCACAGAGACAATTCTAACTTGATTGTAAGAATTTATCACTTCGGTTCTATTTACTTTAAAGCCATAATAGTTCTGTGAATAAACCTCTCCCGTAAATCCATTAAATCGAATTTTTCCATACCAATTTCCTATATCCACTACCGTTGCAATCATTCTTTTTTGA
Organism: Niabella pedocola; assembly: GCF_021044425.1. Taxonomy (GTDB): domain Bacteria; phylum Bacteroidota; class Bacteroidia; order Chitinophagales; family Chitinophagaceae; genus Niabella; species Niabella pedocola. Next base: position 2,266,228 of record NZ_JAJNEC010000005.1, on the reverse strand, counting down.
ATCTTGAAAGCATTTAGGCCATAGCCCACCCCAACACCGATCACTGATCCGACAAATTGACTTTTTGTCATCAAATTAATCCCATAACCGAAAGCCATGCCGGCAGAAGATTTGAAAATTTCGGTCATAAGTATATCATCTTCATATGGAGTTGCTACTGTTCGCTCATTTCCATATGTCACCAATTTTGAATGTTCGGACCCTGTAGCTTCTAATGGTTCTGTATATTCAGACTCTCGAATCCAAAACTGGGCACCGCCCTCTCCCTTATTGGTATAGCCTCTATTTTTCTTTCTTTTTTCAGGATCCTCACCACTCCAACCATCATACTCAGCATAATCGCCATTTAATAGTTTAAATATGTTGAACGGTCTATTGTCCGGTCCGTAAAATTTAAAGGGAGGATTGGGAAGTGTTCCTTCAGCACGACCTGTTGCAGTCTCATAAACTTCCATACCATTTGGATCGATAAAACGAATCGGGTCATTGATTGCATAGGTATATGGAGACCATTCCGCTGTTTTCTCCGTCAATGGATCAACAGCATGCCACCTACCAATAACAGGATCATAAAATCTGGCGCCAAAATCATACTGGTTCAGTCCCAAATCTTCTTGCAATTCCTTCCCATTATATAGATGTTTGTTTTGTAAAGAGGCAACATTTCCCTGCATCGAGATTCCTTTCATCGTCAACCCGAACGGATAATAATGCGTTTCTTCCAACAAGGTTCCGTTCTCATTGATCATCGAGCGCACATTCCCTAAATGGTCCTTCAGGAAGTAATCCGCGGTAAAGGCCGTACCACTAGGACGGAACCGCCCTTCTTCCATACCAATATGCTGCAATACATCATTTTCAAAGATCATCCCGCCCAGATAGGTGGTTATCTTCTGGCCACTACCCTCGATTACCGTTTTGCTCAGTTTGTTACCTAATGCGTCGTATTGATAACTGATCGTCCCCTTGCCCGTAACATCAATTTGCTGTGGTAAATTTAAGATATTATAATTAATTGTTTGGATCCCTTTGTTCTCATCTTTTGTAAGGTTCCCGTTTGCATCATAAGCATAGTCGTCACCACTGTTGGCACCGTCGTTAAAATCGCCCAACTGGTAGCTCCGCGTATCGCCAACCTGGTCCGTTACTTTTGCCAGTTTATTGCTGCCAGGGAGATATCTGTAGATTAGCTGATCCATCAATATGGAGCTGCTGCCAGCCAGGCCCTGCTGGGTCATCGCCTTTATATTCCCGTTGTAGTCATACGCACTTTCCGGGTTCAACGGATTACCATCACCCATCCGGCTGTTAAAAGTTCCGGTAGCCGTATAATTGCTGCCATTGTATTGTTTAAAGTCGGCATTCATCAACCGGTTGGCATTATCATAACTGAAATCATATCGTCTTATTTCGGCATTTCCGGTCTTGCCCCGCCAGCTCATGCCCCCGATATTACCATTGTAATACCGGTTACCAACCGAACCGCCAAAAGAAGGATATTGATCGTAATTCAATTCAAATCCAAAATTGCTGTTATTATTACTTCCGCTGGCATAACCCCGGTTCATGCCCAATAACCACCCTCTTACATTGTATTCATATCTTTGTGTTTCAGCTCCGGCTGTACCATTGGCATCCGTGGCGCCCAGGGTTTTACCAACCAGCTGGCCCAATTCATCATATTTATTCACTGCAATAATCTTATCCCCGCTGCTCAGCCCCGTACTGCTGCTCATATTCTTGGTGATCCTAACCACACGCCCCAGAGCATCATAGCTATTTTTGGTCACCGTGGTTACTGTAATGGCAGTACCGCCTGCATTATTTTCCCGGCTCACCACCGTCAGCGGCTGACCGCTCCAGCTGTATTGAGTAGTGACTATATCCGACCCCGTTGTATGGTTTTTGGTTTTTACTTGGATCGGACGGGCCTTATCATCATAAATCGTAAGCGTATAGGTATAGTTCGGAGTACCTAGTATATTGACCTTTGTTCCAGTCACCAGGCCCCTGGTACGTGTGTCTTTCTGGTTGGCTTGCGCATAAGGAAACTGCGTATCAGATGCGGGTAAGAAATAGCTGTCTGAACCCATATCGTAATTTTCATTCAGACCACTGGCCGTTTCCGTGCCTACCCAGCTATAATCGTCATAAAATGTCTGCGTCAATATCGTAGCGTTGCTCAATAGGTCATTGGTTGGATATTGTATGGCCTCATTGGCATTTCCCGTTTTGGACATTGCAGCATTCCAGTGCGTATTCGGATCGTTGTCCTGGAGATTGATCAAGCCCGTTTTTGCCGGCCGGTTCAGCTTATCGTACTGTGTATACTTCCAGTTACCCTGGCTACGCAGGTTCCCGTCCTGGGTCATTACCAGCCGGTCCCGCACATCATATACCATTATTTCCTCCGCCGACCCCGGCACTTTTTTAACGATCATTCTTTGTCTTCCATCATATTCATATTGAAAACATTGTTCCTTCCGTAAGGTTTCTGTAAGTACCCAGCTATTAACGTCATTCATTGTCCTAACGCCTTCTGGTTGAATAACACATCTCAGGTTACCCAAATCATCATAAAGATAATACGTGCACAACCAACCGGTATGGCCCCGGCCATCCCCGATATCTGCCGCATTATCCAGCAATTGCACTTTTTTCAGTATTAGTTGCCCCTTTTTATCTTTAAATGTTATAACCTGTTTTTGATGCTCGTCTACAACTACACTCTTATACAATTCACCAGCAGGATAGGTTTGACTTGTTATATAAACGCTGTTAATAGTAGTAGAAAGCACTCCGTCTGTTATATTCCAGATTCTTACAGAATCTGTATTTGCATTTACCCAATATTTACTTTTGATACTATGCCGGTTCTCTTCGCTTGCTCTAACTATTGAGCCCACCCAATTCTTCCCTGCAGCGAAATTTTCCAACGGCCGGTTTAAAGGAGACGCTTCGAAAATAGTCTGTCCATAGTAATTTGACTCACCCTGGGTTGCATATTTTGAAGTCATAAATTGCTGATGTTCTGCAATAGGATTCAGCTTAAACAACCCATCTGAATTTGACGCTGCATATGTCGAAAAGCTGAATTGCTCGCGGCCAAAACCATCATATAAGACAGGCGTGACCAGATCTGTTGCTCCTGCAGTATCCAGAATATTGGCTTCATTGGTAACTATAGAACCCTTTTTTTGCACCGTTTGCAGAATTCTTCCTAACCCATCAAAATATTGAGTAGTTTGTTTTACCTCATGCATCCCTCTTTCCGGCAAACTCGCCGGATCTGTAACGGGAGCAGTTGCCGTCCAGGTTCTAATATAATTAATAGGCGTATATCCCGTATACGGCTGAATGGCCGGCAATCTTGGAAGTGATGGCTTTCTTATTAATGTTTTTACAGATAGATTAAGATCTCCCCACCCATCATCTACCCCTTCCATTACAATATAATAGGTCCCAGCCTTGACCCTTGTAACAATAGATGATGATAGATTTAAACAGAGCGGACCGCTTTCACGATCAGCATGAATAACTCCTCCTGCATCATTTAACAGATAAAGGTATGTAGGCGTAGACGAACCACATAGTGAGATCTCAAGGTCCGCACTATCTATCACAGTTAATGTATAGTAAATATCATCACTTGGTTGTCCCATATTATTTCCATATCCGAATGAAGGTGCATTTCTCCTGCTATCTGAAAAGGTGTATAGAACATCGATATCTCTATAATACCCTATTTTAATAGCATTGGACATATTTATTCCTTCAGTAGGAAGCGTCCCTCCTGAATTATCTTTAACACCAAAAATCACCTCCAGCGTTACGCCTCCAGTATTTGTTCCCCCGCCTTCAACAACCATATAATAGGTACCAGGAGCAATACTTATTTGTGCGTTATAGATAGTGGAAGTAAAATCCAGACTCATTATTTCTACACCATTTGAATTCAACAAATAAACTTTATTTTGAATTGCATAATACAGCATCACATCTAAATCTGCATTACCATTAACAGTAAACCTATAAAAGGCATCTTCGCCGGTTCCTCCGTACGTATTGCCGTTACCTGTCGTATAGCAATAAGCAAGGTAATCCTCACTTAAATCGACCGTATAAACACCCATTGAAATAGGATTATTAATCGTACTCCCTTGCTGTGCATCCGCACTTTTGAAACAAATCAGGAAAACTATTATACCTATTAAATAGCATAAAATGCCACACTTTGTTCTGATTCTATAACATTTTCTTAGCTTCATCGCTGAGTTTTTTGGATTATCCATATATGCATTCCCACTTTACGTGCACTCTCTTTTGATATCCCGGCATTAAAAATCGCTTTACGGATTTTGACTGAAATCTAGTTACTGTAATGATGTTCTATTTTTTTTATCACCCGGCCTTCGTCATCTTTGATTGCTGACAATCTGTTAAATGCATCATATTCGTAGTATACAGTTCGGCCCCCTGAATCTGTTTGAGTTTTTAATCCAGCATTGAGGTCATAGCTAAAAGATGTAAGTATTACATTCTTTAGCGTGCCACTCTGAATCGCATTTCGTATGGGTATTAAAAACTGATTAATTTCGTTTAACGTTGGCCATTTCTTTCTAACAAACTGTTCGATTTGCGATACTCCAATGATACTTTCAATCTCCTCATATTCAACACCCTTGATTTCAGCTATAGGAAACCTATAATTATATCCCCACAGATAATTTACAGTCATGTCCTTTTCTTTAGAAAGGCTTTGCACATTTCCCTTGCTATCATGCCTTTTAAAAAGAACGACATCTTCCAATGCTTGATTTCGGGAATTCAACCGTTGTATTTTTGAAAGAACAAAGTGCCCCCCGGGCAATTCAACGTATTGATTTTTACTTTGACTAATTAGCGTATTATTTTTTTTTCCGGATTCCTCCAGCACCTTATTTACATCGTTTGCCTGAAGCATTAACATTGCATTTGCATCATAAGGAATATTAGCGGGATAAATAACACTCTTTTCAAGAATATCATTCTTGCTATCAAAAGTTTTTATCGTGGTAACCTGGTTCAAGTTGTTATAATCATAAATCGTTGTTGTTGTAATAGAATCATGATCAGTATATAGTACTTCTTTTTTTTCCTTCAAAAGATCATTTCCTGTTTCTACTGAATAGAGCCCATGATTATACATTGAAGAAATAGCAGCATAATAGACTGGAAAATATTCATCAAAAGTGGAGCCGGTGACAGATGCATATGGAATAACTTTTAGGCCAGTGAATGTTTGCTGGTTGCTAACCTGATAGTTAAACTGCTCTCCCTTTAAGAGTTTCCCATCTTTATCATAGGTGTTTTTTTCCAGAATAACAGGTTTTTGCCAGTGGCGGTAGTTCTTTATATACGTTGGGCCTCCCAAGTAATAAACCATTAAATGATTGGGATCATTTATTTCAATAGAAAACGGATTTGGAGTATTCGTTACCCCACTATATCTATATGTTACCTTTCCATTGAGGCCTAAATAATCTGAGGCAACTAATTCGGTCACTTTGGAGTAGTTGATAACATTCTCGCTTTCTGTGCGATCACCAAAATAGTTACTCGAATACTGAATACCTCGGTTACTCGTCCAACTCATACCATCATGAATGAAGATGGGAAATTCTTTTCGGAAGTCCGTATAATCAAGGGGGGCCGAACTATACCCGCCCTCGTAAAGAAAGTACCTGTTCAAACTTTTAATAAGACTATTTCCAGAAGATATATTTCCATCGAAATGACTAATTGACCTAATTCTAATTCCTCCTAAATAGCGCGGAGTAACATGCGCATCTAAATTTGGTTCATACTCATAAACAGTACTTCCTCCAGTAGGATATTTTATTCGCTTTAAAGAAAATAATTCCGGTGTAGGATTTTCGTCTCGGCGTTCAAGATATCCAGGATAACTATCACTGAATTTTCCACTTATCCTATTACCGGATTGGCCTTCTCCATCTGCTCTGGCATGGTCATTCCCGAATTGAATGTTCAGTAGCCGATGTGGGTTTAGCACAACTTTGTTATATCCCCATTGGTCTGGAACTAAGTAATTGTTTAAAAAACCTGGTGCATAGTCGTCGGCATCATAGTAATCAAACTTATATGTTTGAACATCTGCCATGTCTTTCCCATAAACCCTTATAGAATCCAGGAATGTGTATGAATGGGTTTCAAGAAATAGCGGGTGGTAATAAAAATCAATTCTTTTAATTTGAGCTTGGTTGAGCGAATCCCTTACTGTAATCCGGTTCACCCTATATGTCGAACCTTGATTCTGAACATCGAATTCGACGTATTCAGTGGGAGTATGAATTGATGAAAGGGAAAAACACGAAAAATCAGTTCGTTTTGCTTCTTCATCAATGGAATGGCTCCAGAATGCTCCTTGATTTAACAGCGGGTCTTTTATTCTTATTAAAACCTGTCTTTTATATTTACTGCTTACCGCCTTACTTTCATATTGAAACTTTACTTTTTCTCCATATTTTGTATCGATGTCCGTTAGTGCCCATGCTGTTACATTTTTCAAATCATACGCACCAATGTTTGTTTCAAGAACGCGCGCTCCAAGTTTGTCGACCTGTTCACCAAAACTAAATTTGTTCTGATTCTCATCTTTTATTGTAAATCCAATGATTCCACTTGTCGTCATATTTGAAGCAGTTCCTTCTAAATAGGTAAACCTGTTCCTACCAGGATTGATTTCACTAACTATTTTATTGACGCGGTCACTTATAATAAATTTTCCGCTTCCTCCGGGACTCATATAAGAAAAGTGATCATATTCTCCATCTAATAACGGTTCGCTAACAGAAGGTATCTGAAGACCCAATCCATTTTTTACGCTTGGTGTTAGAAATCTACCCAAGAATTTATCCCGATCTTGAAATGGATACAGGGCATGCCGATCATTTAGCGTTATATTATCCCAACTTATTGGAGGGAAGTAGAGATTATTTTCAAAATATTGCATTTTGGATTGATATAAACTGGGATTCATTTCAATATCCCGAGAATCGGGCTGACCATAAATTGTCCTTGATATCCGATAATCGCAATTCAAACTCCACCCCAGACCCACATTACCATCGTCCTGTCCGTTCTTTATTCCAGATGCATGGTATCGCAATACAATAGGAATTTCAAGTTCCTTCATTTTTATTGTATATAATTGGATAGCAATTTCAGGAACTCCAGTGCTGTAGTCCACAGGAAAATCGACATACTTATTCAGTTCCCGAGTGAGCGGAGCAGGGGGAATTATATTGGGCAACTGTTGTGAATTAGTAAACAAAGTCACAACTATCAACCCCAGAGTTAAATAGATTCTGACAAATGCCTCAGAAGTCCTCATACTGTCATTTTTAATTTGATTAAACTTTTATACTCATTACACTTTTTGCCTGGAAAACTGATACTATCAATTATACTTCAATGCTACATGAACACGTTCAGCACAGTAGGGCTGTGGCGTCCAAGCCAGGTAACATTCTTTTCAGCTCCGATTAACATAAAGTCAATTCACCTTTTTTATTAAAATTTATCATCTACGGCTCCTGCATCCACAATCAACATTTAAAGAAAGATGAATACTTTAGCTATAGGCGTATACAGATGTAAAAGCAGCGACATTATAGAAGATGAATATGAATACACCTTTATACAAAAGCATTATTCAAGAGTTAAGCGCAGTATACAGTTCTAAATCGGGCTACTGGCAGAACTGCTTATTATCTATCTCTAACAAAAGAGACTCATGCCGATAAATTCCTGGGCTTGTTCTCATTAGATAACGCGTACTTCTCCATCTGCAGTTTCCTAGCTTTCAGTTCGTCATTTAAATCAGTTTTGCGAAATTAATTTCTTACATCAAAGAAAACAATACGTATATATACCTGTTTCCTCAGAGCTGCAGCGTTTCCGTATTATTATTTGCGCTTATCAATGTTTCGTAAACAACTTTTATTAATCCCACTGTTGTTTTTACGTTGAGCTTATTCAAAATATTCTGGCGGTGTCCATCCACGGTGCGCTTGCTTATAAACAGTTCTTTTGAAATCTCGACATTGGTCTTTTCCTCAACAATCATTTCCAGTATTTCTTTCTCACGGGGGCTTAAATGGGCAAAGTTCGAATGTAGTAATAGATTGTTTTTTTTCATAGCAGTATTATTTTTTGTTCAATTGCTGATTAAAACATTCACTTTTATGTGATGTTTATTATGGGGCTACAACGTCACTAGTGGCGCGTCATCAGGTCCTATATTTATTTAGATAACTCTTCCGATTTCCCACAATTAGACAGAAACGATTTCCCGAACACGATTGTTTCGTCGCGCCTCTGATACATCTTTATGTCCATCAACCCCCAATCACATACTCAATCCGCTTTCCGTTAAAGCTCACGGTTATCTTCTGATCGGTGATGTCCAGCACCCTTGTTTTATCGTCAATCTTTTCGTTTATGCTTACGCTCAGCCCCCGGCCGTTTACAGTGATCATGGCCATCTTCTTCCGGGTTTGGGGGTTGTAAATATACCCGCTGTACTTGATCGCCGGCGGCGGGGGAGGCGGCGGCGCTGCCATAACCGGTGCCGGTTGCGGGTTTGCAGGCGTTATACCTGCAGGCGCTTTGGCACCGCCTGGTGTGATGGTTTCGGTAACCACTTCTTCTTCGATCAATTCATTGCTGAAAGGATCCGGATAGGATGCCGCGGTAAGCTGGTACGCTGATAATGTATCCGCAGTTTGAGGCGGTTTTATTTTCGTGGCTACCGGCGGCGGATCATCACCCGACAACCCCCGGATCACTTTGTAAATGATCAGTCCCCAGATCAGCGCTACCAGGCCGATCAGCAGGTATTTCATATTGGGATTATTCTTCAAGGCTTTGATTGTTTTGTATAAAGAACATCCAGGGCTTGCTATACGGACTCACTGTGTTTTTGCCAATGGCACGCACGCGCCACTGGTATTTTTTACCCCGCTCCTGTGCAGTGATCCGGATACTATTGCCGCTGGTGATGGTATCCTTTACCAGCTTTGCCAGGGAATCAAATTTAGGCTGGGCCACCTGCACCTGGTAATCGGCCGGCTGCTGAAGCGGTGTCCAGCTCAACTGCACCAGGGTGTCGGCCAGCAACATACTGTCTGCCGGCGACGCCAGCTTTACCGTATAAGATGAGTAATCATCATCAAAGATCTCTTCGCAGGAAGCCGATGCGATGAGCAACCCCACCAGTAATGCTCCTATTATGATACCGCTGTTTTTCATTTTTTATTCACTACGTTTTGAATATATAAACTGCAATTCAACACCTCACTGTCGCCCTCCTTTATGTGCTGATATTTTATGGATGCGATCCGGCAGAGCTGCTCCTGTTGTTCCAGCTGGAAGATCAATTGCAGGATCTTATGAAACGTTCCCTCAACCGTTACCACCCGCGTCCAGATATCCTGGGCACTTGTTCCCAGCGGCTTGTACTCTTTAAACTGCAGGCCCAGTGCATCACACCGGCTGTTGATCGACGCAAGAATGGCGCCGTCCAGCCGGGAGCTGTCTACCAGGTATTGTTTTTGCCAGCGATCGACCGCCTCCTGCTTTTTCTCAAATACCTGCATACTGTCCGCCATCAGGGCTCCCTGTTGCTGCAGCCGCTGATTTTTGTGGTAATCGCTGATCACGGCGGCCGTTTTCCGGAATCCCAGCAGGTAACAAAGTAACAACAGCGGAACTACCGACCAAAGCAGCCATTGCAGCCGCTGCCGGTAAGTGACGGGCGATTTTATTGTTACTGCTTTACTCATGACTGTATCGTAATTTCGAGGGTAAACACTGCAGCCAGCAGATCCCGCTTATATAAATAATTATTGATGACCACCGCTTCCACTCCGGGGATATTCTTTATAGCCCGGCTGAAGGTTTCCAACTCAGTAGGATCGGTTGAAATGCCCTGCAGTATAATTTTATTGTTGGCAAAAATAAGATCGCCCGCACCTATCGATTCCTGTACAGGCGCCGTTTGCAGCAGGGAAAAGCGTACCGTTTCCGGTGCCAGCGCCGCAATACGATCGGCATAATAGCTATGCCGGGTATTTTTATTCCAGCCCGCGCTGGTAAAAAAAGCATAAGATGAGTCGGACCGGGCCTGCTCCAATAAACTGCTTTGGGTGGCCGCCCGCACCAGGTCTGCCTGCTGTGCCAGTGCCTTGTTTTTTCCGAAATAATGATTGAACACAAAAAAATTACCCAGCAGTAATACCAGCAATGCGGCCAATACCGTCCATTTGGTGAAATGAAATAATTTGTAGTATTTATAGTCTTCCCCCACAGCTTTTACTGCTTCTGTAGTAATGTCTCCTTCCAACTGATCTGCGGGTTTTAACAGCACCTGCAGCACTGCGCCCAATGCATTTACCTGTTGGGCTTTATACAGCGCTCCGCCCACCATGAATGAGGATGCATCCGGCCGGTCCCGGGGGCCATAGATGATTTCATGGATCTTTTTTTGAACGATAGCAACCGAATAGGAGGGTGTGTGGATCGTTGCATCCGGGGCTTCCAGGAAGGGCAGGGCCTGCACCAGCGGGGTTAGCCCGATACCAAGCGACAGGGGTTGAAGACCCGCAGCATTCAATGCTTCCAGCACCTGTGCAACCAATGTTTTCCGGCAAATAAAATGATATTGCCCGGTTGCTTCATCGGGACAGGTTACGGAGAAAAAATCTCCCGGGTTGGAACCGGGAAATAACTGGTTCACCAGGTTGTTTTCCGGTTGGGCGGTCTTTCGCATCAGCACACCTTTACCATTGATCACCAGTACCAGGGGTACCTGTTTCGGCAGCCGGGCTTTTAATAATTTCAGGTCTTCAATATCTGAATACGCGGTGAGCTGTTGTAATTTTTTGTCAACAAATTTCACATGGAATCCATTGAACTGCCAGCGCTCGTCCGGACCGATCTGCAGCTCCACGCCAACAGCTTCCTTGATGGTAATGATGGTATCTTTTAGCTTCCGGAACATGGGCTGGATCAATTATAAACAATGGTGGGTTTAATAAATACCACGGACACTACTTTTACATTTCTGCGATTGCGCGAGCTGAACAACCATTTTAACACGGGGATCCGTCCCAGCAGGGGGATGCCGTCATAACTATCGCCTTTCTCGGTACGTTCGATGCCACCCAACAACACCATATCATCATTTTTTACCCGGATGATGGATTTAAACTTACTCGTTGCCGTGGGCGGCGGCTCATTGATCTTGGTATCTGCCGTGAAATTGGAAATATCCATTTCCATGTTTAATGTTACATCCTCATCCGCCGATACAAAGGGGGTGATCTTCAGCTCCAGGTTGGCTTCTACGGAATTAAATTGTTTCGTGGAAACGATCGTTGGGTTTAAAGAGCCCAGGGTATTTTGTGTAGATATCTCATAATACCGCGTATTTCCGATACTCAAAGATGCGGCGTGCCCGTTGAGTGTGGAAAGCTTCGGCGTCTGCCGCATCTCTACGTTCTGGCGGTTTTCGATGGCCTGCAATTGCAGGTAAAAATTAGGTGTCACATGCCCCAGGTTGAATACATTGTTCAGCCCGATCTTATCGATAATATTATTGATAGAGCGGGATCCCAGGGTAAAATCAAGACCACCACCCAGTAAATTTCCACCGGTACGCATGCTATCGGAAATGCCCGCTTTCAGCCCGGCCTTTACCACCGATCCTTTATTGATATCCATAATGATCACTTCAATGGTGATCAGCGGCACTTTGCGGTCCAGCTGTTTTACCAGTTGCTCTACTTTATTGAGCTGTGGCTCCGGACCCGTGGCCAAAAAGGCATTCAATTCTTTAAACTCTTTTACCGAAATATCTTTTTTCAGGTCATCCGGCAGGAAATGTACTAATGAATCTACCGAGCGATGGTGCAGCTGGATCAGGCGTTGGGCACGGATGCCTTCAAAATTCTTTTCACCGATCATATAGATGCCATCCTGCTGTGAAAAGGAATAAGGCGTTCCCAGCAGTATCTTTTGTAATACTTCTGCATACCGCAGGTTATGCGCCTCGGCCGTCACGTTCCCGTTCAGTTCCGCGTAGATAAAATAGGCCACCCCGGCCTGCGCCGAAAGACTTTTCACCAACTCCTTTAACGGCGTGTTTACCGCACTTACATTCAGCAGTTTTTCATCCCCTACCTGGTTGGCATCGATCGACATCCGGCCGGGTGCATTTTTATCGCCTGCGCCTGTTTTACGGGAAATGGTATAGCCATCCGTTGCCGGCCGGGTGTTTTTCAATACATATTCCTCGTCGTCCTGCAGCGCATCCAGGATGAAATTATCACCGCCGCTGGAGGTCATTTTTATGCGGTTGGATACCGCGATCTTTCCCAGTGCTTCACCCACCGGCAGGTCTTTTACATATCCGGATACCAGCTTATTGATAGAGGCCGGCATTACCGCAATGTTTACCCCGGTTAACTGGGTGATCTTTTTGGTTACATCATATAAGGTGTCGTTGGAAAGATCGAGGGAAAGCAGCTTTGTAGAGGTATTATAATCAGCCTTTATCACTTTCGGCGGCGGTGGCAGGTCCAACTTCGGATCCCTGTAATTCTTTACATTAATGATCGTTCCCTGGAAATCATACGCCAGGCTGTACTGGTCTGCAATAAATACCAGCACATCCCGTACCAGGGTATTGGAAAAATGATTGGTCATTTTTTTATTGACATCCGGCGCGATATTGATATTGAGCTTATAGGACTGTGCCAGTCCCCGCATAAAATCAGCAATCGAAATATCGGCCACATCCATCTGTATCTGCTGGTTCAGTCCTGGCAGGTCCATCGACAGCGTAGTAAGGATATTGCGCAGTTGCATCAGCCGGTCCTGCTGTGCCATCGCCGTTTGATGCAGGCAGCAAACCATAAAAAAAATCAGTACAAAATAGAATCGCTTCATAAATATTTCTTCCTAAGCGCCGTATCAAAAGCCGTTTTAAAGTCCGGTTGTTCCCTTGAGTTTATCAAGGTCCGTCCGATGATCCGATCAGCAGATCCTGAAATGAATTCAGCATGCCGATAGCGTGTTTTGATACCGCCTAATATTTCAGTTCTTTTATAAATCATGGCGGCAAATTTATTCGCCGCCTTTCTTATGCTCTAGTTCAGTAACATCGGGTACACTTCCTCCAGCGAGGTTTCCCCCGTTTTCAGCAACTCAAAAGCATTATCGGCCAATGTTTTTATCTGTTTCTCTTTTAAAAGCCCATCTACCCGGGAGCTGCCTTTTTTTATTTCATCCGCCAGTTCCCCATCCACGGGTATTACCTCATAAATGGCTTTCCGCTTACGGTAACCGGTATTGAAGCAATGACTGCAGCCCACCGGCACCCAATGCGTATTTAATGCCTGCGGCGGCCGGTAATTTTTGGGGAAGAACGAAGGCAAAAAGGGTTCTTCCCGTTTGCAATCCGGACAGAGCAGGCGCACCAGCCGCTGCGCCACAGATGTATTCAGCGTATTGGCGATCAGGAAGGGCGGAATGTTCATATCGATCAGGCGTGACACTGTGCCCCAGGCCGAGTTGGTATGAATGGTGGAAAGCACGAGGTGCCCCGTCAGCGCAGCCCGTATGGCCATATTGGCCGTTTCGGCATCCCGGATCTCCCCCAGCATGATCACATCCGGGTCCTGACGTAAAAAAGTACGCAGGGCCACGGCAAAGCTCAGCCCGATATTTTCTTTTACCTGTACCTGGTTGATCCCTTTTAAGGTATACTCGATGGGGTCTTCAATGGTCAGGATATTCTTGGTAGAAAGATTAAGCAGCTTCAACGTGGCATACAGGGTAGTGGTTTTACCCGACCCCGTAGGACCGCTGATCAGCACAATGCCATAGGGCTTTTTTAATCCTTCGAGGTAATTATTTAAATCATTTTCCGAAAAGCCCAGGGTTTCCAGCCGGATATCGGTGGCATCATTGCTGAGCAACCGCAGCACTACTTTTTCGCCGTGCAGGGTGGGCACGATCGAAACCCGGATATCAAATTTATCATTGCCTTTCTGGAAAAAGATCCGTCCATCCTGGGGCAGCCGTTTTTCTGCGATATCCAGGTTGGCGCTGATCTTGATCTTGTTGATAAGGGCGGGATATTGCTTTTTCTCGATCAAGTAACGCAATACCAGCAATCCATCTACCCGGATACGCACCCGGCAATCATTTTCATACGTTTCAATATGAATATCGCTGCTCTTCAGACTTTTAGCCTCCGCGATCAGGTCGTTTAAAAAATGATCGGGGTGACCAGTATAAAAATTATGCTGTCCGCGCTGGTCGGCCGTATCCTTTTTTGCATAGGCCTCGCTGATTTTCCGGGTAAGCAGTGCCGTATCCAGTTGCTCAAACCTCACCGGATGACCGGTGATCAGTTCCAGTTCCTCTTTGTGCAGACTAAGCTCCGTTTCCGTTGCAGCCGCATCCGCCCATAGCAGTAACACACCGTTTTCGAAGCCAGCAAATGCCATCTGGTATTTCCAGGCCAGTTCCGGCGTGATCAGCGTTGCTATGTTTGTAGTGGCAGGCATTATGGCTGAATGGCAGATAAGATGAATGAATCTTCAAAAAAATTATAGTTGAGCACCCCCTGGTTCAGGATCAGCAGCAGCCCCAACAGTACCGCCTGCATACCCGCCAGCGGTATAGTAACCGGTGCCTGTTGCCGGCTCCCCGCCACATGCCATACTCCATACGCAATCAATATGGTGCATAAAGACCCGATCATCCAGGCAATAAAATGAAACGGGGCAAACAAAGGTGCGGTTACTACCCAGAAAAGGAGGTCGCCCATGCCCAGCTTGCTCATAAAAAGTGTTTGCAGGGAAATACCCTTCCGCACTTTAAAATAGCCCCATAGCACGGCCATTAAGAGTAGCAGCAGGCATCCGTTGATGAGCAGGTTTGAAACCAGCATGCCGGCCGGGGCACGTAATCCGGCATAAAAAACTACTGTCGCAGCCAGCAGCAGGTAATAATACCCCTCAATGGCCCGGAGCCGGAAATCCCGGACCGCCATTGCCGCAAAAACGGCCGTTAATAAAATCAGGCTTAGCAGTTGCATAGCGTTAGTCCGGAACGGTTTCCACCAGTTTTTTGTTGTGATCGATTTCCCATTGGTTAAACGTGCCATCCCCGTCAAAGTCCACCACAGCCGTAGCCCGGGCCTTAAATCCTTTGGGAGAAGCATCCATGATTTCTATTTTATAATTGGCCTGTCCGCCGTTGGTGGTCAGTTGTTGCTGTTCAAAGGAAATGGCGTTCAGGTCATTGGTATAAACAGAGTTTTCGAAAAAATAAGACCGTTCCAAGGTATACACATGCTCCAGCTGCAGTTTGGCTTCCGTGCTCTTGGCCTTGGAAATCAGCGGCATTAAACTGGGCAGGGCCAGCAATACCAGGATACCGATAATGATCAGCACCACCAGTACTTCGGTAAGGGTAAATGCGGCGTAGCGGTAACGAGCAGTTTTTTTGGGCCTGAGTGTCTTCAAGTCGATCAATTTTTAACTAAAGTAACATTTTTTTTATATTTCCCCGGGTGATTTCAGGAATCAGCAGCCTCTTTTAACATCCTCCTTTCGTTAACGGGTCAATTCCTCTGGCTATTGCGGTATTGGGGTCAAAATGAGGGGTCTGTTTCTCACAAAATTTATGGGGATAAATGTAGGTGCAAAAGGACAAAAAATCAAAAAATATTTTCTGCGGACCCCGCCAGCTCCGGACATCCGCAGTAAACACCCGTTTTTATCAACACTATATCTATTGCTCGTTTTATCAGCGTTTTCTTTTACCCCCAGTAACTTTTTTTATATCCTGTTGCAGCTGTGTTATTTGCTTTTGCTGATCAATGATATAGAGGGTCAGTTCTTCTATTTTTTTCAACAGCATTGCCTGGTTGGCACCAACTGCTACTCCGTTCTGTTCCACTTGTTTAGCAGGCGGCACTTCCGGAAGATGACCGTTCTCCTGGATAAAGTGTTCTACATTTTTTAAGGGCATCAAACGGTAGGAGGGTTTAAAAACATAATCGGGCCAGCCGGAAGCCCAAAGTTTTATTTAGACTTCTTCCATAATGGCTTTGCCGGCAACGGAAAATTTATATCCCGAGGGCGGGGCGGTTGTGCCATATGTTACATAAAACCGCAGGTCCTGCTGATCTACCCTTCCCATTCTATAGGCTTCCATGCCAGACCAGCTTTGAAAATTATTTTACCCGAGACTGGCTTGTTAAAATACAGAGTAGAAGCCGGGCTGCTGTTTCCGATACCAACAGTCCCTGGTTGTAACAAATATTACCGGGGTGGAGTCGCTTCAGGTTTGTGCATTAAGAACTACTGTAGTCAATTGTAATAAACAACAACAGTTAAAATCTTTTTCATTGTATTGTGTTTTGGTAAAAAAGGTTTGAATGTATTTATAAGAAGCTGTTGGCTCCATGAGTTTTGAGAGAAGACAGGTAGGGCCTCTTGAATGCCAAGGCCATTTTACCAGGATCAACACTCCATTTTCTTTTAACTCCTTTCCTCGCAAAAGGACATAATAATGGCTGCGCCAAAAATTAAAAAGAAAGCACTAACGCCGATAATATTTCTTCATTTTTTTATTTTATTACATCCAAGACATATTCTAAATAATTAAGCCCACAAGCGCTACTCCATTTTCCACGCCGCAGGAAGTCCTCTGCCACTATTATAAACTCTTCCTTCTGTGGCCATCTAGATATATTTCTTCTATTAAAAGTCATATAGTTATACTGATATAACGAATCTGCCTCATTAGAAGTAAGTAAACCAAAGGAAACCAAATCGGCCTGACTAATAACTTCTCCGCTAACCGCGCATATCGCTGCTTGGTTTAACATTCGACGTTTATAGATTTTCAAATGGTAAAATAATTTTGTTTTAAGCACACTTTTATTGAGACAGTCTATATGAACGCCGGCATCACTAAATAAATATAGATCATCAAGAATATTACTGATTAGCGGAGGAAATATATGATATGGTTTCTCATTATTCAAAACAAGTTTACAAATTGGACAAATGCTTTTATTTTCAATTATAATACCCATTATTTTATATTTCGTAGCACAAATTGGAATTTTATTAAATGATTCAAAGATATATTGCTTATTCTGCCCCAGAATTTTCAGAGACTTGCAAGTCTGCCGCACTTGCTCCGGCAGGATTTGCGCGGCCGCCACTTGGATCCGTCTTATTCACCGGTTTATTGCCCATCGCCACATAAAAGCTTAAAAATTCGCCCCTTGAGATCCATACTCAACCATCTGCCCACCCGGCTATCATACATCCTCAGCTCAAACGCATTCCATCCCGTTTCCGGATCCTTCTCTGCATATTTTCCCTGGTATCCATAGCGGTATCCATCCGCATCGGTATAACTTCTCTCCGCGATTTCCATTCCAAAGGGATAGTAATCCCGGGAGACCACATAATCTGTGCTGTTCCCGATGGCCATCGGGACTTGTTTTTACCTATACGGCCAGCACATTGCCCAGGTGGTCCTGCATTTCGAAGCGGTAGGCATTGCTTTGCCGGAAATAGATGCCAATTCGGCCGCCGGCACTGAAGGGTACTTCGGAAATATCTGACTCTATAATTCAAAGAGCTTTATGCAATCCTTGTTCTCGCCGGATAACCCTATCTGGCAACTGAATGCACTAACAACAGTACACTGTTACGCTAGTTCAATGCTACTCCGTACTAAATAAAACGGAAGCTTCTAAACTCATTGGCGCTTTTTTGTTTCGACAGGAAATGAAACAAAAACTAATGCAGTAAAAGAGTAACGATTAATACATTACTCGGTCACCGCACATACACCGGGCGATAGGCCTGACAAAGAAGGTTTATTGACTAATATTTCCGTTAATTGCATCCACTCATTAAACGGGCGAAAATTAAAATGGCAAAAATAAGTAACGAATAGCGCAGGTCGGCCATGCAAAACCTTAACTACAGACCGACACTAGAACGCTCCGTGTTCAATACTTCCACTAATGTGCTGAGTTAGACATCGTCCCTCAATTTTTCTCTAGCTTTGGCAAGAATTTCCAGATAGTCAGGGTTAAGTATCTCAGGAACATTTTTCTCCAAAAGTGCTTCTAAATTCCAAAGAGCTCTCTTTTCAGCTTGGTCCTCAAAAAGTTCATTATGCTCTTTTTGATTAAAGTTAATTAACCATTCCAATAAGACTATTGCTTCATCACTACTCAACTGAAGTAACAGAATGCGTTCATTGTTTTTATTATTTTCCATATCTATACCCTTCCCCCGTGTTAGAACATTATCAAATTGTGCAGAATTTAGTTCCAACCGCTAATGAAGTTTCCTGTTTGGTGAAGAAAATACATTTACTCCTGTACTAGGGTTCACGTAATGAATTACAGCTTTTTCCTCATATATACCATTTATCATCCGAACCCCAGTAGCGTTAATGTGCCGATGAATAGCCGCATTAAATTCCGCGTTTTTGGCAGGATTCCATTTGCCAAACACTCCGAAGCCAGGACCATGCTTCATAATTTTTTCTGCAATTGTGAGTTGGTACGAAGTAACACCTTGCTGATCTCGCCTCCACCTTCTGCTACTATAGTTGCCATAGCATGCGTCCCCCTTGGTAACCACTATAAGTAATAGGAGAGCACAGGTAGCCATGCACAACCCCTGACGACAGACCTGCGTCAGAGGGGGATTTTATTCTTTATAGGGTAACACGCCAAATCCTTTCGCTGATGGTCTATTTACACTTGTCAATTTAAAGTTGTCGCTCAAGAAACCCATCAGCCCAACAAAATAAAAAAATATGTTAGGCATGTACTTTTTTTGAGCCTTTATAGGCAAAGGGCATTGTTTGAGTATGCTGCAGCTTCATTGTATTCTTTATCGATTATCACTGATAATAACTAAACTTCTGAAACCTACACAAGAAAATATTGGAACCTTGTGAACACAATTTTCAATCCAGCGCTTGATGGTATAAACTCACCTCTTTTCGAAGAAATTAAAAGAATTTCTGAATAATTGAAAAGGGCTCTTGTCGAAAACATCAATTGTTTTAATATTCAACTTTACGTTGTTCCTCTTACCTGGAAACTTCCGGACAGCTTAGCTTTTCCATTTCTGGTGTATTTCCTGTTCGTCGAGTCAACTCTCCCTTTTGATAAATCAAAGGAACAGAAGCTTCGTTAAGATCTCGAATCCTATTTAAGGTAAAAAATTTATTAATAAAATCATTCAGTTCATAAACATCCCTTTCATTAACCCTAAATACATAAATTTTCCCGTTTTTAATAAACATGAAGCCATTAGAGTCAGAAGTTCCAGTAACTCCATTACTATGAGTCGCTAAAGCTTGACTATATAGTATCAACTCAGGATTATGTTTATTTATGTTATTTATTACCTGTTTAAGATTAGGGATATTTAAAGATCCCTTTCGATTAAATCCCTGTTCTAAATCGAGATATCCAAATGTGCCCCCATAAAAATTAGCAAATGCCATTGTCTTCATTTTATCATCAACACAAGCAAGAGTAAAAATTATTGAACTGTCGATAGTTATGTGTTTGTAGATGTCCTCCTTTTCTTTTAAAGATTCAGTATCTACAAATTGAACAGTTAACATTGGAACAACTTTGTATTCATCTTTATGGCTTAATTTACCCCCATTGCCATATCGGTAGTAAACAATTTTATTATCATGTAAATCAACCTTATCTGGAGGGATGCCATTTTTATCCCGCCCCCAATTTTTATTTTCTAAAACAAAATAATCGTTTACATTTTTCTCAATCTTCGCCAAATAACAATTAACATCCGCTTTCTTATAAAATCGCTTCAGTTGCTCGACAACGGCCTGTGCTTTCGACTTCTGGAAAGGCAAAATCGTAAGCAAAGAGAAAAATAAATACCTGATCTTCATAAACAATCTGTTTTTAAAAGAACCTAAATATACTCAAAATAGAAAGGCCTTTAGTAGAATTAGTAAAGTTATAACTACTTTGCCTAAACGTCAATCTATTTTTTGTAGGATTTCCATAAAAAACTTGCAAGGTCCTCACATTATCTGCATGTGCAGTTGTAACCCCTCCAAAATGCACCGAAAATACCTCTCCATTATTTGCGGCATTACGCATGTAGTTTGCATCAAACAACTTACCATATTCGTTAGGCTTTAGCTGGCTAACATCGGTAAACGTGCCATTAACCAATTTTCGATATGATACCCCAGATGTCGAAACGCCTATATCATCCTGATACTTTGTGAGTGTTTTAAAATTCTCATAGGTTCTCGCATCTCCTCGTCTTGTCTCAATTTCAGCAAACGTGGTTGGAACACAATCGTTTTCCAGTTTCGAACCAACACTGGGAATGCGAAAATCAATCGTTTCATCGGGAATGTCACTATTAAAAAAAGACCATTTATTTCTATTATATCCTACGTCAGATCCCCACCACAAATTTTTGCTGTGTTCATTTGCCAAATTATACCCAGAAATTCCCCCATAAACAAAACCAGAAAGTGCTACCCCTCCCCAATTTTTAAAGAATGGTTCTCCAGTAACAGTATTGGCAATGCCATTTATTAATACATTCTCGCCGGCTTGAAAGAGACCTCTGGGTATGATACCGTCAATTTGAGGGAAAAGAGTTGGTAATTGAATTCCAGCCATACCCATCCCCGACAGCGCACCAGAACCAATGCCGATATAAGTACTAGGGCTTTTCCAATTCCAATCACCAGGATTAAAAGGATTACCACCATTTTCAGACGCACTAAAAAAGTTTGCTTGTACACCTCCAAAATAGGCCATTGCCAAGATAATAAGCGCATCGTCGATACCAAATACTTCACCGGAGGGATCTATAAACTTAAGCGGGTTATTATTGGCATAAGAATACCGATTCAATCCTTGAGTTCCGGCAAGGTATCCGCTATAGTTATCCAGGCTTAACATTCTTCCCGTGTAGGGGTCATACAGTCGTGCATTCATGTTAATCAGCTCAAATGCCTCCAGTTGCTCATGACCTGTATAACCTCGATATAGCCATGCCGGTACTGATGATACTCCTGCATATGTCCAGTTATTCGGATCCCTCTTTCGTCCCCACGCGTCAAAATTCTGCTGGGCAACCACTGTTCCACTGGCATCAGTCACAGTTAAAATACTTCCCAGATAATCCGTATAAACTGCATGCGGCGCACCATTTACGATCATTGCACAAAGACCGTTGCCTCCTTGTACATATATTATGTGATTTACTGTACTTCCCCCATTCAGCACCTGCCTTTCGTAGTTTCCTATAAACAGTTTCGTTTCTAACACACCGCCGACACTCTGCACGGTCTTTATACGTTCGTCATCTACGCCATAGGTAAGATCCAATGTGTTTGCTCCTTTTACTATTTGCAAAGGCCGCTGGAAGCTGCTATAGCTAACACTTAATGCGGCATCATTTATTAAAGGAGAGGCTCCCGCCATCGGGCTTACATAGGCAACCGCGTTTGGTTTGGCCGTCATGTAAGTATAACTTCCGATATCTGACTTTGAAACTATATTGCCAACACTTTGTGACGTGCCCGAACCATCATAACTAATGGCGAACTGCTGTGTGCCATTTACCGCGGCAGTAGTGAGGCGATTGAGATTGTCGTAAGTAAAGACTTCAGTCAGGCCGCGCATGGCATCATAGCGAGAGTTTAAATTCCCGGTTGCAAGATCAAAGTCAAAACGCAGATCCTGTATGCCTGAAGTATAATATTTAGTCGGTAACCCTTTTGTATATGTTATTGTACTTTGCAAACCATTTGCCAAATAGTATCCAGAAGCCTTACCAAAACCATTATAATCCGTTGCATTATAAAGCGTTTGTCCGGCACTCGTTACAGTAGCCAGCATACCTGCATTATTATAGGTTTGCTGCACGATAGTACCACTTGGATATGTAGTCGACGCCAGATTATCATTAGCATCATAGTTATACGTGGTTGTAAAGTTGCCTTCGCCGCTTATTGTCTCAGTTTCCGTGCTAACACGCCGATAGTTGTCGTATACGATTTCTTTTATATGATTCGCATTATATGCCTTCCAAAGTGCCTTGTTATTTGATGTGTTGTAATATTGATAAGTTATGGTACCTTCTACAGTAGTTCTACTGGTTATTCGCCCTACTCCATCGTATGTAAAACTGGTCATTTTACCATTGGCATCAGTCTGTTGGGTCAGCATGTTTGCGGCATCATATTGATAAGTCGAAGTCCCTGCATTGGCATCTGCAAGTTGAATTTTCCTACCATAAGCGTCGTAGGTCACTGTCTGCATTGTTGTCCCATTGACTGCGGTACCACGCAAGGCTCCCTTTTCATTGTAATCATATATGATCGTTCCTCCATGATCTGTGGTTTCAGTTGTCAGTCCAATTGCGTCCTTCTTGTTGCTAATTACCTGACCAGCAGGATTGGTTTGAGTAATGATGATCTGCCCGGATCCTGGATAACTATACGCCAAAGTCGAGGTGCCATGGGGGGTAATCGTTGCTGATAACTGACCGAATGGTCCTCCGTAAACATTGGTCGTTGTAAGCACATCTTCACCAACATAGTATGGAGATGTTGCGGACAGCTCCCTACCCTTGCTATCATAGTTTTGTGTTTGTGTAGTCCATTGGTTATTCCAGCCCAATACCTGAGTTTTGACTGGCCGACCCAGACGGTCATACCATACTTTTTGGTCAGCCTTCACACCATCTGGGTAATCAATAAAGTGATAATAGATTCGAGTTCCGCCAACATTATTATCTACATCCCATGTATCGCCTTCATTGATAATATGTCCAAGGGGAGTTGTAGTTTTTTTTATTTTTCCTGTTGCATCATATTCATAAGTTGTGGTCAGGCTTCCCGTTGTACCATCACCCTCTGTCTTTGTCAACAGCGTAGCCCATAGTGGATGATAGGTGGTCGAACTGGTGTTAACGATGCCGGCACAACTCGCAACTGTGTTGGTTACAAACTTCTGTGCAGCGTCATAAGTATATGTTGTCGTTAGGTCTGGCTTGCCTGGCACTGCATTTACCATTTGTGTGGCATTGCCATAGTTATTATAGGTATACGAGGTTGTAGCCGCTATCGGCGTGGTAGCCCATTCGGTTCTACTTTGTAATAACCCCCGATCCGACGTGTAGGCCATTGTACTGATCTTACTGGACGTACTACTGCCTTTTGTATTGCCGACAGTAACCTGGGTGGCGAAAATGGGTACCAGCGCTTTGCCTGTCTGCGTGTATTGGGTAGTTGTAGTTTCTGCTTCTAGTTCTGTTACATCCGAACCGTTCCAGTAACCGGTCTTGATCACTTGTTGCGTCACGTTATCATAGCTGTCATAACTCAACTCTCTCTTAATTGCGGCACCACTAATCAAATTACGCTCAACGCTCACCGAGGGTTGCACCTTAACCCGATTAAACGAAGTATAATACCTTGTAGCTGAAGTACTCAATGGCACAATGGTATTGGTGATAACCGATGTGCTGAGCAGTGTATCGTTGAGGTATGTATTATTGGTTTTGGATAGTAACAACCGATAATAGCTATTCAACAGACTTATTGACTCAGATTTATCACCAAGAGTTGATGACGTTGTCATTTTAGCAAAGCCCAAAAGCCCTTTCTGCCGGTCTAATACCAGATCCTCATATTTGTAACTTCGCGTTACAGCACCACCAATGCCATCTGGAGATTGAAACGTTTTTACTACTTTAACGGGCACGGCCATTACATTAATAGGGTAGTTGTTGGTTAACGCGCCGGTGGTTGTATATATCGGACTGCTGCTCTTCTCTGCCAGCGACCCATAGGTAAAGGTCGTCTCATTGCCAAAACCATCCGTTACCTTATTCAATAAACTCACATTGCCCAAACTTCCAATGCCATTGGTTCCATTAACCAAATAATATTGCTGCCGGTCTCCCTGGAGTAACTCCTGTTTACCATCGCCGTCAAAATCACCGATACTCAAAGGAAAATATGGTGTATTATTAATACTGTAAGCGCTTGTGACTATTGTGTTTATGGCGTAGTAGTTGGTTACCGGCTGATAATCATATTCCACATAATAGTTGTCTGTCGGCTGACCGGTATAGGGATCGTAACAACCCCCATAATCCGAGTATACAATCATTGCATCAGGGTGCTGATATGAGAAATCATTCCAGTCACTTGCACATACATAGGTAGTTTGGGTGGGCTGATAATTTTCATAATAATCCAGCCCCTTGGAGTAGTACACCGCCTGGCGCTGCTTTACATTATAATAGGTACAGGTCCCATTGTTACATTCATACCCGCCGTTGTCGTTAAAAGATGAATAAGATCCTCCACCGCCCACATATATCGAATAAGATTCTGTATAGGTATCAGACTGAAATATATCTGTTAACCCGTCTCCGTTTAGATCTGCTGCCACAAATCTTGCCGGACGAGGTATTGCGCCGGGTAGTTTTGCAAACTTGTAATCAAAATTAGGAGTATACTGAAGATAGAGTGGCGCAGATTTAAAATCCGTACCAGAACTATAAAATACTGTAGCATAGCTTGAGTTGTTACTGATGCAAGCAACATCTGTTTTCTTATCCCCATTAAAATCCCCCGCCATTACCTGCTTATAACTATTATATGAGATATTGCTTGCATTCAGTATCTGCGTTGCCTGGAAACTATATCCCGAAGTCGCTGAAATCGGATTTATTGCATATACAAGATAACTGTACGCCTTAAAAATAATCAACTCCTGTTTGCCATCACCATCAAAATCTATAGCATAAATAGCCTTTGCATCTTTTGCCTCATTGCCCAACCCCAGGATCTCACTATTATAATAACCATTTGATGTATTGGTAAAAAAGGCCTTATAGGTATAATCATATATCGGTGTTCTGCGGTAAACATACCAACCGCAGAAAAAACAGTCTCTTTTTTCTTCAATATGCTCACCGCTCTGGTATTTATACCCCATAATCGAGATCTCATCGCCCTTTCCATCTCCATCAAAATCGCCCTGAACAAAGGAATTTGCATCCTTTAAATAGAAATTATAGGTATATCCCATCGAATACGGTAAAGAAAGATGTGTCGTATCACCCGTTATCCCACCCGAACCATTGGGTTCAAATTTATCTATGGCCAGATTTTGTGTATAGCTCATTCCATCCTCATGCCAATCACCCCTCGAATCCTGAAATTTATGATTGATGTTCTGAGACCGGATCAACCCTTCCCGGCCGTTACCATTAAAGTCGGTTGGATAGCTTGCATAGGGGCTCGTCAGATCATTCTGTTTTACATAGGAGGCCTGGGGCAGGTTCTGGCTCCATTTTAACTGGGAAGAAAACCCACTTCCCGGTAGGATATCTGTAATAATATCATACCGCTGAGAGGTTACACTGTCGATTACAGTGTAATCCTTATTAAGGCGCGCCTGTTTATCTGCCACCAATAAATCGGTCCGGCCATCCCCGTCATAGTCCCCCGGAACCAATGTCACACCATAACTATTTAAAGTACTGTAATAACCCGAAGTCATAGAAGAACCTTCTTCTCCATCCACATTACCATAGTCAAAATTTGTCAGCACCGAACTTACATTATCTGTCCCCACCAGTTCTATGCTCTTCAGGTAATGGCGCTTCAGCTTTACCTCCTGGTTCAGTTTATAATCTAACTGGCGAACACCATCAATATTAATGGTTATCATGGTTAAAATATGGGAACCTTTGAAGCCTACGCCTCCCACAAATGCAACGCTCGTATTCTGCTTCCATCCATAATTCAGTTGTATTGTTATATTGGAATATGTGAGGTTATCAAGATAGATATCATTATCATACTGGTAGTAGTTATACGTAATCGCATTGTTATTGACATCCTTTGCCGAAGAAATAAACCAGGAAAAGTTCGCCGTAGATCGTAACCGGTCATTTGTCTGCACGCCGTACTCCATTACAGAGCCATCTTTAGACGTAACACGCCACCAATCGGGATCCCCGTTAACCGATCCAAAGGACTCGATCTTACTATAGGTTTTTGCCTCTGTTTCATACACCGTCCCATTGCCCCCGTTCGTACCACTTGTCGGCATAAGCAGCTGCCCATCCAGGTAAAAATTATCATCGGCATTAAAACGGACCGGTATCGTTAAACCGTTATGATACTTTGTCTGGTTACCCCTCGTAATACCACTCAGGCCGGAAAGGTTCCAGCCCCAACCTGCCAGCCCATCCGTTGTCCTCGAATTATAGCTGATCGCCAGGGTTGGCTGCATGCCTGCAACACCCTTCGGCACCTCCACCGGAACACTATACGTAGCAGCCCCATCCAGCGATACTTCCGGCTTGCCATCCAGCACGCCTACAGGCTTTGATAAATTAATCTGAGCAACGGCACCTGAGACCAACAATATTAACAGGCTGATTGATAACGCAACCTTCTTCATAGTCATTCTCATTTTGACTTGATTTAAGTTTTTGGACTTGGTTTGAGGGCATCCCACCTTTACCGGGCTTTCTGCTTTACAGTTTTACGATCTCCTGGTTAATATTTACTGCTCCACTTTTTAGGCGCATATAATAACTCCCCTTGGGTACCTGGGCAAGATTTATTTTCAATTTATCTCCGGTCAGCATCAATGTCTGAACTTCCTTACCGGCAGCATCTACAATGCGTACTGCATTATTCTTTAACGGGCTTATAAACTGTATTGAAACAAGCCCGCTCTTCGATTGCGTATATACAACATCCACCTTTTGCATCTCGGTACTGCTCTTTTTAGCATACTCTACAGCGTCTGCCTTTTTATAACTCTTGATCCGGGCGTTGACACATACATACTGTCGGCTCGTCAGATTACCCGAAGCATCATAGGTGTATTGTAAACCACAAGAGCCTACCGGTATCGTTTGGCTGTAACCGATTATGCCCAAAATCATCATACCAACCAGTAACAGAAATTGTTTGTTTCTCATAAACAATGTTTTAGGAACAGAATTTTGATTTTTTGTATTGACCAGATCACTGTTTTTTCTTGCCGGCCTCCTGAACATATATACTATTAAGCAGGACTCGTTTTATAGACAGGTACTTCTTATATTGCTCCTCATTCAGCACCTCTTTATAGCTTACATCCCGCTGACGCTCAATCAGCGCCAGTTCTTTAAACAGCGACCCCTTATCTGCAATAGTAGCTTTAGCCCCATTCTTATCCATCTCCAACCGGTAGTTAATCTTATGTAATGAGTCTACCTGCCCCTTTTTTAACCCCAACTGCTTGACAAACTCATTGGTAAACAGCGTTCCGTTCTTCACAGACTTCACTGAATCCACTTTGAACCGCAAAAGATTCAGGCTGTCTGTCTTGCGATCAAGGGCATCCCGGGCAATACTGTCTTCCCGCGATAACACTTTTACCACGCTAAACATATCACTTTTGACTCCCGTAATACTACTTTTTTGTGGGGTCCCGTCCGCCTTCGCAAACATCACGGTCCGCACCCTCGTTAATGCACTATCCTGGCTGTAGGATACCACACCCATAAACAGTAAAACGGCAACAGTTAGTACAAACTTTCTCATATCGGTTTTTATTACTTTGATCAATAAACATATGGTCTCCCAGCACCTTACACCTCTGCTGGCGATACAATAGCAACAATAAAATACAACCCTGGCTCACACAGAACCAGGTGACAATACGCTACGTATTGCAATACCGCTCTTGTCTGCAACGCTAAATAAATCTCAACTCTTTAATGGAAAACAGCGCTTCTTTGGTCTTCGTCAGGTTCTCAGGGCTTAACATCTCGCTCGAAGGGATCACAGGACTTGCACTATTTTTCTCATACAGTTACCAACGTTCTCATGACTTAAAAAACTACTCTTCATAAAACTACAATTCTGCTCGATCCAACATAAAACCAACCCTCTTTATTTTATAAATTTTATACTTTAGTATAAAAAACACAACCAAAAGTTTCACTCAATAAGAAGAATGCTTGCTTCGCATAAGAATACTACAATTTGATAGGCCCCCAAAACATAGCTAACTGCGGCCGCGATATTATTGACCTTTAATTTTCTGAAAATCTTCGTCTTATGAAATTTCACTGAGGCTTCACAGAGATGGACTTTCTTTGCAATCGCTCTATTTGTCAATCCTTGCGCTGAGAGAATTATTATTTCTCTTTCCCGATCCGACAGCGAAACAATATCCTGCAACAACCATTCGGATTTTTCAAAATCATAAAAGTATGACTCCTTTGTCCGCTCATTCTTAATTTGAACCTGGCCGATATTATGATCCGAAGTAATTGAAATAAAACCCATATTCATCCAAACGTGCCCTGATCTGTCAAGAAGTATAGGTGTCATTTTATGATTGACTGATATCTGTTTATTTTTTTGCTCAAGATGAAAATTATAAGAAATGGAATGCCCTAATTTTTCATCTGGTAATAAGTTTTCCAAAAAATCGAAATGCGCGTCTCTAATTTTTAACAGGATCGAAGCCTCTTCCTTTGGAGCACTATTAATAAAAAACTCGAATCCTTTCTCCTTAATCAGGTTGATACTGTACCCACCAAAAAGAAGAGGGTTATCTGAAATATATAAAAACTTTGAATTTCGTTGATCAGAGATATAAATACATTGATCAATAAATCGGCTAAAAGTTTTTGCAATTTCGATATAAGGCATTACAGCAGAATGGCCTTCGATTGTTTTATCGCTTTCCACTTTAAATATTTTTAATGCTTAATCAAATAGTCTTAGAAAATCACACTAACTAATTTTCAATATGGTTCGTATTTCAATTAGTTAGTACACACGAATCCAATGGCGACCAGCAGCCAGCCATATAGAGTTACTCCTTCTTTTAACTCAAAATCTAGTCAACAGTAAGGTTGGCGCTAAAAATTTGATGGTAAACCAAATAACCGTGGGCACACAGTTCCTTAGAGAAACATAAATTTATCCTACACAACCTCTGTCGTTTCAAACTCGCGGCATTAAATAAATTTACCGGATAAAAGGCACAGTAGTTAAAAGGGGTTCAGCAGCTACTTGGTCTTTGGGTATCCTTTCAATTGATTCGGTTTTTTACCAGGCCATTCTTAATCCTAGTAGTTTTAGGTTCTCTCGTTTTTCATTTGCTCTTCAAGTTTAGATTGTTTACATAAATATAATAAACTTCAATTATTATTTCCAAATAAAGAAAAATTTTTTTCTGATAACCGCTTACCTTTATCTTGAACATAAACTCCCTGAGAAAATGAAACGCATCCTCCCTCTTTTGATCATTATTTCTTTCACTGCCCTCAATACGGCGGCGCAATATTACAACGGCCAGGTACGGATTGATTCCCTGGATCGCTCTTTCCTCTTCCAGGTTACCGATGCCACACCCCGGCTGCATGCCCACCGTTTTTATACCTGGTTTAAATCCGGACGTATCCATACCACAGAGGGTGGCTATTATGGAAAATTATTGCATGGCTATTATAAAGTGGTAGATAAAGAACGCCGCCTGCTGGAAGAAGGCAGGTTTAAACAGGGAAGGAGAGTCAGTGCCTGGCGTACCTGGCATGAGAACGGGCGACTCAAAACCATCACCCGCAAACGGTTTTGGGACGGTGCCTGGCGCATAGATGCGTACGCCCCCGATGGCCAGCGCATAAAAAAGGGAGTTGAAAAAAACAACCAGTTTACCGGACGCCAGGTGGAAATGGTAAAAGACAGTGCCGTGGTGGTCCTGTATAAAAAGGGCATCCGACAGCCGGCTGCAAAAAAATAACCTGTGCCCATCCGTGCTTTTTTTTACAAGAGGCTTCCGGCCGGTTCACTGATTGCTACATTGGTGCTGGCCCTCGTGATCTTTATTACCTGTGGTATGCTGCTGCTGGCACTCTATCATTTTAAATATTTTGAAATAAAAGACCAGCTGGACCAACGGCTGGATGATGACCTGCAATCGGGTATTGAACGGGTATTGGCTTTGGAACGCATTACAGCAACGCCGGAGCAGGACAGCAGCCTGCTGTTTGAGGGTATCACCGATTCATTGTATTACCGGAATGAGCCCTGGGGCTGCTTCCAGGCATCCGGAATCAAAGTGACTTATAAAGGCCGTATGAAAACCACGTCCTTTTTGTACGGTGCAGAACATTTCCGTTACGAAGATGCCAGCCTCTATCTTGCAGATCACGACCGGCCGTTGTCGTTAACCGGCGATACCTATATTGAAGGCAAGGCCTACCTGCCCAAATCCGGCCTGCGGAGCGGCTTTTTCCAACAGAAGGGCTTCTCCCGTAAAAACCTGATTGAGGGTACGATCGGCAGCAGCAGCAAACAATTACCACCGCTGGAAGCAGCACTCAGAAAGCAATTGCGCAGCCTGGGCAACCGGGTTGCGGATACCTTGCTCACAGCCTCCGGCGATGCTGCAGATTCTATAGAACATTCTTTTTTAAATGCAGCGCAACAACTTGTTTTACCCCGGAAAGGCATACTGACGCATCAGTACCTGAAGGGCAAGCTGATCGTATTGTCCGACTCGCTGATTGAGATAGGCCCCGGAGCCTACCTGGAAGATGTGCTGCTGGTTGCTCCTTTTATCCATTTCACCAGCGGCTTTAAAGGAGCCGTTCAGGCCATCGCGCTCGATAGCATTACTGCAGAAACCGGTTGCGTTTTTGAATACCCTTCGGCAATGGTGGGAATCGGGCGCAGCAATGCCATCGGCAATACCGGAGCCACAGTAACCCTGCATGACGGAGTTACACTGCATGGCATGGTCCTCGGCCTTGCCGAAAACAATCATTCCAACATCAAACCCGTAGTAAAGGTAAAAGCCGGCGCCACGGTAAAAGGACTGGTATATAATGAAGGCTACACCTACCTTAACGGGCGTATGGAAGGTGCGGTATTTACACATTTCTTTTTTGAACAGCGCGGGCCGATGAGTATGGAAAATATTCTTATCGACGCTACGATTGTTCCTTCCGGCTGGTTTCAACATGCCGGTTATTTCTCTATTTTTACAGGCGCCTCCCGGCAAACTCTTTTGAAATGGCTCCAGTAAACGCCCACAGATACAAAAAACCCATCGCGGCTTTTTCCCTGATCGAATCGATCGTGGCCCTGGTTCTTGTGCTGCTGGTATTCTTTATCAGTATCCATTTTTTTGTATCGGTAAAGGAATCGGGGTTCAGCATGCAACGCATGAGCGCCGCCAGCACACTGGAAGAGTATATACAGGCCTCCTTTCTGCACAAAGACTTCAGCGTTAAAAAAGAGGTTGTCAATAACTGGACCGTCAGCCGGGAAAGCAGTCCGGACGCCAAAGAAGCCGCCCTGTTGCAGGTGCGCTTTACCGTTTATAAAAGAGACAGCCTGGGTGCTCCGTTCTTAACCCGCACCTTCCTGGTCGGATCTCAAACCGCTTCTGAATCATTCCCCGATGCACAGCCTTAAAAAAACATATGGCCGGAAAATCCCGGCATTTACGCTTCCGGAGCTGGTAATCGGTTTGCTGCTGATGGCCATCCTTTTTGGAGTGATTGCAACGGTGTACATGATCCTTTCCCGGCAATCTGCGCACTATTTTGCCGGGAACCGCTTTTTCACCGATTATTATATTACCAAAAAGTTGTTGCAGCGCGATTTTGAAAAGGCCCGTACCGTAAAACTGGATCCGGAGCGTAACCAGATCATCCTGCAAACAAAAACAGGCAACGCGTTAAAGACCACGGTTTACCAGCTGGATACGGCATTTATAGTGCGGACCGAACCGGGCCGGGCCGATACCCTCCGGCCGGGCGCGGGCATCGCTGCACAACGCAACGTGAACGACAGTACGCCCTTGCTTGCCACTTTAAAACTACGGCACCGCTATCGGGAGCAATATTTTTATACGTATCTTCAGAAACGCTATGCACGGGCAGATATACTCAATGACTCGATCCAAACAGCACCATAAACATGCACCAACCCATCGATATACATACACTTAAAAAGCAGAGCAGCAAGGAGCAGCAAACAGCTGCCAATAAGGAAACCACTTCTTTCATGAAGCAGTTGGAGGGATTGCTCACCCGGGAGTTTTCCCTGTTTGGAAAACCGTTTTCCGATAAGATCAAGGAGTCTTTTTATTTGGAACTGGGCAGCCTGATGGACGCGGGCCTGGATATCCGCACCGCCCTGCAGCTGATCCGGGACGAGCAAACCAAGAAAGCGCCCAGGGCCATTCTCACTACGGTTCTTGAAAAAGTGGTGAATGGCAGCAGCCTTTCGGCAGCCATGCGTGAAAACAAAAATTTTACCCCTTATGAATATTTTACCGTGGAGATCGGAGAGGAGACGGGCAAACTGAACACGGTATTACAACAGCTGTCGGTTTATTACAAAGCCAAGATCAAACAGCGGCGGCAAATCATCGGGGCGCTTACGTACCCCCTCATTGTACTGTCTGTAGCATTTTGTTCCGTGTTCTTTATGATGAATTATGTAGTGCCCATGTTTGCCGACGTGTTCCAGCGTTTTGGCGGAAACCTGCCCTTTCTTACCCGGCAGGTGTTAAATGCTTCCAATTTCATGCAGGCCGCTGCCGGCAAACTATTCCTGCTACTCCTAGCCGTTATCGTATTTATGAGTATTAACCGCAACAAGCCCTGGTATAAAAAATATAAAGATCTTTTATTGCAGCGAACGCCGGTGGTAAAAAATATTGTTTCCAAGATCTACCTGGCACGGTTTGCTTCTACCATGCAGTTACTGTTAGGTGCCCGGGTACCGTTGGTACAGGCCCTGAGCCTGAGCAAACAGGTAATGGGCTTTTACCCGCTGGAACATGCACTTGACCAAATGGAGCAGGACATCCTGAAAGGGCTTCCGCTCCATGAAAGCATGAGCACCAAAAAGATCTTCCCCTCTAAAATGACGGCCCTGGTAAAAGTGGGAGAGGAGGTCAATGAGCTTGAACTCTTTTTTAAAAATCTTTCCGACCGCTACAGCGAAGACCTGGATTACCAAACCACACAGCTGAGCAAATTTATTGAACCGGTGATCATCATTGTATTGGGTCTGGTCGTTGGCGTTGTGCTTATTGCCATGTACCTGCCCATGTTCAATATGGGGAATACGATACAGTAAGTGGCCCTGCATCGTTCGTAATCCGGTCATTGACCAAAGTGATACATCCGGACGCACATCAAAAAAAGCTCGTGCGTACACGAGCCTTTCTCAGGGAGGAATTGCTTGCTGAAAGTACATTCCTCAGGAGTAGCCATCATTTTCCTTTTATGCGTTACCGGTCTGTAAACTGAATGGTGAGGCAGCGGGAGCAGAAGTTTAATTCGGGGTCAAACCCGGCTATCATATTGGAGGTATAACTGCCTTCGTAGGCCGTTCTTAATTTCAATACCTTACCGGAGGGAACATGTTTTGCCGTGATATTGTATTTTCCAATAGGGATATCCGGCATCTGTGAATAGGTGCTCGTTTGTGGTTTGCCGCCTTTACGCACCAGAACATGGCCGGGGTTTCCGTCGATCAGGTTCCCGACCGGCGTAAACGTAAACTCAATGTTCTCTGAATCCCGGATATCGCTCTCCGAATCGGGATACAGGTAGGCCGTACCGCCAAAAAACCCAACAAGCGGTGCAGGCTTTTCGCCTTCCAGCTTCCATTTAAAATTAACCGTAGCCCCGTCAGCTCCTGCAAAAGCATTGTCTTTATCCGGGAACAATTCCAGCTTTTTAAAGGTCTGCTCATTAAATGTGCGGTCGATTTCGGCATAAACCCGCCAGGATCCGATCTCCACCGGAATCTTATAGTAGCCATTGGCATCTGTTGTACCGGTGGTTCCCGAATTGTAATAAATAGTATTGTCCACAATAATTCTTGCCCCTTTTATGGCATTGCCATTGGTATCGGTAACCTTCCCCTGAACATACTTCTGACCGGGATCTGTGTTGGGCGTTTCGTCTGTTGCGGACTCTGATTTCGTGCAGGCGCAGCATAAGAGCGCCATCCATAATAATTGTTTCATTGGTCTGTTTTTTGGACCCGCAGTTGCGGGTGATTTTTCATTTAAATTTTTAATTATTCGTATTTCGGACGGGCTTCGTCCCAATGCAGGCGGGTGGTAAAATTACCGGGCACATAATCGGGCGCATCGAAGTAGAGGCCGGATGCCACACCGGTTCCCGTCTTCAACGGCATTTCTCCTGCCTTTATGGAGGCATTACTGCCAGACAGTGAAAACCGGAGCGGGATAACGGTTTCATGAAACCCCTGGATCTCGATGGCATCGGGTACATCATCGTTGGATCCTCCGCTGTGGCAATCCACAAACTTCCGGTGCGTCATGAGCACATCATCTGCTATGAACCGGATCTTCAGGTCGAAGCCACCGGATCTGTTTACCACACGGCCGCTCAGGCCACCCGCTTCTGTGTTTTTCTTCCGGGCCACCTCCAGGTTATGAATGGCATCCCATTTTACGGTATAATCGCCGCAGCCATCCATCGTAACATGGTTGGTGAAGCTTCCGGTAGCCATGTCAATAATACCTTTACTGCTTGCATGGAGATTGGTTTCCGTTACCATCGGCACCTGCCCGGTTTTAAAGAATCCGTCGGCATCCCCGCGAAAGCGCAAAATGAGTTTTACTTTCTTGGTAAGCGCACCGCCCGGACTCTCCACTTTATCATAGTACATATTAACCAGCCATTCGTTTAGTGTTTTAGTTGCTGTAGCCGCTTTTGTTGATACGGCTACCACACCGGAGGCATAGGGGCCGGCGGTTGGAATATCACAGGCGATCATCCCGGGTGTCCAAAAAGCAACGGTAACGTCTGTGTTGTTGATCTTTACCGAACGCTTTTCCTTTCCGGGGTCTTCTCCAAAACTTCCATAGATCCAGAGCCGGCTCGGATAGTTAAGCCCTCCCGCATACATTTCCGTTTCATCCACCTGCATATAATCGATATGAAATTCCGTGCGGATGGTAATATTTGATATCAACAGGAACTGTCCTTTTCGCTGCATTTTTACCGCTACACTTACAGCCTCCGGGTTGGCCCTGGGCGCCGAGTTAGGGGCCTGATAATGGGCTTTGTTACCATTGCCCTTGAGCGACCCATCACCCGAGTAACTCCAGGCTCCCAGGTAGCTCTTATCCGGCTGATAGGGTTGAAGCACGGGGCTTTCACCGGGAAGGGGAACAAAATCCGGATTACCGGGCACCGTCGCCATTACACGCAGGTCCAGCTGTGCTCCTGGATCTACAAGAGCTTCACTGGGATCAATGTAGAAATAGGGAAAATAGCCCCAGTCGCTGAAATGCGTGGTGGCAACGGAAAGCATATGGCTCCCCCGGTCCAGCGTGGGTTCTCCTGCATGGAACCATTTACCTTCCCCGTCCTGGTAGGCGATCCCAAGTAATTCAGGCACAGTATTCCGGATACTGTTTTCATCATAACGGAAACGGACGGTTACCGGTTGCAGGAACTGGATATTGTGCGGACTTAGCCGGTAAGCCCTGCCATAACCGGCGGGCAGTTGATTCATCACCGGCTGCACCGATATCTCCTGGTCGCCGGCGAGTGCTCCGGTAGGAATGGTAATGCTGAAATTGCCATCAGTACTTGTAACGGAGCCGCCTGCAGTGCCGATGGTTTTAGTAACGGCCGCTCCATCGGGTGTTCCATGCGTGGTAACCAATGCACCGGGCAAATCGGGGGATGTGGGATCCGACTTGCTACACGCGGAAGTAAACAGGAACAGGACGAGGCCCATCCAAAAATTCATTCTTTTCATAAATAATTTGTTTTGAGAGGTAAAGCGTTTTTGAAAATGCCGGCTTCAGTACGCACTTACATAACGGTCCCCGCTTCCTGAAATCAGCCGCGGAAGCGTTTCGAACGATCTGTTAAATGGTGCCTGCTGATCTGTCCGGCGATCTTTTCAAAAACCGATTTGATTTAAAATGTGGCGCAAATGTCTGCCGGGACCGTGGATACCGGGATACGGCAAACGGATTGTTTATAACGTGAGCCGGATCAATGATCACTTTTAACGCTAACAGCTATTGACCTGCTATTGCCGTTGAAGAGCCGGCAACTGGTCAATAAATTTTTCGCACAGGGATAACGGGTGATACCGGGAAAACTCTACAGACAGGTGCTCAACATTCTTCTGGTAAACGGGATTATCCAGGATTTCTTTTACCGCTTTCCTTATCGTTTCGGGTTTGGGATGTTCGGTGCGCAAATTAATCCCCATCTTAAAATAGCCTACACGGGCACATATCTCGTTTTTCCCCTCGTGTATACCAGCTACCACCATGGGCAGTTTATTGTTGATGCTCAACATCACGCCCCCATACCCGCCGTTGGAAATAAATACATCCGCAAAGGGCATTACCTGGTCAAAGGGGATATAATCTTCTATAACAATATGGTCAAATTCCTTATACCGTTCGCGCAGCCTGTTTGTATGCCACCCTGCCGTAGTTACCACCACCAGGTAATTGCTGTTTTTAAAGGCTTCTATCGCCGGCACAATCAATTTGTTCACATCTCCCTCAAAGGTCCCCTGTGTTACCAGCAACACCTTCTCATAACGGCGAAGCTTATCTTCAAAACTCAACGGCTGGGGCGCTTTATTTTTATACGGCAGCAGCGGTCCTATAAAATGAATATGGCTGCTCATATGCATTCTTTTATATTCGAACCCGGGTGTACCGCTTTGTAAAAACAAGGTGGCTTTATCAATCTGCACATCAAACAGGTTTTTTCCATGCCGGCTCATGCCTGCATTCCGGTATTGCCGCTCTATCAGTGCATGGGGCTTTTTAAACAGCACCTTGTCTGTTAGAAAGCGCAGGAACGCATGAAAAGCCTTACCTGCAGCGGTTTTCGCAGGGGTCAGTCCCATTATGGGTGGCGGCAGGTGCTTTGATGATTCGCATAAGGGAAGGATGCCGATGGCCACGGCATGCTTGTTCAGTTTTTCTTTTACAAACGACATACCGGTGAAAGCGCTGTCGCACACAAGAATATCAAAATCAAAGCTCTTGTTGATATCCTTTATATCTTCATAAAATTCCGTGGCGCGCTCTATAAAGTAAGTACAGATATCGAAAATCACTTTTTTTACATGGTTTTTGATTTTTTTCCGTTCCGGGAATACTTCATCAATGTTGTGCACCGTTACCTCCTTTGCCTTGGCAAACAGATAAAAGGGAATTCCCAGTTCTTCGATCCGGGACGCATAACTGGGCCCGGTATACCACCGTACGTCATGCCCCGCTTTTTTCAGCTGAACCGCCAGACCCGTCAGCGGGCCGAAATGGCCATCTGCCGGAATATTGGCAAATAATATTTTTTTTCTCCGGTGGCCGTATGATGCTACGTCGGCATTGATGCTGTTTGTTGTTTTTGTGTACATCGTATTTATTATTTTGAATGCAAAGGAACTCGGATATCAATGGCAGAAAAAGTGTAATTTGTGCCTTAAAAGAGTCATTTTACGCCATGGGATTACAAGCAACTGCTATCAGAGACATCCTGCATGCCGCCGCTACATATGGTGAGGCTTACGATACGTTAAGAGAAATGGCCGGCTTTACACAGGAAGAAATAAGCGATTCCAGCCAGGTGGTGGAGTGGCAAAAAGCCGCAAAATTGTACGACCTCTTAGCGGACGTTACGCAGAATGAGCAGATTGGTTTGGCGATGGGAAGCGATGTTACCATTGCCGTTACAGGTATGGTAGGGTTTATGATGCAGGCCAGTAAAAACCTGGAAAATGCCATTGAGGTATATTGTAAATACGGGCATATGGTTTGCCCGATGATTACATACACGTATAAAAAAGAAGGAAAATTTGCCATAATAGAACTGCACCAGAATGCGCTTTGGAAATCGATGTATCCCCGCAACGCCAGAATTGCGATCGACTTTGTACTATCCTCAACGCTTCATTTTATAAAGGCGCTTTGCGGCAAAAGCATCTATCCGCAGGCGGTGGAAGTGGAGTATGCAAAAAACGCCGTGAGAACCTACAATGATGTATTGCGTTGTCAGGTATTGTTTAATGCACCGTTGCATCGCATGTTGTTCCTGGCCGACGATGTGCACACACCCGTTCTTACGAGTGACGCCTCGCTATTTGAAATGTTCAATAATATCCTGGGGCAAAAAAAATCATTGGCCATACAGTCCAGCTGCAGGGATACGGTAAAACATTTGCTGCTGATGCAATACAAAGGCCAGATCCCTACCATTGATGATGCTGCAGCGGGTCTTAACATGACCGTACGTACCCTGCAGCGAAAATTAACCGAAGAGCAAACCAGTTTCAGAGAAATCGCCGGCGAAGTAAAAAAAGAACTGGCGCTGCATTTATTAAAGAGCCGCCCCGGCACCCTTACAGAAGTAGCCGAGGTTTTGGGGTATAACGACCTGCCGGCATTCAGGCGCGCCTTTAAAGGATGGACAAAAGCCACTCCTAAAGAAATAAAAAAAAAGCTGACGAAGGAATATGAACCGGTGCACTAAGCCGCGGGAACTGTAATGAATAGTATAGTTGACCGCTATTGCCGTCATCTGTGCTTTCCGCGTTTTACTTACACCGGTCCCTGAATGGAAAAACGGATAATACATACCGGTGGATCCATTCCCGGGTTTAATGCGGATGAGCGGGTAAAGCTGCGCATACTGAACCTTTGAAAATGTTGTTTTCAGCCTACCTTTGATCTGTACAAGTCTCAGAAAAATGAAAACAAAGTGGATTGTTTTTTGTGGGATTTTATTTGCATTGCCATTGTTTTCCCCCGCCCAGCAGGTGGAAAACATGATAACGGCCTGGTCAAACCAAAACCCGGTAGAAAAATTATACCTGCATATGGACAGGGACCATTATTTTGCCGGTGAATCCGTTTGGTGTAAAGGATATTTCATGTCCGGGTTCCTGCCATCAGTAAGCAGCACCGTATTATATATTGAACTAGTCAACAGCCACTCAGAAATGGTTCAGAGAAACATATTTCCGGTGTATGGGGGAATGGCGCCCGCACAGTTCACATTGCCGGATAGCTTATCTACAGGATCGTATCAGATAAGGGCATATGCACCGCTTATGCTTAACCAGCCAGGATTTACCTTTAACCGGAGCATAACCGTTTATGGAAAAGAAAAAAAAAGAATAAACAGGGACGAAGCACAAAAGGGAAATAAACTCTTATTCTTTCCGGAAGGAGGAAACTTCATTGCCGGCATTTTAAATACCGTAGCATTTAAATCAGTAGATAAAGGCGGTATGCCCGTACCTGTTGAAGGTACCGTCAGAAACAGCAAAGGAGCACGCATCTGCGCCCTCAAAAGCCTGCACGACGGCATGGGATCTTTTTCTATGGTGCCCGTCAAAGGAGAAACCTATTATGCCACTGTTAACCAGTCCGGGGAAAAATATTTTCTTCCGCCGCAGGCAGATGAGGGCATCGTATTCAATATCACGGATGCGCCGGGCATGAAGCGGTTTAAAATAACAAAAGGTGATGACAACGATCTTTTTAAGCCGGCCTATATGATTGGCCAGGTACAAAACCATGTTATATTCAGGCAATTGCTGCAGGGTGATCGGAAAGAGATCTCCGGCTCTATAAAAACAAGTGATTTTTATTCGGGCATACTGCAACTGACCCTCTTTAATAAGGACGATATACCACTCGCGGAGCGGATCACATTTGTAGATAATAAAGAATATATGCTGCCTGTTACAATACATGCAGATACGCTGGATACTGGTAAAAGAAAACACAATCATTTTACGATTACGTTGCCGGATACCGTAATTGGTAACTTTTCTTTATCGGTTACCGATGCGGATTATGGAACCGAAGAAAACAGACCCGGTAATATATATGCATCCTTTTTATTGAGCAGCGATATCAAAGGTTATGTACATAACCCGTCCTATTATTTCAATACTTCCGGCGATTCGGCAAGGCAGGCGCTTGATCTGGTAATGATGACAAACGGCTGGACGCGGTTTCGCTGGTCTGATATTGTTCAGAACAGGCTTCCCCAGCCCCTATATAAAGATCCGGGGTACATTAAAATACGCGGGAAAGTGAAAGGACCTCAAAAAAAAGCTGCCGGCAATGCCCTTATGCTATTTATATCACCCCCA
This sequence comes from Niabella pedocola, assembly GCF_021044425.1. Taxonomy (GTDB): domain Bacteria; phylum Bacteroidota; class Bacteroidia; order Chitinophagales; family Chitinophagaceae; genus Niabella; species Niabella pedocola. The sequence goes on along the minus strand of NZ_JAJNEC010000005.1, from coordinate 2,225,854 downwards.
GACTCCACCGGATTTAACAACAGTATATCCCGTATGCTTTATACCGATTCCTTGGGTCAATTTGAGGCAGACTCCCTCTTTTTCTATGGAAAACGACAATTGCTTTTTTCTTCGATAAACGGTAAAAAAAATGCAGTTATCCGGGTGCAGCTAGATGGAGATTCATTGAACCGCAGGTACCCCGTAGCGCCGGTTTCAATGCCCTTTCATACAACAACCAATGCATCTGTCCAGGAAAAAATGGAGGCGGCTTACAATGCGTATATGAATACCGAAGGCATTACCCTGGAAAATATAAATGTACATTCAACAGCAAGATCTCCGCTGGATCAGCTGGATGCGGAATATTCAAGCGGGCTCTTTTCCGGAGCCACACACAGCATCCGCCTGGATCTCCGAAACGAAGGTCATGCAGGGGATATTTTCCAATATTTACGGGAGCGGGTGTCTGGTCTTAAAGTTTCGGGGGAATCAGGCGATTATGTATTACACTATAGGGGCGGTAACGTCCTTTATTATATCGCCAACGGCGAGGAAGTTGAGGCCAGGAAAAAACCAGACCCTCACAGTAACACGGGGAATGTCACTTTGTTCCTGAACGAAATGCCATCTAATCCGGTTGCACTGGAAACAGTGCCGTTAAGTGATATCGCACTTGTGAAATTATTTCCGACATCAACCGCTGCTGCTGGCGGTGGTGCCGTGCTGTCCGTATATACAAAAAAAGGGAAGGATTTACTGGTCCCGGCACCAGCATCTGCTGACATCATTACCTATGAAGGATATACCATTGTAAAAGAATTTTTCAATCCTGAATATACCGGCAATCCCGTGAATAATACCACCGATCACAGGATCACATTACAATGGGTACCCGATATTTTTGTTAATGGTTCAAATACAATCATACCGGTTACCTTTTACAATAACGACCAGACCAAACGGTTTAAAATCGTTGCGGAAGGCATTGCCAGCGATGGTCGTATGCTGATGCTGGAAAAGATCATTGAACCCCGCTGAGGATGATCGGGAAAATTGATTTTAAGATCTGACAAAAAAGTGTAGGAAGTTCTAAAGCCGGAAAGCTGCTGAGGATGATACGCGCCGCGTCTTCCGCAACCAGCGCGGTCTTCTTTTATTCTTTACTTTCCAAACTTTTCATAAACGCAATAATATGCTCCTTTTCCTTCTCTGTAAGGTTAAGTTTTTCTCCTGACAGCGTTTGATTCGGGAGATGTATGCCTAACCCGGCCCCGCCTCCGTTATTATAAAATTCCATTACCTGGTCCAGGGTCTGGTAAACGCCGTTATGCATATACGGCGCCGTTTTGCTGATATTCCGGATGGTGGGTATTTTAAACGCATGTTTATAGGCATCAACCCCAATTACATCGTAATAACCCCGGTCCGGATCCAGGACAGAATCTGCCAGGGATGCCGGAACACCCAGCACTTCCGTTTCGCTCACTACATATTTAGGAGGCATGCAGCCATTAAACAACGGTAAAAAATGACAGGTAGCACATTTGGCCTTCCCCATGAATAAGTTGAATCCTTTTAACTCCTGGTCCGACAAGGCCCGTTCGTTGCCCTGCATATATGCATCAAACCGGCTGTTTAATTTTGTAAGACTGCGAATAAAAGCAGCAAGGGCATTCGTTACGTCATCCGCGCCGATCCCGTTTTCAGCGGTGGCAGGAAAGGCCCTTGCGAACAACGACCTGTATGATTCGTTTGCAGAAACATGCTTTATGACCGCGTCCATCGAACCGTCCATCTCCGAGCTGTTATGAATAACATCGCGCACCTGGTCCTCCAGTGTTAAGGCCCGCATATCATAAAAGTAATTAGACTGTAACGCCGCATTAAGCAGGGTAGGCGCATTTCTTTTTAGCAGTTTTGCCGGGTCATGAATATCCGGATGTTTTGCCAATCCGTCCGTAAACGCCAGATCCGGGCGGTGGCAGGAAGCACAACTTCTTGTACCGGTACCGGAGAGGGCCGCGTCGTAAAAAAGCTTTTCTCCCAGCTCGGCTTTAGCGGTTGTAGTACGAAATTCCGGGCCCGGAGAAAAGGCATCCGCATTAAAAGCAGCCGCATCAAACAGCGTGCTGATATTCTGCTTCAGCATCCGGTTGTACTTAATTTTGGGGCCCGGCAAGCTTTGTTCTAATTGTGCAATGCCAGCACTGATTTTATTTGCAAACCGGGTAATAAATGCGGCCCTGTCAAAAGTGGCAAAATCCGGATGCTGCTGCAGGTACCCGATAGCAGCATCCAGATCCTTTACTAAATCCGCTTCCTTATTTTTACCGGTATAATAGGGGAGCAGCTCCCGCAGGCTTTTTAAGGCAACAGCAGCCTCTTCCATACTGTTTAGCGAAAGCGCATTATCGAAGCCGGTAATGCCCAATGTGATGATCCGGAATACTTCCAGCTTGGCAGCATCCAGGATCCGCCAGTCAGCAAGCGGGTGGTCCTCGAAATAGGCGATCAGGTAGTCCGTATTTGTTATTAAGTGACCAATTTCACTGACCAGCGTTTCTTTACGGGTTGCATCATAGCTTGGGAAGAGCCCTTCTTCTATTACCTGCAGGCCCATCGGATCAACACCCCGGGCCAAAGAGGGATCCAGCAGATCTGCATTCTCAACTTCCTGTACGGGTGCACCATTTAATCGTTCCGTCAGATCAGCCGCAAAATACGTGGCCGCCCATTCAAATTCCTTAAACAATAATCGTGACCTTAAAAACGACCGGCGCACCGCCAGGGTATCTACATGCGTTTTGCCGACTTCTAAAAGAAGCGTGTCGTTTACATAATTGCGAAAAGATACAAGCTGACCGGAAACCGCACGCTGAATCTTCTGTGCACGCAGACTGGAACGTACCTGTGCTGTATGCGCCGTATAAAAAGGGGTGAAGCTTGCAATAAACAGACCTGTAAAAAGCACCGTCACTATTCGCATCTTGTTATGCATAACCGATCCCCCTCAAAATAACGGTAATCATTTAAAAATAAGGGCATTCCTGAACGGGCTTGCATTTTTGTCCCGCTCGGCTAATGGCGTAATACCCCATCTGCGCTCGATAAACGAAAGAATACTCACCGTTTCATATTGGGTATGATCAACATGGCCTTTTTTTGCAAACGGCCCGATCACAATCGCAGGAATACGGCTTCCCGGCCCCCACCGGTCAATAACCGGCGGAGCCACATGGTCAAAATATCCGCCAAACTCATCGTATGTCAGGATCACCAGGGCATCCTTTGCGTTCGGCCCCTCCAGTACGGCATTGATCAGTTTCACAGCCAGCTGCTCCGAAGAATAGACATCAGAGCTGCCCGGATGTTCATCATTTCCTCCACCGGGTTTTACAAAAGAAACGCTGGGAAGCGTTCCTTCTTTTGCCGCCTTAAGGAAATCATTTTGATCCTTCAGATGTTTCCTTCCTTCCGTTCCTTCTTCATAGTTGGCAAAATACAGGAAGGGCTCATGGTTATATGCAAAATTATTTTTCCTTCCTGCCACCGCATCATCCCATCCTTCGGAATACCATGCCCAGGATATTCCTTTTTCGCTCAGCCGGTCACCGATGGTTGGCATGGTCTGCGAAGGCAATAATTTGGAAACATCCGATTTAGGCGGATAGGGTTTATTCCGGGAAAGCACATGATTTACCGCATACCCGTCAGGAGTAACGATCCCGTCTTTTGTCATCCTTCCCTGCGCATCTACTTCCGCGATCATTGATTTCGGGGCATCCTTCCATACCGGAGCAGCAGCAGCAATTAAATACACGTGGTTAAAATAGGAACCGCCAAAAACACTCTGGAAGAAGTTATCGCACAAGGTGTACTGCTGCGCTATGGGATACAGCGGCAGCTTCTTCGTAGTGTAATAGCCCATTGCCAGTCCTTTTGAATCGTTGTAGGCCGCAAATTTATCCATCTTGCCTCCGTTAATCTGCAACTGGTTGTGAAAAAAACGGTGCGTCACATCCGGCGTTTTTTTATCGGAGGGAACATACTGGTCAATATTAAAAAGCTTATTGGGCAAATTGGTAGGAAAGGCATTGTTCCGGGGAATTTCGGGGAGATACTTGTACGCCCGGCCCTGTTCGTCAACCTGGACAAAATTGCCTCTTTGGGCATTTTTAATACCATTCACGCCTTTGAATTCACCATACAGATTATCGAAGCTATGGTTCTCCATATAAACAACCACCACGTGATTGATCCGGCGGATCCCTTCATCAAACGGCACTTCCTGTCGCTGTGCTTTTTTACTGGTTCCGCAACTGCTGATCCCTAAAATAACCATAGCAATAAAAAAAAGACGCTGTATCATCATGCTGTATTCATTTTGAAAATTCATTAAAAATCGGGAGACCTCTTATTCCAGACTATCAAAACCAGGTAGAGGGCAAAGAGCTGATGCGTTGGCATAAAAATGAAGTTGAGACGAAGCAACGATCTCCATTAAGCGGTTTGCTCATCGAAGATGACAGGCCACATCACTTAAATGAAGCATCTCACAATCGTTCTTAAAAACTCGCTTCCCGTTATATTCGCTGCAAACTTATCATATTTTTTATAAATGGTCATGATCAGCTAACGCCATTTTAGAGCATACGCAGTAGTAAATATTTTTACGGCTTTAATCCATGACAGGAGGCAACGGGTAATATTGCCGCAGAGGCCGGATTCAACCACTGGATTTTTATGTATATTTAGAAAGCCGGTATAAACTTCCCCCGGAAGTTCCGATACTATTTATAACAGTGAAACAATTTACCTGCATCCTGATCGTACTGGCCGGCATTGCCGGATTCAAGCCGCTACACGAGCCAATCCGGCAGCCCCCGGCCAACGCCCTTGCGACGCTATATCCCAATGATGTCGGCATTGAGCAGGACCCTGATGTGCTTTACACCGAAAAATTTAATGATGGTATGCCCAATATACTGGCCCGGTATACCGATGTTCTTAACCGCGAAGGAATGAGCCTGGATAGCGTAGATGTTCCGGCCAACGGTTGCGTAGCGCTTAAAATGACCAACCTGGGAGGAAAAAACGACGGCGGGCATTTATTTAGACAGTTTGACCCGGGTTTCGATAGTGTCCTCTACATTCGATATTATGTAAAATACCCGTCAGATTCGAAAGGGTACATTCATCATGAATCGGTTTGGATCGGCGGCTATGATCCCGCCACCCGGTATCCGCATCCCCGCGCCGGCACCTGTGCACTTGGAGATCAGCGGATCTCCATCGCCTATGAACCCGTTGGCAGCCGGGATGATATGGACACCTATCTTTACTGGGGCGATATGCGGGCGGGTGCCCGGGGAAAATGCTATGGCAATGACCTGGTCAACGGCAGTCCGCAATCCAAAAAGATCTCCTGGGATACATGGATGTGCGTTGAACTGATGATCCGGCTCAACCACCCCGCAACCGCATCAAACGGTGAGCTGCAGGTTTGGCAGGATGGGGCGGCGGTTGGGCACTGGGGGCCCGGTTTTCCCCGCGGGAAATGGCTGGCTGATTCCTGGATAAATAACAAAACAGGGCAGCCCTTTGAAGGGTTCCGCTGGAGAACAAATGAAAAGCTAACCCTCAATTATATCTGGATCGAATTTTACGACGATACCACACCCAAAGGTGCATCTCATCATATCAAATTTTCCAACCTCGTTATTGCCAAAAGATACATCGGGCCAATTAAATCCTGAAAAGCGCGAACCCTTCAACACCCCAAAAAAGTTATGCGTGTTTTTGCCTGATGCGGCTTTTCTATTGTCGTTGCAGTTCTTTTTGCCGCTGTTTTTCCTCTTTTTTGCGTTGTTTTTCCTGTCGCCTGAAGTAGCCCCGGAACAGGAAATTGTGCCGCACTGCTTCCATATTCTCATCCAGTTTACCGGTACTGCTTTCCAGGTTGCGGATCGTTTGTTGCAGCTCCCGGGCTGTAGCAGAATCGTTCAGCAACACGCCGGCAGCTGATTCATTGCTGTTAAGACGGCCTTTTACATCCGTGGTTACCGACTGAAGATTGCGCGCAACCTGGTTCGCCTGCGCTGCCACTTCCTGGAGTTGGTTTGCGGTACTTCTGAGTCTGCTGAATACAATGGTGTCACTTACCAGGTCATTGGCCAGTACGCCGGGGCGTTGCAATCTGGCGGTGTATCCCGTGAGGTCCCTGGTGAACTGTTGGGTATTCCCGGCTGTTTTATGCAGTATGGTAAGGGTACGGTCTAATTGCTCGTAAACGGATGAATCCTTCATCAGCTTTCCCAGCGAGCCTTTGCCCGCAGCAAGATTTTCCATGATGTCTTTGAGATTACCGGTAATAGCTACCAGGTTCTTATTGTTCACCTGAAGGGTATTCATGATCTCGTCGGTACTGATACTGGGTTCCACGATGATCACGTCTCCGTCTTCGATCGGTGCTGTTTGAGCGGTGCCACCGTCGAGAGCGATGATCTTATTGCCTACCAGTCCGTCCGCACTTACCCGAGCCTTAACATCTTTGTGAATAAACGGCCGGGCATTCTTATCGATATTCATCAGCACTTCGATCCGGTTGTGATCGACAAAAGTAATCTTTTTGATCGTGCCCACTTTTACACCGGAATACCAGATGTTGTTGCCTTTGGAAAGGCCCCCCACATCATGAAAAATGGCTTTTACCTGTACTGACTGTATGAACGCTTTCTTTTGTCCGCCCAAAAACAGGATGGCAGCGGCAAAAATGAGCAGTCCTAAGATGATAAAGATGCCAACGGTAGTTGCCCTTCTTGAATCAGTTGTTTTCATACATTATTGAATAAAGTTATACTCATAGAATTCGCGGATCAGCGCTTCATCAGAACTGAACACGTCGTCAAAGTTGCCCTGCCGTATAAACCACCCTTCTTTCAGTACGGCGATCGTGTCGCCCGTAGACTTCGCGCAGGTAAGATCATGCGTAATAATAATGGAGCTGGTCTTGAACCGGTGCTGCACTTCATTGATCAGGTCATTGATCTCCGTGCAGGTGATAGGATCCAGTCCGGCCGTGGGCTCATCATATAACATGATTTCCGGACGGAGTATGAGCGTGCGGCCGATGCCGATGCGCTTGCGCTGCCCGCCGGATAGCTCGGCCGGCATCTGGTGGATGGTATGGGAAAGCCCGATGGCTTCCAGTACCATTTCTATACGTTTATCGCGCTCCTTACGGGTCATGCCCGGTTCGTTCCGTTTCAGGGGGAAGGCCAGGTTTTCGCCCACCGTCATGCTATCATATAATGCCCCATGCTGAAAACAAAAACCCACTTTCAGGCGTAGGTTGCGCAGCGCGTGGGCACCCAGTTCCGGAACTTCCTGTTCCAGTACACGTACCGTGCCGGCATCAGGATACAGCAATCCCACGATCACTTTTATCAGAACAGATTTCCCTGTTCCGGAACGCCCCAGCACCACGATGTTCTCGCCCCGGTGCAGATCCAGATCTACCCCACGCAGTACATGATTACTGCCAAACGATTTGTACAGGCCTCTGATAGAGATCACCGTTTGCTGTTTGTCTATATTGGGAATAAAAGATTTCATAGCTATCGTATCGTATTCACGAGTTGAACAATAATCACCTCTTCTATAAAGATCAGGAACATGGAAACCACCACCGATACATTGGCGGATTTCCCGACGCCCTCCGTACCTTGGCTGGCATGAAAACCCTGATAACAGCTAACAATGCCGATCGTAAACCCATACACCAGTGCTTTCACCAGCGAGGCCGCAAGATCCAGGAACGAAATATTGGTAAAGGCATTTTGTATAAACGTTTCCATGCTGGTTTGCTCGTTAAGGTGAATGTCCACAAAAGCGCCAACAAGCGCTATCAACCCGTTATAGCACATCAACAGCGGCAGGCATATAGTACAAGCCAGCACCCGCGTCATCACCAGGTACTTGAAGGGGTTGATGGCCGAAACCTCCATGGCATCGATCTGCTCCGTAACTTTCATGGAAGCCAGTTCCGCACCCATGCTCGATCCTACGCGGCCGGCACAGATCAGCGCCGTTACCAGGGGAGCCAATGCCCGCACGATAGCAATTGATATCAATGAAGGCAGCCAGGATGTAGCCCCGAACTCTGCCAGGGAAGGACGTGACTGTTTCGTGAATACCAGCCCGGTAATAAAGCCGGTAAGACTGATCAGCGGCAGCGATCTGTTGCCGATATAAAAACACTGGCGGATGAATTCCCGCGTTTCAAAAGGACGGCGCAGCACTTCCCGGAAAAACCGGCTGATAAACCGGAAGATTTCGTAAACAGTAATAAAGAAACCGTCGACCTGTCTCGAAATAACCGGTTTCTTTGATTGTTCAATAGGTTCCATTACCTGGTTTTAACTTAAAAAAACAGCGGACGATACGCTTCCTGATTAAATACACTAAGAACCGGCACCTTGGTACAATTCGCTGAATAGCTATTATTTCAATAGTGAATTTAGCACAACCGGCACCAAGAATAAAATTAATTCCGGGTTACTTTTTGCTGAGCTGTTAAAGTAGCGGTGACTGACGGAGCCTGAGGTGTTTTAATCATCAAAAGATTCCTGGTTCCTCTCTATAGCAAACGCTCGAAAACACAACACTTATGGCCTCAACTTTTTCACTTGCTCCCTTTGGCCTTATATGCAGTCTGGATAAGGGTTTGCAAGAAAAAAGCCCCGCAAAAATTGCGAGGCTGTATAGTGAGGCTCCCCTTACTGGACAATTATCTAACCAAATTGTAGCGGATTTATTGGATTTTTCCGAAATACCAGACACCCGATGAGGCTCCGGTAAAAAGACGACGGCCGTTATATTCAATGTCCATATTGCCATCCATTTCTCACAAATATTTAAATTTGTTGTTGCTCTTCCATGTCGGTATACTTTACAATTGTCGTTTATTTACCGTATCCAACCTCAAACCAAGTTGTAAACAAAATATCTCGGTAAACACAACAGTTTGAATAGCCAGGTTTTTAACCTTGCTCCTTCCTTCTTTTGCAATCCTTTTTAGTACCGTCAGAACTGTTGCGGGCAATGGTGTGAAGCCAGGCTTCGATATTTTCTATTTCCGGGATTTTATGTCGGTTCATCCATGCCCTTAAAAAGATGTCCTAAACAATTTCTTCTGCATCAACCCGGCTTTCTGTGTAGGCAAGCGCATTAGTGGTATAGGCCTTGATTTGTCGCATGAAGACTTCCAAAATCTTGGTAACTTAAAAAAAGATTGGAGCCAAACTTGTATGCGCCCAAAATCTGTCTTTAGTAATCACCAGGATTCAAGATGCCTAAATATCAATGTTTACCTTTTTGGGGAAACGAAATCTGAATCAAAAAACGCGAGCGAATTTTAAACACTAAATGAGATTCTTGTATGATTAGCATGCTGGCGAATGGCCTGCATCAGTTATGCTTTTTAATGATTGATGTAAACTTGAATCGAATCTTTGAAAATTTCGTTTTGTGTGGTTTGACACGAGAAGAAAATTTTATATATCCCTTGGGCAATCGCAATATTGTCGTTAAAAGTTCTTGTAAATTTGAAAACTCGGTGCTGACTTGAAAATAAGTAAGCCCATTCATTTTTACTGACTGATATTTCTTTGTTTATGGAAGGAATAGAGAATAAATTAGTATTGGCTTTGATTACGGTGCCTGCATAGATAAAGTCTTTGTCGAGTGAAATCGTATAAGAGCTTTGAATAATGTCATTGAGAATATTTTTACCTCTTCTCATGGCGTGAGCTGATGTTATAAAAACATCATTGTTATGAGCTACATAGTCACCTTCTACTTCAATAGCGAAGTTGAATGATTTTTTCAACGTGTCTGCTCGCTTGTAGTAAAGGATTTTGCCTATGGTGGTTGTGTCAGCAGCTAAAAACCGAACATTGGTGATTTTATAATCTTCTTTCCAACAAGAGATTAATATAGCAGTAATGGCGACGATGAGGAATAACCAAAATATTTTCTTATACATATTCTAACGATTTAGGAATAGGTGGGCTGGTATTATTTAACTATGTTGAAGGCCGCTTCATATCTCCTGTCGCTTACCCAAAGCAAACAGTCTCAACTGAAACAGCTTCTTGTTCTTCAAATTTTCCGCCCTTACAATTATTCCAGCATTAAATAGCTTCAGCCTCGTTGATCTTACTATCCAAGGAAACAGGAGCTATTTTGAACCCGCTTCTTTGTAAAAGATCCAAAAGGCCGTATCTATTGTTTAAAAATAGGTGCCCTAAACCAACAGCGATAAAGCAGTTTTGATTTTTTAAATTTTCTAAAAGTAGTTTTGCCCATCGCCGATTTCTCGCAACATTGGTAGGCCAATCTATTTCCGACCGGCCTGCCTTAAAGTAGTCCATATTCAACAAACCATCGTAATAGCGTTTATACCTCTCTTGAGATTTCAATATCTCACTCGAAATATTTCCGCTTTTAAAGGTAATTATTCTATTTACAAATTGGATTAAAGCGGTGTCTGCGGAACCGTTATCTACAATATGTTGCTTATTGTATCGTTGATCATCCAAACCTCTTATTTTTACTTTGGAGGAGTCTGCAAACAATTCAAGTACCCTGTCCATGGAAAACATGATTTCATAAGCATCCTTTTCAAAATCTTTGGACACGGGGATTCCCAAAAGTTCCTCTTTATATTTTTTTTCCACTATGGAACAAAAGGCAATTATAAACATCCTTTGCCTATTTAAGTTATCCATTTCATTGATAAGCACAGAAGGCTTAAAGGGGGCATTTAAATAGGAAAGAAAAAAACTGTCTATCCTATCTGAATATTTCCCGAAAAAATCAGAAAACCTCTTAGGTGGCAGGTTTGCACTATACAATATAGAATCTTCGGCCGTCGAATTGCCCGTCTCGCTATAAAAAATATCAGAGGTTGCAATTAAACCTTTTACTATGAGAAACTTGTTCGTCCATTCCTGGCCAAAAGAATGATCGGTGCCTAATAAATATGAAGTATGTCGAGCTCCGGGATATTGGATCTTCCATAAAACGGACCTAATATTCTTAGGTTGTTGGCCAAGAGAAAGCTGCTGGCAAAAGATTATTATAAGAACTAAAGAAAAAATTTTCACTTTTATTACCTTAAATTATTGATGTTAGTAAAAATGCAAGGACTCATATAGCATTCTTATAAGAGTTTGATTTGAGAAATCTATCAATTGCACATAAAGTTATTTAATTGCATGTTAATTTCTACCTGAACCAAGTTTTGATTAATAATTACTTTATATATGGGATAACGAAGGTTACGCTATAAATAATGTAAATTAAGCAGATCCTAAGAATTCAAGGATTAAATTAAATTGTTCCGGGTACATTATCGTGTTCACTTACCATGACGTTATTAATTACTTCGGACAATTCTTTTATTTTGATTTCAATTTCATCAATAGGTCGATAATTTTGGATCCTTTTTAATTCTGTGTTTTCGTTTACCAAAGTATTAAGGTCTATTTTATGATTTAGCATGTAAACCAGGTATTCAATAGGTATGTATTTTTTTTCCTGACTCATCAATGAAACATCCTTTTGCCTAACACCTCTCTTATTGCTTGCAGTTAGTTGATTATCACCAATTAATAATCTTGTCTTTTTCAATTTCTGGGCAACTATTTCATTCATAAAAAATTATTTGCATTTGTACTAAGCACTTTTACGTTTGGCTAAAGTTAGAATTAATTTAGCTTACATTTTGAAAAACCAAGGTGTTCATATCAAAATGTAGGAGTTTTATTCAAGGATGCAACTATGGTAAAAATCTTCTACCATAGTTGGTACTTATATAACTGTACTCGTTAATATGGGTAGCTAAAGGAGGAATAATGACACAAGTTTTCACATCAAGATCCAATTTTCGAAACCAATCTGCAGGATACCTTTCCGATGAAAATGTGCTGAGATATTGATTAATTCCTGTTCTAGTATAAAATACCATAAAGGCGCCTTCGGGCGGCATGCCATTAACAATTACAATTTCATCAGTTTTTATACTTTCAATATTGTAGAAATGTTTTTTTAGACAACAATGTATAATATCACATTTTGTTTTCTGATATACCATTTCAAGTATTTCAAGGACGTTTTCATATTCGGGAATGGCGTCGTCTTCAAAAATTACAAAATAATCGAACTCTGTTTCAAGGGCTCGATTCATAGTTTTCATGTGACTTCTAAGACACGCCAATTGCCCGTCTGTTAAACATTCGCTGGCCTGTATATCTCGGCGATCTATTGCCTCAACGTACTCCAGAGAATCACCTAAAATAGGTCTCCATTGTTCCTCAAATTGTTGTAAGCGTTTCTTTGCTCTTACAAGATTAATGCAGTAGCTTTTTAATTTTAGCATAAAATAGACTTTTCAGAAATTTATTGGATAGATAACCCGGTATAAATCCAGGGGGTGAAATATTGCTATCCGTCCGCTACCATTGACCTTATTCATGCTATCATATGTTTAAACTTTACCTAAAATACTCTTTCAAGGGGTTGACGATTTCTTATATGCAATTCTGCTTCTCTTTGAAGCGCGCCGTTATTTGAACAGGCATGAACATTATTACTATGTATTCTATAGCAGTAAACGATATTTGAAATCATACTTGTATTCTCGAATCCTGCAATCTCCATTAATGGAATCATGATAGCCTGATCAGATGTAGTCGTATAAAATCGGTCATTATCCCATTTAAAGCTTTTAGCATTGGGATCCTGTGCTAGCAAGGCTTTAAAAAGTTTATATTTAAAGGTTTTTAAGTGTGTTGCCTTCCAAGGAGCTTTTCTCAAATTATTAAACTCTTCAGTTGAATAAGGAGAATCTATTCCTATTAAACCAAAGTTGTTGATATATTGGCCATAAGTAAGAAGGATCCTACTATTATAAATTTCATTTACTATTTTAAAAACATATTCTCCAATAAGAAAGTCATCCCCGTCGACTAATAAAATGATATCGTCGTCGCCAATGGGTAATTCAGTCAATGCACGGTAAACATTTTCCATTGCTCCTAACCTAGTTTGACGTCTAATTAAATAAACACCTTCGAAATTTTGTTCAATCAAATCAATTGAATTATCCTCAGAACCATCGTCCAACAAGTACACTTTATAATTCGAATATAGCTGGCTAACTATTGAATTTACGCAATCCATGAGATACCAACTTGCATTTCTAAAAGGCACCAACACTATTATCTTATTATTTACAAATTTTTCTTTGTCATTGCTGAAGGTCAATATTTTCATTTTAAATTGTTTGACAATCTTACTTCATACTATCTTAAAGTTTGCAAGTAGAACCCTTAAATGCACTTTAGACTACGACGTTACTTTAAATAGTGGCTCAATTTTTAAACTGCGAAAACATATTACACGCGATTACAATAAATTCTCCCTATTATGCATTAAAAATAAACTGATGGCTTGTAAATCACGCTTAAAACATCTCATGCGATAAGTTATTTATTTAAGGATGTCGCCTTTGCAATAGAGTAGTACAGTCTTTGCAAAAGTCTCATTTCTTTCGTAATAATAAGAGCCTGTGCTTTCAATCCATTTTTGTATTGTATTGCTTTATGCTGATTAGTATTCAATCCGTTATCTAGGCGCACAGTTCCCAGAAAGGAGCTGTCTACCGCTATATTGGAAACGTAATCCAAGGTTCCCGGTATAAAGCCAATTTCCTGGTAAGGATACGCATCGAATCGTAGTTGGACCTTCATGCCTGTATCTACTTTTCCAAAATTATTTTGTGGAAGCCGTATTTCAGCATAATATTTATTATCAGGTGGATTCACATAACCTAATAACTTACCTGTTTGTAAATATTGGTTTTGCTGAACAGGCAGAGCAAAAATCACAACGCCATCAGCAGGTGCTTGTATGGTATACAGCTTCAGCCAGATATCTACATTGCTTTTCAATGTTCGTAATGCTTGCTCAAACGTTTGTTGTTGTTGAAATATGTCGTGGTTTAATTGGTCTATTTCCTTTTGTTTGTCCCGTATTTGATTTTGTTGAGCAATGATATTCATTTCCATTTGAGGGTCTGTCTTTTGTTTATTGAGCAGTGTGCTTTGTGCCTGGCGATATTCTTCGGCTGAGATTATTTTTTCTTTGTAAAGCATCTCATTCATTTCAAATGTCTTTCTTGCCAGTTCGTTATCCTCTGACGTGATTTTTTTTTGTTGGGTAGCATTATTTCTCATACTCTGCAACGCTACAATATCCCCGTTTAGTAGCTGTTTGCGCTTTGAATAAAACCCGTTTACCAGGTAATCGTTATATTGCTGTAGAGCTGTAATAAAGGTTTGGTAATTGGACTGTAATTCGCCGAGACTAGAAAAACCTTTGCTGAATAAACCAACAATTAGTTCGGGCCTGACACTCTTCAACATGCTTATACTACTATCTAATCTTCCTGACAGTTCAATTATTTCCTGAGTATCAGCATTCGATTCAATCCACCCTAGTATTTCTCCCTCTCTTACCTGCTGATTATTTTTAGCAAATAAAGCGGTTAACTTACCAGTTTTGTTAGCTATAATTTCTTTAGGAGCATTATAGCTAGTTAATACAGCATTTGTTTGTATGATGTCGGGATATTTGATGAACCATGTTCCGGTCACTAGTAACAATAATAAAAATAAAAAAACCAATAGAGCCCATTTTTCATAAAAGTCGGGTTTTCGGTTGACGATTTCCTGTGCCACTTCGGATCGTTCATCAAATGACTTATTAACCGAGACATGTTGTAAATCCTGCGAATAAATCTCATGCAATTTAGCATTGTTATCGCTCATAGGTTTTAGATTTAATTGCCTAACTCTAATTGATTCTTTACTAACTCGTAATATTTGCCTTTTAACGCAGATAACTCATCGTGTGTGCCCTCTTCTTCAATCTTTCCTTTTTCCAATACAACAATTTTGTCAGCATTCTTTACTGTGCTTAATCGGTGGGCTACAATCACTACAGTTCTACCCTTAAAAAACAGATCGAGGTTCTCAATAATTTCTTTTTCATTATTGGCATCTAATGCATTGGTTGCTTCATCAAAGAATAAATATTCTGGATCTTTATATACGGCACGTGCAATCAGTAATCGTTGCTTTTGTCCCTGGCTCATGCCTGTGCCTTCCGCACCTAATTTTGTATAGTACCCGTTGGGAAGTGATTCGACGAAAGAATGAATATTTGCGATACTGCAACTTTTAATTAGTTTATTATAATCGATTTCTTCATCACCTACCGCAACATTACGGGCAATGCTTTCGTTGAAAATGTACCCATCCTGTAAAACGGCTCCGCATTCGCTTCTCCAAAAAGGATGACTGAGAAAGTTGAATTTTAAGCCTTCTTTGCTATTGACCGTTGAAGATCCAACTCTTATTTCGCCTTCATATTGCTCATATACTTTTAGCAATAATTTCACTAAGGTAGTTTTACCACTTCCACTACTTCCCACTATTGCCGTGACTTTTTTCTCTGGTATTACCAGATCTATACCCTCCAACACCGGTTCATTGCCTGCGCCAGGATAGGTAAAAGAAAGGCGGTTAATAGCTATACTTTTGTCTTCTGGTAATTGAGTTACATAACTTTTGTTTTTATCCTCTTCGTCATCTAATTGATGAATTTCATTTAGGCGCTCCATGCTTATTTTGGCATCTTGAAAACTTTGCACAAAGCCCACCCATTGCTGTATAGGACCACTTAATTGACCGATGATATATTGAATTGCCAGCATAGAACCAAAAGTAAGTTTACCGTCGATTACCAGTTTTGCTACAATGAAACTGATTACAATGCCTTGAACATTATTAATAAGAATTGCTCCGGCTGATTGAATCTGGCTATAATTTAAACTCTTAAATCCAAGTTTGAAAACATTGGCCTGTATATTTTCCCATTCCCATCTTTTTTGTTTTTCAGCATTATTCAAACGTATTTCCTGCATTCCTTGTATCATCTGCAAAGTAGTGTTGTTCTCTTTAGCCGATAAATGAAAAGTTTCATAGTTTATTTTGCGTCTTATTTTTAGAAACAATTGAACCCATACAAAATATAGAATGCTTCCAACGCTGAAAACAAAAAATAACTGGATGCTATAGATCATCAATACAATTGCATAAATAATGAAATTGAAAAATGAGAAAACAGTTGATAGTGCAGTGCCCAAGAGAAATCCTTGTATTTTCCCGTGATCCCCAATGCGCTGTAACGTATCTCCAGTATGATGAATGTCAAAATAAGAAACAGGTAATTTTGTAAGTTTAATCCAGAAGTCTGACAATATTTGGATGTTCAGAATATTGGAAATCCGCAACATAATACGGCTTCTAATCAGTCCAATGATCGTTTGACTAAAAAATAGCATTGCTTGTGCAATGAGCACGATAACAACATATTGAAGGTTTTGCGCATTAATTCCAACATCTACTACACTTTGCGTGAGAAATGGTACTATAAGTGTCAATAAGGACGTAATGATAAAGGCAATAAACACCTGTATCAATTGCCATTTGGCTGTAAGTAGGTATTTTGAAACAACTGTCCAACTCAGCTTTTGCTCTTTCTCCGCTTCAGACTCATAAAATATGGGAGTGGGCTCTAACAATAAAACAACTCCTACATCAATGCCATCTCTATCCTTTGAGGATGTCCAATGTTTCAAAAACTCAGAAACGGTATAACTTATTATACCCTTGCTTGGGTCCGCAATCTTCACTTCTTTTTTGCCAACACTTGTTAATACAACAAAATGATTTCCATTCCAATGAATTATCGCTGGAAATATAGCACTCTCTAACTGTTCAAAAGACACTTTTGCGGCCGTTGTCCTGAACCCAATTTTTTCAGCAGTGTCACTTATGCCAAGCAAAGAGACACCACCCCTATTAAAGCCAGTCATATTTCTCAATGTCTCGCCACTATAAACCTTTCCGTAATATCTGGCAATCATACGAATACACGTCGGCCCACAATCCATTGCATTTAATTGTCGATAAAAAGGAAATGAGCTCATACTAGTAATGGGGAAAAAAACAGGTCATTTTAAAACAGGCTAATTGGTAGAACATCATATCAAGATAAAAATAACATACTGTCCCAATGTGAATCAATATCACACACGTAACTATTTAAAACCATCGAAATACCATGCACTCCCTGGAGAAAGTCATGCTGTTCTGCTCCTCCTTTGTCCGTCAAAAAGAGATAATTCCCGAAAACACCAGGTTCCGTACCAAATTCCAATGTTTTCGATATCCAGAAATCTTCAGCGATTTTAAACTCATTTACATTGCATGCATTGTAAAGTTTTTTAAACATGTAAGCAGGCCCAATACTGCCATGGCAAAATCCAGCATCAATAACACCACTATCCTTTCCCATCCGTTTAGAGCATTTTATCAACATTTCTATTGATTTATTCTTAGTATCGTTGTCTTGGAGTATATCGGATGCGAAATACATCGAGTATAAAATGCCGAGGTCACCATAACACCAGGCGATACGAGACGAAGAGTAATCTTTTACCTTTTTTATAAAAGACTGTTTAAGAATAAAAGACGGGAAGGAAGACATCGATTCTGGTTCTGCAATTTGAAGATAAAACGTCATCAACCCTTTTAATAAATTGGTGCTCTTTTTTTTGAATAAACCGGACTTAATACATTGTGTCAAAAAATACATTACACTGGCATTTCCATGAGCTAGTCCTAAATCGTAGATATAATCTTTTGCTCTATATTCATCATATCTGTGCCAGATATAGGCTCCATTATAATTATCTTTATGATCATCTAAATAATCGAGTAATTTCTTTATTGGCTGTTTTTTCCGTCTATGAATAAAGTACAATCCAATTCCCATACCTCCATGCAGAATATCGATATTATTTCCTCTTATACACTTGTCCAATTCATCTTCTAAAAAAATATCCAATTCATAAAAAAAATCTCTATTCAATCCAATTAATTTTATTTTTTTTAAATAGAGTAATAAAGTTGCAAAACCGGACATCCCACCACAATGGTGTGGGATTAAGGAATTACTCTCTGAAATTTTTTGCAACAGGTAATCTACGTCATTGTTAATCGCGTCTTTGACGGTCTCATTTGGTTCAATTTGGTAAATTGCGGATTTAACCAAAATAGCTCCAGCTACCCCTACCATCACCGAATACGGGGAGCCGGTGTGCATACTTGAAAAACGTTTAAGCAAGTGCTCAACACTATTATTGTAATATTGATTTAGAATCCTGGTTTTTTCGAAAACCAGATCCTTTAAATTATTATTCATTTATTCCTCATTTTTTGTTTTTCCCTGACGTCGTTCGATTTATAATAATTACTCATCATGTAATATATTACGAGTTCATGCAATCTTGGGTTAGTTCGAAACACTCTGTTATTGTGCATGTGAATCAAACTCATAAGTAAATCTTCAATGCCTATTTCCAAACAACCATCAGTTTTTAACTTAAGTATTTCCTGAACTGCATTGCTCTCCTCAATGGCGAGCTCTTTTTGAAAGCAATCAATTTCAGCGTGTTCGGAAAATATCATTTCTATTAAATTTCGATTATTTCGAAACTTTAATTTTAATTCATTAGGTAGTTTTCTATAATTAGCTTCCAAAGCAAAAGCTTTAAAGCACTTTTCATAAAACACATGTTTGTCCTGTAATGACATTTCAAACTGCGTTAAGAGGCTATCAGCAATTTTTACACTTGAGAGCCAAATGTCATTATAATCACGAGTCTTTCCAAATAGATAAAGCATATAAAAACTGTTAACAGAAAATATAGTTTCTGCAAATTGCATACTATTCGATCCGTATCGATCGAGCTCTGGAAAATAAGTGTCAATGCTCATTCGGTTGATCAAACCATTACTTAAAAAATAATCAGTGGTTTTACTTATATCTTCGATAATATTCAACAGGTGCCCTGAATTGGATATCTTGAATCTTAATCTTAGATGAGGGCCATATTCATCTGAATAACGAACGAAGAAGAATTTGTCAATCATCCCCCTTTTTTTGTAGTTGATAATTCGATCACTCAAATGTTCCATCAAAAATTCTTCCTGGAATTTTGGGCCACTATGAATTTTAAAATACAACCATTCCGAACCTGGAATATAGGCCGTCTTACCTTCAAAATTTCGCATCACGGATGGACTTATTTATTTTTTGTTTTTGTAAAAGGATATAATAATTTCATTAGCTAAATAATCGCCGTCACTGTTTGTTACAAGATTATTTTTACTTTTATAAAGAAATTCTTCCAATTTAGCATCCTTACCTCTTATTTCTGAAAATAGAAGTACAAGCGACTCTTCATCATCGAGATCGAAATATAGCTTGTTGTCCCCCATCACTAATAAAATTTGTGATGGCATCTTTTTTTCTTTTTTAAAAGCATTGGACCACTCGACCAAATTACCTGGATCCAAAGGAGCGTCCAATGTTTCCCTTCTATTTAATTTCCATGTAGCTGGGCTTATTATGACATTCTCAAAAACAACTCTGGGATAGAAGCTCTGACTACCTACGAGATTTCCCCAATCAAAAAAAATGCTCCGTCGCTCCCCTTCATTTTGTAGCGAGCTTAAAAAAGCGTAGACAGGCAAGGAACTACTTCTAAAATTATGGGCAGAGGTCAAACGTGGAATGATACGTTTGCCTGTTTTTTGTGATGTTAGTATCAAGTTGTTGCCATTGATTGATACTAGTATATCGGTTATTGGAATCTGAAATTCGTTGGTGACCGTTGGAAATGCTAAATATGGAATTTCATAATCCCTGCAAGAAGGTCTATATAAAATATTCCCCATTCTAAACTCTGGTAGATGTAAAATTTCAGCGACAATCTCATCCGGACCATAAACCTCGGCTTCCTTATCTGAGATTTCCCTAAGAAGATTTTTAATTCTATTATCTAAGTGTCCAAATCTGGAGATCAAACAGCCTGCAGAACCCCAAGCCGAATCCATAAAAACCAACGGGTCGTCATCATTGGAAATTACTGATACCATTGATGCAAAAGTCGGGGGTAAATTAGACCACTCTTCCTTAAGGTCTATAAGCTCTTCTTGAGTTAATAGTATTTCATATGCACCGTCCATTTGAGATTTTACAAATCTTTGATACAAAAATTTATCCTTGTTGGACGAAGGCGTAGTTTCTGAGATCTTATTCTGAACATATAGCGGTAAATCATCAATTAGAGGATTTATATCATTATTCAAAACGTTGAGATCACCAAATCCAATACCTATTTCGGGATCCAAGACCTCAACTAACGGAACTTTTCGAGATTCATATCTTATTCTAAAGATTTCCTTAAATGAAAGTATAGCTGGGTTAGCCAGACTTGATAATTTATTAAGAGCAGTTAGCCCATCCTTGATGCTATTCAAAAGATTAGTTCCTATTACAGCCTCAGATTCTTTGAAAAAAAGATCAGTCTGAAGAAAATGTTTTTTTTCTACAGGCAATGAAAAATTATTCAGCAAGTTGTAAAGCTCCTCATAGACCCTACTTCTTTTTCCAATCTGCTGACTATCAATGTTTTTTAACTTTGCATCAATAACTTTTAGCCTTTCAACATAGTAATGATCGATATTCCGCAAATTAAGGATGTCGATGATTTTCCCTAGGAGGTCGTCTCCTATTACTGTGGGGGATAACTCGGAAACCAGGACCTGGTTAGAGATTAGTTCGTCAATGAATTCATTTATATCCTCCTCCTCATATTCATATTTTCTTATCAATGAACTAATATCTTTCAATTGAAGTCCAGTTGCTAACGCAGAAAACAGATCTTCCAAAAAAACTGAATACTCAATTTCTGATTGATAAAATAGATTTTTGTCTTCAACAATTTTACATTCAACATATCTATAGTTATTACCAATCTTATACATGCTGCTGTTTACAAAATATAAAAGCCTGCTTTTTATCTCTTCCTGTCTATTTAGTTGGTCCAATAAAAGACAGCAAAAACTCATGTCAAGCCTGGTCCTAGTATTTTGTAAACATATCTCGCCTAATTTTATATCGCTATTAGGGTGTGTATCAAAATGCCCTACACCACAACCAGCAAAAATTCCGAAAGGCGTTGGGCGCGTGCAGGCACGATTGTAGTATTTTACTATTGAATTTGTTACTGACTGTAATGATCCGTTAGATTTTGAATAATGCGTGGCGTGTAAGTCCGGCGTCGCTAAGAAAACAGCCTCCTTAAATATATCTCGGTCAATTCTTCGGAGTTTTGTGTCGGTAATGGGGAGCAAAGGGGCTCTAAAAACAAAGGTATCAAAGGTAGAATAAAAATTATCAATATTCATTTTATAAACAACAGTTTCGTTAGGCGGTATTCATTCAACGGTCCAGTCTCCAGGCACCAGTATAAGCAATTACCAGAGAAAATTAATTCAATAAGTGTGAATATATTACAAGCGCCGTTTCCATAGAGGGCACATGAACCAGTACTTATTAAGCTACAACTGGAAAGATTATCTTATAGTTAAAAACCTACGTTTGGAGCATTTAAAGCTACTTGAAATACCTCACGAATTAATAAAAAATTGAAAGGTATTTCAAGTAGATTGCAAAACTAAACGCAAATTACGGGTGGACAACTTAATGGACACGTTGGCTGATCTCCGCATGTTGCAGCTGGGGCGCAGCTACCACCGCAAGACTTGGCTTTCGTTTCTGGAGGAGTTGTTTCTTCGCAACATCCTCTTCCGGTGCATTGGAAAAAGGAAGTTGTTAAGGCAGTATCTTCACCACCAATAATTCGTGCTTTTTGTAGATTTGATAAGTTAGCTACAATTTTCTTGTTGAGTTGAAGTTTTTTTCTTTTCATGAACTGATGTTTAAAATTAGGAATTCTCGAATTTAGGCATTTTATTTATATTTATTCTATTTATATTTATTCTATTTATATTATATCTAGATTGTTTAAAAAATGAAAATTTGGCTAAACTGTTATGAATAAGATTGTTATTTTACTGATTTTGACCCTATTTATAAATCATTCTTTTGGTCAGAAGAACTTAGATTTTGAAGAATGGACCGATAGCGAGGTATTCTATCTCAGAGCCAATTCGTGGACAATTAGTTCTCAGGAAACTCGTGAAGGATTTAATCTTGAAAAGGACCCTACAACCAAATATTCAGGCACTTATTCAATCCGGTTGAATGGCAATGAAACTGTAAAGCAAAATACAATTATTCTATCACAACAATTTCAGGCTATTTATGAGGGAAGAACTCTAACCTTTGAATATTTCTGCCGGGGTGACGTTAAAGGCGTTCGGAGTCATGTTTTCTTCCTGGATCGGAGTGGTGGGGTGATAAATACGCGGGTTCTGGAAGAAAAAACTGTTCCAGACCCAATTCAGGGATGGCAACATAAATACCTGACTGTAGCAATTCCTGCAAATGCAAGTTCGATAATTATTGCACTTTATAAAACGGGTAGTCAGGATGTTTGGTTTGATAAAACAAGTGTGAGCTTTGATGGCATTGATGTCAGTAAGGCGCCGCTCATCAAGACTTATCCGGCAGACGAGGATATTGCAGATAGGTCTTATGAACTACAGGATTTAAATGGCATGGATAAGTCCAAAGTGGAGGATATGTACTGGCTGGGAAAGATATGGGGATTTCTTAAATACTACCATCCCCAGGTTGGAGGAGGGAAATACAATTGGGACAATAAGCTATTCGAAATAATTCCCAAGTATATTTCGGCAAAAAATAAAACGGAAAAGAATCTCGTTTTAGAAACATGGATAAGAGAATTAGGACCAATAGAAACGTGCGCCGATTGTGGTGACGCCATTCTTGCGGATGCGGAGATACGTCCTGGTCTCGACTGGCTTAAAAATAGTGCTACATTTTCGAAGGGGGTCATGGACTTACTGGCTCTTATTAAAACCAACAGGTATCATGGAAACGACCACTATTACATGGAGCATAAGTACTTTCTTCAAAAGCATGAACGTGAATACCCCACGGATTTCCCCAATAACATGTTAAGGTTACTCTGCCTTTATAATTATTGGAATATAATTGAGTATTGGTACCCATATAAGGACAGAACCCTTAAATGGGATGAGGTTTTAGCCAATTTTATCCCTAGGATTATAAATGCAAAAAACGCAACCGATTTTCACCTGGCTGTGGCTGAACTGACTGCCACAATTAAAGACTCGCATACATCAATAAATAGTCCGACTCTAAACAATTATTTTGGTATGAATGCCATTCCGCTAACGGTTAGGCTCATTGGTACAGACTTGGTGGTGGCTCAAGACAATAATGGATTTAAAGCCGGTGATCTCATAAAAAAAATAGATGGGGAAGATATTCAGAAGAAAATAAACCGGATAACCCCGTTTACCTCCGCATCTACGGGATTATCCTTGAAGTGGAAAATAAGGTTTAACCTGCTTCGTACGAATGGTAATCAACCCGTTCAAATAGTCTACCAGCGAGGCAAGGTTACAGATTCACAGACTGTAGTGCCACAACCAGCGTATACGGCCCAAAAAAATATTAACGCGCATCTATATACATATCAGCGAGATTCAAGTTATTTCAAAGTCCATAACCGCATAGGGTATATAAATTTGGAAAACTATGCCGACTCCATGTTACCTGCTATCCGCGAAAAATTTGCCGATACGCAAGGGCTGATCCTTGATGCAAGATTATATCCAACCCGAAACGCGACATTTAGCTCTTTTTTTGATTCCTTTATATTGCCCAAAAGTGAAGTGACTGCGTTGTTTACCGTGGCGGAAATTAAATATCCCGGAACTTTCAAATTCCTGGAACCATCTGAGGGCTTTGTTGCACTTAAGGATTCTTCAAAACTCTACAGAGGCAAAATTATAGTGTTAATTGACGAAAGTACACTAAGCAAAGGCGAGTACTTTGCCATGCGTTTGAAGTTAAACCCTAATGCAATTTTTGTTGGAAGAAATACTGCTGGTGCCGACGGCGCCAATAGCTACATAAAATTGCCAGGCAATATCTCTAGCAGCTTTACCAGCCAAGGTGTTTACTATCCTGATAAGTCTCCTACGCAACGTATAGGGGTAAAGCCAGATATTGAGGTATTTGAAACAATCAAGGATATTACCGAGAAGCAGGATGCCTTATTGATGAAGGCTATCGATATCCTAACCAACAGCAGGCGTTAATAAGTTACCCTAGTGTATATTTACCATAATCTCCTAAGAAGACATTCAATGCTATATCTATCCGCTCAACCTGACAACTCATACTTCGTTTGGCAGCTACAGGTGCAGCTCTCAAATTTCAAAAAATTTAAAATTAGTAAGCGGGATATTCATGTACTAATTGGATATAATCAGGACCTAGGACTCAGTTATGATGCACTAGACTTAATTAAAAACTTCAGTCAAATGGCTTGCTTTTTTTGTTATCCTGATTTGAGAATAAAAAAAAAATATTCCGCTTCTATTAGACCAAATATAATTAAACAACATTTTTTAAAGCATCAATATCTTGAAAATGAAATCGTTTTTTATCACGACTGTGATATAGTTTTTACACATGCGCTACCTGATTTCGAATCACTTACTACTGATGACAGTTGGTACTTTTCAGATACAAGAAGCTACTTAGATACAAACTACATTAAGCTGCACGGTAATAGCGTCCTAAAAGAGATGTGCTCCATCGTAGATATTGATGAGTCGATAGTAATCGAAAATGACTGTAACGCTGGTGGCGCGCAAGTATTATTAAAGTATGTAAAGCATGACTTTTGGGATAAATTAGAAAACAACTGTGAACAATTATATTCTCATTTAAAAAATAGCACTGCTCGATATGCGAAAGAATTTTCGATGCAAAATAATTGTTCTGAAGAAGAGTACAAGCCAATAACTGCATGGTGCGCAGATATGTGGGCGTTATTGTGGAATGCCATAAAATTGGGAGTAAAAATCAAA
The DNA here is from genome assembly GCF_021044425.1 of Niabella pedocola. Taxonomy (GTDB): domain Bacteria; phylum Bacteroidota; class Bacteroidia; order Chitinophagales; family Chitinophagaceae; genus Niabella; species Niabella pedocola. The sequence goes on along the minus strand of NZ_JAJNEC010000005.1, from coordinate 2,200,775 downwards.
GTACATGAAGAATTAGACTTCAGTTGGCCTATTAATCCCATTGAAATGTGGAGGAACAAAAAGATTTTTCATAATGCAGGAATCACTAATTTGACAAAAGATCACTTTTTTTACAAAGCTCTTTATTCAGACAATCATCCATACTATTACGATCAAAATCATATAAAAAAAGATAGCTGCAGTTATATGTACCTGGCGGAAATAGAGAGTTTCGAAAAGAAACTGCGGTACAATTTAATGGATACAACATTTCTAATAGTAATAGACAAAATAACGAATCAAGGAAAATCTATCTTAGACAAAGGTATAAACTATATATTGAGATTTTTTGACACCCAAATATTAATAGTTGAGTTTGGTGATAGGTCTCAACTTAGCAGTTGGAAATTTCAAACTAGTGTTAAGCATTTGTTTGTTCGATCAGAAACAATTCAACCTTACAGAGGCGATACACTTCAGCAGAATATAAATACAAAAATCGTGTTTAAATTTTCTATCGAAGCGCTTGTTATTCCGACGCAAATTTATAGGGCTGTTTTAACCATTAGACATAAATTTACCGACATCTGCCACGCACATTCTGGCAGAGTTTTCCCAATGGAAGATGTTTCTTTCTATGAAACCCCACGTATCAATACTAACCTAATTAAATTGGATAATCAGGTTGAGTATAATCCAGCCATTGGTTGTTTTGCCATCAAAACAAATGTGCTTTATAAGATTGCTTTAACCCAAATCCCCAGTACTCATCTTGACGAGATTATGTTTTATTTTTTGTGTAAAAATTCAAAATATTATGTTTCCAATCTAAAGGGACCAATATTCAAAAACAAATATAGTTTCAAAAACCCCATTAAAAAGATCGATGAAAAGAAAATGAAAACCCTAATAACCTATTTCGAGAATGAAAATTTGTAAATATGTTCAATTATATTTTATCAGAGATACAAAATGAAATTTTATTAAATATTGATTCTGTTAGCGAAAAAGGATCGCTATTTCGAAATACTGGGATTCTAAGTTTCCTTCATTTAACTGAAAAAACATCTATCCTTAAGTCAACGCAATCTTCGTTGCTTAAGAACAGTTACGACCATGGAAAGGGTAACAAAGGTGAGATAGTCGCCTGTCTTCTGCAGTCATGTAATCTACGTCAAAATGAAAACTCAAACTATTTAGAGGATAAAATAAATCTTTTACTAACCTTAAAATGGTCAGACTTATCTGAAGTTAATCGATATACGTTTTGTTTAGTCCATTCAATTTTCGAAATTCTACCTCATGTCAAGGATATTGAAAGCGATTTATTATTAAAAATGCAGCTACTTTACTTTCTTGATGCAACATTGAATCTTTGCAACACTTTGGAAGAGTATTTAATTAAAGATTATGATATATTCTCAGATCATGAAAATCTCTGTTTAGCAGCGCAAATTTCAAAAAAAGCTATTGAAGCAAATTTTGCTAAAAAGCAGTTTAAAAAGGTTCTGAATCGCTTTAACTTAATTCTCGAATCCACCATATTAGGAATCTATACTATAGTTTCAGACAAAAATTCTAATAATTCTTCTAGTATAAATTTGGATCACATTTTAAATTTATTCGTTAAATCTTACAAATGTTTGCTTTCGACTCACAGTAATGCACCGAAAAGGTTAAAAGAAAAGTTTGATTTTATCCTGCGTTTTTTTTCATCCTATAACTCTATAGAGCATGCAAAACAAGAAGAAATAGATTCTAAAATTTGTAGAACATGCAGCACAATAATGAATTTGCTCGCTATTAAAGCGAGCATTCGAAATAAACAGGAAATTTTACACATATTACAATTACAATTCGACTATATCAAACACCTGCTAAATGATAGAGAGCAAAACAATACTGCAAAAAATGAAACAAAACTTGATGTACTTTTTAGTTTAGCCGGTTTAGGAATGTACTTGATTCATGAATCTAAAAACAAACTTGTAGACAATTCAATATATATATATAACTGATGTTGCAAATTTCAAATTTAATACAAAGAACTCTATTTACAGAAAACTGGATAGTGATAGCAAGCGAAAACCCGCAAGTGGAAATCCTAGTTGGCGAAAACCCATGGTTTGGAGCTCTACCCATATTAATAAATATTAACGAGAGTTAGTTGCACATTTTTTAAACATTTCATTATTTAGGCGCTATTAAATTTTTTACCTTTTCAACACAGACACTAGGTATAGCTTTTAAATTCTGCATAGAAGAGTAGAATTGTTTCGAAACTATCGAAACTTAGATTTTTTTACCACTTCATAACAGGATGACCGCCGATACCGGACACAACAACGAGGTGTCAAAAATGCTAATTTCCGTTACCCGGCTACTATCGGACAACTGGACTACACGGTTGACAGGGGTATGGATAAAAACAGGGTTGCCCGGCTGAGCACCTGTGAGTTTATTGCCAAAGGGGAAGACCTCTTTATTACCGGCAGTACCGACACCGGCAAAAGCTTTCTGGCTTCATCGATCGGTTACCAGGCCTGCCTTTGGGGTTTTAAGGTACTCTACGCAAGTACCGCTAAACTGATGAGCCAGCTAAAGATAGCAAAGGCCGCCGGCACACATCTCAAAGAACTGGCTCGAATCGAAAACAGGATGTACTGATATTAGATGATTTGGCGTACAACCATTAGATACCGGTAGCCGTGCTTTTTTATTAGATATCATAGAAGACCGTCATGGTAAAAAGAGCGTGGTCATCACTTCTCAGTTGCCTGTTAGAAAATGGCATGAAGTCATCGGAGAGAAAACCCTCGCTGATGCTATCTTAGACAGAATCGTTCATCAATCCATCCGTATAGAACTGTATTGTGAATCCATGAGGAAGAAAGGAAAAACAACAGATAGCTCAGCACAAAACAGTAAAATCATCCGGGCATGATTTTACTACTTATTTTTGTTCAATTGCAATAGCTCTTTACTTCATCTATAGGAGGATCAAATCCCTTGGAAAATGAACCCTTTTTTAGGGGGTCAATTTGAGTGGTGTTACAATAAGCTGCCAAAAGTGTGTGGTGAAATTGAAGCCTTCTCTTTCTGGGAAAACTGGGATCCTGCTGGAACAAATAATTCAACCTATATAGAACTTGATTTATTCATACAATCTGCTGAATTTGATATTATTATCGAGGCTAAAGTAAATGATAAGCAGCAGAAAGCAGAGCAAAAGGAAGATCAAATTCAATCATATCTAAATGAATACGGACCAAGGGCACGGCGCTTATTTTATATAATGATGGGAGGGCTATGGGACTTGGATGATGAGAAACATGGAAGGCTACACTATTGCAGCCTACTCATATTTTGAAAGGCTAGGATGCTTAAAACAGTTGCGGTTGAGGCTGTGGCTGAAGCGGGTAATTAGCAGTTAATACTTCAATCTTTTTTTTATCATTTCGGTGTTTCACGTTTACCGTGACCAGTTGTTCAAACTGAATAGTAGACCATTGGTTTTCTAATGTGTACTCCTTCAAAAGTTTTGAAGGGTAGGAGGATAGTAGAAATTTTCCTTTAATGGCTGACAAGGTTTGCAACAGGTCTTCAAAGTCTTCTTTCCTATATCCCTTATAATGGCCTAGGTGAGAATTAAAATAAGGAGGGTCGCAATAAAAAAAGGCATCAGCATTATCCCTTGAGCGTATAATATATAAGGCATCGGCGCTTTCCAATTGTACTTTTTCAAGCCGGCGACTATAGAGCTCAGTAAAGTTCAATTTATTGAAATAAATTTTACGTGACGTACTGTCTGCTTCGATGTCATAACCCCATGTTCGCGCGAGTTGGCCGGAAAACCCCTGAGAAGAAAGAACCCAGACAGCCCAAGCCCTTTTTATTGGTGAAAAAAGCTCCGGGTTGTTGTAAACAACCCAGGCATGGTGATGTAGTTTACGACTATGCAATGTTTTTTCGATCTCTTTTGATAAATCCGGGAATTGATCTTTTATTACCTGGTAGAAGTTGATCAGTTCGCCATTTCTGTCATTGAGCACTTCAACCTCGGAAGGCTTTTTTGCAAAGAAAACAGCAGCACCGCCACTAAATGGCTCAGCATAAAGTATGTGCCTGGGAATAAGGTCCAGTATAATGGGAGCCAGCTTTTGCTTTCCTCCATAATAGGTTATCGGTGTTTTCATTATATCTTCAAACGTTTGTATTGTGGTGTTTTCAGGTATGATGTGCCACCAAAGCCTTCGCTGGACAACTTCCTATATGCCAGACTGAAATCTCCTGAACATTCCAGCATGGCGTATACAGCGTAGGGCCTGTACCCTGCCTGTGGAACAAATTCAGTACTGGTGCTGAAAACAGAAAAGTAATTCAGTTCATGGTTAAAGCTGCCGGAACTACGCTTATCTGTATCACCCGGCCGCTTCAAAAAGGTACGGGTACTGGTTTGACCGGTTACCGTCCAACCATGTTTTTGTAACAATCCAATAACGTCACCTCTTTTGTTATAATCGTCCAGGGGGCTCGGCGAACCAGCTATTCGTGTTAAGATGGGACTTCTTTTAATTTTCTTTTCCTGAATTACATTGAGGCCACGGGCGGCATTTAAAAGAATCCTGCGTTCTGATGGTAGTATCTCTGGGAGTTGGCTAAAATCAGATTGGATTAATTTATAGCCTGGAGTGGGCGCCACAACAATATAACCGCCTATCCCTCTTGTTTCAATAAGTACTTTTACTTTTTCCTTAGGGTTTCGGCGTTTTTCCTCTTCCGTTACGGGACGCCTGGCTAAGGCCTGATTGCTTTCTATTTCGCGGCATCTGTAATACATATGATAGCCGCCGCTACGTGACTGCGCTATTACCAATTTCTTAAATAAGTCAGCATCGTGCTGTGCGATGGCTTCGCAAAACCTGATAAACAAACAGCCTTCAGAGAAGTTTTTGGTATCGATGTCTATAGCTTCCAGGTTTCCGCTGGATTTTCCTGTCACAAGGGCTATGCCTTGTGCGGCCGGGTGGTGAAACATATTTCTCAATTCTTCGGAACCAGGCACCCGCTCCTGAAAGGTTTTCCATTTTCCGATGCTTTGTTTTAAAGCATCGGTTGCAATTACAGAAAGACCCATATCCCGATATGCGATAGCTATATCCAATAGATTGATCATAGTAAGCGATTTATTATGTTTATAGTTTAGGCCCGCCGGCACCTGGTGGGTGTATATGTCTTTCAGATGGCACCCACTTTCGCTTAAGTGTTGTGTTTTCGCCAGGCAAATCAGCTTTGATGGCTAATTTCTTTTTAAATGCAAGATCTAAGGCCAGAAGTAAGCTGAGCGACTCGTCTGCGTTATCAAAGCTCATATACATTCCCTTTCCCGATTCACCAATCTTTTGATATTTCGATATCACTACCGAATTCTTGTTCTTATCAACAACTTCAGCTCGTCTGATAAAAAAAGGGTATTGGTTTTCAACAATTGACTGTGGATCAAAAAATTTATGCTCTAATTCCAGTAGCACGGAGATCCCCTCATCAAGGGAGTTATAGGGTGTTTCCCGCATCAATTGTTCCGGCGCGCTGGAACTATCTTTTCCAATAGTGATAGCCTTTTCCCATATTACCTTTAAAAGAAAAGGAGAAGGTTCCTCAGCTCTAATACCTTGTTGCTTTTCGTCATTAAGTTGAATAAGCAAGCTGGTATATCCTGGGTGGGGCAATAAATCGCTGTAATGTAAATGGTCGTTGCTATTGTACCCAGGATCGACATAATAATTTGCAATTAACAAGTAATTATCATTATCGCCGTAGTTGCTCAATCCCGATAGATCTAAATCGGCACACTCTTCAAATTCCGTAATCGGTACGGAAAATTTCAAATGGATTCCGGGCTCCGGTACCATTTCGTTGGTGTCGGGGCTTTTCACTGCAATCAAATCAACAACAGGTCGTTCGCCTCTTTCTTTTAAACTCGCCTTTGAAATCCATGTTTTTCTCTCTAATCCCTCCGCAAGATCTTTATCTAAACCATTGATATCAGTTTTTAACAAAAGCCTGGCAGCCGGGGATAAATCGTGAAAATGGTAGCGCTTAATTTCGTGGCACAATTTGTCATCCAATACATTCTCTATAATCTCAACCTTATATTTCCAGTCAGCTTCCTTAAAATCCCGCTCTAACTCGTAATACTTCAAACTATTCTCCCAATCAGTAATAACCTGGTCGATAGCGATCTCGAAGCCGCTCTGAAATCCATATGAATAAGATCCCAACAGTAAAAAAGGGAAATCCGGATCATAGTCGCTAAAGCCTGTGAAGTCAAAACCGGTAAGCGCTTCAAACTCTTTAACCGATCGGTCGTCAAAGCTGAAATAAATTCCGGCTGCGGGAGCCGCATCCGGGGACTCATTAATCGAGATACGGATAACCTGAAGAAGAAGTTCATCGTTTTCAAAAGAACGAAGGGATGCTATTTCATGGTACTTATTGTGCGCCCTTTCCGACATTTCTTCAAAGGACCGAATGTCTTTAAGTATCAACGAATCCACAGCTTCTTCAATCGATATAAAGAAATTCGTTTCTTTAAAAGGAACGTGAGCTACATACTCACCGTTGCTTCCCTCATGTTTGCCATAATCTTTTCCTTCCAACTCCAGTTTATAGTTAAATTCATTTTCCATACCATATATAGTTCATGCGTCTTACAGCGTTTTTCCTTTTTTAGCTTCCGCTTCTAATACCTGCCGGGGCTTCTTACTGGATTTTAATTGTTCCCGTTCTGGTTCAGACTTTTTTTTTACATCGTCAGTCTTCTCAGAGGACGGTCCTTCTTTAGACTTTCTTACAAAACTTACATTGGATTGCCTGTTGTTTTTTTCCTGCTGAATACGCTCACGGGCGGCCGGTGTTCTGAATTGGTCGTGGTATAATAGTGTTCCGTTGCCATCCATGAACGTGAAAGTATTCCGTTCAGGATTTGCCCGCACATATACTTTAGGGTAGGTTTCCTGGTTTGCCGGGGTGAGTTCAATTTCCCTGCCTTCAGCCATATAGGTGGCGGCTGTGATTTTTTGCTTTTCGTTATCCAGTTCAAGAAAATCATAGTCCCCCAGCTTAGCTACCTGGTCAAAGTCTCCATGGCGCTTTAGCAGGTAGTTGCCGCTTTCGGTTTTTTGCGAAAAATCGAGCTGTATCCACTGGCCATATTTTTCTCCCGTATCGTTATAATAAGTTTTGTGCACTGCTCTTGGATGCTGCTGGTCCATCATCAGGATAAAAGCTTCGTTGATTGTGATCCGGTCGGCTGCTTTAAACCATTGGTTAACTGTTGATCCATCTTCATTATAGAAGGTGGCTTTGAAGCCATTGTAATAGCCCTTGTTTTCTTTGATTATAATTTCAGGCTCAAAGTCCATACGCCTGTTTTCAATGACTTCCGAAACAAACGGTCGAATCTCAGTCTGACCAGCGGCAAGTCCCTCGCTAATAGCGCCGACTACACTGGTATTGAAACCGGCATTAAATACTCGTTTCGTAACAGCATCAAGGTTTTCAATTTGAATAGGTTCCATAAAATATGTTTTAAAAATGAATAATCAGGTTACCTGCGTATTCGCTGCCTTGACTGGGGCATAGGCATCTGCACCCTTGGTCGCCGTGGCATTTTTCTTACAACACCCTGGCTTCGGGTTGCGGAAGGCCTTGGGCCCGTTTGAGGCTTTTGCTGGGCGTTCTTTAGGACCGGTGGGCCTGGTGATTGTGTTCGGTCAGGGGGCACCAGCCACCGCGCGGCCTTCCACCCAATGTCCCCGGTCAGCTTTATGGTGTTACCGGCAAATACAAGGATGTTTCTTATCAACCTGACAACCGGGTTTGGATAAGCCTGCCTGAGGAGCTGGCGATGCTGTCCGCGTAGAACGCGCAGTTCGGCCTTTTCATATTGGTTCAGGCGTTTGTTTTTGTATTTGCGGTGAATGTGTTTATAAATTTGGCGTTTCGCTTTTAGAAAATGCCGGTCGTTTGCGATTTTAGAACCATACCGGTTGATCAGCTTATCTTCAATGCGTTTCCATGCATCCATGTCCCGCTCAATACGGCTCTTTTGTTCTTGTTGTTCCATAGTGGTTCTTTAAATGATAGAATTAGATTTAGTCTGGGAAAGAGGAGGATGCCACCGCCGGTTCCAGCTTTTTTACCTTTAGCAAATGGGCTCCTTTTAATTTACAGGACAGCACGCGGTCGCCATTTTTTTCAAATGCTTCAATCGCAAGATATTTTCCGTCTGCGATCGTGAACTGGTCAAATGCCAGTACGATGGTCACTGGCTGACTGGGAACAGCTGTTGCATCGTTGGTTACTTTTGTAAATAAAGGTTGTACCTCCTGCTCCGTAACAGAAGCGCGCCGGGTCTTTTTCTTATCCCGTATATAAGCACGGATAAAATCTATGTGGTAAGGAATGCCCGCTTTGTTCGTAAGGGTAAACTGAAAGAAAAGAACGCCTTTCCGTAAATACGCGCCTCTCATTGTAAGCTGCGCATTCCCTTTTTTGGCAGATCGGGGACCGCTGCGTAGCGGTTTTAACTCGGCGATTGTTTCCAGTGATTGGTCAATTACTGCGTCATTAGATCGATCCGCTGTAAACCGGACCGGAGTGGTATTGGCCTGGTATGTTTGGCTCTTGCTTAAATCCAGCGTCAGGTTGGATGGAGTCGGGTTGTATTTTAGCGCAAAGGCATAGACCTTACCATCGCCTGTAAATACATGCAGGTTCGTCGGCTGAAAATTTTCAGTTGCTGCTTTCACTTTCAACACGTTACTGACATCTTTTACGGTCTTGGTCAGGATATCCCTGCTCCCGCGGTCAACACTTTTTATCGGATGAGGAAAAATCAGGACGCTTGTTTCGCTATTGGTAATGGAGAGCTCCACCGAGGCTATTGGCGAGAAGGAGCCGGCTTGCTCCTGGGCCCGTAAAGAGAACAATGCTGGCAAGCAGATGAATAATAAAAGGCTTTTTTTGAAATAATGTAACATGACTTAATAGTTTTTTTTACTTGAATATTGAATTATGAGTTGGTTTTGTCTGGTGCGATTAGTAAGGGATAACCCGCTTTAACTACCACTTTGACGAGTTTTACTTTCCTGGAAAGAAGATTTTTGGCAGCCTCAATACCAGCTGAAGCGGCCTGCGCGCCGATTGAAGGATCCATGCTTCCCAGGCTGAGGGCCTGAACGGCACGCTCTGAGCTTTCTTTGGAGGCATCCCGGTTAATACTTCCGGGAACCCGGATGCCGGCTAAACCATCCAGATCATAGGCTATCAGGGATACAGGAAAAATAGAGTTCCCTTTTCTTACGGAGTTTATGGCAACCTCCAACCGCTCACCACTTAAAGTACAGATGCCGAACACAAAACTGCCTTTTGGAATCAGTTGTCCCTGAACGTAAGCATCCTGTTCAAGTCGTAATTTGATAGTGGCGCCGCTCACCAACGTCTGGCTTTCATGCACAACTGCCCGAAGGGCATTTTGCTCCTCGGCTGGATCCGGCTCTTCATCGTAAAAACCACTGACGGTTTGTTGCTCATCTAATTGGTGTTCATCCGAACCACTAAAAAAATCGCTAATTTCTTTAGTGGGCGTTGCACTAACAGGAAATACATTTTTTCTATTTTCAAGAGACTGCTTTTTTATTCGTTGATTAACTCTTTCGGGGTGCTGAACGTCAAGGATCTTATCCATCAGTGAACTGGCTTGCGCAAGACCCGGATCAGCCGTTTGTGTTTCAGCAGACAGTGATTGCATCAGGGACTCGATGCGTTTTAGTTCAGGGGCGCTGTCTACTGAAGAATTGGCAAACCCATCAGGGGTATTTATCACCGCTTCATTGGGTACCTGGAGTGTGCTTTGCAACTGTTGCAACCGCTGTTCTAATTGGGTCTCCCGCGATTGTTGTAATTGGTCATCCAGTGGAGGAGTAGAAGGATATAGCGGGATGGGCTGACCATAACTGTAGGTATTGCCAATTGGAGGTCGATACAACCCTGCTCCGGAGTCCAAATGAGGCCAGGATTCAAAAGGATCGTGAATTCCGGATTGCTCCTGAGAATCCCTTGATGCTCTTTCATAGAGACTGAGTTTGTCCATTTGCTGGTGTTCATTTACCAATGGATCAGGGAGTGTGGTGCTGAGGGCGCTGGTTCGTGAGGTACCGGAACTGTTGTTACCTTTTCCTCCACCAAGGACATAGAAAAGAAAGGCCACAAAAGGGATGACAAGTACCGGGAGTACAATAAGAAATTTTTGTTTTCGCTCTTCGATGAGTGGTGTGTTTTGCATTTTTTTATAATTAATGATTAGGAAATGATTGTTTCAGGGTTTTTTCTGCAAAAACAAGGCTGTCCATAAAACCAGGGCGCTTCTTCAAAAAATCCTTATATACTTTCCGGCCTTCTGGAGTCTCCAGGAGGCTATCCAGATAATTCCGGAAGCGGCTAAAAATAAAAGTGTCGGCGGGGGAGGAATAAGCCGGAGATTCCGCCGGAATGACAGGCAAAGGCAGTTGTTGCTGTTTTGTAATAGGGGTAGAGGTGTCCATTCTATCATCAAAGAGTTCCAGCAGCCTGTCCGTGCTTGTACCGCCCATAAGCAGGCAAAGGATAAATAAAAAGCATCGTTGTTGTTTTGCTTTCCAGTGCCTGGTCTTCTTTTGCATCCAGTCTGCCAGTTGATGCTGTTTGTTTTGTATTCGGCTATTTATTCGATAAAATAAACCCGCAGTAGGTAAAAGACGATATGATTTTTTCTTTCTGTTGAACATGCTTTATCGTTTTGTAGTGGAAAGAATACTATTGTCAATGGTGAACCATTTTTCTATCAGGAAGGCATTGGGATTATTGTCGCTGCGCTCATCCAGTTCCCGCAGATAACCTTCTGTTACCAGGTTGCGCACTATGGTGGTGCTGGGGCGGATGATTTCCTGTTTGCCATAATACCGAAAGTGATAGGGATACTTACCCAGATTAAGTGCGATGCTGTCACAGTTAACCAGCTGGCTTATATTGCCGCTGACTACACTTGCATAAAACCCTTTTTCTTTTAGAGCATCGTATTGTTGTTTGGCGCTTTCATCAGCCAGGTAAAGGGCGCTGCGGATATTTTGCTCTATCGCTTTATCATCGGGAGATAAGGATAGGAAGTATTCATGGAATGCCTTTATATGGTAGCGTCCTTCAACGGCCAGATTTTCCTTGCGGCTGGATTTAGTAGCCTGAAAGGCTTTGCCGTTGGCAACCAGGTAAATCGTTTGCTGCGCTTCGCTTACTTTTTTTATGCTGTAATAAAAACAAAAGGCACCAAACATTGTGCTGGCAAGTATAAGGACCGCTGTAAACAGCCGGATATGCTTAAAAGCGGTGTCGATGTTTTTTAATTGTCTGATCATTTAGGTTCCTGTAATTGTGGTTAAAGTCAGGAACAAAAGTGCGGGCGATCAAGAGTGATTATGGTGAGATATTGGTAGGCGGGAAAAATTATTTTTTGGGTTATTAATTAATTCATTGCTTATAACAGGGATTTTGTTATTTGGAAAGTATAAAATGTCTTTATATGGTGGGACGGGATAAAATGCTCTATCCTATAAAAGGAGTTGTTAGGGGTAATAGGCTTGTTATGTTTTCTGATTATACTTTAAAGCCTGAGCGCTTATAATTCCTAGGGCATAGGCTGCTACTAACTTTAAACTTTATTATCTTGTAGGCTGAAACTAATCAAAATGTCGAGTCAAATACAAAACATACAGGCTTTGAGAACCAAGCTAGCAGGCAGGAAAATGTCGCTTTTGGTAGGTGCGGGTTTTAGCAAGAATGTGAGCAGCGAATTCCCGAGTTGGTCAGAATTGTTGACAAATCTTGTTTATGAATTATACCAGGACGATATTGATAGTAAAATTCCGTCGGATATAGATGAAAAGCAAAGAAAAATAATAGTAGTTGAACAGGCAGGAAAAATAGTTCAGAAGGTGGGTTACTTAAACGTTGTTTCAGAATATGTATCAAGGAGAGGGTATGAAGAATCAATTGTCACTTACATTGAGCAACATACTCCTATCGAATTAGCTAGAGACGGAGACTATTATCTGCTTTATAAAGATAAAAGGAGGGAGAAGCTTACCGAGGAAAAGTTAAAGCTGCATAAGTTTCTTTTATCTTTCCCCTGGAATAATGTATTTACAACCAATTATGATCCTTTGCTTGAAGCAAGTGTGGATATTAAACGGCATACAAAATTAAAGGAGGAAAATGATACTCTTTCTGAAGCTATTAATGAGTTGACCACAAGTATTTACACAGCCAAAGGCAAGAAAGATGAACTTACCCACAAGATAAATGAGCTAAATGAAATCTTAAATATTAGCACTTTTCCGGAATCACCGGCTGAAAATCCTTCCCGCAATGATAATACGCATGAGAAATTAGAATCGCTTTCCGCGAAATTAAGAGAGCTCTCTTACCAGATAGTTGAATGGGAAGCGGAGGTAATCACTAAACAGGAAGCTTTTGCCATAAATGATGCGCAGGCAGATAACAGCTATACTTTGGTTACTAGTGGAGCAGATCTGAGCCTGAAGAAAAACAAGAATATAATTAAGCTACACGGTTCTCTGCGCAGCATGGAAGACCGTGAAAGTCATAAATTCGGTTTTGATAGAGATCCCCGCAAACAGTATATTATATCGGCGGAACATTATCAGCAGTATCCTCAAAAACACGAAGCATTTACCCAGTTAATGCGAATTGCCTTATTACAGGAATCTTTTTGCTTAATTGGTTTTTCAGGAGTTGATCCCAACTTTACTGCCTGGATTGGCTGGGTTAGGGATTTACTTTATCAATCAGAGAAAGGATCGGTAAAAAAGGACTACAAGATATATCTGATTGAAGTAAATGACAGGCAGGAGCAAGAAGATGGTCGTAGCCTGTATTATGAAAACCATCGTATTGCCAGTATCAATCTCCTTAATAAAGAAGTTATAGAATTTCTGGAAACGGAAACACAGCAAAAGTTGGAAACAGATAATACCCGTGGGGCGGCATTGCAGATGTTTTTCGAATATCTTGCAAGTGACGATGCTATAGCGCCTCCGGTAAGCCCTGCAGTTTCAGCTGATAAAAGTCAATGGCAGGACTTATGGCGGAATATCGCAAAGGCTGATAGTACAACTAAAAATCTGAAAATAGATGAAAATCGGTTAGTAGAAATTTATAAGGAAGCTACGGGTATGGCTTCCAATATGAGTATTCCTGATTTATCTCCTGGTAGTGCTTATCATCAATATTCATTTCTGAGTTTTTTTAGTGATTTCTATTTGAAAGATCTTTCTGAAGATAGTAAGTCCAAAATGCTGGAGCTTTTGATTTTATTGATTCAGAAACTGTATATACCGGTTAGCGTTGTAATGGATATTGATGTTTTAAAAACATTACCAGCATCGTTTGAAACGGATGCTAAGTTGAAATTTTTACTGGAGCTTAATGAGGTGTTTTTTAATCCTCAACAAAAAATTGCGATAAGCCCCCTTGGTAAGATATTTCAATCGGCCTTTACGCTGGATTTTGAATCATTAGAAAAAGAGCTGGAGCAGTGGGACGCGCCGGTGGAAGAATTTCATATAAAAGCAGGCTTATTCTCGCAATTTAATCATAAAACAGCAGTGAGCTTACTCGAAGCTCAATTATCATCCAATAAAGTTGGCGAACAACAAAAAATGTTCAGCTACGAGTTATTGTTAGCAATTAAAGTGGGTGCAACCTGGCAGAATCAGAGTAAATTACGAAGCCATATTTCAAAATATCGTCAGGCAGGCTACCATTCTTTTGTAGACATCATTACTGATTTAATTGAGTCATTGGATAAAACTAAGTCGGAAGTAATTCCCTATGGAAATGGACGCTTTTCTACATCTGGTGATCAGCCGATGGTTCATCCTTTTGAGAAGTATGCACCTCTTCAGGTGATATCATTGTTAACTATCTTCGGCTTCCCTGCACAATGTGGGATCATGTCCGTTATACCTCGTGAGAATTGGTATAAGGTTTTTAAAGTTGGATTTGAGACCCTGCCATTTCCATTCACCTATTATTCGCTGCAGTATAATCATGAGAATACCCTACAACGTATAGGACAGGATTTAGCCTGGTCAGAAAAGCTGAATACTCAGAAAGCAAATATCTTAGCGTATCTTTTCAGTGCATTCGACAAGCGCACAGAGCCCGTCATGATTTTAGCGTCCGAATTGTTTGTTGCCATTGAACCGGAGGCCTGGCAAGCCCAGTTTGCAGAAACCCTGAAGAAACTGGAGGAAAACGGAAAACTATATGAGCCGCAGAATACAATATGTGAAAATTACGTAAGGGCAGGCCTGCGCGTGACTTTGGACCGGGAGATCTTGTACAAAATAATAAGTAGGTTTCTGATGGCATTTCCCCAGCATCCCAATAAAATCATAACCTACTTATATTATATAAACTCAAATAAATTATTCACCGGGCAAAGTAAGTTAAGCATCCCTGATGAGCTGGCGGGACAAATAAATGTACTTATTCAAGATTTTCAATTAAATCCATCGGGCACACTATTTGTATTAGGTAATATATTTTACCTGTTAACAGAGATGCAACAGGATGAAATTTATGAAAGGGTTAAAACGGTAGACTTTGAAAAGTTAAGTAATAGTCGCTCTATAAGGATCGCACTCTTTTTTGCCAAAAATGATACAGCGATTACAGACAGAATTAAACAGGTAATTGTTGAGCATCAGGATTTGTGGGAAACCGGTATTAAAGGGACGTCAATAACGGGAGGACACCAGACTATTGCACTACTGGAATTTACCAAGCGTAACAATCCCAAATACGGTCTTACCTTTAATCAGGACGAGTTAGTACTGATATACGAAAAGTTGAAGACAGCTGCGGAAGATATTCGAAGGGTAAGTCCGGGCAGAGCATCATTCTTTATTGACTTTACTGGGATGATACACGATATGCGTGTATTTCTTAATTACTTCAAATCAAACTTGGAGCTCCAGCCGGATTATAATACCGTATTAGAGGAAGTAGATGGACTTTATGCCAACTATACCGAATATACAGAACTTAATGAGGGGTTAAGCAGTCCTGAATCTGTTTCGGTAATTTGGGCGCTTGCGGCACTTTCTGAAGAAGTTGAACATGGAGACTTCAATGATGACGCGGTAGCTTTATTAATAAACAAGATTTTACTACAGGTCGGCCCATCCCTGGAAGCAGGTTTAACCTATTTGGCTTCATGGATCAATGACGAAAAAGCAGCTTTGAAGTTTAAAAAACATGCATTTTCTTTAGTGAAGCTATTAAAAAAATACCAGTTATATCCTCTTATAGAATCTGACAAACCATTTGTAGAGTTGATGCTCGTTAAAATTGCTTATGGACTAGAAAGCCTTAATATAGAGGATCAGGTGATTTCTTCAACACTTGATCCGGCAAATATCAGATTTAATAACTCCGGGCAATGGTTGGCAGCAAAACAGTTAAGGACCCTAGGGTAGGAAGCAAACAAGACTTATTGTTGGAATAATGCTATTCCTTCATCAAAGATTACCGCTGTCTATTGTCATCCACTTTGTCTTTGAAATACCCGCTATTTGCTCCTGCCTTACCCATTCCCTGAGTCATTTTAAGATTAGCATCACCAAAAGCGTCCGCAGTCATTCCCGCTGCGCCACCGGCAACAGCTCCAGCTGTTGAAATGCCTGCACTAGCTATCCCTCCAAATATAGTGGTCGCCCTGCTTGTAATGGCATTTCCACCGCCAGCATTCACAATCATGTTGGCGATGCTGGGTATGGTAAAATAGGAGACAATACCAATGATCATAAAAACGATATATCCGACATCGGACGTACTGAAAAAGGAGTCGCCGTGTTGTTGCATTTGGGCTGTATCCAGTTTAATCATGCCTTCCTGGATTTTCCCCAATACAGCTCCAAGTATGTTGGCAATCGGAAGCCAAAGAAATACATTGATATAGCGAGCCAAATACACAGGGAGTGTATGCTGAAACCCATCAAATACCGCCAGACCCAAAATGATGGGACCGAGAATGGCAAGGATCAGTAGTTTAAAGGTTCTTATGGTATTTATGCACAGCGCGGCGGCCTCATAAAGTAGCTGTAATAAAAAGGAAATAAAATCCTTAAACATGCTTTTAAAATTGTAATAGGCTTTTGCAACGGCAAACTCCACATCGTAGCCTATACCTCCTAATAAACCTTCATCGTTAACCTTATCGCTATGCGTGTATTGCATCCAAACATCCCGGTCGCCTGCCCCGTCATTTACTCCGTACATTTTATATGCCATGGACTCTTTGCGTTCTTTTTCCCGCTGTTCGATTAACCGTTCAATCGCGTTGTTTGTGTTGTTCACCATTGCGCTTGTTCCTTGTACTGTCGGACTAAGTACCCCGTTCAGCAATGCAATAACAGAATGAAAGTTCAGGATACAAAATCCCAGCACAAAGGGGCGGAATAAAGGAAAAAAGTCAATCGGTTCCGCGGCAGCAATATGTCTCCACACGCGCACCCCAATAAAAAAGAGCGCTGCAAAACCGGCCAGCGCCTGGCCTACCCCAATCAGATTACCACACATAGGCAGCATCTCATTGTAAAGGTTGTCGAGTATCTTGTGTAAGCCCCGAATCTGGTCCGGCATTCCCTGGGCTAGTAAAAGCTGGGGCATTAGCAAAAGCAATGTAAAAGGCATAAAATGCCCTATTTTCTTAGTCAGCATATTCATAGGTTTTTAGAAAGTTAAAGGGTAGTTATTTCAGGTCATGCAGCTCCTTTAATGTTTGATTTTCAATTTTGTCCTTAA
The DNA here is from genome assembly GCF_021044425.1 of Niabella pedocola. GTDB lineage: Bacteria > Bacteroidota > Bacteroidia > Chitinophagales > Chitinophagaceae > Niabella > Niabella pedocola. The sequence continues at coordinate 2,183,870 of NZ_JAJNEC010000005.1, read as the reverse complement.
GCTTTTCTGCAGCTAGCATTTTTTGCCGCTTATTAAAGCTGCGCAGGAAAAGCAGTTTCTTTTGCATTTCAAAGTAGATCCGGTCGATACCTTTCAGGCGCTCATCATCACTCATCCGTAGTTGCCCGGATGTAATAATCATTGCAAGCTCATCCAGGTTTCTCAGGCTTTCTTCCAGCAGCCGTTCGTACACTTTTCCTATATAATCTATCTGTCCATTCGTAAAAATACCCTGGGAGGAAAAATTACTCAGTGCTGCCTTGCTTTCTTTTATTATTACAGCCTGGTTACGAATGATATCTGCAATACGGTGGTATTTTTTTACAGTGGGGCTAACTTTGTAGAGCCCGTCGAGAAATAGTTCATGAATTTTGTAGTTTCCTGAAGTAATGTCTTTTACTTTATTATAACCATCGCTGATGATTTTATAGCCATCGTAAAGCTGTTGCAGGATTTTACGTAACTGGTTTAGCTTTTCCAGGTTCAGGACAAGCTGGGCTATTTCGTGTTCCTGGGCGTTCACTTTAACCGGGATGCTGTTGATGCACAGCGCTAGCAGTAAAATCAAAAACCAGGATCTTATTTTCTTTATGCAATTTTTCATACGAGCAGATTTTTACTGCAATCCATGCAGTTTTTTGAGAATTTGTTCATCCCGCTGTTCCTGTTGTATTGATTGAATGAGCGTAATGACTTCTGAGGAAAATTTCTGTGCAAAAACAAACTGGTTTTTGCTGTAGTCAAAAAGTAAATCCAGGCGCTTCAGTCGCTCGTCATCCGTTAATTTCATTTCATTATCGGTCGTAAGTTCTACCAGGCTTTTTCTTACTTTTTCTACATCCTCCAGCAAGCGTGATACGGATTCACCGGCGTATGTTTTAAGAGATGCAGGCAATGTATGATCGGATTCCAGCAATTTGTTGATCGCATCGGCTGCTTTGAGGATATAGAGTTGATGATTGACAATGCCTTTCGCCTTGGGCGCGTTCCGGATACGTGGATTCACCAGACCCAGGGATTTGTAATAAAGATCATGCAGTTGAAATTCGCCGTTTTTAATATCCTTAATCGTGTTTAGACCACCGGATACAATATTATATCCTCTTTTCACATAGCCGAGGTAAATCTTCAGTTCCGCAATTTGCTTGGCGAGGTACCTGATCTGGGTTTTCTTCTGATTAAACCATTCTCCCATTTGCTGAGAATGTCCCGAAATGGGCTGCATGCACAGTAGAAGCAAAAAAAAGTAATACGGTATTTTCATAGTTGCTTTGTTTATCGCCTGCGCCTGAATTTAAAATCTCCACGTATCTGCCGCCCCCAGGGCTTCGGTTTTCTAAATCTTCCGATGACGGCATTTTTCCCGGGGGCTTCCTGGTTATTGCGGAGTTGAAACTGCTGTGTTTCATCCGGAAATTTTGATTCGATAAATAACCGGGTAAAAACAAATCCTTTTTCCAGGTCAAAGGTTCCCTGGAACTGGCATTCTTTATAATTCTCAGGACCGATATATTCCGCATGCGTTTTTAAAGAGAACTCAGTACGGGTGATTTTCTTGCCTTCCATGTAGGAAAGCGCCTGGTGCAGGCATTCCTTTAAAGTGCCAAAGTGATGAAACTGGATGTTTTTTGCTGTAAGCTCAAAGCTGCCAAGGTATCCTTTTGTACGAAGCAAGGATTCAAGGGGGCGCTGATGCTTAAAATAAATTTCGGTATTGGCGTTTTCCATATAGGTTAATTTTTATGAAATCATTGAAGTCCATAATAGGATCTGATGGTTTGGGCTTCCTGCTGATCCTTTGTACGGGAAATACTCAGCATAATATTTTGATTGGTGAACCGTCGCAGATGCGAAAGGTTCTTGCTGACAGCCACATCCATCTTTGCGATCAGCTCCAGCCGGGCCGCATCCGACATTTGGGTAGAGAAAGATTGAACGACGATCATTAATTCATCAATATTCTTTGCGCTCTCATCCAGGATGCCGGTGTAAACATCATATATATAAATAAGCTCCTTCGGATTGAAGTTTTTATCATTACTGACAAGCGCATAGGCTCTTTTATATTCCTGGATCAACTGCAGCTGGTTGTCCACAATGCTTTTGATCCGTTTATAATAGGCGATGATTCTTTTCACTTTCCAGAGTTCATCGTAATAGGTTTGAAACAGCTTTCGTTGTTTCTCACCCCATTCAGCAATTTCTTTTAGTTTGAGTTTGGCCATTGCATTCTCAACTTCCTTTTGTATATGTTGCAGGCGGATAACCTGGTTTTGTACACGCTGCACGGCAAGATCTATAGCCTTAATAACTTTTACGATCGCTTCCTTTATTATTTGCCATATTCCGATTGCCTTAGCCTGTTGCAGCGGCGCGCTACCAACCAACAACAAAAGGGTGAATGTTGAGGTGAGAATTATTTTTTTTAAGTACATAAGTTTGTTTTTGATACTTATTTGATTTTCCGGTAAATGATTTCATTGATGGTGATCGTAGTTTCTTTTGGATCGAAAGAGTATAGCCGGCCAGGGTCATCGGTCTTCATGATTCCCGTTTGCGGATCATACGTGCCATTTATGAAATGTTTGGCTCGCTTGTTAAATTTCTGCTCAGTCGGGTTCTTAAAATTGGTCTGGGATCGCTGGATGATCCGGTATTCATGGTTTGCCTGTTTGCTTACGGGTGAAAGGATAAGGGTGTCATGCAGGATGTAAATTTCATTTTCCGCTATACGCGCGTAGGTGCCGGCGATCTCATTTTTGTTCCGGGTAACCAGGGTACAGGAAAAGATCAACATAATGACGAAAAAGCATGCTGTTTTCATAACTGGAGATTTTATTAGTTGAGTAAATGTTTTTGTGCTTTCAAATCTTTGAGAAGTTGAGTGATGGCGGTTTCCATATCACCACCGAATCGTTCGGCATAGTCCATTACCTGCACACGTTCTTTCCCGTCCGTTGTAAACGCAAAGTATTCTTCAGGGCATAGCTCGTTTTTGAAGACTTTAGACATCTGGCCACCCAGATCGATAAAGATCTCGCGATCATCCTTGTTTACAGATAATAAAATGGTTTTAGCCTTGTCGGACAGACCCAGTACATCCTGAAGTTTATCAAATTTGTACATGAACTTGCGCATATCCATCAGGATCTTTATATCCGCATTGTTGATGATGGCGTCTTTAATAATGGGAGAGCTTACCAGGTCATCCAGCTCCTGGGTAATAACACAAGGAATACCGTTGAATTTCCGGATCGTTTTAAAGGCATATTTGAGAAATTCGGCCATACCACTTTTGGCAATTGCCTTCCAGGCCTCATCTATAACCAGCACTTTTCGCGCACGCCCGAGTTTGCGCATTTTGGAAACAAAAAGCTCCATCACAATCAACGTGACCACCGGAAATAAAATGGGATGGTCTTTAATATTATCCAGTTCAATAACAATAAAAGACTGCGCCAGTAGATCAAGATTTTCTTTGGCATTCAGCAAATAGTCAAATTCACCACCATCATAATACGGGCGTAGCACATATAAAAAATTATCCAGGTCAAAATCCTTGTCTTTAACCTTGTGTTCTTTCAGGATGACAGAGAACGTAGATTGCAGGTAATCATAAAAACTATTGAAACAAGGGAAAATGGACGGATCATTTTCAAGCAACTGGTAATAGCCTTGCAATGCGTTGGATAATGCTACGTATTCCGACCGGTTATATGGATCATTTTCCTGTTTCCAGAGCGCGATCAATAACGATTTTAGACTTTCCTTTTTCTCCGTGTCTAAACCAGTGCCTTCCGGAAGCCAGAAGGGATTAAATTTAATCGGGTCTTTTTCTGTATAAGTGAAGTAGTAGCCTTTTACTAATTGACACAACCCTTTATAGCTGCCACCGATATCGATAATAACACAATGGGCGCCCTGATCGTAGAGTGAGCGGAGGATATGATTCAGCGTCATCGATTTACCGCCTCCGGAGGTACCACAACAGAGCATCCCCATATTACTGGTCCAGCCATATTCGGTCCGTGGCAGATCAAAGAGGTCTTCATATACCGGTCGTCCGAACCGGTCGCAAAAGCGGATTCCCTGATCCGGTTTTACGGTGCGGTAATTGGTCTCCTGGGTAAGGAAACAAGTGGCTTGTTCTGCAAAAGTGTCAAAGGTTTCATTTACGGGCAAATCAGCCGCGTTGCCAGGCAGTGAACCCCAGTAAATTTGAGCAGCGCCCATGATCTCCTGGCGTGGAGAAGCATCCATTTGTGCAATGGCTGAGGACGTCTTATTTCTCAGGTCCTTTACCTGGGCCGGGTCATCGGTCCAGGTAATAATATTAAAATGTGCTTTTACCGGTTGACGCTGCTGACTGATAGCTTCGTTTAAAAACGCATTGGTGGCATCGCAGGAAATGGCATTTTCCCTGGAGTAAGCGGATAGCGACTGAAGCCTCCTGCGCCGGGTTTCCATTCTTCTCAGGGTTTTGGGCGTATCCTGTATAACAAGGAACTGGTTATAGATATGATTGGTGCGCAGCAATAAACCCGCTGAAGCTGCAAAACCAACGGAAAATTTACTGACATCGGTTGAGTATTTGTCATAGGTAATACGGCTGCCGCATATTGCCGGCAGATCTTCCGGGTCTGCAAGGCTATAGAGCTGTACCCGCTTTTCACCGATCTGCCATTCCGGTTTAAATATAATATCCCTTCTTACGGGATCTTCGCCCTGGGAAAGCAGGAAGCAGTAGCGTTCTATGAGCCCGGCTGTCTTCTCATCGCCTGCCAGTTCATCTTCTTGCAGCTGCCGGCATCTAATATGGCTGCCGTCAGATAAAAGCTTCGTAACCTGGCTTGTCTTATCTAAAAAATCATGAAGAACCTGTGGCCTAAGGGCAACGGATGGAACCAGTGTTGGGCGAAGCAGGTTGGAGAATACCGAATTGGCGGGCCGCCGGCCGTCTGCTTTTAGGGTGATCATCAGGTAACTATGATGATTTAAAAAGCTCCGCTCATTAAAATACGATTCACTATTTATTTTCAGAAAGGATTGGTTGCCTGATGCGTCAGCCTTATAGGCGTCCACAGTGTACCAATCCTGTTTGTGTACAATAGTACCTGCCGGCAGGAGCTTGACTGCTCTCAACCATATATGATGCAGTTGCTCGTAGTCTTCCGCGGACAGTGTGAAGACCTCCGGCAGGCTAAGTTCATAAACAATGGTGATGTCACCATTTTTTGAAACAAGGCAGTCTTGTTCAATATTATAGATGGGTAGTATCTTTTCAAGATCTTTTGTATTATTAGCCGGATTTCGCAATTGCAGTAACAGCGCCGAAAAGATCACGAGTGCAAAAAGGATAAAAACAATCATTTTCCACCTCCTTTTTGTTTAAGGGAGAGTAGGGGTTTACGGCTCCGGCATACGATGGCGGTAGGAATATTGCGGTAGGCGGAGGCTTTCATTAGTCCATGTTCTCCGTATTTATGACTCAGCTTGTAAATCCAGCTCACCATTGCAAAGCCTCCTCCGCCAATGACCGCAACTAATATGTAGGATGAAATACCAATAATATACCCGATTGCAAAAAGCAACAGTAGCGTAACCAGCCCGATAGCCAGGTAGGTAACATATTGCGCCCGGAAACCTTTGAACTCTATCGGACGATTAATGCCTTTGTTTATTTCATACACACTTGCCATAGTCTCAGTTTTATACCCCAAAAAATCCTTTCAGTACCGTTGCCACTACCACAAGAAAAATGCAGCTGCCAAACCAGGAAGCGGCTACTTTTCCTGTGTCATTGTCGCCCGAATTCCATTTATTATATACTTTGACGGCACCCACCAGCCCGACGATTGCGCCAATAGCGTACATGAGTGTGGTGCCTACACTGAAATAGCTTTTTACTTCGCTGGCAGCGGCGCTGATGCCGCCCGCACCGCTTTGAGCGGAAGTTTCCGGAGCTGTTAGCATAGAGATAACGGCCAGGAACTGAAATTTTAAAAAGGAGTTAACCCATTTGGGGGCGCGATAGAATGCAAGAATATTTTTCATGTATTTTTTATTTGGTTATTGCGTTTAATGAAAAAGGAAGGGCGGTTTCATGAAAAGCATATCCTGCCGCATTACGCCGCCGTTTCCTTTTATTTTTGGTCTACATAGGGTAGCTGCGGCCAACATAAAGCAGCTTCTTCTTCCGTAATTGTAAAGGAGCATTCCTCGCTAACAACCTTCATCATCAGGTTATTGATGGCACGTATGAACGCCGGTTTATTCAGTGATGGATACCCGGCAATTATCTTAGTCATGTTTTCAAGCAGCAGCTCCCTGTTCCCCTGGGTCGACCCAACTTGCACAATGATCACCTGTAGTTCATCTGCCAGCTGCTCCAGCATGGCGAATTCAGTGTCTCCCGAATCTTTTGAATCATCAGGTCCGGTCATTTCCGAGCGGCCTTTCGGGGAAACAGGTGCCTCGGATGGAGGATTGCTTGGTGGAGAGGCTTTTCTTTCCGGAGAAAACTCGAAAACGGTTGGTTCCCGGTGAACTTTTGTTTTTTTGAATTTAATTTTACCGCTAACGATCAATATGGCATAGTATGCAGCGGCGGCCCCGCCTATGGCGATGAGAAATTGGTTCCAGCTTATTTGTTCCAGCATTTTTAAAAAATTTCGTGAATAAAATTTTGTACCTACTGGTTGCAAATTTGATTATCCGAACAAGCGATAAGGGTGAGATACTGGTATATAGTAAAAGATTATTTCCTACATCGCATTTTCGTTGTCGCGGTCTATACGTCGTTCAAGGCCTGCCTTCAGCGCATCCAAAAATGGAGTGTTGTTCTTTTTACGTAGCCTGATATCTTCGTAAGTCTTATAAATGTTACTAAACCGGATATTGAATATAGCCGAGAAGTATTCCGCTATCTTTTTTATATCGGGCTGCCCATTATTAAAAGCCCGGTATTCATGAAGGGCATAAATGAGTTCTATCAATTCTGATTTTGCGGAGGTCCATGATAACGAAAGTGATTTGTCTTGCTTATTGGAGCTGCCCGAAAAATGAGCTTCGGTCAACTTGGTAGAGTGCTTCTTTAAAAAATCATACGCGTAAAACCTGGCCACGATTCCACTCATTGGTGCATTCGTTTGGCTGTCGTAGTGTATTTGATGTTCGTCAAGGAAAATTGGCTCATCGGTGTTCTTTCTTATAAAATAATATTCATCAAGATCGGAAAGTCCCATCTTGAAGTATTGCCAGAAGGAATAATGTTTTTGGTAAAATAATTCAGCCCGGTCTAATTCCTTGGCGTAAATAGCGGTTCGATCTGAAGCGGATCTTGTATGCATCCGTAATTGCATCAGGTAAAAGATAAGCCTGCCGTCAAATTGGGGCTTTAGCTTTTTGAAGAACCGGATTTCTGCTGCAACAGATTCAAACTTGGAGTTTGTAAATAGCGCCTTTAGCTGGGCAATCGCTTCGGATGTAATAAGTATCGCTTGCTGAATACTAAATAAATCATCTTCAATAAGACCTGAAAGGTTGGACAATTTGTTGTTCATCTCTTCCAGGAGTTGGAGGGTTTCTGTAGTCATATCCATTGGTTTAGGTGAACAATATGCTTACGGCATTTATAGCACCAAAGACCAGGCCCTCCACACTACGCAAAAACCACTATTTATCTACGTAAAATTGACTATTTTATTTAGAGGTCATTAAATGCGTATTTACTGAGTAAGCTTTTGGCAGAGCTCAACACGATTGGATACCCGAATTTTATAGAATATATTCTGAACGTGCTTAGCGACTGTCCGTTCGGCAATAAATAGTTTATCGGCCACATTTTTATAAGATTCACCAATAAATACAAGGAAGGCAATTTCTTTTTCTCTATTCGTCAGCTGATACTGGGCACAATTAAGCCTGAATTTTTCTTCCCTGTTTAACCGCTCAATTTCCCTGGTACGCTTTTCAACCTCTTGCTGAAGAACAATATTCCACTCCTTCAATTTGGACTCAGATACTACCAACCGGTCGTATTCAATGCGAAGCCTGTTAATGGTTTGTTTGATGTGAAGTGCCAAAAGCAGCAGAAACCCAGTATTGGTTGTTATGGCTTCAACGGGTTGGCCATGATTAAAGTAGGTAATTACGGGCAGGCAGAGCCACGGAGACAAACAAAGCATTAATACAATCAATTCTTCTTTTGCATCCCGGGTTGAAAATGCTTCTCGGTACTTGTATCGAACAGCCTTATATACGGATACCAGAACCCAAATGGAGTACAGAATCGGAACTATAAGCACATTATTAGCAGCGTCTAAGTTGCCCGAAATGCTAAGGGTTATTACAAAAGTTACATAAGAGCTAACCAAAAAGATGAATACCCCGGCATATGCGTGAAATCTCATTTTCTTCAAATTGAAGCATTTCAGCACATAATACGGAAAATAGCAGGGGGTAATAAACCCGGTGGCATAAGCAATACATTCCTGTACAAAAAAACTGCCAGGTAATTTCGGGTCAGGCAGCAACCCTCCGGAAATATTATAAATAATCAGGAAAAAACATAACCATAAATCAAGGGTAACGGTTTTGTCATCTTTTCGGGCTAGCCTGTAAAGACACAGGTAAGAGAGCATCACTAGTTCAATACAAATGAACCCGAATGTGATCAAGTGCATCTCTGTACCAGGAATGAGCATTTTAATGCATGTCTTTAATGGTACTCGTACTTCATACAGTATAATGAATACCCAAAATCAATTTCTTTATAAATTTTGAACCCCTGCTTTTCATACCAGGGAATATTTTTCAAAGTAGAGGTCTCCAGACAAATGGTTCTTTTCAAACTGGTAGCTCTTTGTATTAATTCGCTCAGAAGCTGGCTACCTATTCCTATGCCCTGAGCTGCAGGCGTAACCCCAATGAACCATATATAGTATAGCTTTGAATCAGGTTGGTGCTTCTTTATCACGGCCTCCCTTTTCATGGCTTTATAAACGTTTTTAATTCCTATTACGCCAAGGGCGAGCTGAACGTCCGATAGTGTTCCTTTCAGGGAAAATCTCTTCTGATCAGGAAATAATACTAAGGCGCAGCCTTTGCCATCTTCGGTCACAAAAACCTCCCCAAATAGTTTGCAAATGTTGTATGAATAAGACATTAACCTCCTGATCCGGTGCATCCGGCTCTTATCCTGTGGAATAATATAATTCACACTTTGATTGGCATCAAAAGCTTCGGATAGGATATCTATAATTGTCTCCTTATCTTCAATTCGCGCTTCACGCATATGACATACTTTTGTGGGCAATAAATTCAATCTTCACCAGGCATTTAATAAACGCCTTCCGGTTGATAAGGTACACTGACTTTTTACAGTTCTTTCCGAAGCTTACCAGGGCTGCACCCGTGTTGCTTTTTAAATGCTGTTATAAAGTTACAAACCATAGAATATCCGGAGAGCATTGATATTTCCTTTATGGGCATGTTTGTATTCAAAACAAGATCTTTTGCTTTTACCATTTTTTGGGTACTGATCCATTTATAAATGCTGGTATTGCAAATTGCCCGAAAGCCGGTTTTTAGTTTCAACTCGTTAATACCAACCATGCGCGATAATTCCTTTAGTGAAGGAGGCTTGTCATCTATATATTTTTCCAGTATTTCTTTTGCCTGATGCACCAACAAAATTTCGAAAGTCGTTAACCTAATCCCGCTGGTTGATTTTGTTGCGCCATCACCTTCCTCAAAAATATGACCGGCGGAGGTTTGTTGTTTTCTTTTGGATATATCATTATTCACTTTCTTTAAGAGGGTTACTGCGGTTTTTAACGCGCAGAGTGATTTGCCAATCTTTTTCAAGTTATTAAATAACACCAGTGCGCTAAAGAATATTATGTGAAAGTCAATATTCACATGGTGAACGTATAAATGATCGTTGCAAACGATAAAGCTGTATAGGAAATTTTTCTATTGTTACAGAAAGAATCCAGAGCAGTCTGGTGTCAGGACACAAAAAAGAATCCCAAAATCAAAACTTTTTTCCTTGGTGAAAGAATACATTTGGTTTGAGATCAAAATAAGCGTTCCGGTATGTTAACCATAATGATGATTTCAATATTGGCCAACCTGCAATATTACTACGATGATACCGCTTGAGTTTATAGTGCCCACGGCAGGAAAGGAAAGCGTTCAAAAGAGTGCTAATATTCCGGGAGGACAGCAGATTGTACTACCTGGGGCTATTTACTATTTAGTCGAGTGGGAGTTACGGGTAAAAAATTATATATTTCAACAAGCATGTGAAAACAATGGAGCGCTCCTTGTCTTTTTAACTATACAAGTCTCTGACTACACATTAATAAAGGTACGGTGCCATTCTGCAATTACCGCATTACAATATACGCTTGAGGGGAGTAGCTTTGGTTATTTAAAGGGACATGGATGTCTTCCTCTTTTCCAAAGCACTTACACCTTGCAGTATATACCAGAAGGCGAGCATCAAGTACTATTTGCTCCCGGCACTTATCATTATTTGTATATAAATCCGGGAGGCCTTATTGACTCTCTTGCAGAACATGATGATGGAATTGGAAAGTTAATTAAGCGTCATCAGGGTTGCCACGAATCTGGAGAACTCGCGGGACGGTTGCCATTTGACAGTAAAGTAACTGAGCTGCTAAACCGGTTAAAAGATCTTACGGATAAAAAAACCAGGATCCCCTTTATAATAAATACCATAGTAAATGATCTTACTTATCATTATTACGAACAGTTACATGATCCTATTTTGGCCGCAAATGAAGCGGGGCTCAATGCAAGGTTAAATGCATTTATCGCAAACCATATCGAACTGCCCATTCGGGAAATTATAAAAAAGCTAAAAAAGGATTTTTTTATTGAAAACAGATCCTTGCTTAACTATTGGAAAAAGTCGTACACTAAAAACCTAATGGTATCGCTCAAAACCTTAAGAATGCATTTTGCGCTTTATCTTCTTGTAGTAGAAAAGTTGTCAATTGCAGAAGTGGCCAGGCGATTGAGTTATTCTGATCCGTATGTGTTTAGTAGATTATTTACCCGGTTTTACAAAGCCCCACCAAAATCAGCACAAAAAATAGTGGTTGTTTAACCGCTTATTACTTTCAAAACTGTAAACATGACCTAAAACACATAAAACGGTGCCTTTTTGCCTCAAAATTTTCCGTTTGGACTATTTTTCTGCCCTCTTCGAAAATGCATCTTTGTGATAGAAATATCCAATATTAAAATAAAGATTTTTCAATGAAACAATTGAATTTATAACAGGAGTTGCCGAATACCTGTAGGATATAGTAGGCCCTATCCTCTAACCCCGCACCCGGCATAAAAATAAATGCCCGTTGCGAATAACCTTCTACTTACTGCGCAGTAACAAAGGCTTATCTGTTTTTTCTTTTTAAACAATTTTATTAATAATATTATATGACAAAATTTAAGTGGCTCCTGCCTTTAGTAGCAATCTTATTAGTTGCGGCAGGAGTGTTCGCCAAAAATGTAAGGCGTGATCAACCCGTAAAAAAGTCTTCAACTTTGTATTTTCACTATAAACCCAATACGGTGTCTGAAACGCAATATGAGGCTTCCTCAAGTTGGGAAATTTCCGACATTAGTGAGGCGGATTGTGATGATGGGTCGATCACCTGCCTGGTGAGTGTGGATGATAGCCAACTCTCCGGTTCAGGTCCGATAGAGCAGCAATTTGCAACGTATCTTGCAAACCAGTCTCCATCATCTCCTTCCGGAGCTACCGCATATGTGAACAATAACCTGGAGGGGACAAAAACCGCACGATAGAAATAATTATTCGAAACAGAGACCTTTTAAATGAGGTCTCTGTTTTTTTATACTAAAGGTTTTTCAGCAAATGGTTATGGTAGAAAGCATAATAAAATTCGGCAAGAGAACTGAATAGCTTTATTTTATCTTTTGAAAATATCGGGGATCCAGATCGGCAAACCAGTAACTTGGTGTTTCGAATAATCGGAGACGGGTATTTTTAACCTTTCAAAATATTCGCTTAGATTTTTTCCAATGGCTTTTGAAAGCAATACAAAATACTGATCCCGGCGCTCATCATCCGTTTTTTTGTAAAGTGGTGTCAGGCTTCGGCCGCCATATTGTTCATTGTAAAGCTTCCGTAACGGCCGGTTTAATTTCCTGATCGCCTCCCAGCCAAAAGCGTCAATGATCGGATAATAGAGTGTAAAGAGTTGTAAAAATGGATCCCTTTTCCAGGTTTCATAATCGGGTGCCGCAATGTATGCTTTGATCGCTTTTAGGATGCTATCCCGTGGGGATCCATCCCTTGCGTGATAAAGGTCCTTCCCCAAAATTGTTTGATATACATACAATGTATACAAATTAACGGTCACCTCACCCAGATCATCAAAATCAAGACCATCGAACTGGTGCCGGTGTCCCAGTTCATGAAAATGTCCCCAGCTTCCGGAGTCACGCAATTGCTGCACATTCAGTATCCTGGTTAAACTACGGTCGTTGGGCGCAACAATCTTTGACGGTACGGTATACATTGCGCCCCATTTTACATTATTATCAATAATGATCCGCTCCGGGTGCGGGCGATCTTTCGAAATAAAGGCCAGGTCTGCATTGGCGTCCATTACTTCATCCCAGAACTGCATTAACTTTTGCGGATGCTCAAGTTTGCGAATGCTATCCGAAGGAACGGTTAAAATAATTTTACCGGTTGCCAGCTCCGCCCAGGGAGCCGGGTTTTGCCGCAGTTTTTGCAGCCATTGTTTGTCTGTGGTTTTCCCCAGCTGAAAAAAGGGCGCTTCCACAGCACCGGTTACCGCAACATTAAGCACGCTTCCTTTATCTGTAACGGGGATGCCGAAATAAAGGAGCCCTCCGTATAGAGAATGGATCACTAGTGCTTTCTTATCCAGATTAAACGTCCTTACCAGGTTAAACGGATTCCTGTAATATTCATTTGCATCCGATACATTGTCATCATGTATGCCAATCTGTGCCATTAGCCGCCGGGAGGTGTCTTTTATATCGGATAGGGTAACCGTTACCATATCACCCGGCGCTACATACAGCCCGGTACTGTACAATCGCCTGAATGAGCTGTCCGGTTCCGGCAACCCACTCCATTTATTAGAGAATTTTATCCGCAGCTTCCTGGTTATCCGCAGGGCATTATCCGGCACTGTTCCCGGAAATTCTCCGTTGGTTGTTGCTTTGTAGGTGGAGTCCTTTTCATAAGCCCGATAATCCCTGTTTACCCGGTTCAGGTATTTAAAAAGATCCGGCCAATAAGCGGTTACCAATGGTTTTTTCAGCGAAGCGGTATCGGAATACTTATTAACGGGGTCTTCTATCAGTTTGCAAAGGTCCTGGTATGCTTTAGCATCTCTGGGAGCCATGAAAAAGATCAATTTTAAAATTGTCAACGGCACAACCTCTGCACCTTTGTGATAAAACAGATCGTAGTACCTGTAGTTTGCCAGATTCGAAAGGATGCTATCCACGATCAGGTACTTTGGGACCGCCGCAATGCGCAGCGTATCATCCGTTGATCCTGAATGGATCGGATTTGCCAAATGGTACAACCCCGCCTTAAGCAGGAGGCTATCCATTTTTGTTGCAAATATGTAATCATCTGACTTTTTATTATACTCGAAAAGTGAGGATACATATACCAGGGTTCCTCCATCCCGTACAAATGCATCCAGCTTTTGCACAGATGAATGATCGGCCGGCTCATTGGTAACAAAAATGACTTTGTTATCTGACAGGCGCTGCAGATCCAGGCTACCTGCAGAAATGTTCATTGTATGGGCGATTGTAACCAACCGTTCAAATCCAGGCTCCTCAAATCCTGCCTTGGCTCCGGATGCCCCGGACCAGTCAAAAACGTTTTTCCAGAACCGGATAATATCCGGATCCTGAATGAGCGGCGGTTCTAGGTACGCATTGCCGCCCACGACTAAGACCCTGCCTTTTCCATAACGCCCCGTTATAATTCCGGGTACATATATTTCTTTTGAAGGATCCACGTTATGGTAAGCAATAACCTGCGAATCATAGCTCAATGGATAAGTTGCCAGCACCTGGTTGGTATCCGGTGGCAATGGGAGTTCTTTTACATCTTTTAACAGCCAATCCCGGTCTGATTTTGTCTGGCAAAAAGAAGATACTATTGTGCAAATAAAATAGATTACAAAAGTGCATATCCTATAAAGTAAGATAATCGTCTTTCCCATTCATCAATTTACTAAACGAAAATCTAATACATAGATAATTCCCTGAAAAATTCCCCCAGAATTATTCCCGTAAATACCATTTCTATTTAATCGATTTAAAAAGCGCTTAAAAAGGGATGTTAAATAGTAGAAAAATTAGCAATCTTCATAGTCTTAACAGCTCTTTGCTTCACTGCTAAATATGCGCTGATAAATTACTGGCAAATTTAAGGGACCGCGAGATGCATTCCTTGTAAATGTTTGATTTTAAATAAATTGCCTGGGTGGTTGCCCGGTCAAATAATTGAGGATTCAATCATTGTTAGTGAATCAGCGTGGTAAATATCTGTTACCGTGGGTTTTGCGGCATTCCCGTTATTGCGATCACATCTTCCGGTATGGGTAATGCGCATCGCAGGTCGTTTGGTAAAAGACTATAGCTGCTTGTACCGAGCGTGCGCGTTAACTGAATGCCGGTACTTTCTTTATTAAACCGCTTTATGTCCATCCATCGAAGCCCCCGCATTAAAAGCTCTTTACGTCGCTCTTTTAGCACAAGGGCGAGCGCTTCGGTAGGATCGGTAGTGGTATAAGGCAGGTAAGTACCCGTCTTCCATCTTCTAAGAAGAAGTTGGTTTAAAATGGATATTCCCTCTTGCACAAGTCCCGTTCTTACCAGGCACTCGCTTTTTATTAGATAAACCTCATCAGTTGCAATACCGCTATAGAGGCTTTGTGCACCGATATAGCTTCCTTTAAACCGGTAGCCGGAGTCGGCATTTTTACCAAAAAATACGCCTCTGCGTAAATCATTATCAGTATACATGCCCAATAATACAGTATCTATTTTAGCCTTAGCTGGTGACAGCGATTCGGGCAAGGTCATGTTAGCGTTAAACAGGTCTTCCGGGTTGCTGAAGCGGGGAGCAAACGGAAAGGAAGCACTCGCTTTGACTTTGTTATAGTCGAGCAACGTATCGTTTAGCTGCAAAGACGAATCAGCATACAGTACTGCCTGGTCGTATTTTCTCATCGACAAGTAGGTTCGAGCCAGGAATGCAAATGCTGCGGCCTTGCCTGGGCGTAGTTTATGTACAGCGGATACCGGCAGCAACTGCGCAGCCTTTTTAAAATCGGCGATTATCTGCTGATAGGTCTGCTCAACGCTACTTCTCACAGATGGTGTATTAAAGTCAGGGGTCAGTCGCAAGGGCAGACCCAGGTCCGTTGATGCTGTGGCTGGGTCATATGCCTGCGTCCAAATAAAGGCTGCCTGTAAAAAATTGCGAGCTCTTTGAAAATGGGCCTGCCCCTTTACGTCATTCCAGTCAGCTGCGTTTACTTCCGGTTGTTCGGTCTTGTTCATCCCTTCCAGTATAATATTGGCGCGCTGTATATTATCAAATGTGTACGACCAGTCATTATTATTGTTTTTATCAAACAGGTTATCCTTTCCCCATATATACATATTCCGGTCTTCCGGGGCGGCAATTGCCTGCCAGCTTTCATAGGTTAAATAATAATCATCTGAGCTTCGCAGTCCAGCGCTGGCATCGTTTTGGTTTACGCGAATGTAATCATCCAGCAAGGCCTGGAAATCCTGTAAAGACGAGGGTATTACCAATGACTGGTCTGGTTTTGCATCCAGGAACTTTTGGCAAGATATAAGAGCCAATAGCAGGCTTAGCAGCCCAAGATATTTTAAATTCTTTTTCATAACTAAATTGTTTATTGTTAAAAATCAGCCTTGATGCCGGCAGAAAATGTTTGGGCGGCGGGAACCGCCATATCTCCGTATTCGGGATCAATGCCCTCCTTATTCGCTCGCCAAAGAACTCCCAGGTTACTGGCAGTGAAGTATAATTGCAAGCTATTCGCCCGCTTTTTAAGCAGGAGGTTTTTAAACCGGTAGCCCAGGTTTACATATTGAAACCGGATATGGTCGCCTTTTATAACGAGTACCTCGGAGCCGGAGTAAAACTGGTCCCGAGCCTGGTTGGAGGGGTATATAATTGAAGGAACAATGGTGCTGGCTTCATCACCGGGCTTTTGCCACCGCATGGTGTAGTCGGCATGGCCATCACCCACCTGAAAGAGTGTTGTATAGTTCACAGAATGACGGCGATAATAATACCCCAGTTTGTAGGAAATCCTAAAGTCCAGCGACAGGTTTGCAAATTGCAGACTATTGCCCAGCGATCCGTAAATGGTAGGAAAAGCCGTACCCATATATACCAGGTCTTTAAACTGGGTGCCGTTACCGGTTAGGGCATTGTAGTCCTTGGTTTTTACTCCTGCCAAATAGCCCATGGGACTGCCGTCAGTAGGATCCAGTCCACCCCATTTATATGCAAAAATTGCGGTAAAGGGGTAGCCTGCCACCGTGCCGCCTTGGGTTAACCAGGAGGCATATATAGCATTGGCGTCATCAACCCCACCTTTCACTTTATCTTTATAATAATTAAGAATAAAGTTACTTTCCCATTGGAGCCGGCCTTTCAGGTTTACGGAATTTATTTCAACATCGAGCCCATGGCCTTTTAGTTTACCCCCGTTTTTTACAATGCTGGCCGTTCCCAACCCCGTTGTACGATCAATTGGTACCAGGGTGTATAGGTCCTTCATGCTTTTGGTAAAATATTCGATGCTGCCGGAGATCCGGTTTCCTTTTAGGCGAAAATCCAGCCCGGTGTTCCACATACCCACCTGCTCCCATTTTAGCTGCGGGTTTGCAAATTTGTCAATACGGGCATAAGGTGTTCCCAAGTACCGCGAAGCATCCAGATACTTTAGCGTGGTAACGGCCACCATCGAAGGGTCCAGGTTGCCCTGGTAACCGTAGGTGGTTCTTAATCGTAAATACGGGAGCGTAGGTATTTTATAAACCTTTTCTTTGGATAGCTCCCAGCCGGCACCAGCAGACCACAGGGGTTTCCATTTATCATTTGTTTCCAACCCGAATATATTGGAGGCATCCCGCCGGGCACTTGCCGACAGGATATACCGGGCTTTGTAGGAATAGGCAGCAGTGGCATAAAATGATACAAAACGCAGGTCGGTCTTTTTTAGAGAGGCCGGGTTGGGAATAAAAGCATTAGCGCCTGTTAGCAGGTTAGGATAAGTGTAGGCATAGTCTACACTGCCAGCTGTAAGCACCTCGGGGTTGTAACCATAGCTGCGGTAGCTGTTGCCGCTGCCAAGAGTTTTGCTGCCTTCAAAACCGAGAACGGCATTCAGCGAATGCCGGATCCAGTTTTTATTGACGGAAAGTTGCGACCGAAAATTTTGAGCGGTGAGTTTATTTTGAGTCCAGTCCAGTATATCGCCGGCAGGAACAATACGTGTAACAGCCCCTGTTTGGCGGTTAACCTGGGAGAAACTGTTGACCAGGTTGCGGGTGTAATAGCTCTCCAGCTCGTGAAGGTTGCGGGTTTCTATCTGCTGTGCCTGGTACCGGTATTTAATATCCATAGCCAGCCACGAGGTTATTTTATAGCTACCACCAATGGTTGCATTGATATCAGAACCATTGGAGACGCTGTAATCATTCCTATAGTCCGTAAGTGGGTAATAGTTCCAGTTGAGCAGGTAGCGGCTATAAGCCGTATCTATAAAGTCACTCCTGTAATTGGTGTAAACGGGCAGCGGCGCGCCGCGTTCATCTGCCAAGGCCACATAGGGTGGCAGCCTACCGCTGCTGGTGCTAATACTGCCATATTCCGGCCGTCCAGAGCTAGTATGGGTCTTTGTAAAAAACACGGAAGTGGTCAGTTGTAACTTTTTAACAGGCGCGTAGGTTTGCTCCCAGCGCAGGTTAATACGATCCGTTTGTGCTCCTAGCGTGGTGGTATTTTTATTATAGCCAGCGCCCAGCAGCCAGGCAATATTCGGGGCTCCTCCCTTCAGGTTCAGGTTGTATTGTGTATTATTGCCGCGTTGGTAAATGTATTTTAGCCAGTCGTTGCGATTGTCAATGTTTCGTAACCGGTTTATTTTCTGATCTGCTTCGGCTGCGCTCATGTGGCCGTTTTTCTGCTGGTTCAATAATGTAATAACCGGGCTTAAGGGATAATACTCTGGATAGGGGATATAGTTATTGTAATATCCTGAATCAAATAAGGCCCGCTCCAGATTTATATAATCGCCAGCAGGTATTTGCCTTAAATAAAAAAGATCGGGCTTTTCCGTTACTGTTGTATTTGCTACCAGGCTTATTTGCACCGGTTGGTTATAGCGGCTTTTTTTGGTAGTTATTACAATTACCCCGTTGCCAGCCTTTGCTCCCCAAATAGAAGCCGCAGCGGCATCTTTCAAAATGGTGATGTTTTCTACATCATTGGGGTTAATGTTTTGGAGATCTCCGTCGTAAGGAAAGTTGTCAAGGATGACTAGCGGCCGGGAAAGGGCATAGGTAAAGGAGCTCACCCCCCGTATATTAAGCCCGAGGCCACCTCCCACAGTTTTGGGAAGCATGGTAACACCGTTGGCAATATGCTCCAGTCCATCCAATACATTTACCCGCACCTGCTCGTTGTACCTTTTATTTGTAACAGCAACAAATGAACCCGTAGCCCGGTCTTTGGGCAGGGATTGATAGCCGGTAGATACAATAACCTCCTCCATGGTTTTGTCTTTAGGAGCCAGCCGCAGCGTCAGGGCACCGGACGGGCGAGCGGGTACAAAGAATGAGGCTTGCTTATAGCCGGTATGGGTTAGCACTAGGGTGTCCGGTCCCTGCAACGTGGTAGTAAAACTGCCATCTGCTTTTGTTAATAGCGTTACCCCGGTACTCAGTACCCTGATGGTAGCACCGCTGATGGGGGCGTTGCTGCTACTATCTGTTACTTTACCATAAATAATCGTTGATAGCTTTTGCTGTGCTGAAGCAAATAGGGATACAAACAAACCGATAATGAAGATAAAAATTGTTTTCATGGGCGTGCTTTTAAGATGAAAGAATCAGTGTGATAATCCTGAATAACCAAAACCTCTACCGGGCGTACTACTTCTGCCAGTTCCAGTCCGTATGGTTTTAACGCCCTGGACATGGCGGAGAGGTCCTGTACATCTGCCACTTTAAGATCGAGATCGATAGGGGTGTGGATACCTGTTTCATCCAGTACTATGGGGCACAACGGGTCTGCGGGTGTTTGGTTGTTCATTGCATCAACCAGCGCTTGTATAGGTTGATTACGCAGGGTTTTTGTGTTGGCGTTGCCCAAAAGGTTTGCAACAGGCGCCCCGCCTGTACTTGTTTTTACTGCGGCGCCTGTAACAAGCCTTAGTACGTAGCATTTTAGCTGCCTGGTTTGCAAGTAGGAACGGTACCCAAGGCTTTTATTTATAGTATGGAGCATGTTTTGATAAATGACACTATCTGCCATAGTTTTCGGCACAGTAGCCTCATAGCAAAAACCGCCTTTTAATAACCATTCATGAATGCCTGCTTTGGTACGAAAAAAGGGGGAGGGGTCTGCCACCTCCAGCAATACCCTGTTGGCTTTTTCCGCGGGCAGGTTGTACGCCTGGGTATAAAATGAAATCAGCGGAAGGTTTATCTTATATATTTTTTTAGTAGTACTGTCAGGGTTGTAGAAAACGCCGGATTTTGAGCCAATGCCTTCTATAAAACCTGTAAACGTGCTACTACTTATAAGCCGCTCCCAAAACTGGCGGGTTGCTATATCATATAAAGATCCGCGAGGTGTATAGCGGTCCAGGTCTTGCTTTAACCGTGGGTTGATTGCCTGGTCCTGTAATAAGCGTTGGAAGGTTGTACCGGTAATGTATTCAGGAAAAGTGATGGCAGCCACTTTGTTTTGGCTGATAATCACTTCGTGCGGTATGGATTTATGGGGGAAAAGTTGTTTTAAAACAGTATCCCCGTAAATAAAGGGCAGGCGGAGCTTTTGCGCCAGGGGCACATTTTTAAAAAACTGGTGCAGGTTTTCTTTAGGCTCATAGGTAACCACAAATAGCTGTATTTTATTACTAAACTGTTGCTGAAGGTTATCCAGGTGAGGTAAGGCTGCAATACAGCTGCTGCACCAGGTAGCAAAAAAATCTAAAACCACCGGCCTCCCCCCAAAATCAGAAAGCCGGGCTGCTTGGGTAGGGTGGTTAATTATATTGGTAAATGTGATATCCGGCACCGTATCTCCAATGGTTAGCGGTTTTATATTATCCTGGGCCTGCGCGTATAGGCATGCCCCTGCCAGGGCATACGCCAGCAAATATTTTATCATGGGGAAACATTTTAGGAATTAAGCAATCTTGTTGGAAAACTTTGGCCATTCTGGTAGGAAGTGGTTAGCGGTATACAGTATTTTCCAATAATAATGGCCACAGGGGACGCCAGAGCGGGCAAAGCCGCTCCATGAGAAAAAGCAGCCTGCCTGTCCGGCAGATTCTTATGTTGGTTTTCTTGGGAAACTTGAGTATCTGGAATTAAAACGTGCCGGGGCCTTGCTTCCTAAGTAGCAGGAGTCGGCCCTTGTAAAGTCTAAGGAACAAGCTTGCTCAAACGCATTATGTAATACGCGGTATGATGGGGACCATATGGATTGTTTCCTTGGCAACCGAACCTACATTTTTTAAAAATGCAAGTCTCGTTTCAAGATAGGAGCAGTTTGCCAAACTTCAATATAAAGGGGCCGCACCTACCCGCCATCTGTATACCGGGCCGTGACAAGCCCACCCCTTTTCAGGGGCTGAACCACAGACGCGTAAGTAGGCCCAGCCCCTTTTTATTAGAAGCTGGGCGCTTTAACCTACTCTCGCGGTCCTGGAAGTGTCACGTTCGGTATGCGAGACTTGTTAAGCGCTTTCTACTATTTGCTTAAGCGCAAGTTATGTTTTTATTTTTTTTACTAACAATACAACAATATAAAGTACAGTCAAATTTACAAAATATTCTATAATAGAGTTTTTTATTTCTATATCTGAATATTAAATATATAAAACTGTATGTTTTTTCCAGCTTTTATTATACAGAATTAACTTTTCGGGGTAAAATATTAAATGAATGCCAAGAAAAGCCCTAGAACTTTCTGAAAAAATAAAAAGAGAAAATGCGGATAGAAAGATTCGGCATAAGCTCAATTCACTTAAAACAGATTTTGATTCAGGTAAAGTAAAAAATTTTGAGCAGGTTTTTGCAATTATCGGTCCTTCAGTATGGGCGAAATTAATGCACATGGGTTATGACACCTTTATGAATAAAAGCAAAAACCCTGGCTCTTTTACAAATAATGAATTAATATATTTTGCGGAGCTGGTCGATGTCGATGTAAATATTGTCATTAAATTTATTTTCTCCGCTATGAAATTTAAAAATAAATATAAAGAGGGTATAACTATAAGAGTTTAAATTGAAGAAGAAAGAAACCAACATGGCCTGCCGTACGGGTAGCTCAGAGAAATCTACGGTAAAAGCAAAATTCAAGACAAATTTGGCGAAATTGCAAAAGCCCGAATAAGCAGAAGGAAATGAGAAAATAAGGGAACTAAGTACTCTCAAAACTAATTGTAAATGTCCGTTATACCTCCTCGCAATGCTCCGCACGTTGTAATATTAGGTGCCGGTGCTAGTTTAGCAGCTTTTCCCAATGGTGATAAAAATGGAAGGAAACTGCCATTAATGAATTCGTTGGTTGATATGCTTGAGCTAAAATCAATTTTGCCTAAGAAATATAGCCCATATTTTAATGATTTTGAAAAACTATATGGAATTATTAATGCCGATTTAAAGCAGCAAAAACTAAAAGAACAAATTGACCGGGCTGTATACAATTATTTTTATGATTTACAGGTACCAGAAACCCCTACCTTATACGACTACTTATTATTATCCCTGACCAATAAGGATATTATCGCAACCTTTAATTGGGACCCACTATTACTACAATGCATGCGGAGACATCCTGATGTAAAAAGTCTACCAAGAGTGCACTTCTTACATGGAAATGTAGCTGTTGGTATCTGTTATAATTGTACTCTTTTGGGTTACATGTATAACCACCGTTGTCATAGATGCAATGACCCGTTTCAACCCATGCGCTTGCTTTACCCTGTGGAAAAAAAAGACTATAACTCAGACCCGGCTATAAAAAATGAGTGGAACGAATTGAAAAAGTATATACAGCAGGCGCTATACGTTACTGTTTTTGGATATAGTGCGCCGGCGTCAGACGTGGAAGCAAAACAGCTAATGATTGATGCAATTTTAAATAACCGGTATAGAGAATTTTACGAAGTTGATATAATTGATATCAAAGTAGAGGATGAATTATATAGCAACTGGAAAAAATTCCTTTATAAACAGCATTATGGGTTTATTAGTAACTTTCAAGAGAGTTATTTATGGCAACACCCGAGGCGAAGCACTGAAGCGTTTTTCGACGCATACTTAATGAATTCACCTTGGGAAGATAATCCATTTCCAAGCTTTAGTAACATCAGTGACATGCATAAATGGATTGAACCCCTGACTAATGTAGAAACTTAGTACTTATTAACATATGAAATGCTAAAAAATTTGGGATTTTGGCATCATGTTGTATCTTCGCTTTGGTTATCAGCGAATTTACCTAGTTATTAATACGCTGAAATAAGGGGAAATTAACCCTAGGCTGATATCAATGGTATAAACAGAAAACCGTTACCTTGCTTGGGTTGAATTACATATAAACAATGAAGTATTTGGGCGGCAAAATATATCAGGGTGATTGTTTAAAAATCATGCAAAAGATTGAGAATGAATCTATTGATATGATTTTGTGTGATTTGCCTTATGGAACAACCCAAAATAAGTGGGATAGTGTTATACCCCTGGATCAATTGTGGTCAGAATATAGGCGCATCATAAAGCCCAAAGGCGTTATTGCTCTTTCCTCCCAGGGTGTTTTTACAGCAAAGCTAATCCTTAGTAATGAGCAGTGGTTTAAGTACAAGTTTGTTTGGGTAAAAAGCAAACCCACAAACTTTCTAAACGCCCGAAAGCAACCTTTACGCCAACATGAAGATATCTGTATTTTTTATGGCAGTCAGCCAAACTATACTCCAATAATGTCCCCCGGGGAGCCATATAATAAAGGTGTGCGTAAGGCACAGTACACCGGAAGTTATGGAGACTTTAAACCTGTGCAGGTTAAAAGTGATGGCGAGCGATATCCAACAGACACTTTATATTGTAAAACAGCGGAAAGTGAATCTGGTGGTAGGGTATGGCATCCAACACAAAAACCGGTCGCCTTAGGCAGGTACTTAATTCGCATGTTTACCCAGGAAGGTGATGTGGTGTTGGACAATGCATTTGGAAGTGGAAGCTTTTTGGTTGCAGCGGCACTTGAGCAGCGGCGCTTTATTGGTATTGAGAAAAATGAAGAGGTACATTTATTTAAAGAAAAACAAATTGATTATATAAAAGTTGCAACGGAGCGATTGGCAGAGGTTGAGGATGCTGTTAAAGATAAACAACAGCCCCCCCCACTTTTATCTGCACTTCAGCCTTCTGCGCGGGCTGGTCAATTAAACAAGCGTGGTATGGTAGATGTCAACGCTCTAATTAACGATGAATCGAAAATAACCGTATGAGTTTAACAACTGCTTACAATGAAAGATCATGGGCCATTGATCTTATTGGTGCCCTCAAAAGTTTAGCAAGCCAAAACAACAGAGCTATCAAAGACGCTGGGGGCGAACAAACTATTAGAACAGATGGAGGTAGCTTATTCCCAGATGTGCTTTTATTTGGAGATCGCGCAACAGCCCGTATTCTTCAAGGTTGGGAACTTAAGATGCCGGACACGGATATCAATGACGTCGATTTTCGCGCAAATGCAGAATTGAAAGCGCGGGCTCTTGGTTTAGATAGCTTTATTTTATGGAATGTATCGCTCGTACAGTTATACATATTTGATGCTCGAAGTGGTGAATATGTGCGTTCAAAAACCTGGTCAGATCTTGCTGACATAACTACACGACAAAGCGTAATTAACAATAGAGCAAGATGGGAAACCCTTGCGAGAGAGATTTTCGGATACCTAAATGACTTGTTTGAAGGTGGTACACTGGAAGGACGGCAATTTATTGAGGCGTATCGCAGCGGTGGTGTAACTGCCTTAATTATGGAAAATGCAGGGCAGGTTGCAGAATCCTTAAAAGGTGCAGCTAGGCATGACGGTGTATTACGTGCAAATATGACACTTTGGTGGGATCGGTATCGTGCAGAATATGCCGGTAGTTTGATGGAATCTGTACTCGCGCAAGTGGTTATATCTAACTGGATTGGTAAAATACTATTTGCTCATATTTTAAGAGAAAAAGATCACAGAGCTCAACAAGTGGCAGCAATAGGCGGGGAGACAACGCCGGCAGAAGCTATTGAATTATTTAAGAAGTTATCAGAAGATTGTAATTTCTGGACTATTTTTTCTAATAGCTTGGGGCTTGAGCAAATAACCGACCAGGCCTGGGATCAATTAAAACAATTTAATAAACTTCTCACGGATCTTCGTGTAGGCTCGGTTGATCAGGCACAACTGTCAAATATTTTGGAAGCAACGGTAGAAGTAGCCACCCGCAAATTAAGAGGGCAATATCCAACGCCTATTGAACTGGCTCGCTTGCTTTCACACATATGTGTTCGGGATATTGTTAACGATAGAGTATATGATCCCTGTTGCGGAAGTGGAACAATTGCACGGGCCACGTTAGAACAGAAATTGGCTGCCGGTGTTTCCCCTGATCTGGCATCTAAAACTGTTTTTGCAAGCGATCAGGATCCACAGGCGGTACAGATTGCGACTTTTGCTTTGGCCAGACCAGATCTTATGCATATTCCTTTGAGAATTTTTAGAAAGGATGCGTTTGATTTGGATTCAAATTTAGACATAGAGTTTCGTAATCCATCTGACGGTGCCCTATTCTCTGAAAAACTTGGGACGTTTCAGGCTATAACAAGCAATTTGCCGTTTGTTGCGCAAGCCGGGCGTAAGCAATACGGAAATGCATTACAAAAGGTAGCAGCAGCAATGGGAATGAGCAAGAGCTTTACCGGGCGTGCAGATGTGGCGGCATACTTACCATTTGCTTTATATTCTTTACTTTCAGAAGGCGGCAGATTAGGAATTATAATCACAAACGCCTGGTTGGGAACAGATTGGGGCGATGACTTCTACAGGCAACTTAGCCGCTATTATGACTTGAAATGTGTTATTACATCTGGAGCTGGCAGATGGTTTAAGAACAGCGAGGTTGTAACGAACATTCTTGTAATGGAAAAGAAAATTGGTACTGCTGTTGAAAATAGCGAAGTAAAATATGTTGTATTAACCAGACCGCTTGAGGAAATGTCAGACGACGATTCTATCCAAATAGCCGCAGCCCAAATCGAAATTGGCCAAACGCAAAACGAAACGATGATGATCAGGGCCGTCAGCATTTCTGATATTGAGCGGTTTCGGCTTTTAGGATTGGGAGGAAATGCTCAATTCGTCAACTGCGATTGGATTTTAAATTTTCCATTAAAACCATTGAAAAATATATTTTTCATCAAGCGTGGTGAAAGAAGAGGAATGAATGACCTGTTTTATCCAAAGCCTGGTCATAATATCGAACCCGACTATATTAAACCTTTAGCTAAAAGTCCTAGTCATTTTAAGCGTTTAAGTATGGACGCCACAAAAGAGGCATTTTCTTGCTCAAAAACAGAAGAAGAGCTTGCTGATTTAGGACACACTGGAGCCCTAAATTGGATAAAGCGATTTAAAACGGACGAGGTTGTAGTCAAACTGGCAAAGCCCGGAAAACTATGGTATCAAATGGATGCTAATGATTTGGCAAATTTAGCAATGTTTATTAACTATGGCGATCGTCTTTTTGTTGGCAAAGTTGAGCCTCCTGCTTTTGCGGATCAACGCCTTGTTCCATTAGTGCCTAGAACTGCTGTTGATATTGAACTATACCATGCAATACTGAATTGCACTATTTCTATGTTTATAATTGAAGGGATGGGATTTGGGAGGGGGCTAGGGGCTCTTGACCTTAATAAAGACCGTATTGAAAATTATATGCACGTACTTGACGTGAGTGAGCTTGATGAAAATAGTATCCAGAAAATAAAGGAGGCTTTCTTGCCTCTAACTAACAGAGACATTTTACCTGTAGCTGATGAGCTGGAACAACCAGATCGGCAAACATTCGACGATATAATTATAGAGGCCTTTGGGTTGAATGTTGAAAGACAACACATTTATGATGCGCTTTTAGCCTTGGTTGAAATTCGCAGAACAGCTCTTGGTTAGATGCTTTTGTATTTCTCAATGATCTCAATACCCTTCTTGATTATCGATGCCTCTTGTTCTTTAGATTGATTGACCGGAAGTAGGAATTTGAAAGTTTCTAAAGAATGCAGTTCGCCTGCTGACCCACCGATAAGCTCCATAATCCCTTCAGTTGATGCGCTAGCCGTGGGGTAGTAAATAACAATAATTGGTATAGTAAAGTTTGGGCGGCTTAAATAGTCCCGAAGAATTGCAAGTCTATCGTACTTCCTTTTGTCCGGGAACGGGTAGTAATTTGATAATTTTTGCCCGTCAATTGAAGAGGATAATGTGTGTTTTTTAAATTCAATAATAGCCACTGGCAAATTTTGACTATCAAGAAGGATTAAATCAACATCTCCTGGATATAAGCTGTCTGTTCTGGAAAGAAAGCATTCCAAATTTGATGTGCCATAAATTAGGCCTTTACTTCCAATTTGTATTGGTCCCCCTGAATGCTGTTGTATCAGTTTTTTAAAATCAGCTATGCTTATAATTTCTGCGTTATACTGAAGATCGGAAAGGTTATTTGATGTTAAAGTAATAATCAGGATGGAACTTGTTTGATTTTTCCAATCGTAATCATCTCTAAAAATAATAAACCGAGTAGTTAGGAGATGTAGGCTGGAAAAATCCCTTAGTCTAGTAAGGTACTGCAATCCAAATTCAGTGGCCATAATGTTCTGAAGATTATCTAGCACATCGCTATATTCATAAGGTGTTTCTAATATCCGTTTTATCCAAATTTCTGGTGTTAATGAAAAGGGGGTAGCAGACCAGTTTATAAAAAAATCAAAGGAAATTCCAAGCAGATTGTTTTCAGACAATTGCTCATTTCGAAACCACTCTTCTGGACTGCCGCCTGTTGGATGCTTTTTAGGCATGGACTGACGATCCGAACATTTTGATAACTCGGGCTTGCTAAGCATTTTTGTTGAATTTATAGCTAACACTTATTTTAAAGCGTTAATATACAAATCTCTATAATAACTTAACGTATACTTCATACCCTCAAGTTCAATCTGCCAATAAATCCATCCGTTGATACTTCTCTGCTCAACGTACCTTGCAGCCCCACTTGGGTATAAAAATGTTCTTTTTTGCCCATTTATAGTTACCGTAATTGAGCCGTCTTCATTTAGTACGCCTTCAATTTCTGGGTTGAGCACCGACGTTAATTTTAAGTTAGCTTGTAAAATCCCTTTTTCAAGTATCATTTTTAATGTAACTGCTGTCCTCTCAAACGTATCATTTTTAATCATACTAGCTTTATTTAGATATTTACGTTGAGGCAATAAAATGCCAGTTACTAACCGGTTTTACACAAAAATATGCTAATATTGATGGTTTTATACCATTTACGCAGTTTATGTTTCGTGATGCGTCCTCTCAATTATTCCTAACGGATAAAGTTCCCCCTTTCTAAGGGCATTAGCGGGGAGCGCTTTAAAAAGACACAACAAAGTCACCAACGCCAGAAAAAAGATCAATATCATTGCCAGAATTAATATTGTTGTACGTCCAGAGTTGGTGCTTTCAAATGTCATTCCCAAGAATTTTATTTTTATATTTTCATTTTTTGCCATGGGCTGTATTTTTTAGCAGAGTTTTTTAAAACTGACTTGTTCAAAACCGACTATTACGATCGTTTTTTGTACTACAATAGCAGTAAAGTCGTACCATCATGGATCTTTTTGTGAAGCTATTTCTGCCTTTTTAGATGGGCGAACACAAAAGACGTTTCGCCTTATGAAACCCGCTCCAGGCGTGAGCCAAAAAGTTACTTTCTGCGCATTTGTCCACTTCCCATTACCCAAAAGATAATTTTTCGACTTTCTGTCAACAAACATAAATTAGGAAATCAGGGAGAAAAAGGACAAAAAGTGAGTCTTTAAATCAACCAAATGGCTATTATTTGGGTAATTTTCAAATCATGGCGTATTTTCTCATTTTTCAAAAATAGATACATATGGTCTATTAAAATAAATCTAAAATCCCGAAGGGACAAATCGGGCAAAACTTATTTTAATTTACCATCTTAAGAATGAATAAGAAAGATTACAATTTACTTAAGCAGGCGCTTTTAAAGCAAAAGTGTGAGGTTTCTGCTTCAAAAACGGTTGCCAAGGCTTTTTGAAAAAGACTGGTGTCCTTCACATTTGCTTGTGCCTAAAGAAGAAGCTTCCCAAAGGGTTACAAATGTAAAATATGGTATTAAAGTTGAGGCTTACTACAAAAGTATTATCTTATGACACCCATAATAAATGGGAAAAACGCGGGAGAATTTTTCCCTCATTTAAAGCAATGGGATAAAAGAATTTCCAAGGTTGTAATTTATCACATCGATGGGCATGTTGACGAAATGAAATTGACCTTTCCTATCTGGACCTTTTGGAGTGAGCCTGGCGAGTTATCTCAATACTATTTGAGCCAATTTGTTTTCCACCTGACAAAATGCATTATCTCACCTGAAAGATTTGAGATATTTATTGGATCAATTGACAGTGAAGGAAATGAGCATTACAGTTTCTCCTATAAATTTGAGATTCCAATTGGGAAAGTTTTTGTAAAAGGCAAATGGCTTGATCCTGAAAATGAAAGGCAAAATGTTCGGGGAAGAGATATCAATGAATAAAGTAAAAGCATTGAAAGGTTTTTGTTTGAATCAATAGTACAATGACATATTCAAATAGTCCTGATGTGTGTCTATTTGATTACCGACGATGGATTTGTTGTCATTTGTCATCGTAGTTTAGTAATGCTTCTTATATTGCATGTTTAAATATTAAATGCGCCGAAAGTATAAATTTACACGCTAGAAGCGCTTTCTTTTAGGGTAGTTTCTCGAGCGTACAAATTTGTTGAATGCTAAGCCCAGTTCCAGGCTTTTCAGTCTTTCCCGCAATGCCTCTCTTTCTTTCATGGCCTCAAAATAGGGCTTCATAAAGATAAGTGCCTTTTCCGTCCATTTACCGTTATATACTGCATTTATAAAAGCTTTCCTGGAAATTTCAGCAACTAAACCACAGCCAACAATCTGGTATGGGAATAAGCAGTATAAAGGATGCCGCAAATCGTTGGCATCAGATATTGTCTCATTACCCCTAAAATCGAAAATCACCGGAACATAGCTCTTACGCCAGGCGGAAGGGAAACATCCACCCAAATCGTTAATCCGAAAAATTCCCTTTTTTTCGATCGTAAAGCTTTTCCTCGCTTTTAAGAATCGGGGATAATCCCGTTTTAAGCGGGTTGCATCAACAACCCAAGCCATATTTTTATAGAACATCTCCCGGGATTTAAGTTCCAAGGGATTTATGTGAGAATGTTGAAACTCAATCACAAAGCCATCGCTGGTTCTGACATCTGCAATGTGCTTTTCCCCGGTTTGCTCATCTGGCAAATATATTTCCTGCCAATCTTCTGGGAACTTGCTTTTCCAGGTGCGGTGCCATTCCGTTTCCGGCTCCCACCAGGTATCACACATTTTATTACGGCTATGGGCCCAATGATGTACCCTTTCACCCCCGCACTTTGCGGCAACCGGCTGCGAGCAGCCCGGGCAAAACCCTTTTAAACCTGGTTCTGCAATTACTTTGTTACCATCCACCATTGCAAACCTCATATGCAAGCTATTTGATTTTACACCACATTTTTATTTCCATGAATTTACGTCAATTTCTCCCAAATTATTGCCAATGAAATTCTGATAGAAGAAACAAAGATTTGCTATTTGCATATAAAATAGAGGAGTCTGCAATGACAATCCATTCGTTCACGTAATGCGTTTTTTGTGGCTTTTAAATCTTCAGATGTTTGAAGAGCAAACAAATTTCTAAACCATTAAAAAACGTACCATGTCTACGCTTAGTACAATCTTTGGAAACGGGATGAGCATGGATGAAATTACTTCATCTGATGGTCCAATAGAGACGTCCTGCTATCCTGTGCCTTAGCCAAAGAAGAAACCTTTTTCAAAAAATCAGTAATCAAATTAAGGAGCCTTATCGGTTCCTTTTTTAAATACATAAAATTGTGATGCCATGAATGTAAAATTGCAAGAGCACTATTCAACTATAAAAAGTATGAGTGCTGAATACGGTCAGCTTGAAATTGAAAAGAATACAAATCTGCAGCGGCAAAGCCATTTGGTAAGCGCCGGGCTGTTAAACTATCTTCCTTCTATTAGCTACAAAAATCATGATCAAATATTCAGGGGGATCTTACTCCATCAAAAACTAAGTTTAATTGAACAGGGACTGCCAGAGGTATTGCACGATGCACATTATGTAAACTTAGATGCAGCGGTTAAATTCCTAAAAAAGACACCATCCATAATATGTACTTTTCATTTGGGTTCATATCGTTTAATAAATTTGGTTTTGGGAAAGTATAACATACCGTTTTCTCTTATTGTGGCTAAAAGTGTGATTGATAAGCAGGGGGCATCCTTTTACTCAGATTTTCATCGCGCCGGAAACGGAGGCTATTCAGCGCTTGAATTGATAGATGCGGAAAATCCCGGATCCGCTCTGCAGATGATCAAAGCTATAAAGAAGGGTAAATGTCTTGTGGTTTACATGGATGGGAATACTGGTTCGGGACATCAGGCTCACAGGAACGAAAACTGCTCAGAAGTAAGCTTACTTAATCAAAAAATAATGGCACGAACAGGTGTGGGCTTTCTGTCTCATTTAGCAAAAGCCCCGGTGCTGCCAGTACTTTGTTATCGGACTGCATTAACCCAACTTACAATTGAATTTTTTGAGCCCATACTTCCAACTCAATCTGCAGACCGTAAGATATATTCACAAGAATTGGTTCAACAAATTTATAACGTGGCAGCGCCTTACATTGCAAGGTTCCCTCAGCAATGGGAAGCCTGGCTCTATCTTTACAAAGTTTCGGTACTAAAGCAAGGTGGATCTGAACCTATTCCTCCGCTTCAAAAAGCACATAATCCACTAATTTTCAATAGGAAATGGTTTGGTTTATATCATTTAAGAAATCACAGTTACTTATTTGATAAGCATGACTTTTTGTCTTATGAAATACCTGCACCCGTATATAGCTTCTTGAATAAAACAGATAGCCAGCACCTGAAAAGAGAAAGTATTGATGTAATTTTATTGCAAGACCTATACAGAAAAGGCGTATTAATAGCTTCTTAATTTTTGTTTGTGCTAAGGAAAGTCAATTCAGCAAATAGAAAAGGAGTAAAACCATTTCTTTGGCATTTGCTTGCCTGGATCCTTTACGCATTATTTCTGCACATTGCAGCGGTATTGACGAAGCCAAATGTTTCAATAACTAATACCATTCTTTACATCCTCCCATACTGCCTCACCTTTTATATTAGTGTTTATTGTTTAGGCGTTCGTAAAAAAAAGAGAGTCTTGTGGAGTGTAGCATCTTTTTTTATCGTTTTTATTATTATGGCATCCCTTGCATATGTTTATATTTATTTGATTCTACCCCGGTTTGGCGTAGTGATCTATTCCTCTAAAGGATTTAAACCATTTATACAAGAGGCGGTATTGGGATATGTGCGCTTTTTCTCTTTTGCCATGCTATACTTTTATATCAGGGAATCATTGAAAAAAGAAAAGAACTTAAGGCTGCTTGAAAGGGAAAAATCTCAACAGGAACTGGAAAATGCTAAATTAAAAGAGCAGGAGTTGAAAGCGCAGCAGGATAAGCTACAATATGAATATGCTTTTCTTCGATCGCAGATCAACCCTCATTTTTTACACAATACCTTGAATACTTTCTTTTCGGAAGCGCTGAATTATTCTCCTGCACTTGCGGATAACATTCTGAAGCTTTCTTCCATTATGAGGTATTCAATGGAGGCACTTGAATTTGATAGTGGCAAGGTCTCTGTCCAAAAAGAATTGGATCACCTTCAGAACCTTATAGACATCAACAACATGAGGTTTGGAGAGAGTAAAATGATTGTTTACGATGTTGAGGGACACATAAACGGACATATGGTTCCCCCGCTTTCATTTATAACAATTGTGGAAAACGCTTTTAAATATGGCGACTTGAATGACCCGCGTTGTCCACTATCAATAAAAGTAGACTTAACCCCCGGCGAGGTCCATTTTTTCTGCTGCAACAAAATAAAAAAAAGCAACGTACAATTTTCGTCATCCAACATCGGTATTTCAAATCTGAGTAAACGACTTGATGTTGCATTTAGTAACAGGTATGAAATGAATGCAGAAAAAAAAGACGGACTATATCTATTTCATTTAACCGTAAAAAATTAATTTATGATTAAATGTGCCATAATTGACGATGAGCAATCTGCTATTAATGTGCTGACGAATTACATTAAACGAGTCTCAGACCTGGAACTGGTTGGTACCTCTACGGATCCTCTTAAAGGACTTGAGTTGATAAGAAGCGCCAAGCCTGATGTTGTTTTTTTGGATATTCAAATGGATGAGGTGACTGGTATTGAGCTTATAAATATGTTGGATCAGGAGATTCAAGTAGTTTTCTGCACAGCTTTTTCCGAGTTTGCGGTTGAAAGCTATGACCTTGATGCAGTCGACTACCTCATGAAGCCAATTCCATTTGACCGCTTTATGAAAGCTATTCGAAAAATCCGAAAATTATTATCTGCCGGACCTGAGAAAAATGGAAACGAGGAAATAGCCGACGACTATATTTTTGTAAAAGCTGAATCTAAGGGAAAAGTACTCAGGGTGAATTTTGCAGACATTGATTTTATTGAAGCAAAGAATAACTATATAGCTTTTCATTGCGGTAAGCGGATAATCATGGTATACTCAACGATGAAGGAAATTGAAAATTCACTTTCTTCCTCAAATTTTAAAAGAATACACAAATCATTTATCATACCGATTTCCAAAATTTCTTTGATACAAAGTAATTTTTTAATGCTTAAAAATCGGGAAGATCAAATACCGATCGGAAAAACGTACAAATCTGAATTGCTTAATCTGGTCAACCATAGATTGCTAAGTGATAGGGGCCACCCCTGATTTGACCAGTTGCCGAAATGAATTCACCCGTGCCTTAAATAAATATTGTAAATTTATAGTATTGCAGATTATGAAAATAATGGCCAATGGAACATCAGCCTGTAAATAAAAAAATATACCTGATTGGTTCAAAATTAAATAATGTTGATTCTCTAATAGTGAGGGATAGTGAGGCATCTGCTTTAATACATTTCAACTCGCTCGAGGAGGCTAAAGCACGTTTTGATTCATTATATAAAATTCTGTTGGCCCCGTCATTTAAGCCTTCTATTCCACCAAGTGCCGAAGAGATACAATATCATCAGCGTTTTATGATGTTGATGTCGTTTTATCCTGTTGTGCTCGAATTCGATAGTAGTGATTACAGGAGCCATTTATTAAAATGGCGTAAAAAGAAAAAACCAGCATTCTGCACTCAAGAAAAGTTTTTCACTGGTGAATATTGGCACCGCCCCATGCGATCAGGCTTTTTAAAGGAATTTGGTGTATTAGATATTACCAGGGATATTGAGCGCACCCCATTTATTGGCCCGGATGGAAATATGGTTCTCAGAGTCAATGAAATATCGCATTCTAAAGAGGGCGAGCCATACCCGGCGCCAAAACCAATGACCCAGGAAGAAATCGACAAGATATTACGTGAAAGAGGATATTTATAATTTTTATTCTCTCGTGTTGAGGTCTGCTTTAGAATAAACCGTAAAATGTAAATTAATGGGACAAGAAATAACAACCTTATTAAACTATTTGAAAACTTATGTTGAAGCCGAGGAATTGGCCGGTCATCCTACAAACTTATCATCCTGGGAGGATCGTCATGGTGTATTGCTAGCCACAAGGCAAGCCAAGACTCTTATCCAGTTCCTGGAGGAAGCGTTGGAGAAGAATAATTTTAAAAAGTCCGAATTATAAAAGCCCTGCCCTTGACAGAGCTGGGCGTTGCTAACCTATGAAAAACACCAGCTACAATTTAAGAAATATATTAAAAAATACCAAATATAAAAGTACGGAAAGGAGTCTAATTATTCGCCAGGAGGAACTCCAGAACCTGGCTTAACAAACAATAAATGGGCAAGGTTCGGATCCTTCCTGATCCTTTCCAGTTCGGATTCAATAATATCTCCGACCTCATTTTTAATACGAATAAAATTATTCTGAATTTCCAATGCAGAAACTCCGGCCGGGGGTAATGGTATATAACGGGCTTGCTCCGCATTAATGCTAGCAGGGTCATTTATAATTGTACAATGAAAAGCTTTTCTTTCAATCTTTTGATCCGGATTATCAGCAACTACACCAGCGAATTCTCCGGCGCTCATAGTTGCTATTTTTGACGCCGGTACTGCATAATCTAGTTGCGTATTTTTGCTAATACTGGTGTCCGTTCTGTTTATAGACACACTCTCGCGTTCCTGTACAATTTTGCCAATGGCCTCTGATACCGCTTTTGCGGTATCCCCGGTGGACTGGCCGCAGATTATGTTGCCAGCTAGGTTGAAGATAACATCAGCCTGTTCCCGGCCATAGGATTTCCTTAACTGAGCCACATTTTGAATTGCCAGGAAGGTTGCTAAAAAATATCCCCTGGCAATGGCCAGGTAATTTTCAATGCCATTGGCGAACAAACTTGAGGCTTCATCAATAATAATAGCTGTGTGTTGTCTGCCTTTTTTAGGCAGTATCCGGAAAAGGCGGTTGATGTATAGAGAAATTACAGCGCCGTAGATCTGGGTTTTTTCCGGATTGTTAGCCAGCGCCACAATTTTTGGTTCTTGGGGATTGTTAACGTCCAGGGAAAAGTCATTTCCCGAGAGTACATAATACAAAAGGGGCGAGGAAATCCGGGCAAGGGCTATTTTGGCAGAAGCAATCTGTCCTTCCAGCTGCTCCATTGCCCGGTTCATATAAGCGCTAATAAATGGATTAATGAGGACTTCGATCTCCGGTTCTGTCGATAGAACCGGAAAAAGATCGTCATATTGCATCTGTGTGAGCTCTATCGCATGCGGGATCGTACAATAAACACCATTCTTATATTTTTTTAAAAACCAAATAACGGCGGTAAAGAAATTTATTGGTGACTCCACAAAGAAGTCGCCAGTCTTCTTAATCCACTCCATGTTTAACCCGAGTAAGATGGTGCGTGAGCTTTCGGTTGCGTCGGTTATATCCAGTAGGGTGGAGGGCTCAAGTGGGTTGCATCTATTTATCGGATCATCAAAATTAATGATGTAGAATTTAGGCTCTACCGGGTAGGTGTGTTTATACTTGAGCCACGCATTATAAGCAATTTTAGTAAGGTCGTCATATTTGAAGTCGTATAGTACTACGCAATAATTTTTTCTTATCGATTGTAAAATAATTTCCCTGATCAGGTAGAATGTTTTCCCGGCTCCCGGAGAGCCGATAATTAAAACCATTCTAAAACAGTTGATGAGGTTCAGATACATATTCCGGATCTTTCCTTTCAACTTGTATAAGCCTGGTAAGTTGATACTGTATTTGTTTTCCAGTAATCTTTCTTCCTGCGGAAAGGTTTCATTCTGCTCGTTAAAAATGTCTTTATTTAGCTGAAGTTTAATCAATCTGGACAACCTGGCCCCACCTGTAAGAAAAAGAAGATATCCGGAGGTCGTAAGAAGTATATAACTGCATGTTAATGGCTCAGCCGGGAGGGCTGAATAAAATAGTAAGCCGGAAATAAAATAAATCAGGATGCCCAATACCAAAAAAGCCACGATACTGCTTCGATTGATCTTTTCGTCTTTCTTTCCTTTTACTCCAGTCAAGGATAAAACAAGTAGCCCTAAGGAAAATGCTTTAATATAAACCGGATGTGTAACGAAACTGAAACGGGAAAAATTGAGTAGAATAGATTCCAAAATTTTAAATGTCAGACCCCATTTTTCAAAAGCAGTGTAGCAACTAATGTAAAAATGCAAGATGAGTAGAATAATACTTCCTTTCCGGACAAAGTCCAGAATGACTCTTAATCCCTGATCGTTTTCTCCGGTATTCATAGGTTTAAAATCTTTTGGTGTTTAGGCTAATTAATTTCTTTTTCTTCTTTTCTTTCTTCGGGCCTCTTTTAATAATTCAAAAGGAAGTGCATTATTACTGTAAACAGGACCCCAGAGTTTTTGCAGAATAGAGAAGAGTTCCTTTTCAAAAGTTGTAAAAATCTTATCCCAGTCACTGCTGTTCTTATGGAATATTACAGGATTGGAAATTCGTTTAGCCAGAAAATCAATGATCGTATTCGCCTGGGCAGTACCGTACTGGTTGACAGCAAGATATTTTCCAATTTTTCCATCTACAGGTAAATAGGACTCAGGCTCGGTTTGGATACGACCGATTTTATAGCGCGTATTTCCACTCTCTGTTACAAATGCTTTTACCAATGCCCCGGTACGCATCCATGTGAACAATACTTCTTTAAAGTCCTTAGAGAAATCCGTTTCTGCCAGGAGTTTCTCTACAAAATCGCGGTTGATGGCATTGTCTTTTGAGGATCCAGTCTGCAGTCTATCCAGGATAGCCTTGGCGCTATAGGCTTTTCCAATATCACTGCCATTAAAAAAACAACCCGTATTTTTATCGAGAAACGTAATGCCGTAGATATACAGGTCCTCATTGGTTTTGAAATCTGCAATAATATTTTCGGCCTCAAGCGCAGCAATGAATGCCCTTTTATCCGTTGGATTTGTCAGAATGCGATCTACAGTCCGAATGACCCGCTGACGGTATTGCTTGCGCGCCACTTTATTTTGCTCAAACCTTTGTTCAATATTTTTAAGTGTGGGTTTTTCATATATTGAACTGGACTTAATGGGAATGCCAACACCTTTGTTTTTATTTTTATCAAATAATTGGTACACAAGTCCTCCCTCTTTATGCATTTTTGTCCCTGGTTCTCCACGGCTGGCCAGTACATTGTATTCTCTTAAAATGTCACTATACTCTTTGAAGCTACCGTATTTAAAAGACTTTGCAACCGTACGCACTATATTGGAAATTTCATTCTTGGTGGGGCGTTTTCCGTATTTAGCTTGGGTTAAATCTGCAGGTTTTAGTACTGTAGTCATCGAATATGCCCGGCCTTCAGCATGGATTAGTCGAAATGTTTCCTCAATTTCTTTACGGGCTTGTTCGGATTCGTTTCTGCCAATATCATGAATATCTATCCGGGTTCCATCAGACCTGATATTGACGGTTGCAATATGAATATGATCGTGAGCTGCATCAAAATGCCGATATACCAGATAGGGCTGGTCACCGAAACCGATCTTTTCCATATAAGTTGCCGCGATATTCTTTAGGGATCCGTCGCTTAGTTTTTCATCCGGATGAAAATTTAGTGTAATATGAATGGCATTTGTTTTGGCAATTTTATTTCGTTCCGTTAATTTGATAAAGCGGCTTAATTTATTACCAAAGGACAGTTCTTCCGGCAGGCAACCGAATCCCACAGCTTCGATACATTGGGCGACACTATCCTTAACTTTATTTTCATTATAGCTCAGGACACCTCTAATCGATTTTCCACTCTTTATCCTTACAACCATTTTTTTGCCAGTTGAGAAATGATCGGAAATAATTTCGCTGTATGGTGGTTTACCTCCTGAAGCTGTTGGGTGAGCTCTAATGCAAGTAAAAGTGTTTTGCTTTTTTCCATGGTCTGATGAATTTGTTTTACAGCCTGGTTGATGTTTGTTCCAATAGAATTTAATTCTTTGCGAACGCGCGTCAACTCTTCCATTACAACTCCAAGAGATTCGTCTCGGGTGTAAGTGATAACCTGTCGTTCGCAAACAATATCCCGGAGTAACTCACTCATATTTTTATAATGAGACAGGGAAAGCAGTTTGCACAAACGATCATAATGCCACTGGTTAACCCGGAGCTTAATGTCATATTTAAGTGCTTCCTTATCGTTCTGTTTCTTTCGCATTTACTATATTGCATTAACTAACCCTGTCATAAAAGCCGACACTGGAGGCTTATACCGCGCCGACTTTGCAGGCGCGGTATTTTAGTTGTGCACAACTATACATCTTGCTGAATGCGCCTTCGCGCGTTTGGAACCTCCGCTAAAACGTTTAGACACTGTTTTAGCAGAGTAAAACTGCAATTGTGGCAGTTTCGCTCTTATTTTTCAGGATATGTGAATTGTTATCTTCTCCGTTGAGACTTCTTCTTATTTTCAGTCGGATCTACCTTTATTACCGGGTTCTTTCGCCGCACCCTTTTCAATACTTCGTCGTTGAATTCCACACTTTGCTGTGGGTTCCAGTCGGGAGAAAAGTGAAAGTTTACCATTATAGGTTTCAAACTGTCAGCATACACATTTATTGTTTTCCCTTCAGGATTAGCCTCCAGATAAACTTTCTTCCCATCAGGTAATGTCGTTTTTGCCTGATCTCCCAGTAATAATCTGTCAATAATTTGTTCAAACTGACTTTCAGGAATCGGAAAATTTCTGAGCTCGCTTCTTATGTCTTCCTTCTCAAAACCAGGGATTACCTCGCATATATAACTTCCATTGGGTCCGACTGCAGTGAAGTCAAATCGTGTCCATGCTGGTTTCTCAACATAAAAGGGGTAAACTCTTGTCTGAAAAATTGCCCGACCACATAGTGCATTAAATGCTGCTCTGCTTTTTAAGGTGATAGGAAAGTTTTGGATTCTCTGGGGCAGTGTTTTTTCGTAATCCCAGGCACTTTGCTCAATTTGATCTTCAAAATATGTAGTACCTCTCCAGTATTTTAGACTCAGCTGATCCACAATAAACGCACCGGAGGGGAACGTAGCAAGCCGGAACATCTGGCTCTGAATTTCCTCGACTTCTGGCGTAAATTCCGGATCGGAGTCGTCGTGCAATGTGAATAATTTCCGATCATTACGCCAGTCAATATCCTTCATTAAAGTTTCAAGCGCAAGCGTATCTATTCCATTATTTAAACCGTGCTCAATAGGAGGCATGGGGGTTAAAGTCGCCTTATAGGTTGTTAATTCATAATTGGCATTAATTTTCTCAACGGGGATTATATACTCAATAAAGCCTTCAGGTCCATTATGAAAACATTTTATTTCAAATTTTTCGGGATTATGAGAAAGCCGCTGCTGCAACTCCCAGTAGAGTTCAATATCAGTAAACGACTCTAAATCCATTGACTGAAATCTCTCATACAGGTCGTCCATCCGGCCCGATATATCGTGATAAACCGAATTTACATGGTAAATGCCCTTTGCCAATGGGCCATATTCCCGGACGATATCCTCTGCAGTTGGAGAAGATTTGTATGCGGCTCTATATCTTACAAGTTTGAATGCGTTAAATTGGTGATCCCACCAAAACTCAATACGAAATTTTATAGTTTCCACACCAAAGCTTACTGTATGCTCCAGGTCAAAAGGCTGATTATTTCCATTTGATACTATTCTTATTTTATCTTCGAAGGCTTGGTTTTTGAATCCAAGAGATTCTAAATACCCCAATAGGTTCTTGATTTTTTCTTCGTTCATGGTGTTTTTCAGCTTCGGTTAAAAAATTATTTTCCAGTATCTCGTATGAAAACCTTTGGATTCTCAATGCCAAATTTGCGAATGTTCTCCTTAAGTTGTAGCCAATATAACATCATTAGATCTGCAAGTTCCATCAGTTCCGCTGCTGTGAGGCGATGGGGATTTTGTACAATACGAGATGTTTCCTCTGGATCGGTTTCATTATTCAGGGAAAAGAAGTTGGGCATGTATACTTCTCCGACTTCTAAAGTCTTTCCGATTCCAAGGCTGTTTCCAAAAATCCGGATTTGTTTACCAGTGGAAAATATTATCGTGCGTCTTTTTATTTCTGCCATATTTTTCTTTTTAGATATTGACTCTTGATTTACCGCTTTCTGATTTTGCTTTCGGCTTTCGTAGAAGTATCCAATATTCTGGACCTAAAATGAGCCTTATGATTACGATGTAATATTGCGAGCGCCTCTGAAGAATGAGGAATATCATCTGTCGTTGCGATCGGTATTCTGGAGAGCATACCTTGACTGAGCAATTCTAGTTCAACCAATGACAGGTTAATGGTATCCGGGTTGAACTGATAATTGAACTTAAAACAAACGATGCTTTTATGGTCTTCATAAAATCCAGTTGCTGGGATCTCAAAATCGATTGGCTCCTTTTCTGCAAAACCTTGATGAATCGCAAAAGAAAATTTCTGATGGAGTTGTGAGAACAATAATCCCTCCCGGTCCGGACTATTGATTGTTTTTTCATCGTATCCTTTCTGTTTTAATACGTTTATTTGCTCTTCGAGCAGATTATAGAACAGGCTCATTCTACTATATTTTTAGGGTTGATCATTTTTCAATTACTACATTGCGTATCCCTATCATGAAAAAGACCTTCATATCGTATAGGACTTTAACGCAGTTTACTTACGCGGCCCCTTTTTCCTCATTTCGGATTTCAAAATGCTGTGCCGGGCTTTTATATGTTCTTTTCGCTGTGTGTTTACTTTAATTATATCAGGGATTGTAGTTTCTTCCCATGGAACAATTCTGGCTTTTAGATCTGACTGTATGGGGTATGCTTTTAAAGTTTCAGTAAGGTCCCAATTGCATTCTCTAGCGTATCCCACAGGATCAAGGTATATAGGATTGGGAATTTCGATCATGATCCAATCTGTTGGTATTTCTGTTAACCTGTAATAATCCACTTCTTTTAACGTATGAGTACTTGGATTATAAGACACAATTGCTGATGAAGAGATTGGTTCGAATTCTTTAAATATAGAAAAGGGAATACCTAACGTTGAAAAATCATCGTGAGGCCGAAGGGTTTCCATCCGAACATCAACATAAAAGGGATGGCCGGCAATGTCAATTATCGGCAGCTTTCCCAGTTGAGTTCGCTCGAATAATAATTCGTCTTGGGATTTAGTATTATCCTCATTTGATTTTTTCATGGTATTTTTCGTTTAGCATTGACAGACTTGAATACTGCCGAAAATTGCGTACGGAAATATGTTTTGTCAAGAATATTCAACCCAAATTTAGTTTCCATTGTATTCGGGATTTTTAAATAATGGCCCATTTGTATCAGGCACAAAAATGAATCTCTTAAAAAGTAAGGTCAGTGAGAAGTTGGTAGATGGGTAATAAATCTTTTTGCTGCTATCAGGGACAAGTGGGGTTTGAGTATTTCGTCGTTTTGTTAAAAATTGGGATGAATTATTAAATTTGTAACCATGGCTAAATATCCCCAGGATACTCGAGTTGAAGTTGCTTTTGAAACATTTGTTTTAAATTCTTTAAAAGTTCTTTCTTTTGATGTTCAACAAGAAACGCATGCTTTTTCAACAGGCTATCGGCCAGATTTGGTTATCAAAAGGGGAGAAATCATTGCTCATTGTGAGATTAAATATTATCGCAGTCGCCGGGTAAACACTGACGTAATTCTTTCAGCCGCGGCTACGCTGGCTGCATTTCCTATTTTTGAAGAAGAATATAGGTTATTGATTGTATCCTGCATTTTGACTAGTCAATTAAAAAGTGAAATTCAAAAAGCCTATGGAGTAATCATTTGGGATAGAAGTAATTTGGCTAATTTTCTAGCTGCCGCCGGTAAAGATGATTATTTAGAAGACTTCGGAT
The DNA here is from genome assembly GCF_021044425.1 of Niabella pedocola. Taxonomy (GTDB): domain Bacteria; phylum Bacteroidota; class Bacteroidia; order Chitinophagales; family Chitinophagaceae; genus Niabella; species Niabella pedocola. The sequence goes on along the minus strand of NZ_JAJNEC010000005.1, from coordinate 2,141,619 downwards.
CTTTTTTAATGCAAGCCCAACAGGGAATCGACATTGAATACCCGTATGATGGTGTAGATGAAAATACAGACCCCAATCCATTAAGTTACTTCGGATCTCAAGAAACAAATGTTCCCGTACAGAAAATAAGCAGAGCAAATGATTTGATTGAAAAGCTGAATGATATCGCCTTGGGAACAGATTGGAAACAATTTGAGGATCATTGCGCCTTAATATTAAAATACTTGTTCGAAATCGATTTGTCAGGATGGGTCAAACAGCAACGAACAGATGACGGTTTATCAAGATTTGATCTCATTTGTAAAATAAATTCCCAGGATGATTTTTGGCGCACATTAGTTCAAGCATTCAGATCTCGTTATGTCCTTTTCGAATTTAAGAATTATAGCAGCCCGATTGATCAAGGCCAAATTTATACTACTGAGCGATATCTTTATCCCACAGCATTAAGGGGATCGGCTATTATTATTACAAGGAGAGGGGGGCATGAAAACGCCATTGCTGCGGCGAAGGGTGCTCTTAGAGAAAGTGGTAAACTAATCCTTCTTTTGGATGAGAATGATTTAATTGAAATGATAAAGCGGAAAGAAAGAGGGGATTCTCCCAGCGATTATCTTTCAGATATATTAGATAATCATCTAATCTCGATAGCAAGATAGCGGCTCTGGAAACGTTGAAAATTGTGGTATGGCGTTGGATGTTTTAATTACCGAAAAATGTTCATAAAGAACCTAGTCAAGCCCTTTAAAAAAATCAGACAATTTCATTCCCATACCTTGAACTATTCGAATTAGGGTCGAAACTTTCATATCGCTTCCTGCTTCATATTTAGCATATAATGATCTGGCAATATCCATCTGAATAGCGAAGTGTTCATAGCTCGAATATCCTTGCTCTTTTCGAACTTCTTTTAGCCTCGCACTCACTTTTCTAAGCGCCTGATCTTTAGGTTCAATGTTGTCCAAATAGGCTTGTTTCCTTTTCACCTTGCCTTTTTTTTCATAACGCTAAAATACGCATATCAACATAAAAACTTGGGCATAAAGGGTAAGTATCCTTATTTATATACATCCTTGTTTATAAGGACTTTTTTTATTACTTTAGTAGTGGGTTATGTATCCGGCTCTAACCCAGGTGGGAATAACTCACAATATTTGAGATCGGCCGCTTTTATTTTAAGTGCCTTTAAAATGATAAAGACATGGAGAATAAAGATAACCGATCGCATCAAGGTAATGAAGCTAGTTTTTTGTTTCTGACGGAAGAAGAAGTTAATAGCCAGGAGTGTTACAGACATTTCACTGCAGAGCAAAAAGCAGAATTAATAGCATTCGTTTACGAATTATCACTGGCAATCTATCATCTGTATTCAAAAGCCCATGAGCAATATTAAATACTTTCAAAAGTTTGTCGTTAAAAAAGAGGATGAGATGCTCAAGCCAAATCTCTTCCTTTGGTCATATACTCGTGTTAGTTCTAAAGACCAATATGATAAAAACTCTAGTGTAGAACGCCAGAAAGAAGCCAACCAAGCTTATGCTTTGGAGAACAGCTATGAAATTACGGAGGAATTTGGAGGTACTTATGAAAGTGGTAAGTCTGACTTTACCAGAAAAGAGTTTTCGCGCCTGATTGAAAAGGTCCGGTCAAGTAGAAAAAGGCCATTTGGGATATTGGTATATAAAATGAGCCGTTTTTCACGCACCGGGGGTAATGCTATTGGTCTAGTAAACACTCTTGTTGAAGATCTTGGAGTTCATCTCATCGAAGTGTGTAGCGGGCAAACAACAATTACTGAGCGAGGAAAGATAAATATATATGAAAGCTTATTTCATGCTCATAAAGAAAACTTGGAGAAAAAGGAAATTGTAATACCAAGTATGGTTGCTGCAATTAAAGCTGGCACGTGGATAGGGCCTTGTCCGACAGGATATGATCAGTATGGGCGAAAAGTAAAAAATGAGAAATTTTTTTCATTCAAACAGCGATTGGTTATAAATAATGACGGAGCTCTTTTGAAAGAAGCATGGCAATGGAAGATATCGGATATGTACAGTGATGCGCAGATTATATCTAAACTTGAAGCACGGGGACTTAAAGTTAGCAAGCAAAAGCTCAGTCAAATGTGGCGAAATCCTTTTTATTGTGGGATAATTATAAATAGATTAATTGATGAGCCCGTTAAAGGAAATTGGGAACCCCTAGTCAGCGAAGAGGACTTTATTAAAGTTCAAACACTTCTTGAAAAGAACACTTCCGGATTTCAACATAACTCAGAAGAGGAGGCTCGTCCCTTAAGTCGGTTGTTAAAGTGTAATGTGTGCGGATGTTTTATGGTAGGATATAAGGTAAAACAAAAAAATCTTCATTATTATCGGTGCTTAAAATGCAATGGAGTAAGTGTAAATGCAGCAACTACCAAACGAGCGAAAAGGAAAGGCGCAAATGAATTATTCTTTGATTATTTGAAAAAATATGTCTTACCGGAATCCCTGGTTCCTTTGGTTAAGATGCAATTAATAAAATTTTTCAACTTTTATAATGAGGGTGTTTCTGTAAATGAACAAGCCCTGAAAAGTCAGTTGGACGCTCTGGAGAAAAAGTTAAAGACTCTGAAAATTCGTAACGGCTTAGGCGAAATTGATAGGGAAACCTTTGATCTTACTTTTAATCATTTGAGCAATCAAATAAGCAATATCGCCAAAGAAATGAATACCCTTACACCAAAAATATCTAACCTTGAAAAATTGCTATCCCTGGCCATGGAAAAACTCCAAAAACTCCCTGAAATATGGGGTTCTGGCGCTCTTGAGACTAAAAGAAGGATTCAAAAAAAGCTGTTTCCTGACGGTGTTTATTATGATGTCAAAAATCATGAATATCTAACCAAAAGAGCAAACGGTTTCCTCTGTCTAACGAGTTGCATTTCAAAAGGTTATGCTGAAAATAAAAACTGGACTTCCCAAGAATTACTTGAAAAGTCCAGTGAGGCTCCCCCTGCTGGACTTGAACCAGCGACCCTCTGATTAACAGCCGCGATCAGGCCCTTTTTCTATTTTAATCAGGGTTAACGGAAACCGACTTAATGGTTTATATTTCAGCTATTTATACAGGCGCAGTAATTTTGGATGAACTTCAAAACAAGGCTTTTTAACCTTGGTTTACTGGCAAATTACTGGCAAATTTTGAAGCGAGGGTATTTGTGAATTTGAAATAGAACAAGCCATGTCTGTATCTGTTGTTATTACACTTGACACCCGTAGAGTGAAAAAGAAAACGGGCACCTACCCTGTGAAATTATTGGTCACCAGCAATAGCGTGCCCAAACGTTATCAAACAATCTTTGACCTTTCTGAACAGGATTTTAACACGCTTTCCGCAAAGAACATGTCGGCGACCCTACGTTCTATACGTGACCAGTTAAAACAAATTGAACGTAAGGCGGAAGATGTTGCTACAGGGTTATCGCCATTCACCTTTGCTGAATTTGAGAAACATTATATCCTGAATAACCCCTCTTTTCATCAGCGAAAAGCCATTAAAGAAACTACGGCGTTGATTAACCATGAGTTCAATGAAGTAATGTATGATAACCGGTTTCCCATTTTCCGGTTGCCGAAACCAGAACCGGATACTATACTCGCGACTTTCCTGTTTTATATTAGTAAGCTGCTGAGTGAGCATCGTATCCGTACTGCAGCCAATTACCAAACAACTTATAATACCATTGCCAAATTCAAAGGAAATGTTCGGTTTATTGACATAAATGTTGTCTATCTGAAAAGGCTGGAAGTCTGGATGCTGGAACAAAACTATTCCAAAACAACCGTCGGAATTTATACGCGCTGCCTGCGCGCCATTTTTAATGAAGCCATATTTCAGGGAATTATCAAAAGAGAAAAATGTTATCCCTTCGGTCGCAGGTTATACCAACCGCCATCTTCACGAAATATTAAAAAAGCACTAACACTGGAAGATGTAAGCAAAATTTACTACTATAAACCGGAATGTGAGCGAGAGCGAAAAGCCAAGGATTTCTGGCTGTTCTCTTACCTGGCTAATGGAATTAACCCCACAGATATTGCCTACCTGAAATATAAAAACATCGACGGTGAATACCTGGTTTTTGAGCGGGCCAAAACGGAGAATTCCACGCGTCTTGACCCAAGGCCTATTACCGTATTTATTACTGAAGATTTACAAAAAATCATTCAATACTGGGGGAACAAAGATCTAAGCCCCAATAATTATATCTTCCCGATTCTTGAACATAATATTACCCCGCTGCGACAAGTAGAACTAATCGAGTTATTTGTTCAGGCCATAAATGACTGGATGGCGAAAATCAGGAAGAAACTGGGGATAGAAAAAAAGGTTACCACCTATGTGGCAAGACATACATTTTCCACTATCATGAAACGAGCGGGTGTAAGCACAGCTTTTATCCAGGAGTCTCTGGGGCATACGAATATTAAAACAACAGAAAATTATCTTGACAGTTTCGAAAACAAAGTGAAAAAAGAATATGCAAGTCAATTGACGGCCTTTAAAAATCCGGAAAAGTCTATATAGACAGCATCGATCATCCTAAAATCTTTAAAATGCAGTAACTTTAGTGGAAGCTACCTATGGACTCCCCTGGGATATTCCATTTGTGTTATCTGTCATTTTTGAACTAAAATGAAAAACAATGAACTGGAAAGATTTTATTAATAACAATATGCTGCTCCGGAATATTAGTGGGGACTTATTTAGAAGGGTTGAATATTCGAATGCTCCCGGAAAGTTTACGCCTTATTTTCAATACAGGATTGGTCCAAAGCAAAACGACTATTTTCTTTATTTTCGGCGAGTACCGGCTAAATTGACCACGTGTTTTACTGGCAAAGATTTTCAGTTCGTATGCGTTCAGGGTGTTCAAAAAAAGGGTTTATTATTTTATTTCATCAGCCTGTTTTCAAGACTGGTTTGACTACAAATTTATCAGATAATTTCTGTTTCCTGTTTCCTTCTTTTTTCAACGATTCACCTTTTAATTCCAGCCTGTGGGCATTGTGGACGATCCGGTCCAGGATAGTATCGGCGATAGTTTGTTCGCCAATAATATCATACATTTGCCTGCCGGAACCAGAGAGTGATGATCAAAGCGCTTTTACCACGCCGGTCTTCTATGAATTCCATAAGCGATGTGCGGCTTTGGGCATCCAGCGGCTACCAGTCAAAATCGTCCAGAATCAGCAAAGGTTGACGTTCGATTTTAGCGATTCCTTAGGTAGGAGACGTCTGCCTTGCTCATTTTAAGTTTGGAGAACAACTTCGGTACATTATGATAAACCGCTCTGCAGCCGCGGCTGCAGGCGTGGTAACCTAAAACGGAGGCAATATTAGCTTTTACCGATACCAATGCTGCCCGTAATGAGCGAGCATTCGGCCTTCTCAATAAAGCTACATTCCGCCAATCGAGTGACTTGGACCGCTGTCATAGTAAAGATTATCCAGATCAGCCTTGTTGAGAAAGCGGGCATTTTTGATTTTCTGTTCAATGCCCCGGTTGTGCCCGTCACCCCATTCAGCATTCGCCAACTGGGCGACCAGCTCATCAGGTGTATAGGTAACCATTTGTCCGGATTCCAGGTTGGTTTTAAACTCCCCGTATATACCTATCAGTTTTATACTGTGCATTTTTTTCCAAGTGTTGTTGTATTCATAGTTATTGTGATTATTGATAGTATCCTTCTCTCCGGATATTGTCGTGAAAAGACATTTTGAGCTGCCCGGTTTCGTCCGGCACATCGTTAATCTGATTTCAATATAAACAATAAAAGAGTTTTTTGTCCTTTATTTTAAGAATATCTATCTTTGCTATTCAAACCAATCGAATGTTTTCCAAAACATGCGAATATGCCATCCGGGCGATGATTTTTATCGCACAGCAAACCAGGAACAGGGAGCGCTTAAGTATTATTGAGATCGCCAATGGCATTGATACTCCCGAATATTTTATTGCAAAAATTTTGCAGGAATTAAGCAGAAAAAAAATAGTGCTTTCTTTAAAGGGACCTACCAGGGGCTTTTATCATGATGAGGCCGCATTTGAGCATTCCCTTGCAGACATCGTAACCGCAGTGGACAGCAATTCTATTTTTACGAGGTGCGGACTTGGCTTGCGGGAGTACTCAAAACACAGCCCTGCCCGCTTCATGATAAATTTAAAAAGATCGGGGAAAGGAACTCACCAAATGCTGGCGCAGGCAAAACTTAGCACATTTTTTAAAACGCTAAACTTTTTTAAAAAAATAAAAGATAAAAAGGTATTTATTCATTTTTTCAATCTACTCCCAAAAAGCAATATCATGAATATTACAGCACAAACCATTATTGGAGCTTTGGTAGCACAAGACTACCGTACCGCCCTGGTTTTTAAAAATTACGGAATTGATTTTTGCTGCAAGAGCAACCGAACCATCGCAGAGGCTTGCGAAAAGAAGCGTCTTCCCCTAGACCCTTTAATCGACACATTGACCAATGCCGCACGGACAATTAGCATAGCGACGCCAGATTTCAATGCATGGCCAGAGGATCTGTTAGCAGACTATATTGAAAAGAAACATCACCGCTATGTTTCCACCCGTACTCCGGAAATTATATCTTTTCTGAATAAACTCGTCCGTGCGCATGGGAACCAGCATCAGCAACTTATTGAACTGGACCAGTTATTCAACGAGTCTGCAAAGGATCTTGCGGCGCATCTAAAAAATGAGGAACAAATACTGTTCCCTTATATTCGGAAAATGGTGGAGACCGGACGCGCCACAGCCCCATTCGGAACAGTTCAACACCCCATTGAGGCGATGCTCTACGAGCATAACAATGAAGGCGAGCGGTTCCGTAAAATGGCTGCTCTTACAAATAATTACACACCCCCCGAAGGCGCCTGCAATACTTATAAAGCAACTTTTTCTCTGTTAAAAGAATTCGAAGTGGACCTACATCTCCATATTCATTTGGAGAATAATATCCTGTTTCCAAAGGCATTGTTGCTAGAACAAAATCTTTGTAATTAATTTATAAATTTCATATTCAATCGTGCAAATAGACCATACTATTCTTGTCAGGTACGGAGCCGTAATTAAAAAAGTAAATAAAGGGGAATTTGTTTTCTTAGAAGGAACCTTACCGCTTTTCTTTTACCAGGTACTGGAAGGAGAAATACGGTTATACAGCAGCAGTTCGGAAGACCGGGAGTTGACACAGGGAATTTTCCGCGATAGGGAGACGTTTGGAGAACCGCCGTTGTTACTGGGCAAACGCTACCCAAGTACAGCCCAAGCCAGTAAGAACAGCACAATAATAAAAATCAGGAAAGAAAATTTTTTAGCTTTATTAAAGGATCACCCGGGTTTATATGAGCCGATGCTGTACCATTTTGCAGAACGAATTTATAATAAGGCAACAACCGCACAAATATGGGTAAACCAACGACCGGAAGAAAAAATTCTTCGCCTGTTGAAAAAAATAAAAGGAAGGAGCTCCTGCCCGCAGCAATGGTGCGTCCCCTATACACGCCAACAAATAGCTGATCATACGGGTCTGGCCGTTGAAACGGTTATTCGAACATTGTCGCGCATGAATAAAGAAGGAAAGATCAAAATCTTTAAGCATAAACTTTATTATTGATTTTTTATGACCACCTTTACCTTAAAAAGCTGGTTCAGGACAGGATTGGTAAGCCTGAGCCTCGTGGTGCTCTATGGAGCTCTGATGCGCTACAAAATAGCATTTGCCCTTCCGCTGCTGCAGCAAAAGAACCTGCTGCATGCCCATTCGCATTTTGCTTTTACGGGTTGGATAAGCCATTGCCTGTACTGCGGCCTGGCGCTGTTACTGGCGCCCTATTTGCCAGGCAATCAGCAAAAAAAATACCGCCTGCTTATTTCCCTCAATATGCTATTTGGCATAGGCATGCTGTTAGCGTTCACGCTTGAAGGCTATAAGACCGTCTCTATTGTATTTTCGACCCTTTCCATTTTTGTTGCTATGGCATTTGCTGTTTGTTTTATAAAGGATGCCGGGAAATTGCCGCCGGAGCATGCTGCAAAACCCTGGGCGATTACAGGGTTATTGCTGAATGTTTTTTCCTCAGCCGGACCTTTTTCGCTGGCATATATGATGGCCGGTAAAAATATTAATACCGATTTTTACCTGGGATCTATTTACTACTATCTCCATTTCCAATATAACGGGTGGTTTTTCTTTGGCACTATGGCACTGGCAGCGCCCTGGTTAAAACAACGGGTTCCTTCATTAAACAACTATTATAAAATATTCTGCTCTACGATTATTCCCACCCTGTTCTTATCGCTGTTGTGGATAAAACTTCCTCTTTGGCTGTATGGTATTACGGTTGCGGCAGCAATAGCGCAGCTAACTGCCTGGGTGCTGTTACTGATAAAAGGGCGGCCCGTCATCCGACAGCAATTTAATAGCGGCCCCGGCACCTGGGTCACTATCTTTTTTTACACGGCGACCCTGGCAATCACCCTAAAATTTATATTGCAGGCAGCGTCTGCTATCCCAAGCCTGAGCCAGTTGGTATTCGGTTTTCGCCCGGTCATAATTGCCTACCTGCATTTGGTACTCCTGGGCGCGTATAGTTTATTTTATATTGGATTTCTATTTGCCAGTGGGTTTCTGAGCATAACAAAAACGGCCAGGTGCTGCGCACTTCTTTTCTTATCTGGCGTGGTGCTCAATGAGCTCTGCTTAACCGTACAGGGTATCGCCGCCTTTACCTACCGGCCCGTTCCGTATATTAATGAACTTTTATTCGCCGCCGCGTTGGTTCTTTTAATTGGCATAGTGCTTCTTACCGGAACTCAACTAATCAAAAATAGTTCTGGCAAAATGAGCAACCCTGTTTAAACAGGTTTCTGAAAAATACAAAGGCAACATTTTTTAAATTATTGCGGAGCCATAACGTACAGACATTTCGCCGCCGTCTGTTTAAACTCAACCTGCGTCATGTCAGATCCCCCCGTATCGAATAAATGATCCCAATACCAGCATCGTCACCGCTATAAGTGTTACCAAAACTACGTGAACGGCCATTTCATTAAGCCGGGTGGCGGATTGTTTCAATGTTGGGATCACACGCAATTGAGCGCTGAGCGCTAATACCACCGTCAACAACAACAACAGCAATTTTACGGAAACGACCCGCTCCAACGGCGATGCAAAAGAAAACCATTGGCGCGGGTATACACCAAATTGCAGCGCCATCCAAACACCCGATCCTACGAGCAACACTAATGCGGGCATACCCAGCGGCTCAAAACTTCTTTCAAATTGTAACAGCGGGCCAGGGTCTTTGTCTTTTAATACACCAGGTAAAACGCGAAGGCAAACATATAAATGGCCGCCAACCCAAACTGCTGCGGCAACAAGATGTATAATTAATAGTAAATGATGATTCATATCGGCAAATTTGTATATGAAAAGTTTTACCCTGAGGTGCTGAAACACAGAAAATTTGGTATTCCGGTGCTTCGACGGCCCGCTTCTTCCTACAGATCCTTTTTCTTAAATCTTCGTAGCGAAAAGTAAAAAGGCATGATTACCCAAAGCACTAGTAGCAAAAATGAAACTACCAACCCACCGTTACTTCCAAAAAAATTTTTAAACACCGCCCCGGTATAACCCATCATAGCCGATACATCCAAGCGCAATAAGATCAGGATCCTGCACAGATCTACCGGGCTTAAGGCACTTAATAATACAACTATTTTTTCTATCGGGTAATCGGCGAATTGAAAGAATAAAAACAAAACCAGCCCATCAAATAACAATGCAAAATACAGCCACAACAAGATAGATACACCAATACCCTTTGCTTTATCCCGGGCAATAACAGCACTCAAAAAGGCAATCGCCACAAAAATCACCGAAAGCAAAGAGCCCGACAATAACATTATTAATGCCGTACCAACGTCGGTATACACCAGCAGCGGAATACCCACACCGGTCAAAAAGGCCATCACCATGCTCAGTGACAGTCCGGAAAACAGCGCCCGCCAGATAGCACTGCGCTTGACCGGCTGGCTTACCAGCAGCTCGATAAATTCCCCACTGTTGTATACATAAATAGTAGCAAATAATACAGACATCAGCGGCACCGTTAACAACACCAGGTTCAAAACCGTAAGCAACCCCTTCGCCGTATTATCCTCCAGTCCAAATGCGCTCCAGGAAAACAGAGCCAGCATAAGCGTATAGGCGATGATGATCTTATTCTTTACAATATCGATCACTACATATTTTAATATTCGTATCATGTCGCCACATTTTTCAATAAATGAACGATAGACTGCGCAAGACTATTTGCTCCTGTATCGCTCTTCAGCGCCAGCGCGCTCTTATGCAGCATTAGCTTTCCTTCCTGTAAAAATACCACATGACTTACGAGGTCCTCCAACTCGCTTAAGATATGCGAGGTGATCAGGATCAGGCGCCCGGCATTCCGTTCCTTAATTATTTTTTCTTTTAACAGATCAGCGGCAACCGGATCCAGCCCCGCAGTGGGCTCATCGAGGATCAGCACCTGCGGGCGAAACAAAAAAGCAAGAACGGCACTTACTTTTTGGGTAGTGCCTCCGCTCAGCGTCCGCATTTTCTTTTGCAAGAGCTCTTCCATTCCAAATTGATCATAAAGCTCCAGGTCCAGCGCCGTTTCATCGCTCCGGATCCCTTTGATCATATCTAGTATCTGTCCAACAGTCATATGTTCAGGATAACGCCCTATTTGCGGCATATAGCCAATTTGTCTGCGATAAGCATCTTCATTACGCACATCTTTTCCTTTAAATAAAACAGTGCCCGCATCCGGCCGCACCATCCCCAGTATGATTTTTATCAATGTTGTTTTGCCACAACCATTTGGCCCAATAAGCGCTATACATTCGCTCGCGTGCAGTTGCAGGTTCACTTTATCGAGGGCCTGTAGTTTTCCAAACCGTTTACTGATATCTTTTATCGTTATCATAATATATAGGGGCGCATCTTCGGCGTTTTATCAACAAAACTATCCGGCGTCAGACTGGGAATTATTTTTTCCGTTTTATCCAGCAGGGTGATCATAAAACTACGGTACAACAACATCGCCGGAGGATTCTTTTCAACAATAACCGAATACAGGCTAAGCGGATGGTACGGCACATCCCCCAGACCATCCTTGTTTAAATCGTATCCTTCATATTTATCCCAGTAATTCTCTGAAAAATGATTCAACACCAGGGAGCCGTTGGTAGCTACATCAAAAGTATTCCCCCTGAAATTATTGCGCCTGATAGTGTTATCCGTACAGTTTGCCTGTAACCGCATTCCCCAGCCATTGCGGCTGAAGTTATTTTGCTCGATCATAAGCCGGTTGCAGCCATCAAAGAAAATGCCGGTAGTGTTACGCACAAAATTATTTCCCTGTAAATAGCAATCCGACAGTTCCTTAAACAATACCCCGTAAGCCGCATCGCCCCAGTTCTCCTCAAAGGTATTATTGATCATCACCACTTTTTTGGTAAACATCACTGCCACGCCGGCGCCGTTATTTTTAAAGTAATTGGTAATATAGGCGTTCTCATGGGAGAACATAAAATGCAGTCCATAACGCAGATTGTCCTGCGCTATGTTCCGCCAGATGACAGAATGAGTCACAAATTCAAAATAAATACCATCTCGGTGTCCGGACACGTGGTTGCCGATGATCCGTAGGCTATCACTCTTCCAGCAATGAATGCCGTTGCCTGATTGACTTTCCTCTACCTGCGAAGCCTTAATATAATTATTCCTGACTTCACAGTTAGATGCGTATTGCAAGTAAATACCAAAATAATTATCCAGTAACGTATTATTTTCTATCAACACCTGCGCTGCATCATATACTTTAATGGCGCCCGGATCGCTCATGGCGGCGCGGCCAGATTGCTGAAGCGTGAATCCCCGTATCACAACATGGCTGCTCCTAACAGACAGTATCTCATACTTTAATTCGCCATCCAGTACCGGTTGTCCCACTCCTTCGAGGCATACGGCCTTATCAATTATGATATTACCCTCTTTATAAATACCCTTATATACTTTTATAGTATCTTCATTATGGCTTGCCGCAAGCGCCGGTTTTATCCCCGAATAAGTCTTGCCCGCACCCACTTCTAGTACCCTAGCCGCTATGTTCGTGTATACCAGCATAGATAGCGTGTACCAGCAAATGATCCGCAGATATTTATTAGTGCTCATGGCTTCCTTTGGCATTTGCTATTTGTTTCAATTGCCCCCAATCCATCACGGCTGCCTGATAGCCTGCAGCTTCCTTTATCGCGTTGTCTTTCACCGGAAATGCCGCTATATTTCCTGCCATCGGGCTTTTCAGTGCCTCGCTCTGAATAAACCAGGCGGTCGTTGCGTCTGTTAATACATTATTCTTCTTAAAATCAGCCACATAAACCTTCCGGGTATTCCCATTCCCATTTTCTTTTATATAATGCAGCAAACAGCCCATATCATCAAACTTATATATCCTGCCGTTCCTGGTAATAAGTTCTGCTACAAAGCGCCCGTCGGATATCGTCATTTTACAAAAATCGCAGGCGTCTTTATTCAGAAGAACCGGCTGGGGGGAGTTACTCGTGCAGGAAGAAAATAAAATAGCTACAGCAATAAAGGATAGCGCAAGCGCATACGATTTCCGCCGCTTCGTCCTTCGGGCTTCTTTTACAACGGCAATCAACAATAGAAGGCCCGCCCCTACAAACAGCCAGCCGCCAATATCCGGAACGGAATAAGCCCCAAAATTGAGCAACTGCTTAAAACCGATTAGCGGCGGCTGATAAGTCATGCCCGGCACTTTAATAGCTGCATTAGGATCCAGGTTATGTCCGTAATCGTATTCCCATTTCCAAAAATCAACCATGGCAATCACCCCAAATAAAACAAATGCACCCAATACAATATTCAATGCTTTTCTTTTACCGGTAACAGCCGCCCACGCAAACACCAGGATATAAAAACAAATAATATAGGGCAACAGGGTAAACTCTATAAAGTCCTTGCTGTGCAATGTTTTCATGCCTATGTAGTGGTTCAGTCCATTGACAATATCGATATCCCCCGCGATCTTATTTGCCCATATTTGCAGCCGAAGCCCTTCCGGGTATTGCGGAGCATTCAGGTAAATGCTCCAGATTGGTACAAATAATGACAGCAGCAAGGCCACGGTCGCTACAATGATCAATATTCTTGAAAGAAACGCAATTTTCATGATTTGTTTATTTTAGCCGTCTTGTAATCTTAGAATACACAGACTTACACTGATCTTTAAAACCCCTCTGTGAAAATCAATGGCATCTGTGAGCGATATATTAATTCTCACCTCTTGTTCCACCTGTTCTTTGCCTCACAGATTTCTTTTCGCCAACCCCTATAATTTGTCAGCAAATAAAAGGCAACCAGTTTTCTCAAACGGCTGCCTTGATATATGGAAATTTGGCTGACGATGTTCTATTGAGCAGCAGGCGCCGCGGGTTTATTTTTATTACCCAGACTATAAGAAATGGGCACATTGCTTCCCTTTGGAGAAACGCGTACATACCCCGACATTTCCTGGTGCAGCGCCGAACAGAAATCCGTACAATAGATCGGAAAGATTCCAACACGATCAGGAATCCATTTCAATGTTAGTGTTTCGCCCGGCATGATCAATAATTCCCCGTTTGCAGCACCTTTCACTCCAAAACCATGCGGCACATCCCAATCCTGTTCCAGATTGGTTACATGAAAAAATACTTCATCCCCCATTTGAACCCCCTCAATATTATCTGGTGCAAAGTGCGAACGTACTGCAGTCAGGTAAACATGTACCTGATTGCCCTGCCTTACTACCTTTGTATCAGCCTCTCCTTTGGTAACATAAGGGTTCTTATTGGCATTGATATCAAAGATCTTCAATTGTTTTTCCCTGATCAGGTCGGCCGGCACTGCCTGTGCGTAGTGCGGCTCACCAATAGTTGGGTAATCAAGGATCAGTTGCATCTTATCGCCGCTGATATCAAACAGCTGTGCACTTTGGGAAAGCTCCGGCCCAGTTGGCAGGTAGCGGTCTTTTGTAATTTTATTATAGGCCACCAAGTATTTTCCAAAAGGTTTTTTGCTGTCGCCCCCCGGTATCATCAAATGCCCCACAGAATAATAGGTAGGCTGCCGGTCCAACACTTTCAGATCTTTAATATTCCATTTAACTACTTCGGAGGATACAAAGAAAGAAGTATACGCATTCCCTTTGCCATCAAATTCTGTATGCAAAGGCCCCAGACCGGGTTTCTGTACTTCCCCGTATAATGCTGCTTCATATTTTATTACGGGTATACCCGAATATTTTTCCGGTTCAAAAGCTTTATTCGCTATAGCTTTTTGAATTTTATCAAAGCTAAATACCGGTAACAGGGCCGCCAGTTTACCACTGCCCACAATATACTCGCCAGTTGGATCTACATCGCAGCCATGCGGTGATTTTGGACAGGGGATAAAATAAACCAGGTCGGGAAACTCCGTAATATCCAACACGGTTACTTCATTTTCCATTTCGGATTTCGCAGTATGAGTAGCCTCATCATACTTGTTATGTGCAAATTTTACCTGCTGTTTTTTGCCTTTCCCGGATTTTACATATTCTTCTGCCTTTTTCCAGTTTACTGCCATTATGAAATCTTTATCCCGCTGCGAGGCGTTTACTTCCAACAGGGTGTTGGCCTGTTCTGTATTATAAGTACTGAAGAAAAACCAGTCGTGCGACTTTCCCTTACCCGCATGGGAAAGATCAAAATTCACGCCGGGCGTTTTCAACTGAAACGCAACTTTCATCTCACCATTGGTCTTATCAACGCTTACAAAGCTGATATGCCCTTTAAAATTTTCTTTATAGGAGCTGATCGGCACGTCTCCATTGACGTCATCCGGCGGCACGCTGAAACGGGTGCCGGCTACTATATACTCAGAATTTTCGGTACTAAAGGGTGAGCTATGGTTGCCTGCACTATTGGGCAATTCCAGAATTTCCGCAGTGCGGAACGTCTTCAGATCCACGCGCGCCAGTCGGGGCGTGTTGTTGCCATTTACAAACACCCATTTCCCGTCGGCTGTACCATCCGTCATCGACATTTCCACATGGTGCAGATCATCCCAGGGTACAAAACCATGCGACGTATTGAGCATCGGTTTCGTTTCTTCACTATAGCCCCAGCCTTTTTCCGGATCAACAGAAAAAACGGGGATTACCCGCAGCAAACGACCGCTGGGTAAGCCATACACGCTCAGTTGCCCGCTGAACCCACCGGATACAAAATTGTAAAATTCATCATATTTACCCGGTGCCACATATGCTTTTGTTGCCGCATCGGCGCTTACGGCATTGCCCAACCCTTTGGGTTTACAGGAGGCGGCAACTAATACGACCACAGTCAATACGCCGGCTATTAATTTTTTAGTAACCATAAATAATCAGTTGTGCTATGCATTGAAATTGATTTACCTGTGACCTTTTATTTAGCGCCATCGTTCTGCCGCATAAATTCTACGATGTTGCGGGCATCCTCATCTGTAAGATTCTGATTGGGCATTCGCACCAGGCATATTTCCAGTTGCGCCTGCACCTTAGGATCTTTATCGATCATCGGGTCCGGATTGGTAATAAAGTTCATGATCCAATAAGGCTTATGTCTTTCAGTAACGCCTTTCCAGCCGGGCCCTACTAATTTTTCCCCTGTTGTTTTATGACAGGAAAAACATTTTGTTTCCGCAATGGCTTTTCCTTTGCCCGCCATTGCCGCATCTAATGCACCAACGGTAACATTGCCTTCACTGAATTTTCCTTCCCCGCGGTTCGGATCATAAGAACCCCTTGCCGGTGCTGCAGGTATTTCCATTTGCGGAGCGGTGGCAGTAGTTGATTTATTATCGGAGCTTTCTCCACCGCCGCAGGCAGCTATCAATAAAGCTCCTACAATGCTCATGGCTGCGATGATTTTTTTATTCATATTCGTTCGGTTTGATTTGACCAAAGGTAGTGTGGTACACAGGCCCGGTTTTATGACTGAAATCATAAGAAACCATGATCTTTACTGTAATAAACATCAAATGGCCTTGCTAAATAATTCATTATTGTCTGTTGCGGTATGTCGCTGCAGATAGAGGTCGAAGGCACTGCAGATCGTACGGATAAAATAATGTCCCATTGGTGTTACCTTAACTCCTTTCCGGTCATAAGTAATCAGCCCATCATTCTGCAATTGATCGAGCAACGGAAATGAGGACTGCTCCAGTATTTCAAGATCTTTTACATCAAAGAGCGTACCTGCCTTACAGGAAATGTCTTTAATATAGTGCCTGAAGGACAAATCTTCTTCACTAAGAAAATAACCTCTTTTTACGGCTGGTTGATTCGTGTTGATAGCATTATAGTAATCGTGCAGGTTTTTTTTATTCTGCGCAAAAGCATTCCCTATATCGCTTATGGCTGATACTCCCAGGCCGAGTAGGAAGGAGCTATTCTGAATCGTGTATCCCATAAAATTGCGATGGAGCGTACCTGCTTCCCGCGCCCGGAATAATTCATCGTGCGGTAGCGCGAAATGATCCATACCAATATCCTCATAACCGCCCTCCAGCAACAATTTTTTACCTTCCAGATAAAGCTGCATTTTTTCTTCGGGCGCAGGCAACTGTGTTTCGTCAAACAGCCGTTGCATCCGGCTGGTCCAGGGCACATGGGCATAGCTATAAAAAGCGATCCTGTCGGGTTGCAGCGGCAACACCTGCTGAAAAGTGGTTTGCATTCCACTCACCGTTTGCAGGGGCAGGCCATAGATAAGATCAAAATTAACCGAAGTAAAACCCTTTTTTCTTGCTTCGTCTGTTGCCCGCTGCACATTAGCTAAGGGCTGTATGCGGTTGATCACTCGCTGTACTTCGGGATCCATATCCTGCACGCCATAACTGATACGCCGGAAGCCCAAAGATGCCAATACCGCCAGGTGTGCTGCCGTAGTGTTATTGGGATGCCCTTCAATGCTGAATTCGTAGTCGGGGTGCAAGGTGCTGTCACTGAGGATTGTTGTCACCAGCCGCTCAAGATTTTTCGGGGAGAAGAACGTTGGGGTACCGCCCCCTAAATGAAGCTCCCGGATCACCGGCGTTTCCTGCATCAGACTCCGGTATTGTTTCCATTCTTTGGCGATAGCCAGCAAATACGGTTCTTCTACGGTATGATTGGTTGTAATTTTTTTGTTGCACCCGCAATAGGTACACAAAGATTCACAAAATGGAAGGTGGATATAAAGGCTGATGCCACTACGCTTATTTTCGATGGCAAATTGCTCTCTAAATTGCTCCCTCCATCGGTTCAGCGAAATGTGGTCCTGCCAAAACGGAATGGTAGGATAACTTGTATAACGGGGAACCGGCTGATTATACTTTTTTATTAAAAACGGATCTATTTGTGCTTGATTCATCATATCTCAAAACTAACACCGTGGTAACCCAGCATGTATGATAACCGTTAGGAGACTTGCAGATCTTCATCAGTAAAATAAAAGAAGCTCGCAATAATCAAGGATGACAAACGGTTTTATCTTTTTGTGTTATGGTTCAAAAAAGCAGGGCTTACATAAGGTACAGCAGTCAGTAACCTGGAGTAACAGCCGGCTCATCAACCGGTCGTGGTTTACATTATCGAGGAACTTTTCCAAGCCCAGTTCTATGATCCAGACCCGGACCGTATTCAGGTATTGTTGAACCTGCAATACTGCCTAATGGGCGCTACGCCCTGTCAGGAACCCGTAACTACGATTGGAAAAGGTTGCTTCGTATTGCCACGATAACCAGTTAGATATTGCCTGTTGTAACATCCTGTCTTTGACCGTTGGGATACTCAGCTTCCTTATTCACTCGCTGAGTTTGGGGATTTCTAAGCTCCTTACCGACTCTGGCCGGTCACTGCCCAAAAGAATAGTCGTCCGAAGGAATTGCAAATGGTCGTTCACATAGGGGCGTAATTCACTCCAGCGCATGCCATCGGCACCGCTGCTGCCTTTATTTGACGACCTTGTTATTGGTTGTTCCGCTATCCGTTTCGATAAATAAAATTTCTCTTACGTGGTTCAGCTAGTTGTCCTGACAATAATGCACTTTTTCAGCCGCCATTCTGATATGCGGTTTTTTGATTTGATCTGTGAAACTTCCTTCTGCGCTCCTCCGAGGAGTACAAGGCTTGTTTCTTGCCTACCATACATAGCCTCTGTTGACTTCTGTTAATGGCGACGAGTCGCCGACAGACCTCTCAGGGTAAGTTAATGTTTCTTTCGTTCCTGCGCCCCCTACATCTGCCGGGAGATCTCCGTGCAGTATGGCTTTTGCCTCTTTGGCGGCATTACCCGGTCAATAGTTGCCCTATATGCAGTTCCTGTTCAAGGGGGCCAAGCCTTTGCCTCTGGCTTCCCTCAGATTCCCCCACAAAGGACACTCTTGACTTGAACTAACACTTCCGACTGTAACGGCGTGTTCAGGATTTTCACCCTAAAGCAACTTAACATGCCTGACACACCAAATAGACCCCTGTAAAAACAGCGGTCGTAACCAAAACTAACTGCTTATGAGAAAAATGATTATTTGAACATTAAAAAATAACGCAAAAACACACCAAAGATCTCCGCAGCATTTTTCTCAATAAATTATTGACATTCCAACATGCGCATTTGTTACTTAGAAGTATATTATATTTTCATCTATCTCTCTCCTGTTTAAAAGCCTACTGTGAGGAAAACAATAATCAATACGTACACGATTTACTGATGTATGCCGTCTATTTCCGATATAAATCTGGAACGGGTAAAACCTGGGAACATCTTTCAAATGATGAGCAGGACCTTGCAGCCCTGAGGATGCTGGACCGAGACATGCAAACCGAAGGTTATCTCTTCTTCTTTAATGCCAGTAATAAATGCCTCTATTTATGTACGCAGGGTTTAAAAAGGCGCCACGCAACTGAATACCTGATCGTATTGAACAAGTTGCATTTCGTTTATGATTCTGTAAAACCGATTATTTCTGATGCCAGTCGATCAGATATTTTATCATACCTAACAGATGAAGAATTGGAAACAATAGAGTTATATAACTCAAGATATTTTAGTGGCTCAGATTGCTTTAATGAAAAAATAGTTCGGTTGCGCCTTTTTTAAAACGACCACTTTCATAGGCATTCTGTATATCGCTTAAAGATAAAGCACCGGTTTTATCCTCGTAATAACTTACGTATCTACCGATGTTTTGATTAAAGTTATGCTGTGAAAGGTCAATCACTTGGGCGCTACCGGTGATTGTGAATAGTAAAAATAAAATTGGAATGGTTCTCATGAAAACAAGTGCGCATTTCATATCAGCTGCTACATAGGTTGAAGTCTAATCTAATGCTGAATGTATGCTCTGTACAAAGGTAGTCATTCACTAATAAAAAAACGGTAAATCGATTCGAAAGCAACTATGTAGAAATATCTTGGTGTTGGGCAATTGGCTATAAGCGAAAGATTGCCGTAATATGAAATCAAATCCATCTTCTATCAATGTTGCTCGCAAGCTTTCCAATAACGAACTAAAATTTTAGCTTTGAAATTCTAATTTCTTGTTGAAGCAAGGATGCCAAATTATTAACTCATACATCTGAACCGTTGTGCTGCATCTTTTGGGAACAAAGACATTTCATAATACTGTCGCTTCAGCGATTAGGCGGTGCCTATGTCCGCTCTCAGCCCAATCATCATTCCTCCTTTTAAGAAAGAACTTTGTCTGTCCAACCCAACTAGATTAATCCTTCTAATACTTGTATTGAAACTGGATAAGGCACTGAATGCTCTTTCATTTGCTGCCCCGCCTGGACACGATCCTGTTTTTTTTGTCCATTCTGTTTTAAGCATTACTCTACCTCTCCAAGCTCAAGCGTTTCATATTTAAGATCATCATAAAATGAGGCCGTACTATAACTCATTCTATGTTTTTTTTAATGGCTTAATTAGATGCACGCCCAGTATCTATGAATATCCTCGCTCACTTAACGTTGTTCTTTTAGGGACCAACCGGTTTTTAACCCGATAATAAACACTACCAGTAGCAATTCACCAATAGCAAGTATGGCATCCCCCGGTACGCGTAACCATCTCAGCACTCCCATAATATCCGTATGCATAAATTCAGCCGAGCGTGCATACCAGTATCCCTCCTGGATAGAAGCCACTGCCTGCATAATACCAATCGGCAACATGCTAACGGTTACCATTACCAACAAACCAATATTGATCATCCAAAAAGCCCAACCGATTAACCGGTCATTCCACTGCCGCTCCGGATACAATCCTCGCAAAACAAATAGCATTAAGCCCATTCCCAAGATCCCATATACACCAAAAAGCGCTGCATGGCCGTGAACGGCAGTGGTATTCAGGCCCTGAATATAATAGAGGGCTATCGGCGGGTTAATAGCAAAGCCAAAGATGCCTGCACCCAGGAAATTCCAGAAAGACATTGCAATAAAACAATAGATAGGCCACTTATATGCCTTGATCCATTTAGTGGACTTACTGAGCTGATAGTTTTGATAGGCTTCATAACCAATCAAAACCAATGGCACAATTTCAAGGGCGCTGAACGTAGCTCCCAGGGCCAACACTGCAGTGGGTGTGGCACTAAAATAGAGATGGTGAAAAGTGCCCACAATGCCGCCTGAAAGAAAAATAATAGTTGAAAACAACACTGCAGTAGTAGCAGTTTTGAGTCGCAGCAAACCCAACCGGGTAAACAGGAATGCGGCCACTACCGTTGCAAAAACCTCGAAGAAACCCTCCACCCAAAGGTGTACCACCCACCAGCGCCAATATTCGGCAATAGCCATGTTTGTTTGTTGACCATACATTAACCCGGCGCCATAGAATAGAGCGATTGCAATAGCCGACAAAACAAACAAAAGCAGCAAGTGCCGATCGCCATCTCTCCTTTTCAACGCTGGAAGTAACGCCCGTATCATAAGCACCAGCCATAGCACCAACCCAATTAATAATAAAACCTGCCATATCCTTCCCAATTCGACATATTCGTATCCCTGGTGGCCCCAAAGAAAATTTTCTCTTAACCCTAACTTTTGCATAACTCCCAGCCACTGACCGGCTAAAGAGCCAAGCACCACAATCAATAATGCTGCAAACAGAACATTGACCCCTAGCTTCTGATATTTTGGCTCATACCCCGATACCGCAGGAGCAATATAAAGTCCCGTTGCTAACCAGGAGGTTGCAATCCAGAATATCGCCAGCTGTACATGCCAGCTCCGGGAAACAGCCTGGGGTAAAAATTTATCCAGAGGTATGCCGTAGAACGCACTTCCTTCTACTCCGTAGTGGGCCGTAATTACCCCGGAGAGCATTTGTATTAAAATAAGAAACGCAACGATCCAGATATATTTTAAGGTCGCTCTCATAGAAGGAGTAGGCTTCATATTACGTAAGGGATCATCGAGCGGCATTTGCTCACTTATTTCCTCTTCTTTGTTCCGGGCATGGTAGAACACCAGCAACCCTACGCAAGTCAACAGCAGCAGAACGCTAAATCCTGACCATAAGTGTAACGACGGAGAAGGAACATTTCCAATAAGCTCATCATGTGGCCAGTTGTTGGTATAAGTAACTTTACTTCCCGGGCGTTCTGTAATACAAACCCAGGAGCTCCAGGCAAAGAAGGCGCTCATTTTAGCCATGCGGATGCTATCCTTTACCGTGTTCGCAGGAATGGCATACTGATCACGGAGCCGCGCCATCTGAGGGTCGTCCATAAATAAGCGGGCATAATAACTCGAAAGCGCCTGGTATACGCGCGCCCTTTCTACACTAAATAAAATCTCCTTTTTCGCCTGATCAAAAGTATTTGTCCGAAGATCCGACTTTAACCGTACCCGGTATCCCGCCTGTTCTTCATCATTAAGATCTTTATAGACTTTTCCGTCCTTCTTTGCCAATTCATCCAAAAGCAGGAGCGATTCACGGTGAAGATAGTCTGCCGTCCAATCAGGCGCTATGTAGGCACCATGCCCCCAAATACTCCCAACAGTCTGTCCGCCGATTGATTGCCAAACATTTTGTCCCTCTCTAATATCCTGGCCGGTAGCTAAAACAGTGCCGTCTGTGGCAACAATCCGATCCGGGACTGGAGGTACTGTCCTATAAATTTCAGTTCCAAAGAAAATCAAGATCGCAAAAGATCCGATAACGACAGCAGATAGGCCAATCCAAAGTTTTTTGGGTGTCATGGCTTTGATTTTTATATGATAAAATAAATATCCTTCCGCTCTATGAGGCGAACACGTATAATTTTCATATAAATGAGCACAAACCCCTTCTGTAAAACATCAGGCATTCAGGCGCTACTTTGATAAGGCCGGTACAAGTATTGCCGCCAAATCTTTCAAAATCAGTAGAGGGCCTATCCAACACCACCCGGTCAAAAGTCAATAAGAATGAAGCTATCTGAAAATTTTATGACTTACGACCGTCTCGATACCAGGCTAAGTTAAAAAAAAATGTGCAGGGAAAGCAAATAAATATCAATAGCAACCAGTTTTTGATAAAACAAACTCGTTTTTAACCTGTAACATCTGTGATTAAACCCAGCTGGCCGTTCGCTGATTTCCCTTTCTATTGATCGATATTCTCCAAACTTCGATATCTATGCTTCTTCATATTGAAGTCGCTTAATGAGGTAAAACACGTTCTCAATAAATTATCGACAAAAAACGGTCCCCGTTATTAAAACTACCTGCGAAACGAATTAGCAATTGACCATTAAGTATCTTAATCATAATAGTATTTCTCAAGAGACCAACAACCCAATATGTCAAACTCTTTGCGTCTAATAAAAGAGAAGGAGCCGCAGAGGATAGAAGGGTTATTTAACAATCTGAAACATCCTCTTAATTAGTAAACGCTCTACACCGGCTGATTGACCCTTCTTCATACTTGATAGTGCGGGGAATTGTTACTTTATTAAAGTTCTTTTCGGAAAAACCAGTTCAATTAATCACAGTTATTTTGAATGGCTTTACCGTTTTAAAAGAAGGTTACTAGCCGGCGCAGTTCGCGCCGACTTCTCATAGGACAATTCTTCAAATCTACAACAAGCTGCTATATTTATAAAAAATGTATCTTTAAATTGAATTTGCCAAGTCTCTGTAACCTGTTAAACATATGAAAATCAAACAATGGCTATACTCTAAGATTTTCGTCAGAAACATGCTGGCAACGTTTGGATACAGGTCGGCATATTCTAACACTTCAGGAGGGTTTACGCCTTACTTTTCTTACCGGCTGGGTAATTACCAAAACGATTTCTACTTGTATTTCCAAAAAGAGCCATTTGCAATTCGCTATTTAAATGAAATTTTCAACAAGCTGCATGAATATCAAGGGTTTGATATTATTAATTACCTAGAGTTTCATTATAACCTATATCCCGAGAAAGCCGACTTCCTTCGCTTCCTTCAATATGAAATCAATGACCGGCTAAAAAAATCGGGAAACAGATCACGAAAATTGGTAACAGCTCTTGATTGGGTTGCTGAAAAGCAATTAGTAATGAAGGAACAATTCCAAGAAAAAGCTCAACAGGAACAACAAGATTTGAAACAGGAATTAGAAATGGGTCTTCATACAATTATTCAAAATGCGGAATCAAAAAATGCCTCCAATATTGACCAACAGGTAAAAATATTATCTGAAAAATTATCGATGCATATCGACCAGATTATGAAAACGACCGAGAACGGACTCAGCGAATTAACCAATTCTTTTACCACCGGCAATATTGAACTCAATAACCGTAACCACGAAGAACGTATAGTACAGCTCCTGATCTTACTGCAGGAGGTACAGGCTCCATCGTCCCTGCAGAAAGGCGAACAGCTGTTTAAAAAATTCTCAGACACTGATATCGCAGCCATACTTAAGTTGCACTTCGCTGCTTTTAAGGATAGAAAAATAAATACCCTGCAAAAAAGAGTTGGCGACAAAGGAGAAGTACTGAACTATAAAAATCCTAAAGTACAACAACTGATCCAGGCTTTAGAGGAGTTTTTCTATCACTGAGGACCTCTTAATTCTTTTTTTTATTGCTGCTTTATCTTTTCAAACCTAACCATGAGATTTTGTAAGCAATTTATTTTCAATGGATAAAAATCCATACTGTATCCATCATTGACTTTGCTCCTTTTCTAACCCATCTTGCCTCCATAAAACGAATTTTTATGGATACAGTTTTTTTACCTAATGAAGGAGACTTTCGCCGGTGGATCAGGGAGGCGGTGAAAGAATGTTTGGAAAATATTCCCGCACCCAGCTCACAAAACAATGAAGAAGGCGAGCCACTGCTGAACCGGAAAGAGATCGCAGGCATGTTCCGGATCTCCCTTGTAACGCTGCACGACTGGATGAACCGTGGTCTGCCATTTCATAAACAAGGCGGCCGGGTCTACTTTATCCGGTCCGAAGTACTGGAATATGTGAAACAAAAAAAGAACATTCACTATCAACCGAATGAAAAATGAAACGCTTTACTACAACCGACGCAAAACAAATTGACCTGGTCGATTATTTGGAATCCCTGGGGCACTATCCCGATCCCCGGATGAGCCATAACCAGGAATATTGGTATTTATCCCCGCTGCCCGGCAGAAATGAAAATACACCGTCGTTTAAAGTTGACCGGAGAAAGGGCCTGTGGTATGATCATGGGATTGGCAAAGGCGGAAGTATTATTGACCTGTGCATGTTGTATCACAGCTGTGGCATTCCGGAAGCATTGACCAGGTTACAGGATTTTCTTTCTTTTCATCGCAATCCGTTGCAAAACTTACCGCATTCGGGTAATGTTCCGCTCCCTGATAAAGAGAAAAAAATCCAGGTGTTGTCTACCGGCCCGATTGTGTCACCTGCGCTTATTACCTACCTGGGGCAACGGAAAATATCACTTGGAATAGCCCGGGAATATTGCCGGGAAGTACAATATGAGCTCAACAATCGAAAATATTACGCCATTGGCTTTCCCAATAACGCAGGTGGATACGAGTTACGTAATGCACATTTTAAAGGAAGCACGGCGCCTAAAAGCGTATCCTTTTTGAACAACCGCGCTGAGGAGATCAGCGTTTTTGAAGGCTTCTTCGATTTCCTAACCTATGCCGTCATTCAAAAAACGGAGATCACGAATACAAACATTTTGGTGCTGAACTCCCTGGCCTTTTTGGAAAAAGCCCGGCTGGTGATAGAGCAGCACGCTTCCATATATCTATACCTGGATCGTGATAACGCCGGACAAAAATGTACGGCTCAGCTTATAAAAGAAAATTCAAAATATAAAGACCGCAGTCTGCTTTATTATGGATACGCAGACCTAAATGAATGGCTGACCCGGCAAAGTCTTTCTTCTCACAAGCAGCCCCTGGAAAAAAGTGAACCCGAGGAAATTGCCCGCGCGGTTCAAAAACGAAGCCTGGGTCTCGGCAGGTAGTGAAATATTTTTTAATCAATAAAATAAAAGCAATGACAGATTTTAAGAAAAGAGTATTGTATTTAAACTCAGGAAAACATATCAGATTTTATGGAGACAGTATGGCCATCGGGCCGGGGTTGCAGATCGGGGAGGGCGCCACCCCAACAATTTTTGCCTACATAGAGCCGCAAAACCTTACCGGTGGCGCAGAGGCATCCGCCACTTCTTCCACAGGCCAGCAAAGAAAAAGCAGCATTGGTTCGGTACAAAATCCATTTGGTTTAACAGATACAGACCTCCATGAAATTGCCGATTACAATATCCAGTTATGGATGAACCTAAAGAATAATCTCCGCAAATATGGTGTTGACAATCCGAAGGTTTTTAACAGAGACGAGTTAAGGTAACCCTGCTCTAACTGGTGGACCACACTTCGCGGCTGACAATTTTTCCGGAAGGCTCTGATGCAAATCTAAAGGTTCCACTCATTCAAAAAGCAACCCGGTTCGTAACAATTAAAACGCTCTTAATTCCCATCGAAGGTAACGGCAAGGTGTACCAATTGTTGCACATTGGCTCCTTGCTGTTTAACTCCGAAGTCGTAACAGTTGAATACCCTTTAAAGCATCCTACAGCAAATAAAATGACGAACATTTTGAACGATCAAATACAAGAAAACCTCTTCGACGTTGAGGTAGCCAGCAATGTTTTGGTAATACCAAAACGGCTGGCCCCTCATCGCGCTGGGGCGTGATTCGGGGGCTTCTCATGCCGCTTGGGGTGGCATTCGAAAAATAAGACAATCCTATGAAGCAGGAAGATAAACCCGTTAAAAACAAAGGCGGCAGGCCGTTTAAGGCCATTAAACGTAATGTAGTGCTGACGCTCAAATGCAGCCGGTATGAACAGGTACGAATCGCAGGTAACGCTAAAAAAGCAGGGATGACTTTATCAGAATTTTTGCGCTCAATGGGGCTGCACGGACAAATTGTCGTAACAGAAAAAGCGCTGCCCAAAGAAGTTTTATTGCTTACCGGCACCCTCAATCACATGGCCGCGAACCTGAACCAGCTTACAAAAAGACATAACAGCGTGACGGATATTTTAACGCCGGTAGATCGTGCTGCGCTGGATATTTTATCAAAAGAGCTGAAGGGAATTGCATCCTCCATTAAAAATTATTTACAATGATCGCTACGATAACCATAGGAAAATCATTCGTCCATTGTATTGGTTACTGTTTGGAAGATAAACAGCAACTGACCGATGAAAAGAAAAAAAAGCTGACGGCCGGGGATGGTTTACGTCATAAAAACCGGGCGGAAGTACTGGCCTATAATCAGTGCTACGGGAATAAAAAGGAGCTGGCAGAACAGTTCCGGGACGTAAAAAAATTGAGCAAACGGGTAGAAAAACCCGTGTTGCATGCCTCTATCCGGTTGGCTCCCGGAGAAACACTCGCCCGCCACCAGTGGTTATCCGTTGCAGAAGAAATGGCCAAAGAATTAGGTGTTGCCGGTAACCAATACCTCGTCGTTCAGCACCACGACACCAAAGAGCAGCACATTCACCTGGTAGCGAACCGGGTGGGCTTTGACGGAAAAGCGGCCAGCACCAGTAATAATTTTTACAAATTGGACAAGCTCTGCCGGAGATTGGAAAAGCAGTACGGACTTACAGCCGTGCTCAGCCCCAAACAATTTTTACCCAAGGATCAGCAGCTATTACCCAGGCACGATGCCCGGAAAGAAAAAATGAAGGAAGACCTGAAGCGTTGTCTCAGGCAGGCGACCAACCTGGCTGACTTCTCCGGAAAAATGGAGCAATTGAGCTATACAGTTATCAAAGGGCGTGGGATTACATTTATTGATGACAAAAAAGTGCAGGTAAAAGGGTCTGAACTGGGCTATTCTTTAGCCACTATTGAAAAGATCCTGTTGGCAAAACAGGTGCTGCAAATAGGACCGGATGGACAAAAAGCCGATAAGTCCTTCTCCCAGCACACACCTTTTATACCGGGTATACTTGATTCGGGATTAATCGACATGAGCACAGCCGGCATGCAGATTGCGAGCGCTGCAGCGGACCTGATTGCTGAACTGTTTAAACCCTATTACCCTGCACCGGACGAACTGTCTGCTGCCGAGGCCATGAAACAATATTATCGCTATAATAAAAAGAAGAAGAAAAAACGCGGTTTTGGCATTTAACGGCAGTCTCTAAAAACATAAAATCTATATCACTGTGGAAGAAAAAATAAAAACAGAGGAAAAAGAATCCGTATTGTTTGTATTGAATGAGTTTTCGGAACGGTACCAGGAAAACAACAAAAATATCGCGGCCTTGACGGGTGAAGTTAAAGAACAGCATGGGAAAATTCAACAGGTTATTGAGAACCAGCAGCAGCAGAAACTCACCGAAAATAATACAGCGGTAATAGTTCAAAAGGAAGCAGAAAGATTTGAACGTATTATCAGCAAACAGAATTTTCCTGCTAAGGAAATAGAAGCACTGCGTCGGGAACTATCTGCCGTTCGTGAGCGGTTAGCAGAACCGTTGATCCAAAAACTGGAGCATTACCATCATGTACATAAGATCATTATAGCCACCGGGGTTCTTTTTATTGCCGTCTGCCTGCTTTGCTGTGGATGGTACAATACCTTTCAAAGACTGGGGCAATTCCAGGAAAATGATACCAAGTACAGGCTCATCCGGCTGGATACAGCCCTCGTTCCAATGCAGCGTTATCTGGACAAAGTGGATCAAATTTATACATGTAATCCAAAATTGAGGGATTCGGTTATAGCACAGGAGAAGGAAAATAAAAGAAATATGGAGCGACTGGAAAAAGCGTATCGTATGAATCAGGAAGCGGAGAAACTGCGGTCCGGCGTAAAGCAACGTCAAAAATCTGTAGGCACAAATAAATAACTGTCCAGCAAAATATTGAGTAATGAACAATCTGTAATTACCTGGCCTTCATGTTCCGTAAATGATTTTTTAAAGAGTCCAAATCTATTGCTTTACGCCGGCTTTTGAAAATATATTATTTGACTATGCCATTAATAAAGCGTATCTTTAATACAGTTACAGATACAGTTAAACATTCGCGGGTTATCACTCCCTTCCTTTCTCCTCAAAAGTGACTCTTTTTCAACAAGGTTTTCTGCATTCCTGTTTTACGAATAGTAGTATGACTATTTTAATTTTTTTTGTTGCGCTGTGGTATCTTTCACTGTTCAGCCAAACCTTTTTTCAGCACCGGTATGCAGCACATGGAGCATTCACGATGACTAAGTTCTGGGAGCGTTTCTTCTTTCTGTTTTCCTATATTACACAAGGATCTTCATATATGAGCCCACGGGCGTATGCTATCATGCACCGGATGCATCATGCTTATACAGATACAGAAAAAGATCCGCATTCTCCAAATTTTTCTTCCAATATTTTCAGTATGATGTGGCGTACCAGAACCATTTACTCAGGTATTGTACACAACCGTTATCCCGTAGAGCCAAGATTCGTAAGGAACTTACCGGAGTGGGGAGGTTTTGACCACTGGGCAAACTCTCCACTGTCACGTCTGCTTTGGGTGGCAATATATATATCCTTCTTTTTAATCTTTGCATCTTCTTTCTGGTGGTTTTTATTGCTCCCTGTTGTTATTACGATGGGCGCGTTTCATGGTGCGCTGGTTAATTGGTTCGCCCATAAATACGGATATATAAATTTCAGACTCGGAAATACGTCGCGCAACTTGTTAGTAGTGGATGTGCTGATGCTGGGGGAATCGTACCACAATAATCATCATAAAAAGCCTTCTTCTGTAAATTTTGGCAGCCGCTGGCATGAAATTGATCCGGTATATCCTATTATTCTGTTATTAAAACGATTGCGCATCATACATTTTTCAAAAAAGACAACGCATCTTAAGACGTGATGCCTCTTCCTTGTTTTATGTACAAATTAAATACTTTCTATGTCTAAAAATCAATTTCACGCGGCTAGCAGGCTGACAATTCTCAGCGGAGATAAAGAAATTATATCTGCCAAAATTTGTTTTACCAGCAATGCGATCGCTTTATTAAGCAACTATGCGGCAACCGGAGCTGCTATACATTTAGACGATTGGGAAGGGTATAAAGAACTAAGGAGCGGATCTTTCTACTATATTGTTACCGGCATTAAAAAAGCGGCTATTTCCGCTTAGGGATAGTGTGTTTAGCATTTCTTGACCGAGCTTCTTTAACTCCTTGCTTACTGATTATAGCTTTAATAATCCCTTTCAACCTGATAAAATGATTTCTATGACCAATAATAAAATAACAACAGCACAGATCGCTTTACTGCGGAAGGGGGATATCATACGCAGATTTCCTTCTAACGGAGCACCAGAAGAACAGTTTGATGAGACATGTAAAGAAAATACGGATGCCTTCGAAATCCGTTCTATAAATCTTAAAAATGATATGATAGAGCTAGTGACGCCGAGTGATAGCCGGGTGATTTTTTCCTCCCCGGGTGATATCAGTCATTTGTTTATTAAATCCTACAATCTCGTTGCACAAGGGATTTGGTGGATGTAGCGTAAAATTTTATTCCTGATTATTTCATTCTTTCTCTTTAGCCTCATTTTTAACAAAAAAACTTATTACAATGAACATGTATGTTTCGAATCTGGGGATTCATATTTCTGATGCAGATCTTCGTGGGCTTTTTAATCCATTTGGAACAGTATATTCTGCCAAAGTAATTACGGATAAGATCAGCGGCAGAAGCCGGGGCTTTGGATTTGTGGAAATGGCTTCCGCTTCGGAAGCTGCGATGGCCATGCATACACTGGATGGCAAAGAGGTTAAGGGAAAAAAAATTGCCATTTCCGTAGCAAAAGAGAGATAGGAGCTGACTGATAAAACAAAAATGGTAATTAACAGGCAGAAGGAGCCAGTCACCTTTGTCTTGTTTACGTACTCATGACATAAGAGTTCGCGTTTCATATTATTTTTTAAAATAAATATTCATAAATAGCATGCATTTCAAAAAACAAGACCTGGCAGGTACTCATTATACCTGGAATAACGGGCGGCATACTTTTAGCGGTGAGCCTACCCGCAGAAGATTTGATAAGAATAATGGAGACCAGGTTCTTTTCCTGATCAATTTCTATGCATCGCTAGCCGGACCAGTGAGCTTGTATGAAGGCCGGATTATTGAACAAACAATCACACGGGACCTGCCGGATATGGCAAAAAGTGAAGTGTCTGCCTTTAACTGGATCAGGAGGAGTGTTTTTACTACTCGTTAGTATTTGTCCGTTGTATTAAGGTGCGCTTTCCTGTTTCCGTGTTTGCTGCATAATGAAACATAGGCGTTGTTGAAAAACAAAGTGTTCTTATAATGTAGAAAGCAAGATTTTTTAAAATCAACCAGGATAACTTCATTATTGCCGAAGCCCGAAAGTAATTTCAGAAGCCTTATTCGGCAACCACATAGGTCAATAACTGCATAGCTATTACAGGAAAATATCCTTGCTTGGTTGTATACTGCCAACCGGAGCGCTCTGTCTTAAAAAATTCTCCCACTTCTCGATTATTAACGTATAGTCGATAATGTCTGGAATTCATTCTCCTACTTCTTCTCAGCTCACCGAAGATTGTTTTCCCTTCAAATTCAAATTGAACCGGAATGCGCATGGGTTTTATATGATTTTCTAAAGTCGTTGTTCCCCACGGAATGAATTAAAACCACTGATGGTTTATTTTACGTTATATGTGTGCATGTCTTCCCGGGATTTTTTGAATGCGTTTCTTTATCAGGGAAATGGCTTGCGCTTCCGTTTCGAATGTATTATTGATATTGACCAGGTTCCTGGCCAATTTATCGTACCGCTTCGTCATTAGGTAATAAAAAACGTGGAGATAGTGAATTCCGTCAAAGATAATGGCTTTTTGACGGGCAAACTCATCCTGTTTTTTTAAGAACTCCTGTGGCATTTCTGTGTAATGCATTCCCGGCCTTAAGTGATGTATGATATGATATCCATCATTCCAGCAGGTATGATTATATGGTGTATTGATACAGTTAATAGCATTGGTATAGATATTTCCGGGATTTTCATTGTCGATAAAAGAATGTTGCGCCCAGTTTCCCAGCATCATAACCAATCTTGCAAAGAGTAAAGGAAATACAAACACGATCAGAGTTGCTTTCAGATTTAAAAAGCAAAGTACAATACAAAAAGCGATATAGCTGCATTCTCCTACTGTCAGACGGGTATATAATTTTTTCCGCTTGCGGGTGTATAGATACTGAAAAGTTTCTATTACACCTTTAAAAAGAAAGTGGAAGAAATAAAGTAAAAAGCCCCTTAAGCTATCCCGTTGATAGGGCATAGTGCTACTGGAGTCTTCCTCATCATTGTTTTCGACATGATGCATGCCCATGTGATGGCTAAAGTAGCTTTCTGGTGTATGCCCGAATAACGGGCAAATGATCCAGCTGATGTAGCCATGAATTTTTTGCTGATATCCGGGCTTGAACATTTTCCTGTGACACAGGCAATGAAACATCAGTCCGAAGCGACCTTTAAAATAGAATTGAGAAAAGTAAAAATAAACAAGGGCTGTCAGCCACCAGATCCATCCGCTTAATAGGGGTGTAAACAGTAGCACTGCTACAGGAAGTATAAATAGGTGGATCCGGGTCAGCAGGTATAGAAAGGGCAGGTCTCTTTTATCGTTCATAAAGCCCAGCCAGAATCGTTCATAAGAGTTAAACCGGCTCTTGTCCGTATAAGTAGGATCTGTTAAATCGGATAATACTTTCATCAGAATATTTTTTGTTACTCAACGATTGGCAAACCGTTTTAATGATCTGATGTAAATTCTGAGCACTTACCTGACTTATAGAATGCTGCTATACTGTTTTATGCAAACACTAATGTAGCATTAACACCAAAGCTTTAATCATTACGGTTGTCATTAGTCAAATTTTTTTTATATAAAAATAAGGGGGCCAATCTCCCCCTTATATTGGTTATCTACCACCTTCTTTTATCAGACCGGTCTTCTCTTTGATTAGCAGCAGAAACGTTGATCCTGCGGCCTTCAACATCCTTTCCGTCCAGTTCTCTCATTGCTAAAGCGGCATCCCCTAAAGAACCCATTTCCACGAAACCGAAGCCCCGGCTCTTACCAGTGGCCCTGTCCATGATTACTTTTGCTGAGGACACCTGACCAAAAGGTCTGAAAAGTTCGCGTAAATCATCGTCTGAGGCATAAAACCCCAGATTAGAAACATACATGTTCATTGTAATAAATATTTTTGTTAAAAATGAGGCAAAATGAAAGCGGCAAAAAAGAGGAGAGGAGAAATAAAAACTATTGTGTAATAGATATTGTAACTGATCTTATCCTAGATGGTGGCGTATTTATGCCCGTATACTTTATGAAGGTAATACATTTCGGGTGTAACAACTAATTTATTTTATCAGCTAACGATATAGGGCTCATGCGCCCGTAATGCACTTTTATTGTGTTATTAGGTCGGCTATTGAATGTAACAAATTTCAACTGCCTGTTAATTGCTGATCCTAAGCCTTTCACAAATAAGCAGAAGCCGGAAAAGGTATATGTGTACCTTTAAAGGATGGTTCATCAAAATCTTCTGATTGTCCTGGTTCTCTTCTTTTTTATGGTGCTGTTATATCTTTTAAGTGAGCGGGTGAAGATGTCCTATCCTATTTTTCTGGTAATTGGCGGCCTTAGTATTTCTTTTGTGCCGGGCATTCCTAATGTCAATATTGATCCCGATATCGTCTTCCTGATATTTCTACCTCCGTTGCTTTTTGAAGCAGCCTGGAATACTTCCTGGAGGAATTTTCTGACCTGGAAGCGTTCCATTTTCTCGATGGGGTTTGGCCTGGTGTTTTCCACATCTCTGGCCGTTGCTTATTTATCCATAATGATCATCCCTGATTTTACGCTCGCGTTGGGTTTTTTGCTAGGTGGCATTATCTCGCCTCCGGACGCCGTAGCAGCTACTTCTATATTAAAGGGAATGAAAATGCCGAGGAGTGGCCTTACTATTCTGGAAGGAGAAAGCCTTGTAAATGATGCAGCTTCTCTAACTGTTTTCAGGTTCGCAACAGTTGCCATACTGACCAATCAGTTTGTTTTTAGAAAAGCGACAATCGATTTTGCAGTGCTTGCATTTATGGGCGTTGCTGTAGGGCTTGTTGTGGCCTATTTACTGTTCTGGATACTTCGTTCATGGGCAAAATCATCCCGTATGACTACCCCCATAACTATTATTGCTCCATACCTGATGTACGTTATTGCAGAAGAATTTCACTGGTCCGGGGTACTTGCTGTAGTTAGCGGAGGACTGTATCTGTCTTCCCACGCAAAGGATTTTCTTAATTACCGTACACGACTTCAAAATAAGGAGGTATGGAATATATTGGTTTTTTTGCTGAATGGCTTTGTCTTTATCCTCATTGGTCTGGAACTGCCTATGATCGTGGAAGGGCTTGGAAGTTATTCCCTGAAGGAGGCTATTGGATATGGCCTCCTTATTAGTGGCATTGTTATATTGATCAGAATTATCCTGGTTTATCTCACCTTTTTCCTGCCTCGTCTCCTGAGCAGCAGCATAAGAAGAAAAGAACCAACGCAGGGATGGAAGCTTCCGTTTATTATTGGCTGGGCCGGTATGCGCGGAGTAGTTTCACTGGCTGCTGCCCTTACTATTCCGCTGACAATGGATAATGGGAGCAGTTTTCCACACCGTAACCTGATCTTGTTTATTACTTTTGTGGTAATCCTGATAACGCTGGTTTTTCAAGGCCTTACCCTGCCCGTTTTCTTACGGATTCTTAAGGTGGAGGACGCAAAGGAGAACCTTCTCCCAAATGAACAGATGGATGCCATTCGGTTACGCCTTGCCAGGCAGTCGGCCACATACCTGGAATCCAATTATTCGTCAGAAATGGCGGAATACAGCTCTATACAACGCATCATGGAACAAATTCGCAGAACTATTAATGCAACTGCGGCAGGTAAAGAACAAGACGAAAAAGACCTCCTGGATTCAGCCCAGGATCTCAATAAAAAGATTCTGCTTGAGCTATTGCAACTCCGGAGGTTGGGGCTGCACAGCATACATGAGGAAAATCTATATGATGAAGAGGTGATAAGAGATCTGGAGAACAACCTCGATCTGGAGGAATCCAGGCTAAATAAGCGTTGAAAGTTATTCTTAAAACCTAGGGCAGGAATGAGTTCGCGTACGTCATAATTACTTAACACGGCTTTTAAAAAATGCAGCCTTCGCTGAACCTGCCAATAGAATAACTGTCAGCACCTCACTGCTTTAGATAGTTTCCCGTGTTTCGGATTGGAACAGTAGGGTTTTTAAGCACTCTGCTTTTCTGCCATAGATTACCCTCTGTGTTAGCTTGCATATTGTAAGTCGGGCATGATATTTAAATTATCAGGATGGGAATAGTAGGTACATTTGCAGCAGAAGGCATTAACGCCAACACCGCTCTTTTGAAATTATATATTAAAAATATGGTTTGTATCCGTTGCAAAATGGTGGTGAAGGATGAACTTGTTAAATTGGGGTTGCATTACGCATTAATAGAGTTGGGAGAGATCGAGGTTATCGAAAATATCACCAATGAACAACGTGAGTTTTTGAAGATAGCGCTATTGAAATCGGGGCTTGAACTTATGGATGATAAAAAAAGCGTACTGATTCAAAAAATAAAAAATGCCATTATTGAACTGGTTCATTATTCAGAAGACCCCTTGGCTGTTAACCTCTCCGGCTACTTAAGCGATAAGCTGCATTACAATTATACCTACCTGGCTAATCTTTTCTCCGAGGTGCAGGGGATAACAATCGAAAAATTCTTTATTGCGCATAAAATTGAGCGTGTAAAAGAATTACTGGTATATAACGAGCTAAAGCTTACTGAAATTGCTTATCTGATGCATTATAGCAGCGTGGCCCATCTGTCTAATCAATTCAAAAAGGTGACAGGACTTACCCCCTCTCATTTTAAGCAGCTCAAGGATAAACGGCGGTCGATGCTGGATAACTTATAGCGGACGATTTTCTTTAATTTGGTTATGTGTGAATTATATAACCTTTTCGCAAATAGCTGTAAGAGATAGGATATTTAATAAAGCGATATTTGCGTGTATTTGTTTTGTTGCTATTTAATCATCATTATTATGTCATTACCCATTGGTTTTGTGTTAATTCGTTCTTTTTTGTTTCGAAAGAATAACATCCCAATTTTAAGGGAAGCGAGAAGAAATGAAAATGCAGGTCTCTTTGAAGCGGCGATAAAAGATTACGAATCAGCTCTTGTTGAATTAAAGATGATCAGATTTCACCATGCCTTAAAGGATAAAATTTCCAATAAAATCAAACTCCTGCACACAGTCCTGGACTATCATAAAAACATGCAGTTCATCCGGTAACGCAGTATTGTCTGAACCAATAAAAAGTAATTTATATAAATTTAAAAAAATGAAATCAGCAATTGAGGATAATGCCTCAACCGCATTGGGGGAACAAACCATTCCTAAACGGTTTATTTCTGTATTGGCACATGAGATCCGGAACCCATTGACGAATATCAATCTATCGCTGCATATTTTAAAATCGGGAATTTCTGATGACCGATTGATTCCCTTTCTGAATATTATTGACCGGAGCTCGGAAAGGATTGATGGCCTCCTAAAAAATTTACTTAATTTCCGGGATACAGATGAACCAACCGAACAATATAATGCCGTTTATAAGTTATTAGATGAGGCACTGGCCCTCACTGCCGACAGGATTCTATTAAAGCAGATTAAAGTAAATAAAAATTACGACAAACAGCGCTGTGCAATTATACTTAACAGGTCTCAGATGTGCCTCGCCATTACCAATATTATCATCAACGCAATTGATGCTATGCCCACAGATAATGGCAAATTAAGTCTTTTGACAAAAACAATTGATGAGGGATATATAATACAAATAGAGGATAATGGCTGCGGTATTTCTAAAGATGATCTGAAGAACATTTTCAGTCCGTTTTTTACAAAAAGACCAGGAGGACTGGGGTTAGGACTGGCAGTTGCTTACGATATACTGATTTCTAATCACGTAAAGGTAAAAGTAGAATCAGAATTACTAAAAGGCACCCGGTTTATTCTATTATTTAAAAAACCTTTTTTCATCGTTCCGGAAATCGCTGATTGAATTATAGATGTATCCGATAAAAATCGGCGTTGATGATGAGCGGCCAAATTTATCTGTTCATTGATTTTTTAGCTTATAGCCAGGTAAGTGCAATCTACCTACTGTCCTTTTATAAAAGATCCGGCACAGGAACGTTTCTGATAGCAACAATAAATGATTTTATTAAGTCTCTCCGAAGCCATTACCTGTGAATGATGTAACTTTTTAGAACAAGTGTGTAATAACCTGCCGTATAAATAACTGCACCTTTGATTTGTGAAAATTCTTTCACAAAATAAAATTTCTAAAATGAATACAATGAACGACAAAGCAAATAAAAGCTTTAAAATTACGGGGGATTGGTCTGTACAATCTAAAAATCTTAAAACTAAATTTCCACAACTGACAACGGATGATCTTAAGTACGAAACAGGAAAGGAAACAGAACTTGTTAAAAGAGTTTCTGCAAGACTTGATAAAAAGCCGGAAGAGGTAATGGGAATCATTGCAAAGGGGAACCTCTCTAAATTATAAACCATCCTGTGTTATCCATATACAATAAAACACCCATTATTGTAACACGTTGAGATACGTGAAAAAAAATGGCAGGTCTTAACCCCCCTGTCATTTTTATTAAATTTATTGGTATTAAACTCTCTAGCATTGGAAAATCCGGAAATAGAAAAAGCTAAGGTCTTCATTATTGTCGAAATATTGGAATATATTCCCAATTCGGTTGTCATCAAAACAATTATTCGAAAAACAACCGGAAACGTCAGCGCTGTTTCATTTGATTCCGGAGAGGCGCTGTCTGAAAAAACATCTCCCTTTGATACTTTTATTCAGATAATAGATGGAAGGGCTGAAGTACTGATCGATGGCAATTCAAGCTTGCTGCAAACCGGTCAATCCATAATCATTCCGGCCCATTCCCGGAATACTATAAAAGCGAATGAACGTTTTAAAATGATTTCAACAATCATCAAGAGTGGCTATGAACAATAGACGCTCATTCAGGCTGCTTGTAGCGGCAGATGACCTGGCGCTACAGCAATGAAGATCAGGTGATATTGAAGTGGAAAGGAGGAGATCATTTTTATTTCATTGCTCCAAATATATGTATGTAAAGCAGAAACAAGCTTGGTTACGTTCTGGTTGGGATTAATGGATTCATTTCTTAGGTATTGAAAAGATTATGAAACACTAATGGTTTTTTTTATGACTAATCAATTTTCAAATTCAAAGAGCAATACAGTGATGTTCAATGATTTTGCGCATTCGGGCAAGAGTTTAAAAAAGTTTATCCGTTCCGGAAACATTTTTACCATTATGCTATTAGATACAACCATCATTCATTACAATGCAGCTCCGCATGCTGATAAATTTGATGAGTGGCTTTGTAAACATAACGTGGAAAACATAAAGCAGAAAGAATAACGTTAATTACTGCAATGTATATTGCAACTGGTCGCCTCTCATTTGTGAATATTTTATTTCGTCAGGTGTTTATTACTTTTTCATTAGCTAAATATGAACACTATGGGAACTTTATCCCGGATCATTACAATAGTTGTTCGTATTGCCGGAGCTTTATTCTGGTAGTTGTGGGCTCGCTTATTTACTGTGGATTTATAGTATAGCCGCGTAAAAGGAATCCAGCATAAGATAGCAAAAGGCGGAAAATAGAATTGAGTGCGGTCATTTAATATTACTGATGAACAACGGGATTTTTTGGAAACAGCACTATTGAAATCGGACTTGAACTATCAGATGATAAAAAGCATTTTAATGTATGAAAAAGATATTTACCCTATACAATACGCTTATTTTCTTCCTTATTCTTGATATATTATGGATTATAGCATTGATAATATTTGTGCTGGTGAAAGTGGATTTCAGTTAAATCGTAATGCCTGTTCAGAAAAGTGTTGTCAGCAAAGCTGCAACGCAGATAGCAGAATCACCGGCAGACCTCGTAGCCGACTTATTTAACGCTCTTTATCCATCGCTGGAAGCTGCGGCGGCATAGCATTTGCTGCAACGGTTATTGCAAAAGTACAGAGCGATAAAAGAACCTTGACCGATTGAAAAACAGGGCCCTATGAATCAGGAAGCGGACAAACTGCGGTCCGGTGCGCGGCAATTGCAAAAAGTTATTGATCACAAATAGCTATTCAGTAAAATTTTATTTAATCCATCGTCTTTGGTACCAGGCAGAAACCAGTGCGAGGTTATTTAGCCCATAGCTGGTTTTGAGAGAAAACCTTTTTCCTTTTCGGAGATTTTTTACACTGACAGCCCTAAATTTGGCATAGAAATTACATCCCGGTTAAATGAAAGAGAACTTAATACAAGCTTCCGCAGAGCCGCTAATTAACTATTTTAATGCATTGATCCCTTTAAATGCAGGGGAAACCAACCTGGTTACATCGCTTTTCAAACCGCGGCTGTATCGTAAAAGGCAATATGTGCTCCAGGAAGGAAATGTATGCAATGAATTTAGCTTTGTTGTTCGGGGATGCTTGCGAATGTATAAAATTGACGATAAAGGGAACACCCATATTATCCAGTTTGCGGCAGAAAATTGGTGGACGGTGGATATTGGCAGCTTTCATGGCAGAAAACCATCGGCATTAAATATCGACGCCCTGGAAGACACCATACTTTTACAGATCAATTATGATAACCTGATTTTACTTTATACCCTCGCTCCCAAATTTGACCGAATCTTCCGGGTGCTCATAGAAAACAGCTATGTCACGCTGCAAGATCGCCTTTTGCAGAACATTAGCTCTACCGCTGAGGAACGTTATCTTTCCTTTATGCAGGTATACGCGCACCTGTCCAACCGCTTGTCACAAACGCAGATCGCTTCTTTTTTAGGCATTACGCCGGAGTTTTTAAGCCGGTTGCGGAATAAGATGGCGAAGAAAAAACCTTAAACCAGATCAATACTGTTTCTTGATGCAGGTCATTGGAGCGGAGGTCTGTTCGTGCTGAAATTTGCTTTGTTAAATTCATTGTATTATTCAAAAAAGAAACAGTATGACAACAACTTCTAAAGTAGCTATAGTAGGCTTAGGCAATATCGGACAGGCAATAGCGGCCAACCTGGCAAAGTCCAATCGCCCCTTTATTGCTGCGGACAGAAACATAGCAAAAGCCAAAGAACTTTCAGCACGATGGGGCGTTTCAGCCAGGCCGGAAGAAATACCGGCTGCCGTAAAAGAGGCTGATATTGTGGTTCTTTCGATTCCTTTTGGCTCCATTGCAGGATTTATAAAGCAATATGCCGGGGATTTAGAAGGCAAAATCATTGTGGATCCCTCCAATCCCATTGCGCCTGATGAAAATGGCGGGTTTAAAAAAATTATTGCACAAAACGAATCAGCAGGCGAAATTAATGCAGCTTCGCTTCCCCGTAATGCAAAGCTCGCAAAAGCCCTCGGAACACTGGGTGCGGCGTCATTGGCTAATACTGCGTTTCAATCGCCCGAAAGATCCGTCCTTTTTTATGCTACAGGTGATTCCAGTATTGATGGCCTGGTGGAGCAATTGATTCTTGATACAGGCTTTGATCCGGTTCGTGTTGGAGGACTTGATCAATCCATACGCATTGAGGTATTTGGTGATCTTCACGAATTTGGTGCGTTAGGTAAAACGGTAACAGGATCAGAAGCAAAAAGTGTTATATAATCCGGTTAAATATAAAATCATGGAAAAGCTAATTTCGGTGTTGGTTCTTACTTTATTATTTAGCTCTTTGGAGCTGTTTGCACAATCCGTTAAGCTGGGGCAGTATACGCTGACAGCGAATAAGATTTCCGTTTCTAAGGTAAAAATAATGGGCAAGGATGCTGTAAGGGTTGTTAAAGATTCATCCATAAAAGCTGTGGATGAGCCGACCTTTGCCAGGTTAACCGGTGTTCATTTCAAAAACGGCACTATCGAAGTGAAAGTGCTTAGCAGGCTGCTCCCCAACGCACCAGAATTTGCAAGAGGCTTCATCGGCATTGCCTTCCATATTAATGACAGCAATACAAGATACGAGAGCATATATCTAAGACCCACAAATGGAAGAGCCGATGATCAGGTGCGCAGGAACCATTCCGTACAGTATTATGCCTATCCGGATTACAAATTTGACCGGTTGCGCAAGGAATCACCAGAGCGGTATGAATCCTATGCTGATATGGCGTTAAATCAGTGGATCACGATGCGTATTGAGGTGACGGGTGAGCAGGCCCGACTGTTTCTTAATGGCAGCAAGCAGCCCACTCTTGTGGTAAACGACCCGAAGCTTGGGCCAGGGGCGACTGGAGCCATCGGACTATGGGTGGATGTTGGAACCGAGGGCTTCTTTTCTGATTTAAACGTGCTAAAACAAAAGTAGCACTCGTGTTCTTTGATTTTTTGTATCTTGGAACT
Organism: Niabella pedocola; assembly: GCF_021044425.1. Lineage (GTDB taxonomy): Bacteria > Bacteroidota > Bacteroidia > Chitinophagales > Chitinophagaceae > Niabella > Niabella pedocola. The sequence goes on along the minus strand of NZ_JAJNEC010000005.1, from coordinate 2,100,324 downwards.
GGTGTTTTTCATAGGTTAGCAACGGCCAGCTTTTTCAAAGGCAGGCCTTTTTTACTTAGCATATTAGATACACAGCAAGAAACATCCTTTTAAGAGGTCCCTATCTCTTCCAAATTTGGATTTTGAGCAATTTGTCGGATTATTGTCATTTATTGACTTATAATATAACACACTGATAATAAATTTTATATGACAATATTTGCATGAATTTTTAATTATTTTTCATACATTTTCCTTTATTTGTACCTTTGCATTATGAGTAAGTTACAGGCTTTAAAAAGAAATTTAAGGCCGGGTGAGGTATACCGGCGGCGGGATTTAGAGAAATGGTCTAAATCTGTAGACCGGCATTTGCAACAACTGGTAACAGACGGAACCTTGGAAAAACTTTCCGGAGGACTTTATTATGTGCCTAAACAGACCGTGTTTGGCAAAGCACCGGCCAATGACAAAGAGCTGATAACGTCCTTTTTAAAAGATACAAACTTTCTTCTTACTTCCTATAACGACTACAATACCCTGGGTGTAGGAACCACTCAACTATACAATGCCAAAAGGGTATATAATACGAAACGTCATGGGCAATTTAAATTGGGGAACCGTGTTTTTAATTTTGTTCGCAAGCCTTATGTACCGCTGAAAGTAACAGATGAGTTTCTGTTGGTGGACCTTGTAAATAACATAAACGAACTGGCAGAGGATCGTGATGTTGTGCTGGAGAAAGTAAAAGAAAAAACAAAAGGCATGGATGCGCGCCGGCTCAAAGCATTGGTGAACCGGTTTGGAAAGGTTGCTACCGTCAAATTTTTTAATTCTTTGTTGGCATAAACTATGGAAGAAATATACCTGCACGAACATAATGATTTTGGTGACCTGCTCCGGATATTACAAGATGAGACTGGAATACTGGACACACTTATTGAAAAAGATTACTGGATAATGCACAGCCTGTACGGGCTAAAAAAACAGGGATATAGCTTCCAGTTGAAAGGAGGAACCTCTTTATCCAAAGCGTATGGAATCATTGACCGCTTTTCTGAAGATATAGATATCCATATTGATCCGCCAGCAGTATTAGGCATCAACGAAAATCCAAAAAACGAGAAACCAGCTAATTCTCAAAAGAAAAAGGAGTATTACGACCAACTGGCAGCGGAAATAAACATACCTGGAATAATTAAGGTAACGCGCGATACCGAATACGACAATACAAAAAACTATAATAGTGGTGGCATCCGATTGTTTTATCACCAGTTGACGGCAACCCGCCAGGGCATTAAAGATGGCATTTTACTGGAAGCCGGGTATGATACCGTAATGCCCAACAAACCGGTAACAATAACATCCTGGGCCTATGAAAAGGCTAAAAGCCTGGCAGCCTTTTCCATGAAGGACAACCGGGCAAAGGAAATCATTTGCTACGACCCACGATACACCTTTGTTGAAAAATTACAGACCATTGCCACCAAATACCGGGTAGAACAAGCAACCGGGAAAGCCAGCAACAACTATATGCGACAGTATTATGATATTTATTGCTTACTGGGCCAGCAGTCTGTAATTGATTTTTTGGGAACAGACGCATACCAGGAACACAAAAAAAGGCGATTTCCAAAGCCTGACCTGGAAATACCGGCCAAAGAAAACGAAGCATTTTTGCTTACCAATACCCAGATCCGGGCCAGCCTTGAACTGCGGTACCAGTCCTCCCGGGATCTTTACTACAAAGGCCAGCCTTCTCTTTCAGAAATTTTAGAGCGCATTGCCAATTACATACATCTTATGTAAACAGCTATAAGCTGAGAACTACAGATCCAGCCTAACGCCATTTTACATTTGAATGGGAAGAATCGGTTGCAACGGAGCTTGCCGTTTATTTATATAATCAGCTTTTAGTGTGAGAATGACGAGCTTACAGCAAAAAATATGTCAAAAATCATTATCCATACGGTTTACCAGATCGACTGGAGATGAGCATGGTACATTGGCGAGGATTTAGATAATATGGAGTTATATTTATGGCAGTGCAAAGCACTTGAGCAGGGAAAAGAGAGTATAAAGCGGAAGGAAAAAAGGAATGGATAACATATCAATCGAATAGAATTTTATGTCTGAGATAATTGTTTTCAATAAGAATACTATTGCGTTTTATAATAATTTAAAAAAAGATGCTGAAGGAACTATATTGAAAGGGTTAGGTAATGCATATAACGACACCCTTGCGAAAATTACATATCGTAATAAAAAGTTTGAAATTTTATTGGAGAATAAAGGTAGGCGCATTAGAAAAGTAAATCAATTTGGAAGCTTTAAAAACGTAGAAGTTCACACCCCCGAAAACAGGGTTTTATGCTTGAAAGATTTTTTTATTTACTCTCGATCAGATAAGTTAAAAGGAACACCTGAAGCAATTAGCTCGAAGGGATTTTCAGATAAAACGATCGGATATCACAAAGTTTTAATACCTGTAAAAAAAGGATTTGACTTCTTCTTTATTCTGGAATCACGCTTTTTTAATATCGACGAAAATAAACAGACACGATTAGGCACAACTATTTACTTGGACAATGAAGTTATTGAAATGTATTTGGATGATGATGAAGAAAAGAATCGCTTTCTGGTTATCCAATCCAGGGTCAAACAAGCGTTTCGGGATTTTTCTTGGAAGGTTCATATTGTTGCCGTTGCACTTGGGTACATTACAGGTTATTATCCCGGAAATGAATGTTGCTTCTTTATCTGCTCACACAAATCATTAGATAAGATTAGTAAATTTAGATTTCAAACCCGCCAAAAGGAAATCAATTCTGTATTATTTCCTACGAGCGCAAATCCTTTTGGTTGGTTATCCATTAATAAACGGGATGCTGAATATTTTTACAAACATAAATTATTGAAAAAAGTAAGCGTTGATATTTTCTCCGCGTTATGCAAAAAGATGCTTGCATCAGAAGATTTTTTTTCTGTAATTCTATTAATCATCGAATCAAATAGCACAAATTTATTATTAAGGCCTATTGGATTTTCTGTAGCGTTAGAAGCTATAACCGATATTATAACAAATGAAACCCCCGAACGATATTTACCGATAACTGACAAAACAACAAGTCGGACTCTTCGCTCCGATCTTAGTGCAGTCCTTGATAAGTATCAAGGTAATGAACATGTAAAAGATCACAAAACATTGAAGGGAAAGATCGAGAATATAAATCAGATGACTAATAAGGAAAAGCTGTTGGCCCCATTTAGGGCGTTAGGCATTAACCTGGATAGTACTGATGAGAAAATTATTAATTCCAGGAACGATTTCTTGCATGGCAGAGTTCCTGATTATCGGGAACTAGGAAAAAGCAGAAAAATAGAGGTTCAGGATCAGGATTTATATTACGGTTCGCTCAGCCTTTATACGTTGCTCAGTATTTTATTGCTAAGATACATTGGTTTTAACGGCTATGTATTTAACTATCCTAAGATTTATGAGAAAGAAACCGGTTACAAGTGTAATCAAAAGTATTTTAGAAAAGTATAAATTTTGCTCACTATGAGATACGCAAAAAATGAAGCAGGAAGCAAAATTGAAGTCGAATATTCCGGCCAAATTGCTTTATGTCCGGAATGTAATTCAATAGTTATTGGACATTTTGGACATTTTAAAGAAAAGCATTGGAAACATAAAAGTAGAAATTGCGATTCTTGGTATGAACCTATGAGTGAATGGCACTTCGGTTGGCAGGATCTTTTTCCTATTGAATTTAGAGAGGTAGTGATAAAGGATATTAACAGCGTTGTTCATAGAGCAGATGTTAGATTGGGAAATGGACTGGTAATCGAAATCCAGAACAGCCCAATTAAATTGGATGAAATTGTAGACCGGGAAATGTTTTATGGAAGCAAGAATATGATTTGGGTGTTAAATGGTGAAAATCTGGCAAACAAGTGCCAAGTAAAATATGCTTTGATTAAAAAGAATTTGAGTATTGAAATAAGTCTGCCCGATGCAGTGAATGGTTTAAGGGAATATAATTTTGATGATTTTCGGGATGCTTTATTTGATGACCCTTTCTTTATGAGTTTCAATGCAGACAATACGTATGAGTGTCAAAATGGGAACTATTTTTTGTATAAGTTCTCAACTGCTATTGACTTTTCAAAACTCCGTCGTGAAATGGAAAATATAGTAAGATTGAATTTTGCAAACATGTATGGAGTAATGAATTTCAAAAAATTTGAGAAAGATGGTTTCGTTGTAAAATATTCGAATATCGAAAATGATTATTTTAAGAATGTCACATTAGTTAAAAAGAACTGGAGAAAATTTATTGATGCCATGACTTTCCCAGTTTTTATTGATCGTTTACCTGGTCTCGATGAAAACTTTATTTACTGGTATCAAAAGGAGAAAATTATCCCTAAGGAAGATTTCTTAACGATACTTAAAGGCAATAATCCCAAATTTTAAAGGTTGAATTTAAACCGATGCTGTTTTATGAAAATTGGTAGAAATGAGCCTTGCCTGCGATTGAGTTCTACATTGATTTAAAGAAGGACTCTAAAGGAACTATTATCAAAGGATTAGGTAACAAATCGGTTGGTTTAGTTGTTAAAAATACACTAATTTGCTCTTTAGGGCCTTCTAAAAATTATACTGTTTTTATTGTATTGGGGTTGTAGATGCCTTTAATATATAGGAAGCGTATTTTTGATATATTTGCTATATATTACGGAAACGATATGAATCAGGATTTACTTCTACGTCTTTTTAGATCCATTGATGGGGTACCGAACGATGATATCGTTTTAGTTGCTGAAGCCATTATTGAAGATGAAAGGAAAAAAGGACATGAAAAATTAGCTGGGCGTCTAAAAAATATCCTTGACAGAAACCTCAAAACTAATGAATCAATCAATGGGGAACTTAGAAATATTTTCGGTGGTTCAGTACTTATTCCAACTGACAAACGGAGTAATATTCCTTTAGCGATAGAGGTTGAGAGAGCGTTTTTAAGGCATGAGATGATTCTTGCTGAAGAAGTGGAAGCAAAAATCAGCAGAATTGAAAAGGAATTTTTGGCCCGTGAAAGACTTGCTCATTTTGGTCTTCACCCTCGAAGACGTATTCTTTTTCATGGTTATCCCGGTTGTGGTAAAAGTATGAGTGCTGAAAGAATTGCTTGGAACATTGGGCTGCCGTTCTTAAAAGTCAAGTTCGAGGCAGTAGTGTCATCTTATTTAGGAGAATCTGCAAGTAATCTGTCCAAGTTATTTGATTCAATAAAAACTTACCCTAGTGTACTCCTGCTAGATGAATTTGATTTTATTGCAAAATCAAGACTCGGCAAGCATGACGTCGGAGAAATGCACAGAGTTGTTAATATTTTATTGAATGTGTTGGAAGATTTCAAAGGACCAGGCTTGATCATCGCAACCACTAATTTGGAAGGCTCAATTGACAATGCCATATTCAGGAGATTTGATGACATAATAGAGCTTCCCAAACCAGGTAAAAGCGAAATTTTACGTCTATTAAAAACTACTCTCGGTTCGATGAAGATTGATAAACGACTAAATTGGGATAAAGTCGCTCAACAACTCGAAGGTTTTTCTTCAGCGTTAGTTGTAAAAGTGGCCCAGGATGCAGCTAAGTCTTCTGTAATACAAGGAGAAGGCATCATCAAAGACGTCTTCTTCGATATATCGCTAGCGGAGAACGAACTTTATAACAAATAAAAATGCCAGATTTCCCACACCTAACGCTTAAACAAAAAATTGACGGACGATATAAATTTGCTAAACGCCGCATAGAAAAGGATGTTGATCCACAGACAGAAGCCAATTTGCTTAACAGGCAATTGCACGCAGCTCGCTTGTCCGCCGAATCCCAAAATGTTCTCCAGAATTACAATAGTTATTTGAGAAAAAGGGAGGATCTTGGACTTCCTGCTATATTTGATGAAAATGCCGTTCCGTTATTCTTACAAATAGATCCAAAAGATTTTGACATCGAATCATTAAAAGGATTTGGAATTGAAATTGTTTCTGAAGAGGAAAATGGGTTTATCATTGGCGCGAATACCGACAACTTTCAATCCTTAGCAGATAAAATAGATAAATTTATTAATGAAAATGGTCGGTCAAAAGATCAAGCTGCAAAATTATGGCAAATAGTTCAGGGGAACCAGTGGAGAATTGAGTATATCCTGTCTGAAAGTTTGAGAGAAAAATACATAGCTGGTATTACAGATGACGATCAATTTACCGTTGATGTCTCTATCGCTTGTTATATAAAACTTCCCGAAAGACCTCTAAAGATTGAAGACGAATCTGATGAGGATTACTTACAAGCTCTTGCTAAACACAGTGAAAAGAACGAATTGCAAGGAGAAAGAAAGCCATTTCGTGCTCAACGGGTAGGTGAAACAGATGAAAGCTTTAATGCGAAATTGAATAGATGGCAAAAGAAGTTACTGGAAGCAGAGATGCAAAGAGATGAGATTGCTGCAAGCCGACAAGATTTTCTTACCAACTTTATAGAAACTCTCTACCAGGGCCAAATTGTTAGTAGTTTCATTGACCTGCAAGATAGTTTTGGCTTTCGTGCTAATATGTCGGGGCAAGCGTTAAAAGATTTAATTAATGGGTATGCTTATGTTTTCGAAATTAGTGAAGCTGATAATATTGAAGTCGAGGAAACAATAACAGACATCGACAATTTGATGGATGTAGAAATTATCGCACCAAATCCGGAAGCGCCAACGATATGCATAATCGACAGCGGAATTCAGGAAGAACATATTTTACTTGCTCCAGCGGTTTTATCGCCTCTCTCTATGAACTATGTTCCTGAAGAAAATACCACTTCAGATCAGGTTCCAAACGGAGGGCATGGAACGAAAGTAGCTGGTGCAATTCTTTATGGGAATCAGATTCCGGAACGTGGTCAATACCAAGCGCCTTGTTTTTTAATGAATGCCAGGATTTTAAATAGTTCAAATAAACTACCCCAATCGTTGTATCCACCACAATTGATGAAAGAGATTGTAGACGATTTCAAGGACGTCAGAATATTTAATATGTCAGTTGCTGCGGACGGAACATGTAGGACAGTTCACATGTCGACTTGGGCTGCAACCATTGACCAATTAACGCATGAACGTGGCATTTTGTTTCTCCTTGCATGTGGCAATATTCGAAGCACCACCAGAATACCCAATAGGCCGGGAATAACAGAACATCTTCAATCTGGGAGAAATTACCCGGATTATTTGTTTGAGCCTACATCCAGGGTTTCTAATCCTGCTCAAAGCCTATTAGGGCTGACTGTGGGATCCGTATGTCACGCTGAGTTTGAAGATGCCGATAGAATGTCGTTTGGGAAAAAAGACCATATTTCCTCTTTTTCAAGAAGTGGCCCAGGAATGTGGGGTTGTATAAAACCCGAGGTAGTTGAGTACGGTGGTGATTTTCTAAGAGAGAAAAATGGTTACATCATCACACAGCATGATACCATATCCACCCGAGTGGTAAAAACCGGCGCTGGACGCGTTGGGTGGGATATAGGTACGTCTTTCGCAACACCTAAAGTAGCGCATATATTAGCTAAATTAGCGATCAAATTTCCAAATGATAGTACTCTACTTTACAAAGCGCTTTTGGTTCAATCAGCACGCTTACCGGAACACGTCTTTCATAATCCCGATACGCAGGCACTTCGGCTTTTAGGATATGGGATACCTGATGTAAACCGCGCTATAGAGAATACTCCATATAGAATTACATTTGTCGCGGAGGGCAAAGTCGCTGCTCAACAAGCAAATTTATATTCTTTAAACATTCCTCAGGAATTGAGGCGAGCTGGTTCTGACTTCGATGTTTTAGTCGAAGTCACCCTTACATACACGGCTGCACCTCGTCGAACCAGAAAACGTCTTAAATCTTACTTTGGTTCGTGGTTAACTTGGGAGTCATCTAAACTTGGTGAAAATTTTAAGACTTTTTCTGCAAGAGTACTTAAGCACTTTGAAAAGCCCGACGATGAAACCATTGACTCTGATTCGATTAAATGGTCCATCTCAACATCTCCTGTTTATGGAAAGATTTCAGATTTTAAACGGCAGGATAGTGCTACCCAAAAAGATTGGGTTATTTTAAAATCAAACGTACTGCCTGAAGAATTATCATTTGCAATAGTTGGCCATAAGGGATGGGATAAAGACACCGCAAAAGAAGTCCCATTTGCGTTAGCTATTAGCTTAGAAGCGATCAGCAAGCAAAATGAGATTTACGAAAGAATAGAAGTTGCTAATCGAATTGAATTGGAAGAACAAGTTGAAATTGTAGTTAGGGAGTAATTTTCTTTTGACTATTACATGTAATAGCTACTACTTGATCTGACTGTGAAAGAAAAAATGTTAATTAGGCTGTGATTAAAGATAGTTGATTAATTTGTTTTTCTTCTGCTAAATATTTCGATGATAGAAAAGCTTCCATATCAGGTATAACGGCTCTTTTTCTTATCAAATAACTTCCACGAATTCATCATTATTTAAGTATTTTTTCTATGGGTTGAGATACCGTGGCTTATAATTTGAACTATCTGGTAGAACACCACCATAATCAAAAAAATCCACTACTTCGACCCGTAAAACGTATGCGAACCGGAGAAGCATTAAATAAGTTGGATTTTCGCTACCGTTTAAATATTTATTGGTTGCGCTCTCGTCCATGCCGAGATAGTCGCTAAATGAAATAGAATTTAATTTCCTATTTTTCATAAGAGCAAACAGGCGAGTACTGAAATTTTGTTTTGCAGTATTAAAATCTTCGCTACGAGCAATTTTTAGAGTTTTGTTTGAGAACGTTCTACTATTTCCAGTTATTATCGCAGGAATTGTTGAGTTCATTCCCGACTTCAATTTCACCAAGCTTTTAATTGTGATGTTTGCTCTTCCTTCTTCAAGATTTCTAATGTACGTTTCACTTAATCCATCACAAATTTGTCCGAATTTCTTCTTCCCAATTCCCATCGTTGTTCTTACAACGAAAACGAAATTGCCTATTATTTTTATGCTCGTTTGTAATTGTGCTTCTAAGTTCATTTATCACAAACTGGCACGATTTGGTAATAAAAAAATGGAGATATAGTTTGGGTGTTTTGTTTTTTGTTGTATATTTGAAGAAAGTAATACTCAAATAAGTAGTATATAGAAACATCAAAAGGTAATAGGCATTAACAAAAGAGTCTCGACGCTCGAAGATTGACAGCCAAGATGGCGAGACGGTAATAAAATGCCCATGTCTTTAAGAAGCATTATTTTTATGCTTCCGAACGGATATGGGTTTTACCGTAAGACCATCATCTTGGCTGTCACTAAGAGCGGTGGCTGGTAAGGCCCATATTCGTTTATTATAATTATGTGGTCTTCCTATTCAATGAGACTCATCCAGTCCAAAACGGATGAGCGCCGCAACATCATATTATTTTATTCTTGCCAATGCCGTAGCATTCAGGGTTCTTTTTGCCTGTAAGCCTAAAATACCTGTTTAGCAACGGCAGCCGTGGTTTAAAACGGCAGCAATGTTCTCATGGTTGCTGCCGTCCCGGCTGCCGGGGCGCTTAAAAATATTCTACCGTGTCATTATAGCATCGCTCCATACTGCATCCGGGTTAATGCCCCATGAGAGTTATTTATTAACTCTTAACACGACGCAGTATGAAAAAAATAACAACGCTTGTTGTAGCGGCTATCCTATGCCTGTACCTAAACACTGTTTTCAGCCAAACCAATACCGCTTTAACTGTTTCCGGTACCATTCGTAATACAGCCGGGGAGCCACTTTCAGGAGCCTCTGTAACAAATACGCGCACTGGCAAAGGAACTGTAACAAACGCTTCCGGAGCTTTTACGATAAACGAAGTGCGGGAAAGAGACAAACTGCGCATTAGTTACATCGGTTATGCAGCCCAAACAGTTACGGCTAATAAAGATAATCCGCTTAATATAGTCCTTAAAGACGCTACCAACGAGCTGGATAAAGTGGTAGTACAGGCTTATGGTACTACCAGCCAGCGCCTGGCAACGGGCAATATTGGTGTAGTGCGCAGTGAAGATATTGCCAAACAACCGGTAATGAACCCGCTGCAAGCCTTGCAGGGCATGGTGCCCGGCGTTGTAGTTACCAATACCAGCGGCTATGCCAATGGCCCGGTTAAAATAGAAATACGCGGGCGCAATTCTATTAACGATAAGTTTACCAGTGACCCCCTGTATGTTATAGATGGCGTACCCCTCACTATTTTGGACCTGATGCAGCAGGATAGCTACCAGTACGGCTCCAAGGGCACCATACAAAGTGGCATTCAAAGTCCGGCCAATGGACAAAGCCCGTTTTTCAACATTAACCCACAGGATATAGAATCGGTCGAAATCCTCAAGGATGCTGATGCTACTGCGCTTTATGGCAGCCGGGGTGCAAATGGCGTTATCCTCATCACTACTAAAAAAGGGAAGAACGGCAAAACAGATGCAGACCTGAAGCTGACCACAGGTTACAGCCAGGTACCGCGGTTTAATAAAATGCTGAATACCGAACAATACCTGGCAATGCGGCGGGAAGCCCTTTCCAACGATGGTCTTGCGGTAAATATTAATACTGCACCCGATCTTACCGAGTGGGATACTACTCGATACACAGATTGGCAAAAATACCTGTGGGGTGGCAACGGCAAAACAATGGATGCAGAGTTAAGTGTTTCCGGGGGCAATGCGTTTACCTCATTTCGCGTAGGGGCCAATTACCATTACCAGGCAGACATTACTGCATCCACCGGCTCTTATAAAAGAGCCGGTCTTTCTGCAAACATTAATCATAGTTCGGTCAATAACCGGTTTAAGCTTTCGCTTACGTCCTTGTTTTCAAAAACGCTAAGCGATATGCGGTTTCTTCCTTCTGTTTTAACCAGCCCGCCCAATGCGCCAGATGTATATAATAAAGAAGGAAAGCTGAATTTTATCGGCTGGCGACCACTTGCTAACCTGTACAACTTTGGCACCATCCTACGGCCTTATAACAGCAACACTTATATTTTAAATAATGGACTATTGCTTAGTTACCAGCTGATGCAAGGCCTTATCTTAAAAGCAAACCTTGGTTACAGTAATGGAAGGACAGACCAATTTACCCAGGTACCGATCGCCTCCCAAAACCCGGATGCTAACCCTACCGGCAACGCTAACCTGGGCAATAGCTTTTTTGAAAACTATATTATAGAGCCACAGGTTGAATACAGCAGGTTTATAGGCAGTGGAAAATTAACCGCACTGGTTGGAGGCTCGTTGCAAACCAACAATACCAAATCCAATGTTTTGTCCGGCTATGGTTATGTAAAGGATGGCACAATGGATAATATTGGTACTGCTCCATCAATTTACGCGTCCAACACAGAAGTGCAATATAAATATGTTGCTGCCTTTGGCAGACTGAACTATATTTTAAAAAACCGGTACATTTTCAATTTTAATTTTAGAAGAGATGGTTCCAGCAGGTTTGGGCCAGGGCATAGGTTTGGAAACTTCGGTTCTGCCGGAGGCGCCTGGATCTTTAGCGAAGAAAAATGGATGCATACCGGTCTGCCATTTATAAGTTATGGAAAACTGCGGGGCAGCTATGGGCTTACTGGCAGCGATCCATCTTACGATAACCAGTATTTAAGCCGGTGGACCTATGCTAACGCTCTTTATAACAATATACAGCCGCTATTGCCCAACAATCATACGGATTCTACTCTACACTGGCAGGTAAATAAAAAGACAGAGATAGCACTGGACCTGGGCTTTTTTAAAGATGTGATTTCGTTTTCCGCTTCCTGGTATTCTAACCGGTGTGATAATCAGATCGTGCCTTTTCCAACACCTGCTTTTACCGGTTTTACAAGCGTTACCTCCAATAGTCCGGCTAATGTGCGTAATACAGGCTGGGAGTTTATGCTAAAGGGAAATATTATCAATAAGAAACTAATGCAATGGACTTCTTCCTTTCAAATAGGCATCAACAGGAATAAATTAATTGCATATCCCAACCTCAGTCAATCACCCTACGCATCGCTGTATGTAGTTGGTCAATCTTTAAACATCGTTAAAGTGTTGCACAATACTGGGGTGGATCCACAAACCGGTCTATACACTTTTGAAGATAAAACCGGCGATGGCAAAATTACCATCGACTACAGAGGTAAAACTGTCGATGATCGATACATTATTGATTTAAGCCCGAAGTTTGACGGATGCTTTATTAACAACCTGAACTTTAGAAACTGGAATATAAACTTAACCTTTTACTTCAGAAAGCAGCGGCAGTTAAATGATCTGTTCTCATTAAAAGCAGCGGGCGGCATCTCCAATCAACTTACAGACGTGTTGAAGCGCTGGCAAACCCCGGGGGATATAACTACAGTGGCCCGGTTTACCACCAATCCAGGAAGCGATATCTCTTACAGCAACTTTGGTTCATCAGATGCAGTATATTCAGATGCTTCTTTTATACGCCTTCAAAACCTATTCCTTAGCTATACTTTGCCTGAAAAATTGTTTAACGGCAAAGGGATTAAAAATTGCGCTGTTTTTATACAGGGGCAAAACTTATTTCTGTTAACCCGATACAAAGGCATTGATCCCGAAATTCCAGGCTTTGGCAATATGCCTATGCTGCGTGTCGTAAACTTGGGTATTTCCGCAAAATTTTAAATGATCCAACATGAAAAAACTTTACATATATATTGCAATTCTTTGCTCCATTATCTCCATAACCAGTTGCAAAAAACTAATAGAGATTAAGCCATCCACAGGTTTTGTAATAACCGACCAGGTTTTTAAAAACACCGATGATGCAACGGCGGCCGTAGCCGGGATGTTCTATAAAATGGGATCCACGGGGGTTAACTATGCAAATGCCGGTTCTACCATTTTTTGCGGGTTAAGCGCAGATGAACTCATGCTTTTTACATCGTCACAGGATTCTTATGTTCAATTTCAGACGAATAGCCTTAACGCGTCTAATGGCTTGGTTTTATCCTCCTTCTGGAGCCCTGCGTTTAGCGTGATTTATGAAGCCAATGCGGTGATCGCTGGTCTTGAGCGTTCCCTCATTAGTGATTCAACAAAGAACAGACTTAAAGCCAATGCCTTATTTGCAAGGGCTTTTACCAACTTTTATCTTACAAGTTATTTTGGAGCTATCCCACTGGTTACAACCATTAACTACAGGGAAAGCAGCTTGCTCAGCCGAACGTCTACAGAGAATATTTATACGCAAATTGTTAAAGACCTTGTTGAAGCACAAAACTATTTACCAGAGAATTATAATAACGCAGGAGGGTTACGTATTGAACCCACAAAATGGGCTGCAAAAGCCCTCCTGGCAAGAGTATATTTATACCAGAAAGACTGGGCAAATGCGGAAGCAGAGGCCACGGACTTAATAAACAATACAAGCCTCTTTTCATTGATGGCAAACCTCAACGATGTTTTTTTAACCACAAGCAAAGAAGCTATATGGCAAATTCAGCCCAATAAGAAGCAATCTCCATTTTTTGCAAATCAGGAGGCAATCAATTTTATTCCTTTTCCATCGCAGGCAACTTCAGCGCCCAATTTTGTTATTACACCAGAACTGCTGGCGCAGTTTGAAACGGGAGATTTAAGACTAAGAGACTGGACAGGACAAACATCGTATCAATCTCAATCCTACATCTATCCATATAAATACAAACTGGGAAAAGCCGCTCAATCCGCATCCACTCCATTTACAGAGTGTAATACTGCATTGCGACTTGCCGAACAATGGTTGATTCGTGCAGAAGCAAGAGCCGAAAAGAATAATTTGAATGGCGCGCTCGAAGACCTTAACCGGATTCGGGCAAGAGCGGGGCTTGATAATAAGCGGATAGAGACAAAGGAGGAAATGCTTGCTGCCATTTACCGTGAAAAACAGATTGAGTTCTTTGCAGAGTGGGGGCATAGGTGGTTTGATTTAAAACGGTGGGGGATCGCCAGCCAGATTCTGGGTCCGATAAAAGCAAGCACCTGGCAAGAAACGGATCAAGTGTACCCGCTACCTTCCTCAGAGCTACAAACTGGGCCAAACCTGGATCAAAACGCAGGTTATTAAATATAAAGAAAGGGAAACAAAAATTGATTGTTTCCCTTTTCTTTTCTCCTGTGTTATTTCAATTACCAGGATGGTGATGAATAAAGAGGAGTGGAATGCATATCATCTGCGTAAAGGTCAAATGAATTTCCATTCCTGTCTGTGATCTTTGCCTGCTGTACTCCCGTACCTCCTGTTGTTACCAGGTTAGATGTGTTATAGGATCCAGCTATTTCAACGGTTTGGCTTCCGTCATAAGCATACAATCCTGAAACAAACCTGGGTTTACCAGCAAAAACAACTGCGGTTACTGCAAGCAATCCACATGCTACGAATAGTGATTTAATCCGTATCATAGGCGTTCATTTTATTAGTTAATAATATCGCCTACTCTTTTCTACAGGTTTTGGGCTAGTCCTGTCCTGCAATGGAAGCGCAGGCATTTTTATATAAAACCCGGGCAAATACTACACGTGACCAATCTTTCTATACTTTTCGTTGAAAATACCTCTGTTCTTATTTACAATAAGCAATCCGAATAAAATCCAGCTCATATTTACAATGATGAGCATTTTGTGAAACCATTTCATAAATTTCCAGTACCGATGAAAAGGCAAAACAAATGTGTCTGTAAAAAGCAGGATTAATAACAGATACACAACAAAACATACACATCCAACAAGACCCAATATTAATCCCGCATTACGTGTTTTTGGCCAAATAATCAATATTGCTACTGCCATTTCAGTTAATGGGAGCAAATAACTCACCTGCCGATGAGCGCCATGCATGAATGGCAAATATTTTAGCCAAAGATCAAAATGTTCCACCCGAACCAGCAGGTATAATCCTTCATAAAAAAAACAAAACATTGCCACTAAATAAATAACCTCTTCTATGTGTTTTTTTATGTTCATATAACTATCACTGTTTACTGCAAATTTGTGAACACACAATTCTCTTCAGGTTATATTGTCACCAGATCATTACTTCTGAATCCCGCTCTGGCTAAGGATTTCCTGTCCGGGAGAGATTATTTTTCCCCCGATTTTTTTTAACTAAAATGACTTTTTTGCTTAAATCTTTGTTATCTTAGTAGTGCTGTGATTTACCTCCTTTTTGAATAACCCTCTACATATATAATCGTATAAAAGGGAGTAAATGGACTAATTGAAGAAAAACTTTTTTTTAAGAAGATTGCAGGCGAAACCTCTGTTTACTTTCCATAACTGAAATATTTTGATCATTACCAGCGTACCTGGTGGCTAAACCTTTTCAAAATGTTTAAACGTCTTGCCTTAGGAGATGAGAGCGCCCTGCACCAGATTATTGACAATTATGGCGATGAGCTGTTGGCGCGTATTTTTCGTGTAGTGCATAACCGGTATTGGGCCGAAGAAATACAAATGGATGTATTCCTGGAACTATGGGAGCAACGGGAAAAAGTATCGCTCATGGCGCATCCCAAAGCATGGCTTTTAAAGGTGGCCTATAATAAAACAGTAGACCGGTTGAGGAAAGAGATTCATTATATACCGGTTCCATTAGAGTACCTGGAAGATACAGAAAATAAAGGGGCATTGGATGATGAGATCAGCTTAGATGAACTAACGAATATCATTGCCGCTGCAATTGAAGAATTACCCCCTAAAGAAAAGAGGGTGTACATTCTGAGTACGGAAGAACGTTGGTCCATAAAAAAAATCGCTGAGGTGCTGGGGCGTTCTCCCAATACCATCAGAAATGAGCTGGTAATTGCCCGGAAGTCGATTCGGAAAATAGTCAGCAATTATTTACACCTGTTTTTATTTTAATACTGTCACTTTTAAAAAGCGAACAATGGCAGAACCATCAATTTTATTTAAACACTTGCTCAAAAAGCACATGGACGGCATTGCCAGTAATAATGAGGAAGCAACATTGCGATTGATGTGGCATTTGTTTGATGATGAAGAAATAGTCGATTTTATTGAAGAGCTACAACAAGAAATGCCGGTAAACCTGCGGGAGTCAAAAACGGATAGTGCCGCCCTGACTGCAGCCATATTGCGAAAAGCAAAAGAAAAACAAGCAAAAAAACTAAAGGGCAGGAGGGTTCGTATCCTATCCTGGGCGGCCGCCAGCATATTTATTGTTGTTATAATGTTAGTTGTCTTTAACCAAAGGCAGGAAAGTTCTAACAACATATTATGTGATAATTCTGGCAATGGAAATATTCCCACTAAAGATTTTTACTGCCTGCTACAGGTGAACAGTACACAGTGTTTTGTTATAGACAGCAATTACAAAGGCATGTTGCGCCGTTATGGGAAAATGGCAGTGCTTGTTCATCCGGGAGTTGTTCAATACATGGCAATGCCTTATTCTGCAACGGCAGATAGCTTAAGGGAAGGCGCTCAACAAATAAGCACAAACAACATGCAGCAATATGTAGTGGAACTTCCGGATAGAACCCGTATCCGGCTGAATGCAATGACTACCATAAAAATTTATCCAGACCGGCTCAACTCCAAGGGGCAATTTATAGAATTAGAAAAGGGAGAGATCTATATTGAAGGAAATCAGCGTTCAGATGTTCCTCTAGTTCTAAAAACCCCCTCTATTACATTCATCGCAACCGGTAGTCACTTTAATACACAAATAGATAAAAGAGGAACATTACTGGCGGTGGAAACAGGAGAAGTGGCTGTGGAAAATAGCCACGGGGAACGGATCGTCAGAGAGTGTCCAGATCTGTCTCATTATAGTAAATCAAAGTCACCGGAAGGGAAGGATACTGTAAATACTTACAATATTTCCGATATTGATCTCGTAACGAATTGGAGAAGAACAGAGCGCGTGTATAAAGATGTGCAGCTGGATTATTTTGTAGCGGACATGGCCCGTTGGTATGGGTTTAAATTCACGAGCCTGGATTGTTTGCCCAAAAAGAAGATTAGTACGGTGATCTGTTACAGGGCAAATATTAAAGACTTTATTGCTGTATTACGTAATAGTAGCGTCCATGTTCGGGAAACAAGGGAAGGGTATGCGTTTTGTGATCCAGTGCCAAAGGTTTCTCAGCAAATGGCCATTGTAGAAAACAGAATAAAAATACGCAGGAAAATTAGATATCTTTATAGTGTTAACAGCTCTTTGCTTCACTGATAAATATGCCACTGGCAAATTACTGGCAAATTTAAAGGGCCGCGAAATGCGACCCTTGTAAATAATTGATTTTCAGCTCCCCCTGCTGGACTTGAACCAGCGACCCTCTGATTAACAGTCAGATGCTCTAACCAACTGAGCTAAGGAGGAATCTGTTCCTGATAGCGTGGTGCTATTAAGGGTTGCAAAAATAAGGGCCTTTTTGGTTTTAGCAAAGTTTTTTGCGCTTTTTTTATTAAATCTGTGCGTTTTATTCGTTGAGGCTCATACATTCATCATTATATAGTTACCGGTGTTGTTCATAAAAAGTTGAGGGAGCGACCGCTTGCAGGGCCGCTGTAAGATCCTTGCCGGGCACGGTT
The DNA here is from genome assembly GCF_021044425.1 of Niabella pedocola. GTDB lineage: Bacteria > Bacteroidota > Bacteroidia > Chitinophagales > Chitinophagaceae > Niabella > Niabella pedocola. The sequence continues at coordinate 2,082,673 of NZ_JAJNEC010000005.1, read as the reverse complement.
GCTATTGCCATCAACTGCTGTAACTGTTCCCGGGTGCGGATACCGGCTATTACCGTTGTTACTGCAGGGTTATTCCACACATAGTTTAATGCTAGTTGCTGCGCGGTGATCTGATTGGCTGCTGCAAGCTGCTTTACCCGATCCTGTATTGTTTCAACAGTCTTCGCCGCATGCCCTGTATATTCCTTGGCTGGTTTGTTAATAAGCAACCCCTGCGCCAGCGCACCTCTTACCAGCACCCCTTTATGGTGTTCCTTTAATAAAGGGAGCAAGGCTTCCTCGGGTCTGCGGTCCAGCAGGCTATACTGCACCATTACCGACTCAATCGAAGAACGCTTCACATATTCCCGGATCACATTCGGGCGAATGCTGCTGATGCCATAGTGCCGGATCTTTCCCTGTTGCTTCAGCAGTTCAAATGCTTCGATGGTTTCATCTATATTGTCTTCGATCGTTCCACCATGCAACTGGTACAGATCGATATAATCCGTTTGCAAACGCTTCAGGCTTTCTTCCGCACAGCGTAATATATAATCGCGGCCCGGATTCCAGTCCCAGCCGGAGCCATCTGCCCGCCACTGATTCCCTGCCTTGGTTGCAAGGAAAACAGCTTTCCGGAAGGGTTTTAATGCCAGGCCTACCAGTTTTTCATTTTCACCTTTCTCATAAAGATCCGCCGTATCAAAAAAATTAATACCACCGTTAACCGCTTCTGAAATCAGTTGCACGCTTTCTTCTTTTGATCCGGTTAATGACATGCATCCAAAACCAAGTGTGGATACAGCCCATCCGGTGTTTCCTAAACTGCGATATTCCATAATGACAAATTTCTAAAACAACATCCTTATTTAAAAGAAAGTTTTAATAAACAGTAAAGTTTCCTTAAAACATATCACAAATGTTTGTTTGCTTGTGTTTTTTCTATAATTTTCACCATAAGGACCGGGAATTTCTGTATAATGGGTTCTGACCGGCAACAGCGCCTGTGTAAACAGAATCAATAAATAGGGAACTATGTCCATTGAGGAAAAAATAAACCAACGTCAATTCAAAAGCAGCTATCATAAGTTAGCGTTGAATCTGATCTATACCTCCAGCAGCCTTCAGTATTTTCTGAAAGCAGGTTTTAAAAAGGAAGATCTTACGGTACAACAGTACAACATACTGCGGATTTTAAGAGGAAGCTTTCCAAAGCCGCTTTCCACATTACAGATACGGGAACGGATGATCGATAAAATGAGCGACACCAGTCGCATTGTAGACCGGCTGGTGCTGAAGCACCTGGTTACAAAGTGCACAAACAATATCGACAACCGGCTGGTAGATGTGGTGATTACCCAGGAGGGGCTTGATAAGCTGGCCCTGCTGGATGAAACCGAAGACCGGATCGCAACATTCTTTCACAATGTAAGCAAAGAAGAAGCAGAACAGATCAGCTCTATGCTGGATAAACTGCATGTTTGATTGGTTTTTTATTAAGTTTTGTTAGGCTACATTTGTAAGCTATGACGTTGATCCGCTTTTTTCTTATTGGCCTTATAGTAACACTTATCAGCCATTCCAGCCTTGCCCAGCAACCTCAGTATGAATTTCGCGGCGTGTGGATCGCTACCGTACTGGGTATCGACTGGCCTCCGCAAAACGCCAGTGTAGCACAGCAAAAAGCCGAGTTCATCCGCCAGCTGGATCTGCACAAGCGGAATGGTATGAATGCGATCCTTGCACAGGTAAGGCCCAGTGGTGATGCTTTTTACCCTTCACCTTATGAGCCCTGGAGCCAGTGGCTGACCGGCGTACAGGGTAGGGCGCCTGTTCCGTTTTATGATCCGCTGGCTTTCATGATCCAGGAAACCCACAAACGCGGCATGGAGTTTCACGCCTGGTTAAACCCTTACCGGGCGGAGTTTTCTATCGGAAAATCTTCCATCGCTTCCGACAATATGATCCGTAAACGTCCGGACTGGTTTGTGACCTACGGCACCACACGCTATTTTAATCCTTCCAATAAGCAGGTACAGCAGTTTGTTATTGATGTGGTAAAGGACATTGTGCGCCGCTATGATATTGACGGCATTCATATGGATGATTACTTTTATCCATACCCCATCGGCAACAAGCCTTTTCCGGATGATTATGCTTACAAACAATCCGGAACCAAACTCAGCAAGGCAGATTGGAGGCGCGCCAATGTAGATTCTATGATCCGGAACCTGAACATCGCCATTAAAGCGGTAAAACCCTGGTGCAAATTCGGGATCAGCCCGTTTGGTGTATGGAGAAATGCCTCACAGGACCCGGCCGGCAGCAATACAAAAGCGGGGCTGACAAACTATGATGATCTGTATGCCGATATTCTGCTGTGGCTGAGAATGGGATGGATCGATTATGTTACGCCTCAACTGTACCGGGAAATTGGTGATCACCTGATCCCTTATGAAACCATGGTAGATTGGTGGGCCAAACACAGCTACGGACGGCATGTTTACATCGGGCATGGGGTGTACCGGTATTATGAAGCCAGCAATGCCAACTGGAGAAAACCGTCCCAGATCCCGGACCAGATAAAAATATTGCGCAACAACCCTGCTATACAGGGCAGTGTTTACTTCAACAGCAAGAGCTTTGATAAAAATCCTGCGGGATGGAACGATTCGTTGAGGAACAATTATTACCGGATTCCCGCAAAAATTCCGCGGATGTCCTGGTTACCGGAAAGACCAAATAATTAACAAAAAAGGCAAGTTATAAAACAACTTGCCTTTTTTGTGGCATACATACAGCCACTATCACGAATTATCATTAAAAACAGGTTGCTGCTGTATTTTGTACAGATACGGGCCCGATTACCGGTAACCCATTTAGAATTCTGCACTTTTGGGGGTCCGGGGAAAAGCGATCACATCCCGGATATTGCTCATCCCTGTTACAAACTGTATCATCCGCTCAAAGCCCAGGCCGAACCCGGAATGCGGTACGGTTCCAAAACGGCGGGTATCCAGGTACCACCAGAGTTCTTCTTCGGGGATACCCATTTTTTCCATCTTTTCCAGCAACACATCCAGCCGTTCTTCCCGTTGCGATCCGCCCACAATTTCACCGATACCCGGAGCCAGGATATCCATCGCGGCCACCGTTTTCCCGTCCTCATTGATACGCATATAAAACGCCTTAATGGATGCAGGGTAGTTCATCAGGATCACCGGCTTTTTAAAATGTTTCTCCACCAGATACCGCTCATGTTCACTTTGCAGATCCATTCCCCACCCGGTAACAGGGTACTGGAATTTCTTTTTCTTATTATGATTGCTTTCCTTTAAAATGTCGATGGCTTCGGTATAGGACAGGCGCTGGAAATCGTTGTTCAATACAAATTCCAGCTTTTCGATCAATCCCATTTCGCTGCGTTTATCCTGCGGCAGCTGTTTTTCTTCATCTGCCAGGCGCTGTGCCAGGAAATCCAGATCTTCCCGGTTGTTTTCCAATACATACCGGATGATATATTTAATAAATTCCTCGGCAAGATTGGCATTGTCTTCAAGATCATAGAAGGCCATCTCCGGTTCAATCATCCAGAATTCGGCCAGGTGCCGCGCGGTATTGCTGTTCTCTGCGCGGAAGGTAGGGCCAAAAGTATAGATCTCGCCAAAAGCAGTAGCGCCTAATTCACCTTCCAATTGCCCACTTACCGTTAAATTTGTCGATTTTCCAAAAAAATCTTCTTTAAAATTCACAGAACCATCTTCGTTTCTTGGTGTATTTTCAAAAGGGAGGGTGGTTACCCGGAACATTTCCCCGGCGCCTTCCGCATCACTGGCGGTAACGATCGGCGTGTGCAGATATACAAATCCCTTATCATTAAAAAAACGGTGTACGGCAAATGCCAACGCGTGTCTTACACGGAAAACGGCACCAAATGTATTGGTCCGGAAACGCAAATGCGCCTTTTCTCTTAAAAATTCCAGGGAGTGTTTTTTGGGTTGCAGGGGATACGCCTCTGCATCCGAGTCGCCGAGTATTTCAATCGTATCGGCCTTTACCTCCAGCTTCTGGCCCTTTCCTACAGAAGGCACAACGGTTCCCGTTATCTTCAATGATGCCGAGGTGGTGATCCGCTTTAACAAGGATTCATCAAACATCCCCAAAGTGGCCACCACCTGCAAATTGGTATTGGTAGATCCGTCATTCAAAGCGATAAACTGGTTATTTCTGAACGTACGTACCCATCCCATTACGGTAACTTGCTGTTCTGCCGGCTCCTGCTGTAGGAGTTCTTTAATTTTAATCCTTTTGTTAAACATATTACTTTTCTTGAGCGGCAAAGATAGTCACAAGAAGTGTTTTTGCCACCCTTGAGGTATGGAAACAGCCATCCGGCGGGTTACTCATCAACAGCAATCAATGATATGCGGCATACTGTTGTAATTTTTATTGTTCCGGGCAGCGGATGTATGAACCGGCAGCGCTGCACATCACGCTTCAAATCAACCCGACCCGCATACCTCCGAAACACATTATTCCCGCAGCAGTCCTTCACCCGATACACCAGCAATTCTGGCTATCTTTGTGTTAATGATCCGACTGCTTTTTATTATTACCGCTAGCCTTTTGATAACCGGGTGCGATGACCTCCGGCCCAAGCCCGCCGCACCTGTTACAGAACAAAAGGAACCACCTGTTAAAGCAAATGAAGGGGTAATCATCACAGCTGTGGGCGATATGATGCTGGGATCCGATTTTCCCGATCGAAGGAGAATGCCCAGGCGGAATATTCTGGCGCCATTGACGGACTCCTTAAGATCGGGCGATTTCCTGATCGGGAACCTGGAAGGGGTTATTACCAGCGTACCCGTTCCCGAAAAAAAATGTATCAATCCCAAAAACTGTTATGCGTTCCGTATGCCGCCCGGGTCTGAGCATTATTTCAAAGAAGCCGGCTTCGACTTTTTAAGTCTTGCCAACAATCATTCCGGCGACTTCGGTAATGCCGGGCTGGCGCAAACCATGCAGCTGCTTGAAAAAAGCGGCATCGGCTTTGCCGGCATCAAACATCATCAGGCACACCGGATTATTCATAAAAACGGCATCCGCTATGGCGTGATTGCGGCAGGCTTTGGCTGGAGACACCTGCATATTGGTCATCCGGAGCAAACCACAGCCCTGATACGTCGGATAAAAGACAGCACCGACCTGCTGATTGTTTATTTTCACGGGGGAGCGGAGGGCGACGGCATGGACCGGGTATTGAAACGGAAAGAATTGTTTCACGGAGAAGACCGGGGAGATATGCATGCATTTGCCCGGGCCTGCGTGGATGCCGGTGCCGACCTGGTTTTGGGAAGCGGCCCCCATGTGGCGCGGGGTTTGGAGCTATACCGCAATAAGCTGATCGCCTACAGCCTGGGCAATTATGCCACCTACGGTCCCATAAGCCTGAAAGGCTCCCTGGGAATGGCGCCCATTTTGAAGGTGCGGATGAACAGGAACGGGGATTTTGCCGGCGGCCGGATCATTTCTACCATCCAACTGCCCGGAAATGACCAAACCCCCAGGCTGGATTCGGCTGAAACGGTGGCAGTTAGGATGCAACAGTTAAGCCTGAAGGACTTTCCCAAAAGCCCGTTAAGAATTACCCAAAAAGGGGAGATAATAATTAAAAAATTTTGATTTTTCCCAAAAGGTAGTAATTTTGCTGAAGAAATGACCCTATCAACATATGATCATCTCTGCTGAATGATAATATCAATTATCATTTGTCAATCCAAAAAACTTGAATTCTTTACCAAATTATTATCACACTTAAGATTTAATCTTTTGATTAATCCCGCACATTTATGTATGATATTTTACAATTGAACGATATGCTCGTTCCAGAACTGTTAGACATTGCCGAACAGTTAAAGATTCCTAACGCCAAAAAATTGAACAAGCAGGACCTGGTTTACAAAATTCTGGACAGCCAGGCTGTAACCGGTTCTAAAGCTTCCTCTGAAGACCGCCCCAAAAGAAAACGCATTGTAAAAGCCACTACCTCTATCGGTACAGAAGAAGCTTTTGTGGAAGAAGAAGGAAAGGAAGAAGAACCTGCAGAAAAAACCGTAAAAGCACCTGCGAAAAAAGCAGCCGCCAAAAAAACGGCCGCCAAACCGGCGCCTGCAGCTGCCGCCCCGGCCGGCAAAAAGAAAAAAGCGCCTTCTAAAAAAGAGGAAGAAGAGCCTGTTGCAAAACAAGAACCGGCTACTGCTGAAAACAGTAACGGAGACGCAGAAGAAACAGAAACCGTATTTAAAACTGATGCTGCTACAGAAGCCTTTATTTTACAGGCCTTGAAAGCAACCGAAAAATACGATGCGCCTGTTCCACCCATATTGGAAGAAACAGATTACCCTGTTGAAAATAAAGTATACGCATCCAAAAAAGATACAAACCCTTCATTTAACGTGGAGTTCGACGGAATGATCCTGAGCGAAGGCGTTCTGGAAATGATGCCGGATGGTTATGGATTCCTCCGGTCTTCTGACTATAACTACCTCTCCAGTCCCGATGATGTATATGTATCTCCTTCACAGATAAAATTATTTGGTTTAAAAACCGGCGACACTATCCATGGTGCGGTACGCCCTCCAAAAGAAGGTGAAAAATATTTCGCCCTTTTAAAAGTGGATACCATCAATGGTAAAAAACCGGATGAGGTAAGAGACCGGGTACCGTTTGATTACCTGACCCCGCTGTTTCCTTACGAAAAATTAAACCTGTTCACCCGTCCTTCAGATCTGTCCACAAGGATCATCGATCTCTTTACACCTATTGGTAAAGGACAGCGTGGACTGATTGTGGCACAACCGAAAACCGGTAAAACCATGTTGCTGAAAGCAGTGGCCAATGCCATTGCAGAAAATCACCCGGAGTGTTACTTAATGGTGGTGCTGGTTGATGAGCGTCCGGAAGAGGTAACCGATATGGAGCGGAGCGTAAGAGCGGAAGTGATCGCATCTACCTTTGATGAACCCGCTGAGAAGCACGTAAAGGTTTCTACGGTAGCCTTGCAAAAGGCAAAACGCCTGGTAGAATGTGGCCATGATGTGGTGATCCTTTTGGATTCTATTACCCGCTTAGCCCGCGCGCATAATACCGTATCCCCCGCATCCGGTAAAGTGTTGAGCGGTGGTGTGGAAGCAAACGCTATGCAGAAACCCAAACAATTCTTTGGTGCCGCCCGTAAAATTGAAAACGGCGGATCGCTGACCATTCTTGCAACGGCCTTAATTGATACCGGCAGCAAGATGGATGAAGTGATCTTTGAAGAGTTTAAAGGAACCGGTAACATGGAACTACAGTTGGATAGAAGGCTTTCCAACAAACGGGTTTACCCGGCTATTGACCTTACCGCATCTTCTACAAGAAGGGATGACCTTCTGCTGGATAAAGATGTATTACAACGCATGAATTTACTGCGCGTATACCTGGCGGATATGAAGACAGAAGAAGCAATGACGGAACTGCTTCGCCGCATGAAAGGAACCAAAAGCAATGAAGAGTTTTTGGCAAGCATGAATTCCTAAAAATACAGGTCTGTATTGAACTTATACAAGCATGCGATACCGGTTGGTATCGCATGCTTTTTTATATAAACGGGTTCCCCACTCAAAAATAAAATATTCGGGAACGCTGTTTTATTCATCAGCAGAACCATTACTTTTGTTTACAACAATAATTGTCATTTTGAAAGTTCTAATGTAGAAAAACCAGGCATTTTTATGGCAGCAAAGTATAGTAATCAATCCCGTTATGCCGTAGCTGTGGATTGCATCGTTTTTGGGTATGACGGACAGAATCTGAAGATCCTGCTGATAAAACGCGCGCTTACCCCGCTCAAAGGCCGGTGGAGTTTAATGGGTGGTTTTGTTGCAAAAAATGAAAGTGCCGATCAGGCGGCAAGCCGCATCCTGGCTTCACTCACAGGTCTTACAGATATTTACCAGGAGCAGTTTTATACCTTTACCAATCCCGACAGGGATACACAGGAGCGCACGGTTTCCATTGCGTATTTTTCACTGATCGATATAAAAAAATACAGGGAGATCCTCAGCGATGCTTACCAGGCCGAATGGTTTTCCATAAAGGATTTCCCCAACCTGATCTTTGATCATGAAGAGATGGTAAAAATGGCAAAAAAGCGGCTGCAATACAAAGCTACTTCTCATGCCATCCTGTTTGAACTGCTTCCCGATAAATTTACACTGCCGTTGCTGCAAAGTCTTTTTGAAGATGTATTTGAAACCGGTTTTGATAAAGGCAACTTCAGCCGTAAAATGCTTTCTACGGGGTTATTGCAGAAACAACGGGATAAGGATAAAACCGGATCGAAAAAGGGTGCCTATTTTTATAAACTGGACCGCAAGAATTACCAGCAGAACCTGCATAAGATCCTGAAGCTGGTACCCAATCCAAACAATATTCTATAAGGCCCGGATGCTGATTAAATCGCTGACTGGTTTTGTTTATCAGCTCATACAGAAGCAGGCTCCGGACTTATGATGGAAGAAAGAACCGGTACCGCACTTAATAAAAACAAGCCATCAGGAGGTGGCATCCGTTGCCTTATCCGCAGCAGCACCGGTGTCTGTAGCGGCAGTATCTGTTTTTTTGTTTCCGAAAAGATCCTGCATCCATTTTTCAGCACCGGGAAAATGTTCTTTCAAAGAATCCATGCCCTTGGTGGCCAGCTCCGAAAAATAATCCTTTGCCTGCTCTGCAGAAGCCGTAGCATCGTCCTTTAATTTATTTGCTTTTTCTTTGAGGTTGTTCATCATTTTCTCTTTTTCCTCATCGCTCATGCTGGTGTATTTACCGGCCGCCAGCCCTGCCAGCGCTCCCAGAATAAAAGTGGCTATGTGTTTGTTGTTTACCATAAGAAATCATTTAATGTGAATCAATAGATATCTAAATATACTAAATTTTATCGGTTACTTACGGGAAGCAGCAGCCGTGCCTGTCAGCTTCATTTCACGGATCAGATGCCCTGCTCCCGCATATTTTTCAATAATGAATAATACATACCGGATGTCTACCATAATGTTCCGGCAAATGGAAGCATCGTAGCTGATATCACTCATCGTGCCTTCCCATACCCGGTCAAAATTGATGCCCACCAGGTGGCCTTTTGCGTCCAGTACGGGGCTGCCGCTGTTGCCGCCCGTTGTATGGTTGGAAGCAATAAAGCACACCGGCAACCGGTTACCGCCGGCGGGGTTCTTTACCCCATAACGGCCATAGTCTTTCTTCAGATACAGCTGGCGCAATTTTTCCGGTACGTCAAATTCATAATCGCCGGGTTTATACTTTTCCATTACACCCTCCAGGTAGGTATAATAGTCGTAAGTGATACCATCCGCCGGGTTATACCCATCTACCTTTCCAAAACCAACACGAAGCGTACTGTTGGCATCCGGGTAAAACTTTTTATCGGTAAGCACCTGGGTCTGTGCCTGCATATAATCCCGTTGTAAACCGTTAATTTGTGCCTGCAGTTCATTTAACCTGGGTGCTACCTCCCGGTCGTAAAAATCGGTGATGCCAATCATCAGCTTTGCTGACGGGTCCGTTTCAAAAGAACGGAAAAGTTCCGCAGGATCCGATCTTACCCCGTTTAATACTTTTGTTGCATCCAGGAAAATGCTGTTGGCATACAGTGCATTGGCCCATTGTTGATAATTTTTTCCATGCTGTTCAAATTGCTGCCGCGCAACCGGCGCTATATAAGATGCCTGTTGCTTTTCCATATACAGGGGAAGCAGGGCCGAAAAAATATCTTTATCTACCTCAACGCTCAGGTTCTTGTAAAGTTCCGTGAGGCTTTCCAGCTGTTTCTCCTGCTCCTTTTCATAGGTTGGTTTTCCGGTTGCCGCTTTCAAGGCCCGCAGCCGTTTGATGATGCCGAACAATTCGATCTTCCCGGTGATTTCAAGATAGTAATCGCGTGTAAGAGCATAGGGCTCGATGGCTTTGTACGCTTTATTCAGATCCGGTAATGTATGCCCATACGTTGCGTTCAGTACGTTGCCGGCTTCCAGTTTCTTTTGAAAATCTGCTTCATACTGCAATTTTTTTTGCAACCCGTTGGTGCGTGTCAACCCCAGTACTTCTCCCTGCCATTTCTTCCAGGCGTTGGCAATGCCTGCATATTTGGAGGCATATTTTATTTTCAGCGCCTCATCCGCCCGCATATACCGGTTCATAACGCCAAGGGTTTTGTCCCTTACCAAAATCTTGGCAGGATCGTTTACTTCCATGATCTGTCTTACAGCCTCACTGGGAAGGTACTCTGTAGTGCGGCCCGGGAAGCCAAAAACCATGGTAAAATCGTTCTGCTGCATGCCGCTCAGGGAAATAGTTAAGGCCTTTTTAGGCACATAGGGCAGGTTTTCCGGCGAATATGCTGCCGGCCGGTTATCTTTTCCTGCATAGATCCTGAAAACACTAAAATCACCGGTATGCCGCGGCCACATCCAGTTATCCGAGTCCTGGCCAAAATTTCCGATACTGGAAGGCGGTGCCCCCACCAGCCGTACGTCATTATATGTTTCTGTTACAAACAGATAATATTTATTCCCTTCAAAAAAAGGACTGATCAGTACATTTTCGAAATTGCCCAGTGTTGTTGCTTTTTTCAATGCACTGATGTTCCGGTCAACAATGCTTTGCCGCTCCGGTTCTTTCATTTGTTTAGACACGCCCTTTAATACCTGGTCCGATACATCGTCTATGCGCACAATAAATGTTACATACAAACCAGCGTTGGGTAATTCTTCCGCCTGATTCCGCGCCCAAAAACCGTCCCTGATGTAATTTTTATCCAGCGTTGAATGTTTCTGCACCGATTCAAATCCGCAGTGATGATTGGTTAGCACCAGTCCTTTTTCCGAAACAACCTCGCCTGTGCAAAAGCCGCCAAAACTTACAATAGCATCCTTGAGGCTCCCTTTATTAATATCATAAATATCTTTTGCGCTGATTTTCATTCCCAGCTGCTGCATCCGTTTTTCATTCAGGCTTTCCAGTAACTGTGGGAGCCACATTCCTTCATCGGCTTTCGCCAGCACTATGGACAGCAATCCGGCCGTCAGGCCGAAAAATTTTTTAAAAAAAGACATCATTTTCAGAATTTATAATCAGGCAAGATAAAATAAATTTGATTACTTACTTACATTCGTTTTTAATGCCTGCCTTTGATTTTTCCGCCTTTTGGAGGCCTTTTTGTCCCCAACAGCCTGTGAATTACGTATTAATAATGTGCATAACCCACCGTGAAACGTGTATGTGAAATGTATTACCGGATGAAAGTTTGCCGTACCGGTGCGTGTTTTCAATTTTCGGTGGACTGTCTTCAATTTATACCAACAATATTAACATAGTGTAAATTTAATATGTCTTTCCTCCGTTGTAAACATTCCGTAATTCACATTTTTGTGAATAAGCAACCGTAACCAATATGATTCGTAACTTCATTATGTGAATAACTGTTGAATAGCTGTGGGTAACGGTGATCCTGAAAAAAATAAAATGCGTGCATAAAGCAGTTATCCACTAATTCACAGCCGTAATAATAATAGAGATTTTTAAATAAATAATTAATATAAATATTATTAAAGGTCAAAAGGGTCATTTGAAAAAACTTTGATTTTTTATTTGGCTTGGTCGTATCATTGCAGGTACAAAATTTTTCAATCATGAATTCAGGTATTTTGGAAACAGCAAAAAGTGATTTAGACCGGAACGGTTTTCTGGATATCGCCGTGGATCCGAAGTTGGATCTGTTTGTTGAAATTGAAAAATTGAAGAAGGAGAAAAATGCGGTGATCCTGGCGCACTACTACCAGGAGCCGGATATCCAGGACATTGCGGATTACATTGGCGACAGCCTGGGATTGGCACAGGAAGCACAAAAGACCAATGCGGATATGATCGTTTTTGCGGGTGTGCATTTCATGGCCGAAACGGCGAAGATCCTGAACCCGACGAAAAAAGTAGTGATCCCCGATTTTAAAGCGGGCTGCTCTTTGAGCGACAGCTGTCCCCCGCCGTTGTTTCAAAAATTCAAAGAACAACATCCGGATCATGTGGTGGTGAGTTATATCAACTGCAGTGCAGGCATTAAAGCATTGAGCGATGTGATTGTTACCAGTAGCAATGCGCGGGTGATTGTTGAAAGTTTTCCCAAAGACCAGAAGATCATTTTTGCACCGGATAAGAACCTGGGGGCGTATATCAATAAAGTTACCGGCAGGGATATGCTGCTGTGGAATGGTGCCTGTATGGTACATGAAATATTCAGTCTTGAGAAGATTACTCGGCTGAAGCATCAGCATCCGGAGGCCAAGCTAATTGCACATCCCGAATGTGAGGAGCCCTTGTTGCGGATGGCGGATTATATCGGATCCACTACCGGGTTACTGAAGTATACGCGGGAAGATGATGCCACTGCGTACATTGTGGCTACAGAAACAGGGATCCTTCATCAGATGGAAAAAGCGAGCCCGGAGAAAACATTCATTCCGGCACCTCCGGATAACAGCTGCGCCTGTAACGATTGCCCGCATATGAAACGGAACACGCTCGAGAAACTTTATCTCTGCATGAAGTATGAAATGCCGGATATCATTATGGATGAAACCCTGCGACTGGCCGCCAAGAAACCCATCGACCGTATGCTGGAAATCAGTGCTGCAGCCGGTTTGTAACTGCACTTTCTGTAATAGCGTATGATAAAGCGATTGAATTTTTTGCTGGCTTTTTTGGCGCTGCAGCCGGTTGTGTTGTTTTCGCAACAACCTATGTTGCGGACAACACAAACAATTGAGTTGAAAAAGGGTCGCCCGTTCCCGCTAAAGATTCCGGTTGGATACCAGATATATGTGGCCGCCCAGGGTTTGGAGCGGCCTCGTTTTTTTTCGCGGAGCCCGGAGGGGCGGTTGTTTGTTACCGATATGCACGATCGGAGCGATAATAAAAAAGGCCGGGTGTTGATTTTGGAACAATGGGATGAGAAGAAAAAATCATTTGGAAAAATTACCACCTTTTTAAATGGTTTGCATAATCCAAACCAGGTAGCATTTTATACTTCCGGTGGACAAACATATATCTATATTGCCGAAACAGGCAAGTTGAGTTATTATAAATATACTCCCGGTGATTCTGTAGCTTCGGGCAAACCTGTGGTGATTGCTACTTTCCCTGATTACGGATTGAGTTATAAATATGGCGGATGGCACCTGACGCGGAGCATCGCCTTTTACCGGAATAAAATTTATGTAAGTGTTGGCAGCAGTTGTGATGCCTGTGTGGAAACGGAAGATGTGCGCGCTACAGTTTTGGAAATGGACCCGGATGGAAGCCATCAGCGGATTTTTGCCCGGGGCATCCGGAATGCGGTGGGGATAAAGTGGGTAAAGGATGCGCTTTGGGTTACCCATATGGGTAGAGATAACCGTGGACCGGATAAGCCGGAAGAATTATTTCACACGGTTGTGGATAATGGTTTTTATGGATGGCCTTATTATTATCAGTACCGGAAAACGATTATTGCAGACACACAATTTTTAAAAAGTAAAAGACCTTCGTTTGTAAGAAAGCCTGCTATTGCACCTTATGCATTTAAAGCACATTCAGCTCCTTTAGGATTTGAATATGTAACGGATTTTGATGATCCGCTGCTGAGCAATACGTTCCTGGTGGCTTTGCACGGCAGCACCAGCGTATGGCGGCAACGTGGAAATGCTATTGTACAACTGACAGCAGATGGTGGGTATCGGGAAGTGATCAGTGGATTCCTTCAGGGAAAAACAGAAAATACCCGTTATGGACGGCCTTGTGATATCATCCAGTGGAGCAGACGTGCATTTTTTATCAGCGATGATAAGAACGGAGTTATTTATTTTTTAGAAAAACGGTGATAGCTGCATCGATTCTTTATTAAACTTTATTGTAACAAAATAATTAACTTTATTTGCAGCTGTTATTAAACCATTTGTTTTATGAAATTACTTGAGAATAAAATTGCCATTGTTACAGGTGCGGCGCGTGGAATTGGGGAAGCGATCGTGGATAAGTTTGCAGAACAGGGAGCCGCTGTAGCGTTTTCTTATGTAAGCGACAGCAGTGCTGAAAAGGCAAATGCTATAGTAAACAAATGGAGCGAAAGAGGAGTGCGGATCAAGGCCTGGCAGAGCAATGCGGGGGATATGGAAGCTTGCGGACATTTTGTTTCGGAGGTGTTGAAGGAATTTGGTACAGTGGATATTTGTGTAAACAACGCTGGAATTTCTAAGGATAATTTGTTGCTGAGAATGACACAGGAACAATGGGAAACCGTGTTGCAGGTGAATCTAAACAGTGTCTTCTATATGACCAAGCAGATCATTAAACCAATGATGAAAGCGAGGAGCGGTAGCATCATTAATATGAGTTCGGTGATCGGAGTGATGGGAAATGCAGGACAAGCCAGCTATGCAGCCAGTAAGGCAGGTATTATCGGTTTTACAAAAAGTGTGGCAAAGGAACTTGGAAGCCGCAATATTCGTTGCAATGCCATAGCACCGGGATTTGTGGAAACGGATATGACAAGTTATTTACATGATGGCGATGCATCAGCCAAATATCTTTCAGATATCCCGTTGGGAAAATTTGCAAAGGCAGAAGATATTGCTAATACAGCTTTGTTCCTGGCTTCTGGTATGGGATCGTATATCACCGGGCAAACGATTAGTGTTTGCGGCGGATTAAATATTTAATAACCTTCGCTTGCGGGTTTTACCCATTTATCCTTTGGTTCAAAATAATGCCAGAGGATTGCCGAAAGTTTCCGGGTTAAAACCCAGGCCTCGTTTTGATGGTTCCAACTGGTATCTTTATTATCCTTTGTAAAGATGCTGAATATATAAGGTTGATTGGGGGCATTTACCAAAAGAATTTCATTCCGGTTTTCATCTACGCATCCGTTCTTACTGTATACTTCTATATAAGGGGGGACCTGTGAGGTACCTTCATCAGTATCCCAAAGGTTTCTGCCCAGGCAGCGTTGCATACGCTCGCAGGCGGCTGGTGAAAAAATTTTATTCCGGTAAATGTCTTCAAAAATACGGGCCATTTCTCTGGGTGTTGTTTGTCCCCATCCGTTTGCGTCCTGAAAGGCTTTTCTACCGGGCGTTCTGGAATTTACTTTTGTATCCGGATAACCCAGGCTGTCTAAAAGTTCATTGATCCTTGTACCGGTGCCGGCCAGCTTTTGCAACCACAGGCTGGCAGTGTTATCACTCGTGGTAAGCATCAGCATCATCAGTTTTTGTAAACGGAGTTTTCCGCCATTTTTAAATTCACCCAGGATATCCTCACCGGCATAGTAAAGGGAGTCATAATAAATCACGGAAGAATCATAGTGATATACGCCGTTCCGGATCTTATCCATAATGCCGATCAGTATGGGAACTTTGATGATACTGGCCGTTGCAAATACGGTATCTGCATTAATGGTAACGGTTTTCCCGGTTTTCAGATTTTTTATATAGATACCGATGGTTCCGTTAAATCCTTTAATGGCGTTGTGAACCATACCAGCTAACTTTTGATCTGTTTGCTGGGCGTTGCCAAAGAGTGAAAATAACAGTAAAAAGAGTGTTATGCAGTGGCGAAGCATTGTTGATGATTTATGGGGAGTGTGTATTTAAAAGTAGGAACTTTTACGGAAAGTTTTATAGTAAAATCTTTTTGTCTATTTTTATCAGGAAAGTTTCAGAACTGAATCATTGAATCATCTACAGATGTTGCTGAGGCATTTACATTTTTTGAAATTGGTATTGCTGCATGGCTTAACCGCTTTCGGAGGTCCTCAGGCCCACCTGGCGATGATGATGAAAACCTTTGTAAAACAAACGCCGTATATAACGGAGAAGGAGTTGATGGAGTACAATGCATTTTGTCAGTTGCTTCCGGGCGCCTCTTCCACGCAAACACTCACTCTTATTGGGTTTAAAAGAGGAGGGATACCACTGGCCATTCTTACGCTGCTTGTTTGGATACTTCCTGCCTGTTGCATTATGGGGGCATTATCATTTTTGGTAAATTATCTGAATGGGGAGGATAGTCTGAATATTTTCAAGTTTGTTGTGCCTATGGCTGCAGGGTTTTTAATTTATGCCTGTGTGTCGGTCTTCCCATTCTCTGTAAATAATACCGTTACGCTGGTAATTGCACTGGCATCGGGTCTTATTACCTTCTTTTTCTTTGGGCGGCCCTTTATTGTTCCAGTGTTGATTGTAGCGGGAGGAGTAGTGACTAACCTGAGTAAGAAACGGATCCCGCAGGTTGACGTAAAACCAGGGAAGATACAATGGTGGAATATCTGGTTGTTTGCGATTATTTTTATTCTCGCGGGTATCTTCAGCGAGTTGGCCCGTAAGAATGAATGGGAGTACCGGAAGCCGGTGAATCTTTTTGAAAATAATTACCGGATGGGAAGTTTGGTTTTTGGAGGTGGTAATGTGTTAATGCCCATCATGTATGAGCAATACAGCGTGCGGCCGGATGAGGTGAAGGAGAAGAATCCCAATGCTATAAAGATCGATAAGGGGGAGATGCTCACGGGTATTGGTATGGTGCGGGCCATGCCAGGACCTGTTTTTTCTATTGCTTCCTATACAGGCGGATTGGCATTGAAGGATATGGGCCCGTCTATGCAGGTACTGGGTGCTATTATCGGGATGGTTGGTATCTTTTTACCAAGCGCATTGCTGGTACTTTTTTTCTTTCCGATCTGGAACATGCTGAAGAAGTATTCGGTGATCTATCGCTCGCTGGAGGGAATCAATGCTTCGGTTACGGGGATCATGCTGGGTTCAACCGTATATATTATAAAGGATCTTTCAATATTTGATATTGGTTCCATTGAAATTACCAACCTGTTGGTTGTTCTGGGAACGTCTGCGGTGTTGATCTTTACCAAGCTTCCGGCACCGGTGCTGGTATTTCTTTGCCTGCTGTTGGGTTATTTTCTGAAGTAACCCGATTTTTCAATTTCCTCAATAACGTTTTCAGGTAGTAAATAGCGGATGGATTTTTTTGCCCGGATCAGCTGGCGGATGGCCGTAGCTGATATTTCAAGCAGGGGAGCGTTTAGTACTTGGATATTGTTACCTAAACTGATGTCTATCTTGAAGCCAGGTCTGTTATATATTAATATATTATAATTTTCTAATATATATTTATAGTTCTTCCACTTTTGTATATTTTGAAAACTGTCTCCACCAAGGATAACAGCAAATTCATGCTGAGGGTATTTCTCCGTTAGATGTGCCAGGGTTACCGCCGTATAGGAAGGTCTGGGTAATGTGAATTCAATATCCGTGGCCTGCATCCGGGTATCTGCATCAATAGCCAAACGCGTTAAATGCAGCCGTTGATTTTCATTCAAAAGGGAGGTGGTTTCCTTTAGCGGGTTGTGTGGAGAAACTACGAACCATATTTTTTCTACCAGTCCTTCATTAAGGATATGATTGGCAATAATCAGGTGCGCATGATGAATGGGGTTAAAGGAACCAAAGAACAAACCAATTTGCATAGCACTAGTTTACCGTGGATACAACAATAAATCTTGCTTCATCCAGTCGCAGGCTAAGGATATACCCGGCTACTGAAATTGAGATCGGATCATTTAAGGGGGCTACTTTAATAATTTCAATCTCTTCACCGGGCAGGCAGCCCATTTCCATCAGCTTCAGGAAGATCTCTTCCGTGGTAAATTTCTGTATGCGGGCACGTTGCCCGGGTTTTAGGTCTGAAAGAAGAAGTTCCTTTTGTTGTTCCATGCTGCAAATCTAACTATTGTGAGTTGTGTTTTATTTACGAATTTTGAAAAAATATACGTGTGGAGCATTTACCCGAAATCAGTTTTTCCTTTCATAAAAAGGTAACGCTTAAGGACCGGAATCGCCTGAGGCAGTTCCTTACTTCCCTCTTTAGGGAAAACAACCAGGCGCTGGATATGTTGCATTATGTGTTTTGCGATGACCCCGAGATCCTGGCGGTCAATAAACAGTACCTGCAACATGATTATTACACAGATATCATCACATTTGACCTCCGGGAGAAGTCTTCCGAGCCCATGGTTGCGGACATTTTTATTAGTATAGACACTGTTCGATCGAATGCTGCATTATTGAAAGTGCCTTTTTTAAAGGAATTGCACCGGGTTATCTTTCATGGAGCCCTTCATTTATGCGGGTATAATGATAAAACGGAGGGGGAAGCAGTACTAATGCGGCAAAAGGAGGATGAATGTTTGCACAGATATGGCTTTAGGTAGGTTTCACGTGAAACAATTGATAGACTGCTATTCTTTTATAGCCTAGTTCATTGGAGCAGTTTACTAATTCATGAGAGTAGTTCTAACAGAATATCTGTTTCCGTCTTCGGTAACTAACTGTTAAAGCTGAAGTATTAACTAATGGTTTCTTGTTTCACGTGGAATATGGCTATCCATACTTTAATAAATACAAACCTCGTGTTTTTCCTGTGTTTCACGTGGAACAGCCTCTTTGTTTACTCTGAATTGGGTTCTATAAGGATTTACTTAAAGACTGCTGTTGTATATCTGTTCTTATGTCTATTGTTCCGTGAAATACCGGGGAAGTCTTCTCGTTTCACGTGGAATAACTTCTTATTTACTTTTTGTTGAATTCTATAGGGTGCTTGAAGACTGCTGTTGGATATCCGTGAGAATATAGATGAGTTGTTTGATTGTTAGCATGCCTTTTACTCCGGGAAATACTGAAAGGTTTTCTTGTTTCACGTGGAACAGGGCTTTGGAGGTATAATTAACTACTATTTTAGGGCGATAGCGTTTAGTGCTTAATTCGATAGGAATAGTTCTTTTGCTTATAATTGACGTTTCACGTGGAACAGAGACTTTGAAGACGCAAGAAGCCTACTATTTGGGGAAATAGGATTTGGTACTTAAATTGAGAAGGATGGTTCTTTCGGTAGTAATTGGCGTTTCACGTGGAACAGAATAGGCTGATCGTGAAAACAATCTTGTAAATGCGGCTAATGTTGCTTCAAGCTGTGTTATTAGAGAATTCACCCATTAATTCCCCTGCAGGGCCTATAGGAATCACTTATAAAAGGAATGGCGTAATTTTGCACCCATGTTTCCAGAATATGATGTAATAGTAGTAGGTGCGGGTCATGCAGGCTGTGAAGCTGCCGCTGCGGCAGCCAATATGGGATCAAAGACCCTTTTGATCACCATGAATATGCAGACTATCGCCCAAATGAGCTGTAATCCGGCGATGGGTGGTATCGCCAAGGGACAAATTGTACGCGAAATTGATGCGCTTGGCGGATATTCCGGTATTGTAACGGATGTATCTATGATCCAGTTCCGGATGCTGAACCGCTCTAAAGGGCCGGCTATGTGGAGCCCGAGGGCACAAAGCGACCGCATGCTGTTTGCTGCAAAGTGGCGGGAAATGCTGGAGCAAACGCCTAATCTTGATTTTTACCAGGATATGGTGAAAGGATTATTGATAAAAGATGGGCGCGCGGCAGGAGTTATCACTGGATTGGGTCATGAAATCCGGAGCAAGGCCGTGGTATTGACAAATGGTACTTTTCTAAACGGGATCATTCACATTGGAGAAAAGCAGTTTGGTGGCGGACGCGTGGCCGAAAAGGCTGCCAGCGGTATCACCGAGCAGTTGGTAACACTTGGATTTGAGAGCGACCGCCTAAAAACAGGAACGCCACCACGGGTGGATGGCAGGAGCCTGGACTATTCAAAAATGGAAGTACAGGAGGGAGACGCCGATATCGTGGGCTTTTCATTTACAGATACACCAAAAATCGATGCTGCTAAACAGCGATGCTGCTGGATCACCTATACAGATCAGAAGGTACATGATATGCTAAAGACCGGTTTCGACCGGAGTCCGATGTATGCAGGAAGGATTGACGGGGTTGGTCCCCGCTATTGTCCCAGCATTGAAGACAAGATCAATCGTTTTGCCGATAAGGAACGGCATCAGCTCTTTGTGGAGCCGGAGGGGTGGAATACAGTGGAGATCTATGTAAACGGATTCTCTACCTCACTTCCTGAGGATGTGCAATACGCGGCTTTGAAAATGGTTCCCGGTTTTGAAAATGCCCGTCTTTTCCGTCCGGGATATGCCATCGAATACGATTATTTTCCACCAACACAGCTTCAAAACACATTAGAAACAAAATTAATACATAATCTGTATTTTGCCGGTCAGATCAATGGAACCACCGGATATGAGGAAGCCGCCTGCCAGGGAATTATGGCGGGTATTAATGCGCATCTGGAGGTACAGGAAAAAGACCCGTTCACGTTGAAAAGGAGCGATGCTTATATAGGCGTGTTGATCGACGACCTGATTAACAAGGGTACTGAAGAGCCTTACCGTATGTTTACCTCGCGTGCGGAGTATCGCACCTTGCTTCGCCAGGACAATGCGGATGCCCGGCTTACGCCGATCAGTTATAAGCTGGGACTGGCTTCAGAGGACAGAATGGATAAAATACGGCTAAAAAATGAAAATATAGCCAATATAAGAACCATATTAAGGGAAACTACTTTTCGGCCTGAAGAGATAAACGGTTTCTTATCGGATCGTGATTCATCGCCTATCCAGGAAAAGCAAAAGGCAGAAAAGATCTTGTTACGACCGGATATTGAACTCGATCACCTGGTGGACGCCGTTCCTTTTCTAAAGGAACAGGTACGCAACTACACCCGGGAAGAACTGGAACAGGCATCCATTCTTACCAAATATGCAACCTATATTGAAAAGGAGCGGGAGTTGGTTAACCGGATGAGCGAAATGGAAAATCTTTCAATTCCGGCCAGCTTCGATTACGCCCGCCTGAGTTCATTGGGAAATGAAGCCAAGGAAAAATTAAACCGCATCCGGCCGCAAACCCTGGGTCAGGCCAGCCGGATCTCGGGGATCAAGCCCAGCGATATCCAGATCCTGATGGTGTATATGGGCCGGTAAGTGTAAAAGATCATTTGCCCGATCGTTAAAGACAGGCCTGTTTACTGACAATTTTTAATCCAGTGGTAAAAACCAGTTATGTTTCGCAGTATTGTACTTATTACATTTTTATTTCTGATCACCGGCTATAAGGGGATTGCCCAAACCAACAAGAAGGAACATCTTTCAGGTTTCCTGATGACTTCACTTACCTATAAGTTTAATTCAAAATGGATGGCCTATACCGAACTGCAGGCACGTTCCATCGAACATTTTACACCGTTGGATTATACGGAAACCAAGGGTGGCATCGGGTATAATATCAATAAGAACAATCAACCCTTTATCGGCGTTGGCCGGTATGTTACATTCCAGGAGCATGAATTGTATCAGCGGGAGCTGCGTCTCTGGCTGCAGTACACATTTACCAATAATATCGGGAAGCTGAAAATGGATCACCGGGGCCGGGCCGAACAGCGCTATTTTCATTTTCCGCAAAGCGGGGAGAATAAAACCGATCAGCGGTTCCGTTACCGGCTTAGTGCCACCTTACCCATCAATAACAAAAAAGTGGAGCCCAATACCTTTTTCATAAACGGGTTTGAAGAACTGTTTTTTGGCCCTGAAGCTGATCTCCTAAAGCGAAACCGGTTGTTTACCGGTTTTGGCTATCAGTTTACAAAATCCGTTGGTGCTTCTACCGGCTATATGTGGCAGCGGGAACTGGCTCCGTCCGGAAACCGGAACCTGCATTTTATCTATCTTGCCCTGAACTTTGTATTGGATAAAAAAGGCGATCATGAACGGCATATTGATGTGCCGGTTGCAGACTAATAAATACGAATTATTTCGTTTACCCCTGGTCTTAAAAGCATTCCAAAGTTTAAACCCCCTCTTATACTTTTCATTGGGACATATTGTTATTCTACCAATTTATAGGGGTATTGATCAGTTGCACCAGTCCAGACCAGACTTTTATCAAGCATTAATGTTTAAACGATTAAACTGAAAATAGAGTCGGAGCAGCAGAACTATCGCTACGGCAGGCAGCGCGCGTGCATCACAAGGACTTCCTTTTGATGAGTTTGGTAGGATTGCGTTTTACTGTTGTTTGATCGCCAAGAATTACTTCGGCAACCGACCGGCCCATGGTTTCGAAATCTGTTGAAATGACTGTGATACCACCTTCCAGTATTTCTTTTACATCGGTATCGTTATAGGAGATCAATCCTACTTCTTTACCAAGGGTCAGTTTCTTTTTCCGGGCCAGCTTTATCAATGCCACATCGTCGGTATTGTAGCGGCTAAAGGTTACATATGCGTTGCCCTTCTGGAAATTCTTTTCATCAATGTCCGATTGGATGAGATACGGAAATTTGGTTTCGCTGCAATAACGTAAGAAACCATCAATTACCAGGCGTGCATGAACCGCTTCGGGGTGGGCTACAAGAATAAGCCGTTTGTATTTGGATAATTCATTTTCCAGTGCAAGCAGGCTATGGTAGATATCGTATCCAAAATCCTGGTAGATGCTGTTATA
Organism: Niabella pedocola; assembly: GCF_021044425.1. Taxonomy (GTDB): domain Bacteria; phylum Bacteroidota; class Bacteroidia; order Chitinophagales; family Chitinophagaceae; genus Niabella; species Niabella pedocola. The sequence continues at coordinate 2,060,092 of NZ_JAJNEC010000005.1, read as the reverse complement.
GTTGCCGGTTAATCCTTGTTCATGAAGATCGATGATGATCCGTTTTCGATCGGGGATCAGGTTCAATAACGGCGCCACATCTTCTTTAAGAAAAGTAGCGATCACGTAATGCGTATACTTTCCCAGGTTTTCCCGGATCAGTTTTTCAAATACCTGGTAGTTATGGTGATGAAAGTAAATGTCGATATCCGCGCGTTCTTTTAAATGATCAAACAAGCTCCGATAGAACTGCTCGCGCATGATGTTCATTTTATCCAGCAGCAGGAAGATCCTGAAATTATGATCAATTGCCTTTTTCCTCACAAAGTAGCCTTTGCGGTATACCGACTCAATAATACCTTTTTCCACGAGGTGATTCAATCCCTTCAGCAATGTTTCCTTACTCATCCGGAGTTGTAACTGCAGTTGTTTTAATGAAGGAATCTGATCTCCGATATGCAGCTGGTCGCTTTCAATAAGCGAAATAATATATTCTGATAATTGCTCGTATTTCAGTTTGGCATGTAATTCATTTTTAACCTGCTTTGTACCTGCATCCGCGGCTGCGCTCATAGAAAATCTTTCCGGCAAAAGTAAGTAATAACCAAAACAAACCAAACCAGAAGAAAGCGGGCAGGGGCATGTAAACCGGAAAATATATGTAACAGGTTGATATTAAAAATAGTATAAAAAAATATCCGCAAAAATTTGAAAACAAAAAATTAAACCCTATGTTTGTTGTATATATACCAGTCCAGACCAGACTATAAAATAACGAATATTGCGTATGAAACGAAGTAAAATCTTGCCGTTGCTGTTCGCCATTGGTTTACCGATCAGCTGTTTGGCGCAGACCGTAAAAAATGTTACCGGCACTGTTACGGATGAAAACGGAACCCCCCTGCCAAAGGCTACTGTTATTATACAGGGCAAATCAGTATCGGGTATTACCGATGCCAAGGGAAATTTTAGTCTTTCCAACATCCGGGAAAATGATGTAATGGTGATCTCCATGGTAGGGTACACCACGCAAACGGTTCCTGTTTCGGGCGAAAATCAGTACAAGATCCGGCTGTCTCAAAATAACCAGGTGCTGGATGATGTGGTGGTGATCGGTTATGGAGAGGTAAAACGCAAAGATCTTACCGGCTCCGTAGGCTCCGTGAATATGAAAGATATGGAAAAGGCCCCGGTAGTATCTTTTGAGGATGCGCTGGCAGGAAGGGTAGCCGGTGTGCAGGTAAGTTCCAATGATGGTCAGCCGGGAAGTACCAGCAATATTGTGATCCGTGGCGGTAATTCAATTACGCAATCCAATTCGCCATTGTATGTGGTAGATGGGTTTCCGCTGGAGAGCCCGGATAATAATACCATTAACCCGGATGATATTGAATCCATTGAGGTATTGAAAGATGCTTCTTCCACTGCCATTTACGGAGCAAGGGGTGCCAACGGGGTCATCATTATCAAAACAAAGCAGGGCAAAACCGGACCACCCGTAGTCGCTTATAACAACTGGCTCGGACTTCAGTATCCTATGAAGAAGCTTCCTGTAATGAGTCCGTATGAGTTTGTAAAATACCAGTTGGAACTAAACCGTACAACAGCAGAGCGCCTCTACCTGCAGGATGGCAGAACGCTGGAATCCTATAAAGATATAGCGGGCGTAGACTGGCAGGACTATGTGTTGCAAAATGCCTTTATGCAAAATCACAGTATATCCGTAAGAGGTGGAACGGCTGCTACCAAATATTCGGTGAGCGGATCCTATCTCGATCAAAATGGCATTGTGATCAACGGAGGATATAAACGTTACCAGGGACGGTTCCAGATTGAACAACGCATTGGAAAAAATTTCCGTGCAGGCATTAATACCAACTATACACAGGCAATAAAAAATGGCCAGATCGCCAATTTAACCAGTGACAATCTTAACAGTTCTTCCGCCGGCAATGCGTCATCGTACCTGCTTTACAGCACCTGGGGTTACCGGCCGGTTACCGGAAAGGGAGAAAGCGATGATTTTGTGGACATCCCGTTTGACGATGAAGTAGCATCCAATACAGATTTAAGAGTGAACCCGGTGGTGAACTCCAACAATATGTATATGTATGCATTTAATAAATCTTTTTTTACTAATGCATTCCTGGAATATTCGTTTCTCAAATATTTTAAATTCAGAGTGCACGGCGGGTTAACCGAAACGGATCTGCGGTTTGAACGGTTCAACAATTCTAAAACTGCTGCAGGAAACCCACGTACGGTTTACGGGGCTACTTATGGAATTAATGGCTCGACCGATAACCAGAATGTCCGCAGCCTGCTGAATGAAAACCTGCTTACGTTTAACCGCACGTTTAACAGCAAACACCGGGTAGATGCCGTTGGAGGATTTACTATGCAGCGCAACAGTACGCAGGGGAACGGCTTTGTATCGATCTTGTTGCCAAACGAAGTGCTGGGGATTAAGGGGCTTGACCAGGGAACCGTACTTTCAAAAACAACTTCAGGGTCTTATTCTACCCTTGTGTCGATGCTTGGGCGTGTGAATTATACCTATAATTCGCGGTACCTGTTTACGGCTTCATTCCGGAGTGACGGATCTTCCAAGTTTGCACCTCAGAACCGGTGGGGCTATTTTCCTTCGGGGGCGTTTGCCTGGAATTTAGGAAATGAACCTTTTCTAAAATCGGCTAAAGCGCTTTCTGCTGCCAAACTCCGGGTATCTTATGGCATCACCGGTAATAACCGGGTATCCGATTTTGCTTATCTCAGCGTGCTGGACCAGGAAGTGTCGGCCAATACCGGAAATACAAAGAGCGGGTACTATTTTAATGGCACCTATATAAAAGGAACGGTGCCTACCCTCGTAGGAAATAATAATCTTAAATGGGAACGTACGGGCAACCTGGATATGGGTCTTGACATCAGCCTGTTTAAGGAGCGCCTGAGTTTAACTGCAGATTATTATTATAAAAGAACAACGGATCTGTTGCTAGATGCCTCACTGCCTACATCAACCGGGTACCTGACTGCCTTTAAGAATATCGGTATTGTCGTAAACAAAGGGCTTGAGTTTACCCTCAATACGGTGAATGTAAGTACCAAAAACTTTACCTGGTCGTCTAATTTCAACATCGCGTTTAATAATAACGAGATCAAGGAGCTCAACGGAGATCAGCCCAGTTTAATTACAAGAGTCACCAACTGGAATGCCAGCTTTAATAACTCGCTACCGTATATCGCGTTGCCCGGACAGCCTGTGGCCTTGTTTTACGGATATGTGTTTGATGGCTTATACCCAGTAAGTGATTTTAATGTATTGCCCAATGGAAGTTATGAGCTAAAACCGGATGTACCCAATAACGGAGGCGACCGTGCCCTGATCAAACCGGGGTATATCAAATACAAGGACATTAATGGCGATGGTGTGGTGGATGCCAATGATCAAACCATTATCGGCAATCCCAATCCAAAACATATCGGAGGTTTTTCCAATAATTTCCGGTACGGTCAGTTCGATCTGAACCTGTTCCTGCAATGGTCGTACGGAAACGATGTGTTGAATGCCAACCGGATCGTTTTCGAAGGCGCAGAGGCAAGGATGAATCTGAATATGTACAAAAGCTACGAGAACCGGTGGTCTTTGGATAATCAGAGCAGCTTGCTGCCGGTAGCCGGTGGTTATGGCCCCAATGTATATTCTGACCGGAATATTGAAGACGGATCGTTCCTGCGGTTAAAAACGGTATCGCTGGGGTATAATCTTTCACCGGCATTGATGAAGCGATGGAAGATCCAGGCAGCACGGGTACATCTGTCTGCACAGAACCTGGTAACCTGGACCAAATATTCCGGACTGGATCCGGAGGTTTCTGTACGGAACACGGCACTTACACCGGGCTTTGACTGGAGTCCTTATCCAAGAGCACGTACGGTTACACTTGGTATGAACATCACTTTTTAACGGCAGCGATAAAGCACTAACAAAAATATTCATATGAAAAAGAGTTTCTATTATATCTATACGGCGCTGGCATTACTGGGTTTCTCCTGCAATAAGATCCTGGATACAACCCCGCAGGATTTTGTATCGCCGGTCAATTACTACAATACAGAAAGCGAGCTGGAATCGGCCCTGGCCGGGGTTTATGACCGCATGGGTGACAACCGGGTGTATGCACAGGGTATGGCCAGCTACCTGGTGGTGAGTGACGAGTTCTTTATGAAAAATCAAACTTCGGGCATCAATGCCAACATTGTGGATGCGTCTACCCTGGAGATCAACCGGCATTGGGAGGCCCTGTATACCGGTATTGAGCGGGCCAATATGCTGTTGGAAAATATAGACAAAGCGCAACAGGTGGGTGAAGCAAAACGGAAGGAAATAAAGGGGCAGGTGCTTTTCCTGAGAGCCTATTATTATTTTTTGCTGACGGATGAATTTGGTGCGGTGCCTTTAAAACTGCAATCCAGCAAAAGCCCGGAAGAAGCACCCCTGCCCGGAAGTTCGGTAAAAGAGATCTATGATCAGATATTAAAGGACATGAAAGAAGCGGCAGGCCTCGTGCGGTCGGTTTCGGATTACGGATATAATACCCGTATTACCAAAACCACGGTACAGGGTATACTGGCGAGGGTTTGTTTAACCATGGCCGGCTCCCCGTTGATGGATTTGTCGAAGTATACGGAGGCCCGGGCATATGCTGATAGTGTGATGCAATCAGGCTTACATGGATTGAATCCCGATTTTAAACAGATCTATATTAATCATGTAAAAGAGATTTTTGATACCCGGGAAAATCTTTGGGAAGTAGAATTTAAAGGTACCAGCCAGGGTGAAATACAGGAAGGCGGCACCATTGGAAGTTATAACGGTATTACCTGTGGCAATATTGATACCGGGTATGGTTATGACTATGTGCATGCTACTGCCAAACTGTATAATGCCTATGCAAACGGCGACCTGCGAAGAGACTGGACCGTTGCCCCCTTCCGCTTTGTAACCACGGGAAGCACGGTGGTACGCACTGCATGGGGTGCCGGTGAAATTTACGAACGCAGTAATGGAAAATGGAGAAGAGAGTATGAAACCCTGTTGCCCCGGAATCAAAATAATACAGGAACCAACTGGCCCCTGTTACGGTATGCAGACATCCTGTTAATGTTTGCGGAGGCGGATAACTATTTAAACAATGGTCCTTCCGAAAAAGCGTATACCGCTGTTAATATGGTGCGACGGAGAGGTTATGGGAAAGATGTACTTGCACCGGATACCCAGGCCGATGCGCCGGCCGGCCTTTCACAGCAAGACTTTCAGGAGTTGATTGTAAACGAACGGCTGCGGGAACTGGCTTTTGAAGGACTTCGTAAACATGATCTGATACGCTGGGGCCTTTATCCTTCTGTAATGCAGGTACAGGCACGGGAATACCAAACGAATATGCCTGTGGCGCTGCGCGATCCCGCGGTAGCACAGGCCCAGCGGGTAACAGCAAGGGCGGTGTTATTCCCGATCCCGAATAGTGAACTGGCGGTGAATCCCAATATCAAACAAAATTCCGGTTGGTAATAAAAATTGTATTCAATGAATAAGCTAATAATTGCTGCGCTGTTTTTTCTTTCACTGGCTTCCTGCAAAAAAAGATATGTACTGGATGCTTTTGACAATTTTTCCGTTGAGCTGGAAAAAACCAGCTATAAGGTTGGTGAACCGATTCGCTTTATGATAAATGGGAAACCAAATAACCTGGTGTTTTGGTCGGGCGAGGCCGGGCATGTATATGCATTCAGGAACCGTACGGCTGTAGAGGGAAATGCGGTATCGCTTAATTTTAAAACCTATGCACAATTCGGATTGATGCCCATTGACCAATCGGTTATCAAGTTGCTGGTGTCTACCGATTTTAGCGGGAAATACGATTCAACAAATGTAAAAGCTGCTACCTGGGAAGATATTACGGATAAAGCGGTGTTATCAACCGGCCAGGATCAAACACCTTCGGGCAATATCGACCTGAGCAGTTTTGCAGCCCGCAATAAAAATATAGCGATTGCGTTGCGTTATAAAACCAATGTTATAAAACCCGAAGCACAGCAAAACCGCTGGGTGATCCGTTCCTTTGATCTGAAGAGCACGAATCAACAGGGCGATGAAACGGTGTTGGCCAATATGGCAACGGCCGGCTGGACCTCCTTTAATTTCAGCGGACCCGCAACCAACTGGAGTATTACCTCTGCACAATTACTTACGGTTCGGAACAGCACGGATCTGGATGACGATTGGGTGATCACCAAACAATTCAATCCCAACAAAACAATGCCCGATAAGGGAGAACCCATCAAAAATATCTCCCAAAAATTATATGAATATACCAGGGCATATAACAAACCCGGAGTATATAAAGTGGCATTTGTAGCAACCAATGTAAATGTTAAAGAATCAGCATCTATTGTAAAAGAAATCGAATTAACAATTACGGCTCCATAAAAAAATACAAAGAAATACACATCATGAATCGTTCGTTCTTTTGTTGTTTAAGTGCAATTTTACTGCTGGGAGCAGGAACTGAAAAAGGTTTTGGTCAGCCCACTGTTAACGCCGGATTGAAGAACAGTACACTGCGTTTAAACTGGGAGCACACCGGCAACGGTTATAAAATAAAGCAGCTACAGGTGAAGGCGTTAAACGGGTGGCGGTCTTTGGCGGCCCCGCTTGGGCAATACACTTTGCTTTACAGCGCGGAGCAACCGAAGATGGACGCACAGGTCATCACAGATAAGGAAGGGAAAACCATTCAGTTCCCCGAGCCGGAATACCGGTACATCATTCCAACCTGGAAAGCGAATACTTCTGCTGTTTCTATGAATAAAGAGGGACGTGCTATTTCTTTTTATCCGCAGCAGTATAAAGCGGCCGGCGATAAAATCATTTTTCAGCAAAAGACGGATGTTGCCACCATGGAAGCGGTTTGGCAATTGGATCCTGTGTATAAAAATGATCTCCGGGTATCCATCCGGTTAACGGCGGATGCACCCGGTTATTATTCTATTGCAAGTCCGGCGCTTACTGTAAATGATAAAAACCAGTTTCAATGGGCCTGTATTCCCGGGCTTTTCCAGGGAAAGCGCATCAACGGGGATCTTATTGACGCCTATGGCTATGGCCACGGCATTCCGGATAAACCGGTAGTAGCAAGAGAACGCACTGCTGCTGCGCTCACGTCTATGCTTACCAATAAGGATGGCATTACGCTGGCAGTTACGGCGGAGCCCGGTGTAGGCCGGGATCCCTGGTTGTTTGATAAATCCACACAATCCGACTGGCTTCTGGGTTTATCCCTGATCAACCGTCAGGGCCAGTTAACGCCTACGCTTTATCATCCGGTATTGGGGCAGAAGAAATCTTATTTAAAGAAAGGAGAAACCATTTCCTTTGATTTCCGGTATACCGTAAATGCCACAAACTGGTACCCGGTTTACCAACATGTGGTGAACGATGTGTATCATTTTGATGCCTTATTACAGCTGAAGCAAACCCGCCTGTCCTTATCCGAAAGGATCAGCCAGCTTTTTAATTATGTAAGCAATGACAGTACCTCCCGCTGGCGCACGTTTGACTATAATGGCCGCATCATTGGTGCGCAGGAATATCTGGGAGGCGTATACGAGTCGAACAAAGATGCCGTTAAAAATGCAGATTATGGTGCGATGTGGATGCTGGCAACCATAACACAGGATTCCATTCTTATTCATGAGCGCTTAAAAGCAGCGATGGATTTTAAACTGGCGCAACAAAACAAAGCTGCCGGCTTTTTTTACGGCGCTGCTGCCGGCCAGTATTACTTACACGAATCCAAACGGTTTACAGAAGAGTGGGGCCCTTATACAGAGCCGATTGCAACAACCTATTATATGTTGCTGGATATGGGCAATGTATTTTTGTTTGAACCCGGTAATGCCGAACTGCGGCAAGCACTGCGTCTTGCGGCAGACTGGCTCCTGAGCCATATGAAACCCGAAGGGTATTGGGAGGTAGCATACAATAACCATACGACGAAGCCGATGTTTACGGATCTCAAAGATTACCGGCCAACTTTTTACGGGTTGTTGGTTGCATACAAAACACTGGGCGATAAAAAATACCTTGATGCCGCCATAAGATCCGCAAACTGGTATATTAAAAATGCTGTAGAACAGGGCTACTTTTTAGGGGTTTGCGGTGATGCCAGGTTTGCCCCGGACTTTGCTACCGGTCAAAGCGCCCAGGCGCTGCTGGACCTGTACGACATCACCAACGATCTGCGGTTTAAGCAGGCGGCTGTAAAGACGGCACAATTCTATACTACATCGATCTATTCGCACCCGATACCGGGGCATCAAAGCCGGAAAAGCAATGGACGCCAGCTGGAAGACTGGCAGATCAGCCAGGTTGGATTAAGTTTTGAACATGGCGGAGCCCTGGGATCAGCGAATCCCAGCGGACCCATTATGCTGGCCAGTCATGCCGGTATGTTTGTACGCTTGTTTCAGTTAACAAAGGATTCCCTGTACCTTAAAATGGCCAGAACGGCGGCATTGAGTAAAGACGCATTTGTAGATCCGGCCACCGGCGTAGCCTCTTATTACTGGAGTGCAATGAACAAGGGTGCGGGTCCCTATCCGCACCATGCCTGGTGGCAATTAGGATGGATCACCGATTACCTGATGGCAGAACTGTCGTTGCGGTCGCAGGACCGGATCCGTTTCCCCTCCGGGTTTATTACGCCCAAAGTGGGGCCGCATAAAACCTTCGGATTCCAGAAAGGAAAAATATTTGATCAGGAGGGAGATCTGTTGTTTATACAAAACCTGATCACATTAAGCAATCCGAATATGGATTACCTGTGTGCGCTGAACCGGAAGACGAGGAAGTTTTATTTGTTTATCCTTAATAATGACGACGAGCTGCAGCAGGGAGATCTCAAGATCGACGGATCCCGGTTTATTCCCGGTCATCATCTGCAACAGGAAACGGCGGTATGTTTTTCGGCGTCCGGGGAACGCATGAACGGCGCTTCTGTAAACCGTGTAAAGATTGCGCCCTATGGGCTGCAGGTATACGCATTTAATTATAACTAAATGTTCGAAACATGCGCCCCATCATTATAAAAAAACCGGTGTTTGTGTTCCTGTTGCTGGTCTGCTGTGGGAGTGCTTTTGCGCAACCGGGCAAATACCTGCTGTTGGGATCCGATTTCCAGTTTAAGGGTAAGTGGTTTACCGAACCCGCCAAAGAAAGTATCAGCGGCACTGTTTTACGGTTTTTAGAGGGCGAGCAGGATCAAACATCCGATGCGTTAACCGTATTAAAAATAGAACAACCCGGAAGCTATGCGGTATGGATCCGTACTCCGGATTTTGATAGCTATCCGCGTACGCGTCTGTTTCAGCTATCTATTGGTAATGCCCCGTTAAAGAAGGCCGGGGGCCACGGTAAACCGGGGTATTTTTGGGAACGGCTGGGTACCGCAGATCTTAAACAGGCAGCACTATTGTTACGCCTGCACAATTTTAACTATGGCCGTTGCGATGCCATCCTGCTGCTGCAGGACAGTACCATTGACCCTAACAAAACAGATACAAAAACGCTGCTATCCTGGAAAAAGCTTCCGGAAGCGCAGCCGGTAGTTGCTGAGGAAAAGAAGAATACCGCACCCGCGCTGCGGTTAAGCAATGCAGACAAGCTTATTGCCGGTATTGAAAACGAAAATGTTCGCCTGCAATTTGTAAAAGCCGGTACGGATCAGCGATCCATCGCCTGTAAAACGGAGATCCGGGAGCAGGGGCGGTGGAAACAAGCCGGAGGCCAGATGGAAGATCACAAAGTATTTTTGATCACTGCAGATGCCACGGCCATCCAGTTTAATAAATATTATCCTACCTGGGATAATAAAAACCCCGGTGCGTATTTTATTTTCGAAGGTCAAAAATATATCGTGCAAAAGCCCGGGGATGAGTTCAATCCGTTTCAATCGGGTAACCTGAGCGAAGCCATTCCTGTAAGCGTAAGTCCCATTAACAAACAAACCATCGAAGTACACTATGTAACCCGGAACGGTTCGGCCATTACCGGTTTTTGGTCGCTGCTGCCGGGACAGCAGCATATAGAGCTGCGGCTGGTTTGCAAAACGGCTCAACCGGGATATTACAGTATGGGGGTGGCAGCGTTTCAGCCGATTGCAGACCCGGAACTGGAAAATGTATTGATGGCTCCGATGTTTCAATATAAGCGGGTTTCCGAAGGCCCGCAAATGATGGTAACCTCCATGATGCAACAACCCATCGCGATCGTTGCTGCCAAAACAAGCTACGGACCTGTTTCAACATATGTGGCTGCCGATCCGGAAACGCTTAAAAAAGACTGGGGGTCCGTGGATTATGCCCCTGCCGGCTTTACACTTAAAAATCATCAGAACCAGGTACAACCGGTAATGTTTGCCCCCGTTTTGGGAATGAAGGATTCAAAATATGAAGCAGGGCAACTGATCGACCGGCGGTTTATGATCGGCCTGGTTCCGGGCAACTGGGATACGGCCCTGGCATATGCCTCCAAGGTCCTGTTTCAGGTGCATGATTACCGGAAACAGCAACAGGCCTCACTTACAGACGCCGTGTTTAATATGATTGAATTAACAAAGAACGATTCGGCCGGCGGATGGGCAAAGGAGCTAAAAGGCTTTTATGATATTGAAGGCGATCCTAAAACGGCACCAACTGTAGTGAATGCTACGCCACTGGTGAATGTGGCGCTTTCTGTATTGCAAAACGACGAACAATATTATCTGAGCCGGTCACTCCCTACCATCGAGTACACGCTATCCCGGAGTGGGTACCGCTGGGCAACAGATATTGTTCCAACGGCCTTCAACAATACCCGGAAAACGCTGGAGCTGAATCCGCTTACTTCCCAGTTCACTACATCCTATTATGCAGGGTTAGATCGCCTGCTGGGTGGCCTGAACCCCTGGCTTGTAAACCTTGCATTACCGGGAGACAGTCTGCGGGCAGCGAAGGGATATTCAACAGACTTTCTTCCCTGGAACCAGGCGCTTTGGGCCTACCACATGACCCGGCAGGCAAAATGGTTACAGCTGGCACGCAGGGATGCTGACCTGTTTATCCAAAACAAAATTTATTCAAATTCAAACAAGCCGCTGAGTCATATTCCGTTTTACAATGCCAGCTTTTATGCGCCCTGGTGGGATCTGCTGGACCTGTATGAAACCACAAAGGATACAATCTACTTAAAAGCAGCTGCCTATGGCGGATACTTTACCATTGCAGGGATCCGCAGCTATCCCCGTGTAAGCGATCAGTTACAAACCATTCACCCGGGGAACCGTTATGAGGGGATCGCCCATATCTGGTGGAAGGGGAACCGGCCCTATCGCCTGGGATTCCCGAGAAAAAAAGATGATGTGCAGGAAAAGGAGGTTCCGGAATGGTTGGTATCCCCGGTCGGTTTGGGACTGGAGCAACCCAGTACTTATTTTACACGCGTAAAAGGGCAAACCGTGCATCCGGTATTTATGAGCAGCTGGGCACCCCATTTGCTGCGCTTATTCCAATATGCACACCAACCCATTTATGAGGTTTATGCCCGTAATGCCGTCATTGGGCGGTATGCAAATTATCCAGGGTATTATGGTACCGGTTTTACAGATGTACCCATGTCGGCGGCATTTCCCTATAAAGGCCCCGATGTAAGTTCTATTTACTATCATCATATACCTCCGCATCTTGGATTCAGCCTGGACTATCTGATCACAGAAGCCATACAACGCTCCAACGGTCATGTGGCGTTTCCCTATAGCAAACAGGAAGGTTTTGTGTGGTTTAACAACCGGGTGTATGGAGGCGGCAACGGAACCATTTTCGGAGACGCTCAGGCTACCCTGCGGATGCATAAAGATTGGGTGCTGGTTCAGAATCCGGAGATCAATTACATAACGGCTGTTTCCGATAAAAATTTCTGGATCCTGCTTTCCTCAGAAGCAGATCAGGACAAAACGGTGAGCATAAAATGGACGAAGCAAACAGGTGCAAAACAGGAAGGCCAGACCCTTTGCTATACCAGCGATGGACAGTCTGCAACGGTTGCTATTGAAAACGCAGGGGTTGATGTGCCGGTGCCTGCAAAAGGGTTCAGGGCCATTGCTATTCCATTGCATGCGGCAACAACGCGTAAAAAAAATCCGCCGCTGAAAGAAGGAATGAAGATCATCGACCTGGGGAAACCCTGGGGCCGTGTGTTCCTGTTCCGCATCCGCTCACCGTTTGGCTGGGATAGCTTTTATGGATTTGCAGAAACCGCGCCATTGAGCGGGCACTCGGTAACGGTTACCTGCAATCAGCAAACACAGGAAATAAAAAAGTATCCTTATGAATGGAGCTTTAATAAAATAAGTATGGGCGCAAATGCCGTCATCGCACTTGATTTTAAAGGTGCCGACGGAAAAATCATATCCAAAAAAACAGTACTCAACGGAAATGAATAAGCGGGTTATAAAAACAGTGGTATTGGGGTTGCTTTGCATACCGGTGATAGGCTTTTGTCAATCGGGTACCGACAGCGACAAGATAGCGGCTTCGCAGGCCGGTGCCTCGCCGCTTTATTTTGATGCTGCTGCATCCGGTATTCCCGCGGTAGGCCCCGGAAGTTTCTACCAGGCGCAGGAATGCCAGGTACGTGCGGGGCTTCCGGATTTCTTTGAAAAAATAAAACAGGGAAAAGATGTAGTGGTGGCGTTTATCGGCGGCAGTATTACCCAGGCCAATTTTTGTTACCGGTTGCAAACGGCCCGGTACCTGGAGCAGTTATATCCGGCAACCCGGTTCAAATGGATCAACGCTGGTGTTTCGGGTACCGGAACGGAGCTGGGTGCCTTCCGGATCAGTGAACAGGTATTAAAGCATAAGCCCGATCTGATCTTTATGGAGTTTGCGGTTAACGGGGCATACCCTGACGCAATGGAGGGTATGATCCGGCAAGCCTTAAAAAAAGATCCGGCAACAGATCTCTGCCTGTTGTATACGATACAGAACGGGCAAACGGCATTCTACCAAAAAAATGACATACCACCCAATATCAAAGGATTGGAGCGCATTGCCGCCTATTATGGATTGCCCGCTGTTCATTTGGGCATGGAGGCGGCCAGACTGGAGGCTGAAGGAACATTAACCTGGAAGGGCAGCGCTCCGGCGCCGGATAATAAGATCCTGTTCTCCGAAGACGGTATTCATCCGGCCACGGCCGGGGGAAACCTGTATGCAGCAGCCATTGCCAGGGCTTTTCAAAAAATGAAAACACCCACGCTGGAAAAAAAGAAACAGCTCCCGGCACCGATGATAACCGCCGCCTGGGATGAGGCTACCATGGTGGAACCTTCAGCTGCAGCCCTGGCAAACAAAGGCTGGGCGTTGCAGGCCACAGCACCGGATCCGGCATTAAAAAAATTCAATCCCTGGTTTGCCTCCGTTTTTACTGCAAACCAACCCGGAGCTGCATTTCGTTTTCGCTTTAAAGGAGATCTGTTTGGTGTATTTGATATCGGTGGTCCGGAGGCCGGGCAACTGGAATTTACCGTGGATGGTAAACCCATAACACTGAGCAGGGAAAAACAGGGCAGTTTTATTTATTACCAGGTAAGTGATACGGCATCCACCAATGTATTGAACCGGTTCAATGCGTATTGCAACAACCGGTACCGCGGGCAGTTTGATGTAGTAAAGCTGGAGCCCGGCGTACATGATGTAACGGTGACCGTTTCTTCACAGAAAGCAGACAAGCTGGAGATCCTTCCGGCAGATAAGCGGGCCGACATTGAGCAACATCCGGAAAAATATGACCGGTCGGTGATTTACCTGGGACGGATCTTAATAAGAGGAAAAGTAGTTAAAGAAACCGGTGCCGGTGCTTATCAACAATAACACAATAATCAGTTCTTATAAACCCTTTTTTACCGCAAAAAACACTTTATATGGTTAGGCTTTCATTTATTGTATTCAGCATTCAACTCCTTTGTTCCTGGAGTTCCTGTAGTAAACAGGACCGTCCTGTTGAAAACGATCTTAAACTACAAAAAACAGCACTCTCCGGCGAATGGAGTTTTACGTTAGGAGAGCGTTCAACCCTTTCGCAGAGCGGCTTTCCGCCTGGTGACAGCGGATATTATACGGACGGCGCAGTTCCCGTTTTAAAATTGGGTAACCAGTACATTGCTTTTTGGGCCCGGTACCGCAATTACAGAACCGTTGCCAGCTCCCCGTTATTACAAGACCATCTGAACCATTTGAATCCTTTAACACCTGTATTCGGAGGCAACCAACCCAATAACGGAACGTCTAACGGGTTTAATGACGGCGGCATGTGGTTTATTGGCGTGCGGCAATTAAATGACGGCCGGTTAGCGGGCTTTTTTCATGCCGAAACGCACTGGTATCCCCGGAACACCCAGGGCTGGTATGCCTACAAATCAATCGGTGTGGCCTATTCAAGTGATAGTGGCAGATCCTGGGGCGCGCCCTACCAGATCCTGAAACATGAGTTAAATAAGCCCGACACGCCCCGCTGGTCGGGGTTGGGAGATGGCGCTGTTATTTATAATCATTTAAACAATAAGTATTATTGTTATTACACCCCGGCCACCGGCGTTACTGCCATCTGCATGGCTGCTTCAGCGGATCCCAATGGCTATGTTGGCTCCTGGAAGAAATGGTACAACAATGCATTTTCGGAACCGGGCCTGGGCGGCAAGCAAACTGCAATAGCCCCGCTTAGTATGAACCCGGGTTCAAATCCTTCGGTTCACTGGAACACCTACCTGAACAAATTCGTGATGATCTGGCATGGCTGGGATGGTAAATTATATATTTCCGCCAGTGCCAACGCCGAAACCTGGGAAACTCCGAAGTTATTACTGGAAGATGGCCCCAAAACCTGGTACCCGGCCATCGTTGGAGCCAGCAGTGTTGAAGGCGGGCAGGTGATCCAATTATATTATGCCTATAATTTCAGGCCCGACGGAAGAAGAACCCTGGCTTCCCGGACGATTACGTTTCAGCTATTATAAAGAATGAAACAAAGAAGAACGATATCATTCAGCCCGGTGGGCATAACATGTTGGAGGAGGTGCATGGGGTTGTGTCAGCCAGCCGGCAATACAGGCGCTCACAAACCTGCAAAACAGCGCCTTGCGTTGATCATTGCATTAAATAGCCTCCTGTTGCTTACGATACCTTTTACCGGGCAATGCAGCGTACAACCGTTGCAGCTCAAAAGTCCTTCGGGAACTATAACGGTAACCATCTTTAAAGAAAATAACGGCATCTTCTACAACGTTACGCAGAACGGAAGGCCGCTGCTTGCGCCCGCTCCGTTGGGTTTACGGATCGACGGCACTGCATTATTTGATAATACCGCATACCCGGTGCTGCAGGGCAAAGCATTTGTTACAGATACACTGGCACTGCTGAAAGATCATTACCAGGCAAAGCAAACCCGGTATTTGAAATACCAGGTAAGGATCGGTACGGCGGGAATGGAGTTCGCCGTATTTGACAACGGGTGTGCCTTCCGGTATAAACTGCCCGGAAACGGAGCACATCTCCTGGAGGAGCAAACGGGTTTTACGTTGGATCCTAACAGCCGGGCCTGGTTTTTTGAGCGCACTAATAGCTGGAAACTGAAATCCTATGCGGGTTTGTGGATGCAAACCCGGGCGGATAGCCTGGACAAGATTTCTCCGGTAGGACCTGTACAGGGCAAGCCGGTAATTGTGGAATGTAAGCAGGGTGGGTACTTATTTATTACCGAGGCGGCACTGTACGGTTTTAGCGGTATGCGGCTAAAGGCCACAGGCAATCGGCTTACCGTTGATTTTACGGAAGGCCCGCAAGGCTTTATATTGAAAAAAACTGCGGATGCCTACAGCCCCTGGCGGGTGATTGGTTTTGCAAAAGACCTGAACGCACTGGTGAACCATTCTATGATCGCTACACTGAATCCGGCGCCCGATCCGGCGGATTTTAAAAATACGGCATACATAAAACCCGGCAGGTCCGTATGGAGCTGGATTACTAAAGATGACCGCTACCTGGATCCGGATTTTGAAAAACAGCTGATCAGCGCTGCAGCAGCACTGGCATTTGAATACACATTGATCGACGACGGATGGGAGCAAAAATGGAATGATAAATGGACGGTTTTAAAAGAACTGGTTGCTTTTGGAAAAACAAAGAAAGTAGGTGTGTGGGTATGGAAGGATTCTAAATTTTTAAGAGATAGTAGTTACCGGGATGCATTCCTGGACACCCTGCAACAATTGGGTGTAGCGGGCATTAAGATCGATTTTATGAACAGCGAAGCCCAGGAGCTGATTGATTTTGAAACGGCATTTTTAAAAGCGGCGGCCCAAAGAAAACTGATGGTGAACTTTCATGGCTGCCAAACCTCAACAGGAACATACCGTACCTATCCCAATGAATTAACAAGAGAAGGGATCCGGGGTATGGAGCTCAACATCATGAATGAACCGATTCCTGCCTGGCATAATGCGGCATTACCGTTTACCCGGTTCATTACCGGGCCGGGCGATTATACACCCGGACTGTTTTCAAAAAAAGGTGCTACAACCAATGCCCACCAACTGGCATTGCTGTACCTGATGGAATCGCCGTTCCAGTGCATTGCAGAAAACCCGCTGACGCTTTTGAGCGAGCCGCGGTTCAAGGTTATTCTTCCGCTGCTCCGGAAGCTGCCGGTTACCTGGGATGAGCGGGTGGTTTTGTCCGGAAGCCGGATCGGCCAGGCGGCCATCATTGCCAAAAGAAACGGCAAGGACTGGTATATAGCGGCCGTAAACGGGCAGGAAAAAGCAATTACGCAAACACTAGACCTGTCATTTATAAAAGATCGTTCGGCATACCGGGCCACACTTATTAAGGATCAGGATGATGGTTTTTCCGCTGCTGTATTACGGCCGGAACAACTGGATAAAACAACAGTCACACTGCAGCCTTCCGGGGGGATGGTCCTTTACCTGGAAGCCCTGCCGGCAAAGGAAAGCGGGAACAATTTAAGGAAGCATAAACAATGAAACGGATCTTCTTTTTTTTAATGATGATTGCGGGTGTTTTCCCGGTTGCCGCACAGGTAAAGCTGGGGAATAACGGCCAGGACATCGAATGGTACTCAAAGGGGAAAGCCTATATTTTTTCACCGGAGTTTACCGTTTTATACAGCGAAACAGACCCGGCGCTTGCCTTGAAGCCGGCCGGGATCGACAAGGTGCCGTACAATGTACCAACCTGGAAAACCGATGCTTCCAAGGCCGATTACCACCAGCAACGCATCAACGAATCGGTAGCCGGTGATGGATTTGATGATAAGATCCTGCGCAGCAAAAAAGAAATAAGAACGGCCAGTATTTACCATGTTGGCCATTCTGTAACCATAAAACCGGATAAGGTCTGGGCAAAAGGGGATACGGTCTACTTTCATTTTGCAAACCAGGAAGGCTTTTCATTACAGGCCTGGCTGGTAAAAAGCCAGCCGTACCCGGCCATGGGATTTTTACTGACACCCAGGAAACAGGGCTATTACAGCGTGGGCTATACGGGAGCTCCGTCCTTTGAAAAACAGGAAACAACGGAATCCTGGCAACCTCTTGTGTGGACGGAGAAACGCACGCCGGACCAGCCCTATCTTACACCGGCCTTTATGGCAACAGAACCGGTAACGCTGGTAAGCGATGGGGTAAATTCATTGGGCGTACTGGCCCATCCCCGGTATCTTCCTTTTCAGCCGCTGCCCCTACTGGACAACAGTCAGTTTGGGGTCGCCCTGTTAAATGCAAAAGCGCAATTGCAGTCGCAGGTTTTTGCGCCCATACCCGGCGGACTGCATTCGTTTATGAAAGCAGGTGCCACCTTCGGCTTTTCCTTTTATCTGTTGGTTACACCGCATACGATTACGGATACCTATGAACAGATCGCCCGGAATATTTTTGGGTTTAGCGATTACCGCACCAATGCCACCGTATCGATGAATACGACGCTGGACAATCTTATTGACTACGCCAAAACACACTACGCCTGGTTTGTAGACAGCCTGAAGGGGTTTGCGTATTCCACGGATGTACCGGGGGCCGTAAAAAACGTATCCAGTCTCAATCCGTTGGAGCTGGCCATCATCAGGGATGACAAAGAACTGTTTGAAAAACGGGCCTATCCGCTAATGGAGTTTATGTTGTCGCGTGAGAAATTCCTGTTCAGCCTTGACAGTACGCAGAAGATACAATCGCCCTCCCGTAAACTCAGGGGACCCATTGCCCCGCTGTCTGAGCTGGGTGTGCTGCACAGCGTTTTTCCGGGAAACGATTATTTGTATACAACACTGGCAAAAAGAGAATTTACAAAAACCCGGGTGCGCAACCTGGATGTGGAGGAGAAGGGCTCCAACTGGATCAATGCCCTGTTTCTTTTTAAAATGACTGGCGATAGCACCTATCTTACCATGAGCCGGAAGATGGCGGATGCATACCTGGAGAAGCGAGTGGATCAGCGGATGGAAGCTTTTGGAGATCCGATGATCAGCACGCATTTTTTCTGGCCCACGTTCACCAATAACTGGTCGGCCCTGCTGGAACTGTACGAACTGACCAAAGAAGAACGCTATTTAAAAGCCGCGCATGACGGCGCCCGGCATTATGCGTTATTTACCTGGATGGTACCGGCTGTACCCGACAGCCTGATAACGGTAAACAAAGGCGGCAAGGCTCCCATGTACTGGTACCTGAAATCGAAAGGGCATCAGCAAATGTATTATCCGGAAGAAAAAGTGCCGGCCTGGCGGGTATCGGAAGTGGGACTTACGCCAGAGTCTTCCGGAACCGCAACCGGGCACCGGGGTATCTTTATGTCAACCTTTGCGCCCTGGATGCTGCGTATCGGGTATTATACGAAGGATGATTTTTTGATCCAGATCGCAAAAGCGTCCCTGGTGGGGCGCTCCGCCAGTTTCCCAGGGTATCATATGAATACGGAGCGCACAACGGCCTATGAGAAACCGGATTTTCCCCTGCATGAACACAAGGCACAAAGCGTGAACTCTTTTCATTACAACCATATTCTTCCGATGGCTTCACTGTTTATGGATTACCTGGCTTCGGATGCGTATATTAAAAGTGGCGGCCGGATCCACTTTCCCAATGATTACATCGAGGGATATGCCTATCTGCAGAATAAATTCTACGGGCATAAAAAGGGAAGCTTTATGGGCTCGGATCAGGTGCAGCTCTGGATGCCGGCACGCTTGTTAAAGATCGGCGATATCGGGTTGAATTATATTGCCGCCCGGAAGGAGGACTCCTTATTCATCGCATTTGCCAATCAGTCTGCACATCCCATTCAAACAACTGTTACCGTTAATCCTGTATGGGTCCGGTTTCCCGGGAATACGGTAATGACGGTGCTTGGCGAAAAAAAGCAGGAGGAAGCTTTAAAGGACAGCAGTTTTACAATAACGGTTCCTGCTAATGGTCAAACGGCAGTGGTGCTGAAAGGTGCGGTGGTTACGTCGGCCTTTCAGGATCAGCTGCTGCAACCGGTTGCGGATAAAAGCCGTGATTATCTTTCCATATCCGAAGGAAATGCAAAGGCCCTGCTGTTTAAACTGGGCGGCTACGGCCGCAGGCTTTTTGTTTATCTCGAAGACGATGATACTAAATGGAGCAGTGTGCGGCTGCAGTATCGCATAGGAAAATCCAAACCGGCAGTCATCAGCAAAAACAGTTATCCGTTTGAATTTACAGTAGCTGCGGATCGTCAGCAGCCGGTCTTCTTTTCGTTAATACTTACCGGAACGGATGGAAGAACTGTTCGTACAAAAGAATATGAGCTGGGACAAAGAACAATATCAATCAACGTGAAAAATAGATAGAATGATCATTAAAGATGCAGAAACGAAACGGGATCTGAAAAAAGAGATTATTGAACAGGATCTTGTTATTGTGGGAGGCGGTATGTCGGGCGTATGCGGCGCCATCACAGCCGCCCGGCAGGGGCTAAGGGTGCTGCTGGTACAGGACCGCCCGGTGTTGGGAGGCAATGCCTCCAGCGAAGTGCGGTTGTGGATCCTTGGGGCTACTTCGCATATGGGAAACAACAACCGGTGGAGCCGGGAAGGGGGGGTGATCGACGAAATACTGGTAGAAAACACCCACCGGAACCCGGAGGGGAACCCGGTCATACTCGATATGATCCTGCTGGATAAAGTAACGCAGGAGTCCAACATTACATTGCTGTTGAATACGGCGGTGTATGAAGTGATCAAAGCCGATGCAGACCGCATCTCCGGGTTAAAAGCCTTTTGCAGTCAGAATGCTACCGAATACGAGTTAAGGGCACCGCTGTTCTGTGATGCTTCCGGCGACGGTATCGTGGGCTTTCTTTCGGGTGCAGCATTCCGTATGGGCGCAGAAACCCGCGAAGCGCTCAACGAGCCGATGGCTCCGGACATCAGCTATGGGGAGTTGCTGGGGCATTCACTTTATTTTTATACAAAGGATACCGGAAAGCCGGTAACATTTCACGCACCTTCCTTTGCAATGGATGTACAAAAGGAAATTCCACGGTATAAAAGCTTTAATGCGAAGGAACATGGCTGTAAACTCTGGTGGGTAGAATATGGTGGAAGGCTGGATACGGTGCATGATACGGAAAAGATCAAATGGGAGCTGTGGAAAGTGATCTATGGCGTATGGGATTATATCAAAAATTCCGGCGCCTTTCCGGAGGCGGCAACCTATACGCTGGAATGGGTGGGCATGATCCCGGGCAAAAGGGAAAGCCGCCGGTTTGAGGGAGATTATATCTTATCACAAAAAGATCTGATTGAGCAGCGCATACATCCGGATGCGGTTGCTTATGGCGGATGGTCTATTGACCTGCATCCGGCAGATGGGGTTTTCAGCGACCGCTCGCCCTGTAACCAATGGCATAGCAAGGGGCTCTTCCAGATACCTTACCGCTGTTTATACAGCAGGAATATAAAGAATCTTTTTTTGGCGGGTCGTATCATCAGTGTAAGCCATGTGGCTTTTGGAGCAACGCGGGTGATGGCCACCAGCGCTTATACGGGTCAGGCAATGGCAGTGGCAGCGGCGCTTTGCGCGCGGCTCGGAACAGATCCACGAACATTGCTGGAGACCGCTTATATGACGGAACTGCAGAAAGAGCTGCTGAAAACGGGTCAGTATATCCCGGGCAACATGCTGCGGGATGAGGAAGACCGGTCGCTAAGCAGTACTATTACCGCAAGTTCTTCCCTAAGCTTTGAGGGGTTTGATCAACAGCAACTAGTGTATAAACCGCTAACGATCGCCGCGGCACAGCTGATACCTGTTACCACGGGCGCACTACCGGCATTCCGTCTCCCTGTAAAGGCTACCAGGGCTACCGAACTGATCGCGGAGGTTCGCTCCAGCAGCCGCGTGGGCGGATTTACACCGGATCAGACGCTGATGCGGAAAACTATTTTGCTGCAGGAAGGGGAAACAGAAATTGAAGTAGATGCCCGGCTGCAACTGGATCAACCACAATACCTGTTTCTTTGTTTTCTGAAAAATGACGATGTGGAAATCGGGTATTCTAATCAACGGATAACGGGTTTTGTATCTGTTTTTAACGGGGTAAATAAAGCGGTGTCCAACAATGGAAAGCAACAGGCTCCTGAGGGGTCCGGTGTGGATTCTTTTGAATTCTGGTGTCCGCAGCGCAGACCGGAGGGGCAGAACCTGGCATTGCGTTTTTTGAGCCCGGTATTTATATCAGGTACCGGCTATCTTACCAATGGTGTTGACCGTCCTGCCGATCAGCCCAATGCCTGGATTGCAGATCCCGGGGATGCGCGACCCTCGGTTACGCTCAGCTGGAACACCGCACAACAGATCCGGAAGATTCACCTGGCATTTGATACCGATTTTGATCATGCCATGGAATCTGTGCTGATGACACATCCGGAAACCACCATGCCTTTTTGCGTGCAGCGATACCAGGTAGAAGATGAACAGGGAAACCTGTTGTATCAAAAAGAAGGTAACTTTCAAACGCTGAACACGATTGTATTGGAACAACCGGTAACCACGAAGCGGCTGACGATCCGGGTGGAGCATCCTTCCGCACAGGTACCGGCATCACTGTTTTCTGTAAGATGTTATTCATAAACTGATTTGTATTTTATGATCGATACTATTGTTGTTGTTGTCTTTTCCGTGTTCATCCTGCTGGTGGGTATCAGCTTTTCGCGTACCGGCAGAAACCTGAAATCTTTTTTTGCCGGGGGAGAGGCCGTTCCCTGGTTCATTGGCGGTTTGTCCTTGTTTATGAGTTTTTTCTCTGCAGGAACCTTTGTTGCCTGGGGTGCCATTGCCTATCAGCATGGATGGGTGGCGGTCACGATCCAATGGACGATGTGCATTGGCGCGCTGGTTACAGGTTTGTACCTGGCGCCCAAATGGAAGGCCACCGGTAACCTTACTGCTGCAGAGTTCATCAAAATGCGGCTGGGTACCAGGGTTCAAAAAAGCTATATCTATATTTTTACGATTGTTTCGGTGTTCATCAAAGGGTCGGTGCTGTATTCTGTTGCCAAACTGGTATCTGCCTCCCTGGGCTATCCGTTGATTCCCGTTACGGTGATCCTGGGCATTCTGATGATTTCTTATACCGCTGTAGGAGGACTTTGGGCGGTGATGGTAACCGATATATTGCAATTTGTGGTATTGACCGCCGCCGTTTTGATCATCCTGCCCCTGGTGTTTCATGAAACCGGCGGCGTGCAGCAGTTTATCAATAAGGCTCCCGATCATTTTTTCGACCTGGTAAATGGCGAATACAGCTGGGGCTTCATTTTTGCATTTGCCCTTTATCATATTTTTTATATCGGAGGTAACTGGACCTTTGTGCAGCGGTATACCAGTGTTGACAGTCCTAAAAGTGCATCAAAAGTGGCCTACCTGTTTGCGGGGCTTTATATCATAAGTCCTATTATCTGGATGTTGCCACCAATGGCCTACCAGGTGATCCATCCGGGCTTGTCCGGGCTCGATGCGGAGAATGCTTATATCATGGTTTGTAAACAGGTATTGCCAGCCGGGCTGCTGGGACTTATGTTAACTGGTATGTATTTTTCAACCTCCGCTTCGGCCAATACCGCGCTGAACGTAGTGTCTGCCGTTTTTACCAATGATATCTACAAAGGATCTATTAACCCGCAGGCCTCCGATAAAAAGCTGATGTTTGTAGCCCGGGCATCCTCCTGGTTCTTTGGAATCTTTATGATCCTGATTGCGATTGGCGTTCCCTATATCGGCGGTATTGTGGAGTTTACGCTGAGTGTAGGGGCCATTACCGGCGGGCCATTGTTGTTGCCTCCTATCTGGGCACTTTTTTCGAAAAGGTTGTCGGGAAAGGCTACCATATACATCACGATCCTGAGTCTTGCAATAAACCTGCTGTTTAAAATGGTGATCCCGTTGATCAATCACTATAAATTATCAAGAGCCAATGAAATGTTGCTGGGTGTGTTATTGCCGCTGATCGCACTTGCCGTTTATGAATGGGTGGCTGCAAAGAAGAAACGCGTTAGCCCAGACTACCTGCAATACAGGGAGTATAAGCAAAACAAGAAAAAAGAAGCTGCGGTAATAGATGAGGAAGAAGCCCGGTTAGTGAAAGCACAAAATGTGTTTGGGTTAAAGATGATTGCTTTTTCATTGGCGTTTATGGCGGTGCTGATGCTGGTGCTGGCGGGCATTACCTCAAAGGGAGGCACACTGGTGGCAACAATTGCGCTGTTCGTTCTTGCAGGGTCCCTTATTCCCTGGCGGGCAGCAAAAAAAGCGGGTACCCGCTGATGTGTGAAAGGATCCCAATGCTGTATTCCATCGCCCCGGCGTTACTAATTAAAACAATAATCAGCGGAAGCTGCTGCACACTCCTGCCGGTCATGTATTTCTGCCGTTTTTCTCAGTCGCTTTTCTTACTTTCATACCCCGGTAACGATTACGGGGATTCAATAAGATCAATATGACAACTCCTGTTTTTAAAAGCCTGTTTGTTTTTTGGGCACTGACTTTTTTTGCAATAACCAGCCATGCTGCAACTGCGGCGGATCCAAACCCCAAAGAAGTATTGAAGATTATGCACCGGGTGGCCGACTGGCAGCTGGATAACTGGAAAACCAAAGGGTTTAAGTATCCCAAATCCGACTGGACTAATGGTGCCTGCTATACCGGGTTATACAGTGTTGGAACCCTGAAAGGCGGAAAAAAATACCTGCAGGCGCTGGTGGATATCGGAAATGAGCTGAACTGGAATACAGGGCGGCGCCGTTTTTTTGCAGATGATTATTGTGTGGGTCAAACGTATGCCCAACTGTCGATGAAGTACCGGGATCAGAAAATGATTGGACCGTTCATATTGCTGGCAGACAGTATCCTGGCAAAACCCCATGACGAACCGCTGAACTGGAAAAACAGTATACAATTGCGCGAATGGGCCTGGTGCGATGCGTTATTTATGGGCCCGCCTTCACTGGCCTACCTTACCACAGCAACAAAGGACAGCCGGTACCTGGATATGGCGGCGAAGCTTTGGTGGAAAACAACAGATTTTCTTTACGACCCTTCTGAACAGCTTTATTTCAGGGATGAAAGTTATTTTAATAAGAAAGAAAAGAACGGGCAGAAAGTTTTTTGGTCAAGAGGAAATGGCTGGGTATTGGGAGGATTGGTACGGATGCTGGAAAATATGCCCGCCAACTATCCAGACAAAGCAAGGTTTGAAAAACTCTATAAAGAGATGATGGCAAAAGTGGTTTCGCTTCAGCAGCCGGATGGCAGCTGGCACGCATCCCTGCTGGATCCCGAAAGTTTTCCGATAAAGGAAATGAGCGGCACCGGTTTTTTTTGCTATGCGATATTGTGGGGAGTGAATCATGGCCTGTTGGATAAAGCGACCTACTGGCCTGCTGCAAAGCGCGCATGGGATGTTATGGTGTCTTCAGTGAATGCAGATGGAATGTTGGGCTATGTACAACGCATTGGAGCCGCACCAGACAAGGTAAATGCGGAAAGCACGGAGGTGTATGGAGTGGGGGCCTTCCTGCTGGCGGGCACTCAATTGTATCATTGTTTGAAAAAATAAAATCACAAATGAAAAATAAGACATACCGGATCATTATGCTGCTTTTGCTTCTTGCGGGCTTTAGCACGGGGCATACTCAGGAAACGGATAAAAAGACGGTACGGTTATTTCTGATTGGCAATAGTTTTTCGCAGAATGCCACAAGATATCTCCCGCAGCTTGCGAAGGAGGGCGGTTTTGCCCTTTCCATTGGCCGCGCCGAACTGGGAGGCTGCTCATTGCAACGGCACTGGGAACTGGTTGAAGCCGCAGAGGCCGGCGATCCAAAAGGGAAAGCGTATAACGGAAAATCATTAAAAGAATTGCTGGGTTCAGGAACCTGGGATGTGGTTACATTGCAGCAGGCCTCTATTTTATCCGGCGACTCCAACACGTACAAACCCTATGCGCGCAAGCTGGTGGAATACATTCACCGGCTGCAACCCACCGCAACGATTTTGCTGCATCAAACATGGCCCTATCGCACTGATGCACCGTCCTTTTCACAGATCTCCGGCGGCGGCCATGCCCAGTCTGCTGAAGCGATGTGGAAACAATCGCGCGCAGCATACCATACAACCGCGGCCGCGTTGCAGCTGGTTCTTATTCCCGTTGGCGATGCCTTTTTTGCAGCGCAACAAAAAAGGAACACTGCATTTGAAAAGGATGCTTCCTTTAAGCCAGGGCAGGCCGTTTTCCCCGATCTTCCGGACCAGGCACATTCTCTGCATGTAGGATATTTTTATAATAAAAAGAAGCAACTGGATCTGGATACGCATCATGCCAGTGCGGCGGGCTGCTATCTTGCCGGATTGGTATGGTATAAAGTGCTGTTTGGCGCATCTCCGTTACGGACCGTTTTTAAGCCGGATACTGTAGGAGACGGATTTGCAAAAGAATTAAGAATAATTGCCGACCGTGTTGCGTCCGGAACAGATCATGCACAGGTACGGCGGTGAACCATGGCGAAAGCAGTACCCCTGGTTTCCGCCGGAAATAAATGCTGCACCATCCGTTCCGCCTTATTGGTTTGGTAAATCATGAAAAAGAACCTCCATGTTCAGGTCGTTCTGGACCAGGGATCCGGCATAGGCGTTCCGGGTTAACCCATAAGTAGTGATCAGGGTTAAAAAGAGCGTTTTCCGGGTGGACGTTGCAGCGCGAAATGCGGTTAGTTTATTTCTTAGCTCCTCCGCGTATTTTTTGGTGATCGAAAAGTCGTTAATGAAAAATTTCATTTCACAAAGATTGATCACCTGATCCTTCCGGTCGATTACAAGATCTATTTGAGCTCCTTCGCCGGTCCAGGAAGAAACCGATGTTTGTACCCCGCTGATGCCGAGGGCCTGTTTGATCTCTTTTATATGCGCCAGGCATACCTGCTCAAAGGCATAGCCGCTCCACGCCCGGTGTTTCGGATCATCCAGGCCATTGATCCAGTTATTTTCATCCCGCCGGTTTACAATAAAACGCAGGTAAAAAAGGGAATAAAAATCGGATAACTGATATAAACTGTTCCGTTCCTTTTTTCCGAAGGAGTGATATCTGCGTATAAAACCACTTTCCTCCAACTCTTTTAATATACGGGTAGTACTGCCGGCGTTGGACAACTTTGTAAGGGTGATGATTTCATCGCGGGTAAGTCCTTTTGCTTTTTTACTCAGGGCTTCTATGACCAGGATATGTTTTTCTGCCTTGTTAAATAAAGACCGGTAAAGGTCGTCAAATTCTGTAACCAGGAGTCCGTTTTCGCTGAAACAAATGCGGTCAATGTTCTGTGCTGCACTTAGGCCGGGATCTACCTGGTTCAGGTAAAACGGAATGCCCCCCATTGCCATGTATAACTGTACGATCTGATACCGGTCAAATACCGCGTTCCGGTTTTGTAAAAAGGCTTCACATTCCGCAAGCGAGAAGGGGTCCAGCTTGATGCGCCGGGTAACCCGGTTGTGCAGGCCGCCTTTATTATGAATGAGCTTGTTGATCATCCAGGAAGCGGCCGATCCGCAAACCACCAGCACGATGTCTGTTCTGCTACTTGCCCAGGAATTCCAGAAATGTTCCAGTGCAGGCATAAACCCTGACTGGGCGGTATCGAGCCAGGGCAATTCGTCGAGGAACAAAACTTTACGGGCACTTTTTTTTGCTTCCAGGAGGGCGATCAGCCGCTGAAAAGCCATTAGCCAGTTATCGGCAGGTACGTGCTCCTTTGCTGCTGGATCATATTTTTTCAGGGCCAGATGAAAATTCAGGAGCTGTTGTTTGGTGTTCACATTTGCCATGCCGGTAACGTAAAAGTCGAAGCTGCTGTTAAAAACCTCCCTTATTAAAAAGGTCTTTCCTACGCGGCGGCGGCCATACAGCGCAATAAATTCTGATTGTGCAGACCTGTAGAGCTGCGTTAGTTGCTCCTGCTCCTTTTTACGACCAATAAGCATTAACGGTTCTTTTTGGCTATAAATGCACAAAAAATAGTATTAAAGCCAAAAGTCAAAGTAAAAATGGCTCTAACATGATATTTTTTATGAGTTAAAGCCAAATTGATATATCCTAAAATAAACGGATACTGCTTATTTATGGTTGTAAAGGAGCGGGCGATTATAAAAGAATATACACAAAATGCATAAAAACAAAAATCCCGGAATTACTCCGGGATTCTTCGTGGTGTGGGCCGGCCCCGATACATCGGGGGAACCGGCGACTATAAAAATTCGATTTGAAATTTTTCAAAAACCCTGGTATTAAATGCCTCCCGCGTATTACTATCGGAGCAAAGCAACCGCAGATATTTCTTGGATTTCATGGATTTGAGATAAGCTTCAACGATCAGCGCGGCCGTCCTGTTGGGAAGTTTCCAGGTTTGAAGTGGCTTCCAATCACTGGTAAAAGCGGTACTTGCATGATGATAATGTTTTGAATTGTGCTGCAGGGTTCTTCCCTCAACATCGGAAGTTTCTCCGATGTAAAACTTATCATAGGTTGGGCTATATAGAATATATACAAAGTGCATAAAAACAAAAATCCCGGAATTACTCCGGGATTTTTCGTGGTGTGGGCCGGGATCGAACCGGCGACACAAGGATTTTCAGTCCTTTGCTCTACCGACTGAGCTACCGCACCATCCTTTCCGCCTTAGCGGGCTGCAAATATAGCGTATCAGCAGCACACTGTCAAAAATATCGGCAAAAAATAAAAAAAACGCTGCGGGGTAAGCAATGCCTGCCCCGTATCATCGCTTTCAGGAAATATTACATCCCATATTCTGCTAAAAATTTGATCCGCATAATCTTAAGCTGTTCCCAATTAAAATCAAATTCGGCCAGTTCTTCCTGTGCCAGCTGGAGAGAAGACGTTTCGCAGCTTTTAAAGTATTCGATGATTTCATCCTGCTCATCCTCATCCAGCATTTCGTCAATGGCATAACCCAGGTTCAGCTTGGTACCGCTGGCTGCAATGGTTTCCATCTCCTCCAATAGTTCATTCATCTGCCAGCCTTTGTTTTTAGCAATGGTTTCCAGGGGGATCTTTTTATCGGTTTGCTGAATGATATATACTTTATTGCCGCTTTTATTCACCACGCTTTTCATTACAAAATCATCCGGTTTCTGGATGTTATTGTCTTCTACATAGCGTGCTACCAGTTCTACAAAGGGCTTGCCGTACCGGATGGCCTTGCCCTTGCTTACGCCCTGGCATTTTTCCAGTTCCGCTACAGTGGTGGGATACAGGGTGGCCATATCCATCAGCGAGTTTTCGAGGAAAATGACAAAGGGCGGCAGGCTTTTCTTCTTGGCTTCCTTCTGGCGCAGTTCCTTCAGCATCTCAAACAATTGCTGATCGGTGGCCGCACCTTCACCGTCTTCCGTACCCGGGGCCTCATCATCATCCCAGGCTTCTTCAAATTTATTGTTCAGCACAATGGAGAAGGATTTCGGCTTCTTTAAAAAGGCGGTTCCTGCGGGCGTTATCTTTAATACGCCGTATTCTTCGATGTCTTTTTTTAACAGGTCTTCCAGGAGCATCTGTCGGATCAGGGAGTTCCAGAACAAGGTGTCCTGTGCTTTTCCCACCCCAAAGGAAGTAAGCCCCTCATGCCGGAACATTTTTACCTGCGGTGTCAGTTTCCCGATCAGGATGTTGATGGCATAGTCGGTTGCAAAGCGCTCATCCAGCTCCTTAAGCGTCTTCAGCACCAGCACGGCCTGTTCTTTTGCTTCCATCCGTTCTTTTGGATGTTTGCAGTTATCGCATTGTCCGCAATTTTCTACCTCATATTGTTCACCAAAATAGCTCAGGATTACTTTCCGGCGGCAAACCCCGCTTTCGGCGTAGGCTACGGTTTCATTAATCAGCTGGGCGCCTACCTCCCGTTCGCTGAGGGGTTTATCGCGCATCAGGTGTTCCAGTTTACTTACATCCTTATGCGAATAATACAGCAGGCATTTCCCCTCCAGTCCGTCACGGCCGGCGCGGCCGGTTTCCTGGTAATAGTTTTCAATCGACTTGGAAATATTATAGTGGATCACGAACCGGATATCCGGTTTGTCGATCCCCATCCCAAAGGCAATGGTAGCTACAATTACCTGCACATCTTCATTCAGGAACTGGTCCTGCCGCTCAGCCCGCAGCTTGCTGTCGAGCCCTGCATGATAGGCTACAGCCTTGATGCCATTGGCCATCAGGATATCGGCCAGCTCCTCCGTGGTTTTACGGTTGAGTGTATAGATGATGCCGCTTTTATTCTTCATGCTTTTGATAAAGCGGACAATACTTTCGTTGGTTTGCTTCTTATTAACCTTGGGTACAATTTCGTAGTATAGATTATCCCGGTTAAAAGAAGAGATAAAGATATTGGCGTCTTTAAGCCCCAGGTTCTTGATAATATCGCTTTGCACCTTTGGGGTGGCGGTAGCTGTTAAGGCAATTACAGCGGCATCTGGATTGATCTGGTTCATCATCTCCCGCAAACGCCGGTATTCCGGCCGGAAATCGTGTCCCCATTCCGAAATACAATGCGCTTCATCCACCGCAAAAAAAGAAATATTCAGATCGCTGAAGAAAACCAGGTTCTCCTGTTTGGTGAGCGTTTCCGGAGCAACATATAACAGTTTTGTTTTTCCGGATAGCAGATCATCGTGAACCTCCTTTATTTCCTTTTTATTTAAAGTTGAGTTTAAAAAGTGCGCAATTTCATCGTTGCTGTTATAGCCCCGCACCAGGTCTACCTGGTTCTTCATCAGTGCAATCAGTGGTGAAACAATGATTGCAACACCCTCCATGATCACTGCGGGGAGCTGATAGCAGAGGCTTTTTCCCCCTCCGGTAGGCATAATAACAAATGTATCCTGTCCTGATAAAAGCGAATGAATGATGTCTTCCTGTTTTCCTTTGAAATTTTGAAAACCAAAATTCTTTAGCAATTCTCCGTGTAAATCTGTCTTCGTAGCTGTTTTTGTTGCGCGGCTGACCGCAGGTTCCTTTTTCTTGGTGGCCTTCTTTTCGCTTTTCACTGCCATTTCTGTAATATAAAAGATTTTAATAGTCGATCAATATCCTTAAAAGATACGCCGGATATTCAGAAAAAAAAAATTTTCGGGTAGCGAATTTAGCTAAGGTTGGCCTGCTTTTAAAATATTAATGGTTAAAGTTTTTTGTGCCCATATAAATAATACATTTGTGTTTTCTTAACGAGGCGATATATAAATGAGTGACAATATTTTACAACGCGCCAGAAAGACATTCCAATTAGAGGCCGACGCGCTTAATGAAGTACAGCTTTTATTGAATGATGATTTTAAGCAAGCGGTTTTGCTGATTCATAACTGCACGGGACGTGTGGTTTTCAGCGGAATAGGAAAAAGCGCCCTGGTTGCGCAGAAGGTCGTGGCTACGTTTAATTCCACCGGAACGCCGTCCATTTTTATGCATGCGGCAGATGCCCTGCATGGAGACCTTGGAATGGTGCAGGAGTCGGATGTGGTAATCATTCTCAGCAAAAGCGGGTACAGCCCGGAAATAAAAGCACTGGTGCCACTGGTGAAAAATTTTGGAAATAAGCTGATCGCCATCGTGGGAAATACAAATTCTTATCTTGCCCAGCAGGCAGACCTGGTTTTAAATACAACGGTTAATCAGGAAGCCTGTCCGAATAACCTGGCACCCACATCCAGTACTACGGCGCAGATGGTGATGGGGGATGCATTGGCCACCTGTTTGATGGACCTGAAGGGTTTTAAGGATGATGATTTTGCCAAATTTCATCCAGGAGGAACACTCGGGAAAAAACTATATCTGAGTGTTGCGGATGTATTTCCGGGAAATGAACGGCCCATGGTTTATGAGAACCAGTCGCTGAAAGAGGTGATTGTTGAAATCACCCGGAAAAGATTGGGAGTTACAGCGGTTGTAAATGAACAAAAAGAGCTGGTAGGCATTATAACAGACGGAGATCTCCGGAGAATGTTGGAAAAGAATACGGATATTGAAGGCACCGTGGCTCAAAATATTATGACGCGGCATCCTAAAACCATCGAGCCGGGAGAGCTGGCCGTATCTGCCCTCGACATCATGCGGAGAAATTCTATCACACAGCTGGCGGTTGTGGAAGGAAAACGTTTTTTAGGTATTATTCACATACACGACCTGCTAAAGGAAGGATTGATATAAAAAAAGAACTATGAGTAACCGTTATGTTGCAATAATGGCGGGGGGAATCGGAAGCAGGTTCTGGCCCAAAAGCCGGACAAACTATCCCAAACAGTTTCTGGATATATTAAATACCGGCAAAACGCTGATCCAGTCTACGTTTGCCCGGTATAATAAAATTGTACCGGCCGAAAATATTTTTGTAGTAACCTCTGAAGAATATAAAGATATTGTAACGCACCAGTTACCGGATCTTCCGGCAGCGAATATCGTAACGGAGCCTTTCCGGAAAAACACCGCGCCCTGTATCGCCTATATCGCCTTTAAAATTCAGAAAAAGGATCCGGAAGCGATCATGATCGCCGCCCCTTCGGATAATTTAATACTGGAAGATGAAGCGTTTAATGACACGGTGGAAAATGCATTGAAATTCGTAGAATCCGTGAATGCACTGGTAACCCTGGGTATTAAACCCCGGAATCCGAATACGGGATACGGGTATATACAGCATGAAACCATTGAAGCGGCTCCGGGTATTTATAAGGTTAAGACCTTTACAGAAAAGCCCAACCTGGAGCTGGCGAAAGTGTTTGTAAAGAGCGGGGATTTTTTATGGAATTCGGGTATCTTTACCTGGAAAGTGAAAAACGTTATTGCCGCGTTTGAAAAACACCTGCCGGAGATCCATGAAGTGTTTGCGGCCTATCAGGAGCAATTCAATACGCCGGAAGAAGCCAAGGTGATCCAGGAGATTTATGCGCAATGCTCCAATATTTCCATCGATTTTGGAATTATGGAAAAGGCATCAAATGTTTATGTAATACCGGCCTCTTTTACCTGGAGTGACCTGGGTACCTGGAAGAGCGCCTTTGAGAACATGAGCAAGGACTATTTTGATAATGCGGTTGTGGGCCAGAATGTAATGGTATACGATACGCATAACTGTATGATCCATGTGCCTGGCGGAAAGCTGGTGGTGCTGCAGGGGCTCGAAGATTTTATTGTGGCGGATACGGAAGATGTACTGCTGATCTGCAAAAAGGACCAGGAACAGGAGATCAAAAATTATGTTGCAGATGTAAAGCGAAACAAGGACGAAAAATATCTATAACATGCTCTCGCAATACCCCGTTCAGTCCATTCTTTTCCTGGACATAGAAACTGTGCCGCAGTATGCTTCTTTTAGTGAGGTACCGGAAGCCTGGAAGCATTTGTGGGAACGGAAGGCCGGCACCCTTTTACGGAACCGGGAGGAAGAAACGCCTGAAAGCATATATGAGCGGGCAGGTATTTATGCCGAGTTTGGTAAGATTGTTTGCATTAGCTGCGGTGTTGTGCAGGGGAGCACCGGCCAGCGGAAAATGATCATGAAGTCCTTTTACGGAAATGATGAAAAGCAGCTGTTGCAGTCTTTTTCGGAAATGCTGCAGAAATTCTCCGCAAATGAGCAAAAATATCTTTGCGCCCACAACGGGAAGGAATTTGACTTTCCTTACCTGTGCCGCAGGATGCTGATCAATGGTGTTTCCATTCCCTTGCTTTTGAACACTGCCGGGAAGAAGCCCTGGGAGGTAAATCACCTGGATACGATGGAGCTTTGGAAATTTGGCGACTTTAAAAGTTATACCACGCTGAACCTGTTGGCCCATGCTCTGGGGGTACCTACTCCAAAAGATGATATCGACGGAAGCATGGTAGCGGATGTTTTTTATAAGGAGCAGCAAATTGAGCGCATTGTAACCTATTGCCAGAAAGATGTGGTTACGGTGGCACAGATTTTTTTGAGAATGAACGGCGAGCCGCTGATCAACGAACAGCATATTGAATACAAATAGCACGGTATGAATATCGAAGAGCTACGGGAATATTGTTTGCAGCAACCATTTGTAGAAGAGGGGTTTCCCTTTGGGCCGGAAACGCTTGTGTTTAAGGTAAACGGGAAAATATTCCTGCTGACCGGGCTGGATCATGATCCCCTGCAGTTTAACGTAAAATGCGATCCCGAAAAAGCCGAGGAGTTAAGAGAACAGTATACCTCTGTACTGCCGGGCTATCATATGAATAAAAAACACTGGAATACCATTGTTGTGGATGGATCGGTTTCCAACCGCCTGTTAAAAGAATGGATCACCGATTCGTATAACCTGGTAGCAAAGATCAGGAAGTAGTCCCCTGTGCTTTATGGAAAGCAAGGGCCGCTTCAAGCGTATGGCGGTCATTGCTTAAACGGGGTACTTTATGCTGTCCTCCCAATTTTCCCTGGTGATGCAACCATTCGATAAAAAAACCTTTGGGCAACGCATGTACGATGGGCATTTTTAAGGCGATATCTTTATGACGCTTGGCCTCATAATCGCTGTTGATCGATTGGAGTGCCGCATCGAGGCTTGTTATAAACGCTGCTATATTTTCCGGTGTTTTCTCAAATTCGATCAGCCACTCATGACCGCCATTGCCGGCATCGGAAAAATAAACCGGCGCGGCGGTATAATCATTTACGATAGCACCTGTTTCGGCACAGGCCATATGGATGGCCCTGTCTGTATTATCTATGATCACCTCTTCACCAAAGGCATTGATAAAATGCCGGACCCTGCCGGAAACAATGATCTTAAAGGGATCTTTTGATATAAAACGAATGGTATCGCCCAGCAGGTACCGCCAAAGTCCGCCATTGGTGCTGATCACCGGGGCATAGTTGGTATGCAGGTCTACATCCTTCAGGCCAATCGTTTGGGGCTGCGCGCTGCCGTATTCGCCCACAGGCATAAACTCCATAAAAATACCGTGATCGGTGAACAGCAGCATGCCTTCTTCTCCCGGAACCTCCTGTGCGGCAAAGAACCCCTCGCTGGCATTATAGGTTTCGAGATAGTGGATCTCTTTTCCTACGAGCTTTTTAAACTGCTCGCGGTAAGGCGTAAAGGAAACGCCTCCGTGCATATACAATTCAAGCCCCGGCCATACATCGGCGATGGTCGGTTTACCCGTGATTTCCAGGATCCGTTTAAAAAGCACCAGCGTCCAGGTAGGCACACCGCTTACGGACGTAACGTTTTCAGTAATAGCCTGCGCTGCTATTTTTTCAAGTTTGGTTTCCCAGTCCTCCATCAATGCAATACTGAGTTCGGGTGTCCGGAGCCAATGCCCCCAAAAGGGACTGTTTTGCAGCAACACCGCACTCAGGTCGCCAAACTGGGCTTCCTCATTTAACGCATTGATGTTATGGCTTCCGCCCAATACCAGGCCTTTTCCGGTAAGCATGGTACTATCGGGTTTAAACTGATAGTACATCGTCAGCACATCCTTTGCCGCTTTGTAGTGGCAGTCTTCCAGGCTTTCTTCGCTGATGGGAATGAACTTACTTTTATCGCCGCT
Organism: Niabella pedocola; assembly: GCF_021044425.1. Classification (GTDB taxonomy): domain Bacteria; phylum Bacteroidota; class Bacteroidia; order Chitinophagales; family Chitinophagaceae; genus Niabella; species Niabella pedocola. The sequence continues at coordinate 2,024,863 of NZ_JAJNEC010000005.1, read as the reverse complement.
GGTACCGCTGCTTTTTGCAAACCACACAATGGGTGAATTCCAGAGCAGGTTTTGTTCCCCGTTCATACAACGCTCTATATAAGGCTTGAGGTCGTTGTATTCATGGATGGGAACGGCTTTTTTAAAATCGCGGATATTATACAGGTTGCTGAAATGATATTTCCTTCCGAATTCCGTGTACTGAGCAGAGGTAACCAGGTTTTGCAACACCTCCCGTTGCGCATCCAGCGGGTGGCTGCGCCAACCATCAATACGCCATTGACGCATACGGGCAAGAGATGATATAGCCGGACTTAACAGGGGCATTTGCAGCTTGCAATATAGTCAGAAACTAAGAAAAAAGAACCGGGAATCTAAAAAGAGGTTCCCGGTCCCTTTTTGTTTTTCCGAACAGGATAGCGATCGCTTTCCCGGCGGTGTTCTATTTCCAGGCATTATTGTAAGCCGGTATCACCACATTTTCCATATTAAGCGTTCCTTTTAAAGAGTTAACCTGAACGGCCGCTTCAATATTATTCGGAAACAGTACATGAATGGTATAGCAGCCCCGGCCTTTTGGATCTGCCGCACTATTGGGGGGATATTTATCTTCAAAATAACCGCCGTGGTAATACGCCTTTCCGCTCTTAACATCGGGGGTACCACTCCAGCCCAATGCGCGGTCGTTCATTTTCTTTTTCCAGTGCTTGTTCAGAATGTCTTCCGTATACCTTAGGTGGGCCAGTATATTATTCTGCTCTTCTGCAGAAAGTCTCCAGCCTGCGCTGCCGGCATAGCGGGTCATATCGCCTTTGTTCCATCCCGGGTCCTGAGTCGTAAAATTATAATTCATGGTGGGATTTGTTTCGCCATCGGGCTTGGGATAGGTATAAGGAATGCCGCAGGGCGCAAATACTTTTTTGTTCACTTCATCGATATAATAATTGTTAATGGCGGTTTCCAGGGCTTTTTCGGTGGCTTCGGTGGGGAAGCTGACATATTGAAACTCCAGTAAATTCAGTTCAAGCGGATGACTGAGGTAGGCAATGGCGATCCTTAAAAAGGCATAATTAACATTTTGGTAGTCGTAACTTCCATGAAGATAAATACCCCCGTCCTCCACCTTTTTCTTTAAAGAAAAATAGTCCAGCCCGCTGGGTAACATACCCGTTTCATGGCGCAACAGCATTTCAAAACTGATGTCGTTAAAGCTCCAGGCCGGGCTTTTCCAGAACGAGGGCAGGTAGTCGATGAGCAGGGCCTTTTCGGAAAGTCCTTTATCCTGCAGCAGCCGCAGCAGGGTAAGTGCGGTAAAGGTTTTGCTGCAGCTGGCGAGATCCTGGCGCTTATTATAAGCGTGCGGTACGGCCTGTCCGGTGCGGGTATCCCAGGAGGCCACCGCCGCGCCGCCGGCGCCTTTTTTCTTTTGCTGGCCGTTTTGGGAAATACTGTAGCTGAACCCGACGGTTTTACCGGTCAGGGCATTTTTAATGTTTTGTTCAAACAGGTCCAGATCAAATTCCTGACCGGGGATTTTGATCGAATCCGGTTTTTTACAGGAGGCGATGCCCCCTGCCAGTAGCAGGATCAGTAGCGGTTTACATGCAAGTTGTTTCATCTTTTTTATTTTTAAACCGTAAAATTGAGGGCGTGAACAAGCAAAAGGAACGGGCGCTTAATGCGCGAAGGATCCGGCTTAACAAAAGAGCGTTTTTGTTTAACCGCGGGGCTGCCGGTGCATGAACCGCCGGCTTCAGCCTGGGCCGGCAACCGGCATTTTAAACTTGTGGAATGCCTGGCCCTGCACCGGTAAACGGAATCTGACCGGCGGTGCCGCTAAAATAATTGCAGCGGCAGCCTTTTGTTTCCAAATAAAGCAAACATGTCCTAAATTTACCGGAATGAAAAAACGATTTTGCTTTTATATACTGGTGCTGTTGTTTACACAGACCGTAATGGGCCAGGACCAATTGATTCAATATGTAAATCCATTGATCGGAACGCGCAAAATGGGACATACGTTTCCGGGAGCTACGGTTCCTTTTGGTGCTGTACAGCTAAGTCCGGATACGGACACGCTTCCCTACGATGTAAACGGGAAGTATAATGCAGATGTTTATAAATATTGCGCCGGTTACCAGTATGATGATCCCACCATCGTGGGCTTTAGCCACACACATTTCAGCGGAACCGGTCATTCAGACCTGGGCGATTTCCTGATCATGCCTACCACCGGGCCGCTTCAGTTAAACCCCGGAACGGCAGCCAATCCCGAAACAGGGTACCGCAGCCGCTTTCGTCATGCTACCGAAACGGCGGAACCCAATTATTATAAAGTAAAGCTGGAGGACCATGATATCCTCGCGGAACTTACCACAACAACCCGTGTAGGGGTACATCAGTATACGTTTCCGCAGTCGGAAGACGCCCATATCATTCTTGACCTGATGCACGGGATTTATAACTATGCCGATAAAAATGTATGGACCTTTGTACGCGTGGAGAACGACACGCTCATTACCGGGTTTAAACAAACCAATGGCTGGGCACGCACCCGTACAGTATACTTTGCAATGGTTTTTTCAAAACCGTTCCGTTCTTATGGATTTGCCAATTTCAAAACCTATCCGTATAAAGGATTTTACAAACGGTTCGATCAGACAAAGAACTTCCCCGAAATGGCCGGCGAACAGATCCGTGCACATTTCGACTTTGGAACGGAGGCCGGTGAAAAGATCGGGATCCGGTTTGCACTTTCGCCCGTAAGTACCCGCAATGCCCTCGAAAATCTTTTGGCGGAAACCTCCGGACAGGATTTTGAAAGGATCAAAAAGAAAGGGCAGGATCAATGGAATGAAGAACTGGGCCGCATCAAAATAGAAGCCCTGAACAAGGAAGACCAGGTGAATTTTTATACGGCCATGTACCATGCCTTCTTAAGTCCAACAGTATACATGGATCAGAACCGGGAGTATAAGGGCCTCGATCAGAACGTGCACAAAGCAGAGGAATTTACAAACTATACCACCTTTTCGCTTTGGGACACCTACCGGGCGCTGCATCCCTTCTTTAATCTGGTGCAACCCAAACGGAACAACGACATGATCCGCAGCATGCTGGCACACCAGCAGCAAAGCGTACATAAAATGCTGCCGGTATGGAGCCATTACGCCAATGAAAACTGGTGTATGAGCGGTTACCACAGTGTTCCGGTAATTGCCGATGCCATTGTAAAAGGAACGGCAGATTTTGACGCCAACAAGGCATTGGATGCCTGCATTCAAACGGCCAATGTGCGGTATTATGACGGACTGGATGCTTACCTGCAAAAAGGCTATGTACCGGATGATGTGCGGCCCAATTCGGTTTCCACCACCATGGAATATGCTTTCGACGACTGGAGCCTGGCCCAGGCAGCAAAGAAACTGGGAAGGATGGATGTATATGACACGTTTATCAAACGTTCGCAAAACTGGAAGCAGGTATTTGATGCATCCATTGGGTACATGCGTCCGCGGCTTAGTGATGGAAGTTTCCGTAAAGAATTTGATGTGCTCTCTACACATGGGCAGGGCTTTATTGAGGGAAATGCCTGGAACTTCAGTTTGTTTGTACCCCAGGATCCGAAGGGAATGATTGCGGCGATGGGCGGTGAAAAACGGTTCCTACCCCACCTGGATTCCCTGTTTTCCATGCACCTGCCGGATAAGTTTTTTGAGGAAACGGAAGATATTACCCGCGACGGTATTATCGGTAACTATGTGCATGGGAACGAGCCATCGCATCACGTGGCCTACCTGTATAATTTTACCGGTCAGCCCTGGAAAACACAGGAGCGGGTGCGCATGATCCTGAAGAAACAATATCAACCGGCCGTTGATGGATTAGGCGGTAATGATGATTGCGGACAGATGAGCGCATGGTATATTTTCAGTACGCTTGGCTTTTATCCCTTTGCACCGGGCGCGGAAGACTACCAGCTGGGAAGTCCGGCCATAAAAAAAGCGGTGCTTACCCTTGAGAACGGAAAAACATTTACCATTGATGTAAAAAATCAAAGCGATAAAAATGTATATGTGTCAAAAGTGCTGTTGAATGGGCAAACCTTCAACGGGCTGTCGCTGAAGCACAGTGATATTTTAAGGGGAGGCGTATTACAGTTCATAATGGCACCCCGGCCGGCAAAATAGCCGGGAAAAGATATCGGGCGTAGACGCTTCAGGGAGGATCGGGGACCCGTGCGACCAGCATGCGTACTCGGCGACACGGTGTTGCCCTGTTGCCTGAAAGAGCGGCCACTAAAGAAAAGTGCGCTGCTCCAAGGCCGCTGTCAGCAGTTATTAAACAGGCAGTACGGTTACTTCTATCCCCCCTGCCCGCAGTTCATCTACAATATGCGGAGAGATATTGCTGTCGGTAATGATCTGTTCAATATCCTCCAGTCCGCAGATCTTACCAAATCCCCGTTTTCCAAATTTGCTGGAATCTGCCAGGACAATGGTTTTTCGTGAAGCAGCGATCATTTTGCGGTTGAGTTGCGCTTCCATCATATTGGTGGTGGTTAACCCAAATTCCATGTCGATGCCATCCACTCCAAGGAATAACTTGCTGCAGGAAAAGTCTTCCAGTATTTTTTCGGCATAGATACCGGTAACGGATGAGGAGGTTTTGCGCATAATGCCGCCCAGCTGGATCACTTCAATACCCGGGTGATGGGCAATTTCCATGGCTACATTCAGTGCGGCCGTAATGACCGTTACGTTTCCTTTTGGTTGAATGTATTTAGCGAAGTAGAAAACGGTGGTTCCGGAGGCGATGAGGATACAGTCATTCGGCTCGATTAATCCGGCTGCATATTGGCCTATTTTTTCCTTTTCGGTCGATTGCATTCGAACTTTTTCCACCACTGGCCGGTCACCGATATATGGATTGCTCAGCGTTGCCCCTCCGTGGGTACGGAAAAGCTGGTTTTTATCTTCAAGAAACTGCAAATCCTTTCGGATTGTTACGGATGAAACATCCAACTCCTGGCAAAGATCCAACACCTGTACCATTCCCTTTTTTTTAAGGGAATCCAGTATATGTTGATGACGTTCAACTAAGCTACTCATATATCCAAAAATAGCGATTCTGTTTTATTTGTAAAAGAAATAAAAGGAAAGCTTCACCTGCTTATTAATTTATTATTATTTTTTTCTTTTTTCAATATTAAATGTTATTATTGCTTTCGAAATCTTTTGTTTTCTTTTTAATTTTAAGGTTTCGAAAATAAAGACAACCGGAGGATACAATGAAGAGTGGAATTATCGATAGGGAACAGCTGTTAAAAAAGGCAACTACAGCCGGCGAATGGGATGTGGTAGTAATCGGTGGTGGCGCCTCCGGTTTGGGCATAGCCCTGGAATCGGTAACCCGTGGGTATAAAACGCTATTGTTGGAACAGTTTGATTTTGCAAAAGGAACTTCCAGCAGAAGTACCAAGCTGGTGCATGGTGGCGTGCGCTACCTGGCTCAAGGCGATATTGCCCTGGTTCGGGAAGCCAGCATCGAAAGGGGATTGCTGCAAAAGAACGCCCCCCACCTGGTAAAAAATCAAACCTTTGTGGTACCGGTTTATTCGTTCTGGGACCGGATCAAATATACGATTGGGCTAAAGGCCTATGACTGGATTGCCGGCCGGTTGTCCCTGGGTTCTTCCATATTTATCTCCCGTAAGAAAACACTGGAAGCCATTCCGGATGTAAAGGCAAAAGGACTGGTGGGCGGCGTATTGTATCATGATGGCCAGTTCGACGATTCGCGGCTGGCACTGAACCTGGCACAAACCATTATTGAACAGGGCGGCGTGGCGTTGAATTATATGAAGGTTACCGGATTGCAGAAAGACGGCAATCATCAGCCTTCCGGTGTTGTTGTGGAAGATACGGAACGTTCGGCCACCTACAGTATAAAGGCCAAGGCGGTAATTAATGCTACCGGTGTATTTGTAGATGATATTCTCCGGATGGATAACCCGGTTGCGTCAAAGAGCGTAGTGGCCAGTCAGGGTATTCACCTTGTATTAAGCCGTGAATTCTTTTCATCGTCTCATGCGTTGATGATTCCAAAAACTGCAGATGGACGGGTATTGTTTGCAGTGCCCTGGCATAATGAAGTAGTGGTAGGTACAACGGATACGCTTGTGGGTGCACCATCTGTAGAGCCGCGTCCGCTGGAAAAGGAAATAGAATTTATTCTTGAAACGGCAGGCGCCTACCTCGTAAAAAAGCCGACGCGCAAAGATGTGCTCAGTGTGTTTGCGGGGTTACGCCCACTGGCGGCACCCAAAGAAGGGGCACAAAAAACAAAAGAAATTTCCCGTAGCCATAAGATCATGATCTCTCCCAATGGCTTGTTTACCATCATCGGCGGAAAATGGACCACCTACCGGAAGATGGGCGAAGACATGCTGGACAATGTTGAAAAAAAGCTGGGATGGTCAAAGCGGACATCGCAAACGCCACACTTGCGGATCCATGGCTTTTTCACCGGCGTAGATTGGAATGATCCCTTTTATTTTTATGGCAGTGACGCGGCCTACATTAAAGAAAAGAGCAACGGGCACTGGATCAGTGAGCGGCTCCGGATCAATAAGGCTCAGGTAGAGTGGGCTGTTTCCAATGAAATGGCCCGTACGGTGGAAGATGTGCTGGCGCGCAGAACACGGGCGCTGCTGCTGGATGCGCGCGAAAGTATACGGATCAGTGGGGCGGTAGCCAACATCATGGCCCGGGCATTAGATAAAGATGAGCGCTGGGAAAAAGAAGAAACGGAACGATTTAACGGACTTGCACAGCAATATATCTTGCAATAACGATTAAAAGAATGCCATATGAGTCGATTGCATCATACGCTAACAGCCATGTTAGATTATGTTTTCGTTAACAACCATAGCGGCTGTTCAACGCATACCAATGGCGCTCTATATTTGGGCCCCCGTTGTGTTTTTTTAAGAGCACAAATCCATAAAAGAATCGGAAGCGCCCTGTTAAAAAAAGCAGGGCGGGGAAATTTTACAGATGGCCAGGTTTGGACATCGGTAGCATCAGGCAGCGGGTCCATCCATAAAACTGTTGCGTATTACCGACTACTGGCTGCATCTATTTATATATCAGGGATTGCGGTACCTGCTGCTTACGGAGTGCTCCGGATGCGGCAGGCAGGGCAGTGCAATGATCAGTCTCCGGCTGGTTCAGGTATATAATGTCTGTTGGGCAACAATCCGGGTTTATCCCGAAAGAAAAATAAAACATAATACTACAGGTATGATCGTTCAATCAACTATCCATCGGGTCCTGCGTTTAAAACCGCTACTTTTGGGTTTAACGCTGCTGCTGGCCCCGGTGCTTTTATTTGCACAAGGCAAAACGGTAAAAGGCATCGTTACATCAAAGGAAACGTCGGAGCCCATTGTCAATGCCACGGTGCTGATCAAAGGTTCTTCGAGGGGAACCACCACCAACGCACAGGGCCAGTATTCCATTGTTATAATGAACAATGAAGTATTGGTTTTTTCTGCGGTAGGGTATAAAGAGCAGCAACGTAAAGTAGAACAACAATCCACCATCAACATAGCGCTGGAAGGAGAAGGTAAACAGGAAGATGAAGTGGTGGTTACGGCGTTGGGCATTAAGCGACAGGAAAAATCCCTGGGGTATGCACTTACAAAAATCGACAGCACTCAGCTAACGGAAGCGGTATCTTCCAACTGGACGGATGCGCTTTCGGGAAAGGTTGCAGGGTTGAACCTGGTACGCTCCGGTTCTGGTCCGGCCGGTTCTAATAAGATCATCCTTCGCGGAGAGAACAATCTTACGGGCGAGAATGAAGCGCTGATCGTTGTGGATGGAGTGGTGATCAGCAGCGGTAGCGGACGGCGTTCTGCAAATCGATCCGATAACGTGTACGCTACCAACAGCGATAACCTGCCGGCGGATTACGGTAGCTCGCTGAATGATTTAAACCCACAGGATATCGAAAGCGTTTCGGTACTGAAGGGCCCGGCTGCTGCTGCCTTGTACGGGCAACGGGGTGCAAACGGCGCCATTATCATTACCACTAAGTCTTCTGCAGCAAAAAAGAAGGGCCGGATCAATGTACGGTTCTCTGCAAATGGTTCTATGGAGTCATTAAACCGGTCGCCCGATCTTCAATATGAATATGGCCAGGGTACCGGTGGAGCTAATTACTATTCCTACGGTGCGGGTGTGGACGGTGCCAGTACCAGCGGAACCAGTTCTGCTTACGGACCTAAATTTGACGGGCAATCTTTTTATCAATATGATCCCGTAACGCAAACCCGGGCCACTGAAAGAACGCCATGGATCCCGTATAATAATATTAATGACTTTTGGGATGTGGGTAAAAACCTCACCTATAACCTGGGTCTCGACGGAAAACTGGGTACCACGGCGTTCCGGGTAACCGGCGCGGTGCAGAATAACAAATGGATCGTTCCTAATACCGGGTTCGACCGGAAATCTGCAAGTTTGACAACCAACACCGATATTACCAAGAAACTGAAATTGTCTACCAAAGTAAACTATGGTTACAGAAGCAGTGATAACCTTCCGGCAGCGGGATACGGAAACCAGTCGCTGATGTACTGGTATATCTTCTGGCAGCCCAATGCTGATTTTAACTGGCTGCGCAATTACTGGATGGGTAGTCCGGGTAGCTCTTATAGCAGCGACAGTATGTACCGGAAGATGCGGTATCCGTTTAGTTCTTTTCCGCAAAATCCCTTTGCCATTGTCAATGAATATTTAAATAAGACCCGTAGAAATAATGTAACCGGTAATGTGCAGTTGAACTACCAGCTTACAAAAGAACTGAGCCTGATGGTGCGCGGAAACCTGGACTGGTCTATGGATAAACGGGAACAGGACCGGCCTTACGATGCCGGTACCCGGTTAACCAAGGGTTCAATACGGCTGCAGGATGTGTATTCCAGGGAGATCAGTTACGACTTTTTGGCCCGGTATAACAAAAGCCTGTCGAAGGATATAAAAATAGGCGTATCGGTGGGTGGAAGCCAGCTTAAGAATCAATATTATAAAAAAGATGTTCGGGCAGACGGATTGAAGTTCCCTGACTCGCTAAATGGTTCGCCTTATCCTGGTATATACAACCTGGATAGTAATCTGTATGGGTTGATTTATCTGCCGGATACCAGCCGGTATCAGATCAACAGCTTGTATGGTATTGTGAATTTCAGCTATAAAAATTACCTTTTTGCAGAATTAACCGGCAGGCAGGACTGGAACAGTGTGTTGGCCACCGCCAACAGAACGGATAATGTAGGCTTTTTCTATCCTTCCTTAAATACCAGTTTTGTACTGTCTGATTTTACAAAACTTCCGGATGCGATTAGTTATGCAAAACTCAGGGCCTCCATATCGCAGGTGGGAAGCGGTAGTACTACACCCTATCGGACAGCCTATACCTATCAGCTTGCAACAGTGGGCGGCGGCGGCCTTTTTCCCGACAGCGCGTTATCCAATCCCAGGGTGCTGCCTAATGAAAATCTGAAACCGCTAACCACCACAACCTTTGAGTTAGGAACGGAGGTGCAGTTATTTAAAAACCGGATAGGATTTGACCTGGCTGTTTATTGGGGAAATACCCGCAACCAGATCTTAACAAGAACCCTAGACCGGTCTTCGGGCTATGACTATGCGGTAATCAATGCCGGGCGGGTGAACAACCGGGGGCTGGAATTATCGGTGAACGGAAAACCCATTGTAAACAGGAATGGATTTGGCTGGGATGTGTTTGCCACTTTTGCCACCAATAAAAACAAGATCGTTTCCATGCCGGATAGCACCATTCTTCTGAGGTCCGGGCAAATAGCCAGCGGTCAGATCGTAGCCAGCATTGGAGGCAGTATGGGTGATTTATACGGACTGGGTTATCAGCGAAGCCCGGATGGTCAGGTAATCTTTGATCCTGCAACCGGCTTCCCGAAAATTACAAGCAATATTATTTTCTTAGGGAATACCACACCGAAATATAAAGCCAGTCTTGGTAACAATTTTAAATACCGGCAGTTTAGCTTAAAGGTGTTGTTTGACGCGCAGGCCGGGGCCGTGGCCTATTCCCTCACACATTATAAGATGATTGAGCAGGGAAAACTGAAGACCACGCTACCGGGCAGATATAACGGTATTATTGGTAACGGGGTACTGGAAGTACTCAATGATAAAGGTGAAGTTACCGGCTACCGGAAAAACGATGTGGTGGCAACGGATATCGATCAGTACTATCAATATAATATGGGCTCTTATAATGCAGAAGGAAGCACCTTCAAGACGGATTTTATCAAATTCCGTGAGGCGTCTATCTACTATGCCTTTAAGCCAAAGACCTTGAAACGGATTGGATTAAAATCCGCTTCTATTGGTGTGTATGGACGCGATCTGTTCATCTGGTCGCCCTGGCCCATCTTTGATCCGGAATTTGGTACACTTAGCGGAACAGATATCGTAACCGGGTTTGAAGTGGGACAGTTTCCCTCTACGCGTACGTTTGGTTTTAATTTAAATATTGGACTTTAATTTAGTTAAATATGAAAAAGACATTATTTTCTGCAGGGGTGGTGTTGTTGACGTTGTCAACGCTGTTCTCCTGCAAAAAAGGGTTTGAAAAAATGAATATTGACCCGATCAATATTTTAAATACTTCAGCCGATAAGTTACTGGCGCCGGCAATCTATAATACTCTTTGGCCGGGTATGTCGCGCAACCGGAGTTTTAATAATGAGCTGATGCAGGTTACGGTGAGTATCAGTGATGGTGATAACACGGTGTTCCGGTATGCCTTCCGGTCAAACCAGTCAGACTATCTCTGGAACGCCTGGTTTGTGCAGCTGACTAATTTCCGGGATATTGACAGCCTGGCAAGCCGGGGAGATATTATAAACACGTCTTACCAGGGCATTGCCCGCATTTGCGAAGCCTGGGCCTTTGCGAACTTAACGGATACATATGGAGATATTCCCTACTTTGATGCGCTAAAAGGAAAACAGGGAAATATGCAACCGGCCTTCGACCGGCAAAAAGATATTTATCTGGATTTATTTAAAAAGCTCGAAGAGGCCAATCAGTTGTTGGTAAACGATTCTATGCACATTGTGCAGTCGAGTGATCCGGTTTATGGGGGGAATATTTCAAAATGGAGAAAGTTTGGAAATTCTTTATACCTGCGGTTATTGCTCCGGATATCCGGAAAGGCCGACGTGGCGCAGCAATGCCAGGATAAAATAAAACAGATCGTTCAAAACCCGGCAGATTATCCGATCATGACCTCAAATGCCGATTGCGCCCGGATCCTCTGGACCGGAGGCACCAGCACTACAGACCCTTATACTTCTCCGTATGTAAACGGAATCCGGGCACAGGATTTTAGAAGCCCGGCCATCTGTAGTTTCTTCCTGGATCAGCTGGTTGCATGGAATGACCCGAGGTTTCAGGCAGGTAAGCCCTATGGGTATGGAAGCATCGGACGTTTGGGCATTTCACAAGCCAGCGGAGGCGGATGGTTTGGCGTGGAAAGCGGATATGCTCCCGGCCACGGAGATGCCAAGGGATGTTATTTCCAAAGTAATGATAATTCCAGCACCGGTGGCGTGATGTCGCTGCAGCAAAATGCCTTAACGGGGATCATTATGCAATACGCCGAAGTGCAGTTCATTCTTGCAGAAGCAGCGGCCAAAGGCTGGATTGGCGGTGATGCAAAAACGTATTTTTACCAGGGTATCGCTTCTGCCATTAACTACTGGGTGCCCGACTTTCCGGAGAGCATCACATCTACAAATTTTGCCACCCATATTGAAAATCTTGGCGCCGGTAGCGTTGTATGGAAGGATGATCTTCCGCTGGAAGCCGGCCCGGGAGAAAACAGTAAAATGGAACTGATCCATTTGCAGAAGTACTATGCATTATTTATGACCGATATGCAGCAGTGGTTTGAATACCGGCGCACAGGACATCCGGAGTTGCCCAAGGGCCCCGGTTTGCAAAACGGAGGTGTAATGCCGGCACGGCTGGTATATCCGGTTTATGTGCAGTCTGCCAACCCCACCAATTATAAAACGGCCGTGGCCGCACAGGGCCCGGATCAGATCAATACCAATGTATGGTGGCAGAAGCCGTAAGGAATCACTCAGAATAACTTTAAAAATAGAAAGCCCCATAGACGGAAGGAATACCAGGATATGCGGGAAAAAAATTATAAAGATGAAACAGATAGTCAATCTTTTTTTAGTGTTAGGTGTAGCAGCGGTGATCAACGGCTGTACCAAAAACACATACGAAAATTATCCGGGCGGAACGCCCTATGATGTGGTTGCCATCCTGGATGTGCGTCCGATTTACAAGGATCAGGACGTAACACTTACCAAGGAGATGCTGTTTGGTGGTACCCGGCTCGCAGCTGTGGTAATATCCGACCATACCGCCGGAAATATTCCGGAGGGCTTGTTGGTGGTGCAGGACAGTCGCCGGTTAAGTTTACTAAGAGGGATCTCTATTGATCTTGGCACAGAAGCCGCCAATTATCATCCGGGCGATTCGGTAATGATCGACATCGTTGGCAGTACCATAACCCGGAAAAACGGTATTTTAACCCTTACGGGAATTACCACGTCCAACATTACGCCCAAAGGCAAAGGGAAAGTGGCATTAAATGCCATAACTTCCGTTCAGCTGCAGGCAAAGCCGGGCGATTATGAAAGCTCGCTGTGCATTATTAACAAATCCGGCTTCAACCCGGCACCGCAGCCAGGGGATGTGATCAGCGGCGCTAAAAAAATTAACGATGGTTTTGGAGATGTTACGTTGTATACGAATCCAGATGTAAGTTATGCGAATAATGCGCCGTACGGACTGGGTGCTTATGTAGGGATCCCTTTTGGTACAACGGAAGGTGCCGTACAACTTAGAACGAGAGCGGGAGATGATATGATCGATATGGGTTCTTCCGCACAGGACCTGATCATCTCCGGGTTTATGGGCGATCCCAAAGGCGGAGATGGCGGCAATGAATACGTGCAGATGATCGCCACCAGGGATATTGATTTTTCTGTTACGCCGTACAGCATTGTTTTTTGTGCCAATGCCGGCACCGCTACTCCTGCGCTTGATGCCGGATGGGCCACCGGCGGGCAGCGCACCATCAAATGGAATATAACATCGGGTAAGGCACTCAAAGGACAATTCTTTTATTTCGGTTTCCAGAACAGGAAGATCAATGGCAATGCGGGCACCGTTTCTTTTCCCGCTGAAACGAACTGGTATCAAAAAACGTTTGCTACCAGCGGAACCAATGCCGGTGATGGAGGATTGGCACGGGCCAGTACATTTAGCAGCTCCGGCCCCTGGCCCAATAACGGAAACGCCTGTGGTGTGGCATTGTTTAAAGGAACCACGGTTACCGAAAAATCAGTTCCGGAAGATGTGCTATTTGTAGCCACGGGAGGAACCACCTCTCTTTATGATCCATCCAAGAACCCCATATTAGGCTACCGGATCTGTAATAACGACTGGTACTCGATGTATTCTGTGGGTATCGATCCGGATACGTACAAACCGATGGTGGTACCTTATTTGCATTATCGTTCTACCGGTAATACCACCAACATGCCCTACGCAGTAAATGCTGCCAACCCCACTGCACCGGCAGATGCAGGCTTATATAATATGATGGGCGGCGTATATAATATTACCCTGGGCCGTTGGACCACAGCCCGGAAGCAGACCGTGGTCGAACTATTTCAAAAAACGGAAGATGGTCATGAAGCGGCTACTATTGCGGATATAGAAAGCGGCCGTAGTGGGCCCAATGATTCGCTTATTACAAAAATTGTGGAATAGTAACTGCGGGGATTTATGCGTTGTTGAATACATCCCGAACGTTTTTTAATCACCTTTAAACATAAAAACATGAAAAAAGGAATCTTCTTCACAATCGGAGTATTTGCATTGCTGACCGGCTTCTTCAGCCTTTCAGCCTTCACAAAAGCAGAAAAATCAGTAGTGCCTGCAACCGCTATCGGCTGGCAGAAACAGACCATCCTAGAAAAAATCAATTACACAACGTTTTGGGAAAGCAGCTTTTTAAACAACTTAAAAAGCATCACCGCGGATACCGACTGCAGCGAAACCACCTGGACAAGTGGGCTTACAATGAATGTAATATATAACGCCGTAACCCAGTACAATAGTTTTAGTATGAATTTTAGCGGAACCGGTCCCTATGTACTCGAATATTCCATTTGGGCAAACGGGCCGAATTATGGTTATATGGGTTCCGGCACTATTCACAACTTTCAAAGGAATTATTATTATATGTTTCCGGTAAGCCTTCCGCCCGGCGACTATGCCATTGATTATATAATCAAAAATGAATGTGGAGAAGACCTCAGTGATCCGCAGGAGTTTTTATTCACAAACGAAAATGAAATAGAGTAAACCGTAAATGGAAATTGCAAAAACGATGAAATTAAGTTTAAAAAAAAGGATACAGGCCGGCTTTGTAGTGGCCTGTATCCTTGGTGGTATGAGCAGCCAGGCCCAAACCACCGCCTGGGACAGTACATACCGCCCCGGCAGTTATGCGTTAAAGGTAGATCAGTTTAAATCCTTTCCTAATTCCTCGAAAGATATTGTTTTCCTGGGCAATAGCATTACCGCGGGTGTTGACTGGACCGAGCTGTTGCAAAACCCGCTGGCCCGTAACCGTGGCATCAGCGGCGATATTACTTTTGGCGTGCTGGAGCGGCTGCATGAAGTAACCGAAGGGAAACCGCAGAAAGTATTTATCCTGATCGGCACAAACGACATTTCCCGGAATGTTCCGGACGCCGTGATCCTGGATAATTATAAACGCATCATCCGGCAGATCAAACAGGAAAGTCCTGCCACTAAAATTTACTTTCAAACGGTACTGCCGGTGAACAGCGATGTGCCACCAAAGAAGAACCATTACGGCAAGGATGAACATATTGCCGCCGTAAATGAAGGGCTGAAAAAGCTGGGAAAGGAAGAACGCATCACCATTATAGACCTGCACCCGCATTTTTTAAAGGACGGAAAACTGGATAAAACCCTTACCTACGACGGGCTGCATCTGAACATAAACGGGTACCGGTTGTGGGCAAAGATTTTAAACGAAGGAAAATACTTGTAAGATGAAATTAAAACTATTAAGCACCACATTATTGCTGACCGCAGTGGTAGCATGCAATGCGCAAAAGAAGATCGTGCTTCCGGCAAAGTACCAGCACTTCGACATGGAGGCGCACCGGGGCGGTAAAGGATTGATGCCGGAGAACACCATCCCTGCTATGCTGAACGCTATCGACATGGGCATTACCACGCTGGAAATGGACATGCAGGTAACCAAGGACGGGCAGATCGTAGTATCGCATGACGCCACTTTTAACTATGGATTTACTACTACCCCTGAAGGCGACACCCTGACACCTGAGACGGCAAAGAAGCGGATCCTGTATACAATGACCTATGACTCTATAAAGAAATATGATGTAGGGAAGAAGTTTTATGCAGCCGTTCCCCGGCAGAAAAAAATAGCAGCCGTAAAACCCCTGTTGAAAGACCTGCTGGCGGCAACAGAAGCCTATGCCAAAAAGAAAGGCGTAAAGATCCAGTATAATATCGAAATAAAATCCAATCCCAAGGGAGAAGGTGTTTATTGTCCGCCGGTAGCGGAATTTACAGACCTGGCTATGCAAACCATTTTGCCCTTTAATATCGGGAAGCGCATGATCATCCAGTGTTTTGACGAACGGGCATTAAAGATCATGCATGAAAAATACCCCCAGGTACAAACCTCGCTTTTGATCGGGGATAAGGAAAAGCGTAGCCTGGAAGCGCAGTTACAAAGCCTGGGTTATACACCGGAGTATTACAGTCCGCATTATTCCATTGTTACCCCCGAGCTGGTAAAGGAATGTCATCAGCGGAATATAAAGATCGTTCCCTGGACGGTGGATGATATTGCCACGATTAAAAAGCTGGCGGATATGGGTGCCGACGGGCTCATCACCGATTACCCGGATTTATTTTACCAGCTGAAATAACTTTTTAGGGTAGGGCAAGATCGTTGGGAAAGATCATGATTTGTTCGTCCGATAATCGGCAGAATATATTGTCCAAGGATCACAGCGCATTTTTTCGGCGGGCCGGATAAGAATGATTCGATTGCTGATAGCGGAACGCCGGTTCCTGCATATTCAAAACTTCGGAAACGACAATTTTTTAATCTATAAATTTCAGGCATGAAACTATTCCTTATCGCCGCAATGCTGCTGTTTACCCCGGCTTGTAATAAGACGAATACGAATTTGAATGATGGACCTGCAGCTGCTAAAAAATTATCCTCAGAAGTATCCGGTGCTGTAACGGCAGCCGCCACACCCAGGGAAGTGATTATCTGCGATCAGAAAAATGCCCGCATCATTATGGTAGATATTGCCAATAACAACCAGATCACCTGGGAGTGGAAGGCCTCCGGCTCATATGCCATGATACACAGTGCCGCACAGGCATGGTTTTCTAACCTGAGCGATGCCAAGCTGGTTTATAATGGTAGCTATATTTTAGCAACAGCATCCGGAGGCGGAGTGGCCCTCATCAGCGTATCCAGTAAAAAAGCCATCTGGTACGACTATGCAGGAGGCAATACCCATTCTGCAGAACTCCTGCCAAATGGAAATGTGGTAACCGCATCCACTACCGGGGGGTACCTGATGATCTTCACCGTAGATTCCTATATTAACGATCAATCCAGCCAGGTAAAAGCGGCAGATTTTGAAGATGTGCATAATGTGGTATGGGATCATGCCCGCCAGCAGCTGTATGCAGCGGGAAAAGATAAGTTAAAGGTGTTCACATACAATGGCAGTTGCTCGGCACCCAAGCTTACGCTGAAAGCCACCTATACGATGCCCCAGGGCAATGCACACGAACTGTTTCCGGTATACGGCAGTACAACGGATCTCTGGCTGACCAACTCCGGCAATATCTATAAGTTCAACGTAACCTCAGGCGCTTTTACATTAATAAAAGCGACCGGCAGCGTTAAATCTGTATCTTCCGGTCCTTCCGGATATCCAACCATTATTGCAAGAGCAACCGGTGCCGGTGGCGAAACATGGAGAACCGACCAGCTGCTGGATATTAACGGCAGTTTGGTATATAAAAATACCGCTATCGGGTTGTATAAAGCAAGGTGGAAGCTGGTAAACACATTTAGCTATCCCGCAGGGGACCATTTTCATGAGTGCACACATCCATAAAGCAGTTTCTTCGTTTGTTTGCCAGTATTGGATGATATAACAGAAAGATGTAAGACGAGCAAGGCGCAGCGGAGAAAAAGGACAGCATTCGAAAGGATCAACCCGGAGCGGCTCATTTTTTAAAAATTTATTTGCCCGCTCATAAACAGAATTTTTTATTTTCACTTTTTTATAAACAAGATTGTATATGCCAAAATATGTTCTATCTCTTGACCAGGGAACCACAAGCTCGAGGGCTATTATTTTTGATAAGGCCGGTAATATTGTTGCCGTAGCCCAAAAAGAATTTACACAGATCTTTCCCCAGCCCGGTTGGGTAGAGCACGACGCCAACGAGATCTGGTCTACACAACTGGGGGTAGCAACCGAAGCCATTGTAAAAGCCGGGCTCACCACACAGGATATTGCATGCATCGGCATCACCAACCAGCGGGAAACAACCGTGGTTTGGGACCGGCATACTTCACAGCCCATTCATAATGCCATCGTATGGCAGGACCGCCGGACCTCTGATTATTGCGATACCCTGAAAAAGGATGGATCGGCTGAAAAAATAAAGGAGAAAACAGGATTGGTAACAGATGCATATTTCTCTGCCACCAAAATAAAATGGATCCTGGAAAATGTAGACGGAGCCCGGGCCAGGGCGGAGAACGGGGATCTGTGTTTTGGAACCGTAGACTCCTGGTTATTGTGGAAGCTGACCAACGGGGAGGTGCATGCCACGGATGTGAGCAACGCTTCCCGTACCATGGCATTCAACATCCATACCCTGGATTGGGATGAAGAATTGCTGCAGCTATTCGGAATTCCGAAAAGCATGATGCCGGAAGTGCGTTCCAGCAGCGAAGTATACGGACACACGCAGCAACTCATCACTGCCGCAAGGATACCGGTAAGCGGTATTGCCGGTGATCAGCAATCGGCATTGTTCGGCCAGATGTGTACACAATCGGGGATGGTAAAAAATACGTATGGCACCGGTTGCTTTATGCTGATGCATACCGGTAATAAACCCGTGCCTTCGAAAAACAACCTGCTAACCACCATTGCCTGGAAAATCAATAACGAAGTAAGCTATGCGCTGGAAGGAAGTGTGTTTATTGCCGGGGCGGTAGTGCAATGGCTGCGTGATGGACTGAAGCTGATCCAGAAATCGGGCGATATTGAGGCCTTAACCGCAACGGAAGCCGATAATGGCGGGGTATACATGGTGCCGGCTTTTACCGGTTTGGGGGCTCCTTACTGGAATCAACATGCCAGGGGCATTATTACCGGGCTGACCCGGGGCAGTTCGGACGGGCATATTGCGCGGGCAGCAGTAGAAAGCATTGCCTACCAGACAATGGATGTGCTAAAAGCAATGGAGGCCGATTCCGGCCTGGAGATAAAGGAAGTGCGGGTTGACGGTGGCGCTACAGTGAACAATTACCTGATGCAGTTTCAGGCCAATTTGTTAAACACAATGGTCGTGCGTCCGAAGATCACTGAAACAACCGCCCTGGGTGCAGCCTACCTCAGCGGACTGGCAGTTGGCTTTTGGAAAGACCTGGATGAGGTGAAACAATACTGGCAGGTAGATCGGCAGTTTGAACCCTATATGAGCGATGATGTTCGGGATCAACTGAGCAAGGGATGGAAACGTGCCGTACGTGCCGCACAGGTTTGGGCGGAAGAAATTTAAACGATAAACAAGAACCGTCAAACGATAAACAAAACCATATGAATATTTTTACAAGTGAATTGATCGGCACATTCTTCCTTATTATTTTGGGGAACGGAGTCGTGGCCAATGTGGTATTAAATAAAACAAAAGGAAACAACAGCGGCTGGATCGTAATAACGTTTGGCTGGGCTATGGCTGTTTTTGTGGGGGTCTTTGTATCCGCAAAAGTAAGCGGTGCGCACCTGAACCCGGCAGTAACGGTGGCACTGGCCTGGCTTGGAAAAGTAGAACCCTCGGCTATTCCGGAGTATATCGGCGGACAGTTGGTGGGTGCCATGCTTGGCCAGCTGGGGGTTTGGGCGGCCTACCGGCAACACTATCAGCAAACAGAAGACACCGGTCTGAAACTGGCCACCTTCAGTACGGCTCCGGCCATCCGCAGTACGCCGCATAACCTGATCACGGAAATTATCGGAACGTTTATACTGGTGCTTTCGGTGTTATTTATCGTGGCACCTTCCAATAGCCTGGGCGCCCTGGATGCGTTACCCGTGGCATTCATTGTGCTGGCTATCGGCTTAAGTTTGGGCGGGCCTACCGGTTATGCCATTAACCCCGTGCGCGACCTGGGACCACGCATTATGCATGCGATTTTACCCCTTGGCAAAAAAGGCGGCAGCGACTGGAGCTACAGCTGGATCCCCGTAGTGGGACCATTGATCGGTGCCGTGCTGGCGGCCATTGTGTTTCAGCAGCTGGCATAAAGCCAGCAACCGGAGCGATTGCTCCCTAGCCGTTATGATGGTCGCCAATGCATTGCATCAGGCGTTCAATATCGGCTGCGGTATTATGAAAATGGATACTGACACGGATATGCCCGTTCCGTAGCGTGGTGATGATGTTATTTTTCAAAAGAAATTCGTGTAACCCGTTTTCCTCCCGGATCACCACGATCGAACTTCTGTTTTGCAGATCCCTGCCGCCGATAACAGGAACGGAGAGCTGTTGCAGCAAAGCGTCCGTCAGCATCCGGTTATGGGCTTCTATCTGCTCCATGCCCCGGCTGTTTTTTTCCTCAATGGCTTTATTCAGGATAGAAAAGCCAAACATGTTCGGGCTTCCGGGTTCGTAATTGGTAACGCTGGTATTTTGCCGGAAGGACAGATCCGCAAATTGAAATGCATTGCTGTGTGCACCGGAGATGCGGGGCGGATACTGTGCCGCAAACTCCGGGCTCATGTACAGGATCCCTGTACCAAAACCGGCATTCATCCATTTGTAGTTACTGGCAATAAGCACGTCCGGACGCAATTCCGGAATAGAGATCTGCACCGCTCCCAGACTTTGGGTAGCATCAACAATGGTACGGGCGCCAAGCTCCCTGCAACGGCTGCAAAGGGCTTGCAGGTCGATCCGGAAACCAGAATGCCATTGTACATGGCTGATGGCTACCACATCTATTTTTTCAGACCGTATAAGGGATTCGATCTTATTGAGATCGATCGAAAACCCGTCGTCGTCATCCAGCCAAACCACCTTAAAATGATTGATCACAAAGGGAATGAATACAGAAGGAAAGTCTTTCCGGTAAAGTAATACCGTTTCCTGTCCGCTAAGCGCCTGCACGACCGCGTTCAGCCCATAGGAAAAGTTGGGAATAAGCGCGATATTTTCCGGACGGGTAGCTATAAAACGGGCGATATGACTGCGGATCTCCGGGGCCTGTACATCGCGCCAGTGCTCACTTGCCGCTGAGGCGATGTGTTCAAAACCCTGGTATAAATGAAGTCCGGTTTGCAGTACGGTGTTTGCAATAAGCCCGCAGGCGGCCGTGTTCAGGTAAACCGGTGTTATATGTTCCGTCATGAAATGTTTTTGCTAAAAGTACAAATAAAGACGGGTACACAGAAGATGCCGTAATCGGATACCGGATGGACCCTGAAACAGGTTCAGGAAGGCATCGCAGCATGACAAGACAGTATAAAATAATTTTTGATAGAACTTCTTTTGCCGGGCGCGTTACTTTAAATAAGCAAACGTATTCACCGGCAGGTATTTGGGACTACGGCGGAAAAAATCGTTAAAAAAAGCCGTGTGCGTTGCTCCCATCAGGATAAAAACACGGTCATCTTTTGTAAGCGGCAGCTGGTTCAGATTGGAGAACATGACCAGGTTCCGGTGATAAAACTTAGCGGCCTGATCCGCTCCCTCCGCATGCCCCTCTGTAGAAACATACGTGAGCAGGTCTGCATTTACATTGATCAGGTAATCGAGGCTTTGCGGGTGATTGATTAGTTTCAACCGGTCTTTAACGCCCATTGTTTTTTCGTTCCGGGTCTTTGCAAATGCTTCCACCAGCTTATTGTATTGCGGTATGGTGATTGAATCCGTTTTTTGCCGGAGCGTCTTAAAAAGCATATAGTTATAGTTTTCGTGAAAATCGATCCCGTATATCCGGGTTGCCCCGCTCAGCCGGCCAACTTCATAAGCCAGGAGCTGGATCTCCGACAGGTTTTTAAATTCCATACCGGGCGTCTTTACATACGATTGATATTCCGTTAATAACTCCCGGTTTCGTTCCGGTACCCGCTCCACCACAATAACGGTAGGCTTAAACGCCGCCAGCAGCTTCGCAATAGCGTGCACCTCCTGCTGGTTCTTTTTGTTTGTTTTGTCAAAGGCTACTTTGGTAGCATCCGGAGTATATCCCATATGAAAGGTGCCGAAGTTTAATACTGGAATTGCGTCATCAAATTTATCCTTAAATACGGTGCGCTGCCCAAAGGTCACCATTGAAAGGAAGAAACTGCATAGCAGGTAAAGGGAATGGGTTGCCATAATCAACTATTTTTTCAAATTTGTAAAACGCCGTCGATGTAAGGAAAAAAACTCTGCAAACGCCCTTTTTTTGTCTGCAAACAGGTTGGTTATTTCGTCAATTCCCACGTACTTCACATAAAAAAATACGGGCATGCTCCGGAAAAAAACAGCAATAAGTATTCATCTGGTATTCTGGGTCTTGTTTATAGGGATCCGGTTTATCCGGATCGGGTATGCACCTGCAATCCGGCTGCAGTTTCCGGGCCTGAGGTTCTTTGATGTTTCCTACCTGGTCATCACTGCGCTTGTGTTTTATATCAATTACTTTTTTTTATTACCGTTCTTCAGCAAAAAGAACCCGGTTATCAAATACCTGCTGCCGGTGCTGATCAGTTATGTATTGTTTTTATGCATCCGCTATGGTTTTGAGCAGGTGATCAGCCCGGCTGTTTGGGGATACCGGAATTATTATGGCACGCCGCCGTTATGGTTTTATGCGTATGATAATTTATATTATGCCTTTCCCGCTGTTGTGATCAGTACCATTATGTGGGTGCTGATCCATAACATCCGCCTGATGGAAGAAAATGCACAAATGAAGGTACAGCAGGCGTCGGCAGAAATAAAGTTTTTGAAGGCCCAGGTAAATCCTCATTTTATCTTTAATACTTTAAACAATATTTACGCCCTGGTATTTAACCGGTCTCAGGCCGCACTGCCGGCTATAGAGGCTCTGGCGGGCATGATGCGTTTTACCACGTATGAAGCCGGTGCGGAAACCGTTTTCCTTACAGAAGAGGTGCAGTATATCGATAACCTGATTGCGTTGGAACAGCTCCGGCATGAAGCACCCTTGCATCTGCAGTTTAAAAAAAGCATCGCCAATGAGCAGCAGTTGATCCCGCCTTTTATGATTTCGCCCTTTATAGAAAATGCACTTAAGCATGGGATGGTGGAAGATGCGGCATCGCCGGTAACCATTGTGCTGGAAACAACGGCTTCCCGGCTAACGCTGGAAGTAACCAATAAGATCAGCACGCGGCATAAAGATGCGGTGGGAGGCGTGGGCCTGGAAAATATAAAGCGGCGTCTGAACTTTTATTATCCCAACCGGCACCGGCTGCAATGCGCTACAACCGGGCAGATCTATAATGTGTATTTGCAAATAAATTTTTGACCCAGATAAAAATGATCCGCTGTGTGATACTGGATGATGAACCGCTTGCGGTAACCCTGCTCAAAAACTATATTGAGCAAACAGAAGGGCTGGGTGTAATAGCCTGTGGAACAAGGTTGCAGCCCGTGCTTCCCTATCTGGAGGAGGGGCTTGCCGACCTGGTATTTATAGACATCCGGATGCCGGAGAAAACAGGTATGGAACTGATGGCCCAGTTTAACCGGCAAAATTGTTTCGTAATCACCTCTGCGTATCCGCAATATGCTGTAGACAGTTACCAGTATCAGGTGATCGACTATTTATTAAAACCCATAAGTTATGACCGGTTTGTAAAAAGTGTTGTGAAGTTCCGCCAATGGAAGGCCCTGGTGCAACCCGTGCCGGTGCTCTATATTAAAGAGAGCGGTGTGCAGCATCCCATCCGGGAGGACGAAATAGTATATATTGAGGGACTGCGGGATTATATCCGTATTTACACGGTCCGGCGGAGTTTTATGGTACTGACCAATTTGAAGGAGATCCTGTTGCGCCTCACACCGGAGCGGTTTGTACGGGTACACCGTTCTTATATTGTGAATATAGACCGGCTGGAAAAAATACAACCGGGCACGCTGGTTATTGGTCAGAAGGAGATCCCTGTAGGAGACACCTACCGGAAAGCATTTCAGCTGCGGATCCGGCGCACCGGCGAAACATAAAAAAACACGCCTATCGGGCGTGTTTCAAGAATATATAACATCACTTTAGTTAGTCCATCTTTTCTGGCCGCATCTGCGGGAAGAACAATACATCCTGTATGGATGGCTGATTCGTAAGTAACATCACCAGGCGGTCTACACCAAAGCCAATACCTGAGGTAGGCGGCATACCATATTCCAGCGCCCGTAAAAAGTCATAATCGATGTACATCGCTTCTTCATCTCCACGTTCCAGCAATTTTGCCTGTTCTTCAAACCGCTCGCGCTGTTCAACGGGGTCATTGAGCTCCGAGTAGGCATTTGCAATTTCCTTTCCGTTAATCATCAGTTCAAAACGTTCTACCAGGCCCGGTTTGCTGCGGTGCTTCTTGGTAAGTGGGCTCATCTCTACCGGGTAATCAATAATAAATGTGGGCTGTATATAATGCGCTTCGCATTTTGCGCCAAAGATCTCGTCGATCAGTTTGCCCTTGCCCATCGTTTTGTCTACATGAATATTCAGTTGGCTACAAACGGTGCGCAATCCTTCTTCATCCAGGGCACTTACATCGTGGCCGGTATGCTCCTTAATGGCATCATAAATAGAAACGCGTTGAAAAGGGGCCTTAAATGAAATGGTTTTATCTCCAACCGGAACATCGGTGGTGCCGCAAACATCCTGTGCCGCTTTTTCCAGCAGTTGTTCGGTTGTTTCCATCATCCAGTAATAGTCTTTATAGGCCACATAGAATTCCAGGATCGTAAATTCCGGGTTATGGGTGCGGTCCATTCCTTCGTTACGGAAGTTACGGCTGAATTCATACACCCAGTCAAAACCACCCACGATCAGTCTTTTCAAATAAAGCTCATTGGCAATGCGCAAATAAAACGGAACATCCAGGGCATTGTGATGTGTTTTAAACGGACGCGCCGCTGCGCCGCCCGGAATGGATTGCAGCACCGGCGTTTCCACTTCCAAAGCACCCTCCTTATTCAGAAATTCCCGGATCGAGTTTACCAGAAGGGTACGCTTCAGGAAGGTTTCCCGTACTGCCGGGTTAATGATCAGGTCTGCATAACGCTGCCGGTATTTGAATTCCGGATCGGTAACTTCATCAAAAACGTTCCCTTCCTCATCCCGTTTTACTACGGGCAATGGCTTTAATGATTTTGCCAGCAGGGTGAGGGTTTGTGTATGGATGGAGGTTTCCCCGGTTTTGGTAATGAATACAAACCCGGTAACACCAATAAAATCACCCAGATCGATGCCGTGTTTTACCACGTTCTCCCAAAATGATTTATCCTCACCGGGGCAAAGCTCGTCCCGCTTTACATAAAGCTGGATCAGACCCTGTTTATCCTGGATCTTAATAAAAAATACCTTGCCTTTATCATTGATGCTCATGATACGGCCGGCAACACATACCTGGGCAAATTCCTCTTTCTTTTCTTCAGTAAAATTATTTTTGATATCTGCAGAAAAATGACTTACCGGGAACAATGCAGCCGGGTAAGGCTCAATGCCTGCCTCTTTTAATTTTTGTAATTTTTCTCTTCTTATTTTTTCCTGTTCGGAAAAGGATTGTGTACTCATGAACTGCTCCAGATTTTTATGAGCGGCAAAGATACTTTTTTGGGAACATTTTTCCGGTGTTTCCTGCTGTAAAACGGCCTGGTTTGTTCCACCGCATCGTTTTCCGGCCTCCTGTAACGGTATTTTTGAGGTTGCCTGTTTATATGTATCTTTGTTTTAATGTAACAGCATGTCTCAAAACCTATATAAAACGGATGCTTTCACCATTGAGTATATCCCGGGTGCGGATATCCTGAAAGGCGACTTTCTGAGATGTAAAACTTCAGATGAATATGTAAGCGCTATCCGGGCGTTTAAGGAGGCGTATGAGCGGGTGCTTCCCCGGTATACATTTTGGGACAACACAAGATTCGGGCATATTATTACGCCGGAGGAACAAAAGTGGACGGATGCTTTTCTGAATTATCCCGGCGCGCAAAAAGGGATAACGGAAAAAGTAGGCATCCTGGTAAGCCAGGATATACTCGCCATGCTTTCTGTATATGAAATTTTTGAAGTGGGTAAAGCGCCCTTAAGGCCCGGGTTCTTCGCTAACGAAAAACAGGCGATGGAGTGGCTCACCAGGAAAGAAACCCCTGTTGCCCCGCTGCCGGACACCAAACCGCTGATCGCGGTGGAATGGGATGCCGATAATGCCAAGGCCGTGATCCGTATGGAAATGGAGGCACCGGACCTCCCTTATTATCTGAACCGGTTCAAACGCTTTTTAAGCGACCATGATTTTTTGGTGGAAAACCTCCGGTTATTCCAGGAGCTTACCCGGCGGGAGCGGAAGATCCTTTCCATGGTAATCAATGGGTTGAATAACGGGGAAATTGCGGAACAGTTATTCATCTCCTGCGAAACCGTAAAAACCCACCGGAAAAATATCATGCGCAAACTGGGCTGCTCCAGTTACAGTGAACTGCTGCGGTTCGGATTGTTTCTCTAAAAAACCGGTTCTTCTCAAACGTTATTTAACACACCTGGTGTGCTGTTCTTTGCTGAGGCCGTTTTGTAATAAAGATTTTGTGATATTTATATTAATTACACATTTCTTATTACAATTTTGTAATAATATTTCTGTGATATTTTTTCTTATTACAAAAACGTTATTACAAAAAAAGCAGGTAGTCATTCGTGGTAGCGGCTCAAACCTTCCAAACGCGCATGCATGCGTCTCTTTTCCGCAGGCTCCTGCCCGGCGGCACATAAAACCAGCCTGTGGAAACGGTTCTGTAGGATGGCCGGCGTATGTGGCGGAACCCTGGCGCTCCTGCCGTTGAAACTGAATCATTTTGAAATCCGCGTCGTATCTTTAACTGCGCTATTTTCTTTGTAAACAGAGCCTTAGCGAGCCACTTAAAAAAATAAAATGGAGTACACGGCCTTATTGCAGGATGCTGAAGCATACGTGGGGCAATATATTGCCCGGCATCCCAAACCGGAGTTGTATTATCACAACCTGGAACATATTACCCATGCGGTTGCCGCAGCAAAACAAATTGCAGATCATTACCAGCTTCCGGAACCGGAATATGCAACGGTGGTGATTGCCGCCTGGTTTCATGACCTGGGATATTATGCCGGCGAGCGGGTTGGACATGAAGACACCGGTGCCCGCCTGGCCACCGAATATCTTACCACAAAGGACGCGGATGCCTCGTTTATAGCAGCCGTTGCCGGGTGTATACAAGCTACAAAGATGCCCCAGCAGCCTACCAACCAGCTCGAGGCCATTGTATGCGATGCGGATCTTTTTCATTTGGGCACCGCCGATTTTGAGGTGTTTAACAAACTGATGCGTAAAGAAGAAGAAGCCGTTTTTCAGAAAAAGATCTCCAAGGAAGACTGGCGCAACAGTGCTATCCTGCTGTTGCAACAACATCGGTATCATACCGACTACTGCCGGTTGCTTTTAAATGATAAAAAACAGGAAAACCTGGAAAAACTGCTGGCCAAACAGCAGGAAAAAAAGCAGGAGGCCCCGCTGCCGGTGACTGACCAGGCGGGTGAAGCGGCGGCTTCGGGTAAAAAGAATCCGAAGGATCCCGGCCGCGGTATCGAAACCATGTTCCGGATCACCTCCACCAATAATCAGCGGCTGAGTGATATGGCCGATAACAAGGCCCAGATCCTCATCACCGTAAATTCGATCATTCTTTCAGCCATCATCACCTTATTATTAAGAAAGCTGGATGGAAAGGACCCGCTGGTATATCCCACCTTCCTGATCCTTTCCACCGCTGTTGTAACCATGGTGGTGGGCATCCTGGCCACAAGGCCCAGTTTACCCAACGGAGTGTTTACGCAGGACGAAGTGGATTCAAAAAAGATCAACCTGCTGTTCTTTGGTAATTTTTACCGCATGCACCTGGATGAGTATGCGTCGGGTATGCGCAAGATCATGGGCGACAAGGATTTTTTGTATGATACGCTGATCAAAGATGTGTTTTCACAAGGCGTGGTGCTGGGCCGTAAATACAAATTACTGCGGCTGGCCTATAATATTTTTATGTTCGGGATCATTTTTTCGGTGATCGGGTTTTTAATTGCCATGATCCTTAACGACTAACGGTCAATAAAGCGCGATGGAGTTATTGCAAAAACGGAACGACCGTGATATCAGCTGGTTGCAGTTTAACGGACGGGTGCTGGAAGAAGCAGCCCGGCAGGATGTGCCCTTACTGGAGCGGATTAATTTTCTGGCTATTTATTCATCGAACCTGGACGAGTTTTACCGGGTGCGCATGCCGGTAATAAAGGCCATCGGCAAGCTGGAAGCCGATACAAGCCCCCCGGTAACGGAGGTGGTAATAGAACTGATCAACCAGCAGCAGCAGCAGTTTGGGTTTATTTTAAGGGAACAGATCATTCCCGCGCTCCGGCTCGAAAAGATCCACCTGGTATATAATGAACCCGTTCCGGAGGGGCTCCGCGCCACACTGAATGCCTATTTTTTCGACGTGCTGGCGGCATATATCGTATTGATACCTCTGGATGCGGAAAAACCGGCATTCCTCGAAAACAATAAGCTATACATGCTGGTAGATCTGGAGCAGCAAACCGGGCGGAGCGCCTGCATCGTAAATATCCCTTCAGATAAAGTACCCCGCTTTTTACCCACTGTTTACAACGGCATCACCTATGTGCTTTTTATTGATGATATCATCCGCATGCACCTGGATGTGATCTTTACAAATGCCATTATTAAAGGCGCCTACAATATTAAAATAACGCGTGATGCGGAACTGAACCTGCAGGACGAATATGCGGGAGATATTGCTGTAAAAATAGAAGAGGAGATCCAGAAACGGGATTTCGGGCTGGCCACGCGCCTGTTGTATCCGCCCGATCTGCCACCCGTACTGCTGCGTACGCTCATTGACACCTACGGGTTGCAGGGTGCCAGCACCACATCCGGCGGATACTATCATAACCTGAAAGATTTTTTTTCGTTTCCGGTAAGGCCAGCATCCCTGCTGTACCCTCCGGAGCCGCCGTTTTCAATGGTGCCGGAAGAAGCAGTCTCGCTGTTTGAACAGGTGGCGGAAAAAGATTTTATCGTGCATACACCGTATGCCTCCTATGATGCGGTGCTGCGGTTTTTTAATGAAGCAGCGCTGCGGCCGGAGGTAGCAGAAATATATACCACCATGTACCGTGTGGCGAGGGACTCCAGGATCGCCAATGCGCTGATCACGGCTGCCCGGAACGGGAAAAAGGTAACGGCTTTTGTAGAGCTGAAAGCCCGGTTCGACGAAGAGAACAATATCCGCTGGGCCAAGACTATGAAGGCGGCAGGGGTAAAGATCATTTACAGCATTCCGGGATTGAAGGTACACGCCAAAGTGGCCCTGGTGCGGATCAGCAACGAGGGGCGGTTAAAAGACTACGGTCTTTTTTCCACCGGTAACTTCAACGAATCCTCTGCACGGGTTTATACCGATCATATTTTATTTACCGCGCGGCCGGCACTGCTGCGGGAGCTGGAACTCCTTTTTATTTTCCTGGCAAAGCGGCGGAAACCCCATCCGGAAGAGCGCGGCATTTTTAATACCCTGCTGGTGGCACAGTTTAACCTGCAGCAGGCATTCCTGAAACTGATCGATACGGAAATTGCCCATGCGCGCGAAGGCCGGAAGGCCGGCATTACCATTAAACTCAATAATCTTGAGGAGGAGGTCATGATCGCTAAGCTTTATGAAGCCAGCTGTGCCGGGGTAATGGTGAACCTCATTGTACGCGGTATTTGCCGGATCGTACCCGGTGTGGAAAACTTAAGCGAACGGATTAAAGTAAAAAGAATTGTAGACCGTTATCTGGAACATGGGCGCATCTTTTTATTTGAGAACAACGGGAACCCGCAGGTATTCCTGGGGTCGGCAGACTGGATGAACCGGAACCTGTACCGGAGAATAGAGGTTTGTTTTCCTGTACTTGATCCTATGTTGAAAAAGGATTTGATGACGATCCTGCAAATGCAGTGGGAGGATACCGCAGCAGCTGTATGGATCGGCGAAGCAGCCCAGAATATACCCCTGACCGGAAACAAAAATGATTTCAGATCGCAAAGGGGTATTTACCTTTACTTAAAAGAAAAATACGGAAAATGAATAAATTCGGTATGCTGCTTTTTTCCCTTGCGGCGGTTTCCTGCATGGGGCAGAAGGAATATACGAGCCCGGCCGGTTACGACCTGTCCCGGCCGGAAACCTTCAACATGCCGGTGATACTGGATGAGATCTCCGGAATTACCTTCACAAACAGTGATACGGTTTATGCCGTTCAGGATGAAAATGGAACCGTATTTCATTTTCAACCGGGCAGCAAAGCGCTGGCCGCTACAAAATTTGGTAAGAAAGGCGATTATGAAGACCTGTCTGTAAGCAACGGTAACATCGTTGTATTGAGGAGCGATGGCAGTTTGTATGCTTTCCCGTTGAATGAAACGGCGCAACCCGAAGCGGCTTCCGTAAAGGAGTGGAAAAAGGCCGTACCTGCGGGGGAATATGAAGCGCTGTATGCAGACCCGCTGAATAACGAGGTGTATGTGCTGTGCAAGCAATGTGAAGCGGATAAAAAGACCAGCCAGGTTACTGGGTATATTTTACAATGGACCGGTGGAGAGCTGGTTACAAAAACAACGTTTACGCTGGATGCGGCAGGCCGGCAGAACAATAAATCGAAAAAAACGGCGCTGAAGCCCAGTGCCCTGGCCCGCAACCCCAAAACCGGTGAATGGTATATATTGTCTTCTGTAAATAAGTTGCTGCTGGTAGCCGATCCGGAGTGGCATGTAAAAGAAACCCATGCCCTGAAGCCATCCCTGTTTCCGCAGCCCGAGGGAATTGCCTTTGACAAAGCGGGGAATTTATGGATCAGCAACGAAAAAAATCAGGCAGCTTATGGCACCGTTTTAAAGTTCGCGCTTAAACCATAGCCCTTATGCTGAAGAAAATGATCGGATATCTTTTATTATTCATTCCGCTTACCGGGATACAGGCGCAGGACTCCGTTCAAAACCGCCTGATATTGATCGGGGATGCGGGTGAAATCAATCCCCATCAGTCGGAGGTAATTAAAACAGCCGCGGAGAAGGTATTGGATCAAAAAACCACGGTATTGTTCCTGGGGGATAATATTTATCCCAATGGGATGCCGCTGAAAGATGCGGCCGCCATTACTGCTGCGGAAAAGGTCCTGTCTGCCCAGTATGAACCCATGCTTCAGAAGGGGGCAAAAGTGCTGTTTGTACCGGGTAACCACGATTGGGACCGGATGGGCAAACAGGGATACCGGAAGATCCTGGCCCAGGGTGCTTTTTTGAACGGACAAAACAATCCGCGCCTGAAGCTGCTGCCCGAAAAAGGCTGCCCCGGTCCGGAAGAGGTTCCGGTTTCGGAAAATGTGGTATTGATCGCCTTCGACAGTGAATGGTGGTTGTTTCAGCATGAAAAGAACAGTGAAGAATGTGCCTGCAGTACAAAGGAAGCATTCCTGGAAAAACTTTCTGAGATCGTAAACCGCAACCGCGGTAAAATGATCTTCCTGGTTTGCCACCACCCGTTCCAGAGTTATGGCGTGCATGGAGGCCGTTATAACCTGAAGGACCATATCTTTCCGCTGACCAACCTGAATAAGAACCTTTATATTCCCCTGCCGGTGATCGGATCGCTTTATCCCCTGCTCCGGAGCAGTATTCCCAACCCCGAGGACCAGGGGCATCCGGACTATAAAGAAATGACGGCCCTCATTGACAGTGTATTCAGCGGGTATAAAAACCTGGTGCATGTGGCGGGACATGAGCATGGGCTACAATTTATAAAAGGGCAGGAAGTGCAGATTGTAAGCGGGGCGGGTGCAAAAAATGCCTACGTAAAAAAAGGACCGCATAGTCTTTTTGCTAAAAAGAACAGCGGCTTTGTAACCGTAGATATTATTACCGGCGGCGTGTTGAAGATCCGCTATTATATGATGGAAGGCGGGCGCATGCAGGAGGCCTTTACATACCGCCTGCCGTTTATGACACCCGGGCAGCAGTTAAAGGCGGTGAACGATGCATCCCTGGCAACAATGGATAGTGTGGTGGTACGCACCAACGCGGCGCTTGATAAGCCGGGACGTGGGCACCGGGTTTGGTTCGGGGAAAATTTCAGAAAAGAATGGGCAGCTCCGGCTAAACTGCCGGTGCTGCGGATTTCACAGATCAGCGGCGGACTCACACCGGTAAAAGAAGGTGGCGGACTTCAAACCAAATCGCTCCGGCTGGTAAGTCCTTCCGGGGAAGAATGGGTGCTGCGCAACGTGAACAAGAATATGGAGATCCTGCTGCCGGAAGCGTTGCGGAATACGTTTGCCAGGGACGCCGTTACGGATGCCCTGAGCGGGCAACATCCCTATTCGGCCCTCATTGTGCCTCCGATTGCGGAAGCGGCAGGGGTGCCCCATGCCAACCCGGTAATTGGTGTAGTGGCACCCGATACGGCATTGCTGCCCTATGCCGATAATTTTTTCAACAAGGTTTGTTTACTGGAAGAGCGGGAGCCGATCGGGAAATCGGACAACACCGAGAAAATGTATAAGAACCTGCTAAAGGATAACGACAATACCGTAGACACGGCCACCTATTTCAAAGCCCGCCTGGTAGACCTGCTTGTGGGAGACTGGGACCGGCATGAAGACCAGTGGCGCTGGGCCTACGATAAAAAGAAGAAGGACCGCCGGTATCTGCCGGTGCCCCGTGACCGCGACCAGGTTTTTCATGTGGTGCAGGGCATCCTGCCTACCATTGCATCCGGTCCTTCAATCATGCCGCGGTTTCATGACTTTACGGGCCGGATCAAAAAAATAAATGCCTATTTCATGGCGGGCCGGGGATTAAACGGCAGCTTTTTTAACCAGTATAATTATGATCAGTGGATGGAGCTGGTACATCATTTTGCTGCTGCGGTTACGGACTCGGTGCTGGAAGCTGCGCTGAAACGGCTCCCGGCATCTTCCTATGCAATGGATCACGACCGGTTCCTGGCGATCCTGAAAGAACGGCGGAGCCGGCTTCCGGAAGCAATGACCACTTACTACCGGTTTTATAACCGGGTGGTAGACATACAAACCTCCGATAAGAAAGAGCAGGTACAGATCACCGATGCCGGCAACGGGGGGCTAAAGATCAGCATTCATAAGATCAATAAGGAAGATGCTGTTTCGGATCAGCTGTTCGAACGCGTATTTGATCCGGGTGTTACGAAAGAGATCCGGCTGTATATACATTCCGGTAACGACCGGGTGGTGATCAATACCCGCTCCAAAATAAGATTGCGGATCATTGGGAACAACGATGAAAAGCAATACCAGGTACTTAACGGAAGAAAGAATATCCGCATATACGGGAAAAAAGAACAGGTCAGCTTTACCGGGGAAGACCAGCAGATCCGGAAACGGCTGTCGAATGACAGCAGCAATACCGCCTTTGTGCCCACAGACCTCTACAACCGGTACTTTATACGGCCCAACCTCGGTTTTAACAGGGATGACGGCATCATGCTGGGGCTGGGTGTACGGTTTGTAAACCAGGGTTTCCGGAAAAAGCCCTATGCCAATTCGCACCAGTTATCGTACCTGCATTCCTTCTCATCCGGGGCAAACAGTTTCCGCTTTAAAAGCGACTGGTTGCATGCCATCGGAAATGCAGACCTGGTGGTAACGGGCCGGGTAATGGCTCCCGATAATGTGCAGAATTTCTTCGGATTGGGTAATGGAACGGAATACGACAAATCAAAAGGCGTAGGGTACTACCGTGCCCGGTTTACGCTGGTAGATATTGCCCCGGGGCTGCGGTGGCGCCTTAAAAATACAAGAACCCTGTCGGTTTCCCCGTTTTTCCAGCATTACCGTTATGATGCCGATCACAACCTGGGAAAGCTGATTGCAACGCCTTCGCTTGTTGGAACGTACGACAGTTCTTCGGTAGATCAGAACAAAAATTACACAGGACTTGTTTTAAACTATGAGGCGGACTCCAGGGATGATCAGTTGTTGCCCACATCGGGAGGACTTTTGAACCTGCGTGTTCAGGGATTTAAAGGGTTGAACGCCGCAGCCCGTGATTTTGCGCAGCTATTGCTGGAATTATCGTTTTTCCGGAAACTAGGCGCCACCGGAAATGTGGTCTTCTCCGATCGTATCGGCGGTGGAGCTACGGTGGGAAATGCGCCGTTTTATCAGTCGCTGTTTTTAGGCGGACAGGAAAACCTGCTGGGATACCGGAAATTCCGGTTTGCCGGGGAGCATCTTTTATACAATAACCTGCAGCTACGCATAAAAATTGCGGATGTAGGCAGTTATATCCTGCCCGGGCAACTGGGCTTTTCCGGTTTCTTTGATGCCGGTAAAGTGTGGGCCGAAGGGTATAATAGTCCGAAAATTCATACCGGTGTAGGCGGAGGGCTGTATTTTGTGCCGGCGCAGATCGCGGTGGTACAGCTGCTCGCCGGGTATTCCAGGGAGGGGTGGTATCCTCATTTTAGTCTTGGATTCAGATTTTAAACTATCATGCAAACCAAATTACTCGATTTAGCAAAATGGAAAGCAGTGCGTATAGACGGACTGGAGAATGTGCTTTCCTTTGACCCGCTGATCCAATATCTTAAAGACCGGATCAGCCGGGAAACGACTTTAAAAAAACATTTCTTTGAATTTGTTCTTGAAAAATTGCTGGCTAATCCGCATCTTAAAGAAGAACTGAAGCCGGAGGAAATGGTGCACTTTAAAGACGAACTGGAATTGGTGTACTGTTTGGTGGAACCGGCGCTTGCAGAAGAGCAAAAAATGATCTGGGCACTGAGTGTGCCCCTGGACCCCCAGATTATATGTGGCACAGACGCTTTTTATGAAATGATGGAAGGCAATAACGAGGTGTTACACCGGTCCATGATCCAGTCGATACAGGACAAATCCATGGTGCAGAAGCGCATGGAGTTTGTATATTCCGTCGTCTTCGAAAAGTTGTACGGCCAGCAGATCCCCATGGGCAATGAGGTAAGCTATGCCATGTCTTATGTGGAAGATGGATTGCCCCGGTATTTTAAGATCAATATCGATACGCGGTTTGTGGATGTGATTGCCAAAGGCGAACTACCCCCGCTCAATCTGATTGAGTGGGCAAAAGATATAAAGGGAGAGGATTATGACTGGAGCCAGGGAATCAAACAGCTGCCGCTGCATTTATTTAAGTTCCGGGGACTGGCCATCATCACCGTAACAGAAATTACACAGGAACATGCGGTAGAGCGCATCAAGGAAGTGGTGCTCAG
The DNA here is from genome assembly GCF_021044425.1 of Niabella pedocola. Taxonomy (GTDB): domain Bacteria; phylum Bacteroidota; class Bacteroidia; order Chitinophagales; family Chitinophagaceae; genus Niabella; species Niabella pedocola. The sequence goes on along the minus strand of NZ_JAJNEC010000005.1, from coordinate 1,989,800 downwards.
CCGGCACCGGTTTGCGCTTAAGGAGGACACCGAACAGGTTATTCACTCATTGAAAGTGTTAATGGGAAGCCCGGCCATCGAATTTGGGCTGCTGCCCAACCTGCGGGTAAACAATAAACTGGTATTTACACTTGAAAGCGGCAATAACAGTATTTTGCTGCAGCCCAACCACTGCATCGATAACGGGAAAAGTTTTCAAAAACTTGCAGAAGAGTACCTGAATCATCCCAAGCCGGTGTTGATCGATGAAACCGTTCAAACGGAAGATGCCCGGCAATTACTGCAGTTCTTAAATATGGCCGGTATCCAGGCCTATGCACTGTTCCCCATTTTTCACAGCAACGAAGTGGCCGGTGTGCTGGAGATCTATTCCTATAAAAAAGATGTGCTCAATCTTCAAAGCCTGGTGAAGCTGAAAGATGCCATCCCGGTGATTGCTCAGTTGTTAAAAAATGCAATCGACGAGTTCGACAACCATCTGGACAGCATCGTAAAAGATAAGTTTACTGCCCTGCAGCCGGCAGTGCAGTGGAAGTTTAACCAGGCCGCATGGGATTACCTGCGCGATAACCGACTGTCGGATCAGAAACGTACCATCGGTAAAGTATCGTTTAAAAAAGTGTACCCGCTTTATGGAGCGATTGATATCCGCAACTCTACCATCGAGCGGAATAAGGCCATGGCGGCCGATGCTGCTTTTCAGCTGGAACTGTTGATCGGTTTGCTGGAGCAGATCCGTGAGCGGACCGGGTTGTTGCTTGTAGACGATATGATCGGCAAATGCCGTAAATGGCTTTCGGGGATCAGTCATGATATCCGCGATTCGGAATATGGCAAGCTCAACGAGTTCCTGGAAAATAAAATAACCCCGTTCCTGAAGGATCTGAATGAAAAAGACCTGGCATTGCGGCCGCTCATTCAACCGTACCTGGTGGAGATCGAAAGCAATACCGGCAGCGTGCTTAAGCACATCCGTGTGTTTGACAATGCGCTCAAAACCGTGAACAATACGATCAATGCACGGCTGGAGCAGTTTAATAATGAGCTGCAGACTTTTTATCCCTATTATTTTGAAAAATTCAGAACCGACGGTTTTGAATTTGATATCTATATCGGCCAGGATATTGCGCCGCATAAGCCCTTCAGCCGGTACTACCTGCAAAACCTGCGACTAAGACAGTTACAGGCAATGGCAGAGATTGCGCGGGAAACACATGCACTGCTGCCCCGGTTGGAAATTCCGCTGCAAACCACACAGCTCATCTATATCCGTTCGGCACCCATCGACATCGTATTCCGGCAGGATGAGCACAAATTTGATGTAGAGGGAAGTTATAATATCCGGTACCAGGTGATCAAAAAAAGGATCGATAAAGTGCGGATCCTGAACACCGGTGAACGGCTTACGCAGCCAGGAAAGATTGCGCTGGTATACCTCAACGAAAGTGAAACCCGTGAATACCGGGATTATATTGCCTACCTGCAGGAAGAAGGACTGCTGCTGAACGACCTCGAAGCCGTAGAGCTCGAAGAGTTACAGGGCGTAACGGGGCTCCGCGCATTACGGGTAAGTATAAATGTTGAGAAAACAGATGAAGTTGTGCCCGATGCACTTACCGGCGCCACAAAAGAGGCATAAGTCTTTTGTGGTTGGATTTCTGCCAACAGAAAGCGGTAACGGGAGCAATCGGGCCGTTGTAATCTCTTAGCGCTCTTCGCGTAATCCTCGCGTCTTAGCGGTAAAAGCAACCGCAATGTACGCAATGCATCCGTTAGGCTCGCAATAAAGGCGGATTGTTGTATTTTCTTAGCGCCCTTCGCGTATCCCTCGTGCCTTTGCGGTGAAAAAGAAACCGCAATGTACGCAACGCATCCGCAAGGTTCGCAATAGAGGCTGACTGTGGTAATCTCTTCGCGCCCTTCGCGTATCCCTCGCGCTCTTAGCGGTAAAAGAAACCGCAATGTACGCAACGCATCTGCGAGGTTCGCAACGACGGCCGGATCGTTGTAGTTTCTTCGCGCCCTTCGCGTAATCCTCGCGTCTTAGCGGTAAAAGAAACCGCAATGTACGCAATGCATCCGCAAGGTTCGCAATGGAGGCTGACTGTCGTAATCTCTTCGCGTTCTTTGCGTATCCCTCGTGCCTTTGCGGTGAAAAAGCAACCGCAATGTACGCAACGCATCCGCAAGGTTCGCAAGAGAGGCTGACTGTGGTAATCTCTTCGCGCCCTTCGCGTAATCCTCGCGTCCCTTGCGTTAAAAAAAGAAACCGCAATGTAAGGACGCCATGATAAGATAAATGCAAAACCACCTACCTTTTGCTTTTTTAATTTATATTTACAATGCTACCGGAATGCGCTCTCGCACAGGCGCACACCTATTGTTAAACATCAAAATAGCTACCTATGACAGAAAATGAACTATCCAGAATCGTATTTAACGCTGCGCTAAAAGTTCATCAGCATTTAGGCCCGGGATTACTGGAAAGTGCTTATGAGGCATGTTTGTTTTATGAGTTATGCAAAAGCGGGCTTTTTATCCGGAAACAAGATGCGTTGCCGCTCATTTATGAAGAAATAAAACTGGATGCAGGATATCGCGTAGATCTACTGATCGAAAATAAACTGATTGTGGAAGTAAAAGCTGTAGAATCACTAAATGATATTCATTTGGCGCAGGTATTAACCTATTTAAAACTTTCGGGTTGTAAGCTCGGAATGTTGATCAACTTTAATGTAACCCTTATTAAAAATGGGATAAGAAGAATTGCAAATCATTTATGACGCAGAACTCGTCAGCTTATCTTTTGGTTCTTCTTTAACCGCTATGTGCGCAACGCACCCACAAGGTTCGCAATGGAGGTTGACTGTGGTAATCTCTTCGCGTATCCCTCGTGCCTTTGCGGTGAAAAAGAAACCGCAATGTACGCAACGCATCCGCAAGGTTCGCAATAGAGGCTGACTGTGGTAATCTCTTCGCGCCCTTCGCGTATCGCTCGTGCCTTTGCGGTGAAAAAGCAACCGCAATGTACGCAATGCATCCGCTAGGTTCGCAACGACGGCCGGATCGTCGTAATTTCTTCGCGCCCTTCGCGTAATCCTCGTGCTCTTAGCGGTAAAAGCAACCGCTATGTACACAACGCACCCACAAGGTTCGCAATGGACGCGGCCCGTTGCAACCTCTTAGCACCCTTTGCGTAATCTTCGCGCCCCTTGCGTTAAAAAAACTAAAAATCTGTTACCCGCTTATCCCCGGTGCTGTTTCAGATGCGCTACCAGTTTGGAAGAACGGTACCCGAAATCTGCCCCGAAGCTATTGATCACCGTTCCCTTGATCTGGTGCTTCTGAGACGAAATGGCAAATACGATGCTTTCATCTGCCGGATCGGTCATGCCTTCAAAACGATAGACCTCGTCAATTTCAAATTCTTCCGGCGACAATTCAAGGGAGTGCTGATTGCAATAAAGACAATCCTTTTCTTCCATTGCCAGAAAATCTTCTGTATATCCCCGGCGGATAAGGTCATCCACGGCTTCGCTCAGCGTATCATAACTATAATGAGGTTTCCCGGTATTCATAACAGGATATTTTTGTATCTGTCAAAGATACTTCTTTTATAGCAGGCCCGGGTAGGATGCATACCACCCCCTAAAGATCAGTACCGTTCTTACCGGTTGCCATATTGTGTATTCCCGCAGGACTACTGCAACAGCAGCGCATATTTTTTCCGGTTGTCCAGGATGATCCAGAGCAGGACCGCTGCCAGCGGCAGCACCATGGGCAACCCGGAGGGGTCCATGGTAAAATGATGCAGCAAAATACCGGTCATGATGGGGAAAAGCACCAATGCGCCCAGGGCCCGCGTTTTAGGAATGATCACCAGTATACTCCCGGTGGTTTCCATGGTAGCCAGCAGGGGCATCAGCCATTTTATTTTCATAAAGGCACCAAATGCTTCCATTTGTTCCGGCGTAAGTTTGGGCACCGGCATATAATTGAAGAATTTGTTGAGACCGGCATTGAGGAACATCAATGCAAACAGGGTAAAAACGATCTGTTTTACAATTTTCATTTTGCTGGGTTTAGTGGCTCAAAATTAAAATCGCGCGTCTGCAAAAACGCCTTACTATATTATACGATAGCTGGTATCCTTTAGTAAAGCTGCTCCCTCCGGATATAGTTAAAACTGGCCGTCACACGGTCCGTGCCATCGGTGGCGGCGGAGGGGGTTTCCACAATCCCGTACAAAAATCCGGCCTGTTTTTTCAGCGGCTGCAATGCGTGGAAGTGCACCATACCGTCACCGGCATTTACGGCTGTTCCTTCCGCATCCACGTCCCGCAAATGCCAGAGCGGAAAACGTCCGGGGTAGGCTTCAAAAAGGGTTTCCGGTGCTGTGCCGGCCTGTACTGCCCAGCCAAGATCCAGTTCAAAGGTTACCAGTTCAGGATCCGTATTTTTCAACAGGATATCGATCGGGCGCTCGCCCTCCACGGGGGCAAATTCAAAATGATGATTATGATAGCCGAAATGAACACCGGCCTTCCGGGCAATGTCTCCGATATGGTTATAATTTTCTGCGATCCGGTAATAGTCCGCAGCGCTGCGTCCGGCATCCGGATAGAGCGAACAGATAAGATAGGCTGCTTTTAACGTATAAACATCTTCCAGTGCCTGGTGGATCGTTTCGGGTGAAACCGGCGCATGGGCGCTGATGCACTGCATTCCTGTAGCCACAAGCTTTTGCCGGAACACACCGGGTTTCAACCCAAAGAAGGTCCGGCTGTTTACATCATAACCCGCGGCTTCCGCAAAACGGAATCCTGTTGCGGCCAGTTTTGCCAGGGTGGGATCGATGCCCCGGGCCAGGTCATTTTTTACCGACCAGAGCTGAACGCCCAGCGGGATGGAGGTGTTATTTAAAAAACCGGACGTTGCAGGTCCGGTTTTTGAAGAATGCGCTTCTGGTTCCATATTGCTGCTTTGAAGCGCTGCTAAAATTTATTAAAATCCCATGCACCCCGGTAGGGCCGGCTGCGCATGATATTGGCGTAAGGATTATCAAAGGCCTCTTTTGCAGGATCCCATTTCAGATCCTTTTGTAATTCGTAAGCGATATTCACCGCATTACAAACCGAAGCGGTACGATGCCCGGTTTCCACATCGCAGATCGGCTTGGAGCGCTTTTTAATGGCATCCACCCAATCTTGGTAGTGATTATCACTAAAGTACAACCGTTTGTCGCTGGTCTTAAATTTCAGTGATGCCAGGTTTTCGGGGTTACTCCTGATAAATCCCCTGCTCACTTCTATCTTGCCTTTATCGCCCAGGAACTGGATGGCATTGCCTTCCCCCCAGTTTTTATGGTTGACTTTTATTCCGTTTGCATAAACAAACGACAATCCATTTTTTGCTCCCGGTTCTTTCGGAGGAATAAATTGTACAGGACCCGAGTTATCCATGCCCAATGCCCATTGTACAATGTCGAACATATGTGCACCCCAGTCGGTGATATAGCCGCCCCCGAAATCGCGGTAGCCACGCCACCAGGCCCATTCCTTTGCTTCCAGCGGAGGCGCCAGGATCTTGTTGAAGCCCCGGTATAATGAGGGCCCGATCCAAAGATCCCAATCCAGTCCATCCGGAACCGGTTCCGTAGGCAGGTCGCATTGTTTTACCGGCTCACCCACCGAAACGTTGATCTCACTTATTTTACCGATGTAGCCGTTTGCTACCAGTTCTGCAGCCTGCCGGAAGTTAAACGATGAACGTTGCATGCTGCCGGTTTGAAAAACACGCTTGTATTTACGTGTGGCATTTACCATCGCACGTCCTTCGGCAATCGTAAGCGCCAGCGGTTTTTCGCAGTAAATATCTTTACCCGCTTTTGCGGCGTCAATGGCAATTTGTGCATGCCAGTGGTCTGGGGTGGCAATAACAACGGCATCGATGTCTTTGCGATCCAGGAGCTCGCGGTAATGTTTGTACCCTTTTACATCGGTGGCTACTTTTTTTTCATTGGCCTTCTGGGCCAGCCCGATAAAATGCTCCAGTTTTTTTTCATACACGTCGCAGGCCGCCAGTACCAGCGTTTCTTTAGGACCGTTAATGGCATTGACCAGGCCATAGGACTGCTTCCCCGTACCGATATATCCGAGGTTAATACGATCACTGGGTGCAACAAACCCGTTGCCTCCCAATACAGAACGGGGAATAATGGTAAATGCCAACGCGCCTTTCGCTGTTTGGCCAATGAAGTTTCTTCTTTTCATACAATCTGTTGAATTTTTTTATGAACAACCAACCGTGTTTCAAATATATAGCATTTTTCGGGGTCTGTAGGAACCGGCGAAGACGAACCTGTTTGTATGCCCTCCGGTATGGTGTTCATAAATAAAAATTCAGGGTAATATACGAGCATCATCTGCTATGAACCGGATTTTGAAGCGGCCTTTTTTAAAGAGGTAGATGGATGCGCATTTTTGCGGGGCAGCGGTCTTTCATCTTTTATAAAGGACCGCTGCCGGGTTATTGTTTCCGCAGGAACAGCAGGTCTGCAGACCATTTACCGCCTCCCAAAAGCAGGATGCCAATGCCCAGACCAATGGCCAGTAAGTGGTATTCAAAACCTTCCCCCTTCTGATTGCCAAACCAGTTCATAAAGAAACCGTGTTGCCAGTGATGTCCCATAATCACCGCGCCCATCATCAACACAATCAGCAGGAGGGCCATCAGGCGGGTGCTGAAGCCGGCAATTAAAAAAAGCGGGGCAATAAATTCGGCAAGGATTACCCCAACGGCCAGCAGCCAGGGCAGGCGATAGTCCTGCTGCAGGTGCATCAGCGTATTTTGAAAATGCGTAACTTTTTGCCAGCCATGCGGCAGCATTACAAGGCCCAGTGTAAGACGGAGTACCAGGGAAGTGATTGCTGGTGTTTGATTAAGGATTTCCATGTTCATTTTTTTTAAGTGATCAAAAAGCAAAACTGCTATTTGCTGCATTCAAAAAAAATGAAGCCGTACAGGAAAAATGCTTGAACTGGTTTAAGATTTTTTGCGGGCAATATTATGCCGGATCTTGCTGAGGAATTCTGCAGACATGCCCAGGTATGCGGCCAGCTGGTATTGGGGCACGCGGCTGCTGATTTCGGGGTACCGGGCTGCAAACTCGAGGTAGCGCTGTTCTGCGGGTTGGCTCATGGCGGCGATAACCCTTTTTTGCAACATAATAAAACTGCGCTGGTAAAGCATGCGGAAAAAGCGCTCCAGTTGCGGAACGTGCTGGTAAAGCGTGTCGAGCCCCGGCTGGTCGATCTGTAACACCGTTGTGGGTTCAAGGGCTTCGATATTGAACTGTGAAGGCGTATTGAATAAAAAGCTTTCATTGTCGTTCAGCCACCAACCCTCAATGCCAAACTGGATGATATATTCCTGGCCGTTGTCGTTGGTAAAATAGGAACGAAGGCATCCTTTTGTTACAAAACTCAAATACCGGCAGGGATCGCCTTCCTGTACCAGGAACTGCCTGCGTTTTAGATTTTTCTGGTGAAACCCCTCAGCAATCAATAGTTCTTCCGCTTTTGTTAAGGGAACCAGGGCGTTTATATGCTGAATTAATAAGGTGTGCATATTCCGTTATTCTTACCGCTACAGCTGGTTTTACAGCCGCGCTCCGTTCTAAAGATAGGGGATTTGCCGCCGGTAATAAAGTTTTAGGAGCCCGGCATATGCAGCTAAAGGAAAGGATGCATTACGGGTATTGCCGGTGGATGGTCCGGTATTTTTCAGGACCAGCCGGGAGGCCCGGTGTTTTAAAATGATAAACCGTACTTTTAATCCCCGCGGGATGCCGCTTCACCAACAAACGATTATAAAGAACAGAATGGAACAGATCCGGAAGCTTTTTGAACAGAGCGTGCAGCTGAGCGATGCTGACTGGGATTTTTTTGCTTCAAAACTGGTGCAGCGATCTTTCAGTAAAAAAAGACGGTTGTTAAAAACCGGCCAAACCGAGCATTATTTATCGTTTATTGAAAAAGGAGCGGTTCGGTTTTATATAGACCGGGAAGAACGGGAACTAACCTTTGCTTTTGCCTTTGCCAATGGATTTGTAAGCGGCTACGATTCCTTTCTTACGCGGTTGCCTTCGGGATACCATATCGAAACGCTTACAGAAACGGTCCTTTGGCAGCTGACTTATGAAGACCTTCAGGCCGTATACAGGCAAACCGCCGTTGGCAATGCAATCGGGCGGTTTGCGGGAGAAGAGCTGTTCCTGAAAAAATCCCGGCGGGAACTTTCACTACTCAATGAAACGGCCGAACAGCGGTACCTGAAGCTTTTTACAGAACAGCCGGAGCTGCTGCAGAAAATCCCTTTAAAATATATTGCATCGTATATTGGCATTACCCCGCAGGCATTGAGCCGCATCCGGAGGCGGATTTATTAATCCAGGTTCATTGTTTTGCGTTACAGGCGGGCGGAACTTTGCATAAAAAAAATGAAACCCTTACTTGTATTACTCGTCACATTTGCAATTACCGCTGTTATTACCACATACATGCACCGCCCCGGAGCCTGGGCCCTGTCTGCCCGCGTTGCTATGGCCGTAATGCTGGTGTTTACGGCAACAGGGCATTTTGCTTTTACAAAAGGGATGTCGATGATGCTGCCGGCGTTTATCCCCGGAAAGGCAGCGCTTGTGTATAGCACCGGGGTTCTTGAAATAGGTGCTGCTGTAGCCTTGCTCATTCCTGCGTTGAGGCTGCCTGCGGCCTGGTTCCTGATCCTGTTCCTTGTGCTGCTGCTTCCGGCAAATGTATATGCCGCGTTGAAGCATGTGGATTACCAGAAAGCCACATTTCACGGAAGCGGACCGGCCTATTTATGGTTCCGGGTACCGCTGCAGTTGTTTTTTATTGCCTGGATTTACCTGTCGGCAATAAAGGCATAAAATTTTTTAGCTTTGTACAGGCTGCAGGAACCGGCGGGGAATGAACATTTAGTTTACGCACATGGCACTTCAGATTACAAAAACAACGTTGGAGGTGATCGAGCCTTTCAGGGTCCTTTTCCTGAATGAAGGGGGCTTTCAGTTTGTATGTAATAAATGCCACCTGTATGGCTGGGCCGATACGTATCTTTTTACCGTTGACGGAACCCCTGCTGGGTATGGCGCCGTATGGGGAACGGATAAGCGCGAAGACCGGGACACCATTTTTGAATTTTACCTGGAGCCTCCCTACCGGGGAATGGCCAGCCGCATTTTCGGGGAGTTTCAGCAAGTCAGTAATACGATACAGGTAGAAAGCCAGACCAACGACCGGTTGCTGACCGCCATGCTATATGAAACCACCCGGAATATTTATGCGGAAGCGATCCTTTTTGAGGAACAGTATACCACCCGGCTGGCGGTGCCTGGTGTTGTATTCCGTAAACGGAAGGCCACGGATGATATGGGAGATGACGACAGTACGCATGTACTGGTACAGGACGGTGTAATTGCTGCCAGTGGCGGCCTGATGCTGAATTATAATATCCCCTATGCAGATATCTATATGCAGGTTAAAGAACCATTCCGCGGGCGGGGATTGGGCACGTTGATCGTGCAGGAGTTAAAGAAGGAAGCCTATCGCATGGGCCGGGTGCCGGCTGCCCGGTGTAACATTGAAAACCAGGTGTCCAAATCCACGCTGTTAAAAGCGGGGTTTCGCATTTGCGGTTTTCGTATCAGGGGCACTATTAAAAAATAGCGGGCATTATGAACTATCAAACATTTTCGCCAGGGGAGAACGTGGATGGCTTTATAAAATGTTACTGGACGCTGGAAAGCACGGAAGCATCGGCGCAGCGGCAACGGATCGTACCGGATGGCTGTATGGAAATGATCTTTCATTATGGCGACCGGTACAAGCAGTATACGGATCAAAGCCATTGTATCGTACAACCCCGGTGTTTTGTGATCGGACAGCTCACCCGTCCGCTTGAAATAGAACCCACCGGAGCTACAGGTATCTTTGCGGTGCGTTTCCGGCCGGAAGGGTTTATTCCTTTTGCCACGTTGCCGGTAAAGGAAATGGAGAATAAGGCCGTTTCGACCAGGCTGCTGTTTGCAGCTGCCGGCAGCCGGTTGAACAGGAATATATTAAGAGCCGGAACAACTGCGGAACGTATTGCGATAACGGAAACCTTTTTGCAGACGCGGCTGGAGGATCAACGCACCATCGACCGCATAGCCAAACAAACGGTTGAGATGATCCTTTCGGCGAATGGGCGCTGCGCTGTTGATGAGCTTTCCGGACAGTTACAGGTAAACCGCCGGCAATTGGAACGGACGTTTGCCACGATGATCGGGCTTAGCCCGAAACAACTTTCCCGGATCGTTCGCATGCAAACCGTGCTGCGCCTGTTGCTGAACAAGCAATACGACAGCCTTACCGGCCTTGCCTATGAAGGGGAGTATTATGACCAGGCGCATTTTATCAGGGACTTCCGGGCATTTACCGGCAAAACACCCGGCGATTTTTATGGGCGCAACCTGCAACTCTCGGCATTGTTCTATGGTGTGGAATAGCCTGTCGCATTTTTACAATTCCCGCTTTTCAATACCGGTTAGCTTTGTTCCTCTAAAATGGTTGCCGATGTATTCTAAAACAAAGATCTTACTGATCTCCGCACTTTTTTTCCTCTGCTGCTGGAAAGCAGATACCCGCCCGCAACTCCGCAGTGCGGAATGGCTGCTGGGAACCTGGGCGTACCGCCCTGCCCCGGGAAAAAGCATTTATGAAACCTGGACAAGATCGGGTGGTGAAACATTATCGGGGGTCAGTTATATGCTCAAAGAAAAAGATACCCTGGTGTTTGAAACGGTAAAGCTGGTACAAAAAAATGAGCAGTTGTTGTACATAGCAACCGTCCGGCAGCAGAACAATGGTGTGCCGGTTGCCTTTGCTTCTAAAACGGTTTCGGATACCGAACTGGTATTTGAAAACCTGCGGCATGATTTTCCCCAGCAGATCCGGTATGCCAGGGTGGGGGCGGATTCCCTGGTGGCCGAAATTTCCGGTGTAAAAAACGGTACCCGGCGGAAGCAGTCTTATCCGATGAAACGGTTATATGGAGCGCAGGGTGCGGGTTCTTATTAAAACAATACAGCGATTTTTTTGTAAATTCGGGAGGTGCATGTTGCAGGGAACGCGGAACAATACCGGGTCCGTACTTTCCTGTTTTTATTATAATGGTCAAATCGCATCAGGTTATGCTGGACGCTTTATGGGTGATTGGTCTTTATATTGTTCTACTATTCTTTAGTGTTGCCGGGGGAATCTGGTATGCCCTACGCTACCGGAAAACATCTCGCTGGGAGCACTCCGGTATAGAAAATTCCATCGTAGGCATATTTGGCCTCATCATTTCCTTCACTTTTTTACAGGCAGGAAATGCGCATCGCGAGCGGTTTGCTTATTTGCATAAGGAGGCAAATAATGTAGATGCGCTCTACCGGTACAGCAGGGAGCTGCCGGATTCATTCCGGCTGTATACAAAAAGCATGCTGCAGGCATTTTTAAAGCACCAGCTGGCTTATGAACAGTCCGGCAATATTGACTTTTTTTACAATTCCAAAAAACAAAGCGATGCCTATTGGGCAAACCTTATCGCCCTGAAAAATCAACCACACAATGCCGCTATCGATAAAGTGGCGGAATATTTTGATCAGTTACAGGATACGGTTTCACTATTTGCCTATTCAAACTATGAGCGAACACCGGCCTTCGTTATTTTCCTGTTGGTGGTTGTTTCAATGCTGATCGGATTTTTAGTCGGGTTTATGAACGGTGTAAAAGAGCGGGTGCATTATATGGTGCCGCTTATATACTTTGTAACCGTATCACTGACCATGCTGGTCATCAGCGATCTGAACAATCCCCGGTTGGGACTGATAAGGCCCAGCTACTATCATTTGCAATTAACCCTGCAATACGTACAAAATAACTGAACCAACCCCCATTGCCTGGATCAAACGAACCGAATATGATGCATACTCAAATAAGAAAACGCTGGTTGTTGATCCTTGTAACGGTAGTGGCCTGGTTTGCCGTGGCCCTGCAGCTTTACCTGATGCTGCTGAATACAAAAAATCCGATCGGGGAAACCTTATTGCGTTTCTTCAGTTATTATACCATTCTCACCAATGTGCTCGTGGCCGTTTATGGCACCGTGCTGCTGGTAAAACCTTCCGGCCGGGCAGGATTGTTTTTGATACGGCCCGGAACGGCAACGGCTGTTGCGGTATATATTACCATAGTGGGCCTGGTGTATAACCTGGTATTACGCCGGTTATGGAGCCCTGAAGGGTGGCAATGGCTGGTGGATGAACTGCTGCATGTGGGTGTTCCCCTGCTGTTCATTCTGTACTGGCTGATTGCGATTCCTAAATCCACGCTGTACTGGAAGCGTATTCCCGGGTGGCTGATCTATCCGGCCGTATATGCCATCTGTATTTTTTTACGGGGCGCACAATCAGGTTTTTACCCGTATCCCTTTGTTGACGTAACGGTGCTGGGATATCCGCGGGCGTTGTTAAACAGCCTTATTTTAACAGGAGGGTTCCTGCTGGTCTCCGCTGTATTTGTAGGGTTTGGCTGCTGGCTGTCCCGTGCAAACCGCTCCGCTTAAGAAGGTTGGTTATATTTTTACCACTGTTAGTCCTTCATGGGTGAGCTCCAGGCTTTCCATCGCTATATTATTGGCCCCTGCGGCAAGCACCGGTCCGGTATATTTTACCGGGAATGCATGCTTAACCCGCCATATAACAATAGGCTCGTGATTTTCATTTAAAAGCGAAATAACAATATCACGCCGCTGGATCTGGTTCATTTGCTTGGTATTGATCCAGTCAAAAAATCATTATCACCTTTAAGGATGCTTCTTTTTAAAACAACATTGGAATAGCTGCGCAGGCCGGGTAGTTTACGCATCTGGTCTTCCGGGCTGGCACCTTCGCGGAAGAGCACGGGTTCTATTTCAATGTTCAGTCCGGATATTTCGGCAAACCCCGTCCGGGATCCGCCCCAATCGGCTGTAAAATGATAACGGGAAACAGGTTGTGGCATGATGGCTTGTTTTTAGATCCGGATTGCCGGATAAATAAAACGCCAATGTACAATAAAGACGAGCGGTTTCCGATCGCTAATTTTATGGATGATCCGGGGCTTTAATTGGTGGGGGTAAAAGCCATTTTCGGTACAGTCATAGACCGGTCGATAACCCGGATCTCCAGTTCCAGAATGGATTTTAGGGCGTTGAAGTTTATTTTGGCGGGGTCATCACCGGTTTTGTGATAGTCTGGGTGCCCCCCTGTATGAAAAAACAGTACCGGGACCTGCTTTCTGTAAAAGGAGGTCTGGTCCGAACCACCACTCCCGTCTCTGCTTGTATAGAATTTTATACCGGCTGTAATTCCTTTAAATATCTCAGGAAAACCAGTGCTGGTACCATACCCGATTACGGCCACCCCGTTATCCGGGTTATATCTCCCGATCATATCCATATTCAGCATCCAATGGATCGTATTTAAAGGCATCACGGGGTGCTCCACAAAATATTTTGATCCCAGGAGTCCCAATTCCTCGGCTCCAAAGGCAATAAAAAGAAGGTTAAAACGCTCTTTAACCCCGTTTTTCGCATAATATTTTGCAAGCTCCAGGAGCCCGGCCACTCCCGATGCATTGTCGTCTGCACCGTTATGTATTTTTCCAATATTCAGGGAGTCTTTGCTATTGCCCAGGTCTCCATACCCGATATGGTCATAATGCGCGCCCACAACAATGGTATAGGGCGCATCGTTATCTAAGAAGCCGATAATATTGGCGGAGCTCCGGATGCTGTCTTTAACTACCACTCGTTTAACCTTCGCTTCAAACTGCTGGCGGAACCCATCCGTACCCATTGGCCTGAGCCCATATTTCTTAAAATGTGTTTCGATATAGGTTGCAGCGGTTTCAGCTTCCTTACTGCCCGTTTGGCGGCCTTTCATATGATCTGCTGCCAGGTAATGGATGTGCTTTTTTAATTTTTTTTCGGATATCTGGGCATTGGCAACCGAAGCGGTCAGTAAAAAAAGAAGCAAAAAATAGTTATTCATAAAACCCCGTTTTTTTAAACGCCCGCGCGAAGGCGGTAAGCGTATTGGTCATTTTGTGCGAAGATCGGGGAAATAGCGCTGGTAATTTTTTGCAGTGATTTGTATGGGGTATTGGCAGCATGGATGCCACCTGCAGGCTTCATTTATCCGGCTCAGCATGGTGCTGGTAAAGGGCAAAACACGAACCGCTATCTCTGCGTATATTTGATAATGGCAATAACGGAACAGGAACCTTTGCAAACACTGCAACCCGAGCTGGGGACAAATGGATTTGCGGTGGTTCCGGGTATTTTTACATCACAGGAAGTAGCTGCAATACTGCAGGAAATAGAACGGGCCGATTCATTAAAAGACACCTTCCGGAAATCGGGTGGTCTTTTTGCTATCCGCCAGTTTCTGAAGGAGATTCCGGAAACCCGTGCACTGATTTTTAATGCCCGGCTCAAACAACTGATCAACCGGCTTTTTGGCAGTAATTATTTTGTAGTAAAAAGCATTTACTTTGATAAGCCTGCTGCTTCCAATTGGTTTGTAAGCTACCACCAGGATCTTACGATTTCCGTTGACCGGAAGGCCGCCGTTGCGGGTTTTGGTCCCTGGACGGTAAAACAAGATCAGTTTGCCGTACAGCCGCCGGTTCCTCTTCTGGAAAATATTTTTACGGTACGGATACACCTGGATGATACTGATGCTGCCAACGGTGCATTAAACGTAGTGCCGGGGTCGCATAGGAAAGGCATTTACCGGCCGGAAAATATCGACTGGGCGGTGGAAAAAGAGCATACCTGCTGCGTTCCTGAGGGTGGGATAATGATCATGCAACCACTTTTGCTGCATAGCTCGGGGCGTACTCAGAACAGCCGGTCGCGGCGGGTGATCCATATTGAGTTTTCGGACAGGGAGATGCCAAACGGGTTAAAATGGGCGGAGCGGTTAGCGGTGTTGTAATCCTGAACGGCAGCAAACAGTGCGGCGCTGATGAGCGGATCTTTGACCGGGGCACATTTGCAGTCAACTGTTTTATATTTGAATGATGAAAACCGCTTTTTTTATACCGCCTTTGCCAATTGCGCAGTATGTAAGTGGTATCCTGGTTATTGAAGCGTTCGGTAGCCCGCACGAGTTTGTGATTCCCCTTTTTGCCAATGGCTGTCCGACCCTCGTTTTTCAGACTGTGCCGGCAATCAAAGCCGGGCAAACAACCGGCCATCTTTCGCTTTACGGGCAAACGGTACAGCCCGGAGAATTGAAATTTAAAGATCCCTTTGTCTTTATCGCCTACTTTTTTTATCCGCATGCGCTAAAACCGCTTTTCGGTATTAATCCCCGGGAAATAACCGGGGGTGATCTTGATATAATGTTGTTAAAACAGGCAAAAGATATCAACCTGGAAGCGCAGCTGCTGAGTACCACTTCGCTTGCGAAACGGCTGGAACTGATCGATACGTATATTTTAAAGCTGGCGGAACAGGAAGCTAAAAGCGATGAAAAAATTGTTTTTGCCACAAGCCGGTTACGCAAAAGCAATGGCCTCTATACATTGAGCAACCTGCAAAAAGAGCTGCACACAACCGAAAGAAGCTTTCAGCGGCTGTTTGAGAGCCATATTGGTATTGCTCCCAATCTTTACCGGCGCATCTGCCAGTTCCAGTTCGCCTTTCAGCAGGTCAACCAAAAAAAAATACTGAAACTTACGGATATTGCCTATGACAGCGGGTTTGCTGATCAAAGCCATTTTATACGGGTGTTTAAAGAGTTTACCGGCTTAACGCCTAATGAATACCTGGCAAAGCGGGCGCCCTATAATCCCGAATTCTGATTTTGTCGGTTCCGTTCTATTTTCCGGTTCCTCAGCGATGCATTTTTGCGGTATAAATTTTATCACAATGAGAAAAATAATTGTAACAGAATGGATGTCGCTGGACGGTATCACCGACGCCGGCACTATGGCCGAATGGTTCAATCCTTATCACAGCGACAGCAGGGCAAATGCCATCCGGGAAACCATTCATAACAGCGAAATCATGCTGTATGGACGCGTTACGTATCAGATGCTTTATCCCTACTGGAGCGCCCTGAAGAATAATGAAATGGGTGTTGCCGAAAAGCTGAATACCTCAAAAAAGTATGTAGTTTCCGCCAGCTTAACGGAGGCTCCCTGGGAGCACACCACCATTATTAAGGAGGATCCGGTTAGGGCAATTACCGAGCTTAGGGGCCAGGAAGGCGGTCCGGTTCTGGTGCAGGGCAGTGCAACACTTGTAAAAACGCTGGCTGCTTCCGGTCTTGTAGATGAATGGAAACTGCTGGTTCAGCCACATATTATGGGTACGGGCGCGGGCAACCTGTTTCCCGGCATCCATGCCAGCCTGGAGCTGATGCAGGTACAGCAACTGGAAAAAGGTGTTCTGCAACTTTGTTATGGCCGGGAAAACAAATGAGAGCCCGCGAGGAAAACAGGCCATCGGTTGAAAACGGCGCCGGGAAAATTTCCGGCAAAGAGGTATAAAAAATAAAATGCCGTTGTACGGGCGCGGCTCCGGCGCATTATTTGCTACCTTTACCGCATCAGTCCGGCGGGGAAGACCGGTTGTTATATGGCTTCCCGGAAACCCGTTTCATTCATGGCTACAGTAAAATTATCTTTAAATACCGAACAGATCACCGAGGAATTCTTTGAAGACACAAAGCTCCTGGGGATTGTAACTACGGTTAAGGATTATAAATTTTGCTGGAACCTGAATAATCTGCTCGAGCTGGATTTCCGGATCAACCATGATATTGAGATCAAATTAAAACGGAAAAGACGGCTTTATTTCTTTTCAGTATACGAATACCGGGATCCCAACAGTTCGCTTTGTCATTATTTATATAATAACCTGTACGACGGGGAGTTTCTGTTACCGGAATTTAAACACCTCGATTTCCTGTGGCTGATGAAAAATGACACGGTAACGGATGAATACCTGGAGCAGGTAAAAGCCTGGCTGCGGGAGATCCCTGGGGTGCAGCTGATTACCGAGCTCACCAACGAAAAAATAAAAAACAAGGATTACCTGATCTTTTAAAACTTTTGTTATGTGGACGGAAAACGATCATAAGCTGTACCGGAAATTTTCCTTTAAGGATTTCAATGAAGCCTTTGGCTTTATGACCCGGGTGGCGCTGGCAGCCGAAAAAATGGACCACCATCCTACCTGGACCAATACCTATAATACCGTGGAAGTCTGGCTTTCTACACATGATGCCGGAGATGTGGTGACCGAAAAAGATTACAAACTGGCAAAAAAGATCGATAATTGTCTTTAAATGGTGATTTTACCAATCCGAAACCTAATCTTCTAAATATGAGAAAAGTACTGTTGCTGATGCTGCCCCTTTTTGCAGGTATCTTATTATATGCGCAGCCTCCTGCCGGAAGCGCCCGGAAGGGAGACGCCTACGGTGAAAAAATAACCGCGAAAGACGCCCTTTCCCTGGAGGAGCTGGCCGGAAAACTGTCTTCTTCAAAAGACGAGGAGGTAAAGGCCAAGATAAAGGGACCTGTTTTGGCGGTTTGCGCAAAAAAAGGATGCTGGCTTACCATGGAGTTGCCGGACAAGACCAAAATGCAGGTTAAGTTTAAAGACTATGGCTTTTTTGTACCAACGGCTATTACCGGTAAAACAGTCGTGCTGGAAGGAGTGGCCCGCCAGAAACTGGTATCGGTAAATGAGCTGAAACATTATGCGGAGGACGCCAAAAAGCCGCAGGCTGAGATTGATGCGATCACAAAACCCGAAAAACAGGTGCGGTTTGAAGCTGCAGGAGTACTGGTGATCTAATTATCAACCCCTAAACGGTCCTCCGGCCACCCTGAAAATGGCACAGCAGGCGATGAGCGATTGACCGCCTGTATTTTACCGGCAGTACAATGCATGGCAAAAAATTTTCACTTCCTTATTTTTTGTTGGGAATGTGGTAATACACTACTTTTGCAGCCTGAAAACGGGCGTTAGGCCCTGTTTCTATACAACAACGTATTAAATATCATTATTTATGCCGGAAATAAAACCAGACGAAATAAGTGCCATCCTTCGGGAGCAGCTGAGCAACTTTAATGCTCAGGCGGATTTAGAGGAAATTGGTACCGTATTACAAGTGGGGGATGGTATCGCCCGCGTTTATGGCCTTGGAAATGTAAGGTATGGTGAGCTTGTTGAGTTTGAAAACGGTGTACGTGCCATTGCGCTGAACCTGGAAGAAGACAACGTGGGTGTGGTATTGATGGGTGAAGGCAAGGATATTAAAGAAGGTTCCAAGGTACGCCGTACCAGCCAGATCGCCTCTATTAAAGTAGGCGAAGGCATGACCGGTCGTGTGGTAAACACATTGGGACAGCCCATTGATGGTAAAGGACCGCTTTCCGGCGAATTGTATGAAATGCCGCTGGAGCGGAAGGCCCCCGGGGTTATTTTCCGGGAGCCGGTAAAAGAACCGCTGCAGACCGGTATCAAGGCGATCGATGCAATGATCCCCATCGGCCGTGGCCAGCGGGAGCTGATCATCGGTGACCGTCAGACCGGTAAAACTGCGATCGCGATCGATACTATTATCAACCAGAAAGAATTTTTTAAAGCAGGCAAGCCTGTATATTGTATCTATGTAGCCATCGGACAGAAAGCATCTACCATTGCAGGTGTGATGAAAACCCTGGAAGATAACGGTGCGATGGAATATACAACCATCGTTGCTGCTTCTGCTTCTGACCCGGCTCCGCTGCAGTTCTACGCTCCGTTTGCAGGTGCTGCTATTGGTGAATATTTCCGCGATACCGGACGCCCGGCGCTGATCATTTATGATGATCTGTCTAAACAGGCGGTGGCCTACCGCGAGGTGTCCCTGCTGCTGCGTCGTCCTCCGGGCCGTGAAGCATATCCCGGTGACGTATTCTACCTGCACAGCCGTTTGCTGGAAAGAGCTGCAAAAGTGATCAACAACGACGAGATCGTTAAAGACATGAACGACCTGCCGGAATCCATCAAACACCTGGTAAAAGGTGGTGGTTCCTTAACTGCTCTGCCCATTATTGAAACACAGGCGGGTGACGTATCTGCTTACATTCCTACCAACGTGATCTCCATTACCGATGGACAGATCTTCCTGGAATCTTCACTGTTCCTCTCCGGTATCCGTCCGGCGATCAACGTGGGTATCTCCGTAAGCCGTGTGGGTGGTAACGCGCAGATCAAATCCATGAAAAAAGTAGCCGGTACCCTGAAGCTTGACCAGGCATTATACCGCGAGCTGGAAGCCTTCTCAAAATTCGGGGGTGATCTGGATGCCGCTACCAAAAACGTAATTGATAAAGGTGCCCGGAACGTAGAGATCCTGAAGCAACCGCAATATTCTCCTTATTCTGTAGAAAAACAGGTAGCCATCATTTACCTGGGTACCAACGGTCTGATCAAAGACGTTCCGGTAAACAAGGTGAAGGAATTTGAAGAAATGTTCCTCCTGGAAATGGAAAACAAATATCCGCAGGTACTGGCAGAGTTTAAAAAAGGAAATCTGCCGGAAGAAGGATTAAAACAAATGGTGGAGCTGGCAAATGGCCTTATCCCCCAGTTTAAGAAATAAGCAGTGTAACTGATTTTTTAAGGGCTGTCCGAAAGGATGGCCCTTTTTTATGGCCGAAAATGAGTTATATAGTGGCTTTTTTTAATTTAAACGGCAATCGATTTTTGCAAATGATAAGTTTTCCGTAATTTTAGGCAACTTTAGACGATATAAATGAACGCGAACGGCCCTCTCATATGCTTATTGGTTGACGATAACAAAGTAGCGCGGGTTATTTTAAAAAAAATTCTTCTTAATGTAAGCAATATCGATGTTATTGGAGAATGCGAAAGCGCACTGGAAGCCAAAAGCTTTTTAGAAGCCAATCATGTAGATATTTTATTTTTAGATGTGGAGATGCCGGAGATGAGCGGCCTGGATCTTTTAAAATTATTACCCAACCGCCCACATACGATCTTAACCACGGCAAAAGAACAATATGCAGTAGAGGCATTTGAACTGAATGTAATGGATTACCTGGTAAAGCCGTTTACATTAACCAGGGTGATGGCCGCTATTGACAAAGTGCAGGAGCTGATCCGGTTTAAGCAGTCGCAGCAATCGGATGCCATTACTCCCAAGCACCTGTTTATAAAAGAAAATAAGGTGATCCGTAAAATAAATGTAGACGATATTTTATGGATGGAGGCAAAGGGTGATTATGTACAGTTTAACCTGCCGGATAAAATGTACATGGTTCACGGAAGCCTTAAGACCATCGAGGATAAATTTTCACCGGATAAGTTTGTGCGGGTTCACCGGAGTTATGTAATTGCGATAGACAAGGTAGAGTATATTGAAAACAGGTTGGTGTATATCAAAAACCAACCCATACCCGTTTCAGAAAGTTATAAAGATGCATTGCTGGCAAAGCTGCACCTTTTATAAAAAACAACCATCATAAACGTTAAGTAATAGCTGTGCATCCGCCCCTGCTGCGGAATATGCCCGTTTTGAAACAGACGCTCTTAAACCATTTTAAATAGATTGACAAAATGCTAGCGACCATGACAGAGCCCATTCTGGATGATACAGAACCCCAGTATAACAATCTGGATTATCTGAGAGAATTGCTGGGTGACGATATTGATGCCGTCAATGATATTGTAACGGAAATAAAGGTTCAGTGGAATGAAGACCGGCTTCGCCTGGAACAGACATTCCGAGAAAATGATATGGCAGAGGCCAGGCGATTGTTGCATCGTATCAAATCTACCTTTTCGCCTTTAGGGGCCGGGCATGTGCTGTACCGGGTAGTGGCCAATGGCGGGGAAGCCTTCCTTAAAAAAAGAGGAATACTGGCCGAGGACCAGGATTACTGGGACACCTTTCTTAAAAGTGTGGACGGCATGGTGCAGGATCTGCAAAACGAAGCAGAATGATACACCGGCTGCTCCTGTTAAAATGCTATCGTAACGCGCGTATCTTTAAACACAATTGAAGAATAGCAGTTGGTTGCTCCAGACCTATAACGATGGGGCCCGCTGCTGAATGCGACGTAACGGTAGGTCACTGACGGATCAGGTTTTGTATATCCCGGTCGGGTTTCAGGAAATTCATTTGCTGCACAATTTTTCTTGCCCTGGAAGAAACATAGGGCGACATGGGTTTTACACTCATTTTTACCGGGTTGGGCAAAATAGCGGCAATGGCCGCCGCTTCATATTGCGTAAGGTTTTTTGCAGGTTTATTAAAATATGTTTGAGACGCCTGTTCAATTCCAAAAATACCGTTGCCCATTTCCGCTACGTTCAGGTATACTTCAAGGATTCTTTTTTTACCCCATATTTTTTCGATCATAAAAGTAAAATAAGTTTCCAGCCCCTTGCGTACCCAGCTTCTGCCCTGCCATAAAAAAACATTTTTTGCGGTTTGCTGGCTGATAGTGCTGGCACCTCTTAACCGGCCCGGCTTTTTCTGGTTGTATTCCATCGCTTTCTGAATACTTTTCCAGTCGAACCCGTTATGATCCGGAAATAATTGATCTTCGGAAGCAATAACCGCCAGGCGTGCATTTTCAGAAACAGAGGCCGACGGCCGGTTTTGTTGGTGAAACCCCCGGCCATCCAGCACACTGCCGATTTGTGTAAAGGTAATGGGCGGATTTACCCATTTAAGCAGCCCGATATAAAGCAGCTGGCCTACGAACAACAGCACAAATAGCCGCTTGCCCCATTTCCATATGCCTTTCAGAATCTTCATTGTGTTAAAACAGATCCGTTATTCATGCGCATCAACAGCGGTTTTGCAGATTTGATAAAAACCTGCACCCGTCTGTACCGGTTTTCCCAATGCATACTATAGCCACCGGGTTGAAAACCGTATCCATGATTAAGCGTCTTTTAATCGTTTAATTTCTTAATGATTTCAAATACAACCTCTTAACAAAAATAGGATTATTTAATCCCTGTTAGATGTTAAATATATAAAAATACCAATGGATGAAAAGCTGCTCCGCTTTAAATAACCAGCCGAATGATGAGCGCAATGCCAAAGCACATCAGTACAAAACCATTAATGCGGTTCAGCAAATGAATATTGCGGGGTGTAAGCCGGGTACGGATCTTATTCGCCAGCATTACTTTTGCAATGTCTGTGGCCAAAACGATCAGCAAGGCCGTTATAAAAATAACGAGGCGTTCATTGATGGTATGTGTAATAAAGGTGGTGGATGCGGTGAGCCAGAAAATAAAAATGCCGGGGTTCAGCGTATTCAGAAAAAATCCTGAAAGGAATAACTGAAGATAATCGCGCTTACGGAAAACGGGTGGCGTTCGTTTAATGCGGTCCCGGATGCGGATCTTTTTAAAAAAGGCATAATAAATGCCCAGTACGATCAGAAAGGTACTACCCACAATACTGATGGCTACCTTGTGTGAACTAAGACTGGTGAAGAATTGTGAAAAGAAATTACTGATAAACGCCAGGGTGGTATCGCTGGTGGACACACCCAGTACAAAAGCAAGTCCGCCCCTGTGCCCAACGTTGATGCTGTGTTTAATGACTGAAAAGAGTACGGGCCCCACTGCAATGCAGAGCAGCAGACCCAGGGTTATTCCTTTGATAAAGGCTTCAATCATAATCGGATAACAATATAGCCGAAGTTTTTAAAAAGGGGATCAAATTTTCCCTGTTTTTAAAAAATTTTCCCAGTCTAAAAGTATTCGGCCTTTCATCACCCGGGGAAATTTATGCTGGCTGCCCAGTTTGCCTTTTAGTTCCATAAACTTCATAAATGTTTCCGGGGGCAATACTTCGATAAACACCTCTTTTAATGCGCTGGTTCGTTCCGTTGCATAATCATCATTGATCTCGCGGAGCTTATTATCTATAAACGCCATCAGGGCTTCATTGTTCACGGTGTCGCTGGTGGCCACATACCAGCGGTGGGCAAAATAGCCTTCGTAGGGAAAGCCGATAACTGTGTATTCCTGTATGCTGATATTAAAATGATCATTTGCATCCTGGATGGCCCGGTTCATATTTTCAACACTCAGGTGTTCTCCCACGAGGCTTAAAAAATGCTTGGTTCGCCCGGTGATGATCACTTCGGCTTTTTCCTTATCCAGGAATTTAATGGTATCGCCGATCAGGTAGCGCCAGCTGCCGGCGTTGGTACTCATCAGCAGGGCATATTCTTTGCCTTCCTCCACCTCATCGATCAGCTTTACTTCCGGACGGTCGATAATTGTGCCTTCCGCATCAAAATTGCAATTGTCAAACGGCACAAATTCAAAAAAAATATTATTATCGGTTACCAGCTGAATACCCCGGTCCTCTTTCATCTTATACCCGATAAAGCCTTCGCTGGATAAATAGTTTTCTACATATACGATGGGTTTACCCAACAGCTTATCGAAGGATTTTTTATAAGGCTCAAAGGCAACACCTCCGTGTACAAAAACGCCAAAATTGGGCCATATTTCATGAATATTTGCCAGTTTATAGCGTTCAATAACCATTTCCATACACATCTGGCACCAGGCGGGCACGCCTACAATATAGCCGATATCCCATTTATGCGCATTGTCTACAATTTCATTCAGCTTCTGGTTCCAGTCGGCAATGGCCGCGATCCGGCCTCCGGGCTTATAAAAGGTTTGAAACCAGAACGGCCGTTTTTTTGCAAGTATACCGCTCAGATCCCCGGCAAACCAGCCGGCTTCTCCTTTTTGAAGGTTGGTGGCTCCGCCAATGATCAGAAAATCTTTTGTGAGGGATTTTTTATTGGCCTGTTTATAGCTAAAAACACTGATGAGCTGTTTGATGTAATTGATGGTGTTGCTTTTCAACAGGTCTGTGGTAACGGGGATGTACTTGCTGGAGGCTTCGGAAGTTCCTGAGCTCAGCGCGTAATATTTGATCTTGCCCGGCCAGGTGATATCGGGTTTTCCCTCCAGCGTTTTTATCCACCATTGATCATAGATCTTATTGTAATCAAAAACGGGAACCAGCTGTTGGAAACCTTTTTCAATATTTTTAGAGAGAAGGATCTCGTCAAACCGGTATTCCTGGCCAAATTCTGTGAATCTTGCCTTTTTTAATAGCTTTTTTAATACTTTCTGTTGCTGTGTTTTTGCATTACGCTTAGGAAGTCGCAGTGCACTGGCAATCGATCGCGGTAATTTAATATCTATTATTGATGCCATATTCTACTAACTACTGTAACCGGTAAAGATACAACTTTGAACGCCGGTCTGCTCATATAAACTAAATTGTACCTCTCGTGTGGAACGCTTTCCGATTTTAACAAACGGGTATCAGCGAAACGCCTGTTCCGCATAGATGTTTCCCCCCGGGTATTTTAACCGGGTTTTAAGGCACAACTGTAATGCGCGGCAACAAGGCCTGCAAGGTAACTATAAAACCGATAGAAACCATACAGTTGTTAGCGGCCTTTTTTTAATACCCTCCCGGAACGGTTTTACTGGTCCTGGCTTCCGGTGATGATACTATTGCCGCTGTAAAAGCTCAGATAGCGATGTGTGCTTTGGCAAACGATGCGGATCAGTTCCGAAAAATGCATGTCCTGTTCGCAAAGGTATACCGGGGTATGCGGATGTGCGTTAAGAAGGGCTACCAGTTGGGGCTCGGAGGGGGCAACAACGGTAATGCCCGGGTCACTGTTGGGAAGCTGCCGGACCAAACCGGCGACGGACGCTTCGGAGCCGATAATGATAACGGATGCATGGTCCTCCGGCGCTTGCTTTTTTCCGGCCCGGATCCGGCCGGATAGATATTTTAAGGAGGCGTGTGCCCAAATGCCCAGGTGCACCAGTAACCGAAGCCCGATGCGCCTGCCGCCCCGGTAATGCTTGTTTACAAAAATACCCATTGCCTGGTAAAAATTTTTAATGTATACCAGGCTGTTCTTTGAGGTGCTTTCTCCTTTAAAATGAATAATGGGTGGGGCAGATAAATAATAGTTCTTATAACCGCCGTTATAAATACGGTAGCTGAGATCGATATCCTCTCCATACATAAAAAAGGCTTCGTCAAAACTTCCTGCTTTTTCGAGCACCTCCCGGGGAATCAGCATAAAGGCCCCGGCCAGCACTTCAATGTACTGGTCTTTTTCATCGTTCAGGTGCCCCATATAGTACCGGTCAAATATTCTGGATCCCGGAAAAAAACGGTGAATGCCGGATAATTTGAAAAAAGCAGCAGAAAAGGATGGGAATCCACGCTTGGATTCTTTCAGAAAACGGCCTTCGCCGTTAAACATCCGGATGCCAACAGCCCCAACGGAGGCATCCCTCTCAAAAACGGCCAGGCTTTTTACCAGCGCGTCCTCCGGCAATAATGTGTCTGGGTTCAGGAACAGCACAAACCGGCCGGTAGCGTTGTGAAGCCCCTGGTTACAGGCACGGCCAAAACCGGCATTTTCCTTATTGGCAATAAACAAAACCTGCGGAAACAACGGCAACAGGTATTCCAGGCTTCCGTCTGTAGAGCAGTTGTCTACAACAATGATCTCCGTTTCCAGGCCTTTTGAAGCACGCAGTACGGATATCAGGCAGTGCTCTAAAAAGTACTTTACGTTGTAGCTGACTATAATAACAGATAGGGTCATTTTTATAAAAGCAGGAGCAGTGTACAAAAATAAATGAATTCGGTTATTGAGGGATTAGGAATTGAGATTTGGGAACCGGGCATGGAGCCATCAGCTTTCAGCCGTTGGATTCTCAAATCTCAAATCTCGATTCTCAATTCTGAAATCTGACCGCTGAAAGCCAAATCGCTATCTTTGTCATCATGTTAGCAACTGTTTTAGAAGAAGCCGTGAGAGCAGGTGCTGCTGAACTGACCCGCTATTTTCAGCAGTCGTTTTCTGTGCAGCATAAAGAAGGCCGTAATAACCTGGTTACCGATGCCGATCATGCATCTGAAAAGGCCATTATCGAAGTGATCCGAAAGTATTACCCGGATCATTTTATATTAACCGAGGAAAGTGGTGAACTGGCACAGGAGTCGGATTATAAGTGGATCATCGATCCGCTGGATGGCACCATTAATTTTGCACATGGGGTGCCCATCAATTGTGTGTCTGTTGGGATAGAATATAAAAAGGAGATCATTTTGGGAATGGTATATAATCCCCATATGAACGAATTGTTCTTTGCGGAAAAAGGCAAGGGCGCCACGCTGAACGGGCAACCAATAAAGGTGAGCACCGAAACAGAAGCCATGCGCTCCTGCCTGGTAACGGGCTTCCCCTATATTTATCTTCAAATGGAGAATGGACCGTTGCAGGTGTTTGAGCGGCTGATTAAAGAAGGGGTGCCCGTACGCCGCCTCGGTGCTGCGGCTATTGACCTCTGCTGGGTAGCCGCCGGCCGCTTTGATGGTTTTTATGAGCATAAACTGGAAGCCTGGGACAGTGCCGCGGGTTTTTTAATAGTGGAAGAGGCCGGTGGCCGGGTTACCGACTTTAACGGAGACCGCTATTCTCCTTATCAGCACCGGATTATTGCCACAAACGGAAGGATACACGAAGAATTGTTGAATATTATTAATGATGTACGATAGTAGATGTAGGATGTACATATCTGCTTAATCATTATGAAACCTATAAAACATGGACGCGGAAGAATTAAAAACCAAAACGAAGCAATTTGCCATTGACGTTGGCCGTTTATCAGAATTATTACCGGAGACCCATGTTAATATAGCGTACAAAAGACAAATTATACGATCCTCTAGTTCAACAGGCGCTAACTACAGGGGCGTCCAGAAGAGCAAAGTCTGATGCCGATCATCTGCATAAGCTGAAAATCGTTGAAGAAGAGTTAGATGAAAGTTTGTTCTTTCTTGAATTGTTGACAGCATTTAATCCTGTATTTAAAGAAAGAATAGATGTTATTTATAAAGAGGAGAGATTTTACTCAGGATCATTGTAGCGACAATTATAACTTTACGCAAAAAGAGAATTTGACATTGTGATGGCGTACAACGTACATCATACCTCGTACATAAAAAAGTAAAAAGTATGTCAGAACGTACAGAATTATCCGAATTGGGTGAATTTGGTCTGATTGATCATTTAACCAAAAACATAGAACTTCAGAATGTGTCGTCCCTGGTAGGTGTGGGCGATGATGCGGCCGTGATCGATCATTTTGGCAAGCAGACCGTGGTAACCACCGACCTGCTGCTGGAAGGGGTTCATTTCGACCTGATGTATACCCCGCTGAAGCACCTCGGCTACAAATCGATTGTGGTAAACCTTAGCGATGTGTATGCGATGAATGCGGTACCAACCCAGGTTACCCTCAGCATTGGTATCAGCAACCGTTTTAGCCTGGAGGCACTCGATGAGTTTTATGAAGGGGTATATGCGGCCTGCACTCATTACGGTGTAGACCTGATTGGGGGAGATACCACCACGTCTCAAAAAGGATTTGTGATTTCGGTTACCGCCCTGGGCGAAGTGGCCCCGGATAAATTTGTAAAACGGAGCACCGCAAAAAAGGGTGACCTGCTTTGTGTAAGCGGGGATCTGGGTGCCGCCTATGTTGGCCTGCTTTTCCTGGAACGGGAACGGAAAATATTCCTCGAAAGCCCGGGTGTACAACCGGATCTGGAAGGTGAAAGCTACGTGATCGGACGGTTGCTGAAACCCGAAGCCCGGAAAGACATTATTGAATTTTTTGCAGAAGCATCGGTAATGCCTACCGCTATGATGGATATCAGCGACGGATTGAGTTCGGAGATTCTGCATATTTGTAAAGACAGCCAGCTGGGCTGCGTATTGTATGAAGATAAAATTCCGGTTGCCGAAGAAACCCGCAACGCGGCATTCAAATTTGAGATCGATCCCACGGCCTGTGCATTGAGCGGGGGCGAAGACTATGAACTGCTGTTTACCGTGGCACAGGATGATTATGAAAAAATTAACGCGAACCCGGCCATCAGCATTATCGGCTATATGACGGAAGCCGGGGACGGAGCGCATATCATTACCAAAGGTGGCGGACGACATGCCATTACCGCCCAGGGCTGGAACCCGATCTGATAACGATCGGATGAAAAATAAACAAAACCATGCTGTACCTTACGGGGATTATTGTATCGGTATACTTATTAATACTACTGATCGCAAAGCCGCAAAAAACCACCGCCGATAAGATCCTTACGGCATGGCAGTTTTTGGCTACCATACACCTGGTATATCTTTATTTATTCGTTACGGATCAGTACAAGGATGTGCCCGGTGTATTGGGATGGGAGTTGCCTTTTCCCTTTATTCATGGCCCCTTCCTGTTTTTATATACCTTATATCTTACCAACCAGCAGCGGCATAAAAACCGTTGGATCTGGCATTTTTTACCATTCCTGGTCGATTATCTTATATGGATACCGGTACTCATCCAGTCGCCGGAGCAAAAGCTGTATACCTATGAGCATGGCGTACCGGGCTATAAAGGGGTCATCATCGGGCAAACCATTGCAACGATTATCTCGGGGGTAGGCTATGTAATTGCATCGCTGGTATTGCTCAAACGCCATCGCCGGAATATTGCCGGACAGTTTTCAAATACGGGAAAGATTACCCTCAACTGGCTGCGTTATTTAATCGGAGGCATCGGGGTGATCTGGTTTTTTGTAACGTTTTACCTGACCGCGCAAACGCTGTATATTTCTGTTTCCCTTTTTATCTTTTTCCTGGGATTTTTTGGAGTGCGGCAGGAAGGTATCTTTAACAGAAGCAGTTCCGGAAACCCGCTGCCGCCGCAATTGCCGGATGAAAGCCCGGTTTTGTTAAAGGAGGTGATGGCGATCCCGGCGGCACAGGCACCGGCCGTTCTTATGAAACATGCAGCCCCCGAAAAAGTAAAATATGAAAAATCGACATTGACCGACGAAGATGCAACGGAAATTCACGGGCGGCTGGTGAAACTGATGCGGGATACACTGTTATTTAAAAATGCCGAACTGACCCTGGGCGATGTGGCCGATCAACTGGATATTCATAGCGGCATCCTCTCGCAGGTGATCAACTCAAAAACAGAGAAAAGCTTTTATGATTACATCAACCACCTGCGCGTGGAAGAATTTAAAAAGATCGTTGCCCTCCCCAACAACCAAAACTATACCCTGTTGTCCCTGGCCTTCGAATGTGGCTTTAACTCCAAATCATCCTTTAACCGGAATTTTAAAAAATTTACCGGGCAGGCGCCATCTGATTATTTGAAAAGCTGACAGGCCGGACATACTAACGTAACTATAATTTCGGGTCAAGAAAGTGCACGGAGCCGCGGGGCTTTAGGAATTCATTAACAAAAAAGGCCGTTTTTAGAGGTGCCACCCTATTTGGTGGGGCGATTTGCGCATGTACGGCGCCCATATTTGCAAAAAATCAATTCTTATCTTTTTAAACTTGTCTTTGTGCAAATGAATCCGGCTGCTATTTGGTGGAGGGCGATCCTGCCCCTTTTTTTCCTGTTTTTTAATCATTCCCTGTTGATGGCGCAAACCACCCAAACCCAATTGGTGCGGGGTCGGGTGCTGGATGATGTGACCCAGTTCCCGATCGGGGGTGCCACGATCGCGGTTTCAGGCACCGGCCAGCCACAGGCGCTGTCTGATAAAGACGGCTATTTTACGCTGCATGTACCCCTGGGCCGTTATAGTTTTGTAGTTACGCATACCGGTTATGAGCCTCGTACGGCGCCTGAAGTACTGGTAACAGCGGGAAAGGAGGCGCAACTGACCCTACTGCTAACAGAAAAGACCACCGTTTTAGACGAAGTGGTGGTGCAAACACGGGGCGGGCGTAATCTCAACAATGAAATGATCGCCGTTAGCGGCACCGTGTTCAACCCGGCAGATACCCGCCGTTTTGCCGGTTCCATCGGCGATCCTGCCCGCATGATCAGCGGGATGGCGGGTGTGGCCAATGCATCAGACGGCCGTAATGATATTGTAGTGCGGGGCAATTCACCCCTGGGACTTTTATGGCAGGTGGAGGGCGTCAATATTGCCAACCCCAATCATTACGGTTCCCTGGTAAGCACCGGCGGTCCGGTAAGTATTTTAAATGCCAACAGCCTGGCAAAATCCGATTTTATAGCCGGCGCTTTTCCGGCACAGTACGGCAATGCCCTGGGTGGTGTATTTGATCTGCGGCTAAGGAACGGGAATTCCGAAAAAACCGAGATGGTCGGGGAGATCGGTTTTGCCGGTTTTGAGGCGGGCATCGAAGGGCCTTTTTCCCGGAAGAGCAAGGCGTCTTACCTGGTGAACTACCGGTATTCGACGGTTGGACTGCTGCAGGCCATCGGTTTTAATGTAGGTACGGGATCCGCCATTCCGCAGTACCAGGATCTAAGTTTTAAGATCCACATCCCGCTGTCGTCAAAAAACACCCTGTCTTTTTGGGGAATGGGCGGCCCCAGCAAAATTGATTTCCTGGGGAACGAAGCCGACACCGTAAATAACAAAAATCTTTACGGCGCCGAAAACACCAATCTCTTCTCCCGGTTTTTTACCGGCATTGCCGGGGTAAGCCTGGAGACGAACTTCAACCGCAACACATTTGGAAAACTGAGCATCGGTATCAACAGAGCCACGGAAAAAGGGCTGGCTGATTCGATCAGTGAACAAACCCGTGAGGCCTTCCGCACCGGAGAAAGCAGGTTCAATACCTCCCGGTATGAGATCGCATATACCCTGGCGCATAAATTCAACGCCAAAAGCAGTCTTCTTTCCGGAGTTACGGCAACCGCTTTTCAGTACCAGCTGTTTGATAAACGGATCTATGGCAATTACGAACGAGCAACCATCCAGATCGATGAAAACACCCATACTGCATTGCTGCAAGCTTTCAGTCAGCTCAAACACCGGTTTACAGAGCAGCTAACGTTAATGGCAGGACTTCATTACCAACAGCTAAGCCTTAACGGATCCCATGCAATAGAGCCCCGTGCATCTCTTCAGTATGACCTGCCGGGCCGGCAAACGATCAGTGCGGCTTATGGAACGCATGCACAAATGCAAAGCCCGGTTGTGTACTTTAAGCGGTCCTATGTTAACGACCTGCCGGTGTATACCAACCGGCAACTGGGCTTTACGCGCAGCCACCAGTGGGTGTTGAGCTATGCCAACCGGCTGGCTTCATCGCTGCAGTTAAAAGCGGAAGCCTATTATCAAAAACTATCACATGTGCCGGTGACCCGTTATCCCTCCGGTTTTTCCATGCTGAATGAGGGCGCGGGTTTTGGTATTATTTTAAAGGACAGCCTGGTTAATAAAGGCACCGGGGCCAACTATGGCCTGGACCTTACCCTGGAAAAGACCTTCAACCGGGATTATTATTTTTTGATCACCGGAAGCCTGTTCCAGTCGAAGTATAAAGGGAGCGACGGCATAGAGCGGAACACCACCTTCAATAATCATTACATTGGAAATATGCTTACGGGTAAGGACTTCCGCCTGGAGGGTGATCAGCATATTTTTTCCGTAAGTCTGCGGATGACGGTTATGGGCGGGCGTTATGCCTCCCCGGTTGATGAACATGCGTCGGCGTCAGGCAGGGGTACCACCTATGATGAAGACAGCAATCCCTATTCCATCAAACAATCGCCTTACTTCCGCACCGATCTTAAGCTTGGAGGCCGCAGGAATTTTAAACGGTCTACCCTGGAAGGCGGCGTTGACCTGCGCAACGTTACCAACCGGCAGAATCTTTTTGTGCAGCTATACGACCGGAAAGCACAAAAGGTAGTGAACCAGTATCAGCCGGGCATCCTCGTAGTGCCTTATTTCCGGTTCACATTTTAACCCGTTTTATTACGCTTATCAATAAACCAACCGAAAATGAAAAAAAGTATCCTTGTGCTGGCCTGCATTATTCTTGCAGGCACGGTGTCCATCCTTTCCTGCAGAAAGAATAAAACCGAAAAATCTGCATTTGATAAACTCTATGAGCGGGTGAACGATCCGCAAAACCATTATTTCTGGGAACAGTTTCATGCCGGGAATATTGAAAATGTGAAGACTGTGATCAGTAAGCTGGAGCAACAGTACCAGGAAGATTCAACCAACCTGATCGCTACGGCGCACCTGGGGTTTGCGCGGTTCTGGCTGTTGTCTGAGGGGATGAGGGGCGGCATTTCACCAGAAGAGATTCCCGGCCATGTGGCTGATGCCCGCAGGTTTTTTGAAAAGGCGTACCAGATGAATCCCAATGACAAACGGGTACTGGGTTTTCTGGCGGATGCAGAAATGGCACATGCGGGAATACTTCAATCCCAGGAACTTCAGCAACAGGGCTATACCAGGGGGTTGGAGTCGATTAATGCCTGGCCGGAGTTTAATAAATTTACGATCGGGATCTCTTTTGCCGGCGCTCCCGTACAGTCGCCGCTTTTTCAGCAGGCACTGGAATGGCAATGGACCACTTTAGAAGATTGTTACACGGCCTCCGTAGACCGCTCAAACCCGGCCATCCAGGAATTCATCAACCGCGACCTTTCCGGTCATAACCTGGGCAGGAAACGGGCATGTTACAATAGCTGGATTGCTCCCCATAATATAGAAGGCTATTTTTTAAATATGGGAGATATGATCGTACGTACCGGCGATGCTGCAACGGCCAAAAAAATATATGCCCTGGCAAAGGCTTCACCCAATTATGATAGCTGGGCGTTTAAGGAAGTACTGGAAAAACGGATCCAGCAGGCTGAGCGGAACACCACCGTGTTTTTAGATCAGACCCAGCAGGGGATCGACAATGTGATCATTGCCAGTTCCGGTTACAACTGCTCGAGCTGTCATAAAATGAGCGCGGCCGACCAGGACCGGTTCAAAAATTACAATTGGGTCAATTATTTTAAAACAAGGGATATCTATTCGGTGAACGGGTTAAAGAACTGATGGCTAGCGGCTGTAAGCGCTATTGCCGCTGACGCGCAGATTTTCTGACACGGTTTTTAGGTGCGGGTCCGTGTGTCAGCGGCATTCATATACCGGATCCGTTCCGCATTTTTGCCGAAACGCCATCCTGCAATACCGGGCAATGGCCATGAAAATTGAACGGCCGCGCATGATATGTAACCTATAAATTGTAGTTTGCAGCCATTGCATCGGTTATTTGTAAAAGCGGCTTTGGCATGAAATGGTGGTTCGTTTTGTTTATGGGCATAATACTGTATTCCTGCAAAACAGGGAAGACGGCCTTTAACCCGTATAAAAAATTCGGCCCGCAGCAACTGCAGTCCGATTACCGGCTTTTCCGGAAGATCCTGGAAGAACGCCATCCTTCTTTATACTGGTACACTCCCAAAGGAGTCATGGACAGTACGTTTGAGGACGGAAGCCGCCAGCTTCAGGATAGCCTCACCGAACAGGAATTCCGTAAGGTACTTACAAAAGTGGCGGCGCAGATCCGTTGCGGACATACTTCTGTAAGGGCATCAAAAAAGTATACGAAATACCTGGATACACTGAAGCGAAAAGACATCTTCCCGGTATATATAAAAACCTGGAATGATACGGTGGTGGTGGCCTATAATATTTTTAAAAACGACAGCAGCCTGGTACGAGGTGCGCTGATCGATTCCGTTGGAGGTAAACCGGTAAAGACCGTGCTGGACAGTCTGCGGAGGTATGTACCTGCAGACGGTGGAAACCGGGTGGCACAGGACCAGCGCCTGAGCACCGGTACCTATTTCGGTGCTCTGTACACCTGGGTTTATGGCTGGCCAAAGGACCTGCGTGTACAGTTCCGCGACAGTACCGGTGTGCCGCGTGAACGCCTGATCCGGCCCTACCGACCGCCTGTTGATACCGGCCGTAAGCAGGGTGCGGTTTCAAAGCGCAAACAGCGGGAGCCCCGCCGCAAACGGCTGCAGGAGGAGCGCTCAATGACGATTGACAGCAGCGGCCGCTTTGCCGTAATGGAACTGAACAGCTTTTCCGAAAAACTGCAGCTGCGGGCTTTTTTCCGGCGTTCTTTCCGGAAACTGCGCCGGAAAAAAATAGCATACCTGGTGGTAGACCTGAGAAGCAACGGCGGCGGAAGGGTCAGCAATTCCAACCTGTTTATGAAATACCTCAGCAACCAGCCGTTCAAACTGGCGGATTCGCTGTATACACCTGCCCGCAGCTCTTCCTACGGTCGCTATATCCGTAACGACGGAGCGTTGAAATGGTTTATTCGGTTGGCCACGCATAAAAAGGCCGATGGCCGGTTTCACTTCACCTGGTATGAAAAGCATTATTTCCGGCCCAAAAAAACCAATCATTATGAAGGTTCGGTATACCTGTTGAGCGGCGGCAATTCCTTTTCGGCCACATCGCTGGTCATGGGTGGTTTAAAGGGGCAGCAACAGATAACCGTGCTGGGCGAACCTACCGGGGGAGGCGCTTATGGCAACAGCGCCCTGTTGATTCCGGATGTAACCCTGCCGGTTACCAACATCCGTTTCCGGCTTCCCCTGTTCCGGATGGTGCGGGATCAGCGCCTTCCCAAAAACGGACAGGGCGTGCAGCCGGATATCCTGGTGCAGCCTACGGTTAAAGACATCCGCCAGGGGCGGGATTATAAGATGGAAAAGGTGCGAGCGCTGATCAACAAGAAGTAATTTGATAGCCGCACGATTTATCCCGTATTGGATCGGGGAAACCCTAAACCCGGCCTTACCGGCTGCAGAAAGACCGCTTGCTTTCTGACCACTCTTTCTGGTTCAATTCAATGATGACGTTGCCGTAATCCTTTGAAAGCGGTTGTTATACCTGGCAAGGGTATTTACGGTTGAACCGTTGTTTTATCCGTTTAAAAGAAAACCTGATCGCCTCCGGCCGGATAAAGTTTTATGCCGGCAATAAGCGTATCAATTTTACAGCGTAATTAATAAAATAACGCTTAAAAATCAGAAATAATGAAAACGGTAATCATGGCTGTATTCCTTTCCGGCTTGCTGGCAGTAAGCTGCACCAAAAAGAAAAATGATATTGTTGCTACACCAGACCCCCCGGCAGGCAGGCGCATAGCACAGATGGTTGAAACATACGCGGATAATACCAAAAAGACAGAAACGTTGACCTACGATGCAAAAGGGCGGCCTGCAGTTTATGCAACAAACAGCCGGAAGGATGTTTTTGATTTCCAGTCCGTGTCCAGGCTATTGGTTACTACATATAAATTACCGGAAAATACGCTGGAAAGAACCATCGAATGTACGCTCAATGATAAAGGAGCCATTACAGAAATGCGCTTTAAAAACACTTCAGATGTGATTACCTACACCTATCAGTATGCCTATAATGCAGAAGGATATACCACATGGGTAAAAGGTTCTGGTTCCTCCAGTGACTGGTATGAAATAGTGCCGGAAATAAAAGACGGAAACTATATACGCGCAAAGGAAACGTTTAGCTATGGGGCCGTTTATGATGATGCGTACACCTATGGATCGGCATCCAATACCCTGTATAAGAGTTATTTTGGTTATTGGCCCGTGGATGGGTTGTTTGGAAAACCATCGAAAAATCTTTTACTGGAAGCAAAAGGATTTAAATCGAATGGCGATCTGAATTCACATGTAAAACGAAACTATACTATTACTGCTGACGGTATGGTTAGTAAATACATCATCAATTATATGTTATCCGGGGAATCCTCAGTGGTTGATATCACGTATGAATAATCGCAGAAAAAGAGCCTGCAAAATCATTCCCATGGAAACGGCAAATCTGGATGAACAGAACGTTCACCCCAACCTCAGGCTTAAATGCCTGAGGTTTTTTATTGTCCGGTATCCGCTTCAGCAGGATAGGGTGCGGTGTGGCACAACGATTTAAAATGCCCCTTCTATTTTATACACCCATGCATACGAACTGGGATTATTGGCCGGTGTAACCTGCGGTGCCTGAATGGTGATACCGCCCGCTGCAGACCGGAAGTTTACGGTTCCCGGAACACCAAGCAACCGGATACGGGATGCTTTCCGAACGCCTTTTACCGTTAAAGCATCCTTCCAGCTGGTGGCAATCGCATAAAGGGTATTTCCCTTTCTGGTAAAACGGATGGTAGAATCTGTTTGTTTGGGCGCAGCAATCCAGGCGGTAGTACCATAAATGGCGTCGCCGTTCACATTTAGCCAATCGCCGATGTCTTTCAACCGCTGCTGCATGATCACCGGTATGGTGCCATCGGCCGCCGGCCCGATGTTGAGCAGCAGGTTGCCCCCGCGCGAAACGATATCAATCAGCATATGCACCAGGCTTTGGCTGCTTTGGTATTGCTCCAGGTTCTCATTGCGGTTAAAACCAAAGGATTCGCCAATGCCCCGGCATTCTTCCCAGGGTTTGTGCAAACCGGCGCTCCCCTTTCCGTATTCGGTTGAATTAAAGGTACCGTAATGTTTATTACCGGTTCCCCAGCGATCATTGGTAACCACGGTGTTTTTTACTGGCGACTCATTGTATAGCCAGTGAATAAAGGAGCGGCTTTTCCATATCGTATCGGAATGATCCCAATCACCGTCGGCCCAGATCACATCCGGCTGATAACGGTTCACCAGGTCCTTTAACTGCGGCAACATATGCTGGTCTACATATTTTGCAATATCTGTTTTATACAACGGATTGTACCATTCATACAGTGAGTAATAAAAGCCCATATGCAAGCCCGCATCTTTTACGGCCTTTGAAAGATCTCCGGCAAGATCCCGGTGCGGACCTGCATCCACGGCGTTCCAGTTCCAGGATTCGCGGCTGGGCCATAGTGCAAAACCATCATGGTGCTTGCTGGTGAGTACCACGTATTGCGCGCCGGCATTCTTGAAGATCTGCGCCCATTTTGCCGGGTCAAACAGCTCCGCTTTGAACAACGGGGCAAAGTCGGGATATTTAAAATTGGGTCCGTAAACCCGGTTCTGGAAATCAACAAATTCTTTATGGATCTTAAGCTTGGTATTGTTCAGCCGTTCCCAGTACCATTCAGCATAATTACTGCCAAAGCCATCTGCATTGGAATTGGTGGCCCAGGCCGGAACGCTGTACAGGCCCCAGTGGATAAAGATCCCAAACTTGGCATCGGTATACCATTGCGGTACCGGCCTCGATTCCAGCGACTCCCAGGTAGGCTGGTATTGCTGGCTGCTGGCTGTAAAAGCAATCAGTATGGCTGTAAGCAGGGTTAATTTTAAACGGATCCTTTTCATACCGGCAAGTTAACGAACCGTTCTTAAATGTGAGAATTTGAAGATCTGGAAATGTAGAACCAATCAATGGTCAATAGATCACCAGGTATCAGAAAAATAACGTGTAACTTGAACCTTAAACGGGAAACAACTATTTCTCAAACGCTAAAGGATATCGCCGGCAGGCATCTAAGTAAATAGCCTTATAGGCATGGTAGCGGGCCATTGTAAATGTGATCGCCAGGGTGCAAAATGCCGCCATTGCCAGGTTAAACCAGGGTGTATGATTGATATCGATTTCAAGACCCTTCACGGCCAGGTTAAAATAGAGGTTGGGCACCTGGAAAAGCCCCACAAAAACGGTAAAGCTGCCCGTATGCTTTAAAGACAATAGTTTTTGGGCCGGGCGTTTAAAACGGAGCTGTACAAAAACGATGGCAGCAATACTGAAAACGAATAGAAAGATACAGTAGGCGCCATATACCAATTCCGCCTGCCTGATGTTGAAAAGGTAAACCGGGGTCATCAGCAGTAAAAAGGCCAGCAGTGAAACCGCTATTTCCGGAAACGTAAAATATGCTTTGAAAAGCCGGGATTCTTTCTGGCGGCAGGCCTTCCGTGCCGCTTCTTCCCGCTGACGGATCACAGTTGAAAAGCCGGAAATACCAAAGGCGCTATATACCTGGTGAAGGGCCTTTTCAAAATCTGTTTTCGGATCGGCGGCCATATCGGTTTCGATGCTTTCTGCAAGATGATCCACCATTTCCTGCCGGAGGTCATAATAATGCACTCCTTTTTTCTGGCAGAACCGATCGAGGTATTGTATCTGTTCGATTGTAAGCATAATCAGGAAGTCTTTTTTATAAATGCAAGGGGGTATTCCTTAGTGGCTTTTGTATACAGATCGTGGGCGGCTTTAAAATTACTGAGCTCAAAGATCAGCCCCGCAACGCCTAATGTTAAAAAGAACGGAACGCTGAACGGAACCGCATCAATTTTTTTGTGGAAGACCGCCAGCAGGATCCGGTATATAAAATAAAAGGATGGCAGCGAAAAAGGACGCCAGCTGAGTGCATATAAGCTGATGAGCGGGAGAACCGGTTTAAACCGGCGCCGCATAAACTTCGGTTGCAGTAAAGGGATCAGCGATGGCATCAGCAGTATACATAATGCATAAATCATCCGGGTATCTGCCGCTGTTATAAAAAGTGTGGGAATAAAAGCGGCCACTAAGAGCGCCGTGCTCAAAAGGATCCGGGGCCATTCAAAATAATGGCGAATGTTTTCCCAGTAAGCCTTTTTACGGGCCTGGGTAAGTACTGCGCGCCGCTCTTCCACCAGGTTGGAAAAGCCGTTTTTTCCAAAGGAATGGTGAACGGCCATCAACGCCGTATCAAAAGACAGTGCAGGGTTTTCGGATATCTTATTTTCAATGCTTGCTGCAAGATGATCCGTCAATTCCATCCGCAGGTCGTAGTAGTGCACGCCTTTTTGTTCACAGAACTGATCGAGGTATTGTATTTGTTCGTGTGTAAGCATATTCAGGAATTATTTTTCATAAATGCAAGGGGATATTCGCGCCTTGCTTTCGCATACATCTTTAGTACTGCCTGATACCGGGCAATGAATATAAATACATAGGGCATTGTTGAGAAAACGATGACGCCACCTGCGAAACGGGGATTGACAAAAATGAAATGATCTCTTCTCAGCAGGTTATATCCGTTTATTAATAATGCGGCCAGGAGCCCGATATTGCGGAGCAGCGATTTTTGTTTGACGCCCGATAGCAAAAGCAGGGGCATCTTCGAACCGCCAGGTTGGATCAGTATCGCGGATACGGTCAATAAGCAGATAAAAGCAGTGAACGAAACATATACCCGGAATAAGTAAAGCACCGCTTTTTCACTGGAATAAATAAACGGAAGAAAAAGCAGGCCCGCTATTAAAAGCGTCAGGATAATCTTAGGAGGTGTAAAAAAAGACCAGAAATAGCTGCGGTGGCTCCGGGTATAGGCATCCTGTGTGCTTTCGGTCTTCGCTGCTACAATGGAACGAAAACCGTTTTCTCCAAATGATTCAAAAACACGCTGCACCAGTAACGGGAAACCGGTATCGGCCTGCTGTTGCATTTCCGCCTCTATTTCCGTGGCCAGGTGATCCACGATCTCCATCCGCAGGTCGTAGTACCGCACGCCTTTTTTTTCGCAGAACTGATCAAGGAATGTTATTTGTTCGTTTGTAAGCATCTGGGGTTATCGATTAAAACAAAAAAGGATAATTGTTTTTGGCCGCCAGGTAATCTTGTTCTTTTAAATGCTGTTGCGCCATCTGGGCGGATGTGGCAAAGAGCATAAAGAAGGGCAATAGGGCAAGCGTAACAGGATGAACCTGGGTTTCCGTATTTATTTTCAACATGTATTTGCCTATAATATAGGTCTGGTACAATACCGGCAAAAGTGTTATAAACCATGATGGATGCGAAAAGGTATTCAGCTTTTTGCAGGGTGCGGGATGCCGTTTCCGAAAGGCGAGCAGCATCCGGCCATTAAATACCATCCATAGTACAAAATACAGTGCTCCTGTGAGCAGGGCCGGCCGGGATGGCAGGTAATACAAGGGTAACGCCATTGCCAGGTAAATAAGCAGGAATTTCAGGATCCTTTGTTTGGTAAAGTACTGCCATTCCTTTCTGGGATCATAATTGGAACCTGCTGCCTCATTCAGCAGCACGAGTTCCTTTTTAGAAAACCGGGCCACCGTTTCATCAAAAGCTACTTCAAACGGTAATGAAGGGTTGCTGTTCATTTTTTGTTCCATGATCTCGGAAACATGATCTATCAGCTCCTGTCGTACATCATAATATTGTACGCCGTTTTCATTAAAAAAAGCATCTATTTTCTGTATCTGCTCCTTGTTCAGCATCTCAGGCCAGTTTGGGGTTAAAGATGAGCTGCAGGGTATTTTTAAAGGACTCCAGTTCAATCATCGACCTGGCCTGTTCTTTTTTGCCCGATGCCGTCAGCGAATAATATTTGCGTACCCGGTTTCCAAGGTTCTCCATTTCCACTTCGAGGATGCCTTCCGCTTCCAGCCGGTGCAGGAGGGGATAAAGGGCGCCTTCGGTGATCTTTAACTCACCTGCAGTAAGCTCTTTTACTTTCTGGGTGATCTCATACCCGTACATCCGTCCGTTTTCTTTCAGCAGCTTTAGCAGGATGGGCTCGAGGCAGCCTTTATATAAATTGGATTTGTTCACAGTAATGGATTTCTTGCATAAAGATACATAAGAAATCGATACATAAGTATTTTATGTATCTGTTTTTTTAGATGAGGGCTGATGGCTGTGTTGGACTTCCGGCTGCTTTTTTTGATGTATTAAAAAGCGGTTGACAGGGCCAGCAGCATTTCCACGCGGGTGCCGGCTGCCAGGCCCTGCTCATCGTTAAGGTCCGTTATCTGCACCGGCTTAAATACCTGGTGTTCGCTATTGAAGGATTCGATCCGTTTAAGCGTAATATCCATTCCGTGCGATTTACGGTTAAAGTTGAGTTGTTCCCTGTTTTTCCGGGCGGCGGCCCTCCCGATCCCGTTATCCTCAATCATCACCAACAGCATTCCCTGCATTTCAGAAATTTCGATCCTGAGCTGCCCTGTGTGCGGAGCAGGCAGCAATCCATGAAGAATGGCATTTTCTACAAAGGGCTGTATGATCATTGAGGGTATTTCAACGGTGTCGGTATCTACATTCCGTACGTCAATGGTATAGGAAAAACGCTGGTCAAACCGCAGTTGCTCCAGTGCCACATATATTTTTATAACTTCCAGTTCATCTTTCAGGGCTATTTTCTTTGCCCGGGAATGATCGAGCGTTAACCGCACCAGGCGCGAAAATTTACTGATGTACTGGTTGGCCTGGAGCCGGTCGTTGGTATTGATAAACGAATTAATGGTATTTAATGAATTGAAAATAAAATGCGGGTTCATCTGCGTACGCAGGGCTTTATGCTCCAGTTCGTTTAACCGTATTTCAAAATCACGCCGCAGGCGGCTTTCATTTTTTATTTGTGTAATACGCCATTTATACAATGCGAAGATGATTAAAAATGCAGCGGATAAAACCAGCAAACGAAATTGCCAGGTTGTCCAGAAGGCAGGAGTTATGGAAAACTGCACCGGGTTGGCTGCAGCAAACCAATGTTTACCGTTTACTGATGCTTCTGCCAGGAACTGGTAGTTGCCGGCCGGAAGGTTGGTATATCTTGCCTGCCGCTCTTTAAACGCATTAATATATGCCGTATCAAATCCTTTTAGCCGGTAGCGGTATCTGACGGCGTTGCCGTTCCGGTAATCTACGGTGAGGTAATGAAACACCAGGTTGTTTTGCTGGTGGTTAAAAACCAGGGGCCGGCTGCTGTTGAGCGTACCCCATACCTGGTTGCCCGCCTGCAAACGGGTGATGTATACATGGGGCGTATAGGATTTTCTTTTAAGGCCCGACGGATAAAAATGATTGAATCCCGTTTGGGTACCGATGAATACTTCTCCGTCTGGTGCCAGGTAATAGGATGATACACGGTGATTGCTTTGTATGAGCCCGTCATTTTCATCAAAAACGGTGAGCGCTCCTGTTTGGGGGGTATAACAGGC
Source organism: Niabella pedocola (assembly GCF_021044425.1). Classification (GTDB taxonomy): domain Bacteria; phylum Bacteroidota; class Bacteroidia; order Chitinophagales; family Chitinophagaceae; genus Niabella; species Niabella pedocola. The sequence continues at coordinate 1,947,761 of NZ_JAJNEC010000005.1, read as the reverse complement.
CAGCCCCCGGTTGCCGATGATCCATATATTGCCTTCGAGATCCTTTAAAAGACCGATCACATAAGATGTTTCGAGCCCCGAACGTTTATCGATCGTTGTTTTTATTTGCCGTGTTTGCGGATCAATGATATAAACACCATAAAAGCCGCAGGCATAAATCATCCCGTTGGCGTCCTGCTCCACGGCGAAGATATTATTGTCTTTTTGCGAACCCGGTGGCCGGATGGTATATAAACGGTCTTTTTGCCGGTCGTAATAACTCAATCCCCGGCCCTGCGCAAACCACCAGTTGTCTGAGCGGTCTGCAAAGAAATGCGTGGTGTAACCGTTCACGATCTGTTTGAGTGTTGGGTGGGTGGAAAAGGTCTGGAGCCGGCCGGTGAGCGGGTTAAGCATATAAAACTGGGCACCGGTTGCCACCAGGAAATTACCGTTTTTATCGGATGTGATCCTGTGAAACTCCGTACTGAGGTCTTCGCTGCGGAGCAGGTCGGAAAACCTCGTTTTTTCAATAGCTCCACCGGGGAGCATTCTTCCGAGTCCTGAGCCAAAGGCTCCGATCCACAACCGGTTCTTCTCGTCCGGAATTACTGCCCGCAGCGTGCGGGTCATTAAGGGGCCGGCGCCCTTATCATAGTAGGGATAAATGGTGCTGGTTGCGTTTTCCCGGTTCCATTTAATCAGGTATCCGTTCGTGCCGATCCACATTTGTCCCCCGGGATCCTGGTAAAAACAGTTCACCACATCTTTATACTTTTTTCCCTGGCGGTCAGAAAAAGACAATACGGATGCCATCGCCGGCGGATCAAGGCTGCTATAGGAAACCCCGTTGCTGTGCAGGGCAAGTATTCCTGTGCGGGTGATCATTACCCGGCGGATAAAATTACCCTGAACAGACGCTGGATCATCGGGGTTATTGATATAATGTACCGCCGTTTTTTTCCGGACATTTAAAATGTACAATCCGTGATAGCGTGTGCCCATGGCGTATTCATCGGCGTTGATCTTGGCTATTTCACTGCCATACCCCGTGATCTTTTCTCCCTGCTGTGTACGCCAGTTGTTGACAAGTGCTGTTTTCCCGGACCGGATATTCATCAACACCACGGTATCTCTTGCCAGGCTGCAGGCCAGCCATTCGTCGTTGTTTACCCGGCACAAGCTCCATGCATTGTGGTACGGAAAAGTGCGGATGACCAATTCTTTTGAAACATCCACCATCAGCGTTTCTCCGCGTACGCCCAGCAGCCAGGTATCTTTTTCCACATTGCTGACGGAAAGCACCTCTTTATAGGGTTTAAGGATCGCCGACAATTTGTTCAATGAACGTATCCGGCCGTCTTTCTGTACAAGGAAAGCACTGTCCCAGGTAAGCAAAAGCAGTCCCGATGTGCTTTCCCGTATAATCGTTACTTTTTCAAGGGGTAGTTTATCCGGATTGGGGAGGGTAGCAAAAACAGGGGCATTTTCGCTTTTGTATTGCACGCCTGCCGGAGTTGCAATCCACAAAGTGCCGCGGCTGTCGCAATAAATGGCTTTGATGCGGCTGTTACCCATGCCGCTTTTATTGTAAGACGTATAGCTGTCAACGTGTACCCCGTCAAAAACATTCACCCCCTCGTCGGTTGCCACGCACAAACGTCCGAGGCGATCTTCGCAAAACTGGATTCCCTGGTCGCTAAGCAACCCGTTTGTACTATTCAGGTGTCTGAAACTAAGTGTTTGTGCCGTCAGGCGGATCTGAGAAGTACAACAAAGCAGTATAAAGATGATGAGGCGCACTTTGTTATAAAGAGGGTGTAAAGTTAATTCATCAGTTCCGGTTGATCAAAAAACGCGGGCCGGTTTTGTTAACCCATATACCTGTTTTGTTAAGTCAAATGCCGTCCTGGTTATATTTGATGCATCTTTACAAAAAACAAGGAATGTTCATTTCCTGTATCAAACGGTTATCAGCGGGTTTATGGCTCATCCTTTTCACCGGAAGCGCTCTGTGTGCACAAACAAAGGCGGATTCCTGGACGCGGGTATCGGAGCAGGGCAAGGGATCGATTACGGTTCTTTGGGATGAGATAGAGCCGTTTATTTACCGGGCAAAAGACGGAAAACTGATCGGCGTGGAATACGAGCTGATGGAAGGGCTCAAAGCCTTTTTAAAGAAACATTACCAGGTGCAGCTCGAGATCAATTGGAAAGAGATCAGCGATTTTGAAAAAATTTATCCGCTTGTGAGAGATGCGGACCAGCCGGGGGTTTTTGCGGTTTCCTATTATTCGATAACAGAAGACCGTAAAAAGGATGTGCGCTTTTCCCCGCCCTATATGCCGGACCTGAACGTGCTTGTAACCAATAACCAGGTACCTGTATTCGAAAGCAGGGAAGACTTTCGGGCGCAGGTACGGTCATTGCGCGGGTATACGCAGCGGGGCACTACTATGGAAACCGACCTCCGGCAGCTACAGGCGCAGTATTTTCCCGCGCTGCCGGTTGCCTATGATACAGATGATTATGCTATTTTGAAGCAGGTATCACAAACCCCGCAATCGATGGCGTATGTACCTGTAACCATTTATGTAGTGGCACTGCAAAGAGGCTATAAGATCAAGCGACAGCGGTTGTTTGACATACATCGTGAGGGATTTGCGGCCATATATTCCAAGCATAGCGATTGGGAAACCCCGGTTACCGCTTATTTTAACTCCCAGGAATGCAAAACCCTGGTTGCATCACTGATCCGGAAATACCTGGGGGAAGAAGTGGCGGCCATCATCCTGGGTGTTTCGGAGGCCGGGAACTACAACGGCAATTCGGATGATATCAGCTTACTGACCAAGGAACGTGAAATTGTAACCCACCGGCTGATGGATGCCGCGGTGGAGCTGGAACGGCAGCAGTCGTACCGGAACAGGATGTTATTGTTACTGGGTTGTTCGGTGGTATTTATACTGCTGTTGTATACAAGGTTCCGTACAAAGCAGCGGCTCAACAGCGTGTTGAAACAACGCAATCAGCTGATCAGTACACAAAATGCACAGATCGACCAGATGAACCGCAGGCTGCAGCTGAAAGTATTGCAGACCCGTATGAATCCGCATTTTTTGTTTAACTCCCTGAATGCGATCCAGTATTTTGTTGTTGAAGGAGACAAACGGCTGACGCTTCAGTACATCAAGCGCTTTTCCGGTTTTTTAAGAAAGCTGATCCAGTTTGGCGATGAAACGGTTGTTGCGGTGGCTGATGAAATAGCCCTGCTGAAAGCATATCTATGGCTGGAACAAAGCCGCTTCCCGGATCTCTTGGAATATGAAGTGGCGGAAACAGATACCGCCACCGGTCAGCAGGTACTTCCGCTTCTTACGCATGCCATTGTGGAAAAACAGCTGTATAAACGGCTCCTTAACCAGGGCGTACCGGGCAAACTTTATGTGCAGTTTCATCCCGGAGCGGATGTGCTTACCGTAGTGATAACCGTAGCCGTAACGGGTACGGCATTGCCGGAAGCCTATGTGAATGATGCCGGCGTACAAAAAGAGAACGCGTTATTAGAAGAGCGGATCCGGCTTTTTAACAAGCATAGCAAGCGCAAAATATCCGTGACCACGGAGGAACAGGGCTCCGTTAGTACCACCACTATCAAAGTGCCGCAGCCGTTGTTTGAGCCCGTAACGGATGCGCATCCTTTTCATAAAACCTAAATGCCATGAAGTACAAAGCCATTATCGTAGAAGATGAAATAAAAAACCGCAATTTCCTGGAGAGCCTGGTTACAGAATTCTGTCCTGAAATTTTTATCGGGGGCATGGCGGCAACGGTAACAGATGCGGTGCGGATAATAGAACAGGAGCAGCCGGACATCGTTTTTATGGATATTGAACTGCAGCCGGGAACCGGGTTTGATGTGTTAAAAGAGCTCCGGCAGCATCATTTCCAGCTTATTTTTATAACCGCCTACGATCATTATGCCATAAAGGCCATCAAGTTCAGCGCAATCGATTATATTCTGAAACCGGTAGATATTGAAGAATTGCAGGCCGCTGCGCAGAAGGCTGTTGAAGCTATCCGCAGGCGGGAGGAAAGCAGCATTGGCCTGCTGATGCAGAATCTTAACCGGATGAAAGAGCATAATTTTTCCATCAGCCTTTCTACATCCGATGGTGTGGAGTATATACAATTGGAAACGATCATACGCCTGGAAGCCAGCGGTCCTTATACCACCTTCTTTATTAAAGGCCGTGATAAAATTATGGTGAGCAAGAACCTGAAGGAATACGAGTTGCTCTTAACAGACCATGGCTTTTTGCGGGTACATAATTCGCATATGATCAATTTGAAGGAGGTACGGAAAATGATTAAGACCGACGGTGGCTATGCCGTTATGAGTGATGCTTCCATGATTGCCATTTCGCCCAAAAAGAAGGAAGAGTTCCTGCAGCAGATGTCGCACCGGCTGGTATAAAAAAGCCGGAACGAAGGGTTCCGGCCTGGTGGATAAGGAAAAATCGGTTCAGGAAAGCTCTTTGGAGAACCGGGCAACAGGGGATGTATGGCTATTGTCAGCGCTGTGTTGCTGACGAACATTCCGGAGGCCAGCTAAAAGCTGTTGATAACCGGCGGGGTTCACCGGTTTAAAAAACTGTAGCAACCGGTTGCGGCCCCCGGTTTTTAAACCCATATCCTTCATCAGTTGATCCAGGTGCTGGAAATTAAACGGCGCTATGCAAAGGCCGCTGAATTCCGTGGCTACCGGCCTTACGTTTTTCTTCCATTGTTCGATAATGGCCCGTTCTTTTATGATTTCACTTTGTACCGGCAGCTGGATGTTGCCGTTTACATACTCAACGAGCCAATTGGCCGCAATTTCTGATGTAAGCGTGGAGAAGAGACTGGAATTAAATCCTACAAACCCCAGCAGCGGCAGGTTGGGACTGATGATGTTCCTATGGAGCATAAACTGCCCGTTTTCGTTGCAGATCAGCCGCTGGTAATCACCATTGAGAAAGGGAAGGCGTTGCCGGAAACCGGTGCCCATCACTACCAGGTCGGGCCGGATGGTTGCCCCGTTTTTCAGCAGCACCCCATCCTCCGAAAAGGTATCGATCTCCGTACAGATGGCCTTTATTTTCTGGGCGCTTACTTTTTCATAAAAACCTTCAGGCGCAATTCCCAAACTGCAACTTACCTGGTCTTCGATCCGGTGCCCGGGCAGCATGCCGCATTGTTTGAGACGGAACTGTTTTTTTAACAGCAGCTCCACACCACGCCATTGCATCCACACCAGGGGTTTGCCAATGCTGTGCAACAGCTTTTGAAAGGCCGTTTGGCGATAAGAACGGAAAAAAGCCTCGGAAAAACGCGAAAACAAAAGGTATTTGAGGTTAACCTTTCCTCCAAAAAAACGGGGCACTTTCCATTGCGCCTTCCGGTATAACAAGGTACAGGAGGCCGCGGTATCGGCCGCCTGGGTAGCAATATCCGTGGCCGATTTTGCAAAGCCCACAACGGCAACATCCCTGCCCTCCAAAAGAGCATTGCTGGTGATCTCCGAGCTGTGCAGGATCTGCCCCCCGGCCGCAGTAAAGGCCTCCATACCGGGAAAGGACGGCAGGTATTTTTCATGAAAGGTGCCGGTACATACCACCACAAAACTGAATGTATAATTTTGTAAACTTCCTGTGCCTGTATGCATCGCCTGTAGCTGCCAGCCATCCTCGTTACAGGTCATGTCCTGCACTTGCATGTTGAAGAAAATCGAATCATTGATACCAAAGTGCTGCGCGTAGTTATGAAGGTATTCATTCATTTGTTCACCGGTGGGCCATTCATGATAATGATCCGGCATCGGGAAATCGGTATAGGCGTATTCGTTTTTTGTGGTTTGGGTGGAAACGTTGATATAAAACCGGTTCCGGTCCCAAACGCCTCCGAGGGCGCTGGCTTTTTCCAGTACCACCACCTTATAACCGCGTTCCCGGAACGTTTTTGCGGTGGTAAGGCCGCTGATACCGGCGCCGATAATTCCTATTGTTTGCATGAATTGATTGTTTGATGATTGAGAATAGAGCAGGAATTGTTGATCCGGCCAATAGCCCGTCCGGGCCGGAGAAGGTATTGCAAATGGGAATGGTGCTTTATTTCTTCGCCACGCTGAACCCGCCTTTGTTAAGACCAAGCTGGTTGTCTTTCCAACTGCCTTCCATGGCATTGAATGCGGCATTTAAGGTAGCTGTGGTGGAGTAGCTCATATCTGCACCGGTATTATACGTGGTTTTCACTGTGTTGTTCTGGAGTGTGTAGCTACCTTCTGCCTTTACGGCCTTTGAAGTGTCTGTATTGCCGGAGTAAATCCGCACGGTGCCGTTTGCCCGGAACAGGAAGGCGTAAAAGAGATCGGGATTGTTATTCCCCAGCCCGTAGTTTCCCATCCAGTAGCCTTCAACAGTGGGTGGTGGTGGCGCTACGCTTTCTTTACTTTTTTTACAGGAGGCAAAAAGGGCAACGGATAAAACGGATGCACATACAAGGACGGGAACTTTCATTTTTTTCATGATAAGATTTTTTAAAAGTGAATGATAATGGCTTCTTTCAACGAAACCGGGTGCAAGATATCTGCCGTTCACCTCCGGCAAAAGGTGCGGTTAACCGGCAGGCGACTTTAATTAATCAACTGCCCAAATGAGTGAATATTTAAAAATAAACAGGGCTGTAAGTGCAGTAGCAGAGGGGATATCGGACAGATAACAGTCGTCCAATGCAGCAAAGCCTGGCTTAGGCGGCTGCGCATAAAGGCTCATCGGAGTTAAATGTTGGTGCTGGAAAACGGATGCCTTCGAAGGCGTAGCGGCAACTCCAGGCCGCTATCTGGTATTAATAGATCATAAACCCATCGGCATCCCTCCAGAACGGAAACTTACTGCGCACTTCTTCCAATTTGGTTTTATGGAGCGTGATCGTACAGATATCTTCATCCTCCGCCTTGTGATACAGGATCTCGCCCAGCGGATCAATCACCATACTGTCTCCGCTGTAATAAATACCGTTGCCATCTTCTCCTACCCGGTTTACCCCTACAACGTAGCATTGGTTTTCGATGGCCCGGGCCTGCAGCAATGTTTTCCAGGCCAGGCTCCGCCGCTGCGGCCAGTTGGCCACGTTGATGAGCAGATCATATTCCGGCTGCTCAGGAGAAGCGCTGCCGGTATTTTGCCGGGCCCACACCGGGAACCGGAGATCATAGCAAACCTGCAGGTTGATCTTCCAGCCATTTACGGAAGCGATCATCCGTTTATTCCCCGCGGTATAATGCTGGTCTTCCCCGGCAAAAGCAAAGCGGTGGCGTTTGTCATACAGCCCGTACTGCCCATTGGGCAGCATCCAGATCAGCCGGTTAAAATAATCCGCTCCCTCCCGGATGATGAGGCTGCCGCTTAAAATGACCCGGTGCGCCGCGGCCATTTCCCGCATCCATTGTACGGTGGGGCCGTCCATGGTTTCCGCCAGCAGTTCCGGCTGCATGGAAAACCCGGTGGAAAACATTTCGGGAAGTACAACGATCTGTGTTTTTTCCTTAATGCGTTCGATTTTCTGTTGCAGCATGGCCCGGTTGGCCGCTTTATCTTCCCAGTGAAGCTGGGTTTGTATCAGGGTAATAGTTAAAGACATACCAGGTCTAAAGTTCGGTTATTTTGAAGAAAGCCGTGCTTCTTCCTCTTCTTTTTCCAGCTGCCGGCTGGTTTTACGACTGCCGTCGTGACTGTAACCCGGTGGGCCAAACAGATAACCCATCCGTTGTTTCCAGGTAAGTCCGCCCCGGGTAACGTCTTTAAAAACCTGTATCCATTCATGAAAAATGATGGTAAACGCGTTGGGGTTTTCCAGGTTGTGGGTAAGCCCGTATTGGATGGGGGCGTATTCTTTTTCAGAAAGCTCTTCCTGGAAGGTACCAAAGAGCTTATCCCAGATGATCAGGAACATGCCCATGTTTTTATCCAGGTACTTGGGGTTGGAGCTATGATGTACGCGGTGATGGGAGGGGGTTACCAGGATCTTTTCCAGCCAGCCCAGTTTGCCCACCAGCTCGGTATGCACCAGGGTACCCCATATTTGTGTGGCCGAGTACATAAACAGGATATCCAGCGGGCGGAAACCGAGCCAGGCCAGCGGAATAAAGAAAATAAACCGGTACAGGGGCTCAAAAACGGATGATCGGAATCCCACGCTGAAATTGAACTGTTGAGAACTGTGGTGGGTAACATGCACCGCCCACAAAAACCGGGTGGTATGATCGAAACGATGCAGCCAGTAATAAACAAAATCTTCCAGGATCAACAGCAGGAGCCAATAAACCACCGTGTTACTGAGCGGTTGAGTTGCACTGTGATTGGCCACCAGCGTCAGTATCCATAAATAGGAAAGCTTGAATGCCATATCGATGGACCCGTTGGCAAGGGTCAGGTAGATATTGGTAAGCGTATCTTTTAAGGTATAGGTTTTTTTATGAAAATGAAAATTAGACAGCAGGATCTCTGCTCCGATGATAATGATGTAAAAAGGAGTAGAAAATAACAGCAGTATTTGTTCGTGGTAACTGAAACCGTTCATGGCAATTGTTATTGGATGGTATGCAGCAGCGGCTGAAACAGCTCCGGCTCATATCCCCGCTGGATCAGGAAAACAGCCGTTTTTTTCATTTTTACAAAACGGTTACGTTCTCCTTTGAGACTGTTCCATTTTTGCTGCAGTAATTCGTTCAGGGTTTGCTCGTAAGCCGCTGCATCAATTTCCTTCATCGCGGCTTTAATACAATACGGGCTGACCTGTTTTTGCTGTAAGGTCGCTTTTATTTTATTGCGGCCCCATTTTTTCTGCCGGAAATGCCCTCCGGCAAAGGCTTTTGCAAAACGCTCTTCGTTTAAATAACTTTCTTCAATGAGGGCGGCAATGATCGCATCATGTTCTTTTTTCCACACGCCCAGTTCAAATAATTTATTCACCACATCCTGGTGACAGCGTTCGCTGTATGCACAATAGTGCTGCAGTTTCTTCAATGCCTGTTCGGGCGAAAGCCGGATATTCGAAGATTCCTGTTTCATAACTATTCTTCCAGCCTTGCCGTGCAGCCAAATTCATTTTTCAGGTAATCATCATAATGATCGGCCTGCTCAAAAAGATGCCGGAACTCCTCAACACCCGATTCACGCGTCATATCCAGGTCGTACAGTAACCGGCTCAGGACAATATTGTTCTTATTGCAGCTTAACACCAACCCGTGGGATTTATTATTCTCCTGCAGCAGGTACTGGTACAGGGGTTTTATTTTGGCTGCTTCCATGGGCATCTGGCACAGATACGCATCCCCCGCAATAAAATAATTATCCGGGTTATAGCTGATATTGATCTTCGCCGAGCCCTGTTTTACACTCCATTGGTTAGACCCGTCGCGCGCCAGCCGCACATCCTTTCCCAGGTCTTTTAAAATATCCTCAATCAGTTTGGCCACACCCATCAGCTCGGCTTCCTTTTCGGGCACCTGCAGTAGTTTTACCTCCGATCCGCAATTGGGGCAGTATTTATTGTTATCGATGTTTTCAGCCGTTACCAGCGAATCGCAGCTGGAGCAGCGGACCGCTTCCTGCCCCTTATGCGGGAGGTACAAATCAATGGCCTCTTTCAGATAACTTGCCGGCAGCGCAAACCCCAGGTTGTCCCCCCCTTTTATAATAAAGGAGTTTACACCGATCACATCCCCGGCATAATCAACCAGCGGGCCCCCGCTGTTGCCGGGGTTGATCGCCGCATCGATCTGGATGTATTTAAGCCCTTCCCGGATACGGTCTACCTTGGAAATAACACCCTGAGTGGCAGAGTAACTCAGGTTATAGGGATGACCAATCGCAATTACGTTGTCGCCATCCTTCATAAGGTCGTAATGGCCCATAGTTACTTCCGGCAGATCCACGCCCGAAGGCGGCTGTAGAAATGCCAGGTCGTGTTTAGGATCTGTGTACAGCACGCGCGAAAGCTGTTTTTCAAAAAGCTTTCCCTGTATGGTTACTTCCGGGGTATTATTCACCACATGGTTATTGGTGATGATAAGATCTGCTGTTTTAAGGTAAAACCCCGTTCCGGTACCGGTTTGCGTGGCGATCTGGATAATGGCCTGCTGATATTTGTTAATGATTTCCTGCGTGTTCATAAATGCTCCGTTAAAAATAATGCTATGCCGGTACGTCCATATTCAGTTTTTCGATCTGCGTGGTAAAGCTGTAGTTAAACGCCAGCAGACCAGAAAAATTCAGTCCTTCGGTTCTGAAGCTCATATACGGATACCGTTCTTTCCATTGTGCTTCAACAGCCCGGATATACCGGATAATGGTATCTTCTTTAAAACGTCCGGATGCGGGGTCATAGAGATCCTCCGCATACCCCAGTGCGTTAAAAAAGGAAGGATAGTTTACCTGCATAAACAGGCTTACCAGCAGGGTAATGGGCCGGGGCAAACTGTAAGAATACTGGCAATAGGACAATCCATATTCCATCAGTTTGTTGGCAAAATACTCATATCCGTTATCCCGGTACCAGAGCATGTTTTCGTTTGCCTCGTGGATGGCATCGGCCATTACCTTGTGTACCTGCGGGGTTACAATGGAGAAGGTGTATTTAGACCGGAACAGGTTTTTAAAGATCTCCTCCCTGGGCTTGGCCTTCAGCTCCCGGAAGGCTTCGATCATATCCCGGTTTTTATCCACAATGGAACGCTCATCTTTTTTAAAGTAGATCGCACCTACCTTTTCCAGCAGGTTCAGCAGCTGGCCTTCGGGGGTAATGAGAAAGTCGATGCGGTATACCAGGCTTAGCAGCAGGTATGAAATACCGCCTGAAAATTTATCGGCGTCAACACCACCTATCTTTTCCAGTATTTCATCGATCCAGCGCATCAGGAAATCGTATTTTACCTGCTTTTCTTTTTCAGAGAGCGGCGTAATATGATCCTGGTCTACGGCTGCCAGATGCGAAAAGTCCTCGATCAGCAGGTCGTCCTGCTTGTCTGATTTTGTGGCCAGTTCTTTCAGGCCATAGTATAATTTATTAGGATTGGCCGTGCTCAGGTCCGTATCAAAGCGCATGCACAGCTCATTATTATTTAAGGCAAAACGGCTGTAATACAGGCCGAAATTCATTTCCAGCAGCCGGCGCATCACCGGCACGGAAGGCTCCGCCATCAGCGCCAGTTTTACATCGGCCGACAGGCGGTTGTCGCGGATTTCCCCGCGGATGATCTTGGATCCCTGAAACAGCTCAAAAGTGGCGGTATCCCCGTTGCGAGTATAGCGCACATTTTGTATGGCATCGTCCTTCAGGTAATCAAAAAAGGCATCTACGGAGGCGGCATAGTCTTTTTCTTTAAACAGGCTGTCGGCCTCTTTCCAGCGGCGCACTTTTCCGGACATCTTATTATTATCCGAATACCGGCCGAACTCGATGGTAGGATTGCCCTGCCCGGAGGGCTCCTCTTTTCCCCTGACCCAATTTAAAAATTTATTCAACATAGGCCTTTTTTTAAGTCGGGGAAGTTACTAAACCTTATCAAACTACCTAAAAAATTTTGCCCGGGGCCAAATCAGCGTTTTTCCCCCTATATTTACCGAAAAATGGGCATAGATTTTTCGAAACTTTATCTAATAAAATAGTAGTTTCGCTACCTCCATTTTGCCCTAACGGGGAACAGAAACGTAAAAATTAATATAACAACAGATGAAATTTATTGCATCGTCATCGGCTTTACTGAAACAACTTCAAAATATTTCAGGGGTAATTAATGCGAATAACGTATTACCCATTTTGGAGGATTTCTTGTTTGATATTGATAAAAACCGTCTGACTATTGTAGCCACCGACCTCGAAACAGTAATGAAAACGGAGATGCAGGTGGAGGCAAAGGACAGCGGCCGCGTTTGTATTCCCGCAAAGATCCTGATCGATTCTTTAAAGAACATCCCCGAGCAACCGCTCACGTTTAATATTGATAAAAATTACAGCGTAGAAATTACCAGCGATAACGGTAAGTACAAGGTAATGGGCGAAAATCCGGATAACTTCCCGAAAGACCCTACCGCAGACGATGCCTCCAGCTTTACAATGACCTCCTCGGCCCTGGTAACAGCAATCAATAAGACCTTATTTGCTACCAGTACGGATGACCTGCGTCCTGCAATGACCGGTGTTTATTTTGAGCTGGATAAAAAAGGCATCCAGTTTGTGGCAACCGATGCGCACCGGCTGGTACGGTACAAACGGACCGATGTAAGCTCCCCCAATGTGGATACGTTTATTGTTCCGCGTAAACCGCTGAACCTGTTGAAATCGGCCCTGCCGGACAACAGCGACGAGATCACGATCAACTATAATACCAACCACTTCTTTGTAATACACGGTACCACCCAAATGAGTTGCCGGCTGATCGATGCCCGTTTCCCGGATTATAAAGTGGTGATCCCCGCAGAAAACCCTTACCGGTTAACGGTGAACAGGACCGAATTCCTGGGAGCCCTGCGCCGGGTAAGCGTATTCAGTAATAAAAGCACGTACCAGGTAGCCCTCAACATCAGTGGCAGCGAACTGCAACTGGCGGCGCAGGATGTGGATTTCAGCTTTGAAGGAAATGAGCGTATGAAATGCCAGTACAACGGAGAAGACCTGGTAATTGCCTTTAATGCCAAATTCCTGATCGAAATGCTTAATGCAACAGACAGTGATGAGGTATACATGGAGTTGAGTACCCCTACAAAGGCGGGTTTGATCAAACCGGTAGACCAGGAGGAAAATGAAGAGCAGCTGATGCTGGTGATGCCGTTGATGCTGAACCAATAGTAAAAAATGATATTTTTAAATCTGCCTGTTTGGGCGGTCAAGCCTGACTAATTTCTGCCTTTGGCGAGTGGTCAGGCTTCGTTTATTAGAGCCTTCTACAATGATTTCTACCAAAGTTTGCATTATTGGCGCCGGACCAGGAGGCGCTACAGCGGCCCTTCAGCTGAATAAGGACGGCATCGACTGCGTTGTGGTCGATAAGGCGGTTTTTCCGCGGGATAAAGTTTGCGGCGATGGGTTAAGCGGCAAAGTGCTCACCTGTTTAAAAAAGATCGATCCCCTGGTGGCCGGACGGCTGAAACAGGCCGGGTTTAAGCTCAACAGCTGGGGCGTGAGTTTTATTGCACCCAACCGCAGGGTACTGGAAGTAGGTTACCGCCCCGATTTTGACGCCGGGAACAACAATCACAAGGAAGTGCCCATCGGCTATGTATGTAAGCGCATGGATTTTGATCATTTCCTGGTGGAAGAACTAAAACGCTGTGCACATGTAACCCTTTATGAAGGCGTTGCTATTACCGAGTATACATTGGAAGCCGACGGCTACCGGATAAGCGATGGCAACGGGTTTGTAATAAAGGCGGACCTGCTGATCATCGCCAACGGCGCGCATTCTCCCTTTACCAAAAAGGTGGCCGGTATCCAGATGGAGCCGGCGCATTATGTAGCCGGTTTGCGGGCCTATTATAAAAATGTGGAGGGCATGCATCCCGAGAACTTTATTGAACTGCATTTCTTAAAAAGCCTGTTGCCGGGCTATTTCTGGATCTTTCCCCTTCCAAACGGGCAGGCCAATGTAGGTGTAGGGATGCTCAGCGAAACCGTGAGCCGGAAAAAGATCAATCTTAAAAAGGAACTGATCCGGATCGTAGAGCAGGATCCTGTGTTTAAGGAACGGTTTAAAAATGCGCAGCTGGAAGGCCCCATTGAAGGCTACGGCCTGCCGCTGGGAAGCAAAAAGAGAGTCCTTACGGGAGAGCGGTACCTGCTCGTGGGCGATGCGGCATTCCTGATTGATCCGTTTACCGGTGAAGGCATTGGCAATGCCATGGGCTCCGGCCGGCTGGCCGCCCTGCAGGCTGCAAAAGCCATTCAGGCCGGTGATTTTTCCGCAGCCGGCCTCTCCGGTTATGATAAGGACATCGACCGTGTGCTGGGGTCCGAATTGCGGTTAAGTACCCGTCTTCAGAAACTGGTGCATTACCCCCGGCTGTTTAACCTGCTTATTAATATCAGCGCGCGGAATAAAAAGGTACAGGAGCTATTGTCCTGTATGTTTTATGAAGTGGATCTGCGAAAAAAGCTAACAAAGCCTTCGTTTTATATCGGGTTGTTGCTCAATAGATAAAAACGGCGCTAATTTTGCAATAGAGTATATACTTAAAATGATCCTATGCTACAAAAGATGTTTCGGAGCGCGTTTTTTTTGACCGCCGTGTTAACGCTGGCCTGTAATTCCGGTAAAAACCTGAATACCCAGGTACATCAGCGGGACGGAGACGGACGAGATGTAAAGATCAAATATCCGCAGCAACAAACGGCAACGCCGCAGAATGTTAATATGTCGTACGACCTGGAGCAGCTGTTTACTGAAGCTCAAAACAAACAGATCGACAGCCTGGTGCGGGTATTTGAAAAAAGTAACCTGATCGCGGTTAAAGTCATCACCTTGCCGGCAGACAAGGTTACGGCCGGCTCCTTTGGAAATAATAATAAGATTCTTCTCAAAGAATGGGCCGGTGTACATGGCAATACCGATAAAGCCCTGGTGGTTTCCATCAGCAGGGGGCTGAATAAAGTAGCCATCGATTATGGCCCGTTTGTAGGAAAATTATTATCCCGCTCAGAAGCCGATCAGATCATCCGCAACCAGCTGTTGCCCGCCCTTCAAAGCGGTAATATTTTTGAAGGCACCTGGAAAGGACTCAATGACCTGATGGACACCATCCGGAGAAATATTAAATAAACAGCCGCCTTGCGGTATAAGAAGCAGACCTGTTGGGTTTACAAAACTTAACAGGTCTGTTTTTTTCTTACCTTCGCCGCGCATTGGTTAAATGTTCACTCTTACACGGGAACATTTATTAAAAGGGAATCAGGTGCAAATCCTGAACAGACCCGCTACTGTAAGTCCTATGCAACGTTTTTAACAATCTGAAGGCCACTGTGATGCCCAGGCATCATGGGAAGGCCATTAAAGACGGGGATAAGTCAGGAGACCTGCCAGCGCAGTTTTTGTTTTAAGCTTTCGTGGAATAAGGCTTGGAATGCAAATGTGCCGGTAATCGTTACCCATTTGTTTTCTGTTTATTTCAGGTGAAGCTGTTTGATGAACTCAAATAGTAATGAACCGATTTAATTTTTGGATCCGGTTTTCCGGAGTAATAGGCCTTTTGTACAGCGTTGGTTGTACAAAAGGAATGGCCCAGGTCCCAGACGCTGTGAGCGCAAAGGAACTGGATAGCGTATGGATCCGTTCCGGCAGGAACGCCGTTCAGCTCAATACCACCACGCCCGTTCAAACACTTACCGGGAGCCGGCTGCAACAGGTAAACAGCTTTTCAATAGCGGATGCATTGCGTTATTTTTCAGGCGTACAACTCAAAGATTATGGCGGCATTGGCGGATTAAAAACCCTGAATGTAAGAAACCTGGGCGCACAGCACCTGGGTGTTTTTTACGACGGACTACAGCTGGGCAATGCGCAGAACGGCATCGTAGACCTGGGAAAGTTCTCGCTGGATAATATTGAAGCACTGAGTTTGTATAACAGCCAGAACACGTCCACCCTGCAATCTGCAAGGAACTTTGGAAGCGCTGCCGCCTTATATATAAAAACCAAACAAGCGGTATTTGAACCGCATAAAAAGTACCATATAAGCGCGGCATATAAAACGGGTTCTTTCGGATTAATAAACCCGTCACTCCATTGGCAGCAGCAAATAGCTGCAAATATGGCAACAACGCTTAGCGTAGAAACCGTTCATGCGCATGGAAGATATAAAACTCGCTATCAAAAGTATGCATACGATACAACCATCACCCGGCAAAATGCAGCGGTAGCTTCACAAAGAATGGAATTGGCCGTACAGGATCTGAATAAGAATGCGGCCACGCGGTGGAAAATACAAACCTACTTTTATAACGCTGCAAGAGGACTGCCCGGTGCCATTGTTGCGGAACGGTTTTATAATGCGCAACGGTTGTGGGACCGTAACTTCTTTACGCAGGGCATGTGGCGTAAACAAATCAATACCCGCTATCAGCTTTTAGTACAGGGAAAGTATGCCAACGACTATACCCGGTACCTGGATACCACCATCAAAAAAACCGGCGGAGCGCCGCTTAACAATACCTATCGTCAGCAGGAATATGATGCATCACTGGTAAACGAATACCTGGTTGCAGCCGGATGGAAGGTTTCGCTGGCCACCGACTGGATCGTAAATAAGATGCAGGCGAACCTTGATCATTTTGCGTACCCGGTACGGAACACCGCTTTGGTGGCGATTGCAACCGAGCTGAAACGGAAACAATTTATTGCTGCCGGTAATTTGCTGGGGACGTTTACCCGGGAAAAAGTAAGCACGGGCGCTGCAGCAGCAGACAGGAATGTACTAACGCCTGCCATCAGCGCCTCCTGGCGGCCCTGGAACCATCTTCCCATCAGTGTTCGCTCTTTTTACAAACGCATTTTCAGGATGCCTACTTTTAATGATCTGTATTACACGATCATTGGCAGCGTAACCCTGAAGCCGGAATACACCACCCAGTATGATATCGGCCTTCAGTATAAAAAGAGCTTTGCCGACTCCGGGTCCGCGATCAGCTTGCAGGCTGATGTTTACTATAACGATATCAAAGACAAGATCATTGCCATTCCGGCCAATAACCTGTTCCGGTGGAGCATGATCAATATGGGAAAGGTGGCGGTTAAAGGAATGGATCTGCAACTCACATATGCCGCCGGCATTGGGCAGCAGGTATTGCTTAACGGTACGCTTACCTACTCGTATCAGCAGGCCGTAAATAAAACAACAGAAGACCGGTCCTATGACCAGCAAATTCCATATGCGCCCAAACACAGTGGATCTGCAACCGTGCAAACGGCTTGTCGCAGCTGGGGGCTTAACTATAGTTTTATTTATACCGGGGAGCGGTATATGCTGCCGGAAAACGACCCGCAAAATTACCTGGAGCCCTGGTATACGCACGATCTGTCGCTTACAAAGACGGTGCGGCTCAGGCAGGTCCGTGCGGTGCTGGCCCTGGAGGTGAACAACCTGTTGAATCAATACTATGATGTGGTGGTCAATTACCCCATGCCCGGGCGAAACTACCTGGTAAAAATTGCCGTTAACTTATAAATATAAAATATGAAACAAAACCACTGGCTACCCGTTTGCATCTTCCTGGCAGGCATCCTGCTTTTTAGTGCCTGCAGAAAAGACCGCGATTGGACACCCCCTCCTCAGAACACTGAAAAAGATACCACCAGTACCGGCTTCTATTTATTAAATGAAGGCGGCTGGGGATATAATAATGCCACGCTGGATTATTTTGATATCCATAACGGGATATACGAGCGGGATGTATTTACAAAAGCAAACCCGGATGCTGTGCTGGGGTTGGGCGATACCGGGAATGATATCGGTGTATATGGCAGCAAATTATATATCGTAATGAACTGGTCAAAAAAAATAGAGATACTGGATGCCCGCACCGCCCGGCGGATCAAAGTACTAACCGATCAAACACATAAGGCCATCGAAAATGCGCGTTATATCACCTTTGCAAATGGCTATGCTTATCTGAGCTCTTATACAACTTCCGAAAAAGGGATGGTGCTGGAAATAGACACGGCTACGCTTAGCATCACAAGAACGGTGGAAGTAGGGCGGCAGCCGGATGAGCTGACGGTAGTGGGTAATAAATTATATGTTGCCAATAGTGGCGGCTACAGTCCGGCCAATTTAGAGCATACGGTTTCCGTGATTGATCTATCTGCTTTTAAAGTAACCAAGGCCATAACGGTTGCGCCCAATTTGAGGCGGCTGAAAAAAGACAGTAACGGGTATCTGTATATCTGCCCCTGGGGCACCACCAATAAACTGTACGTGGTAGATACGAAAACGGACCAATTAACCGATTCCATTGGGGTAATGGTGGAAGATTTTACGATTATACGGGATACGGCGTATATATATGGAACCGACTATGGTGGCGGACAGCATGCCTATACACGGGTAGATCTCAAAAACAAAAAAGTAATTCCAGGGTCCTTTGTTACCGATGGCACAAAAATAATTATGCCCTATGGTATTGCCGTGGATCCGAACAATGGCAGCATTTACATAGCAGATGCCCGGAATTACAGCGAAGCGGGCGACCTGTATGGTTTTGACACAAATGGAAAATTAAAAAGTACGATAAAAAAAACAGGGATCATTCCCGGTCATATAGCCTTTTATAACCGAAGCGCATCAGCCGGCCGTTAAGCTGCCCATTTTCAACGGCGTATCACACATTATCATCAAATCATAACAACACGTAATTCCGTGTACCAAAAACAAACAAACAAAAACAAATGAAACGATTTTTATTTTTCGCATTCTTTCTTCCGGTTGTCATAAGCAGTTGCAAGAAGGACAAGGATGTAACTACGGCCCCTGTATACAGTTTTTCCATAGCCAAAGACACAATCAGTGCCGTTATCCAACAGCCCGTTGCCATCGAGTCCAGCAAGACCGGTGGTTCCGAAGCCACGGTTGCCTGGATCGTTGATGGCAAGGAGTTGTCGTCGGCGCAGGCATTTGCACATGTATTTGAGGTGGCCGGTTTTTATAAAGTACTTTTCAAAGCCCGGAATCAGGCAGGAACGTTTGAGAAAGCATTTATTATTGATGTAGCGCCGCAGGTACGTGAAGGGGGAGAAAGCAAATATATTTCCAGGATACTGGAATATTTACCGGCTCCCGGCCAGTTCATTAATGTGGCACCGGGCAATATGGCAAGCGCCGAAGGTATTGTAGGAAAGAACAGCGGCCTGGTAACATTGGGTGCATATGGGGGATACATCACCTTTACATTTGATCATTCGATCCAAAATAAGGAAGGCGCCGATCTTGCGATTTACGGAAATCCTTTAAAGCCGCCAACAGACTGGAGCGAGCCGGGTATCGTAATGGTAAGCCGCGATGATAACGGAAACGGAAAAGCGGATGATACCTGGTACGAGCTGGCCGGAAGCGAGTACAACAGTGCAGAAACCATTAAGAATTACCGGATCACCTACTATAACCCGAAAGCCTATGCAAACGTACCCTGGAAGGATAACCAGGACAACTCAGGAGCTGTGGAAATCAATGCCTTTCATAAGCAGCAATACTATCCCTTGTTTGCCTCTAACCAGGATTCCCTGGTGTTTACCGGTACCCTGTTGAAAAGTACGTTTGGGCAGGTGAGCGGCATCTGGATCAATGCCGGGTTTAGCTGGGGATATGCCGATTCCTATTCATCCGGCGATGATTATGACACTAAAAAATACAACTCCTTTGATATTGCCCGGGCGGTAGACGCCAGCGGCAAGCCCGTTCAGCTGAAGGCGATCGATTTTGTAAAAGTATATACGGCTCAGAACAATAAAGGAAACGCGTTAATGGGCGAGATCTCCACTGAGATCAAGGGCGCCGAAGATTTGCATTTTGGAAAATAAAAATTGAATAATGAATATGTACATGAAACAACCATTCCTCAAATTACTGCTGCTATTAACGCTGGGTCTGTTACTGCAGGCCTGCTCCAAAGATGACGACTATTTCCGGGAACGTCCGCGGCCTGACCCATTAGAAAATGCCCAGCCTTATTCCAACGGATTTTTTGTAATCACCGAAGGTTCATATGGGCAAACAGCCGGAACCGTTAATTTTTATGCTTACGGAGCGGATACGGTTATAACCCGGGCCTATGAAAAGGCAAACCCCGGCAAAATTACTTCCAACGCCTCCTTGTCCAGCACGCTGCAGTTTGCGTGCCTGTACAACCAAAAGCTGTACCTGATCAGCAAGCTGAACGGACCTATTCTCCGGCTGGATGCACGTACCCTGAAGGAAGAAGCGCGTTATAATCAGGAATCCAGTAACTGGAGAAGCCTGATCGGTGTAAAGGACAACCAGGGGCTGGTAAGTGCTGCAGATGGGGTGTACGCAATTAATCTGAATACGCTGGGCGTGCAGTATAAACTGAGTGCTGTTTCCGCAGTTAATACCGGCGATATGCTGAAAGAAGGAAATTACGTATACCTGTTACAGGCCAACGGTGCAAAAATCATTGATGCAACGAATTACTCATTTGTAAAAGGGTTTGCAAATATCAACCGGGGTTTTGCCCGAACCCCCAATGGAAAAGTATGGGCATCTACCGGCAGCCGTCTGATCGCTATCGATAAAAACCTGGATACCGTGGGTGTTGCATTACCGGTGGGTATCGGCTCGTTTGGGTTAGATGCGCCCACCAGGATCACGGCCTCTGCAAAAGAGAATGCGGTTTTTTATCATTCCGGATCGGCTATTTATAAATATGTGGATGGTAATGCCGGATCGCTTGGCCAACCTTTTATTACGATTAGTGAATCTCCGTTTATGGTATATGGTGCTATCCGTTACGATCGTAACAAAGACTACCTGGTGGTAAACGGTATCAAGGGATACGGAGGCTTGGCAGGGGTGAATTTCCTTTTGATCTATAACGCTTCTACCGGCGCACTGGTAAAGAAAATCACCTACGGAAACGATGGATCCGTTGTAGATTTTAACCATATTTACTTCCCGGAGCTCACCGTTTTTTACTAACCGGAACCTCGTTAAAGAAACGGCTGTGATTGCCAGAATACGGCCTTTTTAATAAACACATCTATACAACGGATAAGAAGCCGGTGTCATACAATGATCACCGGCTTCTTATTTTCATCCACGGCCACAAAGGAAAATACACCGCTCACGGCTTTTTCCCGGTGTGTGCTATACATCTGTTCTACATAAATATCCACCTGTACTTTCATGCTCGTATTGCCGATATGGATAATGGTGCCTGCCAGTTCGATGATGGTTCCGGAGGGGATGGGATGTTTAAAGTCGATCCGGTCGCTGCTGACCGTTACCATCCGCAACCGGCTGTAGCGGGTAGCAGTAATAAAGGCTACTTCGTCCATCAGTTGCATGGCCATACCGCCAAAGAGCGTATCATAATGGTTGGTAGTATTGGGAAAAACGGCTTTGAATATACGGGTTGCAGCTGCGGCAATCCGGTCTTCTGTGTGCATGTGCAATGAGTTTTTAAAGCTGGAAAAAAGATACTCAGGTATCAGACGGGTCCTTATAGAATACACCCAGGATCCCTTTGAGCTTGTGTTGAAATTGTTGTTGATGATATTGTGCTTTGAGGGCCTTTAAACATCCGGCACAGAGACAATCTTCGTATTGTTTATGAATAAAGTCCCGTTCCTCGTCGTTTAAAGAAACAGTGCTGCATTGACAAAGAAGAATACTGCCCACTTTGCATTCAAAGGGTTGTTTACAGCGTGGGCAGTATTTATCTTCGTGTTGACACATCGTTATTCCGGTACCGGTGTGTTTATTTTTTTACGCAATGCTTTTGCCGCCTGGATCATGGCCTTGAGCGCCTCCGTGGTTTCTTCCCATGCCCGGGTTTTTAAACCACAATCGGGGTTTACCCATAGGCGTTCTGCAGGAATAGAATACAGCGCTTTCTCCAGCAATGCTACCATTTCGTCTTTTGAAGGAACGCGAGGTGAATGGATATCATATACGCCGGGGCCGATATCATTGGGGTACTCGAACAACGCAAATGCATCTAGCAATTCCATCTGGGAGCGGGATGTTTCAATTGTGATCACATCCGCATCCATGGCTGCAATAGCATGAATGATATCATTGAATTCCGAATAGCACATATGTGTATGAATCTGTGTTTGATCCTGAACACCGGCAGCCGCAATACGGAAGGCGGTTACGGCCCAGGTCAGGTACGCCTGTTGCTGTTCCTTTCTTAAAGGTAAGCCTTCCCTGATTGCAGGTTCATCGATCTGGATGATTTTTATACCCGCTTTTTCCAGATCCGTCACTTCATCGCGGATGGCCAGGGCGATCTGGTTGCAGGTAACGCTGCGCGGCTGATCATCCCGCACAAAACTCCATTGCAAAATGGTTACCGGACCGGTAAGCATGCCTTTTACCGGTTTATGGGTTAAGGATTGTGCATAAGCACTCCATTCCACGGTCATCGGTTGGGGCCGGTATACATCACCATAGATCACCGGCGGTTTTACACAACGGCTGCCATAACTCTGTACCCAGCCGTTCTTCGTAAAGGCGAAACCGGCCAGCTGTTCACCAAAATATTCCACCATATCATTGCGTTCAAATTCCCCATGCACCAGTACGTCAAGCCCAATTTCCTCCTGCCATTGAATGGCGTTACGGGTTGCATCTTTTACCAGTTGGAGATAGTCCGCATCAGAAAGCTGTTGTTTTTTCCACTGTGCCCGCCATTGGCGTACTTCTTTTGTTTGAGGAAAAGATCCGATGGTAGTGGTTGGAAACAGCGGAAGGCCGAGTTCCTGTTGTTGCACTTTTCTAATAGGAAAAGGACTGTTTCGCTCGGCGTCCGCATCCGTGATCGCTGTTACACGGCTTTTTACCTGTGGGTTGTGGATGAGTGAAGAGGTTTTACGCGCTTCGATACAACGGGCGTTTTCTTCCAGGAGCGTTTTTGAATGTGCCGCCTGGGGATTGGTTGCAATTTGTCTGAGCGAAGCCACTTCCGCCAGCTTTTGTTTGGCAAAGGACAGCCATTGCCGGATGGCGTCCGGCAGATTTTTTTCATCGGTTTCAAGGTCCAGGTCGCAAGGTACGTGCAGCAGGGAACAGGAAGGCGCGATCCAGATCCGGTCGGACCCAATGGCATCCATTGCTTTTTGGATCAGCAGCAGGGATTGTTCAAAATCATTTTTCCAGATATTGCGGCCATCCACCACACCTAAAGAAAGCTGGGTTCTGCCGTTGATGAATCCGGGTGCATCCAGGACGTCATCCAGTTGCGAGGGGCACCGCACCAGGTCGAGATGCAAGGTGTGTACCGGTAATGAAAGCACCGTTTCCAGGTTGGCTCCGAAGCAATCGAAATAATTGGCTAACAGGATACGGAGATTGGGAAAACGTCCGCAAAGCCTGGTATAGGTGGTTCGGATGGACTGTTGCGCTTTTTCACTAAGCGGAAGCGCCAGGCAGGGCTCATCGATCTGGATATAATAAGCCCCCAGTGCATCCAGCTTTTCCAGTACCTCCATGTAAACGGGCAGGAGGTTTTTCAGCAGGTCAAGCCGGTCAAACCCTTCCTCTTTTTCTTTGCCTAATAACAGGAAACTAACCGGGCCCAGGAGCACGGGCTTGCTGTTAAAGCCGGCCTTTTTAGCTTCATTGAACTGGTCGATTACCTTGTTGTTAAAAAGAGTAAATGGCTGATCTTTTTTAAACTCCGGAACGATATAATGGTAGTTGGTATCAAACCATTTGGTCATTTCCATGGCTGTAAGATCGTACCCGTTTTTCTGGTAACCTCTTGCCATCGCAAAAAGCAGATCAAGCGGGGCGGTATGCTCCTTTTCGATCAAGGGGTGATACTGGTCCGGGATGGCGCCAGTCATCAGGCAGGTATCCAATACCTGGTCATAAAAGGAAAAATCATTTACGGGTAGCAGGTCCATACCCGCATCTTTTTGGAGTTGCCAGTTGGCTTCCCTGATTTTTTTTGCCACCTGCTCCAGTTGTGCGGCGGTCATGCTGCCGGCCCAGTATTGTTCACTGGCCTTTTTCAGTTCCCTGTTGCTACCAATACGCGGGTAGCCGAGGTTGTGCGTTTGCATCTCTTTTAACTTTTTTAATGAAGAATAAGCTAAAAGCCCTTTGCAAGTTTCGCAATACGACGGTGATAAAGAAAAAGACAGACAGATGCCGTAACCGGGAACAGTGTGAGGAGGCTGAACCCGTTACAGAATGGAAAAGAATAAAGACATCATGCAGCTTCTTGCTTTATACCGCGAAAGCATTGCTCTTACAGATAAGGCAGGTCTCCTGGCTTACAGCAGCATTTACCATCCTTCCCATGGCGTTGGACGCCACAGTGGACATATAAGGTAAAGCCTTCTGCGCTGTTTACAGTTGCGCGACAGCTCGTGATTTACACACGATTCCCTATTATCCCTGATCTTCATCAGGGACCTTTTCCGGTTGATGAAAAATGAAAGAACTTATTGGAGGACAAATGTAGTTAAATCAAGGCAGTTGCCACGCAAAAATGATCAGCCGGGTTTAAATGCACCGGCAAACAGATTTGAACCGGAGGCTGGGATTGCCTAAATTTGAAGATAGATACGGATTCTGCGATACCGGTAACAAAACCTTCATATAAAATGAACAACACTAAATGGCTGGTTTTTATTTTTTTATTCCCCCTTACCCTTGGCCTTTATTCCTGTAAGCAAAAGCGGCACGACCGGAGCAGGGAGTACCAGTTGGATCATTATGCTTTTTTCCTGGTATCGGCGGTCAACGACCGCGAATTTTATTTAGAGCTGTTACGGAATACCCTGCAGGAAAAAAAGAAAACGATACTGAACCCTGCAAGGACAGATACCCTGAAGGGCGATCAGCAACATCTTGCAGCATATGATAGCCTGTTCTTCCGGTCTGATGAGCTGCTTGATGAGCCGGTAAAAAAAATCGGTTCCGGCGCTGCAGCTGACCATACCCCCCCGGATAACGTTACGCATGCGGAAGCTGCCTGGCTGGAGGAGCGGATCAACGGTCTGGTAACCGTATTCCGGCAGATAAACCAGGCGTACAAACGCTTTGATCAATATTACACCAGGCGTAGCTATAAAGAAGATAAGGGATTGTATGGTCTGGAACTGATCGATTCCATCCGGTTACTGGAGAACCGGTTCGATACCATCAGCGACAGCATCATACTCCGGTCTGACCATATATTCAAAGACATCTACGAAGTACCGGAAAAGAAAGATGCCTTCGCTCCGGCAGCAACCCTGATGCAGCAATCGATAGCGGATTGTAACGGTTATATCCTGCTGTTGGAGCAGCTCCTTTCGGGAAGCAGCCAATCCGGTGCAAGCATGGACAAAGCCCTTGGGGCGGCAAAAGATTCCATCCGCCAGCGTACGATGCAGCTGGCGCAACTTGGACTCAGCGGTACCGACCGCTCGATATGGGCAGATGTCCTGTTATTGAAATTCCGGGACCAGCTCTTGGGTTTGAGTACCTATGCCGAGGTACGGCTTCCCGGTGCGGGCCAAAGGAAAACTGTTCAGAAAGCGGATCTGGATTTTCTGAAGGATCTGGAAAACCGCATGCACAGGTATTATACTACTTTTACGAGGCTGTAAAATCGCTGCCAACAGCCCGCTCCGCATAAAAAAATAAAGCGCCGGCGTACTTTTTTTATCCATATTACTGCAATAACTTTAAGGTATGGACTTTATCATTGCAGCCACATATGACAGCTATATTGATGCACACCTGGCAATGGGGAACCTGCTGAGTGAAGACATAAATTGCTGGCTGAAGGATGAAAACACAGTTACCATTGACCCGATACTAACCAATGCCATCGGGGGCATTAAACTGATGGTGGCTGAACCGCAGATCGACCGGGCACTGGACATACTGCAGCGCACCAAACAGCAATACCAGGCGCAAAATCCCTGCCCGCATTGCGGATCCGTTAATGTAGAGTATGTAAGTACGCCCAAAAAGGCATCCAACTGGCTGGGAACCTTTGTAAGCGTGGTGTTGAATGCCGGTGCTCCGATGGCCATTGAAAAAGTATACCATTGTTTTGATTGCGGGTTTGAATATAAAGACACGGTTAATAACAAGGAAACATGATGGAATCTGTTGTGGCATATTTTTCAACCCTGGAACAGCGCCCCGTAGAGCGTATGGCTCTGCTCGTGGGCGGACTGATCTTTTTCTGGATCATCGAAGGTGCCATTCCCTTGTTTCAGCTGAAATACCGGAAAACAAAATTTTCACATGCGCTGGTCAATTTTGGATTTACCGTTATCCATCTGATCATTCATACAGCACTTGCGGTATTGATCGTATTGCTGTCTGACTGGTGCCGCAGTGCAGGCTTTGGCCTGGTGTACTGGCTGCATGCCAACGTAGCGGGTACGATCGCCATCGGCGTGCTGGCCCTGGATTTCAGCAGTTGGCTGGTACACTGGAGTATGCACCAGCAGCCATATTTATGGCGCTATCACCTCATTCATCACAGTGATAATAAAGTGGATGTAACCACCGGATTGCGGCATCACCCGGGCGACAGCCTGCTGCGTGGTGTCTTTTTCCTCCTGCTCATCTTTGTAAGCGGTGCGCCCATGTACAGCGTGATGATTTATCAAACCCTGGTGGTGATCACCACGGCCTTTACGCATGCCAATATCCGGTTACCAAAAAAGCTGGACAAATGGCTCAGCTATGTGCTCATCTCGCCCAATATGCATAAGGTGCATCACCACTGGAAGCAGCCGTATACAGATAGTAATTATGGAGCGGTTTTTTCCATATGGGACCGTTTGCTGGGCACGTATAAAGAACTGGATCCTTCCAAAATCCGGTATGGATTGGACCGTTATTACGACAACGAAAAGGATGAAGATTTTTTGAGTTTGATGAAAGATCCGTTTATAAAAAAACAGCAGCGGCAGGATACTGCGCTGATCCAACCGGGGAAGAAAAGTCCTTCAACCTGAAAGAGTTTCCTACATTTGAAGCATGATAAAAAAGAAGATGATAGCGGTAATTCCTGCCCGGTATGCGGCAACGCGGTTCCCTGCAAAATTAATGCAGCTGCTGGGCGACCGGCCGGTGATTGCGCATACTTATGCGGCCGTGGCCGGCAGCGGTTTGTTTGATGATGTTTTTGTGGTAACGGACAGCGCATTGATCTTTGAAGAAATTGTATCCCGGGGTGGAAAGGCAATCATGAGTGTTGCGGAACATGAAAGCGGCACCGACCGGATCGCAGAGGCGGTGAAAGATATGGAGGTGGATGTTATTGTGAATGTACAGGGCGATGAGCCTTTTATGCAAAAGGAACCCCTGGAAAAAATTGCTGCGCTGTTCAACTCCGATGCCGTGCAGGTTGGTTCTTTGATGCGGAAATTCGCATCAGAAAACGAAGCACAAAATCCCAACGCCGTAAAAGTGGTAACCAATAAGAACGGGAAGGCATTGTATTTCAGCCGGAGTGTGATCCCTTATAAGCGGGATGAACATATAGCCGTGCCCTATTACCTGCACATTGGTGTATATGCATTCCGGAAGAAGGCCTTGCTCGACTTTACCGCCTGGCCACCCTCCCCACTGGAACAAACGGAGAAGCTGGAGCAGCTGCGTTTTTTGGATAACGGAGTGGACATTTATATGGCGGAAACCGGTTACGAAACGGTGGCTATTGATACACCGGAAGATCTGGAAAGAGCGATGGCACTCCTGAACCGGTAAAACCGGGAAAGGATCCGCATCCGGGGTGGGTGCCGCCGGGAAGAAAACAAGCTTCCTGTTGGCCTTTTCCGATGATCGGAATATTTCAGGGCTTATTTCTGTTTTAGTATCTATATAAACGCGGTCTTGCCGACCGATTTCTTTCGTTCCCGTTATTTCTTGAAGAGACACCGGAGCTGAATGATGGCAGAAACTCGGGAGGGGCTTCGGGCCATCCTGCTTGGAAGGCCAATGGTAGCAATAACAAATATGCGAATAGTCATCCGGTCCCTACAAGTCGGGATTGTTTCAGGATCTAAGGATCCCTTCCTGCAGGCAGATTCTTTTCGCTCCGGTACCTCCTGAAAAGGGATGGGAATTGAAATGACACACGGGCTGATGCACCGGTTTGTTATGCGTTAAAATAACTATCTTTCCTGTATGAAGATGCGTCCGGAAAAATATCTGCGATACCTTTTTTTGCCCAACCTGTTTGAGCTTTTTGGCACAGAGCGCACCCGGCAGATCCTCTCTGTTAACCCCACCGTTATCCCTAAAAGAGAGGAGGCACAGCAGGTGCTCATTACAGCCTACTGTTACAACAAAGAAACCATAGAAGAACGGAAAGATATTTCGTTGCAGGAGGCCCTGGCGCTAAAAGAAAGCAATAAGATCATATGGATCAATGTAGACGGGCTTCGTAAATCTGATGTGGAAAACTTCGGTGCCCGTTATGGTATTCATCCCCTGCTGCAGGAAGACATCCTGAGTGTGAACCAGCGGGCAAAGATGGATGAAGAGGATGAGATCCTTTTCTCCCTGATGAATATGCTCTACTATAACGAGCCCAAAAAATCGGTAGACCAGGAGCAGATCAGCCTGGTCCTGGGAAAAAATTTCGTGATCACCTTCCAGGAAGATCTGAGCCGGGATGTATTTACCGCACTGCGCGAGCGGTTGAAATTGCCCACCAGTAAAACACGCACCAAGGACGCCGATTATCTGTATTATACCCTGCTGGATACGATCGTTGATCATTATTTTATTGTAATGGACAAACTGGGTGATGAGATCGAAGACCTGGAAGAAGAAATCATTCGCAGCGCCAGTAAACGGACGCTGGCCTATATCAACTCTTTAAGAAAAGAACTCATTGTTTTAAAAAGAACGATCTACCCGGTACGCGAGGTGATCAGCGGCCTCATCAAAAGCGAAAATACCTTGCTGGCGGAGCAGAACGAACGCTATTATAAAGATGTTTACGATCATATTGTACAGGCCATAGACCTGGTAGATAATTACCGGGATATGCTTACAGGCATGCAGGATCTTTATCTCAGCAATGTAAACCTTAAGATGAATGAGGTAATGAAGGTAATGGCGATTGTAACCTGCCTTCTGGCACCGGCTACCGTAATAGGGGGTATTTTCGGAATGAATTTTAATGTACTGCCATTAACCAATCAGCATTTTGGTTTCTGGATCGCCGTAGCGGCGATGATCCTGATCCCCATCTGGATGTTACTGATCTTTAAAAGGAAAGGCTGGTTCTAACACGTTTATGGAATTTTTTCAATCCGGGTCTATAGGATTATGAAACAATTGATGTTCGTATTTGCGCTCTGTTTCGGTGATCCCGTGTTTGCCCAGGTTAGCTGGAATAATGTCCCGGTGCACCAGGTAACTGCTCCCCGTTCGCGTCATACAGGATTTGGAACCCCGGCATCTATTGACCCGGATCTCTGGAGTGATTATTTAAACTGGAGTTTATTTTTAGATAGCACGAAAAGGAACGCGATTCCTGAAGGGATATATAAAATACATACGCAATTTATGGTGGATACAGCAGGAAGGATAGCGCTGGCAAAAGCGCTGGGAAACCCGTTTGGATTAGGCGATACGGTTCAAAAGCGGATCATAGCATTCCCTTATAAGTGGTCGCCTGCTACTCAAAATGGCAGGCCGGTAAAATCATACCACCGGATTATTCTTGAATTTGATTTAAGAACGGAGAAGCACTAATCCAATACGATGCAAGCCTGTCACCGGAAATGCACTCCTTTTACATTCATCTTTCTTACGCCGGGGTGGCTTTATCAAAAGTTTTGTAACTGAATGATCTGATTACAGGTGGTTTGATTACAATTTGTCCGGAGAACAATCTCTTGTTTAGCGGGTACCGATCTGAATGAAAGGGTTATTTCCGTTTATACACCGGTACGGTACTGCAGGGTTCGCCGTACATCAGGCTTTTTACCACCGGTAGTAATTTTAAAGAGATGGCGGCATAAGCTTCTTCCGATACCGGGATGTCGCCGCAGCCCTTGATCACCACGCGGGTATCGGTGAAGGCGGCCGCATCTATGGCGTCAATATTTTTCAGCAGCCACTTATTTTTAACGGAAGCTTCATCGCCCAGCGTTACGAACCGGGCAATGGGCTGCAGGTAACTCACAATAAGCATATAGGCCCAAAGCGGAATGATGGCATCAGCAGAACATACAATACCCACCAGCTGGTTTTCATATACCAACCAGTCCTGCTCTTTCAGCGCGGCCCGGAAATCCTTTTCTTTAAGGATCATGCCCATAAAAAGATAATCCTTGATATCAAAGAGTTTAACCGGTTCTGCCGGATAATAGGATTCCAGGTTAAGGGTAATGATACCGCTTTCTGCTACTTTATTTCTGATAATAGGCTCCATGATAATAAAACAAAGTTAAGCGGGTTTCGGTTTATTTCTGTAGCCCGGCTGGCAATAAAAAGCCCCGCTGGAGCGGGGCTGTAAAAAGATATATTAAGCGTTCGGCTAATAGAACTTGCTCCGGAAATCCTTAATCGTAGCGGCTTCCCGCAGCGCCTGGAGGGATTGGAACTGAGCCTGTTGTTTCGCCTGCAAATAACGCATCTTGCGGGCTTCATCCAGGTTTTGAGCCGGAGCCGGGGTGCTCATTAAATTGTCAACCCGTACTACATATACACCCTGTGTGCCTGCAATGGCTTCCGGTATTACCTTTTGCAGGTTGGCTTTATTGAACGAAGCGCCGATCACTTTGGGTTCAAATCCGATGGCGGATGGCGACTGGCCGTTAAAGCGCAGGCTGTCTGCTGTTTCTACCTGTTGTTTCAGTACGGATGCCGCTGCTTCCAGCGTGGTGATCTTGCCGATCTTATCGCTGATGATCTTTGCTTTTTTCTTGTTGATGAGCAATGGCTCTACCATCATGCGCGCCTTCGACGGGCTCATGGTGCCTTCTTTGTTTATTTCGGTAACCAATCCTACAACGTAGAAATCGCCCACTCTTTCCGGCTGGATCACATCGCCCTGGCCGGCCTTATAAATATTTTTTACAAAGCTCCGGGAAGCGCCCAGCCCCTGGATCATCGCACCGGTAGGCGGAATATCGGTGGCCACAGACTTCAGCACGCCTTTTTCCTGCTGCAGTTTTTCGGCGGCCGCATTAAAGCTTTTTTGATTGGTAGCCTGTGCTGCAAAATGTGTAGCGGCGCTGCTGGCGGCATTATCGGTTTCCTGGCTGGCTTCGATCGGTTTGGTTACATATGCGATCTTATAACCGGTAGCACTTCCTTTGGTACCCAGTACTTCAATAATATGATAACCGTAGTCGGTTTTTACAATGCCCCTGCTACCTACGGGATGTGTAAAGATGTAATCATTAAAAGAAGGCATCATTTGTCCGGAAGGTACATTGTCGTAAACACCACCGGTTGCAACACTGCCTTGATCTGTAGAGAACTTTACAACCAATGAATCAAAGTTGGATCCGTTCTGTATAGCGGCAAATAAGCTGTCGGCCAGTTTACGTGCAGCGGCGCTGTCGCGCAAGGGAACCTGCTGACCGGTTTGTGGGTCCTGCGTTACCGTGCCTACCAGGATATGCCGTACTTTAACCGTATCCGGCATGCTGGTAGTGGCAATGATCTTCGCCAGTGCATAATTATTGGCATCCACATATGGGCCATAGGTATTTCCGGCACCTACCCGTAGGATGGAATCCTTCATGGGTACCTGGATGCGGCTGCCGCTGATGAAGCCATCGTAGTAGTTATTGATGCCTTCGCTTACCAGGAAGTCTTTTACGTTGTGCGTGCTGTCAAAAGCCGGTTTCAGATCCAGCACCCGCTGGCGTGCCGCAGCACTATCGGCAGCATTTGGCTGTGCATTAAACGCAACATAAGAGATGCCGCGGCTTTCCTGCTGTTTAAAGTCGGTTTTATGTTTGTTGATATAATCCTGTATGTCGCTATCGGTAATCTTCACCGCCGAATCGGAAATACTGGTATAAGGTGCTCTTACAAAAGAAACTTTCGACATCAGGGCTTCATCGGCCTGCTGTTTTTCCATCATCCATTTGGGGAAGTTGATGCTGGTGGTTAACAGGGCATCGTATTTTTCTGCCTGGCGCTGAAGGATCAGCTGGTCCAGGAAGCCATTGATCTGGGCTTTTTGCTCCGCTGTTCCTTTTGATTTGATCTCGTTGATCTGGCGCTGTGCTGCCGCAGCATCAAAGCGCCCGGTTTGAGGATCCGTAAAGCCTTGTGCCAGCTCCTGCGGAGGGTTGGCGCCAAAAAGCAGGTCGTTCAGTTCTTTGCGGCCCACATCCAGTCCCAGTTTTTTAGATTCCTGGGAAAGCAGGATCCGGGAAACTTCCTGGCCCCAGGCCATTTCGTTGGCCTGCTGGGCAGAACCTTCACCACCGCCCATTCCGCGGGCCTGCAGCATTTGCGTTTGCTGTTCTACAAGGCCGCTGAATTGCTGGAACTCAATTTTTTCTCCGTTTACTTTTCCAATGGTCCGGACGTCTCCGGTAAACAGGCTTCCGCCATTCTCAAAAGCAAGCATCACTACAAATATGACCAATGCAAGCCCAATGATAACAGCCATCACCTTGCCATACTTGTCCTGAATGTTCTGTATTACTGACATGTTAAATAATATAGTTAATTAAAAGGTTGGCAAAAATAGCGTTTTTAAAGATATCAACAAACTGTGGAAAAAAGGGCCGGAATAGCTTGATAACGGGCCATTCCGGGGCGGAAAGATACCAGCGGCTGCGGGGCATTCTCAACCTTTTCGAACTACTTCATATACATCTTTCCGGCGGTCGGCCAGGTTTTTAACGCTTCCGAATTTATGGAGGTGCCTTAAAAGGTCAATATCCACGTCGCCGATCACCACCATTTCCGTGTTGGGGGTGGCTTCTGCCTCTATACCATTGGAGGGAAAAGAAAAGTCACAGGGGGTGAGGATCATCGACTGGGCATACTGGATGTCCATATTCTGTACCTGGGGCAGGTTGCCCACATTGCCGGCAATGGCCACATAGCATTCATTTTCAATGGCCCGGGCCTGTGCACAATGCCGCACCCGGAAATAGGCGTTTTGTGTATCGGTAAGAAAGGGCACGAAAAGAATATCCATTCCTTCATCTGCCAGCAGGCGGCTGAGCTCGGGAAACTCGGAGTCATAACAAACCAGGATGCCCACCTTACCGCAATCGGTATCAAAGGTTTTTACCTGGCTGCCGCCTACCATCCCCCATACCCGCTCTTCGTCCGGCGTAACGTGGATCTTTTCATATTTATCAACGGATCCGTCGCGCTGACAGAGATATCCTACATTATAAAGGCGGCCGTCTGTTACTTCCGGCATACTGCCCGTTACAATATTTATATTATAGCTTACTGCCAGGGCAGCAAACCGGTCCCGTATAACCGTGGTGTATTTAGATACTTCTTTTACGGCGTCGGCAGCAGAAAGATGGTTGTATTCGGCCATCAGCGGGGCATTAAAAAATTCGGGAAACACGGCAAAATCGCAGCGGTAGCCGGAAACCGTGTCCACAAAGTATTCCACCTGTGTCATCATTTCCTCCAGGTTCTTATAAAGCCGCATCTGCCATTGTACCAGTCCCAGCCGCACCACGCGCTTAAGCGGGAAGGCTTGCTCGCTCCGGTCTTCATAATAGATATTGTCCCATTTCAGCAGCACACCATATTCATTCGACTGTACATCCCCAAGCAGGTAATTTTTTATAATACGTACAGGGTGAAAGTCGTTGGACAGCTGAAAGTCCAGCACCGGGTCATGCAGTTCTTTTTGTTTTACTTTCTGGATATACGCGCTGGGCGTCATTTCCTGGGCATATTTATGATAGCCGGGTATCCGGCCGCCAAATACAATACCTTTCAGGTTCAGGCGCTCTGCCAGTTCCTTCCGGTAATCGTATAAACGCCGTCCCAGGCGCATGCCGCGGAATTGAGGTTTGATGAACACGTCGATACCATATAAGATTTCACCCTCCGGGTCGTGCGAGTTGAATGAATAATTGCCGGTGATGCTTTTATAATTGTGCCGGTTATTCACTTTTTTTTCGTCCACAATGATCGAAAGTGCGCAGGCTGCCATGACCCCGTTTATATAGATCACCACCTGGCCCTCGGGAAAAAGATTGATGAGCCGGTTGATCTGGTGCCGCTGCCAGTAACTTTCGGGCATGCTGGGATAGCAGGCGATCATGGTTTCCTTGAGGGCATCGTACTGGTCCTTTTCAAGTGTTTTTATCTCAATATTGATCGGGTCTGTCATAGTAACAAATTTAATGTAAATAATCCGGCCGGAATATTGTGTGTAAGTAGCTGCAGCTGTGCAGACAGGGGATTTTGTAATGGATGGCTATGTGCAGGTCAGGGATCAGCGCATCGGCGGCAGATCATCCGGCGGTATGGAAGGATGGCGGCCTCCCATAATGAATGCAATCGGTTGAGCAGCAGAATCACGGGCTTTCACGATATATTCGCATACACAAAAAAATACGCTTATGAACCGTTCCGCGAAAGGATTGCTTGCAGGATTACTGCTTTTTTCTTCTGTTATCAATGCCCAGTCCGTAACCGTTCCCACCGGGGGAAATGCCTGGGCGCTGGAGCGAAGCGAGGAGGCCGTACGGATCCGCAACAACGGGGTAACCAACTGGACAAAGGTCAATGACGGCTTTACCACCTATATACGGGTTACACAGCCCGGGACCCTTAAAGTATGGCTGGAAACCGGTGCCGTTACCGGCAGCCCGGAAATTGCAGTGTCCCTGTTCAAAAAAGTTCAAAAGGCAACGCTTAAAGGGGCGGGCCCTTCTTTTTATATCGGGGAATGGAACATAAAAGATAGCGGCTATGTACCTATTGTGGTGAAGGGTATAAAAAAGGACGGCTGCTGTTTTCCGGATGTAACGGCGCTGAAGCTGGAGGGCTCCGCCCTTACGGATAAAGCCAGTTATACAAAAAATAACGAAGGCAACTTTTTTCATTGGGGAAGAAGAGGCCCTTCTGTACACATGGGCTATCAGCTGCCGAAAGAGGTGGATGCCGAGTGGTTTTATAATGAAGTAACCGTGCCGGAAGGCAATGATCTGATCGGTTCTTATTTTATGGCCAATGGTTTTGGCGAAGGTTATTTTGGAATGCAGGTGAACTCGGCTACCGAGCGCCGCATCCTGTTCTCTGTATGGAGCCCTTACCAGACGGATGATCCCAAACAGATCCCGGAAGATCATAAGATCAAGATGCTGAAAAAAGGAGAAGGCGTTTATTCCGGCGAATTTGGCAATGAAGGATCGGGCGGACAAAGCATCCTGCGGTATAACTGGAAGGCCGCTATAACCTACAAATTCCTGTTGCATGTGGTACCGGACGGGGATAGCCACACGATTTATACCGCTTATTTTTACGATGGTGCAAAAAATACCTGGTTACTGGTGGCTAGTTTCCGGCGCCCCAAACTGGCTACATACCTGAAGCGGCCGCATTCCTTCCTGGAAAACTTTAGTCCCAACCAGGGCGATCTGGAGCGGAAAGTGTTTTTTGGAAACCAGTGGGTGCGGGATACCAAAGGCAACTGGCATGAGCTTACAAAGGCGCGCTTTACGGCCGATAATACGGCGCGCGTCGGGTATCGCAAGGACTATGCAGGCGGCACCAGGGGGCAGCAGTTTTACCTGAGAAATTGCGGCTTCTTTAATGATTATGTGCCGTATGATACCCTGCTGGAGCGTGCGCCCACGGGTAAGGCACCACAGGTTGATTTGAATGCATTGCCATAAAGAGGATCTTTTGTTTTTTATCAGGCCATCTCCTTTTATACAGGGAGATGGTTTTTTTATACCACTTTCCAGGCGGATAAAACAGGAATGGATCGATCCTGCTGCGCGCAGCCACAGAAAAAGCTGCAATCCTGCGGATGATGCGAACGGAATAAAACGGGCATTCCTCCTTCAATAATAGTCTACCTTTTTTGTAGAAATTTATTTTGCTAATAATATTTTAGCAATTACCTTTGCCCTGTCTTAACAGACAACTTATCAAGAAAGACTGAGGGAAATGGCCCGGGGAAGTCTTAGCAACCACCATCAAGGAGCGGTGCTACATCCATCCAAAAAGGAAAGATAAGTGAGTCGTCAATGTTCCCTGCATTGTCTGCTATTCACGATTTTCTTTCCATAACAAATTTTTTAAACGGCAATTTTTGAACATGAACACAAAAATGCAATCGTCGGGGTATGACCATATGTCTCCCAATTGCCGGCAGATGAACTGTCGTAACACACAAACGCTGCAACTTCTTACGATGAGGTTGGCGTGTTGTTGCTGTTGATCTTCATCCCTTTTTCATTTCAGTTTTAATTAACGGTCAGAGGCCGAACGGGACCCGTATGCCCTGACTGTAACCATCCGAATACTTTAAAATAGCATGTAACAATGAACCAATTTCTAAAAAGACTTATTTATACAGCGCTCGTCTTTTTCCCTTTGCTGGGAGCCGCACAGTCGGCAACGATAACGGGCACCGTACAGGAACTTCAGACGGGAGCCCCGCTGGCAGGGGTAACGGTGGAAGTTTCCGGTACCAACCGGCGTGTACTCACCAGTGAACAGGGACAGTTCTCCATAGAAGCGGGGCCGCATGCAACGCTGCTTTTTTCCTATGTGGGCTATGCCAACCGCCAGGTAAATACAGATACCATACAGGGAAACCTGCAGGTGCAGCTGCAAAGTTCCAATACGGCGCTCGACGAAGTGGTGGTGACGGCGTTGGGTGTTTCCAAGGCTAAAAAATCCCTGGGTTATGCCACGCAGGAGTTAAAAGCAAAGGATATTTCAGAAGCACGGGAAACCAATATCGTAAATGCGATGGCCGGAAAGATCGCCGGAGTACGTATTACCAATACACAGGGAGATATGGGATCCTCGCGGATCGTGATAAGGGGCGAAACCTCTATTGCGGGCAATAACCAGCCGCTTTTTGTGGTAGATGGTATCCCCGTGGACAACTCACAACTGGGCGCCGGGGGATCGCGCGATTTTCGCAATGCGATTGCGGATCTGAACCCGGAAGATATTGAAACCATCAGCGTGCTGAAGGGACCCAATGCGGCGGCGCTTTATGGCTCACGTGCAGGGCAGGGAGTTATTCTGATCAAAACAAAAACCGGAAGAAGCAAAAAGGGCCTGGGCGTAACGCTAAACTCCAATGTGAATATTGCCAAATTGCTGATCCTGCCGGAATACCAGAATGTTTTTGGTCAGGGCTCTGAAGGAAAATTCAGCTATGTAGATGGAAAGGGTGGTGGCATAAACGATGGGGTGGATGAAAGCTGGGGGCCGAAGCTGGATGGGCGGCTGATCCCGCAATTCTATTCCAATGGCCAACCGGTACCCTTTGTAGCGCACCCCGATAATGTACGGGATTATTTCCGGACGGGCGTTACCTACAGCAATGGTATCGCATTGGCAAATGCCGGAGAAAATTATGACTACCGCATTTCATATAATAATGAAAAACAACAGGGGGTAGTGCCCAACAGTGAGGCAAAAAAAGACAATGTATCCTTCAATGCTAATTACAATGTTACTTCAAAATTAAAGGTAGGCGTGAATGCCAACTATATCGTTAATAATGCGCCCAACCTTCCTGGGGCAGGCGGTAAAAGAGCCACCAGCACCATGCTGCAATTTACCTGGTTTGGCCGCCAGGTAGATATCGGTCAGCTGAGAAATTACAAAGATGCCAGCGGCAACGGCATTAACTGGAATAACAGCTATTACAGCAACCCCTACTGGATCGCGTATGAAAATACCGTGAGCCAACGCCGCAACCGCATCATCGGAAATGTAAACATCAATTATACAATCCTTGACGGGTTAAGTGCCAACTTCCGTACCGGTACCGATTATTATAACGACCGGCGCAAGCTGAAAATAGCCTATGGAACCAACGGAACACCCTTCGGTTCTTATGAAGAAGATGCTTTTGCAGTGAATGAAAGCAATACGGAAGCCATGTTGCGCTACAATAAAAACATTGGAAGTCTGTTCAGTCTGGATGCCTTTGCCGGATGGAATCTGCGTACAAAAATTTATGAGGAAAATATTCAGCAGGCGCCCCGCCTGGCGGTGCCCAATGTATATAGCCTTACGAATTCAAGGGACCCTTTAGTGTCTTCGAATTATTATTCAAAATCGAAGATCTACAGCACATTCGCGTCTGGACAACTAGGATATAGGAACTTTGCCTTTATAAATCTAACGCTGCGTAATGACTGGTCTTCCACGCTCCCGGTACAAAATCTTTCCTATTTCTATCCCTCTATAAACGCCAGCCTGGTGCTGACAGATGCACTGGATATAAAATCATCAACACTGA
Organism: Niabella pedocola; assembly: GCF_021044425.1. Classification (GTDB taxonomy): domain Bacteria; phylum Bacteroidota; class Bacteroidia; order Chitinophagales; family Chitinophagaceae; genus Niabella; species Niabella pedocola. The sequence continues at coordinate 1,909,592 of NZ_JAJNEC010000005.1, read as the reverse complement.
ACTATTTAAAGATCAGGGGCGGATGGTCCAAAGTGGGAAACAGTGCTGAGCCGTATCAATTAGCAAATATATTCAACTTTAATGCTCCGTTTTTGGGTAGTCCTCCGCTGGTTACTTCCGGAATTGACTATGCTCCCGGTCTTAAATCAGAAAGCACAATTGCTTCAGAAGTAGGTTTAGAAGCCGCGCTGCTCAATAACCGGGTTCGGCTGGATCTGAGCCTTTACAATTCAAACAGCATTGACCAGATCCTGAAAGTGGATGTAACGGCTGCAACCGGCTATAATCAAAAACTGATGAACGCAGGCAAGATCAATAATAAGGGTATCGAAGTACAGTTAGGTGTTATTCCGGTAAAGAATAATAACGTTCAGTGGAACGTTGATTTAAACTATGCAGCGAACAGAAGCCGTGTACTGATCCTGGATTATGAAAAGCGCCTGCAGAATTATGTGCTGGGATCTTACCGCAGTGTGCAGGTACTGGCCTCCGTTGGAAAGCCGTACGGTACCTTATTCGGCAATGCGTATCTCAGGGATGCCGAGGGCAACATCGTGGTAAACAACAGCGGTATTCCGCTGGCGGATCCGAATAAAAAAGTGCTGGGTAAGTTTACGCCCGATTGGGTGGGAGGTGTCAGCAACAGCGTTTCCTATAAAAACTTCAGTCTTTCCTTTTTGGTGGATGCCAGCATCGGCGGCTCGCTGTTTGCGGGAACCAACTCAACCGGAAGCTATACCGGCGTACTGGCACTTACGCTTCCGGGACGGGATGCCGAGCACGGGGGACTTAGCTACTACTATCCAAACAATAATAAAGCAAACGGCACAAAAGCCGGCGCCAGCGGGCCAAACGGGGAAACCGTATATGATGACGGGATGATCTTTAACGGCGTAACCGCCGATGGTAGGAAAAATGCCACCATTATTCCGGCATCGCAGTATTATAAGGCATCCCGGAGTATTGAGGAAGAGTACGTGTATGATGCTTCTTATGTAAAGCTGCGGGAGGTAAAGCTGGGGTACAACCTGCCGGCACAATGGATCCGCAAGATCGGTTTTCAGGGGGCCTCCTTTTCTGTGGTAGGCCGTAATCTCTGGATCATTCATAAAAATGTACCCAATATCGACCCCGAAGTGGCCTTTACCACCGGCAATGCACAGGGGCTGGAAGATCTGACGCTTCCTACCGTGCGGAATATCGGATTTAACCTGAACCTTAAATTTTAAAATGGCAGTCATGTATAAAAATATATTCAATTTACTGGTGCTTCTTATTACGCTTTCTTTTACTGCCTGCAAAAAGAACCTGGCGGAAATCAACCGGAACCCCAATGCGGTGGAAGATCCGCAGCCGGATTATTTGTTAACCGCAGCTGAAAAGATTGCGGCTGATACCTATTGGGGGGCAGATAATAATTTCAACTCCAGCCTGCTCATCATTCAGCACTGGGCCAAGATCCAGTATACGGAACCGGACCGCTATATTTTCAGCAACAGCAGTTTTACGGCGCTCTGGAATACCGGTTATGCGCAGGTGATCACGAATCTGAATACGATCATTCAGTTTCCGGAAGAGAAAGCCAATACTAATTATAAAGCCGTTGCTACCATTTTAAGATCCTGGATATTCCAGTTGTTAACGGATGCATATGGAGCCATTCCATATAAAGAATCCGGAAAAATAAAACAAACCCTAACACCCGTATACGATTCACAGAAGGACGTATACTTTGGTCTGCTGGATGAGCTGAAATCGGCAGCAACTGCATTGAACCCGGCTGCCGGCAGTGTTTCCGGAGATGTTTTATACGGCGGCAGTTTGGCCAGCTGGAAAAAATTTGCAGGCGCCCTCCGGCTGCGCATAGCGCTGCGTATTGCCGACCGGGAACCGGAAAAAGCAAAACAGGTGATCAGCGAATTAACCGCCGACCCTGCTTTGCTGATCAGCAGCAATGCAGAGATCGCACAGCAGGCGTACGATAAGCCACCGCTGCAAAACCCCGTGGCCGCCTGGTTTTCCACCAGGGATGACTACCGGGTAGGGAAGACCATCATCGATAAATTATATGCATTAAATGATCCGCGTTTGGTTGTATTTGCCGATAAACCCACAGATCCCTCTGTTACCAGCTATGTAGGGGTACCCAGCGGGCTTACCAACAGCGATGCCAATAACCTGGGGTTTGCAAAAACGTCTAAACCGGGGTTGACGTTTTTCCGGTCGGATGCCAATCCAGCAGTGATTATAAGCTATGCTGAAGTGTTGTTTGCAAAAGCGGAGGCAGTGGCCCGTGGATTGTTGACCGGCGATGCAGCCGATCTGTACAAACAGGCCATTACCGCATCATTCAATCAATACCAGATCAAAGACAATGCGGTGATCAGCAATTATCTTAACCAGCCTTCAGTAGTGTACAATCCTGCGAACTATAAAAAATCAATTGGTGAACAGAAGTGGATTGCATTGTACGGCCAGGGGCTGGAAGCTTTTGCCGAGTGGCGTCGCTTAGATTATCCGCAGTTGACGGCGGGTGCATCCGGGGTGCTGGACGGAAAGATACCGGTGCGGTTCATTTACCCGGGTACAGAACAGTCGCTCAATGGTGATAATTATAAAGCTGCTGTAGCTGCCCAGGGAACGGATAACCTGCTTACAAAGCTATGGTTTGATGTAAACTGATGTTGATCTGGTTTGGCCACAGAAACACTGAAGCGCTGTTTCTGTGGCAACGACCGTGTAATCGCGCAAATGCAAGAACTTAGCGAACTTTACATGAAAGGACGTTGTTTTACTTCAACAGATTTTACGATCATGCAGAAAATATACCGATACTTTTTTTTGATACTGATTTTACTGGGTTCGTTTGTGGCCAGCCAGGCACAACGCATAAAACCCGGTATCTGGCAGGGCGTATTACAGCGGCCAGACGGACAGCAGATCATTTTTAATTTTGAATCGGCTACGCTTAAGGGGAGGCCGGTGCTTTATGTGATCAATGCCGGGGAACGGTTGCTGGTAGACGATGTAAGGCAAAAAGGCGACTCCCTCTGGATCCGGATGCCATTTTTTGCCTCCGGCTTTGCACTAAAGGTAGAAAAGAACGGCAATCTGAAGGGACTGTATATAAAAAGCTACGGTGCGCGCAAAGAGGAAATTCCCTTCTACGCTACGCACGGCGTAGCAGAGCGGTATCCATTGAACAAACCTGCAGTAGCGGATATCAGCGGGCGTTGGGCGGTAGGCTTTAATGCCGGTAATGGGAAGGTACAGCAGGCGATTGGTGAGTTTGCGCAGGAGCCCGGTGGCCGGATTACCGGTACCTTTCTCACACCTTCCGGCGATTACCGCTACCTGGAGGGATCCGTAAGCGGCGATTCCCTGCACCTTTCGGGTTTTGACGGAGGTCATGCCTTTGTTTTTACCGCCTTGCTGAATGATAAAGACAGCATCGGCCAGGCTGCTGTATATTCCGGCTTAAAAGCCACGCAAAGCTGGACGGCCCGGCGCAACGATACCGTGCAGCTTCCGGATGAAAATACCTATACCAAATTAAGGGAGGGCGAGAGCCGGCTGAACTTCCGGTTCCGGGCTACCTCCGGTGAATGGGTGTCTATTAACGATGCCCGGTATAAAAATAAAGTGGTCATTGTGCAGCTGCTGGGTTCCTGGTGCCCCAATTGTATGGATGAAACGGCCTATCTGAGCGATTATTATACCCGGAACAAGGCCCGGGGGGTGGAGATCATCGGATTGGCATATGAACGTACCGGTGATTTTGAAGCATCGCGCAAGGCGCTGGTGCCTTTCCAGAAACGCTATAATGTAAAATATCCTTTCCTGGTTACCGGCGTTGCCGTTTCCGACGAGCGGCGTACAGAAAAAACATTGCCGCAACTGGAAAGCATTAAGGCATTTCCAACATCCATTGTGATTGATAAAAAAGGAACGATCCGGAAAATCCATTCAGGGTTTAACGGGCCGGGCACCGGCAAACACTATGAGGAATTCAAAAAAGAATTTGAAGGCTTTATAGGCGAACTGCTAAAGGAGCCGTCTTAACACTGTTTAAATTTCGGGAGATAAAAGCGGCGTAGTAACCAATACCGGCGGCTTGATAACCGTTCAGCCGTTAAGATTTATTAAGAAACAGGACCACTTCTTAATGTGTTAAGGATAAAAAAAAGTTATAATACAGCTTTTTAAAAATGCACCATTGCCTTTATGACACCGGAGGCAGGGTTGAGCCAGCTTTCAAACTGCGCGGGTACTTCATCAAAGCGAATCGTGTGCGTGATATAGGTCTGTGGCCGGATGGAGCCTTTTTTCATGGACCGTATGACATGCTCAAAATCGTCCTTGACGGCATTGCGGCTACTCAGGAGGGTGCTTTCCCGTTTGTGAAATTCCGGGTGACTGAACGAGAAAGCCTCTTTTTGCAAACCGATCAACACATAACGACCGCCATGTGCCAGGTATTGGATGCCGCTGTTGATAGCCCGCAGGTTGCCGGTGGCGTCGATAACCACGGTAGGAAAATCACCATTGGTGATGGCTTTTACCTGTTCAACAGCATCTTTATCGGTGCCGTTTACCACGGCATGAACGCCCAGGTGTTCCTGGCAAAAGCGCAGGCGGTCTGTATTAATATCCAGGGCAATGACCCGTGCACCTGCAATACGGGCCAGTTCCATGGTACCCAGTCCGATGGGCCCGGCACCAATTACCAGTACAAACTCACCGGGTTGTACGTTTGCCCTGCGCACTCCATGAGCACCAATGGCCAGCGGTTCTACCAATGCCAGTTCGTCTGCATTTAATCCCTGTCCATGTAGCAGGCTGCCCGCGGGTGCCACAATCTCTTCCCGCATGCCTCCGTCAATATGCACCCCAAATACCTGGATGGACACACAACAATTCGGCTTGCCCGAGCGGCAGGCAATACAAGTACCACAACTGAAATAAGGGATGATGGTCACCAGCTCACCTGGTTCAAAACCTTCGGCACTGCCACTATCAATCAATGCTCCGGAAAGCTCATGCCCCAGGATGCGAGGATAGCTGAAGAACGGTTGGGTTCCTTCAAAAGCATGAAGGTCTGTACCACAGATGCCCACCCGCTTCAAACGGATGCGGGCATTGCCGGCGCCGGCTTCCGGAAGTGCATCTTCCCGGAAGGCAAAATGACCAGGAGCTGTGCAAACAAGAGTTTTCATTACTTAAATAATTGTCAAAATAACAATTAAATATCCAATTGGACAAGTTTGACTTTGAGTGATCAGTATCAGCAGGAGCAGAACCAGCACCAATTGCCGGAATTTAAGCTGATTGCTGACCGCCGAAAGCCTACAGGTAAGGATAATCCGCGGCAATCAGCCCATCTTCCTTCAGCCGGTTCCAGAAATCAATGGGGATTTCTATCTGTCCCATTTCTACGTTTTTACGTACGCGGGCGGGATTGCTGCTGTTTAAGGCGATACTTTTTATCCCGGGTACGTGCAGCCCAAAATAAATGGCAGCTGCAGCGGGGTCGATCTCAAATTCCTTGCAGATCTCATAATACCGGTCGCGCCACTGGTAATAATGGGCATGTTCCGGGTTATTGCGATCGAGCAGGATATAATTAAAATAATCGCTGCCCATCAGGAACCCCCCGTGAAAGACCGCGGAATTGATGATGGTGATCCCCTGTTGATACAAACTGTCCATAAAGGCGATCAGGTCTTTCGGATGATGGTAGATGGTGAAGCTATTGGCAATCATTACCCAGTCCAGTTTTACATCCCGGGCAATTTTTTCAATGGCCCTCCAATCTTTGGCCCCGATGCCGATACCTGCCACTTCACCTTTTGCTCTTAGCTCCGTAAGTGCCTGGTAGGCACCCAGGATATCCTCGTACCGTTGCTGGTAATCGGCTTCGCCCGTGGCGGCAGCGAGGTATTCATCCGGATCATGTACAGAAACCAATTGTGGTATATAACCGCCCAATAATTCATTTCCCTGGCGGAAACACTCAAAAATTCCTTCGTAGCTGATTTTTTGTTCGGCATCATTCTTCAACGCATGCCAAATGCCTTTTTCAAATGTAGGCTCAGGTGTGGTCAGGGGTTTTTGCACCCAGGCCAGTTTATTGCTGATCAGAACCTCATTTTTTGCGATGCCCAGGTCCTTAAGGCATTTGCCCAGTTCCTCCAGGGCCAGCCCGGCACCATATTTCCCTGCAGAATCAAACAGGGGGGTATCTCCGGCCGGCGTGGCGGCAATATATTCTTTTACAATAGCTAGCTTTTCATCATAAGGCAATGCCCGGTACAGGTTGCCCAACAGGCTGGTGCCGGAACACACTACAGGTAACTTTATTTGCATTCGTCAAAATTATCTGAATTGACGAATAATCAACATTCAATATTTGCTGATTGCTATATTTTATTAACCGGTTTTAACAGTTTGGAAGGATAATAACCTGTGCTCCTATTCTTCATTGTGGAAATACAACTTGTAAAACCGTCCTTTATCATCCTCACCGTGCTCAATCATGTTCCGGTCGCCATGGATATAGATATGAAAATTCTTATCCAGTTTGATCACGCTTTTGTACGCCCGGTTCTGCCGTTTTACAGCTGCGGGTGAAATGGAGAAATTGTCGGCTATTTCAATATCCCGCTCTGCGGAATAGTGCTGTTTATAACGGTCGAAGCTTTCCACATATTCTTTATGGTGCAAGACCTCATTATTAAAGGTTTCCTGGTCAAAATGCTGCTTCTCCTTAAAAAAACTGAGGCTCCGGTTCAGCAAGTCTGCCTGATCGGCCTTGGTTACATTGTATTGTTCCGGTAAATGGTCTACTACATATGACTTGTACAAGGCCATGGTACTTTCCGTATTAAAATACTGATCCTGGCGCTGCTGGATGCGCAGAAAGCTGTCTGTCCAGTAACGGGCTTCCGGCGATTTATTCTTCGTATCCACAATAGAAATAATATAGCCGTTCTCCTTGTCGGTATTAAAGATCATGCAGCCTTTATCCAGTTTATTGATATTGATGCCTTCTTCGCTTTCCACTTCAAAAGCATCTTCTACGGGGAATACTTTTAAAAAAGGCTCCTTGTTTTCCGATTTAAACAGCCCGATGGCATCCACCGTTTCACCGTTCAGCAGGCCTTCTTTAAAATAGACCACATAAAGCTCGCCCCCTTTAATGCTGGGATGTGTGCCCTGGTTGTACAGGTGCTGGGCCAGGTTTTTGGATTGTGCCAGGGTTTGTTCCGGTTTTTCAAAAATGGCGGAAACATAGTTCCATGCCTCATTGGTGCTGATATGCCCATCGGCGTAAAACTGGAAATATTCTTCCGACTTAAAGGGATTCAGAAAATAGCGGGTCATCAAATCCTTTACCTCCGGGTCTACCGCCAGTTCCTTTTTGGAAAGGGTCAGGTATTCTTCCTCTAACTGGTTGCCCACTTTATGCACGGCGATGTGGGTAATAGCCGATCCTTCAAAATACTGCATGCTGCTGTTTTTAAAACGGCTGCAAAGTAATGCAAAACACGGGAAACTGAAGATTTGCCAGGAATGCTTATTTAGGCGGAGCCGGTTTTCTGAAAGATCATAAATGAAAAACCCGGCCGTTAGCAACGAAAAATACTAAATTGCATTTGCGATCTTATGAAATCGGCTTTTTATAACACACCAATACCAAAGCGCTTATACGCATCTAATTATAAACACAAACACCTTTTAATCTATGCAAACAGGAGAAATCATCATTTATCAGGCCCGGGATGGACAGGCAGCTATTGAGGTACGATTGGAAAAGGAGACAGTTTGGTTGACTCTAAATCAAATGGCAGGCTTATTTAACCGGGATAAATCTGTAATTTCCAGACATATATCCAATATTTTCAAGGAGTCTGAGTTAAATGCAAATTCAGTTGTTGCAAAAAATGCAACAACTGGAACAGATGGTAAAACGTACCAGGTTGAACATTTTAGCCTCGATGTAATCATTTCCGTCGGTTACCGGGTAAAATCGCCGCAGGGCACCCAATTCCGCATCTGGGCTAATAAGGTGCTGAAGGATTTCCTGGTAAAAGGATATGCCGTTAATGAAAAACGTCTGAAAGAGCAAGGCCGGCAATTGGACCAACTGAAACAAACGGTAAAACTGCTGGAAAATGTGCTGGAAAGTCAGCCTTTAAATTCAGATGAAGCATCCGGTCTGCTGAAAGTGATCACCGATTATACCTATGCATTGGATGTGCTGGACCGGTATGATCACCAGGTGCTGGAAATAAAAGAAACGACTAAGGAAGAGCTGTTCCGGATCAATTATGAGGAAGCCATGGTCGCGGTTAACGGATTACGGGAAAAATTTGGAGGCAGCTCTTTATTTGGCAATGAAAAAGACGAATCTTTCCTGGGTTCGCTGGGGGCCATTTATCAAACCTTTGACAAAAAATACCTTTATCCCAGTGTAGAAGAAAAAGCCGCCCACCTGTTGTACTTTGTGGTAAAAAATCACTCTTTTTCGGATGGTAATAAACGGATTGCCGCATTCCTGTTTGTTTGGTTCCTGGATAAAAATAAAATTCTTTATAAAGAAGATGGCTCCCGAAAAATTGCAGATAATGCCCTGGTAGCGCTTACACTGATGATTGCAGAAAGCAAACCGGAGGAAAAGGAAATGATGGTAAAAGTGGTGGTGAACCTTATTAATCTTAAAAACTGAACCCGGAGCATAAAATACAAACATGAACCTGCGTGATGAAATATTAAACCAGGCACTGTTGTTGTCTATGGAGTGGGGTGAAAACTGGCTGCAGCCGGTCAACGATCGGCTTTCAAAGATATACCCGGAATTATCCCATCGCGAATTAACTTGGTGTAATAGCCTGTGTACCGAAGTAAATAAAGAGGCCCACCGGTTTGTGTATGAAAACCCGGTATTCAATGGTCCTGACACCGGCTTTGTTGATGTTGAGATTTTCAGTACTCAGGTGCTTAAAAAATTCGGATGGATCGATAAAGAAAACCTTCAAAGGCTTTATAGCCAAAGCTGTTATTATGCAAGGAAATAAATGACGCGATAACAACCGATTTCTTAAATTCATAGGCCATTAAAAAAAATGGTTATTTGTATATTTATATGATGTTGTAACTGTTTACTGACATGCATCATAATTGACAATGGAAGCAATAACTATTGCGGAGAAATCAAAACCACCCTATTTATTAGGCCTCCTTTGTGTAATTCCATTAGTTGGAGCTTTTGTCGGTTTAGGGCTTTTATTGTATGGACTTTTAAAGTACAAGGACAAACGGCTTTCAATCATTGGGGTTGCGGGGATCCTATGGACAATTCTTGTTTATTCGGCACTATTCTATGCAGGAACGCACGCTTCGGTTTTTAAGAAAGGGTTTGAAAACATTTCACAAATGCAGTTAAATAGCCTGGTAAAAAATATTGAGTTCTACAAACGCTCACACGGGCAATATCCGGACAGGTTAGAACAGCTTCGGGACGATGACAAATTAGCACCAATTAATGATGCAGCGCAGGGTATGAACATAAAAGGGATCGCCTATTATAACTATGAAAAAATTGGCGAGAAATACGTGCTTTTCTCATCAGGCCAGGACGGCATACCCCATACAACGGATGATTTATTTCCACAGGTAACCATTACAGACAGCAGTAAAATAGGATGGATAAGACACTGGTGACAACATAGTGCAACCATCCATTTATTGTGGTTCCACTCGTATTTACACCCTTAAATTGTCGTATCCGCACTACAATCGAATACTTTTTATTAGCGAGCTTCGTATCGCACAAAACGGGTTTGAAAAATTTTTAAAAAAAGGAGGATAATACCATGCGTAAAATAATCGTATCAGAAATGATCACATTGGATGGAGTAATGCAGGGCCCCGGCGGTCCGGAAGAAGATGTATCCGGCGGTTTTACCTATGGCGGCTGGACAGCGGCTTACGGAGATGAGGAGTCCGGCAGGATCTATCAAAAACAGATGCAGGCAGCCGATTACCTTTTAGGCCGGAAGACATTTGAGATCTGGGAAAACTACTGGCCGCAACATGACGACTTCTGGCCGGCTGTTAATGCGGGCACGAAATATGTGCTGTCTGCCACGCGGAAAAGCTCGGATTGGAAAAATTCCGTTTTTCTTGAAGGGCTGGAAGGGATCAGGGAGCTTAAAAAATCAACCGGTCCGGATATCCAGGTTTGGGGCAGCAGTAAACTGGTTCAGCTATTGCTGCAACAGGATCTGGTGGATGAACTCTGGCTCAAGATTTTTCCGGTAACGCTTGGTACAGGAAAAAGATTGTTTGAAGGCGGCCCCATTCCTGCGGCATTTACGTTAACAGAGAGTTCCATTACTCCAGGCGGTGTGATTTTTGCCAATTACAAACGGGCGGGTGCGGTGAAGACGGGTACGGCTGGTGCATAAAGTAAACAACTCCGGTATCTGTAAGAACAGCAAACAAATCATATTATAACGAAAATGATAACGGGCAACAACATACGATTACAGCCGACAGTAGCCGCTGATCTGGAACGGTTCTTTATTTTTCAACTGGATAAGGAAGCGATCCACCTGGCGGCCTTTACCCCAAAAGATCCAACAGATAAAGAGGCCTACTTAAATAAGTATGCAAAATTATTGAGCGAGCCTACGGTACATATGCGCACCATAGTGGTGAACAATATTATCGTTGGCAGTATTTCAAAATTTGAAATAGAAGGCGATGCGGAGATCACCTACTGGATCGACCGGGGATTTTGGGGCAAAGGGATTGGTACCGCGGTTCTGAAACAATTCCTCGCGCTTGAGAAGGCCCGGCCCATCTTCGGGCGGGTAGCCTTTGATAACATCGGCTCCCAGCGGGTTTTGGAAAAATGTGGTTTTGTAAGAATAGGAAAGGATAAAGGGTTTGCCAATGCCCGGCAGGCAGAAATAGAGGAATTTATTTATAAGCTAACCTGAAGTTGACGTATAAAATACTGAGATTCTGAATTTTTATTTGCGTACGAAAACATGTAAAGGAACAAAAACAAATGATAGACAATGATCAGATCAAACGTTTACTTGTTCCTGTAGAAAAAGTGTATACTACATCCAGTCATTTGGTGAACCGGTACCTCGGAATAGTATAGATAATTTCACACCTACTCAGAAAGATTTGTAAGCAGGATCCACAGGAACAAAAATTTCCTTTCCCTCTGCATAAATTTTTCCCCAGTTACATAGGCTGTCTAAAATCGGTACCAGATCCCAGCCTTTATTGGTCAACAAATATTTTACACCGGTTGGAACGGTATCAGCAATTTCCCGTTTTACCAAAATAGCATGCGTTTCCAGTTCTTTTAATTGTCTTGCCAATACCGTTTCTGAAATAGCCGGCAGCTTTTGCTTTAAAAGATGAAAGCGGTTATTGCCCTGGGAAATGTAATAAATGATTTGCGACTTCCACCGTCCACTTACGATACTGATAGCGGAGTTGCGCTCACAGGTCTCAAACAAAAATTGCTCGTTGATATAATTGGAAGACTGCTTTTTTCTCATACTTAAAGAATGATGGCTAACAATTTTGTTAGTCATTGTTTATAAAAGAATGAATAAAGAACTTTGATCAAAAATACGAAATATGAAAATCAGTATCTACATAGCCGCATCTGCAAACGGGTTGATATCTAAGTCAAGAAATGTGCCTGACTGGCTTTCTCCCGAATATGGTGCAGGAATGATGGCTATTTGCCAGGAATATAAGGCTGTGATCATGGGGCGGGTTACTTATGATATCCTGGCGCCGGATTACCTGCCACTTACCCATGAAGGAACAACGGTTGTGTTAACTAACAACGAAGATGCAAAATCCGACAACTCAACGGTAGTGTTTACAAAAAATGAACCTGCTGCAATCGTGCAGCTGCTTACAGACCGAGGGCACACCAATGCCGTTATTATTGGAGGAACAGCCACGATCAGTACGTTTATAAATGCGGGCCTGGTCAGTGATATTTATTTTGTAATAGAACCCGTTCTTTTCGGAGGCGGCCTGCCCTTGTTAAAAGACGTCGCCGCTGAGTTTAAGCTTAACCTGGTGGAAGTGGCAAAACTAAACGGCAATACGGTTCAGTTACATTACGAAATAAAAAATGCTTAGCCTGATTTTTATGAGGTTGAGCCGTTAACAAAAATGAAGAAGGAAAAAGGATCATGTTAACGATTCAATATTTGTTTGCGCCACTAAACAAGTTAATAACCGTAGTATGGATATAAACCCGGTTACTGTTGTAATTACCTGTGCCATTCAACCTGGTAAGGTTGGCAGGGCCCGGCAGGCGCTTGAGACAAATATTAAAACGGTGCTGCGTGAAGAGCCGGCCTGCCATGGCATTCGTGTGCATGACGACCCAAAGAACCCGCACCGTTTATTGATTATTGAATATTGGGATAGCGAAGCTGCTTTTACAGGACCACACATGCAAACGCCACATATGCAGGCATTCCTTAAAACGGCGGCCGAATTTCTTGACGGAACAGCGGAGTTTGGTTTTTGGCGTGAAATAATAGCGGAAAATTAAAAAGCAGATACGGCTTTTTAAGTGCTAAAAACCAGCCAGAATCCCATCGCCATTTCCGGTATATGAGAACCCGCGGCCACGGAAGCAGCGCACCGGTTATTGTTTATAAGCCAATGGGCTGCCGGATGCGAAGGGGCCGCCACTGCAACGCAGGGGCCGCAGCCAGCAGCAGCCGGAACTGCTGATGCCACCTGCACTACAGCCGACAGCCCCAAAAATTATTCCCCTTTTTTTACATATTTCTCTAACCACTGGTACTCCTCCCAAAGCAGGTGCAGGAGGTTTTCTTTGCCGGCATAGCCGTGCGACTCGAAGGGTAATTGCACAAAACGCACTGTGCCTCCATGCCCCTTAACGGCATTGAAGAGCCGCTCGCTCTGGATGGGGAAGGTGCCGGGATTATTATCCGCCTCGCCGTGGATGAGTAACAGCGGCGTTTTTATTTTATCTGCATAGCTGAAGGGGCTCATACGGTTGTACACCTGCGGCGCCTGCCAGTACGTGCGCTCTTCGTTTTGAAATCCGAACGGGGTAAGGGTCCGGTTGTAGGCGCCGCTGCGCGCAATGCCTGCTTTAAACAGGCGGGTATGTGCCAGTAAATTGGCCGTCATAAATGCACCATAACTATGGCCTGCAACGGCCACGCGGGTACTGTCTCCAATGCCCATGGAGGCAATTTTATCAATGGCTGCTTTGGCGTTCCACTCCAACTGCTCCACAAAATTGTCGTTGGGATACTTGCTGCCCTCACCCACAATGGGAAACTCGGCATTGTCCATAACCGCATAGCCTTCCAGCGCAAAGAATACAAAGCTGCCGTAGTTGATCTGTGTGAACGTGTTCTTGCTGCCGCGCACCTGGGCTGCATCGGAAGCCTGTTTGTACTCCCGCGGGTAGGCCACAATGACTACCGGCAGTTTGCCGTCCTTTGCCGGATCGTAGTTTTTTGACACATATACATTGGCGGTAAGCTGGATGCCGTCCTTTCGGGTATAGGTAACTTTTTCTTTTTTAAGATCACGCAGTTCCGGCTGAGGGTCGGGGAAGCTGGTGAGCGGGGTTTGTTTTTTACCGTTTATAATAAAGTAGTTGGGCGGCTGGGTATTGCTCTGGCGGCTGGTTACAAAGGCCAGGCTTTTTTGCTGCGCCAGCAATTTAACCGGTACTTCATAATACGGGTCTTTTGCCTGCCATAGCTTTTCCTTTTTCGAGGATATGAAATCGAAGGTGCCCACAAATGGATAATCACCTTTGGGTGAAGCGCCCTGTCCGTTCATGATGAATTTTGTTTTCTGGTAGATGAGCGGTACCAGCCGGCCGTATTCATTCCTGACGGTGAAGGGTGTACCGGGATCGTTATAGGCATCATTGGTACTGCGGTCGTCGAGGGTGATAAGCTTTTGGGTAGACAGGTCCAGTCGTTGCCAGATGCGTTTTTGCTGGGCAAAGGAGCCCTGGGTCACGAGCGCCATCTCTTTATTAACAAAGCTGACATTGTACATCCGCATGGGCGTGGCCACCACGGGTTTCGGGCTGGCGGTAAACGGTGCGCCGAGGGTTACATACTGATCGTGATTGGGCACATTGTGTTTAATAAAACCACTATCCAGCGGCTCAATCCAGCCCAGTGTGGCGGGTTGGGTGGCGATCCAGCTATGAGCTCTTGGGGCGTTCAGCACATTATCAAAACCGCTGGGCGCAAGTTCCGAAGAGGGGATCTTTGCAATGGTTTTTACCGGTGTACCTTTCGTATCCCACACTTCAATGATGGATGCAAAACCATAAGAAGGCACCAGGTAGGAAAGATCGCCGGCAAGGCGCTCCACCAGTAAATAATTTTTATCGGGCGAAAGCTGGATGGAGGCATAAAGGTCCGGCTTGCCGATGGGCGTTTCCACACCGCCGTTGTTGAGCAGGAGTTGCGATGTAGCAAAAAAGCGGAACAGGGCTTCGTCGTATTTGTTTTTAATCAGATCCTGGTAAGTACGGGAAGCGGCCACTTTGCCCAGGTTCTGCTGGATGACCGGTCCGTCCGGCGCGGCAGGCTTTTGCGGCAGGGCCGAGGGAGTGGCCGTGGTTGCCTGGTAGAGCAGCTGATCATTATCCCACCAGCTGAAATCGTTGCCGGTAGCGGTGTTGAGTGGCGTGCGGTTTATTTTAACGGCCTGCGCGGTTTTTACGTCTACCATATAAAGATCCATGGCCGTACGCGTTTCCTGGAGGAAGGCGAGTTTATTACCCGCGCGGTTCCAGGATATGGAGGAAGCTCTTAAGGGCTCGGGCAGTCCGCTGATGACGGTTTCTTTACCGGTGGTTACATTTTTTAACGTGAGCCCGGTGTAGTAGCTGCCCCTGCTGGGACTGAAATTGGCGGGGTTGATGCGTAGCCCGGCGATCCGGAGCTCCGGTTGGGCCAGGTCTTCCACTGTAGGCCCGGCGCTGCGCTGCATAAGCACCATCCAGGAACCATCGTCGTTAAAGCTGACACCGGGATTAAAGGTGGCGAGTAATAATTTTTCAATAATGGCGGGCGGCTTTTGGTAGGTGCTGCCCTCCTGGGCCAGAACACCGGTTAAAAAGCAAAGCAGGGCAAGGGCAAGGAACAGACTACGTTTCATGTTTGAAGATTTGGTATTTCTTCTGCCGAATGTAGTGAAAATTGAGGGAATGGGGTGCTATGCCACAGCGGCACAGATTGCTGGGGCGCGGTTGTAAGCAGGGAGCTGCTTTTGGGGATAATGACATTTTTCATAAGCAATGGCGTGCCGCAGATGCGCAGATTGTTGGCGTCCCGTACGTTGAGGAGCCGGGGCCTTGGAGAGCAGCCCCCATTTATTTAGGACAATGTTATTGGTATAAATTCTTTAATACGTGTAATAGCTGTAAGCAGCATTCTTGATACGTAGATGTTTTTGCGGGCGCGTGTTATGGATGGTATGGCCGCAGATGCGCAGATTTTGGGATAAAACGGCGTGTAGGGATAGGCAATAGCGGCGGCAGTTTGGTGTTATCGCAGATACACAGATTTTAGGGTGGTGGATGCAGGCAGGGATGTGGTTACTTTTTAGAGAAATGTTTTTACCGGTGACGGCCTGCCGCAGATGCACAGATTTTGGGATAGGATGGCGCGTAGGGAAACATGCAATAGCGACGGCAGTTTTGTGTTGTCACGGATGCACAGATTTTTTGATGGCTCGTAGGGGCACAAGCTATGGGGATGCAGGGAAATACACTTGTGCAGTTAAAGGACGGGAATTTGCAGTAAACCGGGATGTAAGGGGGCCTAACAGGTTGAACGCTTATATTATACCAGTAAGCTCAACAGCACATAAACAAATAAAACGATGGTTGCCACTGTGCCGCAGATGAAAAAACCGGCTAAGAACTCCATATACCCGATTTTTTTGTGCTTTAAGGGGATTTCGTGTTTAAGGGACATATGCTTTGTTTTATTTCAGCCATAAAGTTCGCATAGCAAACAGGCTAATCAAAGCGTAAAAGCACGGTTTTTTATAGGGTTTTTACGGTAGTGCCATTTAACGATCAGCAGTCAGCCATCAGCTTTTGGCAAACATCCTATGGCTGGATACTACCAGCCGACAGCGGATCGCCGTTTTCTATAATGCGCTGATGCTCCATTGCCTGCTCCAATCGCTCAATGGTACATGCTGGTAAAATCGGGTGGTTGCGGGGACGCCGCCGGGGTTTTTGATACCATTTATCAAACCAGCGATGTTGATACGCATCCCTCCAGATTACATGGGATTGGATCTGTTCTTCGTCATTACTATCCGGTAATAATAATTTTACATCATTCATTTCAGTAAATATCTGGTACAATTCCTTCCGGGTATAATATTGCTGACCGTAACCATTTGCCAGAAAATAATATTTAAGGTGCTTGTGGGCGATCTTCCATTCCTCCCGGCCGTTACATTGGCCGCTCAGCGCCGCCATAAAATCCTCGAGTATCTTTTGAGGTGGTATTTCTATGATCCCGCATAGCAGCAGGAATTTGTAGGGAAGTATAAAGCTGAAACGGGCAAACCGCTCATACTGTCCGGTCTGCCATTCCATAAATGGCGCGTGGTAGTTTTGCGCAGATGGTTTTGTTGTACGCATGGTAGTGTTTTTAGGATGCTATTCAAAACAGGGATTGTTTTCGGTTTAATAAAGAAATCATATCCTGGCCGTGAGCGTAAGCAGGCCCGTATACTACCCACTTTCAAAAAAGAGCGGATCTTTCATAGAAAATTTGATTGTGTTATCAAAAGTAACAGTAATTTCCGAAAAACAGCATTTTATTTCTGTAAATTTAAATTTTAGTTCTTTTTATGGAAATTTATGGTTCAATATTGATCATTTGAGGTTTCTTATATTGCCAACTAAATGGTGTAATCCACAATTAACTATGGCAAAAAAACGCATACTGAACCGGATAAAGAGCGTGTTGGCAGATAAAGGGCGAACCAATCTGTGGCTGGCCGAACAACTGGACAAAAACAAAAGCACCGTTTCAAAATGGTGTACCAATGATCAGCAACCTACACTGGATACATTATTTGATATAGCTGAGGTGCTCGAAGTGAATGTATCTGAGTTATTGGTAGTGGCAGCAAAATCATAATCCACACCTGCAGGTCCGGAACGGGTATTGTTTTTATTCGGATCCCGTCCCGCAAAAAGCAGAATTACACCCTTATCCGCATCAATCATTTTTAAAGATAGCCGGTCTCGGGAATTGGGAAAACCGTTCCCTGCAAAACCCTTTGCCTGTTTATCTGTTAATCAATAAGGGTGAAGAATGAGTTCATTATAAATAACGATCTTTGCTGTTTAAAACAGTGTGTATGAAAGTAGAGCAGATCTATACCGGATGCCTCGCCCAGGGGGCCTATTACATTTCTTCAAAAGGTGAAGCGGCGATTATTGATCCCCTGCGGGAAGTGCAGCCGTATATCGACCGGGCGGCAAAGGACGGCGTAACGATCAAATACATTTTCGAGACACATTTTCACGCAGATTTTGTAAGCGGCCACATTGATCTTGCGGCTAAAACCGGTGCCCGGATCGTTTTGGGCCCAACAGATGCGCATTTGGGATACGACGCACATATTGCGCAGGACGGCGCGCTGTTTAAAATAGGCGATGCCACAATAAAAGTACTGCACACACCCGGACATACACTGGAAAGTACGGTGTATTTACTGCTGGATGAAACGGGGAAAGAAACCGCTATTTTTACTGGGGATACCCTGTTTATCGGGGATGTGGGCCGGCCGGACCTGGCACAGAAAATTGCAGGGGATCTTACCAAAGAAAAGCTGGCGGGTTTGCTGTTTGATTCGCTGCGCAATAAAATAATGCCGCTGCCGGATGACCTGATCGTTTACCCGGCGCATGGTGCGGGAAGCGCCTGTGGCAAAAATATGAGCCGCGAAACTTCGGATACCCTGGGGCATCAGAAAAAAGTGAACTACGCATTGAATCCTGAGCTGACCCGGGAACAATTTATTACGGCGGTTACAGACGGTTTAACAGAACCGCCCCAATATTTCCCCAAGAATGTATTGATGAATATTGAGGGTTACGATAGTATCAACGAGGTGCTGGAGCGGGGCAATCATGCCCTGGATCCGGATGCTTTTGAAGAGGCTGCCAACCATACAGGCGCAATCATGCTCGATACCCGCGCACCCCAGGATTTTGCAAAAGCGTTTATTCCCAATTCGATCAATATCGGTATCGACGGCAGTTTTGCCGTTTGGGTAGGTACCCTGATCCCCGATCTGAAACAGGAAATTCTGATTATTGCCGACGAAGGGCGCGAAGCCGAAGTAGTGACCCGCCTGGCGCGTGTAGGATATGATTATGCCATCGGTTACCTGAAAGGAGGCATCGGCGCCTGGAAAAAGGCCGGTAAGGAAACGGACCAGATCGAAAGTATTACCCCGGAAGCGCTGGCGGCAGTAGCACAACCGCATATCCTGGACGTGCGTAAAGAAAGTGAATACCAGGCGGAACATATTGACGGTGCCGCAAATATGCCGCTCGATTATATCAATAACCATATTGCGGACATCGACCGGAATAACCCGGTGTATGTGCATTGTGCCGGCGGATACCGCTCCATGATCTTTGCTTCTATTTTAAAAGCACGTGGATTTGATCAGGTGATTGATGTACAAGGTGGTTTTAAGGCCATCAAAGATTCCGGTAAGTTTAAGGTTACGGAATTTGTTTGTCCTACGTCAACGAATAAATGAGGCCGTTTACGGTGCGTTATTCGGGCAATGCTTTGAAGTATTCATTTACAAGAGGCCTCATGGTTTTTGTAATATTGTCTGTATAAAAGTTGATAAGCAGGCCCTGTGGCTTTTGTAATAACTTCATATAGGTAAGCAGTTGCGCTTCATGAACCGGTAATAAACACTCCACTGCTTTTAGTTCTACTACCACACAGTCATTCACCAACAGATCCAGGCGGAGATCGGCATCAATTGCAATATTCTGATACATGACTGGCACCAAAACCTGTCGCACAACACCATAATGACTCCGGGAAAGCTCATATTCCAGGCATTTTTGATAAACACTTTCCAATAAACCCGGCCCTAATTCTTTATGTACTTTAATGGCATATCCGGTAATTTCATAGGAGAGCTGTGTTACTTGTTTCTTTGTCATAGGTTTTTTTATTTATCAGTGAGGTGTATATATAAACCATTAAGACATTAAGGACCATTAAGTAACTGCATCATATAGCTTAACTTCTTAATGGTTCAAAAAAGAAAGTGTTTCAATGATTCTTTCATAAAGATACATTAGTTCTGATTAATATATTTTAGTTTTTAACTGGCCCGTTTATGCTGCAGCAGCATATCCATTGCATGCTCCAGGGTTCCTGCGGGAATTACCTCCCCGGCGTTGACAAAGAAAATTTCATCCGCATTTTCGATCGTATTTAGCCGGTGCGCAATAATGATCTTTGTGGTGGTTGCGGGCAACCGTTCTAATATTTCTTCAAGGATCTTTTCGGTAACGGTATCGATGTTGGCGGTGGCCTCATCCAGCACCACGATCTGGGGTTTGCGCAATACGGCTCGTATAAAAGCAATGAGTTGTTTTTGGCCCAGGCTGACGGAGTCCGAAGTGGTAACCAGCTGCGTGCTCAAACCGGCATCAAACCGCGAAAGAAGATCGCTTAAGCCGGTATCGCTGATGGCCTGCAGCAGCTGCTCGTCATTCAGCTGGCGCAGTTCCGCGTTGCCATACAGAATGTTTTCCCGGAGCGTGCCGGTAAATAAAAACGGCTCCTGCAAAATAAACCCGATCTCCCGCGTACGCTCTTCTGGAGTATAGGTACGGATATCCTGTCCGTTCAACAGTACCAATCCTTCCGTAGGATCATATAACCGTGCGATCAGTGCCGCCGTAGTACTTTTACCGCCACCGGTGGGTCCCACCAGCGCGTAGGTCTTCCCGCGCTGCAGGTTAAAGTTAATATCGTGCAATACGCTTTTACCATCCGGGTAACTGAAGGATACGTGCTGAAATGTCAATACGTTACCCGATGTAGACATAGCCGTATCTGTTTTACTTAATACCGGCAGGTTCGATTGGCGGGAAAGGATCACGGAGATGCGGTCCCAGGCCGCCAGCGCCGTTTGAAAACTGGCCCACAATGCTGCCAGCTCACGCAACGGCCGGTAAAAATATTGCACATAACTCATAAAGCTGATCAGCAATCCTAATGTGAACTGTCCCTCAATAATCAGGTAAATTCCAAAACCCAGCACGATCAGTTGTGCCAGGTTAGAAAAGAAGCCAAATACGGGCGTAAACAAATTATTGGCGATACCCGCTGTTATGGATGTTTTGTAGTTGATGTCGTTAGCCTTTGAAAAACGGGCCCGGAAGTAATCGCGCCGGTTAAACGCAATAATGGTTTTAAAATTGTGAAGTCCTTCCTGTATGTTGGCACTAAGATCCCCGTTTGCTTTTAAGCTGATGGCATTCTTTTTCTTCACCCAGGGAGAAACAACCAATGCAAACAGCAGGATAAAAACAGCCGGGATCAATGATGCGGCACCCAGTTCCCAGTGAATGGACAGTACAAATACCGCTACCCCGATCATCGAAAAGATACTATCCATAAACCGCATCAGCGATTGGGAAAAGAACTGGTTCACCGTATCTGTATCGTTATTGATGCGCGAGATCAGGTCTCCGGAACGGTTGCTATTAAAGAACGCAACCGGCAATTGCTGCAGTTTATTAAACACTTCATTCCGCAGGGTATACAGCATACGCTGTCCAACGCCGCCCATCAGCTTGGCCTGCAGGTATTCCGTACCGGCCCAAACAATATAGATGCCCAGCAGGAGCGCACTGTACTGCATTAAAAGGCCATATTGTTTTTTAAGGATAAAATGATCTACAATATAACCAATCAGGTAGGGCGTAAGCATGGTAAGACCGGCATTCAGCATCATTACAAAAAAGGCAATCCCTAGATTCCTTTTTTCCCCCTTCATAAACCGGAACATCTTACGCAATGCCGCACCGGCCGGGCTTTTCTGCTCCCGGTTCAGGTTGTAATCTGTTTGATGGTTGCCGTTTTGTTCCTGCATATTGTTAGGCTTCTGTAGTTTGATAATTGTTCAGGCTTTGCTGACTCTGTAAGATCTGGTTGTATTCGGGATTGGATTGTAGTAGTTCTTCATGGGTACCTTTGGCCACCAGTTCACCTTCCATTAATAAAATGATCTGCTCATAATCCTTTACCGGCTCCAGGTTCTGGGTAATGGAAACGATTGTAATGCCCGGGTAGTTTGCCGCTACATTTTTCCAGATCCGCTGTTCGGTGGTACGGTCTACCCGTGCCGTAAACTCATCCAGCAATAAAATTTTCGGATTGCCGGCCAATGCCCGCGCCAGCATGATGCGTTGCTTCTGTCCCCCGGATAAGCTAAGTCCCCGCTCAGACACTTCTGTATCCAGTCCGTTAGGAAGCGATGCCACAAAATCGGAAAGTTCTGCGGTCTGTACGGCTTTTTGCAGGGCGGCTTCCGAAACATCGGCATTAAAGGCAATATTCTCCCTCAGGCTCATATTAAAGATGATAGCATCCTGGAATACCAGTCCGATCTGGCGCAATAATACTTCCTGGTTATATGTTGCTATAGGAACATTATCATAATAAATAGTTCCATGCTGGGGTTTGATCAATGTGGTTAACGCATAAAACAATTGCGTTTTACCGGCGGCAGTAGGCCCGATGATGGCGGTACGGGATCCTGGTTTTACATAAAAGGAAACCGCATCCAATGCTTTTTTTTCGCCAAATGCCACGGTAAGTTCCTTCACTTCAATAGCACCTTCCAGTTGCTTTTCAAAATCGCCCCCTTCTTCGGTATCCTGCGCCGTAAGCACCTGGTGAATACGGGCATAAGAAGCCGAAGCCCTTGCAATCAGGTTGCTCATAAACCCGATGAGCAAGATGGGAAAGATCAGGATGGCGATGTAGCTGTTAAACGCCGCAAATGCGCCCATGGTCATTGAACCGGTAATGGCAAAGCGGCCGCCGATGACCACTACCGCCAATACCGCCAGGTTGGCCGTAAACACAATAATGGGGATGAGCGTGGCAAATAACCGGAGGATGGACAATCCCAGGTTCCGGGCTTCACCGCTGGCCTCCATAAATTTATTGTATTCCTGAAACTGTGCATTGAGCACCCGGATCAGTGCTGCGCCCAGTATCGATTCATTAATGGTCTTATTGAGCTTATCGATCACCTCCTGCGAACGTTTGAAAAGCGATTTTACTTTTTTAAATACCAGCATAAAGGTGAGGCCAATGATGGGGATCACGCCGAGCACGATGAGGCCCAGCTTCCAGTTGATGCTAAGTAAAAGGATGGCGGTACCCACGATGAGCACGATGGAGGAAATGATATTGACAATGGCCTGTGAAACAAAAGTCTTAACCGCGTTTACATCAGAGGTAATATTGGTCAGCAGTTTATCCGGGCTTGTTTCCTGGATAAAGGCATGTGTTTGACGGGATATTTTCCCGGCCAGTTGCTCCCGCAGGTCCCGGGCCACTTTTTCCGAGGCATAGGTTTGAACGAGACTTTGCAAATAGGTAAGCACCAGGATCAGCACGGAAGCACCGGTGAAATAAAGTATCAGCCGCTGCAGCTGAAACCGGTTTTGGGAAAAATCATCGATGGCCGATTGGACCAGTTTAGGAATGACGAGGCTCAATCCATTACTAAACAAAGCCAGCAATAATAATACGATGATAAGCCCTTTATAGGGCTTTAACATGGCAAACATATTGGGCTTTGCTGCTTTACGGGCGTTTGTTCTTTCCTGCATGATATACTTTATACACGATGAGTGGCCATTGCCGGGTCGGAATTTCTGTTATGGAAGACGCACCACGTGCCGTTTTACTTTAAAATTTTTTACGAGGCCATATTGCCTCCGGTCCATAAAGCGTACCCAGACTACGAAATTAGAGATAATGGCACAGAAACATCGCTGCAATGGATATAAAATCGCTGCGAACTGAAGAATGTCGTTCTTTCCCGGAGTATATCTACAGCGATCAGTTCCGTATTTCTCTTCTCATAAAGCGATGATATGCCAGGGCAAAACATACCAGGGTAGCCGCCAGCAAGCCGCATAGCTGGGGCCATACGATCATAATACTTTCCCGCAGCGAAAGTGGAGTAGGGATTGCTCCTGCCATTTGCTCCATCGACAACGGTCCCAGGCTTCGCACCGAAGGCATCAACAGCGTAGTTGTACCATCTGCATAAAGCTGGCTGGGTGCCATTCTCAGGAACGTGGTAATGGTACTGTTATAACCCGCCACCTCATCCGGCGAAAGAAGGGCCGGATCCGGTAGTGCCGCCTTGATCACCAGGCTCATGACCATCTGGTAAAAAATAGTGAAGAATAACCAGATCCCGATGGCCGTTAATGCAGACGTGGCTGCCTGTTTAAAAACGACCGAAAGCAAAATAGACAGGTTGAGCCAGAAGCCCACATACACAATGGTAAGTACAATAAAACAAAGGATGCGCAAAAACTCCTGTGGCTCCATGTGTACGCCGGTAATAATCAATCCGCCGCCGATCATCAGCAAGGCCAATGACAAAAACAGTACACTGATCACAACAAGGGCACCCGTGAACTTGGCCAGCAGTAAATTATCCCGGTACACTGGCTGGGCCAGCAAGCGGATCAGGGTGCCGTTATTCTGCTCCGCGTTGATAGCGTCAAATCCAAGTCCAATGCCCAACAGCGGCCCCAGGAAGCCTACAAAGATGTGAAAGGGCGGCAGACTATTATCTGTGATTGTTAGCAGTTTGAGGTATAGGAACAACCGGTCGGGGTCTTCCGTATTTCCTACCGCTCTGGAAATATTGGATAAGGATACGTACATCGAACCCAAAAAGGTCAGCAACATAATAGCCAGTAATATAATGAATCGCCAGCTGCGGATATGGTCGGCCACTTCCTTCCGGACCATCACTGAAAATGGCTGTTCACCCACCGGTTTTTTCCGGCTACTTACGTTTCCTGAAAAAAGACCTTTGAAATAAACCGCTGGATTTTTCACTGGAACTGTTTTCATTTAAATTGGTTTCAAAATAACGTTCATAAATTTCATCTAAACCATAGGTCCGTCGTTGTACACCTGTAATGTCCATGCCTTTTTGTACAAGAAAACGTACCAGCTCGGGTGTGATGTCGGTATCTCCGGATATTTGCAGCAGCTGATCGTTTATATGCACTTTTTTCACCGTATCTATTGCTAACAGATCGGTTTTCAATGTGTCGGGTGCCACATTTTTAACCGCTATTTCCACAACAAAAGGTTCGCTGGAAAACAGGTTACCGGCCAGTGCGTCAATATTGCCTTCCGCCAATAGTTTTCCGCCAACGAAAATGCCCACCCGGTCGCAGACCTGCTGTACCTGGTGCAGGTGATGGGAAGACAACAAAACCGTAAGCCCCTGTTGCCGGCTCAGCTGCTTTATAAGTGTAAGAAAATCTTTTACCCCGCTGGGATCGATGCCCAGGGTGGGCTCATCCAGGATGATCACTTCCGGGCGCTTGATCAATACATCTGCCAGGCCCAGCCGTTGTTTCATTCCCCGGGAAAAGGTGGCGGCCCGTTTGTTCAGGGCTCCGGCCAGGCCCACTTCTTCCAGTGTATCCCGGGCACGTTCTTTTACCTCGTGCTCCGGAATGCCATTCAGGCGCCCGATATATACCAGGTTCTCCAGGGCTGTCATGTTGTTATAAAAGCCTACATTGTCTGGCATATAACCCACTTTCCGCTTTACCGGTATGGGATCTCTTGTAGCGTTAAAACCACATACCGTTGCCGTACCGGAAGTAGGTTCTGTAAGACCCAGCATCATAAGGATCGTAGTGGATTTGCCGGCGCCATTGGGGCCCAGTAGCCCGAAGATTTCTCCTTTATGAATAGCCAGGTCCAGGTTATCGACTGCCCGAAGTGAGCGGTAACATTTTGTTAACCCCTTCAGTTCAATGATCGGAGCTTCCATACTTATCTCCTTCCGTATTTGCGGATCAGGTAATAGATGATTGCTATGGCCAGCAGGATTACCAGCATCCCGATCCAGCCGGAGAGGAATGAGGTTTTTACCGTTATGCGGAACGCAGCACTGGCATTGGCGTTCGGGTTCTTTATGCTGAAATTAGCTACGTAATCTCCTGCAATGGTTTTATCCGGTACCTTCAGGTTTGCGGTTACATCAATGGTTTTTCCCGGATCCAGCCGGCTGATCTTCGAAGGTTCAAAAGATGCCTCCCACTGCGACGGCGCCTGCGCGGAAAGTTCCAGGTTGTCCAGCGCAATGGTGCCAGTGTTCCGCACCACCAGATGCAACTGCGTGGAAGATCCTTCCGTAACCTCATCACTTAACCTGCCGGTAGGTGTTGTTAGTTCTACGGCATAGGATCCTTTTACCACCGCTTCAATGGTCAATGCGGCTGTATCGGTGCCGGAGACGGCTTTTAAAGGAATACTGTACTTACCGGGTTTGGCTGCCGGAGACGGCACCACCTCTATGGAAATGTCCTGCGTCCGGTTCGAATCCAGCCGGAAAGAAGCTACCTGGCTTCCCTCTACTTTAAATGCTACACTCCACCCGATGGGTGCATCGGACTTCAGCTCATAGATCTTCGCCTGTCGCGCTTCATTGTGAAGGGTGGCATTGTACCGGAAGGTTTCACTAACGGCCGCTTCCAGGTTCATTAGCCGGGCGGTAAATGCAGAACCCGGTGATTGGGAAAAGGAGAACCCGGGGTGAAAAACAAGTGCTGATAAAAACAGCAGGTAGCGGAATACTTTTTTACTTCCGCTCTGTAACGAAATTAGACGTTGTTGTGCTAACATAACATTAATAAATAATAAAATTCATTAATAAAATAATAGCGCCTCAAATATGGAAATACCTTTTTGAGTGCAAACGTTGATTGTTCTTGAGTAAAAGGTGCGCTAATTTATAAAAAGATTTTTTTCTGCAAAAAAAATTGTATGAGCGGTTGCCTGGCAATTATGATTGGTTTTTATCCGTATTGAACCGGCGCAGCTGATCCTTTTTTTATACCCGGTATGCTGTGTTTATGAAGGGTTACCGGGTCAGTTTTTCAAGGGCATTGTCGATCGTATCTGTAAAATATACCTGCCGTCCGGCATTGCTTTCGCGGATGAAATCATGTAAACTGTCGGAGGTAATGTTTTCCCAATTACCGACAATTGCCACACATATCCGGTAGTTGGTGAATTTTTGCAGGATTTCACCAGCCAGCTTTGTGCGCAGGTCAAAGAAGGCCGGTGTTATATTACCGGCATGCAGGATAACATGATCATATCCCTGGTAATAGACATTTCCTATAAGATCGATACCATCTTCTATTTGCTGAAGGTATATTTCTTCACTTGTTATTTCAGCAACTGTCCGGTCATTTCTTGTATGTGGTACTATTTTCATATACAATGATAGCGCTATGTTTAGCAAACGGTATAATAATGTTTAATGCTTATCGGTTTTGCGTTTTTCGAGCTGACTAAGCGCCAAACCGGCTAATACCATTAATACACCGGCAATGGTATAGATGCTTACGGGATCGTGTACCCAAAGTGCCGCAATGATGATGCCGAATACCGGGCAGATAAACAGCCACATGCCCGCTTTTACGGCATCCTGTTTCAACAGGTGAAGCCACAATGCAACGGCGCCGATAGAAACCGGTATGGCCAGCCAAAGGGTGCCTCCCCAGAACGCGGCGGTGTAATGGTTGGCTGTTCCTTTATAGGTATACAGCGCAATGGGCAACATAAGCAGCCCTCCGAAAAAAGTTTGCCAGCCGTTGATGACAAACAGGTGCATTTGTCCCCAGCTTCTTGACGAAAAATAAATGGTGCCGATGGAGTATGAAAGCATACTGGCCAACAATAAGATCAACCCTAAGGGTGTTACCGAAGCTCCGCCCAATAAGGGCCAGGCTACTACCAGGATGCCGAGCAGGCAAATGCAGATGGCAAGAAGAATGCGGAGTGGCAATGGCTTTTTTAAAAAGAACACGGAAATAAAGCTGATGAACACAGGGCTAACCGCCACCGTTAAGGCGCCGATGCTGGCTGTTACCTGCTGCATGGCAATTACATACAGCCCCAGGTAAATGGTGATGTTCAGCATTCCGTAAATGATCAGCGGTTTCCATTCTTTTTTACGGGGGAGGGGCTTGCGAAGCACCAGGTGTGCAATGATCAGCATGATGAACGCGGCTACACCAAAGCGCATTACAGCAATTACCAATGGCTGGGAAACAGTTAGTGCTACTTTGGTTGCTGTAGATGCAGATGACCATAATACGGCGAATACCAACCCTGCCAGTATCCACTTTAACCCGGTATGTTTTTTTTGTGTCTGCACGAAAGAATCCGGCAAAAATACGGGGTTGTTGGGGAATAATGATAATGCAGCGGGCAATCCATTTATGGGTATCTCAAAAACAAAAGAACCGCTACCCGGTAACAGGAGCGGTTCTTTCGTTTTATTTAAGAACACCTATTTCTTTTTCTTTAAAGAAGCGCGGACTTTTTTTACAAAATCAAGGGAAACATCAGCGGCATGCATGGCCTGCGTATCCGTAAAGCCAAATTTGTCAATCAGGTTGGCAACAACTGCTGCCTTGCCTTCAGCTATGCCGTTCTCTTCCGCAGTTTTTAATACGGAATATTCGGTCCACTTATTTAAAACGTCTTTTTGATATAACATATATTCCTCCGCTTTTAAATTGGCTACTTCAGCAATTTTAAATAGTTTCTGAAATATCTTCTTTTGCAAAATTACCGGAATTTTATCCAACTTCGCCATATTGCGCAGTACATACAGCCAACGTTCCAGGTCGGTTTTTACGTCTTTTTCTTCCAGGTTAAAATTGGGCAACTCTAAAAATATAAATCCCAGCTTGTTATAAAACACTTCTCCGGTTTCTTCTTCCGTAAGATGTATCCGGTGCAGGTATTTGCCGGGTGGGGTGTTATGAACTGTAAAGTCCATAAGGCCCACAAAATACACTTCCTTTAATTCAAAGTCCCAATGTTTATTTCCCCTTGGGCCCTGCCCGTGTATCCGGCTGGCAGTATAAAAAATGGCGCGATCGGTGAAGAATTTCTGATTGGCCCGTTGCACTTCGATAATAAAGGTTTCCCGGTTTGTCCCGGTACAGGTTAAATCAAAAATGGTCTTCCGGTAATGTTTTGCCGGACCGTTGTTTTCCTGTGGCGTATATACCAGGTCGCATATTTGTTTGCGGCCTTTGAACAACGCATTCAAAAATGCAATCAGCAGGTCTTTATGGGGTTCCGAACCAAATAGTTTTTTGAAGCCGAAGTCAGTTAGCGGGTCGATGTACCGGCCTATCGGGGCCATCGACAGGGTTTTCATAGTAGCCATATTTGAAAGTACGATTTTTTTATATACGATGGTCCGCTCCGGAAAGCTTTCGCACGGTCGATATGTAAAAAAACGGTGCTTTTATTCTAACCAGGCCAGCAATTAAAGAACTGGGTACAATCCCGCACATCCTGTTTATGTGCTTCGGCTTTTGTTATATTTACGGCATATAAAACCGTCTTCAATGCCTACCGAAAAAGAAAAAATGCTTTCAGGAGCACTTTATACTCCGTCTGATCCTGAGCTGCGGGCCATGAGCGACCAGGCACACCGTCTCTGCCAGGAGTATAACCAATGTAACGCAACAGACCATGATGCAAAGGCCGCCATTCTGAAAATGCTGATCCCCCGTCAGGGAAAGGGGCTCTATATTGAAGGTCCTTTCTTTTGCGATTATGGAGTGCATATTAACATTGGAGACCATGTATTCTTTAACTTCAATTGCACCATCCTCGATACGATGCAGGTGACCATTGGCGATCATTGCATGTTTGGACCCGGTGTGCAGATCTATACACCATTGCATCCTATGAAGGCGGCGGAACGGAATACAGGGTTGGAATATGCAAAAGAAGTGGTTATCGGCGATAGTGTTTGGGTTGGCGGAAATGTAACCATATTGCCCGGGGTACATATTGGCGATAATTGCGTGATTGGTGCAGGCAGCGTGGTAACGCGGGATGTGCCGGCAAATAGCTTTGCAGCGGGTAACCCGGCGAGGGTTATTAAAACTATCAGCTGATGGTCATCAGCACTCAGCTATCAGCTTTCCGCGTTCGGTTCTTAGACGTCGGTGTAAATCCGTGTAATCTGTGAGCAAAAAAAAGGCACCCTGAATCGGACCGTTACAATGCTTCTATACTCAACACCACACTGGTTCGGCTCAAGGTTACATTGGGGTTGAACCCGATGGTCATTAAAAAATCACCACTGTAGGTGTTGCTTTCATCGATGCCGGATTTTTGATTGGCATAGAGGTTCAGCTCCCGGATCCGGTATTTTTTTGCGGGATCAAGCCCCTGTAGCCTTATCGGGTTTGCAGCCGCTTCGCTGATATACCTTGAGTTGGTAAGATAGTTGAACATAACGGCCCTGCGCTTGTCCTGATTTACAAACATGAGCGAGGCCAGATCGCTTTGATAAGGATTCACCAGCCGGAACAGATCACCGTGCCATACAATATCTTTAAAACCGTTGTAGTTTTTAACGGCTTCCTGACAGAAAGAGCGGTCTTCCGGTTTGAGCTCGTTGGCGCGGATATCGAACCCAAGCTTGCCCATTGACGCTACATCCACGCGGTATTTCAGCGGTTGTTTGCCCCAGTCGGTTACATGATTACACATGGCAATGGCGGGGTAGTAATAAGAGTAATTCCATTGAATGAATACCCGTTCCAGCGGGTCGGTGTCATCGCTCAACCAGAATTCAGTAAAGTATTTGAGGGAGCTGTAATCCGATCGACCGCCGCCGCCGGAACAAAGCATCATCGGCACTTTGGGATATCTGGCACGGATACGTTGTAATACCTTTTCGAGCCCGCGGGTATACTCCACGTATAAATGCGATTGCGGGATCCTGCTCTTTTCCAGGTATTGCGAGTGCCCGTTAAATACCGGCGCATTGCAATCCCATTTGATAAAGGCCAGGTCCGGGTTCTTTTTAAATAAGCCATCCACCACCCCAAATACGAAATCCTGCACCTGGGGGTTGGTAAGGTCCAGCACCAGCTGATTCCGGTAATAGATTTCCGAGCGTTGAGGTTCGCGCAGCACCCAATCCAGGTGTTTTTCATAGAGCTCGCTTTTGGGATTCACCATTTCCGGTTCAATCCAGATGCCGAACCGGATGCCCTGTTTCCCTGCTTCATTTACCAGGTAAGGAATGCCATCCGGCAATTTCTTTTTGTTTTCCTGCCAGTCGCCCAGGCCGGCCTTATCGCCATTTCGCGGGTATTTATTACCAAACCAGCCATCGTCCAGCAAGAAGAGATCTACTCCAAGATCCTTAGCGCCTTTAAAAAGCCCTACCAGTTTTTCCTGGTCAAAATCAAAATAGGTGGCCTCCCAGTTGTTCAGTAAGGTAAGCCGCTGCCCCTTGCCATCCAGCAGCTGGTGGTTGCGCAACCAGTTCTGCAGGTTGCGGCTGCCGGTTCCGGTTCCTGTAAAGGACAGCGTATAGGTAAACCGCGGGGTTTCAAACGTGGTGCCTGGTTTAAGGGTATAGGCAGACTGGTAGGGATTGATGCCCGCTACGAGGTGCATTTTTTTATTGATATCCGTTTCAAACTGTATGGAATAATTTCCGTTCCAGGCGATCTGTCCCAGCATTACCGTACCACTGGTTTCGGTAGCCGGTGCGTCCAGTGCCAGCATAAAATTGGGCGAGCCAACCAGGTTTTCGCGGGTACCCAGTCGCGACTGGATGGTATGCATGCCCTGTTTCAGCTGTGTTTGCTCCGGCTGCATCTCTTTTGCCCAATTGCCGTTATAGCTGGTAAGGTAGTAATCTTTATTATAGAAGTAAAGATTGGCCGAGGCGTATTTGTTAAGGGTTACGGTTCCTTTTTCCATATGCCGGATCACGCTCCATTGTTCCATAACGTCTTCGTTTTTCCAGGCTTTAAAAAAAAGGTCTACATAAAACGGGTACACGGCATCTTTTAACGTGATCTTCGTAAGCGTAGCAGCATCTTCATGGGTTACCGTATAGTTTTCATAGCGAAGGTCGAGCGAGTTATTACCATCTGCATGTACCACCGCAATGGCCGGTTCGGAAAAATTATTATCGATCCCTGCCACGGTAAAAGCATTGTTGTTAGAGCTTCCGCCATCGCCGGAAAGATGGTACATCCGGCCTGCTGCCGTATACTCATCCGGCGCCTGTAATTTTTTCCCGGTATGAATGATCTTTAAATGATTGTTCTTATCTGTTTGCAGCACTACGGCTACATTCCCGGTTTCAACAGGGATGGTGGTTTGTGCGGCAATGGTTCCGGTAAGGTTGCTGATAATGGCAAGGCCGATGGTGAATGGGAACAATTTCTTCATATGAATAAATGCTGTATTTCTGTATAGAGCGAAAATACTTCATTCGGGATGATTTTGCTATAATGAACGCAGGGAAGCCAGGACGGGACCTATGAATTTGACTAAGCTATATATTTTGAATGCCGCAGATACACAGAAATTGTATCAAAAGTTGCTACTTTGTCATTGGCAGCTTGTTTCGGTATCTATGTATTATTCAACCAGATCCTGAAAATGTCATCCCAGAACAGGCCCGGATAACATCTTCAGGATGACCCATGGAGTGATACATTGAAACCCAATCGTACTTTAGTTATGCTGTCCGATCAATCGGGATTGTTTCAAAATCTATGTGGATCGTTCCAATAGACCCTGAAACAAGTTCAGGGTGACCTGAAGCGTATTTGTCGTTGCCTCATCGGTTTTGCTATGCAAATCAAACACTCCGCGTGTCAAGGCATTATAAAGGTGCTTTTGATACAACTGCTGCCGTTTATTTCAGGCATTAAGCGTGCAATAATCAGCACCTAAGGTCAACTTATATATCTACCCCGCCAGCGGATCATCTGATCTTAAAAAGTACTTACAATTCCACGAGTACATGATGTTCATTACCGTCGTCCTGCAATGCGATAAACGGATCATTTAAGGCTTGCCCGTTTTCGCTGAGCCGGATATGGCCATCTTTTTTATTGTTTTTAACCTGTAAATGATAAACCGTATTTCCAAACCGGTAGCGGATCTCATATGCGTCCCATGCATCAGGAATGCAGGGATTCAGGTAAAGGCGCTCGCCTTCCCGGTGCAATCCCAGGATGGAACCGATCGCCAGCTGATACGTCCAGCCTGCAGAACCTGTATACCAGGTCCAGCCACCCCGGCCTTCATGCGGGGGCGCACCATAAACATCCGCGGCCATTACATAAGGCTCCACTTTGTATTTTTCAACGTCGGCAGCCGTAAGCGTATGATTCACCGGGTTTACCATGGAGAACAATTCCCATACCCGTTCCCTGTCTTTTAAAGCGGCGAAGGCCATGATGGTCCAGATGGCAGCATGTGTGTATTGACCGCCATTTTCACGCACTCCGGGCACATAACCTTTGATATAGCCGGGATACAGATCCGATTTGTCAAAGGGTGGAGTCAGCAGTTTAATGATCTTGTTCTGCCGGTCTACCAGGTATTTGTTCAATGCCTGCATGCCCTGTAAACTCCGCTCCGGCTCGCCGCCGCCGGATAGCAGGGACCAGCTTTGGGAAATGGAGTCGATCTTACATTCTTCGTTAGAAGCAGATCCCAGGGGCGTACCGTCATCGAAGTAAGCACGGCGGTACCAGTCGCCATCCCAGGCATTCTGATGAATATGCTCTTTTAATTTTGCAGCTTCTGTTTTACAAAGCGTGGTAAAATCTTCATCGCCATATTCCGCAGCAATAACGGCGAAGTGTGTAAGTACATCGTAAAGGAAAAATGCCAGCCAAACGCTTTCGCCTTTCCCGTGTTCGCCCACTTTATCCATGCCATCGTTCCAGTCGCCCGACCCGATCAGCGGCAATCCGTGCTGCCCGAATCTTAATCCATGGCGAATGGCATGTTTACAGTGATTGTACAAGGTTTCCCAATGATTCAGGAACACGGGCAGATCGTAATACGATTCTTCATCCGGCTGTAAAGGACGCCCGTCTATAAAGGATACGTATTCATTCAATATTTCCCTGTCGCCTGTGGCGGTAATATACCGGGCGGTTACATACGGAAGCCAGAGATAATCGTCGGAGCAGGTTGTACGCACACCGCGGCCGCTGGGCGGGTGCCACCAATGCTGCACATCCCCTTCCTTAAATTGCCGCGAAGCAGCCAGGAGGATCTGTTCTCTTGTAATTTCGGGCGTCGTATGCATCAATGCCAGTACATCCTGTAACTGATCGCGGAAACCGAAGGCCCCACCGGATTGATAGAATCCGCTTCGGCCCCAAACCCGGCAGGCCAGCGCTTGGTACAGCCACCAGCCATTGGTCATCACATTCATGGCTGCATCCGGGGTTTTTACAAAAACAGCGCCCAGGATATGGTTCCACTGGTCGTGTACCTTTATCCGGGCCTCCTGTGCAAAGGCATTTCCTTTTATCTTTTCCACCAGTTCCCGGGTTTCCTGTTCGTTTCTGCCCGCGCCCATACGAAATACGATCTCCTGCTCTTCTTCCGGTGCCAGGTGTATGACTACCTGTAGTGCTGTACAGGGATCAAGACCCGCACCGGTTCTACCGGAAAGATGCTTTCGCGAAAGTGCTTCGGGGCGGCTAAGGGTGCCGTTCCTGCCGATGAATTCTGTACGGTCGCAGGTGAATGTTTTCTCGCGCGCATCGGTATCAAAAAAGGCCACCTTTTCTGAAAAGGCTGAGTTATAACGGTTGCGTGCAAACAATACGTTGGTTTGGGGATCCTTGTCGGCCACCACAAACATTTTGTTTTTATGTGCCAGGTCGCCCAGTACCCATTCCACATAGCCGGTTACCGATAGGTTACGTTGCTGGCTGGTAAGATTGCGCAGCTTCAGAACCACATATTTCACGGGCAAGGCTTCATCTACATACACCCAAAATTCCGACGCAATGCCATAATGAATATGCTCATAAACCGAATACCCAAAGCCATGCCGGGTAACGTAGGCGTTTTTGCCGGGTGCGGGCAGGGGCGTGGGCGACCAGTATACGCCGGTTTCTTCATCCCGGATATAATAGGCCTCGCCGCATTTGTCGGTTACCGGGTCGTTTTGCCAGGGGCTAAGCCGGAATGCCTGCGCATTGTCTACCCAGGTATAGGCCGATCCGCTTTCGGAGAGCATGGACCCGATTTCTTTATTGGCAATGATGTTGCACCAGGGCGCCGGGGATTTTTTCTCTTGTCCGGATTCCAGGATGTATTCTTTACCATCCTGTGTAAATCCGCCGGTAGCATTGTTAAACAGCAGCTGACCGGGCAGCGCCACGGTTTGCTGCGGGTCTGTTTTGGGATGCCGCGGCTGCACGGCAAGCGGCTCGGGCAGTCCTTTTGCCGGTGTTTTCCGAAGCACCTGTTCCGCCAGCGTACCCTTGTCATCATCAAAAATAACCCGGGCAACGGTCTGAAACAAGATGCGGTCTTCGCTGGAGATCTGGTCGCCCGCCCTTACAAAAATACCACCGGGCTGATCCAGCACGCCGCCGCTGGTAGCGGTGATAAAACCAATCACCTGGTCCTGGAACACCTGGCGGTAGGATCCGAAATCATCATTCCAGATCACAAGGTCTACCCGCAATGCTTTTAATGACCAGTATGAGTGTGCTTTGATCAGCTGTTTAACCAGGTCGATATTGTTGCTATCTTTTACGCGCACCAGCACAATGGGCAGGTCGCCGGAAATGGCATAGCTCCAAAGCCCCGGCTGCCCTTTTAAATTGCTTTCAATAACTGAAGCGGCAGCCCGGAAGTTATTGTTGGCATAAATAATAGAGCCGGCAATGGCATTGAAAAGCTGGGCTTCTACTTCGGTGGCATTGATCTGGCGCAGCAGCACTTGGCTATGGGTCCAAGCCAGTTCAAATACCCGGTTCTTGATATACCGGTCCTGGTACTTGGCCAGCAGGCCCATACAGCTCTCTTTCGATTCGGCAATGCCCATTACCAGGTCCAGCGTTACCGTTTGGCGGCCTTTCAGTGTAATCCGGTGCCGGATGGCAACAACGGGGTCCAGTACCGAGCCTGCTGTATCTGAAAGCGCACCATCCTGCTTCAGGGCTGCGGGAGCGGCAACGGACCGGCCGCGGCCAATGAACCGCATGCGGTCAGTTTCATACGATACCTGTTCGCTGGTGGCTCCATACACCATAAAACTGTGGAACATCCATGGGGGCGTATCCTTCCGGGCCCTGGGCCGGCGCGTACAGAGGATGGCCCCGGTATCTTTTTCAATCTCCGTTTGTACAAATAAATTGCTAAAGGCCGGATGTGCCTCATCGGCTGCCTGGTCTGCCAGCACCACTTCTCCAAAACTGGTGACCTCTATGGTTTTGGTAGATGCGGACCGGTTAGTGATCCGGATACGGCGGATCTCCACATCGTCCTCCGGTGAAACCACCAGGTCTGTTTTTGTTTCAAAACCATCATCCACACGGCGGAATACGATGTGCCCCTGTGAAAACACCGTTTCATAGGCCTTGCTTTTCCGGAGGGTGGGCTGATAGGTGTTGGACCAGAAATGACCCGTACTCAGGTCTTTTATATAACAGAATATACCCCAGTTGTCCAATGTCGTGTCTTCCCGCCAGCGGTTTAATGCAATGCCCTTCCAGCGGCTATAGCCGCCGCCGCTGTTACTGACCATGAGGGCATACCTTCCGTTGGATAATAGCTGTACCTCCGGAACGGGCGTGTTGGGAGTAGTGAGTACCCGCATATGCGACTCATGAGAAACCGTTTGCCGCGCACTGTTATCTTCTGTATGCTCATAGAAGTTTGTAGAGCGTGGCGCTTTTTCCTGGAGCAATAGCAGGGCCGACTGAAATTGCGGATCCCTGATAAACCGTTCCTGCATTTTTTTATCCAGCAGGAGGTATGCCATAGCCAGGAAGCTCATTCCCTGGTGATGCACCATAAACGATTTTATGATGGCATGGGACTGGCCCCGCGGCATGCGCGACGGGGTATAATCGATGGCTTCATAAAAACCATAACGGCCTTCAAATCCTTTTTGTGACAGGGTCCGGAGGTTGTCCATCGCTTCAGCCGGATCAATCATCAGGGCCATCATGGTTGCATAAGGAGCAATAACGAGGTCATTTGCCAAGCCTCTTTTTAACCCCAGGCCGGGAATGCCGAACGACTGGTATTGATAGTGGAGGCTGGTATCTACCAGGTTATAACCCGATTCTGAAATACCCCAGGGGATATTGTTCTTATTACCATACTCGATCTGGTTTTTTACAGCGCCTTTATTGCTGCGGTCCAGCAGCGTATTTTCATAAGAGGGCATCAGCAGCTGAGGCATCAGGTACTCGAACATGGACCCGCTCCAGGACAGCAATACCGGGTTGTTGCCCATATTGGTAACCAGCCGGCCAAGCGTAAACCAGGCCGTTTGCGGAATCTTCCCCTGTGCGATGGCTGCGAAAATACCCAAACGGGCTTCGGAGGCCAGCATGTCGTAATAGCTTTTATCGGCGGCATCCTCGCTTACATTATATCCGATGTGGAAAAGGTGCTGGGTTTTATTATAAAGGAAATCGTAGTCTGCCGTTGAAAATTCAACACAATTATGTTTTATTTTTTCAAGTCCCGACAGGAACCGGTCGGCGGCGGCGGCACCTGTTTCCAGTGCTTTCAATAACAGATCTAAATGTGCTGTATCAGCATTATTGCCGGTTTCGCTGATGTGTTCATGAATATACCCGGGCAATATGCGTTGCAGCTCCAGTATATTATTGATCGAAGGTATTTCCTCCAGGATCCGCAACCGGGAATATGCGTCCGGAACCGGCAGGTGCTGCGTCCATGGGCAAAAGGTCCGGATGCAGGTAAGGAGGTCCGTCAGCTGGTTTTCCAGGCGTT
Organism: Niabella pedocola; assembly: GCF_021044425.1. Lineage (GTDB taxonomy): Bacteria > Bacteroidota > Bacteroidia > Chitinophagales > Chitinophagaceae > Niabella > Niabella pedocola. Next base: position 1,872,354 of record NZ_JAJNEC010000005.1, on the reverse strand, counting down.
CGGTCCAGTTCAGTGCTTCGGCGTTTGCAGCCATGAGGCTGCTGCTCTTTAAAAGACCGGCCTGTTCCTGCAACGCGCTCAGCTGTGATACAAGTTCGTTCAGTGAAAGCGGAAACGTGGCTTTCAGGTTGTTCAGGATCTTGGCGGGCAAAGCCAGTAATTCCGTCTGTGCTTTTTTATCACAAACGCTTTTTAATACGGCAAAAGCATCCAGCAGGCCGTTTATATGTTGTTGCTTAAAGAGTTTTTCCTGCCGGATTTCATCCAGCCCCTGCCGCAGCAGCATAACGCTTGCAATAAAATTGCCGCTATCCACAGCAGACACATATTTGGGCTGCAGGGGAACCAGTGAAACCGTATCGTACCAGTTGTAGAAATGACCGCGGTAACGTTCCAGTGCCGAAAGCGATTCAAAGGTTTTATAGGTGCGCTCCGTCATTTTGTTAACGGATAAATAACCAAAATCGTACGCAGATAAATTGGAGAGCAGTGCAAGACCGATATTGGTGGGAGATGTGCGGTGTGCCAATGATGCTATCGGGTGCTCCTGATAGTTATCCGGGGCCAGCCAGTTGTCTTCCTGCGCCACAAAGTCTTCAAAATAAGCCCAGGTTTTACGGGCATAAAAATGCAGCCGTTCGATATCCTTTGACGACAGGTCCACCGTCCTTTTGGTGGAAGGGGTACTTACCTTCCAGGCCACCGCCGGCGCCAGTAACCATGCTGCAAGGATGGGACCCGCCAGCCACAGCGCAGTGGGATTGATGATGATCAGCAAGGCAACGATGCCGGCTGGGATTAATACCGAAGGCCACATATAGGCATAAGCCCCGGGGATACTTTTTTGTTTTCCGCCAGCCATGCCGGACGGGGTCCACTGCAGCAGCCGGTGATGGGAGATCAGCATCCGCCAGTTGGCCCGGAAAATAGCATCCAGGTTTTGAACGGCTTCAAAAGGAAGACAGAGAATGCTGAACAGGATATGCGCCAGGCTACTGATGGCATTGTCGCGTATTTCTAAAAGATGCGCCCGCCAGTGCATACTTTCAGACTTATGAAACAGTTGCCAAATGGAATTGGCGATCAGTGGCAGCAGCCACGCTGCAAAAAAAAGAAGGGTCCATAATTGAGGGTAGGGAACAAATGCCCAGCCCATTATTAAAAAAAGCACCATGGCCGGGGCTACGAGGCTCCTGCGGATATTGTCCCATATCTTCCAGCGGGATAGACTGGATATAAAATTCCGGCGGAGTTTGTTTTCCCTGCCCGGTACAAAGGGGGTTCCCCAGCTGGCGATCTGCCAGTCGCCCCGGATCCAGCGATGGCGGCGGTTGGCATCTGCCCAATACGTTTCCGGATATTCTTCAAATAACTCTACGTCTGTAAGTAAACCCGAGCGTACATAAGATCCTTCCAGCAGGTCGTGACTTAAAATACGGTTGGGCGGAAAGGCATCACCCAGTACGGTTTCAAAAACATCGATGTCGTAGATCCCTTTCCCAACAAAGGAGCCTTCGGAAAACAGGTCCTGGTACACATCAGAAACTAGGCGGGTATAGGGATCCAGGCCGGAATCGTTACTGTGCATTTTTGCATAATAACTGCTGTTGATGCGGGGAATGGTTACCGAGGTGCGTGGTTGTAGAATACCGTATCCGTCCACCACCCGGGTTTGCTGCGCGTTTAGTACCGGTTGATTCAGCGGATGCGCCATCGTGGCTACCAGTTTCCAGGCGGCTTCGCGTGGAAGCTGGGTGTCGGCGTCCAGTGTTATCACATACCGCACCGCTTTCAGCGAAGCGGTATCGCCGGTGATCTCTATAAAATCATAGTGGCCGGTATCGCTTAAAAAGCTGTTCAGTTCGGCCAGTTTACCCCGTTTGCGTTCCTGCCCCATCCATATTTTTTCACGGGGGTTCCATTTTCTCGGCCGGTGAAATAAAAAGAACCGGCTTCCGGAACCGCTGTCTTTTATATACCGGAGATTTAATGTTTCAACACGTTTGCGGGCATAGGTGAGCAAGGCATCGTCCTCCGGCATTTTTTCCTGCGGGGCGTCGGTAAAATCGGTCAGCAATGCAAAGTAGAGCTGTTCTTCGGGGTTAGCCAGGTACCGCACTTCCAGTTCATCCACCAGCGCTTCAATCGCTTTTTCGCTGGAGAGCATGCTGGGAACCGCTACTACGGTACGGCCGGATTCGGGGATCCCATCGGAGTAATCCATTTTGGGAAGAGGCCGGGGCTTTACGATGAGCGTGGCGATCCAGTTGATGAGAATTACAATGGCCTGACTGCATGCGATAAAAGCGGCGGCCCCCAATACGAGAGCGGCATAAATACCGCTGTTCAGTTTGTATGCATACAGAACGATCCAGATACTGAGCAGCAGGGAGAGCAGCAGGGCAGAACCGGCATACGACAGCAGCCGGTTTTTTTTCAGCAGGTTTTTAAACCGGTGTCGTAAGGAAATCCGCATCCCCGATTTCCGGATCAGTACCTGCTGTCCTTTTTCGTCCACAAGGTAATAACCCACGTGATGCTGCCGCTGGGGGGCGCCTTTTCCGGCGCTTTCTTTGGCCAGGTCAATAGCAAGCTGTGCTACCTGGTATTCCTCCAGCGTGCTGTGTTTGCCCACCCATTCCACAATATGCCGGTACCGGTCGCGGGTTACAAAATCCATTTGCCCGTAAACGCCGTCCACATCGGTGTTCAATATTTTTTCAACGATGCTTACCTGTTCTACAAAGCTGCGCCAGTCGGTGCTCCGTATCAGCCGGATACTTTCAATGGAGTTCCGGATAGAAACCTGGTCCGTAGCCTGTTTCTGATTTTCGATATTGACCAGTTCTACGGAGGAGCTGCCGGTTTCTGCCAGCCGTTCTTCCAGCCAGGTAAGTGGTAATGCCAATCCCTGGCCCCGGCCCTGTAACCGCCGTATAAACTCTGCAACAAATGCACTGTCCATCCGCAGCTTCGACTTGGCCATTTCCGCAATAATAATAATGATATCGCGCGGGTTTTTCTGAGCCGTTTCAAGCAGCTGCTCCGACCAGTATACGGCCACATTTTTTTCCAGCCGGTCCACAGCCACCCGTGACGCAATACGGCGGATATTTTCGATAATGGCCAGTCGCAGCATAATGGGTATAGCCCAAAGCTCGCCCAGGGTTAGGCGGGTTACGGTTTGATAGGCGTCTATAAATGCGGTGAGCGTAGCAATACTGATATGCCCGTCGCTGTGCGCGATGAGCTCCAGTGCAATATCGTATACCCGGGGAAAGCCGGCCGATCTTCCCTTTGCCAGGATGGGAAGGGTTTCGCTATATCCTTTAGGTAAATGGGTTCTTCCAAGTGCGATCTGTTCTTTGATCAGGTAATAGTTATCCAGGAACCACTCGCTGGCAGGGGCAATGGGTTGTTTAGAGCTTACCGAATCATTGAGCAGGTCATATACTTTCGCAATTACTTCTTCATTATCATCCAGCCGGGGCAATACCTTATCTGCCGGATGGCCATTTGCTACCACATGTGACCGGGCAACCACTATACCGTGTTGCTGCATTTGATCATGACTGAACAATTCCAGCCGGAAAGGTTCTTCTTTTTTGAATTCAGGAGTAACATCTCCTGTCAGGAACTCGCGCATGCGCAACACAAAATCATCAACGGGCTTTGAAATTTTCATAGTACTACCAATAAAAAACTTACCGACCTCCGGTTGTATCTATAAAGTTAGTCCTTATCCTGTAGAAGCAGCGGGTAACACAGCGGCACCCCCTTCCCGGATTTTGAATGGAATCATTTATAGTTTGTTGAAATACGTTTGATCTCCTTCAATAAACATGCCATGTAAAATGATGCTTTATTGCTATTTATAAGGTATGTTTTTTTTTACTATGGGTGATACGGGTTGCGGAGGCACGGAGCGTGGCCATTTTGAACATATGTATCAGCCGGGAACTCTTTTTATGAAAAAATGATTATTTTACCGCTGAATTAAGTGTATGGAGCGTTTTCTGCAAACCATTATTTTGCTGGGCGTAGTACAGGGGCTTATTGTAAGCAGCCTTTTGTTTTTTTCCAGGCGCCTGCGCACACCAAACCGTCTGCTGGCCGTGTTGATTTTTTTACTCACTCTTGCCAGCCTTTGTTTATCTGGGTATTATATGGACTGGTTTGGCTCAAAATGGCTGAATTTTCTGGCAAACCTTATTCCGCTGATTGTAGTAATGCCGGTTGGGCCATTGCTGTACTTTTATGTACGCTCGTTTCTTGAGCCGGAATTTAAGATCGGGAAAAAAGAACGGATGCAGTTTCTGCCGGTTATCGTAGATCTGGGTGGACCGCTGATTGCCTGGGTATTTTTGGCAGGTGTGTGGACCGGCCTTCTTAAAAATGACGCACGGCCCTGGGGAATGGCCATCGATACCTATAATGTATATTCCGATATTCCCCGCTGGATATCACTGGCGGTTTATACGGTGCTCACACTCCGGTATCTTGCCGTACAAAAGCAGAAGAATCGCACCGGTTTCCGGTGGCTGCAACAGGTGGCGGTGGTTTTTGGAGTGTTTCTGTGTATTTGGTTGGTGTATTTAGTGCCCTATATAATTCCCCGGTATACCGGCTGGATGCTGGACCACCTGGATTGGTATCCCCTCTATATCCCCATTACCCTGCTCATTTACTGGCTGGGCATTAAGGGATACCTGGTTGCCTGGCAGCAACAGGCGGCGGAAAAAAAGCAGGAAGCCCCCTGGCTGCCGGATGCGATCGTGCATACGGCAACCGGGTTGTTAAAAAAGATGATGGAAGAGGACCGGCTTTATCTGAACCCGGAACTGACCCTTCAGATGGTGGCACAGCATACCGGTTTGGCCGCAAAGACCATTTCGGCGGTACTGAACCAGCACCTGCATACAAATTTTAATGAGTTTATAAACGGATACCGGGTGGCGCTGTTTAAAGAAAAACTGCTGGCAGACGGCGCAGAACAGTTGACATTTGCTGGCATGGCCCAGGAGTGTGGATTTAGTTCGTCCGCAACTTTTCAGCGGGTATTTAAACAGGTAACCGGTATGTCGCCCTCCGAATTCAGGAAAAATCATACAGGAACGGGCGTGCAATATCGATCAGATCGTGATTTGAGCAGTATTTAGGCCGGCGGTTGCCTGCAGATCGGAGAGCTTTGCGAAAAACAATCGATGATAATGAAACACAGTCTCCCCACGATGCTGGCAACGATCCTGCTCTTTTCCTGTGGTACCCCGCGCCCGTTATCACAGGTTGCTCCGGTAAAAGCATCGGATAGCACCCTGTGGAATACCCGGCGGCTGGCCGCTTTTGAAAAAAAAATAGAACAGCTGCGGAAACGGTATCATATTCCCGGAATGTCGGCCGGTATTGTAAATGAAAAGCAGCTGGTATGGAAAAAGGGTTTCGGCTATGCCGATGTGGATCGCCGCATACCACCGGATGAACATACGGTATACCATATTGCCTCTGTTACCAAAACCTTTGGATCAATTATTTTTATGCAGCAGGTGGCTGCCGGCAGGTTACAGCTCAATGACCCCATCAATAAGTATGGGATCAATCTGGGTGCCCGGTGGGGCAGCAACCCGCGCATCCGGCTAAAGCATCTGATGACGCACACGGCAATGGGCAATGCATGGAACGGATTTAAACCCGGCTATGTGTTCCGGTATAATGGTGGTTGGTACGGGGAGATCGGGAAGGCGATTGCCCAGGCTTCCGGTCAGTCATTTGGGGCATTGCTAATGCAGCAGATCGTTTTGCCATTGCATATGCAGCAAACGGTGCCCAGTACCGATGATAGCGCGGCTTTTGCACTTACGGGATACAATAAAACGGCCTTCCTCGAAAAAGTGGCCCGGCCTTATGACTGGAAACATGGAAAGCTGGAACCCGTAAGGTTCCGCTATGGGTTTAGCCCTGCCGCGGGTATGATGAGCAGCGTATCGGACCTGGCCATATATACGGTTGCTATTGATGAAAGGCGCATTTTATCAGACAGCAGCTGGCAGCAGATGACCACGCCCTATATAACGCCGAAGGGGAAGACCATCCAGTATGGACTGGGATGGTTTGTAAAAACATACCGGGGCATGAAACTGTTATGGCATACAGGCTGGTGGTATGGTTATTCCGCTCTTTTTGTAAAGATCCCGCAAAAGGACCTGACCTTTATTATCCTGGCCAATTCGCAGGACCTCAGCCGGCCGTTCTATCATATTGTAAAGCCCATTCCGGGACTTGGCTTCGGATTTTTTAACCCGTTCCGGCGCAATTTGAATAAAACACTGAACGCTTCAGGGTTTGCAGCAGCTTTCCTGGATCTGTTTGCAGATTAAACAGGCAATCCGGAAAGCGCCTGTTCGAGGTCTGCAAGAATATCTTCTACTGCTTCGATGCCTACACTCATCCGGATCAACCCGTCTGTAATGCCGGCCTTTAACCGTTCTTCGGGTTTCATAATGGCGTGCGACATAGATGCCGGGTGCGAGATCAGGGTATCCACCGTGCCCAGGGATACGGCGCGGGTACACATGCGCAGCCGGTTGATGAATTGTTTCCCTGCTGCAATACCGCCTGCCAGCTCAAAACTCAGTACGGCGCCGGGGTATCGCATCTGGCGGGCGCTTAACGCATAATCCGGGTGCGCCTTCAGCCCGTTATAATTTACTTTTGCAACAGCGGGATGTGCTTCCAGCCATTCTGCCACATGCTGGGCATTGGAGCTATGCTGCCGCATCCGCAGGGGTAATGTTTTAATACCATTGATGAGCAAAAAAGCATCAAAGGCATTGGCATTTGCTCCCAACAGCTTGAACGTTTTTGTTGCCGTGGTGTTCATAAAATCAGTGTCTTTCCCCACCAGTACACCGCCAATAGCCGTGCCATGGCCATTTAAAAATTTCGTGGTGGAGTGGTATACAAAGTCAACGCCCAGTGCAAAGGGCTGTTGCAGGTAGGGTGTGGCAAAGGTATTATCTACACTCACTTTTACGCCGTAAGGCACAGCCAGTTTGCAAACGGCTGCTATATCGGTACATCCCATCAGCGGGTTTGTGGGTGATTCTATATGAATCAGCCGGATCTGCGGATGCTGGCGCAATGCCTGTTCCACGGCATCCAGGTCCGAAAGATCAATGAACAATGTTTGTATCCCCAACCCGGCCAGGAGATAGGCAAAGAATTCGTGCGTGCCGCCATACAGGGCTATATTGGTAAGTATTATATCGCCGCTTTTTAACAGGGAAAAACAGAGCGTAGAGAGGGCGCCTTGTCCGCTGGCATGCAGCAATGCCTTTAACTGCAGTGCTGCGCCCCCGGCATCCTTCAGCCCGAATGCTTCCAGCGCGGCTATCAGTTTTTCGGCAGCCGTGGTGGTAGGGTTGGCAAAACGGGAGTAAATATATCCCGGCTCTGTTGCGGCAAACCGGTTCATGCCCTGCTCGGCACTGTCGAATACAAATGTGGAAGTGGCATAAATAGGAATGGCATGACTGTGCAGACTTCCTTCATCATGAATGCTGTGAATGGCTGCGGAGCAAATATCTTCAAAACGTTGCGGTTGATCAGGTGACATATTGATATACTGTTTAATTCGCGATGCGCTTTGTCAACGATCTTCTTTTTTTAACTGTGCAATCGATTGTCTGAAATTTGTGCACAGTTCTTGTGGAAACATCTTTTTAAAAAGCGACAGGTCTGTATGAAATTACCGGTATTTAGGAAGCGCTGGTTGATTGCCAGCCTCTTGATAGGCATGGCCCTTGGTTGCCAGAAGGCAGCACCCTTAAAAGTTGAAGAGCGCCCGGTTCCGGAACCGGGCAATCCCAAAAATCCGGATTCTCTGGTGAAGGTAGCAAAAAATGCAATTGGCTCCGAGGAGCAGGAGTTCAGTGAAAAAACAGACGCTTTTAAAGAGTCGGTAGACCGGCTGAGGCAGGGCAATCCCTGGTCTGATTTTGACCCCACCGGATTTTATCTTCCGCCCAATACAGCACTGAGGCTAACGGTAACGCAACTGGAGGGCACCCGGCTTCCCAAACTGCTTATTGGCACCTACTCATTTGATACGCTTCGCTGGGATCCTTTATCGGTGCAGCTTACGGCAGGCGTCAATACCATCAATGCTGAACCTTTAGGCGGTTTGCTGTGGATCCGTTACACGACCACCGGCACACCGGCCGCCAAAGTGCGGATTACTTTTCAAAGCGGTGCGGTGCGGGCCCCGGTATTTGTAAAAAACCAGACCACCGACTGGCAGGCGCAGCTGAACACCTATACCGCATCTCCGGCGGCATTGCTGGTTAACAAAAATGTATACCTTGTTTTTAAACGGAGCAGGGCACTGAATACCACCGGTGATGCGGCTGATTTTATTTTACAGACAATTGATAAAGGCGTTGACAATGGCGAAAACTATATCAGCGGTTTAGACGGTTCTGCACCCGAACATCAATTGCCGGTACATAAGATCCTGATGACAGAGTCGAACAAGCGGGATTTGTGGGGCGCGGCGAGTTATTACCGTACCTGGTTTGCACCGGGATTGATGGATGAAGCATTGACTGCCCAAAAAATAATAACAAGCGGCTGGGGTGCCTGGCATGAGCTGGGCCATATGCGGCAGCAGCAGGCCTGGAAATGGTCCACATTGGGTGAAGTAACGGTAAATATTTATACAATGGCAGCAGAACGGGCCATCGGCGGCGGCGGGGCAACGCGATTAAAGGGTGCGCCAACCACCAATGCGATGAATTTCCTGGCGCTTACAAATCCTGATAAAGATTTTAACGCCAACACGCAAATGGCGGATGGTAATTTTACCCGCCTGTTTATGTTTCATCAGTTGTGGCTGGCCTTCGGCGATCCTTTTTATATCAAGCTGCATCAGCAAACGCGGCTGGAAAAGCCCGCCCTGTCTGCCGATGCAGACAAAATGCGTTATTTTATGCTGAAAGCCTGTACCATTTCCGGTAAGGATCTCACCTATTTCTTCCGGAAATGGGGATTCAGGGTTGATGCTTCCGTTTATGCAGAAATAGCCGCCCTGGGGCTTCCGCAACCAACGGTTGAACCCAGCACATTAAAAGACCAATAGCCAATGCGCCGGTGGCCGTTACAACTAAAAACGGTTGTTCCGTGCTGGTTATTCCTCTTTAAAATTCATGGATTTCGATTCGTTTACCGGTCTTCCTGCTTTCTTTCTCCAAGGCAATACTTCTCTTGTTATTAATATGGGTATATGCGGGTTTTTGCTGCCAACAATATGTTAAAAAGTAGGAACGGCTGATGCAAAAACGTTTCAGTTAAGTATATTTAACAATTTCTTAACTTTTATAAATTTTAATCGTTTAAACGAAAAAATAAACTTACTCGGAAAAACTTTTGATATATTTTTTCGAAAGTATAGGGTTATGCTAAATACTTTATTGAAGCGGATGTTATTTTTTTAATAATACAAATATGTTGGTGCTAATTTATAAGAATCCCATTTTGTAAAATTGGAAGCAAAAAACGAAAATGATCGTTGAATTGATGCGATTATTTTCTTTGTAAAAGATTGTACTAAACCAAAAAGTATTTGCCATATTGGTTTTTGTTGGTTTCCTGATACTGTCGTGTCGATTATAAAATTTATTGGACTAAATCAAACTATTATCATATGAGATTGATATGGGTAGTTCTACTTGTATTCAGTTATGCGGTTGGTTATGCCCAAACCAAAAGTGTAACGGGTGTTGTAAAGAACGCAGAAGACGGCCTGGCGCTCGGGGGCGTTACCGTAAGTATCGCCAATAAGCCGGTTCAAAAAGTTACGGACAAAAACGGGGAGTTTAAACTCGACGCCGCGGTCGGGGACTCGCTTGTTTTTTCGTTTGTTGGAAAAAAAGAGTACACCGAGGTTGTAGGTGATAAAAGCATTCTGGAGGTGCTGCTGTACAATGCCAAGAACGACATGGACGAGGTAACAGTAGTAGCTTTCGGTAAGCAGAAAAAAGCAACAGTGGTGGGTGCCATTACAACGGTGAGCGCAAAAGACCTGCGTATACCGGCGTCCAACCTTACCAGTGCTTTTGCCGGCCGCATACCGGGGATGATCTCCTACTCGCTTTCCGGTGAGCCGGGAGCCGATAATGCCCAGTTCTTTGTACGCGGCGTTACCACGTTTGGATACCAGTCTGCTCCGCTGGTACTGATCGATGGGTTTGAATCTTCCATGGACAACCTGGCCCGGATGCAGCCCGATGACATCGAATCCTTCTCCATTATGAAGGATGCCCTCGCCACGGGAATGTATGGTGCCCGCGGTGCCAACGGAATCATCATGGTAACCACCAAGGCCGGAAGAGAAGGCCCGGTGGGCTTTAACATGCGGTTTGATGTAAACGTGGCCAGCCCCGTACGTGTACCAAAAATGCTGGACGGTCCTACCTATATGAGAATGTATAACGAGGCCCGCATTACCCGGGATCCCAACCTGGGACCCTTTTATTCCGAACAAAAGATACAGTCTACCATCGATAATGAAAACCCGATGATCTATCCGAATATCGATTGGTACAACACGCTGTTCAAATCCACAGCTTCCAACCTGAAAGCGAATGTGAATATTTCAGGTGGCGGCCAGGTAGCTACCTACTATGTGTCCATGGGTATGGATAAGGAACAGGGCTATTTAAGAACTGATCAAAGCAACCGGTACAGCAATAACATCAATATCGAACGGTATTTTATCCGCTCTAACGTAATCTTTAAACTGTCGCCCACCACAAAACTGGACACCAGGATCCAGGGACGTTTCGAGGGACAAAACGGGCCGTATATTTCGGCTTCACAACTCTTCCGGCTGGTGATGAACAGCAACCCGGTAGATTTCCCGGCGGTATATGCACCGGATTCTGCCAACCAGTTTACAAAATTTGTATTGTTTGGAAGCAGCTTTGTGAACGGTGCCGCCAAAGTAAATCCTTATGCGGAAATGGTACGGGGTTATCAGGATAAGAACGTATCGGATATAACGGCACAGGCCACGCTGATGCAGGACCTGGGAATGATCTTAAAAGGATTAAGAGCCCAGTTAAAAGCTTCTGCTACCACCTCCGGCGAAAACACCGGCCGCCGTACCTACCTGCCTTATTATTACGACCTGGAATCCTATAACCAGGTTACGGGCGCCTATAAACTGTTTCCCTTAAACCCTACAGATGGCCGGCCCTACCTGGGTGATATTGCGCCCATAAGAAATGCCAGCGGCCGTTATTATTATGAATTATTATTTAACTGGGAACGCTCATTTGGTGCGCATAATTTGGCCGTAACCGAAGTGGGCACCATGGAGAAGAACCTGCTGACCTCCGGCACGGCTACTTCTATTTTTGAAGCCCTTCCCGAAAAGAATGTACGGAACTCCGGCCGGGCAAACTACGCGTATGACCGTCGCTACATGATGGAGTTCGGCTATTCCTATATGGGATCTGAAAAGTTCACCGGTGGTAAACGCTGGGGCTTTTTCCCGTCGGTAGGTGCGGGCTGGTCTGTATCGAATGAAGCATTCTGGGAGCCATTAAAAGATGTGATCAGTACATTGAAACTGAGAGGTTCCTGGGGTCTGGTGGGTAATGATGCCATTGCTGCGCGCAGAGACCGTTTCTTCTTCCTTTCCGATATCAGCCTGTTTAATGGTGCCACCGTTATCGACAATGGGTACCGTTGGGGTACATCATTTATGAACTCTTATGGCGGATACCGCGTAAACCGGTATGCCAACCCCGATATTACCTGGGAACAATCTGAAAAATGGAATGCCGGCGTTGATCTGAATCTTTTCAACGAGGCGTTAAAGCTGCAGGCTGATTTCTACCGGGACCGCAGAAGCAAGATCTACATGCAGCGGCAAAATTTTCCTGCATCAGCGGGATTGGAAGCTTCCATCAGCGGTAACGTAGGTGAAGTACTGTCGAAAGGATTTGAAAGCTCCCTGAGTTATGAAAAGAATGTATCCCAGGATTTCTGGTTTTCCGCACGGGCCAACTTTACGTATGCCACCAACAAGCTGGTAAAGCTGGATGAACGGAATTATCCGGATCAGTACCTGAAACGGCTGGGCAGCAACATCAACCAGGAGTGGGGGCTCATCGCCGAACGGCTTTTTGTAGATCAGTATGAGATCCAGAACTCACCCAAACAAGACTTTGGCGGATACCTTGCCGGAGATATCAAGTATAAGGATGTAAACGGAGACGGGGTAATAAATGGCAACGACCGGGTGGCTCTCGGTTACCCCACGGTACCGGAAGTACAGTATGGATTTGGAACCTCCATGGTGTATAAGATGTTTGATTTTGGATTTTTCTTCAACGGAAGTGCCCGTGTATCTTTCTTCATAGACGCTACCGCTGCAAGTTCGGAAGACCCTCCGCGCGCCGGTATCGCTCCTTTTGCAAACAGAAGGAACGCACTGGCCATGATTGCTGAAGATTACTGGAGCGAGACCAACCCCAATGTACATGCATTCTGGCCCCGCTTATCCACTTTCCCCGTAGATAACAATATACAGCAATCTTCCTGGTGGATCCGGGACGGGTCGTTCCTGAAACTGCAATCGGTAGAACTGGGTTACAGCCTCCGGAAGCTTACAAGATGGGGCATAAAGAAAGACAGCCGCGTATACGTGAGTGCGCAAAACCTGTTTACCTTCTCCTCCTTCAAGCTATGGGATCCGGAGATGCGGGACCGCGGGCTGGGGTATCCAAACAATAAACGAATTAATGCCGGGATCCAATTGTCATTTTAAAAAAAGGAACATGAAAGTTTTAAATACCACCTTATTTGCGCTTTTGCTGCTTACTGTTGTTTCCTGCAAAAAATATCTGGATGTGGTTCCGGATAACACCCTGACGCTGGAAGATGTCTTCGACACCAAAACAGACGCCTGGAATGCATTGGCAAAAGCTTATAATTATATTCCAAGAGATGATAATACTCACCTGACCTTCTGGACACTGGGCGATGAGTGGCTGGGCCGTTTGGACCTCAATAACAACACGGACCAGTTAAGGGCCACGAGGATCATGCGCGGGCTGCAGTCCATGACATCTCCGCAGCTGGGACTCTGGTCCGGTACACAGGGCGGAAAACCGCTGTACCAGGGCATCCGCCAAACGGATGTGTTCCTGGCCAATATCGACCGGGTAAGGGATATGCAGGATGGCGAGAAGAAAGAATGGAAAGCGCAGGTAAAAATGCTGAAAGCCTATTATATGTTCCTGCTGGTGCAGCATTATGGTCCGATTGTAATACCGGATAAAATGGCCACGCCTGAATCCAAACCGGAAGACCTCTTTTTGCCACGCTCCAAGGTGGAAGATTGTTTTCAGTATATATTAAACCTGATCAATGAAGCCGTACCGGATCTGAACGAACGGGCGGATGCCAATAATAAAGGACAGATCGATCAGATCGTAGCCAAAGCGATCAAGGCGCGGATCCTGTTCTTCAGAGCCAGTCCTTTCTTCAACGGCAATCAGGAGTATTTCGGCGATTTTTTTGATCACGACGGTCAGCCGTTCTTCCCTATGGAATACAAGCAGGAAAAATGGAAAGAAGCACTCGATGCCATTAATGAGGCCATTACACTTGCAGAAGGCAACGGGCATCGTTTATACAATTTCACCAGGGATCCGTATAGCTATGACCGCAGTGCCTTTTCCGTGAACAACGATAATATGAAAACACTCTACAATCTGCGGATGGTGATCTGCGATCCCTGGAATGAAGAGGTGGTATGGGGTTATTCCAATATCGATTACTATAACCAGGGCGAACTGGCACACTCAACCAACATCCGCCTGCCCACAGGCTATGAAGGGGTTATCAATACCACGGCGTTTTCCTGGCAGTGGATGGGTGCTTCTTACCAGATGGCAGAACGTTATTATACCAAGAACGGCTTACCCATCGACGATGATGCCACCTTTGATAAAAGCAACATGTATGAAGTGTTAACGACCCCGGGTTTAGGTACTCAGGAGTATGCACCACTTGCCGGTTACATGCAGCCGGGCGCGCAAACCATCCGGCTTTATATGAACCGGGAGCCGCGTTTTTATGCCAACCTGGGTATTACCGGGGGCTACTGGCGGGCACATACACAACTTATAGCTACACAAATGTTTTCTGGTACAGCCGGCGGCTTTACCTCTTCTGTAAGCCAAACCGACTACCTGGCTACGGGTATCGGGGTTCAGAAATTTGTACATCCTGAATCGCAATCAGGGGCCTGGCAGCGGACCATTAAATATCCTTACCCGCTGATCCGCATGGCCGACCTGTACCTGATGAAGGCGGAAGCGATGAACGAATTCAGCGGACCCAGCTCGCAGGTATATGATGAAATCAATAAAGTGCGCCGCCGGGCAGGCGTGCCGGATGTGCAGGCGGTATGGTCTGATCCGAGTCTTTGCCGCAACCCGGGCAAGCACCTTACCAAAGAAGGCCTGCGGGATATCATCTTACAGGAGCGTTCCATTGAACTGGCTTTTGAAGGACAGTATTTCTGGGATATGATCCGCCATAAAAGAGCCGCTTCTGTATTTTCTGCGCCCATTCGCGGATGGACGTATACGGGCACCAATGCAGCCTCTTTCTTTATACTGGAAGACAAACAGGCGCGTCGTTTTACCATTACCGATTGTTTGTGGCCGATTGATCTGAATGAAATGAATACAAACGGTAAACTGATCCAGAACCCCGGATGGTAGCAAGGTTTTAAATGAAGTGTATTTAATGAAAATGATTATGAAAAATCAACTGATTATACCCATATTATTACTCATGCTGGTAGCTGCATGTAAAAAGCAGGACCGTTTTGAAACGGAAAGCGGCGACAGCACGGCACCCGGCAAGGTTACATTAAAAGAATATAAACCCTTGTTTGGCGGAGCCCGGTTCTTTTACACCATTCCCAAGGATGAAGACCTGCTGGGTATTGAGGCGCTTTACACGAACAAAAACGGACAGTCGTTTAAGTTTATGGCATCCTATTTTATTGATTCGCTGGATGTATATGGATTTGGAAGTATTGATGAATACACGGTGCAGCTTTATGCGGTTGACCGTTCTGGTAATAAATCCGATCCGCTGGATGTAAAAGTAACACCGCTGGAACCGGCTTATACAAGGGTGGCTAAAACCATACAGGCAAAGGCCGGCTTTAGCTCATTTTTTCTTGATTGGCAGAACGAGTTAAAGCAGAACGTGAACGTGTTTGTGGAATATGAGTTCCCCCAGGGCGGTGCAACCCGCAAGCTGACCACCGTATTTTCCTCTAATCAGGCTGCAGACCGCCGGTTTGTAAATGATCTGTTCCTTTCATCCAACGAGCAGGTGAAAGTAAGGGTAAAAGTGGGCGATATTTATGGAAATATGACGGACTTCGTGGAGAAAGGAACGTTTTCACTTTATGAGGATATGAAGATCCCCAAACAGACATGGACCATTCCTAACCCCAACGACTCTATTGGCGGGGTACCCATGATGTTTGGAAACGGGCTTGAGGGCAGATCGCTTAAAGTAATTGATGATCTCATTGACAGGGGAGATAACCTAAACTTCCTGCATACCCAGAGCCGGGGTAAAACGGGCAGAAGCGCTGATGGCAATAT
The DNA here is from genome assembly GCF_021044425.1 of Niabella pedocola. Taxonomy (GTDB): domain Bacteria; phylum Bacteroidota; class Bacteroidia; order Chitinophagales; family Chitinophagaceae; genus Niabella; species Niabella pedocola. The sequence goes on along the minus strand of NZ_JAJNEC010000005.1, from coordinate 1,856,656 downwards.
GCCCTGGAACTTCATCATAGACCTGGGCGGCTACTATGAGATCAGCCGGATCATTACGCATCAGCGGCATTCCGGTGGTTTGGCTAATGTAAGCCGGGGGCAATATTACCGTACAGAGAATGTGGGTATGTACCGGACCTATATCTGGGACGACGATACGAATAAATGGGAGCAGGTAATGCAATATACCATACCTGTACCAGCGGGTCTTACGGAGCTGGAGTTTGTAAAAATGGGTGAGGCCGGCGATATGGCTTATATGTATCCGGATAACCCGAAATATACCAAACGCACCCGCAAATTCCGGTTTGAGGCAGTTAAAGGTTTTTCAGGGAACTATACCCTCGATGATGCCAACTGTTTGTCTGAAATCACTCTTTATGGAAAAAAATCGCAATAGGTAAGCATCCAAATTCAACATTATGAGCAACAAAATATATATATTCCTGTTCTTCTGTGTAGTATTGGTATCGTCCTGTAGCAAGATGTACGATAACCTGGATAAATATGCGGGGGAAACCATATACCCGGGCAGGTTCGATACCATTGTAGGCCGCGTGGGATTTGAGCGGGTGGAGATCGACCTGATGAAGGCCGGAAGAGTGCCCGCCAGCCAGATCAAGCTGGGAAAGGCCATGAAAACGGTGGTGGAGTACGATAACAAGCAGGTTACGATCGATTCGCTGGCCTCATGGCTTAATATCAAGGATCTTAAAGTATCCAAACTGTACCGGTTCAGAATCTACACGATTGATGAGCACGGGAACAAATCGGTACCGCAGCAGATCGGGTTAATTCCTTATACGGAAACCGACCTGGGCAATTTGGTGATGCCATCGCCCCAGGCCCTTACCTCACCCTCTTCGGCGGTGTTAACCTGGCCAACGGGGCTTTCTTCAGCGGTGTTAACTTATTATGGTTTAAAATATTCGTACAAAGATAAAAACGGGGCTACAAAAGAAGGAGAGCGGGCCCAAAGTCCGCGCATCCTGATGACCAACCTGAACGCAGGGGCCATCGCATCCGTGGATATCAATTATAAGATCATTCCTAAAGTAAATGGCACACCTATATTGGATACGGTGTGGGTGGCGCGTAAGGTTCAGACCAGCATCCCAACGGGTAGCACTCCGTTCCAGCCTTCGGAAACTGCAATATTAGCGGTGAACGGAGTTACCACCTTTACACCCGATGCCGTTGCTTCCGTACAAAAATTAACCTTCCCGGTGCACACCGTTAACCTGCAGGATCTCTTTTATTTCCAGGGATTAAAGGAAGTGGATCTTACGGGAGGTACCCTGTTTGAAATGACGAAGAACAGTTATAACCGCAATAGTGTAACCGATGTGATCGGAGGCGGGCCCATTGTTCCGTTTGCCCGCCGTGTAGGCGATATGCCGGCTCAGAGCGCGCAATTCCTGATCGATCTGCTGGAACAGGGAAAACTGACGAAGGTAAAATACCTGGCCAATTCGATGGGTATCGACAACCTGCTGGCGCCTTATGTAGGCAGTGGAGTAGTTGAAATTGTGGCCAAGCCCGATGAGGCACTCATTCCGCTGCAGCCGTTCTTACTGAACGGAGTGATACAGGATGCGAACTGGGAACTGGCCGTGGATGAAACAGGAGGCGCTTACCCCGCAGGAACCGGCTTGCAGAATGTGGTAAAAGCAACGGTGCGGAAAGCCAATGGCACATTGGTGATCCAGCTGCCAAAGGAATACGAGTTCGATGCTACTCAATACAAGTTTTTAAAACTGAAAGTGTATGCACCGCCTAAAGCAGCATTGTCCGGATCCTATGCGCCCTATCAGCGCCTTTGGTTCCGCGTAATGAATTATTTATGGGCCTTTACCACCGAGAGCAGCTACGGACAGCAGTATTGGGAACATGGTAAGGATGCATTTAAAATTCCGGATGCCAACCTGCAAACCTGGACAGACATGACCATAGATCTTTCCCAGTTTGCAGGCAAGCACAACCGCGTTATTGTGATCAATATCGGGGGTGAGCCTTCCGGCGCCACATTCCCGCCGGCACAGGAAATTACGTATTACTTTGCTAACATGAGATTCAGCAAGAATTAAAGGACGCAGGTCTATAACCGATTTTTCTGCCGCAGTGACTTCAACTGCGGCAGTTTTTTTATGGAGAAAGCCGCAGCATAATAGCGTAAGATGTGTACAGGTGGATATTACCGCCGCGCTGCAATACCCCGTCAAGCCGTCCCGATCATTCGGGATTGTTTCAGCGTCTGTGATTATCGCGTTGTTCCTTGAACAGATCCGGAACCAGGCTCTGGATGACATCTGCCAGTGAAGTGCTGTTAGGTATGCGAAGCAATTGTGTTTCGCCCACAACGTTTTGTCGTACTAAACTTGTTTCAGCATTTGTGATTATCGCATTGCTTCTTCTGGAACAGATTCCCTGAATCCTGATTAGCATCGCCGAATTAAGTAGATAAATTGAAAAACCGCCGGTCAGGCCGTTTTGAACAATTCCAGCAGGGATTCTGCTTTAAAGTTTACCTCTGCAGTTTCCAGTAACTGAAAAAGGGCGTCCAGTTCTTTGTGGTTCAGGATCATTCCATAGCCTTCCAGGGGAGTGGGGATGTAGATGGTTTTCCGCTCGGGGCTTGTATCAAACTGGTTGTATTCCCGGTTTTCTTTTACCAGGGTATGAAATACGTGCAGGTCCTGCGCGGTCATTGTTAACAACGTTGTTTGAAAGGCCAGTTGAAAATGCTGGCAATCGTTGCACATGATCAGGTATCCGTCGGATGCATAATAGAGTGTTTTAAAGTTGCACATCGGTTTTTTTCTTCAAAAATATCCGTCCGTGTCTTCCCGGTGTTTCGAAAACAGGAAAAGAAATTACGCGATCCGGAAAAAAGAAACGCCCCGGGGAACCGGGGCGTACTTACTAACCTGTTTATATTCAAAAAATCATCCTTGCATTTCTTTGATCTTTTCCCGGATCTTGGTTTCCACCTCGGCGGCCATTTCCGGATTATCCAGCAGCAATGCTTTTACGGCATCCCGTCCCTGTCCCAGCTTGTCGTTGTTATAGCTATACCAGGAACCGCTCTTCTGTAAAATACCCAGTTCCACACCCATATCGATGATTTCCCCGGTTTTGGAAATGCCCTCTCCAAAAATGATATCAAATTCAGCTGCGCGGAACGGCGGCGCCACCTTATTCTTTACTACTTTAACCTTAACGCGGTTACCGATGGCTGCATCCCCGTCCTTGATCTGGGCAGAACGGCGGATATCCAGCCGCACGGAGGCATAGAATTTTAATGCATTTCCGCCCGTGGTGGTTTCTGGGTTTCCGAACATTACCCCGATCTTTTCCCGCAACTGGTTGATGAAAATACAGATCGTATTGGTTTTTGAAATGGTTGCGGTCAGTTTCCGCAAAGCCTGGCTCATCAAACGGGCATGCAACCCCATTTTGCTGTCGCCCATTTCACCTTCCAGCTCACTTTTGGGGACCAGCGCCGCCACAGAGTCAATCACCACCACATCCAGCGCGCCGGAAAGGATCAGGCGATCGGCAATTTCCAGCGCCTGTTCTCCATAATCCGGCTGGGAGATCAGGAGATTGTCTACATTCACACCCAGTTTTTTAGCGTAGCTGCTGTCAAAAGCATGTTCGGCATCGATGATTGCGCACATACCGCCTTTTTTCTGCGCTTCCGCAATAACATGGGTAGCTATTGTTGTTTTACCGGAAGATTCCGGTCCGTAAATTTCAATGACACGTCCACGGGGCAACCCGCCGATTCCCAGGGCGGTGTCCAGGCCAATGGATCCGGTGGAAACGACTTCCTGGGTTACTTCAGCTTTTTCATTCATTAGCATTACACTGCCCTTTCCATAGTCCTTATCAATCTTGTCCATTGTAAGGCGCAGCGCTTTCAGCTTTTCGCTGTTCATGTCTATCTCTGTTGTTTTATCTGTTTTTGCCATAACCAAAATTACAATTTAGCCCAGTCCGTATAAATGAATTTATCAACAATGCAAAGCTAATAAATTTAGTAATACCGTGCTAATGTTTTTGGACTTATTTTTGACGGCAGCGCCGCAAATATGCCGGAATCGGGTCATGCAGATCTGCATACCCACGATGGAAGCCCATTTTTGTAGATTTTCTATATGACCGGTTGGCAATTCAAAAGTCTCAGGGACATTACACCACCATTTGTGCAATCAGCAGCCCCAGGGTGCCGGCGATCAGTCCTAAATACACCTCTTTGGCCGTATGATCCGACAAAAGCAACCGGGCGGTAGATACCAGTCCGGCAATCAGCAGGGCAATCATAATATAGATGCCCATCCCCTGGCCATATTCAAAACCCAGCAGGCATAAAAAGGAAACAGCTGTGCCAAGGGCAATGCCGTGCATGCTCACTTTGATATAAATGTTCATCAGTAGTCCGATGGAGGAGGCCATAAAGACACCCATTGAAAAAACGACCATCTCGCGGGGCATTCCTTCCAGGTTGCGCCACACATACCAGATCCAGAAATACCAGATATTACAGATGATAAAAGGAATGATCCGGTCTTTCCGCTCCTTAAGCTTGATGGAAGGAATAAATTTAAGTCCCCTCAGCAGCAAAACGGAAATCAACGGGAAGAATGTATAGTTAACAATGGCTTGCAGCAGTACCATTAACCGGCCATCTTCGGTGGTGCCGTAAAATAAAAACGGCTCTATATACAACAAAAAGTAAATAACATATATGGGCACAAACACCGGGTGAAAGATATAGGAAAGGAGGGTGGCGATCACCTTCTGAAACCGGGGTTGTTCGTCTATTTTTTCCCGTAGCTCATTGTCACTATCTAATACCATTCTGGAGTCCATGCTGCAAAGAAAGGAAATCCCGGGGCGAAAACCGTTTCTTTTCAGCATCTTTATCATTCTGTATGAAAATTATTAAAAAGATATTGAAGGGGGTGCTTTGGATAACGGGCCTGTTCCTGGTATTCGTTGGCGGATACCTGCTGGCGGAGCGGATGCTTTCGCGGAGTACCATTGCTGAAAAACCGGATGGATTGCCCCGTGTCGTCACGGCATTTTTGCTGTCGAACGGCGTACACACAGATCTTGTATTGCCGGTTGCTGCGGCCGGTAAGAACTGGAGCCACACGTTTTCCTATCAGCATACCCTGAGCCGGGATACCGCCTACCAGTGGGTGGCTATCGGCTGGGGCGACAAAGGATTTTACCTGAATACGCCGGATTGGGACGACCTGACGGTGGGCACCGCCTTCACAGCCGTTACAGGGCTGGGAGAAACGGCCCTGCATGTGACGTATTATAAATCCATGACCGAAGGCCCAAGGTGCCGTAAATTACTGCTTTCGGAAATCCAATATCATAATCTGGCAAGGTATATAGAAGCATCGCTTGACCGGAACGCCTCGGGTCAGCCGCTTGCGATTGTGACCGATGCGCGCTATAGCCGGGACGACGCTTTTTATGAAGCAAAAGGGGCATACAGCCTGTTTCATACCTGTAACAGCTGGACGAATGACGGACTAAAGGCCGCCGGGGCTAAAGCCTGCAGATGGACCGCATTTGACAAGGGCATTCTTTACCAGTACCGGTAAGGGTGTTTCCGCAGGTATTGACCGAAGCCATTTTTAGCGGCTAAACCACATTATTTCCAATGGCTTTGAGGGAAGCCTGTTATATTTGTAGCATAAATTTTGTTTATTATTTAAAAATAAAGCAGTTTAATGATGCAGTTGACAGGTACGCTGGTTCAGATTTTGCCCTTGCAGAAAGGGACGGGAAAAAATGGAGAATGGAAAAAACAGGATATCATTGTGGAAACACAGGCACAATATCCAAAAAAGGTTTGCATCTCTATTTGGGGAGATAAGATCAATGAAAGCCTGTTGCAGGTAGGAAAATCGCTGACCATTTCATTTGATGTGGAAAGCAGGGAATATAACGGTCGTTGGTATACCGATATTAAGGCCTGGAAACTGGAGCCCGCGGGCGGAGCCGGCAGCAGCGGCGGTAACCAGTATACCGATAACAATCCTTCTGATACGTATTCCGATCTGAACGGAGGAGCAGACGATCTTCCGTTTTAATTGGCATAACCGGGTTCCAGGGTGCCGGATGCGGATCTGAAGATTCAAAAAAGAACAGCATATGATGAACAAACAATGGATATGGTCAGCTGGTTTTAGCTTGGTGCTGGGATGTATGATTGCCGGTTGCAACGGCTGTAAGAATAAAGGTACAAAACCCGGATCCGCGGATGATGATACAAGCGGCGCGGATATTTCGGAGCGGCATGATTCTATGCAGCTGGTTGGAAAGGATACAATTACCGAATTCCGGGTAACAGAGGCCAATAAAGACAGTGTGCTTTCGGCCACTACAAAGGAAATCCTGACCCTGTTTAAGAATAAAGAGTATGCAAAACTGGATTCCTTTATCCATCCGGGTGAGGGCATCCGTTTCTCTCCGTATGCTACCGTGGAACCCGGTTCAGACAAAAAATTTTCGCGGGAAGAGTTCCTCGAACTGATCACCCGCAATAAAAATAAGAAGATCAATTGGGGAACCTATGACGGCAGCGGAAACACCATCCTCCTTTCCCCGGCAGAATATTTTGGGAAATTTGTATATGACGGCAATTTTTTAAATGCCAAACAGGCGGGGGTAAATACAGTATATGGAAAAGGGAATTCCATCAACAACCTGAAAACGGTTTATCCCGGTGCAGAGTTTACGGAAAATTACGTGGACGGAACCCGGAAGAACGGGGGAATGGACTGGAAATCCGTACGCCTGGTGTATAAACTGGAGCACGGCCGGTATTACCTGGTGGCCATCGTGCACGATCAATGGACTATTTAGGGCGTATTGATTAAAAGCATTGGTAGAGAAAGCCACTTTACTGATCAAAACAGTTTAATCTGCTTATGGATAGTGTGCATTCTTTACAGTTCGATGTGGTGATTATCGGCTCCGGGGTCGGTGGCCTCACTGCTGCCGCAATGCTTAGCAAATCGGGGTTAAAAGTGGCGGTATTGGAGAAAGAACCCCGTATTGGAGGCTATCTTGCGGGCTTTCAGCGCAAAGGATTCCGTTTTGATACGGCCATTCACTGGCTCAACCAATGTTCTGCCACGGGCAGCGTTTCCAAAATATTTGATTTTATCGGGAGGGACCACCCTTCCTTCAAATGCCTGGAAAAAATCCAGCGTTATAAAAGCGAGTCCATCGATTTTTTACTGACCAACAACCCCGATGAATTAAAGAAACTGCTGATTCAAACCTATCCCGAGGATCAACAGGGGATCAACCGTTTTTTTCAAAAGGCAAAAAAGATCGGCGCCTCATTCGATAATTTCAAATCCGTAATGTTGTCAACGGAAACCATGGGCCCATGGTTGCGGATTAAAAATATATGGAGCCAGCTCCGGTTTGCCCTGCCCTTTATCCCGTTTATTCCTTACAGCGGCACAAGAATGAAAAAAGGACTGAGAAAGTTCTTCTCCAATGAAAAAATCCATGATATTTTTTCTTCAGAAACGGATCTGTTATCCTGCCTTGTTCCCATTGGCTGGGCCTACTATAACGACTATCAAACACCGCCGTGCGGAGGCGGACAGGTGGTTCCTGACTGGCTGGCATACGTGGTAAAACAATATGAGAATAAATTGTTTTTAAATACCACTGTAAATAAAATAGTTATTGAAAACGGGGCTGTCAAAGGTGTGGAAGCCGTACATAAGGGAAAGGCGCTGGTGTTTGAGGCCGATTATGTGATTGCAGCCTGCGATCTTGAAACCGTTTACTGCAAATTGCTCCCGGAGGGAGTGATTCCTAAAAAAATAATAGACCGGTTAAATGCCGCAGAAATTTATGCATCCTCATTTACGCTAAGCATCGCGCTGAATTGCAGCGCCGCCTCCCTGGGTTTTGGGGAGGAAATGATCCATTTGTTCAGGGATGGTTTAGACAAAGAGTTACACAACAGCGGGGATCCCGAGTTTTCTGCACTCAGCATCCTGGCCCCGTCGCATAAAGACGATTCGTTAGCCCCGGAGGGGAAAGGTACGCTGGTGGTATTTATGCCCGCATACATGCATCAGTATAATCAATGGGATACCTGCCATAACATGGAGCGCGGCGAAGCCTATACGGCACTTAAAAACGGAATTGCTGAAAAGCTGATCAGGCGCCTGGCGCTGACTTATCCCGGCATTGAAGCGCATATCCTTTTTTATGAGGCGGCCACCCCCGTTACCCACTGGCGCTATACCGGCAATAAAAATGGTACTATGATGGGTACCCGGCCCAATAAAAAGAATATGCAGTCTAAAGTAGCCCGCTATAAAACACCGGTAAAAAACCTGCTGATCGGCGGCCATTGGGCAGAACTGGGTGGAGGCGTTCCCATTGCCGTAAAAGCAGGCACCAATGCAGCACTGATCGTTCTTAAGGAACGCCTGCCCGCAACGTTCCGGAAACTGGTCGACTATCTCAATGCAAAAATTACACTTGAGGAAGCAAACCGGGCCCCTGAATTTAAACCCTATGCAGAAAACTGGAGCCTGCGGTTAAAACGGGCGCCCTGAAAGCCTGCCCTGTACTTCCGCTAAATTTATAGGTTTCAGGTTAGATCCGTTTGGTCCTTGGTGTGGGGTCTCAATTCCAAATTTTAAAATCAGGATTGGTTTCCGGTTCAGCGGAGGATTGGAGCTCTTTTCCAGGGAATCTGATCACCAGAACCTGCCTGTTTCCACATTAGTAACCAACCAGGTTAAACGTTTCAGTACTGAGTTTGGCGCTATTCTTGCGTGTGGAACCGGGTGCGCCGGACCTCCGTGAATGATTGCATTTGTCAACGCCCTCGTGTTTATTTACAGATCCTTAATATTAAAGAGAACTGCCGGTAATACAGGTGCCCTTCTTTTGCAAAAACTTTCAATATGTATAAACCGATCCGGGCAGTTGTACTGCTACTAACCTTTATGTGGCTTTATGCCACCACATTGACCGCCCAAACCACCCAGGCTTCTGTCTCCGGCCTGGTAACCGATTCGGACAACAAACCGGTAGCAGGCGCAACCGTGCTTGTTTATAACCAGTCAACCGGATTTAAACAAACAACACTAACCAATAGCAAAGGTAATTATATTTTTAACGAAATGCCGCTGGGTGGCCCATACTACGTGCAGATCACTTCTACGGGGTTCACCGAACAGAAAAAAGAGAACCTGTTCCTGAACCAGGGTGATGCTCTGCGGGTAAACATGCAGATGGAAACCAATGTGCAAAACCTGGAAAATGTTACGGTTTCCTCCGGGCTTAAGGCAAAAGTGGAAAATATTGGGGCCGCCACAGCCATCGGTTCAAGGCTGATGACCCAGCTGCCGGTGAACGGCCGGAATTTTGCAAACCTTACAGAGCTTTCGCCGCTTGCGGGCCGCAACGGTAGTATCTCCGGGCAGTTGAACACCTCTACCAACTATACCATTGATGGAATGAACGCAAAAAACCCCACTTCCGCCGGGCCTACTACCAGCCGCAGCGGAGCGCCTTACTCCATTTCTATTGAGGCCGTAAGGGAATTTAAAGTAGTGACCAACCAGTATGATGTTACCTACGGACGAAGCGGTGGCGGAACGGTAAGTGCCGTAACAAAATCCGGTACCAATGATTTTCATGGATCCGTTTTTGGATTTGGCCGGGCCAATGAACTGTCATCGCGTTATGATATTGTAGGCAACAAGCGTAATAACAATTATGCTACCTATCAATATGGGTTTTCACTGGGCGGCCCCATCATAAAAAACAAGCTGCACTTTTTTGTAGCCTGGGATCACCAGCTGGATCAGCGTTCCCTGGTGATTGCCGATATCCAGACGCCGCAGGATGAACTACGGTTAAAAATAAAAAAGGATACACTGGACAAGCTCATCGATTTTGCCCGGCAGCATTTTGGATTATCGAATCACGCCCAATATGGGTCGTTCCCCAAAACACGTAACTCCGATGCGGCATTTGCTCGGATCGACTGGCAGATCAATGATAAAAACCTGTTAACCATCCGTAATAACTTTACCAGCGATCAAAATAAACTCGGCCTTATCGATAACACGGCGATCAACCTGTATGAATCTGCCGGAAATGACTACAACCGCGACAACAGCCTGCTGGCCACTTTAAGAACCTCGGTCAACTCCCGTATGACCAATGAACTGAAGCTGCAGTACCTGCATACCTATCAAAGCAGTGAACCGGGCGATGAACTGCCCAGCACCAATATTCCCCGCGCCATTATCCGGAACATTCCTTCGGTAATTGACGGAAAAGAGTATAAGACCAATGTACAGTTTGGCGGGCATCGCTTTGCCCAGGAGGGTTTTAAAAATAACGTGATCCAGCTGGTAGATAATTTTTACTGGAACACCGACAAGATCAAATATGTATTTGGGTTTGACCTGATGGGCACATTTGCAAAGTCGATCTACGGCAGCGAGGTGAACGGAAGATTTGAGTACAACAGCCTGACCGATTTTTTCAACAACAAACCCAGTCTTTTCTACCGCGAAGCGCCTATTAGTCCTAACCAGGAAGTATCATCATCCATCTGGAATATCGGCGCTTACGGCCAGTTGCAGACAAGGCTGGCTAAGGGACTTGATTTTACGGGTGGACTCCGGATCGATTATGCCAAATACCCTTCCGCTCCGTTTAACAAACTGGTATTTGATGAACTGAAATTGCGTACCGATAACAAGGTAAACTCACTGATCGTACAACCCCGCCTGCAGTTCAGCTGGGATATTAATGAAGCACATACCGATTATATCCGGCTTGGCGCCGGCATCTTCGCATCGGATATGAACAACTATATGGTGATTAATAACCTGGTATTTGACGGCACGCACCTGGCTACCGTGGATGTAAGAGGGGCCGATATTCCGGTTCCTGATTTTAACGGGTACCGCAACAACCCTTCCACGGCGCCTACATTACCGCAGTTTCAGGTACCCACCATCAATATGAACGGAAAGGATGTAAAAGTGCCTACGGTGTATAAGGCCAACCTCTCTTACTCCCGATACATTACCAGTCGCCTTAGAGCCGGCATCACCGGGTTTATGACGCTGGGCCGGCACAACTACTTCTACCTCGATCGCAATATGGTAACAACACCTTACTTTACCATTCCCAACGAAGATAACCGGGGTGTATTTGTACCACTGGCATCCATGCCCGCCAGCGGTAATGCCGACTGGAAGCAGGGCCGTATCAGCAACAAGCTGGGACGTGTACTGGAGCTGAACAGCATTGGCAAGGTGAACCAGTTTGCAGTGGTGGTTGATGCTACCTGGCAATATTTCAGGGATGGGGAGATCTCTGCCAGCTATACCTGGAATGATAATAAAGATAATGCCACCTATAATGGAAATGTGGCTAACACAGCCACACTGGTATTACCGGTGAAGGATGATCCCCGGGACCTGAGCCATATGTCCTATTCCGATAACCAGTTCCGGCATAAAGTGGTCGTTTACGGTACTTCTCCAACCTTTGCCGGTTTTACCGTTGGTGTACGGTATACCGGTATGGGTGGCACCCGCTATACACTGCGTTCCGGTGTAAACAGTAATGGGGATTTTGTAACCAGCGACAATGACCTCGCGTATATCTTTGATATCAATGATCCGGCCGTTGCCGAAAACATCCGCAAGGGGCTTCAGGCAGTGCTGGACAATCCCAATGCCAGTGAGAGCATTAAAGATTATATCCGTAAATACAATGGTCAAATGGCAGCACGAAATGGCGGTATTAACGGGTTCTTTGGGATACTGGATCTGCACGTGGGAAAGAAATTCAAAATTGCAGGCACTCATGCCCTGGAACTTTCAGGAGATCTGTTCAACGTAGTGAACTTCTTTAATAAATACAAGGGGTCCAGCAAAACGCTGGGCAGCCAGGCCATTTATTCACCGCAATCGGGAACAGCCTTTGATGCCGCTACCCGGCAATTCTTGTACAACGTAAATACCGCCGGTGTGGTTACGCCTTCGGGCGATCCTTACCAGTTCCAGATCGGGTTGCGGTATAGCTTCTGATAAACTGCAGCTTTTATTGCGCACATGCTACACGGATTAGCACAGAAACATTAAAATCTGCGCTAATCCGTGTAATTCGTAGGCTTATCTATGCGACGAGGTATAGCGCAAGGTGATATTTGCTCGCGGATTTCTCAGGCTGTACACAAAAGGTCTCAACGTAATACTTAATAATATATCCGTGCAAATCTCTGTCATCCGTGAGAACAAACCCTTTGGGTATTCTTTGTGGCTTCGTGTCTTTGCGGCAAAACAGTTTACAGCTTATACGTCAGGCTAACGGCTACATTTCTGGGTTTCTGTGGGTTTACGGTACTCCAGCCGCCGCCGTAATATTCCTTATTGGTAAAATTGTTCACATTAAAGCCTACCCGGAACTGGTCGGCATCATAGAAAACAGATCCATTCAGCACGGTATAGGCGGGTAACGAAAAAACACCCACGGCAGTGTTGTTAAGAATGCGGTTTTCGCCGGCATAATTGCCGCCCAGTCCAAAGCCCAGCCCTTTAGCTGTTCCGGAACTGATTTTGTAAACCGCCCATAAATTAACCAGGTTGGCCGGGCCTGCCCAAAAGGGGCGGCGGCCTTCTTCCAGCCATACATCACCTTCGCGGCCCTTTAATATCTTGCTGTCGTTATAGCTGTACCCGGCGGTAACAGAAAAGCCTGTAAAGGGAGCCGCGCTGATATCCAGTTCCAGGCCACGGCTGCGAGTGCTTCCCCCCTGGATGGAATTAAAGGTGTTTACAGGATCCGGTAATACCTGGTCGTCTACACGGATATCATAATAGCTGATCGTAGAAGTGAATTTATCACCGCCAAAATTCGTTTTGATACCAAATTCTACCTGGTTGGCATGCTCCGGTTTAAAAACCCGTACTTCGCCGGGAACCGGCTTGCCCTCCGCATCATTTACCTGGGATGAAGCAATATTCCGGAAGCCGTTCATATAGTTACCAAAAAGAGCGATCTTATCCGGCAGCGGCTGATATACCAAACCAAACTTTGGAGAAAGGGCCCATTGGTGATAGTCATCGCTTTTATCGGCCGGGTTGCCTTTGGAATCAAAATAATCGGCGCGCAGGCTCACCATTGCCATCAGGTTGCGGGTGATATTTAAGATATTTGAAAAATAGCTGCTGTAGGCATTATCCTTTGAGCGAAAGGAGGTGGCGCCCGTACCCGCCAGCATCTGGTCTACCGATTGTTGGGTCAGGTACACTTCGGGTAATGGTATTTCCTCCCCGGTTTCGGGATCAATATCTGTATAGTTAACAGCTCCCTGGGCTGTTACATTATGGATCTTTCCCCAGCCGGTTCCCGAGGCAGATTGCTCTCTCCCAAAATAATCAAGCCCGATCACGATACGGTTCCGCATAGAGCCGATATAAAAATCCCCGGTAAAATTCTGCTGGATATCGGTAGTGGTGGTGCGCGCATTTTCCTTTGTGGCAAAAACTCCGAAATCCTTTCTGCCATTCTCATTATCATATACGTAACTGTAATATCCTTTGGACTCGGACTGTCCGCGGGACAATACCGTTTGGGAGCTCCAGTTATGCGACAACTTATAGATCATTTGCCCCTGGAGATTGAAGCGCGGGTTTTTCATGGGGAGATCGTTGCTGGTAAATGACAATTTATTGTTGAAGTTAAGTTCGTTGAGATCTTTGAACTGTAAGGGTGCATCCCTGCCCAGGAACAACATCATGGGATTGGTTTTTTCCTCCTGCATAAATTCTGTAACCAGCAAAAAAGACAGTTTTTCATTGAACCGGTAGGCCAGGGTTGGTGCAAAGAAGAACGATTTCCGGAATCCCTGGTCCTGAAAGCTGTTTTCCTGCTGGTAGGCGGTATTGATCCGGACGGCGGTTCCTTTTTCTTTTGTAAACGGAAGATTCACATCCGCCGTCAGGCGGTTCAATCCAAAGCTGCCGCCGATATAATTAAATGTGGCGCCAAAGGTATCATAAGGTTTTTTGGTAACATTGTTCACCAGTCCGCCATAACCGATCACGGGACTTCCGAACAGGGTGCCCGAAGGACCTTTGAGGACTTCAATTTTCTCCAGGTTGGCCGGGTCAAGGTTCCCGTTGGTAAGCCCCGGAAGGCCATTTACCATGGTTACCTGCGATTCAAATCCCCGCAATGTGAAATAAGATCCGCCATCACCACCTCTTCCGGTTGACTCCCAGAGCCGGAAAATACCCGGAACATTCTTCAGTGCATCATCATAGGAAGTAATGGCCTGCTGGTTGAGCAGTTCAGCAGAAACGGTGTTATATACCTGTGGGTTCTCCATATTTTTCAGCGGCATTTTTGCAGCATATTCGCTGGCCTGTTTATCACGGCGTGAAGAAATAACCACGGTTTGCAATTCCTTTTCGTTTTCAGTGAGTACGAAATTAACCACCGCATTTTCACCGGCAATAATGGTAACCGGCTGCTCCTGGCTGGCCAGGCCTGTAAAGGATACCAGTACTTTATAAGTTCCCGGTGCTATGTTCCGGATCTCATACTGCCCCCGGGTGTTTGCCACCGCACCCGATCCGTTATTTAAGGATACGGATACATCTGCAGCGGGTTTGCCATCAGAGGTGGTGATTTTTCCTTTAACGGTTCCTGTGGTTTGGGCAATAGCCGGGGCGATAAAAAAAAGGGACAATAAAAAAAGCAATGCGTAGCAATACCGGTTCATTTGGGGAGTTTTTTGTTTCAGCCCGCAAAGGTATCCTGCTTCAGAAGTGCTGGTTTACGCGATCAGAAAATTGATTTACGAAATAGGGAAAAGATCCGGAACCGCCCATAGCGGCTTTTAGTTGGCTGTTTAGGGCCCTGGCAATAAAAGGTACCGATATTGTAATCAAATAGTACAAACTATTTGATTACAGATTTACAATCAGCAACATGTCCTTTGCGAATTACAAAAAGGGCATCGCCGGAATAAACCGTTGATCCATAATTTTTTGGGGATCTTCTTTGAAGTTGCCGGTACCGGTGTGGCGTGGCTATACTAACTCTTTCCGAAGCCTTGCTACCGGAATATTGAGCTGTTCGCGGTACTTGGCCACAGTACGGCGCGCAATATTATAGCCTTTTTCCTGTAACAGCTCGGTGAGCTTTTCGTCGCTGTACGGATGTTTTTTGCTTTCATTTTCGATCAGGTCCGTAAGGATCTTTTTTACCTCGCGGGTGGATACCTCCTCACCGCTGTCTGTACTCAGCGATTCACTAAAGAAGAATTTTAACCGGTAGGTTCCAAATTCCGTTTGCACAAATTTGCTGTTGGCCACACGGCTAACGGTAGAAATATCCAGGTTGGTTTTTTCAGCGATGTCCTTCAGGATCATCGGGCGCAGGGTGGTTTCATCGCCGGTAAGGAAAAATTCTTCCTGGTGCTCCATGATGGCGGACATGGTGTCCAGCAAGGTATGCTGGCGCTGCCGGATGGCATCAATAAACCATTTGGCGGCATCAATTTTTTGTTTGATAAAGAGCACGGCCTCTTTTTGTTGTTTATCCTTTTTCGAACCGCGGTCATACTCTTTCATCATGTCCCGGTAACCTTCGCTGATGCGCAGTTCCGGTGCATTGCGGCTGTTGAGCGTCAGTTCCAGTTTCCCGTTATTGTTCAAAATAAAGAAATCCGGTACAACATAACTTTCCGCCTTGTTTACGGCGCCGATATTGCCGCCGGGCTTGGGATTCAGCTTAACGATCTGCTGCATCACATCCCGTAACTCATCCTCCGTTAAGCCCAATCCGCGCTGTATCTTTTCGTAATGTTTCTTGGTAAATTCGTCAAAATACTTTTCAATGGCCAGGATCGCCTTGTCTACATCCTTACCCTCCTGTTTCTGACGCCTTAGCTGCAGCAGCAGGCATTCCGTAAGATCACGGGCGGCCACACCGGCCGGATCAAACTGCTGTATCTTTTGAATAATGCTTTCTACTTCCTCAGCAGTGGTTTCGATATTCTGGCGAAAGGCCAGGTCATCTACCAGGGCGGGGGTATCACGGCGCAGATAACCGTCTTCATCAATGCTCCCGATAATATGTTGTGCAATCTGGCGCTCCTTGTCCGAAAGGGAAAGCAGTCCCAGCTGGTTTTCCAGCGTGTCGTAAAAACTGGTTTCTGTTTTAATAGGCAGCTGCCGGTTTTCGTCATCTCCGTAATGATCTTCACGGGTTTTATAATCGGCAATATCATCATCGCCTTCGTGTACATAATCACTTACGTCAATGGTATCATATTCATCCTGCCCGTGCTCCGGCTCTTCCAGTGAGTCCGAACCATCTGTAAATTCATCCTTCATTTCCCCTTCGTCACTATGCTTACCCTCATCCAGCTCTAATGCCGGATTTTCCTCCATTTCCTCCTTGATGCGCTCCTCCAGGTTGGCCGTAGGCACCTGCAGCAATTTCATTAACTGAATCTGCTGGGGGGATAGCTTCTGCAGAAGCTTCTGTTGTAATGATTGTCCTAAAGCCATGCTTAATAAAAATGTGGGTGCGTCTCAAAAATCGAGCCGTAAATTACAAATATATCCATTTGATCTACAATAAAACAAGCCCGGTTTTGCTATTTCACCCAAAATTAACGAATAAATCCCTGATTTATAAGGTTGTGGATGAATAATCTTCATTTCTGCAGAGAAAAAGAACAATATATGCAAAGGATTCGTATACGAACCGCCCACTTATTAGAAATTATTCAAATAACTGGGAGCGGTATATATCTAACGGTTGTTAGGAATTGATTACCTTTATAGTTCTAATTTTTAAGAACAATTAACAACCCAGACTATATTGAACATGAATGGCCCTTATTGCGGCAGCGGATTGCAGCAGGAGACGAATTAGCATTTACCCGTTTGTATGGTTTGTTTTATAAGCGGTTATATCATTTTTCGTTGACGCTGGTGCGACTTCCGGATACGGCCAATGAAGTGGTAGAGGATGTGTTTACCAGGATGTGGCTGAATCGTGCCCGAATAACAGATATCCATAATCCCGCCGTTTATTTGTATGTGGCGGTAAAAAATCAATCGCTGAACAAGTTATCTGTAAAGGCCCGGGAGTGGATGGTATCCGGGCTGGATGAAACCACCACGTCTGTAGCGGCCATTGGCAGCGATCCGTTTACGCAGGTAGTTACCGCCGAAATGCTTCGCCGGGTAAACAGTGCCGTAGAACAACTGCCGCCGCGCTGTAAAATGATCTTCAAACTCGTTCGGGAGGATGGATTGCGTTACAAAGAAGTAGCCGAAATCTTAAATATATCCGTAAACACCATCGATGTGCAAATGGCTACGGCCGTAAGGCGCATCAGCGAAGCGCTGGGTATTGCACAATACGTGCGTCAAAAAGCCCCCCTGAAAAAAAAATAAAAATTTTTGTATCCGGTATAGTAGATCATGCACCGGTTGCTGTCCTTCATTAATATGGGCAATCCATTTGCTTATTATACATGAGAAATGATGATTTCATATGGAATCTGATGGCGCGCGTTATCTACGGAGAAGCGCAGGCGTCTGAAAGACAGGAGTTGCAGGAGTATCTTACTACGCATCCGGAGCTTCAGCAGCAGTATGAGCTGTTGCATCTGTTGCTCAAGCGGTCGGAAGGTGACGGTCATGCCGTAAACGACGACCATGCGGAGCAGGTGCGGATACTCCTGGCAAAGACGGAATCCCCCATTTCATTGCTGCACCCCCGTAAGAAAAACGTCCGGGGCCGGCTGTACTACTATGGTGCGGCTGCAGCTGCCGTAATGGTACTAGTTTGCTGGGGTGTGATGCAGCTGCATGCGCCCGCCCGGGAACGGCAGGGTACCTTCCGGTTGGCATCGGCCACCGCTAAAGGAGCCCGGAAGCAGGTAACGCTGCCGGATGGAACCAGGGTTTGGCTGAATGGGGGATCCCGCCTGTTTTTTGTAACGGATTTTAAAGGCAGCACCCGGGAAGTAAAACTGGAAGGGGAGGCTTTTTTTGATGTGGTGCATGCCCAAACGGAAACAGGTGTCAAACGCCCGTTTATTGTTCATGCGGGCAATATCGATATAAATGTACTGGGAACCGCTTTTAATGTAAAAGCGTATGCCAATGAAAAGATTACCACTGCCGTATTATACAGGGGACTGATCCGTGTTACCAAGCACGATGGAGCCGACAGCTTTCAGCCGGTGTTGCTTTATCCCAACCAGAAGCTGGTGATTCCCAATACGCTTGTAGCAGTGCAGCCGGTTGCCGGCGGAACACAGGAAGCCCTGAAAATTGAGGCGATTGACAGCACAAAGGCTATAGAGGCACGTACGGAAACGGCCTGGATGTATAACCGGCTCGAGTTCCGGGGAGATGATTTTGAAGCCCTGGCCCAAAAAATGGAACAGTGGTATAATGTAACGATTCACTTTACCGATGAAACCGTAAAAGGATTGCGTTTTAACGGATCGTTTGAAAAAGAAACGATTGCCCAGGCCCTGGAGGCATTAAAACTAGCCAACGCGTTTAACTATAAAATGAAGGATAACGAGGTCTGGATTGGTTCATCGCGGTAAACGGAAACGCCTGTTGAGCGCATGCGTTCAGGAGTAAGCGGCCGCCACAAAGATGTGTTAACTTTACATGAAGCGATATAACGAATGCTTTATGTGATATTATTAAAAATGCAATATTTATCACATGAGATGCTTAACAAGGGGGACACGGTCTCCACAAACAAAAAAAGTTTTACTTGCCATGAAATTGACGATGCTGTTTCTCCTGTTCTTTACCTTTCATATCCATGCCAGCGGTTTTGGGCAGCAGCGCATCCATTTAAAAGTAAAGAAAACAGAACTGGCGGAAGTGCTGCGTTCAATTGAGGCAAAAACTTCGTACCGGTTTTTGTATAACAATGACCTTCCGGCGATGCGATCAAAAGTAACCCTCAACGCAAGGGATGCAACAATTGAGGAGGTCCTTCCCCAGCTGCTCTTTTATACGGATATGACCTTTCAGCTGATGGCGAATGACCTGATTGTGCTCCGGGAAAACCCGCTGGAAAAAAAAGCAATAACCGTTACCGGTAAAGTAACGGATAGTTCCGGTGCACCCTTATCAGGAGTTTCGGTACAGGTAAAAGGAACCACGATCGGTACAGTTACCAATGTTGAAGGTGCATTTACGCTTTCTGTTCCGGATGCCAACAGCACGTTGGTGTTTTCAATGGTGGGTTATGACGCCCAGGAGTACCCACTAAACGGTAATACGCAGGTGAACATTACATTGATCGCTTCCCAGCAGGTGATGGACCAGGTAGTGGTGATTGGTTATGGTACGGCCCGGAAACGCGAGCTTACAGGATCCGTGGCATCTGTGAAGGGAGAGGAACTGGCAAAACAACCGGTACAAACACCCACACAGGCGTTACAGGGAAAAGTATCCGGTGTTCAGGTAATCAGTTCCGGTCAGCCCAACGCGGCTCCCAAACTGCGGATCAGAGGAACCGGATCCACGCTCTCCGGTGCGGAACCACTTTATGTGGTGGATGGAGTAATCACCGATGATATCCGGAACATCAATAACAATGATATCGTTACCATGGAGATCCTGAAAGATGCCAGTTCTACGGCCATCTATGGTATGCGTGCGGCCAATGGAGTGGTGCTGATTACCACGAAGAAAGGCCGCAAAGGAAAGATGAAGCTGAGTTATGATATGAATATCGGGTTGCGGGAGGCTTCCAAATTGGTGGATATGGCAGGGGCCAACCAGTATGCGGGCTACCTGAATGAAGCAAATATCAGCTTCGGAACCGGAGACAGCGTTATCCGGCGCAGCGCATTAACCGGGGCCAACACCGACTGGTATGATGCCATCCTGCAAAAGGGCTTCCAACAAAACCATAATTTATCTATATCCGGGGGCGGCGACAACGTTACCTATTTTTTGAGCGCGGGTTATCTGACCGATCAGGGCATTCAGAAAGGAAATGACTTCAAACGGTTTACGTTAAGATCCAATAACGAGTATATTATTTCCAAAAAACTGAAGTTTTCCACCCTGCTCTCTTTTACCAATTCGAAGGATGACGGGCCTAACGCTGGCGCCTTTCAAAGTGCATACAGGGCAGCACCCATTGTGCCGGCAAAAGTGGGCAGCCGTTACGGAAACACCTCGCTGGCTAACAACGTTTCGAACCCCCTGGTAAGCATCGATAAAACGAGTTCACTGTTCCAGACCAACCGGATTCAGGGTGCCGGAACACTGGAATACAAGCCTGTTGAATGGTTAACCCTAAAGTCGAGTATGGGAATCGATGCAAATTTTATCAAGAACAGAACCTATGATTATGCATTTCTCAGCGATACCGTAACCTTTCTTACCGGCGGCGGTAACCAGCAGCGGGCCAACAGCCAGCTGGCCCTGGAAAAAAACGACAACTTCCGGTATGTATGGGATAATACGGTAACTTTTGCCAAGCGGTTCGACCGGCACAATATCACCTTCCTGGTAGGCATGACCGCCGAAGAATTCAGAAGCAATTCAGAGCGGGGAACGGCAATAAATGTTCCGGTAAACAAGGATCAGTGGTATCTGAACGCAGGCACGCCGGGATCCCAAACGGTGAACAATGAAGGCGATAAATGGGCACGGAATTCATACCTGTCCCGGTTAATGTATTCCTTTGACGAGCGGTATTCATTAACCGCTTCCATAAGGGCCGATGGCACCTCAAGATTTGGAAGTGGTCAGCGCTGGGGGTATTTCCCCTCTGTAGGTGCTGCCTGGAATGTTGCCCGGGAAGTATTTATGCAAAACCAGGATGTGTTGAATGATTTCAAAATCAGGGCAAGCTGGGGCCATGTGGGCAATGATGGCATCCCCTCTTCGTTGTACCAGATCATTGCCAATACATCAAAACCCTATTATTTCGACGGCACAAGATATGTTACGGTTACGTTTGATGATATCGCCGATCCCAACCTGCATTGGGAAGTAACCGATGAAACAGATATAGGTATCGACTTTGCCACCTTAAACAGCCGGCTGAGCGGTACCATTGATTACTATAATAAGAAGGCAAAGGAGGCATTGACCGTGGTGAATATCCCCAAAATTTTTGGAGACGACCAGCTGCATACCAATGCCGCCTCGTTTCAAAATACAGGGATGGAGTTCAGTCTTAACTGGGCAGATAAATTTGGTACAGACTGGCGGTACTCCATTGGCGGTAACCTTGCATTCAATAACAATAAAGTATTGGATTTTGGAGGCGGTCAGCCCTTGTTTAATGGAAATTTAAACGGAGGCTTCACCACGCTTTCCGATAACGGGCATGCGATTGGAAGCTTTTACCTGCTGCAGATGGATGGGATCTTCCAGAGCCTGGATGAAATTACCAATTCCGCGCAGCCGGGCGCTTCCGTTGGCGACATCCGTTATAAAGACCTGAGCGGTCCCCAGGGAGCACCGGACGGGGTGATTAACGATTTTGACCGGGCGTTCAGCGGAGCCTATCAGCCGCGGATGACCTATGGTGCCAATGGAAGTATCAGCAATAAGAACTGGGACTTTAGTATTGGTACATACGGAACATCCGGAAGCAAGATCTATAATGGAAAAAAAGCCCTGCGGGGTACGGATACCAAAGATAACATTGAGGCGGCCGTTGTAAACGACCGGTGGACGCTCAATAATCCCAGCAACAAGGTACCGAGAGCTACGTTGGGGCCATTGCCCAACTCGACGTACTTCCTCGAAAACGGAAATTTTTTCAGAATTAATAATGTAACATTAGGCTACACGTTTTCCGGTAATTGGATTGAAAGAGCAGGAATCAGCCGGCTCCGGCTCTATGTAACTTCCCAGAACCTGTTCACGTTTACACACTATAGCGGGTTCACACCCGAAATTCTGAGTGGAGGCATCCTGGATGCAGGTATCGAAAGAGAAACCTATCCCGCTACCAGAACTTTTGCCTTTGGTATCAATGCAAGCTTTTAATGTTATTTAAAGTAATCGAATTATGAAAAAGAATTATAAATATTCAATGATAATCAGTTCGCTGCTGATCATTGCAGGCATGGGATGCGGAAAGAGCTTTCTGGAAGTGCCGCCCCAGGGCAAACTAACAAGAGAGCAGGTGCTGGTGGATCCGGATGCCGCGCAAAAACTTGCGGCCGGTGTTTATAATATACTCTATGACCAGGGGTTGCTGGGGGTAAAATGGGTAGTGTTAGGCAGCGTGGCATCAGATGATGCCGATAAGGGAAGCACACCTACCGACAACGGGTTTAATACCGGAGATGTAGATGAGTTTAAGTTTACGTCCAATACCGTCATTTTTAACGACGTTTGGGGTGCGTATTATACGGGTATTGCCCGTGCCAACGGCGCGTTGGCGATCCTGAACGAAAGTACGATTGACGAAGATCTCAAAAAACGCCTCATTGGGGAAGTACGGTTTTTAAGAGGATTCTTTTATTTTAACCTGGTGCGGGCATTTGGCGGTGTACCTAAACTGGATCGTGTACCGCAACTGTCGGAAGCGAACAGCGATCAGTTCCAGGTAAAAGCCACCCCAGAGGAAATCTACAATTTTATCAAGGAAGATTTGCAGATAGCAGTAGACAACCTGCCGGTAAAAGGCACAGCGGGAACACAGGCAGGCAGAGCCACCAAGGGTGCCGCCCAGGCGTTACTGGCAAAAGTATTTATGTATCTGAAAGACTGGCAAAAAGCATATGATCTTTCATCAGCCGTTATACAATCAAATAAATATGACCTCGCGGCGGATTATGCGGTGATGTTCCGGGAAGCCGGTGCAAATAACATCGAATCTATTTTTGAAGTACAAACAGGACCCAGCAGGGCCACAGATGGTAAATGTGATGCGGTGAGCGCCAACTTCAGCAATTTCCAGGGACCAAGAGCAAAGGGCGGCTGGCCCAATAACGTTGTTGATGGTAAGGTATACAGCGGTGATCTTGGTTTTGGTTTAAATACGCCCTCCGCAGATCTGGCGAATGCCTACGAGTCGGACGATAAAAGAAAAAATGGAACGATCATTTTTATAAATCCGACCAACCCCACTATTTTATGGGACGGATTTACGATCCCTGCTCAGAACCTGGTCGAAAATCAACGCTACAATTATAAAGCGTATCATAGCCCATTTAAAGAAACAATCGCCTGTAACGGTTCTATAAACGACAAAGACAACAAACCCAAGAACATCCGGGTGATCCGGTTTGCCGAAGTATTATTGATCAATGCGGAAGCCGCTATGCATGTAGGACAGGATGCACTTACGCCGCTTACACGGATAAGAACACGGGCCGGTTTGTCTGCCGTGCCGGCTACGGAAGACAATATCTGGAAGGAAAGACGGACAGAGCTGGGGATGGAATCGGACCGCTTTTTTGACCTGGTAAGACAGGGCCGGGCCTCCGGTTTGTTAGCGTCCAAAGGCTTTACTACCGGAAAGAATGAAGTATTCCCGATTCCGCAGTCGCAAATAGATCTGAGCGGCGGCAAGCTGAAGCAAAACCCCAATTACTAACCGGTTTAATTTTTTGTTATGACAACTGTAAAACTTAACGGATATATTGCACTGCTCTTAATGGTGCTGCTTGGTTCCTGTATAAAGGCCAATTACGACGACGATTTTACGCCCGGCGATCCCCTGCCACCTACCGGTGGCTACAGCAGTTCGGACGAGGTGTTTAAGAAATTTTTGGTTGCTTACTGGAATTTTGATGATAACAATAATGAAACGATTTCCAACACCGCTCCAACACAAGCAGCAAATGCAACCACCGTTGATGGAGGAATAAAAGGCAAGGCACTCAGTCTCAGCGGCGGTTATGTATATTTTGCAAAACAGTTTGATGCATTTAAAACCAGTGTTTTTAAATCATGGAGCATCAGTGTTTGGGTAAAAGTAAAAAACAATGGAAGCAAGCGTACCATGATCCTGCAACTGGCCCGGAAGGATGTATCAGTTACGGGGTGTATCAATTTCTTATTGAACACGAATGGCTACCCGGCTACCAATGACTCGGTATTGCGTATTAATCCAACGTTTACAACGGTTACCGCCGGAACACAGGACAACCTGAACAATGTGTTGGATAAAACCAATCTGAATAACTGGAACCATATCGTGCTCACCTACGATGGCAATACCGGGGTGTTTGATAACTGGTTAAATGGTGTTAAAGTGGGTAATTTCCCCAATAGGGGTACCGGCAACAATCTGTTTAATGCGTTTGAACCGAATGAGATCATCATCGGTTCAAATTATAACGGCATTCCCGGTAAGGTGCCGGGTTCCGATGCAAATGTAGCACCCATGACCGGTATGATCGATGACCTGAGGGTCTTCAGCAAGCCGCTGTCTGCCGCTAATATTAAAGCATTATATTATTTAGGTAAGGATCAAAAATAACGGAGTTAGCCTCAATATTGCACTATTGAAATGAAGCGCTTTTTTTATACCGGTCTTTTGATTAGTGGTGTTTCGCTTTTATCCTGTAAAAAAAATAATAAAACCGGAGCACAAAACGACCGTATTGAAATTACAGCGATCACGATCAACGGTCAACCGGTAGCCACATCGGTCAACAATATAAATACCGATCCGCAGATCCGGGTAAAATGTTCGGCTCCCCTGCAACGCAATGCCGTGCTGCAATCCGTGCGTTTAAAAGATGCAGGCGATGCAGACGTACCGTTGTCCGTAACTTTTGCTGAGAACGATTCCACCGCCCTGTTCAAACCGGGGCATCAGCTCCGGCATCTGGAAAAATATACATTTTCCGTTAGTACTGCGTTGAAAAGCGCCTCTGGCGGAAGCCTGGTTTCAGCGGTTAGCAGGGATTTTGCAACTTCCATCGACTCTTCCCGGAAATTTCCGGTTATTACAGACAATGCCTTACTGGACACCATTCAGAAAAGAACCCTGAACTATTTCCGGGATTTCGCACACCCGGTTTCGGGTATGATCCGGGAAGGATCAAAACATCCGCCGGATATCGTTACAACAGGCGGCACGGGATTTGGCATTATGGCATTGCTGACGGGTGTGGAGCGGGCGTTTATAACAAAGGCGGCGGGCCTGGAGCAGGTCCGGAGAATAACGCAGTTCTTAATGCATACAGCGCAAACCTTTCATGGGGCCTATCCCCATTGGTTAAATGGTGCTACCGGTGCGGTGATCCCTTTTAGCGCCGATGATGACGGGGCAGATCTTGTGGAAACGGCCTTCCTCGTTCAGGGGCTGATCTGTGCCCGGCAGTATTTTAACGGCTCGGACATAGATGAAGTAAACCTCCGGGCAGATATCAATACCATTATCGGCAACGTGGAGTGGAACTGGTTTCAGCAGAACAACCAGCCGGTACTGTACTGGCACTGGAGTCCGGATAAAGCCTGGGCGATGAACCTGAAGATCCAGGGGTGGAATGAATGCCTGATCACCTACGTGCTGGCGGCGGGCTCAAAGAATAGTGCCATTCCAAAAACGGCATATGATGAAGGATGGGCGAGGAACGGCGGGATCAGGAACGGCAAAGTGTTTTACACCTATCCGCTGCCGCTGGGGCCGGATTACGGAGGTCCGTTGTTTTTTGCGCATTATTCCTTCCTTGGGTTAAATCCCAATGGGCTTACGGATGCATATGCCCAGTATTTCACACAGAACAAAAATCATACGCTGATCAACTATACGTATTGCCGCACCAACCCGGCCGGCTATTATGGGTATAGTGAT
The DNA here is from genome assembly GCF_021044425.1 of Niabella pedocola. Lineage (GTDB taxonomy): Bacteria > Bacteroidota > Bacteroidia > Chitinophagales > Chitinophagaceae > Niabella > Niabella pedocola. The sequence continues at coordinate 1,830,769 of NZ_JAJNEC010000005.1, read as the reverse complement.
TCGGTATGGGGACTTACGGCCAGTAACATCCGGGACGGATACACGGCAGGTTCCCCCACAAATGACCGGGGATTTATTGCGCCCACTGCAGCGTTGTCCTCGTTTCCTTATACACCAAAGGAATCCATGGCCGCATTGCATTTTTACTATTACGTGTTGGGCGACAGACTTTGGAAAGCATACGGCTTTACAGACGCGTTTTCACTGGATGTACTTAAAAACGGCGGAGCCTGGTTCGATGACGCCTTCCTGGCAATAGACCAGGGACCGGTGGTGGTGATGCTGGAAAACTACCGGTCGGGCTTGCTGTGGCAGTTGTTTATGAGTGCACCCGAGGTGACGGCCGGTCTGCAAAAACTGGGATTTACTTTTTCAAACTAAAAAAACGGTTGAGTAATGAACAAAACACTCCGGGTCCTTTTCGTGCTTTTTACATTCATCGGCATTGCCGCGCGGGAGCCGGAAAACGGTTCCGGCAATACACGGGATACTGACGGAGCGGGGATCTGGATCACAAAGGCAGACCAAACCGCTTTGCTCGAAAAACAACCGGGACCGGGAATTCGTTTTACAACGGAGCAGAACAGTTACCCCGTGCTGGATGTGGATGAACGCCGGCGTTATCAAACCGTGGACGGATTTGGATACACCCTCACCGGTGGCAGTGCGCAGCTCATCTGGCAAATGGATGCGGCTTCCAGGACCGCAATGTTAAAGGAGCTGTTTTCGAACGATACCCGGTCTATAGCGGTCAGCTACCTCCGCATCAGCATGGGGGCCTCAGACCTGGATGCATCGGTGTTCAGCTATAATGATCTGCCGGAAGGGCAAACCGATGTGAAGCAATCAGGATTCAGCCTGGCTTCCGATACGACAGCGTTAATACCGTTGCTGAAGGCGATCCTTGCCATCAATCCTGCCATAAAAATCATTGCAACGCCCTGGAGTGCACCCCTGTGGATGAAGGACAATCAACAAAGTAAAGGCGGTCGTCTGAAGCCGGAATATTACGATGCCTATGCTACTTACTTTGTAACCTACCTCCGGGCGATGAAGGCCCGGGGCATTTCAATTGATGCCATTACACCGCAGAACGAACCGTTACATCCGGGTAACAACCCCAGCATGTATATGACCGCTGAAGCACAGCGGGATTTTATAAAACATAGCCTGGGACCGGCTTTCAGAACCGCGGGGCTACGCACAAAAATTGTGGTTTACGATCATAATCTGGACCGGCCGGATTACCCGGCTGTCATTTATAAAGATGCGGAAGCGGCTTCATATGTAGATGGTGCGGCGTTTCACCTTTATGCAGGTGAGGTAGGAGCCATGGGCCGGCTGCATCATGATTTTCCCCAAAAAAATCTTTATTTCACGGAACAATGGACGGGGTCAAAGGGCAGTTTTGACGGAGACCTGCAATGGCATATCAAAAACGTGATCATTGGAACCATGCGTAACTGGAGTAAAACGGCATTGGAATGGAACCTGGCTAATGACCCGTCGTATGAGCTGCATACACCAGGGGGCTGTACCCAATGTAAAGGGGCACTTACGATCAACGGCTCGTCTGTGTTCCGAAATGTTTCGTACTATATCATCGCACACGCTTCCAAATTTGTACCGCCCGGTTCAGTAAGAATTGAAAGCAGCGCCGACGGCGTTGTTCCGAATGTGGCGTTCTTACGGCCCGACGGTAAGAACGTACTGATCGCGTTAAATGAAGCTGCTGTTCCAGATACCGTTAATATCCGTTATAAGAATAAACAAGCCCTGGTAACAATAGCCGCAAAATCAGTATTGACGATGGTTTGGTAGGAGCGGCTCCCTGCATAAAAGCTAGGGCGTAATCGGCAATGCACGTGGTTTTAAGCGGATAGGACCTGTGATTTTATGTAAAAAAAGTAATTTTAAATATGTTTAAACGATACATTTTTGTTCTGCTGTTACTTCCGGTTTTTTCGTTCGCCCAAAAAACGGCAAATAAATCCGGCGGTATTCCCTATACCTTAAAGATCGATAAGCAGATCTCCGATTCGGCATTGGTAGACCTGGTTCAGAAACAAACCCTGCGTTATTTCTGGGACTTTGCGCACCCGGTAAGCGGTATGGCCCGGGAACGAAGCAATCAGTCGTTCAGCTATGGCCAGGAGGTAGTAACCACCGGTGGTACGGGTTTTGGAGTAATGGCCATTGTTGTAGGTGTGAACCGGGGATGGATCGGGCGCGATACCGCTGCGCGGTTCCTGCTGAAAATGGTAAAGTGGCTGTCTAAGGCCGATTCCTACCACGGAGTGTTCCCGCATTGGTACGACGGGGCAACAGGCAAAACCATTCCATTCAGCCGGAAGGACGATGGCGCCGATCTGGTGGAATCTTCGTTTTTATGGGAGGGATTATTATGCGTGCGCCAGTATTTTGATAAGGACCTTCCCCTGGAAAGAGAATTGCGCGGCCGTATCAACGGATTATGGAATGAGGTGGAGTGGGATTGGTTTACCCGTGATGGGCAGGAAGTGCTGTACTGGCATTGGAGCCCGAATAACGGTTGGGCCATGAACTTCCCGTTAAGAGGGTTTAATGAATGCCTGATCACCTATGTGCTGGCCGCCTCCGCAGAGCGTTATCCCGTAAGCCGGCGGGTGTATGACCGGGGATGGGCGCAAAGCAATTTTTTCAAAAATGGAAAAACATTTTATAACTATACCCTGCCACTGGGTTTTGATTATGGCGGCCCGTTGTTCTTTTCGCATTATTCCTTCCTGGGGCTCAGTCCAAAAGGGTTAAAAGATCAGTATGCGGATTACTGGATGCAGAATCAACATCACACGCTCATTAATTATTCGTATTGTGTAGACAATCCAAAGGCATTTAAAGGGTATGGTGAACATTGCTGGGGGCTTACGGCCAGTGATGACCCCGGTGGGTATGACGCCCATCAGCCCGCCAATGATAACGGCACTATTACACCCACGGCGGCCTTGTCTGCATTTCCGTACACGCCGCAGCAATCGATGAAGGCGCTGCGGTATTTTTATGGTACACTGGGTGATAAAATATGGACCGAATACGGGTTTACGGATGCCTTCAATGAAACCAAGAACTGGTATGCAAAAAGTCACCTGGCCATTGACCAGGGACCTATCGTAGTGATGATTGAGAACTACCGGACGGGCCTGCTCTGGAACCTGTTCATGAGCTGCCCCGAGGTGCAGAGCGGATTAAAGAAACTGGGTTTTACCAATGCCTATCAAAAATAAGCATGACACAACAAAAACCCCCGGCCCGTTTAACTGATAATGCATTGCTGGACTTGGTGCAGCGGCAAACCTTTTCCTATTTCTGGGACTTTGCCCACCCAACTTGCGGCCTGCCCCGGGAACGGGATCATGAGCATTATAAAGAGGTGATCACCACCGGAGGCTCCGGTTTTGGCGTAATGGCCCTGATCGTGGCAACGGAACGAAAATGGATTAATCGCACCCAGGCCGTAACCCGTTTGTTGAAGATCCTTTCCTTTTTAAACCGGGCGGAGAAACACCATGGGGCGTTCTCCCACTGGCTGAACGGACGTACCGGCAAAACCATTCCGTTTGCAAAAAAAGATGATGGTGCCGATCTGGTGGAAACAGCCTTTTTATTCCTGGGGCTGCTAACGGTGCGGCAATACTTTAACCGGAGGAACAAGGAAGAGCAGACGATCCGCACAACCATCACTGAACTCTGGAAGCAGGTGGAATGGAACTGGTTTACGCGAGGGCGTGATGTATTGTACTGGCACTGGAGTCCGGAATACCATTGGGCCATGAATTTGCCGATAGAGGGGTACAATGAGGCCCTCATCACCTACATACTGGCCGCAGCAGCTCCGGAGCATTCCATTTCAAAAAAAGTGTACGAATGCGGCTGGGCCCGGAACGGAGCTATGAAAAACGGAAAGGCTTTTTACCGGGCAAGGTTACCGCTGGGACCAGACCTGGGCGGCCCGTTGTTCTTTGCCCATTATAGTTTTACCGGGCTGGATCCCCGAGGACTGAAAGACAGCTTTACGGACTATGCACGGCAAAACAAGGCCCATGCGCGGATCAACTACCGGTATTGTGTAGCTAATCCCAAACGCTACAAAAACTATGGCAAACATTCCTGGGGATTATCGGCCTGTGATTATAAAAGAAGATACCGGGAACATTCACCGGTAAAGGATAATGGTACCATCTGTTGTGCGGCGGCGCTCTGCAGTATGCCCTATCTTCCAAAAGAAGCCATGGCTGCCCTGCGGTATTTTTATGAAGTGCTGGGCGATAAGATCTGGGGCAAATACGGTTTCGCCGAAAGCTACAACGAAACACGAAAATGGTTTGCCACTTCGCACCTGGCCATCAACCAGGGAGCAACCATCCTGATGATTGAGAATTACCGTACAGGGTTGTTGTGGAAATGGTTTATGAAAGATAAAGACGTGCAGCGCGGACTAAAAAAACTCGGCTTTAAAAGCCCGCATTTGAAGTGATGCCGCGGTGCCACAGCTACGCTGATTATAAGAGCGGGTAATCATCTGCGCATCAGCGGCCCTAAATGGATTGGGAAATAAAAAGAAGCTATTGTTTAAACAGGAACCGCGGATATGTTGATTATAAGAGTAGCGGCGCTCAATAATAAAATAAATGAAAAAATATATTTTGTTATCCCTGGTCTTTTTTGCATTAAAATGGTCGGCCGCCCAGCAAACCTATTGCAATCCCATCAATATTGATTATGGCTATACGCCCATTCCAAACTTCAGTGAATGGGGGCGGCACCGGGCCACAGCCGACCCGGTGATCGTAAATTATAAAGGCGATTACTACCTCTTCAGTACCAATCAATGGGGCTACTGGTGGAGTAAGGATCTGCTCAACTGGAACTTTGTTTCAAAAAAATTTCTGCGGCCCTGGAATCTTAATACCTATGATGAACTTTGTGCACCCGCGGTGGGTGTTGTTGGAGATACCATGCTGGTATTCGGTTCTACCTATACCAAGCACTTTACGCTCTGGATGAGCACCAATCCGAAGGAAAATGACTGGAAGCCGCTGGTGGATTCTTTGGAGATCGGCGGCTGGGATCCCGCATTCTTTACAGACGATGACGGCCGGTTTTATATGTACAATGGCAGCAGCAATGTATATCCGTTGTACGGCATTGAACTGAACCGGAAAACCTTTCAGCCGGTAGGTACCCGTAAGGAAATGTATTTGCTGCAAAGCTGGCGGTACGGATGGCAGCGGTTTGGCGAGTATATGGACAATACTTTTTTAGATCCCTTTATTGAGGGAGCATGGATGACCAAACACAATGGAAAATATTATTTACAGTATGGCGCACCGGGAACGGAATTCAGCGGCTATGCAGACGGGGTGGTGGTGGGCGATAGCCCGCTGGGACCTTTTACGCCCCAGTCGGATCCGTATAGCATGAAGGTAGGCGGTTTTATAAGGGGGGGCGGGCACGGTGCCACCTTCCAGGACAACTTTAAAAACTACTGGCATGTTTCTACCGGTATCATCTCTGTAAAGAATACATTTGAACGGCGTATCGGTATCTGGCCTGCTGGGTTTGATAAGGATGGTGTCCTCTACTGCAATACGGCCTTTGGCGATTATCCTACCTATCTTCCCTCATCACTCGACGGAGAAGTGGGCGATACGATGCGGTCCCTGTTTACCGGCTGGATGTTGCTGAATTATAATAAACCCGTGCAGGTATCTTCCACGCTGGGCAACTATACATCCAATAACGCCGTAGATGAAAAGATCAAAACCTACTGGAGCGCCAAAACCGGCGATAAAGGAGAATGGATCCAATCCGACCTGGGGAATCTATCTGCCGTACAGGCCATCCAGGTCAATTATGCCGATCAGGGTGCAGCTCCGGATCATCTTGGAAAAGTGAACGGACAGTTTCATCAGTATATCCTGTCTTATTCCGTAGATGGCAAAAAATGGAAGGTACTGGTCGATAAAACCCATAACAAAAAAGATATACCGCATGATTATGTGGAACTGGAGAAGCCGGTGCAGGCACGGTTTATCCGCCTGGAGAATATACATATGCCAACCGGTAAATTCGCCATCAGCGGGTTAAGGGTATTTGGCAACGGCAATGGGGCCAAACCCGCAGCCGTAAAAGATTTTGTAGTGCTGCGTACCGAAAAAGATAAACGCAGCGCGTATATCAAATGGCGGCCGGTTGATAATGCCTATGCATACAATATTTATTATGGAACCGCTCCGGATAAATTATATACCTGCATGATGGTACATTCAGATAATGAGTACTGGATGAAGGCAATGGATCGTGAAAAAGTATATTATTACCAGGTTGAGGCCGTGAATGAAAATGGCGTAAGTGAACGGAGCAAAATCATTAAAGTGGATTAAATTCGCAAAGTCTGTGCACATCTGCGAAGTTTCCTATGTAAAAAATGCTCGCTTTTTATAACAGGATATAAATTGAAAAGAATAAAATAGAAACATGAAGAAGATTTGTTTGTTTTTTGTATGGTTATCGCTGTCTGTAACGGGCGTACGGGCGCAAACACCTCCGTTTTATAAGGATATCCAGCAGTTTAAAGAGCTGGACCGGCAACAGGCGCCACCCAAAAAAGCGATCCTGTTTATCGGAAGTTCTTCCTTTACCAAATGGAAAGACGTGAGCGATTATTTCCCCGGGTATGCGATCATTAACCGCGGTTTTGGCGGATCCACACTAAAAGACCTGATCTATTATTTTAACGACCTGGTACCGGTTTACCGGCCAAAGCAGATCGTGATCTATTGTGGAGAAAATGACCTGGCAAACGATCAAACGCCTGCAGACAGTGCCATTAGCCGTTTTAAACAATTATACAGTTTGATCCGGGGGTATAATAAAAAAGTGCCGGTTGATTTTATTTCGATTAAACCCAGTCCGGTCCGTGCCAAATATTTCACCAAGGCACAGGAGGCCAATGCCGGTATCAGGGCATTTATCGCCACCCGGAAACATACACGTTTTATCGATGTATTTCCTGCCATGCTGGGTGAAAATGGCAAGCCGATGCCGCGTATTTTCCTGAGTGATAGTTTGCATATGAATGCCGGTGGGTACCAGATCTGGCAAAAGATCATCCGGCCCTATTTGAAAAAATAAAAGGAACTGGCCTGTTTGAACAGGCGCTGCAAGGAAGCATCCGCTGTATCCGACGCCTACGCGTTTATACCGGTATTTAATAATAAAAATCTGAGACCATGATAAAGAAAAACAAAAACAGCAGGACATGGTGTAAAACAGTAAGCATGCTGTTGGTGCTTATTACGGTTGTTACTGCCGGAGCGCTTGCGCAGGCAGGAACTGCAAAATCCGGGAACGACCGGATGCATGCCTTCATCAATACACTAATGAGTAAGATGACGCTGGAAGAAAAGATCGGTCAGTTGAATTTACCCAGCGCGGGAGAGTTTACCACCGGTACGGCTACCAACTCAGATATCGGTAAAAATGTAAAAGAAGGCAGGGTTGGCGGATTGTTCAATATCAAGGGAGTGGAGAAAATAAAGGCCATCCAGAAAGTGGCGGTTGAAGAGAGCCGTATGAAGATCCCCATGCTGTTTGGCATGGATGTGATACATGGTTATGAGACCACCTTTCCCATTCCCCTGGGGCTTTCCTGTACCTGGAATATGAAGTCCATTGAGCAGTCTGCAAGGATCGCGGCTACCGAAGCCAGCGCTGATGGTATTTCCTGGACCTTTAGCCCGATGGTAGACATATCCCGGGACCCCCGTTGGGGGCGGGTTTCGGAGGGAAACGGGGAAGACCCCTACCTGGGTGCTCAGATCGCAAAAGCGATGGTAACCGGCTACCAGGGCGATTATTCGAAAAATACCAATATCATGGCGTGCGTAAAACATTATGCCCTGTATGGTGCTGGAGAGGCCGGCCGGGATTATAATACGGTAGACATGAGTCATCTCCGCATGTACAATGAATATTTTCCGCCTTATAAGGCCGCAGTGGATGCCGGCGTAGGCAGTGTGATGGCCTCCTTTAATGTGGTGGATGGAATTCCGGCCACCGGTAACCGCTGGCTGCTCACCGATGTGCTGCGGAAACAATGGGGCTTCAACGGCTTTGTGGTAACGGATTATACCGGTATCAACGAAATGATCGATCATGGCATGGGCGATCTGCAGGCCGTTTCAGCGCTGGCCTTAAAGGCCGGTGTGGATATGGATATGGTAGGCGAAGGATTTTTAAAAACGCTGAAAAAATCGCTGGAGGAAAAAAAGATCACGCTGGCAGAAATCAATATGGCCTGCCGCAATGTGCTGGTGGCCAAATATAAATTGGGATTGTTTTCGGATCCGTATAAATATTGTAATGAACAACGCGCAAAAACCGAGATTTATACGCCGGAGCATCGCAACATTGCAAGGCAGATTGCTGCGGAGAGTTTTGTGCTGTTAAAAAATGAAGGAAATGTATTGCCGTTAAAAAGAACGGCAAAGATCGCATTGGTGGGGCCGTTGGCCGATGCTGCCAATAATATGGCGGGCACCTGGAGCGTGGCTACCGTGCAGGACCGTTCCATTTCCGTACTGGCGGGTTTAAAGGCGGCAATGGGCAATAAAGCCGAACTGCGGTATGCCAAAGGCTGCAACCTCACCGGGGATGCCGACCTGGAAGAGCGGGCAACCATGTTTGGAAAAACACTCAACCGGGAACGGGATACGCGTACCCCCGAAACCATGAAAGAAGAGGCGCTGCGCCTGGCAAAGGAATCCGATGTCATTGTTGCCGCCATGGGCGAGTCGGCCGAGTTCAGCGGCGAAAGCAGCAGCAGAACGGATTTGAATATTCCGCATATACAGCAGGACCTGTTAAAAGCGCTGCTGAAAACCGGCAAGCCGGTGATCCTGGTATTGTTTACCGGGCGCCCGCTTACGTTGAACTGGGAGCAGAAGAATATGCCTGCGATCCTCAATGTTTGGTTTGGCGGTTCGGAGGCCGGAGCGGCGATCGCAGATGTATTGCTGGGGGATGTAAATCCTTCCGGCAAACTAACCATGTCCTTCCCGCAAAATGTAGGACAGATCCCGTTGTATTACGCCCACCTCAATACGGGCCGCCCCTTACCGGAAGGTAAATGGTTTCAGAAGTTCCGTTCCAATTACCTCGATGTTTCCAATGATCCGCTGTATCCGTTTGGATACGGTATAGGATACTCGGCATTTACATATAGCGATCTTAAGCTGAGCAATAAATCCCTGAAAGGAAATCAAACATTAAAAGCAACGGTCACCATCACCAACAGCGGAACCTACGATGGGGCCGAAGTGGTACAGCTTTATATCCGTGACCTGGTAGGATCGGTTAGCCGGCCGGTGAAAGAACTGAAGGGCTTTCAGAAGATCTGGCTAAAAGCCGGGGAGTCAAAAACCGTTGCATTTGATATCACCACCGGGGACCTGAAATTTTACAATAGCCAGCTGCAATACAACTGGGAGCCCGGCGCGTTTGAGATCATGATCGGCGGCAATTCCCGGGATGTAAAGAAGGAGCAGGTGAACTGGGAAAAATAATGATCTGCGAGTGGATGTAAAAGGAGCTGGGCTGATAATAAGACCGGTGCATTTTTGGATCTATGATCGAAAGCGCCCCATTCCCGCAGAATAAGTAAATAAAACCTAAGGGTACGAATGCTGTATATATATCAGCTTATTGATGCGATCGCTGGTGCATTTTTACTGTTCTGTCTTTTTTCAGGATACGTCAAATTTGTAACAAAGTTTTTTTTAGCAAAAAAATTGCTACAGATTTTTATGCTACAAAATAGCCGGTGCTTTATCCGGCACGCATTCCGGGAGTGCTAATTGAAACAGTGCCGTAAATAGGACTTGCTGTTTAATGAAGCGATTTGTTTTCCGATTTAAAATAAAAAAAAGCCGCAGATTCGCAGATTTTTGGGCGTAAGAACTTGAAAAATTACCCGCAATCCGTTTGTTTTTCGATTAGAACCGTGGGGCGCTGCAAACTTTTTAACGCAGATCCCGCAACGTGGGATCTGCGGCCATAAAAAACAGGACGCGCGGCTGTACCGGTAACTGTTTACCCTAGCCTACTGGCCGGTACCTGTTGCCATGGGTTTGGAGGTTGAACATTTTCCTGCGCGTTTTTAAAGCAGTTCCCAGCTGTAATACACCCTGTATTTACCATCATGCGCTGTGCATTCTGCAGAAAAAACGGGAGATGTGAATTGCCCGTTCCAGGTATGATCTTTTCCGGACAATGTTGTATAAACCTGCATAGGAGGGAAGAAATCATCTTCGTAGGCACGGGAAAATTCTGAGCCGATAAATTCATCAAACTTTTTTAAAGCAAGCGTGCCTTTGTGAAGCAATTGTGTTCCTACCCTTAATGCCACCGGCAGATCCTTTGCCTTTGGATTCGAACTGGAATAATGGTACAAAAAGTCCCAAAGGCTATCCCAGCTTCGGTTGTTATCTTTTTCGGCCAAAATAATCCCGGCGCCATAAGTGGAGCCATTCTCTGCTGAAGCGATATTCATGTTTAAGAGTGTTTTCGGAGGATTAAAATTGAACTGATCCCCATCATCAAAATCGCCATAAACAGAAAAGGCATTTTTCCGTACCAGTTCCAGGTTGTCTGTCATGGTAAAAGCAGCCATATAGATTTCGTCATTCCCGATTTTTTCCCTCCATTTGCCACCGGTTTCATCGATGCATTTTACACTGTGAACGTTTAATTTAAGATTTGTTGACATGAGTTTATGATTTTAAACAGGATTAAAAAAACAGGCATGAGAAAAGCGGTGTTACAATGTGGCATTGTGTTGTATAAGCGTCCTGAAAAGATGCCTGCCGCCGCAAAGTAACAGCTCCGGAGGCCGCCTGAAATAAGCCTGCCAGGGTGATGCGGACAGCTTCCGGAAAGATCCACATATGTTTTAAAGTTCATGGCGATTTGTTTTCAGCAAGGATAGCCGTCCGCTACCGGGAGCGGAATGCGACTTCCTTTTCCATGCAGGGTTTTACCAGGGCAAAGATCGAATCCCGTCTTTCCGCATTGTCTTTATAGCTTTCTTCCATATTCTTTTCAAACAATACTTTGGCGGCTGTAATTTTATTTAAACCGGCATCGTTGCTGTTTTTGGCTGCGGCAATGGATTGATTAATAAGCGTGCAGTAGGCTTCAGCGGCGGCTGTAGCATTGCTGTAGGCTGCAGGCAAAAGCGATGAAGGGTCATCGTCAGTTACGGCCTTGTCCTTACGGCCCTCGGAGGCATCTTCACAGGCTTCCACCGCTTTGAAGATTGCATGCATCATAACAGAATCTCCCCTGTATTTTGCTTCTATACGTTTTTCAAAACTTTTCCGTGCCTCCAGGGCTTTGTCTCTTTCGGCACCTTCGGATGCTACTGCTACCTGGCCATTCAGTGTGCACCATTGGGCGGCAATGGATTCGGGGGTTTGTTTTTTATCGGCACAGGAAAAAAGCAGCACGGCTATTACCAGCAGTATCCCGGGATTTTGATAACGGTTGCTCATTTGTTGTTTTTTTAAATGTAAAAGGAGGAATCAATTATTTTGAATAGCTGTTACCAGCTTATCGATGTTCATAACCCCGTAGTTGAATACATGAACGGAATCATCCCGCATGGTAACCAGTACCTTTTTCGACAGGAAGCTTTTTTGGGCCGCTACATCTTTAATGTCGGATTTATCAAGAACAATCAATCCCTTTCGGTTATAAACAGACAGGGATAAGGAGTCTGCTCCATGCTGCGGCAGGAACAGTAACCGCTGATTGGTAATGGTAAGTTTGCCGGCTGCAGCTTTGTTGTTGGGACCAATATAGTTGATGGCCCAGGTATCAATTGCGGTTTCGTTGGGTTGTAGTTCTAATTTCATAATCGTTTATTGTTGGGATAAAACCCGGGTTGCTTAATTCTTTTTGATGCGGTTGGTTGTTTGCAATACGGCTCTATTGGTAACTGCCGGTTTGCTGCCCGTAGCAGTAACAGCGGATTTCCTTTTTGCAGTGTCGGTGGTGACAACGAGGAAATCCTGCTGACCCTTGCCTGCTTTCCGGCTTTGAGCATTGGTAACGGGGCTTAAAAGCAGGAACGCGGTTATTAGTAAAATCGATTTCATGTGAACGTTTTTTAAATGGCTCTTAAGAATGAGGGATATGGCGCCTGTTGATCTGTTCCGGTGAGATAAACGAAATTTCATGGATTAGAAATGCCGGATCATTTGCCTGCGGAGCAACCGGCAGGTTCGGATTTGATAAAGCTGGCACGACTGGCCCCATAGGTTCCGCCTCCGGAGTAGTCCTGTACAATATTTACATAAATGATCCGGCAAAACCCATCGTCGGTATTGGTTTTGGGATACTGGGCATAGATCATCCCATGTTTAAACCGTGCTGTCGGTATACCAAACTCGTTTTTTGAGATCAGCCAGTTCGATTCCATCAAGCCGGTGCCCAGCACTTTTGCCTGGGCCAGGTCTGTAACGCCGCTGCGCAGGAGCCGCTCCTCGGCGGCGTTATGTATATTATAGCCAACCGGTTTATAGAGGGGTAAGGTTTTTTGTGCGGCCTGCGCTATTGCTTCCAAAAGCCCGGAAAGACAGGCGTACAGGTGCCCGTATTTTTTTTCGAAGACGTTACGCTCTGAAGGGGAAATGGCGGCCCTCAGGTATTCGTTCCACCCGTCGTTAAAGTCCTGCACATACCAACCTCTTCCGGGAGTAAAACTTTTTGCCTGCTCCAGTGTTTTCTGCATGTTCTCCTTGTAAATATCCACCCGCGCCTTATCAATATCGCTCAGCCGGCTGCAATCGCTTGCATCGGGCAGATCGGCTATCACACATTGATAATAGGCCTCACGGTTTGTAAGAATATCGTCCCAGATGGCCGGGTTTTCATCAAACCCCTTTCCCGTGTTGGGCCTCGAAGGAAACATGCGTTTAAATTCACGTTCCAGTTCCGCCAGTTTGGGCAGTTCGTTCTTGAGCTGGGTTTTTACGTCATAATCAGTATTGCTGATGCGGCGGTTGGCATACCCTAACTTATCGCGATCGATGTTGTGTTTTTTTGCATAACAATCCAGGTAAGGGCCAATGAAGAATGCACGGTCATCGGCTACAACACGGTCGGGGTCATAGCCCTGCCGGAACCTGCCAATGGCTGTAAACCAGCTTTCACCACCGGGGCGTTCATTTGAAGAACGGTTATCATCGGATGCGTTTGCAGCCGTTTTCTCCTTTTGGGTTCCGGGAAGCCTGGGCGTTCGTACCGATATGGAGATCTGTGCCTCAAGTGTTATATGCGCCAACAATGCAACCGGAAGTATCAGGAAGGGCAGGAATTTATTTTTCATTTTAAAGCGTTTAAGTTAGAGTATGATCGTTTGTGTAAACCAAAGCTAAGTTGCTGAAAGACCCTTTGGGAAAGGGATTGAGCCAATGGCGGCACTGATTGAAAGAACGGTCCGGCGCTGAAGATTTATTTTTAGCAAGCTTCGTTACATAAACGGAGGCCGTTACTGTATAAAAGGTACGGGTTGCAGGGTTACCGGTAAACCGGGATGTTTGCCCGCGTGGCGGAGCGTTTTTTGTTGGATACTATTGTTAACTTTACGAAAGGCGAAACATCCGGTTACTAAAATGTCACCTGCTTGAATTTTTTAAGAATCATAGGTACCCGCATTATGTGTGCCCGGAAAAAAGGGATCCGTCTGCTGCTGCTGGCAGGGATTTATTTTTATAATACCGGGCTTCTGGCGGCGCAGCAGTGGTATTTTGAAAATTATACTTCTGAACAGGGCCTCTCACAAAACAGTTGTTACAGCATTGCCCAGGATGATTTGGGTTTTATGTGGTTTGGCACCCAGGATGGGTTGAACCGGTACGATGGACGGGAGTTTAGAGTATTTCTGAAGCAGAATGCGGTTGGTCGCCTGCTGCCCTCCAATCATATTTCTTCGTTGTTTTTTGATGACCGGGAAAAATTACTGTGGGTAGGTACCACAAAAGGGGTGTGTTTGTACAACCGGAAAGGCGATGTAATGCAGCGGGTATCCGCCGTATATCCGTTTGCGGCCATGCTGGATACCATGCCTGTAAAAAGGGTGATCAGTTTTGGTAGGGGTGAATATTGGGTTATTACGCCCCGGAAGGGTCTCCTGTATCTTAACCTGCATACTCAAACCAGTACGTATTATTTTGATGATGCTGTTAACAGGGAAAGCGTAACCGCTATCACCCTGCACCGGGGTGAGCTCGTGGTCTCGCTGCTGTATTCCCTGTATATTTTAACACCATCCGGCAACAGGCATATAATCGTAAGAAGGTGCGGAAATACGGCGTTCACACAAATCAACCAGTTATATTCCAGTAAGAATGTGCTTTGGGTGGGTACCCTTTCGCCAAACTGCTATGCTATTTCAGGAGCCCTGGAGTCCGGAAACGTTCATTTGGTAAAAACAATGCCGGGCGGCATCAATGTTTTTTTAGAGGAAGATGATACACATCTGTGGGCGGGATCCAGGGGCCGGGGCATTTACAGGTATCATACCAAAACCGGAACGGCGCAGCGCATTTCCAAAAATCCCTACGACCCCAGTGCCCCGGCAACGGATTTTATACTGGCAGTGTATAAAGACAGGCAGGGGATTACCTGGTTTGGCCTTAGCGGCGGTATTGCCAAATATGATCCCCTGCGTCAGCAATTCGGATACCTCGGAGAGCGGGGCTGGCCGGGCAAGGCCCTTCCTGAAAAATCGGTGTATATAATGTATAAAGCCCGGAGTGGCCGGTTGTATATCGGTACACAGAGTTATGGAATACTGGAATGGAACCGCTATTCCGGAACCATAATACCGGTAACGCAGCCTGCCACCATCAACGGGGTAAACAGTATGGTGTACAGTATCACCGAAAACACAGACGGACATATATGGGCGGCTACTGTTTCCGGTCCCATGGAATACAACCCGCAAACCGGAACGGTTCAATATTACCAGGACGGCGGTTTGATAGCGCTGAACAGAACCGTTGCCTTACTAAAACTGAAGGGTACAGCCAATATGCTGGTAGCTACTGAAAACGGGCTTTGGCAGTTTCTTCCGGCTACCGGGCGCTGGAGCCGGCGGCTGGCACTTGTGGATCTGAGCAGGCAGAAGACAACCTCGGTTTATACGCCCCGGTACATGTATGAAGATGAAGACAGTACCGTATGGATATGCACCGAAGGTGCGGGACTATTGCAATACCGTTACCCGGATAAGTATATGAAGCCCGTAACGCCGGTAAACGTGATTTCCTTATTTGTACGCCATCTGCTTAAAGCCGGTAACCTGTTGTGGCTGGCCACCGATGACGGGGTGATCGTCTATGATTATAAACAACAAAAAGTCATACGGCACCTGGTGCCCCAAACCAGCAACCGGTCGAGCGTATGCTATGCGGTTCTGAAAGACAATGAGGGCTTTTACTGGGTGAGCACCAATTTTGGATTGTATAAAATGGATGCGGCTTACAATTTTGTGCAGCATTATGATATTTCAAACGGCTTGTCCTTCCTGGAATACAATACGGCTGCGGCATTCAAGGATACGGATGGTACCCTTTACTTTGGCGGCATGGGAGGGATTACTTATTTTCAGCCTTCGGCATTAAAGTTAAATGGTTTTAGTCCATCGCCCATTGTTACCGGTATGGTGGTAAACGGCCGTTCCCGCTCTGTTTTACCCGGTAACCAGCTGCAGCTTCAGCATCAGGAAAATTTCATCTCCTTTCAGTTTGCAGTGACCAATTTTTCCAATGAAAAAAACAACCGGTTCAGTTACCGTCTTAAAGGGCTCACGGATACCTGGAGCCCCCTGTCTGCCGGCAACAGGGCCGATTTTACAAGTTTGCCTCCGGGCGATTATATATTTGAGCTCAAAGCGGTGAACAGTGATGGAAAATGGAGTAGTGAGGTGCACTCAATGGCATTTACCATCCGCACCCCCTGGTGGCAGCGATGGTGGTTTGTTACCATTGTAACTTTATCACTAACGGGTGTGGTAGCCGGCATCATACGCAGGCGCATACAGGCAATAAAAAAAGAAGCGGGGTTAAAGCAAAAAATCGCGGAAGCAGAAATGATGGCCATGCGTGCGCAGATGAATCCGCATTTTGTATTTAACAGTCTTAACAGTATACGGGAAATGATCCTGTGCAACGAAAACAAAGAAGCTTCGCATTTCCTTGGAAAATTTGCAGGGCTGATCCGCACAACGATGGACCAGTCTGGCAGGCCCTTTGTTACCCTTCGCAATACAATAGATCATCTTACCCGTTATATTGAAATGGAGCAGATCCGGAATGGGGAGTTTACCAGCCGTATACTCGCAGATGATGACCTGGACCAGGATGAGGTGTTGTTGCCTTCCATGCTCATTCAGCCCTTTGTGGAAAATGCGCTCTGGCATGGCACCACGGCTGCCCGCAAAAACATCGATATCCGGATCGATTTTAAAAAGCAGGGGGAGCAGCTTCTTTGCGTTATAGAGGACGATGGCATCGGTATCCGGCACTCATTGAAAAATAAGATTAACGGAAGTAAAACGCATCATTCCGTTGGTATTGAAAATATCACCAACCGGATACGGTTGCTCAACGAAAAGTATCACCTCAGCAGCAGTGTGCATATTTACGACAAAGCGGATCTTGAAAACCATAGAGGAACCGGTACGATCGTACAATTATCACTGCCGCTTCAAATAAACAGATCATGAACCCGATTACCGCCCTGCTTGTAGATGATGAGCCCCGGGGACTTTCTTCCCTTCAAAAATTATTGCAGCTGAATTGCCCGGAGGTGGAGATCCTGGCCTGTTGCCAGGATGTGGATGCTGCCCTTGAAAAAATAAAACGGCTGCAGCCGCAATTGGTTTTTTTAGATGTGGCCATGCCGGGCAGAAATGGTTTCGACCTGCTGCGCAGCCTTGACCGGATTTCGTTTGAGATCATTTTTGTAACGGCGCACAATAGCTATATGATGCAGGCCTTCCGGTTCAGCGCTGTTGACTACCTGCTGAAGCCGGTGGAGGATGAGCTGCTCGCCGAAGCGGTACAGCGGGCGGCAAAACGCATTACCGATAAGAGCGAAAGCATGCAATTAAGCGCCTTTTTATATAACCTGCAGCAAAACGGCGCTGTAAAGAAAATGAAACTGTGCGTGCCTTCACTCCGGGGCGTTAAAGTGATCGAGATCACTGATATTATTTATTGCGAAGCAAGCAGCAATTATACCAACTTTTACCTGGTAAACGGAGGTACCCTCTGTTCCAGTAAACCGATCTTTGAATATGAAACCCTGCTGGAGGACAGCTCTTTTGTGCGGGTGCATAAGTCCTTCCTTGTTAACCTCGAACATATTAAAGAATATATCCGCGGCGAAGGCGGAAGCGTACTGATGTCCAACGGACATGAAGTGGAAGTGTCTCGGCGGAAAAAAGAAGTCTTTATAAAAAGCATGCGGGATTATTATAAGTACTGACCGCTGGCGGTCAACCGGTGTTGTTGCAGGCTCCTTTCAACAAGCGTGGTTGAGGCCCGCATAAGCGGAGCATCACTCGATTTGGGGATGCCGGTTCCTTTGCCGTAGTGCTAATTTTACCAATTAAAACCTGCCAACATGAAGCAGCTTACACCCCTTTTGTTGATGGCCGTTGCCTGCCTGATAGCCGGTAACGCATTTGCACAAACCAAAAAAGTACCCGCCGTCACAACCAGTGAACCCCAGCTTGCAGCGGGCACTTACTTTATTATAAACGGAAATGTTGCCATAACGCCCGAAGCCCCTTCGTTGGGTCAGAATGTATTTCTGAAGCCGTTTCGCCGCAGCGGTTTGCAAAAATGGGTGGTGGCCAAAGGCGGCACGGCAAAAAATATAAGCTATACGATAAAATTGTCGGGGGAAGCCGAAGATCTCTGGTTTCAGCCCTTTCCCGGTAGCAGCGACCGCACACCCATCATCAGTTATAAAGAAGGAAACGTGTCTTATAAAATAACACCGGTGCCCGGTAAGGCGGGGCTCTGGTATATCAAAAGCATAAAGAGTAGTGGTGATGCCTTACGGTCTTATCTGTCAGATGCGGCGCTGCCGCTGGAAATGCGGTTTGAGCCTCCGGAAGAAGGAAACGCAAAATTCTACTGGAAGTTTGAGCCCGCCGGCGAATAAACACAAGTAGCTTTCGGATGAGCCGGTCGCCTTTTAAAGACCATTAGTAAAACATATAGGTCCGGTCCTTTATAGGAACCGGTATATTGCACGATAATGGCACAACCCAACATCGTTTACAGGGATTTACCATCTGTATAAAACAAGCATAAAAGAGCGGTCTGTTGCCCCCGTTTTAAAAAAGAACCGGGTAAATATTCCCGTTGCCGGGTAGCCATTGTTAAAATAGTATCGGTTTCAGATAGAATTGTTCCAGTTTTGCCAGTCTTTACTTAAAAGCAGTAACTTTTCTTTAGCGGAATAGCAAACTTTAGTAAGTTTGAGAAGAGAAGAAGACCGTGTGCAGATGATTTCCCCCGGACCGGTTCGATTAATGATTGCAAAAAAACGATGGCTCATTTTTATTACAACAGGAAGATGTTGCTGGTGTTGGCCGTTCTGGTTACTACAGGCATTGCTGCGTGCTTTACCAGCCGGTCAAAAAAAGTAGATTTCAGTACCGATGTAAAGCCCATCTTAAACAAAAAATGCATTACCTGTCATGGAGGCGTAAAAGCCAAAGGAGGCTTTAGCGTATTGTTCAGAGAGGAAGCACTGGCAAAAACGGAGTCCGGTACGCCCGCCATCATTCCCGGTGATCCGGACAACAGCGAAATGATCCGCAGGCTAACCTTAAAAGATCCGGAGGAGCGCATGCCCTACAAGCACGAGCCGTTAAGCGAAGACGAGATAAGCATTTTGCGCCGCTGGATCAAACAAGGTGCAAAATGGGGGGATCATTGGGCATACCTGCCGGTAAAACAAACCAGCATACCGGATGAGGATAATGCCTGGATCCGGAATGATATAGACCGGTTTATTTACGAAAAGCTGGATGCGCAGGATCTGAAACCGGCTGCACAGACCGATCCGCAAACCCTTTTGCGAAGGGTAAGTCTCGATCTGATCGGCATGTATCCTTCTGCTGAAATTGCCGATCAATACCTGAAGAGCAGCGATGACAAGGGCTATGAACGCCTGGTGGATGCCTTGCTGACTTCGCCGCACTTCGGGGAAAAATGGACGTCCATGTGGCTTGATCTTGCACGCTATGCAGACACCAAGGGCTATGAATCGGATGGCGGACGCAGTATCTGGCGGTACCGCGACTGGTTGATTGATGCATTCAATGCCGATAAGCCCTATAATATTTTTTTAACCGAACAGATTGCCGGCGACCTGTTGCCGGAGCCCACCGATGCGCAATACATTGCAACGGCATTCAGCCGGAATACGATGACCAATGATGAAGGCGGCACGGATAATGAAGAGTTCCGGGTAGCGGCCGTGATGGACCGGGTAAATACTACCTGGGAATCATTAATGGGTACAACTTTCTCCTGTGTACAATGCCACAGCCATCCCTATGATCCCTTCCGGCACGACGAGTACTACAAGTTTATGGCGTATTTTAATAATACAAGGGACAATGATATTCCGGGTGAATATCCCGTTCTCAGAGAATACAACGATTCCCTTAAAAATGAATTAACGCAGCTGATCAGTTGGATCAAAGACAATGGTACCTCCGAACAGTCGGAGCGCGTACGTCATTTTTTGAAGACCCTCCAGCCGGCGTTTTATGCCACCATTGCAGATAGCCTGGAGAATGCGCTGCCTACAAATAAAAACGGCCCTTTAAATATGCGCAACCATGCGCATGCACGCCTGAAACATATTCAGCTGGATGGCATGGGACAGATCGTTTTTATGTTCCGTTCCAATAAACCGGGTGGTAAAATTATTTTCAGAAAAGATCAGCCGCAGGGCGAGGTATTGGGTACCTACCTGGTTCAGCCCGAAGACCGGTGGCGTTATGGGATGGTGAATACCCTTGCATCAACCGGCGTTCATGATGTATACGTTACCTACCAGAATCCGGCGGCCGGAGGTGATGAGATTATGGCCACCTTCGACTGGTTTGGTTTTCTGCCGGAACTGCCGGCGAAAGGAAGCCCCGGTTTTGAGGCTCATAAGAAAACATACTGGGATCTGCTGAATGCTTCGGTTACCGCAACACCGGTGATGGTAGAAAATCCTGTGTGGATGCAACGGCAAACCCATGTGTTTGAAAGAGGCAACCGGCTCACATTGGGAAAAGCGGTGGAACCGGCGGTGCCGCAGTCATTGAAGTTTGCCATGCCGGCCAATGCACCTAAGAACCGGATGGGACTGGCACTGTGGCTTACGGATAAACGGAATCCCCTCGTATCCAGAACCATGGTAAACCGGCTCTGGGAGCAGTTGTTTGGTGCCGGCATTGTAGAAACGTTGGAAGATATGGGCACCCAGGGCATGCTGCCTACACACAGGGAACTGCTGGATCATCTTTCCTGGCGATTTATGAATGACTATAAATGGAGCGTCAAAAAATTATTGAAGGAAATGGTGATGAGTGCTACCTACCGGCAGGATTCAAGGCTGACGCCCGAACTTAAGGAAAAAGATCCGGTCAATAAATGGTATGCCAGAGGGCCGCGGGTGCGGCTCAGCGCCGAGCAGCTGCGGGATCAGAATCTTTGCATCAGCGGTTTGATGAGTGCTAAAATGTACGGTCCGGGTGTAATGCCCTGGCAGCCGGAAGGCATCTGGCTCTCGCCTTATAACGGGGCACGCTGGCAGAACAGTGCCGGTGAAGACCAGTACCGGCGTGCGGTATATACCTACTGGAAGCGTACCGCCCCGTATCCGTCCATGATCTCCTTCGACGGAGTACAACGGGTATTATGTACGGCGCGCCGGATAAAGACCAATACACCGTTGCAAGCCTTAACCACACTCAATGATTCGGCCTACATTGATATGGCACGGCACCTGGCCTACCGTATGCAGCAGGAGGGCGGCAGGGATGTGGCGGCACAAATACAAAAGGGATACCGGCTGATGTTGTACAAACCGATAAAAGAAGAAAAACTGAAAGTGTTTGAAGCACTGTACCAGCAGGCCTTAAAGGAGTTTCAATCGGATACCGGAAAAACCACGGCCATGGTTGGAGGACAACAGGAAAAAGCGGCTCCGGCTACAGCAGCCCTGGTGGTGGTGGCCAATGCCCTGTTGAACCTGGATGAGGTAGTTGTGAAAAATTAAACAACGCACAAAAGGACTACAATGACAAAGAAAGACCTTATTGATCAGCGATTGGTAAAAGAAGCCGAGCAAATGGTAATGCGTACCCACACACGGCGGCATTTTATAAAAGAGAGTGCGATGGGCCTGGGTGCACTGGCGATGGGATCCCTGCTGGGAGGCTGTGGTAGCAAAAAAAAGGCAGCGCACTCGATCGCATTTGACCCGGCACACCCGCTGTTGCCCAAGGCGCCGGCTTTTTTCGGAAAAGCAAAGAGTGTTATTTTTTTACACATGGCGGGAGCGCCCTCTCAACTGGAGCTGTTCGATTATAAACCGGAACTTTCGAAAATGGACGGACAGGATTGTCCGCCTTCCTTCCTGGAAGGAAAACAGTTTGCTTTTATCACGGGTGTTCCCAAAATGTTGGGGCCACAGGCTGCCTTCGCCCGGCATGGACAGTCGGGAGCCTGGGTAAGTGAACATCTCCCCCATCTGTCACAGGTAGTGGATGAGGTTTCTTTTCTGAAGGCCGTTACAACCGATCAATTCAACCACGCTCCGGCACAGTTGCTGGTACATACCGGAAGCCCGCGCCTGGGCAGGCCCAGCATCGGCAGTTGGGTAACCTATGGTTTGGGTACGGAAAATCAGAACCTGCCCGGGTTTGTGGTGCTCACCAGCGGCGGAAGTTTTCCGGATGCCGGCAAAAGTGTATGGGGGAGTGGCTTTCTGCCTTCGGTGTACCAGGGCGTGCAATGCCGCAGTGAAGGCGATCCGGTATTATTTATAAAGGATCCGGATGGCATGAGCCGCGATCTGCGAAAGGCGTCTATCGAAGCCGTTAATAAAGCCAACATGCAGGAGTACCAGGATTATAATGATCCGGAGATCCTTTCACGCATTTCGCAATACGAAATGGCCTACCGGATGCAGATCACGGCGCCGGATGTAATGAACATCAATGACGAGCCGCAGTATATCCATGAAATGTATGGCACAAAACCCGGTAAAGCCTGTTTTGCCAATAACGTATTGCTGGCGCGTAAACTGGTGGAAAAAGGAGTGCGTTTTGTACAGCTGTTCGACTGGGGATGGGATGCACATGGTGATAATCCCAGCAATGCGCTCAACATCGGCATCATCAACAAATACAGGAGTGTGGATAAACCGGTTACGGCCCTGCTGATGGATTTGAAGCAACGCGGCCTGCTGGACGAAACCCTGGTAGTATGGGCCGGGGAATTTGGCCGCACCCCAATGATGGAGAACCGGAACGGGGCGCAGAACCCTTTTAAAGGAAGGGATCACCACACAGAAGCATTTACCATCTGGATGGCCGGTGGTGGCATTAAAAAAGGGTATACACACGGGGAAACAGACGAGATCGGATACAGTGCCGTAAGCGGAAAGGTAGATGCATTTGACATCCAGGCAACCATTTTAAATCAATTGGGATTTGATCACGAGCAGTTTACTTATCCGTACCAGGGACGGCCGTTCCGCCTTACCGATGTGGGAGGAAAAGTGATACAGGAGATCATTGCGTAACAGCGATTGAAAATATATGAACCAGAGCAGAAGAAGTTTTTTAAAATCATCATCCGCTGCGGCAGCAGCGGGTTTGTTTTTCCCTTACGGAGATATGACCACAAAACCGGAACGATTAAAGGAACCTGCCAAGGCCGGTTTCCGGCTGATGATCCTGGCAACAAACTGGGGTTTCAACGGGTCTACAGAGGCTTTTTGCGCTGCGGCTAAAAAAGAGGGATATGATGGTATTGAAGTTTGGTGGCCGGGAGAAGCAGCCCAGCAGCAAGAACTGTTTGATGCATTAAAGAAGCATCAGCTGGAGGTGGGGTTTCTTTGCGGAGGCTATCAGCCCGTTTGGAAAGAGCATTTGAACTCCTTTAAAAAAACCGCTGCGGCTGCTGCCGGAAACCCGGCACAAAAACCGGTGTACATCAACTGCCATTCCGGGCGGGATCATTTCAGTTATGAAGAAAACAAAGCCTTCATCGATTTTACCAGCGAACTTTCTGCAAAAACCGGCATCACGATCTGTCATGAAACGCATCGCTCACGGATGTTGTTTGCTGCACATGTGGCGCGACAGTTCATTGAAAAGAATCCGTCGTTAAAATTAACGCTCGACATCTCGCACTGGTGCAATGTGCACGAAAGCATGCTGGGCGATCAGCAGGAAACCGTTGCGCTGGCCCTTGCAAAAGCCGAACATATTCATGCCCGGATTGGCCACGCCGAAGGCCCGCAGGTAAACGACCCGCGTGCACCGGAATGGCAGGCCGTGGTAAAGCAGCACTTCGACTGGTGGGATGTGATCGCGGCCCGCAAACGGAAACAGGGAGAAACAATGACGGTGCTCACCGAATTTGGCCCGCCCACCTATATGCCGGTATTGCCCTACACACAGCAACCCGTAGCCGATCAGTGGGCCATTAATGTACACATGATGAAAACACTCAGAACCCGGTATCAATAATTGTTTATGAAGATGCTTGCATTGGTGGATTTTATCGGACGCTTTCATCCTGTATGGGTGCACCTGCCCATCGGGATCCTGTTGATGGCCTGTTTATTCCAGTTGTTTGCAAAGCGGTATCCGTTGTTGAAACCTGCCATCCCCGTATTGTTGTTTTGGGGCGCAATAACGGCGATTGCTTCCTGTATCACCGGGTACCTGTTATCGTTAAGCGGAGATTATGATCAGGCGCTCGTAACACAGCACCAGTGGATGGGTATTGCCACCGCGGCCGTGTCATTGATCTTTTATGGTTTAAACCGGCTTTCATTAACGGGCCGATACACCCGTTTGGGTGCGGTTGTCATTCTGATACTGATCATGATTACCGGTCACCTGGGTGGCTCTTTAACGCATGGTGCGGATTATTTGACCGCCGGTATAAACGAAGCGGGTACGGCGCAGGAAATGAAACCGATCCCCAATATACAGGAAGCCGTCCTGTACACCGACGTGGTGCAGCCGGTATTGCAGCGAAAATGCTACAGCTGCCACGGCAGCAGCAAGCAAAAAGGAAAATTGCGCCTTGATGCGGAAGCACAGATCCTCAAAGGAGGAAAGGATGGAAAAGCCATTGTAAGCGGTAAACCGGATGAAAGTGCTCTGATCAAACGGCTGTTGCTGCCGCTAAACGACGACGACCACATGCCACCCAAAGAAAAACCGCAGCTAACACCAAACGAAGTAGCCGTGCTGAGCTGGTGGATAAGTACGGGTAATAGTTTTACAAAAAAAGTAAAGGAATTGCCGCAGCCGGATAAAATAAAACCGGTATTGGCGGCCCTGCAGTCGGGTAGTTCCGGCGAAATCGCAAAAAAGACAGAGTTGCCGGAAGAAGAAGTGGGGCCGGCAGATGAGGGTACACTAAATAAACTAAAAGAGGCGGGCATCATAGCGGTGCCGGTTTCCAATGAAACCAATTACCTTTCCGTGAGCTTCGTTACAGCTGGCAGCCGGGCACAGGAACTGGTTAAACTCCTGGAGCCCCTCAAAAAACAGATAGTATGGTTAAAGCTGGAAGATAGTAATATCACCGATGAGGGGTTGGCGGTTATTGCAAAATTTACACACCTTACCCGCTTGCAATTAGCAAACACAAAAATAACGGATGCCGGGCTGGCACAGCTTAGGTCGCTGCAACAGTTGCAGGTATTAAATCTGGTAGGAACCGGAATTACCGAAAAAGGACTGGCATCCCTGAAAGAGTTGAAATCACTAAGAGCCCTGTATCTCTATAAAACGGGTGTTGGAACCGCTGCATGGGCGCGGCTAAAACAATCGTTCCCTAAAACGGTGCTGGATTCCGGTGGCTATACCGTACCTACCCTGCCAACAGATACAGCCCTGGTAACAGCAGACAACAAAAAATAACAGATTCTCTGACGCGCACAGCTGGCACAACTAACAACTGGCTCAAATAAAAAGCGCCGGCATTAAACAGGCAGGCGAATGCTCTATACCGAAAACATATTTATATAATATAAATGTGTTTGTTTTATGCAATTTAGCATTGCATTTCTATAATTTTATTTAAAAATGTTAATATTTAAATTTATACAATTCGTATAGGCCTTTTAAAATGCGTTTTTTAGTAAAATTACAAGCGGCCCGTTTGTCGGCATTGCCCATAAATTACCAGAGCTCTTTAGCGGCTGCCATCCGGCGCATTCTTTCGAAAAGTAAACTGGCCGCCACTACTTTTTCACACGAGGAAGGTTATCGGCAGGATGCCGGGCTGTTTTCCTTTTCAAATATGAACTGTGCATTTAAGCCGGAGGAAGACCGGCTGTGGTTGTTGAATAAAGAACTTTCTTTTTTTCTGGGATTGCATTTACCGGAACAAATGGAATCCTTTGTTATTGGGCTCTTTCAATATGAGCGGCTTTTTGTTGGTGATGAACTTACCACAACGTCCTTCAAAATAAAAGCCCTGGAACCCTTGCCCGGGCCGGAATATACATCAGAAGAGGGCGGCTTTGCTTCTTTATTGGTAAGACCGGTTTCGCCGGTTGCATTACACAATCCCTCAAACACCGCCTTTCTGTTCCCGGAAGAACCGGGCTTTACAGACGCCGTAAACACTGCCTGGCGGCAAAAAATAGCTGCAACCTATGATGCGGCAACGGCTGAAAATGCTTTGTTAACCTCAAAAATAGCGGGTGCCGCAAACCGTACCCGGTTCCGGTTTGCAAGTATTGCTAATGAAGATGGAACCACAAAAAACATCCGGGGATGCCTGAATTTTGTGCTGAAAGTAACTGCCCGCAAGCCTTTTCTTCACCTTTTGCTTAACACCGGGATGGGTGCATACAACCACCAGGGACTGGGATTCCTCGAAGTGGTTCCTGCCTGAAATGGCTGTTAAAGAGTGCTGCCAATAAACGGGTCCTTAACCGTTTAACCAGGGTGTTCAGGATACCGGGCAGAGCATGGCTGCAACTTTTTAGGATCCTTTTTCCAAACACAATAGATTCATTAAAAAATTCATATATTCGTTACGGATTACCAACGATCTCCTGATAATGCACTTTTTTTTGTACAAAAGAACAGCTGTTCCGGTGAACGAACACGCTATATGTTTGCCGGGAAAGCCGGGCAACCGGCAGGCGGCTTCCGGAAAGCGGGAATATAAAAAAAAGTTTCTTTATCCGCTGCTTCCAGGCTGCTGAGCCGCATCGTTACCAAGTACGTATACTCTTCAACGAATTCCTCTACCCTTAACCTGCATTATCACTTAATGTTGTCCTCATTTTTTCGAAAGATGTTCAGAAGTATTGCTATAGCGCAAAAGCTGTACTTCATGATTGGAATAATGGCGCTGTTATTAGTGCTGGAATTTTGTACCCTTTGGTGGGCACTGGGAACACTTTCAGCAACCAGGGCGTTTGTAAATGGTGAAGGGTTATGGTCGAAAGGCCAGAAGAATGCGGTCACCAGCCTCTTGCTGTATGCCCATTCACGGGATGAAAATGATTACCGGGATTATCTCGATTTTCTAAAAGTGCCGATGGGAGACCGTAAGCTCCGGCTGTCCCTTTCCGGAAGTAAACCCGATATTGTTGCGGCAAGACGTGGAATGCTGGAAGGACGTAATCATCCCGCAGATGTAGATGGGGTGATCCGGCTTTTCCTCCGGTTTAAAAATGTGTCCTTCCTTAAAGATGCCATTGCCATCTGGTCTGCAGCGGATTCAAGCCTGGATCAGCTGATGCAGATGGGCACTACCTTACATCAACAGATCGGTACGGCTTCCACCTCAAAACAGGAGATTGATGCTTCGCTCAGCCGTATAAAACAATTGAACATTACCGTTACGCAACTGGAAGATGATTTTTCACTTACCCTGGGGGCCGGTGCGCGCTGGTTGGAGCGCACCGTGCTGTGGCTGATGCTGGCATTATCGCTAACCATCGGAGCCATCAGCCTCCTGGTTGCTATTTCGGTAAGCAGGAGTATTGTAAAAGGGGTGCGGGAAATTATACGGGGTACCGGGTTGGTGAGTGAGGGGGTATTAAATACAAGGATAAATGTGTATTCCGATGACGAAATCGGGCGTCTGGCACAGGCATTTAACCAGATGATTGATACACTGGAGCGCAATTTCCAGCAAATACAACAACTGGAAGATACCGGTGTAAATTTGAAACGGGATAAAGAAAGGGCCGAGGCTTCAGAAAAAGCCAAGCAACTCTTCCTGGCAAAAATGAGCCATGAGATCCGTACACCCATGAACGCCATACTGGGCTTTGCACGGTTACTGGAAGAATCGCTTACGACCCGTGAGCAACAGGAATATATCCGCATCATTATCAAATCGGGCGATAGCTTGCTGATTATCCTGAATGATATCCTCGATTTCTCCAGGATGGAAGCGGGTAAGATCACTTTTGAAAACGCACCCTTTAGCCCGGGAGATGTGATGCATACCGCAAAACTGATGATGGAACCCAGGGCCCGGCAAAAGGGTTTGGCTATTGAATGTACCATTGATGCACAGCTGCCGGAAAAAGTAATGGGTGATTCTGTGCGGCTCAACCAGGTTTTATTGAACCTGCTGTCAAATGCCATTAAGTTTACCTCCCTGGGCAGCATCCGGTTATCAGCGCGCCTGGCCGAGACGCATGAAGCATCCTGTTGGATAGAATTTGAAGTTGCAGATACTGGTATCGGCATTCCCGCCGAGCAACAGGAACGGATCTTCGAGAGTTTTGAACAGGTGGCCAATACCAATGCGCACCGGTTTGGCGGCATCGGATTAGGACTTAGCATCGTAAAGCAGCTCATTGAGATGCAGCAGGGAGAGCTGTTTATTGACAGCAGGCCCGGGGCCGGCTCCCGGTTCCATTTCAGACTTTCCTTTATGAAATACCACGAAACGGAAACGGCCGTAGCAGAAAATACCAGTCCGGTTGATATCAACGGCAACGGCATACGGGTACTGGTGGCTGAAGACAACAGGATTAACCAGATGCTGGTAATGAAAGTGCTGAAAAAACAGGGTTTTGAAACAGCACTGGCAGAAAACGGGCAGATAGCGCTGGAGAAATACCGGCAAACGGATTTTGACATCATCCTGATGGACCTCCAGATGCCGGTAATGGATGGGTATGAAGCCGCGCAACGCATCCGGTTGATGGATAACGGCAAAAACGGGATTCCCATCATCGCCTTGTCGGCGCATACGTTCCAGGGCGAGTATGAACGTTGCATGGCAATGGGCATCAATGATTTTATTTCCAAACCATTTGAACGGGAGGAACTATACAGCAAAATTCTTCACCTGGTGAAGAACAGGAAACCGGAAAAGATTTCGGTGCTGTAAGCAGCCGGTGAAAATCGGAGCTGCTTTCCGGTAAGGCCGTTCGAACGATGCCTACTAGGGAGGTGCCGGTTGGTTTAAGCCGCATCCTGATAATGACCTATTTCAATAAAAAGCTGGTCAAAATAAAAGTAAAAACCATAGCTGTCCCTTATCGGCCGTGGTGCATGCGCCATGGTAAAACCGTCTCCGCTCAGCTGCTGGTACAACCGGTCTACTGCCGCCGCATTTTCAAGCATCCAGCCGATATGGAATTGTGGCGGGTAAACAACAGGCTCTTTTTGCGTCATCAATACAAGGGTAAAACCGGCGGCATTCTTTAATACGGCAACCTGGTTGGTTCCTTTTACATGTATGCAGGAAAACTGGAAATAGGTTTCAAAAAAAGAAATACCCTTTGCCACATCCGGCAGTACAAGGTTGAGGTGATTGATTGTCATCATCTGTAGTAAAATGTATAACCGAATGATCATTCGGTTAATGGTTAAAAAAAATCAACGTTTTAGAGACTGTAATACAGGAAAGAATGCCTGCTTCAGTTTTTGTTCGGTAAGTGAAAACGGAAGACCCGCCATGCTGCTTTGATCCAGGTGAAATTTAATCAGCATATAAAAGGGGCCATATGCCAGCGACCAGAAAATTTCGGGCGGCAACTGTTTTATAGCTCCGCTGCGTACCGCGTGCTTTACAAATTGATTCATTGCCTGCCGGAACGTAGCCGGAGGCGGCGCATGGTGCTTGATAAGCGGTGAATTCCGGAACTGCTCAAAAAAACGGTATTCCACAGGATTTTTACAAATATTCTTAAACCGGTTCTTCCATTGCAGCCACAGTCCTTCTTCAAAGGGCATGGTTTCTGAAAAACCGGCCAATGCATCCCGTTCAAACTGTTCCTGTACGCCGGTATATAATTTCAGCAGCAGGTCTTCCCGGTTTTTGAAATATACATAAAGCGTGGAGGGCGACAGCTTGGTCTCTTTTGCCAGTTTCTGCATGCTGAATCCGTCAAAGCCCAGTTTTACGATCAAAGCGATCGCCTTTTTGCGGATCAGTGCTTCCTTTGCATCATCCTTCGGTTTCATCATGCAAATATAATCGAATGATCGTTCGATTAATTAAAATCTGTAAAATTTAGTAAAAACAACTGCTAAATTCATCGAGTGCAGATTGGCTTTTTAATGTGGGTGCCGGCAGCCGGAGGGCACACATCAGGTGGAGCGCAAAGGGATGCAAAGGATAAAACCTTGGGAATAAGCGAAACAAGAGGCATTTACAGACCCGTAATTTTGCGCCGGATCCTTTTTATTATTGCATCGGACGGGTTTTCCCTGTATTTTTTTGTAGTTTAGGTGCCAAAATTTAGAGATGAAACGGATTCGCTTGTTACTGTTTGGCATGCTCCTGCAGCTTATCGCCGTGGCACAGCCAAAAACCTTGGACCCCGGCAAAAATGCCGGCGGCTTTGCTGCGGACCGGCTGCAGCGCATCGACCTGGTAATACAGGATTATGTACAAAAAAACTGGATAAAAGGAGCAACTGCACTTATCGTGCATAAAGGCGCCGTAGTATATAACAAGGCATTTGGTGTAAGCAGCGCTCAAATACCGCTGAAGACCGATGCTATTTTCCGGATCGCTTCGCAAACCAAGGCCATTACCAGTGTGGCGGTAATGATGCTTTTTGAAGAAGGGAAGTTTTTACTGGATGATCCCATTTCCAAATACATTCCGGCATTTGCAAATCCCAAAGTGCTGGACCAGTTCAATGCCGCAGACTCTTCCTACACCGTAGTACCCGCAAAAAGGAATATTACCATCCGCGACCTGCTTACCCATACCTCCGGACTGGATTATGCACAAATAGGATCCTCCAACATGAAGGCGATCTATGCCCGGGCCGGTATCCCTGCAGGTTTTGTAATACACCCTCAGCGTTTGGCAGATGCGATGGATAAACTGGGAACCCTTCCGCTGGTGCATCAGCCGGGCGAACGGTTTACCTATGGATTGAATACGGATGTACTGGGCCGCCTGGTAGAAATTACATCTGGTATGAGCCTGGATGACTTCTTTCATAAACGCATCTTTGAACCGCTGAATATGAAGGACACGTATTTTCATTTACCGGAGGCAAAACAATCACGGCTGGTAAGCGTCTACACCGAAGACAAAGCAACGAAGGCACTCATGCCCTGGGCCGATACTACCTTCCGCGGTATTACCGTCAATTACCCGGTAAACAATAACGGCTATTATTCCGGTGGGGCGGGCCTGGTTTCCACAACGGCTGATTATGCCGCTTTTTTGCAGATGATCTTAAATAAAGGGATGTATAACGGGAAGCGCCTGCTATCCCGGCATTCCGTTGAAATGATGACCCAGAACCAGATCGGAGATCTTTCCCTGGGCAACAATAAATTTGGCCTGGGCTTTGAAATCACAACCGACAAGGGCTTCTTAAAACTGGGCCAGTCGGCCGGAAGCTTTGCCTGGGGTGGATTCTTTGGAACCTCCTACTGGGGCGATCCCCGGGAGGAGATCGTAGCACTGCTCTTTGTACAGCAGTGGCCGTTCTCGCATGGTGAGATCAATGATAAATTTAAAGCCCTGGTATACCAGGCATTGAAGTAATAAAAGCAATTTTTTCAATAAAAACATGAAATGGCGCATCAGGAAATATTCATTTTTGCACCTGAACGGAATGAATATTTCTTATGCAGCATTCCATCTGGCAAAAAACAATAAAAGTAAACAGATGAAACAACGTTTATTTCCGGCTGCGGTTCTGACCCTGTTGCTGAGCAGCCCAATGGCAAACGCACAATCCTCAAAAAGCCGTATAACTTTTGCAGCAAATCCTATTGTAGCTCACAGGGGCGCCTTTAAAAAGAATGGATTCTCGGAAAACTCCATTGCTTCCCTGAAGCATGCCATTGCACTAAAATGCACCGGTAGTGAGTTTGATATTCATATGACGGCTGATGATTCGCTGGTCATCAATCATGATCCGCATTATAATAAGCTGACGATTGAAAAAACCACCTATGCAGAACTGATCAAAACGCCGTTGTCCAACGGGGAAAAACTGCCTACGCTGCAGGAGTATACCCTGGCAGGGTTAAAAAACAACCGCTCTACAAGACTGGTATTTGAGATCAAGCCTTCCGGTATCAGTAAGGAAAGGGCACTGCTGGTGACGGAGAAGGTGGTGCGCCTGGTACACCGGTTGGGAGCCGCACCCATGGCGGTATATATTAGTTTTGACTATGATGTTTGCAAAAAAGTGAAGCAACTGGATCCCGGGGCGCATGTACAATATTTAAATGGCGATAAATCGCCGGAAGAAATAAAGGCCGATGGACTGGATGGGGTAGACTATCATTATTCGGTGTTTCAAAAGCACCCGGACTGGATTGGGCAGGCAAAGAAAAACCACATTGCGCTCAATGCCTGGACGGTAAATACGGAGGCCGAAATGGACTGGCTGCTGGCAAATGGCTTTGAGTTCATTACCACAAATGAGCCGGAGCTGCTGGCAGAGCGGATGCAATTGACGCCTGTATCCAAGGGATGGAAGCTGGCGTGGAGTGATGAATTCAACCAGGCCGGCCTGCCAGATGAAAGCAAATGGGGCTATGATGTAGGCGGCAACGGCTGGGGTAACCGTGAGCTGCAGTATTATACAAAGGCAGATAGCAATAATGCGGTGGTAAAAAACGGGAAACTGCTGATTACGGCGCTCAAACAAAACCACGATAAAAATACTTATACCTCCGCCCGGCTGATTACAAAGGGAAAAGGCGACTGGTTATACGGCCGGGTAGAAGTAAGTGCCCGTTTACCCCTTGGCAGAGGTGTATGGCCTGCCATATGGATGCTGCCCACGGATTGGAAATATGGTGGCTGGCCGGCAAGCGGTGAAATAGACATTATGGAAAATGTAGGGTATAACCCGGATACGGTATTCAGCAGCGTACATACCAAGGCGTTTAACCACGTAATTGGCACACAAAAAACAAAGGGGCTTTTTTTAAAGGATGCCGGAACAAATTTTCATTGCTATGCTGTTGAATGGAATAAGAGCCGGATCGATTTCTTTGTAGACAACCAGTTGTTCTTTTCATTTAAGAATACCGGAAAAGGATTTAAGGAATGGCCCTTTGATCAAAAGTTTCACCTGTTGCTCAATATAGCGGTGGGCGGAAACTGGGGCGGTCTTAAAGGTGTGGATGAGCAGCTTACAAAGGCTGTTATGGAAGTGGACTATGTACGGGTATTTCAAAAATGAGATACCAATTTAAAATGGACAAACCCATAAACAACCGCTAATTATAAAATGATCGTATGAAAAAAGGATTATTGATATTGGCCACTGTTTTCATTTCCGTAATAACAACGGCGCAGGACTATGCATTGTTTCAGAAGTTCCGGTTTATACAAAGCGGGGATACATTGCCCTACCGGTTATTGCTGCCTGAGCATTACGACCCGCAGAAAAAATATCCGCTGGTATTGTTCCTCCATGGCCGTGGGGAAAGCGGCAACGACAACGAAGCCCAGTTATTGCATGGAGCGTCCTTGTTTTTAAAAGAAGAAAACCGTAAAAAATTTCCGGCCATTGTGGTATTTCCGCAAAATGCAGTAAAGTACTACTGGAGCAATGTGCAGACCGTTGCAGACTCCAGCGGAAAGCGGAGTTTTTATTTTACGGAAAACGGCCCGCCATCGCCCAGTATGCAGCTGGTAGTAGGGCTTATGGAAAACCTCGGCCGGCAATACCGGATCAAGGAAGAACAGGTGTATGTGATGGGCCTGAGTATGGGTGGTATGGGTACCTTTGAAATTGTAAACCGCATGCCGCATGTATTTGCAGCGGCTGTTCCTATCTGCGGCGGTGCTAATCCGGCTATTGCCGCAAATTTAAAAAACGCTTCCTGGTGGATATTTCATGGCGATAAAGATGTGGTGGTGGCACCGGAGTATTCCCGTAAAATGGTGGAGGCTATGAAAGCGAAAGGCGTGGATGTGCGGGCTACTTTTTACCCCGAGGCAGGGCATAACAGCTGGGATGCCGCCTTTGCGGAACCCGGATTATTGCCATGGCTTTTTGCGCATAAACGAAAAGATAATTTTAAAAAAACATCCAACAATTAACGGCCATCGCTGTTAATTTATTATGAATTAGCAATCGGTTAGTACCCGGTTGTACCAAACGCAGATATTTTTGCGTAGGGGTAAATGGAAATCAGTTGCTAACACTTATTCGTTTTAAAAATGATAAAAAGCAAGCAACTTTTGCCATTTATTTCATATCTTACGGTTATGAATAAATAGTTTTGAGTGATGAAGAATACGTATCGTTTAATAGGATTTGTGATATTAGGAATCGCTGCATCTGCAGTTACGGGTGCGGTATGTGAAGCACGCAGAAGAAATGCGATGAGACGATTGCTGGATACCGCAAACGAAGGCTATGAAACTGCACATGATATTATCTATCCCGGCAAAGGACAACGCCGTGCAAAAAAGCTCCGTTACGGCCCGGTATATCCGGGTATGTAAAGCAATGACCCGTAAGGCCCGTCAATCTTACGGCTCTGATCAATTCCAATATGTAATTACGAAACCATGCGCCGGGTTCTTCGATCCCTTTTGTTAAAACCCGTTCTATGGGCTGCCAGGAAGTTTGATTCCAATCCGGACAAGGCCCGCATCTATGATGCACTGACCAAACTTTTCAATCATATTTTAAACAGTCCCGGCAAGCTGGGACCGGTCATCAACTTTGATCAGATAACAGACCGGTTGATTATTTTCTCTGATCAACACAAAGGCGCGCGCAATGGAGCCGACGATTTTGCAATAGCTGCACCGGCTTACCGGGCGGCATTAACGTATTACAATGAACAGCGCTTCCGTTTTATAAACCTGGGTGATTGTGAAGAGCTTTGGGAGAATACGCTTTCAAAGGTTAAGAAAAACAATAAAGACGAGTTTATAGCAGAAACGGCATTTGTACAACGGGATGCATTTGTAAAAGTGATCGGGAATCATGACCTGTATTGGGGCAATGATCCCTTGGCGGGGCTTGAACTGGAAGCCCTGTTTGGAAAGAAAATAAAAGCCTGGGAAGGGGTGATCCTGCGTACCCGGATCAATGAAGAAGAACTGCGTATCTTCTGTACCCACGGGCACCAGGGGGATATGAACAGCGACGGGAACTGGTTTACCAAGTTTTTTATCTCACGGATCTGGGGGCCGCTGCAGTCGTATCTGCAAATCAATACCAATGAACCATCCAACAATGCGTATAAAAAAACAGTGCATAATGAAATTATGTACGAATGGTCCGCAGAGCAGGACCAGATCCTGCTGATCACCGGGCATACCCATCAACCCGTTTTTGAATCGCTCACGCATATTGAGCGTTTGTATCGCCAGATGGACATGGCCCGGGAAAATAACGACGACGAAACGATCAAAAAAATACAGGAAGAAACCAACCTTTACCAGGACCGTTTCAATAACCTGGTATTCGATTATAAGAAAATACTGCCTACTTATTTCAATACCGGCTGCTGCTGTTTTTCAGATGGCGATATTACCGGAATAGAAATAGCTAACGGGTGCATTCGCCTTGTAAAATGGCAAAGTAAAGGTCAAACGCCCGGCCGTACGGTACTGGAGGAAGTGCCGCTTGCGGCCATTATGGAACAGCTAAAGCGGTGAGTACTCGCCAGATTCAGGTATAGCCTCGCTTGTGCCGCCACCTTATCTTCAGGTCCCAAATCAATCATCATGGACCGTCGCCGTTTTATTCGCCAAAGTACCTTAACTGCTGGTTCCCTCATCCTTTCTGCACATACGCCTTTAAAATTTTATGCGGGCAAAAAACCGGAAGTGTTGGTGATTGGTGCCGGTTTTGCAGGGCTGGCGGCTGCGCTGCGGCTAAAACAGAAGGGCATTCCGGTAACAGTGATCGAAAGCCGGAACCGGGTCGGCGGACGCGTGTTTTCACACACCGTAAACGAAAACCTGGTGGTGGAACTGGGCGGTGAATGGGTGGGCAACTCGCATACCCGCATGCAGGAACTGTGCGCAACGTTTGGTCTCCCGCTGGAAAACAACCAAATGGATACGCATCTTATTTATAAGGACCAATACAACGCCCCTGGTTCCTGGAGCTATAGTGAAGAATGGAATGCCAGGTTCAAACGCATCCTGGAGACCTATCCGCATTTAAAAGACAGCGATAAACAAAAGCTGGATCAATACGACTGGTGGCGCTTTCTGGTAAATAATGGTTGTAACGGGCGCGATCTTGATCTGCGGGAATTGTTGGACAGTACTGATTTTGGAGAGAGCATCCGTCATGTTTCCGCCTTTGCGGCGCTGGCGGAATATGCGGAGAGCAGCGAAAAGAACGAGATGGATCTGAAGATAAAAGGCGGTAATGCGATGCTGGCGCAAAAAATGCGGGATCAGATCGGGTCCGAACATATTTACTGCGATCATCATGTTTCCCAGATCGTTCAAAAGGACCGGGTAGAAGTAACCTGCTCCAACGGAAAGAAATTCACCGGCGATAAGTTGATCTGCGCCATTCCTACCTTTTCCATTCAAAAGATCCAGTGGGATCCGGTATTGCCGGCACCGTATGCGGCGGCTTTGAATGCGTTACAATATGCCCGGATCAATAAACATGCCCTGCATTTTTCGGAGCGCTTCTGGAAAGAAGAGGCATTTGACCTGGTGTCGGATCAGTCACCGCATTATTTTTATCATGCCACCAAGAACCAGCCATCCGCAGAAGGGGTGTTGATCGCCTATAGCATCGGTGATAAGGCGGCATCCAATGCCAACCAGTCCAATGAATTTTTGGCAAACGATATATTCCGTTGCCTCGAACCGCATTTTGGCAATCTGCGTTCCCTGCTCAAAGGGCAGGCCAATTATTACTGGGGAAATGATGCCTATTCCTATGGGGCCTATGCGCTTTACGGTATCGGGCAGTGGTTTACGGTGATGCCCGAGCTAAAGAAAAAATTCCTGCATACTTTTTTTGCCGGCGAGCATCTGGCCGATTGGCAGGGCTTTATGGAAGGTGCTGTGAATACGGGTGAAGCTGCAGCAGATGCGGCTACAGAATAACGGCCTTCTGAAAAGAAGACCGTTATCAAAAAAATTATATTTACCAGATGTATTTCGATAGCGATTTGCCGGCTTTGGCATATGCTTCTGAGATCCGCCAGCTGGTATCAAAGTCAACGCCCATTGCATCCCGGCCAGGCGAATTGTCAACTGTAAGTTCTGCGATCACATTACTGCGGTTGGCTGTTTCCACAATGGTTACGGTAGCATCGATATACGCGTTCTTTCTCCAGGCTCCCACATTGAATCCCGGTTCAATAAAGGTGGTACGGAAGATCAGCGTGTATTTGGCATTTTTTTCGTTTTTCAGTTTTGATTTTTCGAGAAACTGCTCCAGGAATTGCGGCTCATAGGCCCGCGATTTGTCACTTTGCCAGGATTCTGCCCATTTATCACCCTTTCCGGCCTCTTTTTTATTGAATTCTTCGGTTTTTTTGGCAATGTAGTCGGCCTCACTTTTAAACTTGCCAACGCTCAGGCCTTCGTAGCTGAATTCAACGTTGATACTGGACTGGTCTTTCAGCGGAGCCAGGTCTCCTTTTGTTTTTTTAATTTTTTGGGCATACCCTGCAAGGGTAAGGCTCATCAGCAGCAGCAGAAAAGAAACTCTCATAAACATAGCTATTTGAAGGTTAAAAAATAAAATGCAGTTTAATTGTTTGAAAGGATCAGGAAACCATGTTGTTTTCCGTGGTACTGGTTGTAAATAATAATGCGGTCAATGGCGGTTGGCAGCGGACCGTTCTTTAAAAGAACCTCCGGTACCTTTTGTTGTTGCAGTATATATGTTGCAAGCCATGTTGCAAAGGAGCTGGCTGTTGGATATTCGCCGCATAGATGTTTAAACCGGAGTACCGTTGTTAACGGCATCAGGGTTTCGAGATTATTATAAAAAAAACGATAGCGGTTGTCACCGTTATCTCCGGAGAGCAGTAAGGTGTTTTTGGTAATTGGGTAGCGGATCAGCAACTGTTGCAGCCGCTTTTCCACATATGCCGGATCTTCTGTATGCACTGTTTCAACCGCTTCGATCCTGGCCTG
This sequence comes from Niabella pedocola, assembly GCF_021044425.1. GTDB lineage: Bacteria > Bacteroidota > Bacteroidia > Chitinophagales > Chitinophagaceae > Niabella > Niabella pedocola. The sequence goes on along the minus strand of NZ_JAJNEC010000005.1, from coordinate 1,792,832 downwards.
CGCGCCTTCCGGTTTTCCGCTGAGTAAAAACAGGGCAGCGCCTTCGCCGGCAATGGTGGCCGCATGATCCGATTGAAACAGGTCGGCACTGCTCAGTGCCGGGTCGTACCAACCGGCCAGCCGGTCGATATTATAATTATAGGTGGAGATTTCATCCACGGCGCCCGTAAGATATACCTGTTCCGGGTGCTCGTTAAGGAACATCATTGCGTCCAGCAATGCGTTTTCAAATGCCAGTCCAAGGTGTACGTGCGTGGCATTGTAGCTGCGGTTCCGGGTAATGAGGCTCAGCTGACCCGCAATGGCATTGGGTGTACTTTGAACAAAATTGCCGGGAGTAAGCATGCCTTCTTCATAATCGATGATCTGGTTCAGGAATTTGATGCAGTCTTCCATGCCGCCGTTTGCAGTGCCGATAATGATGCCATCGGGCACTACCGCTTTTAACAGGGGCAGTCCGGCCCCGATGCCCATGCGAACCGCCTTGCTCATTCTTCGCAGCATGCCCGGGGGCACCCCCTCCAGTGCCGGTTCAAGGGCCACCAGTTTTCCGTCTGTAGCGGGAATGAGTGCATCCAGGTTTACCGGATCAACGGTTTGCTGGGGCGAAATACAAAGCTGCTGATGAATGTACACAGATATGATTTTTTGGGGCTAAGATAGGTAAATTAGTTTTCAGCAGGTAGCTTTTAGCGTTCAGCAGGTTAAAGCGGTTGGCTGATAGCGGGGTACTTCTTTAACGAAACCATAAAAAAAATTATACGTACTTCGCAGGGTAAATAAAATAACGTATGAATCTTTTAATTACCGGTGCTTCGCAGGGGATCGGGTTTGCCATTGCTGAAATTTTTGCAAAAAAGGGGAACCGGGTTCTGATCACTTCAAAGAATGAAGTACGGCTTTACCAGGCGCTGGAATCGTTACAGACAAGGTATCCGGATGCTGATTTCCGGGCGAAAGCATTTGATCTTTCTGAAAAGGACCAGGCCCAGGCCCTTGCAGGCTGGGCTTTGGAGCAGGGCGCTCCTGATGTATTGGTGAATAATGCCGGTTTTTTTGAACCGGGTAATGTAAGTGATGAGGCAGATGGTGTATTGGAAAGCCAGCTGGCCATTAATCTATACAGTGCCTACCATCTTACACGGGCTTTGTTGCCTGCGATGAAGGAAAAACGGAAAGGATTTATATTTAATATTTGTTCGGTGGCGGGTTTACAGGCTTATCCGGGCGGAGGAGCGTACAGCATCAGCAAATTTGCACTGAATGGTTTTAGTCAGAACCTCCGGGAAGAATTAAAACCGCATGGAATAAAAGTAACGGCATTATTCCCGGGAGCGGTAATGACAGCCTCCTGGGGCGGATTTGACAATAGTGAAAAACGGATCATGGAGGCTGCCGATGTGGCCACACTGATTGAAACAAGTACCCGGCTTTCTGATGCAGCTTGCGTAGAAAGTATTATCTTAAGACCGCAATTGGGTGATTTATGAACAGGACGCGATTGGCGGTAACCACCTGTACATTTACGCCGGGTTTTACAAAAATACCTGCTCCGGCAGGCAGCTCCTTTAAAAAGTGCGCATGAAACGGTTTGGTTTATTGATATTGTTGCTGATGGCCTCAGTTTCTGTTATGGCCCAGCGGAATGTATTGGAAGCAAGATTAAGAAGCAGTATTTATTTAAATGTATATGCGAATAAAACCAATTGCTATATTGGTGAGCCGATTATTGTAACCTATAAATTGTACTCCTCGCTGGAATCGGTTTCTGAAGTAGTAAAGGATCCGGCGTTTAGCGGGTTCGATTTCCGGGACCTGATCAGCTCGGGGGATGGGGTCGTAAGCCGTGAAACCGTAAACGGCGAAACCTTTGATGTGCATACCATTCGCAAGGTGCAGCTAACTCCGATGGAAGCGGGAAAGCTGGTGCTGGACCCGATGGTGATCGCTAACCGGATCCGGCTGGTAGATGGCTCGGGCAACCGCAGTTCGATCCTGGATGGTATCGATGATAATATTCCGTTGCAGAACGGGGAATTCCGCATGACCATTGCTTCGGTACCGATTACGATTAACGTGGGCCAGGCCCCAGCCAATGCTCCTTCCGCTGTATATAACGGGGCGGTGGGCGATTTTAAGATGAATGTAAAGCTTTCAAAGATCAACTTTACACCGGGTGAGCGCGGAACCCTCCGGATCACCATTTCCGGAACGGGCGACTTTAGCCAGGTAACGCAGCCCTCAGTGGAATGGCCCAAAGAGATCGTGGTGTATCCGCCTAATGTAGAGGAGCAATACGACCGCAACAGCCGTACCGCACCTGGTGTAAAAACCTTTACCATCCCTTTTACAATGGGAAAAACGGGAACGTATACCATTTTGCCCATCCGGTTTGCTTATTTTGATGCCCGGCAAAATCGCTATAATACGATCAGTAATCCGGCAATTACTTTTTATTCGCGGGAGCCCGGATCTACCCGGCGGGACCAGGGACCGGTAAATAATAATGCCGAACGCAATGATAATTTTGGCGCGCTGCTCCTGGGCCTCGGTGGTGTAACGTTGTTACTGCTGGTGCTGTTCCTTATCCGGCGATCGAAAAGGAAGCGGGCCGTGGTACCGTCTACCCGGCAGCAACCAGCGGTAAGCGTGTCTGGAATACCCGACCCCACCCCGCTTGCTCCAATGGGTATCGATGCATTGCTGCAACCTGCAGAAAATGCCGTTTCCAAAACCGGCGGCTCATTTTACAGCTTATTAAAACAAGGCATGGTGCAATACCTGGAGCAGCGTTATCAGATATCAGCAGCTTTGTTCAATAAAACCGGGTTAAAAGAGCAGATGACATTACAGAACGTGCCGCAGGCCCTTCAGGATGAGGTATTCCACACGCTTACAGAAATTGAAATGAATATTTATGCTGCGGGCGGAATGGATGGCGACCGCATGCGGATGCTGGAAAAAACGAGAACAGTGCTAAAAAAACTCTAAACGGGCAGGGCTTATTTTATTTTTCCGGAACGCACCGGCGTTACTTCCGTTTTGGTAACGGAGCTGGCATTGTTCCCGAAACGCTGCCGGATATAAGTAAGCACACCTGCTACCTGCTGATCGGTCAGAGCCTTAAACGGGGGCATATTATTTGAATACCATTCGCCGTCAATTTCAGCATGCTCCTGCATCCCGTTAAGCATCGTCTTTAGGAGGGGACTTTTTAGCTATAACACGGCTGGTTCCCGCGATGGGCGGGTTTAAATTGGGCACCCGGCCACCGCGCCGGAGCAGGCTTTGGCTTTTCCTTGTAAAACGGTAGTAATTCCCTTCCTGCTTAGGCGGTAAATTCTCTCTGATACATCATGGGGCTTTTGCCGGTAATGATCTTAAAGTATTTATGAAAACTGGTGAAGTTGTTAAAGCCGCTTTCAAAACAAAGCCGCTTCAGGCATTGATTGGTTTCAATAAGTAATTTACAGGCATGGCCTACCCGAAGTTCAATAAGAAACTGGGAATAGGTTTTCCGGGTGCGGGATTTAAAAAAACGGCAGAAAGAGTTAGGACTGATATTGGCTACATCAGCAATTTCTTCCAGCTTGATCTTGCGTTTGAAATTTTTAATGGTGTAATCGAAAATGGCCTGTATCCGTTCGTTGTCGGTAGTAACACCATCCGGTTTAAATCCGATGGAAGATAGCTGGAAACATTCTTTTTCTTCAGCAACAATGGCCAGCGCCTCCAGCATTAATATGATCCGCTGGCTGCCTTCAACCGTCAGCAGTTTTTCCAAAATAGCAGCCACCTCACCGCGTGCATTGCCCTGTACCTGCAGGCCCCTGCGCGATTTTTCCAACAGATTGCGGATACCGTTGTTTTCCGGTAATTGCAGGAACTGACCGCCCAGGAAGTTTTCGTTGAAATGCGCTACCCGTACATCGGTGGTGTTGCGCAATTCCTCTTCAAAAAAGTGATCATCAAATTTCCAGTAATGCGGAAGATTGGGGCCCACCAATACCACGTCCCCGCTTTGGAACGGCGTAATGCTGTCTCCGATAAATTGTGTTCCCGCTCCGTTTTTAATATGGATGAGTTCCAGTTCAGCGTGCATATGCCATCGGTTATTTACATGAGGAACCAAGTCCCTGCGGACGCTGAATGAACGCTGCGGTTCATTGGAAACTTTAAGCAACTGAGGTCTCATAGCCAAATGGATTCGTCAAACAATTGTTATTACAAGCAAGAATAAAATTAGAAGTTTATACAATTTTGCACGAAAAATCTACGCAATCGTTGTCGAAGTTTTTCATCAGAAGCAGCATAGACCAGGTTGCTTTTAGCATTTTACCAAATAATTGGTACTTTTTATAAATTTATTCAAGAAATCCGCAAAGATGGTAGATGTTAAAATAGTTGCATTTATTGCCAATAAAATGTAATGGCCGGCTGCTATGTTTATGTTTCTTTACGGGATTGTAATTGTAATAAAACCCTGCCGTTATGAAAAAAAGTATTCTTTTCCTGTGTTTGTTGATCTCCGGTATTGCAACCGCACAAGTACATACAGTTGAAAAACTATGGGAAACAGATACCATCATTCCGGTTCCGGAATCCATATTACCCGATATTGCTGCAAATACCCTTTATGTATCGCTGATCAACGGGGGCGGCTGGGATAAAGACGGAATCGGGGGTATTGGAAAAATGAACCTCAGCAACCGGGAGTTCGTGGGCAACTGGATCGAGGGACTGGATGCGCCGAAGGGTCTGGGCCGCGTGGGCAATAAACTCTTTGTTGCGGATATTGATGCGGTCGTGGTAATTGATATGGCCACCGCCCGTATTGAAAAAAAGATAGCTCTGGAAGGCGCCACCGGGTTAAATGATATTACTACCGACAGCCGGGGCGCTGTTTATGTTTCGGATTCCCGGAAGGCGAGGATCTGGAAGCTGGAAAATGGGCGTGCATCGGTATACCTTGACAGCGTGAAGGGGGCAAACGGCTTAAAAGTGGTAGGTGATGCGCTGTATTTTGCGGAAGGAAAAAAGCTGAAAAAGACCGATGCGCAGAAACGGATCACCACCGTTGCGGAGTTACCCCAGGGTATTGATGGCATTGAGCCGGTTGGGAACGGCGATTTTCTTGTAAGTGCCTGGAGCGGATACCTGTTTTATGTAACAGCGTCCGGACAGGTGGACTTGTTATTAGATACGCATCTTGAAAAAATGAATACCGCCGATATGGGCTATGATCCGGTTAAACGGATTATCTATATGCCCACGTTTAATGCAAAAAAAATAGTATCCTACCGGTTGCGGTAAGGCCGGCCATAAAAAAAACGCTGAGGAGCTTCAGCGTTCTATTTTTTGAGCGTATTGTTTTGCTTCCTGCTCTGTGGCAGAAAACCGGTCCGGTACCCGTTTAATCCCTTCTGTTCATGAGGATGGCAATATATTGTAACAGCGTTACCACGGCGGCCAGGGCTGCCACTACATAGGTGGTTGCGGCCCATTTTAAGGCATCCTTTGCCATGGGATATTCTGTGCTGTTGGTAACATTGGTATGGTTTAACCAGGCGAGTGCCCGCTTACTGGCATCAAATTCAACAGGCAGGGTGATCAGGGAAAACACCACGGTAATCCCCATCAGCACAATACCCGCCAGCAGCAGGGTATAACTTCCCGAAGCGGCCATGATGATACCGGCTAAAAGTACCCAGTTTACGATCATGGAGCTGAACTGTACTGCCGGAACCAACCTGCTGCGCATCTGGAGTGGGGCATACCGGGCGGCATGCTGTACCGCATGGCCACATTCGTGTGCGGCCACCGCTGCGGCAGCCACCGTTTGCCCTTCGTAAACTTCAGGACTTAAATTGACTGTTTTCTTGGCGGGGTCATAGTGATCGCTCAGGAACCCCTGTACAGATGTTACCTGAACATCATAAATGCCATTTTCCCGGAGCATTTTCTCGGCAACTTCTTTTCCGCTCAAACCGGCAGACAGCGGAACCTTGCTGTACCGGTTGAATTTGCTCTTTAAGATCATCGATACGATCATGCTGATACCCATAAATAACAGCGATACCATCATAATTCCAGGTGTCATATTTCTTGTTTTTTGTAAATACCCTGCAAATCTCTTTCCAACGGTATTAAAACGGAATGAACCGACTTTTTGTCATGTAGATAAGTTTTTTTAAGGATATTTTAAAGCTTGTTTTATTAATAAATAGTTAATAATCAGAATATTACTTATTTTTTAGAACCTGAAATTTCATCAGTTCTTAATTTCTTAACCCCCGTGTAGCCGAATTTGATTTTTTATTTCTAAGCCAGAATTGTACCTTAGTATCAGAATTTAATGGGTTAGTAAGTATTAAGGTCAGTCGAAAGATTGGCCTTTTTACTTTTTAGCAGCACCGGTCCGGAAGCAGCACCGGTTTTTACAATTGCTCTTTAAACCGGATAACATCCTGTTGTTATCTGTTTCATTTTCATATGCAATTCTCATTCCAAATATGCCAATTTGTTGGCAGAACTTAAATCTCAACTTTCAATTCTGTTATCTTTACTGCATGGCTAAGGTTAAGAAATCATTCTTTTGTCAGCAATGCGGATATGAAAGTGTTAAGTGGCTGGGCCAATGCCCGTCCTGTGGTCAATGGAACACATTTGTTGAGGAAATCATCGACAAGGGATCTGATAAAACAGATTGGAATCAATATACCGGTGAAGCAAAACGCAGCAATAAAACGATCTCGATACATGATGTGGTGAGCCAGGAGGAGAGGCGTATCATCACCCGTGATGTGGAATTGAACCGGGTTTTGGGCGGAGGTATTGTAAACGGAAGCATCATCCTGGTTGCCGGAGAGCCGGGCATTGGGAAAAGCACCTTGTTTTTACAATGCGGGCTGCAATTTACAAATACAAAAGTTTTATATATAAGCGGAGAGGAAAGTGAACAGCAGATAAAGATGCGTGCCGACCGGCTAACCGCCGGTGGCAGTGCGCAGATCAACGATCAGTTCTTCCTGCTCACTGAAACATCTACCCAAACGATCTTCCAGGAAATAAAAAAGCTAAAACCACAGATCGTTATTGTAGATTCTGTACAAACATTACAATCGCCGGTCATCGATGCGTCGCCCGGAAGCATCTCGCAGATCAAGGAGTGTACTTCCGAATTCCAGCGGTATGCAAAAGAAACCCATACGCCTGTATTCCTGATCGGGCATATTACCAAGGAAGGAAGCATTGCCGGACCGAAGGTACTGGAACATATGGTAGACGTAGTGCTGCAATTTGAAGGCGACCGGCATTATGCTTACCGGATCCTGCGTACGTTAAAGAACCGGTTTGGGAGCACTTCTGAGCTGGGTATCTATGAGATGACCGATATGGGCATGCGGGGCGTGCTGAATCCTTCAGAGATCTTAATCACCCAGAAAGAAGAACAGCTGAGCGGCATAGCAATTGCGGCTACTATCGAAGGTGTACGGCCACTGCTGATTGAAATCCAGTCACTGGTAACACAATCGGTTTATGGAACACCGCAGCGCACAGCCACAGGTTTCGACCTCCGGCGGTTACAGTTGTTATTGGCGGTGCTGGAAAAGCGGGGCGGTTTCCATTTCGGGGTTAAAGACGTATTCCTGAATATTGCCGGAGGTATTAAAGTAGAGGATCCTTCCATCGACCTGGCCGTACTTTGCTCTTTACTGTCTTCTTATGAAGATATGCCGCTGGCCCAAACCATTTGCTTTGCGGGAGAAGTGGGTCTGAGCGGTGAGATCCGTGCGGTAAATAAGATCGACCAGCGCATTGCGGAAGCCGAGAAACTGGGCTTTGAAAAGATCATCGTATCAAAATATAACCAATCCCTTAAGAATACAAGCCGTTTCAATATTGAGGTGATCCGTATGGGCCGGGTGGAAGAAGTGTACCAATATCTCTTTTAAGCGTTTCACATCATCATGTGATACACTTAATTTTTTATTGGAACATATTTTTTTCAATTTTGCAATAGAAATAGGAAACTATTCTGCTTTTATTGACTTTTTCCTCTTAAACTTTTTAAGAATGCACAAAACAACCAAAAACAAGATCGTGCTGGCCGCGTTTGCCGTTTGCATGATCAGTACTGCTCAGGCTCAATTACGCACTGTTGCGGTTAATGTAGATTTACGGGATGTAACCGGAGTGTCGCCGGTAGCTCCAACGGGAGCAGCGGAGGTGAATTTTGTTTACCAAACACCTACCGATTACAACAGTGAAAAAACGGTAGCGATTACGGACCAGTTCCGGGTTACCAGTACCAAGGCCTACGATATAAAGGTACACGGAACCGGTGATTTTACTGCCGGCGGCGGTGCTACCCTGCCTTTAAGTATCTTAAGGCTGGCTGCACGCACTACCGGTGCTGCCAGTTTTCCGGCCGACATTACGCCCACGGAATCGGATCTGACCCTCATTTCCGGTACCGCAACACTGGATCAGGGTTTTGACGTACAATACAAGATCCCCCAGAATGCAACATTGTTGACCGCTACAAAAACGCTCTATACAACAAATATTGTTTATACGGCCACTGCACAATAAGCGTTTATAACACTCAAAGCAGAAATTTTTGAAATTCAAAAATTTCTGCTTTATTATTTTAAATCGTACAAGTCTCAATGAGCCAACGGTCCCTCTGCATCCTCTTCCTAAGCCTTTTTCTTTGCTGCGGTTTACAGGCACAGCAGCTGTCCTTTTCTCCCATGCGGCTTTTTTTTAAAGGAGTCCCGGGCGAAACCGTAAGTGAAACCATTACGATATCCAATACCACTACACAGTCCTATGAGTTCCTGTTGAGTCTTAAAGACTGGAACCGGGATTCGCTGGGCGTTAAACATTATTTTCCTGCAAGCAGCCGGCCCCATTCCAATGCCAGGGATATCAGCCTTCCCCAAACGCATTTTGCTGTGGCGCCCGGTGAAGAAAAGACCTACACTGTCAACATGCGGATCCCGCTTACGGATACCCAAAAAACGGCAAGCAATAGTATGTTGTTTTTTACGCAGGTCAATGCACCGCGTACAGAAGCAAAGGATAAATCCGGTATCGGCATCCGGATCAGCATGGAATTTGGTATCCAGCTTTTTTATACGCCGCAGGCGGCGCAAAGGGGAACGCTCCGGTTCCTGGCCTTTAATTATGTTCCCCGGCATATAAAAGATAGTGCGGCGCACCGGTTAGTGGTAAAATATCAAAATACCGGACAGGTACATAAGGATGGGTTTATCCGGTTCGAATTAACGAATAAACAAACCGGTGAAGAAATAAAACCGCAACCGGTACCCATTGCCATTATGCCCGGAGATGACCAGGTAATTAATTATCCGCTTCCCAAACTGGCTGCAGGTGATTACCTGGCGGTAGCCATACTGGATGCGGGGGCAGAGAATGAACTGAAAGTTGCAGAAAAAAATATCCATGTGGAAGAATAGGATGATCCGGTCCTGTTGGTTAATACTGTTCCTTTGGAGCTCCGTAGCCGGGCATGCTCAAAATGGTCAGCTGACGATTAATGAGACCGCGTTAATTGATGGCTCTGTGAGCATGACAGCCTCCGGCTACAATTATAACCCGGGTATACTGGCGCTGCTGCCCAATATTATGGTGAAGGGCAATGGGGATCTGAATCCTGTTTCCGGCACCAACAGTGCCCTGCCCCTGTCAAAGTTTACTGCCATGTATGTAAGAGGGGCAAACCATGACAATGCCATTACACTCAGTACTACTACCGCTCAGTCAATGACCAGTGAACTCTTGTCGTTGTTATTGCTTAGCGGCGGCCCTTTTACGGTAAAATATGAGGCACCCGGTCTTTCCGCAACAGCCTGGAAGGCCGGCACCTATTCCAATACATTGGCCTTCTCGCTTAGTGCCATTGGCATCGGCTCCGCTGTTACTCCCACACAGGCTACCTTAACGGTTACCGTGGATCCGCTTATAACAGCCAGCAGTGCGCCGGGGAATATGGCCCTGGTAGTGAACGACCTGAAATATTTCCGGAATACTACCCTCGAAATTAATAACGCTTTTACCCTGCGGCATACCGTACCGGTACAACTAACCCTTGCTGCCAATACAGCGCAGCTGGCTTTTGCGAATGGATATAGTGGCGTAGCAGATCCCCAAACCGGGGTGGGTAAAATACAGCTGCAAATGACAACACCCGCCGGTTCAATACTGCCACTGACAACCACCAGCCAGCAACTGGTTGCCAATGCCCCGGTGCCAGTGGGAAATAAAACCAATTTCACTACGCGGTTTTTTATAAGTCCGTCCGATTTAAAAACAGCATTTATCAATAAGGGAGATTACAGCACCACCCTTACCCTGCAAGGAACCAATACCAGCCCGGCAGCTACGTACAGCAAAGTACTAAACCTGGTGGTTACCGTAAATGATCTGTCCGAATTCAACCTGTCGGCCACCGGAGTCACCCTGCCGTTCCAAACGGCGGCAGATTACAAAAATGGAGTGGCCCTGGATCTTACCAATCATTTACAGGTAAGCAAAACAACGCCTTATGATATCAGTGTAAAAGCGCAGACCAGCGATCTAACTAACGGTGCTTCCGGTGCTACGGTGCCGGTAAACATACTGGAGTTGGGCCCGGTCGCCGGCCAAAGCGGTGTGAACACGATCAGTGCACTTTCTACAACCGATCAATTGCTGGTTAGCGGGGCGCTTCCTGCTGTGGACCGGTACCTGAATATACGCTACCGGATACCGCCATCCCGCACACAATACCTTATTAACAAACCCGCCGGTATTTATACGGCTGTGATTAATTATACCCTCACAGCGCATTGAGTCGCTTAATTAAATTGCGTGATCTCAACCTTACGGGCCCGGTAAGTATACTTCAATTCAACGGTTTCCTGCTGGTGTTGCTGTATCTGTACTGTTTTGTTTTCCTGGAGCATCGTAAAACCCAATGCTCCGGCTTCTACAGAAAGCAGGTATTGATCTTCGGGAAGATAAAGATGAAACAATCCCTCTTCATTTATAAAGGTCATAAATACAGTTCCGTTCCTTGAAACGGCTTTTACCCGGATGCCGGCCGGCGGCGGCGGTACATCTGCATATTTATCGGCCACATAGATCAGCTTTCCGGTTAACAGCTCAGTTTTTACCAGCGCTACTTCAAGCCGGCTGTTTTTTCTCAGCACAATTTCCGGGCTGTTCAACAGGCTCCAGTTCTTATTATTGAGAATGGAAACGGAATAGGTTTTGTTTTTTTCACCAGTGAATTTTACAAGTCCCTTCCGGTTGGTGATGGCCATCGTTCCATCGATGCGCACCTGGATTCCTGGTGCGGCAGGTTCCCCCGCGTCGTAATGGCCATTGGTATTCAGATCTGCATAAAAGAAAAGCTCCAGCTTCCGTTCCTGCAGATCATCCTTGTTGTGAAAACTTTTTTCAATGCCGAACCGGAGTTGCCTGCTGCTGTAACGGTATTGCAGGGACGGATCGGCGGGGTCATAGTTTGTGCCGGCGCCCTGGACAACATTATAGGCCATGGGTTGTACATTGATGCCATAAAGCACATCGGTTGTAACAGCCCAGTTGTTTTTCAGGTGCCAGCGAAGGTTACCGTTTACGGCGTAATTGGAACTATGATTATAGCCGGAATAATTATAGGTGGCTCCGGTATTTACAGATACCCGTCGCTGAAAAAGCGCAAAACCGGCGGTTGGTCCAAGAGAGAGAAAGGTGTATTTAGGTCGTTCCAGGTTAAGCGCCAGGGCGTCGGTTAAATAATAACTGTTAAACTGGGCGAATGCATAAAAGCCAAGCACCTGGCTTTTATAGGAGGCGTTGATGCGCGAGGACAGAAAGGGCGCTTCGGGCCTGCGGGAGGTATTTTGAAAGGTATAACCGTTATCTGCCTCAAGAAAAAAAGTATGGGTGGCATACGTATGGCCCAGGTTGATTTTGCCGCGGAGGGAAGCCGATTTCCAGGTTTCCTCTTCTGTTTGCAGCCGGATACGTTGTGCAAAATAATAAGGCCTGAAGGCGAGATCCCAGCTTCCCAGGCGGGTTCCATAACCGATTTCATAGGTGCTGTTTCCATACAGGCTGGCCGCCGAAAGGTATTCGTTTCCGAAATAATAAAGCAACCGGGGCTTACTATTCAGCAGGCGTATGGCTGCAGAGAGGGTACTGCTCCTGCCAAGATCAAAAGAAACATGATTGTCCAGCTGAAGCAGTCCTCTTCTTAGTCCCCCGTAGTAGGGGTTTGAATAATAGTTGTAACTGTAAAGGCGGAGGCCGCTGCTGTTATGTACGAATTTTATTCCTCCGGCAAATCCTTGCCGGGTGGCTGCATTTTTTATATGGAGCAGGCTGTAACCGGCTTCCAGCCCTAAAGATGTTTTTTCGCTAACCGGAGCGGTGATACTCCCGGACAGGAGGGAAGTGTTGATATGATTCCAGTTGTCGGAATGCTGTAACAGGGTCAGGGATTTATTTTTTACGGGAGCAGACTGATCCTGGTAGGCAATAGCGAAGGTTGTTCCCTGGCTTTGCGGAACAGGATGGAGGGCGTTATAAAGCAGGTAATTGTTTTGAACACCATATACATTCAACGACCGGTGGGCGCCGGTTTTGAAACTGGCTTTAACGCCTCTGCCGTTCAGGTTGAAATCGAGCAGCTCGTAAATCGTTCCTGCCCGCAATCCCCATTTACGGGATTGATAATCTACGTAGGTGTCATAGAGATTGAGTCCCTGTTGTACCGGGGTGTTTAAATAGTCTGCGTTCAGCCGGTACCGGAGCTGCTGGCTGTCGGAGATATGATACACTCCGTTTCCCTGCAGCTGGTAGGCGGAAAGACCGTCATTGCCCGAAAGGTAACGTAGCCCGATGGTATTGGGTGGACTTTGTGAAAAAGAAAGCTGGTTCAGCCCAAGCCGTTTGTCACTGCTCATGCTCATCATCCGCAGGTTCTTTACCGCAAGCTGGTTCCCGGCTTTGTCAAGCGCGCGAATAAGAACCAGGAAGTCGGAGGCGGTGCGGCTCCGCAATTTATTGGTGGCAATAAACACGATGGTTTGCTGCTGTCCCGGAGCAAGCGTCAGCTCATTTACATTACCGGTAAATTCCAGTCCTTCGGGAATATTGCTTAACTCCAGGTGAAAACTGGCCGGGATCAGCCCGTTATTATAGCAGCGGACGGAAACGTTGGTTTGCCGGCTGATCTGGCTAAGGTATATTTCCGGTTCGTCGGTGTCCACCACCAGTCCCTGCATTTGCTGCAGGTAGGTAATAAAGGATGCGGCATGCTGTACAGGAATATTTTTTTGTACAGCGGCGAGCATAAAAAGAAACTGCTGAAAATTACTATGAATGGTACGCCGGTCGGCAAAGTATTTAAGAGGAAACCATTTTTTTTCCCGGGGTTGTAAACGGATACTGTCCGGCAGATTCAGCAGTCCTTTTACAGAGGCTATGGCGTTTGTTTGAAAAAGAAGCACTTCAGCGGCACCGTTGTTCTCAATCCAAAGGCTGTTGGAGAAGGTTTCGCCGGAGCGGATCGCTACCGTGTCGTATTTGAATCCATAGCGTACCAATGGCTCCTGCGCTGTAGTAAACAGGCAGCCCATAATGCCAAGGATAAAAAATGCAATGCGCACGGAAAATAAGCAGTAATAGAGGTATAATGATTGCACAAATGTACGGGGTCGGCCTGCTATTTTACAGGGTGGATGACCACATAAAGATGTGATTACAGGTAGTGGAATTTGAGCAGCGCGATCAGTTCTGCCTTACTATTGATCCGGAATGTTTTATAGATGTTTTTGATATGCTCCCGTACCGTATCAATGGAGATCTTGTGTTTATACGCAATAAGCTTGTAACTGAGGCCTTCTACGATACCTTCCACTATTTGCTGCTGCCGGTGCGTCAGTTTGCCCGGTAGTTCAACGCTATGATGAAAATAGTCGAAGATCTTGCCGGTTACCGATGTGCTGATAAAGGCTTCGCCACCGATAATTTTTATCAGTGCCTCATTAAAAGCCGCAGCAGTGAATGAACCGGGAATAAATCCCCGCACGCCTACCCGTATATATTTCAACAGCAGTCCCAGGTCGCCCACCTCGCCCACCGTTACCATCAGGCAGCCGGGAAAGGATTGAGCCAGTGCCGATAGAACAGCCAGGCTTTCCGGATGGGTAAGATCGGCTGCAAATAAGATAAGGGGTGGATGCGAAAACAGGAGCCGGTAGGTATGCAAAGAATGATCTTGGGAGTCCGTTACCACCTGTATCCTGAAGCTAAAAGCCGTGCTTTGCCTCAGAAAGGTTGTTAGGTACTCTGTAGAATAAACACTGTCAGATACGATGATCGTATCAATAATAGAGGTAGAGGGCGAAACCATAATATTCATTTATGCCCGCTTTGAAAGCGGTTGCATAAACTTTAATTGTGGTTAAATTAAAGTTCAGATGCAAAGATAAAAATTTGCTTCCGTATACGTTTATTTTTTTATATTTGAACCAGAAGCTGATAATGATGAACACCCTGCAATACGCCTGGAACGCCTTTACGCATCTTTTTTATCCGCATATTTGTGCCGGTTGTGGCAATGATGCTTTACCAGAGGGCAGTGAGCTTTGTTTACGCTGTATATACGGTCTTCCGGTTACAGACTTTGAAGTGCATGCAGATAATCCGGTTGAAAAGATCTTTGCCGGCAGGTTGCAGATTGAAGCGGCCGGCGCGCATTGTTATTTTTCCAAGCGGTCGCCCATACAGCATATGCTGCACCAGCTGAAATACGGGGGAAACCGGGCGCTGGGCCATCAGCTTGGTATTATGCTGGGTACGGCATTGGTACAATCGACGCGCTTTAATGGTATCGATCTTATTATACCGATGCCGCTGTTTGCCGCCCGGGAGCGCCGGCGGGGGTATAACCAGGCTGCGGTTTTGTGCGGCGGCATTGCGGCGGTAACCGGTGTACCTGTTTGTACCGTGTTGGTTTACAGGGCGGAAGCAACTGAAACCCAAACAAAAAAGAACCGGGTGGAACGGTGGAACAATATGCAGGGAAAATTCTGGGTTCCGGATGATACAATGGCCAAAAACCGGCATCTGTTGCTGGTGGACGATGTGGTAACAACCGGTGCAACGTTGGAGGCCTGTGGTAGCGTCTTGTTGAAAATACCTGGAGTGAGGTTGAGTGTTGCTGTCCTGTGTTTTGCCAGTGATTGATGGCCCGGGCTCCGTTGTTTAACAAACGGAATCAAAAAAACCGGTTATCTTTAAAGGATAAATCGAATATAATGAAAGTACTTCTTACAACGCTCGTGCTGGCTGCAGTAATGGCAGCAGGTTCTATCTATGATTTCAAGGTAGGCGGATTGACCGGAGGATCTATTAATTTCAAGGATTTTAAGGGCAAGAAAATCCTGATCGTAAACACTGCCAGCAAATGTGGCTATACCCATCAGTATGAGGGATTAGAGGAATTATACAAAAAATACAAGGACAAACTGGTGATCGTTGGTTTCCCTGCAAACAATTTTAAGTCGCAGGAACCTGGTAGTAATGAAGAGATCGCTGAGTTCTGCAAAAAAAACTATGGTGTCAGTTTTCCGATGGCCAACAAGGTATCCGTTCAGGGCGCAGATATGGCCCCCATTTATAAGTATTTAATTGCTGAAGCGGAAAAAAAAGGAATAAAAGATCCGATCAAGTGGAATTTTACAAAGTTTTTGATGGATGAAAAGGGAGCGCTGATTGCCGTGTTCCCATCGAAGGTAGAACCCATGAGTGAGGAGCTTTTAAAATACCTGAACTAAGTTTTCTATATATTTTTTCTGTCAACAAGCAATTAATGGCCCCGATAAAAAGGGGCTATTTTTTTATATTCGCTGTAAAACAGTTTATGCGTACGCTGGCCTTTATTGTATTTATAAGTATATGTATGATTGCCTGTAGCTCCCAAAAAGAAGCGGACCTCCTGGTTTTTAACGGTACCATTTATACCGTAGACAGCTCTTTTAACAGGGCAGAAGCCATGGTGGTTAAGGATGGAAAGATTGTTGCGTTGGGCAGGAAAAGCGACCTGGAAAAACAATATGCCTGCAGGGAGCAAATGGATGCAGCTGGAAAATTTATTTATCCTGGTTTCATCGATGCACACGCGCATTTTGTGGGATATGCAAGGGGACTTTCCGAACTGGACCTTACAGGGGCACCCAGTTGGGAGGATGTATTGCACCGGTTCAGCGATTATAAGACCGGTGATACCAGCGGCTGGATCATCGGGCGGGGTTGGGATCAGAATGATTGGCCGGTTAAGGAGTTTCCTACTAATGAAGAACTGAATAAACGGTATCCCGACCGGCCGGTGTACCTGGTTCGGATCGATGGGCATGCGGCCATTGCCAACAATAAGGCGCTGGAACTGGCCGGGGTGAAGGCCGGGGATACCATAACGGGAGGTGAATACCAGACAAAGAACGGAGTGCTTACCGGTATCCTGATCGATAATGCCATGGATAAAGTGGTTTCGCGCATTCCGGAGCCTTCGCTTGAGGCGTTGAAAGCAGCGCTTCACCGGGCCGAGGCGAATTGTTTTGAACAGGGGCTGACCTCAATTCATGACTGTGGACTTGGCTATGATATGGTTGAAAAAATGGAAGCGTTACAAAAAAGCGGCGACCTGAAAATGCGTTTATATGTAATGCTGAGCGATGCAAAGCAAAACTATGATTACCTGCTGAAGCGGGGTATTATTAAAACCGGCCGGATGCATGTGCGGGGATTCAAGATCTTTTCAGACGGGGCACTGGGCTCAAGGGGGGCTTGTCTCCTGCACGATTATTCGGACAAGGCGGGATGGAAAGGCTTTTTACTAAGCAACCCGGAGCATTTTGATTCCGTGGCCCGCTTTATTGCCGGGCAGGGTTGGCAGATGTGTACCCATGCTATTGGAGACAGCGCTAATCGTACCGTACTGGAGATCTATGCAAAACACCTGAAAGGCAGGAATGATCTGCGCTGGAGGATCGAACACGCCCAGGTGATCAACAGCAGCGATTTTCATTTCTTTGGCGATTATCAGATCGTACCGTCCGTGCAGCCTACGCATGCCACATCGGATATGTACTGGGCTGGCGACCGGCTGGGAAAGGAACGTTTAAAAGGCGCTTATGCCTATTTGCAATTATTAAAACAAAACGGCTGGATCCCGCTGGGAACCGATTTTCCTGTAGAAGCTATTTCACCCTTAAAAACTTTTTTTGCCGCGGTAATAAGAAAAGATGCGGAAGGTTTTCCGGCATCGGGGTTCCAGATGGAAAACGCATTAACAAGGGAACAGGCCTTGCGGGGAATGACGATCTGGGCGGCACGGGCAGCTTTTGAAGAGCAGGAAAAAGGAAGCCTGGAACCGGGGAAACTGGCTGATTTTGTAGTGTTGGATCGAGATCTGATGCAAACCCCGGAAGCGGAATTATTAAAAATAAAAGTGTTGAAGACCTACTCGGGAGGGGAACTGGTGTTTAAAAAGAAAGACCTATGAGGCTTTTAACCTCATAGGTCTGGGCAGCTACACGTCGTACGTGGTAGACGCCGTATCGCCTCCCCTTCCGGTCCAGTTGGTATGGAAGAACTGTCCGCGGGGTTGATCTGTTCTTTCGTACGTATGCGCACCAAAATAGTCGCGCTGCGCCTGTAAAAGATTGGCGGGCAACCGTTCGGTACGGTAACCGTCATAGAAGCTGATCGCTGCATTCAGGCAGGGTACCGGTATTCCGTTTTGTATCGCAGTGGAAGCTACCTGTCTTAAACCATTCTGACAGGTCTGGATCTTTTCTGCAAAATAAGGGTCCAGCAGCAGGTTGGCCAGATCGGGATTTTTGTCAAATGCTTCTTTGATATTGCTCAGGAAACGGGAACGGATGATGCATCCGCCTCTCCACATCAGTGCGATGTTACCGTAACTCAGCTCCCAGTTATATTCTTTCGCGGCCGCCTTCATCATCTGGTAGCCCTGCGCATAAGAAATAACTTTTGCGGCATACAGCGCATCTCTTAAGTGATCGATGAATGCTTTTTTGTCGCCCTCAAAAGCCGGTGTGGGGCCGGCGGTCAATACCTTTGATGCTGCCACACGCTCATCTTTCAATGCGGAAAGACAACGGGCAAATACCGATTCTGTGATCAGCGTAAGCGGCACACCCAGTTCCAGTGCAACGGTTCCGGTCCATTTACCGGTGCCTTTTTGTCCGGCAGTGTCCAGGATCCGGTCAATAATCGGCGTGCCATCCGCTTCTTTATAAGCCAGGATATCGCGGGTGATCTCAATCAGGTAACTATCCAGTTCACCTTCGTTCCATTCTTTAAATACTTCATGCATTTCATCGGCCGACATACCCAGCACGTTCTTCATAATATGGTAGATCTCATTGATGAGCTGCATATCACCATACTCGATCCCGTTATGCACCATCTTTACAAAGTGGCCGGCGCCACCACTACCAACCCAATCGCAACAGGGTGCACCGTCCGCTACTTTTGCTGCAATGCCCTGGAAGATGGGTTTTACAGCGGGCCATGCTTCTTTAGAGCCGCCGGGCATAATAGAGGGGCCCAGCAGGGCGCCTTCCTCACCTCCGGAAACACCGGTGCCGATAAAGTAGAGCCCTTTGCTTTCTACATATTTCACCCGGCGCTCGGTATCCGGGAAATGCGAATTGCCGCCGTCAATAATAATATCGCCTTTATCCAAATGCGGAATCAGCAAATCGATGAAGTCATCCACCGGTTTACCGGCCTTTACCATCAGCATCACTTTTCTGGGTGACTTTAATGAGCTTACCAGGTCTTCGATCGATTTGGCCCCGTAAATATTTTTGCCTTTTGCCCTGCCGTTTACAAAATGTTCCACTTTATCAACAGAGCGGTTGAATGCGGTTACATGAAAGCCCTTGCTTTCCATATTCAGGATCAGGTTTTCACCCATCACTGCCAGGCCAATTACGCCTATGTCGGATACTTCATTCATAATTACGCGAGATTAATGTATAAACTAAAATGATTAATTAAGTGTTCAAATTTAGCCCCAAGGGCTGTTAAATCCAATTCCTGGGCGGGAATAGAGCTATAATTATAAAATTTACAATTAACCGGGTGCTTTTGTAGTACTTTTTTAAGAAGGATCCGGATCATTTCCCTTTCAGGGGGCCTTCTTTAATAATACCATGTAGGCCGGAAAATGATCGCTATAGCCGCCGCGGTACACTTCTCCCGTATAACTGCGCAGCGGATAACCTTTATAAGCACCGGTATTTTCGATAAGGTAATCTTTTTTAAAGACTGCATTTTTATAAAAGAAAAAACCGGATTGGGGTTTGTATAAAAAACCTTCAGAGATCAGGATCTGGTCAAAGAGACTCCAGGCATCCTGATATGCCAGGGTACCCATGCCCTTTTTATAAAGGGATGCCCACGGATTATAGAGCTGTCCTGTTTTTATTGTTGTGGCGTTATCCGTAGCCTGTATCCCTTTTACAATACTGTTGTTCACCGGCTCGTCATTAAAGTCGCCCATTACGATAATTTTGGCCATGGGATTCTGTTGGATCAGGGTATCTACAAATTTCCGGATGGTAAGCGCTGCTGCCATGCGACCGGGTTCTGATTTTTTTTCGCCTCCATAACGGCTGGGCCAGTGGTTTACAAAAACCTGTATCCGTTCTTCATTCAACAAACCGGTTACCCATAGGATATCGCGGGTATAAGCCGAGGTTTTGGCGCCTTCGGGAAGCGGCACATATAGCGGCCGGCTTCTGAGCACGCGAAAATACCGGGGGTTATACAGGAGTGCTACATCGGCGCCACGGACATCTTTTGAATCATAATGCACATACCGGTAATGGCGGCTGGAAAGCAGCGGATGTTGTACCAGCCGTTGCAGCACCGTACTGTTTTCGACCTCTGACACGCCCAGCAGGGCCGGCCCATCAGGATTGACATCGGTGCCGATCCGCGAAATTACCGTTGCCAGGCGGGTCGTTTTTTCATTGAAAACCGCACTGGTATAGGCTTTGGAGCCACCAGGCGTAAATGTTTCATCATCATTCCGCCCATGAAAAACGGTATCGTAAAAGTTTTCAAGATTGTAAAAAGCAACAATGGCGCTCTTGTATTGCCGGGGCTGTGCGTAGATGCCCACACAGCAGGTACCGATAACAGCGAGCATCAGCAGAAATGGATTTTTTTTCATATCGTTCAGGTTAGCGAAGGAGACGTATAGATTCCTCCGGATTTTTCAAAAATAAATAAGCAGGCCGTTTTTATTCTCACAGATTCCACAGACGTGCACAGATTTTGATTGGTTCTGTGTGAAACCGTGTTCAGCAATTTTTCGTTGATTGACAAATATCTTTAGTGAATGATTCGTATCAGGCTTTCTTTACGTATTATTGAACTACTATTAAAATGAACGAACGGGCCAATCTTTTTATCCTCCAATCTTAGATAGATTAACAACTGCTTTTTATGCACATCACGTAGCATTGCTGCCGATTTAATTTCAATGATAACCGTATCTTCCACCAGGATGTTAAATTCTAAAACCCAATTCGAGTGATATATCCTCATAAACTACGGGTAACCCTAATTGCGTTTTAATGCCCATTCGATTGCTAATAAGCTTGTATGTTAATGCCGCTTCGTAAACAAATTCCAGCAGTCCGGGACCTAAAGTACTATGTACGTTAAATATCGCAGCTCTGATTTGACAGGTTAGTTCATTGATGTTCATATAGGTTTTTTTCAAAGGTTTTTTGAACAGTTGGATCTTCAAAATTTTGATGAAGATGAGTGGCCGCTACGAACGCGCCTCCGGTTCCTGTTACGAAGATTGGAAAAGAATTTTAGATAAAAAAATTTCAATATTTGTTTTTTTATTTATATTTACGGTAACCTATAAAAACAAGCATAATGAAAACCACCATCGCGCTAACGCTTGCGTTTGTGTACCTGTCTGGGAATGCGCAATCCCCTCCGTTTATGACTGCCCGTGATACCATTCCGGGAAACGATTCGCTGACCGGAGATCTGAAGGCCGAAGTAGCCGCACAGCTGCCGGTGATCAGTTTAGACGAAGCGGATCTGGATGAAGGCAGCAGCACAATTGTTTCATCGGTACTTGCTGCGGGGCGAAATCCATTTTTATCTGCGGCTGCTTTTAATTTTTCAGCGGTACGCTTCCGGCTGCGCGGCTATACCAACGGAGATGCTGTTTATCTGAATGGCGTTGATTTTACCGGGCTGGATAATGGCTTTGTTCCATTTGGCTTATGGTCCGGGCTTACCAATGTAATGCGCGCCCGCCAGAACGCCTATGGATTGGAAGCCGCTGATTTTGCGCCGAACCAGTTGGGGTTGTATACCAATATCGACATGCGGGCCGGTGCACAGTGGGCACAAACACAGGTGGGGTATGCCCTATCAAACCGGAATTACCGCCACAGGTTTTTGCTAACGCATGGATCCGGATTTGATAAGAAGGGATGGGCCTATAGTTTCATGCTCAGTACCCGCTATGCACAGGAGGGGTATATACCCGGTACCTTTTACCGCAGTCTGAGCTACTATGCCGCTGCTGATAAGCGACTGAATACGCGGAATCTCCTTTCCCTTATTGCTTTTGGCGTACCCACAGAAAACGGCCGGCAAACGGCTAGTGTGCAGGAAGCCATGGACCTGGCCGGTACCCATTTTTACAATCCCTCATGGGGATATCAGCATGGTGTAAAACGGAATGCGGCAGTTACTGCTACATTTCAGCCCGTTTTTATCGGCGTATACGAATATAAGCCCGATACCAAAACCAGCTGGATGACCACGCTGGCCTATACATTCGGCAAACGGAAGCTTTCGGGATTCGACTGGTACAATGCACCAGATCCGCGGCCGGATTATTACAGGTACCTGCCCGGCTACTACGCAAAAACACAGCCCGCTGCAGCAGCTGCGTTGCGGACGTTGCTTGCCGGTGATCCGGACCTGCTGCAGGTGAACTGGAATCAGTTATACGAGGTGAACCGGGCCAATAACGTAACCATTCCCAATGCTGGCGGTGAACCGGGCGAAAACGTTACCGGCAAACGATCCCTCTATATTTTATCCAACCGGGTAAACGCCTTGCAACGTTATATGTCAAACACGGTCTACCGGACAAGATATTCAGATAGGATAGGGTTTGCAGCAGGAGCGGGTTACCAGCACCAGGAAAATGAACACTACCTGGAAGTGAAAGACCTGCTTGGCGGTGATTTTTGGCTGAATGTAAACCAGTTTGCAGAAAGGGATTTTCCCAATGATCCCTATTCGGTACAATACGACCTGGATCATCCCGATCAATTGAAAAAAACGGGTGAACCATACGGGTATCATTACCGGATGATGATGAGCCGTATATCAGCATGGGTACAACTAACCCTTACCGGGCAAAGGCTGGATGCTTTTTTGAATGTGCATGCTGTTCAAACGCAGTTCTACCGGAAAGGCCTTAACCGGAACGGACTTTTTCCGGATGATTCATACGGGCCTTCTGCCCGCCAGCAGTTTATTGATCCCGGTTGGAAGGCAGGCCTTACGTATAAACGCGATGGCCGGAATTATTTTTTTATCAGCGGGGGATATTTTAGAACACCACCATTGTTTGATAATGTATTCATTGCTCCCCGTACCCGGAATGCGTTGCAGCAACACCCGCTGAAAAGCGAAACGGCCTGGTCTGCAGAAGGTGGGTATAAGCATCACAGTCCACGTATGCGGATCGGACTTACCGGTTATTATACCGAAATAAAAGATGCCTATGATATAATGACCTTTTACCACGACCAATACCGGAATTTTGTCAATTACGCATTGCGTGGCATTCATACGGTTCATTTTGGCGGCGAGATCGGTGTGGAAGCCAAATTAAGCGCGGCATGGAGCTTTAATGGTGCGGCTGCTGTAGGCCGGTACTATTATAACAGCCGTCCGCACGCCGTGGTTACCGTAGATAACGATGCTGCCCTTTTAACGGAACAGGTGGTGTATCTGAAAAACTTCAGGGTTCCTTCTACTCCGCAAAATGCTTACAGTGCGGGCTTTTTTTACCGGTCGCCACGGTACTGGTTCCTTAGTTTGAGCGGTAATTATTTTGATCAATCCTGGCTGAGTGTAAATCCTATCCGGAGAACGGTTGCGGCCATCGGAGATGCGGATCCTTCATCATCCGGTATGCAGGAGCTTATTGATCGCATCACCGTCCAGGAAAAATTTCCCGCACAGTTCACGCTGGATCTTTTTGGCGGCTGGTCTAAGCGCCTGCGATATACCATCCATAAAAAACCGGTATACCTGGTATTTAGCATTGGTATGAATAACCTGCTGAATAATATAAATATCCGTTCCGGAGGCTTTGAACAGCTGCGGTTCAATGTGGAAGACAAGGATCCGGATACCTTCCCTCCAAAATATTATTATGCGTATGGACTGAATTATTATGCCGGTGTTATGCTCCGGTTTAAATAAGGGGGCACCGGCATTGTTAACCTAAAAAATCAACTTCATGAAAATCGATGTTTCAGCGCTCATGAAAAGCGCACTGCTGTTTTGGATATGGATTTTGATTATAGCCTGTAACCGGACATTTGATGTTCCTGCTGTAAATGCGGATCCGGATATACCGGTAAACATGACCATCGGGGCATTAAAGGAACGCTACCAGGGATATGGTATTTTTCAGAAGATCTATGATGATATTACCATTGCCGGTATTGTAACGGCTAATGACCGTTCCGGGAATTTTTATAAACAGATTGTGATACAGGATGAAACCGGCGCTATACCGGTGTTGCTGGATGGAAACAACGTGTATACGGCATACCCTGTTGGCCGCCGGGTTTTTGTGAAACTGAAGGGCATGATGCTGGGGGATTATGGAGGTGCCATTCAACTGGGACTGGATTCTGTGCGTGACGGTGGCTATCTGAACCTGGGACGGATTCCCGTTGTACAGTTTGACCAGTTTATTGTAAAAGGTTCGTTTGGAAATGAGGTTGCGCCCCGGGTGATTACTCCTGGCGAGCTTTCAACCAATATAAAAGATCCTTTGCAAAGTATGCTGGTACGGCTGGAAGGGTACCAGTTTGCAGAACGGGATACCTCCAAAACATATGCAGATCCTGAAAAAGGTGTAAGTGCCGTAAACTTTACGATCCGTAATTGTGAACAGCAATCGATGGTTTTGCGCAATAGCAGTTACGCCAGTTTTGCAGCATTAAAAGTACCCTCCGGAAACGGTACGATCACCGGCATTTACAGCATCTTCAATGCGACGCAGCAACTTTTTATACGGGATACAGGGGATGTACAGTTTTTGCAGGCGCGCTGTGGGCAGGAAGAACGGGTGCTCGTTACCATTGCTGCATTGCGGCAGATGTACAAGGGCGTAAACAGGGCACTGGGCCGGTATTCAGTAGGGGGCACCGTTATTTCCGATGCCGGCTCGGGTAATATTGCAGCCGGCATAGTGGTGCTTCAAAGCGGTCAAAGCGGATTGTTGGTAAACTTCGGCGGTACGGTTACCTATCGTACGGGAGACTCTATTGTGCTGCTGCTTTCAGATATGGATTCGCTGATCAATGAACGTGGATCGTTAAAGCTAAAAGTGAGTCCGGGTTTTGTAAAACCGGCCCCCGCGGCAACGGAACGCGTGGTAATACCGGCCGTAAAAACGCTGCGGGAAGTGCGCACGGCCCTGGGGCTTTTACCCGGGGATACCGGAAATATTGAAGCCACCTTGATCAGGGTTGTGCAGGCGGCGGCCGCGCCGGATTTTTTTTCAGGCGGCCATCCACTTACAGATGGCAGTGATACCCTGGAGTTGTATACCAGGGAAGAAGCCCTGTTTGCCACAGCTGTGATTCCTTCTGGTCCTCAAAACTGGATCGGTTACACAGGAAATTTCAATGGCGCCCAACAGTTTTATATCCGGAATACAGATGATGTTTCGGGCTTTGTGCCTGCTGTACCATTTACCCTGTTGTTTGGCTTTGCCGGCGTTTCCGACAAAACAGGAGCGGTCGATCCTACGCCATTGCCGGCGGCTGCCAACCTGGTGGTTACACCGTTCAAAGCCGTTGGGGTAGGCGATCACTCCACTGCAAACGGCCGTTTTTCGTTTACCGGCTGGCCCACGGGTGCGGTAAATGGTTCCGACATATTCAGCGGAGTTGTACATGAAGGCCGGTACTATGAGGTAACCATAGCTCCTGCCACTGGGTTTGCTATGCACCTTTTCAGGATGACCTTTACCATACGACGCTCGGGAACCGGCGTGCGGCAGCTTGTAATTCGTTCCAGCCTGGATGGTTTTAAGGCGAATCTGGCGGTATCTGTTCCTGCAGACAATACGAATGTACGGATTACGCCAGCCGGTGTATTACAGGTAAATGATGCGTCAACAGCCGACAATGAAGGATGTACGGTAACGATGGGAACGGAGTTTACGAACCTTGATAAGCCGGTTACCGTTCGCTTTTACGGTTTCAACAGCGAAGCTGCAGGCGGTACATTTAGTTTGGATGATGTAAAGATAACCGGGAGCACCCGGTAGCGGTTCCACCGAAGGTGGCAGCAATGCAAAATACAGAACGGCTAATTTAAAATGTAGAATGTCTTACCTGGGTGAGATCCGGGTCATTGAGCCGCAACGAAATCTTACGTTACATTCCTATCCACCCTGCTTCCGCAGATATTTGGTAAGGATCACAATGGTTTGGCCTTCGATCTTTCCTTCAATCTGCCCGGTATTATCTTCTACAAGACGGATATTTTTTACAACGGTACCCATTTTAGCATTCAGCGTTGAGCCTTTTACATCCAGGCTTTTGGTGAGCACAACGGTGTCTCCGTTTTGCAAAACGGTACCATTGCTGTCTTTATGCAGGTCAACCGTGCCGTCGTCTTCATGATCGCCGGTTGCCTTTGCCCATGCCAGTGTTTCATCATCCAGGTAAAGCATGTCCAGGTTCTCTGCCGCCCAGCTTTCATTCCGGAGACGGTTCAGCATCCGCCAGGCCGTTACCTGTACCGCAGGTACTTCGCTCCACATCGACTCAGAAAGGCAATGCCAGTGCCCCGCATCCAGTGCTTCCTTTTTATCGATCTGCGCCACACATTTGCCGCAGATAAAGATCGTTTGATCCGCGTTGTTTTGTGTTTGGGGTGCTACTTCATATGCGTTTACGCCTGTGGTGCTTTTACAAAGTTCGCAGCCATTTTTGCTTCTTTCCGTATGTTCGTTTGCCATGCCCTGATTTTTGCCGGCAAATGTAGGGTTATTTATTAAAACGCCCGGCGTGGGGAGCCCTATCGGGGAGCAACTGTCCGGCATCTTTGAAGAATAAAATCCATAAACCAGCAGAAACCGCGTACCTTTGCAACCTTTATGTTATTCCGGCCCTGTCTTTGTTGCACCTTCCTCCGTGCAAATATGGCAGCTGTTTAACGTAATGCCGGTATCGTATCTTCATTTTTTGTTGCTGACGCTACCTGATTTTATTCATCTTAATTTTATTCAATTGTCGTTTCATACATTACAACTTATTGATCCCCTTCTTAAGGCATTAAGCAATGAAGGGTATACCACTCCCACGCCGGTACAGGAAAAATCGATACCGGTAATTTTACAAAAAAGAGACCTGCTTGCCTGCGCGCAAACGGGCACCGGTAAAACAGCATCCTTTGCCCTGCCATTACTGCAATTGCTGTACGGTCAAAAACACGCATCATCCCGCCGGCCGAAGGTTTTGGTACTGGTGCCTACCAGAGAACTGGCGCTGCAGGTGGCAGAAAGTTTTGCGGCATATGGTAAATATCTTCCACTGAAACAGGTGGTGATCTTTGGCGGGGTTTCGCAACACAACCAGGTAAGGGCATTACAGCAACCGGTAGATGTGTTAATTGCAACACCCGGCCGCCTGCTCGACCTGATCAGCCAGGGCTATCCTCTGGTAAAGGAAATTCAGTACCTCGTACTGGATGAAGCTGACCGTATGCTGGATATGGGCTTTATCCATGATGTAAAAAAGATCCTGGCCCGCTTGC
Source organism: Niabella pedocola (assembly GCF_021044425.1). Lineage (GTDB taxonomy): Bacteria > Bacteroidota > Bacteroidia > Chitinophagales > Chitinophagaceae > Niabella > Niabella pedocola. Next base: position 1,765,655 of record NZ_JAJNEC010000005.1, on the reverse strand, counting down.
CGCTGGAACGGCAGACCATCTTTTTTTCGGCAACGATGCCGCCGGAAGTACAAAAGCTGTCTGACTCCCTGCTGAAACACCCTGTAAAGATAGAAATTACCCCGCCGGCAACAACTGTAGATAAGATACAGCAGTCGGTATATCATACAGAAAAATCGCATAAGCCTGCTTTGCTTTTACACGTGCTAAAGGATTTTGCTGCGGAAGCCACGCTGGTTTTTGCAAGAACAAAGTATGGTGCAGATAAGATTGCTAAAGGCCTGAACCGGGCAGGGATCAGTGCGGCAGCCATACATGGCAACAAGTCGCAAAACGCCCGGCAGGCAGCACTCGGAAACTTTAAAACAGGAAAGATAAGCGTACTGGTGGCTACAGATATCGCAGCAAGGGGTATTGATGTGGATGGTATGGGCTGTGTGATCAATTACGAATTACCCAATGTACCCGAAACCTATGTACACCGCATCGGCCGTACCGGCAGAGCGGGCGCCAGTGGTATTGCCGTATCGTTTTGTGATGCGGAGGAGCAACCCTATTTAAAAGATATTCAAAAACTGATCAATAAGACCATTCCCGTTATAAAGGACCATCCCTTCGAAGCGGCAGCCGTACCTCCAACCATCGCGGCCAAACCTGCACCGCAGGCGCCCGCTGAAAAACGGAACCCGAACTGGAAGCAGGGAAAGGCGAAGCACTTTCACAACCGGCAAAAAAAAGACGGGCACAAGAAACCGGAACGGCAAGGCAACCCGGTAAACCGGTAAACGGCGTTTCTTTTACAAGCCTGCCGGGTGTGGCGCTTTATGCGGCGGAAGAAAGGATCTTTCGGGTTCCTTCATCAGATTAATGGCCTGCTTCCGGCTTTCAACATACTGTTGATGTTAACCAGCTTCCTGCCCGTTTAGGATATTGCCGGGTCATCAGGTAATAAATTAGAGGTAATGAATGCTGTCAAATTAATGGCTTTCTACGAGGCCAACACATCCGGTTTGTTTAAAACTCCCGGTCATATCGGTATAATGCATGCCCGGTCTTAAATGACGGATTATGTGGTACCTGTTGTTCCGGCAGGCATGGGTATAGGGTGTGTTGCAGCAATTAACCGAATGGGTATAAATGTTTTCCGGATTGGTATGATCAATAAACGAATGTTGTGTCCGGTTGCCCAATATCACGCAAATAATCAGGGAAGGTAAAGTGTTGAGCTATTATAGCAGTACAAATTTCAAACGCCTAAATACCGGACAATGAAATGCCGTCATTTGATGGTGTCATGACAATATTTAACAGAAGCTGTTGAAAAAAAATGGTATATTCAGCAACTGTTAAAATTACTCCACTGATTGTTCTACTGTTTTAGTAAGGCAACCATAAGTAACCCCAGGTTTGTGTAGGCTTACCTAAAACAACAACAAATGAAATTTTCTTCAGTCATTACCGGATCCGGAGCGTATATACCCGGGGAAATACGCAGGAATAGTGATTTTAAAGACAATGCTTTTTATGAGTCGTCAGGAGTTCCTCTATCGACCGAAATAGGCGTTGTTATTGATAAATTTAAAGCGATTACCGGTATCAGCGAACGGCGCTATGCTCCGGAACACATCAATGCCTCAGACATGGCAGCAGCAGCCGGGTGGCAGGCACTATCCAACAGTGGCCTCGATCCTGAAACACTGGATCAGATCGTGGTTGCCCACAATTTTGGAGATGTTACCTACGGAACCACCCAATCGCAGAATGTACCTACACTTGCCAGTAATGTGAAACATATACTGGGTATCAGCCGGCCGGAGTGTATTGCCTACGATGTATTGGTGGGATGTCCGGGGTGGCTGCATGCCGTTATCCAATCCCATGCCTGGTTCAGTGCCGGTATGGCTCAAAAAGTATTACTGATCGGTGCAGAAACATTGTCGCGCGTGATTGATGTATCGGACCGCGACAGTATGATCTTTTCAGATGGCGCCGGCGCCGTTGTAATGGAATACAAACCTGCAACTGCGGGAGGAGCGGGCATCCTGGGTTGCTGCGCGCAAACCCATAGTACGGAAGAGGCGGATTATATAAACATGGGTGAAAGCTACCGGCAGAATGGAAGCAATACCCTGTTTATTAAAATGAAGGGCCGGAAGGTATATGAATACGCATTGAAGTATGTGCCGGCTGCAATGAAAGCATGTCTTGATAAAAGCGGCATCGCTATCGGAGAAGTAAAGAAGATCCTTATTCATCAGGCCAATGAAAAAATGGATGAAGAAATTATAAAGCGGTTTTATGGTCTTTATGACGCTGTTCCTCCCGGGGATGTAATGCCCATGAGTATTCAGTGGCTGGGTAACAGTTCGGTAGCCACCATCCCAACCTTATATCATTTGATACGAAGTAATAAACTGAATGGGCATTCCATTTCAAAAGGTGACGTTATCCTTTTTGCTTCGGTTGGAGCAGGAATGAATATCAATGCGGTTTGCTACAGGGCCTGATCCCGGCAATTCCAATCTGTATACGGCTATGTGATGCTGTGGATGCAAATTGAGCAGGCGCGGGCTACGCCTCATTCTCCTGTAAATCCGGTGCTCACTGAACTACAGCATGAAATCAATATTCAAATCGATAACCCTGCCATATCTGTTATGTAATGGTTGCCGGTCTATTCGGAGATAAAAACATGCCACCGGAGCCAGTTGAAAACCGATAGCTCACTTTTAGCCTCTTCCGGAACACTGGAATGAATTTTTTGTTCAATGATCTTTCCCTCACGTAAGGTAAATCGATCGGAAAGCGAAGCATAAAAATTGATAAGGAACAGTACCTGGTCTCCGTTATTTTTATCAAAGCTTCTTCTGCTGGGTTGCCCCTTAAAAACGTGTTCGCTGCTGCTCCAGCTGTAATGTTTATGTGTAAGGTCTTGTTTTTGAAAATGCATGACATTCTTTTTAAATGTTAATAATCATCATCACCGGCGGTCTTTAAAACAGTAAACAGCAGTAAGTGGGTAGGTTTTAACTTCGACGAATTGCATGCCACATGCCTTTCCTGTCTGAAGGATTTGATGAATGCCGGATACGGGTCATAACCTTGACAGGTTATGTCAAACGCATCAACCCTACTATCATCAGGCATTCCGGAAAACCTGATCATGCACGTATATTGATTTGGCTTAAAACAGAAAGAGGAGAAAAGTATATAATAGCATCAGAACGCTTTCAATCAAGCCAGGATGATTTCCTATGTATTATGAAGATATGCTTTTTATTTCATAGTTCCATAAAAATTATTTATGAAGGATAATCATCTGCTTTGCAGGTATGTTGCATTTTTGTTAATGGTGTCCATTGTTTATAAATGGTATGCTAACAGGCTGTGCGTAATCGTGTTAAGGCCGGAAATGAAACAAAAGAGGCTATATGGGCCTTTATCCGTATCTTTGCACGGTTAATTTGAGTCACTGCTCTATTATAAGCACTTGCTTTTTGGCTTTACCGCTTTATATATTTTGCCTTTTCTCGAATCTTTTATCACCGTATTAAAATTAAAACAATGAACATTTTTGTGTCCAATCTTGGGTACAGTTTCAGTACTGAAGACCTTACTGAATTATTTGCAACCTACGGATCTGTAGAATCCGCCCGTGTAATCACCGATAAATTTACTAAACAGAGCAGAGGCTTTGGCTTTGTAGAAATGCCGGATGAAGCTGCCGCTACAAAAGCCATTAAAGATTTAAATGGTACCATGCAGGACGGACGTTCCATTAAGGTAATGGAAGCCCGCCCGAAAGAAGAAAAGAGCACCTATTCTAACCGGTGGTAAAAATGGAATGCCGGTTCTGTAGTAAAAAACACTAAAAAGAAAATTTTATGGATGTAAATGCAATAGAAAAATTTTTGACCTCGGCTACAAAAAATACCGGGGCAGTAAATATTCACTTTAAAGACCGCTCTACCGTAACCGGCATTTTTATCAACTCGCGCGACTATGACGAATTAAAAGCGAAAAATTTCTGGCGCGTTGTGAGTTCAAAAAACGTACAACTATGGGAGCGCACCGGGGATGTAAACCTGTCCCGCTTATTCAGCGGATCGGGATTCACCCGTCTGAGCGCTGCAGCAAAATAATATTCTATCATAACGTTAACATCATTTATTCATTTAAAACAATCGAATGGGAGAAACCTGGAACAAAAGAGAAAGGGAACAAAAAAAGCGAAATGCTAAAAAGCAGAAAGAAGAACGGAAACAGGAACGTAAGGAGCATGCCGGAAAGGCCAAGGGTCTGGATGATATGCTGGCTTATGTAGATGAATACGGCAATCTGTCGGCCACGCCGCCGCCGGAACGAAAAGCCGTAAAGATCGACAACATACCACCAGTGGTAGCCAATAGCCGGGAGCTGAATGCTATTGACGACACCCGCAAAGGGGTAGTTACGTTTTACGACAGCAATAAGGGATACGGATTTATAAAAGACAGTACAACAGGAGAAAGCATTTTTGTACATGTAAACTCCACATCCGTACAACTGAAAGAGCAATTAAAAGTTGCTTTTGAGGTTCAAAAGGGACCAAAGGGCATGGTTGCCGTAAATGTAACGGCAGCATAAGAGCAGGTGCCATGCCTGCGAAATGTCCGGTAAAAGAATAGCCGCGTTGTAATGCCGGCTATATACTACAGGTCAGGTAAAAAATAAATTAAATGCTTCTAAACCGGGAGCAAAGGGGTGGTTACTGCCGTAAAAACGCTTATAACGGCATTACCTCCTGAAAATATCAGAAAGGCAAGCTGTTTCAACGCCTGCCTTTCTACCGGTCAACACCGGTTATCGTGTTGTTTGAAGCGTTGTTTTTGCTTTCCGGTTCAGGGAAGCATTTTTTTTCTTTATGCGCTATTTTCTTTTTCATTGGAAAGTTCCTCTGGCCCGCCTTTCTGCCGGTAATTGGCAACAGTGGTCAAAAGCTCGCTCCGGTACTGGTAGATCTCATCCAGCGAGTTTAATAACTTTTTCTCCCCGCTGTCTTTGCCGTTATGAAACAGTTCCAGGTATTTTTTGGTAAAATTAAAATGCAGCCGGGCCAACGGTTTCCGGTTGTTGTCGTCCAGTAAAATACCAAAATAGGATTGGGTATCCCTGAAGGCAATGCTGCTGGCAGGCACTACTTCCCTTAAAATAGCTTTGATGATCTGTGCGCCTTCTGCTTCCTCTTCAGTGGTAATAAATTTCGGCGATTCCATATTGCCATCAACGGAGGTCACTTCAGGGGGCTCCGATTTTGAAGGATTTTTTTCGTTGATGTTTAAGGCGCTCTTCAGCCGCGAATTGATGGACTCATTGATGGCATTGGAAAGGGCCCGCCGGGCGTACTCCTTAAAACTGGCCAGCCGGGATGCGGTGAGGGGTTTTTCAAAAAAGCGGTTCACCAGGAGCTTCACCAGTTCATCCGATGGCTCCTGGAGCTCTTTTTCAAACTCGTTACGGATGGCCTTTATATACTTTAGATCCTCTGCAGAATCCAGGATACCCGTAAAATCGTAACCCTGTTTGGTGAATTTTTCGAGCAGCTTGATGCTGGAATCTTTCAGGTTGGCCAGCTCCAGGGTAAAAAAGGGTTTGTCATCCATAATGTTCGGACGCTCCAGGTCTGCATAGAAGTTATAAACCAATCCATTGGTAAGTACTCCAAACCGCGATTTGGATACATGAAAATACCGGTGCAGCTGGGAGTTGTGCGCATCCGCCTGCTCTTTCCAATGTTTGCATTCGATGATCAGCACCGGTTCTCCATCTTTTTTAATCACATAGTCAATCTTTTCGCCCTTCTTGGTTCCGATATCGCAAATGCACTCCGGGATAACTTCCGTCGGATTGAAAATGTCGTAACCAATGGCCTGGATGAAGGGCATCACGAAGGCATTTTTTGTAGCTTCTTCCGTATTGATCTGTTCCTTTAATGCATCCACCCGTTGATGTAGCTGCTCCAGCTTTAGTTTTAAATCGTTCTCCATTTTTATGGCAGTTATTTTATAGATAAGAAAGATAAAAAATAAGGGAACGTCTGTTATGTTACGCATCCCTTCTGCCGCTAAGGTAGGATGCCATACCGGCGTCAATTACGGGAAACCGTAAACGGACGATTTATTTTTGAATGGAAGTATCCTGTGAAAAAATGGAATGCATTGCGCAGGCCATTTTTACCACGGCTCGCTTTTAACGATGCCGCCATTCCCAGGGAGCAACAGGTGTTGCATCTGCCCAAAGCCCTTTCCGGTGTTGCCGGGCTGCCGCTTCCAGTGCGGCATATGCGGCATCATCGGAGTATTTTTTAAAGTGCCAGGCCAGCCCGTTACGCACCAGTTCTTTGTTAAGATTGCTTCCGTCCTGAAGGATCACTTCTGCAATCAGCCGTTTATTCCGGTCGTATTTGTAATGATGCAGGAGGAACACATATTTACCAAAGCAACGGTCGGAAACAAATTGTTTGGCGCGGTTTCCAAAGGGCTGCTTCTTTTCCGGGCAGTCGATATGTGCAAACCGTACTACCTGCTCCCTGCCATCCATTAGTAATACAAAGGTATCGCCATCTTTTACACCGGTAACCTTATAGTCATGTCCGGTCTCCGGTGTTGCTTGGTGATAGGGGTTTCCAGACAGGCCATTGCATCCTGTTATAAATAATAAAAGCAAAGCGGTATACCAATGAATCATATAAATAGGCGTGTTATGTGCCATGCAAACATAAACGAATACCGGAAGTTGAGCCGGCAGCAGCCATGCATCAATAAAAAACAGGTGCGGTTAATAGCTCCTATTGTTTCAGCGGGCGTATATGTGTTTCATACATATGCTCGGTTAATGGTCTCAGCGATTTTTCTGTAAACACAGGATGATCACCCTTTCTTGTATAATACTCAATGCCACCGTTGAGCCGTATATAAGATATCCGGTTAATACCGGCTTCCGTAATGGTATCAGGCCGGGTTATTTTTTTAAAATGGAACAGTTTTTCCGTATCCAGTGGAATAATAAGGGACCCGTATATTTTTTGATTGCAGGGTACAGACTGGTAGTGATCGCCGGTCCAGTACATACAGGCATCTGCATTTGAAAATGCCTCTTTTATATAGTTGTAAACCGGCAGACTGGCTGATGCCATTGCTACTGCGGCCAATGGGATGGTAATGGTTTTAAAATGGAACCGGGGTTTGCCGGGAGCCTGCAGGGCCGTTGAAAGCACCCCGGAATTGTCTTTCGCTGCCAGGGGCGTTGCCATGGATGCTGCTTCAGACCCCGATGGATCAGCTTGAGCCGTATCTTCCGGAGGCGCCGTGGCTGCCGCCTTTGTTTGCCCCGGACCGCCGGGGGCTTCGTTATCCGTTTCTTCCGGAGAGGAGTCTGGGATCGCCGCTTTATCCGGTTTGTTGGCTTCTTTTTTTTCCCACCGGTCCAACGGCCTGGGTTCAAAATTGATCAGCCAGGCTAACAGCTCAACATTTTTATGGTTGGTATCAATGGTTGGGGTTTCTAAAAAATTAATCAGCGGCCTGAACCTATTAATGTCAAAATGTTCAATCGTATGCCGACATGTTTTTTGATCAATGGTCTTCCCGAAAAATGTCCGCAAGGTCTGCGCATCTTTCTGCTCCAATCTTTCCATACATACGATCAGGCATTCATCTCTTAGTTGAGCAGGAGTAGGGGCGCTAAGGTTTAACGACAAGTTGCCCGCCGCTTTTTTTTGCTCATAATTCTGTAGTATCTGGTCGATGTAGTCCTTGTAATACATATTACAAAGATTGTACGGTAATGATCCCGAAGTTTACGGGATCCCGTATTGCAGGCATCAATGGCAGATGATTTTAACCAGGAGGAGGAGCCTATGCGCCTTTCATTTGCTCAACGGCTTTCCATCCTTCCGGTGTTATGCCCATGATCTCGGTAACCACGCCCAGTATTTGGTACGTGTCAAAGAAGGCCATCCGTGCAATGGGGTGATCTACTGCGCTGATCATCGTTTGACCCTGTTTTCGCAACGCACCGGTAACCCGCTCAAAGCCCTCAACCGGCAACCGGTACGCCAGGTGCTGGATGCCGCCCGCAGGACACCGGGACAGATAGTCATGAAACATGCTTTGACCAGAAAGCGGCTGCACCAGTTCAACAAAAATACCACCGTTATAGGTTTGTGTAGTGAGCCATTCCCCGGGTACCACCCGGTCATAATAGGTCATTCCCAGATCCTGGGCCCGAACCTGTTGAACAGGAGGAAAACCGGCAACACCCAGGGGATTGGTCAACATTGTAACGGCGGCCCCAATGTCGGGAACCACCCAGCCGATCTGCGCCAGTTCAAGACCTGCTACAGGATTGTGTGTACGGTTCATAATTGCTTATTGTTGATCCGGTAAAGGTAGCCTGCATGCTGTTCCCGTACCGGGGGCATTCACGCCAGGATGTGGGCAGCTTGCGGCACTTTTCTTCTGTATACGGAAAATAGATCTCTGGAAGGAAATGGCCCGGCTATGCCGTTCACCGGCTTTTTTGGGGATGCTACCGGTTTAAAGGATAAAAATTTCCTAACCCGGAATCTTCTATTTATCTTTATAATCAAGATAATTAATCATTAAGATATATGCGGGCATCAACAACTGAAAATTTAAGCGACCTGGGAAGGGAGATCTCCGATGTAACCATACGCATGCATGAGGCCATCGCCCGGAGCGCCGGACTCACGGGTGTGGATCATAAATACCTTAGTCTCATTCTGCGGCAGGGGCCGCTTACAGCAGGAGCACTATCTAACCTTACTGGTCTTACCACCGGAGCGGTAACCGCCATGATCGACCGGTTGGAGCAGCAGAAGCTGGTAAGTCGCGAGCTGGATAAAACCGACCGGCGAAAGGTGCTGATCGTAGCCAATAAAACAAAGGCCGGTAAACTGTTTGAGCTGTCTAACCACCGGCTGAAAGCAGAAGTAGAAAAACTGATTTCAACTTATAACAAGAAGGAAGTACAGCTGATTGCCGGTTATCTCCGCGCATCAATCGACATCATGCAAACATTCACCAATGAGCTTAATAAAGCATCCAAATAAACCATCGCAATATTTTTAAAACGAGTATAATGAGTAACGTTAACATGGAATATTTATCAAGGGCCGAGGGCTGGTTATTGGTAACCATCCTGGCTTATTTTTTACTGAACGGGGCGCAACTGTTCGAAACGGCGGTACTGGTTCCCAAATGGACGGCTGCCCCGCCGCTTTCGTTTCAGTACTTTAAAGCACCCTATGGGGCAGATCTTAAAACCTTCTGGATCGTTGCGCATTCGATCCATGAAATAACATTTGTCCTGGCCATGGTTTTTTGCTGGAAAATAGATCCTGTAAGGAATAGCCTCCTGGTGCTGTTTGCCATACATGTTGCATTGCGGGTATGGACCCTGGCTTATTTTGCACCCAATATTATAGAGTTTCAGGCCATTGCAAATGGTAAATCCTTCAGCATCGATTTAATAAACCGGACGCGGCAATGGCGAACACGCAACTATATCCGCGTTGGTGTTTTTGTAGCGGTATCATTCGGTCTGATTCCGCTGCTGGTAAAACTGGCCGGTTTAAAGAACGGGTGAGCTTTTTTATTTTCCCTTCGCTTGTGCAGATGGCAGCTTCGTTGTGTCACTCACTTCAGCGCCACAACACCTGTGGGCATTCCGTTTGCTAAGCGGATATGTTGAATAAATTCTTTTCTTTGCCGGTATATGGCTGCTCCGTTTATATCAAAGGCGTTTCTCATAGGCGATCGCCGCCTTGAAATCTGTATGCCTCCATCGGATTTTGTACAACAGGCATACGTGCACCATAAAAACGCGGCCTATTGGGCACAGGTATGGCCGGCTGCCGTTGGTTTGTGTATGTTCTTACAACAGCATCCGCAATATATAACGGATCAACAGGTGCTGGAACTGGCTGCGGGATTGGGCCTGCCGGGTTTATATGCAGCATCCCAGGCCCGGCAGGTAACCATCAGCGATAAGGAAGCCCTTGCCAGCGATTACGTAAAAAGATCGGCGGAACACTTACTGCTGAACAATATAACCGCCGAAGCACTGGACTGGAAGGATGCCGTTACACAGCCATTGCCCGATGTGGTGTTGCTGAGTGATGTAAACTATGCGCCGGACGTATTTGCGGAGCTAAAAAACGTAATCGACCACTTCCTGCAACATGCCGTTACCGTGATCATCAGCACGCCCCAGCGGCTGGTGGCAAAATCCTTCATTACAACCTTACTCCCTTATACGACCGTGCAATGGAGCACTACTGTAACCCTTGACAACAGGGAGGCCGATGTAAGCGTTTTTGTATTAGCCGGAAAATAACCGTGAATAATTTTATAATTGCGGTTTCGTATGTTCAGGATCATAGACGGACCCCTTTCCGTAATAGTACAAAAATGAACCCTTAAACCGGTTCCCTCTGCGGTGGCCGGATCGATAACTGCAATATTTAAAAGACGTTCACTGGTACGGTATACGATTGCAGCAACATAACGGCCTGTAGCTGGTTGCCCCGGCTTCCAAAAGAAAACCATACGCACTTTCTGCTTCTGTTTTTACACGCTTCAATACACGGTTCCTGCACTTCATCGCAATAGATTTGTTAAAAGCCGACCGGGAACTGAGTTTTGTACGATCAAACAAAAGAATAAATAAGATGAACCCGCTGCTGAAGAGACCCCTGCAACGATTTTTAAAGGCAACGTTTTTACGAAGCCTGGTATTTTCCCTGCCTGTGTATGTAGGCCTGCGCCTGGTATTTTACGGAATGGATTTTAGTCCGCTGGAAGATCTGCGCATTTTGAGTAATTACATCGGTACCGGCTGGCTGCTTACCACCCTGCCGGCCCTGGCAGGCGTACCATTCCTGCGCTGGACGAGGTTGTTTATGAAAAGCCGGGTACAAAAAAACCGCCGTACCTGGGTACAAACCGCATTGGTGGTTTTGTTGCTGGCGGGATTTTTATACAGCTGCCAGGCGCAGCCTACAGGCACGCAACGGCAATCCGGCACCGGGCTGGTAACTCAATGGAGGGGTATAACCACCGCCAAAAGCCGTGTGGTTATGAATAAGGAAGTATTGGGGCATCGTGATATTCCCCTGGGCGAATCCTTTGAGATCATCAATACCGGTGTAAAAGGATTGGTAGCAAAGAATGGTAAAGTTTCTGTGGGATGCGCACTTACCATAACCGATCCTAAAGGAAACGTATTGATGGCTGAACAGGACCTGTTTGCCGGCGCGGATATTTTTGATGCCCGCCAGCTGGATTACCTGCGCTGTACCGTTAACACCGGCAAACCCATGGATTGGGAACAGACATATAAAGTACAGGTACAATTCTGGGATAAGTTTGGTAAGGGTGTGCTGACCAATACACTGATGATCCGGATTATTGATCTGCCCTGAGCCAAACCGTTTCATGCATATTCGTTGCCGGTGGGCGCCGTTTCTTTTTTTTCGCAAAAATGCCGGAAGATAAAAAATGGACGCACACCCTTTACACCGTATTCATGACTTTTGTGGGTATGGCATTGCTGTTGAACGCCAATGCCGGGGCGGTTTGGGACCACGTATTTAATCGCCAATTGTTATCATAGAACCTTGTTAATTACTTATCACCGCCTGAGGGGGCGTTTTTTTATGCGATATTTTTAATCCTTTCCCGACTTCGTATACTACTTTCCGGAAGGCGATTGTTAAACAGGCATATTGTTTGTGCCCTTTTACAAAAGACCTGATTTTTTAATAAAACACATGTATCATGGAAACAACTGGAAATCACCTGTCGGAATTGCTGAATCGCTGTGCCGCGGTTTGCGATCATTGTGCAGCCGCCTGTTTGCAGGAAGAAGAAGTAGGGCACTTGGCCGATTGTATCCGGACAGATATGGCCTGTGCCTCCGTTTGCCGGACCACGGCACAATTGCTGGAATTGGGTATTGGCGAGCAGAACGCTTTATTGCTTTGTGCAGAAGTGTGTAAACTTTGTGCGGATGAATGTAGCAAACATGCGCATGACCATTGCCGGGCCTGTGCTGAAGTCTGCAATGAATGTGCGGTGGAATGCGGTCAGTCGGCCGTTGCATAACGGTGTTGAAATTTTTCCCCGATCTGCGTATCTTTCTGCTTAAAAGCATCTATGAAGCAAAACGGATGGATGATTGGGGCTATAATGCTGATCATGTTATACAGTTGCACCGAATCTACGCATAAAGGCGGTTATATGCTTACCCAATCCGAGCAGGCTATATGTGACAGTTTACACCTGAACCCGGCCATTGTACAGGAGTTGCGGCAATACAGCCGGGCTCCTGTAGAAGCTTTTCATTATTCGCTGGGGAAGATGCATTCCGGCGATACCGTAACGGAGCTGGATCCCATCCGCCTGCCGGGCATTATTTTTAGTGAAACGGAAGATAATGCCTACGAACTAATCTATAAATTAAAGGACAGTATGCGTAACAAAGGCTATACGATCTTTAAAGTGGAGCTGATAGGTGAAAGCGGTAACTGGAAACACAGTGTAGGGATTATTAAGGAAACAGATCCATACCGCATCCTTAAATACATGGCAACGGATGGTATTAATTATGAGATTACAAACGACAGCTTAATAACGATGATTAAAGACCTGGATAAAAAATACCAGCTGGAACTGATCGGGGCTTCCGGCGATTACTGTGAATTTATCATTCACCGTCCGCCGGCTGACTGGAATCAACTGGCAAAGGAGGTATATGCCATTTGCCCGGACACCGTTGACCAGGGGGCAGGATCTGTAGAGGAGCTGGCGCGGGAACTAAAGCAAAACCGGCGATTGTATTGCTGGTGGGATTAGTATGCAGATTAAATATTACCATTCATCTGTGCTCCGGTATCTCCGGCGTATCAGAACCGTGTTGTATAACATTATTTTTTTTACGAGTATTGCAGTTTAAGAATGCATATGATACCACAGCAAAATGACCTGGAACTACGTAGGGCCACCACTTCGGATGCCGGCGGCATCTGGCAGCTATTAGAGCAGGCAATTGAAAAAAGAAAGCAGGAAGGCAGCAATCAATGGCAGGATGGGTATCCCAACCCCAATGTAGTGGCCGCAGATATTGAGAAAGGATATGGATATGTTTGTACCGATGAAGCCGGTGCGGTGATCGGTTACACGGCGCTGATCTTTGATGGAGAACCGGCGTATGAAGCGCTGGAGGGGAAATGGCTTACCAATCGCCGCTACGCCGTGATCCACCGGTTGGCAACGGCTACCGGACAAAAGGCGGTAAAGGGATTGGGTACGCAGATCATGACCGCGGTAGAAACAGTGTGCCGGCAGCAGGGCGTTTTCAGCATTAAGGCCGATACCAATTTTGATAATGCCGGTATGCTGCGGGTATTTGAAAAACTGGGATACATCTATTGCGGGGAAGTGTATTTCCGGGGCGCTGCCCGCAAGGCCTTTGAAAAAAAGCTGGACACTGAGTAAGGTCTTTTATGCCTATCTAAATAATAAAATGGGATCCTGTATTACAATTAATACTGGTAAAGCAACGGCTGAGACCATCCATTCAGATTAAAGGACACCTTATCGGCGCCGGTAACCCGCAGTGGCCGGATGTTTACAGCTATCTTCCTTGAAAACGCCGCAGCACATAATTCATTATTAACAAGGCGCAACTTCAGGTAACGTTGTACCGGGTTGGACTCCGCAACGCGGTCCGCATCAATAATACTGGTTTCCCAGCTGCTGCCACTGCAACCGCTGGCGCCAAACGTAATAAAGAGAGAATCCCCCAGGATGTTCACCTTTGAAATGTTGTAGTTATTGGTAATGGTAGCCTGGTATTGCTGTTCGCTGATGACCAGGTCCTTTTGCATACCGTCGTCAGTGGGAACGGACGTTTTCCTGTTGCAGGCGGCAACAAATATAAGGGGCAGTAATAGCAGAACGATCGGCTTCATATGACTTGTTTTAAAGATAAAACGTGGGAGTACCCGGTTTCGCAACAGGACGTTGGTATTTATAGCCAAAAACACAGATGCCGCCCAACAAGACTTTTTAAATATCGCTAATGCCGTTTAACTTTATGAAAAATAACTGTTGCAGTCAAAAAAAGACCTTTACAGAAGTAAAACAATCTGTCTGCTGCCGGTAGCGGGCGTGTGCCTGTTTGTATTACTGTACATCATTTCCACCTTCCTTTATCCGGGCGGCTCCCAGGCCGACAACAAAGCCCCCGGCTTTAGCTGGCTGCATAATTACTGGTGCAATCTTTTAAACGATCAGGGGATAAACGGGCAGCGGAATCCTGCCAAATGGTGGGCCCGGGCGGGCATGGTGGTGTTGGGGAGCACATTTTGTATTTTCTGGTGGTCATTTTTTTATTACACTGGGTTTTCAAAGGCAACCCGTGCAGTAATTACAGGCTGTGGTGCGGTGGCAATGGTGCTGGGTATGTTCCTTTCAACTGCTGAACATGATGTATTGGTGACCCTTTCCGGTGCGCTGGGTTTTATTGCAATGGCTTTCACATTTGCCGGGTTGCTCCGTTTGAAATGGCATGGCCTTTTTCGTTTGGGCATCTTCAATGTTTTTCTGGTACTTCTCAATAACCTGTGCTACTATACGCCCTCACTGATCTACCTGCTTCCCCTGATACAAAAGATCACATTTTTACTATTCCTGGTGTGGTTATGCCTGATCTGTTTCCGGATGAGGAGCATTGTGATGATGTCGTATGGCAAACCACCGGCCGCCGGCGGAGCATGAACTGTTCAGGGACTCCTGTATCGGTATGGTTTGGGTTTCTTTTGCCATTGAGGAGCCGAAGACGCCTGCGTTTCGGCATTTCTGTGGTTATGGGTACAGGCCTTCAGAATTTCCCGATCTCGAAATTTATTTTCCCGATTTTGAAAACCAATTCCTGTTTTAGGCAACAACTTTGCTTCTTTGTTAAAGGATAAATGTTGTAGCCTATAACACCGGTCCGGAGTAAACAAGCAACTCCGGAAACCTTCTCATAATAAGCAATCAAGTGGCCGCACGGATCTCTATCGGTGCGGCTTTTTTGTTGCCATGAATTTCCTGATCTCGCAATTTCTTTTCCCGAATGCGAAAACCCTTGTATGCGCATTGCAAGACATTTGCTGCGTTATTGATACAACAAATGAAGCGGTTTAAAAAATATCACCTGGTTATCTGTTTACTATTTGCGGCTTTTAACGGAGACGGGCAAACGATGATCTCCGATACTGTTGCACATGCACTGGATGAGGTGGTGATCACTACAGGGCAATACACACCTCAATCACTCCGGAGATCGTTATACAACGTCCGGGTGATCTCCGCCGCGCAGATACAGGCGCGCGGTGCTGTTAACATCCTGCAGGTACTGAACACACAGCTGGGTGTGCGTTTAAGTAATGACAATACGTTGGGCGTAACCGATATACAACTGATGGGCATGAGCGGCCGTTCTATAAAGATCTTGCTGGATGGCGTACCGGTGATGGACCGTAATGATACACGTGAAAGCCTCTCCCAGATTGATGTACAAACGATTGAGCGGATCGAGATCGTGGAGGGGCCGATGTCTGTTACCTATGGTTCAGACGCCCTGGCTGGGGTGATCAACATTATTACAAAGGATGCCGGTATGGCGCAATACAGCGTTCAGGCAAGGGTACAGGAAGAAACTGCCGGAAAAGAGTATTATCCGTTTGGTTATAAGGGCCTGCACCAGCAATCGGTGAATGGATCGTATAAATTCAGACGGCCATTTACGCTTAGCGGTGGTATCAGTCATATACAGTTCAATGGTTTTGGCGGTGATGACTATGGAAGGGAAAAAGCATGGCTGCCCAAAGAACAATACCTGGGACATATACGGGCAGGCTACCGCACGGAAAAGAACAATATATATTACCGGCTGGATGTGCTGGATGAAACGATCACAAAGAAAGGGGCGCTGAACCTGAGTATCCGTAAGGCCTTTGACCAGCTATACCAAACGCGCCGCTATATGCACCAGGTGCAGGATCAATGGACGCTGGGCCATCGCTTTAACCTGGCTACCTTCCTGTCTTATACCAACTATCAGCGGCGTACAAAAAGCTCCAGTCATAATTTTGAAACCGGAGAAGATGCGCTGACCGCTGGTGCCGGCGAGCAGGATCTGGCAAAATTCAATACACTATTCTTCAGAACACAGGGCGTATACACATTCAATAAAAAGTTTTCAGTACAACCGGGTATTGAGATCAGCAGAGATAACGCCTCGGGGAACCGGATCAAGGGCGATCCCTTGATTGCAGATTATGCTTTTTTTGCCTCTGCAGAATATAAGCCCGCAGACCGTATCAACATCCGGCCGGGTTTCAGGGTGATCAAAAATTCCATCTATGATGCTCCTCCGGTAGTGCCGGCATTACATATAAAACTGGGAGTTTCATCCACCTCCGACCTGTGGTTTTCGTATGCGCAGGGCTATCGCGCACCGGCACTTCGCGAGCTGTATTTTGATTTTGTAGACGCCAATCATACCATTTATGGCAATCCCGGTCTTAAAGCGGAGACCTCACAGAGCCTGAATGTATCCTGGAATACATTTTTAAACAGGTCCGGATGGAAGACTTCGTTTTCGTTCAGTGCTTTTTACAATGTATTTGATGACCTGATCGATTATGCAACAGATCCCAACAACAATACCGCCACCATTCTTTTTAATGTAAGCAAATTTAAAACGACCGGCATACTCCTGCAGCACAACCTGATCATTAAACAACTGCAGCTAGACTGGGGGCTGAGTTATATTGGCCGCTACAACCGGTTTCAGGAAAACGATCAGGAATTGCCGGCGTTCAACTGGTCGCCTGAGGCAAATGCCAACCTCTACTACAATATCACCAAACCGGCGCTGCAGCTGGCGCTGGCATATAAGTTTACCGATGCCCGCAAACAATACCAGCTAAAGAACGGCTCTGATATCAGTGAGGGTGTGCGGCTTACAAAAATGGCAGCTTTTCATTGGGCCGATTTTTCCGTTACCAAAAAACTCTGGAGCCTGCTTTCGGTACAGGCCGGCGTCAAAAATATTTTTGATATCAGCAATATCAACAATACCATCGGCGGCGATGGCGCCCATAGCAGCAGCGGACCGGTACCCATCAGCTATGGGCGGTCTTTCTTTATAGGGTTGAATTATCATTTTCATAAATAATAAAATCATCGATATGAATCGTACAATGCTATTTCAAAGAGCAATAACATTTGCCTTGATCGTTACGGCCGTTGCTTCCTGCAAAAAAGATACAGACCCCTTGATGATTATACCGCCTTCCGGTGGCAGCTCCATGCAGCTGGACGGCGGCAGCGGCGAGGCCGCGGCGGTTAATTCCGTTTTTGTGGATTTTAGCGCCGATAAGCAAAAGGCTGTAGCGCGGGATAGCTGGGATCTTGGGTTTTACAGTGGAGGTGCGTTTAAAGTGATATTGAACGCCAGTAATGGTGTATCTGCGGTGGCGGTTAATAAAACCGATCTGAATGCAGTAACGGAGGCCGATGTGAACCTGGACACACTTAAACTGGGCCAGGGCAATGGTTCCTTTGCGGTGATTGACGATCCAAGGGAGGCGTCGATCCTGACGAAAACGGCCATTGCGGAAGTGTCTGCAACAGACGCGGATAACAAAGTGTATGTGATCAACAGGAAAGGAGGTACCACCGGTGCCATATTGCCGGCAGCTGAGCTCTTCAAAATAAGGATCCTCAGGAAAGGCACGGGGTATACCTTGCAATATGCGAATTTAAATGCCACAACCTTTAAAACGCTTGATATCAGCAAAGCGGCTGATTTTAATTTTCAGTTTGCATCCTTGTTATCAGGAACGGTGGTAACGGTGGAACCTGAGAAAGCAAATTGGGATATCGTTTGGGGTTGGAGCGTATATCAGTTCGGAACCATTCCGTATAGTTTTTCTGATCTTGTTTTTATCAACAACCTGGCGGGGGTAACGGCTTTTGAAAGAACCTATGCTTCCGCTGATATTGCTGCCGATGCCTATACAAAGTTTAACCGCGACAGCGTAGCCAAATACAGTTTCCAGAATAAAAGAGATGTGATCGGAAGTAACTGGCGTGTTACTTCATCCCTGGGAGGATCGAGCGAGCCCGTTGGAGTAAGAAAAAGCCGGTTCTATGTGGTTAAAGATGCAGATGGCCATTTGTATAAAATGAAGTTCCTGAGCTTTGCTCCCCAGGATGGCGGTACCCGTGGCAAACCACAGATTGAATATGCATTCATTAATTAGCGTTAAAATACAAATACACATGAAGAAAAAGATCGTTTTTATGTTCAGCGCCATTATTACAACAACGGTGCTGGTGGCACAAACAGGGAAAGAAAATATAGACAGGCTTTGCGGCTGTTTTGAAGTGAGTTTTAAATATGCGGAAACCTTTGCCCCGGAGAAGGAGTATAAATTTCATGAGCGGGAGCAGATCATGGGCGTTACCGAGCTGGCGCTGCCGCTGGTCAATACGGATAAGAAAGTGGTGATCCAACACCTGTTGGTGATGGGCAGTGGCACCATTGTAAAACACTGGCGTGAGGACTGGACCTATGAGAACCCGGTACAATGGGTATACAAAGGCGATAAGGTTTGGGAAAAAGTAACGCTGCCTGCTGCCGGCGTAAAAGGCAAATGGTCTCAATCTGTTTGGGAGGTAACGGACGCGCCGCGCTACCAGGGCAGTGCGCCCTGGCAGGTGGTAAACGGACATACGATTTGGGAAAGTACCGCAGATGCGCCCTTGCCCAGGAGGGAGTATACCCAGCGTTCCGACTATAATATTTTAAACCGCACCAACCGCCTGGTGATTACAGATAAAGGATACGATCATATCCAGGAGAACAAAAAAATCATCCGTTCAAACGGCAGTGATCAGTTGCTGGTGGAGGAACGAGGATTGAATGGCTATGAGCAGCTGGATAAGGGCGATTGCGCTGCGGGGGAGAAATACTGGGAAGTGCATAAGGGCTTCTGGCTGGCCCTGGAGCAGGAATGGGAAAAGCTGCTGGAGGCAAAGAACCGTATAACACTGACAGAAAAAGTGGGTGACCAGGAACTGATGACAAAACTCTTTGCGATGGCGGATGAATGGAAGGCGCAAAAACTAACGGCTGCGGATGTGAACAGTAAGATAAAAGCAGTGCTCGAGAAGCATATTCAATAACGTTTTCTTCATGTATCTGTAAGGCCGCTCCGTAGTTGTACGGGCGGCTTTTTTCGGCTTTGTTGCTCTTTGAGACTTATAAAGCCTCAAAGAGCAACAAGCATAGCGGGAACGTTTACTCTACATCCGGGTAGAACAATTTGCGTTGCTCCAGAACGGTTTGTTCCTCCTTTGGTTTTTTATTTTCCCAGAAATAGCGAACGATAAAATCAAATTTTTGCAACGATGGAATAAAACGGTGATGGTTCCGCCCGGAAAATGCTTTATAGGTATCGGTAATTACAGAAGGTTGGGTAGTGATTTTTTTAAAATCGAATACATAACCCTCAAAAATAAATTTAAGCCCATCATAAAGAGCCGGAAGCGGGATAGTTCCGTGATCTTCCTGCTCATAAAATTTGTATCTGAAAAGAAGGGCGGAATCCTGACGGCTTGTTAAGATCTCCTTTAGTTGTTGAGACGCATGTTCACCGGCGTCAAAGCCGTTTGCTTTTTCTTTATTATTTGCTACGGCCATATAAACAACGGCCGGTTGCACTTTCCCGGTAGGAATGATCCGGATGGCTTCACGGGCGATGTAACCGTTGTCCCACCAGATACTCGGATCTATCAGTATATAAGCATTAAACAGGTTGGTATGATGCAACAGGATATTGGAAGCCGCCAGGCCTCCAAATGAATGCCCGCTTAATATCGTATATCCGTCGGTGCGGTAATGTTCGTTCACATAACTGAATAGTTCTTCCTCTAAAAACCGTACAAACCCTTCGTTACCGCCGCTGTTTTCAAACAGCAGTTTGGAGCTGTCATCCGGTGATTTTATAAAAGAACGGGTGGGTGTAAGATCGTAGGTCCGGTCCTTGTTTTTTATGCCTACCAGGATCACTTCCGGCATGTTTGCATATACGCCCCTGCCCAGGAACTGGGTAACAGCCTTATAAAAGCCCATGCTGGTTTCCCCGTCAAAAAAATAGAGTACCGGGTAGCGCTCTTTCTGGTACCGCTCATTTGCATAATTGGGCGGAAGTGAAATATAGATTTCACGATCTTCGTTCAATATCCGGGAATGTAATTCTGTAGTGGCGAAACTACGGTTCAGGTCCTGTGCTCCGGCAATACCGGAAACTGAAAGAAGCACAGAAAACAGAAACAACTTTATTTTCATAACAACTGTTTTATGCGGGAACGAGTACCTCCGTTTTTTTTAACGGGTGCTGTTTTTTCTTCTTCTTCTTTCCCCTGTGCCACCATATCAGGAAGCCGGTAATGGGAAGCGAAGTGCAGATGAGCCCGCAGATAAAAGTGAACAGCTTGCCCACCGGCCCCATCCAGGTGCCCATATGCAGCTGCCATACGGTATTTTCTATGTACTCACCTTTCAAACTTTTAGGCGGAAGCCGGAGATCTGCTCCGGTGTATTTATTAATGAACGAGAGCTGCGCATGCTCTGCGCTTTTTAAGCCGAGTTTGCTGGCCGTGGTTACCATGTAAAAACCGGCGGAATCCAGGTTGTACAGCCATATTTGTCCTGCTTTTTGTTGTGGATGCCTGGAAAATTCCTGTTCAAAAACCGTATTAATGGCCAGGGCAGACCGGGTGGTATCGCTCTTTGGCATGTCCTTTTGCCATTTTGTTTCAATATCGCCTCCGAAGATCTTTGCGGTGGTGGCGGCCAGGGGATGAAAGGCGATAATAAGACCGGTAACCGTCAGGATCAATGCCAGAATGGAAGCATAAAAACCCAATACATTGTGCAGGTCATAATTCACCCGTTTGAAGCGGGCCTTCCATTTGATCTTAAAGCTGGCATCGCGTGTGTGCTGGTTCCACTTGCGGGGCCACCAGAGAATAATGCCCGAAATAATTTCGATGAGGAAGATGATGGTAGCAATATCCACGATCCATTCACCCGTGCCATGCCACAAAAAGGAGGCATGCAAGTGTGCCATGATATAAAAGAAGTTGGCAGTGCGGTCGTATTTCAGCACTTTTCCGGTATAAGGATCTGCATAGGCAAAACCCAATCCCTTGCCCCTGGCAAAGGTCCGGAAACGTACAGTCCTTTCGGGATTTTTATACACGGTTACTTCCGATAGCTTCGCCTGGGGATAGGCTTTGTTCATATTGGCGATCAGGGTTTCCATCGGCAACCGTTCCGGTTTCACCTGTTCTGCATAGCGGGCCTTACCTGCCGACCATTCTATGATCTCGTCGCCATACACGATGAGGGTACCTGTGAGCGCCACGAATATTAATATAATACCGGAAAAAATTCCGAGCCAGAGATGCAGCCAGGCATTGATACGGCTGAATACAGATTTTTTAGACGTTTTCCCTTTATTCATATTGGATTCATTCAAAAGCAAAACACAACCCGGTAAAGGTTGTGCCTGCTAATTTATACAGAGGATTAGAACCGGTAGATAACATTGAACAATAACATCCGCGTAGCTCCCGGAAACAGCCAGGAGTTATAAGTGAAATATTTCTTGTTACCGATATTATCAACTTTTGCGGTAAGCCGGAATTTGGGTGCATCATAGAATACGCTGGCACCATAAACCACATATCCGTCCAGGGTGATGGTATTGGAGTTATTGGTAAAGGAACTGCTTTGCCCATTACCACCGGCACCAATACCAAAGCCTTTCAGCGAACCGGAAGTAACGCCATACGTTGCCCATAAATTGGCGGCATGGTAAGGCGCTCCGTCTACCCGGTTGCCCTTCACTTCAACCGGTTTGCCATTTACTACCGGAAGCTTGCCGTAAAACGCAGCATAACGGATGTCATTATAGCCATAGCCCATGGCAATGTTCAAACCGGCAAGGGGGTTGGCCAGGATGTCCACATCCACGCCACGGCTCCGCTGCTCATCGTTCTGTACGGAGTAGGTGCCCATGGAAACAGGAATGTTTTTAACCCTGATATCATATACACTAACCGTACCGGTAAGGCGATGCTGTAATACATCAAATTTTACCCCGCCTTCCAGCTGGTTGGCATAGGTTGGCTTGAGCAGGTTGCCCAGGGAATCGGTGCCGGAAACATTGTTATAACCGTTGTTATAATTTCCATATACAGAAAGGGACTGTTTAATAATCTCATAAGAAATACCGAGCTTGGGCGAATAGGAGGTCTGCATGTATTTATTACTGAGATCGGAAAACCGGTTCAGCCTCAGGCTGGCCATTAACAGCAACCGGTCGGTAACGTTAAGCACTTCAGATACATAGGCACCGTAACTGTTTGCAATGCTCCTGCTGGCGGCAGTATAGGGGGCATTCACCGCCCGGCTGTCCAGTTTCGATTTTTTAATCATTAACTGTGCAGCGGAAGCATTGGCGTAGATCGTATCATAAGCTATCGAAGCCCGTGCAGAGCCCACATCTGTTCTGAAATAATCCAGTCCTACCAATAACCGGTTGCGCAATGAGCCGATCTTAAAATCGCCGATAAAGTTCTGCTGGAACTGCTGTGTGTACAGCTGGCTATAGGGCATTTCGAGGATCGCCCTTGTGATTTTTGTAGTATCGGCAGTGGTGGCTCTGTTGGCCGTAAGCGAAATATAATGTGTTTCATTATTGCTCCGGGCAACCGCAAAATTGGTTTGAGAAAGCCATTGCTCAGAGAGCTTGTATTCGGCTTTTCCGGTTACCGCCCATGTTTGCTGCTTGCTGTTGAAGTCGGGATTGATATAGGGATTCTGCGGATCCAGCCCCAGGTCTTTTACATTGCCGGCATAAGTACTGCTGGCGGTCGTTCCTCCGGGAGGTGCACTGAATCCGAAGAGCACGATAGGGCGTGCACTCTTGTAGTAATACCCATCAAAATGCAATGTCAGCCGGCTATTGGCCTTTATCAATAATGAAGGAGCAAGCCCTATATTGTTCTGCGAGAGCTGCTGGAAGGTGTTCCTGCTGTCATACATGCCATTCAGCCGTAGCAAAGCCGTTTTATCTTCGTTTAAAGGCGTGTTATAATCAACAGTGGTCCTTGCCATTTCATAGCTGCCGGTGGTAAAGGATACTTCTCCGCGTTTAACTTCCAGTGGCTGTTTGGTAATGATATTATATACACCTCCATAGGAAGCGCCCTGGTTGCCGCCAAACAGGGTAGCAGAAGGTCCTTTGATGGCTTCGATCCGTTCCATGTTGAACAGGTCCGTCAACGCCACATACCCGGTTGATACCCCATTCCGGTACATAACGGAACCACTGGAGAAACCGCGGGATTTGAAGGTAAGTGTAGAACCGCCGCTGCCACCGGCAACAGACATGTTGCTTACACCCGGTATGTTCAGCAGCGCCTGTTCCGTTGTAGTGGCCAGCTGTGTAAGGATCACTTCTTTTGGAATAACGGCATAGTTCTGCGGATTCTCAGTATAGGTAAGCGGCATGCGGGCCACCTGGGTACTGTTTTTATTAACGTGGCGGTATGAGGAGGATACGATCACGCGGTCCAGCACACCGGCAACTTCCTGTAGCTGGATGGTGCCAATAGTTGCTTTTTCCCGGTTCACTTCAACGGATACCGGATCGGCCGTTACACCCAGTGATTTTATGGAAACGGTATATGCGCCGTAGGGGATATTTCTGAATTCAAAATGCCCGTCGGCATCCGACATGGTTTGTTTTTCGGAAGGCGACAGTACTACAATTACATTTTCCTGCGGCTGATGGTCGGCACTTAATACACGGCCATCTATAATACCGGTTTGTTTTCCCTGGGCAAGCACGGTCGTTTTCATCGCCGGAAGCAGGAGTAAAAACGAAAACAGAATCGAAAGCCGTGCAGTCTTTAATTGTAACATTGGTTCTTATATGTTGGTTAAAAAAGTATTTATCAACGGGGGGCAAAAATAGAAGCGGGTATTTCCGCCTGCTTACGAGATCAGGAATATTTAGAACGCGATCGGGAATATTTGGCCGGCATTGTTTTTTGCGGATACTGGCTTATATTTATAATAGCTAGTGCGCTTCGAAAATTAAAGTTTTGAAGAGCGCTGGACTAAACTAAAACATAAGAATATGGCAGAAGCAAAACATCAACAAACCGCATTGGGCGATGTAGCTGCACGGCAGCTCGCCATTGCCACCCGAACCGTCCCGCAGATGGTCACTATTTCGCCCCGCTGGTTAACGCAACTGATGAGCTGGGTGCCGGTGGAGTCGGGGGTGTACCGTTTAAACAAGGTAAAAAATGCTACGCAGATCGAGGTGGATTGTTCGGCCCGGGATGAGCGGGTGTTGCCGCAGACCTTTGTGGACTATATCGACAATCCGCGTGAATACAATCTGGCGGCTGTACAAACCATCGTGGATGTGCATACCCGCGTATCGGATCTGTACAGCAAACCCTATAATCAGATATCGGAGCAGCTGCGGCTGGCCATAGAAACCATTAAGGAACGGCAGGAAAGCGAACTGATCAACAATGCCGGTTACGGACTGCTGCACAGTGTTGTGGACGGGCAGCGTATCAAGACCCGCACCGGCGCTCCCACTCCGGACGATCTGGATGAGTTAATCGCAAAAGTGTGGAAAGAGCCGGGCTTCTTTTTACTGCACCCGAGGGCCATTGCAGCCTTTGGCCGGGAGTGTACCCGCAGAGGCGTACCTCCGCCCACTGTATCCCTTTTTGGCTCGCAGTTCCTAACCTGGAGGGGTATTCCGCTGATTCCTTCAGATAAGCTGCCGATTAAAGAGGGTAAAACCAAGATCATTCTGATGCGTACCGGGGAAAGCCGCCAGGGTGTGGTGGGACTGTTCCAGCCCGGTTTACAGGGAGAGCAAACACCCGGTTTATCGGTGCGGTTCATGGGCATTAATGATCGGGCCATTGCATCTTATTTGGTTTCATTGTATTGTTCACTGGCGGTGCTGGTTGATGATGCCATTGCCGTACTGGACGATGTGGAAATTGACAGATACCATGAATATAAATACTGACGGGCAAACAGGGTTGCCGGATCTGGCACAGCTGCAGCAGCTGGCCAATGCATTTTTCAAGGCATTACCCGGTGATGCACAACCATCGGTATCGCTTCGCCCCGAAGATCATCCGAACGCAACCGCCATGGCCGGAAAGATAATGGGTAATGGAGGTCCACCGGAACTGACAACTGCCAGTCATGATATCCTTTCGGGGCAGTCCGGAATGGCACCCCAGCAAACACCCGTGGTGCCGCAACATCCTTTCAGCGGTTTGCAAACGCCCCCTTCGGCTACAGGGCTGGGTGCTTCTTCATCGGTCATAAGCTATGTGCCGCTGGCTGATCTGCCCAAAGCAGAAGACGACAGATCCGGCGGCACTCAACATACCAGTGCCAACGGCGGGCGGATACCGGCTTCCGTTGCAGGCAGCGGGGCATCACCCTCCCACCTGGAGCAAGGCCAGCATTTTGATATCAAAGATCCCGAAACAGGCTTCCCGGATGCCAATCTTTCCGGAACTTCCGGGCCGGCGCCGGCTCCTGCGGCGTTGCCACTGGAGCAGGACCAACCCTACTGGGCCGATGTAAACGCGTTATTAAAGCAGATCGTTACGCCGTCGTTTGCACCACAGTTGCCCGGCTTTGACGCAGCAGTACCTTCTTATTATTTTGGAAACCGGCCGCAGGAAACCAGCACAGCGTTCCGGCAACAGGCCGGAATACCAGCCTTTGATGCGCACCTTTTAAAAAAAGATTTTCCCATTCTGAATGAAACCGTAAACGGGAAACCGCTGGTATGGTTCGACAACGCTGCTACCACGCAAAAGCCAAAGGCGGTAATGGACCGCATTACCTGGTTCTATGAGCATGAAAACTCCAATATTCACCGCGCCGCACACGAACTGGCGGCCCGGGCTACGGATGCTTACGAAGCTGCAAGGGAAAAAGTACGGGTATTTTTGGGAGCGCGTTCGGCAAACGAAATCATCTTCGTTCGTGGCGCCACCGAGGCCATTAACCTGGTAGCCCAAAGCTGGGGCGAACAATACTTGCACCCTGGTGATGAAATAGTGGTGAGCCACCTGGAGCACCATGCCAATATTGTGCCCTGGAAGCGACTGGCGGATAAGAAGGGGCTGAAACTGCGGGTGATTCCGGTAGACGACGACGGGCAGATCCTGTTGGATGAATATGCCAAACTGCTCAATGCGAACACAAAACTGGTAGCCTTTACCCAGGTGTCTAATGCGCTGGGAACAGTAACGCCGGCACAGCAAATGGTGGCCATGGCACATGCCGTGGGGGCAAAAGTACTGGTAGACGGGGCACAATCCGTATCGCATATGACGGTAAATATGCAGGCGCTGGATGCGGATTGGTTTGTATTCTCCGGGCACAAGGTTTTTGGACCAACCGGTATCGGAGTGGTTTATGGAAAGGAAGGACTGCTGAATGCTACCCAGCCCTGGCAGGGGGGCGGCAATATGATTCAGGATGTTACATTTGAAGAGATCCGGTATCATAATGCCCCCGGCCGCTTTGAAGCCGGTACCGGAAATATCGCGGATGCGGTAGGATTGGGAGCCGCTATTGATTATATCAGCCGGATCGGGATGGAAAATATCGGGCAGTATGAGCATTTCCTGCTGGAATACGCTACGGGGCTGATTAAACAGATACCCGGTGTGCGCCGGATCGGCACCGCGGCACACAAAGCCAGTGTACTGTCTTTTACAATGGACGGGTATAGCAATGATGAGGTGGGCAGGGCATTGAACGAGGAAGGCATTGCGGTAAGAACGGGTCACCATTGTGCGCAGCCCATTCTCCGCCGGATGGGGGTAGAAACTACCGTACGGCCGTCGCTGGCCTTTTACAATACCTGTGCCGATGTAGACCGGTTCATAGAAGTACTGTGGAAGCTGCGGAAGAAAAAATAGGGCTGGGCGCTTCGAGACTTCAGCCTCCGGAGAGCTTGGCAGCACGAAATTTCGTACCTTTGCACTCATTTTTTACCTACTATGAGTGTGAAATACAGAGAATATTCGGGTTTGAACCTGCCCTCCATAGAGCAGGAGATATTAGCAAAATGGAATGAGCAGCAGGCCTTTGAAAAAAGTGTATCCCTGCGGGATGGCGCTGAATCCTTCGTTTTTTACGAGGGTCCGCCCAGTGCTAATGGTATGCCCGGTATTCACCACGTTATTTCACGTACGCTCAAGGACCTGGTTTGCCGGTATAAAACCATGCAGGGCTTCCAGGTAAAACGCAAGGGGGGCTGGGATACACATGGTTTACCCGTAGAGCTGGGTGTGGAGAAAGAACTGGGCATTACCAAGGAAGACATCGGAAAGAAAATTTCTGTAGAGGAATACAACCAGAAATGCCGGGAAGCGGTGCTCCGGTTTAAAGACAAATGGGATGACCTTACCCGTAAAATGGGATATTGGGTAGACCTGAACGATCCGTACATTACCTTTAAGAACGAATACATCGAAACTCTTTGGTACCTGCTAAAACAGTTGTTTAACAGGGGATTGCTGTACAAAAGCGTGAGCATTCAGCCGTATTCACCGGCAGCGGGCACGGGCTTAAGTTCCCACGAGCTGAACCAGCCGGGCACATATAAAGATGTAAAGGACACCAGCGCCACCGTATTATTTAAAGTGGCTCGGAATGACAAAAGTGCATTTTTATTTCAGATTCCGGGTCTCAGCACTCAAAGCTCAAATCTCGAATCTGAAGTCTCAGATATTTTCTTCATGGCCTGGACCACCACACCCTGGACCCTGCCTTCCAACCTGGGGCTAACGGTGGGTGGCAATATCGACTATGCGCTGGTACAAACCTTCAATCCTTACACCCATATTCCTGTAAATGTGGTGATCGCCAAAGCGTTGATATCAAAATATTTTAAGGCAGAAGGAGAGAACGGCGATTTTGAAAATTATACCGCCGAAACCAAGCTGTTGCCTTGGAAGATCCTAGGGGAATTCAAAGGAAATCAGCTGGATGGCCTGGAATATGAACAATTATTGCCCTTTGAATCTAACTCCCTTGAAAAAATACAGGAGATCACCCCGGGTGCCACTCCTTTTAAAGTAATGGTGGGCGATTTTGTGACCACTGAAGATGGAACGGGTATCGTACACACGGCACCGGCCTTTGGGGCAGATGACTATAAAGTAGGAAAGAAGAACAATATCGGTATTCTCACACTGGTAGACCGTGAAGGAAAATTTATCGAAGGCACCGGCGAATTCAGCGGCCGATATGTAAAAGATTATAAAGACGAGAAGGATTATGTGGATGTGAATGTTGACATCAGCGTAAAACTGAAAAAAGAGAACCGGGCCTTTAAGGTAGAAAAATACGAACACAATTACCCCCATTGCTGGCGTACGGATAAACCCGTGCTGTATTACCCGCTGGACGCCTGGTTTATAAAGACCACGGCGCTGCGCGACCGGATGGTGGAGCTGAATAAAACCATCCACTGGAAACCCAAATCGACCGGTGAAGGCCGTTTTGGCAACTGGCTGGAGAACATGGTAGACTGGAATCTGAGCCGCAGCCGTTTTTGGGGAACGCCGCTGCCCATCTGGGCAACAGAAGATGGTGCCGAAATGAAATGCATCGGTTCCGTAGAAGAACTGAACGAGGAAATCCGTAAGGCCAATGAAGTGCTGGGTGGCGATGTAAATAAACATTACCTGCATGATGGCATCCTGGACCTGCACAAACCCTATGTGGATGAGGTGGTGCTGGTAAGCACTTCCGGCAAGCCCATGCACCGGGAGCCGGACCTGATCGATGTATGGTTTGATAGCGGTGCCATGCCTTATGCCCAGTGGGGCCTGAATTATGAAAAATTAAAGGCGGGCGATCCCCGGCCGTTCAACCAGCCCTTTGATACCAACTTCCCCGCCGATTTTATCTGCGAGGGTGTGGATCAAACCCGCGGCTGGTTTTATACCCTGCATGCCATTGCGTCCCTGTTGTTTGACAGTGTGGCCTTTAAAACCGTGGTAAGCAATGGGTTGGTGCTGGATAAGAACGGGAATAAAATGAGCAAGCGCCTGGGCAACGTGGTGGACCCCTTTGCCACCATTGAAACCTTTGGGGCGGATGCAACGCGCTGGTACTTAATTACTAACGCTTCTCCATGGGACAACCTCAAGTTTGATATCGACGGCATCAAAGAAGTGCAGCGTAAATTCTTTGGTACCTTATATAATACCTACCAGTTTTTTGCCCTGTACGCCAATGTAGACGGTTTCACTTACAACGAGGCAAAGATCCCGGTAGCGGAACGCCCCGAAATCGACCGCTGGATCATCTCTTCCCTGAATACCCTGGTGAAGGAAGTGACCGCGGCGATGGACGATTATGAACCTACACAGGCCGGCCGTTTGATCGAAGATTTTGTAGACGAACATTTAAGCAATTGGTACGTAAGGCTTTGTCGCCGCCGTTTCTGGAAAGGGGAATATGAAGCCGATAAAATTGCCGCTTACCAGACCTTATTTGAATGCCTGGAAACCGTAGTTCGCCTGATGGCGCCCGTAGCGCCCTTCTTCAGCGATGCGGTATTCCGGAACCTGAACGAAGTGGCACAGCGGTATGATGTACAATCGGTACACCACGCGTTGTTTCCAAAGGCAGACGAAAGCCTGATGGACCAAAAGCTGGAAGAGCGGATGCAGCTGGCGCAGGATGTTTCCTCGCTCATCCTCTCCCTGCGCAAAAAAGTGAACATTAAGGTGCGTCAGCCGTTACATAAAGTATTAATACCTGTTTTAAACCTGGCAATGAAGGAACAGCTGGAAAAAGTGGCTGAGCTGATCAAATCCGAGGTGAATATCAAGGATGTAGAGTACCTTGTTGATACAGAGGGATTTATAAAGAAGAAAATCAAACCGAACTTTATCGCCCTGGGTAAAAAACTAGGCGCTAAAATGAAAGCGGTTTCCGGCGCTCTGGCTGCCTTTACCCAGGAAGACATCAGCAGCCTGGAGCGGAACGGCCTGATAGAGCTGGATATCAACGGCGAAAAAGTGCCCATCCAGCTTAATGAGGTGGATATCAGCAGCGAAGACATTCCGGGATGGACCGTTGCCAACAAGGGTGCCTTAACCGTAGCCCTGGATATTACCATCACAGAAGACCTGAAACAGGAAGGCGATGCGCGGGAATTTGTAAACCGGATCCAGAAAATCCGCAAGGATAGCAATTTTGATGTTACGGACCGGATCAACGTACAAATTGACACAAATCCTACATTAAAAAATTCGTTAACCACGTATAAAGACTATATTTGCGCAGAAATTTTGGCAGATGAGCTGGAATTTAGTCCAATTTCAGCAGGCGGAACCGAAATTGAAGTGAACGAACATCAGTTATATACGATTGTAACAAAAAAAGGGTAACAACAATGGCTACAAAGAAGAAAACCGCAGCAAAGCCTGCCCGCGCTACCAGCACTAAAGCTGCTCCCGCAAAAGCTGCAAAAGCAGCCGGAGGGAAAGCAGCAAAAGCCCCTGCAAAATCTGCAAGCGCTGCAAGTGGGAAAGCCAGCAAACCTAAAACTCCGGTAAAGGCTGCAGCTAAACCCGCCGTCAGCAGTAAAGCAACACAGAAAGCAACCCCTGCACGCAGCGGAGCAACCATGCGTCCGGCTGGCAAAACAACAAAAACACCTGCAAAACCGGTAAGTGCAGCACCTGTAAAAGCGTCGTCGAAATCCGCGGCAAAAACACCCGTGAAGGTGGCGGCCAAGTCGGGCAACAAAGCAACTCCGGCTCCGGCAAACGAAAAAAAGGCAGCGGCAAAAAAGCCGGCTGTTAAAGAATTGGTACCTGTAATAGAAAAAAGCGTGGCAAAAAAAGAAACAAAAGAAGATAAAAAGGCAGCAAAAGCTCCTAAAAAAGTAGTAGTTCCCAAACTATCTACAAAAAGTTCGGTAAAATATCAGCCGGATTTTACAAAGAGCGTACTGGATACTCCGGCAATCGAAAAAGCAACTTCGGTGATCCGTTATTCAGATAGCGATCTGACAGAATTTAAAGAGATCATCCTGCGGAAGCTGGATGCGGCAAAAAAGGAACTGGCATATTTGCAGGGTCTGATCACCCGCAGGGATGAAGGCGGTGATATGGATGAAGGCCGCTACATGACCATGGAAGACGGCAGTGTGAGTATGGAACGGGAGCAGCTGAGTCAGCTGGCCAGCCGCCAGATCACTTTTATCGATCACCTGGAAAAAGCCCTGATGCGTGTGGAGAACAAAACCTACGGCATCTGCCGGGTAACCGGTCACCTGATCGACAAAGCTCGTCTGCGTGCCGTGCCGCATGCTACTTTAAGCATGGAAGCAAAATCGATGATGAACCGTTAGTTGAGCCGGCTCATAAATAATTCCGGAAGCGAACCTGTAACACAGGTTCGCTTCTTAATTTAAAAAAGCGGGAATGCATTGCCCCGGTATCCGGCGGCTCCGGCATGCAGGGCTATTTAAAGTAGGAAAACAATGATTGCCAATCAATTGATTATAAAAAAGCACGTGTGCAACGCTGGTACGATGCGATAAGTATACGCCGGCCGGACTGTTCGTAAGGCCTTGTTTTAATTTTAACGGGACGGATGAACCTGCGGGCGGTTTTTCTGTTTTAGGCTTATCTTTAGCCCGGCAAATGCCAAAAAAATACACAATGACGATCCATTTCGGTTACGATAAAAAACAGGTGATCCAGGCACTGCGCTATCATTTTATTTCCAAAAAAGAGATCCGGATCATGATCATCCTGGTAAATGTGTTTGCCATTCTTTCACTGGTATTGTATGCCTTGCATAAGATCACGCCGGTTGCGTTCCTCATCAACTCTTTTTTATGGCTGTTATTAATGATCAGTCTCTGGTTCATCCTGCCCGGCGTGGTGTACCGGCGTGCAGAAACCTTCCGGCATGAATTTACCATGTACTTCAGCGATGTTGACTTTACGCTGGAACATACAAAGGGAAAACGGAGCTGGCCTTACACGGCCCTGCATTCGCACCGGGAAAGTCCGCATTTCTTTCACCTGTACTTTGACGAACGATCGTTCTTGTTAGTGCCTAAGTCGGCCTTCGCTGACAGCGATGAAGTATCAAAGTTCCGGAACCTGCTGATGGATAAGATACGGCGGAAGTAGCCGTACGCTAAATATATTTCTTCATAACAATATGAGGAATAGTAAGATTGGTGAATTCATTGCTGGATTCCCGGTACCCCATTTTTTCGTAAAAACCTGCCGCATTTTTGCGGGCATGCATCGAAATTTCACGGTAGCCCATATCCCGGGCAATGTTTTCGGCAAACTGCATCAGCGCCCGGCCGATGCCTTTTCCCTGGAGGTCGAAGATCACGGCCATTTGCCGCAGTAACACAATTTGCCCGGATTGTTTTACCAGCATGCAACAACCCAGCATTTTTTCATCTTCAAATGCACCAATCAGGATATTATTTTTGTCGGCATTAATGTCTTCTTCGGTCAACAGCAACCCTAGTGGTTTTCGCAATATTTCATTACGAAGCTCAACCATTTGCTGGTATTCCTTTGAACCATGATCTATAATTTTTAATGCCATAAAACGGTTTAAGATTTGATAAAGATCATAGGTGGCTAAAGCTGGAATTTGTATCGTAAATTAAGGATTTTTAGGTGTTCCGGAGCATTTTTAGTTTTTTTTTTCTTTCCGATGCAATTTTGGTCAAAAACTCTATTTTTGCACCAATAACTAAATTAATAAGATATGTCAGACATTGCATCAAGAGTTAAAAAAATCATCGTTGACAAACTGGGCGTTGACGAAGCAGAAGTAACGAATGAAGCTTCTTTTACAAATGATCTCGGTGCCGATTCATTGGATACCGTTGAACTGATCATGGAATTTGAAAAAGAATTCAATATTTCTATTCCAGATGAGCAAGCCGAAACAATTACTACTGTTGGTCAGGCTGTATCTTATTTGGAAGAGCACGCCAAGTAGTTTATTGGCTAGCCAACTTGGCTTTAAAGTAAAACAACTCATACACCGCCTTTGACTGTGGTCATCCATATACAAAGGCGGTTTTATCATAAAAAATAAGGACAACCAGTTTATGGAATTTAAAAGGATCGTTGTAACCGGGATGGGCGCATTAACACCGTTGGGAAATACAGTGGACGACTACTGGAACGGGCTGATTAATGGCGTTTCGGGTGCAGCGCCGATCACCTTATTTGATGCCAGTAAGTTCAGAACACGATTTGCCTGCGAAGTAAAGCATTTTGACCCTACACAGTTTCTTGATAAAAAGGAAGCCCGTAAGGTAGACCGGTTTACCCAGTTTGCTTTGGTAGCCAGTGATCAGGCTGTTAAAGATGCCGGTCTTACAAAGGAAAATATCAACCCTGACCGCATTGGTGTGGTATTGGGCAGCGGTATCGGGGGGCTGATTACCTTCCAGCATGAGGTAATGGATTTTGCCAAAGGCGACGGTACGCCCCGTTTTAATCCCTTTTTTATTCCAAAAATGATCCTGGATATTGCGGCGGGGCAGATCAGCATGCGCCATAATCTCCGTGGTCCCAACTATTCTGTAGTAAGTGCCTGCGCCAGCAGTACCAACGCGATGATTGATGCCATCAACCTGATACGACTGGGCAAAGCCGACATTATTGTAACGGGGGGCAGCGAAGCCGTGATCAGTGAAGCCGGAGTAGGCGGATTTAACGCTATGAAGGCCATGAGCGAGCGGAATGATGACCCCACAACCGCCAGTCGCCCTTATGATAAAGACCGTGATGGTTTTGTAATGGGCGAAGGCGCCGGTGTGTTGATTTTTGAAGAGCTGGAGCACGCAAAAAAACGCGGTGCCCGCATTTATTGTGAAGTGATCGGCGGCGGCGCTACGGCCGATGCGCATCATATAACGGCTCCACATCCGGAAGGATTGGGGGCCAAGAATGTAATGATCGAGGCGATGAAGGATGCCCATATCCGGCCCGAAGATGTAGACTATATAAACACACATGGCACGTCCACACCGCTGGGCGATATTGCAGAAACAAAAGCTATTCTTGAAGTATTTGGCGCGCATGCGTATGAGCTCAACATCAGCTCTACAAAAAGTATGACCGGCCATTGTTTGGGCGCCGCCGGAGTGATAGAAGCCATTGCATGTATCAAAAGCGTTATACATAATATTGTACCGCCTACTATTAACCATTTTACCGACGACCCCGAACTGGACCCGAAATTGAATTTTACATTTAACAAGGCGCAGGAGCGCACCATCAATGTAGCACTGAGTAATACCTTTGGGTTTGGCGGTCATAATGCCTGTGTCATTGTAAAAAAATATTCATAGTCATCTGTGAATTTTATAAGAGGGATTTTTAAGGAAAAAAACGATGCCGCTTTAAAAAAGCAGTTACGCAACATATTGGGATTTGCTCCCGATAATATTTCTTTATACAAAACAGCGCTAACCCACCGCTCACTTGGAGAAAATGTGGATGAAAACAATGAGCGCCTGGAGTATTTGGGGGATGCCGTGCTAAGCGCCCTGGTGGCCGATTATCTTTTTAAACGGTACCCTTACCAGGGAGAAGGTTTTTTAACCGAGATGCGCAGCAAAATGGTGAACCGCCAGCAGCTGAATGAAGTGGCGCTGAAAATGGATCTGAAAAAGATCGCCCATTTCAACAAACAGGACCATACCTTAAGGGGCAGCCACATTTTTGGAAATACACTGGAAGCCCTGGTGGGCGCCATTTACCTGGACCTGGGCTATAAAAAAACCAGCAAATGGGTATATAATTACATCATTGCCCCGCATATGTTCATGGATGAACTGGAGCTGCGGGAAATCAATCATAAAAACAAACTATACGGCTGGGCTAACAAACAAGGCAAAACACTGGAATTTGTAACCATTGAAGAAAAACTGGAAAATGGCCGGCGGTTATTTACAATTGGTGCAGTTGTTGATGGAGAAATAATAGCACAGGGAAAAGCATTTAATAAAAAAGATGCCTCCCAGATAGCGGCCAGCCTCGCTGTAACTTCACTCGGAATTAATAATAGCGAAGAAGGCCTGTAAACTCCGTAATCCGTATTAACAAAAGGCCTGCATAAAGTTATTTTATGCGAACATGGTACACCGGTCTGCTCCCGGGCCGCCCTGGTTAAACAAGTACCCGGCTATTTAAAACAACAGTTATGCAAATGAAATCTTTTTTTAGGATGACCCTGCTTTTTGCAGGTCTTGCTGCGGGCATCGCTGCCTGTGGAGATGCCGGCAAAAAAAAATTTGATAAGGCCGGTGATTATGATCAGTACATCATTTCCCGTATCGGTCAAATGCAACAAACCTTATTTGCCGTTCAGAAAACAACCGGCAGTGATGATACTGCAACCGCCGGACTGGACCGGTTTGTACATCAGATAGACTCCATCACCACCAATCTTAAAGAGCTTCCGGACTATAAAGGAAATACCAGCTACCGCGATGCCGCCATACGGCTGGCTGCTTTTTATAAGCGGTCGATCAGCGGCTCTTACACCGAAATTGCAAGAGTATATAAAGAGGTGAAGGATTCGGCCCTGGCAGATAACAAGGTAAACGAACTGATCATTAAGCTGCAGGAAGAAGAAACCCTGGCCGATGATGCCTTTGTAAAAGAGCGCGAGGCCTTTGCTGAAAAGAACAAGCTTCCGTTAGATGCGGAGCCCGCAAAATAATTTTCCTTAATTTAGTGCAGGCGCTGTTGAGAAGAACCCGGCAGCGCTTTTTTATTTGACCCATGCTCCGGTTTCCGATATATCTTGATAACTGTGCCACTACTGCCTGTGATCCCCGGGTGGTAGAAGCGATGTTACCCTATTTTACACAGCACTATGGCAACGCCTCCAGCAGCAGTCATTCCTTTGGATGGAAGGCGAAGGCCGCAGTAGAGGAAGCACAGCAACAGATAGCCGCACTCATTGGTGCGCGGCCGGAAGAAATCATCTTTACCTCGGGCGCTACCGAAAGCTGTAACCTGGCATTGCGGGGGATTTGTGATTTATATGCGGGAGCCGACCGGCATATCATTACCGTAAAAACAGAACATAAAGCGGTGCTGGATACCTGCAGGGAGCTGGAAAAAAGCGGCGCGGAAATTACCTACCTGGATGTAGATCAAAACGGTCAGATCAACCTGCAGGCACTGGAAGCGGCGATTAAACCGGCCACCATTCTTATTGCGGTAATGTGGGCCAATAATGAAACCGGTGTAGTGATGCCCATAAACGAGATCGGCGCCATTGCCCGGGCACGCCAGGTATTATTTTTTTCAGATGCCACGCAGGCGGTGGGTAAGATCCCCGTTAATGTAAAAGATGCCGGCCTGGGTTTGATGGCGCTGAGCAGTCATAAATTATATGGCCCCAAAGGAGTAGGTGCTTTGTATGTAAGCCGCAGGAATCCGCGCGTACGGCTGGCCGCGCAGATCACCGGTGGCGGACAGCAGCAACATATCCGGAGTGGTACACTGAATGTGCCGGGTATTGTGGGGTTTGGAAAAGCGGCGGCGCTTGGCCGGGAATCAATGCAGGAAGAAGTCCTTCGCCTCCGGCCCTTCCGGGATCAACTGGAAACCGCACTGCTGAGAATTCCGGACGTGTATATCAATGGTGCCGCATCCGAACGGCTGCCCCAGGTATGCAATGCCTCCTTTGACTATCTGAACAGCAATGAAATATTGTCGGCGCTGAATAAAGATCTTGCCGTTTCTTCCGGCTCGGCCTGTACCTCCGGTTCGCTGGACCCGTCGTATGTGTTAAAGGCGATGCAGTTGCCGGATGCGCGCGCAAAGGCGGCCATCCGCTTTAGTTGCGGCCGCTATACCACCGCTGAAGAAATCGATCATACCATCCGCTTTGTAACGGATACGATCGGTACATTGAGAAAGAGCAGTCCTGCCTGGTTGCTTCGTGACTGAATTTTTACTAACTTTAGTAACCGCTGGTTAATCTTCATGAATGTTACGATTGCGTTTACTTTGTACGCTCCTTTTTTTGTGTTGCTTTTTAAAGACAGCCGCACAGGAGGAATTTATCGATCCGCCCAGCAAACACCTGGTCACCATTCCCTTTGTACAATTTACCGGTGGTGTTATTGTATTTAAGGCCTTGCTGGATAATTTCAAGGATTCACTCAATTTTATACTGGATACCGGAAGCGGAGGTATTTCGCTGGACTCTGCCACTGTGGAAAGCCTGGGGCTGAAGCCGGGACCGCCGGAGCGGATCATCCGCGGTATCGGCGGTGTACGTAAAGTAGGTTTTTTAAAAAAGCGGAGCCTTCACCTGGGTGAATACGAGATCGACAGCCTGGATTTTCACATCATCGATTATGAAGTGCTTACATCCCTGTATGGGCAAAAGATCGATGGAATTATCGGGTATTCTGTGTTGAGCCGTTATATCCTCAAGATCAATTATGAAAAACAGGAGATCGATTTTTATACAAAGGGTACTATGAAATATCCCAAAGGCGGATACTTGTTGCGGCCCTATATACGGATGCTGCCCTATCTGAAATCAACGATCAGCGATAATCGTAAGAGCGGCTTCAATTATTTATTTGACCTGGGTGCGGGTCTTACTGTTTTGTTTTCCGATGACTTTGTAAACGACAGCGCTTTTCTGAAAACGAAGCGGAAGCGATACCTGAAGCAGGGCGAAGGTTTGGGCGGAAGAGTTGATATGTACCTGACCGTGATGAAGTCCTTGCGCATCGGTCCGTACCGTTTCCGGAATGTGCCGGTAAATATTTTTAATGATGATTATAATGTAACCTCGTATCCCTCGCTGGGGGGATTGATCGGAAACGAGATCTTCCGGAGGTTCAATGTGATCCTGAACTATGAGAAACAGCAGATCCACCTGACGCCCAACCGCTTTTTTACATCTCCGTTCGATTATGCGTACTCGGGTATTGAACTATACCTGGTCGATGGTGTAGCGGTTACGGGTAAAATCCCCGCGGGCTCTCCGGCCGAAAAAGCAGGACTAAACGAAGGTGATGAGATCCTGGCCATCAATAACCGGTTTGGAATGCAGCTGGATGACCTGAAGCAGGCCCTGCAATCAACTTATGGAAAAGTAAAGATCATTTACCGGCGAAAGGGAGTGTTGCTGACAACCGTAATGAATGTGATCAATATTTCGAAGAAGTGACCTTTTGCTTAAACGGAAATTTTTAAAAGATACCCTCCCGCAATTTTGCTGAAGACAGGTGTATGGTCTTTTACTTTCACATCACTGATCTCATATATTCCCAAACTGTTCAATGTGGATGTATAAGATATTTCCAGTAAAAAGGTCCTGACCTTGAGATAAAACCGCGTTCTGTCGGGCATGGGAAGGATAACCACACTTTTCAGGTCGCCGGGTGAGGCTATAGAAATATTGGAGCTGATGGCCTGGTTGGTGGCATTCCGGAGTTCAATATCGGTGGCCGCAATATTATTAGTGCTGATATAGTTGACTCCGGAGCTTTTGTCAGTCAATTCCACATAAAACCGTACGGAAGTGCAATTGGGTCCCGGGCAGGCACCCGTCGACCCTGCCGCCCCGGCAGGACCAGCAGGTCCGGAAGGAGCCGACATTTCACCCTTCTTACACTGGGCCAGTGATAAAAGTAAAACAGATAAATAAAAAAAGAATCGCATAGCTGCCTTTTGTAACAATAGACGGGCAAAATACAAAAAACGAAACAGATCCGGCTGAAATTCCTGAAAACGATTGCATTTGAATGGCTTAATCGCCTGGTTATTAAGTTTTTGATTTATACATTAAAAAATGGTTTTATCGGTTGATACGGATCCGGCCAGGCATCAGGGAGGTGACCGGAAAATCACGGCACCCAACGTTCTTTCAACAGAATCCAGTGCCAAATAAAGAAAGCTGCCTCGCAATAGATTGAAAACGACTATTAATTCAACCCGGCGTTGGTGAAAAAAAACGGCGCGTATGCCGGAAGGAGCCGTGCTTCCAGGCGTATTTATAATATCTTTGAATAACAATGAGTAATCCCAATTTAAATAAAGAAAAGCAGGGGCTGAGTGCTTTGGAAAGTGATTTTGAGAATACGATCCGTCCGGGCCAGATAAAGGATTTTGCCGGCCAGCCGCAATTGGTGGAGAACCTGGTGATCTTTATACGGGCGGCAAAGATGCGGGGAGAAGCGCTGGATCATATTCTTTTTCATGGTCCTCCGGGGTTGGGAAAAACCACCCTGTCGAGGATCGTGGCTAATGAATTGGGGGTGAATATCAAAGAAACCAGCGGCCCGGTAATTGAAAAACCGGGTGATCTGGCAGGTTTGCTGACTTCCCTGGAGCCGAATGATGTATTGTTTATAGATGAAATACACCGGCTGAGTACGGTGGTGGAAGAATATTTGTATGCAGCCATGGAGGATTACCGGCTGGATATTTTGCTGGATAGCGGGCCCAATGCGCGGAGTATCCAGCTTTCCCTGAACCCGTTTACACTGGTGGGCGCTACCACCCGCAGCGGGCTGCTCACAGCACCCTTATTGTCGCGTTTTGCGATTAAGGCGCGCCTGGAATATTACTCGGCACAAACGCTGCAAAAGATCGTACTCCGGGCGGCCCAGATCCTGGGCGTACAGATATCGAAGGATGCAGCAGCGGAGATCGCCGGCCGGAGCCGGGCCACGCCGCGGATCGCCAACGGGCTTTTAAGACGGGTGCGCGACTTTGCCCAGGTATTAAACGATGGTATCATTGATGTGGGCATTACACAGCATGCCCTGAAGGCCCTGAACGTGGATGAATACGGGTTGGATGAAATGGACAACCGCATCCTGCTGGCCATTATTGAAAAGTTTAAGGGGGGGCCGGTAGGCATTACCACCATTGCCACTGCGGTGGGTGAAGAGCCCGGTACGATTGAAGAAGTATATGAACCCTTTTTAATACAGGAAGGATTTTTACAACGCACCCCGCGGGGCCGTGAGGTAACACATAAGGCCTACGAGCATTTGGGCAAAAAGCCGGGAAACAGATCGAAGAACCTGGAGCTGGATCTTTAGCAATAAGCCTTATAACAAGTGAAATATAGAAAACAAGCACAATGGTTTGCAAAAACAAATCGGGAAATATTACAAAATTTAGCACTTGATTTATAACAGAAAGCCAGCGTACGTAATAGTAGTGTTTCTATGTAACGCTATATTAACAGGCTTGTTTGGCTGTGTTTCAATAAAGCAAATGAAGCTTAAGGATACATTGCCGCTTTCATCAACAAAATCTTTGGAAGGGACTTACAACTTACATAGGGAGTTTACGATTGAAAGAGATACTGTGTTAAAAGAACAACGCGACACATTCGGGTTTCATAAGCGTTCATGTACCATAACTGCGATCAATAAAACAAAAATACTTGTTGCAAATTTTTTGAACGATTCATGTATTTCCAGAGAACTGATCAGGGGAAGCATAAAGAAGGACTATTTTGTATCCCGGAGAAAATTTAAAATTGTTCCCCTCATCGTTTATAACGTTTGGGAAAGCCGCCAAACTCAGTATTCGTTGAGCGCTAATCATGATTTAAGAGAAGAACGAGTAAGTAATGATGGAGGATGGGTACTTATAATTGCAGGGGGACACTATTGGCATTCCGTCTATGAATACACGCGAAAGCCTGCTGATACCAGGCAGAGACAATGAAAATAACATGCTATTAAAAAAGCCTTCTATAGCTGGCGGACAGCTACAGAAGGCCTGAGGAAATAATTATCTCCAAAAATATCAATCCTGCACTACCAAACGGAATCCATTTCCGTGGATGTTTACGATTTCAATCTTTTCATCATCTTTCAGGTATTTGCGCAGCTTGGCAATATATACATCCATACTCCTGCCATTAAAATAGGTATCGCTGCCCCAGATTTTTTTGAGTGCCTGTTCGCGGGGAAGCAGGTCATTCAGGTGTTCTGCCAGCATCTTCAGCAATTCATTTTCTTTTGGAGAAAGTGTTTGCGTATTGTCGTTATGGGTCAGTTGCCGCAGTTTGGGGTTAAAGTGATAACTGGCCAGCTGGTA
Organism: Niabella pedocola; assembly: GCF_021044425.1. Lineage (GTDB taxonomy): Bacteria > Bacteroidota > Bacteroidia > Chitinophagales > Chitinophagaceae > Niabella > Niabella pedocola. Next base: position 1,724,292 of record NZ_JAJNEC010000005.1, on the reverse strand, counting down.
TTCTTTATTCTCTGTTTCCTTGTTCAGTTCTTCGTTCCGTTTAAGGATGGCTTTGATCTTTAACAGCAATACCTCGCTATCAAAAGGCTTGGTGATATAATCATCCGCACCCAGCTTGTATCCCTGAATGATGTCTTCTTTCATCGTTTTAGCGCTCAGGAAAAACAATGGAATATCGGGGTCTACATTACGCACTTCTTCTGCAAGCGTAAAACCATCCATATGCGGCATCATGACATCCAGCAGACAGAGATCAAACTTTTCGCGCTGAAAAGCAGCCAAACCCAAACGGCCATCCCGCTCCAGGGTTACATCGTAATCATTCAGTTCCAGATAATTTTTCAGCACATTGCCGAGGTTCGGATCATCTTCGCACAATAATATTCTGGGTTTTTTTGTTTCCATGTTGCTGTGTTTATGTTATTAGATGGCAAATAAAGTTAATGCTTTTTAATACACTAACAAATGGAAACGAATTTTTTGTTAAAAAGCAGCCCTGGTCAGGGCTGCGGCTCCGGTTTGTTGGAGAAATGCTGAGCTGTGGCGGATGTGATATATCGGTTGAATGGTTGTGAACGTTACCGATGAGGAAAAACCCTGCGGGGGTGATGCAGATAGAAGATGACCGGAAATGCAGCTTCTTCAGGACGGGATAACAGGGGTTTTGCCGGCGATGGTATTATGGCTTCGCAGATGCTGAATGATCTTTCAGGCAGATGCCTTTACCGGTTGCCTGCTGTGATATACCCATACCTCGTTCCAGTTAATGATGTCCTGATCCTTGTTTTTAGAAATACCCGAAAGGGCCTCCTCCAGCATGCGTTCAATCCTGGTGGCATACCGGTCCAGGTAGCGGTCAAACAACGTTTCGTCAAAGTCATTGATGGTTCCGATGGACAGCTGCGGATCAAAGCCATATGCAAAAGGCGTAACCGTCCCTTTTTCATCGATCACGATCGTGTCGATCACATGGGCCAGGCGGTGCTGATCGCTACAGCTCCGGGCAAAGCCGTTTACGATCTGCGGAAACGATTCGAGATAGTCACGGTGCAGCAGGTCTGCCTGTACTACCATCCGGCCGCGGTATTTGCTGCTGAGATAATTGGCTAAGATGTAGGTACGGTGCAGGTGGAGGTCATCGTTTGTCCATTGCGGAAGTTCCTGCCGGGCTCTTCCGAACATTTCCAGCGGATGCAGTTGCAATAACCGGGCGCCCGCGTCGGCGGCAAATGTTCCCAGCCAGATCAGTTCTTTCCAGCTATCGGGTGTAACGGTATGAATAAAACCAAAGGGCTTGTTATGCTGTTGTAAAACCTGTACGCCCTTTTGCATTTTTTCAAATGCGCCTTTTTGCCCGCGTATATAATCATGAAGTGCCGGTGGCCCGTCTACGCTTACCGCAACAAGGTCGATGTACTGTAGCAGCGCCTGGTTCCGGTCCGAACCCAGCAGCATGCCGTTAGTGGCCATGGTATTGTTATAACCGAGCTTCTTTGTAAACTGCAGCAGTGCTTCAAGATCTTTGTACAGCAACGGTTCTCCACCCGATAAGGAGATATTATTAAACCCCTGGTCGTAGGCATAGATTAAAAAAGCTTTCAATGCCTCCAGGTCAAGCTGTTCTTTTAATAACGGCGAAGAGCTGGAGTAGCAATGCTTACAGCAGAGGTTGCACCTGCGGGTAGGGTGCAACTGAATCGTTCGGAAGGGAGCTGCATATGCGGGACTCCCTTTTTCTGAACAGGCATTCATCATCTTTCAATTTCGGCGGTGAATTTAAAACCCTGATGGGCGATCACGCCATACGGGAATACTTCGAACCGGGAGAAGATCCCGCCTACATTGTTGAACTTGCTCCAGAATTCCGGATCTACGATGCCGTTGATAATGTAACGGTCCAGCCGGGGAATGCCTTTTACAAAAACCTGGTCGATCAATAAACCGTTTTTCTTCAGGTTCACGATCTCTTTTGAAATGTTGCGGACAACCGTTTTGTCGATGTCTTTTACATCCAGTTTTTTCAGCAATCCGGCTTCAAATTCTTTAATGTTCTCCATGATCTGTGATTTATATATGATGCCTACTCTTTTCGTTTTTCAGCGTCCACGTCTTACTCTGTTGGGGATTTTCAGATAACTCCGTTTTTTGATTTTTGTAAGAAAGGTTTACCGGGCTCTTTGTACAGCTTCATTCCAGATCAAAGTTAAACGGATCACCAGCCCGGATACAATACCTGAATCTGGCGAATCGTTACTTTTTAAAGATGCGGAATGTACCGTTGCCGCTGGTATTGGCGCCGGCGCCCCAGGTACCGTCCATGGTTGTAAAACCGGCATCAACGGCGGCTGTGGTTGAATAAGAAGTACTGGGCGGGTAGGTGTATGTTGTTTTTATTGTAGTGCCCGTAACAATATAAGTGCCTTCTGCCTTGCCTGCGGTGGCCGTATCACTGGCATCTGCATATACCCGCACGGTGCCATTGGAGCGGTACAGGAAAAAATAAGGCTTATTGGGTACGGTGCTGCCGGAGCCATATTTGCCTTCCCAAAAACCGATTACGGATGGCGCCGGGGCATCTTCTTTCTTCTTCTTACAACCGGCAATGATCAATACGGCCATCGCCGTCAGGAATAATGTTGTTTTCATAACACTGTTTTTTAAATGAATGTGTTTATAACTCAAAAGTACCGGCAGCTGCCGGCTCAGGCCAGCGTACATCTGCCCTTTTTCTTACCGTATTTATACGCATTTTATGGTTTAGCAAGCGTTGCTGCCGGGTATGGGGGCTGAATTTCTTACGGGGATGGAATTTTATTCTTTTTTTCAAAAAACTTAAGGAATATTGCAATACCAAATATTTAGTTATGGCGGATACCACTCAGTTTTTGCAAACCGTAAAAGAAGGCTATACCTTTAAAGGTGAAAGTTATAAAATAGGCCGGGCCATTTTAAATGGAGATGTAGTACCGGAGGCGGATATAAACATTCCCTTTAAAACCCTGAACCGGCATGGCCTGATTGCAGGGGCAACGGGAACGGGTAAAACCAAAACCCTGCAGGTACTGGCAGAAGGATTGAGTGATGCAAGTATACCGGTATTGCTGATGGATATCAAAGGCGATCTGAGCGGCATCGGCGCCGCCGGTACCGTGAATGATAAAATTACAGAGCGCTGCCAGAAACTGGGTATTGACTTTAAACCGGAAGCGTACCCCGTCGAATTCCTTACATTGAGTAAAGAAAAAGGTACCCGGCTACGGGCAACGGTAAGTGAATTTGGACCGGTGCTGTTTTCAAAGATCCTGGACCTGAACGATACTCAGGGAGGTTTTGTAGCCCTCATCTTTAAATACTGTGATGATAACAAGTTGCCCCTGTTGGATCTTAAGGATTTTATAAAGGTATTGCAATATGTAAGTGATGAAGGGAAGGCGGAGCTGGAAAAGACCTATGGAAAAATATCGACCACTTCCACAGGAACCATCCTGCGAAAAGTGATCGAATTGCAGCAACAGGGGGCCGACCTGTTTTTTGGCGAACGCAGTTTTGATGTAGATGACCTGATGCGCATCAGCAATGACGGACGGGGAATGATCTCTATTGTACGGGTTACGGATCTGCAGGATCGCCCGAAACTGTTCTCTACGTTTATGCTGCAGCTGCTGGCGGAGTTATATGCTACCCTTCCCGAAGCCGGAGACCTGGATAAACCGAAACTGGTATTGTTTATTGATGAAGCGCACCTGATCTTTAATGAAGCCAGTACGGCCTTGTTAAACCAGCTGGAAACGATTGTTAAACTGATTCGTTCCAAGGGCGTGGGCGTATTCTTCTGTACCCAGAATCCAATGGATGTTCCCGCTTCGATACTGGCACAGCTGGGATTGAAGGTACAGCACGCGTTGCGGGCATTTACCGCAGCAGACCGTAAGGTGATTAAACAAACAGCGGAAAACTATCCCATCAGCACCTTTTATCAAACAGATGAATTGCTGACACAAGTGGGTATCGGGGAAGCACTGATCACGATGCTGAATGAAAAAGGGATACCTACGCCGCTAGTACATTGTATGCTGCGGGCTCCGCAAAGCCGTATGGATGTATTGACGGATGCGGAGATCGACGCAATTACGGGTGCATCAAAAATTGCGGCACATTATAACGAAGAGATCGACAATGAAAGTGCCTGTGAAATCCTGACCCAAAAGCTCAATGATGCGGCAGAAAAAGCGGCGCAGCAGGAAGAGGAAAAAAAGCCGGCAAGGGCAGCGGAGGAAAAAGGCTTTTTTGATAACCCCATCGTAAAGAGCATGGCACGTACCGCAGGCAACACCATTGTGCGTTCGTTGCTGGGCGCCATTGGCCTGGGCGGGCGAAAGAAGCGGCTGTTTTAAATGAAAAAGGGAGCAGGGCTCCCGTTATACTGCCATCACCATCAACCGGGAAACAACAGCCCACTGCGAAATCCTACATCCAGAAATTCAGGAATGTATAGCTGTCATTAACGAATGACCGGTGGCAAACAACCGGAAGCAGGGTGCTGTTCTTCTTTATTTTACGGTAAAAGTGGCTTCTGAAAAAACAGGGGTTCCTTTATTTGAAATGCCCTGTAATACTACTTTATAGACTCCTTTGAAATCGGAGGTAAAACAATTTAGTTTTAATGGCTCGCGGCCTTGCAGCCGGATATCGGGCTCCCAAAGCAGCGTGGTGCGGTTGTCCGGAATTCTCGGATCGCCTTTCTGGCCAGTTGCATAAACCGGTGCATAAAAGACGCGCTGTAGCTGAAGGCCTTCGTAGTCGATGGCAACCGCAGCCGGATCCAGCTCAAACCCGTCAAATTTTGAATTATAAGTTTGAAAACTTACCACACCGGAGTAAAGGGAAGCTCCCAGTACAAACCGCCGCGGAACTACGTCCAGCCGTTTTACTTTATAAGGATCATAATTAAAGATGCTGTTATAGTCGGTTAAAGGCACCCCATCCAGCAATACGAGCACTGCGTATTTATAAACGGTTTGATATTTGTCGTCATAGATCGTCATGTGCAGCTTGCGGTCGCGCATCACCACATTTACAGGCCGCACATATTCCCGTAATACTTCTTCCATCGTTGAAAACCGTTTGTAGTCGTCGAGCAGGTAGCTGATCTCTGGCTTTCCATAAAAAGGAAGGGTATCCGGTGGCTGAGGCACCGCATAGCTATTGATTTTGTCCCGGTAGTAAATATTGGTTGTTTGCATGGCAATGCTGCGTCTGAGCAGGTAGGCACTGTCTGCCGGTGCCGGAAAATAAGGCAATTGGGTAAAGGACCGGTTAGCACTGTCGATAAACGGCGAAATAAGAGCCGCCTTATAACTTCCCGCCAGGCTGGTTGCGGGCGTTGGTTTAAGGAATACATCCCCCGGCCCAAAGTATCGTTTTACATTGAACCGTACAATGCCGCTGCTGTCGCTGGTTCCGTTATAAAGACCAAAGGGAATGGAGGGCACGGTTAGTAAATACGGCGCTCCCGCTGCCGGCTGGTTATCCCATTGGTTGGTGACCCTTGCCGCAACAATATGCCCGTCGTATTCGGGAAGATATTTTACCGCCGGGTCAAAAAGAGGTGCACCGGCATCAAAACGCCGCCACCCGTTTACGAGCATCAGGTTTTCGATGGCATTTCCCTGGGTTGCTTCGGAGGTAAAATAAAAGCCGGGGTCTTCAACGGTTCCTGAAAGCGCGGCGGTGAGCTGCAGGTATTCATTGATACCGGCCGTTTCGGAGTTTTGATCCATGGCGTAAACGGAAAGTGAACCCTGTATGATGTCCTGCCCGTCACTGTTGGAGGCCGGAACCAGTTGTAAGCCGGCATTGTCTCTTACCGAAAGCTGTTGCCCGTTTGTGCTGATCGTTACCTGCCGGGTCGGCAGCACCTGTGGAAGGAACACCAGCCGTTCATTTACCGGCTTGCGGCTTTGATTAAACAGGGTGAAACAGGTGATGCCCTTGCCCAGTTTGGCTTTGCTTACGGTGATCTCCGCCGTATTACGGGTTTGCAGATCCACTTCTGTTGCAAAAGTGTTCTTTTGATTGTTGTGTGCAACCAGTACCATTTTTTGCGGAGCTGCAGCCGCGTGGGCCGCTATTTTAACCAGGTAAGCATCGCCTCCGTTATCGGTAACGCTTAAAACGGTTCCATTGCTTTTGGGTGTGGGCAGGTCTTTTTTGATGACATCTTTTCCCGGCACAGACAGGATTGCCGTATACTTTCTGCCCGGCAGCGGCGTATAACTGAACTGGCCCAGGCCAAATTTTAAAACGGGGAACCGGGCGATGGTATCCGTGCCGTTCTCAATAATACTTCCGGTTGCGGGTAGTCCCTTTCCGGTTTGCGGATCCAGCACCTGAATACCTGTTTTAGAGGGAAGTCCTTCAATAAGCTCGCCGCCCTCCGGAAAAAAGTTGAGGATCGGTTCCGGACGGGCTATGCGGGTCGTATGTTCCCCTGCTGCGATCGTATTTGTAACCAGGAGTTTTTTCCGGAACAGGAATCTGGCATCCCCATTCTTCATCTGGTTGGTATAGGCAATCAATGTATAGGCACCGGTTGTGGCGTTAACAGGGAGGTAGAAGCTTCCCCTGCCGGTGCCCTTTGTTACGGGTACTTTTGCCTGGCTCACTGCCCTTCCTTTATCATTCAGCAGCTCCAGGTACACAATGCTGCTATAGCCGGCCAGTGTATGCGTACCGGCAGCCATGAGGTAGGTTTTAAACCATACCAGCTCTCCCGCCAGGTACGATTCTTTGTCGCTATGTACAAAGATGATCTCCGGGTCGGGCTCGTTCTTTTGAGGTTGCGCCGGTGCTGCCAGGTGCAGCTGCAGGCAGAAGACAGCCATCAGCAGCCTGAAATAACAACGGGAAGAATGTATCGTCATATGCATGTTCTGTCTAAATTATTGAGGCCAGTAAGCAGGCCGTTGTGTGTTACCGCCCCTTGTCCTGCAATCCACACATACGGATGAGGATGAAAGGTATCCTTCTTCAAACGCCCCCCGTGTGCTATTCGAAACCGGGATCTGTGCACCCTGTAAAAATGCGTCACGCGTACTGTCTGCATTGGCAATGATAAATTTTGTTTCACAAAACTGGCGGAACGACCATCCCGCCGGGCTGTTTATAAATACGCGCTTCTGTGTGGGGGCTGTTGCAGAAATATATCCGATAACGATCTCTTTCGGATCGCTGATGCAATGTATATTCCCCCTCAATTCGGAGGGCAGAGGTCCAAAGATATCACCAATGGATTCGGTATTCTTTTTCATCAGATCATAGAACTCATAGGCGGCCTTATCCATGGCATATTGCCGTAACAGGATGCTGTATTTTACGGAAAGCCGCTCATCCCCGGAAGGGATCAGGTTCAGCGGTTGCTGGTAAATGACGTCGGAGGTGAGTTTGGCGGAGTTGCCGATATAAATACTGGAAGACCGGCCATATTTCCAGCAAAAAAAGATCTCTTCCTGGGGAAAAATGCGATTCCGCACGCCGGCTTTATCTGCATCTGGCGAAGCAGGATCATAAACCAAACCGGAATGGTAGGCGCTGCGGATCTCCCAGGTTTCATCAAAGTCCCAGCGGTAATACACCGAGCTGTTGCTGGGGTCGTGGGTATTTACATATAGCTGGGCGCCTTTATCGCTTTGCTTGTACCCGATACTGTCAATTTCGGGTGTTGTTTTTACGGCTACAAAGTCCGACAGGTATTCTTTGCCGCCCGTCCGGATCCGCACGCGGTAGCGGTTGGCGGGCGAAAGGTCCAGTACGCCCTGGTAATTGCCTCCTCCGCTCATGGTGAGGTTTTTGACCGAGTTATCGCTTCCTTCCACCGTAACGGTTGCATTGGTTTCGGGTGCAGCTCCTTTGCCGCCGTTGATGGGTGTGGTTCGGGATAACTGCAGGTTGGTGGCTGCATTCCCCGAAATAAGGGTGCCTTCTACCACGAGATAGTTGGTGTTTATTGAATCAATTTCAGGGTAGTACCGGTCTTTACAGGAAAAGCAAAGAACGATGACGACCAGCAGCGGTAAGAAATATCCCTGTTTCATTTTAAAAACGAATATTGTAGTTGATAAAAGGTATGGCGCTTCCGAAAATGGATAATTTGTATCCATTCACAATTCCCTGCTCGGAAACAAAGTATACCGAGTACGGGTTTCTTCTTCCCAGGAGATTGTACACGCCGATGGTCCAGGAATTATGCGTTTTCTGATGTATTTTATGATTCCCGTCGATATTCATTGAGAAATCGGTCCGGTAATAATCGGGGATCCGGTACTGGTTCCGGTCGGAGTACAGCATCCTTTCGGCTCCCTGGTAATAAAAACGGCCGATGGGGTACGTGATGGGCCTTCCGGTACTGTAAGTGGAATTCAGCGACAGGCTGAACCGGTGATTGATCCTGAAATTACCCACGATCGTCAGATCGTGCGGCTTGTCATAGTTGGCCGGGTAAAAATCGCCGTTGTTTACTAAAGAACCAAGGCTTTGGTCGGTAGAACGGAGCAGGATGCGTGAATAGGTATACCCGATCCAGCCATTCAGTTTACCCACTTGTTTTTTAACCAGGAGTTCTATTCCATAGGCTTTTCCCTTGGTATTGATCACATCGGTTTCGATATTGTGATTCAAGAGCAGGGTGGCACCGGGTTTATAATCCAGGTAATTTTTAATGTTTTTATAATATACCTCAATGGAAGTTTCAATGGTGTTTGATTTAAGATTCTTATAAAAACCTAAAGAAAACTGGTCGCCTGTTTGCGGCTTTATATTCGGGTCGCTCAGCTTCCAGATATCCGTGGGGGAGATTACCGTAGTGTTGGACAATAAATGGATGTATTGCCGTAAGGAGTTATAGCTGGCTTTTATGGAAAAACTGGGTGTAAATGCATACCGCATGGAAAAGCGTACTTCCGGACCCTGGTAGTTGTTGATGAACTTGCCTTTGCCGTAAGTAGTGGTACCGGTACGGGTTTCGTCCGTTATCGGCTGTCCGTCGCGATAATTGCTTACCGTTTGAGGACCCAGGTACGAATAATACGAGTAGCGGATACCGGTGCTGAAAGAAAGCTGACCGGTGGCGTTAAACCGGTGCGTGATATAGACCGCATTTTCTAATGCCCGCTGGGCACTAACAGTATCCGGTTGTACCAGCGATCCCTTACTGGCCGGGTCAAAGGTACCGGGATTAAGCAGGTAGGATAGGGAGTTCAACCCGAAATCGAAGGAATGCTTCTGGTTCAGGAAGTATACAAAATTGAGCTTCCCGTAAAACTGCCGGATATCAAAGAAAAGTTTAAAACCGTTTACCACATTGGAGTCGCTGTTGATACGGTACCGGTAATAGTCGTATCCTCCGATCAGTTCCGCCTGTAAACGGCGGGTAAAATTTTTCTTCCATTTCAAGGACAGGTTCCGGTTGGTATAACCATAGGTGGTATCATTATTCAGGTTAAACCGGTCGTTGCTGTAATAGGCATTCAGGTAAATATTGCTGCTGGAATCGATCCGGTGACTGATGCCGAAGTTCAGGTCCTGGAAGGATGCCCTGCTTTTATCGTATTCTTTGGGCAACAGGTCAATCAGCCAGTTGGCATAAGTGGTGCGCCCGCCAAAAATAAAGGAGGTCTTGTCTTTTACAATCGGACCTTCCAGTTGAAGACGGCTGGTGATCAGCCCGATCCCGGCAGAACCGGTCAGCTGTTTCTTATTCCCTTCCCGGCTGTTTACATCCAGCACGGAAGCCAGCCTTCCACCATACTTGGCCGGTACGGAACTCTTGTAAAGCTCCACATCTTTAACGATCTCGGGGTTAAACGCGGCAAACATGCCAAAAAAATGGGAGGGGTTGTAAATGGTGGCATCATTGAACAAAATGAGGTTTTGATCGGAAGAGCCGCCTCTTACGTTAAACCCGGTACTGGCTTCGCCTACTGTTTTTACACCGGGCAGGGTGGTAATGGCACGCAGGATATCGGCTTCACCAAATACCGTGGGAATGCGTTTTATTTCCTGGATGCTCAGGCGCGATACACCCATCTGTACATTGCGTACATTGCGGGTTTGGGTAGAAGAAACCACCACCTCCTTAAGCGTGGGTACCTGCTCCTGTACAGAAATGTCCATCCGTCCATCTGCATATACCTGCAGGTTCAGGTTGGTTTCCCGGATACCCAGCCCCATAATGTTGAGCACATGTTTTCCCGGAGGGATACTTAGGGAATAATTGCCGTAGGCATCGGAATTGGTGAAATATTCGTTGTCGATGGCTACGGAAGCATTCGGATAGGGCTCTCCGGTACGTGCACTTTTTACGTTCCCTGTTAGCAATGCCTGCGGGTGCCGGGGTGCATTCCGGTTGCCGATCTCATAAATCCGCTCTTCCGAAGTAGCATTTCTTCTTTGCTTATCACTCAGCCCGTAATCGGTTACCGTTACCGGTTTAAGTGCCGTTGCCGGTTTGCCTGTTTCCCGGTACAAGCCTTCCGGAAGGGAAAGCTGAACCCTCAGGTTTCCGGTGATATATACTTTCCTTTCCCGGTCATCGATGGAGTAGGTTAATGCGGTTCTGTTGAGCGCCTTTTGCAGCACCGCGGCCAGCGGTCCGGTTTCTTCGGGCCGCCTGATCTTTACGGAATCAACCAGGATGTGATCGTAATAAAAAAAGTAGCCTGTTTGTTGCTCCAGCTGTAAAAAATAAGCGGTTGCCGGAATGCTGTCTGTTCCAACAGCCCCCGGTGCTACTGTTTGGGCTACGGTTGAAGCGGCCGTACACAGGTTGAAGCCAATGATGAATATAAATAGCCTGTTTAACATTAGTCCTGGTTATAGAGTTGAGTGGCCGTCCGGATTGCTGCCTCAGGATTTTTTCTGAACCGGATATCGTTTTTCTTTAATACTTTATGAATGGCCGCTTTCTTCTCTTTTATGATTGCGTATAAATTTCTCTTTGAGTTTACCGGATAAAATGTTCCGTCTTTGTAGATGAAAAAACGGGTGTTCCAGATAAATTCCCGCTCGATCACCGATTGGCCGGTCGTTTCCTTGATCGTTTTCTTCCGCAGCGCCAGTGCTGTTAAGGTTCCTTCACTTAACATTTCATAAAAACCGCTGGATAGCAGGCTGCTGTTACCCGGTCCCAGTTTTACAAATTTTCGCTGGCCCAGTGTAAAACCGTAAAGCCGGTTATTGGGCAGGATCACCGGCATTCTGCCGGGATTGTCGACCATCAATTCGCCTGCAACCACATCGTATTTCAGTTGCACATCTTTATACCAGGTGCTGTCAAAAAATACAATTCCTCCGGTCCATTGATCTTCGTCGAGGAAAGGCGTTCCGGTAATGGTGGGCAGGTACCCCTGGTACAGACGGCCGTTGTAAATGGGCAGGTCTTTCCCGAATGTTTTGTAAAATGTTTCAGGCAGATAAGCGGGGGCCGTAAAAGACAAAAAACCATCCTGTTGAGCATGGAGATTGGCAGCAGTCAGGGTATACAAAAGCGTTAGTACAACTGTTTTTATTTTCATGACGGTCAACAATACTGTGTTGATGTAAAGTAATAAAAATAGGCTAAATGCGATTGCGGGACAAATTTTTCGGATAAATGTCCCGGCCGGGGCTGCATACAGGCCTCCGGATGCCGTTCAACCGATTGAACAAATCGCCGGAAAGCCTTCTTTTGTAAGCCTTTTTTCAACACCTTTGCGGGGTGCCCCAATCATGCTGCACAGTTAAATTAATTTTATATGAACGAGAATTTTACAAAACGGATCGGAGCCGAAGTTGAGGAAATCAAAGCTTCCGGTTTGTATAAAACAGAACGCATCATTGAAAGCGAACAGGGTGCGGAAATACAGGTGAATGGTAAAACCGTGATCAATTTCTGTGCAAACAACTACCTGGGTCTTTCTTCCCACCCGGAGGTCATCAAAGCGGCACATGCCACCATTGATGCGCGGGGATATGGAATGAGCAGCGTACGCTTTATCTGTGGTACGCAGGATATTCATAAAGAGCTGGAGGAAAAGATATCCGCCTTCGTGGGTACAGAAGATACCATTTTGTATGCCGCTGCCTTTGATGCCAACGGGGGTGTTTTTGAACCGTTGTTCAGCGACCAGGATGCGATCATCTCCGATGCATTGAATCATGCCAGCATTATTGACGGGGTGCGGCTTTGCAAAGCACAGCGGCTCCGGTATGAGCACAATAATATGGAAGACCTGGAAGCCAAATTGAAAGAAGCTTCCGGTGCCCGGAGCCGGATCATTGTTACGGACGGTTCTTTTAGTATGGATGGTACCATTGCCCAGCTGGATAAAATTGTGGAGCTAGCAGAACAATACGATGCCGTGATCATGATCGATGAATGCCACTCTTCCGGGTTTCTGGGTAAAACCGGGCGTGGTACCCATGAATACCGCGGGGTAATGGGAAAGATCGATATCATTACCGGCACGCTGGGTAAGGCCCTGGGCGGCGCTTCGGGCGGATTTACTTCCGGCCGGAAAGAGATCATTGATATGCTGCGCCAGAAATCAAGACCGTATCTGTTTAGCAATACCCTGGCGCCCTCCATTGTGGGTGGCTCTATTGCCGTGCTGGACATGCTTTCTTCTTCAACGGAATTAAGAGATAAACTGGAATATAACACGAAATATTTCCGTGAAAAAATGACGGCGGCGGGCTTTGATATTAAACCGGGCGATCACCCCATTGTGCCCATCATGCTGTATGATGCGGTACTGGCGGCCGATTTTGCGGCGAAACTGCTGGAAGAAGGCATTTATGTGATCGGCTTCTTTTTCCCGGTAGTGCCGAAGGGCCAGGCGCGGATCCGGGTGCAGCTAAGTGCCGGCCACGAGCAGCAACACCTGGATAAAGCGATTGCTGCTTTTACCAAGGTGGGCAAAGAGCTGGGCGTGCTGAAGTAAAAAAAGAGAGCGATGATAACGAAGGTTCACCAAGGCCGCACGGCTTTCGTGAACCTTTTTTAAAATAAGGATATGAAATACTTATCTGTTTGGATCGTACTGTTTGCCCAGGCGGTTGCCGCCCAGTCTGTAAAGCTGCCCGATCAGTATCCCTCACCCATGCAGGAAACCGTACGCAAACATGAGCGGATCGCTTTTGAGATGCAACAGGGGATTACCTGTACGCTGGACAGCATCTTGGCCAAACCGGTGTTGGTGTACATTCCCCGCCGGCTGAAGAAAGCAGCGGAAGCAGATCTCCTCATTCATTTTCATGGGATGGGCTATGTACCCGCCTATGCTGCTGAAAAATCCAAAACCAATCTTGTTGCTGTATCGGTAAATCTGGGATCCGGATCCGGGGCCTATGCCCGGCCCTTTCAAAACGATACGGTGTTTAAAAAATTGGTAATGGCCGTATGGCGTTCTGTTCAGGAGCAGCTTGGCAACCAGATCCGTCAGCGCCGGATCATTTTAAGCGGGTTTAGTGCGGGGTATGGAGCCATCCGGAGCATCTTGTCCGGCGCAGATGGTTTTGAAGCGGTAAACGCCGTATTGCTGCTGGATGGCTTGCATGCCAGCTATATTCCCGAACGGAAGGTACTGGCCGAGGGCGGACAGATCGACACGGCTGGTTTGGCACCCTTTCTGGCATTTGCCCGGCAAGCGGTGCTGCCGATTACAGGGAAGAAAATGCTGTTTACGCATTCGGAAATTTTCCCGGGCACATTTGTAAGTACTACGGAAGCGGCGGGCTACCTGTTGCAGCAACTACAGCTAAAGGCTATTCCCGTTTTAAAAAAAGGACCGGTGGGCATGCAGCAGATCAGTGAAGCGGGAAGCGGGCATTTCAAGGTACTGGGTTTTGCCGGCAATTCAGCTCCGGATCATGTAGATCATTTTCACGGGTTGCCCTTCTTTTTGGGATGGCTGCGTTAAGCGCGCCGGTGTTGCATGTACCGCTGGTATAAATGACGGATATTCCTTTAAAAAAAATCGGTAGGTTTGATCCATTCTTTCGCATTAAATAATCATCATGAATAAGATCCTTTGCTGCTGCTTTGCTGCAATGCTTACAGTACTTCATACGGTTGCCCAGGCTCCCAAACCGGCACCTGTAAAGCAGGAAGCTCCTGCGGAAACCCGGAAAAATGCATCGCCGGATCTGAGCTTCAATCCCGATGCGGTAGTAACCACGAATCATACGGTGACCATTAAAGGTCAGAAAGTGGCATATAAAGCCATTGCCGGTACCCTGCCGGTTTGGGATGAGGATGGAAAGGCCATCGCCGGTTTATTCTATACGTATTATGAACGCACCGATGCCGCTAAAGGCGGAAGGCCGCTGGTGATTTCTTTTAACGGCGGACCCGGTTCTGCTTCTGTTTGGATGCATATCGGTTATACCGGACCGGTACTGCTGAACATCGATGACGAGGGATATCCTGTACAACCTTACGGGTATAAAGAAAACCCGTATTCGATACTGGATGTGGCCGATATCGTATATGTGGATCCGGTAAATACCGGCTACTCAAGGATCGTGGGAAAGGATGTGGCCAAAACAAAATTCTTTGGGGTCAATGCAGACATCAAATACCTGGCAGACTGGATCAATACCTTTGTTACCCGCTATGATCGCTGGGGATCGCCCAAGTACCTGATCGGTGAGAGCTATGGTACCACGCGGGTGTCCGGCCTGGCGCTGGAACTGCAGCAGGCGCACTGGATGTACCTGAATGGTGTGGTACTGGTATCGCCTACTACCCTGGGTATTGAGCGGGGAACCGCAACGGATGCGGCGTTGCGGCTGCCGTACTTTGCTGCCACGGCCTGGTACCATAAAAAACTGGCCGCCAATTTTCAGCAAAAGGAACTGGAGGCTTTCCTGCCGGAAGTAGAAGATTTTACCATGAACCAATTGCTGCCCGCTTTAAATAAGGGCAGCCTGCTCGAAGAAGCCACCAAAAGATCCATTGCAGAAAAAATGGCAGCCTACTCCGGTTTGTCACAGCAGGTGATCCTTCAAAACAACCTCGACGTTTCTCCCAACCTGTTCTGGAAGGAGTTGCTGCGCAATGAAGGGTTTACGATCGGCCGGCTGGATTCGCGCTACAAAGGCATTGATAAACGGGATGGCGGGGAGCGGCCCGATTTTAATGCCGAGCTTACAGCCTGGCTGCACGCTTTTACACCGCCGGTTAACATGTACCTGCGAAATGAGCTGAATTATAAAACAGACTATCCGTACAATGTTTTCGGGCCTGTATACCCCTGGGATAACAATAACGACCGTACCGGGGAGAACCTGCGGAGCGCAATGTCCACCAATCCATACCTGCACCTGCTGGTACAATCCGGGTATTACGACGGTGCCTGCGATTATTTCAACGCCAAATACAACCTGTGGCAGATGGATCCTTCCGGACGGTTAAAGGACCGGATTCAATGGGCGGGGTTCCGCAGCGGACATATGATGTACCTGCGTAAGGAAGACCTGAAAACAAGCACGGAACAGATCCGGCAGTTTATAAAGGCCTCCATTCCCAGCAAGGCCGCAAAGTATTAAGCCGATCTTTTTATAGTTACAAAGGCACCAAGGCATAAAGATGTACAAGGAGCTGTATGCCTGATATAGCATTTACGGTACTCCTCTATGTAGCCCTGTAGCTTTAGAGTTGTAAGACAGCCTTATGCTGGCTGCCTGCTGTTTTATGATCTTATCGCCCCAACAAAAACTCCTTTACAAACGCGTCATCATTCAGCTCAGGATAATCCCGGTATACCCGGTCGATTTCTTCCTGTTGGCCTGGTGAAAGGACTTCATTGGGGTTAAGGCACCAGGTGCCCTCCAGCAGTCCCTGCCGCCGCAGTACTTCATGAATGCCGGGAATACAGCCGTGAAACTGATGCGCCGGGTCAAAAAAAGCAGCATTGCTGTCGGTAACTTTTATCGCTTTCGATAACAAGGCATCCGCCTGTGCTGTACCGGGATTGTGCTTATATCGTTTTATTTCTTCCAGCAGTTGTACCGCCTTCTGCGTCCATACGGCCCAATGGCCCAGCAGGCCGCCCTTAAAATCGATAGCCACTGTGCGGCCGTTCACCGGGAAGCGGTACGTGGTCATCAGGTCATTTACAATATTGTCGTCATTGCCGGTATACATGGCTACTTCGCTGTTCCGGCCGGAGTTGGCCAGGGCACGCATCACATCCAGTGTCTGGTACCGGTTGAAGGAAGCGCATTTGATCGCCATTACGTTTTCGATCTCCACAAATTGCCGCCAGAAATCATAAGAAAAGATCCGGCCGCCCACGGAAGGTTGCAGGTAAAATCCAAATACCGGCAGGATGCGGGCAATGATCCGGGTTCGCTCCAGGATCTGTGCTTCTGTCCAGCCTTGCAGACCGCCCATACTCAGCAATCCCATATCATATCCATAATGAACCGCCACCCGGGCTTCGTTTTCTGCCTGGCTGGTGGGGCCGCAGATTCCGGCAATCTTCATAAACGGTCTTGTCAGTTTTGCCCGGTCCACCTCTTCGGATGCCCATTGCAGTACGGTTTCAAACAAATTGATTTCCGGATCGCGGATCTCAAATTGGGTGGAATGCACGGCAACAGCAATGCCGCCGGCACCGCTGGCCAGGTAATATTGTGTAAGCAGGCGCTGGCCGGCTTCGTCGATCGTACGGTCTTCAAACAATGCCAGCGGATGAGCGGGAATAACCAGGCCGCTATGAAGTTGTGCTTTGAGTTCGGGTGCTAATGGTTTCATTTAAAAATTTCCTTTTCGTTCCTGAAAATGGGTGTCCTTGTTCCATAATTCGCCGCCTTCCAGCAACCATTTGGCCGTGATATCGATGGCCTCGCGGATCGAGGTGCGGGGATAACCAAATAATTTATGACAGGCAGAAGCGTTGTTGAGAAGGGCTGTGGGAGCCGGCTGGTTGATGAATTGCGGTTCCTTGCTGAACCATTCTCCAAAGCGTTGTGCAATCCAGCGCACGGACAAGATCTCCGGACCGGTAACGTTTAACACGGTTGCCGGCGATGTACAATGCAGCAATGATCGTAACGCAATTTCATTGGCATCACCCTGCCAGATCACATTCACGTTCTCCGTGGTGAGGTCGATTGCTTTTTCAGCCAGTACGGATTTTGCGATCTCCACCAGCACCCCGTACCGGAAATCGACGGCATAATTTAACCGGTAGATCAGCACGGGTGTTCCGTTCTTCTTTGAAAAGTACTGGAAGATGCGTTCCCGGCCCAGGCAGGATTGTGCATATTCTCCAATGGGCGCCGGTTCCGTTTCTTCCGAAACACCGCCGTCCGTTACGGGTACAAACGGAAGCACATTCCCGGAGGAAAAAGCCACGATCCGCGAGTCTTTAAAATGTGCGGCCACTCTTCCCGGCAGGAAGGTGTTCATGGCCCAGGTAAAATCTTCGTTGCCGCTGGTACCAAATTTATATCCCGCCAGGTAAATGATATTGGGCACCTGTGGTAATTGCGGCAGGGCCTCGTCATCCAGCAGGTCGCAGGCAATGGTTTCCACACCTATGGCTTCCAGCTCCTGCCGCAGGGTTCCGGATGAAAAGCGCGATACGCCGATCACTTTTTTTGTGAGACCAGCTTCTCGGATCGCCCTTACCGCAAGGCGGGCCATGCTGGGACCCATTTTGCCGCCTACACCCAGCAGCATCAGGTCGCCATCTGTTTTTTTTAGATCTTCTATTAAAGCAGCTGAAGGCGCCAGCAGCGTGGTTTCCAGTTCTTGTACATTCGATTGCATAAACGGGTTACTTTATAAGTTTAATAAAATTACTTGCGGCCAGGATCAGCAATACCGCCAACCCTGTAATGGCCCACACTTTTGTGAAGGGTTTGTTTTTCTGCTCTTTCATGATCACGGGATCATTGGCTACCAGGAACAGGATGATGCCGATAAAGGGCACCAGGAATATGGTAATGCTTTGGGCAAATACGATAAGCTCCAGCGGAAGGTTACCAAATACATAGGCGATGACCGATCCGAAGATCATTACCAGTGAAATAAAAAATTTTACCGTTTTATTGTTCAGGTTGTTGCCAAAGCCAAATGTATCGCCCAACAGGGAGCCTCCCAATACGGCATTGCCGATGAGCGAGGAAAAAGAAGCGCCGAACAACCCGGCAAAAAAGAGATGGGAAGCATAGGTGCCCAGTAAAGGCTCCAGGGCCTTTCCCATTTCTGCGGCGGAGTTGATTTTAATGCCCTGGGGATGCAGGATATTACCGGCACAGGTCAACACGGCAGCGCTCATCAGGCCCAGGATGATAATGCCTACACGGCTGCCCAGGATCTCATTGCCCGAAAGCTGCTGTCCCGGCGATAGTTTACGCCGTGCCTGTACCAGGTAACTTTGATACAGTGCACCTACAATGGAAAAACAGGAGGCTGTAAAAGCAATCACGAGGCCCAGGGATCCGTCCGGGATACGCGGCACCAGGCCTGCAGTGATTTCTGTAAACGATGGCTGCAGCATTACGGCTGTAGAAAGAAAGGCAAACAGCATGATAATGATCAGCGCCAGCATGAGTTTTTCCAGCACCAGGAAAAAAGAGCGGAAGAACAGGAGCAGGATACCGATAAGGGTAAAAACGAGGATGCTGATTTTAGGAGGGATACCCATGGATTCGGAGAGGGACAGCGCAATACCGGTGGCGTTACCGGATTGAAAGGAAGTGGCCACAAGGAAAATGCCGATGCCGATGATGGCCGCCGTGGCTTTCCCGAATTTATTGCGGATCAGGGTTAACAGCGAAACATCACTTTGCGCACCGATGCGTGCGGCCATATTGGTAAAGACCATCATAAAAAAGATGGCGGCTATAATTACCCAGAGGAGGCTGAAACCATAATCGGCGCCCATTTTGGAGGTAATGGTCATCTTACTGGGACCAAATACCAGCGCGGCTGTAATGATACCGGGCCCCAGGATGGAAAGCCATTTTTTGAAAAAGGATTGCTTGTAGGGAGGAGTGGTCTGCATGTTGATTTACCGGTTGTTTTTTACTGTTTCCAATGTGATCGTATCGGATGCATTGCCGAAATTGCTACGGATATAGTTGGTAAGCACCCGGATCTCTTCGTCCTTTAAAAATGCAAAAGCGGGCATGGATGCATCATAATGTACGCCGTCCGAAGCGTTACCGCTTGCCCCGTGCAGCAATATATGTACTAGTTTATTTTTATCCCCGTTTACCAGCCTGGAACCGGCCAGGGAGGGGAAGGTGTTTAACAGGCCTTTGCCATCGGTTTTATGACAGGAGGCGCAGTAGGATGCATACAATGCCTTGCCGGAAAGGTTCTGTGCGGCAGCCGGCTTTTGCGGCCTTAATACGGGGGCTGTTGTATCCGTTGTTTTTTGCAAACAATAAATACCATCATCGTAGGATTTTGGAAATCCCTTTTGCGGATTCCAGTCCCGGTTACTGGTACAGAAATAAACCGTACCATCGGGCAGTACCAGTACGGAACGCAACCGTCCCAGGTAATTGGAAAAAAGAACCGCTTCATCGGTGATCTGTTGGCCGTTTGCCGAGAGGTGCAGGATCCTGAGCGACTGGCTTTTTAAGGTCGTCAATAGCAAACTGTTCTTCCATTCAGGGATGGCATCCGCGCCATAGTAGGCCAGTCCTGCGGGTGCAATGACCGGTGTCCAGGATCTGACCGGTTCTGTACGGGGTGATTTTTTTGCAATGGCAATTTCCTTTTCCGTATCATGCTTTCCTTCAATCTGCGGCCAGCCATAGTTCTGCAGCGGGCTTATCAGGTTGATCTCGTCTTCAATAGCGTCTCCGTGTTCAGAGGTATAAATGGTGCCGCTTTCCGATTGCGTGAGTCCCTGCATATTGCGGAACCCCCAGGCATATACATAACTGTTGGGGATGGGATTGTCTTTCGGGATGCTGCCATCCAGGTTTAAGCGCAGGATCTTACCGTTCAGTGCGGTGCTGTCCTGGGCAAAGGTATCGCTGGCGGCATCGCCGGTAGCCCAGTATATCTTTTGATCTTTTGCTACCATTACGCGGGAACCGTTATGCCCGGTACTGCCCGGGATGCGCAGCAAGCGCAGCGGGGCTTCCAGCTTACCGTTATTGTACGTGTAGCGTAACAGGTTTGAATAAATACTGTCGCCTGTTTTGCTGGTATAGGAAAGGAACAGGAAGTCTGGTCCCTGTTCCGGCTGATACAGGGCCATGCCCAGCAGCCCTGTGGTGCGCTGATGATATACCTCCGTTATCCGTGCCACCGGAGAAACCCGATGGGTATTCAGGTCCAGCCGTTTGATCACACCGGCGATCTCGGAAAACAGGATGGCATGTGCTTTCCGGTCGTACTCCAGGTCCCAGGGCACCTCCAGGTGGTCTGCTACCCTGGTTAGGGATACTGCTGTTTGACCGAGTTGGATCGTATTCAATACCGGCGGTTCTTTTTTCTTTTCGATATGGCAGGAGGCGAAAAGAGCTGCCACAGATAATAAAACAGGTAATGCTGCAAGCCGCATAGTGTGGAATTTTAAGCGTTGTTTTATGATTCCCGAACCAAATCTAATTATTTAATTTTATATACAAAAATTGAATTATTTTGTATACATATTTTTAGTTGGTTTTTTCTGTCTCTAGGCGGATTGTATCTTAATATATTGATTTTCAGTTGTATGTGATATTTAAAATTGCCTCGGTTAACCAAAGAAAAATTAATATAAAAATAAAAATAAATTTTGTTTGTTTACAAAAAGACATTAATATTGTATACAGTATTAACGAATACTTGATTGCGATTTCTCTTGTTTATTGTTTTCCGGAACCGGTATTTCGAACAGCCACAAGATGGCTGATGCTAAGGAATGAAAGCCCAAAATTAATTTGTTTGGAAAATTATTTTTAACACGATTATTCATGAACCCAAACTCACGCAGAATCAGGAACATGCTTTTAGGAAAGTACGTTTTATGGGCACTCCCCCTTGTTGCGTTAACAGGCAACGCTGCAACCGGTTTACCGGCATTTTCAAAGACCGTATGGAGTAAGGCAAAAGAATCACATGCTGTTTCCTCGCTGAATGATTCCCGGAACCCGGCCGTGGAGCTGGTTGTAACAGGCCGGATAACAGACGGCAACGGGGAGCCGCTGGCAGGTGTGGAAGTAAGCAATCTTTCGAGTAAGGAAACGGTGGTCTCCGGTAAAAACGGGGAATACCGCATCAGTGCAGCCCCGGAGGATTCGCTGCAATTTCGCCTGGTAGGATTTAAAACCCTCACGGTGCCGGCAAATGCTGCGGGCAATGTAACGCTGGAACCCCAATCCAGCGAAATGAATGAAGTGGTGGTAGTGGGTTACGGTACACAAAAGAAAGTAAATCTTACCGGCGCGGTATCGGTGGTTAAGTTTGGTGAATCGGCAACAAGCCGGCCAAACCTGAACCTGGCGGCTGCGCTGGTGGGTGCCGCCTCGGGACTGAATATTGCACAAACCTCTGCGGCTCCCGGGGCCGAGGGATTCAACCTGCTGGTAAGAGGCAAAGGAACGATGAATGATGCTTCGCCCCTGGTAGTCATCGACGGTGTGCCCGGAGCACTAAATGATGTGAATCCAAACGACGTGGAAAGCGTGTCGATCCTTAAGGATGCCGCATCTTCGGCCATCTATGGTTCGCGTGCGGCCAACGGCGTGCTGCTTGTTACAACGAAGCGGGGCCGGGGGGACAGGTTCACCTTTAATTATAACGGGTATACGGGCATGCAGGATGTGGCAAAACACATTGATTTCATAACGGATATGGCTACGCATATGGAGCTGGTGAATGAATCGGAAGGGCGCGAGAAATATGCGAAAACGCTGATTGATACCTGGAGAACAGAATCTGCTGCCGGGAACCCGCTGTACCCGAATACCGATTGGTATAATGAGATGTTGAAAAAAGGATTGCTTACCGAGCATAACCTGTCTGTGCGGGGAGGTGGCGAAAAAGGAAACATCGCACTGTCATTAGGCTATTTAAAGAATCAGGGTATTATTGACCATTCCGACTACACCAAATATAGTTTCCGGATCAACGCAGACATGAAAATAAGGAAGATACTGACCATTGGAGGTAATGTGTTCGGATACTGGGCGAACAGGGATCCGTTGGATGTGGCCAGCTTTTTTTCAACCATCAGAAACACCACACCAGGTGTTATACCAAAGTATGAAGACGGTCGTTACGGGGGCGAAATGTTCAATGGTTTGCCGGCAGGGGCCAACCCAAGAGCGTATGTAGATAATATACGGGGGCAATACGAGCGGCAGCGGCTGGGGATGAAATTTTATGGCATTGTAAACCTGCTGAAGAACCTGGAATGGGAAAGCAGCTTTGGATTCAATTATAATAACGACCGCAATTGGGAATATGCCCGGCCCTATTCGCTCTGGAACCTGCAGACAAATTTTGAGTATCCCAAAAAACCAAGCATCAACAGCTTGTTTAACGGCAGCAGAAGAGATTATACAACCGTGCTGAATACACAGCTGCGGTTCAGGGAATCCATTAAGGATGTTCATCATTTTACGGCATTGCTGGGTTTCGATCAGCAATACAACCGGATGGATAAATTCGACGCAAAGAAGAACGATATCCTGGGAGACGATGCCATTTACATTCTGGATGCCGGAACCAACATGGAGGCCATAAACGGATCCGGAACAGATGATGCGCTCCAGTCTTACTTCGGACGGCTGAATTACGATTATAAAAGCAAATACCTGTTTGAAGCCAATGCACGGTATGACGGATCATCGCGGTTTGCCCGGGATAACCGGTGGGGATTCTTTCCTTCGTTTTCGGCAGGATGGAGAGTGCTGGAGGAACCCTTTGCACAGCCGTTAAGGACAATATTCGATGACATAAAAATCCGGGGTTCCTGGGGACGGCTGGGTAATAACCGGATCGGAGATTATACCTACCAGGTTGTATACGGTTCTTACCTGTACCCGTTTGGGGGACAGATGCAGCAAGGGGTGGCGCCAAAAGAGATCGCTAACAGCCGCATCAAATGGGAAACCACAACGGCTACAAACATCGGGCTGGATATCGCAATGCTGAAAAACCGGTTGCTGCTGAGCGCAGAATACTTCGACAAAACCACAACGGATATCCTCACCAAAATTCCCATTCCACTGGTAATGGGGAACTTCCTTCCTCCCTGGCAAAATATTGCGGCAATGAAGAACCGGGGAATGGAATTTCAGTTAACGTACCGGAATGCAGCGGGGAAAAACTGGTCGTACCAGGTAAATGCAAACCTGTCTACCGTAACCAACAGCGTAAGCCGGTTTAACGGGGATACTTCGATTGACGGTACAACGATTACCCTCGAAGGCAAACCCTTTACCAGTTTTTATGTACTGGAATTTGACCGGATCATACAGGAGCAGTCGGAGATCGACCGCCTGGTTGCCGATGGATATACTTTTGGTACCTATGTAGGTGGCACTCCCAAGCCGGGCGATATGCTTTATAAGGATGCCAATGGTGATAAAGTATTTAATGAAAAGGACCGGGTAGTTAAAAATTATTCATCACTGCCCAAGTATACGTATGGACTGAATGTTAGCGTTGCCTATAAAGGCATCGACCTTAATATAGTGGGGCAGGGTGTTGGCGGCGTAAAGCAATACTGGGGCAATGACGGGTTTAATACCTTTAACCTGAACGAAGGCTATCTGCAGCGGACGGAAATACTGAATCGCTGGACCCCGGAAAATAAATCGACGATTTATCCACGCCTGCTTACTTCAGGATCGGCACTGAATACCGCTTACAGCGATTACTGGCTCTACAATACCTCCTACTTCCGGGTAAAGTCGCTGCAATTGGGATACGCGTTTCCCCGCCAGATGACCAACAGGCTTAAAATAGACCGGTTAAGGGTGTATGCCGACCTGGAGAACTATTTTACATTCACTGATTTTAAAGGATACAATCCGGAAAATTCCGGGATCTCCTATCCGTTGATGAAACAATGGATCATTGGTTTAAACATTGCATTTTAAAGAAGAAGCCATGATAAAGAAAATAATGATAGCAACATTGTCCGTACTTGTGCTGGGCTCCTGCAATAAGTTCCTCGACAGAAATTCGTTAGTTGGATTATCGGAAGGCGATTTCTGGAAATCCGAACAGGATGCTGTAACCGGTATCAACGCTATTTATAACGCCAACCGCGAATTTACAAACAGCATCGTGATCTATGGTATGATGGATGACTTTACCGATATTTCTTACCAGTCGTTCGCTACCGGGCTAACAACAGGGGTATTTCCCGCCAATGCCTCCTTCTACTCAACCTCCTGGGGCATTTTCTATAAGGGTATTTACAGGGCAAATACGGCGCTGAAAAAAGTGCCGGAGATACAAATGAATGAAAGCGTCAAAAACCGCACCCTTGGCGAAGCCGCGTTTTTCAGAGGGTATTTCTATTTTAAACTCTGGGATTATTTTGGCGGCGTACCGCTTTATGATTACCCGATGAACGTGGATGAGTCGTTTAAGCCGCGGAATACGGAAAAAGAGGTGTATGCGTTTATTGTGAAAGATATGACCGACGCCTACGCATTGCTGCCCGGCAGTTATGACGCGGCAAATAAAGGCCGTATTACCAAATGGGCTGCGCTGGCCATGCGGGGAAAGGCACATCTATGGGCCAAGGAATATGAAAAAGCGGCTGCAGATTTTAAGGAGCTGATGGAAAAAAGCGACCGGACATTAGTGGGCGATTATCATACCTTGTTCCGTGTGGCCGGCAATAACAACAGCGAGGTTATTTTTGATGTGCAGTATGTGGCGCAGCAGGGGAATGGTTTGGCCACCGACCGTAATTATGGTAATGCCCGGGGCGCTACAACCGGCTCCCAGCGTACACGCCCCACACCCAAGCTGGTAAATGAATATGAGATGAAGGATGGTACTCCGTTCGATTTTGCGAATTTCAAAAATGCACAGGGTACTGTATTTAATCCCGACAACGCGGCTGACTGGAAGGATGAAGCTTCGGTGCGGAAACTGTTTGAAAACCGCGACCCGCGTTTGCAAAAAGGCAT
The DNA here is from genome assembly GCF_021044425.1 of Niabella pedocola. GTDB lineage: Bacteria > Bacteroidota > Bacteroidia > Chitinophagales > Chitinophagaceae > Niabella > Niabella pedocola. Next base: position 1,699,143 of record NZ_JAJNEC010000005.1, on the reverse strand, counting down.
TGTGGTACCCTGGTCTACCTTTAACGGAAAGGGCGGTATCGATTATTTGTACCGGTTCCCGGTGGTGACCTCCGATCCGGCGGCCTATGTACCGGTATGGACAAATGGAAGTTATGCCTGGCGAAAATTTGTAGAAACCGGATCGGTTTATACCTTACAGGACAATATGCCACAGAATTTTCCCCTCATCCGGCTGGCGGATGTGATGTTAATGTATGCGGAAGCAAAGAATGAATCGGCAGGTGTGCCGGACCAGAGTGTATATGATGCCGTAGATGCCGTACGGATCCGCGCAGGAATGCCCCGCCTTCCCGCCGGATTAAATAAAGAACAGATGCGTGAACGGATACGCCATGAACGGATGGTGGAGTTATGCGGAGAAGGACAGCGCTACTCAGATATCCGGAGATGGCGGATTGCCAGGGACGTAGTCGATGGAGTATGGATGACGGAGTTTACAGGCGTTAAAATCCGGCAAAGAGGCTTCCCGGATAACTACTACCTGTGGCCGATACCGCAGTCGGAACGAGATGTGAATCCCAATCTTACACAAAACCCGGGTTGGTAACCGGATCATTTTTGTAACCGAAAACAGGCATCCTTTGCCAGATGCTGATACAGGAAGATGTTTAAAAAGTTCGTAGTATTCATTCCCCTTGTTTTGTGCGGCCTGCTTTCAATAGGGCAGCGTCCGGCAGTGGTTTTCCTTCAAAAAGGGAAGATCAATAAAAACGCAGTCATGTTGCACAAAACCGGGGAAGGAGGGCTTGTGAAGCAGGGCCTGACGCTGAAGGAACCGGTTACAGATGGATATCCGGATCGGAAGGCAGATGTAGAGCTGGAACTTGAAGTGCCGGCAACGGGTTGGTATATACTGGAAGCGGAAGCCCAGCCCCGGGATCCGGAACAATTGAAAAAAGAAGATACAACAGGCCTGCTAACGCGCCTTGCGTATCTTCAGCTGGGCACAGCGCGGATCACAAAACGCATCGTTTATGATAGTTATAAAGGCGGTACACAGGAGCTGGGCAAGTTTGAGTTCGGGAAGAAAAAAGAAAAGCTGAAAATCTGGCTGCCCGGGAACCTGGTTTTTTATACCATCACTGTGAAGCCGTATATTCCCCCGGTTCCGCCCAAAGATGCGGAAGCCTATGTGCCCAGGGTATTGCCACCGGCTTCCCACCCACGCCTTTGGGTAAACAATGAAACCCTTCCCGTGATCCGGCAACGCCTGCAGGATACGGCGCACCAGTCTGCATGGATGAAGGTAAGGCAGGCGGCATTGCACAAGTTCGCTTTTGCATATGATCCGCAGCGGGAGGTCAGCTATAATGAAAAGCTGGAGCAGGCCATAGAAAGCAAGGCCTTTTATTTCCTGCTGGAAAAAGACCGCATGGTCGGAGCCGAAGCGGTGGAACTGATGGTGCACTACCTTTCAATGCTGGAATTCGGTAATATTACCTATGGGGATATTTCCCGCGAAATGGGCCGCGCTATTTATACCGCCGCACTGGTATACGACTGGTGTTATGAGCTGCTGAGCATCGAACAGAAAACGATCCTGCGCAGGCATATGCAGCGCCTGGCCCGGGATATGGAGATTGGCTGGCCGCCGTTTTTTGGCGTGGAAAGCATTGTTAACGGACATGGGAACGAAGCCCAGATCTGCCGGGATCTGCTGGCCATGAGTATCGCTATTTATGACGAAGACCCGGTGCCTTACAAATACACAGCCTACACCGTGCTGGAGCAACTCGTACCGATGCGGAAATTTGAATACCAATCGCCCCGGCATAACCAGGGCATTGATTATGGCGGTTACCGGTTTGGCTGGGAAATGCACGCTGCATGGCTGTTTTACCGCATGACCGGGTTTCCTGTATTTGATGATAATATAAAAGATCTGCCTTATTACTGGCTGTATATGCGGACCCCCGATGGAAAAATGTTGCGGGACGGGGATATGTTTAGTGTAAAGTATGCCCAAAGCGATAGTTTTTACTGGAAGAATCCGCAAACGATGTTATTGAGCTATGCCTACTCCGGCAACGCGCTGTTTAAAGGACAATTTCTCCGGCAGGGAGGCTTACCCGATAACCCGGTGTTATTTTTACTGCTGGATGACCCGGCCTTAAAACCGGATTTTGAACTGAATCGTTTACCGCGTACGCTCGACTTTGGACCGGTTCTGGGCTCCATGGTAGCGCGCACCGGCTGGGAGGAACAAAAGGAAAGTGGCAATGTGGTGGCCGAGATCAAGGGCGGCGGTTTTCATTTTGGCAATCACCAGCATGCGGATGCCGGCGCCATCCAGATCTATCATCATGGCATGCAGGTAGGTGACCTGGGTTTATACCTGTCCTATGGTTCGCCCTACGATTTTAATTTTAACAAGCGGTCGGTGGCGCATAGCATGCTGCTGGTACAGGATCCGGCGGAGCCGCTGCTGTTCCGTACAAAAACCAACGACGGGGGCACCCGTTTCAGCCAGCGGTTTCCCCGGACCGTAGCGGAAGTGCTGAACGATTCCTGGTTTCATACGGGATTTGTGCGTTCCTGTGATTATGGGCCAGACCCGGTAGCGCCTTCGTACAGCTATTTCAATGCAGATCTTACTGCGGCCTATAGCGCTAAACTGGAACAATACTCCCGCAGTTTTTTGTTCCTGGATCTGAAACGCCCCGATGTGCCGGCGGTGATCATGTTGTTGGATGAAGTAACCAGCGCGGATCCTTCTTTTAAAAAAACATGGCAGATCAATACCCTGAACCGGCCACAGGTTGCAGCCGGACGGTTTATTCTCAGCAGCAGCCTGAAAGGAAGAACAGGCACCACCTATGTAAACATGCTGGTGCCGGCTGCCCGCGACCGTAAGTACCAGGTATTAAGCGGCGATTCATCGGCCTTTGTATCGGGCGATCTGTATTCCGCAAGGTCTGCATGGCCGGAGGCCAAGGGTTCCCGCATCCTGGTGTCGCCATTAAAGGAAACAAAACAAACAACCTTTGTTACGGTATTCCAGATGGCAGAGGAAACACATGCCGAACTGCCCCTGCAGTTTACGGAAAGGGCCGGCTATGTACAGTTTCAGGTAGCAGATAAGCTGGTGGTATTGGCCCGGCCGGGAAGCTTGTTGCAGGAAGCGTTTACCTTGGAAGTACCGGGTGACCAGGAATACGAGGTCATTGTGGCAGGCTTGCGGGAAGGCTTCTGGAATCTTTCCGGTGCGGATGGAAAACTGAATTTTAACGCGGCGGTGCTGAAAAACAAGCACACCGTTTCTCTAAAAATGAAGGGTGGCCGCCTTGTCTTAAAGCCGCAAAGAGTATACAATGCACAGGAAGGGATCCTTAAAAATAGTACCAGCCTTTCCGGTGGTTTAGGGCAGAAATAATTAAATTGTGCAACTTAAAAGTGCATTCGCTTTTAAAAACTGAATGGGAATGAAAGAAGATTCGTTAGCTTATAAAGTATACCTGGAAGTTCGTAAAAAGATATTGTCAAACCAGCTGGTAGGCGGTGTGCGGCTGGTAGAAAGCAACTGGGCAAAGAAGATTAATGCAAGCCGGGTGGCGGTTCGCGAGGCGTTTATGCGCCTGGCCGGTGAAAACCTGGTGGAGTTTGGCGAAAAAGGCGGATGCTTTGTAAAACGGATGACCCTGCAGGATGTGAAAGATATCCGTGAGCTGCGCGAACTGCTGGAGGTGGGCGCATTGAAGATCCTTTTTACAAAAAAGAATAAGGCGCTGATCAAAGAACTGGAATTAATCTGTGATGATTTTAACGCAATGGTCAGCAAGGAATATTATGGAGGCGCCTGCGAAGCGGATATTAAATTTCATGAAAAGATCATTGAAGGTACCGGCAACTCCCGGTTGATCGCCATGTACAATAACAGTAATATCCCCCTCTTTCATATGAAGCTGGGTACTATGATCCGGCAGATGGAAGACTACCAGGATACGGGTAAGGAGCACCGGGAAATTGTAAATGCATTAAAACAGGACGATTGGCAGAAAGCCTATGATACCCTGGTAAAACATCTGGACCGTGGTGAGCATGAAGCCCTGGAAATGGTTTAAGATAACCTGCTCTTCCAGTCATTATTCACTGGTATAACCCGTATTACCGGCAGGCGGCACTGATGTTATACCCTGTCGAAATCCGTAACTACATCAGGAGAATAAATAGCAGGCCTCAAACGGAGGCACAACCTTGAACTTTAAGCTGGAACAGCTGCTACCATAGCAAAAGAAATGATGCGCTAACATGATCCGGCGGACAGGTGGTCTATAGCAAACCCCTTGCATCAATTGGTATCTGCAATAACATACCTTTTTCCGCCTCGGTAACGATCAGTCCCTCACTGCCGCGGGGATCCAGGGCACAGTTGGTAGGATTTGTTCCCGGTAAAGGGATCGCCGCTGTTACACATCCATCCCGGCTTATTTTTTGAATGACCCCTGCACCATACACGGCTACATAGATATTTTCGGCTTCATCCAGTGCCATACCATCCGGGCCTACGGTGCCTCCGGTGTTGGCTACGATCGTGGGTTGTGAAAGCAGGGCGGTATCCGCATCCCAGCAAAACTTCCAGATCAGCCGGGTGCCGGTCTCCGCGATATATAAACGGGTGCCTTCCCGGTTAAATGCCAGTCCGTTCGGGTAGTACATGCCTGTTCTTATTTTTAAAACCGTTCCTTCAGGGGTTAAACAGCATACATAACCTTCTCCATCGGTCAACCGGTCGCCGGGACAGGTAAATAAAAGCCGGCCTTTCGGATCAAAGGCAAGATCATTCGGCATTTTCAATGGCTGGTCATCCAACTGGTCAGCTATGGTATTCGTTGTACCGGTTGCAGGATCAAACGTACGGATGCTGTTCTGTTTCGAATCGCAAAACCAAAGCCGGTTGTCTGTATCAATGGCAATGCCGTTGGGTGCTCCGTCTACAAAATACCGGTACAATTGGTTGTCCTTATAGCAGATCAGGTTGCCGGCTTCTTTTTCAACCAGCCAGATGGCGCCCTCCCGGTCGAAAGCCGGTCCTTCCGGAAATGCAATGTTGTTGATGAGTGTACGCATATTTTTTTTATAAAAAGCTAGGATAATATCATAAATGTATACATTTTTGCACTAAATTAGTATACAGAAAACTACTTAAACCGTAGACCTAATTGATGTGATTGCTTAATATGTTTATAACCAACAATATATATTTTAAACATACAGATTGCCTGCTAAATGCATTACAATTTAATCATTAGTTATTTATGCAAGAAAATGTCAACTCCGCTCAGATCCTGGCGGAAAATCAAAAATGGATACCGGGAGGTATCGTTTCGTTAAACCGGAAGTCGGACCCGAATATCTGTTTTGTGAAAGGTAAAGGCAGCCGCGTACAGGATGCTGACGGAAATGAATACATCGATTACCAGGCGGGATTTGCGGCTTCGTTCCTGGGGCACAATGATACGGACGTAAATCAGGCGGTGGCCGAAACCCTGCGGGAAGAACAGGTGTTAATGGGTGCAGGCCCTACTTTACTGGAAGGAGCCTTCGCGCGGCTATTTTGTGAATGCGTACCCACGGCTGAAAGTATCCAGATCACCACTACCGGATCGGAGGCAACCTATCATGCCATCCGGATCGCCCGTGCCGCTACAAAACGAGATCATGTGATCGTGATGCAGGGCGGCTATAACGGATGGCATAACGATGTGGCCTGTAATGTTATCAGTCCGAAGGAGGCCGTAGGACCGTTTCAAAGTGCCGGGGAATATCCTTTTGATGGATTGAGTGCCGGGGTACCCGAAGCACATAAGGCGTTGGTGCATGTGGTAAACTTTAACGATCTGGCGAGCGTGGAGTTGATGGTGCGTCAATACCCGGTTGCCTGTATACTGCTGGAGCCTATCCTGCAAAACATTGGTATTGTAAAACCACAGGAAGGATACCTGGAGGGACTGCGTGCGCTTGCAGACGAACATGGCTTCCTGCTGATCTTTGATGAGGTAAAAACCGGTTTCCGTCATGCACTGGGCGGTTACCAGTCCATCTGCAATATCGTTCCCGATCTCTCTACATTTGGCAAGGCCGTTGCCAACGGGTATCCCCTGGGGGTGATCGCCGGCAAAAAGAAATACATGGATTACTTTGTACATCCTGATAAAGAAGAACGGGTAATGATCGCCGGAACCTTTAATGCATTTCCGCTGACCACCGCAGCGGCAATTGCCACGCTGGAAAAGCTGGCGGATCCTGCCGTTGGGGTGTATGCACATGTAGAGCAACTGGGTGCGATGCTGGAAAAAGGGTATAATGAAATTTTTCCTAAATTGGGTGTACCTTTTTATGTAGCGCGGCAGGGTTCTGCTTTTTGTACTTATTTTATGGATCATGCGCCGGTGCATTATCATGATATCCTGGAGCATCACAACTTTGAGCTGGATACCCGCTACCGGAAGCGGTTAATTGAAAAAGGAATTTTCAACTTCCCGTCTGCGATCAAACAGGGCAGCATTTCTTATGCACATACTATTGCTGATATTGAGCAAACATTGGAAGCAACCGAAAGCGTGCTGAAAAACTTATAAAAGCGATTATGAAGATAACTGCGATTGAAACGCTGGTGTGCCATGCACGCATGCGTAACTGGATTTTTGTAAAAGTGGTGACCGATCAGCCGGGGCTCTGGGGTTGGGGTGAAGCCACACTGGAATGGCATACGCAAGGCGTGGTTGGGGCAATCAGGGATCTGAGCGAACTCCTGGTTGGCGAAGACCCGCGGCGGATCGAATACCTCTGGCAAATGATGTACCGTCAGCACTTCTGGCATGGCAACGGGGTGGTACGGGGCACGGCGATCAGCGGCATCGACATTGCCCTCTGGGATATTGCGGGCAAAATTCACAACGTGCCCTGTCATGAGCTTTGGGGTGGACGTGTACGCGATTATATCCGCCTGTATTGTCACCTGGGCGGCGGACGTATGGAAGATTTTTACGAAACTGCGCCGGACGATGCAACGCGTTTTGGCGAGCTGGCGCAGAAGGCTGTGGAAGAAGGGTTCACTGCCTTTAAATCGATGGCTGTACCGGAAACCATGCCGCTGGAAGGATTGCGGCCGGTTAAATATGCGGAGGCCTGTGTAAGAGCCATGCGGGAAGCCGTGGGCGATGATATTGATATTATGGTGGATTGCCATGCCCGGCCCAGTCCGCGTATGGGCATGCAGTTTGCCAAGGCACTGGAGCCTTACGGCCTGTATTTTTTTGAAGAACCCTGCTGGCCCGAAACGATGGAAGATATTGCATTGATCCAGCGGGCGGTTACCACACCCATTGCAACCGGCGAACGGCTGATTGGGGTGCATGCGTTCCGTGAGCTGCTGGAAAAACGCGCGGTGAGTGTGATCCAGCCGGATATTACCCACTGTGGCGGACTCTCAGAAGTACGCAAGATTGCGGCCCTGGCAGAAGCCTACCGGGTGTCGATGGCGCCGCATAATCCGCAGGGGCCGGTGAGTACCGCGGCTTCTATTGAGTTTGGATTTGCCACGCCTTCTTACATCATCTGCGAAAGTGTACATAAGGATGTGGAATGGCGCAATGATGTGGTATCGGAAGGGTTTACGGTACAGGAAAAAGGACGGATCGTATTGCCCAATAAAAAACCGGGGCTGGGTATTGAGATTGATGAGGCCGTGGTAAAAAAATATCCGTTCCAGCAGGAGCTGTTACAACGTACCTTTTATAAGGATGGTAGCGTGGGCGACTGGTAAATTTAAAAGCATGCAGCAGTTAAACGAAAAAGTGGTTCTCATCAGCGGAGGACTGGGCGATATCGGAATGGCCATTGCAACAGCATACCTGCACGCAGGGCATACCGTTTCTTTATGCGATACGGAGCCGCAGGAAAAAGCGCTCCAACGCTTAAACGAACTGCAGGGAACTGTTGATTATCACAAAGTGGATGTTTCCGATGCAGCGGCGGTGGCAAACTGGATCGCAGCCGTACTGGAGCGTTTTGGCAGGATCGATGATTGTATTGTAAATGCGGCAAGGGTTACCCTTAAAGATTACCGGAGCATAACGCCGGAAGAATGGAAACGGGAACTGGAGGTAAACCTGGATGGAGCGTTTTACCTGGCTAACGGGGCAGCGCGCTATTTTAGTGATGCACAGGTGGCCGGCAATATTGTATTCCTGGGAAGCTGGGCAGCGCATGCGGTACATAAAAACCTGCCTGCTTACAGTGTATCCAAAGCCGGCCTGCGGATGCTTTGTCAATCCATGGCCCTGGAATATGCGCCCTATGGCATCCGCATCAATGAGCTGGCGCCGGGCTATGTAAATGCCGGGCTGAGTAAGGAGGTGTGGAGCGCTGCTCCGGATCTGCAGGAATCGGCGCGCAACCAGGTGCCGTTAAAAAAAATCATCGAGGCAGGTGAAGTCGCCGCCCAGGTACTGTGGATCACAGCTCCGGAAAACCGGCATCTGACGGGTGCCACGCTTTTACTGGATGGCGGACTTTCGTTAATCAGGCCATAAACAGTTATGAATAAAACAAACGAACGGATGGATCATACCGCACGCCTGCGGGCAAAATTTGGTATGGCACAGGCGGATATTACGCCACCGCTGGGTATTTATGCACGCAACTGGGGGGCAGCCATCTTCGATAATGCGAATGGCGTACACCGGCCGCTATGGATGCAATGCCTGGCCATTGAAACAGCCTCCGGTCAACAGGCCCTGTTGCTTACGGCCGACCTTGGCTGGTGGAAAAACCAGGAAGATGAACGCCGGCTGCGGCAGGCGTTGCTGCAGCATTTTAACCTGCAGGAGGAACAATTGCTTTTTTGTTTATCGCATACACATGCCGGCCCCAGCATTTGCTCCAATGATGTGGAGCAGCCGGGCGGCTCTTACATACGGCCTTACCTGGATGCATTAAAGGCAGCTGCGGTAACCTGTATCCATGAGGCTCTTGCGGGAATGGAAGAGCACATATTGGTATGGAGTACCGGTTGCTGCAACCTGGCCACAAAACGGGATCTGAAAGTAGGCAATGATTACCTGATCGGTTATGACCCGGAAGCAAAAGCAGATCAAACCCTGCTGGTAGGTGAACTAAGAAGCCCGGATGGTCAATTAAAAGCTGTGTTCGCCAATTATGCCTGCCATCCCACCACTTTTGCACACGAGAACCGGCTGCTTTCCCCCGATTTTGTAGGCGCCCTGCGGGAACTGGTTACTACCCATACATCAGTACCCTGTATGTTCTTACAAGGTGCATCCGGAGACCTGGCGCCCAAAAAACAATATGTAAGTGATCCGGAGATTGTAGACGCCAATGGCCGGCAACTGGGTTATGCCGTATTATCCGCACTGGAAACACATCCGGGCTCAGATACCAGCTGGACCTTTGACAGCGCCCTGGTATCGGGCGCACCGCTGGCGATCTGGAAAGAAAAACCGGTTGAAGTGTCTGAATGCCTCCGGCTACGAAAAGTGATCGTGCGGGTGCCCTACAAACAATTACCGGATGCGGAACTGATAGAGCAGGAATACCACCAATGTGAAGACCGGGTATTAAAAGACCGGTTGTGGCGGAAGCTCAATACCCGCATCGCGATCGGAAACAATAGTCATGCAACGCTACCCGTATGGATCTGGCGTCTGGGGACTGCTGTATTGGTGGCACAGCCGAATGAGGCCTATTCCGAATTTCAGGAAAAGCTGCGGGCTTTTTTCCCGGGTACCGCCATTATCTGTATCAATATTGCCAACGGCTATGTGGGGTACCTGCCTCCGCAGGATCTGTATGATAAGGACATTTATGCCGTATGGCAAACACCCTATGCGCCCGGTGCACTGGAATTGCTGATCGAAGAAACGCGGAAGGAAATTGAAAAAATACTGACAGATGAAACTGCAATGGATTGACCTGCTCATTTTTGGGATTTATATCATTGGCGTAGTGGCGCTGGGATTGTATGCTACGCGAAGAAGTGCGCGTACCAAGCGGGATTATTTCCTGGCGGGGGATAAGCTACCCTGGTGGATGATCGGCGGTAGTATTATTGCGGCCAACATCAGCAGTCATCACCTGGTAGGCGCCATGGGAACGGCCTACAGCCGGGGTTTTGTGGCCATTACACTGGAATGGGGCGCCATCCTCATTGGCTTTAATGCATTGTTGTGGATCTTTCTGCCTTTTTACCTGCGGAACGGTTTTTATACCACCCCCGAATACCTGGAAAAGCGCTTCGGTACCAAAACGCGGGTATTGTACGCCCTGCTGATCTTATTTACCTATGTTTTTGTGGAGATCGGTGCCGTATTGTACCTGGGCGGACTTACGCTGCATGCCTTATTTGGTATCCCCATCCTGTACAGTATTTTGGGAATGGCGTTGCTAACGGGATTGTATACCGTGCTGGGCGGCCTGCGGGCGGTGATCTGGACCGAAATGGTGCAGCTGGTGGTGCTGGTGCTGGGCGGCATCATTTTAACCTTCAGTACCATTCATGCGGCCGGTGGTTTCGGTGCGATTGCCGAATCTTCAAAAAACTGGAAAATGTTTTACCCGGCTTCGGACCCGGATTTTCCCTGGACGATGTACCTGGGTGGCCTGTTGTGCATCAGCGTTTTTTATTGTGCCACCAACCAGTTCATTGTACAGCGGGTGCTGGCAGCGAAGAATGAGTGGCACGGGCGTATGGGCGTTATCTTTGGGGATTATCTCAAATTCCTGGTACCCCTGATCATTACCGTTCCGGCATTGATTGCACCCAAATTCCTGCCGAAGCTGGAGCAGCCGGATCTTTTGTTTGCAACCCTTGTGGAAACACTGTTACCAAAGGGTTTGGTGGGATTGGTAATGGCCGGATTGATCTCCGCGATCATGTCGCATATTTCGGGGGCCATCAACTCCTGTACCACCATTTTAACGGTAGACGTATATACCCAGTTCATCAACAAAAAAGCGAGCGATGAACAGGCCGTTCGTTTTGGCAAACGCTCGGGTGTGGTCATCATTCTGCTGGGGATTCTCAGCGCGATCCTTTTGATCAGTTATTCCGATAAGCCGGTATTCCTGTACCTGATGAATCTTTACGGACTGTTCACCCCGGGCATTGCAACCATGTTCCTGATGGGCGTTTTCTGGAAACGAACCACCGCAGCAGGGGCGCTGGCGGCCGGATTGCTGACCATCCCGCTTTCGCTGCTGATGGAATTTTGTTTTCCGCAAATGCCGTTTTTCAACCGCACTGGTATTGTTTTCTGGACCTGTATGATCCTGTGTGCTTTAGTAAGCCTGTTTACCGCGGCATCAAAATCCACAGAATTAAACAACCTGGTATGGACCCGGGAAAGCCTGCGCATACCAGAGCCGGAGAAAAAATATTACCGGGGCCTGCGCAATCCCACCATCTGGTGGCTGCTGATTACGGCAATGGTGCTTTATTTTTTTGTACGGTATTTTTAACGTTCAATCTGTTAATACCGGCGCCGCAGGGGCAGGAGTTAGCGGAGCTTTATCGGTAACGGGTATTTCCGGTATGCCTTTATATTTGTACGACTTTTCCGGTTCTTCACAGGTGGTGTAAAATAAAGAACGGGGATCCGTTGGCGCTTCGGCATCGTTCTTATCAATGGCCTGCAGCGTTACCCGGGTATATTTTCTCAACACCCCATCATCATGATAATCGCTGCTTTTGTGCCGGTTGTAATCCTTCTTTTTATCAAACACCTGGTTGCTGATATATTGGTTTGAAGCGGCATCGTACGTATATGCAGCGGTATCCGGTTCCTCAAACGGCCGGTACCGGTCATTGGTATACATAACGGTTTCGCTCCCGCGGGACTGTTTATAATCGGCTTTCAATTGGATTACTTCACGCAGTTGATCCGGCGCTTCTTCCTGTTTTGCAAATTGCCGGCTTGTAAGGGTGGTTGCCAGCAGCAGCACTCCTTCTTGTGTAACAATGCACCCTCTAAACGGGTCGTGGTACCGGTCGGGCTGATGGTACACCAGGATATAATCATTTGCTTTTACCGGAAGTAAAAAACCACCGGGCTCTTTTCCGGTTTGCGGCAGTCGCCAGGGTGCATCCAGCTGATGGCTGAGCATGATCTGTTGAGGATGATATACCGTATCATACACGAAAGGCGCGGAAAAACAATTGGCATGTTCATTAAATACGCGTTTCACCGGAGCTTCATCAAACCGGATAAAGGTGTGGCCCCGCTCAAATCCGCCAAACGCCAGCCGGATACCTTTGATGGCCGTATCGTTGCGGGCATATACGGAGAACACCTGGTCCGGCTTATCCGGATAAAACAAAAGCAGTTCTTTTTCGAGGGTGTATTTTCCAAAGACCATCGTGGCATAGCCATACAACAGGAAGGTGCTGTCTTCAAACAGGTAAATGCCATCAGATGTGCCGCCATACCGGCCCTGCAGCTGTTTATATGAATGACCGCTTTGACCATATGCCGTACAAAAGATCAGCAGCAATAAAAGAAACGACGTGATTTGCTTATACAAAATATGATTCCGGATTGGTACTGCGGTTGCCGATAAAAGGGTGTTTAAAATTGTGATCATCCGGCTGCAAATATGCTGCTTTCCCGGGTAAAAAGAAACGGATGCCATAAAAAAAGCGATCGCATGGATCGCCTTTTTCTATCGTATTTGAGAACGGATTAAGCCTGTTTTACCAGTTCTGCGTTGATGTGTAATTTTACTTCATCTGCTACTACGATGCCGCCGGCTTCTGTAACAGCGCTCCAGTTCAGTCCGAAATCCTTACGGTTGATTTTACCGTTCAGTTCAAAACCGGCAACGGTTTGTCCGTATGCATTGGGTCCGATACCGCCCAGTTCCACATTTAAGGTAACGCTTTTCTTTACCCCGCGGATGGTCAGATCACCGGTCATTTCAAATTCATCGCCGCCTTTTGAAGTGATGGCGGTTGATTCAAACGTTAACTTGGGGTGGTTGGCCGCGTCAAAAAAATCAGCGGATTTTAAATGCTCATCACGTTGCGCGGGTCCGGTTGAGATACTGTCGATATCTGCACTGAAGGTAACCTGCGCATCGCTGAAATCTTCTTTATCGGCAATAACGGTGCCTTCAAAGCTGTTAAACTTCCCGGATACGTTTGAAATTACCAGGTGTCTTACTTTAAAACCTATTTCCGAATGCATCGGATCAATTGTCCATGTAGCCATAGTTATATTTGTTTTTGTGATTTGATAACACAAAATTAGTACCGGAACAACCGGTTGAAAATAACCTAGATTAAGATGGATGGTTAAGATTTTGTAAAGACCATCGGAAATCGTTTTGCATCCAGGCCCATTGCATATAAAGCTGAACCATAAAAAACGCCCTTTTTTGGATCTTTATTCCATAAAAAGGGCGAAAATAGCTGTTTATACGCCTGAAAAGGATCAGGGAAAGATTGCTGTCAGCTTGTTTTCCAGGTCCATGCCCCGCAAGCCTTCCGCAATGATTTTTCCCTGCGGATCAATCAATACATTAAAAGGGATCCCTCCGAATTTATACATCGGCACTACGGGCGATTCCCATTTCTTAAGGTCGCTTACCTGGGTCCAGGCCAGCTTGTCATTTTGAATGGCATTCTTCCAGGCATTGGCATCATCATCCAGTGAAACACCTAAAACAGTAAATCCTTTGGTTTTGTATTTATTGAAAACGGCCACTACATTGGGGTTTTCAGCGCGACAGGGGCGGCACCAGCTGGCCCAAAAATCAACCAGTACATACTGTCCTCTGAAGGAGTTCAGTGCTACCGGTTTCCCCGAAACATCGGGCAGGGTAAAATCCGGGGCCTGTTTGCCCACCCAGGTACGGTCTTCCGCTGCCTTGATCTCCTGCTGCAGGTTGAGTTTTAAGCCGGCAACTGCAATATGATTGGGAAATTTTTTGGTTACATCATCAATCAGGGCAACCACCTGTTTATTGTCCAGCGGCTCCAGGCCCAATCCCTGTCCGTTAGCCGTAGACTGGTAATAGCCCAGTTCAAACATGGAAAGGGCCGGGTTAATACCTTTTTTGATCTCGCCCAGCGCATATTCCCGGAGGGCCACCCCATCTTGTTTGATGGTCTGCATCAGCGGGGCAAGGGTACTGTCTGCAACTTTTGTAGTACGCAGGCTGTCCAGCTTATGCGTATTGTTAACCAGCAGGATCATTTTATCATTAAAAGCCACCATAAAATCCTTCATCGCCTGGCTGGCCGGTGAATTTTTTACTTCAAATTTTTCAGGCATCTGGGGGTTGCGGGTGCTCATCGTAATGCTGAGATCAACCTCCGGAGCGTCGTTAATAACGGATGCTACCGGAAACTCCAGGGCATCCAGCCGGATGTTGTACACGGCATCTTCCAGCGCCTCGGTTTTAAGCGTGAATTTTCCGGTGAGGATATCGGCGGAGTCTACGATCACCGGTTGCATGGAAGCTACGGGTACCTCTTCCAGGTATACTTTTTTTGCCTGGGTATTAGCAACGCTTCCGTTGATGATAAAGTTTTTTTTATGGTCCTGTTTACATCCTGCAAAAATGATTGCCAGGAATGCAATGGCGATGAACTGTTTCATTTTTTTGAATTTTCAAAAACAGACCTGTAAGGTTCGGGCCTGTTGTGCCGGCGCAAAACCTTACAGGTCCTATGTGCTTATTGTAATTTCTTCAACAATATCTCGTTGGTCTTTTTCGGGTCTGCCTTGCCTTTTGTTTGTTTCATTACCTCCCCTACAAACAGTGCCAGTAGGCCTTTCTTTCCTTTTTTGTATTCTGCAACCTTGGGTGCCAGCTTTTCCAGCACGGCATCAATCACCGGCTCCAGGTCTGCTGCATCCGATTGCTGGATCAGGTTGTTTTTCTCTGCCAGCGCCAGGGGCTGTTCTTCCGGATGTTGTAATAACAGCAGGAACAGTCTTGTGGAGGCAATGGAAAAGCTCACTTTTCCGGAATCTACGCACTGGATCAGCGCTGCTATCGATGCCGGTTTCAGCGGAAAGGTCTCAATCGGCTGGCCGTTTTCATTCAGCCAGGTCTTTATTGGACCCAGCATCCAGTTGGCGGCTGCTTTATAATTTTTTGTATGCTGCAGGATGGTTTCAAAATAATCGGCGCTATCCCGTTCTTCGGTAATGACCTGCGCATCATATTCGGGCAGCTGATATTCGGTTGTATACCGGTGAATGCGTTCGGCGGGCAGGGCCGGTATCATCTGGCGGATGTTGTCGATGAAGGCATCTTCCAAATCGAAAGGCGGCAGATCAGGATCCGGGAAATACCGGTAATCTTCTGCATCTTCTTTATCACGAATAGCGAAGGTGGTGCCATTTCCGGCATCAAAGCTGCGGGTTTGCTGGCGGATGGTTTCTCCGGCCTCCAGTAAACCCATCAGGCGTTCTGCTTCAAAATCAATGGCCCGTTTTACATTCCGGATGGAGTTCAGGTTTTTTACTTCAACCTTGGTGCCCAGCTTTTCAGTTCCTCTCAGGCGAACGGAGATATTGGCGTCGCAGCGCATGCTGCCCTCTTCCATATTGCCGTCGCATACCTCCAGGTAGCGCACCAGTTTGCGCAGTTCTGATACATAGGCGAAGGCTTCCTCACTGCTGCGGAGGTCCGGCTCTGTTACGATCTCTACCAGGGGGGTTCCTGCACGGTTGTAATCTACAGCCGTATTATAAGGATCTACATCATGAATGCTTTTTCCCGCATCCTCTTCCATGTGGATCCGGTTGAGCCGGACATCCCGGGTTCCGGCAGCCGTTTTAATGGTCACATGCCCGTTTTTGCAAATAGGGGTGGTGTGCTGCGAAATCTGGTAGCCTTTCGGCAGATCGGGGTAAAAATAGTTCTTCCGGGCAAAGTAGTTCTTTTGCTCAATTTCGCAATGACAGGCCAGTCCCAGTTTCACCGCATATTCAATCGCTTTTCGGTTCATTTTAGGTAAACTGCCGGGGTGCGCCAGGGTGATGGGGCTTACATGGGAATTGGGTGCCGCGCCAAATGCAATGCTGTCTCCGCAAAAAAGTTTGCTTTCCGTCAGCAGCTGGGCATGCACTTCCAGGCCGATCACAATTTCATATTTTTCACTCCATTCCATGTGTTCCGTATCAATTGTTCAGGTTCGCGAAGATACGCAAGGAGATTGGTTTTCCCGGGCATTAAAAAAGCCGCCACGATTCAACCGGGGCGGCCTTTAAACCCTAAATCACGAAAACTTAAAAACTATCAGCATATAGAGATATGCTATGGTTATAACGCTTCCGGAAAAAAAAGGTTGAAAAATTTACAGATCTGCGGTTTTTATACGGGCAGACTGGGTTACGGTGATCGATTGACTTTTCCCGTTCCGGGTGATCTTAAAGTCCAGCGACGGTTTGCGGTTGCTGCGGATCAGCCGGGTGGCCTGATCGGTACCGTTGGCGGGCTGACCGTTGATCTCTTTTACGATATCGCCGCTTCTTAAACCTGCTTTATCGGCATCGGAGCCCTTATCCACGTCGAGGATCTTCACGCCATCACCTTTATCCAGGTCCTGGATGCGGATACCGATTTTGGGACTGTTCGTTTCAAAGCCAGGATTGCCATAGAACCGGAAATTACGGCTTCCGCCATTCTGGTTGGGCAGCTGACGCATCAGATCATTAAAATCGATATCGGGCGCCGGAAAAGACTCCGCACTGTCACGGTTGAATCCCAGGGTGGCAGGGGCCTTCCATTTGGAAAGGGTTGCCTGGGTTGTGTAGGTTTTGTTATCTCTTTTGTAGGCGATGGAAACCTTATCGCCCGGTTTTTTATCTTTAATGGCTGCAGAAAGGGCATCAGGGGTTTCAATGGCTTGTCCGTCTATAGCGGTGATGATATCGCCTTCTTTCAGACCTGCTTTATCAGCAGCACTTTCTTCTGATACATTCTTCACTGTTACACCGTCTTCGGTTTTCTGTGTCAGTACACCCAGCATGGCCTTATTGGGTGCGGGCATTTCCTGCCAGTTGTTGCCCCCAAAAGTGCTGAAACTGCGGCTCCGTCCAAACGGCCCTTCTTCATTGTACACGTCCAGATCCTTAATCTTTTTCCGTTTTACAATGATATTGCCTTCTTTATCGGCATCCACCGGTTCGCCATTTACGGTAACCTTATCGCCGTCTACGACAATGGTCATCTTATCATCTGTTTTGCCCTTTTTAGTGATAATGATCTGTTCGGCTTCTTTGTTTTGATTGCGGTTCTGCGCAAACCCCAGGGCGGGCATCAACAGCGCAAAAAGTACATAGTACGACTTCATTTTTTAATAATTTATGGTTCAACCCGTTTCCAGAAATACGTTTTCTTTCGTAGATCAAAGTTAGGAGGTTTGAGAAATACGAAGACATTCGGAAATGTTAAAGTTTATTACCGCGCGGGTCGTTTTTGTTGTTCCGCAAGGTTCGTTGCTGATCGGCAAGCATTTTCAGATATCCCCAACATCCAAAAAAAAGCGCGACTGCAAATAAAATGCAAATGGCGATTACCCAAAAAGGTTGCTGTTTTTGACCCGAAAAATGGAGGTATACGGCATAACACAGCACGGAAAACATAAAGAGCATGGCCATCGGAATGAGGAACCAGGCCAGGAGCTGCCTGCCCACGGCTGCAAACCGCCGGGTATTGCGCCCCAGGGCAAAGGCAATGCCCCAGCTCATGATGTAAAACATACCCAATACCATTACAAAACAACCACCCACCGTTATCCATTCTAAAAAGCCGCCAGACCGTGTCCCTGTAATGCCCTGGTAAATACGCTGGGACAAAAGCGGCAAAAAAACAATCACAAACAGAAACAGTATAAAACAGATGGTGGCTATATACGCCACACCGGCGCATCCGGGTTTAACACCGGGACTGGTTCTTTTAATAAATTTAACAGCGATAAAAACGGCTGCCAGCATTGCGCCGATGAGTGCCCAACCAAAAGGTGTTAGCTGCGCCAGGATTATTGCAGGTTCCATGGGATCAATCGGTTTTAAGAGGCTCCCCACAATTTCTGCAATAAAGGGCGTCCGATCCATGTCCGCCCACATGGCAGTGCGGACAACGTTTTCCCCGGTTCCGTTTTTCTTCCTGGATCACGGAGGCCGACATGATGCCGGTGGGAACGGCAATGATGGAATAGCCCAGGATCATGATAAAAGAGGCAATGACCTTTCCAAGGGCGGTTGCCGGGGCTACATCTCCATAGCCCACAGTAGTAATGGTTACAATGGCCCAGTAAATGCTTTGCGGAATGGAATGAAATCCGGGGTTATGCTGGAACTCTACTACGTACATCAGGGAGCCGAGGAAGATGGCCAGCAGCACAACGAAAAAAAGAAATACAATGATCTTCCGGAACCCCCGGATGAGCGCGAACATCAGCACCCGGCTTTCATCCAGGAACCTGACCATCCGGAAAATGCGGAAGATCCGCAGTAGCCGGAAGCTGCGCACGATCATGAACACATGCCATTGCGGGTAGAAGAACTCCATATAAGAAGGCAGAATGGCCAGCAGGTCGATGATACCATAGAAGCTGGTGGCATACCGTTTTGCGGAGCGTACACAATAAAGCCGCAGCAGGTATTCGATGGAGAACAACACCAGGAAAAAATAATCCAGTATCCTGAAAAGTGTTGCGTGTTTTACCGCAAGGGACTCCACGCTTTCCAGCATTAAAAGGGCAATATTGGAAAGAATGAGCATAAACAGTCCGATATCAAAGATCTTCCCGGCCGTAGTGGTAGCCTGGAAAATGGTGATATAGAGCCATTCCCGGAAGGTTCCTTTTTCATCAGGCCGGTTCTGGTCCTGTACCACATCGGGTCTGTCTGGAATGAGCCGGAATAGAGACATATTCCAAATATAGCAAATCGGGGATTTTTTTATTGTTACAGGTCGGTGGGGGCTTAAAAATTTTAGCCGCGGATGCGCAGATTGCTATCAATCTGTGCATCCGCGGCAATTTTAATCAGAATAATAGCGAACAAACCCTTTTACCGGACTTTTGCTATAATTTAATAGCAAGGCATCAAAGCAATGCTTTCACCGCATGGATCACCTGATCCAGGTTACCCGCTTCCTGTCCGCCCGCCGTAGCCAGGGTTTTTTGTCCGCCGCCACCGCCTTTGATAATGGGTGCTACCTGTTGTTTGATGATCTGTCCTGCATCCAGGCCTTTTGCGGCTACCACCGTGTCGGCAATGGCAACGGCTACGGAGGCTTTGCCCCCGATATTGGCACAGAGCACCACCACAAAATCGCGCAGGTGATTCTTCAGATCGCCGCAGAGTTTCTTTAATGCGTCCGGGTTGCTCACTTCCACGATATCGCCGATAAAATTCACCTGGTTGATGATTTCATCTTTTTGCAGGAGACTGTTGCGGATGCCTACCAGCTCTTTGGCTTCCAGTCGCTCCACTTTCTTTTCCAGTGCGGCCTTATCGGTGATTAATTTTTCGATCGCTTTTAAAGGATTGGCGGCTTTCAGCAATTCGCCCACCTGTTTGTATTCGGCTACTTTTTCACTCAGGTAGCGGAAGGCTGCAGGACCGGTCAATGCTTCGATCCGGCGTACACCCGCTGCCACGGCAGATTCCGAAGTGATCAGGAACAAGCCGATCATGCCCGTTTGCGGTACATGGGTGCCCCCGCAAAGCTCCACAGAGAAATTGGGGTCGATGGTCACCACGCGTACCGTATCTCCATATTTTTCACCGAAAAGTGCCATGGCGCCCAGTTTAAGGGCTTCCTCCTTGGGCATTTCCTTAATGACCACCGGGACGTTTGCCCGGATCTTTTCATTCACGATCATTTCCACCTGGCGGATCTCTTCGTCGGTAATTTTGGCAAAATGCGATACATCAAAACGCAATACATCCGGTGAAACCAGCGAACCTTTCTGGTTCACATGCGCGCCCAGTACCTGTTTTAATGCGGCATGCAACAGGTGGGTGGCCGTATGATTATACGTGGTATTCAACCGCTTTTCAAAATCTACAATAGCGGTGGTTTCCCCGCTGATAGTAGCAGGCAGTTTATCAACAAACTGGATGATCAGGTCATTCTCCTTTTTGGTATCTGTAACCGGGATCACTTCATCGCCAAACTGCAGACTGCCGGTATCGCCCACCTGTCCGCCACTTTCGGCATAGAAGGGAGTGGTTTCCAGCACCAGCTGATATTGTTCTTTATTTTTGGCTTTTACCCTCCGGTATTTGGTCACCCGGGTAGGAACATTCAAATCTTCGTAGCCCACAAAGGTCACCGGCACTTCCTCATGCACCAGCTGCCAGTCTTCCGTATCCACCGCTGTGGCGGCACGGCTGCGGTTTTTTTGCTGTTGCATCTCGGCTTCAAAACCGGCTTCATCAATGGTGATATTATTTTCCGAGGCGATGAGGCGCGTTAAGTCAATCGGGAAACCGTAGGTATCATAGAGTTCAAAAGCGTCCTTACCGGCGATCGTTCCTGCAGATTTTCCGCGAATAGGGTTCATCAACTCATCCATGCGTTTCAGTCCTTTCTCCAGGGTACGCAGGAAGGAATCTTCCTCTTCTTTAATGACCTTGGTCACAAATGCTTCCTGCTGCTTGAGTTCCGGAAACACATGTTCAAACTGGTTCGCAATGACAGCAACCAGCTGGTTCAGCAGCGGCTGTTTATAATCCAGGTAGGAGTAATAATAACGTACGGCCCGGCGCAGGATCCGGCGGATCACATAACCTGCACCTGTGCTGGCCGGCAGTTGCCCGTCGGCAATGGTAAAGCTGATGGCCCGGATATGATCTGAAAGTACCCGGAATGCAATGGCCTCCCGGCTGTCGCTGAAATCATATTTTTTACCGGTGATCGTTTCAATGGCTGCAATGGTGCCGCTGAAAACATCGGTATCATAGTTAGATGTTTTTTGCTGAAGTACCCGTACCAGGCGCTCAAAGCCCATACCGGTATCCACATGTTTGGCGGGCAGGGGTTGCAGGCTTCCGTCCTTCAGGCGGTTGAACTGGATGAATACATTGTTCCAGATCTCGATCACCTGGGGATGGTCGGCATTCACCAGAGTCTTGCCATCCACCTGCTGCCGTTCTTCGTCCGGCCGGCAATCCACATGGATCTCCGAACAGGGGCCGCAGGGACCGGTATCGCCCATTTCCCAGAAATTATCTTTTTTCTTTCCTCGGATAATGCGGTCTTCGCTGATCCATTTTTTCCATTCCGTTGCGGCTTCTTCATCATAAGGCAGTCCTTCTTTTTCATCGCCCTCAAAAACGGAGACATATAAACGGTCTTTTGGTATGTTCAATACTTCGGTCAGCAGTTCCCAGCTCCAGGCAATAGCTTCTTTTTTAAAGTAATCGCCAAAGCTCCAGTTGCCCAGCATCTCAAACATGGTATGGTGGTAGGTATCTACCCCCACTTCCTCCAGGTCGTTGTGTTTACCGCTCACACGCAGGCATTTCTGGGTATCCGCAACCCTCGGAAACGGACTTTGTTTGTTCCCAAGGAAATAATCCTTAAACTGGTTCATCCCCGCGTTGGTAAACATCAGGGTAGGATCATTCTTTACTACAATAGGAGCAGAGGGTACGATTTCATGCCCTTTACTTTTAAAAAAATCTAAAAAAGCCTGCCGGATCTCGGTACTGGTCATCATATAAAAATCACCGTAATTAAGGCGGTGGGCTGCAAATTTAGTTGATTCAGGGCGTATAAAGACTGCCGCAGATTCGCAGATTATTGGAATGCGCTTAATGGCTAAGTCATCTGATATAAAAATCCGCGCATCTGCGGCGACCGTTGGAGAAATATTGGAGATGCCGCTGATTCGCAAATTGGAATGTATTTAGCAGCCAAGCCATCGGGTATAAAAATCAGCGCATCTGCAGCTTTTATATCTACTTCCGTCCCTCGAACGGGTAAAACGATAATCCCAGCGACAACAGGAACTTCCGGGAGCGTAGATCCCTGTTTTCATACACCGTAGGCGGCGCGTCTTCATTGGATTTGGAGCTGAGCGGGTTGGTGGCAAAGTTCATACCCACATCAAATTTCATCCAGGTAACATTGGGGAATCCCGCCTGGAAAAGCAGGCTGGGCTCAAAAAACACTTTGTTTTTATTGGGCAGGGTATTGTACCCTACGCGGGCCTGTTCATCCTCCGTATAATTGGTGCTGATATTGTTGGTGGTCATGAGTGAAAACTGTGGTGCCACCGACAAACGGGCATTGTCGGAAAAAAAGAAATTAAAGGAAGGGGTGATATGGTATTTTACGAAATTATAATCGTAGTACCGGTTGCGTTCCGTGGGGCTGCCCTTATCGGTGGATTTGGAAGCGCCAAAACCGGCACCGAAGATCCCGTTAAAGTAAACCTTATGCGATGGGCCCATGGCGGTATAAAAACCGGCGCCCACGTCGATCATGGAGCGGGTATAGTTTATTTTGCTGGATCCGTTTGCATCTAAAAGATCATCATCATTGAAACGGTCTTTCTCAAACCGGCGCATGCCGGCCACCTGGATCATAAAATGATCGGTAACGGCAACGGCCGCCTGTACATCAAAACCAAGATTTTTATCCATTTTATCCTTGCTGCTGCTGTCAAGATCCACATTACTGAAAAGGTTATTAGGGTTGGCTGCAAAGGCACCGCTCAGTTTAAAATCGCCCTGCTGGCGGAAAAATGAAGCATTGTAAACGGCAGGGTTATGAATATACCGGGGATTGGTACTGCTGCAGGAAGCCAGGAATAAAAGCGCCAGGATGGCTGCAATCGGATAAAAAGGTACGCGCATGGTTTACATTTTATGGGCTAAAATTATGAGTTTTTAACCAATCGGGCTTTGGCGGGCGAAATAGAAGGTTTATCGGGGGCATAAAAATTTTTTGCGACTACGGGGCGTCCTTCACGGCTTCTTTGCGCTTTGCGGTTACATTTTACCGCGAAGGATCTGCGAAGGCGCAATGGGATCGTTAATGAATAGCTCCGCGACCCTTACAAAAAACCTTGCGAACCTCGCGAAAACCTTGCGCCCTTCGCGGTAAATAAAACTACAAAGAGCAGGATCGGTCTGCACTAAAACAAGCCTCCTCCAAAGGTTCTCCTGCGGTAAAAAAATATAGAAATGCGAAAAAGTTTTATGCACCCGGTTTATCTATCTTTAGATCCTTAAAATACGACAATGGAACGGATACTGGGAGCCCGGAAGCGGATTGCGCTGGTGGCGCATGATCATAAAAAAGATGAGTTACTACACTGGGTGATAACGAATAAAGAAAAACTGGCCGCTCATACCTTATTTGCTACCGGAACAACCGGTACCATCCTGGAGCAGGCCCTGCAATTGCCTATTCAAAAACTGCTCAGCGGTCCGCTGGGTGGTGATCAGCAGATCGGCGCTATGATTGCCGAGGATAAGCTGGACATCCTGATCTTTTTCTGGGATCCCATGGAAGCCCAGCCCCACGACCCGGATGTAAAGGCCCTGCTGCGGTTATCGGCCACTTACAACCTGCCTGTAGCCTGTAATGCCGCCACTGCCGATTTTATGTTTGCAGCTCCGTTTATGATACAGGAATACAAGGCATTACAAACAGATTATTCGACGTATCTGAAACGGAAATTGCCGGAAGGCAGCATATAGCTGATGTGGGGTTTGTCTACTAGGAGACAATGCGACTCATGCGACAATCATCGTCCCCCAGGTCTCCCTGTCACCCGAAAATTGCAATGTGCTATTGGTTGCGGTGTTTTGGCAACAATACGATTTCGGATATGTTAAATAACTGGTTTTTTACATGAAGCATTTTAAAAAGCGTTATTTTTTTAACTTGTGTCCTTAAAGAGATCGAATCTCGAATCTCAAGTCTCGAATCTCAAATCTCAATTCTACATGCCTTTCAACCTAAATATCCCCTTCCCGCCCGCCGGTGATCAGCCGGAAGCCATCCGCCAGTTAACGGAGGGGCTCCTGGCAGGGGAACCCTATCAGACCTTACTGGGTGTTACCGGTAGCGGTAAAACCTATACCATGGCCAATGTGATCCAGAATGTACAGCGGCCCACGCTCATCATCACCCATAACAAAACCCTGGTAGCCCAGCTGTATGGTGAGTTCCGCCAGTTCTTCCCGGATAATGCGGTGGAATATTTTGTATCCTATTACGATTATTACCAGCCCGAAGCCTATATGCCGGTGAGTGATACCTATATTGAAAAGGATCTGGCCATCAACGAAGAGCTGGATAAACTCCGCCTGCGGGCCACCACCAGTTTGCTCAGCGGTCGCCGGGACATCATCGTAGTAGCATCCGTAAGTTGCATTTATGGTATGGGTAACCCCACGGATTATGAGAACGGGATCATCCGGATCGACAAGGGGCAAACCCTTTCCCGCCAGGGTTTTTTGCACGCGCTGGTGAATTCATTATACACCCGTACCACGCTGGATTTTACCCGGGGTAGTTTTCGCGTGAAAGGGGATACGGTGGATATCAACCTGCCCTACCTCGACTTTGGTTACCGGGTGACCTTCTTTGGAGATGAGATCGAACAGATCGAGAGCATTGATGTCAATACCGGCAAACGCATCGCCAAGATGGAGAATGCGGCCATCTTCCCGGCCAATCTCTATGTAGCCCCCAAGGATATGATCAACCAGGTGCTGTTTGAGATACAGGACGAGATGACGGCCCAGGTGGAATATTTTAAACAACAGAATAAACTGATCGAGGCGCAGCGCCTGAAGGAGCGCGTGGAATATGATGTGGAGATGATCCGGGAGCTGGGTTATTGTAATGGCGTGGAGAACTATTCCCGCTTCTTCGACCGGCGTAACCCGGGTACAAGACCTTTCTGCCTGCTGGATTATTTTCCGAAGGACTATATTACCATTATTGATGAAAGTCACCAGACCATGCCGCAGATCAGCGGGATGTATGGGGGCGACCGCAGCCGGAAGCTGATCCTGGTAGATTACGGGTTCCGCCTGCCTTCGGCCATGGATAACCGTCCGCTGAATTTTCATGAATTTGAGAACCTGCAAAACCAGATGGTCTTTGTTTCGGCCACGCCGGATAAATACGAACTGGAAAAGACCGGCGGGGTGATCGTGGAACAGGTGGTGCGTCCAACCGGCCTGCTGGATCCGCCCATTGAAGTGCGGCCCAGCATCAACCAGATCGATGACCTGCTGGATGAAATCGATAAAACGGTTAAGAAAGGCGATCGCGTACTGGTGACTACCCTTACCAAGCGCATGGCGGAGGAAATGGATAAATACCTGCACCGAATCAACATCAAGTCCAAGTACATCCACAGCGAGGTGGATACGCTGGACCGGGTGGAGATCCTGCGCCAGTTACGTTTGGGCGAAATTGATGTACTGGTGGGGGTAAACCTTTTAAGAGAAGGCCTGGATCTTCCGGAAGTAAGCCTGGTAGCGATCCTGGATGCGGATAAGGAAGGCTTTTTAAGAAATGAAAAATCACTGACGCAGACCGCAGGCCGCGCCGCGCGGAACGTAGATGGTCGCGTGATCTTTTATGCCGATGTAATGACCGGCAGCATGCAGCGCACCATCGATGAAACGATGCGGAGAAGGGAAAAGCAGATCGAGTATAATATTGAGCACAATATTACCCCCCGCACCGTAAAGAAATCAAAAGAGCAGGTGTTCAAACAAACCTCGGTGCTGGATATCAAAGGCTTTGATGAAAAGGATAAATATGCCATCAGCTTCGACCAGGACATGATCACCGTAGCAGCTGAAGACCCGGCAGAATATAAGACCATCCCGCAAATGGAAAAGGCCGTAGCCCGGGTGAAGAAGGAAATGGAAAAAGCCGCCAAGGACCTCGACTTTATGGAAGCCGCACGGTTAAGAGATGAGATGTTTAAAATGCAGAAAGAGCTGGAGGAGATGAAGCGGTAGAAGGCTGATTGGAAAATAGGAATTAAAACTTTTTTGATCTTTATTGGCCTGGCTTCAGCGCTTATGGCAGCTTCGTTGTAGCTTGTCCGCCGTGGCGGATCACTCACTTCAGCACCTCAATACAGGACGGCAAATTACCTACCGGGGATCGGGCGACTGAAGAGACAGGGAGTAATTGTTCATCTTCGTGGCTGCTCATTAAGGCCAAGTCCCCCAAGTCTCCCCTTCCCCTTGAGTTTTTAATTTATGTTGTAACATCAATGTGTCTATGACATAATATTCTTTCGTCACCCTGACCGCATTCCGCTGAAAGCGGAAGGAGTGGAAGGGTCTCTTATGATATGCTACGGAGTGGCAGTCCGGAGTGTAAATAAGACCACGAAATACAATATATTACCTCTTAAAAACCATAAAAATGCTAAGCAATACCTTTCTGCTGCGGTTTGCCGTATCCATTATTTTACTCGTGCACAGTGTGCCGGGCATGTTCGATGGTGGCGTTACTGGATTTGGATCTTATTTAAATGAAAGCGGCTGGTCGCCCTGCGGCGTACCCCTTGCCTGGCTTATTAAACTATCCCATATCGGGGCCGCCGTATGCCTGCTTGCCAATAAATGGATCCGCATTGCCGGTGGTGTAACCATTTTTATATTGATCATGGGTATCATCATGGTACATTATAAAGAAGGGTGGTTTGTGGTAGGCGGTGGGCGAAATGGCATGGAGTTTAACTTCCTGCTGATCTTCGTATTGCTGGCAATTATGTTCCCGCGGGGGGTCGACAGCTCTAAGTCAGAGAATAAAAAAACGGTCGCATAACCGGAAGGTGCGGTTAAGTAAGTATTGTTAAAGTTAGGGCTGTTGCGCTGTAAGAACCTGCCAGTGTTTACTGAGCCCTTTTGTAGCGATCGCCTCCGTTACCTTCAACAAACAAATACAGGGAATCCCCGTTCGCTGTTAAATCAATCTGGTGAAAGATCTTATATCTTTGAAGCGATTCATTAAAATAGACACCAACGACCTGTTTGCCGCGAATAAGGGTATCAACAATCCGGTACGTTCCGGAATCCGCAGAGGATGGATTGACGGATGATCCATATGTAACGGATTTGTAGCGGAAGTCGTCATAGAACGTCATTTTTTTCCTGGTACCGAAGGTGTTTTCCGGCGTAAAAATAAAAGGTGAATGATCAATATAGCTCAGCAGCCAATCCCAATTACCCGCCAGTATTTTGTTATTGTTATTGCTGTTGCTGCCGCTGTTATTGATTGAAGGAGGGTTTTGTATTGTGGTATCTTCAACCGGAGCCAGAGGTTCCTTTTCTTTTTTAGAACAGGCCGTGGCAGTAAACAACATGAGCAAAAATGGTAGATAGATTATTCTCATAACTGATAGCTTTATATGTAAAAATACTAATATATTTAATATTTCAGTACAAAAGGCGGCCACGCCCGCATAATTTTTCCGTTACCCCGTCTTATACCATTGGGTAAACAGCTTTTTCTTGATAAGTACAGGAAGCGGCTTACATTGCAACACAACGCTGAATTATTTTTTGCCTAACTTTAAATACCCGGCCCGTGTTGCCATTGCCGGGGCTTTTATAGATGTTCGTTATACAGAGAAGAAATGTTCCGGTTAATAAAATAGAGGCCGTATCAAAAGTTGTTTTGTGGCGCATTGTCATTGAGTCCTTTTTTTTAAATCATCCTGAACTATGTGCATGATTTATAGATGCCGGATAGAAGCCGAAACAATCCCGATTGATTGGGACAGCTTGACATTGTTCGGTATGATAAACGATACGTTGATTCAGTTGCTATATAAAATTTTTTAAACCCAAGCCATGAACCCGATCCTTAAACCATTGCTTGCCACAGCGGTATTCGGTCCCCTTATGCTGTTGGCTCAAACGGATCCCAAACTAAAACAGGAGTTGCTCCAGACCGGCTATATCCATCAAAGCCTGTTGCCGTTAGATGAGTCAAAAGCCTTTGAAACCTTTGGTATTAAAAAGAAAGTGTTGAATACCGTTATGCTTTGTGATATGGAAGACCTCAATGTTTGGACGCACAAGGGCATCGGCAGCATTCGCCAAACGGCCGAGCGGAGTAAATCCGGCAAGTACAGTCTGCGGCTGGCAGCACCGGCTACATCGCCCAAGCTGCCGGATTGGGGACTGGGCAGGGGTACCTGCCTGGCTTCCTTTAATGTGGGTGGCGCCAACTGGGAAAAATACAACCGGCTTAAATTTTATATCTATCCTGATTGTGAAGGGGCAAGAAGCATTTACCTGAATCTGTATGTAGAAAATGACGGTGTTACAAAAGTTCCGGATAAATATGAACGGGAAGGCTATCACGAGATCAATCTGAAAAACGGCCAGTGGAACGAATGCTTTGTGGAAATGACGGGCCTGGCGCGGGATAAGGTGACCAAAATTTCCTTTGCTATTGAAACCTTTGGCAAGGAGCTGACCATGGGCGATTCGCTGCAATTTGATGTGGATGCTGTGGAACTGCAAACCGTAGATAATCCCGAGACCGTGCGGGGATGGACACCGGCCCGCGACCGGATCATTTTTTCCACGAGTGGTTACCGGATTAATAGCGAGAAGTCTGCCATCATCAATGTAACGGCTAACCCGGGAACTTTCCAGGTAAAAGATGCACAAACAGGGCGCATTGTTTATACCGGTAAGATCCGCGAGCAAAAAAACGGCATCGGCACTTTCCGGACCGCTGATTTTTCGGATCTGAAAACAGAAGGACAATACATCCTGCATGCCGGGGCAGTACAAACCCTGCCGTTTTATATTCACAAAGATGTATGGGAAAACTCCGTATGGCGCATGATCAATTTCCTGTATGCCGAACGCTGCGGCTACCCGGTGCCGGGTAAGCACGGGGCCTGTCATACCGATCTGCATGCGGATTTTGAAGGAAAAAGCATTCCCATCAACGGCGGCTGGCACGATGCGGCCGATATGTCGCAGCAAACCCTGCAAACCGGCGAGATCTCCTTATCGCTGTTTGAAATGGCGGCAAAGGCAAAAGCGCGCAACAATGTACAGCTTTATAACCGGCTGATGGAAGAGGCCCTCTGGGGAATGGATTTTGTGATGCGTTCCCGGCTGGGCAACGGCTACCGCGCGCAGACCTGGGGCACCAACCTGTGGACCGATCGGGCTATCGGCACCATTGATGACACCGCCCGCCGTTCCGTGCTGGTGTTTAACGGGGCACTGGAAAATTTCCTGCTTGCCGGTATCGAAGCTTATGCGTCGCAGATGATCCATAATGATGACGCATTAAAACAAAACCTCCGGAAGATCGCCATTGAAGATTTTGGCTTTGCCCTCGACCGGTTTGAAAAGCTGGGCTATGCAGAGCTGAATAAAAAAGGTGGCGGTCATGCGGGAATGGCTTCTCAAAGTCAGTATATGGCCAATATATCATGGGCCGCCAGTATATTGTACCAGCTCACCGGCGAAAAGAAATATGCAGACGAAGCGGTGAAGGCCATTCAATATACGCTGCAATGTCAGCGTACCGAACCCTTAAAAGATAAAGACGGACTAAGCGGTTTCTTTTACCGCGACCTGGACAAGCGCTCCATTGTGCATTACAATCACCAGTCGCGGGACTATGCTTATATGGAAGCGCTGGCGGCACTCTGCGAAACCCAGCCCAAACATGTGGATTACGGAAAGTGGATCAACGCCATGACTTTATATGGCACCTATTTGAAAAAGATCATGCAATATGTACAACCCTATGGCATGGTGCCCAGTGGCGTGTACCACCGGGATGAGGTAAAAGATTCCGCCAATTTCTATGCCGTGCAGGTGGGCGTACGGAGCGGCGGCGGTCCTGATTACAAGGAGCAGTATGAGAACGGGATCCGGCTGGATGAGGAGCACCGGCTCCGTATTTTTCCGGTCTGGTACTCATTCAGGGGAAATGGTGCTGTAAGTCTTTCAACAGGAAAAGCGGCGGCCATCTGCGGGCGGGTCTTAAAAGATAAGGCGCTGATGGATATTGCCGAAGAGCAGCTGTTCTGGATCGTGGGTAAAAATCCCTTCGGACAATCATTGATCTATGGCGAAGGCAGTAACTATCCCCAGTTATATACGGCCCTCCCGGGTGAAACGGTGGGCGCCATACCAGTGGGGATGCAGTCTTATTTTAACGAAGACCGGCCTTACTGGACACAGTTCAATACGGCTACTTATAAAGAGGTTTGGGGCGCTCCTGCCGCAAGGTGGTTGATGCTGGTAGCGGAGTTTTAGTGTATTGGAGCCGCAGATGCGCAGATTTGAAGGATCGATCTATGCGTTGTTTTGATGATTCGAACAAAGGGTTAATCAGCGAATTTGCGGCTGCACGGTCTATACACCTACCTGGTATACTGGTTTTGCGGTTTTTGATCAGAACATTTATCCTATTTTGCAATGGCAAATATTCTTCCTTTATGCAGATCATCTTATCCGGAGTTATCATTGACATGGAATTACATGCCATTCACATTCACAATGATGAACCATTGTGGAAGTTGTTGAGCAAGGATCCGGAACAACATACGGAGTTGCTGGTGGAAGAAATTTTGCGGGCCTATGAAGCACAATTCCATCGAAAACTGGAAATAACCCCTGATTCATTTATTGTTGAGATCTGGGGACATGTATATGTAGACCAGTTTGCGGATTATATCGCCCGGTTAACCGATCTGAAACTGGTAAAAAAACTGCTGCATCCCGTTCAAAAATACTGCGCAGTGATCGATTGCGGCGAGAAAGACCACGACAATAACCGCTGGTTCTGGGACCTGCTGGCGCCATTAAAGGCAACCATCGGAGGATGGTTGCCGGGGAGCGAAAAGACCTGTTAGGTCTGCCCGATCGCGGTTAAGACCTAACAGGTTTTGATGGGTTACTCCAGCACCTTTATTTCCGTACGCCGATTCAATTGATGTTGTTCCTCGCTGCAGGGTACATCATTGCCGCAATCATTCAACAACCGGCTTTCTCCATAACCTTTAGCCTTTAGCCGGTCTGCTGCAATACCCCGGCTTACCAGGTAGCGCACCGCTGATTCTGCTCGTTTACGCGAAAGGGTCATGTTAAATGCATCACCACCCCGGCTGTCCGTATGTGATGAAAGTTCAATTTTAACGGTTGGATTCTCCTCCAGGGTTTTTACCAGGTTGTCCAGCACGGCAGCAGCATCCGGGCGAATGTCCCATTTATTATAATCGTAATAGATATCTTTTAATACAATAGAAGCATCTTTCTTCAGTTCCATCACTTCCAGCGCCAGGTTTACATAAATTACCTCACTCCGGTTCAGGCCCTTCGTGGTCACCTTTTCCCGGTTGGAAAAATAGCCCTTGTTCTGGGCAATGACGTTGTAATCCGTTCGCTGGTCCAGCTGATAATAAAAACGGCCAATGGAATCGGAGGTCTTTTGCTCGGCGCTGCCGCGGGTGACATTGGTGAGCGAGGTCTGGATAAACGGAATCGGTTCCATATCGGCCTTATTGATCGTCTTGCCCGCCAGCGTAAACCGGATATCATTATGGATCAGTTCCCGGTAGATGGTTGCCGGAGGGGCAGAAAAATCGGTAACCGCAACCGCAGCTTCCGTGGTTTTGATACCATTCTTGATACCGGTGATCTTATAATTGCCGGCTGCCAGCGCCCTTTGTAAGGGTATGCTGCCATCTTCCCGGGTCATGGTTTCTATAACAGATTCATCGCCCTCTTTTTCAATCCGGATATTTACGCCATCCAGCGGTTTACCGGTAGGTTTATCGATCACTTTTACAGCCAGGTTCTTATCGGCAGCTGGTTGCGCCGGTACAATCACGGGAGGATCATTGACGGGGACCGGCCGTTTTTTGCCCATCCAGATCTTTACGCCCAGGCTGGCACTTAAAAAGCCGAGGTTCTTTTTTTCCATATAAGGCTGTGTAAAAGTGTATTTATCGGAATAGCGCAGGTCCCGCTCGGAAGCCGCATCTGTTTTATAAAGACTGATACTGCCGCTTACAGTACCGGTAGATGTCGCCTGCCCTTTCATTTCCGGGGAAGGGATGTACCAATAATCGACACCGGCCGACAACGAAACCTTGGGGGAAAAGAAAAACTCCAGGCTGGCTCCCCCGCGGGCGAGGAACTGCATTTTATTTTTTTCTTTAATATCTGCCGGATTGGCGGAGCCATCGGCTTTATAGGCATCATAAAAAGCGCTGGTCATGCCATACTTTTCATAATTGCCCTCCACATTTGCGGTAGCCGTGCCTACTGTTGGGCTTCCGATGGCCACTTCATTAACAGGGGCACTGGACACCAGGGTATTGTTATAACTGTAGGTATATCGATCCGGAGACGCTCCATTTCCCTTCAGGTAATAATAGCCAAAACGATTCATGGAAATACCTCCTTGCGCGTAAACCGAACCCTGCAGCTTTTGTCGTCCAAACCAGAGACGGGGGCCGGTGAGTGCATAATATCCCTTAAAATCTTTAACGGCGCTTACCTGCTGTGTGCTTTCGGGAAATGTAAAATAATCGTTCTTTGCCTGACCAGAGTCCAGCGCATTTTTAAACTGACCGGAATTGCCCATTCCCCGCAGTACCTCTTCAGCAGTGGCGGTAAAACGGTTCATTTCCGGGTGATTTCTTTTAATATTGAGCATACCAACGGCCAGCTCCCACCCAAAAGCGTTCTTTCGCCAACCGCCGTTCACTTCCGCAAACATTCCATTGCCCAGGTGGTAAAGGGGATTGTCCCAAAGGGATTTGTTTTTTAAAAGATAGCCCCCGCGCAGCCCGGCATAAAATCCTGTTTGGTATAAAGGATAACCGGGGTCATCGGTGCTGGCAGTGCTGGTAACAACATCATCTTGTGCAATAACCACCTGCATGGCGGCCAGCAGGCAGACAAAGGAAAGCAGTAAAGATCTTTTTTTCATGGTAGTTTGAATAATATAAAAATGGTTATAGTAGCCAGATTTGCGGTAAATATAGATGAAAAGCCGCATGTATAAAAACCTGTAGCCAATGCATGGCGTTTATGGCTCCCTTATTTTAGCGATAGGGGTACCGCAGCGGAAAGGGTAGCTTTACCGCTTAATGCTCAAACAACAGAAATATGAAAACAAAATGGGTATGGATACTGATCCTGCTGGTGGTACATAAAAGCGCTTCCGCCCAATGCGGGTATTATTTTTTTCAGAAGAATAAGACGGTCACCATTGGGATCTTTAATAAAAAAGGAAGCTCCGACGGCAAAGTGGTATATAAAACGACGGAGGTAACGGCCGGTGGAGGCGGCAGTACCGCGGCATTGCGTTCGGAGGTATTTGACCGTAAAGACAAATCCCTGGCGGTATCTTCCGGTACCGTTCAATGCAAGGGCGGCGTCCTGATGATGGATATGAAAATGATGATGGCACCGCAGCAGAGTGGACAAATGCAATCGACCGAAGCCAGTGCCAAAGGCATGTACCTGGAATACCCTTCATCGCTCAGTGTTGGACAGGACCTGAAAGACGGCAGTTTTGAAATGGACATGAAAATGGCTACGGGTATCCCGGCATCTGTATCCCTGGATATTACGGACCGCCATGTGGAGGCAAAGGAAAAGGTGACCACTCCTGCCGGAACCTGGGATGCCTATAAGATCACGTACCAGTCGAAAACACTGATCAACATGGGTTTTGGAGTACCCTTTAAAATGGAAATGACGGAATGGTTCGTGCCGGGATTCGGCGTGGTGCGCACGGAGTCCAAATACGGCAAAACAGAATTGATTTCCATTGAATAGCTGAACCTCGTTACGCCTTTCTTTTTTCCGCAGATTGCGTAGATGAAACGCAGAGGTGGAAGTCATCCGCGAAGACCCGAGGGGAAAAGTCTGCGGGAATCAACGGAACGCCCGCATACCGGGAATAAAATAATTGTACGCCGCTGATGCACAGATTAACCGCGTGGATACCGTTTACAGATCCTTTTAATTTACAGAAACCAAAAACAATCAGCGGATCTGCGGCAACGCCATCTGAACACCAGCATTGGTTATTATTGCTGCGTTATCGCGTTTTAGATTCTATACATTACCTTAGCGGAATGGAGAAAAAGTTATTTCTGTTAGACGCGTATGCGCTAGTTTTTCGCGCCTATTATGCACTCATCCGCAGTCCCCGTATCACCAGTAAAAATAAAAATACCAATGCCCAGTTTGGGTTTACGAATACCCTGGTAGAACTGATCAATAAGCAAAAACCCTCCCATATGGCCGTTTGTTTTGATACACACGCCCTTACGGAGCGCCATACGGACTATGCCGATTACAAGGCCAATCGCCAGGAAACACCGGAGGATATCATGATCGCCGTGCCGGATATCAAACGCATCATTAAAGGATTTAATATACCCGTAATTGAGTCAGACGGCTATGAAGCGGATGACATCATTGGCACCCTGAGTATAAAAGCGGCAGCAGCCGGGTACGATGTATTTATGGTAACGCCGGATAAGGATTATGGCCAGCTGGTTACCGATAAGATAAAGATTTACAAACCCGGTTACCAGGGCGGTGACGTAGAGATCATGGGGCCGGAGGAGGTCTGCGCCAAATGGAATATAAAAAGCGTATCCCAGGTGATTGATGTGCTGGGTTTGATGGGGGATGCGGTAGATAATATTCCCGGGATCGCCGGCGTGGGCGAAAAAACAGCGGCCAAGCTGCTGGCGGAATACGAAACCCTGGAGAATGTAGTGGCCAACGCGGAAAATATAAAAGGGGCATTGGGGCGGAAGGTGCAGGAAGGAAAGGACCTGGCCATTCTTTCCAAGAAGCTGGCCACCATTATTACGGATGTGCCGGTTGAATTTCATGAGGAGGATTTCCAGATCAAGGATTGGAATAAAGACGAATTAAAAGAGGTTTTTGGCGAGCTGGAATTCCGGACACTGGCCAAGCGCCTGCTGGGCGAAGAAGGAGAGCTGGCCGCCGCCCCGGTTGCAAAAACGCCGGGCAACAAGGGCCTGCAGATCGACCTGTTTGGAAATGTGATCGGCGGAGCAGAAATAGCCGAACCATTACCTGCTGAAACGGAAGCCGCTTCCGAAGGTTTTACAACGCTAAAAACCATTAAGGACACGCAGCCGCTTTATAAAGCCATTACCGGTGAACAGGCGATCTCCGAATTGGTAAAAGAGCTGTTACCAGTAACGGAGGTATGCTTTGATACGGAAACCACCAATATTGACGCCAATCTTGCGGAACTGGTGGGGTTGAGCTTTTCCATTAAAGCAGGAACCGGGTACTATATTCCTTGTCCGGCAGACCAGGAAGAAACAAAGAAAATACTGGCATTGCTGGCACCTTTATTTGAAGATGAAAGTAAGCTTTGGATCGGCCAGAATTTAAAATACGACCTGCTGGTATTAAAGTGGTATGGCGTAGCACCTAAAGGCAAGATCTTTGATACCATGCTGGCACATTACGTGATTGAGCCGGATGGCAAACGAAGTATGGATCAGCTGAGCGCCAAATACCTGGGCTATGAGCCGATCCACATCGAAGAGTTGATTGGCAAAAAAGGAAAGACCCAGGGCACGATGCGTGATGTGGAGATTGAAAAAATAAAAGATTACGCCGCGGAAGATGCCGACATTACCCTGCAGTTAAAAGAAGTATTTGATCCCATGCTGGAACAACGCCAGGTGCGGCAGGTTTTTGAAGAAGTGGAAAACCCGCTGGTACAGGTATTGACCAATATGGAATTTGAAGGGATCCGTATTGATGAAACGTTTTTGAAAAACTATTCAAAAGAACTGGAAAAAGACGCTGCCGAAGCGGAAAAGAAAGTATTTGAGATCGCCGGCGTAAAATTCAACCTGGCATCTCCCAAACAATTGGGAGAAGTATTGTTTGAACGGCTGCAGCTGGACAGCTCGGCCCGCAAGACAAAAACCGGCCAGTACCAGACCGGGGAGGATGTTTTATTGAAACTGGCGGCAAAGGGGCATGCGATCGCCGATCAGATCATTACCTTCCGGGAGCTGACCAAGCTGCGCTCCACGTATGTGGATGCGCTCCCGCAACTGATCAATCCCAAAACGGGTCGTGTGCATACCACCTATGGACAGGCAGTAGCGGTTACAGGCCGGCTGGCCAGCAATAACCCCAATCTTCAGAATATACCCGTACGTACAGAAAGGGGCAAAGAGATCCGGAAGGCATTTATTCCGCGGGATGAACGGCATGTATTATTGTCGGCCGACTATTCGCAGATCGAACTCCGGATCGTAGCAGCCATGAGCGGTGATGTGAACATGGTGAATGCATTTAAACAGGGCACCGATATTCATACGGCAACGGCTTCCAAAGTATTCAACGTGGAGATGGATGCCGTTACCAAGGAGATGCGTTATAAATCAAAGAGCGTGAATTTCGGTATCATATATGGCCAGGGTGCTTTTGGCCTGGCAGATAACCTGGGCATTTCCCGTACCGAAGCCAAGGGCATTATCGACAGCTATAAAAAGGAATTCTCCGGCATCCAGCGGTATATGGATGACACCATCAATTTTGCCCGGGAGCATGGCTATGTACAAACCCTGATGGGACGCAAGCGCTGGCTGAAAGACATTAATTCCAGCAATTTTACCGTAAGAGGCTTTGCCGAGCGTAATGCCATCAACTCTCCCATCCAGGGTACCGCCGCCGACATGATCAAGCTGGCGATGCAAAAAGTATATGCTGCCATGCAAAAAGCCGGACTCAAAAGCCGGATGATCCTGCAGGTGCACGATGAGTTGATCTTTGATGCGTTAAAAGAGGAAGTGCATGAGCTGAAACCACTGATCATCGAAAACATGCAGGCCGCCCTGCCGTTGCCGTTTGAAGTACCGGTGATCGCCGAATGCGGCGAAGGCAGCAATTGGCTGGAGGCGCATTAATATCCAATAGAGCCTTGCACTGTTACCGGCTGCTTTTTGAACCGGACATTCCCGGAAGCGGGCGGATGTCCGTATTCCGGTGAATTAAAGTACTTTTGATTTTTAAACTATGTCTTATGACCACCATATTGCAAAGAACTGCATTCATTGCTGCCTTATTTTCGCTGGTACTGGTTGCCTGCGAAAAGGATAAACCAACAAGACCGGAAAATAAGGTACCCAGTGTAAATGATTCTATGTATTTCCTTTTCAGGGATCAGTATTTATGGAATGATGTGATCCCCGATTCGGCAACATTTAGGCCCAACAGCTATGCCAAAACGGAAGATATGTTTAATGCGCTGATCAGTTTTAAAAAACAAAACGGAAAAAACCTGGATAAATACAGTTTCCTGGATGACGGAACCGTTGCCGGTGAGATCGGTGGTGTTTCCGGTGGGTTTGGAATGGATGTGAACTACAACGATGTGAATGACCTCCGTGTGGTGGCCGTTTATCCTGGTTCACCGGCCTACCAGCTGGGCATCCGCCGTACCTGGAGAATTACCGCCATTAACGGCAATACCAACCTCAGCTATGACGGAGGCGGAAGTAACCCCGGCCCGAATGTAACGCGGGTTATCAATGGCATTTATTACAGCAATAGCACTTCCCTGACCTTGCAAAAGCCGGATGCCAGCACAGTGACGGTAACGGTAAACGCCGCCAACTACAATATCAACCCTGTTTTGTACAGCACGATCCTAAACCTGTCCGGAAGAAAGGTGGGCTATATTGTGTTTAATGAGTTTATCGCACTGAATAAAGCACAGCCCTTTATTGACCCGGTATTTGACAATTTTATCAGTAGTGGGATCACGGATCTGGTCGTGGACCTGCGGTATAATGGGGGTGGGGCCGTGGAAACAACCGAATACCTGGCCAATCTTATTGCACCTGTTTCTGTTGGAACAAATACCAACCTGATGTACTCGGAGTATTTCAACGCCAATCTTTCTGCACACCAGTACAGCAATTATCTTAGGACAAGGATCGTACCTGGATACAGCTATTCATGGGGTGATGTTTTTGATTCCTGGGTTACGTATGCCGCCAGTCCATTTAAAAAGGTAAAGACGCTCAATCTATCCAATGTAGCATTTATCGGGTCGGGTCAAACGGCATCTGCAAGCGAATTGCTGATCAATGTATTGAAGCCGTATATGACCATAAAAATGGTAGGAGACACTACCTACGGCAAACCAGTAGGTTTTGTAGGAATGACCATCGGTAAGTTCGATATGTATGCGGTTTCACTTTGGTCAAAAAATAAAGACGGAGCAGGTGACTATTTTGACGGAATGATCCCGGATGATGCGAATACGGTGGCAGGGACGAATGACCGGTTTGAGGATTACTCAAAAGACTGGGGAAGCACAGACGAAATCTATCTGCGCAGGGCGTTGAAGATCCTGGGTGTTACCGTGCCCGCTCAACTTATGAGCCGGACCGCGTTGAAAGAACCCGCCAATAACCGTAAACTGATGATCCGGAACCCGATACCCGATCAGCGTTTCAAAGGCATGATCGAAATGCCCAGGCGAATGGGAAATTAAAAAGAGACGATACGCTTCCGGCATTTGGTAAGCCGGCGCTGCATATTGGCAAAGGGACTTTAGCTACAGGTTAAAGTTCCTTTCTGATAGTACGGTATGTTAGTAAAAACGGAAGGTGATTTTTCAGACCCACCCCTTTTTAATGGCAATCAACACCAGACCTACCCGGTTTCGTACCTCCAGCTTTTCCATAATATTGGTGGCGTAGCTTTCCACCGTACGTGCGCTTAAAAAAACCGAAGCTGCAATTTCCTTGTAAGTGGCATCCGAGCAAAGCCAGGGGATCAGCTCCCGCTCTTTGGGGCTTAGTTCCTGCTGTGTTACCTCTTTTTTGATATAATCATTGGCCAGGGCCTTACTCACCTTCGCATTGTAAAAGATGCCTTCTTTTACAATGGTGTTGAGGGCATGGGCCAGGTCCTTTTGCTGGATGCTTTTTAATAAATACCCCTTTGCACCGGAGCGGATCATCTTGATGATCTTTTCATCATCGTCCTGCATGCTTAACGCCAGTACGATAACGCCCGGATGATGTTCGGTGAGCCATTTGGCCACCGCGTAACCGTCCATTACCGGCATTTGCACATCGAGGATCACTACATCCGGGATGTTTTTAGGATGGTGGAACCGTTCAATCATTTCATTGCCACTGCTGCATGCATACAGCACATCAAAATTGGGGATCGAGCTGATCATGGTAGACAAGGCCTGCGCAATCAGTATATGATCGTCAACAATGACAATACTATGCCTCATGTTCGGGGATTTTGTTTAAAGGTAATGAAATGTGCAACTGCGTACCGTTGTTGCAGCTCCAATGACAAGTGGCGCCAATGCTCTGAACCCTCCGCTCAATGGATTGCAGGCCGCTGCCACCACTGATGCGGTAGCCGCCCGCCCGGTCCCAATCGATCCCCTTCCCATTGTCGGAACAGGCGATCTTAAGTACCGACCCGGCTAATGCCACCTCGATCTCGATGGCGGTACCGCCGCTGTGTTTTAAACTATTTTGGATAAACTCCTGGCAAATGCGCACGATAGACAGGTTGGTATGCTCGTTCAGTAACCCGGATACATCCCGGTGACAGGAAAAAAATGTTTGACAGAGCCCGCTTTCATTGATCCGTGCCATTTCTTTTTCCAGGTAGTGTACAAAACTGAAATCGGAAAAGTTTTGCGTGGTCAGCATCTTGCTGATGCTGCGCAACTCGTTCAGCGATTCCTGGATGAGCACATTCTGTGCAGTGATCCTGCGTTTGATGTCGTCCATATCATCCGATTGCAGCGTGTTCTCCATCTGCAGATACGTAAGCGTCAGTTTTTGCCCGATGGTGTCGTGTAATTCACTGCCGATGTTCTGCATCAGTTGCTCCTGTACTTCCTGCCGCGTTTCCAGCAGCTCCTGTTTGTGCAGGATGGCATTGGCTTCCCGCTCTCTTTTATAAAGAATGTTACGCCGGCGGATACTGATAATGATAAAGTATACCGCCATTACCAGCAGCAATACCGTCAGAATCACCGAAAGGAAAAAAACATTTATTTCTTTTTCGCCCATAGAAATCCAAAAGTTATAATGCCATATAAAAAATAATTGAAGGCAAAGAACAGATAATAGTATATATAAAACAGCCCGCGATAGGTGCCAAACAGGTAAAACTTGGTAATATTATAGGGAAGGGTACCCAGGTAAAACAGGAGCAGGCCGATGGAAACATACATGAACGGATCCCGCGTCACTTCTTCGATCTCCTCACTATTCATCAACTCAAACAAATAATGAAGACTGCATGCGGAAATAAAAATGGCTTCAAGGGTATAGTTAAATGTATTGAACTGGTACGGATCGCCTGCAAAGAACTGTAACAGGGTTATAAAGAGCACAATGCTTATAAAGCCTTTAATGGCATGTTTCCAGTACCCCAATCTGGTTTTCCGGTAAAAGAATAATAAAAGACAGACACATTGCACCGGCAGCATACAGTTATACCAGATATTGGTAAAGCGTACGATGATATCCGGATGCATAAAAATGCGTGCAAAGTATACGGAAGTTTCGGCAATGACCACGCAGGCCAGGAAGGCAACGATCAGCGCCGCATCCCTGTCGCCCTTTCTTAAAAAAAACAGCCCCGTTAAAAAACCGGTCCATTCTAAAAAGATCAGGATATAGAAGGAGATCATTTTTACGAGGCGTTATTAAAGAGTTGATGTTATTCTACACTGGGAGGAGGACAGGCACCACCCTGATTCAATCCTACTTCCTGCGTATTGGAAGGCGGCGGTGGAAGAAAACTCATGGTTGTTACCAGTCTGCGGTTGGGCGCAGCTGCCAGTAAGGGGTGCATCTGTTTGCCTTTTCCCGGGATTTCGCCGGAGGGAAAGAAATCGTGGTACTGCGCGGTTCTCAGATCTTTGTATGCCGGCACCAGTATCAGCGTATGACGGCCTTTAAGGCTCACGTAATCGGCACCCCTGGGTTGAAGGCCGGGGTATGCCGCATCATAAATCTTGATACCCAGTTCGGAGCTGGTTACTTTACTGCCGTCGGGTTTTACCAGTTTGCCATTTCGTACCAGTTCATCCATGGTATATACCAGTTTTTTAATGCTGTCCAGTGAAAATGTGGTCAGCCGCGAATCCCAGAATGTGGTCTTTTGCGTACTATCGGGTTTGTTGCCCAGGTACCGGTTGAGCCCTTCTGTGATGAACCGGTATTGAAATTCCCTGAAGGTTTTGGTCATCTCCAGCGCCTTATCCAGGGTTACATACTTGAGGTTGATATCTTTCGGATTCACACTGCCCTCCGATACAAAAAAACGGGTATCGTTATTGCCGGCTTCCCGCAATTTCCGGTTTTCTAAAAACAGGTAAATCAGACCGGCAAGCATGACCAGGAAAAGCAAAAAGGAGGGAAATCGTTTCATAATAAATGGTTTTAGTTTTTATTGTTTGATATGGCAGTATAAATCTAGATTCAAATACCGGATGATAAAAAACAAATTTGCATATATCCGGATGATCGATTTGCAAGGGCTTTAATATCAATAATATATGTTTGTTTTTCTGATAAAACCAATCAGGAGCACCATCCGTAAAAATACGGTAATCCACACAGGGAAAATCCCCCTGAAATTGGGTATTTATCCCATAGGCAGGGGCCGGCTGCTGTTGCATCTTTGTAATGCAAAACAGGAACAGTAAGCGATTCGCAGTATCAGATTAAAAAAAATCAAACATCATAAGCAAGCAATCATAAAACTGGCCGCTGAAAAACACAATCAATCAACATACATGTCCTGACTTATCGGAAATTCAGTCAACAGCTAAACGCTAAAAACTCCAACGGGTCATCCTGCAAATAAAGGATGGCCCTTTTTTTGATGGTGATGGAAGGCGATAAAATACTTTGGAGATCGCTGCATTAAAGGTTAAATTGCAACAGCCGGTATTTTTTGAGATGCCTTAACATTTCATTGTTTACTTTTATTTTTTGTTTATTACCAGATTTGTACCACTCATGACAAAACCAGCACAACCTCAGGGCGCTTTTTCATTTCTGGATGAAGTGGAAAAAGTGGAGCCCATACCCAAGCCCAAGAAGAACATATTGCGGCCTCCTGCAACGATTGAGCTGGAGGAACCGGATGAGGAGCATGCGCCACCGGTGCCGGACGAAACAGTAATGGTGGCCGGGGAACAGGAATTGCCGGAGGATGCGGTGATAACGGCGGAAGAAGATCCGGACATGGAGGAAGACCTGGAAGAAGTGGATACAGGTGAAAAAAATACCGATTTGCCGGAACGCCGCCCTCCGGGTACCAGGGGCCGGAGATCTGTACGGGAAAACAGTATTGCAGCGGACGCGGTGGAAATGCCGGATGAAGAATTGTTATTTAAAAAACATTATTACAGCATGGGTGAAGTGACGGCCATGTTCAAGGAAAGTCATTCGCTG
Source organism: Niabella pedocola (assembly GCF_021044425.1). GTDB lineage: Bacteria > Bacteroidota > Bacteroidia > Chitinophagales > Chitinophagaceae > Niabella > Niabella pedocola. Next base: position 1,656,611 of record NZ_JAJNEC010000005.1, on the reverse strand, counting down.
ATCCGGTACTGGGAATCTGAATTTGATATCTTAAAGCCCAAGAAGAACGGCAAAGGCGATCGCTTTTTCCGGCCGCAGGATGTAAAGAATCTTTTCCTGATCTACGATCTGTTGCGCCGGAGGAAATTTACCATTGAGGGTGCTAAGGAATATTTAAAAAATCATAAAAAGGCGGATGAAAAATTTGCGGCCGTGCAGTCGCTGCAGCGGATCAGGGGCTTTCTCCTGGAACTAAAGGCCGGGATCTGATTTTATAGAAAGGTTCGTAAAGCACGGACCTTTTTCATTTCCAGAACAGAACGGATCGCTTTTTTGTTATAATACAACGTTGTTGCAGGGATTCTGCGTCCTTGTGGTGAAATTGGTAAATTTTATGAAAAAAATCATTTTGGCAGCTGTTTTAATGAGTACTTCAATACTAAGCCAGGCCCAGCAATATGAAGTGGCCCTGGAAGATCATAACGGTAAACAGGAAAAAATATACCGGGGACATATTTCAGATAGTTTGCTAAGGGCCGATACTTCTTTTAAGTGGTTTGCAGAGGGAGAAAAAATTTACGAGCCCCGCCCGGAAGTTGTAAAGACGGTGAAGAAAAACAGCAGCCAGATCTGGTTTAAAGTATTTATGGGAACCTGGTGCCCGGATTCACATTATGTAATCCCCCGGTTTTACAAGATATTGGAAGCCGCCGGGTATGACAAAGGGAAAGTATCCCTGCTGGCGGTTGACCGGAGCAAGAAGGACAAAGGTAAAATTGCCGAAAACCTGAATGTTACCCGGGTACCGACCATCATTGTTTATCAACATGATACTGAACTGGGGCGTGTGGTGGAATATGGCGAAACCGGCAAGTTTGATGTAGAACTGGCCGATATTATCCAGAAAGTTAAATAAGCCCGGATTTCACGTTGGAAGTTCAAGGGTTGACGTTATACCCCTTTTCTGATGTAGGCGTTTTATTTCTGTACTTGTATATGCTCATTCAAATCGGGATCGCTGGGCTCATCCCGGATAATTTTGATATCACTTACACTTTGTGCCGTGGCAATATGCAGCTCTTCTAACAGGGCAAGTACTTTTAATGTATTCCGTTCCCGGATCACATTAAACTCCCGCGCATTGGCCCCGGTGAAATATTCACAATTGATCAGGATCGCATTGGCTGTAATGCTCGTTACAAATGCAGAAGAAGCAAGAACGCCGGTCCCGCTCAGGATCCCACGAATGCCGCTGAGTAGCTGTTCAATAGCTCCTGCACTGGTGGAGGAGGAAACTTCCAGTTTTAGCTCGGCCCTGCGTTGTACGCGGTTCGACTGGTTATCAAGGATACTGTCTACCATCTGTTTATTGGGTACCGTAATATAGGACTTGTCATCTGAACGGATGCGGGTGCTTCTCAACCCTATTTTTTCAACAACCCCTGAAACGGAGTTGAGTTTCACCGAATCTCCTGTGGCAAAGGGTTTATCAAAAAAGATAATAAAAGAAGCGATCAGGTTTTCCAGGCTTTCTTTCAACGCCAGGGCAATGGCGGCACCTACAATGCTCAGACCGGTAAGCAGGCCTTTTATATCGTAGTTGAACGTGTATTTGAGTATAAAAAGCAGGCCGATGACCGCTACCACTACTTTGATCAGATCCTTAAAAAAGAACACCAGCTGATGGGTTCCCTGGCCGGCTTGTTCTTTTATATAAACTCCCTGCACCATCAGCATCACAAAGTCGATCATCTTTATAATGAACTGGAAGAAGGTAAAAATGATAAAGAAGGTACCGGTCATCCGCAATAATTCACGGAAAGTGATCTTATAAAGCGTAAACTCCAGCTCGGAAGGAAGGGTTAGTTTGTCAAGGGCCGATACGGTAATGAGCACCGCGAAAAAAAGTCCCAGGGGTTTTGCGGCCAATGCCCGGAATGTTGGGAAATCGATATTCTTCCACCGGATCTTTAGTATCTTAAAGATTGCCAGGGCCAGGTAATGCGCAATATATTTTTTAAACAGCAATACCAGCAGGATGGTGGAGCCCACTGCTATGTAGGATCGTATGGAATTATTGAAGTAAACCTGGTTTAAGAACTCGTTCATAAAACAAAAATAAAAATTAATGACCAGATTAAGACCGGCCTGGTGAAGCTGGATAGCGCCCCCTGCCGCTGGAAAAATGTGGCCCGGATACCTGTTGAATTACATGCGGCAGGAATAAACCGAAAGCCCTTCCGCGTCCAGCACATATAGCAATCCGTCTTCAAAAATGTATTGCTGTTTATGTTGGATGGCCTCCGGAATGGGCCATTCTTCAAATTTGAGGGAACTGAGGGTGTACCGGTAGAACCGGCCGGCATCGTTGCCATAAATGTATTTATCAGTGATGCGGAGGTTGCGCCAATGGGTAATGGCGATCCGGCCCTTATATGCACCATAATAATCAAACGTGTAAATGCCATGCGCCGAATCGTAAAGATAGAGCAACTTATTGCGGTCGATGATCTGCTGGGGCGCGAGCGTTTCATTAAAGAGCTGCCGGAAGTCCGGTGTTTTTGACAGGACCTTACCGTTCTCATCTACCTTTTTTAATACATTTTCCATGTTGTCATACAGCCAGATCTTGCCGTCGTAGGAGAGGCCCACCGCCTCCGCGTTAAAGACCTGCTGCCGGCGGAGATCAATATTGTTGACAGGAGACAGCAGACGGTCCAGCATAACGACCGTTGCGAAATTCTTATAATATAAAAGTACGCGCAGCGGGTTCGACACGTCGAGCAGAGAGGCGGCTCCCAGTTTTTTTACATTGTTGTATACTGCCACAGAGTCTCCTTTTTCGTTCAGCTTTTTTAACTGGTTATTGGTTCCCAGAAGGTAAATCTGCTCAAGGTTATCCACTGCAGCAAAGGCATAATTGCCCGGCAAGGTCCGCAACCTTTCAATAGCAGGCTGGCCACTTGCCGTTAGGCGCAGTAAAAAAACAACGGTTAAGAAAAAGGAATAGGGTTTCATCTGCGGATTATTTTTTCTTCTTTATTCAGATAAGAAATCAGCTGTAGATCATCTCCGTCAAAAACGGCATATGTAAAAAAGCGGATCCAGTCACCCAGGTTAATATAGCGGCTGGTAGCCGTAAGACGGAAGTCGATGGGTAAATGGCGGTGTCCGAAGATAAAATAATCGTAATGTTTTTTTTGCAATTGTTCCTTGCAGTAGGTGATCAGCCATTCCCGGTCGGCTCCCAGAAAGGTTTCCTCCGTACTGCCCGTTTTGGCCCGGCTTTTCCGGCTCATGTAATTGGCCGTGCCGATCCCGACCATGGGGGGCAGTATGCCAAACAGCCATTGGCAAATGGGGTTACGGAAAATTTTCTTTAGCCGTTTGTATCCATGATCTCCCGGGCCCAGGCCATCGCCGTGGCCGATAAGGAATTGTTTACCGTTCCATTCAAATTCCTTTGGCTCAAAATAGACCGGCATATTCAGTTCCCGCTGAAAATAGTCTTTCATCCACATATCGTGATTGCCTACAAAAAAATGAAGCCGGATGCCGTTGTCTGCCAGCTCGGCCAGTTTACCCAAAATACGCACATAACCTTTGGGAACTACATGACGGTACTCATACCAGAAATCGAACATGTCGCCTACGATAAAGATCTCAGCCGCCTTTTCTTTTATTTCATCGAGGAACCGGACCAACAGTTTTTCCCGTTCCAGGCTGTCTTCATAAGTGGGCACCCCCAGGTGAAAATCGGAAAGGAAATAAATATGTTTACCTGCTTGCAAATTGATATATAAATTTCAGCAAAGGTAATCGATTTGGGCGCATGCAAATGGAGCGGCTGCGTTTATGTAACTGGTTCTTACCGGCCAGGGATCTCAGCTAGCTAACCGCATAAAGGCACCGCAAATTTTCAATAAAGGGCCGCAGGGTTAAAATGATTGAATCATCGGTAAAAATGGTTGACGATAAAGCGCCGTTAACCCCTATTTTTATAGAGCGAATGCATGCCATTTTTCTTTAACAATTCAAATCAGGATCCATGAATGCTTTTATTCGGCTACAACGAACTGCTACCGCACTGTTTTTACTGCTGGCGGTTACCGTGGTTCAGGGGCAGAAACCACACCAGGCAGTCACAGCGCCCAATATCATCTATATCCTTACGGATGATTTGGGCATTGGAGATGTAAAGCTTTACAATGCAAACGGCAGGATCGCCACTCCCAATATCGACAGGATCGGGCAGGAGGGCATGCGTTTCGATGATGTGCATGCTTCTTCGGCGGTATGTACGCCATCCCGTTACAGCATTGTAACGGGACGTTATGCCTGGCGCAGCCGGCTGGCAAAGGGCGTAATTGATGGTTATGGCAAACCGCTGATCGATCCCTCACGGCTGACCGTGGCCCGGTTCCTGCAACAAAACGGGTATGCTACCGCCTGTATTGGCAAATGGCATCTCGGACTGGGATGGAAGGTAACCAAGCCTGGCAAAATACCGGAAGTGGATTACAGCAGCCGTATTACAGGCGGACCCAATGCGTTGGGGTTTGATTATTTTTATGGCATTGCCGCTTCGCTGGATATGCCGCCGTTTGTTTTTATTGAGAACGATCACACGGTAAGCCTTCCCACCGCCAAAAAGAAATGGGTACGTGAAGGCCCCGCTGCCGCTGACTTTGAAGCGGTAGACTGTCTGCCAACGCTCACTTCAAAGGCGGTGACCTATATCCATGAGCGATCGCGTGAGCAGCGCCCCTTCTTTTTATACTTTACCATGCCATCGCCCCATACACCCGTTGTCCCATCGGACGCGTTTAAAGGGAAAAGCGGTGTAACCGAATACGGTGATTATGTGATGGAGACCGATTGGGCCGTGGGTGAATTATTGAAGGCGGTTGATGCGGAAAAAATTGCAGACAAAACCCTGATCGTGTTTACCAGTGATAACGGATTTGCGCCCTATGTATTAAATACCTGGAATGTGGAAGCGCAGGGGCATTATCCCAGTCTGCATTACAGGGGATATAAGGCTGATATATGGGAAGGCGGACATCGCATACCATTCCTGGTGAAATGGCCGCAGAAAGTAAGCGCCGGTTCAACCTGCAACCGTACGGTTTGCCTGAGCGATTTTATGGCTACCGTTGCCGGCATCCTCCATAAGCCGCTGCCGGCCGCAGCTGCGGAGGATAGTTATAATATGCTGCCGTATTTAACGGGGCAATCTTCACGCGAGATCCGGGAAGCAACGGTTCATCATTCCATAGACGGCAACTTCGCCATCCGGCAGGGAAAATGGAAGCTGGAATTATGTCCCGGCTCCGGGGGGTGGGCCAAGCCAAGAAACGCCGAGGCATTTAAACTGGGGCTGCCGCTTGTGCAGTTATACGATCTTGAGGCCGATATCCGGGAGCAGCACAACGTGCAGGCGGAACATCCCGATGTGGTAAAGCGGCTAACGGCATTGTTACAGCAATATGTAGATAATGGAAGAAGCACTCCGGGCATACCCCAGGAAAATGATGCCCCGGTAGATCTTTGGAAAAAAGTATATGCGAATGAGTAGCCGGAGTGTCGTTGTTATAAAAGCGGATACATAATATTGGTTGCCTATAGATGCATGAAGCGCTGAATACCGAGGATCCGCGTATTGGCAATTCCAAAGAATAGGATGCTCTATAGCGTCGTTTGGTCTCTGCCATCCCTTTGGGATTTAAACCGTTCCTATCCCCGATCAATAATAATATCAGCCCTCCGGGCTTAAATAAATTCAGATATATTTTTGTTGGTGAAAGGTACCGGCAGGCCGTAGCAAGCGCATCGCTTTTAAAATGATTTTCTGTTTTTTTAATCCCAAAGGGATGAAATGATTTATAGATTCGGTCAATGTGTTAGTTAAACCCCGGAGGGGTGAAATTTGTCATCCCGCGTGATTTAAATCTTCCGTATGCTCCGATCAATAATAATAGCCGGCCTCCCGGCTTAAATAGATCTCGGATATGGTTGGTTGTGACTGGTTCGCCGACTGGTGTGAGTAAGCACATCGATTTTAAAATGATTTCCTGTTGTTTTTAATCCCCAAGGTATGAAATGATTTATGATTTGTTAGTATGTTGTTTAAACCCTGGAAAGCGTGAAATCTGCCCTCGTGATTTAAATCTTCCGTATGCCTCGTTCAATAATGATAGCCAGCTTCCCGGTCTAAATAGATTCGAATATGTCTGGTTGTGACGGGTTCGCCGGCCGGAGTGAGTAAGCGCATCGCTTTTAAAATGATTTCCTGTTGTTTTTTATCCTCAAGGATGAAATGATTTATAGATTCGGTCAATGTGTTAGTTAAACCCCGGAGGAGTGAAATAGATTGTTCTCTTTCATCCGTGTACAAATGGGCTCCGGATCTATGATTCCCGGATGGTGAAGATTATCAGCCTTCCGGCCTAAATAATGTTGAAATCGATTGTCGGTGAAGCGACCGTCACGGTACGAATCCGGGAAAACGATCCTCGATAATTCCTGAACCGAAATTTATGCGCCGTGCTGAATTTCAGAATATTATTTCCTGGAATTCAGGTATTCCAGTACATCCCCCGACGCAATAACCGGCTTATCGTGTATGTTATGACTGAACCAGTAAACCCAGGCCTCAAAAGGTTCCTGATTATGAAATACCTGGGAAAGTTCGCGTTTGTAATCGGCCGTTTCACCGGCTTCGGGGTTCACCCCTTCATACCCGTCCAGTTGTGCAATGGCGTAGGATAGCTGATGTGTATGACGGATTTTATAAAGTTCTCCGATGATCTTCCGGCCGCTGCTGTCCGGAATGGCTGCCGGGTATTCGCCCAGGTCGTATAAGGTACCGGAAGCAGTAGCCGGTCCAAGCAATTCGAAATAGCGGGCAATATATTCATAAGCCGGGCTTTTGAATCCGCTTAACAGGGAGCCGTATACAAACAGGTAATTGCTTTGCATATAGTAGGGGTTGCTATTCGGAGATATCGTCAATTAAAAAAACAAATACTTCTTTTGGACCATGTACACCCACCACCAGGGTTTTTTCAATATCCGCTGTCCGGCTGGGCCCGGTGGCAAAGGTCATCAGGGAGGGCAATGCATTGTCATACCGTTCCTTCAGGCCTTCCAGTGCATCTTTTACATCAAAAACCAGCTGACTTGTGTAGGCGATACAAATATGAACCGGTGCATAAACGCTGGTTCTTCGTCCGCTGAGCTGGGCGGAACTCATTACGATGCTTCCCGTACGGGCCACCAGGTACTCGCAACTAGTAATGGCCACGTCACAACCCTCAAGGTCTGCCGGGTTACTGCTGATCTCCAGTTGCTGGCCTATCAATACAGCGAGTTCAGGTTCCTGGCAATAGAGCTTCTGCCAGCCGGTTTTAGATAATAGTGCATGAAACTGGCTGATCAATTCTTTCCGGCTTAAACAAAAAGCAAATTGTCCCTGGAGGGCAGTAAAACGCTCTGCAAATTCAATTTCCAGCTCCTGGTGAAGCGGCTGGAAAACCAGCGATTGACCCTCACTTTTAGGAAAAGGGATGGGTGTTGGCTGGCTCAGTGCTTCCCGGATCTTCTTTAGTACGGTATCTTTTGAGGATCTGATCACTGTGCGAATTTAGTTAATTAGCAAACGTAGCGGATGGAATCGGCTTACAATATTTTAAAACGCGGACAGATACGATTTCTGCGGGATATGTAATATCTTGTTGACTGCAAATAGACAGTATGAAACACTATTTTTCTGTTTTGTGGATGGTTTTCTTTTTCGGATCCTGCGGCGTGGAAGATGCAAAAAGAACGGAAGAAGCCGGTTCCGTAAAGAACAGCCCTGCCTCACTTGAGGCTCCGGCTCCGGTCGTGGAAGACACTGCCCGTATGGTAGCCGGTATCCGGTCCGAATTTGAACGTATTAATAAAGCGCCGCTGATATCCAGGCAGTTTAACTGGCGCAGCCCCGAAAAATGTGAGCCACCTTACCAGGAAGGTACTGCAACCTATTATTATGATCATGAAAAGCTGGTAAAGATTCACAATCATGGTGCCGAAGACCACGGTGAATGGAAGGAGGATTATTATTTCCGGAACGGAGAACTGATTTTTATGTACCTGGATAATGCCTATGGCGGCGCAGCTAATCCTACCGAATATAAATACCAGTGCCGGTATTATTTTAATGGCCATCGCCTGATAAAAAAGCTGGAATCTGCCAACCCGGAATACCACCTGGCACAGGACCGGATCGACCATATGGCCAGGATCGCAGGCCGGTTGTATAGTGCTACGGACAGCACTGCCATCAGCCGGATCCTTACCTGTGAAGAATAACTGGCCGCGAAAAGACAGCGCTCTGAAAGAAGTGGTCTTTTCGTTATGGAAGGAACCATTTTGCGGTACCTGGTCCAATAATGAAATGCTTTGGTGGCTATCGCAAAAGCAGTTATTCCACTGAAACGCGCATCCATACGAATTCTTATAATAGCAGCCCTTAAATTTTCCGGAGGTGCCAGGGGCGGGCGGAATAGCGCTTCCGGTTTTCCATAAAAACGGATGGCGCCGGTTAAATAGACCGCGTTCAGGGCTGTTCAATAAAAAAGCGTTGTTCTTTTTGCTGGAACAACGCTTTTTATAATTATATATTGAACGATTAATTTGCTGTAGGGCTTGTAGGCGGCACACCACCTGGAATCGGCTCAATCGGCACTACCGGGGGTTCATCCGCCAGTAATTTCTTTTCTTCAAAGGGACGTTTACCAATCAGGGTTTCCACATCTGCCTGGAACAATACTTCTTTTTCCAGCAATGCCTTTGCAATGATCTCTACCTGCACTTTCTTTTCTGTTAAAAGCGCTACGGTTTTATCATAGCATTCCGCAATGATGGCCCGTACTTCCTCATCGATCAGTTTAGAAGTTTCCTCACTGTACGGCTTTGTAAAGGAAGTGTCCTGGTGGGGATTATAGAAGCTCACGTTACCTACTTTTTTGCTCATACCATATACCGTTACCATCGAGTAGGCAATTTGTGTTACATTCTCCAGGTCGCTTCCGGCACCGGTGGATATTTTCCCAAAAAAGATCTGCTCGCTTACGCGGCCGCCCAGGGCCATGCACATGCGGTGTACCAGGTCTTCCGTCCGGTAGAGGTATTGCTCTTTTGGTGTATACTGTGCGTATCCCAAAGCAGCGGTTCCTCTTGGAACAATGGTTACTTTCAGCAATGGGTAAGCATGCTCCAGGAACCATCCTGCTACGGCATGACCCGCTTCATGGTAGGCGATCACCTCTTTTTCATGCGGTGCAATGATCTTATTCTTCTTTTCCAAACCACCAATCACACGGTCGATAGCATCCTGGAAGTCGGCCATATCCACCCCGTTCTTATTCTTGCGGGCGGCAATCAGTGCGGCTTCGTTACAAACGTTGGCAATATCCGCTCCGGCAAAACCAGGCGTTTGCTCCGCCAGTTTGTGAATATCCAGCGACTCGGAGGTTTTAATTTCTTTCAAATGCACTTTAAAAATAGCTTCACGGCCGGCCAGGTCGGGTTGATCGATAGTGATCTGGCGGTCGAAACGGCCGGGGCGCAACAACGCGGAATCCAGTACATCCGGACGGTTGGTGGCGGCCAGTACGATGATACCGGTATCGGTGCCAAAACCATCCATTTCCACCAGCATCTGGTTCAGCGTGCTTTCCCGTTCATCGTTGCTCATCATGGCATTTTTACCACGGGCGCGGCCAATAGCATCGATCTCATCAATAAAGATGATACAGGGGGCTTTTTCACGGGCCTGCTTAAACAGGTCACGTACCCGGCTGGCACCCACACCTACAAACATTTCCACAAAATCAGAACCACTCAGGCTGAAAAAAGGTACCTGTGCTTCACCGGCCATTGCCTTCGCCAAAAGGGTTTTACCGGTTCCGGGAGGGCCCACCAGCAAGGCGCCCTTGGGAATTTTACCACCAAGGCTGGTATATTTTTTAGGATTTCTCAGGAAGTCAACGATCTCCATTACCTCCACTTTGGCTTCATCCAGTCCTGCTACATCCGCAAAAGTGATGTTTACCCGGGTTCCTTTGTCAAAAAGGGTCGCCTTGGATTTACCGATATTAAAGATGCCCCCGGGTCCGGCACCGCCACCGGCGCCACCGCCCATTTTGCGCATCATCAATATCCATACGCCGATAAGCAAGAGGAATGGCAGAATAAAGCTGATTGAACGGGCCATGAAATCACTATCTTCATCCACATCCGCAGTAGGTACCTTCACTTCGGGGTGGTTTTTATAAAAATCGGCCATCGACTCCTGGAAATTATCACCGCTGGTTATTTTAAAGAATAACTGGGGATCGTTGGATGCGCCAAGCGTCGATTTGGGATTGGTCTGCTTTGCAATATCGGGGTATTTCTGAATGCTGTCTTTGTTTACCCACACGCGTACTACATTCCGGTTATTGATCACCACGTATTTCTGAACATCGCCCTTTAGCACCATTTTTTTAAAATCCTGAAAATTGGTCTGGCTGCTGCTGGAACCAAACGGATTCAGAAATTGCAGGGCCAGCATAATGGCCAGGATGATAATAAATGCCCAATAGCTGCCAAATCTTACCTTCTTGGGTTCATTACCGCCTCCATTGCCCGAAGGCTTCGGTGAAAACGGGTTATTCCGCTGTTTTTCTTGTCTGTTATAATTGTTTTGAGACATGTTCTGTAATTATGATACTATAAGGCAAATTTTATTGAAATGTTTAAGAGGTATTACTATTTTTCCTCAATTAAGGCTCTTTGTGCTCTTTTACACTGCTGTCGCTCCACATTTCTTCCAGGTTATAGAATTTGCGTTGTTCCGGCAGCATGATATGAACTACAATATTTACATAGTCCATTAAAACCCATTGCAGTGTTTGTGTACCTTCCCGCTGGTAAACATTTTCACCGGTTGCCTCTTTTACCCGGTATTCAATATTGTCGGCGATTGCTTTGATCTGGGGGCCGCTTGTTGCGTCGCAAATGATAAAAAAATCGGACACGGCTTCTGTGATCTGCCTGAGATCCAATGAAACAATATGTTCCCCTTTTTTTTCCTGAATGGCAGAAATAATCGTTTTGAAAATTTTAGAATTTCTTGTAAGCCTGGCTGTACCTGAAATTTTACGTTTTGTTAGCGATGCTAATGGTTCCAAATAGAAGAATTTATATTTTTTTAACGGGAATCCGTCCCTTTACAGAAACGGAGTCCTTAAACTTATTTTACTTTGTTCAAAAATAGCAAATATTGACGCAAAAAAAGGCAGATGCTTCTCAAATTCCTGCTGTCATTGAATTGCCGCAGGTAGACAGTACCAATAACTATGCCCTTAGCCGGATACGTGAAGGTTTGGCATACCATGGCATGGGGGTTTTTGCGCATGAGCAACTGGCCGGTAAGGGACAAAGAGGAAAAAAATGGGTTACCGCTTCGGGGCAAAACATTCACCTGAGCCTCATTATAGCGCCTAAAGGCCTGGAACTGGCACAGTTATTTGCGCTTAGCGCGATGATTGCCGTGGAAACCCGGGCGTTTTTGGCAGATCTGGCAACGGGCAACTGGTTTATAAAATGGCCGAATGACATTTACTTTCAAGACAGAAAGGCAGTTGGAATGCTGATCGAAAACATCATTACCGGACAGAAATGGAACTGGGCTGTGGCGGGAATCGGGATCAATATCAACCAGGACCATTTTCCGGAGGAGCTGAAACAGGCCGTTTCCCTCAAACAGGTAACCGGAAAAAGCTATGATTGCCTGGAGCTGGCTAACGAACTGGCAAGACGCATTTTTAATCGCTTCAACGCGCTGGAAACCGGTTTTGAAGCAACATTCGCGTTGGTGCTTGAGCAATATAACCGTTTTTTATACAAACGGAACGAACCGGTAATATTTCGCGATGAGCAGGGCACGGTATTCCCTGCTGTCGTAAAAGCGGTAAACAGCCAGGGCCGGCTATTGCTGGAAGGCGCACCAAAGCCTATGTATGATTTTGGCGCGTTAAGCTGGCTGATACGGTAATCCGGGAATGTGTTATTTTTGATGATGCTAAAACGCAATGATCTGCAATAAAACGACTTCTTTTGAAAAAAACAGTACTGCTTCTTTTGATGGTAACCCAGCTGTATGCCGGCTATGCCCAGCAATACAGTCTTTCTGTAAATGCAGGAGGAAATGCCAGTTTTGTGAAGAACTTTCAAAGCAAAATAATCTATGTGGAGGACTTTGTTATTCCAGACTATATTAATATTGATAATTCACGACAATCTCCTGTAAATTATTCTGCACCATCTCAAACAAAACCGGGTGTTGGTTTTTACGTTGATGGAGCCATAACACGCAGGCTAGCGAATCATTGGGGACTATCTGCTTCACTGGGTGTGACGCAAACTGTTTTTACGTATGATACCAAAATAGGTATGGAAGCGGTTTCTATGAAATCTGTCTGGAACGGTTATGGGGATTCTCGTTTTACCTATCTGTACTCGAAATTGCTGAATGTTGAAAAACAATTCAACCGGTTGAGCCTTCAGGCGGGTCCTGTGTTGAATTACCTTATCGCAAAAAAGTATTCCAATACGATTATTCGTTATGGAAGTGATGGCAAAGCGGTTTCTGGCTATTTTGAAGAAAAAGGCCTCCCGAGGAAATTACTGATTGGAGGACAGTTGAATATGCGTTACCGGGTGCTGAAACCTCTTGACGGCGTGCTGGGAGCTGGGTACAGTTTTAGTTCCCTGTATCAAAAGGAAAACACGGGTATGGATGTATACAAAAAAAGTAAACCGCTTCAGGTATCATTGGGGCTTCACTACCGGCTTGCCGGACTCTAGTGATAAAAAACTTCACAGACGGTGCCGCTGCTGCATCATACCTGTACTTTATCGCCCTTTTTCAGTACAAACCGGGCCAGGATAGCGGCATCATGCTCAGCGGCTCTTGCCTCTTTTTCAAGCGGACAGTTAAAATATCCATACTTTATAGCCTGCGCCAGGTATTTGAATAAAAATTTCAGTGTTCCGTATTGCTGGTATTGTTCGATGTGTTTCAGCTCGTGCCGTACCCAGCGCTCATCCGCCAGGAATGCAGCCCGGGTAACCCCATACAAATGAATGGTATGGCCAAGGACCATGGCCACATTTTTCGATTTTAACTTTCCGGCTGCCAGCCGGGCGATGAATGAGTTTTCTTTGATACGGAAAGAATGCATGATCAGTTGCCCAAAAATACGACAGAAATCCCGCCATAAAAAGTGGTAACTTGCAAATATGGAAGATCATATTTTACATGAGCCGGCACCTGCTTACCAGAAAGCATATTACACCATTCCGGAATACCTGGAAATGGAAAAAGCTTCCCCCGAAAAACATGAATACTACCGCGGCGGAATTTTTGCCATAGCCGGTGCCGGACGGAAGCACAATGTGATATTTAAAAACATGCTGGGAAGACTCTATATGCAGCTGCAAGGCCGGCCTTGTCAACCTTATGGCAGCGACCTCCGTATCCATATCCCGGAAAACACCCTGTTCACCTACCCTGATATTTCCATTATCTGCGGAGATATTGTTCCATCTCCGGAAGATGCCGATACCGCTGTTGCGCCTGTTGTGCTGATCGAGATCCTTTCTCTTTCTACAAGAGATTATGACCGGGGTAGTAAATTTAAGCTATACCGTGATATTCCGGCATTGAAAGCCTACATTCTGATCGATTCGGAAAGTATCAATATTGAAGCCTTCCGGCTTAATACCACGGGACATTGGGAGCTGGAAGAGTATAAAACACCTGGCGAAACGCTAATCATCAGTGCGATTGACACAGCCATCCCGATCCAGGAAATTTATGAAGGCACTAAATTAACCGTGTAAACGGAAGGACTTCTTCCTGGCTTATTTTTTCAGCTTGCTGATGATTTCTTCCGCATGACTGGCACTTTTGGGTTTGAGGAAGATTTTCTGGATGATGCCTTTTTCATCGATCACAAAAGTAGTGCGGTGCAGCCCCATGTATTTATTGCCAAACATCTGCTTTTCGCCCCACACCCCATATTTTTCAATAATGGTATGCCGCGGGTCGGCGAGTAGGGGAAAGGGGAGCGAAAATTTCTTTTCGAATTTTTTGTGTTTGGCTTCATCATCAGGACTGATACCAATGATCTGAAGCCCTTCCTTTTTTAACAGGGCGTAGTTATCGCGCAGGTTGCAAGCCTGTATGGTACAGGTGGGGGTATCATCCTCTGGATAAAAATACAGCACCACTTTTTGGCCTTTAAAATCTTTCAGCGAAATTTTTTTTCCATCCTGGTCTGTACCCGTAAATGCCGGGGCTTTGTCTCCTTCTTTCAAATGTGTTGCCATATAATTGTAAACAGTTTTTGATCTTATTTTTTCTTCTTGCCGGTGGCTTTTTTTGTGGTTTTGCCGGATGCTGTTTTTGCAGCTGTTTTAGACCGGGTACTGCTTTGCTTTTTTGTAACGGTATGTTTGCCGGAGGCTGTTTTCTTTGTGCTGGTTTTAGGCCGTTCCCGCACCGGTTCATCCGCAACAGATCCGCCGCCTCTTCTAAATTTCCAGCTTCGTTCGGTTTTATTTCCGGCAATATCTGTAACAGTTACAGCGAGGGTATGTTCACCCGGGGGGACTTTTTCGTCAAAATAATAAAGATAGGTTCTACCCTTATCATTGGTGAACCGGATCCAGCGGCCATCTATTTCCGCGCGAAAGTCGGCAATACCGAAATTGTCGGTGGGCGTAAAAGCGATCCGGGAGGACCGGCTCAGATCTACGACGGCGCCGCTGCCCAATGCATTGATGGACGGCGGCGTGTTGTCTACAAACGCCTCGAATGTTCCAAAATCGCGGAACAATGCGCTCACCCATTCCCCGTTCCAGCTTGCTTTTTTCACCGTACTGCCGCTGCCGGTTCTTTTGATTACGATGCGATCGCGGTTTTCCGGAGCTATGGATTTTTCAGGCTTAATGCGTACTTCAAAGTCGCTGTGCGCCGGTATATCATTTTCTCCCAGTTTGTGTCTTGCAGAAATACTGCTGCCGCCGCCGGATGAAAGCCGGGTATAACCGGAGTTCATTTTATCATATAAAACAAACATGGGCAGGTAGGCTTCAAAGTCATATTTAAAAATGCGGTTCAGCCGGTTGGGCAGCCATTCGTAGGATTTAACCGCAGGAGGCGTTGCTCCGTTGTTTTTCAGTTTGAATGCAAGTGTGGCTGTATTGCCGCGGGTATCACTTACCAGTATCTGTATATCATGTTCGCTGGTATCCTTTACCCGGATGGTATTGTTGTTCCACCCCAGGTCATAATAGACGCCGCCCCGGTCGCCGGGCAATTTGGAAATATGCTGCACCCAGGCCCCGCCATTGGCCTTCATTTTATAATCGACCTGGCAATTCATATACCGGGTACTGTTATAACCGATGCTGTCGATGTAAAAGCTGGAGATCTCGCGGTCATCCAAAAAAAGCCGGGCACTGTAAATACCATCACGGTTGCCGGCGCTGTTCCAGGTATCGTAAGCCTGTATGGCAAAACTCAGGTTGTTGAACGCCGTCTGGAGCTGCCCGCCCGGCACGGTGTACGATGATCCGGACCTATGAACAGGAACGCTCACCGGATATTGGTCATAAGTACTGTTATTGCGGTCGTACATGACCAGCTTCACGATCGATGGAGGATAGATATCGTTGAATGGAGTGCCAAACAGGTCCGGGTTCAAACGTCTTCCGGATTTGGTATCGATCACTTCCCAGTGCACATGGGGGCCCTGGGAGCCGCCGGTAGTGCCGCTGTAGGAAATAAAATCACCCTTTTTAACCGGAAATTTTCCGGGCGGAATGTTGAGATGTGTTTCCCAGGATTCTTCCTCGTATTGGTGATCGGTTACATAGGCTTCAAGATCGGGCCGGAAATCATTTAAATGACCATAAAGAGTGGATAGACCATTGGGATGGTTGATAATGATCCAGCGCCCCCAGCTCAACGGCTCAATTCCTACAAAGGCAATATAGCCGTCCGCGGCTGCTACCACCTGCTGATTTACTTTTTGATTGGTTCGCACGTCTAAACCCATATGCCAGTGATTGGGACGCAGTTCGCCCATGTTGGCCACAATATCGGGATTCAGTAATGTTGGCCACCTGAAATAATTTTGCGGGTAAACCGGTTTTTTATAAAGTTGGGCGTGCGAAAAAAAGCCGGCTAACAAGAGTATGGATAAGATAAAATGCTTTGCCATCCATTCAAAAATAGGGAAACAGGCAGACTTGGTGTCTGCATATCGCAATTTTTAGTGATAAGGGGTAGTTTTCCTGGAAGTGTGGCTAACTTTGCATGGCATATAAACGAACTGCTTTATGAAACGTTTTTTGAAATTTTTGGTCCTTGCTATTATTATATTGATGGTAGCCGCATTGGGCTACCTTAAAATTTTATTGCCTGCGGTAGGAAAGGCTCCGGATGTACAGGCGAAAGCTTTGCCGGACCGGGTAGAAAGAGGTCGCTATCTGGCCAATCATGTGGCCGTTTGTATGGATTGTCATTCAACAAGAGACTGGACGCGGTTTTCGGGGCCGGTTGTGGAAGGCTCAACCGGTGTGGGCGGTGAATATTTTGGCCCCGAAATGGGTTTCCCCGGCACCTTTTATTCTAAAAATATTACCCCGTATCATCTTTCCGGCTGGACCGACGGTGAAATTTACAGGACAATTACAACAGGTGTCAACAAGAACGGAGAAGCCTTGTTCCCGGTAATGCCCTATTTAAATTATGGGAAAATGGATCCGGAGGATGTGTTAAGCATCATTGCGTACCTGCGCACCCTGACATCCCAAAAAAGCGATCCGCCGGCCCGGAAGATCGACTTCCCCCTGAACTTTATCATCAATACGATTCCGAAAAAAGCGGAGCCGATGCCGCGGCCTGATACGGCTGATATTGTAAAGCGGGGTGAATACCTGGTGACCATCGCCGCATGCGTGGAGTGTCATACACCCGTTGATAAAGGGCAGATCATACCGGAAAAGGCATTCAATGGAGGAAGGGAATTTGTAATGCCGGCTGGTGTTTTACGCACACCCAATATCACACCGGATGTTAAAACCGGCATTGGTGCCTGGACGGATAGTATGTTCGTAAGCCGGTTTAAATTATTCAACAGGCCGGAAGCACTGCACCCTGTGGGCAAAAATGAATTCAACACCATTATGCCCTGGAGCATGTACGCCGGTATGACAGAGGGCGACCTGAAAGCGATCTTTGCATACCTCAAAACAATAAAGCCGGCAGATCATCGCGTGGTGATATTTACAGCAGCAAAAAAATAGCAGCGGAGTAAAACAGCTGCTTTTATTAATGGGGAGATTTAATTTGTAACATTCTTAACAACCGGAGGCGAACGCTTTTATAAAACGGCGCTTCTATGCTGTAAAGCAAAATTGTTATGAAGAAGTTGTACTACCTCCTGCTGCTGGGCCTGCCTTGTTTTGCCGGTGCCCAATCGACGGTTCAGGTGAAAAACGACCGGAATCACAGCTTTAATATTATTCTGGAAAATGCTACCCACTACTTTGAGGAAAGCGGGTCGAATATTTCCATTGCCAACCTGCCTGGAGGAAGGTACAAGCTGAGGATATGGGACCCGTTCTTTCCGCAGGCGTCTACCCGCGAAACAAATGTGGATCTCAAACCCGGTCAAAAAGTAACGATTTCCGTGCGGCAGGAAATGCAATTAGAAAAAACCGAGGAACTGCTAAAAACAGGGTCCGGGAGACCGGTTGTTTCCCGCGATCCGTTGGCGTACCCGGAAGGAGTCACTTATCCCCGGCTCCCGAGAATGAAGGACGCGGATGCAAATGCACTTGCCAGGGCCATTGGCGGCAAAGCGTTTGATGATGATAAAGAAGCGATCTTCAGAGCCGGTACCCAATACAATTCTTTTACCACGGCACAGGTGCGGCAATGGATCACCAGTTTTAAATTTGGCAATAACAAGCTGAAAATGGCGAAACTGGTTTTTCCGCAGGTAACGGATAAACAAAATTATCACCAGCTAAAGGACTGTTTTATATTTTTGGATGAACAATCGGAGTTTATAAAATTTTTAAATCAGCAATAAATCAGCAATAAAGGCTACTTTCATAGCTTTTATAAAAAGAAACATGAAAAAATGGATGGCAGTAACCGCTGTGTTGCTGTTTGGATCAAATACCGGCGAAGCGCAAACTGTAAAGCCGAAGATAAAAGACTGGCATTACCTCGATTATCAGCAGGATGGTTACCAGGGTATCAGTCTCAACCAGGCCTATGCCCTTCTGAAAGGCCGCAAAAGCACACCGGTGATCGTGGCGGTGATCGACAGTGGTATTGATACCCTGCAACCGGATCTGAAACCCGTGTTGTGGCAGAACCCTAAAGAAATTCCCAATAATCATATAGACGATGATGGTAACGGGCTGGTTGACGACTACTATGGATGGAATTACCTGGGCGCACCGGATGGAACAAATCTTTCGGTAAGTGTGAGCGATGACTGGCGTACCTATCACCGGTTTAAGGCACAGTTTGAGGGAAAGGACAGTGCGGCGGTTGCAAAGGACCAGCAGTGGCATTACCGCGAATGGAAACGGGCGCATCAGAAACTGGTTGAGTCGTATAACAGCGCCTCAAAGATCATTGACAACCTGCGTGGAAACTGGGAAGTGGCCGAACGGTCCAATACGATTCTGAAAAAAGCGCTGAATAAAGATGTGTTCACTTTAAAGGACCTGGACAGCATTCCGGTTTCCGATGCCAACAGGGAATGGATCGGGATCTGGAAAAGAATACTCGAAGACGGCCAGACCAGCAATGCCGGCTTTATGAAAGGGCTGGGTGACTACAAGAAAGAGCAGGAGGACAACCTGTTAAAACTGACCACAGCTCCGGAGGACTTCCGGGGAAACCTGCTGAAAGATGATGATTATGATATTACAAGGACCCGGTACGGGAATCATAATCTTACCGGCTTCAGCGGTTATCATGGCACTGGTGTTAGCAGTGTGATCGGCGCCGTACGTAACAATAGCATCGGCATTGATGGTATCGCTGATAATGTTAAGATCATGATGATCCGGGGGATCCTGGGAAAAGATGAATTTGATAAAGATGTAGCGCTTGCGATCCGGTACGCGGTTGATCACGGTGCTAAAGTGATCAATATGAGCTTTGGAAAATACATATCGCCCGATAAACATTGGGTGGATGAGGCCGTTGAATACGCCCTGTCGAAAGACGTGGTGCTGGTACATGGTTCCGGTAATGATGCCGCCGATATTGATACGGATGATCATTATCCCAATGCCTATACTATCGATAACCGGTTTTTGCCAAATATAATCCAGGTGGGCGCCAGCGGGGATGCCAGTTTGGGCGCATTGGTGGCTGGTTTTAGCAATTACGGTAAGAAAAAAGTAGACCTGTTTGCCCCGGGGCTCGAAATTCACTGTGCCATTGCCGGCGATGGTACGCAGGTGGCCAGTGGCACCAGTCTTTCCAGCCCGGTGGTTGCGGGCATTGCCGCCCTTTTACGGTCGTACTTCCCCAAATTAAAGGCGGCAGAGGTGGTAGACATTTTAAAAAGGTCCGGCACACTTTTGAAGGAACCGGTCATTAAACCCGGTACCAGCGATGAAAAAGTAATGCTTTCCGAACTTTGCAGTTCCGGCAGGATCGCAAATGCCGCCGGAGCGGTAAAACTGGCAATAAAGATAGCCGGTAACTGATAGGCGGATCACGGGAACTGTTTTCTCACAGGTTGAGTTGGAACCGGAAACGTCTGTTATTAATTGTAGCTTTGGAAAAACGTTTGTATGAAGCCTCCAGTTGTTGAAGCATTACAGGTGCAGCCCACATTAAAGGTGGACAATATTCAGGAAGCTATTGATTTTTATACGCGGCACCTGGGCTTTACTTTTGGGTTCACCTGGGGCGCCACACCTCATTTTGCAGGAGTGTTCCTTGGTGATAAGCAAATATTTTTGGCGCTGGCAGGAGCATCCTATACCGGGAGCTCCGTTTTCTTTATGATTGAAAATGCGGATGCGTTGTATGCATTTCACAAATCCAATGGAACATCCATAACGGAACCCATTGCCGACCGGGAATATGGTGTCCGTGATTATACCGTCCGGGATCCCTATGGAAATGATCTTGTTTTTGGGCATTATATCTATAATATGGAACCGCCCATCGAAATAGAGCGGGTGGATGTGCCGGTGCGATTGGAAAAACGGCTGGCCGCATTGCTCGAGGATCTGGCGGTACATAAAGGAATGTCTGTAAGCAGCTGCCTCGAGGAAATGCTATTGCATAGTTTTGAACCATATGGCAACAGCGTAGCCAGTCCGCACACCAAAACAACATTGCGGTATATTAAAGAATTAAAAGAAAAACATCATATTGATTATGATTCGCACGGTAGTTACCGGTTTGTAGAAAAGCCATAGCGTACCGGTATTGCGGTTTCTGACCGTCTTAAAAATGTACTATCGTTCGTTTTTAAAAATAAGCTGGAAATTCTTCGGTAATTAAGCCTTCTTTTTCCTGTTTTAGGCCTACTTTTGCGCAATTTATTTTTTTTAAAAGAAAACTAAAAGATGCCCAAAGATACTTCCATTAAAACGGTACTGATTATCGGTTCCGGTCCTATTGTAATAGGTCAGGCTTGTGAATTTGACTACTCCGGCACCCAGGCCGCCCGCAGTTTGCGGGAAGAAGGGATCAAAGTGGTCCTGGTCAACAGCAATCCTGCCACGATTATGACCGACCCGATGATGGCAGACCGTGTATACCTTTTGCCGCTGACCACAGAGAGTATTGAACAGATCCTGCAGGAAAATGATATTGACGCGGTATTGCCCACAATGGGAGGTCAAACTGCATTAAACCTTTGTAAAGAAGCCGAAGAACTGGGACTTTGGAAAGAATACAATGTACGGCTTATTGGTGTGGATATCAAGGCCATTGATAAGGCTGAAGACCGTGAATTATTCCGTCAGTGGATGATTGAACTGGGTATTCAGGTGGCCACAGCAAAAACGGCCAATTCATTCCTGGAAGGAAAAGAATTTGCCCAGGAGATCGGTTTTCCGCTGGTGATCCGGCCTTCTTTTACCCTTGGCGGTACCGGTGGCGGTTTTGTACATGATAAAGATGAGCTGGATGAAGCCCTGAACCGGGGTTTGCAGGCGTCGCCCATTCATGAGGTGCTGGTGGAAAAAGCGGTTTTGGGTTGGAAGGAATTTGAGCTGGAGTTATTGAGAGATGCGGCCAACAATGTTTGCATCATTTGTACGGTAGAAAACTTCGACCCAATGGGTGTGCACACCGGTGATTCCATTACCGTAGCACCTTCCATGACGCTGAGCGATACCGGAATGCAGCTGATGCGGAATACGGCTATCCGGATGATGCGCGATCTGGGCAATTTTTCTGGTGGCTGTAACGTGCAGTTTGCCATGAATCCCGAAACCGAAGAGATCATTGCCATTGAAATCAACCCAAGGGTAAGCCGTTCTTCGGCACTGGCTTCAAAAGCTACCGGGTACCCGATTGCAAAAATAGCCGCTAAGCTGGCTATTGGTTATAACCTGGATGAGCTGGAAAACCAGATCACCAAAACCACTTCGGCTTATTTTGAACCGGCACTGGACTATGTAATTGTAAAAATCCCCCGCTGGAATTTTGATAAATTTAAAGGAGCCAATGATACCCTGGGCCTGCAGATGAAGAGTGTGGGTGAGGTGATGGCCATCGGCCGCAGCTTTAATGAAGCGGTGCAGAAAGCCTGCCAGAGCCTGGAAAATAATGCCATCGGCCTGGGATACTATGGTAAAAGCCTGATGCGGGCAGAAGAACTGCTGGAATATATTAAAACGCCAAAATGGGACCGCATTTTCCGCATTAAGGATGCCTTGATGGCCGGTGTATCGGTAGGAACCATTTCAAAAGCCACCAATGGCATCGACCGCTGGTTCCTTTCGGAGATCCAGAAACTTTGCGTGCTGGAAAAGAAAATTGCGGAATATAACCTGGATACACTGCCGGCCGATTTGCTGCGGGATGCCAAGGTGAACGGGTTCAGCGATGCCCAGATCGCCGAGATCATGGGACATGGAAATACGGAAGAAGCCGTGTATGCCCGCAGAAAGGAACTGGGTATCAACCGGGTGTATAAAATGGTGGATACCTGCAGCGCCGAATTTGAAGCTAAAACCCCTTATTTCTATTCTACTTTTGATGCTCCTGCCAAATCGGATCTGAGCGCCGGCGACCTGGTGCACAACGAATCAAAAGTTTCAGACCGGAAAAAGATTATTGTACTGGGCAGCGGCCCTAACCGTATCGGTCAGGGTATTGAGTTTGATTATTGCTGCGTGCACGGACTGCTGGCCATTAAAGAAGCGGGTTATGAGGCCATCATGATGAACTGTAACCCCGAAACGGTGAGCACCGATTTCGATATGGCCGATAAGCTGTACTTTGAGCCGGTATACTGGGAGCATGTACGTGAGCTGATCGAATACGAAAAGCCCGCGGGCGTAATCGTGCAGCTGGGCGGACAAACAGCCCTGAAGCTGGCTGAAAAGATCAAGGACATGGGCGTAGCGATCATGGGCACCAGCTTTGATAATATGGATATTGCAGAAGACCGCGGACGGTTTAGCGATATGCTGAAGGAATTAAAGATCCCTTACCCTGAATATGGTTCGGCCTGGACGGTTGATGAAGCGGTGCAGATTGCAAACCGTGTGGGTTACCCGGTATTGGTGCGTCCTTCATACGTGTTGGGCGGACAACGGATGCGGATCGTACTGAACGACGATGAGGTAGAAAGAGCGGTGATCAGCCTGCTGAAACACATCCCGGGTAATAAGATCCTGATCGATCATTTCCTGGACCGTTGCCAGGAGGCTGAGGTAGATGCGATCTATGATGGAGAAAACTTCCATGTAATGGGGGTGATGGAGCATATTGAACCCGCTGGTATTCACAGTGGAGACAGTAATGCGGTATTGCCCGCCTTCAATCTTTCCCCGATGGAAGTGACCACCATGGAGCATTATGCGGAAAAAATTGCGAGGGCGCTCGACATCCGGGGCCTGATCAATATCCAGTTTGCCATCAAGGACGGAACAGTTTATGTAATTGAAGCCAACCCGCGTGCATCACGTACCACGCCGTTCATTGCAAAAGCCTATCAGATCCCTTATCTGAATATTGCCACCAAAGTAATGATCGGGGCCAACAAGCTCACCGACTTCAAATTTGAGAAAAAACTGACCGGTTATGCGATCAAGGAACCGGTATTCAGCTTCAATAAATTCCCGGGGGTAAACAAAGAACTGGGACCCGAAATGAAGAGTACCGGAGAGGCCATCCGTTTTATCAAAAACCTGAAAGATCCCTATTTCAGACAATTGTATAAAGACCGGAGCATGTTCCTGAGCAAGTAACAGCATACAATACTTTATAGTGAAGCCGGGCAAATTTATTTGTACCGGCTTTTTTACTGGCCGCTTCGTCCTATGCTGCGCGGGCTTCAGGTTCCGCATGATTACCTTGTTGCCTCCGGCAATTTGAAACTGCTCATTTGTTATGCCATCGGAATTGTTTCGGCATTTAAAAAATGATCCATCAACAGATGCTGAAACGAGTTCAGAAAGACAATACGTTGTAAACGGCTTTTGCGACTGCCACATAACGGTTTTTATCGTATTTTCACTGCTTAATTATTGAGATCCATTTTATGACGCATAAACAAAAACCAGTTATCGGGATCACTTCCGGAGACCTGAACGGTATTGGTCTTGAGCTTATTGTAAAAACGTTTGCGGACGCACGCCTGCTGGATATCTGTACCCCTGTTATTTTCGCCAATAATAAAGCGGTGAATTTTTACAGGAAAACAATATCGGAAAGCAATTTCAGCTTCTTCCATACCCGGGAATTTGAAAAGATCAATCCGAAACAGGTAACTATTTTTAATTGCTGGGAAGAAGAGGTGAACATTACACCCGGAACATTAAATGAAACCGGTGGCCGTTATGCGGTAACCTCGCTGGAAATGGCTATTAACGCGTTAAAGGAAAAAAAGATCGACGGACTGGTAACGGCGCCCATTCACAAAACCAATGTACAGTCGGAACAGTTTTCATACACCGGACATACTCCTTATCTCAAAGCCAGCTTCAATGCCAAGGATGTGGTGATGATGATGTGTGCCGAAAATATGCGCGTGGCGCTGGTAACCGAACATGTGCCTATCAGTGAAGTGGCAAAACAGATTACTGCAGAGGCGATCCTGAGCAAGCTGGCGATTATCCACAGCAGCCTTCAGCAGGATTTTGGTATCAGCAAACCACGGATTGCCGTGCTGGGATTAAACCCACATGCAGGGGATGAAGGGCTTGTAGGAAATGAAGAGCAAACGATCATTGCCCCGGCGGTTAAACAGGCGCGGAACCGGAATATCCTGGCCTTTGGCCCTTATAGCGCCGATGCTTTTTTTGCCCGCGGACAATACGAAAAATTTGACGCCGTACTGGCCATGTATCACGACCAGGGATTGATTCCCTTTAAGTCGCTGGCACAGGGCGAAGGGGTGAATTATACGGCGGGACTGGAAATTGTACGTACTTCACCGGACCATGGGGTGGCTTTTGATATTGCCGGCAAGGGGCGGGCAGATGGGGGATCGTTCCTCCAGGCCGTTTATACCTGTGCCGATATCATCGGCCAGCGTGCGGAGTATGGGGAGCAGCGGGCCAACCCGTTACGCAAGGTATCACCGGAGGTGGTTTCCCGGCTGGAAGATGAAAAAATAGAGGAATAAAGTAGCAAGTAGTATAAGTTATTGGATCCTGCCGTAATACGGCGGGATTTTTTTTGCCGCTGAGGGCCAGAAGTTTTAATGCCACTGTATGCTCCGTATTGCCCTGGCGCCCAGCGTGTGCTTCACGGGAACCGGATAAAGTTGTTTGCTTGTCGCCGCCGGCAGTGATTTGCGCAGATCGATGCACAAAATATTCAGTGTTTCAGTGGCATATATACAAAAAAATAAGAGGGGGTACGATGATCTGGAAAGATCCGGTAGCCCACTCTTAAGCCCTCTAAACCGTGGTAAAAGTAGGACGCTGAAAATTCTGTTTTAAAATTATTCGATGAATGCCCCGATTTTTAAGCCCGGGCCGGTAAAAAAAAAGGTAAAGCAAAACGGCATTTGCCGGTTTTGTGCCGCCCGGAGCTCTCCGGTTGCGGGCACAAAAAAAGCGATCCCGGAGGATCGCTGCGCTATTGCAAATGCGCTCAATTATTTCTTATACAGCCCGTCCTGTTTGGCTTTTTCTTCCACCTTGGCAGCGCGGTCTTTACTGTCCGGGTGGCTGCTCAGCATTTTCTCCGTATTGCTGGCCTTGGCGCCGCTGCTCAGTTCCGCCAGTTTGTTAAAAGCACTGGCCATTGCCATTACATTATAGCCGTTGCGCTTCAGGAAATCGTATCCGTAGGCATCTGCTTCCGATTCCTGTTTGCGGCTGTATTTCGACTCAAGAATGGCGTTGGCAAACTGGCCCAGCTGGCTTTCGCTTAATTGTGCTACGGCTCCGGACTGGGAAGCTGCGGCATCCGTAATAGCCGCTCTTTTATAAGCCGCGCGAACGGCATCTCGTGTATCCTTGTTCTTTACATGCCCGATCTCATGGCCGATCACCGACAGGATCTCTTCATCGGTCATCAGATCCATCAGTGCTGCAAATACCCGGATGCTGCCATCGGCGCAGGCAAAGGCATTGATATCCTTCACCATATAAACCTTGTAATTCAGGTTCAATCCGTCTTCACTTTTATGCTTTGCAAAGATCTTGTTCAGCCGGATGGCATACGGGTCATCCGCCTTGGCAACCGGGTTATTGGCGTCCATCCATTCTACAGCCTGGCTGGCCAGTTTGGCGGCATCGGCATCACTGAATGTGGCGGCTTTTACCCCTTTTTCTGCGGCGCCGATAGTTTTTGAGTTGAGTTTGAATTGAGCAGATGAAGTGGTGCCCAGTGTTGTGAGGATAGCGATAGAAAATACGACTTTCTTCATGTTTTTCGGTTTGGTGATAAATTTTGCACCAAAACTAAGGGGTTTCTGTTAAAACAATGTTACGAGATCCGGAATTCAATAAGCCGTCTACCGCTTTGATAGCCATGTGAAGCCGGTTAACGCCCGATCCTTTAATTTCCACCCATGGTGTATCCTGGTCGATCAGGAGGGATTTATAGATCCTGAAGAGCTCCTCCCGGGTCTGAAGGTCAGGATATTCTCTTAAGGCGTCCGGGGCCCAGGGCAGATCGGTATTACAGAGCAGGTACAAATCATAACGGCGCGCTGCAATCGTATCCAGTATAAAAGGATGGCATTGATTAAAAACGAATTCGCACCATACCTTCATTACATACATATCGGTGTCAATAAAAAGCGGTGATATCCCGGCGGTCCGGAGCCGGTGGCTGTATTTATCTTCCAGTGCCAGCTGGCCTTTTGCAATCACCAGCAGGTCATCATAGGTATAATCTTTCCCGTTTTCCACCAGGTAGGTCCGGGCATATTCCGGGCACCAGTCTGTTTGATAATGCCGGGCCAGGTCTGCGCAAAGATTGCTTTTGCCGGTACTTTCAGGGCCAATGATCACAATTTTTTTCAGCATGATTTTTTTAGTAAGCGCATAATGAACGAATAAAATGCATCGCAGCCGGAACGGCTTAGCCGGGCGGATTCCGGTATTTGCGGATCGCACGCAGGTACCGCGGACCTTTTTTGATCCGGAACCGGGTGGGCATCTGTTTAAACCGCCCGTTGCGGTCGAAGGTCCATACAATAAAATGAAGATGGGGAAAATAGGTATACCCAGTATTGCCGCTATACGCAATGGGCTGCCCCTTTTTTACCGTATCGCCGGTATGTACCAGTACCCCGTTTTTTTGCAGATGCCAGTATCCGGCCCGCGAGCTGTCTGCATGCTGAATGACTACATAATTGGCATGTACCCGGTTCGACTTTTTAATACCGCCCTGGCTCCCGTCTTCTTTTAGTCGTACCACCACACCTCCTCTTGCAGCGCATACCACAGAACCTACCGGCATCTTAAAATCGAGGGCGGCCCGGCGCTTGTGGGTAAACTGCGTAAAATAACCCTGTACCAGGGTATGGCGCACACCTTTGGGGTAAGGCAGGTCGTAAATAAAGGAACTGGTATCAATGATTTTTCCCCTTTGAAGCCGGTGCGTTTCCCGGCGCAAAGGGTTGTTCATGTATCCACAGCTGCCTGATAAAACAGCCATGACCAGGGATATGAGGACGATCAAACGCATTAAAAAGCGCCACCGGTACTGGTGACGCCAACAAATGTATTAATTCTGATGGATTATTCGGCTTCTGCCACTACTTCCTTTACTTCCGGGATCATGCGTTTCATCATTCCCTCGATGCCCGCTTTGAGCGTGATCATGGAAGACGGGCATCCGCTACAGCTTCCCTGCATCATCAGGTTTACCACGCCATCGTTATAGCTCCGGAACTGGATGGCTCCGCCATCCATTTCAACGGCTGGTTTTACATAGTTCTCCAACAGCTCCTTAATGCGTTTTACTACATCATCGTCGTCTGCAGATACTTCATTGCTGCTTTCTTTTTTAACGGTAACTACTTCGTCTTCGTTGATCACCACTTTCCCCTCTTCCAGGTAGTCTTTTAAAAACTGGCGGATCGAAGGTGTTATATCTTGCCATTCCGCATCGGTGGTTTTGGTAAGAGTAACGAAGTTACTGGCTATGAAAACAGCTTTTATAAAGGGAAAACCAAACAGTTCGGTAGCAAGCGGCGAAGGCTTGGCCGATTCTGCATCCGGGAAATCAATGCTTTTACCGGGGTACAACAATTTGTTAGCCACAAACTTCATTGTTTCCGGGTTCGGAGTCATTTCTGTATAAATACTGATCACTGGATTACCTGTTTTTATCATGATATGCTGCTATTAATTTACAAAATTAACAATATTTGACCGTATTGGTTTAAAAGAGTAGACCGCGTGGTATAACATTTTCGGGTACGGGTTGCCCGTTGCGTTTCCCCCGGACAAATTCAGGGTTTTACAGCTCCTAAAAATGCGATCCACCGTGAATAATCTGTATCTTGTCCTGAATATTCTGCCGGAGCCTGCGATTGTTCCGGGACAGTCGGTAAATCCATACATCTGTTTGAGAAAAAATATTTAAATGGTTGATAATAAAGGTGTTTTAAGTGAGCGGTTTAAGCCTGTGGCGCTTTTGTATCTTACAGGGATCGTAATCAATTTTATTACGCGCCTGGTGCTGCTTTGTGTTTCATTTGCGGATCTTTCGCTGGGATTGAAAAATATCGCGGGAATTTTTTTCATCGGCCTGTTTTATGATATTTGTTTCTTGTCTTTTGTATCCATTCCGTTTATCCTGATCGCTTGGCTCACGAATGACCTCCTTTTCAAAAATCCCTGGAAAAAAGGGATGATTGTGCTTTTTATTATCGGGATCATTCTTTCAGTGATCCGCAACCCGATTCCAAAGGAGTTTGATAAAAAGCTGCCCTGGGTGTTTACCGGGTTGGTGGTGCTGTTGTTTGGAATTTATCTGCTGCTTGCTTCTAAAACAGATGCCTATCGCCACCGCTGGAGAACCCGCGGGATGAAGGTGTTCTTTTTTATAGTCCTGTTTTTGTTTGTCTTCAATATCATCAGCGAGTATTTCTTTTGGGATGAGTTCGGTTCCCGGTATAATTTTATTGCAGTAGATTACCTGATCTACACCAATGAGGTTGTGGGTAATATCCGGGAATCGTACCCTATCGGCTGGATCATTGCAGGGGTATTGCTGGTAACCTTACTGATATTCCTGCTTATCCGGAAGCGCCTGGATGGCTGGGCATTTGCCCGGCCGGGTTTTTCAAGGCGATCGCTGCTGGCGCTGGGATTGCTTGCCGTACCAGTACTGGTGTATTTCCTGATCAATAACCGGATCAAAAATTTCAGTGATAACGATTATGTGAACCAGCTGGCCGGTAACGGCGTATATGAATTTGGTGCCGCCTTCTGGAATAACGACCTGGATTTTTACCGGTTCTATAAAACGGTACCGGATCGGGAGGCGTTAACCGAAGTACGGAAACAGTTGCTGGAACGTTCGCCCACAGACAGCTTTTTTAACAATGACACTTTTTCCATTGAGCGGATGGTCAGTTACCCTGGTCCGGAAAAACGGATGAACGTGGTACTCATCAGCATTGAAAGCTTCAGCGCCGGGTTTATGGGCACATTTGGCAACACACAAAATATTACGCCCTATTTGGATAGTCTCAGCCGGCAATCCATATTTTTTAATAAATGTTATGCCACCGGCACCCGTACCGTACGCGGACTGGAAGTGCTTTCACTGGCTATACCACCCATACCCGGACAAAGCATTGTGCGGCGGCCCAATAACGACAGCCTGTTTACTATTGGCGCCGTGTTGCGGGAACGGGGTTATACCACGCAATTTTTATATGGCGGGTATAGTAGTTTCGACAATATGGGGCCTTATTTTTCGGCCAATGGCTACGAAGTGATCGACCGCTCTGCGCTAAAGCCGGAGGAGATCCACTACGCCAATATCTGGGGCGTGGCGGATGAGGATATGTTTACCCTGGCTTTAAAGCAGTTTGATAAAAATGCGGCAACAGGAAAACCATTTTTTGCACAGATCATGACGGTTTCCAATCACCGGCCATATACCTATCCGGAAGGGCGGATCGATATTTCTCCAAAATTGCAGAAGCGGGAAGGAGCAGTTAAATACACGGATTATTGTATCGGCAATTTCCTGAAACAGGCGGCTGCAAAACCCTGGTTTGCAAATACTGTATTTGTTATTGTTGCGGATCATTGTGCCTCGGCAGCCGGTAAAACAGACCTGCCGGTTACGGGGTATCATATTCCGCTGTTTATTTACAGTCCGGCCAACCTGCAGCCACAGGTAGTGGATCATATGGTTTCCCAGATAGATGTGGTGCCAACTATTTTGGGGCTTTTGAATAAAAGCTACCGTTCCAAATTTTTTGGCCAGGATCTGCTGCGCATGCCGGCCGGAAAGGACCGGGCGTTTATCAGCACATATAGCGGACTGGGTTATTTAAGAGATAGTCAGCTGATTGTACAAAAGCCGCCGCTTAAAGTAGAACAGCAGCGCCCTGATTTCAGCTCCGGAACTGCTACAAAAATGAAGATGAATGATAGTTTATACCGGCAAGCCCTAAGCTATTATCAATTGGCAGAAAAGATCTTTAAATCCGGCGGATACAAGAAATGAAATTTAAAATAATGAATGCGGAATGCAGGAGGGGTGATCTTTTTTCCGGCTGCACGGCTGCCGATAGTCCGCTATCAGCAGTCAAATGATATCTGCCAATCTCAAATCTCAAATCTCAATTCTCGAATCTGAATTCTCGAATCTCAACTCTCAACATGAAAAAAATATATTACCTCGCCACCTGCGATACCTGTAAAAAAATAATGGAAGATGCCGGAATCAGCGCGCAAAGCGGGTTTCAGCTGCAAGACATCCGTACGGAAAAGATAACGCCGCAACAGTTAAGCGAAATGAAACAGCTTGCAGGGAGTTATGAGGCGCTGTTCAGTCGCCGGGCACTGCTGTATAAGGAACTGGGATTAAAAGATAAAAAACTAACAGAAAGCGATTATCGCGATTATATCCTTAAGCAGGATACGTTTTTGAAGCGCCCGGTGGTGATCGTTGGCGACCGCATTTTTATTGGCAGCGAAAAGAAAAATGTAGAGGCGCTGACGGCCTTCTTATCCTGATAATCATATGCACGGTGCTCCTTTGCGGGATCCGGTTATATAGATATGCAGCGCCCCCTGCGGGAGACGCTGCGTAAAAAGATGCTGCGTGGAAGGACGCTGAAGTGTGCGATCCGCCGCGGTTGACAAGCTACAACGGGTCTTCATCGTAGTGTTGCGGCCGGCTCATAAAATAACAATGCATCACTATCTCACCATTAAGGCAGTTCGATATTGATGGGTACGATCCACCAGTTGCCATACCACACCATCACTTCGGGATCTCCGGGGATAAAGGTGATCTGGGTGCTGCCTGATGCCTGTTTGGGCTGCATACCAAAATCCGGCTTGAGGTTAATGCTTTCTGCCATACGGATATCGGGGCCGTTCTCCAGTTTCAGCTCTAGTTTATAACGGCCCAGGGGAATATTGTTGATGTAAAGCTCATTGCTTTCTACCACTTTGCGGATATTGAAGCTGATCTTTTCATCGGCATGCAACAGATCCAGCGGCGTAAGTTTTATAAGGATCACCGAACCCACCGGAAAACTTCCGGGCAGGGGCAGCGACTCAGTACGCAGGCTGTACGAAAGATGTATGGAACCGCCCATATAGCTGCTGGGCCAATAGGGGCCCTTGATGATCTGCTCCGGTTGCCCCTGGCCATAAGGAAGCAGCACAAAGTTTTTTACAGCCCCGTTTGTAGACGTGAAGCTTGCCAGGCTGCTGTCTGCAGGAAACAGGGACACCGGTGCCTTTCCTGATTCATAATCCATCAGGTATTTGGCTCCCCAAACGGCAACGGTACCTACGGGAAGCAGGATCTCATAATAGCCATTGGCATCCGTTTGACCGGAGGCTGAACTGTAGGTACCGCCAATGATGGAAGAGCGGATGCCGATATCAGCTCCCTTCAGCGGGCGGCCATAGATATCTTTTACATATCCCCGCATGGTATTTTGTTTAACGGATAGACTCCGGAAAGCAGGCAACTTGCTGCGTTGTTTTCCCATTAGATCCACATAAGTGCGGGTGCCGGCAACCGTAAATTCCCGGGAAGATGCGGGCAGTTGCTGAAAGGGAACAGGTGTGCGTACTTCATCTGCAGGAGAAGGTTTGCCCGGATCTTCATCTGAAGATGGGCCTTCTTTTTTGGAGCAGCCAGCAAAAAAAAGCGCCAGTAGGCATAGGGTAGCTGCAATAGTTCGTTTTTTCATTTTAATAGTTGATTTTAGGTTTATCAATACCCTTTAAAAAGGCCCGCGCAAGATAAATTGCGATCGGCCGCTGGTTTGAGTTATTCTTCTAAATCCATATACGGCAGTTGAACAACAGCATACGGGGATGAACAGACATAATACAACCGGGCTTCTCCGCAACCAGATGATGATTGCGATTATATGAGCCTGGTGGGAGGGAACCAAAACACGGAACATTTGAAACCCGCAACTGGCCGGCATGGAAGTGTAAATGGTATTTGTCGATAAAACCGGCCTTTTGTCTTCCGGAACCGCTGCTTGTAGAAGGGGCGGCCCGGAAACAGAATGGCCGCTTAGTTTTGCCGGAAAATTCAAACGTATTAACAACTATGAACAGAACAACCGGTTGGCCGTTGGGGCACCTGTATGGAATTTTTATCATAAGCCTCTTTGCGGTTGCTTCCTGTCAGCTGCAGGCGCGTAACGCTTCGGAGGGCGAAGTGCCTTTCACAGAAAAGAACTGGCAACTGGTTTCGCTAACCGTACAACCCGCAGTAGACTGGGATCTGGACGGCAAGCTGGAAACGGATATTGCTGCAAAACTGGATCTTTGCGAGCGGGATAACGGTCTTCTTTTCAGGAGCAATCGCCGGGTACTCCGGTTTTACGGCGCTGCCCGTTGTGAGGAGGAAACGGCACAAAGAGAAACCGGAAACTGGACCTACGATGCCCTGCAGAAAAAACTAACGGTAAATGAAGAAAACACCGGACCTAAAGTATACGAAGTCGCCATATCCGAAACAAGCCGGCTGGTGTTGCTGCACCGGTTTAACAATGGCAGCCGGGAACACGAAATGACGGCTGTTTATACTATTAAATGATCAGGTTTTTGATATGGCCCAGGTAGTTCCGGCCCACGTTCAGCTCCAGCCCGTTATCCATTACCAGTAAGGTTTTGCCCGCATCGCGGTAAAGCTCCTGTACGTGATCCATATTTACAATAACAGAACGGTGTATGCGGATAAACTTGGCCGGGTCAAACTTCCCTTCGATAATGCTGATGCCCAGTGTACTTAAATAGGAGCCCGATGCTGTATGCACTTCGGTATAATCGCGGTTGGCCTTCATATAAATAATAGCTGCCACCGGTATATTCTGGTATCTTTTTTTATGTTCCACCATGATGCGCTCGGGATAGCTGCCTCTTGTTGCGGTAACCTCCGCCATCAAGCTGGAAAGCTGCTGGGGCGTTGTGTTTAAACGGGTCATGGCATTATCAAAGCGTTCGCGGGTATAAGGTTTCAGCAGGTAATCGACGGCATTGATCTCAAAAGCCTTAATGGCATACTGGTCAAATGCAGTGGTGAAAATGATGCGGGGCACGTGCTCAATACGCTGCAATACTTCAAAACCATCGGCGCCCGGCATCTGGATGTCGAGAAACACGAGGTCCGGCTCCATCCCGTTAATGTATTTGATAGCTTCAAGTCCATTGTGGCATTCGCCTGCCACAAAAAAATGATCATGGGCTTTCAGGTATTGCTTTACCAGTACTCTTCCATGTTCCTCATCATCCACAACCAGTACGGATCTTTTTGACATAACCGTTTTTTGCTAGAAAGGGTAAATAAGAGCCAAGATAAACCGAATTCCTGAATGTCGTTGTTCTTTTCGACAAACAACACCAGGACCCGCGGAGTTATCCTGTGAGTGGCCGAACGGCAGCAGGTTTTCGTCGGCCAACCGGGCGGTTGGTAGATTTGAGCCGTACCGATGGTTATTTATTGTAAACTTGCATCCATTAATCGCCTATTTATGACGCAACCGTCGCAATCGCCGAATGCTACGCGGAAAGAGCTTTTGTTGTTTATCTCGTGTTTTGTAATCATGAGCATCCTGTACGGTATGCCACGGCTGATCGAATACCGGGCATCGCTCCATTATATTAAAGAGCTGGCCATCGACTGTGTATTTATGGCCATTGCCTGTTTCCCGGTGTGGTGGATCCATTTCAGAAAGCTGACGCACTGGCCGTTGAAAAAGCGGTTCCTGCTGCATTTTGCTACCTGTTACATTTATTATGGAATATGGGTGCTGCTGTACCAGTGGTATAACCCGCTGGATGGCCTGCCGCGGATGACTACCCGGCAGATCATCCAGAACCTGGGGCCCAACCTGCTCTTTTATATCCAGGTATTCGGTATCCTGCATATTTATCATTTTTTCCGGGAGCGGGAAACGCAGCTGACGAGAGAAAAAGAGTTGCGGGAGCTGGCATACCAGGGAGAGATCAATGCGCTGAAGGCGCAGATACAGCCGCATTTTTTATTCAATACGCTTAACAGTATCAGTGCCTCCTTACCTCCCGAGCAGGAGCAGGCGCGGATGCTGATTGCCCGGCTGGCGGATACATTCCGGTATGCACTGCTGTCTACCCGGGAGGAGCTGGTGCCGCTTTCGGATGAGCTCAATTTTATGCGCACCTACCTTGCTTTAGAACAGGCACGGTTTGGAAAACGACTCCGGTTTTCTGTTGATGCAGACGGCAGCATTGCCAGGGTACGGATACCTCCCATGTTGTTGCAGCCATTGGTGGAAAATGCGGTGAAACATGGGATCGAGCCTGCGATTAACGGGGGAGCGGTTTCGGTTACCTGCCGGCAGAAAGGCGCAAAAGTACATATCGCAATCAGTAATACCGGACGTCCTTTTTCCGGAACAGTTGACCAGCTTTTTCATTCAAAGGGTGTAGGGTTGGTGAACATGGCCCGCCGGCTGGAGCGGCATTACAACGAAAAACTGGCGGTTTCCGATAACGGATCGGGGCTTTGCTTTGAGTTTTGTATTCCGGCCTGAATACGGGACCTATAACCGTTCTCCTATTACATTACACCCATAAAAATATACCACTTCACTACCGGAAAAAGTCCGGAATACGATTCCTCAGGCGGTTAAAAACAATGCAATAACCGGTTGCTCCGGCACCAATCCCTCTGTGTGCAACCGGGGCCCACGATAAATGCCTGGTCCGGATTCGTGCGTACCGGCGGGGATGACCCCTTGTTTTGATACCTGTATTTCATTTAGCCGATTGCTGTTGATCGGCTTCAGCGATAGTTGATCGGCAGGGGGTGCGCTTTGTCGATTGTGTGAAGGACGCCTGTTGGCACGATCTAATTTTGGCAACCGTCAGAAAAATACCACAGGCTGCTATACACATGCCTTCCGGGCTTTTCGAAAGAACAGGGAAACAGGATCAACACTCAAACTAAAACACATATGAATCACTTACAAAAAAGAACAGTGCAATTCGCCGCATGTTTATGCCTCATTGCCGGTGCTGCTTTCGGGGTACAGGCACAGGCGCCCGCCATCCAGTGGCAAAAAGCCATGGGCGGTTCAGCCTACGACGTAGCCTATGATGTAGCACCTGCAAGGGACGGCGGGTATATTATGGTGGGTTACACCACTTCCGATGACGGAGATGTAAGCGGTGGTAAGGGAAGCTATGATTACTGGATCGTAAAGGTAAACAGCAGCGGCACTATCCAATGGCAGAAGACCTACGGCGGTTCTATTGATGAGTATGCTACTTCCGTACAGCAAACAGCGGATGGCGGGTATGTTGTTACGGGTCATACCCGCTCGTACGACGGGGATGTTACCGGATACCGGAACAGTTATGATTACTGGGTGATAAAATTAAACGGCAACGGGGATCTTCAATGGCAGAGAGCGCTGGGGGGTAATTCCTCTGATGTGTCCTATGCCATACAGCAGGCCGCTGACGGAGGCTATATCGTGGCCGGGTTTAGCTATTCAACAGACGGGGATGTTACCGGTAACCACGGCAATAGTGATTACTGGGTGGTAAAGTTGAGTGGTACGGGTGCCATTCAATGGCAGCGCACATTGGGAGGCAGTGCGGAGGACCGGGCCTTTTCAATACAGCAAACTACGGATGGCGGTTATATTGTAGCGGGTTCAAGCCGTTCCAATGACGGAGATGTGACAGGTAACCATGGTGATATGGATTTTTGGGTGGTGAAGCTGAGCGGCAGCGGAGCGCTCCAGTGGCAAAAGTCGCTGGGAGGAGCGGGCGGTGAAACGGCAAATGCCGTCCGGCAAACTGCTGACGGCGGCTATATCGTGGCCGGGTATACAGAATCCACCGGCGGGGATGTTGCCGGTAACCACGGCAACAGCGATTACTGGGTGGTAAAACTGAGTAACAGCGGAGGCATCCAATGGCAAAAGACTTACGGCGGGCGCGGGGCTGATGTTGCCCGTTCCATACAGCAAACTACGGATAACGGCTATATTGTAGCGGGGTATACCAATTCCGATAACGGAGATATTACCAATCCCAAAGGGAACCTGGATTACTGGATGGTAAAGATCAATATTGGTGGTTCACTTCAATGGCAAAAGTCGATGGGTGGCCATTTAACCGATGATCCCATCGCTGTTGAACCCACAGCAGACGGAGGATATATTGTGGCCGGTATGACCGAATCCCCGGGCGGAGATGTAACCGGTAGCCATGGCTGGTGGGAAGCCTGGCTGGTAAAGCTGGCGCCCGACCCCGTACTTCCGGTGGTCTTTACCGGAGTGCGGGCTTCCGTTTCAGAAGGACAGCTCCGGGTTGACTGGGAAACGGCAAGTGAGCAAAACTGTTCGCACTACAAGGTAGAAGTATCGGCGGACGGCAACACGTTTAAACATGCAGGAGCCGTGGCCAGTAAGGCCATACAGGGCAGCTCGAGCCAACCGCTTTCCTACACATTTACAACAGCCACGGGTGCTGCCGCATTGGGTATGCTGGCTTTATGCCCGCTGCTGATGGGCGTTTGGGCAGGAAGACGGCGGGCCCTGGTAGCCCTGGCATTGGCGGGCGTTTGTTTCGTTGTGGCCTGTAACAAACGTAAGGCGGCTACTGTTGAAACCGGACACCCGTTATTTGTGCGCATCATACAGGTTGATAAAGACGGGCAGCAATATACATCTAAGACCGTACGGGCTGCCCTGCAATAGGCTTAAGGGCAACCCGTACGATTCCTGATTTGGTGATAGACAAAGAAACCGGCCTGGTCTTATATAACCGTGGCTGGTTTCTTTTTAACATGAAGTACATAATAGGCAATTACAGCGCTGATCAGCATCAATGCTGCGCCCAGCACAAAAGGAGCTCCCGGAAAATAAACCGGGGCCTGATCATGGCTGAAATAAAAGAAAGTGCGGGTCATCATCGGCGGGCCAATGATCGAAGTGAGGCTCATTACCGCATTAAGACCGCCCTGCAAGGCCCCCTGTTCATTGGCCGGTACTTCGTTGGTGATGAGGGCCTGCAAAGCCGGACCGGCAATACCCCCCATACAATAAGGAACCAGGAAGGCATACATCATCCAACTGCTGGTGGCAAAAGCAAAAAGGATCATACCAAAGGCATAAAAGAACAATCCTATATAAGCGCTTTTTTCATTACCCAGCCGGGGATTGGTATACCGGATCAGTCCGCCCTGTACCACGCCCACCAAAACCCCCACAATGGCCAGCGAGATCCCTACCTCTTTTTCGGACCATTTAAATTGATCCATGGTAAAATAACTCCAGTTGCTTTGAACCGCATGACCTCCAAGAAATACAAATAAAAAGCAAAGCACCAGCCCCAGGATGCCGGGATAGTTAAAGAACAGGCGCAGGGACCCGACAGGGTTTGCCTTGAGCCAGCTAAAGGGTCTCCGGTGCTCGGGCTTCAGCGATTCAGGTAACACAAAATAACCGTAAAGGAAATTGAGCAAGCACAGCCCGGCTGCCGCAAAGAACGGTGCCCTTAGCCCCCATACCGATAATAGTCCGCCCAGTGCCGGGCCGATCACAAAGCCCAGTCCAAAGGCAGCCCCGATCAGTCCGAAATTTTTTGCCCGGTTCTCATTGGTGCTGATGTCTGCAATATAGGCCGTGGCCGTTGTAAAGCTCGCCCCGGTGATACCAGATAAAATACGTCCTACCACCAGCAGCGAATAGGTATGTGCAAAAGCCAGGATCAGGTAATCTACACAAAAACCCAGTAACGACAGCAGGAGTACCGGTCTCCTTCCATAGCGGTCGCTCAGGTTGCCCATAAACGGGGAAAATAAAAGTTGCATGATGGCATAAAGTGCCAGCAGGTCGCCGCCGTATACGCTGGCCTCGTTGATGCTGATGTGTTTTAACTCCACGATCAGTTTGGGCATTACGGGTATGATCAGCCCGAAGCCGATCACATCGATGGTCATGGTAATAAAGATAAAACCGATAGCAGCATTGCGGGACTGTTTCATTCGATTGGTTTTTCCGGTGGTAATCTGTTTTTAACCGGTTGTAAAAAAAGGGCAGCAAAGATGAATAAATTTTCCGGATCTTGCGAAGCAATATTCCCCTCTTGAAATAAGATTTTTTTAATAAACTTTTTAATTTTTTTAATAAGTTTATTAAATTTGTATTAATAAATGTAGCTATGAAAAAACGGTTGCAATATAAGTTGCTGATTTTAAGGGAGTTTTACTATGCCGGTACGTTGTCCTGTGCCGAATTGTCCACCCGCATTGGCAAAAGTATTCCTTTTACGGGACAATTACTGGCCAACCTGGTAGAGGAAGGTACCGTGGTGGAAAACGGGCTTGCACCTTCGGCCGGCGGGCGAAGGCCGGCGATGTACTCCGTAAAACCCGATGCCATGTATGTGATTGCTGTGGCCATGGATCAGCTGGTGACGCGGGTATTGGTAATGGATTTTGAAAACAAACCGGTGATGCCGCTGCAGCAGGAAGAGCTGAAACTGGCGGATAACCCGGAAGCGCTGGTGCATTTAAAAGCGCTGATTGAGCGGGCCATCAAGAAGGCCAAGATCCCGAAAAAGAAAATCCTCGGCGTGGGGATCGGGATGCCCGGTTTTATTGATCCGCAAAAAGGCGTGAATTATTCCTTTGTTTCTATTGATGATAACAGTATTTCGGGCTACCTGCATAAGGAACTGGATGTGCCCGTTTATATTGACAATGACTCCAGTATTATCGCATTGGCAGAGCAGCATTTTGGTGCGGCCATGGGCGTGGGCAATGCAATGGTGGTCAATATCGGCTGGGGTATCGGGCTGGGACTGATCCTGAACCACCAGTTGTACCGGGGTGGAAACGGCTTTGCCGGGGAATTCAGCCATATTCCTTTTTTTGATAACAATAAAGTATGCTCCTGCGGGAAAAAGGGCTGCCTGGAAACAGAAACTTCCTTAAAAGTGATCCTCGAAAAAGCGGAGCAGGGATTAAAAAGAAAAAGTACTTCCGCGTTCCTGAAAAAAGATTTTCGTACCGGCTCAATAGAAAAGGATTGGCAGGCCATCGTAAAGGCGGCACAGATGGGTGACGAGTATGTAGTTAAATTGCTTACGGCTGCCGGTTATGATATCGGGCGGGGTGTGGCCGTACTAATCCATCTGTTTAACCCGGAGCTTATTGTGCTAAGCGGCCGTGGCGCCCAGGCTGGCCGTATCTGGCAGGCACCGGTATTGCAGGCGGTAAATGAACATTGTATTCCGCGCCTGGTGGGCAATACGGTGGTAAAAATGTCGACCCTGGGGCATAAAGCCGAGCTGATCGGCGCGGCGGCGCTGGTGCTGGAAAATCTGTCAAAAACAAAAAGGATACAATCTCTAAAAACGATATCACCTCTGCCAAACACTGTATAATTAATTTAAATTTTAAACACAGAGAAAATGAAGAAGAAACATGCACTACTGGTGCTCCTGGCTCTTTTTTTGGGTGCAGGAAGTTTAATGGCCCAGGTAAAGCGTACCGTCACCGGCACCATTACGGATGCGGATGGTAAGCCGGTACCGGGCGCTACCATAACCGTTAAAGGTTCCGGTCAGGCCGTAGTTGCCGACGACAATGGAGCATACACGCTCACCGTGGAGGATCATCCTGATCTGGAAATCAGCGCTGTGGGTTTTACAACCCAAACCATAAAAGTAGGCGACAATAATACGATCGCCGTTCAGCTAAGCTCGGTGGAGCGTAGCCTGGAAGGGGTGGTGGTAACGGCGCTGGGTATTAAAAGAGAGCGGAAATCGCTTGGATACGGCGTACAGGAAGTAAAAGGAGAAACCCTGTCGGATGCCAAAGAGCCCAATGTGACCAATGCGCTTTCCGGAAGGGTAGCGGGGCTGCAGGTGACCCGTTCCAGTAACGGACCCGCCGGATCTTCGCGGATTATTTTGCGGGGAAACAATTCACTTACCGGCGATAACCAACCCCTGATCGTAGTAGATGGGGTGCCCATCAGCAATACTTCCGGAGCCGGTGTGGGAAAAGGTATTAACCAATCCGGCATCGTGCCCGGGGCTACCAACGATTACTGGAACCCCTCACTGGATATGGGGAACGGCCTTTCGGATATCAACCCCGATGACATTGCTTCCATCAGCGTATTAAAAGGCCCTTCAGCCGCTTCTTTATATGGCTCCCGTGCCGGTAATGGTGTTATATTAATTACCACCAAAACAGGGAAGGCGCAAAAAGGCCTGGGGATTACGGTTTCTTCTACCATCGGTTTGGAGAGCATCTTTACCAATCCCGACAGGCAGACCGCCTTTGGCCAGGGTTCTACAGGCGTTTATGATAAAACACAGGCGAACAGCTGGGGCCCCAAGATCGAAGGACAGAATGTGGAAAACTGGAATGGTGCTACGGTGCCGCTGAAATATTATGACAATATTCATAATTATTTCGGAACCGGCTTTAATTCCAATCAAAGCATTACTTTTTCACAGCAGTTCAAGGGAACCTCTGTTTATACGTCGTTAAACCGGCTCGATGATAAAAGCATGATACCGGGTGCCAAGCTGGGCCGTACGAATATCACCACAAGAGCCCTGTCGAAATTCGGGAAAGATGACCGCTGGACGCTGGATGCAAAACTGCAGTACATCAACTCCAAAGCAACCAACCGCCCACAGGCGGGGAACAATTCCGGAAATATTTACCGGTTGATGTACATATTGCCGGTGTCGCTGAACATTGAAGACTTTAAGCAAAGCAAAGACGCAAACGGAAAGATGATCTGGTATGCACCTAACAGCACCACGGTAAACCCGTACTGGGCACAGGATAACTATCTGAACAGTGATACGCGTAACCGGTATATCATGACCGGGTCATTGAAATATGAATTTACCGACTGGTTAAATGCCGAAATAAAAGCAGGTTCAGATATGTACAATGTAGTTGCAGAGGGTAAAACCTATTCCGGAAGTCCACTTACCACTACCGGCCAGTACAGCATTGGGAAATACTCTTTTTCAGAAACCAACTACAGCACCCTGATTACTGCACGTAAAGATAATGTGATCGGTAAACTGGGTGGCCTGGCAACATTAGGCGGTAACCTGATGTCACAAAATGTAAATTCGATCAAAACAGGTTCCGGCGACCTGGTGGTACCGGATCTCTTCTCGGTAAACAACGGAAAGAACCCGGCAACGGTTGATGAACTGTACAGCAATAAAAAGATCAACTCAGTTTACGGATCGTTGCAACTGAACTGGGATGGTTACCTGTTCCTGGAAACAACCCTGCGCAATGACTGGTCTTCCGTACTGAGCAAAGACCATCGTTCTTACCTGTACAGCTCTACCAACCTGTCTTTCGTAATTACGGATATGATCCGTCAAAACGGAGGCTCATTGCCCAGCTGGCTGAGCTATGGTAAGGTGCGGGCTTCTGCCGCGCAGGCCGGTAACGATATGGCGCCCTACCAATTGTACAATACCTATACCATTGGTAAGGATGCAAACGGAAATACAACTGCCGGAAGAAACGAAACCTTGTTTGATCCGAATGTTCGGAACGAGCTGTTAAAAACCTACGAACTGGGTGCAGAACTGCGCATGTTTAACAGCCGGCTGGGAATTGATTTCTCCTGGTACAAAACGAATGCCACCAACCAGCTGATTGCCATCCCGCTGGATCCGCTCAGCGGATACAAATACAAGATGATCAATGCCGGGGATATTCAGAACAAGGGTATTGAACTGATTGTGGATGGTAAGATCCTGGATAACCCGAACGGGCTGAACTGGACCTCACAGGTAAATTTCTCAAACAATAAGAACGTGGTGAATGCAATTGCTCCGGGTATTGATCTCTATTCTTTAGGTGGGTATGATGCCGTAACCGTTTATGCGGAATCCGGACAAAAGTACGGACAGATCTACGGATCGGCTTTCCAGAGAGTAACCGATCCCAACAGCCCTTACAATGGTCAGCTGCTGCTGAGCGCTACCGGATTACCCCAGGGCACAGATGCGCGCCGGCTGGCCAGCCAGCAACCGGATTTCCTGTTGGGAAATACCAACACCTTCTCCTATAAAGGCGTAGGCCTGTCGTTCTTACTGGACGGACGTTTCGGCGGAAAAATCTTTTCAGCAACGCTGGCAAGCATGCAGCGTGCAGGAACGGCTGCGGCTACCGTTGTAAACGGCGCCCGGGACAATATGGTGGTTCCCGGTGTGATCAGCGATGGTAACGGAGGATATGTAAACAATACGAAGGAAGTAACCCCACAACAATACTGGCAGGCCATTCAAAGTGGTAATATCGGTATCACTGAGGCCAATCTTTATGATGCATCCAATATCCGCTTAAGGAACGTGCAGCTGAGCTATCAGCTTCCGCAGAAGATGCTGGGCAATTCGTTTATTCAAAGAGCGCGGGTAGGTGTATCCTGTAACAACGTATGGCTGATCAGCAGCCATATGCAGGGAATGGATCCTGAATCCGTATTTGCCGTTGGCTCTAATGCCGTTGGGTTCGAGAACGGTGCGCCTCCCACATCCCGGTACTACATGTTTAATGTAACCTTGAGTTTCTAACTTTTAATTCTTATGATCATGAAATATATAATAAAGAAGATGTCGGTATCAGTATGTGCGGTATTGCTGCTCGCATCCTGTAAGAAATTTTCAGATATAAATGTAAACCCGATTGCTGCGGATTCGTCGCAGGTGCAGGTAGAATACTT
This sequence comes from Niabella pedocola, assembly GCF_021044425.1. Lineage (GTDB taxonomy): Bacteria > Bacteroidota > Bacteroidia > Chitinophagales > Chitinophagaceae > Niabella > Niabella pedocola. The sequence goes on along the minus strand of NZ_JAJNEC010000005.1, from coordinate 1,613,400 downwards.
TATCAATAATTCCATCGTTGGTGCGCAAATGGATCCGGATGTGGCCGAGCGCTCCTTTGTATTGTACTGGAAACCGGCCGGCCGGCAGGCCAGCGACTGGGATGGCGGTGCGATCAATGTAGGCAGTTATAACGACGGATGGTCTACCAACTATTACAACCAGTTATCCGGTTGGTTAAACAATGCCAATACGGCCATCCAGATCGGTGAGTCGAAGATCGCCGCAGGTACCGCCAAATCGTACACTCCCAATCTGATCCAGGTAGCGCGCATCTGGCGTGCATATCTGATGAGTGAGTTTTCGGATAACTTCGGACCGATGCCGGTGGATGCGTTTAAAGGAACCAATCCCCAGTTCAATGATGTAAAAACGGTATATTACTATATGCTCGCTGAACTGAAAGATGCGGCATCCAAACTGGATTTGTCCGTCAACTCCTCCGATATTGCCAAGCAGGATCCGGCTTATGGTTATAACTATACGCAATGGAAAAAATATGCTACTTCTATGCGGCTCCGGCTGGCTATGCGGTTATCCGAGGTGGATGCTGGAAAGGCAAAAACAGAATTCGAAGATGCCTGTGCGGATGTAAATAATCTCATTACCTCGCTGGATGATAATTTCCAGGTACAGGAAAAAGACGGATGGTCGCCCCTGACAGGTGTGATGACGCGTTCCTGGGACACCCAGCCGCTGTCTGTCACACTCCGGAATATGTACCTCGGACTGGGTGGCGTTAAGTCGGCCGACCAGCTGGGTGCTGCTTTTCAATCTGCAATTAAACCGGCCAACTGGCTCGGACAGCGCTACCTGGATCATTTCCCCGTAAAGAACAATGACCCGGTTACCGGTTACTGGCTGGATGGCCTTCCTTACTCGATCGATCCCCGGGCCTATAAAGCCTTCTCCATTCCCGGCGATGTAAACAATCCGAATTACCCCAAACAGAATGGTGATTTTGATGTGATCAGCACCCGGAATCTGAAAACTTCCAAAGGAGATAAACTGAAATCCGTTGATGCCAAGTATACCTGGAATGCCCGGATCGACGGTGATTTTGGACCCAAAGATCCTATGAATGAATTGTTCAATTATGGCGGTACCATGCCCCGGATCAATATGCAATTCAGAAACAGTACACAAAAGCGGATCTTCTTTGCTGCCTGGGAAACCTATTTCCTTTTAGCAGAGGCCAGTGTGCGCGGCTGGACAACCCCGGTGAATGGAAAAACGGCTTACGAAAAAGGCATCACTTTAAGTTTCAATTATTGGGATAACGGAGTTGTAGCTCCGGGCACCGCGGCCATATCTCCTTTTGTTACGGCCTATTTGGCATCTGCCGATTACAATAACTGCGGTACCTCCGTAAGCTGGGATCATACCACAGAGCCCCCGGCGTCCCGTTCGATGCAATTCGAAGACGGGTATACCGGTACTCCTGGCAGCGCTTCCATTGTATATCCTGCAAATACATTGTATAAATCAGGCACGGTAAAGAACGACCGTTTAACCAAGATCATTACGCAAAAATTCATTGCTCAATGTCCCTGGCTGCCGCTGGAAACCTGGAACGATCACCGGAGGCTGGGATTGCCGTTCTTTGAGAACCCGACCATCGAGCTTCCGATTTCCACATTGCCGGCATTAACAGACGGCACGTACATGACTTCCAATGTGAAGTTCTTCCCGCAGCGGTTGAAATATCCTTCGGTATTATCCAACTCCAGTCCTGAGGGATACCAGCAGGCAAAAGATGCCCTGGGCAGTGATGATGCTGTGCTTACTCCTCTTTGGTGGGCCAAACAACAATAGGCGATCCCGGATGGGATGATTGATAAGAAGCCGCCCCTGGTATGTAAAGTGCCGGGGGCGGCTTTTTTATAGAACAGCGGCGTTACGCCAAGACCGGGATGCAGCAGGAGTACGGGAATATAAGCAGTAAGCGAACCAGGCGCATTGGGAGTGCCTGTTGTTTCCGATAAAAATATTTTTTATTGAATGTGAAAAAAATTTAACTTACTTATTAATTATTTTAAAAACTTAGTTAAATTTGAATTAACGATTCTGTCATGCAAAAACGATTGCAATATAAACATGCCATCTTCCGGGAGTTTTATTATGCGGGATCCTTATCCTGTGCAGAGCTAAGTGCCCGTATCGGCAAGAGTATACCTTTAACCACCCAAATGATCGGTAACCTGATCGAAGAAGGGGTAGTGGAGGAAAACGGGTTGGCACCGTCAAACGGCGGCCGGCGGCCTGCCATGTACTCCGTAAAACCGGATGCCATGTACGTGGTGGCTGTGGCAATGGATCAAATGATTACCCGCATCGCCATTGTAGATTTTCATAATAAACCGGTGGGCGTGGTGGCGCAGCATGAGTTGCAGCTGGCGCATAATTCCAATGCGCTGCAGCAGTTAAAAACCATTATTGAACAGGCGATCAAAAAATCGAAGGTTCCGCGGAAAAAGGTATTGGGGGTCGGTATCGGGATGCCCGGGTTCATTGACGCGCAACAGGGGATTAATTATTCCTTTTTCTCCAATGAGGGCAGCAATATTGCCGCCTACCTGAGCAATGCCCTGGAAGTGCCGGTGTACATCGATAACGATTCCAGCATTGTAGCGCTGGCGGAACATCGGTTTGGTGCTGCAGCCGGAGCCCGGAATGCGATGGTGGTAAACCTGGGCTGGGGTGTGGGATTGGGCTTAATCCTCAACAACCAGTTGTACCGGGGCGAAAATGGATTTGCCGGAGAATTTAGTCATATCCCCTTTTTTAACAACAACAAAGTATGCTCCTGCGGGAAAAGAGGCTGTCTGGAAACGGAAACCTCTTTAAAAGTGATCATTGATAAAGCCGAGCAGGGATTGAAACGGAAGGGCAATACAACGTTTCTGAAAAAAAATTTCCGGACGGGCGCTATTGAAAAGGATTGGCAGGCCATTGTAAAAGCAGCACAATCGGGGGATGAGTACGTGATCCGGTTGCTTACGGCTGCGGGCTATGATATCGGGCGGGGAGTGGCTGTACTGATCCATCTGTTTAACCCGGAACTCGTACTGTTAAGCGGCCGTGGCGCCCAGGCTGGCCGCATCTGGCAGGCCCCGGTATTGCAGGCCGTAAATGAGCATTGCATTCTGCGTCTTGCCGAAAATACAGGCATTAAGGTTTCACAGATGGGAAGCCGGGCGGAGCTTATCGGTGCGGCGGCGCTGGTGCTGGAGAACCTGGTACGCATAAAAAACAGGGAAGTGAAAAAAATGCAGATTGAACGATAGAACCGGAACACACCAAACTATATTAACGATTAAAAATGAGAAAAATGAAGAAGAAACGCTTATTACTCGTATTCTTTGCCACCCTCTTATGTTGCGGCAGCCTGTTGGCCCAGGTACGGCGAACAATTACAGGCACTGTTACAGATGCGGATGGAAAGCCGGTTCCGGGAGCCACCGTAACCGTTAAGGGAACCGCCCGGGCGGTGGTTGCCAACGAAAATGGAATGTATTCAATTGAGGTTCAGGGAAATCCCGAACTGGTGGTATCTTCTGTTGGGTTCGTATCAAAAACGTTAAGGGTGGGTGCAGACAATGATTTGCCCATTACACTCATCTCACAGGCGAATGATATGGCAGATGTTGTCATTACAACAGCCCTGGGAATAAAGCGGGAAGCGCGCTCCTTGGGTTACTCGGCCCAAACAGTAAAAGGGAGTGACCTCACCATTGCCCAGGCGCCTACTATTGCCCAGGGCTTAATGGGTAAGGTAGCAGGCTTGCAGATCTCCCAATCGGGTGGAGGCGCGGACGGGGCGTCTTCCAGGATTGTAATCCGCGGGAATACCATGCTCACCGGTGATAACCGTGCCATGATCATTGTGGATGGGGTTCCCATTAATAATGATCCGGTTAACGTAAACTCCAACAACGGGGGAAACGGAAAATCGGTCTTGGGCGGTGCCAACGCCGATGTATCTGGTAACAACGACTGGGGAACAGGTATGAATATGATCAACCAGGAGGATATTGAAGATATTACCGTATTAAAAGGGCCGGAAGCTGCGGCACTTTACGGAACAAGGGGGGCTAATGGAGTGATCCTGATTACCCGAAAAAAAGGGGGTAATAAACCTGGTCTGGGTGTAGATTACAGTTTCTCTTACAGAACAACGGATCCTTATGAGCTGCTGGATTATCAAAACGAATACGGGCAGGGTGGTGTAGCTAGCATGACCACCGCCGATCAGAGCAAGTGGTTTCCGCTCAATAGTAATGGACAACGGATGCAGGTAGGAAATGGTACAAACGCTGCCGGCGATTATTTAAAAAATTCATTCGGAGCACTGCCCTATACCAATGCTTTCGATTTTTATACCTATTTCAGTTATCCCGGCAGTTATTCCTGGGGTGCTAAAATGGATGGACAGCCTATTATGAATTACGATGGAGTACTAAGACCCTATTCCGCACAACCCGATAACTGGAAAGCGTTCTTTCCCAAGGGATCCGTAGCACAGCACAATGTGGCGGTATCGGGAGGAAACGATAAAGCAACGTTCCGGGTATCTTATACAAGGAACAATACCAAGCCCAATATGATCAATAGTAAGATGTATTCCAATACATTTAACTTAGGATCTACGTTTAAGGTAAGTGAGCGGGTGAGGGGAGAAGTAACCTCCAGCTATGTGAATTTTTACCGGCTGAATGCTCCGCAGATCGGGAATGCCTGGCAGGCTGCACCCACTTATTCTATGGCGCGTGACTTTGATCCGCAGTTAGCATTTTCACAGCAATTTGGTCCTAACGGAGAACGGATTGACGTTACTAACGGAGGTGGAAAATATCCCTCGTCAAATGTGCCTGCCTATCCCTATAATACAGGATACCTGAATAACCAGTACTGGAACCTGTTAAAGAATAATAATGATTTTACCAGGAACCAGTTCCTGGGAAGCCTGAAGCTGATGGCCGATCTTACAAGTTTCCTGAATATAACCGCCCAAGGTGGTGTGGACAACTCTAATGATGTGTCTACATTTATTAGTTACCCTACGGATGTATTGGGTAGGGCAGGCGGCGCGTATAAAGAAACTATGGCAAAAAATTTTACCAGGGATCTGACGGCATACATGCGGCTCCACAAAGAAGGATTCATACACCCGGATTTTAATGCCAGTCTTACAATGGGAGGACAAACTTTTTACAGAAGTGATTATTCTGTAGGCAATTCAACCAATGGCGACTTTGTAAAGCCCTTCATTTTTGCATTGAACAATGGAGGCGGAAACCCAGCCTCTGCGGTTCCGGACGAGGTTAAATATGCTAAAAAAATCAATTCGGTATATTCCCTTTTAAACTTCTCATACAAGAATTTATTGTTTTTGGAAGCCACCGGACGTAACGACTGGTCCAGCACGCTGCCCTTGCAGTACAACAGCTATTTCTATCCCACGGTAAATATGAGCTATGTGTTTACTGATGGATTCAAGCGCCTGAAAGCAAGCTTGCCCTGGCTGAGTTTTGGAAAACTGAAAGTTTCCTATGCAGAAACCGGCAGCGATACGGATCCTTATTCCATTTATAATTTATTAGAAAGCAATACCTACAACGGGGTACTGGCTTCCAGCCTGCCTTCCAATGTGAAATCTTTGGACATTAAGCCGGCTCGTAATAAGTCGTTCCAGGTGGGCTTAAACCTTGCCTTTCTGCAGAACAGGATCACGCTGGATGTTACTTCCTACTGGAGCAAGAGCTTTAACCAGATTCTCAATAATCCGTTGCCTGTATCCTCCGGTTATAGCGCCATTACGATCAATACCGGTTCATTGGGCAATAACGGTATAGAGGTGATATTAAATGCAACGCCTGTTAAAACAAATAATTTTTCCTGGAATATTGGCATCAACGCAGCTAATGGCAGAACCAAAGTACTGGCGTTACAGGAGGGTATCAATGAACTGCAACTGGGAAGTTATTTTGGAACCGCCGGTGTTTTTGAGAAAGTGAAGGTAGGCGAATATTACGGTACCATTTATGGCAAAGACTATAGATACCATAATGGGGAGAAGATTGTGAAACGTGCCACAGGCCCTAATGGAAGCCCTGCAACCTTTACGGTGAACGGCAAAACGTACTATGCAGGAACCTTGTGGGAGCTGACTTCAGATGTAGTACCCATTGGTAATTCGCAACCACTGGTAACAGGCGGTATTACCAATACCTTCAGGTATAAGAACTTTTCATTGTATGTACTAACGGATGCAAAAATAGGAGGTGATACTTATTTTGGTTCTTATGAAGCGGGAATGGGTAGCGGTACGCTTAAAGGAACATTGAAGGAGCGCAACGGAGGCGGACTTCCGCTTGTATATCCTGACGGTTCGACTGCAAATACCGGGGTTAATTTCGGAGGAGTATTTGCTACCTACGACGTCCAGGGTAATGTTGTCAGCACTACGCCTAATACAGACGTGGTACACTACCTCTGGTATTATGCCGGAACTTATTCCGCATGGAATCATATAGGTATTCCCCGTTCTGAGGGTGTATTTAAAAATTCATGGATGAAATTAAGAGAGCTTTCCCTGTCCTACCAGGTGCCTTCTCATATTATAAAATCGACAAAAGTATTACAGAACCTGAACCTTTCTGTGTACGGGCGTGACCTGTTTTACATTTTTACTACTATTCCCAAGGGGCTGAATCCTGAAGGCGTGAATGGTATCGGAAATATTCAGGGAATTGAATATTCTTCAATGCCCAAAACCCGCTCCTTTGGATTTACGATAAGAACTGCATTTTAAATTGACAGGAAAGAAGTTCATCATTTGAAAAAGTCTTTATTATGAAAAAAATTATACATACAAATAGCTTAAATATGCGGAGGGGTATTGCTGTGGGGATTTTAGGTTTACTGGTCTCTGCAAGTTCCTGCACGAAGGATTTTGAGAAGATTAATACGCCGTATAAAGATGTGGCTGTTAGTACGGCATCGCCCGTTGCATTGTTTAACCAGCTTTCAAGAAATGCCACCAATGAAGATTATACCCTTTATACAGGGGTATTTATGCCCATTACCAATCAGCAGGGAGTACAAAATGTGTCCATCCCGTACACGAATTATGTTTCCAGTTTCTGGAATAACTATTATCCGGACCTGGCGGATTACAAACTCCTGGTGAAACTGATCGACGAGAATGTGGCTCCGGCGTCCTATACGAATCTCCGGTCCATTGCAACCATATTGATTGCCTCCAAGACCTTGTCGATGTTAGACCGTTATGGAAGTATTCCGTATTCAAAAGCAGGTATTGCGGCACAGGGACCGGCTTCATACCGGCCGGAGTATGACGATGAATTATCAGTATATACCTCCGTATTGAATGACCTGGCAACAGCGGTAAGCGCCATTAAAACCGGGAGTGCAGCCAGTGACCAGGTAGCACTGGGCGCCAGTGAATCCTATTTAAATAATAATTATGATTCCTGGATCCGGTTTGGGAATGCATTGCGCCTGCGTTATGCCGTACGCCTTTTTGCAAAAAATGCTGCATTGGCAACGCCGATCATCGCCGATATCATCGGAGGGAATAAGCCGCTGCCAAATGCCACTTCCTACGCAGACATGGAAGCCATGCGGCAGAGCAATTATGGAACTTATCCGCAACTGTTAAGCACAAATCCCAGTTATGGAGATCGTTACTGGTATGCGTTCCGCGAAATATCGGTAACAAATATCCGGTTAAGCTCCAATGTTTGGAACCAAATGTCTGCATCCAATGCAACGGATGGCTCCGGCATCTTTGATCCCCGCGTTTATGTTTGGTTTATGCCCAATAATGCCGGACTTTGGGTACCGCAGCCGCAGGACAAGTCAATAGCAGAAGGATCCAGCAGCCTGTACCCCAATACCAGCAGTAATGCTCCCGCGCCTCCAAATACGTTAACAGATAACAAGTTTTCCGGGTTCAATTTTTATATGGTGAGAGACTTTCTTGCGTTTCCTTATGTGACCCTTTCCGAGGCGGATGTTCATTTTCTGAAGGCCGAGATTTATGCCCGTGGAATGGGAGTGGCTGCTGATTTTGCCAAGGCTAACCAGGAGTATCAGGCAGGTTTAACCGCTTCGGTGAATTTCTGGTATACGTATGTAGCAAAATCAAGCAGTGGCATCTGGCCGGCCAGCAAGCCGGTGTTGGGGGCAAACGCAATCGTCGACTTCCTGGCGCACCCAAGGGTAGCGCTGATTGCGGGAGATAATACAGGGAATCTGAATAAGATTATTACACAAGCATGGCTGGCTGCTCTTTGGGAAGCGCCCGAGGCCTGGGCCATAGTACGGCGCACCGGGCTTACACCCAAAGCCACCAATTACAATCCGCAGGTATTCAACAAACTACCTTACCCGGGAGATGAAGCGGTAAACAATAAGGATAATTGGATGAAGGTAACAAACGGGGCGGATCCCAATACGCAAGCAACTCAAAAAGTGTACTGGATGCCATAGGATAGATTGAAGTTTGCTGTTGCTGAAAGGATATACTGTTAGAGAGTATCATTTTTTAATCCGTACGCTAAAGCTGCCCGGGGTGAGAGTCCAGGGGCGGCTTTTTTCTTTTAGAGGTGCTAATTCGAGCACTTAAGATGCTTAGGGGAATTGCCAATAAAAAAATAATTGCCTACTTATTAATTTATTTAAAAAGTTTGTTAAATTTGCATTAACATTGCTTTAGGATTTTATTAGCAATTCGTTACCCGTTCGATTGATTGTGTAAACCAGACAGTTTTTAATAATTTAAAATGAGAAAAAATGCAGAAGAAACATCTGATGTTGTTATTTTTTGCCCTTTTATTAGGCGTTAGCGGCTTACTGGCCCAGGTAAGGCGTACTATAACCGGGGTGGTTACCGACAGTGAGGGAAAGCCAGTGCCTGGTGCCACGATATCGGTAAAGGGTGCCGGTAAAGGAACATCAACCGATTTAAATGGAAAGTACACGATTGAAGTAACTACATCCAACCCTGTTCTGGAAGTTTCTTCAATCGGGTTTTTAAACAAAGAAGTAAAAGTCACTCAGGAAGGACCTGTTGACATTTCGCTAACAAGTGCAGGCGATAAGTCGGAGGATGAAGTCGTAGTAACTGCATTAGGCATAAAAAGAGAAAAAAAGTCCGTAGGATATGCCATCACTTCGCTGAAAGGCGATGACCTGATGAAGGCGGGTAATACTGTTAACCCGTTAACGGCGCTTTACGGGCAAGCCGCCGGCGTGGGGATCTCTGTAGGCTCTGCCGGTCCTACCGGTAGTGTTAACATTAAAATACGTGGTGCTGCGGGTTTACAAACAGACACTAAAACAAGGCCGCTGATTGTTGTAGATGGAGTGCCCATCTATGATGAAAATTCCAATATGGAATCACGGGGATACGATCCATTGAACTCTTTCGATTATGGCTCGGGTATTAATGATATCAACGGTGAAGATATCGAGTCTATCGAAATATTAAAGGGTGCAAAGGCATCTGTATTATACGGTAGCAGGGCGGGAAATGGTGTAATTATGATCACCACAAAGAAGGGGTCAAGAACAAGAGGGTTTGGCGTAAACCTCTCTTTTCAGTCAATGATGGAGACACCGGTTAGTTTTATTAACTGGCAAAATGAATACGGATCGGGCACGACAATTTATGATACCGTGTATGGTAAAGACAGGAGCGGTGCCCGAGTGAGAATTATGAATAATACCCGCCAGCAATTTGGTCCTAAGTTCGATGGCTCGCCTATTATGTTTTATGACAGCACCATGAGAACTTACAGCGCATACCCAAATAACTGGAACGATCTTTTTAAAAACACATTTACTAATATTTATAATGCTGCAATTTCCGGAGCGAACGATAAGGGAAGCATGCGCCTTTCTTATACAAGGAAGGATTATAAAGGTCAAATGAATAACTTTTTTCAAAAAGACAATACTATAAGTTTTCATGGCCAGATGAACGTCTCCGAGTTTGCAAATTTTGAAGTGAATACAAACCTGTATAATATTTCAACGCAAAATCGCTATCCCAATATATCCCGGTTGGTTTCTTACGGCTTCAACAGAGATATTGACTATCAATCGCTGGCAAGCAGCTATAAAGATGGATTGGGGCAGCAGTATCAATATAGCGTAAATCCGTTGAGAGTACCAACCTCTGTTGGAGGCGATGGCGTAGGTTATTTCGGTATGCTTTGGGAACAAAATGAAAATCAGAATATTGACAATAAAACGCACCTTGTTGGCTCGATTAAGTTTACATTGAAATTCACGCCTTGGCTTTCTTTAACAAGCAGTGCCGGTATGGATTATACAGATTGGGATTTTATTACCAATAATGCGGTAACAAAAGTAATACCTACAGTAAGCGGGGGCAAGTATGCCTTTCAAAAGAAAAACTACAATGTTCTAAATTATAACTCTTTCCTGAACTTTAATAAAACCTTTGCTAATGGGTTGGATTTATTTGCATTTGCAGGACCAGAGTATAGCAAAACAACGTATAATGATGTTTCACAACAGACTGTTGGGGGATTATTATACCCTAATTGGTATGATATTTCTGCATCCATTTCAAAATCTGGCGATTTTAGTCAGACTGGGAGTACCGGCCGCAATTCGTCAGTCCTATACAGTGTGTTAGGATCTGCATCTTTAGGATACAAAAGTACATACTACTTAGAATTGTCTGCAAGAAACGACTGGTCGTCACTGCTGCCACCCAAGTATAACTCTTACTTTTACCCGGGTGCATCTGCAACATGGAACTTTAGCAACACAGTAAAGATTCCGGAACTTAATTATGGTAAATTCAGATTCTCATGGGCCAATGTGGGCCGGGGAGCTCCTTATCCCTACTTTGCTTATCAATCTTACGGACTTGGTGTAGCTGGTACCTCTCAGGTGCCAACTGTTTATGGACCAACCTCATTGTTTGCAGGCGATATTAAGCCGGAAAGAAATAATGAATACGAAGTGGGCTTTAATACCAGGTGGTTTAAAAAAACGCCGCTGGAAGTAGACTTTTCCTTCTATACAGGAAATGTATATGATCAGATCATGGCATTAAACCTGACAAATTCTACAGCGTTTTCAAATATTAAACTGAATGCAGGTAATGTAAAAAAATGGGGATATGAGTTGTTTTTGAAATACAGTCCTCTTTCAAACGAAAAAATGCGGTGGGATATAACTTTTAACGCAGCAAACCAACGGTCTAAAGTGGTAAAGCTATATCCAGGAATGACGCAATATGCTATTACAGGAAGCGGAGCATATTCTATTATGGCTATTGAAGGAAAGCCGATTGGTGATGTTCAGGCATTTGACTACTTAAAAGATCCCAATGGAAATAAAATTGTGGGCAGTACAGGTCTTTATGGTGCGGATAAAACAAAGCTCATAACCGTGGCAAATGTAAATCCTGATTTTATTGGAGGATTTGGTACTGATTTTTATTATAAAAGCTTCAATCTGCATCTAGGATTCGATTATAAATTTGGTGGAACGTATCTGTCATATTCTAATTATTATTTGCTTGGAAACGGCTCTGTTAAAGAATCGCTTAAATACAGGGATGAAGCAAACGGAGGCATGGCTTACTATATTGATGCAAGCGGAAAAAAAGTCGCATGGCAGCATAATCAGCCGGCTCCTGCGGGGGCAGCAAATGCACGGGTTTATCATGATGGTTTGATTCAACCGGGTGTAAAAGAAGTTACAGACGGCAGCGGTAATAAGAGTTATGTACAAAACGATATTATTATAAGCGCTACTGATTATTATGGGCAGTTTATACACGATAATAATGAATGGTTTCAGCCAGATATGTTAACAAAGAACGACTATATCAAATTCAGGGAGGCGTCGTTAATGTACACCTTGCCCAAAACGTTTGTTAATAAAATCGGGTTCCAGAAAATTGCTGTGTCTTTAATTGCAAGAAATCTGTTCTACCTGTATAAAACCATAAAACACGTGGATCCGGAATCAGCCCTCGGTAGCAATTCCTTTGTGGAGTATTCTCCTTTTCCTCAAATGCGTTCCGTTGGGTTAAAAGTGGACATGAGTTTTTAGTAAAAATAAATTCTAATAAAATGAAAAGATTAATAATAATACTCATCGGTGCAATGGTTTGCTTTGCTTCCTGCAAGCAGGATCTGTCAGATCAGTTTAAGGACCCTTCAAAAGTTGATCCACCAACCGGAAATTTATTTGCCGGTATGTTTACGGGGATGGTTTATGAGTGGAAGCTATATGTAAAAGATTATGGAGAATATTGGTGGGAAAATGACGGCAATACCATTTCCTGCTACTCACAGATCAACCACCGATACATTACTTCCAGATATGCCTGGTATAGTGATTATGGCGATTTGGTAAATGAAAATGGATTCTATTCTACGGAATCCGGAGCTATGAGTCATTTTAATGCGCACTATACGCGAATGAAGGAATGGGCGATTATGCGAGACGGGGTTGAAAAGCTCACCGGAGGTGCAAAAGATGAAGTACTTGTGTTTTTTCAGCTGGCTACCGTAATGAAAGATGTATGGGCGCTAAGATGTGTAGATCTGTTTAATAAGATACCGTATTTCGATGCAATGAAGGGAAACCTGGGCGTTTTATATCCTAAATATGATGATCCTAAGGAAATATATGTGTCGATCCTTAATGATTTCAAGGATATTGGAGCATCGTTGAAAGACAATTATAATAAAATGTCTGCTGATGGCAAGGCACTGTTTACGAAACAGGATATTGCATTAAAAGGAAATATAGATCAGTGGGTGCAATATATAAATGCACTTAGGCTACAGTATGCTATAAAGCTGGCCGGAGTAGATGAATCTACTGCAAAGCCTCACATTACAGAGGCGCTGGCGAATTTGCCAACTACCGATTTGATGTTTCCTACTTATACAACAGACAATGGCGGCGGGGGGGGGACCTGGTTGAGAGGCGTTTATGAAAGAAGCTTTGTGCATTTTATGCCGGACCTGCTGATGCGCAATATGAATTTTGCCGATAGCTCTTATAATGCAGGCGTTGACGATCCTCGTTTGCCTGTTCTCGTAATGCCAACAAAATATGGTGATTACAGGTCTGTAAGCATGAATACCGATTCAAATGCACGGTACTATGATGCGGGCGACAGGTATTATACCGCTGCCGATAATATTGATGCAGCGCTTTCTCAGAACGGAAAATCTGAATATAGTATTGTTACATTTGCAATGAATGCTCCAAATTTTCCTGCAGTCATGATCACCCTGGCTGAAGTTGATCTTTTAAGGGCCGAAGTTGCTATTAAAGGCTATGCATCAACTAATAAAACGGCCGCAGATTATATAAAAGATGCGGTAGTTCACTCCTGTGATTTTTGGTATGCTGTTAACGATCTCAACAAGAGCTTCCGGCCGGATAAGGCGGTGTTGCATCCGGTAAAATCCACAGGAGATATCGACACGTATTCCAATAAGGTAAGGGCAAAATTCAGCGCGCAAACCGGCATTGAAAATCAAATGGAAGTGCTGATGCAGCAAAAATATATTCATCTGAATATATCCAACCAGTATGAATTGTTTGCAGAGCTGCGTAGAACAAGGCACCCATTATTAGATCCGTTTGTGTTTAACGGAACTGTTATGAAGCCCTGCCCTGAAAGGATTAAATACCCTTCATCGGAATTGCAGACTAACCAGGCGGAATTTCTGAAAGTTGGTGCGGATAACAACTATACCACGCCTATTTTCTGGGTGCCTGCAAATAAAAAAGGTGTTAGTTATTATAGATAGACAATCCTGTGATGACAGGTGGTTTTTAGATTTTAAAAAAATAATTGGTAATCCTCTCATCTCCTTTTAAGAAAGAGGTTGTATTCAAAAAATTGAATGCAACCTCTTTTTGTCTTAAAGAGTGAGCAGCGCGGCTCTTTAATCCACAATTGCTATTTAATAGGTGTTGGTTTTGGTGGAGAAAGGAACCTCCTTAAATCGGAATTCGTATCTTAACGATCGATAACTAAGACATATTGTTGGTAAAATGGCAAAGAATATATTTCTCATGATCAAGTGTTTGAGTGTAATATTGATATACAGCATCATATGCAGCTCTGTTATGGGGCAGCCGCCTGCTTACAAGAATCAGTATTTATCTATCGAAACCCGCGTACAGGACCTCCTCTCCCGTATGACACCGGAGGAAAAGTTCTGGCAGTTATTTATGATTCCGGGAGATCTGGATAAGGCTGCGCCGGGCCAATATAAGAACGGGTTATTTGGATTTCAGGTAAGCGCGGCTACAACCGGTGCGGGGGAGGCAGCACAGCAAATGCTGAATTACAACTGGAGTAAGGAAAACGCTCTGGCGCTGGCAAAGAAGATCAATAGTATTCAACGGTATTTTGTGGAGCAAACCCGGCTGGGGATCCCGTTATTGTTTTTTGATGAAGCGCTGCACGGACTGGTGCGTAGTGATGCGACCTCGTTTCCGCAGGCTATTGGGCTGGCCGCTACTTTTGATACCGCCATGATGCGCCGGGTGGCCAACGCCATCGCCGATGAAACGAAACAACGGGGCATCCGCCAGATCCTCACCCCGGTGGTGAACCTGGCTACGGATGTGCGCTGGGGAAGAACGGAAGAAACCTATGGGGAAGACCCATTTCTTACATCCGCAATGGGCGTTGTTTTCGTAAGTTCTTTTGAAAAAAAGAATATTATTACCACTCCCAAACATTTTGTGGCAAATGTAGGCGACGGCGGCCGTGACAGTTATCCCATTCATTGGAACGAGCGGTACCTGGAAGAAACGCATTTCCTGCCGTTTAAAGCCTGCTTCCTGAAGGGCGGCAGCCGGTCGGTGATGACGGCTTATAATTCACTGGATGGAACCGCTTGTACGGCCAACTCCTGGTTGCTGAATACCAAACTGAAAAAGGAATGGGGTTTTAACGGCTTTGTGATTTCAGATGCCGGAGCCACCGGCGGGGCATTGGTACTGCACCATACGGCGGGCGATTACCCGGAGTCCGGCGCACAGGCGATCAATGGCGGACTGGATGTGATTTTTCAGACGGACTATGAACACTATAAATTATTTGCGCCGCATTTTTATGATGGAAAAATCAACCGGCAACGGATCGATGACGCCGTGGCGCGCGTGCTACGCGCGAAATTTGAACTGGGGCTGTTTGATAATCCCTATGTTGATGAAAAGACAGCAGCGGTAAAACCTGATCATAAAGCTATTGGTAAACAGGCCGCACTGGAATCGTTAGTGTTGTTAAAAAATGAAAACAAGGCCCTGCCGCTTGCAAAAAATATCCGGAAGCTGGCCGTAATTGGTACGGATGCTACGGAAGCCCGGCTGGGGGGATACAGCGGCCCGGGTACGCAAAAAGTTTCTATCCTGGAAGGCTTAAAAGAAAAGACGGGGACAGGTACCGAAATCCTGTATGCCCCTGGTCCCGGCAGAATGAATGACCTGTGGAAGACCGTTCCGGCAGATTTGTTGTGGCATTATGAAGGAGGCGGGTTAAAAAAGGGATTGCGGTTTGCAGTGTTTGACCGGATTGATTTTTCGGGCATGCCGGTTGATACGGGCATTGACCGGGAGCTTAGTAAACTCTGGACGCTCTCTCGCCCGTCATCAAAGCTGCAGCAGGATTTTTATGCAGTCCGCTGGGAAGGAGTGATCCGGCCGGATGTTTCCGGGAATTATCAGCTTGGATTAAGTGGCAATGATGGATTCCGGTTATATATCGATGGCCGGCTGGTGATTGATAACTGGAAAAAGGAATCATTTCATACACAACTGATCCCCGTTTCCTTTGTAAAAGGCAAAACCTATCAATTAAGAATAGAATACTACGAACCGGTGGGCAATGGGAAATTGCAACTGGTTCTTCAGCAGGGTGATGAGCGGGCGGCGAGGATCCGGGAAGCCGTAGCCGTTGCTGAAAAGGCCGAAGCGGTCGTTATTGTAGCGGGCATCGAGGAAGGAGAGTTCAGAGACCGGGCCCTGCTTTCCCTGCCCGGGAAACAGGAGGAGCTGATACAACGGGTATCAGAAACAGGCAAACCGGTAGTGGTGGTGCTTGTGGGCGGAAGCGCCATAACCATGCATAACTGGAAGGATCAGGTAAATGGCATCCTGCAGGCCTGGTACCCTGGTGAAGAAGGAGGTCATGCGGTGGCGGATGTATTGATGGGTGACTATAACCCGGCGGGCCGCCTGCCCATTACGTTTCCGTTGCACGAAGCCCAGCTGCCGCTTGTATATAATCATAAACCCACGGGACGGGGCGATGATTATGAAAACCTGTCCGGCCGGCCATTATTCCCCTTTGGCTTTGGGCTGAGCTATGCAACATTTGCGTACAGTCATATCCGCTTAGACAAACAGCGCATGGGTATAACCGATTCGGTGCGTGTACATTTTACCATAAAGAATACCGGAGCAATGACAGGTGACGAAGTGCCGCAGCTTTACATCCGCGATGATGAGGCTTCGCTGGCACAACCGGTACTGGCCTTAAAAGGATTTCAGCGGGTGCAGTTGAAACCAAGGGAAACAAAGGAACTTGATTTTCTGATCACACCGGAATTATTGCAGCTGCTGAACCAGCAAATGAAATGGGTGGTGGAGCCGGGAAGCTTCAGCATCATGATCGGGGCCTCGTCTGCAGATATCCGGTTGCGGACGACGTTAGTGGTAGAATAGGCAAATTTCTAAAAAAGCATACCTTTGAGATGCACCAAAACTTAATATATGAAAAATAAGAAGATTTTATTAGCTGTAATGATGCTTATCACCGCTGCTGCCTGCTCGAAAACCGGAGAAACGAACAATGAAAAGGATGCGGTTGACAATACAACCAGGCCAGATAGCAATATTGTGAAGCAAGACATTGTTATGGTTGCAGCACCAGTAGGCTCCTGGCAATTATCTGAAACCAGGATATCACCGGGGGTACTTGTTGACTGGGGAAAGGTGCCTAACGGGCCGGTGCTGACGTTTAAGGATTCTTCTTCATATGAGATAAATGGAGATAAGTCTTTATTGTGGCCGAATATACCTACTTCAAATAAAGGAACAGCGGGGTTAACGAACCGGGTCCGCTCAACAGTCATTTACCTGCTACCGGCCAATAGCCGGGATACCGCCTTTTTCAATATTCGTGTATCCAAAGACACACTGGAACTGTCGGGTATGTTCTGTGTGGAAGGATGTGCATACCGTTTCCGCAAAATAGAATAGATAACCTTAAACAGTTTCTTCAAACACGCCTGTCTGCCGGTTCTTGCGTACGTTGCCGGCTTTAAAATACCGGCCGTTCATGGCTACGTAAACGCCATGAGGTAAGGATTGGGCAAAGGCGATAGCGCTGCCGAGGTTAAACAATCCGTCGGAGCTGCCGAATTTGATAGGAATCATCGCTCCGGTAAGCACAATGGTTTTATCTTTTATACGTTCCGCCAGTAACTGGGCCGTTACAGACATCGTATCGGTGCCATGGGTGATCACGATCTGCTCCTCTTCACTTTGCTCGCATTGGTAGGCGATCAGTTCGCGGTCCTCATCGGTCATCTCCAGGCTATCCACCATCATCAGGGTGCGGATCTCCACCGGCACGGTATTACGCCCTTTTTCCAGCAGGTCATGTAAATGCGTGTCTTTAAAATAAAGCTCACCATTCAACATATTATATTCTTTGTCAAAAGTTCCGCCGGTTATAAAGATGCGTATTGCCATACCCACAAAAGTATCGCATTCAAGCCAGAATGCAGGCGTGGCGCTGCTTTGCAATACGAACAGTTGATCGTGTTTTTTTAATTTAAATGCCAGGCATGGGATTTTGTTAGTGGTTTTAACAGCGATCTAAAGTCAACCTTGCAAAATGTAAAACGCATTGGTTAAATAAATTGATATTCTGAAATGAGCCGACAGTTTTCAGTAGTCAATTTCTATCGGCAGCGTCAGTACCCCCGAATCGAAGATCCGGCATCAAGCAACAAACGAATCCCAACCCGAAACATTGAGCATTAAACCTGGAACTTATTGTCGTTTCCGGCTTCTCAGCCGGGCTTCTTCCAGGTCCAGTTCCCATTCCTTTTCCTTGATCAGCTCCTCGCTAAAGGTTCCGTTTACCCGGAATTTCATCAGTTCATTGCGTTTTACATTGATCAGTTCCAGCAGTAATTGCCGGAACCGCGGCATAGACTCATCCACCGCAGGGGCATCACCGGATTTCAGTCCCAGCTTTTGTTTGGCGGCGTCAATCATATGACTGTACCGGTTACGCGTGAGTAAAAAAGGCTCGCTTTTTTCGAGGTCGTCCCTGTAATGTACATCAATATATTTCAGCGCCAGCTCTGCCAGTCGCAATTTCAATTGCTGGTTCTCTGTTTTCCGTTTGTCTTCGGCAACATCCCGGATCTTCAGCAACCGGATCAGTGGTGATATTGTAAGTCCCTGTAGTACCAATGTTACAATGATCACCACAAAGGTAATGAAGAGGATCAGGTACCGGTAGGGGAACTCTACGTTGTTTTTTATGTAAAACGGAATGGCCAGTGCCGCGGCGAGCGACACCACACCCCGCATGCCGCACCAGGCTACCAAGAAGGTCTCTTTGTTTGTAGGAACCGCGGTATCCGGCGCCCATCTGCGTTTGATACGTACGCGGATATAATTGGAGGTATACACCCACACAATACGGATCAGGATCACGGCTCCGCTGATAATGAGCCCGTAACCAAGTGCTTCCTTGACCGTATTTTTAGTAAAATTGGAAACAATAAAGGGCAGCTGCAACCCTATAAGAATAAATATAAATCCGTTCAGTAAAAACGTAAGTGTGTCCCATACGCCCGCCATATGGATCCGCGACTGGTATCCCAGCATCCGGTGGGTATGATAGCTCAGGAACAACCCGCCCGCAACCACCGATAATACTCCGGAGCAATGAAAATACTCCGCTACCAGGTACATCACGTAGGGCGACAGCAGGGTGAAGGCCGTATCGATCGCTGAAGTGGTAGGAAAGAAACGAAGGATCAGGTAAATGATACCTGCGATAGCCAAACCAATACAAATGCCCATTCCTGCAACCACAAAAAAACTTTTTGTAGCCGTCCATACACTGAACTGACCGGAGATTACGGCGAGCAGTGCAAAGCGGTAAACGATCAAACTGGAAGCATCATTTACCAGGCTTTCGCCTTCCAGCAGGTTTACCACATTGCGGGGAACCTTCAGCCCTTTTAATACAGAAGTGGCAGCAACGGCATCCGGCGGAGAAATAATACCGCCTAATACGAATCCCAGTGCCAGCGTAAAACCCGGTATCAATGCTGTGGAGAGGAACGCAATAATAGTGGAAGTGAAAAATACCAGACCAAATCCCAGCAGGGCGATACGCCGTTTTAATTTCCAGAAGTCTGCCCAGGGCATCTGCATTGCGGCGGAGAAAAGTACCGGCGGCAGGAAGATCAGAAAAACGATATCAGGGTTGATCTTTATCTCAGGTGTGCCCGGAAGCATGCTGATGACGAGTCCGGCCATCACCAAAAAGATCGGGTAGGAAATTTTTAGTTTATTACCCAGCATAGTAAGCAGGGTAATGAGGAAGAGCATGGTCAGGATCAGTAAAAGCCGGCTTTCGATCATGCCTTAATATACGGAATTCTTTTTTTGAATTTGAAAATTTGGGAATGTGGAAATAAAGATGCCGTTCCGGTTCGGTGGTCTGTATGCTGATGAAATACCTGGATTAGAAATGAGAAGCCAGAAATGCGAACCTGTACCTTGAACAACCGTCTTTAAAACGGATCTGACGTGAAACATTGAACCTGAAACCTTAAACCTGTTCCTCCCGGTCTTCCGGCCGGATGATCATCCGGAAGGATTGGTCCCTGCTGAAATAGGCAATGATCCAGTTCGTCAACGTCCGCAGCCGGTTCTTCAATGTAAGCAACGACATCACGTGGATGAACAGCCAGATCAGCCAGGCAAAAAAACCGCCAAAACGCATTTTGGGTTTGGTAAGATCCGCTACGGCCTTATTGCGCCCGATAATGGCCATGGAGCCTTTGTCTACATAGGCAAAAGGCTTCAACCGTTGCGGATGCAACAGGTTCTTGGCAAGGTTGGATCCCTGCTGAAGGGCTACCTGTGCCACCTGGGGATGGCCGTTGGGGAAAGCGGCGTCGGTGGTTTGTAAACAGGTATCGCCGATGGCATAGATATCTTCAACGCCGGCTACCTTATTATAGGCATCAACGATCAGGCGCTTACCACGTCCGTAGCAGGCTGCCGGGATGCCTTCAAAGGTTTTTGCTGCCACACCGGCTGCCCAGATCAGGTTCTTCGTTTCAATGGTGCTGCCATCTGATAAAAGAACCGTATCATTTACAAAATCCTTTACGGTAGTATTGAGTTTTATGTGTACGCCCAGGGCCTCCAGCGATTTCTTGGAATACTGCTGGGCATTTTTCGACATGGGTTTTAACACGGCATCCCCGCCGTCTACCAGGAAAATTTCCCCCAGGTTTCTCCCCACAAGATCGGGATAGTCTTTCCGGATGATCGTAGCCCGCATTTCTGCAAACATGCCGGAGATTTCCACGCCTGTAGGGCCCGCACCCGCTACAACAAAGGTCACCAGCTTTCTTTTATACTCCACATCCGTAGTACGGGATGCTTCTTCCAGCCGGTTCAAAAGCGTATTCCGCATGGCGAGGGCATCGCTTAATGTTTTCATCGGAATCGCATTTTGCTGTACCTGTTCCATTCCAAAATAATTGGTAGTGGCACCGGTGGCCAGTACTAAAAGATCATAGCTCAGGGTACCATTGGAGAGAACGAGTTGCCGTTCATCGGGGAGTACCTTCTTTAACTCACCCATCCGGAAACGGATATTTTTTTTACCTCTTAAAAATTTCCGGAACGGATAACTGATACTGGAGGGTTCGAGGAAGCCGGTAGCTACCTGGTAGAGCAACGGGGGGAAGAAATTATAATTGTTGCTGTCTACCAGGGTTACGTCAAAACCTGGTTGGTTATTGAGTTGCTTGGCCAGGGTTACCCCTGCGAATCCGCCACCAACAATCACTACTTTTTTAGACGATTGATCCATAGGAATTTGTTTTAATGTTTATGGCAAATCGCTGCTGATAGAACGGCGAGGTTTTTAACCGGCGAACCGGAAACCGCTCCGATCGGAGAATCTAATAATTCACCACCTGCTCCACAATAGCCTCCGGAATCTTACGCCATTCGTATTTCTGCGTGCGCAGCTGCGGTTCAAAACCGGCTTCGCGGATGGCTTCCTGTATGGATTTATAAGTGAACCGGTGCGGAGCTCCGGCAGCACTTACCACGTTTTCCTCAATCATAATGCTTCCGAAATCATTGGCCCCGGCATGTAAACACAGCTGTGCGGTGGGTTTTCCAACCGTAAGCCAGGAGGCCTGAATGTTTTTTATATTGGGCAGCATGATGCGGCTCAGGGCTACCATTTTAATGTATTCATCTGCCGTGGTGAGGTTGTGCACGCCACGTATCCGTGTAAGCAAGGTGTCCACATCCTGGAAGGTCCATGCGATAAAGGCCAGGAAGCCGTTGGCGCCTTCCGGCTTGCGGCTCTGAACTTCCCGTATTTTTACCAGGTGCTCAAAACGTTCTTCAATGGTTTCCACATGACCAAACATCATGGTGGCAGAAGTGGTAATGTCCAGCTTATGCGCCTCATGCATGATATCGAGCCATTCCTGTGCACCGCATTTTCCCTTGCTGATAAGGCGGCGTACCCGGTCGATGAGTATTTCGGCTCCGGCTCCCGGCAGGGAGTCCAGCCCGGCATCTTTTAAAGCCTGCAATACCGCTTTATGCGTGCTTTTTTCCAGCTTGGTGATATGGGCTATTTCGGGTGGCCCCAGCGCATGCAGCCGGATATCCGGGAATTCAGCCTTGATCTGGCGGAAAGTGTCTACATAAAATTGAAGTCCCAGTTCCGGGTGATGCCCCCCCTGCAACAGTAGCTGATCGCCACCGTATTTGATCGTTTCCTCAATTTTTTTCCGGTAGGTAGGCATATCGGTGATGTAAGCATCCGGATGCCCGGGAATACGGAAAAAATTACAGAACTTACAATTGGCGATACATACATTGGTTGTATTTACATTGCGGTCGATCTGCCAGGTGACTTTTCCATGAGGTACCTGCTGTTTCCGTAATTCGTCTGCAATCAGCATCAGATCGGAAAGCGGCGCATGATGATAAAGAAAAAGGCCTTCTTCCACACTCAAAAACTCAAACGCCGCGGCTTTTTTATAAAGATCCTGTAATATCATAGACTGTTGAAATAAAGTACAAAAGTACGACAGATGCTGCTAATTATGGTAATGACAGGCGTTGTTTCCTTATTATTAACGGTCTTGTGTTCCACGGCATCGGCAATTGGGCCATGTATACTCATTGAAAGCAGCACACCCGGTTTGGCAAAAGCCGCTTTCTAAAGTATCTTTGCAAAGTAAAAGCAGCAGTAACGGCGACAGTGAACATTTTGGGCCGGATAATTGTTATCGTTACTTCTAAATAGCAGTTAAAATGGCGGAGCAAACTAAAAATACAATACCTGGTAACATCTATGTAAGCGAAAGTGCCAAAAAGCGCATCCGTGAGATCCTGGCTGAAAAGCAGGCAGAAGATAATGCTGCGTATTTTTTACGGGTAAGCGTGGTAAGCGGCGGCTGCTCCGGTTTAAGCTATAAGCTTGATTTTGATACGCAGCAAAAGCCCATGGACCAGGTGTTTGAGGATAATGATGTGAAGGTGGTTACCGATATGAAAAGTTTGCTGTACCTTTTAGACACTACGCTTGAATTTTCTGACGGACTGAACGGCAAAGGGTTTTATTTCAATAATCCCAATGCGTCCAGAACCTGCGCCTGCGGGGAAAGTTTTGCTGTTTAGATCAACTACCACATTAAAATACATACAAATAAATGACACAAGAACAGATCACGTACCTGGTTTTCGGGATAGTCATCGTATTGGCTTTGATCTTTGACCTGGGGCTGCTGAGTAAAAAAAATAAAGTGGTTACGATCAAACAGGCGCTGATCCAGACCATTTTCTGGGTAGGACTATCCATGTGTTTTTTTGCATTTGTATGGTTTGAAGATGGCCGCACCCTGGCGCTGGAATACATCAGTGCCTACCTCATGGAATGGAGCCTGAGTGTAGACAATATTTTCGTATTCATCCTGATCTTTTCATCCTTTGCCGTAAAAGAAAAGCATTTTGGACGGGTATTGCTGCTGGGGATCTTAATGGCCATTGTATTCCGCATCATATTTATTACCGTAGGCGTGGCGTTGGTAGAACGGTTTCATTTCGTGCTGTATATTTTCGGGGCCTTCCTGCTGTATACGGGTATTAAAATGTTCTCATCCGGTGATGGTGAGGAAAAAGATCCCCATGATTATGCTATTTATAAGTGGATCAAAAAAGTGATCCCGCTGGTGCCGCATGACGGAAACGGAAAATTTTCGGTGATCGAAGACGGGAAAAAGAAATACACCATGCTTTTCGTGGTGGTGCTGATGCTGGCCGGGATCGACCTGGTATTTGCGTTGGACTCCATCCCGGCGGTAATGGGCATCTCCAGGCACCCGATGATCATTTATACCTCCAATATTTTTGCCGTACTGGGATTGCGCTCCCTGTTCTTCCTGTTAAGAGGTGCGGTAAATAAATTCGATTACCTGCAACAGGGCATTGCCATTGTACTGGTGTTTATCGGGGTAAAAATGCTTTGTGAACACTGGATCAACCAATGGCTTAGTAAACAACAACAGGTGGGCATTTCCCTGGGTATTATTGTGCTGTGTATTGTAGGCAGCATCCTTTTTTCAATTTATAAAAAGAAAAAAGGCGTTCCCGAAGAAACAGAAGACGGCAGTATAAACTTATAACGGTGGCCGGCCAATCCTATACGATCCAAGATATTGCCCGGCTGCTCGGTTTACAGCTCCAAGGGCCGTTTCCAACAGCGGTTATCGATACCCTGCTAACCGACAGCCGGAAACTGGTTACTCCTGCTACCTCTTTATTCTTTGCGTTGGAAGGTCCGCAGCGGAACGGACATCTTTTTATTGGTGAATTATACAAAAAGGGCATCCGCAATTTTGTGGTGGCACAGCCGGTAGATGAAGCCGCTTATCCGGGTGCGGTATTCCTGCAGGTAAACGATCCGTTGCAGGCGCTGCAGCAGGTAGCAGCGGCGCATCGCAGTCACTATTCCATGGATGTGATCGGTATTACCGGAAGCAACGGTAAAACCGTGGTAAAGGAATGGCTGTATCAATTGCTGCAACCCTATAAAAATATTGTAAGAAGTCCCAAAAGCTTCAATTCCCAGCTGGGGGTACCGCTGAGCGTGTGGCAGATGAGCGCCGAAAACAACCTGGCCATTTTTGAAGCCGGCATCAGCCGGCCCGGGGAAATGGAGAAACTGGAAACCATCATTGCGCCCACCATCGGGGTGCTCACCAATATTGGCCCGGCGCACGCCGAGGGCTTTAAAGACGATGCAGAAAAGCTTTCCGAAAAACTGAAACTGTTCAAACATGCCGGGGTGATCATCGCCAATGGCGATCATCCGCTGATCAGCGCAGGCATCAAAACCTATCCGGCTGTTTTTTTCTCCTGGGGCAAACAGGAGCATAATGCCGTACAGGTGCTAAACATCCTGGTAAAAGAAGAGGAAACGGTACTCCGGTTAAAGCAGCAGGAAGAAGATCCCATGGAACTGACCATACCCTTCACCGATCAGGCCTCCATTGAAAATGCACTTACCTGTATTACCGTACTGCGATGGCTGCATATCGCCCCTGCTTCAATCATTAGCGGCATGAGGGGATTACAGCCGGTGCATATGCGCATGGAATTCAAACAGGGTATCAACAACTGCATTGTGATCAATGACAGCTATAGTGCGGATCTGAACTCGCTTAAGGTGGCATTGGAATTCCTGCAGCAACAGGCCGGCAACAAACGGAAAACGGTAATCCTTTCTGATATCCCCGAAAGCAAAGGGGAGGAACAGCAACTGTACCACACCATCCGGGAACTGTTACAGCGCTATGGTGTAAACCGCCTGATCGGTATCGGTGAAAAAATGCAGGCGCAGGCCAGCCTGTTTGCGGCCGGCAACACTGTTCCGGAATCTGCCTTTTATATATCTACCGATGCGTTTTTAGAGCAGTTTCACAGCACACAGTACCAGGATGAACACATTCTTGTAAAGGGCGCCCGCAAATTTGGCTTTGAACGTATTGTAAACCAGCTGGAGCAAAAGGTGCATGAAACGGTGCTGGAGATTAACCTTGATGCGGTGGCGCAGAATCTGAAAATGATCCAGCAGCAACTGAAACCGGGAGTAAAGGTGATGGCCATGGTAAAAGCCTTTGGCTATGGAAGCGGTGCTGCGGAAATTGCCAGTGTGGTGCAGTTTCACAAGGCTGATTATCTGGGCGTGGCCTATGCTGATGAAGGGGTGGAGCTCCGGAAGGCGGGCATTTCCATACCGGTGATGGTGCTTAATACGGAGGCCAATGCCTTTGATGCGCTTACAGATTATAACCTGGAGCCCGATCTTTTCAGCTTTGAACTGCTGCTGGCTTTTGAACGGCATGTGAAAAATGCCGGGTTAAAACATTATCCTGTACACATAGAAGTAGAAACCGGGATGAACCGCACGGGCTTTGCCGTAAGCGATATGGCCGCCCTGGCGGCGTATTTAAAGAACAATGAATGGATACGGATTCAATCTGTTTTTTCGCACCTGGCAGCCAGTGAAGATCAGGTGGAGGACTCGTTTACCCTGCACCAATACGAATTGTTGATGGAAGCGGTTGCTGTGTTGGAAAGCACTGTCGGCTATCCGTTTCTGAAGCATATTGCCAATACTTCTGCAATATTGCGCTTTCCCCAATTGCAGCTGGATATGGTGCGGTTGGGTATTGGCCTCTACGGTATTTCCGGCAATGAACGGGTTCCGCTGCAAACCGTGGCCACATTAAAAACCACCATTTCCCAAATAAAGAAGATCAAAAAAGGCGAAACGGTCAGCTATAACCGCAGGGGCGTTGCCAAAGAAGATTCGGTGATTGCTACCCTGCGGATCGGTTATGCCGATGGCTATTCGCGCCGGCTGGGTAATGGCGTGGGCAAGGTTTGGGTAAACGGGCAACTGGCCCCGGTGATCGGAACGGTTTGCATGGATATGACGATGATCGATATTACGCATATTCCGGGTGTAAGGGAAGGCGATGATGTGATCATTTTTGGCGCGCCCGTTCCGGTGCAGCAGCTGGCCCAGTGGATCGGCACCATTCCCTACGAGATCATGACCAGCATCTCGCAGCGCGTAAAGCGGGTGTACTATGGTGAAGGGTAGCTGATGAATTACGGATGCATACAGGTCGGGGAACCTGCGCAAGAGGGGTATGTAGGATCACTTCATGTTCCACCAATCACCTAAGTTCCAAATATAGCCCCATACCTTCCCTACCTAAAAGGTTAGAAGGAAAACCTGAAACCTGAACTGACAAAGCAAAAACATTCGTCATTGGAGTGAAAAACTAAACCGGCCCACCTAAAAGCCTGGCGCACGCAGCTTGCAGATGAGCTGGGTGTTTTAAAACCTTTGTGGCCAAAGACCAGTAGGCGCGTACCCCCACCTGACCAGGTGGCCTGCCGAAGGAAAAAGCGCTGTTAGCTTAGGTTTTTGCAGGGTGACGCCAGGTATTGCGGATATTTTTCAAAACTTTGGGGATTACTCCATGTGCCACCAGTCGCCCAGGTCCCGCAAAATAATAAGCCGCCCCATATAGAGCTGTTGAAGTGAATGATCCCGCTTTCAGGGGTGCAGGCAGCAAGACCGACGCCATAAGCATTAAAGCCGGGCCAATAAGCCGCTAATGGACCACGCCTCATCTCTTAATCATTTTCCCTACTTTCGCAATGGTCTTAACGGACCGGAACTTAAACCCCAATTGTTGTAGCAGAAATTGCGTGTTGCCGTAACTGAATGCGAAGATTAAATGGTAAAACACCCCTGCTCCTGCTTTAAAACCGTGTGAATGAACTTGTTTGGAAAACAGGTGATTGTTTTCATATACTGCTTTTTCTGCGCTGGTGCTGCCAGGGCGCAGCAGGAAATGTTGTTGCCGGATCAACCGGTAACCCCGGGAACCGTTTTCCGTGCCGACACTGTTTTCCGGATGCCCAGACGGAAGCCTTTTTTTGAAAAACAGGGGGTGGAGATCGGATTTGCGCCGGCGTTATTTTTAGCGGCATCCGCCGTTACCTGGGGCGAGAAGAAAAGCATCCGCGAAGTGCGCAACCGGTATCTGCCCGGGTTTAAACATACCTTCGATAACTATGCCCAGTACCTGCCCGCAGCCACTACCTTTGGTTTAAAGTTTGCCGGGGTAAAAGGAAGGAACAAGCTGCTGCGCAGCGCGTTTTCCTATGGGGCCAGTATTGCTATTATGGGTGTGCTGGTCAACGGGATAAAATATACGGCAAAAGTGGAGCGCCCGGATGGCACATCCAGGAATTCGTTTCCTTCAGGGCATACGGCCATGGCCTTTACCAATGCCACCTTTATGCATAAGGAATACGGATTGGTAAATCCTTCTTACAGCATTGCAGGTTACGGCACGGCTACCTTTACCGGCATTGCCCGGGGACTGAACAACCGCCACTGGTTCCCGGATATTCTTGCCGGTGCCGGCATCGGTATTTTATCTACCCAGCTGGGGTATTTTTTTATTGACCGGATCTATAAGAATAAGGGTGATAACTTAAATAACCTGGCCTATAAACCTACCAGCCAAAATCCTTCATTCCTGGCCATCAAATGGGGATACGCCAATGCCATGCATAACCTGGCCAAGAACCTGGAAATTAATGCATCTTCCAAGCTGGGCTTTGAGGCCGGACTGGAAGGGGCCTATTTTTTTAACCGCAACTGGGGTGTTGGCGGAGATCTTTCGTTTACCAGCTTCCCCATCACGGCTTCCGAGATCTATACGCCCAATGCGCAAGACCCAAGCTACCGGAATGTGAAGTTTGAAACACAGTCGATCGGCGCCGCCAATATTGCTGCCGGCCCTTATTATGCCCTGCACCTTACCAACCGCTGGCAGCTCATGTTGAAGACGCACTGCGGGTATTCCATCGGTTCCCGGGGAACCATATCAGTAAAAGCAGCTGCCGCCAATAATAGTGAGGTACAGGAAATTGCAGCCTATAAGCCCTCTAATACGTTCCGTGTAGGGGCGGGCGGTGCGCTTACCTATAAGCTTAACAGCCGCCTCGGGGTAACGGGCTATGCCGATTATCACTATACGAACCCTGTTTTTAAATATGCATTTAATGAGAACATTGTGGAAATAGAACCGGGTTTCAGCAATCGCGTACGCATGCGGAATCATATGGATTATGTGGTGCTCGGGGTTAGACTAACTGCTTATTTTTGAGGAGGGTTACAGATGGAAATGTAAAACTACGCCTATTGAATGTAACCGGCAGAAGTGGAACGGAATCTCCCGATGAAATAAAAAATAATGAACCGTAACGGCAGTTGTATTGTTTTTTAATTTAATATTTTAGATTGATTATTTTAAATCCCCACAGGGGAAAGTCTCGTATATTTGCTGCCGCATGAAAGCAGGAAAATTAAGCACAGCAATAGGGATCATTCTGTTGGTTTTACTGGTAGACCAGGTGGTAAAGATCTATATAAAAACGCACTATCCCATTGGGGAAGTGACCCGCATTTTTGGAATGAACTGGGCACGGCTGCACTTTATTGAGAACTCGGGCATGGCCTGGGGCTGGAAGTTTGGGAACGAAGCCGGAAAGGTGACCCTCACGCTGTTCAGACTGGCTGCCGTGATCTTCGGCTCCTTCCTGCTGGTGCGGTTTGCCCGTGAAAAATATACCCGGGGCTTTATGATTTGCGTGGCGCTGATTTATGCGGGCGCACTGGGCAACCTGATCGATAGCATGTTCTACGGAATGATTTTCGACAAGGGGCTGCACTTTGACCCGGCATTTGGCGATTATGTGGGCTATGACGGTATTGCCAAAATGGGCGGAAAAGGGTATGCCTCCTTTTTGCACGGAAGCGTGGTAGACATGTTATACTTCCCGATGGTAAAGACCCATTATCCCTCCTGGTTTCCCTGGGTGGGCGGTCAGCCGTTTGAATTTTTTGCACCCATCTTTAACATCGCCGATATGGCTATTTCCACCGGAGTGATCGCGCTGTTGGTTTTTCAAAAGAAGTTTTACAGGAAAGTGGATGGGGCAGCGGTTCAGGCCAGTACATCGGGCGATGCTGTTGTAAACAATACCGGCAGTGAAACATCATCTGCAGACTAAATGCTACGTCATGAAGACGATTCTTTTTTCTTTTTTGTTTACGGTGATATCCTTTGCTGTACAGGGCCAGAAAGCATCTAAATTAGCCGTGCCGGATCCTTCTAAAAAGGTACAGGTTGTTGAGGCTGCCTGTGGCGAATGCCAGTTTGGAATGGAGGGGAAAAGCTGCGACCTGGCAGTAAAGATGGACGGCAAATCCTATTTTGTAGACGGAACTTCTATTGATGAGCATGGCGATGCGCATGCAAAGGACGGATTCTGCAACCGCATCCGGAAGGCGGAGGTACAGGGTGAGATCGTGAACGGCCGGTTCAGGGCCAGCTATTTCCGGCTTTTGGAAGACAAAAAGAAGAAAGCTGCAAAGAAATAAACAAATAAGCTACTGGAAATTTATACGATGAACGCCTGGATAGGGCGTTTTTTTACGGAAAAGGCTTCGAAAACATATAAAAGGAAAATTAGAAAGTATGTTATTTTCCTTTTCAAGAAAAAGGGAAAATAACGATGTTTGCTATTTTCCTTTTTTGTATTTTTGGAAAATAACAATATTCTTAGTCCCTATGCACCAATTTCAGGCAGGAAACTATATTCAGCAAGGGTATTACAAAAGCTTTCAGCCAGGTTTTATTAACCGGAGCTGGGAAATAACCGATATGCAGTTATTACAACTGTTATCCCGGGCCGACCGGCACTTGGGCCGCCTCGATATGTATTCTGAATACGTGAATATTGAGCTGTTCATCCGTATGCATATTGCCAAGGAAGCTACCCAATCCTCCAAAATAGAAGGTACACAAACAAATATAGAGGAAGCGTTTTTGCCCAGGGAGGAGATCGATAGTGAAAAGCGTGACGACTGGGAAGAGGTGCAAAATTATATTGAGGCAATGAATGAAGCGGTAAAGCTGCTGCATACCCTGCCGTTTTCTTCCCGGCTCATCCGGCAAACACATAAAGTATTGTTACAGGGGGTGAGGGGAAAGCATAAACAGCCCGGCCAATACCGAAGGTCTCAAAACTGGATCGGTGGTGCAACGATCAATGATGCGGTTTTTATACCACCGGCGCAACATACCATTGATGAATTAATGGGCGACCTGGAAAAGTTTGCCAATGATGAATTTAATCCTTTACCCGATTTGCTGAAGGTCGCACTGATCCATTACCAGTTTGAAACGATTCACCCCTTCCTAGATGGGAATGGAAGGGTTGGCCGCCTGTTGATTACGCTTTACCTGGTAAGCAAAGGAATCTTAAAACAACCGATCTTATACCTTTCCGATTTTTTTGAACGCAACCGGATACTCTATTATGATAACCTGATGCGGGTACGTATTCATAACGACATCAATCAATGGTTAAAGTTTTTTCTTACCGGAATCATAGAAACGGCCAAAAGCGGTGTAGCAACATTTGATGGCATTCTGCAATTACAAAAAGCGATTGATCAAAAACTGAAAGATGTGGGCGTACGCAGTGGAGATGCTTATAAAGTGGTTAATTATATGTATTCGCAACCGGTAGTAAATGCGCAAACTGTAGGTGTTGTAATTGGAAAGCAACCCAAGGCGGCCTATAAAATGATCGGGTTGTTGGAGGAATTAGAGATTGTAAAAGAAATTACCGGCGGACAAAGAGGAAAGCTATATGCTTTTGAAGGGTATCTTCAATTGTTCGAGAGTCATAAGGAAACTTACTGATAAGAGAAAACCGCCCTTATCTGAAGGCGGTTTTCTCTTTGAGAATCAATAAACCTGCTTTTGCGGTGATCTTCTGGAAGCGACTTCGCCGCCGCAGTAAATATTATATTTTTCCCACCATTTTAGCCGGCACTACCCACTCGTCAAATTCTTTTTCGGTAAGATAGCCCAGCTTCACGGCCATGGCCTTCAGCGTGGTATTTTCCTTATGTGCTTTCTGGGCGATTTCCGCAGCCTTGTAATACCCGATCTTCGGATTGAGGGCGGTTACCAGCATCAGGGAATTGTCCAGGTGCTTTTTAATATTTTCCTCAATCGGCATCAGTCCTACTGCACATTTATCATTAAAGGAAACACAACCATCCCCGATCAGGCGGGCACTGTGCAGGAAATTGTAGATCATAACCGGTTTAAATACATTCAGCTCAAAATGACCGGTAGCACCGCCAATATTGATGGCCACATCATTGCCCAGTACCTGTGCAGCAATCATAGTCAGTGCCTCACATTGGGTGGGATTTACCTTGCCGGGCATAATGGAAGAACCGGGCTCATTATCCGGTATAAACAGTTCGCCGATACCACTGCGCGGACCGGAAGACAACATACGGATATCATTGGCAATTTTCATCAGGCTCACCGCTACTGTTTTCAACGCACCATGCGATTCTACAATGGCATCATGTGCGGCCAGCGCTTCAAATTTGTTTTCCGCAGTTTTAAACGGCAATTTGGTGAGTTTGGCAATTTCATCCGCCACATTTTTTGCATAATCCGGGGGGGTATTGATACCGGTTCCTACTGCCGTGCCGCCCAATGCCAGTTCCGATAAATGCGGAAGCGTATTTTTTATGGCTTTTAAACCGTGGTTCAGCTGGGATACATAACCGCTCAGTTCCTGGCCCAGTGTTAACGGTGTGGCATCCATAAAATGCGTACGGCCGATCTTCACCACCTTCATAAATTGCTTGCTTTTCTTCTGAAGGGTGTCCCGCAGTTTTTCAATACCCGGGATGGTTACCTCAACCAGGATTTTATAGGCTGCAATATGCATTGCCGTAGGGAAGGTATCATTGCTGCTTTGCGATTTATTCACATCATCGTTGGGATGCAGCGCCTTTTCTTTATCGGTAAGCTGACCACCGTTGAGTACATGGCCCCGGTAGGCGATCACTTCATTTACATTCATATTGCTTTGCGTACCGCTTCCGGTTTGCCATACTACCAGCGGAAAGCTGTTGTCCAGTTTTCCTTCCAGTATTTCATTGCAAACTTTTCCGATCAGGTCCGATTTTTTCTTCGGAAGCACTTTTGCTTTTGCGTTGGTAATGGCCGCTGCCTTTTTCAGGTAGGCAAAGGCCTTAATGATCTCTTTGGGCATCCGGTTAATGTCGGCGGCAATCTTAAAATTGTCAATCGAGCGTTGTGTTTGTGCACCGTAGAGCGCGTCTGCCGGCACTTTTACCTCGCCCATCGTGTCTTTTTCAATTCTGTACTCCATATTCGTTTTTTAAGTTTGAGAACCTGTAAGATTTACAAAACCTTACAGGTCTGGTTGTTCCCGCAAAGGTATTGGTAAATGAAGTTTATTTACCTTCACTTCCGGTTTAAATATAAAAACGTTGTAAAAAAGAAAAACATGAAAAATCGCCTGTTCGGCTTTGTTGTCCTGATGATTGTTGGCCTGCTTCCTTCGCAGTCCCGGGCCCAGGGCCGGCTTTACTATTTTATGGATCCGAAAGACTCGTTGATCGGGGTGAAGGATGATAAAGGACGGGTGATAATTCCCCCGAAAGGTGCCCCCATTATGTATTTTGAACCGGGTGTGCCAATCACCGATTCACTGATCAACCTTTTTGATATGGATGAAACCGATACCGGTACGGCCCTTTCTTTTGGCAGTATGTATAACCGGAAAGGCCAGTTTTTATACCGGCCACTGGCCTATGATAACGGGCCGGATTATTTTGAAGAGGGACTGGCCCGCTGTGTCCAAAAGGGAAAAGTGGGGTTTGTAAATGAGCAGGGAAAAGTGGCCATCCGGCCGCAATGGGATTGGGTGTCGCCGTTCAACTATGGATATGCTTTTGCCTGCAACGGGTGCTACTGGGACCGGAACAAGGATGCAGAACATCCGCCTATGGCCTATAAAGAAAATGCAAAGACCTTTTATATCAACCGGGAGGGCAAAAGCGTTCAGCTGATGAAGCAGCGGAAAACAGAAAAAGACCTGCCCGTGGATGGTGGCTATCTTCCTTATCCTTTTAAATATACCGCCGTGGAGCGGAAGATCCTCGATGAGATTGAAGCGATGGAGGTGTTGTCAAAGATCCGGAATGCCAATATTGCCACCAAAGCGGAAGGCAAGGACGCCTTATTGCAGTTTGAGATCGTAGGCCGCCCTTCCGCGCTGTCGCCTTATTATAAGATCCAGGGGTATAGCAATGGAAGTTTTGATAAGGAAGATCCCTTCCTGTTTTACCGTGCATTAACCGGTGATTATTTCCAGGTGGGCTGGGATGGTAAGGACAAAACCCCCTTCGCGCAATGGCTGAAAGAAGCATTGGAATCCTGTGCGCAATATTTCCGGGAACACCCGGATGCACCGAACAAGTTTGATGTGAACAGGTATTTGGAGCGGTTGTAGTGGAGCGTTTCGGGTTTACTCGTTGTTTTATGTCAGATGGCAGATGCTGGATGTAATCGGCTGATAGCTGAAGTCTGACACCTATCATTTGTGTAACGTTTCGGGTTTAACGTTCCCGGCCGGATCCGGTTTGCTACTCAATGCCGGCTCTTGATCACCGATGTAAACCAACTAAAAACTGAAGACTGAAGTCTGACCGCTCAACTTCCCCTGAACTCCGCCTTCCGCTTTTCCATAAACGCGGTAATACCTTCCCGTGCATCACCGGTGGCGATCAGTTTGCCAAAACTTTCAGCCTCTTTTTCATAACCCGTTTTACCGGGTGCATCCGCCAGGTTTGCAGCTTCAATACAGGCCGCAACGGCCAGGGGAGCTTTTGTATTGATAACGGCAAGTATGGATCTTGCTTCAGCAAGCAGACCGGCCTGGGGCACCACCCGGTTCACAAGCCCGTAATTAAAAGCGGTCACTGCATCAATCATAGTTCCGGCAAGCAACAATTCAAGTGCTCTTCCTTTACCGATCAAACGGGTCAGCCGTTGTGTGCCGCCATACCCCGGCAGTAAGCCAAGATTCACCTCCGGTTGTCCGAATTTTGCATTTTCGCTGGCGATCCGGAAATGACAGGCCATGGCCAGTTCGCATCCGCCACCCAGCGCAAAACCATTCACGGCGGCAATAACGGGTTTGGGGGCGTTTTCGATCCTTGCAAAAAGTGCTTGTCCCTTTTGAGCAAGCGCAGTACCAGCTGCAGCATCCAGCCTGGTAAATTCAGCAATATCGGCCCCTGCAATAAAGGCTTT
The DNA here is from genome assembly GCF_021044425.1 of Niabella pedocola. GTDB lineage: Bacteria > Bacteroidota > Bacteroidia > Chitinophagales > Chitinophagaceae > Niabella > Niabella pedocola. The sequence continues at coordinate 1,578,735 of NZ_JAJNEC010000005.1, read as the reverse complement.
CTCTCCGCTGCCGGTAAGGAGCGCGGCTTTCAGTTCGGGGTTGGCAATAAAATCATCGATCACCTGCGCCAGTTCTTCCAGTACAGTTTTGTTTAGCGCATTCAGCTTATCCGGCCGGTTAATGGTAATGGTTAAAATCGCATTTTCAGCGGATGTTACTATCGTTTGATAATTCATAAAGATCTTTTTACAAATCTAAGGGTTAATATTTCAGGTTTTATGCTGGACCCGGTTTCGGTGCAACTGGACTGATGGCTGGCATATAGCTAAGGGGCATTTCCGGTTGGCGCCGTTTGATGGTTGTAGCGCATGCCAGATGCCACGGTTAATATTTATATCAGAGGAAATCCCGCAACGGCAGCTTCACTTTTACTTTTAGTATTTTTCATTGATGATTTTAAATTCCTTCTGGCATCTTTTTGGTACCTGGATTTAAACTTTCTTCAATGTGAAGGGTCAATAATTAAAATACGATGTGATGATGGCTTCCGATCAGAAAAAAAATCAACATCTTTTATGGCGCGCAGGCTTCGGGCCGGCTGTGGAGCAATTGCAGGACCTGCAGCAATACACGCCCCGGGAATATTATGCCGCCCTTGCAAAAGCTTCCGCCAAAGCACCGCAATACATCAATATTGCCAGTGACGATTTATTACAGTTGTATGAATCCTACCTCACTCCGGGAAAACGGGCTACCCTCACGGCCGACGACCGCAGGATCTTGAACCGGAAGCAACAGGCGGCTGTAAAGGATCTGAACCTGTACTGGTTAAAGGAAATGATCGCCAGCTCGGCACAGCTGCGGGAGAAGATGGCTTATTTCTGGCACGGCCATTTTGCCTGCCGCAACGGGAACCTGTTTTACAACCAGCTTTTTCTGCATACATTGCGAACACATGCCCTGGGCAATTTCAGAACCCTGCTGAAAGAAGTATCGCAGTCGGCTGCCATGCTTTATTTTCTCAACAACCAGCAAAATAAAAAAGGCCATCCCAATGAGAACTTTGCACGCGAGGTGATGGAACTGTTTACATTGGGACGTGGCAATTATACCGAGAACGATATCAAGGAGGGCGCCCGGGCGTTTACAGGATGGTCTGCAAACCCACGGGGTGAATTTGTGTTCAATAAAAAACAGCATGATGATGGTGTCAAAGAGTTCCTGGGCCGGAAGGGCAATTTTGACGGGAATGATGTACTGGACATTATTTTAGAGAAACGGCAAACCGCTACATTCATCACCGAAAAGATCTATCGTTTTTTTGTAAATGACACAATCGACAAAGACCGGGTACAGGTGCTTTCCGATGCTTTTTATAAGGATTACGATATCGGCAAACTGATGGAGCGGATCTTTACGGCCGACTGGTTTTATGATGATCAACAGATCGGCGCGCGTATTAAATCGCCCATTGAATTGCTGGCCGGCATCCAGCGAATGGTGCCCATGCGACTGGATAATGATAACGCATTGATGAACCTGCAACGGATCCTGGGACAACAGTTATTGTACCCGCCCAATGTGGCCGGATGGCCGGGCGGAAAATCATGGATCGACAGCAGTACCCTGATGATGCGGCTGCGGATTCCACAGCTGTTCAACGATAAAGACCTGCTGAATGTAAAGCCTAAACAGGATGATGACGTGATGATGGGCCGCAAGTCCGACGGGATGGCCAATATCCCGGTAAAACAAACGGCAAAGCCTGCAAAACCCGCTTCTGGCGGAGGATTGATCAATGCAAAGATCGACTGGCCACAGTATATTGCTAAATTTGAAAAAGTAAAGCGGGAGGCTATTTTTCCCACCATTTCCAATTATCTGTTCCAGGTAAACACCGCCGGTGTGGACCAGGTGGCTACCAAATTTGTAGATAGTTCTGCCCGGGATGCATACATCCGGTCGGTAACCATTCAGTTAATGAGCACTCCGGAATATCAAATGTGTTAAACCCAACCCCCATGAACAAAAAAAGCGCTTCTTTCTTTAACAAAAAACATACAGGCCCTGGTCTGCTCATCAAACGCAAGGAATTCATACAGCTGGGTTCTTTGGCAACGGCTTCGCTGATGATGCCCAAATTCCTGAAGGCACTTGAAAATCCTGCCGCCGTTCCTGCGGGCAACAAAGTGGTGGTGGTACTGCAATTGAGTGGCGGCAATGATGGACTGAACACGGTGATACCGGTGCGCAACGATATTTATTACAAACTGCGGCCGGGCCTGGGCATACAGCGGGATAAAACCCTGTCCCTCACAGACGAAGTGTCATTGCATCCTTCACTTACAGCTTTAAAGGGATTGTACGATGAAGGAAATATGGCCATCCTGAACAATGTGGGCTATCCGAACCCGGATCGTTCGCATTTCCGCAGTATGGATATCTGGCATTCGGCCAGTCAAAGCAATGAGTACTGGAATAATGGCTGGATCGGCCGTTACCTGGATGCACAATGCCATGGCTGTGATAAGCCCACGCAGGCGCTGGAAGTAGATGATGTGCTAAGCCTGGCTTTGAAAGGAGAGCAGAATAATGCATTGGCAGTAAAAGATCCACGTCGTTTATTTGGGACCTCTAATGAAAAATATTTCCGGGAGATCAATAAAAATCACGGGGGCGATCATCACGACGAAAAGCCGGTGGATTACCTGTATAAAACACTGGCCGAGACGATGTCTTCGGCGGATTATATTTTTAAGCAAAGCCGCATGCATCCTTCATCAGGATCGTATCCCAATACCGAGTTGGGCGGCGGATTAAAAACGATCGCTTCGCTTATTTTCTCCGATATCAATACCAAGGTGTATTATATTTCGCTGGGCAGTTTTGACACGCATGTGGGCCAGGACGGGCAGCAGGGGCGGTTGTTTACCCAGATGAGCGAAGCCATTAAAGCGTTTACCGACGATCTGAAAAAGAATGGCCGGATGGAAGATGTGCTGTTGTTTACCTTTTCAGAATTTGGACGACGGGTGGCGCAGAATGCCAGTAACGGAACAGATCATGGTACCGCCAACAATATGTTCCTGATCAGCGGCGGATTGAAAAAGAAGGGGATCCTCAATGCCATGCCCAACCTCGAAGATCTGAACCAGGGTGACCTGAAATACAATGTTGATTTTAAAAATGTGTACGCAACCATCCTTGAAAAATGGCTGGCTGCCGATTCATCCCGCATTCTGAAGGCACGGTATAATACGATGGATTTTATTTAGGAGAGGATGCTGCGGAAACACAGAAACACTGATCTTTTTGATCCGGTGTTCCGCATGGTCACATAAACTGGCAAAAGTTTCAGGGAGCAAAAAAATATCAGTGTTCAGCGTCTCAATGGCATTCAGTAAAAGAGGCGCCCTGATGATATCCCGGGCTCGCGTCATTTAGTTTTGAGACGATGCGGGAAATAAAAAAACGCAGCGCTTCAGTGCCTCTGAAGCCTTAAAATAAAAAAAGGCCGGCTCATTTTTGAGACAGCCTTATGTAAAAAAAGATTTCCCGGATTAAATGCTTTCAGCCTTCAGATTTTCAGTTTCTTCATGAACATACTCTTCAAAATCATCCGCCCGGTCTTCAAATCGGCTGGCAACACTGTCTATAAAATCCGCAAACTGATCTTTAAGATCGTTTCCCTTATCTGCAATACGCCTGCGGGTAGCGGTTCCTTTATCCGGGGCATATAAAATACCAACGATGAGGCCAAGGGCAAAACCTGTAACGAGCTTATTCATAATATTTTAACTTTTGGGTTTAAAATTCGGGTTCTAATATAAAGGTACACAAATAACTATGCCAAAAAAAGGATTCCGGCTATTAAATCATGCTGCATCCTTAAGATTTTGCCTGATGGAAAACCATTTTGAGAGCCATTCCGGGATACAGGTGTAATGACACTACTGCCTTTCGGGGAAATTATTTCCTCATTTTTAATCCCGGTAATCCCGCCCGGTAAGTTGTAAGAAAAGCCCTTCAAGTCCGTCCTGTCTGTGTTCCTGCTTCAAGGCATCCAGGGTGCCCTGGCTGATGATGGTACCGCCGTCGATAAGGGCTACTTCGGTACACAGGTCTTCTGCTTCTTTTAACTGGTGTGAGGTATAAACGAGTGTAGTGCCTTTTTGATTGATCTCTTTCAGGAACTGAACAATCGCATTGCGCGATTGTACATCCACCCCCACAGTGGGCTCATCGAGGAACAGGATGCGTGGATTATTCATTACACCGATGGCCAGGTTTACCCGGCGCTTCATACCTCCCGAAAATTCTTTCAGTGGTTTATCGGCCACATGACTTAAGCCCATCACATTTAGGAGCGTTGAAATGGCATCTTTTACCTGCCGGCTGTTTAGGCCATACCAGGCGCCAAAGAATTCCATATTTTCAGCAGCACTAAGTTCTTCATAAAAGGAAAAGTCCTGTGGTACAAACCCGATGGTGTTTTTAACAAACGGACTATTGGCACGCACTTCCTTTCCAAATAGCAGTATTGAGCCGTCTTTATAGGGCAGCAATCCCGTCATCAGGCTCATCAGGGTTGTTTTCCCTGCGCCGTTCGGACCAAACAATCCAAACCGGCTGCCTTGTTTAACAGTGAGCTGGAGTTGGCGGATGATAAGCCGGGATGCACCTTTATAGCCATAGTTCAGCATCTTGATCTGTAAAGCGTCTTCGTTCAGCATGGTACTTCCGTTTACTGCTCCTGGTTTTCCTGGTTTTTTACGGCGATCTGATCCAGCACGTCGTAAAATTCCTGTCCGTATTTGCGGGTAATGGGTTCCTTTAAAAATTTATATACCGGTACCTGTAGGGAGGCGCCCAATTTACATGCCGGGCTGCACATTTTTTTCCGGGGCTCGTAGTTGAGCCGTTCATAATCACCATGTTTCCCTTTATAAGAAATAATAGGGTATAGGTGACAGCTAATGGGCTTTTTCCAGGGGATCTTGCCTTCATTGTATGCCTGTTCAAAAGCACATTTGATCAGGCCGTCCGGCTCCCGGTACGCATATACGCAGATCTCGTTGTCGGTGGGAAGCGTAGGGGTTACCCACCCAAATTCTTCGTCGTATACATATTTGCCCTTTTTTTCGATCTCTGCAATGGCTGGTGCGGGCAGATAGGGCTTAATGATTTCATAGTATTCCTCTGTCAGCTTCAATTCTGTTTCATCCAGGGGCGCGCCTGCGTCTCCGTCTTCGCAGCAGCCGCCCTTACATTTGGACAGGTCGCATACAAACTGCTTTTCAATCACATCATCGCTGATGAGTTTATTGTCGATAACGATCACTTCAATTTTTTTGCAAAATTAAGCACCCGGGGCCGGGTGCGCAGGATTTTATTTGTAAAATGCGGATCAACGTCCATTAAAGGTATGGTTGATCGTAACTTTTGCTGTTTTTACCCGGTTCTTTTCGGTTTCCATTACCGTAAACTCAAAGTCGCCGGTTCGTACTACATCGCCGGCCCGTGTAAGCTCACCGGAAAGTTCATTGATCAGCCCGCCCAGCGATTCACTGTCGCCCCTCACTTCATCAAATGTTTCGATGGGTAATTTTAATGCTTTGCACATATCGTGCAGCATGGTACGCCCTTCAAAAATGTAATTATTGTCGTCGATCTTATTGATCAGCAGGTCTTCATCATCAAATTCATCTTTCACCTCACCTACCACTTCTTCAATGATGTCCTCCATGGTAACAATGCCGCTGGTACCGCCGAACTCATCGACCACTACTGCGAAGTGGATCCGCTTTTTCTGAAAATCGAGCAGGAGGTCTTCAATCAGCTTGGTTTCCGGCACAAAATAAGGAGCACGTATCTTGGTATGCCAGTCTTTGATTTCGGACCCGTCATCCAGGTAAGGCACCAGGTCCTTGATGTTTAATACGCCGGCAATTTCATCCAGGCTGTTTTTATAAACAGGCAGGCGCGAGTAATGCAGATCACCTACCTGCTGGATCAGTTCTTCAAAAGGAGTATCATATGCCACACCGCTTACGTAAAGGCGGTTCCGCATCACCTTTTTTACGGAGATCTTTCCAAATTTCACGATCCCCTTCATGATGTTTTTTTCTTCCGGGGTTACCTCATCTGTTTGAATATCGATGGTTTCATCAATTTGCTGAATATTGGTTTCTTCCACTTTATTGGCGCCTACCGTACGGCCAAAGCTGTCGGCCACAGCAACCGTCCACCGGCTGATTCTTCTCAGGGAAAGATAAATTCCTTCAACGATCATGATGAGCACGGGCCATTCAAATGCAAAGCGCAGGTTGTTTTGAGTGGCCCATACACGCGGGAAGATTTCCACCAGGAAAAGAATGGCAAAGGCGATAATGGCGAATTTCAGGAAAATGCCCCAGGTTGTATCCAGGTATTGCGCCGGCACATAATAGTTGATCAGGTAATTGGCCAGTACAATGGTACAGATATTGACCAGGGTTTTGGCAATCAGCATGGAGGTAAAAACCTCCTTCGGTTCTTCCAGCAAATTCAGGATCCTTTTTGCGGAAGGTTGCTGCTTGGTTTTTAATACATCAATATCTTTTTCGTCCAGCGAAAAAATAGCCGCCTGCGAACCTGCAATAGAAAAAGAGATAATCACCAGCACCACCAGTGCGGCCACCAGCAGTGTTGCGTTCTGTATGCCAACAGGAAGCTGTCCCTGTACAACATCTAAAAAAACAAATACGTCAGATAGGGTTTCCAATATTTCAGTTTTCGTGAAGCAGATCTTTCAAAGGCGGCCCGTCCGCCGGTTCATCTTTTAGAAAGGGTGCAGATCAAATCCTTCGGGCCCGGTATTGCCGGTATGTTCATCGGGGGACGGAATGCCTTCTGTTTTTTTATCCAGCATGATCAGGTTTTCTCCAACCACCTCTGTTACATATTTTTTAGTGCCATCTTTATCCTCCCAGCTACGGGTACGCAGCCGCCCTTCAATATAAACCAGGCTTGCCTTGCGGAGGAACTTCTGAGCCAATTCGGCCAGTCCGCGCCATAATACAACGGTGTGCCATTCGGTTTGTGAAATCAGTTTACCGGTACGGTCTTTAAAGGTTTCGGTAGTGGCCAGCGGAAACTTTGCCACAGCGATATTGCCTTCCAGTAATTGTACATCCGGGTCTTTTCCTAAATTTCCAATCAGCATAACTCTATTAACGCCTCTCATATGATATATTTTTCCTTATTTTTTGTTTACGAAGGTTAACCTTAACAAAAACACTGGTATCCTAAAACATCCCGGCTTCTGTAAAATCTAACTAAAATTAATTTTTTTGAACGGATAAACAAAATTAAGAATGAGATTTCAGAAATCAGCAAAATGCCCTGTGCCGCCACAACACACATAAATCCCTGAAGGGTTAGGAATCGGTCATTGACGCTGCTGGTTTGCCCATTGGCAGCTGGCGGTTTGCCGGTTCATTTATAAGCCGCTTTCCGATTGGCTTCCGGGAAGGCGTAGGAGTAAAAGCGTCACGCGAGCTAAAATCAGTATAAAAGCACCGGGAACCTGCGCATCAGTGGTCATTTCCGGCTTTATTGAGGTATTGTGTGATGGTTTTGGGAAAGGGCAGGGTGTTTAAAGCTGCAGCCTTTACCCAGCTGTAGTTTTCAAATAACCCGCTTTTTTCGGCAAGCCGGTACGAAATGAAGACGGCTTTTATAAGCTGGTGACTGAGTTTTTGTGCGTATACGGGACTAACCGTAACCGCCGTTCCCTTTGGTATCCACCCTTTTTTTGTTGCTGCGGCAACGATGGCCCCGGAGCTGGTTTCTTCCTCCTTTTCAATCAGCGGAAATTCATAGAGATGCTGCCAGATATCTTTATCAAGTCGTTCTCTTACCGGCAGCGCGTTCCGGTATTGCGGCAGGAAAAAGTAAAAGTAACGGGTTCGCACGGTGGTCCTTTTTATTTTTACCGGCAGCAATGCAACAATATCTTCTTTATAGGCGACGCAATTGCTTTTAAACGGACATTGCTCACAATCGGGGTTTGCGGGTTTGCAAACCGTGGCTCCAAAATCCATGATGGCCTGGTTGTATTCGCCAGGGTGCTCTTTATCCAGCAGCTTTTCAGCCAGTTCAGTAATAATCTTTTTCCCGGCCGTGGTGTCTACGGGTTCCCGGATGCCGAAGATCCGGGCAAGCACCCGGAATACATTGCCGTCGATAACCGCGTGGGGCAGATCAAAGGCAAAGGAAGCAATAGCGGCTGCGGTATAAGGGCCGATCCCTTTCAATTTCAGGATGTCTTCATATGTTGCCGGGAACTGTCCGTTTTGCGTTGAACTTAATACACGGGCCGTGTGTATCAGGTTTTTACAGCGGGAATAGTAGCCCAGGCCTTCCCAGAGCTTAAATACTTTTTTTTCGTCGGCCTTTGCCAGGTCATGAATGGTAGGAAAAGTTATAATAAAATTTTCGTAATATTTTAGTCCTTGATCTACACGTGTTTGTTGTAAAATAATTTCGCTTAACCAAATTTTATAGGGATCTTTGACCCCCTTCCAGGGCATTTTCCGGTTGTTCTTATTTCGGTTCCAGTCAATTAAATAATGCGAAAAAAGATTATGGATCAATTTTTTATGTGTTAAAAAGTGGAGATTGTCAATTAAATTTAGTAAATTACCTTAAAATTTTTCAATTTTATAAAATTTGGATTAATAATTGATTGTAAACTATTTATTAAAGTTTTGCACATTTATTGCAGTAACTTTACGTAACAGTAATCATTAAACTATCTTAATATCAGGAACTATGCGAAAAGCAGACTTAGTAAATAAGATCTCAGACAAAACCGGTATTCCAAAGGTTGATGTGCTTGTTACTTTGGAAACGATGTTTAAGGAAGTAAAGGATACGCTTTCTTCCGGGGAGAACATCTACATCAGGGGCTTTGGCAGTTTCATAACCAAAAAGAGGGCTGCTAAGATAGGCCGGAATATTAAAAAGAATGTAGCTGTTCATATTCCGGAACACTATATCCCTGCCTTTAAGCCCGCAAAGGAGTTTACTGCTGAGGTAAAAAAACTCGTTGAGCCCAAACCGGATACGGGTCCGGGTGAGGATGCGGACGATTAGAATTCTTTAAAAAAACTTCGTTTTGTAGCGGATTGCAGTTACCTTTGCCGTCCAATTAAGGACAGTTGAAGAAACCTCAGGTAATAACAATCGCTATAGCGGTGGTGGCAATCGTGCTACTGCTGGCTTTCGGACGTACTACCCCCAAAGCGGGTCAGAAACCGGCTGCCGGTGAAACGGCGCAAAAGCAGGAGCATGACCATGCTGATCATGAGGATGCGGCCGGTGGTTTTTCCATTGATACAGTGCTTGCAATGTCGAAAAAAGAGCTTCCTGCTGATCAGGCTTTAAGGCTGGATCTCCTGGAGCAAAGCATTACCCGCGGTGATGTAAAGAAGCAAAAACTGGATGTATATCACCAGTTGGCGCATTTCTGGAAAGACACGGCAAAAGCCTTTATTCCCTATGCCTGGTTTACTGCTGAGTCTGCAAGGTTGGAAAATTCCGAAAAAAGTCTCAACTTTGCAGCCCAAATCTTTTTAAACCAGCTCTCTCAGGTTGAAAATGTGCAAACGCGTCATTGGATGGCTGAGCAGGCAAAGGACCTGTTTGAAAAGGTATTGTCTGTAAATCCCGCCAATGATTCGGCACAGGTGGGGTTGGGGGCCACTTATCTCTACGGAGGTATTGGTACGCCAATGGAAGGAATTGGAAAAATCAGGGCTGTAGTTGAAAAAGACAGTACCAATGTATATGCGCAAATGACGCTGGCCGCGGCTTCCCTTATGAGTGGTCAAAAGCAAAAAGCGCAGGAACGTTTGGAAACTGTTTTGAAATTGCAGCCGCAAAATATCCAGGCAATCCTGATGCTTGGAGATCTATACGAAAAGGATGGTAATAAAGACCAGGCGATACAGTGGTACTCAAAAGCTGTAAAACTGGTCCAAAGAGCGGACATCAAGACAGCGCTGGAAAAGCGGATTGAAGCATTAAAGAAATAACAATATTTAATTAAAGTTCATTTTAAAAAATTTATTGAGTATGCCTTGTGGTAAAAAAAGAAAACGTCATAAAATCGCAACACACAAACGTAAAAAAAGACTGAGAAAGAATCGTCATAAGAAAAGAAAATAGGATAGCGTTTTTCTTTTAAGACATTTGAAATAACAGGTAGTATTCTGTTGATATAGAAATTACCTGTTATTGCTTTTGTATGGACCGGTTTTAAATAATGATGTGAGCATACCCATCCTGTTTGCTGCCATAAAATAATATTTTGCCCCTCATTATTCTGCTAACCGTTTCTTTATAATACTTCAAGATGAGTACTCATGGTGGTTTCTCATGAATAAAGACCTTATTATTAATGCCACTCCAACAGGGGTGGACATAGCGCTACTTGAAAACAATAAACTGGTAGAGCTACATAGTGAAAAAACGGATTCCCGTTTTGCCGTTGGCGATCTTTACCTGGGCAAGGTAAAGAAACTGATGCCCGGGTTAAACGCCGCATTTATTGATCTGGGATACGAAAAGGATGCATTCCTGCACTATACGGACCTGAGCCCCTATGTAAAATCGCTGCTGAAATTTACCCAGCAGGCAATGAACCAGAGCGGCGACCAGGGAATGGATTTTTCAAAATTTGAGATCGAACCGGAAATTATTAAAACCGGTAAGATCACCGAGGTATTGAGCGGCAAGCCACATATCCTGGTGCAGATTTTGAAAGAGCCTATTGCGGCTAAAGGACCACGGCTAAGCTGCGAGCTTTCGTTGCCCGGCCGGTATATTGTCATTACCCCGTTTAACAATATTGTGGCGGTTTCCAAGAAGATCCATTCTTCTGAGGAACGGAAGCGGCTGCAAAAAATTGTGGAAGCGGTAAAGCCCCGCAACTTTGGTGTAATTGTTCGTACGGCTGCAGAGGGAAAAAATACGGCCGAACTGTATGAAGATCTGACCAACCTGGTAAACTCCTGGAAAACGATCGAGCAGAACCTGAAAGGGGCGGTGGCGCCGGCCAAGATCCTGAGCGAGCAGAATAAAACCAACAGCATTTTAAGAGACCTGCTGAATGCGGACTTTAACCGCATTATTGTAAACTCGAAGAACATTTATACAGAAACCAAGCAGTACATCCAGAAGATCGCCCCGGAAAAAGCAGAAATCGTTTCACTTTACCAAAGCCCCGGTGGCATTTTTGACTCGTTTGGCATTACAAAACAGGTAAAGGCATCATTTGGGAAAACGGTTAACCTCAACAGCGGGGCCTACCTGATCATTGAGCATACCGAAGCCCTGCATGTTATTGATGTAAACAGCGGTTACAAAAATGTAAGCAACAACCAGGAGCAAAATGCATTGGCAACGAACCTGGAGGCTGCGGAGGAAATATCGCGGCAGCTGCGGCTGCGGGATATCGGGGGCATCATTGTGGTGGACTTTATCGATATGAAACAGGCCGAGAACAAGCGCACCCTCTATGAAAAGATGGAGGAGTTTATGAAAGTAGACCGCGCACGGCACTCGGTACTTCCTATTTCCAAGTTCGGACTGATGCAGATTACCCGGCAGCGGATGCGCCCGGAGGTGAACATCAATACCCAGGAGATTTGTCCTACCTGCAATGGTACGGGCAAAATCGCTTCATCACTGATCCTGGAGGATGAGATCGAGAAGAACCTGAGCTACCTGATCACGCACAAGCATAAAGACCTGAAGCTGGTGGTGAACCCCATTGTGTTCGCCTATCTTACCAAAGGTTTCTGGTTCAATAGCAAACTTGCCAAATGGAATAAGAAATTCGGACAAAAAATAAAACTGGAACAGAACAGTACGTATCAGCTGGTGGAATACCGGTTTTTTAACAGCGAAGAGGAAGAAATTAAAATGTAAAAATTTAAGATATTGAATATTAAATGTAAAATGCAGCGGTGGTAATTGTTCCGTAATGAAGCTCACTGAGCAGCAACAGATCTTTTCTGTTTTTCATTTTATATTCAATATCTTACTTTAACCAATCCCTCAATGGAGGATCACCTTTAAGATAATGGCTGCGCATTCCCTGTGTGTAACGCTTCCCAAAGCCCTTCTGTTGGGCGAAAAAAAAGGTCGTCCGGAGTACCAGGAATGATCCGCCAGAAACCGGCTGCTATTTCGGTTTCAAGCTCGGCAGTATCCCAGCCGCAATATCCAATAAATAATTTCAGATCCTGGCTGGCATGAGGGGCCTGGTTGAGATGGGCCACGGCCTGTTTAAAATTCCCTCCGGAATAAAGGGATGCATGAACCGCTATGCCCGCTTCAATCAGATCGGGTCGGCGATGTATAAAGAACAGATGCTCCTGGTCCACCGGTCCGCCTTTATATAAAGGAAACGGAGCGCAATGACGAAATTCCACCAATTCATTGAATGCTCTTGGAAAGGGTTTGTTCATTACAAAACCCATCGCGCCGGCTGCATTATATTCAGTGATCAATAATACGGCCTGCCAGAATTCAGGATCATCCATTGCGGGTGTACTGATCAATACGATGCCGGGGCTGATGCTCATCTTTGTGCTTTGTGAAACCAATAATGTAAAGTGGGTAACTGCGGGTATTGAAACCGGGGATGAACGCGGTTAATTTTTATTGATCAGGAATTCGAAAGCCTTTAGCTGGGGCCGGTTAATAGCCCTGAGGATCTTTCTTTTTTTACCGGTAATGCGGTTGCGCGTGGCCAATTCGTGAGCGATACAAAAATTTTCGTCTGTATCCACACATGCGATCACCTTGTGTACAAACTGAACTTCCTGGTCAATATACTCGGGTGTACATTCATGTTCTTTCAGCAAGAAAATAATATCGCGGCTATAATCGTTCATTTTGTTGTTCTCAAAAAAAATGTGACATTCACACTTATAAAAATAAGATTTTTTCCGATCCAGTACAAGAATATTTTTATTCGGTAACCACTGGTAAAGAACCGGTAATTCATGAATGCGGAACAGCAAAAGAAAAACATACTGGTGGCTCCGCTTGACTGGGGGCTAGGTCATACAACGAGATGCATACCAGTAATTTATGAGCTTGTAAAGCAGGGTGCGCAGGTAATAGCAGCGGGTAATGAAGTGCAGTGCGGGTTGTTGGAAAAGGAGTTTCCGCAAATCCGTTATCTTCATCTGGAAGGGTATAATGTGCATTATACCGCTAAACGAAGCGGCTTTGTTTTCAACCTGCTCAAACAGGCGCCGCGCATATGGAAAGCGATCCGGCATGAGCACCGATGGCTGCAACATGTGGTGGCGAAATACCATATTGACGGGGTCATCAGCGACAACCGTTTCGGATTATACCATACCACGGTACCCACTGTTTTTATCACCCACCAGCTGCGGGTAAAAAATCCGCTGGGCGCGCGGATGGAAACGATTTCACAACGGATGAATTACCGGTGGATCGAAAAATTTTCCCGTTGCTGGATCCCCGATTACGCGGAGCCGCCAGGCCTTGCCGGAGACCTTTCGCATCCGGCTGTAATGCCTGCTGTTCCTTATGAATACCTGGGACCACTTTCCCGCATGCAGCCGCAAAAGGAGCGAACTGCAAAAGAAATGATATTGATTCTTTTATCCGGTCCGGAGCCGCAGCGGTCGCTTTTTGAACAGCTCCTGTGTACACAACTGAAATCGTTCAAAACAGCAAGCGTACTGGTAAGAGGGTTACCAAAAGGTGGAGGTCCGCAGCTCCCGGAACTGCCCTATACACAAGTATATGATCATCTGCCCTCCGCAGCGCTCAACCAGCTTATCAGCGATGCGGCGTATATCATTTGCAGGAGTGGCTACAGTTCGGTAATGGATCTGCAGGCGGTGGGCGCCCGGTCCATCCTGGTGCCCACGCCCGGGCAAACGGAGCAGGAATACCTGGCCGGACTGCTGAGCCAGCAACAACGCGCCATATCCAGTTCACAGGAATCCTTCCAGCTGGAAGCATTGCTTGAGAAAGCACAACAACTTCATTACGCTGCACCTTTTAGTAACTCCGCTGCTGTTTTAGAACAGGCCGTGGCACGTTTTTTAAACGATGACGCCGGTTCCGTACATACAGGGTAAGCTACCAGTGGCGCATTGGTATCGATCCCTGCGGTCATCCCTTTCAACAGTTTCAGTCTTTGGGTGAAAATGTTGTTACAAACGTTTTTTTAGCAGCCTCAAAATTGCTCCAGTCGTTCATCGCCACTTCCATTACAGCAATACCACAGGTGGGCAGGCTATCGATGCCGGTGTGGGTAAGGTCATTTACAAAATTGGTTACACCCGGGTTGTGGGCCACAATGGCCAGCGTTTGAATGTTCTCACCTTCTTTTAGCCATTCGATGGTTTCGGTAATGCCCAGTACATCTGCCAGGTAAAGGCTTTCAAAATAACGGATATGGTTTCCGGGAATGTCCAGCGTTTCGGCAAAGATCCGGGTCGTTTGCATCGTCCGCTCGGAGTTGCTGGAAAAAATCCTGTCGATATGGTATCCTTTCTCTTTAAGCAGCCTTGCCATCTTCGCGGCATTGCGCTCCCCCCTGTCGGTCAGTTTCCGTTCGATATCTTTTCCAAAACCCTGCTCGGCCTTTGCATGCCGGATGATGATCAATGTTTTCATGCACCTGTTTTCAAGAATAAAATTTAAAAATCTTCACAAGTTTAAGTAATAATACGGTTCAGACAAGCTTCTTTTTGGATGAAAGGCCAGGCCGCATCGAAATGCGGTAACCGGTCAATAATATCGTGTTTTTGGTACATAATAAAAAAAAATTTTTTGTTAAAGAAATGTTACCTTCAATACGATACTCCCTCTTTTTAATTATAAACCTAAAAAAGCCATATGAAAAGAATGAAAGCCTTTTGCTTGCTACTTGTGCTCTTTTGTCCGGTTTTTATGCTACACAGTTTTAGTCAGACTAAAACCGTCATTGGAACTGTTACGGATGATAAGAGTAGTCCAATTCCTAATGTATCTGTTGTATTAAAAGGGGCCACTTCGGGAACGGCTACGGATGCCGAAGGAAAATTTTCGATTGCGGCCAAAGCCGGCGATGAATTGGAATTTTCAAGCGTCGGATTCAAAACAGTTACGTTAAAAGCGAACCTTACAGCTCCCATGACGGTTCAGTTAACCGCCGATGTTTCCAGTTTAACAGACGTGGTGGTAATCGGGTATGGGACTGCGCGTAAAAAAGATCTTACCGGCTCGGTAGCGGTTGTTGATATGAAAGAGTTGAAACAACAACCGGCCGCCAGTCCGCTGGAAGCGTTGCAGGGCAAAGCCGCCGGGGTGCAGATCGTAAATGACGGATCGCCCGGCGCAACGCCTCAGGTCCGGATCCGTGGTTTTAGCACCATCAGTAATAATGATCCATTATATATTATAGACGGAATGCCCTATCAGGGAAAATTAAGCTGGCTGAACTCCAATGATATCGAAAGTATGCAGGTATTAAAGGACGCATCTGCTGCTTCTATCTATGGTTCCCGCGCCAATAACGGCGTTGTGATTGTTACTACCAGAAAGGGAAAATCAGGGGCACCCCGCGTAAACCTGGATATATACTATGGCAGCCAGAATCCTAACCGGGGCCGGTTTCCCAAGTATCTGAATCCCCAGCAATTTGCTGAATTTTTGTACGCCGGCTACAAAAATGCCGGGTTATCGATTGCGAACGATTATTACGGATCAGATCCCAACCATCCTACCTTACCGGAGTATTTACTTGCAGGAGGCACTTACGGTCAGAAAATTACTCCGGCGATGGCAGATCCTTCCCGGTATAATTATTCCATGGATGGGAAAACATTTTACCAGATCACCAAGGCCAACCAAACGGGAACAGACTGGTACCGGACCATTACTCAAAATGCGCCGATTCAGAATTACCAGCTTGGAGTAAGCGGTGGCGGGGAAAAAGCAAATTACGCGGTAAGCGGCGGCTATATGAACCAGGAAGGTATTGTGCGGTATACCGGGTTTAAACGCTATACCATTCGCGCCAACACCAATTTTACAGTACTGGACGGCCGTCTTCAGCTGGGTGAAAACATCCAGTATTCGCGCACACAGAACCAGGGCTTTGCCACCAATGTAAATACTGCCGGAAGTTACATGGGTGAAGGTTCTCCCATCGGCTGGGCCTACCGGATCCAAACCATTATACCGGTATACGATATCATGGGCAATTTTGCGGGCAGCCGGGGCAACCTGCTGGGAAATGCAGAGAACCCGATGGCGGCGCTCTACAGAGCCAGGGATAATGTGAGCACCTCCAATCAGTTCTTCGGAAGCGCTTTTGCCGATCTTAAGATCCTGGAATTCCTGCACCTGAAAACCACGTATGGGGTCCGGTACGAAACCTATAACGGGGTAACCGTAGGATATCCGAATCCGGAACGCGCAGAAGGAAGTTACAACAACCATACGTTCAGTGAAAACATGGGATGGGGTACAGATTGGACCTGGTCCAACACCCTTACTTATAAAAAGAGCTTTAATGAAAAACATGATCTGACCGCCATGGTTGGTACCGAGGCGGTAAAGGCCTGGGGACGCTACCTGACCGGCTCTGCTAATGGTTATTTCCTGATGGGGGATATGAACTATTATTATATGAATACGGCAACCTCTACTCCCGTTGCCAAGAATAACGATCCGATCACGCAGCCTAACTCGCTGTTTTCGATCTTCGGAAGGGTGGACTACGGGTACCTGGACCGGTACCTGATCTCCGGAACCCTGCGCCGGGATGGCTCCTCGCGGTTTGGACCCAATAATAAGTATGGTAATTTCCCCGCTGTGAGCCTGGCCTGGAGGGTGTCTAACGAAGCATTTATGAAAAGCGTAACCTGGGTAGATGACCTGAAGCTGCGTGCCGGCTGGGGTGTTACCGGTAACCAGTCGATACCCGATTTCCAATACCTGAAACTGTTGCAGGCTTCTATTAACAGTGCCAACTACCCCATTAACGGTACCGGTCTTTCCAGCGGGGTATGGACCTATAGTTATGATAACCCCGATATTAAATGGGAACAGGCCCAGTCTCTGAATGTGGGAATCGACTTTACCCTGCTGCGTCATAAATTAGACGGGTCGTTTGATGTGTATAACAAAAAAACGGTAGACATGCTTTATAAGCTGGATCTGCCGGCACAGGCCATCGGTGGCGGATCATCACCTTATGTAAACCTGGGTGAAATGAGCAACAAGGGTTTTGAACTGGTATTAAATTATCATTATGCCAGCCCTGCCAATAACAATCCTTTTACGTTTGATGCCGGCGTAAATTTTTCAAGAAACATCAACAAGCTGGTTTCACTGAGGGAAGGCGTTAAAAAAGTGAATATGCTTACCAACCGTTCTGTGATTCCCTCGGTGATCATGGCCGGTCTTCCCTTTGGTGCTTTTTACGGGTATAAGGTAGAGGGTATTTTTAAAACAGACCAGGAAATTTCCGGTGCAGCCAAACAGACCGGTGCGCATTTAGGAGGATTCCGTTATGCAGATGTATCCGGCCCGGATGGTAAACCGGATGGTATTATTGATGACCAGGACCTTACTTTTATCGGCAGCCCGCATCCAGACTTTATCTATGGTTTGAACCTGAATGCAAGCTATAGCAACTTTGATATTTCGCTCGCCTTTAACGGGTCCCAGGGAAACAAGATCTTCGATTTTACACGCCTGTACACAGATCTTAGCCTGTTTGACGGTGCTGTAAGTGACCGGATGCTGAATGCCTGGAGTCCTGAAAATCCCAATAGTGATATACCGGCGCCCAACCGGAACCGGCCCGCTATTGAAATGTTGTCCAACAGCTATTTCGTACAGGATGGCAGTTATTTAAAATTGAAATTGGTACAGATCGGTTATAATTTCAAACCGGGCGGTGCCTTTAAAGACAAAATCAAAAACCTGCGGTTGTATGTAAGCGGTACAAACCTGTTTACCGTTACTAAATACAGCGGACTGGATCCGGAAGTAACTTCTTCTCCGGGAGTAGGAACTTATACGGCTCCGGGGGTAGACCTGGGGATGTATCCAATGTCTCGCCAGTACCTGGTTGGTTTAAACGTTACATTTTAAACATTGATTTTTTAAATATTATTATATGACAAAGAGATTATATAAAGCAATATTTATCGTTTTCGTTCTTGTCATGGTCTGCTCCTGTGGAAAAGGTTTTTTAGATGCCAAACCACAGGGTGCGCTTGCTGAGGCCCAGTTAACGAATACAAAAGGAGTGGAATCGGCCCTTATTGGTGCTTATGGTATTATGAACGGAAATATCAGTGGTACCTGGGGCAATTACTCCAGCGGTCCCAGCCAGTGGCTGTTTGGAGAAGTAGCGGCAGACAATGCACATAAAGGCAGCAACAGTACAGATCAGTCGCCGATGAATGATATCGAGTTGCACAAAGTGAACCCTTCCAACGACAACCTGCCCACCATGTGGCGGGTGTATTATGAAGGTGTTATCCGCTGTAATACCACACTCAAGCTGCTGAGTACCGTACAAAGCGGCAGTGGTGATAAATTCAGTGATGCGCGTGCTACGCAGATTGCTGCAGAAGCCAGGATGCTGCGGGGGCATTATTATTTTTTCCTGGCCCGGGTATTTAAAAACATTCCTTATATCGACGAGACGATGACGGTTCAGCAGGCAGCGCAGGTGAAAAATGACAAGGATGTTTACCCGATGATTGAAGCGGATTTTAAAGCAGCTGTGGCCGGCCTGCCCCAGGATTATTCAAAACCGCTGGGCGAAGTGGGCCGGGTAGATAAATATGCCGCAGAGGCCTACCTGGGAAAACTATATCTCTATCAGAAGAAATATGGAGAAGCCCTGACCCTTTTAAAGGATGTAATTACGCATAAACCGGCATTGACAACACTTGCCTTTGATGCCAATTTTAATATTAAAACCAAGAACAGTGTGGAAGGGATCCTGGTTTCGCAGAGCATTATCAACCCGGATGGAAGCGGTGATAACGCCAATGTGGGCGATATGCTGGCAGGGCTCTATGGTAATTCACCCGGCGGATGCTGCGGGTTTTACCAACCCTCGGTAGACCTGGTGAACGCTTTTAAAGTAGGCTCGGACGGCTTGCCTTACCTGGATGGCAGCTACCGGACCAACCCCTATAAATCAGACCAGGGGCTGAGCGGCGGAGCGGTTGATACATATACACTGGATACTACCCTGACGTTTGATCCCCGCCTGGATTATACCATCGGCCGGAGGCTGGTAAGATACCGCGATTGGGGCGTGGTAGTACCAGGCTGGATCCGTGACCAGCCATTCGGAGGGCCCTTTGTTGCCGTAAAGCAATCGATCAACCAGGCCGATTTCAGCGGGAATGTAGCAAACGGGGCCAATTATCTGAATGCACAGAATATAAATATCATCCGGCTATCCGATGTATACCTGATGGCGGCGGAATGTGCGGTGGAAACGGGTGCCCTGGGCGATGCAAAAGACTGGGTAAATGCGGTACGAACGCGCGCATCTCAACTGGGCGCGGTATTAACAGCCTATGGCAACCCCGCAGCCAAATACATGATCAAAACCTATACCTCTTTCCCCAGCCAGGATTATGCGCGGAATGCGGTCCGGTTTGAGCGAAGGCTGGAACTGGCGCTGGAAGGGCACCGGTACTTTGACCTGATCCGATGGGGAGTTGCGGAAACGGTGCTGAAATCGTATATGAATTTTGAAAAGCAATATGTTTCCGCATCTCAGCCGGCAGCGTTCACGTATGCTGATTGGGATAAAGGCATGCCCATTCCGCAGGAGCAGATTGACCGGGCACAAGGGGTGCTTATTCAGAATAAGTAAACCATGCATTTCAACCGGTAGCCGGAGTATGTAAACAAACCCCCATCAATATTG
This sequence comes from Niabella pedocola, assembly GCF_021044425.1. Classification (GTDB taxonomy): domain Bacteria; phylum Bacteroidota; class Bacteroidia; order Chitinophagales; family Chitinophagaceae; genus Niabella; species Niabella pedocola. The sequence goes on along the minus strand of NZ_JAJNEC010000005.1, from coordinate 1,558,798 downwards.
CATTGTTGGGGGTTTATATTTCCGGCGCGGGTGTACTGCAAAACGAGCGCAGGGTCGTTTATATAAAGAGGTAAAACGGCCCCCTACACATTCAGCGGCCGGTTCATACGATCGGTTTCAAAACCGGTAATGCAGGGCCTGCCGGAAATAAAACGTTATTTTCGTTTACAACAACGATAAAATATTCCATTTGAAAATCATTACCGCCATTCTTTTCTTATTGGGTTTTTCTATCTGCATGTTTACCTGTACAAGCCGGTACAAGGCCGGCAATGATCCCCGGGGTGCACCATACGCCGGAGCAGCCAGTTGTGTACAATGTCATAAGGAAATAGCGGGCAGTTATGCGCATTCCGGTCATTTTAAAACATCTTCAAAAACGGATGTGGGCGCGATCAGAAAAATAATCACATCGCTCAATGATACCGTTCGTTTTTCCGGTAATCAGCTGGTACAACTGGCGGTGGCGGATAAACGGGGAATGCAAACCTATATGCGGGATGGGAAACAGGTAGCTGCACAACCGATGGATCTTGCATTTGGCTCCGGAGAAAAAGCATGGACCTTTGGTTATTGGAAAGACGCGCAATTGTTTCAATTACCGCTTACGTATCTGTCAGATTTAAAGCGCTGGACGAACAGCCCGGGCTTTCCTGCAGACCATCCCAATTATGCACGTCCTATTGTAGGCCGGTGTATGGAATGTCATAGTTCTTATGCGGCGGTTGAAAACAGCCTGGAGCAGGGGATGAACTATGCCCAGAAGATAGACGCCGGTTCCATCATCTATGGCATCGATTGTGAACGCTGTCACGGGCCGGCGGCACAACACGTAACGTTTCACCAGGAGCACCCGCAGGAGCAGCAGCCTCAGTTTATCACCGCCATTCAATCGTTGAGCCGGCAACAGCAACTGGATCTTTGTGCTACCTGCCATTCCGGCGACCCGGTAACGCTCAAATCGATCTTTGCTTTCGTGCCTGGAGATTCGTTGTCCAACTTTTATATGTATTACCCGGGCGCTGCCGCCAACCCGGATGCACATGGCATGCAAATGCAGTCGCTGATGCAGAGCCAGTGTTTTTTGCAGAGCAATCTTACCTGTACCAGCTGCCATGATACACATAAAAACGAAGATAATATGCAGGAGGTCTTTGTGCAGCGCTGCATGTCCTGCCATTTAAAATCGGATCATGCAGTTGCCATGCGCAGCGCAAAAAGCGATTGTGTCAATTGTCATATGCCGCTGGAAGCATCAAAAAGTTTAGATTTTAATAATAGTGCAGAACGGAAAAATACCAGTTATCGCCTAAGGACCCACCGGATTGCTGTTTATCCGGTACCGGAACAGCAATAACGCGGCATTAGAATTAGTAGTATGCTGTTTTGAAATATTGTGTAACAGAAAGAAGGGCTGATATAATGTAACTACGCTGAACAGGGATTACATATCTGCCGGCAGAAAAAGGACAATTTACCGGTGGCACGCACCTGGCATTTTGCTTAGTTTTTACGAGACAGATAGTTCCGTAGTACGTCGAATTTATATCTCCCAAACGTCTGCACGGAGGAAATCCTAGACCAAGCTGGGCAACGAAAGGATTATAGAGTCAAGTGTATCAAAAGGGAAAAGATGATCTTTTTTGATTAATACCGCATGTAATTATGAAAGTAAACAGAAGTAATATTATCATAGGAGTTTCTTTAACCCTACTTTTTATAATCATAATTCGAGGATGTATCAACAGGGAAAGATTAAAAGAAATAGGCGTTCTTGTTACTGTGCAGGTGGTCGACTACAAGTTTATGCCTAAGGGGATGAATTTTATAAAATGTGAATTTAAGTTCAACGATCAGCTGTTAGTCATCAACGCAAATACTTCGATATCAGCTAAAAAATGGAAGCGGTTAAAGGGACATTTTTTCCCGGCAGTATATTCCCCTAAGTTGGGAATGCTCAAAATTTTGATTTCAGCTGAAGACTTTGAGGACTTTAATATGCCTTATCCGGATAGCCTGGCAAAGTGGGCAAGTGACAATCTTTAGAATTGAAAAATAATGATATTCTATGATGGAAGATTTAGGTGCAAAAAAATCGGAAGCTGCAATCGTCAGAAATATAGTCATCTGTTTTTTGCTTTTATTTGCGTTGGGTTCTGTTGTAACCTGCATTCGCGAAAGAAGTCTGAAAAAGGACGGTAAGCTTGTTTCTGCCAAAGTGATAGACTATACTTTGGGGGCTGGGAACCGTACGAATCTGACTGTGAAATTTGATTATAACGGAATAAGCTATGAGAGGCAAGCCTGGACTTCAGTAAGAAGCGATTATTGGTCATTGCTTGTTGGCCGTAGTTTCCCGGCGTTGTATACTGAAGACGAAGGTGTGATCATGCTGCTGGTGTACCCGGAGGATTTTAAAAAATACAACATTAAACCGGATAGTATATCCGTTTGGGTAAGGGACCATTTGATGTATTAACTGCGGCGGCAGGATTTCCGGGTGGTCGGGTATTCATACAAAAAAGAGCGGCTTTGGACGGCCGCTCTTTTTTTATAAGTTGTTCAGGTTAATACCCTCTTTCATTCTTTCCTTCCATATAATTCATAAAGGCCTGGTTTACCACGCGGTTACCGCCGGGTGTGGGGTAATCGCCGGTGAAGTACCAATCGCCGAGGTTTCCGGGGCAGGCTTTATGAAGGTCTTCGATGCTTTGGAAGATCACCTGTACGGGGATGTTCAAACCGGCCGGAGTGATCATTTCAGCAATCTTTTCGGTGATCTCATCTACCGTGCTGCTCTTGTAGAGCTGTTTTACCACATTCTCGGTATGTAACAGGTTTTGTTCTTTCAGCTCCTTGCAGCGTTGCAGCAATTCATCCAGCAGGGATTCTTTTCCTTTGTCTTTTAACACGTTTACAGCCGCACTGAATGCAATAAAATCACCCATTTTGCTCATATCGATGCCATAGCAATCCGGGTAGCGGATCTGCGGACAGGAAGAAACCACGATGATCTTTTTAGGCTGCAGGCGGGAGAGCATTTTGATGATGCTTTCTTTCAGCGTGGTACCTCTAACGATCGAATCGTCGATCACCACAATAGTATCGATGCCGGGGCGTACGGTACCGTAGGTAATATCGTACACGTGCTGCACCATTTCGTTCCGGCTGGCGTCTTCGGTAATAAAAGTGCGCATCTTTACATCCTTGATCGCTATTTTATCGATCCGGATGCGGCGGTTCACCATCTCACTCAGCTTTTCCTCATCAAAGTCTTTTCCCCAGCTTAGGATGCGTTCTATTTTGATCTTATTCAGGTAAAGCTGCATGCCTTTATGAAGCCCGAGAAAGGCTACTTCTGCAGTGTTGGGAATATAGGAGAAAATGGTATTCTTCAGATCGAAATCGATCGCCTTTAATACCTGTTCGCTCAGGTTAAAACCCAGGGCCTTCCGCTCTTTGTAGATCTTTTCATCACTGCCGCGTGAAAAATAAATGCGTTCGAAACTGCAGGCCTTGCGCTCGCCCGGGCTTACCACTTCTGCAATTTCATATTCCCCGTTTGCGTTTACCATGAGGGCATTGCCGGGCATCAGTTCTTTTACCTCGTTTTCGCCCACGTTAAACGTGGTACGGATGGCTGCCCTTTCGGAGGCGGCCACAATCACCTCATCATTGATATAATAATAACAGGGGCGGATGCCGTTCCGGTCCCGGAACACAAATCCCAGTCCTTCCCCGGTTAACCCGCCTACGGCAAATCCTCCGTCAAACATAGGGATCACTTCCTGCAGTACGCTTTTGATATCTATATTGCCCGGATTTTTTTTATCGGCCTCAATCAGGTAATGATGGATGATTTCCATCATCGCCGCCAGGTCGCTCTGTTTCTGGAAATTTCCCGGAACGATGTTCAGCTGTTCAAAAAGTTCCTGGGTGTTTACCAGGTTAAAATTACCTGCAAGGGCCAGGTTGCGCCCGGGTACGGTATTTCTTTTGATAAAGGGGTGACAGAAATCTGCATTGTTCTTGCCTTGTGTGCCATACCGAAGATGGCCCAGTAACAATTCGCCCAGGAATTTAATATGCCCTTTCATCAAACCGGGATGTTTCAGGGCATCCGGGTTATAACGGCAAACTTCGTCTACTTCGTCGGCAATATTTTTAAACAAGCCGGAAATCGCCTGCGGTTCGGCACTGCGCATACGGTGCAAAAACGGGTAGCCGGGCTCCACATTCAATTTTACGGCGGCAATGCCGGCACCGTCCTGTCCGCGGTTATGCTGTTTCTCCATCAGGAGGTAGAGCTTGTTCAGCCCCCACATTACGGTTCCATGCTGCTTTAAATAGTGTGAAAACGGTTTGCGGAGCCGGATAAAGGCCAAACCGCACTCGTGCTTTATGGGATCACTCATAACTTTATAAAAAAGAAATGCAAAGTTACGATTTTGAAGTTTAAAGATTGCTTAATATAGGTTAATGCCCTGGTATTTTTTGGCCGGCAGGGTACGATACCGGTAGCGGTTTTTATGCAGGGCAGCTAAACCCCTGCATGTCATGGTTTAGAGCCAAAAAAACGGGTGTTTGTTATTCGTCGATGCCTCTGTTGATAAAGGTGATCAGGGGCAGCAGGGTCTGAAATGCTTTTACCGTTGTGGATAATAAGGCGGAACCGGTCAATACGGTATCGGGCAGGTTGGCCAGTGCCGTAAAACTTTTATACTTGAGATACGTGGCGGCGGGGTTATCGGGTTCATAGCCTTTTGGTACCCGCGACAGGATCTGGCCCGCTTCCACGGTAAGGCCTCCGTAGGTGTCGCGGAACTTTTTGGATCCCAGGATCTTGTCAAATTCCGGCAGGTTGTAATCGATCTCCTGCCTTATTTTGGCCAGCTCAGCGGGCATGGGTTGCCACAGCCCGCCTCCTGTAAAACTGCCACCAGGTTCCAGGTGAAAATAATAACCGCCTTTTAGCGATTTTTTCCCTTCCGCATTGATATAGGCTCCAAAATTGGTTTTATAGGGTTCCTTATTTTTGGAAAAACGCACATCACGGTTGATCCGGAACATACAGTCCTTTGCCTTCAGGTGCAATATAGCGGGCTCTGTTTTACCGAAGGCGGCAATCAGGCTGTCGATAAATGCGGCAAAATCTTCCCGGGCGGCTTCGTATGCTTTCCGGTGCGCATCAAACCAGGGTTTGTTATTGTTGCGTCTGAGGTCCTCCAAGAATTTTAAAGTAGCTTTCTGGATCATGCCCGTAAAGTTAAGTGATTCAGCGAGCACCTGAAACACAGGAACACAGTTTCTTTGGCACTGAATGCCTGGAGTGGGCGGAGCGCTGACAGGAGCAATGCAAGCGCAATCCCTGAGCGGAGGCAAAACTCTATTTGTGATTTAGATACAAATAAAGACGTCTGATTTACTTAACGGTAACAGAACGATCAAAGGATGAATGATTGGTGTTCCGTACGGAGATCAACGGAAATACGCCGGGTTTAACTTAACCGGTACAATAGCTTTTTTACCAGCCGGGCATTGGTAACAATGGCCAGTAACACCAGCACGGCGGCCAGGAGGAGCACGATCCAGTTTATCAGCGAAGACAGCTCCGGCCGGTTGAACATGATGAACCGGTGAAAGGCCCATTGCATCAGCTGGGTGCAGATCAGTGCTGTTAATACAATAAAAATATAAACCGGTACAAACTGGTTAGATACGTTCTTGCCCAGCCAGGCCGGCGAATATCCCAGGGTTAACAATAACTCCAGGTTCTGACGGCTGCGTGCAACAACCAGCTGCAGGTAAAATGAAAACAGCATCAGCGCCAGGATCACTACCAGCAGTCCGAAAATACCCAGCCCGCTGAAAATGCCCTGCAACACAATCTTATTACGCCCCAGCAGCGTTTTGTCGCGATTGATCACATAGTGTTGGGCATCCAGGTAACGGATCAGCTGGGGATCATTGACGTCCTTTAATTTCAGAAATAACCTGCTGGCATCCTGGCGGTCTTTTTGAGAAAAGGTTTTGTTGGCCCATTGCAGGAAATTTTTAGGTACCAGTACCGAGTTTACCCGGTCGCTGAACGCCACAATTCTTCCCGAAAAGGTAATGGAATTGTCTCTTCCATAACAGGCCACCTGCACAGGAATGCCCATTGCGGTTTCTTTGGATAACTGGGGCAGGCCCTGACCGGGAGCAAAGATGTTATAGATCTCAAAAAAATCAGACGAGAGGATAATCGGAATATGCTGATCGCCTTCTTTCCAGGTAAAATTGGGCGGAAGGGTATCGATAAAATCATTGTCCAGGGCTTCCAGGAACATATCGGTGCTGAAGGGTAATACATTCCCTGCGCTGAGCTGTACCCGGAAATCATTGGCCAGCAGGGGCGATACCCCGGCTATAAAGGGCTGCTTTTTTACCGCTTCGATTTCGTCTGCATGAAATAAATTTTTCTCCGGCTGCCCCATGGTTTCATTGGTGATGTTCTTGGTGATGGACACAAAATCAAAGCCGTCTTTCCGGATGCTGCCCTCTTTTAATAACTGCTGGATATTGATGAACATCTGCACCGAGCACAACAGTAACAATACACCGATACCCAATCCGATATAAGAGAACCAGCGGGATGAGGCATTGGTTCCGGTATACAATAAAGGTTTTATGGGCTTAAATGATAGTGCCACAGGAACAATTTATAAATGATACAAATGGGTTGCCGGGAAGCCGGTGGCTTTTTCAAGCTCGGCAAACAGGACCAGTGCCTTGCGGCCGGCGGTTTCCTCCAATATGAGGTCGATGGCTTTTTGAGCATTTGCGTGGTCCAGGTGGCTGAAGGGCTCATCCATTAACAATACTCCGAAGGGTTGCAACAGGGCGCGGATGATCACGGCCCGTTGTTGCTCGCCATAGGAGCAGTTTTTTGCCAGCGCATTCAGCCGGTGATCTACCCCCAGCCGTTTGGCCATTTCAATGATCCGTTCCTGCGGGTGATACGGATGGAGCTGACGTTTGATCTCGAGGTTTTCCAGGATGGTTTGTTCCTCAAAGAGCCGCATGTCCTGAAGGATAATACTTACATGATCCTTGCGCAGGCTGGCGATCGCTTCCTTGCTGAATTGGCTGAGCGGCTGGCCATCATACAAAATGGAACCGCTGTAGCTTTCCCGCATTTTATAAAGAAAATGGATCAGGGACGTTTTGCCGGTGCCGGAAGGGGCCACAATGTTTACCAGGTCGCCATTGGAAAAGGAGCGCTCCTTTCCCCAGATCTCTGAGGTGGATTTGCGCTCCTCTTCAAAATATACCGGTAATAGATTCTTTATCTCAAGCTTCATGAATGCTTTTGATTAATGAACAGATGACGGCGGGGCCGGAGCTGCCGCTGTGTCTGCCGGTGTTGTTATTTCTTCTACATCGATCACATCTTTTTTGGGCGCCGCCTGGTACATCTGGTCAACGTATTTATTCAGTTGCTTTAAGGCATTGGTTGTACCATCGGCCAGGTTTACCTCTACTTTGCTGCTCACTTCCCCGCCTTTGATATCGGAATGCATGGTAACTGTTTTCCAGAAATTGGCCGAAACTTCCAGGTTCTTTTTATAGGTCGAATCCTTTTTACTGTTGGCGATAACAGTGTTGAAAATTTTCTGCAGGTTCACATATCCTCCCATGCTGTGGCCGGTAAATGATTGTGCGTAGGCTGGTTTTTTACCACCGGTAAGAAAGGCATCCACTTCCGCATCGGAGCCTCCGATGGCAAACCATTTATCGGTAAGTTTGTTTTTGATGCGCTCCAGGGCGCTGTCTTTTACGGGCATTTCTTTATCGATCGTTTTCCGGAACGCGTCAATCAGTTTCTGGAAGCTGGTTTTATCCCCCACTGAAGATCCGAATACGAAATCGAACTTTGTATCATCTTTTTCATAGGGGATGGTTTCTCCATTGTCCAGTGTAACGGCGGTTGGTTTTGCAGTTACCGTAACGTTTGTTAATGCAAAGGATTGTGTACCACCGTTTGCCTTGGTAAAGTCGTCAATACTGATCCCCAGCTGGGCCAGTCCGGCATTTGCAATGCCATCAAAACCCAGCAGCTTGATCAGGTCTTTTATATAAGACGGGGCGTAGCTCATGCTGAACGCAGCCAGTACATCCTGCTCCGGAAGATGGCTGATGGTTTCATCCGTTATGTTGCTGCCGCTGTTTTTCTTTAACAGCTCGGTCATTTCCTTTCCGTAATAATTCTTCATATCCGCGGTAATTTTACCGTTGTCAAAATTGGCCTTGCCTGCGGTAATGGCACCGTCCAGCAATGCGTTGAATTTCATCATTGCCATAACGCCACCGGCTAACCCGCTGTAAAGATTCCCGCTGTTTACCCAGAAATGCATATCGGCTTTGTCACCGATCAGTTCTGCAAAGCGTTTATCACTGTCCAGTAATGCGCTGCCTTTTAACTGGAAGGTGTTTTTGGCAAAGAGTTTCAGACTGTCTACCGGGTATTTTTCAACACTTCCGCCAAAGCTGCTGCGGCTGCCGGGGAATCCTTTACTAACACCGGATGCATCGATAACGGCAATAAACCGTTTATCGTTAAAGTAAACCACGGCATTATCGTTATCCGGAGATTTTACAAAGCTGTATTCGCCGTCTTTTTCAACCTTTACCTTTCCTTTGCCGCCGTCTTCAATTACTTTAGCAAATTTGGCAGCATCTTTCAGGTTGCCTTCAAATGCTACGTATCCATTGCTGCTGTTCCGCTTTAAAAAGAATACCAGGCTGCCTTTCGGATCAATACCGGAGGTTTCCGGGTCGTTGAGCAGTTGTTTTCCCAGTGAATCGGATGTTTGATTGAGCGCCGCTGTAAACCAGGAGGTTTGTTTTATTTCTGCCCAGGTCAGCTTGGAGGAAAGCGATGCCAGATCTACGTGGAACACCATACCGGCATCGTTCGGGATCAGCAGGCCGGTTTTGCCTCCTTTGTTACAGGCAGTAAAAATAAGCGCAAGGCAAAAGCTCAAAATAAGCAAGCCCTTGTTTTTCACGTTTGTCATGTTATATTGGTTTTTTTGTTTGTGTTTTAAATCCGAACCGGCAGCTGTTCATTGTACCCTATTGCTCATGCACGCTCCCTTCCGTCAAAATTATAATTCCTCAAACCGGTAAAGGTCACCTGTTCCTGAACACCGGATTGTAAATTTTTTATTACAATGATTTCAGCCTCCAGCTCCTGGCTGCCCAGGATGGCTACATAAGGGATGCCTTTTTTTTCCGCGTACTTAAACTGTTTATCAAACTTTAGGGTTTCATGAAACAGTTCACAGGCGATCCCGCCGGCCCGGAGTTCCTGCATCAGTTCAAACGCCTTTGCAGCTTCCGCAACGCCTAAATTAAAGAATAACAGCCGTGTGCCGCTGTACACATCGGCGGGAAACAGGTTTAACTCGGTAAGCACATCATAAATGCGGTCAACCCCAAAAGAAATGCCCACGCCAGGTACATTGGGCACGCCAAACAGACCGGTAAGATCGTCGTAGCGCCCGCCGCCGCCAATGCTGCCTATTTGTACACCCAGGGCCTTTACTTCAAAGATGGTTCCGGTATAATAATTCAACCCGCGGGCCAGGGTAACATCGATTGAGCGTTGAGATTCGGAATTTGAGATTTGAAATTTTTCTATGATGTATTCCAATTCGCCAATCCCTTCCTGTGCGGTGCTGTTGCCGGCAAAGATCGTTTTAAGCCGGGCCAGCTTCTCTTCGTTGCTGCCGCTGATTTCAAGAAATTGCTGAATGAGCTGAATCTGTTCTTGCGAAAGCCCCCTTTCGGCCAGCTCTTGGTTTACTTTTTCAATGCCGATCTTGTCCAGTTTATCAATGGCAATAGCGATGTCGGTCATTTTTTCGGCTCCTCCGCATTCGGCTGCCAGTGCGGACAGGATCTTCCGGTTGTTGATCCGGATTTCCACGGGAAGGCCCAGTTTTTGAAAAACGGTGGCATAAATGGAAGCCAGCTCCAGTTCATTGACGAGGGAACGGCTGCCCACCACATCGGCATCGCATTGATAAAATTCCCGGTACCGGCCTTTCTGTGGCCGGTCTGCCCGCCATACCGGCTGCAACTGGTAACGCTTAAACGGCAGTGTCAGCTGGTTATAATTCATGGCCACATAGCGGGCAAAAGGAATGGTAAGGTCGTAGCGCAGTGCACGCTCGGTGATATCCTTGCTGGACCGGCCGGTCATCACTTTTTCAAAACCGGCCTTTATTTTATCGGCCTTGGCTTGGTTATCAAGACCGTTGTTCAGGATCTTAAAAATCAGTTTATCGCCTTCTTCCCCGTATTTTCCCATCAGGGTTTCCAGGTTCTCCATGGCAGGGGTTTCCAGCGGTTGAAAACCGTACAGCTCAAAAACTTCTTTTATCGTATTAAAAATATAGTTGCGTTTGCGTACCGTTGCGGCGTCAAAATCTCTCGTTCCTTGTGGTAGGGATGGCTTGCTCACTTGCAAATTGAATTTGTTATTTGAAATTTGTTACCTCATATTTCTCAATAATGGCCTCAGTGGCCTTGTCCAGCATATCGTACACTTCGTGGTAGCCGGGTTCGGTGCCATACCAGGGATCGGGAACGTCCTGGTTTTTGCCGGGCTCCATTTCATCCATAATGAGTGCTACTTTGGAGGCATCAAACCGGTTCCTGGCGATATATTTTATTTCATCGATCACATCTCCGGCCATGGCATATATTTTGTCGAACCGGTCAAAATCTTCAGGTACAAAATCCCGGGCCCGTTGACCGGAAATGTCAATTCCGTGCTGGGCGGCTACTTTTTGCGACAGGCGGTGCGGTGTTTCTCCGGTATGGTAACCATTGGTTCCGGCACTGTCAACCTGCCAGTTCAGTCCCCGTTCCGCAGCTTTTTTTTGTAAAATCCCCTCAGCCAGCGGGCTTCTGCAAATATTGCCCAGGCATACCATTAAAATCTTCATGCCGCAAAGATAGCCATCGTTTTGGTTTTTATTTTGCCGGTTTAAGAAGCTGCGTCACAATTTTATGACACCCGGAGGTTTATGCGCAACGGTGTTTCCGGTAAATAACAAAACCCCCGGCTGGGGGCTTTGCCCGGGTATGGATGTACCCGGAAGGTTGGCGGGTTGTTGTATATTAAAATTTGCCGGAAAATTTTCCGCTGCTCAAATTGATATTGGTATTGGTGGTTTCGTTGATGCAATAGGCGTCAAACGTACCTTCGATTTCGCTGTCGGTTAGCCTGGTGATACTGAAGTTGCCGGTTTTGGAAGTATAGGCTTCCTGGTTGGCGCCGGCATTGGAGATACCGATGGTGAGCACGGCCTGGGTGCTGGCGGAACTGCCATTTTCAAATTTTCCGCTGATGGCACCGGTTTGCCCCTGTGGCACATGAATAACCAGCATTGCAGTGCCGATTTGTGTACCATTCATCTGGATGGCTGTGATGCTGATCTGTGTCTTATTTAGCGAGTTTACCTTGGATACCACGCCACCGGTAACAGAATTGGATTTAAACTCATTTTTACCACCGAATGCTTTGTTAGTGGAAAACTGGATGGAGGCCTTGCCCAGCGTGCCCCCGGAGTCATCGCCGGAGCCGGATTTTTTGCACCCGGTAAACGTAAAAGCTGCCAGTAAAATAGCGGCAAAAAAAATGTTGCAGTTGGTTTTGATTGCGGTCATGATTGCTGATTTTTTATGAAGATTATTTTTTTAACAGTACCGATTTTGCAATAAACGCATCGGCATATTTGTCGAGCGATTGCTTTGCTGCTTCTTTATATTTTGCGCGGGTAGTTTCTATAACTACCGGGTTCAACGATTTGGCGAAAGCAAAAAGATTGCGTTTTAGCCGGGATGGATCCTGGGATACCTTGTCGGAATAGCCGCCGTCTCCTTCAAGATTATTCATGATCACCAGGGTTTCTGTGCCTCCTTTTCCGTTTGTAAGCATGGATAACGCGGCGTTGGCATTGGTATTGGCACTTACAACCATCCGGGGTATCACCGCACCGGAATATTTGAACGTTCTTGTTTTTTCAATAAAAAACATATGCTGCTTCTCGCCGCTGTTAATTTTTACATCCAGTAAAATATCGGCGAAATCCAGCGTTAGGTAAAAATATCCGGCATCGGCTCCCAGCTCATCGCAAAAGCGCATGGCTTTTTTTATCTTGCCAAAGGCGAAGCCTGTTTTGCCTGCCCATAGGGTATTGCCATTGTTCGCATTGGTAGCGATCACCACCTGCTCCTTGTCAAATTCCGGCTTCCGGTCGTCCTGGCTTTTATAAAAATCGGTATTGGCGATGGCGCTCCAGGCCACGGTATCAATTCCGGCTGCTTTTAGCTTCCTTTGAAAGGAATGGTAAAAATAATCGGTGATTTCCTGGAAATCTTCCTGTGTGAGCTCGCCGTCTGTGGTTTCCAGGAAGGCCTTCAGCTTTGCGCCAGCCATTGCTCCGGTGCTTCGTTCTTTACCGATCACGGACTCGCTGGTGTTTAATTTATAGGTTATGCTTAGTTGTGCAATGGCAAATTTTTGAAGCCCCGGAAGGATCCTGGGTTTTGCAAAGGTGCCTGCTAACATCAGCTTTATTTTTTCGGCATTCTGCTTATTTTCGTCGCTTACCTGGGAATATCCGGTTAAAAGCAAAAAACCGCATACAATCAACAGGACCATTTTCAGGAGTGCGGCCATACGTCTTAAAGGAGGGCTCTTTTGAGCTTCCGGGATATTCACCGGATTGGGCAGACAATCAGAAGGATGGATCGTTTGGTTCATTTGTAGAAGAAGTTTTAAAGATCAGGCAGGGGCCTATTTCGCTACAAATCACCAAAGAAATTGCGGTATAAACAATAGTGCAGATGTACTATGCGTACGTGTGGCGTCACAAATATTTTGTAAACTTGCTACAGAATTGCCACTGCTATGAGACAAGTTTTATTTACGGGCCTGTTGTCGTTTGCCTACCTGCTGGCTGCTGCCCAGGCGCAGGAGGCCGGCGAACTGATGTATAAATTTAAAAAGGCGTCGGGCTATGAACAGCAATCAGACCTCCTCTACGAGCTAAGTAAATATTACCAGAATGCGCATCCCGATTCTTCTTACCTGTTTGCGCAACGGCTGGAAGCAATGGCAACGGCACATAAGGATCTGCATCGGCAATACCGGGCACAGTTACTCATTGCACAGTATTTTACAACAACGGGTAAAGCAAAAGAGGCGCTTGCCATTTGCGAAAAAGTGCTGGCGCAGTTGCCAAAGGACGAGCAGCATGCCGATTTGATGGTGGATTTCTGGCGGCTTAAGGGCGGCTGTCTGATGCTGTTAAATGAGCAACAGGAGGCACTGAACACCTTTTATGAGCTGCTGAAAATAAGTGAAAAATCGGGCGCTGTTTATGGACGCGTAGCGGCCATCACCAATATCGGCTGGGTGTATATGGAGCTATACCAGTTCGACAGGGCGATTACTGAACTCAATACCGCAAAATCGCTGGCGGAGACAAATACGGGTGAAATGCTTCCGGTATATATCCCCAAAATTTATAATAACCTTGCATCTTGCTATGGCGCCAAGGGGCAAATGGATTCGGCGTATCTGTATACCAATAAGGGCATCGCTGCTGCACTAAAGATCAACGACTATGCCACTGCGGCTAACGGGCTGAATATTTTGGGAACGGCATTCATGGAGGAAAAGAAATACAGGGAAGCATTGGAAAAACTGTTGCAGGCAAAATCGCTCCGGCAGAAAGTGGGAAACCCTTTTTTTATCGTATCCGATATGGCCACGCTGGCATCGCTTTATAATGCCATGGGCAATACGACAGCGGGTATTCAAACCAGTAAGGAAGCACTCGACATTGCGAAGGCCCGTAACATCGATGCAAAACTGCCGATGCTGTATCTTTCCCTGGCCAATGGGTATGAAGCCGCAGGTAACTACAGGGATGCGGCCGGCACTTATAAACGGTTGAGCATTTTGAAAGATACACTGTTTGAAAAGGCCAATAGTGAGGCCATTGCAACTATGCGGGTGCAATACGAAACCGAAAAAAAGGAACACGAGAATAAACTCCTGAAAAACGAAAATGCCCTGAAGGCGGCACTTATCAGTAATAAGAACCGAACCATTTATATACTTGTGGCATTGGCCCTATTCGTGGCCGCACTGCTGTTTGGCTGGGTAATGCGGGTACGCCTGCGCAAAAAGGAAGGCGAATTAAAAGCGGTTGCCGATCTGCAGAAAGAAAAAGAACGCATTGCCCGTGATTTGCACGACAATGTGGGCGGACAGTTGTCGTATATTATTTATTCACTTGACGGGGTGCATGAAGAAAGCAGGGAAAAACGTGCTGAAATTACAGCAAATATCAATCAGTCCGTACGCAGTGTGATCGGGAGCCTGCGTGAAACGATTTGGGCCATTAGTGATGCCAGCATCCGCCTGCAGGATTTTTCCGACAAGCTGAAATTGTATGTCCGGAATCTCTTTAACCGCAACCAGGTGAAAATTGTTTTCAACGAAAATATCCGATCGCAAAAGGAGTTAAATGCTTTGCTGGGTTTGAACCTCTATCGTATTTGCCAGGAGATTCTTACCAATGCATTTAAGTATAGCGGGGCAGATGAAATCAGGATAGGGATCCGGTCGGATGCTGAGGCACTGATGATTTCTATTGAAGATAACGGAACGGGGTTTGATGTTTCGCAGCCGAATACCGAAAGCTATGGCCTGCAAAATATACGTAAACGTGCAGGAGAATTTGGAATCGAACTTACATTGGAAACCGCTGTAGGGGCGGGCACCCGTTACAACCTGGTAGTATAGATGTACTATTTTATTTAACAGGAGGCTACTGTAATTTTAATAAAAAGCATATGATACATATTGCCATTATAGATGATAAAAAGCACCTGAGAAAGACCTTGCAGGAAAAACTAAGTGAGGCCGGCAAATATGAAGTGCTGTTTACCGCCGAAAACGGAAGCGATTTCCTGGAGAAAATGCGGACTGCCCGCCAATCGGTTTGCCCGGACGTGGTACTGATGGATATTGATATGCCCCTGATGGACGGAGTGGAGGCGATACAGCAGGGTAAAATGCGGTATCCCCAGGTCCGGTTTCTGATGCTTACCATCTTCGAAGAAGACGAGAAGATCTTTAACGCTATAAAAGCCGGTGCCAGCGGCTACCTGCTCAAAGATGAGCCCATCGAAAATATTAAGAAGGCCATTACCCAGTTAATGAACAACGAAGGAGCCCCGATGTCGCCAAGTATTGCCCGGAGGGCCCTCAACTTACTGATGAATGCTACGGTTGATTTGAAAAGCGGGTCACCCAGGCAGGATGCGGATGCATTTAAGCTGAGCAGCCGGGAAAAAGAGGTGTTGACATTTTTGGTTGAGGGGCTGGAATACAAGGAGATAGGGCATCAAATGAATGTAAGCCCCAATACGGTTCGCAATCATATTGCCCATATATACCGGAAGCTGCATGTGACTTCAAAAGCACAGGCTATAAGGGTATTTGGGAGCGGCAACTAGGGAACGCCAACCCGTTTTGGTATATTGAAACAACCGGAAAGTCAAAACCGGCGTATCTTTGCCGGATGAACACAAAGCAGCAGAATATCCGTACCCTCAGCCTTACAGAACTGGAGGATTATTTTTTATCCATCGGAGAGAAAAAATTCCGGGCCCGGCAGGTGTATGACTGGTTGTGGCTGAAGCCGGTACAAAGCTTTGAAGCCATGAGCAATATCAGTAAGGAGCTGCGCCAGAAATTACAACACGCCTTTCAGTTTCCGGCCCTTGGTGTTGATATGACACAACATTCTGAGGATGGTACCATAAAAACCCGTTTTAAAACGGTGGAAGGGCATCTGACCGAAGGTGTGCTCATCCCTACCGATGAACGCAAGACCGCCTGTGTAAGCTCGCAGATCGGCTGCAGTTTAAGCTGTAAGTTCTGTGCCACCGGCTATATGGAGCGGAAGCGGAACCTGAGTTTTGATGAGATCTTTGATGAAGTGGCCCTGATCAATCAGCAGTCGCTGGAAGTATATGATAAAAAACTCACCAATATCGTATTTATGGGAATGGGTGAGCCCTTGTTAAACTACCGCAATGTGCTGAAGGCGATAGAAAAAATCACTTCGCCGGATGCATTGGGCATGAGTCCCCGGAGGATCACCGTTTCCACCGCCGGCGTTGCCAAACAGATCCGGCAACTGGGCGATGACCAGGTGAAATTTAAACTGGCCCTGTCGCTGCATGCGGCCAACGACAAAAAACGGCATGAGATCATGCCCATCAACGACAGTAACAATATCCAGTCGCTGATTGAGGCACTCAATTATTTTTACAAGCAAACAAAGAACGAAATCACGTTCGAATACATCCTGTTTAATAATTTCAATGATTCCCTGGAAGATGCTGATGAGTTGATCAAGATTTACCGGCAGGTGCCGGCAGACCTGGTGAACCTGATCGAATACAATCCCATTGCGTTTGCAAAATTCACCAAACCTTCAGAAGAAAAGGTGGATGCGTTCATGCATCATCTCGAAAAGAACAGGGTGAACGCCCGTTTACGGCGCAGCCGGGGCAAGGATATTGACGCTGCCTGTGGCCAGCTCGCCAATAAAGGAAACTAAGGGCTCGTGTCCATACGCCGGTGTTAAGCGCGGCTGTATGGCGCTGTTGTAACGGATTCCTGTAACCGTATAAACTGCTCCTGCAACTGCCGTGTTAAGGGGCCGGCTGTTCCGCTCCCGATCCGGATGCCGTCAATTTCCGTTACCGGCAAAATGCGCTTGGTAGTACTGGTCATAAAAACTTCTGCCGCATTTTTCAATTCCGCTACAGATATATCGCGGGTTTCTACCGGCAGCAAGGCCCCGGCAAATTCCAGTATTTTTTTCCGGGTGATGCCGGCTAACACATTATGTGCCGGTGTAACCAGGGTTCCCCCGTTGGTGATGATAAAAATATTGGCCCGGGGAAACTCGGAAATGAGGTCGTTCTGAACATACAATACATCGTCCAGACCCTTTTCCGTTAACTGCTTTTGCAGCCAGATTCCCATCAGGTAATTAATGGATTTTACGGCGGGCAGGTCTCTTTGATAGGCATAGGTCATAATGCGGATGCCGCGTTCAAACCTTGCCATATCCGGCAATTGCAGGGGCTGTTGCTGCAGGATCAGATTTCCCTGTACGGGTGTATAACTATCCGGCGAATAGCCACCCGTGGCAATCATGCGGATGCCGCTTTCGGGCAGGTTGTTTTTTTTGATCAGTTCGGCAATAATCGCACGCACCTGGGAGCGGGTATGGGGGATGGTAATAAAAAGGGTTTGTGCAGAGTGGAAGAACCGGTCCAGGTAATCTTCCAGGAAAAGAGGAACATGATCAACGGTTCTGAAATAATCAAAAACGGCATAACCCCGTTGCAGGGCCAGATCGCCTGTTTGCAGTGTTGCTTTTTCTTCCGGTTCAAAAGTATTGTTTACAAAAGTCCATATCATGGCTGGTATCGGTTGTATTTTTTTAAAATTGAAATAACGGTTTCCCTGGGTAATGCATCTACCTTATGGTCCTTGTACCCCGTCATGGTAGCTGCTGCAAATAAGGAATGGATAATGGCTTCTTCGGTGGCTTCAATTGCCGCCAGAAAAAGCGGAGAGCTGTCATCATTAAAAAGGGTTTGCGTAGCATAAAGCGGTACTTTTGGTGCATGCGTAACCCGTAATCCCTTATTGGTAGAGAAGGCAATTACATAATCACCGCTGCCGTTACTGGCAATGCCACCCGTTTTGGCCAGTCCCATAAAGGCCCGCTTGGCCAGCCGCTCCAGGTTGCGGGCATCCAGTGGTGCATCGGTAGCTACCACAATCATACAGCTTCCATCAACCGGATGGTTAAGCTGGTCTTTTAAAAAGTATTTGCCCAGTTCTTTGCCAACGGGCACGCCTGCAATTTCCAGTACCCCTCCAAAATTTGTTTGCACCAGCACACCTACCGTATATCCCCCCGAAGCTTTGGGAAGTACCCTGGAGGCCGAACCAATGCCCCCCTTAAATCCAAAACAAACGGTGCCCGTACCGGCACCCACATTACCCTGGGCTACTTTTCCGGAGGCCGCATGCTGAAGGGCTTCCTGGATATCATTTTCAGTTACATGCCGGCCGCGGATATCATTTAAATAACCGTCGTTGGTTTCCCCTACCACAACGTTCACACTCTGCACTTCCCGGTTTTCTTTTTGTGCAAGCGTATAGCTGATGCCCGCATTGATACCGGCTGCCACGTTCAGGGTATTGGTGAGTATCACCGGGCTCTCCAGTGTTCCCAGTTCCCGAACCTGGGTAATGCCGGCTAATTTGCCAAAGCCGTTGCCCACATAAATGGCCGCCGGTACTTTTTCCTGGAAGAGGTTTCCGCCATGGGGTAATATAACCGTGGCGCCAGTTCTTACAGCGGTGCCGCTGATCAGCGTTTTATGTCCCACTTTTACACCTTCCACATCCGTGATGGCGTTATAAAGCCCACGGGGCAGCACACCAATCCTGACAGGCACTTCAGATACGGCCCGTTGTGCCGCAATTCCGGTTGTATACAAAACACCAGCCAGCAAAAGCATACCAAAACAGCATAAATGCTTCATAGAAATTAAATATAGGTAATATGCGCCGTTTTGAAAATTGCAAAAAGCTGCAACTGCTTATAAATGCCGGTGCTGATCATGTGCAGCAGATAACGGCAGACCGGGAAGAATTTTTGAATTGCAGGTCCTTTTTGTAAAATGGTTTATCCACGGGAGATGGTACAATGCGTACAGGTAGTCCTTACCGGGGGGTATCGGAACATCAAAATACTATAACCCTGGTGAAACAGGATCACTATCTCACCTGGTGAGGATTAAAAGCATTCATTCCGCTGCAATAGGGCGGATGGTACAGAAACGCGCAGGAGAAAGCCTTATTTTTTATCATTTCCTTCGGGATGTTCCACATGTCCTTTCTTATCTCCAATCTTATCAATGGTTTCTTTTCCCCGTTGTAACAGAGAAGATACCGGTCCTTCCATATCTTCCTGCGGATCTCCTTCATGTTTAGGATGCTCTTTTAAATCCTCTTTTTTGTTTTCATTATGTTTTTCTTGCGGATTCATCATCATTTCTTTTGAGGCTAACTTTTACTATTACAAGTTACCAAAAAAGCGTGATATATTTTCCAATGGATGGAGAAGCCGCTTAAAAGATCATTGGTTTCCATGCAGAATCCTTCAATTTTAGCTACCTTTAACTTTTAATATAGATTTCCGATCAATGAATTTTTTGCTAAAAGTGCTTATAACAGGGCTTATCGCATATTTACTACCTGCAATATTGCCGGGTGTAAAAGTGGCAGACATTAAAACCGCAGCGCTGTTTGCCCTGGTGCTGGCCTTGCTGAATGCCATTGTAAAACCCGTGCTGGTGATCCTTACCATTCCGGTAACATTGGTTACGCTGGGGCTTTTTTTGCTGGTGATTAATGCCTTTATGGTATTGATCGCAGCCAACTTTTTTAAAGGGGTGGAAGTAAACGGATTTTGGTGGGCGTTGATATTCAGTATTTTGCTTTCTCTGGGTTCTTCCGTGTTATATTCACTGGTTGGAGGCGGCAAAAATTAAGATATTTTATTTGGAAAAAATGGTTTAGGGCTGTAAATTAGCAGCTAGTCAAAACATTAATCAAAAGTCCTGATGTTTCTACATCAGGGCTTTTTTTTATGGGTTATTGCAGGATTTACAAATGCCTTTTACCACTACTTCAACCTGTTGTATCGTATACTCCCTGGGCAGTTTAACCGTTGGTGTTACCACGTTATCCAGGCAGAACGTATTGCCGCAACGGGTACACACCAGGTGCACATGATGATCATGATGATGTCCTTCCCCGCATTCGTCTTTGCACAATGCATACTTGATACTGTTATCGGATGTTGGAATGGTGTGAATGATGCCTTTATCCACAAAGGATTGCAGGGTGCGGTAAACCGTTACCCGGTCAAAATGGCTATGGGTATTTTTTTCAATATCCGCATGTGCCAGGGCGCCGTTGCTGTTCAGGAATAAGGACAGGATCTTCCGGCGTCCGTCCGTTACACTTAAATTGTTTTGCTTTAAGATCTGAACAATGCTATCCATATCTAAAATTAATTAATTTTTTGATGTTGTTTTTAGCTCGTCTCCAATATCAGCAATCAACCGGTTGATCTCCTTCTGTTTCAACCCATCATAAATTTTCAGTACATTTCCTTTCCGGTCTACCAGCGCCCAAAACTGGGTATGCAAAAAATCATCTTCGTTTGAATTGAAATAGTTTTTGGGATCATCGATCGTGTAACTCAATCGCGCCATTTTATAAAGGCTATCCTTGCGGCCGGTTAAAAACACCCATTGCCGGGTATCCACGTTCATCGAATCGGCATAATGTTTTAGCTGGGCGGCAGAATCCCGCTCCGGGTCGCAGGTATGCGATACGATCAGGAAGCCGGGGGTACCTTTGTATTTTTGATACACCTGCTTCATGTTATCATTCATCATCGGGCAAATGCCCGGACAGGTCGTGTAAAAATATTCGGCTACGTATACCTTGCCCTCCACATCCTTATTGGAGAACGGTTTTCCATCCTGATCTGTAAAGGCAAACTGGCCCACCTTGCTCACGGGTTCCAGCTTGCGGTCGTTAAAACCCGGAATAAAATAAACCGCTGTTAAATAGAACGCTATGGATAGCAGCACAAAAAATGAGGTATAAAAAATAGCTTTTTTTGACATTATTGAAAATTAAAGTGCAAAGTTATTCCAACAGTTTAACAATTAACGTCCGAAAACGTTTATTCCAGAAGAAGTATGGCAAATATTTGCAACAATGTTTCTTTTTTTATAATTTTGCAACATGCGGTCAAAAATTAATTGGGATGCCCTGGGCATTTCTGCTTCGGTGATTTGTGCCATTCATTGCGCAGTTTTGCCTTTGTTTATGGCAAGTCTTCCGCTTTTTGGGGTCAATATCATTGAAAATGTGGCTTTTGAATTGGGAATGATCGCCCTCGCCTTTGTGATTGGTGTGTATTCACTGCGGCATGGTTATAAGTATCATCACCATAAAAAACTGCCGCTGTTGCTGTTTGCAACGGGTATTTTCTTTTTAGTGCTGAAGCAGGTATATCTTCAATATCATGCGCTGTTATTGATTCCCGCGGTTGTTTTTATCATATCGGCACATATCGTCAACTACCGGTACTGCCGGAATCATAATCACGCACACGCCGATGATTGTGACCATGATCATTATTAGTGGCGGTCAGATTTGAGATTCGAGAATTGAGCTTTGAGCCCGTAAAAGCAGAGCGTTAAATATCAAGCCGGATCTAACCTGAAGCGCTTCCCCTTCGGGAATTTAAAATAACCAATACTCCACAAGCATTAAAGGATGCCTGCCTGAAACTTTAAACGTGAAATAAACAGTACCGGTATTGATCCGGGTATGATAACTTTGAATGGATTTAGCGATTAAAGAATCCAACGAGTTATGAATAAATACAGTTTCCTTATTTTATTCTGCATCGCATTTACAGGCTTCCGGGCGCAGCCGGGTGATGTGCAGAAAATACAGGCAGTAATGGAGCAGCAAACTACGGCCTGGAACCAGGGAAACCTGGAAGCATTTATGGATACGTACTGGAAAAATGATTCCCTGTTATTTGTAGGCAAAAAGGGCGTTACTTATGGCTGGCAGCAAACACTCGATCATTACCGGAAAGCCTATCCTTCAAGAGATGAAATGGGGCAACTGAAGTTTACGCTGCTGAAGGTACAACCCCTGGGACCCGGTTTTTATAATGTGGTAGGGAAATGGCAACTTTCCCGGAAAATGGGCGACCTTGATGGTCATTTTACCCTGGTTTTTAAGAAGATCGCCGGAAACTGGAAGATCATCCAGGATCACAGCAGCTAATTATTTCACTTCTTCAAAGTCGATATACTCACCCAGCTTGGATCCGCTTTTCGGAGGCGGCGGTGTTTGCGATGCGGTTCTGCCTGGCTGCGTGGCCGCTTCCGGCTGCTGGAATTGTTGTTTCATCTGGGAGAATTGTTTTTTGATCTGGCGGGTAGTACGGTATACCGGCAACACCACTTTTACAATCAGGTTGTACAGGAAAAAAAACAATAAGGCGTATAAGATAACAGACATGTGCTAAAATATGGTACTAAATTACACAGAAATAACGCTGTAGCCGTAAAATTGTTGTGGAAGGGCGGCTTTTTAGACAATTCCCGGAGTGGTAACAAATGTTCCTGCTGCTTTATTGAGAAAATACCTGCAAAAACTTCGCTTTTTGCTGCAATTGTCTTAATTTTGCCGCAGAAAAGGAGACAGAGGGAACGGAGGCGTTCCCTTCTTCTTTTTTCAGAAATATGGATAAGGAGGCAATAATTCAAAATTTACAGGAAAAAGTAGTTGCGTTGCTGGTGGGAAACCCGTCTCATTTTTTAGTAGACATCCGCATAAAGCCTACCAATAACTTTAAGATATTTATTGATGGTGACAATGGTGTGGGGATCGATGACCTGGTAAAATACAACCGGGCATTGTATAAGCAGATTGAAGAAGAAGATTTGTTCCCCGACGGCGATTTTTCCCTGGAGATATCATCTCCCGGACTGGATGAGCCGTTAAAACTACACCGGCAGTATATAAAAAATACCGGCCGCAATGTGGAAGTATTGCAACTGGATGGCCAAAAAACAGAAGGAACGCTGTTAGCTGTAAACGACGACGCCATTGTGGTGGAAACCACCAGCGGGCGCGGCAAAAAGATGGAAAAAACGGCGCACACTATTTTATTGGAAACAATTAAAACAACAAAAATTCAAATTAAATTTTAAAAGTAACAGCTCAGGGGCTGTGATTTCACTAAGGTAAATCGTACTTCACTATGGCAAGTATTAATTTAATTGAGGCATTCCAGGATTTTAAAGATGCAGAAAATATAGATCGTCCTACAATGATGAAAGTTGTTGAGGATGTATTTAAAACATTGCTCCGTAAAAAATACGGCAGCGATGACAACTTTGATGTGATCGTGAACGCGGAGAAAGGAGACCTGGAAATCGTAAGGCACCGTACCATCGTGGAAGACGGGGAGGTAGAAGATCCGTTGGCCCAGGTGGCGTATTCGGAGGCTGTGAAACTGGAGCCGGATTATGAAGTGGGTGAAGACCTGTACGAAGAAATCGATCTGATCGATTTTGGCCGCAGGGCCATCCTGGCTGCCAAACAAACACTGGCCGGGCGGATCAGCGATCTGAAGAAAAATGTGTTGGCAAAGAAGTACGAAGATCGGATCGGTGAAATCATCAGTGCTGAGGTGTACCAGGTATGGAAAAAAGAAATCCTGCTGCTGGATGAAGAAGGCAATGAACTGATCCTTCCCAAGAGCGAACAAATACCGCAGGACTATTTTAAAAAGGGCGAAAACATCCGCGCTGTGGTGATCCGGGTGGATCTGAAGAACAATAACCCGGTAATCATCCTTTCCCGGACCTCACCCGATTTTCTTGCAAAGCTGCTGGAAATTGAAGTGCCGGAGATCTTTGACGGTTTGATCACGATTAAAAAGATCGTTCGTGAACCAGGTGAAAGAGCAAAAGTAGCAGTAGAGTCCTATGACGACCGGATTGACCCGGTGGGTGCCTGCGTGGGTATGAAGGGAAGCCGGATCCATGGCATCGTACGGGAATTGAAAAATGAGAACATTGATGTAATCAACTATACCACCAATATACAGTTGCTGATCCAGCGCTCGCTGACCCCTGCAAAAATTACCAGCATGAGCCTGGACCAGGAAGGCAAGCACGCCAGCATTTTTTTGAAGCCCGACCAGGTGTCGCTGGCCATTGGTAAAAGAGGGGTGAACATTAAACTGGCTTCAGACCTTACCGGCTATGAGCTGGATGTGTACCGGGATACCGAGGATGAAGAGGAAGAATTTGATGTGGACCTGGAAGAGTTTGCGGATGAAATTGATGAGTGGGTCATTGATGCATTAAAGAAAATCGGATGTGATACGGCACGCAGCGTACTGCGGATGTCGCCCAGCGAACTTGAAAAGAGAGCCGACCTGGAAAAAGAAACAGTTGACGACGTTCGGAAAATTTTACAAGAAGAACTGGAGCGGGAATAATGAAGCTACCCGGGCTTCATTAAAGGAATTGGTGTGAATGATAAACAAAACGTTCCGCTAAAAAGCGGAATAAGGGATAAAAAATTTTATGGTAGAAAAGAAACTTCCAAGATTATTACAAGCGGCTAAGGAATTTAACATCGGCCAGGATACCCTTGTTGAGTTCTTAGTAGGCAAAGGTTTTGAGCGGGATGATTTAAAGCCTTCCACTAAGCTGACCGATGCCATGTATCTTGCCCTGCAACAGGGATTTCATGGAGACAAGGCCGCAAAGATCATCAGCGACCAGGTTGACTTACCAAAAGGACTGGGTGGCGAGAATAAAAAGCGTCGCGAGGAGGAAGAGTCGCCAAAACCGGCTGTTCGTCCGGCGACGAAAGAAGAACCGGTTGCGGAAACCCCGTCACCGGTGGCGGAACCCGCTCCTGTGGCGGAGCCCGAAATTCCGGTTAAAGAGGCGGAAGCCCCTATCGCAGCAGAGCCGGAACCCCCTGCTCCGCAGCCTGCTGAGGCGGAAGCTCCGGCGGAAACACCTGAAGAAGAAGCGCCTGTAGCAAAAGCGCCAACGCGGGATATTGGCGGACCAAAGATCATCAGTAAGATTGATCTGTCTGCGATCGATTTTTCTACCCGTCCGAAAAAGGCGGCTAAAAAAGAAACGCCTGCAGTAGAGGCCACACCGCAGAAAGTTGAGGAGCCTGTTGAAGCGCCCAAAGAGCCGGTAGCAGTAGTACCTCCGGTGGAAGAAAAGGCGCCTGTTAAGGAAACGCCTCCTCCGGTGGAAGAAGAAAAACCGGCAGAAGTACAAATCAGCAATATCCAGGCAGAAAAGATCGAGGGTCCGAAGATCCTGGGTAAGATCGAATTGCCGGTAGATAATGATACGCGCCCGAAACGTGATGAAAAACGGAAACGGAAACGTATTCCGATCGAAAAGAAAGAAGTGAAGGCAGATCCGGATCAGCGCAGACCGCATACTGGTGGTGGCGGACAGCAGGGCCAGGGTGGCCGCAGCGGTGGCCAGCATCATGGCGGCGGCGGGCATCATGGAAAAGGCGGCAACTTCAGAGACCGTCACCGGCCACACCGCGAAGAGAAGCAGATCGATGAAAAAGAGATCCAGGAGAAGATCCGTGAAACACAGGCAAAACTGAGCGGCGGTGGTGGTAACAAGCAGAAAAGCATGCGTGCCAAGGCGCGTAGAGATAAACGCAACGAGGCGGCCGAAGCCATGGAGGAAGAAGGTGTTGATAAAACATTACGCGTAACAGAATTTATCAGCGTAAGCGAGCTGGCAAGCCTGATGGATGTAAGTTTTGCAGATGTAATCAGCAAGTGTATGAGCCTGGGTATCATGGTGTCGATCAACCAGCGTCTGGATGCGGAGGTAATTGAACTGGTGGCCAGTGAGTTTGGATACGATGTTTCCTTTATTGATATGGAGCAGCAGATGGAAATGGAAGAGGAGGCCGATGAGGAAGACGACGAAACAGAACGCGTTTCAAGAAGTCCGATCGTGACCATCATGGGTCACGTAGACCACGGTAAGACCTCGCTGCTGGATTATATCCGGAATGCGAACGTGGTAGCCGGTGAGGCCGGGGGTATCACCCAGCACATTGGTGCGTACCGTGTAAAAGTGGCCGATGGAAAAGAGATCACCTTCCTGGATACGCCGGGTCACGAAGCATTTACAGCGATGCGTGCCCGTGGTGCCAAGGTTACCGATATTGCCGTAATCGTAGTGGCCGCCGATGATGCGGTGATGCCGCAAACAAGAGAGGCGATCAGTCACGCACAGGCTGCCGGTGTACCTATGATCTTTGCCATTAACAAAATTGATAAAGACGGTGCCAATCCCCAGAAGATTTATGAGCAGTTATCGCAAATGAATATCCTGGTGGAAGAATGGGGCGGAAAATTCCAAAGCCAGGAGCTGAGTGCCAAACAAGGTTTGAACGTAGATAAGCTGCTGGAAAAGATATTACTGGAAGCAGAGCTGCTGGACCTGAAAGCCAATCCCGACAGGGAAGCTACGGGTACCATCATTGAAGCAACCCTGGATAAAGGACGCGGATATGTGGCTACATTGCTGGTAGAGAACGGAACACTGCGCCCGGGTGACCTGATCGTGAGTGGTCAGTACTACGGTCGTGTGAAAGCGATGTTCAATGAACGGAACAAACGTGAAGATGCCGCCGGTCCTTCAGCTCCGGCAGTAGTGCTGGGCTTGAACGGTGCGCCTCAGGCAGGTGAAAAGTTCAAGGTATACGAAGAAGAATCAGAAGCCAAGAGCATTGCCAACCGCCGCTCCCAGATCCTGCGCGAGCAGGGTATGCGCACCAAGAAGCATATTACGCTGGATGAAATCGGCCGTCGCCTGGCATTGGGCAACTTTAAGGAACTCAATGTGATTATTAAGGGTGACGTGGATGGTTCGGTAGAAGCACTGAGCGATTCGTTACAAAAACTTTCTACAGAAGAGATCCTTGTAAATGTGATTCATAAGGGTGTAGGTCAGATCAATGAAAGTGATATCGTGCTGGCGGAAGCTTCCGATGCCATTGTGATCGCCTTTAACGTGCGCCCGTCGCAGCAGGCATCTCACCTGGCCAGCAATGCCGGCATCGAAATCAAGATGTACTCGATCATTTACACCGCAATCGACGAAGTGAAGAGTGCGATGGAAGGTATGCTGGAGCCCACCATGAAAGAAAAGATTGTGGGTAACGTAGAGATCCGTGAAGTGTTCAAATTTGATAAGGCTGTGGTTGCGGGATGTTTTGTACTGGATGGCCGTATCAAACGCGATAACAAGGTTCGGGTGATCCGCGATGGTATCGTAATCTACCCCACGGGTGAAAATGCAGTGGCGGAACTGGGCTCTCTGAAGCGCTTTAAAGACGATGCCAAGGAAGTGCTGACCGGCATGGAGTGTGGTTTAACGATAAAGAATTACAACGATATCAAGGTTGGTGATGTAGTAGAGGCGTACGAACTGGAAGAAGTGAAGCGTACTTTATAAATCATCCCGGATCGTAAAATACAGGTAAAACATCAGTCGGAACGCCGGCTGGTGTTTTTCGTTGCACAGAAAGGGGCAACAAACTTTTGTTAAATAGAGCCCTGTTTGGAGCAGGATGCCCCGGGCAAGGCTAATTTTGATCTATGTTTATTATGAGTAAAAGAACAGGTCTTTTTTCCGTAAAAGGCATACTGGCTGCTGTAGGTATTTTATTTTCCACGCTTGTTACCGCACAGGGACAGGCGAGCAAGCAGGTTGTTGATAAAATTATAGGTGTGGTAGGCGACCGGATCATCCTGAATTCAGATGTTCAGAATGAACTGAATGATGCGCCGCGCCGGGGTGAGACCCTTCCTCCTAATGCCAATTGTATCATTATGGAGCAGATTATGCTGTCGAAGATCCTGGCATTGCAGGCCGAACGGGATTCGATCCCACTGACCGATGAGGAGGTGGAGGCGCAGCTGGATATGAAGATCCGTTATTATATTCAGCAATTCGGCAGCCAGGCTGAACTGGAGTCGGTAGCGGGAAAAACCGTATACCAGTTAAAGGACGACCAACGCCCGCTGATTAAAGAGCAGATGCTGGCCGAGCGCATGAAAAATAAAGTGGTTAGCGGTGTGCATATTACGCCCACAGAAGTAAAAACATTTTTTGAAAAAGTACCGGCAGACAGTCTGCCATTCCTGGAGTCTGAGCTTGAAGTAGGGCAGATCTCCATCCTGCCTTCGGCATCCAAGGATGTGGACGACTACATTTATAATGAGATGGTGAATTATAAAAAGCAGATCGAATCGGGTTCCACCACTTTTGATGCGTTGGCAAAACGGGTTTCGGAAGACCCGGGAAGCCGCGAACGCGGGGGGCTTTATGAAATCAACCGCTCTGATAAATCGACCTGGGATCCGGTATTCCTTTCTACCGCTTTTCGCCTGAAAGCCGGTGAAATATCGTTGCCGGTAAAATCGAACCGGTTCGGTTTTTTCCTGATCCAGCAGATAAGCCGCCGCGGCGATAATGCCAAAATCAAAATGATCCTTCGCATTCCGCCGGTTACCGAAAACGAGTTAAAAGAAGCACGCTTAAAACTCGATTCCGTTCATGCGGAAATCGAAGCCAAAAAGATCAGCTTTAAAGATGCGGCCTACAAGTACAGCGATGATGAAAATGTAAAAAATTATGGTCCCTATGTTTTAAACCGGGATGGTTCTACCTATGTAAACATTGATGCGTTGGATAAGGATATGGTAAACACCATCAAGGATATGAAGGTGGGCGACCTCTCGCGGCCGGTAAACTTTACCAACGACCAGGGTAAAAAAGGCGTACGGCTGGTGTACCTGAAATCCCGTTCGGAACCACACCGTTTGAACCTGAACGACGACTATGCCAAGATTGCAGACATGGCGTTGGGCCAAAAAAAGAACCAGGAGCTGGACAAATGGCTGCAGAAAAAGATTCCTACATTTTATATCCTGGTAGATAAGGATGCTGCCGGCGGCTGCCCCAGTCTGCTGAAATACCAGACTACCGAAAACCGGGGGTTCTAATCGCCTCAGCCTGCAATTGCAGGCCAATTTTTCCGGAAGTAAAAGGTATGCTGATCCCGTTTTCAGGGAACGGGATATTATTTGTCTGATCGCTAATATTTAGTATTTTGCAGATGCATGATATTTACCAATCGGCCGTTTTTATATTTTCCGGTAGCTACCGGTGCAAAGGCAAACCATAAAATTATTATTCTTACTGCGCCGTCGGGTGCCGGGAAAACTTCCATTACACATCATTTATTAAAAAAAATACCCCAGCTGTCCTTTTCCATTTCTGCAGCCACGCGTGCTGCCCGGGCCGGGGAAGTGGATGGCAGGGATTATTATTTTATCAGTGAGGCGGAGTTTACAAAAAAGATCAAGGCTAATGAGTTTGTAGAATGGGAAATGGTATACGAAGGTAAATACTACGGCACCCTGAAAAGTGAATTGCAGCGGTTGTGGAAGAAAGACAAATACCCGTTGCTGGATATTGATGTTAAAGGTGCCATTCATGTGCAGCAGCAATATCCTAAAGAGAGCCTGTCTGTGTTTATTGAGCCGCCTTCCGTAAAGGAGTTAAGAAGACGGCTGATTTCCAGGGGGAGCGAAAGCGAGGACTCGCTGCAAACCCGTTTAAATAAAGCGGAGTATGAGTTGTCGTTTATGAACCATTTTAATAAAGTGGTGGTAAACGATGACTTGGAAGAGGCCTGTGCGGAAACCGAGGCGCTGGTGCGAAAATTCCTGAATTTACCTGCCTGAACAAAGGCGGTTTGATGTAGCAATTTATTTATCTTTATCTTATGGAATGGCAGCTATTAATGTGGATCGTTTCTTTGCTGTTCATGATCTTTTTTGCCGGCGTGGAAATGGCTTTCTTTGGCGCCAGCAGGCTGAACATTGAGCTAAAAAGAAAACAAGGCACCTTAACAGGACGGTTGCTGGGTAAGTTTGTGGATATGCCGGCGATCTTCTGGGGAACAACCGTAATCGGGTATATCACGGCCCTTACCATCTTTGTATTGCAAACCAGTGAAGTACTGATCCCTTTCTGGCAAAAAAGCGGTATCAATTCGCGCACGGCGCAAATCCTGCTGGAGATCACTTTTAACACCCTCATCATCCTGATATTTGTAGAATTCATACCCCGGGCGGTTTTCAGGGCAAACAGTAATACCCTGCTCAGCCGGCTGGCAGTGATCATCAATTTCTTTTTATGGCTGCTGTATCCCATCACTGCGGCGCTTTTCCGGCTGTCTAACTGGATCCTGAAGTATGTGTTTAATGTGCGGCTGGATAAGGGCAAATCGCCGTTTGCACGGAACGACCTGCAGTTTATGTTCCGCGACAGTAAGAAAACGTTGCGCGAAGAAACGAGCACCCATCTCCTGGAGAACGCGCAGGAACTGGCTAATATCAAAATACGGCAGAGCATGGTGCCCCGCAAAGAGATCATTGCTGTGGATGTAAATGCGCCGGTTGAATCCCTGATTCAGAAATTTGTAGAAACAAAGCGAAGCCGGATCATTATTTATGAGTCGAACATCGATAATATCCTGGGCTTTGCCCATGAGCTGGATCTGTTTAAAAAGCCGGCGGATATTGCGTCGATCCTGATCCCCATTATTGCTGTTCCGGAGAGTATGACGGCTGTGGGGCTGATTAATAAATTCAGCAAAGAGTCAAAAAGCATCGCCTGGGTAGTGGATGAGTTTGGTGGTACTGCGGGTATTATTACCATGGAAGATGTGCTGGAGGAACTTTTTGGGGAAATATGGGACGAGTATGATACCCAGCTTTTTGTGGAAAAACGGATATCCGAGGATGAATACATCTTTTCCGGAAGGATGGAGCTGGATTACCTGGAAAAAAAATACGATTTTGAATTTGAAGATAAGGCAGATTCAGAAACCCTTTCGGGGTATATTATCAATTTTTATGAAACCATTCCCGCCCAGAAAGAACGGATCATTATCGGCGATTTTGAATTTGATATTCTTGGGGTAAATGATACGCGGATCGAGATGGTGAAAATCAAAAAATTAAAATAGACTTTTGAGCATTTTATACGCATCTTTGTCCTCCATTTTTGATATACGATGGCTTTACTGGATTTTTTAAAGAAAAGGAGTGGTGGCGAGGATGAGATGTCCTTTATAGACCACCTGGAAGTTTTAAGGTGGCATTTGATACGCAGCGTGATCGCAGTGGTGATTTGTGCCATTGTGGTTTTTATGTTTTCCAACTTTTTTGTGGATGACATTATTTTCGGCCCCACAAGGCCGGACTTTATTTCTGTAAAATGGCTTTGTTCGATGGGACAGCGAATGGGCATTGATGGGCTTTGCCTTAAGGTTGAGCCGAAGTTCCAGGAAACCACCATGACCGGACAGTTCATTGCTTCCTTTACGGTGGCCTTTGTAGGAGGGTTTATACTGGCCTTTCCGTATATTTTCTGGGAGATCTGGCGCTTTGTAAAGCCGGCCTTGTCGGATAAAGAGCGGAAAGGAACATCCGGGATCATCTTCTGGGTGTCTGTATTATTTTTCCTGGGAGTGGCGTTTGGCTATTTTATTCTTACGCCCCTGATGGTAAGCTTTTATTTTAATTATAAGCTCAGCGATCAAATCCAGATCATTCCCACATTTTCAGACTACCTGGAGAACGTGATCTATACCACCGTGGGAATCGGCGTGCTGTTCCAGCTGCCGTTACTGGTATTGCTGCTGGCCAAATCCGGAATTCTTACAGGTACCGTATTGAAAAAGTACCGCAGGCACGCGTTTGTGGTAATCCTTATTGCCGCAGCCATCATTACACCCACTACGGATCCGTTTAGCCTGGCCGTGGTTACCGCACCGCTGTATATCCTTTTTGAGGTAAGTGTGGCACTGGCGTCGAAGATTGAGCGGAAAAGAAAATTAGAGAACCCGGAAGAGTGGAGCTAAAAATATTTTTTATGGAAACAATATTTGATACACAGAAGCCCGTTGCCATTGGCAGTGATCATGCCGGCTTTGAGTATAAACAGTATGTGATTTCTTTCCTGGAAGGGAAGGGGCTGGCATTTAAAGATTTTGGGGCACATTCTTCCGATTCGGTCGACTACCCGGATTTTGCCCATCCCGTGGCCGCTGCGGTTGAAAGCGGGGAATATGCATTTGGGATCCTGCTTTGCGGCAGTGGTAACGGCGTTGCCATCACCGCCAATAAACACCAGGGCGTACGGGCGGCACTTTGCTGGGATAAGGAGATTGCCGAACTGGCCCGCAAACATAATAATGCCAATGTGCTGTGCATACCTGCCCGGTTTATTCCGGAGGATGTGGCGGAGGTAATGGTGGAAGCATTCATCAGCACCGCATTTGAAGGCGGCCGCCACGCAAACCGGGTGGATAAGATCTGCTGCGGTTAAAACAATCCGGCGCCGGGTGGGTTAACGGACTCAAATACAGAAAATGAGAAATATGATAAAGCATCTTTTTGCCGTGGCTGCTGTTTGCTCCGCCATAACAGGAACGGCGCAAAAAAAGGCTGATCCGCAAACTTTTGCGCGATCCATTACCACCACCGATCTGAAAAATCATTTAAATGTAATAGCCAGTGCAGAAATGGAGGGGCGGGATACGCCTTCCCCAGGGCTGGAGAAAGCCGCAGAATATATTACGGCGCATTTCAAAAAACTGGGGCTGAAACCCGGCAACAACGGAAGCTTCCGGCAAACCTACCAGTTGTCCAGGGATTCGCTGGCCGTATTGGACCTAACCATTAACGGGATGCCTTTTAAAGGAATAGATGAAGTGGCGCCCATATGGACCAGTGACGACAAACTAAACCTCAATTATAGCGAATATGCATTTGTTGGGTACGGCATAGTGGATCAGAACCGGGACGATTATGAGGGACTGGATGTGAAGGGGAAACTGGTAGTGCTTATTGCCGGAAGCCCTAAGGGGTTTACGCCTTCGGTGCAGGGAAGATTGGCCTCCACTACATTTACTGCCAAGGTCAGAAATGCCCTGGCGAAAGGTGCTGGTGCCGTTTTCATTGCTACCAAGGAGATCCCACCCCGCTCAAAAATAAAGGTAAGTTACCGGCCCGAATGGGAAAAAGAGGCCCCGGGCAAGGCGGCACCCGTGTTTTATATCAGTGCTGATGTTGTTGAAAAAGTGAGCGGTCACGGCTTCGAAGAAATAAAGGCAGCCCTCGATAACGGCCAAACCAAGCCGGGAATGAACCAGGGATCCGTAACCTTGAATTACCAGTTGCAGAAAGACCGGGCTACGGCTTCCAATGTGCTGGGAGTGATTGAAGGTACCGACAAAAAAGATGAGTATCTGTTCATTACTGCGCACTATGATCATGTTGGCAAAGACGCGGAAGGAAATATTTATTATGGCGCGGATGACGACGGCTCCGGAACGGTAAGCGTTCTTGAAATGGCTGAAGCATTTGCCCTGGCCAAAAAAGCGGGTAAAGGTCCGCGTAGGACCGTTGTGTTTATGACGGTGAGCGGGGAGGAGAAAGGCCTTTGGGGCTCTGAGTATTATTCAGAAAACCCGGTATACCCGATGGATAAAACTACTGCCGACCTGAACATTGATATGATCGGCCGAATTGATACGGAGCGCATGAGCGCCGATACGCTGAATTATGTATATGTGATCGGACATGATAAATTGAGTACCGACCTCCCGGTGATCAACGAGGGAATGAACAACAAATACACCAAGCTGGTGTTGGATTACAAATTTGACGATCCGAATGATACCGAGCGTATCTACTACCGCAGCGATCATTATAACTTTGCCCGGAAGGGTGTTCCGATCCTGTTTTTTTATGATGGGATGTTAAAAGCCGATTATCACAAACCCACCGATACGATCGATAAGATCAATTTTCCGCTGATGGCTAAAAGAGCGCAGATGATCTTTTATACCGCCTGGGAAATGGCTAACAGGGACGCCATGTTGAAACGGGACCTGAAATTACCCGAATAAGCCTATTCAACTGATTTTTGAAGAGGTTGTATCAAACGTCTCTATTTTGTCATGCCGTCCCGATAAGTCGGGATTGTTTCGGCATCTAAAGATGATTGCTTGTCAATAGATTCTGAAACAAGTTCAGAATGACATCATGTTGTAAAACGACTTTTGAGACAGCCTCTTTTTTGTGCCCTCTCCCAAGGAGCTCACCTTTCCTTCATAATGCACGCCTATCTTGTGCACCTGTTCCATTTATCTATTCAATTGTATATATGCGTTTGAACCTTCTTTTACCTACCTTGATGATCGTATTGTGTTTGGCTTGCAGCAAAGAAAACGGGGATGCCGGATCCGCTGATGAACAAAAGCTTGAAGCCCATTCCTGGCAGCAAACCAATACAACTGCTACAACCGGTGAACAAAAGCCCGTGGCCACTTTTAGTGCCAATCATAATTTTAGTGTGAACCTGAACAGTGCGATAGCCGGTGCCGGAAGTTATAGCAGCATCGGGGCTTTGGTAACCGGTACATGGAGCTATGATGGAAATAATATTGAAATTTCAAATATCAGTATCAGCTATACGGTGAACGGCGGCGCCGCCGCTAACCTGCAGGCGGTTGTAAATGCCTATACCGGGGGACTGGTGGCGTTTAATGCCTTTATACAGGCATATTGCAATTTATTACAGGTAGATGCTTCGGGCAACCTGACGGTAAAGGGAGCTTCTTCTAACAAGGTTACCTGGGCTGTTCAGCAGCTTACATCCAGTGTGCTGGTGGTTACTTCGGCTGGGGCCACCGCCAGTTTCACTGCAAAATAGTAGTTCTTTCGTGTAATTAAAAGAGGGGCTCCCTGTGCCCATTTCTTGTTATAGCAGCAACACAGGGCCATCCGAAATTTGGTTTTTTGAGCAACGGCAACAGGGATGGGAGCCCTCTTTTAAATTTTACAGCAGCATAAAAAAGGGCCATAAGGCCCTTTCTGATTTGATCTGTATTTGAAATTGTTTACCAGCCCAGGAGCCAGGCAAATATCAGGGGCGCTACGATCGTAGCATCGCTTTCCACGATGAATTTTGGGGTATGAATATCCAGTTTCCCCCAGGTGATCTTTTCGTTAGGCACTGCACCGGAATAGGAGCCGAAGGAAGTAGTGCTATCGCTGATCTGGCAAAAATAGCTCCAGAACGGTACGTCATGCCATTCCAGGTCCTGGTACATCATAGGTACCACACAGATGGGGAAATCGCCCGCAATACCGCCACCGATCTGGAAAAAGCCAACACCTGTGCCTTCGCTGTTATTGCGGTACCAATCGGCCAGCCAGGTCATGTATTCGATTCCGCTTTTTACGGTACTGGCTTTTAATTCGCCTTTGATTACATAGCTGGCAAAGATATTTCCGGTGGTGCTGTCTTCCCATCCCGGAACCACGATCGGGATATTCTTTTCTGCTGCTGCAACGATCCAGCTGTCTTTCGGATCGATTTCATAGTATTGTTCGAGGTCTCCGCTCAGAACGGTTTTGTACAGGAATTCATGCGGAAAATAGCGTTCGCCTTTTTCTTCCGCGTCGTTCCACTGTTTTACAAGATGTTTCTGAAGGCGACGGAAGGCTTCTTCTTCGGGAATACAGGTATCTGTTACCCGGTTGTAATGGTTTTCCAGCAGGTCCCATTCCTCCTGCGGCGTGAGATCGCGGTAGTTGGGAACGCGTTTGTAATGGGAATGTGCCACCAGGTTCATCACATCTTCCTCCAGGTTGGCACCCGTACAGGAAATGATCTGTACCTTGTCCTGACGGATCATTTCAGCAAGCGAAATACCCAGTTCGGCCGTGCTCATGGCACCGGCAAGGGTGATCATCATCTTACCGCCGGCATTCATATGGGCTTCATAACCTTTGGCCGCATCGATCAGTGCCGCTGCATTGAAATGCCGGTAATGATGTTCAATAAATTGAGAAACAGGTCCTTTACTCATGATTTTTTTGAATTTTACTCCGCCTTCAGATCACAATAAGGTGAGACATTGCGAGGGACAAAAATAAAGATTTGATGAAAACGGCCGTGTGAAATCTTTATGACCCGATTATTTTTTAACTTGCTTCTATGGGACTTACAATGGCAAAAGAAAAATACCAGCGTCCGCCAAGAGCCGCTATGGAAGTATATGAAACACTTCCGGAAGGCGGGACAGTATTTGCCCTGGCCCCGGAGCTCGTAACTACTGAAATTCCCATCGGTTACCCCGGAAGATTTAGGCCGTAAAGCGTACCTTTACCGGTTCAAAACTCAAGATACCGTGTCTGATAAGATTCTTTTATTACCTGATAATATTGCTAACCAGATTGCCGCCGGTGAAGTCATCCAGCGTCCGGCCAGCGCTGTAAAAGAGCTGCTGGAAAATGCCGTAGATGCCGGGGCTACCGCCATTCAGCTGATTGTGGTGGATGCCGGCAAAACGTTGTTGCAGGTAATTGATAATGGTAGTGGTATGAGCGAAACCGATGCCCGCATGTGTTTTGAACGGCACGCCACTTCCAAGATCCGGAATATTGATGATCTGTTTCATATTCATACCATGGGTTTTCGCGGAGAGGCGCTGGCTTCTATTGCTGCCGTAGCGCAGGTAGCGCTAAAGACCAAACGGCCGGAGGATGAAACCGGTACATACATAGAAGTAGAAAACAGCACAGTGGTTACGCAGGAACCCGCGGCCAGTCCAAACGGTACCAGTATTGCCATGAAGAACCTGTTTTTTAATGTACCGGCGCGAAGGAATTTCCTAAAAAGCAATGCGGCGGAGATGCGACATATTGTAGAGGAATTTACGCGGGTAACCATGGCCTTTCCATATATCCTGTTTACCCTTACCAGCAATGGCCAGCAAGTAATGCACCTGGAGCCGGGCAGCCTGAAACAGCGGATCGTTCAATTGCTGGGCAACAGCTATAATGCCAAAATGGTTTCTGTAGCCGAACAAACAGATTATATGAACATCCACGGGTTTACGGGCAAGCCGGAAACTGCCAAAAAGACCCGGGGGGATCAATATTTTTTTGTAAACAACCGCTTTATTAAAAGCGCCTACCTGAACCATGCGGTGATGAGTGCTTACCAGGAACTACTGCCCGCAGACAGTTTTCCGATGTATGTATTATTTATAGACCTGGATCCGACGCAGGTGGATGTAAATGTGCATCCTACCAAGCAGGAAATCAAATTTGAAGATGAAAAGATCGTGTATGCATTTGTGCAGGCCGCTGTAAAGCATGCCCTGGCGCAATTTAGTATTACACCCACCCTGGATTTTGACCTGGATGCCTCCATTCAGCAACTGCCCTCTGTAAGCCAGCCGTTTACAAGCGATCAGCAGCAGCAGGCATCCGGTTCGTCCTTATACCAGGGATTTACGCAAAAGCACCAGGCGCATTTTATTGAAAAGCCCTCCGGCCAGGAGTTGAAAAGCTGGAGAGATTTTTATGAGCCCCTTCCCAGGGAAGAAGCCCTTTTTGACTATGAGAAAACAGCACAGCAACAACACCTGGTGATCCAAAACAAGCGGAACCGGTTTGAAGTAGACGGGGATACAGAACTCACCCAGGTGTTGAATACTTATATTATTATGCCTGCAGATAAAAGTTTCCTGCTCATTAACCAGCAGGCGGCGCATGAGCGGGTATTGTATACACAAATGAAAGAGGCTGCGGCCGGAGCGCCGGTCACCATTCAAAAAAGTATGTTTCCGGTAACCCTGGAGCTTTCGCCTTCGGATGCGGTATTGCTTGGTGAACTGTTGCCGGATTTGCTGATGCTGGGGTATGAAATAGAACCTTTTGGCAAAAATAGTTTTGTGGTACAGGGTACACCGGCTGATCTGGAGGATACCGATGAAAAGCACCTGATCGATTTTACCCTGGAACAATACAAACATTTCAGCAGCGATATCCGCGTGTCTAACCGGGAAAAACTGATCCGCTCCCTTGCCCGGCAGCGGGCGGTAAAGAATGGTAACCGTTTAACCGAACGCGAAATGCGGCAACTGGTAACCGACCTGTTCCAGTGCGAGCCCTTTAACACGGCTCCGGATGGTAACCCTACCTACCTGGAATTTAAACAGGACCAGATCGAAAAAATGTTTGGACGGTAAATGGGGCGGTATCAAAATTGGCTATAGCCGTTGGCCTTGCCGATATTTTATTTGCGCAGCAAAATCAATAAGGGTAATGCCAATGACCCGATAGATCCTGAACTTGTTTCAGGATCTATCGGAACGGAATGCCATTTTCAGCGTGGCGATAGATGGATACAACACAAAAAAAACCTCCGGATCGTTCCGGAGGCAATAACTAAATCATCAGAGAGCGATATGTGTTAAATCTTGAAACCCAATGTGAGTACCACTCTTGATCCATTGGCTTTAATGGTTGCCGGATCAAAAGCACTTTTGTTTTCCAGGCGATAAGGATAATACACATCATCCCTGGCGGTGTAAATATAACCCAGGTCTATGAAGAAACCATGGTTACGATAGCCTAAACCTGCAGAGCCCTGGTAAACATTTCCTTTTTCTCCTGCCAGGTTCTTATACGGGTTGCCATAATAGGCGCCACCGAACCGGGCCATAATGGTATTGAATTTTAACTCGGCACCCAGGCGTGCGTTTACAGCTCCTTTATAGGCATTGTCGATGGCGGTATTCAGGTCCCGGAAATAGCTTTTATCTTCTACGCCGTTGTCGTCGTATGCTTTAAACTTTGAGGCCATATGGTTTACGTACTCCACATCGGCGGTGATCAGCCCTTTTTGACTGGAAACATTGTTTACGTCGCCAAAAAGATAGGTAAAGCTGCCCAGCAGTTTATAAGGCGTTTGCAACGAATAGTCATAAACCGATGGCTGTTCGGGCCGCCAGCTGTTCACCTGCTTGCCTTTATTATCGGGGTTGTTTTCAGACCCTGCTT
Source organism: Niabella pedocola (assembly GCF_021044425.1). GTDB lineage: Bacteria > Bacteroidota > Bacteroidia > Chitinophagales > Chitinophagaceae > Niabella > Niabella pedocola. The sequence goes on along the minus strand of NZ_JAJNEC010000005.1, from coordinate 1,520,003 downwards.
CTGCATAGGCATCATAATGATCCGTAAGGCTGTACCAGGTAGGGGTATGCGCCGCGATACCGATCCGGAAATTCTGTGTGGGTGTAAATACCGCACCCAGTTTCACGTTTACCCCCATCCCCTTGGTGACCAGGTCGTCTTCGAAATAGCCGTATTCAAATTGGTTGGTGGTATTTTCGCTGCGGTCAAACTCATCAAAAGTCCGGGTGGCACCGTACCGCAGGGTTGGCAACCCGATCGATCCCCCCAGGTATACTTTGTCATTCAGGTTCAGTCCGCCCCCAACGGCAACTTCCGTAATGCCTCCGTTGGTTTTCAGCGTGCCTTCCTGGTATAAACCGGTACTGCGGGCAATGGCTCCCGCCGGTGAAGAATAGTTTCCGTTTCCATCCTTATTGATCCAGTAAGAATTAAAAGCCATGTCGGCGCCATAAGGATCCTGTTCATGACCTCCAAAGGCATTTGCATTTTCTGCAAACATATCGCCCATGGCACTTTTGTTGTTGATGCCGTAAAAGCTTACGCGGTTGTTAAAATCTGCCACCCGCGTAATACCGATACCAAAGGAAGAGCTTTTAATGGCCCGGTTGCCCCTGGTTTGGCTGCCAAAAACAACGCCGGAAGTACCAAAGAATCCCGCCGATTTTTTGGCGGTCTCCGTTCCGTCGTAATAGCTGGTTTTATTACTAAGCATATTCAATCCGCCCGAGATCACCAGGTCGCCCGTTTTATAAAACCCCAGATTTCCCGGGTTGGAGAACAGGGTGGAGATCTCTCCGCCGATGGATCCGCTGGCACCGCCCAATGCCTGAACACGCGCGGTTCCGCCGGCTGTTTGCCAGGAATAGCGCAACGCATCCTCGGGTGTTTGAGCAACCGCGGTTCCTGCAGCGGTTAGTACGATAGCCGCAATGATTAGTTTCTTCATTGATAAATTAGTTTTTACAGATTAAAATCTTCTTCCGGATCCACCACTGCTGCGCCCGCCGCCGCCGCCACCACCACTGCTTCCGGATGAGGCCGGGGGAGAGTAGGACGGGGTGGATGACCGTGGCTCTACACTCGGCCTGCTGTAATTTTCAGACCGTGGCTGATTATAATTTTCAGAGCGGGGGGTATTGTAACTTTCCGTTCTGTTATTGTAGTTGGTATTGCTATTGTATCCACGGCTGTTGTACCGCTCCCTTATAGCCGCTGCCCTTCCGCTGCCGGAAGAATTGCCGGGATTGGTATTTACACTCGTGTTATTACGCACACCATAAGAACCATTGCTGTACGCTTCTCTTCTCATGGCATCGTTCCGTTGGCTGTAATTCGGATTGGAATTCAGCACACGCGGATTGTAAGTATCTAAATTGGCGCGACGCGGTCCGTAATTGACGCGGTTACCCGCAATGATACCCGGGCCGTAACCGTAGTAGTAAGGATTACCGTACCAGCCGGTATACCAGGGATCGTACCATCCGCCCCAGCCGTAGCCGCCCCATCCGCCATAATAGCCGCTGTACCAGGGATTGTACCAGCCATTGCCCCAGCCGAATCCGATTCCGCCGTACCAGCCGGAGTAATAAGGGTTATAATACATGTTCCAGTAACTAACCGGGCTCCAGGGACTGTTCCAGTAGAAGGGGTCGTTCCAGTAATACCAGTTATTGTAATAACTGAAGTTGTAGCGGTTTCCGTAATAGTACCAGTCATCAAGGTCTGACCAGCGGTAACGGTTCCGTACTTTCATGCGCAGATAACGGTCGTCATAATCGGCGTACTCATCTTCATCATATGATTCGTAATCACGATACCGTTTTTCGCCGGACTTTTTAACGTTGGCATATTCATCCTGCGGAGGTGCAGGGGAACTGTAAACATCGTCAGGTGTCTGGCCGGTTTTGTATGCCGTGGTACACCCCCCTATAAAGAAAGCGCAGCCAAGCAGTAGTATCAATGTTCTGATGTTCATTTTTTGGCGATATTAAATAGTTTATGAATCAGATTGTTATAATTAATCACCAATTGCAGCTAATTGTTACCCTTTTAAATATACATTTGCAATTGCTGATAAAGTTACGTTAATAATGACGTTCTTTTGTTAAAAAAGATGCATAATATGTTGTTAATTCACAACATAGTTAACGTAGAAAAGGTTCAAAATGCAACAGGGGAAGCGGTTTGTGATGGATGGTTTAACGTTTATTTTTTCCGGTGCAAAAGCACCGTTGTGTACCCCTGATGCAGTATGAAAATGAACCGACCCATAACAATTAATTATTAACTATTATATGAGCAAGGAAGTTACTTCAAGAGCGGAAGATTATGCGCAATGGTATAATGACCTGGTAATAAAAGGAGGCCTGGCCGATTATTCTGCCGTAAGGGGATGTATGGTCATCAAGCCTTATGGCTTTACCCTTTGGGAATATATGCGTGATGCGCTGGATAAAATGTTTAAGGATACCGGGCATGTGAATGCCTATTTCCCGCTTTTTATACCCAAAAGCTTTTTGAGTAAGGAAGCTGCTCATGTGGAAGGATTTGCGAAAGAATGTGCCGTGGTAACCCATTACCGGTTAAAGAATGACCCGGACGGGAAGGGGGTGGTGGTAGACCCGGAAGCAAAGCTGGAAGAGGAGCTGATCGTACGCCCTACCAGCGAAACGATCATCTGGAGCACGTATAAAGACTGGATACAATCGTACCGCGATCTTCCCCTGCTCATTAACCAGTGGGCCAATGTGGTGCGCTGGGAAATGCGTACCCGCCTGTTTTTGCGTACTGCGGAGTTTTTATGGCAGGAGGGGCATACCGCACATGCTACCAAAGAAGAAGCGGTGGAAGAAACGCGTAAAATGCTGGATGTGTATGCCACATTTGCAGAAGAGTTTATGGCTATGCCGGTCATCAAAGGAGTAAAAACCGCCAGTGAGCGGTTTGCCGGCGCAGAAGATACCTACTGCATTGAAGCCCTGATGCAGGATGGAAAGGCGCTTCAGGCAGGTACTTCTCACTTCCTGGGACAAAACTTTGCAAAGGCCTTTGATGTAAAATTCCTGAATAAGGAAAACCAGCAGGAATATGTATGGGCTACCAGCTGGGGCGTAAGCACCCGGTTGGTGGGCGCGCTGATCATGGCGCACAGCGATGACCAGGGACTGGTATTACCGCCCCGGATCGCTCCGCTGCAGGTGGTGATCATTCCCATTTACAAGGGAGCGGAACAAAAAGCGCTGATTGATGCGAAGGCCACGGAGATCCTCGAAAATCTCAAAGGCAAAGGCATCCGCGTGAAATATGACGACAATGACAACAACCGTCCCGGGTGGAAATTTGCAGAGTATGAGATGAAAGGGGTTCCCGTGCGACTGGTATTGGGTGCGCGTGATCTTGAAAACAATAAAATTGAGGTGGCCCGCCGTGACACAAAGGAAAAGGAAACCATCAACCTGGATGGTATTTCGCAATATGTGGATGGGCTGCTGATAAAAATACAGTTCGACATGCTGCAGCGGGCGCGGAAATTTACCGAAGAAAAGACCACCTGGGTAGATACCTGGGATGATTTTGTAAAAACGCTGGATGAAAAAGGTGGTTTTGTAGCCGCGCACTGGGATGGCACACCGGAAACGGAGGCGGCGATCAAAGAAAAAACGAAAGCTACGATCCGCTGTATCCCCTTAAACAATCCGCAGGAAGATGGCATTTGCATCTTATCCGGAAAACCGTCTAAAGAGCGGGTGCTGTTTGCGCGGGCATATTAATGTTTCAGGTTTGAAGTTTCAGGTTTCAGGTTCGGATACGGCGGGAACCTGGAGTTTCAAACCTTGAACAAAAATTAAAAATTCCTTCTTTTCGCTACTTCACCCTGGATATAGGTTGCGATGGATTGCGTAGTGCTTCCGGGCGCAAAGATCCGGCCCACGCCCATCGCGGTTAGTTGTGCAGCGTCATCTTCCGGAACAATACCCCCGCCCACCAGCAGCACATCATCCATCTGTTTGGCGTTCATCAATTCCAGCACTTTTGGAAAAACGGTCATATGTGCGCCGCTCAGGATGCTGATGCCGATCACATCCACATCTTCCTGGATGGCTGCCTGGATAACCATTTCGGGTGTTTGCCGCAGACCGGTATAGATCACTTCCATGCCGGCGTCCCGCAGGGCGGTGGCAATTACCTTGGCACCACGGTCATGACCGTCTAAGCCGATCTTGGCAACTAAAACACGGATGGGTCTGTTCATGCATACAAATGTATGTGTAAAAAATTATGTTACTTATGTATTTTGGAGGTATTCTGCATCTTAACAAAAAGAGTGCTTTATGACCCGGCCAATTGCTGTTTCACTTCTTTTTGTGCTTACGCTTACCGGAAACCTGGTTGCCCAGCCTGGTGATAGCCTGCCGCAACAACTAAAAAATGCAAAGGACCAGGTAAGTGCAGTGAATGCCATTTTCAAACAACCGCCCCAATATAAACAAATCCCCAAAACAAGATCGGGGTATTGGGGGCTTGGGAATTTTGAAGAAGCCGCCTTTATAAAGGACGGTATCGTGGTAGCGGTTCACAGCACCAGCTGGTTTGCTGCCCCGCCAGCACCAATGCGTTCTCCCAATTACGATCCTGTTGTATGGATCCGAAATATGAACAACCGGTTCGACAGCGTTGCGCGCAGCAATGCCGATGCCAGGTTTGCCTGCACGCTTGTTGCCCCGGGGGCGTTAAGAAAAATAAATGCAGACAGGGGGTATATTTTTAACAAGAATCCCAATCCAACCACTCCGTACCGGTCCGTATATAGTCGGGCAAAGCTTTTATTTCTGCAGAAAGACGACCTGGGTCTGGTTTTGCTGGCCTATTATTACCGGCCAAAAGACGAAAAAAAAGTGCTAAAAGAAATCAGGAAACAATGGGGCATCATTACTTTTAAAGATGATAAACGTTTTTATAGAGATCAAGCCGGCATTATCGGACTAAAAACCATTTACCTTGGGAAGTTTGCTTATGCTAATACTCCTGAAGAGCGGCGAAACGATTCCCTGCTTTTTGAAAAGAGAAAGCAGCAGCTTCAAAAAGCTGGTCCGGAGCATTAACGCTTTGCATGATCGGAAACAAAACTGCCGGGTACTGTACCGGACGATGCAGTGAGTGACACAACCGGGCCGATAGGAGTACGGAAGGCCGGATAAAAAAATTAAAAGGATTTATAATCCATGATATTGAGGCGCTGCGTGCAGAACTTGTATTCTACCTCATCATTGCTGCCTACCAGCACCAGCCGGTTTTTGGCATATTGGTCAATAAGCGTATAGTAAAGGTCAATTCCCTGCCGGTCGAGATTGGTACAGGGCTCGTCTAACAACAATACCGGCACATCGGAATAAATACATTGTGCCAGTTTGGCCCGCTGTTTCATACCGCTTGAAAACTGCTGGATCCGTTTATGTGCTGCCGCCTGCATTCCAATTTCTTCGATGATTTTTTTGGGGGTCATGCCCGCCACAAAGGGTTTAAAATGCTGATGAAATTCCAGGAATTCCAGGAGGGTCATTTCTTCAATCAATTCCAGGTAGGGGGCACAGTAAGCAATATGGCGGTATACTTTTTCCACGGGCAGGGTGGCTCCATCCGTCCATGTGCAATGTCCCTCATTTAAATGATAAGCGCCGCTGATAACCTGTAAAAAGGTACTTTTTCCGGACCCGTTCGATCCGATGATGGCATAGCTATTGCCGGATTCAAACTGAAAGGTGAGGTTTCTGAAAATCCAGTCGCGGTTAAACCGTTTCCCAGCCTTATTCAAGGCTATCGTCATCGCCATTCCCTTTGGTATATCGTTTAATAATACCACGTGTGCTTTCCTGGATAAAAGTGAGGATTTCATCGCGCTCATCTGTAACCGGAAATTCTTCTTCCAGCAACTGCATGGCCTGGGTTACATTTAGTCCGCGGTTATAAATGGTGCGGTATATATCCAGGATGTGGTTAATTTTTTCTACCGAATAGCCATTGCGCTTCAATCCTACAGAATTGATGCCGGCATAGCTCAGGGGCTGGCGGGCCGCTTTGATATACGGAGGTACATCCTTGCTTACCAGCGATCCGCCGCTGATAAAGGCATAGGATCCTACTTTTACAAACTGGTGTACGGCGCAAACACCTCCAAAACCCACATGGCTGCCCAGTACCACATGCCCTGCGATCTGTGTACTGTTGCTCAGCGTACAATAATCGCCGATAACGCAGTCGTGACCGATATGGCTGTAGGCCAGGATCCAGCATCCTTTACCCACCACGGTCTTCCAGCGGTCGCGGGTTCCGCGGTGTATGGTTACAAATTCCCGGATCACACAGTCGTCCCCGATTTCCACGTTGGTTTTTTCTCCTTCAAACTTTTTATCCTGGGGCTCTGAACCGATTACGGTGCCTGGAAAAATCTTGCAGTTCTTTCCGATACGGGTACCCTCCAGTATCGTTACGTTTGAACCGATCCATGTACCTTCTCCAATTTCAACATCCTGGTGGATCACAGTAAATGGGTCAATCTTTACATTCCTTGCTACCTTGGCATCCGGATGTATATATGAATTAAAATGGATCATGTACTTACAGGGTCAAACCATTAATAAATAATGGCGCAAATTTAGACATTCACTGACTAATTGTAATTATTTTTTTAATAATGGGTTGCAAATCAGGGATTATTACCATTAATTGACATTTATTTGTTGGCTTTATAACCGAATGGAGATACCTTTGCCGGCGGTTATGAGTGATACAGAAGAAATTATACGATTAAGTTTCAAGGACTTGGATCATCCTTCTTCGCTGGAGCTGATGGCGCACCGGGTACACCAGATCCCGGGAGCGGTTCAGTATGAGATTAAGCGTTACAGCCGTGCAGCAAATATTTTAACAGAAGATATGGGCATGCTGGTATATGAATACAATAGCCAGAAACCCAAAGAAAATAACCTGAAACTGAAATTCTGCATTGCCGGTAACATGTATTGTTCCCGTGAAAACTGCGGAAAATGCACTATCGGCAAGGCCCGGGAATGTGAGGACAGTAAGAACAGCCTGGATGTGGTCAATGTGCATTTTACACCGGCGCATTTGTCGCAGTTTATAAAAACCAGAACCAGCAACAGCTTCAGCGATTCGCTGCTGAAGTTTAAACATAAGGTTTCTTTTACCCGTACGCTCCCGTTATGCTGCAAAACCAAAACGGTTATCGAAGGCCTGCTGGAGCACAGCTATGACGGCACGCTGGAAAACATTTATGTAAATGCCCAGTTGCAGATGTTATTATTGCTGACGATGGATTCGATGGCAGATGATAAACAGCTGGAAGTGATCAGTTGTAAGTTCTTATCCAATGAAGCGGATAAGGATAAAGTGGAAAAAGCCCGGGAGATCCTGATCCGGCATATCGGAGAACCCATCACCATTAAAGAACTGAGCCGGAAGGTGGCAATGAATGAATGCTATCTTAAAAAGGGGTTTAAAGAAATGTATGGCACCACTATTTTTGATTTTTACCAGAACCAGCGGATGGAGCATGCTAAATACCTGCTGTATGAAAAAGGACTTAGCGTAACCGATGTATCCATGATGCTGGGCTATTCCTCTATTTCCCATTTCAGTACCGCCTTTAAACGGCTTACCGGCTTAAAACCCTGCGAACTTTTATTTGCTTCCAAATAAAAAAACCTATAAGGTTTCATTGATCCGCCTGGGCGAAAAACCTTATAGGTCCTGTTCTGCGCAATGCGCAGCAATTATTTTTTCAGTTTGCTCAATCCTACCTTGTGACCACTAATGGCAAAGTACAGGATATAGAGATAACAGGGAAGTACCAATATAAAGTAAGACAGCTGAAAATTAATATGCAGGTGATCCTTTAAAAAGCCATACAGTATGGGTAAAATAGCACCCCCGGCAATACCCATGATCATGATGGCGGAGCCGATCTTGGTAAATTTGCCCAGGTGACTGATCCCCAACGGGAAAATGGCCGGCCACATTAAGGAGTTTGCCAATCCCAGCAGGGCTATAAAAATCACCGATGCGTAACCGGAGCTGAAATAAGCGATAACGGAGAATACAATACCCAGTATGGCACAGATTCTCAATGCGGCTTGTTGGGAAAGGATTTTGGGGATGGTGAAAATACCCACTACATAACCTACCAGCATACCGCCCAGGGTTAAGGACGTGAAGTATTTAGCCTGGTCGGCATGAATACCCAGCTCTTTTCCATATACTCCAATGATGTCGCCCGCCATTACCTCGGCACCTACGTATACAAAAATACAAAGTGCACCCAGGAAAAGGTGAGGAAACTGGAAGATGCTTTTGTGATGTACCACTTCTCCGCTGGCTTCGTCTACCACATCTTCCTCGGGGTTTACTTCCGGGAGGTGAAGGAATTTGATGAGCACTGCAAACAAGATAAATACAATGGCCAATACAATATAAGGAGTGTTTACCCGTCCCAGTACATCACTCAGCAATTGCTCTTTTTCTGCACCGGTTGCTGCGGCGATTTTAGCTTCTGTTTCAGCGGCATTTTTCAGGAACACCGCGCCCATAATAAAAGGCACGATCATACCCGCAAATTTGTTGCAGATACCCGCCATACTGATCCTTTTGGCCGCACTTTCGATGGGGCCGATGATGGACAGGTAGGGGTTGGAGGCGGTTTGTAACAATGCCAGTGCGGCACCCTGCACAAAAATACCGGTAAGGAATAATTCAAAAGATCTGGATTTAGCAGCAGGAATAAAAATCAAAGAACCCAGGGCCAGTACGATCAATCCCAGCACCAAACCGGTCTTAAAGCCGGTTTTTTTCAGGATCCATGAAGATGGAAGGGCCAGTACAAAGTAGGCCATATAGGAAGAGAACGTAACCAAAAAAGCCTGTATATCCGAAAGGCCAAAAGACAATTTAAAAAAGGGAATAAGCGTTCCGTTTGCCCATGTTACAAACCCGAAAATGAAGAAAAGTCCGCAGATCGTAGCTAATGGAAGCAAAATGTTTTGGGAATTGGAATTGGTTCCTGCCATTACAAATCGTTTAAAATGAATTAATGGCTCTAAAAATAGGGAAATTATTGCTGCTAATGGCAATTGTTGCAACCGATTGCGCATAAAAAAAGCATGAATGAAGAATTCATGCTTTCATGATTTAGATTTTATATATCAGGCTTTTGAATACCGGAGGGAGGGGAGGCGCTTCTGCGCCAGGGCATATACCCCAAACAGCACCGCGCTGTAAAACAGATCGCCGCCAAAAGCACCCAGGAACAACTGGTTGCTGAACTGGTTGTAAAACGGAAGAGCCCGCAGGTAGGTCATCCCAAGGGTCAAACCCGGCTCATATTCGATGCTTCCGGGAATGCCACTGGCAACCCATACCCCAAAATTGGAAATGATCCAGAAAATGGCCGAACCGGTAAGCGCATAACCCAACACCTTTATGGTTTTTGGCTGGCGGAGCGTGGTACCCAGTGCCGTTACAAGGAGCATGCCTCCGTACACAAATAACTGGCTGATGCCGTAAAAGCCCCGCGCACCAGTAAGACTGATCACCAGGTCCGAAAGAAGGTAGGCCAGCAGCGGCATGATATAGGCCATCCATTTTTTATCAAAATGGGCACCGCTAAACAGCGCCATGGCTACCAAAGGTGTAAAATTATAAGGATGGGGGAGAATGCGGCTCAGTGCAGCGATCACGATCATTAACGTAATAACCCAGAACTTATTTGTTGTTTTCATAATCCGAAACGACGTTTATATATTGTAAAAGTAAAAAACTTTTAGGAATTGCTTCAAAAACCTGCTTTTTGCGCCGGCTTTGCAAAATGCCCGCCGGATATGGTCCCATGTTCTGCGGAGTGGTAACAACACCATAAATTTACCCAGGACCGGGATTGTCTGCATCCGTCCGTTTCTGGAGGCGGTATTGCTGGGGCGAGATGGCCATGTATTTTTTAAACATCCGGGAAAAATAGTAGGGGTCATCCATGCCCACATGCCGGGCTACTTCCTTTATTTTAATGGAATGATTCAGGAGCAGCAGGCAGGAATGCCGGATCTTCAGCTGGATAAAATAATCCAGCGGGGCAATACCCGTGGCTTTCCGGAACTGTTGGGAAAAATACGAAACGGAGATCCCCTGGGCGGCTGCCATTTCCGGAATGGTTATCCTGCTGTTGATGTGTTGCTGCATATGGGCCTTAACTGCATCCACGAACAACCCGGTTTGGGAAACCGGCTTTTGCTCCCACTGTTCTGAAAATAAAAAAGACGCAACAAATTTATACAGGCAGAAATTGGCGTTAAAAAGGCTTTCGTTGTTCAAGCCCCGTTCCAGGCTGTTATACATAATTTCCCAGGTGGTAATGCCCCTGTCGTTAAAAGTAATAGCCCGCGGCCCGCGATCGGCCGTGATCCCCAGCGAACGGTTCATGTCTTCAATTTCATTTCCGGTATAATGTACCCAGTAAATGGTCCAGGGCTCATCCATGTCGGCCCCATAGCGGATGTATTTGGCCGTGGCAGGAATAATGGCATACTCATTTGCCCGGATCTCGAAATAATGTTTATCAATAATATACCAGCCTTTTCCTTTGAGGCAATAGAAGAGGATGTTGTCATGGCATCCATTCCTCCGTTCCCGGTAATGATAAAATGCTTTTGGAAAATAACCGATCTGGGTGAGGTAGAGTTGTTTTAAAAACGGGTTTTGCTGCAGCGTTTTTTGCAGGAGCTGATGGGGGATCTCCAGCATTTTTTCACCCACAAATCCATCTCTTCGTTTAAAGGTAGACATAGGAAAGAAGTATTTAATTGTCCATTAAATATGGTGAATAATCCATCTCGTTTTTGGTTTAATACCTACTAAAGATAGGTAAAAGCGTAGTGATTCTTTAAAAAAACAGGGCAACAATGCGGAATCTTTTTTAAAGCATTTATGTATTCATATGTTTAAACAATATATCGAATAATCCATCTTTTTAAACCAAAACCCTATTGACTCACACCCTGATCCCCGCTTATTTTGTACAACAATTTTTAACGAATCTTTAAATGCTATGCTTGCTGCCAAACGATTGTCTATTTGGGCAATATTGGGTTTACTGATAGCCCTGCCCATGCTTTCCCATTCGCAAACGGGTAAAATCAACGCCACGGGTACCGTTGTTGATTCAACCGGTAGTCTCTTAATGGGCGTTACCGTTTCTACGGCCAATAATAAGAAGATGACATCCACGGATGTGAACGGGAAATTTATCCTGGAAGTAGATTCCGGTACCGTCATTCATTTTTCACTGGTGGGCTACCAACCGGAACAGGTAACGATCACACCAGCCCATACCACTGTGGCCCTAACCATGCGGCAGATCACTTCAGGAATGGACGAGGTGGTGGTTACCGCATTAGGACGCAAACAGCTGCGGGAGTCCGTGGTGGGGTCTGTGGTTACCATCAAACCGGAGAACCTCCGGATCCCTGCCAGTAACCTTACCAATGCCATCGTGGGCCAGGCCGCAGGTATTATCGGGTTTCAGAGCAGCGGACAACCGGGGCTCGATAATTCGAACTTTTTTATCCGGGGCGTTACCACATTTGGTTACCGGGCAGACCCGCTTATTTTGATTGATAATATTGAAGTAGGCAAGGACGACCTGGCGCGCCTGCAGGTAAACGACCTGGAAAGCTTTACCATTTTAAAAGATGCCAGCGCCACATCGCTGTATGGAGCCAGGGGGGCAAACGGGGTAATACTGGTAACCACAAAATCCGGTAAAACAGGAAAAGCGCAAATCAATCTCGTTTTGGAGAACACGCTTTCAACGCCCACCAGTACCATAAAACTGGCCGACCCTGTTACCTATATGAAAATGTATAATGAAGCCACGGTTACCCGCGATCCTACGCTGGCACCGCCTTTCAGCGCCGACAAAATTCATAACACGCAATTGACACTGGACCATACGCCGGGCAGCAACCCCTATGTATACCCTGCGGTAGACTGGCTGGATCTGCTTTTTAAGAAGTCCAGCTATACGCAACGGGCCAACCTCAATGTAAGTGGCGGAACCGATTTTGCACACTATTTTATTTCCGGCTCCTACAGTAATGATAATGGAAGTCTGAAATCGGATCCTGCCAATAGTTTTAAAAACCGGCTGCGGTTTACCACCTACCAGCTGCGAACGAATATTGATTTTAATCTTTCCAAAACGACCGTGCTCACCACCCAGCTGTGGGGGATCTTTAATGATTATACCGGCCCGCTGACCAATGACGCCAGCTATTCGGTAGATCTTTATAATGTGGCTACCCATACCAGTCCGGTGTTGTTTCCCCCTTATTATGCACCCGATTCTGCCAACCTGCTTACGCAGCATATCCTTTTTGGAAATGCCTTTGGATCAAATATGAACAGCGTGGGTTATGGCAATCCCTATGCACAGATGCTCCGGGGATACAAACGGTTTTCCACATCAAACATGACGGCTACCATGAAGCTGAACCAAAAACTGAACTTTATTACCCCGGGGTTGGTTTTTGACGGTTTTGTAACCATTAAGCGGTATGGATATTTCGACAATACCATGGCCTATAATCCTTTTTATTATACCATACCAGATGGGGGATATGATATTGGTACCAATCAGTATACGCTTCAATGGATCAACAATACGCCGGGCGCTGCCACGGAATACCTGGTATATTATCCCGGTAACAAGGATGCTTCGGCCTATGTACATTTTCAGGGCCGGCTGGATTACACAAAGCGGATGGGAGATCATGAAGTTGGCGCTACGGTAAACATTATACGGCTGCAGCAACTCAATGCAAACGGCATTGATCCCAATACCCGGCAGCCGTCACTGCCCTATGCGCTTCCTTACCGCAACATTAACTTCGCGGGGGAAGCCAGCTATGCTTTTAAATCGCGGTATTTCCTGCGGTTCAATTTTGGGTACAACGGTTCCGAGCGGTTTGATGAAAGTCACCGGTACGGATTTTTTCCAACCATCGGCGCATCCTGGGTTGTGTCTAAAGAAAAATTCTGGGGAGATGGCCTGGCAAAGCTGATCTCTTCGTTTAAATTAAGATCCAGCTTTGGATATACGGGTAATGACCAGGTGGGCAGCCAGCGGTTCTTTTATCTTTCGGATGTAAACCTGGCTGCCGGCAACGGAGCCGCCTTCGGGATCAATAACGGGTATGGCCGTCCCGGGGTAAGGATTAACAACTATGAAAACAAAGCCGTAACCTGGGAGCGGGGATTAAAGTTTAACGGGGCTGCGGAAATTACCCTTTTCAAAAAGATCGATCTTATTGCAGAGTATTGGAAGGAAAGACGATCAGATATCTTAATGCAGCGGAATATACCCTCCTCTACAGGATTGGAAGCTGCCGTATTTGCGAACGTGGGTGTGGTGGATGCCAATGGCTGGGATCTTACAGCGAATTATAACCAGGTGTTTTCCGATAGGCTTTCCATTTCTTTTATGTCGAACCTTACCTATTCGCAGGCCATCCACACCAACTATGAAGAACCGGCCTACCTGACGGAGCCCTGGCGCCGCCGTACCGGATCCATTGTGGGGCAGCCCTTTGGTTATGTAGCTGAACGTCTTTTTGTAGATGATAAGGAAGCGGCCTCCTCACCCATGCAGAATTTTGGTACCCTTGCCCCCCGCGGCGGGGATATCAAATACCGCGATATCAACGGCGACGGCCAGATCACGGTGGCCGATATGGTACCCATCGGGTTTCCGTCAACACCACAGGTGTCCTATGGTTTTGGCGCTTCTATCCGGTACCTGTCATTTGATTTGGGATTCCGTTTCCAGGGAAATGCACGCACGTCTCTTTTCATCAGGCCCTATGATATCAGTCCTTTTGTAGCAGGGGATGCGCAGGTACTGCAGTCGGTTGCCGACGACTACTGGTCGGAATCGAACCAGAATCTGTATGCCTTCTATCCGCGCCTCGGGGTTAACTACAATTCCGTAGTGAACAATTTGCAATCCAGCACCTGGTGGATGCGCAAGGGCGACTTCCTCCGGCTGAAACTGGTGGAGCTGGGTTACTCCATGCCCAATCACCTTGCCAGGAGAATAGGGCTCAAGAATTGCCGTATTTATGTGAATGGATCCAACCTGTTCCTGTTCTCCGGTTTCAAGCTTTGGGATGTGGAACAAAAAAATAGCGACGGAACGGGTAACGGGTTTTTATACCCCTTACAAAAGGCATTTAACCTGGGATTTAATATCACCCTGTAACAACACAAATTCAAAAGCTCATGAACAATTCAAGATATACCACCTGGTTTTTAGTGCTCCTGTTGATACTTGGCACGGCATCCTCCTGTAAAAAATACCTGGATGTGACCCCCGAGAATGTAGGTACCATCGACTATGCTTTTCGGAACCGGAATGAGGCCGAGAACTATCTGTTTGCCTGTTATGGTACCTTACAGTCTTTTGGCAATACAACAACAGATCCTTCTTTCACCACTTCCGGGGAAATTATGTATCCGGCCACCATCGGGGAAGGACCGAAGGTGTTTGATGCCGGTTTTCAATTGATGCGCGGCACACAAAACATATCGAACCCCGTGTTGAATTATTGGGACGGAGCCTATGGCGGCGCAGCCGTCTTCCAGGCCATCCGCCGCTGTAACATCATGCTGGACAATATTAATAAACCCATCGACCTGACGGCGTTTGAAAAGGGAAGATGGATCGCCGAATTAAAATTTCTGAAAGCCTATTATCATTACTTCCTGGCAAAGATGTACGGACCGGTACCCATCTATAAAGAGAACCAGGATATCACCACACCCATTTCGGAACTGCGTGTGAAACGGCAGCCGGTGGATTCCGTGTTTAATTACGCCGTACAGCTGATCGATGAAGCCATACCTAATTTGCCGTTGGTGATTACCGATATTAACCGCGAGCTGGGCCGCATCACAAAAGTGATTGCCTTAGCGGTAAAGGCGGAGATCAGGACCACACAGGCCAGCCCTTTGTTTAATGGAAACCCGGATTACACAGGATATAAGAACCATGACGGGCAGCAACTGTTTTCCACCACTTTTGATGCCGGGAAATGGACCACGGCTGCCGCCGCCTGTAAAGCCGCCATTGACGCGGCACAGCAGCAGAACCTGGGACTGTACCAATTTATAAGGCCTGCCAATCTGCCCGCCAATCTGCCTGCCGTACTGCGCCAGGTGCTAACCCTTCAGAATGCCGTTACCGAAAAATGGGATCTCAATAATGAAGTGGTTTGGGCCTTAAATACGAACTATTACGAGCAGGCAAACTCCATCCCCCGCCTGGTACCCGATTTTAACCTGGGCTCGGCGCCGGGTACCCTGGCCGTGCCCATTGGCACTACAGATCTTTTTTATACGAAGAACGGGGTGCCCATCAATGAAGATAAAACCTGGGATTATGCCAACCGCTTTTCGCTTAAAACCGGTGATGCCGAAAATAAATACCTGATCGGGCAGGACTACCAGACCATCAAAAATAATTTTGACCGGGAACCCCGTTACTATGCCAATATCGGGTTTGATGGAGGAGTATGGTATGGCAATGGCGTACTGGATCCGGATGCTGCCATATTCGTGCAGGCAAGAACCGGACCGGCGGCTCCCAAAGATAATTCACGGCTCAATGTTACCGGCATCTGGCCCAAAAAGCTGGCGCATTACCTGAGTGTTTTTGACAAGAACGGCTTTTCTCAAACGGCGTTCCGGATTCCAAGAATGCGCATGGCCGATCTTTACCTGTTGTATGCCGAATGTTTAAATGAAAGCAGCGGACCTTCTTCCGAAGTATACGCTTATGTAGATAGTGTAAGAAGCCGGGCAGGACTGAAAGGCGTGGTAGCATCCTGGGCAAACTATTCCTTTAACCCGGGAAAACCGCTTACAAAGAATGGTTTGCGGGAGATCATTCACCGAGAACGCCGGGTAGAACTTTGCTTTGAGGCAAGAGCCGGATGGGATCTGCGCCGCTGGAAGGAGTGGACCACCGTAATGGCGCAGCCGGTACAGGGCTGGTCTGTTTTCCAGCACGATCCTTCTGATTTTTATATCCCTGTAACGCAGTTCATACCCAGCCTTACCGTCAGGGATTATTTCTGGCCCCTGTCAGACGGGGCACTTCAATACAACGAGAACCTGGTACAAAGTCCCTACTGGAAATAATTGCAGAATCCTTAAACTTTTTTATATGAGCAACCGTCGCTTACATTATTTAATTATACCCTGCTCTTTAGCCGCTCTGTTACTTTTTATCGGGGCCTGTCAGAAGCGGGCAGATTATAACAACCCATTGTCGAACGACACAACAAAACCCGGAACGATTACCAATGTTAAAGTCACCAATTTTAACGGAGGTGCTTATGTAACCTACGATCTTCCCCAATCGGAGAATATCCTGTATGTGAAAGCCAATTATACCATCAATGATAAAACCGGTGCAACGCTTGAAACAAAGTCCAGCTATTATTCAGACACGCTTACAGTAAACGGGTTTGCGGAGAAAAAAGAATACGAGGTTACGCTTCGGGTGGTGAACCGTGCAAATGTGGAGTCGGACCCGGTAACGGTAAAAGTATATCCGGATACGCCGGTGTACCGGGTGGTGGCGCAAACCCTGGCCATGACCCCTGACTTTGCGGGTGTGCGGGTGGCCGGTATCAACCGGTTGCAGCAAAACGTGGGAGTGGTGTTTTTATACAACGACCCGTACTTTAAAAAGTACACCATCCGGCAGCAGATATTCTCCAATTTCAGGGAGATCAACTTTGCCTCGAGAGGTTTTGATACCCTGCCCAAACCGGTGGCTGTATATACCACGGATCAATGGGGCAACCACTCGGACACGATCTATAAAACCGTCAGTCCGCTTTATGAGATCACACTGGATAAAAGCCGGTTCTTTGAGTACCACCTGGGCAGCGACAGCCCAACAGATCAGTATGGCTGGTTAACGCCGTATATGTGGGATGGTAACACCGGGTCTGGCTGGCATACCAATCAGCGTGTGCCGTATGTATTGCCGCCTACTACCAGTTTCGGGTTGGGGGTATCTGCCAAACTCAGCCGCTTTAAACTGTGGCCCAGAGACGGCTATCTCTGGGGGCATGGAAATCCCAAAACATTCACCCTCTGGGGCTCCAATGCCGAACAGCCGGGCGACTTTAAGCCGCCAATGACGGCAGCCGAGGGCACCGTGATCGGGGATTGGGTCAATATCGGCAACTACCGGTACCCGGATCCACCTTCCGGAAATCCGCCATCGGCAGCCACCGATGCAGACCGGGTTTGGGCCAACCAGGGAACCGAGTTTAATGTGTCTTTTGCAGCTCCCAGGGTGCGGTTTATGCGTGTGGTGGTTCCTGAAAACTGGGGCGGAGATAACACGTTTGCGCATATTATGGAACTTACTTTTTACGGCGATCCCAGATAAGCAATTTTTTATCACCTTAATTGTATGAACGGGTTATGAATACTATAAAAACAATTTTAATTTTTGCGTTCTGCGGTATATGGATCAGCAGCGTATACACCGGATGCAGCCGGAAGGCCGATGACTATAAAAAATACCTGGATAATAAAGAGATCACGTACACTGGGACAGTTACAAACTTCCGGGCCAAACCCGGTAACCTGAGAGTGCGGCTGGAATGGAATCCCAGTCCGGACCCGTCGATTTCCCGGTATGTGGTGTATTGGAACAATGGCAACGACTCATTGGTATTGCCTGCTACCAGCAGTAATACTTCGGATACCATCCGCACCCTTATCAGCGCCAACCTGCAGGAGTCCAATGTTCAGAACTTTATCCTGTATACCTATGATACCAGGGGCAACCGGTCCATCGGGCAAAAAACACCGGTGGTAAAACTATACGGTCCCATCTATGAATCCTCTTTGTATAACCGGCAACTCAATGCGGCAAATCCGCTGGAGCTGGCAGGTACCGATTCTATCCGGTTGTTTTTTACCAAAACAGATTCTTCCAATATTTTTTCAAGATTGTGGTATTATAACCAGCAAAGCGGTAAGCTGGATAGCACCCTTTTTAAAGGCGATGTAACAACAATACCATTGTTTAAGCCCGGAACAAAATTGTGGATCCGGTCCTTTTTTGTGCCCGCCTCAAATGCGATTGATACCTTCCAGGTTCCTCAGCCGGATACCTTATCGGTGACCATTCAGATGCCGGTGCCCAAAAACCTGTTTGCGGTGGTAAAGAACGCCTATGATATGGGGAATTATGAAGATCAAACCGGGGTGTTCCGTTTGTGGAACGGAAGTGTTGGACCTCAGGAATATCCGAATATTTATCATAATTCAGGAACGTCTCCCTTGCCCGGTACCATCAGTTTTGATATGGGGAAACTATACGCGGATCTTTCTGCCATTGAAGAAACCGGCAGGAGTTGTTGCAACAACCCGTCTAAGTTTGAAGTATGGGGCATTGCCGATACCACGGGTGCCTTCCCTGCATTGCCGGGTAATGATCCGCAGTGGGCTGCACAAATGAGTGCAAAGGGATGGACGCTGCTCACCGATGCCGTTCGTACCGATGATGGTGCCAATGCCCTGAAATTTTCGTTCATCAACAATCCGCCACCCATCCGGTTCATCCGCGTCCGGTTTAAAGCAACGGTCAATAATTCCAATTACGTCAACCTGAGCCAGCTTAGTTTCTGGTACCGGTTGTAAATGCGCCGGCAGGGTAGTGCAGCGGCGGTGATAACTATTAAAAAAACCAATCATAACATAACAGGACCGGGGCGTAAATTTGAAACGGGCAATACGTAATTGTTCCTGCTTCCGGTTGAACAGATCTAAATTCTAAAAAATGAAAAAAACAGTATTGATTTTATTTAGCTGTTGCTGCCTGTTGAGTATACATGCAGTGGCTCAGCAAAAATCCATCTTCAATGAAACACCGCAGCAGAAAAAAAAACGCATGCAGTGGTGGGAAGATGCCCGTTTTGGCATGTTCATTCACTGGGGCCTTTATGCCCTGCCGGCCCGGCACGAGTGGGTAAAGAATTATGAGCAGATTACGGATGCCAATTACCAGAAATATTTCGACAATTTTGATCCGGATAAATTTGACCCCAAAAAATGGGCAAGGGAAGCAAAAACTGCGGGTATGAAATATGCGGTGTTAACCACCAAGCACCATGAAGGGTTTTGCCTTTTTGATTCGAAATACACCGACTATAAATCGACCAATACGGCGGCCAAACGCGACCTGGTAAAGGAGTTTGTGGATGCTTTCCGTGCAGAAGGGATCCGGATCGGGTTTTATTATTCGCTGATCGACTGGCATCACCCGGACTTTACGATAGACGGGGTGCATCCGCAACGTATCGATAAAGGAACGGAGGCCGATTATGCTGCGGCCAACAAGGGCAAGGATATGAAAAGGTACCAGCAATACCTGAAAAACCAGCTTACCGAATTGCTGACGAAGTACGGGAAAATTGATATCCTCTGGCTGGATTTTTCCTATCCCGGAACCTTTGGTAAGGGTCGCAATGACTGGGCTTCCATGGATCTGATCAAAACGATCCGGAAATTGCAGCCGCAAATTATCCTGGACAACCGCATGGATCTGAACGACTATACCGACGGGTATGATTTTGAAACACCAGAGCAGGTCGGGCCGGAAGAGCTCGTCAAATACAAAGGCAAATACTGGGAAACCTGCCAAACCTTTTCCGGATCCTGGGGCTATCACCGCGACGAACATTCCTGGAAGAACCAGCGGCAGCTGCTGGATCTGCTGATCACTTCAGTAGCCAATGGCGGCAACCTGATCCTGAATGTGGGGCCCACAGCAAGAGGACAATTTGATTACCGGGCAAACCGGGCACTGGATAGCCTGGGCTACTGGATGGATGCCAACCAACGTTCGATATATAATTGCACCTACCCGGCCGATGCATATGCATTACCTGCAGCATCAAGTATGCGGATAACGTACAATCCGCAAACAAAGCGGCTCTATCTGCACCTGTTTGATTATCCTGCCGATGGAAAACTGGTGCTGCCCGGCTATAAGGGTAAGATAAAATATGCTCAGTTCCTGCATGATGCTTCTGAAGTACAGCATACCACTTCGGGGAACGACCTCGAATTGAAATTGCCGAAGCAAAAGCCGCCCTATGTGGTACCGGTGATCGAGCTCATGCTCAACAATAATTCAGAATAGCAAGGTAATCACCTTTGATCCGGGCTGTCTTCAGAATCTGAGACAGCCCTTTTTTTTGCCCTGCCGCAACGCCGGTTTGAACCAGATGCAGGCAAACGATAACAGGCCCTACCCTGATCAGGCGATCCGGAAATATACTTGTTATATTAAAATAAAATGTATATTTATGGTGCTTTTATATGAACGAGGATTGAATCCTTAGTGACCTGTTTTTTTAATGCAGGTATAAATTATTTACATGAGAAAGAATCACAACATTCCGTGTGTGCCGGGACCGCTTCCCTGAGCGCTGAATTTGACCCTTTAAACCGTAATTATTCACCAAATCAATTCCCAAATTATGAAACATGTTAAAATGGCCGCATGGTTGTTTGCAACCACCTGCGTGTTTACCGCTTGCCAGAAAAGCGGCGTAAACGAACAAAATGAAGAACAACCGGAAACGCTTGCAGCAATTGCCCCTGAATTCCAGAACCTGAAAGTTTGTACGGAACTTTACCCCGGGGGAGTATCGGAAAGAGGCGCCACCATTAAGACCAAGCAATGGCCGAACGGAACCACCCTTAAGGTGAGTTTGAATGGCGGCACTTCATTTGTAAGAAGCAAGGTCATCCAGTTTGCGAAGCAATGGGAAACCTATGCCAACATCAAATTTAATTTTGTGACCAACGACCGGAGCGCGCCCATCCGGGTTACCTTTTCTTCCGGTGGTTCCTGGTCGTATATCGGCACTGATGCGTACGCCATAAAAGGCGGTAGCGCCACAATGAATTTTGGGTGGTTCAACAGTTCTACACCGGATAATGAGTTCAGCCGTGTGGCCATACACGAATTCGGCCATGCATTGGGAATGATCCACGAACATCAGCACCCCCTGGCCAATATCCCCTGGGATAAGCCCAAAGTATATGCCTATTATAAACAAACGCAAGGGTGGAGTACCCAACAGGTGGATGTCAACATTTTTCAAAAGTACAGTACCTCACAAACGAATTACAGCACTTATGATCAGGCATCCATCATGCATTACCCGGTAGAAGAGCAACTGACTATTGGCAATTTTTCTGTAGGCTGGAATACGGTACTTTCTCCCACTGATAAATCATTTATCGGTACGGTTTATCCAAAATAACTTCCCTTCTGGAACGGTACCCGGACAACGCAACACCGTTGCCGGGTACTTTTTTTTAATAGGTGTAAAACCGTAATTTTAGGTGATATGGCTGTATTAAGGATCCTGGTTATGGGGCTGCTGCTGCAATGCTGGAATATTTTTCCGCTTTGTGCACAACAAAATGAAATCCGTTTGTCAACCGGTTACGGTAATTCCAACCTGCATTGGTCCATTGCGGGTAATACCGAAGGTAAAAACCCGAACATTTTATCCGAGCTGGCCTGGAGCCGGTTAAGGGGTGCGGTATGGAATGCCGGTTTGCGCTATTCCTTCAACAGGAAATGGGGGCTGGAGCTTGAAGCCGGGTATCATCATATCACAAAAGGGCGGGTAACGGATCAGGATTATGCGCAGGACGACCGGCAGGATAATTATTACAACGAACAATTTAACAGCCAGGGAAAAGCGCTCACTGCAGATGCCGTATTACATTATCATGTTGGGAACATATCCGGCTTCCAGATCCGTCCTTTCGTTGGTTATACCCTGCAAAAGCAGGAAGCGTTGCTATTAGGCGATGAAGAGCGGGAACGGGATCTGCACAGCTCCTATAAAACCACCTGGATGGGCGCACAGGCCGGCGTAAATGCAACGCGGGCCTTTAACCGGCTGGATCTTCGGATCGATCTTGCATCCGGGCTGCTGGCCTACCGGGCGGAGGCGCTGTGGAACCTGATTGATAAATTTGCAAAGCCGGTAAGTTTCCGGCATTATACTGAGGCATACCAGCTAAAAGGAAAACTGGAAGTTGGTTATACCTTAGGAGAACGGTTACGCATCATGGGTTATTACCGCATTGCACATGCCGATGCATGGAAGGGCACCGACCGGGCTTATTACAGCGATGGCAGCTCTATCGATACCCGGCTAAACTGGGTAACCACCACTACCACTGCTTTTGGAGCCGGACTGGGCTACCTGTTTTAACGCAGACGTTGGGAATACCGCCTGTGTTTTTAATAGAAGATACAGGCATTATATTACCCATATCCCGGGTCGAACGTGTGGTGCTTATAGTTTCCCCGCGCCGCATGCTTTTATTCACATCTGTTTTAAGATTTTTTTTCTACGAATGAGGCTGCCTCATTTTCGGACAGCTGTGTGTGGGCTCCCTGTATGCTCATACACCTGGTGAATGGGGCTGTCCTCAAACTCTTGTGCTTGACTATTTTTTAGATAAAATTAATTATTTCGTCATATTTATGAATAAATACTATTTTTAACTATAATAAGGCTGTCTGAATTATATTTTATCAAACCAAACCTAATAGTCAGAACGATGCATTATGGAATCATTACTTTCGGCTCCAGGGGCGATGTACAGCCCTATATTGCCCTGGCGGTGGAGCTTATTCAACAAGGCCACAGCGTTAGCATAGTAGGAAATGAAAATTTTACTGATTTTGTAGCTACCTACGGGATCCCGTTTTATCCGCTTCCGGTGGATTCGCAAAAAATACTGCAGTCACCTGAAATAGCCGGAATTCTTAAATCGGGAAATGTGATCACCTATCTAAGGGCATTGGGGAAGATCATCCGGAAAGGGCAGGCGGCAGTTCTGCAAAAGATGGTGGGTGACTGTAAAACGTTTGATGTGCTTATCGCAACCCCGCTTACCGTGGCATGGGTATTTTCTGTGGCGGAATGCCTGAACAAACCGTGGGCCATTGTTCAGTTAACCGTTCCTTCAGTGCCAACGGCAGCCTTCCCGTACCTGGGACTTGATTTTTTTAATGCACCCGTCTATAACCGGTTTACTTACCGGTTGATGCGCTGGCTTTTTTGGAAAGAGCATAAAAAAGATATCCAGGAACAACGGGTGCTCTTAAATTTACCGCCGCTTGAAAAACCGTTGCCGGAAAAGATCGATGAGCAGCAGGTGTTACAATTGCATGCATTCAGCCGTTTTCTTCTTGAGCGGCCTTCCGACTGGCCGGCGGGCGCCGATATCACCGGATTTTTGGACCTTAAGGCCGCCGGACAGAGCTCCGGTACGGAGCATGCGATCCGCCAGTGGCTGGAGCAGGGTACGCCACCGATTTATATTGGTTTTGGCAGTTTCCCGGTGCCGGACCCTTCTGTTTTTTATGGTATCCTGGAACATTTACTAAACCATACAGACGAGCGTTATATTTTCTGCCAGGGCTGGAGTAAGCCCACAGAGCTGCCTCAAAGTTCACGGATTTTCGAGGTAAAAGCCATTGATCATTCCTGGTTATTTCCCCAGTGCAAACTGGCTGTTGTACACGGCGGAATCGGAACGGTGGGCGCCGGGCTCCGGGCGAAGATACCGGTGGTGGTCGTTTCTGTTCTGGGCGATCAGCCGATCTGGGGTCGGTTTGTTAAAAGGAAAGGTTGGGGAACACATCTTCCTTTTAAGAAGCTAACAGCACAAAAACTTTTACACGCTATCCGCGCTGCCGACCAGGAAGCGATCAGCACTTCCGTGCAGCAGGTAGGCCATATGATGGAACAGGAGAACGGGGCCGCAGTAGCGGTTTCCAAACTGGAAGCCTATTTTAAAACGCCGGCACAACTGAGCCGGATGCCAACGGACGTTTAGCCATTTATGGTACGTAAGGATGGCCCGCCTACGGCCAATGCCTTGCTTTTATTGCCAGAGATGCGCAGGTTACGCCTGGGTAATCAATGTATTGTCATAGCCCTTGATGCCGGAGATCGGGTATCCCTGCCAGGTTGGTTATTCATTGCTGTAAAAAGCATGCAGCAATGTTTTCGCAGGGAGCAGCAATAAACGCGCAGATCATTCTTTACAATTTTCGATATTAACCCTGCCTAACTGTGTATCCGTGGCATAGGTATCGTCTTCATAGCTCACGGGGATGACGCCTAAGGGAATACATTTGTTTAAATCTTTTCATGTTGAACTTGCTGCTGATAAGCATGGAAAAATAAATCAGCGAAGATCGCGTTACGTGTCATCGTCGAAGATTCGCGGGAAACAAAGAGCTGCTTAAGCTATTGGCAACGCATCACCGTGCAATTTTTTGTTGTGCTTTCTTCAGCATGGCCTCTGCATGTTCCCGCTCGCCATGGTTGGCAATTTCAAGGGTCAGCGCTTTTTGATAATATGGAATGGCTTTTTTATAATCCTTGTTCTTAAAAGTATAATCGCCGGCGATGATATAGCTATTGTAGAGCGTTGGATTTTCTGCTACCAGGCTATCGGTATTTATTTTCTTCCCATCCAGGATGGCAGCCCGGTAATTCCGGAATGTTTCAAAGCGCCTGAATTCGGGCGTATAGATAAACGGATCGGCAGGAATTGCGTACTGAACTTCATTGATCTCCCGGTTCTGTTTCATGCCCTGCAGGGCAAATACTTTTTTGAGATCGTAACATACAAAGGGCCCCAGCTGCCAGGGAGTGGTGGAAACCCATACCCGTAATTGCTGCGGTTCAAATACGATCGAATGGTGCGCGATAAACTGGTTCACCGCCTTTTCGTTTCCCAGCCCGATGTCGGCATTATTCAGGCCCCGGTAATCGCGCAGGATTTCAATGGTTTTTTGCACGGAGTTCTTCCCGTTTGCGGTTAATAACTGGTTCAACCGGTTGTAGCGGTAAACCGAAGAGCTTTTTTCACGCATTTCTTTATTGGGCTCCGAATTCCAGAAAGCACCGCTCTGGAAATGATTGGTGCACAGGATCTCGTTTTTATGCGGATCATAGATGGCCAGGGAGTCTGGTGTTTTTTCGATGATCACTGCTTTATTGTCGGCAGCGGATCCAACCAGGAACGATTCCGATACAAACATTTTCCGTTTTTGAGCAATGGCCACCGCCTCATGAATGTTCTTTGCATATTGAACGATTTCGCGTGCCACCAGGGAAACAGGTGTGGCGGCGCCGGTAGGATAGCTGCTCTTGGCGGCATTAATGGTAACGGTAAGGCCTTTTTCGTTCATACCGGAAACCACGCCGGTAAACCCACCCCAGGTAACGCTCATAAATTTATAACCACCGGAAGGATTTACAAAAGCAATGATCTTATTTTTGGCAAAATCGTCGCCCACATAAAAATCAAAATTGCGGCCAATGATCATCGTGCTGTCTTCTGAAGCCGCGCCCCAGGTGCCAAAAGACGTACAGCCTACCAGTGCCAGGTTTTGCAGGGCATGGCCGATATCATGGGCCGAATGATAATTCAGGATGCGCTGATATTTATCACCGATATACCCATAATGATCCGAGGCCGACCGGGATACACCATAGATCTCTTCTTTAAATTCTTCTGCCACATAATCCGGTAACTTCCGGTTAAAAAAGCCGATGAAATATTTGAGGAAATGCCGGTAAAATTTGGAAGGCACCATTTTATTGATCTGTGCACTGAAATAATCTTCCTGTAACTGCACCAGCTCTTTGCTTAGTTTCCCGTTGATCACCCCGCGTTCAAAGGGCGCTCCTTCTACATACAATTCATACAAACCGGAACTGCTTTTCCGGAACCAGTTGTTACCGATCGTATATAAACCGGTATCGGGCTGTTGCCGTTGTAATTGCAAAGCAGCCGTATCCTTTATTTTGGGTTCCGGGATATCGGAAACCCATACCAGGTAGGCAAATAGTAAACCGAACAGTAAAACGATCACCGCCAGTACCCGCAACAGTCTTCGTAAAAATTTACTTCTTTTAAGCATTTCTTATTTTATCCACCAGGGTATCGTCATTCAATAATAAAGAGCAGGTCAATACCGCGGAAAGCGAAGTTCCTAAAATTCCATGCAAATTGAGGCTTTGGCCTGTTAAAAACAGGTTGGGAATTTTAGTGCGCGGACTGATCACCGTTTGTAAGGGATTTTTATAATCCTTTTGTATACCATACATCGAGCCATCTTCCAGCCCTATATAATCGCGGTTGGTGAGCGGGGTGGCGGCATAACTGTGCTGGATATGGGCTACAATTTCCGGGAACCGCCCGTTTACCAGGGCCAGCAGCTGATCCTTTTTTTGCTTTTTAAAGGCTTCGTAATCCGTTCCCCGTGCGGCTTCTTTGCCCACCCGGTTACAGGTATCTTTCCACTGCGCTACATCCCTGAACCACATGGGCGTGAGGATGGAAACCGTAGCGGCATAACGGGGATCTTTCCGGTCGGGGGTAACATACAATCCATAACCCAGGGGCCAGTTGGCTTCCGTATAGTCGTTCATGTTCCATAAATATCCTTCTTTATGAAAATAGTAGTTGTGGTTTTTGTAAAGAACGGAATGTGGCTTTAAAACAAGGTGGAGGGAAAAAGATGATACTGTGTTGGGCAAACCGGTGATCCGCTTGCGGTAGATGTTTTTTAGCAATGCCGAATCGGTAAGCTGTAAGGTGGCTGCGGGATTGATATTGGAGATAAAATACCGGGCGGTAATGGTGTCTCCGTTTGCTGTTTCTATATGGGAAATGGTGCCGCCGGTTTCCACGATCCGTTTCACTTCACAATTGCGGATAATAGTGCCCCCCTGTTTTTTTATTTCCGCTGCCAGCAGTTTTGCAATCTGTGAGCCGCCATCCACGCATTTCCAGCTGCTTTCGATGTAGCTGTTTACGATGAGCGCATGTACATGAAAGGGTGTTTTATCCGCAACCCCCGAATAGAGCAGGTTGTTGCCGGCGAGCACGGCCTGTAATTTTTTATTATTCGTAAGCGATGCAATGGTTTCCTGTGCGCTTAAACCCAGCACTTCGTCTTTTACCGCCGCATCATCGGTGGTTAATTGATAGAGCGGGAACTTGCTGCAAACCGCCTTTACCTGCTCACAATAGCGAAGGATGGCTTTTTTTTCCTCCGGGAAATCGGCCACAAGGTTGTTGATAAATGCAGCATAGCCCTGACTTTGCACATATACCTTCGGATCATTTTCCAACAGGATATGATCAAAGGTTTCTTCCATTTTCTCAAGCCGCAGGCCGTCCATAATACCGGCGTATTGAAACACCTGGTAAAGGTTCTGTCCTTTGTCCAGCCCGCCGATATAGTGTACGCCGGTATCAAAAATCTGCTTTTTGCGCGCAAAGGTTTGCAGGTTGCCACCCAGTTGTTTATTCTTTTCAATGATACATACCCGCAGGCCTTCTTTGCCCAGCATGCTGCCGCATAAAAGCCCGCCAAGTCCACTTCCGATGATGATAACGTCGTAATGCATAAGTTTCAGATCACGCAGAAATACCAGCCGTGTTTTTGGTGGTAGCGGTTTTTTTGTTCCGCAGCTTATTGCCCCAATCGGAGATGCCCTGCAGCATCGGGCCTGCCGACTTTCCGAGCGTGGTGAGTTCGTATTCTACTTTTGGGGGTACTTCAGGATAAACAATGCGCCGGATCAGACCGTGCTGCTCCAGTTCCCTTAACTGTGCAATCAGCATGCGTTCGGATACACCGGGAATCGATTTTAATAATTCGTTGTACCGCATCTTTCCGTATAGGAGGTTAAAAAGAATGGTCGGTTTCCATCTGCCGCCAATGATGGATAACGCGTGTACAACTCCGCAGTTCCGGATCAGTTGCGCCTCATTCAGTGCATTAGTGGAGTTTATTTTACGCATACTTACTTTTTTGTTAGTACCTGATAATTTTATAAGTACTTGCAAAAGTATAAATATCTACTCAATTTTACTGCCTCAAAAAAATTACTATGAAACAATTAGCGGGTAAAACAGTATTGATAACCGGTGGTAGCCGGGGAATAGGCGCTGCTATTGCACAGCGGCTGGCAAGGGAGGGCGCGCAGGTTGCGCTAACGTATAAGACTTCCCCGGAAAAGGCAGCCGGAGTGGTAAAAACCATAGAAGCACAAAATGGGCGGGCGATGGCCATTCAGGCAGACGGTGCCGATCCCCAGGCAATTGTAAATGCGGTAGAAGCAACGGTACGGGAATTGGGCGGACTGGATGTGCTGGTCAATAATGCGGGTATTGGTATGTATAAAGACATTAGTGAATTTACCATCGATGATTTTGATGAGATCGTTGCGGTAAATATACGGGCCGTTTTTATGGCGGTATCGGCGGCACTGCCTTATTTGAAGAGCGGCGGCCGGATCATTACGATCGGCAGTTGCCAGGCCGAACGTATGCCCGGACCGGGCGGAGCGCTTTATGCAATGAGCAAAAGTGCGCTTGTGGGTTTTACAAAAGGTATTGCAAGAGATCTGGGACCGAAGGGGATTACGGCCAACCTGGTACATCCCGGTCCGGTGGATACGGATATGAATCCGGCAAACGGACCTACAGCGGATTTTCAACGTTCGCTGATGGCCCTGGATACTTTTGGTACCGGAGATGAAGTTGCCGCGCTGGTTGCTTATCTGGCCGGACCGGAAAGCAGGTATATAACGGGGGCCGGCTTTTTGATCGATGGCGGCACCAATATTTAAATGTGTTCTGCCGCGGCAGCAGAACCGTAAGGATAAGAGTGGTACCATGTACCGCTCTTATTTTCGTAATACCCAAATGATGTTTGAGGTATACTTCGTATGATCGATCCGTTCGAAGGAAAGCCCGTGTTTGTCTGCCAGTGCGTTGATCATTCCACCGGAAAGAAAATGCAACTCGTTTACGGTTTTATTGAAAGAGAATACCCGGGTAGAAAAGAACTCCGTTAGCTTTGTACCCTTGTGCTTTTCCTTCAGATCTTTATCGCCGTCGCGGATGACCAGTATGCCACCCGGTAACAGGCTATGAATGGCTTTTTCAATAACAGCCACCTGCTGCTCCGGTTGCAGATAATGGAGCACATCGCTGATCACAATGCCGTCATACTGCTCAAAAACAAACTGACTGATATCGGCATGCATAAAATGTACATCGGATGTTCTGCTGAAACAATGATTGGCCGTTTCAATCTTTTCTTCATCATAATCTACACCCGTAATCCTGCGCTTTTCCTGGCTGCTCCAGTATAATATATAACACATAAAGCCGTAACCGCAACCCAGGTCAAGGATGCGGCCTTCCACCGGCATCAGCTCATGAAAAGGCTGATAATAATTTTCCAACCGCAGCTTTATCTTTAAATACCATTCCAGTACCGGTCCTTTGTAGATATAATTAAAAAATAATTGTTCTTTAAAATACCGCGGCTGTTCCAGTTCTTTGGTCAGTTGCGTATGCTCCGCTTTAAAATATTTTGAAATGGTTTTGGTACGCTCCTGGTAGTTGCTGCCCCAACTTGCATCATCAGCCTTGATCCTTGGCAGGTATTGCGCGGTAATCGGTCCGTTCTTTAACAGGTAGTCGCCCTTGGTCATGGTATAGCCGAGGCCGTGTAACAGTACGGGCACAATATCCAGCTGCAGTTTTTCCGCCAGGTAAAATGCTCCTTTGTGAAAGCGTTTCATGGGGGGCTTTGTGCTGCGGGTGCCTTCCGGAAATACCACGATCGAATAACCTTTGTCGGTAAGCGTTTTCAGCAAGGATACACTGTTTTCAATACCGTTGGCAACCGGGTAAAAATCGGCCATACGGATGGCCCAGCCAAAAACCGGTGAGCGCCATACCCACTGATTGGTTAATAAAATCAGCCGGGGATTCAGCATTGCCATTTTCAGGATATCTAAAAAAGACTGGTGGTTGGCGATAACCACCGCCGGTGCTTTGAATTGTTCATTTAAAGGGTTGTTGATCTTTTTCCGGAAGTTGCCCATAATATATAATACAGACATGCAGAATTTGGACAGCAACACATGGTAGATGTATTTTCCTTTTTCCTTGTTAAAGGGATTGAGCTTTACGAGGAAAAATCCAACGATGGTCAGTAATACACTGGTAGATGTGAAGTATACAAATGAAAAAGACGACCGGTGCCAGCTCCATAAGGTCCAGGGATGGAATTGTTTTCGAACCCGGTTCCGGATCAGCAACGAAAAGAAAAAAGGAATGAGTACCTGGGCCATCAGGACCACGCATACAATACCGGTTACAGATATAAAGGCAACGGAACGCAGGGCGGGGTGTTTGGCAAAAATCAGTACGCCCAGTCCGGCAATAGTGGTAATGGCGGAGATCAGGATCGAAGATTTATACGAGCCCAGCAGTTTTCTTCCGGTTCTGTATTCCGATAACAGTCCGTCCATCACAAACAGGCTGTAATCATCGCCCAGCCCGAAAATAAGGGTGGATACAATGATGTTGACAATATTGAATTTGATGCCGGTGATCCCCATAATGCCCAAGATCCATATCCAGCTGATGAACATAGGTATGAATGCCATCAACATCAGCTCTATCCGTCCGAAGGTGAGGAAGAGTACTACGGCTACCAGGATGGAAACGATCCAGGCAATGCGGTTAAAGTCTTCATTCACCATCTGTGTTAAACGGGCGGTAAGATACTGGCGGTCCAGGATCGTTGCTTCATTGCCTGCTTCAAGGCTGTCGATAACCGCTTGCCGGTGTGCCTGGGGAACCTTAAGCACCGTGACTACCGAAGCGTGGCCCGGTGTTTCGGTAATGTAATCGTCCAGGTAATTTTTACGGATACCGGATAATTGTGCAGGGTTCAGGGTTTCATAGGAGGCGTGCAATAGCTGCTCAAAGTTTTGAAAGGCATCGGCCTTAAAGCCCAGGGTGGTTCCCTGTGTTTTGATGGCTGATAATAATTGTGCTTTCTTATCGGCCGTCCAGTAAGTATTCCAGCGGGCGATGCGGATGCGTTGTAATGAGTCTGAAAGAAAGAGGGAGGAAACTCCTCCGGCGCTGCTGATGCGGCCTTGCGACCGGAAATGATCGATCTCCGTTTGCAGGCGTTCGCTTTTTACCAGGGCTTCATCCAGGTTGCGGCCTTCGGTAACCAGGTATACCGATTTTAATGCGCCGCCGCTGATGTGGTTCAGTTGCTGCTCCGCCTGTTTTAATTCGGGCGACATATAATTCAGCTGCATCATGTCCGGTTCAAACTGAACCTTGCCAGCAAAGCAGGCAAATACAACGGTTAGCAAAAGGATCATTGCTACCAGCCACTTGTTCGATTCCAGCCGGAGGCCCGCGATCCGGTCGATCCAGGAATGTGTATGGGCAGGTCCTGCGGCTGATCTGCCGATAAAATGCGGCAAAAAGATCAAGGAGCAGAGCACGGCGCCGATCAGACTTAAACCGGCAAATAACCCCAGGTCCTTCAGCATATCTGAAGTGGCATACTGTAAGGTCAGGAATCCTGCAATGGTGGTAAAGCTGCCGATGGTTAACGGAAAGGAAAGATCCTTAATCACCTGGCGCATATCACCGGTATGCCGGTAATGGTTAAACACATGCAACGAATAATTAACGACAATACCCAGTACAATGGAGCCCGTGCCCAGGGCAATAATGGAAATACTTCCCTTGATCAGCGCAATAAAAGCCAGCGCAAAGGCTGCACCATAGGCCACTGGTACCAGGATAAGCACCGGCGCACGCTTCTTTTTAAAATAAATGCTGATAAAAAATACCAGGAACAGGATGGTGATGCTTAGCGTTAGCCGCGTATCTTTTTTTAACTGGGCGGAATTGCCTTCCGAAACGAGGGCACCACCAAAGTAACGGGTCCGGATCTGCGGATTGGCTTTTCCAAGTGAGTCGATGCTCCGGTTCAGCACCTCAAATAAAAGTTGGTTTTTGCCGGTGTTGCCTGCGGTAAAATTGGGAGTGATAAACAGCAGGAGGGTCTTTTGATCTTTGGTGAGGATATGACCGTCGTACAATTCAAAATTATCGTCTACCTGCAATTCCTGTAGCTTTTTCAATGCAATGAAGGAAATACCGCTGGGATCCTTGCTGATAACTTCATTGATGGCAAAGCTGCCGGGGCTGCTTAATAATTTGATGTCGTTTTCAAGTGTTGTTTTTAAAACCGCCGGCTGGATAAGGGTATCGATTTTTGCATAGTCCTTATCTGAAAGGAATACAGGAAGGTGCTCCTGGATGGTTTGAAAAAGTTCCAGGGTGAAATCGTCATCGATGCGGTAACGGATATTTTTTATATAAGGGGCTGCAGATTGCTCCAGGGCGGCACCCAATGCATCGCCGTAAGCCAGCAGGCTATCGGGGGCAACCTGCCCCGTATCTTTCAGGGAAACCATTACGGCCAGCTTATCGGCAAATTTTGAGTTGCTGAAGATGGCGGCAACTTTTTCAGTTTTTTTGTCCTTTGGAATGATGGCATACACATCTTCAATAAACCGGATGCGGCTGGCCAGTAGCAGGAACAAACCGAGTGTACCTAAAAAAAGTATATACAGCAGCGGTTTACGCGTAAGAAAATACTGGTATATCGTAAGAAAGATTTTCTGCATATTTAACCGGCAAAGATAAATGAAGAATGAGTGCCGGCTAACATCCCGGGGCCATTAAAAGAACCGCCGGTCTTTTTGAGCCGTTGGAAAAAAGAAGCCGAAAGAACGGTGCGGCCGTCCTGAACATTATCCGGCATTCACTTTTTTTTGTTTTGAAGGAATTTTCAGGAGCAAAAAGGTAAAGAGCCAGAAGATGACAGCGGCAACAACTGCCAGCGTAATGCTTCCGTAAAGGTATTGCTCCAGGTTATGACCGATGTATTTTAAGGTCAGCTGCCGGGTAAACGACAGGTCTACCGCCCGGCTGCCCATCCAGGGTTTTCCCATTTTATAGCTGAGAAAAACGATCAACGGAATCATTGGCGGAATACTGACATTGGCGGCAAGAATAAAAAGCGCCTTGTTCAGCCGCATCCAATGGGCTACGGGAATGCCTACCAGCAACTGGAAGCCCCAGATGGGTACAATGCCCATAAATGCTCCGAAGGCCATGGAGTTGGCCTTGGTAACCGTGGACTCACCGGGGTTCAGGAGAAGTCGCTTCAGCTCCTGTTTCCAGTTTTTTTTTGTAAAGCGCCGGAAAAAATCGCGTGGCTTTATGTATAAAAAAGTGATCAGCACCAATACCGTATTTAATACGCTGATGCGGCTGAAATCTTTAAACGGTCTGAAATGCGTAATGCGCTCTTCTTTGGGAGGGTAATAAACGGTGATGGGTACCGAGGTTACCGGTACGCCTGCCCAGGCCAGCCGTACGATCACTTCAATTTCCAGTTCGTATTTCCGGGTAAAGAGCTTCATCCGGCGAATGGGCTCCAGCGGGTAAAGCCGGTATCCGGTTTGGGTATCCGGGCAGTCGATGCCGGTTTCTACCTTAAACCAGAAATTGGAGAATTTATGCCCGAAGCTGCTCTTGCCCGGAACATTGTCGGCGGTAGCCATGTTCCGGCTGCCCATGATCAATGCTGGTCCGCCGGTTTCCAGCTGGTTCAGGAACAGCGGGAGATCTTTTGCAAAATGCTGCCCGTCCGAATCGATGGTGATGGCATAGCGGTATCCCAGCTCAATGGCTTTTTTAAACCCCGTGCGCAGGGCCATGCCCTTGCCTTTATTGGGGAGATAGGACACCAATGTTATCTGCGGAAATTTTTCGAGGATCGCCGGTGTGTCATCGGTGGAACCGTCATTGACCACGATCACCTGCGACGTATATTGAAGCACGGCTGTTATCACCTGTTCAATGCTGCCGGCATTGTTGTAGGTGGGGATCATCACACATACGTCCAGTACAGAAAAACGCGCTGAAATATCAGCAGGTATAATTGGGATATCTGATTTCACGAAGCCCCAAAAATAAAACATAAATGCAATTATTCAGCTGCTTCTTCGATTGTTTTACATTTTTAAGCGGAGTGTTACGGAGCCGGGTGCAACATTCAGCATCAACCGATCCTGCCGGATGCGCCCCAGGTTTTTATTGGCTTTCCTGATCGAATGAAACCCGAGATAACCCACGGCACCAAAGGGCAATGCGAGCAACGCCCACCGTGGATCCTTTTCCTTCAGCGCGGTATATGTAAAAAAAGCAAAGTGTCCGCCGCCGGAAACCAGGTTGCAATATCCGAAGACCCGGCGTCTTTGCCATTTTCTAACTTCCCCGGACCGTTTATAGAATGCTGTGCGGTTCAGGTCTCCGGCGGGCGCCGTAACGGGGATTTGGGCATGTATATTAGAAAAATGAGCATGCATCTTTTGCGCAGCACAGGGCTGAGGGCTGCCGGCCAGCAATAATGTGACCGATAGAAAAATAAGTGGTTTCATCATTCTTTATTCATGCCGGCCGGCAGGTTTCTAACATGTGGAATCGTCTTTTGAAAGGTAGGCATCGTACAGCGCTATAAGCGTTGCATCAAGGGACCCTGTTAAAGTAAAGTGTAAATACTTCTTTATCTGCTTCAGTATTATGAAGCGCAGGGGAGGCCGATTGGGAAAATGTCAGTTGCTGATCGGAAAGGGTCAGTACCGTTGCAGTTGCATGCTCCCCGCTTTCCGTGTCATCCATAGTGAGAACGCCTGTTTCAGCATCGTAGTGATAGGTTCCTTCAACATGCGCCGTTATTTCCGATACGTCCTCCTCCAGGCTACGCTCATAGGTTTCGAAACGGCCGTCTTCAAAAAAACGGATGGTGATCTGCTTCCCGGTTTCGGTTACGGTTGTATATTCCTCAATAATGCTTGTGCCTTTATGGGCCGTGTAATGAAACGATGTTTGAGACCATAAGCCTGTTAACCGGCCGGGCTGGGGAATTTCTTTTTTGTTTTTACTACAGCTGAACAGGCTTGTGGTGCCTACTACTAAAAGAAATAAATACATGATCTTTTTCATATACGAGTCTTTGATGATTGGAAAAGCCGTTTTGATTCCGGCGGATGGTTTTACAATAATAGGATCGAAAAGGATGGATTCATAGTTTTATGTATGAATAACAAGGGATTGTGACAGATAACAAGGCGTTGTGACCAATAACAAAGTCCATGTGACGGATTGCAAAGTGGTTTTGATCTGCAGGAATAACAGGCGTTATAAAAAATATTATTTTCGTTTATAAAAAGCATTTCCTGAAACGGCTGATCCATACGTTAAAACAACCGCACCCGGGCTATGGGAACCTGCGTATTTATTTTCGTACGGTGCTGGGTATCGTATTGGTCGTTTTTCTGATATTAAGCATTTTACAGCCTTTCAAAATCGGGGAACGAAATATAGCGGGAAATCCTTATGTGACGGCAGCCGTGTATGCCGGAGGTGCCTTTTTAGCGATGAGTTTGAACGGAGCCTGGCTGCTGATATTCGTTAAATGGTTCCGGCCGGAACGGTGGACACTGGGAAAAGAGCTTATCGTAATGGTGTACCAGTTTTTTTGTATCGGGCTTACGATCTGGCTGATCAATCATCTGCGCGGAACGCTCGGGCCGGAGGATGCAAGTTTTGGAAAATCTTTTTTCCTGGCCATTGCCATTGGGATCTTACCGTATATGATTGCCACTTTTGGCAGGCATAATTATTTGCTGCGACATCATTTGAAGGAAGTGGCTGCTTTTAATGTACAACTGAAGGGGCTGCAGGCGCAAAAAGAAGAACAGGTTTTCGCACAGCCCGTGTCCGGGTATTTAACCATTCCCAGGCTGGATCAGGTTATTGACGTGAATGATTTTTTGTTTGCTGAATCAAAGGGCAATAACCTGGTGATACAGGTGTGCCTGAACAACCGGCTCCAGCAGTATACCCTGCGGAGTACGTTGAATGATTTTGCACGGGCCAACGCACATATTGACCCGCTGTTTCGCTGCCACCGCTCGTTTATCATCAATCTTGATAAGGTGCTACAGGTGCAGGGCAATGCCGCAGGCTACCAGGTGTTATTGCATCCGGATCTGGCGCCGGTTGTAGTGGCGCGATCCAGTGTGCCGGCCTTTAAAAAACTACTGGCCGGTAGCCGTTGAATTGTACTTAGAAGGAGTACCGTGCCGCCAGGCCAAACGTATGGGCATGCAGGGTGCCATAGCCGGAGGGGGCGGCAATATGCAAGACCGGCCTGAAATCGGCTGAGAGATTGAGCGGTGTATTGGTGAACTGGTAATCGATACCGCCGTCTGCAAAAATGCCTGCACCAAAGCCATCATAATAACTTTGCCGGGAGAATGAATTGAAAACCAGCAGTCCTCCGCCCAGGAACCATTTTAAACCGGGAACCGCAGCAATATCGAAATGATGCTGGTAGGCACCGGAAAGACTGATACCTGTAGTGTTCCAGTATTTACCATCATAAATAGAATAACGGTTCCGTTGTCCAAACCCGGCGTTAAGTTCTATCGCACCGGGTGCTGAAATATAAAATTTATAGGAAGCCGCCAGGGTGGCATAATCCACATGCGAGCTGATGCGTATACCCAGGGCTTTGCTGTTTTTTTCCTGGGCATGGAGCGGAGTGGTCATTGCTGCAAAAGCAACAAGACAGAGCACGAGTTGTTTCATTGAAGGGTGCCGGCGGAGGTTTACAGGGCTATACCGGCAATGCAAATATAGGCGATTGCCCTGCGCAAAAATGGATTTTGGGCCCTGCCATGAACGCTTTTTTGCCGGCTAAACCCTATGTAATTGGTAACTAAAAGGTTAAAAAAAGATACGCCCGTTGCTTCGGAAAATAAATAGAAAAGGGTGCCGCTGAGGCACCCTTGCATAATGATTTGTTTAGAATGTGTATCGGGCGGCAATTCCAACGGCATCGCCATAAAACGTATGATAGCCATCCGGTGCAGTTATATGAAGCGTAGGGCGGATGTCTGCAGAAAGGTTCAGCGGAATTTTTGCAAACTTGTAATCAATACCACCGGTAGGATAAATACCCATACCAAAGCCATCATAGCGGTCCAGCTTGGAACTGGTATTAAAAAATACCATACCACCACCCACAAACCATTTCAAACCCGCAACCGGCTTAATAGGAAAGTGATGCTGGTAGGTTCCGGAAAAGCTAACGCCGGGAGCCTTCTTCCGCTCATTATGATACCAGTAGCGCTGATCCCCAAAACCCAGGTTTAATTCAATAGCGCCCGGTCGGGAAACAAAAAATTTATAAGAAGCGGCAAAGGCTTCATACTCGGTTTGGGTGCTCAGGCGGGCACCAATTGCCTGCCGGTAGCTCGATTGTGCATGACCGGCAATTGCAGTGGCAACGATTGCTGCCAAAAAAAATATTCTTTTCATTTGTACAGGATTTAACAGGGACCAGTTATCAATAAACATACCAAGCTCCTGTTTTTGCACAAAGAAAAAATTAAAGGGAGGGGATCAGCGCTTTATAAAGCGCATCCTGTATATGACCGCGAATGCTTAGACGGCCGAGGCCCGGACTATTGCGCGTGGGATAAACCCGGTTCGAAAGAAAAATATATACGATATTGTATTTGGGATCTACCCATACGCAGGTGCCGGTAAAGCCTGTATGGCCGTAGGTTTGCAGGGATGCGTACTTGCTGGGATAGGGATCGTTGCTGATGGCATGATCTTTTTCCGGTTTGTCGAATCCGTACCCGCGGCGGCTGATGGCGCTGTGATAGCCGGTAAAGTACTGGATGGTTTCCCATCTCAGAAACCGCTGACCGTTCAGCTCCCCGCCATTCAGCAGCATCTGGTACAGTTTGCCCAGGTCGTAGGCATCGGAAAACAGGCCGGCATGCCCGGCCACACCGCCACCCAGCGCGGCGCCTTCGTCATGCACTGTTCCCCATATCAACTGGTTGCGGAAACCGGTTTCATTTTCGGTAGGCATAATACGCGCTAACGGAAAACGCTCCAGCGGATGATAGCCGGTAGTGGTCATATGCATCGGCTCGTAGAACGTTTTTTGTACATAAGTTTCCAGCGGCATTTTAGAAATGGCTTCTACAATTTTGCCCAGGAACCAGAAATCATTATCACTGTAAATGTATTTTTTGCCGGGAGCTTCCACCGGGCTTTCCAGGATCGTTTTCCAAATAGTGTCTTTGTAATCATCCCGGATGTAAAGGTTCCGGGCTACCTGGGTGGTAAAGCCTTGCGTAGCGGCATTCCGGTACAGTTCCTGCTGCACCGTTCCGTCTGGATTGAGGGTTTGTTTATAAAATGGAATAAAAGGCACCATCCCTGCCTGATGCAGGATAATATCTTCCAGTGTCAGTTTGGCTTTACTGGTTTTTTTGGTCCAGGGTAGATAATCTTCCAGTTTTTTTTTCAGATCGATCTTACCTTCTTCATACAGCTTCATAACGGAAACGGTAGTGGCCGAAACCTTTGTAACAGAAGCCAGGTCAAAAATGCTGTTTAGTGCAGTGGCCCCCAATGAGTCGTAGGCATAATTGCCGAAGGCTTTGTGGTATACGATCTGCCCGTCTTTAGCGGCGAGCACCACGCAACCGGGATAGGCTTTTTTTTTGATGCCTTCTTCAGCGATGGAGTCAACTGCCGCAAAGCGTGCATCGCCAATGGGCTGCATATAGCTT
Source organism: Niabella pedocola (assembly GCF_021044425.1). Taxonomy (GTDB): domain Bacteria; phylum Bacteroidota; class Bacteroidia; order Chitinophagales; family Chitinophagaceae; genus Niabella; species Niabella pedocola. Next base: position 1,481,232 of record NZ_JAJNEC010000005.1, on the reverse strand, counting down.
ACATCAGTACCTTTCTGAATAACACCGGTGCCGTATTTCCAGTTGCACACAGTTACAGGCAGGGTTCCGGAAGCGTTGAACCGGGAAGCCAGCCAATCTGCAGCTACCCGTTGAAAAACAGCATCGTCTTCATAGGCCGCTACCAGCGATTTGGCCATGCAAAAGCTCCCCAGTGATAACGGGTTTCCAAAAACAAGCGTTACCGCATTGTTCTGGTTCAGTTGCTGCCAGCTTTGAAGCGCCGCCTGCGAAATACCGAAATTAGTACTGCCTTTACGGAGGGCTACATCATGAAAGCCCAGGATCACCGCATCATATTTACCCGCCAGTACTTTTTTTACAATCGTGCCACCCTGGCCTGCGGCATCCTTGTACCGGATATAATAAATGTCTGCGTTCAGGTCCTGTTGCAACTGTTGCGCTAATGCGGTGGAGCCATTGTCATTAAAGCCAACATAGGCCACTTTTTTGCCGGTTAACGGGCGCGCAAAAAAATCATTCCGGAAACCGTCCGGGTTAATGAGTTTGACAACGGTCAATGCCTGACGTGCTATTTTTTCCCGAACGGGGTTGGTGGCTTCGTTCAGATCTTCGGTAAGATGGCTGGTGTTTACCGGATCGAGGTGATACAGGCCCAGGTTGTATTTGGCAAGCAGCACGCGTTTTACCTTTGCTTCCAGTTCTTTCCAGTTCAAACGTTTCTTTTTGATGGCTTCGTTTACGGCCTGAATGGTACCGGGAACACTTTCCGGAAGACAAAGCATGTCATTACCGGCAATGAGCGCCTCAACGGCGATGGTACCACCGGGGAAGTATTTGGCAACCCCTTTCATCTCCAGTGCATCTGTAAAGGTAAGGCCCCTGAATCCGAGTTGATCACGCAACAGGCCGGTAACGGCATTTTTAGAAATAGAGGTTCCGCGGTGTGCCGTATTGTCGATGGCCGGCACAAATAAATGGCCGATCATTACACTTTGCACACCCGCTTTGATCAACTCTTTAAAAGGATATAATTCCAGCTCCTGTAGTTGGTCCATTGTTTTATTGATCACCGGCAGGTCCAGGTGCGAGTCTACTGCTACATCTCCGTGTCCCGGAAAGTGCTTGGCACTGGCCATGATACCGGCGTCCTGCATCCCCCGCATATAAGCCACGCCCATCCGGGCTACTTTATACTTATCCTCTCCAAAAGATCGGAACCCGATCACCGGGTTATTGGGATTGTTGTTGATATCAACAACCGGGGCATAGTTTACATGTACGCCCAGGCGTTTATGCTGACGGCCTACTGCCAATCCCATTTCATATGCAAGCGCTGTATCTGCAACAGCACCCACCGTCATTTGATAAGGAAATTTAATAACACTGTCTAAGCGCATGCCTAAACCATATTCACCGTCAATGGTAATCATCAGCGGTGTTTTTGCCAGTTGCTGATAATAATTGGTGAGATTGGCCTGGCGGATGGGACCGCCCTGAAAAAAACAAAGGGCTCCTACGTTGTACTTCTTAATATCACCGGCAACCGCCGCAATATGATCAGCGCCCTTGTTAGAATGCGCGCGCACAATGATCAGCTGGGCAATACGCTGATCCTTGCTCAGGCTTTTATATACGCTGTCTACCCATTTACTTGCCGGGAGATTGCTGTGGTATTGAGCATTGATCGATTGATACGTAAAAAGGATCAGTACCCATAGTGCATACAATCTTTTATTTTTCATGCGTTGCGATTTTTCAGTTACAGATGGTTGCAAATTTAGGGTAATTGCGTATGTAAAGGGGTAAATTTGAGGCTGGGCCTGTATTTGCGGGTTTTTGCGGGGCGCTTGTCCGCAGTGAATGCTTATTGTACGCGCAGCAATTTTTGCCCGAAGAGGAGGCTGCCATCGGCCGCTATTCCCTGTATGGTAAGCAGGTAGGCTCCTTTAAGATCGGCTGTAAAAAAAGAGCAATCCAGTTTCCCGGTATCGTCGGTATACACCAGGGGTTTCCAGTAAATGGTGCTCATCATCTCTTCTGTATCCTGTTTCCGAAGGGTACTATCCATGCCATAAAACTCGCGGGCCTGGTAAATTAAGTAATCTGTATTAACAACGGGCCCGTCTTTACATCCCTGGTATACAACCGTGCGGGGAATATTGTTTGCATTGGTCATATAGGTACGCCCCAATACCGGTTTTTGAAAAGGGTAAGGGTGGTTGATGCAGTTTAAAATACCATACTGGCAAACATAGTCGCCGCATTCATTGGAACCATATGCGCTGAAATTTTTCCGGGAACTTACCACAACCGTCTCCAGTGTTTTGCCTCGTTCCTGTTTATTCATATCATTCAGCAGGTCCTCTTCGAAATCTGTCTTTACAGCGGGCGGGTCAAAGGTATGATTGCGGGCCGCATCGGCGGTAAGTTTCGTCAGGCTGTCGGTGATTTTATATTGAAAGCCTTCCTTGTCTTTGCCCATTACCTTTATAAATAATTTTCTTCCGTCCTTGATCAGCAGATCGCGTTCGTGCAGCAAAAAAAATCCTTCAGCATCGGCATCGCCCATACCCAGGTTGCCGTCTTTGATCAATACCAGTTGCTCCGGCTTTTTTACTTTTTTTTCGAACCGGAGCAGTTGACCGCTTACTGCTGATTTTACAATCGTGGCCGTATCGCCGCTGACCTGTTGCAGCTGCTGCCATCGATAGCGCCGCCAGCCTTTCAGCAGGAGTGCTTCCTCCAGCAGGGGTTTGTTATCCATCAGCCGTCCCTGTTGATTATACAGGGTAATATCCCTGAGTTCATTTTCCAGATAGTATACACTTTCAAGATCCTTCCGCAGATCGCCTGAAAGCCTGTTCATAGCCACGCAGCTCACTGTCAGGGCTGAAGGCACCGCCTGACGGGCACTGCTGCTAACCTGTACGGTGGTGTGTACGCTGTCCCTGGTACCAAAGCTGTCCTTATTGAGTACAAGGTCAATATGCGCTTTTTGAGGGTATCGTGCAAAAATCAGCCGCTCAGCCAGCGGGCGTGCCTGCTCGTCGAACAGGGTGATGGTGTAAATGCCCTTTATTTCTTTGATGGGCATCAAAATATTGGAAACATTCTTTACGGCAATCACCGGGGTGCCAATGGCCGTGGTTGCATTGTGCATGGTGATGTAAATATTACGCGGCGTATTGCTTTGTACGGCTATCTGTACCGTATCATCAACCACGGCCTCGGGTATTCTTATAACAACGCCTTCATTCAGGGCTGGGGGAAGATCAACATCATAATTCCGGTTTTTCCAAACGGCTTTCAGGGAATAGCGGGAGCCCTTTTGTGGCCGTAAGGAGAACGCACCAATGCCTTCGGCATTTACAGGCACCGGAATAAGCGTATTTCCGTCCTGCTGGAGGGTGGCCGTAACCGGCACCGGATTGCCCGCAACCCGGGCTTCGCAGAGCACGCGGCTTTCCAGCCCGTAAACCAGGTCGCCGCCCTCCGGATAAAACCGTATGCGCAGCGTATCTTCATTTTTTTCGGTTGCCGGCAATTTTATATTCAGGGCATAGGTCTCATCATTAAAATGGGTTGTTGTGTACAGGGTATTGTTTCCATGGCGGATCTGTTTTTTGTCAATGTAGATCAGGCCCTTTCCTAATTTGTTTAATTCGATGCGCCGCGGCTTTTGCCCTTTCAGCCGGTAGGTAAACGTTGCTCCGGGCATCAGCTGCTTATAAACAGTGGGAATTAAGGCAATGCTGACGCCGGTTTTATCTGGTGTATTTAAACTGTCCGGCAGTGTAAGTGCTGTGGTGTAATCCAGTGCCAAATTGGTTTTAACAGAAAGCGGCAGGCTGTATTCCCCGATGGACTGGTTGTTGTGTAATAGATTGGTGCTGAAAATAACATGATGCGCCCCCGGCATGGTACTATCGGGAACCAGGAAATTGCCGGCTGAAAAATCGTTACGGACGGGGAATTTTTTTTGCAGCAGTACGTTGTTGGTCACATCATCCACCCAGGTGGCAATCAACACCGAGGCGGTGTCTTTTACGGAACCGGGTTGCGAAAAGATATAGGCGGCAAACCACAGCATTTCATTTTTGGCATATACATTCTTATCGGTAACAACGATCAGCGTTTGCCGGGGCGTTTGAATGTTGTATGCGTCCAGCCTTGTTTGAAGCAATGCCGCGATATCCGGCTGCGACTGGGCCGAAGCTGCAAAAGCGGGAAGCAGCAGTACCAGTAGTATAATGGCATGGCGAAGCATACCACAAAATACAGAACTATTCTGTATACTTATACCCTACTCCGCGTACGGAATGAAAAAATTTTGGATTGCGGCTGTCCTTTTCGAAATATTTCCGGAAGTTGAGAATGAAGTTGTCGATGGTACGGGTAGTGGGATACACGTTATACCCCCATACGGCCTGGAGGATCTTTTCGCGGGGCACCACCTCGTTTTTGTTTTCGATCAGGAGCTTTAGCAGCATGGCTTCCTTTTTGCTCAGCTGGATCTTGCCGGCATACTTGGTTACCGCCTCCTGGGCCTTGAAATCGATGATATTGTCTCCAAAAGTATACGTGTTGCCTACGGTACTTTTATCCTGGAGTTTCTGGTTTTTATTAATTAGCTTTTGTATGCGTAGCAGCAGTTCTTCAAGGTTAAAGGGTTTGGTGAGATAATCATCTGCTCCTTTTTTCAGGCCCAGCACCTTGTCATTGCTGGTGTTTTTGGCACTCAGCATCAGGATGGGCACTTCATTGTTGCCCAGGCGGATGGTTTCTGCCACTGCAATGCCATCCATCTCCGGCAGCATGATATCCAGTATAACCAGGTCGAAATATTCGTTTTTTATGGCTTCTATCGCCTGTACGCCGTCAAACGCAGAGGTAACAGCATAGCCTTCCAGTTCAAGGTTTAATTTTAATGCTTCGTGAAGGTTCTCTTCGTCTTCCACCAATAATATAGTAGCCGTTTTGTCTCCGTTCATAATTTATTGTCTTTTATCGAACTACTAAGTATAAAACTTAACCGCAAAAGTACTCCCGTTCGGCTCATGATTTGTCACTGAAATGTCTGCATTGTGATCTTTGGCAATTTTGTCACATAAATAAAGTCCCAGCCCGGTACCTTGTTTCTTCCGGGTAGATTCATTACCGATGCGGTAAAACTTTGTAAAGATCTTTTTCTTTTCTTCTTCAGGAATACCGGGACCTTCATCAGTTACCGAAACCACAACGGCCTGCAGTTGTTTGCTCAGGCGGATAAATACAGCACCATCCTTGGGGCTGTATTTAAGCGCATTTTCAATGAGGTTATTGATCAGGATCTGCAACAGCAGCGGATCGCCTTTTATATCTGCATCGGGATCGATTGCGGCTTCAAAACGGCGGTCATGGAACCGTTTTTCGAATTCTGCAACCCGGTCGGCCAGCAGGTTGGAAAGGTCCAGGTCCTCTCTGCTGATCTTCTGTCCCTGGCCTTCCAGCTGGGCAGATACCAGGATATTGTTGGTAAGGAAATGAAGCCTGGCGGTTTCTTCGAGGGTCATGCCAATCAGCTTCCGTCGTTTGTTTTCATCCAGGTTGTGCTTCAGCAGGGTTTCGAGGTTAAGGGTCGCTACTGCGATAGGCGTTTTTAACTCATGCGTTACCGCCATGGTAAAGTTCTGCTGTTGTTGTTGCAGGCGGGCCTGCTGGGTAATGTACCGGTAAATAAAAAGGGCCCCCACCAGTATCAACCCCAGGAATACAATGCCTTCCCCCGCATATTTGATCCGGTTGCGCCGGTACTCATCCTGCAGACGGCTGAGCTGCTCCCGGTAATGCGCCGTGCGAGCATCGGGCTCCGCAATATTTAAATGTTCCACTTTCGACTGGTAAAGCCGGTTGTTCTGCTGCTCCAGGGAAATGAACCACCAAACCAGCGCTGCCAGGATATACACTACCAGTGAATAGAATAAGATCGTCGCTTTCCTTGAATATCGCCTCCGCTTTTGTTCCATTTTATTACCGGTTTTCTGTGGTTTTTTCGATGCCGATACCGGCATTTAACATAAAGAGCAGGGGATCATCTTTCATCAGCTGACTGATGGTGAAGCGGTACCGGTTCTTCTTTAAAACAAGGGGTATGTTTAAACGGATCCGGTGATCGTACAGATCATCAATATTGCTGCCGCCCCATTTCCCCGAAGGTGTTACCAGCGAAGCATTTACCCGGAAGGTGGAAAGGGGATGACCGGAAGTGTCTTTTATGGAAATAGATGCTACCAGGTTGTTATAACGGTACTGCTGGGTATGACGCAGGATCAGGTAAAGCTGATAGGTGGCGGAATCGGCTACGTCCAATTCAATAACCGCCGGTTTTTTTTTGCTCCATTCATGCCGGGGGATATCTGCTACCCGCTCTCTTACCTCAATATGCTTGCAGGAAAAAACAAGGATTACGGATATAATAAGTATAACAGGAACGAACCGATTCATCAGGAGTGCATTTTTGCAAATGTACTATTATACGGGGCATCTGCCGTCACCGGATATGGCCACGCCGCGTTTTTTAAGTGTGCGGATGCTGCCGAGCTAGCCCGGGCATATGATTGAGGGTGCCAGGTGTTTAACAAGGCTTCAATGCTGTGGGCCTGCCTGCGGGATCAGGCTACGGAGTGGGGAGCAACTCCTCCGGTGCCGCGGTCTATTTAACGGCGGTATTTTAACACCTGTATACTTAGCGTTGTAACCGGTGAACGGAATCCCTGGAACAGATATTGGTTACAATACATTCAATACCTGCTCTTTTGCTTTTTCCAGCTCATCCTTCATCATCACTACCAGTTTTTGAATGGAAGCATGATAGGCTTTAGATCCGGTGGTGTTGATTTCCCTTCCTACCTCCTGGAGAATGAAGGAGAGTTTTTTGCCCTTAATGTCGGAATCTTCCTTAACCGTTTGCATAAAGTAGTCACAATGGTTTTTCAACCGCACCAGCTCTTCTGTGATATCGATCTTTTCGATATAATAGATCAGCTCCTGCTCCAGCCGGTTGGTATCAAAATTGTCTTTTCCCACTTTTTCTTCCAGCAGCTTTACAATGCCTTCCCGGATCATTTCCTTGCGGGAGGGGTCCAGCTTTTCTACCTCGGTCTGAAGTGCTTCAATGTTCCGGATACGGCTGGTCAGTTCGTCTTCCAGGATCCGTCCTTCATTGGCGCGGTGCTGGTTCAGATCGGCGATGGCTGCTTTCACCAGTTCGATAAAAACAGCGGCATCTTCATCTGACAGGGTTTCACTGGTTGGTGTAATCACCTCCGGAAGTTTGATCAGCGCGTTCAGGATATTGGACGTATCGATATTCAGCTCGCGCGAAAGCGCAGATAGAGAATGATAATAAGCTTTGGCAAGATCGGTGTTGATGGTTACCGGTTTTGCATCCCCGGTGTCCTTGAGGCTGATGCTGCATTCCACACTACCCCGGCTCAATCCCTCTGCCAGTGTTTTGCGGATATTAAATTCCTGCGACTTTAACAATGCAGGTAGTCTTAACGACAGATCAAACTGTTTACCATTTAGCGATTTGATGTCTACAAGAAAGGTTTTATTGCCAATCGTTTTTTCAGCACGGCCAAAGCCCGTCATTGATTTGAACATAGCGTGATTTTTGTAAAGATAATTATTCGCAGCATCTCTTTTTAAAATAAAAAGAAGCCGCCGGCGGGGTAATGATGTCCTTCTTTACATAAAAAAATCCCTTCGAAAGGGAAGGGATTATTTTATAAAGATGGGTTAGTAAGTATGAGAAACAAAATTTCTCACCACAATATTAATTATTATTTTGTCGATATAAAAATTATTTAGTACAAATTTTATTCACATTTTAAAATGGCCTGTGGATATGTGGTACCCGTTTAGGGATGATGACAGCGTCTTATAAAAACCAGGAAGCACGATGCATTAGTGCTTTGTTTTTTGTGATAAGGCTGAAACATTGATGAATAAAGGGTTTCAGCGGATTGAATTTTTTTATACAGTTTATACGGGTTGAAGTTTTGAAGATTATTTGATGCAGCTGTGGCTGCTGATTTTGCATGATGCAAGGGCATAAAAATCTTTCGGAACGGCGTGGGAAATTTTCAGGAATGTGAAAAACTTTGACGTTTTGTATGGGAACAAAGAGTTACGCCTACCTTTGAAAAAAAAGATATGCGATTTGAAAATCCGGTTCCGCTTTCAGAAATAGCAACCTTGATCGCTGCAAGAGTTGTTGGTGATTCCGGTGCAAAGGCAACGGGCATTAATGAAATTCATCAGGTGGAAAAGGGCGATCTTGTTTTTGTGGATCATCCCAAATATTACGATACCAGCATTCATTCGGCAGCCAGCTACATCATCATTAATGCGGAGCGGGAAGTACCCGAAGGTAAGGCCTTGCTGATTGTTGAAGAACCGTTTGAGGCGTATCTGAAAATCGTATCGGCGTTCCGGCCCTTCCGTCCTTCTATGGATGCGGTTGCGGCAACAGCAACGGTTGGACCCGGTACCGTTATTATGCCCAATGTATACCTGGGCAATCATGTTACTGTTGGTTCCAATTGCGTCATTTATCCCAACGTAACCATTATGGATTATTGTACCATTGGCGACGATGTGGTGATACAAAGCGGAACGGTTATCGGAAGCGATGCGTTCTACTATAATAAAAAAACCAATCGCCCGATACATTACAAACGCATGGTTAGTTGCGGTACCGTTGAAATAGAAACAGGTGTGGAAATTGGCGCCGGTTGTACCATCGACCGGGGTGTTACCGGCGTAACCCGGATTGGTGCCGGTACCAAAATGGACAACCTGGTACATATCGGGCATGATACGCTGGTAGGAAAAAATTGTTTGTTTGCTGCCCAGGTAGGAATTGCCGGTGCATCTGTTATTGAAGATGAGGTGATCTTATGGGGACAGGTAGGTGTAAGTAAAACATTGACCATTGGTAAAAATACGGTGGTGAATGCGCAAAGCGGGGTACCCTCCTCCCTGGAAGGTGGCAAGGTTTATTTTGGAAGTCCGGCCGTTCCGGCTCGGGAAAAAATGAAGGAGCTCGTGTGGATCAAACGGATCCCGCAGATGTGGGATCAGTTAAACAAAAGCGAATCATCCAGTTAGCAAAAAACTTGAGGATTCCTTTTATACCCGCGTTCTGCTTCGTACCTTGCGGCCATGCAGGACTATTTAGCAGGATTGAATGAACGGCAGAAAGAGGCCGTATTACATATTAACGGCCCTTTGATGATCATCGCCGGAGCCGGTAGCGGAAAAACCAAGGTACTCACCACACGCATCGCCCACCTGATGGCAAAGGGTATTGATGCATTTAATATACTGGCGCTTACATTTACCAATAAGGCCGCCCGGGAAATGAAAGAACGGATCGAGCGGATACTCGGCAACAATGAAGCGCGTAACCTGTACATCGGTACGTTTCACAGTGTATTTGCAAGAATCTTAAGGTCGGAAGCACACCGCCTGGGCTATCCCAATAGCTTTACCATTTATGATACCGATGATGCCAAAAGCGTTGTTAAAACGGTATTGAATGAAATGCAGCTGGATGACAAGCTGTATAAACCGGCTACGGTATATAACCGGATCTCGTCGGCGAAGAACGCGCTGGTAAGCCCGATGGAGTATGCTACGGATTATCATATACAACAGGAAGACCTCCGGGCCAACCGGCCGGCCATCGCCAAGGTATATGATGCCTACTGCAAGCGCTGTTTTAAGAACGGGGCAATGGATTTTGACGACCTGCTGCTGAAGTTCTACGAGCTCTTAAAAACCTTTCCGGAAGTGCTGAGCAAATACCAGCATAAATTCCGGTACATCATGATTGATGAGTACCAGGATACCAACCCTGCCCAGTACGAGATCGTAAAACTGCTGGGGGCCATGCACGAAAATGTTTGCGTGGTGGGAGATGACGCACAAAGTATTTATAGCTTCCGGGGAGCAACCATCCAGAACATCCTGCAGTTTCAGAAAGACTATGACGATGTAAAAGTGGTAAAGCTGGAACAGAACTACAGGAGTACCCAAACCATCATTCATGCGGCCAACGAAGTGATCCGGAATAACAAGGCACAGATCCCCAAAGTATTGTTTACCGAAAACGCCAGCGGGGAAAAGATCCGGATCGTTCGCACCATGACGGATAACGATGAAGGAAAGTTTGTGGCAGATACCATTCAGGAACAAAAGCTGCGCAATCATTTTTCTAATAAAGAGTTCGCTATTTTATACCGTACCAATGCACAGAGCCGTGCTTTTGAAGAAGCACTGCGCCGCATGAATATTCCCTATACCATGTACGGGGGCGTAAGCTTCTATCAGCGTAAAGAGATAAAAGACCTGGTAGGCTACCTGCGGCTGATCGTAAACAGCCGGGATGAGGAAGCGCTTAAACGGATCATTAACTATCCCGTAAGAGGCATCGGTAAAACCACCATCGACCGGGTGCTGCTGCTGGCCAATACGCACCAGATCACCATGTGGGAAGTACTGGAAAAGGCCGATCAGCTGGGATTCCGGGCGGGTACGCTGAGTGCGATCCAGGATTTTGTGATAATGATCAAGAGCTTCTCCAGTATGCTGCAAAAACAGAATGCCTATGATGTGGCTTTTCATGTGGGAAAACAAACCAACCTGGTAAAGGAGCTTTTTAATGATAAAAGTACCGAAGGGCTGCAGCGTTATGAGAACATCCAGGAATTGCTGAACTCAATTAAAGAGTGGGTGGAAAGCCCGGATAATGAAGAAGGCGAGGTGATTGATAAAACCCTGGGGGCCTACCTGCAGCAGATCACCTTATTGACGGACTCCGATAATAAGGACCCGGATGCGGATACAGTAAAGCTGATGACCATTCACGCGGCCAAAGGGCTGGAGTTTGCCTGTGTTTTTGCAGCCGGCCTGGAAGAACAGCTGTTCCCCAATGCCATGGCCATTAATACCCGGGAAGAACTGGAAGAAGAGCGGCGTTTGTTTTATGTAGTGGTTACGCGGGCTAAAAATAAACTCTGGATCACCTATGCGAACACCCGTTATAAATTTGGTTCCCTGGTGCAGAATGAACCCAGCCGGTTTATTGAGGAATTGCCCAAAGACCATATCGATAATACCTATGCCGGGGGCGGCACTAAAATGCAAAGCTCTTTTGGCTTTGGCAGTACCGGTTCTGTATATGAACGGATGAACGGCGGCGGATGGAGCTCCGGTAAAAGTGCCCTTTCAGCTGAAAAGAAATATGGCCCGCCACCCGCAAAGAAAACAACGCCGGAATATCTGGGCCCCAAACCGGAAGCCAAAAAAGTGGTGGAACATACGCCTTCTGTCGATTTCCAGGCAAGCGATATCAACGATATTGCCGTAGGCCAAAAGGTGGAACACCAGAAATTTGGCTTTGGCGAGGTGCTGAAACTGGAAGGCAACCAGCATAACCGGATGGCCATCATCCGGTTTGACGCAAACGGCGAAAAGAAAATCCTTCTGAATTACGCCCGGCTGAAAATTTTATCCTGATTTTTTTCTTAATATTAGAAAAAAGTTCTATTCTTACTCCTTGATTATTAATTAAATAAAATCAAGGGCGATTACTATTGCATAAAATTTGGAATCAGTTTACAATAATTGGAACAAGTTTTGCCCTCAAAGAAATATTAACATTTACTGAACATTCGCTGAATGGGCAGCATGGGTAGTTGAATCAAATGTTGGAATAATAGTCATGGATAATGAACGGGTTATATCATTTGACGATCACGGTTGTTATTTTTTAACGCTGGAAACCGTTGATCTTACTGATATTTTTATCAGGCCGGTGTACAAACAGATTATTGTACACACGCTCAATCATTATATCAGCAGTAAAGGGTTGATCGTATATGGCTGGTGCCTGATGCCAAGCAAGCTCTATATCATCTGCCAGGTACAGAAAAACATATCTTTTAAAGAACTCCGGAAAGCTTTCAAACAATTCACCACCGAAAAGGTAATAGAGGCTATTTATAATGAACCTGAAGAACGCCGGCAATGGCTGATAGAACACTTCCAGAGAAACTATGGTTTTTTAGGCGCGCAAAAAAAACTGGAAGTATGGAAACGGGTAAAGGAAATGCTTTCTATTGACCTGGCGCGCCCGGAGATTATGGCAGAGCACCTGGAATTGCTTCACAATATCCCGGTACAGGAACGGATCGTACGGTACGCATCGGATTTTATTTATAGTTCGGCTTCTGATTATGAAACCGGTACCGAGGGACTGGTAAAGATCGCCCGGTTAAGCTCCGTGGAACAGGCCCTGGATGATATTGAAAACCGTAAAAGCATGTTTAAGACAAAATTTAATCGCCGATAAAAAATATCAGCGCGTAAACAAATATTTTTGCCGGGTCCGTTCAGGAACCCGGCAAATTTTTTTATGGCAGTCAGGAAAAAAAGAAGGCGAAAGAAAAAAGGCATGTCGTACCAATGGAAACTGGTCCTATCCCTGCTGGTGCTGGCCTTGCTGGTGGGAGGATTGTTTGTGCTGGACTGGAGCCGGCGGTTTGAGCTTGAGGTAAAGCGGTACCCGGAGTTTGGAATCGAGATCCCGGTAGATTACTCCCTGCACGGTATTGACGTGTCACGGTATCAAAAGCGGATTAACTGGGAAGCAGTAAAGACCATGGATATCCAGAACATCCGCATCAGTTTTGCGTTTATTAAGGCTACCGAAGGAGAAAAAGACCTGGATGTACAGTTTAAACGCAACTGGAAACAGGCCCGCCAAAGCGGATTGCCTGCAGGGGCCTATCATTTTTTTATTCCGTCTAAGGATCCGGTAAAACAGGCGGTAAACTTTATTAAAAATGTAACGCTGAAACCGGGCGATCTGCCACCCGTGCTGGACGTGGAACAAACCAATAATCTTCCGGCATCGGTGATCCAGGCCCGTTCGAAAGTATGGTTGCGACTGGTGGAACAGCATTACGGCGTTAAACCTGTTATTTATACCAACGCCGATTTTTATGAAAAATACCTGGGGAAGCCCTTTGATGATTACCCGCTGTGGGTGGCGCATTATTATGAAAAGCGAAAACCACGTATAAAACGCGACTGGACCTTGTGGCAGCACAACGATGCGGGGCATGTGAACGGCATTGATGCAAACGTAGACTTTAATGTTTTTAACGGGGATTCCGTTGCCTTCCGTGCTTTTTTGATCAGGTAAACAGGCCCTAAAAAAGGGGCGTTATTATACTGTGCCAATAAAGATGGATGTGGTATCAAAACGGCAACAAGCAACGGAATCGCCGGGTATGGATGCCGGCGCTATTTCTCATCATCCCACAGGATGTTTCCCGAACGCTATAGTTATGAAAGGATGGCTGGAAACAGCCGCCTATCCGTTATTTCTTGGCGTTCGCATTTACGTATTGCGTTACCTGGGATATCTGAAGATCGTTGAGCTTCGCTTTTTTTACCATTGAATTCAGGATCGGTTTCCATTCGTCCTGCGTCCAGTCGGCTACATTCTTTGCCTTATGGCATTTGGTACACTTAATTTCATAAATGGCTCTTCCGGCCACCATCGGGTTACTGGAACTAAAGTCCGCAGTATCGGCCTTGTTGCCGGCTACCGGCTCCACCGGCCTGTTGGGTATGGTAGGCGCTGCCTTGCGGGTACAGCTAAAAATGACAACAGCGGCTACAAAAAACAGACCTGCTAATTTCTTCATATACTCTGGAATGGTTTATGCAATATTAACCATAAGCGGTTAAAAAATAAAAAACCTCCTGTTAAAAGGAGGTTTACTGTTTTTATAATAAGGCGGTATTATTTTTTTGCATTGGCATATACATAAGCAGAAACCTGCTCTACTTCTTCCCTGCTTAGTTTAGCCTTTTTCGACATAGATGCCAGAATCGGCCGCAACTCTTCGTATGATTTGGAAGCAACAGCCTTGTCCTTTGCTCCATGACACTTGGTACATTTTGTGGTAAAAATGGTATGTCCGGCATCAATGGTAGCCTGGTTACTGCTCACGCTGGAGGCTTCAGGAATCACGGCGTCTGTAGTTGAAGGAGATGCCTTGGGGGTACAGGCAACAGCTGCTGCCAGAACGATGTATGCGCAAAGAATTATTTTTTTCATAAACGATGGTTTCTATAAAATTAGCAATAAATAAGCCAACTTACAATTCTATGACAATATTTTTATGTTTTTAAGAATATCATTTAAAATACCAGGAAACAGGTATGGCCGGAGATGCCGGGAAATACGATCTTGAGGAAGGAAAGACCCTCGCATCCTGTTGCGAATTTTCTTTTTCCTGCGTTTTTGAATAATATACCTAAAATCCGGCTTCCTGTTATGTTATTATTTATGAAAAAACCGATGCTGACCTGCTGCCTGCTTGTGCTTGCAGGCTGTGCTTTTGGCCAGGAGCAACTGATTACGCTGAAAAACGATACGATCAATGCATTTGTTATAAAAAGGGGGCGGCACTCCATTGTATACAACTTGCCGGGCGACAGCAGCGGACGGCGTTATCGCATTGGAAGGCAATGGGTACGGCCGGTCGATACACGTACCGGCCCCCACAGTTCGTTCAGGGAGCGGGCTAATGGCCGGCTCCGGCGTCCTGCTTTTGAAGCGGGCAGCAATCTGCTGGCATCCGGTATCAAAAGGTTTGGCATTAATGATGGTATTACAGCCGTTTATATGAGCTATGAAAGAAGATTTTTCTTTAACCGCCTTAGCGCTGTTATCGCTCCGCAGGTGGCATTGAACAAGGCTGCGATCGGCGGTGCCGCCGGTATCCGCTATTCGCCTAACCCGCAGGCCCGTGTTAATTTCTTTGTAGGGAATGACCTGTTGATCTGGAATGAGGATCAGCGGTATTATAACATGGAACATCTTCCGGATAAAACCTATATCACACGTTCTGTTACAAAAAAAGTAAACAGGGGCGGACTGTTGTTCAGCACCGGATGTAAAATAAATGCCGGCAAAAAATGGGTTGTCGCCCCGGAATTAGGCGGGGGAATACCACTTTGGAAAAGTACGAATACCGTTTGGAAAGAAGGGCTGCAATATCAACGGGAGCAAATGCTGATGGAAACGGTTTGGCAGGCACAAATAGGAGTAGGCTACCGTTTCTGATAAAGGAAGGCGCGCTTGTTCAATGTATAATACTTATGTAGTAGTTATTATGAAAAAAAGGTTGCTGATGATGTGCTTGCTTTTCCTGCCGGGGAGGGGTAATGCCCAGGATACACTGCTCTTTTTGAATCAGAAAATGATACCGGTACATATTCAGAAACAGCACCGGTTTGTGCTATGGTATATAATTGCCGGTGATACGGCGGAAGTGATTCATAAAGTAAATAAAAGAATGATCCGGGAGCTTCGTTATGCGAATGGGGTAACGATGAAGGTATCGGGAGCTCCTCTTGCCGGCACCACGTTCCGGGAGCGGAATCAGGTACGGTTAAACCGGCCACCATTTCAGGAGGGCAATAACCTGGTGGGTACCGGCATAAAATCATTTGGTCTCCGGTCTACCATAACAGCAATATACGTGGATTACGAGCAACGGTTTTTGCATAACCTGGCGGGGTTGGGCATTGCTCCACATATCGGTATTAACCGGGAGTCGGTGGGGGCAGCAGTGTCACTTTTTTATACGGTCGCTCCGCATTTGCCGGTAAACTTCCGGGTGGGGCCGGTACTGTTGATGTGGACAGAAAAAGAAACCTTTCTGAATCGCACTTCAACGGTAGGTCAGCCGTTCATACAAAAATATATTCAGGAGCGTACTTTCAGAGGTGGTGTGATGGCAAAGGTTGAATTTAAATTAAATACCGGCAAAAAACTGAGCCTGTCGCCGGGGTTTGCTGTTGGCCGCCCCATATGGGGTAATGAAGCGTTTATTTTCCGTGACGGTGAAAACTATTATCGGCAGGCTCCGTTCCGGGATATTTTGTGGCAATGGCAACTGGGGGCCGGTTACCGGTTTTAAGGAGGTGCATTGACGCGCGATCACCAGGATTGTAATAATTGGTCGATAATGCTTTTTATCAGTGTTTCCCGTTGATGGTAACTACCACTGATTTTTTGATAAGACAGCTGCCGCTGTTGCAATGCCTGTTCAAACAGCTGCAACATTTCTTTTCTCCGGTGTCCCTGGTCTCTTAGCGGATCGGCAACCCAGGGGGTGTCGATATCCAGTAACAAATAAAGGTCAAAGCGGGTTTGTTTTTCCAGTTCATAGATGACTGCAGGAACATGGTTGAGATATAACTGGGAATAGATGGCGGTGGTGATGGCATCCGTATCGCAGAACAGGAGCCGGTTTGCTGTTTGGGATTGTTCCTGTATGTATTGATGCTGAAGCCGGCCGATAGCAATGATGTCCGTTTCTGAAAACGCATTGGACGTGAGCAGATCCCGTGCTGCTTCAGGCACATAAGCCGTATGATAATGCCGGGCCATTTTTATGGCAAGGGTTGTTTTTCCCGTGCTCTCCGGCCCATAAAAACAGATCTTTTTGAGAAAGAAGGGCTGAATATGTGCTGGTATAAAATCCCAGTGGGTGAGCGGCCGGTTTCGTATAGCGGTTGCTGCAACCGGCACTTGTTGCCGTAACGCATCGAAGCAGATATGTTGCGCATTCATATGGCGGGCAAAGGGCGGGCCATACGATTCTGAACTGATGAGTACATGAATGAGGGGATAGACCGCTTTCATCTTTTGCGCCCAGATACGGGTGCGGTCTTCAAGCGGCAGGGTTTCATCATCAAAATCGTCTTTGATAATATGGGGCTTAATTTTCGGAGCGGAGCCGAATTGCTCCCGGATCCATGAAAAACGCAGATGGCCGTCGATCGGATCGGCATCGGTATAACTCATGGAAACGATCAGCTCATCACAGTGTTGTGCAGCAAAGGCAATCAGCGCTATATGCCCCTTGTGCAAGGGCATGAACTTTCCTATGACCAGTCCGCGTTTCATGTTGGTTGTGATGAATAGGAGCGGTATTCCTTTATCCAGTGCAAAAAGCCAAAGAGCACGATACCGGTAAATACCAGGTACTCCAGGCTATAGAACCGGATGCCCTTTACATAATAAAGCACCGTGGCGGTGATGTCTACCAGCATCCAGATGATCCAGCACTCGATCTTTTTCTGGATCATGTAAAAGGTGGCCAGGATGCTCATGATCATAATAAAAGAATCTGCAAAAGGAAACGAGCTGGGTGCCGAAAAAATTTTGGGAAACCATTCATGCAGGCGGCCTGCAAAATTTCCCAGCAGAAAAGTGCCGGCGCCTGCCATCAGGATCGTGCGGGTTAACTGTGCCGGTTTCATAAAGCTTACTTTCAGTTGCTTTTTGATATCTGCTTCAAATGCCCTGGGATGCGCCCAGCGCCACCAGCCCAGTATATTGGTAATAAAGAAAAAGATCTGCAGCAGCATATCGGGATACAGGTGTACCTGGTAGTACAGCCAAAAGGAAAGGAGTACATTTATGATGCCTACAGGCCAGCTGATAATATGGGCCCGGGCAGAAAGCCAGGTGGCTGCAAGCCCGGTTAATACTCCAAAAAATTCGAGGTAGCTCATGGAGTAGCCCAGTACCTGGAAGAGCTCGGTTTGTATGTCAAAAATATTTTTCAGCGCAATTTGTTTTTGTCATATTGATTCCCCTGCACCGGGTATTGCCTGCGCTCCAATTTCAAATTTCCAGCTCCAATATTAAGACTGAGCGCTGAAAGCTATAGGCCTTCAGCGCTCAGCGGTCTTTTACTTTGTAATGGCCTCTTTTCCAAAATAAGGCACCAGTGCCTTTGGCAATACGATTTTATCGCCTTGCTGGTTATTTTCCAGCAAACAGGCTACAATGCGTGGCAGGGCCAGGGAACTGCCATTGAGGGAGTGTGCCAGTTGGGTTTTGCCGTTTTCATCTTTGAAGCGGATCTTCATCCGGTTGGTTTGATATGCTTCAAAGTTAGAAGTAGAGCTTACCTCCAGCCACCGCTCCTGGGCTGCGCTGTATACTTCAAAATCATACGTAAGGGCCGATGTAAATGACATATCACCGCCGCAAAGCCTCAGGATGCGGTAAGGCAGTTCCAGGTTTTGTAACAACCGTTCTACATGGGCTACCATTTCTTCCAGGGCCTCATAACTTTTATCCGGGTGGGTGAGTTGTACGATCTCTACTTTTTCAAACTGGTGTACCCGGTTAAGGCCGCGCACATCCTTTCCAAAACTGCCCGCTTCGCGGCGGAAGCAGGGCGAATAGGCCGTCATCTTTACGGGCAACTGCTCCTGTTTTAAAATTGTATCGCGGTAAATATTGGTTACCGGAACTTCCGAGGTGGGGATCATGTAAAAATTATCCGCAGGCATATGATACATCTGCCCTTCTTTATCCGGTAATTGTCCGGTACCATAGGCGGAAGCTTCATTTACCATAAATGGTGGCAGGTACTCGGTATACCCGGCCGCTATATTTTGGTCAAGGAAATATTGTACCAGCGTGCGCTGCAGCCGGGCACCCTGGCCCTTATATAAAGGGAACCCGCTGCCGGTTATTTTGGCGCCGGTTTCAAAATCAACCAGGTCAAATGTTTTGATCAGATCCCAATGCGGAACCGCATCGGCACCCAATACCGGCTTAACGCCGTTCTCCCGTACTACCTCATTATCTTCCGGGCTATTACCTGGTGGAACCAGGGGAGAGGGCAGGTTGGGCAGCAACACCAGTTTCTCCTGTAGCTCTTTTTCCACCCTTGCCAATTGCTCGCTGATGGGTTGTAATTTTTGCTTGGCGGCAGCCACTTCCGCTTTTTTTGCCTCGGCGGCTTCTTTATCGCCTTTGGCCATCAGCTGACCGATCTCTTTGGAAGCGCTGTTTACAAGGGATTGCGTGGTATCAAACTCAAGCTGCGATTTTTTACGCTGATCGTCCAGCGAAATGATTTCATCCACCAGCCCGGGTTCCTTAAAGTTCTTTACTGCCAGCCGCTGTTTAACTGCCGCTGTGTCCTGTCGTAATACCTGTAATTGCAACATGCTTCAAAAAAATTTTTGCAAAGATAAACCAGAAACGGGGATCAGCTATCAGCGAGCCGCATTTAGCCCGGTAATACGGGATATCAGGCTCCTGAACGCTGAAAGCTGATTGCTGAAGGCTAAAGCTGAAGGCCGAACGCTGAAAGCCCTCCCCTGAATGCTGAAATCTCGAATCTGAAATCTCAAATCCCGAACCAAATAATTTAATAATTTTGCGCGTTATGCAATTACAAAAGAATAAACCGGTGGCCACCTGGTTGTTTATCGGCGCCGGAATGCTCATCATCCAGGTTTTATTAGGCGGACTTACAAGACTTACCGGATCCGGACTTTCCATTACCGAATGGCAACCGATCCTGGGCGCATTGCCCCCCATGAATGAGCAAGCCTGGAACGAGGCTTTCGAAAAATATAAGCAGATCGCGCAGTTTAAGTACATCCACAACCATTTTACCCTGTCGGATTTTAAAGGCATTTATTTCTGGGAATGGCTGCACCGCGACTGGGCCCGGCTGATCGGCATCGTATTCCTGATCCCTTTTATCTGGTTTATTGTAAAAAAGAAAATAGACCGCAGCATGCTGGTGCCGATGATCATCCTGTTTTTGCTGGGAGGCCTGCAAGGGGCTATCGGCTGGATCATGGTTAGCAGCGGTGTAGGTACCGACCTGGTATATGTAAGCCATATTCGCCTGGCCGTCCATTTCCTGGCGGCCCTTCTGCTGTTGTGTTATGTAGTTTGGTTTGCATTGAAACTAACCATACGGCAGGACCAGCTGGCCACCGATAACGGTACACGCAGTTTCAATATCCTGTTGCTGGTGGTCATCACCCTGCAGCTGACCTACGGTGCCTTTATGGCCGGAACACATGCCGGTAAAGCGTCCGTTACCTGGCCAACCATCAATGGCAGTATGATCCCTTCGGCATCGATGCTGAATGAAGGTGGTTTCTGGAGCGATATCACCCATAACCTGGTTACGATCCAGTTCATCCACCGCGGACTGGCCTACCTGATCACCCTGCTGATGGTATTTTTTACCCTGCGGCTGACAAAGCTTCCGAAATCGGCATTGCTGTATAAAATACGCTTCCTGCCCATGACCCTGGTATTGGTACAGGTGGTACTGGGCATACTGGCACTGGTGAATTACCTTACTCCCGATAAACTGTTGCTCAGCATCCTGCATCAGTTGGTGGGCATGCTGTTGCTGATTTGTATGGTTGTTACCCTGTTCCTGGTAAGGAAGGTACCGATGCTGCAAACAAAAACAGTCGCGGGCGTACCAACGACTGTTTCCTGAGTTTCTTTATTTTCCGCCTATCAGCTCCTGCTGTAAGGCTTTCAGCTCTTCCCACTTTTCAGCGGCGGCCAGTTTTGCCTGTTTGGGCCAGCTTTTCGGATCGTGCATTGCAAACTTGCTTCCTGCAGCATCCAGGGTGCTTTTAAGTTTTTTGATAGTAGCCTTGGACAGGTCTTTAAAGTTCTGAATGCCTTCCTGCTCCAGCAATTTAGCAATGGCCGGGCCGATGCCTTCGATCTTGGTCAGATCGTTCTTTACGGTTTCTGCTACTTTTTTAACTGCTTTGGCTGCCGCTTTGGGCGCTTTATCTGCGGTTTTGGTCTTTACCTTTTTTTCAACCTCCAGTTCCACCTCAACCGTGATCACTGAATTGTCGATCCCAAAATGCTGTTTGTGTACATAGCCCTGGGCTTCCCAGTCGTTTACCCAACGTCCGTCATTCAGCAAAAAGCGGTATTCATATGTTTGTCCAGGCTCCAGTTTAACTTTAGCCTTTAATGTTCCGTCTTTATGAGGTTTTAAAGCAATTGCTTGATCAATATCCCAGTTGTTAAAATCTCCCAGCAGAACAGCCGAGTTTGCGGTTCCCAGCGCCTCGCCCGGAAGCGAGAATACGACATCTTTCATATTCAATAAAATTTATATAAAGCGCAAAAATAACGAATCCCAGGGGATTTTTTGGAACGAATTCTTATTTTATTGATAAGTTTATGAGCCTTATGGGGTTATATTTAAACGAGGCGTGTTATCTTTAAAACCGATTTGGTAACGGTTTAAATTCTGACATGAAAAAGACAGCTATATTATTACTGCTGCTGGTAGTGGTGGCAGCAGCCGGCGCGGCCAGCCCAAGGGTACTTGTTTTTTACAAAACAGCCGGTTTTTATCATCAATCCATCGAAGCGGGGCTGCCGGCAATTTATAAGCTGGGCGTTGAGAACGGCTTTTCAGTAGACAGCACGAAGGATTCGGGGGCGTTTACAACAGAAAATCTCAAAAAATATGCGGCCATCATTTTCCTGAGTACCACAGGCACATTGTTTGATGCGGCGCAGCAAACTGCGCTTCAGGATTATGTGCACAAGGGCGGCGGAATTGTAGGCATTCATGCGGCCACGGATGCAGAGTATGAGTGGCCCTGGTACAACCAGATGATGGGCGCCTGGTTCCTCAGTCATCCCAAACAGCAAACGGCCACCCTAAACATTACCGACAGAACCCATATCAGCACGAAGCACCTGCCGGCACAATGGATCCGTAAGGATGAGTGGTACAATTTTAAGAATATCAATAAGGATGTAAAAGTGTTGATCACGATCGACGAAAAAAGCTATGAAGGAGGGAAAAACGGAGCCTTTCATCCCATGGCATGGTATCACAATTTTGAAGGCGGCCGGGTGTTTTATACAGAACTGGGCCATGTAAACGAATCCTATACAGACCCCCTGTTCCTGAAACATATTTTAGGCGGTATCCGGTATGCCATCGGAAAGAAAAGATGGAAATAACCGGCATCCCGGTTGCTGCTACACCTGTTAACTAAGACAAACGATATGTTCAACAACCTGATTAAAAACCTGGAGGGGTATCTTCATTTTGATGAAGACGAACTGGCTTTTCTGACTGCGGATATGGAAGTAAGAACGGTGCGGAAGAACGAAAAAGTAAGCCGGGTGGGTGAAGTGGTAAACCATGTTTATTACATCGATAAGGGGTTGATCCGCTTTTATCATGAGATCGGCGGGAAGGAACATACGTATAAGATCTTCCGGGAAAATATGTGGGCCAGCGACTACGCGGCCTTTTTAACCCGTTCCAAATCGGCAATGCATATAGAAGCGCTGGAAGATACGGTGCTGATCCAGCTGCATTACGATGAAATGCAAAAAGGATATGAGCGGGCGAAGGTATTTGAGCGTTTTGGACGTAAGATGGCGGAATCGCTTTTTTTAACCACGGTTCAGCGAACCCTGGATATTATGGTTAAGTCGCCGGAAACCCGTTACCTGGAGCTGTTGGAACATGATGCAGAGATGATCCGCCGGGTACCTTTAAAATACATTGCTTCCATGTTGGGGATCGAACCGGAAAGTCTTAGCCGGATCCGGAAGCGGACGGCCCGTCTTCAAACAAAAGCGTAAACGGTTGTTCGATGCCGTAACCATATGTTATCCTGCCAGTGATGCTTCCAGCTGCTGCCGGATATGATGCAGGGAGGCTTCCTGCTTCTTGGGCAAAAAGATGGTGAGCACACCCGCATTAAACCGCGTATTGATACAAGCCGTATCCACCAGCCCGTTCAAATGCAAACTGCGTTCAAAATCCTTTACGGGAAATTCCTGTTTCAGAAATTCGATGATCGCATCGTCTTCGTCGCGGCTTCCGGTAATAACCAGCGTGTCGTTGATGATATGTGTGCGGATGTTTTCCTCCGGATAACCCGGCACATAGGCCGTTAACCGGTAGCAATCGTCCCGCTCTTCAATATTAATGGGCACATTATATCTGGGCCTTCTGTATTCCTGTGTGTACATAAAAGGGAGGGTTTGTCGTATTTTGAAATTACCTGATCCTGCTATTCCTGGTTGGGAAAGCGCCGCCACTGGCCGCAGCGCTGCCGCCATGCTTCCCGGAATTCCTTTCGCTCATCTTCGCTCATATTGCGGAATTTCTGACGGAGGCGGTCAGACGGACCCTTGTGATGATGCGGCTTTCCCCCCGGGCCAAATCCAAAAAGGATCTTGGAAAGCACCAACAATCCTACGGCCTGCCAGAAGCTGATCTGCTTTGTGTTCAGCAGGTCGGGCAATATGGCATTCCATAAAAGCATCACGATCCATCCAAACAGAAGGATGGCCAGTAATCCCAGCAGCACAAATAAAAAAACACGGGGCCGCCGGCCTTTTCTTCTATAATTCATAATAATATTGTTTAATAGTTCATTAATTCATCATATAAATACTGCAGCCGGCTGCGCAGGTGCAGCACCGCATACCGCTTCCGGCTGATGATGGTTTTCAGATTTTCACCGGCTGCATCGGCGATCTCCTGCAGGGTCTTTTCCTCCAGCTCATTGAGGATAAATACATCCCGCTGGCTGGCTGGCAGCTCCTCCAGGGCCGCAAACAGCTCTTCCCAGAATAACTTCTTGATATCTGCCAGTTCGGGGTCGTTATCCAGGGTAAAGAACAGTTCCCGGAACTGGAGTTCCCCTTCCTCATTTTCATACTGGAAATCATCGATCCGGTTGTCTTTTTTCTTCCGGTACTTGTCTGTGATCTTATTGCGGGCCACTTTAAACAGCCAGCCGCTGACCTGTTCGATGGTTTGAGTGGCAGTAGCATTGGTATACTGGTACCAGACATCCTGCAAAATATCTTCCGCATCCGCATCGGTGTTTACGTTTTTACGAATAAAACCAAAGAGACGTTTACCGTAATCCTTTACGGTCTGGATGACGTTTTGCTTCCTTTCCTCCGCCAATATTGCCAGTTTTTGCTCCTGCATCAGAAAGATAAGACGAATGGACGGATTAATTACTTTAAAAAAAAGCCCTGATTTTTAAATTTTTGTTGAAAACCACGAGTTACAGCGGGCAGGCGCATATTTTCCGGGGTGACCCGGTCAAAAATCCTGTTTTTGAACAGGAAACCGTGGGGTTTAATACATTTGCAACCGTGCATTTCAACGGCCGTTGTCCAACAGGGCTTCGTCCTTTAATGGAATGTCAACATCCGATCATCTTAAAATAGCAGGAATGGTTCAAAGTGGTTTTTTTCAGGCGGAAAATGAAACACCCTGGCAGGACGCCGGGCCGGGCGCACAGCGGCAGGTATACGGGTTTGGTGAAAACCTGATGCTGGTAAAAGTGCGATTTGAGAAGGGCGCGGCGGGCGCAGTGCACCAGCATCCGCATGCACAGGCGAGCTATGTGGCGAGCGGTGCTTTTGAAGTAACCATTGGTGATGAAAAAAAAGTGGTGGCTGCGGGTGATGGTTTTTATGTGCCCCCGCATGTATTGCATGGTTGCACCTGCCTGGAAGCAGGGATGCTGGTTGATGCATTCAGCCCCTGCCGGGAAGATTTTCTTTAAGCCTGCGATGGGCTACCCGCTTTATTTTCGTTTGTACATGGCGGTGCAATAGCACCGCGGCTCATTCCCCCATTTTATCTCCCTCCTTCCATTCATGCTTCCATCTCCGGTGGCTCCATAGCCACATGTCCGGGCTCCGGCGGATGGTTGCTTCCAGGAATTGCACAAATTTTTTCGTGAGCTGGTTTTCATCCACATGGGCCTTGGGATGTTCGTCTGCCACTGTAAAGGTAACCTCGTAATACCCTCTTTTGCGGCGTTCAATGGAGGCAAACACCACCACCGCATCATTCGTAATGGCCCCTTTTGCAGGCCCAACGGTAAAGGCGGTTTTCCGGTTGAAGAAATAAAACCAACGGGCATTCTTTAAATGTCCCGGGCTTTGGTCGGCTACCAGGCCCAGGCAATAAAGTGCCTTGCGGTAGGGTAAAAATTCGCGGGTCATATGGTGCGCACTCAGGAGCACGGCCCCGCTGCGGGAGCGCAGCTTTTTAAAAACCCGGTTTAACGGCCGGCTGCTGATGGGCATGTATACGCCAAGGAATGTATGCCGGATCTTGCGCACGATCTGTACATTGCCCCACTCCCAGTTAAACGTATGTCCCAGTATCAGCTGCACACTCCGGTGCTGATCATAATAACGGTCTACCACCTCCCAGTTGCCGGTAAAGCGTTTCTCAAAGAACGCATCCGGTGCAGAAAGCAGCTTCACCGTTTCGATAAAGGAGTCAATCAGGTTGTGATAGAAATTTTTAGCAATACGCTTCCGCTCTTCCATTGTTTTTTCCGGAAAGGCAATGGCCAGGTTGTCCATGACCACTTTTTTGCGGTATCCGATAAGATAGTATACCACGGCATAAAAAAAGTCCGACAACAGGTATAACACCGGCAGCGGAAGCAGGGAGCATACATACAAAAAGCCGTAAACGATATAGTACATTAAATCCTAAATCTCAAGTTCTAAATCCTAAGTCCTAATCTCTAAATCTGAAATCTGAAATCTCAATTCTCGATTCTCGATTCTCAAATCTCAAACCTCAACAACATCACAACACCACATTCTGAACCAGCACACTTTTTTCAGGATAGTCCGTATTGTAATTGAGGCCCCGGCTTTCCTTGCGGAATATGGCTCCTTTTACAATCAGATAACCAATGGTGATCAGATTGCGAAGTTCCAGCAGTTGCGGTGAT
Source organism: Niabella pedocola (assembly GCF_021044425.1). Classification (GTDB taxonomy): domain Bacteria; phylum Bacteroidota; class Bacteroidia; order Chitinophagales; family Chitinophagaceae; genus Niabella; species Niabella pedocola. Next base: position 1,455,552 of record NZ_JAJNEC010000005.1, on the reverse strand, counting down.
ACTTTGCTGGACCGGTATAATTGCTCCGTTTCTTCCCATAAAAGATCCAGGCGTTTGGATGCCCGCTCCAGGCGGATATTATTGCGTACAATACCTACATAATCCGACATTACCTGCCGCAGCTCTTTCAGGCTTTGGGTAATCAGGATCATTTCCTTGGGCTGCATGGTACCCCGGGCGTTCCATTCCGGAATATGGCCTTCGTAATGATGATCATTCAGTTCCTTATTCAGGGCTTTGGCAGATACATGTTCAAAACAGCGGTGTGCAAATACCATCGCTTCCAGGAGCGAATTGCTGGCCAGCCGGTTGGCGCCGTGTAACCCTGTACTGCTGCATTCACCTACTGCATACAGGTTGCGGATGGAGGTTTGGCCCCATTCATTTACCTTAATACCGCCGCAGCTGTAATGAGCCGCCGGCGATACGGGGATCATCTGTTGTGTAATATCGATACCAATACTTTTACATTTTTCGTAAATATTGGGAAAATGTTCCAGGAATTTTTCCAGTTCAAAATGCCGGCAGTCCAGCCATACATGTTCGGTACCGGTGCGTTTCATTTCGCTGTCGATGGCACGTGCCACGATATCGCGGGGGGCCAGGTCTTTGCGCTCATCGTATTGCTCCATAAAAGCTTCTCCGTCCTTATTGCGCAGGATACCGCCATCGCCCCGGACGGCTTCCGTAATTAAAAAAGCCTGACCGGTCAATCCGGCTTCAAACAACGCCGTGGGATGAAACTGGATGAATTCCATATTTTCAATACGTCCCTTGGCACGGTATACCATGGCTACACCGTCGCCGGTTGCAATGCCGGGATTGGTGGTGGTACGGTACACCTGCCCGTTGCCACCGGAAGCCAGGTAAGTGGTTTTTGCCAGGATGGTTTCTATTTCATTCGTGCGCAGGTTCAGTACATACACACCGTAACATTCAATATCGGGCGTGGCCTTGGTAACCAGGTAGCCCAGATGGTGCTGGGTGATCAAATCAATCACAAAGCAATGCTTGATAAGCTCAATATTGGAACAGGAGGCTACGGCTTCCAGCAAGGCCCGCTCCATTTCCCATCCGGTAATGTCTTTGTGATGAAGGATGCGGAACTCACTGTGCCCGCCTTCTTTTCCGCGCTTATAGTCGCCATCGGCTTCCTTATCAAAATTGGTACCCAGGGCAATCAGTTCGTTGATGCGCTCGGGGCCTTCCGTAACCACAATTTCCACGATCTTTTTATTGCAAAGACCGTCTCCGGCGATCAGGGTATCTTCAATATGTTTTTCAAAACTATCGCGTTCCAGATCGTTTACCACGGCCACACCGCCCTGTGCATACTTGGTATTGGTTTCATCTGCGGCCGCCTTGGTCAATACCAGTATTTTTTTATCAGGAAACTGATGCGCCATTTTATAAGCGTATGTAAGTCCTGCAATACCCGTTCCGATCACCAGAAAGTCTACCTGCTGCATGTACGTTGTTTAAACAGTAAAAATAGGATTTATTTGGTTTGGGGCATAACGGGCCGCGAACCGTTCATAAATTTTACCGCTGCGGCTATACCGGCGCATCGTTGATTCCGGCCCAACAATGCAACCGGTTGTCCTGTTGCTGGCTGATTCCGGTAGGGCTTCTTCTGTATCTTCGTCCGGATACAAAATAAAAAAAAACGATTATGAGCAATATGCGTGCTATAACAATGATGTTGATGAGTATCTGGCTGTCCCTGGCTGCAATGGCCCAGCCATCCAAAGTAAAACATGTGATCCTGATCGGATGCGATGGATTTGGTGCGTATGCCCTTCCGGAAGCGGAGATGCCACAGTTGAAAAAGCTGATGCAGGATGGAGCCTGGTCCTTAACGGCCCGTTCGGTGCTTCCTTCTTCCAGTGCGGTAAACTGGGCTTCCCTGTTAATGGGCGCCGGGCCTACGGTGCATGGTTATACAGAATGGAACAGCGCGGTTCCGGAAATTCGCTCTGCAGATACCAGCCGGTTTGGTTTATTTCCTTCTGTTTTTTCGTTATTGAAGGAGCAACGGCCGAACGCCGTGTCTGCATTGGTTTATAGCTGGCAGGGCATTGGTCCGCTGGTGGAAAAGGAGGCCACCACCATACGGGTGGCCGGAAAGGATAAGGACGATTTTTGTGTGGACACAGCAATTACCATCATCCGGACGCAAAAGCCGGTACTGACTTTTGTACACCTGGATGAGCCGGATGGGGTAGGACATAATATTGGTCATCGTACGCCGGAGTATTATAAAGAGCTGCAAAAAGTGGATGCCCGTATCGGCCGCATTGTAAAGGCGGTGGAAGATGCCGGCATCGCCCATGAATCGGTAATTATTGTAACAGCGGATCATGGCGGAAAGGGCAAGGGACACGGCGGTAAGTCGCTGGATGAAGTACAGATTCCCTGGGTGGTTTATGGCCGGGGTGTGCAAAAGGGACATGCCTTAAAACGGCCCATTATTACGTACGATACGGCGGCTACCATTGCCTGGTTGTTAAAACTGAAGATGCCCGAAAGCTGGAGAGGACTGCCGGTAAAAGAGGCCTTCCGGTAATCGCTAACGGAGTTGTTCCTTAAGCCGCTGCTTATATTCATCGATGACAGCGGCTTTATTTTTTTTTATCTTTTTCCCCAGCTCCCTGCGCGGGCAATGATCATGGTAGCGGGCGCCCCAATCCATCAGTTCAATAATAATGGGCAGCAGGTCGGCCCCCTTTTGTGTAAGGTGATAGATGAATTTCGACCGGTTGTCGGGGGCTGTTTCTTTTGACAGGATCTGTGCGGCTTCCAACAGGGCAAGGCGGTTGGAAAGGATATTGGTGGCGATCTTTTCCTCCGATTTCAAAAACTCGCTATACGAACATTTGCCGCGCAGCATTACATCGCGAATGATCAAAAGCGACCATTTGTCGCCGAAAATATCCAGCGAACAGCTGATGGGACAGTCGGATCTTTGTTTGCTCATTTTAAAAGTACTTGCAATTTGCAATAACTTTCCTAACTTAGTACTTGCAAAATGCAAGCACAAAGATACGGATTGCTTAAAATGTAAAAACAACAACGATGGAACAAACAGCTACCACAAAACAACTTTTGGAACAGTATTACAGCGGGTTTGCCCGGAAGGAGGGATGGGAAACCGTGCTTTCCGATGATTTTTTATTTACCGGCGGAGATATGACACGTCCGGAGCCGCTTGTTGGAAAGGCCGCCTACCGGCAGGTGATTGACCGGTTTTCCAGGGTATTTGATGCCATGCGGGTTAAAGAAATGATCGTGGACGGCGAAAACGCCTGTGTGATTGGTACATACGATTTTACCTTTCCCAATGGCGCCCGTATAACCGGCGACGTGGCGGAGATCTGGAAAGCACGGGACGGAAAATTGCAGGCCCTTACAATATTTTTTGACACGCTCACATTTCAAAAGAACACACCCGCTTAATTCCCGGTACCATGGCATATAGCACATCTCTTGCACAGCGTATGCGGCAGGCCCTGGCGGCTATTCCGCATGTTGAGGAAAAAAAAATGTTTGGCGGACTGGCCTTTATGATCAATGGGAAAATGTGTCTCACAGTGGGTCCCGGCCGGATCATGTGCCGGGTGGAACCGGCGATGCATGATGCACTGGTGGCAAAAAAAGGGTGCAGTGATGTGATTATGAAGGGGCGCATCTATAAGGGATATGTGCATGTAGCCGAGGCGCAGCTTCAAACAAAAGCGGCCCTGGATTACTGGGTTGAACTGGCCCTGGAGTATAACAAAACGATCGCAACCGCCATACCTTCAAAAGTTCGCAGGCGTTGATTTCCTCGAGCTGCTCCAGTAGATTCTTTAACACAATCCTAATAGTGCGTCGGGCTTCAGGACTGGTTTTTGTAGCGGAAACAGGAGGATTCCATTCCGTTAAAAATTGTTGAACTACAAAAACACAGTAACATGAAAAAGAGAATCGCCATTCTTGCTACGCATGGCTTTGAAGAAAGTGAACTGCAATCTCCGAAAGATTACCTGGAACAGCAGGGTTGGGAGGCGTTGATCATCAGCCCGGAAGCGGGCAGTATCCGATCCTGGGCAGAGAAAAACTGGGGAAAAGAATACCCGGTGGATCAAACGGTGGGGGAAGCAGATTCCTCAGCATTTGACGCCCTTGTACTGCCCGGAGGGGTATTGAACCCGGACAAATTGCGCACAAACGAAGCAGCGCTGGATTTTATACGTGATTTTTTTGACCAGCAGAAGCCGGTGGCGGCCATTTGTCATGGGCCGCAATTGCTGATCAATGCGGGTGTGGTAAACGGCCGGAGAATGACATCCGTACCTGCGATCCGTGTGGACCTTGTAAATGCCGGTGCCGATTGGGCCGATGAGGAAGTGGTAGTGGATGCGGGTCTGGTAACCAGCCGTACGCCAAAGGATCTTCCCGCCTTTAATAAGAAAATGGTAGAAGAAATACAGGAAGGGGTGCATGCCGCATAGGTCTTAAACCCTGTTCTCAGGAGGATCCGGTTTGTCTGGTGCAGACCGGTTCCTTTTTATTATCCGGCTATGTTCAGGGCAGCGCCCGGATTTGGGTGATGGTGATACCGGTGAAACAGTCGTCTGCGCAGTTCTTGGGTACGAAGCCGCAGGAAGAAATCATACCCCGGTTTTGAGCCTCAAAATAAACCGTATGCTCATCCCGGTTCACTTTTAACCATTCATTCTTAGCCTTTGCATACACCTGGTCGAGTGTAAGCGCCGGCTCATAGTTGTGGTGTGTGTTCAAATGCGCGGCATCTTCAGTCCAGGATTCCTTGAGTGTTGGTTGGTGCGTATCCGCGGTTAAACCATAGCCTTTATACTCCTGCTGCAAAATAGCACCTCCTTTTACCGTAATGGTGTACTCCGAACGGCTCCCGGTCCAGGAGCTAAAGATTTTTGTATACCGATAATGATTGCTGCTGCTGTCCCGGAAGCTGAGCCAGGTACGGTAGCTTTGTTGATACTCGTTTTCAAACGCCGCTTTTTTGCAAGACAGGCAGCCGGCAAGTAGTATTACAACAATCAGGAACTGATATTTCATAGCACTGTTTTTTGTGGGTGGTTTATGATTACAACGTAAAAAGAAAGGGTAGTGCAACAACCCATAGCAGATATGATTGTTGCTTTCGGGGCTATCTGCAACGGATAAAATGGATAAACAACTTCTGCGTCTGTGGGAATGAAGAAAAAATAAATGCAGTATCTTCCGGTAAAATTGCGCCATGAACCCGGATATAACCGCTTATAATAATGCCCAAACGAAAGAAGATCAGGCGATCTGTGATTTGCTGGCACAGGAGATCTGTATCCATCTGCCGGAGGCTGAAAATAAGATCTGGCACCGGCACCCCGTGTGGTTCCTTGATGGAAACCCGGTTGCGGGTTATAGCAAACTGAAGGACTGCGTCCGGTTATTGTTTTGGAGCGGACAGTCGTTTGATGAACCCGGATTACTGCCGGAGGGCAGTTTTAAGGCTGCGGAGGCCCGCTACAAGAACGAAACTGCGGTAAACAAAAAAGATCTGAAACGATGGCTTAAAAAGGCCAGGGACATTCAATGGGATTATAAAAATATTGTAAAACGCAGGGGTGTACTGGAGCGGTTGAAAGGATAGGCGATGACGGCAGGAGCAGTTACAGCCCATCCCGGAATCATTGTTCCGGCATGTATTTTAAAAGCGGTGTTCCGGGATGCCCACCCTGGAATAAACGATCATAAACCTTACGATTATGGAAGAAACCTTTACCCATGTACGAACCATGATCAGCATTATCCTGGGATTCGGGATCGCCCAGTTGCTTAAAAATGCAGTGAAGTTGATCGATCTTCGTAAAGGACCCAAGCCCAGTCCGCTGCATTTACTGTGGGTGGGGTATACATTTTTGCTGATCATTCACTTCTGGTGGTGGGAAGCGCGGTTAACCGGTGTGGGGAGCTGGAATTTCCTGGAATACCTGTTCCTGATCCTTTATACAACCATGTATTTTGCCTTGTCTGTACTGATCTTTCCCGACAGTATCAGTGACTATAAGGGATACCAGGATTATTTCTTTTCACGAAAGCAATGGTTTTTTTCATTCCTGATCGTCATTTTTGTTGCAGACTTTGCGGATACGCTTTTAAAGGGAAAACAATATTTCCTGTCGTTGCATTGGGAATACCCTGTGCGCAATCTTGTTCACATTCTGCTATGCCTGCTGGGCATACGGTTTAACAATATCCGGTTTCAATATGCACTGGCGCTGCTTTTCATCCTGTATGAAGTTTCCTATATCCTCCGGCATTATTTCTTTTAAGGATAACGTATCCCGCTGTTATCTATACCAGGCGCTGCAGGCATTTATTACCTAAAATAAGGGCATACTTCGCACTTTCAATGGATCCGGTAAGGATCAGGCGAAAATGTTATTGATTTCCTAAAAAGCATCTACGATTTTTTAATACGAATAATGTCGTATATTTTCGCACGGCACTTTCTTTAGTTGATACCATTGTTTTGCCGTTTCGTCACAGGGTACAAACAGCGGGAGGTGTTTTTTAATAACCTTGCTTAAAAGAATGCTCATGAAGAAAACAGGAATGATCGTTTTCCTGCTGATGGCCGCCCTATGGGTACAGGCACAGGGCAGCATCACCGGAACGCTGCTGGATACTCAAACCAAAAAAGGGCTTTATCTGGCCACCGTTACCGTATACAAAGCTGCAGACACCAGTATTATCACCTACCGGTTGTCAGCTACCGACGGAGCGTTTAAGGTTCCGGGTCTGCCGCTGAACACACCGCTGCGCCTCATTGCTACCTTTACCGGGTATAAAGTACTGCGAAAAGATTTTACCTTGACCTCGGGCGCCCTTAACCTGGACACGCTTTGGATGGCACCCGACAGTACATCACTGGATGAAGTACTGGTAGTGGCCGAGCGCCCGCCGATGGCGGTACGCAAGGATACCATTGAATTTAATGCAGCGGCATTTAAAACGCTGCCCAATGCACTGGTGGAAGACCTGTTGAAAAAACTGCCGGGGGTACAGGTGGACCGTGATGGTAATATTACGGTAAACGGAAAACCGGTCAACCGTATTACCGTAGATGGTAAAGCCTTTTTTGGCGATGACCCGAAAATGGCCACACGCAATCTCCCTTCCAACGTAATTGATAAGGTGCAGGTAACCGATGACAAAGAAGAGTTGTTGCGGAGAGGCGATGATAATCTCAATAACGTGGGCAAGGTCATCAATCTTACTTTTAAAAAGGGCGTAAAGAAGGGCATGTTTGGAAAAGCTTATGCAGGCGGTGGTACAGAAGGTACCTATGAAGCAGGGGCCATTGCCAATATATTCAGAGATACGTTACAGGTAAGCGCACTGGGCTATACCAATAACCTCAACCGTGCGGGATTCAGCTTTTCTGAGCTGATGCAGACCGGTGGCATGCAACGCAACTCTGATGTAAACAGCAATCGCAGTGTGAGTATCTGGCGCAATGCCAGCGGCGGTACGGGCATCCGGATCAATAATATCAATTTTGGCGGTATCACAGAGTACGGCGGCATCAGTACCAGTTCGGGACTGGGCTTGAACATTAACCATTCTCCAAATAGTAAACAATCGATCTTTGGGCAATATTTTTACGGGAATGTAAAAGTGGATGTAAAAAATGACGGCTATACGGAATACAACAATGGGGATACGCTCTTAAAAAGAACCGAAGATGAAAAGGCCAAGGTATTGATCAACGCGCACAATATAGGCCTGGGGGCCAAGCTGCGACCGGATTCTGTAACCAATATCCAGGCCGGCATCAATTATATGACGGGGAATACGGTCGATGACCGCTATACGCTGGCGCAAAGCACGCACTCGGTACTGGGCAGCCTGAGCGACGGCCGGATAGACCTGGACCGCGATAACATCAGCAGGAATTACCGCCATTACATAAATTATAACCGGTTATCCCGCACGCGCAAGGGGCGCCGGTTTACTATAAACCACCAGCTCATCTGGCAGCTGCGGGATAATGCAGCCACTACCCATTCGCTCATCCAATACCGGTATCCGCAGCTGAAGGACAGTCTGTTTGACCAATTGCGGCATGAGAAGGTGCCCACGCTCAATGCCAGCATCAATGGCAACTACAGCGAACCCCTGGTTAAAAATCTTTCCGCCCGGGTAGATGCACGGTATGAATATGAATACCTCACCAATACGATCGAAACCTATAACCTCGATGGATCGGGCGGCTTTACCCGGTTGAACAACGATCTCAGTAACCGGTTTGAACGCAGGAGCAACAGCCTTTCCACCGCTATGGGGCTGGAGTACAAATACAAAAAATTAACTGTTACACCGCGGGTCCGCTACCAGTCGCAGCGTTTTACAAACAGGCTCGTGTCAATGCCTGAAGATGTGGTGCAGCGGTTGAATACCTTTTTGCCGGAACTCGGCATCGTTTTGGGCAAACTGAACATCGATTACCGGAAAGAGGTGATCCTGCCGGATTACCGCTACCTGATACCGGTTTTTGATAATACCAATCCCTATGTGATCAATAATGGCAACCCGAACCTGCTGCCGGCGATACGGCATAGTTTGCAGGTAAATATGTACACCTATGATCCCAAGCTGAGCCTGAATGTATGGGGATGGGCGCGTGCAGCGAAGGTTAAAAATGACGTGATCCAAAATATCCTGTTGCAGGATAACGGTACCCAGATCATTATGCCGGTAAATGCCAATGGTGGTAAAAGCATCTCCGGCAATGGAGGCATCAATAAACAAAATAAATTTTCGCAGCGGTTTACGATGAACTCGAATATCGGTTTTTACTATGAGTATAATGAAAACTTTTTCAGCTATAACAATGAACTGAGCAAACAATACCGGAACAATACCAACCTCTGGGCCGGTATCGGGTTAAACTGGAATGATGTATTTGAATGGAACAATAATGTCAATTACGGTGGTCAGCGCGTCCGGAACTCCAATACGGCCCTGTTCCAGTCGTACCGCGTATCAAATTATGAAATCAGCTCGGAGCAGATATTGCGCTGGCCCAAGCATATTATCCTGGAGAACAATGTGGCCTTTATACAGAACAGCGCCATTGTAGACCCTTCGTTGCGCCGGTTTGTACGCTGGAATGCAGCACTCAACATTACGATGCTGAAGAACGAAGCAGGTGTGTTGCGGCTGGGGGTTTACGATATCTTACGGAAAATGAATAATACGGATGTCGTGCTGTCGCAGAATATGCTTAGATACAGCCGGGGAAATGTACTGGGTAATTATTACATGGCTACATTTACCTACAATATACGTCCAACCGGGGCGAAGAAAAAAGTAGGCGGGCAGTCGCTGCTGTTGTTCTAAATGGTTCCAGGTTTAATGTTTAAAATTCCAGGTTGGTTTAGATAACGGGATCGATGTGCCCGTTGCGATAAATTCCAGGACGATTTTGTCTTTGTGTTTTTATCGTCAAACAGCCATCCGGTGATTAGCCTTTTAGCGAATGGCTGACCGCTGACTGCTGATGACTGACTGCTGATGACTGACTGCTGAAAGCTAAACCCCGCTTCCCTTACGGCTCAATCCAGGCTTCATTCTCCTTCAACAGCTCGATAAGTGCCTCCACGGCGATATCGCTGTTCACATTCCGTTTTACCACATCCTTGCCTTTGTAAAGGGTGATCTTTCCGGGCCCGCTGCCTACGTAGCCGAAATCGGCGTCGGCCATTTCCCCCGGTCCGTTAACGATACATCCCATGATGGCAATTTTTACGCCCTTGAGATGATTGGTCACCGAACGGATCTTGGTAGTGGTTTCCTGCAGGTCAAACAGGGTACGGCCACAGGAGGGACAGGAAATATATTCTGTTTTTGAGATGCGGGTGCGCGTGGCCTGTAAAATGCTGAAGGCCGTGTTGTTCATAAACTGCTCGGCAGCACCTGTATCTGTTGCGGAAGTATAGCGGCGCCCGCTCAGCTGGGCATCGTTAAATTGATGGTAAGTTGCCTGATGCATACCCAGGCAAATACCATTGCCATACCCATCCAGGAATAAGGCGCCGGTTTCTGTAGCAAAATGGATCAGGTGCTCATCGGCCGTGCTCCAGTGGCTGTCTGTAATAAACACCAGCGGATGTTGCATACCCCGTTGTGTTATTTCAACGCACATGCGGCGTACCGATTGCATGGCATTTTTTTGCTGGCTGCTCAGGCAAAGCACGATATTGGACTTACCGGCTAAAGCGTCCAGGTGCTGAAAATCGCCGGCATCCAGCATCACAAAATTCAGGATTCCGCTTGTTGCAGCCGCGGCAGCAAATGCACCGGCCTCATATATGGGAAAATATTTTGTCTCATCGGCAGCCTTGCTCCAATGCTCCGGTGTGGTGATCACCTTCAGGAGACCCGGTAACGGAAAATCCAGTTCGGCTTTAGCGGTATAAATATAATCGGCCGCAGCATCGGCAATATGCCATTTATCATTTCCGGCATCATATGTATAACCCACAGCCTGTAATGATGCCGGTGTAATTGCTTCCAGCTTGCTCAGATCTGCGATGACCACGGGTACCTGTTCTCCGCCGATGTTTCCGACACCCGTGGTCTTATGTTTTTTCGATTGGAAGGGATTATAGGTTGAATTGGAGAAATCGATCGCCTGACCCGTTGGCGGGAGCACCGGTGCATCCTTGCCGGCATTGAAACCCGTTGGCTGATTTCCCTCATACCGCTTCACGATATCGCGGCATACCGGAATTTCCAGCTCCGGGTCTTCGGTCAGCGAAACACGGATGGTATCACCGATGCCATCTTCCATGAGGGTGCCGATCCCTATTGCCGATTTGATGCGGCCATCTTCGCCGTCGCCCGCCTCCGTAACGCCCAGGTGCAGGGGATAAATCTCGCCAAATTCCTCATCCATGGTTTTGATCAGCAGGCGGTAAGCCTGTACCATTACAATGGGGTTGCTGGCCTTCATGCTGAGAACGATCTGGTGATAGCTTTCGTCCCGCGCAATGCGCAGGAACTCCATCGCGCTTTCCACCATGCCCATGGGCGTATCGCCATAACGGCTCATGATCCGGTCGCTCAGGCTGCCATGATTGGTGCCAATGCGCATGGCGGTGCCATATTCTTTACACACCTTGATGAGCGGGGTAAACCGGTCGCGGATGCGGTCGATCTCTTCTGCATACTCCGCATCGGTATATTCGATCTGTTCAAATTTCTTTTTATCAACATAATTGCCGGGGTTCACCCGTACCTTCTCCACAATACGTGCTGCAATTTCAGCCGCGTTGGGTGTAAAATGGATATCGGCCACAAGCGGGGTATTATAGCCTCTTTTATGCAATTCATTTTTGATATGGAGCAGGTTCTCCGCTTCTTTTTTGGAAGGAGCTGTGATGCGGACCAGCTCAGCTCCGGCTTCGATACACCGGATGGATTGTTCCACCGTACCCATAGTATCCATCGTGTCGGTGGTGGTCATGGTTTGCACCCGGATGGGATGATGATTGCCTAATAGCAAATCTCCGATTCTTACCTCTTTGGTTAACAGTCTTTTATATGAAGTGAGCGATGCTGCGTATAGTTCCATAGTGCAAAGATAACCAATGTTTGAGTGTGGTTCATATAGGGCTGCTGCCTTGCTGCGCTTCCGCTGCATCACCGGCGCCGTTTTCCTGTTGGTTGGCCATTGACCGGTTCGGTTCTGTAGTGTATCTGTATGATGGGGAGGGGCATTGGCTTTTCCGTCTTTTCTGTTTATCTTTCCCCCTCGTTAACGATGCGCTTCATGTTTATTAAAAGACCTGTGACCGTATTTACGCTTATCGCTTTTTTGCTATTGTTTGCCGGAGCAGTTCCGGCACAGCAACAGCCACCCGTGGCGGTTATTGAGCGGTTGCACCCGGATCTGGACGCTGTTATAGATAGCGGTGCAAACGTATCGGTGATCGCAGACGGCTTCGGATGGGTGGAAGGGCCGCTATGGGTGGAGCAGGAAAAAATGCTGCTGTTTTCAGATGTATTAAAGAACCGGATCTATAAATGGACGGCGGAACAAGGCCTTCATGTTTATCTGGAACCTTCGGGTTATACAGGAACCCTGTTGCGCGGAAAGGAACTGGGGTCCAACGGGCTGGCTGTTAATCCGCAGGGAAAATTGGTGATCTGTCAGCATGGAGATCGCCGTATAGCCCTAATGCAGGCTGCGCTCGCAGATCCGCAGCCCGTGTTTATTACAGCTGCCGGCGGCTATAAAAACAAAAAATTCAACAGTCCTAATGACCTGGCCGTTAAGAGCAATGGCGATATCTATTTTACGGACCCGCCTTATGGACTGGAACAGGGTCCTGAAGATCCTGCAAGGGAGTTATCGTATCAGGGTGTGTACCGCATCGCAAAAAACGGGAAAGTAACCTTACTGGCAGACAGCCTGACCCGTCCGAACGGCATTGCTTTTTTCCCGGGAGAAAAGCAGTTGCTGATTGCGAATTCCGATCCGGAAAAACCCCACTGGTACATCTACGACCTGGATCGGCAGGGAATGCTTGTCAACGGACGGATCTTCTTTAACGGTACGGCCATTTTTCAAAAAGAGCATAGGACACCGGATGGTATTAAGATCAATAAGAACGGTGTTGTTTTTGCACCAGGCCCCGGAGGCGTATGGATCTTCAACAGGAAGGGCCGGGCGCTGGGCCGCATCAAAACCAGCCTGATCACTTCCAATTGTGCATTTTCAGGAGATTACCGCACGCTCTTTATTACCGCCGACCATTGTGTACTAAAAGTAACGTTAAAATAACAGGAACAATATATGACCGTTTATCAACAAATAACCAGTAGTAAGCTTATCGCCATTTTAAGAGGTGCAGATCCTTCGGATGTGGTTCGCATTGCCGCCGCTTTATATGAAGGCGGTATCCGGCTGCTGGAAATTACAATGAATTCGGAAGCACCGTTGCAGGCCATTGAGCAGGTTGCCGGTAAACTGGGCAATGATATGGTAATTGGCGCCGGAACCGTACTGGATGCGGCAATGGCAGCAGATGCCTATAGTGCCGGAGCCCGTTTTATTCTTTCCCCGGTAGTGGATGAAAGCGTTATCGTTGCCACAAAAAGATTGGGTGCCGTTAGCATTCCGGGGGCATATACGGCAACAGAAATTTACACGGCTCACCGGGCGGGCGCCGATATTGTAAAGGTATTCCCGGCAAACTCCCCCTCCTATATTAAAGAGCTCAGAGCCCCGTTGCCACATATTCCCTTATTACCTACCGGCGGTATTACACCGGAAAATATCGGTGCATATCTGAAAACGGGGGCCGTAGGATTTGGTATTGGCAGCGCGTTGGTAGATACCCGGCAGCCGGTAACCGATGTCTACCTCGAAACGCTGAAGGAAAATGCCCGGAAATTGATTCAGGCGATGCAATCCTAAACAGGAAATTATGAAAATAAAAAGTTATGAATTATTCCAGGTGCCGCCGCGCTGGCTCTTTTTGAAGATTGAAACGGATGAAGGGATCACGGGTTGGGGCGAGCCGGTGATTGAAGGAAGGGCGGCTACTGTAAGGGCTGCGGTAGATGAGCTGATGGAATACCTGGAAGGTAAGGATCCCCTAAATATCGAAGATCACTGGAACACGATGTACCGGGCGGGTTTTTACAGGGGCGGACCGATCCTTATGAGTGCGATTGCCGGTATCGATCAGGCGCTCTGGGATATAAAAGGAAAATACTACAATGCGCCGGTACACCAGTTGCTGGGCGGCAAAGCGCATGATTCGATGAAAGTGTATTCCTGGATCGGCGGCGACCGGCCGGCAGATGTAGGGGCTGCAGCGCGTGAGATGGCCAGCCAGGGATTTCTTGCGGTAAAAATGAATGCCACAGAAGAATTGCAGTATGTAGATAGCTATGATAAAATAGACCAGGCGGTGGCCCGCATGGCAGCAGTGCGCGAGGCTACGGGTCCGGCCTTCGGTATCGGTATCGATTTTCATGGGCGTGTGCACAAACCGATGGCAAAGATCCTGGCCAAGGAACTGGAACCTTTCCGGCCCATGTTTATCGAAGAACCGGTTCTGCCGGAAAATAATGAAGCCCTGCGGGAAATCGCCAACCATGTAGCGATCCCCATCGCTACCGGGGAGCGGATGTTTTCCAGGTGGCAGTTCAAAACCCTGCTTACGGAGGGGTATGCAGATATCATTCAGCCGGATGTGTCGCATGCAGGCGGCATTACCGAATGTAAAAAGATCCTTTCCATGGCCGAAGCCTTTGATGTGGCGGCAGCCCCGCATTGCCCGCTGGGGCCCATTGCGCTGGCTGCTTGTTTACAGGTGGATGCTACCTGTCATAATGCCTTTATACAGGAACAGAGCCTGGGCATCCACTATAACCAGGGCAGCGACCTGCTGGACTATCTTCATGATAAAACGGTATTTGAATACCGGGATGGATATGTAAACATACCGGACCAGCCCGGCCTGGGTATTGCCATCAACGAAGATCATGTACGGAAAATGGCGGCCATTGGCCATAACTGGCGGAACCCCGTATGGCGGCACCGCGACGGAAGTATTGCGGAATGGTAAAATAAAAAATATGCGCTCAAACAGCCCGGCTGCAAGGCCTACAAGGATCCGGTACGAGGTATTGTTCCTCATATTTGTAAATGTGGTCATTAATTATATGGACCGCAGCAATCTTGCGGTGGCGGCTTCGGCTATCGGAAAGGAATTCCGGTTTTCGCCGGTGCAGATGGGGCTTATTTTTTCTGCCTTCAGCTGGACCTACCTGCTGTTCCAGATCCCCGGCGGTATCCTGGTAAAGCGCTTTGCTCCAAGGATGCTGTATGCCATCAGTTTGATCAGCTGGTCGTTAGCTACCGTGTTGCAGGGCTTTGCAAAAGGCTTTGCATCCCTGTTTGGATTGCGCATGGTTACCGGTGCACTGGAAGCGCCGGCCTTTCCGATCAACAACCGTGTGGTCAGCAGCTGGTTCCCCGTGCAGGAACGGGCTTCGGCCATTGCCGTGTACACCTCCGGGCAGTTCCTGGGACTGGCGTTCCTGATGCCGGTGCTCTCAAAAATTCAGCTCCAGGCCGGGTGGAAAGGACTGTTTGTTATTACGGGATTGATCGGCGTGGTATGGGGAGTGGTATGGTACCTTTTTTACCGGGATCCCCTGCAACATAAAAAGGCGAATAAGGCAGAGCTCAACCATATAGAAGAAGGCGGAGGCATTTTAGACAGCCGGCAGGATGATAGGGCCAAACGGGTGTTTCAATGGAACGACCTCCGCGAAGTATTGTCGCACCGGAAACTATGGGGAATTTACCTGGGGCAGTTTGCTGTAAACGGGGCATTGTGGTTTTTCTTAACCTGGTTTCCCAAATACCTGGTCGATTACCGGGGAATGAATTTTATCCAATCGGGTTACTGGGCCTCGGTTCCTTACCTGGCAGCGTTTGCAGGAGTGCTGAGTTCGGGATTCCTTTCGGATTACCTGGTGCGCCGGGGCGTACCTGCTGCACGTGCCCGCAAATGGCCCATTATTGCCGGCCTGCTGTTGTCTGTATGTATTGTAGGTGCCAACTACGTGCATACACCGGGCTGGATCATTCTGTTTATGTCGCTCTCTTTTTTTGGAGTAGGGTTTGCTTCCATTACCTGGATCTTTGTATCGACCCTGGCTCCCAAACACCTTATCGATGTAACCGGGGGCGTATTTAATTTTATTGGTCAGCTTTCGGGGATCATCGTACCGATCGTGATCGGGTTTTTGGCCAGCGGAGGCAATTTTGCGCCGGCGCTTATTTTTATTGCGGTGTTGGGCGCGCTGGGTGCCTGTTCTTATATCTTCCTGGTAGGAAATGTAGAGCGGGTAGCGGTAGAAAACGCATCGGATCAGTAATCATCAATTGTATGGATCTTTTTTTAAGTTGCGATTGGGGAACGAGTACGTTCCGGTTGCGGTTGGTACAAATAAAGGACGAGGCGGTACAGGCAACTATACGGCTCGGGCACGGTATTGTGCAAATGGCGGCCGAATGGCAGCAAACGGGTGATACCATCAGCCGGGAAGTATATTATACCCGTTTTTTAAACCAGCAGATCCGGGCTATGGAGCAGCAGCTGGGCCGCTCGCTGGAAGGCGTTACTGTGGTGTTGTCCGGCATGGCCTCTTCTTCCATTGGATTAACGGAGCTGCCGTATAAAACACTGCCGTTTTCTATTGACGGTTCAGACCTCGTATTGCAGTCCCTTCCAAATGACCATAACCCGTTATTGCTGATCTCCGGTGCCTGTACCGGAACCGATGTGATGCGGGGAGAAGAAACAAAGATCGTCGGCGTTGGAGATATCTTACCTGCTGCGGCACAAGAGCTGCTGCTTTTGCTGCCGGGTTCCCATCCCAAACACATACAAATCCGAAACCGTATGGTAACCGCATTCCGTACGTTTATGACCGGGGAAGTGTTTGGCCTTCTTGCAGCGCACAGCATTCTTGCGGCTTCGGTTATGCCAGGTGAGGGGCTTACCAACACCGTAAGCCGGGAGTATTTTATACGCGGTGTACTAACCAGCCAAACGCATTCGTTATTACATCATTTATTTGGAGTACGCACGAACCAGTTATTAAAAAAAACACCACCGGAACCCAACTATCATTACCTCAGCGGGCTGCTTATTGGCGAAGAACTGAAAACACTGCAGGCCGGCCAACCGGTATACCTGCTGGGCGGCCCTGCGCATTCGCCGGCATACACACTGGCCTGCGAAGCCCTGGGCATTAAGGCCATCCTGTTGCCGGATGCAGATCAGGCACTGGTAAGCGGACAGCAAAGGCTTTTGCAACGCTACCGGCCCTTGTAACGGTTGCACCACAACTGCTGCTCACCTGCTTTACAGAAGTACGGCTACACCGGGTGTGCTTTTCCTGTATTAACGGGAACGTTGCCGGTATTTGGTAACCCGCTCCCCAAAAGGTTTCTGTATTTTTAACCGGCTGTGCGCAGGCAGAGGGCTGTTTTTAGCAAGGGGTTGCCATTAGGCTAAAAAGCGGGGCATATTGCAGGAGCGTCCTGCGGAACAGCGTACTAAAAAATTTGCTTTATGAATCATAACAGGAGAAACTTTTTAAAGGTATTGGGTGTGTTAGGTGCCGGTACGGCTACGGCAGGTTCCGCCGTGGCTTCGGTGCCATCGGCCTTGCTGGCACCGGCAGTTAATATGAATAATTACCGTGCGCCCAAACTGGAAACAGTTCGTATCGGGTTTGTGGGCGTGGGCAATCGCGGTGCGGCGGCCGTTAAGCGGGTTTGCTACATCGAAAATGTGGTGGTAAATGCCATTTGCGATATCCGGCCGGAGCGGGCACAACTGGCAAAGGAAAGTATAAAGCATACGTCTTTTAAACCGGCATTATATACCGGCAAGGCAGATGCCTGGATGCAGCTTTGCGAACGGAAAGATATTGATGTGGTATACATTGCCACACACTGGAAGCTGCATATTCCCATCGCTATTTACGCAATGGCGCACGGCAAACATGTGGCTATGGAAATAGGCACCAACGATAATATACAGGAAGCATGGGACCTGGTAAAGGCTTCCGAAACCTACAAGCGGCATTGCATTTTCCTGGAGAACTGTTGTTATGATTTTTTTGAACTGATGACACTGAATATGGCCCGCCAGGGTTTTTTTGGCGAGATCATTCACGGGGAAGGGGCCTATATACATGATATTGCAGACAGTCTTTTTGATACCACCAAACGGTATGATCTGTGGCGCCTGCGGGAAAATGCAAAACGGAATGGCAACCTGTACCCGACGCACGGGCTGGGCCCCATCTGCAACGTTATGAACATTAACCGGGGCGATCAGATGGACTACCTGGTATCAATGAGCAGCAGTGATTTTACATTGAACGATTTGGAAAAAGAAGCCTATCAAAAGGATGCGGCAGCCTTCAAACCCTTTCTGAATGCACCGTTCCGGGGAAACATGAATACGTCGGTGATCAAAACCCATAAGGGAAAAACCATTATGCTGCAGCATGACACCAGCTCTCCCCGTGTATATTCCAGGTTGCACCTGATCAGCGGTACCCGGGCCGCTGCACAAAAATACCCGTTGCCCGGCAAGATCTCTGTAGGCCATGAGGGCTGGCTGCCGGAAGCGGAAATGAAGAAGATCGAAGAGCAGTACACGTTGCCGCTGGTAAAGCACCTCGGGGAAATGGCGCGGCAGATCGGGGGGCACGGCGGAATGGATTTCCTGATGGATTGGCGCTGGGTCGATTGTCTGCGCAACGGGCTTCCGGTAGATCATAATGTATACGACGCGGCGCTCTGGTTGTCTATCGGGCCGTTAAGTGAACGATCAGTGGCAGGAAAGTCGGTTCCGGTATCCATTCCCGATTTTACAAGAGGTGCCTGGAAAACGAATCCGCCGCTTAGCTTTTCCATTGAACATGGCAATTTAACGGGCGTAAAATCTGCAAAAGGATAGGGACTGTGATATACTACGGGTCGTAGAGGCGTTGACTTACCGGAAGCCGGTGAAAGGGACTGCTTTTTTTATTCCTGTTCCTGCGATTTCGTTCCGTTTATCCGGTATTATTTGCGCGGTTCTATGTTTGAAATGCTTATTTTTAATTTCAAATGAAACCGGCTGCCTGGCATATTGCTTTTATTGCTGTAATGGTACTGTATTTTACCGGTATGGCCCTTCAAAATGACACCCTTCAGTTTTTTTTCAAACCCTTACTGGTAAGTACATTGCTGGGCATGTTTATTTCGGAAACCGCTGGTGTGGCCTCGCCGTTTAAGAAATGGATCGCCGGGGCATTGGTGTGCTCTGTTGCCGGGGATACCTTGCTCATGTTTGCCAATAACAACGAGCGGTATTTTATCCTGGGGTTGGTTGCCTTCTTAATAGCGCATGTCTTTTATATCCTGTGTTTTCATTTCATAAAAGTAAAAGCATCCATACCCGGTAAATGGTATGCAGCCATTATTGTGGGCGTGTATTATTTTTTTATGATGAGCTTTTTACTGCCGCATTTGGGCGCATTAAAAATCCCGGTGCTGGTCTATGGCATTGTTATTAGCTTTATGTTGCTGCTGGCAATGCTGTTGTATGACCTGCCGGATCAGGTAGCAGCACGCACGATTTTAACCGGAGCGATCTTTTTTGTAGTATCGGATTCGGTGCTTGCCATTAACAAATTTTATCATCCGGCTGCATGGGGCGGCTGGGCCATCATGAGCACCTATGTGCTGGCTCAATGGTTACTTACACGGGGAATGATCCGGTACATCCGCCAGGAAGAACGCCTGTAGGCGGGGTTATTTGCAGGAAATATAATCAGGGATCTTCCGGGGCTCGTTGGGGGAGCGTACTAAGAAAACGCTTCGCTGGATGCCACGCATTTTTTTAATGGCATTATCCAGCCATAGCTCATACCAGTTCAGGAAGGATATCTTTTCGGTATTCCCCAGTTCATCCGACGGATGAATATCGCCGTCATTGATCCGGTCGTCTGTCCACATATTTCCTTTTTCAAAACCATTGACCACCAGGCTGATTTGTATACCGCAACCATCATCCGCCATACATAACCGGCCCTGGTCGTGCTCGGCCCCGCTGATCAGCTCCCATTTCTTTTCAAAAAGCTGTTCTTCCAGTTGCTCGTTTCCTGCTTCATAGGCTGCTTCCAGCCGGGCATCCAGTTTTTCCAGTTCCGCTTCCATATTCCATTTTTCGGTATGCGGAAAAGGCCGGGCCAAATCAAAATACTGATGTTCGGCTTCCCCGGAATGATCGAAGAAGCAGATCCGGCTTGTTTCCAGTTGCCGGAGACCATGAAAAGGACCGGCCCCTCCGTCGCCGAGCGTAGTAAGAAAGGCTACATAGTCACCCGGAAGCTGCACCCGGTGCTTTGTTTCAAAAAGATCGACCTGATCGGGTCTTAATGGCGGGTTTAACCGGTAATGATGAATACTGGCACCCGGTAATTCTTTTTTGGTATCGATGTTCCGGAGCAGATCAAGCTTTTCCCGGATCCTGTTTAATTGTTGCATACGAATAGTCGCGATTGTTTAGAGGTAAGAGGCACTGAAATACGCACAATAACCAAGCCATTACACGTTCGCGATGTTAAATTTTGTGGAAGCAGTGATTAGACACGCCCCCTCTCCTGGAATTTGACAAATTTTTAAGAAAATTCCGGACCCTTGTTTTTTTTAAACGATCTTTTTCGTACCTTTACGGTAGGTGTTTTTCATAGGTTAGCAACGGCTGATTGTTTTTACAATCGGCCTTCTTTATGCCCCATAAAAAAGGGTTCTTTTTAAACGGGTGAGGGGTAAAAATGGGATTGCGGTGGGTGACAGCAAGGTTATTTTGGCTCATTTAGTGCGCATGGCGGGCGGGGATGCCTTGTTTTTATAGCGGGGATTATTAGCGCTGCGGCGAATTGTTTTTCCAGCTGATGGTGCCGTCTTCCAGCATCTGGATCTGCTCCTCGCGGGTGAGGAAATTGATCACCGTCCATATATGTTCCTTCTCTATGCCCTGCAATTGAGCCATCAACTGGGGGATGGTGCTGGGAGCAATCAGCACCTCCCGGATCCGGTACTGGATGGTTTCGAAAATTTCGTGTGTAAGCTGACTATTTTTTCTTTTTAAACAGTTATCACAAACACCACAATCTTTTATTGCCGTATCTCCAAAATACTGGCCGATCATTTTGCTGCGGCACTCTTTTACGTTTACGACAAAGTGTTGCATCTGTGTTACCCGTTCTGTAAACAGCCGTTTCCGGGCCATATAATTTTTCAGATTGATCTGCAGTTCGGCGATCCGGATTCGTGTACGGGTCAGCATCAGCTGCGGATCTTCTTTCCGGGGCTGATAGTCGATGATACCATCGGCATGCAGGCGAAGCAACTGCTCTTTGATCACAGAAACATCGGTCTTCATCAGATACGCTACATAACTTTCCGAAATTCCGATCGGATAATCATAAATACCTTCATACGTTCTCAGGAGCGTTTTTACCAGCGGTTCTGAATCGGCATGCGAGGCTTCGTATTCGTACAATGCGTCCTTATAAACCGTAAACCGCACGGTAGACGGTATAAAAACCTGTTCGTTAAACGTAAGCCATCCGTCCTGCTCCAGTGCTTTTAGGGCGTATATAGCTGTGGTAACATCCAGCCCGAATTTTTTAATAAAGTCTTTCAGATCAAAATCATAAAATTCACCGGGCGGTTCTCCTTCCGGTAACTGGAGGTAATGCACCACGCTGCCGTACACCCTGCGAATGGTTTCCTGGTCGGGAAAGCGTTGATCCGGCATTTTTTCCAGCACTTCAAGGTCGGCATCGTTGTACAGTAACACGGCATAGGACTTTTCGCCGTCTCTGCCTGCACGCCCCGCTTCCTGGTAATAATTTTCCAAGCAGTCGGGCACATCGGCATGAATCACTACCCGTACATCCGGCTTATCGATGCCCATTCCAAAAGCATTGGTACACACAATTACACGGGTCTTGTTCCGGATCCAGTCCTGTTGTTTGCGGGTACGCTCTTCGGCCGGCAAACCGGCGTTATAATAATCGGCCGCAATACCTTCCATCAGCAGGAGGTCCTTCAGTTCCTTGGTGTGTTTCCGGGTTTTGCAATACACGATCGCCGAGCCCGGAACATTTTTCAGGATCTCCGTTATTTTATGAATGCGGCTGGTAACTTTAAAAACACTGTAGGATAAATTGAGCCGTTCAAAAGACTGGCGGTAAACCGTGAATTTGTTGACACCCTCCGGTGAAAGCTTTTCACAGATATCTTCCTGTACCTTGGGCGTGGCGGAAGCGGTAAGTGCCATTACCGGTATACCAGGCAGCTCTTCCCGCAAACGGGCAATGCGCAAATAAGGTGGCCGGAAATCATATCCCCATTGGGAAATACAGTGGGCCTCATCTACCGCAATCAGGTTTACATGCAGCGCGGGCAGGTACTCTTTAAATAATTTTGTTTCCAGTCGCTCCGGGGAAACATACAGGAATTTGCAGTTGCTGTGCGCAGCGGTTTTCAGCACCTGAATAACCTCTTTGCGCGACATGCCGGTATGAATGGCGAAGGCGGTGATATTCTTTTTACGCAGGTTTTGAACCTGGTCGTTCATAAGGGCGATCAATGGGGAAATAACAAGACAAAGCCCTTCTTTGTATAAACCGGGAATCTGGTAGCAGAGCGATTTGCCGCCGCCGGTAGGCATCAGTGCCAGCACATCTTTCCCTTCAATGGCCGTTTGAATGATTGCTGACTGCAACGGACGAAAATGGTCATATCCAAAATACGCCTTTAAAGTTTCCCGCAACGCCTGTTCCATAGATGCTGATCTTCTGATAACCTGATACTGAGTCCCGTTCGTTTATAATTCAAAGGTACACGGAATTTTCAAATCCGGATGACAATGGGCAAACGGAGAACTGCCGTTTTACAAATTTGCCAGACCATGTCCCTGCAAAATCAGCAGGCCGTATGAAAACACCGCAATTCCGTGCATCTAAAAGGCGGAATGCTGCAAAAAAAGGGAGTACCCAACGAAGGTTTTTTTAACATAGATTTATAGCGCTTCGCCGCTATCCATGATTCCTGCAGCCCCGGCCGGCGCCCAGCCGCAGCCGGGCAAGCCGGGTTGTTAAATGCCGGAGATACCTCCCGCAGCACCGCCGGTGTTTCTTTACCCGGAATTTTACACCACTTTTTTTACCATCAGTCTTCCGCTGTTCAGCGCCAGTACCACATCGCTGAACGCCATGATCAACGCACCGAACATCGGCGTCAGCAACCCGATGGCCGCTACGGGCAGGGCAATGATATTGTAGGAGAACGCCCAAAAGAGATTTTCTTTTATGGTTTTATACGTATGCTTGCCCAATCCCATTGCCAGGGGCAGGTGTTTCAGCCCGTGATTGGTGAGTACCACCTGCGCTGTTTGCATGGCGATCTGCGAGGCATCGCTCATGCTGATACCAATAGTGGCTTTCGCTAGTGCCGGTGCATCGTTGATGCCATCGCCCACCATGGCGGTGGGTACCTGTGCATTTTTTTCACCGATGATCTGCAATTTTTCTTCCGGTGTTTTTTCGGCAATCACTTCATCAATGCCCAGTTCGGCGGCAATTTGCTGAGCCTTCGAAAGGCGGTCACCGCTCAGCAAAATGGTTTTAATGTTTTTACCGTGGAAGTAATTGATAACGGTTTTTGCTTCCGGCCGCAGTTCATCTTTCAGATCGATGGTGCCGATCAGCTGCTGGTTTAGGGTGATGTATATATTGTGATGATCGGCATCTGTTTGTCCACCGCTGATCTCAAAAGAGCCGGCACCGTATTCAACGCCTTCCTTATCGATAGCAAACATGCCCCTGCCTTTTTCTTCTCTTATTTGCTTCCAGCGGATCTCGTTCTTTGTTTTCCAAACATTGGAGATGCTTTTTGCAATGGGGTGGTTGGAGTATTTTTCCAGCGAGTATACGATGTTTTTAAAAGCTTCTTCAGAAATATTTTTATCCAGGATCTGAAAACCCGAAATGTCAAAATTTCCGGTGGTAAGGGTACCGGTTTTGTCAAATACCACCTGACGGATATCTTTAAAATTCTCAAGGCTGGTAGCATTGCGGAACAAGACCCCATTACGCGCGCCACGTCCCAGTCCAACAGCAATGGCAGCCGGCGTAGCTAATCCCATGGCGCAGGGACAGGCAATTACCAGAACGGCGATAGCCCGCATCAATGCAGGGGTAAAATCCTGCAGGATGAACCAGTTGATGATAAACGTAAGAAAAGCGATGCCGATGACCACCGGAACAAAAACAGCACTGATCTTATCCGCCATTTGCTGCACAGGCGGCTTTTCTCCCTGGGCCTCGTTCACCAGGTTAATGATGCCGGCCATAACGGTATCTTTTCCTACGGCTGTTACCTGCGCTTTTACCGTACCATCTGCCATCATGCTGCCGCCGATCAGGATGTCCTTCGATTGCTTTTTTACGGGAATGCTTTCCCCGGTAAGAATGGCTTCGTTTACCTGCGCATCACCCCATAGTATTTTACAATCTGCAGGTATCTGTTCGCCGCTTTTGATAAGGATCAGGTCGCCCGTTCTCAGGGCATTGCTTTCCACCGGGAAAATATTTTCATTATGCTCCTGGTCGTAGGCGATCATATTGGCCATCACTACCTGTGTTTGCGCCAGCTTTTTTAATTGGGCCTGGGTAGAGGAAACGGTATGCTCCTCCATATAATTACCCAGGAACACAAGGGTGATCACCGTGGCGGCGGTTTCATAAAAAATATAATCGTGCTGACCGGTCAGTGTTCCGTACAGGCTGTAGATGAATGCGGCCAGCGCTCCGATCGTAACCAGTACATTCATATTGGGCATACGGTTGCGGATGCTTTTAATGGCGCTGACGCCAAAGTAAGACATGCCCACACCGAGTACCGGGAGGGTAATGGCAAACTGGATCCACGGCTGCATGAGCCAGGAGTGCTGAAGCGCCGGTATCATATGCAACATCAGCACCAGGGTAAACGGTAAACAAAACCAGAAGCGCTGCATATTGGTCTTTAACCAGCCACCCGCTTTCCCATGGTCGTGATCATGCGCATGCTGATGCGCGCGTGCCTCTGCTTCATGATGGTCCAGTACGGTATAGCCCAGGCCGGTTAATCCTTTGGACAATATCGATTCGTTCTTTTGTCCCTTTAGTTCAAAACTGACATCGCCTGTTGCAAAGTTCACCTTTACATTTTCCATGCCCTCTTTCTCCAGGTATTTGTTAATGGTCAGCGCGCAGGTTGGGCAATCCATACCCTCCACTTTCCATTTGATCTTTTCTGCTGTTTCCATAATGCAAAATTACTACAACAAAAAAAGGAGACTGGTTCAAATCCGGACTTTTATTAAAACCTTGTTGCAGAATGGTCTTCTTTTATTGTAACCCGGTTTCAAAAACAGTGTGGCAACGGCTGGTAATGCCCGCCGGATGCGGCCTCCCTTTATTTGGCGATTGACTTCGGACGTATCACACAGTAGTTTTGTATCAAAGCTGCCTTTAAGGAAAGATGTTATAAATAATGTGATCAGAACGGCATCATGATCGTTGTACCCGGCCGGACCGCTCAGTGCTCTTCCGCTGCCTCTCTTTAAACTGTAGCCCTTCATTTATTTAACCTTTAAAACTCAGAGAAATGTCAAAACATATTTCGGAGAAAGAGCCGGCTATACCCTGCTGCCCCGAACTGATCCCCGACGATCATTGCGATGTGATCAATTTCAGCCGGGTATTAACCTACCCCACAGCCACGCTGGTGGCCGGAAGAAGAAATGTAGTTGTGGAAGTGATCCTCCGGTTTAAATTTTCGCGATGCACAATGGGCCTGGTACTGGGCGACCCGGTGTATAGCACTACGTTGCTTCCGGGAGAAAAAGTACGCCTGGCAACGACCGACCGGAGAAGTACCTTTAGTTATGATAGTGAAACCAAACTCAGCTACCGGAGTGAGCAGATCTCGGAAGAGCAGTATTATATGTCGGCCGTACAAAAATATATGGCGGATGCGTCGGCTGCACAGTCTGGTGAAGCAGACAGTTCTTCAGAAGGTAAATGGGATTTTCACGGCGATGCCAGCGGAAGCGTAAATCCATTCAGTTTAAGCGCCAGCGCCAGCACCAATGCCCGGGGCAGTCATAACAGCCATTCCACCTTCGACTATCTGAATCAGCAACGTTCGCATATGGAAAGTGCCGCTTCACAGGCTGCGGAGGCTTCAAAAAAAACACATGCGATATCTATGGGAGAGGTCAGCAGCCGTACGCATATTGAAGGAGAATCCCAGGATCATTTTGAAGCGTCCTCAAGGGAGTTCAGTAACCGGAATCAATGTCATGCGGTCACCTATATGTTTTACCGGCTCAACAAAAAACAAAAGATCCGGTTTGAGCTGGTGGCCATCGAAAGGCGGGTGCTGGATGAAAATGCGCCGGTAGGAGGCGTGCTGAAACCCGGTGCCGCAAAGCTTCCTGTTGCCTTTGTGCCGCAGGATATACCGGCTACCGTGGCCCTGAACCGGGTTGCAGAAACAGCAGTAGCCGGCCGCGTCAATACATTATCTGTAAACACCAGCCTCAGTGCCCTCTTTGATGGGCCCAAGGCTACAGCCGTTGCTGCCGGCATTAAGGCCGACCTGGGAAGTGCCATTGACGATGCTACAAGAACGAAAGCGCTAAAAGAAGTAGATGAGCAGCTGGCGGCAAAAAGCCTGATCGACAAAACGGGGAAAGTAAGCGATGGAATCAAACGGATGATTGAGTTTGAAGCGGAATTTTCGCTGCCCACACCGGGCATCATTGTAAAAGGCTGCCTGGACGAATGCGATGTTTGTGAGCCATTGCTAAAAGAACGGCTGCAACTGGAAAATGATCTGTTGCGGAAACAGATCGAGTTGCTGGAGAAATCGCAGGAGTATCGCTGCTGCCCGGTAGCGGATGATAAGAGCGCGTAAGCCCAAGCACCGAATTCTAAATCTCAAATCTCAAATCTCAATTCTCAAATCTGGAATCTGGATTCTCAATTCTCAATCTTTAAATATATTTTATGGAAGCAATACGAAAACTATCGCTTGCGGTGAGCTATGAACAGCCGCCGGATAAAGCCCTGTCTGTCTTTGGATTTCTTTTTTACTGCAACGGGTTACTCCTGCAGGTACAACCGGTACGGAACAATGTGCTCGAATTTGATCTTTCAAAAGCGGCAGCGCTCCGCGCCGACAAGAACGGGATTCGTGCAGATGAGCTACGGGTGTTCCTGGCTCCCGGTACGGATAAAGAAGTACAGAAAATAAAAACCATTGCTGCTCTTGAAAAACTGCAACCCTACGAAGCCGTACTCAGCAGTACTGCAGACGGCGGGCAGGTTTCCATCTTACCCGTTCCTGCTGCTGTAAGCCGTTTCTGGCCGGTTTGCCAGTGCAGGGTTAGCGGCAAGGTTTCTAAATGGGTGCATTATGGCAATAGCTGGGAAGACCGCCCGGTATGCCGGGCCCGGGTACATATCTGTGAAATCGATCCGATCATTTATTGGATTCGCCGGATCCCGGATCCGGTTATCGCAAAGATCCCCGAGCTGTTTCTCAATCCTGCCGAAGTGATCCGGAACCCTGTTCCTGTTCCGGATCCGCCGCCGTTTTTGCAAACCGCCCGGAATGCAGCGGTGGCGGATGCAGCTATTTTTAACACCCAGTCACCGGAGCAATTACAATTGCAGGCGGCGGAGAAGCTACCGGATATCGGTGCAGATCTGCGACAGCAGCTTTTATCCGGGAACCTGGACCAGATCCGGAATACGATAGTGAACAACTATGCGCTCCTGCATCCCTGGTTTTGTTTGCGGCCCTGGTGGTGGCCCTGGCTCTATCGTTGCACAGAGCGGAAAGTGGTCTATACGGATGCCAGCGGGCGCTTTGATACCAGCATTTCCTACCGCTGTTTTGGCGACCAGCCGGATCTGTACATCTGGGTAGAGTACCTGGTGAATGGTGTATGGACAACGGTATACAACCCGCCTAAACCCTGTAATACCTATTGGGATTACCATTGCGGAACCGAATTGTCTATTCATATAACCGACCCCCGTGTTCCGGTGGATTGTTGTTGTAATTGTCCGCTGCCCGGGGACCTGGTAATGATCCGGAGCATCGGCGGTACCAGCGTCACCCATATCAATCAGCAAAGCTATCTGCAGGCTCCTGCAGGGCAGTCGGTATCATACAACCGTATCGGACTTACTGATGCGGCCGCTATCGGGGATGGTTTTTTCAGTACATCGGTGGGGGATTTTAAACGGCCCTTTGGTGGTACGTTTCATTTCTATATGGGCTTTGGACAGGGGCTGCCCCGCAATGATATCTATTATTACCGGTGGAGTTACCGGAAAGTGAACGCTGCGGATCTGAATCCTGTAAGCGGCACAACAGAACAGATCGACACGCCGGAGTATAAGAGCTATGATTTTATTTTTATCGATGGCAACGGCGATCAGCAGATCGGGCATGACAATGTAAAACTGGGACCTTTCACGGTAGGCGGGGAGAATAACCTGTATATCATTCCGCCGGAGCGGCCCAGCCAGGCGCCGTTTAATGCTCCGCAAACGGATCCTCAATGGTATGAGCGTACGCACAATACTCATACGATTGGTATCGATTCTGTGCAGCTGAAGAACGGAGCTGCACCCGGTGGTGATGGATTGTATGAGTTTAAGCTGGAATTGTTTAACCAGTCTGGTACACTGTTGACCAATGTTCCCAAAACAACATTTAAAGTGCCGAAGTTTGATGACGCGGATACCAGCGTGAATGCGCCCGATGAGTTACTGGCGGGGGTTACGGCAACATCCGCAGATGCCTTTAAGGTGTTGGTGCGTGTAGATAACAGCGTCTGCAATTCCGCGGTGTTTACGGTAAATGTAAACGGCGCACCGGCGGCATCGGATTGCTGTGGTTTTGTAAAGTATAAACCCGAAGGAGCGGAAGCAGATCTGGAACTTTCATTCCTGGCTACCCATCCGAATGATTTTGCCGTATTTAGTTTTGGCGTATCAAAAGGAACCTGTGGTGGAGTGGCCAATGCCGGGGCCCTGGGAATGGTGATTGACGACGCCTCGGGATACACGCTGGCAGCCGGTATCTACCGCAAACATTTTACGCCCGTTCAGTTGCTGGACACCTGTTATGCCGGCGGCAGTGGTAAAGCTGCTTTTGCAGAAACGCTTTCAGTGATCGCGATGGCCACGGATGGCACGTATCGTCAAAGCGGAAAAGATGCGCCGTACCGGGTGGCCGCTTTTGCCCTGGAGCCCTGATGACACGCGTGAAAGGCTGGTTCGTTGCCGTATGATATGCATCTGTTAATAAAACGCCGGAAATTTTAAAAATACATGTGTTACTTCCTGCTTTCTGTTTTAGCCGTTTGGAGAATCACGCATCTGACGACCAGTGAAGACGGGCCGTTTGATGTTGTGTTTCTCCTTCGGAAAAAAGCCGGCAGCAGCTTCTGGGGAAAGCTGATGGATTGTTTCTATTGTGCAAGCATCTGGATCGCGTTGCCCTTTGGTTGCTGGCTGGGCGCCGGCTGGTGGGAACGGTTGTTGTACTGGCTGGCCCTTTCCGGCGCCGCCTGTTTGCTGGAACGGGCAACCGGTAAACCGGATGTTCCCTTTTATAAAGAAGATTAAAATCAACATATGTGTAATTGTGGTGATAAAAGAAGTCAGCTGATACTCAGCAGCAGTGTGGCGGCAACGCCGGGGACCGGTATGTGGAGCGATGTGTGGTTTGAATACACCGGCCGGTCTGCCTTAACCGTAAAAGGATTTATTACGGGAAGAATGTACCGGTTTCCGGAGCGGGGGGCTGTATTGCTGGTCGATTACCGGGATGCGGCGAAAATGCTTTTGGTACCTTCTTTAAAGCGAAAATAGCGGTAACGGCCCGGAGAGGACTCCGGCAGTAGTAAGCGCCCATGCGGCGCTTTTTTTTATGCATGCTAACCTGGGGCTAAGAAACCGGCCGGGTAACAGGGGCAAACAGGAACAGGGTACGGACCGTTACCGGCTGCTGTTCTCAAAATCTTCACATATAAATCGTAACGACAAAAAATGTTTCTGTTAATTTTATAACCAGAATGAGAATGGGCGGAATCCCCTGTTGTGGGTGCCCGTTAAAATTATGAAATCAGCTCAATAAAAATCATGCTGCATTTTTTTCTTTTTTTATCAGGTGATAAGATGTCATCGGTGATGGGTTGGGTTGGCAGTATTGCCTATCTTGTGGCCTATTTGTTTTTAAGCTTGAACCGGTTAAAGGCCGGGCGCCCGCTCTATCATTTATTAAATATGGTTGGGGCATTGGGACTCATCATCCATGCAGTTAACCTGGAGGATTATCCCAACCTGGTGGTAAATCTTGCCTGGGGTATTATTGCGGTAACAGCTGTAATATTTATCCTGCGGAAGAAGCCGGAACAGAAAAGTTGAGTAACCCAAGCGCTCGTTTCTTATATGTGCCCAGCTTTTTGTTGTATTCCCGTTTGTTGCTGACCAGGCTCAGGTAATAATAAGCACCGTCTACCAAAATGAATACCAGGTCGGCCACAGCCGCGGTGTCATCAACTTTCAGGTATCCTTTTTCATTGCATTCGATGATCAGGTGCTCCAGGTTCTTGCGGAGGCTATCCAGCAGGATTTTGTATTTTTCTTTAATCACCTTATCGCGAAAGGCAAGTGAGTAGCAGCTATAGGAAACACTATCATCAAAAAGGGTATTCCATTTGTGGGAGAAAATATTATCGATAACCGCCAATAGCTTTTTTTTGGGATTGTGCTGCACATTCTCCGGCACATCAAAGATCAGCAGGTACCGGTCCAGTATATATTCTACAAGACCATATACCAGGTGTTCCTTGGTTTTAAAATAGTGGATGACCAAACTGGGGTTGATGGCCAGAAGGTCGGCTGTTTTTGCGATGGAGGCATTCTCCAAACCTTCCTTTTTAGCCAACTTATAGAAGGCTTTAATGATCTGTTTTTGCCGAGTCTCTTTCAGGCTTTTTCTCCCCATACCTACTTTTTTGATTTTTTATTAAGGTAAGCAAAAAATCGATTGTTCTTCAAAGATGGTAAAAAAAATATCAAAATCGGGGAGCTGCGCAACCGGTTGCATGTTACTTTCTGGAAAATAAATTAATTAAATGTTCATTCAAAATATTTTTTTAGGAAAAATCCTTATATATATTTGTATTAGCGATGGGCTTGGGTTTGAGGACAATGACCTCTTTTATTTGCCGGTTTAATTTTTGATAAAAAACGTAACATTAACATAATAATACCAAGGCGTTTAACTAAATATTTTTGCCAATCATAAAATAAATTGCAATGACCAGATCTATTTATCTAGTACTACTGCTTTTTTTATTTCCCGCCGCATCGGCCATCGCTCAAACAAAAAAAATAACCGGATTTGTAAGGGATGAAAGCGGTGCTCCGGTAGTCAATGCCACGCTTTTAGTGAAGGGAACAACAATTACAGCGTTGGCAGATACTTCGGGCATGTTTGTGCTACCCGCAAAAGAAAGGGATGTGCTTACGGTGTCGTCTGTAGGATATGAGACAAAAGAAGTTGTCGTAACTGCTTCCGAGACACTGGATGTCGTTTTGAAAAAGAATGATCAGGGTATGGATGAGGTAGTAGTGGTGGGGTATGGTACACAAAGACGGATCAATGTTTCGGGTGCCGTGGATCAGATCGCTGGAAAAAAGATCGCCGAACGCCCGGTGGCCAATATCCTGCAGGGCCTGCAGGGGTTGAGCGCCGGACTGAATATTTCTTATGCCGGCGGTGCGCCGGGGGCTGTTCCCAACATCAACATCCGGGGCATGGGATCCATCAACGGGGGGTCTCCTCTGATCTTGATTGATGGTGTGGCTTCGCAGAATGATGACCTGCTGCGGTTAAATCCCTCAGATGTAGAATCGATCACTACGCTCCGGGACGGAGGTTCTGCTGCTATTTACGGTGCCCGTGCAGCGTTCGGAGTATTGATGATCACCACAAAAAAAGGTAAGGTAGGAGGAAAACAGGTTATATCTTACAATAATTACTTTGCTCTGTCTAAAAGAACCGTGATGCCGGATCCGATCACCGATCCTTTTATCTATAAAAAGCTCCGCAAGTTGGCAATTGACAATTCGCCCTGGAATACACCCAACTATGGAACGTTTTTACCCTGGGAGCAGACCTGGGCCAAACAGCGCTCAGAGGATCCTTCCTCGGCACCGGAAGTAATGCCCAACCCGGATAAACCCGCAGAATGGGCTTATATGGGGGATTATAACTTTAATGATTACTTTTTTAGCAATAGTAATTTCTCTACTTATCACACACTTTCTTTCAGCGGATCATCTGCCGGGAAAGCGCCGATTACCTATTTGTTATCTGCGGACTATACCAAGGAAAACGGTCTGATAAAGATTACGAAGAATGACTGGAACCGGTACGGCCTCCGGGCGAATCTCGGTATCAATCCTGTATCCTGGCTGAAGGTGGAAGATAACCTGACAACCTACCAGCTCATCAAGGACATGCCCACCTATAACGTAACCGATGTTTATTATACACAGCCGGTGAATGTGCCTAAGAACCCGGACGGAACCTGGGGTAACAACAGTGCAGGTATACTTGCAGGCGGGTTGGTGGATGGCGGACGGAATATGGAAACGCGTTTTGGGTTCACTAATATCCTGCGCGGCGTGGCTACCTTTTTAAAGGGGGACCTGATTTTTACGGGTACAATGAGTCACAAGCGTGAGCTGTGGAAAAGCGATTATTCAAGTCTTCCTTTTAATGTGGGTTACGGGCCTAATGATGTGCGGACCATCAATACCCCTGGTGTTATCTCCAATGTGAACGGAACCGTGAAACAGGATATCTATGATCTTTTTGGAAATTACAATAAAACGGTAGGAGAGCATGAGTTCAAACTTACAGCGGGCTATAACCAGGAGTATTACCAGTGGGATCCGCTGAGTGTAAGCCGTAATCAACTGATTTCACCAGGCCTGCCCTTTATCCATCTTACAGTGGGAACGGAACCCTCGATTCAACAAACGGGCTTTGGATCTCCCTATTACGACTATGCCGTAAGAAGCTACTTCGGCAGATTGAATTACACATTTGGTAATCGTTATATTATCGACCTTATTGCCAGAAGAGATGGATCATCCCGTTTTCCACCAACGAACCGGTGGGCATTTACACCAGGTATTTCCGGTGCCTGGGTCGTAAACCGGGAAAAATTCTGGGAAGCAATGGGGTCGGTATTCTCTACATTTAAGATCAGAGGGTCCTATGCAAAACAAGGGAACCAGTCAGTAGGAGAGTATTACGGGTATATACAAAATCTTCCCAAAGGTACTTCGGGGTACCTGGTGGATGGAGTGCGCCCGCCGATTACCGGTTCACCCGGTTTAACGGTAGATCCGACCAATTATACGTGGGAGCAGGTATCGACCACAAATGTGGGTACAGATATGGGCTTTTTGAACGACCGGCTTAATCTTGCATTTGACTATTATATCAGGCAGACAGGCGGTATGCTTGCCCCCGCAAGAGTTTTGCCTGCAGTTCTTGGAACTGCTGCGCCGAAACAGAATGCCGCAGATATGGAAACCCGGGGATGGGAATTTACTCTGGGATACAATACTTCCTTTGATGTGGCAAATAAACCTTTTTCGCTGAATGCGAAAGTGCAGGTGTGGGACAGTAAAAGCAAAATTACTAAATACGATAACCCCCTTGGTTTGTTTGGCGCAGCGTACCGGCAGGGGCAAACCGTAGGCGAATTGTGGGGGCTGCAAAATGATGGACTTTTTGCTTCCAAGGAAGAGATTGCTGCTCTGGATCAATCGGCCATTATTCCCTGGGGGGAACTGGATATTGTGCCTGGATGGCCGCGTTATAAAGACATGGATGGAAATAAGAAGATTCAGCTGGGGCTAAGCGATAAAGATCCCAAAGACCTGCGCATAATTGGCAATACGCAGCCTCGCTATCGCTATTCTTTTAACCTGGATCTGGGATGGAACAATATTGACCTTTCCGTGTTTTTGCAAGGCGTTGCTAAAATGGATTATTATCCACACCATTATTTGTTCTGGGGTCTGTATCAGCAACCCTATGCCAACATCTACCCCTGGAACCTGGATTTCTACCGTCCCACAGCGGCTACGGATGCTGAAAAAGCCACCTACCCACAGGCGTATATCAATGCCGGTTTGGCCAATGCAAACATCAACGCCTATTATCCCGTACTGCAATCCTGGCTGGCAGACAACAACTACAGGGATGGCAACGGCAACGCAGCCGGACTGGATATTCCCCAAAGTCAATACCTGTTGAGCGCTGCTTACCTGCGGATAAAAAATATTACTGCGGGATATACTCTGCCCAGGCAACTCACAGAGCGGGTCAACATCAGCCGCCTCCGTATCTTCTTCACAGGGGAAAATATTTTCGAATTTTCCAAAATTAAAAAATATGTCGATCCCGAATCCATCATCGATGGTTACGGATGGGCGTATCCTTACCAGCGTAAATATTCCGTAGGGCTGAATCTTACTTTCTAATCTTCATCCTGTATAAATAAAAGAGACATGAAAAAATATTTCTACATAATATGCATCAGTGTTTTATCCGTTTCCTGTAAAAAAGGATTCCTGGACCGCTATCCCCATACAGAGATCTCTCCGCAGCTTTTCTTTAATTCGGAAAATGATCTTGCGCTTTATATAAACGGACTGCTAGACCAGCCGGGAACCGGGATCTACGCCAGCGGCTCGGAACAGGCAACAGATGATTATGCCACAACGGGCAATGTTACCATGAAAAATATCCTGTCCGGTAACATCAGCTCGCAAAATGCTCCGGCCAACTGGAGCTGGGGTAGACTCCGTTCGATCAATTATTTTTTACAGAACTACTCAAAGGCAAAAGTGGCGGATGAAATTAAAAATCATTATGCCGGCCTTGCCCGTTATTACCGGGCTAAGTTTTACCTGGCTAAGGTTAAAAACTATTCCAGCGTGCCCTGGTATGGGCAAACGATTAACCCGACCGATTCTGCATTTCTTTATAAGGCGAGTGATCCCAGAACGCTGATCGTGGACAGTATTCTGGCCGATATGGATTTTGCCGTAGCAAATGTGCGGGAGAAGGTACCGGCTGGTACACCGGGGCTTTGGGCTGTAAAAGCCATGTATGCACGCATGGCACTTTTTGAAGGCACCTACCGGAGATACCATCCGGAACTGAACCTGCAGGCCACCGCTGGCAAATTCCTGGAAATTGCCAAAGTACAGGCTGGCGATGTGATGGCATCCGGAAAATTTATACTTACTCCGGTTTATGGAGATTTATTCAACAGCCAGGATCTGAGCGGCAATAAGGAAGTGATCCTGAATACGGCCTACGATGCTAATAAAGGGGTTTCGGGGGGTAATAACATCGGTATAGGCGGCAACTATGAGCAGTCTCCCTCGCGTGACCTGGTGCAAACCTACCTGATGAAAGACGGTGCCCGGTTTACAGACAATGCCAACTACCAGCAATTGCAGTTTGTAGATGAATTTAAGGATCGAGACCCGCGGATCTACACAACATTTATGTCGCCGGGATTTATAAAACTTCCGGATACCCGACCCTATATACAGGATCTGAGTGTAAGCTTTACCGGCTATCACCAGCTGAAGGGATTTATCAATAGTACCGACAATATTATCATTGGAAGTGTGGATGTACCCGCAATTCGGTATGCAGAAGTGCTTTTGACCTATGCAGAAGCGGTGGCAGAGCTGGGTACGGTTACTCAAGATGACCTGGATAAAACGGTCGGATTATTACGGAAACGTGCGTGGAACGGGGCCGCAGCGCCGGTACTGACTCTTGCAGCGGCTAATGCAAATCCAGACCCGGTACTGGCTGCAAAATACCCGGATGTTACGGGGAGCAATAAAGGAACGCTGCTGGAGATTCGCCGCGAGAAACGGGTGGAATTTGCACTGGAGGGCCAGCGGTATGATGACCTGCTGCGCTGGCACGCAGGCAAAGAGTTTGCCCGGTATGCAGAGGGGCTGTATTTCCCTGGGTTGGGACAATATGATCTCACTGGCGACAATATACCGGATATCATCCTGATTAGTAAATCTGCATCCGTTCCTGCAGAGGATGCCAAAGTAAAAAATGCACTGGGGATCAAACTGATCTATTATAAAGCCGGTGGGTATAAGGAAAGCGGCGTTACCGTTTATCTTAAAAACGGCGAAAGCGGCGGACCCATTGTTACCGGTGTTACACCACGAACATTTATTGAACCCAAGTATTATTATTTACCCATCCCGGCTTTGGAAATCAGTCAGAACTCCAAACTGGTGCAGCCTTTTGGATGGCAGTAATGATGAATGATATTGCCGCAGCCCAAAATCGATTTCCTAATTCAAATTTTAAATATCCTAAAAAATGTTTTTTATGAAAAAGAAATGCTTCCCGCTGATCGTACTTCCGCTGTTCCTGGCCATGGTTTCCTTTATGCCGCCGGCTGGTCCTCAAAACAATCATTCCGTAGAAAAGGTAACGGCTGCTTATACCGGTATACCCATGTATGGCACTATAACAAGCCCCTGGAAGTTTACCAGTATTACGATCAACCCTGCTCCCGCCCCTCCGGCACCGTATCAAAACTCTGTGTATTTTAAGTATGGCAGTATATCCGGTAACTATTTCAAGGTGGAAAGCGTGGATGGGTGTCCGTTTTATACAGTAAATTCCGGCGCACCGGTTACCTATGTACCCGTTACAAGTGCCGCGCATATTTTTGGCATATTTTTCAAATCGGAACCAGGATGTAGCTCCACGCGGCTGCTGAGAGTGTCTTACGACAACAGCGGTTCGTGGACACCGTTTGAAAATTTTGTAATCAACCTTTAATGAATCAATAATGTTCGGATGAACAGGAAAACATTTATTTCAGGTGCATCGTTGCTTACCGGAGGCGTATTTGCCGGCGGGTTAGAAGCGGCCGGTGGATCGCGTAAAGAGAAACCCCTGCTTACGCTGGCGCATATTACAGACGTACACATCCGCCCCGGCGACAATGCGCCCCAGCGGTTTAAAGCGTGCCTGAAAAGGATCAAAAAAACGGGTGTTGATTTTTTCCTGAATACGGGCGACGCCATTCACGACGCCTCTTACGACAATGTAAAGAGAGAAAGTGTAACCGAGCAATGGCAGCTGTGGGACGATTGCATACAGGAAATAAAGGACTACGATCTTTACAGCTGCCTGGGAAATCATGATATGTGGTGGGCCGCTCCGGATAAAAAAGATGCCATGTATGGTAAAGATTATGTGGTAAAACGATTAAAGATACCGCATCGCTACTACAGCTTTACCAGGGATGGCTGGCATTTTATTGTGCTGGACGGCAATAACCACAATATATCACTGGATGATGAGCAGTTTAAATGGCTGGAAGATGACCTGGCGGCAACACCCGCAAATACGCCCACGCTGGTGATGTCGCATTACCCTACTTTTGGAGCAACGCCCATACTGGTAGGAGGCAATCACAGCGATCACAAAAAATTAAAGGGGCTCTTTTATAAGCATAAAGACAAGATAAGAGCCTCCCTGAGCGGGCATAATCATCTTTATGATAAAACATCCTATAACGGCGTTTGGTATTGCTGTAATGGCGCTATGAGTGGGTTCTGGTGGGGCCAGGGGGATAAGGATTCTGCCGGCCCTGGCTACTACCTGGAAACACCGCCGGGCTATGCTATTTTAAAATTATATAAGAACGGTGGTTTTGAAAGTGAATATATTGCACACGGTTTTTAAAAAAGGAATCATATGATACGAAAAGGAATGCTGGTTATAATAGGACTGCTGGCCGGTTCGGTGACCTTGTTTGCGCAACAGCAAAAAAAAGTGGTATTTGTAATTGCTGATGGCATCCCTGCAGATGTAATTGAATCGGTGGCTACGCCGCATATGGACGCTATTGCACGGGCCGGCCGGTATACGCGGGCTTATGTGGGAGGTGGTAAGGGCACCTATTCGGAAACGCCTACGATTTCTGCGGTAGGCTATAATAGTTTGCTTACCGGTACCTGGGCCAACAAGCATAATGTTTGGGACAATGATATTGCGGCACCCAACTACCATTATCCCACCATTTTCCGGTTATTGAAAGACCAGTATCCGCAAAAGAAGATCGCGGTTTTTTCCAGCTGGCTCGATAACCGTACAAAACTGGTAGGAGACGGTCTTCCGGAAACCGGGCAGATCCATGTAGATATTTCGGCAGACGGCTTTGAGCACGATACCCTGAAGTTTCCCAAAAACGGACCGGTACACCGGATGCATTTGATTGATGAACAGGTGGTGGATAAAGCTACGCAAAGCATCCGGCAGCAGGCACCCGACCTTTCCTGGATCTATCTTGAGTACACCGATGATATGGGGCATGGATATGGCGATAGCCCGAAATTTTATGAAGCTGTGGAAATGCTGGACCGGCAAATGGGCCGTGTATGGGAGGCCATCCGTTACCGGCAGAACCGGTTCAAGGAAGACTGGATGATCGTTATTACAACCGACCACGGGCGCTCGGAGGCCAATGGTAAAGGACATGGCGGCCAAACACCCCGGCAGCGCAGCACCTGGATGATCACCAATAACCCGGCACTAAATACGTATGCGGATGAGGCTGTTCCGGGTGTGGTGGATATTTTTCCAACAATAGCACGGTATATGAATATTAAAGTACCGCTGGCTGTAGAACGGGAGCTGGACGGCGTGGCAATGATCGGGAAGGTTTCGCTGGCGGATATGCAGGTGAACTATTTTCAGCATAAACTCGATATTACCTGGACGCCGGTTGATGCCGCGGAGCAGGGCACAGTAAAGGTTTGGATCAGCACTACCAATCAAACAAAAACGGGCGGAACCGACGCGTATAAACTGGCCGGTGAAATTCCGCTCCGGCAAAAACATGTTACCATTGATGTAAAGGACCAACCTGCCGCTTTTTATAAAGTGGTGCTGGAATCGGCAAACAATACGCTGAACCGGTGGGTGGTGCTGGATGAAAAAAAATAAGGGCAATAAGCAGACCGGAACCCTATAAATGAAATCCGGCTTTTTCAGGGAACCAGGTGTAATAATAATACATCTGGTTCCCTGATCTTTTTGTTATTTTGTTGTTATTTAACCCAGGATTCTTCATGACACACCTAGCTCGATCGCTTTCTTCCTTGTTTTTTTTACTATGGTTACTGATCTGCCTGCCCGTTACGGCGCAGCGGAAGTGGACCGTTAAGGAAGTTCCGGATCCAAAAAGTACGCCCAGTTTCAACTATGTAAGCAATCCCGACGGCATATTAAGCAGCAGTACAGTAGCGGAAATCAACGGTCATTTGAAACGGCTTGAGGATTCCACCACCGACCAGGTGGCCGTTGTAGTGCTGCAGTCCATCGGTAAAAAAGTGCCGCGGGATTTTGCGATGGAACTGTTGCGGTATTGGGGTGTGGGCCGGAAAGATAAGAACAACGGTGTGCTGATGCTATTAGTGATGGATCAGCGCCGCATGGAATTTGAAGTGGGATATGGACTGGAAGGAAAGCTGACGGATCTTGTTTCCAAACAGATACAGGAAGATTATATGGTGCCCTACGCAAAGCAGGGCAACTATGATGCTGCGGTATTAAACGGTGTGCAGCAGGTGGTGCAGCTGCTCTCCGGAACCGTTATAGCCGGGGCTTATGGGGAAGCGGTGCCTGATGCGGCCATTCCGCTGGATGTACCGGCACAGGCTCCCTCATATGGCAATACTCCCGGTTCCGGCGGCATCATCAACCTGTATCAAAAACATGTGGGCTGGGGTGGCTTTTGGGTATTGCTGCTTTACGTGATCTTTTTTTTGGCAGGGCTGAAGACCCTGTTTGAAAAAAAGGACCGGGGTCAGTTTTTTGATGCCGCAAGACCCTGGTGGTTCTTATTACTACGGTTCCTGGGTTGTTATGTATTGTTGCCGGTGATTATTTTTGGAATAGCCGGTGTGCCGGTGAATATATTTACGGGCGTGGCGTTCTTTTATGTATTTGCATTGGTGGCTACCAGCGTTACGGTATTCCGGCTGTTGGCACAGCTTCGCCGTAAGGAGCAGCAGGGTGCGGAGGATGATATGATGTATTTCTATGCCCGGCAACTGGACCAGCGCTGGAAACAGTCCATCGCCAATAAAGTACTGCCTTTTCCGTTGCTCTATTACCGGGAGCGGGTAGGACAGTACCTGACCCGGTTAAAGGAGGGCATGGTGATCAGTGATACGGGTAGCGAGATGCGCCTGCAGGAAGAAAAGCAGGATGATAACTACCTGACCGATGCCCAAAAGATGGAAGAGCAGCTGAAGTCGGTAGATTATGATGTATGGGCCGAAAACGGCGGGAAGGCATTTAAATTGCATGGCGTACTGCTGAGCAGTAAATACAGCCATTGCCCAAGGTGCAATACCATGGCATATTACCTGGAGTCTGACAGAACCATTGAGGCAGCTACGTATTCCAGCAGCGGTGTGGGGCTGAAAGTGTATACCTGCAAATTTTGCCATTACCAGGAACGTAAGGAGTATACCATTCCGCGAAAGTCCCAGTCCAGTTCCGGCAGCTCCGGCAGTTCGGGCAGCAGCAGTTCTTCCAGCTCCGGTAGCAGCTGGGGCGGAGGCAGCTCGGGTGGTGGTGGTGCCGGCAGCAGCTGGTAGGATTTGTGATATGGTTTTTGTGATAAAATTTTTTATCACAAATTTTTTATCACAACATTTTTTAAGCAACACACCGGCGTTTGTAAACCTGATTACCAATCGTTGAGGCCGGCTCATGAAACGAAAAATACGCCGGTGGAGGGAGCCGGAACCACGAAGTGATCTATAAAGAGTTTGTTCCAGGTAAAAAGACCGGCGGCATACGCTGGTGCTTCCGGTGTTATGCCGGTTTGGTAACACCGGGAACTACTGCATTTTTTTTCTGATCGGTTACCCGGGTTTTAGAACCACTGGTTCCTCCATAGATCACAGGGAGCCTGCCACGCCGAATACTCAAACGGAACGGTCCTGCTTAAGGTTCGGGAACGCCGTTTTGAGGAAATACATGTTCCTGCCAGGCAGGACTGCAAAAAGATTTTTTAAGATCCGCTTTGCTGTTCGTCAACCACCATGGTCTTTGTCCACCGATCCTGCCAGGGATCACAGGGACTGCCCAGGGCACTAAAGGCACAAAAGGGTACCGCCCTTGCCAGTCCGCGCAGGAATGCGGTACGGGCGGTAATGGGGGTGCCATCGATATTGACGGCACGGGTTCTGGTAAGGTATTTCCCGAGGGATTTTCCTTTTAACCCCGATTCCAGGGCGCCCATATACAGCGCATATAATGCCAGATAGATCAGGTTACCGATCAAAGAGAATCCGGTGTCGTCGGATAAAAAATAAGGAGCCATTTCCGGGGAAACAGACACCATAAAAAATGCCAGAAGAAAAATAAGCATATAGAAAACGATGGTGTCTACGATTAAATTCAGCAGGCGTTTGCCGGAAGAGGCACGCGTGTACAGCAGGTTATTTTCGAATAGCGAAAATTCTCCGGATGAAGTTGGATCTTGATGCATAAGGCTATCGTTTATGATGAATAAATAGGGATGCAATCGGTTCGTATCAAAAAATAAATGGCATTGGCGGTATTGTTTACAGCACATGCACAGCCATCTGTGTGCAAAAGGCAATGATCTTGTTAATCCTGCTTTTTCGTCAACACCACATCACCCCTGCCCGTTCCGGGAGCTGGATTTCGCCATTCGCCCTTCGTTAATGTGCCGTTCCTTTTATTGAAAATGGCGGTATGCACTTCTTTTACCCCGATATTGGCCTCGTACCCGTAAATGCAAATCGTATTACAAATAAGTGTATCTCCCTTCATCTGCCAGGTTCCGGAGTTGATATGTGTTTGCCCGGTCCATTTGGTTTCATTAATGGCGGTGCCGTCCGGTTTCAGGATCAGACTGTAATATTGCTGACCCAACTGGGGTAAAACGTCAACCGTATAGCTCCCCATCCAGATCCCATCAACGGTATGGGCCGGGGGCAGTACGACCACCCTGTCTTTGATATAAACGGTTTCTTTCCTGCAGCTTACAGCTGTGAGGCCTGTTATAAGGATCAGTGCCCAGGCGGTTAGTTTTAAAAGCGCGCGTTTCATATAAGTATTATTTGCAGTAGTTCACTGCAAAGATAGGGGAGTTTTGCAGACGGATCCCTGAAATCAGGTATACAATCCCCCGTTAATGGAAAGTACCTGTCCGGTGATATAGGCCGCTTCTTTTGTTGCAAAAAAGCCTACGGCATGTGCCACTTCCTCCGGTGTACCGAAGCGGTTGGCAGGGATGATTTGCTTCATTTGCCCTTCGTCGATATCTTCGGTCATGTCTGTTTTAATAAAGCCCGGAGCCACTGCATTTACCGTAATGTTCCGCTTACCTACTTCCTGGGCCAGGGCCTTGGTAGCAGCAATGACACCGCCT
The DNA here is from genome assembly GCF_021044425.1 of Niabella pedocola. GTDB lineage: Bacteria > Bacteroidota > Bacteroidia > Chitinophagales > Chitinophagaceae > Niabella > Niabella pedocola. The sequence goes on along the minus strand of NZ_JAJNEC010000005.1, from coordinate 1,413,235 downwards.
TTGGCCGCCGAATAATTTGTTTGACCGGCCAAACCTTTTAATCCGGATAAGGAAACCACGTTGATGATGCGGCCATAGCGCTGCCGCAGCATATTGTTTACCACCAGCCGGGTTACATTAAAAAAACCTCCCAGACTGGTATTTAATACGCCATCCCATTGTTCATCCTTCATCCACATCAACAGTACATCATCCTTAATACCGGCATTGTTTACTAATACCTCAATGGTCTTATCGGTGTTGGCTTCCATCCAGCCGCCCAGGATCTGTTGTACCGCTTCACGGTCCGCCACGTCAAAGGCGAGCAAGGCACCATTAACGCCGGCTTCTTGTACGGCTGCAAGGGTCTCTTCGGCCTTTTCCTTGTTGCCTTTATAATTGATGAGGATGTTGAAGCCCTGTTTGGCCAGCTGTATGCAAATCGCTCTCCCAATGCCACGGGATCCCCCGGTTACTAATGCCCAGTTCATAATTTTTAGTTTCTTGTTTGTTGTTTATAGTTTATGGTTTGAACAAACGATAGACCATAAACTCAAAACTATAAATTTAAAATGGCTGATGTGCTTTCATAAACTCGCGCACTTTTGCCAGGTCTTTATAGAGCGGATAATCCTTGCTGAACTTTGGAAACTGCTCGCGCAGGGCAGCATAAACGGCCGTGGTTTTGGCCGCCATCTGGTTGTGCCGGTCCAGGTAGTCGATCGCCTGCAGCAGGGTCATGGCCTGTATCGCCAGTACCTCGTAGGCGTTTTCGATCACCTTTTTGGCGATCTGCGCAGCATTAAAGCCCATGCTTACAATATCCTGGTTGTCGTTGTTGTTGGGGATGCTGTGCACATACATGGGGAAGGAAAGCGTTTGATTCTCGGCCGTTGTTGATGTAGCCGTGAACTGGATGCCCTGCATGCCAAAATTCAATCCCAGCACGCCATGGTTCACAAAGGGCGGAAACTTTTGATTCAGCCGTGCGTTCAGCAGGTAATTCAACTGCCGTTCGCTCAGCATGGTTAGTTTGGTAATGGCGATCTTCATTTTATCCATTTCGAAAGACACGTAATCGCCATGGAAATTGCCGCCATGAAAAATATTGTGATTGGCTACGTCTACAACCGGGTTGTCGTTTACGGAATTGAGCTCATTCACTACCGTTTCTTCTGTGTGTGCAAGCGTGTCGTAAACCGGTCCCAGCACCTGCGTGATACAGCGCAGGGAATAATATTCCTGCACTTTATCTTCAAATACATCGTGCTGGATGTTCTCGGGATTGTATAAATGTTCAGACCGGCTGCGAATGAGTTTGCTGTCTTCCAGGATGGCGCGCATCTGGCGGGCAATATGCTGCTGGCCGGTATGGTGTTTTACAATATTCAGTTCATGAGAGTAATGGTCGTCATAAACTTCCATGATCTCGTTGGTGATGGCCGAAAGCATGATGGACCAGTTCAGGAGCTGTTGTGCCTGCAACAGGTTCAGCAGGCCCACGCCCGTCATGGCAGAGGTACCGTTGATCAGTGCCAGCCCTTCGCGGATCTGCACTTTTAAGGGTTCCAGTCCGGCTTTTTTAAAAGCATCAGCAGCCGGCTGAATAGTGCCCTCGTACCATACTTCTCCTTCACCGATAATACCCAATGCCAGGTGCGCCAGTTGTACCAGGTCGCCGCTGGCACCCACCCCGCCATGCTCATAAATACAGGGCACCAGGTTATGATTGATCATGGCTGCCAGCAGGACCGCCAGCCTTGGATCTACACCGGAATAACCCTGCATTAAGTTGTTAAGACGGGCGAGCATCACTGCCTTTCCCTGCAAGGGAGGTAGCACATTACCACCGCCGCTGCTGTGGCTGCGGATGAGGTTGTATTGCAGTTCTAAAATATTTTCGTCGCTGATCTTATACTGCGCCATGGGCCCAAAACCCGTATTGATGCCATAGATCAACTTATGACTGGAAAATTGTTTCAGAAAGTCAAAACTGGTGTTTACCTGCTCCAAAGCAGCTTCGTCAAGCGTAATAGGTTGGCCATCAATTAAAATTGCATTAAAATCTTGTAATGATAGCCGTTTTCCCCCTACTGTGATCATTGTTGTATTCGTAATTTATTAAACAAGGCGCAAAAAAACGAAATATATCACTGGTATCAAAAAATTTATTAGGGGATGGGGCTTCAGTGGTTACAGGCAAAAGGAAATTTCCGGTGTTTTCATTGCCGGCTACAGCCTGCAAAAACCGGCATTTCTTTCACCGGCATTGCTATAAATGAGGGCATATGGCCGGCGGAGCGGCTGCGGAACGCAAAAAAGGAAGGGGATGGCCAATGGCGGTTTGTATGCCGCTGGCCGTCCCCATGATAAAAAAGATACCGATCTGGTGCTTGGCTGTGCCTGTTATTCATTGTCGTTGCTCAGGCTGTAAGCGTTATTTTCTTCGTCTTCTTCGCCATTCTCTTCGTCTTCGTCATCCAGTTCTTCGCCGGGAACATCCAGGTCTTCTCCGGAGTTTTCTGCGGTTTCGTTTAACGGATCGCCTTCATCGTCTTTATTGTCGGGGCGGGCTCGGCGCAGGTTCCGGTCGTCCTCAGATCCGGTTTGTTCAAGCGCCTCAATGGCTTCTTCCGGCATTTCATCCTCCTGTAGGTTGGCATTGGATGCTTCCGATGCGGGCGCTTCGGATGGTTCTTCCCCGGGCACATTGCCCCGTTCAGGACGTTCGTTGTCGGTGTCAAAAATACCCACCCCCTCTTCATCATCGGAGGCGATGGTGGTATCCGCCATTTCACGCAGGTTGGGCGGATGAATATTTTCCTGGCCGGGAATATCTTTTACTTCGGGCAGGTCCAGTGTGCCTTCGTCCGGCTGCAGTTTTTCCTGATCTTTTTCTGTGTCCCGCAGATCCTGTTCGTTTTTGTTGGTATCCATAATGTTTTTTTTAATACCGGAACAAATACGATGCCTGTTCCCGTTCTGATGGATAACCCGGGGTTTTTGAGATTAAGAACCGTTTGCCAAAGGTCTTTACCACGTGTATAGTGCCGGCGATATTCAATGCCGGCAGGAGGTTGCCGATTTTTTTTCAGGAAAGGGGGAATTAATCCTACAGTTAAAGCGGGAAGGAAAGGGCGGGCGTTAAAGTTGTCGCATTGGTTTGAAAGCTGCGATGGGGTTGCCCCTGAGCATAGCGTGCTTTTGGGCTATGACAGCCCATTGGGATTTTTCTGAAAGCGATCTCAAAAAGGAGTGGGGTTACACTCTTTTGTCAATAAACTTTACGGGCTTGCGGGCGCCTTCGGGAAACTGTAATTGCTGCATTTCTTCTCTTGTAAGATATTTTATATGCGGCATTACGCGCAAACGGGCCTGCAGGTAGGTTTTGATCTTGCCATCCGTTTCTTCGGAGGTATTGGCCGGCAGGATATACAGGAGCACTTCATCGGTGCCGATCTCATTGCTGTAAACCTCCGCTACATATTCCTTGATGGCGTCTATCTTATGAATGATCTCAAACAGTGCGGGGGCAAACAGCGTTGTGCCTTTGAATTTGATCATTTGTTTTTTGCGGCCGATAACGGGCGAAAGCCGGGTGGTATGCCGGCCGCAGGCGCAGGGGGCATAAAAGGCGCGGCAGAGGTCGCCGGTTTTATACCGCAACAGCGGCATGCCTTCTACCCCCAGTGTGGTAATAGTTACCTCGCCGATTTCTCCGGGCGCAACGGGAATTCCGTTATCGTCGATGAGCTCCAGGATTACCAGCTCCGGGTTCTGATGCCCGCCTTTACCCGCGGTACACTCTGTAAAGGCGGTTTGCATTTCGGTGGAAGCGTAGGTAGAGTAGAGTTGTATGTTCCAGTTTTCGGTGATCCGGCTGCCGAGGATGTTGAGGCTCAGGTCTTCTTTCCGCAGGTTTTCGCCGATGCAAATGGCCTTTTTTACAGAAGAGCGGTTCAGATCAATGCCGTTTTCCTTTGCATACTGGATCAGTTTTACAATAAAAGAGGGCACGGCTACGATGGCATTGGGTTTCAGCCGCTCAATCACTTCCCATTGCAGGGAAGGTACACCGGGCCCCACACGCACCTGTCCGGCTCCCAGCTTGCGGATGCCCAGGTAATAGGCAATGCCTGCCATGAACTGCCGGTCGAGGGTCAGCATCAGCTGGTAAATGTCAGAAGCGCTGCCATCGGCACAGGCAAAGGAACTGTATTCGTTATAGGCCAGGCGTTGCAGGTCATTCTCTGTTAGTGCTATTGTTACCGGGCTCCCTACCGTACCCGAAGTGGCCATATATTCTACGATCTGGTGCTGGGGCACCGAGATGAATTCTTTATTGTAACGCTGCAGGTGTTCCTTTTCTGTTGGTGGTATGCGAACCAGGTCCTCAATATGCCGGATGCTATCCGGATCGATCTGGTGTTCCTGGAACAGGCGTTTATAAAATGGTGAGTGCAGGTTTAGGTACTGCACCAGGTTCGCCAGCTTTTTTTCCTGGTAGGCTTTTATTTGCTCTGCCGGTTGAAAGGATAGGGATGGTAATTCGTTCATTGGGTCAAAAGTAGGATTTAAATGGTTTCCTGCGGATGGGTGCCGCCATTTTCCAGGCATAAGGTCTTCACAACCATTTGGCGGATATGCAAGAGGGGAGAACAACCGCGGCGGGATCAGTGATTATTCCCGGTTTGGGGGATAACACGGATATCACAGATAAAAGTATTGTGCGGCGAGCGGCTTTTTTGCAAATCTGCGCGGTCCGAGCTGCTACAGGATTTTAGCGGTTGCCTCCCATTGCCTGTTCCTTACTGCCAGCTGATCGGGGGCTGCAGTTCATAATTGCCTTTTGTTGCTTCCGAAACCGGGTTGATCGTTCCAAAAAGTCCGTAGGCATTTTGTGTGGATGGGTTGAGGATATGGCGTAGCACCGGCCGGGAGCTCCCGGCTATATTATAGCATATATACAACTCCGGTCTTCCTGAAAAGGAAAGCAGCCTTCCGTTTAACAGAGGAACGCCTGTTTGAGCAGGAACGGGCGTAAAATTGAAGTTAGGAATGGACTGCCAGTCCCAATCCTTTTTAAAAAGGTTTGCGGCAATAGCGGGGCTGGGGATATGATGCAGTTTCCCGTCGAAATTGAGATATTCGGCTCCGTTGGAACGGTTCCGCAGTCTTGGGAACACCATGGGATTTTGATAATTGCAATGGATGAGCTGGGTTATTAAATAAGGTTTCAACTCCGGAAAGTCCATGGGAATAATACCAAAACGGTTGGGCGGGTTGCTGCTTAAATAGTTATTGAATAATGGCACCACAGTTTCAGCTAAATCCATGGGTGTAGATGTAAAAGGCAGGATGCCGCCGGATCTCCCCGTAGCACTCGTAAAATTGATATAGCAGGTATCCTGCTCTGTAACTGCCGCCGCTTTATTAAGAGCGGGTTCTACCCAGCCGGTAAATTTTTCCGAACGGTTAGAACCTCCAGACCACCGGAAGTACCTGTCCTGAACATAATATTTGATGGATGCATTAGTAAAAGGTGCAGCCTCATCCGCCGGAAAATGGTTATAAATATTCAAGCCGTTATTAGCAAGTATCGGCGTTGCAGGGCGGGGCGGATCGTGGGGCTTTGTGCCGGGAATCATGTTTATTTCTACGGGAAACCGGCGAAACAATACGATTTTGCCTCTTACCTCCTGCAGGGTGGGCATCGATTCTTTTAAATAAAAGGTTGTTTTTGACCGGTTAATAATGGCAGACAGATCACCATAGAATTTTGCATTATCGCCCCATTTTTCTGTCAGGGATTCGTTTTTGATGGACATCAGGATCGTTTCTGACGGGTTTTGCGATAAAAACTTTTTACAGGTTCCGATAATGTCGGTCTCAAAGCTCAGTCCCAAAAAACTGTCGATCCCGTGAGCAACCCATAACACGCCATCGTCATCGAAACCGAAGGTTAACCGGATGTCAATAAACCGGATCCCGGCATTGAGTTGTTGTTCCAGGGTCATTCCCTGGCATTTTGCCGATTCCAGGTCTGAAGGATAGGTGCCACTATCGTGGGTTCCGGGAATGGTAAGTTCGAAAAGCTTTTTGTTTCCGTCTACGTAATGCATCCATTTTTGATGAGAGGGCTGTTGCATATGCTATGGTTTTAATTGGTTGCGGGTTTAAAGGCGTAAGGCGGCAGGTCGAAAAAGAGGCTGTAATGTTCTGTTTGCGGGCAGGCCAATCTTTTTTGAAGAATGTTCGAACGGACTGTATACCTTATACGCTTGTTTTTTAAAGGTGCCGGATTTAAACCAGCCGTCCAAAGATCAGGCAGGACGAAAACCGGACCCGGGGCGGACAAAGGACGGACAGATGTATTGGGTTAAGGGATGGGGGGGACACGTGCCGGCATACTGCTTATGCCCTCACGAGCCGGATAAGGCAAATAAAAAAAGCAGGTATTTAATACCTGCCTGAAGCATGATTTTTGATTGCGACCCCCTGACCAGTCTGAATTAAAGTGCACGGATTCTTCGATCAAAGTAGATCCACGCGGCCACTAAAAGAAGGATGGCCACTATGAGGATTAGAAGGGTGATATTAAACGATCGATTTGGTTTCATGTTGTTTGGTAAAGATGCCTGGAAAACCCGGGCGCTCCAAGTTTAGAGGCGGACAAAAAAAGGACAACTCCGAACTCTATATAAATTATTGATATGTATGTAGTTGCGTATGTATTAAATTTAATTTTTATACGGAACGGCATCCTGCGACGGTGCCCCGGGGCTTCAGGCCAGGGTGCCTATATAGTCTTCCAGGGACTGCTCTGCAGCCAGGGTTAGGCCGGTACGTAAACGGCGTTTGCTGCGGGCTACGCTGTCTTTGCTGATGCCCAGGGTATTGGCGATCTGATAGTTGGTGAGCTGTAAAAAAACAAGCGCAGCCAGCCGCTCCATGGCTGGGGTAAGGTTATCAATATTCCGGCGCAGATTGTTGAAGAACGCGGGATAAACCTTGGTAAACGCTTTCCGGAACTGCTCCCATCCTTCTTCGGTGAGCAGCGGGTAATTGAGCAACTGTTCTGATATTTCAGATCCGGCGGGTCGCGTGTTGGCCAGTTGTTGCTCTAAATTCCGGATCAATTCGTTTTTTTCAATAAGGTTATTGGTGAAAACGGATATCTTTTCCCTGGCTTCCTGGATATCCCTTTTTGCAGCATCATGCTTTAGTGCCATAACGCGCATTTGATACTGGTCTTTTACCCGCTTCCGGTTGTACAATAACAGTGCAATGACAGTAAGCAGTACGATGCCCGCCAGAACGGCGTTTCGAATGCTTTTTTCCTTATTAGCCAGCGATTGAGTCAACACCAGCGAATACCTGAGGTTGTCAAAAGCGATCTGGGCGTTGACTACGGACAGCTCTCTTTTTTTAATCCGTTCCCTTGTAATTTCCTTAAAACTATCGGAACGTTCGTGGTAATAAAAGGCACTGTCCGCCTGTCCGGTTTGCCGGCAAATGGCACTCAAAAGGTCGGCTGAAGTGGTCAGTTCTGCATAAATATGCTGGCGGTTTGCGATCTGCCAGGCCTGCCTTGCTGCAAGCAGGGCCTGATCATATCTTTTTTGCTGGAAATAAAAGGAGGCAAAGGCATTTTGGGCCATCGCAATATTGAGTGAATCGGGGTAAGCCAGGCTGTTTTGCAGGTATTCGGTCAGTAGCGGCAGCGCCTCCGAAAAACGTAGCTCTTTTGTATAGGTTTGCCCGATGTTTCCCAGGGCGATTCCCCGCCAAAGCGAGGCTACCTTTTGATCTGGTTCCTGATTTAATGCCTGGAGTATCCGGTTATAATACTTCCTCACACTATCGAACTGGTTGAGCTTTTTATAAGCGGCTCCCAGGATATCGCATTGAAAAATAAAAACCCTGGGGTCACGGTGCGCGGTATCCAGTTCCCATTTCTTAAGACACTGACGGCCGTATGCAATGGCCTGTATGTAATCGCCCTGACCATATAACACATAACTCACTCCAAAAAAACGGTTCTGAACATATGGAAAGTGCTCAAACCCGATCCTGCGCTGGATTTCAATGGCCTTTAAGTTATACAAAAGATGCGTTTCCGGTGCGGGAGGAATGTCTGCCCGGATGCTGTAGAGTTCGGCATTGAGCTGGTCGTCCCGCAAGGGGTAGGCTTTTTTTATGGCCTCATCAATGGTCGTATAATATCGGTTTTCTATCTGGTATTCCCTGCCCGCCATGATCTCAAACATCATCAGCCGGACCTCTAATCGCCGGTTTGGGTTATGCTGCAGATACTGGCGGAGCTTTGCAATATGATCCAGGTACTTTTTCCGGTAGATGATTTCGCTTTTATGGATACGGAGGGAGTCAAAAAATACCTGTGCCCGGTAGCTTTGCGACCGGTTTGAAACCTTCCATGCTTCCAGATAAGGAATAATATCAGTATCCTGGGCAGCCGAGGGCGGACATATTGCAATCAGGCAGAGACAAAATAGAAGTTTCACCACCACAAACTTAATGTAAAAATAGGTGATTATTAACGCAAAAGGAGGGAAAACGCCCGGAATGATGCGGTGGAACCGGCCGTTTGGCCGGGTTGCTCAGGCAGGGGCAGGTTACGCTTCGATGATGACTACAGCAGCGGCAATATTTTTCAGGTGGCTGAGCGATACGCTTACTTTTTTCAGATCCAGGTGTTGCAGGGTGTGCGCAGTTTGACCGTTCAATTGCAGTACCGGCTTCCCGTTTTCATCGCCCAAAATGGCAACTTCATTAAATGCGGTACCCGTAACCCAACCGGTTCCCAGGGCTTTAAACAACGCTTCCTTGGCCGCAAAGCGGGCGGCGTAATGTTCATATTTGTGCGCCTTGGGCTCACAATAGGCAATCTCTTCTGCAGAGAAAACCAGTTCGCGGAAGCCCTGTTCCTTTTGGATCTTTTCTGCTACGCGTTCGGTTTCGATGACGTCAAGTCCCAGTCCGGTGATCATTGCTTTTGTTTAAGGTTTAATGTTTCAGGTTTAAGACTTTTTATGCTCGATGTATCCCATAATCTTCAGGGTTGTTTTAGGTTGGAACATGAAACCTGAAACGGCCCCTAGCGCTAGGGCACGGGATCATACCCGCTTCCTCCCCAGGGATGGCAGCGGGAAATGCGTTTTATAGAAAGCCAGAATCCTTTAAAGGGGCCATATTTTTTAAAGGCCTCTAACGAATAATGACTGCAGGTGGGAGTGTACCGGCATTTGGGTCCCATCCAGGGGGAAATAACCAACTGGTAGAACCGTATCAGTAAGATAAACGGCAGACTTGTTATTTTAAGGAGCCATTTCATTGATCCGGTTGGCTAATTTTTGTAACAGATGGCCGGTTTGTTTATAAACCGTTTCATAATCCGGGAGTTCTTTCCCGGTAAACAATAAAAACAACGAAACCCGGCTTTGGGTTTGCAGCGCCGTTTGTTTTAGTGCGGCCTGCTGCAACCGGTATGCTTCCCGCAACAGGCGTTTGATACGGTTGCGATCCACGGCTTTTTTAAAATACCGGCTGCTGACCCCTACGCCACACTTTATTTCCGGCAACGTCGCCGGTTCGGCGAGGTACAATAGTTTTATACAACCGGTGTGAAAACGCTTTCCTTCGCTAAAAACCTCCTGTAATTTTTTACGGCTTTTTAGTCGGGCGCTTTTTGAAAACGGGTATGTTTTTGCTTGTTGCAATGGATAAAATGCAAAAATAAGAGGAACTGCATTGTTTCAGTGCCTGCCGGTCGTTTATATATCAATACCGTTTCCTTAGGCGATTTTTATAATATCCGGGTTCAATGCTGAAAAATTTTTTGTTTGCAACTTAATTAAGGCCGCAGATTAGGCGCCGCTTTTAACCAGCGCATCTGAAGCTCCTGCTTAAACAATACTTTCCCATTTTTCAATCCATTCAGGACCGCAGATTCAGATTGCGCCTTCAGTGCTTTTCTGCGCTTTTTTTTGGGCACACTTAAAGCCGGTGAAGGAAACGGCATTCATTTATATACAAACCAGCGTTCCTTACCCCATAAAGTGACCGGCTTTAATAGCCGATAGAAGTGCTGAAGTCAAAGGGTGCGACGCAAGTAAAGCAGATAACAGTACCAGGCGATCACTCAATAATCATATTCCGCAACCGGGCATGGGTTAATTTGCACTGCCAAGCACTACCATTCCGCCGGGTTTGCCCTGCAGTTCTACAAAGCCGTTACGGGTTTGCTTTAATTGCATGTTTTGCTGTGAAAGGATCCTGCATTTGGAAAAGGGAAGTTTGAATAACGCCCGCCCGCCTTTTTCTGCTACTATTTTGATGCTGCTTATGGCTCCCTTTTCCATTTGACCACTTACGAGAAAAGCGCCTTCGGTACGGAGGTTGGTAAAACGGATGTTTTTCCAACCGGAAGGAACGGCCGGGAAAACCTCCGCATAGCCCTGCCTGCTTTGCAGCAATAACTCCTGCACGCCCTGTGCAAAGGCGAAGTTGCCTTCGAGGGTAAATGGCCGGTACGTGAAGCCGGAATACTGTCCGCCTTTCTGATCTCCGTTCAGGTGGAAGCTGTTGGATGAACAAAAATTGGCGGCAAAAATCTGCAGTTGCCGCAGCGCACTGTCGGCCTGGTAGGCCCGGGCATACAGCGAGGCCATCCAGCTGAATGAATACCCGCACCAGGCGCGGGTGCCTTTTGCCTCAATATGCCTGAGTGATTTTTCGAGGATGTTTTTATCTTCCGGACGATTTACATCCAGTAATGCTAACGGATAAATGGCCATATAGGGAGAAAAATGGCGATGCGAGGATTCCATATTTTGTCCGGGTGCAACGGTTAAACCGGTTTCGTTCACGTTATATGCGGGAAGTTCAGCAAGTGTTTGCTTCCATCGTGCCGCCTCCGCGGGCTGCTTCATGGCCGCTGCCGTTTCCGCAGCTGCGGTGAAGAGGAATTTCGCCAGTGCCAGGTCATAATTGGTCCAGTCGAGGAACCAGGCGGTAATGGCGTTATCGTTATATTCCGGACTGGAGCTGAGCGGAAGCTTTCGTACGCCGTGCTGCAACCGGGTGATCTGTTCCAGGTAAACGGCTGCATCATGAATATACGGGTACGCACGGGTTTTCAGAAACACATCATCCATTGAATACTTCCACTGCCAGTAAAAGTGCTGGGCGCACCAGGCACCCACCGTAGGCGATAAGGAATACTGGATCCAGCCGCCCATAGGATCGCCGTTCAACGTAACCACCCCGGGAACATTTAAACCGGCCACTTCAAAGTACTGACGGGTATATTGCAGGTTTTTTTGCCGTATTTTCCAAAGCCAGTCGGTAAATGTGGCCGCCTCCTGCAGGTGGTTTCCCGTGTAAGCGGGCCAGTAGCTGAGCTGTGTATTCAGATCATTGTGAAAATCGCCCTTCCATGGCGGCAAACTGCCGTTATCGGCGGTCCAAACGGCTTGTAAGGTTATTGCCGGGGCACCCTTACGGCTTACAGCACCCAGCTTATACAACTCCAGGTAATACTGTTTTTCAATAGCGGCGTCCGGCAGCTGCACGGCAGATTGGCTCCAGAAGCGGGTCCACCATTGCCGGTGACTTTGCCCGTTTATTGTTGGATTGGATGCCGGCAATACGGCCGCCTCATCATTGGAAATGGTCCATGCACCGGTGAGCCGGTTCCCGGTTTTTGTCCAGCGTACCAGCACTTCAAAATAATGATGCTGATAGGTGGGCTGATGATAGCGGATGCTGTTATTGACAGCGGTTACGGTGCCTTTGGCGTACCCCAGTTTTTCCAGGCCTTCGCCGGAATGGCTGTTGTCATTTTCTGCGGCCGACCTCCCGGAGTTATAATTGTGAATTTCCAGTTCCGGTATCAGCAGATGCGTAACAGTTGCCGGTAGATTTTCAAATTCAAAATACCCTGCTTGCTGAGTGGCATGTACATAAGATCGGAATAGGGCGCCGGACCGAAAGACAACGGTATTCATCGCAGTGGCGATATCCAGTTTGTTAGACACAACTGCCCCCAAATCCTTCAGGTTGAATTGCAATGCTGCGGCAGGCAGTTTGGTGGGGTAAGGCGTATGATCATATGGCCAGTCGCCCAATTGCTGTACGGGTTTATAGTCCTTTTTTAATACCTGCTGCTCTACCCAGCGGAAACTGAATTTTGAAAGATCCAGGGCTTTCCGCTCATCCCAGAGGTCGGCACGGTCCAGCGACAACCGCAGCCGGTCGTTTTTTTGCCACACCAATGTGCCCAGCATGCCATTGCCCAGTGGCATGGCCTCATCCCAGCGGGGCGCCAGGTGATCAAACTCCAGATTATGTTTAGCCCTGGGCTGAGCCGTTACAAAAAAGGTAAAAAGTGTGCAAAAAGCAATCGCGGGCAAGCGGTACAGAAAATTCAGCATTCCCGAACTTACAACTATTTTTAAGGATCCGGGAGCGGAAGGCGAGGCAAACGTTTGCGCAATAGTGATGACAAAAAAAATAGCCCCGTTTCCGGAGCTACCATCTTTTGCAAGCGGTTGGATCGCTTACTTCAATTTCCTTTCGTCGGAAACTGTTAATTTCTTACGTCCTTTTGCACGGCGGCTGGCCAGTACTTTACGGCCGTTAGCAGTTTGCATACGTTTACGAAAACCATGAACGGTTTTACGACGACGACGATGGGGTTGAAATGTACGTTTCATAATATCTTTAAATTTTCACTATTTTTTGAATGCGCATGGGAGAACATGCTGGTTTTCAAGTTTCAACCACAGGACACCACTCCCGTTGGTTTGTGAAAGGACGGCAAAGGTAGGGAAAAACCTGGAAAATGGCGCTACCGGGCTTAAATGTATTTTTTTGTTGCCAGGTGGTCATGGCTGAACTTCAGGCTTTCAAACATATCGCCCTTACTGGTGTCCTGTTCTACAAACCATTTCTTCAGGCCGGCCGTTTTTCTTGCGGCAAAGATCCGGTCAAAATCAATGGTGCCATGGCCCACTTCGGTAATGGCCCCTGTTCCGGCTTCCATATCCTTTACATGCCAAAGCGGGAACCGGCCCGGGTATTTGTTAAAATACGCCACGGGATCTTGCCCCGCCTTGCTGATCCAGTAAAGATCCAGCTCCATATTTACCAGTTTGGGGTTGGTATTGGTTATTAAATGGTCGTATACCAGTGTATTATTATATTTTTCGAATTCAAAATCGTGGTTATGGTAAGCAAATCCCATCCCGGCAGCGGCGGCTTTTTCACCAGATTTGTTGAGCAGGTCCGGAAGCGCCGCATAAATCTCAGGGGTTCTTTCTTCGGGGAATAAATAGGCGCAGGCCATATACCGGGCCCCGATGGCATGCAGGTCTTCTACCGCTTGTTCCCAGCCGTTTTTTAAGGTTCCTTTCGATTTTACCTGGAATCCGGTAAGGTGATGGGAGCTGACCACTTTTACACCGGTATTTTTTAAAATGGAGCTGAATTCGGCCCGGGTTTTACCAAAGAAGCTTCCGTCATAGCCATAAATTTCCAGTTCATTATAGCCGATCCCGACCAGCTTTTCCAACGTGCCTTCCAGGTTCTTTGCCACGGCTTCTCTTACCGAGAACAATTGCATGGCCATGTATTTTTTCTTTACGCTGCCTGCAAACAGGTTTGTTGTATATAAACCCGCTGTACCTGCGGCAATTGTTTTGAGAAAGGCACTTCTGTTCATCACATTCCGTTTTTTGATAAAAAATAGTACGATTGATTCCTGAAGTTAGCAGAAATCGGCTGAATTCCAATCACCCTGAACACCGGGGTTGTACTGCGGCCGTTGATTTTATAAAACGATATGGGTGCTGCTGACCGGCGCCCCGAAAAAAAGGGTGCCATGATTGTCAAAATCTTCGGTAGCGTCCGTGGTAAAGAATTGTTGCCGGCCGTTCTTGCTGCAGCGCTGTTCCATTTCCGGGTGCCGGCGCAGGTAGTCGGCCAGGCTATTGGCCACGAGTTCGCCCTGGGAGACCAGTTTTACGTCAATCGGCAAATGCTCCTGTATCTTATCTTTTAGTAGCGGGTAATGGGTGCAGGCCAGCAATACCGCATCCACTTTAGGGCCTTTGTGAAACAGTGCATGCAGGTTCTTTTTTATAAAGAAATCAGCGCCGGGCGTATCGATCTCATTGTTCTCCACAATGGGTACCCACATGGGACAGGCTTCCTGGTATACCCGCGCTTCGGGGAAAAACTTATGGATCTCGATGGGATAAGAGCCGGAATTGACGGTACCCTTTGTTGCCAGGATGCCGATTTCGCCGTTTTCAGAGTATTCGCCGATGACCTCGGTTGTTGGGCGGATCACGCCCAGTACCCGTTTATCCGGAGCAATCCGGGGCAGGTCATTTTGCTGGATGCTGCGCAGTGCCTTGGCAGAAGCCGTATTACAGGCAAGGATCACCAGGCTGCAGCCCTGCTCAAAAAACCATTGTACACATTGCAGGGTATATTCATATACCGTTTCAAAAGAGCGGTTACCATAGGGTGCACGGCCATTGTCGCCCAGATACAGGTAATCATATTGGGGCAGCACCTTTACCAGTTCCTTCAGCACGGTTAATCCGCCATAACCGGAATCAAAAACCCCGATAGGCGCTGCATCATTTCTGACGCCTGATGGCTGATACCTGGTATCTGATGTCTGATGGCTGATATCTGATAGTTGATGGCTCATTTCTGCACTCTTCTGATATCTGCTCCCAGGGCCTGCAGCCGCGTATCGATCTGCTGGTATCCCCGGTCGATCTGCTCAATATTCTGAATGATGCTTTTTCCTTCGGCGCTCAGTGCTGCAATTAACAGTGCCACGCCGGCGCGGATATCCGGGCTGCTCATCGTAATGCCCCGCAGTTTCCGTTCACGGCCCAGGCCAATTACCACAGCGCGATGCGGATCACAGAGAATGATCTGGGCGCCCATATCGATGAGTTTATCTACAAAAAAGAGACGGCTTTCAAACATCTTCTGATGAATGAGTACACTGCCATGTGCCTGTATGGCGGTTACCAGTACAATGCTCAGAAGGTCTGGCGTAAAGCCCGGCCAGGGATGGTCGTAGATGGTTAACACTCCACCGTCGAAATATTTTTGTATGGTATAGCTTTCCTGGGACGGAATGTGAATATCGTCTCCTTTGATTTCAAGCTGGATGCCCAGTTGTTCAAACCGGTTGGGGATCACTCCAAGGTCCGGAACGCTTACATTTTTGATCAGGATATCGCTTTGGGTCATGGCCGCCAGGCCAATAAAAGAGCCCACTTCAATCATGTCCGGAAGGATTGTATGCTCGGTGCCCTCCAGATAGTTTACCCCTTCAACCGTAAGCAGGTTGCTGCCGATACCGCTGATCTTTGCCCCCATCCGGTTCAGCATTTTACAAAGCTGCTGCAGGTAGGGTTCGCAGGCGGCATTATAAATAGTAGTAGTACCGGTAGCCATGGTGGCCGCCATCACTACATTCGCCGTACCGGTTACGGAAGGCTCATCCAGCAACATATAAGTACCCTTCAGCTCTTTGGCAGAAAGGTGAAAAAAACCGTCTTCTTCATTATGATTGATGTTGATGCCAAATTTTTCAAAGCCAATCACGTGCGTGTCCAGCCTGCGGCGCCCGATCTGGTCACCACCGGGCTTTGGAATAAATGCCTTTTTATAACGCGCCAGCATGGCACCCGCCAGCATTACGGAGCCACGCAGTTTGCCGCTTTTTTTACAGAAGGCTTCACTGTGCAGGTAATCGATGTTTACATCCTTTGCCCGGAAGATACAGGTGCTGCGGTCAACCCGGTTCACTTCCACATTCATTTCCGCCAGCAGCTCAATCAGCAGGTTTACATCCAGGATATCCGGGATGTTCCTGATCGTTACCTCTTCAGGAGTCAGCAATACCGCACAAATGATCTGCAACGCCTCATTTTTTGCACCCTGCGGGTGGATCTCTCCTTTTAAACGATTACCGCCCCGGACTTCAAATACGTTCATTATGGTTGAATATTAATTTTATGGGGCGAAGATAGCCTAATACCCTTGTTCTTTTTAATCTATTCCGCTGCTTTTAATTGAAAATTGCGGATGAAACCGGTGCCGGAAAAATTTACCTGGATGCCCACGATCCGGCCGATATCTTTTTCAAACCGGCCGGTATAGGCGGCCCTGCCGTTTACCATTATTTGGATCTGCTGATTCCGGACGTTGCATTGTAGTTGTGCCGGTTTTATAAAATCAACGCCAAGCGCTGAAAGGTCATTGGTGCTTCCTTCAACAGCTTTTTCACCCAGCATCATATTCAATTCGCCGGCACAGCCCGGTTTGCCAAGCGGAATCAACAAATAGCCATCTGTACCCAATACCAGGATATTAGTATGGAGGCAGGGGGAATTGGTTCCCTTGTAGGTATTTTGAAGCTCCATGCTTAAAAGAAAATTATTGCTATGGGTATCAAAATTCCGGTTTACGTTCGCCAGCATCAATACGGGCGCTGCCTTGCCCTGTTCTAAATTCAGATCGTCCAGGTCCTGCTGACCGATGCCGGTTTGCCCTGGAATATGCTGCAGCCGGTCCGTTACGTAAACGGGTGCCGGTTCATGCCGGAGGGCACCCATCCATCCGTCAGACTCGATGATCAGGTCATGTTCTTTTACAATGGAATCATTTAAAACCAATTTAGCCTTGTAAACGCCGGGCATATAATACGTGCTGGTATAAGTATGCCGGTTCTTATCTACGCTGAACCGCCTTTTAGGGTCCCAGCTTTGCTGGATGAAAACACTGTCGGCATTTGATTGCCGGGCGTCATATTCAAAAACCACGGTGTTGGGTACGCCCCTGGTAACCGGTCTGCTGGAAAAACGGACCGCATGGTAAGTGAGCTTTTTGGAAGTTTTTGTTACCAGGGCAAAACCGATCAGTATGGCTCCGGCAGCAACCAGCAGCAGCCATATAACCAACTTGCCGGTACGCCGTGTTTTCTGTTGTGGCACAGGTTCTTTTGGGGAGACCTGTGCCGCTGTAAAAGTTCTCCAGTTGGCATAGCCGATAAACCGGGCCAGGGCATCCAGTGTACTGAGGTTGGGTTTACTGTTATACTGCACTTTGCCCCAGATGCGTTTAAGCGTACTCGCACTTAACACCACTCCGGTCGACTCAAAGATCCGGTCACCCAGGTTTTCAAAGTCCTGGTGTTGCCACCCTGATGGATCGCCCCAGGCCAGTTTTTTTTCGACCGCTTCCCGGCATTTTAGCAAATAATCCGTGTTTTCATCCATAATCAACGCTGTGATGCGATTTGAACAAACTTGAACAGGCCATGAATTTACAATTTCTGGCAGTGCGTACAAATTTGTGCCATCATTTTTCACCAAATCATAAAAATGCAAAATCGCTTAAAATTGTTTTCAGCAGCAATGATGGTCATTGTCTGTAGTGGTGCCGGTGCCCAAACTATTTTTGTAGATCCGGTAAAAGGCAATGATCGTTCCGGGGGCACATCGGTGGCGCCATTTGCCAGTTTGGAAAAGGCCGCCCTGGCAGCAGCAGCACTTCCGGGTAATGACGCCATTACCATTAAACTGGCGCCTGGTTTGTACCTGCTTAAAAATAAGATAACGGTTACCACAGGAAAAGCATACAGGTTCAGTGCCCGTTTTACAATAGAAGCTGCTGTAATGCCCGATGACACCGCATGGACACCGGCGAAAATGCCCGTGATCCAATCGGTTTCCGGCAACAATAATGATCCTAACCGGAAATTTCCACACTGCGTAGGCCTGCTCATCGCCGCCAATAATGTCGTAATACAGGGACTGAAGTTTACCGGCAATGCCCACCCGGGTGTGGATTATTATTACCCGGTAAAAAAAGAAGATACGCTTTACAGCGGTTTAAAGGTTGCACAATGCTATTTTGTAGGGGATAAAAATGCAGCGCCCATACAGGGTGCGCTTTGGGCACATGGACCAGGTACAGAAGTGGAGCATTGTATCTTTTACGGTTGTAAAAATGCCTTGCTGCTTTTCCGGGGAATAAAGGATTTTTCGCTGACGCACTCTATTATTTACGGGGCTTATGAGGCGGCTGTATGGTTCGGGCCTTTTAATAACACATTTATTTTCCGGGATAATATTATCTCTGATTGTAATTTTTTCTGGCTGAGCCCTGAAGGCACGGATCCTCAATATATTTTCAGCAACTCTATTATTGCAAACAATAAGCACTATGCAGGAATGTATCTGAACGCCGGTGGACTGGCTGCCGTTGATAAAACCAGTTTTAAAGAAAGCCATATCCGGAAGACGGCATCCCTGGTATTCAACGAAGTGGGTTTGGACGGAGTACAGACGGGATATCTGCATCTTTCACCAACATCGGACGGTTATGAGATTCCTGCGGGTATTTTTCGCCACCGGCGTGCAGAAAAGAAGTGAAAAGCCGGAGATGAACATCGCTCCTGATACCAACTTAAATTTTAATCAATAAACGAATATGATGCTGAAAACATTTTTATTGCTCCTGCTTGCTTTCTTTACAATGTGTTGTGTGGGACAGTCTGTAAGGGAAGTAAGACCTGACCTGGAAAAATTGGTTGCCGGAAAAAAGCTGACCGTTTTTAACCGGGATATAACGCTGCAGAAGGATCTGAAAAATAACAAAAGCCTTTATCTGAATGCCAAAGATAACTATGGAGTAGCCTGGCTGACAGGCTATCAGTTGACCAATGGTGTGCTGGAGTTTGATGTAAAGGGAAGGGATGTATTGCAGCAAAGCTTTGTTGGCATAGCGTTTCATGGCGTAAATGACAGCACAATGGAAGTGGTCTATTTCCGGCCGTTTAATTTCAGAGCGGCAGATACGATCCGGAGAAGCCATGCTGTTCAGTATATTTCACTGCCGGAACATGACTGGAAAATACTGCGGACCGATTATCCCAATCAATATGAGCAGGGGCTGCGGCAGCCTCCTCAACCCGATGAATGGTTTCATGTGCGGGTGGTCATTGATAACGCTGATGTAAAGGTATTTGTAAACAACCGGCCGGAACCCGACCTGGTTGTAACCCGGTTGAGTAACAGGGCGGGAGGCCGGATTGGTTTTTGGACCGGGCACCAGTCGGATGGCAGTTTTGCCAATCTGAAAATGATCCTGAAATAAAACCAGGGAGCTAAACGGTACGGGCACCAACTATTCCAGCAACCGGTTATTTTCGATACGTTCGCGGGCTTTTATAAGAATATGATGTATCTTTTTTTCTAATTCCTTTTTAGGGGGTAGCTCGGTCCAGTATTCTGCCACCATAATACCGTCTTTGTGCATTTCCAGTAATTCGATCTGCTCGCGGCTGCTTTCCGTGCACAAAATCAGGCCAACCGGTGGAAACTCTCCCTCCTGCTTTTCATATTTACCCAGCCACCGAAGGTAAAGTTCCATCTGGCCTTTATGTTTCGCTTCAAATTTTCCAAGCTTGAGTTCTATGGCTACCAATCGTTTTAAAACCCGGTGATAAAACAGGAGGTCCAGGTAAAAATCTTCTCCGTCAATCACCATTCTTTTCCTGCGATCGACAAAAGCAAAACCGTTTCCCAATTCCAGTATAAAGGTTTCCAGTTCTTTTAGAATAGCGGCTTCTAAATCTTTTTCCAGATAGGTATTTTGAAGACCCAAAAAATCCAGGAAATAAGGGTCTTTGAAATTATTTTGAAGCGCCGGATGATTGCTTGTATTCTGCAAATTAGCAATGGTTGTACGTTCATATTCCTTGATTGCTATTTGATGCCTCAATGCTCTTACACTCAGCATATTGTCGGATGCAGTACGGGCGTAATACAGTTGCGCGTCCCGGTTTTTAAGCGGCAATAATACCAGGATATGCGACCAGCTCAATTGTCGTGACGCTGTCACGACAATTTCCTCAGAAGGAAATTGCTCTGCAAACTGCAGCATTCTGCGCAGGTTTTTTTCTTCAAAGTTCCGGCCGTAACGGGTTTTTAATTGTGCGGCTAATGCAGGCACGATCTGTTTACCATAGCCTGCCCGCCTGTTTTCGAGAATGTCTTCATTAATGCGCTTGCCAATATGCCAAAAAAGCATGGTAAGGGCACTGTTTGCCTGCTGCACAAATTGATGCTGACTTTGATCTATAAGCTGCGAGAGATCAGTAAATAAAGTCTGTTCCGGAGATAAGCACTTTTCCGGAGGCGTGCTTTTTACCTTGCGTTGGTTAACGGTTGTCTTATTCATAGGTTGTATATAAAAAGCCATTAAGCAGCAAATACTGTTAAGAAATGCTATTACTATAAAGATACTATTATATAAAAAGCATAAAAAATATTTTTCATATAACAGGCGCTGCCGGCTGCAGGAATTTTTCCATGTAACGAATGGTTCCCGGCACGTCCGGCACCGGGCCGGTTGTATAAAGCTTTAAACAGGATGCCTAGTAGTAAGGACTGATCAATATATAAATGATGGGACCGGTTATGGCTACATAGAACCAGATGGGCCAGGTAATACGGGCTATTTTCCGGTGCCGGGGATATTCGCCGATAAGCCCCCTGTACGCCGTAAATAAAATAAACGGCAGGATGATGCCCGCAAGCGGGATATGGGTGCCAAGAATGAAGTAGTAAATGAATCGAATGGTGCCGGTGCCACCAAATTTGGTGTCGCCCGCTAACAGGTGATGGGCAATATAACTGACCAGGAACAGAATGGAAAGCACCATGGCTACCAGCATCAGCCGTTTATGCAGCAGGTATTTACCGCTTTTGGCCGCAAACAGCGCTACTACCAGCAGCACGGCTACAATAGAGTTGATGACGGCATTGATTTGAGCAAAAATATGTACATCAAAACCCGGCTGAACGTTCAATTGAACACGCCCCAGGGCAACCACAACAGCAAATACAATAACGGAAAAAGTATAAATAAGAAGGTTGGCCTTCTTATCATTTTTGGTCCACGACGGGGTCAACATTTTTTTTCTTTTTAAACACGATCAGGAATAAGCCTACCACTATAGCGGCCACCAGGAACACGATGGCCAGGAGATTGAATTGCCCGGAGAGCGCACTCTTTTCATTGGGGTTTTTCTCAAGCGTCAGCAATACGATATCGCGGGAGATTTTTGCCAGGGAGGCACTATCGAGTCCGTGATAAAACCCCCGGATCACCCGGCTGCTATCGATCAGCACAAAATGATCCGTATGGATAAAGCTGGTATCAATCCCCTTTCCATCCACCAACCCGATGCGCATATCTTTCAGCGCCAGATCGTAGATGGTCTTTTTATCACCCGTCAGCAGGTCCCATTGCTGGGGGTTGATCTGGAACCGGTCCGCCCAGGCTTTCAACTGGTGTACCGAGTCCCGCTCGGGATCAATACTGAAAGAGATAAACTGTACGTCGTTATTGGTGCGGTCGCCTACCCGCTCCGAATTGGTAATGGAGCCTTGCAGCCGCTTCATGTTAAGTGTAAGCGGCGGACAGATGGTGGGACAATGCGTAAAAAAGAAATCGGCAATGATGATCTTACCCCGGTATTTATCCAGGGTAACGGTTTCACCCAGCTGGTTGATGAGCTTAAAATCATTGATGCGATGCCATACCGTATCCGAAACCTTTTTACCATCCTTCAGTGAAGAATTAATAGAGTCTGGAAAATAACGCTGCGGCAATACCACGGCCTGGTCGCTGTAATGCTTGATAATAAAATAGCAGGTGAGCGGTAAAATGATCGCAATGAGGAGACCGTATATTGCCTTTTTGTTCAAAACAAAACTAATTAATGATTTCGAGCCGCAAAAGTCGTAAAAAGCTTTTAAAGGCACCGTTTTTTTATGAAATATATTTCTATATGAAAAACGCTTTTGCGGCTATTTTGTTAACAGTACAGCCGTATATTAATAAAAAAAGGTGGATTCAGCATCCTGTTTTAATACCGCAGATACGCAGGTGGGCGACGCGTTCCCCGGGCGTTTTTATCCGCAGCAATCAACGGAATCTGCGTATTTGCAGCAACATCATCGGATGTGTTTGCCCCGATTTTGTGATCAAAACCGCTTCATTTCATTGGATTTGTGCTATTTTTAAACTCTCTAAAAAGATTCAACAATGTATTTTAATGCTAAACCACTGTTGACAGGTGCGCTGGCCGCCTCCCTGCTCATTGCCTGTAATGCGGATTCGTCACACGATGTGAAACCTGGTGGAGATACGGATTCTTCCGCCGCCGCTGTAGAAACTAAAAAGCCTAACAGCGATTACAAACCGGCATTTGAAGGGCAAACCCGCATAAAAGGCGTACATACCCAAACGCCGCTGGATGTAAAAATGCTTTCGGACGGACTGGTAAATCCCTGGGGGATCACTGCCTTGCCCGACGGCCGCTTGCTGATCACGGAGAAAAACGGTACCCTGCGTATAGCCACTGCCAGCGGCCAACTGAGTGCACCCATCACGGGTTTGCCCAAGGTGAACAGTGAAGGACAGGGCGGATTGCTGGATGTAGCTATTGATCCGGATTTTGCGTCAAACCGCACCCTTTATTTTACTTTTTCCCAGGATGTTCCCCCGGGAACCTTAACCGCTGTAGGCAAGGGAAAATTAGCGGCAGATGAAAAAACCATTGAAGGAGCAACCGTTATTTACCAGGCGCTGCCGGCCTTTCCGAGTAAGCTCCATTATGGTGGCCGGTTGGTATGGGATAAGGCGGGAAATCTTTTTGTAAGCACCGGCGAGCGCTCCGATACGGTATCCCGTCCGCAGGCACAGCATTTAAATTCTGCATTGGGTAAGATATTGCGGATCACCAAAGACGGTAAGCCGGCTGCTGGTAATCCAACATTTAATGCCGGTGATGCCTGTCCGGAGATCTGGTCTTACGGCCATCGCAATGTACAGGGACTGGCCATACACCCGGTTACCGGTGACCTTTGGGAGGATGAGTTCGGACCAAAAGGTGGCGACGAGGTAAACCGTATTGAACCCGGAAAGAACTATGGCTGGCCCACGATCACTTATGGATTGGAATACAGTGGTAAAAAAGTAGGAGCAGGTATTACGCAGCAAGCGGGCCTGGAACAGCCGGTTTATTACTGGGACCCGGTAGTGTCGCCCAGCGGAGCCATTTTTTACAGCGGAGACCTCATACCGGAATGGAAAAATAATTTATTTATCGGGGCATTGAGTGGTATGCATATTGTACGGCTGGTGATCGAAAACAATAAAGTGGTGGGTGAGGAGCGGTTGCTGGCCGATCAGCAGCAGCGGTTCCGCGATGTGGTACAGGGTGCAGACGGGGCCTTATACGCCATTACAGACGGAGAGAAAGGACGGTTGTTCCGCATCGGCAAGAAGTAGCTTTCAGCCCTGAGACCTGAACATTCGGATTTGCGAGCGTACTTGGGCTTATGCATTTCAAATCTCAGGTCTCAAATCTCGTTTCCCAAATCTCGACGCTCAAAATAAATAGTCAATGAATCAACTGTTTACTGTTGTATCGATCGCACTTGTTTTTACAGCCTGTAATAACCCGGGACAATCCGATGCAGGTAAAGCGGGTGACCCGGCATTCAATACAGATAACCTGGTAACGCATATTAAGATACTGTCTTCTGATTCTTTCCAGGGACGTAAACCGTTTACCGAAGGAGAAACAAAAACGATTGCGTACCTGCAGGAACAGTTCCGGTCACTGGGTACGGAGCCCGGTAATGGTGATAGCTATCTGCAGGAAGTACCGATGATCGATATCCTGTCGCAGCCGGATACCCTGATGCAGGTGCATACGCCAAAAGAAGCAATGCAATTGAAAGGATATGATGAGTATGTGTTATCAACACCCAAAACGGAAGCCATTGTAAACCTCGAGCATGTGCCGGTGGTATTTGCCGGCTATGGAGTGGTGGCGCCCGAGTATAACTGGAACGATTATGAAGGGCTGGATGTAAAAGGAAAAATCGTAATGGTGTTGGTAAATGATCCTGGTTTTAATAACGGGGATACAACATTGTTTAAAGGCAAAACCATGACCTATTACGGCCGCTGGACCTATAAATTTGAAGAAGCGGCGCGCCAGGGAGCCCGCGGCTGCCTGGTAATTCACAGTACGGCAGCGGCCAGCTACCCGTTCAGTGTGGTACAAAACAGCTGGAACGAATCGGAGCTGCGGCTGGACAATAAAAATGAAAAATTACTGGACGCGCAAGGCTGGATCGCTATGGATGCCGCAAAAAAGCTGATCGTTGCCGGCGGGCAGGATACGGCGATCATTGCTAAAGCAGACATTCCCGGGTTTAAAGCGGTTCCGCTGAATGAGACAATTTCCACCCGTATTAAAACAAAGGTTACGTACAGCAAGTCGCATAACGTGATCGCAAAGATCATCGGAAGCAAATATCCTGATGAATATGTATTGTATACCGCACACTGGGACCACCTGGGCATTGGCAAACCGGATGCAAGGGGGGATTCTATCTACAACGGGGCACTCGATAATGCCAGTGGTACGGCTGCCTTACTGGAATTTGCAAGGGTATGGAAAAGTCAGCCAACACCGCCTGAACGCACGGTCGTTTTCCTGGCAGTAACTGCGGAAGAGCAGGGCTTGTTAGGGTCGGCCTACTATGCACAGCATCCGGTTTACCCGCTTGCTAAAACGGTAGGTGTGCTCAATGTGGATGAGGTCAATAATTACGGCCGCACAAAAGATATCATGGTGGTCGGGCAAGGGCAATCGGAGATGGAAGATCTTTTAAAGGAAGAAGCGGGGAAGCAAGGCCGTTATATCTCTTATGACGCTACGCCGGAAGCGGGGCATTATTTCCGGTCGGACCATTTCAGTTTTGCCAAGGCAGGTGTGCCGGCGCTGGCACAGGGTTTTGGGATCGATGTGGCAGGCAAGGACAAAGAATACGGCAAAAAAATGCAGGAGGCGTTTAATGCGCAACACTATCACAGTCCCTCAGACGAATACCAAACCAGCTGGGATCTGAGTGGCGCGGTGGAAGACCTGCAACTGCTGTTTATGGTGGGCAAACGTCTGGCCTATGGGCATACCTGGCCCGGATGGAAGGCCGGATCCGAGTTTAAAGCCGAGCGGGATAAGACCGCTGCGGTGCGTACAAAATAGCCGGAACGGAATGCCGGTCTCGTTTAAGAAAATAGTGATCCATAAAACGCTTCTTTCCGTATCACAGGACCTTTCACCGAAGGCGCGCATAAACTCCGGCCGGCAATCCTTATTGCATGGCTTTCATTATGATTGACCGGAACAGGAAAATGTTGCGCACTCAAGGCAGCCGAAAGCACCTGTCCCCTTATTTTTGTATAGAAGATGTAAGGGGTTTCACGGTGGGGCGATATGTTCCGGGAAACCGTTAAATAAATTTTCTGCTTTAGAATATGAAGAGTCTATTGACAAAAACCATTGCAGTGACTGCAATGATGGCCGCTGTAACCGCATCCGCACAAAATAACCCGGGTGTATTAACCGTAGCCCAGATCATGCGTGATCCGAAATGGATGGGTAGTTCTCCGTCTGGAGTGGCCTGGGGCGGTAATGGCAGTATATTGTTTTTCAACTGGAATCCGGACCGGGAGCCGGCGGATTCATTGTACCGTATTTCACCTGCAGACAAAACGCCCCGGAAAGTGCAGGCCGGCACGCAACAGACCGTAATTTATGAAGCGGAGCTCCGGTATAACCGCAGCCGGTCTGCAGCGGTTTGGGCAAAGGAAGGTGACATTTTTTACAGGGCGCCCGGCGGTAAGGTAACAAGGATTACACAAACTCTGGAAGGTGAGTACAACCCGGTGTTTAGCTTTAACGATACCCGGGTGGTATACAGCCGTGGTCAGAATCTTTATTCCTGGGAAATCGCTACCGGCGCTTCCCAGCAACTGACCAACTTTACAAACGATGCGCCCGCAGATAAGAACAAAAAAGGAAACACAGAAGAAGAGTGGTTAAAGAAAGAGCAATTGGCCACCATGGATGTGTTGCGGGAGCGGAGCAACAAGCGATCGGCTACGGAGCGTTATCAGAAAGCAGCAGCCCCGGAGCAACTGCGGCCGGTTTATCTGGGTGGCAATATGCTTACCGGAGCTGCAATCAGTCCGGATGGCCGGTTTATCACTTACCAGCTGTACACGGCAGGAAATGGCAAAAGAACCATCGTGCCCGATTATGTAACGGAAAGCGGTTATACCACCGATATCTCCGGCCGCACAAAAGTGGGCAGCCCCCAGGGCAGCGCCCGGTTCTTTGTGTATGACCGGGTAAGGGATACCGCTTATAAAATCAATGCCGAACAGATCCCCGGCATCCGCGATGTACCGGCATTTGTAAAAGATTATCCGGGGCAGTGGGAAAAGCTGAAAAAAGATTCCGCGCTCCGCAATGTGAATATATGGGGAGTGGTTTGGGCGCCCAACGGCCGGTATGCATTGCTGGATGTATATGCCGATGACAATAAAGACCGGTGGCTGATGCTGATGGATACGGCCACCCGGAACCTGAGGCTGGTAGACCGGCAGCACGATGATGCCTGGATCGGCGGGCCCGGCATTGACCCGCGTTCCATCGGTTGGATCGACAATGAAACGGCCTGGTTTCAAAGTGAAGCCACCGGGTATGCACATCTCTATCTTTATTCCCTGGCATCCGCTGCCAAACGGGCGCTGACGAAAGGAAATTACGAGGTGCAGGAAGCGCAGCTTTCCAACGATAAAAGATCGTTTTATATCACTACCAATGCGGTACATCCGGGCGAAAAGCATTTTTATAAGCTCAGCATTAATACCGGTAAGGCCGTGCAGTTAACCACACTGGCAGGGGCAAACGAAGTAAGCCTGTCGCCCGATGAAAAGTACCTGGCCATCCGGAATTCATTTATCAACAGCCCCTGGGAGCTTTATCTCCAGGAAAACCGTGCCGGGGCAAAACCCGTACAGATCACCACAAAGGCACAAAGTGCCGAATACCGCCAGATCAAATGGCGCACGCCGGATGTGATTTCGTTTGCGGCCCGGGATGGAGCGCCGGTATATGCGCGCGTGTACAAACCAGAAAATGCCCGGCCGGGAATGCCGGCGGTGTTCTTTGTGCATGGTGCGGGCTACCTCCAAAACGCACATAAATGGTGGAGCTCTTATTTCCGGGAATATATGTTCAACAATCTGCTGGCAGACAACGGGTATTATGTAATGGATATTGATTACCGCGGAAGTGCGGGCTATGGCCGCGACTGGCGTACCGGTATCTACCGGCATATGGGCGGAAAGGACCTCACCGATCATGTAGATGCCGTAAAATATTTAACCGATACCTATAAAATTGACCCGGCAAAAGTGGGCATCTATGGCGGATCTTATGGCGGGTTTATGACGCTGATGGCCTTATTCACAACACCCGATGTATTTGCGAGCGGTGCTGCCCTGCGGCCGGTTACCGATTGGGCCAACTACAACCACGGGTATACCTCCAATATCCTGAATGAACCGTTTACAGACAGTATTGCCTATCATAAAAGCTCACCCGTCTATTTTGCAAACGGGCTGAAAGGTAACCTGCTGATCTGCCACGGTATGGTGGATGTAAACGTACATTACCAGGATGCAGTGAAGCTGGCGCAACGCCTGATGGAACTAAAAAAAGACAACTGGGAGCTGGCGTCTTATCCAATGGAAGACCATGGGTTTGTAGAACCGGTTAGCTGGACGGATGAGTATAAACGGATCTTCAAGCTCTTTGAGCAAACACTGAAAAAATAACGCAATAAAAACCGGGCGTTTGTGTTTGTAATGGCTGGCAACGTACCGGCAACCGGTGGCGTATTGCTGGTACCTGCCACTCCGGTTGGCATTGCCCTATTGCGGCCATTGGTCCGTGCTCCCCAACGGGCCTGAAACACTATTTGTGTATTTCTATAAAAAAATAATATATAATATTTTCTTAACTTCAGGGTGCTAACACAACACCTATGTCTTTTTCTGCCACCCTGTTTCTGGCCCGGGCGCCATTCATAAAGTTATTGCTTCCCTTTGCCTGCGGCATCCTGTTATATATGTATACCCCGGTACCTGTTGCGGGTTGTGTGACCGGCTTCCTGGTATCTGGTGCTGTAGTCCTGTTGTTCCGTACCGTCCGGGGATACCGGCGGCTAAAACTACAGTGGATCGAAGCGTTGCTGGTTGCCGCCATTCTTGTTTTCCTGGGCATGCTGATCGCCGCCTGCAAAGACGTGCGGGTACGCGGAGACTGGTTTCGTAACCGGCACCGGCCCGGCATGTATTTCCGGGTTACGCTTCTGGAACAACCGGTTGAAAAGAACCGTTCTTATAAAGCGGAAGCGGCCGTACGATACCTGCTCACCCGTGACAGTGCGGTAACGGCAAGCGGGCGGATCATTATTTATTTTAAAAAGGAACGGCAAGTTGGTCGGCTCGCGGCCGGAGATCAGCTGATCTTTAAAAAGGAGCCACAGGAGATAAGAAATTCGGGTAACCCGGGGTCCTTCGATTATAAACGCTATGCCTTTATGAACGGGATCACACACCAGGTATACCTTACACAAAAGGAGATGGCGGCAGCCCCTGCGGCAGAAAAGGAATCCGGTTGCTGGCTCTGGTTATACCGGTTGCGGGCTTCCATCCTGAACATTTTAAAAAAGAATATTCATGGAACGAAGGAGCAGGGGCTGGCGGAGGCCTTGCTGATCGGCTATCGCGACGACCTGGATAAGGACCTGCTGCAATCTTACAACGATACGGGTGTGGTACATGTGATTGCCGTTTCGGGCATGCACCTGGGATTGATTTACTGGCTGCTTGATCTTTTGTTAAGCCCGTTGCGGAGCAGACGGCAAACACGCTGGCTGCATCCCGTTCTTGTTTTGGGTATATTGTGGATCTTTAGTTTGCTTGCAGGAGCTGCAGCATCCGTTATACGTGCTGCCGTTATGTTTAGCTGTATGCTGCTGGGAAAACAATTCGGACATAATGCTTCCATTTATAATACACTGGCGGCTTCGGCTTTTTTACTGCTTTGTTACAATCCGTACTGGTTGTGGGATGTAGGATTTCAGCTTTCCTATGCAGCAGTACTCAGCATCGTTGTATTCTACAAACCCTTGTACAGGCTTGTAACCATTAACAATAAGCTACTGGATGCAGTATGGCAGCTTTGTACGGTAAGCATGGCTGCACAGATCCTGACCACACCGTTGAGTATTTATCATTTTCACCAGTTTCCCGTATACTTTCTGATCACCAACCTGCTGGTGGTACCGGTATCCAGCGTGGTATTGATTGGGGAGTTGATATTGGTGCTGGCAGCCCCGGTAACCCCGGTTGCCGTTTTTACCGGCCGTATACTGGATGGGATTATTTGGTGGATGAATGGGGTGGTCGAAAACCTGAGCCGTTATCCTTTTGCACTGTGGAAGGGGCTGTTGGTGAGTGTACCACAGGTACTGTTGCTTTATGTTTTTATAGTGGGCATTACGGTGGGGTATATGCAGCAACGGAAAAGCGGCTTGTGGACGGCTGCCATTGCATTATGCGCAATCATGGGAATCCGGATGGTTTCATTCCGGAACGCGCTGCAACAGGAGCAGATCATCGTTTACAGCATTCCCCGTGGAGCAGCTGTTGGGTTTATCCGGGGAAGGGATCAGGTGCTTTATGCCGATTCCCTGGCCGTAGCCGACCCGGCCGTCCGCAAAAATGTGTTGCAACCCGCAGCGGTCTGTTACCGGTTACAGCCGCCGGAAACGGTGAAGGCTATGCCCAAAAACGACCGTTTGTTGTTTGGCGGCCGGTCGGTCTTGTTTATTGGAGTGCCTTTGGATAACACGGTTTACGGAGCTGCAGACCTGGTGATCCTCACCGGGAATCCACGTTTGTATATTGCGGAGTTGCTGAATAAAGTGCAGCCCGGACAGATCGTCATCGATGGAACGGTACCAGGCTGGAAGGCCCGCTACTGGCAGCAGGATTGCGATGCGCTGGGGATTCCCTGTCATCAGGTTTTGCAGAAAGGAGCTTTTGTAATGAACCTTTGAACGCTTACCTTTGCGGCTCAATAAGCATCCCAATTCAGTTTTTATGAACAAAAAGATCCAATCTGCACTCATTTCCGTTTTTTATAAGGATGGTCTGGAACCCATCGTAAAGGAATTATCCCGCCTGGGCATTACCATCTATTCTACCGGAGGTACGCAAAAATTTGTTGAAGACCTGGGCATACAGGTGGTTCCGGTGGAGCAGTTGACCACCTATCCTTCCATTCTGGGCGGACGGGTAAAAACCCTGCATCCATCCGTATTCGGCGGTATTTTGGGCAGAAGGGACCTGGAATCGGATGTGGCGGAAATGGCGGAGTACAAGATCCCCGAGATCGACCTGGTTATTGTGGATCTGTATCCTTTTGAAGAAACCCTGGCACAAACCAGCGAAGAAAAACTGATCATTGAAAAAATTGATATCGGCGGACCATCGATGATCCGCGCAGCGGCCAAAAACTTTAAAGATGTAGTAGTGGTGGCTGCCAAAAAAGATTATGCCGGCCTGGAGGAATTGCTGAAGACGCAAAACGGTGAAACCTCTATGGAGCAACGCAAATCCTTTGCTGCGAAAGCATTTGAGATTGTGGCGCATTATGATGTAGCTATTTCCAATTATTTTACCGGGAACAACGGCGAATATTTCCTGCAGTCCGTAAATAGCCCCAAGGCGATGCGGTATGGCGAAAACCCGCACCAGTCGGGTACCTTTTATGGTAACCTGGAAGCATTGTTCAACCAGCTGAACGGTAAAGAGCTTTCTTATAATAACCTGGTGGATGTGGATGCAGCGGTACAGCTGATCCATGAATTTCCGCAGGGCGGAGATGTGGTATTTGCGATTATTAAGCATACCAACGTTTGCGGCGTGGCTGCACGGGGCACCGTAAGCGAAGCCTGGAAAGAGGCCCTTGCAGGAGATCCGGAAAGCGCTTTTGGCGGGGTATTGGTAACCAATGGTACCGTAGATGAAGCAACGGCGAATGCGATCAATGAAATCTTCTTTGAAGTACTGATTGCGCCTGCATTTGACGAAGCGGCGCTGCATATATTAAAATCTAAAAAGAACCGGATCCTGTTGCAGCTAAAGGCTGAAGGCTTAACGGTGAATGCTCAAACCAAATCCGTTCTCAATGGTGTACTCATCCAGGAGCAGGATAAAGGCAATTATACCGAATGGAAAGAGGCCGGGGGCCGCGAAACCACTGCAGCAGAAAAGGCTGACCTGGAATTTGCCAATATCATCGGCAAGCATTTAAAATCAAATGCCATTGCGCTGGTAAAGAATAAACAGCTGGTGGGTAAAGGTGCTGGTCAAACAAGCCGTATCGACGCCTTGCGTCATGCCATCGAAAAGGCGAAGCAATTTGGTTTTGATCTGAAGGGTGCGGTACTGGCCAGTGATGCCTTTTTCCCGTTCAATGATTGCATACAGATCGGTCACCAGGCAGGCATTGAGGCGTTCATTCAACCCGGCGGATCCATCCGCGATAAGGATTCCATTGAATACGCACAGCAGCATAACCTGGCGATGGTGACTACCGGCATGCGGCATTTCAAACACTAATATCCAAGAGAAAAGGTTTTAAAAACCACAAAGCCGCAAAGAAGTACAATGGAGTTATAGGAGTTTAAAGCTCTTGGTGTGTCTTGCTGCCTTGCTGCCTTGGTGGCGAAGAGAATCACAAAGGCACAAAACTGCGAAGAAGTTATAGGGTTCAAAGTACTTCGTGTGTCTTGGTGCTTTCCTGTCTTGGTGGCAAAGAGAACCACAAAGGCACGAAGCCGCAAAGAAGCACGAAGGAGTTATGGAGTTCAAACTCTTGGTGGGTCTTGGTGCCTTTCTGTTTTAGTGGCGAAAAAGCACAATGCCTGAAGTTTTAAATGCACTTATTCGTAACCTTTGCAGCAAAACAATATCTTATGGATGGACTGAAGATTGCTACAGCCCAGTTTGAGAACAGGAGTGGTGATAAAACCTATAACCTTTCGGTGATTGAATCACTTTCCCGGAAAGCTGCGGCAGCCGGAGCCCAGGTGATCGCTTTCCACGAATGTTCGGTGACCGGTTACACTTTTGCAAGACATCTTTCCCGGGAGGAACTTACCGCCATTGCCGAGCACATCCCGGATGGGGAAAGCATCCAGCGGTTGCAGCAGATTGCCACCGATAATGATATCATCATCCTGGCAGGATTGTTTGAAAAAGACGCACAGGACCGGTTGTATAAGGCTTATGTATGTGTAGATAAAAATGGGCTGGTGGCAACATACCGGAAGCTGCACCCATTCATCAACCCGCACCTGCTGCCCGGCGATGCCTATTGTGTATTTGATATCCGGGGCTGGAAATGCGGCATCCTCATCTGTTATGATAATAATATTGTGGAGAATGTACGGGCCACAAGGCTGCTGGGCGCGGAGATTATTTTTATGCCGCATGTAACCATGTGCACGCCCTCTACCCGGCCGGGTGCCGGTTTTGTGGATCCGCAGCTATGGGAGAACCGGGAAAAAGATCCTACCTCCCTGCGATTGGAGTTTGACGGCATGAAGGGGCGCGACTGGCTGATGAAATGGCTGCCCGCACGGGCCTATGATAACGGGGTGTACGTGGTTTTTTCCAACCCCGTTGGAATGGATGACGACCAGCTAAAAAATGGCTGTTCCATGATCATTGATCCTTATGGCGACGCGGTGGCCGAATGCCGGTCTTTTGAAAACAGCTTTGTAACTGCCACCCTGTATAAAGAGCACCTGCAAAAAGCCGGCGGCCATCGTTATATCAACGCAAGAAGACCAGAACTGTACAAAGACATCCTTGGAAAAGCGCATACAGCCAACCAACAGGTGGTTTGGCTGAACAACGATGAAACACGCGGCCGCTGATCGACCCGGTATCTGCCGCTAAATTAAAAAATTTGTCTACCTACTGATAGGTAGGTATCTTTGACCCTGAAATGAGTACACGGTCGGAGATCATACGCATCGGGGATGCCCTTTTAAGAGAGCGGGGATTTAATGCCTTTAGCTTTTCGGATATTTCCCGGGCGCTTCAGATCCGGAATGCATCTGTTCATTATCATTTTCCTACAAAAACAGCCCTGGGACTGGCCATTATAGCCGAATATGAAGATCGGTTTGCCCGGCTCCGGAAGGCATTGGAAGACCAGCCCGTGATGGAAAAGCTGGAAGCTTTTTTTAATGTGTATATTGCTGCCAAGGAAGAAAATAAGATCTGCCTGGTAGGTTCCCTGGCCACCGATTTTTACACGGTAGACGCGGAGATACAGGAGGCGCTTGGCAAAATCGTGCAACAGGTACTGGAATGGCTGATCTCCATACTCGAGGAGGGGAAGGCCCAGGGGCTCTTTTTTTTCGACCTGCCGGTGCGCACAAAGGCATTGATGATTACTACCAATATGATTGCGGCGTTGCAATTGACACGCATTACCGGGAAAAAGGATTTCAAAGAAATAAAACAGACATTAATAAACGAATTAATTAATAAACCATGAAACGTGTAGTTGTAACAGGACTGGGTGCATTAACACCCATTGGCAATAACGTAGAAGATTTCTGGCAGGCGCTGATCAGCGGCGTCAGCGGCGCAGCGCCCATCACGAAGTTTGATGCTTCGAAGTTCAAGACGCGGTTTGCATGCGAGCTTAAAAATTTTGATCCGCTCACTTATATTGAAAAGGCAGAAGCACGCCGTTATGACCTGTATACGCAGTATGCGTTGATCAGTGTAGCAGAAGCGGTACAAAATGCCGGTATCTCCTTTGAAGCACTGAACCGCGACCGTATCGGGGTGATCTGGGGCTCCGGTAACGGGGGGATTCAAACCTTTCAGCAGCAGGTAATGGAATTTGCACAGGGCGATGGTACGCCCCGGTTCAACCCGTTCTTTATCCCCAAAATGATCGTGGATATTGCTTCGGGCATCATTTCGATCAAATATGGGTTGCGGGGGATCAATTTTACTACCGTTTCCGCCTGTGCCACTTCCAATACGGCCATTATCGACGCTTTTAATTATATCAAATGGGGCAAGGCCGATATGATCATTACCGGTGGCTCCGAAGCGGCGATCAATGAAACCGGTGTGGGCGGGTTTAATGCGGCCAAAGCGCTTTCTACCAATAACGAGGAAGCCGCTACGGCCTCCCGACCTTTTGACGTAACAAGGGATGGGTTTGTAATGGGAGAGGGCGCCGGGGCCATCATCCTGGAAGAGTGGGAACATGCCAAACGCCGGGGTGCGCCCATTATTGCGGAGATCGTAGGTGGTGGTATGGCCGGGGATGCGTATCATCTTACCGGAACCCATCCCGAGGGCGACGGCGCCCGGCTGGGTATGCTGGCGGCGCTGGAAGATGCGGGCATTGAACCGGAAGCCATCGATTACCTGAATACACATGCTACTTCTACCCTGCAGGGCGATTTAAGCGAGCTGAAGGCGGCTGAGCGGGTATTTGGCGCCGGCACTGCGCTGAATATCAGTGCTACAAAGTCAATGACGGGGCATTTGCTGGGGGCCGCGGGTGCGGTAGAGGCTATTGCTTGTATCAAAGCGGTACAACTAAATATCGTGCCGCCGACCATCAATTCAACAGAGATTGAGCCGGCGTTTAAGGACCGGTTCAACCTGACCCTGCACCAGGCACAACAGAAAGAAGTCAATTATGCAATGAGCAATACGTTCGGATTTGGCGGACATATTGCCACGTCTGTTTTTAAGAAATACACAGAAATTTAAAAATGTGATAATTTGAAGATTTGAAAATGATAAATCGAACATCAGGCATACACAGGATCCAACATCCGATCTGGAGCTGGTTTTGTGCAGGATAATCATTACACATGCTCAAATCTTCAAATTTTCAAATCTGCCATTGATTGCTGAAGGCTGAGGGCTATATCTTCAACTTTTTGTGTCCGGAATTGTAATATTGGTAGATCAAATCATCCCGCTATGGAAATACGTTTGAATACGGATAACAATTTTACGGCCTCCGAAGCTTTTTTTGAAAAAGTAAACGCCGAGTTAACCAAAAAGCTGCATCGTTTCAGCGAATATATTACCACTGCCGAAGTTTTTTTTGGCGATGAAAACAGTGGTAAAACAGGCACCCATGATAAGCGCTGCACCATAGAAGTGCGCCCCCGCAACCTGCACCCCGAGGCCGTAACGCATTTTGCCGATACGGTAGATCATGCCTTCAACGGGGCTGTGGATAAAATAAGAAATTTGCTGGACAGTCGCATCGGGAAACTCCAAAATAAGGGGTAAAATATTTCCACAGCCTGTGTATAACAAGTTTCCCGCGTCTCAACTTTATATGATTAATTTGTAGTCGGCTTTTTGGTAAAAGGTCTTCAGATCCCGCCGTTAAAGCCTTCCCTTTTTTGTCATCATACGAAGCTTTCGGGCAGAAAGTTGCGTCTTATTCCGGTTAGGAAATAGTACTATTTCCAAAGGGGTAATCGTCGTCTCTGCTCTCAACGTTTGAAGAACCGATTTTTAAAGAACAAGAATATTTATATATGGGCTTATTTGATAAACGCGTAAACTATAAACCTTTTGAGTACCCGGAGGTTTTGAAATTTACAGAAGCAATCAACAAATCATTTTGGGTGCATTCGGAAGTGGATTTTACAGCGGATGTGCAGGATTTTCACAGTCACCTGAATATTGCACAACGGAATGCCATCAAGAACAGTTTGCTGGCGATCGCACAAATTGAGGTAGCGGTAAAATCGTTCTGGGGTAATTTATATAATCATATGCCCAAGCCCGAATTAAACGGCCTTGGCAGCACCTTTGCAGAGTGTGAGTTTCGTCACTCAGAGGCCTATTCCCGCCTGCTGGAAGTACTGGGCTATAACGACGAGTTTTCCAAACTGGTTGAGGAACCGGTGATTGCAGAACGTATTAAATATCTTTCCGAAGCATTAAAAGACGCCAAGTCTGCAGATCCTAAGGAATATACCCTTTCGCTGATCCTTTTTGCGATCCTGATAGAGAATGTATCCCTGTTCAGCCAGTTTGCGATCATTCTTTCCTTTACCCGTTTCCGCGGGCTGATGAAGAATGTAAGCAATATCATTGCCTGGACTTCCGTAGATGAGCAGATCCATGCCAATGCCGGTGTATACCTGATCAATAAGATCCGGGAGGAGTATCCTCAACTGATTGATGAGGCCATGGAATACCGCATTATGGCCCTGGTACGCGATTCCATTGAAGTAGAAGGCCGCATTATCGACTGGATCTTTTCTGAGGGGGAGATCGATACCATCAATAAAACAAACCTGCTGAACTTTATGAAGTTCCGGGTTGATGAAAGCTTTGAAAAACTGGGCTTCCCCAAGCAATTCAATGTTTCAATGGAAGAATACCGGCCGATGCAGTGGTTCGAAGAAGAAGTGTTTGCCAACAGCCTGGATGATTTCTTTGCAAAACGGCCGGTGGAGTATACCAAGCATGATAAGAGCATTACGTATAACGATCTTTTTTAGTTACACTTTCAGTTTTGTTCCCGAAAGGAAAGGCTAAAAGATGCTGTATGGCGGGAACGATGAAGGGATTGCGACGCAACCCGGATGCCATCTGCACTGCAGCTGGTATAAAAAAATGACGAACAATAGAACCTTAAACATTGAACTTTAAAATAAACTTTTTACATGGAAAGGCTTTGGTGGAAAAATGAAGAAAGCGAACAGATCCTGAACCGGGGATACCTGTTAAACGGAGAAACAGTAGAAAAAGCAATTGACCGTGTGTGTACCGCTGCAGCCCAGCGCCTGTACAAACCGGAACTGAAAGAAGCCTTTAAAGAAATGGTGGAGAACGGCTGGATGAGCTTCAGTTCTCCTATATGGGCCAATATGGGTACCGAAAGGGGATTACCCATTTCCTGTTTTAATGTGCATATGCCGGATAATATTGAAGGCATTACCCATAAACTGGGAGAAGTGATCATGCAAACCAAGATCGGAGGTGGTACCTCTGCGTATTTTGGTTCGCTGCGCGGACGGGGCAGTGCGGTTACCGATAACGGGAAGAGTAGTGGCGCGGTAAGTTTTATGCGGTTGTTTGATACGGCGATGGATACCATTTCACAGGGTGGTGTACGCCGTGGCGCATTTGCCGCCTACCTCGATATTGACCATCCGGATATCGGAGAATTTTTAAACATTAAAGATATCGGGCATCCCATCCAGAACCTGTTTAACGCGGTGTGCGTACCGGATTACTGGATGCAGGAAATGATTGACGGGGATATTGCAAAAAGAGAGATATGGGCGCGCGTGCTGGAAAGCCGCCAGCAGAAAGGACTGCCGTATATTTTTTATACGGATAATGTGAACAAGAACAAACCCCAGGTATATAAAGATCTGAACCTGACGGTGAACGGAAGTAATCTTTGTTCGGAAATC
The DNA here is from genome assembly GCF_021044425.1 of Niabella pedocola. Lineage (GTDB taxonomy): Bacteria > Bacteroidota > Bacteroidia > Chitinophagales > Chitinophagaceae > Niabella > Niabella pedocola. The sequence goes on along the minus strand of NZ_JAJNEC010000005.1, from coordinate 1,375,685 downwards.
ATGTTGCCCTCCACAGAAGACGAATCCTTCATTTGCTGTTTATCTTCACTGAACCTGGAGCTGTATGATGAATGGAAAGATACCGATGCCATCAAGCTGGCCGTATTCTTCCTGGATGCGGTATTGCAGGAGTTTATTGCAAAAACAGAAGGCAACCATTACCTGGCCAATGCCAACCGGTTTGCAAAAAGACACCGCGCACTGGGCCTGGGGGTATTGGGATGGCACTCTTACCTACAGCGCAATATGATTGCATTTGAAAGTATGAAGGCCAAGCAGCTGACGCATTCTATTTTCTCCGAATTGCAGGAAAAAACAGAAAAGGCCACTATGGAGCTGGCGCGCATTTATGGGGAACCGGATCTGCTGAAAGGATATGGCCGCCGCAATACCACCGTGATGGCCATTGCACCCACCACTTCTTCTTCCGCCATCCTGGGGCAATCTTCACCGGGCATTGAACCTTTTGTAAGCAATTATTACAAAGCCGGTTTATCAAAAGGAAACTTTATCCGCAAGAATAAATACCTGAAGGCCCTGCTGGAGGAAAAAGGCCTGGATACGGAGGATGTATGGCGCAGCATCATGCTGAACCATGGCAGCGTACAGCATGTGGACGGATTGACCGAACATGAAAAAGATGTATTTAAAACCTTCCGCGAGATCAGCCAGCTGGAGATCATTCAACAGGCATCAATCCGCCAGAAATTTGTGGACCAGGGACAGAGCCTGAATCTGAATATTCCTCCGGGCCTGCCTGTAAAGGAAGTAAACAAATTGCTGATCGAGGCCTGGAAGCTGGGTGTAAAAACCCTGTATTACCAGCGTAGCCAGAGTGTTTCCAAGGAGCTGGTGAACACGCTTACCGTATGCAGCAGCTGCGAATCATAAACGGGTTCATTCGGGGCATATAAATTATTCAAAAGATCAGGATCGTTCCTGATCTTTTTTTATGGGCCTGATCAAAATCTGTACACCGCAATAAAAACGATATGCTTGGAATTATTGTAGAACTGCTTCTGTCCTGGATATTGCTTTGGCTGCTTCAAAAGCAGTCATTAACCGTATTGGGCATTTTTCCCACAAGGCGGCGGATACGGGCGCTGATTTTGGGATTTATATTTGCGGGCATGATCAATGCGGTGTATCATATTGGCACCGCCTGGGCAGTACGGGATCCCTGGCAGTGGAGTGCCGAATTTACCGTTCGGCATTTCTTCAGCGGCTTTTGGTGGGTATTGAAATCGGTCTTGTTCGAAGAGCTCCTGTTCAGAGGAGCCTTGCTGTACCTGCTGATAAAATATATAGGAGCACATAAGGCCTGCTGGATGGCTGCCATTGCGTTTGGTATCTATCACTGGTTTTCGTACGGGGCGTTTGGCAATCCTGCCCAGATGGCAATCGTTTTCCTGATTACCGGCCTCGCGGGACTTATGTATGCCTATGCTTTTTCCAGAACGGGTTCATTATACCTGCCGGTCGCACTGCACCTGGGTTGGAACCTGGTAAATATTGTGGTGTTCTCGAACGGACCATTAGGCCGGCAATGGTGGTACCGGAACGGGGATCTGAAGCCGGAGGGGCTGCCGTCGCTTTTTCTCTTTCTTTTCCAGGTATTGGCATTGCCATTGCTGGTGCTGGGCTACCTGCGTGTTTTTAAAAAGCGCAGGCCGTCTGCGGTTGAACGCGATCTTCTTTGAGCATGAAATGGCCGGTTACCGGTATCCGCAATGCCAGAGGATGAAGGCATATTCTTTCGCCCTTTGTGCAAATTGTTCTTCTATGGTGCTGCCTCCAAAATGCCCGGCCTTATAATCTACGAACAGGAGCACCGGATTGGCTGAAGCTCCTTCGGCCTGCATTTTTGCGGCGAACTTGGCCGGAATATAACTTTCTACCCGAGGGTCGTTAAAACCGGTAGTGATCAATTGCGCGGGGTAGGCGATACCTTTTTTAATGTGCTGATAAGCGTCCATCTCCAGCAGGGCTTTGAACTCTGTTTCGTCTTTTACGGTTCCAAACTCGGGAATATTGGCGGGACCGTTGGGAGAGCGTTCCATGCGCAATGCATTTAAACAGCCTACTTTGGGTATGGCCACTTTGTATAGATCCGGGCGTTCGGTAATGGCCCTTCCAATGAGAATGCCACCAGCGCTGGCACCGGAAATGGCTAGCTTTTGCGAAGTGGTGTAACCGTTACGGATCAGGTATTCTGCACAAGCATTAAAATCTTTCCAGGTATTGGGTTTTGTTGCTTTTTTGCCTGCCAGATACCATTCCTGTCCCTTTTCTCCGCCGCCGCGTACATGCGCAATTGCCATAACTACACCCCGGTTAAGCAATGGCAAAAATGAGGATGAAAAGTAAGGCTCTTCAGAGATGCCATAAGCACCGTAGCCTTCCATAAAGGCGATATTGCTGCCATCCTTTTTGAACGTTGTTTTGTCGTATACAATGCTAAGCGGTACAAGTGTACCATCATGCGACGGCACTTCTATTTCTTCGTACTGCAGACGGTTCTGACCCGGATAAGAAATTTTCATGGTAAAAAAGCTGTTGGAAAATACTTTTGTGTCCGGGTTATATTTATAAAAATTTAAAGGAATATTCCATCCCAGGTTTGTTAATATTAATTCATTGGTATGCGTTCCCTGGGGTTTGGCAATGATGTTTCCCATTAGGGGCGTGTTTAATGCTGTGGTTTTACCGGTTGAAAAATGATAGGCATAAGGCTTTTTTATTAACTCATTTTTGCTTTTATTTATGATAAGGTAATCCCGGGATTGTGCAACATCGGAAAGCTTCCAGTCTGCATCACCCGAAGCTATTTCAATGGCATTTGTCAAATCGGGCTTCTTCAATGAAGTTTTTATAAGGCGAAACATCGGATTGCCCTTGGAGGTCAGCAGATAAATGTCGGATCCTTTTACAAAAATATTCCACACTTCGTCCTCTTTTGTACATAGCGGCGTCCAGGAAATATGCGCATCGTTTAATGCTGCAACCGGTGCCACATATAGCTCTTTATAATTTTCTACCGTAAATTTTCCAAGGATCATGTATGGCGAATTTTTAAAAATGTATATGCCTGGAAACTGGGCGGGAAGTATCTGGAGTTCCGGATATTTTTCGGCGCTGGCGATGACCCGGTCTTTGGAAGAATCGGTTCCCAACGCATGCAGCATACAGGGGGCATTCAGCCACACTTCCGGGTCGTGTGTATCATAGCTTTTGGCCTTTCCATACATTACCAAGTGGTTACTGCCCTCAACAAAGCTGCCGCTGCTATGAGCGATCCGGTCTGGCAGCATTTTCCCTGAAACGACATCCAGCACCCGTATATCGCCCAGTTCGGAGCCGGCTTCACTAAGGTTAAGCAGCACCCGGCTGCCACCGTCATTGATGCTGACATCATAGTTCATCGTCTTACCGGTAATATATTGCTGCGGATCAAACAGCAGTATTTCCTTTCCATGTTCACCCTGCCGGTAATAAAGTTTGTATACGGGTTCTCCCGGCAGCCGCTTGTTATAAAAGTATCTTCCGCCCGCTAGACCCAGGGGGTAATATTTGGCAGTAACGATTTTATCGAGTGCCTTCAGTTCCGCTGTAATGGCATCCTGGCCGGGTATCTGGGCCAGTTGTGTATTGGTGTATGCCGATTGTGCGCGGAACCAGTCGACTACTTCGTTGCTTTTAACGTCTTCCAGCCAGCGATACGGATCTTTAACAACAACATCGAAATATATATCGCTGCTGTCTACGGTTCTTGTTGCCGGATAATTGTATTGGGCTTTGACGGGGGTGCATAAAGCGCCGCTGATAAGCAGGGTAGTGATGATGCGGTACATGGCTCGTTGTTTTAGTGATTCCCCTCCGGAAAATACCGGTGGGAGGTTCTTGCAAAAATGCATATTCTTTTTAGCAAAAAGGCTGGGATCCCTAATTTAGGTGACAGCGGCTATAGATATTACTTACAGATGGAGATTTTCTGGTGTATTTGTAATTCGTAGAAACCGGGCCGCATTGTTATATAAAATATCCCTTTTTTGCTGTTCGGTCAAAAACGGAGCTTTATTAATGGTTTCAATACCCGCAATAATTGTTTTCGGCCATATCATCTGATCGGAGCCAAAACAAATTCTTTTGCCGAAACCGGCGTCTATCATACGCTGTAAATAAGTATAAAATTCTTTTTTGGGAAAGCCATAGCAAATTACACCCAGATCTACGTATACCTGCGGATGTGTATACATCACCGCCAGCATATCGTCGATCATCGGCCATCCGGCATGTGCTACTATGACTCTTAATTTGGGATGTTTTATCAATGCTTCTTCTATGACCAGGGCACTGTGATACCGCGCCCGGTAGCGGTTGTCGCCGGCATAGGCAATGCCGGGAGGCCCGGGGCCAACATGTACGCTAATGGGCACATCCAATTGCTCTGCAAGGGCAAGGTAGGGCTCCATTACGCTGTCTGATAACGTGATGCCATGGTACTGGCCAATGATCTCTCCCAGTACTTTTATACTGTCTGATGTGAACCATTTGCGAAGCTGTTCAAGGGGAATATGCATCTCCGGTGAAAAAATTATGCCGGTGATAATGCGGTCAGGGGCCGCTGCTTTCCATTTCTGCACCAATGGATACATGCCGCTGGTTACACCGTAAATATTATATTGCTTCATGATCTTAATGGTTTCATTCATGATCGAGTCATCAGTGCCGGGCGACCAGAATCCCCTGCCGTTGCAATAAAGATTTTTGGTAATGGTATTGATATAATATTGCTGGCCGTTTTCCTTTGGGTCGTGCACATTCCAGTGATCAAATGGTGAACACATACCGATAGGCGGAGGGCCATCCCAATCTGCCGGCAAGGCATGCAAATGCATATCTATAATGGGAAGCGGTTTTTTTGTCTGCGAAAGCACCGCTACAGTGATGACGGATAAAAAAAGCAGTAGTAAAAGTTTCATATACGTTATTTTATTACGTTGTTAACAAGGGTTCGGTAGCAGCAACTTCGGTCTGGTCTATTCCTCAGATTACTATAAGCCGTATAATATGTATCGCGAAATTCCTGTATTACAGGTATAAAAAATAGTATAAATCCGACATGCCATTCACGTTCCTCCGGAATCCCCGGCGATACGTGAAAGGTTATATAGCATAGTTAGATGCTACAAATTCTTTGGGTGTAATTTTCAGGATGGCTTTAAAGGCCCGGATCATGTGCATTTGGTCGTAGTAGCCGGCATCATGACATAAACTGGTCCAATTATGTGTAGGACAAGTAATTTTCTTTTGTATCAGTCTGTCGAAACGGATCAACTGTTCATATCCTTTGGGGGTGGTGCCGATCTCTTTTAAAAAGCACCGTTCCAGTTGCCGTTCGGATAAGTGGTATCTTATGGAAAGTTGTTGTATTGGATGGTCCGCTTTTTCCTCGATCATTTTTTCATAAAAGCTATCGTTCAGGTAGATGATTTTCTTTTCCCGGGTATTTATTTTTTTAATCAGGTAAGATTCTATTATCTGGCGGCGTTTGTCGTTGCTGTCTTCTAACGCCAGCCGTTCAGCGATTTCATCCGCAGGTAATGCATTGAGAGTAGCCAACGGTATATCCTGATCTGTAAAATGTTCCATGGGAATACCCAAAAGCTGGTACATACCAGTGGGTGTAAATTTAATATTGAACGACAAAAAACGGCCTGTTAGATTCAGCAAATATTTGCAACTGGTGCGCAGACCACGTATCATACAGCGGTTAAAACGTTGCTCTGTACTATCTGCGATATTAATGATCTGAAAGGGTGTGCCCAGAAAAAAGTCTATAGAAGTTTGCAGGCCATAGGTGGTTAGTTTTTTTAAAGTTGTATGCCGGGTGATGTCAATTTCTCTTATACTGTAGTACTTTATAAAAGGCAGTAACAGCGGGTGGGGTGTAAGATGGTGTATTTTATGACTTACCATGTTTTGATACCGGCGGCATAATTGAAGCCCTGCTTCTATAAAAGTAAGAAAAAAAAGCAGATGCCTCATTGTTTCCCCACACCTTATGGCAAATGTGGCGTGTTGTATGGCGGCCGGCTGGAAAATAAATTATCAATGATTTTTATGCAATTTCCGTTGTCCCTGCATCTTATTCCAAAAGAACGAAATGGAGATGTATATGAAAAGGATCCGCCGGCTTATACTAACACCCCTCGCATTATTGCTGGCTTTTCTAACCCGTGCGCAGATACCGGTAATGGAAATACAGGAAAACGGAAAGTATGAGACCGATGAAACCGTAGTGCTGCAGCAGCTTTCGGCAGATATAAAGATCATCGGAAATATAGCCACCACTACCATGCGTATGAGTTTTTATAACCGATCGTCCCGTTTGAAAGAGGGGCGGCTGACCTTTCCTTTACCGGAAGGGGTAAGCGTAAGTGGCTTTGCGCTGGACATCAATGGCGTGCTGCGCAAGGCGGTACCGGTGGAAAAAGAGAAGGCCACGGCTGTTTTTGAAAGTGTTGAGCGCCGGCAGGTAGATCCTGGTATCCTGGAAAAAACCGAGGGCAATAATTTCAGAACACGCATATATCCATTAAACCCGGAGGGGATCCGCACCATTGAAATTACCTATAACCAGGAGCTGCGCAGCAGCAACGGCCAGCTGGTGTACCACCTTCCCCTGGCGAATAAGAATATCGGCTCTTTTTCTCTGTCGGCCAGCGTATATGAAACGGCTGAAGCACCGCAGCTGATTGAAAAGCCGGACGGCAGTTTTGGTTTTGAGAAAAAAGGAAATGTGTGGCAGGCGGTTATCCGGAAGTCTGATTTTACACCGGATCAATCGTTGAAAATTGCATTTCCGCAGCAACCGAATGCACCCAAAACGCTTGTAAAAAGAAGGGATGCGGATTCCTGGTATTTTTTAACCAATGTACAGATCACACCCCCTGCTTCTGCAATAAGGCCGATGCAACAGGTTACCATTTTATGGGATCAATCCTTAAGCGGCCGGAAGCGGGATCATAAAAAGGAGCAGGCCTTTTTAGAAAAATTGTTTGCAACCAAAAGCAAGATACAGGTTACACTTTATGCCGTTGCTACCACCACCAAAAAAGTGGGTGAATACACGATATCCAATGGCGCCATCGGAGCATTATTGAAAGCAGTGAATGACATGACTTACGATGGCGCCACGGATTACAGCACCATACCCGCATCGCTGGCCGGGGGTGGCGACGTGCTTTTTTTTACCGATGGTCTTTCCAATTTTGGGGAATGGAACAAATTGCCCTCCAGGCCCGTTTACCCGGTGGTGGCCACACCGGTAGCCAATTACAGCAAACTGCGTTCCTACAGCAACAACACCGGCGGCCAGCTGATTAACCTCAATGAAACGGAGGCAGCGGATGCTGCGGCAATGTTGCTGCGCCGACCGTATCGTTTTTTGGGCGTAAAATATTTATACGATGTCAATAGCGTTAATCCTGCAACAACAGTGGTTTCCGGCGATAACCTCCTGATTACGGGCATTACCCAAAAGCTGCCGGTAACCCTTACGCTGCAATTCGGATACGGAAATAGGGTGGAGCAAGAGATCCCGGTTACACTGGATGCGCAGCAAACGGCTGGGGACTGGGCTATTGAAACATTTTGGGCACAGCAAAAGCTGGCAGCGCTGGAACCCTTTTACGAGCAGCACAAGGATGCTATTTCCCGGTTGGGAAAGGAATTTGGTATTGTAACGCCCAACACAAGCCTGATTGTTTTGGAAAGCGTAGCGGATTATGTAAAGTATAAGATAACACCACCGGAAGCATTGCTGCAGGAGTACAAGGTCCTTGTAAAACAACGAAAGCTACAACAGGAAGAAGCCTGGGATAATTACCTGGCTGCTGCCAGGGAACGGATGAAGGAGTTGAAGAAGTGGTGGAATACGAGCTATCCGCTAAAGGTGAAAAATAAAAAAATGGTACCACCGGCGGGTGTAGACGGAGGACGCGGCATCATTGAAGTGAGGGCTGATGCGGCTGCGCCGGCAAGGGCACGGGAAGTCCAGTACCAGACTATTTCAGGAGAGGCATTAAAAGATGCACCGGTGGCCAATATTTCCGAACACCTTCAGGGACGGGTGGCAGGTGTAAATGCCGCTGCATCAAAAATGGAGGAGACGGTTGTAGTGGGCTATCGCGCTGTATCCAAAGGGAAAGTAACGGCCGTTGAGATAAAAAGTGATGCGGAATATATGAAGCAAATGGATGCGGCTGCAAACACAGAAGCAGCATATAAAACCTACCTGAGGCTGAGAGCGGATTACCAGACCACACCTTCTTTTTATTTTGATATGGCCAACTGGTTTTATAGTAAAAAGGAAACCGAACGGGCAGTAAGCATTGTGAGCAACCTGGTAGAACTGGAGCTGGAGGATGCCGTGTTATACAAAACAGTGGCCTATCTGTTGAAAAAATATGGGGCATATGAAAAGGAACTGATCCTTACCAAAAAAGTGCTGGACTGGCGGCCGATGGATCCGCAGAGTTATCGTGATTATGCATTGGCCTTACAGGATAACGGGAAATATCAACAGGCGCTGGATACGCTGTACACGGCCCTTACGCAAAGCTATACAGAGGAAACAAGGACCCGGGACCAGGGGATTGAGGAGGTGCTGCTGATGGAGCTGAATCAACTTGTCAGTCGTTACAACGCAAGAATCAACACCTCAAAGATTGATAAGGCTTTATTGTATCAACTGCCGGTGGATATACGGGTGGTGCTGAACTGGAACATGGATCATACGGATATTGACCTGCATGTAACGGATCCTAAAAATGAGGAATGTTATTACGGAAGCCGGGAAACATCCCTGGGCGGGCGCATCAGTGATGATTTTACCGATGGTTTTGGCCCGGAACAATTCCTGCTGAAGAAAGCCATCCGGGGGAAATACCAGATCAAAACAAATTTCTTTGGTGAGCGCCAGGTTACGGTGGCTGGTCCACCCACGTTGATGGCCGAGGTATTCCTGCGCTATGCATCTGGAAATGAGGAGCGGAAGATCATCGTGTTCCAGGATGCAAAAGGACGCAATGCCAATAGAACGGATGGTCAAACCCTGATAGCTGAATTTGAGTTTTAACGGTTTTAATAAGGTTTAAGTAAGGTTTAAAAGGGAGTTTCAGTCTTGTTACTCTCTTTCTTTTTAAAACATTCATCCGTTTGGTTGCGTTTTTTATCCGGCTTACGTTCTATTAGAAAACAGCCAGGATATGAAAACAGTCATTTTGCTTTTGCTCGGAATAGGAGTATTAACAGCATGTAAGAAAGCATCAAAGGATGATGGCAGGATTTGCACTGCGGAATACCGGTTCTATAATATCAAGGTAACCGGTGCATCCGGAGAAGCGGTAACGCTGGATACGTTTTATACCCGTGTTGTAGCCTCTAATGCAACCTTTCATGCCAATAACGTCGTTCCGGGAGCGGGTAACGGGTATTATACCGTGGCAAGTGACGGCCAGTTGCTTCTTTTGCCGGAAGGGAAGGATACCGAACTCCGCTTTACAGGTATCAAAAACAACAAGATCGTAGTGAACGAATCCTATATTGTTAAAAACAACGGTTGTCATATAGAAGAAGTTTCCGGAAAAAAAGAAATCGTAATAACGCAATAAAACCGGGCGAAACCCGTCAGCGGTAGTTAACGGGGCATAAAGGGTATATAGAAGGTTATCTTAATGGACCGTAGAAAATAAGCCTGCGGCTTGTTCGAAGGAGTGTCTTGTACCATAGGAAACCGTAGCTTGAACGGTAATGATCCTTATTTTAAGCTTTTCTGAACGATCATGTTGCAATGTGTTGCTAATGTACGTTAATTGGGAAAACAGCGGATATGAAGATCACATGTATGCTTTTGTTTGGTATATTGGTATTGGGTGCTTGCAAAAGAGGGCCAATATTAAAAATATGCTCGAAAGAATACCTAATCTATGGAGTAAGGATACTTTCTTCTACAAGGGAGCCTGTACCGCTGGACACATTTTACACGCGATTTGTTGCCACTAATCGCACTTTTCATTCCAATGAATTATGGTCGAGCAGGGAAGAGGGAGTATATGCCATAACAAGCGATGGACAAAGCGATCTTTTCCCGGTGGGCAAGAATATTAAACTGCAGTTTATTGGTATAAAGCACAATAAGATCATTGTGAATGAACCCTATATGTTTAGGAACGATGGCTGCCATGTAGAAAAAAAATCAGGGAAAAGCGAGGTGATCGTAGACCTCTAAATACGGCGAAAGTCTTGTTTTTGAAGAAAGCCATTATATAGCAGTCCTGCCTGTAATAAACGTTTCATAAACCTGTTTCCATCCTTTAAATACGCCTTCATCCGTAAAGGAGGAATTGTGCCAGATCATACTGAAAAAACCGTTCACGATTTTTACTTCGTGATAGAGTTTTTGCAACTCCGCCAGTCCGGCTTCCGGGGAATCCTTTTTATAAAACACAGCAGTGCCTTCCATAAAGCAGAAGGGAAAGATCAACAGGTCGGTGGCTGTTTCTGCTTCCAGGTCGTACCAGCAAAAGGGCGATGCTACGGAAGCCCGGAAACCATGCTCATCCGCAAAGCCCATTGAAAAATCAAAGAGGATACCCGCTTTCAGCAGGTTGCGATAGGTTTGTGGAAAAGAGAGCTTTAAAAAATGCTGGCGGGAGGCATTGACGGCCGTACCGGTAATGGCGGCAAGCAAAGCCTTCTCTTTTTTTAAAGCACTGGGTTCCGTATTGCTATACCAGGAGGGATGCAGGCCGATGGGGTAGCGGATCGCATGGTCTGCAATCAGGGCCTTCATGTCTTTGTGCTGTGGTGAAATATTCTTATCATAGCGGTTGGTATGCTCCGCAACCAGGAAAAAATAATAGGGCTTTAGCTGGTACTTTTCATGCATCCCGTTTAACCAGCCAAACTGATCAAAGGGATCTTTTTCTTTTCCGGTTAATACCCTAAAGCGTTTGCTGAAAGCTGAAAACTGAAAGCTGAACGCTTCTTTGAGTAAGTTGGCCGTGTTCCTGATAAAGCCCTTATTCCGGTAACTCCAGGCCATATCAATATCATAAGTCGGTACAAACTGAAAAGCTGTTTGCCTGAACGTTACACCGGGGAACCGTGTAACGAGTTGTTCGTATAACAACTGCGTCCAGCGATTGATCAGCGGCGTTTTCAAAAAACCGTTTTTGTGTGCCAGGGATTGCGTGGCCGGAAACCTTCCATACCGGTCTTGTTCAAAAGGCAGGTATTCTTCATAACGGCTCAGCAAATAAAAAGCGGCCGCAAATACATCGAAACCCAATACGCCACCTGTTTGAAAAAAAACGGGCAGTCCGTTTAACTGCGTAACATTTACCGGCTGCTGCTGAATGCCTGTTTGCGATAGCAAGCCATGGGGCACAATGTGCAGGCTTTGCATATCTAATACCTCCCCGGAATAATTGATCCGTGCGCCCTGCTCTGTGAGGAACGCCTGCGCGTCATCGGTAAGCTGCCATTCCGGTGTGCCCAATTCTTTTGAAAAGAACCGGACAATATACTGCAACCGTGGGGTGATATATGTGCTGTAGACCAACATGGTGATTCAAAAGTAAGATGAATCTTGCAGTTTGTTTACCATTGGTATCATTAACCGCGGAACGGATTCTGCAACGGCCATCAGCCTGCCTCACGTTATTTTCTTGCGCGGGGATACCGCCGGAAATTGTTCCGCAGCAGGTTGAGCGACCTATAAAGCGGGTGATGCCCCGCACAAAGTGTGTAATTCGGCAGCGGCGGACAGGCATAACAAAGCTGCTACCAGTACTGCAGCACAAGTGTGCGACGCAAGAAAGCTGCTATTTGCACTATAGATGGGCTAAAAGACATGGGCAGCGCGCAAACAGAACTTACAGATCTGCCGGGCTTTGTTTCTTCCGCTCTTCCCATTGTTCGTTGAATGATTTTTTGGGGAATTGGAGTTTGCTGTGATTTTTGGTCCAGGAACCCGCTACCATATTGATGAAGGTGCTCTTGAAATTGCCGTTTACCATATTGACCATGCTGCGTTTAAGCATGGCGGTTTTCCACATCTTCCAGGAAAATTTTTCAACCAGGGGGGCATAGCCTTCCTCCACGGCCTCATACCGGTTTTCCAGTAACAGTTCATGCAGGTTGATCTTTACCGCGCATACTTCGGTGCAATTGCCACAGAGCGAGGAGGCATGACTAAGGTGCTTCCATTCCTTCATTTCTTTTAACTGCGGTGTGATCACCGAACCGATGGGACCGCTGTAAGTGGTGTTGTAGGTATGACCGCCAATGTTTTTATAAACCGGGCAGGCATTAAGGCAGGCGCCGCAACGGATGCAATAAAGCGCCTCGCGTGCCTTTTCATTCGCCAGCATTTTGCTGCGGCCGTTATCCAGCAGGATTACGTACATTTCGTCCGGACCATCCACTTCATTTGGCTGCCGCGGACCGGTTACAATGGTACTGTAGGAAGTAATGCGCTGGCCGGTGCCAAAGCTGCTGAGCAGTGGCCAGAACAATGCAAGGTCCGTCATAGAGGGGATGACCTTTTCGATGCCGGCTACCACAATATGTGTTTTGGGCATGGAACAGCTCAGCCGGGCATTGCCTTCATTTTCGGTGATGGCGATGCCGCCGATATCGGCGATGATAAAATTAGCCCCGGTAACACCAACCTCTGCTTCCGCATATTTCTGGCGCAGTTTTTCGCGGGCGGTGAGGGTGAGCTTTTCCGCACTATCATTGGGATCGGTGCCCAGCTTTTCTGCAAACAGTTCGGCAATTTGTTCCCGGCTTTTGTGCATGGCTGGGGTTACAATATGATAGGGAGGCTCTCCGGCCAGTTGCTGGATGTATTCACCCAGGTCTGTTTCCACGCTTTCAATATTGTGTTTGGCCAGATTGTCGTTCAGATGCAGTTCTTCCGTAACCATGCTTTTGCTTTTTACCAGCGTTTTGCAATTCTTTTGCTGGCAGATCTCCAGGATCACTTCATTGGCATGCCGGGCATCCTCGCACCAGATCACTTTGGCGCCCCGCTTTGTGATATTGGCCTCAAAATTTTCAAGGGTCTGGTCCAGTACCTCAATGGCTTTCCATTTTAGATTCTTGGCCCGTTCCCTGGCCAGGTTAAGGTCCGCAAACTGGGCCTGTCCGCCCGGTACCGCCGCATTGTATCGGGAGATATTGAAATTGATCACCTTCCGGTGCTCACGGTCGTAGGCCTTGTCCTTGCTTTTCTTTTGAAATTGAGATGATGTATGCGACATGGGACAAATTTAGCCAAATGCGATGAATGCACGGATGGAGAAACGTTAATTTGTGTATGGAGCGATTTCAGCATCCAGATAAGACCTGAGATCCGTGAATAAGCCGCTTTCCATTTTATTAAAAACGCGGCGAATGATTTTTGGAGGCTCCGACCGGGACCGGTGCCTGCCGCCTGAAAAAAAGGAGAAACAGGTTATAAAGACCATTGTTAACCCGTTGCGGATAGCCCAACGGCGATGCTCAAAGCTTGATTCGGGATACAGTGTGGTTTACTTAAGCGTTTTTTTTATAATTGCCACAGATGCGCTGATGGGGCCTGCGGCGCTTTGGCTGCGCTATTTTTGAGAACTGTTACAGCCGGTACCAAATCTGCGCATCTGCGGCGCTAACGAAGCGATGTTGAATCTGAATCCCCGATTTCAGATACAATGTGGTTTACTTAAGCGCTTTTTTATAATTGCCACAGATGTGCTGATGGGGCCTGCGGCGCTTTCGCTGCGCTATTTTTGAGAACTGTTACAGCTGGTACTAAATCTGCGCATCTGCGGCGCTAAATAAACGATATAGATTCTGAATTCTCGATTCTGTATTCTCGAATCTCGAATCTCAAATCTCAAATCTCTAACGTACCAATCCTTCCAAAAACGCCCGGAATTGTTTGTTGCTGAAATCGGCGGCTCCTTCATGCCGGTATACCAGGGTTCCTGTTTTATCCAGTACAAGGGTGGTGGGGAGCGTACCGCTGTACCAGGATGCCGGCACTGTTCCCCGGAAGCTCGCCACGGGCAGATCGAGTTGTTTTTTCTTTATAAAATCCGTTGCCTTAGGCAGGTCCTGATCGGCATCTGCCAGGAGGAAAACAATATCCGGGTTGTTTTTAAAGGCTGCATAAAGTTCATGGATCGCCGGCATCTCTGCAATACAGGGCGGGCACCAGGTGGCCCAGAAATTGATGAATACTACTTTTCCCTTTAAGGATTCCGGGGTATGCATTTCGCCGCCGGCTGTAACAAATTGTACGGATCCTGTGGCGGTTTCAGAAGGCAGGGCCTTGGCGGTTTCTACCCGCGGCTGGAAGAATCCTATCTTCATCAGCCCGCGAATGAGCACTGCTTTGAACTCTGGGAATATAAATAGTGCCAGTACAAAAGCAAAGAGGCCTACGGAGATAAGGTTTTGTACGGTTTTTTTAGACATATACTACTATTATAACCTGCAATCTTCGCAATCTTTTTGATCAGCAGGATTTTAAAAATAATAAATGTTTGCCAACCGACCCGCAGCTGTTATTTTTGAGGTTCAGTTTATAAAAGCAGTCCATATATGTACCGTTGTCTTTTACTGGCTTTAAGCGGCTTTCTTTTTTCGCTTCCTTTGCTGCGGGCACAATCACCCGCCATAATGGGAACACTCAAACAATTTGAAATACCCGCTAATAAAGCATATGCAGAGCCCTTTGCTCCCGGAGATCCGGGTGTTTCTATTCCGGTAGGATACCCGGAAACCCGCGGCAGTATCAGCCGGTGGCGGAATAAGGACAAACGGGTTTCGTGGATCGTGTTTCAGAAGCCCGGAGACTACGATCTGTATTTCGACAACCAGGTTACCGCGGGTAAAAAACTGCGCTTTAAACTGGATGTAAGCAGCACTTACCCGCAACCGGGTCAGAAGCCGGTAAGCCGGGATCTTGTTTTTAAGGGAACCGGTAATAAGGATACCGTATACGGTGTGCATGTTAAGATTCCTGCTGAGGGTTATTATAAATATACGCTGACGCCGGTAACGGATCCGGAAGGAGCCATTACCATCACTACGCTTTTGTTCAGAACCGCTACACCGGATGGCTGGGTGAATTTTATCAACTACCAGTCAACCCCCTCGGTACACTTGTCATTTAGCAGTACCGAGCCTACTTCTAAATCCTATAACTGGTTATATGAAGAAATCCTGGTTCCGGAAGGTGCCGATCCGCTATACACCTATTACATGTCGCTGGGCTTTTACCGCGGGTACCTGGGCATACAAACAAACACATCCACAGAACGGAGGGTATTATTCTCGGTTTGGGATAGTAAAGATGCCGAAAAAGATTCCAGTATCACAAAGGCCGATTTTGTAAGCCTGGTGGATAAGGATCCGGCTACTACGGTTAAATCATTTGGTGGCGAAGGCACAGGCGGCCAATCTTTTGTAAAGGAGGCCAATTGGAAAACGGGTAAGCCGGTTCAGTTCTTGATGCATGTGCTGCCGCAGGAAAATCATTCGGTGGTGCTTTCTGCATGGTACCAGGTGGCCAATGAAGGGTGGCATTATATTGCTTCCTGGCGCGCCCCCCATGAAAAGCGCTTTTTCGACGGCTTTTATTCCTTCCTTGAAAACTATGGCTATACCAACGGTCAGCTGCGCCGGGAGGCCTACTATTACAATGCCTGGGGAGTGGAGGCCGCATCGGGTAAATGGATCAACTTTAATAAAGTGCGTTTTTCAAATACCGACGGCAAACCCGGCCAGCGGGTAGATTATGAGCAGGGCGTATCGCCAACATACCCCGATCGCTTTTACATGGCTGCGGGCGGTTATACCCCAACGCTGAAAACGAAGAACGAAATGCCGGTATTGAAAACCCCTCCGTCCCTGGATCTTAAAAAGTTTGAAGCAAGAGTAGCCGAAGCCCTTAAAAATGAAGGGCGTCAGGGCATTCAAAAATAAACGGTTGGATTATTTTATTTTCCCCATCAGCGCCTTTAGTTGTTGAAACGCCTGTTTCTCCAGCGCCGATATTTCAATCAGCCGGTCGCCCATATTATCATAATCAGCCTGGGTATTCAGCCGGCCTTTGTAGATACCGGAAGCCTGGATGGCAGCATCCCGCCATTTGTCGCCGGTAGCGGTAAATTGTTTGGAGAGCGCAAACAGCTCGTCGGCCTTCAGGTAGGGATGGGACTGCTGCAAGAATGCGCCATAAATAAACCGGAAACCGCCGCCGCCGGTACCGATCTCTTCCTGCATCCGTACCAATTGAGCGAGGTAGCTGCGGGCTTTTTCATCGCCCAGTTTGGTCTTCCATTTTTTGATCTGCCGGCCGGTATAGGCAATACCGCTCACGCCGCCAAATGAGCCGGGAATATGCAGCATATCCCTGCAATTGCGTTTGATACCCTTGATAATGCCCTGTTTCATTTGTTCGTCTGTTGGTTCCTGCAACTGATCGCCCGGGTAATACATTTGTCCGCGCGGAGCAAAAGCCCCTTTGGCAAAACGCACGCGTTCCAGTTCATAGCTGTTCATGGTAACAAGGCCTTCCATAATGGGGTCACTGATATAGTAGTCATCCCCTTTTTTATCTACAACGATCAGGTTATGGGCATTGAAATGAAAGCGGTATTCCTTTGGAAAATAGGTCAGGTAAAAAACGCCTACCTGGCAGGCGGTAGGTTTACCGGCCAGTATACGCTCATCCAGCTCCTGCATGGCTTTTTCATGCGACCGGAATTTTTTACGGGTAACCGGAACGCCCAATGCAGTACAGGTTCGCTTAAAGATCAGCCCGGGCATCGTTCTGAAAGAAATGGCCGGCCCCCCATTCACCTTCATAAACGGCAGTTGTATGTAAAACAATCCGGAGCCCATGCCAAAAGCCAGTGGTTCGGTAATTTTTGTAATGCCGTAATGACGCAGTAATGCGGTAGTAACACCGTTTTCGCAATGCGCTGCCTGGAGATGTTTAAAATTTGTATGTTGAAGTTCCAAGTTATTTTGTTTATGGTTTATGGTGATGGTTCATAGTAACGACCATGAACCATGAATCACAGCCTATGATCTAATGTTGAAACGGGTTTTTTAATGCTTCCACGCTTATTTCAAAAAGCTCCGCATATTTTTTTAATTTATCGGCCGACAGTTTCTGAAAGCCGGCAGGCTTCAGGTGTTTTTTGATGCTCCATTTCCAGTAACCGGTATAGGAGGCCAGGATGTTGAGGTCCATGATCTTTTTCTCCATAAAATACAGGATCGGACTGGCCTCGCCATGCAATACTTTTTGTTTGGCCGCTTCAATCTTTGCTTCCACATCATGCCAGGCTACATTCAATGCATCGGTTTTTACGTCCCAGCCGGTGCTTTGCCCCGTGGAGTAGTTACCGTTTTCGTCTACCACATATGTAACCTCTTTGGCTATTTTGCCCAGCGCGCCGTTGTCCTGCGGAATTTCTTCTTTTTTCATATGATGAAAAAAATTTTAAACGAGGCAAGCTAATAAAAATTAGCGATATAATATTCGCTAAATTGGGTGACAAAAATCGCGAGTTTCCGGTGAAATGCCTGCGGGTTTTTGCCTTCTGAAACAAAAAAAGTGAAAAAACGGAAGGTTTTTTCACTTTTCACGATTTCTTATTCACGATTTGCGTTTCTACACCGCTGTCAGCAAGGCATACATATAGCTAAACCTCGAGCTTTCCGGAACCAGCAGGAATACTTTATCACCTTTTTTCAGCTGACCGCTGTTAAACAGTTCATCTACCATAAAGTATACAGAAGCGGCACCTACATTTCCCACACGGCTCAGGTTCACAAACCATTTTTCGTAAGGAATATGATGCCCCAGCTTAATATGCTCGTCATATATTTTATCTTTAAAGAAGTTGCTGCTCATATGCGGCAGGTACCAGGTGATATCATCCGGGTTCAGTCCGCGGCGTTCGAACAGCTCCGGCAGGATCTTGCCGCCCAACGGCACAATATTCGGGCTCAGCAATTTCACATCCTGTTTAATGCTCAGGATTGATTTTTCATTCAGCTCTTCGTGGTTAAATTCCAGGAAGCTTTTCAAATGACCGTCTT
This sequence comes from Niabella pedocola, assembly GCF_021044425.1. Taxonomy (GTDB): domain Bacteria; phylum Bacteroidota; class Bacteroidia; order Chitinophagales; family Chitinophagaceae; genus Niabella; species Niabella pedocola. The sequence goes on along the minus strand of NZ_JAJNEC010000005.1, from coordinate 1,357,511 downwards.
CCTGCTTTTCCGCACCCATATACATACAGGCTTCCATATAATCGGCATAGGAAATGCCTTCCATCCACTCGATCTTCAGGCTCAGGCCTTCTTCATTCTTTTTATTGGAAATTAAAAATGCAGAAGCCCCGTCTGACAGCATCCAGCGTAAAAATTCCTTATCAAAACTGATGTAAGGGTTCTCTTCCAGGGCTTCCAGTTTATGCACCTCGTCTTCAAACTGGTTGGCCACCAGTGAAGCGGAAAACCGCTCGGAGCCCGTGGCAACGGCCGTAGCCGCATCACCGGTTTTTACCGACATGTATGCATATTTCAATGCGTGCATGCCTGCGCAGCATACTCCCGCGGGGGATACTACTTCAATGGAACCCAGCTCCGGCAGCCAGCCATGCACCATCACGGCATGTGAGGGCATCATCTGGTCCGGCGACGAGGTGCCGCAGGAAAGCACATCTACCTGTTTCATGCCTTCCCGGTCCTGCTTAAACAATTCCTTAATGGCCTCCGCCGTTAACTGGGCATTGGTATGGGTAATCTTTCCGCCTTTTTCCAATGCATAATAGCGGTTGGTAATGGCGTTGTTTCTCAAAACAATTCGTCTGGATTTGGATGGTTTTCCATTAATATAGCCCAGGTATTCCTCCATCTCATCGTTTGATACCGGGTTGTTGGGGAAATAATGAGCAGTACGGTTAATATAAACGTCGTTCAAATTCATAATGTTTTTTAATCATTTATTTTTTGTGGGCCCGGCTGCAGGAACACCTTTCAGCTTCCTTGCGTCGCACCCTTCAACTATAGTGCTGTTATTGATCAATGAGCGATTAAATCTTTTCCCTCCATGCCACACCTGCGTAGTAGTCCATTTGCCGCCGGATCTTCCGTTGGCTGAACGGGCGCACCAGGATCAAATCTACTAATAAAATAATAGGAGACGCAATCAGCAATGCTACCGCAAGATAATATTTATAGGCTACAAGTATTTTTTTTCTGTTTTGGGGGTGTTTATTAATGATGGCGACCCATTTTTTGAATATTTTCCCGGCCTTGCGCTCAATGTACATCAGGGAATATTTGACCACCACCGCTTTTTGGCCCACCAGCTCCGGCTGCAGCCCCTGCCAGTTGCCGGATTGCAGGAACCGGTTTACGGTAGCTCCAAAAACAGCCGCATAGACAATATCGTCCTGTGCCACACCCGGCTTGGGGAAAATACCCCATTTACGGTCTTTTCTGCCCGTACCCAGCCAGTGAAAAATAGTAAAATAACTAAGGTGGTTCAGGTGCCGGTCAAACAAAGCAATATTACCTACCAGTTGGGCGCCGGCTTCCTGAAGCAGTTTTTTATTCTTTTCCTGGGCATTGATCCACATGTTGCGGCAACCACAAATGGTTACCAGCGGGGTGCCTTTTATCAAGGCCTTAAACGCGTTATCCTGTAAAATGGAATTAATGGGTATACTGGGCGACAGGTTCCAAGGTTGCCAGGCCAGGATCACCAGGTCATATTGCTGCCGGGGTACCGACCAGGGTTCCAACGCTGTGGGGATCACATCTACCGACTCCGGCACCGTATCAAAAAAAACAGGAATGCTCCAGGGAAACGGAAACTGATGGCTGGTTTTAACCTGCAGAAAATCTACCTGAACCCCATCTGCAAGCAGCGGCTGCAAAAAGGAATCCAGGATCTCCTTGGTTTGCCCGGATTGTGTAAAATAAACCGCTAATACATGCTTGCTCATACCTGAAATTATAAAAGGCCCGACAGTGATTTTGATTTCTTGCTGTAACTTTTTACGCTTTGCTGGGTAACAGCAGGTAGCGACGCAAACTGATCCCGGATCATTTTGCTGTCTTCCGTAATGTTTTTGGAATATCCCAACGATTTGGGAGCATTTTCCTGGATCATTAAACGAAGGAAACGGTATTCGGCCTCTTTAGGATTGGCTTTAATAACCGATTCCAGTTTTTTATGCCCCTGCTTGAAAACAGATAACTTTTTAGCCGGCACGGCAACCAGTCCTGCCTTCCGCATTTCAAGCGCGCCAATAAAAGCCGGGGCTTCGGCAGCCGTGGTGTAACCGGTTACCTGGCTAATCTGTGCATCAATGGTCTTTACCGAACTGCTGGCCAGCGCAGTATAAAATGCTGCCTTTGATTGCGCCGTAACAGTATTGATGGTCAGGAGCAAAAACCCGATCGTTCCAATAAATGTTAAAAACCGCTTCGTCATAAATAAAGTTTGCAAAAGTAACGGATTATTTGAGAGTATCGGTACCCTTTTACAGCGATTTCGTCGCCGGTTCGATACTTTCTATTTCTGTTGTCCTTTTAAGGATGAAATTAAAGAAACCGTAGTTGTTTGGTGTATTTTTTTAAATTGTTAAAACTCCCGTAAACAGGTATTGAAAAAGTTGATTTTAAACAAGTTGCTATTGGGGAATAGTTTTGAGTCCCATGCCGGTAGGAGGACAAATCCGGTTCCTGTTTCAAGGAAGTTTCCATCTTTTTTTAAATTCTTTAATGAAGCATCCTGCTTCCTGATAAGAAAATCTTAAAATCCGTCATTTTTTTTAAACTTGTCAAAATATGACCGTTATTATTCAAAAATGAGTTACTTTTGGTGCCCCATATGAGGTGTATGGGAATTAATTTTTTTTGTTAAAAGCCTTAAATTTCTATTTAAAATGGCAGCTAAGATTAGATTGCAAAGACATGGGTCAAAGAAGAGACCCTTCTACTTTATCGTAGTAGCGGACGCTAGAAGTCCCCGTGATGGTAAATTCATCCAAAAATTAGGTACGTACAACCCTCTGACTATTCCTGCTACAATTGAACTGGATCGTCAGAAAGCACTGGAATGGCTGAACAAAGGAGCTACTCCTACAGACACAGTGCGTCGTATTTTAAGTTTTAAAGGTGTATTATACCTGAAACACTTATTACGTGGTGTAAAACTGGGACTGTTTGATGAAGCTGCTGCGATGCAGAAATTCACCGCCTGGAGTGCAGAGCATGACGAGCAAATTAAAAAACGTACTGCAAAAGCGATTGAAGAAAGAAAAGCTAAACGCAGAGTGGCCAGCGCTGCTCCGCGCAGAACTGCTGCTCCTGAAGCAAACGCTGAAGGCAACGGAGAATAATAGTAGAAAAATGATTCTTAAAATAAAAAGCGGCTCCGGGCCGCTTTTTATTTATTCGATAACCGGGTATAACAGTGAAACAGGAAGACTATATCAGCATCGGAAAGATTGCGGGTGTTTACGGCCTTAAAGGAGAAGTGATCCTTCAACATGCGTTGGGCGATACCACATTCGAGGGCCTGCAGCAGCTATTTATCAAAGACGCCACAGGAAGCTTCCTGCCCTGGTTTGTGGAAGGCGTGCGCAAAAAAAATGACGAAGAAGCCTATCTGAAACTGGAGGAAGTACACACGCCCGAGGCGGCAAAGCCGCTGCTGCGCAAAGAAGTATGGTTCACCGGGGCCGACTTTAAACGCTATGCCAGCAAAAAAGCACCCATCAGCCTCCTGGGCTACACTGTAAAAGATGGAAAGCAGGTGCTGGGAGTCATCCAGGAAATTATCGAGCAGCCGCACCAGGTGCTTTGCCGGCTTACGGTGCGGGGAAAAGAAGTGCTGATTCCACTGCATGCGGAAAGCCTGAAAAAGGTAGACCATCAATACCGGAATATCACCGTTAAACTACCGGACGGGCTGCTGGAGATCTATCTCGGTTAAAAACCGGCAACCGCTTTTGCAAGCCGTGCATAACCTTCTTCATTGGGATGCAGGCCATCCGTAAATAAGGTTTCATTAATCTTTCCCGAGGGTAGCAGCAGCTGTTTCCCGGGGTCGGCAAAGATGAACCGGCCTTTTTGGGCAACGGCCTGTAACTGTTTATTCAGGGATGCGATCCTGGCTTCCGTATTTCTTCTTGGAAAAATGCCCACCAGTTTTATGTTTGCCTTTGGCTGCCGCTGCCGGATCTGCTGCAGCAAAAAATCCAGTCCCCGCACAATATCCGCATCCGTATTGCCCCCGATATTATTGGTGCCAATCATCAGCACAATATTTTTTGCGGTATACCCGTCCAGTTCCCCATGATACACCCGCCATAGCACATTCTCTATACGGTCCCAGCCAAAACCCATATTCCGGAAGCCGCTGAGGTACTGATTCCAGCTTTTTTCACCCCTTACAACATGTGCCCTGGGTTCACCGGCCCAGTAATGGGTAATGGAGTTACCGATGATGACCTGTGCCGGCGGCTGATCCTGGTTGAACTGCAGCTCCTGCGCATGTCTTTTTTTCCATTCGTATCCACCGGCTTCCCTGCGCTGGCTTACCGGTCTGGTGGTTCCGGTTTTTCCTTGCGGCATGTTCAGCAGGGTACGCAGCACCGGTTCGTAAGCATCTGCATAAGCCTGCATGCCCAGGTCGTTGGGATGCACATAGTCTACGGTGCCATCCACCGGAAACCGGATGGAATCCCTTGTAAGATAGTACAGATCCCTGACCCCCTGCTTTTTCAGTTCGGTGTAGGCCTTCCACTGTGTGGCATTCAGCCGCTGCCATACTGCCGCCCGCGTAGAATCGGTTTGGTCGTTAAAATACCCGATATGATCCGTCAGTAAGATGGGAGCTTTATGATTTTTACGGATGGTTTTTACGCCGTAAAGCACCCGGTAATATACTTCTTCCTGTGAAAGGGCTCCCATATTGGGCAGACAGTCGAAAACATAGGCGGCAGCCTCCTGTTCATTGATCAGGTCTACCACGGCTTTTTCAAACGGGCCATTCCCGGAAAATGCAAGATTGACCACCGGGTAATCGAGCTTGCGTGACAGAATATTCGTCCAGCCCATCGCCGGCCGGGATGCACAACCGCCCTGGGCAATGGAGGTTCCGTAAACGATCACGGGTTTTTCCTTTAATACGGGAATGAACTCGAAGTAAGCCTCTTCGGGTACCCCGATTTCCATCCATTTTATGCTGTTATAAAGCGGCAGGAACAGCCGGTATTCAAATCCTTTTTTATGATAACGGCTGGGAAACAGATGCTGATACTGGTAACGGATCGTGTCCGAAAAGTCGTAGGACCCCCAGGCCCGTTTCCAGTTGCCGTCTTCGTCAATGGCATAGAGGTCTACACCCGAAACGCCCGTAGCAGGCATATGGTTCATGGCAAAGGGACCGGTTACGCTGTAACGGATTGTGATTTCAGGCGCATTGGTATAAAAATGAATGCTGAGGCCTGCGGCATTTTTTGAAAGGTTCCACACGGCCTTACGTACCACCTGCCCGGCCCGTTCCGGTAAGCGGGTAAAAGACCTGCCGATCTCATCCGTCCAGCCCTGGTTCTGGATTACGGCTGTTTCCGCTTTCAGCGGGTTGAACCAACGGGTTTGGGCCTGAAGGCCGGTAATAGAAAGAAGCAACAAAAACGCAACCGTCAATTGTATCTGTTTCATGTATGAAAATGGATTATATGCAGTAATGATCATGCTTATTCGGGGCAGCATCGGTGATAAAGATAAACCCGGCCGGCGAAACTAAAAAGTTTGACTACCTTGTAGCTGTTTTAAGGGCCCTTTAAAATAAACACTATGAAGAAAACAGCGCTGATCGCACAGCATTTGACCGATGTACATTTGGGAAACAACTGGACCAGTGTAGCCATTGCCGACACCATCCGCGATAGTAACTGGGAGGAAGCATTTGCCCCCGTGCCTTTTTCACCCAATACCATCGCCTCGTTACTGAACCATATTGCGTACTGGAACGGGATCGTAGCCCAACGGGGCAGGGGAATAACACCGGAAATAGCCGGGCACAACGGGTTTGCGATAAACGAAGCGTCGCCGGAACACTGGGAGGCATTGAAGAACGGGTTGTTCCGGTCGGCCGAAGAACTGGCGGAAGTGATCCGCAGGTTTGATGAGGATAAACTGGAAGCACTCATATTACCCGGGCATTCCAGCGCCTATAAAAACTTTCAGGGGCAGGTGGAGCATGCGCATTATCACCTGGGCCAGGTTGTGATGATCAAAAAATACCTCCGGTCAGCCGGTTAAAGATCCCTGCAGGTTGCCAGGATTTTTATGTCCGTTACTGCTTTCCAATCCGCAACGTGCACGGTATCGCCCTTGCAGGTAAAACCGTATGCTGGTGGCGCCATACTGCAGGCGGTACAGCTGATACTGGTATAATACAGCACCGTACCACTGTACATGCCTTTTCCAAGATAATGGTTGAATTCCGGACTGCAGCTGGACATTGGCATCCACGCTTTACGGGCTTTGGCGATCCAGTACGCGTCGCAGTTTTGGGTGCTGCTCTTGTGGCAGGCGGATAACAGGCTAAAAGCCGTTGTGGTACAGACCAGCAAATAGAACCAGGATCTCATATGACATCATTTAAGATATATAACGCAAAGAAAACAGGCCTTGCAACAGCACGGTAAATAAAATGTATGTGTAGTGGCATCTGGTTTTTAACTTTGAGGAAGTGACAGACCAGAAATCGTATATCGTTCATTTTGACCTGGACTCATTTTTTGTGGCGGTGGAGATCCTGCAGAATCCGGCATTGAAGGGGCAGGCGGTAATTGTTGGCGGCTCGGCCAACCGGGGTGTGGTATCTACCTGCAGTTATGAGGCCCGCAAATACGGCGTGCATTCTGCAATGCCCATGCAGCGGGCTATGCGGCTTTGTCCGCATGCCGTGGTACTGCGGGGCAACCATGAAAAATACGGGTACTATTCAAATCTGGTTACGGAGATCATCGCATCAAAAGTACCCCTTTATCAGAAGGCATCCATCGATGAATTTTATTGTGATCTTACGGGTATGGACCGGTTCTTTGGCGTAAGCCAGTATACACGCCAGTTGCGGGAATACATTATTAAGGAAACCAACCTGCCCATTTCCTGTGGATTGTCGTCTGCGAAGTTTATCAGCAAAATGGCCACCAACGAAGCCAAACCCAATGGCTTTTTAGAGATTCCGCATGGAAAGGAAAAGGCATTTTTGTGGCCGCTGGGCATTGAGAAGATCAATGGCGTAGGCAAACAAACAGCGTTGCGGCTCCGGAAACTGGGGTTGCACACCATTAAAGACATTGCGCTTACACCCAAAGATCTCCTCATAAGCCAATTGGGTAAATGGGGTGAAGACCTTTGGCTTAAATCACAGGGTATGGGCAGCGGGGAAGTAGAAGGCCGCTGGGATCAGAAAAGTATGAGCCATGAAACCACCTTTCATGAAAATCAAACGGACGTGGCATTCCTGCATAAAAAACTGATCGCGCTTACAGAACGGAATGCCTACGACCTGCGGCAGGATAATAAATTAACAGGTTGTATTACTGTAAAGATCCGGTACAGCGATTTTGAAACCACCAACAGGCAGGAGTCGATGGCGTACACCGCCCTTGACGACGAACTGATTGAAAAAGCAAAAGCGATCTTTGATAAGTTTTACCAGAAAGGCCGTCCCGTGCGTCTTATCGGCGTGCGTTTCAGCCAGTTGGCGGATGATGGCATGCAGATGGATTTGTTCAACCGCCAGGATGAAAAACTTAACTTATACAAAGCAGTAGATGCAATCAAGAACCGGTTTGGAAAAGAAGCTGTTTCCAAGGCCGTTACCCGGAAGGCTCCGTCTGCAGATAAAAAATGATTTTATTCCGGGGATTCTTTTCCTTTTAACAGCTTTACCCTATATTTGCGCCCGGCAGGTCTCATACGGCCAGCTCCTACTGAATCTCCCCAGGGTCGGAAGACAGCAAGGATAGGTGGTTGTAGCGGCGCGATGTGAGTAGCCTGCCTTTTTTTTCTCTCTCTAATTTACCTAATTTTACAACTGGTTTTTAAATTTGATTTCAATGGTACGATTGAGATCATGCAGCCCTTACGGAATAGCAAGGAGTATTTATTTTTTAATATAAAATCAGTTTGCAATGAAGTTTTTTATTGATACAGCCAATCTGGACCAGATCAAAGAAGCCAATGAACTGGGGATCCTGGATGGAGTAACCACCAATCCCTCTCTGATGGCAAAGGAAGGAATCAAAGGACATGATGCGGTCATGAAGCATTATAAGGACATCTGCGAAATGGTAGATGGCGACATTAGTGCGGAAGTAGTAAGCACCGAATTCAACGATATCATAGAAGAAGGAAAAAAGCTGGCAGCCATTCATCCGAATATTGTGGTAAAAGTGCCCATGATCAAAGATGGCGTAAAAGCAATCAAATGGTTTACAGACAACGGTATTAAAACCAACTGTACGCTGGTATTCAATGCCGGGCAGGCTATTTTATGTGCCAAGGCCGGAGCAAAATATGTATCCCCGTTTGTAGGCCGCATTGATGATACCGGTTGGGACGGCGTACAGCTGGTAGAGCAGATCGTACACATTTATAATATTCAGGGGCTGAAGACCCAGGTGTTGGCGGCTTCTATGCGTAACTCCAATCATATTGTACGTTGTGCAGAAGTAGGTGCCCATGTGGTAACCAGTCCGCTGGATGCCATCCTCGGATTGCTGAAACACCCGCTTACCGACAGCGGATTGGCGAAATTTTTAGATGATGCAAAGAAGCTTCAATAAATTCGCGAAAAATAATATTCGCAATTGAATACAGCTTCCTTTATTGCACACCGGATTGCCTTTAATAAACAGCGTTCTTTTTCACGGTTTATTATCCGGCTGTCCATTGTGGCTACCGCGATCAGTGTGGCAGTAATGATCATTACCCTGGCATTTGCCAATGGTTTCCAGCAAAAAGTAAGCGAAAAAGTATTTAGTTTTTGGGGCCATATCCGTATCCAGGAGATGGCCCCTTATCAATATGTGGTATCGGAAGAAATACCCATCAATGCCAACCCTGCGCTTGTTGCCCAGATAAGGAAGAACCCGCAGGTGAGCACCATACAACCCTTTGCCACCCGCTATGCGATCATAAAAACCAGGGACGACCTGGAAGGAGTATTGGTGAAGGGAGTCGACAGTACGTATAACTTTGGCAACCTGCAATCCTTTATGCAACGCGGCCGTCCTCCGCGGTTTGTAGATACTACTTATGCCCGGGAGATCATGATATCGGAATATACGGCCCGGCAAATGAAGCTGGACACCGGCAGCCGGGTACTGATCTATTTTATCCGTCCGGATAATTCGCTGCGGCCAGACCGGCTGACGATTACGGGCATCTATAAAACCGGGATCGAAGAATACGATAAAACATTTGCCATTGGTGATATTAAACTGATCCGCCGGCTCAATGACTGGGAACCGGACCAGATCGGCGGTTATGAGATCTTTTTAAAGGACTACAAAAAGATCGGTGCGGTATCCGATCAGCTAACCGCCCTGCCGCAGATGCCGGAAGAATGGGATGCCCAGGATATCAAGAACTTTGCACCCAATATTTTCGACTGGCTGAACATGCAGGATGTAACCCGGAACCTGCTCATCGCAATCATGATCGTTGTGGCGGTGATTAACCTGGTAACCTGCCTCATCATCCTGGTACTGGAACGGATGCGTATGATCGGCGTATTAAAGGCGGTGGGTGCTACCGACTGGACGGTTCAAAAGATCTTCCTGCAGCATAGCTTATTGATTACACTCACCGGTATTATTGCCGGGGCGGCCGGGGCCCTGGGCTTATTGTATATGCAGGTAAAGACCGGTTTTATCAAACTGGATGAAACCGCGTATTATCTCAGCCAGGCAGCCGTTAAAATTTCTTTGTGGGAAGTGCTGGCCATCTGTTCCGGAACCTTCCTCGTATGCCTGCTGGTGCTGATGATTCCCACTTATATTGTTAAAAAAGTGCAGGTGGTAAAAGCCATCCATTTCAGGTAGGAGCCGTCAGTCATCAGCTTTTAACTTTCATCAGCTGGATCGAGTATCTCTGATCGCTCAATGCTGAATGCTGGAATCCATGTCGTTTACCAAGCTTTTTTATAATTGCTGCAGATACACTCATGGCACCTGCTGCGCTTTTACTGTGATATGTTGAGTACTATCAAAGCCGGTATGATCTGCGCATCTGCGGCCTGAATGAAACGTCATTGATTCTCGATTCTGAAATCTGAAATCTGAAGTCTGAAGTCTAAAGCTGCCCGCTATTTCAGATGTGCTAACAAAATTCCCGTTGCTACCGCCGCATTCAATGATTCTGCAGCCCCGATCCGTTCTATGGTGATCTTATGCGTAAGATGGGTGGCCACATCGGGCCGAATGCCTTTTGATTCGTTACCGATAATCAAAATGCCACTGGCGGCTTCCTGTTTTTTATCCAGGGGCTGTCCGTTTAACACGGCTCCGTAAACCGCCACATCTTGTTGGCCCGCCAGCCAGCCGGGCAGGTCGGTATACGCTACGGGTATGCGGAAGAGGCTGCCCATGGTAGCCTGCACCACCTTACTATTATAAACATCGGCACAGTCCGTGCTGCACACAATACCCGGCACACCAAACCAGTCTGCCGTACGGATGATGGTACCCAGGTTCCCCGGATCCTGTATGCCGTCCAGTGCCAGCACCAGTGCAGACCTGTGCTGCCACCCGGTGTGATCCGTGTTATTTTTCTCAATAAGTGCTACTGTTTCGTTTGGTGTTTTAAGCTGAGAAAGCTTCTCCAGTTCAAAAGGGGCAACCGCTATCATTTCCACTTCCGGGTGCAGGGGCTGGTACTGCTGTACCCATTCCGTCAGTCCCCATACTTTTTTAACAGTGATGCCCGGTGTATTCAGCGCCTCATCCACTATTTTTGGACCCTCAGCCAGGTAACAGTTTTCTGTATCCCTGAATTTTTTTTGGAACAAACTTTGAATATATTTGATTTCAGATTTACTAAGCATCTTATTGAACATTTAAACCATATAATCCTGGTAAAATCATTCAAAAATACATTTCTTCCCTTTGCCTGCGTTTTTACGTTGCTGTTTTTATCTTCCTGCAACGTTTTTACCGTGGTAAAAAAATACCCGGGGGATGTACCCTTTGTTTTTGAAACCGGGGTGAAAGTGGAAAACGCAACGAGCAAAGAAGAGAAAGAACGGCTGGAAGCGGGCCTTAATGAACAGCTGGACGATAGCATCCAGTCGCGGAAAGTTGATAAAGTGTTATGGGCCGTGATCAAAAATCCGTCCCGGCTGGATACCAGCCAGATCAGTAAATCGATCCAGAATATGCACTACTACCTCAACGCACAGGGGTATTTCCAGGATTCGATCGGGTATGCCGTTGATATAAAAAAGGTAGAACAACAGCAACGGGCCTTCATCCAGTTTTTGGTATGGCCCAAACAGGTTACGAAGATCGATTCGCTGGCCTATGTACTTCAAAATGATAGCCTGCAGAAGGTAACGGAAGACAACCGGAGGAATGCATTTATAAAAAAAGGCGATCCCTTCGCTCAGGCACCGATTTCAGCAGAAATGGACCGGCTGGTGGAGCTTTACCGTAATAACGGGTACCTCCGGTTTTCGCGCGGCCTTCTTTTTGGGTTATGGGACACCCTGGATATGGCGTTGCTGCAGCCGTCCCTCGATCCGCTGGACCAGGCATTACAATTGGAGCGGCTTAAAAACAAACGGCTGAATCCTACCGCCAACCTGGAGATCCGCACCAGGCCGATCGAAGACAGCATTGCGATCCGGAAATATTTTGTGGGAAATTTTGTCGTATATCCCAACAGCAGCGATACCTCCGGCGGCAACAGGAACGAGGCCGTACTGAATAATGTAACCGTCATCCAGAATGGAAAAGCGTTCAAGCCTAAAATATTTCCGCCCAATATCTATCTTAAAAAAGGCGATCCCTACGATCAGCGCCGCTATATACGAACGCTGAACCGCTTTAATAATATCGGTTCCTGGCGGATGGTAGATATTGCGCAGTTACCGCGGGATAACCAGGATACGGTGGATTTTGCCATTAAACTGCTACCGGCGAAAAAATACAATTTCACCACGAATATTGAAGGAAGTTTCAGTCAGAGTGTGCTATCCGGGAACTTTGTAGGCCTCGGTTTCAGCCTGGGATTGCAAAACCGCAACTTTGCCCGGGCCGCCAACCTGATGAGCACGAACGTAAATTACCTGGTGGAACTCGGGCAGTTAACCGCGGGCGATATCATCCAGACGCAGCAATTCAGTGCTACAAACACGATCTCCTACCCCCGGTTTATTTTTCCGGGCATGAAAGGGTTTAAGGAAAACTTCCGCGGAAATTTCCGCTCCCTGTTCACCCTGAGTGCGGCCAGTACGGAGCGGCGCTATTTGTTCAACCTGACCTCCTTCAGCAGTGCCTGGGGATATGAGTTTGGCTGGCGGGGCAGAGATTACAGCCGCAATAACCGGACCTTTAACCTTTCGGTGAAGATCCCCAACATCGAATACTCTTACCTCATCCGGCGCGACAGCCTGGATAAAATGATCGCCAAGAATCCCTCGATTAAAAATTTATTTTCCGACGGGTTGGTTACTTCGTCGATTGTAAAGTTTATTATGCCCTGGGGCAGTATTAACGGGCATAATAACAATGTGATCCGTGCAAATTTCGAGGAATCCGGCTTGTTAACCGGCATGATCCGGAATCCGCTTTTTGATAAGCATCTCTACCGGTTTATAAAACTGGATGTAGAATATGCGAAGCTGTATAAATGGACAAAGACATCGCTGGTACTACGGGGTTTTGCAGGGGCGGGGTACGAACTGGAATCCACGGCGAACCCGGATAAACGCGCGCAAATGCCCTTCTTTAAACAGTATTACAGCGGAGGGCCAAACAGTATGCGTGCCTGGCAGCTGCGACGGCTGGGCCCTGGCTCTGCTGTTAAGAACTTTGAGGGAGACTATAGTTTCCCCGATCGTTTTGGAGATATGCAGCTGGAGGGAAACATTGAATACCGGATACCCCTGTTCAAAATGGGGGGTATTCCCATAAACGGAGCCGTATTTACGGATGTGGGAAATGTGTGGCTGCTGAAAAAGGACGCCGGCCAACCGGATGAGATTTTTAAACTGGGCCGCCTGGGTACCGATCTGGCCATTGGTTCCGGTGCGGGAGTACGGGTAGACCTGGGCTTTTTCGTAATCCGCCTGGATTATGCCTATAAGGTAAAAGATCCCAGTCCGTCCCCTGATAATGCTGCTCTCCGGAATAAGCTTTTTGCCTATCCGTTTATAAAAGGAAGTCAGCTGCAGATTGGTATTGGTTATCCGTTTATCTTCTAGCCATTAGTTTTCAGTTGCGGAATCGAGAATTGAGCTTCAATGTCGTTTCATAAGGCCGCAGATGCGCAGATCTGGTACATGCTTTAATAGTACTCAACAATATCGTAGCGAAAGCGCTGCAGGAGCAATCAGCATATCTGCGGCAATAATAAAAAAAACGTATTAAGTAAGCGACATTGAATGGAGAATTCAGAATTAGGTATCGTGGCCAGCATCAGATCCGGAGACGTGTGATAAATGTAGGGTATTAAGCAGGGATAAATGGGGAAACCCTACTCTTCCTTCATTCCATCCGTAAATGCCTCTATAGTAAGCGCGTCGTCTACTGAAAAATCCCCGATGCGGGTACGGCGCAAGCTGCTGAGATAGGCCCCGCAGCCCAGTGCCTGTCCAAAATCGTGGGCCAGGCTCCGGATATAAGTACCCGTGGAGCAAACCACCTTAAACGAAATTTCCGGCAGGCGGGTCGCATCTATTTCAAAGCTGGAAATGGTTACCGGGCGGGGATCCAGCTTTACATCGATACCCTTTCTTGCCAGCTCGTAAACCCGTTTCCCGTCTTTTTTGATAGCGGAATGAGCCGGGGGCACCTGTAAAATATCGCCGGTGAATTGATGGGTGGCCGCCTCCATATCAAAAATGGTAAGCTGATCATAGGGTTTGAAATCCGTTGGTTCGCTTTCAAGGTCATAAGTAGGGGTTACGGCCCCGATCGTGAACGTACCGGTATATTCCTTTTCCTTTGCCATATAGGCATTGATCTGCTTGGTGAATTTTCCGGTACAGATAATGAGCAAGCCGCTGGCCAACGGATCCAGTGTACCCGCATGTCCCACTTTTTTGATGCGGACCAGGTTGCGCACTTTCCGTACCGCATCAAAGGAAGTCCATTCAAGCGGCTTGTCGATCAGCAACACAGCTCCTTCAGCAAAATCAATATGCTTTAAATCTTCTTTTTTCATCTGCGGCGAAAATAAGTAGTTCTGGTATTTTAAAATTGTATTTCCGGAACCCTGCTAAAACAGCGGTGTATGCGGAAACATTGCTCAGGTCAAAGATCGGAATAAGGAGTGGCTTTCAGAAAAGTAACATCAATATGGGATACGTTCTCTTTGTACTCCATCTGTGCATTGAGTTGTTTCCAGGTGCTATCCTTCCCGAAATTTTTCCAGTTCTGGCTACGGGCCTCCATATTGGCATGCGTAGTAAGATACATCAGATTGGGCATGCGTTTGCCGGCCAGTACTTCGCCGTAAAAGACGGCGTTGAAGCCCAGGCGCTTAAAGATCCCGATTTCGCCCCCCTCGTTAAACATCTTTACTTTACTGCGGAACCGTTTTTCAGAACTGCTTTCATAGCTGCGCAATTCATAGATCCGTTGTTCTTTCGGACCTTCCAACTGCGGTACCTGCAATGCCGGTGCCATGGAAAAGGATTTTAAAAAAGTGGTTTCGATGCGGTTATAGATACCGGCTTTATTGGCACTGTTATGATAGCCGGTCGCCGCCTGCAGGTAACTGCGGTCGCTTTGCAGATGTGCATCAAGCTGTGTCCATTGCTGCAGCTCACGGAAGGGAACCAGTACATAAATTTTTTTCTCTGTAGCTGTGTCATTTTCCAGAGCCTTAAACACACCGATCTGTTGCAACTTCAGCCGGTGCAGTGCCGGCACCAGCGCCTGCTGCAGATAGTCGTCCAATTGTTGTTCCTGTTGTGCCGTAGTATAATAAAATACCTGCAGCTGGTAATATGCTCGTGGCGTTTTAGAAGCCTGGGCCGCCGGCCGGCCGGCGATTAACACAAACAGGAGCAGCAGAAAAGCAAACACAGATCTCATGGCGTAAAATTGAAAAGCGCAAAGTTAGCAGATGCGGTTGGTTTTCGCTTCTTTTCATCTGCGGCCGATTGCGTACTTTTGAAAAATGAATGTGCTTTCTGGTTTTGATGATACAATTGCGGCGATTGCAACGCCTCCCGGAATAGGTGCCATAGGTGTGATACGGCTCAGTGGTAAAACCGCCATCCCGGTGGCAGATGCGATCTTTAAAGGCAAAAAACTGGAAGCACAGCCATCACATACCGTGCATTTTGGACATATCATTGCTCCGGAGGATGGAAGTCTGATTGATGAGGTGGTTGTAACACTATTCAAAAGTCCCAAAAGTTACACGGGTGAAGATGTGGTAGAAATCAGCGGGCATGGATCTTCATACATCTTGCAAAGGATACTGGAAGCGGCCATCACTGCCGGTGCAAGGCTGGCAAAGGCCGGTGAGTATACACAGCGCGCTTTTTTAAACGGGAAGCTGGATCTAACGCAAGCGGAGGCTGTGGCAGACCTGATCGCTGCCGATAGCCAGGCACAGCAGCAGGCCGCATTGCAGCAACTGCGCGGCGGGTTTTCAGGCGACCTGGAAAAATTGCGGGAACAACTGATCAACTTTGCAGCACTCATTGAACTGGAACTGGATTTTAGCGATGAGGATGTGGAGTTTGCCGACCGGGAACAATTCCGCATATTGATCTCCAACCTCAAATCTCAGATCTCGAATCTCCTACATTCTTTCCGGCTGGGTAATGTGATCAAAAACGGGGTAAGTGTAGCCATTATTGGAAAACCCAATGCCGGGAAAAGCACGCTGCTCAATGCACTGCTGAATGAAGAGCGGGCCATTGTAAGCGATATTGCAGGCACCACCCGGGATACCATTGAAGAAACGCTTAATATTAACGGTGTGTTGTTCCGGCTTATTGATACGGCTGGCATCCGGGAACATACCGCGGACCAGATCGAAAGCATTGGCATCGAGCGCAGCCGCAAAAACGCCGAAAAGGCAAGCCTGATCCTGCACCTGGTAGATGTAACCGACCCGGATACATCCGTGATTGAATGGCTCAAACCATTTGCCGGTAAAACGATCGATGTGTTGAATAAGACGGACCAGGTGTCCGGTTCCAAATCTCAAATCTCAAATCGCAAATCGCAGATTTCCATCAGCGCAAAAAAAAACACCGGTATCGAAGCGTTAAAGCAGCTCATGTATGAGCGCGCCGTGGGAGAAACCATCCACACAGAAAACACGATTGTAACCAATGCCCGTCATTTTGATGCCCTTTCCAGAATGATGGAGAGCCTGGAGGCCATTGAGGCCGGTATGCGTGCGGGTTTAACCGGTGACCTGCTTTCTATAGACATCCGCCGAACCCTGCATTATCTTGGAGAAATCACAGGCCAGGTAGAAGTAGACCGGGATATCCTGGGAACGATATTTGGAAAATTCTGTATTGGGAAGTAGGCGTATTCACGAGAGGAATGATGCTATGGTGGCGAGAATTTCCCATCGGGACGGTCTTCTTTTTCCACCAAAGTTTTCTTCATGCTAACCGTTATTCCGGATATTCTTATCGGAGAAAGAGCGCCAAATAATGGCTATCTTCTTACCCGATTAGTTAAAAGAAGTATTACAATACAATAGTCATGCAATAAAATGTTTTCTGAAAATCACCTTCACGCGGAGGATCATTAAGATTGCATAACGCGGCTACCTGAAATTCATAATTCGTACCTGCTTCTAATCCTGTAATTCTGTAATATCCTGGTGTTGAATTAGGGGCATATAAATCTGGCGTAACATGTTGCCAGCTGTCGGTACTTTGAGCTATCCTGTAACGTATATAAAGCCAAGCAGGTTGTTTGTACTGATAAAATGGGTCTGAGGGATTGTTTGAGCCGGGCGGCGTAATCCAGGTAAACTCAACAGCATTGTCTATTATATTTTGATCATTGAAAATTAAATCTGGAACGGGGAAATTGCAATTTGATGTTGGACTATTGATTGGTTGTGCGTTTGTTGTTATACTAACACATTGCTCATCTCCTACCTCCATGCCCGAAAGCGTTTTTTCTTTAACACAAAACTGATAGCTTGAGTTAGAGCTGGTATTAAATTGTACATAAGGTAAGCTAGCAGTTTTTTTGACAGACTGACCAGGGCCATTTGCTGTTACTGTCCAATAGTTACCTGGGGATCCGCTTGAGCTCCAAGTCACAGTAACTGTCTTTCCATCAGCATTAGAGGTGGCAGATACCATCGTTATCGACCTGGCGGTTGTTTTGCTTTTGGGCAGTTGATTATCTGCCTCTAAGGAGCTTTTACCACAACTAGCAACTCCAAGGAATAATATTATTTGTAAGATATTTATTTTCATATGCTATATTTCATGGTTGCTTAATTGCTCCTAAAAATAATGAAAGGAACTGATGTATAAAAAATAAATAGTATTTATTTTTTATACATCAGTATCTATTGATTGGAGTTTAAAACACATACAAAGCCGTCGAAACAATTATCTTTTTTTGCACAAACAAATTCGTCATGAATCATAGGGCCCTTAAATCTTTACAACTGGTTGCTTTACTTTTATGGGAATAGCCACCTTCGCCACTCCGTACGAGATACAGGGACAAAACATTACAGGCGCTTAAAGTACTGATTGCACTTCTGCCTGGCTTACCAATACTTCCGGTGAATTCTACCACGGGACCACTGATAAACACTACCTGGGAACCTTCAAGGATGGATTATACGACTATTCCCTGCGGGTGCCCAGCTGACGGATGCTTTTCAATAGATTATACCTATCAAACGATAAATTTAATCAATTATATTTATAATTTAAATGTCATAAGTTTGTTGGGATGTTTGCAGAGACAGACTACTGCAAAGAAAAAATCCGTCAACAGCAAAAAAATTATAAAATGGAAAAGGAATCGAACGACATCAGCAAATGCCCGTTTCATAACGGCACCCTGAAGCAAAATGTAGGCGGCGGGGGAACCAAAAACCGCGATTGGTGGCCAAACCAGTTACGACTCAATATCCTGCGCCAGCATTCCTCCAAGTCGAACCCGATGGATAAGGACTTCAACTATGCAGAAGCGTTTAAAAGCCTGGATCTGGAGGCCGTTAAAAAAGACCTTCAGACGCTGATGACCGATTCGCAGGATTGGTGGCCGGCAGATTTCGGGCACTATGGAGGATTATTTATCCGCATGGCCTGGCATAGTGCCGGAACGTATCGCGTAGGAGACGGACGTGGTGGTGCCGGCGGGGGGCAACAGCGTTTTGCACCGTTGAACAGCTGGCCCGATAATGTAAGCCTCGATAAGGCCCGGCGGTTGCTCTGGCCCATCAAACAAAAATATGGAAACAAGATATCCTGGGCCGATCTGCTGGTGCTTACCGGTAACGTGGCACTGGAATCGATGGGTTTTAAAACATTTGGCTTTGCCGGTGGACGGGAAGATGTCTGGGAGCCGGATGAGGATGTATACTGGGGTTCCGAAACTACCTGGTTAGGAGGAGATATCCGCTATGCGCACGATGGCTCAGAAGGCGTGGAAAAAAGTGGTGGTGTGGTGGTAACAGATGATGATGCGGACGGACAGATCCATTCCCGCAACCTGGAAAAACCATTGGCCGCCGTTCAAATGGGATTAATTTATGTAAACCCGGAAGGCCCCGATGGCAACCCGGATCCGATTGCTGCGGCAAAAGATATCCGGGATACCTTCGGACGTATGGCAATGGATGACGAGGAAACCGTGGCGCTGATTGCGGGTGGACATAGTTTTGGTAAAACGCATGGCGCGGCACCGGCCACCCATGTAGGAAAAGAACCGGAGGCTGCAGGCATTGAGGCACAGGGACTGGGTTGGAGCAATAGCTTTGGTAAAGGCAAGGGCGCAGATACAATTACAAGCGGGCTTGAAGTGACCTGGACGCAAACTCCCACGCAATGGAGCAATCACTTTTTTGAGAACCTCTTTGGGTTTGAATGGGAGCTGACCAAAAGCCCGGCGGGAGCGCACCAGTGGGTGGCCAAGGATGCAGACGCGGTGATCCCCGATGCATTTGATACCGCTAAAAAGCATAAACCAACCATGCTTACGACGGACCTTTCCCTGCGTTTTGATCCCGCTTACGGAAAGATATCCAGGAAGTTCCTGGAAAACCCGGACGCCTTTGCCGATGCTTTTGCGCGGGCCTGGTTTAAACTGACGCATCGCGATATGGGCCCGCGTTCCCGGTACCTGGGGCCCGACGTTCCTGCGGAAGTGCTGCTTTGGCAGGACCCGATCCCGGAACTGGATCATGTATTGATCGACGACAACGATATGGAAGGATTAAAAGCAACACTGCTGGAATCCGGACTGAGTATCGCAGAGCTGGTAACTACTGCCTGGGCCTCTGCTGCCACATTCCGGGGAGGTGATAAACGTGGTGGCGCAAATGGTGCACGCATCCGCCTGGCGCCTCAGCGGTACTGGCAGGTGAATAACCCGGCGCAATTGCAAAAAGTGCTCGGCGTACTGGAGCGCATTCAACAGGCATTTAATGCCGGACAAACCGGTGGTAAAAAAGTTTCCCTGGCCGACCTGATCGTACTGGCGGGTGCTGCAGGTATTGAAAAGGCCGCCAAAGATGCGGGGCATACGGTTAACGTTTCCGTAGCTCCCGGCCGGATGGATGCGTCTCAGGAGCAAACAGATGTGGAGTCGATGGCCTTTTTAGAACCTGCTGCTGACGGCTTCCGTAATTACCGGAAAGCCAGATCCGGTGTATCAACAGAAGCACTGCTGGTAGACCGTGCACAGCTATTGACGCTTACCGCGCCGGAGCTTACGGCGCTGGTTGGCGGTATGCGGGTACTGGGTACCAACTTCGATGGATCGGCTCACGGCGTTTTTACAAAGCGCCCCGGACAACTGACCAACGATTTCTTTGTAAACCTGCTGGATATGCGCACTGCATGGAAAGCAGCTTCCGCGGATCAGGAGTTGTATGAGGGAAGTGACCGCACTACGGGTGAAGTAAAGTGGACCGGAACCCGTGCAGATCTGGTGTTTGGCTCCAACGCAGAGCTAAGGGCGCTTGCCGAAGTTTATGCAAGCGCCGGTGGCGAAGAAAAATTTGTAAAGGATTTTGTGGCGGCATGGAATAAAGTAATGAACCTGGACCGGTTTGATCTCGCATAGCGGATACCGGAGATAATTCATATCATAAAAAGCAGTCTGGAAACAGGCTGCTTTTTTAATGCGTAGATCTGTATGACAAGGGATCCATACCGGAGAACCAGTGCGCAGGCAAAAAACAATTGTTTGTCAGTATTCTATTAAGGATTCGTTAATTATTTTTATTAAATGAATGTTCAATCAATTTAATTAATAGTTTACCGCATTGATAGCATTGGTGCTTGCACTGATATTTAAAAATGTTGTTTCATAAAAATGATTGCGAAGTGAGATATGTTCTGATGATAGGGGTGTTTTTCCTGTTTACAACGGCAACTGTTGCCCAATCTATAGGTAACCGCGTGCTGCACCTGGATGGCACGGATAATAATGTACGTACAGGAATGCCCATTATTAAAAGTCCCTGGACCATTGAAGCCTGGATCAAAGGCAATGATACGTCCTGGAAGGAAACCGAGGTGCTTTTTGGAGGCGGGGAATACAGCCAACTGAGTACTACGGACGGGTTACCACTAGTAATAAAGAACGGCAGGCTGCATAACCCCCGGGCGGGTCTTTGGTCCTCCCGGGTGCTGGATGACCAGTGGCACCATGTGGCGCTGAGTTGTGATGGGACAACCACTTGCTTGTATCTCGACGGGGTGATGACGGATCGGAAACCTGTTGCGTTTGCCATTCTTCCGGGCGCACTGGGCGTACAGGAAACGGCTGCAACGGCGTTCGGAGGGCTGATGGATGAGGTGCGCATCTGGCGAACAGCGGTGCCGTTACACACCCTGAATGAATGGATGTACCGGCCGCTGGCAGCTGCGCATCCGGGCTTTAAAGCATTGATCGGGTATTATACATTTGATGATGATATAGATGATATGGTGGTGAATTGGGTGGGTAAAGGAGATCAGGCGTATCACCTGCGCAATGGCCGCATTCAATACAACGGACATGCACCGTTGGCGTATACTGTGGCAAATGATAACCCCCGGTTTTTCCGGCCGGAACAGCAGCAACTTTTTAATGCGGTGGTTGTGGAAAGTGAATGGGATGCAGATGCCGGAACAAGGGGCGACCAGATCCTCAAATTACGCATAGCGGTTACCGGATCGGCAAAGCCGCTTGAGCTGGATGAACTCACGCTCAGCCTTTCAAAGGTGACAGCCCTTTCGGATATTGACCGCATTCATTTGTATTATGCCGGTAAAACGCCATCCTCCAAAATCCGCGAAGAATTGTTTGGAAACGGCAAGCGCCCGCAACGGAGCATACGGTTTGCCGGCAAGCCGTACCGGCTTACTCCCGGCATTCATTATTTCCTGGTTACTGCTGATATCGCAGAAAACGCAGGTGCGGGGCATTTGCTTAAAATGACAGTTCCTTCTTTCCGGTTAAACCGGCGCCTGCAAATACCGGAAACAGGTATGGCACCGATATCAAAAAGTATTACCGAAAGCAGTAACACAGCTCCTGATATTGTAAAAGTGTTGCAATGGAATATCTGGCATGGAGGTGTACATGTAGGCGATAACGGGCCAGATAGAGTGACCCGCCTGATACAGGCAACCCATGCAGACATCGTTACGATGCAGGAGGCATACGGATCGCAGCAACGGATTGCTGATTCCCTGGGGTATTATCTGAGCACGCCGTCTTCCAGGGATAACCTGGCCTTATTCAGCCGCTATCCCTTAACGGGTATTCCTACCGCCTTTAAAACATTTAATTCAAACCCTGCGATTATACACCTTCCCGGGGATCGCCGGTTGCTGGTAAATGCCTGCTGGCTCCGGTATGCGTACCAGCCGGAATACACATCTGTTTACCAGGAACCGGGCCAGGATACGCGCACCTGGATTGCGGCAGATTCCCTGTTGGGGCTTGCAGATGCGCGGGCCGTTATACAAAAAGACACAAAACCGTATCAAAATGATACCCTGCCTGCTATTATTGGTGGCGACTTCAATTCCTGCAGCCATCTGGATTGGACAAAAGCCGCGGCAACGCTGCATTTTGGGTATGGTCCTATTGCGTTTCCGGTTTCCCGTTATATGCTGCAGGAAGGGTATAAAGACAGTTTCCGAGAGGCAAACCCCAATGAAGTGGTAAGGCCGGAAGGCACCTGGGCGGTTATTTATGGCCATCTGCAACACTGCCGGATCGACTTCCTGTATTACAAAGGCAGGAATATAAAGACCGTTGCTTCCAGGATTATAAAGACCGCTCCGGAGATCGATGATGTATGGCCCTCCGATCATGCGGCGGTGTTTACGACATTCAGGCTGGGCGCCTTCTGATCATTATGAAACAGCGGCGCCGTTAAAACATATCCGTTTTAAAACAAATGTACATAAATGATGAAGCAGCTTTCTTTTTTTATCGCCGTTCTTATTCTATGCTCCTGCAGGTCGGTACCGCAGCGGGCGCAGGCCCGTGCCCATTCCCTTTCCCTGATGCCTGAAGCTCCGGCCTGGGGTGCCTTATGGCAACAGCGTGCGGCAGAATACAGGGCCCTGTCTTACCAGGCATACAATACAGCCCGGTTCCGGCTGGATCAGATTTTGGAGCAGCCTTCTTCCAGGCCAATGGCGATTGTAACCGATGTAGATGAAACGGTACTCGACAACAGTCCGTATTACATACATCTGGCCACACAACATGCGGGCTATTCAGATGCTTCCTGGGTGGAATGGACAAAAAAAATAGCCTGCGATTCCGTGCCCGGAGCACCTTCATTTTTCCAGTATGCCGCTTCAAAGGGCGTCACCATATTCTATATCACAAACCGTATTGCGGGAGACCGGTTGCAAACAGTGGCCAACCTGGAAAAATACCATTTCCCCAATGCAGACACCGGTCATCTGATGCTGATGGGGACCACATCCGACAAAGAGAGCCGCCGGCGGGCCGTGTTGAAGGATTATGATATTGTAATGTTGCTGGGAGATAACCTTGGCGATTTCTCTTCTCTCTTTGATAACCATTCCATGGATAGCCGTTACAATTGGACGGAAACATATAAAGATACTTTTGGAAAGAAGTTTATTGTATTGCCCAATAATATGTATGGCAGCTGGGAAGATGGGTATTACCAGGGAAAGAAACTCCGGACCGTTGCCGACAGCAATGCCGTGTTGCAGCAGCTTTCTAATTATTATTGAATATATAAGAAGGAACCAGCCGGCTATCCGGCCAGGATAAAGAACTTTTTTTCGCATATTTTTTTAAATAGAAAAGCGTAAATACCAGTAAATTTGGGTAGATTAGATTAAACGAAAATCCTATGTTTGAAAAATTGATTCCCAAAGAGGCGATAGCGCAATATCATATCATCCAGGCAGAGGAAGACCGCAGCATTCATTGGAAAGAGCATCTGGGTTATGCCGTGCGGCTGGGTAATGAATTTAAAAGTAAAACAACCGTTACATTTAATACAACCGAGGGGCCCCAGTCTGTGGAAACAACCGTATGGTCGCTCACGGAAAATTATATTTCATTAAAAGGGGGCATCCTGATCCCGTTGAACAGCATTATCGATGTGCATTTTTAGTGCTGAAAATTCAGTTTTTCTTCAGCATTATGACCCACCTTTGTAAGGATGAATATCCTGATCGTGGAGGACGAATCCGCCTTAAGTAAAAGTATCGTTACCTATCTGAAGCAGGAGGGATATACCTGTGTGGTAGCGGCAACGGCATCAGATGCCCTGGCTAAAACCGAGGTGTTTGATTATGATTGTATCCTGCTGGATATTATGCTGCCCGACGGAAATGGGCTCGACCTGCTCCGGGCTCTGAAGCGGGATAAACGTACCGATGGGGTGATTGTGATCTCCGCCAAGGATGCACTGGATGATAAAATAACCGGGTTGCACCTGGGGGCAGATGATTACCTGGCCAAGCCCTTTTATCTGCCCGAATTGAGCGCCCGTATCGCTTCGGTGATCCGTCGCCGAAAATTTGAAGGCAGCAATGAGCTGGAGCTGAATGAAATCAAAATAGATACGGCTTCGCGGATGGTAAGGGTACATAATCATACGGTAGACCTTACAAAGAAGGAGTTCGATTTGCTCATCTACTTCATTGTTAATAAAAACCGTGTACTATCCAAAACCGCTATTGCGGAGCACCTTTCCGGTGCGGATGCGGATCTCTACGAGAGCTTTGATTTTATTTACGCCCATATTAAAAACCTGAAGAAAAAGCTAACCGCAGCGGGTGCGGATGATTACCTGAAATCGGTATACGGTATGGGTTATAAATTTGAGGTGTTTTGAAACTGATTCGTTATATATCCACCCGGTACAGTTTGTACACCATATTGCTGACCGTTTTATCCGTTCCCCTGTTTTACTTCCTGGTACAACGCATCATGATGCACAACCTGGATGAGTCGATGGGCTACCAGAAAAACTGGATCCGGAAAAAACTGGAAGCCGGTCCGCCGGAAAATGTTACTTCTTACAATAACAGCGTGGTCATTACTCCAACGCAGGATAAAATGATCCGGGACAGCTTTTACAGCAAGGATATTTTCATACCGGATGATGATGAAATGGTAAAACACCGGATATTGGAGTCGGTGGTCAGAGTGAATGGAACGTATTACTCCATCCAGATTCAAAAGTCTATGTTGGAGGATACGGATCTTGTACAAAGTATTTCCCTTTTGCAGGTTGTTTTCATCCTCTTACTGTTGGGGGGCTTGTTCCTGATCAACCGCAATCTTTCCCGGAAGATCTTGAAGCCCTTTCAGGATACGCTGGGAAAATTGGCTGATTACCGGGTAGACCGCTATACAACCCCACGGTTTGAACAAACGGCGATTGAAGAATTCGAAAAGTTAAACCGCTCGCTGGACGCGCTGTTATTGCGGAATGCCAATCTGTACAAGGCACAGAAAGAATTCACGGAAAACGCAGCCCATGAAACACAGACGCCATTGGCCATCATTCAAAGCAAGCTGGACCTGTTGCTGCAAACACCTGTAAACGGGGAACAGGCGGGACTTATTGAAGAATTAACGCTAAGTGTGCGGAAGCTTCAGAAGCTGAACCGCACCTTATTGCTGTTAACGAAAATAGAGAATAACCAGTTTCCGGAAACGGAATCCATCGATGTTAAAACGGTGGTGATGCATACAGCCAACCAGTTTGCGGATATAATTGCAGAGAAGCAGATCCAACTCGAAACCGGACCCCTGGAAATCTGCCGGATCGAGGCCAACGGCCCGTTGATCGATATCCTGATCAGTAATCTTTTTTCAAATGCTTTCCGGCATACCGGTACAGCGGGTGCGATCCGGCTGTCTTTATTGCAGCATACGTTTACAATTAGTAATACGGCCTCCGGTTCAGCGTTGAATGCGGAGCAAATCTTC
Source organism: Niabella pedocola (assembly GCF_021044425.1). GTDB lineage: Bacteria > Bacteroidota > Bacteroidia > Chitinophagales > Chitinophagaceae > Niabella > Niabella pedocola. Next base: position 1,331,850 of record NZ_JAJNEC010000005.1, on the reverse strand, counting down.
CGGCGTTTTCAAAAACAATCCACCGATTCCAGAAGTGTGGGACTGGGTCTCGAGATCTGCAAACAGATCTGCGAATTATACGGATACCGGCTGCAATACCAGTTCCTGGAGCAGCGGCACTATTTTTCAGTTTCGTTTTCCTGACCGGCGCCTAATTTTTTGTTAAGGATCGGACCCCGTACAAAAAATTCCATTTTTCTACAGAATCATCATTCAGCTTTGTACTGTCCGATTTTTATCCTACTTAAAGAATGTGAAATGAAAGCGAGCTCTTTACCGGTTGACCTGCTTGCGGCGGCAGGTCAACCAGATCTTTCCGGGTGAAGGGACTGGTTTTTACGGCAGATGATTTATCAGAAATAATGAGAAGATACGGTATTGTTTTTTTTCTGTTCATGGCTGTTGGGATATGTGCACAGTTGCAGGCGCAGACAGTTATTACATTTAAGTTTCACAACGGAGCAAGCGGGGAGCCGGTTCCGGGTGTTACGGTTGCGGTAAACAACGCTTCCGTTGTTACAGCAGACAGCAGTGGTACGGCACAACTGAATGTGCCCCGGGGTGAAAGAGCCTTCTCCTTTTCGGTAGTGGGCTATGAGCAGGCCATGCAAACGGTACGGGTGGTAAACGATACGCTGATCTCCGTTCCGTTAAAGACAGGAATCAGGGCACTGGAAGAAGTGGTGGTGGCTACCACCAGGAATAATCAATCTATAGAAAACGCGCCCATCAAAGTGGAAGTGCTGGGAAAAGAAGAAATGAACGAGGAAAACGGTATCCGGCCCGCCAATATTGCCAGTATTTTGGGTGATGTGAGTGGTGTACAGATCCAGCAAACCAGCGCCACATCGGGTAATTCAAATGTGCGTATCCAGGGGCTGGACGGGCGGTATACACAGATCCTGCGGGATGGAGTGCCTTTGTATGATGGCTTCAGCGGCGGATTTGGTATTTTAACCATTCCACCGCTTGACCTGCAACAGATCGAACTGGTAAAAGGATCGGCCTCTACTTTATATGGCGGCGGCGCCATTGGCGGGTTGGTCAATATGATTTCAAAACGGCCAACAGCGGCACAGGAAGGAACCCTTACGCTGAACCAGACAACCCTGAAGGAAACCGATGCCAATGCCTATTTGTCGAAACGGTATAAAGCGTTTGGATATACACTTTTCGGAGGCTATATACACCAGGACCCGGTGGATGTAAACAGGGATGGTTTTTCAGATGTTCCGAAGCTGAATAGTTACAATATACATCCGCGCTTGTTCTTCTATCCCAAAAATACGACCATTATTCTCGGCTACAACGGTAACGTTAATAATACGAAGGGCGGAGATATGCAGGTGTTAAAAGAGTACTCCGATGCCGTGCATCAATATTTTGAGCAAAACAATACCACGCGGCATACCGGAGAACTGGTGGTGGAGCATCATTTTAACAGTGGCAAAAGCCTGTATTTTAAAAATACCGTCAGTGACTATACCAATCAATTTGCGGATGCCCGGTTCAACTATAAAGGTAATCAGCTAAGTTATTACAGTGAATTGTCTACACTGATCCCTTACGGGAATAAGAACAGTTTTGTTGGCGGGGTAAATATAACCGGCGACCAGTTTAAGGCAACGCATCAGAATCAGTTCATTCCCATCGCTTCGCTGAACAATAATACCGTCGGGGCCTTTGCACAAAATACCTGGACGATAAAGGATAAGGCTACGTTGGAACTGGGACTGCGGGATGATTACCACCAGAAATATGGTAACTTCTTTTTGCCACGCCTGGCTTTTTTCAACCGGTTAAATGAACATTGGGCTACGCGTCTCGGCATAGGCTGGGGCTATAAAGTGCCCAATCCGTTTACGCCCTGGTATGTGGATTATACCCCGGATAAAATTGCGGCCTTACCGGCCGGTATAACGCCTGAAAAATCGATAGGGTATAATGCAGAAGTAAATTATAAGCTGGAATGGGAGGGTGGGAACAGTCTGTTTATAAACCAGGCCTTCTTCCTTACACAGATCAACGATCCGATTTACGGAACCATTAACCCGGACGGAACATTATTATATCAGAACGGAAGTAAAAAAGTACTTAGCCGAGGCCTTGATACCTATATTAAGGCCTCGTTGGATGAATGGGAGCTGTACGCCGGGTATACCTATACCGTAGTAACCCGGAACTATCTTCCGCAGCAGCCATTTATGCCGCTGACGCCCCGGAACCGGATGTCGTTTGTGCTGGCCCGTGATTTTGAAGCGGCGGGCGTAATGGCCGGACTTGAAGGCTCCTACAACGGAAGTCAAAAACGGCTGGATGGATCCGCCACCCCGGACTATATGTTCATGGCCGCTGTTGTACAAAAACATATCGGGGATCATGTTACGGTGGTAGTAAACTGCGAAAACCTGCTGAACTATAAGCAAAGCAATGTTGAGGCCTTGTATACCGGGTCCGTAACCGATCCTCAATTCAAACCGCTATGGGCACCGATCGATGGAAGGGTGGTCAACCTGTCGCTCCGTTTTAAACTGTAAACATGAAAAAGATCATATTCCTGTGTTTTTGTTTTTGTTCATTCTTGTGGCTGCAGGCCCAGCAAGATACTATGGTAGTGACCACCGACAGCGCTCATATCCGGCCCCGGGAGTTACCGACCTCCGGCAGCCCGGTCCGGTTAAAACAATTTATTGCACCGGCTACGTTGATTGCTTTAGGCGGATTGGCAGATGGCACAAACCTGTTCAACGGATTGAATCAAACAACCCGGAATGAAATTGTGGAGGATCATCCTGCGTTTGGAACGCATATCGATAATGTGCTGGAATACACGCCCGGGCTTGCGGTGTTTGCATTGCGCGGACTGGGGATAAAGGGAAAGAATACGTTCGGGCATGAAGCTGTTTTGTATGCTATGTCGCTGGGTATAAATGCGGCACTGGTAACACCGCTGAAGCATTGGACGAAAGTGGAACGGCCGGATGGCAGCAACCGCTTATCCTTTCCTTCCGGGCATACGTCAACAGCATTTGCGTCGGCGGAATTTCTCCGCAGAGAATATCAAGATGTATCGCCCTGGTATGGGATCGGCGGGTATGCTGCGGCTACCGCTACGGGTGTATTGCGGATGTTCAACAACCGCCACTGGCTGGGTGATGTGATAGCCGGTGCAGGCTTTGGTATTGCTTCCACTAACCTGGCCTATCTCTGTTACAATAAGCTGCATATCGGACAGAAAAAAGACCATCCGGGCAGTACCACGTATTTTTACCCGGCTGTTTCCGGTAGGTCGTACGGGATCGGCCTGGTAAAGAACTTTTGATGAACCGTTTTTTTACATGAGGTGTTATCAGCCCTTCCGTTGTTTTTGAGTTGGGTTTCAACCTTAAGGCGCACGAGGCCTCGCAATGATATTTAACAATGGCCTCAATTGCAGACATTGCGGATTCATTGCGTCTTTTGGGTTGAAAAATACAAAAAAGGTTGAGCCTCCATAATCGGATTTATTTCAATAATTTCACCTTATGGCAATCGGAAGAAAACGGGCAAGGGGCACAACGGTAGATAATACCGGGCTGAATACTGCGGTAACGGCAAAATATGCCCGTTTTATCAATAAGGACGGAACCGCCAATGTGATCAACAGGTCTGGTTCCATGTTTGATAAGTACAGTATTTATAATTTTTTGATCAACCTCAAAAGCTGGAAATTCGGTCTGCTCATCATCGGGTTTTACACAACCATTAACTTACTGTTTGCCATTATTTATTATCTGTTTTGCATCCCGCACCTGCAGGGCTTGGTAAGGGGAACGCCAATTGAGACTTTCGAAGAGGCGTATTTCTTTTCTTCGCAAACATTGACCACCGTGGGGTATGGACGTATCAGTCCCATTGGGTTTATCACCAATACCATTGCTTCTATTGAAGCACTGGTAGGTATTCTTACGCTGGCCATTATTACGGGTTTGCTGTATGGCCGCTTTGTAAAACCCCGGGCCTATATCCGCTTTAGTAAACATGCGGTCATTGCTCCGTTCCGCGAAGGAAAGGCGATTATGTTTCGTCTGGCACCGATAAAAAATGCCATACTCAGCGAGGTATCGATGCAGGTTACGGTAAGCATGCTTGTCAATGAGAACGGTAAGGATAGCTACCGGTACTTTTCCCTGCCCCTGCAATTTAATACCATTAATACATTGCATATATCCTGGACGGTGGTGCATCCCATTAACGAGGAGAGCCCGGTGTACAATATGACCATGGCAGAGCTGGAACAGGCCGATTTTGAAATGATGGTTTATCTGAAGGCCTTTGACGAAGACTTTGCCAATACAGTTATTGCCCGTACCAGCTATACGTACAGTGAGCTGGTGAATGGTGCAAAATTTGTTCCCGTATATTATGAATCTGCGGAAGGGAAGGGAACGATCGTGGAGTTATCGAAATTGCATGAATACCAGCGGCACCCGGGCGCCGCCATCGGATGATATGCCCGTATTTCTTTACATTTGCGTGGTCTTGAAAATACTACACCATATTATCGTATTTAGTTTACTGGCAGCATGCTTTCTGTTGTTCGGCATGCCCATGCTAAGACCAGCCTGCAAGCGGCTGATGCACCAGGTAAATGCCCCTGTTAAACACCAGGTGCCTGCCGGTGATATGGAGGCGCCGGCTTCCTGTGGTGTGGCCGGCATAGCAATTGAGCCGGTTGTGGTGGAATATGTGCCGGCGCTGACTGCGCGGATCCTTAGGAGAAACTACCCGCCTGCAAAGATCCGTTTTCCTGCAGATCCTTTCCCGGAATGCATTGATGCGCCTCCCCGGATCAACGCTGTTACGGTATAAACTATGAGCAGCTATACCTGAAATTATTTTATTGCTCATTATCATTTGGTCCGCCGCGGCGGATCAGCATCTGTGGATCGGTAAAATCATTTAGGGCCGAAATAGATTAAACACAACGAGATAAAAGGCTTTGATAATACTGCTTCCGCGTAAAAAACGATCTTAATTTAACAAACAAAAACAATCAATGAAACTGAACACGATTATACTGATGATGGGGTTGGGTATGGGTACCCTTGCTGCCTGTAAAAATGAAGAAAAACAGGATACTGCTGACAGTGCCGCGCCCGTCGCTGCCGATACGGCGGCGGTAGCCCCCAATGTAGAAACGAGTACTGCACCGGCAACACCTTCGGTATCCCTGATGCCGGCATTTAAAATGTCGGATGAAAAGGGACAACCGGTAACGCTGGAGTCCCTGAAGGGGAAAAAAGTGGTGGTGAATATCTGGGCCTCCTGGTGCCCGCCCTGTCGTGCGGAAATGCCCTCGATCCAGCGGCTGTATAAAAAAACAGATAAAGCAAAAGTCGCATTCGTATTGCTGTCTGTAGATGACCGTATGGAAGATGCTGCAGGATTTAAGAAAAAGCAAAATCTGAATATGCCGATCTTTTTCCCCGGCGAGCAGTTACCGCTTTTATTCAATGTGCAGGCGATCCCTTCTACCTTTATTTTTAATGAAAAGGGAGAGCTGATCAAAAAAATGGAAGGCATGGATGATTATGACACCCAGGAGTATGTAGATCTGCTGAAGGGGTAAAATCGCAGCTGAACTAGCAAAGGGGCTGACAAGGAGCTTAACGTAAAACGTTTTTTCCTGTTGACCCGTTTGCTTTTAAATAAAGGCTATCGGTAAAAACGTCAGCCTGATGTTCGCTCAGTTTGCCCGTTGCCCAAAACTTCGGGACTGCTAATAATAATTATTTCACCATACCATTATAAAGCGTATTAACGGCATCATATAACAACGCCACCGTCGATTTCTTATACCGTGGAATACAGCCGTTGGTAATTGCTACAAATCCAAATTTTTGCTCCGGCTGAAAAAACATGATACTGTATAAGCCATAGGCACTGCCGGTATGACCGGTCATTGTGATGCCATCAATCAGCTGGTTGGTAGACCATAAGGCCAGACCGTAATTTTCTTTGTCGGAAAGTTTGGTCTGCATGGTCCTGCTGCTTGCTTCGCTGATGATCTGTACGCCGTTGCTGCTACCGTAATTCATATGCATCATCATATATTTTGCAAGGTCCAGCGCTGAAATTTTCATGCCACCGGTGGGCGAAAATACCGGTGTATTGTATCCCCTGGTGTAATTGGCCAGTTTTGCTTTGGGCGATGCATAGGCTGCGGGGGCCGCTTCAAATATTTTTGTGGAATCGTTGAATTCGTAAAGCGGCACCAGCCGGTTGCGATCCAGTGAATCCACATTGTAACCGCCATACAAGTTTAGCGGATTTAAGATATGGTTTTTTACATACTGGTCAAATTGTTCCCCGGAGAACTTTTCCAGGATGCTGCCGGCCAGGTTAAAATTCAGGTTGCAGTACTGGTAGCCCTCCCCGGGCTTGTAATCATTATAGCATTGTGCCCAGTTGGGGTTTTTACCGGGGTTGATGGCATCCAGGCTAAAATACCCGTTTTTATCGTTGATGCTGGATGTGTGGGATAAGATCATTCTCAGGGTAATGGGTACATCCGGATACTTTGGATTGTTGACCTTAAAACCGGTGAGTTTGCTTACTTCATCATCCAGGCTAAGCTTGCCGGCTTCCACCAGCTGCATCAGCGAAGTAGCGGTAAAGGACTTGGAAATAGAAGCAATGCGGAAGATGTCAGTGTTCTGGATAATGGTTTTATCATTGCTGTTTTTATATCCGAAAGACTTATTATAAATGATCTTATTGTCTTTTACAACGGCAACGGACAGGCCAATAGCCTGGTATTGCTGCATCAGTTTTAAAAGATCATTTTCAATAGGGCCCTGTGCAGTTGCATTCCCCAGTAGCAGTCCGGTCAGGAGCAGTATAAAAAGACAATGTTTCATCGTTGATTGGTGGTTTGGAAAAAGAAAGATACAATTAAAGGCAAAAATGGTCAAACTTATTGTATAACTTTGAAGGAGTAGCAAACGATCGGTGACCTTTGAATAGCGGACAATCTTTTTAAAATCCATCTTTTAACGGTTAAACCTGAATACTATGACCACAACATTGCTGGAAGAGCGCCTTAAAAACTGGTGGCTGCTTCTTGTTTCCGGAATCCTGTTTGTATTGCTGGCATTTTATATTTTTAATCAGCCGGTAGCTTCTTATCTGGCCTTATCCATTTTCTTTGCATCCACATTTTTAGTAGCGGGTATTTTTGAAATTGCCTATGCGGTTAGCAGCCGCCGGCACGATCAGGGCTGGGGCTGGTCATTATTCGGCGGGATTGTAGACCTGCTATTTGGAATTTTCCTGCTTTCTTCGCCGGCGCTTACCATGGCCGTATTACCCATGTATATTGGCATCGTGATCCTGTTCCGGGCCCTGATGGGTGTATTTTATGCCTTCCATTTGAAAAAAGCACAGGTCGCCGGTTGGGGAAGCGTGCTGTTTATGGCGATCATCGGTATTCTTTTTGCCCTGCTGATGATCGGCAATCCTGTCTTCGGCGGATTGACGATCATTATCTATACAGCGGTTTCTTTTTTAATGCTGGGGATTGTTCAGATTGTGCTTTCGCTGCGGTTGCGGAAATTGAAAAAGCGGCTGGAATCCTAAATCAGCTATCAATCGTTCAAAGTCATTAGCGAAAGTATCTATTTTGAAGTGGGCAGTGCCCATGCCAGGCCGTGATATGGCTTAGAAGGTGGTCTGAAAAGCAGGAGAAAGTGCCGGGCATTAAATAGGTGTAGGGTTATCAAAGACCATGTCCGAATAAAATATAGGGACAAGCGGTATCTGCTGCTGAGTGATGTCAGGTAAAATAAATAGAGGCGCAGCGCGCCGATACCTTTATAGCTTGGAGTAAAAAACGAAAGCCCCAGCCGCAGCGCGGCGGTAATCTCTATAACAGCGGTGATAACAACCGGCAGGTTTTTTCAAACAGTTGTATGTACAACGGCCGGCTCAGCCATTTCTCAGCATCGATCTGTTCCGCGTCCAGCAGGTCATTTTCGAATGCCCGGGCCAGCTGATCGGCAATGGGGGCATCATATACCAGGGCGTTGACTTCAAAGTTCAAATCAAAACTGCGATGATCCATATTGGCGGTACCCACCATCACCAGGTTGCGGTCAGATACCAGGGTTTTAGCATGTACAAATCCTTTTTTGTAGCGATAGATCTCTACACCTGCTTTTAGTAATGTAGCATAATAGGAGTTGGCAGCGGTATTTACGAGCAAGGAATCGGAGATGCCCGGCACCAGGATCCGGATCCTTATACCGCTGTAAGCCGCTACGATCAGGGCTTCCATAATGCTCTCCCCGGGGATAAAATAAGGAGTGGTGATCAGCAGTTCTTTTTTAGCCAGGCTGATGGCGCGAAGCATAGCATAAAGAATGGTTGGCTGATCCGAGTCCGGACCACTGGCGGCGGTTTGCACAAGCGTGTTCCCTGGTTGGTACAGGGTATGTGGAGCGGGAAAGAACTGTTCATTGATGGAGAGCTGGTCGCCGGCACAGAAATTCCAGTCGGCCAGGAACAGGTACTGCAGGTAATACACACCAGGTCCGCGGATCATCAGGTGCGTATCGCGCCAATACAGTTTATTATTGAATTCCGGCTTGTTCCAGTATTTATTGCTCACATTGATGCCTCCTACAAATGCGGTATGACCATCAATGATAATGATCTTGCGGTGGTTGCGGTAATTAAGCCGGTTGGCCAGGGCAATAAAAATGATCTTGTGAAAGGGGAAGGCCTTTACACCCGCACTGCGCAGGCGTTTCACCAGTTTTCTCCGGATGGAGTGACTGCCAAAATCATCATAGATAAACCGGACCTCCACGCCCTGCTGTACTTTCTCAATCAGCAGATCTGCGATCGCATTCCCGGTTTCATCATTCTCATAAATATAATATTCAATGTGGATATGGTGCTTGGCCGTACGCAGTTGTTCCAGTACTCGGGGAAATTTTTCTTCACCATTTAGCAGGAGCTCCACCTGGTTCGCTCCGGTGAGCGGACTTCCTTCCTTTAAGAGATAATGAAAGAGACGGTCGTTGTTGGCCACCGATACCTTGCCCTGGTTATAGGCTTCCAGTGAACTGGTTTGGATCTGGTCGTTGAGGGACTGTTCCATGGCCTCGTTCATCTGCAGTTTTTTGCTGTAAAGTTTTCTGCGCCGGTAATTGATCCCAAAGGAAAAATAGGTGAACATCCCGATTACCGGTAGAAAGATGATCAACAGGAGGTAGGCCAGTGTTTTTGTAGAACTGCGCGTATCATAGATCACCCGCATGCAAACCAGGATCACCAGGATCACATACAATACTTCTGCTACAAGAAGCCAACTCCAGTTCATAACTGTAAGTTAGCTCAAGGAATTCAAAGTATCCCCAAGCTTCAGGGTGAAATTTTAAATGTGAAAGAAAACAACTATCTCGCTAATGTCTGGTGAGTCCTTTTTGAAGGTGATCATCCTTCACCATTTCCGTGTTCCCTAAGTATCCCCGCCTCCAGTGTTACCAGCCAATTGTAACCCACGCTGGGGTCCTGCTTTTTGAATGATCATCCCTCGTTAAAAATATCCTTCAACAACGAATAGGACCGCAGTTTCTTTTTCTGATCAAATACCTGTGAAATCACCATCAGCTCCTGTATGCCGGTCTGCTCAATAAAATCGGTTAACTCCTCTTTTACTTTTTCTTTGCTTCCAAAAAAAGCATTGGACAGCATATGCATCACCCCGTATTTCTGTTCCGGAGTCCAGAGTTTTTCCAGTTCTTCATGCGTAATGGGTGGTTGCAGCGGCGAGCGGCTGTTGGTAAAAATACCCAGGAACATCCGGTAAAGCGAGGTGGAGAGCGCTGCCGCTTCGGCGGTGCTATCGGCAACGATGACGTTTACACAGGCCATGGCGTAGGGTTTGCTGAGTACTGCGGAAGGTTTAAAACGACTCTGATAGATCTCCATGGCCTGTATCAGCTGCGCGGGAGCAAAATGTGCGGCAAAGGCATAGGGCAGTCCCATTTCTGCGGCCAGGTAGGCGCTGTCGGTACTGGATCCCAACACCCATAAAGGAATTTCCACACCCTCGCCGGGGAGTGCTCTTACTTTAGATTGGCAATTTTCTTTGCTGAAATATTGTTGCAGGGCCTCGATATTGCTTTTAAAATCATAGGGAATATTTACCGGCGCCTGGCGGATGGTCATGGCGGTAAGGGCATCGGTACCCGGAGCCCGTCCCAGGCCCAGATCGATCCGGTTGGGATATAAAATACCAAGGGTGCCAAACTGTTCAGCAATGATCAGCGGTGAGTGGTTGGGCAGCATAATGCCGCCGGATCCTACACGGATGCTTTGGGTGCCCCCGGCTACATAGCCAATGAGGATAGAAGTAGCGGCGCTGGCCACGCTTTCCATATTGTGGTGCTCGGAGAACCAGTACCGGGTATAGCCCAGCTGTTCGGCATGACGGGCACTTTCCAGACTGCGTTCAAAGGTTTGTTGTAAGGTATCGTTCTGGCAAACAGTAGCCAGGTCCAGGATAGAATACTTGATGTTTTGTAAACGGCTCATATATCCGATTTTACTGTTTGTACCGGGTGTTTCCGGGAAACAGGCAAGTAAAAGAACAGTTCAGGAAGGAAAAAGTTTGATGGCCACAGAGGCACGGAAACACAAAAGTGCTGGATTGTATCCCGGAGCCTGCCGGCAAAGTACTGCGCCCTGTTCCCGCGGTCTCCCCGTGCCCTAAGCAGCATTGGCAGTAACAGCAGCTTTACCATCCTACAAATAATTTTTTCAATTGCTATTTACCTAATCTGCTGTAAATGAGTTTCTAAGAAGCTTTTTTTCAATGTCTGCAGCAACACCCTCCACCCCCAAATAGCGTTTGGGTATCATGTTGCCGGTGCTATTTTGTACCCATAAAGCCGGTTATTGCAAGTATCTTGCATAAGACGATTTTAGTTGACGGATTGTAATGTGTATTAAGTACACATTTGTTAAAGTACGATTTTTATTAAAATGATGAATAAAAAATTATTTCCCCTGGCCCTCGGTGGTTTGGGTATCGGAACAACAGAATTTGTGATCATGGGGCTGCTGCCGGATGTGGCGCAGTCGCTGGGCGTTCAGATCCCCGTTGCGGGGTACCTTATTTCCGCCTACGCGCTGGGTGTAGTGATCGGTGCTCCTTTACTGGTGGCCCTCTCTGCCAAATACCCGCCCAAGCGTATCCTGATCGGCCTCATGGTTCTGTTTACATTATTTAACGGACTGTCGGCATTAATGCCCGGCTTTTACAGTTTATTCTTTGCCCGGTTCTTTTCCGGTTTGCCCCATGGCGCTTTCTTTGGGGTAGGGGCTATTGTAGCTTCGCGACTGGCGCAGGAAGGCAAGCAGGCCCGGGCTATTGCCATGATGTTTACCGGACTCACCGTGGCGAACCTGGCCATGGTGCCGTTGGTTACCTTTATCGGGCACCAGTTTAACTGGCGACTGGCCTTTGGAATGGTATCCTTTATCGGTGCGCTCACGATCCTGTTCCTGCACCTGTGGTTGCCGGCCATGCCGAGCATGAAAACCACCGGCCTGAGGGAAGAACTGCAATTTTTTAAGACAAAAAAATCCTGGCTTATCATTGCCATTACGGGTATCGGTTTTGGGGGATTATTTGCCTGGTTCAGTTATATAGCCCCGCTCATGACCCATGTATCCGGTTTTAGCGAAAGTTCCATTTCCTATATTATGGTGCTGGCCGGCGGGGGCATGGTGGTGGGTAATTTGGTAGGCGGTTATATGGCGGACCAGATGAAACCCATTAAGGCAGCGGCGATCCTTTTTTCGTTGATGGTGGCCGCGCTCATTGCCGTGTTCTTTTTCTCCGGTAACCAACCCGTATCGCTGGGGCTTACCTTTATCTGCGGAGCCCTGTCTATGGCCGTGGGTACCCCGGTAAATGTACTCATGCTGCGTTCGTCCAAAAAATCAGAGATGATGGCTGCGGCAATTATGCAGGCGGCTTTTAATGTGGCCAATTCATTGGGGGCCTACTTTGGTGGTATCCCGCTGAAGCATGGATTCGGGTACCAGTATCCTTCACTGGTGGGTGCGGTAATGGCCTTTGCCGGCCTGGGGCTTTGTGTGCTTTTTATAAGACGCTACCAGCAGGAACGGGCCTTTAACAAGGTGCCCGCCGTAGCTGCTACCACCCGCATCATTGCTCCAGAAAGCCACGAAGCGACCTGCCCATAATTTCCTTCCAGCCCTGCTCATAGTTTTCTTTTGCAAAGGCCGGACCACCATCTGCCAGTGAGCAGTACGCGGGTCTGGTCCCCTTCCGGGAACAGCTCCCAGGTAGGCGGGGTAATGCCCTTGCTTTGCTCCGGGGTTACTTGGTTCCAAACTATTTGGGCTTCCGGCAGCTGAAATATACCGGCCTACGGCACTCTGTCTCTTATTAGCGGGTGCTGTCTCCGGAATAATTCGGGAGTTGAAAGAAGATCAGGCCGACTGTTTTTTGTATTATATTCGAAGGGAAAAAGACTTCACTTTGCCCAACCATCAAGAGCGAATTACAGTTCACATCTTGTGCAGGCCTTCCGGTTGTGTATAGGTATTACAACAATGTCCGCAGATCTTCCTTTGTATTGGCCTCCGTCGCGGGCTTATCCTCCCGCCAGCGCAGGATGCGGGGAAAGCGGAGAGCCACACCGGATTTATGTCGCTTACTTTCCTGGATGCCCTCAAAAGCGATCTCAAACACCAGCTCCGGTTGTACACTTCTGACAGGTCCGAATTTTTCAATGGTATGGGTCTTAACCCAGCGGTCGAGCCGCAGGATCTCTTTGTCGGTAAGACCGGAGTAGGCCTTGGTAAAAGGTACCAGCTGGTCACCATCCCAAACGGCAAAGGTATAATCGGTAAACAGGTTAGACCTTCTGCCGGAGCCGCTTTGGGCATAGATGAGCACGGCATCAACGGTCATGGGGGCGGTTTTCCATTTCCACCAGTTGCCCCGGCGCCGGCCGGTTTCATACACGCTGCTGATCCGTTTGATCATGATGCCCTCACAAAAGAAATCTCTTGCCCGGGCACGGAATTGCGCTGCTTCTTCCCAGTGATCAAATTCGAGCAAATGCGATAACTGCAAAACAGAGTTGACCGATGGCAATGCCAGCAGGGTGGTGAGCAACAGCCTGCGTTCTTCCAGTGTTTTGCTGCGGATGTCTTCCCCGTTATATTCCAGCAGGTCGTAACAGATCATGATCAGGGGTACTTCGCTAAGGTGCTTTGGCGTGAGCTTTTTACGGCCGATGCGCGTTTGCATCTGCGCAAAAGGCAGCACCTGTCCGTCTTTCCAGGGAATGATCTCTCCATCGATAACGGTTCCGTTGGGCAGCAGGTCTTGCAGCCGGTCAAATTCCGGGAATTTATCGGTGACCAGTTCCTCGCCGCGGCTCCATACAAATACCTGGTGGTTACGGACGATGATTTGTCCGCGGATGCCATCAAATTTCTTTTCCAGGTACCAGTCGGTGATCGGGCCCAGGATGGCTTCCGGTGTGCCTTCCAGCGGATAAGCCAGGAAAAAGGGATAAGGCAGGTATGCTTTATTTTCTACGGTGCGGTCTCCAAAAAGCGATTCCAGGGTTTCGGCGGCGGGATCCCATTTACCCATGAGCCGGTGGGCGATGGCTTTTTCATCCTGGCCGATATATTGCGCCAGGGCTTTAATGACGAGTTGCTTGCTAACCCCCATCCGGAAATTGCCGGTGATCAGCTTATTAAAAACAAAATTGTCTTCACCACGATGATCCATCCAGAAGCGGGTAATAAATGCCTGCTGTTCTTCCGGATTTAAACCGGCCAATTGTTGCAGGGCCTGTAATAATTCAGTGAGTGTAAGAACAGGGGCTTCGGTATTTTCCTGGTCACCTGCCAACAGTGCCAGGGTTTCCGCAAGATCTCCCACAATGTAATACGATTCTTCGATCAGCCACAAGGGAAGATCGGTGATGGCTGCAACCCATGCCCGCAGATCGGTGGTCTTCACCGGCCGCCGCGGGCGATTACCCATTAATAGCGTAATGGCCCATAGCCGGTCCTGCGGAGCCGCGTTTTGAAAATAGGTAACCAGCGCTGCTATCTTGGCGTTGGTCTTCGTGGTGGCGTCGATCTCCTGGAATAAGGTTACAAAATCTTTCATTCGGGCGTTTTTTGATCTTCACCGGTAATGGCTTCTTCATTGTTCTCAAAGTGGGTAGTGAGCTCCACAGCATTCAGCCCATATTGCTCGCGCAACCACCGGCTGTACACTGCCTGGTAGCCATGGGTTACATAAATATGCTGGGCACCCGTTGCTTTGATGGCGGTATTGAGCTGCTCAAAATCGCAATGATCGCTGAGGGCAAATCCTTTATCCACCGAAAGCCGCCGCCGGGGGCCGCGCAGGGCCATCCAGCCGCTGCAAACTGCTATCCGGTACGGCTGCAGCTTGCGTAGCCAGGGCGTACCCAATACACTTTGCGGTGCCACTACAACGGTATTTTTCAACCGGTCGGCCGGGGTTTCCGGGGTCAGCCATTCGCCAGGGAATAGCTGTCCCGACCGGGCCAGGGCTTCATTCATATTAAATACTGCACCGTGCAGCAGGGGCACCCCCAGTTCCGGGTCCAGGTTGGCCAGGATGTTCTGGGCCTTACCCAGGGCATAGCCAATAAGCACACTGTTGTAGCCTTCTTTGGCGTTTTGCGCGCACCAGTGATTGATCGCTTCATAAATAGAAGCGCAGGGTTTGAACTGATAAACCGGCAGTCCGAACGTGCTTTCAGTGATAAAGCTATGACAGGTGATCGGTTCATACGGTGTGGAAACCCCGTCGTTGAGCAGCTTGTAATCACCGGTAACCACCCATACCTCGCCCTTGTATTCCAGTCGTACCTGTGCAGAGCCGATGATATGACCTGCGGGATGAAAGCTGAGCGTGGCACCGTTGATGTGCAGGGGTTCGTTATAATCCAGGGTTTGTACAGCGATCTCCGGCCCCAGGCGATGTTTGATGATCTCTTTGGTGAGGGTATGACAAAGATAGCTGCCCATTTCCGGCCGGGCATGGTCGCTATGTCCATGCGTGATCACTGCACGGGACACGGGCTTCCAGGGATCTATGTAAAGATCGGCTGCGGGGAAATAGATGCCTTCTTCTTTGAATTGGAGCATAGCGGTTCGTATTCCATTTCTTCCTGCAAATGACTGGCCAAAAATAGCGGCTGTGATGTGCTTTTTTCCGGCTGGTAGGAGGCATTGGGAAAAAAAGCGGGCTAAGAGGGCAGGTAACAAGATTTCGATGCAATCAGTTGCTTTTTTGTGAGCAGTTAAAATATCTGTGCAATACGGGGCGGTGATAATTGAGGAAATCTTCGGCTCTTCTCGCCATTGCGCGATTTGCTGCCAATAACAGATGACAGGATACACTGACAATCAAATGCATTCTCCTTCTTTTCTCTTTCCCCTTTTTCTTGGCAAAAAGTGGAGCAAAAACCAAGGTCAAACGGCGGAGCAATCGTTTGACCGCCCCCGCACTATAGAACCGAATCGAAAAGAAGCTTCAATTCCTTCTCGAAAAATAGGTTGAAGCGCTAGCTGCCTGCTTGTTGCAGAACCATTACTGCGCTGCTTTTTTACGGCCGTGATCACTTTTTGAAAGCATATCAATCACGTAAAAAGAGGCGCTGCGAAATTTCCCAATTGCTGTAGTTGCGATTCCGTTGCGAAGTAATTAGAGCGATACCCTTTTAATGTTCAAACCCCGTGATCTTGGCTTCTTCCAGGTCCAACTGCATCTCCTGGCTGCGGAGAACGGCATCTTCAAACTGCTGTTCATGCCGCAGACGCAGCAATTGGTGCCGTTGTACCTGTATCAGCTCACGCGCAATATCTTTATTGACCGTAGCCACTTCCGCATGATGCGCAGATGTAGCAATACACTGCAGTTTATTGGATAATAATTCCAGGTCGCTCTCCAGTTTTCTTTTCTGATGGTTCACCAGTGAATTTTGTGCAGCCTGCTGCTGGTAATTACTGTTAATGGCCGTGAGCGCGGCATGTTTCAAACTGGCTTGTATCAGGGCCTCCTGTTTTTCCCTGGGCAGCACTTCATCAATTTCTTTAATGTTGAGCCATTTGATAAACAAGGGCAGGAGCAGGCCTTGCCCAACCAGGGTGAGTACAATGATCACAAAGGTGACAAACAGCAGTATATCCCGGTGCGGGAAGGCCTCGCCGGAAGAGAGCACCAGTGGAATGGCCAGCGCCGATGCCAGTGATACCACACCCCGCATGGCCGCAAAGCTCATGAGTAAGGGGCCGCGCCAGCCCGGATTGGGTTCCGTTCTGCGGATCTTTTTTGAGAACCAGCGGGGTGCAAAGGCGATGAGGTAACACCAGGCAATGCGGGTGGCCACAATGATACCGCCCAGGATCACGGCATATTTAATACCGTCGGCAATGGAGTAATTTTTCATTCCCTGCACCACAACGGGCATTTCCAAACCGATCAGGATAAAGATAAAGGCATTGATCAGGAAGATCAGGGTGCTCCAGACATTCACCGCTTGTATGCGTGTGGTATGGCTCAGGAAGCAATGGGAATGGTACGACATCATCAGTCCACCAGCCACCACGGCCAGCACGCCGGAAAAATGAAGGCGTTCCGCTACAATGTACATGACATATGGCACCACAAGGGTAAGCACCGTATCAATGTTGGAATTGGACCGGATGCGGTTGAGCAGCCATGCAAAAAGAAACCCTACGGCCAACCCCACCAGGATGCCCCCGGAGGCCATAACGAGCAGATCTTTCAGCGCATGATACCATACAAACTGGCCGGTCATCACAGCGGCCAGGGCAAACTTAAATACAATCAAACTGGAAGCGTCATTCACCAGGCTTTCACCTTCAAGGATGGTGATATCGCGTTTGGGGATCTTCATATGCTTTAAAACCGATGTAGCGGCAACGGCATCGGGAGGGGAGTTGATACCGCCCAGCAGGAATCCAAGTGCGAGGGTGATGCCGGGGATGAGGGCCGAAGAGGCCAGGGCTACCACCAACGCGGTAAGAAATACCAACCCAAAGGCCAGCAGGAAAATAGGACGCCGCCATTTCCAGAAATCCTTCCAGGAAGTAAACCAGGCCGCTTCAAAAAGAATGGGCGGCAGGAAAATGAGGAATACGATATCCGGGTTGATCTGCAGTACGGGCATACCTGGAGTAAGGCTGATGAGCAGCCCGGCAATGACCAGGAAGATGGGATAGGCTACTTTTAACCGCTGGCCTAATATGACCAGCAGCATTACGGCTATTACAACTCCGATCGAAATGAGTAAGTAGTCATGTATCATATATTCTGTTTGATTGGCGGTTCGTGTTTTAAACACCTGAGATTTTAATAACCACGGGCGGTATCTTTTTGTTCAATACAAATGTAGGGAACACCAGGCATCAAAAAAGAGCCCGGACTTTTGTCATTAAACTGTCTGTAAGCACCGCGTAAAAATACAAGGCCTACCTGCGTCCCCGAACAGGATCCAGGGTGCTGCTGACAATGAATATATCGTAGATGATGTTATCATTTGAGGCTGGACTCATAAAAGAACGGGTTTTGATAAAGGCGGTATCCCGCGTTTCCGGATTGATATACGTATAGTAATCATAATGGGATTCTTTGGGTTGCATTGCCTCGGGGAAAAGGGAAACAGCTTTCCCAAAAATTTGGGCCAGCAGGGCATGGGAAATTTGCAGACTGTCCAGGGGATCTTCAAATACCGGTTGCCTGCCGGTCACCGTATGGTACCTGCTTTCCATTTGAAAGCGGACTTCATAAAAAAGACCTGCACCCCGGTGCCAGGTCTGCATTGTTCGTTTTACAGATGGGGTGCCTTCCGGGTTGGCCGGTACCGCAAAAATGCTGTAAATGCTATCAGGATAAAACTCCGGATGACTCTTGTCCGGTATGGCAGCCTCCCGGCGCAAGACACCGGCATCGATGGTGGTAAAAGCCAGGATGGTCTTGTTTTTATCGGCGGAACTGCTCGTAATGAGCTGGCAGAGTTCCTTTAACCGGCCGGCAACATCTTCCGGGGCGGCTGGCTGCTTTGGCTGGCTGGTACAGGCTGCCGCAAGAAAGAGCGGGATCAAAAAACGGGTTCCTATTGGTAATCGCATAGATGGCTGTTTGTTCATTATCACATTACAAGGTATGCTGCATCGTAGTTCCGGATGCGCAAATCAAATTTGCGCAGGTTGGGAAATTGCATGCCCGGACCTGGTTATTCTTAAAAAATGTTTTGCTGCGTATTTCCTTTGCGTTGCAAATCGATATAAAATAACAAATAGTTATGGTCATCCTCTTCCGATTGATCGGGCGGCATAACCAAAAGAAAGATTGATTCTCAAAATAGTGGGATATGTGTCATTGGCAACCTGTTTCAGCTTTATTTTTCTGGGCGACCCGGAAACAGGAACAGATCCCGGAACAAGCCCGGGATCTGTTCCTGATATGAGCATGTTTGTTATTGCTTTGCAATGCAACAGAAAATGGAGGTAAAGACGTTCTATATAGTCTATTGTTTGCAGCAGATCGCCAAAGCTTACTGAGGATTTGTATGAATGCTGATCATCCAGTTGATCGCAAACCGGTCCGTACACATTCCAAAATAATCACCCCAGAAGGTATCGGCCATCGGCATGGTGGCATTACCGCCTTCGGAAAGTGCTCCAAATACGCGGTCTGCTTCTTCTTTGGAATCGGGGTTAAAAGAGATGGTGATGTTGTTGCCTACCGTATGCCCCGAGGCCCATTCGCCACCGGTATCGCTGCCCATAAGTGCCGTATTGCCAATGGGCAGGGAGATATGCATGATCCTATTGGCGTCTGCTTCGGGCATGGTGTAGCCTTCCTGTGGCGGCATGTCTTTAAAACGGCCCATAAAACCGAATTCGCCACCGAATACAGATCTATAAAAGTTAAACGCCTCTTCGCAATTGCCGTTGAACGTGATGTAAGGATTGATGTGTGCCATAATATTTTATTTTTTGTGTGTAAATATTCCTGTTAAAGTGTTACTACAAAATGTAATGGGCCTTCTTTATGCTTATTGCTCCGCCAGTTTCTTCAGTCGCTGCAGCCCCAGCGTAAAATCGGGATCCATCATTTTCTCCATGTTCATAAAGAGTTTCATAATGCGGAACGGATAAGGCATTTCGCTGTTAAAGCCCCAGGTGGCCTTAGTGCCGGAACCGGCTGCTTCCAGCTTTACATATGCCTGTGCATCGCTTTCGTAAGGGGTATAAAATTTTAGATCGGTTTCGATGAGCGATGGGGCACTTACAGATTTAATGGTTTGACAACCTTTACCTACATCTTTTTTTTGACTCTCCCAGCAGAACCGGGCACCGGGCGTACCATCGGTACCTTCGCTGGTTTTTTTCATGCCGGGATCTTTATCAGTCCAGGGGCTCCAGGTGTTCATAGCGGACAGACTGTTGACGTGGGTCCACACCTTATCAATAGGGGCATTGATGGTTGTCGATTTTTCGAACCTGATTTTGCCGTCTACGAATGCGGCTACAAGTAATACCAGCAAAATGAGCACTGCAATTACCAGCAGGATCTTTTTAAGAATACGCATGTTTTGATTTTTTATCGTTAGAAAAATGGAATGTTTAACGTGTAAAAGCGGCCGCATACATATCTCCTCCGTGATATATGGAAGGCCGGGTTCCCATTCGATGAAAATTCCTAAAACCGCAAAGCGCGGCCAGTTGTTTTGCCTTTAGCAAAGGTACAGGAAAAGGTACCCAGCTGTTTGCAGCCCGGATATCGTACTCAACCAGTACCAGGGTACCCTCCGGCTCCAATTGCTGCCGGAGCTTTGTGATCAAAGCTTCCTGGTCTTTTATATAATGCAATGAATTGGCCATAAGGATACCGGAAAGCGGGGGTACGGGCAGGGCCTGGGTCTCAAAATCGAGTTGTGTGAAACGGATACCCGGCTCATGAAATAGTTGTATATGCTTATCGAAAGCATATAAGATACTTCCCGGGGGAAGCAATCTAAACAATGCATAGGTAAATGTACCGGTACCGCAGCCCAAGTCTGCCCATTGGAGCGGTCTGTCTTCAGGCAGCGGTATGTCTTTAATCAGCCCCCTTGCTTCCCCGATATCCATCTTTATTAATGATTACTTTTTTCGATCTGTTGATGAAGTGGTAGGTACAGGGGCAGTGCCGCCGATCCGTACCAGCCGTAGATCTCTGCTTTCAACAATCCTGATTTGACCGCCGGATCGGATGCCAGCAATGCTGCTGTTTCTTCTTTTGTTTTGGTGGTGAAAATGAACAGTCCACGGTATTGCTGGGGATTTTTTGCAAATGGTCCGGCTACGATCAGCTGATGCGCTGCTACCAGTTTGCCGATATTGTCCATATGCCCCTTAAAAAGCGAAGCCACCTTTTCTTTATCGGCAATGGTACTGTCGCCCGTTTTTAATAAAACAAACTGGTACATCCGCATGCCGTACTGATCGGCGCCCAGGCTGTCTGCCAGGGCTTTGTTATAGTTGTCGCCAGCCGATCCCGTTTGCGCGTTGCCTGCAAAGGGAACCAGCACCAGGAGGAGTAATAGTCGCAGCATTTGTAAAGGGTTTAATACGAATCGTTCGCTGCTACTAATTTACGTTTATTTCTGCAGGACTCCGGGTGTTTTTTAAGTGGTGCTGGCGGGCGGTAAAATTGTACCGGCCGGTTTTTGCCGGGCTATACGCCAAACTGCCGTAAATGATGATCCAGGTGCTTGGAGAACATCGTGTTCCATTCCGTTTGGGTAAGCGGACCAAAGGAATGCGACTCTTTGCCGTGGAAATGCCCACCACCCAGTTCCTGTGTCTGGCGGATATAGCCGGTCAGGCGTTCTTTTTCTTTTTCAAAATCACGGTGGTTGGTGATCTTGAAAAAGGGTGCTGTTTTTATGTTGTGTTTGTATGGCGCGTCGCCTACGACCGTCTTTTTAATAAAGGTTTTCATCACCCATTTTACAAAACCTTTGGGCTTGGGATGTTTGTCCGTATATACCAGCTCGTACATTACAGAAAGATGTGCCAGCATCTGGTCTACGCTCATTTTGCCCCATAAAGGCTTGCTTTCGGGTGTTAATTGCTCAATGCGGCTGATGATGGATTGTGCGCCTTCGGCAGAAAAAATATCGGTCATAAGCGTATGGATTTAGGATGTAAAAATAGGCATTCTTTGTATAGGAAGACCACAAGGCGGGCTCAAGGACATTAAGGTGCAAAGAGGCACAAAGCAACATAAAAGGAGGGCGCTGTTTGCGCTTAGCGCATCTTCGTGTCTTTGAGCCTTCGTGGCGACGGATTTCTTCTTAAATGGTGCCCGTTTTTTTGTAGTTTTAAAAGACGAACAACCCTTTCTTATGAACGCTTTATCAAAACTCGCCCTTATGGGCTGCCTGGTTGGACTCAGTGCCTGTTTATCCGGAACTTCGCAACCACAGCGTACCGGCGAAAAAAAGTGTACGATCTATCTGACTTTTGACGACGGCCCCCTGAACGGCAGTGAGAACATCGACAGTGTAATCCTTGCCGAAAAGATCAAGATCAGCGTTTTCCTGGTTGGCGCACATGTGGAGGCTAACCGCCGGATGGATACGTATTTTAAATACTATGAGGAGAATCCATACATTGATGAGTATAATCACAGCTATTCCCATGCAAACAATCACTACGAAAAATTTTACAGCGACCCGCAATCCGCCATTGCAGATATCCTGAAAAATCAGCAGCTCCTGAAACTGCATTATAAAATTGTTCGGTTGCCGGGCCGGAATATGTGGCGGCTGAACGGGAAAAAACGCGACGATGGGGTCAGCGGCGCTTCAACCGCGGATGGACTGGCAGCACAGGGATATAAGGTGATCGGGTGGGACCTGGAATGGCAGCACCATCCGGATGGCCGGCCGGTACAAACGGTAGATGCGATGTTTGATGAAATCGCACAGCGCTGTAAAACGGGTAACGCTTTTACAAAGGGGAATATTGTATTGCTGATCCATGATGAGATGTTCCAGACAAAATGGGAGGAAAGTGCGCTGAAGCAGCTGGTTGACCGGCTGAAGGCAAGCGGGGCGTATAGCTTTGAACAGATCCGGTTTTATCCGCAATAGGCCACAAAGACGCTAAGGCAGAAAGAAACACAAAGGGGATGCTATTCGATCTTCGTGGGTCTTCGTGTCTTTGAGCCTTCGTGGCAAGAGCCGAAATCATTCCTGATCTTCTTCAATTGCTTCCAGATCTGAGTACAGCCGGTTATCCTTTACAAAATTGCACCAGTGGCAATCTTCTTTGCCGCAACCCTTGTAAAACTCATGGTTCTGGATATGCTGCCAGGTTTCCCGCACCTGCCGGCGCACGATCTCCAGGTGCTCCGGAAGGATCACCACTTTTTGTTTGACAAAATTTTTCTTTTCATCCGGTTCAATAAAATCAAACTCGGTGCTGGCTACCGTCCAGTTCTTCGCTTCATAATGATCTACAAGCAATTTATAGAAAACCGCCTGGCGCCAGTAATCGCCGCCATTGGGGTCTTTTTCAGAAGGCGGCAGCAATTTGGGTTTGGCGTATTTAACATTACCGGTTTTGTAATCCACTACATTTACATCCTTACCATTAAACTCCAGCTTATCCAGCTTGCCTTTTAAAGGCACACCGTCCACTACCACGTTCTTGATGTTCAGCTCCACTACCACCACTTTATTCCAGGCATCGATATAATTGTTGTAATATTCCGGTAAGATAATGCCACCCTGTTCCATCCGGCGTTTAAAAGATTCGCGGGTGAAGTTCTGCCGGTGGCGCTGCATATACCATTTGAAATCTTCGTAAAGCGACTGTACCGGCGGAAAAGCATTGCTGGCGTTTTCCCGCATCTTCCGGAAAAAACGTTCCAGTGCAAAGTGGATGGCGCTTCCGAATTCGGTATTCTCATTTTTACCGGAGGGGATGCGGATCAGGTTCTGGTAATAAAACCGCAGCGGGCAGTTGAGATAGTTGTTCAGCGCGGTTACATTCATTACAAATTTGTCTACCAGCGGAGTAATGAAGTCTGCCTCACGTTGCTCAATGGTAGGTGCCTGTGCGGTGAACTGGAGGAGGCGGAAACGGGTCATCTCCTCTTCTGCTATTGAGCGGAATTGTGTTTGGAGCGCATGTTGTTCCTGTATCTCGGCAATAAACATGGAAGGCTCGAGCTCCTTACCGGCGTTGTTGCGTTTTGACCAGGAAATATGCAGGTGCTGTTCCGCCCTTGTAAGCGCTACATAAAATACGCGTCGTAATTCTTCGGTGGAATCGCCGTCGGGCTGGGAACTGAAAATAGTATCAGGAAGTTTGAAGATGGCAGGGAAGCTCTTCTTTTTTTC
This sequence comes from Niabella pedocola, assembly GCF_021044425.1. GTDB lineage: Bacteria > Bacteroidota > Bacteroidia > Chitinophagales > Chitinophagaceae > Niabella > Niabella pedocola. The sequence continues at coordinate 1,308,340 of NZ_JAJNEC010000005.1, read as the reverse complement.
CCAATAAGCAGCGTTGGTGCCTGCAAGAAATACGTATTCAAATTCAAGGCCCTTACTTCCGTGCGCGGTGAGCAGGTTTACACCCTTGTCATTACCGATGGTGCGCGTCATCGCCAACGGCACGCCCTCTTTTTCCATAAGATCGATAATGCTGATCAATCCGTCGAGGCTGAACGTTGGGTTACGGCTGTTCTCCTCTTTCACAAAATCAAAAAAGGCGGAGAGGAACTGCATCAGTTCTATTTTTTCGGCATGCTGCATTACATAGGCCAGCACGCCGGCGTTGCGGATTACATGTTCCACCAATTGCTGCAGGGTAAGGTTCGAAACATCGGCGATCAATTGTTCATACGTATTGCTGAACTGTTTCAGTTGCGGATGGATGCCGGTATCAAACAGATCCCTGGGAGGGGTATTGGCTTTTTCGGAAAGCAGCTGACGCAGGGAAGTGGCTTCGCCTTTAAATTGACGGTTATTCACTTCCACGTTGAGCTTTGCAATTTCAATGGGAGGAACCTTATAAAAATCATAGTGCAGGAGCTCAAACAACAGTTCATCGCCGCCATAGGGGATATCATGCTCCGCATTCAGATACCGGAGGATGGTAATGACTTTTTTAATGAACGGATCCTGCAACAGGTTCACAGGCCGTTTACTAAACACCGGTACCTGCATCAGGCGGAAATAATTGGAGAGTTCTTCCCCATATTTGTTCTCCTTATAAATAACGGCAATGCGGCCCGGTTGCACCCCTTGCTGAACCAGTGCATTTACTTCCATGCAGACACCTGCCATCTCTTCTTTTTCACTGTTGTATTCGACCAGCTCAGGTGGCGTGGTGAGGTGGTTGATGGTTGCATTGGCCGCTGCCAGTTCTTTGCTCAGCCCGGGAAGCTGGTTCACCAGGCGTTCATTGTTTTTCGTAATTACAGATTTGGAAACATCCAATATGGGCTGAATACTCCGGTAATTGCTGGTGAGCACGATCGTTTTCAACGCGTCCTGGTATTGCTGGGCAAAGTCCAGCATGTTTTGCACATTGGCACCCTGGAAGCGATAGATACTCTGATCATCATCGCCTACCACAAATACATTGGGTTGTTCCCAGTAGTTGATCAGCAGCTGCACGATCCGGTTTTGGGTACCGCTGGTATCCTGGAACTCATCCACCAGGATGTATTGAAAACGCTCCTGGTAATTGCGCAGCAGCGATTCATTTTCCTCAAAAGCACGGATCACCCAGTTGATCATATCGTCAAAATCATAACGGCGTTTTTCATTCATCAGTTGCTGAAACGCATTGAACTCATTCACCGCCGCACGTACCTTTTCAATTTTTTCTGTGGCCTCCGCAATTTTATCCGTACGCAGATCCCCCTTTTTAAAATCCTTGGTGGCTCTTTTGGTAATGTACTCGTCCCGGCTGGGAAGATCCTGTATATAGGCATCAATTTTTTCATTGATAAAGGCGGCCGTCCAGCCCTCGCGCTTCATCGCGGAAAATAGCTGTTGCAGGTGGGGCGCATCAAAATACACATCACCCCGGTAACGTTTTAACGGGTGACTTTTGGGGAAGGCATCGATGAGCTTTTTAAAATATTCGATCCGTTCCAGCTCGGAAACAGGATCCAGCGAATTTTTTTCAAAGAGGGAGAGATTGTCCTGGATCACATCATTACAAAAAGCGTGAAATGTATAAATATTGACTTTATACGCATCGGCGCCGATAAACTGCTGCAGGCGTTTGCGCATGGCTACCACACCGGCATCGGTATAGGTCAAACAAAGGATATTCTCCGGCAGGGCGTCGGTATCCAGCAGAATCTTCCCGATGCGGGCGGCCAGGATCTGGGTTTTACCGGTGCCGGGCCCGGCGATGACCATTACCGGGCCTTCCAGGGTATCTACGGCAACGCGTTGCTGGTCATTGAGCTGCTGGTATACTTCTTTAAATTTTTCTTCCAGTTTCTGTTTGGGAAATGCCATCTGTGTTTTTATTTATCGCCTGCGGCCGTTACTTTCCGGCTGCAGATCCGTCATGCTGTATTTAAAAATACAAGGTAGGAAAAAAACGACGCTTTGGCGTATGGATTCCCCGATTCTCGTTTGTTATTTCTATTTTTATTGCTTCAAAGCAGATCAATGACGGATGAATATTTTATGCAGCAGGCGCTGAAAGAGGCCCGGCGGGCGTTTGATGAAGATGAGATCCCCATCGGGGCTGTGGTGGTGCAGGACGACCGTATCATTGCCCGGGGATATAATATGACAGAAAAATTAAATGACCCTACCGCACATGCGGAAATGATCGCATTAACATCGGCATTCAGTTTCCTGAATGCTAAATACCTGCCCGATGCCACGTTGTATGTTACGGTGGAACCCTGCGTGATGTGTGCCGGGGCGCTTTACTGGAGCAAGCTCCGCCGCGTGGTTTGGGGAGCTTCGGACGTAAAGAACGGCTTTAGCCGGGTGGGGCCTGCAACCTCTCCGTTTCATCCGAAAACGGAGATTGTAACCGGCTTGTTGGAAGAAGAATGTGCCGCGTTGATGAAGGCTTTTTTTAAGGCAAAGCGATAGAGGACTGTTTATTGTCCCGGCTGTAGTGCTTATGGCAGCGGTCTTGCGTCGCACACTTCAGCACCTCAATATAAGGCTGCTGGTTGTTTCGGGGGACTTGGGCGACTGGTGAGACAGGAGCTTATTCCCCAGCCCTTGGAAAAAATGATCGTAACGGTCATGTCTTCCAGGTCGCTTTTGTTCCACCAGTGAAGTTGAAGAATCTTAAGCAAACCTCTCACCCTACGGCTGATCCCACCACAGATGATCTGCAAGCGAACCCACGTCCGGCACATTGGCTCCGTTCCTTGTTTTTTCAGTATCGGGATAGCCGATCCTCCGGATGGGTGTTTGCAGCAGGGCATTTTTCGGCAATACAAAGTTCTTGTATTTATAATCGTAGCGCCGCGCATCCGTCCATGTTTCCGGGTTTAGAAAGAGCGCGATGTATTTCTCTTTAAAAATGAGGTCTTTTGTAAGTGCTGCGGCTCCCACGGCAACAGCCGGGTTGGCAAGGTAACTGGTTTTTTCTGTTGCAGGAACGCCGATTTTTTCCATATGGGCTTTAATACCTTCCAGGTAGGCGGCATAGGCTCTTGGCCGGTCGGTTGCTAACGCCGCCTCGGCTTCGATAAACTTGATCTCCGGATAAGAGATCAGCACCAAGGGTGCACCTGGTTTTGCATAAAATGTACTGTCGTCTGTTTTCCCGGTTCCCGTTCCGATATAACTTTCTTCCTTTGAAGTGCCGGTACCTACTCTTCCTGCACCGTTTACGGTACCTCTGTAATCATTGAACTTCGTAAGCGTAGCCATGTGTCCAACCCGGGGATCTTTGAACCCATAAGTGGTACCGTTCACGGCATTTACAAATTGCGCCCCCAGCCACCCATCGAGCAAAAGATTTTTATTATTAACAGCGATCTCGTTCCAGGGACTAAGACTGATAAACTGCGTTAGCTGGGCATCATCTGCGTTTGACTGATAAGCATTACCGGCAGCGGTTAATACAGCGGTGGCGCTGTAAGCTCCCGTTTTGCTGATCTTGTTGAGCATCCGGGCCTTTAATGCATAACAGGTCTTGATCCATTGGGCTGTGGCTCCGTTATGAATGAAATCATTGCTGCCAAGCTCAACCGTGGCGTCTGCTTTACCAAACTGAAGAATGGCATCGTCGATCAGTGCCAGGCAGGCTTTGTAGATGTCTGCTCCTTTGTCGTAAGAGGGTTTGAAATTGGTAGGATCCCAGGCTTTTGAATAGGGCGCATCTCCAAAAAGATCGATGACCAGGTTCATATTCATTGCTTCTGTGATTTCTGCAACCCCTATATGATGATAGGCATTGCGTTTTTCAGCCAGCAGTTTCATATTCCTGCTGTCGGTAATAATATCATAGATATTTTTCCACAACGTGCTTTTGTCCAGGTCTTCGTAAGTATCAAACCCGCTTGCGGCGTTGCTGGAGGCGAGGTATTGTACATAGTTGGACGTAAAACTGCCGGCCCGGTAAACATTGATCCCCGTTTGGTAGGTAACATTTGCCAGCAACCCTTCGATAGGGGGGGTATCGGTGGTATTAGGATTTACAATGCCTTTGTCGAGGTATTTTTTACACCCGGTAACAAATGCCAGGCAGATAAGCAATATACCAATGGAAAAAGAATACTTTATTGACATGGGATTAGAATTGTAGGTTAAGGGAAAACAGGAAGCTGCGAACGGCGGGATAAGTAAAACCGGAAAAACCACCTGAAGAGTTATCGGATGCACTAAAAGAACTGGACTCCGGATCGAAGCCCGTGAATTTTGTATTCAGCCAGAGGTTGGTGCCTGTTACAGCAACGGAACCGCCTTTTAAAAAGCCTGTTTTATCAAACAACTTGTGAAGATTATAAGATAAACTTAAAGAGCGCAGTCGCACCCAGCCGGCATCCTCAATAAAGTTTTCGGTAACACCGCGGTACACGTTCCGGTAATAACCGGCACCGTAGTCCTTGCCATCCGGCCCGGTTGCCTGGCCCAGGTAAACAGTCTTGGTGTTGGGTGTACCATCTGCCAGCACACCAGGAAATACAATGCTTTGATTGCGGTTCTCGGTTATTTTGGATACACCGAATGCCGCCATAAAATTGGCAAACTGGTTGTATTTTTTTACGCCATAACGGGCATCCAGCAACGCGCTCAGGGTAAGATCTTTAAAGGTGAGGTTCTGCAGGGTACTGATAATGAATTTCGGCTCGGAGGTACCCAGGTACCGCTGCTTGGTATCGATCATGGGGAACCCGTCGGCTCCAATCACCATGGGCCGGTCTTTTTCCAGGGTAATCCCATCGTCGGTATCATTACCATAGTACCGTTTGTAGGTTCTTCCGAAAAGTGCTCCGTACGGGTAGCCCGGGATCAGTTTCATAGAGGCAGTGGAACTGGAATACCCGAACTGTGTTGCGGTTATAATTTCATCCAGTTTAGGATCCTGCGAAAGGGAGAGTACCTCGCTTTTATTGCGGGTGAAGTTAATATTGAAATCCCAGGTAAAGTTGGTTTGTTTTACCGGAACCGCAGATAGGGTAAGCTCGATACCTCTGTTTTCAAGATCACCTGCGTTTAAAAATACCTGGTCGTAACCAGTGGCATTTGAAACATAAACAGGCACGATCAGGTCTTTGCTGACGGCCTTATACAGCGTAAGATCCAGGCCCAGTCTGCTTTTGAACAGTTTGAGTTCAACACCACCTTCATAGGTTTTTGTAAATTCCGGTTTTAAGCGGAGATTTTCTAACCGGTCCAACGTGGTAAAAGTAATGGCATTGCCGATCTTATCGTCGTTGGCACTAAATCCGGAAAGAATGGAATAGGGGTCGGTATCCTTTGCCACGGTGGCATAGGAGAACCGGAATTTTCCGAAACTGAACCAGTCGGGTCTGTTTTTGATCGACTCGGAAAAAATATAGCTCAAACTCGCCGAGGGGTAAAAATAGGCGCGGTTATCCGGTGCCAGTGTGGACGTCATATCTCTTCTCCCGGTAAGGTTTAAAAACAACAGGTTGTCGTATCCCAGGGTAAGGTCTGCAAAAATACCCACGTTCCGGTACAGGGACGCATAAGTATTACCCGTGATCTTCCGGGTGTTTTGAAGTGCAAACAGATCGCGTACGGCTAATGTATCTCCGTACACATAGGACCGGTTATACTTCCGGTCGATCAGATCGTGCCCCAGGTTCAAACTTACAGAGAAGCGATCATTAAAGGTTTTATTGATGTTGGCGATAAAGGTGGAAGTGATGTTGCGGTTTTTAATATCGGTGGTGCTCACAAAGCCGAACCCGTTATCACCACTGATCACTTCGCCCACTACCCCAACCGGACCGGGGGCATGCCAGTCGCGGTGATCGGTATAGATATCATTTCCAAAACGGTAGGTAAAGTTCAGCCAGCTAAGGGGTGAATATTTAAAATTAACACTGGAGATAACGCGGTTCACATTGTCGAAAAAACGGTTGGTGGCCAGGGTATAAACGGGGTTGTCGTTATCACCCCCATAGGTTTTTTGTGTGCCGTCCGGGTTCATATAGTCCATTACATCCCAGCGAGGCGACCAGTAGATGAGTTGCTCGCCATAGCGATCGGAGTTTACCCGGGACCCCCCGGAGTTAATGTAGTTAATGGAAAAACCTGCCTGGAATTTTGAGCTGAATTGGATATTACTAAAAGCGCGGGCATTGTAACTGGTATAATCGCTGAACGGAATCACCCCGTTGTCGTGGGCATAGTTAAACGAACCGCCACCCTGTATTTTATCGGTACCACCTCCCAGGCTGATATTGTGCCGGTTGGTATTGCCGGTGCGGTAGGCCCGTTTAAAATTATCGAATAGCTGAGCGGGGTGTGAGGGGTCCAGCTTTTTTGCTTCTTCCACGGTTGGTCCCCAGGAAGGCCAGAAGCTGGTTTTATCGTATTCACCCAGGTAACCCTGTGTGTAGGTGCTTTGTACATCCGGTGTTTTATTCACCTTACTGAATCCATAGGTGCCGTTATAGCTCACAGAGAGTTTGCCGGCCTTGGCTGATTTTGTAGTAATGATCACCGCACCGTTGGATGCACGTATACCATACAAGGCCGTGGCTGCCCCGCCTTTTAAAACGGAAATGGTTTCAATGTCATCCGGGTTGATATCCGCTGCCCGGTTGGTCATACCCCGCGTATCACCGCCGCCATAGGTGGTAGTGCTGTTATCAATTTCCACACCATCTACAATGAACAGGGGCTGACTGGGCCGGTTCGGGTCCAGCGAGTTTACACCGCGGATATTGATCCGGGCGCCCTGTCCGGGAGCGCCTCCTGTGCTTTGAATATTGACCCCTGCTACTTTTCCCTGCAAAGCATTGACCACATTTGTTTGCTTATTTACGGTAAGGTCTTCCGCACTCACCGTTTGGGCCGCATACCCCAGGGTACGCTGTTCCCGTTTAATGCCCATTGCGGTAACTACCACTTCGCTTAGGCTATCTTTTTCATCCGGGATAAGGATTATCTGGACGGCACCCCTGGTGGCGGGTATTTCTTTTGGCTGGTACCCAACGGAGGAAATCACCAGTATGGCATTGCTGCTCACGTTGAACGAGAAATGCCCGTTGGCGTCTGCAACGGTTGCTGTTTGGGTGCCTTTTTGCTGAATGGTTGCCCCGGGGATGGCTTCTCCCTGCCCGTTCTTTACGAATCCGGATACCCGCAGCACCTGTGCTTGTAACGGGGATAGAAAAAGGGCGAAGAGACACACCATTAATAAATGGATGGAGGGGTGAGGTGTATACTTCATGCGCGATTTGTTTTAGTTTAATAATTTGTTAATATACTGCAAAAAATCAGCCAAAAAACGCAAAATCCAGAAAATTAATGCATTATATTTTTTATAATATGTTTAAATTTCATCCGTGTGCATTTTTTTAGTAAATTTATTTTGATTTGCAACAGATATTTTTATTTATAATATTCAATCTGTTTTATGATGAACCCTCCGTCTCTTTTAAAAAAAATATACGACCACTATCCCAAGGATGTAACGCCGCTGGTGAATCAGCAGGAATATGAAAGGGTGTTTGCCCGGCGTAAACGATCGGTACGTATCCTGAAGGAGGCATTGAAGGAACAATGGAAGGAGTTTACAGCCGTGCTTGATGAAAAGCTGACCCGGTATGAATTGAGCGACCGGACGGATTTATTTCATAATAAATTTTGTTACTACCTGGATTGTACTTCGAAGGAGGGACGCGGCCTGTTTAAAATACATGTGTTGCTGAGCGTGTTGATGCCCTGGCACAGTATCGTGGTAACCGACTTCCTGGGTCTTAGTGGTACAGCTATGATGGATCATGATCAGTTTTGTCTCAACGATGAACGGCGGCATCAGCAGTACCTGGAAGATATCCGCACGATGAACCAGGTGCTGCAGGCATCGTTCCAAACAGAGCCCGTCCTTTTCCGGGAGCTGAACAAAGTGCCGGTACCCGGCGCTTACCTGCAAACGAAGAAGGCCAATGTAAACCTGTTCGACCTGGTATTTACCAACTATTTTACCAATTTTTAAACGCTGAATAAGTAGCTCACGGCTGAGATCTGCACGAACAGTTCAGCAGCGGGCAGCCCAGTATCTGTAATAACCCGTGTGATCTGTGAGCGCAACAACGCTGGTTTGGTTAATGAAAACTACAGGACTTTGTGTTTCTTAGTGCCTTTTAGCCTTTGTGGCCTCTTTTGGTCTCACGGACATTGCTTTCCCGATGGAACTTTGCAGCCCGGCAATAATGGGTTAACTTTGGGCAATTAAGTATTTTTATTTACTCAATAAAAAAATAAAGAATCATGGCATTTACACTACCAGCCCTTCCTTATGCGCCCGACGCGCTGGAACCGCACATTGACAAGCAAACAATGGAAATTCACCACGATAAGCATCACCAGGCTTATGTGGATAATTTGAATAAAGCAATTGATGGAACAGAGCATGCTGAAAAGTCGCTGGAAGAACTGGTGAAAAACGCAGGCACTATTTCCCCCGCCGTTCGTAATAACGGAGGTGGTCACTGGAACCACTCCTTTTTCTGGGAGATCCTGAGCGCTGATGGCGGTGCACCCTCCGGGAAACTGGCCGATGCGATCAACGAAACATTTGGTTCGCTGGACGGATTGAAAGAAAAAATCAATACCGCAGGTGCTACCCGTTTTGGAAGCGGCTGGGCCTGGCTGATTGTTAAAGACGGCAAGCTGGAAGTTACATCCACGCCTAACCAGGATAACCCCCTGATGGATGTTGCCGAAGTAAAAGGCACGCCTATCCTGGGTGTGGACGTTTGGGAGCATGCGTACTACCTGAAATATCAGAACAAACGTCCGGATTATTTAAAAGCTTTCTGGAATGTAGTGAACTGGGCAAAAGTAGAGGAACACTATAACGCAGCCGTTTAAAAAAAACTATGGCATATACGCAACCGCCCCCGCTTCAGGGGGCGGTTTTTTTTCGCTCAAATTGGCTATTGAAACCGGGGGCGGCATCGTTTATTTTCGTAGAGATAACGGTTACTGTTGACGCAGTAACTATAATGACCTATATACTTCATCTTTAAACTAATTTGCTATGTCCGCATCATTCTCCGCCTACCACGGTGTAAACGCCAGTCAGCACCAGCACCATTTCAATGATCTTTCCGGGAAGGGCTACCGTATGATCTCCCTCAGTGTTTACGGAGGAACAGGTGATCCCCGCTACGCAGCCGTATGGGTAAAACGGTCCGGCCCGGAATACGTGGCCACCCACGGCATTAACGCAGCACAATACCAGTCTTTTTTTGATACCTGGTCCAAGAAAGGATTTGTACCTGTTTTAATAACGGCCACGGGCGGTGGCGCCAATGCCATCTTTGCCGCCGTTTTTGAAAAACAAAGTTACTCCGGCTGGGTAGCCCGTCATAATATTGATGAAGCCGCATTTAACAATGAAAATAAACATGCACGGGAAAATAACCTGCGTCTTAAATCGGCCACCGTATATGGCTCCGGATCCGCAAGAAGGTATGCCGGTGTATGGATTCCGAATCCTACTTTTATTAAGTGGCTGGTGTATCCGAATGTGCCTGCGGCAAATTACCAGGGGATATTTAATGCCAATACCGAGCTGCCGTATTATAAACCCGAAGTAGTAGCCCTTTCGGATGATGCGGTATATTGCCCGATGTTTACCGATAGCATCGCAGGCCGCTGGGTGGCAAAGCATGGCATTACGGCGGATGAGTACCAGGCGGCATTTGACAAATACACAAAGGAAGGTCTGATGCCGGTGTACGTGGATGGAGGCGGTACCGGCAACGGCATCCGGTATGCCTGTGTATTTGCGGAAACCGATATTCCGCAAAGCCGGAAATGGATCGCCACAGGTACCCAAACAACCGCCACGCAGGGGCTTGACCAGATCCTGAAGAATTTTATGCAAAAACAGGCCATCCGTTATGCCCAGTTCTGTTTGGGTAAAAATGGCAGCATCAGGTACAACAAGGCGTTTACCTGGGCGGAACCGAACTATAAAACCGCCCAGCCATCCGACCGGTTCCTGCTGGCCAGCTGCAGCAAAATGTTTCTTTGTGCAGCAATACAGGCGCTTTTCGACAGCAAGGATCTTGCTCCGGGTGATTTGGCCTATGCAAAGCTGGGCTTCAGTTCACCCAGGGACACGCGAAGCGATAGTATTACCATTCAGCACTTGCTGGATCATAAAGGCGGATTTGATGCAAAGGATTTTGATGCTACTTATTCCATGCGCTTTATTGCAAAGGAGCTGGGCCAGGCAATACCCGTTACCAAACGGGATCTGGCAACCTATATGTATAAAAAAAGAAAGCTGAAAGACGATCCTGGTACCAAGGATAATTATTCAAATTATGGTTATGTGTTGTTATCACTGATTATTGAACAGGTTACGGGAAAAGACTATTTCCAATATCTAAAGCAGCAGGTGCTGGATAAGATCGGCGTTGCGGAAGTGAAGATCTGGAAAACGGTAGCCAATCCCCGGCCGGCCGATGAAGTGGCTACAGAAAGTTGGGGGCTGGGAGAAAGTGCCCTGGTGATCAATCCGGCCGTACTGGTGCCGAATGTATACGGGGGTGATGGCATGATCAAAGAAGTGGCGGCGGCCTCTTGCGGGCTGGCATCATCGGCGCATGCAATGGTGCAGTTCATCCATCAGCGTGCGGTGTGGGGTACCGGAGGGCGTATGGCCAATGCGGCCAGATCGGGTGGTACACCCGGAGCCGCCACCCTGGCAGTTTCAAGAGGCGATGGCATCGACTGGGCTTATACCATTAACACCGCTGATTTCATAAACCCTTCCGGTGATCCGCTGAAGGAACTGGGCAATGCCATTGATGGCTTCTTTGCTGCAAATGCCGGCTCCATTTAGCGGCTAATTAGCCTAACCCAACTACTGTGCGGACTTTATAAAATAGATTATATGCCCGGAGGAGCGCTATAAGTGAATACCGGTTTATTGTTTTCGCATTGAATGCCCGAGGGAGCAAACGGTATGGAACAATCTGAAATAGCACCCCATTTTTTATTAAATGCTTTTTGCAGATCGGTATAAGCGTTCACCCTGTGCTTCAGATAATCTTCATCCACCGATATATGATAGGGAAGGTACCCGGTTGGCCCGCCGCAGGCCTTGGCGCCGATAGGCATCCACTTCCAGTCTGAGGCCTTGGTACAGGACACTGGGGCCGCCATGGCCGTTATTTCAATATATACATTTTGTAGTCTTTCGGCATCCTCTTTTTTAGCATCTTCCAGGGATGGTGTGTGTGAACATGCAAAAAGAAAACAGGTGATACCAGGTATCAGACTTCCCATGATTTTTTTCATCCTTGTTCTTTATCGATAAAAACGATCTGAGCGATCTTTTTGCAACAGGTAAGCCGTATTTTGTTTTTTCCGCCAGGGGGTGGGCGGCCTTTTCGCAGCTAAAAATATTTTTCCAGGGAGAGCAGGTGGCACTGCTCCCTTTGCCGTATATACCAGATAGAACATAAGGACGATAAGGCCGGGGCCGGGTTCCGCTGCAGAATGCGTAACTTAGCCGGTATAACGATGATTGCTATAACTTTCAGACAATGATGCGTTGTGAAGCGGATGCTGGGGAAAAAGGACTGCTTTCCAGGTTACGGGAAGGAGATCGGCATGCCTTTCAAACCGTTTATCAACGACACAAGATATCCATTGCAGCGGCCATTTACCGGATGGTAAAGGACCCCGAACTGGTGGAAGACCTGCTGCAGGAAGTGTTCATCCGTTTATGGGAACACCGGCAACGCATTGACCCCGGTTTGCCGGTGGGGGGATACCTGCACCGGATCGCGCAAAATCTTGTCTGCGATTTCTTCAGGAAATTATCACGGGATAAAAAAATGCAGGACCAGGTGTGGACGCGTATACAACCCTCTGCGATAAGTGTTGGAGAGCGGATGGAGGACCGCGAGCAGCAGGAACTGATCCACGCTGCCATCAACCTGTTGCCACCCAAGCGAAGAGAAGTATACATCCTTTGCAAGTTTGAATCCAAAAGTTATGAGGAGGTTAGCCTGATGCTCAATATTAACATGAGCACGGTGAACGATCATATTTATAAGGCCAACCAGTTCTTAAAAAAATACCTGGCGACGAGGATCGTGTACCTGCTGCTGGTTGGTATCAGTCATATTGGTCAGGTGGTATAAAAAAGTTTTTGCCGGCAGAACAGATGTAAACAATCATTTCCCCGTATTACTAGTATAAAAGAATATTTTGGATCGCCAGGAGGACATACAGGAGCTATTTAAGAAATATGTCAACAATGATATCAGCAGGGAGGAGTTCCTGAAACTGTTGCAGTACCTGTCAGCCGAAGGCCGCGAAGAACAGCTGAGCGCCTGGGTTCGCAACGAATGGCAGGCAACCGCCCCGGGCGAAGAAGCATTGCCTGGTGAATTGAAAGCATTGCTGGAGGGACTGGATGAACAATTGCTGGCACGGCTGGATGGATCGGTAAAACGAATCCCCGGTTACCGGCAACGTTCTGTGCGAAGCCTGCGAAGGAAATGGTTGCTCACCAGCGCAGCGATCATCATGTTCCTGGTTGTAGGCGCCGTGATCTGGTATACAGTTCCGCGATCCCGGCATGCGTCACAGCAGGCAGCTGTCAAAACACATGATGTAAATCCTGGCGGCAACCGTGCTTTTTTAGCGATAGGGAACGGACAACGGGTGGTGCTGGATAGTAACCAGGCCGCGGTGATCGTACAGAACGGAGCGCTTCGCTATGCGGACGGTTCTTTGATCACTTCACTGAATGCGGATAGCAGCCATGCGAACGGACAACCGGAGTTTGTTGTGCTAACGACACCGCCGGGCGGGCAATACCGGCTTACCCTTCCTGATGGCACCGGGGTATGGGTAAATGCCTCCTCTTCCATCCGCTATCCGGTGCGGTTTACAGGCACGCGCAGGGAAGTAACGCTGAGTGGGGAGGCTTATTTTGAGGTACAGAAAAACCCGGATATGCCATTTGTTGTATTGAGCGGCGGACAGGAATTGTCTGTACTGGGTACCCGGTTTAATATTTCGGCCTACCCGGAAGATAAAAGGATCGTTACCACGCTGGTAGAGGGATCGGTAAAAATCCTGCCGGGAGTGGGTAGTCAGCCCCGGCTATTGGTGCCCGGACAACAATCTGTTTTAAAAGATGGGGATCTGTCTGTAAAAAAAGTAGAAGTGGGTTATTATACAGCCTGGAAAGACGGGTTGTTTGTTTTCAACCGGTTGCCGGTTCAGGCGATCCTGCCACAGATAGAGCGGTGGTATGATGTGCAGTTCAGGTATCCGGCAGCTATGGAACGCACATTGATGTGGGGCACCGTTTCCCGGAACGTAATGCTCTCGGAGATCCTGGAGGTGCTTGCATTGAATACCGGGTGGAAGTTTACCCTTCAGGGGAAAACGGTTTTAATAAGTCCAAAAACAGGTATGAATTAACGATAAAATGATGCATCGTTTGTAAAGGCTGCCTCCTTTACACCCTGCATCCTGCCGGTGGTGCAACCAATAACGGAATTGTTCCTTAGTATATAAGCAGCGACGATCCTGAAATACGGAACCCGCAGTGGATCTGAGTGTGCTCATTTCTTATCGTTACTGCTTTTTAGCCATTTGAAGAAGTAAATATGAAACAAAAAACAAACCATTACTCATCCTTCCTTTCCGGCGGCTTTTTTTTCCGGCTGCTGTTAACCGGCATCCTTGCCGCAGTATTGTGCTGGCCCGCCCGAACGAATGGGCAGACCATCTCCCTGAATGTTAAGAACGCTTCGCTGGAGTCGGTGGTGCTGAGCATTCAGCAACAAAGCGGCTACAGCTTTTTGTTTAAAGCCGAATATTTTGACCAGGCGCGCCCGGTTACATTAACGGTTAAGCAAAAACCGGTTCAAGAAGTATTGGAACAGTTATTTGCCGATCAGCCATTCGATTATAAGATCAACGGCAAAATCATTACACTGATCCCGGCCGATAAGGCGCCTCCGCCCAAAGCGCCGGCATCACCCGGCAATAAAATGGATATTACGGGACGTGTTACGGATTCTGTGGGAAATCCGCTCCGATCTGTATCGGTGCAACTGAAAGGTACCAATGCGGGCACCGCTACGGATGCATATGGCCGCTTCAGTATCCAGGCGGCAAAGGGCGCCGTGCTGGTCTTCAGTGCAGTTGGATATATGGAGCGGGAAGTGACCATTGAGAACCGGCCCATCCTTGATGTTGTATTGAGTGCTGTAGTGGCCGACATGGATGAAATTGTAACGGTTGCTTACGGAACACAGCGCAAGGTAAGCGTGATTGGTGCCATTACTTCTATTACACCCAGTAAACTAAAATTACCGGTAACACAGGTCAGCAGTGCCCTGGCAGGGCAGCTTGCGGGTGTGGTGGCGGTACAGAGTTCGGGAGAACCAGGTTCGGGTGCGGCATTCTGGATCCGGGGCATCAGCACCTTCGGGGCCAATAGCCGGCCGCTGGTGCTGGTAGATGGTATCGAGCGTCCGCTGGACCTGGTGGATCCGGAGGATATAGAATCTTTTTCCATTCTTAAAGATGCCACGGCTACTGCCGTATATGGTGTAAGAGGTGCAAACGGGATCGTGTTGGTAACAACTAAAAGGGGAAAGATCAGTGAGCGGCCCACGATCAATATCCGGGGCGAACAAGGCTATTTAAGTCCGGTGCGTATGGTTGAACTGGCCAATGCCGAACAATGGATGGATTATTACAATGATATCAGTTTTGAAAATTCATCCAATATGCCCTTCCCGGAACATGTAAAACAATTGTACCGGGATCATACCGACCCGGATCTATATCCCAACGTAGACTGGATGCATGCCATTTTTAAACCAGGCACCACCAACAAACGGGTCAATCTTAATATCACCGGTGGCAGTAAAGTGGCCAAGTACTATGTGGCCGGTTCTTATCTCCGGGAGAACGGTTTGTTTCAACCCGTGATCACGCCCAACTATAACCCGGAGTACAATTACAATAAATTTAATTTCCGCTCCAACCTGGATATCAACCTTACCCCTTCCACGATATTAAACCTGAATCTTTCCAACCAATACGAGCGCAGGAACCGGCTGGGTGAAGACATGGATATGATGTACCGGATCCTGATCTCTACACCGCCCATCTCCACACCCCTTGAATATTCCGATGGATCACATGCCATGCCGCTGGTAGGATACAATCCTTATTATGCACTTAACAGCAAAGGATTCACGCAAGACTTCAGGAATACATCCCAATCATTGATTGGACTTACACAGGATTTTTCCGGTATCATCACCAAAGGGTTAAAAGCAAACTTTAAGTTTTCCTGGGATGCCGTGAACGAATCGACACTGGATAAAAGAAAAGCACCCGCTACGTTTTATGCCACCGGAAGGGATGCGGATGGAAATCTGATCCTTCATAAGAATACGGATGGCAGCGATTATCTGACACTGGCCCGTTCTAACCGTGGAAACCGCTCCATCAACCTGGAATCCTCCCTGATGTATGATAACCTTTTTGCAGAAAAACACCGGATCGGAGGATTGTTCCTTTTCAGCATGCGGGAATACACCAACAACTTCCCGGGCGATTATATTTCGGCTTTTCCTTACCGGAATATTGGTATCGCTTCAAGACTTACCTATTCCTTTAAGGATAAGTATTTCGCCGAAGGGAATTTCGGCTACAACGGATCGGAGAATTTTGCACCCGGAAAACGGTTCGGGTTTTTCCCCTCCGTTGCGGCCGGCTACCTTGTAAGCAATGAAGCCTTTTTTAAGGAACTGCTGCCGGTCGTGAGCCTGTTGAAGTTCCGCGGATCTTATGGTGAAATCGGTAATGACCAGATCGGAGGTAACCGCCGCTTTGCCTATAACACCGAAATGCAGGGATCGGCAGGCTACGTTTTTGGAAGTACGGGTCAAACAGGAAGAGGCGGTATTTCCACCGGCTATCCGGGAAACCCCAACGTATCCTGGGAAACTGCCATTAAAAAGAATATAGGAGTAGAGCTGGAACTCTTCAGCCGGCTGAAAATACAGGCCGATTATTTCGATGAAAAACGGGAAGGGATTTATATCCTGCAGGGAATGGTACCCTCCATTGTAGGAAACAATATCCAGCAGTTTGTAAACCTGGGAAGTATGGAAAATAAGGGGATTGACGGCTCTCTGGAATATGCGCATACCATTGGCGAGCTGCTCATCCAGGCAAGGGGCAATTTTACCTATAACCGGAACAGGGTGTTGTATAATGACCAGCCCGATCCTATCTGGGCCTACCAGTCGGGCGTTGGAAAACGCTTTGGGCAACTCATGGGCCTGGTGTCGCTGGGTCTCTTTGAATCGGAACAGGAAATCGCCAACAGTCCCCAGCAGATGTACGGACAGATAAAGCCCGGCGATATCAAATACAAGGATATCAATGGTGATGGTATCATCAACTCCTACGATTATATGGGTATTGGCTATGGATCCATCCCGGAGATCAGTTACGGTTTTGGTGTAAGCATGGCATGGAAGGGCTTCGATGTATCGGTATTTTTTCATGGCGTAGGACATGTAGACCGGGTGATTGGCGGTGCCGCCATTACCGGTCCCAATCAAAACATACTGGTGGAGGGACAGATCCTTTCCGATGTGGCTGACAAGCGCTGGAGCCATCGTAACCCCGATCCCAATGCAACATATGCCCGGCTTTCCCTGGCTTATAATGAAAACAATGCGCAGGCTTCCACCTTTTACCTGCGGGATATGAGCTTTATCAGATTGAAGAATGCAGAACTGGGCTACACACTTCCCAAGGGGATTTATAAACCGGCAGGGATCTCTTCGGTACGCCTTTATGCCCAGGGACTGAATTTGCTAACCTTCAGCAAATTCAAATTATGGGATCCGGAGCTGGGTACCAATACCGGGCAGGCCTATCCCCAGATGCGGGTAATGAACGTAGGTTTAAACATTATATTTTAATGATGCATATGAAAATGAATAAAATCTTTTGGCTGCTGATACCGTTCCTGCTGCTGATAACAGCCTGCGAACGCTATCTGGATGTAGAATTGCAAAACCAGTTAACGCTGGATGAAACCTTTAGCAAGCGCCAGACAACCGAATCCTTTCTTGCAAATGTGTACAGTTACCTGCCGCAGGACAATATGATCATGGACCGCGCCGGGGAAAGCGAACTCCCGGGCAGGAGCGATGAAGGATTGTATTCCTGGGTGTCTGGTGTGCCCTGGCTCAATATGAACAGCGGATCGCAAACGCCCGCCTCTCCCTGGTATTATAGCTGGGATCATAACTACAAGGCCATTAAACAGGCCACCATTTTTATTGAGAATGCTGATAAATGTCTGGAGCTGTCACCGGCGCAGCGGGAGGTAATGAAGGCCGAGTCGAGGTTTTTACGTGCCTACTATTACTTCCTGCTGTTGAAGAAGTATGGTCCCGTGTATGTTTGGGGCGATAAAGAAAGTGATATCACCATTAAGGGAAAAGATATCGATCGCCACACGCTGGATGAAAACGTGAGTTTCCTTGTGGCTGAACTCGACCGGGCAGCGGGTGCATTACCGGAGGTGATCACCGATCAGGCATGGTATGGCCGGGTTACAAAAGGGGTGGCGTTAACGGCCAAAGCCGAATTGTTATTGTATATGGCAAGGCCGCTTTTCAACGGTTGTAACCTGTACGTAGGATTAAAGAACAAAGACGGAAAATTCCTGTTCCCGCAGGCACCCGATCCCAATAAATGGGAGCTGGCCGCACAGGCTGCAAAAGCAGTGATCGATCTGAACCGGTATGAATTGTATACAGACAACCAGGAAACGGATCCGTTCCGCAAGGCTATGAAATCCTATATGGGTATCTATTTCAGTTTGTGGAACAAAGAGATCATTTGGGGAAGATGGGATGCGGATCCCTTCCAGTTTGTATCGCGTTGCGCCCCGCCGCAAATTGTAAAACAAGGATTCGGAGGCTATGCACCTTCTCTGAAACTGGTAGATGCCTACCCCATGGCCACCAGTGGCCGGTACCCCGTAACCGGTTACCAGGCCGATGGCAACCCGGTCATTGACCCCCAGTCCGGCTATTCCGAAAACGGGTTTGTAGACAACTTCATTCACCCGTTAGATAATTTCGCTCCGGTAAAAGCGCATAAAAGCACCGTGGGAAGGGATGCCCGTTTTTATGCATCGGTGCTGGCAAATGGATTCTGGTGGATCAATACCTATCACGGGCAAAAACGCGTAACCTTTAATGCGGGCGGTACCTCCCCCTATACCCAGTCCGGCGACTGTGTAAAATCGGGGTATCTCTGGCGCCGGATGAGTGATCCCACCAATGATATCGACCAGGGACAATGGGGCAAGTTCTCCTGGCCCTACTACCGCCTGGCAGAAATCTATCTGGACTATGCCGAAGCCTGCAATGAAAAACCATCGCGGAATGAAGCGGAAGCCCTGCAGTATGTAAATAAAACAAGAGCGCGCAGCGGGCTGAATAAACTGGAAGAAGCCTATCCGGAAGTGATCGGGGATCAGGCCCTGCTGCGGGAATTGATCCGTAAGGAGCGCATGGTGGAGCTGGCCTTTGAAGGGCACCGGTATTATGATATCCGCACCTGGATGATTGCGGAAAAAGAATTCAACGGACCTAATTATACGCGGAACCTGGCGGCATCCAGCTATGAGGATTCATGGACGCGCACCAAGGATATTTTTCCCGGAAATATGGTCTTTCTTCCCAAAAATTACCTGTTTCCAATTTACCAGGGACAACTCAGCGAAATGCCCAATATTACTCAGAACTACGGGTGGTGATTTTATTAAATCTTATGCAACATGAAACAATCTTCAAATACGTTTTTTACAGCTTTCCTGATGTTAACACTATTTTTCAGCGCCTGCCAGGAAAAACGGCTGGACGGAATGGTGGAGGACCGGATCTACCTGGTGACACCCGGACTGCATACCGTGCCGGTTTTTGACCGGGGAAAAGATTCGGTACGTTTACAGGTGGTCAAAAGCGGTGTGGGGCAGCAGCCGGCAAAAGTAAAGCTAACGATCGATCCATCGCTGATCAGCAAATACAAGGAAACGCCCGCGGCATCATACGAGCTGATGGATGAACGGTTGTATAAAATAGTGAGCGATGTGCTGGAATTTAAAACGGGCGACTATAAAAAAACCTTCGACCTGGTGCTGGATGTGGATGCCTTAAAACAGGCGGTGGCGGGAGGAAAAAAATATGCACTGCCCTGTAAGATATCGATCGTGGACGGAACAGTGCAGCCGGCAAAGAACACGGTGCTGGAGGAAGTATTGTTATTTGATATTAAAAGCCCCTATCTCTTTTTTGAAGCATCGGGTGTAATCCAAAATCCCATCAATGTTACAGCCGGCACCGGTAACGAGTTCTGGTTTTACACAAAAGTGCATACCAACTATTCTTCTGAAGGAAACCTTGCGTTTGAGCTGATGGTAGATGAAGCCTATGTAAGAGAGTACAACCGGGTGAACGGTACCAACCTGGTACCCATGCCCGCAGCGGCGGTAGCATTCAATACCGGGCAATGGAGCATTCCCGCACATGGAAACATGCGTCAGCTGGACTGCAGGATCCTGAAAGATAAACTGGTAAAAGCTGACGGACAGCCGGCTTATGGTGAATACTGGATGCCGATCCTCATCAAATCTGTTTCCCGGAATGGCATCGATCCCAAAAAGAATATGCAGATCTTCCGGGTATTGTATACCAATGGTAAATAATTATAAGGCTTAATAAAAATGAACGGCAACGATATGTTCATGCAAAACCTGAAGCGGTTTCTGTATGGTACGCTGGTAACCTTAAACAGCCTGCTGGCGGCTGCGCAGAAGCCGGTATCCCTGATCCCTTATCCGGCATCGCTGGTACAAAAGCCAGGCGTTTTTATCTTAAATGCAAAAACACAAATTGTATGTCAACAACCGGCGATCCGGGGAATAGCAATGCAATTGGTGCAGGACATACAGGAGCGAACAGGGCATGTGCTACCGGTAAACCCGCAACGATCGGTTACCGCAACCCGGATACGCCTGCTACTGGACAAAGGCAAGGACCCGGTATCTGAGGCCGAGGGTTATTTACTGGAGGTGCAGTCATCGGAGATCCGCATCCGGGGAAATACCCCGCATGGTATTTTTAATGGCAT
Organism: Niabella pedocola; assembly: GCF_021044425.1. GTDB lineage: Bacteria > Bacteroidota > Bacteroidia > Chitinophagales > Chitinophagaceae > Niabella > Niabella pedocola. Next base: position 1,287,964 of record NZ_JAJNEC010000005.1, on the reverse strand, counting down.
CCAGTCCCTGTTGCAACTGATCGATAATAGTGAGAAGCAGGCCGGGGCACATGTACTGACCAATATGCACATACGGGACCATCCACGTTTTGGCTGGCGGGGGCTGATGCTGGATGTAAGCCGTCATTTTTTCTCAAAACAGTTTGTAAAGAAATACATTGATGAGATGGCCCGCTACAAGCTGAATGTGTTTCATTGGCATCTTACCGATGACAACGGATGGCGGATCGAAATAAAAGGACTGCCACGGCTTACCTCAACAGGTGCCTGGCGGGTGCCCCGTACAGGTACCTGGGCGGCGCTGGCTCCGCAGCCCGGGGAGGCGGCTACCTACGGCGGATATTATACCCAGGATGATATCCGCGAAATTGTACGCTATGCAGCAGACCGTTTTATAACCATCATACCCGAGATCGATGTACCCGGCCACAGCCAGGCACTGATCGCTGCCTACCCGGGCCTTTCCTGTTCGCAACAGCAGTATCCGGTAAGCAATGGCGCCGGCTCTGGTCAGGAACATAATGTGCTTTGTCCCGCCAATGACTCCGTATATCGGGTGCTGGATAAGATCTTTACACAGGTAGCTGAGTTATTTCCGGGCGATTATATTCATACAGGAGGCGATGAAGTCAGCTACCGGTTCTGGGAAAAGCACCCGGCGTGCCAGGCACTCATGAAGCGGGAACAGATCGCAACCGGGGAAGCCTACCAGGCCTATTTCGGACAAAAGGTGGCAGCGATCATCCGGGCGAAGGGAAAAAAGATGGCCTGCTGGTACGGGCATTATTTTGATGAACGCGATAAAGAAACCACCATGTATAGCTGGACAACGCGGGAAGACGGCATACGCATGTCGCAGAAAAAAGTTCCGGTAGTGATGACACCTGCATGGGATACCTATCTTGATTTTTACCAGGGTGTTTTTTCTGCGGAGCCGGTAAATGTGATACCGGGTATCGTACGGCTGAAACATTGTTATGCCTTTGACCCGGTACCGGATGGCGCTGATGCTGCGTATATACGGGGTGGCCAGGGAAACCTATGGACGGAAAGCGTTCCTACCGAACGGCATGCAGAGTACATGACCTGGCCCCGGGCGCTGGCCCTTGCCGAAGTATTCTGGAGTCCAAAGCAGCAACGGAACTGGCCGGAGTTTACCGAGCGGGTGATCCGGCGGTTCACCTATTTTCAAAAGAAAGGCATCAATTATTCGGAAAGTTTTTACAACCCGGTTGTTACCGGTGTAAAGGATAGTGCCGGTGGTTACAGGGTGCAACTGGACAGCGAATTACCCGGTGTTCAATTGTATTATACGTTTGACGGAACCAATGCGGATGCCTACAGCGCCCGGTACCAGGGACAGCCTTTGAAAACACCGCGCGAAGCGAGCCAGGTGCGGGTAGTTGCCTACAGCAACGGACATCCCATTGGCAAACAGGTGGTTTTTATGCTTAGTGAACTGGCACATCCCAACCTGCGGTAGCGGAAGGGAACAATATACGCGTTGCTTTTATGAATTTATAGTATGATGTACAGCAATTTGTTTTACGTGGGGGTATGCGCAATGGTGATGCTCTGTTGTTCGACGGCAACCGTAACCCCGAAGCCGCCCGGAAGGCATCAGGCCGACACATCGTCGCTTTTGAATGACGCAGCTTTCAGTAAGGGATTGGTGCTGGAGGGAACCAATACCAGTGCGGCCCGTCGGGATGTATTTATTTTTCCTTATGGAGGCCATGCAACGCAGGTACAATGGGGACTTGCGGAATGGGGCAGCCGCTATCCCCTGGTAGCCTCAAAAAAAACAGCGACCGGCAAAAAAGCCGTCTATGCCGCCAAAGGAAAAAAGATCATTTTTGAGAAGGGTACCGGGAGCCGGCACATTATCATGGATGTAGCCGCCTCCGAAGAATACAATACACCGCGCAGGGAAGGAGCGGAATGGCCGCATCTGTTGTTGGGGCAAACATTTACCCGAAAACCTTTTCTGAAAGATCTTGAAGGCCTGGTGCTTAAATTTACGGGCCGGCTTACGAAAGCCGTACTACGGATGCCGCAAAATGCATTTGACCAGGGACTGCATACCGCTCAGTTCCAGCTTTTCATTACGGTGCAGGATCTGAATCCTGCGTCTCCCAGCCATGGCGACTTTTTTTGGTTTGGTATCCCGTTCTATGATTACCGCTATAAAACCATCAAACGGTTTGCTGCACAGGACCTGGGCAAAAGCGATGCTTCCGGTAAGTTTATTTACAGCATGGGAAGTGCCGATTTTATGAACGGTTCCTTTCATTCCGGAACATGGATCACGATTGAAAAGGATATTTTACCGATGATGAAAAATGCCGTGGAACTGGCAAAGCAGCGGGGCTACCTGAAAGGATCGGTATTTGAAGATCTCGGCTTATCTTCTATGAACCTGGGATGGGAAGTTCCCGGTACACTGGATGTAGGATTTGAATTTAAAGGGTTTGATGTATTAAAACTGGTGCGCAGGTAACTGCAGGCTTTTTAAGATCACCGCCCGAAAATAAACGGAAGGGATCGTTGTCAGGAAACGCGGTCCGCCGGCCATAAAAAGTCTTTCAGGATTTGTCGGCCTTTAAGGCCCTTGCAGCAGTGGCCGCGTTAAAAGTATGCCTTCCGCCTTGTCATGGTAATAAGGCATCCGGGCTTTGACCTTTTATTTCTTTAAGGTTTTTTCTATATTTGTCCGGATCCAGAATATCTTTCCCATGACGATGCTCAGTGACGAACAGCTTTTCTCGCTGGTGAAACAGCATGACCGGACTGCTTTTGATCAATTGTATAACCGGCATTGGTTGTCTTTGTTCAATAAGGCATACAAGCGTTTGCGCGACAAAGAAGCCTGTAGCGATATCCTGCAGGACATCTTTGCCGATCTCTGGAACAAACGTGCGATCCGCAATGTAGATAACCTTGCAGCATATCTGAACACGGCGGTAAGGAATAAAGTATACACCCTGCTGGCGCAGGGGAAGGCGGGTAATTACTTTATACAGCCTTTCGAAGACATCGCCGGCGCATCACAGGCCGACAGTCATTTCAATCAAAAGGAAATCAGCAACCTGGTGCAGCTCTGGATGGAAAGCCTTCCCGAAAAAAGAAGGGAAATCTTCCGGCTTCGTTTTTACGAAGGCGCTTCCACAAGACAGATCAGCGAATACCTGAATATTTCTCAAAAAACGGTGCAGAACCAGCTGCTGCTGGCTTTCCGCGATTTGCGCCTGCACTTGGCACATTACCTGGCCTCCGTGGGCGTGCTTACCCTTTTACATGCTGCCGGATAAAATAATTTTTCAAATCTTTTGGGAGATTTTCGTTTTTCACAGACTATATAGGTGTAAAGCCGTATGAATGTCTGAAAAAGAACGACGATATCTGCAACAACTTGCAAAAAAAGTGCTTGCCGGTAAAGCTTCCGAGGAGGAACGACTTTTCCTGGAGGAATATTATAATGTTTTTGAAAAGCAGGCGGGGATAGAGCAGGAACTGACGAGGGAGGAACTGGAATCCTTACAGCAGTCCGTACGGGAGCGCATTCACCACCGAATGGATGTATATGAAATGCATCACCGCCCGGTATTCAGGAGCTGGCGGCGGCTGAGCGTGGCAGCCTCATTCCTGTTGATGGCCGGTATTACCTTATGGTGGGTGTTCCGGAAACAGCCCGATGCCGGTGTTGCGCAGCAAGGCCCTGTGATAACGGATGTGTTGCCCGGAGGTAACAAGGCCACCTTAACCCTGGATGACGGTTCAACAATTGTGCTGGATGAGATGAAGAAGGACTCGCTGGTGCAGCAGGGCAGTATGCAGGTAAGCAAAAGCGCTGACGGACTGCTGATCTATTCCGTTGCCGCTCATCCCGCTTCGGCAGAAGCCGTTGTTTATAATACGGTTACCACGCCCCGCGGCGGCCAGTACCGGGTGGCATTGCCGGATGGTACCCGTGTATGGTTGAATGCCGCTTCTTCCATCCGTTTCCCTACGCGTTTTATACAGGATCAGCGGAATGTTTCCATTGCGGGTGAGGTATATTTTGAAGTGGCGCATAAACCCACACAGCCATTTGTGGTTACCACCGGCACCACCACCGTTCAGGTACTGGGTACGCACTTTAACATAAAAGCGTATCCAGACGAGGGTATTATGAAAACAACCCTCGCAGAGGGATCGGTTAAGATTGTACATGCCGGAAAGACGGCTGTATTGAAACCCAGCGAGCAGCTGCAGGCCGGCGGGGCATTGTTTAAAGTTGTACCGCATGTGGATGTGGATGCAGAGCTGGCCTGGAAAAATGGAATGTTTTATTTTAAAAATGATGATATCGAAGCCGTAATGAAGCAGGTACAGCGATGGTATAATATCGATGTGCAATACAACGGTGCGATACCCGCCAAACAGTTCACAGGTACCATTCCCCGTTCTGTAACCCTTTCCGAGCTGATGGAGATGTTGAGCTTTTATGATGACATGAAATGCATTATAAAAGGAAACACCATCATCATCCAGCGGTAACAAAAAGACCACCAGATTTTTTAACGCATAAAATGTACCGATAAACAAAAGCGAAAAAAACCGGGAAGTGATTGGACCCATCTCCCCGGTTGGAAGGAGCTGTAAAACGACATTGAAATTTTAAACCCCTTACATATTATCTAACAATTGCAAAAGTATGATTTCTAAACTAAAAAGGAAACATCCGGCATCGTCGTGTCTTTCCTCTATTGTCCTTGCTATGAAATTAACGGCTTTTTTTCTGTTGGCTGCCGCGCTGCAGGTAAGCGCAAATGGCTATGGTCAGCAATTAACGATCAATGAAAAAAATATCCCGGTGATACGGTTGCTGCAGATCATTGAGAAGCAAAGCCGGTATCATTTTTTGTATGACAATCTGCAGTTAAAGGACATTACGGTAAACCGTGTCAGTGTAAACAGGGCCTCAGTAACAGAAGCCCTGAGCGAAAGTTTTAAAGGGCTGCCGCTGAGTTATAAAATTATAAAGAACACCGTTGTGGTGAAGCGGAATAAAGAACCTGTGGCTCAAAATCAGCAGGAGCCGGTGCGGGTAATAGTGCCGGCCGGAAGAGTGATCACGGGAAGGGTGATAAACGCCCGGGGCGAACCCCTGGAAAATGCAAGTGTAACGATAAAGGGCACGCAAACGGGTGTGGTTTCCGATGCCGATGGCGCGTTTACAATTGAAGTACCCAATGCGCGAACAGTGCTGGTCATTTCGCATGTGGGCTACGAAGACAAAGAGCTTATTGCCGGCGATCAGAAAAATATTGAAATCGTATTGAACCCGCAGCAGGCATCCATGGATGATGTAGTGGTAGTGGCCTATGGCAAGCAAAAAAAGATTTCGGTAACCGGCGCTATCGCATCTATTTCAACAAAGGAAATCAAGCAAAGCCCTGCAGCCAACCTTGCGGTTACCCTGGCCGGACGTTTGCCGGGGTTGACCGCCCTGCAGCGAAGCGGTGAACCGGGGCGGGACGCGACGGCTTTATTCCTGAGGGGGATCGGTACCCTCAACGGTACGTCGCCGATTATTTTGGTAGATGGGGTGGAACGCGAAATGACCTATATTGACCCGAATGAAGTAGAGAACGTAACCATTCTAAAGGATGCTTCCTCCACCGCCCTGTTTGGTGTACGCGGGGCAAACGGCGTGATACTGGTTACCACCAAACGGGGGGTGAGCAGCAAGCCTTCCATCGGATTAACCTATGAATACGGGTTACAGGGATTTACCCGCTCGCCTTCCATGCTGAACGCTTATGACTGGGCACGGCTGAAGAATGAGGCCTGGGCCAATGATAATCCGGGTGTTGATCCGGACGATCCGGTGAACCAGCCTCCTTATTCTGAATATGCACTGGACCGGTTCCTTTACCAGGAATACCCGGAAGCCTATCCGAATACCAACTGGCAAAAAATGTTGTTCAACGACTATGTGGCGCAAAAACGGTATAACCTTAATTTATCCGGCGGCAGTGAATACATCCAGTATTTTGTAAATGTTGGTTTCCTGGATCAGGGCGGGCAATGGAAGATAGATCCCGGTGTTAAAGATTATGATCCTTCCAGTTTTTTAAAACGATATAATTTCCGTTCCAATATCGATGCAAAATTAAACAAGGCGGGTACCCTTAGTACCTTTTTAAACGCAGCCGGATATTTTGAAAAGGTCAATTCGCCCAATGCCAATACCAATGAGATCTTCCGCCGTACCTATGCATTCTTCCCGGTAGTGCTGCCGGGCCCGCTGACACCAACGGGGGAAGTGCTCATCGGACCGGGAAACTATAATGAATCGCCCTGGGCAATGATCAACCGGAGCGGGTATCGTCAGGAAACAAGGAATAATATCACCGCCTCCTGGGGATTGAAACAGGATTTCAGCTTTATTACAAAAGGACTTTCCGCCCGTTTTATGGCATCCTTTGACACCCGTACCATTTACGGATTGACAGCGGCCAAAGGCTATCAGCGCTGGATCCAGATCATCGACCCGAATACGCCCAACCATGAGGGGATGGATAGTGTACAGTATACAAGGGTGTTGCTGGATATGGAAAATACGCCGCTGAACATTGGCAGCGGTTCCAATTTTCAGTCGTTCTTTAATTTTCAGTTTGCCGTTGATTATAACCGGGTGTTTAAACAAAAGCATGCATTTACCGGGCTGCTACTGGCACAGCAGGAAACAAGGGTGCTGCCCAATGACCGTATTCCCTACAACCTGCGCGGTATCTCTGCCCGTGCCTCCTACGCTTATGACAGTAAATACCTGCTGGAATTTAATGCGGGCTACAACGGTTCTGAACAATTTGCCAAAGGCCGGCGGTATGGTTTCTTTCCTACTGTTTCCGGGGGATGGGTGGTGTCAAACGAACGGTTTTTAAAATCCAGTGATCTTATCTCAATGCTGAAACTGAGAGCTTCCTACGGGAACGTGGGCAGCGACCGTTTGGGGGGAAGACGCTTTTTGTACCTGGATGATATACAGCGGGCCGGTGGTGGCGGTTTTAGCAGTTCGCTGGGGCGCGGAGGCCTGATCGCTGAAAACTACCTTGGCAATCCCAATATTCAATGGGAAGTGGCAACGAAGGCCAACCTGGGTCTTGAACTGGGCTTTTTGAATAACGACCTCAACCTGATGGTGGATCTCTTTAATGAACGGAGGGATAATATTCTGATCAGCCGGCAAACCATCCCGATCGTCTATGGAATCGAGCCCGGGCGTATGGCACCGGTGAACATGGGAATTGTGGAGAACAAGGGCTACGAGATCGAACTGAATTATAAAAAGACCTTGACCCGGGATTGGTCCTTTTTATCAAAAATCAACTTCAATTTTGCGCGGAACAAAGTGCTGTTTTCAGATGAGCTGCAGCTGCCGGCAGATTATGCTTACCGGTACCGGCAAACCGGTTTCCGCCTGGGACAGGTATTTGGATATCCGCTGCAGGGAGGGTATTACAACAGCTATGACGAAATCGCAACCGAGGGATTCAATTATGTAGGGTATACCGTAAGACCGGGTGATTTCAAATATACAGACACTAATGGTGATAAGACCATCGACGAGCGGGACATGATTCCCATGGGCTATTCGGCCATCCCGGAATATACACTGGGTGCGGCTTTCAGCATCACCTACAGGAATTTTGATCTGTCCTTTTTATTCCAGGGCAACCTGAATGTATCGCAGCCGCTTTCCGGTTACGGAACCATGGCGCTTACCGATTACAGGGAACGACACCTGTATGCATGGACTCCTGAAAGGGCCGCCAGCGGCGAAAAGATCCTGTACCCGCGACTGTCCACCGGAGGGAGTTCGAGTGAGCGGGATTACAATGCGTTCTTTATTGAGAACCGCAGCTTTGTACGGCTCAAGAACGCCGAGATCGGCTACCGGTTACCGGAAAACTGGGCACGCAAAATAGGCAGCAAGGAAGTGCGTATTTACGCAAATGGCTTTAACCTGATCACCTGGGATAAAATGCGGACAAAGGATTTTGATCCGGAAGTGGATAACTCCCTTAGTTATCCGGTGTACCGGATATTTAACACCGGTGTGAATGTTACATTTTGATAATCTCTTACAAAAACGAAATGAAAAGAATAACGCTTAATATATTGCTGATAGCCACGGTGCTGATCGGCGCTTGCAGGAAAGACCCGTTGGATCTTATGCCGGATGGCCGGATCACCATCGACCAGGTATTTACAGATGAAATGATGGCATCAGAATACGTAAATACGATCTACGCCAACATGCAACATTACGGTACGGCATATAATTACTGGACCATGCTGGCTGGTTACTCGGACGAGGCCCACGACAACGACTTTCCGCAGGATATGGGGCGCGCTCCATCCCGGTGGTACAACGGCGAGCTGCGGCCCAACTGGAACCCGATGGATATTCCTGCCTCTGTTGGGGCATACGATCCTACCACCAACGGGTTTTATTATCGCAATGGATGGAAGGGCATCCGGCAGTCAAATGTTTTCCTGGCGAATATTGATAAAACAGTGTTTACAAATCCCACGGTTAAAGCAAGGCTGATTGCGGAAGTAAAAACCCTGCGGGCGTTCTTTTATCTGGAGCTCATTAAGATGTATGGCGGCATGCCCGTAGTGGATAAACCCTTTACCGTAGATTTTAAATTTGAAACACTGCCCCGGCAATCGTTTAAGGAATGTGTTGATTTTATAAAACAAAACTGCGATCAGGCCATTGCGGAAAGCAATTTTCCCTGGCGCATCACAACCGAGCCGGAACGGGGACGGTTTACCAAAGCCGTGGCGCATGCGGTTCGCTCACAAGCACTCCTGTTCGGCGCAAGCCCTTTGTGGAACCCGGAAGGCGATGCCGGCCGCTGGACCCTTGCCGCTGCTGACATAAAACAATCGCTGCAGGCGCTTACAGATGCAGGATACCAGCTATACCCGGAATACGAAGCATTTTTTTATGGCCGCTCTGACCTGAGTCCCAGCCCGGGGGACAAAGAAACCATTTACGAGGTAAAGACCTTCGGTGGTACCCCTGAGTTCAGCCACCTGATGTTCCGGATGCATGCCATCCCTACATTGGGCGGCGATAAAGCCGGATGCAGCCCTTCGCAGGAACTGGTGGATGCTTACGAAATGGCCGATGGTCAGATCCCGATACTGGGTTACCAGGATGACGATCACCTGCAACCTGTCATTAACACTGCTTCCGGTTATGATGAAAAGCATCCGTATCTGAACCGGGATCCCCGTTTTTACGCCACCGTTTGGTATAACGATGCGTTGTATGGTGATGTGAATGGCAAGCCCTATCGCATTCAATCCTACGTTGGTGGTGCCGATGGTATTTCAAACCTGATGCAACGGACACACAATGGTTATTACCTGCGTAAGTTCCGGAATCCGAAACAGCTGGATCCCAATACAGGTACGGCCCTGTTTAAAAAATACCGCCTGGGTGAAATATACCTGAACTATGCTGAAGCCGCCAACGAAGCCGCCGGTCCTACCAGCGACGTTTACGATGCGGTAAATGCGGTAAGGGCAAGGGCAAAGATGCCGCAGCTTCCGGCCGGGTTAAACAAGGAAGCGATGCGGGAGCGGATCCGCAGGGAGCGCCGGGTTGAAATGTCGTTTGAAGAACAGCGGATATGGGATGTGCGCCGCTGGAAGATCCTGGGGCAGACCGATAAGCTGACAACCGGTATTGAATGGACAAAGACAGGAGAGGGACAGTTTACAGGAAAGCGTGTTGTTGCAGGAAGAAGGAAAAGCTGGGCGGATAATTACCTCATCATCCCGATCCCGACAAGTGAGTTAACGCTGATGCCCCTTTGGGAACAGAACCCCGGATGGTAAACAGATCGCATATTGGATGGTCGTCCGGTTTCATGAACGGAGTCATTGCTTATTAATCACTTTTGAAACGAAATCTATGTTGACTAAAAATAAAATAATTGCCGTATTACTGGTCGTTTTAACCGGTACAGCCGGTTCCTGCAAAAAGGACGATAACAAATTGCCGGTGAACAATGCGCCGATCCCGCGTATCTTAACGTTTGCACCCGAAAATGCAGGCCCCGGGGATCTCCTCACCATCAAAGGCTTACATTTTTCTACGGATCCTGAAAAGAATATTGTCCGGTTTAACCAAACGGTGGTAACAGCCCAATCGGTGAGCGATACAGCAATCACCGTGGTGGTTCCGGCGCTTACGGTAAAATCTGCCGGTGTAACGGTAAGAAGCAATGGTAAGATCTCCAACCGGAAAAATCTAAACCTGGTCCAGATCAAAAAATTCCAGGATGATTTTAACCGGGCCAATGTAGCGCTGGTAGATAATACCGTTATGCCTAACCCTCTTGGCAGCGTCTGGGAAATTGTAACCGGAAGATTTTCGCTGGAGAATAACCAGCTGGCCACGCATGCCGGGGGCGTGGAAACCTATATGTTGTATCGTGCGCCCGAAGCAGATATGAAAGCGGGAAGTGATCACTTCTTTAAGTTTTCGGCATCGGTTACGGTGTCTGGTGGCGGTTCCTTTGGCGGGGTGATCTTTCATGCGCAGCCGGATAATAAACGATTTTATCTGTTGAGAACAGCGGGTAAAATGGTTCAGCTGTTGAAAACCGGCGGCAATGGATTGGGCGACTGGGCCGCGATCATGATCAATGATAATTTTGAAGGATTTGTTGATAACAAAAAGTACCGGGTAGATATCTCCTCTTCAACTGCCGGTAAAATCACGGTCAAACTTTCGGATCCCGATACGAATGGGGTCATGCTCGAACGTACGGTGGAAGATCCCAATCCCTACACAGGCGGTGTTCCCGGTTTTTATTATTTCGGGTTGGCCAATCCTGTCAATATCTATTTTGATGATTTTTCACTGGAACTACAATAAATGTTAAAAAGAATCTGCCGCAGAAGCCTTGCAAAGCAATCATAACGTTCCATTGTGTTTGAATGGTTGATATGACAGCTCCGGCTGATTATTAAAAACCCATCCGAGCGGAGTATATCCGGGAGGTAACAAAAAATATTGCAGATGAAATCGTTTCTTTTATTAATGGCATGCATCCTGTTGACGGCCTGTGGCAGAAAAACAACAACCGTTACGGACCCCGGAACAGAAAGTAAAGAGGGGCTGGTATCATTATTTGCAGACCCGCAATTTGAAACCGGACTTTATTTAAAGGGGGATGTAAGCGGCGTGCCTTCCGCCGGGGAATCGTTGTATCCTTTTGGCAGGAAAGGCACCAAGCCTGCCTGGGAACTGGCCGAGTGGGCCAGTAAATATTTATTGCATCAAAATGAAATGAGCGATCATAACGGGGAAAAACGGTATGAGAACCAGGGTAAGCTGCTGTCTCTTGTACGCGATGGCAATACAACAAAAATCCGGATGGATGTTAAGGCTGCTACGGAATATGACCGTCCCCGGAAAAGCGGGGAAGCCTGGCCCCACCTGTTGCTGGAACAGGCATTTGCGGTAAAGCCCTTCCTGAAATATACAGATAAACTGATCCTGAATTTTGAAGGACGCCTGGTAAGCGCAGTTTCAGGCATGCCTTCCGGCAGCTTTAATCCGGATCTGCATACGGCCCAGTTCCAGCTGTTCATCACGTTGCAGAATCTGAACCCGCAATCGCCCAGCTATGGAGAACTGGTATGGTTTGGTGTGCCTTTTTACGACTACCGGCACCGGCAGCTGCAGGTATATGCCGCACAGGATATCGGAAAAGGAGATGCTACCGGGATGTTTATATACAGCCTGGGCACCACGGATTATATGCAGGGCAGTTTTCACGATGGTAATTGGGTAAAGGTAGAAAAGGACCTGAAGCCGCTGATGGTAAAAGCCGTAAACCTTGCAAAGGAACGGGGATATCTTAAAGGTGCTACCCTGGATGATATCCGTATCGGCGGTATGAATATTGGCTGGGAAGTACCGGGCACCTTCGATGTCGGATTTGAGTTTAAGGGGTTCGATCTGAAATACCAGCCCTTAAAAGAAGGGAGCGGCCATTAAAGAATGACATCAGGGATCTGTGTTCAATGATCAGAAACAAAAAAAACAGCTATGAAACAGAAAAACAAAAAAAGGTTATTCCCGGTTTTTGCACTTATGTTGCTGATCACTGCATGCTCGCGGGAACGTTCTTCCGATCTGGCAAATGATGGTGGACAGAAGATGATTGCGCATACCGGCAAAAGCGGCCAGACAACAGCGGCTGGTATCGAATTGCTTACCGATAGAATATTTCAGCAGGGGTTTAATGTACTGCATCCGGGCTCGGGTGCACTACAGGGCACGCTACAATACCCCGGCGGGGTTACGGCATCCAAATGGAACCTGGCGCAATGGTACAGTAATGCAAGCATCTATGGTGCAGCGCCGGTTGCGCTCGGCTCAGGGTCTTACCATTTTGCCAACGCCAACAAAGCGATTACGATTGGGCCTGCATCTTCAGCAGATAAAGATCTTGTCTTTGCAATTAATGGACAGAGTGAGTTTGGAAATAATTACCGTACTGCATCCCAGCCGTTCCCGCACCTGCTGGCAGATCAGCGCATTGCTGATCCTGACGGCTGGTTGGGCACTTCCACTCCTTTCCTGGGTGGCCTGGATAGTATGGTTTTTAATATAGATGCCCTGTTGCAATATCATACGCGTAATCAAAAATCGGGGTATGATCCATCCATCCATGCCTTACAGTACAGCTGTAGCTTTCTCATTCAGAACTTACGAGCGGGAAATCCTGGTTATGGAAAGTCCATGTATTTTCTGGTGATGTTATTTGACGATCGATATCCTTTACCGGATCTTTCCATTAACGAAGATATTTTCAGCGGGCGGCTGATTTATGATATCGGCATTGCTCCGTTTACAGCTACCGGACTGGTACAGGGGCAATGGAAGCACATTCACGGGGATTTGTTACCCTATATTAAGCAGGCATTGACCGAAGCCTGGAGCCGGGGGTATCTTCTGGAATCTCAAAACTATAACGATTACAAGCTGTCTCTTTTTACAATGGGATTTGAATGTACGGGTTTAAATATAGGCACTATGCAAACAAAAAACCTGGATCTTGTTGCCTTCTGATAACAGGGGGTATACTGGTTGCATAAAAGCGACTGGATGATTGCTGAGTCCATATATTTCCCGCCCCCGAGATCAGGTCATTACGGATACTGTAAAAGGCGAAGGCAGACCCTTGGAAAAACAGGGATCAGCGTATAATAACAAGAGGTTGTTAACGCATCTGTTGTAGAAGTGCAGGATACCGATGGCATGTTTAAGAAACATCAAAAGGGCTGGCACTGCTTTTATGAAAGCCCGCCGCCTCCGGTTGGTGCATTCGATTGATAAAAGATGCAAACGGGGAGCAAAACAGGTGTAATGATCGTAAGGTTGCAGACATTTATATTCGGCAATAATGATTTTTTACTGTAAATAAGAAACATATATAGAATGCCAAAAGCAGGACATTTTTTAGTGGCATGTATCGCTTTATATCCATGCCTAACCGGATCGGGTAAGCAGGTTGCTGGTAGTCATACCGGCACGGTATTGGCCGTTGCCGGAGAACAGGGTAAACCGGCTCCGGGAAAAGAACTGATCAGGGATGCCCGGTTCAGGCAGGGCTTTTCACTTTCTCCATTAACGCCGGAAGAAGTAATGGCCGCGGGTAGTTTTGATAAGGCGCATAAGGGGTATTACTATTTTGAGGAAAAGGATAAAAAACCGGTATGGGAGTTCTGCCAGTGGGCGAGTAAACACTCCCTGGAAGGGGCAGGGCCCAAAAAGAATGCAGATAACAGTGTGGAATACCGGAACGCAGCAAAACGCATCCTGCGCTATACGGATGGTACCCTACATATCGGCGTTTTTACCAGTAGGGAATATACAAGGCCCCGGGAAGCAGGCGGTGCTTTTACGGGCTTTTTGATACAACAGGATTTTCGGGATCCGCCCAATATCGGAGATGTGAATCATCTGTATTTTTCTGCAGCGATAAAAATTGTAGCCTGCAAACAAAAAATGAAAAAGCAGGAGTATAACCCGGACATCCATACGGCTCAAACCCCGATGTATTTTATTTTAAAGAATAAGAACCCACAATCGGAAGATTACAATTATGCGATATGGCTGGGTATTCAATCATTTGATTACCGTTATCCGGAGATGAATTCCAAAGAGGAAATCGGCTTTGACAAGGATACGCATATGTATATTTATAACATACCGCAAACGCGTATCTGGGGCAAAAAAACAAGCTTCAATGATCACCGGTGGCACCAAACGCAAACAGATCTGTTGCCTTCCGTATTGCAGGCGGTAGCTGCTATGAGGGCAAAGGGCGCATTCCTGAATTCGGCCCTTTCAGACCTGGTACTGGAGGGGATGAATTTTGGGTGGGAATGCCCTGGAACCTTTGATGTAGCGCTGGAAGTACGCGGCCTGAGTCTTAAGGTAGTGGATAAAAATCAATACGGCCTGCTGATCCGGCCGGCTGATAAAAACATTTAAAAATTTAGTAATGAGGATTGCTGTTCTGGTAAGCGTGTTATCACTCTTTTTTTTCGGTTTAAATCGTTCAGTAAAAGCACAAACCGGATGGAAACAATTATCCGGGTCCTGGAATAGCTCCGCAAACCAGGTATATCCGGTTGCGGGTAAGGAGCGTTTATTTACGCTGCTTTACACGGGTTCTGCAAAGGAAATGGCCTGGGAATCACTGTCGGTGGATTTTCGCTTTGAAGGCCGGCCTGCTGAAGGAGACTTTGGGATGATGTTGAATGTCGAAGATGGGGATGACTATCAGTTATTGCGGATCGCTCCGGATACAACCCGTTGTGTGCTTCAACTGCTGCACCGGAAATACGGGTATTTCAGAATGTGGCAGGAAGTTATTTTACCGGTAAAGCTGTATAAAGACCAGGTATATACGGTCTCCATTGTAAAAGCACCGGCGGTAGACCTGGAAGACTGGAGGCCCTGGAAGATCATCATCCGTGAAAAGAAAACCGGAACGATCCTGCTGAAGCAAGGCGTGTCCAACGATATGCCTGCCTTTGGTTTAGGCCAGGTAGGCTTATATACTACCCGGCCGGATATTGTTTTTTCAAATTTTCAGTGCACCCTTCAGAACCCGGAACAAAAGCACCGGGAGCTGGTATTGCCCGCCCTGTTTTCCGACGGCATGGTGTTGCAGCATGCGCGGGTAAACCCGGTTTGGGGCAGGGCGGCACCCGGAAGCGAAGTAGAGATACGCATTGCAGGAAAGCGGCTGAAGACCCGTACCGGTAAGGATGGTAAATGGACGATCGGGCTTCCCGCATTGCCAGTAAATGACAGCCTGGATATGGAAGTGCATTCTAAAAAAGAGAAGATCCGGATCCGGGATATTGCGGTGGGTGAGGTTTGGCTGGCTTCCGGACAATCCAATATGGAAATGCGTACCTGGCAAAGCGATGTATCTAAAACCATTACTCAACAAAACCAGGATCGCAGATTACGTGTATTTAAACAAGCACAATGGCCGTCCGGGGATCCGGTTTTTTCGTCCGGAGGGGAATGGATCCTGGCCGATTCCGCGAATGTTATGGGTTGGTCGGCAATCGTCAGCAGTTTTGGAATCAACCTGAGGAAAACATTAAAGATGCCCGTTGGGATCATTTGTGCTTATTGGGGGGGAACGGCCGTTGAAAGCTGGTTCCCCAGGGAAGAACTGGCAAAGGATCCGGTTACTGCGCCGATCCTGCAGCGATACCAGGCGTCCCTGGTTCATCTTGAAAAAGGACTGCCCGTAGAAACCCGTTTTCCCTGGAGCTGGGATGTAGCCGGGCAAAGTCATACCCCCGGTAATTTATACAATGGTATGATTGCTCCGCTGGTGCCTTATTCCATTAAAGGGGTACTTTGGTACCAGGGCGAGTCCAACACACAAAAAGCACGGCAATATGAGCACCTGTTTCCCTTACTGATTGATACATGGAGAAAAAAATGGAAGAACCCGGAGCTGCATTTTTTTTATGTACAGCTGGCCGGCTATGATGGCAAACAGTCCGGCTCCGAAATCGCGTCGGCATGGCCGCAGCTAAGAGATATTCAAAGAAGAATATTGGATAAAAAAGAACATACCGGCATGGCTGTGGCCTTTCACCTGGGCGATTCGCTGGATATCCATCCGTACCGGAAAAACGAAATCGGATTACGGCTGGCGAACCTGGCATTACACGATGCTTATGGGTTTAGAAAGATCGTCAGCCGCGGTCCTTTGTTCACGCAGGCATTGTTTAAAAACGGCGGCGCCAGCATCCGGTTCAGGGAAACAGCTGAAGGGCTAACAACGGCTGCCGGAAAGCCGTTAGGGGGATTTACCATTGCGGGCAACGACCAGGTCTTTTATCCGGCGGCTGCCGTTATTTCAAATGACGGGAAAACCGTAATGGTATCTTCGGATAAGGTACCGGTTCCGGTGGCCGTGCGGTATGGTTGGGCAAATTATTCATCGGAGGCCAACCTGGAGAACAGTGCCGGTTTGCCGGCATCGCCCTTCAGGACCGACAACTGGAAACTGTTAACCGATGATACTTTATAAACGTAAAACAGAACGGAGATGAGCAGATGGACGCTTTTGATGCTTTTTCTTATTTGCTGCAGCAGATTGCAGGGGCAACAGGATATTGCCTGTAAAGCCTCAGAACAATGGCGGCAGCATCAATGGAATGCGCACTGGATCACGGTTTCGCAGGACGCCGGTTCAAAATACGACTATGGCATTCATCGTTTCCGGAAAGCATTCAGCATATCCGCAGTACCTGAAACCTTTGTTATAAACCTGTCGGCAGATCCCCGCTACGAGTTTTTTGTAAACGGCACGCGTGTTTGCCGGGGGCCTGCCAGGGGCAGTTTGTACAACTGGCATTATGAAACCATTGATATTGCACAGTTCCTGAAAAAGGGACA
Organism: Niabella pedocola; assembly: GCF_021044425.1. Classification (GTDB taxonomy): domain Bacteria; phylum Bacteroidota; class Bacteroidia; order Chitinophagales; family Chitinophagaceae; genus Niabella; species Niabella pedocola. The sequence goes on along the minus strand of NZ_JAJNEC010000005.1, from coordinate 1,270,938 downwards.
AAACCTCATTGCCGCTACCGTATGGAATTACGGAGAGTGGTCCCCGGGTGCACAAATTTCCATGTACACCGGTTTTATTGTACAGGGTGAATCGGAACAGGAGGCCGTTGCCAATACCGATGGTACGTGGAAAGTATCTACAGACCGGTCGTTTAGCCCGTCCCTGGTATACCTGCAGGATGTGGGCCCGGGCGATATCATTCAGGGTGAGACGCATCCCTGGAATTGGAATACTGCAGACTTTGATGATGCGCAATGGAAAAATGCGGAGGTAAAAGAGCGAGGACAACCGGCCGGAACCGGAACCCAGTACCTGCGGGCCTTAACACCCCGCAGCATTCCCTTAATGGAAGCACATCTGGAAGGGCCCATGAAAATACGCCGGAGTGAGGGCATCGATGTAAAGGGTGATTTTATACCTGGCAAGGAAGCGCTGAAGATTCCGCCGCATTCAAAGGTTTCGATACTGCTGGACCAGGAATATTTGACTAATGCATACCCGGCATTAACGGTAAGCAAGGGCGCGCGGTCTAAAATAGCCGTTACCTATTCAGAAGCCATGTACCTGGATGCGAGGAATAAAGGAAACCGGAATGAAATAGACGGCAAACACATCAACGGGTTTGTAGATGTGTTTTATCCGGAGGGTGGAAGCCGGCGGGTGTACAGCCCGCTTTGGTTCCGTACGTTCCGGTATATTCAGCTGGATATCGAAACAACAACGCAGGAACTGCTCCTGCATTCCTTTGACCGGGAATTTACCGGGTATCCGTTTAAAGAGAAGGGACGCTTTTCCTGTAACGATCCTGCGCTGCAGGAGATATGGAAAGCGGGCTGGCGCACGGCGAGGCTTTGTGCGGGTGAAACCTATTACGATTGTCCTTATTACGAGCAGCTGCAGTATACGGGCGACACGCGTATACAGGGACTGATCTCCTTATATGTAAGCGGCGATGACCGCCTGATGCGGAAAGCGATCACAGACATTGCTTCTTCTGTAACCCCTGAGGGCATTTTGCTGAGCCGCTACCCGGCGCGGTATAACCAGGTAATTCCTCCCTTCTCGCTTTACTGGATCAATATGCTGCATGATTACTGGATGTACCGGGATGATAAAGCGTTTGTGGCATCATATCTCCCGATATTAAAAAGTATACTAAATTGGTTTGAGCATAAAATAGATCCGCAAACGGGTTTGCTGGGGCCTTTGCCGCACTGGAATTTTGTAGACTGGCCGGTTAAATGGCCATGGGATGACCGGAAACCACTGGGTGGCACACCTCCCGCGGCCATCGCGGGCGGCTCTTCTATCCTGAGCCTGCAACTGGCGTATGCGCTTGCTGACGCGGCGGCGCTCCTGGAGGTGTTTAATGAAACAGCGTTGGCCGCAAAATATAAAAAGCTGCAACAATCGATTGGGGAAGCGGCAATGAAACAGTGCTTTGACCAGCAACGGGGACTGATGGCGGATGACCGGACACATAGCCGTTACAGTCAGCACGCGTCGATTATGGGCATTCTTTCAGAGGCTATCAGCCGGGACCAGCAACAGCGGGTATTTGAAAAGCTGAATTCCGATACGTCATTGACCCCGGCTACGGTCTATTACCGGTTTTACCTGTTCCGGGCGATGAAAAAAGCAGGCCTGGCAGATCGTTATACCAGCAGCCTTGATATCTGGAAAACCATGTTGAAAAACGGGCTGACTACGTTTGCCGAGCAACCGGAACCTTCCCGGTCCGATTGCCATGCATGGAGTGCCAGTCCGAATTATGATTTGCTGGCAACGGTTTGTGGCATTACACCGGCGGCGCCCGGGTTCCGCAAAGTGCACATAGCGCCCCACCTGGGAACATTAAAATGGGTAAAAGCGGCCATGCCGCATACAAACGGGGAGATCCGCGTTTTCTTTGAGCAGCGAAATGGCCGGTTAACCGGCAGCATTACGCTTCCGCCCAATTTGTACGGGGTATTTGAGCATAAAGGCGTTTCAAGGAAACTGGTTCCGGGTACGAATGTCCTGAACTGAGGGGATGACGGTGTTGCCGGGCAAATAAAAAGCCGGACGAAAAAACGTCCGGCTTTATTAATGCGTTTGCAGCGCTAAAAATATTTTGTTTTACCGGGTGTGGCAATCGGGTAGAAGCCATCTGCATCCGGAACAACAGGTGGGGTGGCATTAAAGCTGTACTCTTTAGGCATGATATCGATACCGGAATTCAGCGCCTTATCCCATTCGATCACCTGGCCGCTGTACGTAGCCATACGCCCGATGATTGCCGTTAACGTGCTCTTGGCACCATACTCGGCATTGTCAAACTTATAGTCACCCTTTGCAATCGCCTCAAACAGTTCATCATGCTCGGTTTGATAAGGATTGCGCTCGTTCTTTTTGTCGAAAGCATACAGTACTTTTCCAGACCGGTCTTTGATCACTGCCTGATCGCAGAAAATGGATCCTTTGGTGCCCACCAGCAGTTCGTCTACCTTGCTCATAGTACCTGGTATATGCCGGCACTGGCTGTTCAGGATAGAGCCATCTGCATAATGGAATTCCACGTAATGATGATCGTAGATCTCTCCGTATTGTTTGCCGGTTCTTACCTGGCGGCCGCCCATACCCTGCGCTTTTACCGGATAGGCGTTTTTGAACCAGTTCATTACATCAATATTATGAATATGCTGCTCGTTGATATGATCCCCGCAAAGCCAGTTGAAGTAATACCAGTTCCGCATCTGGTATTCCATTTCTGTTTGCTGTGGTTCCCGCTGTTTTACCCAAACGCCGGCATTGTTCCACCAAACCTGACCGGAAATGATTTCACCGATCATATCCTTCCGCTCAAACAACGCGCGGTAAGAATCCTGGTAGCGGCGCTGAAGTCCTACCACTACGTTCAGTTTTTTCTGTTTTGCAATTTCGGCGGCGTCCAGTACTTTTTTAATCCCGGCCGGATCGGTGGCCATGGGTTTTTCTGTAAAAATATGTTTGCCTTGTTTTACGGCCTCTTCAAAATGAATGGGGCGGAATCCCGGAGGGGTGGTAAGGATTACCACATCTGCCAGGGCAATGGCCTTTTTATAAGCATCGAACCCGGTGAATTTATTCGCTTCGGGTACGTCGATCTTTTCTGCGCTGATCCCGCTGTCGTCCTTTGAGGTAATGGTTTTATAACAGCCGTCGAGGCGGTCTTTAAAAGCATCGGCCATCGCCACCAGTTTTACATTCTGTTTGGTGGATAATGCCTGTGTTACAGCGCCGGTGCCCCGGCCGCCACAGCCGATCAGGGCTATTTTAATTGCTCCCTTCGCACCGGAAAAGAAATTTACATTGCCCATAACAGGAGCGGCAAGCAAACCACCGGCAATGAGAGAGCTGTTTTTTACAAAATCTCTTCTTGTTGTTTTGTGATTCATTATTATGGTATTTAATCGCTGGAAATTATAAGATATATGTTGAGAAAAATTTTTCAATCTCAGCGGCGCTGGGCTGTTTTGCCGGACGTACCAGCCGGAATCCTACAAAGGGCGCATCGGCATTCCACCACTTGCTTTTCGGGATCTGCGGATCGCGACGGTTCCAGATCGGATCCGATTCGGTCCGGTTGGCAGTACGCAATGAAGCAGCATCATCCTTATAATTACCACCCCTTACAATGCGCGGATTTTTGGCGCTGGGCAGCCGTGTAGGGTTGGCGGCTTCTTTACCCAGGGTTTTATAATAATCTGCCTGGTATTGATCCAGCACCCATTCGGCCACGTTGCCATAAATATCATACAGCCCCCATGGATTGGGTTTCTTGAGTCCTATTTTATGGTATTTATCCTCACTGTTTTTGGCGTACCAGGCATAATCGTCCAGCTGCTTTGCATCGGCTCCAAAAAAATAGGGCGTGGTGCTGCCGGCGCGGGCGGCATATTCCCATTCCGCTTCCGTAGGCAACCGGTAAAAAACGCCTGTTTTCGTATAAAGCCATTTGCAATACATGATGGCCGCTCGCTGTTGCATGCTGTTGGCCGGAAATCCGCCTTCCTTACCCATGCCCAATGTAAGATCAATATAAGGGGCAGTAGGCCTTGTAACCGCATCGGCATCTACATTCTGACCCAAACTTTCGTCGTATTGAAAAAGGGCATACTCATCAAAACTCACTTCGTGCGAGCCCATATAAAAGGCATCCAGTTTTACGGTTACCTGTGGCTGTTCATCGGCATCTTTGGGCGTATTGCCGGAAGCGCTTCCCATTTTAAAGGAGCCGGCGGGTATAGGGACCATGGTGAACTTTACAGATGAACCGGGAATGGACTGTTCATATTTTTTAAATTCGGTATCCTTTTTTTCCTGAGCACCAAGTGCGCCTGCACCAGCGCATAGCAATGCTGCAGCAATCAATTTTTTCATCGTTCCGAAGTTAAGTAAATTTTCAGTTTCACAATTAAATGGGTTCCAAAATAGCACAAAACGAAAATAATTCCTAAATCTTTTTTATAAATATTAAAGTTTCCTATTTTTAGTTCGAAAAAATTTGCCACAATGAACCGAAGAAATTTCGTAAAAAACAATGTACTAACGATGAGTGCCCTGGGGCTGGGAACCAGTTTATGGGCAGGATCAGCGAAAGAAGTAAAAGCGGATAAGACCTTTCATATGGACTATGCTCCCCACGACGGCATGTTTGGTAACAGCGCCGGTAAGGACTTTATCGACCAGATAAAGTATATGTATGACAAAGGTTTCCGCTCTATTGAAGACAACGGTATGACCGGCAGAACGCCGCAAATGCAGTCGAAAATAGGAGAAACCCTGGCCAAACTGAATATGCGCATGGGGGTTTTTGTAGTGCCCAAAGGTGGCAACGGCGCCAATACCCTGGCCGCCAATAAAAAGGAACACCTGGATATTTTCCTGGACGGTTGCCGGCAATCGGTTGAAGTGGCCAAACGGTGCAACGCTAAATGGGTAACGGTGGTACCCGGCGATTTTCAGCGCAATCTTCCGCTTGAAGTGCAAACGGGCAATGTGATCGATGCCTTGCGGAGAGGCGCAGAAATCTTCGAACCGCATGGGATCGTAATGGTGCTGGAGCCGCTGAGTGATACGCCGGATTTGTTCCTGCGCACTTCTGCTCAAACCTACGAAATCTGCAGGGGTGTAAACAGCCCTTCCTGTAAGATCCTGTACGATATCTACCATATGCAGAAAAATGAGGGCAATCTTATTAAAAACATGGAACTGACCTGGAGCGAAATCGCTTATATCCAGATCGGTGATAACCCCGGAAGAAAAGAGCCCACAACGGGAGAGATCAATTACAAGAACGTATTCAAATGGCTTTACGAAAAGGGCTATAAAGGAGTGCTGGGAATGGAGCATGGCATTTTACACCCCGGAAAAGCTGGGGAAGACCGGCTGATTGCGGCATACCGGGAATCGGATGCGTTTATGTAGCGAAGGAAGCTTACATCATTTTTTTTAAATACACCTTCTCAAAAAATCAATAAAAATGAGAAAGGCTATTTTCCTGCTGCTATTGCTTTGGAGTGCCGGTTGCTTACATGCGGCCACGGTTGATACCGTAAGTATCTATAGCAAGGCGATGAAAAAAAGTTCGAATTGCGTGGTCATACTGCCACAGCATTACCAGGAAGGGAAACAGTTCCCGGTGGTTTACCTGTTGCATGGTTATGATGGCTGGTATGCGAACTGGATCATCCGTGTGCCGGACCTGAAAGCGCATGCCGATCGTTACCAGTTGCTGATTGTTTGTCCGGACGGCAGTAAGGACAGCTGGTACTTTAATAGCCGCATGAACCCGGCCGTGCAGTATGAAACCTATATCGGTACAGAAGTTCCTGACTATATCGACACGCATTATAAAACACAGAAAAGCCGCTTTGGCCGGGCCATTACGGGTTTAAGTATGGGCGGCCATGGCGGTTTGTTTCTGGGGCTGCGGCATGCCGCTACCTTTGGGGCCTGTGGCAGCATGAGTGGCGGGGTAGACATAAAGCCGTTTGCGGAAAAATGGGGCATTCAAACATGGATCGGCGATCCGGGTGCCGCCGGTTTCGACTGGAAGGAGATCACCGTGGCGGATGCGATTGAAAAATATCCGCGTGATTCCGTAGCCATTATCTTTGATTGCGGGGTGGATGATTTTTTTTACGAAACGAACAACGCACTCCACGAAAAAATGGTGCGGTTAAAAATTCCGCACAGCTATAGTACCTATCCCGGCGGGCATGACTGGGCCTATTGGCGCAATGCCATCCAATACCAGCTGCTGTTCTTTAGCAATTTTTTCAATAAACTAAATATACCCGGCAATTGAGAACGGTTATTTTACCGGTTCTCTTAAAATCGTTTTCAGTTTTTCAGGAGCTGTTTTATTAAAATCGGATAAATAGATCTCATGATGTACGCCGTTACGGGAAAGATTTTTCTCCTGCATAAATGCAGTGATCTTTTCCAGTGATTCCGGTTCCGTGGCAAAGGGACCCTGATGCAGCAATTGTACACACAAACCTTCTTCCATGCTGAATAACTCCAGGAATTGAACTTCGATGAGTTGTTTCTTCAGCAGCACGGCTTCCTGGCTTTCCTGTACTTCTTTTTTGGTGATAAAATCCGGCAGCCGTATCAGCAGGCGGTATTCCCACTCGCTCCGGGGTACTTTCAGCGAAGCTTCAGCAGCCGTTTGTACACGGAACCGGCTTTCATCAAACCACCAGAGTCCTTCCAGTTTTGAAACCACGAAATCCTTGTTGCGGGCCTTGCAGGCGAACTTCAACGTATAAGCGGTGCTGTACAGGGCTTCGATATGTTTTTTAAAGGATGTACCGGAGGGATCGCCCTTGCCGGTGACAGACAGGAATTGGGCGGCTTCGATCGTTACCAGTGCCGGTTCCGGCTTTGCCGTAAAATAGTGCCGGTATTGTTTTGTAAGATCCAGTTTTTCCATGATTCATATTTTAATGATACAAAGAAAATACGGGATTGTGACAGCTATATGTCAGCAGAAATAAGGGACATAAAAAAAAGAACACTCCTATTTGAAACGGAAGTGCCTTTAACATTGTGATATGAAAACGAAAAATGATGCATTCAAATAGAGCGTGATGTCATTACAAGATTACCGGTGCGCTGCACCTCGGTTACCTTTTATTGCCGTTGGCTAAGAGGTCAATGCTGCTCTGCAGCTTTTCTTCATCCCCATATGTGATAAAAAAAGTTGGGGCTGGAACACGCTGGAGGTTTTTTTATTTACATTTATTCATTCAATAGGACCTAATAAACAAAGAGGCCCACCTGCCGGCAGGCGCAGCGCGCCATTAATATTTGTAACCTGGAAAGCCGGAAGTGTTACCTTTTATTATCGTTGGCTAGGCGGTCAACGCTGCTCCACAGCTTTTCTTCATCCCCATATGTGATAAAAAAAGTTGGGGCTGGAACACGCTGGAGATTTTTTTATTTACATTTATTCATTCAATAGTGCCTAATGAACAAAGAGGCCCACCTGCCGGCAGGCGCAGCGCGCCGTTAATATTTGTAACCTGGAAAGCCGGAGAAACGTCTTAGCCGCAGCGCGGCGGTAATATGGCGCGCCGGGTCTATATCAATCCCGCATGTTACGGGTGCGCTCCTGCATTGCAGATGATTGTCGTTGGCTGGCTGGTTAGTGCAACGTTGCAACTTCCCTATGTGACCTGAAAAAAAAGTTCCGGCTGCAACGCATTACAGCCGGAACTTTTTTGGTAAACAATTTATTAAGGTACTTAATAAACCCAACACAGCGCGCCGGTAATATGTATAACCCGGATGGCTGTAATATGCAGGAATATTATTCCTTGTTCTTGGAAAGACCCACCCGGTACAAAACGAAGGCCATAGTGGCAAAAGCCAGTGCGCCCAATACGTAATAACCGCCTTCTCCCAGCGCAGTACTGAGTCCATGTTCTGCGTTCACCGCTTTTAAGGCGGCGGCGGGGCCATCAAACCCGGAAAGAATAGCGATCACCACACCGGCAACCGCACCACCGGCCACCAGTCCGGTAGCAAAAAGATTGCCCCGGCCTAATTCCTCTTCTTCAGGATTTGCAGCCTTACCGGCTTTTTTATCTACGGCACCACGGATCAATCCGCCGATGAAGATGGGCAATGTGGTCGACAATGGCAGGTACGCACCTACGGCAAAGCTCAGCGATTTTACACCGCAGAGTTCCAGCACTATAGAAATAAATACACCCACCAGTACAAACTGCCAGTCGAGGTTAAAGGAAAGGATCCCTCTTGCCAGCGTAGCCATCAGCGTACCCTGTGGTGCAGGATAATATTCGGAACCGATCGCATGTTCGGTAACGCCTTTTGCCACCATATCGGCGGTTGGTTTATCCAGGAAGTTCACGGTAAGACCGATCACAATGGAAGAAACGATTACACCTACAAACAAGGCCAGCTGCTGGTATTTGGGCGTAGCCCCCACAATATAACCGGTCTTCAGATCCTGCGATGTGGCTCCGGCATTGGCCGCGGCAATACAGATCAATCCGCCCACCACCAGGGCCATGGGTTCATACGCTTTTCCGCTCCAGCCCACGGCAATAAAAATCAGGCAGGTACCCATCAATGTGGCAATGGTCATACCGCTGATGGGGTTATTTGAAGAACCGATCAGGCCTACAATACGGGAAGAAACGGTTACAAAGAAGGCGCCGAAGATCACCACCAGGATGCCGATCAGTAATTTTTGAAGAATGGTATGTCCGGGTATCTGTGGCAGTAAAGCGATCAGGATCACCAGGCCCAGGCTGCCCAGGGCCACTACTTTCATGCTCAGGTCGCGCTCCGTACGTTTAACCGAAGCCGCTGCAGCTGCACCGCCTTTGATAGAACCCAGGCTTCCTTTAAAGGAGGAAACAATAGTGGGAATGGTTTTGATCAGCGTAATAAAACCACCGGCAGCTACTGCACCCGCGCCGATCTGGCGGATATAGGCATAATACACAGCGGAAGAAAAATCATCAAATGTTTTGGCCACGGGATCCCAGCCGCCCTTGCCGCCCGCGGTTGCGGTATTGGCGAGGTAGCCTAATTTTACCAGCTGACTGGCAATAAGGTCGGGCGACACTACGGATGATAACAGCGGGATCAATACCAGCCAGGCCAGCACACCACCGGCTACCAGTACGCCCGCGATCTTTGGCCCGATGATATAACCCACACCCAGGTATTCAGGGGTGATTTCACCACTGACCTTTGCGGATGGGAAAAACCGGTTCGTTTGTTTGGTAATAAATGCAGGCGTTTCCGCAATAAGGTGTACGATCTTCTGCAGCACGGCATATACAAAGGCAAAGCCAAGTCCCCAGAAAGCGGTCTTGGCAAAATTGCCACCCTTTTCCCCGGCTTTCAATACATCGGCACAGGCCGTACCTTCCGGGTAGGGCAGGGTTTTATGTTCGTTTACGATCAATGATTTCCGGAGCGGGATCATCATCAGGGTACCCAATATACCACCGATAATGGCCAGCGTAAGGATGGTCATATAATTAAAAAAATGTTCGCCGCTGCCATCGCTCAGGAACAAAAAACCGGGGAGGGTAAATACCACGCCGGCCGCAATGCTCTCACCGGCGGAGCCCGTTGTTTGAATGATGTTGTTTTCAAGGATGGTGGTCTTTAAAAATTTGCGACCCAGGGTAATGGCAATTACTGCAATTGGTATAGAGGCCGATACGGTAAGCCCGGCTTTTAATGCCAGGTACACCGTGGCAGCGCCAAATATGATTCCGAAGGCGGCACCGGTAAGCACCGATTTTAATGTAAACTCCGCCACGCGGGCGTCATCCGGCACAAAGGGCTTAAATGAAGATTTTGTTTCCTGCATAGATATTCTTAAAAATGATAATTGCGTTGTGATCCGGCTGCTTGCTATCGTTGCTCTATGCCACGCCTTTTTCCTTCATCACGCGGTTCAGCCATTTTAAAATGGCAAAAAGGAACAATGCGGCACTAAAAAGCAATACGAAATTCAGCCAAAAGTAGCTTTCTTTATTGGTATATTCATCCCATTTGCTGGAAAGAATACCGCTGAGCTTGTTGCCGATGGAGATAGACAGGAACCAGCCGCCCATCATCAGGGAGGTGATGCGCACCGGGCTCAGTTTGGATACCAGCGACAATCCCATGGGACTTAAAAACAGTTCCCCAACGGTAATGATGCCATAACTGCCGATCAGCCACCAGATGCTTACTTTTTCTGCACCATTGTTACCGGCTTTTACGGCAAGCACCATCACCAGTACCGACATCGCCGAAACCAGCAGGCCCAGGGCTATTTTGGAGGGCGTGGAAGGTTCCTTTCCTTTTTTGCGGAGCCAGGTAAAGAAGGCTACCAGCAACGGAGTAAGCACGATCACCCAGAATGGATTGATGGATTGCGACAGTGAGGGAGCCCAGGCTTTTACCTGGTCGCCGTCCTTCAGCGGGGTTTCCGCTCGGTTCATATTTTTAAAATAAGAAGGATAATCCAGCCCTTTTACTTCCTTCCCGTCCTCTTTTATTTTCCGGAACTGGTGGTCGAGCAGGGTAACTGAATCTTTTTTATACGGGATGGTTTCGGTAAGTTTCAGCGCATTCAGGACCGTTCCCGTGGTACCTTCCACATGCCGTTCTGTGTACCGGCTGGCCCAGGTATTGAGTGCGGAGCCGTTCTGTTTGAAAATGGCCCAGAACAGGATCACCACGGCAAAGATCGAAAGCAGTGCTGCCATGGGGCGCCGTTCCTCTTTCGGGCTCCGGAGCAGGAGTGCGATAAAAAATACCGCAACGGGGAAGCAGGCAAAGATAAAGGCATCCGTACTGCTGCTGTCGAAAATAGCCCCGTCGGCACCTTTTATCAGGTAACCAACGGCTCCAAAAACCAGGGCCGGCAATACCACCAGTCCGAATATTTTGCCTATGGACATATCCCCCTGTTTCAGCGGTTTGCGGGTATCGAATGCTTTGTAGTGCGGCTTACCGATCACAAAAATGATCACACCCAGGAACATACCCACACCGGCTGCGATAAAAGCAGCGCCCCAGCCAATGGTAGTATAAAGGGCCGCTCCGAAAAAGTTACAGATAAAGGCGCCGATATTGATCCCCATATAAAAGATATTATATCCTTCATCCTTTTTATCCTGGTATTGGGAGGTAGAATATACATTGCCCAGCAGGGTGGAAATATTGGGTTTAAAGAACCCGTTGCCGATAATGATGAGGGTCATGGCCAGGTACAGCATGGGTACGGAGCGTACGCTCATCAGGCAATAGCCCACACCCATCAGCAGCCCGCCGATGATAATGGCATTACAGTAACCCATTTTACGGTCGGCCAGCAATCCTCCGAGGAAGGGTGTAAAATAGATCAGTGCGATAAACGTGCCGTACAGGGAGGCGGATTCTTTTTCGTCCATGCCAAAGCCACCGGTGGCATCCTTCAGGTAAAACGTAAAAATACCCAGCAACAGATAGAAGCCAAAGCGCTCCCACATCTCACTAAAAAATAAAAAAGGCAGCGCCCGGGGATGTCTTTTCCACATGACCAATTTGTTTCAGGGGCGAAAGATAACAAATGATCGTTTATAAACTAAAAAAAACACGCAGTAAGGAACTACGTGTCTTTAAGATGGTTATTTGCCCGGTGGCAGATCAGGCAGAACCCGTCCGCTCCTTTACAATCGCATTTAATGATTTGATCCGGGCGAAGATCCAGATGCCTCCGATAAAGGCGGCCACTGCAATGATCAGGAAGAAAATCTTTTTATCCGCAAAATGATCCCACTGGCTGGCCATTACACCGGCCACCTTTCCGCCCAGCGAGGTGGAGAGGAACCAACCGCCCATCATGAGCGCGGTAAGCCGGGGAGGGGAAAGTTTGGATACGAACGACAAGCCGATCGGGCTCAATAAGATCTCGCTGATCGTAAATACAAAATAGGTGATAAACAGCCAGTAAGCGGCCGTTTTATTCGTGTAAACCGAAGGCACAGACATTACTGCAAATACCATTGCCAGGGCCGAAAGGCCGGAAATGAACAGGGCCAGGCCAAATTTAGCCGAGGTGGTGGGCTCACTGCGCCGTTTCCGGAGCCATACCAGCAACCCTACCAGTATGGGTGTAAGCACTACGATAAAAAACGGATTGATCGATTGAAACAGTTCGGTATTGGCCAGCCGTTCGGTTTTTCCCTGGGGCCATTCGGATGGCGGTACATTATTATAATAAGGATCGGGCCCCTGTACCTGAACGATCCTTGTGGCGGAGTCTACCAGGTTGCCGTTTGCCAGCAGGAGGTCCTTGCCTTTTACAGCCTGTATTACCGAACTGGTATCGGTTACCGCAATCAAATGGCCGTCTACTTTATCGGTTTGCCGCAGGCTGTCCGTTACTTTTTCAAGGAAGCCCAGCTTGCCTGCAATTTGTTCTGTGGTGCCGCTTACTTTACGGTCGGTATAGGTTTGTGCCCAGATGGTGAGACCGGTAGAATTCTGGTTATAGATGGTCCAGAAAATAATGGAGATGGCAAAAATGAACAGCAAGGCTCCAATCGACCGCTTATCGGATCCCGCAGCTTTACGCCAGATGTTTACATAAAAGATGATCACGGGTACACAGGCAAACATAAAGGCATCGTTTGTGTCAGAGCCGAAGATGTTTCCCGGAATAACCCAGCCGATGACCGCGGCTACGATCGCGGGTAAAAATACGTAGAGCATGATCCTTGACATGGGCATGTCTTCTTTTTCCAGGGGCTTTTTGATATCGCCCTCTTTTACATGCTTCAGCTGTGTGGCCAGCCAGATGAGTCCCAGGATCAGGCCCACGCCTGCAGCAGCAAAGGCATAGCCCCAGCCGTAGGTATTGCGTAAATAGGCTGCCGCAAAATTGCAGAAAAGGGCGCCGATGTTCACGCCCATATAGAAAATATTGTATGCATTATCTTTTAATGGCTTCAGTTCTTCTCTATTATAAATATTACCAAGGATGGTAGAAATATTGGGTTTAAAGAAGCCGTTGCCGATACAGATCAGCCCCAGTGAAACGAACATCGCCGTATCACCGGGTATGGCCAGCCCGATGTAACCGGCCGCCAGCAGGATACCGCCTAAAAAAATGGATTTGATGTACCCGAGATACCGGTCGGCCAGCAGGCCACCAATAAAGGGGGTTAAATACACCAATGCAATAAAGGTGCCCACAATGTCGGCACCCGTTTTATTATCAAATCCCTTTCCCCCTGTTTTGTTATCCGTAAGGTAAAGAAATAAAATTCCAACCATCAAATAGTATCCGAAACGTTCCCACATTTCGGTAATAAATAACACAAACAGCGAGCGGTGATGTTTCGCTTTGGCGGGTACCTGAGTCATATATTTTCTATTTAAAAATTACCGGCCAAAGTACAGAAAAATCCGGAATCACCTTTTTTTTTCATTTTATAGCTATCTTTCCGCCCTTAATATTGATCAAAAGCAAAAAAATGAAAATACTGGTTTTAGGAAGCGGGGGACGGGAGCATGCTTTAGCCTGGAATATGAAACAGCGGGGTAATCATGAACTGTTCATTGCCCCGGGAAACCCGGGAACGGCTGTGCTGGGCACCAACATAAACCTGGGTGTGAATGATTTTGAAGGCATCGGCGCATTTTGCCGTGAAACCGGAATTGAAATGGTGGTGGTAGGGCCCGAGGAACCCCTGGTAAAAGGGATCCGGGATTTTTTCCTGGCAGATGACACACTGAAGGCGATACCGCTGATCGGACCCTCGCAGTTTGGCGCGCAGCTGGAAGGTAGCAAGGCCTTTGCAAAAGCCTTTATGGAACGGCACCAGATACCAACCGCCGCTTATAAAGAATTTACGGAAGCAAATTATGAAGAAGGGATCCGGTACCTGGAGGCGCATGCACTGCCGGTGGTGTTAAAGGCCGATGGACTGGCTGCGGGAAAGGGTGTGGTGATCTGTCAGACCAACGAGCAGGCGGTGGCCGAGTTTGAAGCCATGATCCAGGAAGCAAAATTTGGCGAGGCCAGCCGTAAAGTAGTGGTGGAGGAATTTTTATCGGGAATAGAAATGAGTGTGTTCCTGGTTACCGACGGAAAGGAATATGTGGTGTTGCCGCAGGCGAAAGATTATAAGCGCATCGGTGAAAAGGATTCCGGACTTAATACCGGTGGCATGGGTGCGGTAAGCCCGGTGCCGTTTGCAGACGCCGGTTTTATGCAAAAGGTAACTGACCGCATTATGAAACCCACGGTTGACGGACTTTCCAAAGAAGGAATTGATTATACCGGGTTTGTGTTTATTGGCCTGATCAAAGTAGGAGATGATCCGTTTGTGATCGAATACAATTGCCGTATGGGCGACCCGGAAACAGAAGTGGTGATGCCCCGGCTGAAAAATGATATTGCGGCCGTGTGTAAGGCCGCTGCCGAACACCGGCTGGCTGAAATTACGATCGAGGAAGATCCGCGTACCGCTGTAACCGTAATGGCCGTAAGCGGAGGCTACCCGGGGGATTATGAAAAGGGATTTAAAATAACCGGACTGGATCAGCCGCTGAATGATGCCATCCTGTTTCAGGCGGGTACCAAGGAGGCGGAAGGACAGGTGGTTACCAGTGGCGGGCGGGTGTTATGCGCCACGGCATTTGGTGCCACGGTTACAGAAGCCGTTAACCGCTCAAAGGAGATCCTGGAGCAGATCCGTTTTGATGGTATGTACTATCGCCGGGATATCGGGTACGAATTTTCATAGTGCCATAACTCCCCGGCATACGGGGTATGCATTTCAACGATTTTAAAGATGGTTGTCTCAACGGGCAGCCATCGCTCGTTTATGGCCTTGCCATTCTGTCTGCCGCGGCGAACCATTTACGCATAACCATAAGGCCACAAAGCCGAAGGCAAATTTGTAGTATAAAATTTTGTAGCATTTTTTTTTGCTACAGAAAATGGTGTTACAAAATTGACCCGTACTGAAAGGTTGACAAAGGTTTAAAACGATCGCTATCGGTAGGAACACCTACACATCCACTTAGACCTTCCGGATTTTATTGCGTCTTTTAAAACGGCCGCTACAGATCCATAAAGAACTGTACCCAGGGGGAGGTAAGCCCAAATTGTTTCAGCATTTTGGCCGTGGTGGTATTAAACTCTTTGTTGTTTACCAGGGTGTTTTTTCCCTGCACCGGCAGCTTCCATTTGTCGGGCGCCGTGTCGGTACCGGTAACGGTTTTGGCAAAAATGGTAATATGCTGGTGGGGAATAGCAATGCCGAGGATCATACCCGGAAGGCCGTTAAACGATTCGGGTCCTCCTTTCGTAAGGATCTCATCGGTATAAAAAGCAACCACATAAATGGAATCGAAGAACAAGGCATTGGCCCGGTGACACTGATAGCCCGCGATCTCCCGGGTTTCATCCGTGAGTTTCCATTTTATATTCTTCAGGGAATCCTTTATAAAAAAGGATTTCTCGAAAGCCTGTTTGATGGTTTGCACTTCTTTTGTTTCAAAATTGCTGTACACCTGGTTCTTATAGGCCACGGGAATGGCAAAGGTTTTTGAAAAATCAATGTCCGGGTTCTGCGGCTGATAAAGCGTATGTGTTTTATCAAAATACAATTCAAAGCTATCCGCCCAGAACTGGGGAGCCCTGCTGCGGTATTGCTGCATGGTGGAACTTAGCTGGTCTTCCGGTACCTGTTTGGTTTCCTTCAGGAAGATCTGCATGGCGGCAAAGGTATTCACGTTGCGTTCAAAGGTGATCCTGCCGCTGTTCACAAAGGCTGCATATTGCGCCCGCACGGTGCCTTGTGCCGCTATTATCAGTAATAAAGCCAGATAAATCCGTTTCATGAAAAGTTATTGCTTAAGGTTATTAAATTTTGTAAAACTCCAGGTGGCGCCCACCATAAAAAAGCGCCGAATGGTGGTATACCGGTTCTCGGAGAAGAAGGTGTTATTGGCGGTACGCGCATAACCATTGTTCTCGTTGAGGATATCATTGCAGGATATTTTAATGGTCAGCTGGTCATTCTTCAGGAAATTCCGGCCCACCCAGGCGTTCCAGATGGTGCGGGTGAAATTATCACTGAAGGCCCTGCTTTTCTGTTGCCATAGATAATTCAGATCGGTATGCAGCTGAAACTTTTTAAGAAAGTAAATATCTGCAGAGGGGTTAAGGTTGTAAAAGAAATAGTTGTTATTGCTTCCGGGTTGCAGCGAGGAGCTGTTTAAGGTATACCCTCCGGTGCCCGTAAGGTAAAGACTGTATGCCTTCATCTTGGTTTTGAAAAATTCCAGACCCAGGGTATAGGTGGTATAATTGAGTTTGTTTACTGCCCGGTTGATCAGGCTGAACGTATTTCCGCCGCTAATGCTGCCATAAGCGCCGGCCTGGAGATCCCATGCCTGTATCTTTTTTGAATAGTAAAGGCTGGCGTTGTAATTCTGGTTGGTATAGCCCTGCATATTTATAAACTGATACGTGTAGGCGCCGGAGGTATCTACCAGTACACTGTTGACAATAGGGTTCGATGCCCTGCTATAATTGGCATAACCGCCGGCATAGGTTTGCGATACCACTTTTACCGTATTGTAATAAGCCGTAAGGTTATTGGAAAAACTATTCTTCAGATCAAGGTTGGGCAGGTAAGTGGATAACTGGCCATTATTAAAGGCTAAGGGAAGCAGTTGTGTGCGCTCTGGATTGGTGCTGTTACCGTTGTAGCTTACATTTAAACTTTTATAATTACTGAATTTATAATTCAGGCTGGCCTGGGGATTCCAGTTCCAGAACTGTTTGTCGAACGTGAGCGGACGGTAGCTGTCTTCGATATTCATGCGTACCAGTTTGACGTTGTTACCGATTTTGGCAATAAATTTTTTGGAAGCATAGTTCAATGCGGCGCCGGCCTGGTTACCCCAAATGGTGCTGTTCATAAGGGTACTGAACTTTTTGTCCATAGTGGCTCCTGAAGGATCCTTGGCAAGATCAAATGAGCGCTTGTCATCGTGCAGCTCTTCGTTGTTGAGCTTATAATTGACCAGCAGCGATAATTTTGATGTAAGCGGTTCCGTGTAGTTGGCGTTGAAGCTAAGGGTGCGCCAGTCGTCGTTCATTTTCCGTTGCAAATGAAGGGTTGCGGTACTATCGAATAGCCCCTGCTCATCATAAAAATCGCTCTTGGAATAGCTTTCACCCAGTGAGGCATCGTTGGAGAAGTTATTGTTCAGGTAAAACGAAAGTGTCCGGCCGTATTTCTTTAATTTTTTCTCCCAGGAAAGGTTCAGGTTATAAGCATTATAATCGTAGTCATTAGAACCGAAGCTCTGGTAATTGTACAGCAGGCTGCTGTCGCCCCGCAGGTTCCGGGTCATCCCGTTGCTTTTATTTTTACTGTTGTTGATGGAACCATCCGTATAGACCGTAACGGTGGAAGTCGTATCAAACTTGTGTATGTATTTGGCGTTGGCCTTATGACCGCTGCTGCTGTTTTCAAAATGATTGTTGGCGTTGCTGAGGATCAGGCCGGTGGGAAGATTGTTCTGTGATATGGTATTGTCATTCCCCGCCACATTGGTCATATTGAACTTATAATTACCATTGATGCTGTTTTTATCTTCGCCCCATTTTTTATCATAATGCAATCCAGCGGAGGTAGCCGTTGGCAACCCTTTGCCGGAATACGTACCGTTGCCATCCTCATCGCTTCCGATCTTTTCTTTATCGGCGGAGCCCAGTCCGGTACGGCCGATATTGCTGGTGGTGCCATACACCGCCATTTTTCTCTTGCCCTTAAAGGCGTTTAACATTCCCTGGGCATTATAATGTTGATCCGTACCTCCTCCGGCCTCAACCTTGCCAAAGACCCCGTGATTTTTATCCTCTTTGATCTTCAGGTTGATGGTTTTGTCCTTTACCCCGTCTTCAATACCGGTAAATGCTGCGGCATCGGATTTTTTATCGTATACCTGCACTTTGTCGATCATATCGGCCCTCAGGTTGCGGGTAACCAGGGTAGGGTCATCGCCAAAAAACTCTTCCCCATCCACCAGTACCTTTTTTACCTTTTGCCCCTGGGCGGTGATATTACCATACTGGTCTACCTGTAAACCGGGCAGTTGCCGGAGCAGTTCTTCCACCGTGGCATTGGCCTGTACTTTAAAGCTGTCTGCCGTATACTCGGTGGTATCTCCTTTGATCTTTATAGCGCTCACCTGCGATTTTACGATCACCTCCTGCAACAGCTTTTCTTTAAGGATCATATTCACCTTGTTCATGTTGAACAGGTTGTTCTTTGCATCCCGCATAAAAACCCGGTGCGCATAGTCGGCATACTTCGGGTAACTGAAAAATAACACGTATCGTGCGGTATCACTAAGGTTATGGAACGCAAATTTCCCGTCTTTGTCGGCCCGGGTATCGGCTACAATAAATGAATCTTTATCCTGCAGGAGTACCACGGAGGCATTGGCCAGCCGCACATTGGCACTGCTGTCCATTACAACACCGGTAACGGATGTTTTTTGGGCATAGCTCTGGATACAAAGAAGAAACAGGGAAAACCATACAAGTCCCAGGTATTTTTTTGTCATTGAAGGTCAATTTTATTTAAGCTCAGCTGTTAGTCGTTTAAATGCGAAAAAAAGTTACAGCGTTCTAAAAGAAATGTAAAAGTTTTTTATGCGTTGTCTTTCCGGTACTCCAGGATATCACCCGGCTGGCAATCCAGCGCATTACAGATGGCCTCCAGAGTTTCAATACGGATGGCCCTGGCCTTGCCGTTTTTTAAAATGGAGAGATTGGAGAGGGTAATGCCCACTTTTTCACTGAGCTCGTTGAGCGACATTTTCCGGCGGGCCATCATAACGTCTAAATTGATAATGATGGGCATAGTTATACGGTTAAATCGTTTTCGGCCTGGATTTGGATTCCTTTTTTAAAAATCTGTGCAATCACAAAGAGGATCACACTCATAAAAAGCCATACATCGGCGCCGTCCAGGCGCAATGCCTGCAGATCGGGCATTCGGATACCCTTTTTTACCAGCCATTCGCTGTATTGGGCACCGGAGGAGGAGAACAAACCGATCAGCAGGGCAATGAATGCGCTTGTTAAGATAAAACGCCGGATGGTTTCATCGAAAGGCTGGCTCAGGGTTAGTTTTTTATTATGCAGGATTTTTATGATCCCGTAAAATAACCATGCTTTTAATACCATTACAATGCCTATAACCAGCGTCATTACAAAAAAATACCCGTGATCGCTTTTAAACAGGTCCGACAGGTCGGCCTGCTGCCAAAGATATCGTACCTTATCCGGATTGAACAATACAAAAGCGGAGTTGGTGATGAAGCCTCCGGCCTCGATACAGAGTCCTACAAATATGATCCATGAAACAATGATCAGGACCCATAACAGTATTGTATTCTTTTTCATTTTAAAATCATTTAAATATTTTGGTAATTGCACGTAGAAATGGCCGGTTAGTGGTTTTCCCGGAAATAAGGATGCCGGTGATGGCTATCAGAAAAATGATTGCGTGGAGCATCAGGGCAACCGTTTCGCCGTATGCTTCATTCCCCTTTGTGTTGGTGTATTGCCAGATGCCGGGACTGCCGGTAAGTCCGAACATCCAGCGGCCAAAATTCCAGGCACTGTGAAGGCCTATAGGCAGGGCGAGGCCTTTTGTTTTAAGGGCGGCCAATCCGAACAAAAGCCCACCGGTTCCTGACCCAATGACCGACATGCGCCAGCTCATGCCCGCCAGGCGGTGTTCAAGAATAAAAACGATGGTTACGATCATTAATGCGGCCATGTTGTTGTAGCCTGTGGCAAGTCTTGTTAAAAAGTAAGAGCGAAATACCAGTTCTTCTCTTGCTGCTACAAGAAGATACAACAACAGGGCGGAAAAAACGGTTCCGAAACGGGGCATGGCACCCAGTGACAACCGGAAAGGCGTTACGCATATAACAAGCAATACCCAGGCAAGAACCATGAGCAAACCCACTACAAACCCCTTTAAAAAACGGGGAATGCTTTGTTTATGCAAATAAACCCCCGTCTGTTTTAGTGGCAGCTTATCCCTTCGGCAAAAGAGGATAAGCGTTATAAAGGTAAGCACGGCTGCCGTTCCTATCGTTACCGTAGCTTCCGGGTGAACGCCGGTCACCGGTACTATTGCAGTAGTAGCCACAAACAGCAAGGTAGTACTGATGTAAAAAAACAATGCCCTGAACAAAATGGAATATGAATGTTGTGGTTGCATGCCGGTGATTTAAATAGTGAACGCCTGATCGTTTTGAAGCCGGACGCCGCTTGCATATACAAAAGCAATGACCCAGATGATCAAACCGGTGATCAAACCATTGCCGATTTCTGTTTCTAACTGAAAATGCATCGCCGGAAACAGCTGGCGCAATATACGCCCCTCAATCAGGTAGTCGAGCATCTTAATGATGTCATTTGAAATAAAAGCCAGGGCCATCAGGCGGAGGTAACGGATGATCTTCAGGTGAAAGGGTGAATCGCTTTTATTAAAGCTTTTTAATACGCGGATAAAGATCCACAGGATCCATATGCCCAATGCCATATACACTGTTTTTATGAATACCGTATAATAGCCGGCAGGTGTATCGGGATGAATGCTGATCACATACCGGCTGTTTACCTGCTCATATTTAGCAGTATGTTCAGCGTTGATAACCAGGGGCGATTTTATGGAGTTAAAGGACCGTACATTTAAATTAAGCTCACGAAAATCATTCGATTCGAAACCGGGCTTCACCCCGGCTATATTCAGTACATACTTTACCAGGAATAAAGCGGTAAAAATCACGAGCAGGTAAAAGCCAATATAGGCCAGCACCTTTAAAATTTTAACAGCAGGTTGTGATCTCATACATTTGATTTTAAATACAAAGCTGCGCTATTTTTATCATATTTCAAAATAAATTTATTGTAAATCGATAAATTTATTTTGAAAATCGATTTAATCGAAGCCTTGTTGCCTTACAATCAATGCATGCAAGTAATGAATGCCGTATTTTTAGCCGGTATTTAATATTGATTTTGTATAGCTTATGAAGTATGCTGTTTGTTTTTTGTTGCTGCTGCTCCCGGGCGTTTCGCTTAAGGCAGTTGCGCAATCACCGGAGGTCATCAATCAGAACCTGGACAATTTTGAAATAGCCGCGTCTTTTGCCGATACCGGAAGTTTTAGAACAAAAAATATTTTTTCTGTCCGTTATTATAGTAAACCGGATAAGAAGCCGGCGGGGAAAAATGTAAAAAATATCGGAGGTACGCTGGTGCAGATGACCGCGTATGCTGCATACCTTCCGGATGGAAGAAGAACTTATTATGAATACTACAGCGGAGATAAAAAGTATGATGCGCGGTATTATTATGATCCGCAATTCAAAAACCTGCTGCTGATCGAACGGCCGGAAACAGAAACTTTAGCCTGGCAAAACTGGCTGCGGTATAACGATAAGGGATTGCTTGAGGGCATGATCCGTTGTGCTAATAATGAGGGCCGCCTCCAGGTGGATGCTTATACAACGTATAGCTACCGTGATTCCGGCGCTGTCCGCATGGTGCAGATCACCGGTTATAACAGTGATACGATCGCGGATCCGGTTGCGGAGTATCGCTTCTCCGGGTCAACGCTGGTAAAAAACCGGCCCTTATATCAATCGAAAGTGCAACGCTTCCGGATGATCCGGCATTCGTATAAACCGGTGGAAACGCAGGGTTATATTTTTGACGACCGCCAGGTGCGGTTCACTTACGACGACAAGGGTTTTATTACATCCGAGGTTTGGCAAAAGCCGGAGGGGACATTGGAAAATAAAACGGAATACTTCTATTCAAAGGAATATACCGAACGTATCGAACAGCAGTATCATATGAAGGGTACCGAAAAATCATTAAAAACGGTACGCAGGTACAATGCACAGGGCGACTTGGTGTTTGAACAGTCAACCGAGTATACCGGCAATCTGCTGGGCATCGAAAGCTACACATATAAGTATGACGACAAAAATAACTGGATCGAAAAACGGAAGTATTACCAGCCCTGTAACAACGGCGTATATGGCGAAAAGCAACAGGTGGCCTTTGAGGCGCGGGAAATTGTGTATTACCAGACCGGGCAGGTACCAAAAATGTTGCCGCTGCCGCATTACCCTGCACAGTTAGCGGCGATGCTGAAGCCAATACCGGCCATTGCCGCCAAAAAAAAGCAACAGCAGGAGGCCTTTGATGCTGCAGTAGCATCCGGTAACTATGATGAAACCATTAAAATTACCAGCGCTGCTACGCTTGCGGCTTTTACACCGGCGTATTGGACGGTGCGGGACAGCGCTTTTGGAGATCTGGATGGTGTGGAGGGCGACGAGGCCGTGATGGTGTATAAAACGCCCATGCCGGCGGAGATGGGCTTTGCTTCCTGTCTTGCCGTTTACCGGAAAGCCGGCGGGCAATGGCACCTTTGGCATCAAACCCTGGCACCCTTGCTGGGCGATCAGAACGGAGGCATGATGGGCGATCCTTACAGCGGCGTGGAGATTGCAAGAAGATGCATCGTTATTCACCATTTTGGAGGAAGCCGTCAGAAATGGGAATATACCCACCGTTACCGGTTTCAAAACGAGCATTGGTACCTGATCGGCGCTACCGTGCATTTTGGAGCACCCTGCGATTATATGGAACAGCTGGATTATAATTTATCTACAGGCGAAGTGGTGGTAAAACATACTACAGAGGCCTGCGACAAAAAAGGGGCGGCAAAAGAAAGCGGCTGGACAGAGCGGATGCAGGTTAAAAAGCCGCTGCCATTGATGGATGCTTTTATACCCGGGAAAACCGAACTGGCATTGCCCAAACGAAAACAGACCCTGTATTACTGATCGATGACGCCCATTTTTTTCATCAGGTAGGATGCGCTCAGCTTGGTACAAACCCCATCTTTCAGTTTATAGTCAAAGATCAGTTCATCATTGATGATCTCCGATTCAAAAGCCTTGTTGGAAATATAGCCGGGGTAATCCTGTATCAGGTCGGCTACCACTACATCGTGTGTGGCAATAATACCAAACGTATCGAAGCCGGCCATTTTCCGGATCAAACCGATGGTGCCGTTCCGCTTATCGTTGCTGTTGGTACCCCGCAGGATCTCATCCAGGATCACGAATGTGATATGCCCGTTCTCAAGATGCTGTACAATGGTTTGCAGGCGCTTTAATTCGGCATAGAAGAAGGACTCACTTTCCTGAAGCGAATCCGTAATGCGCATACTCACGTATACATCAAAGGGATAAAAGACAAAACGGGAGGCTGTTACAGGTGCACCACTGCGTGCCAGCACAAGGTTCATGCCTACTGTGCGCAAAAAAGTGCTTTTGCCGCTCATATTGGAACCCGTAAGAATGATGAATTTTTGCTGCAGGAAGTTTACATCGTTGCAGATCCTTTTTTCAGAGCGGATCAGCGGGTGCCCCAGGTCTGTGGCGGCCAGTGCAGGCTCCTTGCTGATTTCGGGGAAGGCGTTTACCGGGTTGTTAAAGGAAAAATTACCCAAACTGCCCAGCGCTTCAAACTGGCCGATTACCTCAAGCCAGCCGGCAATATGATCTCCATGCTTCTTTTTCCAAATGCCCAGCCGGTACAGAATGTGTACATGAAAAAGGAATAACCCATTTAGCAGGATGCTTACCACAAGATTTACGATGGATTCCAGGTATTCAAACAAGGAAGCCAGTTGATGCAGTTGCCGCGAGGCGGCGGGGGCATCCTGTTTCAGCTGCTGCTGGTAAGCCTGGAGGAGCGGCGTGTTGAATGGCTGATCTTCGATCCGCCGCAGCTGGTCTTTATACGCGGCCAGTATTTTGTTTACGGATGTAGAAACGGTTAACTGGGCTGCAATTTTTTTTCCAAATGCAAAAGCGATGACCAGGTTCAATACAAACGTGCTATAAATAATCCGGAATACTTCGTTGCTGTCTGATATAAACAGATAATAGAGTAAACTGCCAATGGTAACCAGCGGAAAAAGCATCAGGAAGCAATACAGCGGCTTGCTGATGCCGGTTTTGGAAGCATGTACCCAGGCCATGAGCTGGTTCAGTTCCTTCTCCCGGTTTTCCTGCAGGCTGCCGCTGGCATAGAGCTGCTGACGAAAATCGTTCAGGGCTGCCAGTTCTTTTACGGCTTCCTGCCGCTGCAAGATGGTTGCTGTGTCTGGGTTTAGCAGCAGGCTTGCCAGCGCTTCTCTTCCAAAAGAGGTACTGCAACGGTTCAAATGCGCGTAAAGTCCGCCCGCTCCAAACAGGTCCAGATCATAAGAATAGGGATGGTGCGGATCTTCATAGGCTTTTCCATTGGCATAAGGCGACCGGTTGGTTTCCAGGAAAGCGATCTCGTCGGCATTATATTTTACCAGGGCTTTGTAATAGGCGGTCTTTTGCTGCAGGCGGTCGTACCATTTTACCACTACAAGGAAAGCAATAAATACAATAACGGCGGATGCAATGGTTAAGGCATTGCCGGTTTGGGTAGATTGATAAAGCAGGTAGATAAAAACGGCAAAGAGCAGGAGCCGGAAGAAACTGAGCCATCCCGACTTTTGCTTCAGCAGGTTTGCCTGTTTAGAAAACTGTTCCGCTCTTTCTTTATAGCTTGTAGTATCCATAGAACCGTAAAAGTAAAGAAGAAGCGTCAATGATGCACAGAAATGGGCGGGCTGGTGTTACTTTATTCAAATATATCGCGCACGTTAAATTTTAACTCCGGGAACAATGCGGAACGGATTTCATCGGTTTCAATAAAAGGTTTGATGCCCTGGAACTTTCCGTCTTTTAATATATACACAAGGATTACTTTATCCTGCGGTTCTACGAGCCAGTATTCTTTAACGCCGCTTTCTTCATAGAGGTCAAATTTGATCCCCATCTCCTTTTGCGTATTCCCGGGAGAAAGAATTTCTACTACCAGGTCGGGAGCACCGATGCAACCCCGGTCGTCTATTTTTTCCGCATCGCAGATAACGCAGATATCGGGTTGTACCACGGTGAAAACAGCCGCATCATTCGTTTGCTTTTTGGAATCAGGCAGGCGTACGTCAAAAGGGGCTGCAAAAACATTGCAGGACTTTCCCTCAAAGTAATTCCCGATTTTAAGGGTGAGCTTTAAGGATGCAGACTGGTGCTTTATACCCGGTGCCGGGCTCATTTTATGGATCCAGCCTCTTAAAAGCTCTACTCTTTCCCGGAATTTCCAGCGGAAATAGTCGGCATAGGAATAACGCTCAGACAAGTCAAGCTGATCCAGGGATGTAATGGCACCATAAGGAACAAAAGGTTCTTCTACGTTGTTTTCCGAATCCATGAAATGGGGCTTTTCAGTTCCTGTAAAGATAATCTTTTTAAATGGCTGCCGGAAGAGTTGTCTGCTTCTTTACCATGATTAACGGCTCATAGATGCGCTGGACGACCCGCTATAGTTCATGAACCATTGGTCATAAGCACATTAATTCACCGGGCATTTTTCGTGGTAATTAATCAGCTCAATGGGTGTGGCCTGCATTTCAAGACCGGAATATTTTTCAATGATCTCATCCAGCACTTCGCGGATGGGGGCTTCTTCTGTCAGCCGTACCAGCTTGCTCCGGTATTCTTTTATATTGGGCAGTCCTTTAAGATAATTGGCGTAATGACGGCGCATTTCATTGATACCAACAATGGCGCCCTTCCATTCCACACTTTTTTGCAGGTGTTTGCGCACCACGTTTACCCGTTCTTCCACGGTAGGAGGGGGTAGTACAGTGCCTGTTTGCACAAAGTGCTTTATCTCCCGGAAGATCCAGGGATAACCGATTGCGGCCCGGCCGATCATAATGCCATCCACGCCGTAACGGTTTTTATATTCGAGTGCTTTTTGCGGACTGTCGATATCGCCGTTGCCAAAGATGGGAATACGGATCCGCGGATTGTTTTTTACTTTACCGATCAGGGTCCAGTCTGCTTCTCCCTTGTACATCTGGCAGCGGGTACGGCCGTGGATGGCCAGGGCTTTGATGCCTACGTCCTGAAGGCGCTCTGCCACCTCTTCAATATTCAGCATGCTGTCGTCCCAACCCAGCCGGGTTTTTACGGTTACCGGCAATGAGGTAGATCGTACCACGGCATCGGTAAGGCGTACCATCAGGTCGATATCCTTCAATACACCCGCTCCGGCGCCTTTCAGTGCCACTTTTTTTACAGGGCAGCCAAAATTAATATCCAAAAGATCGGGCTGCGTTACGTCCACAATCCGGGCAGCCATTGCCAGGCTGTCTTCATCGCCTCCGAAGATCTGGATGCCGATGGGCCGCTCATAATCAAAAATATCCAGTTTCCGGCGGCTTTTAATCGCATCGCGGATCAGGCCCTCACTGCTGATGAACTCGGTATACATCAGGTCGGCTCCGTTATCCTTACACACCGCACGAAAGGGAGGATCGCTTACATCTTCCATGGGAGCGAGCAACAGCGGAAAATCCGGCAGTGATATGTTTCCTATATTTACCATTTCTTGAGTTATCAGCTTTCAGCCTTCCGCATTCAGCGTTTAATGTTTCGCTTTCAGCGTTCTACGCTCAGCTTGAAGAAATCAACTATTTTTGAGCCCGCAAAGGTACGATTTATTTTTTTGATGCTATGATAACAGATCCTTATAAGAAAGATGTATCCTATACAGCGGGGTTCTTTATGCTGGTGGCTTTTGGTGTGGGTGGCATGTTCCTGGCAGGTGCTATTGGAGGAATTGTGTGGAATTTAATGACAGGGAAGAACCTGTTGGAGCTGGCCAAGGCGATTGGGAATCCGGCCTATTTAAAGGAAATCCAACTTTTACAAACCCTCCAGGCCGTGTTTGGATTTTTGGTGCCAACACTTGTAACTGCTTCTTTTTTAAGCCGTAAGCCGCTTGGACTGGTGGGTTTTAGCCAAAAACCTCAGGGGAATCAGATCATTTTCAGTATTGCGATTATGTTGTGCGGCTTGGGAATCAGTGCCGGGCTGGGCCATTTAAGCTACCAGCTGCCCTTGCCGGCAGGACTAAGAACGGTTTTTGATAACTGGGAAAAACTGTATGCCTCCCAGGCTGCGGGGCTGGTGAGTTTTAAAAACATACCGGATCTGCTGATTTCAATTGTGGTGCTGGCACTGGTGCCCGCGGTTTGTGAGGAAGCCTTTTTCCGGGGCGGATTGCAAAATTTTATGTATCGCGGCAACCGGAACTTATGGCTATCGGTGATCGTAGTGAGCGTGATCTTCAGTATCGTGCATATGTCGGGATATGGTTTTCTTTCGCGCCTGGCCCTGGGTATAATTCTTGGGTTGATTTATCAGTTATCGGGAAATATCTGGCTGAATATCCTGGCGCATTTTATTAACAATGCCCTGGCCGTTATTGTGATGTATACCCAGGTACAGGGTGGAAAGTCGATCGCGGAAGCCATGAGCGACAAAAGCGGCAGTTACCTGGGACTGCTGGCGGTGCCGGTAGTGGCCTTTCTTTTTATGCAGCTGAATAAGAAAATACAACAAACAAAACCGGCAGATGGCATTTAACTGGAAAACATTCTGGACAAGGGCTTTTACCGCATTGATCTTTGTAGCGGTGATGATGGCCGGGTTGCTTTATAATGAATGGAGCTTTTTGATATTGATCAGCCTGATCCATTTTGGCTGCTGGTGGGAATACCTGCAGCTGATCGAGAAGATTTTCGGCGTTTCTTTTCATCCTTATATAAAGCTTGGGTTCTGTTTAACCGGGTATCACTTGCTGCTGCTTTGCTGCGGCTCCCTGCAATGGTTGGGCTTTGGCCTTGCTTCCAGTTTTTCGTTGCCGTTCCTGGTGGCAGGGTTGGTATTGCTGGTGACGGGGATGTTCCGGCAACGCATCCATGTAAAGGCGTTGGGCGCTGCGGCACTGGGCTTTGTGTATATTTCACTGAGCTGGGCACTGCTGTTATCCCTGCGGTATACAACGGAAATCCATATTATGAAAGATCCGGCTCAGAACGCCATGTCCGGCTTCTTTATTCCTATCCTGCTGATCGTAGCGATATGGATCAATGACACCTGTGCCTACCTCGTAGGTTCAATGATCGGGAAAACCCCGTTATCAAAGATCTCTCCCAAGAAAACGATGGAAGGCACCGTTGGTGGAATGCTGCTTTGTGTGGCGGCCATTACACTGATCCTGCAATACTGGTTTCAATGGCAGGCGCTGCTGGGCATTTCATTGATTGCGGCCATTACCGGTACGGCGGGTGATTTGCTGGAGTCGAAGCTCAAGCGAATGGCTGGTGTAAAAGACAGCGGCCATATCATGCCAGGACATGGGGGCTTTATGGACCGGTTTGATTCGCTCCTCGTAGCCATTCCATTTGTTTGGTTGTTCCTGCTGTTTTTTTAATAAATAACGGATCTGTCAGGTTTCCAAAGCCGAACAGTGACCTATCGGATGATGCATCACCTGCTTACATATTTACGATCCCTGGCTCCGCTTTCTGATGAAAGCTGGCAACTGTTGCAGCCGGCATTGAAGCGGAAGCAGGTTGCTAAAAATGAGCTGCTCTTAAAAGAAGGCGCGGTTTGCCAATCGTTGTATTTTATTGAAAAGGGTTATTGCAGAAGTTACTACCTGGCAGACGGCCTGGAGAAAAACACGGGTTTCTTTTTTGAAAACGACATAGCTACCAATATCAGCAGTTTTGGAAGCGGGCAGCCGTCGGAATATTTTATAGCAGCGGGCGAACCGCTGGAGGTGATTGTTTTTGATAAACAGCGTTTACTGGAGGCGGGAAAAAAAGCACCGGAAATTGAAACCGCCGGGCGCTGCTGTATCCGCTTGTTTGCATCAAAGCAGGAAGCGTTCTCAAGCCTGTTTCAGCTTTATACCGCTAAAGAGCGACTGGCCGCTATTGAAGAACGGTATCCCTTTATGTTACAGCGGGTTCCGTTAACACAGCTGGCTTCGTTCCTGGGTGTAGCCCGCGAAACCCTGAGCCGCATAAGAAGCCGGCGGCATCTTTGAGCCGGGCATTTTGTGATAATTGTCACACCATTTTTTCTCCCGGCTTTATAGCTTTGTAATTCTATTAAAATAACACAGTATGAATCACGACGCAACAACTGTTGTTTCCCAATTTATTGAGGATCTCAACAACGAAGATTTTTCAGGGGCAAGAAATGCACTGCATGATGACTTTGTATTTGAAGGGGTGCTGGGAAAGAGAGAAGGGGCAGACCTTTACATAAAGGAAATGTCGCAGATGAAGCTGAAATATGAGGTGCTGCAATCTTTTGAGGCTGGTGAGGACACCTGCCTCTGGTACAATATTGATATGAATGGTAAAAAGATCCTGGCCTCCGGCTGGTATCATACGGATGCAGGAAAGATCCGGTCATTTAAAGTGGTGTTTGATCCGCGGCCCTTGCTTGATCCCGCACAAAAATAAGTATGTGCTGGTCGCAGCACTGTTGCCTGTTGGCTGAATGCTGACAGTGTACCTTTAATAAATACGCCGGATAAAAATCGGGGAACAAGCGCATCCTGGTTTTCAAGCTCGAAGGAGTAACATTATATCATTCCTACGGGGGTTCCTTGCGCTCAGGGTTTGGCGTTATAATTATGTCATCCGCTGCCGGTGAATTTTTATTCAGGAAACTTCCACCCGAAAAGATTTATTCAATCTTATCAATAGCAGGTGTTTCTGTCCTTCAAGATTTCATTGGTTCTGATTTGAGGTTGTGATTTTCAAACTTACCCCCGAAGCCAGATTTTATTCTTTAACATTTAGAATTTTGATTTTAGAATTTCAATTAAATCTTCAGCATTAGATTCTTGCCCGGTTCTTCAGTTCCAGGTATTTGTTGATGGTATTAACGGTAAGTTGCTGGGGCGTGGTAAGAATGCCCAGGATGCCGTTTTGCTGCAATTCTTTGATCATCTGCCGCTTTTCAAAGGCGAATTTCTCGGCAATGGTCTTGATATATACTTCTTCCAGATTGGAGGCGGATGATTCAATGAGTCCTTTGATGGCGGTATTTTCAAAGATCACTACCAGCAGCAGGTGGTAATGGGCCATTTTTTTTAATGCGGGCATTTCCCGTTGCAGGCTTTCGATCGATTCAAAATTGGTAAAGAGTACCAGCAGGCTGCGGCTGTTGATCTTGTTCCGGATCACCGTATACAGCTTTTCATAATCGGCTTCCAGGAAACGGGTTTCCTGCTGATACAGGGTTTCCAGTATCCGGCTAATATGCCCCGGGCGCTTGTCTGCAGGAACAAAGCTGTCCAGGTTTTCTGCAAAAGTGATCAAACCGGCTTTATCCTGTTTTACAAGGGAAATATTGGAAAGCACCAGCGAGGCATTGATGGCATAATCCAGCAGGGTCATTCCCTCAAAGGGCATTTTCATTACCCGTCCTTTGTTAACGATGCAGTATACCTGCTGGCTTCTTTCATCGGTGTAGTTGTTCACCATGATGTTACCCTTACGCCCTGTAGCCTTCCAGTTAATGGTGCGGTAGTCGTCGCCACGCACATATTCTTTAATGTGCTCAAATTCCATGCTATGGCCCAAACGGGGTGAGCGTTTTACGCCGGCTTCCTGTAGGCGGTTGCTGATGGCCAGCAGCTGGAACCGGCGCATCTGTACAAAAGAAGGATACACCTTGGTTGTTTTCTGCGCAGGAATGGTGAACCTGCGGGTAACCAGGCGCAGCGGGGCTGTAACAAACACCTGAATGTCATGAAAGGTATAGGCGCCCCGGGTTAGCGGCTTTACCTCGTAATGGATATCCGTTCCCTGATTGCCTGCCAGGGATGCATGCCGCACCCAGTTCCGCTCCTGGAATTGAACCGGCAGTTCATCGATAATGGAAAGTGAAACAGGGTAGGGATAGTTATTGAACAGATGCAGGCTGATCCTGTTTACATCACCGATACTCAAACGGTCGGGCGTGGTGCGGGTAGCAATAATGCCGTTCCGTTTGCGGTAAACCAGCAGGGTATCGATCAGCACCGCAACAACAAGAAACAGGAGCAACAGCGAAGCGACGGCATAAAGCTGCGGCACAAAATAGCTGGCGATAAAGCACAATGCCAGTGCGCCGCCGATATAGTAAACAATTTTATTGAGGTAAAAGGATTGCAAGGATTGATCTGAGATTTGAGAATTCAGAATTGAGTTTTGAGATTAGAGATTCGAGAATTCAGAATTGAGATTTAGGATTTAAGATTTCGTTATCTCGGTATTTCCAGCCCGTTGATCATTTGCTTAATGATCTCGTTCTCGGTAATACCTTCCATTTCTTTTTC
Organism: Niabella pedocola; assembly: GCF_021044425.1. Taxonomy (GTDB): domain Bacteria; phylum Bacteroidota; class Bacteroidia; order Chitinophagales; family Chitinophagaceae; genus Niabella; species Niabella pedocola. Next base: position 1,239,514 of record NZ_JAJNEC010000005.1, on the reverse strand, counting down.
GGGTGAAAGGATGATGCGGTGTCTTAAAACGGGGGCTGCTACCGCCAACACATCATCCGGGGTAACAAAATCCCGGCCGCTGATGGCCGCCATTGCCTTGGAGGCATTCATAATCGACAGGGAGGCACGCGGTGAGGCACCCAGGTAGATCGCTTTGTTGTTCCGCGTTTGATGTACCAGTTTTGCAATAAAACCCAGGAGTTTTTCTTCGATGACGATCGCTTTTACCTGTTGCCGGAGTGCATTGATCTCTGCGCCTGTTAGCGCCTGCCGGATGCTGTTCAGCGGGCTGTGGTTGCCCAATTCATGAAAGCGGCTGAGGATCTGCAACTCTTCTTCTTCGGTGGGATAAGGCACTTCAATTTTAAAAAGAAAGCGATCCAGCTGGGCTTCGGGCAGGCGATAGGTACCTTCCTGCTCAATGGGGTTTTGCGTGGCAATGACCATAAAGGGCGCATCCATGGTATAGGTTTTGCCATCTACAGAAACCTGCCGTTCTTCCATTACTTCCAGCAATGCCGCCTGCGTTTTGGCGGGGGCGCGGTTGATCTCGTCTACCAATACAATATTACCAAACACGGGGCCTTTCTTGAACTCAAAGCGAACGTCTGCCGGATTAAATACCGGCGTGCCGATCACATCGGAAGGCATCAGGTCCGGTGTAAACTGGATACGCGAAAAAACGGCATTTACAGCACGGGCAACCAGTTTGGCGGTAAGCGTTTTGGCAACGCCCGGCACCCCCTGTATGAGCACATGCCCATCGGCCAGCAGTGCGGTAATGATCAGCCTGACCATTTCGTCCTGACCAATAATGATCTTTTTAATTTCATCAGTGATCTTTATGACTGCCTGGTTAAGGTCGCTGAGATTGACACGGTTTTCAAAAATCGGTTCTTCCATTCTGTTATTTTTAAACGCTCTTGTAAAATTTTTCAATGTTTGTCTGTAACTGGATCAGGTCGGTATCCGAAATGACGCCTTCATTGCCCACCTGTTTGATCTGATAAACAATTGCCGTTACCAGCGATGTATCGGCTCCGCTTTTATCACTTACTTCCCGGATAAAGGCTTCATCCAGCTCTTTTGAAAAGATATGATATTTATTCCGCAGATGCTCCAGGAAATAAGCACTCATTTTTTGAGCCAGGTTCACATTATCTTTCTTCTCATAATACAGTAAGCCCATTGTTTTTACGAAATCCAGGGTGTCGTTTTTCAGCGGCTCTACCCGGGGAATAATGCGCTGCCGACGCCGCATTTCCAGCAACGCGAAGATCAGGAGCAGGGCAAGGGCCAGCAGGATCCCGCTGCGGAATGCCTGTTGCTGCATAATGGACGCAAACCAACTATTTTTATTGTCGCTGTCATAACTCCGCTTGCGGTAATATTCATCCCATATGATGGTATGGGTATTGCGGGGGATCATTGAAAATACCTGGCTGAAATATTCGATATTGTTTTGATACAACAGGAAGTAATTGCTGAAACTTAACGGCGAAAGATGCAGGAATAACCGGCCTTTTCCTTTTTTTAGCTGGATGAAGTTGGCCCGGCCTTCATGCCCCCTCCCAAGGATACGGGTGGTGCTTTTGTCCGTTCTTACAAAATAGCCTTCCAATGCCACGCCGGGATAACTGGCCGTATAGTTTTTGGGAAAGGGGCCGGCGTCCAGTTCCACCTGCATGGTGTCGGGCCCGTAGTCGGCAAAAGGGTAGGATCGTATGGGCCCCACACTGGCCCGGCCGTCGATCAGGTTTTCCAGCGCTTCACCGGCGCGGAAACAACTGATAAATGCCGTATTACCTTCTTCAATAAAACTGATCAAGGCATCCAGCTCATAAGTGGAAATGCCAAATTGAGGCCCGATGCTGATGAAAAGCTGCCCCGGCGTTCCCTGGTTTAAAAGGGTGTCCTGCAAGAAGTTTTTTGTATTCGAAAGGAGGCGGGCTTCGGGAAAAAAACGTTTTATACCCTGGTGTGCTACGTAAGTGCCATAGGGATTCTTGTCTTCTTTTTTTAAGGAAACAAAAGTGCTGACCGGCTTGGCAGTCTTTTTTCCGGGGCGTACAAACAGGAAAAAGACGGCGCCAACCAGCAAAAGCAGCAAGAGATATGGAGCGTATTTTTTCAAGCGATCAATAATGATTATAGTTTTTGTTTGAGTTGCTGGAAGGTGTTGTTTATTTTCTGATACATATTTTCGGTAACATCAAACAAGCCGTACCAGCTGTATTCATAATGGCGTGTGGCAGTAAAAAAATCATCGTAGTAATTGCTGGAACGCATCTGAAGCAGGTATTCAATATTTGTTTTATCGGGTAAAAAATGGATCAGCTGCCGGTCGGAAAGTTTTTTTAAAAGTTCCAGGTATTGCAGGCGGATGGCCAGCCGGTAGTTTTTTTGTTGTAAGGCCTGGCGGATGGATGCCGTATAATCGATAGAGAAAATGTCCTGCGGCGCATCTTTGATCACCGGTGTTTCGAGTGCGGTACTTTTTTTACGGAACAGGATAAAGTTATTTGATGCCAGGTACCATGCAAGTAGTATTATAAAAACGGCAACGGCTATATAAGGGAGTACCTCAAAAAACACGGCCCAGGTGCCGGAGCGCCGGTGCGGAGCGTTGGTTGCTTCCTGTTGATCCCTGGCAGGCTTCAGACCGGTTTTTACATAGTGAAAGGCCTCGTCTTCCTGCAGCTTGCGCGTGAAGTCGCCGGGCATCGGGCGAATGACGGACTGTTCGTTTTCAAATCCTTCTACCGGGTCGAAGGATGCGGTACCTTCACTGTCCGCCGCTTCTGCATGGGCATCACTGCCCTGCGGTGGCTCCAATACGGTTACCACCGTGTCTGCTTCCTGCTGTGCAATACAAGGGGTGCTGCATAGCAGCAGTCCGAGGCAGGCCAAACGGCATATCGTCTTTACAAGGTTATACATCACCGGCGCTGCCCTCCTTTGCGATTCGGATGCCTCTGCGGAACAATTGAACCGGATAGATGATAAAATACCAGATCACAAAAAGAACGGAAGCCGCCGTTAGTAACGTGGTAAACCAGGATGCGTTATTATAGAGCCGTGTAAAAAGTCCTTCAAAAAAGGCGGCAATGATAAACGCCGGTAAAATGCCGATCATGATCTTAACACCATCTTTTGCACCTTCTCCAAACGCCTCCATCCGCTTTTTAGTACCCGGGAACAGGAAACTTTTTCCCAAAACAAAACCGGCTGCACCGGCCAGGATAATGGCCGTGATCTCCAGCGTACCGTGCACGAACACAACAAGCCAGAATTGAATGCCCAGTCCTTTTGAGGCAAATAACTGATCAAAAATACCGATCATGGCGCCTGTTTCGGCCAGTTTATACATGGTGGGAACGCCGCAAAAAATACCGGAAACAAAAAAGAAGAAGGCAACCCGGATATTGTTGATCATAATGCCCAGCCAGCTTAATACCGGGTTGCCGGTTTCATAAATGCCAAAGGGGTTTCCATCCGCGATATTGTCCAGGGTTTTTTGCACATAGTTATCGCCAAAAAAATTATTGGCCAGTTCCGGGTCCTTGGCCGCTATAAAAAAAGCCAGCAGGAAAAAGACCGTGAACAATACAAAGGCAAACAGAACAGCCTTACGTTGTTTATAAATGACCAGCGGAAGCTCATATTTCCAGAAATACCCGATCCGGCTGGATTCTTCCTTATGGTTCTGGTAAATACCCAGGTACATGTCGGATGCCTGCTTATTCAGGTACTGTGTGGTTTTGCTGGTGGGATAAAAAGTTTTGGCATAAGCCAGGTCATCTACCAGCTGTGTAAAAGAGCGGGCCTGCTCATCGGGTGTTCCCGGAGGTTCCTGTTGGTTTTTCAGCCAGCGGTCTTTGTTCTTTTTAATAAACAGTGCTTCTCTCAAGCAAAAGATTTTTGCCAAAATACAATTTTTATTTAAGAAGATCAATCCTGCCGGGTAAATAATCGTGGGGCATATAATAATTAAAACGTATTTTGCCAGATAAACACTTGCTCCATGCCGGTAATCAGCATTCCTACTTCTTTTAATATTGATGTGGCTTTTGAAGTACCCAGTTTTGGAAGACGGCTGGCTTCCCTGCTCATTGATATGGCGGTGGAGATCTGTTATCTGATTACGGCCTTATGGCTGATTGGTAAAATAACAGGTCCGGCAAATACCTGGGATGAGGATGCACAGCATAATTTATGGGCGCTTCAATTGCTGGCCATTGCCCCGGTTTTTTTATACCACGTCATTATGGAGGTAACCACCAACGGACAAAGCGTGGGTAAAAAAATAATGAAGCTGCGGGTGGTAAACGATAAGGGTGGTAAGGCCAGTATCAGCCAGTTCCTGATCCGGTGGCTGCTGCGGGTTTCTGATCTTTGGATGGTGCTCATCCTGGCGCTGCTGTTGAGTTTGAGCGATGGCACCAACCTGCAAACTTTTTTTATGTTACTGCTGGCGCTCGGATTTCTGGTAACGGATATTGTGCTGGTGGCCTCTTCAAAAAGATCCCAGCGTATCGGCGACCTGCTGGCGCATACGATCCTGATCCGGACGAACCGGCAGCAGGACCTTTCGGCTACAATTTTCCGGGAAGTGAGCGAAGATTATATACCCGTTTTTCCACAGGTAATGCATATTTCCGACAGGGATCTGAACATCATTAAAAACCTGCTGGACAATGCGCATAAAACGCACCGGTACGAATCATTAAGGGCGGCTGCCGACCGGGTGAAACAGTACCTGGAGATTGAAACGGATATGGAACCCTACCAGTTTTTAGATAAGCTGCTGGAAGATTACAATTACCTTTCTACCCGCCAATTGGTTTAAGCAGCCGCTCCCAGCATCATCATCAGAACCGATAAGAACAGGAAGGCCAGAGCGCATAAAAAAATGATGGCAATCACTTTAAAGTAAGTAGCCAGGTGAAACAGCCCTTTGTTGAGGCTGCGGCGGTCATCGGTTGCAAGCCCCTTCTGCGCAAATTTTGCAAAGCTGTAAAGCATATAAAAAAGTACGGCGCTTACAATTACGGAAAATGCAACAAAAACTACAGAGCCCTGCGTTGCCATTTGTAGTGTGGCATCATCGAATCCTTCTTTCGCCAGTCCCGTTCTTACAGAGGGTTTGGTGATGTAAGCAATCAGGCTGATGATGGTTCCCGAAATGGAAAGAATGGCAACGGTTCCCGCGACCTTTGCAGTACTGCTGATCTTGCTTTTTGTATAAACATCAAGCGGTATAAATGACGGGCTTTGATCTTGTTCCGGTTGGTTCATTGAAACAGTGTTGAAATATTTGCAAGGAGGCTGATCCCCGAAAGGATGGCCATGGCAATAAAAAAACGATGAAAATTGGAAAATCCTTCTGCAAGCAGGGTTGTGTTTTTTTGCAATACACCTGCTTTGATGCTGCTGGCCGCTTTATAAAGAAAATACAGGATGGTTGCTGTTATAAAAAAGAAGATAAAGAACACCACAATCAGCGCACCATATGTTCCTTCTGCCTTTACCGGGAGAACGCTTTCAAGCGATTTTAAAATCATGGCACCGTTTACCAGCATCATGGCCACCACAAATGCACCCGTACTGAAGCCGATCACGCTAATCAACCGCGTCCACCGGCTGAGGGCCAGCAGCTGACGATCCATTTCCGGATCGGGTTCGGTTTCAAAGATGGAATGGGGATCCTGTTCTGTCATTGTTATTTTTTGAAATGTAAATATAGGCCATGTTTTTTTAAGAAATACGGCAAGTGCGTGCATTCCCGTTATGGAATAAAAAAAGGGACTGTATCAACAACCGGCGACTTCGCTTTGATACAGCCCCTCCAGGTTCCGGCCGGTTTATCGCCAGCCGCCCCCCAATGCTTTATACAATTGAATTACGGCATTCAGTTTGCCATATTTGGCGTCTACATAATTCAGCTCTGCCTGTAATTTATTGGTCATGGCGGTAATCACATCCAGGTAGTTACCCATACCGTTGTTTACAAGCTCCTGGGAGTACTGCGTAGCAGAGTCATATTGCTGAAACTCCTGTTTCTTAAAATTAATGAGCTTTTGCTGGGCATCGTAGCTGAACAGGGCATCCGATACCTCTTTTGCTGCGTTTAAGATCGTTTTTTTATAACCGTTGTAAGCGATTTGCTGATTCGCCTGTGATACTTCGTATTGGGTACGGATCTGGCGTTTGTTCAGCACCGGCTGCAGCAATGACCCGGTTGCGGTTGCAAAAAGGGAGCTTACACTAAAGAGCCGGTCAAAGTCTACACTTTGCAGTCCGCCGCTGGCACTGAGCGTTAACGAAGGGTAAAATGCTGCCTTTGCAGCATTGGTCATATGATAGGCATTCATATAACCAAACTCAGCTTCTTTTACATCCGGCCGGTTGGTGAGCAACTGTACCGGAACGCCGATGGCCAGGGGCGTGTTGATCTGTTGCTGATCCAGCGTATTCCGTTCAATGGGTTGGGGTGGAATACTCAGGAGCATGCAAAAGTAATTCTCCATCAGTTTGATACTGTTGTCCAGGTTCACCAGGATGCCTCTTGAATTCAGGAGCAGTGCCTCACTTTGTTTCACGGCCACCTGGGTAAGACTCCCCGCGTTTTTGAGCGCCTTTGTGGTTTCCAGGTTCTGCTCGCGGTAACGGATGGTTTCTTCTGTGATCTTTTTCTGCTCATCCAGCGACATCAGCTGGTAGTAGGTATCTGCGATTGCAGCGATGAGGTCTGATTTTACAGCCTGATGCGCTGCCTGTGATTTCAGGAAATTTGCAACGGCCGCTTCTTTATTGCTTTTGATCTTGCCCCAGATATCGGCTTCCCAGGAAAGATTGCCGCTGATGCCATACTGGAACAGGTGCAGCCGGTGGCCGCCTGCCAGCTGCCCCAGCTGTGTGTTCAGTGAGTTGGTCTGATACGTTACAGACGGCCCGGCTGAAAGGGTTGGGAAAAAGCCCGCTTTGCCCTGCTTCATATAGGCTTCCGCCGCCGCAATTTGCTGGATGGCCGTCCGGATATCCAGGTTTTCTTCAAGTGCCTTATTGATATAGCCTGCCAGTTTTTCATCGGTAAACAGTTCCTTCCACGAAACATCTGCGATGGTAGTAGTGTCTGCCGGGAGCTGGTCGGTACGGTAATAACGGTCGTCAACCAGGTCCCTGGGCCGCTGGTAAGGTTTTGCCACAAAACATGCCTGCAGCAAAATCGTCATTAGCAGCAATCCCGGCAGGGCCCTGTATATCCGGATCTTATTGTTTGATTTCATATATCTGTTTTTTTATCCTGTTTATGTTACGCCGATGCATGCCTGCTTCATAACGGTTACCTCTACGGGCGTAGCATAAACGGTGGTGTTGCGTTGAATGATTATTCTGATAATTTTTCAGCTTTGTTGATCTTTACCGGGCGTATTCTTTCCTGCAGCCACTGGAAGATCACGAACAGCACCGGTATTACCAATAATCCCAGGATAGTACCAATCAACAGGCCTGAGGCCGCACCGGTGGCAATGGAATGGTTACCGATGGCACCAATACCGGTTGCATATACCAGGGGCATCATACCGGCAATAAATGCGAAGGAGGTCATCAGGATGGGACGTAACCGGGCTTTTGCGGCATTGATAGCGGCCATAGGAATGCTTTCGCCCTTATGCCGACGCTGCACGCCAAATTCCACGATCAGGATCGCATTCTTGGCGAGGAGCCCCACCAGCATGATCAGTGCGATCTGGAAGTAGATATTGTTTTCGAGCCCAAACAACCACTGGCCCAGGTAAGCACCCATTACCCCCATGGGTAAGGAAATGATCACCGTAAGCGGAATGATATAACTTTCATACTGGGCACTGAGAATGAAATACACAAATACAAGACTCAGCGCAAAGATGATCAGTGTTTGTGAACCGGCATTGATCTCTTCTCTTGTTAAACCGGAATAATCGATACCATAGCTGGCGGAGAGCGTCGTTTGTGCTACTTCCTGTACGGCTTTAATGGCATCCCCGGTACTGTAACCCGGGTTGGTAGCTCCGGTAAGATCGGCAGAAGAGAACAGGTTAAAACGGGTAACGGACTGTGGACCGTAAACGCGTTCCAGTGTTACAAACTGCGATACCGGCGCCATTTGGCCGCTTCCTGTTTTTATAAAAAAGGAGTTCAGGCTGTTGGCGTCCATCCTTGCTTCGGGCAATGCCTGCACCATTACGCGGTATTGTTTACCGTACTTTGTAAAGTCTGCGGCGTAAATACCACCAATATATCCCTGCATGGTAGATAACAGGCTGCTTACCGATACGCCCGCCTCACTGGCCTTTGGTACATTGATCACCATTTCATACTGCGGGTACTTCGTGTTGAACGAGGTTTGCGCAAACTGGATCTCCGGCCGCTTCATCAGCTCACCAATAAAACGCTGGGTTGTTGCGTCTAGCTCGCTGATCGATTGGCCGCCCTTATTGAGCAAGGAAAGCTGGAAACCGGCACTGTTACCAAAACCAGGTACACTGGGCGGACTAAAGAAGATCATCCTTGAATCTGGTATGGTAGCGCCTACACCAAACAATTGCTTGGTGATATCATCCACACTTTGCCCCTTTGCGGAGTTCCGGTCTTTAAACGGCGCCAGTTTGATAAAGGCGAGTCCGTAGTTGCTGCCCGAACCGGAGATCAGGCTTCGCCCGGTACTAAAGGTAACCCCTTGTATACCGGGTATCTTGGAGGCCTTGGCGGTGAGCTCTTTCATGGCCTGGTAGGTACGGTCCATAGTGGCACTGGGGGGCAGCTCCACGTTACCGAATATAATACCCCGGTCTTCCGCCGGCACAAAGCCCGTAGGGGTTTTGTTGCTGATGAAGAAGATCAGCCCCATGGAAGCCAGGAGAATGATAAGTGTAACCCATTTATGACGGATCAGGAAGATAAAGGCCTTTCCATAACGCGTGGTCATTGCCGTAAACGCAACGTTAAAGCTGGCAAAGAAGCGTTGCAGGAAATTTTTCTTTTTATGATCGTGTCCTTCCGGATGCGGACGCAGGAGCAGGGCACAGAGTGCCGGGCTGAGCGAAAGCGCATTCACTGCCGAGATAAGGATGGCGATGATCAGCGTAATACCAAACTGTTTATAGAACACACCGGTAGGACCGCTGATAAAGGTTACCGGAATAAACACCGCGGCCATTACAAGGGTAATCGAAATGATGGCCCCTGTGATTTCGTGCATGGCGTCCAGGGTAGCTTTTTTGGGATCCCGTTCCCCGTGATCCATCTTTGCATGGACGGCCTCCACTACCACGATGGCATCATCCACCACGATCCCGATAGCCAGTACCAGGGCAAACAGGGTCAGCAGGTTTAGTGAAAAGCCCATCAGGTTGAGGAAGAAAAAGGTTCCTACAATGGATACCGGAACGGCAATGGCCGGAATGAGCGTGGAACGGAAATCCTGCAGGAAGATGTAAACCACGATAAACACCAGGATAAAGGCTTCTACCAGGGTATGAATTACCTTTTCAATAGAGGCTTCCAGGAATTCATTGGTATCATAGTTGATCACATAACCGATGCCCTGCGGCAATGTTTTTTCGGTTTCCGCCAGGTATTTTTTAATGTCTACGATGATCTGCTGGGCATTGGACCCCGGTGTTTGGAAGATCCCCATACTGATACCCGGATTGCCGGAGCTTTCGCCCACACCGGCATAGGAAAGGGCGTCCAGTTTTACGGTAGCCACATCCTTCAGGCGTAAAAATTCACCCTGTCCCAGCGATTTAATAATGATGTCATCGTATTGTTCTTTTTCATTGAATTTGCCCTTATACTTGATCACGTATTCAAAGGCACTACCACTGTTTTGTCCTACGGATCCTGCGGCAGCTTCCAGGCTCTGACTGTTGATGGCCGCGGTTACGTCGCTGGGTTGTATACCATAGGCGGCCAGCTTCTGCGGATCCAGCCAGATGCGCATGGAATAGGATTTTCCTCCGAATACCGTAGCGTCACCCACCCCGTAGATCCGTTTAATACCAGGGATCACATTAATATCGAGGTAGTTTTGCAGGAATACGTCGTTCAGTTCCTTATTGCTGGTATAAAAAGTAAGGAACATCAGGGCGCTGGTTTGCTGCTTTTGCGTAACCACACCTGCACGTGTTACCTCGGCGGGCAGCAGGGGTGTGGCGCGGGCCACGCGGTTCTGCACGTTTACCGCGGCAATATCCGGATCGATCCCCTGTTTGAAGAACACGTTAATGGTAGCACTACCATCATTACCCGCAGTAGAAGTGATATAGTCCATCCCTTCTACACCGTTCACCTGCTCTTCAATAGGAATGATCACGCTTTTTTGTACGGTTTCGGCATTGGCACCGGTATAGGTTGCCCGCACGTTTACCGTGGGCGGGGCGATATCTGGATACTGTGTTACGGGAAGGGAAATCACTCCCAGTATCCCCAGTAATACGAGTATTACGGAGATCACCGTAGACAGGATCGGTCGGTTGATAAATGTTTTAATCATGTGTTAAAAAACAGGTTTAATGGCGTTAGTAATACTATCGAAATCAGCAGGACGGGGAATAACGGCAGCACCGTTCCGCAGTCCGCCCACGCCGGCAGCAATGATGGTATCACCCTTGTTAACACCGCCGCCCAGCAGGGCCATATTATTGATACGGTCCAAAACGCCCACCACTACTGAGTTTACGGTGTCTTTGCCCACTTTATATACATAAATGATCCCTTGCTGCTCAAAGGTGGCTGCTTCCGGAACGGCCAGCACATCGGTATAGGTTTTGGGAATTTTAATGGTACCGCTGTTCCCGTTTGCCAGCAGTCTTCCCTGGTTGGGGAAAGATACCCGGAACAGGATGGTACCGGTATTGGGATCGATCTGGCCGGTAACGGCTTTTACCTTACCCTTTTGTCCATATTCAGAACCATTGGCCAGATCAAGTGAAACAGGAGGGATGTTGTTGAGCTTTTGCGGAACGGTAAGACCCGGTGTCTGCTCCAGGAAATTCAGGTATTCTTTTTCATTCATTGAAAAGTAGGCATAGATCTCGCTTACATCCGAAACCGTGGTAAGCGGGGTAGGATCTGTGGGCCCCACCAGGCTACCTACCCGCAGGGGCAACTTGCCTACGATACCATCGATAGGGCTGCGGATGATGGAATATTCTACATTGGCTGCAGCGCTGCGGTAGTTGGCCTGTGCCTGTCCGCGGTTGGCCCTTGCCTGTACCAACTGGCTCTGGGCGGAGCGCAGGTTGGCTTTTGCCGTTTCCAGCTGCACATTACTGATGATATTTTTTTCTACCAGCGGCGTCAGTTTGTTTACCTCTACCTGGGCTGCATTCACATTGGCTTCTGCCGTGCTGATACTGGCTTCTGCGGCACCCACGCCGCTTTTAGCCGCATCCGCAGTTTGCGAAAGCGTATTGGTTTCCAAACGGAACAGTACCTGTCCTTTGCGAACGGCCTGCCCTTCGTCTACGAGTACCTCTTTAATATAGCCTGATATTTTTGCGCGTACATCATTGTTGTTACGCCCCTGGATGCTGGCCGGGTAGGCACTGTAGCCGGTAACGGTTTTTACCGGTACGGCAATAACGGGGTAGGGCTTGGCGGCATTGGGGTTGGGAGCTTGTTTTTTTCCTCCACAGGCAGCCAGGAGAAGGATAACGATGCTGCTTGCTGCAATACGGGTCTTTGTATTCATAAATCCTGATTTCGGGTTATTGGTGTAAACTTTTTACGGTGCTTTCTACTGTTTTGATATGCTTGTCTAAAATAGTTATATACTGGTTGATACCTTTAATTACCTGTTCGTTGGGATTTTTTACCTGCTTATTGCATTGTACCATCCGTTGCATGAGCTCTTTTTCCCGAACCAGCTTATCAAGGATATTACCAAAGCGGATCCCCATAAATTTGGGGTTGATGCGGTAATACCGCTTGCGCGAATCGATGGGGGTGATGTACTCCACATATTTGTTTTGCACAAGCATTTGCAGGCTGTTGGATAATGAGCTCTTGCTCACGTTGAATTTTTCCAGCAGTTCGTCAAACGTATATCCGTCTGTTTTCAGATCGATCATCATGTACACATAGATCTTTGCATTCAACGGGGGAAGCCCGTAAAGGTTCCCGTAAAAAGTGACCATGTCCTGATAGAGTTCTTTTTTTGTAGCTACCATAATTTGTAAAACGAACTGCAAATTTATAGTTAGTTCGGTAAAATACGAACAAACAGGTATTAAAAAATCTTTAAACTGCTTTTTCCTGCAAAAGGTGTACTAACAACAGGCCTGTCTAAAAGTTTGATTATGAGATGTTATTTTGCCCCTTGTGCCAGTCTGGATTTTATAAACGGTAAAATAGTTGGGTAAGCGGTGGCTTCCATCCAATGGAACTCCGGCTGTTTTTTAAACCAGGTCAGCTGCCGTTTGGCATAACGCCGGGTGTTTTGCTGAATAAGGGCGATGGCTTGTTCACGGCTAAGGGCACCGTCAAAATATTGAAACAGTTCCTGGTATCCTACGGTTTGCAGGGCATTTAGCTGGCGCAGGGGTAAAAGACTGCTCGCCTCGGCCTCCAGGCCTGCTTCCATCATGCCCATCACCCGCTGGTTGATCCGTTCATAAAGCAGGGGTCTGGGCAGTTCAAGCCCGATATTGATCGTATCAAAGGGCCGGTGCTGTTTGGTTTTAGACTGGAATTCAAGAATCGACCGGCCGGTGGCCTCCACCACTTCCAGCGCCCGCATCATCCGCTGCGGATTTTGCATTTCACCGGATAGTGCAAAAAGCGGATCTTTTTTTTGCAGTTCCTGCTGCAGCCAGTCAATGCCCATGGTTTCATAACCGCTGACGATCTCCTCCCGGAGGCCGGCTGCAACGGCTGGTACCGGGTCCAAACCTTCCAGCAGGGCTTTTATATACAGACCGGTGCCACCGGTAACCACTACCACCGGATGTTGTTGGAAGAGGGTCTCCAGCAACTGTAATGCGTAGGCTTCATAAATTGCAGCGCTCATTGCTTCATGGATGCTGTGCGATGCAATAAAATAGTGGGGAACGGTCGTTAGCTCTGCTTCCGAAGGTCGGGCCACGCCTATCGACAGCTCTTTAAAGCATTGGCGACTGTCGGCAGAAAGAATTACCGTATCCAGTTGCCGGGCCACTTCAATGGCTACCGCAGTTTTGCCAACGGCGGTAGGCCCTGTAATAATAATGAGTACATTTTTGTGAAGCAGCATTTGCAAACGGACTATAATGCATGAGCAATAGAGAATGGAGCACCATCCATCAGGGAGCAGTTTTACCAGGGGGACTAATCTTCCAGCCCATCATTGTAATCCTCTGCCCCTTCCCCTTCGTCAACGCCTACATCTTCTCCGTCTTCGCCTTTTTCGCCAAAGCCCTCGGCCGACCGGGTAAGATCATATTTCTCTTCAATATCGGCAAATTTCTCCCCCAGCAGGCCTTTAGTACCATATTGTTTGGGGCTGATCCCTTCTGTACGGGTGATTTTGGGGTAGTCTATTGCGGCACTGCCATCTTTCGAAACATTGATCAGTTCTAGCAGAAAATCCCAATGCTTTTGAAAATCGTAGCTATAGGTAAAGCGCTGATTGGTGTTTTTTATTTCAGAGCCGATGGTGGTTGTACGCATCAACAGCGGCGCTACTTTGTAATTTCTGTCGGAATATACTTCAAGGGTAATTTCACGGCCTTTCAGCCATTGGTCATTACTCCTGAAAAAAGTAGCCTGATGTTTATTATCAAAATCAAATGCCTTGAGAATCGTTCCGTGCAGGTCAAAAAAGGTTTGGGTATGCAGCACTGCAATATCTCTGTAGATACTGTCATCCTCTTCAAAATATACCCTGAATTTTAAAATAGCCATAATTCGAAGGTACAAAGAATCTGGTAATCATGATTAGATCTTATCCGTCAACAGCGGGCCCCATACCGGTTTTGATTATGACAACGGAACGCCATATATAATTGGCTCGTTTGCCGGAGGCTACCAGTCAAAGCCGTTAAAGCGTCGATTCCAGGATTTAAATATTGTAAATGACAGTCAGCGGGAAATTTTACGGTGATGTAAGGCAGCGTGCGGTTATCGGCTTAAAAGCCCGGTTGCTGGAGCGAAGATTTTAGAAACATTTGCTACCGGAGGCAACGGATTACTTTTTAAACCGGATCGCAGCAAATATCCCGATGCTGTACAGGAACAAAAAAGCTCCAAATATGGTCATTAGGTTGGTCATTGTGTATAGTTTGTATGATATCATTTTCAAGAACCGGGCCAAACCCCCGGCGCCCCAACTTGATCCGCGTCATGCTTCGCCGAACGGGCTTCAGGACGCTGTAAATGACCCGTTACAGCAGGTGAGCCGGATCCTCTCCCTGTTTTTGGCCGAAAAATGAATAGTGCTGACCCTTAGGCCGGTGGCCCTGCTACCAGTAATGGAACCTCCGGTAAAGGGCTACCTACAGCAGGACCGGTATAAATTTTCATTTTTTTAAGAAAAAAAAGGCATAGAAAGAAGGAATAGTTGCCGGCTTTCGAAAACGTTGTCTTAAAAAATGGCGCAGATCGGTTCCGGACATGGAAACATTTAATATTTTTAGGGCGTTGTGTAACGGTTCTTAAAATATAAATACAATTAGAAATATGAAACGATTTGCGTTGCTTTTTTTACTGGCAGCAGGTATAACGGTCGGGGCAAATGCCCAGGGAACAGTTAAACGGCCGGATCCGCAACCTGCCGCGGATACCCGGGAACCTTTTAAGTTGGGAATGGCCGGGTATACGTTTGCAAAATTTGGTCTGGATACCGCGTTGCAAACCCTGCAGCGGGCGGATGTACATTATTTCTGCATCAAGGATTTTCACCTCCCGTTTAACAGCACGGATGAGCAAATTGCGGCTTTTCATCAAAAACTGAAAGACAAAGGCGTTACCGGTTACGGAATAGGACCTATCTATATGAAAACCGAAGCGGAAGTAGACCGGGCATTTGAATATGCCAAACGGGTGGGGGTAAAACTGATCGTGGGCGTGCCCAACTATGAATTGCTGCCGTATGTAAATAAAAAGGTAAAGGAATACGATATGAAATACGCCATCCACCTGCATGGGCCGGATATGCCGTTGTATCCCGATGCAGATGATGTATGGAAAAATGTAAAGAACCTGGATCCGCGCATGGGTATGTGTTTGGATATTGGCCACGACACCCGGAATGGAAAGGATGCGGTTGCGGATCTGAAAAAATACCATACCCGGGTATTTGATATCCATCTGAAGGATGTTACCGGGCCTACGAAGCAGGGCTATTCCGTAGAAGTGGGCCGCGGCATCATTAATTTCCCGGCGTTTGTAAAAATGCTGCGCCAGGTAGGCTATACCGGGGTGGTAAGCCTGGAGCACGAGCGGAATATGGACAATCCGTTTATGGGCATTGCCGAATCTGTGGGCTACTTCAGGGCAATGTTGGTGGCTACGAAGAAGTAGGGAGCAGCTATCAGCCGTCAGAAGTCAGCAATCAGCTGTTAGCTTTCGGCTTTTGGCAATCAGCGTTTAGCAATCTCAGGTCTGGTGAGCACAGGCGCCATGTTTATTCAGGTCCGCCGGTGGCAACTTCCTGGTAACAGAAGACCGGAATACCGCCGGGCTGAATCTGGTCGTATGCCTGAAAAGAAGCACTCCGGATATTGAAAACTGGAATCTGAAAACTGGAATCTGGAATCTCAATTCTGAAAGCTGAAAGCTGACGGCTCCTTCAAAGTTTCTTCAAAACTCCTGCGTACTTTTGCGGGGGATGAAAATTTTAATCATTGAGGATAATATTGCGTTGTCTGCCAGCATCCGGGATTACCTGGAAACCGAGCATTTTATTTGTGAATGCGCATTTGGGGTAGATGAGGCAAGGGAGAAATTATCCATATTCACCTACGACTTTATTTTACTGGATATAATGCTTCCGGACGGTGACGGCCTGGACGTGCTGCGGTTTATAAAGGCGGAGAAAATCGTAAGCAATGTACTGATCATTTCGGCACGCGATGCGCTGGATGATAAAATAAACGGACTGGAGGGCGGGGCGGATGATTATATTACCAAGCCCTTCCACCTGCCGGAGCTGCATGCCCGGCTACGTGCGATGTACCGCCGGAACAGTCTTCAGGGCAGTCATATTGTTACAGCTAACGAAATAGAACTGGATACCAATACCATCGAAGCCAGGGTGCATTCCCTGTTGCTGGATATTACCCCAAAGGAATTTGATCTGTTGCTGTATTTTATTGTAAATAAGGACCGGGTGCTCTCCCGCCAGGCCATTGCCACGCATTTGTGGGGCGACTATACCGATAATCTTGCGAACTTTGATTTTATTTACCAGCATATCAAAAACCTTCGTAAAAAGATCGCGGCGGCAAACGGTAACGATTATATCGAAACCGTGTACGGTTTGGGTTACCGTTTTAAACTCTGACATATGAAACTGATCAACAAGATATCCCTTTGGTTTCTTTGTATTATTCTGGTGATCACCCCGGTTACAATGATCATTTCCCGGGCGGGCATCAAACGCAAAATGATCGAGTTTGAGGAAAAACGCCTGTTGTCGGTAAACGAACGTGTATACAATCTGCTGAAGGAAGGACAGCCGGTTGACGATTTTATCAGGGACCGGGAAATTCAAATCGCTGCCGTTAAGGGGCCGGTACCCAGGGAAAACCCGCAGGTGGTCCGGCGTGTGGATAATGCAGAAGGAATGAGTGAAAAAGAACTGGCGCTTTTTGTAACCAGTTACCGGCAGGTGAATGGTGTCGTTTATAAGGTTACCTCGCATAATTATTTTATCAATCCCAGCGAGTTCTTCAGCAGCATGTTCATTACCCTGTTGTGGAAAATGCTATTGCTGGGTATCGCTGTACTGATATCTGCGCGCATCCTGTCCCGGATCCTGTTTAAACCGTTTAAAAGCACGATGGAAGCCATCCGGAATTTCAATATCCGGCAAAAGCAAAAACTGCAGCTGGAACGATCCTCTACCCGTGAATTTAATGAGCTCAATTGTTTTATCGAAACCATGACCAATAAGGCCATGGAGGAATATGCAACGGCCCGGGAGTTCAGTGAAAATGCATCGCACGAGCTGCAGACACCCTTGGCCGTACTGCGCACAAAAACAGAGCTGCTCACCCAAACATCGCTCAACAGTCAGCAGGCCGACCTGATTGAGCATATGCAAACAGAGATCAACAAGCTTTCCAATATTACCAAATCGCTGGTATTGCTGGCCCGGATGGAAAATCATGAGTTCAATACCCGGGAAAAGATACGGTTCTGCCGGATCGCAAAAAATGTGATTGAAACCTATGCTTACTGGGCCGATCTGAAAAACATCACGGTTACCCGTAACACAGACAGCCGGGTATTTATACAGATACATCCTACGCTGGCCGATATCCTGGTGGCCAACCTGATGCGCAACGCCATCCGGTACAATGAAGAAAACGGATCGGTGCATGTAGAACTGACTACAGATTACTTCCGGATCAGCAATACGGGCGCCCCGGTAACCATTCCTCATAAAGACCTGTTCCGCCGGTTTAAAAAAGGCAGTCAGAAGAATGAGGGCGTGGGGCTGGGACTGGCCATTGTAAAGCAGATCTGTGAAGTATGTAATTTCCGGATCTCCTACGCTTATGTAGAGGGCCGGCATATTTTCTGTGTGTATTTTAATGAAAATTATTTATCCGAAATTGACGGCATTCCTTCCAATTCCAGCTTTCAGCGCGTGGTTTTTGCTGAGGTCTGAGCGCTGTTTTTTTAACCGGCTAACATTTTAACGGCAGCTTCAAAATTGCTTCAAAAAGATCCAGTTGATTTGCGCATTGTTTCCTCCAAATAGCGCAATAACAATGCACAGAAGATTTCTTTTTGTACTGCTTGCGGGCGTTTTTTCCGCAACAATAAATGCCCAGTCACCGCTTTCCCTGAAAGATGCGATCCGGATCGCAACGGAAAACTATCCTACCATAAAAGCAAAGACCGCGTATGCAACGGCATCGGCGCAACTGGTTGCAGCAGCCCGCAAAGAACAGCTCCCCAACGTGAACCTGGGCGTGCAGCAGGATTATGGTACCATTAACGGAACCAACGGTCCGCTATATGGTTTTGGTGGCTTAGCTACAGCCTCCTCCGGACCGGCGTTTGCTGCTCAAAACTGGAATGCGGCTTTTGGCGCATTGTATCTGACCAATGTAAACTGGGAGTTTTTTGCATTTGGAAAATACCGGGAGAAGGTGAAGGTGGCGCAGCAGGTATGGCAGCGCGATACCAAGGATCTGGCGCAGGAGCTTTTTGAACACAAAATAAAAGTAGCCGCTGCGTATCTTACCCTGGTGGCCAGCCAGCAGATCACGAAATCTTATGAAAAAAATGTAAACCGGGCCGATTCGATCCGCAGGTTTGTCATTGCCCGTGTAAAAAACGGGTTGATTGCGGGGGTGGATTCTTCATTGGCCAATGCCGAGTACTCCAGTGCGCAGATCCTGCTTACCAATGCCAGGGATAAGGAGCAGGAGCAAAAAAATATCCTGGCGCAGCTGATCGGTTCAGAAGATACCAGCTTTACCATTGACACCGTATTTGTTTCGAAGATTCCGGGCAGCTATACAAGCATGCCGGATACAAACCTTCAGCATCCGGTACTGGAATTTTACCGGAGCCGGATTGCAGTCAGCGACCAGCAATCGCAGTATATAAAAACGCAGTACTACCCGTCGTTTTCGCTGGTGGGGGTTTGGCAAGCCAGGGCTTCAGGGTTTGAAAGTGATTATATAACCGACCAAACCCATTATACATCGGATTACTGGAAAGGCATCAACCCCAACCGCTCCAATTACCTCATAGGAGTAGGGATGACCTGGAATATTATGCAGCCGGTACGTTTGTCCAGGCAGGTGCACGCGCAGCAGATGATCAGCCAGGCCCTGGAGGAAGAATATAATGCTGCGGCTTTGCAGTTAAAAACACAGTTGCGCACCGCAGATAATAAAATGAATAATGCGCTTTCGAACTACAAAGAGGCACCGGTACAGGTAAAGGCTGCCGGTGATGCCTATCATCAAAAATCGGTATTGTATAAAAACGGGCTTACCAATATGGTAGACGTAATGCAGGCCGGTTATACGCTGATACGCGCGGAAACCGACCGCGACATTGCCAATAACAATGTATGGCAGGCCCTTTTGCTGAAGGCAGCGGCCATTGGCGATTTTGAATTATTTGAAGCACAGTTATAACAACGAACCGGTAAGGATCATAAAAAGCAGGGACAGTTATGAATTTGATACGTTTTGCATTAAGAAAACCCATTACCATCCTGGTGATGGTAGCAGCGCTTTTCTTTTTTGGAATTAAGGCCGTAAGCACCATAAAGGTAGATATCTTTCCCAAGCTGGATCTGCCGGTGATCTATCTTTCGCATCCGTTTGGCGGTTATACGGCGCAGCAAATGGAAGCGTATTTCGGAAAGCAGTATATCAATATCCTGTTGTATGTAAACGGGGTAAAAAGCATTGAAACAAAAAATATCCAGAGCCTTACGCTCATCAAGATCAATTTTTACCCGGGCACCAATATGGCCCAGGCCGCAGCGGAGGTAAGCGCTTTCTCTAACCGGATCCAGGCCATCTTTCCCCAGGGATCCAACCCCCCGTTTATTATCCGCTTTGATGTATCTACATTGCCCGTGGGGCAACTGGTGCTGAGCAGTGACAAACGCAGTAATAATGAGCTGCTTGATCTGGCCAATGTATACGTACGTTCTTCCTTTACCTCCATTCCCGGCCTGGTGGGTTCCACACCCTTTGGGGGCAATGTGCGTACGGTAGTGATCAAGGCCAGTCCGGAACTGCTGCGGGCACATAATATGACGGCAGACCAGCTTGTGGCGGCGCTCCGGATCAACAACCTTTCCGCGCCTGCGGGTAATGTACGCATTCATGATAAGAACTATGTAACGCCGGCCAATACCACGTTAAAGGAAATAAAGGACTTTGAAAATATCCCGTTGTTTACCGGTACCGGCGCCGCGAATTTGTATTTGCGTGATGTAGCCACGGTAGAAGATGGTGCAGACGTAAGTACCAGTTATGCGCTGATCAATGGCAAACGTTCCGTATACGTAGATATTGCAAAAGCGGCGGATGCTTCCACCTGGGAGGTGGTGCAAAACCTGAAAAAAGCCCTGCCCAAAATTCAGTCGCAGTTACCGGAGGACGTAAAGCTGAGTTATGAGTTCGACCAGTCCACCTATGTGATGAACTCTGTAAAGAGTTTGCTGAGTGAAGGCGTAATCGGTGCGATACTGACCGGTTTGATGGTGATGCTCTTCCTGGGTGACCTCAGGGGCGCGCTCATTGTGATCCTTACCATACCCACCTCTATTATTACCGGCGTACTGTTCCTGAGCCTGTTCGGGCAAACGATCAATATCATGACGCTGAGCGGGCTGGCGCTGGCGATCGGGATCCTGGTAGATGAAAGTACGGTAACCATTGAGAATATTCACCAGCACCTGGACATGGGCAAGCCCAAGGCGCTGGCGATCTGGGACGCCTGTAAGGAGATCGCATTTCCCAAATTGCTGATCCTTTTTTGTATCCTGGCCGTTTTTGCACCGGCGTTTACCATGGGCGGTATTCCGGGGTCGTTATTCCTGCCGCTGGCACTGGCCATCGGCTTCAGCATGATCGCCTCTTACTTCCTGGCCCAGACCTTTGTGCCGGTAATGGCCAACTGGATCATGAAGATCAAGCACCAGAAGGGCAAGGACGGAAAAGAACTAAGCGAGCAGGAAGTGTTTGAAAGTGCTGCTATTGCAGATGCCGAAGAAGATACCTGGTCTCAAAAAGAAATATTGCTGAAAAGTGCGGACAGTAACCGGGATGGGAAAATCAGCCGGTTTGAAAAATTCAGGATGCGGTATATGCGGTTTATTGACCGGATGATGCCTCACCGGAAATGGATCGTATCCCTCTATATAGTGGTGATCGGGCTGCTGGCCTTGCTGTTCCTGAAACAGATCGGCCGGGATGTATTGCCCAAGGTAAATGGGAAACAGTTCCAGGTGCGCCTGCGTGAGCCGGATGGCACGCGTATTGAACGGACGGAGCTGAAAACACTGGACCTGATCAATGCGGTAAATGAAATTGTAGGAAAGAAAAATGTATCCATTACTTCTTCGTTTGTGGGCGTGCATCCGCAATTGTTTTCCACGGCACCTATTTTCCTTTGGATGGCCGGCCCTCATGAAGCGGTGTTGCAGGTGGCTCTGAAAGAAGATTACAGCGTAAACCTGGATGCATTGAAAGACAAGATCCGCAAGCGTGCCCGCGAGATCGCTCCTGAAATGAAGTTGTCGTTTGAACCCATCGAGCTAACGGATAAGATCCTGAGCCAGGGATCGCCTACGCCGGTTGAAATACGTTTTTCCGGAAGGGATAAAAAGATGAATGAAAAGTATGCGCTGATGATGATCGAGCGGCTGAAAAAAATCCCCTACCTGCGGGATGTGCAGTTGGGGCAGTCGATCCGCTACCCGTCGCTGAATATTAATATCGACCGCTTGCGGGCCGCACAATTGGGTACAGATGTAAATGCCATTTCCCGGTCGCTGATCGCATCCACTTCCTCTTCCCGGTTAACGGAGAAAAATATGTGGGTAGATCCTAAATCAAACCTGCCTTACAGTGTGCAGGTGCAGATCCCGGAAAATGAAATGGCCAGTCAGAACGCGATCAGTGAAATACCGCTTAGCGCCAACAATGCCCGTCCGCTGCTGGGCGATGTGGCTACCATTGAACCGGATGTGACGTATGGAGAGGCCGATAACCTGGGCTCGGTGCCGATGCTGACCGTTACGGCCAACCTGAACAATAAAGACCTGGGCGCTGCGGCAACGGATGTGCAACAGGCCATTGACGGATTGGGTAAGCTTCCACGCGGTTTGAATGTGAACCTGATCGGGCTCAGCGAAACCCTTACCGACACGCTGGACAGCTTGCAGGGTGGACTGATCGTTGCCATTGTGGTGATCTTCCTGATGCTGGCGGCCAATTTCCAGTCGTTCAAAGTTTCGCTCATCGTACTGGCTACCGTTCCGGCCGTGTTATTCGGGTCGATGGCCCTGCTGATGCTTTGCGGCTCCACCCTGAACCTGCAATCGTATATGGGAATGATCATGTCGGTGGGCGTATCTATTTCCAATGCGGTACTTTTGATCACGAATGCCGAACAGATCCGGAAACATAACGGCAATGCCCTGAAATCGGCCCGGGAGGCGGCCGCCCTGCGCCTGCGTCCGATCCTGATGACGGCGTTGGCGATGGTAGTGGGTATGATCCCCATGGCATCGGGCCTGGGAGAAGCCGGCGACCAGTCCTCACCACTGGGGCGTGCGGTGATCGGTGGATTGATCGCTTCTACGGTTGCCGCCTTATTTATTTTGCCGCTGGCATTTGCATGGGGGCAGGGAAAGGCAAAAACAGCCAGTGTATCCCTCGATCCGGAAGATGCGGAAAGCGTACATTACATACCGAATTTACATCACCATTAAACCTGATTTGCTCATATTTAACTACACGGAATTATGATAAAGACAATAAGAATGATCCTGGTTGGTATTGGTGCTGTTACAGCCGCCGCCGTTTTGCAGCGCTGCGGCTCAACCAATGCGGGTGAGGAAAAGGCCCCGGAAAAAGTACCGGCAGTACAGGCGTTCCTGCTTACCGAAGGCGCGCTGCTGGATACCTTGTCCATCCCGGGTGAGCTGGTGGCTTTTCAACATGTGGATCTGTTTGCAAAAGTGAGCAGCTTTGTAAAGAAATTGTATGTGGATGTGGGAAGTGAAGTGCGGGCAGGACAATTGCTGGCTGTGATGGAAGCCCCGGAACTGAATGCCCAGAGTGAAGGTGCACAGTCGCGCGTACAGTCGCAGGAAGCCGTTTACCTGGCCAGCAAGGCCACGTACGACCGGTTGCTGGAAACCAGTAAAACGCCGGGCACCATTTCGCAAAACGACCTGGATGTGGCCCGGGCGCGCCAGCAGTCAGACTATGCCCAGTACCAGGCGGCCAAGGCGGCGTTAAAAGAGGTGCACGATAATCGCAACTACCTGGAGATACGGGCACCTTTTTCAGGGGTTATTACCGCGCGCAATGTAAGTGCCGGCGCTTATGTGGGGCCGGGTGCCGGTGCCGTGCCGATGTTTACCCTGCAGGAGCAGAAAAAGCTGCGCCTGGTAGTGAACCTGCCGGAAAGCAATGCCGGTGTGCTGGATCAGAACGGGGCGGTACGGTTTACGGTGAAATCGTTGCCGGGGCAGCAGTTTGCTGCTAAAACCTCCCGGGTATCGGGCGCACTGGACAACCGGCTGCGGGCACAACATGTGGAAATGGATGTATTGAATACCGATAAGAAATTATTACCCGGAATGATACCGGAAGTACAGATTCCGTTACAGGCGGGCCACCAGGCTTCCTTTGTGATCCCGGGCAGTGCATTGCTCAATTCCAGCCAGGGAATTTATGTGATCAAGGTTATTAACGGGAAAACCGTTTGGGTGCCGGTAAAGACCGGTGTGCAAACCGGGGGCAAGGTGGCAGTATATGGAGATCTGCATGCCAGCGACACGCTCATTACCACGGTTACCGAAGAGGTACGCAACGGCGCACCGGTGGATGGGAAAGTTGCCCTGCAATAGCCGTGTTACTGTACGGAAAGGATCAGGTAATCGCACTCACCCAGGTGAATTTCGTCGCCTTTTCTTTTTCCTTCAAGATTGGCATAAGTAGGGGCATCTGTAGTAATCCCCGCCACCTTCTTGCCGTTGATCTCCAGCGGCGGAAGGGCTACACCCACCAGGAAGAAATATTCCGTTGTTTCTACCAGTGCCCCGGGGCCTGCATCGCTGCGTGACAGTTCCCGGTATTGTTTTACCATTGCTGCTGTATTTTCCGCCGTATCTTTCGGCTGTTGCAGCAGATTGTAAATATCTGTGGCCTGGTCGCGCTGGGAGATTGTATCCAGGTCGGCCGTGGCTTCTGTATCAATAGCTGCGTTGCTCTCCTGTGTATCGATCTCCTGTTCAATACCCGCGGTTTCGTTTTCAAGGGCTTTCAGAATAGCGTCGAGGATCTCTTTTTTCATTGCTTGCCTGTTTCTTTAAAGTTACGCATATTTATGGAGTTTCGAAGGAGTGCCGGCGTAGCCGGCAACAAGTACCGGAGGCATGACCGATGCTGCAATCGCCGCGCAACCGATTCGATGCGGTTTTTCTGCGCACCGGCAGCAGTTTCAGGCTAAATCGCTCAATTCCGTACCTTCGCGGGAACAAAAAATTATACTATGTCTGAAGTATGGAAAAAATACCAGGAGGAAAATAAAGAGCGTTTTCTTAATGAGATGATGGATCTTTTACGGATTCCTTCTATCAGCGCCAAGAGTGAGAATAAAGCGGATATGAAGCAATGTGCGGAGGCAGTTAAAGCGGCGTTACTGGCGTCCGGTTGTGATAAAGCGGAGGTAATGGAAACCGGCGGCCACCCGGCCGTATATGGCGAAAAGATCATCGACCCTTCAAAACCCACGGTACTGGTATACGGTCATTATGATGTGCAGCCAGTGGAACCGCTGGAACTTTGGAACACGCCTCCTTTTGAGCCCACCATCAAAGACGGTAAAGTATTTGCCCGTGGAAGTGCCGATGACAAGGGGCAGTTTTATATGCATGTAAAAGCCCTGGAAACAATGGTGAACACGGATACCATGGCCACCAATATCAAGTTTATTATTGAAGGTGAAGAAGAAGTAGGATCTCCTAACCTGGGCGCATTTGTGGCAGCGCATAAAGACCTGCTGAAAGCCGATGTGATCCTGATCAGCGACAGCTCATTGCTGAGCATGGAAAATCCTTCACTGGATACGGGTGTGCGCGGACTGAGCTATATTGAAGTAGAAGTAACCGCGGCTGCAAGAGACCTGCACAGCGGTACCTATGGGGGTGCAGTGGCCAATCCCATTGTGATCCTGTCGAAAATGATTGCCAGCTGTCATGATGAAAACAATCACATTACCATTCCGGGCTTTTATGATGATGTACTGGAGGTTTCTGCGGAAGAGCGGGAACTGATCAACAAAGCGCCGTTTAATGAGCAGGAGTATAAAGACGAGATCGGTATTAAGGAACTGTACGGTGAGAAAGGCTTTACTACCTATGAGCGTACGGGTATCCGGCCCACATTGGAACTGAACGGTATCTGGGGCGGTTATACAGGGGAGGGAGCCAAAACGGTATTGCCGGCAAAGGCAACGGCCAAGATCTCTGCAAGGTTGGTACCCAACCAAACCAGCGAAAAAATCACTAAGTTATTGCTGGAGCATTTCCGTAAGATCGCTCCATCCTGTGTGGAGGTAAATGCCTTTGAACATCATGGCGGCGAGCCTTATGGCACCCCCATCGATAGCAAGGGCTACCAGTCTGCTTCAAGGGCACTGGAAACCACCTTCGGTAAAACCCCCATCCCGGTAAAAGGTGGTGGTAGTATTCCTATTTGTTCGGTGCTGGAAAAAGAACTGGGCATCAAGATTATTTTCATGGGCTTTGGGCTGGATAATGATGGCCTGCACAGCCCCAACGAAAAATACAATATCGAAAACTATTACAAGGGTATTGAAACCATCCCTTACTTCCATAAGTATTTCGGGGAGTAAGATAAATAGCTACGAATGCACGAATGCCTTAAACGGATTTGTGTATTCGTGGTCTTTAATGCCAGACACGATGAACGCCACCTGTATCGGCGGAGCGCTGGGATCGCGGGTGGCAGACGACGACATCCGCTTTAATGTCCGTGATAGATACTGAAAACAAGTTCAGTATGACCTCATATAGGTTTCGTATCGATCTGAAGTACGTTCAGGCACGAATGAAAGAAGGTACGGGAGGAAAGAACGGCGAAGTGCCATTCCGGGATTGGTTGTAACAGCGCATGTACAAAAAAATGGAAAAAGAAAAACTACGTTTAGATAAATACCTCTGGTCCATCCGGCTTTTTAAAACAAGACGGCTGGCTACGGATGCCTGTAATAGCGGCAAAGTAAAATACCAGGAAGAGTCGGCCAAACCCGGTAAGAATGTGCATCTGGGCGATGTGTACGACGTGCGCACGGAAGGCCGCAGATGGGTAGTCAAGGTTACCGGTTTGCTCCATACCCGGTTGAAGTATGAGGAGGCCATAAAATATTATACCGACCTTACGCCGGCGGAAGAGCTGGAAAAAGCAAAGGTGCAGGCGGCTTCATTTTTCAGCGGAAAGCGGTTGAGTAAGATCGGCCGTCCTACCAAAAAGGAACGAAGAGACCTGGATGATTTTATGGACGGCGAGGAGTGAGGCGAAAAGAAAATTCCAAAGCTCAAATTCTAAATTCCAATCTGAGTCTGAATCTCGAATCTCAAATCTCAAATAGTATAATGCATATTGATATTATTTCCGTGCTTCCCGAATTATTGACCAGTCCTTTTGAACACAGTATTATGAAACGTGCGCAGGATAAGGGTTTGCTTACTGTTGCAGTACATCATTTACGAAAATGGGCGGTTAATGAATACGGCCAGGTAGATGACTATCAATATGGAGGCGGGGCAGGCATGGTTATGATGTGTGAGCCCCTGGTAAATGCCATTACCGAGCTTTCGGCCAGCCGGAAATTTGATGAAATTATTTATGTAACACCGGATGGGAAAACACTGAACCAGCGTATGACCAATGCGCTTTCCTTAAAAGAAAACCTGCTGATCATCTGCGGTCATTATAAAGGGATCGATGAACGCATCCGGCAGAAATATGTAACGCTTGAACTCTCTATCGGGGATTATGTTTTGAGTGGAGGCGAACTGGCTGCTGCCGTGCTGGTAGATGCAATTGGCCGCCTGCTGCCCGGCGTGCTGAATGACGAAACCTCGGCGTTAACCGACTCGTTCCAGGACAACCTGCTGGCGCCTCCGGTGTACACCCGCCCGGTTGATTTTGAAGGCATGCAGGTGCCGGATGTGCTGATGAGCGGCAATCATGCAAAAATTGAAGAATGGCGCTATGAGAAGGCACTGCAACGCACAAAGGACCGCCGCCCGGACCTGCTGGCTGATTGATTACGATCCCGCATCACCTGCATACATTTATGATCCCTATCGCCATTATTCCGCCGTGGTAGGATCAATTACCGTGGCAATCTCATTGATGGCGTTGGCCGGAAAGCCTCCCTTTGCGGCGTGTTCCCTTACCTGGGCTTCGTTTGGAGCAATGTACACGCAATAGATTTTATTGCCGGTTACATAGCTTTGTACCCATTGGATCTCCGGTCCCATTTCCCGCAACACATTACAAGACGTTTGCGAAACATGTTTTAACTGATCGGGGGTAAGACTTCCTGCGCCGGGAATTTCCCGTTCGATTAGATATTTAGGCATATAATAAAAATTTAAGCCGGTTATCCGTATTGTTTTACCAACCTATAAATTTACTGAGAATAACGGGGAATGACCATCGCCGAAACAGGTGAATCGGTTACAAACGACCGGGCAACCGGTGCCCGAAACAGGGTTTTGTCGCCGATGGTTGCGCAAAGCTGTAACCAAGTAGACTAATTTTGTAGAAACGATTAAAAAATGAAAAAGAAACTGCTTTTTGGGTTTGCCTGCTTTGCCGGTATTGCTGCCCAGGCACAGCTGTTACTAACCACCCCGCCCAGCGGCGGTAACAAAAAGGCATCTGTAAGCGAACGCATCGGTCTTACGGATGTAACCATACATTATGACCGGCCGGCTGTAAAAGGCCGGGAGGGAAAGATCTGGGGTGGGTTGGTGTATGAGGGATTTGGAGACCTGGGGTTTGGCAGCAGCAAGGCGGCACCCTGGCGGGCGGGGGCCAATGAAAATACGACCATCGAATTTTCTAATGCGGTAAAAGTTGAAGGGCGATTACTCCCCGCAGGCAAGTATGGCTTTTTTATTGCGTACGCGCCCGCTGAATGCATCCTGATCTTTTCAAAGAATGCGGGCTCCTGGGGCAGTTATTTTTATGATGCGAAGGAGGACGTGCTGCGGGTACCGGTAAAGCCGCTGCCGCTGGAGAAAACTGTAGAGCGATTGAAATATGAGTTTTCTGATGAAACAGAAACAGGGGCAACGGTTACGTTGCAATGGGAAAAGCTGGCCGTTCCCTTCAGGGTGGAGACGGATTATATCAATGATCAGCTGGCCGTATTTCGCCAGGAATTGAGAACAGAAAAGGGCTTTGGCTGGCAGGCATGGAACCAGGCGGCGCTCTGGTGCCTGCAACGGAATGTAAATTTAGACCAGGCGCTGCTTTGGGCAGATTCTGCAACCGGCAAAAGTTTTGGTGGCGAAAAAGCATTTGCGGCCTTAAACACGAAGGCGCAGCTACTGGAAAAGGCAGGCCGCAGCAATGAGGCTGCAGCCGTAATGAGGGCCGCTCTTGTACATGCAGACATGAATGAAGTTCATATGTACAGGCGTACGTTGATGCAGCAGCAAAAGCTGCAGGAAGCGGCGGCCGTTTTCAAAGATAATTATAAAAAGTATCCAAACGAGTTTACAACGCTGCTGGGCATGGCGAGGGCATATTCGGCACTTGGGGATTATAAAACGGCACTTAAATATGCCCAGCAGGCATTACCTAAAGCCGGTGAAATCAATACCCGGAATAACCTGCTGGAGCAGATCGGCAAGCTGAAGGCCGGAAAGGATATGAATTGACCTGTAATAGCGGCATCCTGTTAAAGCTATGCGTTTTTCCGGATCGTTTTCCGGCTGATGATTTCCATACTTAATTGTAAGGCATCGGCCTGGCCCTGCAAGGCCTTTATGGCCTGTTCCTGGCTCGTAATGATCTTTTCCCGCAGTGCACATTCCTTGCAGGGTTGCGGCTCCGGCGGTTCCTGTAACACCAGGTCGGCATCCGTCAGATACTTCGCCCCTTTATTGGAGATAAGCCAGTTCAAATCTGCATGTGCAAACCGGTTTTTAATATCTTCAATGATTTCCAGCGAAGGCTTGTTTTTCCTGTCGCGGAGCCGGTTGAGCTTCTGCGACGATTTATACTTCAGTCCGTTAATAGCAAAATCATTGATCGATTTAAACCCCTCAGCAGCACTGAATTGCTCCAGTCGTTCAAAAAAAGTTGAAGATTTGTTCATTTTTGTTTGTTTATCACAAATAGGTTTGTATCTTTGGGGTGCTAACAATAAAACACACAGCCATGAACTACAAAAATAACGAGATTCTCTCGATCGTATCCGAGGATGCCGCCCATTTCGAATCTGAAGAAGAAAAACACCAGGAAAACCAGGCCCGTTTCAATGAAAGCAACTTTCAACCCGGTTATCATTTTATGCACCTGGTAAAATCGAATCCCTTTTACTGCCTGATGCGGGTATTGGATAGTACCGCTCTTCAGGATCTGCAGGCGCAATGGAATGAATGGGTGCATTGTACGATTTGTGCAGAGTATAGCGCGTTCAGCGATGATATGGACCGGAATTTCCTGTTGCGGTTTGCCATGCATTTTCATTTGCTGATGGATGCATCGCACTATGCGGTTCATGAATGGATGAAAATGAAAAAGAAGCGGCTGTTTATTGCCGATCGCCAGGTGATTTACCGCTACCTGCCGGAAACCGGCAAGGCCTACCAGCAGATACTGGGTTTTACCGCCACTTATTCCGAGCGCAAGGCCCGTGTTTACCTCTGGTCTGTTTTAGATTGCATATTGGGATGTGGAACCTATTTTAAGATCGATCATAAGAATGTTCTTTTCGATTATGAGTCGCTATTGTGTATGTTGCGGGCGCCTTACCATATGATCAAACGGTACCCTGCACTTTTTGGCATTGAGGAAAAAAAGCAGGAGGGCCCTTCAGAATAACGTACTCCCGGTTCAAATGCCTGGAATGCCCAGAAGTTTGTGATGCCGTCTCCCCGCACCTATTAGAGTCCGTGTCATTCATTAAAGCGTATGCCCGCTTTGTGCACTTCTTTGTGATCGCATTTTCTAATCTATAAATTTCCGATAAATGAAAAACGAACCAATACCCGATATCCGGCTGTTACACAGCGGTGGTGTTGTTTTACCGCAATGGGATGCAACTACAAAATGTAACCTGCTAAAACAATTGATCGTAAAAGAAGCCGAGCGGGGCTTTGCCCACTATCTCTATGAATTGATCCCGGATGTAGAGCGGCTGTTTGATCCGGATGGGCCCGCCACTCCCCTGAACGGGCAGCCGCCCTCCGGCCTGTCGAGGGCGCAGGTGATTGCATGGATCTCCGGATTGTGTGCACCTGAATTTATTTTCGAAATGGAGCATACTGCAGAACAGTGCAGCCTGGATCTGTTTATTGTATTACAGCCGCAGGAAGCGCGCAATTTTAAAGACCTGCATGCCTACATTCATGCCGCCACTTTTGGAACCTGGAATATCCGGTTCACCTTGTGCCAGCGTAGTCAATTCCTGCAACAGCGGAAGCAGGGAAATCTGTTTTGTGTGCTGAGTTGCAACGAGGAACGGCTGGTGTATGCCCGGAAAGGCGCTGTATTGGAATCAATGGATAACCGGGTGATACAGGAATGGCTGGAAAAGTCGCGGCAAACACTTGAAACCGGGTCGGGAAGGGGCCGGCGGATCTTTGAACACGCATCGCTGTTTCAAAAGGAAGGAGCCAATGAACTGGGCTGTTTTATGCTGCATCAGGCTACTGAACTTTCGCTGCGCGGGTTTGCAGCAGCCTTTTCCGGTGTATACCTGCGCCAGCACTCGATCCGGGAACTGTTATATCATTGCAGCCGTATCCATCGCCGGTTTGCTTCTTTTTTTAAAACGGCAGCCGAACTTGAACTGTTGGAACTGCTGGAAAGCTCCTATACCGGCGGACGGTATAAGAATGATTTTACGGTGCCGGATCATCTCCTGGAAGCACTGAAGGAAAAGGTTGCCACGATCCTGGCCTGTGCGGACGAAATTGCAGCCCGGCATATGAACCGGTATGTTTCCCTGATGGACACGCGGGGCTAACGAAAACGGAACTGCACCGGATTATGGTTCCTTTAGAACAACATTGCCGGTACGCTTCAGGTTTCCCCAACCCTGGCCTTCGCCTTTGATGGCGCGGCGCAGTGACCGGAAGAGCACAATATACATGATCTGCCGGTATACAAAACGCTGGGGAATGAGCCATAAAAGCTGCCAGTAATTTTTTTCTTTTTCAATGCTGAATGCAAAGGCCGCTACCAGTACGTCTACCACCAGGAAGATGCCATAGTAGAACAGGATCCGGTTCAGATCGGTCCAGCTGGTGTGTTGCGCATTGGGCCAGTTGTAGTAAATAGAGAAGAAAAACAGCAGGTCGGCAATGGGTGCAATAATGGGAAGTATGATCTGGAATAAAAGGATATTGGGAAGGGATACCATACCCAATCCTTTATACCGCGCCCTGAAACAGGCATCCCTGTTTTTCCAGAAACTTTGCATCACCCCATAACTCCAGCGAAAGCGCTGTTTTAAGAACTGCCGGATGGTTTCGGGTGCTTCGGTAATGGCAACCGCATCATTACAGTTGCGGATAACATATCCCTGGCGCAGGATGCGGATGGTAAGATCACAATCTTCTGCCAGCGAATCGGTGGTAAAGCCGCCGGCTTCCACAATGGCTTCTTTCCTGAAGGCGCCGATAGCACCGGGAACCACGGTGATCCCGTTGATATAATCAAATGCCCGGCGGTCGAAATTCTGAGCGGTAATGTATTCGATCGACTGCCAGCGGGTAAGCACATTGTTGATATTGCCCACTTTTACATTACCTGCTACGGCACCAATGGTTTCATTTACAAAATACCGCATGAGCTGGCTGATGGCATCCTTCCGCAGCTGGGTGTCTGCATCAATACAAACCAGGTAATCAGCAGATGCCTGCCCTATGCCATAGTTG
The DNA here is from genome assembly GCF_021044425.1 of Niabella pedocola. GTDB lineage: Bacteria > Bacteroidota > Bacteroidia > Chitinophagales > Chitinophagaceae > Niabella > Niabella pedocola. The sequence continues at coordinate 1,207,401 of NZ_JAJNEC010000005.1, read as the reverse complement.
AGTGCTGAAGCCTTGCCTCCATTGGGCTTGGTGAGTACGTTTACGTTTGGATGGCCGGCAAAGGCTTCACTGATGTTCTTAAATGTTTGGTCCTTTGAACCGTCATCTACAAAAATGATCTCCAGGTTGGGATAATCTTGTTTTAGAAGGCTGTTGACAGTTCTAACACAGTTGACTTCCTCATTGTATGCGGGAACAATAATGCTTACTTTTTCTTTAAAGGCTCCCAATGGAGGGCGTGTTTCTTTTTTCTGGCGCCGGTAATTGAGCACGGCGAGGATGCCCATAAAAATAACACGGCCCAACCCCAGAAAGATCGCCAGCCAGAACGCAGTAGTAAGGAACTGCGATATCCAGAAAACAAGTTTGGTGGCAAAACTATCCGCCTGCAGCATATCGTTTTTTACAGGGGGCATTACCTGGTCGCGGGTAAGATTGAGCAATTGCGCTACCGTAATGAATTGGATGTTGCGATCCTTAAAATATTTAATGATCCGGGGCAGGGCATCCACAGTTCCCTGCCGGTTGCCACCGGCATCGTGTAATAAAATAATGCCGCGGTCTTTATAGGGCATGGCTTCATATTGCCGCACAATACGGTTGTAAATACTGTCTGCATTTACGTGGGCACTATCCAGATCCCAGTCTTCAGGATCAATGCTTTCTCCCACTGCATAGTATTTGAGCTTTTTACTTAAAGCCACCGGTTGCAACTCTACCTGCAATGTAGGTTCAGCATCGGCATTAAAAGGTGGCCGGAAGAGAATGGTGCTGCGCCCGGTAACGGCTTCAATTAAAAGACGGGTGGCATCGATCTCAGTTTGTGCGCGCCGGATGCCCACACTGGCAATATTGGGATGGGTAAATGTGTGGTTGCCGATTTCGAAGCCTTCTTTATAAACCTGTTCAAATACCGGTAAATGGTTTTGAATGTTGATGCCTACTACAAAGAATGCGGCGGGTACCTGCTCCCGTTTGAGTATGCTGAGGATCTGAGGGGTATATTCAGGGTCCGGACCGTCATCAAAAGTAAGCAGTACCTGTTTGCCCGGTACTACCTGGCCAAACCGCCGGATCACATACTTGGTGGGGAGCTCAATATATTGTTCTTCCTGAATCAGGTAATCATTCAGGGTGTCTGCAGTTATTTTCATGCGGCCATTCTGCGGCTCGGAGATCACATCGAGTACTTCTCCATCGCCCACATAATCGGGTTTTTCAAAGGATACCGGGATGTTTTCGAGCCGTTGGAACAGCCGGGCCTGCGATCGCATTGCTTCGGTGGTGAGGTTTCGTTTGTAAAAGGTCCATAAGCGTTGGTCTTCTGCTCCCAATCGCCAAATGGCGATGCCGGCCACACCATAGTCGTCTGCAAACCGCATCGTATTAAAATTGCTGGCCGCATCGTTGAACCAGACCTGGTGCTTTACATTGCTATAGTCGGTATAACTGAAATGACAATTATACGTGTTGTTGTCAAATTCAATGCTGGCATTGTGTTCCTTGGCGGCGGATATGGCCTGCGCATAGGTGAGGTTTTGTGCGGCCCGGTTCTCCGGCCAATCATATCCATAAGTGGCCATGCAGAGCACGATCTTTTCAGAGGGCACATTTTTGGCGGCATCATCCAGTACCTTTTCAATCCAGCGTTGTTCGCTTACCGGCCCGGGGATGCTGGTGTCGTAAAACTGGTCATAGGCCATCAGAAAAATATAATCGTTCAGCCGGGCAATTTCAGCGATGTTATAATTGTCGTCATTAGGCAGTATGTCCTGTGTTACCAGGAGCCCGCGACTGTGCAATTCCCTGTATAATGTTTCCTGGAATTGGCGCAGATACGGCAGGGTGCCTTCTTGGAGTTCCTCAAGATCCAGGTTAATACCGTTTAGCTTGTATTTTTCAATGGTATTGAGGATGTCTTGCAGCAGCCGGTTCCTTTTCTGTGGGTTGCTCAGTATCCGGTGCAGCAGTTTTCCATCAAAATCTCCATTCTGCACATTGGTCAGCATGGGGATGACGGACACTTTGGCCTTGCGCATGATCTGTAACGCATCGTTGTCGATATTGGGCCGGAGGGTATCCGCATCCGGATCGAGCAGGAACCATTCCGGTAATACCATATCCAGTTTGTCAACGTTCGACTTTAAGGAAGAAAGCGATTGCGGATCCCAGTCTACAAAAAATGCAGCGCGGATTCCGGCACTTTTGGGCCGTTTCTTTTCCTGCGCGATATAGGCGTTGTTTTGTGCCCGGGCACTGATGAATGCCTGCATGCCCTTGTACTTTTTCTTATCTTTTTCACTCAGGCTCTTAGGGATGGTCAGGTGGATCGTCCGGTTGGTATCGGCTTTTGAAAGACCGGGCAACAGTAAATTATCTACCCGGCTAATGGAAAAAATACCCAATGGAATCATCGCAATGGCCAGGAAAACCAGCAGCCGGCTGATCCACTTAAACGTGTTCCATCGCGTCCTGCTTTCCGTCTGAAAAATTTGAGGGTCCCCGGACATATAAACGATTTGATACAAAATTACAGGCTAAATGTTCCTGTTCAAGCGGGGTGTTATTTTATTCTGGAACAATTTTTTACATTTACTCAAATTGATACATGTAATGAAACAGGTAAAAGGAAATCTGGTGGATATTATGGCGCGGACGGTCAGCCTTGCATTAGTGGAATTTGATGCGGGAACGATCAGCGATGTGCAGGTGATCGAAGCGCAGCCGGTAGCGGGGTATCCCTATATACTACCGGGCTTTACAGACAGTCATGTACACATCGAAAGCAGTATGCTGGTGCCCTCCGAATTTGCACGCCTGGCGGTAGTACACGGAACGGTAGCCACGGTAAGTGACCCACATGAGATCGCCAATGTATGCGGGATGGAGGGGGTGCGGTATATGATCGAAAACGGGAGAACGGTGCCCTTTAAATTTAATTTCGGCGCCCCCAGTTGTGTGCCGGCCACGGTTTTTGAAACGGCGGGTGCAAAACTGGGTGTGAAGGAGGTAACCGAGCTGTTGCAAGATCCCGAAGTCCGTTACCTGAGCGAGATGATGAACTTTCCGGGCGTGCTGGCGCAGGACCCTGAAGTGATGGAAAAAATAAAGGCGGCACACCAGGCAGGAAAACCCGTTGACGGGCATGCCCCGGGTTTAAGAGGGGAAGACGCGCTGCGCTATGCGGAAGCCATCGCCGATACCACTGCAGGGCTACCCGGAACAGATCATGAATGCTTTACAAAAGAAGAAGCCCTGGATAAGCTAAAGGCGGGCATGAAAATCCTGATCCGGGAAGGAAGCGCTGCAAAGAACTTTGATGCGCTGATCGATCTTCTCAATGATTATCCGGACGCGATCATGTTTTGCAGCGATGACAAACACCCGGATAGCCTGGAAGCCGGACATATAAACCAGCTATGTGCCCGGGCGGTGGAGAGAGGCGTAGATGTGTTTCATGTATTGCAGGCCGCCTGTGTAAACCCGGTTACGCATTATAAACTGGATGTAGGACAGCTCAAAAAAGGTGATCCGGCAGACCTGATCGTGGTAGCGGACCTGCAGCATTTCAGGGTCCTTGAAACCTATATTAATGGAAGCCTGGTGGCGAAGGGAGGCAAAACGAATATCCAGACTTCCAGGGCCGGGGTGATCAATTATTTTGAATGCCGGCCGAAAACAGCCGCTGATTTCCGGATACCCGTTACCGGGGCACCGGAGCTGCCCGTGATTGAGGCCCTTGATGGGCAACTGATCACCAACGCTTTGCACGTGCAGCTCCGGCAAGAGGACGGAGTCTTTGTAAGCGATCCCGGACAGGACCTGTTGAAAATTGCGGTAGTGAACCGGTACAAGGAGGCAGCGCCGGCGGTGGCGTTTATCCGGAATTTCGGGCTGAAACGGGGTGCCATGGCTTCTTCTGTGGCACATGACAGTCATAATATTATTGCCGTAGGCGTAGACGATGAAAGTTTGTGCCGTGCCGTGAACCTGGTGATTGCTGCAAAAGGCGGAGTTGCGGCTGTAGACGGTGCGCAGGAAGCGATTGTACGGCTGCCGGTGGCGGGATTGATGAGCAATGAAGACGGATATGCGGTTGCGGCGGCTTATACGGCCATTGACCAGATGGTAAAGGCAATGGGCTCAACACTTTCGGCTCCTTTTATGACGCTTTCGTTTATGGCCTTACTGGTGATCCCCGCTCTGAAACTAAGCGATAAAGGCCTGTTCGATGGAGAAAAATTTGAATTTATCACCCCTGCAAAATGAGCATTTTACCGCCTGAACCGGATTTCCTGAAAACGCGGTTGTCATTCGCCGTGGCAATCCGCCCATTTACCGATATCTGGCGTTTACATACGAAAAATCTGTTGTAAGGCCTATCTTAGGGGGGTATTTTTACAGAAAATATTGAACAATGAGTGAAAATAATCCGTACAATACCGAATTCTATAATAAATCAGAGAAAAGCGACCGGCCGGAGACACAGCCTCCGGGAACCGGGCAACCGCCTTATTTTAAAGAGCGGAATGCACAGGGACATATATGGGTGGGCCTGTTTTTGGTGCTGATCGGTGTGGTGTACCTGCTGAAACGAATGGGTTTCATTTTTCCGGATTTTATGCTTTCCTGGCAGATGTTCCTGATCGTGCTGGGGATCTTTATCGGCTTCCGTAAAAATTTTCAGGGGCCCGGCTGGCTGATCCTGATCCTGGTAGGATCCCTGTTCCTGGTCAATGAGTTCTTCCTCTTTAATGCACTGCGGAAATTTATCTTCCCCATTGCCCTCATCGGTGCCGGTCTGTTTTTTATCCTGCGTCCTAAAAAAAGCTATGAATTTATAACCCAGGACCCCAGTACCGGCGATCCGACCGGCAAAAAAACCTACCGGGGCAGCATCAGTAATGAAGATATCATTGACGCTACCTCTATTTTTGGAGGGACCAAGAAAAAAGTATTGTCAAAAAATTTCAGGGGCGGCGATATGGTAAATGTATTCGGTGGCAGTGAAATTGACCTGCTGCAGGCCGATATCAGCGGAACGGCGGTACTGGAGGTAACAGCCATATTGGGCGGGGCTACCCTGCTGATCCCCTCTCACTGGAATGTGGTTTCAGAAGCCGTGGCCATCCTTGGGGAGGTAAAGGATAAACGGGTATCGATGGGCAATGTGGATACTACAAAAACGCTGGTGTTAAAAGGAACCGTAATTTTAGGGGGTATTGATATCAAGAGCTTTTAGTGGCGAAGGAAATCGTGAATCAGCAATAATCAATAGTGAAAGGCCAATCGTGCATACGTTACCGTTTTACAACAGAAGGGGCTATGTCCCGGATCTTAAATTTTAAATCCCGAATTTCAAATTCCAAATAATTCAGTGTCGTCCTCGCCGTTAACAGCTAAAAGATTTCTTACACCCCTGATTATTGCCTGGGTGGTTCTGGTGACCGCCCAGGTATTTTTCCTGCGTAGTTATTTCCCGTTTTTCCCGCTTTACACCGTTCTGACGGATAGCTTGCTGAGCAATTTCCTGCTGTTGGTAGCCGGTTTGCTGATGCTGAATGTAACCAAGTACTATTTGCCGTCAACCTATCAATATACCAGCGTTATTGCGGCCTGCCTGGTTTTAACGGGTTTGTGGCTTTTTGTTTCCAATACCTTTTTGAAAATATTCCTGGGAGATTCCGAGGTATATGCCGCTTTTCTCAAAAACTCACTGATCATCCGTGCGGGCTTTGCCTTCCTGGTACTTACCATTCTTACCATTGCGGCCATTTTGTGGTACAACTGGGTAGAGCGGCAAAAAGTAGAGCAGCGGCGTACGGATGCAGACCGGCTGTCAAGGGAAGCGGAGCTGTTTAAACTGCGTCAGCAATTACAACCTCATTTTTTGTTCAACAGTCTTAACTCCATTAACGCGCTGATCGGGTTGAATCCCCAGCAGGCACGGCGGATGGTGCAACAACTGTCGGATTTTTTAAGAGGAACACTCAAAAAGGAGGAATCTCAAATGATCTCCCTTACCGAGGAGATTAATTATTTGAACTTATATTTGGAGATCGAAAAAGTGCGTTTCGGAAACCGGCTGATGACTTCCATTTCCATTGATGAGGATACCAAAGAATTGCAGTTGCCCACATTGCTGCTTCAGCCCATTGTTGAAAACGCGATCAAATTCGGGCTGTATGATACGATCGGCGAAACCCTGATTACGATAGAAAGTACCAAGGAGCTGTCGGAATTATGCATTATGGTCAGCAACCCTTTTGATCCGGAAACCTCCCTGCCCAAAACGGGTACCGGTTTTGGATTGAGCTCTATCAAAAGACGGTTATACCTGCTGTATGGAAGGAATGACCTGCTGTCTACAAAAACAAAAGAGAATATTTATTATACAATCGTAAAAATACCACAACAGGCATGAGCAAAGTAATCATCATCGACGACGAATTTTTGGCAAGAAGCATGGTAAAGGAGTATCTGCAGAAGTATCCCCAGCTGGAGCTGGTGGCCGAATGCGGAGACGGTTTTGAGGGCATGAAGGCCATACAGGAGCACAAGCCTGACCTGATTTTTCTGGATATCCAGATGCCCAAGATCAGTGGCTTTGAAATGCTGGAACTGATCGAAGAGCCCCCAGCCGTAATTTTTGCCACGGCATTTGATGAATATGCGATCAAGGCCTTTGAAGCCCATGCGGTGGATTATCTGTTAAAGCCTTTTGACCAGGAGCGCTTTGATAAAGCCGTGAATAAATTCCTGGCGCAGCATAAAGGAAGCGCAACCAATACACAGGAGCTGCTGAATGATGTACAGCTGCCCAATTCCAATAACCGGATCGTGGTAAAAAACGGAAGTAAGATCAAGATCATCCCGGTACAGGAGGTATTATACCTGGAAGCTGCGGATGATTTTGTAAAAATCTTTACAAAGGATGGCTATTTCCTTAAAAATAAGACAATGTCATTCTTTGAAGCTTTTTTACCGGCCGACCTGTTTGTACGGAGCCACCGTTCCTACATTGTGAACATACAGGAAATTACGCGTATTGATCCCTATGAAAAAGACGGGCATGTAGCGATTCTTAAAAATGGCACAAAGATCAATGTAAGCCGGAATGGGTATGGAAAGTTAAAGGCGGTATTGGGACTGTAGCAAAATTGATATTGTATACGTTTGCCGCGGATGGCGCTGGTTTTATGCAGCTGTTGATGCTTGTATAATCAGCGCATTTTTGTGAGTAGACCCAGGCTGTTTTTCAGCAGCGTTTTGGAGCGGCGGCATTTGTTGTTGCGGAGGGGCCGGCTGTGTGTTATTGCTTCCGGCCGATGCGATAAAAGATTTTGCATACCCGGGAGGAGTGTTTATAAATCCGTTTCCTTAACTTTAGTACATCAAGTATTTCAATAATCTATTGCGTTACCTTTAAAGAAAATCAACTATGGGTAAATTTGTAATTACCAAAAGAACCAACGGAGAGTTCCAGTTTAACCTGAAAGCCGGCAATGGCCAGGTAATTCTTACCAGCGAAGGCTATACTACAAAAGCAGCCTGTGATAATGGTATTGACTCTGTAAAGAAAAATGCGCCGGAGGATGATAATTTCGAGCGTAAAACCTCATCCAATGGCAAACCGTTTTTCAATCTGAAGGCTGGCAATGGCCAGGTGATCGGTAAAAGCGAACTGTATGAGTCGGAGGCAGCACGGGAAAACGGGATTGAATCGGTAAAGAAGAATGCGCCGGATGCCGATATTGCAGATGAAACAAACGGGTAGTCCGGAATGCATGCGCCCTGTTGCTGAGCACCTGCCAGCTATGGGTTAACATTCTTTAAATGACCCGATGGGGTTGACCAGAGGTTGTATCAAAAATGATTGGGTGTACCTATTGTTGAGAAGGCAATATTACCCTGAAGATTTTTGATGCAGCCTTTTTATATTGTAAATCGATTTTTTGGGGAAGCATGTTTTATCCTGAAGCGTATGGGATCCGCTTATATTACCCTTTTTAAGGTTTTCAGTTTTCCTTTCAGCGAAGGATACGCCAATGGGATATCGGGCCAGTTACGGGCTTTTAAAATGCCTTTTGCATGGCTAAAGGTTTCAAAGGAAAACCGTCCATGATAGCGCCCGATGCCACTGTTGCCCCGGCCTCCGAAGGGTAGGTTTTTATTCAGGTAATGCATCGCTGCCGTATTTACGCACCCGCCGCCAAAGGGCACCTGCTGCAGCCACCGGTCTGCCTCTTTTTTATCGTTGGTAAATACATAAAAGGCCAGCGGGTTTTCGTTCTGCCGGATAAGGGCCAGCGCTTCTTCTTCGGTTTCATAACCAATAACGGGCAGCAGCGGTCCGAAAATTTCTTCTTTCATAACCGGTGCATCCATGGGTGGCGCATCGATCAGCGTGGGCGCAATAAACAATTGTTCTTCGTTGTGTTCGCCGCCATGCAGGATGGTTTGTCCGTTCATCAACTGCTTCAGGCGATGAAAATGCCTGTTGTTGATGATACGGCCATAATCATAGCTACTGATGGGGTGCTGCCCGTAAAATTTGAGGATGGTTGCTTTCAGAAGCTGGATCAACGCTTCTTTAACCGAGTGATGCACCAGCAGGTAATCCGGGGTAATGCACATCTGGCCGGCATTGGAGAATTTGATATTGATGATCCGTTTGGCTGCCGTTTTCAACGTTGCATTGGCGGTTACCACACAAGGACTTTTTCCTCCGAGCTCCAGTGTTACCGGTGTGAGTTGCGCTGCTGCTTTTTGATAAATGATCTTTCCTACCATCGTGCTTCCGGTGTAAAAAACGTGGTCATACCGGAAGTCGTCCATCAACCGGGGAATGAGGGTAACCCCTTCTCCCGGAACATATAGTATATAGTTGGCAGGAAACGCTTCACCGATAATCTGTCCCATCACTTTTTCCGTGGCTGCCGCCAGTTCGCTGGGTTTTAATACCACACAGTTACCCGCCGCAATGGCGCCGATCAGCGGCATGAACAATAACTGAAAAGGATAATTCCAGGGAGCGATGATCAGCACCAGGCCCAACGGCTCGTAAAGAATGCTGCTTTTGCCGGGCATATTGACCAGGTTGGTGGCCACCGGTTGCGGAGCCATCCACTCATTCAGCGAACGGATGCAGGCATCGATCTCCGAGATGACCATTCCGGTTTCGGTGATCCAGACCTCTTCCTTGCTTTTATGCAGATCCTGAAACAATGCATTGCTCAATGCTTCTTCATGACGCAGGATGCTTTCTTTTAATTGTTGCAGTTGCTTTTTCCGGAACGCGATGGAACGCGTAGCTCCCGTGTGAAAAAAACTGCGCATGCTATTCAGCTCGTTGATCAGGCCTGTCATTGGTACTTTGTTTATGATTCCCGTATGCAATGTCCGGATATTTTCGCGGGCATCTGCAAAACAGGATGCGCTTCTCAGCCTGGCAAATTTCGACAAGATTTTTAAGATTGTCAAATGTACTTGCGGGCTTATTTAAAAGCTACAAAGGAAGCAAAGCAAAGATGCTTATGAAGGAGTGATACGGTTTTAAAACCCGACTGCTGTAAAAGATGGGTTTGATAAAGCACACTTCTGGGAGAGTCTTCTTTTTCGATATAGGCAAATACATGATCCCGGTAGGCGGCATCCTTCAGGCCGGTGAGGAAGTTGCCGTAGTGTTGTGTAAAAAGCAGATGTTGAATGGCCGGATGATCTTCGGTTACCAGGTCAAAGATCCAGATGCTGCCACCTGGCTTCAGAAGCTGGTAAAATTTTGCAAAAGCGGCTTCCCAGTCGGCATCCTCCCGCAAATGATGCAGTGTGGCCGTAGCGATGATGACATCATATGCGGCTTCCTCCAGCTCCGCTGTTCTGAAGTCTTCTTTGATAGTAGTTACCCTGCCGGTAGTCAATGGCTGTACCCGTTCTTTGGCTTTCTCCAGCATAGGCTGGCTGAGATCTACAAGCGTTACATCAGGGTTGATACTTGTTTTTGCCAGTAGCTTTACCGGGTAGTTACCGGCGCCGCATCCGATGTCGAGCAACTTTTTTAAATCGGGGGTAGTGGCAACGATACCGTCCGTGATCAGCTCCATATTAAAGCTGGCATCCAGCGTGGTTTGCTGACCGGTTTCAAGATTGGAGAAACGGGCCACATCCTGGTCGAACCGCGCTTCAATTTCTTTCAATGTTGATTTTTGTTCCATACAATGGTTTTCATTCAAAAGTAAAAACAGAACCGATACTTTAAAAATGCTATTTTTATCATCTATTAATACTTAAAAGGTATCATGGAAATCCGGCATTTATTATACTTCCAGATGCTTGCAGAAGAGTTGCATTTCGGAAGAGCGGCAGCAAAACTGTTTATCTCACAACCCCCATTAAGCCGGCAGATCCGGGAGCTTGAAACGGAACTCGGCGTACTGCTGTTTGAGCGGAATAATAAACGGGTAACGCTTACGGAGGCTGGCAGGTATTTTCTGTCTGAAAGCACGGCCCTGCTGCAGCAGCTGGAAAGGGCAAAATTAAAGACCAAGCAGATCCACGATTCCGTGGCCGGTACCTTCCGGTTGGGATATATCAGCTCCACACCCCGGAGCATTCTCGCCCAGGTGCTGAAAACGGTAAAAGAACAATATCCTTTTTTGCGCGTAAACCTGTATGAAGCAGCTACACAACGGCAGCGGGCCGCCCTGGAAAGCGGAACGCTTGATCTGGGTATTACCCGCGCACCGGTGCTGGCCCCGCAACTAGAGCAGCGGTTAATGCTGACCGAATATTTTTGCCTGGCGAAGCCGAAGGGAAAAAAGATCCCTCTGCGGGAACTGGCCAAGCAGCCGTTTGTTTCCTTTAATAAGGATTATGCGCCGGATTACCATCAGCAGTTTATTTATTGCTGCCACCAGCTGGGCTTTGAGCCACAGGTGATCCATGAAAGTAATAATATGCCCTCCATCCTGGAGTTAGTGGCCGATGGTATGGGCCTGGCCATTGTTCCGCAATCGGTCCGGAAATTATTCCGCTTTACGGATCTGGATTTTGCACCATTGCGGCAATTGCCGGTGCGCACGGAAACCGTGCTGGTTTTTGATCCGGAGAACCGGCAGCCTGCATTACCGGTCTTTGTGGCATTGCTGGAAAAAGCCTATCAGCATTTTGGTAACAGCCTGGGGAAACATGCTTAGCAGGTGGGGGAAAGGTTATGCCATTCATCCGTTTATGGGCATGCGAAGCGCTCATCAACCGGCGGAGAAGCCGATACCACCCTTTACGGTTCCGGAACCTGTTTGCTGCAGACGTTACAATCCGGTCATCCAATCGGAATCGATGAGAAGCAAACTGCGCATGCCGGCATGCACAAGGCCGGCCAGGGCCTGTTCTTTAAAAAGTTTGTAACTTTCATCCGTGAGCGGAAAAGAACCTTTCCCGATTTTTGGGATCCGGGAATTTAAGGAACAACAACAATCCGAGGAGGACCTGGTGTATCAGGAGCTGCACGGCGCACGGATTATTGAAAAACCTCATAAGCATGATTTCTTCTTTTTTCTTTTGTTTGAAAAGGGAAGCGGTGTTCATTCCATCGATTTTATTGATTACCAGGTAAGGCCTCACCAGTTGCATCTTTTGTTTCCGGACCAGGTGCATAGCTGGCGGCTGGGGAAAAATACCTCGGGATTTCAGCTGATGATCAGCCGGCCGGTTTTTGAAACGTTTTCCGATGCATTACGCTTTTCATTTTTCCTGTATCAGCATCATCCGGTGCTGGATCTTCCGGAACCGGTGTTTAAAAAACTGCTGTATGAGTTCCGTTCGATAAAAGAAGAACTGGAGCAGGCACCGGTTCAATCAGAAATTGTTACGCTTCGCACCCGCCTGATTGCACAACTGGCCAGCCGGGAAGCAGAGCGGAAGTTTGAGGATTTTGAAGTGTATCATACACGGCCCGTATTGTTAAAATACCAATCCCTGGTAGACCTGCATTTTAAGGAACAGAAGTCGGTGACCTTCTACGCCGGACAGCTGCATATAACCGCCAACTATTTAAACATCCTTTGCAAACGGCATTTTCATGTGCCGGCCACCTTCCTGATCCAGAACCGCGTGATACTGGAAGCCAAGCGCCTGATGCAGGTTTCTGAAAAATCAGTAAAGGAAATAGCCTACGAACTAGGGTTTAGTGATCTCGCTTATTTCTCAAATTTTTTTAAAAGCAAAACAGGTTTTGCGCCGCGCGTGTTCCGGGAACAGTTATAAATTTTACAAGTTATAGCATAAATCCTCCATCGTGGAGGAAAAGGCTTGAATTAATTTTGTAAAAAATAACGCATTATGGTACCCAGATCCATTTCCCGGAAAGATTTTATTAAGAACTCGTCCATTCTTTTCGCCGCCGGCAGTGGTTTACTGGCAACCGGCCAGGCCGTTGCCGCCGGCAGTCAAACAGCTGTTACTGCCGGGAAAACGCTTACCTTAAAAAATGTGCGGTTGGAAACGGGGTTTGAATATGAAGGAGAAGAGGTGGTTGGTACAAAAACGGCCTTGTTTACCATTGAGATCAGCGATGGGAAAATAAAATCGGTATTGCCCAATAACCCGGCGGCAAAAGGAGTGGATGCAAAAGGCTTACTGTTATTGCCGGCCTTCAAGGAAATGCATATCCACCTGGATAAAACCTATTATGGCGAAAAATGGAAGGCTACCGGTAAACGGCAGGGTGGTGTAAAAGGAATGATTGCGCTGGAGCAGCAGATCATCCCGGAATTGCTGAAGAACTCTACCTATAAAGCAGAAAAGCTGATCGAGCTGCTGCAATCAAAAGGCAGCAATATAGCCCGCAGCCATGTCAATATCGAACCTACCTCAAAACTGGATTCGTTAAAGCACCTGCAGAAGGCCCTGGAAAATAAAAAGGATACTTTTGAGGCGGAGCTGGTGGCGTTTCCGCAACATGGTATTTTTTATACCGATTCCGCCGCGCTGATGAAGGATGCTGCACAAATGGGCGTCGATTATATCGGGGGACTGGATCCTACCACTATTGATGGCAGCATTGAGAAGAGCATGGACTTTGTGGTACAGCTGGCGCTGGATTACAAAAAAGGCATCGATATTCATTTGCACGAAGGGGGTGAGTCGGGTGTAAAAACCATTGAATACCTGGTTAACAAGGTAAACGAAAACCCGGTTTTGAAGGGAAAGACCTTCGTTAGTCATTGCTTTGCCCTGGGCTATCTCGACCGGAAGAAGCAGGAAGAAATGGCGGAGAAGATGGGGAATGCCGGAGTGGGCGTGATGTCTACCATTCCGTTTGGAGGAATGATTATGCCCATTCCAACGTTGTATAAGTACGGCGTGGATGTACGTGCAGGGAACGACTGTATCATTGATCACTGGAATACGTTTGGTTCCGGCAGTGTATTACAGAAAGCCAATCTTGCAGCCCAGCTGTATGGATATCGTACGGAGTTTGATTTGTCGCGTATATTAAAACTGGCCACCCATAATGTACTGCCGCTGGATGATAAAGGTAACCGGCAATGGCCCAGGGTTGGAGATAAAGCAGATTTGGTATTGATCGATGCCAGCTGCTCGGCAGAAGCCGTATCGCGTATCTCGCCGGTGCGCTCCCTGATCCACCGCGGAACCGTCGTGTTTTAATTAATAACGTTATGCATTATTTACTATTGGTGTACTCGATATGGATCCTGAATGCCTGCCAGGCAAAAACAAACAGTGCGGATATGAATACACAACGTATAAATATTATAGAAGCAGTAGAAAAAAATCAGTTGTCGGTAGTGGAAGCTGGGTTGAAGAAAGGGGCGGATGCAAATACTACCGATAAGAATAAAAGGTCCCTGCTGCTGATCGCCACACAGGCCAATAACCTGCAGATGGCAACCCTGTTGGTGGCGCATGGAGCAAATGTGAATCAGCAGGACCAGATCAAAGACAGCCCGTTCTTGTATGCGGGTGCGGCGGGGTTTACAGAACTGGTAAAACTATTCCTGGCACATGGCGCCCGTTTCGACCTGTTTAACCGGTATAACGGAACTGCGCTGATCCCGGCCTGCGAGCGGGGGCATATTGATGTGGTGAAGATCCTGGCAAACACGAAGGGCTTCCCAGTCGATCATGTGAACCGTTTGGGCTGGACGGCGTTGATGGAGGCGGTGGTATTGGGCAACGGATCAGAAAAATATGTAACCGTGGTGCAGCTGTTGGTAAACGCCGGGTGTAATATCCAGATCCCGGATCATGATGGTGTTACGGCGTTACAGCACGCCCGCTCCAGGGGATATACGGAAATTGCCGGGGTTTTGGAAAACGCTTCCGCAAAAAAAAACGGTAAAGAATAACGGCTTTATAATGTGTTTATACTGTTCAATAACGAAAGAGCCCTCAGGGGCTTTTTCACTTAGGATGTGTCCGGTGATGATGGGTGTAAGCAACTACCAATAAACCGGCGCGAAGTAAAGCGGATCCGGAAACCGGATCTATAACATGATGATTATGCGTACTACGAATATTGAGATGCTAGAAGAACCTGAAGAAAAAACCAACGTGAACATACACCGCGCGCACCGTCCGGAGCAAACACCGGCCAGGCCGCCACTAAGCCGTGGAACGCTCTGGCTGATGACTATCGCCACGGGAGTGGTAGTGGGCAACAATTATTATAACCAACCCTTGCTGGGACTCATGGCCCGGGACTTTGGTGTAAGCGAAGGGCGCATCAGCAATATCGCGATGCTGACGCAGGTGGGTTTTGCAATGGGACTGTTGCTGATTGTACCGCTAGGTGATATGCTTCGGCGCAGGCGGTTAATTCTTATTGATTTCGGACTGATCATTTTATCGCTTGTAGGTATGACCATTGCTCCTACGGTAGGATGGTTGTTCCTGGCCAGTTTCATGGTGGGCTTTACATCGGTACTGCCACAACTGTTTGTGCCCATGGCAGCAGAGTTGGCGGCAAAGGAAAAGCAAAGTGCAGCCATCGGTATGGTGATGAGCGGATTGCTGCTGGGTATATTATTGTCGCGAGTGGTTAGTGGGGTGGTTGGCGATCTTTGGGGCTGGAAGGTGATGTACTATATTGCTACGGGCGCGATGGTATTGTTGGCCGGGTTGATTGCGTTAAAGCTACCGGAAGTACATCCCACTTTTAAAGGGAGCTACGGCTCATTGATGCGGTCCCTGCTGCAGCTTACCCGTACCCAGCCGGTGCTGCGTTTGGCGGCGTTTCGCGGGGCGATGGGCTTTGCGGCCTTTAGTGCTTTCTGGACCACGTTAGTGTTTCACCTGGAAGATGCCCCGTTTCATGCCGGCCCGGCGGTGGCCGGTTCCTTCGGTATTATTGGGGCGGTAGGGGCATTGGCGGCTGCGTTGGTAGGCCGGGTGGCCCGGAAGGTGCCGGCATCCCGGATTATTTCGTCGGCCATTGTGATGCTGATCCTGAGCTGGTGCATTTTTTATATCGGTGGGTATACTTATGCCGGACTGATTGTTGGGGTGATCCTGCTCGACCTGGGATTACAGTCGATGCACATCCTCAACCAGTCCTCCTTCTTTGCATTAAACCTGGGAGCCAATAACCGGCTGAATACGGTGTATATGTTCAGCTATTTTATAGGTGGCGCAGCAGGCACCTACCTGGCCGCACAGGCCTGGAAGCATGGGCAATGGAACGGTGTCGTAGCCATCGGTATTGCCTTTACGGTACTGGCGCTGGTGGCACACCTGGTCTATGGCCAAAAGAAAAAAATGGCATAGCCTCCCGTTGCAAAAGCGGCTCCTTCGTTCAGTGATTCCGGTTTTCCTTGCTGTTCGTGTGCATTGCTGCGCAATGCTTCATACAGGCGCAGGGAATGGTTGAGGCTTGATCGTTAAACTGTGTCTGCTTTTTTTCATAAATTGTATCTGTGCTTGTTTTGATATTTTGATTTCTTTTGTAAAAACAACAGCATGAACACATTTATGATCCGCACCGGTAGTGAGCAGATGGATGTACCGGTGATCCACCATTTTTTGAGTACCGCGTCTTATTGGGCCGGGGGCATCCGTTTTGAAATGGTGGAACATTCGATCAAACACTCTTTTTGTATCGGTGCATTTATCGGCGACCGCCAGGTGGCCTTCGGGCGGGTCATTACGGATTACGCCACTTTTGGCTGGCTGGCCGATTTTTTTGTATTGCCGCCGCATCGCGGTAAAGGAATTGCAAAAGCTATGTTATCGGTATTGCTGGAGCAGCCCTGGACAAAGCATATGCGACGGCTAATGCTGAACACAAAGGATGCACACGAGCTTTACCGGCAATATGGGTTTGAAGAACCCGCAAACACGACAACGTTGATGGAACGACACCGGCCACAGGCGCACCTGGAGTAAAAGCGCGAGCCGCTAACGGAAAGATGCTGAATCCTTTTGTGTTCTGGTTTTATTTTTTTATTTTGCGGGAACATGCTGACATACGATAGTTTAAACCCTCGGTGAACTACGCTACGCTTTGGAAAATCATTAAACTACAGTATATCAGGTTGCATCAATATCTATGGGTATAAACTAAACAGCAAAATCATAATGAAGCTAACATTCCCGTCAGGACAGAGCATAAGAAAATTTTGTCTGCTGCTCTTGGGTTATCTGTTGTGGACAAGCACAGTCAGTGCGCAGATCTCCCCTTCTGCCGACAAGATCCTCTATGTTAATAAAGCGGTAGCTGGTGGTAACGGATCGGGTGATAGTTGGGCAAATGCGGTACCCGAACTGGCGGATGCGCTCAGATGGGCAAGGCAGCAGCATGATGCGGATAATAACTGGCTGGCCGGTGATTCACTACGTATATTTATTGCCGAGGGGACATATAAGCCTCTTTACGATGCAGATGGCGGACGTTATCAGAATGACGGCGGACGGGATAATGCCTTTGTATGGGTGGACCGTGTAAACCTGTATGGGGGATTTCCCGCTACAGGAAATCCCGGAATGGGTCAGCGAAACTGGAAAACCCATATAACCACGTTGAGTGGCGATATCGGTGTAGCCAATGACTATGCAGACAACGTGTATCATGTGCTGATCGCTGTCGGTATGCAAATTGCACATATTGATGGGGTGAAAATAACAGGAGGAATGGCCGATGGTACTTCGATACAAACAGAGATTATAATAAACAAGACAAACCTTTCTTTCGTGAGAGGGGGGGGCGGCGGTATATTTTTTTTAGGTGGCGGAAGTTCTTTCACGATCAGCAATACGGAGATCAGCGGCAACAGGGGGGAGTTTGGAGCCGGTGGCAGTGTTGCTGCAACTCCTTCACTCATAAATCTTACGGTTCGTGACAACGTTGCAACAGAACGGGGTGGTGGATTCTTTTTACCTGCCATGGGAGTGGGGGCCGGTTATGTATTTACCAATGCGCTTTTTACCGGCAATGCAGCAAAATATGGCGCAGCAATCTGCAGCCAGCTCGATTCGCTTGTGTTGGTCAACATCACGATGGCAAACAATACAGCCAGCCTGGGGGGTAATGCCCTGTTTAACTGGTCCAGCAGGCGTCCGGTAATATTAACCAATAGCATTCTATGGAACAGCCAGCCCGGTGCTGTGAGTATGTTGGATGGCGTTGGCAGCACACCCTTTGTAGTTAGCCATAGCATCGTACAGGGAGCCGCAGTGCCGGTAGGAACGGGTAATTCCAATGCAGCTCCGTTATTTACCAATGCTGCCGGTGGAAATTATACATTACAGGGAGGAAGCCCGGCAGTTAACGCCGGTTCCAATCAATTATATACCGATGCTGGGGGCGATTTGAATACGGACACTGATTTAGCAGGTAACCGGCGGTTGGCCGGGGGCACTATTGATATGGGCGCCTTTGAAAATCAGACGGCCCTGCCGGTATTGTTTGGCGCTATAGGCGCGATTGTAAAAAACGGAGAACTACTGGTAAACTGGAGCACCGAAACGGAAACCGGCAACAAACATTTTTTAATACAGCTTTCACGGGATGGGAGCAACTGGCAAACCACGCAAACGGTACAAACCAGAGCACCCGGCGGGAATAGCAGTACTCCATTGGACTATGAAACAGCCATCCCTTTATCCGCATTGAGTTTGACCTTCTTATTTGGTGTGTTTGCGTTGGGATGCCGCAGAAAATATGCGGTTGCTATAGCGGCGGTGGTATTATTTGCAGTCGCTTTCAGCTGTAGCAGACAGGCCGTTATTGATGATGCTCAAAGCGGGCAACTGTTTGTGCGTATCGTACAGGTAGATAATAATGGTACACAGGTGGCCTCAAAAGCTATCCGGGTAATACAGGAATAAATGAATGATCTTGGGATGAAGCATCCGCATATTTTCTACATTCCCTGTATGAGCCGTTTCTTTAGGTAAATGGGGTGTGTTTTTTCAGGAAAATTAAAAAGAGCCTGTAAAAATCTTTGTATCTTTAATACAAAGATAACCTCATGGAACACCCGTTGATGTACCGTATTGCCCTGACCCTTGTTCCGAACATCGGGCCCGTTATTGCACGGTTGCTGTTACAGCATTTATCACCGGAAGAAATTTTTACAGCACGAAGGCCTGTACTGGAAGGTATTGAAGGCCTGGGCCGGTTGCGGGCCGACAGCATTCTGAAATTTAACGGTTTTTCACAGGCGGAACGGGAACTGGTGTTCATTGAAAAGCACGGGGTACGGCCACTTTTTCTTACCGATGATGCATACCCGCAGCGGCTGCTGAATTGCTACGATGCCCCCGTACTCCTGTACTACAAGGGAACTGCGGATCTGAACCAATCAAAGATCATTGCAGTTGTGGGATCCCGGTTGCATACCGAATACGGACGGCTGGTTTGTGAAAAGCTGATCGATGACCTGCAGCACAGCGGAGTATTGGTCGTTAGCGGGTTGGCCTATGGAATTGATTCGCTGGTGCATAAGCACTCCTTAAAAGCGAAGCTGCAAACGGTAGGGGTGCTGGCACATGGACTGGATAAAATATATCCGGCGGATCATTTTGCCATGGCGCGGGAAATGACCGGGCAGGGCGGGTTGCTGACAGAGTTTGTAACCGGAACACAGCCGGATCGTCATCATTTTCCCAGCCGGAACCGGATCGTAGCGGGTATGAGCGATGCTACCATCGTAGTGGAAACGGAAATCAAAGGTGGAAGCATGATTACTGCGGAACTGGCGAACGGTTATTACAAGGATGTATTTGCTTTTCCGGGGAGAACACTGGATAAAAAAAGCAGTGGCTGCAATCACCTTATTAAAACCAACCGGGCGCAGCTGCTTACAGATGGGAAACAACTGCTGGAAACCATGGGATGGGCAACGGCGAAAAAAGCCGTTAAGAAACAAACAAGAGAATTGTTTATCGAGTTATCTGCCGAAGAACAGGCTATCGTAACACTCCTGCAGGAGCGGCAGCAGGCCGATATTGATGAACTGCACCTGCGCTCCGGGTTGAGCAGCAGCCGGGTGGCCGTGGCGGTGCTGAACCTTGAAATGCAGCATGTAATCCAGGCACTACCAGGAAAAATGTACCAGCTGCTGTAAGAAGACAGCAGTTTTACTTTGATATAAGTTCCAGTGCTTTTTCAAAGAACTCATCCCGTCCCTCAACCACTCCCTTGAGGGTGCGCTCCAAGGGAATATCCGGCACAATACCTTTTATATGATGTTTACTGCCATCATGATTCTTGGCCACCATTCCCGTCCAAATAATAGTATATCCTCCCGGCAAATCGGCGGTATTAACGTCGCCATTGGCACCGGCGGAGGGCTGGCCAATGATGGTGGCGAGTTTGAAATCTTTGATAAAACCCAGGTAACTTTCTGCCAGGCTAATAGCGCGGCTATCCGCTATAAAAACAACTTTTCCGGCAACCTGGGGTTTCTTGGGTTTCCTATTCCATCCAGAGCCTTTGAATTCGATATTTTCCTGGTCCGGATAAGCAGTCTGCGGAGTGAACAGCCATTTTGTATCTTCCTCCTCTTTTAGAAGATGGTTGATAAAGTCGTTGTTACTTTCCGGATGACCGCGGAAGTCGCAAATGATGCCCCGGGCTTTGGCAAGCTCCGGCATCCATTTATCGATCGAATCCTGCAACACGGTACTCATATCAAGATAAAATAGATCGTTTTCAATTCTACCACTTGGTTTTTTCAACCGGTTCAGACTATTGTAATATTGCGCATTGCTAAAACTACGTTCCCATTTTTTACGATGAAGGGCTCCGTCCTGTCTGTAGCTTATTTCCACTGTGGTGTATCGGGAACCATCTAATAGTGTGCTAACGGCAGCGTATGATTTCCACTGAGGGGACCCGGAAATAGAACTCATCTTATCTTTGTAAACATCCATCACATCTTTCCCGTTTATTGCCGTAATGACTGCCCCTCGTTTTATTCCGCTGACGCTGGACTCTAACACCTGTTCTACGACCACTTTTCCCTCCACCCAGGCTAATTGTAAGGGTACGCTGTATGCATGAGTGGTGTCTCCCCACAAACCAACCCGGACGTGACCATCATTTAAAGGCTCCATAAGCTTTAACAAGGTGTGTCTAAATTCGAGTGGAGTTGTATCTGCAAACGACCTTTTGATGGCCTCACTCAGGAGTTCATCAGCGCTTTGGGACGTGTCTTCCCAGTAAGGAAAAAAATGCTTAAACAGATTCCATGCAATAGCAATGGTACCCAACCGTACACTCAGGTTTCCCGCCATTTTGTGCTGCTGATAAAATGCTGTTATTTCCTTTCTAAGCGCATCGAGCTTTGCACTATCTGCAACAGGAAAGGTATGGCTATCGGTACCATAGAGTGCTATGGGAAAGATGACCGCTATATTTTTTGCAATGGATTTTTGAAGCGTGGTGCCGGGGGCTGGAATATGTTTATAGCTTATGGTGTGTATGTTTACCACAGGACGGTTACGCTCCATTTCCATATTTTCACTCGCTATGGAAAGCACCTTATTGCTTTCAACGGTAGCCATTGTATATTTATATCTTTTTACCGGGGCTATATTCCAATCCGCCGGAAGCGCATTACTCCATGTTTCAAAATCTCCATTATTGATGGTTACCGGTTTCCATTGCTTTAGAACGTCATCATAGGCAAATACCTTCATATCATCGAACCACACAGAACCAGTTCCTTTCAGCATTCCGCCAAGTATAATTTGCCGGGCGTTTTTTTCAACTGTTCCGGATACTTTGTAAACAGTCCATTCATTTTTTTGGGCAGGCTCACTATCGATATTATATGAAAGCCCGGCTTCTCCGGCTTTATATATTTTGATCCGGAAATAACCACTACCATCGGTGACATCCGCTTTCATTTCTCCCTCCATTCGGATCTGCTTACCCTTTAAGCCGGAGGCGTCGATAACCTGTGTAAACAGCGCAGAACCTTCCGATGATCCGGTAGAAGCTCCTGTGGGACGGTTTATTCTTTTGCTGGAATAGGGCCGGCGATCGTTGATCCCAACGCCAGAATGAAACCAGAATATGTTTTGATGATCCTGTGGCTTTTCGGGCGTGATACTTGCAACGTTGAAATGAGGATCGGGCCCCAGCTGGATGGATGGGGCGATGGGCATGAATAAATTGCTGAGGGTCCTAACCAGTTCCTCGTCTGAAGAAGCTTTTAGAACCTGGTGGGCGCCATAAACTGCAAATTGATCCCAGTTGATCGACGCCGCTTCATCGGAAGGGTGAAAATAACGGATGTAACCAAAGAGTTTGGTAAATGCTTCTATGTTCTGAATTTGACGTGCAGACGGCTGTGTATGGCCGGCAACTGTTAACTGTAACAGGGAGCAGAACAACAGGAGGAATCGCATCGTAGTTATTTTGGGTAAGCACATTTCATATGTTCCCCATAAATTTAAAACGGAATAGACGGTTTCTGTGTTAACCCTTTTATAATATTTTGCGGATCAGGGCGGCTATTGCTCAAACCGGAATGCACTTCCCAAAAGACCGCCCAATCCTACGCGCACGCCATAGGTTGTTTTTAACAGGGGCTGATAGCCGGCGATCACATCTACCCTGAATAGTTTGAAGATGTTTTCAATTCCTGCAAAAGCCTCCGCATAATATTGGTTTTTGTTTACATAAAAGGCATTGCTTCCGGCTACAAGGTTCCACTTAAGCTTATTGAACAAAGGGATCTTATTGGTGAGCAAGCCGTTAAAGTGGTGCTCAATATTCCCTTCCGCATAAAAACGTGCCACGTTGCTGTATGCATAATAGGGCGCCAGCTGGAAGCTGTTGAGGTATTTGATATTGTAAAAGGTCTGATTGCCGTTAAAATGTTTCATATCCGGAATGGAATAGGCATCGGCACTCAGGAAACCGCCGGCCCCGATGCGGTATTTGAACAGGCCAGCCAGCCGGAAATTTTTATCATGCGTCATCTCCAGCGACCATTTATGATAGTTGACATCGCTGCCCAGCAATTGTGGAATACCGGCGGTATAGTTAAGCGCAAACACGGGCTTATCGGATCCGATGGATGCTTTATAGCTGGGATATTGAATATACTTTTGCCCGGGCTGGTACCGGATCGTAAGGCTTGCCATTAATGCCTGATGCGGATTAAAGGCAATCTGCCGCAGAGCCCCGGGGTGATTGGGTGTAAAATCTTTATCCCGGTAGAAAAATGAAAAGCCGGACGTATTTTGCAACGGCATACGGTCTTCATACAACAGTTCCGCATACATACCCAATCCGTTTTCAAACCGGTTATTGTAACGGACGCTTCCAAACCGGTTTTCATACAACTTCATAAAATTGCTTCTGAAAAATAACGTATAAAAGGTATTGGTCAGTGCGTTGATCGGTTCATCCGGGTTGAACTGCGATACCCGCTTTCCACCGGAAACACTTAAATACCGGTTGCGGTAGGGAAGCTCTTTGGGTTTCACCATGAATGTTCCGTAACTATTGAAATGATGATTTTCAAAACCATAACGCAGGTTCCAGCGCAGATCATATACGTATTTACCTTTTACGGGAGCATAATGAAACGTCTGGTCTGCTTTTAATGCAACGCCCTCCACTGTGTTGTACTCCAGCCCCTTTAAAAGACCCCGGAGATTATAGGTAAGCGTATGGTTTTTCGAGTACCAGCGGTACTGCTGATTGCTCCAAAGGAGGTTCCATACGGTAATTTTCTGATGTCGCCTTAAGGAATCATAGTAGGTCTTTGGGCGGTTGCTGTTCAGGATACTGAGGCTGTCGCGGAACGCATAGTATCTTTTTTCATCATGCTCCAATGTTACCGGCCGCTGCTGTTTCCAGAAGTTGGAGTCTCTTTTATAGTAGCCCGTATCATATTTCATTACCACATTGTTGAAATAATTTGCGGCGTATGGCGGATGCAGGTTGTAATTGCTGTATACATTTACGAAACTGCCCACACCGCTGAAGCCAAACTGGTTAAAGGAAAAGGAAAGGATCTGGTTCCGGGTTTTCCATACTCCGGGTGCAATGCGGCTATGCAGTTGTTTGATGTGAAGGGTATCGATCAGCTCCAGCTGGTATTCCTTTGTAAGCATGAGATCGAGGCTGTAAATATGCCAGGTGCTGTCTGCAATTTCAATGGTGCCGGAGAACAGCGGTTCATTTTTCCTTTTCGGAATCACACGGATGGTTTTTACCGTAATGCCATCGCGGGTATACGTGTTTAAAAGTTTATACCGGTAAAAATTGAATGCAGCGTCTGCAATGGGCGAAATATAACCGCGTGAGCCGTTGCCCAGGTCAAATACGGCTACATTGTTGGTGTAAAAAGAAGTTACCTTCGAAAAATTAAGCCCCATATTGCTGCCCCGTTCATAGCTGGAAAGTACGGTGATCTTCGATTGGCGGGGTTTTACCTCATCCAGTTTGATGGTAGATTCCGATAACAGCAATACACCTTTACCCATGGTGTCCAACCCGTCGTTGGCATCCCGTTCTACTTTTTGGCCCAGTACTTTTTTTGGAATATTCCGGGTGCGGATGATCCCCTTCAGGTAAATGTTCACGGATAAAGAATCGGTCTGATGTTCGTAATCGGATTTCTTTTTAATCGCCTGCCGGATGATACGGTAGGCGGGATCTTCGCCTTTACTTTTAACCACCACTTCACCCATCAGGTGGTCGTTGGTGTAAAGCTTCGCATCGAATACTTGTTCTTTATCGGTAATGGTGAGTTGCTTTTCTACCGGAATGTATCCCACATATTCAAATACAAGTGTGTAGGTGCCGGGCGCAAGGGTTAAGGCGTAAAACCCTTTGCTGTTGGCCGTGGTGCCGCTGGTAGTGCCCTTTACGGTAATGGTGGCATAGGGAAGCGGTGATCCATGTTCATCAGCAACCAGACCCTTTACCTGGGCAGCAGCCGTATGCAGGAAAAAGAATGCGATAGCAGTCAGTAGAAATGCTTTCATTGTTATGATTCGTATGAATGGGTTTAAATGTTACATCATCTGGTATAAATGCAAACCTCCGACGAATGGCTGCAAAGGAAACGTTAAATGCCGGCAGGGGCCGGGATAGAGGATCCCGTAAGGCATAAAAAAACAGGCCCTGAAGATGATCCGGCGCCTGTTTTTATGTTATTCAAAAATATTTATCCTTCTTTTCTTTTGGGCGGCAGGGTAATCCAGTTCCTGCCCTCGCGTGCAATCAGTGCTTCTGCGTCTTCGGGCCCCCAGGTGCCGGGCGCATAGTTGGGAAAGTCAACCGGCGGGCGGTTTTCCCAGGTTTCCTGGATGGGCGCTATCACCTCCCAGGCTACTTCCACCTGGTCGCCGCGCATAAACTGGGTGGGGTTCCCCATCATCGCATCCAGCAGCAGGGTTTCATAAGCCTCCGGCTGGGGGGCATCATAGCTGTCTGCATAGCTAAACACCATGTTCACCGGGTTCAGCGACATGGTTTGACCAGGGCGCTTGGCCTGGAACCGCAGCCGGATATCCATTTCGGGCTGAATACTGATGGTAAGCCGGTTAGAGCGCCAGGTTTCAGAAGCTTCCGGCGGGAAGGCATATTTAGGCGCTTCTTTGAACTGTACCGTGATCAGCGTGGTTTTCTCTTTCAGGAATTTTCCGGTGCGTACATAAAACGGAACATCCTGCCACCGCCAGTTATCGATATAAAATTTTACTGCTGCAAAGGTTTCCACTGAAGAATCGGGTGCCACACCTTTTTCTTCACGATAAGCCTTTTCCTGTTGTCCCTGCACCCAACCCTGGGAGTATTGTCCGCGTACCGCGTACTGCTGTACTTCTTCTTTTTTGATCTTCCGGATGGCATTCAACACATCCGATTTTTTATTACGGATCTCATCGGCTTCAAAAGAAACCGGTGCTTCCATCGCCACCATACAGAGCAACTGCAGGATGTGGTTCTGCACCATGTCGCGCAGGGCGCCCGAACGTTCATAATAGCCGCCACGATCTTCCACGCCCACGGTTTCTGCGGCCGTGATTTGTACATGGTCGATATAGTTCCGGTTCCAGATGGGTTCAAACAACGCATTGGCAAAGCGCAGGGCCAGGATATTTTGTACGGTTTCTTTTCCAAGATAATGATCAATGCGATAGATCTGGCTTTCATCAAACATCTCGGTCAGCAGCCGGTTCAATTCCTCAGCACTCTTCAGGTCATGACCAAAGGGCTTTTCAATAACAATGCGCGCCCGGTTCTTATCCTTTGCTTTTTCCAGTTTGTTTAAGTTGGTCGTGATCTCCGGTACCAGTTGTGGTGCTACCGCCAGGTAAAAGAGCACATGCACTTCCACGCCCCATTCCGCTTCATAATCGCTGATGATCTTTCCCATGGCCACATAGTCTTCCGGCTTGTCTACATCCATGCGCAGGTAAGATATCTGCTGCGAAAATTTTTCCCAGCTTCCGTTGCCGTCACTTTTTCTGCGTGAAAATTCATTGATGCCTTCCAGCAGGTGATCTCTGAATTTTTCGTTGGAATAATCTGTACGCCCGGTACCGATGATGGAAAACTGTTCCGGCATCAGGCCATCCAGCCAGAGATTATACAGGGCAGGGGTCAGTTTACGCTGGTTCAGATCTCCGCTCCCGCCAAATATAAAAAGGACCGTAGGCCCGGGTTTTTTTGAAAGATTGCTTTTAAACATGATTCAGTTCCGCATTAAAATTTGTTTGCAAAAGTAGGACTAAAAAGAAAAACAGGGGTATTGTTTGTGTGCGCCCTTGATTTTCATGTACGTGTACTTACGCAAACGATTGCATGTATAAGCTGCTTTAAAATAAGGACGATGACCCGGAAAACGCGGTTCAAAAAATAATTGCTGCCCTGAAACCCTTGCCGGATGCGGGTTTTAAAGTCATGGAATTGCAAGATCCGTATGATCAAATTGTAAAACTACGGATCGTATTTCCATTTTCCCTTACCTTTGCACATGGCAACAAGAAAATCTTCTGCAGCTACTGCAAATAATCCCAAGATCGCCTTTGAAGGCTTAACATTTGATGATGTATTACTGGTTCCGGCATTCAGCCAGGTGCTGCCACGCGAGGTAGACATTCGTACCAGGCTTACAAAAGATATTACGTTAAACATTCCCATCTTATCCGCAGCCATGGATACGGTTACGGAAGCAGCGCTGGCTACGGCTATCGCCCGTGAAGGAGGATTGGGCATCCTGCACAAGAATATGAGCATTGAAAAACAGGCAGAACAGGTGCGCAAGGTAAAGCGGAGTGAAAGCGGTTTGATCCTGGATCCCATCACGTTACTGGAAGATGCCACGATTGGGGATGCACTGAAGCTGATGGCAGAAAATAAAATTGGCGGCATTCCCGTAATCGATAAAAACAAAAAACTGAAAGGGATCCTCACCAACCGAGACCTTCGGTTTGAAGATAACCCGAGCCGGAAAGTAAGTGAGGTGATGACCAGCACAAACCTGATCACCGCACCCGAGGGTACCGATCTGAAAAAGGCAAAAACGATCCTGCGCCAGCATAAGGTAGAGAAATTACCGGTAGTAGACCGGCAGGGTAAACTGATCGGGCTGATCACGTACCGTGATATTCTGCAGGTGACTTCCTTTCCCAATGCCATTAAAGACGGGTTTGGGCGATTACTGGTGGGCGCAGGCGTTGGCATCACCGGTGATGTGGCCGAGCGCATTGATGCATTGCAGCAGGTAGGTGTGGATGTGGTGGTACTGGATAGCGCACACGGACATACAAAGGGCGTACTGACCGCATTAAAAACGGTGAAGAAGAATTTTAAGAAACTCAATATCATTGCCGGTAATGTAGGAACGGCCGCGGGCGCCCTGGCGATGGCAGAAGCAGGTGCCGATGCGGTAAAAGTGGGAATCGGACCCGGGTCCATTTGTACCACGCGTATTGTTGCCGGAGCAGGCATGCCGCAGCTGACGGCGATTATGGAGGCTGCCTCCGGCCTGAAACGGAAAGGCGTACCGATCATTGCCGATGGTGGTATCCGGTATACCGGTGACCTGGTAAAGGCACTGGCCGCGGGTGCCGATTGCGTTATGATGGGCAGTATTTTTGCCGGCACGGAAGAAAGTCCGGGTGAGACCATCATTTTTGAAGGCCGTAAGTTTAAAGCATACCGCGGCATGGGCTCGCTGGGAGCGATGGCCAAAGGCAGCAGCGACCGCTATTTCCAGGATCCGGAAGATGATGTAAAGAAATTTGTACCGGAAGGTATTGAAGGCCGGGTGGCTTATAAAGGAACATTGAAAGAAGTGATCTATCAGTATACCGGCGGACTTCGTGCAGGGATGGGTTATTGCGGTGCAAAGAGCATTAAGGATTTGCAGAATGCCCAGTTTGTAAAGATCACCAATGCCGGTATGAACGAAAGCCATCCGCATGATGTGGATGTTACCAAAGAGGCCCCGAACTACAGCCGGAAATAATTATTGTTCATAGTGAATGGGTCATGATGCATGGTAAATGGATCATGACCCATTTTTATAAGTTCCCGGTTCCGGATTTTAAAGAAAAAAACAAAATCCAAAAAACAAAAATCAACACCAAACACCATACATACTATGAAATCCATAATACTGCTATTAATGCTGCTTACCGGTTCTGCGGCTACCCACGCACAGGTAAGCGTGATTACGCGCGCGGCAGAAGCATACAGCCATTTTAAATTCCGGGGCGCCCGGTTACTGAATGTGAATGAGGCCGGAATTGAGGGCCGGGAGGAAAACGTTTTCATTTTTTCAAAAGCGACCAAAGGCGCTCAACCGGATACCATGTATCTGCAGCGCTATTCCAGGGAAAAAAGCGGGTGGACTGTAAAAGCGGATACCATGCTGGTACATGCCGGCGTTATCATGAACTGGGATGCCCGTAAAGGCTTTTTTGACGGGGACGCGGATGGCAGTGTAGATGCGTATTTTATTTACAGCCTGACCGACGCAGATCTGAAGCAGCAATCGGTGCACCTGCTGTTTTCAAAAGGTACGGCATTTTATACGGTTAGCGCGTTTGCCGCGGATGGATACAGTAAGAGCCGGTATTCTAAAAATTTTGACAGTCTTCCACCGGCGGTTAAAAAAAAGCTTATGGAGGCCTGGGAGCGACTGGATAAAGAATAATTTTTAAATTCTAAGCACTAAAATCTAAAATCCAAATCCAAATCCGTAATGCAGTGTTGACGTTACATACGGATGGCTGAACGCTGAATGCTGAATGCTGAAAGCTAAAAGCTAAAAGCTGAGTTACCCGGTAATATGGGGAACTGATATCTCAAATCTGGATTCTCGATTCTCGAATCTGAAATCTCAAACCTCAATCCGCCTTATTTACACTCCCCGCTCCGTTTGCAGAAGAACTTACCTTGGGATTGCCTTTGTACTTAATGCTGGAGGCGCCGCTTGCATCTGCCGTTAGCTGAACGCTGGCAAACACATTGGCGGTACTGGCCCCGCTGGCTTCAATATTGGTGGTTTCGGCTTTCAAATCAAAAGCATGAATAGTGCTGGCGCCGCTGGATTCTCCTTTGATATCGCGGGTTTCCCCGGTAATCGTCAGGGTAGAAGCTCCGCTTACATCCACCTGCACCGTGGGCGCTTTAACCTGGAGGGTTGCATTGGAAGCCCCGCTGATATCCAGGGCAAACGGATCGTTCTGAATGATCTTATTATCGCCTTTTAGGGTAGAGGCCCCGGATAACGCAGCCTTTTTCACTACCGGCATGGAAATATAAATCTTAATATCATTGCTGGGTTTCAGGTTTACATCATCTTTTTCATCAATATCCAGTTCTCCTTCCTGAACACCCGCAGTAATATATTGAAAAAGGTTTTCATCTGTTTCGATCTTTACGCTGAACACAGAATCCTGTTTGAGGAATACCAGGGAGGCATTGCCAATATCGATGCTGTTAAAATCCTTCAGCTCGTAGGTCTTGCTCACAATTTTCCCATTGCCTTTAATACGTTGCTGATCAATGATATTACAGGATCCTGCCAGTAATATGGCGCCCAATGCCAAAAAAAATAACTGTTTCATCCGCTGCTTTTTTAAGTTTATAATCGTTTGTTTTTCTCCGGAACCGGAAACCGGTACTGCCCCTTTTTATAAAAATAAAATTTTAAACACAGAATCCATGTAATTTAACCAAAGGTTCTCCGGATTCTCTACCTATGTGATTTGCAATTTTATTACCTTCGCGCATCATGACCGAAAAAATCTTAATACTTGATTTTGGCTCCCAGTATACCCAGCTCATCGCGCGTAGCGTAAGGGAAGCCAATGTTTATTGCGAAATCATTCCTTACTCCAAATCATTTGAATTCGACGGCAATTTAAAAGGAATTATCCTTTCAGGGTCGCCCTTTTCGGTAAATGATGAAAATGCGCCGGTTATCAGCATAAAAAGCCTCCTGGGCCAGGTGCCGGTTTTGGGCATTTGCTACGGCGCACAGCTTTCTACCAAACTCTTTGGCGGGCGGGTGGAAAAAAGCAGTAAACGGGAATACGGAAGGGCGCAGATGCAGATCGGCCAGGCCGGAGACCCATTGATGAAAGCGGTGGAACCCAGAAGCCAGGTGTGGATGAGCCATGGCGATAGTATCCTGGAACTTCCTGCAGATTTTAAGGTATTGGCTACCACGGAAAGCATACCGGTAGCAGCGTTTAAATACTCAGGCGCACAACACCCGCTTTACGGATTGCAGTTTCACCCGGAAGTGTATCACAGCATTGAAGGGAAAAAAATATTAAAGAATTTTCTTACGGATATCTGCGGTTGCAGCCAGGACTGGACGCCCGCGCATTTTGTTACTGATACGGTAAATGAACTTCGTGAAAAGATCGGCGACCGTAAAGTGATTATGGCGTTGAGCGGTGGGGTAGACAGTACCGTGGCGGCTACACTAATCCACAAAGCGATCGGAAGCCGGCTGTATGGCATTTTTGTAGACAATGGCGTATTGCGGAAAAACGAATTTGAGCAGGTGCTGGAAACCTACAAACAGCTTGGCCTGAATATTAAAGGCGTGGACGCAAAGGATACGTTCTATAAAGAATTAAAGGGAAATCCCGATCCGGAAACCAAACGGAAGATCATCGGCCGTCTTTTTATTGACGTGTTCCAGGACGAAGCCAACCAATTAACCGGTATCGATTTCCTGGGGCAGGGAACCATTTACCCGGATGTGATCGAAAGCGTTTCGGTACACGGCCCGTCAGTAACCATCAAATCGCACCACAATGTGGGCGGTCTTCCGGAAAAAATGCACCTGTCCCTGGTAGAGCCCCTGCGCTTTCTTTTTAAAGATGAGGTACGCAAAGTGGGCCGGGAGCTGGGCATACCCGCCGAACTGATCGACCGGCACCCGTTCCCGGGCCCGGGACTGGCGATTCGTATACTGGGCGAAGTAACCGAAGAAAAAGTCAAATTACTACAGGAGGCCGATGCTATTTACATCAATGCCCTAAAAGAAACAGGGCTGTATGCAACGGTTTGGCAGGCCGGAACAATCTTGTTACCGGTGAAGAGTGTGGGCGTAATGGGAGACGAGCGTACGTATGAGTATACCGTGGCCCTCCGTGCAGTAACCAGTGTGGATGGAATGACCGCAGACTGGGCACATCTTCCTTATGATTTCCTGGCAAATGTTTCCAATGAGATCTGTAACAATGTAAGAGGAATTAACCGCGTGGTTTATGATATCAGCAGCAAACCGCCGGCTACCATAGAATGGGAATAATATTTGCTGGGAATATACCGGTTTCCCCGATCGATCTTTCTGGAACGGAACCGGGGAACAGGTGATCAAATATTCTTGTGACTATGAAGAAATTATCTTTATTTGTACTCCTTGCCCTTTGCCAGGTTATGGCAGTTACGGCACAGGTAGCGGGTTTGCAACGGCATAAAATGGCCATTTTTACCCCTTTATACCTGGATGATGCCTTTGGAGCAGACGGATCGTACAACTACAGCGGCAAATCATTTCCCAAAGCGTCGATACCCGGGCTGGAGTTTTATCATGGGGCGTCGATGGCCATCGATTCCCTGAACCAGCTGAGTCTTCCGCTGGATATTTACATTTATGATTCAAAGTCGGCGAAAATGTCGTTGGAAAGCCAGGTTAACAAGGCTGCGGCCGACGGTGTGGAGCTGATCATCGCCAACTGTGCCATCAGTGAGCTGGATCGCTTATCAAAGCTGGCGGCTTCAAAAAGGATCGCGCTTGTAAATGCGGTAGTGCCTAACGACGGAAATGTGCGGGATAATCCTTATTTCGTGGTAATGAACCCTACTCTGCCCACGCAGGGGGAGCAGATCTATGCCTATCTCAAGAAGAATTATCCCGGTCAGCAGATCATTTATCTTACCCGTAAAGGAGCCTCTGAGAACTACCTGAGATCGGTTTTTGAAACCCTCAACAAGCTGGACCGGACCACCGCCATGCACATTAAGTTTACAGATGTTAAGGATTCGCTGTCGCAGGCCCAGATCACGGCCAATCTTTTTACAGACCGCCCCTCGCTGTTTGTGATCGGATCGCTGGATAATAGCTTTTCAGAAAAACTGCTCACCCAGCTGTCAAGACTGAGTAAAACCTATCCCCGGATCACCATAATGGGAATGCCTACCTGGGACAATCTGAATTTTTCAAAGTATAAGGGGCTCGACCTCGTGTACAGTACCCCGTTTTACAGCTCCAGGCTGGATGCAGCCAGCCGGAATATCATCAGCTACTATAACGCAAAAATGTATGCAAGGCCTTCAGACCTGGTATTTCGCAGTTACGATCTTACCTACCGGTTTGGCCGTCTGCTTAATCAATATGGTAAAAACCTTGCGGCCATGCTGGCCAGTAAAGAGTACCGGGTATTTTATGATTATGATATTCAGCCGGTGAGCAAAATCAATCAACTGGACTATTACGAAAACAAGAAACTATACTTCCTGGAATATTCCAATGGCAGTTTTAAAAGAGTTCGCTAACCGCCGGAACGGCCGTATCAGTTGTTTTTGAGGTCGTCCAGTACACTTTTTTGAGAGGCGATGATCCTGGATTGTTTTTGTTGCTCGTCCAGGTTCTTCTGCAGCTTCTCTTCCAGTTCCTTATAGGCGTCTTTTAAGGATTGCAGTTTTTGTTCTTCTGTAACAAGGATGTCTTCCTGTTTTTTGATCCGGAAAATGGCATCACTTCTTTTTACGTCGGAGGCAAGACTTTCCAGGAAGGATTTGCCATTGGCCGCCAGTGTTGCAGCGTCGCCCACCACATTATTGCCTCCCTCCATGATCATATACAGGGTTGTTTTCTCTTTTCCGTTTTTAACGGAAGGAATGGTTTTAAAGGTATAATCCAACACGGAGCGGGTAATGGATGGTATGCTGCTGTTGTTATAGGAAATAAAATCCTTGGCAGCGGTATATTTTAGCTGCAGATCCGCCATTTTGGCTTTTAGTGCATTTTCCACCACGGCTACCGGGTAGTCGTATTCTACCGCAAGTGCCGGCTGGTCGATTTTTTTATACCGGATCTTTCCTTCAAAGGCTTTTTGTGCAAAAGAAACAGTGCCGGTCAGCGTAAACAATGCCAAAATCAACGAAAACTTTTTCATGTTAATTTGTATTTTTATGGAGTGATGTGCTGCGAAGGTAAAAAGATGTTATTCCAACCCCAAATTTTAGGCAGCCATACCATTTAGCAGAAGAACAGTACATTTGTTAAATAATACGAAGATCCATTGAGCGGCATTAAACAACTGGCAGGACAAACGATTTGGTATGGCTTAAGCAATGTGTTAACCAGATTAATCGGATTTCTTTTGACTCCCATTTTGACCTATCTGATGGTAGATTCAAAAGGCGTGAAGGAATTCGGAGACTTTAGTTTATTGTATGCCTGGATTGGTGTTGCCAATATTATATATACTTATGGATTGGAAACCGGGTATTTTCGTTTTAGCAGCGATGCAGGGATTTCTCAACGACAATTGTTCAATTCTACTTTTGGCTCACATGTAGTTACCACAATTATATTAAGTGTTGTTCTCCTTTATTTTAGTCATCCCATTGCCGAATTTTTAGAAATTGGAGAACTTCCCCGGATCATAGTAATTACTGTGATTATTATGGGGTTTGATACCCTATCTACTATTCCCTTTGCAAAATTAAGGCAGGAGAACCGGCCGCGCAGGTACGCTTTTATAAAGGTATTTGGTGTATTGGTTAATATTGGCTTGGTGGTGTTGTTTGTATATTTTATTCCCAAACATTTTTCAAAGTCGGAAAATTATCTGGTTAAATGGCTGTTGCAGCAAAATAGAGTAACCTTATTGGTCCTGGCAAATCTGGCACAGGCCTTTTTTGTATTTCTGTTTTTATATCCGGAATGGAAGCGGTTCCGCTTCAATATTAATGTAACTCTTTTGAAAAAAGTACTTCATTACAGCTTGCCAATGATTGTTATTGGTCTTGCCGGAATGGTGAATGAGGTAATGGACCGGCAGATGCTGAAAAGTTTTCTGCCCCATTCCATGGATGAAAATATGCGTATAGTGGGTATTTATTCCGCCAATTATAAGATATCCATCTTTATAACCATGTTTATACAGGCGTTTCGCATGGCTGCAGAACCCTTCTTTTTCCGGCAAAAAAATGCCGCCAATGCCCGGCAAACCTATGCACGCGTTATGAAATGGTTTGTTATCACTCTTTGCATTGCATACCTGTTTACCGGGCTTTATCTGCATATCTGGCAGCACATGATTGGCAGGGAGTATCGGTCTGGCTTGGGTATTGTGCCCATATTGTTAATGGCTAATGTTTTTTTGGGAATTTACTATAATCTTTCTGCCTGGTATAAATTAACAGACAGGATGTATTGGGGCATTATCATTACCATTTTGGGAGCAGTTATAACTTTAATAGGAAATTACTTATTTATTCCCAAATTTGAAATGTATGCTGGAGCAACGGTAACGATGGTTTGTTATGGATCCATGGTCCTATTGGCTTATTTGCTGGGCCAGAAATATTATCCGATACCATATGCATGGAAGAAGCTTGTGGCGTATATTTTTATAACTGTGATTCTTTTTTGGATCAATAGTACAATCTGCTCCTTTATCGGTAACTTCTGGTTAAAAACTATTTCAGCAACATTTTTCATGGCAGTATTCCTGTATTTTATCGGTCGTGTGGAAAAAAAGGAACTGAAGGCATTACCGATCATTGGCAGATTTATCAGATAAAATTGGTCCGGCTTTTAGCGGCCCGGCCCCTCTGGTTTGCCTATGTTTAATTCCGCCTTATTTTTGTCAAAAAACAACCTATTTCAACGCATCCGCATATATTATCCAATCCGATCGGTTATCTCAAGGGAGTGGGGCCGCAACGGGCCGAGCTGCTGCAAAAGGAGCTGGGTATTTTTACCTTTGGCGACCTGTTGCTGCATTACCCGTTCCGGCATGTAGATAAAACCCGGATTACGCCTGTTGCCGCGCTTGCCCCGGGCGAGGAATATGCACAGGTGGCCGGATTGTTATCTCCGTTTGAACTGATCGGGGAGCGGCGCGCACGCAGGCTTACCGCCCAGATCCGCGATAAAACCGGCGTGCTGGAACTGGTATGGTTTCAAAGTATCAGTCTTATTCAAAAAGTGATCCAGCCGGGACAGCCCTACCTCGTTTATGGAAAGGTTTCCTTTTTTATGGGAAAGCCCCAGATCGTCCACCCGGAAATGGAAGCCTGGGATCCCGAAAAACTAAGAGGAAAAGATTTCCTGGAACCCGTATACCCGTCTACTGAAAAGCTGAAAGCAAAAAACCTGGGAGGGCGGCAGATCGGGAAGCTGACGGCGGCGCTGATAACACATCTCACCGAACGCGATCTGCCGGAGAACCTGCCTTTAAAAATGCGGGAATCCCTGCGGTTGATGTCGCGTTTTGAAGCCTTTCGGAACATTCATTTTCCCCAAACAACCGCACTGTACGAGGCGGCGGTACGCCGGCTGAAGTTTGAAGAGATCTTTTTTGCCCAACTGCGGATGAATTTATTGCGGTGGGAACGGCACCGGTTCTCAAAAGGCGTGGTATTTGAAAAGGTGGGCGACCTCTTCAATCGTTTTTATAAAGAATGCCTGCCGTTTGAATTAACCAACGCACAGAAGCGGGTATTAAAGGAGATCCGCATCGATACCGGAAAGGGCAAACAAATGAACCGCCTGTTGCAGGGCGATGTGGGGAGCGGTAAAACAATCGTAGCCCTGCTCAATATGCTGCTGGCAGCCGATAACGGGTTTCAGGCGGTGCTGATGGCACCCACGGAGATCCTCGCGCGCCA
Source organism: Niabella pedocola (assembly GCF_021044425.1). Classification (GTDB taxonomy): domain Bacteria; phylum Bacteroidota; class Bacteroidia; order Chitinophagales; family Chitinophagaceae; genus Niabella; species Niabella pedocola. Next base: position 1,171,535 of record NZ_JAJNEC010000005.1, on the reverse strand, counting down.
GCATTTCCAGGGCATTAAGGAATTGCTGGAGCCATTACCGGTAGAAGTGGCCATTTTAACCGGCACTACCAAGAGTAAAGAGCGCCGGCTGGTGCTGGAGCGGCTTGCGGCAGGGGAGATCCATATGCTTGTAGGTACCCATGCGGTGATCGAGGACCCGGTACAGTTTCACAACCTGGGCCTGGTAATCATCGATGAGCAGCACCGTTTTGGCGTGGCGCAGCGGGCAAGGCTCTGGGATAAGGCGCCCATTCCGCCGCATGTGCTGGTGATGACGGCTACGCCGATTCCGCGCACGCTGGCCATGACGGCCTACGGCGACCTGGATTACAGCGTTATTGACGAATTGCCGCCGGGACGGAAGCCGATCCAAACGGTGCACCGGTTTGAGAACGACCGCAGCTCGGTGATGGACTTTCTGAAAGCGGAGATCGCCCTGGGCCGGCAGGTATACGTTATTTTTCCCCTGATTGAAGAAAGCGAGAAGCTGGATTATGAGAACCTGATGCAGGGCTATGAAGAGATAAAGACCTATTTTCCCGAGCCGCAGTACTGGATCAGCATGGTGCATGGAAAAATGCCGGCGTTTCAGAAAGAAGAAAACATGCGGCGCTTTGTAACACATGATACCCAGATCATGGTTTCTACCACCGTGATTGAGGTAGGGGTAAATGTGCCCAATGCCTCCGTAATGCTGATCGAGAGCTCCGAGAAATTTGGGTTATCGCAATTGCACCAGTTGCGGGGCCGGGTAGGAAGGGGGGCAGAAAAGAGCTATTGCATCCTGCTAACCGGTAAAAAACTGGGCAATGAGGCCCGCGAGCGGATGAAGATCATGACCTCCACCAATAACGGTTTTGTGATTGCAGAAAAGGACCTGGAGTTGCGGGGGCCCGGAGAAATAGAAGGAACCCGGCAAAGCGGCGCCCTGAGCTTTAAACTGGTAGATATTGTAAATGACCGGGCGATGGTAGATGCGGCAAAGCAACAATGCGAAGAGATCTTAAAAGAAGATCCGGACCTTTCCCTGCCCGAACATGAAGTGTTGAAGGATTTCCTGCGATCGCAGAAGGGAAAAACGGCCTGGAGCAAGATTTCTTAGGGCTGTTAGCCGCCAGAATTGAGATCACAGAATCGAGACCGCCGCAATCGAAATTGAATTTAGAAGTCAGATGGCTGATTTGGAAGCGAATTACAAACGGGCTACTGGTCTGTAGAAGTCTTAAAATACGGTTTTCAGTCTTTATTGTCTGAATGCTCAACCCTCAGATCTCAACGCTGCTTACTATATCATTTTTTCCTTTCCCAAATTTCCCCGAATTTTACGCCTCCTAAATTTATAGACTGTTCGTAAAAAAGACTAATGGCAGACAAAAAGATCACGGCAGCGCATATTGAGGCTTTTAAGCAGATAGTAGGTGCCGCAAATGTAATCGTAGACGCAGAATCACTGGAATTTTATTCGCACGACGAAACAGAAACGCTTCATTTTGTACCGGAAGTGGTGGTAAAACCCGGAAGCACAGAAGAAGTATCGGCATTGTTTAAGATCTGTAACCGGGATCTGATCCCTGTTACCCCGCGGGGTGGCGGTACGGGGCTGAGCGGTGGTGCCCTGGCACATTTGGGCGGGGTAGTGCTTTCTACGGAACGGCTGAACCGGATCCTGGATATCGACGAACGGAACCTGCAGGTGACCACAGAACCCGGAGTGATCACCGAAGTGCTGCAAAATGCGGTAAAAGAAAAAGGATTGTTTTACCCGCCGGACCCCAGCAGCCGGGGCACCTGCTTTATCGGCGGCAATATTGCAGAAAACAGCGGCGGCCCCAAGGCCGTTAAATACGGGGTGGTAAAAGACTACGTGCTGAACCTGGAGGCTGTTTTACCTACCGGGGAAATCATCTGGACAGGCGCCAATGTATTAAAGAATGCCACCGGTTATAACCTTACACAATTGCTGGTAGGCAGCGAGGGTACGCTGGCCCTGGTTACAAAAATTGTGTTGAAACTGATCCCCCTGCCTAAATACGACCTGCTGATGCTGGCGCCTTTTGCTTCTCTTGAAAAAGCAAGCGAGGCGGTAAGTGCTATTTTCAGAGCAGGCTTTAATCCCAGCGCGCTGGAACTGGTAGAGATCGATGCGTTAAAGATCGTGAGCCAGATGGTAGACAGCTACGTGGTGCCGGTAAACGACGACATTGCGGCGCACCTGGTGGTGGAAGTGGATGGCAACAACCTGGATGTACTGATGCAGGAAATGGAACAGATCGCTATGTTGCTGGAACAATATGAGGCCGGCGAACTTTTCTTTGCAGATGATGCCCAGCAAAAAGAAGAGTTGTGGAAACTGCGCAGAAGAACCGCGGAGGCCGTAAAATCTTCGGGATATACCATTGAAGAAGATACCGTAGTACCCCGTGCAGAACTGCCCAAACTGATCAAAGGCGTAAAGGAACTGGGCCTGAAATACAATTTTCATGCGGTTTGTTACGGGCATGCCGGCGATGGGAACCTGCACGTACGCATCAAAAAGGAAGGCAATAAGAACAGTCTGAATGATCCGGAAATGAATGCCATACTGCGGGAATTGTTTAAATTAGTAAAAAGTTTGGGAGGTACCATCAGCGGCGAACATGGCATCGGGCTGATCCAGAAAACCTATATGGACATTGTATTTGAACAACGCCAGCTCCAGGTTATGCGCGACATTAAGAAGGCTTTTGATCCCAACAATATTTTAAACGCCGGGAAAATATTTGATGCCGAGGCATCTGTATAAACAAGGCGATAGCACATAAAACCGTTGAATATGAAAAGAATGATCTGTATGGCCTGTATGCTTGGCACGGCACTGCTGCTAACCATAACATCGCATGCCCAACAGGATGACCCGGTGGAGGTAAGAAATGCCAATAAGGAACAACCTTTTGAGGAAAAAGGATTTAAGAAGGAAAACCTGTTTACTGGTGGAGGTGTAACGGCCTCTTTTTATTCGGGAGGCAGTGTGCTGGGGGCCAGCCCGGTGATCGGATATAAATTCAACGATTATTTCGATGGCGGTATCGTACTGAACTATGTGTATAACGGTGCCCGGGATATATGGGCGGGTAATGATAAACTGCGGCAGCATGTATGGGGGCCGGGGGCATTCCTGAGGGCCTACCCCATCAGCTTTTTGTTTCTCCAGGCGCAGTTTGAGCAGAATTTTACCAATGAGCGGTATACGACTTCCGGCGCCAGCTCGGTGCCTTCTTATAAGATCAATGCCAGCGCCCCTTCCTTGTTGCTGGGCGGCGGTTATTCTACCGGTCGTGTAAAAGGAGGCACCACCTTCTTTTATATTTCGGTACTGGCCGATGTATTAAAAAACTGGAATAGTCCTTATGTTGATAAACGGTATGATGATTTTGGAAACAAAAGGCCGGTGATCATCCCGGTAATCCGTGCAGGAGTGAATGTAGGCTTGTTCCAGGGCCGGTATGGCCGGTATTAAACAGGCGAAATCCATTGCTGCATTTTTAAACGGAAACACCCCGCACAAAATTCCGGGGTGGGCGAAGCCCCCAGCCTTGAGCATTATCAACAGATAAAATGGAACCGGCGGAAAGCGGCTTATTCTTCCTTGCGGTGCTCCTTTTCGTCCGTATAAATATTTTCCAACCGGTGCTCTTCGGCTGATTTCGCTACCACGGGATCCTGGTGCAGGTTCTGGATGGAGTCTTTATTTTCAACTTCTACATGTTCTACCCATACCGCATATTGGCTGGGATAAATATTCATGCCATTGTGAATGGCGTATACCCGGGTAAAAACAGCTCCTACATAAAGGATAATGGCCGAATAGTACACCCAAAGTAAAATAATAATTACGGAGCCGGCAGCACCATAGGCTGATGACATTTTGTTGTGCCCCAGGTAATAGCTGATCAGGAATTTGCCACCCATAAAAAGCAGGGTGGTCGCAAAGGCGCCGGCTCTTACCGCGCGCCATTTTATTTTTGCGTCCGGCAGCACCTTAAAGATCATACCAAACAAAACGGAGGTGATCAGGAAGGTAATGGCCAGGTTGGAGATATAAGCGATCACCCGCTGAGAATCGGGAATAATACGCGTAAGCTGGTTGGTGAGCAGTTCCATCAACCCGTTGATCATGAGGGATACCAGCAGCAGGAATCCCAATGTAACAACCACCGAAAAAGACATTAAACGGTCTAATAACAATTTTAACCAACCCTTGCCTTTTTTGGGGCGGGCTTTCAACCGCCAGATCATATTAATAGAATCCTGGATCTCTGCAAAAACCCCGGTGGCACCAAATACGAGCGTAAGAATACCGATCACTTTTGCGAACGCTTTATTAGGAAAACGGGCTGCATTGTCGATGGTTTGCCAGATCTGGTCTGCATAGGAGGTGCCAATAAACCCTTCGATTTGTTTATGCAGGCTGTTTTTCACATCGGCATGTGCACCATGGTTTAATAAGGTGTCTGCAAAAAAGCTATCGCCGATCCAGATGATCACGATCAGCAGTCCGGGAAGTGAAAAAATGGTATAATAAGCCAGGGCCGCACTGAGTTTAAAGATGCGGTTGGTAAAGGTTTCTTCAAGCGTTTGCTTAATAACCGTCCAGGTCCGTTTTAGCGCCATGCACTACAATTTTTTATTGTTCAAATGTCTGTCGGCATCCCGTATATTCTTCTTTTCAAAATTCTTTTGAAGCGCCTTTGTCAGGTCCGTTCCGGTTTGGTTAGCCAGGCAGATCAACACCCAAAGCACATCAGCCATTTCATCGGCCATCATCTCCCGGGCATTCTTTTCGTCTTCCGCTTTTCGGTACGACTGGTCGCCATAAATGCGGGCCATATGCCGTGAGAGCTCACCGAGCTCTTCGGTAAGAATGGCCATGTTGGTGAGTTCACTGAAATACCGGACACCTACTGTTTGGATCCAATGGTCTACGGTGCGCTGAGCTTCGTCTATTGTCATATGTTTGATACTTTTTTATTCTTTATTTTTTGAGTCGATGATGATCGTAACCGGGCCATCATTCACCAGCTGTACTTTCATATCGGCTCCAAAAACACCGGTTTGTATCTTTTGCCCCAGGTCCTGTTCCAGCTGCCGGATCATTTTTTCATACAGGGGAATGGCCACATCCGGTTTACTGGCTTTAATATAGGAAGGCCGGTTCCCTTTTTTTGTAGACGCGTGCAGGGTGAACTGGCTTACCAGCAACAACGCGCCGTTTACATCTTTTACGCACCGGTTCATTACACCGCTTTCATCATCAAAGATCCGCAGCTGGGTTATTTTCTGGCTAAGCCAGCGAATGTCTTCTTCCGTATCGGCGTCTTCAATACCCAGCAAAATCAACAGCCCTTTTTCAATTGCTGAAAAAATAATGCCATCAATTATCACGCTGGCTCCGGATACACGTTGAATAACTATTTTCATAATTTGCTTCCTTCTTCAAAAATAGCGATCCCGGGAGGAATCCCGGGCAATTTGCAAAAAGGGATATAAATTTTGTGGGATAGGCTCCGGTTACTGGGGCGGATACTCCAATATAGTTGGCCATTACCTGTTACACTGCGAAAGTGGGACATTTCAATGCGGACTGATCGCCGGATCGTTTAAGCCAGTTCTGGCTGGTTCAGAATTATGAATTAGTTTTACGCCCGATATGGACCCGAAGATTGATGTTTCAAAAGAATTGCTGTTTCAAACAACCCGCAGTGGCGGCAAGGGCGGACAAAATGTAAATAAGGTGGAAACTGCCGTGATCGCCTCCTTTCAGGTACAAAGCTCGACCCTGCTTTCTGAAGCGCAGAAAGCCATATTGCTGGAAAAGCTAAGCAACCGTATTCAGTCGGAAGGATATTTGCAGGTAAAGGCACAACAGTACCGCACCCAGCTGGAGAATAAGGTGGATGCCATTCAAAAGATTAACACGCTGATCGCTGCTGCACTTCATAAAAAAAAGGCACGGATCGCCACAAAGATTTCAAAGGCAGCGGTTGCCCGAAGGATCGATAAGAAGAAGCGGAAAGGTGAAATCAAGTCCAGCCGCCGCACCCTGCGGCGCGACGACTGGTAGCGGCTACGGTTCCGGCTTGCCATAGCAAACACAGAAGATACAGGCCGGCGTCATCCGTTTGAGTGCTGCATTTCCTCAGAAGGTATAAAATACGCAGCGCTTCAGTGCCTTAGCGGCTTCAATTCAGGTTGCCACAGAAAACAGAGCACTGGAATTCGGGTCTAGGATAAGGTTGCGGAAAGGTCTGCAACATCCGGGAACGCCGGATTTGCAGAAGTGCGAAAGTATTCAGTGCCCCAGCGGCTTCGCGTTTAAGCCCTTAATTGATCTTCTTTTTCATACCCGCAACCTCCTGCTGAAGGTCGGCAACAATATTTACCAGCTGGCCCACATTCCAGCTTTGCATAGTATTCGTTTTTGAAATGATAAATTGTGCTTCCCACATTTCCACTACATCTTCCGAACTGATCGAATAAGGCTGAAAGGTAGGGTTGTCGCTCAGCAACATTAATTTGCTTTTGGCTTTCCCGTTCTTCTGAATGCGTTTGTAAACAATACCGTCGTTCTTGGATACCACGATACAGGCGGTATTGTTCTTTACATGATCCATGGCCTCTACTTTTTCACCCACGATGATGGATCCGCTGGGGGTGGGCAGCATCGAATCTCCCGAGATCTCGAACGCCCGATAGTTGCCGCCGGTAACCATGGGGAGCGTAAAAGTGTTCAGTTCATCAATAAATTCATGATCCGCATACCCATTCAGGTATCCCGCAGCGGCCTTTACAGGAACAAAGGGGATCTTTGCGGAGGTGTCGGAGAGCTTAAGAGCGCGTCTTTTGGCCAGGTAATTATCGGTATGTTCGCTCAGGTCCTTGCGTAAAATTTCGTCAAGTGTTAACTTAAACAGGTCACAAACGGTTTCCAGTACTTCCAGCCTTGGTTCGGCACGCCCTTCTTCATAAGCACCCAGCAGGGAGCGTTTGATGCTTAATTTGCTGGCAAACTCATCCTGCGTTAAACCTCTGAGCTTCCTCAGGTATTTCAGATTTTTGTTGGCAACTGACATGACTAATAATTTTAGTGCAAATTACTAAATATTTTGACAATGTGGAAAAATTTTTTTCACCGGAACCCGTCCTGAAATTATTCTTTTTTCCGGCATTGCCGTTATCTTTGAGTGCACACGTGTTAATCTGTTATCATCATCAAAATGCCCTATGTTCCTTTTGCCGATCATTATTATTGCCATTACTACCGGGCTGCTTGTTTTCCTGCTGCTGAGCCGGGGCGATAAGGCCGTACACCAGAAAGAAGACCGGGAAAAAGCCCGCGCCGAACTGGCATCCGCCCGTGCGGTATACGAACAGGTAGAAACCCGTTTATTTGATATTATTGAAAACAAGATCGACCGGAAATATACCCGGGAGATCCGGGAAGGCGAAGTCACTATCGGGATGCCCGCCGAATTTTTGTTAATGGCCTGGGGGCATCCTGCTGAAATAAAAGCGCAGGCCGGCGAAGAAACCTGGATCTATCCGCAGGAGAAAAACGCGGCGCAAACCGGCATTACAGAAGTACAGATCCTTAATAAAAAAGTGCTGAGCTGGAAAGACAACTGATATGGCAGGAACATTAAAGAACTATTATGAAACCCTGGGCGTGCCGCGCTCTGCTACAGACGAGCAGATAAAAACGGCGTACCGGAAACTGATTCTTAAATTTCATCCGGATAAAAATGTAGGGGATGTTTATTTTGAAGACTGGTCAAAAAAGATCATAGAGGCATTTGAAGTATTGAGCGACCCGCAGTTACGCGGAGAATATGACCAGGTATATGATGAACACCGGCGTGCTGCAAAAATGAATTTCCAGGAAGCGGCTTCCCGGCCGGAACCGGAGCCGCAGCCTTCCCCGGAAACGCCGGACCATGAACCGGAAGCGGCTACACCGGAGCCTGCTGTTTCAGAGGTTGTAACGGAAGAAGTGGCTGTTGAGGAAGATCCGCATGCCGGGGCACTGGAGCGCATCCGGGCCGAATTGCCGGATTATATTACGGCCAAACAGGCATACCTGAAAGCGGAAAAAGCATACCGGCAGCTGGGAACAACAGGAACAGATAAAAAGCAGCGCTACCGGATTCCGCTGATGTTGCTTTGTATGCTTGTCATTGCCGCATCGGTGATATGGCTTACCAAAATACCGGCAGCTGAAAAAGTAGCGGCAGTTCCGGAAGGTACGGTAACCAATGTTTCCGGAAAATTCATCGTTGCGGCAGACAGGGCATATTTCTATAAAGATCCCCAGAATCAGGTGCGGACCGATGAGTACCTGACGCGGGGGAATAAAATCCAGGTTTCAAAACGCTATAAAAACTTTTACTACGCTGTTTTTCAAAGTATTGCAAACCCCGATTATAAACTTACGGGCTGGATAAAAGAGGAGGATCTGCAGCTATATGGTGAATAGTTATTATATATGCAGGGCGGGGAAGAAGCAATCATCAAAAACAGGTGATTTTTTTAAAAACTCGGGGCAAAACTGGGAAAATCTGGAAAAAAAAATAATATTTGCTTCAGGAGAGGAAACTCTGCCGCGTGTTTACCTATCAAGAAAATATCTTTTGAGCCTGGCAAATCGCATGATTCTAAATCGCAACGTTACTTACGAACCATTTTGATGTCGGGCATGCTGTATCCGTATTATAAACTTCCATTAGAACTGGAAAAAATAGTGGGCAAGAAAGAAGTAAAAAAATGCTCGCTAAAGGAATCCATTGCGCATCATTTACACCTGATGCTGACCACGGCGTTTGGTGAACTGCAAAGCGATGCGCAGTTTGGGAACGAACTATGGGATGAAGATTTTGACAATGTGTCTTACCGGAATAAGCAAAAAGAAAAAATATTGCTTTCGCTGGGGAAAACCATTGCCCGTTTTGAAAAGAGGATCGAAAAGGTAAAGATCGAAATGCGGGTACAGCAGGAAGAAAATGCTTCCGGCCGCTCCGATCCGGGAATAAAAAGAAAGCTGGAATTTACCATTACCGCAGTGATCTCGGCTACCAACGAACCCATCGTTTACCGGGATGGCTTTTTTATCAGTCCGCTGGCATATAACTAAACATACACAATGAACGAAAGCAGGGAACATATCCGGAACAGGATGCTGCAAAACGCAGCGAGGATCTGGGGATACCCCGAAACCGAGGAAGCTTCTAATTTCGATCCGCTGGTTGGCCTGTTGTTGTCGGTAAATGCGGCAGAGCTGGAGCGGCTTTCGAACGAGATCTATCACTCCCGCAACCGGGTAATGGATCGCATTGTGCAACTGCTGGCACCGGATGTTTTAACCGGGCCCCGGCTGGCTTCCGCCGTTTTAAATGCAAACAGCCTGGAAGATGTGGCCACCTTATCGGTAAAAGAACAATTTTATACTACCCAGCATATACGGCAGAGCAGTGGCGAAGCGCCCAAAAGTACCGATATCTTTTTTACACCTACAGACGCGTTTATCATCAACAAATCGCGTGTGCGCTACGCTGCCACCGGAAACAAGCTGTACCGTTATCCCGGAGGCGTTACCAAAGAACTTGTAGGACTGGCGGAGCAGCAACAATGGTTGCCGCCCTCCACGCTCTGGATTGCGATGGATCATAAAGAACTGGATCTGAATCATACGCAGTTTTACTTCCAGTACCGCAGCGAGGTAAACAAAGCCGTATTCTTTAATCAGCTGAAAAGTGCCGGCTGGCAGATCGGAGACCGTCCCGTACATACGCAAAAGGGATATAATGTGCAGGCCAACCGGAACCCTGACTGGTATGCTGCACAGCTGATCCAGCAGGAAGCGAGCGCTACTTCCCGGTATATCCGGCTGGTAAACGAATTATATGAAGAGGCTTTTGTAAGTATTAAAGATCCGGCTGTACAACAGTATGCCGCCGCGCAAAAAGCATTACCGGCGGAGTTGAAAGCGGTGTTTGGTAACGATACCCTGAAAGCGATACATGAACCCTTGTGCTGGATCCGCATCACCTTCCCCGAAAATATTACCAGCACCATGCTGGAAGATGTAAGCGTGTTTGCAAACTGCTTTCCTGTAGTGAACCGGAAGTTGCATGAGATCACGTACCGGATCCAGGAAATGATCAATGTGATTCCGCTGCTTACGGATGCCGACCAGTTTTACGACCTGGCAGAAATTACCGATGAAACCGGGCGTTTCCTGCATACCCGGCAAAATTCCGAAGAGGCCCACGAAAAGCTCAATATCCTGCTGCGCAATGGGGGTGCCGGCCGTTTTGATGAACGCGATGCAACGGTTGTGGTAGAGAATCTTGTACAGCTGCTGCGGGATGAAAGTGCGGCTTTTGCAAAACTGGGTAAAGATCTTATCTCCCAGGAGCTCAAAAGCCTGCAGCAATCCATTGCAAAAATTGAGCAGCTGGTAGGCAATACAAGTTCCAACCAATCGGCCTACACACCCTATCTGATGGTACGCAATCCCCGGCAAACCAGCTCAAAATTTTTATACATCCAATACTGGAGTACCAACGGGTATGCGGCAAATGGCCTGCGCCCCGGCACCCGTCTGCACCCGTACAGAACCGGATCGGTGAATCATGCTTCCGTTTTTTTACTTACCAACACGCAAAACGGTAAAAACCGGCTGAGCCAGTCGGATGCGGTGGTGGCCTATAAGTATGCCCTCCTGTCTAAAGACCGTATCATGAGCCGGAACGATATCGCCTTATATTGCCGGCATTTCCTGGGGGCGGTGGTAGAGGCCGTAGCGGTAGACAAAGGATTTATGATCTCTGCAGAAACAACAAAGGGATTTATGAAAACAATTGACGTAACGATCACCATGCAGCGGAAAGCCTTTATTGAAGCCCAGGAAAAAGGCGAAGTGGCCCAATGGGAAAAAGAGCTGGCCCTGCAGCTGGCCGAACGTTCGATGGCATTTATCCCGTACCGGGTATTTATCAGGGAAGCTTCAGGCATTTAATATGAAGAGCGAAGATACCATACGATACCTGTCAGAATGGTTACAACAGCGCGATGCGGATGTAAAGGCCGAAGTGTTGCTGAACCATGCGCTGGAGAATGGTTTTCCGGAACAGGGTTATGTAACCCATAACAATGGCTATTTCTACCGGGAATTTGTAAAGGATATCTACCGTACCAACGTGATCGAGGACGACTGGTACCGGACGTTCCTGGAGATCGGTTTATCCCGTGCCGGTTTTTACGATATGCTTCCGGAGGCCTTGTTTCACCAGCCGGAGACCTCCGAGTTCCGGCAACAGGCCGGAGTGGCTGAAATGATCGACCGGTATAAAAAGAATCTGACAAAGGAAAACGAGATCCGCAAATTTTTTCAGCCTTTTGAGCATGAATTTTTTTACCAGCAGCGGATGCTCGAGAAAGAAGAAATCAGTTTACTGGATATTTTAAAAAGCCAGATCCTCACCAAATACTTCCTGGATTTCTGGGGATTACCGGCTTCTTTTAAAGTACACGAAGCGGCTTCATTTTTGCTATTACTGCCGTATGCACACCAAACCAGCGGCAACCTTCCCATTATGGAGTCCTGTTTGAAAACATTGTTGAACGAGCCGGTACAAATCGTTCGTAAGGAGCCGGAACTGATACAGGTGGCGGAAAACGAAGGGCTGGGCAGTGGAACAGGCCTGGGAGCAGAACCACTGGGGGACTATATGGTTTGCGGATCGGAGTTCATGGAGGATTATCCGGTGCTGTTGTATAAAATAGGACCATTGGAAAATGGTAAGGTCAGCGATTTTATCAACAACAAAGAAAAGGACCTGCTGATAAAAACCTTTAATGATTATTTTGCTCCGGTGGAAGCGGATATTGAAATCGAAATTATTGTAACACAGAAAACAGAAGGAATGTCCTTTGATGAGGAAAGTGAAGTGATCCTGGGATATTCTTCTATTATATAAACGGTTTTTAATTTAGGAACAACAGAGACAAAGCAATGGAAAACTGGTTTTCACCATCATTAAAATCGGCGCTGCCCTACCTGGGGATCAGCTTTATCAGCATGTCGGTGATCATGGGATTGATTGTTTCAAAAATCAGGGGCAGCTTTAAGCCGTTTACAAAACCTACGGTGTACTATATTCTTTTGTATGCGGTCGGGTTTGCCATCATCGGGCTATTGTCCTGGTTCCGGTTCCTGGAAAGCAATACGCAGCAATTTCTTTTTTTCCAGTTTTTCTTTTTATGGCTGGGTATCCTGCATGTGTATACCCTTACCACCCGGCTGAAATGGGTGAATGAAAAAACATACTGGGCCGAAATTTTTCTAACCCTGGCGATCCTGTTTATTGGCGGACTTTGTTTTATGATGACTTACCGGCTGTTCCGGAAAGATTATATGGACCTCACCATGGCTACGGCTGCTGTGATCTTTTTCATTCCGCTGATCGTGTATTATACCTATAAACAGGCCGTTGCCATTCCGTTTAAAATTTTGAAGCAGTGGCATTATCCCGCCCATATGGAAATAGCGGAAGTAGACGAAAAGAAACTGCGGAACCTGCTAGTGATCAGTTTCGAATTTCATAAAAAGGGCGCCGATAAACATTTTACGAATTTCAGGGCCAAAGCACCCGTCGACATGGAATTTGGCGAGCTTTTTTATTATTTCATCAACGACTATAATGAACGGCATCCGAGTGCCAGCATTGCTTATATCAATGAAAAAGGTGTACCCTCCGGCTGGATCTTTTTTAAAAAACCAAGATGGTATACCCTGTTTACAAAATATATCGATCCGGAACGTACCATCTTTATTAATAAAATAAAAGAGAACGATATTATTATTTGCTCCAGGGTTTCCTGATAAAACATGAACATATGAACCGCATGCAAGAATATAAACCTGTTAACTGGGTCAATGGAATGAAGATCAACAAAAATCATTTCATTGCGCAACACAATGCCGCTGTATTTCAGCAGGCGATGAGTAATACGGTATTCCTGAATGATCATAACTATGGTCTGTTGCCCATTAGTGCGGCAACAGAGCCTCCCCGGATCTGGGTAAGTGTAGATAATATGCAGCACGTGAATGTGCGCATTCTTTCCTGTACGGCTGTTACCAGGGGAGGATATGTGATCCGCCTCAATGCCGATTCAGCAGATAATACCAGCCAGCTGAGTGCCCGCATCCCGGGATTGAGCGTTCCTTTCAGCGAGCTGCAGGGAAAGTCTGATGCGTTTTATGTGGTTCTTTCGTTGGATCCGTATAATCCGGTCCCCTCCGGTGCGGCCAACCCGGAGGAACAGCCCATCCGGCTGCCCTTTACAGAGCCGGCTTATACCGTGTCCCTGCTGCCGGTGGTGGATACCTCGCTTAATACGCTGGGAGCATTCCAGCTGCCGGTTGGGAAAGTAGTCATCCGGGATCAGTCCGTTTCGCTGGAGGAGGACTATCTTCCGCCCTGTACGGCCGTAAACAGCCACGAAAGCCTGATCCAGCATCACGCGGAAACAGAGCAGTTTTTTGGCCGGATGGAATTGAACGCCTTACAGATCCTGCAGAAGATCCTTCAGAAAAACCAGCAGAATGAACTTATTGAACCTGTACGCAAATTGAGTGAGCAGGTGTTGTTTTATATTTCCCAGGTATATGGAGGATACCGGCATGATGTATTGTACGGCTCGCCGGTACACCTGGTATCCGCGGTTTCCGGATTGGCGCGTACCATTAAAAATGCCATCGACATTTATGTAGGGTCGGCTAAGGAAGAGATGGTCAATTATTTTACAGAGTGGTGCAATGTAAACCAGGGCGCGCTGGAGGACGAAATTACCAGTATTACGAATTACCGGTACGATCACCTGAACATCCGCGAAGGAATAGAGAAGAATATAAAATTCTGTGCACTGATCCTGCAGCTGTTTACCAACCTTGCCGGGCTGGATTATATCGGTAAGAAAAAGGAAACTGGAATTTTCGTAAAAGAAAAGCTGATCGTTCCCGAAGAAGAAGTACAGGCCAGAAAGCGTGGATTTTTCCTGGCAGACTGATCCCTTTATCATTAACCGGAATTTAAAACAGAAGAAAAATGTCGCAGATCGTCATCAACGCAAAAGAGCGCCAGCAGGCATTCTGGAAATTTTTATTGTTATTCATACTGGCGGTGGGCCTGGTGTTACTGGCCTTTTATTTTGATACCCTGGTGCCCACAAAAGATAACCGGGTGATGCGGCAGCAGCTGAACAATTTTAAATTGCAGGAAGCTGCCCAGGACCGTTTTGTGCAAACCATGGACGAAACCAAGGTGCTGATCGATTCGCTCCGCAAACCCGGATCGCAAAAGGCGTATCTGAACTCACTGATCATGGAAAAGATCCGGACGCTGAACAACCTGCAGTACAAAGACAGCAGCATGTACTCCCGGTTAAATACCAATGTGATCGATGTGTTTCAACGGTACCTGGAGGCTACCAACAAGATCACAGATATTGGTGATATGCCCACCGAAGTGGAAAAACTGAAAGCGGATAATGCCCAACTCAGCAGGGATCTTACGGAGTGCCGGACCCAGATGAATAATTTGTTGACCACGCCCCGTTAGGCGCGGTCTGTTCTTTGACTTATTTTTTTGCTACCCGCTTCGATTTGTTTACAATAAGCCGGCCGGAAGCTACATAGCGTGCGGCCCAATAGGGTTTCCGGAGGCTTTCAATGGTAACACCACGGGAGGCGGAGTTTACGAAGCGGCCGTTGCCGAGGTACAAACCCACATGTGTAATGGGGTTGCCGGGGATGGTCTTAAAAAAGATCAGGTCACCTTCGGCCAGCGATTCCCAGCGCGCAAAGCGTTCCACATTATCGGTAAAGTACTGCTGGTAGGACGTGCGGGGGATATAGATATCGTACACTTCGGCCAGCAGGCGTTGCATCAGTGCCGAGCAGTCGATACCTCTTTTGGTAGTGCCGCCCCACTGGTAGGGCGTGTTGAGCCATTCATCAATAAAGCGGTAAAGCCTTAGGTTGCTAATACTATCGGCAGGTACCTGTAAATATTGTGCATACTTGCTTTTTAACAGCGAGTCGGAGCGAGACAGGGTTCGTTTATTGCCCGTACTAACCATCACTGCAGCACTTGTGCTGTCTTTGTGGGCCGGGTTGTTAATGTACAGGGAGGTGCTGTAATCCGGAGTGGCCGGTTTTTTAAAAATGGTGCAGGCCGGAAGGCTTAAAGTGATTAACAAGGCGCTGAATATTTTTCCTGGTAACATGTAGCAAAATTAAGTTTTAAACTAAAAACCGTTTGTAAAAAAACTATTGAAAATCGCAAAGCCATCTTTATGCAGAAAAAACAATTTATGGTTTTTCGTTTGGATGATAATGTGATCATCACGCTCCTGGCTGTATGCATCCTGGCCTCGCTGGCATTTGTGGTGCGGTTTAAAAATTATAAACCCTGTTCGGAGTTTTCGATCAAAACCGTGGGCTCCAGTCTGCGGGTGGGCACTATTGTCCGGTTTGAAACGGATGTGCGCAACTTCAAGCAGCTGCAATGGGATTTTGGAGATAACCAGCAGAGTGTTACCGAAGTGGCATCGGCGATGCACTCCTTTGACGCTCCGGGAAATTATACCATTATGCTGATAGCGGATGGCAAATGTTCGGAGTACAAGACCATTACGGTTTATGAAGCACCGGAGATCATTGATTCTTCGCTGGTTGCCAAAGTGGTGATGCCTGCCACGGCAACAGTGGATGTACCGGTGCTTTTTACCGATACATCAGCCAGGGCCAGTTCCTGGGAGTGGCGGTTTGGTGAAACCGCCAATGTAGATGGTACGCTACGGAATCAATACTATACATATAAAACGCCCGGCTGGAAAACCATTTCAGTTGTCATCAACGGAAATATGAAAACACCGCTGGTGCGGAAGATATTTGTAAATCCGAAGGCCGCCGCCGAAGCACCCAGAGTGGCAGGAGCATCCGGGCCCGTGATCCGTCCCCGGGTGAACGACGACCCGCATACCGCTCCGCTGCCCGAACAGCTGAATCCGGCGCCCCAGCAACAACAGCCGCAGCCCCAGACACCGGAGCCAACGGTGATGTATCCGGATGTGGCCGCCGCCGATTTTAACCAGATGCTCCGGAATTCTGCAGGCGGAAAACGGCCGATTTCCACCTTTAGTAAATACTTTTGTGAGGGAAATCTGAATACAACGGTTATTCTGAACGGAAAAGCAACTACCTTTCAGCAGTTTTTCGAAAAGGTAGCAGCAGTAAAAAAAGGCGATAAACTGTCATTAACGACCACACTATATAAAAGCAAGCAGAACAATTGCGTAAATAAAATTGACATAATCGGGAAGGTGAAAACGGGAATGCTGGGGATGTCATGGAGAGATCTTTAATCAATCACTAATTAACAGACCAAAATGCAATTCTCAAAAACGCTCGAAAAGGCAATGCATATTGCAAAAGCGATTGCCAAAGAAAATATGCACGGCAGTTATGCGTCTGCGCACCTGCTAAAAGCCTTACTGCACAAAGATGTGGAGCTGGAGCCGGTATTGGTACAGGCGGATATGGATGTGTATTACCTGGCGGATTGGGCCGATGTACGCATAGAGGCGCTTCCGAAATCTACGGCACCGAAAGACGAGGTTCCGCCTGCCGATGATATCGCCACGGTACTGGATGATGCCGACCGCATCCGTTTACAAACGGGCGATGATGAAATTGCACCGGTTCATGTACTGGCATCCATCAGCACACCGGGGATCGTTTTTTCCTTTGACCAGCTAAAAACATTCCCGGCGCAGCGGCAGCAGCTGATTGACCTGGCATCTGTTTCCGCTGAGGGAGCCCGGTTGCTCAATGAAGTAAAAAATGCCACCCAGGGCGCGGCCGCACAGGGCACCGGGGGCGGCAAACAGGCCTTGCAAAAATATACGATCGATAAAACCCTTATGGCTGCTGAGGGCAAGCTGGACCCCATTATCGGAAGAGAACAGGAAATACGGATGATGGCGGAGATCCTGAGCCGGCGTACCAAGCCCAATGTGCTGCTGATTGGTGAGCCGGGCGTGGGCAAAACCGCGCTGGTAGATGGGTTTGCCATTGCTATCCAGCAGGGACAGGTTCCGGCCTTCTTGAAAAATGCGCGGGTGTTTGAACTGAATAACGGGGCCATGGCCGCCGGAGCGTCCTATAAAGGGGAAACGGAGGAGCGGTTGAAATCGGTACTAAACGAGATCAAACAATTTGAAAAAGGCATATTGTTCATTGATGAGATCCATGTATTGCTGGATAAGAACGGCCCCTTTTCGGGAGCGGCCAACCTGCTCAAACCGGAACTGGCCAAGGGGTCTATTACCATTGTAGGAGCCACCACCATTGATGAATACCGGAAGCATTTTGAGCGGGATGAGGCTTTTGCCCGGCGGTTTGAAACGCTGACCGTTGAGGAGCCCGGTGCAGTGGCGGCTTTCCGGATGATGAAGATTGTGATGCCGCTTTATGAAACCCATCATAAGATTGCAGCACCGGATGAAACCCTGCACGAGTCCATCCGCCTGGCCAAACGGTATATTAAGGACCGGCGCCTGCCCGATGCTGCCATCGATCTTGCAGACCGTTCCATGGCCGCATTGCGCCTAGTAAAAGATACGGGAGCCAGCCTGCTGGAAAGCCGGAAGGCCGAATATGAAGCATTGAAAAATAATGCGGAAACACCAACGCCGTTGACCGAATATCAGTGGCATTACCAGCAATTAAAAAGTGGGATGAGTCCGGTGATCTGGAGCGCGGTTCCTACATCGGAGGACCCGATGCAGATGAAGACCTCGGACGAAGTGGTAAAATACCTGGATGTGGTTTATGAAACGCTGAAACCCCTGGTAGAAAAGGATCGTACCGCACTGGATAAAAATGATGTTATTTCCATTGTGGCGGATAAAACCGGTATCCCATTGGGTAAAATACAGGCACAGGAAAAGGAACGCCTGCTGAACATTGAAGAGATCCTGCAGCAACGGGTGGTAGGGCAGGATCATGCCGTTAAGATCATCAGCGAATCCATTTTAGAGTCCCGCTCGGGTTTAGGAAAGCCCGGGCAACCCATCGGGTGCTTTTTCTTTTTAGGTCCTACCGGTACCGGTAAAACCGAGCTGGCAAAATCGCTGGCCGATTTCCTGTTCCAGGATGAAACCAATATCATCCGCTTCGATATGTCGGAGTTTAAGGAAGAACATTCAGCCGCGTTATTATACGGCGCCCCTCCCGGTTATGTGGGGTATGAAGAAGGCGGGTTGCTGGTGAACAAGATCCGGCAGCAACCGTATTCGGTGGTATTGTTTGATGAGATCGAAAAGGCACACCAGTCGGTATTCGATATCTTTTTGCAACTGATGGATGAAGGCAAGATCCATGACAAGCTGGGCAAGGAGGGCGACTTCTCCAATTCCCTGGTGATCTTTACCTCGAATATTGGCAGTAAGCATGTGGTTGACTCGTTTAATACCACTCAGGCCCCGCCGGATCCTGTAAGTTTGCTGAATATCATGGGCAATCATTTCCGCCCGGAATTCCTGGGCCGTCTTACGGAAATCGTACCCTTTGCGCCTATGAAAGAGCAGATGGTAGAACGCATTCTCGACATTCACCTGAAATCGCTGTATGCCGCGCTCGAAAAGCAACAGGTAGGCATTGAAATTACCCCCGAGGCGAAAAAGAAGCTGGCCATTATGGGCTTTACGCCGGAATACGGAGCCCGTCCGCTTCATGGTGTTATCCGGTCGCAGATCCGGAGGCCGCTTTCAAAAAAAATCATTTCAGGTGAGCTGCAGCCGGGAGGAAAAGCCCGGTTGAAGCTGGAGCAGGAGGAACTGGTTTGGGAAAATGTGCAGGAATGAGGGGTAAACGGCTTTCGGACCCTTAAACAGCCTCTCCGGGATATCGCTATTTCCGGGTATATTTAATAATTATTTATTATAGGATTGTATTTATTTTTTAGATTTGTTTTGAAATTTATTTTTATTTTTGAGAGAAGCTGACCTGGAAAAATAGCAATACGTCGAACGGGGTCTCATAACCGACTAGAGATATTTTGAAAGGTGCTTGACAGAAAAGAATCAAATTTTTTAGACCTGTAAAATTAATAGCTATGCCTTTAGAACCTTATGGTATTGGTGGTACGGAAGTAAAAACAGATGCGTTTGAAGCTTTTGCAGATATTCCCCAGAACCGTGTTTTACTAGCCGAAAAGCTGACCGATCTTCCGCCCGTTAAACCTGAAATTGTACAGGGGCTTACCAATGTAGAGGCGGTCTTTAATCATTTTGCACCAACGGTTTCTATGGATTTTGAAACCGAAGAGGGGGCCACTAAAAAGGAAGACCTGCATTTCAAAGGGCTAAGTGATTTTGGCGCCGCAGGTATTACCAGCCAGAGTGCCTATTTAAGTGAACTGGATATGAAACGGCAGCAATACCAAAAAATTGTAAAGCAGTTAAAAACAAATAAATTATTGAAACAGGCGCTGGCAGACAGGGACACCAAACAGAACCTGCTGGCTGCGTTACAGGTTCTGATACAGGAACTGGATGGCTCTAAATAACGATTCATTGACTTTATTTTTTTGATTAATATATGGCAACTGCTCAAAATAATTTAACTCCGGAAGAACAAGGTGCGCAAAAAGAATATAAGCAGCCGGAGGTCCGGGAACTCGGGTCGCTGGACTCCTATTTACAAGGCCTGGCGCGGCTGGGAGGTTTCGACCTGCTGGAATCTGCAATCGACAATGTACAGAACCTGAACCCCGAACGCAAGGCGCGGAAAAAGATCTTCCTCGAGGAGTCCACAAAAAAAACAGATCGTGCCGAACTGAAAAAAACGCTGGAATGGTGGGCCGATGTGTTAAGTAAAACAGATGACCTCAGCGAAATGGTAAATGATTGTGAGCAAAAGGCACAGTCTGCTGAAAATACCCTGAAATCGAACCTTCGTAAGTCGCTCGAACGGACGCAGGAGCTGGAACGCTCGTATCGTTCGGTTGCGTTGTTTTATAAGAATACCGAGAGTCAGAAAGTAAAAAATATTTCCGTCATGAACGCGGAACTGGATCAGCTGAAAGATCTGGATAATACCCGTTTTATCGATTATGTTCAGGCAGAACTGGTAAATAATTATGACCGGTTGGATCTGCGGAACAACTATGGTCTCCTGGTATTGCCGGGATACCTGGGCTCAAACAAAGTGGTGGAAAAATGGGCAAAGATTGCGCACGACAATAAGGTGATGCTGGTAACGGATTTTGAAAACCTGGATACACCGGATGATGTGATGGAATTGTTTGAAGCGGCCAATCTGACCGGTGGAGATCCTTATCGCTCCAATGTGATCATGGCCTGTAACTGGCTGGTAGGCCGGGGCAAGGTAGACGCCGTTGGGGAAGAGGATCACCTGTTTGTACCGCCATCGAGCTCCCTGGCAGGAAAGATCTATTACACATTAATGTCTCAGGTAACGGCCGGTAAGAAATACGGAAGTATGAACGAGGTCGACGGTGTGAAATTTGACCTGAAAAAGAGTGAGATCGCCTCACTGGAAAAACTGGGGCTGGTACCCATGGCCAAAGAATATGGAAAGGTAATGGCTTTTTCTGCCAAAACCCTTTTCAATGGCGATAATATCGGCTTGCAAACCTATTCGGTGGTACGGGTATTTGATTATGTGGCAAAGGTGATGATGGACTTCCTGAACCGGCGGGCATTTGAAAACTTCAATGCCAATACCCGCAAAGAACTCAACTCCCAGATCGTTAAATTCCTGGATGGGATTACAGGCCCCAGCAAGCTCATTGAAAACTTTACCATTAAACGGTTTGAACAGGACCCGGTTCAAAAAGACCGGATCCATTTAGATATACACTTGAAACCCTATTTCCCGGCTAAAACGTTCCTTATTAAGCTGGAGGGCCAGAAGGGAGATGACCCGGATGGTGTAGAATGGTTATCGAAATACGAACAGGAGGGAAAGTAAACGTACGATTTTGAGGGCGCTAACATAAGGAACAGTACCGGCATGCAACCAGCAATGCAGCGGAAGGCCGCATTATTGGTTGCCTTGAACATGTTTTTTTTATTTATAGTTTTTATACTTTTTATTTTTTAACCTAAAATGTACAGTTATGTCATTTAAAGCACAATTGGAGGTAGCAGGCAAAAAGGTCAATGTCCTCGACATGAACTACGCGCTGAACCAGGAAACCGATGCAACGGGTCGTCCGTCTTCGATCACCCGTGGCGGAAAAATCACCCTCACCGTTGAATCGACCGGTGAAACCAACTTCTTCGAATGGATGTGCAACAATTTCGAAAGAAAAGATGGGAAGATCGTGTTCACTAAAAGAGACTCGGATGCCACTATGAAAGAGCTAAACTTCAAGGAAGGATATCTTGTGCAGTATCGGGAAAACTTCAATTCCACCAGTGATAATCCCATTACAGAAACATTTACCATTTCTGCAAAAGAAATTTCAATGGGAAATGCTTCTCATGTAAACCAATGGGCGGTTTAATACCGGGCCTGAACTCCTTAAGCTGGATCAGCTTTTATCTCTAATCGAATCATAACCCGGTCTGGCTAACGGACCGGGTTATTTAAACTGTTATCTATGTCATTTCTAGCAAAATTTACGGCCGATGGCGAGGAGCTGACGGTGCTCAGTTGCCGTTTCCGGTTTTCACAGGAAACCGACCGTACCAACCGGCCCACCTCCATTCCGATGGGGGGCGTGATCGACATTACCATTGAAAGCAACGGTGATACCAATCTGTTCGACTGGATGATCAGCTCCACACAAACAAAAAGCGGCGAAGTGGTATTTTACAGGCGGGATAGCATGAGCAAACTAAAAACACTAAAGTTTAGCGATGCCCATTGTATCGATTACCAGGAAGAATACAATCATGACGGTGATTATCCCATGCAGATTTCCATGCAGCTCAGTGCCAAGGAAATTAAGCTGAACGATTCCACTTACAAAAATAACTGGCCGGACGAAGCGTAACGGATCAGGCCTCTTTTGTAAAAGTACCGGACTGAATGGTTTTCAGGGGGTACTTTTTTTATATCCTCCGGATGTGGATCGGGATGATATAAGCGCAAAAATCCCGGGGCTGAGCAAATTAGATCCGCTAATAGGAACAACTGGCCGGATGACGCGCACCGACGTTCTTTTATAAGTGTTCGATTGAATGATTTTCAGGCGTGCCTTTTTATATCCTCCGGATGTAAATGGGAATGATGGGAATGGTGCAGACACAAATCCCGAAGGGATGAAATAATTCTAAAACAGCCTCAAAGAACAGCCCGAAACCCTGCAGGGGTAATCGGAAACCATCGCAGTTATCCGGAGAGCCAGCACAAACATGGCTTGATGGCCAAACGTTCACAATAACCGATAATCTTTCGATGTTGAAAGTTCCATTTCACTAAGTAAAGCAGCTTCCGGCAAAAAACACTTTACCGGCTAAAGAACAGCTCTTTGGTAAGTATAAAAATACCCATCAGGAAAATAAACCATCCGAAAACCGGCTTCAGCTTGTAGGTGTCGATCCGGTTGGATAGATAGAGTCCTGCAAACATACCGGTGATTGCGGTGGCAGACACGGTAACCAGGATCCGTTTGTCAAACACCACATGGTTCACAAGGTCGCCGATAAACCCACTGAGCGAGTTAATGGTAATAATAAGCAGGGATGTGGCGATGGCATGCCGCATGCTCATACCGCCATAGAAAATCAGAACGGGTACAATCAGAAAACCTCCTCCCGCGCCCAGGAAACCCGTCACGATTCCAATGAGTAAGCCCAGTAGTACCAGGCGGCTGATCGAAACCTGTCCTGAAACAGTTGATGGAATGGGCTTCCGGATCATCGAAAGCGAAGCACCCATCATAAGCAGGGCAAACAATACCATCATTGCCATATGCTTGGTGATGATAAGACCCCGGTCAAAAATCACCTCGGGAATGGCCGGCAGGAGATACTTGCGGGAAAGCAGCAGGCTGATGATCGAGGGAATTGCAAAATAAAGCGCCTCCCGGAGTTTCAGGTTCCCAAACCGGTAATGTTTCCTCACAGCGATAGCCGAAGTAATGCCTACAATAAACAGGGAGTGGGTGGTGGCATGTTCCGGTGTGAGCCCAAAAAAATATACCAGTATCGGGATGGCTAAAATAGAACCGCCGCTGCCGATAAGTCCTAACGACACACCAATCAACAATGAGCATATATATCCGGTTACTTCTAGCAGATCCTGAAAAATTTTCCCAATATCGGAAGAATATCCGGTTCGAAAAAGCAGCCTACCGGGGCAGTAGGTTTCAAGTTTGAAGTTTGCAGTTTAAAACTCAATGAGTTGAGGTCATCAAAATGCTTAGCCATGCGCCTGTCCAAGTCATTGCATTGACCTATATAAAAAGAGGCATCTTTCCCGCTCTGCAAAATATAGACAAAATAAGGCAAGGTTGTTCCAGGGTTAAAATAAAAAAAGCGCATTGATCATCAATGCGCTTTGCGGAGACGGCGAGATTTCCCGAAATCGGGACGATACAGTTTCCCGTATACACACTTTCTCCCGCCAATGCGGGACTCCTTCAACCACTTCAATATTAACGAAGATCTATTGCCAGTCCTTACTCCAATTTTCAATTAGTTGCAGAATGAACTTTCTGCTTTTCATTTTTTTGATCTGACGCTCTCTCTTGATGGCATCAGCGCGTAAGGGAAAAACTTCAAAATAAACCATTCTAAGCGGTCTTTTAGATGCGGTGTATTTGCTGAATCCATCAAAGTGCTTAGACATGCGCCTGTCTAAATCATCACATTGACCTATATAAAAAGAGGCATCTTTCCCGCTCTGCAAAATATAGACAAAATAAGGCAAGGTTATTCCAGGGTTAAAATAAAAAAAGTGCATTGATCATCAATGCGCTTTGCGGAGACGGCGAGATTTCCCGAAATCGGGACGATACAGTTTCCCGTATACACACTTTCTCCCGCCAATGCGGGACTCCTTCAACCACTTCAATATTAACGAAGATCTATTGCCAGTCCTTACTCCAATTTTCAATTAGTTGCAGAATGAACTTTCTGCTTTTCATTTTTTTGATCTGACGCTCTCTCTTGATGGCATCAGCGCGTAAGGGAAAAACTTCAAAATAAACCATTCTAAGCGGTCTTTTAGATACGGTGTATTTGCTGAATCCATCAAAGTGCTTAGACATGCGCCTGTCTAAATCATCACATTGACCTATATAAAAAGAGTCATCTTTCCCGCTCTGCAAAATATAGACAAAATAAGGCAAGGTTATTCCAGGGTTAAAATAAAAAAAGCGCATTGATCATCAATGCGCTTTGCGGAGACGGCGAGATTCGAACTCGCGATACAGTTTCCCGTATACACACTTTCCAGGCGTGCTCCTTCAACCACTCGGACACGTCTCCATTTTTATAACTTCATCTTCTTCAATCAAAGAGCCTAATAAATTTCGGGGCTGCCCCCTTACATCAATTCGTGATAGCGTTTCTTCCGTATACACACTTTCTCCCGCTGTGCGGGACTCCTTCAACCACTCGGACACGTCTCCAAAAAATCCCGGTATCCATCGGAAGGGCTGCAAAAATACGGGATCTGACGCTATAAAGCGAATAATTTTTTTGCATTGGCGGTAGTGATCCGTGCGATTTCTGCAAGGTCTGTTCCGGTCACCTCGGCCAGCTTTTGCGCGATCAGCGGCAGATATGCCGGTTCATTCCGCTTTCCACGGTATGGTACAGGAGCCAGATAGGGCGCATCTGTTTCCAGGATGATATGCTCTAACGGTACCTCTTTTAACACCTGATCCAGCCCCGCTTTTTTAAAGGTAAGCACACCCCCGATCCCCAGGTAAAAACCGGCATCGATGATCGCCTTTGCCTGGTCCAGGCTGCCTCCGAAGCAGTGGAACACGCCGCGTAATCCCCGGGATGTATGTTTTTTGATGATCTCCAGGCAGGCATCCGTCGATTCCCGGCTATGGATCACCAGGGGCAGCGCATATTCCAGGGCCCATTCGATTTGTTGTTCCAACGCGGCTTCCTGTTGTTCTTTAAAGCTCAGGTCCCAGTAAAAGTCCAGTCCCGTTTCTCCAATGGCAATAAAGGACCGCTCTTTTAGCAGCGTTTCAATTTTTTGAAGTTCCTCCCTGAAATTCTCTTTTACAGAAACCGGGTGCAGTCCGATCATACTCAGGCATTTCCCCGGATAGTCTGCTTCCACCTGCAGCATGGAAGGATGGGTTTCACTGTCGATGGCCGGCATCAGGATCGCATCCACGGAGGCATCAAAAGCCCTCCGGATCATTTCGGCCCGGTCGGTATCAAATTCTTTACTATAAATATGAGCATGCGTATCTATCAGCATTATTCAGGGTTGTTAAATTGGCAATATTAACCAATATTTTTTTGACAAAGTGTTGAAAACAATCTACCTTCACCCCTAAGTTTTCATAGGGTACGGATTAAAAATCGGGCTTGGGTGTTCACCCGGGCCCTGTTTTTACCACAATTTCTCCGGCAGCGCTTCAAAAGAAAATCCTTTTCCTGAAAAATATTCAAGCATCCGGGGAAGCGCAAAAGAAAGGTTTTTAAAGGCTTTTTCGCTGTCGTGGAAAACCACAATGGAACCATTGCGCGTATGTTTCAATACATGATCCAAACATTTTTCGGGCGCCAGGCTGCGGTCAAAGTCGCCACTTAACACATCCCACATAATTACCCGGAACGTTCGTCCCAAAGTGCCTTTCTGCAAAAGCCGGCCCTGTTCTTTTTTGATGCGCCCGTAAGGAGGCCGGAACAGCTCGGAGTCGATATGGCCGGCTGCCTGCAGCACGTTGCTCAGGTAAGCAGAGGTGTCCGTTTTCCACCCATTAAGATGATTATGTGTATGATTTCCAATACGATGTCCTTCATTTTGAAGTGTCCGAAATAGTCCGTTTTCTGCGATCACGTTCTTTCCTACGCAAAAAAAAGTGGCTTTTGCATTCCAGTAGCGCAGCTGCTCCAGCACGAACGGGGTGGCCACGGGGTGCGGACCGTCGTCAAATGTTAAAAAAATCTTTTTTTCCGTTGCCGGAAGATCCCACAGGTAGCGGCTGTAGAGCTTTTTCAACAACCGGGGAGTTTTTACAAAATACATACAGTTAATAAAAATAGCACTTAATTCATACAGTGGCGATTTTAACAGATACTTCACCGCATGGGGGCCTTCTGTATTATGGAATTTTAAAATTTTGTATCTAATTAGAAAAATCAATAAATTGCCGCTCCTCATCAACGATATGACTGTAAAATCAAATGAAGATTATGAAAGGCAACGGAACAAAAGAGTTGCCGGGATGCGATCGGTACTGGATTATGCCATGGGTGTGATGATCATTTTTGTGGGGGTGTTTCTGATCGTGCGGCACCAATTTGACCTGGCGTTGAACAAACGATTTCCGCCGGACACAATAGATATCCTGTTGGGAGCGTTGTTTGTAATTTATGGTGGGTGGCGGATTTACCGGGGCTACAAGAAAAATTATTTTAAATAGAGAAATGAAAGTATTGCGCCTTGTACTATTGGGCAGTGTGTTGTGGATCTTATTGTATTCCTGTGCATCGGGCGACAACCAGGCCCGGGTGCTTACCGATACTCCAAAAAAAGGCGCAATTACCATTAGCGTGGATGAATCGTTCCGTCCGATTGTAGATGCGTTGATCCAGGTGTACGAATCCAATAATGACAGCACAAAGATCCATGCACAATATAAGCCGGAAGCCGAGTGTATGGCCGACCTGTTCAATGATAGCATCCGGATGGTGATTGCCACGATAAAGCTATCGGAAAAGCAGCTGCAGTCGGTTGTGGATTCGCTGCATGTAGTGGTAAAACAATTACCGGTGGCCCGGGATGCGGTTGCGGTGATCGTAAATCCGTCATCCAGCGACACCTTATTAACAATGGGAGAGATCCGGTCTGTGCTGACAGGTAATTATATAAAACCGCTAATCCCGGTTTTTGACGGGTTGTCGGCCACCAGTACGGTAAGGTTCTTGTTAGACAGTGTATTAAAAGGTCAGAAGATCACTTCCAAGGCGATGGGAGCCAGTACCAGTGATTCGGTGATCCAGTTTGTGGCCAACAATCCCAATGCCATCGGGTTTATCGGCGTAAGCTGGATTGGCAACCAGGACGATGCGCAACAGTTAAGTTTTTTAAAAAAGGTTAAAATTGTGCAGCTGGAAAGCAGCGACAAGCCTGGAAAATATGTCTTACCGGTACAGGCTAATATCTACACCAAACGGTATCCGATGACAAGGGACCTGGTGTACATTGTAAAAGAAGGGCATAGGGGGTTAGGCACAGGGTTTGCAGAGTTTATGGCAGGTGAAATCGGGCAGTTGATTTTTAAAAGAGCATATTTGATGCCCGGACGGCGGAACTTCATCATCCGGCCGGCACAAACAAAAGAATAAAATTTAAAAAAAGGTATATTTACAACTCTATTATTTACTGGTAAAATAAAATTAGAAAAATGATCAACAAAAAAATCGGTCTTTTGGCACTTACAGTAATCCTGGGGGTAGCAGTAAATGCTCAATCCATACAGGATGGTGTAAAAGCATTATACTCGGGAAAAGTGCTGGGAGCAAAATCAATTTTTGAAAAACAGGGCGATAAACCGGAAGCTACCTACTGGCTGGTTCGTGCAGATATCGATAATCAGGACAAGGCTGGTGCGCAACAGGCACTGGATAAGGCACTGGCTGCAAAGCCCAATGATGCCTGGCTGCTGGCTGCTAAAGGTCAGCTGCAGCTGATGGACGGCAAGGCCAATGAAGCGAAACAAAGCTTTGAAGCTGCGCTTACTGCCAGCAAGGGCCGGAAGGGAAATGATCCCGAGATCCTGAATGCAGTGGGTGGGGCCATTGCTAAAGAATACAATAACATCGACAAGGTGGGTGATATCAACTACGCCGTGCAAAAACTGGAAGAAGCTAAGGCGGAAACAGAGAAAACGAAGAACAACTGGTTACGCGCCGATATTCTTACCAACCTGGGTGATGCCTATCGCAAGGCAAAACCAGGTGATGGTACGGCTGCTTTTACGGCCTATAGTGATGCGGTAAGCGCAGAACCCAGCTTTGCAAAAGCATACCTGAGAAACGGGCTGATCTTTAAATCGCAGCGGAACTATGACCTGTACCTGCAGAACATTGATAAGGCCATTGCGGCCAACCCTGCCTACGTTCCCGCTTATGATGCGTTGTACGAATATAAAATAGGTACTGGTGATTATGCCGGGGCAAATGCCGTGGCTGATAAGATCATTGCCAATTCTGACCCCAGCCCCTGGAACGACTACTATAAGGCACAAACGTTCTACCTGGAAAAGAAATATGATCAGGCTATTGCATCCGGTACCGGTATTCTGCAAAAAATGGGAGACCTGGCCAAACCCAAGCTGTACAAATTACTGGCCTGGAGCTATGTAGATAAGGGCGACGCCAAAGCGGCCCTGCCCTATATGGAAAAGTATTTCGCAAATGCGGATAAGGAAGATATGGATCCCCTGGATTTCAACCTGAAGGCAACCGTTTATGCGGCTACACCGGGTAAAGAAACCGAAGTAATGAAAGCGTACGAAGATGGTTTGAAAGCCGATACAACCATTGCCGGCAGGATAAAAATGCTGCAGGAAGGTGCTAAATTCTTTGCAGATAAGAAGCAATACGCACTGCAGGGCGATCTGTTGAGCAAAATCCTGGAGATTAAACCCAACCCTACGATCAATGATTATTTTGATGCCGGATACCGTGCATACTATCAGGGTAAGGAATATGAAAAATCCTGGAAGGTGTTTGACGCCATGCGTACTAAATTCCCCGATGTGAACTATGGTTACCTGTGGACGTTCAATAACAGCCGTGTATTTGACTCCTCCTATGCAAAGAATGTCCTGATTCCGGATGCGGAAAAACTGGTGGCATTCTCTCAAAAAGATACGGCTAGGGATGCAAAAACCAATGCCTTTAGTGCAGCCGCGGTACTGTTCCCTTATTATGTAAATGAAAAGGGCGACAAAGAAAACGGATTGAAGTATTTGAATGTGGCACTGCAATATGCCCCAAATGATAATGTGAAACAACAGGTGCAGGGCTTAATTGACCAGGTGACTAAAATGAATTCCAAACCGGCCAGCTCCTCCAAAAGCCAGACAGGAGGAACCGCCGCAGGAGCTAAAGATACCACCAGTGCCGCACCCCGAAAGGACAGCACGAGCGGTAAGCAGTAGTCTTAAATTTTTCAGATAAAAACAGCTCCGGAATTTTTCGGGGCTGTTTGCTTTTTAGCATTCAAAAAAAGGATTTGTTAAATGGTTACCTTATTTTTGCTTATTGCATAATTGAGATGATAAATTTAGCTATACAGACGAATTTAGATACATCAGGCTCCTACCTGCCCATTGGTTTACAACTGTTATTTGCGGCGGGAATGATCGTTACCCTGATGGGTGTTACCCACCTGCTGGGACCCAAAAGACGGACCTCCGATAAACTGCAAAACTTTGCCAGTGGTATCGAATCGCACGGGGAGGCGCGTCAGCCCATTGCAATCAAGTACTTCCTAACCGCCATTCTTTTTGTATTGTTTGATGTAGAGGTGATCTTTTTTTACCCCTACGCAGTCAATTTTAAAGAATTGGGCTGGGGCGGGTTTTACGCGGTTCTGATGTTTGTGGCCTTTTTCCTCTGTGGGTTTATTTATATCATCCGACGCGGAGCATTGAAGTGGGAGGATTAATGTAATAATTTGAAAATAGGTGAATGTGCCGATGGCCATTTTCAAATCTTCAAATCTTCAAATTCAAAATTTATGAGACCGGTATCATATAATATTAAGAAAAAGCCGCTGGAGGCCGATATCAGCATGGTAGACATGCCCGAGGGGCACCAGGGACAGGGTTTTTTTGCAACAACACTGGATAATGTCATCGGGTTGGCCCGTAAGAATTCCTTATGGCCCCTGCCTTTTGCCACTTCCTGTTGCGGTATTGAATTTATGGCCACCATGGGCGCTACCTACGACATTGCGCGGTTTGGAAGTGAGCGGGTGGGATTTTCACCCCGCCAGTGCGACCTGCTGATGGTAATGGGTACGATCGCAAAAAAAATGGGCCCGGTGGTAAAACAGGTGTATCTCCAAATGGCCGAACCTCGCTGGGTAATTGCCGTTGGTGCCTGCGCCAGCAGCGGGGGGATCTTCGATACCTACAGCGTATTGCAGGGAATTGACCAGGTAGTGCCGGTAGATGTATATGTTCCGGGATGCCCTCCCAGACCGGAAGCGATCCTGGACGGGTTGATGCGCATCCAGGACCTGGTGGGTAAGGAAAGCCTCAGAAGACGGAACAGCGAGCAGTATAAAGCATTATTGGAAAGTTACGGGATACAATAAATAGATTTGAAAATTTGAAGATTTGAAAATGAGACAGGATCTTGTTATTCCTGGATTTTGGAAGTTTATGATTGTGGGCCCTCATTCTCAAATTCTCAAATTAAAAATTTTCAAATTAGAATAATGGCATTGAGCAACGAATATATAAAGGAAAAGCTGGCAGCGAAATTTGGTGATCAGGTCACCGGGTTCGAAGAGCAGTATGGGGTATTAAGTTTCCGGTCAGACAAGGAACTAAACCTGAAGGTGCTGAACTTCCTGGTAGAGGAGGAAACGCTGCAGTTCGGGTTTTTGACGGATCTCTGCGGTGTGCATTACCCGGATAATAAAGGACAGGAAATAGCGGTGGTATATCACCTGCACAATATGCGGGAAAACGTACGGATCCGGTATAAAGTATTTACCAGCATTGCAAAACCTGACGTATATACAGCCACCGGTATTTTTGCGGGTGCCAACTGGATGGAACGGGAAACCTACGATTTTTACGGGGTCAATTTCATCGGGCATCCCAACCTGAAACGGATCCTGAATGTGGAGGAAATGGACTATTTTCCCATGCGGAAAGAGTATCCGCTGGAAGACCAAAGCCGTATCGATAAGGACGATGAAATGTTCGGAAGGTAAAAAAAGTTTTAAGCTTGAAGTTGGTGGTTGGTAACGCACCACAATTTTGAACGGTTATATCGAATATAGATTATGAGCGACAATGTATTATTACCGAGCGGTAGTATCGAGAAGCAGACAACTACATTAAATCTGGGTCCCACGCACCCGGCTACCCACGGGGTTTTTCAGAACATTATCGAACTGGATGGTGAAAAGATCGTTGCCGCTGATTCTACGGTGGGCTATATTCACAGGGCATTTGAGAAAATTGCCGAGCGCCGGTCCTTATACCAGATCACACCGCTTACAGACCGCTTAAATTATTGCTCGGCCCCCATCAACAATATGGGCTGGCACCTCACCTGCGAAAAATTATTAAAGGTACAGGTTCCCAAACGGGTCGATTATCTGCGCGTAATTATTATGGAACTGGCGCGGATCACGGACCACCTGATCTGCAACTCTATTATGGGGGTAGACAGTGGCGCCTATACCGGGTTCTTATATGTAATGCAATACCGGGAGCTGGTGTATGAAATCTACGAAGAGATCTGCGGTTCCCGTTTGACAACCAATATCGGCCGTATCGGTGGTTTTGAGCGTGATTTTACCAATACCGCCTTTGAAAAGATCGAGCGGTTTTTAAAGGAATATCCCGCTGTATTAAAAGAATTTGAAGATCTGTTTACCCGTAACCGGATCTTTATGGAACGCGCCATCGGAGCCGGACCTATCAGTGCTGAACGGGCGCTGAATTACGGGTTTACCGGGCCCAACCTCCGGGCGGCGGGGGTGGATTACGACGTGCGTGCGGTAGCTCCGTACAGCCGTTATGAAGAATTTGATTTTGAAGTTCCCGTTGGCTCAACCGGCGATTCTTATGACCGGTTCCTGGTGCGCAACGGCGAAATGTGGCAAAGTCTGCGCATTATTCAGCAGGCCCTGCAAAAACTGAACGACCTGAAAGGCGAGGAAGCTACCGTATATCATGCCGATGTTCCGGAATACTACCTGCCGCCCAAGAAGGATGTATATACCAAAATGGAAGCCCTGATCTGGCATTTTAAGATCATCATGGGCGAGATCAACATGCCGGCCGGTGAGGTATACAATGCCGTAGAAGGCGCAAATGGTGAGTTGGGCTTTTATTTTATCAGCGATGGCGGCCGCACTCCTTACCGCCTGCATTTCAGAAGACCCTGTTTTATTTATTACCAGGCATACGCCGAAATGGTAAAGGGTGCAATGCTGAGCGATGCGATCGTGGTAATGTCGTCTATGAACCTGATTGCAGGGGAAATGGATGCCTAAACGGAAATTAATAATAGAGCAAAAGAATGATACAGTTTTCTCAGGAACAATTGGATAAAGTGAACCGGATCATAGCCCGGTACCCGCAGGGCAAACAAAAAAGCGCCTTGCTGCCGGTACTGCACCTGGCACAGGAAGTGTTTGGCTGGCTGAGCACGGAAACAATGGACTATGTAGCAACGCTTTTGAATATTGAGCCGATCGAAGTATATGAAGTGGCTACTTTTTATACGATGTACAACCTGAAGCCGGTAGGTAAATACGTTTTCGAGGTATGCCAAACCGGTCCCTGTATGATCCAGGGAAGCGATGATATCGTTGCCTATATAGGAGAAAAGCTGGACATTAAACCCGGGGAAACCACGCCCGACGGCCTGTTTACCCTGAAAACAGCAGAATGCCTGGGCGCCTGCGGTTATGCGCCGATGATGCAGATGGGGAAATTTTATAAAGAGCACCTGACCAAAGAAAAAGTGGATGCGATCATTGCCGAGTGCAGAAGCCAGGCATTGGTAAATCAATAAATAATACAAGCATGCAGGCAATTACTCCATATCTGAATTTTAACGGGGATGCCGCCGAAGCCCTGGATTTTTATACGCAGGCGCTGGGCGGGCAGGTAGTACATCGTCAAACCTTTGGAGATACGCAGGCAGACTTTCCAAGCCCTGAATCGCATAAGGATAAGATCATGCATGCCTTGTTCAATGCAGGAGCACTGAACTTTATGGTGAGTGATTGTCCCCCCGATGTTTCGGTAACCTCCGGTTCCAATGTAAGTCTGGCATTGAATTTTGAGGATGAGGAAGCGATTGTAAAAACCTTTAATGCAATGGCTGCCGGCGGAACCATCACCATGCCGTTGCAGGATACCTTTTGGGGAGCTAAATTCGGGATGATCACGGACCGGTTCGGTGTCAGCTGGATGTTTAACTACGACAAGCCCAAGGA
Source organism: Niabella pedocola (assembly GCF_021044425.1). GTDB lineage: Bacteria > Bacteroidota > Bacteroidia > Chitinophagales > Chitinophagaceae > Niabella > Niabella pedocola. Next base: position 1,138,060 of record NZ_JAJNEC010000005.1, on the reverse strand, counting down.
TTAATACGGCAAACAAATTATTGAACAGGAAAACGGAGCAATGGGAATAAAATTACTTTTAGAGAACGCGCATATCGAGGACATCCGCTATTTTGATGCCTACCGTAAAAACGGGGGGTACCGCAGTGTGGAAAAGGCGTTGAAGATGGCGCCGGATGAAGTGGTGGAGGAAGTAAAGAAAAGCGGTTTAAGAGGCCGTGGTGGTGCGGGGTTTCCAACGGGAATGAAATGGAGCTTTATCGCCAAACCGGAAGGCGTACCCCGTCACCTGGTGTGCAATGCCGATGAAAGCGAACCGGGTACTTTTAAGGACCGTTACCTGATGGAGTTTCTTCCGCATCTGTTGATTGAAGGATTGATCGTTTCCAGCTATGCGCTCGGATCGAATGTTACCTATATCTATATCCGGGGAGAATATGCCTGGATCCCCGATATCCTGGAGCAGGCGATTGAGGAAGCCCGGGCCAATGGTTTTCTTGGAAAAAATATTTTAAACACGGGTTTCGACTGTGAGATCTATGTGCAGCGGGGTGCAGGTGCGTATATCTGCGGAGAAGAAACCGCGTTGATCGAATCCCTGGAAGGCAAGCGGGGCAATCCGCGGATCAAGCCTCCGTTCCCGGCCGTGAAAGGCGCCTGGGACCGTCCTACGGTGGTAAATAATGTAGAAACACTGGCTGCTGTAGTGCCCATTATCAACATGGGTGGTGAGGAATACGCAAAGATCGGGGTTGGCCGGTCTACAGGCACCAAACTCATCTCAGCCTGTGGAAATATCAATAAACCGGGGGTTTATGAAATCGACATGACGATTTCCGTTGAGGAGTTTATTTATAGTGATGAATGGTGCGGAGGTATCAAAAACGGTAAACGCCTGAAGGCCTGTATCCCGGGTGGATCATCTGTTCCTATTTTGCCCGCCAACCTGTTGCTGAAAACAGCGAAGGGAGAGTCGCGGATCATGAATTATGAAAGCCTTTCCGACGGTGGATTTGCAACTGGTACCATGATGGGAAGCGGAGGCTTTATTGTGCTGGATGAGGATCAGTGTGTAGTGAAACATACGTACACCCTTGCCCGCTTTTACCGTCATGAAAGCTGCGGTCAGTGTTCTCCCTGCCGTGAAGGAACCGGCTGGATGGAAAAATTATTACTGCGCCTGGATCAGGGGCAGGGAAAGATAAGTGATATTGATCTGTTGTGGGATATCCAGAGTAAGATTGAGGGAAATACGATCTGCCCCCTGGGTGATGCAGCCGCTTGGCCGGTTGCAGCGGCGATCCGTCATTTCAGGGATGAATTTGAGTGGCATATCACCAATGCCGCAGAAGCGCAGACCCGGAACTTTGGATTGGCGCATTATGCAGATCCGTTACCGGTGCCGGAGCCTGCTGTGGTGTAGAGTACTGTTTCTCGCAGCGAACGCAGCGAGGCAGTGACGCGATGTGTTTTTGGGGCCGATGCAAGTTTGTTGCGCGTCAGGAACAATCAGATGTTAACCGAAAATGAAATAGCAACCAAGGTTTTAGATCTTTGCTTTAAAATTCACCGGCACTACGGTCCGGGTTTATTTGAAAGTGTGTATGAGGAAATATTGTGCTTTGAATTGAAAAAAGCGGGTATCTCGTTTGAAAGACAAATAGGAATACCGTTGATTCATGAAACAGTGCGAATGGAGGTTGGATTCCGTGCGGATCTAATTGTAGAGGAGATTGTGTTATTTGAACTGAAAAGCATAGAAGCATGTACCAATGTACATTACAAACAGGTGCTTACATATTTGAAACTGACCGATCTTAAACTTGGTGTTATGGTCAATTTTAATGTAAGCCTGTTGAAGAATGAGATAAAAAGAATTGTGAATAAATTATAAAAGCTGCGTCGCTGCTCCGCTGCGTTCGCTGCGAGGAATAAATATGGCAGACGAAATAAAACAAGAACCACCTGCAAATTTTAAGGTAACCATCGATAATGTTACCCTGGAAGTGCCGCCCGGCACCACCATTTTGCAGGCCGCAAGAAGTATTGGAGGGGATGTAACACCCCCGGCCATGTGCTTTTACACACCGCTAAAGGGTAGTGGTGGTAAATGCCGTACCTGCCTTGTAGAGGTAAGCAAGGGTTCAGAAAAAGATCCGCGCCCCATGCCCAAGCTGGTGGCCAGTTGCCGTACCACCGTTATGGATGGAATGGAGGTAAAGAGCATTACCAGTGAACGGGTGATCAACGCCCGCAACAGTGTGGTAGAGTTCCTGCTCATCAATCATCCGCTGGATTGCCCCGTTTGCGACCAGGCGGGAGAATGCCACTTACAGGATCTGAGCTATGAACATGGCAAGGCCGGTACCCGCTATGAATTTAAACGGCGCAATTTTAAAAAGCACAACCTGGGTAAATACATCCAGCTGCATATGACGCGTTGCATTCTTTGCTACCGTTGTGTATTTACGGCAGACCAGCTTACCAACAAGCGGCAGCACGGGGTGCTGGACCGGGGCGATCATGCCGAGATTGCAACATATATTGAAAAATCGCTAGACAATGAATTTATCGGTAACGTGATCGATGTATGCCCGGTGGGTGCCTTAACCGATAAAACATTCCGTTTTAAAAACCGGGTGTGGTTTACCAAACCGGTAGATGCACATCGCGATTGTCCAACCTGTTGCGGCAAGGTTACGCTATGGGAGCGGGGCAATGAAGTATTACGGGTAACAGCGCGGAAAGACCAGTGGGGAGAAATATTACCTACGGAGGATGGCAAAACCGGCTGGATCTGCAACGAATGCCGCTTTGAAAAGAAAGACATCAAAGATTGGGTAATTGAAGGCCCTATGAAAGTAGCCCGGCATTCGGTAATTGGTACCAACCACTATGAGGTGCTGGACCGGCCAAAGGAAACCATCAGCGAGGTGATGGGTGGCCGCGCGCCGAAGCTGTTAATGGACATCCACAGCATCAGCGACGTGAACGACCCGGCCGTAGACCTCAGCAAGATTCCCGGACCGGCAACGGGCGCGGTCTTCAACGGAAAGAAAATGATCGAAGAAAAGAAAGATTAACAAGCTATATTTTTTAACATGTACTTACTGGCTATTGATTGGATTTTTATTATTGAGAAACTGGTGCTGATCGCTGCCATTGTTACCTTATCGATGGTAGTGGCCATGTATGCTACTTACGGTGAGCGGAAGGTTGCGGCCTTTATACAGGACCGTATCGGTCCCAACAGGGCGGGCCCCCTGGGATTGCTGCAGCCGCTGGCCGATGGCGGAAAGCTCTTTTTCAAAGAAGAGATCATTCCCCTGGCTTCTTCAAAATTCTTATTCATCCTGGGGCCCCTGCTGGCAATGGTTACTGCCCTGCTGACCAGCGCGGTCATTCCCTGGGGCGCTACAATGAATATCGGTAACCGCCAGGTTCCGCTGCAGGTAGCGGATGTAAACATCGGTATCCTTTATGTATTTGGAGTAGTGAGCCTGGGTGTTTATGGTATTATGCTGGGCGGATGGGCCTCCAACAATAAATTCTCGCTGCTGGCTGCCATCCGGGGAGCTTCGCAGATGGTTTCGTATGAACTGGCTATGGGTCTGTCGCTGATTGCGGTACTGATGCTCACCGGTTCGTTGCAGATGAGCGTTATTGTAGGCGAGCAATACAATTCCGTTTGGAATATCGTTTACCAGCCCATTGGCTTTATTATCTTTTTTATCTGTGCGCTGGCAGAAACAAACCGTACGCCTTTTGACCTTCCGGAGGCAGAAAATGAGCTGAACTTCGGGTATCACCAGGAGTATTCCAGTATGAAGCTGGGCTTCTATCTGTTTGCAGAATATATTAATATGTTCATCAGCGGCGTGATCATGGCCACCCTGTATTTTGGCGGGTACGATATCCCGTTCGTAAATGAGGTGAGCCTGGCACAGCATATCGGGGAAAACTGGGTGGCACTGCTTACCTTCCTTACCCTGATGGCCAAGGCGCTGTTCTTTGTATTTGTATTTATGTGGATCCGCTGGACCATCCCGCGTTTCCGCTTCGATCAGCTGATGCACCTGGGCTGGAAACGCCTCATACCGCTGGCACTGGCCAATATGATCATTACCGCATTGGTGATCCTTTGGTTGAAGAAATAGTAAGAAAGCAATAGTGAGGAGTGAATCGATGATGATAGCAATACGGGTGCACAAGTGTGCGACGCAAGCAGGCCGGGATGTAGACGGAGGCCGGCACCAAAAAATAAAAAAGTAAAGCGCTTTATAAAGAAACATGAGTGTACAATTAACAAACAGAAGCAAGCCCGTTGATCGCAGACCGATGAACTGGGTAGAGCGTTTATACCTGATCAATATTTTTAGGGGAATGGCGATCACGTTGAAGCATTTCTTTAAGAAAAAAGCCACCATAAAATATCCGGAGGAAACCCGGCCCTTCAGCAAGGTGTTCCGCGGGCTACAGATCCTGAACCGGGATGAGGAGGGCCGTGAACGGTGTACTGCTTGCGGACTTTGTGCCGTAGCCTGTCCGGCAGAAGCCATTACCATGGAGGCTGCAGAACGCCAGGAGGGCGAAGAAAACCTGTATCGCGAGGAGAAATATGCAGCAAAATATGAGATCAATATGCTACGCTGTATCTTCTGCGGGTATTGCGAAGAGGCTTGTCCTAAAGATGCCATTTACCTGTCGCAGACATTTACTCCTGCCAACTACCAGCGTAAAGGATTTATTTATAAAAAAGAAGATCTGCTGATCCCCAATCCGGTTACAGACCCGGAAGGCTATCAAAAGGCATTGGGAACCATCGGCAGGGAAAAAGAAGGTGTTTAAGGGTTAATTAAGAAACGAAATGAATATTACGCAACTACTATTCTGGATACTAACGGTGATTGCCATAGGCAGCGCGCTGATGATTGTGACCAGCAAAAATCCTGTTTACAGTGTATTGGGATTGATCGTGACCTTTTTTGCCATTTCCGGTCATTATATTTTGATGAATGCACAATTTCTGGCCATTGTAAATATTATTGTTTACGCCGGTGCCATTATGGTGCTGTTCCTTTTTGTGATTATGCTGATGAACCTGAGCAGGGCTACGGAAACGCTTAAGAACAAATGGCTGCAGATTGTAGGCGCCATTGCCGGCAGCTGCCTGTTCCTGGTGTTGGTTGCCGCTTTAAAGAATACAGAAGTAAAGAAGAACCTGGTGGAAATGGGAACGGGTGATATCGGGCTGGTAAAAAGCCTGGGACGGGAACTGTTCACCACGTTTGTGATCCCGTTTGAGATCAGCAGTGTGCTGTTTTTAAGCGCTATGATCGGTTCCGTGGTAATTGGTAAGAAGGAATAAGATAATAAATTTCAAATCCTAAATTCTAAATCTCAATTCTGGAATCTCAATTCTGAAATCTCGAATCTGAAATCTGAAGTCTCAAATCTGAAAACTGAAAACTCAAATCTCAAATGCCAATAAATTATTACATCACCCTCGCTCTTTGTTTGTTTGCCATAGGCGTGGTAGGGGTGTTAACACGCAGGAACGCTATTATTGTTTTTATGTGTATTGAGTTGATGCTGAACGCGGTGAACCTGTTGCTGGTAGCATTCTCCAAAATGCATCACCTGACAAAAGGGGCGGCCGCCACGGCAGGTTCGGACGGACAATTGTTTGTGTTCTTTATCATGGTAGTGGCCGCAGCAGAAGTAAGTGTGGGGCTGGCGATCATTGTAATGATGTACCGGAATGTGCACTCGATCAATATTAATTTCTTAAACAGGCTGAAACATTAATTGCGCCGGCATTCTTTTTATTATGAATAATGTGTTAGATATCGTTTATTGGATCCCGCTGTTACCATTACTGGGCTGTATCATAAACGGACTGGGAAGAAAAAGCTTATCAAAGGGTGCCGTGGGCTTCATCGGCAGTGGTGTGATCCTGGCTTCTTTTATACTCAGCCTCTGGGTGTTTTTTCAGGTGCGGGGTGGGAATGTGCATACCGCCGAATATTTTCCTTTTATTAATGTGGGTAATCTGAAGATCCCCTTTGCCTTCCAGATCGATCAGTTATCCGCCATCTGGCTGCTGATCATCACCGGCATCGGGTTCCTGATCCATGTATATTCTACCTCTTACATGCATGATGAAAAGCCGGAGCATTTCGGGCGGTATTTTGCCTACCTGAACCTGTTCGTTTTTTCGATGCTGCTGCTGGTAATGGGCGCCAATTTTGTGATCATGTTCATCGGCTGGGAAGGCGTAGGGCTTTGTTCCTACCTGTTGATCGGTTTCTGGTTTAAGAAAAAAGAATACAGTAAAGCGGCCAATAAGGCCTTTATCATGAACCGTGTGGGTGACCTGGCCTTTTTGATCGCATTGTTCATCCTTATCAGCAAATTAGGTACCACTACCTTTAGCGAGATCTTCACACCGGCATCCCTTGCAAAGCTATCTGCTAAAGAAATCAGCGCGATTACTTTACTCTTGTTTATAGGCGCTACCGGCAAAAGTGCCCAGATCCCGTTGTATACCTGGTTACCCGATGCGATGGCCGGTCCAACTCCGGTATCGGCCCTGATTCACGCCGCTACGATGGTTACTGCGGGCATTTATATGATTGCCCGGGCTAACCTGTTGTTTTCCATGGCTCCTTCTACACTCAATATTATTGCAATCATTGGTATTGCTACTGCCCTGCTGGCCGCTACCATTGCGTTAAAGCAGAACGATATCAAAAAAGTACTGGCCTATTCCACGGTGAGCCAGCTGGGTTATATGTTCCTGGCCCTGGGAAGCGGCGCCTATGTGGCCGCGGTATTCCATGTAATGACGCATGCTTTCTTTAAGGCCTTGTTGTTCCTTGGCAGCGGTAGTGTGATCCATGCCATGGGGGGAGAGCAGGATATGCGTAAAATGGGTGGGTTGTCAAAGTACATGAAAATAACCAATCTTACTTTTTTACTGGGCTGCCTCGCTATCGCCGGTATCCCAGGTTTCTCCGGCTTCTTTTCAAAAGATGAGATCCTGGCCGGCGCTTTTGCCAAGTCACCGGTACTCTATGCGCTGGGTTTGCTGGGGGCCTTATTAACCGCCTTCTATATGTTCCGGTTATATGCCACTACGTTTAAAGGAAGTTTCCGCGGTACGCATGAGCAGGAACATCACCTGCATGAGAGCCCTGCGGCCATCACCATTCCGTTGATCATCCTCGCCATCCTTTCGGTGGTAGGTGGCTTTGTGGGCGTGCCGGAATTTATGGCGCACGGGGCACATGCATTGTCGGATTTCCTGCATCCGATTTTTAAAGATTCCTACGCCCTGCTGCCGGTTCATGAAGCAGATCATAGCACCGAGTGGGGATTGGCCGGACTATCTTCCGTTCTTATTATCGTTACCGTGATCATCGCCTGGACCCGTTTTTCGAAGAAGCCGGACCTGGAACCCGCTTCCGGCCTTGGAAAAGTATTGGAGAACAAATGGTATGTGGATGAACTGTACGATACTGTGATCGTAAAACCGCTTAATAAACTGGGTTCCTTCCTGGGGAATGTGGTGGATAAACGGATTGTGGACGGCGCTGTAAACGGGGTAGGGCGGTTGGTACGCTATGGCAGCCGCCAGTTGCGCTGGGTTCAGAGCGGGCAAACCGGCTCTTATATTTTAATGATGGTGCTGGGAATGGTACTGGTTTTTGTGGTGCAGTTTTTCTTGAGAAAATAACCTGGGATCCGGGACTGAAATTTAGAATTTAGAATTTGAAATTTGACATATGATCGCATTGTTGTTGATACTGGTGCCTTTAGTGAGCGGATTGGCTACTTTTTTAATAAAGAAAGAAGAGCAGGTGCGAACCTGGTCATTACTGGCAGCCATTATTACGTTTATCATTGCCATATTGGGTGTGGCGGTATATACCACTAACTGGACGTTCAGGGCCGATTGGATGGGGTTATTGAACAGCAGCTTTTCGCTGAAGGGGGATGGTATGGGCATCATGCTTTGCCTGCTAACCGCTCTTTGTTATCCCGTTATTTTTCTTTCAACCTGGACCACTGCGTATAAAAAAGTCAATAACTTTTTCGGCCTGATGTTGCTGGCGCAGGCAGGTTTGATGGGCGTATTCCTGGCGATGGATGCGCTGTTGTTTTATTTTTTCTGGGAGCTGGCCCTCATCCCCGTGTATTTTATCTGCTCTCAATGGGGTGGCGAAAAACGCATCGCGGTTACCTTTAAGTTCTTCATCTACACATTTATCGGTTCTTTGTTGATGCTGGTGGGCATCCTTTATGTGTATTCCCATACACCTGGCCATTCTTTTGATATCGAGGCATTTTATAAATCCGGTCTTTCAATGAAAGAACAAACCTGGTTATTCTGGTTGTTCTTTATCGCTTTTGCCGTAAAAATGCCCATATTCCCGTTCCATACCTGGCAACCGGATACCTATCAGCAGTCGCCCACGGCTGCCACCATGGTACTCAGTGCTTTAATGGTAAAGATGGGAGTACTGGGTTTGCTGCGCTGGCTGCTGCCCGTGTTTCCGATCGCCTCTTATTTGAACGGGGATACCATTTCCCTGCTGGCCGTAACGGGTATCATCTATGCTTCGCTGATTGCGATGCGGCAGGATGATATGAAGCGGCTGGTGGCTTACTCCTCCATCGCGCATATCGGGTTGATGTGTGCTGCTGTTTTTGCCGAAGACAAAAGCGCGTTGCAGGGCACCATGATCCAGATGTTCTCCCACGGGATCAATATCCTGGGAATGTGGATGGTGGTAGCGATCATTGAACGAAAATTTGGTACCGTAAAAATATCTGCGCTGGGTGGCATTGCTCAAAAAGCCCCGGCACTTACGTTCTTCTTTGTGATCATCGCATTTGCCAACATAGCCTTGCCGTTGACCAATGCCTTTATCGGGGAATTCCTGATGTTCAAGGGCATCTTAGGATCAAAAGTGTCTCAAAATGGGATATGGATCATGGCCGCCGCAGGTGTGGGTATTATTCTGGGTGCGGTTTACACGCTTCGCATGGGGCGTAAGGTATTCTTTGGCGAAACCAATACGCTCACTGAAAAGGGAACCGATATCGCCTTTCACGAAAAGGCCCTTCTTATAATTATCATCGGCGCCATTTTAATTGTGGGCATCTACCCGCAGCCTTTTTTAAACGCAGTCGATCAGACCAGTCAATCCATTTTAAAAAATTCAGACGTGCTTCCCATGTTGATGAAGCAGAAGCATTAAGAGAAACGATATGAACGCAGTATTACTATCAGGCTTATTAGGTGTTGTGATGATGTTCGCCAGCTTTTTGTTTAAAACAAAGGCCCCGGTGCGCATGCTGGCTATTTTAGGCATCTTGCTGTTGCTGGTTGTCAATATCCTGGAATCAAAAGGTGTCCGGCTCTTTCATCTGAACACGACCGGTTTTCTTTCTTTTAGCAGTTACGCTTTGTTTTTTAATTCGATTGCCATTGCCTGTACCCTGGTTTATTTCCTCATTTCGTCCAAGGACATGCAGAAGGCCGGCAATCATTACGCTGAATATTTTGCGCTGATCTTTTTTATCCTCACGGGTATTTTCCTGGTTACATCCTTTACCAACCTGCTGATGCTCTTCCTGGGCATTGAGATCATTTCCATCCCGTTATATATCCTTACCGGTGCTGCAAAGAAAGACCTGAAAAGCAATGAGGCCGCTTTGAAGTACCTGTTGATGGGGGCATTTTCAACAGGCATTATGCTGCTGGGAATTGCCTTTATTTATGGGGCAACCGGTACGTTTGAAATTGCTAACATGAACATTGCCGGACTGGCAAAATCCAACCTGCTTACTGCCGGTATGCTGCTGTTATTGTTTTCTATGTGCTTTAAAGTATCCGTGGCTCCGTTTCATTTCTGGACGCCCGATGTATATGATGGTGCACCTACCGTTTTCACTTCCTTTATGGCCACCGTTGTGAAGGTAGGCATCTTTGCAGGGTTCCTGCACCTGTTTTACAGTGGATTTGAAACGGTGGCTGTCCAATGGAAGCTTTGGCTGGCCATTCTGGCGGCGCTGACGCTGTTTGTAGGTAATATCACTGCTGTGTTCCAGCAAAGCGTAAAACGCATGCTGGCGTACTCCAGTATCGCCCAGGCCGGCTTTATGCTGTTTGCTCTGGTGGCGCTCAATGAAACAGGACATGAAGGCCTGCTGCTCTATGCCATTGCCTACAGCCTGGCTACGATCGGTATTTTTGGGGTGATCGCGAAGATGACGGATTATTCGTTCGATGGGTTTAACGGGCTTGCTACGCATCAGCCGCTGGTGGCATTATGCGTTACGATCTTTATGCTCTCTTTGGCCGGTATACCGCTGTCTGCGGGGTTCCTGGCCAAGTTCTATATGCTGAAAGCCGTGATCCAGTCTGGCGATTACCTGTGGCTGGTAATCTTCGGAGTACTGATGGCGGCTGTTAGTGCGTATTATTATTTCCGGGTGATACAGGCCATGTACTTTAAGCAGGGCCCCAATCATTTTTCGGGGATCAGCAGTTTTGAAAAATATGTGCTGGTAGGTATTTGTATACTCATCGTTTTCACCGGACTGTTTCCGAATGTGATCTTTAGCTGGCTGTATTTTTAGGATTGAGCTGTCAGACTTCAGTGTTCAGATATCAGACATCAGATATCAGATTTGAGATATCAGATTTCAGATTAATCTGATAGCTCGATTCTCAATGCTGACATCTCAAATCTCGTAACTTAGCAGGGTGAAATTTATCGACACATTGCTGCTTGCGTTCCGCACTGTTAAAAGCAACCGGCTGCGTACCGGTCTTACGGTAACCATTATTGCATTCGGCATTATGGCACTGGTGGGTATTATTACCGCCATCAAGGCGATGAACCAAAAATTTTCTGAGAGCTTTTCGTCTATGGGGGCCAATGGATTTACCATTCGTTTCAAGGAACGCAATATGAATTTTGGCGGAGGCAGAGGCGATGATCTGGCTGTTTCAAAAAAAGGAAAAAAGGAAAAACAATCCAATCTCAATAAGGTCATTACCCGCGAACAGGCCGAATATTTCATCAGTCATTATCATTTTCCGGGTGCGATGGCGGGTATTTCGGTATTTGGCGGCCGGAGCAATATCATGTCGTTTGGCGATAAAAAAACAAGTCCGAATGTAGTATTGATGGCAGGGGATGAAAACTATCTGAACCTCAACGCGTATAAGGTTTTATACGGGCGCAATTTTACGGCCGGCGAAATCCGGGGCGCGCAGAACCTTTGTGTACTAGGGTTTGACGTAGCCAAAAGCTTTTTCGGCGAGGCCATGGATAAAGGCATCAACACCACGGTGCGCATTAATAATATGCCCTACCGGGTGCTTGGGATCCTCGAAGGGAAGGGCTCTACCTTTGGTTTCAGCAGGGATAATATGGTGGTAACGGGGTATCCGAACTGGGCCCGGAATTTTGGCAATACCACCGCTTCCTACGTCATTGCGGTAAAAGTAAACGATCTGAAGCAGCTGGATGCCGCGATGGGAGAAGCCGAAAGTCTTTTCCGCCCGATACGGAAAAACAGCATTACCGAGGCCAGCAATTTTGCCATGGATCGCAGCGACAGTGCGGTTCAAACGGCGATGAATGTATTGCGGTATATCCGGTGGGCCGCCATTGTGATCGGCGTGATAACGCTCCTGGGGGCCGCCATCGGGCTTATGAACATCATGTTGGTTTCCGTTTCCGAACGCACGAAAGAAGTAGGCCTGATAAAAGCCATCGGGGGAAAGAAACAATCGGTGAAAACCCAGTTCCTGCTGGAGGCCATCATCATCAGTATATTGGGCGCATTATTGGGTATCCTGCTGGGTATCATTGTAGGAAACCTGTTTTCACTGGTGCTGAATACCGGTTTTGTGGTACCCTGGGATTGGGTGGCATACGGAATTGTCATTTGTACAATTGTAGGCCTGGCGGCGGGCATTTACCCGGCTGTAAAAGCGGGCAGATTGAACCCCATAGAGGCGTTGCGCTATGAATAAGAAAACGCAATCCGGAAGCTATTTTTTTGAATGTCGTAAAATGAATGACGGGGTTAAATAAATTTCCGTCAATACTTTTTTGATTTTTTTGAGTTTTTATAAAAAAGCTTTAACTTCAAACAGTTAAAAAAAAATAATGACGAAAAATTTTGTTGTTAGATTTTTTTTGTTAGAATTGTACACTCAAACAAACTTGTTCAATATTTAAAAAACTAAAAAAACTAAGATCATGGCTGAGACAAATCAAGCGAAGCCCGTAACGGCTACTACTTCTGTTCAACCTAAAAAAAGCAGTAATCTGATTTCGTGGGTTGCGCCCATTCTGTGTATTGTTGCTGGGTATTGCATATGGCGTTTTGTAATTGGTGCTGACAGTGGGTTTGCACAGCCAGACAGTGCAGGTGGATTTTGGCCTAACCACAAAGGTCCCAAAGGAGCATTTCACCGTATTTATGAGGGTGGTATCATCGTACCGCTGCTGATCGGTATGTTGTTAATGGTAATTGTGTTTGCTATTGAAAGGTTCCTGACCATCGCAAAAGCACTGGGTAAAGGAAACATCAGCAATTTTATCCGCAAAGTACAGTATCACCTGGCGAATAAAAATGTAGACGCTGCCATTGCAGAGTGCGACAAACAAAAAGGTTCTGTAGGTAATGTAATGAAAGCAGGTCTGCGTCGTTACAAAGAAATGATCGGCGAATCCGGTCTGGAAACCGAGCAAAAAATTGCAGCAATCCAAAAAGAAGTGGAAGAAGCTACCGCACTGGAACTTCCCATGCTGCAGAAAAACCTGGTGTTCTTATCAACAATCGTATCTACCGGTACGCTGATCGCGTTATTGGGTACGGTAATGGGTATGATCAAATCGTTCTCTAACCTGGGTGAAGGCGGCGGCGGTAACGCAGCAGAACTGGCGATTGGTATCTCTGAGGCCCTGTATAACACGGCATTAGGTATCGGTACTTCAGCTCTGGCGTTGATCATCTATAACATGCTTACAACCCGTATTGACAGCATTACTTATGGTATTGACGAATCTGGTTTTACCCTGACTCAATCCTTTGCTTCCCTGTACAAATAATGTGCAGCGGAACAAAGATTTTTATGGAATAAAGCAGATTTTTCGTCTTATATCAAAATTGAGTCAATAATGGCAAAAGCAAAAATACAAAAGAAGTCAACGGATACGGATATGACACCCTTCGTGGATGTGGCATTCCTGATCCTGTCCTTCTTTATCATGGCTACAAAATTCAAGCCGTCAGAACCGGTTCCCATCGAAACACCGAATTCTGTTGCATCCCAGGTAATGCCCGATAACAATGCTGTTATGATGAGTATTGATAAGGATAACAAGGTTTATTTTTCGGTGATGTCTAAGTCTGATATTCAAAAGGGCAAGGACATCATTAAGGAAGCCGCTAAAAGAGCAGGGGTCACCCTTACCGATGCGGATCTGAGCCAGTACCAGGATGGAGAAATGATCGGGATGCCTTTTAATAAAATAAAAGGATACCTAGCGCTTCCCCCCGCCCAGCGGGCAAAGGTTGCCCAGGATGGGATTCCTGTAAAAGATTCTGCCACCAGCGAATTGGTAAACTGGATCGGGGCTGCGAAGTATGTTTTCTCCGGAGATCAACTGAAGTACCTTGTGAAAGGCGATAACTCTTCAAAGTATCCAACCTTTGGTGCAATTATCGATGCCATGAAGCGCAACGATGAGCAGAAATACAACCTGGTAACTATGCCGCAGGATGCGCCTGCAGGTACCGAATTGTACCAGGAGCGGTTAAAGGGAAAATAAATTCAATTACTTACATAACCAGTAAAAAGAAAAAATTATGGCAAGTTTAGATACTGGCGGTGATGACGGGCATAAGAAAGGCCCCGGGGTCAAGAAGGCCAAAAAACAAAGCACCCGGGTGGATATGACCCCGATGGTGGATCTGGGCTTCCTGCTGATTACCTTCTTTATTTTTACGGCTACAATGAGCAATCCTACCACAATGGACCTGAACATGCCGAAGGATACAGATAAGAAGGATGAGGAAACCAAGATCAAACAATCGGGCTCTTTGTCGGTAATCCTGGCCAAGGATAACAAGATCTTCTACTATGAGGGGGATCTGGATCCCACGGGCTCAAATTTCAAAAATGCTACGTATAAGGATATCCGCGATGAGATCATCCGTAAGAAAAGAGAGGTGATTTCCCGTTATGTAACCGATCCGGCTTGTGAAAATGAGGCCCGGTCAAAAGGGAAATCGATCGACGATTGTAAGCAGAAGGACTTTTTCGTAGTGATTAAACCCACGGATGATGCTACGTACAAGAACGTAGTAGACATGCTGGATGAGATGACGATCAATAAAGTTTCCCGCTATGCATTGGTAAAACCTTTCGATACAGAACTGGACGCTGTTCGTTTGTCTGGCGGAGGTGGCGGAACTGCTGCTCCGGCGGCAACTCCACCGGCTAAATAGAAGATTCCGTATGGAATTTTTAGAAACATGCATCATATTAAAAACGTAATTAGATAATGGAAGCCAATAAAATTTTATCCTCTGATCTTCTGGATATCGTGTTTGAAGGGCGGAACAAGGAATACGGGGCGTACGAGCTCCGCCGCACCTACAACAAACGCGTCTGGAAAGCGCTGGGTATAACAGTTATAGCCGCTGTGGTTATTGCTGGTCTGGTAGTGTTGAAAAGCCAGATGAAACCCCCGGCTCAGGAGAAAGTAAAGATGGAGGAAGTAACCATTCAGGAAATTAAACAAGAGGAAAAGAAGGAAGAACCGCCACCGCCACCTCCTCCCCCTCCAAAACAGGAGCCACCTCCAAAAATTGAAACCAAGGCGTTTACTCCTCCCAAAATTGTAAAAGATGAGGAAGTAAAAGAGCCGCCACCCGTTCAGGAAGAGTTAAAGGATACCAAGATCGGTACCATTAACCAGGAGGGTGTTAAAGATGTAGGTATTGTTGTACCACCTGCCGGTGTGGACGGTGGGAAAGGGATCGTAGAAACAAAACCTGTAGAAAAGGAACCCGAGATCTTTACAAAAGTGGAAAAAGATGCGCAATATCCGGGCGACTGGTCGCGCTATCTGACCACCAACCTGAGAGGGGAAGTGCCCGTGGAAAACGGAGCATCACCCGGTAACTACCAGGTAATTGTTCAGTTTGTTGTGGACGTTCAGGGCAACGTGAGCGATGTAAAAGTTATCAAGGATCCGGGATTTGGAATGGGTGCAGAAGCTGTACGTGTAATTAAAAAATCCGGTAAATGGAAACCCGCTATCCAGAACGGACGGGAAGTAAAAGCTTACCGGAAACAGCCGATCACCTTCCAGGTAACAGAAGGATAGGTCCTGATCATATTGAATTTGAAATCCTCATTTGTAAAAATGGGGATTTTTTAATGGTATAATTGTTGAGGTTAAGGTTTATTATTTTTTCGCTGGTTCTCTATTGTTCATTATTTAAAACAAAACAGGATGGCAAAGAAAAAAAAATCGGCATCAAAAAAAGGAAGTGCTTCCAGTAAGGACTCCAAGAAAAAGACGAATGCTAAAACTGCCCGGTCTGCTCCAGGAAAAATAGAGCTAAAAAAAACAACTGCAAAGAAACCGGATTCCAAAAAGAAAAAAGATAAAGATACGTCTTCTAAAAAAGCCGAAAAGAAGGCAAAGAAAGAGGCTGCCGGTAAGCTGAAGCAAAAAGGCAGGGAGCTGAAGAAGGCGATAAAGAAGGAAAAAAAGAAGGCGGATAAAAAAGCAGCCCGCTCTGTACCGGTTCCTGCTGTTACTGAAGCCAGGAGTGCAGCTGCAAAGTCAACACCAACCGGTAACACAAAGGCCGCTGCAAAAAAAGCACCGGCGAAGAAAGCACCCGTGAAAAAGGCGGCAGCCAAAAAAGTTCCTGCGAAAGCAACCCCGGCAGCTGCAAAAAAAACGGTCTCCAAAAAAACGGCCGCCAAAAAGAAAACAGCCAATCCGGCCCCGGCGTCAAAGGCGGCTGCCAAAAAAGCGCCTGTTAAAAAGAGTGCAGCAACCCCGGCGGCTAAAAAACGGGCTCCTGGAAAAGCAAAAAATGCGGCCAAACCCGTAAACAAAAAAGCAACAGCACTTCCGGAGCGGGAAGAGCCGATCATCGCCGCTCCGCTTATGGAACCATCGGAGTTGAGTGAGGTAGCAGATATTAATAAGGAGGTGATCGATGAGCTCCTGCCGGAAGATGCGGGTGCTGCGGGAGCGGAAGCACAACGACCCGATCCGGTTCCGGATGCATTTAAAGAAAAACCGCATGATCCCTTGCATGGTCCCCATGATCCGATGCAGGGGAAGGGAATGAATATGCCTTTGCCCAAAAAGCCCTTGGGCGGCTCCCGAAAAAAATAAATAACTGAACGTGTATAAAACCCGCAATACAGGCGGGTTTTATTTTAACCGGCAAGGAATGAAAGTAATTGTAACCGGGGGAACCGGAATGATTGGAACGGCTGTTGTAAACCGGCTTCTGGAGCGTGGATACCAGGTAATGGTATTTACCCGGAAAAAGGGACTGCCGGCAGATACAGAGAAGGCGTTGTCGTATCATTATTGGAATGTGGATGCCGGGGAAATTGACCGGGAGGCAGTGTTGACGGCAGATGCGATCATTCATCTGGCGGGTGCCGGCGTAATGGATCGTCCCTGGTCTGCCAAACGCAAGAACGTAATCGTTAACAGCCGTGTGCAAAGCGGGCAGTTGCTTGCAGACACGCTCCTCAGTGCGCCCAACCGGTTAAAGGTACTGGTTAGCGCCGCTGCAACAGGGTGGTATGGCGCGGACCCGGAGGTGCCAAACCCGGCTCCTTTTACAGAAGCATGGCCTGCCGCGCCGGACTTTCTGGGAGCGTGCTGCCGGAAATGGGAAGAGAGTACCGAAGACCTGGTTCAAATTGGTATCCGGGTGGTGCATCTCAGAACAGGGATTGTGCTGGGCCCCGGCGGAGGCGTACTGGCTGCCTTAAAGCAGGCCCTTAAATGGAGGCTTGCGGTGATACCCGGTAACGGCCGGCAGGTGATCAGCTGGATCCACCTGGATGACCTGGTAAGCCTGTACCAGGCAGCTATGGAACAGGCGGTATACAAAGGTTCGTTGAATGCGGTAGCTCCGTATCCGGTTTCCAATGCCCAACTGGTACAGACGCTGGCCGTAGCGCGCTATGGGACTGCTTTTATGA
Organism: Niabella pedocola; assembly: GCF_021044425.1. Taxonomy (GTDB): domain Bacteria; phylum Bacteroidota; class Bacteroidia; order Chitinophagales; family Chitinophagaceae; genus Niabella; species Niabella pedocola. Next base: position 1,120,794 of record NZ_JAJNEC010000005.1, on the reverse strand, counting down.
CCATTCACATACCCGCTGTAGCACTGAAATGGACACTGGGAGAACGGGGATCTGAAGCACTTAAAAGCTGCACGGTAAGTGCACAGCAATTGCTGGCCTGCGGGTTTGAATTCCGCTATCCGGATATACAGGCTGCGGCCCGTGCACTAATGACCGCATCAGGTTTTTAGATCGGTACGTTTATAGTACCGGATGATTCCGTAAATCATCAGGATGCCATAGACGGCTGCTGTAATCAGCAGACTGAGATCGGAGACGCTGCGGGTTTCTACCACGCTTGGTTTAAAGGGATTGGGAACCAGGGAATCGGTACTCTCCAGCGGAAGAAAATAACCCACCTGTCCCTTACGGAATGTAAGCGCCAGCCATAGCAGGTTGTCAATAACAAATACATAACCAAAATATAGCACGATCGCCAGCCCCGTTCGCTTAATGAATATTGCAACCAGAAAGGCAACGATCAGGTACAGGGTGGCCATCATTGCATAATAGCCCACATAGTAAACGTTCTCAAAAATAGAGGCGGATGAAAGATCGGGTGTAAACAGCAACCCGCACACCAATCCGCACAGGAACACCATCACCGTGGTGGTGACTACAAAAAAGATCAGCAGGGTTAGTTTGGCCTTGATATAATCCATCCGGCTCCAACCGTCGATAATGTTCTGCCGGTGCGTTCTGTATTGCACTTCGTTTGTGATAAGCAGGATAAAGAGCATGCCGATAATAACAAAGAACATTCCCCCGAACCACGCCGCACCGTGCCAGGTATTGGGAAATACAAAGGGAGAACTGAACATCCGTTTCAAGACGGCGCCTTCAATACTTTTACCGGCAATCTGATCAAACTGGCGCATGAACTGCTGGGCCGTGAGCAGGAACATCGATGGGAGAAAGATAAAGAAGGAGCCAAACAGGATCCAGAATGTGCGGTAGTTTTTTATTTTCAGCCATTCTGTTTTAAAAAGTTGTAGCATATCGATGGGAGTTATATGAATAATGGGCGTGCAGTTGGATATCAAACGGGGCATTTACTGGTCGCTGCGGGAGCCGGTGATTTCGAGGAAGCGTGTTTCGAGACTTTTCTTTTTTAGTGCCAGGTAGCTAAGTGTGATGCCTTTTTCAAAGCAATACCGGTTTACCAGTTGTGGCGTCAGTTCCGCTGTGCCAATCAGTTGAAGCATGGACGGTGTGCCGGTCACTTCTGTTACCTGTTGTAAACCGGTGATTACCTCCCGCAGCAGCTGCAGGTCTTCAGCAACGATTTCTATGATCCGCTCCGGTGCCGGTCCATCCGTATGCAATACGTCATTTACCGTACCGCTTGCTTTTACATTTCCTTTTTGAATAATGGTTACATGCGTGCATACTTTTTCCACTTCATCCAGTATATGACTGGCCATAATGATGGTTTTCCCCGATGCATGCAGCTGCCGGATCAGGGACCGGATCTCTGCAATTCCGGCGGGATCCAGTCCGTTGGTAGGTTCATCCAGCACCAGCACCTGCGGGTCGCCCAGCAGGGCGGATGCAATGGCCAGGCGCTGCTTCATTCCCAGGGAATAGGTGCTGAAAGCAGACTGCCTGCGTTCAAAGAGGTTCACGATTTTTAAAACCCGGGGAATATCCTCCGTGCTGTAGCCTTTGATGGAGGCGGCTATTTCCAGGTTTCGCTCTGCACTCAGGTAGGGATAAAAGTTGGGTGTTTCCAGCAGGGTGCCGATACGTTTGCGCTGCGCTTCACTTCCGCTCTGCCCGTTCCATAAATAGCTGCCGGAACTGGCTTCCAGCACATTCATCACAATGCCCAGCAACGTGGTTTTTCCGCTGCCATTGGGCCCCAGGATGCCGTATACGGAACCTGGGGGAACTTCGATGTTTACCTGGTTCAATGCCTGTACAGCGCCGTAGTTTTTTGAAAGGTTGTTGGTAGATAATACATGCATACCTCGTTGGTTGGGTTTAACAGATTCAAATGTATCACTAATTGATCCCACACAAGAAATAAAATCGGCAAAGCTACAGCCGGAACAGGTAAACACCCAAAGCCGTCTTCCGGCAATGCGGTTGTAAGCCGCTGAAACCGGGGATCAGCGGGCATTGTACCCATAAAAGTAAAGCATCAGCGGTATGAAAACCGGCGGATGTGCTCCTTTTTTCCGGCGGTTAGTTTTTTGAATGTTGCTGTTTTTCTCCTTACCTTCACAGTAGATAGTTGTTTATCTAACTAATTGTTGTTTGTATACGATTTCAACGGAAAGTTGCCGGGTGTTAACAGCTGCATGGCCTTACGCACTGACTGAAACGCAACCGGCTGCTGCCTCCCGTTACAACAGTTAAATATATTTATTGAATATGAAAAGGATCATCAAACGTGTTGCCGTTCTTGGAAGCGGGGTAATGGGATCGCGCATCGCCTGTCATTTTGCAGGAACAGGCATTCCGGTATTGCTGCTGGATATCGCTGCGGAAGGTGCCGATAAAAATAAGATTGTAAAGGATGCCCTGGCGGCAGCTGTTAAAAGCAGTCCCTCTCCCGTATATACAAAGGACGCGGTAAAAAAGATCGCCACCGGCAATTTTGATGAGGACCTGGAAAAGATAGCCGGTTGCGACTGGGTCATTGAGGTAGTGGTGGAACGGCTGGATATTAAACAACAACTCTTTGAAAAGGTAGAGCAATACCGCAGGCCGGGAACCCTCATTACTTCCAATACCTCGGGTATCCCGATCCATCTGATGACAGCGGGCAGGAGCGCCGATTTTAAAAAACATTTTTGCGGTACGCATTTCTTCAATCCGCCGCGCTATCTGCGGTTGCTGGAAATCATTCCTACTCCGGATACGGACCCTGAGGTAACTGATTTCCTCATGGAATTTGGCGATCGCATCCTCGGTAAAACCACGGTGCTTTGTAAAGACACACCGGCATTTATTGCCAATCGCGTGGGTGTATTCAGCATCATGGCGGTCTTTTCGCTGATGGACCAGCTTGGGTTGGGTATTGATGAAATTGAGGCGCTGACGGGGCCGGTGATCGGCCGCCCGAAATCGGCCACATTCCGTACGGCAGATGTGGTGGGTATCGATACCCTGGTAAAAGTGGCCAACGGTGTATTTGAAAATTGTCCGGGGGATGAAGCCAAGCAATTATTCGTGATTCCCGCATGGCTGGAGCAAATGGTTACCAATAAATGGCTGGGCGACAAAACCGGGCAGGGATTTTTTAAGAAGATAAAAAACGACAAAGGTGCTTCGGAGATCTTAACACTGGATCTGAAAACTTTTGAATACGGTCCGCGGGTAAAACCAAAGTTTGCGAGTCTTGAGGCGGCAAAATTGATTGAATCACTGCCTGCCAAATTGAAAATGCTCCTGGGTGGCCAGGATAAGGCAGGTGAATTTTACCGGCAGTTCCATTATCGTTTATTTGCCTATGTAAGTCACCGGATACCGGAGATCAGTGATGAGCTGTACCGGATTGATGATGCCATGAAGGCCGGCTTTGGCTGGGAGATCGGTCCTTTTGAAAGCTGGGATGCTGTAGGGGTGGCTAAAACGGCAGCAGCCATGAAGGCCGCCGGTTTTCCCGTAGCTGCCTGGGTGGAGGAAATGCTGGCGGCAGGACATCAAACTTTTTATACCATTGAAAACGGTAAGCGGAAGGCCTACGATCCGGCTACCCAAACGTATAAGCTGTTGCCCGGAAGCGAAGCCTTTATTATTTTGAGCAATTACAGCGATCAGCTTGTATGGAAGAATAACAGTTGCCGCTTGTATGATATCGGTGACGCTGTGCTGGCTCTTCAATGGAATACCAAGATGGGCACCATTGGCGGGGACGTGCTTAGCGGTATCCAGACTTCTATTGAAAAGGCGGAGAAGAATTTTAAAGGCCTGGTGATTGCCAATGAAGGCGCTAATTTTTCTGCCGGAGCCAATGTGGGAATGATCTTTATGCTGGCGATAGAACAGGAGTATGATGAGCTGGATATGGCCGTACGCCTGTTTCAGAATACGACCATGCGTGCCCGGTATGCATCGGTTCCGGTGGTTGTGGCACCCCACGGCCTGGCACTGGGTGGCGGCTGTGAACTGAGCCTGCATGCGGATAAAGTATGTGCAGCAGCAGAAACGTATACCGGCCTGGTAGAATTGGGGGTGGGACTGATTCCCGGTGGTGGCGGAACAAAAGAATTTGCATTGCGCGCGGCCGACGAGGTGCAGCATGGCGAGCCCGACAATATTCCGTTGCAGAACCGCTTTCTGACCATTGCAACAGCCAAAGTGAGCACATCGGCAGCCGAAGCGTTTGAGCTGGGTATCTACCGGCACGGAACGGATGTGGTGGTGCCCAACCAGGACCGCCGGATCGCAGAAGCCAAGCGGAGCGTAACCGAGTTGTACGACAGCGGTTATGTAGCACCCGTTCCAAGAACCGATATCCGGGTACTGGGCCGGAGCGCGCTGGGTGCGCTGCTGGCAGGTATCAATGGCATGCAGAAGGGAAACTATGCAACCGATCATGATGCACTGGTGGCGAAGAAACTTGCTTACGTGATGTGCGGCGGAGATCTTAGCGAGCCCACCCTGGTATCTGAGCAATACCTGCTCGACCTGGAGCGCCAAAACTTTTTATCGCTTTGTGGTGAACGTAAAACGCTGGAACGCCTGCAAAGTGTGATCAAGACCGGGAAGCCGGTAAGGAATTAAAACATGTTGCCGCAGTTTATGATTGGATCGGCCGGAGTGCTGCTATCGGCTTCGTTGCCACGCTCGCTTGTGCGGCAGTACAAATGGCAACAGTACCAATGCGTCGATGAGTCATGAATCGGCTTAAACATCCTGTATATTGTTCCTCAATACATTCAATTTATGAATCGCCTCTTCCTGCTGATTTTTTTTGTAACCATAGCGCACGGTGTCGGCGCCCAGCGTTTATCAGTAAATCTTGCAGACCAATACAACATCAATCCGCTTTATAAAAAGGATATACTGATCCGGACGCTGGACTCTTTTTTTACAAACAGCCGGACGGCAGAGAAAGCGGTGCAATACTGGAGTAAGGCAGATCTGGAACAATTCGGTTATCCATGGGAGATCGCATATCTTGGATATACGGATAAAGGAAAAGATAATTTTCCACCTGTTTACCTGGGAGCAATTGATATTGTTCCGCAGCGACAATACCTGGTTAAGCTTGCTTTTCTGCCGGCCATCGATTCTTTAAAAAGAAACATGGGGCGTGTACTCAATCTGATCGCCAACTATGATAGGATTACCGGCCAATTTACATTTGAGCAGTATACGAACTATTTTATAAAAGACTGGTACCAGCAGCAGGTAGGAACGATCTGCTTTTATAAAGAACGCCGGGAATCCTTTAATTTCCGGGAGGCAGCCGCCTGTAGCCGGTATAACGACAGCATTGCCGCTGTTTTTAAAGTGCCGCCTAAAAAGATTATTTACTATTCCTGTAAAGACCCGGTTCAGATGTTTAACCTGATGGGGTATGATTTCCGGTATGAAATGTTTTTATCCAGAACGGGCGGCATGCGTATCGGGAACCGGCTGTATTCGGCCCGGAATGCAGAATCTTATCCGCATGAGATCGCTCATTTTTATATTCCCGAACTTGAAGGAAAAAGCGCCTCATGTACCCTTGCCTCCGAAGGGATTGCTACCTGTTTTGGCGGAAGCGACCCGAAAACCTTTAAGGAAACGGCCGGATCCCTTTACCGGTATTTGTTGAAATACCCCAATGTGCCGGTTGATGAACTGCTGTTTAAAGACATGCGCACGGATGATGATGTATCCCGGTTATATGCTACCGGCGGCGTTTTGGCAAAACTTATCTACACAAGGCAGGGACTGGAAGGCTGGCGGAAATTCCTGGCACTATCCTGCAGCAATATGAAGGAAGCATTGCCTATACTGATCGGTAAGGGCAACGATCTGAAACAAATCATCCTGGAAGCCGCAAAAAAGATCAGTGAAGCATAACCTGCGGACGCTGTTTTTTTACATACCTGTTTTTTAATAACCGGTCTGCTTCATATCCTAGGCTTTGTATGCCGTTTCGTCTTAATTTTGCAGGAACGTCTTTAAGATACTGTAACGATCATGCTTTCCAAACGTATCCTATATTTCCGCCTGAAGATGCTCCTGATCCTGTGCGTGATCTGGATCCTGTTCGGATTTCTTTTTTTATTCAACATTCTTGAAATTGAAAAGCAGCTGCTGAGTAACCGGTCCCTGGTTATCTTTTGCCTCAGCTTTGCACTGGTTGGCCTAGTGATCTCTTCCGCGCTGATCTTTTATTTAAAAGCGGCCTTCCGCAGGTATCCGTTATGGATCGCATTCCTGTTAAAGCTGGCACTGGCCTTCGGCTTGTTTGTATTGGTGGCTTTTTGCATGCTGGCAGGTTATTTTGTGTTCAGCTATCATGGAAGCCTGCCGGCCTTTGCCAACCGCTTTTTTGAAACGGTTTTTTTAACAAAAGGATTCCTGATCCTGATGGCAGACCTCGGGTTACTGACGTTGATTTCGCTGGTATTGCTGGAGGTAACCGATAAGTACGGGCCGGGCGGGTTCTGGAGCATGATGCGGGGAGAATATCATCAGCCGCGGAAAGAGCGTAGGATCTTTATTTTCCTGGATATTAACAATGCCACTACCATTGCCGAAAAGATCGGGCATGAACAATATTTTCTGCTGCTGAAAGATTTTTTTTCGGATATCACCAACCCTGTATTGGCTAACGGCGGGGAAATTTACCAGTATGTGGGCGATGAAGTGGTGCTGTCCTGGAAGGAATCACCGGAGAACAAGATCTATGCGCTGCGGTTTATCCGGCAGGCCTTTTACATTTTAAAACGAAGGGAAAAGTACTACCTGCAGCAGTATACCGTGGCACCTACTTTTAAAGCCGGTATACACAGCGGGGCTGTAACATCCGGTTTTGTGGGCATTATAAAAAAAGACCTGGTGTACAGCGGCGACACACTGAATACTGCCGCAAGGCTCCGCGGAAAATGCCATGAACTGCAGCAGTCCTTTATTTTATCCGGAGGATTCATGCAGGATTTTTACCAGCCTTTTGCCTATAAAATTACCGCCATCGGGGAAATGGAACTAAAAGGGCGATTGGAAAAGGAGCCGCTTTTTTCATTGGAATTTGAGTGATCTTCCGCACCGTACATTCCCCTATTTTTGTAAGAAACAACTTGCGCCTGTATCCTGTAAAATATATCCTGTACTGCTGGTTTTTTTTAACGATATCCGGTTTATGCGGAGCGCAAACCTCTTCGGATGTTTCCTATAAAGATTCCGTGCGTATTATGGCGGGTACGCCGGTACCGGATAGCGTGGCCGGCAACCTGTTTTACAGCGCGCCGGATCCGAAAGCAGCGGAGATGGAAGACAGCCTGATCCAGTACCGGCTGAACGGTGCCTTTTTTAAAAGTATTTTTTCAGATGCGGCGTATGTGGTTAGCCGGCCGGCGCATTGGCAGGGCCGTGATTTCAGGAACCTGGGTATTGTGCTGGGAACAACCGGTGCACTGCTGCTGGCCGACAAGGAGATCAAACGGATGGCCCAACGGAATTACAATCCCTTTGTAAACAGCGTGGCCAATATCGTTGAGCCTTTCGGCAACCGGTATTCGCCGTATATCATGGCCGGGATGTATGTAGCCGGAGCCGTTATTAAGAACCGGAAACTCAAAAACACGGCACTGCTTACCTTTAAATCATACGCGATCTCTACATCCTTATACCTGTTAACAAAGTCAATGATCCGGCGGAACCGGCCGGCTTATACCGATAATAACCTGGATTTTCACCCGCCTTTTTCCAACGATCGGTATCATACCTCCTTTCCCTCCGGTCATACGCTAACGGTAATGACACTGGCCACCGCCGTTTCCGAAGCTTACGGGAAGGAGCACCGGTGGATACCCTGGGTGGCCTACAGTATTGCGGGGCTTACCGGTGTTTCCCGCATTTATCATAACCGGCATTGGTCCAGTGATGTATGGATCGGCGCCAGCCTGGGGTATTTTGTAACCCGGTCTGTATTTAAAAATAACCGGGTAAAGAGGCGTACGGGACTGCAGCTTGTTTGGCGATGAACATATGCGCCTGTTGAACAGCGGCCTTGCCGGTCTTCGACTATTTTGAAAGGATCCGGTCTAATTTCATCTTTATAACCAGCGTAGAATCCGGGGAGACATTTTTGGGATAACTTTTCCGTTTTACCAGTTCCGGCGGCGCAATGAGCTCACGTATTTCTCCTGCCTGCATTCCTCTAAGGCCTTCGTCTACGGCCTGCGTGGCCTGGTTGCCTCCGATCAGCACCTTGACCGGACTGGTGGAATTAAAATTTGAATACAGCACGTTCCCGTTACGGTAGCTGGTGGTTTCATAAATAAGGACCTCATCTCCGGCTACTGCTTTTTTCCCTGTACCCCGTTGCAGCACCTTATATTGCAGACCGGAGCTGGTGCTGATCATGCCGGCGGAACAGCTGGCTAATAAAAACAACACGGGAAACATACAGCGATATTGAATCATGCGCATTCATGAATTTAAGCGTATCGTAAAGACGTGTTTTAGCCCATTGCCATATCTGCAAACACAGGCGCTCATTGGCTGTTCTAAAGTTAATAAAGTAATGGTTGTTACCTGCATTTTCTTTTGCGCGCATGGGGGGAGCCGCTATCTGTGGATAAGGCGGCATCCAAGCATCACCGCATTACCGGAGTTGTGCATACCGGTGTTCAATATTCCTGAGCCAGTTGCTGCGTTTTTTTTCTGATGCCTGTTTTACCCCGGAAAGATTGATCCATTTCCGGTTTTTATAACCCATTTTCCAGAAGGTGCCGGTAATAACGGCTTTCCGGATCGCATTGCCAAACACCAGCCGGTATAAAAAGCCCGGTGTGTTCATCGTGGTGATTACGGTGATGCTCCGGATCTTTTTGAAAAGTGGGATCATTCCATACCCGCGGGGCGTGTAATCATAAGCCACACCCGGAAAGATCACTTTGTCAATAAAACCTTTCGTAAGGGCCGGCATAAGCTCCCACCAGATGGGAAAGATAAAGACCAAGTGGTCTGCCGCGGCAAGCCGCTGCCGGTACGCGATTACTGTTGGATCAACAGGCACCCTGTTCCTAAAGGCTTGCAGGTCTGCGGCGGTCATTACGGGGTTAAACCTTTCGTTGTCGAGATGTATCGTGTCAACCGTGTGTGCCGCGCGCTCAAGTCCGGTCTTTACGGATCTTAAAATAGCGTTGCAGTAACTGCCCTCATAGGGATGATTGAAGATGATTACTATATGCATTTTTTTACTGTTTGTTACCACACAAAGCTGCCATATCCCGGCAGGTTACACGATAACAATTGTAAAGAAATCCCTAACGCCGGTTGCGGATCCGGCTGAGCGAAACGGCAGTGATACCCAGGTAGGATGCAATATAGTGCTGCGGTACCCGTTGCAGGATATCGGGGCGTTGCTCCAGCAGTTCTTTGTAGCGCTTCTGGGGATTGTCCTTGATGCGCGAAAGGAATAGCCGCTGGTAAAAGATGAGCCGGTGCAGCATTTGCTGTTCGATTTCATTTTTTATAATGGGCGAATGATCGAGGATGTATTGAAAGCTGATGTGGGAAATGCTGTGCAGCGTACAGGGTTCAAGCGTTTCGAGGTTGAACAGGCTGGGCTGGCCGGTGCGGAAACTTTCTATGGATGAAACGCCTTCGCCCTCGAAAAAGAACTGGAACGTGATGTCCCTGCCATTGTTATTGAACCAGATGCGCAGTGCTCCTCTTTCAATAAAATAGGCTGTTCTTGAAACCTGCCCTTCCCGTAACAGCATTGTTTTTGCAGGAATTTCCTGTTGCTGAAAAAGATGGAAGAAGCGGTCCCATTCGCCGGAGGGGGATATTGAACGGATGTCCATATTAGAGGCCTCCATGGCTTTCTGATGCCATGGAGACCCCTAAATATACGCGGTTTTTGATAACCGGGCCGCGGAGCGCCGTGCGGCAGGCCCTATTCCTCTACAATCTTTACGATCCTGGAGTAGAGCTTAACGCCATCTTTCGCAACATGTGCGATGCGGATATACTGGGGTTTGTCTTTTGAATCAATGTCCTTTGTCTTGGTGCAATTCGGTGCAACCAGTAAAATCAGCCAGGCGCCAGCCAGCATCATTTTATTGCGCTTTGAGCACAGCATCAAAAGAACGAGCAGGAAAATACCCGTTAATGCCGCCAGCGAAATCACCCCTCCGGAATTCCAGTCGTAGGTGATGGTGGCATCGCTGTTGCCATTTTCAGCCTTTGATTGTACGGTTGCAATTTCCGTAAACTCGCTCCCATCTTTTGAGGCTTCTATTTCAAAGTGATCATTGTTTACTTCGGTGAGCGCCTCCCAGTGTAATGAAAGCTGGTGCCCCCGAAGGTTTGCTGTAATGGAGCCAAAAGTTACCCATAACGCCACATTTCCGGCTACCGTTAAAGCGGCAGGCGATGGGCAGGGCGCTGGCGTTACCGCCGTCCACGAAAAGGAGCTGGTACCGGGAGGAAGCGGCGTATCTTTCGGACAGGAATAATAGGGCTGTCCGTCATATGCCAGCGCCCAAACATTATCCGGTGCGCCGATCCAGTATATGCTGATAGGGGTGGCTTTTCCCGCAATGGTTCCGGTTCCGGAATAGGCGGTTTTGCCACCAATCGGGCTTTCCGGTGCAACTGTTAATGTTACGGGGCTTTCTATGCAGCCTCCGGAAACCAGTATGGTTTGTGCCGCCGTTGTCATAAAAACGACCAGCGCAGTAAATAGTAAATAAATCTTTTTCATCTTATGCCTTTTTAGAGGAAACTTATGTAAAGCGCATTGACCAGCAGACTTGAAATTTATACGCTCCTGCACCGGATACCCAACCGGTGCTCTACATCAAGGAGCTCTTTCTGTTTGAGGTTGGCATTGGGGGTACAGAAAAACTGCGTCAGCTCATCTGCATGAGCCTCCGTTAACCCGCTGAGCGTTGTGATGGCATTGTTGTGCACATAGAGCTCTTTTAAGCGGATCAGTTGCTTCAGCGGTTCCAGAGAATGAATATGATTGTATTGTACGTAGAGCTGCTCCAGATTGGCGAGCTGCTCTATACCGGCCAGACTTTCGATCTGGTTATTGAACAGGAAGAGGGCTTTAAGGCGTTTTAATGACTGCAGCGCGGTTATTGTTTTTATCTGGTGATGGGTGATCACCAGTATCTCCAGTTGATCGAGCTGTGCAATGCCAGAGAGATTGGTAAGCTCAAATGACATATTGGGATAGGGGGCGCGGGGGCCGGCGAGGCGAAGGGCTGTTGCAGTGTAAAATTGTTCGATATCGGCGATAGCGGGTACTTCCGGCTGTTGAAAAACCGTCATTGAAAATGCATTTTTCCACTGCAGTTCCAAAGCGTTCCACCAATTTAAGCCGATCATGTGTTACTGCTTTTTAATGTTAGTTCCTCGATGGGAAAATGCCTTCAAGCGCAATGCAATAATTCAGCGCCAGGTAGGGCTGCATAATCGTATGCGGCTGGCTGCCTCCCTTGGTTTCCACTGCAGCAGCATTCATTGCGGCCTTGTTAACCGGCGCTTGCTTGTACTCCTTATCCAGTGCACCTGTATTGGCCGGAAATGCACCGGTAGGGTCGGACGTATCGCCCGCTTCCGCCGTGGCCATAAGGGCATGGGTATGTGCAGGGATCTGATTGATTGTAAGGGTCACGTTTTCTATGCCTCCCAGTTGCCCAAGGACATAGTTGGAAAGCCCTGGTCCCTGTCCAAACCCGATGGGTACTCTGCCCCGCAGGTCGGGCAGGGCAAACGTGGTTTGTCCGTTACCGCCATAGGTGGTTCCCAGTAAGGAAAAAAGAGCAGTATTCTGGGCAATGGATAAGATTTGTCCCTGGCAGAAAGCCCATCCACGCGGTGCGAAATTGCATCCAAACAATACGATCATACTTAAATAAGGTTCCATAATTGAATATTTAGAATTGGTGAGGAAATATACCGGGCTTGCGGCATCAGGATATGTAAACGGTTCTTGTTTTATTTCTATAAACGGAGGTTTGGGTGATCAATACCCGCTGCCCGTTGTCGTTTATCTTCAGCAGCGCTGTTATCGGATGGTTGACGCTTTTTTGTGCTGCATTTTCGGGGCGCAACAGCGATTGGAGCTCGTACTGGTTCAGGGTAATAATAGAATCATCCTGTTTATAAAAATGAACGATAAGGTCTGAAGGGCGTTTCCTGCCGGCCCAGTAAATCCAAACGGGTTGTGCGCTTATTTTTTCCGCAGGAAAATAAACCAGTGGTCCCTCTTCATGCGTATGCCCTTTACAGGGCTGTAATTCTTTTTTTTCTTTTATGGCCAGCTTACCCGGAACGCTTTTATAGAGGGTGCAGATGGCCTGCCAGGTTGATTCGGGGCCGGGTACAACATGGCTTTCTGAAAAGAACGGGGAAACAGCACTGCCCCACACGGTACCTGCAGTTAGTACAGCCAGGTTGGTTAAAAAGCCTCTTCGGCTTGATTGGATCGTTTGCATTCGTTTCCGTTTAGATAAGCTCAGTACAAATATCACCTTTATCTACCATTCGAACAACTGTAGCTATAAAAATAATAAAGAAATATGTGGATGAAAATAGCTGAATCTGGTGATACCGAAAGCCGGCCTCCGGCGCTGTTGGCCGAAGCTGGTGCGTGTAGATGACAATGATCAAATAAAGCGCTTTCGTATACACAGGTTGAAACCGGCATAAACCGGGTGGCTGTCCGTGGGACGTTTAGAAAAGGGGCAATGATGGATATGCTGTTTTGAGCATCAAACGTTCTTTGCATAAGAACAGATCCCGGAACAAGTCCGGGATAACATCTTCAGGATAACTATAAGCAGGTATTGTCATCGCCTCATTGTTTCTGCAACGCAAATTGGAATACTCAGGGAAACAATACAGATGTTCGGTTAATATCAGCATATTGCCAGGCCCTGGCCAGCCGCTGGCCGGTAAGCCGGGCGTCCTGTTCCTTTCCCTGTTTTTGCAGGGCCAGTTGCAAACCCGCCAGGGCCCAGCCGTTTTCCTTCCAGGTTTTCAGATCCTCACGGTATATTTTTTCTGCCTGGCTGTATTTCCCTGCTTGTATCAGCGCCGCTCCCAGGTGGTGCCGTACAGAAAAGAACCAATCCGGAGGTTCGTTATAATTCAGGTTGTCTTCAATAACAATGGCCTTGTTGAAGGATGCAACAGCGCGATCATATTCCTTTTTATTCAGTTGCAGTGTTGCTGTGAGGGTATGCACCGCAATTTGTACAATGTCGTTCATGGTATTAATATTCCAGATGGTCATTTCTTTTAAGACCGTGTCGGCGGCCAGTTCATTGAGCTGCACCAGTTCCTCCTGTGCGCCGGCAATATCCTTTTTCCCCAAAAGGGCCATGCCCCTTGCATAATGCCGTATGGCGCGGGGGTAAACAAGATCTTTTCGTTCCGGTTTCATGGCCAGTATGCTGTCCCATAACGCCAGCTTTACGGCTACAAAATAGGGGATCGTATAATAATGTTGCAGGGTGCCCCATCCGGGCTGCGTCATCACGTCCTTTGCCGTTTTTTCCTGAACCTGTTTCGCTGCCATCCATGCAAGCTTTGTGTTTCCTTCAAAGGTGGCTGTAGCTGCCAGGTAGTGGTAATTGTGCAGATAGTAGGCTAGGGGATAGGCGCCCTGGGCATGACAGGTGGTTACATAGATACTGTCTGCTTTGATGGCATTGAGGTTGGCAACGGAGCCCAGGTGATAATCACCGGTCCAGATGTAGATATGGGAGGGCATGTGCAGTAAATGTCCGGAGCCGGGCACCAGCTGCATCAACAGCTGCGCGCTGGCCAATCCCTTTTGAGGCGTTGCGGATGCTTCCACAGCATGAATGTAGAAATGCGGCGCGCCGGGATGTTTGGGATATTGACGGATCAGTTTTTCAAGTATGGCTACAATTTCAGGAGTCCAGGGTTTGGGTGCTTTTGTTTTTTTATCATACAGGTCCCAGGGGTGCAGGTCCATCAGCGATTCGGCATAGAGGGCGCCGATATCCGGATCATCCGGATAGGTATCATACACCGTTTTCATGGCCCTGGCAAAAGCACTGTCGAGGTGCCCCCTGCTTTTGGGAACCTGCGCTGTATACCGGTGGCCCAGGGCCTGGATGAGGGCCTTTTCTTTTGCCGTACAGCCTGCACTAAGGGAAAGCGCTTTTTGAGCCGCCTGCCAGGCGCGTTGATAATTGTCGTCTTCCATGCCGGCATTGTAATTCGGCCCCAACACATAGGCAAATCCCCAATAGGCCATCGCACAGTTTGAGTCAATACGGGCGGCTTCAAAAAAAGAGCGGGCAGCCTCTGCATGATTAAAGCCGTAAGCCAGCATCATGCCCTGGTTAAAATAATCCTGGGCTTCTTTGCTGGAGGTGGAAATCTGAAACCGGATGCCATCTAGCCCTTTAAACAAGGGTGCCTTGGTGCCGGCCGTATACCATGCCTTATCGGTGGTGGCCGGTGCACACCCTGTCTTTTCTTTTGCTGTAGTAACGGAGGCCTGCTCCGTTTTTTTGGGGGATACCTTGCAGCCGGCAGTGAACAGGCATGCGGCAAATAGAATTGCAAAATGGTTCATGCTGGTAATTTTGGAAGCTGTTACAAAGAATGCCAACGCAATGGTGCACCTGCAGGCGGGAAACATATTGCCCGTTGGTAAAGGTACAAAAGGGGTTAAAAACAGGGATAGCTAAAAATGGTGAGGCTGTTGTGGACGGCCTAAGCGCAGAATTACGATCTGCCGGGGCACTTTGCATACCTTCCCGGTTGCGGTTATTACGGTGTGGCCCGGAGTTCCCTGAAAAGTAGCTGCATAAAAAAACACCCGGAGGTAGTCCGGGTGTTTGTATAACGTCTGAAAAATTAATCAGCCTGTTTTAACTTGGTTTGATCTTCTGTGAGAAAAATATCTTCATTGTTCCGTTTCATGAGGTATTTTTCCCTGGCCAGTTTTTCAATAGTGGCCGGATCGGTTTCCAGATCGTTTTTGATCTTGTGCAGCTCGATCAGCTCTTTATTATAATGCTCTTTGCTCAGTTCCAGGTCGTTGAGCTCCTTCCGGCGCTCCATGATGGAGAACAGGTCGTTCTTATCCAGGAACAGCATGATCGCTAAAAAGCCAATAGTAGCCAGGAAAAACTTATTGGTGAGGAACCGCGAAATTTTGCTGAGCGCCTTGCGCGGCTTTTGCGGAGCCGCTTCCCGCGCGGGCTCTTTTTCCGGAACAAAGTCAACAAATGTTTCCATGCTGATTGCTGATTTGCGCGTGCGCTATCTGGGCTTTTGCTGATGCCTGTACCGGGGTACAAGGGAGTGACACAAGGAAGCTGATAGCAGCACTGGCGATGATCAAATAATTATTTCTTACCAAATTTAATGGTTCCTTTCGGATAAACCGCGCTTTCGCCCAGTTGTTCCTCGATACGGATCAGCTGGTTGTATTTCGCGATCCGGTCGGTACGGCTTGCAGAACCGGTTTTGATCTGTCCGCAATTCAGCGCTACCGCCAGGTCCGCGATCGTTGTATCTTCTGTTTCACCGCTTCTGTGGCTCATAATGGTGTTGTAGCCATTGTGCTGTGCCAGGGTTACCGCGTTGATGGTTTCGGTAATGGTACCGATCTGGTTTACTTTTACCAGCAATCCGTTGGCAATGCTTTTGTCGATGCCCTGCTGTAAGCGGGTTACATTGGTTACAAACAAGTCGTCGCCCACCAGCTGGCATTTATCGCCTACTGCCTGTGTGAGAGCGGCCCATCCTTTCCAGTCGTCTTCGGCCATACCATCTTCAATGCTGGCAATGGGGTATTGTTTTACCCAGCTTTCCCAGAATTTTACCAGCTCGTCGCTGCTAACAGCTTTGCCGCTGCTTTTATGGAATACATATTTTTTCTTTTTGGCGTCCCAAAGTTCGCTGTTGGCAGCGTCCATGGCAATTACGATCTGAGAACCGGCTTTGTAGCCCGCAGCATCGATCGCAGCCAGTACGGTTTCGATGGCTTCTTCATTGCTTTGGATATTGGGGGCAAAGCCACCTTCATCACCCACGTTGGTGCTAAAGCCTTTTTTCTTCAGTACTGATTTCAGTGCATGGAAGATCTCCACACCCCAGCGCAGTCCTTCGCTGAAGGTAGATGCACCGATGGGCATTACCATAAATTCCTGGAAGTCGATTTTGTTATCGGCGTGCGCACCCCCGTTGAGGATGTTCATCATCGGGATGGGCAGGGTTTTGGCGTTGGTGCCGCCTACGTAGCGGTACAGAGGCAAACCGGCTTCTTCAGCAGCCGCTTTGGCAGCCGCCATACTCACCGCCAGGAGGGCGTTGGCGCCTAGTTTTCCTTTATTGGGTGTACCATCCAGTTCGATCATTAACTGGTCGATACCGGTTTGATCAGCTACATCATAGCCCAGCAATGCCGGAGCGATGGTATTATTAACGTTTTTAACAGCTTTTAAGGTACCTTTTCCCAGGTATTTTTTCTTGTCGCCGTCACGCAGCTCTACGGCTTCGTGGATACCGGTGCTGGCTCCGCTTGGAACGGCGGCGCGGCCAAGGGCACCTTCGTCTGTTAGTACATCCACCTCGATAGTAGGATTACCGCGGCTGTCCAAAATTTGTCTGGCAAATACCTCTGAAATGTAGCTCATTGGAAAAAATTGAAGTGATTTTTTGAAAATTTGATTTGTGGCCGCAAGTTAACGAATCGTTTGCGTACGGGAAACACTATGGGGAAAAAATTAGAATAGGGTAACGAACGGTTGAGAGTTTTGGAGTTCAGATTTCAGAATTGAGAATCCAGAATTGAGAATCCAGATTCCGGCGTTGAGCATTCTGGTTTGTGAGGTATGCTGCGAGAAGTGGGTTGGGAGGTGTGAAATGTGACGTTTCAGGTTTCAGGTTCCAGGTTCCAGGTTCCAGGTCCGATACCGGATCCATGAGGGCTGATTGCAAAGCTAAAGGCTGAATGCTAAAGGCTGAATGCTGAAGGCTGAATGCTGAAGGCTGAATGCTGAATGCTGAAGGCTGAATGCTGAAGGCTGAGGGCTAAAAGCTGACCTCTCAATTCTGGCCTCTCGAATCTCATATCTATATCCTACCTTTCCTTCTAAAATAACGCATTATGAAATGCCTGATCATTGTAGACATGCAATATGACTTTTTGCCGGGTGGCGCCTTGCCCGTGGCGGGGGGTGATGCCCTCATCCCGGTGATCAACCGGTTGCAGCCGGATTATGAACTGGTGGTAGCTACCCAGGACTGGCATCCGGCGGATCATAAAAGCTTTGCATCCCAGCACGAAGGGAAAAAGCCTTTTGAGGTGATCGAATGGAAGGGCGACCGGCAGACCCTTTGGCCGGATCATTGTGTGCAGGGCACGCATGGTGCGGAATTACACCCCGGACTGGACCAGCACCGGATCGAAGCGATCTTCCGCAAGGGGATGAACACTGAGATTGACAGTTACAGTGGCTTTTTTGACAATGGTCATCTGAAGTCGACCGGCCTCGGCGATTACCTGAAGGGCAGGGGGGTAACGGAAGTACATGTATGCGGACTGGCCGCCGACTTTTGTGTGTATTTTACGGCGCTGGACGCGCTGGAACTGGGGCTGAAGTCCGTGATTGCAGACCATGCCACGCTGCCGATCGATGCAGTAACCTATGCAAGAACGAAACAGCAGTTTGTTGAGTGGGGCGGAGAACTGAAAGCTGAAGGCTAAAAGCCGGAATATTGTATCTCGGTCCTCATAAAAAAAGCCCCGCAACATGTATTGCAGGGCGCGCTTATTTTAAAAAAGATCATCAGAACTTAAAGGCAGCGGTTACCACAAAACTCCGCGGGGGAATGGGGTTGATGCTGTAGTTCTCGTGTATATAGTAGTTAAACGTATTGGTAATGTTCGACAGCTTTGCCAGCAAGGACCATTTCTGGAACGTGTAACCTGCAGATACATCCACCGTTGCAAAGCCTTTTACCTGAAATAAACGGTCATTCAGCGTGCCATTATTATCTGAGTAGGTGGTGTTCCAACCTGCGTTGCGCTCGCCCACATAATAGAACCCGGCGCCTAATTTAAGACCTTTAACCGATCCGTCCTGGAAGGTATAAAAGGTGGTGGCATTGGCGGTGTGTGCGGGGCTGTTTACCAGCCGCTCATCCTCTACATAGCTTCCGATCTTACCGGAAGTGTTGGTATAGCGCATATTGTTGTAGCTATAGCCGGCAAGGACGTCCCATCCTTTTATAGGCTGGCTTTTGAGATCTATTTCAATACCGTCACTGGTGGTTTGCCCTGTAAGTTCGCGCAGCGTAGTTGTTCCGACAACAGGATCTCCATTTCTAAAGGATTGAATCGGCTGCGAAAGATTGTTGTTGATAATCCGATATATGGTCAGGTTCGCACTCAGCAGCCCGTCGAAAAAGTCATTCTTAACACCAATTTCAAATTGGTCGATAATGGAGGGCTTTAAGGTATTGCTGTCGATATCCAGTCCGGAGTTCGGGGAGAACGAGTTGGAGTAGCTTGCAAAAGCAGTTGTATGATTCGTGGGTTGGTAAACCAAGCCAATCCTTGGAGAAAATGCTTTATCGATCTGAAATACAGCGCCTTCTTTTACAGCATTGGTCGCAAGAGTCGTTGTTTTAGAACGATCCGACTGTTGGAATGACCAACGTACGCCTGCCAGTAATTTGAATTTTTCGGAAAGTGAAACCAGGTCTTGTACATAGGCACCGAAACGGGTTACCGGAGTTTTGGTGCTTGTGATCCAGTTGGCCTGTGGCATATCCGTTCTGCGTACATACATGGTAGGGTCCAGCAGGTTGATGGAATCATAGATCCCTTTAGGAACTACTGTAGCAATATCAGATGCAAGAGCGGTACTGGTCACTTTCTCTACATCGGCACCAATCAGTAACTTATGACCGACTGCCCCTGTTTTTACATCTCCATTTAAATTCAGTTGTCCTGTAAGGTAGTCTTCTTTATTGTTGGTTTTCCCTAAAGGGCGTAAAAATTTCCCGTTGATATCGGCCTGTATCCGTTCAGTGGAGAAATAATCCCTTTCATAATTCTGGTAGCCTCCCAATGCATTCAGGGCCCAACGGTCATTAAACTGATGATTTAACTCCAGTGAAGCCGTAGCCTGTGTTGTTTTTGCATATTGCCAGGGCGCTCCGAAAAAGGTGTTCCGTGATACCGGCGTTACTTTCTTGCCACCCACAGCTGCAGGTTTGGATGCATCTGCATTCATGGAGCCAATTCCAAAATCCGGTGTAAACTCGTGCTGCAGGTAATCGCCCTGCACCAGCAATTTAGTTTTATCGCTTAATTTGAACAGCAGTGAAGGGTTTACATAGTAACGCTCGGAATGTACCCCGTTGCGGTAACTGTTGGCCTTTTCATAAGTACCGTTCAACCGGTAGGCTACCGACTGGCTGATGGGGCCATAAATATCAACCGATGGTTTGTAAAGATCATAGCTGCCCACCCGCATATTTACCTCACCGCCAAAGTTGAAACGGGGTTTCTTGGTAACCATATTGATGATGCCGCCGGGTGCCACGTTGCCATATAACAGCGCTGCACCGCCCTTTAAAACCTCTACGCTTTCAATGGCGCTCATTTCGGGCATGGCACCGCTGTTTACACGAAATCCGTTCTTAAAAGTATTGGTATTGCCCAGGTTATAACCGCGGGCGTAAAAAGTTTCCTGGGTGCTGGCGCGGGCCCCGCCCAGGTATACCCCGTTCACATTTTTGATTACATCGCTCAACCGCTGTGCCTGCTGGTTTTCAATGGTCGACTGCCCGATAATGGTAACCGCCTGCGGCAGGTCCATAATGGGAATATTGGATTTTCCGATGCGCGCAGTACCCTGGTTGATGCTGCCCCCGATGCGTACGATCACTTCTTTCAGTTCACGGGCATTCAGCGAAAGATTGTATTTGGCTGCTTCCGAGCTAACCGGAGGAACGGTAACCGGTACTTCCTGGCTGGTTTCGCCTTCAAAGGAGTAAATCAGTGTATATTCACCATAAGGAATTTCTGTAAATTCAAAATAGCCTTTCTCATTGGTAACGGCATGTTTCTTTTTTCCCTTTATCGTAATGTTCACATTGGGAACCGGGTTTCCCTCCGGAGTGGTGATCACTCCTTCAATATTACCGGTATTGGTTTGCGCATTTACACCTAAGAACGTTACAAACGCCACTAAAAACAGCAAAAATCTTCTCATTTATTCTAATTTTCGCCGCGAAAGACGTTCATTTTCCCAGCATTCATTTTCTAAATGCGGAAATTCATTTACGAAATCGGGAAAAAATCGTTTACGAAATCGGGAAAAGGGGACCCGGTGGTTTAATGTTTCCGGTCCAAAGTTCCATGGTTCGATCCCCGTCCTGCTTCACAGGATTCAATTTTGAACGTTAAACCTCAAAGCAAAGAAACCCCGCTCGGTTATTGCCCGGCTCCCGGGGCGGGCAACAGGGAACCTGAGCAACCATAACCAGCCGCTCTATTTATTTAAAAATTCCAGGTCATAGGGAACCGAATCTAATCTGAAATCTCAAATCTGAAGTCTCGAATCTGAAGTCTCGAATCTGAAATCTGATAACTGAAAGCCGACCGCTTAAAACCGTACCTCGTCGTCCCGGTGCCGGGCGTAGGCCTTTTTAAAGTCGACCGGTTTTACCTGGCCGGCAATAAACCGGATCCCTCCCAGGATATGGTTCAGGTAAACGGGGTCGCTGTAGTCCTTTTTGTCGTGGCCCAGGGTGGTTACCCAGGTATGTCCGCCGTCGAAGGCATATTCCCAGGCGGTGGGATAAAAGTCGCCGTAATTGCCGCGGTTTTTCTGAAGCGTTTCTTTTTGCTGGATGCTGGAGGTGTCAATGGTGCGCAGGTCGTGTACCATCAGCACCCGCGGGCCCGGATACATTTCCTTGGCAAAATAACATTCATCACCTTTTTCCCAAACGGCCGGCACTCCTTTCATGGAAGGATGACGGGTATCTATGACCCTAACCGTAAAGGGCTGGAATTTGGCATGCCAGGAAAAAGTACCCCCCAGCATCATTTTGAACCAGCGCCAGTTCCGTTCCGTTCCGGTTACGGAGTGCAGTCCTACAAAACCGCCACCGGCCTCAATGTAGCGCCGGAAGGCCAGCCGTTGGTCATCGGTATCAAATACATCGTTATTGGTACTGGGGAAGATCAGCAGGGTATACTGTTTCAGGTTGGCTTCCGTCATCACTTCCGCGCGGGAGCTGGTATCTACCTTAAATTTGTGAACGGCGCCCAACTGTTGAATGGCTTTTACGGCAAACGGAATATTATCATGCACATAGCCTTTACCGTTTTTGGTGTATACCAGTACGCGCACTTTTTGCCAGTTGAATGCGTTTTGGGCATGGATACCGGTTATCCAAAACAATGCAAAAACCAGTACGGAAGCAATTTTTTTCATCAGCATATATTATTTAAAAGTGATTTTTGGAGGATGTGCAAAGGCCTGCCAGGCTTCCTCGGCTTGTTCTTTTGGAAGCCGGTTGTTAAATACCAGGAAGCGGTACCGCAATAGGTATTGTTTGCCGGGTTCCAGCAGCCAGTCTTTATTCTTGGTGGGGGAGAAGTTTAAAAATACATCGCCCCGGTTATTCATATTTTCGGGCCATACCCGCAGAGGTTCGGGGTAATTGTAATTGGCAGGGAAACTCATCATCTCCAGCCCGCCGTACTGCTGGTTGAGCTGCCCCTGTGCTACGCACCAGCGCGCGGTGCTGCCATCGGCGGCCTTCCGGTCTTTGCCTTCAGAGGTAAAAATAATGCTGTTGTCTTTATTCCATGAAGCCGTAGCCCGGATGCCCAATCCGCCATAACGATATTCCAGCAATTTTACCGGGCTGGATCCTGCACAGCTCAATTGCACCGTTACATCCATGATATAATAGTTGTTATTGCGGTCATCCGGCCGGTAGATCCTTACGGTTTGCAATTCGTTGAGCGCATTTTTTTCCGTGCCGTCTTTTTTAAAGGCAATATGCTGGTGCAGGGCTTCGTAACCGGAATAAACCGGGCCATTGAAGAGGGCTCCGAATCCGGCAAACCGTACGGTTCCTTTGCGGTCCCTGAGGTTCCAGAAGTCAACGGTATCTTTTTCAAACAATACATGTGTCCAGGGATTCCACATACCCCAGTGATGATAATGATCCGGAGCGTTGATCCTTGTCAGCTCTTCGCCGTTGGGTGTCCATAAAGGATGAATGAACCCGCTGCGTTTGTAGGCGGTATCGATCCCTTTGGGCGGGTATACCGTTTCGGAATGATAACGGAGGAGGTTTTTGCTGCCGTATTGAACGGTAAGGGCTCCGTCGTTTAAACGGGTCTGCATGCTGGTGGCTGCATCTTTGGCGGAGGTTGTTTTGGCCAGCTCAAAATTGCGGGTTGTTTGTTTTGCCGGTTCCAGCATCCAGTAAAGCCTGCGGCCGCCATTGGTTTCAACCTGGAACGGAACCGGTGTTTTCCGGCCTCCTGTCGTTTCCAGGAGCTGCAGGCTGCTGTCTGCTTCAAACGTAACCGCGTCCAGGTCCACGCTCATTGGAATGGAAAATGTTTCTGTTCCCGCGGTTTTCACCTGCCAGCTGTGGATGCGTTGGGCACAAAGCGGGGCACTCCCGGCTAATGTGATAAAAGCCAGCAGGCAAAGGATGGTCTTTGTCATTGTACTATTTGGTTTCTGATTTTTTTGCGAGTTCCAATGCGGAGGTGGTGGTAAAATATTTGGCAATCATATTGGGCACCTCCCAGTCGGGCATTTTCTTTTCTTTCAGGAACTGGAGGTAGCGCTGCATTACCTGACCAAAATGTGCTTCATGCCCGGTATTATATTTTTCGGGTACCATCACCTGCCATCCTGTTGCGGTTTTCGTAAGCTCAACACCCGGGTATTTTGCCTGTACACCTGCTAATGCAGCAGTGAGGTCCTTTTCAAAACCGGCATCGGATTTTTTAACCGGCTCAATGTATAATACCGGCTTGTATTTTTGTTCGGCTCCCTGACGGATGATCAGGTTGGCACGGGTTCCTCTCATGATGGAATAGTGCGTATCGCCCGTTCCTTCGGGTGCTTTATAGCCCCAGGTTACCGATACCTTGGCATT
The DNA here is from genome assembly GCF_021044425.1 of Niabella pedocola. Lineage (GTDB taxonomy): Bacteria > Bacteroidota > Bacteroidia > Chitinophagales > Chitinophagaceae > Niabella > Niabella pedocola. Next base: position 1,097,484 of record NZ_JAJNEC010000005.1, on the reverse strand, counting down.
TACGCCGCGCAATTTATAGTTGAAGCTTCCGTTACTGTAGATGTTGAGTATGGAATCATTCTTAACATCCTTCTTCAGGTAATCCGGGAATGCGGCCTGTTTGGTAAGATCCGAAAACTGGCTGAGGGTAATGGGGGTGGTCCAGCGTTTTGCGGATACCATTTCAATGTCTTTCTGATAATCGATGACCTGCTCGGGGAAACACTCCCACTGTACCAGGTCTACCAGGTGTGTGGTTACATCCACAATGCCTTCGCCCTGTTGTGTTACATCCAGGAACCAGGCCGGGCGCTGCAATACAGCCCCGGAAACCAGTTTATACAGGTAATGCACACTCTCTTTGGTAACAGCAGGGTTTTCAGGCGTGCCTTTTTCGAGGTCGCCAAATACCGCTTTGATCTGTGAAAACTCCCGTTGCAACAGGGTGTTGATCTCAAAGCGCTCGGTCATGATATCATAAAGGAGTACCTTTTTTTCGGCGGCTTTTGCAAAGGCATTTTTTACCTGCTCAAACCCTGCTTTATCAATAGCCATGGGTTTATCGGCAAGCACATTCAGCCCGGCATCCACCGTATTGAGCACATATTCTGCCTTCTTCTGGTTGTTGCCGCTCATGACTACAACATTGCCTTTTCTTTCTGCGATCATCTTCTGGAAGAAATCGGCCCCGGTATACACGTTCTCTTTCCAATGTGTAGGATTCGCTGCACGGGTATTGTAAGCCTCGATCCTTTTCAGATGCAGTCCCACATCCGGACCTTCGGGTGCGTACACATACACATTGCTGTCCACATCGGGGTACATTTCTTTTTGCACGAGGGCTGCATGAAAATGCCCGGGATCCAGTGTGATCAGTGTGATCCGGGATGAGTCTGCTGTAGCAGCGCTGCCGGATTCGTTGTTTTTACAGGACATCATAACAGTGAGCAGTGCAACCGGTAGAAGGAGTTGTTTCATTTATTTTTTTAATTTATTCAATACATAATTGGTTCCATATGGATATCGTTGCGGTCTTGACAAGAGTTTGTTGGCCTCAATATTATCTTTAAAAACCTCTTTTTTAGGATCCCAGTATAATTTGGTTCCCAGCTTCATGGCGGTATGGGCCACCAGGCAGGCACTGCAGGAGCGATGTGCCACTTCTGCAGGGCTGATGTTCGGTTTTTTATTGATGATGCAGTCTACCCAGTTCAGGTGCTGCTCCCGGCTTTCATACAAATGTACCTCATTAGGACCAATAACTGAAGTAAGGATTTTTGGGTCGCTGGCATTGAAGGCTTTGTTCTGCGCGCCCGCACCGGCGCCGGGATCGGAAGCGGTTACGCCCACATTGCCCCGGGATACAAAGATCCATCCGTTACTGCCTTCAAATTTAACGCCATTTGGGTTCTTACTGTTAATGAGCATGGTTACTCCATTGGCATATTTGGCTTTTACTTCGTAGTCTCCGTGCACATTCCATAAACCGGTTTTAGGAAATTGTGCGCTGCCTTCCACTTCAATGGGACCGGTTAACTCCGTGTCCATTCCCCAATGTGCGATGTCGATATGGTGTACTCCCCAGCCCGTGATCATACCGGCGCCGAATTGCTCCATCCGCAGCCAGCCGCCTCTTGATTCCACATCTTTCTGGTTATGCACCCGGTCCTGTGTATAATAAATATAGGGTGTAGATCCCAGCCACATATCATAGTTGAAGCCTTCGGGTATGGGCATTTCCGTGGTATTGCCACCGGGCGGGTCGGCCGGTAATCCCACATGCACCGTATGCAGTTTACCAATGCGGCCATTGCGTACCAGCTCACAGGCTTTTTTAAATTGTGGCCAGGGACTTACCGAACGCTGCTGGCTTCCCAGCTGAAAAACAACACCCGACCGGCGTACCGTGTCGCTCATGGAGCGGCCTTCTTCAATGGTAAGGGAGGTTGGCTTCTGCAGGTAAATATGTTTGCCCGCGAGTGCGGCTTCCATGGCCGGCTGTGCATGCCAGTGATCCGGCGTACTGATGATGACCGCATCAATGTCTTTATTCACCAGCAGCTCATGGTAGTCGTCATGCATTTTGATGTCGATATAATTGGACTTGCCGGTTTTTTTTGCATACCATTGTTCCACTTTTTGCTTGCCGGCTTCCAGCCGGTAACGGTCTACATCCGCCATGGCCACGATCCGCGCCGAATCATGTTTAAAGGTTTCTACCAGGTCGTGGGTGGTTGCAATACGGCCGCAGCCGATCTGTGCAATATTGACCTTGTTGCTGGGGGCGTCCTTGGTAAAAAAAGACGCAGGTACAATCATGGGTACCCGGGGTAACAGGAACGCTCCTGCTGAAATGGTAGCGGAGTTCCTGATAAAGTTTCTTCTGCTTTTTGAATTCGGCATATTCTTAAAATTAAAACAGGTATTAAAGCTGATGGCAATGCCTGGAACAACAACGTTCTGTAAAGCAACCGTGCAGGCATCTATCGTTGTTACGGGTAACTAAAATAGCAACTTTCAGGCACAGGTTGGGGAAATGGAAGCGCCATTTTTTACTACAACGTTTGAAATAAAAAGAACCTGTTTTTATTTGGGGCCGGCAAGGCAAACGGTAAGGGGCATAAAAAAACCGCTTTGTTTCCAAAGCGGCTCAATTAGTCGTCATCTTGTAACAACCGGATGGTATTCGGCAAATAAATTCAATCAACTACCAAACAGCAATTACTGAATTTCTTTTTCCATCAGGAGTTACAAGATGACATGCTCTTTATTTCCCTGTCATCATTTTCCTGAGATTCAGCAGGCCATAGCGCATCCGGCCCAGCGCCGTGTTGATGCTGCACCCGGTCATGTCTGCTATTTCCTTAAAACTCAGGTTTGCAAAGTGGCGCAGGATGATCACCTCGCGCTGTTCTTCCGGCAATTGCTCCAGCATGTCCTGGGCTTTGCCGATATTCTGGACGGTGATGATTTTTTCTTCAACATTTTGCTCAGCGGAATTGATGGTATCCAATACCTCATGATCTACACTGTTTTTTGCAAAAGGAATGCGCTTCAGCTTTCTGAAGTAATCTACACAAAGATTGTGGGCAATACGCATCGCCCAGGGTAAAAACTTGCCCTCCTCCTTGTACTTTCCGTTTTTTAATGTTTCGATGATCTTTATAAAAACATCCTGGCAAATATCCTCAGCATGATATTTATCCTTTACCAGAAACAGTACAGTGCTAAACAATTTCTCCTGGTAGCGATTCAATAAGGAATCCAATGCAGAAGTATGTCCCTTCGAAAATAGATTTATGAGCTCGTTATCAGTCTTCTTTAAGTAAGTTATCATCCGTTGTCCAATTAGCGCGGAAATTTTCATTTCCACCTTTTTTAGATTAAAACTTAGTTCAATAACCTCCGAATTTACCCCATCTTTCACGCTTTTTCCTTTTCCCGGGTAAACGAGTGTTGCGAAAATAGGCGTTTCAACGTTTATAGCCGGTGCTTTCCATCCAGATTTTGCCCCCAAAACCTTCAAAATAATGTTAAAATTTTTTAACATTATCTGTAATTTATTGATATTTAAAAAATTATAAGGCTTTTCATGCCTTTGTCGTACGTTTACGGGGTCTGTTAAAATCGCCGCCGGCTTTAAAATCAGGCTATTTTTTCAGGTATTTAACAGCTAAATTTGTGCCCTCTAAAAATGTAATTGGAATGGCGAAGGCAAAAACCGTGGAAAAGAAGGATGAAATCTTTGTGAAAGGCGCCCGGGTACATAACCTGAAAAATGTAACCGTAGGTTTTCCCAGAAATAAATTTATTGTGGTAACGGGGGTGTCCGGATCGGGCAAATCTTCGCTCACCATCGATACGTTGTATGCCGAAGGCCAGCGGCGTTATGCCGAAAGCCTGAGCGCTTATGCCCGGCAGTTTTTAAACCGGATGAACAAGCCGGATGTAGATTATATCAAAAATCTTTGCCCGGCCATCGCCATCGAGCAAAAAGTAATTACGCGTACCCCGCGAAGTACGGTGGGCACCATGACGGAGATCTATGATTATCTCCGGTTGCTTTTTGCCAGGGCGGGTACTACTATTTCACCCGTGTCTGGCAAAGAAGTAAAGAAAGATGATGTATCGGATGTGGTGGCTGCTATTGAAAAGCAGGAAGAGGGAACGAAGGTGTTTGTATTGGTGGCGTTTAAACTACACTCGAACCGGAATGTACGTGAAGAGCTGAATATACTGCTGCAAAAAGGATTTACGCGGGTGGCGGCAGGAGGGGCAAAACGTTCGTCAGACCTGGAAGTACTGGATATTGAAGACCTGTTGGAACAGGATGATGCTGCCGTTTCGCAATTGCTTGCGATACCTAAAACCGGAGCAAAGGCCCAATCCGTTCCGCAGGTATTTATACTGATAGACCGGATCATTGCAAGAGAACTGGATGAAGACGACCGGCACCGTTTAAGCGATTCGATCGGTACGGCGTTCTACGAAGGGGAGGGCACCGTTTTTATACAAACCATTACCCCTGATGGCAAAGCGCAGCTGCATGATTTTAATAACCGGTTTGAGCTGGACGGGATCGTATTTGAGGAGCCCAATCCTAATTTGTTTTCGTTCAACAATCCGCTGGGCGCCTGTCCTACCTGTGAAGGCTTTAGCCTGGTACTGGGCATTGATGCCGACCTGGTCATTCCCGATAAACGGCTGAGTGTATTTGAAGGCGCAGTAGCCCCCTGGAAGGGTGAAAAGCTGGGCAAATGGAAAGACCGGTTTATCAGGGCTTCAGCCAAGTATGATTTTCCTATTCATAAGCCGGTTGCCGATCTTACGAAAGCACAATATGAGTTGTTATGGAAAGGCAATAGCTCCGTTTATGGTATCAATGATTTTTTTAAGGAAGTAGAGCAGAACCTTTATAAAGTACAGTACCGGGTGTTGCTGAGCCGCTATCGCGGACGTACCACCTGTCCGGATTGTAACGGGTACCGGCTGCGCAAGGAAGCCCTGTATGTAAAAGTGGGCGACAGGCATATTGGTGAGCTGGGTGAAATGCCGGCCAGGGATCTGAAGACATGGTTCGATAAGCTAAAGTTGCCGGCACATAAAGCGGCAATAGCCAAACGGATATTGCTGGAAATATCGAACCGCCTGGATACCCTTTTGAAAGTGGGGTTGGGGTATTTAACGATGAGCCGTGTAGCCAATACCCTGAGCGGCGGCGAAAGCCAGCGGATCCAGCTAACCCGCAGCCTGGGCAGTAACCTTACCAATTCGCTGTATATACTGGATGAACCTTCGATCGGACTGCACTCACGCGATACCGATAATCTTATCAACGTGCTGAAAGAGCTGCGCGACCTGAACAATACAGTAGTAGTGGTAGAGCATGATGATATGGTGATGCGTCATGCAGATCATATCATCGATATGGGACCGCTTGCAGCGCATCTGGGTGGCGAAGTGGTGGCCGCAGGTACGTATAAAGAATTGCTGAAAGATCCGGACAGTCTTACCGGTAAATACCTGAGCGGTACCTTTTCCATTGAGCCACCGGCAACAACGCGCAAATGGACGCGCTTTATAAAAGTAGAAGGCGCCCGGCATCATAACCTGAAAGATATCACCGTAACATTCCCGTTAAATGTGCTGGCCGTGGTAAGCGGGGTCAGCGGTAGCGGAAAGACCACACTGGTGAAACAGATCCTGTACCCGGCATTACAGAAAATGAAGGGAGAGCCGGTGGTTTCCGGTGATAAAATAGGATTTCATAAAGCCATTACCGGCGATGTGGACAGTGTGCAGCAGATCGAAATGGTGGATCAGAACCCCATTGGAAAATCATCGCGCAGTAACCCCGTAACTTATATCAAAGCGTATGATGAAATACGCGACCTGTTTGCCAAACAACCGCTCAGCAAGATGCGCGGATTTCAGCCCAAACATTTTTCATTTAATGTGGATGGCGGCCGCTGCGATACCTGTAAGGGTGAAGGTGAACAGGTAGTAGAGATGCAGTTTCTTGCCGATGTACACCTGGTTTGCGAAAGTTGTGGAGGCAAGCGTTTTAAGGAGGAAGTACTGGAAGTAAAATACAAGGATAAGAGTATTCACGATGTGCTGGAGATGAGCGTGGATGCATCGCTGGAATTTTTTAAAGATGAGAAAAAGATAAAGGAAGCCATACAGCCGCTGAGTAATGTGGGATTGGGATATATAAAACTGGGACAGTCTTCCGATACCCTTTCCGGAGGGGAAGCACAGCGGGTAAAACTGGCATCTTTTCTGGGTAAGGGCAAAAACAATCACAAAGTCCTTTTTATTTTTGACGAGCCCACTACCGGCTTGCATTTTCATGATATTAAAAAACTGCTGGCTTCGTTCAATGCATTGATCGAGCAAGGGCATACGGTATTGGTGATCGAACATAATATCGATGTAATCAAAAGCGCCGACTGGCTGATTGAGTTGGGGCCTGAAGCCGGTGATGGCGGCGGTGAACTGGTATATGAAGGCATTCCTTCAGGCATCAGGAAAGTAAAAAACAGTTACACGGGGAAGTATTTGTAAAAGGGCCGTTCTGCTGGCATAACAGGGACGGCGATATAACCCTGGGGTCGGCGATGATGGCTGATCCTGTTGTTGTACACACTCACATCAAGGGGAAATGAACGCCCGGTAAGGACGGGCTATGCCAGTAACCCGTAATCATCCGGGCTGTGATACACGGTGCCCGGACGAAGACCGGAACTTTTCAGAAGTATATTAAAAGTTCGTAATTTTAAGTATTCGTCTTATTTGGATTGTTGATTGCATGGTTGATACGCAGCCACCGGTGCGCTGAGCCCGTTATACAGATACCTAAAAACAAAACCAATCATTATCATATGAGAAAGACATACCTCTTCGTATTTCTTTTAATGGCAACGACTGTCGCTGCCGTTGCGCAAAACAATAATGTTATTACCTTATCTGAGAACTGTTTATACCTGGGCCGGAAAAGCTCCCTGTCTCCAGGTTCCTACAGAACGGCCCAGCTGGGTATCCGCGACAATCGCTTGTCGTCTTTTCGCATTCCGCGGGGAATGTCGCTCCAGGTATTTGAGAACGACCGTTTTGGCGGCCGGTCCGAAACTTTTACCAGCGATGTTTCCTGTTTACCCGCTGCCTGGAAAAACAGGGTTTCTTCGGTGAAAGTGTGGCGCGGGCAGGGATCAGGCAACCCTGGAGATGACTCGGGCAATAACCTGCCGCCCCGGGGCGATCGTGTGATCGTTTACAGGGATGCAAAATACTCGGGAATGTCGCGGGCGCTTGCCGACGGGAATTTTGGTCCTTCCGATCTGGGCTTTCTCTCCGGCCAGGCGTCTTCCATCTATATTCCCCGTGGCAAAACCGTAAAGGTATATGACCGTTCCAACAATGCACGTACGTTCACTTCCAGTGTGGCCGACCTGGTACCTTACGGATGGAACGATAAAATTACAACAGGTAATATCAGCGGGGCAAATGGCGGATTACCGCCCCAGGGCGACCGTGTGATCATGTATGAAGATGCCAAATACACCGGTGCATCGCGGGAGCTGGCGGATGGAAACTTTGGTCCCTCTAACCTGGGCCTTCTTTCGGGTCAGGCCTCTTCGATATACATCCCCCGTGGTAAAACAGTAAAAGTATATGACCGATCCAATAATGCGCGTACGTTTACATCCAGTGTACCGGACCTGGTCCCTTATGGCTGGAATGATAAGATTACAACAGGGAACATCAGCGGGGCAAACGGCGGACAGCCACCCCAGGGTAACCGGGTGATCATTTATGAAGATGCCGGATTCTCGGGTGCGTCGCGGGAGCTTGCCGACGGGAATTTTGGCCCTGCCAATCTGGGAGTGCTTACAGGGCATGCCTCTTCAATATACATCCCCCGTGGTAAAACGGTAAAAGTATATGACCGCAACAACAATGTGCGTACGTTTACCTCAAGCGTAGAGGACCTGGTCCCTTATGGCTGGAATGATAAAATTACTACGGGCAATATCAGTGGCGGTGGATTCCAGGGCGGTAACAGCGGTGGAAACAGAGGAAGGAATCGGTAGTGTATACGGCGTCCTGGTTATGAAATGTGCTGGCAGCGTTACACTCCAATAACGCCGCCGATATAGGCCATCGGCCGGAGGGGATGGGGGTAATCGCCGTTCGCTCCCGGTATCTAAACAACAACATCATTTTTCCTGTGAATATGAAAAGAACAACTACTATATCCGGTAAATGGGCCGTATTGCTCTTCGTTGGGCTGGCCTGTAACAATGTACAGCAGGAAGCGGCACACACTGCTGAAGCTGGTGATTCGGCTGGCACGCCTGAAAATCATGTAATGATACCGGCCAGCGGGTGTTATACCGGTCAGAGCGGAAAGGATTCCTTTTTTCTCAAAACAGAGGTATTCCCCAATGTAGTAACCGGTACGCTTTCTTATAATTTTTATGAGAAGGATAAAAATCACGGAACCATCGAGGGACGGCTAAGCGGCGATACCCTGATAGCCGATTATACCTTTATGTCTGAAGGTAAAAGCTCCGTACGCCAGGTAGCCTTCCTGCTTAGTGATAGTACAGCAACAGAGGGTATTGGTGCAATGGAGGAGAAAGCGGGCAAGCTGTTGTTCAGCAACCGGGACAGCATCCGGTTTAACGATGGAATACGGCTGCACAAAGTGCCCTGTGCACCATAACACCGGCGGGCATAGCCGTAATAATCAGCATACCTTTTTTTTAAGAAAACATACCGCTGCATCAGGAAGGCGGTATGTTCCGCTGCCGTTTAATTTCCTGGTTTCTGGATCTCCAGTGGCTGATACAATACGCCCAGGCCACCGGTGAGGTTGATGCCCTGTACCAGGATCATATAATTGCCCGTGCTTTCGGATGTGAAAAAAGAAACCCTTGCCTCGCCTTTCTGGTTGGTAATGATCTCCGGGTTCCAGTAAACCGTGGTACGCATATCCGGCATCATCGTTTTATCATCGGGTGTGGCATAGCGCGGGCTGTAAAATTGTTTTGCAATAACCGGTACCACCGGCCGGTACAGGTACATGCCGGGTGTTTTCTTTAAAAACGGTCCCGACCCCGTGCGGGTAGTGATTTCAACAAAGGAGAAGTCAATACTGGCGGGGCCGGTGCTCATCAATTCTGCCGTGCTCAGGTAATGGGATCGGTAGGACGCGTTATAGCGGGGATGGTTCATCACCTCAATACCCCGGATATCCTCCGCTGAAAAATATTTTAAATACGAATCCAGAAAAAGCAGGTAGTCGTTGGACCCTCCGCCGCTGGGCTGATAGAAGAAATTCAGATCGGTACCGTCAATAATGAACCGGACCATATTGCTGTTGATCATATACATTTGCCGGAGGCTTTTGGGCGGTGAACCCTGCCGGAACCCTTTTACCTGTTTATATAAAACATCCAGCAAGGTAGCCTTGGGCGTTTTCTCCATTATTTTTTCATTGATCACCTGGTCTGCGCCGCCGCTTTTATTCAGGTTCTTTGAACCGGAAATACCGGCATTGGTTTTTACCACTACTTCATCCAGGTATTCCCCATTCTTTTTAATCAGCTTCCGGATGGCCACTTGCTTGTTTACAAACCGGGCTGTTGCGGTATCCAGTAAGATATTCTGATGCTCAAATGCGGATGCGGCACCGGCATAAGGGGGATAAACGGGTTCGTCTACCTCAAGGCCGATGTTAAAGGCCTTGCCTTTTTTATTAACGCCTTTGATCACCATGCTCACGCTATCGTTGGTGAAATAGGGAAACTGCTCCAGGGTGAATACACCTTTTTGATCGGTTATAGTGTCCATCGCAAAAATGCTGCTTTTGCCAATGGTGCCAAATGCGGTTACCTTGGTATTCACAAACGGCTTGTTAAAAATATTGGTGGCCTTCCCGGTGATGCGGAAGGTATGTTCCCGCGGAAATTTAAAACTTTGAGGCGGCCATTCATACCGTACCCAGCCCTGGGTAAGCATTAATGCTTCTACTGCCTGGGGCGTGGGATCCTGGAAATAATAATAGGGCTCTTCGATTGCTCCTTTCAGTTCAGAACTCAACAGCATGTAGCTGATGATGTTTTCAGACAGGTTGTTTATCTGTACCTGGCTGGTGTCGATCACTGCAAGTGAAAAGCTGCCCGCAACAGGCTGCTGTTTTCCGTTGTTTACGGTTAGCAGCAGCGATACGCTGTCCTTTGTATGGTACACCGGCTTGTCTGGGGTAAGTGCCAGTTGCAGGGGATCTTTATGCCAGATAAAAACAGCCCGTTCGTTCACCGGGCGCATCAGGCTGTCGTAAAGCACCAGCCGGGTGATACCGGATGGCGGCATCCGTTTTGCAATCGAAAGGCGATGAGGTCTTTCAGAAAGAGTAAGCGGTCCTTTGGCAAAGCAGAGCCCCCCGGTGGTAGCTGCAAAAAAATACTTCCTTCCGTTAAGGTCTGGAGTGCCGCCGATGATTACCCGGAAACTATCGGACACGGGATCATTGATAACCTGCAGCAGGGTACCCGATGACTGCGGATCCGGAAGTTTTACCGGCTGCCCGTTTTCAGGAAATGCGGTATAATGGCCGCCGGGCTGCGGCGTAAAGGTGACAACGCCCATGCCTTTATGAACGGCGGCAAAGGAAGCTACCTGTTTTCCCTCTTCGTTCCGGATCACGCCTTTTACATCAATGCCTTTTCCGTATACGTTCAGTGCTTTAAATCCCAGGAGCTGCGGCCGGCCGGCAATAAAGCTGCCGCCCTCCGGCAGAAACTGAAGATCGATCGCCGATGAGCCGGCGGTTTTGACGGGTATCTGTAATTTCAGGTCTTCTTTGTCTGCGATCTCCAAAACCAGGTCGCGGTGCTCAATAGCGCCTTTGAGTAATGTATCGATATACAGGTTGCCTGCTCCATCTGTTTGCCCCTGTAGCCGGAGCAGGTTCCGGTTTTTGGAGCGCACGCGGACCATAATTTTTTTATGAGCGATCGGGTTCAGGTTATTGGTGGTCAGTTCCGCCGATAGCGAAATGCGGTTGCCGGAGTAGGTTACCTCGCGGACACGGGCGTTCCATTCGCCGGCAATCGGATTGATCACCGTAAAGCGGCTTTCATACAGCAATGAATCGCCGAAATTGCGCATCCAGTTGGTATAGGCACGGAGTGTATAACTTCCCTGCGGAAAATCGTCTTCATTAAGCGCAATACTGCTTTGAAAGCGCCCCCAGTAGCAGGGCGCTGCTGTTCTTTTAACCACCTCGTTGGCCGTATTTATGATTTCTATATATGCAATGCCTGTACTGTCGGTGATGGTATAATCGCCGGCCGCCAGTATATAGCCCTTCATCCATAGGGTGTCTTTGATCTTGTAAAAGGGGCGGTCGTAATGCATAAACAACTTTTCCCGCGGCGTAAGTGTATTGATGGAGTCGTAGGCCGCTATTTTTTTGCTCAGGGAGGCGAATGGCTGGCTGAAGCCGGTTGAAGACAAGCCGAGGAGCAGGCAAAACAGCAACAGCCATTTTTGGCTGCAATACAAAGAGGAGCGCCGCTGGTTTTTCAAATCGTTCAATCGTTGCATCGGTATAAAAAATATTCTTAAATAACCATTGTCAGTTATGGAGCTTGGCCAGGCCGTTTTGGAAACCGGTCCATAGATCCCGCACAATTTCGGCAGCCGGCTGAACCGATCGGATCGCTGCTGCTACCTGGCCGATCTCCAGTTCCCCGTTTTCAAGATCGCCCTCAAACATGCCCTTCTTGGCACGGCCACGGCCCAGCAGCTCCAGCAGCGTTGCCGGATCGGCTCCTTTAAGCTCCAGTGCTTTTGCCTGCCGGTAAAAATCGTTTTTTAGCAAACGCACGGGGGTGAGTTGTTTTAAGGAAAGTTCCGTATCGCCTTCACCCGTGTTAATGATCCTGTTTTTAAAGGCTGTATGACAGGAAGCTTCTTCACTGGCAGCAAACCGGCTACCTACCTGCACGCCTTCGGCACCAAGTGCAAAGGCGGCCAGCATCTGCGGGCCTGTTGCAATGCCACCGGCGGCAATTACCGGCACCTGTACGGCTTCCGCTACCAGCGGTATCAATACCATTGAAGTGGTTTCCTCCCGGCCATTATGTCCACCCGCTTCAAAACCCTCGGCTACAACGGCATCGCAGCCGGCATCCTGGGCCTTTAATGCAAACTTGCTGCTGCTTACCACGTGCACTACGGTAATACCGGCTTCTTTTAAAATACCCGTCCATGTTTTGGGATTGCCGGCACTGGTGAAAACAACCGGTATTTTTTCTTCGATAATGATCCGTATATGCGCTTCCAGGTCGGGGTATAGCAGGGGGAGATTAACCCCAAACGGCTGTGCAGTGGCTGCCTTGCATTTTTGGATATGTGTTTTTAATACATCCGGGTACATGGAGCCTGCGCCTATCAGCCCCAGGCCACCGGCATTGCTCACGGCACTGGCCAGCCGCCAGCCGCTCGTCCATACCATGCCGGCCTGAATAATGGGATACGTAATGCGGAAGAGTGTAGTGATGCGATTTGTTGTTCCAGGTTTCAAATTCCAGGTTTAATGTTGTTAGTTGAGCGCCGGCTGAACACATGCTGCCGGAGTGTTGAGGTCTGATGTACCCTTCCGGATTGAATCTTCGATCCACATCCCGCATCCATACCCCAATCCGTCTTTAGCCATTCGTCTGTTGCCGATTTACGGAAGATACTGATTTTACAAATTTTCAACTGGTAATTTAACAATTTAGCCGAAGTTTGCACTGGAAATATGGATAAAAAAAAGGTCTGGAATATTTTAAAACCGGTACTAAAAGTTGCCTTTACTGTTCTGGCCTTGTGGCTGGTGTATACCAAGGTTGATCTGACTGCGGTGCGGCGGTTGTGGAAGGAAGCGGACAGCTGGTGGCTGATCCCCGCTGTCGCCGCCTTTATCATCTGCCAGGTGGTAACTTCTTTCCGTCTGCTTTATTTTTTCAGGAATATCGGGCTGCCCATCTCTGTAAAATCAAACCTGCGCCTGTACCTGCTGGGCATGTTCTACAATTTATTTCTTCCAAGCGGGTTGGGTGGAGACGGGTATAAGATCATTGTATTGAAACAACGGTATGATACCACGCACAAGGAAGTTTTTTCCGCTGTATTTTTCGACCGGCTGGCCGGGCTTTGGGCATTGGGATTCCTGGTTTCCTGTTTCAGTTTGGCAATGCCCGAGGTAAGGCAGTACAGCCCCTGGATCCTGGCGGCTTTCGGAATGGGCTCGTTGATGTATTATTGGGTGTTGCACCGGTTTTTTAACCGCATGAGCCGGCGCTTTATTACCACGCACTTGTTGGGTATTTGTACGCAGTCGCTCCAGTTGGCCACGGTAGCATTTATCCTGGCGGCACTGGGCTGTAAAACCAGTTACTGGCCTTATTTTGCCATTTTCCTTTTATCCTCGCTGGCTTCTTTATTTCCGTTTAGCGTGGGGGGATTGGGCGCGCGGGAGGTAGCCATTGTATGGGGCGCCGGTACCTTTGGACTGGATAAGGACCTGGCGGTATCTGTAAGTTTAAGTTTTTATCTGATCACGATGGCAATGGCGCTCTCGGCGATCTTTATTTTGTTCGGACAGGAGCGGAAAAAAACACCACCGGCTCCGGACGCGGCAAAAGAGCCTTCACATTAATTTGGGTTATATGAACGGCAGGAAAAGAACCTGGACGCTGAGCTATTATGGAATATTTTTATACCGCATCCTGCTGGTATTGTTCCTGTTTTTTATCTGCCGCTTTCTGTTCTATATGTTGAATACGGCCCTGTTCCCGGGTATCGGCTTGCAGGATTGGGGTATGATCCTCACCGGTGGATTGCGGTTTGATGTAGCCGCCATGTTTTATTTTAACGGGCTGCTTATTTTTTTAATGACTGTTCCGTTGCCGTACCGGTTACGCACGCATAAACGGTTTCAACGGGTATTGCAGTGGGTATTCTACATTACAAACGGGATTGCGTTATTGCTGAACTGTATCGATTTTATTTATTACCGGTTTACATTAAGACGGACCACTACCAGTGTTTTCAGCGAGTTTTCACACGAACAGAATAAATCCGGACTTGCGTTTAATTTTTTGATCGACTACTGGTACGTGGTGGTGCTTTTTGCCGGCCTTATCGCGCTAATGGTATGGCTATACCGTAAGGTACAGGTGCGGGATAACCCGCCGCCTGCTGGCAGGGGCGTATATTATTTTAAAGCCGCTCTCATATTTGTATTGAGCGTGGTGCTGGCCATCGGGGGCATCCGGGGCGGATTCCGGCACAGTACACGCCCTATAACGGTAGGCGATGCCGGTGCTTATGTAAAACGTTCGCATGAGGTATACCTGGTATTGAATACGCCTTTTGTATTTATCCGCACCATGGGTGTAAAACCGCTGAAAGAAGTACATTATTTTCCGGATAACGAAGTAGGGCGTATCTATTCGCCCCTGCATGATCCGGCGGGCACAGACTCCCTGCCCTTTACACGCAGGAACGTAGTGATTATGATCCTGGAAAGCTTTGGAAAAGAATCGGTGGGTTTCTATAACCGGGACCTGGATCAGGGTACCTATACCGGCTTTACACCTTTCCTGGATTCACTTGCGGGGGTGAGCAGGATCTACTGGAATTCGTTTGCCAATGGCCGTAAATCGATTGACGCGATCCCCTCTATTTTTTCGAGTATACCCAGCGGACTCGATCCCTTTGTATTAACGCCATATGTGTCGGACAGTACCAAAAGCCTGCCCAAACTGCTGGCGCAGGAAGGATACCATACTTCTTTTTTTCATGGTGCTCCCAACGGATCGATGGGCTTTTTATCCTACACGAAGATGATCGGTATTGATCACTATTTCGGTAAAACGGAGTACAACGATGATGCTGATTTTGATGGTATCTGGGGCATTTGGGATGAACCGTTTTTCCAGTTCTTTGAGCGAAAGCTGGGCAGTTTCCCGCAACCGTTTTTCTCCGGCATTTTTTCGGTATCCTCCCATCATCCGTTTAAGGTACCCAAACAGTATGAAGGCAAATTTAAAAAAGGGCCGTTGCCGGTAATGGAGTGCATCAGCTACACCGATATGGCATTGCAAAAATTCTTTGCCAAAGCGCAACACCAACCCTGGTTTAAGAATACGCTGTTTGTGATTACCGCAGATCATGCTACGGTTTCCTATCATGCCGAGTACCAGAATGCCTGGGGCGATATTGCCATACCCATTATTTTATATGCGCCGGGCGATAGCAGCTTCCGGGGTATCGATCCGGGTGTGATCCAGCAGCTGGATATTATGCCCACGGTGCTGGGATACCTGCATTATAATAAACCCTACCTGGCCTTTGGTGAAAATGTATTGCAGCGTAAGGGACCGGGATTTACCTATCAGTATTCCGGCGGGCATCGCTGGATCGAGGGCGACCAGCTACTGTTTTTTGACGGGAAAAAAGCGACCGGGTTGTATGATTTCAAAAAAGACCGGCTGATGAAAACCGATTTATTGAAAGACTCTGTAACGCAGGCCGCGGCTTTGGAACAGCGGGTAAAAGCATTTATCCAGCAGTACAACAACCGGTTGATCCGGAACCAGCTGATTGCGCCGGGGCGATAGTTTTTTGTTTCAGGTTTCAGGTTCAAAGTTTCACGTTGGATTCCATTTGATGTTCGATGATCGGTTAAAAACTGAATGCTGAACGCCTGTTTCAGGTTAGATACTGTTTTACACCTGATGTGACAGGGCAGATCTATATTCAGCACCGTAATTAACTGAAAATTGATAACTGAATGCGTCAAATCCCCGATACTGTATGGAATCAACCGAAGTCTGAAGTCTGGTATCTAAAATCGCTCATTTCATTGCACGGTAACCTCGTAAAAATTGCTGGCAAAATTTCCGGTTATAAAGTCGTTTACAAATGAAAAGAGCAACCGGTATTTTCCTGCCTGCTGCGGCGCCTTAACAGGCAGCTTCAATTGAATACTTTCTCCGGGCCGGAGTGTTTTTTCCGGGAGGGCAAAGCTGGTGTCGGCATTAATAAAATTGTATTTCTCAATTAAAAAAGCATAATCCAGCCGGAGTTTGGGTTCCAGCACCTGCGCCTGCTCACGCTTATTGGTAATAGTTAGCGTCATCTCCTGCGGCACGCCGGGTTTCATTTCCTTTGGCGGATCCACCACCGTTATCCGCAGTCCGTTCAAACTATGATATGCAGGAAGCGGCAGCAGCCGGCCGGTATTATAAGCTGTACCAACGGTAAGGCCGGTACCGGTCTTCAGATCTGGGTTCTGTGTATAATAGTACACGTCCTTACCATTTAAAAACTGGTCGTCTGAAATATTAAAATTTGTTTTGCGGTAGCCTTTGTCATTATAGCCGGTAGTTTGCACATCCGGATGGTAAAATTTATAAAGCGAAGGTAGTGCATAGGAGTTGGAGAATACGACGGGTGTGCCGTTGGCCTTTTGATAAACGGTGTCTGCCCATAGCCGGGCATAAGAAAACGACCGGAAGTGTTTGATCTGGTTGGCCGGTCCGTTTGGAATCAGGAACAGGATACGCGCCAGGAGTATCAGCCCGATATTGCAATAAGCTGTTTTTAAGAACAGGCGCCGGAATTTTTCGCTTCCGTTGTTGATCAATGATAAGAAAAGGGCTACATAAGAAATGCCCGCGATCATCGTCCAGTGCGGTTCCACTGTGTTTTTGAATGAGGAAAACAGGAAAAATGCAAGGGTGCCGGCAAACATAAACAGATGGCCCCGCATCAATGCGCCCCGGATCTTTAGTTTGAAGATCATAGCATAAAACAACAGAGAGATGAGCGGCCCCCAGATCAGGATCTGCCCCAGCAGGTAATCGGTGGTATAATTGATCCGGTATTTTTTGGCGATGCGTTCAATCAGATGGAAACGCACGGTAGGCCAGTCGTTCAGGTATTGCCAGTAAAGATGGGGTAAAAAAAACAGCGAAACCATCAGCACAATCAACCAGAAATATTTATTGCCCAGCAGCTTCAGATTGGATAATACAATAAACCCTACCAGCAGGATGCCGTGATACTTGCTGTAAAACATTCCGGTAATGGCAATGGCCAGCCAGAAGCTGTTGCCGAAATTGTTGTTACTCAGAAAATGTTTGTACTTCAGGAAGAATAAAGCAGCAAAAAAGAAGAGCGCTGCATCGGGCGTGGTTATAAATGCATATACGTTCAATACCAGGGTAGCCGCATAAAGCAGGATAAACCAGCGGATCTTTTGAAGCGGTTCCGGAAGTCCTTTGTAAATGAGCGGAATGGAAAAAGTGGATAAGAGGATCGTTCCAAGCCGGGTAAAGAAGGGGCCATGTCCCAGCGATTCCCCCAGCCGGATAAAAATAGTAACCACCGGAGGATGATCAAAATAGCCCCATTGCAGGTGTTGCGACAACATCCAGTAATAGGCTTCATCTCCATCAATACCCAGGAAAACAGCCTGCAGACTATTGATGATAAACCACAGGAGCATAAAACCCGCCAGCATTCTGTTTTCGCCGCCGGTTGTCCGGGTAAGTTCCGTACTGCCGGAGGAAAGGGAGGAGGCTGTGTCTGTATGTGCAGGCATAATGGGAACTGTCTGTTTCTGCGAAAATACTAAATAAGCGTGAAGCACTTCCTATGGGTATGTTATGTTGTTGTTGCGCCTGGCCGTAAAAAGGAAGTATGGTAAAAGTGTGTGGTGAAAGTTGGACGAAATGGTTCTTATCATCCGCGGTGAATGGCCACTAAGTGACTAAGGCGCTAATAAGCACGAAGTTTTGATGGCATTTGGGTTCTTGTATTCTTTGTGTTGCCCTCCTAATGACTATACCCCAGCGAAATACTGATACCGATGATCAACATTACTACAAGGGTGATGAGTACATACAGATAATCTTTTTCAATAAGAAAAGAGAAAAAGGATAATACCAGCCGCAGGGCTGGCGTTAGAAAAAGCAGGATGATGCCTGAAAATATAATAGCGGTACCACTGCCTTCCCGCACACCGGAGATCATTTCATGAATCAGCTGGCCGATACTTTTATCGCTTTCGGTAAAACTGCCGTAGTGAATGGTTTCGTGCCCGTGTTTTATCAGGTAAACGGTACCGCCGATGGCGCCCACACTCAGGGCCAGCCATACACCGTAACGAAGGAGGTTGCCTACAATGGTCTGCAAGGTTTTATCGGTAAACCGGTTTTTCTGTTCCATAGGTTCAAATTTTGCCGGCAATGCCGTGATAGATCATGTTGATTGCCAGTAACAGGATAATCACCGCAAAGAACAGGCGGAGTTTTTTTGGGTTAGACCGGATAAGGATCCTGGATCCGGCGATGGAACCAAAGAGTACGCCGATCATCGTGGGCATACAAATGCCGGGCTGCACATACCCTTTTTGTAAATAGATCACTGTACTTGCAATGGCGGTTACGCCCATCATAAAATTGCTGGTAGTGGTAGATACCTTAAAGGGGATGCGCATGATGTTGTCCATCGCAATTACTTTAAAGGCACCGGATCCGATGCCCAGCAGACCCGACATCATGCCTGCAATCCCCATCATTCCAAAACCGCCCAATACATGCTTGGTGCCATACCGGATCGGGTGGCCGTTGGTGTCGGGGTAACTGCCGTCCAGCTTTAATTTCCGGGCAAGCGGGCTGCTTTGTTCCAGCACCTGTTCTTCCTTTTTGCGCAGGGAGTTGATCGAGGAAAAGATCAGTGTAAGCCCAAATAATACGGCAATGAAGGAGCCGGGGGCAATCGTGGAAATAAGGGCTCCGCAAACAGCACCGGTAGTGGTGGCAATTTCCAGGAAGATACCCAGGCGCATATTGGTGATGCCTTCCCGTACATAGGCCGCTGCCGATCCGGATGAAGTGGCAATGACCGAAACCAGGGCCGCACCAACCGCATAATGAATATCAACACCCAGTCCGATAGTAAGTAACGGAATGATAATGATGCCTCCTCCAAGACCAGATAAGGAGCCGATCAATCCGGCCATAAAGGCGCCCAGCAACATGATCAATGTAAATGCAAGTATGGTCATTTGAAAAAAGATCCGTGAACGAATATTCCGAAGGTAGGAAGAAATCGTAAAGGGGGCTGTTGCGGATTGATGGACGGCAGATGGACAACGATGCCGGTGGCCGGGTTTAATGGGCATCCGGATACAGGTCCGCAAAAAAAAAATGGGGTTAATTTACCCCATTTACTTCAACTTCTTTATTAATCTTCTGGATCAGGCCCTGTAGTACTTTGCCAGGGCCGGCTTCCGTAAAGCGGGTGGCACCGTTGGCAATCATTTCCTGTATGCTCTGTGTCCATCGAACGGCACCGGTAAGCTGGGCGATCAGGTTTTCTTTGATCTCTTCTTTGTCCATTACCGGTTTGGCTACAACATTTTGATAGATGGGACAAATCGGCTGGTGAAAGGCTGTTTTTTCAATGGCTTCCTGTAGCTCTTTTCGTGCAGGCTCCATCAGGGGTGAGTGAAACGCACCGCCTACGGGCAGCACCAGTGCCCGTTTGGCCCCGGCTGCTTTCATACGCTCAACAGCAATTTCAATTCCTTTAAGCGTTCCGCTGATCACCAGTTGTCCGGGGCAGTTGTAGTTCGCCGCCACAACAATTTCTCCTGTTTCATCCTGGATGGCCTTGCAGATCTCTTCTACTGTTTCATCCGGAAGGTTCAATACCGCAGCCATGGTAGAGGGTTGCAGTTCACAGGCATGCTGCATCGCATTGGCTCTTACGGCCACCAGTTGCAGGGCATCTTCAAATGCCAGTACGTTATTGGCCACCAATGCCGAAAATTCACCCAGGGAGTGGCCGGCAACCATATCGGGCCGGTTGTTCTCCATTACCTTATAGGCTACGATGGAATGTAAAAAAACAGCGGGTTGGGTAACCTTTGTTTCCTTTAGTTCATCTGCAGTTCCTGTAAACATGATGTCGGAAAGACGGAATCCCAGGATTTCATTGCCCTGCTCAAACAATTTCTTTGCAAATGCATTGTTTTCATAATGCTCTTTTCCCATCCCGGTAAACTGCGATCCCTGTCCGGGAAATACCACTGCCTGTTTCATATTCACTTATTTATTTTGGTTCGTTTTCTTTAACTTAATCGTGCGCTGATGAGCTTTAAAAATTCACTCCGCGTTGAGTTCTTTTGAAATTCGCCGTCAAATGCGGAGGTGGTGGTTTCAGAGTTTTGTTTCTGAACGCCTCGCATCATCATGCAGAGGTGCTTTGCCTCAATGACCACGGCAACACCCAGCGGGTTTAATGTTTCCTTAATCGCATTCATGATCTGTACGGTAAGGCGTTCCTGTACCTGCAGGCGATGTGAGTAAACATCTACTACCCGGGCGATCTTGCTCAGGCCGGTGATCCAGCCATTGGGGATATAAGCCACATGTGCCCTTCCGAAAAAAGGAAGCATGTGATGCTCACAAAGGCTGTACAGCTCAATATCCTTTACGATGATCATTTCGCTTACATCTTCATGGAATTTAGCCGAGTTGATGATCTCGTGCGCATCCATATGATAGCCCTGTGTTAACACCTGCATGGCCTTGGCTACCCGCTCGGGTGTTTTCATCAGGCCTTCCCGTTCCGGATCTTCTCCCAGCTGCTCAATTACCTGTTTGTAATGCTGTGTGAGCGCATCCGTTACCGGTTCATCATATATATCTTCTTTTTTATAAGCCATAGTTTCCGGGCAATTTAAGATGATGGATACTCTACAAAATTTCTGGGCGTTTCATACAGGCGGATCATCAGATCATGATCGCTTTGAATATGTGGCCGGAGAATATTGTAAATCGCAATTGCAATGTTCTCTGCAGTTGGGTTCGTATGTTTAAATTCATCGGTATCCAGATTCAGGTTCCGGTGATCGAATTTCTCAATCACATTTTTTGCAACCAGCTCGCTCAGCACTTTCAGGTCCATTACAAAGCCGGTTTGAGGATCCACTTCCCCGGTTATTTTTATTTCCAGTTCATAATTATGACCATGATAATGCGGCAGGGAACACTTGCCAAAAATGCGTTCATTGGTAGCGTCATCCCAGGCCGGGTTAAAGAGCCGGTGTGCTGCGTTAAAATGCTCCTTCCTGAAAACGGATACTTTCATACTGGACGAATGGTACGTACAAACTTAACCAAAATACTCCACATAAATCCGTGGCGTTTCATACAGTTTTATGCAATGCAGGAATACGCCGGCGGGTAAATGAGGTGTCAGTTCATTCCAGATCGCAATGGCCAGGTTTTCCGTACTGCACAATTTTCCCTTCATAAAATCAACGTCCTCATTCAGATTGCGATGATCCAGTTTTTCAATAATATGATCTTTAATGATCTCGCTCAATTTTTTTACATCATACACAAAACCGGTATCCGGATCGGGTTCCCCCTTTACGGTAATGTATAGTTCGTAGTTATGCCCATGCCAGTTCCTGTTGGCACATTTGCCAAAAACCTGCTCATTCTGCGCCTCGGTCCATGCAGGGTTAAAAAGTTTGTGCGCGGCATTAAAGTGTTCAATTCTTGTGAGATATACCATATATCATAAATAAATAAGCCGGTTTTTTCCGGCTTTGAAGCGGGTGTTGCCTGAAAAAAATACCAGCTTCAAAAAAAACAGACTGCAAAGGTAACATTTCCCTCAATTATAAAAATGCCCGAACTTAGCAGCGCAGCACATTTTTGCCGGTATCAGGCAGCAAAAGCTGTTAAAACGGATAAGTAAAGCAATCGGTAACGGACATATGCAGAAAAAAATATTATTGGTGGCGGCCACTGAGCTGGAAATAAAGCCGTTAAATTCCTTTTTGAAAGCGCAGGAGCAGGTGGATGTGCTCATTACGGGTATTGGCGGTGTAAGCACCGCATATGGGCTCACGCGGCAGCTGGCCCGGCAACGGTATGACCTGGTATTGCAGGCCGGTATTGGCGGCAGTTTTGTGCACCGGTATGCACCGGGCGCAGTAGCGGTGATCCGCAGCGAGTGTTTTGGTGACCTGGGCGTGGTGGAAGCCGGCCGGAGGAAATCGGTATTTGACCTGCAGCTGGCCGATGCAGACGCTGCCCCGTTTACCGGGGGACGGCTTTACAATACCCATAGCCGGTTAGTGGAGCTTACCGGGCTGGAACCGGCAAACGGGGTTACAATTAATGAGGTTACAACGGCTGCAGATACCATCGGGCATTTTAAAGACAGCCTGGGTGCGGAAATAGAATCAATGGAGGGTGCCGCCTTCCATTACGTGGCCCTCCTGGAGAACCAGCCTTTTCTCCAGGTAAGAGCGGTATCTAATTACGTGGGTGAAAGAGATAAGACGCAATGGGCATTGAAAGCGGCCATTGCCAATCTTGCCGAACATACGGAGCGGTTGTTAACACAGTTTACTTCATAACGGGTAAACATTTTTTATCGGTTCCTGTTTATTAAATGAATAAGAAGTATATATGAAACTAAAGCTGGGATTTTCGCCTTGTCCGAACGATACGTTTATTTTTGATGCACTGGTCAATGGAAAGATCGATACGGAAGGTGTGGAGTTTGAAGCCGTGCTGGAAGATGTCGAAACGCTGAACCGCTGGGCGCTGGAAGGGAAGCTGGATATAACCAAGCTGAGTTTTCCCGCTTATTTTAAAACCCTGGATCAATATGCGTTATTGAATTCCGGCAGCGCCTTGGGAAAAGGTGTAGGGCCATTATTGATCAGCCGCCGGCAACAGCCTTTCACGGAAGCTGAGATCAATGATGCAACTGTTGTGTTGCCCGGGGTAAACACCACGGCGCACCTGCTTTTTAGCTTTGCCTATCCGGATGCGCATCATAAATCATTTGGAGTGTTTCATGAAATCGAAGATGCTGTGGTAACGGGTTCAGCGGAGCTGGGCGTGATCATTCATGAGAACCGGTTTACCTACCAGGATAAAGGCCTGGTAAAGGTTACCGACCTGGGGGAATACTGGGAGCAGAAAATGAAGGTACCCATTCCCCTGGGGGGCATTGTGATCAAAAAATCACTGGGCGGCGCTGTTTTCAATCAGGTGGATGCGCTGATCCATAAAAGTCTTCAATACGCATTTGACCGGTATCCGGAAGTGTCTGCTTATGTAAAAGAACATGCGCAGGCAATGAGCGAGGACGTTATGCGTAAGCATATCGACCTGTATGTAAATAACTATAGCCTGGACCTGGGCAGCGAAGGCCGGGCCGCTGTAGATACCTTGTCGGATGTCTATAGCCGGCTGCACACCAATGCCTGAGCCTTGTGCAGGATGGGCTGCCGGTGGCTGATTCCCGTAACGCATAATACGGATGCAGCGGCACCAGCGTACCGGAATATTTTTATGAAACACCTGTACTGAATAAAGCTGTTATGGAAAGAGCCGTTGCTGATGGCGGGAAAGCAGGGCCGTTGTTTGATCGC
This sequence comes from Niabella pedocola, assembly GCF_021044425.1. Taxonomy (GTDB): domain Bacteria; phylum Bacteroidota; class Bacteroidia; order Chitinophagales; family Chitinophagaceae; genus Niabella; species Niabella pedocola. The sequence continues at coordinate 1,073,966 of NZ_JAJNEC010000005.1, read as the reverse complement.
CGGCATATGTTTTTCCATTAAACTGCCCCACCTTCCGGATACCCCGGAGCGCATTGGTTAAAAACAGTTCGTCGGCCTCTTCTAATGCATTCAGGGTACAGGACCGTTCGGTGATCCCCGGTTCTGTGGCCAGCAGGTATGAGCGGAATACACCTGCTACGCAGCCATCGGTAACCGGTGGCGTAAAGATTTCCTCGTTTTTGATCCAGAACAGGTTGGAGATCACTGTTTCGATGATGGCCCCGTCTTTATTTTGAATCACGCAGTCGTTCCAGCCCAGCCGGTTACAAGCCTGCGCTGCACGGCTATAGATGAAGCTATTGGACAGTTTTAAGGAGGAGAAATAATGTGCGTCTTTTTGCAGTTCATGATAAATCCCAAGGGAGAGGCCTTCGTCTGCAACCGGCGTTGTAAAGGCGTGCGCCTCTATCAGGTAGTGCACACAGGATGGATCAAAGAGTCCGCCATTGCCGTTTGAGAAGGAAATGCGTACCCGGGCCTGTGCTGTACACTGGTTGCGCGCGCAGAGTTCCAGCAGCTGGTCATAAAGATGCTCAATGGTTACACCTGCCGCAAAGGCGTATCCTAAAAGTGATAGACTGCGGAGGATCCGCTCCCGGTGTAGCTGCCACAGAGGTACCTGCGCGTGATGTACCCGGATGGTTTCAAAAAAACCATCTCCGTAGCGGTAACTTTTATTAGCGGCGTCAATAGCGGGGAGTGCTGCATCTGCAAAAACGCCGTTGAAACATATATAACGCATCATCCAGTAGATAGAAGCCGCAGCCGCGGCGTATTAAGGAGCGGGGGCTCTTTTTGAAGCCGGTTCCCCTGCAGGCGACGGCGCCCGGGCCGTATCGGCTGTAGCCGGGGTTTCCGGTTTTTTGGCTCTTTTTTGTTGTGCATTGATCGAATCCAGCATGGCCACAAAGATGTCGGGCTTACGCTGGTAATATTCGAGGCTCTTCTCAAACTCCTTTTTGGAGATCTTATGCAGGGTGAAGATCTGTTTCAAGGCCTGTTGGTTTACAACCGCCCGGTTCAGGTCCGGATAGCGGTTGTACACGTAGCCGTTTACAAATTCGCTGCCCTGGGCAATATCCCATAAAACGGCCTGCATTTTATCCTGTGGCAAAACGTCTTTGGGCCGCCCCAATCCGCAGGCAGCAAAAGTTAAACTCCATACCAAGAGCGGTAATAATTTTTTCATGTTGTTGTGATGCCCGTTTTTACGATAGTATCTATGATATCCTGTGCTACGGCCGTTTTTGACTTGGACGTAAAGCTGGTCTTTTCACCTGTTTTTGAATAAATGGTTATTTTATTGGTATCTGCACCAAAAGCGGCCCCGTCGTTTAATGAATTCAGCACGATATAGTCGGCATTCTTTTTATGCAGTTTTTCAAGCGCGTGTACTTCTTCATTATTCGTTTCAAGGGCAAACCCCAGGAGCACCTGGTTACCGGTTTTTACGGCACCCAGGGAAGCCAGGATATCCCTGGTCTTAACCAGGGTTAGCGCCAGATCGCTGTCCTGTTTTTTTATTTTGGTATCACTTACGGTTGCGGGTCTGTAATCTGCAACCGCAGCTGCCATTAATGCTATATCAGCCGAAGGAAAATGATCCATACAGGCCTGGTACATTTCTTCTGCGGATACCACGTTTACAAGTGTGATGCCCGAAAGATCCTGTTGCAGAACCGCAGGAGCAGGACCCAGTACCAGTACTACCGCTGCACCCCGCCGCAAACATTCTTTTGCAAGGGCATACCCCATTTTTCCGGAAGAGTGATTGCCAATAAAACGCACCGGGTCCAGCGCCTCCTGAGTAGGGCCGGCGGTTACCAGTACTTTTTTGCCTTTCAGATCCGTGCCCGAAGCCTGTTTAAAAAAAGCGTCTATCGCTTCAAGGATCGCTTCCGGTTCTTCCATGCGACCCTCGCCAATGAGTCCGCTGGCCAGTTCACCATAACGGGGCGTAAGTACGGTATGCCCGAATGCTTTCAACGCTTCGATATTTTTCTGGGTGGCAGGATGGCGCCACATATCGTCATCCATTGCCGGGGATACCATTACCGGGCAGGTGGCAGAGAGGTATACTGAAAGCAACAGGTTATCACAATGTCCATATGCCATTTTTGCCAGCGTATTGCAACTGAGCGGTGCTATTAACAGCAGGTCGGCCCAGCGGCCCAGCTCCACATGGTTGGCCCAGGTATTGCCGGATGCGATGTCGATAAGCACTTCATTTTTTGAAAGGGTAGATAAGGTAAGCGGCGCAACAAAATCACGGGCGGCTGGTGTCATGATCACTTTTACAACGGCCTTTTCTTTTACCAACAGGCGTACCAGGTGAACGATCTTGTACGCAGCAATGCTGCCGCTGATCCCAATGGCTATTTTCTTGCCTTCTAACATGCATCAAAAATAAGCCATCGGGTCGGAATACAGATGTAATAAAATGATAAGAGTGGCGTTGCGGTTGGCTGGTATATGAAAACTGGTTCGTTGGCGTGTTGGCGGATGTACGGAGATGGACATCCTGAGGGAAATGAAATTCCTGGGGCGGGCATAAAAAAAGCCGTAACGGATCCAGATCCGTTACGGCGCTTATCAATACATGTACGCTTAGCTGAACAATTCGTCTTCAGCCTTGCGGTAGTAAATTTTATCATCAAGGAATTCCTGGGTAGCCAGCAGGGCGGGATTCGGCATTCTTTCGTATGCCTTTGAGATCTCGATCTGCTCTTTATTTTCATGGATCTCTTCCAGCGTATCGGTATGGCTGGCAAATTCATCCAGTTTATTGTGCAATTCTTCCTTTATGGAAATATTGATCTGGTTGGCCCTTTTGCTAACAATGGCAATAGATTCATATATATTGCCGGTTTTGTTTTTTATCTCCTGCAGGCTTTTGGTTTCTACGCTACTGGGAGTACCAACACTAAGATGCCTTCTTAATTTGCTCATTATTACTAAATTTTTGAATTTGAGATTGTGACATTGCCATATATTTTTCAATATCGGCTTTATATTTACTTTCTGGGAACCGGTCGATGAATTCTTTGCATTCATCCATCACTTCCCTGAAACGCTCCGTTTTCTTATCAATAACGCTGTTTTCGGCAAAAAGATAGTAGGATTTTACCGACATCATTTTATATTCATCCGCTAACTGTGACTCCGGGAAGTTTTCCAGGAGGGCGGCAAAACTTACGCCGGCAGCCCGGTAATAGCCCATGTCATAATACAGCTTGGCGCTTTTATAGTCTTTTATTTCCAGCTTGCTTCTCAGCTCATCCAGGATCCGGTTGGCTTCAGGCAGCCGCACCGAGCTGGGGTGCGTATTGATAAAAGTTTGCATGGCACCAATGGCCTTAAAGGTATTGCTTTGATCCAATTCCGGTTTGGGCGACTGTTTGTAAAAATTATATGCCCGCATGTACTCCATTTCCTCAAATTTCGGACTGTTGGGAAAGCTTTCCATAAAGGTCTTGAAATAATTCTCTGCCATTGCATAATCGTGCTGATAATAAGCAGAATATGCATACTTATAGTAAATGTCCTGGAACTGGGGCGTTGTTTTATAATAAGGTAAAATGTCTTCGTAGATCAGCTGCGCCTTATTGTATTTCTTTTTGGCATAAAAAGCATCTGCCATCTTGAGCTTATAGGCAGCATCCTTACTTTTTAAAATCTTATTCATGCCCGGCCCGCAGGACGACATTAAAAACAAGGCGGAGATAATGACGAAAAACCTCATAAAGTTTGCAAAGTTAACTATAACCATGCAAATATTCATAAAAACCTTAGCTACCCAAAAAATGAGTCGTTAAGCTTTTGATAAAGAGAAGTTTGTTGGCTTATTTATTGGAATTGCTGGCCAAAAACTGATCCAGGGCGGTAATCATGCTGGGTGTTTTAGGCAAAGGGGCCACAATCAGCGGCTTTAAGCCGGCCCTGATCGCTGCTTCCTTGGTATTATCGCCAAAGGTGCCGATCACGGTTTCGTGCTGCTCAAAGTCGGGAAAATTGTCGAACCAGCTCTTTACACCGCTGGGCGTAAAAAAACAAAGCACATCAAACTTTTTATTGCCCAGTGATTTTTTTACATCATTGCTCTTTGTGCGGTACATAAATGCCAGGTCAAAAGAACAATCGTGTTGTTTGAGCCAGCTGATAATTTCATTATCCTGCTGGTTTTCAGAACATACATAAAGAAAATTGAGATTCTCTTTATGTTTATTGATCACATCCAGCAGGCTTTTATTGCTGCCGTCTGTACCGTAAAATACTTTTCTTTTACGATAAAGGATGAATTTTTGCAGGTACAGCGCCACGGCTTCTGTAATACAGAAGTATTTCGTATCCTGGGATACATTGATCTTCATTTCCTCACAGGTTCTGAAAAAGTGATCAATTGCATTCCGGCTGGTAAAGATAACCCCCGTATAAGTGGGGATGCTGATCTTTTGGCGTCTGAAATCTTTTCCGGAGATGGGTTCCAGCATGATCAGGGTCTCAAAATCCAAGGTAACACCATGCTTTTTTTCAAGGTCGAAATAGGGGGATTTTTCGCTCTTTGGTCTTGGCTGGCTGATAAGTATATGCTGCATTTTTCCTGCTTCAGGCTTCGCCACGGGTTTTGTTGCTACGTTACTTGACATTAAAATTCACCTAAATTGGGTGCAAAGGTACGCTATTCCCCGTTAAAAACTGTAAAATAAACTTGTAGATTGCAAAGGCCGGTAATAGCTCAAAGGCAATAAAGTAAATAAAGAAATGAAAGAGACTCACCTTGTTACTTTTCTGTATCATTTGAAGCGCCACGGTAAAACGATAGAGGAAAAGCGCGCCTATGATCAGCCAGCTGAGTGTCCAGATAATGGTTTTAATACCCGTACCGCCCAGCGATGTGATCACGATCACCGGAAGCAGGAATAGTACCAGGATCTTGCTCACCAGGAAAATAAGGAAGATATAGGCATCGGTAAGATGCTGCAGTTTAAAAAGCCAGCCAAATAACTTCAGCAGGAAAAACTTGGCAAGGTAGGCCACGGATACAACAGCAACAGCAAAGCCAAACAACTGCCAAAAAGGATAGGGCAGTTGTTTTACCGTAAGTTGCTCCGCCATAAGCGCAAGATAATACCCGGTAACAAAAACAAATAAAATGTTAAAAAGGAATGATGGAAGTGTATTCTGACTAAGCTGTTGTTGCAGCTGGCGCTGTTTCAGCGTGCGCCGGAAAAACAGGGTGGTCAGGTCATCAAAGTACTTTGAAAACGCCGTTTTAAATCCGGCGAAGAGCAGCATGATACCGGCAAGCGTATAAAAGTAAATTTCTTCTCCCGGTTGTTTTACCCGTTTACTATAGGGCGTAACGACCGGGGCTTTGGAAAAGGCGTAATACGGATGCTCCGCAAGAATCTGCCGGGTACGGTTAAACACCTGAACCTTTGCCGCATATTGGGCCTCTTTTTTAAGACTGTCTGCCATGGCGGCCCTGATCCGCGTAGAATCGATGACAACCGGCGGCGATGGCGGCAGGGCCGCTGCTGCTTTTCCGGCCGTATCTTTTTTTAAAGGAATGGCCGTTGTCGCTTTTCTTACAGAATCGGTCCGGGCACCCGCCTGAGGATGGCGCACTGTTTTTTTTGAAGCCGCCGTATCCTTTTTCGCCGCAGCCGGAACGGATGCTTTTACGGTGATAGTCTTTTTCCGCGCGGTATCTTTTTGAACGACCGGTTTATGATTTGCCGGGGAAGTGGAAGCACGCGTTGTTTTTGCAGGATTGCCGGCTGGTTTTTGTGTTACCGGAGCTGGTGTTGCCTTTTTTCCAGCAGCCGCAGGTTTTGTTACCGGCGGCGTTTGTTTGGCAGCTGCCGGCTTTTTAGCTGCCGGCCGGTTGGTGGTCTTGCGATTGGTACCCGGCTGAGCCGCGGGCTTTGCGGCTTGCGGCTGCTCTTTTGCACTGTCTTTTTTTTGAGCAGACAGATCGCTCATACAAAAGAAACTCAGAAAAACTATGATGAATAAACGGATCAAAATAAAGGCATCTTTGAAACGCAAAAATAACAAGCTGCCCCCAATATTACTGAAAAAGATGGCCAGGGCCTGCTTTGAGGTTTACCGGGCGCAAGGGCCCTGGTTAACAGGAAGCAACAAACGCAGGTGTGGATTTGCTCAATTGCGGGAATTGTAATATTTTTCTGGCAAAGATTATTTATGAAATACTGGTTATTGCTGGCGGGGCTTTTTATGCTGAGCCATTCAAACGCTTCGGTTGTCGGCGGCAGCGATTCTGCATTTAACTATGAAGGCAGCCGCTTTGAGAAGGGCGGGTTCATCCTGCATTTTACCTCGAATGAAACAACCTTTAGCAATGCTGTAAAAAAAAGAATGGTGGATGCGTTCTTTACCGTGTACCCCGTGCTGGTAAGGGATTTTAACAACGGTGCGGCAAAGGAGGTATATTTTAAGGTGGACACAGCCTATCATGGTGTGGCTGCTACGGGTGGCGGAAAAGTGGTATATGACCCGGTATGGTTTGTAAAGCATCCGGGCGATATAGATGTGGTAACCCACGAAGTGATGCATATTGTACAGGATTATGGGCGCAGCGTTGGCCCCTGGTGGATCACTGAAGGCATTGCTGATTATATACGGTTTAAATACGGCATTGATAACGAAGGTGCCGGCTGGAAACTTCCGGAGTATTCAGACCGTCAGAAATATTCGGATGGATACCGGGTAACAGCGCGGTTCCTCGCATGGATCGAAGCCCGGGTAAAAAAGGGTACTGTAAAGGCGCTGAACACGGCGCTGCGTAATCACAGTTATACGGCCGACAGCTGGAGGGAGGTTACCGGTAAGCCGGTAGATGATTTATGGCTGGAATATTCAAAAAACCCTGCCCTGTAGCCTGGCGCATACAGCCGATGGTTAATGTGTAGAAATGCCGTAGCCGTTGCCGGCCTTGTTCCGGCAGCTTATTGCTGTTTATGGCCGGTGTATACCATAAACAAAATTAAGCCGGTCGGGCTCGCCATAATACGCTACCCATTCTGCCCTTAGTTTTATGGCTCCCAGCTTCTCGATGGCTTTTTGTGAACGGTAATTTTCAGCACCTATATGGAAATAAACGGTACGTACAAACCGGAAAATATAATCCAGCATGAGGTGTTTTACTTCCGCATTCAAACCGGTGCCCCAGAACCGGGTGGCATAAAAAGTATACCCTATAAAGATGCTGTGTTCGGCAGGGTCGTAGTTATAAAACCGGGTGCATCCGGCTAACGTGCCTGCAGGCATCGCCTGGCAAAGGAAAGCGCCCCCGCTTTGCAAAGCGCCTTCAAAGAAGGTGTCAAATACATCCCGCTGGTACCGGTTCTTATTGGGGTGCATCTGCCAGATGGCCGGGTCGGAGGCAACGGCATAGAGGCGTTCAAAATCTTCCGCTTTTAATGGGATCAGTTTTACCTGCGCATTCTCGAGAACGGGCTGGATGGAGAAAGGAGGGGTGAAGGGGTGACCAGGCATATAAACGATTTGAATAGCGCGTGAAGATAGATAAAAAATTACGGTAAGGTTTTCGCGTTGTTCCGGCTGTGCATATGCCGTACGCAGGCCCTTATATCCCATCGTTTTGAATCCACAACCAAAGGAGGGAACTGTTGGAGCGTTGGATACGCTATCCTGATGTTGGTTGTTTGTTCAGCAGCTCATACAGTCCTTCCGCTTCAAATAATAACCGGCCGATCCTCAGATCGGACCAGCCGCTTCCTAATTTATAAGTGAACGTTGGGCGGCCGTTTTCAATAACACAGGTAATATGATATACATGTGCAGCATTGCCGGCTATAGCAGGCGTTTCTTTTAAAGCATGCAGATGTGTAGAGATCAGGAAACAGGAGGTATCGGTACGGCTCAGTCCTTCGATCGTTGCTGTGGTAATCGCCAGCGCATCTTCCTGGTTCGTACCCTTGAACAGTTCATCAAAAATAGAGAAACAGCGCTTGCCGTCGGCGGTTTGCTGCAGCACCTCCTTCAGGTTTTTGATTTCATACATAAAATGACTGTAGCCGTTCTGCAGGTCATCCCGGTGATTAATGAAAATGGAAATATGATCAAAGAAAGGGATTTCGGCAAAGGATGCCGGTATGGCAAGACCCGTATGCGCCAAAAACACACAAAGACCGATGGATTTTAACAAGGTGGATTTGCCGGCCATATTCGGACCCGTGAGCAGGCAGACCTGCTTTGTTATATGGATATCATTTTTTACAGGCTCCTTTAGCAGGGGGTGATAAAGATCCCGGATCATTAGGGCTTTTGCGCCTGGAACCGGGAAGGTAAATCCTCTCCGTACGATGGAAATACTGATGGATGTATAGGCTTCAAACAAAAAGAACCGCGCCCAGAACAGGTTCCAGCTGCCGTCCTGTTTGCGGGCTGCAATTTTCTGAGAGAGTTGCCGTACTTCCTTTGTTCCAAACCGGTCTTCTTTTAAACGTTCCGCGTAATGCCGCAGATCAAAAAAGGTTAATAATTGTTCCATCGCCTCAAGATCGGCACGATACGCATTGGGAAAAAAGGTACGGTTGATGGCTGCGATCCATTTCTGTAACAACCGGTCAAGGAAAAGCACGAACTGCGCATACCGGCTGATCAGTACCTGTTGTTCAATTTTATTCGTAAAGAGCGTTAGCAAATGATTTGGAACCGGGCCCTCCACCTGTTGTAGGAACTGGTACACTTCGGCAAATTCTGCTTTGGCATAATTGTAAGATTGCAGCAGCCGGTAGTTTTTTACAAAACCCTCTAATATTTGCTGCCGCTCAATAATGTGCGTTGTTGAAGGAAGCGTTTTGGTAAGCAGGCCTGTAAGCACCTGTTCGGAAAACCGGTTATTGGTATAGTTGAACACCGGCAGGATGTCTGTTACAATATTCAGATCGGTTATATAATGGTTGATGGTCAATGGAACAGCGTTTTTGTATTGAAATTACTGGATTGTGATCGGATTCGTATTGTATACGGTCTTAAGTGTTTCATAAAATCATCGGCTCTGAAAAACATTGCTGGTGCTTTAGTGGCCGGAATACTTTTTTAGCTGATCAAACCGTACAAGACGTAACAATATTTTACGTCCGGCAAACATAATGCGCTCAAACAGTCCCCCACATTTCCGCATTCTTACCCCAGGCCCGGATAGCGGAACCATATACGAACACCGCAGCCAGGATACAGCCAGGATATAGAAAGGATATAGCCAGGATACAGAAACGATACAGAAGGGATACAGAAAACATGCGTTTCGAGGTCAGAAGGGATCAGGAGGGATCAGAAGGAGTCATAAGGGATCAGAAGGGATCAAAAAAAGAAACCGGCACCTGAATCCCCCAACTTTATGCGGGCAATATTCATTGATTCTGTTTCAAAAATTAAAAACGATGAAAAGCGTAATCAAAATGGCTTTAAGCAACCCTACCGGCAGTATGGAACGCACTGCTATGGTCAACGACCGTAACGAGGAAGTCTGGAGCAAATGATTTATAAAGCGCAGTGCGGTTATGGAACAGCGAACCTTTTACAGGGGTCTGTTTCGATTTGCGGCCGGTATACGGCTGAGCCCGGTGGAGCTTCGTTTGAATGGTCCCTTATCTGGCTGTCAAGGGCAGCTATGCTGTTGTTTTGAGAACCGGCTTACTTTGTATCAGCGTGTAGAAGCCGTATACAATTGCTTCAAAAAACAGGGCCGTTCAGGATTGAACGGCCCGATACACAGGAAGTGTATTTGCTTGTAATTACTTCCAGGTACTGTATGATGGATGAAAACTATTCTACAGGTAACGGCGTAACATTTTTCTCTGCACCCGGATAACCGATGTTTTGATTGATGATGCCTTTTAAATTGGTATTAATGACGCCTGCAGGTACCGGCCAAAGAAGATGGTGTACACTTACTTTGTATTCGGCCCATTTATGTTTTACCCCTTTGTTGTAGAAATTGCTTCTGGACACCACCCGGTCATACCAGAAATTGACACCCATTTGTTTTACGTTTGAGTTTGTACCTCCTGGGCCGCTGATATTCTCCAGTTTATAAACGTGTCCGCCAAAGATCTCGCAGGGCTTGCCGGTTTTTGCATAGGTATAGGCGATCCGTACGAGTTCGATATGCCGGTTCTCTTCATAATAAAGTTCGCGGGCACGCTCATCCAGGATTTCGCCGATATTGATATCGTTGGCCGCTAAAGGAGCGGCTCCGGCGCGGGTACGCACTTCATTCAATGCAGTGGCTGCTGATCCCAGATCACTTTTCCAATAATAACATTCCGCCAGCATCAGGTATACTTCTGCCGAACGGTAGATGTACCAGGGTGTTTCGCCGCCTGCCCACTGGGTTTGTAACGGATCCGGAACAAAGAGTTTGTAATGGGGCCAGGAGAACCAAAGCCGGATGGTATCTTCCACACTCATGGCGGCCGGTTTTACAAAGTTTTTGCCGTACCAGGGGCTATTATTTTTCTTTAAATCGGGATGATTGTATTTGAGATCTTCCATCCTGCGCCAGCTATCCTTATTTAAGATACCCCGCATGTCGTTGGCCTCTTTATCTGTACGCCATATTTCGTTGGTATAATACCAGGTGGGGCGCAATCTGCCGATGCCTCTGCCATACGTTTTATTAAGGTCTAACTCCAGGTTTGTTTCCCCGGCAGCAATGGGCACACTTGTTCCGGCTTTACCATCAGGCGTTTTCAGATTACCACTGTTCCAGAAAGGAACGCCGTTGCGCATGGTTTGAATGCGGTCTGATCCGTCTACTTCGGGGTAAGACACTACATACATTAACCCTTCGGTATTCGACATGTCCAGCTTGGCTTCCACACTGTGCAGGTCAAACATCAGGTTGGTATTGGGTTTGTTCTTATTGGCCGTGAATCTGCTTTTCATCAGCGGGTGAAGTGCCACAATCTCATTTCCCACCTGTATGGCTCTGTCAAAATCGGCCAAAGCCATACACACTTTCATCAGCAGTACACCACAGGCTGCTTTTGAAGTACGGCCCCGGTCTACTTTTTCAGGAACCCATTGATAGGCAAATTCAAGATCTTTTTTAATATGTGCTAAGATTCCCCAACGGTCGGAGGAGTAAAAATCATATTTGGGCTCGTCAATTTCTTTGTCAAGGAAAGGGACATCGCCAAACTGATGTACCAGTTTAAAATACCGGTAGGCTCTCTGGAAGTAAGCCGCGCCAAGAACGGCATTCCGCTCGTTCTCATCTTTGTACGTTGCGTTGTCGATCCTTGTAATAACGGTATTGGCATATTTTATGCCCTTATACCCTTCATACCAGTACCAGCCGATTTTGGTGTAATCGTTGTGATTTAATTGCGCATCGGGCAATAATGAAATATCCATATCCATTTGCGGACCGGCCTTGTCGGTGGTGCCTTCTACGGCAACTTCCGATTGAATGATCTCTGTAAGGATAGGCGCTGCATCTCCAAAGTATTCGTGCCGCATGTTCCGTTCGCAGGCTGTAAGTGTAGAGTACATACCCTGGACATCCGATAAAGCAACTCCTGGCTCGTAAAAGGATAGCGGTTTGGGTTTCAGCCAGTCTTTCTTACAGGCAACCATTGTCAGTGCCATAAATGAAAGGAGCGGTAAGCTTTTATATATTTTATTTTGAATCATGGCAAAAAGATTAAAGTGTCAGATTAAGGCTTAAATTATAAGTACGCGGGGTAGGCTGGCCTCCAGATTCGGGATCTCCAAATGTCCAATGAGGTGCCCAGTAAGCAGCATTGCGTACCGAAGCGGAGATAGATGCGCGTTGTGCCTTTATCCTGCTTAAAAAGGATTGCGGCATGGAATATGACAAGGCTACATTATCCAGGCGTATAAAGGACCGGTCAACATAATTGGAACCAATATTCTTAGAGCCGATACGGCCAAAGTCATTGATAGGATTTTCCGGTGTCCATCGCGGCTGTACATAATCGGTGGCGCGGTCGGGGAAACTATTATTGTTAGCCGCTCTGTTGTAGGTATCCATTTGTCCCCAGTTGGAATAAATGAAAAGTGACAAAGTCAGTCGTTTGTAATTGAACTCATTTCGCCAGGTCCAGCGATAACGGGGGTTTATATATCCCTGGAAGATCTTATCGGCATTGGTCATTACACTATCTCCATTTTGATCCTTGTATTTAAAATCCCCGGGCTGGTTCCCGTATTTTTTGGCGATCGCTTCTTCATCTACCTGCCACACACCAACACGTTCATAGCTCCAGATGCGATCCGGATCCTGGCCGATAAACCACTGGTTTTTGATATCATCGGCTTCTTTTTGGCCGATCACGTTACCATTCGCATCCTTTATGTCAATCATATCGCCGTACAAGCGCACGATCTTGCTTCGGTTCAACATGAATATGAAAGAACTGTTCCAGTCGAAGTCTTTTTTCTGGATGATGATTCCGTTCAGGCTGAATTCAAATCCCTTGTTGTTTAGCTGGCCAAGGTTGGCGGCAACGCTGTTAAAACCGATGATTTCCGGCAATGCTCTGTCTACGAGCAGGTCATTGGTAGTGGCTGTATATACATCAATAGAACCACTCAGCCGGCTTTTTAACACTGAAAAGTCTAAACCGATATTGTAGGAGGCCTTGTTCTCCCATTTCAATCCCAGGTTAGCCATCCGGTTTACATAAAGCTGTGAGGCCACATATACGGTCCCATTTTGATCAATATAGGGATGCAGCCCTGAGGTCATATCGGAAAGGGCATCATACTGACCGATATCCCGGTTCCCGTTTCTGCCCCATGAAAGCCGCAGCTTTGCATAATCGAGCCAGCTTCCAGTGCTTTTCATAAACTGTTCTTCTGAGAAATCCCAGGCAAGGGCAAGGGCCGGAAACGTGGCGCGCGGGTTTTGCGCTCCGAACGCAGAATATCCATCTCTTCTGACAGAGGCCGTCAGCATGTATTTGTCCTTTAACGAATAGAACAAGCGGCCCATTAACGCATCCCCGGTTCTGTAGGTATCGTCACTTTCGTTTAGCGGAACCGAACCCGCCTGCAACCGGTGATATCCCAGGATATCGCTTGGTGTATAGCTTGAGGCCGTTGCTTTCGTTCTCCAATATTGGCCTTTTTCCGCATTTTGTAAAAGGGTTACCTCAAAACTATGGATATCAAATTGCTTTTTCCATCGTAGTACGTTATCGATCTGCCAGTTATAGGTTTTTTCAAAAGTGCGTTCACTGCTTCCTCCTTTAGACTTCCATTCAGGGTTTTTGGAAGACTCGTGGTTATAATATTCCCTCCAGGTAAACGATGGCGTGAAATTGGATTGAAATTCAAAGCCGAAAGGAAGCGTAAGAACTCCGTATAGGCTGGAGTTTAATGTATTATATGCGTCCTTCCGGTCCCGGTAAAGGTTGTCATGGAACGGGTTTACAGGGGTTGCATCACCAGTGGGAAGCCTTCTGTAAATGCTGTTGGGATCATCCAGGTTGTTTGATCCGTAAGGAGAAATAACCGCCGATTGGGCCCAGTCGGCCTGGAGAAACCCCTCGTCCCGCACCGCAAAATTGGTATTAGCACCTACTTTTAAAAAGGACGCAACCTTTGACTCAAGGTTTAATCGCGTACGGAAATTTGTAAAACGGTTCCCAACCACAATGCCTTCACGATTCACATAATTCAGCGAAAAATAATAGCTGGAATTGTCATTCTTATTGGAAGCTGCTGCGGTATAATCCTGCTGAAATCCCCGTTGAAAAACAAGGTCCTGCCAATTAGTGATTTTGTTATTAATATAGTTGTCAATCTCCGGCGCTTTTAACTCAAGACGGGATAACCAGGATCTGAGTAGTTGTTCGTCGGTTACAGATGTTACCGGCGTTTTCTGATCATAATTGTACCAATCCAGTGTATTAATATTCGTTAATGTTCGTGGATCTTCAAACATCTGCGGATATTGATCAAGATACGCCGTCGTTCTTCTGCCTACTTCATAGTCATGCCGCCATGTGATGAATTCTTCACCGTTCATGACCCGCGGCATGCCGGCATTTTCTACAAATCCAACATTGGCATTGAAGGTAATCCTGGGTTTGCCGGATACCCCTTTTTTAGTAGTGATCAGCACTACACCATTGGCCGCTTTTGCCCCGTAAACGGCTGTTGCGCTGGCGTCTTTCAGGATATCAATCGACTGAATATCATTCGGGTTCAGATCGGCGAATGTGCCGTCATAAATAACGCCATCCACAACGTTCAGGGGACTGTTTCCTGCTTTAAGCGTTCCTTTTCCTCTTATCAACAACGTTGCGTCTGCCTTTGCGGTGTTCCCTTGTCCAATAATTAAACCGGCGGCATTTCCTCTTAAGAGGTCTTGTATCGAACGGGGCGCTTCTTTCTCCAGTTTTTTTGTTTGAACAGAGGCCACTGCTCCGGTAAGATCCTTTCTTCTGGCTGTTCCGTATCCGATCACTACTACTTCGTCGAGGCCCATTGTTTCTGCCGTCATTACGATTTCAACGGTTGCATTATCACCGATGATCTTTTCCTGGGCCTTGTACCCGGCCGAACTAAATTCGAGCGTGGCGCCGGCCTTTTCAGGCACATTCAATGTAAAATGACCAGTTTGATTGGTAACGGTACCGGTTACAGAGCCTTTAATAAGGACAGTTACACCGGGTATGGGGGTGCCATTCTGATTAACAACAGTACCCGTAACTGTCCGGCTGGTTTGCCCGATCGACAGCTCCGCATTCCACATGCCGATAAGTGTCAAAAACACAATTATCCATTTTCTACAGCTGTTCATGATTTAAATTTGGTTTAATTTAATAGTGGAGAATCATTTTGTGAACTCAATTGCATGATGATCCATATACCCGGTTGGGGTATACCATCAGCTTTCAATAAATCATTTTAAAAAAAATACAATCGTTATTTCGATTTTACATTTCGCATGCTCAAGCAATACAAATCTAACGAATAAATAACGAATAAAAAGCACTGAACCATATAAAGGATTTACGAAAACGTTGTAAATCGTTTTCTTTCCCGGATATCTTTTTTCATAGCAATGAAATCACTGAAACCTATATGGCTGAATGGCAACCGTATGGGGCGGTCATGGTGGTAACCCCTGTTAACAGCGGAATAGTACCAATGTAAAAACCCGGGACTGTCATCCCGGGTTTCTAATCATTCAATAATGTAAAGAGGAAATCCTGTTACAACGTTTCCCGGAGCCACCCAAAAAATTCGCGTTGCCATACCAGGGCATTCTGTGGTTTCAGCACCCAGTGATTTTCATCGGGGAAAAACAGGAATTTGCTTTTGATCCCTCTTAGCTGTGCTGCCTGGAAAGCGCCCTGACCCTGCTCAATCGGTACGCGGTAATCTTTACCGCCCTGAACAATCAGGATGGGCGTATCCCAGTTGGCTACTGCATTTAGCGGAGACGCCGCATAGGAGCGTTGTGCGGCTTTATTCTCTTTTTCCCAGTAATAGCCGCCTTTTTCCCATTGCTCAAACCAAAGTTCATCCGTAGTACCCGTCATCGCCGTAAAGTCGAAAACGCCGTCATGGGCAATAAAGGTTTTAAACCGCTTTTGATGACGGCCAGCCAGCGCAAAAACAGAATAGCCTCCAAAACTTGCACCTACCGCGGCTCTGCGGTCTTTATCTACATAAGGTTCTTTTGATATATCATCAATGGCATCCAGGTAATCCTGTATCACTTTTCCGCCCCAATCCTTGCTTACATCGGCATTCCATTTCGTGCCGAAACCCGGCATTCCGCGCCTGGAGGGGATCACTACAATATAACCCTGGGAGGCCATCAGGTGAAAGTTCCACCGGTACGAATAAAACTGCGTGGTGGCAGACTGGGGTCCTCCCTGGCAATACAAAAGGGTTGGGTATTTTTTGGATGGGTCAAAGTTGGGCGGATAAACGATCCATTCCATCATCTTTTGCTGATCGGAGGTGGTGATCCATCGCCGCTCTGTTTTAACCGGGGAAATCTGCTGAAAGGCTTCATCATTTACATGCGTCAGCTGGGTAAGCGTACCGGTTTTGATATGGAGTTTGTAGATCTCCGAGGCCCGCGAGATGTCTTCCTTTGCAACAATAAGCGCATCACCGGTTTGCGCTACGATGGCGGTAATGTCAAAATCGCCCCGGGTCAATTGCTGAATGCGGGGAAGCATACGGGTAAGACCGATATCGTTTACCGTAAACAGCTGTTCCGTTCCGTTTACAGGTGCTATAAAGAACAGGCTTTTACCATCGTTGCTCCAGATAAAGGAAGATATATTGATCTGGTCATTGTGGCCGGTAAGATTTACCGTAGTACCATTGGTCATTACAACAAGGTCATTCTTGTCGGCTTCATAACCGTCGGTCTTCATTTGCAGCCAGGCCATTTTGCCCTGTTTGTTAAAAGCGGGCGCCACATCATATCCCTTATTGCTTTCTGTAAGGTTGGTGGTAACACCGGAGGCTATGTCGTATGCATAGATATCGGTATTCGTGCTTACCGCATATTCGGTGCCGAACTTTTTCTTGGTTACATAAATAATCTGTTTGCTATCGGGCGACCATATAAAATCTTCGTCCCCGCCAAAAGGCTGCTGCGGACAGAAATAGGGCTCATTTGGCATGATGTCTTTTTTTTCGCCGGCCTGCCCGTTAGCATAAGGCGCAAAAAAAACATGATCGAAACCGCCATCAAACCACTTGTCCCAATGACGGTAGTTGAGCGAAGTGTATACTTGTGCAGATGTTTTATCCAGCTCCGGGTAAAGATCTGGCCCCATTACTTTTTTTAGTTTTACCGCCTCGCTGCTGAGGATGTATTTTCCATCGGGTGATATCCGGTTGTTCTCGAGCAAGCTTTCTGAGCTGGTCAATTCTGTTGGCTGCCCTCCTGCAAGCGGGATGGAGTATTGTTTTGAATCCAACTTGTTGTCGGCAATATTGGGGGTTGATACTTTATAGATCAGCGACTGTTTGTCTTTCGAGATCCCAACGGCGCTGACCCTGCCCAGCTTTAGCAGTGCTTCCGGGCTGAGCGATGATTGTGCATTGGCTTTCAGCATAGAAAATGCGGATAGAATGAAGAATAATTTTCTCATGTGAAAAAATTTTGTGCGAAGGTACTTGCTTTGTTTCAGAATGAGCATTGAGAATCGGGAAACCAGCATCCGGCATCTGAAAATGAGCGCCTGGTGGCTAATAGCTGACCGCTTACCCTAAAAATAACTGATGAACCCGAAATGGATCTTCGACTGCCGCAGGTTGAAATTGGTGTCATTGCGTTTTCCCACAGCCCAGGCCAGGTTGAATACACCGGCCTTTGTTTCAAACGCGAGGCCGATGCCCACTCCAAGAAAGTTGTAGTTTTTCCGAACGCCCCGGCTGCCGTCATATCCCCATCCGCCGTCGGCAAATGCATTGAGGTAAGAATTTTCACCAACAAGGTAACGGTATTCCAGGGTTCCGATGGCGTATTGCGAAAGAAACTGGCTCTGCTCGTCAAAGCCACGCAACAGCCGGTAACCGCCGATCTGGAACAATTCGTTGCGGAAAATATTTTCACCGGCCAGGTAGCCGCCCTGTACCGCAGCTTTAATAGTGCTGGCGCCGCGTGCAGACAGCGGCATATAACGGGCGGCCGATAAGATCGTGCGAACCTGAACGGACCGGAGTTTTACCGTATCGTACAGGCTGCCAAAATCAAATGCAGGATCCTCGGGGTCTTCGAGTTCCAGCACCAGATTGTTTTTCTTTATCTTCTTGATACCACCTGTTCCCATAAATTTTATATCAAATCCGGAAACGGGGTTAAATATATAATTGGTGGTATTGAGCTGGTATTCGATACCGATATTTGAAATTTTTACATCGGCCTCCGGGGGCAGCTGCCGGGTTTGAAGCAGCTGGTTTTTATTGATGGTACTGATAATGGTAGAAAACTGGTTATAGAAGAGTTTGAGATTTTGCCGGGTATTGATACTGTATTGTGTACCGGCGCGGTATTCAAAGTTGAGATAGCTGGAATCCCTTTTCAGCATGTTAAACGCAAAGTCGAGTCCAAAGCGCGACCGGAACAGGTAGGGTTGCAAAAAAGCAACATCCAGCCGCTGAGAGGCGGCCTGCAGTTTTTGCCATACCAACCCGATGGTTTCTCCTCCACCGAGCGCATTTTTCAGATTCAGCAGTCCCTCCCCGGTGATCTGTAGCTTTTTCGAAGAAGCGGCGTCACTGTTGGGTAAAAAGCCAACGATGAAATTAACCTGGTTGCTTTTCTTCTGTTGCAGGAATACTTCCACAAGGCCTCCGGTGCCCCCCCAATAAAACCGGGGCGGAAAGGTTTCTTCTATGTAGTTCAGCTTTTTAAGCTCGGTACTGATGCGTTGCAGTTTTTCCTTGTTGTAGATGGATCCGTTCCGGATGTCCAGGTAATTCTGAAGATAGTCGTTGCTGAGTTTTGCATTGCCCGTCATCCGGATACTGTCAACCCTGTACAGGGGCCCGGGATGCACCTGTAGTTGCCCGGATACTTTGTCACCACGGATGTTCAGTGCATCTACGTATACTTTTGCAAAAGGATGGCCATGGTTTTCAAAGTAATTGAGCATGCGTTGCTGGATGTTTCCCAGGAGCTCGTAATCCAGCGGACGGTCTTCAAACAGGTGCGGGTCATAGCCTACCTGTGCCAGCCATTTGCGGCTTTCTTCGGTAGTGGACAGGGCTTCCCAGGTATACCGCATACCCACAAAGAGCTGCATATACGCGGAGGCCGAATCCAGCCTCAGGGAATCAACGGATGCGGTGATATAACCCTTTGTTTGCAACAGCGGGAGCAACTGGCCGGTGTACTGCCGGCAATCTTCCTGGTTGATGAAATCGGTTTTAATGCCAAGGGAACCGGTGATAAAACCCGGATCCCGGTCAACCCCTTCAATCACCAGTGCATACCGGTTTTGAGATGCAGCCTGGAAGCCCATCCATAAAAATAACAGGAGCAGCGTTAACCGGTGTTGTACCTTTGTCATTCGGAACACAAATAAACGCCATTTTTGTGAACGAAGTATCGTTCGGGCGCTGTGTACGAATTAAAAATAGTAAACAAATAAATCATCCTCATTGTCTGGCATCTATATCCATATCCCGTTTTGCAAACAGGCTTGTCATTATTGTAATTTCCATTTTTCTACCTCGCTGCACTACCGGGAAGCGCTTGTACAGGCCATTGCAAAGGAAACCGCGTTTAGTGCAGCCGCCGATTTTATTGAACGGGAACCGGTGCAAACGGTTTATTTTGGCGGCGGAACACCCAGCTTGTTACCGGCGGCAGACATCGATTTGCTGTTAAACGAGATAAGGAAGCATTACCCCGTTACAGCGGATGCAGAAATAACCCTGGAGGCCAACCCGGATGACCTGGTTGCCGATAAATTGGAGACCTGGAAGCGTTCGGGAGTTAACCGCCTGAGTATTGGCGTACAATCGTTTTTTGAACCGGACCTTTTATGGATGAACCGGGCCCATAATGCGGCTCAGGCAGCTGGCGGCTTGGAACTAGCCGTGCAGTATTTTGACAATATAACCATCGACCTGATCTATGGCGTTCCCGGGTTGACCAATGAGCGTTGGAAACAAAATGTGGACACGGCGTTGAAGGCCGGCATTCCGCATTTGTCCTGCTATGCGCTTACCGTGGAGCCGCAAACGCCGCTGGACAAAATGGTCCGGAAACACATAAGAGAGGATGTGAATGGTGAGCTGCAGTCGGAGCAATTTTTATTGCTGATGGATTGGCTGCAGCACGCGGGCTATGAGCACTATGAGATCTCCAATTTTGCAAAGCCCGGATTCCGGAGCCGTCATAACAGTGCCTACTGGAAGGGAGTGCCTTATTACGGATTTGGGCCGGCGGCACATTCTTTTAACGGTACACTTCGCCGCTGGAACGTTGCGCATAACCAGCAATACATCCGCGCCATCCATTCGGGGCATATTCCCTATGAAGAGGAAGTGCTTACGCCGGCGCAGCGGCAGAATGAATATGTGATGATTGCACTCCGTACAAGTGAGGGAATCGCACTGGCACCGCTGGATGGCCCTGCGCGGCAACAGCTTCTGAAACAGGCAGGGATATACAGGGAACGCGGATGGCTGACCATTGATGATGCCCGCATCCGGCTGACCAATGAAGGCAAGCTGTTTGCGGATGGGATTGCTGCTGACCTGTTTGTGAACTAGTCGATGTATACCACGCTGACCTCAAACGGAAACGCAAAGGCGGCGTTTGTCTCCAACTGGTAATGCAGTTGTTTTTGAAGATAGGCTAATTCATCTTCGGCATAATCTCCTTCTTTCAGATGCAATTCGATCCCGATCGTGCGGGAAATACCCGTTTTCGGTCCCCGGAGCACGTTCATGATTTTATGAATGAGCACCTTTTGAAGCCGGGCACCAAAAAGCTCGTAACACAAAAGCCGGATGTCTTCCTGGCTGATGATTTTTCCCCGGGAAGCGAGCTGGCGTACCAACATTTGTTGCTGTGCATAATCGCTGTAGGTTTCCACGCCTCCGCTAACGGCGGTGAGTGCAAAACAAAGACCCCCGGTTAATGCATGCATAACCGGTTTGAAGCTGGCTCCCGATTTTACAGCTGCTGCTGCTGTGGGCGTGGTAGACCAGTATTCTACAAATACTGTTTCCTGTTCTTTCTTTGATCTTAAAAGAACATAGTTGAAGGCCGGCTTTTCGTCCTTTGAAACCGCCAGGCGGTCCTGTAAACGTGTCAGCAGTTTGGAGATCTCATGAAGCTGGGAAGCAATAAGGTCATTGCTGGTCCTGCTAAAATAGGCGCTTTCATCCCGGATACTTTCGAGCAAACTGTTGATGGTATTGCGCACATCCCGGCTGCTTTCTTTTCCTACTTTTGCCGTTCGTACAATGGCTTGCCCTTCATGAATCGGATCTTCACCTGCATCCGGCCGCAGCTTGTACCTGCTGCCGTTTGCGCCTTCAATGCTTTTAATATCGAGATACGATCCCTTAACCGGCAGGGGAATGATATTGATCCACTTCTCGGTTTTAAAATGAATTTTTTCCGGTTTCCGGTTTAAGGCAGGGAATGCATTTACGCCCACCAGCAACCGTTCCAGCACTTCCTGCTGAAAATACCGGTTCAGCTTCAGGGTGATATAGATCACCTCTTTTGTTCGGATCTCTTCCTGCAGCTTATCGGGCAGATTTTGTAAAACGGGTGCGTCCGGTGGAGTGGAAGCAAGGGATTCCTGCTGTACCGTAATGAACTGCTGGGCATAAATACCGGCTACTTCCCTCCGGATCTTCCGGCTGTAATGGCCCTCCATTTCCAGGCTGTCTTTCAAACTGGTTTCGTACTGCTGCTGTTGGTAATAACCTTTGGTGAACGGGGTTTCCTGTTCATTAATAAACAACCGGGCGTGCTGAAGGGCAAAGTAAAAATTCGTGGCCTCTGAGTGGCCTTTAAGATCGAAAAAGAGCTGCAGCCCCTGCAGGTTTTCAAACCGGTCCTTTGTATGCAGGGTAAAATGAATTTCGTTAACGGGGGCTTTGTCCTGGGACATTTCATGCATCAGTGATTTGCGCCCGGCATCTCCCAGTTTATATACCCGGCCGCCGGTTCTCAGGAACAGGGCATTTAACCGGAACAATTTAACCGCACCGTTGGGGGTGAAGCAGAGCTCGGTTTCGGAGGATGGTGCCCCGGGTGTTTGTGTAACGGCTATCGTAGTAAAACAATGTTCCTGGTCCAGCACCGCGGTGGGTTCTGCGGGTGTTGCCGCAAGGATACAGGAGGCCGGTTTCGCCCTTAACAAAGCATGGGGAAGCATAATGGTAGACAGCTCGTTGAGCAGGCGGCTTTTTACATCATTGATCTGGTACCCGATCTGTTCCACTTCTCCGGCCAGTACATCAAAGATCAGCATCAGCAGGGGATCAAAATTGGCTTCGATTTCATTCTCCGGTACCTGCCACTGTGCGGCTGCCAGGCGGATCATCCGGTCGCGGATCTGTTCTTTTTTTAAGAGTTCCATAGTTAAATCGGGTTGTGTGAATACAGTGTGCAGTCATTAATCCAACGTAAGCGGTCCGATGAACAAACCGGTTTGAAAACGGAAAGGCTCCAGGGTTTTCTGGATCTGGCCGCTCACCGTGATTTCGATTTTTCTTCTTGGAAGATCGGCGCTTTGTGTTTTAAGCACGGCGAGTTTTACCTCTACGTTTACGTCTACATGGCTCAGCCTTTTTTCATAAAGAGCGATCTGTTTTTTCAGATTGTCTACGATCAGTTCTTTCCGTGAATCATTATCAAGGTGGATATCGTAGTCGGTTTCCCAGAAGGAAGCCCCATATGCCGTATCTGTTTTGTTTTCTCCCTGGGCGGTGGTGATGATCAGGTGCAGGTTCCGGTAGATCGAATCTACCAGTCCGCAGGACGGCAGCTTTTTCCGGTCGAAAAACTGGTCGAACCGCAGCGGTAATTTTAAATATTCTTTCACGCGTATACCATTTACTTGTAGGTGATGTAGATGATTTTTACACAATTGCCATTTGCCGGGTCCCTTACTACCTTAAAGGACTGGATCCTCTTTTTTCTTTTTAACAATGGCAGCCCCTTTTTTTCTTTCAGTTCGTTGCAGAGTGCCGCAAAGCTGGTGGACTGGTTGTTGGCCATTACCTTGGTACCGGCTCCGTTACAAAGAATGTTGTTAAAATCTGCGATCGTTTTTTTACCCTCCGCAACCTCTTCAAGCATCGCCTGTATGGCTGGCTCGGGCAGTTGATCGTACACTTTTGCTGCGGCGGGCGCGGGCTCCTGGGAAGCAGGCTTCGGCGCTTCCTGTTTTGCTTCTTCCGGTTTTTTCTCAGGTGCCTCCACCGGAAGCGGGGGTGGCCCTACTTCAGCCGGTCCTGGCGGCAATGGTATGCTGGATGTGGTATTGTCGGCGGGTCCCAACGGATCGGTAACCTGAATGATTTTTTGATAGGAAGTCCCCTGGTCCAGTTTCAGGATCACCGTGAAAGTGCCCGCTTTTGTAAAAATGAATGTTGCGGCCTTGGTAGCCTGCTGTCCCATTTCAGGCAGCTCCTGTACACTCCAGTTATAATTGGCCGATTCAGCAGTGGTATTGAATACCGCTTTATCGCCGGTGGCAACCACATCATCTGAAACAATACGGTTAATCTGGGGGCTGTTGCTGGTGCTGATCAATGTACTGTTTTGGATCACGCGGATATTTATGGATTCGGAGCAACGCCCGTTAATAATAGCGGTAACAAGATAGTTTCCTTCTTTGATAAAGCTATGGGTTACCGATGCGCCGATCTGCGTAGCCGATTTATCACCAAAGTTCCAGGTAACCATAAGGCTGGCATCATTGCGGGTGGCAAAAAAGCGCACTTGTTCATTTACAAAGTACGTATGCGGCCCTTCCGAAATATGGTTGATATTACTGGTGGTCTTTAGCTCAAATTCGGGACAGGAAACATTGGTGGCTACTTTATAACCAAGCAGCGCCAACGTAACTACCGCCACCATGATCAGGGAGATCCATACCCTGAAATCCAGCCGGCCCCATTGTTTGGTATATACAAAATGCATACAGTAAAAGATTTAAGATCATCCGGCTATTTTTGACGCAGCAGCAGGTTCTGCATCTCCAGTTGTTTATAGGAATCCTGCCATTTCGTAAGCGAGTTCTTCAGCTCCTGGATCTGTGCGTTGTACATCGCCACCACAGAGTCTTTGCTGCTGGCGGCTCTTAATCCCTTTTTATCGGTTTGTGTATTATTCAGCGATTTGATGATCTGCGTGTAAATTTCTTTTGAACTGGTTTCATTCTTATTCAATTGCGCATCCATGTCCTGGATCTTTTGGGTGATACGCCCATCGATCAATCCCGATTTTGCGGGGTCCATGTTAACCGTGTCCAAGAGGGATTGCGTTTGTAACATATCTGTTGCAAAATGATCGCGGAACTGGTTTTCTTTTTCGATGATGGCCAGTTGCTCGCGGAGTTTTTCGTTCTCCGCATAGGGGATCCGGATGCCAAAAAATATGGTAGTAACAATAAGCGCAACGGTCAGGAAAAAGAAAAGCAGGAACCGGGCAAATGCACTGCTTCTTTCGTTGGTATTATTGGGTTTCATGAAATGCTCTTTTTTTAAGTTGATTATAGGATCAATAGTGAACAGCTCCGGCTGCTAACCGAAAAATCTTCGCTTGGGTTTGGGCGCATTGGTATCATTCACCGGAAAAGACTGCTCTTCTTTTACAAACAATCCGGAGTCCTTTCGTTTGCCGATGAATTCCAGGTTGCTCAGCGTGGTGAAGAGTTTCCCGATCACTTTGGCAAACTGTATAACCTGCCGGATATTTTCATTGATATCATAGTGGTTGTAACGCAGCAATGCCATTTCACTCAGCAAGCCTTCCAGCTCTCCCTGGTTCAGTTCGCACCACTCGCACAGGTAGCTCATCAGTTCGTCTTTCCCCGATCCGATGCGCAGGTCGATGGTGTTTTTAATAACCCTGGCCAGTGCCGCAATATGGCTGAGCATTTTTGCCGGTGATTCATGGATGATGCTCCAGCGGTACTCCGTTATCACCTGGCCGAGGAAGAGCATCATGCGGTCGCAGAGGAAGCGCGCCAGTTCGGACAAGGCATTCTGCTGACTTTTTTTATAAATTTTCTGCACGATCATAGAGCAGGATTGCTCAAGTCCGGCCAGGAACTGATCCAGTTCGGCATGCAGGCCCAGCAGGTCCGGTGAGGCTGCAGGTGCCATGCAGGGGGGAATGTATTCTTCGTCAACTTGCGCGCCATTCCCGTTTATGATGATCTTGCCAATGATGATCGCCAGGGGATGCTGATCGTATTGCTGAATGTTCCGTTCATCGGCGATCTGTACGCTGTATCCGGATTTCACAAAAGGAAAACGGGCCGGCGTTTCATCGGGGTCAATGGTGCCTGCAGGATTCCTTTCAAATGGTTTCGCCAGTAATACAACCCATCCGGTAGCGGGCTGACTGCTGTTGAGCTCCAATGACACGGCCGGCACTCCGTCGGTTGCGGCGGCATCTGTAAAGGCATCGATGATAACCGGTACCCCGGACCGTGTAAGCGCTTTTAGCGCAAGCACCGATACCCTGAGGGTATGCTGATTGTCGATGGCCAGTCGCACATTGAAATTTTTTTCATCCGGGATCAACCCGTACCGGATGGGCGAAAGCGTGGTTGCACGAAGCTGGTAGGCAGTAGCCGCAGCGGCATTATCCTGCGCAATAAACAGTTCCTTGTTCAGCTTCATACCATCCGACCAGTTCACACGTAAAAAATTAAATCCGTTGTCCATGTTTTAGCTTTTGAAAAGAATGATTAAACGCGTTCACAAATAATAATGGTATTTTCTTTTATATGATTCTGAGCCACCGTTGTGGTAGCGTTCAGCACCCTGGAAAAGCGGTACCATTTTGGTCGGGTGCGAAACATCCATTCCGCTGCTTTTCCCTGGCTGGTATATTCAATGGGGGTTTCACTATGGTCTTCATTATACTCGTTAATAAAATGATAGAACAGATCGCCCAGCAGCATATCCTCCGGAGCCTTTCCCCTGAAAAAAGTACGCTGCTGATCGCCGGTGATTTTTTTGGCGATTTCAAACCAGATCACATACAGGTGCTCCCCTTCTTTTTCATCCGGCATTTCAATTTCCTGCTGCGGGTAGTTCCAGGCAGTATAATCCGGCGAAGGGATACTGATGGCGGCATCAAACGTGTGAAGCAGCAAAATGGGAATAAAAAAGAACAGCATGCAAAGCAATACGGGGAAGTACATAAAGTTCCGGTCCTTCAGAAAATATTGCAGTGAAGAGAAGATGGCTACACAAAGGAACAGGATGGAAAAACCAAAGAGCAATTCTGCAAATAATTGTTTGTTCCGGTTGTCGCGCCGGGCACGGAAATATTTTTTATGTACCAGTAATAAAAAAAGGATACCCAGCAGCAGGAAAACGGCACTGAGCAGCCAGAACGTGGTAAACAGGTTTTGGGTGGTATAAGTAATGGCAAATGCGATACCGGAGGAAAGGGCCGCTGTGATAAAACTAAAGATCCACGGCTTTTTACCCATATTGCTGAAGGTGCTGCTCATTTGCCGGATAATGGGTATTATCGCCAGTGAAGAGAAAAGAAAAATCCCTGCGTAGAGTATAAAAAACTTTAACGCCATATTGTTGAAGTTTTGAAATAAATGTTTATAAAGTCCCCGGCTAAATATGGGCTCCGTAGCCTAATACCGCGCCAAGGTCTTTGCCCGCCGCTTCTTCCCGGATTTCAAATTCAAACTGCACGTCCATTTCGAACGGGATAAAGAGGTCCTCAAATTTTTGAAGAATGGTCGTTTTGCCGGGTTGTTTAACAAATGGCTGCATTTCATTGCTCGATGCTCCTTCAATGGTGAAGATCCAGCACGGAAAAAGCTCATGGGTGTTCTGCCCCAGCGCGCTGTTGATTCCCATATGCATTTCGGCCAGTGTTGCCGGGCGTTGCATGGCAATACCGCTTGTATGTTCCTCCTGCCTCAGCGCTACGTTCTTATTCAGGATATACCCCAGTGCGGCCTCCGTGGATGCGGGATCTCCTTTAATAAACTGGAGATACGGCATCAGCTGCAGCATCCGGCCCGCTTCTTCCTCCGGGAGTGGGTCATTAAAATTCCAAAACCGGAACCATGCCGGGTCCCTCCTCCCGCTTTGCAAGGTGAACAATGCGTCCCGCTCTTCGGCTTCCACAAAAACCTGGTACCGGAACAGCAGCTGCTCAATCGGGGCAAAGAAACTCCGGGCCTGCCGCTCTTCCTCTTTGAACCGCTTGTGCTCGTCTACAGCATCCTGAACAGTGCGTACCCGGCTGTTTCCCCTCGTTTGATGAAAAAGACCCTCGGGAAGCTTATCATAGATGCCATCCCGGTTCACAACCATCTCAAATGAACAGTCAGTTTCGGTTGCGACCATTTCAGACACGTCACTACTAAAGCTTTTTTTAAAACCACCTTTTGCATGGACGGTGATTTTTCCCAGGTCTACTCCTGACTCAATCAGCCCCGCGCATATGGCTTCTGCGCGAAACGGAGGTTTCATAATATGGTGACCCCGGGAGCTCATGTTGTTTTAATTGCGACATCATGACCAGATCAATTTCATCTGGATAACCAAAAGTAGAAAAAAAGCCGGGGGGCAGCTATACCTAATAATAGCGATGGTTTGTAGCAGGGCAATGATCTATTTTTACGAAGAATAAAACCTATTCT
Organism: Niabella pedocola; assembly: GCF_021044425.1. Taxonomy (GTDB): domain Bacteria; phylum Bacteroidota; class Bacteroidia; order Chitinophagales; family Chitinophagaceae; genus Niabella; species Niabella pedocola. Next base: position 1,046,553 of record NZ_JAJNEC010000005.1, on the reverse strand, counting down.
GTAAACTAGGCAATAGCAAGCGGTGTAATCTAGGAAAGGACAACAGGTATGCTGCGGGTATCCAATCCGTTTAACGTACCTTATAATATACAGTGGAAGGTTCATTTCATCTGTTTAAAAGCCGGCTTAAATCACAACACATGTCGAACGACGCCATTTTAAGTAAAACGGAAATTATCATCCAGGGGTATCAAAACAGTCAGCCCGTTTTGTTTTCCAATCTGCTGCTGGATGAGGCGCTGGTAAAGGTTAACCAGTTCTCTTTTTCGATGCGGGCAGCCGATGATCATGCCACCCTGGATGCGATTATTGACTTTAAGAAGGCGGTTTTAGGAAAGGAGCTCCAGATTGAGTTCAAGGACAGCAGCGATGCATCCCGCCACCGGTTCAAAGGGGTTGTGGAATCCGTGAATTCATCGCTCGTGGATGAACATTATTACGAATTCCAGATCAGTGGCTCGGGCCTGTTCTGTAAGATCAGCAAGATACCGGAATATCATTCCTTTTATAAACAAACGCTTTCAGATGTGATGGATAAGGCGTATATGGACTCGGCGCTCAAGTCGCTGGTAAAAAAAGACCCCCAGTATACCCGTCCCCTGCATTATACCGTTCAATACAATCAAACCTTATTTGATTTTACCACTTCGCTGGCAATGCGTTTTGGCGAGTGGGCTTATTATGACGGTGAAAATTTTGTATTTGGAAAAAAGCCGGACGGGCAGCCCATTGAGCTGTTTGCTCCGGATGATGTGTTTAACCTGAATATTCATGCCCATGTGCTGCGAAACCCGAGGGCCGTGGTGGGTACGGATAGTTTTAAGGGGGAAACCCTTCGGTCTTCGAAAGAAGAAGCGGTACCGGATAACGCCATGCTCAAAGCGGCCCAGGACGCGGGGAAGAAGGCGCTGGAAACCCGGGGCGATGATTTTGTAGCGTCTGGTTTTGACCAGGAGCTGATGGACTATATTTTCCGGATCGACCAGCAGTCCCGCTATACGGCTTCGGCCGCCATAACCGGCAGTACCCGCAACAACCAGCTGGCAATCGGGCGGATCATTCAGATCAAGGACCAGGATGACTCGGGTGGGAAGCGGTTCATCATCACACAGATTCATCACAGCGCTATGCGCGCAGATCACTACAGCAATCACTTTACAGCGGTGCCCTTTGAGTCGGAAATTCCGCCCTATGCAAATGCCTCCGTTTTTCCCCGGGCGGTTTCCCAGGTGGGGATTGTTACCGATAACGAGGACGACGCCGGCATGGCCCGGGTGAAGGTGAAATTTCCCTGGATGAGCGATGATGAAAAAAGTCCATGGATCCCGCTGGTAGTACCGCATGCAGGTGGCCGTAAGGGATTCCGGTTTCTTCCGGAAGTAGATGATGAAGTGATGGTGCATTTTACAGATAACAATGCAGAGCGGCCCTATGTGATTGGCGCCTTATATACTGAAAAGCATAAACCCGACGTACCGGAAAAGGGTAATCATGTAAAACGGATCGGCACCAAAACGGGCAGAAGACTGGAAATGGATGATGAGAAAGGAGAGATGATGCTGGCCGATGATTTTGACAATGATATTGGTAACCGGTTATATATGCTGAAAAGCAAGGAGCAAAAAATTATCAAGATCTCCAGTGGTAATGATGACGATAATTTTTCGGTGGTATTCCTGGATGGAGAAAATGGCCGCGCTACCATTGGTGTAAAAAGCGGCGGTACGGTAATCCTTAAGATCGATATGCAAAAAGACGGAACCGTAATGGATATTACTTCGGAAGGTACCATCAATATCAAGGCGAAACAGGCGCTAAACCTCGAATCGGCTGAGATTAATATAAAGGCTACAAATGTAAATATAAAGGCCGATGATAAGCTTTCGATGGAAAGTAAGGTGTCTGCAGAACTGTCGGCCGCAGACATAAAAGTGGATGCCAGCGCAGCACTGGATCTGAACGGATCGGGGCAGGCAAAACTGGCGGGTGCCATGCTGGATCTGAAAGGCGATGGAATTGCGTCCCTGACCGGAGCACTTGTTAAAATAAACTGATGTGGTGCGGTTTTTATGTTACGATACGGCATTAAATGAAGAGTATACGCTGATCCGGCTCCTGCAGCGGTATCCGCGTTATTGGTCCTTGTTTGCTGGTACGGATGATGAGCAGATCTGGGATGCGGCGCCTTATCTCTTTGAAGTAGATTCCGATTTCTATGATCTGCGAAGGGAAAGTGGGCTCATACGGCTGGATCATTGTATGGTGCTTGAAACGGACGAGCCGGGAGTGGCGGTGGTGCAGTTTCTGCAGCGGTTCATTTATCCGGAAACCACGGAGGACCCTGTTTATTTCAGGATCTGGGATCCCCGCGTATTGTTGCAGGCATTTCCGGCATGGAGTGAAAAGGAGCGCATGCTTTTTTTTGAGTTTTTTGATCGGTTTTATACGGAGGGTGCAGACGGCGTGTGGCTGGATTGCTGGATGCCGGACGTGCGATACCGGTTAAGCAGGGAACCGGTACAAAAAGCGGCCATCTTTCCGGATAACGATCCGGTAGCATTAAAGGATACGCAGACGCCGGATGAAAAGCCGGAAGCGCAAACGGATGTTATTAATACTGAAGCACCTCCAAAACGCAGAAGATTTTTTATTGAATAAATACTATAAATGGGAAAACCTGCAGCAAGGATCGGAGATATGCATGTGTGCCCGCTGGTTAACGGGCTGGTGCCTCATGTGGGTGGTCCGGTATTGCCGGCGGGTGTACCCAATGTGTTGATTGGCGGTATGCCGGCGGCAACAATGGGTGATATGTGTGTGTGCACCGGGCCGCCCGATGTAATTATGCTGGGTAGTTCCGGTGTGTTGATCGGTGGAAGACCAGCAGCACGGATGGGCGATACCACCGCTCATGGAGGAAGTATCATATTGGGCTGCTTTACGGTGCTGATCGGTGAAACCGGCGGTGGTGGCGCAGGAGCCGGGGCTGGTATGGGCGGCGGGTTAATGGAAAGCGGAATGGTTGGCGCAGCCCGGGCAAAGGATATTGCCAATACGCAGGCATTAAAGGAAGCTGCAAAAAAAGGCAGCACCGTTGCGGAGAAAACGACCCGTGAAGATTTTACCGCCCGGTTCACGCTGAAGGATGAAGCACAAAAAGGGGTTGCCGGAAAACGTTATGAGATCCGGACAAGCGACGGCAAGATCCATGAAGGCAAAACATCTGCGGGCGGAACAACGGAACCATTGCAGGGATATACAACTGCTGATTGTACTGTGGCTTTTCTCAAATAAAAATAAACAGCGTATATGCCGGGAAAAGGAGCCGATACCAAACAGGATTTTGAATTGAACGATATCCGGCAGCTATTGGTGCTGGTGCGTTACCGGCCTGCAGGTGCTGTAGCGGCCGATGCGATGCTGGGTGGTATGGCCGATAAAGTACAGGGTGTAGTTGATAAGGTAGAATCGGCTGCTGCTGCCATACCGGGACTTAACCTGTTTTTTAAAGAAGAGAAGGAGCCTGAAAAAAAATGTGATAAGGAATATACCTATTATAAGGATTATAATGACTGGGATGCGTATATGCGGAAAATGAAGAACGAACTTTCCGACAAACTGCATATTGATAATGAGGTACTGGTTTTTGATTTCGATGCTGCTGATGCAGAAGGCCGTAAAAAGGAAGGGCAAAAGCTGTGTACACAGATAAAGGCAAAAACGGCTTCCTGGAAAGGTTATAGCTCCTGTTTTCACTTTGTGGGTTTGGGCCAGGGTGGTAACGTGGCCAATGAATGTATCGGGGAATTGAGCCAGGATGATGGGTTTAAAAATAAATGGTGGGTACAATCGGTGATCTATGTAGCTACGCCCTTATACCGCTATCAGCATACGTTTGATGAACCCGCGGCTTTTAAAGGGAAAGGCCGGAAATATGCTTTTGGCAACCGGTTTGATCTGACGGCGCAGGTGATCGAGTATTTTGAGCCCAACGATACATTGCGCAAACTGATTGCCGAATGTAATGCCAACCCGCTTTCGGTGTTTACCGGTAAAATTAAAATGCGGCTGGTAGCAGCATTGGGAAACCTGCTGAGCATTGATGGCTTTGGAACGGGGAAAGACAATGAAGGGCATTTGAATAAATTAAAACAAACGAAGGAAGAGATCCGCGGTCTGATAGAAGAATGTGTGAATGCGGTTAAAAACCTGGTGAATGTAGCGCCGGACCTGGTAAAGCCCGGCGATCTTCCAAAGTTTGATCAGCTGCTGCAGGGCTTTGATGCGATACCGGGGCAATCGGTAAACCGGCTGGAAAAGTTCATCGATGAAATTAAGCATGCCGCGCAGGGTACCAGCCTGGATACCAGCCGTATTAAGAAGGAAAAGATTTTAAATTTTCTCTGTCCCCTGGTAGACAAGCTTACGGATATGCTCCGGCTGTTTTCTATAGGATCCGAAACCTCCAATGCAACTGTTGACCGGTTGATGAAGCAGGCTGAGGTGAAAAAGATCCGGGCACCGCAAAACGATACCGTCTCGTTGCTGGGCGTGGATCCATACCTGGAAAAAGTGGCCCAGATGGCAGCGGAAGCCCAGGAGAAGGAGGCGGCATTAAAAAAAGAAGGGAAAGAACCGGATCCGCAATCTGCAGCCGCCATTGTATATGATCAGTCGGTAACCATGATCAATACCTGCCGGGAATGCATTGCTGCAATAACCGAAAAGCAGGATCTGGACCTGGGTGATCCCAATATTTCGGGGGAAGACAAAGCCCGCGTGGGAACGGCGGTTGCAGCCTTGTTATTGCCGATGATGCCCACCAAGAAAAAATTTTATGCCGAAGTGTTACAGTACCTGCCGCTTGGAGGCTTAAATGGGTTTCTTTCAAAGCTGACGGGTGATGCGGCATTTGCACCATTGAAGCAACTAACAGGAACATTTCTCGGAGATTTTGATGAAGGCACGGCGGAGGAACCCGGGCTGAAAACCTCGATAAAAAATTTTGATGCGGAACTTGCGCGGGTGAAGGGATTCTTAAACCGGAACAATTACCCGGTTCACAAAGATGCAAACAGTTTGTATTTTATTTATAACAGTCATAACCAGATGTTGAAAAAAGCATATGGGCCGGTATTGCATGTTATTGACAAAGAAACAGGGTACCTGGATTATATGGTCAATTCGGGATCGTCGCATTTTTTTAACCTGGAAAAGAATGAGTACATACAGGGTGGTGCAGGGGCGTCTCAGGACGCTGTTCCGGCCATCAGGAAGCAGGAGTCTTAAAAAAGGGAATTATGTTCGACGGGTTAGGTGATTATTTAAAGGCCCAGGCCATTTGTACGGGCGCAACGGATGAGCAGGTATATAATTCGATTATGAATTACTGGACCTGGATCTCACCGCAACCCAATGCCCGGGCGCACCTGCGGCATTACCGGCGCGGCGGTGGCAGCGACTATGCTGAACCGCAGCTGAGTGATCTGTTCAATGCCAATCCGAGGATCCGGTCGAAAATATTTGATGCCATTGGAAGGCAGATGCAGGCCCGGCCCCACGATGATTCCGGAAGCATTATCGGACGTGGGGTAGATGACGGACATCCGCCACCCATCAGCCAGGAAGATTATGATTCAGAAGACTGGCTGAATGCGAATGGGAATATCGATGAAGTGCATTGGCGTTTGGAGGGAGATTATAATCCCTACGACAACCGGGAAACGGACGAGCGGGCCTATTTGATGCGAGCACTCCGGCGAGGTACCGTTTTTTTGATCCAGGTACGGGTATCCATCCGCGATCCCTATACCTGGCATCCGAACGAGCAACGGCCCACCCAGTGTATTCATCAGGCAATGGAACGGCTGAAGGCTTCCGGTGCGGCCGATTACATTACCACCGGTACTACAGTACTTTCAATGCCGTCTGTATACCTCCCGGGTTGGACGCAATAGGGCCACATTATTTATAACGTAAAAACAGCGAGGATCATGACCGACGAATTGGATGAAGGACGTTTTAGCAACAGGCAGCAGCCCACGGAAACAGTTGCGGATATTGCGCCGAACCGGACGCTGATCGCCGGCTTATTAACCGACCAGGCGCCTTTAAAGCCCATAGCAGTATACGGCTTGCAGAACCTGGAAATGGTATTTGCGCATTATCAGCCGGAGATTACCGTGGCGCTGGAGAATACGGAGGGTGGTCATATCCGGGAAACCCTGCGTTTTCGCAAGCTCGGGGATTTTGAACCGGACCAGATCGGCAATGAAAGCAAACTGCTCCGGCATTCCCTGTTTCAGGCAGCCGCTTATCTGAAAGCTGCCCGTATGGCAACATCGAACACGGCGTTAAGACAGGTGCTGGCATCCGGAGAAAAACGATCGGATATGCATGCTGCCATAAAAAAGATGATAGCGATACTGGAACAACATTTATAAATGAATAAAAAATTTTTGTATGTCATTTTATGCGATATTAAAAATTTCCGGCAAGACCTACAACGTATTGAGCGCTGCATATGATTTTAAGAAATCAACCGATCAGTACGGTAAACCCAGGGTGGGAACCGATGGAGGAATGATCAGCCTTATTGTTGAATCCTCCCTGGATACCCTGTTCATTAAATGGATGCTGTCTCCAACCATGACGCAGGAAGGCGAAATCATCTTTATGAAGCGGGATACAAAAGCAGCCATGCGAAGGGTTCAGTTTTCCAACGGGTACTGCCTGAACTATTCGGAAACCTTTACGGGATCCGGGGAAAATCCCATGACCATCGGGCTGCTGATTTCGTGCAGTAAAATGGAGATTGACGGCGAAGTATTTGACAAATCCAAATTCTGGGGCGGTAGTTCGGGCGGCAGCAAATCCGGTGAATCGGCCGGTGCCAATAACAATGCCTCCGGAGGGAACGTTAATTCCTTTATTCCCGATTAAACATTGAACAGAACCTGGTAGTAAATGACAGCGCATACCGATCATACAGAAGAATCATTGTTAATGCCGGAGGCAGCCGAAGTGCCATTGGTCCCGAAGGAACTCTTTGAGGTGCTGGCGTCCGTTGTTGAGGGCGTGCACTACCTGAACCCGGACCGGAAGGCACAAATGGATTTGTTTCTCGGCGAAGCGGGCTTCCGGGAAGAACGGGCCAGCCTGCTGGCCGGCCTCCGTACCTGGGATGTATTGCTGGATAAGAAGATGGATGCAGACGCCCTGGCAAGTTATTGCGAAGCCGCCGCTGCTGAGGAACTGAGCCGTTATCAGCAGAATATAAAGACCGTACTGGAACACAGCAGGAAGCTGGAATGTATGTACCGTGCCCTCCACGCTTTTTTTGAGAATACGGAAAAGGACCGTATCCTCAACGTAACATTCCTGAATGCGGGTTTGGAACAACTCAGGGACACGGATGCTCCGAAGTTTATTGACTTCGTGCGGGAAGAATTTAAAAAGAACTATGACCGGCTTGATCTCCGGGATCATTATAGCCTGCTGGCCATTCCCGGATACCTGGGCAGCCGGAGTGTGATTGAAGTTTGGGGAAAACTGGCGCATGAACATAAGGTAATGCTCGTAACCGATTTTGAACACCTCGATGCGCCCGATGATGTAATGGAGTTATTTGAACGGGTACAGCATGCCGGCGGTGAAAAGTTTTTATCCAGCGTAATGATGACCTGTAACTGGCTGGTGGCAAGAGGCAGCCATACAGCAGCCGGGGAAGACGAAGCACTTTTTATGCCGCCTTCGGCCGCGTTGGCAGGGAGGCTGTATGCAACATTGATGAGTCAGGTGGCTGCGGGGAAAAAATTTGGGATACTCCGCGGGGTGAATGGGGTGGCTTTTGAGTTAAAGAAAAGCGAGATTGCCCACCTGGAAAAAATGAGCCTGATACCGATGGTAAAGGAACAGGGGCATGTAATGGCTTTTTCCGCGAAAACCTTGTTCAATGGAGATAATATGGGTTTGCAGACGTATTCCGTGGTTCGTGTATTTGATTATGTGACCAAGGTGCTGATCGATTTCCTGAACCGGAGGGCCTTTGAAAACTTTAACGCCAATACAAGAAGAGAACTGATGACGCAGATGGTGTTGTTCCTGGATAATATTTCGGGTCCGCGTAAGCTGGTTGAAAATTTTACGATCCGCCGATTTGAGCAGGATGCCGTAAAAAAAGACAATATTCACCTGGATATTTACATGAAGCCCTATTTCCCTGCAAAAAATTTTTTGATCAAAATGGAAGGACAAAAAAATGAAGACGGCAAAACCTGGGATACCGATTATGATGATTCCTGATGCTGAAAGCCGATAACGGAAACGCTATCTCCTAAATTTCAAACTTCGTATATGTATACAACCGGTTATTTTAAAAAGTGTTTATTGATCGCATTGTGTTGTTCGTTTTATTATGCGCATGCCAGCTCCCAGAACATTAACGGGGAAAAGATCATCGTGGGCCGGGAAAGCATCACGATCATAAATTTTCCCGACAAAGTAGTGAACATCAATTTTTCTGATGAAGCGGCATATGATTACTATATACCGAAGCGAAGGGAAGAGCGGTCCATCTCTATCCAGTTTAATAAAGACAAGACGAGCGGACCGGTGACCGGCTTACTGGTAAATGAAGGCGGACGCAGTCATATGTTCCGGTTGCTTTTTGATTCAACATATGATATTAATGACGATAGCCGGCCACCGCTGTGGTACGATCATTCCAATTTAAAAGAGCTGAAAACTTTTGTAAAGAATCAGAAAGATCCGGCAGAAACAACTGCCGGCGATGAATTGGCAAAGGAAAAGGAGCGGCAAAAAAAGGAAGCAGCTGCACGCAGGGAAGAAGCATTGGCCGCGCAGAAAAAATCGGAGGAGGCAGCGGTAACAAAGACGACGGCCCCGGCGGAGGAAAGTGCATCAGAGCGCAGGCAAAAGGAGGCCGAATTGGAGCTGGCACGCAGGGAAGCAAAAGAAAAGGAACGGCAGTTGCAACTGGCCGCTGAAAAGGAAGCGATGGCTCAAAAAGCGGCAGAGGAACACGCCCGGAAAGAAGCCGCACAGCTGGCATTACAAAAAGAACAGGATGAAAAAAAGCAAAAGGAATTAAAGGAAAAACAGGATGCTGCAGCATTGGCCCGTGCGCAAAAAGAGGCAGCCGAAAAAGAGCAGCGGCAACAGGAACAATGGGCGCAGAAGAAAAAGCAGGAAGAGGAACAACGGAAAAAAGCGGCCGAGGAGCTGGCCCGCAAGGAAGCAGCGCGGAAGGAAGCACAGGAACGGCTAGCCAGACTTGAAGCCGAGAATAAAAAGAAAGAAGCAGAAAAGGCTTATTCGGAAGGAGGTATCTGGCAGCGGTATGGAAAGAAAGGCATTGACCTCTATAACTTCCCGAGAAACCAGGTGCCTACGGTAAACTCCGATTTTTATGTAGTGCGGGATACGTTGAGAAATTTCCGGATCTCCGACTCCCTGATCCATACCGACGTTCCTGAGAAACTCAATATCGCTGCGGATAAACCCATTAATAAAGGGGTGAGGATTTCACTGGAGAATATTGTATTTAAAGATGTACATACGTATTATAAGCTGAAAATTGAAAATAATACGGATGAGGATTTCCTGATGGGCCGCACCTATATGTATTGGTATGATGGGGCCGAACAGGCAAAGATGATGGTAAAGGGGAGCTATCTTACGTATATCGGGTTTTTCCCGTTCGTACGGCCGAAGACCACGCAGTATGTTGTATTTGTAACACGCTCTCCCAACGTCGTAAATGATGAAAGCCTGGTATTGTTTGTAGATGAACGGAGGAAAGAAAAAGGAACGGCCAGTATTGTGATTCCCGGAGCCGCATATAACAAGGCGCTGGCGAACGTACAGGTGAAAGTAGGATCTTCCGCACCCGGCAGGCCTGCCGCTCCTTCTACCGGTAATGACGCCCGTACAAAAAAACGTTCGAAAAAATAACCCATACAAATACAGGTAGCAATACATTGGAGAACGAATGGCCCTCACCCGAGTAAACCCCGGAGCTTTGAACATATGTAACAAATACCGGATTATAGGAATCTTCCTGGCGTTCATATCGATCCAGGGAAATGCCCAGCATGTGGTTTCCTTTTGCGGAGAACCGGTTCCCATGGATCAGCAGTTTATACAGGATAAGCTGATCAATACCATCCGTAAACAGGTAAATGTGGTCAATTTTCCGGCACTCCGCAGAAGGGCTTTTGCATACTTTCCACTGGTAGAGCGTTACCTGGCTGCGTATGGGCTTCACCGGGATTTAAAATACCTTCCGATTGTGGAAAGTGGTTTTCTTACAGAAGAGGAATCGGCCGTAGGGGCAAAAGGCATCTGGCAGATCATGCCCGCAACGGCACGGAGCTACGGGTTGGTGATTGATGAAACCCGGGATGAGCGGGAGAATTTTGATAAGGCCACCCGTTTGGCCTGTACCCTTATAAAAGATAATTACAATATGCTGATCCGTTTTGTGGGCAGAACCAATTGGCCGCTGACCATTGCTGCCTATAACTTCGGAATTGGCAATATTGTAAAAGCCGTAAAAGCGCAGGGTTATAATTACTTTACCATGAAACTGAATCCGGAAACGGCATTGTATGTATATAAGATCATTGCGGTAAAAGAACTGTTTGAGTACCCCGAACTTTATAACTCTAAATTCGGGTATAATATTTTCAATCCCAAATCAGGGCCCAAAAATATGCCCGGTTCTAAAGACCTGAAGGTGGTCAATGACCCGGATGTGTTGCAGGAAATTGAAAAGGAGGTGGCAAAAAATGCCAACAAAAAAGAAACCGTGGTCCGGGAAGAGTATGTGATGGCGCATGTACTGGGCCGGATCCGTAATTTTCAGGATGGAGACATCGTGGATGTCGTACTGGATGAAGATCTGCAAACAGCGCGGAAAGGACTCTCGTATAAAGGGTATAAATTCGGCGTGCAGGGCTGGATCATCGATGACCGCGTTTTCTTCAAACTGGGTTATGATCACGATGTAACCCTGCTGGATACAAACAAGGAAAAAGGAATCTTACTGACGGACCTGCTTTCCAATAAACGGATCGATGTGTTGTTAAAAAACCTGGTCTATGAGAAGTAGGGCTATTTTCCCATCCAGATCTTGAAATCGGCCACCCGCTCGCGGCTCACCAGCGCCTCCTTTTCTACAGCGGGGTTTAACTGCAAAATCAGCCGGTTGCCAAAATAGTCATCAATCTTTTCAATACATCCGATCGATATAAAAAAAGAGCGGCTGATCCGGAAGTATTGGTCCGGGTTGAGCATGCTTTCCAGGTCTTCCATGGTATAATCTACAATAAACTTCCGCTGGTCTTTTGTTTTAAAAAAGATCAACCGGCCATCACTATAGAAATAAGCGATCTCATCAATATCCACGCTTACTAAGCGGCTGCCGCTTTTTACAAGAAAACGCCTGCGATACTCTTTAACCTGCAGTTTTTGCTGGAGTTCCTTTACCAGGTGCTCAAAGCCCAGCGGGGCATCCCGTTTTGAAAAGTTTTGCCGGAATTTTTCCAGCGCTGTCTTCAGCTCGTCTTTTTGAACCGGTTTCAGCAGGTAATCGACACTGTTTACCTTGAAGGCCTTGAGTGCAAATTCATCATAGGAAGTGGTAAAGATCACCGGCACTTTTACCGCTGTAAGGTTAAATATTTCAAAACTCTGGCCATCGCTGAGTTCAATGTCCATCAATATCAGATCGGGGTCCTGATGGCTTTCCAGCCAGTCTACAGCGCTTTTAATGCTATCTGCCACACCCGTTACTTCAATAGAAGGATCTACAGCTGCCAGGGTTTTTTCCAGCTTTTTAACCGCCAGTTCTTCGTCTTCGATGATCAGCACTTTCATAAAAAAACATTTGACAAATAAAATTAAATAAATACCCCTGGAATAATGTTTTTACGTGTATTAACTGTTTTTATACGCGTATGAACTGCCATTATAGTGCGTTATTTATAGCCTATACCCGCCAAAGCAGCGGTAAAACAACGGTGAAGTTCTTATGTCCCTCCAATACCTGGAAGCCCGGTTGCTGAAGCAGCAGGTATTTGGCCCGGATATTTTGAAGACCGATACCGTTGCTAGGAACGAACGTGGTTTTCCGTTGCAGGTTGTTGTTTACAACCAGTTTATTTTCCCCGGCAGTAAAGATCTCGATGACCAGCGGGCTGCTTTTGGAGATGGTGTTGTGCTTTACAGCATTTTCTACCGTTAGTTGCAGGGTAAGGGAAGGAATGAAATACGCATAGTACTGGTGGTCGATACTGATATGTAGTTCGATAGCATTTTCGTACCGGGTTTGCAGGAGTTTAAAATAGGACCGGATGAATTGGAGTTCGTCCGTCAGGGTGCTGAGTGTTTCCCGGTTGTTTTTTAAAAGATAACGGTACACATTACTCAGCTCATCCAGGAACCGGACGGCCCGCTCTTTTTCAAGACCGATCAGGGAAGACAGGGTATTGAAACAGTTGAAGAGAAAATGCGGGTTTACCTGGTCCTTTAATGCATTAAACTCCTGTTTCAGTGAAAGCTGGTGTAGCATTTCCTTTCCGGTGGCGCTTTCTTTGTATTTTTTGAAAATATAGTCGGTTTCATAGAGGGGTTCAAACACCAGGTTTACGCAGAGCCCTACCAATGCGCCCTGCCAGAGATGTTGTGTTTGAAGCTGATAGCTAAAAATATGGAGCCCGTGATAGATGAAAAAAATGATATATACGGAGGGCGTCATTACAAAAAGGGTTACGAGCGCTTTTCCCATGATGCGTTGCCGGGTTTGGCTGAGCGCAGGATATTTTTTTTCGATCCAGGTGTCGTAGCGGGTATGTGCATCCATGGATACCATCCCCAACCCGAAGATCAGTGGGGTGGATAACAGCCAGATGAGCGGTTCTTTCCAGATGCGATCTTCAAACATGATGAGGTGCAGCATCGCCGTAATAAAAGGCATCGAAAACAGGAATGAATATAACCGCAGTTTGGGCCATTTAAGTAGCATCATTGTTCCTCCTCTTTTTTATCGCTTATTAAAGGGATCAGGATCAGTTGCTGCCCCTTCCGGTTTTTGGTAATGATCAGTTCCAGCCCCAGTAATTTGTATTTTTTGACCATAATGTCCAGGGAACTGTCATGATCCATATCTCTCGGGAAGGTTTTGGGCTGCAGGTTGTAAGTGGCCTGCAACACATGATAACCGGCAGATGCAATACTGATGATCAGCGGCTGTTGTTTGCTCACAATGTTTTGGGCGCAGGCATTTTCGATAAGTACCTGCAGTAGCAGTGGCGGTAATAACTTTTTGTGGTCGCCTTCATCCATTGAAAGATGGATCCGCAGACCCTCACCAAAGCGCTCACGGAGCAAATGGATATAGGCATTTAGAAAATCAAGTTCCGTATGCAAGGTCACCAGCTGTTCATGATCATTGCGCAACAGGTAACGGTATACCCGGCTTAGCTCATTCAGAAAATCTTCTGCTTTCTCCTCGTCTTCTTCAATCAGGCTGCTGAGGGAGTTGAGACAGTTAAAAAGAAAGTGCGGATTGACCTGGTTCTTTAACGCATTCAGTTGACTTTGTTTGTAAGCAGTAGTCAACTGGTCTGTTTCCTGTAATGCCGTCTTCCAGGCCTGAAAACGATGAATACTCTCCATCAGAAAGGTTAGAAAAATAGTAATAATGGATACGGAAAGATAGACCCAGGCCAACCGGTTCTCATTGAATTCCGTTTCAAAAAAAGGAATGGCTGCATAGGTTTTGAAAAGCAGGTATTTAAAAAAAATACTGACCAGGATGAAGGTGAGGATCAGCAGGCTTAACTTTTTAATGACCTGCTCCTCTTTGGGAAACCGTTTCCTGAGCCGCATGGATATAAATGTGCAGATGAGCGAAACAAGCATCAGCTCCGTAAATGTGATACCGGTTGCTGCCCCAAAAATGAGCGGGCTGCTGTAATAGGACCGGTCGAAGTAAATACTGTTTACGAACAGTGTTATAAGTATACAGATAAACGCAATGGTTTTATAACGCTTCCGGGGGTATGTGGCTAAGTACATGCGCATAACTGCTGACTATAATTGAATGCGGCACTCAATTTCGGCCTGGTTGGTATGTATAGAAGAATAGATCCAGCCGTTAATATTTTTTACACGACTGACAAATTCCCGGTTGGTAAGGAAATGCTGCAGTTGTTCTTTGTCGCAATGCTGGTGCGAGAACTGCAGGGTATATAACAGCCGGTTTTTATCACTGCCAAAATGAATGCAGATGTTTTCGGCTCCTGCATTAAGCAGTGCCTTGATACTGCGTTTGAAGAGCAGCAGGATCTCGTACCGCAGCTGAACATTCATTTTCAGAAGTGCTACTTTCGGATCATGCGCCAGGTCGATATGGGTACGGTACCGGTTATTCAATATACCTACATACTTGTGAAGGCGGCGCAGCAATTGCTCGGTATTGTCGTTCTCCGGCGAAATGGCCCAAAGCATATCCTGCATAGCCGATATCATCTCCGAGCTTCTGAACCGTATCTGTTCCAGGAACTCCTGCGATTTCTTGGGGTCCGACATGTGTTTTAACACGGCCATTTCACTCAGGATATTAATATTCTCGAGGGTAGTGCTTACATCATTATGGAGCCTGCTCCCGATATTAGTACGCAGCTTCTCCATTTCCTCCCGCCGTTTCATCCGGTAGTGGTCAAATATATATAGCAAGAACAGGGCAAGAAGGGCCAGCAGTATGTAAAACCAAAGCGTTTTGTAAAAAGGGGCCGCTATTTCAATGGGGATGCTAAGTATGCCTACCAGGGAATGCTCCTCATTCAGAAAGGCCGTGCTCAGGGTGTATTTGCCGGACGGCAGGTAGTTCAGCAGCACTTCACCGGTAGCAGTGGCCGGCTTCCAGTTTTTATCCATGCCTTCAAACTGAAAATAAACCGGGTAAACAGTATGGAAGGTATTGGTGGTGAACCGGGCTTTGATGTCGATTCTTCCCGGGCCAAGCCTTAGTTTTTTTAAAGCCAGGATGGAATCTACAGGAACAGCAACATCATTGATATACAGTTCGGCAAGCTGTACCGGCGGTGTATGGTTTTTAATACGGCTCATGATAGCCGTGGGGTTAAAGATCACGATCCCGTGATTGGTGCCAAAAATGATCCGGCCATCCCTGAGATTTGCTGCCGCTGCATAATTATAGCTGAGGTCGTCGAGGCCATTCCGCTCATCAAATGCATATTCACCGACATTTTTATCCGGCCACTGGGCCGTGATGCCGGTGGGGCTGCTGGTCCATATAACCCCGCTACGATCAACCGCCAGGTTGGCAAGGGGGGCTTTTTTTTTCTGGTACCGGAACGTTCCTGTTTTTGTATCCAGGATGTTCAGCCCATCCGAACTAAAGACCAGGGTACTGTCGTTGGCGGTTGCTATATCCGGCACCGATAAGCCCAGGATGCTCTTTCCCTCCGGCAGACTGGGCGTATAATGGCCGGTTCGCTGTTCTTTTACTGCATCAATCCGGTATAACCCATCCCAGATAGTGCCCGCCCATACTTCATTTTGTTTACTGATGAGCAGGCGGCAGACCGGAGAGTTTGTTTTTTCAATCAGCTTCCAGGTTTGCGTTTCCGGATGGTATTTTACAATATGACCGCCTTGTGTGCCAAACCAAAGATTGCCGTTTTTATCCGCTGCTACCTGCCGTACGGTGGTGCGTTGGAAAACCGGGGGGTAAACATGGGTGATGGCTTGTGTTGACCTGTTGTAAAATCCCACGCCACCATTTTGGATACCCCACACGATATCCCCCTTATGGGTTTCTTCCAGGCACCACACCATTCCTTCTTTCAGCCCTGCATCCCCGGGAAAGAAACCAGGTGCCAATGGCTGCAATTGCTGGTTATAGGAAAAAATTCCATGCCCCCATGTGCTTACAAGAATTTCCCCGGTACGGGTTTCCAGGATATCCGTTACATCCTGTTTAAAAGGGGCGTCGTTGCCCGCTACACGGTTATTAATAAAGTTAAACAGGTGTTGCGGCGGGTTAAAATGATAAAGGCCCTTATTGGTGGCCAGCCAGATGTTTTTCTCCCGGTCCTCTAAAATATGATGCACCACATCATACCGTAAACTGTAGGTGCCGGGGCCGTTTTTTTCAATCAGCTCTACGCGGTGCTTTGCCGGGTTCAGCTTGGCAAAAAGATTATCGCCGGCCATCCATATGGCACCTTCGGTTTCGATAACGCCGTATGCGGTAAAGTATTCGTTTTTCAGTGCCTGCAGGATCACATCATCCCACCGTTCGATGCGTCCGGAAGCATCCATACTCTGTATGATCAGTCCCGTTTCGGGCCATGCCCCGATCCATTTTCTTTGCTCGGCATCTACATAAAAAAAGTTCACCATTTTTAAATTGCCAAAGGCTTCAATACACGGATCGTTTCCTGTATTGGAGCCGGCATAAGAAAGCTGGCGATGAAACGGGTTATATTTCACCAAACCGTTTGCAGTGCCGATCCAGTAATTCCGGTTGGCATCCTGGTAAAACTGGGTGGGAAGCCACCCGGCAGGTAACTGAAACCAATTGTGGCGCTCACTTACCTCTGTTGCTGCAGCATTGAGGGTCATAAATCCCTGTAGCCGGTATACCATTAAAATGTGTTCATCCTGGTCTACATACAAACTGGCATTCCGGGGCCGGATATGAGCAGGGCGATGCACCTTTACGGGATGCCATTTGAAATCTGTTGTGTTAAGGTAACCCAGTACAGAGTCGGCGATGATCATCCAAACGCGGTTTTTGCGGTCGATATACAGATCGTTCAGTGCTCCCTGGGGAAGTTGCCTGCCATCCGTAAGAAAGTTCAGAAAACGGTACCCGTCATAACGTTGAAGACAGGTAGGTGTGGCCATCCAGATATAACCTTTAGCATCCTGCTGCACCTTGCTGACGGTATTACTGGAAAGGCCGTCGCGCAGGCCGAGGTGCGCGAACAGGTAGTTTTGCTGCGCATTTGCTGAAAAGCACCCAACCAGTAAAATGAAACACAACAGTCGTTTGATCAAAAGTTCGGTTTGAAAAAACAAATCTACCGTAAAAAAATGATAGCTGTATGCAACCGGTGCAGCGAAACCGGCAATTCCTGCAGCGCATCCAGCAATTGGCCTGCCTGTTATACATCGGCCGACTACCTTAATGGGATGGTGCCTATCGCATGTTCTGTAGGCAGGCAAAAAAGATCCCGCCTTTTATTTAAGTGGGCAGGACCTTTTTGATTTTTTTGGCATCCGTGTACCGGCAATATTTTTTGTTCTGTTTAAATAGCCGGGGCCGCATTGTTAAAAATAATTTCCGCTGTTCAGCCTGTTGTTTTACGAGATGGTTATTTTACCATGTCTTTAAACTGCATGGGTGCAGGAGCTACATTTTTAACAGGTCTGGTGGTTTTAAGATATGCGTGAATAGCGGCAATGTCTTCGTCTGTGAGCTTGGCTAAATTGAACCAGGGCATCGGGGGCAGCAGGGGACGGGCGGCATCCATGCCTTTAAACTTTCCATGTCTCAGGGCATTCTTAAAGTTTTCGAGGGGCCAACTTCCTGCGCCACTATCATCACTGGTTAAGTTCGATGCAAAGCTGATGCCCCAGGGACCCGCAGCAGCGGTCATGTCTTCGTTAAACTGGGCAATGCCTCGCTGCGCCAATGCACTGTCGAAGCTGCTGACCGGCCGGTTGGAGGGGTAGCCTGATAACAGCGTTTCGGGAACCAGTTCGGGGCCGTTGGGTCCCATTTTTTTAGGTGAATGACAATCGTTACATCCAGCGATGGTTACCAGGTATTCACCACGTGTTACCATTGCAGCGGAGTCTGTGGTTGTGGGTTTGCCGGCATCGGATGCACCGGTATTGTCAGCCTGCTTGCATGAAAAACATAAAGTGGCTGTTGCATAAGCAGCCAGTAAAAATAATGTACGCATGTTATTTTTTTATGGTTGTTGAAAAACTTCTCGTTGAGCGTAAAAGTACTCCTATAAACAGTGTGATAAGTCAGCAGGCGTATGAACTGTGCTTTTTCGTAGATAAACTGACAATGCAGTAGACGAAAGGTATGTATATGATGCCTCGGGAAAGGCCATAATACCGTTGATCCAACCTCGGTATATGAATTTATATGGATGCTTTTGAATGATTAACCGCAATGTACGCAAGATTGTTGTATTTCCTTCGCGGCCTTCGCGTATTCCTCGCCTTTGCGGCAAAAAAGAAACCGCAATGTGCGCAATGCATCCGCAAGGTTCGCAATATAGGCGGACTGTTGTAATCTCTCAGCGGCCTTCGCGTATCTCTCGCGGCCTTTGCGGCAAAAAAGAAACCGCAATGTGCGCAATGCATCCGCAAGGTTCGCAATATAGGCGGACTGTTGTAATCTCTCAGCGGCCTCGCGTATTTCTCGCGTTCTTTGTGGCAAAAAAGAAACCGCAATGTGCGCAATGCATCCGCAAGGTTCGCAATATAGGCGGACTGTTGTAATCTCTCAGCGGCCTTCGCGTATCTCTCGCGGCCTTTGCGGTAAAAAAGAAACCGCAATGTACGCAAGGCATCCGCAAGGTTCGCAATAGAGGATTTTCGTAATCTCTTCGCGTTTTTTTGCGTTAAAAAAACTGCAAGCGTTTTAGAAACGAAGTAACAAGCGCAGGTGGAAGGGATGCGCATAAAAAACCCCGGCTATGCCGGGGTTGTATTCAACAGGATTGAATCTGTTATTTTTTCATCACAAAACTTTCCATAAACTTGGTATTGAAGTTTCCGGAACGGAAGTCTTCATTTTGCATCAGCTGTAAATGGAAGGGGATGGTGGTTTTAATGCCTTCGATCACATATTCACTCAGTGCACGGTACATGGTATTGATGGCTTCATCCCGGGTACGTGCCACCGTGATCAGCTTACCGATCATGGAATCGTAATAGGGCGGGATGGTATAGCCGGCGTATACATGGCTGTCTACCCGAACGCCATGGCCACCGGGTACATGCAGGTTGGTGATCTTTCCCGGTGAGGGACGGAAATCATTGTAGGGATCTTCCGCATTGATACGGCACTCGATTGCGTGCATTTGGGGAAGATAATCGGCTCCGGAAACTTTTTCGCCCATGGCTATTTTGATCTGTTCTTTGATCAGGTCAAAATTGATCACTTCTTCTGTTACGCAATGCTCTACCTGTATACGGGTATTCATTTCCATAAAGTAGAAGTTCCGGTGCTTGTCTACCAGAAATTCGATAGTGCCCACACTTTCATAGCCAATGGCTCCGGCCGCTTTTTTTGCAGCCTCACCCATTGCATGACGCAATTCATCCGTCATAAACGGAGAGGGAGATTCCTCTACCAGTTTCTGATGGCGGCGCTGAATCGAACAATCCCGTTCGCTCAAATGGCATATGGTACCATACTGGTCACCAGCTACCTGGATCTCGATGTGACGGGGTTCTTCCACAAACTTTTCCATATAGATCCCGTCATTTTTGAAAGCAGCAGCGGCTTCGGCTTTTGCGGTATCATAAGCACGCTCCATTTCCGCCTCTTCCCAAACAATGCGCATGCCTTTTCCGCCACCGCCTGCAGTAGCTTTCAGGATAACCGGGTATCCGATCTCCTTTGCAACACCTTTGGCATGACTGAGGCTTTGCAGCAACCCTTCGCCACCCGGAACTACGGGTACTCCTGCCTTGATCATGGTTTCTTTTGCCGTAACCTTATCACCCATCTTGTTGATCATTTCAGCAGTAGGGCCTATAAATTTGATACCGTTCTCGTTGCAAATATTTGAAAACTTGGCATTTTCGGCGAGGAACCCATAACCCGGATGCACGGCATCTGCATTGGTAATTTCCACTGCCGCCATAATATTGGGCACATTTAAATACGAATCCACACTGGCCGGTCTTCCGATACAAACCGCCTCGTCTGCAAATTTTACGTGCAGGCTCTCGCTGTCGGCGGTAGAATAAACAGCCACCGTTTGGATACCCATTTCCCTGCAGGTGCGGATAACACGCAGGGCAATTTCACCCCTGTTTGCAATTAATATTTTTTTAAACATGTTTCTGATTTGATAATTTGAAAATAGGCCAATCTGAAAATAAAAAACCAATTAAAAGTGTTGTGCAAACAGCTGCCTGTTTTCACATCTTCTCCAAAGGTGCGAAGCACTCTTTTAGGGAGTCCTCCGGACAAATTGGTTAATTATCAAATTAAATCAGGGTTCAACAAGGAACAACGGTTGGTCAAATTCTACGGGAGAAGCATCGTCTACCAGCACTTTAACCACCTTACCGCTTATTTCGCTTTCAATTTCATTGAAGAGTTTCATGGCTTCAATTACGCAGATCACTTTGCCGGGGCTCAGTACATCGCCTTCTTCTACAAAATTGGGCTTGTCGGGTGCCGGTTTGCGGTAAAAAGTACCGATCATCGGGCTTTTGATGGTAATGGTATTGGAAGGTACTTCTGCAGCTTTGGGTGCTGCTGGAGTGGCTGGAGCGGCTTGTGTAGGCAGTGCAGGCACCTGCGCTTGCTGAAGCTGTACGGGTGCTGCTGTAACCACCTGGGTTACCTGCTCTTCTTTTTGGCGGATCGTGATCTTGAAATCTTTTTGTTCAATACTCAGTTCGCCAATATTCGATTTGTTGATCATTTTGATCAACTCCTGGATTTGTTTAAAGTCCATAATTCTTCAAGATTTAAAATAGTTTGGGTCAGTTTTTTTTTAACTGTTTAACGGAAAAGCGACATAAAAATGTGAAAAGCTAAGGTAAAGAATTCAATAGCAATTCCGTGATGTTTTAAGAAAAATGCCACGATTTATACGAAAAATGGCTTAGAATCGGGAGATTTAAGCCATTTTTCAACGTTATTTTGTGTTACTCTTTTACGCGTTCTACATACTCACCCGTTTTTGTGTTTACGCGGATGAGCTCTCCTTCATTTACAAATAAAGGTACGCTTACGGTAGCACCGGTTTCAACAGTGGCCGGTTTCAGGGTACGGGTTGCAGTATCGCCTTTCAGTCCGGGTTCTGTGTAGGTAACCAGCATTACTATTTTATCAGGCAGTTCCACGTTAACAGGAAGTTCCGTTTCTGTATTGATTGCAATGGCAACTTCCTGTCCCTCTTTCAGGAATTGTGGTGCGTCGATCAGGTTTTCGGCAACGCTCATTTGTTCAAACGTCTCATTATCCATGAAATTGTAGCCGGTTTCATCCTGGTACAGGTACTGGTAGGCGCGTTTTTCAACACGAACAGGATGGATGGTATCGCCGGAATTCCATGTTTTCTCAATCGTACGGGTGTTATCCACACCTTTTAATTTAGCCCAAACCTTTGCTGCCGCACGTGCAGTTTTGTTTTCGCCAAATTCTACTACTGAGTAAAGATTGCCATCGAGCTTTAAGATCATGCCGCGGCTGATGTCTGCTGTATTTGCCATGTAATTTTTTTTGAGGCGGCAAAGATAGCAGTTGCAGATAAGTTCGCAAACAGCCTTCCTGAAAAATATCCCGCAAACTGATCGGAATAAAATGCCATTTTATATATTATTTATAAATATATATGAAAAATAATTAGGAAAAAATGATTCATTTTGTATTTTTATCACATAAAATGTGAATTTAAAATAGTATTTAATGTGTTTTCTGTTTTATTTTGATTGTAAATATCATATATGTAAAAATAAATATATTAATATCAATTTGCTATCTGAACCATTACTTTCTGTGAAAATGCCTGAAAATCACCAGAACGTACCTGCTATTGAAAAACAACAAACCCACTTTAAAACAAATTAAAATTTTATTGAATGAGGAAAATGCTATTGCTCACAAAGACGATTTTTATTTCAGGCGCACTACTGGCACAAGACGCAACTACGCCGGAAGCAGAAGAAAAAGGCGATCTGCAGATTAACGGGTCCGTAGATGCCTACTACCGTTTCAACTTCAATCATGCGAAATCGGTTCAGCAGGCGAATAATTTTACCAGTTTCACCAACTCCCACAATTCATTTGAACTGGGCATGGCATCTTTAAAGGCAAGTTATACCAAAGGAAAGGCCGGGGTGGTAGTCGATCTTGGCTTTGGTACCCGGGCAAGGGAATTTTCCTATAACGAAACCGGCGTTACACAGGCTATAAAGCAGGCATATATTACTTATGCACCTTCGGAACATGTTAAATTATCTGCGGGAAAATGGGGTACGCATGTTGGATACGAACTGCTGGATCCGCAGCTCAACCGGAATTACAGCATGAGCTATATGTTTTCTTACGGCCCTTTTTCGCATACGGGTTTAAAAGCCGATTTTACGCTGGGAGAGGGCTTTGGCATTATGGCGGGAGTTACCAATCCTACCGATTATCTTTCGGCTCCCTGGAACAAGAAGTTTGTTATCGGGCAAATCAGCAAAACATCTGAAAAAGTAAACCTGTATTTGAACTATGTGGGTGGTAAGGATACCGCGGAAATTGCATCCAGTCAGCTGGGTTTAACCGCCACTGCAAAAATTACTGATAAGTTTTCGCTGGGTTACGATGGCACTGTAAAATTCGTGAAAGCGCCCGATGTGTCTTCACAGGCCTGGTGGGGTTCTGCATTGTATGTAAATGTAGATCCTACCGATAAGTTTGGCATTACGCTGCGGGGCGAATATTTCGATGATAAAAAGGGGGTGATCACTAATGCAGATGGTAGTCCTTTATTGGGAACGTCTGTTGTCCAGGGCACGCTTTCCTTCAATTTCAAACCGGCAACTGGTTTGATGATCATTCCTGAATTCCGGATCGACAGCGCGAAGGACCCCATTTTTACAAAAAATTCCGGAGACGGAACCAAAAGCACCGGCACCTTCTTACTTGCTGCCGTATATTCTTTCTGATAGGGACCATTACTGCTGGTTATCCAAGCCCCGTTGCAAACGGGGCTTTTTGTTTGAGGGATGATATGTAAACTACGGTCGTTCCTGTTGGTATTTCTGACAAAAGGCTGGCATCATACCGGCCTTTTATCAGATCGAAAAAAAAAGATTATGGATCGCTTCTTTCAAAGTCGAACTTTTGATTAAAAAAATACGGCCTCCGGGTTATATATCTACCGAACAATTGATCCAGGCTCCATCGAATTGCGCCTGATACTTTTTATAAAAATTAATGGCCGGTTCATTCCAGTCGAGTACCTGCCAGCAGATCCGTTTCAATCCCCTTTCCTTCGCTTCCTCAAATAGCCGGTCAAACAGCCGGGCGCCGATCTTATGACCGCGCATGTCCTCGGTTACCAGGATGTCTTCCAGGTACATGGCCTGTCCTTTCCAGGTAGAGAAGCGGATATAATACAGGGCAAAGGCTACGATGCCGGTTTCATTTTCTGCCACAAAGGCCCACCAAACAGGATTGGGCCCAAAGCCGCTTTCCCTGAAATGCTCCACGGTAACCGTAACCTCCTGTGGCGCTTTTTCATAATCAGCCAGTTCCTGTACCAGTTCCAGTATCCGCTTACAGTCTGCCGCAACGGCTCTTCGAATGTTAATTTCCATGGTTGCAAATTAGTATATTTTAGATGAAGTGCTGATATGCCGGTTCCTGTTACAATGCCCGATTGCGGCAGGTTCCGCATTCAGGATCATCGTCTACGCTGTCTTCCGATTTGTTAATTCCAGAGTGATCATTTGCCTGCCACAGCCGGTTCTGTTATCTTTGCAGCATTCATGTTGGGGCCGATACGATACATTATTGCCGGCTTTTTAGGGCTGGTGATTGTGTTTGCAGCTTTTTCACCGCACATCGCACTGATGTATGAAAAATCTGTAAATAAGGAAGATATTGCCCTGGCGGCCGATGCTGGAATGGGCAAAAAGACCTGTGAAGTAAAAGAGTTGCTGCCCGAAGAAGTGTTTGTCGATACCTGCGGATTCCTGCTCCCGCAGCCAGACATTTCTTTTATAAAGATGTTTGCCGCTTTCCGGCAACCTTATATGCATATGCGTTATGACCGTATTCCTACACCGCCTCCGCGGGCGACTGCTTAACGTTTGATTTTTATTCCCACGGGTTCCATACCCGGTCTATTTTTTTATTTCCTTATAATTTAATAATAATGATGAACAGCAAAATTGTTGTGGCAGCGCTGGGTGCGTTTATTTTTTCTTCAATGGCATTTGTTGCCGGAGCACAAAATTTAACCGATAAAGAACTTAAAACGAAGGTGGCTGAAATTGAAAATCCGTTGCAGAAAATTGTGCGGCTGGAGCCCAAACAGTTCGAATACAAAGCGAAGGATTTTAAATACCTGAAGCTCGATGAAGGCGCGCAATATGGCTTTATGGCGGATAATGTAAAAGCGGTTTTCCCGCATCTTGTAAAAGAAAAAAAGGTGTCGTATATGTTTGGCAAAAATGCATACCGGGATGCCCGGGTGAGCACTGTTGACGAAGCGGGCCTGATACCGGTGCTGGTGGCTTCTATTAAACAGCAACAGGAGGAGATCGAAGGGTTAAAGGCCGAACTGATGAAGCTGAAGAAAGAAATGGCCGGAAAGTAGACGGCAGCTGACAAAGGGAGAGGGCTCGGGGCAACGGAATGGTTGCCGGGGCGTCTCTCTTTTTAGTTTAAATAGCAGGGCATTTCACGCCATCTCGCTGTAAATCTGTTACAAACGAAAACGCAGGGAAGCAGCTTCTATGTGCATCTTCCTGAGGTTGCACCAGCGGCAGCACGAACCTGGAAAATCTTCCTGTACCTCGGTAGTATAAATGAGGGTAAAATGCACTAACTTCATTTCATGTTGGTGAAAATCAATGGCAGTGCTGTTTATGGAGTGGAGGCCATCCCCATCATTATAGAAGTTAACTGGATGCCTTCTGGTAAAGACCCTATGATTGTTGGTCTTCCGGATAATGCTGTAAAAGAAAGCTGGCAACGGGTAGAAAGCACGATCAAAACCAACGGCTATGAAATGCCCCGTACCAAGGTTGTGGTAAACCTGGCACCTGCCGATATAAAAAAAAGCGGTGCTGCTTTTGACCTGCCGATTGCCATCGGGTTGCTGGCCGCCACAGAGCAACTAAAGAATAGTGCTGCATTAGCCGGTTATGTAATTATGGGAGAGCTGAGCCTGGACGGAGCCCTGCGTACGGTGAAGGGCGCGTTGCCGATTGCGATCCAGGCGCGTAAGCAGGGCTTTAAAGGATTGATTGTTCCCAAAGTAAATGCCCGGGAAGCGGGTATGGTCAACAACCTGAATGTATACGGTGTGGAGCATATACAGGAAGTGGTGGATTTTTTTGAAAACGGGGAACAGGGTTTAGACCCGGTTGTTGTAAATACCCGGGATGCGTTTTTTAATTCACAATACGATTTTGATATTGATTTTTCAGATGTAAAGGGACAGGAAAATATAAAAAGGGCATTGGAAATTGCGGCGGCGGGCGGACACAATGCGTTGCTCATCGGCCCGCCCGGAGCGGGAAAGACCATGCTGGCCAAGCGGCTGCCTACGATCCTGCCGCCATTGACACTACAGGAAGCGCTGGAAACAACAAAAATTCATTCCGTTGCCGGAAAGTTGCCGGAGAACGCCACGTTGATCTCAAAACGGCCCTTCCGGTCGCCGCATCATACCATATCAGATGTAGCGCTGGTGGGTGGCGGCGGTACACCACAACCGGGCGAAATTTCGCTGGCACACAACGGGGTCTTGTTCCTGGACGAGCTGCCGGAATTTAAACGCGCTGTTTTGGAAGTGATGCGCCAGCCGATAGAAGAGCGGAAGGTAACGATCTCCCGTGCCCGGATAGCGGTTGATTTTCCGGCAAGTTTTATGCTGGTGGCATCAATGAATCCCTGTCCCTGTGGATTTCATAATCACCCCGAGCGCGCCTGTACCTGTCCTCCGGGGGCGGTACAAAAATACCTCAATAAGATTTCGGGGCCTTTGCTGGACCGCATCGATCTGCATGTGGAGGTAACACCGGTGGCATTCAGCGAACTATCGTCTGTACGCAATGAAAAAACTTCCGGGGCCATCCGGGAGGCGGTGATCCGCGCCCGTGAAATTCAGTTGGCCCGTTTTGAGGAATCACCCGGCATTTACTGTAACGCACAAATGAGCAGCAAACAACTGAAAGAGATCTGTGTCATTGATCAGGTAGGACAGGTATTGCTGAAACGGGCTATGGAAAAGCTGGGGCTTTCGGCCAGAGCGTATGACCGCATTTTAAAAGTATCGCGTACCATAGCGGATCTTGAGGGGGTGCCGGAAATACGGCCCGAGTTCCTGGCTGAAGCCATTCAATATCGCAGCCTCGACCGGGAAAACTGGGCGGGCTGAGCTGCCGCGTAACGTGAACAGTTCGTGATGCGGATTGAAAATACTTGTTTTATAAAGCGCAGATGATCGATCAGCAATATATCAACTACTTTGAGATTGTTAAGGAGCATATAGCAGATGCATCTGTATATCCGTTCAATATCCCGGCTATTCAGCGCCTGCAAAAGGTGACCCTGCATCCAAAAGTAACGTTTATCATCGGGGAGAACGGATCGGGCAAGTCGACGTTGCTGGAAGCACTTGCGATACAATACGGATTTAATGCGGAGGGGGGCTCCAGGAATTTTAGTTTTGCAACAAAAAGAACCCATTCGCCCCTGTCCGATGTGTTACGGATCGGAAGAGGAGGATTAAGAGCCCGGGATGGCTTTTTCTTAAGGGCTGAATCCTTTTATAATACCGCATCCTATGTGGATGATCTGGAAGCAGAAAAGCCAGGATTACTGGGACATTACGGCAATAAATCATTACATCAGCAATCGCATGGCGAATCTTTCTTTTCCCTGTTCATGCACCGGTTTTCGGGACGCGGGTTTTACATCCTGGACGAACCGGAGGCGGCGCTTTCACCACAACGGCAATTGTCGTTTTTAGTACGGATGCATGAATTGGTTGGTGCCCAAAGCCAGCTGGTCATTGCCACGCATGCTCCGATGATTCTTGCATATCCTCATGCCAAGATCATCGAGCTTTCATTGCCGGAGCCAAGAACGGTAAGGTTTACGGATACGGAACACTATGCGGTTTATAAGGCCTTCCTTAACAACCCGGAAGGGATGCTGAATCAACTGGGTATCTATAATGATTAAAAATGATCAGTGCTCCTCCGTATGCGGTTGCCCATCTGCCGGCGAACTGGTTTCAGACAGCCGCTGCGCATTGCCTACCGCATCATTCCGGATGAGCTTGGTGATCTTTTTTTGAAGATCCCGGATCTTTTTATACAAAACAATGATGGTAAGAAACAAGAAAAGAAAGGTAAAGTAAAAGAGCAGGTCTACCCCCCGGTTTACACCAACCAGGTGTGCAAGGCCTGTAAGCTCATCTGGAAATACAATGATGAATACACAGGCCAGGAAAAGAAATAGGATGAGTAATTTATTGGGCTTGAAAATACTGGTGATATATAAGGTCATCAGCGAAACACAAACGATCAATATGATTTGAATACTGTTCATTATTTAAAGAATTTATTGATCAATATCTGCCGCAGGACTTTAACACTGTCCAGGCTTTGTTGCCCTTTTTGAAGCGAATAACTGGTATAGGTGATTACTACCGGAAATTCAGCATAGCTCAGTTTATGCGTTTTGATCTGTATCAGGATTTCTGTGGCGTGCGCCATTCCATTTTCATTGAGATGAATGGCGTAAGCCGCCTTCCGGTTCATTACGCGGAACCCGTTGTGTGCATCGGTAAGAAAAAGTCCGGAAAAAAAGTAATTAACAACCCGGGCTATTTTTAAAAGGAAGCTCCGGGTTTTGGTCATGTTGAGTGCCTTGGTTCCCAGGAACCGCGATCCCAGTACAACATCCAGGTTTCCGGCAATCAGGAATTCGGTCATGGGCCCGATTTTTTCCGCCGGGTGCTGCCCGTCTGCATCAAAGGTTACAAAATAATTACACTGTGTAAGGGTTCTTGCAAAGTTTAACCCCGTTTGAATGGCGGCGCCCTGACCCAGGTTTACTGCATGACGAAGATAGTAGATGGGAAGGTCTTTTACAATCTCCCGGGTATTGTCAGATGATCCGTCATCCACGAGTACAATGGTGTATCCATATGCAAACAGGCTGCTGAGCGTTTCCCTGATGACTCCCGCTTCATTAAATGTAGGAATCACCACGCATATGGAATTGTTTAAAGACATCCGCGATTAGTTTTATTTTATATACAAAATTAGGCGATCTGTACAAGATTGTGCCGTTTGGGTTAATTTTGCCGCCATTAATTTCAGTCTGTCAATCATTGAATCCGGTGCGGGTAACGCACAAAAGCAGGAAAAAAAAGATGACTACACCAAAATAATTGGAGATCCGTTTAAAATGAAGCAACATAAAAGTTTGATTATCGCCGGTCTGGTATTGCTGATCCTGTTAATACTGGCTTATGCCAACCATTTCGACAATGGTTTTCATTTTGATGACAGTCATACCATCCAGGAAAACGTGGCCATCCGCAAGCTCAGCAATATTCCGGAGTTTTTTACCAATGCGGATATGTTCAGCGCCAGCACTAATCACCGGGGACTTCGCCCATTGGTAACAACCTCGTTGGCGATTGATTACTGGCTGGCAGGAGGGTTGCATCCGTTTGTGTTTCAGCTTTCTACCTTTCTTTGGCATATTGGCCTCTGTATTATGTTGTTTTTTATGTACCGGCAATTGATCGGCAAGGTCAGTACCCATAGGTGGGTGCCATTTATTGCGCTGATGGGGGCCGGATGGTTTGGCCTGCATACGGTGGCTGCTGAAACGGTGAATTATATCATTTCGAGATCGGATGTACAATCGACGTTCTTTATTGTAGCCTCTTTTTTAATGTATGTAGCCTACCCTCAAAAAAGAAAATATGGATTGTATATTCTGTTAGCCGTGATCGGGGTCTTTGCCAAAGAAACGGTTCCGGTACTGCCGATCCTGTTGTTCTTCTATGTGCTGCTTTTTGAAAAGGAATTGTCATTGTATGCGGTTTTCAGACGTTCCAACATTAAAAAGGTGTTGGGTAGCATCTGGTCCCTGTTGCCGCTGGCGGTGGCGGTGGCGGGCACCCAGCTCTATACACTCTCCCGGATGTCGCAGGCTTCAGCTTCGCATGGAATGTCGAACCCGCTGGGCTATAGCTGGCTTACGCAGACCTACGTTTGGTTCCATTATTTCCGCTCGTTCTTTTTGCCGTTCGACCTGAGTGCTGATACGGATCTGGGCGTAATCTCCAATCCCCTCGATTGGCGCATTATAGTAGGCGTCGTATTTGTCATTGCGTTGATCATTACCATTTTCAAAACTTCCCGGCAGCGTGCAACCCGGCCCATTGCCTTTGGACTGATCTGGTTTGCTGCTTCTTTACTACCCACTTCCCTGGTGCCGTTCGCAGAGGTAATGAACGACCACCGGATGTATTTTGCCTTTGCAGGTCTCAGTTTAAGCGTGGTAACAGCCCTGGGACTTCTGATCATTAAGCGGGAATCTTTTTTTACCATGAAGCAGCATTACCGGTACCTGATCGCCGGTGCGTTTTTAATTATCGCGGCCAACGCATTTGGGGTGTATAAGCGTAACCAGGTTTGGGATACTGAAGAAACGCTATGGAAAGATGTAACCGAAAAGAGCCCCGATAATGGAAGGGGATGGATGAACTATGGGCTTACGCAGATGTCGAAAGGCGATTACAAACAAGCGGTTAAGATCTTTACCAAGGCGCGGGATCTTAACCCTGGATATAGCACGGTATACATCAACCTGGGCATTGCCTATGGTGGTTTGAAGGAGCATAGTAAAGCGATTGGAAATTTTTCAATGGCGTTGAGACTGGCACCGGGAGACGATGCCGGCTACAGCTATTTTGCCCGTTATTTCCTGGAGCAGAACCGGTTTGAGGATGCTAAAAATATGGCGGAAAAGGCCTTGGCGATCAATAACCGGTCATATATGGCTTACGAGGTACTGATGGGAGCATTGCAGGGTTTAAACAGTTGGGATACATTAAAACAAACAGCTAGTGCAGCACTCCAGTTGAACCCTGGGGACCCTAAAGCACTGCAATACCTGCAGGCCGCCCAGCAGCGGAAAGCGCTGGCCCCGCTTGCGAAAGATGTTGCGAATGCCGTTTCTGTATTGAATTACATCAACATCAGCCTTGAACAGTATAATAACGGGAAGTATGAAGACTGTATCAATACCTGCAAGCAGGTACTGGCGCTGGATCCGAACAATGCCGATGCATACAACAATATCTGTGCGGCTTACAATATGCTGAAGGAATGGGATAAGGCGCGGGAAGCCTGTCAAAAAGCGTTGCAGTTGGACCCGCAGCATCCGAATGCACCGGCTAATTTAAGATGGGCAATTGAGCAAAAGCTGTAGGCGCTTAAACCTCGTTATCGGTAAGCCCCTTGCTGTAAAGCCTGGAAATAAACCGCCCCAATGTGCGGCCCCAAACGGATTGTAATACCGCCTGTTCCTCCTGCTGGCGCTTTCCTATTTTGATCTGGTTAGTGGTTTCCGAATCGATATGGATCCGGTGCTGTACTAGTTTTTTATTAATAAAGATAAACGCGCCTTCCTGTTTGGCCAGCGTCAGCCAGGCCACCCAGTCTAAAACACAGGTATATGCCGGCGAGAACTGCATGCCGCCAATGTGCTCCCGGTCGAGGGTTACCGAGGGACAGCAAATAGAATTACCGAGGGACAGCACCGCCTTTTTAATGAATTTGCTTTGAATCGTACGTTTAAGATGAAACGGAAAAAGCAGGGCGTCTTTTACAAAAGCATTCAGCGAACGTTTGCGCTCCCTGCCGTTTACCAGGTCCCCGTAATTCGTAAACACCATCAGGGGCTTTTTGTTTTGGAACTGTTCCAGTTTTATTAGTACTTCCTTTGTAAAATCCGGGTTGTAAATGTCGTCCTGGTGGGCGATGGTAATATACCGCGTGGTGGCCTGCTCCATCGCAAAATTCCAGTCACCCGCAATGGAACTGGCCGCATCCGAAACGAAATAGGGGATCCGGTACCGGTCCGCCATGTTTTTTAAATAATCGGAAGGGGTGGAGGTCGCGATCAGGATTTGGGTCGGAACGGTTTGCTCCAACAGGCTTTGGATACAGCGCTCCAAATGCGGCGAATCCCTGTATGCCGGTACTACAAATGTGTGCTCTTTAGCTGAAGTCATTTTAATTATACAACGTTATCGAAACCGCGGTTGATCGTGAACTTTTTGCAGCCTCAAATTTTTAAGACCCGGTCGGTATCACGGGGGACCAAAAATAAGCTCTCTGTAATAAATTGATCTGTTTTTTATGTGGGAAGAAGAAATTGTGTTACCCCGGAGGTGTCATAAAAGAAGCAGTTTTGCGTGGCGATCCGGGAAATTACTTTTTATAACAAAATGCTGAGCGTCCAACCATTGGCGGTTTTTATTGTTTGTGTAAATAAAAAATTTCCTGATAGACAGGAAATTTATACTTTGAGGTCGTTTTAAAAAATATACCGTAATTGTATGCGTATCCTTCTCCGATATATCAAACCTTATCGCTGGTTGGTGGTGCTGGCTTTGTTCCTGGCAGCCATAAACCAGATATTTTCACTTTTTGCGCCGCTGATCAGCGGAAAACTGCTGGATCTTTTTGCTACCCACCCGCATCATTTTGATCATGCCAAAACCGCACCGCGGTCGGAGCACGAATACCTCTTTGGCGGAAACGGATATCATGGGCTGCTGTTCTTTTTAATGTTGCTTATTGGTACTGCAATGGTAAGCCGCATCGCCAAGGCCTTCCAGGATTATTTTGTAAATGTGGTGATTCAAAAATTTGGCGCCACCATTTTTACCGACGGGCTGAAGCATTCCATGCGCTTGCCTTACCAGGATTTTGAGGACCAGCGAAGCGGCGAAACCCTTTCCATCCTTACCAAAGTGCGAACAGATACCGAAAAATTCATTACCAGTTTTATTAATGTGTTTTTTGTCATTATTGTCAGTATTGTCTTTGTGTCGGTTTATGCCTTCCAGCTGCACTGGTCCATCATGCCGGTATATGCAGTAGGTATTTTTGCCATCGCCTTTGTTACCAGCCTGCTCAGCAGGCGCATCAAGGTCATTCAAAAAAATATTGTAAAGGAAACAACAGCGCTGGCCGGTACCACCACCGAAAGTCTGCGCAATATTGAAATTGTGAAGAGCCTGGGGCTTACGGAGCAGGAGGTGCAGCGGCTCAATAACAATACGTTTAAGATCCTGGGGCTGGAGCTTAAGAAGGTAAAAAGCATCCGTGCACTCAGTTTTATCCAGGGTACCATGGTGAACTTCTTGCAACAGGTGATCGCTTTCACTTTGTTATGGCTGATCTTTAAGGATGCCATTTCGCCCGGTCAGTACCTTTCCCTTTCGTTTTATGGGTTCTTTATTTTTGGTCCCATGCAGGAGATCGGGAACATCATCATTTCCTATCGTGAAGCCGAGGCTTCGCTGAATAATTTCCATAAGCTCATGCAGCGGAAAGCAGAGCCGCGCCCGGCAAATCCACGGCAGATCGGGATGATTGAATTGCTGGAGTTCCGCAATATCGTTTTCCGTCATCAGACGGCACATTTTAATGCGCTGAACGATATTTCCTTTACGGTAAAAAAAGGAGAAACGATTGCGTTTGTAGGGCCCAGCGGTTCCGGCAAAAGTACCCTGGTTAAATTGCTTGTAGGGCTTTACCGCCCGGCAAAGGGAACAATTTATTATGACGGTGTTGATGGAGACGCAATCGACTTTGATCAACTGCGGGTACAGATCGGTTTTGTAACGCAGGACACACAGCTGTTTGCCGGCACCATTAAGGAGAACCTGTTGTTTGTAAATCCCGGGGCCACCGACGGCGATCTGCAGGACGCACTTGAAAAGGCCAGCTGTACCGGTTTACTGGCGCGTGCGGAGAAGGGACTGGATACCGTTATCGGTGAAGGCGGATTGAAACTAAGCGGCGGGGAAAAGCAGCGTATTGCTATTGCCCGGGCATTGTTGCGGCATCCGCATCTGTTGATTTTTGATGAGGCCACTTCTGCTCTGGATTCGATTACCGAGGAGGAAATTACCAAAACGATCAAGCTGGTGTCTTCAAAGAAAAATCAGATCACGGTATTGATCGCTCACCGGTTGAGTACCATACTGCATGCTGACAGGATTTACGTGTTGGAAAAAGGAGAGGTTGTTGAAACCGGCGATCATGCCGCGCTGCTGCAGCAAAAGGGACTTTACTATGCCATGTGGCGGCAGCAGATCGGGGAACGTAAGAAGGAAGCTTACGACACTGTTCCTTCTTAAGAGACTGCTTTTATTGTTCCCCGGCCTGTAAGGAACAAATAACCGTTTGCTTTTGCGGCGGCAGTGGAAACCATGTTTCCAAAATTATTTTTTTATTAAACAATTTCTCATTTTGTTGAATATCAATGTATTGGGACATAATGTGGAAAAAAATAATGAAAAAAAGTTAATATTTTTTTAAAAGTTAATATATATTGCACCTACCAATACGTTTTTTTCGGTATGGGAGGCTAGGGGATTTGACGTGTCATTTGTAAAACATAACTGCGAAAAACCAAAAAATTAAACAAGCTGTACTTATCTATGAGTTTTAAAATTCAGATTGTTGATGAGGACAAGGTATCATGGAATTTGCTGAAGTTTAAAATAGAAAGCGTAACCGATAGCCAATTGCAATTCCTGGATTACTGCTCCACTATGGAACAAGCCATTGGCGCTATTTTTATGCACCGGCCCGATATCCTGATATTTGACCTTAAGCTATTGAAAAACAAAGAATTTGAAATCATTGAAAGCCTTATTAACCAAAAGGTTTTCAGGGTTAAGATCATTGTTGTGGCCTCATCCAACCAATTAAACCAGCTGCAGAATATCATTGATATAGGTGTTACTTCGCTGATCATGAAGCCGATCAATTCCAATGATCTACGGAAATCGATCAGCCGGGTAATCGGGTTGCTTCAGGAAGAGGCTAGGGATATAATCGAAGACCATTTTATCACGCTAAAGGCAAACCGCTCGCTGCTATATGTGAACCAGCGCGATATCCTTTTTGTGGAATCCAACCGCAACATTTGCGAGATCACTTTTAAGGATGGCAGTCAGAAAACGGTGAATGAAAACATCACGTTTATCGACCAGCGCATTCATTTAAAGGAGCTGGTCCGGATCGATAAAAGCACCATCATTAACATTTCAAAAATTGTATACCTTGATAGTGATGTATTTAATAAAGAGTGTAAGTTAAAATTGACCAACGGAAATGAAATTAACAAATCGCTTAGCAAAATTGGCATGAGCCGCTTATATAAAATCGTCTCCAGTAACCGTAAAAATGAAGGACGTATTGTTTTTTGATGTCGTTTCGTCCTTTAAAAATCACTTTATGTCCTTTGTTAGTAAAAGTAAATACAGAACATCGTATTCTTGTGGCATAATAAAAAAATCAACCCTGCGTAAGCCGAAAAGCAGTTTCTAGAGTAGGCATTATTTAATCATTAACTAGTAAATAAAATTAAATTAAACTTTTATGAGACGTACATTCTTATCCGTCCTAGTTCTAGCCTCCCTGCTTACAGGTTTGGATTCCTGTAAGAAAGGAGACACCGGTCCTGCGGGCCCTGCTGGTCCTGCTGGTCCTGCCGGCCCTGCTGGTGCTGCCGGTACTGCCGGTGCCAAAGGTGCTGATGGAACAATGATCTACAGTGGTAGCGGAGCCCCAACTGCAACAACTGCACCCAATGCAAAAACCAACGATTTTTATTTTGACGTAACTGGAAAGTTACTGTATGGTCCTAAAAAAGCTGACGGAACCTGGCCTGCTGGTGTTTCTTTAGCTGGAGCAAACGGTACAACTGGTGCAACTGGTAACACAGGTGCAACTGGTAATACAGGTGCAACTGGTAACACAGGTGCTACTGGCGCAACCGGAGCAACAGGTGCAACTGGAGCAACAGGTGCTGCTGGAGCAAACGGTACCAACTTCCTGGCTGGTCCTGGTAATCCTACTGCAGCTAACGGTGCAAACGGAGACTACTGGTTCAATACCACAGATTCCAAACTGTTTGGACCTAAAGCTGGTGGTGCTTGGCCTGCAAACGGTATCGCTATCGGCGTAACTGCTACTCCTCGTGTATTCTTCATCGATATCACGCTGAAGGACAAAGCGATGATCAACGGTTCTCAGATCAGCACTTACCATGATACTGCCCTGATCGTTGATAAAAATATCAAGATCAACTCTTCTTACACGTTGAACCGTGTGGATGTTGAGCAGCGTATTGCTGAATATCCGGACTGGTATACTTTTAACGGTCGTGAAATCATGTTCATTGACGCGGCGCTGACTGCTCCTGAGCAACTGTATATGATCCCGACAAGAACTACCGATCTGCAAAACCTGCTGCTTCAGCAGAACGTTGTTGGACGTCAGTTCATCTACACTAAAGATCCTAAGAACGCTGCTTTCGTAGCCGCTGTAAGAGCAGCCGGTGTTGCTGCTGGTATTTCTGTAGGCGCTCAGGGTGGTGGAACCAACAATCCTCCGAACCCGCTTACCGGCGCATTCTCTACAAACCCAGCTCCTTGGAACCCTGCAGGCCTTCCTGGTCAGCAAGCAACTGGTGGTGGTTTAAGATATGGTAAAGGTGCACCTCAGATCGCTCCTGTTGGTGTAAGCCCAACCAATATCTACACATTCTCTCAGGAAGATTACGATCGTCTGTCTCAGAACGCGTCTTCTTTCCCGACAGGCAGCACTAACAACCCACTTTGCTACTGGCAGTATGCTGAAGCCGGACGTTCTCCGGGCGGTCAGCAAACCGGCTGGACTATTGGCGACCTGGTTGATTTCTGGCCAATGTGGAAAAAAGCTCCTCAGGTGAACACCGGAACAGGTGAAGATTACACACTGAGAAAAACGATCGATCTGGAGCAAGTTGCTGATAACAATCTGGGTGCAGCCTGGAGAGCAGCACGTGCAACTGGTTCTATCGACTTCCATTACATGTTTGGTACTCCTAGCGGGTATGCTAACACTGGTGGTCGCGCTTCTCAGAGCAGCATTCACCCGATCATCGTTCCTTCTGAAGTAGACGGTGCGGCTTTTGCAAGAACTTACTACACATCACGTGATGCTGGTAACCCAATCCCTGGGCCTACAGAGCCTAAACCTGGTGGAAGTTCTACACTGAACCTGCAAAACTGGTACAATACCTGGTTCAGCCTGAATGACCATGGTGTTGATGGTACTCCTGGTGGTAACTCTGGTTCTCAGAGCGGAAGCGGTGCGGCAAATGACTACAGCCGTGAGAATGGAGCAAATGGTAGCTCTTATGACCTGACTCCTCCTCCTTACCTGTTTGGACCTTTCGTTGCCTACAACGGTACAAGAACCTTTACAGTGGCAGATCCTAACTATGGTACTTATGATGTAGCAGAGCCTACAAATACTTCAACTTATCAGTGGGATGGTATCTATTTGTACAACGGTTATGTGAAAGTAAACTATCGCATCTACAATGGTGGTACAACAGCTCGCGCTACAGTAAGAGGTCCGTTCAACCCGAACTATCCTTACCTGGGTAACTATGAGTATAGCTGGACTGGTCCTAAAGGATACCTGGCACCAAATGGCAGCAACCCCGTTCACGGAAGCTACTATGATGGTCCTTGGCCTAGCAACCAGAACCGTGCTTGCGAAGGTTTCTACTTCAGCGGTAAGTTCATCCCGAACGTGAACAAGAGAACAGACGATGTGTTAGTGAAATTAAAAATTCAGACTATCCCGTCTAACAATCCTGATGATGGTGCTATCATCATGAAAGCTCAAGGTCAACAAGTAAAGTAATTCAATTGCTTTATCGATAATAAAGAGGCTACCCATGGGTAGCCTCTTTACTTTTAGTCATTTATTGTTATACACATGAATCGGATACTCAAACAAAGTGCCCTTATAATATTGATTGCTGTAGCCGGCAATAGTTGCAAAAGCAAGACGGAACCTGGTGTAACACAGCCTGCCGCTAACGAAACAAGGCCGGACAGTAATGCTGCAAAAATGCCCCAGGCAGACTCGGCGAACTTTACTACAATCCAATGGGAGGATTCTACATTCCGCGACCTGAAGAAAATAAAACGTGGTGATTCCGCCGTGATGAAATACAGTTTTGTTAATACCGGAACAAAACCCTTACTGATTTCGGGTGTAGAACCCAGCTGTGGCTGTACGGTTCCGGAATGGCCAAAGGAACCGGTAATGCCGGGTAAAAAAGGAACGATCAAGGCCGTGTTTCATACGCAGGTTCAACCAGTGGCTACCCATATGAAGCAGATCTTTGTAAACGCCAATACGAAGCCGCACACAGGGCATATACTTTCGTTTAAGGCTGAGGTGACCGATTAATAATGGGCAGGGAAAGTGCAACGGTAATCTGGAATTGGAGCGCTTGATAATTGCCTGGGAATGGGTTATAAGTATGTAGTTTGATATAAAGAAAGTGCTATTTAGAGCGATCGGGCCTGATTTCTATAGAAATGTTATAAAGCCACGGTATTGGATTTTTATTTGGATTTTGCTTTACCTTTGCAAAAATTTAATTCAGGTATGAGAATAAAACTACTGTTTCCAATCTGTTTAATGGCTGTAGTAGCTGTTGTGTCCTGCAAGGACGAGGATAAAAACCAGGAAGGCGAAACACCCATCGAATCTATTGATGACATAAAAAAGAATTACAAGGATAAGGATTCTACAATCGTTGAAGCATACTTAACGGATAAGTCAACAGTTTCCGTTAAGGATATCGATTTAAAGGATTCAACGTATTCCGCCCGGACAAAGGTTTTATATAAGGCCGTAGGCGGGGGTGAGCAGCTTGCAGTTGTATTTGGTTATAAAGCGGATAACTCTTTGGGAGTTGCCATTCTGCAAAGGGGAAATGCAACGCCGGTGAGATTGCCGCAAACAGAGGCCAAGGGTATTAAGCAGGGCGTGTACAGCAATGGCACGATTAAGCTTACCCGCGATGGCAACTCGGTGTTTTACTCAGAAGATGGAGGCTCCGAACAATTTGTGGAGATCCAATAACGGAGCCCAGTTCGGTATTTCGGAACATGCATTTATCGGAGTGATCGCAGTGACGTTCAATGGCTATCACATTAGCAGCCGTAATGGATGCTGCCGGGAACGTCAATGAGCAGTATCCTGGAGGGACGAAAAACCACCGGAAACATATTAACTAAGCAGTCCAGTTTAGAGCCGAGCGCTTTGAACCGGGCTG
Organism: Niabella pedocola; assembly: GCF_021044425.1. Taxonomy (GTDB): domain Bacteria; phylum Bacteroidota; class Bacteroidia; order Chitinophagales; family Chitinophagaceae; genus Niabella; species Niabella pedocola. The sequence continues at coordinate 1,008,104 of NZ_JAJNEC010000005.1, read as the reverse complement.
CTTTTTTGGTGCCCTTTTGTGGGGGGCTCAGAAGGGTCAATCATTTGGGAGCGTTGTGAATGCATAAAGGGCCGCTGCCGGCCCTTTACTATAAATAATATGTGTAACTCACAAGCATCAGATCAACGCCTTCAGCGTATCGATGGTGCGGTCGATTTCTTCTTTTGTATTGTATTTACTGAATGAAAAGCGAATGGGAACCCGGTCCGGATCGCTGTTCAAGGCTGAAATCACATGCGATCCCTGGCTGGCGCCACTGCTGCAGGCGCTTCCGCCTGATACACAAATATTGTGAATGTCCAGGTTGAAGAGCAGCATTTCCGAGCGCTCCGTCTGCGGAAAAGAGGCACTTAATACCGTGTACAGGCAGCTGCCGAAAGCATCGCCGTTAAAGGTAACGGATGGGATCCTGCTTTGAAGCTGTTCCGCCATATACTGTTTGAGCCCGCGGATATAGGCCGCTTCGTTTTCATAGTTCGCCATGGCAAGGTCCAGTGCCTTGGCAAAGCCCACAATGCCGTATACGTTTTCTGTTCCCGCCCGCATATTGCGTTCCTGGCCACCACCAAAAATAAAGGGTTTGATCTCCAGGCTGCTGTTCACATACAGGATACCCGAACCCTTGGGCCCATGAAATTTATGACCGGAAGCAGAAATAAAGTCGATATCAATGCGTTGCAGATCAATGGGGTAATGCCCAACAGTTTGTACACAGTCCGAATGAAAAACAGCCCCGTATTTGCGGCATAGCGCGCTGACCGCATTAATGGCCAGCAGGTTCCCGATCTCATTATTGGCATGCATCAGGGTTACCAAACATTTCCGGTCCTGTGCAGCAAGCTGTTCCTCCAGGTCCTTCAGGTCAACGTGTCCGTCATGCAGCAATTTTACCAGGCTAAAGGTAACCCCATTGCCATTGCTGTAATGTTCTACGGTATGTAGTACCGCATGGTGCTCAATGCCGGAAGTGATGATATGTGTACAACCGAGATCCCGGATCGCCGCATTGATCGCCGTATTGTTGCTTTCGGTTCCCCCGGAGGTAAAGAAAATTTCACCTGGTTTTACATTCAGGTGTTTCGCCACCGTTTTACGGGCAGTTTCCACTGCCAGCCGGGTCTCTCTTCCGTAAGAATACACAGAAGAGGGGTTGCCAAACCCTGAGGTCATATAAGGTAACATCGCATCCAGTACTTCCTTGTCGAGGCAAGTGGTTGCGGCATTGTCTAAATATATTTTTTCCATGAACGCTTCTTCCTATTTATCCGGTATGTCTCCTCCCGGCGAAAATGATCGCAAAGTTAATGAAGCAATCGCATATGGATTTTGTAGACTACGGGGATGTACGTGCAAGGTTTAACCCTTCATGTGTAAGATCCAGGGGGGCGATATGAAGCACCGGCCGGGAATCTTGCCTTTAAGTTGGATATTAAACCTGGAGCAAGGGTAGTGCCCTGTTTTAGCCCATATTCTCCTTGATATCCTGCATCAGTTTCTGCGCGATATTCTTGGCTTTTACCTCAAAATCGCTTTCGGAATAAATACGGATAATGGGTTCTGTATTCGACATTCTTAAATGTACCCAATCTTCATCAAATTCTATTTTGAGGCCGTCCTCATCGTTAAGGGGAAGTTTGCTGTACTTCTCTTTGATGCGGGCAAAAATAGAGGGAAGGTCGGTACTTTTATCTAACTCAATTTTGTTCTTACTGATGAAATAATCCGGATACACACCGCGCAGCGATTTGATGCTTCCTTTATGGTGCGCCAAATGGCTTAAGAACAAGGCGATACCGATCAGTGCATCGCGGCCATAATGAAAGTCGGGCACAATAATGCCTCCGTTACCCTCACCTCCGATCACCGCGTTGACCGCCTTCATTTTTGATACCACATTTACTTCTCCTACGGCAGAAGGGTAATAGGCGCCGCCATGTTTCAACGTAACCTCTTTCAATGCCTTGGTGCTGCTCATGTTACTTACAGCGTTACCCTTGCGTTTTGAAAGGATATAATCAGCAACTGCCACAAGTGTATATTCTTCGCCAAACATACTGCCATCTTCATTTACAAAACAAAGACGGTCTACATCCGGATCAACGGCAATGCCAAGATCCGCTTTCTCTTTAACCACCACACTGGAAAGTTCCGACAGGTGGTCGGGCAGGGGCTCCGGGTTATGCGCAAAATTACCGGTTACTTCACTGTTTAATACAAGCACGTCTTCGACACCCAAAGCCTTCAGCAAAGCCGGCACAAAAACAGCTCCGGTAGAATTAATGGCATCTACTACTACTTTTAATTTTTTCTTTGCGATGGCTTCTTTATCAACCAGCGGATAGGCCAGGATCGCATCGATATGCTTTTGCATATAGGTATCGTTCTGCTGAATTTTACCGAGTTTATCCACCGGCGCAAATTCAAAATTTTCCGCAGCCGCAATATCCAATAGCTGCTTGCCCAGTTCCGCTGAAATGAATTCCCCGTCTTTGTTCAGCAGCTTCAATGCGTTCCATTCTTTGGGGTTATGGCTGGCGGTAAGAATAATACCTCCGTCTGCCTTTTCCATCGGTACCGCTATCTCTACCGTTGGGGTTGTACTGGGACCTAGATCGATTACGTCGATTCCCAATGCACTAAGGGTTGCGGTAACCAGGCTGCTAACCAGCGGTCCGCTGATGCGCCCGTCTCGCCCTACTACTACTTTGAGTTTCCGGGAAGGTGCTGCCTGCTTCAGAATAGAGCCATAGGCGGCTGTAAATTTTACCACATCAACGGGAGAAAGCGTTTCCCCGGTCTTTCCACCAATGGTTCCCCGGATTCCGGATATACTTTTTATAAGCGACACAATATGCTGTTTAAATGTTAGGGTTCAAGGACCTCCGTTGCACTTCAACGTGCTTCTTGAACTTGCAAAAGTACGCTCCTTCAGCGACATTCTTTTAGTTATAACATTACTTTTATGGAAACGGGGATATCCTTTCGCTCATAAAGCGCCCCTTGCTGGCAGCCCATTGCAGGGAAAAGCTGTTTTTCAGAGACGGGAACCGGGAATCCTTGAAATTTTGACCGTAAAGCCTCTGAAACGGCCGTTTTAAGGTGTTTTCCTATTGTTAAGCAGCAGGTACTGTGCGGTTTGATAATAGGCGTTCGTTAGTGCACTCATTTTTGTTCGTACCGAGTCCAGTACCCGGCGGGGATAAACGATGGTGGTATCAATGGGCACAAGGTCCTCTTCTGCAAAATCGAGGCTTTTTACGTAGTAGAAACGGTCGTCTACGATGCCGATCTTGCCGGCGGTATTGGTAATAAAAGCAAGGTTGCCTTTTTTATCCGGAGCCAGCAGATCTCGACCCAGGGTGAAATTGTCGTAGGGACGTTGTAACAAGCCTGCAATCGTAGGCAGCACATCAACCTGGGAAACGGTTTCTTTCCGTTGCTGCGGCGCAACAAGATAGGGCGCATAGATCAGGAACGGAACATGCTCATCCGAAAGCCGGTGCGTGGTCCACACGGATGGATATACGCTGGTGGCATTGCCGGCAACCCCATGATCGCCGATAAATACAAATATGGTGTTGTGAAAGTAGTCTTCCTGCACAGCGGTCTCTATAAATTTCTGGATGGAATAGTCGGCATACCGGAATGTATTGTATTCCTCCAGCGATTCGAAGCCATTGGCTTCCAGGCTGTCTTTTGAAATGATCTTCTTTTGAAAATCGTGGTCGGTTTCCGGTATGGTATAAGGACGGTGATTATCGGAGGTTTGAATGATCGCAAAAAAGGGTTGCCGCTCCTTTTTGAAAACCGTGTTTGCCGCCAGGAACAGGTCTTTGTCACTAATGCCCCAAACGTTGATCCGTGGTGCGTCGATCGTTTGTTCGGTATGCAGTTGGAGGTTGCTGATGTTCATCAGCAACCCTTCAAAATTATTGAAGCCCGGATCCCCGCCCAGGAAATAATGTTTCGAATAATCGGTGAAATTATTGATAATGGTGTTTTGATCGATCGCCTCCGGGTTGCGCGTAGAGAACTTAAACAGTTGTACATCCGGCGTTCCTGTTAAAATGGCAAAGAGCCCGCGGGCAGTGGAGAAATGTGGAGTGAAGCAGCGCTCAAAAAAGATACCTTTTTTGCTCAGCGAGTCAAAATAGGGAGAAGCGTTGAGCAGGTTGCCGCTCATGCTGCTTTTATACATGCTGTACGATTCGCAGATGACCAATACCACATTCGGCTTGCTTTCAAGACCGGCACTGTGCGGCGCCACAGTGCGTTTAAAACCAAAAGGCGCTTTTTGGGGGAACTGTAAAAACTCCGCCATCAGCGGAAACGCTTCACGGGCGCCCTTTTCATTGATGACGGGCTTGCGGAATTGCATGGTGGAAAAGAAATTCTGCAAGGGGTTTAGCGCCAGGTAGGTTTTAAAACTGTCCTTTAGCGCAAAAGAATCCTTCCATTTTAGGGGCTTGTCATCGATCCGGCCGTAAATAAAAAGTCCCAGCAACAGTGCCGCTATTACAAAAGGCATTTTGCGGTGCATAATAGCCTTCCCGTCTGTAAGATTGATCACCTGCCAGTGGCTTTTGTTCAATGCCCATTTAAAGCAGATAACGGCTGCAATAAGGCCTACCAGGATCCAGATCAGCGGGTAGGTTTGCCAGATCATATTCAGGGAGATGCCGGGGTCTTCCACAAAGTTCATCGCTCCGGCATCCAGCCGGGTGCGGTTGTAGGAAAAGCTCACCATATCGGCGATAAAAAACAGGAACAACAGAAAGGTGATCACCGCCAGGTACCAGGTCCAGATGCGTTTACTGCGTGCTGAATAAAACGGGGAAAAAGAACGGTGATAACTGAAAAGGATCACGGGTAGCAAAAAGATAGAAATCCAGCGGAGATCATACTGCGCTCCCAGTACAAATGAAGGCAGGCAGTCTGCAAAAGAGATCCCGGGCGGGTTGAATGCAAAAAATGTGATCAGCCGGAAAATAAAAAATAAGGCAAAAAGTACCAATCCGGTGTTAATGACCCAAAGGATCGTTTTTGGTATTTTCAGCCTTGACAACATAAGGGTGCAAACTTAGTTAAAAGTTTCACGTTTGAGGTTTAAAGTTCCGCATGGGATCTGGTTTCAGGCGTAAAGTCCTTTTTGGGTTTCCAGGTTTTGTTCCGGAAGATCGGTTCCTCCGGCGTAGTAATCACAGATGTCTTTCCGATGAGGATCACTGGGGGGCGTAATGGTGGGGCAGCATTTCCACACCCGATCCACCGGGATGGATATTTTCACAATTCAAATTAGCACATTTGTTAAATTTGTCCAATGACCTCATTTTTATACATCCCGTTCCCGGATTGGCTGGTAAAGGCCGATCGATGGCTGTTTGAGCTGATCAATATAAAAAGCGCCGGCCCGGTTCTGGATACGGTGTTCCCGCTTTTTCGGAATCCATATCTATGGGGGCCGCTTTACCTGTTTGTAGTGGCGTTTGTACTGATCAATTTTAAAAAGCAAGGGGGGATCTGGTTGCTGCTGTTCCTTTGTACGGCTGCCAGTACCGATTTGATCGGTGCACATTTGTTTAAAAATATTTTTGAGCGGCTGCGGCCCTGCAATGACCCGGAAATGGAAGGCCATGTACGGATGGTGCTGGGACGTTGTTCCGGCGGCTTTAGTTTTGTGTCTAACCATGCCATCAATCATTTTGGCATCAGCATGTTCTTTTTTACAACATTCCGGCGTTTTTTCCCATATACCTGGGTTCCATTGGTGTGGGCGGGTATGATCGGCCTGGCGCAGGTATACGTGGGCGTACATTATCCGTTGGACGTTTTGGCGGGGGCAACCCTGGGAATTTTAATTGGGCTGTTTTGGGCAAACTTATTTAATAAAAGGATCGGATTTCATATCTTCGATAAGGAATCAACCGAAATAAATTAATGGAAGTATTCATAATAGCCTTATTGATTTTACTCAATGGACTATTCTCAATGGCAGAAATAGCTCTCGTATCAGCCAGGAAAGCAAGATTAGAAGCACAGGCAAATAAAGGCGATAAACGCGCGGAGGCAGCACTGAAACTGGCCAATCACCCCGATGTATTTTTATCTACCGTTCAGATCGGTATCACCCTTATTGGTATCTTAACCGGTATCTATTCCGGGGATAAAATCACGGGACATATTGCGTCCTTTATGGAACAGTTTCCGGCGGTGGCACCCTACAGCAAGGGTATTGCTACGACTACCGTAGTGATCATTATCACGTATTTTACACTGATTTTTGGAGAGCTGGTGCCTAAACGCATCGGACTTTCACGCCCTGAAAAAATAGCCAAATTCGTGGCGCAGCCGATGCGATGGGTTTCGCTGATCACGTATCCGTTTATCTGGTTACTTACAAAATCGAGTGGGTTGATCGGGAAGCTTTTTAATATTAAAAGCGAGAACAACCAGGTTACCGAGGAGGAGATCAAGGCCATTATCAGTGAAGGCACCGAACAGGGTACACTGGAAGAAACCGAGCAGGAGATCATTGAACGGGTATTTCACCTGAGCGACCGGAATATTACCTCGCTGATGACCCACCGCAGTGATATCGTATGGTTTAAGGTAGATGATACGGAGGAAATGATCCGTGAAAAGATATTGAAAGAGCCGCATTCCATTTACCCGATCTGTGATGAGGAAATTGATAATATCAAAGGAGTGATCTCTTTAAAGGACCTGTATACGAATAAGGATACCGTTCCATTTAAAGAACTGATGCGCCCGGCGCTTTTTGTACCGGAAAACAATACGGCATTCCGGGTAATGGAAAAGTTTAAGGAATCCCAGTTACATTCCTGCTTTATTGTGGATGAATACGGAAGTGTACTGGGTATGATCACGCTCAATGATATCCTGGAAGCCATTATCGGCGATATGCCGGAAGAAGACCAGGACGACTATGAAATTATCCGCAGGGAGGATGACTCCTTCCTGGTAGATGCGCAGATCCCGTTCTATGATTTCCTTTCCTATTTCGATAAAGCCGAGTGGATGAACGAAGGCGAACAGGAATTTGATACCCTGGCGGGATTTATCCTGCACCGGGTGAAACAGATCCCGTCAACCGGTGATAAACTCGACTGGAACGGATTCGATTTTGAGATCATTGATATGGACGGTCACCGGATTGACAAGGTGCTGGTGCATATCAGTGAAGAGCTGCGCGAAGAAATGGATGAGGATTAGGGAGCTGTTTCAGGTTCAACGTTCAATGTTTCAGGTTGGGTTTTCGTTTAGGACTTGAGAGAAATGCTCCATTTTCCGATCTCTTGTCTTTTACAGCGGTAAGATTATTGAGCACCCGTATCTCCAGGTTTAGAATAATATTTTCATTGGATCGGTTATATTCCTGAAGGGGATTTTCAAATGCCCACATGCACATATCGGTGCATCTAAGATGCAAAATGATCGATCACCAGCTGTGCCTTCGCCTTGCCGATTACGGCGGTCAGTTCGTCCAGCGACTGTTCCCGGACGTTTTTTACCGACCGGAATGCTTTTAAGAGTTCCTCTGCTGTATTTTTTCCGATGCCTTTTATAGATTCCAGTTCGTTCTTAAACGTGCCTTTGCTTCTTTTTTGCCGGTGAAAGGTAATGCCAAAGCGGTGCACCTGGTCGCGGATAAACCGGATCAGTTTCAGGCTGGCGCTGTTGTAGGGCAGTTTCAGCGAATCCTTATCTCCCGCAAAAAAGATCTCTTCCACATTCTTCGCCAATCCAACCAATGTAATACTGCCCTGCAGTTCCAGTGCTTCAATAGCTTCCAGCGCGGCGCTCAATTGGCCCTTTCCGCCGTCAATGATCACTAACTGCGGCAGGGGTTCACCTTCTTCCGTAAGGCGCCGGTAACGCCGGTAAACCGCTTCCTTCATGCTGGCGAAGTCATTAATGCCTTCCACGGTTTTTACATTAAAGTGGCGGTAATCTTTTTTGCTGGGTACGCCGTTCTTAAAGCAAACCATCGCCGACACAGGGTAGCTGCCCTGGAAATTCGAGTTATCAAAGCACTCAATATGAACGGGGAGCTCCTGAAGCTGTAGATCGATCTGTAACTGCTCCAGTACTTTTACATGGTCTACATTCCGGTTGATCTTTATGCGTTCCTTATTCTTTAGTTCTTCAATAAAATAGCCGGCATTCTTTTCTGAAAGTTCCAGCAGCTTTTTGCGGTCTCCGGCCTTGGGTACCACAACTTCAACATTGGCCTCCGGGTAATCGATCTCAAAAGGTACTACGATTTCTGGTACATGACTGTTGAAGGTCATGCGCAGCTGGCTGATGGCATATACCAGGATTTCTTCCACGGGCTCGTCCAGGTGGGTTTCCAGTTTGTTGGTTTGTGTTTGCACCACAGTTCCGTTCCGGATCATCAGGTAGTTAACATAGGCGATCGATTGGTCTTTAATGATAGAGAACACATCTTTATCGCCGCCTTTAATGCCCGTGATCACCGATTTGGACTGATAATAATCCTCCAGGTATTCGATCTTTTTGCGTACCTGCTCTGCTTTCTCAAACGCCAGGGCTTCGGCATAGGTCTTCATCTCTTCTTTGAAATGACGGATCACCGGCCGCAGGTTGCCTTTCAGCAGATCGCGTATCTGCCCGATATTTTCATCATAGTCTGCACGGGTCTGTAATCCCTCGCAGGGGCCTTTACAGTTGCCCAGGTGGTATTCCAGGCAAACCTTGAATTTCCCCTTTTCGATATTTTTCTGGGTGAGATTAAGGCTGCAGGTACGCATCGGGATGGTACGCTTAATAAACTCCAGCAGTTCCCGCACCTTAAACACAGAAGTATAGGGGCCCAGGTATTCCGATCCGTCATCTACCGGTTGCCTTGTGAGGTAAATGCGTGGAAAGGGTTCGTTTTTGATCACGATATAAGGATAGGATTTACTATCCTTCAGGTTGATGTTGTACTTGGGCTGAAACTGTTTGATTAGTGAGTTTTCCAGGAAGAAGGCATCCGGCTCGCTGTTTACAATGGTAAACTCCAGGTGATGTATGCGCTGTACCAGCTCATGGGTTTTGTAATTGGTAAAGGTTTTATTAAAATAGGAGCTTACCCGCTTGCGCAGGTCCTTTGCCTTCCCCACATAAAGGATCTTCCCGGTTTCATCAAAATACTTATAGATGCCCGGCTGATGCGGAATGGTAGATGCAATATTTGAAAACTGTTCCTGTGTCAATTGTTGCTAAAGGTGTTTGGAAACGTACAAAATTAGCCGGTAAATGTTATTTTAAAAAATGTCATTGGAGGAGGCCGTTAATTAAGCGATGCGTTCTTTCAGAAAAGATCTGAAGGCAATGACCTCCTGTGGCGTTTTTAATATGTGTTTGGGAATAATAATGCCGCTGTTTACATGAACAAACAGGAAAAAATACAGCTCGGTTTCCGCCAGGCATTCAAAAGCAGACCAACGTGTTTCCGATTTGGTGGAATCTGTTATTGTTACAAGTGTTTCGTCAAGAAATATCAGGGTCCTGCTCCCTGTAAGATCTGTGTTTTTTCCTCTTTTGAGCAGCTTCTTCGCTTGTTTTTTTAAATACCATTGATCCAGCGGTTTTCGAAAAATTAAGAGGCAGAGGACAAATAAAATAAACAGAAAATCGCTCCATTGATATCGGTGAACGTCGAATCCTTTAAATACCAGAACCAGGCCAATTCCAAATAACAGCGGCCACCAGGTTTTTAGAAACCTTTTTTTCCTGTGAACGGAGCTTTTCAGATAGTAATAGACGTACAAGGCTGCAACGTCTTCTTCAGTTTGTTCATAGGTTATTTGAAAATGGGGGTTCATTGTAGATATAAGCTGTTAGTTGTAAAATAAAAAGAGGCTGCATCAAAAGTCTTCACGTCTTTGACCCAGCCTCCTGAACGATTTCCGGATGCATTCATGTTATACCTTATCCACCAGTATATCCCCGGTCATTTCCTTCGGTATCGGCAATTTCATAAATGTAAGAATGGTTGGTGCAATATCGCCCAGTTTGCCTTCTTTTATCGTGCCCTTCCAGTTGTTGTCGATAATGAACAGGGGAACGGGGTTCATGCTGTGCGCGGTATTCGGACTGCCATCTTCATTCACCAGGTAATCCGAGTTGCCATGATCGGCGGTGAGGAAGATCACATAATCCTGTTTCAACGCTTCGGTTACGATCTGCCCGACGCATTGATCCACCGTTTCCACGGCTTTTACAGCTGCAGAAAATACACCGGTATGGCCCACCATATCTGCATTTGCAAAGTTCAGGCAAATAAAGTCAGCTGTTTTATTATGAATTTCCGGAAGAATGGCTTCGGTAAGTTCCCGGGCACTCATCTCCGGCTGCAGGTCATAAGTGGCTACCTTGGGAGAAGGCTTTAAGATACGGCGCTCTCCTTCAAAAGGTTTTTCGCGCCCGCCGCTGAAAAAGAAGGTCACGTGCGGGTATTTTTCCGTTTCAGCCATACGGATCTGTTTCAGATGGTTGGCTTCGATCACTTCGCCGATGGTTTGGGTAAGATCTTCGTTGTAAAACAAAACATGTACATTTTTAAACGAATGATCGTACACGGTCATGGTGGTATAATCCAGGTCCAGTGTATGCATTTGCTGCTCGGGATGATCCTGCTGGGTCAGCACTTCAGTAATCTCCCGGCAACGGTCTGTACGGAAGTTGAAGCAAAGGACCACATCCCCGTTTTTAATGGTGGCTACGGGCTGGTTTTCCGCATTGATGATCACGGTAGGTTTAATGAATTCATCCGTGATGTTGTTGGCATAACTGTTTTGAACTGCTTCAATAGCCGATGCAGCGGTTTCGCCCCTGCCATTTACCATCGCTTCATAAGCCAGCGCTACACGCTCCCAACGCTTATCCCGGTCCATGGCGTAATAACGGCCATCTACGGTTGCAATCCGGCCCACACCGGTCTGATCCAGGTGTTGCTGCAGGTCTTCAATAAATCCAAGTCCGCTTTTAGGATCGGTATCCCTTCCGTCTGTAAATGCATGAATATAGACTTCCTGCAGACCGTTATCCTTACAAATGTTTATTAGTGCTTTGAGGTGATTGATATGCGAGTGCACGCCGCCATCACTTACCAGTCCTAACAGGTGCAGCGGTTTACTGTTTCCTTTAGCATGCGTAAGCGCACGCAGCAAGGCTTTATTGGTCGCCAGCTCACCGGTTTTAATGGCCACGTTAATGCGCTGAAGCTCCTGATATACAATGCGTCCGGCTCCCAGGTTGAGGTGGCCTACTTCAGAATTACCCATTTGCCCTTCCGGTAATCCTACCAATTCACCAAAAGTGGTGAGTGTGGTGTTGGGGTATTTACTGTATAGTGAGTTGGTAAAAGGCACGTTAGCATTCTGGATGGCATCTGCGGATGCAACTTTCCCGAGTCCCCAGCCGTCCATTATTAGTAAAATTGCTCTTTTTTGTGACATTGAACTTGCTTTTAGTTAAAAATTAGAAGCCGCGGAATCAGAAGGATACCGGGTACTGCGGCCGAAGCCGTAAAATTAAAAAGAATGTTTGAAGAATAAGTGACTAAAAAGAGTTCTATTTACATACATTTTCATGAAAGGAGGGCGAAGCATGTTTTTTTAATATATTCGTACCACCTTGAACAACGGATCATAACAAAAATGATGAATACAATGAAACATTTTTTACGATTGTCCTTAATTGCTTTTGCAACCAGCTTACTGATCACCGGTTTGCACGCGCAGAGCGTGGATGGTGTGATTACCAGTCTTAAAACCGGCAATGCTGCCCAACTGGTAGCCAATGTTGGTGAAAATATGGAATTAAAGATCGCCGATAAAAGCAATACCTATAGCAAATCGCAGGCAGAGCAGGCTTTGAAAGACTTTTTTGGCAAGAATGCGGTAAAAGGATTTGAGCTGAAACACAAAGGCAGTTCTCCAAATGGTAACTATGCCATCGGAACCTTGCAAACCGCCGGTGGAAATTACCGGGTAAACATCTTTATGCGCAAAGAAAAAAGCGGGGAAGTGATTAAGGAACTGCGCTTTCAGCTGATTGAATAAGAATTCTGTGAAAATTTAGTGATAAAACGGCCTCTCCTAATGAGAGGCTGTTTATTTTTACAGCTATGGACGTATTTCAGGAAAAACTTGAACACCTGATCCGGGAGGCACTTCAGGAGGATATCGGATCCGGGGATTATTCTACTTTATGTTGTATAGACCCGGCTACGAAGGGAAGCGCTGCGTTGAAAGTAAAACAGGAAGGCATACTGGCCGGACTGCAGGTGGCGGAAAAGATCTTAAAATTTAAAGAGCCGGACAGTGTGGTAACCTGTTTCATGCATGATGGCGCTGCCATGAAGCCGGGGGATATTGCTTTTGAAGTAAAGGCACTGGAACATACCATTCTTCAATGTGAGCGGTTGCTGCTGAACTGCATGCAACGCATGAGCGGTATTGCCACGCTTACAAAAAAATATACCGACAAGTTACAGGGCTATCGAACAAGACTGCTGGACACCCGTAAAACAACACCGAATTTCCGGTTACTGGAAAAAGAAGCCGTGCGCATCGGCGGCGGTGTGAATCACCGGTTTGGTTTGTATGATATGATCATGCTGAAAGACAATCATATTGATTATGCCGGAGGGATTAAAAATGCTATTGAAAAAGCATATGCTTATGTGCAGCAAAACCAGTTGCCGATACAGATCGAAGTTGAAACCCGCACATTGGAAGACGTAAAAACGGTTATGGATGTGGGGCAGGGAAAAGTATTCCGGGTGATGCTGGATAATTTTACACCTGCACAGATAACAGCGGCGCTTTCCATTATCGACGGGGCTTTTGAAACAGAGGCCAGCGGCGGTATTCATTTGGATACGATCGAATCCTATGCAGCCACCGGTGTTGATTTTGTGAGTGTGGGCGGATTGATTCATCAGGCACAAAGTCTTGACCTGAGTTTGAAGGCGGTGATATAAGTTTCAGGTTTAATGTTCAACGTTTCAGGTTGGGCGTGTATTCTGCCTGATATTGGTAACCATTGATGTGGTATAAGCTAAACAATCTTAAACGTCTCATAGGACAGATCTGAAACAATATGCAGTAGTCAGCAGTTCGCTATCAGTTATCAGCCATTAGCCATTAAAGCGGCAATATCCAATTTTAACCGGGAACTCAATTTAAAACATTGAACCTGGAACTTTAAACAAAAGAAAAAAGTGGCAAAGAATAAATCAGATCAGCACGGGTTTGTATACAGTACCAATCCCGATTTTAAATTTGATCAGGACGCAGGGAACCAGGAAACCCTGCCACCGGCACAGCAACGGCTGCGGATACAGCTGGAAACCAAACACCGGGGTGGTAAAACGGCCAGCGTGATCCTGGGATTTATTGGGACCGACGACGACCTGCAGGAGCTTGCGAAGAAGCTGAAGTCATTTTGCGGAACGGGTGGCAATGCTAAGGATGGGGAAATCATCATCCAGGGAGATCACCGGGACAAGCTGCTTCAATGGTTTCAGAAGAACGGCTATACCCAGGTGAAGAAAAGCGGCGGATAGCCCGGGGAAAATGCAGCATATCCAATTTAAAATGTAGCGGTATTGCTTCGCCCGTAATGGCTTTCCCCTGCAGGGAGCGCTCCGGGTTCAACGTTCCAGGTTTGTTTTTGTTTCTGCTGATGTGAGATGTTCCACTGCGATCTTTTTCAGAAAATGAGATTATTGAGCCGTAACGGCAGCTTACTTTTACATTTACTATTTTATAGGCAATGTCCTTTCGTTAAGGTCGCAGATGTGCAGATCTGGTACAGACTTTATAATAATACTCAAAAATATTGCGGCGACGGTGCTGCAGCCGCCATCGGGGTATCTGCGGCAATGATAAAAAAAGCACCTAATTAAACGATATTGATTTTACATTCCCCGCAGCGGTTTTCTTATCGTTTCGACATTAACGTAACACCGGCCGGCGGTAGTTCGGGTTGCGGAACCTCCGTTCCCTCAAACCTGAGCCTGGGATCGCTGATATTTACCAGCTCGGAGAGCTCATAAACGTTGCGGTATCCGTATCCGTACAGGTTAATATAGGTTGGAATATTTAATGCCAGTGTAATGGGTTTACTTTTTTTGAGTGCTGCCGCCGGAACCACTGCCTTTGTGGCAAAAGACTGCTGATCTCCATCGAAATTATTATTGCAATAGATCAATACCCTTGTATCGAAGGAAGGGATGACTTTGGCCAGATTCGCCTGCGTAAAATCGGCGAAATTCAAATGAAGGGCGCCCTTGATATGTTTGCGGTTGTACATTTCATCAGATCGGGTATCGAGGATCACTACCCCGTTCTCCTTACTTAATTTTAAAAATGCATCCAGGGACACCAATCTTTTTTTCCGGTGCTCTTTTACATCCTTTACAAGCTGCGCAAAAGCATCATAGTCTACCTTCGCCTTTGGAACAGCAGATTGCGCATACAGCATACCGGAGATCAGGAGCGGGCAGATCAGAAGCAATAAGCGGCCTGGTTTCATTGTTATTGTTTTTTACAGGATGAAATTAACTATTTTCCGGTTGCATCGGAAAAATAGCCGGTCACTCAATGCCGATAGCAGTACTGAAGCTGAAGGGTGCGACGCAAGTAAAGCGGATAGGAGTGCAACAGACGGGTAAGCCATAACCCCATTCCTTAAACACCTGCGCCGGTTTTTAAAAGGACAAAAAAAACCGGGACGATCGCCCGGCTTTTTTAAGAATGTGATGCATGATCAATACCCAAAGATTTCTTCGAGGGTGAGGGTTTTTACCTGCCCGATCTTTTGAAGGTCTTCCATCTTTACTTTTTTATCGGAGGCCAGTACACAATAGGTGTATGGCTTGCCCGACAATTCCTGCTGGTGGAAGGTCTGTATATCGCTAAAGCTCACTTTGCCCAGCTGATCATATTTTTGTTTGCGAATGTCATAATCCAGCCCTTTGCGTTGAGCTGCCAGGTAGCTGAAGAGGATGCCGTCATCGGTGATACGGTCGGTTTCCAGGTCGTTTTTCAGACTGGCCTTGGCACTTTCAAAGCTTTTATCGGATCTGGGTAAGGTAGTGATAAGCTCATTCATACCGGCAACTGCGTCATTCATTTTGTCGGCCTGGCTTCCTACGTAACCCATAAAGCTATAGCTGTCTTCTTTTTTGGCCGGGGTCAGGTACAAGGCGTAGGTAGAGTAGGCCAGCGCTTTTGATTCCCGGATGGTTTGGAAAACAATGCCGCCCATACCACCTCCGAAATAGTTATTGAACACATCTACCGTCAGCTCTTTTGCGGGCGTGTACGAATCGGTATTGCGTACCCACCGGATCTCCGACTGTACCATGTCATAATTGGTAAACAGCACCTGGTTGGCGGTTTGAGACGTGCGGCTAAACGTGCGTCCTTCGGGGTATGCATTGAACCGGGCGGGTGTCTGATGCAGGGTACTTATTTTCCTGGATGCATCGGCTATTGCAGCGGGGCCGAAATACATAACGGTATGCTTATAACCATTCAGCTGATGGAGCGCATCGACCAGGGTTTTGCTGTCGAGACTTTTCAGCTCTTCATCGGTAAGGGTATAATTAAAGGGGTTTTTATCGCCGTAAGCGGCGTAGGCGTTTAAGCCCTGCATGATGGAGCTTTTGTCCAGTTTACGGTTGGCTCTTGCTTTAGCCAGTCTTCCCTTTAATGCACTCAGGGCGGCATCATCGGCCTTGCAGTTTAACAGCAGGTCCTCAAAAAGGCGCACCGCTTTTTCAAAATTCTCCTGCAGTCCGCTGATGGTAACCGTTGTATTTTCCGTACCCACATTTACAGAATAGTTACAGGCGATATTGTAAAAGGCTTTGTTGATGGCTTCCGCTGTACTTTTATCCGTGCCAATATAGGAAAGATAATTGGCGGCAACCGGCAGGATCTTGTTGTTCCAGGATCCCATGTCGAACCGGTAGTACAGGCTGAAGAGCTCATTTTCCTTATTGGGAACATACAGCAATTCGGCATTGCCCGCTTTGCCTTTCTGGATGGCTTTGTTATAGTCGATCCAAAGCGGCTTTACCGGTGTGGCCGGCAGGGCATTCACTTTTTTTACATAGTCGGATTCGAGGTTGTCGTTGGTAGCCACGGGTGTGATCGCCGGCTTTTCTACTTTTACAATGCTCTTGTCTTCGCCTTTGCGTTTATAAATAACGGTATAGTTATCGTCTTTAAAGAACTTGTTGGCAAAATCCACCACGTCTTTTTTGGTGATCTTTGAAAGTGCCTGCAGGTAGGATACATTTTTGATCCAGCCTTCACCTTTATTGGCAATAAAAGACTGCATCAGCTGGCTCGCCCGGTTGTCGTTGCTGGAAAGCCCGCGGATCTCATCCAATTTATAATTGGCAATAATGGCTTTTAAAAGATTATCGTCAAAAGTACCTTTACGGATGATATCGATCTGCTCGAACAACAGGTCTTTTACATTTTCAAGCGATTGATCCTGCTTGGCGGTGGCATAAATATCAAAGACCCCGTAATCTTTGTACTGTCTTAAATAGGCGCCACCCGAAAGGATCTTCTGCTGCTGGTTCAGGTTGAGGTCAATTAAGCCGGCCTTTCCGTTTGCAAGGATGGAGGAAAGGAGGTCGGCCATCATCGCTTCCCGGCTGCCTTCGGGTCCACCGCGGAAACCGATCTGCACATTCTCTGCACTGGGTCCAAGGATTTCGGTTACCACCGGGCCTTTTATTTCAGGCTCCGGCGCATGCTCATAGCTGCTTACTGGCCTGGGCTGCATATAGGCAAACTGCTGGTTGATCTGTTTGATAGCGGCCTCGGTATTGAAATCCCCCGACAGGATAATGGCGATATTATTGGGTACATAATACTTATTAAAGTATTCCCGGATGGCTTTCAGGGACGGGTTTTTTAAATGCTCAATAGTACCGATAGTTGTTTGCTGTCCGTAATTGGAGGTTGGAAACAGGTTGCGGTGCATGGCTTCCATAACCTTCCAGGCGTCATTGTCCATTGTACGGTTCTTTTCCTCGTAAACGGCTTCCAGCTCGGTATGGAAGATCCGGAAAACGGGGTCACGGAAGCGGTCGGCCTGTACTTTCAGGAATTTGTTCAGTGATGTAGACGGGATGTTTTCCTCGTAAACGGTTTCCTCTACCCAGGTATGTGCATTGGTGCCCTGGGAGCCCATGGTGGCCATCAGCTTCGTATACTCATTGGCAATGGAAATTTTGGCCGCCTCCCCTGATACCTGGTCGATGGTTTTGTAAATGGCCCTGCGTTTTGCTGTATCGGTAGTAGTATTGTACTCTTCGTATAAGGATTCGATCTGATCCAGGTAGGGCTTTTCTTTTGCAAAATTAGTCGTACCCATTTCGCCGGTTCCTTTAAACAACAGGTGCTCCAGGTAATGCGCCAGCCCGGTATGGTCTTTTGGGTCGGTATTGCTTCCGGCTCTTACGGCGATCTTCGCAGTGATCCTTGGTTCTTTTTTATTTTCCGTGAGGATAACCGTTAACCCGTTTTTCAAGGTATAAAAACGGGTTTTCATGGGGTCGTTACTTACATATTTGTAAGGAATGCCATCGGTGGTGCCCGCAGCCCACTGGTAATTCTTTTGCTGTGCCTTTGTATGAAGGCCGAGCAGCATGGCGGCGGCTGCACAAGCAATTAATTTTAACTTCATAGTAATGTATTGAGATCGTTTCTGTAAAAATAGTAAAATGCCCGTTCCGGTTCGAATATTTTTAAAATGACTGGCAGGTAATGGCGGTTTATTCGATTTTTTCTAAAAGCATCGCCGGCTCGCGTTCCCGGCCGGTATTGGCCAACACCTAAAGGCGCGGTTGTTCTTTTGCATGGGTAAAACTGTAAGGGACATTGTAAAAAACGGCTTAAGAAAGAAAACCCATAAGTAAGAAAAGAACCAACCTGCGGGGGCACCCCGCTTTTTTATGGCCCATAGGGGAGGCTGTCCGGAGCCTGCCGCGACAGGTGAAGTGGATTTTGAAGCCCGAAAAGACAACAGGTCACCTCATCGCCCGGAAGCCGGATGGTACCCGTTGGTTTCAGCCCCAGCTTCATCAGGAGCTTTTGGGAGGAGGCATTGTTGGGGGTAGTGATGGCAAAGATCTGCTCCAGGTGAAAGGTGTTGAACCCTGCTTCGAGGATTGTTTGGGCTGCTTCAAATGCATAGCCTTTGTGCTCGAACCTTGGCAGGAAGGCAAAGCCGATGTCTGGCGCCGGCAATACGGCCCTCCGGTAAAGTCCGCAGGTACCCATTTTTTTCTGGTCCGTTTTACGGATCACCGTAAAGCTGCCGAAACCCAGCTGATCCTGCTGTGGTTTGATCCGCTGTAAAATATAGTTGCGGGCTTTTTCAACCGAAGTGATGTCGCGGTTGCCGATGTATTTGAGCCATTTGGGGGCATTCATCAGATAAAAAAGAAAGGGCGCGTCCGCCTCGTTGGTAGGACGCAGCAACAGCCGTTCTGTTTCAAATGTGATCGTTGCGTTTAAGCAGTGTTCTTTGTTCATTGCTGTATCAAATGTAATTAAAAATGATGGTGGTAGGCGCGCCGCCGGTATAAAATACCGTTTATGGGGGGATAGCGCCTCATATGCGCTACAGGTTTGTTTTGCTGCGGCTGGTTTTATTTCGGAGGTATGGGAGCGGAAGTACGGGCCATACGCTGGCTGGCAGGCCCGGGGGACTTCCGTAAATAGATTATCTTTGAGTACATTAACTTGTTTATGACAGAAGGTTTTCAGTTTGCTGTATTGGAAGATGACCTGGTTGACCAGCTGGTGTTTCGCGAATATATAGCTGCTTACCCGGCGCTGAAACCTTGTGGCTATTTTACCGATTCGTCGGAAGGACTGGCTTTTATAAAAGCGCACCCTCCGGATATTGCGTTCCTGGATATTGATATGCCCGGGCTTAACGGCATTGATATTATCGCCCAGGTAAAAGACCGGGTGCCGGCCTGTGTTTTTATTACTTCGCATGCGGAATTTGCACTGGATGGCTTTAAACATGCTGCATTGGATTATATTCTAAAACCGCTTACAGCAGAGCGGCTGGCCGTATGTATCCGCAAGATCAACGAATACCTGGAGATCCGGAAAAAGGCTGCGGCCTATGAAGTACTGGTGGAAAAAGAAAGCCTGGTGATTAAGGATGGCCACCGCCATATCAAACTGCCGCAGCATGATATTATTTACCTGGAAGCGATGCAGGATTATACCAAAGTGGTAACCGAGCACAAAAATTATATGACGCTTGCTACCTTTACCGGGCTGCTGGAACGGCTTCCGGGGAAAAAGTTTCTGCGGGTGCACCGGAGTTATGCTGTTGCGGTACAGAAGGTACGGGAACAGCATGCGGATAAACTGGTTTGTGGAAATACGGAAATACCCATTGGCAAAACATACCGGCCGATTGTATCACAAATGAAATTATATTGATACCCAAACTGCTTTTTACAGGTTTCTTACTGCTTGCATGGTCGGTTGCGGGGGCGCAGGTGGCTATTCCGGCGCTTAGCCAGTTCAAAACGAAGAAAGAGCAATTGCAGCGCATTGCTGAAATGTGCGATTCATTAAATGTGGTTGAGGAATACCGGCAGGCGCAGGCATTGGCGCGTGAAACCCTTGCCCTGATTGAACCGGGAGACGATGCGCGACAATCCCTGTTCAATTTCTATATTGGTGTTGGCTACCAGGGCGTGCAGGCTGATTCAGCGATTTTCTATTATGAAAAATCACTCCGTTATGCACGTCTTGCCCGGAACAATAAGCGGATTGTAAATGCATTGCGTGAGCTGATGTATCTGTATAATTATACGGATGGCTATACCACGGAGCGGGATAAAACGGCTGCGGAGTTAAACCGGGTGATCGATACGACCACCAATGCTTCGCTGAAAAACGAATGTTATATAAAGCTGGCCGATTATTATGGCGTGATCGGCTGGCGGGAGCAGGAGCTAAATTACCGGCTTCAGGTGCTTGGATTGGTGAAAACAGAAATGGAGCAGGGACGCTATAAGGACACCGGTGTTGACTCTGTTAATGTAGGCGTTGCCTATTTTAATATCGGTGACCTGTATGAAAAAATGGATCATTACACCAAGGCTCTGGAATTTTACCGCCAGGCCCGCCCCTTGCTGTGGAACTATAAAGCCGGTATCTGTGCCTATTTCAAGGGTATGAGCACCTCTTATATAAGACTGGGCGATACAAGCCGTGCTGCGCAGTATTCAGATTCATTAGAAAATATGGTGCAGCGCACCTATAACATTACTGATGGATGGTCTGTATTGTTCAATACCTATCTCTCCAACGCAGAATATTACCTTGACCGGCAAAATATCGCGACGGCTATGCCATACCTTGCAGCGGCAGAAAAACTGATCGGCAGTAAAATAACAGATGCCCTGGAAACCGGATCCTTTAATTATATGATGGGCCGGGCCCTATCCGTTCAAAAAAAATACAGCGCTGCATTGCCGTACCTGGTGAAGGCAGAAACGGTAAAGCAGGGTTTGAGTGCCGATCTGTATGCCAAAGTGTTAAGAGCGCTGGCCGACTGTTACCAGGGAATGGGAAAGTGGCAGGATGCCGATCTGTATTATGCAAAATACCTGCCGCTTCGTGATTCACTGGATGCCCGGGCCGCAAAGCAAAGTATGGCCAATGCGGAAGCCCGCTTTCAGAATAAAGAAAAGGCAAAGGAAATAGAAACCCAGAAAGCAGCGCTGTCTTTTGCGCAGCAGCAGCGTTGGTGGCTGATGGGCGGCATCGGCGCTCTTTTGCTGTTGGCCGGAATGTTGTTTTTGTTTTACCGGAACAAGAAACGGAATGCCGATGCATTGGAAACGCTGAATGCAGCGCTGGAAGCGGCCAATAAAACAAAGGCCAAATTGTTTGGCATCATCAGTCACGACCTGCGAAGTCCCATTAACCAGGTATACCAGTTTTTGAAATTGCAACAGCTCAATCCCGATGCGCTAAGTGAGGATCAAAAAGCGGCGTTGAACAGCAAAATTCAAAGTGCCACCGGGTCTCTTTTGGAAACGATGGAAGACCTGTTGCTGTGGAGTAAAACACAAATGAATGCTTTTGAGGCGCAATTGCAGCCGGTCAATATAACAGCGGTTGTGGGCGATTGTCAACGCCTGTTGCAGCTGAACAGCGATGCCCGGAACCTTGTATATAAAACCGAGATGCCTGAAACATTGCTCGTGCAAACCGATGCCAACTATTTGCAAACGATCATCCGGAACCTCTTGCAAAATGCTATTAAAGCCGCGCCCGATGGTACCGTAATACAAATTGAGGCAAAACAGGCGCATGATAAAACGGAGCTGGTGATCAAAAACCAGGGCGCGCCATTTACACAACAGCAATACGAACAACTGATCAGCCAGGAACAAAGTGCTGCATCGCTGTCTGGCCTGGGTTTAAGACTGGTAGATGAACTGAGCCAGAAGATCCATGTTAAGGTGTCTTTTCATTATGACGGAGTGTATACCTGGTCTTGCCTGGAGTTTGAATTGAACGATCCGGGAATTTGAAAATATAGGACTGAGCCCGCATGCCTGAAATCGGACGCAAGATAAAGCGCCCCCCGGAGCACTTTAAATATCGGTGAAATAGAAAATGTAAAAGCCAGGATTTCTATTACCGGGTTAATCATCTTTCCTCAACGGCAGGTATTGAATGCAAAAGTGATGCCCTGTTATTGCTTTCTAATTTGTTCCTCTAGTGAAAGACATATTTATGTCACGAGTACTTAATGCCAGGAATCTGATGTCTGAAATCTGACGTCTGACATCTCCTTACGCTACATTTCCGTTCATCGATTATTTGCCGCCGTCCATCGGTAAAATTTCCAAATGGCTGCTGCGGTATTTTATTTTGGTATTGATCGTTTGATGCAAAATAAAAGAAGTAAAATGATGCGAATGGAAATGGCTTTGGTCCTGCTGCTGGTCATTGTTGAGCTTTCCTGTAAAGGATAAGCATACGCCGTCCTCCAGGAGTGTATGTATGCATAAATGTAGCTCGGTCTATGGTGCGTATATGAAGCTATGATTTCCTGATTTGCGCGGATCATATGCAGCGGGGTTTCAATGATGATAGCCGGGGATTCTTTCACAATAAAAATCAACTACTATAAAAAATCAAACAATGAAGCAAACCATTTTTCCTGCACTCGTTTTTTCCTTGTTGCTGGTATCCTGCGGCAACAGCAATATGGATAAGAAGGCCGATCATACAGTAAAGGAAGCCGCTGCAGCCAGCGGAATTGAAACCGGCAGTGATGCAGATAAACCCGGCCGGTTTAGCGTTGATGGAAAAGAAGTCCATGCAGCGGTTACCACCCAGTATTTTGGCAATGATAAAGAGCGGTCCGGTTTTTCTGTATTATGTCAGCATAATGAGGGCGATGCCACAAATCCTAACTTCCAGCTGTTACAGGTTACGTTTGTGAATGAAAAAGATGCCACTACCAATCCTGCTTTAAAGATCTATGATGGCGGCAGTACGCTCCCTATGACGGAGCCGGAACCGGGTATTGTGGCCGTGGCGTTAAGCGGCATCGGAGCAGGCTTTAATAACGAGGAATTTACGGGCAGCAAAAAATCTACCGGAACGATTACGGTGGCTGACAGAGCGGTAACGATTAAAGACCTGGTCCTTTTTACACAAAGCGGCGAAAAGAAAACCGTGAATGCAGTGCTGCCGTTTTAGACAACAGCCGTTATATACCGGTGCAAATGCATTGCGGGAGCATGTCTGGTACCCTGGTGTCTAAAATGTAGCGCTAAAACGATCTGCGATCTTTTGACACTGACTGATCGCTCATATCCGAAAGTTCAACATCCATATACCTGCTGATTTTCTTTTATCGATTTTTTGCTTCCGTTCGTCGGTTGGTTTTGTATACCGGCCATGCTGCCTGGTATTTTTGTTTCAATAAAATTAAAACCATCTGGAAATGAAAAAACTATTTACCGTACTGCTGCTGGCTGCTGTTTTGCCCGCCTGCAACAAGGACAAAGATGCCAAAGCCGTACCCGATAAAACCTACCTGTTAAAAAAACGCAGCCATGTGCAGGGCAGTTCATCATGGAGCATTGAATATACCTTCGATGCTAATGGAAAAATAACCCAGTCGATATCCAGAGGGGATCTGAGTAATTATGTATTAACAGCACAGTGGGATAATAGCGGGAGGATTGTCCGGGCCGACTTTGACAACGCGTCTTATGGCTACAGAACCTATACATATGATGCAAACGGAAATCTTTCCCGGGCTAATTTGTATAGTCTGCCCAGCGGTGCACTCTATACCTATACCATTTATAGCTTCACCGCTACAGGTTATGAAGCGGCCCGTTACAATTCATCGGGTACACTCACCGGGAAAGAGGTGTATCAATTTACGGCCGACAAAAAGGATATCGCGTTACAAAAGAGTTATGATGCATCCGGAACACAAACACAGGAGAAAACCTTTACCTATACCAGTAAAAGAAGCGAGTATGATGTAGCGCCCGAACGGACAATGCAAGTATTGAGTGCCGGCTTTTGCAGCCAGCATGCCATAGCAGGCGTAACAACCAAAACCCTGCCTTCGGGCACCAGCTATTCTGAAACCCGTACACAATTATATAATACCGGCGGGTATGCCACGGGCTCCAAAGCGGTATATAGCAACGGGCTGTCCAACCTGGAAAATAGCTTTGAGCTGATTGAACAGTGATTTAAAAATACAGCAATGTAAATACAACTTACTGCACATTTGCCGTAAGGAAACTTTGAGCCTTGTTCAGGCAATCATACCAGATCGCAGGGTCTGACCAGCCATGCGTTTGGTTGGCATAATAAACGAACTGGTTTTTAGCACCCACACTGTTGAGCCTGGCTTCCAGCGTATAGGACTGTTCTTTGGGAACCACATCATCCAAACCACCATGAAAAATAATGGTAGGGGGCGATTGAGCCGTTACGTAGTTAATAGGGCTGCTGTCATGATACATGGTTGCGTTGCTGGTGGGGGTGCCACTCAGTAATAAGTTGATCAGGAATGCTTCACCGGGGTCGGAACTGGTATAGGAATTGTACAAAGCGGCCATATCATTGGGACCGAAAAGATCGATCACCGCTTTGGGTTTGATAGTGCCATTATTCTTATACCCCTGCAACAATGCCAGTTGTGCCCCGGCACTGGCGCCGGCAAATACCCATTTGTCGGAAATTGTAAAGGTCTGCCGCCGGTCGTAAATATACTGGATGGCCGTTTTGATATCTTCTTCCTGGGCCGGGAATTTATTTTTTACGGAAATGCCGTTGAGGCTGGCCAGCCGGTAATTTAGGTTAAAGATCGCCCAATCCGGCAGGCGTCTTCTTAGGGAGTCAATTAACGGGGCATGGGCTTCATCTGCCTTATCGCCCTCAGCCCATGCGCCGCCATGTATAAAAATAAACACTTTGGTGGTGGCTGTGGACCGGTTTGCGGGCAGGTAAATATCCATCCGCTGCAGGTTGTCGCCACCATAGGCAACGTCCTTTAGCGTTTGGGCCTCCGTGGTAACCTTGGGCTCATCCGGTTTAAAATCATCGTCCTTGTTACAGGCTGTGATAAAGATGGATAAACAAAGCGTGTATAAAAGAATCCGTTTCATTATGGTGGGTTTAATGTTAAGGTGAATGGTCAATAATGATTGATAAGGGTATTTTTGGCGTTGATCCATCGCTCAGCCGGGCATTTGCGGATGCTCATTACTTTGTTGGGAGTCATCAAGGAACTGATATGTTTGTGCCACAGGCTTAAGAATATTGATGATCAGCATTAAAAAAGTAATGGCAAAAACCGTATAAACCAGCAAAGACAGGGCACCCAATAATTGCATGACCCGTGCCTTTTCACCGAAATCGCCCCGGAATGAAATCGACTGATAGATTTGAAACTGGCCGATGATGAAGCAGGCGAGATAACTGAAAAAAAGGAGTATGCTGAGTGTGTTCTTTTTCCGGACCAGGTAATAAAACAGGCTTCCTAAAATGATCAGCTGTGGTATATTCCCGGGTAATGTTTGCAGCATGGTTCGATATTTGGTCTTAAAAGTACAAAAAAGCGGCAGAACGGGGCTATTAAAGGTTGTAATAAAAAAGACCGGCAGTGATTCCGTATCAGGGATCGCTGCCGGTCCGGAAAATATCCTTTTAAAAAGCTACCGGTCAATTATTTCAGCTCCAGGCGGATGCTAAGCTCATCCAGCTGTTTGTTGTCGATGGTCGCCGGGGCATCCAGCATGATATCCCTGCCGCTGTTATTTTTAGGAAAGGCGATAAAATCGCGGATGCTTTCGCTGCCGCCGAGGATGGAACACAACCGGTCGAATCCAAAGGCAATACCGCCATGCGGGGGGGCGCCATATTCAAATGCGCCCAGGAGGAACCCGAATTTATGCTGTTGTTCGGCATCATCCATACCCAAGGCTTCAAACATTTTTTGCTGCAGTTCTTTCTGGTAGATCCGGATGCTGCCGCCTCCGATTTCGTTCCCGTTCAGGATCATATCATAGGCATTGGCCTTGATATGCGCGTAAGGATGTTTGAGGTATTCTGCTGGATTTTCAATTTTCGGGTTATTGCCGATCATGGTTTCAATATCCGATGGTTTGGGTGAGGTGAACGGGTGGTGCCGCGCTACCCAGCGATTCTCTTCCTCTGCATATTCAAATAGCGGGAAATCGAGTACCCACAGCAATTTAAATTCGTTCTCCTTGCGCAGTCCCAGCCGTTTGCCCATTTCAAGACGCAGCTCGCTCATGGCTTTGCGGGTACGTTCTTCAGCGCCGGCAAGTACCAGGATCAGGTCGCCCGGCTGGGCACCTGTTGCTGCTGCAATGGCTTTTAACCGGTCTTCGCTGTAAAATTTATCTACGCTGCTTTTGAAACTGCCATCGGCATTGCATTTGATAAATACCAGGCCCTTCATCCCGATCTGGGGACGTTTTACCCATTCTGTAAGCTCATCCGTTTGCTTGCGGGTATATTCGCTGCAGCCCGGTACGGCAATGGCCAGCACGGTTTCCGCATCGTCAAACACGCCAAAACCGGCGTCTGCGATCAGGTGACTGTTGTTTGGTTTTCCACCAAATACATGGGAGGGATATTTCAGGTTCAGCAGTTGCATGCCAAAACGGATATCGGGTTTATCATTGCCGTATTGCCACATTGCTTCTTCCCAGCTCATGCGTTCCACGGTTTCTGTGTAGTCGATCCCTTTTACGGCTTTGAAAATATGCTTGATCAGGCGCTCGAACATATGGAGAATGTCTTCCTGCTCTACAAAGGCCATTTCACAGTCGATCTGGGTGAATTCCGGCTGGCGGTCTGCGCGCAGATCCTCATCCCGGAAACATTTTACGATCTGGTAATACCGGTCGTACCCGCTTACCATCAGCAATTGCTTAAAGGTTTGGGGCGACTGCGGCAGGGCATAAAATTCGCCGGGATTCATACGGGAGGGTACCACAAAGTCACGTGCGCCTTCCGGTGTGGATTTGATCAGGAACGGGGTTTCGATATCCATAAAACCCTGCTCGTGCAGGTAATTGCGGGTGGCGCGGTTTACGGCATACCGTAATTCCAGGTTTTTCTTTACCGCATTACGCCGTAGATCCAGGAAACGGTATTTCATCCGCAGGTCATCTCCGCCATCGGTATCATCCTGGATGGTAAAGGGAGGGGTAATGCTTTTATTCAGCACGGAAAAGCGATCCACCAGGATCTCGATATCTCCCGTGGGGATATTTTTATTTTTATTGCTGCGCTCGCTCACCTTACCGGTGATCTGCAGCACAAATTCCCGGCCCAGGGGGTTGGCATCCAGCTGGCTGTTCAGCGCTTCAGAAAACAGCAACTGGGTAATGCCATAACGGTCGCGGAGATCTACAAAGGTAATACTGCCAAACTTACGAACGGTTTGTACCCATCCCGCCAGGGTCACTTCCTTATTAACATCTGCGATTCTTAGTTCACCGCAGGTTTGTGTACGAAACATGCTTCAAAATTTCCGCAAAGATAAGGGCTGGGGGGTGGTTTCGCGCCGGACCTTTGAGGTTTAAAGTTCCATCTGCCAGCCTTGACAGGCTTTAGAATCGGGAATGGAGTATCCGGATTCAGCATCGGGAACCAATGTCGTTTAGTTAGGGCCGCAGATGCGCAGATCTGGTACCGGCTTTTACAAGAGGTAAAAATATCGCGGCGAAAGCGTCGCGGGCGCAATCAGTGCCGCTGCGGCAATTATAAAAAAATGCTTAAGTATAGGATATTGCTTTGGGAATTGAGATTGGATTCCGGTTCCGGGATTTGAACCGGAATACTAAAAGCTGGCCGCTGAAGGCTCAATGCTGCCGGAAATCAGTAGGTTTGCACTCTAAAACAACAACAATGGACATCGCTAAATACATCGATCATACCATTCTGAAACCTACCACCCTGGTAAGTGATATTGAAAAACTTTGCAGTGAGGCCAAACAATATGGTTTTGCGGCCGTTTGTGTGCCGCCTCCCTTTGTTAAAAAGGCAAAGGCGCTGCTGGAAGGATCAGAGGTGAAAACAGCCACAGTGATCGGGTTTCCGTTTGGCTATTCGGCCATTGAAGCAAAGCTGGCGGAAGTGCTGCTGGCCCTGGTAGACGGGGTGGATGAACTGGATATTGTGATCAACCTCATTGCGTTAAAGAATAACGACTGGCAATACCTGGCCAACGAAATTAACCACCTGATGCCGGTGATTAAAGAAAAGGGCAAAGTGATCAAGATCATTATTGAAAGCGGTGTACTAACCGATGATGAAATCATAAAATGCTGCGAATTGTATGGCGCTGCCGGTATCGATTACCTAAAAACCTCAACGGGTTATGCGGAAAAAGGCGCCAGCGTACACGCTGTACAGTTATTTAAGGAACACCTGCCCCCACATGTACAAATAAAAGCGAGCGGTGGTATCCGGGACTATGCTTTTGCAAAAGAACTGGTAGATGCCGGCGCCACACGCCTGGGCTGCAGTGCCGGAGTGGCTATTGTAAACGGAGAGAAAGGCAGCGGAAATTATTAGTGTGCACCTCGTTTAAGGCGTATGCGCATTAAACACTAGCAGATCGCTGAAATATACTTACACCTCCCCGGGTTTTAGCATCCGGCTGCGGCCTTTATCCGGCCCCTAGCTGCCCAGTTACTATGGACTGATAGATGCGGCGCGCCAACCGTTAAAGTACATGGATCTGCGAGCGTTTTTCTAAACCCTGAATGATATTGCTGCCTTCAGAAGTATAAGGTTTCCTTTGTTCAAGTAAAGCGGGTTTTGTTTATCTTTGTTTTCATAGTTATTACCCAGTAACGGCCCTTTAAATTGTTACCTCGGTACTGGCTT
Organism: Niabella pedocola; assembly: GCF_021044425.1. GTDB lineage: Bacteria > Bacteroidota > Bacteroidia > Chitinophagales > Chitinophagaceae > Niabella > Niabella pedocola. The sequence goes on along the minus strand of NZ_JAJNEC010000005.1, from coordinate 979,587 downwards.
CTTTATTATTGTTATCACATATCGCGCATTGGTTTTGTTTATATTCAGAAAAACTAAACTATGAAAATTTTACTTGTTGAAGATGCAACAGCATTGTTGCGTGCCATTGAACTGAAATTGAAAAAGATCGGGTACGAAGTGTACCCCTGTGCAGATGGCCGCCAGGCACTGGAGGAGCTTGAGTCCTTTACGCCCGACCTGGTGATCACGGATATCATGTTGCCCTTTGTATCGGGCCTGGAAGTGTTAAATGCCGCAAAGGCAAAAAATAAAAGGACGCCGGTAATCGTATTTTCTGCCATGGGGCAGGAAAATGCAGTGGAAGAAGCCTTTTTGCTGGGGGCGGATGATTACGTGGTAAAACCCTTTGGACTGAAAGAGCTGGAAATGCGAATCAAAAGGTTACTGGGAGCACTTAACGCCGACATACAATCCTGATGTTCCGGTACCGATTTTTATTTTTTAATGACATTGTCTTTGCTTTCAATATTCGACCTCTTTAAACCTGGTTTTTTTTATGCAACGGCGGCGGTCTTTGCCGTTCTTATTGTGTTGTTGCTTGTGCTGATTTACTGGAATCTTTATGAGCGGAAAGTGGCGTTTTTTCAGCCGCAGTCGTTCCGCATGGGGTTTGAACTTTGGGTAAGCAAATGGATCCTGGAGGAGCTGCAGGATATAGATACCATCCGCGTTCCCTCAAAGTTTACCAAACATCTGAAGCGGCCCAATAACCGCCAGTTTGCACTGAATAGTCTTATCGAATTAAAAAAGAGCGTGGCCGGTGCGGTGGGCGACAAAGTGGTGGCCCTGTACCTGGAGCTGGGTTTTAAAGAAGATTCCCTGAAAAAGCTGAACAGTGTTGTATGGCATCAGAAAGTAAAAGGCATTAATGAACTGTCGGTAATGCAGCAGGAAGATATGAATGCCCGGATCTTTAAACTGACCAATAACCGGAATATATACATCCGGAGAGAGGCACAGTCTGCCATGTTCAATTTCTATGGATTTAAAGGGCTGCGGTTCCTCAACGTATTGACCCATGCTATTTCAGACTGGCAGCAGCTGAATTTAATTGAGCAGCTTCGACCGCTGGATCCGGAGCCGATCCCGGGTTTAAGCGGATGGCTGCATTCAGATAATGATACAGTGGTGATCTTTGCTTTAAGACTTGCGGAGATTTATCAATGTTTTGAAGTGCATGCGGATGTGGTGCATTGTTTAACCCATGCGAACGAAGCCGTAAGATCCCAGGCCGCAAAAACGCTGAAAGAGATCGCTGATGATTCTACCGCGGAGATCCTTTGTAAGCAGTATACTGCTGAAACCCTAAGAAACCAGATCGTGGTGTTGAACAGTCTTGCGGTTATTGCCGGCGATGCCCAGCAACCCTTTTTAACGAAAGAGCTGGACAACGAGAATGCATTTTTAAAACTGGGAGCCGCCCGTGTAATTGCAACCTGCTGCAGTAACGGATGGGCCATATTGAGTGCGAAGGCCCAGGAACAGCCATCGCCTTTTCAAAAAATTTATAATCATCTAAGGTTTGAACTGAAAAAATGAATTGGGGGTTCCTGATACTGGAAATATTTGCGTTTGGGATATTTTTATATTCCATTGTACTTTTTGCTTTTTATGTATTTATCGGTGTGTTCTCCATAGGGGAAACCCGTAAGTATATTCATCAGAACCGTGTAACCGATTACCGGAGAATTGCTTCCTCCCTGCATGCACCTTCCGTAAGCATTATTGCACCGGCATATAATGAAGGCCTCACAATTGTAGACAACGTGCGGTCCCTGCTCTCCATTTATTATTATAACCTGGAGGTGATCATTGTAAACGATGGCAGCAAGGACAATAGTTTGCAGAAGCTGATCGACGCCTACCAGCTGGAGAAGATCGACTTTTTTGTTCCGGACCAGATCCCCACAAAAGAGGTAAGGGGGGTATATAAAAGCCGCAACCCTGTGCTGCGGAAGGTTGTGGTAGTGGATAAGGTAAACGGGGGAAAGGCCGACGCCCTGAATGTAGGGGTAAATATTGCCTGTAATGATTATATCATTTGTATTGATGTAGATTGTGTGCTGGAGCAGGATGCCATTTTGAAAATGGTAAAGCCGTTTATGGAAGCCACTACCCAACGGGTGATTGCTTCCGGCGGGGTGATCCGTATTGCAAATTCATCTCTTGTGGAACATGGGAGCCTTGTAAAAGTGAAGCTGCCGAAGGACTATCTTCCGCGCATGCAGACGCTGGAATACATTCGTGCCTTTTTGCTTGGAAGGATGGCCTGGAGCCGGCTCAATGGCCTGTTGCTGATTTCGGGGGCTTTTGGGGCCTTCGATAAGGAGATCGTTATAAAATGCGGCGGTTACAACCGCAATACGGTTGGGGAAGACATGGAGCTGGTAGTGCGGATGCGCCGCTATATGGAAGAGCGGAAAGAGCCATACAAGGTTACCTATATTCCCGATCCCTTGTGCTGGACGGAAGCGCCCGCGTCCTATAAAGTACTGGGAAGGCAGCGGAACCGGTGGATCCGGGGCACCTATGAAACCTTGAAATTTCATAAGGTGATGTTTTTTAATCCACGCTACCGACTGCTGGGGATGGTGAGTTATCCCTACTGGTTCTTTTTTGAACTGCTGGCACCGGTTATCGAATTCCTCGGATTTATCGCCTTCCTGGTGATGGTGTTTGCCGGACTTGTAGACTGGGAACTCTTCTTTGCGCTGTTTGCAGTAGTAATCGGGTTCAATTACCTGTACTCTGTATTTGCGGTTTATATGGAGGTGAAAACCTACAACCAGTACCGGCGGAAAACCGATATCGCAAAATTGTTGCTGACCAGCTTAAGTGAGCCGTTTAATTTTCATCCGTTTGTAGTATGGAGCAGCATTCGCGGACTTGTGGATATTTTGAGGAACCAGCATAGCTGGGGCGATATGGCCCGGGAGGGATTTGATAAAAAGAAAGCATAAGATGAAGCAGCCCTATAAACCCGTTAACAAGGAATCGTTCTTCAGGCGGAGCTTAAAAAGTTCCTGCAAGGATTTTGTGCCGCAACTGCTGATGCTGACCGCGCTGTTCCTGGTATTGCGTCTTTTTGAGATGGGGTACGATGTATACCGCCACCGTTTTAATGCATTTTTCTGGAAGGTTCTTTTTACCGGTTTGTTAAAAGACCTGGCTTTTGTGGCCGGCACGGGCTTCCTGTTGTACCTGGTGTATTTTGTATGTTACCTTTTCAGCCGGAAATGGGCCCGTATTGTTTTTATAGTGCTCGGAAGCCTCTTATGCCTCATACAGCTGGCGCTGGCTTTTTATTTCCAGTTTTCATTCAATTTGCTGGGGGGAGATCTCTGGCAGTATAAACTTTCAGATATCCGGCAAACGGTAGGAGCGGCCGGTGTTAACATAGGGATCTTTGTGGTACTGGCGGTGGTGCTGGCGTTGATCGTATCCTGCCTGGCCATCCTGCCCCGTAAAATAAAGCTGCCGGCAGGAGCCGCTTACGGAGTGGTCATTTTCCTGGCCTTGCTGGTACCGTTCCATCCGGCTTTACAGGCATCAGGGCTGCGCCCCGGAAATGAATATGCCAATAACTTGTCGGTAAATAAGTCCTACTATTTTTATACCGGTACCATCGGTTATTTCAGTCCAAAGGCATTGCAAACAGATATCTACAGTGATTTTTATTCCGGGGATTATGATACGGGTACCATCGTGGCAGATTCACTCCGGGCCTTTCACTATGTAGATGAGGCCCGCTATCCTTTTCTGCGTGCGGAGGATACGCCCGACCTGCTTTCCCCTTTCTTTAACCAGGCAACCCGCCCGCCCGATATTGTAGTGGTCATTGTGGAAGGACTTGGAAGGGCATTTGCAAACAGCGGCGCCCGGTTGGGTAATTTTACCCCGTTTTTAGATTCGTTGTCCCGGGCTGGTTTGTACTGGGAGAACGCGCTGAGTACATCGGGGAGAACCTTTTCGGTATTGCCCAGCCTGCTGGCCTCGTTACCCTTCGCCCGGAGCGGCTTTGCGGAGCTGGGAGCCTCTATGCCTCCGCATGTCAGTTTACTTTCATTGTTAAAGCACAATGGATACCAGACGGCTTTTTATTACGGAGGAGATGCACATTTTGATAATATGGATCTTTTTCTGCAAAAGAATCAGATCGGCGCCATTAAGGATATAAAAAGCTTTCCTGCAGGGTATCAGAAATTACCGGCCGCCAGCACGGGTTTTTCCTGGGGATACGGAGATAAAGAGCTGTTCCGCTGGTACCTGGCTTCGCAGGACCCGGCATCGCCTGCGCCCAGGGTTTCTGTTTTGCTTACCGTGGCCACGCATAGTCCCTTTTTGGTAAATGACCAGGAGGCTTATTTTAAAAAGTTTGAACAGCGCCTGACGGAGCTGCAGTTGCCGGAATCCGAAAAGCAGGTTGCCCGCAACTACCGGGATCAGTACGCCAGTATTTTATATGCAGATGACGCATTAAGGGATTTCTTTACAGCCTATGGAAAAAGAAGTGATTTTGCGCATACGGTGTTCCTGGTAACCGGTGACCATCAGATGCCGGAGCTGCCGCTGAACAGTAAAATAGACCGGTACCATGTGCCGCTGCTGATCTATTCACCGTTATTAAAGCGAACGGCCACCTTTTCATCCATTGTTTCGCATTTTGATGTAACGCCATCCCTGCTGGCCTTCCTGAAAAAGAACTATCCTATGCAGGTGCCTTCGCTGGTAAGCTGGATGGGCGCAGGTTTGGATACATCAAGGGTTTTCCGGAACGTACATGCATACCCGATGATGCAGGATAAAAATGACCTGGTTGATTTTATAGAGGGGACGTATATGGTCAATATGAACACATTGTTTGAAGTAGACCCCCGGCTGAGTTTGATACCGGACGATTCAAAAGAGATACTGAACCGGGTGAGCGGGAGCTTTGACCGGTTTAAGCGAAAGAATCAGCAGCTCATTAATGGGGCCGGTTTGATACCTGATTCCATTTACCAGCGATATACAACAAAAAAATAATGGCTGCAAGGCAGCATACATCTGTATGAATATTAAAAATGATCAACTATGCCAGTAAAACCTTGTCTGTTATGGATCCTGCTCCTGAGCAGTGTACGGCTGTTTGCCCAGGCAGATACGACCACGTCTGACGGGCTGTTCCAGGCTGCGCGGCATGCAGCTTTTGAGAACAAGGATTATGCGTTGGCAAAACGATATGCGATAAAAGCATTGGCGTTAAGTCCGAAGTATGCCGATATCCGGGTGTTCCTGGGACGCCTGTATACCTGGGATAAACAACCCGACAGCGCGCGGGCTTGTTTTGATTATGTGCTGAACGAGCAGCCGGATTATGAAGATGCCGCGATAGCATATGCGGATCTGGAATTTTGGAGCGACCGGAATGAAGCAGCACTGGAAAAGGTAACTGCAGGTCTCCGGTATCATCCGGCTTCGGCGGATCTGCTGCTCCGGAAAGCCCGGATACTGGCCGCCCTGCGCCGTTACGAAGAAGCAGGGAATGTGGTGGACACCCTGCTGAAAAGGAATCAAAAAAACACGGAAGCGCTGGCCCTGGGAAACCGGATAAAAGATGAGCGGTCCCAGAACCGGATCGGTATATCATATGACTATGTGTATTTTGACAAACAGTTTGAGGATGCCTGGCACCTGGCGAGCATCGACTATGGACGCCGGACGGGGATCGGAACGGTGATCGGCCGCGTCAATTATGCCAACCGGTTCCGCGAAAACGGGGTGCAGTTTGAAGTGGATGCGTATCCCCGGATCTCCAATACATTTTACCTGTATGTGAATGCCGGTTACTCCAATAATGTAGGCGTTTTTCCCCGCTGGCGCATGGGGCTTTCTGTGTACGCCAACCTGCCCAAGAGCTTTGAAGCCGAGCTGGGCATCAGGCATCTGTACTTTACCACTACAACCAATATTTATACCGCGTATATCGGCAAATATTACAGCAGCTTTTTATTTGGCGCGCGGGCTTATTTTGTACCGTCCAAAACCACCAAAAACTCCGCATCCTATAACCTTCTTGGCCGCTATTATTTTGGTGGCGCGGATGATTATATCGGGCTGAATATCGGAACCGGTATCTCGCCGGATGAACGTTATCTGACCCCGCAGCTGAATGCCGCCTATTCGCTGAAAACCTATAAGGTCAATGTTGATTTCCGGCATGCGTTCAAATTGAACATTGTTACATTAGGTGGTTCCCTTATCAATCAGGAGTATATGCCGGATACAAGGGGAAACCAGATCCAGGCCGGTATCGGATACATCCGGCGCTTTTAAAGAAGACCCGTTATGAAAATAAATCGCAGGTATGCATATTTCTTTCCCTGGGTGTTACTGCTGATACCGCTTACCATGTGGGTATGCTGGTTGCTGACTCCTAAAAAGCAGCTGGTGGTGGCCATTATCGATAAAACGGCATTAACCACAAAAGGGCAGGAGCATATTTCGCTGACCTGGATCTTAAATCATTACCGGTTTACCAAAGATGCGCACCATCTGTACCAGGTAAGCAGCGATTATTTTGGCTTTTTTCCAAAGCCCCACGAAAAATTCCGTTTAAAAGGCCTGGAGCGATTTGATGCATCGCTTTTGGATAAACTGAGCAATGATGCAGACCTTGCTTATTATACGGATACCTATGGTATATATGCAAATGAATGGTATTTGAAAAAGCAGGTTGCAGAACGCTCCGGTATGGTATATGGCGGGCTGAGTGCAGCGGACGTGGATTTTATGGAAAAAATGAAGCAGCGGCATAAACTGGTTCTGGCGGAATTTAATACCATCGGCTCTCCTTCGGCGCTTACGGAACGGTACCGTTTTGAGCAATTATTTGGGCTTAAATGGACGGGATGGATCGGGCGGTATTTTGATGAACTGGATACGGCTAAAAACAAAGATATTCCCCGCTGGCTGGTAAAAGGATACATGAGCCGGCACAACAACCGCTGGCCATTTAAGAATGAAGGAATTGTTTTTGTAGGTGAGGGAAACACCATCGTGGTATTGGAAGCAGGGAAAGACCTGGCGTCGCCCCTGCCGTATATGGTTACCGAAGAGGCCTTCCGCGATCACTACCGGTTACCCAAAAAGGTCAATTACTCTTACTGGTTTGATATCGTGGTTCCGGATACCCTGGTGAACCGCGTGCATGCCCGGTTTTCCTTCGATCTTACCGCATCGGGTAAAAAGATATTACAGCAGTACAGCATTCCTGCTTCCTTTCCCGCGGTACTGTCGCACAAAGGAGCAGATTACCAGTTCTGGTATTTTTCCGGTGACTTTTGTGATAATCCCATATCGTTTAATACATCCTATTTTAAAGGGATTGAAAAGTTTAAGTTCCTCTTTATGAACCGGATGGATAAAACACAACGGAAAAGTTTTTTCTGGAGCTTTTACCGGCCGCTGATCAGCACGATCCTGAACGAGTACTATGTCGAAAAGAAGAAAGCGGCGCGCCGCTAAAGATACAGGGTGCCGGATCCCGGAGCTAACCAGCTGATAGCGGGTTCCTAAAGACGGGCGGCTGATGGATTAAAGCAGGGCCGTATCAACGTTTAAGATTGATCACCCGTTTAACGGTTCATACGATGTGTAGATCCCCAATCCCGGACCTGATCAGCTGAAAGCTGAAGACTGATAACCGAAAGCTGACAGCTGCAAGGTTCCCGTCAGTTCTTGAGTTTGTACCAGGTGCTGATATGGTGTACGGACACGCCATAATCGGCGTTGCCGCAAAGTATACTTAGTTTTTTAAACTCACTGTACATATACGCTTTGCCTTCTTCGGCATAAGAAACAGCATCGCCTTCGCTCGAAGGAGCGGTTTCTGCTCCCAGGAAGAGCTGTTTGTTTAAGGACGAGGCAAAAGCGATCTCTTCTTTTGATACATCATACATCTTTGCAGCGGTATCGCGGTACGACATAATAAATACACGGGTCGCCTCGCTGATCACCGCTTCGTACAACAGGCGGTTCTGGCCTTTATACAGCACGGTGTCATCCAGCCAGAAAGGGATGTCGAAATCGATATTGCCGGCGGCGGAATATTGACTGGTAACCCAGGTAACAAAATCGATGTACTGTTGCATAATAACGGCGCGGCGTTGGGCAAACGTCGGATCCTGGTGCGGTTCCACATCCAGGTGGATGCCTGCAAAGCGTTTGGTGCCGACCGCGGTATTTTGATATTGGGTGTATTTGTTCATGAGGTTAATAAAACCTGTACGATCGGAGATCCATACATAACTGCCGGCCAGCAGGAATACCCGGATACCCTTACCTGCAGCTTTTTCGATGAACCCACCGGTTGTTTCAGAGAAATCAACGGTAGAGAAATAGATCTCCGTAACCCCGTTTTGCTGGGCAAAATTTAAATAGGTATCCCAGTCTTTTTTGTTTACACTCCACCACCAGGTGCCCAGGGGTTTGTTGATGCCCGGCACCAGCGGGTTCCCCGGTTTTCCCTCGGTACGGAGCGCATCGGTATCCGCTGTGGAAATAAGATCCCCCGCATTTTTTTTACAACCCGCCAAAAGAAGCGCTGCAAGTAAACAAAATAGTACACCGGTTTTTATTGCTTGTTGCGTTTGGTTTTTATACATATCGCATGTCGTTAATTGCGTGCGCTAACAAACGAATAGGAACTGCTTATGAACAGCGGTTATTGCTTGTCAGGCCGGATTGGTTATTTATCGTTTTTTGATCAACGCCCACCACCTGCTAACAGCACTGGTTTCCGGATACTGCCAAACAAGGGTACGCAATTGGCAGGTGAAGATAGGACAATGCCGGAAAAATTGCAATTTCTTCCCTGGTCGTCCATAAACGGCATGCATACACTACAACGGTGGTTGTTGGTGACCGTTAGGTTTACAGTGTTTTCAGCATCCAGATGGTGCAACCGGTATGACCGGAATTGCCCAGCGCATGATCCAGCTTCCGGAACCCCATTTTTTCATACATCCCAACGGCGGTGGCAAACTGGGGCAGGCTTTCGAGGTATACTTCTTTATAATTCAAACGGGATGCGGATTCCAGGCTTTTCAGGAATAATGCCTTTCCCACGCCTTTGCCCCTGGCAGCATCGGAAAGATAAAATTTCACCAGCTCAGTGCAGCCTTCCGGCAGCCCTTCGGTGGGGTAGATACCGCAGCAGCCCAGCAGCTCACCATCCAGTTCGGCAACCCATAGCACGGCATTGGCGGTTTGGAACAACTCAAACAGGTGGTCGGTAGTCGGATCTTCAAAAACGGTATTTTTTGTAGGAGCCCTGAATTCTAAAAATGCCGCGCGGATGATGCGGGCGAGGCTGTTGTTATCCCCTGCTTCAACCGGTCTGATGGTAACTGTGTTCATGCCGCAAAGGTATACTTCTTCCTTTGGATCAGCGATCGGCTTTTGGTATGCAGCTGTCAGGCATCGGTGATGGAACACATCAGGATTTAGAACGGAATCGAACCTCGAACTTTAAACCTCAAACCTGAAACCAAACACCGGTCTACCGTCCGCTATTTACGATCATTGTTTTCAGCAGGTGGGTAAATGCTTTGTTTTCGATGAGTTCCGTAAGCGTCAGGTGCATACGGTACCGCCAGTAATGATGCGGATCTGCGGGGATGTTGATGCGCTCCTCTGCGGGATCTTTTCTCCGGATATGTGCATCCATACCCAGGAAATCCTGCAGCTGGCAAATGCACCACATGGCGGGCGCTGCAAGATGTTGCCGGATGATTTCCCGGTTGATCCAGTCTTCACAATAGCGGGGCGCTTCACCCTGTAGCTGCAGCATTTCATTGTAGAAGGTTTGTGTCAGCTCCCGGTTTTCTTCCCACCAGCCACGGATCGTGCTCATATCATGGGTTGACGGAGACACTACGGAAAGATAGGGCGCATGGGCGGGATTGAAGAAACGGATCCCCGGCTGTTTGGGCATCCGCTGAATCTCCAGGCTGAGGATGCCCAGCTCCTGCATTACCTCCGGAACACAGGATGGCACCAGCCCCAGGTCCTCCCCACAAATCAGCATATTGGTCGATGCTTTTAATTCAGGGAGTTTTTTCATCGATTCTTTTTTCCAGAAAGCATCCTGCCTTTTGAAAAAGTAATCATTATAGAGGGCTTTTAGTTTCACCTGCTGATCATGAGGCAAGGATTGGAACGAAAGGGTTTGATCCAGGCTAAAGCGGGGATGATAACTGGTAAAACCACCGGCCTCCTGTTTCAGCAGCAGTACATTGGCCAGGAGCTGGAACAGCCCCGGTTTTAGTCCCTCCGCATCGCCGTTGCAGGTGAACCAATTTTCAAGTTTGCGTTGTGTATCAAAATCCGGAAGAAAAAAATAATCAAATCCGTTCTCCGTTGCCAGGAATTGTTTTTTAACCAGCGCCGCCTGCTTGCCGAATACCTGGTTCAGCACAATAGTGTTTACGAACGGCGTACAAAAGCGGTCTTCGCTGAACTGGATCCCCCGTTCATGAAATTCGTCGGCTTTCAGCTCCATGCTGGGGTCAAAATAGCCCATGATCCCCTGTACGCCATCCAGGGGAATGCTCCATATTCTGAAAAAGCCAAGGATATGGTCAATGCGGAATGCGTCAAAATAATGACTCATTTGCTCAAACCGGTTCCGCCACCAGCTAAAATGGTCTTCCTGCATGCGGGGCCAGTTGTAAGTGGGGAAGCCCCAGTTTTGCCCGTACACAGCAAAATCATCCGGAGGGGCACCCGCCTGAAGCTCCATATGGTAAAGTTCCGGTGCCACCCAGGTATCGCTGCCATACCGGTATACACCAATCGGAATATCACCTTTGATCACAATGCCTTTTTTATGTGCATGGGCAACCGCGTCTTCTAACTGCAGGTGCAGGTGGTATTGTAAAAAGCAATAAAAACTAACCACGGGATTATTCCGGAAAAGCGCGGCAACCGCCCCCGGATCATACGCGCGGTTCGCTGTCCATTTGGAATAATCTACCGTTTTGTACTGGTCCCGCAGGTAGCAGAATACGGCATAGGGCTGCAGCCAGTAGCGGTTGGTTTCAAAGAAGCGCTTATAGCTTTTTGATTGCAGCTGTTCCTTGCCCAGCCGGTCAAATAATTTTTTAAGGGTCTGGATCTTTATCTGCAATACAGCTTCATAATCGATCTGGGAAAGCGCATTCAGCCGCTCCTTGTCCGGACCGAGGCTGCTCACCAGGTCCTGTGCCTTATCTCCCGCTACCGTTTCCAGGTTCAGGTAGATCGGGTTGAGGGCAAAGGCTGAAATGGCTGCATAAGGATAGGAATCGCGCCAGGTAAATGTGGCGGTGGTATCGTTCACCGGCAGGATCTGGATCAGCTTCAAACCGGTTTGTTGCGCCCAGTCGGCCAGTTGTTTAAGGTCGTTAAATTCTCCGATTCCCAGCCCGTTTTCGGTTCTGAGACTGAATACAGGAATCGCCATTCCCGCTCCGCGCCAGGTATGGTTGGCGCATCTGATAAAACCATCCTGTAAAACAGTGGTTCCATTTTCCGTTGCGGGCCAATCCTGCACCCGGTTTTCCTTTTCCTCGTAAGCTATAAGACGTTGCTGGCTGGTATCATAAACACCGTATTTATATTCCAGTGAAAGCGGCTCCGGTTTTATTGAAAGCTGTACCATCCAGTAAGCTCCCGTCCGTTGCAGCAGCACCGGGGCTGCCGTATTCCAGTTGGAAAGGGCATCGGTATTGCCCAGCAGGCAAACCGCCTGGTGGGCCTCCAGCAAGGGGGCTTTTACCATAAAAATGTAGTTGGCATCCGCTACCGGCACAAGCGGTGCTGCGGGCGCCGCAGGCAGCAATACTTCTTCAAATGGAGCGGTATAAAATACATTTTCGATTGCATCGGTGGCAATCCAGGTATCGTAAATAACCAGCGGATTTTCCAACTGGAGGGGAAGCTGCAGCCGGCGCGTGGTCTTGTATTCGGGTACCCGTTCCCCATCCGCGGTTTGAAACGTATAATAATAGGCGAGGGGTTGTTGAAAGATCTCCGGATCCAGCTCCAGCTCCAGCGTCCAGTAATCATAATTAAGGTACTTCATCAGGATGCCGTTCGCGCCCTGTTCGTTTCCCCAGGTATTTTCTGCACCGCATAGCCATAAACTTTCCCCATACTTTGTATGGAACCTGATATTGAACTGAACTTTCATTATACGTTTTTTTCTGTGAAACCGGCAAGTAACGGGGTTTTCTTGAATAATCGCTGATCTTTTTTTATAAAGATAATGTGTATTTGATACACATTCAAAAAAAGCGCTTGTTTTTTTTGAATGCCGGTGCGCCGGGTTTTCCCGGGACTGTTGTGAACACCTGTGCTTTTTTATTATTGTGCCGGCCTGTATTAAAAGGCACCGGAACGAGTTGCTGTAAGGGTCCCTTACACCAGGCGACTGACCTGCCGGATACCTGGAAAATCGGTCAGCTATACGAAGGAAATTTAAAAAACACGTCGCCGGCCGGGTCTGCAGCCGCAAAAATTAAAAATGTATGTACGCATCGTTTTTTAATATAGCCAGGTTCCCTTATTTTTGTGCAAAATTTCAAAAAATGGCAGCAGCATCAAAAAATAAAGGATTAATGTGGATCTTGTTTTTCCTTTCCACGGCATTTTTTCTGTTCTTGATTTTTAGCCACAACCCCTGGCTGACGCTGGTTCTGCCTTTTGTGACTACTTTTTTTGTAAAAGCTATGGATATTATCTAGGCTTTTTGTACCGTATACGGGAGGTTGTTCTGCAAGACAGGGCAACCTCTTTTTTTTGCCATACCGGGCAGCAGCCCGCTTTTTCAATGAATGCTCCCGTGCGGTACCGGTTGCTTAACATACGTTTTCCTGTATACATTTTTTGAATTGATGCATTACCCCGCTAACGGAAACAGCGGTGGCTGTCTTTTGGTACGGGTGGCTTATGACTTTAGCCCGGGCATTCCGTTGCAATACCCCGATGAATACAAAAAAACAACCGCCTGTTGTTGCGCTTTTACAATGGAGCACGTTTTCATAAACAACAGCGTTGCTGAGTTAAACAAACAGCTGCAGCCGGATACCCCACGGATGACCGGTATTAAACGAACGGTTAACCTGGTTTGTAGCCAGGTTATATGAACAACTGAAACGATCATTAAAACGGATTAAAACCAAGCCATGAAAAATGTAACATTAATGCTTATGGGCACACTGCTTTTATTGTCCTGCTCAAACAGAAAAAATGAAGTAACCGGTTATGCACCGGTTTACGGAGATCTTTCGGAGATGACGGGGGTATCACTGGAGCCTGCCCGGACCGTTGAAAACGGAGGAAAAGTATACGTGTGGGGTGATCTGCTTTATCAGGTGGAAACCGGAAAGGGGATTCATATCACGGATATTGCTGATCCGGCGGCACCGGTACAGAAGGGTTTTATTAAAGCGGGCGGTGCACAGGAAGTGGCTGTAAAAAACGGGTTGATTTATACCAATAGCCAGAACGACCTGGTGATCCTGAAAATTGAGAATAACAAGCTGCAGGTTGTTAAGCGGCTGCCGGCGGCTTTTGGTCAGCTGTCTTCCCCGGCGCTGCCGCCGGAGCGGGGCCCCTTTGAATGCCCCGACCGGTCAAAGGGGATCGTGATCGGCTGGCAAAAGAAAACACTGATCAATCCTGCCTGCTCTTATTAACCCATTAAAAACTTCCAGATGAAACTGAAACAATTTCTTATGATAATGACCAGCTGTATATTGCTGGTACCCGGATGTAAAAAAGGAGATACCATGACCGTCTCCGAATCCGGTAAAGGCGGGTCTACGGCACGCATGACCATCTCCGGCAATTACCTGTACCTGGTGGATCATTCTAAGCTGCACACCTATGATATTTCCGATCCGGCGCAAACGCTCTTGCTGAATACACAGAATGTAGGCTGGAATATTGAAACGATTTTCCCCTACCGGGATAAACTGTTTATTGGTTCGCAAACCGGCATGTTTGTATTTGATAACAGCAATCCCAAAAAGCCGCAGCTGCAGGGGCAGGCACAACATCTGCGGTCCTGTGACCCGGTGGTAGCAGACGAAAATTTTGCTTATGTAACCCTGCGCAGCAATAACAACGGCTGCGGCGGAACCCTGAACCAGCTGAACATTTACGATATACAGGGCATCAATGTACTCAGCCCGAAACAGGTAGCTACCCTTATGATGCCTGCACCACAGGGGCTGGGGCTTACAAACAATATCCTTTACGTATGTATGGGTACAAACGGTTTGAATGTGATCGATGTAACTGATAAAACCAAACCGGTCAGCAAGAAAGTATTGTCAGACGGTACGGATTTTATCGATGTGATTCCTTATGATCATACACTGATTGCCTATGTTAAAGGCGGATTTATTCTTTATAATATCGCCAACCCCGAGGATCCTCAAAAAATCGGAGCCATTCATAACTAAGCGCCCGGTCATGTAATTACCGGTCATTAAAACCTAAAAAAAAATGTATGAGAAAGATACTATTGGTCCTGTTGTTTGCTATAGCGCTCTTGCCTGCTGAGGCACAGGACCGGATCTATACCAAACGGGCAAAAGGGATGATAGAGGCCCAGGTAACAGAAGTAGATATTGAGTTTATAAAGTACCGCAAACCCTCCAACCCGGATGGACCGGTATATACCTATCCACGGAAATATGTAGATTCGATCGTTTATTCCAATGGCACCGCTGATTATTTTTCCACGGGACGGCAGCACCGGCCGATCAGCCGTGAAAAAGCGATGCGGTTGAAGGAGTATGATCAGCTGGGCCCGAATACGGTGGTGGCTTCCGGTGGGATCTTTGACCTGGCCAGCCCGGAGCTGGAACTCAATGCCCCGGCCAATATGCGCAACCGTCCTTCTGCAATTTTTCAGCTTTCATATGAGCGTACGGTGCTGAACAACCGCTTGGGGCTGGATGTGGCGCCATTTGTGGGGCTGAATGACGGCGCATATGGGTTTGGCTTTGCCATGCGTTTTTATCCTAAAAACAAGGGCCGGGTGCGGGTAGGTATGGGGCCGCAGTATATATTGTCTGTAAAGAAAGCAGTCGCCCAGTACCTGGTTACCAATGATAATAGCAACATTCCCTTTTATTATGCGTCCAGCGTATTTGTAAAGGAAAAGGCAAGGTTCTCTTCGCTGGCGTTTACCGGTAAAATAACAGTAAATGTAAACAAGGTTTTATGCCTGGCAGCGAATGCAGGTGTTGGGGGTATTATCGGCGGACTGGCATCCCATAAACATCCGGAAAGCTGGCGGAAAGATATGGACAATGTATACTACAATGCGGGGCTGGGCGTGGGGATCCGTTTTTAAAAGTTGCCTGCTTCATAATCCTGCCCGCGATGGCAGATAAATAACCCGGGTCCTTATCTTGAAACAATTGCAATTATGAAAATCTTACTCACTTTAGTATGGGTGATGGTGATACATGGCAGCGTTCTTGCGCAGGACCGGATCTATCAAAAAGGAACAGCGGCGCCCATCCCGGTTAAGATCCTGGGCCATTCTGCGGTTCATATCCGGTACCGGCCATGGAATACCACCGGCCATCCCCAAAAAATGAACCGCGTTCTTTTGGATTCTGTTGTTTATGAAAATGGCAAAACAATACGCTATCTAAGAGTGAGGGAACGATACCGGAGATTAACCGCAGAAGCAATGAAAGGAAATAACCTGTACCTGGCTCAAACGCACTCCATTGTTTCGGCCGGTTATGGGGTTCACCAGTTTTTTGGCGACCCTTTTTCAAAAGTATACACCACGGGAAAAAGAGAGCCGTCGCTGGTTTCCGGGTTGTATGTTTCCTATGAACGGTGGTTTCTAAACCGTATGATCGGTATTGAGGCGGCTCCTTATATCGGTTTCAATGAAAGATGCTGGGGAATTACGGTAGCACCAAGATTGTATTCGCCAGGAGACCGGCGGCTCCAGTTTGGTTTTGGGCCGGAGTATAGCCGGATGCAGCAATCCCTGGGGGAAAGCACATTGCGCGCTTCTTCTCTTTCATTTTCCGGAAAACTGCTGGGAAGCATCAGCTCGCATTGCAGCTTAAACGGTCAGTTTTATATCGGGGGGGTGATCCACCCGGGAAAACATAATAAAACCTGGACAGACAACGGGTATGCTCGCAGGCTAACCGGTGTTTACGGAGCGCGGGTTGGTGTGGGCTATTGCTTTTAAAACCGGTTGCATTACCTTTAGGGGCTGCAAAATGAACCAGGGCGGTATCCTTATATTGATTATTGTGTATGTGCTTGTAGTTGCCTTCGGTATCCGGGCACTTCTTGCAGACAAGGTATTGCCCCCGCATCTGAAAGTGCTGGGCATTATTGTAATACTGGTCTTTAATATCATTCCTGTAGGGGTCTACCTGCTTTTGCGAGGCGTAAAAGCAGGGAAGCGGTAAGCCCCTAGTTTTGCTGATAAGTAGCCTCCGTTTTTTGGA
Organism: Niabella pedocola; assembly: GCF_021044425.1. Classification (GTDB taxonomy): domain Bacteria; phylum Bacteroidota; class Bacteroidia; order Chitinophagales; family Chitinophagaceae; genus Niabella; species Niabella pedocola. The sequence goes on along the minus strand of NZ_JAJNEC010000005.1, from coordinate 963,043 downwards.
TGGATGCTTTTTGCTGGTTTCCTGCAGATTGAAGACTGCATCCGTTCTTTAGTAAGAAGGCAGCAGCGATCACGACGGCTGCTGCCAGTACCATCCAGGTGATTTTCCGGGACCTGGATTGCTCGGCTTGTTCTTTTTGCTGCGCTTCTTTAATAGCTTCCGAACTGGTTTCTTTTTCGCCCACCCGCAGCGGCACATTGGCATGTTCCCGGATCACTTTCTGGGCAGCGATGCCCGTAAAGGGGGAGAGCGTAACTGCTTGCGGTATAAAGGCAATGCGGAAATCGGGCTTTTCCAGGGTGCCCACATCTTCCCAGACAACCGTTTCCTGGTCGTTTAACCGAACCAGTACATTCCGGGCAAATTCCTCAAATTGTTCCAATGCTTCTACCGTACTCATCTGTTCTTTCCCGGCCAGGAATGCATACAATGCATCCGGGTTTTCGTTGCTTGAAGCCTCCCTGTTTTCTGTGAACCGGATCTCCCATCCCGGGGCTTCCACCGTTTCAAAACCGGTAGCAGCATGTACGGGAATCAGCTGAAAAAGACCGATCCCGGGAACGGTTAATTTTTTTTCCTGGTATAAATAGGCGGACAGTAAAGGGAACATGATGGATTGTTTTACGGGAACGAATATACAATTCCCCGCGTATGTGCGAAAAAGAAAATCACCCCGCATATTGCGCATCAGGAAATAGTTGGGGCCATATGCGCTTTTTTATTTTCGACCTGGCGGATACCGCCTGGCATAGAATGGTTTAAGCCTAATGATAAACAATGGATGCACGGCTTCGAAATCTGTGTGCAAATACCTCGGGTGATGCGCTATCACCAGTTCCGGGCTTTGTTCTGCTTAATGGCCCGTGAGCACTGCCCGGTAATATGTGTTAAAAAAAGGTGGTGCTCCGTGACCGATATCGGCAAGGAGAAAAAGAAAATAATCCCTATGTTTGTTTTCTAATAACATCTGCATGAAATTGCTCAATACAAAATATAAAGACTCAGGTGTAGCCCTGGCATTGCTGGTGCTTCGCGTGGTTGCCGGTAGTGCAATGGCCATAAACCATGGATATAAAAAACTAACCGGTTTTTCGGAAATAGCAGCGAAAGGTTTTTCAGACCCGTTTCACGTGGGTGTAAAAGCATCGCTGAGCATGACCATCTTTGCTGAATTCTTTTGCGCATTGCTGATTGTGCTGGGATTGCTGACCCGTTTGGCAACCATTCCGCTGATCATCGCCATGTGCATTGCTTTATTTGTAGCACATAATGGTGATTTCTTCGGTCAGGGCGAACTTGCGGGCATTTTTCTTGCCGTATTCCTTGTGCTGTTGCTGGTAGGGCCCGGTAAATACAGCGTGGATAAAGCAATCGGCAAATAAGTATATATGTTTACTTCCGCAACACAGCTTCGCGTACGTTATGCAGACACGGATAAGATGGGCGTGGTCTATCACAGCAATTATATTGATTATTTTGAAGTAGCACGTACCGAATCGATCCGCAACCTGGGGATTACCTATGCCCAGATGGAAGCAGCGGGTATCATTATGCCCGTAATAGAAGTGCACTGTAAATATATTCGGCCGGCCACATATGACGACCTTATTACGGTTACGGCGAACCTGCATGAACTTCCGGAAGGACACCGGATCACTTTTCACCAGGAGGCCTACAATGAAAAAAATGAGCTGCTGGCAAAGGGCCATGTGGTGCTTTATTTTATGGAAGCCCGGACCATGAAACGGGCCGCCATGCCGGAGCCGCTGCGAGTAGCATTAAAATCGTTCTTCGAAGGGCCAACAAAATAACCACGACGGTTGTTGTTGTAAAAACAAATCATATGAAAATAGCAAAAGGGCATCAGCCGTTAATGCCTTACCTGATCCTGCTTCACGCAGAAGACTTTATCGGTTTTACACAGCGGGTATTTGATGCCCGGGAGCTATTTAAAAGCTACCGCGATGCAGACAGCAAAGAGATCATGCATGCGGAAGTACAGATCAACGGCTGCAATATCCTGTTTGCAGATGTAACGGAAGGCTATGATCCGGCTCCGGCGAACCTGTTTATTTATGTGGAGGATGCTGCCGAAACCATCCGCAAGGCCGTAAACAACGGGTGCACAGTGATTGATGAACTGGCACAGCGCGATTACGGGTACAGCGGTGGTGTAAGGGATCCGTTTGGAAATGTTTGGTGGCTCACCTCGATGAAATAGCGGTAGCGAGCGGCTTCTTCCGGTTTTAATTTTGCCGCGAAGTACGCACTGAGGAACATGCTGATGGATATCTTAGCGTGCCGGGTGGTAAAAATGTAAACGCAAAGAACGGCAGGCTTTTCGCGAGGTTCGCCAGGATATTTGTCATTACAATTCCTACTGCGGCCTTTGCGGATGCTGCGTAAACTTCGCAGTAAAATTAAAACACAAAGTGCGTGAAGTACCCCAAAGAACGATCGTTTCATTTTACTCAAGAAACTTTGCCTGTAGCCGGGCCGTGGGCCGCATGCATTGACCGGCGCTGCCAAACCAGCGATACCGGTTACGGGCCACCCAGTTGTACAACCGGTCCCGGATAAATGCCGGAACCAACATGCATATATATAACAACGGCCAGGCCCCGTTTAACCTTCGCGCGATCCTCAATGCTGCGGCAGACCTGAGATAGGCCCTGCCGTTTTCGATCAGCACGACAGAACCATAGCTTTGAGGAATGCCATACTGTTGGGTAAGCTGTATGCCCGCAGCAGACTGCAGCGCCGCAAAGCGGAACCGGTCCCTTGGGTCATGTTTTATGATAAACAGTACCGCCCGGTTGCATAAATTACATACGCCATCAAATAATATGACCGGTGCCGGCACCTGCATACTATTTTATTTTCCGGATGGAGAAGGTTACTTTCTGCGTGCCCTTTTCCAGGGTCTTGGTAGGATTGGGTACAATATCCACCAGGCTGAGCTGGTACTGATGGGCGCCCAATATCCCGGTAGCCTGGGCTTCTTTTTTTTGCATACCGCAATCGGCACCGGTACACAACGAAACCGTGGTGCTGCTGTGATCATCACTGATCGCAAGGTCGGCAATGGCTTCCCCTGCCCGGATGCAACGGGCATTCATGGGGCACCGGCTTTCCTGTATCCGGGATACGGTAATCGCCAGGTTGCCATATGATTTTTTTTCATGAAGCGCGAGGCTTAATGTGGTGCCGGTGGCATCGATGACCGGAGCCGTATGTTTTGCACAACCTGTAACAAACAGTATCATGCCTAACCAGAAAACGTATTTCACAAGTAGATCTTTTTACAAAGATACAACCTATAGGGCGGGCAGCTTCCATCCATTTTGATAAACCGGTTTTACCAGTTGCGTGGCCGCCGGGGTGTTGAACTGGTTCCTGGTTTTATCCCAATAGATCTTTTGTCCGGTACGTACCGCAATATTCCCCATATGACTGGCTATGGCCACTGTGGCGGCTGCTTCCACGGGACAATGCAGGTTTGCTTTTTCCCGTGATTTTACCACGTCAATAAAGTTTGCCGTATGCAGGTTCAATCCATTGTCTACCGATTTTGTCCAGGCCACAGCAGCAATCTTGTCTTTCTCCGGCCGCACTTCCCATCCGCCCCGGTTCAGGAGCAAAGTGCCATTCTCTCCGATGAAGGCAATACCGTGCTGCATATTGTACAGGCCCACCCCGGTTGCCAGGTTGTGTTCCCAGCTCATCTGGAAGGAACCAAAATCATACAGGGTCGTTTGCAGGTCGGGGGTTTCCCGGGCATCATCCGGAAATACAAATTTGCCGCCCGTTGCCATTACTGATTTTGGTGCTTCGGCCTGCATACCCATCAGTACCATATCGATCAGGTGCACACCCCAGTCGGTCATCAGGCCGCCTGCATAATCCCAGAACCAGCGGAATTCATAGTGGAAACGGTTCTTGTTAAACGGCCGCTTCTTTGCAGGCCCCAGCCACATGTTATAATCAACACCTGCGGGTACGGGGCTGTTGGGCACCACCGGTAACGGCGTGGATCCTCCCCGGTACATCCAGGTTTTTGTAGAAGCAATGCGCCCCAGTTTTCCGGATTGCACATAGGCGATGGCGTCTTTAAAATGCTGCTGGCTCCGCTGCCATTGACCCACCTGAACCATGCGGTTATATTTTGCCGCGGCTTTCACCATCAGCTGTACTTCAAAAATAGAATTGGCCAGCGGCTTTTCACAATACACATCTTTACCGGCGGCACAGGCATCAATCATTTGTAAACAATGCCAGTGGTCCGGCGTACCTACAATTACTACATCTACATCTTTGTTTTGTAAAAGCTTCCGGTAATCTTTATATACCGTAGGTTTTAGCGGACTGATTTTTTCAAGATCCGCAAGCCGTTGCCGGATAATGGTATCGTCAATATCACAAAGCGCCACACATTGTGTTTCCGGTACTTTCAGCATTGAAGAAAGGTCGGACCATCCCATGCCTTTTACACCGATTACACCAATACCGATCTTGTCGTTGGGCGATACGGCTTTTTTAACCGCGGCTAAAAGTTCCAGCGGAACCATGGCGCCGAGGCCCGCTGCAACTGCAGCCAATCCGGAATTCCGGATAAAAACTCTTCTGTTTGTACTCATCTGGCAATTGTTGTATGAATGTAATATTGACGAATATAGGCCATTTATCAAAACGCTATTTACGAAAACGTTTGAATAGTTAATTTCTGCTGTTTAGCGGAAAGCTGTTAATTTAGCCGGTATTCTTTTAAAACAAAGGCAATGAAAAAAATAATGATGCTTGCCGGAAGTGCCCTGTTGGTGCTTGCTGCTGCTGCCCAGGGTTCGGGGTGGAAAAATCTTTTCAACGGTAAGGACTTTACCGGCTGGAAGCAATTGAATGGTAAAGCAACATATACCGTGGAGAACGGAGAAATTGTAGGTACTACAGTGTATGGGCAGCCCAATTCTTTTATGGTAACCGAGCAGGATTATGGTGATTTTATGCTGGAGCTGGAATTCAAGGTAGACAGTACGATGAACTCGGGTGTGCAATTCCGCAGTGAAAGCAAACCGGATTATAACAACGGTCGGGTACATGGCTACCAGTTTGAAATTGATCCGTCACCCAGGGCCTGGTCCGGCGGTATTTATGATGAGGCCCGGCGCGACTGGCTGTATCCGCTGGATTTGAATCCTGGTGCAAAAAAAGCATTTCGTCAGGGCCAGTGGAATAAGATCAAACTGGAATGCATCGGTAATAATATACGTACCTGGCTGAACGGGGTTCCTTGCGCGTACCTGGTAGATGATCTGACGCCGAAAGGCTTTATAGCCCTGCAGGTACATGGTATCGGTAACAAAAAGGATGAAGGACGGCAGATCCGCTGGCGGAATATCCGCATCCGTACCACCGGCCTGAAACCCGCTCCGCTCGATGGAACTTTTGTAGTGAACATAATCCCGAATAACCTGTCTGCGGCGGAAAAGAAAAACGGCTTCCAGTTATTGTTTGATGGAAACACTACAAACGGTTGGAGAGGTGCATACAAACCGGCATTCCCGTCGAAGGGCTGGATGGTAAACAATGGTGTATTAACGGTGCAATCATCCCAGGGAAAAGAATCAGCCAACGGTGGGGATATTGTGACTCAGAAGGAATACAGCGCCTTTATTCTTGAATTTGATTTTAAACTCACAAAAGGGGCCAACAGCGGCGTAAAATATTTTGTAACGGAGCACGAGAAGAACAGCGGTTCTGCGATCGGGCTGGAGTACCAGATCCTGGATGATGCGGTGCACCCCGATGCAAAATTAGGACGGGATGGAAACCGCACCCTTTCCTCACTGTACGATCTCATTACATCCAACCGTGAAAAGCGGGCCCGTAAGCCGATCGGTGAATGGAATAAGGGTATGGTGATCGTATATCCCAACAATAAAGTAGAACACTGGCTCAACGGCTGGAAAATGGTGGAGTATGAACGGGGCTCTCCGGAGTTTTTAAAACTGGTGGCCATGAGCAAGTATAAGAACTGGCCCAATTTCGGTATGGCACCCAAGGGACATTTGCTGTTGCAGGACCATGGTGATGAAGTGTCTTACCGCTCCTTAAAGATCAAAGAACTGAAAAAATAAAACTAAAAAAACGATGATCGGCAAAGAGCAACCGCTACGGGTTGCTCTTTTGTTTTAAAGGACATCGGATCTCAAGAAGCAGTGTTTTGCTTTTAAGCATACAGCACAGGAAGGGCCGGTGCAGAAGAATGATCTACGGGCACTTTAGGGAGATATAAAGCTGGTGCAACGGACATTGGTAATATAATAATTGCAGCTATAATCTGCGGCACCGCCCGTGATATGCATCGGATAGGGTACGATGCGTTGTGTCAGATCATCACGAATACCTTCTTTATTTTTTCGTTAAACCTTTCCATTTCTGCCCAAAAATGCTTATATTTTCCGCAAACCACAAGCGCGTAATATACATATATGGGGCATTTACCAAAATTGATCGAAGACCTGGCATTGATACTGATGGCCGGAGCCATTGTGACTTTATTGTTTCGAAAAATAAAGCAACCGCTGGTGCTGGGTTATATCATTGCCGGTTTTTTGGTGAGTCCGCATTTTATTTTTACACCCAACGTAGTAGATCAGGAGAATGTGAAAACGCTGGCGGAGATCGGGGTGATCTTCCTGCTCTTCAGCCTCGGATTGGAATTCAGTTTTAAAAAACTGGTGCGGGTGGGAGGCACGGCATCCATTACGGCATTTACCGAGATCATCTTTATCACCGTGGGCGGCTATTTTGCAGGGAAGCTGATGGGCTGGAGCACGATGGACAGCCTGTTCCTGGGCGGGATGCTGGCCAGTTCTTCCACCACCATTATCCTGCGGGCTTTTGATGAGCTGGGCGTAAAGACCAAACAATTTGCCCGCATCGTTTTCGGGGTACTGGTGGTAGAAGATATTGTGGTGATACTGTTGATGGTATTGCTGTCGACCGTAGCGGTTACCAAGAACTTTGAAGGCGGCCAGATCCTTTTTACGGTGTTAAAGCTGTTATTTTTCCTGGGGATGTGGTTTATTGTGGGCATTTTTTTATTGCCCACCTTTTTACGGGTGGCCCGCAAACTGCTGGATGAAGAAACCCTGCTGATACTGGCCCTGGGACTTTGTCTGGGCATGGTGGTACTGGCCACACAGGTGGGCTTTTCTGCTGAGCTGGGTGCTTTTGTAATGGGATCCATTATTGCAGAAACCACGCTGGCAGAAAAAGTAGAGCACCTGATCAAACCTGTGAAGGACCTGTTTGGTGCTGTATTCTTTGTGTCTGTAGGTATGATGATCGATCCCAAGGCCATGGCCACTTATGCCGGTCCGATCTTCTGGATCACCCTGCTCACCCTGTTTGGAAAAATGATCAGCACCACCATCGGTGCCCTGATCTCCGGGCAACCGTTAAAACAGTCGGTACAGGTAGGAATGAGCATGGCACAGATCGGTGAATTTGCATTTATCGTAGCCACGCTTGGACTTTCGCTGGGCGTGATCTCCGAATTTCTTTTTCCCATCGCAGTGGGGGCTTCCGCCATTACCACGTTCACCACCCCGTATCTGATCAAATTTTCGGAACCGATCTATAATGCATTGGTAAAAGTGCTGCCGGAGAAATGGGTGAACCGGCTGAACCGGTATTCTTCCAGTACCCAGCAGATCCAGGCGGAGAGCGACTGGAAGATCGTCCTCAAAACCTATCTGCGGATCCTGGTAACCAATACCATCATCCTGGTGGCCCTATTGCTGGTAAGCAAAAACTTCCTGCACCCATTTATAGACAGCCGGGTACAGAACAGTTACCTGCGCAATGCCATTACCCTGGTGATTTCGCTGGCAGCTGCGGCGCCTTTCTTCTGGGCCTTTATGGCCGGTAAGCCCAAGAACCAGGCCTATAAAGAATTGTGGGTGGATAAAAAATACAACCGCGGTCCCCTCTTTATCGTAGAACTGCTACGGGTAGCCATGGGCATCCTGTTTATGGCCATCTTTGTAAATACCCTGGTGCCGGCACGGATCGCATTACTGGTGGGCATTCCCATTACCATACTGGTACTGGTGCTGTTTTCCAGCCGGATACAAAAGTTTTACCAGCGGATGGAGAAGCGGTTTATGCGCAACCTGAATGAACGCGAGCTGGTGGCTGCTGAAGCCAATGCAGTGGAGAACAACCTGAAGGAAAAGAACAACGAAATGCGAACGAACCTGGAAGCCTGGGATGCACATATCGTAGAAATGGAAGTGAACCCGCAGGCAACGGCAATTGGCCGGGTGCTGATGGACCTGCAGTGGCGGGAAAAATTTGGCATTAATATCGTTTATATAAAAAGAGGAGAAAAGATCATTCATACGCCGGGAAGGCAGAATCGCCTGCTTCCTTTTGACCGGGTGGGCATCCTGGCTACGGATGATCAGCTGGCCGTTTTTAAACCCGTTTTTGATGCCCGGGAGGTGATCAGCGATGAGGATGTCAGCATCGATGATATCGTGTTGCAGAAAGTACTTGTAGATGAGCATACCAAACTAAGAGGACAAACCATACATGGATCGGGGCTCAGGGAGCGGACCAACGGACTGGTAGTAGGTATTGAAAAAGAAAAAGACCGGCTCCTGAATCCGGAGTCATCTACCGTGCTGGAATGGGGCGATATTGTATGGATCGTAGGCGACCGGAAGAAATTACAAAAGCTGATCGTGGAGTGACAGGATCCAGATTCGAGAGTCGAGATTCGAGAATCCAGATACGAGATTTCAGAGTCAGGAGTTGAGGAACCAGGAACGGGAATCCGGCATCAGAAGCTCATAGCTTACTGCTTAAATCCTGACGAATAAATCTGAATGCTCAATTCTGGATTCTGGATTCTCAAATCTGGATTCTCAAATCTCAAATCTCGTATCTCAATCCCATACTTAATCCTGCGGCGCATATACCTCATATACCGGGCTGAATAAATACAGTTTGCCGGTTTTCATTTCAAGACATTCAAACCGTTTGGTCCGTTTCTTTCCTTTTTTAAAAACGCGCCCATCCGGGAGTACAAACAGGGCGCCCGGTGGCAACTCTTCTACCAGGTAATAATGTTTTTTGCGATCGTCGTATCGGTATAGGATCCGCTGCAAGCCTTCCTCTGCGCAGGTAGACGCACCCGGGTTATGCAGGGAGCGTTGCAGTTCGGCCGCAATATCGACGGGGAATACCTTTTTCTGAAGAAACTGCGCCAGCAATTGTCCATAGTGTTGCTTCCATTCGCGGCCATGAGCAGCTACCTTATTTCCAAACTGCTCAAAGGTTACCAGGTGGGCCAGTTCATGCAGCAGGGTGATCAGAAAGGCATATTTATTCAGATTGCCATTTACGCTGATGCGATGGTGTTCCGCGGCCAGCCGGTGCCGGTAATCGCCCAGTACCGAAGAACGGCTTTTGGCAATGGTCAGGTGTACCTTGTAGTGATCCAGGTAGGCCAGCACCGCCTCGTAGGTATCGTCGGGCAGGTATGCGGCCAGCTGTCCCATTGGAACCTGTTTCTTAGGCATTGTTTTTTTTGCTGTTGAATATTTTTTTCAGGGTGGTGGTTTCAATTAGCGAGTAAACAATATAAATACCCAGGCAGATGAACAGCGCCGCCTTGTTGATGCGGCCCTGCTGCGTATAAATATAAATAAAGGCAGCAATGGCGCAGGCAAACAACCGGATCACAAACCCGCTGTAAAAAGTGCGTACAAATACCTGCGGGTTGGGATTGTCGACAGCGTTTGCAGAACGCACCAGGTTCAGCAAACTGATCAGGAATAACAAAAGGTTGCCGGCCAGCACCACTGTAGTATCAATATTCTGTTGCTGCAGGGTGGTTTTCCCAAATATAAAAAGGCCGCTGATGATCACAAACAGGATGATCATAATCCTGATCGGGGTTTTGATAGCGGCTTTTGCACTAAACTGAGTCATTTTTTTTCCGGGTGGTTTCTTTGTAAAGTTGATAAAAGGTTGTTCCTAAAACGAGCAAAGGTAACAGGATTAAAAACAATGGAGAAACGCCGAGTTTTTTATCCAGCCAGATGGCCGCATAAACAGCTACACCAAGCATTACCAGCAGCTGGGCGGTAAGTCCCAGGTACTTTAACCATGGATTGGAAGATCGCTCTTTCATAACAGGACGGGTTGCCGGTTTTTAAATAAACGGAACACCTGCAAATATATTTCAACTGTACGACAAAGTATGACGCTGTTTACGGCAGCACCGGAAATGTGGGTGCGCTGTTAGGGCGCTGTTTGGCCATCTTTGGCATATTCCCGCGGCGTGACGCCGAACTGTTTTTTAAATTCCTTGCTAAAATATTTGCGGTCCAGGAAACCTACCATCAGACTGATTTCATTTACTGAATAGCTTTTTAACAGCAGCAGCTGCGCGGCTTTTTTCAGGCGAATGGATTTTATGAAATCGTTGACCGACATATCCGTAAGGGCCCGCAGTTTTTTATAAAGCACCGATTGGCTCATGGCAATTTTAACGGAGAGTACCTCTACTCCAAAATCCGGGTTGTCGAGATGCTCTTCGATAATATGTACGAGCCTGTCAATAAATTCCTTATCGGCCGATTGAATGACCATATTGGCGGGGGCAATGGTAAACTCATTACTGAATTTCCGGCGCATTTTTTCGCGGGCCGTCAGCAGATTGCTAACCGTAAGCTGCAGTACCTGTACGCTGAAGGGTTTGGTAAGGTAAACATCGGCGCCTTTACTCAGTCCCGCAATCTGGTCGGTTTGCGCGCTCTTGGCCGTTAAAAGGATCACAGGGATATGACTGGTGCGGTCATCTTTCTTCAGCCGGTCGCAAAGGGCCAGTCCGTCCAGTTCCGGCATCATTACATCACTGATCACCAGGTCAGGGATCTGGGTGGTAGCCATTTCCCAGCCCCGGGCGCCGTTTTCACAGAGTTGTATATTGTAGTTGCTTTGGAGCGATTCCTTGATCAGCGTGCGCAATAATTCATTGTCTTCCACTACCACCAGGTTCGGGCGGTCACCATCTGCAACAGGTTCGGCTGGCAGCAGCGGGGTTGCCGGCATACCGGAGGCGGAGGGCGCATGATAGGGAGGCGGTATTGTTTCCATTTTAGTATCCGCAAAATGTGCACGTCCTTTCAACAGGGAAATGGTAAAGCGGGTGTATCCCGGGGTTGTTTTATCGGCAAGCGTGCTGGCCGCCGTAAGGGTTCCATCATGAAGTGTAACAATGGATTTTGAAAGGGCCAGGCCAATACCGTAGCCGGTATTCTGATCGGGCCGGTTTTCAACCTGGAAATAGTTGGCAAAAATCTTATGAAGGTACTCCGGTGCAATACCCTTACCGTTATCAGTGATATGGATCATCACATTTTCGGGGCCATCCTGGGCATAGATCTCTATGCGACCGCCTTCGGGCGTAAATTTAAAGGCATTGTTGAGCAGGTTGAACAGCACCTTTTCCATTTGTGCGGCATCGAAGTACAAAAGCATTTCCGGCTGGTCATGTATCAGTTGTAGCTGGATCTGTTTTTTTAGCGATAATTCTTCAAAGGATTCGTGGATGCTGGCCAAAAAACGGACCAGGTCATGTTGCCCAAGGTGTAATTGCATTTCAGCGGTTTCCGCCTTGCGGAAATCCATCAGTTCGTTTACCAGTTGCAGCAGGCGGTGGGCATTTGTTTTCAGGTGCAGCAGCTGGCGTATCAGCCCCGGGTATTGCCGGTTTTCCTGTTCCATCTGTTCGATGGGGGCCTGCATCAGGGTGAGATGGGTGCGGATCTCGTGCGAGATATTGGTAAAGAAATTCAGTTTCATTTCGTGCAGGGTGTGATCCCTGGCCAGCAACGCACGCAGGTAAAAGAACCGGGCAATAAAGAAGAAAAACGTGCACGCAATTGCAGCGTATAGCAGGTAGGCCCACCAGGAGGCCCAGAACGGCGGCAGCACCCGTATTTTTAAAAAGCGGGGCGGGCTCCACACTCCATCATTATTGGCTCCTTTAATGGCCAGCGTATAGGTGCCGGGCGACAGATTGGTAAAGGTGGCAACAGGGGCCGCAGCGGAGATCCAGTCTTTATGTACTTCCTGCAGCTTGTAGGCATACACGTTCTTTCCCGGCTTTATAAAATTCAGCAGGGCAAATTCAATGGTAAAGGTATTATCCCGGTAGGGGAGTACCAATTGGCGGGTGTGGTTGATATCCTCTTCGAGAATGCCGGAGGCGTCTTCCGCAAACACCGTTTCGTTGAGCACCTTCAGCCCGGTAAACACGAGGCCCCCGGGGTCCGTATTTTCAGGGATCTGTTCCGGCTGAAAGCCGATAAACCCTTTCATACCGCCAAAGAACAGGTGGCCCGAAGGCGTGCTCAGGCAGGCGCCCTTGTTAAATTCATTGCCGGGAAGCCCGTCGCTTACCGTATAGGTACGGATCGCGTTTTTTGAAGGCGTATATTTTACCAGGCCGTTCCCGGTGCTCAGCCAGAGGTTGTGCTGGCGGTCTGCAAGGATGCCCACAACATTGTTATTGGGCAGGTGCGGGGTAATGGGATGGATGTAGATGCGGTGCTGCTGCGGGTCATAGGCCGCCAGTCCGCCATAATACAAACCCAGCCATATCTGCCCGCGGCTGTCCATCGTGATGCAATTGATCTTTTGCGGTTCGGCTGTATGGGTAAAACGGACTTCGGTAACGGATCCCGTTTCGTGGCTGTACCGCCAAACACCTTTCAGTGTGCCGATCCATATTTGCTGCTGGGCATCTTCCTGCAGGGAAGTAATGTACTGCCCTGCCAGCGACCGCAATGCCGGCTGCCGGGACGATAGCTGCAGCTGGGTGCCGTGCCGGTCGAACAGGAATAACCCGTTGCTGGTGCCTACCCAAAAAAGGCCCTGCCGGTCTTCCAGTATTGAAGGAATTTCCGCCTGGCGGTAATTCAACGCGCTGATCTCGTCCAGGCAACGGGTAAACCGGCCGCTTTGAGGATCGAAGCGGTTGAGTTTGCCGCCGTGCGTACCCACCCAGAGGTTTTGGTCGCGATCGATATACACCGTTTTGATCAGGTTAGAACCCAGGCCCTCTGCGGCTTCATGTTTATACACCCGGATCTGTCCGGTGGTATTATTAATGGCATTCAAACCGCCGCCTTCGGTGCCTACCCAGATCTGCTGGTTGTTGTCAACGGCTATAGAGCTTACAATATTGCTGCTGATAGACGGGTAGGAATACAGTTGCTGCCAGGCCGATGCATTCAGGGCGGGATTATAGGCAATATTTACACCGCCATAAAAAGTACCGGCCCACATAGAGCCCCTGGCATCGCGGAACAGGCTCTGTATGGAGTTCTGGCTCAGGCTTTGCGGATCGCCGGCATCATAGCGGTAGGTGGTACAGCCGTAAGTGTAGGGATTCATGATGCTGATACCGTCCTGGGTACCAACCCACACATTGCCCGCCGGATCGCCCTCCAGTGCCCGGATGCTGTTGTGCGCAATAGAAGAAGGATTAGCTGCATTGGAATAAAAACGGATGAACCGTTCCGATACGGGATCAAAGCGATTGAGTCCGTTTAGCGTACCCACCCATACGGCGCCCGTTGCATCCTCATAAAAGGTGGTTACAAAGTTATCGCTGATGCTGCCCGGATCACCTTCCCGGGCCTGAAATAGTGTTTTTTCGTATTTACCGGATCGCAGATTGATGCGGAGGGCACCTGGTGCGCCATCACCGCAGAGCCAGAGATAGCCGCGGGAATCTTTAAATACCCGGCGTGCCCGCCTGTTTTCGCTTTTACTTAAAATACCCAGCTGCACTGCGCTGGTAAACCGGTTGTTCCGCACATCGGTAAGGAGATACAACCCTTTAAAGCTGCCTACCCAGATCTTATCCTGGTCATTAAGGATCCAGTCCACAACCGGGTAAAAAGCGGCGGAGTCGGCACCTAATCGGATCCTTTCGAACCGGTTTTTCTGCGGATTGAATTTGTTCAGCCCCTTTTCGGTGCCGATCCAGAGGCCCGAAGCGGGGTGATAGGAAATAGCATTAATATAATTATTAGAAATAGACGTACTGTCGGCGGGGTTATGGGTATAGGTCATCACGCGATAGCCGTCGTACCGGTTCAGACCATGCCGGGTGCCCAGCCAGATAAAGCCCGTCTGATCCTGGGCAATGCTCAGCACCGTATTTTGTGAAAGCCCCTGTTCGGAGTTGAGGCTGGTAAACGAAGCGCGTTGCCCGGCCGCAATGGTGCAACAGCAAAACAGGGCAATGACCCAACCATAATATTTATAATGGCAATACATGTATTCTGTACCTCAAAAACAGTGGATTCCTCCGTTTTTTATTCCGGGAAAACAGGCATTTTGCGGATCCGCAACCATTTTGGAGGGTATGATCGCTTCCTGAACCGGCGCAGAGCACAAATGTAAGGGTATTTTGAGTGCGAAATGTATGAGGATCCCGTTTGATTTTTAATACACGCCGGCTTAAATATTTGATAATCAAACGTTAAAAAAAAGTTCTGAAACTAAACCGATTTTTCCCCCCTTTTTGGCGGAATTATCACCCATATCCATGATAAAACGGTTACACCTTTAGCCCAACAGAGCAGAAAATAGCTGCACACGTAGAGAATTGAACAAAAAAAATGCTGAGAGAGCCATTTGATTGCAAAACCAACCCGGTTTGCCATTGCCTGTTCTGATGTTTTAATTACCACGATACTGGTTGTTATTAAAAGCAAAAACGATCTATTTTAAGAATGAGAAAATTGCTATTCATTGCATTTGCTTTTGGAAGCATTTGTGCCAATAGTGCCCGGGCAGCAACCTGCAGTTGGGCCAGCAAATTGCCCGGTAACCTGTTGCAGGATACCTTGCCGGATCAGTTACCCGGCGATACTATTCCCGCTGGGGACACTGTAGCACAGGATATCCGGTTATACGACGAAGATTTTTTAAAACCGGTGGCCTACGAGCTGGCTTCAAGAGGCGATTCGATAGCCATCGGGCTGCAGCAGAAAATGCCCCTGATCACCGTGCCCCAGTATGTAAAGGGGAGCGCTGCCGGGCTTTATGTACAGGAAAATACGGGAGAGCCCGGTAGCTGGAGACAGTTTATGTATCTAAGAGGGCTTTCCAAACCGGTTCTTTCCTTAAAAGATGTATATGAAGTACAACCGGCTGTGTATGTAAACGGGATCCCTTTAATACAGGATAACCCGTTCGTATACAATATACAATCTTATACCGTAAATCCTGCAGGACCAGCCACCAGCTTACTGTCTGCCCTTAGTTTGGATAATATTGAGCAGATCCGCCTGGTGAAAGACTATAAAGATGCTGCGCTGCTGGGCCCCTGGGCTTCCAACGGTGCAATCTTCATCACTACCAAAACGGCTTCGGCCGGAGAGAACAGGGTGAGCATCAATAGTTATATGGGCTATGTTCAGGAGCCTGGTATCACTACCATTAACGCGGAGTATGAAAAGAATTTCAGGATGCCGTTCTATGCCAAATATGGCTCGGCAGCAAACCTGGTTTCTATGCCGGCTTATTTAAGCGACTCCTCCAATGCCAGTTACTACGGCCCCTCCAACTGGTCCGATCAGTATTATAAAAATACCCCGCAATATTCGGTAAACGCCAGTTTAACGGGCGGATCCGAGCGGGCGAACTTTCGCTTTTTTGGCGACTATACCCGCTCTGTAGCCGGCCAGGATGCCACACGGTTCGACCGGTTTACCGGATCCTTCTTTATCAATATGATGCCCACAAAATGGCTGACGCTTTCCAGTATGGTTAACGCAAGTGTGCTGGACCGGGGGCGTAACCGGAGTTTTATTGACCGTTTTGCCGAAATGCGCTATTTGCCCAATACACGGGAGCCCCTGGCACCCAACCTCACAAATTATAATGCATTCCTGCAATTATATGATAACACGATTGATAAAAATGGTACCACCGCTATCCAGGGATACTGGAATATAAACCTGAAACTGGCAAAAGACCTTAATTACGATGCCCGCATTGCGTTCGATTACAATGAAGGCCGCAGGGACCTGTTTTGGAACAGCAACCTGTTCGACGGTACCAATTACGCCTCCAATTATTTTGGATTTAACCAACGGCTGATCCTCGACAATACATTGGGATACCGCAAGGCTTTTTCCGGCGGGCGTACATTAAACCTGAAGGGCGGCATCCGTTACACAGGTGACATCCAGCGGTATAACTATGGTATCGGGTATAACGGCCCCAATGACTATATTAAAGTAAATGTGGTAAGCGGGGATAAAAAGAACCCGTCCAAATATCTTAAATCGAATGGGTTTAATGTGTTTGGCTTTACCGATAAAATGCAGCAGCGCGTAATGTCGTTTTACGGGCAGGCAGACTTTAACCCGGTACAGAACCTGGACCTCGGTGCCCTGGTGCGCGGTGATGGCGCTTCGGCCATGCAGCCGGACAGCCGCTGGTTTGTTTCCTCCGCCTTTGATGCCACCTATCATTTACAGCCTTTGTTGCAGTCCGGGATCTTTTCCCAACTGGATCTGTTTGCTTCCTGGGGACGGATCGGGAACCTGCGGTTAGATCAGAATATCGGTGCAGGCCCGCAGTATCAGCCGCAGGCCGGCTGGGCCGATTATCCGGCATTGGGTTCCTATAACTCCTATGGAGTGTATTCGAGGCCGTATAATTATGGATGGGTTGGTTATGATATCCCCTGGGCATACAGCACACAATTGAATGCAGGAGCTTCCGTTGCGGTGTTGAAAAACGCCCTAAGCCTGCGGGTAGAGTGGTATAGCAAGGATAATAAAAATATTGTATTCCCGGCGGCCGTAACCGCAGAGTCGGGCTACAGGTATGAATGGAAGCCGGGGATGGTGGTCAATAACACCGGTGTAGAAGCTACGCTCGACGCGGGTATCGGAAACGCGCAAACCCTGGCCTGGAACGGTAGCCTGAACCTGGGAATGAACAGGAATAAGCTAAAGGCCCTGCCCGAAGGAAACACGCTTGTTTCAAACGACCGCCTGCTGGAAGTAGGAAAGCCCGTCGATCAGTTCTGGATCCTGCAAAACAACGGTATCTATAATGCAGATGCAGAAGTACCCGTAAATCCTCAAACCGGTCAGGCGATGACGTACCGGGGCATTACCCAAAAGGCAGGCGATCCCAGGTGGCAGGATGTAAACGGTGATTATAATATTGATGATAAAGACCGGGTATTAACCGGTAATTACCTGCCACGCATCAGTGGCGGCTTCACCAACCAGTTGGTGTATAAAAAATTTGACCTCAGCTTTCAACTGGTCTTTGCATTAAAGAAATATGCAATGAACCAGGTAGCTGCTAATTATTATGGATTCATCGACCGGGACAATGCCAATACCCTGGAAAGTATGAAGGAAATTACTTATTGGGAAAAACAGGTAGACCCCGGTATGTATGAAATTTATAACCAGTGGAGTGATGTGCATCCGTACCAGGTAAATCAAAGCATTTTCATGGAAAATGCTGCATACCTCAAACTAAGAACGGTAAGCCTGGGATATGAGCTGCGTAAAAAGCAGCATACACAAAAAGTGCAACGGACCTATCTGTATGTTACCGGTACCAACTTACTGACCATTAGCCCTTATAAAGGGCGAGACCCGGAACTGATTGAATACAACGGATATGATACCGGGTATGGGCTGCGTTTGCCCCAAAGCTTTATCCTGGGTGTAAAAGTGGATCTCTAAAAACAGCAACAGTATGACCATGCGTATTAGAAATAAAATTGTAAACCTGGTAACCGTATTACTGCTTGCAGTATTAACCGGTACCGGCTGCCGAAAAATATTAAATGTGGAGGCCAGCAATCTCATTAATGAAGAAAATGCCTGGACCTCTTTGAACGACGCACGCGCTGCACTATTAGGAACCTACGGTTTATTGCGTACGGCGCTGGCCGAAAATGAAGCCAACTGGTTGTACGGGGAACTGAGAGGGGATGTATATAAGGCCCTGAACCGGCCCGACCTGCAGGCTGTGATCGACGGAAAGCTCAAACAGTCCTACAATCTTTTAAATGAAGTTTCCAACTGGCGCAAGTTCTATGCCGTCATCAACGCCGCAAACCTGTTTATTGAACGTTCGGGAGCCGTGCTGCAAAAGGATCCCCAGTATACGAAACTGAATAATGAGGTCGATATCGCGCAAATGAAAGCGATCATTGGCATCACTTATTTTTATATGGTGCGTATCTGGGGCGATGTGCCGCTGGTAACCCAGTCCTATGATGGCACTTTCCCCAGGCTGCCGCGCTCACAGGCCAAGGCCGTACTGAAATATGCAGAAGAACAACTGAAGGCAGCGGCACCGGTTTTGCCTTATGTGTATGGGGATGTTTTAGCCGGTTATTTTCCCGGGAAATACTACGGCGGCGACCTGAGTAAATGGGCCGGAGCCCTGGTTACACGTAATGCAGCATATGCCTACCTGGCGCATATTGCGGCATGGGATAACCGCTACCTGGATGCTTCGGTGTATGCCGACTTTGTGATCAATAATGCAGGATTGTCCGGCATTAATGCTTCCACAACCAACAATCTTACCCGCTCAGACGGATTCTTTTTGAACCAGAATTCGAACCAGGTTTTCTCGCTCGGCTTTTCGGCGTCGGATGCCGAGTCTACCCCCACCGGCCATATTGAGAACCTCACGCTGGCTAATCCGCTCATTCCGCGGGCTAACCCGCTGGTGTATATTCCGGACACCCGTGTTGTTGATATTTTTAATGAGAGCGGTGATGAACGTTTTTATGTAGACAGTACGGGGAAGACGCATTCTTTTTACTTTTCAAAATCGGCGTCAAACCTGCTCATATTTAGCAAAATAAAAGTCATTGGTACAGGAGGGGTACAGCAGAATACCGCCGGTCAAAATACCAATGTAATCACCACTTATAGTTCTCCGATCGTGTTTACCCGGCTGGAAGAACTCAAATTATTAAAGGCAGAAGCGCTTGCCGTGCTGGGGCAGCTGGATGATGCGCTGGATCTGCTCAACGGCCTGAGAAACGCCCGTAACCTGAAGCTTTTAACCACTACAGATCATCTCCTCGAAAATGTATTTCATGAGCGGCAAAGAGAACTCATGGGCGAGGCCTGGGCATGGTACGATCTTATACGGTACAAGCAAATTAAAAACGATGATCCTGCATTTAATGCGTTACGGCAAACCGGAGGCATTTACTGGCCGGTGAGCCAGGATGTGATCGACCGGAATCCGTTGATTGCGCAAACCACGTATTGGAAATAGCCGGGTGCAGATAAAACCGATTAAAATGAAAAAGAAATATATAATAGCCATAAGTCTTTGCCTGGCCGTTGCCTGGTGTGTTTCCTGTAAGAAGCAACCCGATGGATATTACGATTTTACCAACAGGGAAAATAGATTTGACGGTACCATCTATGAATACCTGAAATCCAAGCCCGGCGTGTTTGATTCCTTGTTAAAAGTAATGGAACGGAGCTCCTGGATGCGCGACAGCTTAAACAATACGGCAGGTGCTTATACCGTTTTTGCGCCCGTGAATAATAATTTCAAAGTTGCGCTGCAAAATTTAAATGTGGTACGGCGCGGAGCCGGCAAACCGCTGCTGGATCTTGCTACGGTAAGCGGCGCACAGATGGATACCCTCGTCGATTTCTACGCCGTACGGGGCAATTATCCTACGGATAGCATGCTGTATGTGGACGGATTATACCTGAAATCGCTCCGGTACAACGATTCCCTGCATGCCCAGCGTTTAATAGACGGCGCCCAGGGTATTGTAAACGGCGGCCCTGTAAATGTAAGTTTTGCCTATACAAACGGTTCCGGTTTTTCTGCAAACTGGAATGTAGCATCTACACAGGTGGTGAATATCAGAACCAGCAACGGCACGGTGCACGTGCTGGCCTACGCAAATGAATTTGGCTTCGACCAGGTAATCAAACGATGGAATCAATAGTGCAGATAAATACATATACCATGAAACGTTTTTGTTTAAAGGCCATGCTGCTGTTGTCTGTGGCAGGCCTGCAGGGCTGCTATAAAAAGTACCTTCCTACCGATAGGGATGCGTTCGACCTGAGTTCTCAGTTTACCACTACCGTGTATCAGCCGTTTTTGGGAAGAACCACCCTGTTTCAAAATAATTTTAAAGACGAATTTTCATCAAAACCCCTGAATTTCCGGATATTCAATATCCGTACCTACGATGGGGGAGCTGCCCCGGAGCTGCAAAAGCCTTTCCCCGTGCTGGTTTGGACAGAACCTTATACCGGAAAGGAAACCTCGCTGGCCGAAATTGAAGCGAAGCGTAAAATGGAGGAGCATCCGGTATTTGAAATAAGAGATCATTCCGGTGAATTTATCATGTGGCAAAGCGCCACTTCAAATATCGTTCGGGCGCAGCCGGATTCGGGTTATGTATTTGATGTGGAAGTGAGTAACAAAGGGGGGCGTAAAATCGTAGAAGGATTGCGGTTGCTTCCCTTCCGCGAACTGGAATATGAACCCAATAAAGCGGATATCATTACCGGCAATGTTACCAATGAAGCACTGCATCCGTTATCCGTTTCGGGGATGATTGGTGATTCTACTGAAAGCGCCATCAATTCCGGAGACATCGATATTACATTTCATAAGGCTTCCAATACGGGTTCTTCTTTGACCTTCCGTTTTTTGGATGCAAACAACCAGCTTATTAACCCTGCAAAATTTAACCTGACCAAGTGGGCCACCCTGGTGCATGGTTTTAATATGCAGCAAACCAGCACTTATGTGAAATATGATGTAGCCTACCCCATTCCACTAGTAAAACGTCCTACCGCCTATACCAATGAAGATGGAAGCTATGCACATTTAACATTTGAGTACGAACGCCTGGGCTTTGGCGGCATACGGCAGGTAGCGAATATGCGGTTCGACTTTGGCATTTACACATCCGGAACCTGGGAAATTATTTTCGCTTTCAAAAAAGAAACGCCCAAGTTTAGTAACGATTAATTTTTTAAGCAGATATGAATTTCAGCAACATGCGCTATGTTCTTTTGATACTTCTGGTATTGATCTCAGGTATGACCCTGCAGGCGCAGGATACCCGCAGGATCACCGGCAAAGTACTGGATAATTCCAATAAGCAACCCTTGATCGGGGTAACCGTAAGCTTGTCCGACTCATCCCATGCACTGGCTGCAACGGATGAAAACGGAAACTTTACGGCCATTGTTCCGGCAAAGGCAACGGCACTCCATTTTTCCAATATCGGGTTTAAGAATAAAGTGGTTTCGATAAAGGGCAAATCGGATCTGGAAATAATGATGGAAATTTCCAGCGATGCCATGCAGGGCGTAGTCGTACAGGGGTTTCAGCGGCGTTCGAAGATTACGGCCACCGGGTCTACCGTTACCATCAGCGGGGAGGATATTCAAAATGTACCGGTGTCCAACTTTACTGAGTTGCTGCAGGGAAGGGTAGCGGGGGTGAATGTACAAAATACGACCGGTATGCCAGGGGCAAGAACCACGATGAACTTGCGGGGGCTATCTTCCGGTTCTGTTTCCGGCTCGGGCAACGATGCATTTTTATCGCCCACATCGCCGCTTTTTGTAATTGACGGGGTACCGGTAGATGTAAACTCAGGGTATGAGTACGGGTTTGATCAAAGCGGTCCGGGCACCAGCCCCCTGGCATTGATTCCCCCGGAAGACATTGCGGAGATCAGCTTCCTGAAAAGTGCGGCAGCCACCGCATTGTACGGCTCTAGGGCTGCTTATGGAGTGGTACTTGTAAATACCAAAAGAGGAAAATCAAAAGTGCCCATCGTAAGTTATGCGGGGAAGTTTTATATGAATGCTGTTCCCAAATTAAAAACAGTTATCGGCGGTGCCATGGAACGGGAACTGCGGATACAGGAGATACTGGCAAATGATACCAGCCTGTACAGCGGGCGTGATAAAATTGATATGAACCCGGCCCTGTCCGACTATTTAAATCCGTACTATAACAACTCCACCAACTGGCAATCGGTTTTTTACGGACCTACCTACAATATGTCGCACAATATTTCGGCATCGGGAGGCGACCAGAAGTTTAACTACAAAGTAAACATGGGATATGCTAAAGACCAGGGGATCATTAAAAATACCGGTTTTACGCGCTACAACCTGTCTATGAATGCCGATTACCAGCCCACCGACAATTTTAAAGTGAATACATCACTTTCAGCGGCGCTGGGTGAACAACAGAAAGGAAACGGGAACGGTGTTTCTCAAACGGGGGTGGCAAATGCTACCAGCGCTTCTTCACTGCTGCCACGACCTTCTTTTTTTGGCGGAAATACCACGGCCCTGGGGAACCTTTCTACGCGCAATGAAAATAAATCAAACAGCATGCAGGCGAACCTGAATATCTGGTACCGGTTTTTAAAAGACCTGTCGGCGCGGGATGTATTCAGTTATTCATACAAGGCCGGGCGCGAAAGTAATTTCAGACCGGCAGCCATTAACAATAATGTAGCGGAGTTTTATGTATACGACGACCGGACGCAGGAGTTAAACAACCGTGCCATGCTGGAGTTTAACAAGGAGCTGGGCAAACACCGGATCACTTCGTATGTATTTAATGAAATAACTGTACGTAACTATTATCCCAAGGCCATGATGTACTCCGGGTTTCCCAATGATCAGTACGAAGGACCATCAGGCATCAATGCCGGCGCTGCCTTATGGGGTATTATCGACAACTTTACACCCGGAGAACGGCTGCTTACCAATGGTGGAAGCCTTAGCTATAACTACCAGGATAAATACATGGTAGACGTTACCTATAGTGTGAACGGAACCTCCTCCAACGGTCCCAACCGCCCGTTTGCAAAGAACCCTACCATTGCCGGCCGTTGGAACTTTTACAAGGAACGCTTTATGGAGGACCTCAACTGGCTAAGCCTGGGTGGCGTGCGGTTCGACTGGGGAAGAAGCACCATACCGCAGGGATCTGTTTTTGATGCAAATGGTAAATATTTATATACCGGCCGTTATAATAACAATAATACCATTGGTACAGTGTGGGACTATATCCCCAACCCCAACCTGGAGCCTAAGATGACCACAAAGTACAACTTTGGTGTAGACCTGGGTGTTCTGAATAACCGGTATACCGCAACGTTTGAAACCTATTACAACCAGGTAGATAACGAAATATATGATTATGCGCTGGCAGACCATAACGCGTATGGCAAAATAAAAGTCAACAGCCTTAATCAGGTTAACTACGGTTACGAGCTTACGCTATCGCTTTCGCCTTTGCCGGCCAGCTCCAAATGGCAATGGAATGTAAACATGAACGGGTCGATCAATAAGAACGTAATGACCGGCCTGCCCGGCAACAGCCGCCTGATTATAAAAGCGGATGCAGACAATGCACAGGATATCGTATACCGGCTGGGGCGCAGCAACCTGAGCTACATCCTGTATAATTACAGGGGTGTTTTTAAATCGGATAAAGATGTACCGGTTGACCCGGCTACGGGGCTTCCTTACCGCGTGCAGACAGATAAGGGTGTTTATTATTTCCAGGCCGGTGATCCCTACTGGACCGATCTGGACGGAAACTATATTTCAAATGCCTACGACCGTGTCATTGCCGGAAGTGCGGCAACCAAGATCTCCGGCGGGCTCCAGTCGTTGGTAAAATACGGCGGTTGGTCCTTAAGCGTGGCCATGTCCTACCTGTATGGGCGCGATATCCTCAATAACGCCCTGGCACAGCGTTTGGCGGCCTATAGCACTCCGTTTAATATTCAGAAGGATGCCAGTCTGATCCCTGTAGGTGATACAAGATTCTGGTCGCCCGCCAATCCGGATGGCACCATTCCAAATCCCTACAATTACCTGTATACATCCATGTATAACCCCTTCCGGTTTGATCAGACCCTGTTTATGGAAGACGGTTCCTACTTCAAAATTAATACCGTAACGCTGGCATACATGCTGCCAAAATCATTTACAACCCGTTATAAAATGACGAGGCTCCAGGTATATGCTACGGCGAATAATGTGTATACCTTTTCCAACTACAGCGGACCCGATCCGGAACTGGTTACCGATCTGGGTAAGGACCGGTCCGACGGCTATCCCAACCGCAGAAGTTATACGCTGGGTGTGAATATTCAATTTTAAAATGGCAGGAATGAAAAAGATTTTTATAATAGCAGCTGTTTTTTTCATCGCGCTGGGCAGTGGATGTAAAAAGTTTTTGAATGTAGATTCTCTGGATAGTCTTTCCGGGAATAACTTCTGGAAAACCCGCCAGGATATGGAAAGCTTTACCCGGGAGGTATACCGGCTGTTCCGGGAAGGGGTGGCCATCCGTTCGGGGCTTATCATGGTCGGAGACCTGCGCTGTATGCCCGTGGGGCCCGGCGCGTATCCTCCCAGGGGAGATTTCAGCCTGCTGGCCAATAACCAGATAAAAACGCTGGTGACCACCAAAAGAGAACAGAATAATGTAGACACTTATTGGCAATTGCACGGCGCCTGGGATTATATCGGCGACTGGTCCCCGATCTACAAAGTCGTTCAGTCGGCCAATATCCTTTTTGATAAAGCTCCATCGGTAAAAGCATCCGATGCTTCCATTACAGACGCAATGGTAAAGAGGTACCAGGCAGAAGCCGTATTTATGCGATGTGTAAGCTACTTCTTTATGATCCGGCTGTTTGGCGATGTACCTTACTATACCGATGCGTATAACGATGCACCGTTGCCCCGTACCAGAGATGTGGAAGTGGCAAAAGCCTGTCTTGCAGAACTGGAGGCCTATAAGGAATATCTGCCCTGGACACCCGATGACCCGGCAAACCGCGCGGTAAGAGCCATGCGGGGGAGCGCACTGGCATTGGAAATGTATTTCAATATGTGGCTGGCGGGCATCGATCCCGCAAATGCAAAAAGTTATTATGAAGAAACCGACCGTTTGGGCGATGAGCTGAGAAGCAGTGGCGCTTACCGGCTGCTGCCACTGTCTGATATTGCCCTGGTATTTGCGGGCCGCTCAGAAGAAGGTTTGTTTGAGGTGCCGCAGAACGTAAACTATGGCGATGTATTGGGCAATATCCGCCGTACGTTTACCGGTGCCGTGCTGCATTATCCCTATATACAGTTGAATGAAAACAGCAGCAAGTCGGAGCTTACCTATACAAACGGGTATTTAAAAAAACTATATCCGGACGATGTTACCGATGGCCGCAAAACAAAGTGGTTTGACAAAAACATCTATAATGAGGATGGAACCATGCAATGCTTTAAGTTCTTTAACCTGGCGCTTGGAGAAAATAATACAACGGCATCTTTAAGTAACTACTTTATTATTTTCAGATATGCCGGCACCTTATTGCTACAGGCAGAGGCACTGGCGAACCTCGATAAGGGAAGCAGCAAGGCCAAAACATTATTGAATGAAGTGCGGACCCGGGCCGGAGCCGATGCCTTTATAGGGGGTAATGCAGGCGCCGATGTAGAAAATGAACTGGGTGATGCCATTTTCTGGGAAGAGCGCCGGGAGCTGATCGGCGAAGGGCATGCTTATTATGACATGGTGCGCACCCGCAAGGTGTACGATCCCAAATACTGCGATCGCCCAATTCTGTATGGCAACTTTGTAAGAGGGGCGTGGACCTGGCCTATTAATGCAAAGGCATTAGTAAATAATCCCTATATGACCCTGAACACTTATTGGGGAAATAATTAACGGAAGCATTTAATAAAATCCGGCAACGCACTGCGTTTCCGGAGCGAAATAAAAAACGATGAAACGAATATTTACCCTGGCAGTTTTAGCAACCATCGTATTGGCGGCCTGCAAAAAAAACAGTTACTATCAGGATACAGGTATTAATGATCCCAGGTTTAATGGAACCATTATGGATTATATTAAATCCGATACACTTTATTATGATACACTGGTACGCATTGTAAAATATGCAGGGCTGGAGGAAACGCTCAGTAAAGAGCAGCTCACTTTTTTTGCGCCACCCGACCCCTGTTTCAAAAAAATACTTGATATCGTAAATGATTACCAGCTGCGGGTAGGGGCCGATAGCGTTACCCGGTTTGAGCAGATCAACCCGGTAGTTTGGAAACAATTTTTACAAATGTATCTTTTCCCGGGCAACAGGGGATTAAAGGATTATACGCAGGTAGATACCCTTGCCCTGGATACATATAAAGGTGCATTGTTTGAATCGGTAAGCAGCACACCCATGAATATAGGCGTTGTTTTTAATGATGCCATCAGTGGCGATCCCAACAGCGTGGGCGGGGCCACCATATTAAAGTACCAGGGCTACCGGCAGCTGATGCTTTCCTATGTGCCGGATCAGGCACATCCGTATTCCTTTTGGGTCAATGCCGTGGTTTCGGCTGCTGATATAGCGCCCACCAACGGCCGGGTGCACCGGCTGCGTTACATGACACATACATTTGGCTTCGATCCCTACCGTTTTATACAGGTAGCGAGAGAAAAGGGGATCGACTATCATTAATCTACATAAAAATTATCAACCCTGATGGCGCGACATTGTTTTTATATTGCATTGCTCACAGTAGGCCTGGCAACTGCTGCATCCTGTAATAAGTCTTCCGAAATTTATGACGATCCGTATGGCGGTGGTCAGAACGTGATCGAAATTGATTTTTTAAATACGCCTCCGGTTCCCGCCAATGGAGAACCCGGGCAATCAATGACCTTTTCTGTTAAGGGACTGAAGCCGGAAATGAAGGATAAAATTGCGTTCATGGCCAACGGTATGCCGGCCGCTATATCCGGTTTTACAGACAGCACCATTACCATCGTGTTGCCGGACAATGTTAGCTCCGGTGGTGCTTCACTGCGGGTAGATGGCCAGGTGTTTCTGGGGCCGGCCTTTATGATAAGAGGAAAGCTGGGCCTGGATCCTACGTTTAACCCGGGAAGCAACAGCGGTTCTGTGAACCTCGTAAACCAGATCGTACCATTGCCGAATGGCAATTTTATGCTGGCCGGAAATATCTATGCCTTCCAGGGGAAAGTGTTGCGTGATCTGGTGCAAATGACACCTACAGGAGGCCTGGGAAGCACATTAAATACGGGTACGGCGGCCGATATGGGTTCCATATCCAGCTTGCTGCGCCTGCCCTCGGGCGACTTCCTGGCCGGTGGTGTCCTGAGTTCTTATAACGGTAAAAAGGGCATCAATGGAATGGTGCGGCTAAATGCGGATGCTTCGCTTAAAACCCGTATCGTGGAACTGTATGTAAGCCCCGGCGTATCCGATCCAACAATGGCCAGTGATACGGTATCTTATTTTAACGGCAATCTTTTAGGAGGGGTTGGAAAACTGTTTTATTACAACAACCAGGTTACGGCTGTCGGCGGTATCAGTGGGTTTGGCACGTATTTTTATGAGCGGTCCACCAAGGACAATAGGCTATTCGATTATATCGCCAATTCCCAGGTAGTCCGTATGGATGCGGACGGGAATCTGGATTCAGCCTATAGTTACAATACAACCGCAAAAACGCCCTTGCCCGCAGGTAACGGTAACCTGAGTGATGGGCTTATGCAGGAGGATGGAAAATTAATATTGACCGGTGCCTTCACCACTTTCCGCGGAAAGCAGGCAAACCGGATCGTGCGTTTAAATACAGACGGAACAGTAGACGGATCATTTCAGGCCGGCACCGGGGCAAACGGAGCCATTTTTTCAATCCGTTATAATACAACTACAAAAAAAATAGTGATCACCGGGGAGTTCAGCAAATTTAATGACCAGGATGCAGCAGGAATTGCGGTACTGGATGCAAACGGCAACCTGGATACCGGCTTTAAAAGCGGAGGATTCAGTGGCGGGGCACCCACACTGGCGCTGCAGCTAAGTAACGGACTTATTGTGGTTACCGGGTCTTTTGAAAAATACAATACGATAACCCGCCAGGGCTTGCTGGTGCTGAATACAGATGGCACGCTGGCCGGTGGATATAATGCTACCGGAAAATTAAACGCACTGATAAGAGATATGGTTGAAACCAAATCCGGCGTGGGTAGTATGCCTGCGGTGCTTTTGGGCGGTGTAATCAACACATTTGAGGGACAGCCAATGGGATGCATCATGAAATTAGTACTTAACAATTGATCGTTACAATTTTTGGATATGAAGAGTTTAAAAAATAGCATCGGACGAATCGGACTGCTTGGCGTTTTACTTGGAGGAGTGGTGCTGGTTTCCTGCAACCGCGATTTTGACAACAGGCTGCAGTTTAAAGAAGATGCGGACACCACGGCACACCAGTTCCAGAATGCCAATAAAGTGTTGTATATAATGGTGGACGGTGGCGTGGGCTCCGTGCTGGAAGCGGAAGCTCAAAAGGATGATAAGAACCCGAATCTGTATGCACTAAGTCGCAAAGCGCTCTACTCCGGTAGCAGCGTGGCCGATAGCAATTCCTATTTGCCTACGTCCTATGCAGATATGCTGACCGGGGTACTGGTAGGCAAACATAAGGTGAACGCATCGGGCAATAACGCGCTGGACTTGTACCCGCCGTTTTTTCAGGTACTTAAAAAGAATAACGCAGGTTTGCGCACTGCAGCTTTTGTACGCGATGCCTATATACTGGATAACCTGCTGGGCGGCGCCGATCAAAAGCAACAATTGAATTCGGATGCGGAAGTACAATCGGCCGCAGCAACCGCATTAAAAAATACCGCTTCGGATGTGGTGCTGGCACAATACCAGGGGCTTTATGATGCGGGAAAGCAATACGGTTACGGCCCGCGCTCTCCCCGGTATGTTGAAGCCGTGCAGGCTTTTGATCAGTTTATGGGCAAACTCTTAACGGCACTGCGCAGCCGCCCGGCCTATAGTTCCGAGAACTGGCTGATCATTATTGCATCTAACCAGGGAGGGCAATATGCGCTGTACCCGGAGGAATACGACAACAGCGTATTTTCGGAGCCGGCACGGAATGCCTTTGTACTTTTTGCCAGCGACCAGTTTGCCGTACGCTATATTGCCAAACCCGATATAAAAAATTATCAGCAGGAAGGGTATTTAATTGGCGATGCCGGTGCCGCCAACATGATCGGATCTGAAGCGGCTACGGGAGTGATCGATGCCGACATGGCAGAAAAATACAACCTAGGTACTACCGGTAATTTCACGATCCAGTTAAAAGTGTTTATTACGAACAGGGGAACCTCTGGCTTTTTGCCGGGGATCATGGCAAAATCAGCGGCCACCGCTAATGCCAGTCCAACTACCGGTTGGACCCTCATCTTACATGCCGATGGACGGAAGAACTGGGATTTCCGGATACAGGGGACTTCGCATTCTTCTTCCGATTTTGAACTCAATACCTGGAACACGTTTACCATTCGCATTTGGGACAGTGCGGTTAACGGTGCCGCCAAAAGGTGGATGCGTACTTATACCAATGGCGTGCCCGGTAACGGTGTGGCAGATATTACCGGGAAGAACGGATCCGAAAGAGCGCCGCTTCGCATTGGCGGTATACCCGGATCTTATGGCCGTTTTTCGCCCCGCTTCAATGTAGCGGATATCCGGTTCTATAACGTTGCGTTGCCGGATGCGTATATCCAAACCAATTATTGCAGCACATTGGAAAATCCGGGTGGTCCCTATTACAATAACCTGATCGGTTATTGGCCCGGACTTGGATTGAAATCGGCCGAGCGTGACCTGCACCGGTTTGTGGATCAGAGTGTTTCAAAAACAGATATACAATTTCCCCAGTCGCTGGGCTGGACGGCTGCTTCCCTCGCCCCGTCGGCTACCATATGTCCAACCCTTCCCTACGATATTCAAAAAAATGTTCCGCAGCCGGTAGATGTGCCGCTGTTTATTTACAGCTGGTTAGGCGTACCGGATATTACGGGACTTCAACTGGACAGCAGGCCGTGGCTGCCGCTCTTTAACACCACGAAATAACTGAATAAAAGGATCTCTGTATGAAAAAGAATAATTACTATCTTCTTATAATTTGCGGGTTCGTTTTCGCCTGGCTGGCCGGATGTAATAAAAATTATGGTTTAAAGTTCGACAACGGATACACGGGTACCGATTTCCCCGATACCCTGAACGTGGACATTGATACATCGGTAAAGGTTGATAAATCCAAGTATATACAGGCAAGCGTATTTCCAGGTTTGATCAGTCCCGATGAACCCCGTTTACAGAACTACGTGGTAAACATCGATCTGAATTATGTAGATGTGCCGGCTTCGGCGCTGCGCATCAGTGTGGCTCCCGGTAACTGGCTGAGCACCGGTGTGTGGGCGCCGGCCGGAGAACTGGTTACCGTAGAAGTGCCCGAGGGGATTTACGGACTGGAAGCGCAGATTGGTTCGCATACCGATAATCTTACCGGTAAACCGGATTTGAAGCGCGACCCGCTGATCTATAACCGCAGGCAACTGTTTCCTGGTAAGAACTATTTGCGCAATCTCTATGGCGGGCTTATTTATATCATTCCGTCAAAACCCACGGGCGCTATAGTGCCGCTGTCCTTTAGCGGTGTGGCCAGGTCGGCCAGCTTTTTCCTGGGCAAAACCACCGATACAGAATGGAAAGAACTGGTACGGAAAACCACCGTTCCTTTTTTTGAACTGGTTGGAAAGCGGATCGTTTTTACCCTTGAAACAGCCAAGCTGGCACAGGTATCCATCAACAGTCCGGATGAACTGATGCGGCTTTGGGACAATACGATCAAGGAGGTATACTGGAACTGGTACGGGCTGGTAGAAGGCAACCCGGACGTAAAGAACCGGGCGCCCTTTAATCAATGGCGGATCGTGCATGACATACAACCTTCGGTGGGTGCCCAGCACAGCGGTTTCCCGGTAGTGGCAATGAATACCATGAACTATTTCCGGCAGGCCGTGGTACCGGATGAAGTGAAAACCCAGAACTGGGGTACTTTTCATGAATTGGGACATAACATGCAAATGCACAGCACCTGGACCTTTGGAGGGAATGGTGAAGTGAGCAATAACCTGTTTAACTTTAAAAACGCACAGCTGAATAATGTGCGCCATTCAAATGAACTGCGTTCCTGGAATGCCGCTCTTCCATATGTACAAAAGGATACGCTTTCCAAACGATGGGATGGTACCGCTTTATGGCCTGGTGGCACAGCAGCACCCACCAACCCCACCGACGACGCTAAGATGAGTTTCTATACCCAGATCTTCGAAAAATACGGGTATGAGTTTATGACGTATTTATGTACAGCGGCCCGCAATGCCCGGTTTACAGCAATTGACGAACAGTCTAAAGTTGATTTTTACTATGAGCGGCTTTGCGAGTTTACCCAAACAGACATGTACCGGTTTATGCGCGAATGGGGACTTACAGTAAGTCAAACCTCCAAAAACATAATTGCCGCCAAAGGATACCCCAAGCTAAGAACCAATTTGTGGATGTACAACCCCTATACGAGAACGGGTGGCGACCAAACCATCGCTCCGAAAATAGAATTCGGTGCCGGCAAACCCGGGCCCAGCCTGGGCTGGACGGTTACCCGTATTACCAATGTTCGCGGCGGTACCAATGGTACCTATAACGCGGCGTATGATCCCGCAAACCTGCTGGACGGAGATCTGAATACGATCTGGCACAGTTGCTTTAACGGATGCTATTCCGGAACCAGCAGCACAGGCCCTGCACCCAATAACGGAAGCACTTCTGCGGCGCTGTATCCGTTTGATGCCGTGGTACAAACGGGTACGGATCCGGTAACAGCTGATGGCTTTTACATCGTACAACGGCAGGCGGGCGGTTCTAATTATAACAACCATTTGCAGTCGGTTACGATTGCCGTAAGTATGGACGGCACCACCTGGGAAAATGTAGTGTCCAATTATCCGCTGATTTTTGGCAACCGGACGGATGCATACCCCAAACAGTACATTGAGCTGCCCGCAGCTAAAACATTCCGCTATTTCAAATTTACATGGCCCAAGCCGGCCGATACAAATAATAATTCCGCTTTCGCAGAATTAGGCGCTTTCAAATATTAATCGCGAATCATAACAGGTATCATTATGAATTACTCAATATATAGGAACATTTTCTTGGGCACAATACTCGCCGGTGGACTGCTATTGATTGCCGCCTGCTCCAAGTATAACGATCCGCCGCCGGTATTTGAAACCGCAGTTGAAAAACCCTTTTCAAAAAAAAGAAAGGTGTTGCTGATTGTACTGGATGGAGCCGCAGGACTGGAGGTAAAGAAAATTGCACCGCCCGCTATTATGGGTCTTACCGAACATGCAAAATATACCTGGGAAGGTTTTGGTGATGCACAAACAGCCGACGGTCCGTCCTGGGCCAATATTCTTAGTGGTAAAACGGCAGCGGCTTCCGATATTACAGATAGTACCCTGTCGCCGGGATTTGATCCCGAAGATGAGCATGAAGAAATTCCGGTATTCAGTAATTTCTTTCAGCGCCTGCTGATTTCGGGCTATCTTCCCAAAACCGTGGCCATTACTCCCTGGAACACACTTGCAGATCGTGGATTAAAATTTGCAGCCAGTGTAGTTAACGCGGCCGATGATGCAGCCGTGCGGGACAGTGCCCTCCGCAACCTGGCAGATGATAAGCTTGGTTTGATGCTGGTAAACTTTAATGGCATTAATCTTGCCGGCCGGGCTTCGGCATTTTCTGCAGATGAGCCTGCTTATAAGAATGCGGTATTAAAAGCGGATGGTTATATTAAGGAGCTTTTGGATGCCGTAGCCAAAAGAAGCAATTATCAGCAGGAAGATTGGCTGATCATTGTAACATCCAACCACGGGGGAGAAGGAAACCGTTATGGGGATCCTACCATCCTTCAGCGAAAAATTTTTACGATCTACAATAATCCCAGTTTCGTAAAAAAGCAATTTATAGCGCCGGCGTTAACAAACGCTGTAAATCATACGGCGATTGCTACACAGGCCGTTCTTCCGGCTGCAAGTATTACAGGTATGGGATATGATATTCCTGCCGTGGGCGGAGGCGAGTTTACCATGATGGTAAAGGTGATGCGTACCGGTAATTTTTCGGGGAATTCCGTGCTGGTTTCCAAAGTAAGTCATCCTTATACAAACATCCGGGGATGGGAGCTGATGACCAATGGCGTCAATAATTTCAGGATCTGTATCGGCGAGGGCGGAGGAGGAACCACGCCCCGATATTTTCTTCATAGCAAGCAGCCGTTGCCTGCTGTAAATTCCGGATGGGTAACGATTGCGCTGGTGGTACAAACAAAGACAGACGGGAAGCGATACGCCAGCGTGTATACAAACGGGGTTAAAGATTCTACGTATGATATGACCGCTTATCCGGATCTGTCGAGTCCGGGAAGTCCGCTCATCATTGGAAATATAACCGCTGCTACCGGTAATATGCCGTTCCGGGCGATAGAGCTGGGTATCTGGAACAAGGCCGTGTCTGAAGACTATATTAAAAGTTACCCCTGTAAGAGCGGTATCACCAGCACGGATGATTTTTATAGCAATCTGATCGGCTACTGGCCAGGCAACGAGGCGTTGGGGAATGTGTATCACAATAAAAGTCCGCTGGCTGCCGGCAAAGACCTGGTGATGAATTTTACACCGGCATGGTCACTGCTGTCCGCTACGAATTGCAATACACCCGACAACTTTTTAACAACAAATACCGATATCGCGCCGAATCTTTTTTATTGGGTAGGCCTCAATCCGCTTACTTCCTGGGGGTTTGAAAGCAAGGAGTGGCTATCGAAGTATGAAACGGAGTTTATAAAATAAATCACAGGCACACCCGGATATGAGATCAACGTTTGTTAAGAATGCGGCTGTTGTAGTATTGATCGTGGTAGTGGTGGCATTTATTTTTTTGAAAACAAACGGCCTTATATAAATAGTCTTTATCCGGGTAAGGGTGCTGGAAACAAACGATTTTCGACAAACAATCAATCTCTCGTCGCGCCATTTCCATGGCGTGACCTTTTTTTAAAAATCGCGGTAGTTCCGGGTGCAAAATTTTTATATCGGGCTACCGGTAAAATATAAAAAGGACAATCGGTTGCATGCAGGAAAAGATGGGGAGGGCAGCGGAAAGCAACCGGGGAGCGCAGGGTTTTAGAAGAGGGCGGGGTATATTTGCAAACGCTTAAGCGTGCTGAAACGCTCGTTTGCTGTAGGGGATCCTGAGGTCCGTCATGGAAGTTTTAAAATGGAGTATCTATTATAAATTATGGAAATGAAATCTTATGTTGCCCGTTTTTTTAAAAGGGGTATTTGGAGTGTGTTGGCTGCGGTTATGTGTTGGGGAACCGTTCTTACAGCGGCTGCACAGAACGGCCGGGCGGTGGTTGGCTTTAATGATAACTGGGAGTTTAAAAAAGGTCCGGGTGATTTTGGAAAGGATACCAGCTATATGAACCAGGAATGGGAAAAAATAGCGGTGCCGCATACCTATAACCGTACGGATATGCAGCTGGATAAAAACTTTTATACAGGAGACGCTTTTTATAAAAAGAAATTTTTGATTAAAAGTGATTTGAAAGGAAAGCGGATCTTTCTGCGTTTTGAGGGCGTAGGTTCCGTAGCCACGATCTATATCAATGGCCGTTACCTTACTGAACACAAAGGAAGTTATGCCGCCTTCTCATTTGAAATTACCAACTCGGTAAAGTATGGAGCGGAAAATCAGATCCTTGTTAAAACCAATAACGAAGCACGAAAAGATGTGATACCGGTGAATCATTTTTTGTTTCCCATTTATGGGGGCATCTACCGGCCGGTAAGCATGATCGTTACAGCACCTGTAAATATAACGGTTACAGACTATGCATCGCCCGGGATTTACATTGCACAAAAAAATGTATCGGCAAAAAAAGCAGATATCCAGGTGAAGGCAAAACTGGAGAATAAAGAAATGAACGCGCAGCCGGTGATCCTGCAAACAGTTGTAAAAGATGCCGCAGGAAAGACAGTGGCCCAGGCACGCAAAAATGTGCTGATAAGTCCCCAGGGCACCACCTACATAGAGCAGGTGTTCCCGGTAAACAATCCGCATCTTTGGAATGGCATCAAAGATCCGTATCTCTATAGCCTGACCACCTCCCTCATCCGGAACGGGCAGGAGCTGGACGCCGTTACCCAGCCACTCGGCATTCGCCGGTTTGAGCTGAGGGCCGGCGATGGCATGTACCTGAACGGTGTTAAATATCCAATGTATGGGGTTACAAGGCATCAGGATCGCTGGCAGTACGGGAACGCGCTTTCGCATGCACAGCATGAAGAAGATATGAAGATCATCCGGGAAATGGGAGCCACAACCATCCGGCTGGCGCATTATCAGCAGGCAGAAGATATGTACGCACTGGCAGATAAAATGGGCCTGCTGATCTGGGCGGAGATCCCTTTTGTAAATACCACCTCTTATCAGGAAAGCGAGAATGCAAAACAGCAAATGACAGAACTGGTGCGGCAAAACCGGAATCATCCTTCCATCTATATCTGGGGCATGCATAACGAGGTATATTCAAAAACACCGGATGAACATGTGCCGGTGCTTACAAGGGAGTTGAACGATATTGCAAAAACCGATGATCCGGACCGGTATACGGTGGCGGTTTCCGGTTTTGGTGAAATGAACCGGCCGGCGAACCTGGCTGCGGATGTACAGGGTATGAACCGCTATTATGGCTGGTATGAGGGACGGATCGGCGACCTGGAGAAATGGGCTTCGGGGCTGGAGAAAAACTATCCGGGCTATAATGTGATGTTAACAGAATACGGCGCTGACGGCAATATGGATCAGTCATCAGAAACGTTGCCGGACCCTTCGAAGATCAATCCGGTAAGCGGGCAATTCTACCCGGAAAATTACCAGACGGAAACCCATATCCGCCAATGGGCCATTATTGAAAAGCATCCTTATATCCTGGCCTCTTATTTATGGAATACCTTTGAATTTGCAGTGCCGCTGTGGAACCGGGGAGGTGTGAACGCCCGTAACCTGAAAGGACTGGTGAGCTTCGACCGTAAACGGAAGAAGGACGCGTTTTACTGGTACAAGGCCAACTGGAACCCGGAGCCGATGATTTACCTGGCGAACAGGAGAGACAGCATGCGTACCCAGGCCACCACCACCGTACAGGCTTTTTCGAACCTGGCACAGGTACGGCTTTTTGTAAACGGAAAGGAAGTAAAGGGGCATCATGGTGTAAATAAAAAACATTGGGTATTTGAAAATGTACTACTGAAAAAAGGCATGAATGAAATTGAGGCAACGGGTTTGGTAAATGGTAGTGTATTGAGGGATAAGATGACGTGGACTTTACAATAGGAATTTGAAAATTTGATTATTTGAGAATTTGAAAATAAAGGTTAAAAGAATTGCAAATGAAAAATAGTAAAAAAGCAAGTGTGCTTCTTTTTCTGGGGATGATGATTTTTACACCGTTTGTAAATGCACAATGGACAGGGCCCAAGCGGAAACCGGATAGTTTACGAACGATTCAGTACGG
Source organism: Niabella pedocola (assembly GCF_021044425.1). GTDB lineage: Bacteria > Bacteroidota > Bacteroidia > Chitinophagales > Chitinophagaceae > Niabella > Niabella pedocola. Next base: position 926,381 of record NZ_JAJNEC010000005.1, on the reverse strand, counting down.
ACCGATTACGCCGGCACACCGTACAGACCCGCAGATGGAGGCCTTTCGCAGCTATGGCCTGGGTCAGTTCATTCACTGGGGCCTGTATGCCATTCCCGGTAATGAATGGAACGGAGTAAGCGCAAGAGGCGGCGCCGCTGCATCGGAGTGGATCCGTGCCTGGGGAGGGCCCACCGCTCCCAAGGACTGGAAAAATATTTACGATAATTTATACAAACAGTTCAATCCAAAAGATTTTGATGCAAAGCGCTGGGCGAAGCAGGCAAAAGATATGGGCGCCCGGTATGTGATCTTTACCACCAAACATCACGATGGGTTTGCGCTATGGCCTACAAAATATTCCGATTATAACATTGCAAAAACACCGTATAAAAAAGATATTGTAAAGCAGGTAGTAGATGCTTACACCGCGGAGGGGATTGATGTTTACCTGTATTTTTCGGTGCTGGAATGGAATAACCCGGATTATATGGGCGGTACGCCAAAGACCGCTGATGAAAAAAAACGGTTCGACCGGTTTTTGCAATATACCCGCAATCAGCTGCTGGAGTTGGTGACCAACTATCCGCAGATCAAAGGGCTCTGGTTCGACGGAACCTGGGACGCTTCCTGGAAAAGCGCCTATGATTTTACCTATAAACTGGAGAAAGAACTGCGCGACAAACACCCGGGGCTGATCATTGGTTCAAGATTCCGTAATGATGAATTTGGTGCACGGCATTTCGATAGTAACGGTCGCCTGCTGGGCGATTATGAGCAGGGATGGGAGCGGAAGATGCCCGGAAGCTATGAATGGCTTGATGGAAACGACTGGGATTGTGTGATGACCATTCCGCCGAACGGTTGGGGATATATGAAAGACTGGTCGGGGATCTATACTAAAACAACCGATGACCTGCTGGATATGCTGATGCGCTGCCGCTCTATGAATGGCAACTTTGTGATCAATTTCGGACCAGATGGCAATGGCCATATGCGACCGGAAGAAGACCGGATTGCGGCAGAAACCGGTGCATGGGTGCGGCGCAATGCAGCGGCAGTTTATGAAAGCCGGCATTCCGGTTTCCCGGCCAGCAACTACGGGTATTTTACGCAAAAGGACAGCACCCTGTATCTTACCGTATTCAACCGGCCGGTAAATAATATTCTACGGATTTCGGTTCCAAAGAATTTTAAACAGGTACCGGTTTCGGCACTGCTGTTGGAAACCGGCGGCAGGCTGGATGTAAAACCTGCGGATATGGGACTGGACCTCGATAAAAATACCTATTACGATATCCTGTTACCATCCTCCTTTCAATCTTCAAGAGCATTTGTAATCCGCATGGAGCTGGGAGCACCGGCAAAAAAGGCAGGCAAATTAATGGATGCAAAAATGTAGTTGCCACTGAAAATATGGAAATGCAGCCCGCTGATTTTTCTATGACTCAATGGCAATATACAGCGGGCAATGAGGGGATCTGCTAAAAATCATATCTTTCCGTCAAATACCTTATGATGAAAAAAGTATGTGCTGCTTTGCTGTTTTTGACAATAGTCGTTTTAACGAATGCTCAAACTCCCTGTCCGGTGATCCCGGCGCCGGTGAAGGCAACTGTCTCCAACAGCTCCTTCGTGCTTAATAAGTACACCCGGATTTATGTTGGAAATGAATTATTGAAAGATGCAGCGGTTTATCTCCAGCAGGAGCTCATCAAAAAAGAATTGCTTCCGCTTGCGGTAACCGGCCAGGTGCCGCAAGGCAATGCCATTCTTCTTTCTTTGGATAAAAAAGCCGCAGCAGCGGATGAGGGATACCGGCTTAGTATTACGGACAAACAGATACAGTTAAGCGGCAACTCAGCCGGCGGAGTGGTCAACGGCATCTCCAGCCTGTTGCAACTGGTTCGTCTTCAGAAGAACAATAACGGCAATATTGCGATCGATGGCTGGCAGATCACTGATGCGCCGCGCTATCGCTGGCGCGGGTTTATGCTGGATGAATCGCGGCATTTTATGGGTAAGGAAAAAGTGCTGCAATTGCTGGACTGGATGGCCTTTTATAAGCTGAACCGGTTTCACTGGCACCTGACCGATGAACCGGCATGGCGCCTGGAAATCCGGCGATATCCCCGGCTGACCCTGATCGGCGGGGCCGGAAGTTTTACCAACCCCGAGGCTCCGGCGGCCTACTACACCCAGCAGCAGATCGCCGAGGTGGTTCATTATGCGGCGCAACGCAATATTACCGTGATCCCCGAGATTGATATGCCGGGTCATGCAACGGCAGCCAATCGCGCCTACCCGCAATACAGCGGTGGTGGTAATGCGCAGCATCCGGACTTTACATTTGATCCGGGCAATGAACATACCTACGGATACCTGACCAATATTCTCCGAGAGGTGAATATGCTGTTCCCCGCTGAGATGATCCATCTTGGTGGTGACGAAGTAAGTTTTGGTACGGATCAATGGCTGAAGAACGACGGTATCCGGAAGCTAATGGAACAACATTCGCTAAAAGACCTGAAAGCAGTGGAACGTTATTTTATGGAACGTATGGCAGACTCCGTATATGGCATGAATGCAAAACTGCTGGTTTGGGACGAAATGGCCGAAGTAAACCTGCCCAGGGAAAAGACCATCATTTTCTGGTGGCGGCACGATAAACCGGCACAATTGAAAATGGCATTGGACAGGGGCTATGATGTGGTGGTATGTCCGCGCCTGCCGTATTATTTCGATTTTGTTCAGGACAGCGCGCACCGCATGGGCCGCAAATGGGGCAAGGGCTTCAGCCCGTTGAAAGATGTATATTCCTTTAACCTGTCTGCGCTGGTAGATGCCCGGCACCAAAAACAGGTACAGGGGCTGCAGGCAAATTTATGGACAGAAACGGTGCCCAATACAACCCGGATGGATTACCTGACGTTTCCGCGCATTGCCGCATTGGCGGAAGCGGCCTGGACAAGAGACGAATTGAAAAATTACGAAGACTTTACCGGGCGCTTGAAAAAACAGTTGCCGCTTTACCGGGATGCCGGTATCTATTTCTTCAATCCCTTTAATCCTTCCGAGATCCCCGAGCCGGTCTATTTCCGGAAAGACAAACGGAACCTGTCTGCTCAGGAGAATTAGCGGCCAGCATTCGGCCTTCAGCGGTTAGCACTCAGCCCTCGGCATTCGGCTTTTTAACCTGAGCTAAAAGCTGACAGCTGAATCCTAATGTACCAATCCCGAAACGATATTAATGGTAAGAGCCACCAGGAAGGTATTTAATGCAAAGGAGATCAGCCCGTGATACATGGTCACCATCCGTAGTTTTTTTGAGGTGGTATCTACATCTGAAACCTGGAACGTGCAACCCATGCAAAGGGCATAATACGCAAAATCGCGGTAATCGGGTTTTTCCTCTCCCGGGAAATGCAGGCCGCTTCCTTTGGCGCCGTCCTGGTAATAGAGGTGGGCATAATGGAAGGTATAAATGGTATGTACCAATAACCAGGAAGCGATCATTGCAGATACCGACAGGGGCAGCCATAAAAAATGACTGGCAGCGTTTGCCCTGGAGTTGATCACAATACTCAACACGGCACCCATACAGGCAAAACAGGCCAGTACAATAAATAAAAAAACAAACGCCCGGCTTCCGTCTTCTACAGCAGCCCTTTTTACAATGTATTCCAGCGGGGTGGTATAAATAACCTGCCAGCAAAGAATGAGGTAACAGATACAAAATGCCAGCCAGCCGGAAAGGATGGTCATCATTGGAGGAAGTTGGAGCATGTAGAGCGCAGCGGCGGCAATACTGCCTGCGATAAGCGACAGGTACACCCGGTCGATGGCGCGCAGTTTATGCGCAAATCCGGGCCGGAAGGGATGGGAGGTCTGCATATAACAACTACTGGTTTACCGGGGCAGCACGTTTTATAAAGCTTCATGTTTTACCGCCAGGATATTGCGTGCAATGAACGTTCTGCAAGGCCATAACAGCATGCAGTTGCAAAATATTCGCTGCTCCGGTTTATTGCGGTAATGAAAATGGAATGCGCCCATTTTCAAATGTACTGGATTATTCTTTTTTTGCGGTACCTTTGCCGCTTTTTCATATCCTATGGGAATTCTGCGCATCTATATCAATTCTTTCAAAGGCCTGTCAAAGGAAGCCTGGATGCTTGCGGTGGTGATGCTCATCAACCGATCCGGCTCGATGGTGCTGCCTTTCCTGGGAGTATATATGACGGATCATCTTCATTTTGGTTTAAAGGAATCCGGAATTGTGCTTAGTTTTTTTGGAATCGGTTCGGTGGTGGGCTCCTGGCTGGGCGGATATATTACGGATCGTATCGGCGAATTCAGGGTGCAGTGGGCCAGTTTGTTTTTAAGCGCACCGCTATTTGCCGTGATCCCGTTCTTTACCACGTTGCAGGGGCTGGCGGCAATCATCTTTGTTCAAAGCGTTATCAGCGAATCATTCCGGCCCGCTAATTCCGTGGCTATTACCAAGTATGCGGCACCGGAAAACCTTACCCGGGCCTTTTCGCTGAACCGGATGGCGATCAACCTGGGCTTTTCCATTGGTCCGGCCCTGGGCGGCATCCTTGCTGCCGTATCATACAATTTCCTGTTTGCGGTAAACGCGTTGGGAGCATTGGCCGCCGGTATCGTATACGTACGGTTTTTCAGAAAACGTTCCATCCTGTTCCGCAAAAAAGAGCGTGCACGGAAAGAAGCCATAAAAGATGCCGGTGAATTGCACGAGCGGTCGGCTTACCGCGATACACCGTTTGTGGTATACTCGGTGTTCTGTGGCATCTTCGCGCTTTGCTTTTTCCAGTTCTTCAATACGCTGCCTTTATTCTACCGCGATGAAGCAGGCCTTAATCAAACATCCATCGGCTATATACTAGGGTACAGTGGTTTTGTGATCGTGGTAATGGAAATGCTGCTGGTAAATCTTGCTGAAAAAAAACTGACCCCTGCTACCACGCTTTTGGTGGGTGCGCTTGGCACGGCTGTTTCCTATGCCATGCTTATTGCCGGTCATAGTGTTTGGCTCATCGTTCTGTCCATAACGGTATTAAGCCTGGCGGAAATACTGGTACTGCCCTTTATGTCGGCCATAACCGCCATGCGGTCCGGAAAAGGAAACAAGGGCTCTTATATGGGACTAAACGGAATGGCGGTTTCGATCTCTTTTATCATTACCCCGTTCCTGGGCACAAGAGTGGCCAGCGATTATGGTTTTAATACCTTGTGGGCCGGTACCGGCATCATCCTGCTGGTAGTGGCCGTGGCACTTTATATTTGTGTAAACCGGATAACACCCCGGGATGCCCGGCCGGAGCATTAAGCGAAGAAACCTATGTATTCCCTGCAGCGTGGTTGGTATAACGGAAACCCCACCTGAACGTATGCGGTTTACTTGAAATTGTAATGATTGATGAATTTCATAAAATAGTCGGGAATGGCGGCTGCCCCGCTGTGTAACTGCACAAACTGGAAATAACGCTCAATATCCAGCGCCTGTACATCTACAATGGCCAGTTCATTATTATTAAGCTCGCCCAGCACGGTATGAATGGAAAGAAAGGAAACGGCCATGGAATTGGAAATATAGGATTTGATGCTCTCTGAACTGGCCAGCTGTATTTCCCGGTTGAGCTGCGAAAGCCGGATTCCTTTTGCTTTCAGGTGCTTGGTGATCACTTCCAGCGTTCCTGAGCCGGGTTCCCGCAATGCCATGGGCAGTTGCTGTAATTCTTTTAAGGAGATCTTTTGCTTTTTAGTGATGGGATTTTTCCCGGATGCCACCAGCACGATTTCATCTTTTATAAAGGGCGTGTATTTGAACAGGCTGTTCTTGGGCTGCCCTTCAATCATACCAAAATCGATCTCACTTTTTTGTAATAATTGTTCAATATGCTCGGTGTTGCCACTGGTGAGGATTACAGAAATATCTTTGAACCGGCTTTTAAAAGCGGCCAATGCGGGCGGCAGCAGGTATTCGGCAATGGTGGTGCTGGCGCCGATCCGCAGCGTGCCTTTGTGTTGCGCCGCAAAAGAATGCAGCTCCAGTTCCATTTTCCGGTAAATGCTGAATAGCTCTTCGGTATGACGCAGCAATATTTTTCCTGCTTCAGTCAGGGAGATCTTTGAGCCGTGCCGTTCAAATAATTTGGTTTTAAAATATTGCTCAATCTCCTGCACATGCTTGGTTGCTGCGGGCTGGGAAATAAACAGCTCTTCTGCGGCACGCGTAAAATTTAACCGCCGGGCTACGGTATGAAATACCTGTAATCTGAAATCGAACATCTTTCAAAGTTAGGATTGAAATGATAAATAAGAAATGAGAATTAAGGAATTAAAATGCAATCCGTAATTTTAAGGGCTATGCTGAAACGAATCAATTTAGACACCTTCCGGAAATATGTCAATTCGAACTCGGTTGGCGGTATCATCCTGATCGGATGTGTATTGCTTTCCCTGGTGATTGCCAATCTTCCGGCCGGCCGCGCCTTTGAAGACTGGTTGGGCAGGTATGTGGGCTGGGAAAGCGGCAGCATCGGCTTGCGGTTTTCGATCCTGCACTGGATCAATGACGGGTTGATGGCAATTTTTTTCCTGCTGGTAGGGTTGGAGATCAAACGGGAAATGGTAGAAGGCGAACTGTCCACACCCAGTAAGGCCATGCTCCCGGTGATTGCTGCTTTTGGAGGCGCCCTATTGCCCGCGCTTATTTTTGTGCTGTTGAATAAGGGAACGGCTACGGTTTCCGGCTGGGGTATCCCGATGGCTACAGATATTGCCTTTGCCCTGGCGGCCATTACCCTGCTGGGTAAGAAAGTGCCGGGTAGCCTGAAAGTGTTCCTGGCAGCGCTGGCCATCGTGGATGACCTGATCGCCATCCTGGTGATTGCGCTGTTTTACTCTTCGGAGATCCATTTTAATTATCTCCTGTATGCCGGCGCGGTAATGATCCTGCTGATCATCTTTAACCGGCTGAAAGTAAAAGGGCTTTGGTTTTACCTGGTGCCGGGACTTTTTGTCTGGTATTTTATTCATCATTCGGGGATACATGCCACCATTGCCGGTGTATTGGTGGCCATGACCTTACCTACTACACCAGATGCGACCCTGTCGCCGCTTGAAAAACTGGAGCATGCCTTAGCAAAGCCTGTGAATTTTTTTATCATACCGCTTTTTGCACTGGCGAATACGAATATCCGGTTTGAAGCATCGATGGTAAATGGCCTCACCGCTCCGCTGGGGATGGGTATTATCATCGGGCTGATTGCGGGGAAATGTGCCGGTATTCTTTTATCTACCTGGGCGGGCGTGCGGCTGGGCATCGGTAAATTGCCACGACAGGCAGGCTGGATGCATATGGTGGGGCTGGGGCTGCTGGCGGGCATCGGGTTTACCATGTCGATCTTTATCAGCCTGCTTTCCTTTAACGACCCGCTGCTGGTAGCAGAGGCAAAGCTGGCGATACTGGTAGCTTCAGTTCTTGCCGCGTTGCTGGGCTGCAGCATGTTACTGATGGTGCACCGGAAAAAAGGCCCGATCGGGTAAGATCCCCAATTTGCTTTTACGGGTACAACAGCCACAGGCAGGTTCTGGCTTTCGCCGTACAAACCGTTGCCCGGATAGGTTTATGATCATTTGAGATTCACCGCAAAAAACATGGAAGGGAAAAGCAGAGGCCTTATTTTTACATTCCATTGTTAACATTTAATCATGCTGATCCTTCGTTTTTCATAATCATATGACAATCTACAATTCCAAAGAGTGGTTCAAATCGGTTTTCTTTGTTCATAAATCGGATACCTTCCGGAAGCTGGTACCTTACCTGGTGCTGATGGCCCTGTTATCCTGGGGCATTGCCTACCTGGAACTCGAATACCTGAAATTGTCTGAAAAAAGCTGGCTGCGCAATATTAATATGGTGCATAACCTGCTGGGTTTTGCTTTATCCCTCTTGCTCGTGTTCCGTACCAATACGGCCTACGATCGTTGGTGGGAGGCGCGCAGGCAGTGGGGAACGCTTACCAATGTATGCCGCTCGCTGGCGATCAAGCTGGATGCATTTCTTCCCAGGGAGGATAAAGCAAGCCGGCATTTTTTCCGGAAATCGATCCCGCTGTTTTCGCAAACCCTGTTCAGTTTTTTGCGCTCGGATTATACCACGTTCATGCTGGATACGGTGGAGCATCCGGGGTTAGATCTGGAAAAAAAGCATGGTCCCAACCAGGTGGCTTCCATGATCTTTCGCTATGTAACGGAACTGTACCAAACCGGGAAAATATCGGGCGATCAGCTCATCGTACTCAATAACGAGTTGCAGTCGCTTACGGATGTGGCCGGCGCCTGCGAGCGTATTAAAAACACGCCCATTCCCTATTCGTACAGTTCGTTTATTAAAAAATTTATCGTGGTATATGTATTCACGCTGCCGATCGGGTTTGTATTTTCTATGGGATATTTTGTGATCGCAGCGGTACCTTTTGTCTTTTATGTACTGGCATCGCTGGAGCTGATTGCTGAATCGATAGAAAATCCCTTTGGCACAGATCCGGATGACCTGCCGCTGGAGCAGATCGTGCACAATATGCGGAAACATATACACGAGGTCTTGCACGCCTGACCGGCAGTGGAATCTGGACGTTGTTTGGCGATCGCATAGGGTTGCTGAAAGGAAACCTGAATCCGCATCTGCAATGCACCGCTTTTTTAACCAGCATTGCCCGGAGGTAATGAAAATTCTCGGCTATTCTCATTCGTCATTTTAGAATATAGTAGTATGTCTTTTGAGCAAATGAATAAATTCGACCGCATTGTGGCCATCCTCATCCAGTTGCAGTCGAAACGTATCGTAAAAGCGCAGGACCTGGCCGACCGGTTTGATGTAAGTTTACGTACCATTTACCGTGATATCCGGAGCCTGCAAACGGCCGGTGTGCCCATTGCCAGTGAAGCCGGCATCGGCTATGAACTGGTGGAAGGCTACCGGTTGCCACCAGTTATGTTTACAAGGGAGGAAGCGTCCAGCTTTGTAGCCGCCGAGAAACTGATGCAAAAATTTATCGATAAACGGCTGGGCGATCATTTTGCATCGGCTATTGCAAAGATGAAAGCCGTATTGCGTATGGCGGATAAAGACTGGATCTCCAGTATCGAATCACAGGTACAGGTACGCAGTGCCCAAAGCATTTTTAACGAAAAAGTTCCCGAGGCCTTGTCCGTGTTATTCGACAGTCTTGCCCAGAAAGTACAGGTAGAAATCCGGTATAAAAAAATAGCCTCCAGTACACCGGAGATACGGAAAATAGAGCCGGTGGGCGTATTTCATGAAAATGATTTCTGGTACATCATGGCCTATTGTCATTTGCGGAAAGACTACCGGCGTTTCCGTACAGACCGGATCCAGGGGATCGTCAAAACGGCAGTGCCTTTTATAAAGGAGCATCCGGAGCTGCAGGAATTTTTGAACCAGCGAAAAGAAGTGCCCCGCACCAAGGTACGGATCGTTGTAGAACCTAAAGTTGCTGCTTACCTGCAATGGAACCGCCAGTACCATGGGTTTACAGAAGAAAAAGAAACCAGCGAAGGCATTGAAATGACTTTTATGTGTGGCTACCCCGAAAGTGATTTTGCACGGTGGTTTTTGGGTTTTGGCGATCATGCAAAGATCCTGGAGCCGGTATCGTTAAAAGACAGCATCCGTTCTATTATAGAAAAGCAGATGGAAAACCTGAAGGCGCAATAAGGGGTAAATCAAAGAAGCACCGAAGACCGTTAACCCGTCTTCAGTGCAACCTGTGGTGTTTATTTCCGGAATGATAATGTACATAAGAGGCCAAACCCAACACACCGGGTTCTCTTATGCTTAACGCTCCCAGAAGAAAGGCGGCTGAATGTTCAATGCCCGGAGGTAAACATAACCCTGCCCGCGGTGGTGAATCTCATTATCGATAAAGTAAAAAATATTCTGGTAAATGGGAAACTCGTACTGGCCAAAAAGGTTGAAGGTTTGCGAAAAATCTTCCTCGGGGATCCGCTCAAAATAGGTGTTGATGGTTTCGGTTTCAGCATCCCATAATTTCAGCAGCGCTTCCTTGGTTTTGGGAGCAATACCTTCTTCGCTATAAGGAGTAGCTGCCCGGTCTACAATCGCTCTTAATGCAGGCCCGCCAATAGACAGAAGCTCAATGGCCAGGTCTGAAAAAGGACGCATGCCGGCAACAGAAAATTCAAACAGATCTTTCTCGGGGAATGCTTCAATAACCCTGCGCGTCAGGTTGCGGTGTCCCTGCCAGTGCTTTAATAATTGTTCTTTGCCAATAACAGTGGCTTGTGCGGTTGCTGTTGTCATATTTGTATTTTTTAATTGAATGATACAAAGCTAAAATGGGGGAGTGACAACAGTTTGTCAGGAGGAACGACATTCTTTTTTATTTTTTTTGACGGTACTGTATCTTATCCGTAATTTGACAAATAGTAGGATGCTGTTAAAGCAAAAAGCTAAATTTATTACTATGACGCCTTCTTCAGATAGAAACCGGACCGGCCTGGGCGGACTACAATTGCTCCTTTTCTTTTTTGTGCTGTTTACGTTGTTTATGACGGCCGGGTTGCCGCTGATCATACACTACGCGGGTGGTGAATGGAAGATGACGGCGCCGGATCAGTCCGCCACAGCGGCATTTACCTGGCTGGGTATCGGCTGCTTTTTATGGATACTCGTACTCATTCTTTTTATTAATAATTTTATTCTTTCACAGTTTCGCAAAAAACGGCTGCTGGAGCGGCTGCTTCAAAACGGTCGGCATGCCCGCGGATCGGTCGTTCAAAAGCAGGTGCTGCAGGCAGGCGGAAGGGGAGAGCTGCTGACACTGAAGGTGGCATTCAGGAACCTGGTGGATGCCGAGGTGGAAACCTACCTTAGTATTGTAGACTCAGAACCGTTGCAGAATCGTTTTGCCGTGGGTAAAACGGTGTCCCTGCTACTGGATCCTGATATGGGCGATCCGCCGGTAATGATCCAGGGCAAAGGATTTCAGTGGAACCGGCCGGTAATGACCCTGATTACATTGGTGCTGCTGATTTTATTAACCCTGGCCCCTGGCTTACTGATCTATTCATATATGCAGGAAAGCCGGGGATACGGGTGGCGCTACCTGGGTTTTGGCCATCCGTTTGTACTGATCCCGTTTATTCTTGGCCTTGAGCTGGTCGTTTATACGGTGATCCGGAAATGGGCCGGAACAAAACGAAAAGCCTCCAGGCTTCTTTTATATGGGAAACCGGCCACGGCAACCATTATCAATACCGCGCAAACCGGGCTTTATATCAACGAGCAGCCACAGGTGCGGTTTACCATCGAATTTGAGGGAAGCCGCGGCCGTATGCACCAGGCTTCTTTTAAGCAGGTGGTAGACTTGCTGAAGATACCGGATATTGCTCCGGGTAAAACCCTTACTATTTTATACGATCCGGAACAACCGGATCAAATTCAACCCCTTGATTAACATGAAACCGATATTATTGGCAACTACCTTCATGGTTATGGCTGCATTGCTGATGTTTTGTTCCTGTGAACAGATCAACCGGAGCTTTGAGCAAACCCGGAATCCCCGCCCGGAAAAAACCGATGCAGCTATGCATACGGAAACGGAGTCGCATAGTACCAGTAGCAGCAGTAGTAGCACTACTACCATTGTTGGATCGGGTTCCGGAGATCAATCCGGCAACCGGAGTATTTTTGAAGATGCGGCCACGCTCGATCGCATCCAATCGGAATTGGAGCAGCTGCCGCAGTTCCGGGGAAAGGAACTGATGTTGTACCAGTCGCTCCATTTTTACGATTTCCAGGGCGGAAGGATTACGATCAATATCCAGAACCCGGATACTACAGAAAACATCGACCAGTATGTATATGCCAATGGAAAATGGCAGGAGCCCACACCGGTAAAAACCTTCGGGCAATTGCAGCAGGAGGTGGATTTTTTAATGCCGCTGAGCCGGATCCGTTTTGCCACGGCCAAAAAGATCAATGATGTGGCCAACGAAAAAATAAAAGACATCCCCGGCGGAAAAACAAACGGGTTTATCTATTTTAATTGTATGCGCATCAAACGGCTTAATAAGACCGATGCCGGCTGGTACCTGCAGATCCAGGGTGCACGCTCCGACCTGCGGCTGGATTTTGATCCGGATGGCAATTTAAAGGAAATGAAGAAACAGTAAGTGGCTGTTGATAGCGCCAGTGAAAATCAGCGTCCGTTTGGCTGCTGAAATCAATGGCTAATAACAACCCCTACCAGTATCGATGAATGGCGCCTTTGCTTCAGCAACATGTGTTGCTACGTGTATCGCAAACAATACATGGACGCCGTAGTTTCTCTCTTAGCGTGTCATGATTATACGAGGTAGCTGAACAGGGTATTATCCTTGTTGAGTTCGGTGAATTCGATCTGCGTCCTTTCCAGGTTTTGGATCAGGGGATGATAGTCTTCCCGGTGCTTCAGTTCGATCCCGATCAGTGCGGGCCCGCTTTCCTTATTGGTTTTTTGCATGTATTCAAAGCGGGTGATATCATCGTGTGGCCCCAGTACATGATTTACAAATTCTTTTAAGGCACCCGGGCGCTGGGCAAAATTTACAAGAAAATAGTGTTTCAGTCCCTCGTATTGCAGGCTGCGCTCTTTTATTTCCTGCATCCGGTCGATATCGTTGTTACTACCGCTTACGATACACACAACATTCTTACCTTTAATTTCTTCCTGCATAAAATCCAGCGCGGCAATAGACAACGCCCCGGCGGGTTCTGCTACGATGGCATCTTTATTATACAATTGTAAAATGGTGCTGCAGATCTTGCCCTCGGGCACCAGGCGTATTTCATCCAGGTGGGCCTTACAAAGCTCATAGGTAAGCTGGCCCACTTTTTTAACAGCGGCACCATCTACAAAACGGTCGATGGTTTTTAATTCCACCGGTCCGCCGCTCTTGAATGCCAGGGTCATGGACGGAGCTCCTTCGGGCTCTGCCGCCGTGATTTTGGTATGCGGACTTACCGATTTGATATAGGTACTCACACCGGCGCTCAGGCCACCGCCGCCATTGGGAATAATAATGTGATCGATCTTTTTCAGGTCATTCCATATTTCCACGCCTACGGTTCCCTGACCCTCAATGATGCGCTCGTGATCAAAGGGCGGAATAAAGATCATCCCGTTTTCTTCTGTATAGATCTTCGCTGCTGCGGCACAATCGTCAAAGGTATCGCCGGTTAAAATGATCTCGATATTCGCATCACCAAACATTTTTGTTTGTTCGATCTTCTGGTTGGGCGTTATGCTGGGCATAAAGATCACCCCTTTTACGTTCAGCCGGTTGCAGCTGTAGGCTACGCCCTGAGCGTGATTGCCGGCACTGGCGCAAACAATCCCTTTTTTCAGTTCCTCCTGGCTCAGGGCCTGGATCATGTTAAAGGCTCCACGCAACTTATAGGAGCGAACGATTTGCAGATCCTCTCTTTTTAAATAGACGTTGCAGGCATATTTCCTGGAAAGGTTGATGTTGAGCTGTAAAGGTGTATGGGTTACTACATCTTTAATGCGTGCAGCGGCTTCTGAAAAATTGAGATGTATCGATGTTGCTTGCATATATCCGATCTTGCTTTTATGAGTAAGTAAAGGTACACTATTGAGGCGCATATTGCTCCGGTGGCGCATTACCTTATATCAATGCCGTGCGGCTTTTTGATATATCCGGTCCGGCAATCACCCCGAGCAGCCGGATATTCCGCTGACATCAGGTAGCTTCCGGAGCTATACCGGAAACGGGCTGTTGCACTTATTGGGCTATTTGCGTTCTTTAGCATAAGGATGCGCTGTTTTTTCTGTAACTTAGAAACGCGGTTGTCTTAAAACGAATATCAAAATCACCTGGTTATGAAAAAAAATGTTTTAGTAATACTTTTATTGATTGTTTTTGCGGCCTGCTCCAAAAAAAACGATCAAGGCAACCCGCCACCTAAAGACCTCCCGGTATGGCTGCAGGTGCGCATAACAGAAATGAAAAAAGATCCAAAGAACAAGGGCGCGATCATTGAAAAATATTCCTGGAACAATTCGGTTTACTATAATATCCGGCTCATCTATATGTCCTGTATGCTTTGTGAGCTGCGGGATGCCGACGGTACCGCATTTGACAAAACCCTGATGGCGGATTTTGTCGCACATCACCAGCGGATCGGCACGGTATGGACGTTTGAATGAACCACTTTCTGTTGAATGCTTTGATACCCACACCCACAGCCTTTATTGCCGGGTATTTTCTATCGCCCGGCCATCCTGCAACACCAGTTTATGCGTAATACAAGCAGGCAGCTGTGTTTCAAAATGACCCACATAAATGATGGTAACGCCATTCTTACTGATTTCGTCAACCAGCTTATTAAAGTATTGTGTTTGCTGCTGATCCAGCCCCTGGCAGGGTTCATCCAGCACCAGGAGCTGTGGATTTTTAATGATGGTACGGCCTAATAAAGCCAGCCGCTGTTTGCCCAATGGAAGCGTGGTCAGGAGTTCATCTTTTACATCGTACAGATCCAGGAACTTTAGCAGCTCGTTTAGCTGTTGCTTCTGCATATAACGCAACTGGCGGTACAGCCCATTGCTGTCAAAGAATCCGGAGGCAAGGCTTTGGAGTACGGTCGCGTTCGCATCAAAGTACCAGTGCAGCTCGGGGGAGATGAGGCCAATCCTTTTTTTGATGTCCCAGATACTTTCTCCGGCTCCGCGCTGTACACCAAATAATTTGATATCATTGGCATAAGCCTGCGGATGGTCGCCGGTGATCAAACTGAGCAGGGTAGATTTTCCCGAGCCGTTATGGCCCTGGAGCAGCCATCGCTCGCCGGCGTTTACCTGCCAGTGGATATCTTTCAATACCTGCTTGTCGCCATATTGTACATGCACCTGCTTCATATCAATCAGCGTTGGTGCAGTGTATTGCGGCGGCTCTTTTAAAAACTCGGGGAGCGGCTTCAAGGTCTTTTCTTCAAAAACCAGCGCGGCATCTGCCAGCTCAAAGCCACCATTCTTCATCACTGCAAAGTGCTGGATACAGGCCGGAAGCTCGGTATCATTGCTGACGAGGATCAGGGTGCCGCCCTCTCTGGCATATGCGTTCAGCAGTTCATTAAGCCGCCCGCGCGATTTTACATCAAGCCCGGTATAAGGCTGGTCGATGATCAGCAACTGCGGGCGCAGCCACAAGGCCTTGATCAGTTGTAATTTTTTATGCTCACCGCTGGAGATCTCAAAAAGCTGTTCATCCAGCACCCGGTCATAATCCAGTGCCGTAATGAGCGCCTGTAACCGGGTGTGGTCTAACGCATATGTTTGTCCGTAGAGTTCCAGTTCCCTTGCAATGGTAACGGTATCTCTTCTTTGCTGGTGATTGTACCGTTGCTGGTAATAAAAATTCCGGTCGCCTTCCAGGTTGGTAAATCGGTACCAGCTTTCTACAAAAAGTGTTTTTGCGGGCAAATTACTGCGGGTGTCATAGCTGATGTTCAGCCCACCGGTATATTTATCCGGACCGGCGATGGCCCTTGCAAGGGTTGTTTTACCGCTTCCGCTTACCCCTCTTATCACCCATCCTTCACCCTGGTGCACCGTAAACGATACGTGGCGCAGAACGGTTTTGAGGCCATAGTGTACGGACAGGTCTTCTATGTTAAGTAAGGTCAAGGTTCAAAATTTTTTAAATAAATAAGACCTGCAAGGTTTAACCCGTCCGCTGTGGCGGAAAACCCTGCAGGTCTTTTTAGGTCGTTAAACGTTGCGGTTGTTACGCCGTTTTGATCGCTTTCATAGCGGTCATTGCTTTACGTAGTACAGTACCCACCTGCTCAACAGGATGAGAGCGGAGTGCTTCATTTACCTCCACCAGCTCCTGGTTGTCTACTGCGCCATCTTTACCTTCATTAAAGTTCTTACCCACGAGGTCGGTATCTACGGTTTTCATGAAATCGGCCAGTAACGGCTTACATGCCTGGTCGAACAGGTAACAGCCATACTCGGCGGTATCGGAAATAACGCGGTTCATTTCGAACAGTTTTTTACGCGCAATGGTATTGGCAATTAACGGTGTTTCGTGTAAAGACTCGTAGTACGCAGACTCTGGTTTGATGCCGGCCTCCACCATGGTTTCAAAGGCCAGTTCCACACCTGCTTTGATAAAGGCTGCCATTAAAGTGTAGTTGTCAAAATATTCCTGGTCTCCGATCTTTACATCACCCGCGGGTGTTTTTTCAAAAGCGGTTTCCCCGGTTTCAGCTCTCCATTTCAGCAGGTTGGCATCGCCATTGGCCCAGTCTTCCATCATAATACGGCTGAATTCGCCGCTCATGATATCGTCCTGATGCTTCTGGAACAACGGGCGCATAATGGTTTTCAGCTCTTCTGAGATGCGGAACGCTTTGATCTTTGCCGGGTTGCTCAGGCGGTCCATCATACCCGTAACACCGCCGTGTTTGAGGGCTTCGGTGATTACTTCCACACCATATTGTACCAGTTTGGAAGCATAACCAGGGTCGATACCTTTTTCGATCATTTTGTCGAAAGACAGGATGGAACCGGTTTGCAGCAGTCCGCAAAGAATGGTTTGCTCACCCATCAGGTCTGATTTTACTTCTGCTACAAAAGAGGACCGCAGCACACCGGCACGATGTCCGCCGGTACCTACGCAGTACGCTTTTGCCTGCTCGAGGCCTTTTCCTTCGGGATCATTTTCGGGGTGTACCGCAATAAGGGTGGGAACACCAAAGCCACGCAGGTATTCGGCCCGCACCTCGCTTCCGGGGCTTTTGGGAGCCACCATAATTACCGTAAGATCTTTGCGGATCTGCATGCCTTCTTCAACGATGTTGAAACCGTGCGAATATGAAAGGGTAGCACCCTGTTTCATCAACGGCATCACGGCGCTTACAACGCTGGTATGTTGTTTGTCGGGGGTCAGGTTGATCACCAGGTCTGCACCGGGGATCAGTTCCTCGTATGTACCCACATTAAAGTTGTTATCGGTTGCGTTTTTCCAGCTGGCTCTTTTTTCTTCGATGGCTTCTTTGCGTAATGCATAAGAAACATCCAGACCACTATCTCTTAAGTTTAAACCCTGGTTCAGGCCTTGCGCGCCACAACCAACGATTACGATCTTTTTTCCTTTTAATGCATCCACGCCGTCCAGAAACTCATCGTTGCTCATGAATTCACAAACGCCCAGTTGGTTTAGCTGCTCTCTCAGGGGTAGTGTGTTAAAGTAATTTGCCATTGTTATTTGATATTTAGTATTTACGATTTTGAGATTTCAGATTCGAGATTCGAGATTTCAGAATTGAGGTTTCAGATCTCGGATTTGTGATTTAGTATTTACGGATTTAGCATCCGTTTATAGTCCCGCATCGATTGCCAGTGCAGGGTGTCGTGCGCGGCTACCGTGATCAGCATTTCTTCGATGGTAGTTACGGGCAATCCGAACGTGGCGGTAGTATACTCGGTGATTTCCTGAAAACGGTTGGCATCGAGCGCTTCTTTTACAGCCAGCGTGAATGTGTTCGACAATCCGATCAGCTCATCGATCTCCTGCTGGGTAGCGGGAGCATTGGGTTTGGTGCCTTTTTTATAAACGTCCTGCAAGGGAATAAGAAAGTCCGGGTCTACGGATGTAGCTTTAAATACAAGGCTGTAGCCGCTTACCACCAGGTGGCCAAAATTCCAGATGATGCTGTTGTTAAAGCCGGCAGGTATTTGATTGAGCACTTCGAGAGGCGTTTCTTTTATAAGTGCAATGGCTTTTTGCCGGATGCTGTCTATAATATTGAGTGTGTACATTATTTAATTTTTATCGCCCGGTATGTGTTCGTTAAAAGATATCTGGTTATTAAAAGGATCAATAACGGTAACGCACCAGGCGTTATAAAAGGTTTCTTCCAAACCCGGGCGGTTGTATTTATACTGTTTGTTGAGGAGCGTGCTGTGGAATGCTTTTACACCGGTACACCATACAAAAACATGCGTGCCGGGCGTGCCGTCCCCATGATGTTCACTGAGATGCAGGGTGATGCCGTCTTTTTCCACTTCGAGGTAAACCGGTGTGTTGTCCTCAAAACGGTGCTCCCATACGATGGAGAATCCCAGCCAGTCTACGTAAAACTCAATGGCTTTAGCGTAGTCAAAGATGCGCAGTATGGGTATGGTTTTCTCTGCCGTCATTTGTTACATGCTAAATACAGAGTCCTGCTCATTCAGGAATTCGTTCTCGATCACTTCTTCTCCCGGCTCGCGGGCTTCAAATTCCTTGATCTTTTTATGAAAGCCTTCACTGCTTTTGATGATGGCCACCCTTGCTCCGCGCACAAATTCGATCAGCCCGTATTCTTCAAACAGCTTTACCAGCTTATCGGTTTCTTCGCGATGCCCGGTACATTCAAAAACCGTATAATCATTATTGATGGATACCACACGGGCGCCGTGTTCCCGCAGTACACGCTCTACGATCATTTTATCGGTTACCTGGCTGGTAGGCACTTTATACAGGGCCAGCTCCTGCCAGATGATCTCGCTGTTGAGGTTGTAGTATGCTTTCAGCACCTCCACCTGTTTTTCGATCTGCTTGCATAATTTTTTTACCACTTCTTCTGTTTCGTCAATCACAATATTGAACCGGTGAATGCCGGGGATTTCGGAGGAAGAAGTATTGAGGCTGTCGATATTGATTTTCCGACGGGAAAAAATAATCGTAATGCGGGCCAGTAGACCGATCTGGTCTTCTGCGTAAACGGTTATGGTATATTGTTGCTTCATTTTAACGTTTGATGTTTAAATTTTATTTGAGGTCTTTGTAACGATGATAATGCCGGTAGACCAATTTAAGGGGGTAAGCACGAGGTCGGTTCTTTTTTCAAGCATGGTAATAAAGGCCTCTACCCGTTGTGCATGCCCTTCCGGCCAGTTTGGCTGGGGCAGCATGTCGTCAATGAAATAAATGCCCCCGGTTTTTAACAAAGCGAATGTTTCTTCAAAAAGATCGTATTTCCCTGGCATGGCATCGGCAAATATGAGATCAAAAGAGGCTCCTTTGTATGCAGCGATCCATTCGTACCCATCTCCGCATATAAATTCGATCCGGTTGTCCTTTAGTTGTTCCTTAGCTACATTGATCAGGAGCTCATTGTTGTCAACAGAAACCAGTGAAGCATGGTTGTCCATTCCGCTCAGTATCCAGGACGTTGCCAGTCCGGTGCCCGTACCCAGTTCCAGTATCCGGCCTCCGGGCTTTGACGCCACCAGGGTTTTTAGCAGGCTTCCGGTTTGCAGATCGGAAGGCATGTCAAAGCCCAGCGCTTTTGTTTTAAACGCAATCGCCTCATATTGAACGGGAATATTTATGGTTACCTTGTCTGTCATGCTGCTTTATCTGTTCGTTGATAGTGCTCCACAACCGGGAAGGGGTTATAAAAATGATGCAGGAGCTGCTTCCATTCCTGGTATGCCGTGCTTTTCCTGAACCCTTCGGTATGATCCTCCAGGGTTTGCCAGCGTACGATCAATATATATTTATCTGTTTCCGCCACGGACTTCAGCAACTCATGTTGTAAATATCCTTTCATAGAACAAATGATGCTTTTAGCTTTCTCGAAGGAAGCTAAAAAGGCAGGCTCCGTTCCCGGGATAATATTCAATATGGCTATTTCAGTTACCATGTTCTTTTGCGTATTCATCCTTAACTACTTCAAGCGGATCTCGGCTACGCTGCTGCCCTGCGGTACCATCGGGAATACGTTGTTCTCTTTTCCCACTTTTACTTCAAGCAAATAAGCTCCGTCATGATCCAGCATGGTTTTCAGCGCGGTCTTCAGCGCTGCCCGCTGATCGATCGTTTGCCCTTCGATACCGTAAGATTTTGCCAGCATCACAAAATCCGGACTGGTAATATTTACAAAGGAGTAGCGCCGGTCGTGGAACAACTGCTGCCACTGGCGCACCATTCCCAGGAATTCATTATTCAGGATCAGGATTTTTACGGCTGCTCCAAACTGCATGATCGTACCCAGTTCCTGTAAGGTCATCTGAAATCCTCCGTCACCGATGATTGCCACTACTGTGCGGTCCGGCGCTCCGTATTTGGCGCCAATCGCCGCAGGCAAACCAAAGCCCATCGTACCCAATCCGCCGGAGGTTACGTTGCTTCTTGTTTGTGTAAATTTTGCATACCGGCAGGCCACCATCTGGTGCTGACCTACATCGGTTACGATTACTGCGTCGCCCTTGGTTAGCTCATTCAGGGCTTGCATTACTTCAGCCATCGACATTACATCACCTTCAGGATGCATTTCCGGCTGAATGCATTCCTTATCTTCTTCTGCAGCATATTTGGCAAACTCGCTTAACCAGTTGCTATGGTCCTTCTGCTCGATCAATGCGGTAAGCAGGGGTAGGGTTTCTTTACAATCGCCCCAAACCGGTACCGTGGTCTTTACATTTTTATCTACTTCTGCCGGGTCAATATCCAGGTGGATCACTTTGGCCTGCTTGGCATATTTATCCAGGCGGCCGGTAACCCGGTCGTCAAACCGCATGCCTATCGCAATAAGCACATCGCATTCGTTGGTGAGTACGTTCGGCCCGTAATTTCCGTGCATGCCCAGCATGCCGACACCCAGCGGATGATCGGTAGGCAGGGCGCTTTCGCCCATGATGGTCCATGCGGCCGGCAGGTTGCCTTTTTCAATAAAGGCTTTGAATTCGTTTTCGGCTCCTCCCAGGATCACGCCCTGGCCGAAGATCACAAACGGCTTTTGCGCGCTGTTGATCAGTTTTGCGGCTTCTGCAATATATTCTTTACGTACGATCGGCTTGGGACGGTAGCTGCGTACATGGTTGCACTTCTGGTAGCCTGGGTATTCAAATTGCTGTAGTTGTGCATTCTTGGTGATGTCTACCAACACCGGTCCGGGGCGGCCGCTGCGGGCAATGTGGAAGGCTTTTGCCAGCACATTCGGAATTTCATGAGCATCCGTAACCTGGTAGTTCCACTTGGTTACCGGCATGGTTACATTGATTACATCGGTTTCCTGGAATGCATCCGTTCCCAGTAAATGGGCAAAAACCTGTCCGGTAATACAAACCAGGGGCGTAGAGTCGATCTGCGCATCGGCTAAACCGGTTACCAGGTTGGTGGCACCGGGTCCGCTGGTGGCAAATACCACACCGGTTTTACCGCTGGTGCGGGCAAACCCCTGAGCGGCGTGGATGCCGCCCTGCTCATGGCGAACCAGTACATGTTCAAGCTTATCATTATAATCATACAATGCATCGTAAATGGGCATGATCGCTCCGCCGGGATATCCGAAAATAGTGACTACCCCTTCTGCAATAAGTGCTTCCAATACCGCTTGACTACCGGAAATGGTGTCGCCGGGTTGAATCGTTGTATTTGCCTCCATGGCTGTGTTTTTTTGTTCTGTATCTTTTATCTGGGTCGTTTCCATACACCTGATTTTGTTTGTGATTGATTGTTATTAAAGCCGGCCTTACACTTCTTCGCGGTAAAACCCAATGAGGTCGGTCGATTGTATGGCGGTAAAGCCTGCCTGCCGCAGCAGGGTTACTATCTGGCCACGGTGGTACGTGGCGTGGTTGACGACATGTGCCAGTACCTGGTAGTAGCGGGACCTATACTCCTGCCCGTTAAAACGGCGGTAACTGAAGGATAGGTTTAGCCGGGTTTCATCAAAGCCGGCCACCCAATCGCTGAGCTGCTGCGATGTTTGCTCCCAGAGATCCAGGAGTTCATGCCGGGAACCGGTAAAGGTTTCGTCTACCCGGATCACGGTTTCATTTTTCAACCGCTGAAGCCAGGCATTTTCTGCGTTTACCATATGCAACACCGTTTCATGGATACTGCTAAAACTGCTTACAACGGGTTGCTGCCATTGCACATCGCTGATCTGGCGCAGCCAGGAGCTTACCTGGGCGGTACTCGCCCGGTTAAATGCTGTTAATGTTGTAAAGTATGTTTTATCCATTATTGCTGCGCGGTCTCCGGTTTGTGATATCTTTTGTTGATCAGGCTCGCGTTAATCTTCATCGGTTACACATCCTTGTGATGCGTCTTTTACCAGCTTTGCATATTTATACAATACACCGTTCTTCACTTTTAACGGCGGCTGCTGCCAGCCCTCTTTACGCCTGGCAATTTCGGCTTCAGATACCTTCAGCGTAAGTGTATTGTTAGCAGCGTCTATTTCAATAATATCTTCATCTTGTACAAACCCGATCAATCCGCCCTCAAAGGCTTCCGGCGTTACGTGTCCTACTACAAACCCGTGCGTTCCGCCGCTGAAGCGTCCGTCGGTGATCAGGGCCACGCTTTTTCCCAATCCGGCACCAATGATGGCGGAAGTGGGCTTTAGCATTTCCGGCATGCCGGGGGCTCCCTTGGGTCCTTCATTTTTGATCACTACCACGTCGCCTGCTTTTACCTTGCCGCTCGAAATACCGGCGATCAGGTTCTTTTCTCCATCGAATACACGGGCGGGGCCTGTGAATTTTTCGCCTTCTTTTCCACTGATCTTGGCAACGCTTCCTTTTTCAGCAAGGTTACCATAAAGGATCTGCAGATGTCCGGTGGCTTTCAGCGGGCTTTCGAGCGGATGAATAATATCCTGGGTTTCGAAATCCAGATCCGGAACGCTCTCCAGGTTTTCGGCGATGGTTTTACCGGTAACCGTTAAACAGCTGCCATCGATCAACCCTTTTTTCAGCAGGTATTTCATTACGGCTGGAACACCGCCTTTGTTATGCAGGTCTTCCATCAGGTATTTACCGCTGGGTTTAAAATCGGCCAGTACCGGTATGCGGTCGCTGATGGCCTGGAAATCGTCCTGTGTCAGCGATACGTTGATGCTGCGGGCCATGGCCAGCAGGTGGAGTACGGCATTGGTACTGCCTCCCAGTACCATGATCACCACGATGGCATTTTCAAATGCCTGGCGGGTCATGATATCGCTCGGCTTAATATCTTTTTCCAGCAGCAGGCGGATGGCTTTACCTGCAGCGGCACATTCCTGCTTTTTTTCTTCACTTAATGCGGGGTTACTGCTGGAGTAGGGAAGGCTCATACCCATGGCCTCAATGGCAGAAGCCATGGTATTGGCCGTGTACATACCGCCGCAGGCACCTGCTCCGGGGCAGCTGTTTTTTACAATGCCCATAAAGTCGGCTTCATCCAGCTGTCCGGCAATCTTTTGGCCCAGGGCTTCAAATGCTGAAACGATGTTCAGATCCTGGCCTTTATAATGGCCGGGGGCGATGGTGCCACCGTATACCATGATCGAGGGGCGGTTAAGCCGGCTCATAGCAATGATGGACCCCGGCATATTTTTATCACATCCGGGCACGGTGATCAGTCCGTCGTAATATTGAGCGCCGCACACGGTTTCGATCGAGTCGGCGATCACATCCCGGCTAACAAGTGAATAGCGCATTCCGTCGGTACCATTGCTCATGCCGTCACTAACGCCGATGGTATGAAAGGTTAAACCTACCAGGTCCTGCTCCCACACCGCGTCCTTTACATGCTGGGCAAGGCCGTTCAGGTGCATGTTGCAGGGATTGCCGTCGTAGCCCATGCTGGCGATCCCAACCTGGGCTTTCTTTAAATCCGCTTCGGTAAGACCCAGCGCATAAAGCTGCGCCTGCGCCGCGGGCTGCGTGGGATCCTGGGTAATGGTCTTGGAATACTTGTTTAACTCTGTCATGCCGATTTACTTAAGATTTAATAATTAATTCAATAAAAAACCCGCCTTTTATAAGAGGCGGGTCCTGTTTAAAATTCGTTTGTTTTATACAATCAACCCTCCTTCGTAGCGGCAGCTAATGACAATGACATTTACCACAATAATATTGTGGAAGAAAGAAACATTGTTATTATTATAGCTGATCATAAAACGAAGGAGCTTTATGCGAATATAAAGCCTCATTTGTTGTGATCAAAATTTTTCTCCCCTGGGGAAGAAAGTATTTTGCTATGAAAAGAACTACAAAGCCGGGTTAAATGATCGTTGATTTTTGCAACGCCATATTTTCTCCTTTTGCAAAACCGGGTATCGTGCCGCGGATAAAGTCGCTGATCAGATCGCCGATGGTGCTGGTTGAATAATTATTCACCGCGTCCATATCTTTTGCTACAAACCCGTGCAGCAGGGTCCAGTTAACGGCCGTCCGTATAATAAGCGCCTCCTCGTGCAGGTTGAAATAATCCATCATCATGGCAATCGAAAGGATGGCGCCCACCGGGTTAGATACATTCCGCGCACTTTCCTCGTGCTGGTCAAAGGCATAGGCCGGACCAAAAAAGGGCATCGGCCCGGCTACCCGAACCGAAGGGATCATGAACCGTGCACCGGTAATTGCCGCCGCCTGGCTAAACAGGTAATCCCCGGCCGCCTTATGGGTAATGATGGTGTCAAATCCGGAAGGCTGCTGCAGCATGCGATCCCAGGCTTCCTGTACGGCTATCTGTTCTACCCGGATATCCTTGTACTCTTTCCCCGCCTTTTCCAGGGCTGCGCGCCAGGATGCCTGTTCCGGATCTTCCGGATCTGCAACAACCGTAATCTGTTTTTTACGGTTGGCTGCCTGTTGTAGTGCCGACTGGATAATGCGGCCCTGATGGTGCAGGTCTGCCGTTTGTACCTGGTATAACAACAGGTTGAGGCCTTCGCTGTGTTTGGGCTTCAGGGGCGACAGATGTTGCAAAGAAGTATAAACCGTAACCGGCTGTACCGTTACCATTACGGGCAGCTCCTTTTCAATGGCACGCTGGGTAGCAATACCACTAAACAACGTGGCGTCGCCGGCCGGCTGCCCGATAGCTGCTGCAACCGGATTCAGGTTAAAGTAATGATCATATTGTTCCGCAACGGCATTCAGCACTTTTACCGCTTGTGCAGCTACTTCTCCTGCTGCTCCTGCCTCTTTGATGATCGTGATCTCCTTTTTCATTTTATGATACCCCGAGGGTCAATGGTTGATTCGTTGATTTAGCAATAGTGGAGGGCATCGCCTTTTTATAAAGGGTAGGAATGCCTTGCTCCAGTTCAATAACATGCTTGATGCAGGCAGGAACTTCATCTTCATAATGACTGATGAAAATAAAGCTCATGCCGGTTTCGGAATGAATGCGTTCCAGCAGCCGGAGCACCATGCGCGACTGGCTGTTGTCTAAACCCTGGCAGGGCTCATCCAGCGCCAGCAGTAACGGGTCTTTGATCAGGGCCCGGGCAATCAGCACCAGCCGTTGCTCGCCTCCGGAAAGCGACCGGAAGGGGAGATCCGCCTTATCCTGCAGGGAGAAAAAACGAAGCCAGGCGGTTACTTTACGGGTTTGCGCTTCATCCAGTTTTCCAAACAGGCCGAAGGCATCAAAAAAGCCGGAACCCACCACCTGGGCCGGGGTAATGCCTGGGTCAAAAAACTGTTGCAGGTCCGGAGCCACAAAACCGATCCGGCGCTTAATGTCCCAGATACTTTCGCCGCTTCCTCTCCGTTTTCCAAATAAACTGATCTGCTGGGCATAGGCCTGGGGATGGTCTCCGTTGATCAGACTAAGCAAGGCCGATTTGCCGGCCCCGTTGCAGCCTTTGATAAGCCAGCACTCCCCGTTATTGACCTGCCAGTTGATATTATTAAGCACGGTGGTATTGCCATGTCGGATGCTTACCTGCTTCATTGAAATAAGCGGTCCGATATGATACGCTTTTTTGAGCTCGGGAAGTGGTGCCTCCCGGCGGGATGGCATGGATTTCATAAAACCGAGCTGCTCAACAGGCGCGTAATTGACCAGCGCTCCTTCAGACATCTCCGCAAAATGGGTAATGCATACCGGCAGCTCATGGCTGTCTGTAATCAGAATGATACGGGTGCCGCCGGCGGCCAGCTGGTTCAGCACGGCATGCAGCACTTTGCGGCTTCTGGCATCCAGCCCGGTAAACACGCGGTCGAGGATCAGTATGCCGGGGCGGGTAAGCAGGTGACCGATCAGTTGCACCTTTTTTAGTTCGCCACTCGAAAGACGGGTTAGCGGGGTATGGCTGCGATGGGTGAGCTGGAAGGTTTCGAGCCATTGGAATACCGCCGTTGCATCCCCCTTATGCAGCAAGGATTCGGAAACCGTTACGGCTTCGTTAGAAGTGCTGGTGTACCGTTGCTGATAATAATGGCCGGCCGTATGCGGCTGGCTGCGGAGCGGATACATTGCCGGTACATAAGCGATCACCGGTTGCTGGTTTTGCGCTCCTTTTTTATATTCAATGGTACCGGTGTACGGTAATATACCTTTAAGGGCCTTGGCCAGCAGTGATTTTCCGCTGCCGCTGGCGCCAAAAATAGCAAGGTGCTCATCCGCTTTTAATGTAAAGCTGATGCGATCCAGTAAAAGCTTGCCGGCTTGTTTAACCGTTACATTTTTTAATATGATGCTACAGTGCGCTTCCATTGCTATTTTCCGGGTAAGGTTCGGTAACCGGACTTTAAAAACTAAGCGGTGGTTTTTACTTTTTCCGCCATTTCTTTAAGATCATTGTCGCCTACTTCCTTTTTGGCATCGGCTACATTCAGGAATTGCTGATATAATTCATCTACCTGGTTACGGTCAAACTCGTATCCGAGATTTTTAAACCGGTATGCCAATGCACTGCGGCCACTGCGTGCGGTAAGCACAATCCGGGAGGTGTCCGCACCCACTTCATGCGGGGCAATGATTTCGTAGGTGGTGGCTTCTTTCAAAAAGCCATCCTGGTGGATACCCGATGAATGGGAGAAGGCATTGTCTCCGACGACCGCTTTATTCGGCTGGACGACCATCCGCATAGTTTCTGCCACCAGATGACTCATGGGCAGCAACTGAGTGGTATCTACACCGGTGTACAGATCGAGTTCAGGATGTTTCTTTATAGCCATCACTACTTCTTCCAGAGAGGTATTACCGGCCCGTTCGCCGATACCGTTGATGGTACATTCGATCTGGCGGGCACCGGCGATGGCGCCTGCGATGGAATTAGCGGTGGCCAGTCCCAGGTCATTGTGGCAATGGCAGGAGAAAATGGCCTTGTCGGCATTGGAAACATGATTCAGCAGGTAGCTGAATTTTTCTGCGTACTGGTGTGGCAGGCAGGAGCCTGTTGTGTCCGGGATGTTTACTACGGTTGCTCCGGCGCCGATCACGGCTTCAACCAGCTGGGCCAGGAACTGCAGGTCGGCACGGCCGGCGTCCTCAGCAAAGAACTCCACATCCGGAACCAGGTTCCGGGCGAGCTTTACCGCGGCAATGGCCCGCTCGATAATATTTTCACGGGTGGTATTGAACTTGTATTTTATATGATTATCAGAGGATCCGATACCGGTATGGATCCGGGGACGTACGGCAGGCTTCAGCGCTGCAGCGGCTACTTCAATGTCTTTCTGTACGGCACGGGTAAGACCGCATACCGTAGCGTTTTTCACCACTTTTGAGATCTCCTCCACCGAAGCAAAATCGCCCGGGCTGGAAATGGGAAAACCGGCTTCAATAACGTCTACGCCAAGAGCTTCAAGTTTCAGCGCCAGTTTGATTTTTTCTTCGGTATTCAGTTTACAACCGGGAACCTGCTCACCATCTCTTAAGGTAGTGTCAAAAATAAAAACCTTGTTATCCGCCATAATTCGTTTATTTAATTTAGAATTGTTATTTTCAATACCCGATCCGCAACATCGGAAAGAGGTTTCTTGTAATATTCTTAAAAATAACTTCATATTATAAAACCCCGAAACCAATTTGTGGAACTACTTACATTGAATAAAGGGAATTGATGAATTGTAATTTGTTGATAATCAATATTAAAAGAAGGAGTAAATTACGATGCCCAGTAGGTCGACAGACGCATTATTTCAACTGATAAAATCACTGGAAAAATCAGAAAAACGGAATCTCAAGCTTTTTGCGGGGCGCAATTCGGGCGCAGAATCGCTGAAAAGCATGCAGCTGTTTAATGCCCTAGACAAACTGACCGAGTACGATGAAAAACTGCTGCTGAAACGGGTGCCTACCGTAAGCAAGCAGCAGCTTTCCAATACCAAGGCCCTGTTGTACAAGCAGATACTGGGCAGTTTGCGCATTATACGGGAAGATAAGAATGCGGATATGCAACTGCGGGAAATGATGGACAGTGCGCGCATCCTTTTTAACAAGGGCCTGTACCTGCAAACCCTGAAAGTGTTGGATAAGACCAAGGAATTTGCCCGTACCTGGCACCAGCTTACCTACCTGCAGCAGGCGTTGTTTTTTGAAAAGAAGATCGAGGGGCTTTACATTACCCGAAGCATTCAGAACCGAGCCGATGAACTGGCCGAAGAGGCCGATGCGATCGTGGAAAAGATCGCCCACATCAACAGCCTGTCGAACCTGGCCCTGCAGCTTTACAGCTGGTATATTCAGAACGGACATGCACGCAATGAAAATGATGTAAAAACAGTAAAGCTTTTTTTTGAAAAAAGCCTCCCCAAAAATGCAACGCAGCTGGACGGCTTTTATGAGAAGCAGTATTATTACCAGAGCTATGCCTGGTATGCTTTTATAAAGCTGGACTTCCTGATGTTTTACCGGTATTGTCAGAAATGGGTGGATGCCTTTGAAGCCGAGCCGCATATGATCACCATGGAAACAACCATGTACATCAAAGGCGTGCATAACCTGATGAGCGCACATTTTGACCTGATGAACCGGGATGGACTGGCGGCCTGTAT
Organism: Niabella pedocola; assembly: GCF_021044425.1. Classification (GTDB taxonomy): domain Bacteria; phylum Bacteroidota; class Bacteroidia; order Chitinophagales; family Chitinophagaceae; genus Niabella; species Niabella pedocola. Next base: position 897,543 of record NZ_JAJNEC010000005.1, on the reverse strand, counting down.
TAAAAAATTCAAACATTTTGTACAAACGCCGCTGGTGCAGGACAATAATAATAACCGCATCAACGGCTATGTATACCTGTACACCGCGGTGATTAACCTGCACTTCCTGGAAGGCACGTTCCACAAGGGATTGAAGATGGTGCCATACCTGGAAGAGATGCTGGTGGAACACGGGCGGTACCTGGACCGGCACCGGGTAATGGTATTCTATTACAAGATCGCCTGTTTATATTTTGGAAGCGGCAACAATAAAATGACCATCGATTATTTAAACCGGATCATTCATCAGAAAGATGATCTGCGAACCGATCTCCAATGTTATTCGCGGTTGCTGCACCTGATTGCTCATTACGAACTGGGCAATTTCGATCTGCTGGAATACCTGATTAAATCGGTTTACCGGTATATGGCCAAGATGGAAAACCTGAGTAAGGTGGAAGAAGAAATGTTCCGCTTCCTGCGAAATGCATTCAAGTTTAACGCAAGAACCATCCGTCCGGAATTTGAAAAACTACTGGGGAAACTAAAAAAATACCAGAGTAACCGGCTGGAGGCCCGGGCCTTTGCTTACCTGGATGTGATCAGCTGGCTGGAAAGCAAATTGTCCGGTGTGAATGTACAGGAGCTGATCCGGAAAAAGTATCTGCGGGAATCCCGGAAATAAAAGCTGCTTTGTGGTCAAATAAACCGAAAGAGGTGCAAAGGCTTCCTGGTAAAAATGAGTATTTACTGAGCCCCTCCGCGTCCCTAGCGTATCCCTCGCATTCATTGCGGTTAAATAAAAACCGCAACGGGCGCCAGTTTCCCAGGTAAATACCATGAATAACTTACCGGCCTTCCAAAAAAATCGCTCCCGGTTTGGGAGCGATGGAATATCTTTTGCCTGTTGGAACTATCTGTAGAGATTCCGCAGTGGTTCGTTGGGGTTAAAGGTAAACCGGTTCAGGATCACTTTCTTTTTGTAAGGAACAATATAGGTATTGGTTCCTTTCTGATAAGAAATAGACGTGTTCAGGTTGATATAATTGCCGTTTGTAGTATTTGTGTTTGTCAGCACCCGGTCCCCACGGTACTGATATTCAGACCTCAGGGAAAAAGAAGAAAGTTCCTTTTCAAATTTATTCTCCGCCACATAGCCGTTTTTAGGTTTGTCTTTACCATGATCCACATCTGTAACGGTATTTTCAGTCGCAAACGAAACACCCCCTACAGCCAGGACAAAGAGCACAGTGAGTAAGAAGGTTTTCAACATTTTGTTCTTTTTAAAGATTTAAACTGATACAAAGGTATAATATAATTGTAAGATTTGAAAATTTTAATTTTTTTTTAACCTCTATTCCCGTTATATGAACAATAAATACCCCTTTCACCGGGATTTTAGAAAATTTCAATCCGGTTTTTCTGATTTTTTGGGTTTTAGATGTTGGTTTTCAGATTTTTAAGCTACATGCAACAGAAAGCTGCTCCGAAGCCTCTTATAAGAAAGTTTTACACACCGGAGGAAAACTTATTACCGGCAGGAATAGCAATATTTTGCTATATTGAAACAAATTAGTGGATTTTGTGGTTTTGATAATAGATAAAAAGAGCAGATATGAGAGAGTTTTCGCATCAGAGCGAGGAGCGGAAGGAGGACATAGAAGAATTATTACAACGCTATGAAAATCTGAAGAATGGTCAATCCGCATCCTACCTTGAAGAAGAAGAGTTTGAACGGATCATCAATTATTTTGAATCCAGGGAGGCGTTTAAGAAGGCCCTGCAGGCCACAGAAACAGCCATTGAGCAGTTTCCTTATTCTGCGGGTTTACTGATAAAGAAGGCCGATCTCGTTTTAAATAACCGGGCATATGATATCGCCCTCGAATTACTGGATAAGGCTTCCATTTTTGACGGGAATAATATCGACATCTATATCCTGAAAACGGAGGCGCTGCTGGCGCTGGACCGGCAGGAAGAGGCGGTGGTCCTGCTGGAAGAAGCCCTGAACCTGTTCGAAGGCGATGAAAAGATCGAATTGCTTTTTGAACTGGCTGATGTATACGATGATTACGAAAGCTTCGATAAAGTGTTTGACTGCCTGAAATGGATCCTGGAGCTGGAACCGGCAAACGAAGAGGCGCTTTACAAGATCTGCTTCTGGACGGATTATACCGGAAGGAATGCCGAAAGTATTGAGCTGCATCAGAAGATCATCAATGAATTTCCTTATTCTGAGCTGGCCTGGTTTAACCTTGGCGCCGCCTATCAGGGTATCAAGCTTTATGAAAAGGCCATCGATGCCTATAAATATGCCATCGTTATTGATGAAAAATTTGACTATGCTTACCGGAATATCGGGGATGCCTATATCCGGCTCCGGAAATACAAGGATGCCATCGAGTACCTGGAGCGGGTGCTGGAGCTGGCCAAACCGGAGGATGTGATCTATGAGGCGATCGGCTATTGTTATGAGAAGCTGAAGAATTATGCCCAGGCCCGGTTTTATTTCCGCAAAGCATCGCATCTGAATGATGATAAGGGGGCGTTGTTGTATAAGATTGCGCTTACCTATTATAAAGAGGATAAATTTGAACTGTGTATCCGCCAGCTGGAAGCGGCCTTAAAGATCAAAAACAACCACCCGGAATACTTGTTGCTGATGGGACAGAGCAAGCTGGCGCTGGGATTGGATAAAGAAGCACTACAGTATTTTTTAAATGTAGTACGGTTGCGTCCAAAGCAACTGATGGGTTGGGAGGCGCTGATCATTGGCCTTTATAAAGCCGAGCAATTTGAACAGGGACTGGATCAGGTTCAGCAGGCGATCTTAAAGATCGGTGCTGATAAACCGTTGTTCCATTATTATAAGGCGTTATTCTATTTTGGTTTGGGCCGGTCGAAGCAGGCGCTCATTGAGCTGGAAGAAGGTTTGCGGAAAGCACCCCGTCAGCTGAAGAAGATCGTAGAAGTAGAGCCCGGACTGTTGCAACGGCCTTCGGTTGCCGCATTGATCGCGCAGGTGAAGCGGAAGCGATAAGTTTTTGTTTCAGGTTCAGGGTTTGAGGTTTCAGGTTGAGCAGCGTTTTGAAGTTCAATGCTGACGTCTCAAATCTCGATTCTGAAATCTCGTCGCAGAATGCTAAACGCTGCTGTATTTATTCCAGGCCGAGGTTCGATGGTGTTTGAATGTTGATGCTGTATGTGCATAGGAAGAAGACTATGAAGTTATAGCCGGGGCATCCCGCTTTATATTTCCGCCGGGCGTTTTGAAGCTGCAATGCTGACTTCTCAAATCTCGACCCTCGATTCTCAAATCTCCACTACCGATGCCGCATCTTTCGCATATACCTCCGTTCCCGTCCCTTTACCCCGGGCACACCGATGCTGGATTTGATGCCTTCCAGGGATGATTTGATGAGGAAGTTGATGGGGGATTTATCCTTAAGCCGCTCAAAGAAAAGCCGTGAATGCTTACCCCGGTTGTTCTTCCGCAGGATCAATGCATTGGCCAGCCAGCTGATCAGCCGGTTTTTAAAGCTTTGCTGGGTTGGGTCGTCCCTGTTCACCAGGCGTAGTTTTAGTCCATGATAATACATCTGCATTGTTCCGGTGGAATAATCTTCATTCCCAATACCGCTCATGCTCAGACTGTCGAGCTGCCCGTTTAGCACTTCTGCGCTTACCAGCGGAAGCAGGGCCTGGTTCCATTTTTTCAGGTCCAGCGGACCGGTTTGTAACTGCATGCGAAAACGTCCCAGGCTGTCCGTATAGGATTCTTGTACGGCCAGGCGGGTATCCATCGCGCCGATCACCTGGGCCCGTGCATCAATGTAAAGGCTGTCGGATGGCCCGAGGTCATAATTACGTACGGGGTATAACTGTGCATTCAGGTCGTGCACGGGAATAATCCCCAGCCGGTTGGTAACCGGGTTGATTTCCCAGTATTCCACATATCCCCGCGAAAGACCTACGGTATCAATATTGATTTTGATGGGTATGTTCAGGATCTGCGCTACCGGCAACCCCTTATATTTTTTTGCTGTATCGGGTTGTGTTTTATCCTTAAAGGAAAGCAGCCGTACGGCATCTGCATGAAGCCGGCCGATCTTAAGCATGCTTTCGCTGCCAAACGCATAGGTGTCAAAGCGGCCGCCGCTGACGGTGCCGGTTTGCAGCTGCAGATAATCTTCATTAAACGCCTTGGCTTTTCTATAATCTTCGATGCTTTGCACTGGGGTAAGACTTAATGAATCGGTTTTAAAGAATCCGTCTTTAAACTGAAAATTATACCAGCGGAGATGATTCTTTTCCGTGGCATAGCTGCCGGTAGCATTACCGATATACAGATGGTCACTTGCTTTCAGCACATCCCCGATGTTCCGGAGCTCGCGGGAGTTGAGGGCTACATTGCGGATCTCGCCGGTATCCAGCCGCAGGATTGCGTTCTTTTTCCCCAGGCTGTCAAATACCAGTTTGTCCATGGAATGCACACTGAGCAGTGTGCTCCAGTCCAGCTTGTCGTCTCCATTCTTGCCGGCTTTCAGTTGATCCAGTTCGATATTGAGTTTGTTATAATTTGTTGCAAAGCGCTTCCCGTTGCTATTATTTAAAAACTCAAAATTGGTGAGGTAGGCCCGCAGGTTTTTGACCGCAAGTAACTGGTGGTGGGTAGATACAAGGTCGCGGATGCGCAGGTAACTGTTTTCAGGCACACCGTCCCAGCGGATGGTTTGGGCTTCATTTTTTTTACTCACAAAACGTAGTTCCAGTTTGGGGCGCTGCAGCAGTACTTCTCCCAGCCGGATCTGCGGCCGGTTTTGAGCGGCGGCCTGGCTGCTGTCTTTTTTCCCAAAATGAGCAGTAATATCCGGATCCGTAAGTACGATCTTTTGTAGTTGCAGGTTACCATTGATGATCTGGTTGATATAAGGAATAAAAGCTACCTGTGGAATTTTTATATGAATGGAATCGGTGCCGGTTGTTTTTTCAAAAATAAAATTATTGAGAACGCTGCCCGCAGCATCATTTAATATGATCTTTTCAATTGCGATGCGCTGCTCCGGTGCTGTCATTAAAAAATCGCGCCCCGTCAGGGCAAGCCCGTCCACAACAATATCGGAGCGTTTGTTTTTACGGAGCTCTTTTATAACAAGCGATTGGAAATAGGAGCGGATATCTTTGCCGTTATCATGAAACTGCAGCGCCGTGTTTTTCCCCTCCAGGTTTTTGATCAGGAAATTATTCAGCGCTTTTTTTGCAGGCGTTTTCCCGGAAGACGAAGGGTTGTTGACACGCACGTCGGCACTTTGCCACTGGATGCCAAAGACGGAAAGGCGCTGGTTGGAGCTATCCAGCACAATGTCTTCGATGCGGGCATTGTTTACATCGGCATGAATACCATTGCCACGCGCCACAATACTGGCAGCCTTAATGCCTTGCCTGTTGTCCAGCGCTGCCTGGTTAAGGGTCACCGATAGCCCGTCTTTCTGAAACAACCCCTTGCTGAAATTGAACACCTTTATGGAATGGCGGATATGCTTTACCTTGCGGGAGGCCGTCAGCTCATCCGGCATTACCGAAAGATTGGCATCGGATAAACGTAAGGTGGCGTTTTTTCCGAGATTAAGCCGGATATTCCCGTTCTGAATACCCAGCGCGTTCAGGTTCATTATTGAACCGATATTGCTCAGTGTTTGAAAAATACTTTTTTCTTTTTTGGTTTTCTGGGGTGCAAGCGAGTACTCGATATCAGGATTCAGGAATAACGCACTGTTGGCACTGAAAAAGTTATCATACAATAGTGCTTCCCAGGAAAGACCTCTCAGCTCAAAGCGGGGCATCTGTACGTTATTGATGATCTTTTTACCCTTGTACTCTTTAAAAGAAAACTTGGTAAGGTTGATGGCGTCATTAAAGAATTGAACGCTGTCAAATGCCAGCGCATATCTTCCGTCCTGCAGCCGGGTTTCGTAGTTGTGCAGGGTCATCAGGAATTTATCTACCTTCACTACCTGCTCATTTCCCTGCCGGATCATCAGCCCCTGCAATTCAAAATTGTTATGATTGGAGGCGAAGGTGTTTACCTTTCCCTTACGGATGGTATTGATGTTGATACCGCCATTTTGAACAACCACATAGTTCAGCATTACATCTCCAAACAGTTGTTGCAAAAGGTCGTCGATCTTTTGTATTTTTTTATTATTCCGCCGCGAAATCTTCTGATCACTGTCGATATCCAGGAAGATATCGGGATTGGCGCTGTACACGGAATCCGCCTGTACCACTTCTTCATGGTACAGGGTATCGAAGTTGATATTGGTAAGCCTTAATTTGTCGAAGTAGATCTTAAAGGCTGTTTTGGAGCTGTCATCTTTTGTACCGCGGATCGTGCAGCTGTCGAACTCCACGCGCTGATCCTGCAGGGTGAATTTAAAATTCTTAAAGCTCAGCATGTACCGGTTACCGGGAAAAATAATGTTCTGATCATGTGAGCGGATATAGATCTCATCAGTAAACGGAATCTTTTCGCCCGAATTGTTGTTTTTTCGAGCCGTGGTACTGTCTACCTGCAAACCATCCAGCCGCATATCGATCTTGTTCACGAGGAAGGGCGTTTCCTGGGGGCGGGTATTATCAATCAGTGAAAGACTGCCGTCGGTTAAAATAAATCGGTTGATCTTCAGTTCATTAATGGCATCATTGATCGAGTTGGATACTTTCCCCATTTCCAGCGCTACTGAAAACTTTTCATCGGCGCTGTTGGCCGGTGAGCCTCTGTTCCGGTCGGCTTTCCGAACGCGCGGGTTCAGCCGGGTGATGGTTACCGCCGGCGCATAAAGATGAATGGAATCGATCAGGATCTGCTTTCTGAATAACAGGGGCAGGAAACCGCGGGCCTTTATGGTAATGCGTTTGGTGTTAACCGTATAAAGCGACTTTGCAGTACTGTCGGTTGAGTAAAAAAGGGCGTTCTGCAGCTCGATCCTGTTTTTGATCCAGTTAAATTTAAACTTATCAACCTTAAGCTTTAGCCGGCCTTTGGATTGCCGCTCCACGATCTGTTCCAGCGCCGTTTCTGCATGATCAATAAACCAAAAGTTAAATGCTGTTATTACCGTTGCAATAATACCAAGAACAATAAGCCAGAAGCGGTGTCGCCTTCTTCTGAACCGAAGGTTCAGACGTGGTAGGTCTTTCAGACGAATCCTGGTTTTCACAATGTTGTTGGTTTATACTTAAAAATAGTGAAAAATGCGGAATGTGCCCACTAAATAAACGTATAAATATCAATGTATTAACAATGTTTTCGGGAATGTAGCGGTGGCAATCGGGAACGTACAGGGATGCGTGGGGGCGGGTTGCAGATATGGAGGAAAGATACGGGCAGTTGCGTTTTATCGGCAGGTAGCTCCTTAGAATAAGCCGCCGGGGCACAGGTGTACTGAAATTCCTATGCTCCGGCAGCTTTATTTTTTAGCTGATAGCGACCCCGTTGGGTGCTTTTTCATCAGCTGCAACAAATACGAGTTTGCCCGCTGCATCTTCTGCCATCAGGATCATTCCATTGCTCTCAATGCCTCTCATTTTGCGGGGAGCCAGGTTGGCGACCACCACTACTTTTTTACCCGGCAATTCCTCCGGCGCAAAATGCAGGGCGATGCCCGAAACAATGGTACGCTTTTCAAAACCCAGGTCAATCTCAAGCTTTAATAGTTTATCTGCTTTTGGAACTTTTTCGGCGCTGACAATGGTACCGGTACGCAGATCGATCTTTGCAAAATCATCAAACGTTATTTGAGATTTGAGATTTGAGATTTGAGATTCGGAATCCGCTGACTGCTGACCGCTGACCGCCGGCTGCTCGCTTCCCGCCCGCAGCTTCTGCAGTTGCGCTTCTATTTCTGCATCTTCAATTTTACGGAACAATAATTCAGGCGCTCTTAAGGTATAACCCACACTCAGCAGGTTGATTTTGCCGGCATTTTCCCAATCCAGCATCCGTTCTACCACCTTCATCATGTGCAGCATTTTCCTGGCTGTTGCTGGAAGGAAGGGGTTGATCAGGATCGCCAGGTTTGCGGTGAGCTGCAGGCAGAGATGCAAACAGTTATCGATCCGCTGCTGCAATACGGCGCTTTCCGGGTTTTCCGCAGTCATTTGCTTGGCCAGGATCCAGGGCTCTTTTTCCTGCATATACTTATTGCCTTTGCGGCTCAGGTCAATCACCTCAAACAGTGCATCGCGGAAGCGGAAGTTTTCCAGGGCGGTCTGCACTTTGGCTTCGGCCTGCTGGATGTCGGATATCAGGGTTTTATCTGCATCGTCCAGCAGTTCTGTATGGAGCTTGGGCACCTTTCCGCCGCACAATTTATGCATCAGCACAAATGTGCGGTTTACGAAGTTTCCGAAAATAGATACCAGTTCATTATTGATGCGATCCTGGAAATCTTTCCAGGTAAAGTCGTTGTCTTTGGTTTCCGGTGCGTTGCTGCAAAGCACATAACGCAGGGCATCTTCGCAGCCGGGGAAGTCTTTTACATATTCGTGTACCCAAACGGCCCAGTTGCGGCTGGTAGATACTTTCTGGCCTTCGATGTTTAAAAACTCATTGGCCGGCACATTATCCGGCAGTACAAAATTACCATGCGCTTTTAACATAGCAGGAAAGATGATGCAATGAAACACGATATTGTCCTTCCCGATAAAATGAATAAGGCGGGTATCTTCCTGGCACCAGTAGTCGGCCCACTGGTCGGTGAGTTCTTTGGTAGCAGAAATATAGCCGATAGGAGCATCGAACCATACATATAATACCTTTCCCTCCGCATCCGGCAGAGGTACTTTAATGCCCCAGTTGCTGTCGCGGGTCATGGCGCGGGGTTGCAACCCGTTATCCAGCCAGCTTTTGCATTGGCCGTATACATTGGCTTTCCACTCTTTATGGTCTTCCAGGATCCATTCTTTCAGCCAGGCTTCATAGTTCTGCAGGGGGAAGTACCAGTGCCTGGTTTTTTTCTTAACCGGGATGGCGTCACTCAGCGTGCTGCGTGGGTTGATCAATTGCTCCGGCGACAGGCTGCTGCCGCATTTTTCGCACTGATCGCCAAATGCACCGGGATTACCACATACCGGGCAGGTGCCGGTAATATAACGGTCTGCTAAAAAAGTCTGGGTCTTTTCATCGTAGTATTGTTCTGTTTCCCGCTCTTCAAAAAGTCCTTTATCATAAAGTACCTTAAAAAAGTCGGAAGCCGTCTGATGGTGAACCGGGTTGGAGGTACGGGAGTAAATATCGAATGAAATGCCCATCTGCTCAAAGCTTTCTTTGATCTGCGCATGATATTTATCTACGATGTCCTGCGGACTTACCCCTTCCTTCATCGCCCGGATGGTGATGGGCACGCCATGTTCATCACTGCCCCCGATCAATTTTACATCTTTCTTCTGTGCTCTCAGATAACGCGCATAAATATCGGCCGGTATATAGCATCCCGCCAGGTGTCCGATGTGCACGGGTCCGTTGGCATATGGCAGGGCTGCTGTAATTAACGTTCTCTTATATTCTTTCATGGATTGTACTTGCATTAGTCGGCAAAAGTACGACGAATTCAGTGATTTGCATGCGTTTCCGGGTTGCCGGAGGGCGGATCTGTACGCTACCGCACCGGCCTGCCGGCCGTATTTAGGAAATGCCGGGAAGCATTGTCCCATCATGCGCTCATTTTGAAGATCACCGGGGATTAGGGGATGGTCAGAGGACCGGGCATTTTGCATAGATTCATTAGAAAACCGAACCCGGCTACCCGTTACCAAAGACCAGCAGCTGCCTCCTGACCCGAAAAAACGCGGTTTTTAACAAAATGTGGATAACCTTTGCAGTTGTCTTCTTTCCGAGGAACCTTGAATAACCAATTGATATTGAGTTGGAAGGAAGGGCGGATTCTGAATCGGCCAGCCTTTTTGCACATTTTTTAGAGCGGTTTATGGCAGTTATGCACATATTTGCACAGTATATCCACATGAAAAACTTCCGAACACTTGTTAAAATCGATGAAAGCTAATACAGTACTGCGTTTCAGCCTGTTCCAATTTGTGGATAAATGAAGTGGCGCTAAATTTGGTCAATAAGTGGGAAAAAGTGTTATTTTGTGTTAAGTTTTGTAAAAGTTTAAAGTATCCCGGTTTATGACAGGTTTTCTCGGCGAATTCGAGGCAACAGTAGACTCAAAAGGGCGCTTCCTTCTGCCAGCAGGTTTTAGAAAACAGCTGCAGCCGGAGGATGCGGACCGCTTTGTCATAAACCGGGGGTTTGAAAAATGCTTAAGCCTTTACCCGCTGAGCACCTGGAGTCCGCTGGCGGAAAAAATAAACGGGTTGAATGATTTTGATCCTAAAGTACGTGCGTTCAAACGCTATTTTTTAAATGGAGCTACCCTTGTGGAACCCGATACCGCCGGAAGATTGTTATTACCGGCCAGTTTAAAAGAATATGCAGCGCTTGAAAAGGATATTGTACTGGTACCGGCAGGTAACCGGATGGAGATCTGGAATACCACTAAATACAAGGAGTTCTTTGATTCATTTTCACCGGATGCATTCAGCGACCTGGCCAGTCAGGTTATGGGCGGATTGTAGCAGGAACATTTTAACGGAGCTATTTAAAAGTTTAAAGGTTGATCAGTTATGGCAAAGGATAAACAAAAAGAAAAACTTGTTGACCCCGCAGCTGCTCAGCCGGAAGGGTACCACGTACCGGTACTGCTTCATGAAACCATTGCTGCCTTAAATATCCGGCCGGACGGGGTTTACGTGGATGCTACGTTTGGCGGGGGCGGACATTCGGCCGCTATCTTAACCCAATTGGGAGCGCATGGCCGGCTGATAGCGTTTGACCAGGACGCCGATGCTGCAGACAACCTGCCCCGCGATGAGCGGGTGTTGTTTATCCCCCAAAATTTCCGTCACCTGAAACGTTTTCTCCGGTTGCATGGCATCCAAAAGGTAGACGGGATCCTGGCTGACCTGGGGGTAAGCAGCCATCAGTTTGATGAGGCCACGCGGGGATTCAGTATCCGGTTTAATGCAGACATGGATATGCGTATGGATCGCCGGCAGCCGGTAACGGCCTTCGACATCCTGCAAACCTATACGGAACTGCAATTGCACAAGTTGTTTGAAAAATATGGAGAGGTGACCAATGCAAAAACGCTTGCAAAAACCATCGTAGAAACCAGGGACCGCGTGTCTTTAAAAACCATCGATGCATTTAAAAATGCCTTGCGGCCGGTTGTAAAAGGTAATCCGAATAAGTATTTCGCACAGGTTTTTCAGGCATTGCGCATTGAAGTGAACCAGGAGCTGGAGGCACTGAAAGCATTACTGGAACAGGCCAAGGAGGTAGTGCAGCCCGGCGGACGTATTGCAGTGATCACCTTTCATTCGCTGGAAGACCGGCTGGTGAAACAGTTCTTCAGGGAAGGCAGTTTTGAAGAAAAGGACGACAATCCCTTTGTGCAGCACACGGTGGAAAAAGTATTTACGGTTATTACCCGCAAGCCGGTCACCGCAGGTGAAGAAGAGTTGAAAAGGAATACAAGATCAAGAAGTGCCAAGCTACGGGTAGCAGAACGGGTTTGATGGTTGAATTTGAGAATTCAGACTTGAGACTTGAGATTTGAGAATTCAGATTTGAGAAACGAGACTTGAGATTTATCTGGATTCTCAAATCTTAAGTCTGGATTCTGACTGCTGATTCCTGACCCGGCGCTGAAGGGAGTGACACAAGGAAGACGATAGAAGTACAAAAGCAGAAAAAATAAAAAGTGACAGAGAAAAAAGAAAAAGAGTTCAGGTGGAACTGGAAAAAAGTACTCAACTACCAGTCCATTGTAAAACAGGTTCCCTTCCTGTTTTACCTGGCTTTTTTGGCGGTGATCTACATTTATAACGGGCATATGGCCGATAAAACAGTACGCAAGATAAATGCAACCGCAAAAGAGGTGAAGGAGTTACAGTGGGAGTACAAAAGCCTGAAAAGTGAAGTGATGTTTCGCAGTAAGCCCAGTGAACTGGCAAAAGCATTACAGCCGCTGGGATTGAATGAACTGCAGGAATCGCCTTATGTATTAAAGGACTCATTGGAACAATATATGCAAACCGCACGTAAATATTAAAGAGGCAGTGGAGATCAAGAAAGACATATTGTGGAGAGTGTATCTCTGTTTTATAGGGATCGTGCTGCTTTGTGTACTGGTACTGGGACGGGCTACCGTTATCCAGCGCGTACAGGGCGAGCACTGGAGAAGCATGGGCGACAGCATGCACCAGAAAATTGTGGAGATCAATGCGGACCGAGGAACCATTTTTAGTGAAGACGGACAGATGCTGAGCACCTCCCTGCCGCAGTTTGATGTGTATATGGATTTTATGGCAGAGGGGCTGCGTTTGAAGAACGGCAAAGTGTATAAGGAAAATATCGACTCATTTGCGATGGCAATGGCCGATTATTTTAAGGATAAAACAGTGAAGCAATACCGGAAGGAGTTTGATGAGGCGTATCAAAAAGGCAGCCGTTACTATGCGTTAAAAAAGAAGATCTCGTTTGAAGAGTTTAAAGCGCTGCGCAATTTTCCGCTTATCCGGCTGGGTAAAAATAAGAGCGGCATTGTGGTAGAGGAATCCAGCAGGCGTATTGCTCCCTTTGGATTGCTGGCCAACCGCACCATTGGGCTGAGCCGTGAATATGTGAACAGTAACGGCAAGGTAAAGAAGATGAACGTGGGACTGGAAATGAGCTACGATAGCCTGCTCAACGGGCAGAACGGGCAACGGGTGGTGCGGTATATTTCCGGCGGAGCCGTACCGGTGGAAGGGTTCCAGGTGGAACCGGAAAACGGTAAAGACATTTACACCACGCTGGATGTAAACATGCAGGATATTACAGAAACCGCACTGCTGCGGATGTTGCAGTCTACCCGCGCCGAATATGGCACCGCCATCGTAATGGAAACAGGCACCGGTAAAATAAAGGCCATTGCAAACCTGGGCCGTAACCGGGGCGATACCACTTACTGGGAGAATGATAATTATGCCTTGCGGGTAACGGAGCCGGGCTCCACCATTAAAATGGTGACCCTGCTGGCAGCACTGGATAAAGGTACTTCGAAGCCAAACGACCTGGTGGAAGTGGGCATGGCCGGCAGGATGCAGGTAGGGCCACGTATGGTTACGGATGCGGAGCGCTCGCCCAAACCCGTGCTCTCTATAGAGGAATGCGTGGCGCACAGTTCTAATGTAGGGCTTGCTAAAATTGCCCTGAAGGCTTTTGGAAGCAATCCTTCTGAATTTGGCGAATACCTGAGGAAATATCATATGGCCCAGCGTTCACCAATCGATCTGGCACATGTACCCAAGCCGCGGATGGCGCCGCTTGAAAAGGATCATGGCGGGTTGATGAACATGCTCACCATGAGTTTTGGCTATGCACTGAACGTAAGTCCCCTGCAAACGCTAACCTTATACAATGCCGTGGCAAACGGCGGCAAAATGATGCGGCCTTACCTGGTAAGCAGCATCCGCAACCAGGGAGTAGTGGTGGAAAATATTCAACCGGAAGTAATGATAGAATCCATTGCCAAAACATCTACATTAAAGGCTGCCCGGGAAAGCCTCGAAATGGCCATCACCGAAGGTACAGGACGCGTACCGTTTAAGGATATGCCGTTCAAAGTGGCCGGAAAAACTGGTACGGCGCACGTTTCAGACGGAGCCATCAAGTATGGCAATAATGTATACCAGGCTTCATTTGTGGGGTATTTCCCCGCTGATCGTCCTCAGTATACCTGTATCGTGGTGGTGCGAACAGCCCCCGGAGCGGCACTGCACTATGGCGGCCAGATCGGCGCGCCGGTGTTCCGGGAAATTGCTACAAAAGTGTACTCTATGTATGTGGAGCGTAAAACCCCAAAAAGCTATGAAGGCGCCAAAGATAGCACCAGCTACTTTTATGCGGGCAGTGCCACAGCGATAAAGAATGTGCTGGGAATGCTGAACATTCCGTTTGTGGATTCGCTGCAGGCAAACCAGTGGGCAACCATGTACGCCAAAAAGTTTAAGCCGGTGATTACCGGTAATACCGTACGGGCAAATGTAATGCCCAGTGTAAAGGGAATGGGACTCCGGGATGCGATCAGTTTACTGGAGCCCATGGGGCTACGCATAAAAGTGCAGGGAAGCGGAAAGGTGCAGGGACAATCTATTGCGCCCGGGGCCGCTTTTGCAAAAGGACAGGCAGTGATTTTAAATCTGGCATAAATCAGTTACGTGCAGTTACAGGATATTTTATATAAGACCCAATTGCTGGCGGTACAGGGAAGTACGGCGGTTGAGATCAATGCCGTGACAATTGATTCCCGTAATATAAAGCCCGGTGCTGTTTTTGTGGCCGTGAAAGGCGGAGTAAACGGGCACCAGTTCATTGACAATGCGATTCAAAACGGAGCGGTAGCCGTGGTATGCGAAACCCTTCCGGAAAGCAGAAAAGAAGATGTGGTGTATGTGCAGGTAGCCGACACGGCGGCTGCGGCCGGTATCATGGCGCATCATTTTTACGGTCAGCCCTCCACCCGGTTAAAGCTGGTAGGCGTAACGGGTACCAACGGCAAAACCACTATTGCAACCCTCCTGTATCAATTGTTCAGCAGCCTGGGCTATACATGCGGCCTGATCAGCACGGTACAGAACCGCATTGGTGAAGCAACATTGGAGGCTACCCACACCACGCCGGATGCGGTAAGTCTGAACCGCCTGCTGGCGCAGATGGCGGATGAAGGCTGCAGCTATGCATTTATGGAAGTGAGCTCACATGCCATTCACCAACACCGGATAGCCGGTTTACAGTTCACCGGTGCCATCTTCAGCAATATTACGCACGACCATCTCGATTATCATAAAACATTTGATGAGTATATCCGCGTTAAGAAAGCTTTTTTTGATCACCTGCCAAAGGAAGCATTTGCCTTAACCAATATGGATGACCGGCGGGGAATGGTAATGGTGCAGAATACCCGCGCGGCGATCAAGACCTACTCCTTAAAGACCACCAGCGATTTCAAAGGAAAGATCCTGGATAATAATATCATGGGCCTGCATATGATGGTAGACGAACAGGAAGTGCATTTCCGTTTAATTGGAGAGTTTAATGCCTACAACCTGCTGGCGGTGTACGGTGCAGCGGTTTGCCTGGGTGAGGAAAAAGTGATGGTGCTGCAGGCATTGAGTGTGTTGAACGGTGCAGCAGGAAGATTCGAATACCTGATATCTCCGAATGAAAATGTGATCGGTATCGTAGACTATGCGCATACGCCGGATGCATTGCTGAATGTGCTGGCTACCATTAAAAAATTGAGAAAGGGTTTTGAACAGATCATCACCGTGGTAGGCTGCGGCGGTAACCGGGATAAAACAAAACGGCCGGTGATGGCAGAGGTTGCGTGTGAGTACAGTGATAAGATCATCTTTACCAGCGATAACCCGAGGAATGAAGATCCGCAGGAAATTATAAAAGATATGGAGGCCGGGGTGCCGGCGGGCAGCAGAAGAAAATGCCTGTCGATTACAGACAGAAGGGAGGCAATTAAAACAGCTCTCAGTCTTGCCAACCCATCCGATATCGTGTTGGTGGCCGGCAAGGGACATGAAACGTACCAGGAGGTAAAAGGCGTACGGAATCATTTCGATGACCGCGAGGTATTGCGGGAAGTGTTTGAGTTGTTGGGGAAATAAAAGTGTTCAAAGGTTTAATCGTGTAAGGGTTGGGATTTGGCGTTGGGTGGAAGTATATAAAGGAAGGCTCATTTTCAAATCGGCACATTTTCATATTCAATAATTATGTTGTATCATCTATTTGAGTGGTTTAAGCAGAACGGTATTAATTTTCCCGGCCGTAACCTTATGGAATTTATTACGTTCCGGGTGATGATGGCCGTATTGCTGGCGCTTACGATCACTTTAATATTTGGTAAGCGGCTCATCAATATTCTGCGCGCCAAACTGGTAGGTGAAGCGGTAAGAGATCTGGGCCTGGCGGGTGAGCAGGCAAAAAAGGGGACACCCACAATGGGGGGGATCATCATCATCCTGGGGATCCTGGTGCCCACTTTGCTTTTTGCACGGTTAAATACAGTATATATCCTGCTGATGCTGTTTGCCACCGTTTGGCTTGGCGCCATCGGCTTCCTGGATGATTACCTGAAACTCCGCGCAAAACGCATTGCCCGTGAAAAAGGAGAGGCGTATAAAAAACAGGATAAGGACGGACTGGCCGGATGGTTTAAAATCTTCGGGCAGGTGGTATTGGGCATTACGGTAGGCTCGGTACTGTACTTTAACAGTAACGTAAAGATCTGGCGCGAATACATTGGTACGCCCAACGCCGCGGAAACGGAAGTGATTACCAAAACGGTGAATAACCGTACCAAGCATTTCGTTGCCACCAAGGCACCGATCACTACCATTCCCTTTGTAAAAAACCACGAGCTGGATTATTCTATTTTCCTGCCAAAAGCACTGAAGCAGTACGCATGGGTATTGTACATCCTGATCGTAGTGTTTATTATTACCGCCGTGTCAAACGGGGCCAATATCACCGACGGACTCGATGGGCTGGCCACGGGTACCTCTGCCCTGATCGGGGTGATGCTGGGGATCTTTGCCTATGCCAGCGGTAACTTCAATTTTGCCGATTACCTCAATATCATGTACATTCCCAACCTGGGTGAATTGTCAATTTTCCTGGCGGCAATGATCGGGGCCTGTGTGGGATTTCTATGGTATAATTCTTACCCCGCCCAGGTGTTTATGGGCGATACGGGGAGCTTAACCCTTGGAGGCATTATTGCCTCCATCGCGATCATTGTGCACAAGGAACTGTTGATCCCTATATTCTGCGGGGTGTTTTTTGTAGAGCTCCTGAGTGTAACCTTACAGGTAACATATTTTAAATATACCAAGAGAAAATACGGGGAAGGACGGCGGATCTTTTTGATGAGTCCGTTGCACCATCATTTTCAGAAAAGAGGATATCATGAATCCAAGATCGTAACACGGTTCTGGATTCTGCAGATCCTGCTGGTGGTGATATGTATTGTAACCTTAAAGCTGAGATAAGGAATGGAAAAGCGATTGGTGATATTGGGAGGCGGTGAAAGTGGCGTGGGCGCGGCCTTGCTGGCAAAACAGCAGGGGTATTCCGTTTTCTTATCAGACGGCGGTTCTTTGAAGGAAATGTATCGCAGCGAACTTCAGCAGGCGGGCATTGAATGGGAGGAGGAGGGACATACGGAAGCAAAGATCCTGGAAGCAAATGAAATTGTAAAAAGCCCCGGAATCCCTGAAAAGAATGAACTGGTAAAGAAGATACGGGCGCAACAAATACCGGTGATCAGCGAAATTGAGCTGGCCTACCGTTTTGCAGGTAACAGCCGGATCATTGCCATCACGGGGAGCAACGGCAAAACCACTACCACGTCGTTGATCCATCATATTTGTGTGGTGGGAGGTTTGGATGCAGCGCTGGTGGGCAATATCGGAACCTCCTTTGCAAAGCAGGTGGCCACAGACCCCAAACCGGTATACGTGGTGGAGGTGAGCAGCTTTCAGCTGGATGATATTGACCGCTTCCGGCCTCATATCGCCGTGCTGACGAATCTTACAGAAGATCATCTGGATCGCTACGAATACAAATTCGAAAATTATATAAAGAGCAAGTTCCGCATTGTAAAGAACCAATTGCCAACGGATTATTTTATATACAATGCAGACGACCCTGTAACCAAGGAATCAATAGACAAATTCAATATTCAATCAATTCAACTACCGATTAGCATGGAAAGAGAAAATAACGCGGCTTTTATCAAGGATGGCGATATGTATGTAAGAACGGGCGAGGATTTCATGAACATGAGTATTTATGACTTTACACTAAAAGGTAAACACAACCAGTATAACACTATGGCAGCGTCCGTTACAGCGGCAACGATGGACATCCGCAAGGAGAAGATCCGTGAAGCGGTTCAAACGTTTCAGAACCTGGAGCACCGTATGGAGCATGTGGCTACCATCAGAGGCGTTGAGTTTATTAACGACAGCAAGGCCACCAATGTAAACTCTACCTGGTATGCACTGGAAAGTATGGAAAAGCCCACGGTGCTGATCCTTGGCGGTGTAGACAAGGGGAACGATTATTCGCTGATGGAAGATATGGTTAAGGAAAAGGTAAAAGCCATTATTTGTTTGGGCCTGGACAATACAAAAATCCATGAGGCGTTTAAGAACAGCGTATCGGTGATCGTGGATACCGCCAGTGCAGCAGAGGCCGTGGGCGCTGCATTTGCGCATGCAGAAAAAGGAGATGTGGTATTGCTGAGCCCGGCCTGTGCCAGCTTTGACCTGTTTAAAAATTATGAAGACCGCGGTACTCAGTTTAAGCGTGCGGTAATTGAATTGTAAAAGTATATCCGGAAAATGGCAGCAACAGCAGAAATAGAAACAGGAGAAGAGCGCATAAAAACCAGCCGCTGGAAAGGCGGGCTGGATCAGCATGCCCGGGGCGATAAAGTGATCTGGGCACTGGTGGTGTTGCTGACGCTGGTATCCCTGCTCACCGTTTACAGCGCTACCGGCTCTTTGGCCTATAAAAAATATAAAGGGAATACGGAAGTATACCTGTTCAAGCAGGTGATCTTTATTCTGCTGGGCTTTGCCGTGGTTTATTTTGCTCACCGGGTTAATTATACGATCTATTCCAAAGTAGCCCGTATCCTGTTTATACTCAGTATTCCGTTGCTGGCCTATACCCTGTTCTTTGGTGTAAAAATGAACGAGGGAAGCCGGTGGATCCGGGTGCCGCTTATCAATATGACCATGCAAACCTCCGACCTGGCAAAACTGGCGCTGTTTATGTACCTGGCGCGCCTGCTGAGCCGGAAGCAACAGGTGATCAAGAATTTTAAGAAGGGCTTTTTGCCCGTGATCCTTCCCATTGGGATTACCTGTTTGCTGATTGCGCCTGCTAATTTGTCTACAGCGTTGTTGCTGGGTGCCAGTTGTATGATGCTGTTGTTCATTGGCCGCGTAAGCGTAAAACATCTCTTGCTGGTGGCGGGTGTGGCATTAATACCCCTGATCATGCTGGTTATGGCGGCCGTGGTACGGCATAAAAGCGGGAAAGATATTGATACCACGGAGGCAACACTGGCGGTGAAAAAAGCCACGGGAGGATTGACCACCCGGGTAGATACCTGGATCGGGCGGGTGGAGAATTTCATCTATGGCGGTAAAGAAGCCGACAATGATGAAATGTACCAGGTGAACCAGGCAAAGATCGCAATTGCAAAAGGCGGTTTTGTAGGCGTGGGGCCGGGTAACAGCACTACGAGGGATTATCTTCCGCAGGCATATAATGATTTTATTTTCGCTATTATCATTGAAGAATATGGGTTGATAGGCGGTGCATTTATTCTTTTTATATATATCGTATTTCTCTACCGCTGCATCCGGATCTTTAAAAGATGTCCGTTTGCTTTTGGGGCATTTCTCGCGCTGGGACTGAGCTTTACCCTGGCCATCCAGGCGGTGGCCAATATGGCGGTAACCGTAAATCTTTTCCCGGTAACGGGCGTTACGCTGCCACTGGTGAGTATGGGCGGATCCAGTTTTCTCTTTACCTGTTTGGCTATCGGAATTATCCTGAGCGTTTCCCGCAACGTGGAAAGTATGGAGCAGCCGCAACTGGTAACAGAAGAAGCGGAAGAACCGGCAGAAGTGGTAGAGGTGGCTATTGCTGAAAAAACAGATGAGTAAAAAAATGATCATAGCAGGTGGTGGAACGGGAGGACATATCTTTCCTGCCATTGCCATTGCCCATGCGCTTCAACAACGGGATCCGTCGATACAGATCCTGTTTGTAGGAGCCCGGGGAAAAATGGAAATGGAGAAAGTACCGGAGGCCGGCTATGAAATTAAAGGTTTGGATATCGCGGGTTTTAACCGCAGCTCTTTGATAAAAAATATTACCCTTCCTTTTAAACTGATAAAAAGTTTTTTCCAGGTGCGGAAGATCTTTCAATCCTTCCGGCCGGATGCGGTGATTGGAGTAGGGGGATATTCCACATTCCCGGTGCTGCGATATGCACAGTCGAAGGGCATTCCCACCTTCATACATGAATCGAATTCCTTTGCCGGAAAAGCCAATATCATGCTGGGCAAAAATGCTACAAAAGTATTTACGGCAACCGATGGGATGGAGCGGTTTTTCCCGGCGGAAAAAATCCTTGTAACCGGCAACCCGGTACGGCAGGCCATTGGGGCCATGAATACAGGCCGGGAGCAGGCACTGCAGTATTTTTCGCTTTCGCCGGATAAGTTAACCGTACTGGTGGTGGGCGGCAGCCTGGGCGCGCGTTCCATCAATGAGGCGGTGATCGCGCATATTGAGGATCTGCTTAAAGCCGGTTTGCAGGTCATCTGGCAAACAGGAAAGACCCTCTCGAAGGAGGCCATGGAAATTGCGGTGGAACACCGGGAAGTATGGGCCAACCCCTTCATTACGGAAATGCAGTACGCCTATGCTGCTGCGGATATGATCGTGGCAAGGGCCGGAGCGATGACGGTGGCGGAGATCTGCGTGGCAAAAAAGCCGGTCATTTTTGTACCGTACCCCTTTGCCTCGGAGGATCATCAAACCGTAAATGCCCTGCAGCTGGTCAATAAAGGCGCGGCCTGGATGGTTAAAGATAGTGATGCAAAAGACCAGGTGGTTGAAAAGGTGATTGCACTGGCGAAGGATGCGGCAACGCGCCGTTACATGAGCGAAACGCTGGCCGGACTGTCTGTTACGGATGCGGATAAGCGGGTTGCGAACGAAATTTTAAAAACAATATAACGTGCAGATAAAAAAAATAGGGGATTTAAAACGGGTCTACTTTATCGGGATCGGGGGAATTGGGATGAGCGCCCTGGCACGTTATTTTCACTCAAGGGGGATCGCAGTAAGCGGGTATGATAAAACAGAAACGGCGTTAACAAAGGCACTGGTGGCAGAAGGGATGCCGGTTCATTATGAAGATAACCTTACACTGGCGCCCAAGGATGCGGACTGGGTGGTATATACACCGGCCATACCCGCCGGTCACCAGGAACTGGATTATTACAGAGCGGAGGGATACGCGGTAATGAAGCGGAGTGAGGTGTTGCAACAGATTACGGAAAGTTCTTTTAACATCTGTGTGGCGGGTACGCACGGTAAAACCACCACCACTACCATGATCGCTCACTTGCTGCGCGACAGCGGCTATGGATGCAATGCCTTCCTGGGAGGGATCTCTGCCAATTATAACACCAATTTCTGGAGCAGTGAGAAAGACGTTTGTGTGATTGAAGCGGATGAATATGATCGTAGTTTTTTAAAACTCAGTCCGGATGTAGCGGTGGTAACCGCTGTTGATCCGGATCACCTGGATATCTATGGAACCGAGGAGCAGGTACGGCAGGCATTTGCCGATTTTGCGCAGCGGTTAAAAAGGGGCGGGTTGCTGATCCGGAAACTGGGTATCGGCCGGGAGCTGAAAGCAGAACGGATGTGGCAGTATAGTTTGCAGAACGACAGCGCTAATATTTATGCCGCCAACATCCGGATACAGGACGGTGGGTATGTGTTTGATATTGTACTGCCCACGCAGCAGATTGAAGGCCTTCAGTTGAACATGGGCGGTATGCACAATATTGAGAATATGGTGGCCGCTGTTGCTGTGGCAAGCTCTTTGAATATCGATGCAGAAAAAATTAAAGCAGCCGTTGCTTCTTTCAAAGGGGTAAAGCGCCGTTTTGAATATATGATTAAACAAAAAGACCTGGTATTTATAGATGATTATGCACATCATCCGGAAGAGCTGAAGGCGTTGATAAATAGTGTAAAAACCCTGTTTCCTCAAAAGAAATGTACGTTAATTTTCCAGCCGCATTTGTACAGCCGTACAAAGGATTTTGCCCAGGATTTTGCTGCTGTTTTGAGCATGGTAAACAAGGCAATTTTATTGCCGGTTTATCCTGCGCGGGAACAACCAATACCCGGAATTGAAAGCAATACTATTGCTGAGTTGATGGACGGGGGGGATCCTGTATTGATGACAAAGGAAGCATTGTTAACGTGGATCGGAGATGATGTTGCGCAGCACCGGGAAAAAGAATTCGGAGAAGTGATCGTTACCGCAGGCGCCGGTGATATTGATAAATTAGTAGGACCAATAAAAGACCGTTTATTAAAATAAAGTGGGCAGGAAAAGAGCGATAAAAAGAATGTTGCTGACACTCATGTGGCTGGGTGTAGGGGCTGGTATGTTTACACTCATTGCAGCCGCCATGCGGGCACAGGACGGAAGCAGCTGTAAAGGATACGAGATCCGTATCCGCGGAGCACAGGGCGGGGGAAGTTTGTTTACCTCCGAAGCACAGATCGTAAAGCTCCTTAAGGAAGCATCGGGCGGGGAAGTAAAAGGAC
Source organism: Niabella pedocola (assembly GCF_021044425.1). Classification (GTDB taxonomy): domain Bacteria; phylum Bacteroidota; class Bacteroidia; order Chitinophagales; family Chitinophagaceae; genus Niabella; species Niabella pedocola. Next base: position 875,006 of record NZ_JAJNEC010000005.1, on the reverse strand, counting down.
AACGTAAAACGGCGTTTAACCTGCCACGTATAGAAGACCTGCTGGAACAGAGCTCCTGGGTATACAATGCCGAGTTGTATTTTGACAATAAAGATATCCTCCGGGTGAATGTAACAGAACGGAAGCCGCTGGCCCGCGTATTTACCAACGGCGGTCAATCCTTTTATATCGATGAAGCCGGGAAACAGATTCCGCTCTCTGACAAGATTTCACTGGACGTTCCCGTGTTTACCGGTTACCCCAATGCCCGCATCATGCATGCAGCAGACAGCGCGTTATTGGAAAATATGATTACGGCGGCATCATTTATCAGCAGCGATTCATTCTGGGTTTCCCAGGTCTCGCAGATTGATATCCGGAAATGCGGAGCGGATTGCTGGAATATGGAAATGGTACCGGTAGTTGGAAATCACCGGGTTGATCTGGGAGACGGCAGCGATATCGCGTCTAAATTCCACCGGCTGTACCTGTTTTATGACCAGGTATTAAAACGTACCGGTTTTGACAAGTACAAACGGATTGATGTGCAATACAATGGTCAGGTGGTAGGTATCAAAGGCGATTATTCAAAGCTGGATTCCCTGCAATTGCGGAAAAATATTGAGGAGTTGTTGCAGCAGTCGCGCAAGGCCAATGACCTGATCGAAGTGGCTCAGGTAGTACCGGGTGCATCGCTGGTGGAACCCGATACCGCGGCCGACGCAAAGCTGCCTTACGAAAGACTGGCCGGTGAAGTAGATATGGATACACTGGACCTGCTTCCGGCGGGTGAAAAGCCGGAGCCGGCAGCAGCTGCAGCGCTTACGGCAAAAGCCGTAGCGCCGGTAAAAAAGGAGCCGGTGAAACATACGGCCGTTACGAAACCGGAAACAAAACGGACCACAGGGGAAAAAAAACCGGTTGCCCGGCCTGTAACAACGAATGGCGTACATAAAAACCCGGCCGCTTCCAAACCCGTGGCAAAGGCCGTAGCGAAACAACCGGTAAAAAAAGAAACGGCTAAAAAACCGCTGACAAAACCCGCGGATAGTAAAAAAACAGTTTCCAGGGATGCAAAAAAGCCGGCCCCTTCAAAGAAAACGACAACAGAAAAGAAAACGGCTACAAAGAAAACACCCATTAAAAAGAACAACTAAAAACGAAATATATGAATCCTGAACAACCCATTATCGTAGGACTGGACATTGGAACCACCAAGATTGCTGTTATTGCCGGACGTAAAAACGAATTCGGAAAACTGGAGATTCTTGGATTTGGCAAGGCAAACTCCAATGGAGTAAAGCATGGCCAGGTATTGAATATCGACGAAACGATCAAGGCGATTAAACTGGCACTTGAAAATTGTTTATCGTTAAATCCAAACCTGAACATTGGCGAAGTGTATGTGGGTATTGCCGGGCATCATATAAAAAGCCTTCAGACACGTGGCGATATTGTTCGGGAAAGTGAAGAGGAAGAGATCACCCAGGCAGAAGTAGACCTGCTGATCAGTAAGCAATACAAAACCTATATTCCCGCGGGCGACCAGATCATTGATGTAATTCCTCAGGAGTATACCATTGACAACATGCCCAATATCGTACGCCCGATCGGATACAGCGGTGTAAAGCTGGGTGCTAATTTTCATATCATCACCGGTGATAAAAATGCGATCCGTAATATTAACCGCAGTGTGGAAAAAGCAGGGTTGTATACCAAGGACCTCGTATTGCAGCCATTGGCTTCTGCAGCAGCGGTAATGGGACAGGAAGACCTGGAAGCAGGAGTAGCCATTGTGGATATCGGAGGCGGTACTACCGACCTGGCCGTATTTGCGGATGGCGTATTACGGCATACGGCGGTTATTCCTTTTGCCGGGGAAAATATCACCAATGATATCAAAACCGGTTTAGGGGTATTAAAAAGCCAGGCAGAGCAAATGAAAACGCAGTTCGGAAGTGCCCTGGCCAATGAAGCAAAAGCCAATGCCTATATTACCATACCCGGTTTACGCGGTATGCCGGCAAAAGAGATCAGCGTGAAGAACCTGGCCAATATCATCCAGGCCCGTATGAGCGAGATCCTGGATTTTGTAACCTATCACCTGAAACAGATCGGTATGGATAACCGGCATCTGAACGGCGGCATCGTACTTACCGGCGGCGGCTCTCAGTTACGGCACCTGATCCAGCTTACCGAATATGTAACCGGACTGCCGGCCAGGATCGGTCTGCCGAATGAGCACCTGGCAGCAGGACATATCGAAGAGTTGGCCAAACCAACCTACTCTACCTGTTTGGGCCTGATCCTGAAAGGATATGATGATTTTGAAAACAACCGTAAGGTGTTTGAAAAAAGTTTCATCAATATTCCTGTTCCCCAGGATCTGATCAGAACCAGTGTTCCGGTAGCGGTACAGGAAGAGGTACTGGTTGCGGAAGACAATACGACCGCTTCGGTTGAAAAAAGACAGCCGTTGAAAAATTTCTGGGACAAATTTAAAAATGGCATCATCGACATTTTTAAAGAGGAAGAAGACGGCCACCTGTAAACACTACATATTAACAACAACTATAATTAACCCATTTACAAAACAGGTTTTCATGGAAGGGAAACCACAAATTTTTAAAAGATGATACATTTTGATTTACCTAAAGAACAATCCTCCATCATTAAAGTGATTGGAGTGGGCGGTGGCGGCGGCAACGCTGTTAATCATATGTTCAGTCAAAACATCGATGGAGTAAACTTTATCATTTGTAATACCGATGCTCAGGCGCTTTCCAACAGCCAGATCCCGAACCGCATCCAGCTGGGACCCCAGCTGACATCCGGACTGGGTGCCGGCGCCAACCCGGAAATCGGCCGCCAGGCTACCGAAGAGTCGCTGGAGGAGATCAAACGTATTGTTGAAGTAAACACCAAGATGGCATTTATTACCGCAGGTATGGGCGGTGGTACCGGAACCGGGGGCGCTCCCATCATTGCAAAGATCTGCAAGGATCTGGGCGTGCTCACCGTGGGTATTGTTACCATGCCCTTTGCCTATGAAGGTAAAAAACGGCACAAACAGGCCGAAGAAGGAATCAAGATCCTGAAACAGTATGTAGATACCCTGCTGGTGATCAGCAACGATAAGCTGCGTCATCAGTTTGGAAACCTGAAAATGCGGGAAGCATTCGAGAAGGCAGACAATGTACTGGCTACGGCTGCTAAATGTATCACAGATGTAATTAACAGCACCGGCCAGATCAACGTGGATTTTGCGGATGTATGCACGGTAATGAAAAACGGTGGTGTGGCCATACTGGGTAGCGCTACGTCTTCCGGTGAAAACCGCGCCCAGCGTGCCATTGAAGAGGCACTGAATTCACCGTTGCTGAACGATAATGATATCCGCGGGGCTAAGTGGATCCTGATCAATATCAATTCTGCTGAAGGCGATTCGGAATTTACCATGGATGAAGTAGAAGTGATCCAGGCGCATTTATTAAGCCAGGCCGGAGAAAATACCGATGTGATCCTTGGATTAGGTTATGATAATTCACTGGGTGATGAAATCGGTATTACGCTTATTGCCACCGGTTTTGAAAATAAAGATCCCTTTGTAAAGCCGGTATTGAAAAAAGAAGAGCAGGATGAGGGCAAAATTGTAATGACCCTGACACCGCAGCAAAATACAGCACCAAAAATAGAAGCAAAGGTTGAGAAGCCGGAAGTGATCGAGCACGAACTGAAAGAAGCAGAAAAAAGCCTGGGATTGCAGGTAGATCCGATGATGCCCAAGCTGATCGACGAGCCGGTATTTGTGGATGCGCCGATGCCAACCCTGGAAGATATGGCAGACCTCGGCTACGGCAAGGAAACAGCTACCGTACACTATAGCCTGTCTACTGAGGATAATGAAAAGATTGGTGTGCATGCGGAGCCAGAGCCTGAAGTTGTTCCGGAAGTAGTTGTAGAAGTGGTGGCTGCAGAAGAAGAGGCTTTTTACTCACCTTCGGTGCCTGCAGAAAACCGGGTGATGGAAGAACCGGTAATCAACGAACAGGATCTTTCTGCCGGCGTAGGCGTACGCAGCTATCTTGAAAAACCTTCCAATATTTATGCAGAGCAAAAACGGGAAGAGGCCGTAGCGAAAGCGCCGGTACCCGATCCGGTGCCCGAAGAAAAAATGGAACTGGTAGAGAAGGTAGATCTGGCAAAGGAGGAGGTAAAGATGCCCCAAAGCAATATTGAGCGGGAACTGCCGGTACAGCAACAACCTCAGTTAAGCCAGGAAGAAGAAATGCAGCTGCAAAAAAGAAAGCAGGTAGAACGGCTGCAAAAATTGCGGAATCTTTCGTTCAATGTAAACGGAAGTGATCCCAACAATGAATATGAAACCGTTCCTGCATACATACGCCGTAATATGGAATTACAGGATAATTCTAATCATATCGAAAGCTACTACAGTAAGTTTGAAATAAGCTCCGATGATAAAAATCAGGGTCAGATCAATACCATTAACACCTTCCTGGATGGTAAAAAACCCGACTGATTCCTGTGAAAATTCAAATCCTGCCAACGGCAGGTGGAGTTTGGGTGTATAGTTTATAGTTGTGGCCCCGGTAGTTATCTGCCGGGGCTTATTTTTTTGGGAAATGCAAATAGTAAATTTTAGAACAAACCCATTTTATTGCTGTATTCCTTATTGGATAGATTGCATTTTACTGGCCTGCCCGTTCTTTTATTTCCCGTGCTACAAACTCTTCGATTTCTTCAAAAAGGGTCCGGTCGCGAAGCTGGCCCTTCGTGGCTTCTTCAAATTTATCCGTCAGCTCCCGTGCAAGCTGGTACATGGAGTCGGTGGCGCTCCGGTTGAGCATTTCGCTGAAGCTTTTCTGTAGCTGAGGCTCTTCAATATCCCGCAGGTAACAAAGTGCTTCCACCACTTCAAAATGCGTTTTCTGCCAGGAGTCAAAACCGTTTGGAAATACTGTTATAGACATAAGCAAACATTAAATAACAAAATTGAATCATGGCTAATATAATGAAAATAGCGCAGTTAGCCAAGACCCCAGGTGGCGGCGCGTTGCTGAAACACGGTGATTGATTCGGGACAGGGTTAAACGCGCGCCGGAAGCGGTTTGGCCGTTAGCGCCCCTGTTCTGCAACTCAGTGTTTTAGTAGCAGGCCGGTCAGATAAGGAAGCCTTCAATTTTTTCGAACCCTTTTGCAGGGGGTAAGCCCTCCCAGAGAATGTGGTAGATCGTTTCAGCGATCGGCATTTCCGCCTTCAGCGATTTATTGGTGTTGTAAATGCATTTAGCAGCGTTATAGCCTTCTGCTACCATACGCAGTTCCAGTTGCGCCGCCTGTACACTATAGCCTTTGCCGATCATATTGCCAAACGTACGGTTGCGGCTATGCAACGAATAACAGGTTACCAGCAGATCCCCCAGGTACACAGATGCAGAGTAGTTAGCGTATTTTTTCCCGGGTTCATCCAGGTCGGTATGCTCACCTACCACGATGTGTTCCGCGCCAAACTTCCTCAGGAAACCGGCCATTTCATCGGCACTGTTGGCGATATATACACTCTGGAAATTGTCGCCGTAATCCAGTCCGTGTGCGATACCGGCGCCCAAGGCGTAAATATTCTTTAATACTGCGGCGTATTGTACCCCCAGTATATCGGTATTGACAACGGTATTGATAAAGGGCGACTGAAAATGTTCCGCAATTTTAGCCGCCATGGGTTCGTCAACACCCGAAAAGGTAAGATAGGAGAGCTTTTCTGCAGCTACTTCTTCTGCATGACAGGGGCCCAGCACCGCGAAATAATTTTTTAAAGAGATATCAAAATGGCGTTCCAGGTATTCGTTGAGTAAAATATTGTCACCGGGAAGAATGCCTTTAATAGCAGAAAGGATCTTTTTGTTTTTAAAAGCAGCGGGGGATAACTCTTGCAGACTTTCGGCCACATAAGCAGAAGGCATGGCGAGGATCAATACCTCTGAGCGTTCTATAACGGCCTTCAGGTCGGTTGATAAATGCAGCAGCTTGGTATTGAGTACCGCTGCCGTAAGATGTTTGGGATTGTGATGCCGCTGTTTGATAAAGCCAATAGCGGTTTCACTGCGCAAACACCAGTTAACCTTGTGCCCGTTATCGGTTAATATCTTTACCAGTGCTGTGGCCCAGCTGCCGCTTCCTGCTACACCAAATTTGATTGCCAATAGTATGAATATTTATTCAGCAAAGGTACTATTTTAAGTTTCAGGTTTCAAGTTTCAGGTCTCAGGATGTATAAACGATGCTGAAAGCTAAAGGCTGATTGCTCAATTCTCAAGTCCTACTCCCGGTCATAGTAAAAACAATCCGCCTGCTGGGTGCAGGTAATCACCAGGTCGTTGATGCAAACATGCTCCGGAAGGGTGGCACAATAAAAAATGGTTTCAGCAATATCTTCAGCGATCAGTGGAATCAGTCCTTCATACACTTTGTCTGCAGCAATACGGTCGCCTTTGAAACGAACGGTTGAGAATTCTGTGTTGGCTGCACCCGGGTGAATAGCAGTTACCTTAATATGATAGGGCAGCAGGTCGATCCGCATGCCCTGGGAAAGCGCATCCACCGCGTGTTTGGTGGCACAGTACATATTGCCCTGTGCATATACCTGCTTGGCCGCCACGGAACCCAGGTTGATGATATGTCCTCTTTTACGGGCAACCATCAGCCGGGAAACGGCCTGGGCCACATAGGCGAATCCCTTGATATTGGTATCCACCATGGTATCCCAGTCATCCAGGCTCGCCTGGTCGAAATCGTCCTTGCCGGCCGCAAGTCCGGCATTATTTACCAGCACGTCTATCTGTTTCCATGTTTCGGGCAGGCCGTCTACAGCTGCTGATACCTGTTCCCGGTTACGTACATCAAACACCAGCGGTAATACGGCAACGGAATAGGTGCGGGTCAATACTTCCGCCAGTTGTTCCAGCCGGTCCTGTCTTCTTCCGGTGATGATCACATTATAGTTGTTTGCTGCAAATTTCCTGGCGCAGGCTTGGCCGAATCCGGCTGTTGCGCCTGTTATAAAAACGGTTTTATTCATTTTAATTGGTTTATCCATGCTTTTGATAGGGGTATCAAACAGCTCCCGCACCCTCCTGTATGCCATTCACTGCTCACTATTCAATGCCGTTTCTTAAGCAATTTTTATGATTGCTGCAGATACGCTGATTGCACCTGCAGCACTTTTCTGTAACATTGTTGTAGTTAAAGCCGATACCAGATCTGTGCATCTGCGGCTTTGAGAAAACGACATTGGTTCACTATTCACTTATTTCAGTTCCATCAAAAATTCTTCAATGGCGGCATTTGCTTTTGCGGATTCCTCCAGCATACCCATATGGCCAGACTGATGCAACACATGAATATAGGAGACCCGGGGCATTGAAGCTTGCTTTAAAATGTCTTCAAAGGAAATCACCGTGTCCTGTTCCCCGATAATAAATAATACCGGCAGGTCGGTTTTTGAAAACAGGTCGATCCGTTCCGGGCGTTTGATCATGGCTTCATAGTAACTTTTCAGGGCCGGCTTTGAGAAAACAGGAAGACTGGCCGTAAAGCGTTCGATCAGATCCGGATGCGTTTCTTTTGTATGCGCCGAAAACAGATTGGGAATGGTGGTTTTCAAAAATTCATTGGCCCCGTGCTTTTCGATAAAGGCAATGCCCTTGCGCCGGGTTTCCTTTTTCTCCTCCGTATCGGCTGCTGCGGTAGAATGAAACAAACCGAAGCCATCCAGCAAATGCGGGTATTGTTCTGCAAATGCCAATGTAGCATATCCTCCCATGCTGTGGCCGATCAATACGATGGATTCCAGCTCCTCCGCTTCCACAACACGGTTGATCACCTCCGCAATGCCTTCCATGCTGACGTCGCTGATCAGTTCCGACTGTCCGCTACCGGGAATATCCGGTACAATCACCTGGTAATTGTGCCGCAGGTACTCCACCTGGTTTTCCCAAACGGTGCTGTCTTCGCCAAAGCCATGCAACAGCAACACCGGGCGTCCCACACCTTCAACGGTATAGTGGACAATGCTGTTATTGATATTGATTGTTTTTGTACCCATCAGGAAGATTTTTTAAGTGGACGTTTTTTGTAAAGGATTACCTTATAAAGGAGGATCAGTAAAAATGCCAGCGCTGATACCGCGGCAGCGCAAAAAAGCCAGTCGCCATAACGGGTGTAAAAGGTTTCCGAAACAAATGCCGCAAGCGTCTGTTTGAGGGTGCCTTGTTTGTTCCAGGATAGCTGCTGCGCAATATTACCATAGGGATCAATAAAACAGCTGATGCCTGTGTTGGCACTGCGGGCTACCCATTTCCGGCTTTCGATGGCCCGGAGGCGCGCGTATTGCATATGCTGGCGGTACCCCTGCGTATCGCCCCACCACCCGTCGTTGGTAACGATGCAGATAAGATCGGCGTCTTTCCGGTTAAACCGGGAAAGATAACCGCCATAAATACTTTCATAACAAACGGCAGGGGTAATGTTAAATGTATGATTGGTGGTATGCAATACCCGTTCCGTAGTATCGCGGGCATAGCCTCCCATGGTGCCTCCGAATTTTTCAAATACCGGCCCCATGAAACTTAAAAATGCCGGCAATACCTCCGGTCCTGGTACAAGTTTGGATTTGTGATAGATCTGCACCGATGTGCTGTCGAAAAGCGCGGCACTGTTATAACCTTCTACAAAACCACCGTCCGGCAGCTTTTGAGCAAACCGGCTCACCCGCGTAGGAAACAAGCGGCGGCCTTCCAGTCCGGTCAGCAGGTTTACATGCGGGTTGCGCTGCAGGAAGCCCCACAGGGGTTTAAGAAAAAGATTCTCCCGGAGCTGGTCTTCCAGCACCGTATAAGGAATGGCTGTTTCCGGCCATACGACCAGCGCGGTTTCGGCATCGATCTGTTTTTGCGACAGGCTGATTAATTCCTGCAGCTGCATTTCCTCTTTGCCGGCAGCAAATTTGGTATCCCAGGGATCATAGTTGGGCTGCACTACAACCACATTGTATTTATTATGGAGGAGTGTTAACTGCTGCTTTACAAATACGGAAAGTATAATTGGAGTACCCAATGTAAGTACCCAGGCCGCGGCCAGCTTAAAATAGCCCGTGCTCCGGCCCTCTTCCCGGTAACGGAGCAATACGTGGTATACCAGCACATTGCTGAGCAGGATCCAGAGGCTACCACCAGCTGCGCCGGTATATTCGTACCATTGCACCCAGTTGGGATGCAGGGCAAATGCATTCCCCAGTGTGAGCCAGGGCCAGCTCAGATCCCAGTTGAGGTGGATCCACTCAAAGGTCATCCAGTATACAATGAGGGCCACCCCTGAAAGAAACCGGTTGAAATGAGCCCGGGTAAAAAAGTACGCCAGCCAGGGAAGGCACATGATCAGGCTATTGGCCAGGAAGGCGCCGATGCCGCCGGGAACACTGGCCTTTGCCACCCACCAGGTGGTAAGCACATTCCACAAAAGCAGGGTTATATACGACCATCCGAAGAACTTTTTCCAGGAACCGGTTGTGTCAGCCAGGTACAGCAATGGAACCCAGGCCACAAAAAGCAATAAGGTAAGGGGAGACGAAGGCCAGCCCGCCCACAACAAAATACCGCCCAGGAGGGCCATCCACAAACCGGAATTGCGTGTTACATTCATGTACCGTACTTAGAACCCAAATGTACCACGCTTTTGGCAAATAGCCATCAGCTGGCAGCAATCGGCCTTCAGCGTTTAGCTTTCGGCGTTCAGCCTTCAGCTGATAGCTAAACGCTCAATTCTCAATTCTGGATTCTGGATTCTGGATTCTCAATTCATCCCCTAAAAACTAAACTGCAACTTCCGTTCCGGGTAGGCCAGTTTGCTGCTTTTACGGGTGCCATTTACTATGAAATGCACAATATTCATCTGGTCCTGGAACAGCTCATAGAGGATGGTGTTCTCCACCGTAATATTACGGGGATTGAGAGCGGCGGCATCGGCCGTGGTATAAATATAAACGGCTTCATGATCCACTTCCCATCCAAAAAATTTTAAACGCTGCAGCTGCCCGTTACTGCGGATACTTAAGTGGGTTGTGATGTATTTTGTAACCAGTTCATCCAGTGCGGACTTCCGGGATTTGTTGCTGAAATCTACCGGGGTTTTATAAATGCGGGCGAGCACGGACTCAAAATCATCGGTAAAAATTTTTGTGCTGATCTCCAGCTTTTGCGTTTTGCTGTTATACTCCATTTCGGAGGCACTTACATGAAACGGATGCCATGCCGGCCGGGAAAACCCGGATAGTAAAAAACATACCAACAGCCATACAGGCAGGCTCCTTTTATAGTGGTTACACGCCATTGATACAAATAACGGTATATTATATGAAGGCGGTAAATTATATTTGATGGTTGGCATCAAACAAGGAGCGCCCGTATTTTTATTAACGCAACAATCAGGGGAAGCAGGAGTGCACCAAGGAGATGACCGGAACCGACCGGTGAATCACTGGCAGGCGCTTTCTCCACGGAAAAAGAAACCGTATGAGCAGTTTTTGGTTTTATTTTGTAGAAGGGTGGCGGCACATCATCAGCCTGGATGCGCTGGATCACCAGTTGTTTATCCTCGCACTGGCGGTGATCTATACCTTTAAAGAATGGAAGCAGGTGCTGATCCTGGTAACGGCTTTTACTATCGGGCATTCCTTAACGTTGGCGCTCAGCGTATTTGATCTCATCCGGGTCCCGTCCTCCTGGGTCGAATTCCTCATCCCGGTTACCATCGTTTGCACCGCCCTTTGGAATGTGCTGCGCCGGAATCAATTCCGGCAGATCCGTACCAATTATTTCCTGGCACTGTTCTTTGGGCTGATCCACGGGCTGGGCTTTGCCAATACCATCCGGATGATGCTGGCCAGTGACGAATCCGTTGGAACGGGGCTCCTGGGCTTTAACCTCGGGCTGGAGGCCGGGCAGGTGATCGTGGTGCTGGCGATCCTGCTGATCACAAAGCTGGTGGTGGGCGGTATCAAAATTCCCCAAAGAATCTATATTTTCGTGGTATCTGCCGCAGTGTTCGTGCTTTCATTAAAGATGGCGCTGGAGCGGATCCCTTCATTATCATAAAGAACATTGATGAGACAATTTTTACTTGTGGTAGCCTGTTTGCTTACGGTTACGGGTTATGCCCAGGATATTCAAAACAATCCTGCCAGCAATCATGGAAATAAATTTGAGCAGCTGGGAACGATTCTTCCCACACCCAACGAATACCGAACGGCCAGCGGTGCGCCGGGCCCCAAATACTGGCAGCAGCGCTGCGACTATGTGATCCGGTGTACCCTGGATGAGAACGGGCAGAAACTCACCGGTAGTGAAACCCTGAATTATTTTAATAATTCCCCGGATGTGCTTACCTATATATGGCTGCAGCTGGATGAGAACGAGCACAGCAATAAGGACAATGCCAATTACCAGGATCAGAATGTAATGCCGGCCATGATGACGGACCGCACCCTGGCAAAAATGGAAGATCAAAACGGACCGGATAATGGTTTTGGCCACAAGATCCGATCCATCACCGATATAAGTGGTAAAGCGCTTCCGTATACCATTAATAAAACCATGATGCGGGTAGATTTGCTTACACCGTTGAAACCCGGTCAGCGCTTCCAGTTTAAGATCGACTGGTCCTATAAGATCCCAGATCGCGTTACACTGGGCGGACGGGGCGGATATGAGCTTTTTCCCGAAGACGGTAACAGCCTTTATACCATTACCCAGTGGTATCCCCGGGTATGCGTGTACAGCGATTTCCAGGGATGGCAGAACCATCAGTTTACCGGCAGGGGTGAATTTGCACTTACCTTCGGCAATTTTGATGTGCAGATGACCGTACCGGCTGACCATATTGTGGGAAGCACTGGTGAATGTCAGAACTATGCCCAGGTATTAACCCCTGCGCAGCTGGCACGGTATCAGAAGGCAACCAACGCCAAGGAGCCGGTGGAGATCGTTACCCTGGAGGAGGCAACGGCAGCAGAAAAAAACAAGAGCACGAAAACAAAAACCTGGCATTTCAAAGCCGATAATGTGCGCGACTTTGCCTGGACCTCTTCCCGGAAATATATCTGGGACGGGATGCCACAGCTGGTCAATGGTAAAAAAATAATGTGCATGAGCTTTTACGGTAAGGAGGCCTATGGACTGTACCGGAAATTTTCAACCAGGGCGGTGGCGCATACCATCAAAACGTACTCTGCATTTACGATCCCGTATCCTTACCCGGTTGCACAAAGTGTGGAAGCCGCTAATGGAATGGAATACCCGATGATCTGCTTTAATTATGGCCGCACCGAAAAAGACGGCACCTACAGCGAAGCTACCAAGAACGGGATGCTGGGTGTGGTGATCCATGAAGTAGGACATAATTTCTTCCCGATGATTGTAAACAGCGATGAGCGGCAATGGACCTGGATGGATGAAGGGCTGAATACCTTTGTGCAATACCTTACGGAGGAATTGTGGGATAATAAATTTCCCTCCAAACGCGGACCCGCCTGGACCATTGTAGATTATATGAAACTGCCTAAAAGCCAGCTGGAACCGATTATGACCAACTCGGAAAATATCGTGCAGTTTGGACCCAATGCGTATGCAAAGCCGGCTACCGGCTTAAATATTTTAAGAGAAACGATCATGGGACGGAATCTTTTTGATTTTGCCTTTAAAGAATACGCCCGCCGCTGGGCCTTTAAGCACCCCACACCGGCGGATCTTTTCCGTACGATGGAAGATGCCAGCGGAGAAGACCTGGATTGGTTCTGGAGAGGTTGGTTCTACGGGATCAACCCGGTAGATATTTCCCTGGATTCTGTAAAAGTGGCAACGGCAGAGGTGAACGGAATGATACCACCCGCAAAAAGTGTTACGAGGAAAATAGATGCACCAATGGTACCGGAGTTTGATGATCTTTCGAAGATCCGCAACCGGGAAGACCGGAAGATTGCCTTTTATACCGATGAGGATACCGGTGCGCGTGATTTTTACTGGCGGTACGCCCGGGGACAGGAACCATATGATTCAACAAAAACATTCACGGTTGAACAGGCCCCGGGTGTGGAGGCGCTGACCCCGGACGCCAAACAGCAGTTTGCCGGCAAGTACTTTTATGAGCTGGATTTTTCCAATAAAGGCGGAATGGTAATGCCGATCATTATTGAGTGGACCTTCAGCGACGGTACCCGGCAGATCGACCGGATTCCGGCCCAGATCTGGAGGCATAATGAAAACACGGCCAGCAAGGTTTTTGTAAAAAACAAGGCGGTCACCGGTATCCGGCTGGATCCGTTCCGCGAAACGGCCGATATCGATGAAAGCAACAACGTATGGAACCAAATGCCTGCACCAACAAGATTTAAAGCCTTTGCACAAAAAACCGGCGCCGCACGCGGACAAAGTACCGGCTCCAATCCGATGCAGCAGGCTCAGAAAAAATAACGGCAGTACCGCCACAAATACACAAAGACCCAAAGAAGCGCGAAGGATACAAACATCCTGGAACGTTTCTTTGGGTTTGATTTTTTAGACTTGTGGAGTGATTGGTGTATATTAGCACAACCTATTTAAAATATAAAAAACGGAACACTATGAGAATCGATCTCTCAAAATTGCGCTTGCTGATAACGCTGCTGCTAGTTGGGCCTGTATTATCCACAACATTAAATGCCGGAGTTGTCTGGCAGGTGAAGGACACCGCAGGCGAAATACTGGTATTCGAGGTAAATAAAAGCATTCCTTCAACAGCAAAAACCATTGGGGCATTCAAGATTGGGGATAAGGGGGTTTACCACAGACTGTCAGTACCAGCGGGTGATTGAAAAAGCCCAGGAAAAAGCGAGGAAGGCAGGTGGGAATGCGATACAGATCACGGAGCTGAAGCAACCGGATCTTTGGAGCAGCTGTTACCGGATCAAAGGGAATATCTTATTTATTGAGGGCGTCGATTCTTTACGCCAGGCGGTGTCTGCTGCAACGATTGCCCCTCCGGCCCCGGGCGCTGATACGGCTACCTATGCTACGATTTATTTTTACCGGCCAAAAAATTTCACAGGATCGGCTGTCGGGTATAATATCAACCTTGATGATTCCGTGGTATGGCGGGCCGTAAATAACTCCCGTTATGAATTGCGGGTATACAAGGAGGGAAAACAAAAAATATGGGCTAAAACGGAGGCAAAGGCCATCGTTCCGCTTACGATACAATTTGGCAGATCCTATTATATCAAATGCTCAATTGCGATGGGCATGTGGGTAGGACAACCATCCCTTAATCTGATAGATCCCGAGCAAGGAAGGGATGAATACGAAAGGGTGAGCAGCCGTGTACATAAATAAGATCAGGGCAACTATTGCATTGGCTAAAAATAGGTAAAGACGAAGAATAAGCACCGCGTTCGCCGTTTCTTTGCGCCGCTGCGGGGAAAAAAACTTACGATCCTTCTGCCAGCTGGTAAATATCCTTGTAATTGCGGCCCAGCCCGTCATAATCCAGTCCATAGCCTACCACAAATTTGTTGGGGATCACGAAGCCCGTATAATCGATCGGCACTTCATATGTGGTCATTTCTGCTTTATGCAGGAGGGCAACGATCTTCAGGGAGCGGGGTTGCTGGTGTTGGAGCTGTGGCAAAAAATAGTGCAGTGTTTTGCCGGTGTCAATGATGTCTTCAAGGATAACCACATGTTTTCCGTGCAGATCTTCCTCCAGCCCGATAGCGGTGGTAACGGCGCCTGAAGATTTTAATCCTTTATAAGAGGCAAGTTTAATAAAACAGATCTCGCTGTCGATGGTCAGGTATTTGAAAAAGTCGGCCGCAAACATAAACGATCCGTTCAGGATCGCCAGGAAGTATACTTTCTCCCCTGCATAATCTGCGTTAACGGCATCTGCCAGTTCCTTAATTCTTTTTTGCAATGCTGTTTCTGACAGGTAAACCGAAAAGCGTTTATCGTGTACCGTAATATCTGCCATATTTTAAGGATTTTGTGCTACGGAATTTTTTCCGGCACCCATATCCTGCAAATATAGCTTAGACCCGATTGCCGGGGAAGCAAATTTCGTGAGATTATTGTATTTCAGAAGCGACTCCAGCCGAACGCCTTCTTCCTGTGCAATTTCATAAAGCGTTTCTCCGGCAGCTACTTCGTGAAATGCTTTAGGACTTTCGGTGCGCTTCAGTTGTAAAAATACCAGGGCATCGCTTTGGGGAGGTTGGTTTTCCTGCAGATCGTTGTACAGAAAAAGACGGTTCAGGGGAATATTGTAGCGGGCAGCAATGGCATCAAACGCTGTGCCTTGCTTTGCGAAAATTACTTTGGTCTGGTTGATCACAAAATCACCCTGCGGGTACTGTTTGACCTTTTTGGCCGGGATCACTTCGGGCTCTTCTTTTGCCACCGCAAAGGATGCTGTAAGCTCCTGCGGCATTTCTTTTTTACCCATTGCGATCAACGTGTAATCTTCCAGGTTATAGCGCTCAATTAAACCGATCAGGAGTTGCGGATATTTAGGATTGGTAGCATATCCTGCTTTCTTTAAACCATTCGCCCATGCTTTATAGTCGGTAGGGTCCAGCTGAAAAAGAAATGCATACCGGTCGCGGCCCTTTAAAAAATCAGAATGATCCTGGAACGAAGCTTCGGGCTGTTCGTATTTTATAAAACGCTCCTGCGGACGGTCATCATCATGCAACACATAAGGGCCGGTATAGCCGGTTTTGCATTTGATGCCAAAATGATTGTTGGAGCGCAACGCCAGGTCTCCGTCGCCTGCATTGGATTCCAGTATGGCCTGGGCCAGCTTGATAGCCGCCGGAACACCGGTCCGTTGCATTTCCTTAATGGCAATGCCTCTGTATTGTTGAATATAGGCCACAACTTTTTCTGATTGTTGGGCAGTAGCAGTCATCGTTATAAAAAGGGCGGTTGCCAAAAACAATTTCCTTATCATCAATAACAATTACAATTTTCGTAATAAATATAGTCCGTCTCTAATGGTCAGAACCAGTTTGTCAATATCTGCTCTATGTTGAACAAAATCGTTAAACGCCTTGATGGCTTTTGCGCTTTTTCCCCTGGGATTTTCGGTAAAAACCTGTCCGTGGAAAAAAATATTATCTGCTAAGATAAAGCCATTTTTTTTAACTGCTGGTAAAACGAGCTTAAAATAGTCCATATAACCCGGCTTATCGGCGTCAATAAAAACCAGATCCCAGGTTTCGTTCAATGTAGGAATGATATTCAGCGCGTTACCTACATGCAGTTTTATTCTTGGATATAACGCTGATTTCCGGAAAAAATTGTGGGCGATAGCTGCTGTTTCTTCCCGGAACTCAATGGTATGCAACTCACCGTCGTTTGTTAGCCCTTCTGCAAGACACAGGGCGCTGTAGCCGGTAAAAGTGCCGATTTCCAGGATGCGCCGCGGACGGATCATATAACTGATCATTTCCAGCAACTTTCCCTGAACCGGGCCGCTCAGCATATGCGGTTCGGCATGATGCTGTTGAGTGAACAGCTCCACTTCCTGCCGTAACGGATCGGGCGGGGTAGAAAAGTTGATAGCAAATTGCTCTAAATCAACGGGTAATAGTTCCATTTTTGCTGCTCGTTATTAATGAACAGAATCCTGTTCCAGTTGCGAAAGATCTGAAACGGGCTTTGAAATGATCAACAGTCCTATAAACGTTAATGCCGCATTAATGATGATCAGTTCCAGCCCGATTTTGAAATCTCCGAAAATCGACTGCTGGTACCGGTCGATAAAAAAGCAGATAATGGGCGCAATAAAACATACATAAGGCACCAGGCGGTCTTGCGGACGGCGTTTGGTGAAAATACCAAAGGCAAACAGTCCCAGCAGCGGACCATAGGTATACCCGGCCAGTTTCAGGATAATGCCGATCATGCTGTTGTCATTGATCCAGTAAAACATCATTACCAGCAGCAGGAATGTAAACGCCACCAGCAGGTGCACTTTTTGGCGGAAGCGTTTTTTTTGCGTTTCATTCATATCGGTGCGTCGCTGCAATCCGGCGATATCGATGCAAAAAGAGGAAGTAAGTGCCGTCATGGCCCCGTCTGCACTGGGAAACAGTGCCGATATCAATGCCACGATAAAAATAACGGAAATATAGGGCGGCATATGGTTTACCGCTACATCCGGGAACAGGGCATCTCCCTTGGCCGCCAAATGTTCCTGACCCGCAAACAGGTGCAGCAGTCCACCCAGGTACAGGAATAACCCGATCACCACTACCATGATAAAGGCCAGTGACACCATGTTCTTCTGCGAATCTTTCAGGTTGGTAACCGAAATACTTTTTTGCATCATTTCCTGGTCAATGCCCGTCATACTCAGGGTAATGAAGGCACCGGCCAGGATCTGTTTAATAAAGAAGTCGTTCTTCGATGGATCGGTTTTAAATATTTGTGAGAGCCCGCTGCTGCGCATGGCTTCCAGGCTTTCGCCCACGCCCATATTCATATGGTTGAGCAGGTAAATGGTACAGATGATCAATCCCAGCAGCATACAGGTGGTTTGCAGCGTATCGGTCCATACAATGGTTTTTACGCCGCCTTCAAAAGTATACAGGATGATCATTACAAGAATGATGAGTGTAGATACCCAAAAAGGAATCCCAAAGCTGTCGAGAATGGTGATCTGCAGGATGTGTACAACCAGGTACAACCTTGCCGTGGCACCTACCAGGCGCGAGATGATAAAGAACCAGGCGCCGGTCTTATAGGAAAGCATGCCCATGCGGGTTTTTAAATACCCGTAAATGGAGGTCAGTTTTAACCGGTAATATAAAGGCAGCAATACATAAGCGATTAACAGGTACCCGATCATATAACCCAACACCACCTGCATATAGCCAAACCCGTCCTTGCCTACAGCACCGGGTACGCTTACAAACGTAACGCCGCTTAGTGAAGTGCCGATCATACCAAAGGCCACCAGCATCCAGTTACTGTTGCGGTTGCCGATAAAGAAGGATTCATTGTTGCTGTTTTTGCTGGTTTTCCAGGCCACCACCAGCAGCAATATAAAGTAGGCGATTACAATCGAAAATAAAAAACCTGCAGACATATTATGTTTGTATTAAACGATGGTTGTCAAGTAAAATAATTTTTGAAGATAGGAAAATTTGAGTTCCTTTTGCAATAAAAGTAGGGAATCATGGGGATAAAATCGCTTGCGGTTTTTTGCGGGTCAAAAGAAGGCCGGGATCCACTGTTTACAGCACATACAGCGGAATTGGGAGCCATTATGGCGGCACGCGGTTTAACGCTTGTTTACGGTGGAGGAAATGTAGGATTAATGGGTACTATTGCCAATGCGGTACTGGCTGGTGGCGGAACCGCCATCGGGGTGATTCCGCAGCTGTTGGCCGACCGGGAGCGGTCGCATAAGGGGCTCACCCAGCTGGAAATAGTAGGGGATATGCATACCCGCAAGCGAAAGATGTACGAGCTTTGCGATGCGGCTGTTATCCTGCCGGGAGGTTACGGTACCCTGGATGAGTTTTTCGAAATGATCACCTGGAACAACCTGGCCATCCATGATAAGGTACTCTTTGTGCTCAACACAAATGATTATTATACGCACCTGTTAATGCATATCCGGAAAATGTATGAAGAAGGCTTCCTGTATGAAGATCCCTGGGAAAAGATCATCGTTATAAAAGAGCCGGGGGAACTGGAACAGTATCTTGAGAAAATGCCGGTTGAGGCTGAGCGCTAAATGCTGAATGCTAAATGCTGAAAGCTGAAAGCTGATTGCTGAACGCTGGTCACTACGTCCGCGCTACGCCATCCAGTGTGATAGCGTGACCTGGTAAACCCATTTGCCTTTTATTTTTTTGTATACCTGGCACCAGCCCTCGAGGGCGGTTCGTACCTCAATGATCACATAACGCCGGTCTTTTGAAAAAATGGGGGAGGAAATGGCAAAATATTTTTTATCCTCCGGTTGCAGACTGTTGGCATAGCGTTCCCGTTCTTTTTGTATGGCCTCTTTTTGCTGGGCTTCCGTCCAGGTTTCTTTTATTTTTAAAATGACCCCCGGATATTTGTTATTGCGGCGTTTTGCTTCCAGCACGGTGTCGGGTGTACTCCAGGGGAGCAGCGTGACAACAGAAAACTGGCCTTCATAATGAGGTATGTTTTCATAAGGGTTGATCCTGGCCCTGGGAATTTTAAATTTCCCCCAATATATTTTTTTCGCTCTGGCATTTGCCGCCTTGAATGCTTCGAGGACAAAACGCGGATTTTCTTTGTAGAAGGTCTTAAATTCCAGCGGATCAAAATAAGCCGTCGAATAGCGGGATATAAAGCTGGAATCCACCAGGTGAAAATAGGCGAATTCTGGCGGCACGGCTTTTTCAACTACAGCCCGTACCAGGTGCCGGATGTCTTTTTTCTGGCCGGTAACGGTGCCGGTGATCAGCGATAATAGTACCATGCATGTCAGGAATCGTTTCATCATATGTTTAAAATTTGCAATCATTTGGTTCCAGTATCCTTAAGATGCAGGATCGGACAGAAATGCATAACAGGCCGTTGCATTTGGCTTACCTGCGCCTGTGTTTTGCGATTTTAGCACTAAATTGGATGCTTTGCGGCTTCATAGGTCATTTCTATTCAGTGTTTCGGCAGCCCGTTGGCTTTTTTTGGAAAAACTTTTGCATTTTTGCAGGAAACCTCCCTTCCTGATGAAGATGAATATTTATAGCGGCTTGGTGGAAAAAAAGCTGAACGCACAAAAATCCTTTGCAGTATTGCTAGACCCGGATGCTGTAGAGCCTTCTTCATTGCAAAGCCTGATAAACCTTTCGGAAGCCGCCGGGGTGGATTATTTTTTTGTGGGTGGAAGCCTGATGCTTTCTGCACATCTGGATGAAGTGATCGAGAAGATCAAATCACGCACCCGTATCCCGGTGGTATTGTTTCCCGGCAGCCCTTCACAGGTGAGTCCGTTTGCAGATGCACTGTTGTATCTTTCACTGATCTCCGGCAGAAACCCCGAGCTGTTGATCGGACAGCATGTGGTTTCGGCGCCTTTTGTAAAGCGGAGCGGACTGGAAGTGATGCCTACCGGGTATATTGTGGTAGATGGCGGAGCGCCTACCACCGTTTCCTATATCAGCAATGCGGCGCCTGTTCCCTCCGATAAAAATGATATTGCAGTTTGTACGGCCATGGCGGGGGAAATGCTGGGGATGCGGCTGATTTACATGGATGCCGGAAGCGGTGCCCGTATTCCTATCACCGAATCGATGATCCGCGCGGTGGCTCAGAATATTGAGGTACCCCTGATCGTAGGTGGCGGTATCACTGATCCGGAAAAAGCCTATCTGAATTGTAAAGCCGGTGCAGACGTGATCGTAGTGGGCAATGCCATCGAAAAAGCCCCGTCACTTATCAAGGAGATCAGCGATGCCGTGCATTCGGTAAAGCGGGAAGCGGTTTAAGCCGGTAGTTATTAGCCTTCAGGTATCAGCAGTCAGCTTTTAGCGTTCCGCATTGAACAAAGTGAAGGGCAGTGGTGAATAGTCAATGGTTAATGGTGAATAGAAAACAGCACTACATGTATGGAACGATAATCTAACCTTGAACCTGAAACATCAAACCTGAAACCGTTTACAGACTCATCATCTCCTTAAAACGCACTGCCTGCCGGCGGCTGACTTCGATCTTTTCCCCGTCTTTTAACTCGATCAGTAATCCGTTATTAAAATATGGCTCAATTTTTTCGATCATGCGCAGGTTAATGATATGTTTCCGGTTAGCCCGGAAAAAGGCTTTGGGATCCAGCCGTTCTTCCAGCGCATTGAGCGATTTTAAGATCAGTGGTTTATTGGGACCAAAAAAAACTTTTGCATAATTACCTACGCTTTCAAAAAGACGGATATCGCTGAGCTTTACAAACCAGCAGCGATCACCATCCTTTACAAACACCTGGCTGTGCTCATTCAGCACATCGTGATTTGTAAATGAAGCGGCTTCACTTTCTTCATAATCCGGCAGGTTGAGCTTTTTGATGGTGTCTTCCAGCCGCTTGGAGTCGATGGGTTTTAACAGGTAATCCAACGCATTTACCTGGAAGGCCTTTAATGCGTATTCGTCATACGCCGTGGTAAAGATCACGAGTGGTGTGTATTCCAGCGTTTCCAGCATTTCAAAACCTGATTGGCCCGGCATCTGGATATCGAGAAAAATAAGATCCGGTTGCTGGGCATTGATCTTCCGCATACCTTCTTCTGCGTTCCCCGCTTCATCAATAATGGCAATGCCCGGAAAGCCCTGAAGCAGCTTTTTCAGTTCTGAACGGGCCAGCCGCTCGTCGTCTATAATGATAGTGCGTATATGTTTCATGCGCTTTGTTTGATCTGTTTATTTTTATGCGGGCAGTTCGATCCTTGCCTCAACGGTTTCGGCATTCAATTGCCGGATCTCAAAACCACTTTTACCCGGGTAAAGCAGCTTCAGCCGGTCGCGGATGCTGTTCAGTCCAAAACCGGTGCCGTCTTTTTCCCCGGTAAGCTTGCCGGTATTGCATACACAAAGTTCAATCAGGTTGTTTTTTAACCGGGCGGCAATGGATACGGAGCCGCCCTGCAGTTCCCGGCTGATACCGTGTTTGATGGCGTTTTCTACCAGCATCTGCAGCATCATGGGCGGAATCTGTTTTTCCAGTGCCTGGCTGTCGATCTGGTAACTCACCGCCAGCCGGTCTTCGAAGCGTACCTGTTCCAGGGCAAGGTAGTCTTCGATAATGGCCAGTTCATTTTTTAATGCCACCGACTCTGTTTTATGCATGGTAATGCTGCTGCGCAGGATATTGCTCAGTTCGGTGATCGCTTCGCGGGCCCTTCCGGGATTCTCATCTACCAATGCCCGGATGCTGTTTAAGGCGTTGAAAATAAAATGCGGATTAATATTGGATTTAATGGTCTTAAGCTCCAGCTCCCGCACCAGCGATTTTAAGCGGAGGGTATCGATCTGCTGCTGCTGGTAATCCCGGGCATAGTGGTAAATAATATAAATGGCATTCCAGATAAACATGTAAATGAACCAGGAGATCATGTTGTTAAACGAAACCAGCCAGATCCCCCTGCGTTTCAGCACATCAATTTCCCGTTGGGTAAACAGCGCAAATTGTTTGTAAACCTGTTGTTCGATGATACCACAGAGGGAGGCCGTAATGATCGAGAGCAAGAGAAAGTTCAGCAACTGCAATCCCCAGTTATGTTCCAGCAGGTGCAGCCTTAGGATAAACAGGCGCATCAGGTGCGTTAGCAGTACACCGATAACCACAAAGCTAAAGGCTCTTGTAAAAAACAGGCTTCGGTCCTGCGGTGTATCAAACTTGCCGTAGAACCAGGCAAAGAACAAATGGATCAGAAAGAGACCACTCCATCCGATGAACTGAAACCACCAGTATCGACGTTTACCCGAAAACATACCGCAAAACTAATTAATTAAACTGCGGTTTCTGCCGAAAATCAGCAAATGGCGATTATTGGTTATAAATGGAAAGATCGGCTTAGATGCGAGAATACAGATTTGAGAAACCAGATGGAGGACCCGGAAATCAGTGCGGCGTCTTCAGAACACAAAACACATCCCATCTCTCATATCTGAAATCTCATATCTCGATTCTCAAATCCCAAACTTCTGGTACATTTGCGGCAATTGGAAATTGAATGCAGCGATCAACCGCAATTTTTGTTTTCATGCTGGTGCTTTGTGTTGCCGGCTGTAAGGGCAACCGTAAACCCCGGGAAACAGAACATGCCTTTTATTACTGGAAAACCGTGTTTGCGCCCACGGCTTATGAGAAGCGGCGTGCCGACAGCCTGGGGGTTACCACGCTTTATATCCGGCTGTTTGATGTGGTTTGGAACGCGGTTAAAAAAATGCCCGAGCCTGCAGCCAAGCTGCTGGTAAAAGACAGCACCTGGTTATTGCAGAAAAAGATCATACCCGTTGTATTTATTACCAACGAATGCTTTTATGAGCAGGACAGCGCACAGGTAGCACAACTGGCCAAAAATATTACCGGGTTGGCGGATAAACTTGCAGCACAAAACGGGTTTGGCGCTTACCCGGAACTGCAGCTCGATTGTGACTGGTCTGAAACAACCCGCGACCGGTATTTTCAATTGCTCCGGGCGGTTAAAGCCGCAAACAGCCAACGCGCCCTTTCTGCCACGATCCGGTTGCACCAGGTAAAATACAAACAATCCTCGGGTGTGCCCCCGGTTAACAGAGGGCTGCTGATGTGTTATAATATGGGTGATCTGCAACAGGAGCATGTAAAAAATTCGATCATCGATGTACAGGAATTTCAGCGCTATATTCAACGCCTTTCAACATATCCGCTGCCGCTGGATGCCGGCCTGCCACTTTTTTCATGGATCGTTATTTTCGATAAGGGGCGGTTTGCAGGCCTCATCCGCAATACCACTGCGGTGTTGGAACATACACCGGCCTTTAAACGGACCGGTTCGGGCTTTTCGGTGCAGAAGGATACGATGCTGGAGGGACGGCTGGTAAAAGCCGGTCAGTTTTTAAGACCGGAGCACAGCGATATTTCTGCCGTAAAAAAGGTGGGCGCATTGCTGTCTGAAAGGCTGCCCAACAGCCGCTTAAGGGTAGCCCTGTATCACCTGGATTCTGTAACTTTAAATAAATATTCACTTTATGAAATGGAAAGCATCTATAACAGCCTGTATTAGCTGTATATTCCTTGCCATTCCCAATAATATTTTTAGCTGCGCAGATGTAGAGGACGCCTATAGTTCATTTACATCTTTTTTTAACAAATATGCGGCGGAAACACCGGTATATGCACCCTTCTATTTTGCCGATCTGCAGTTTTTAAGAGATGATGAAGAATGGCCCACTACTGCTGAAGCCCTGGTAAAGGAGTGGAGCCTGTTTACAAAGGAGCAGGCCACACAAAAAGATGCCCATGCATTTGTGATGCAATTCGACCGGAAAGACCTGGTCAATTTGTATTATCACCTCGAAAACGGAAAACCCCTGGCTGTACCGGATTCGGTGAAGAACAACGGAATGACCCGTTTTTTCCTGGAGCATAAAGACCTGGAGGCGCTGGGGTACCTGATGTACGCAAAGCAGGTGGAACCTTATGTTACCAAGGAGTACAACAGCTGGGATGCCACCCCCAGGGATAGTATAAAGATGAACGGGTTACTAAAAAATGGATTGCAGTTATACAAAGCGGCAAAATCACCCTTATTTCAATTGAAATATGGTTACCAGGTAGTGCGACTGGCGCATTACAATCATCAGTATGCGGATGCGGTACGGTACTATGATGAGCTGGTAAGCGGCAACCCAACGCCGGGTGTACTGCAACTAATGAGCCTGGGATTAAAGGCAGGCGCGTTTTACCAGCTTGACCGAAAACCGGAAGCGGCATATATCTTTTCCCAGGCTTTTAATGCAACCAATATAAAGAAGATCGCAAACTTTAACAGCTTCGCATGGGCGGTACCAAGAGATGACCGGTTCAGGAGCGCGTATCTCACACTTTGTAAAAACAACCAGGAAAAAGCGGGTATGCTGGCCCTGTACAGTTTGGGGAACGACGACCCGGATGTGGCCACGTTGGCAGAGATCCACCGGCTCAATCCCGGTATGGATATCATGCCTACGCTGGTGGTGCGCGAAATCAATAAGATTGAAATGGCCTTTCTGCATGGGTTTGGAATGAGCCTGCCCCCTGCCAAACAGAGCGGTATCTTTGCCACGCCGGGAACTTTACCGGAAGCAGAAACAGTAACTTTAAATGCCTTTGTAAAAATACTGGAGGACCTTTCGGGTAATAGGCAATACGGGGAGCAGGCGTTGTACCCGATCGGCGCGGCTTATATTTCCTGTATGCTGAAGGATTATAAGAATGCCAACCGTTTCCTGGCAGCGGCAAAAAAAATGAAGCGTTCCCCGAGGCTGGACGACCAGTGGATGCTGACAAACCTGCTGGTGGCCATTAATGAAAGTACACGCATGGATGCGGCCGCGGAGCAAAAGATACTGCCCTCCCTGCAATGGCTTTGGAAAAAAGCAAACGGCGCGCAACAACGTTCGGAAAGCGATCCCGAGCAGGACCAGTGGACCAGCTTTTTTAAAAATGTAATGATTGATGTATTGGCAGCACGTTATGCGGCGCAGAACGATGTAAACCGGATGATGCTGGCATATGGAGCGGCCGATAAAACCAACTGGGTATACCCAACCGCCATTAATTATGTGCGGGATTCTTTTAGCATTCCGCAGGCAACGGCTTTATACGGGTTTCTTACCGGTAAAGGGTTCTCGTCTTTTGAATCGTTCCTCCTGGGTATTAATACGCTCGACCGCAAGGATGTGGCAGACTATATCGGTACCGCATACCTGCGAACTTATGATTATGACAAGGCCATCGGCTGGTTCGAAAAGGAAGAGAATAAGCTCATTGAAAAAGATCCGTTTAAGGAACTGTTGTATGACCGGGAGGAACGGTTGCCGGGAGATAAGGTAACCACCACAAAACTCGCTTACGCCCGGAAGATGAAAGCCCTGCTTGCGAAGCAGGGGGATGCGGAGGCGCTGTACCAGTTGGGCCTTGGCTACTATAATATCACGTATTATGGCTATGCATGGGAGCTGGCAACCTATTTCAGAAGCGGTTCCGATGGCTACCTGGTTCCTTCAAAAGCCGGTGCATTTGAAAAAGATTATTACGGCTGCTTTAAGGCTAAAAACTATTTTGAAAAAGCCGGGCAACTTGCGGCGGATGCAGAACTGAGGGCAAAATGCCTGTTTATGGCCGCCCGGTGCCGTCAGAAGGAGTTACGCAAACCGCAATACGAGGATTTTAATTACAACTATGACCTGTACGAGCAAAAAGTAAAAGCCTATTACCAGGCATTCAAAAAAAATCCGCTTTTTGCGCAATATCAAAAAGAATATGGTGGTACCCGGTTTTACAAGGAAACCCTTACACGCTGCTCTTACCTGCGGGATTTTGTAAATAAAAAATAAGCGAGGATGCCACGAAGGCGCGAAGGCTCGAAGAGACACGAAGGAATTTCTTTGTAGTTCTTTGAGGCCTGGCGCCTTTGCGGCCTGTATTATAAACCAATGCTTCAGTGGCTTCCCTACAAACGATTATATCAATAAAGAAGCCCGTCGCTGCTCCCTGAAAAATAACTGCAAAAAGCGATTCGTGTCTCTTTGAGTTTTTGTGCCTTTGTGGCCTGCATTATAAACATCCAGTACCTCCGTGGCTTCTATACAATCGGTTGCGCAAAAAAGAACGGTGGGTGGTACGGCATTTTTTTTAGATTTGTTTGACCAAAGTCACGCAAATGAAATATGTACTTTTAATACTGACGGTTCTTGTTGTAAATATGCTGAATGCTCAACCGGTTAAATACAGATCCGGAAGCAGTAGCTGGAACACCGATTCACTGGGCGATCACCGCGTGGTGGTACAGTTTAACGGATCCGGCAACATAGCCAAAGCGGAGGTAGTGTGGAGAAGAAGGGATGCAGACCCCGCGTCGAAAAGGATCATCGTACAGGATGCCCGGACCGGTGCAAAAATTACCAATGTAAAAGTAGCAGCGGTCAGCAATGAAAAAGGCACGGTTCTTTTTGAGCCGGTTTCCGGCAAAGGCCAGTACTACCTGTATTACCTCGTTTCTAAAAATTCCGGGTCTCCCAACTATCCTACGGTAACCTATCTGAAGCCGGAAAATACTGCGGCAGACACCTGGCTCAATACCCTTCCCGCCCGGCTTTCCGTAAATGCACCCGTAGTAGCCATCGAGTCGAGTGATGCCTTTAACAGTTTTTACCCCATGGAGGTTACCGCTACCGCCGCCGAAACCCGCGCACTGCTGGCTAAATATCAGCGGACGGATTATGTGGTGTTTCCCGAAGACCGGCAATACCCGGTTAAGATGTTCGCAGAGCTGCCTTACCGCTGGGTGCAGCGGGGTGCGGTAAAAACGTTTAAGGGCGAAGGAATGCGGGGTGAAAATTATTCTTTTCAGCTGGCGGTATACGCGCTGAAGGACCTGGATCAGGTGAAACTGCGTTTCTCTGATCTGAAAGATGGAAAGGGAAACCGTATCCCGGCTTCCGGAATGAGTTGTATCAATACCGAAGGCGTGGATTATACCGGGAAGTGGTTTACAAAAAGCGTACATGTAACCCGGGACAGTCTGCAGCCCCTTTGGTGTTTAGTAGATATCCCAGCCGATGCGAAGCCAGGCATTTACAAAGGAACCGTGGAGGTGCTTGCCGCAGGTGCCGCAGCTACCCAGGTGCCGGTGCAGCTAACCGTATTGCCGGCGCTGGCCAAAGAGGGGAATACCGGTGCTCCCTGGAACCAGACCCGTTTAAAATGGCTGAATTCCTCCCTGGCACAGGAGAATACTGTTATAGCCCCTTATACACCATTGGTGTTAAAGAATAATGCCATTGATCTGCTGGGACGACGCGTAACGGTGGACCCCTCTGGCTTTCCGGCGCAACTCCAAACCTTTTTTACAGAAGAAATGACGGGTGTAAAGGCGGCCCCGAACAATATCATCACCGAGCCCATCCACTTTCATTTTACCGGCTCCGATGGTAAAGACCTGAAATTTGAAAACGGGATGCTGCAGTATACGGAACAGTCGCCCGGCACCATTGCCTGGAAAACCACCAATAAACATCCGCTGCTTCAAATGGATGTGGCTGCCTCCCTGGAGTTTGACGGCTTCCTTTCATACAAGGTAAAGGTAACCGCGCTGCAGGATGTGGATTTTAAAAATATTACCCTGCACATTCCGTTTACCCCGGAAGCATCCTTGTACCTGATGGGGTTGGGAGAAAAGGGCCGGGCCCGCCCGGACAGTCTTTCCTGGAAATGGGATGTAGCCCATAAAAACCAGGATGGGGTTTGGGTAGGTGCCGTCAATGCCGGCTTGCAATATACCCTCAGGGATGAGCATTATGTACGCCCGCTGAATACCAATTTCTATTTACAAAAACCCTTGTTGCTGCCGGCTTCATGGGGCAATGAAAACAAAGGCGGAATCATCATCGCACAAAAAGGGAAGTCGATCCTGGCGGATAATTATACCGGTGCCCGCAGTATGAAAAAAGGAGATGTCCTCTACTTTAATTTCAACCTGCTGATCACACCTTTTCACCAGCTGAATACCGATTTTCAGTGGGCTACTCGTTTCTATCACCGCTATGACAGCATCAGCAAAATAAAAGATATTGGCGCCACGGTTGTAAATATCCATCATGGCAATGCCATCAATCCCTGGATCAATTATCCGTTTATTGAATGGCAGAAAATGAAAAGCTATATCGACCAGGCGCATCAGAACGGATTAAAAGTAAAAATATACAATACCGTACGGGAGTTGTCGAACCATGCATATGAACTGTTTCCATTGCGAAGCCTGGGGCATGAAGTGTACTCACCGGGCAAAGGCGGCGGATTCCGCTGGCTGCAGGAACATGTGGGATCGGATTATATAGCTGCCTGGTTTGTTCCGGAAGTAAAGGATGCCGCTATTATTAACAGTGGTATGAGCCGCTGGCACAATTATTATGTAGAAGGGATGAACTGGCTTACGAAAAATGTGGGTATTGATGGCATTTACCTGGATGATGTGGCCTTTGACCGCATTACCATGAAGCGGATCAAAAGAGTGCTAACGGCCAACGGGCATCCCGGTATTATTGACCTGCATTCGGCCAATCAGTACAACAAGAGCGACGGCTTTATCAACAGCGCCAATCTTTATATGGAGCATTTCCCTTATCTGAACCGGCTTTGGTTTGGCGAATATTTCGATTATGAAAATAACAGTCCCGATTTCTTTTTAACAGAAGTAAGCGGGATTCCCTTCGGACTGATGGGCGAGATGTTGCAGGACGGGGGCAATGCCTGGCGAGGAATGGTATACGGCATGACCTGTCGCATTCCCTGGACGGAAAATGCAGATCCTACCGGCATCTGGAAGCTTTGGGATGATTTTGGAATACAGGGCGCGCAAATGGTCGGGTATTGGGTGCGTAATAACCCGGTAAAAACCGACAATGCAAAAGTAAAGGCTACGGTGTACAAAAAGAATGGTAAAGCGCTGGTGTCCATCGCCAGCTGGGATGGAGCCGATACAGAAGTTTCCCTGAATATCGATTGGAAACAATTGGGCATCGATCCCGCAAAAGCGGCAATAACAGCGCCGGCAGTGAAAAAATTCCAGGAAGCCCGGAACTTTAAGGTGGGAGAAAAAATACCTGTTGCAAAGAATAAAGGCTGGCTATTAATAATTCAGTAGGTGGCAGGCTTTCAGTTATCAGTCTTCAGCCGTTAGCATTCTGCGTTGGTTATAACTCTTGTAAGCTTGAAGCGAAATTCAACCCGCGACGGCGGGTATACCGGTAACGTTAAATCTGAGCGCCGGAACAATTCCATGGTCTCCCCGGTCTGCATGTTTCCCCAAGCAAGCAAGAGCAATAAATAGTGCCAGTGCTGCTCAGCGTTGCTCCAACACTTCCCGCAACACCACCGCCTGGTTATGCTCCTCATCCCGTGCCCCAAATAACAGGGTGATCTTCTGCACGCCGGTATGGTGCTTTAAAAACGCTTCCAGTGCCGGGTTTTGCCTTAATTCTTCTTTGTACTTTTTTTGAAACCCCGCCCATTTTGCTGGATCATGATTGAACCATTTCCGTAAGTCAGTGGAGGGTGCGAGTTCCTTCTGCCATTCATCAACAGCTGCATTTTCTTTTTTGATGCCACGCGGCCAGAGGCGATCCACCAATATACGCAGCCCGTCGCTTTTGGACGGGGGAGCATATATCCTTTTGATGGCAATGGTGGTACGCATTTTTCTATTTTATGCGGCAGCAAAACGTCTGCCGGCCAATCTTCATCCGGAATGTGATATTACCGGCTGCTTAAAGGTACAAAAAATAATAAAAGATATTTTTATCTTTTATTAGAATGCGATAATTTTGCAGTCACATGTTTTCAAAGACCTGCGAATATGCAATACGGGGGATGATCTACATTGCGCAGCACACCCGCAACGGAGGCCGTGTAGGATTTAAACAGATCGCCACAGGCATTGATGCTCCGGAGCATTTTATTGCCAAGATCCTCCAGGAACTCAGCCGCAAAGGGCTGGTAGCATCCATGAAAGGACCTGCCGGCGGATTTTACCTGGAAAAGGCATCGCTGAACCTGTCCCTGGCAGATATTGTAACAGCCGTGGATGGTGATCAGTTGTTCCTGGGATGTGGCCTGGGGTTGAAACAATGCTCGGAAACCAATCCCTGTCCGATCCATTTTAAGTTCAAAAAAGTACGGAAGGAAGTACAGGCTATGCTGGAGCATGCAAAGTTGGGCGCGTTCATCGACAAGCTCGACCGTAATGAAACCTTTCTGAAACGGAGCGACTTCTTTATGAATAATTAATTCAGTAAAGGGGAAGCGAAGAACGTGTTACGGCGCAAGGATGTGAACGGGGTTTGATGGGATTATGGTTTTAGCAATGTTTTTAATCCGGTTCATCAACATCCTACAACCTATCACTGTAGATATGGTTCATGTTTTTGCAGGCAGCAATACCTAAGATGCGATCACGTCTCTTTCAATGATCAACAATGACAGAACAGAAAAACGATATTACAACAATAGCGGATATACGGCTGCTGGTTGACCGGTTTTACACATCGGTTCGCGAAAACGGACAGATCGGGCCTATATTTGATGCCGTCATCCGCGACCAGTGGCCGCAGCATCTGGAAAAGATGTACCGGTTTTGGGAAACCGTGCTGCTGGACAATCATACGTATTTCGGAAGTCCCTTTCCTCCGCATGCCAAGCTGCCGGTAACGCAGCAGCATTTTGATACCTGGTTAGGGATCTGGAGGCAAACCATCGATGCTTGCTTCCAGGGATCGAAGGCGGATGAGGCCAAATGGAGGGCCGGGAAAATGGCGGCAATGTTTGTTTCAAAAATCGACTATTACCGGAACTCCGGTAAAACGCCGCTGATATAAACCGTCGGTTGGGAATTTCAACCTTGTCTGGTTTTTAACCTGCAGCGGCCGAATGCTCTTTGCCGTAACGTCGCCCGTAGCGGATGTTGCGGAAGGAAAAGTCTAATGCATCGTTATAATCATCTGAACCGGAAAACTATTAGAAATCGTAATGATAGCACTTTCAGCGTCCCTTTCAGGAGACGCTGAAAGGAAAAAGAGACATGTTGATATAAACCATGCTTTGGAATTGAGCTCCGCCAATGCGCTTTCCCGTGACGTCTCCCGCAGGGGACGTTGCGGGAAAGAAAAGTCTAACGCATCCGTTATAATCATCTGAACCGGATCGCCATAAAAATCGTAATGATAGCACGTTCAGCGTTCCTTTCAGGAGGCGCTGAAAGGAAAAGGAATTGAGCTCCCGCCAGGTTTTAAGACCTGCAGCGGCCGGATGCTCTTTCCCATGAGGTCTCCCGTAGGGGATGTTGCGGGAAGGAAAAGTCTAATGCATCGTTATAATCATCTGAACCGGATAGCCATAAAAATCGTAATGATAGCGCTTTCAGCGTCCCTTTCAGGAGACGCTAAAAGGAAAAATCATCTGAACCGGAAAACTATTAGAAATCGTAATGATAGCGCTTTCAGCGTCCTTTTCAGGAGACGCTGAAAGGAAACGTTTAACGCATCGTTATAGTCATCTGAACCGGATAACTATTAGAAATCGTAATGATAGCACTTTCAGCGTCCCTTTCAGGAGACGCTGAAAGGAAAAGGAGACATGTTGATATAAACCATGCTTTGGAATTGAGCTCCGCCAATGCGCTTTCCCGTGACGTCTCCCGCAGGGGACGTTGCGGGAAGGAAAAGTCTAATGTATCGTTATAATCATCTGAACGGAATAGCCATAGAAATCGTAATGACAGCACGTTCAGCGTCCCTTTCAGGAGACGCTGAAAGGAAAAGGAATTGAGCTCCGCCAGGTTTTAAGACCTGCAGCGGCCGAATGCTCTTTCCCGTGACGTCTCCCGCAGGGGACGTTGCGGGAAGGAAAAGTCTAATGCATCGTTATCATCTGAACCGGATAACTATTAGAAATCATAATGATAGCGCTTTCAGCGTCCCTTTCAGGAGACGCTGAAAGGAAAGAAAGATACTGATCTGCAGCGGACGGAAAGACAATTGTTGAAAAAAAAGCCCGGTGCGATTCTTAAATCGCACCGGGCTTTTAAAATAGATCCTTCGTTTTTACATAGACGGCGTTGCCGCTTGTGTAGTGTCTTTGCTTTTATCCGGAGCCTTGTCGATCAATTCCATAAACTGATCCAGTTTCGGAGTGATAATGATCTGTGTTCTGCGGTTCTTGGATTTACCATCCTCGGTGTTGTTATCCGCTACCGGATTATACTCTCCGCGTCCACCGGCGGTGAGACGCTTGGGATCGATACCGTATTGTGTTTGCAGCGCCATCACCACAGATGCGGCCCTTAAGGAACTCAGGTCCCAGTTGTTGCGGATATTGGGGCGGTTGATGGGGACATTATCGGTATTCCCTTCCACCAGCACCTCATAATCTTTGTAATCCTGGATGATCTTGGCGATCTTGCTGAGAATATCTCCTGCACGATCAGAAATTTCATAACTGCCCGATTTATACAGCATGTTGTCTGCAAGCGAGATGTATACCACACCTTTCAACACTTTTACGTCCACATCCTGGAGTTCGTCCCGGCTTAAAGAACGGGTAAGGTTATTGGTTAATACGATCAGCAGGGAATCACTCTTGTTTTTGGCATTTACCAGATGCTGGATGTATTTATTGGAGGCATTGATTTCATCTACGAGTTTGGAGATGTTGACATTGCCCTGCGTATTCTGGTTGATACTAT
Source organism: Niabella pedocola (assembly GCF_021044425.1). Taxonomy (GTDB): domain Bacteria; phylum Bacteroidota; class Bacteroidia; order Chitinophagales; family Chitinophagaceae; genus Niabella; species Niabella pedocola. The sequence continues at coordinate 841,963 of NZ_JAJNEC010000005.1, read as the reverse complement.
TATCCAGCGTGGCCTGTAATGCTGCCAGTGCTTTTTTAAGAGAGGCATTGTTGGCGCGTTCCTGTGCCAGCTGCTCTTCAAGACTTTTAACCCGAGCCTTGCTTTCGGCCAGATCCACCTGGCTGGCCTGGTACCGCTCGTTCAGGTTCCGGTAATCTGTTTGCAGGGTGGTGAACTTTTTATTGCTCACACATCCCGAAAAAAACAATGCCATCAAAACGGCCCCAACGGGCCAATAAAATACTCTATTCGTCATAATTGATTCTTTTAAATACCGGTTAGTTTAGGGTGCCTCTTTCTATAATAACAAAATGAATGCCTGAATCAAAAAAATGCGCTACAATTTAAATTGTGTGAGGTCCGCATTTAATACATCATAATGCTTATTCAGAAAGAATGGCTGCCATCAAATTATCTGAAAATTAAGACGTTTGATGGCTCCGTTCCGTTGCAAATGAAAACAAAGTTTTGTTTATGGATTGTTAATCTGGCAGATTGTCGAAAGGATATTGTGATCAAATCTTTTGTTTTTACGGATATGCGCAGACTATTTAATCCGCGAAATCTGAACCCCGGAAGTGAACCGGAAGCTGTTAAATCAGCGGGCATCACAGGCGCCATCAGCGGATCTGCGGCAGCTAAAAAAAAATGGCTAACGGAATGCCATGGAAAGACATATTTCAAAAAAAAATCGGAAGGGTTGGTATTGTTTTAATAATTCTTCCTTATCTTGCGGTGGTATCTAACAAAATGCAGTACAATTTTCAAAATATTAAATCTGCTGTAAGTTTCGGCCACGGAACTACAACCACCATTATTACCACAACCCCTTGAGGGTTGTACGCTGCTATATCATCCATCGGGCATTCTGCCGTTTTCCTTCCGGGTTTTACTCCTTATTTCATATTATCACTAAATCGAATTCATGCAGGTCTTTAAGTTTGGGGGCTCTTCTGTAGCCAATGCTGAAAATATAAAAAAAGTTGCGGCCATCGTTGACAATGCCGCAAAGAAAAATTCCATCGTTGTTGTTGTATCCGCTTTAGGCGGTATTACGGATCTACTTTTAATGGCGGGTAAGGAAGCCTCCGAAGGAAATGAGGATTTCCGGATAAAAGTGGCAACCATCGAGCAACGGCATTTCGAAACCATCAAAGAGCTTATTCCCATCGCCTCCCAAAGCTCTTTATTGAGCCTGGTAAAAAAGACGATGAATGAAATAGAGGAGATCTGTAACGGTATTTTTCTGTTAAGAGAGATTACGCCCAAGAACCAGGACCGTTTGGCCGCCTATGGCGAATGGCTTTCTTCGCAGATCATTGCAGACGCATTTAAACACCTGGGGTTATTTGTACAGTGGAAGGACGCCCGCCAGTTCATTTTCACCAACAGCGATTATACGCATGCAGAAGTACATCTTGAAGCTACTGAGAAGGAAATAAAAAAATACTTTAAAGAAAATAAAAGCAATGTATTCCTGATCCCCGGGTTTATTGGCGCCGATGAACAAGGCATCACTACTACCCTTGGAAGAGGCGGGTCCGATTACACCGCCGCGCTGATTGCAGCGGCCATCGATGCGGAGTCGCTCCAGGTATGGAAGGACGTAAACGGGATGATGACGGCCGATCCGCGCCTGGCCGCAAATGCCAAAGTAATTGAGCATATCTCATACAGTGAGGCCATGGAACTTTCGCATTTTGGTGCCAAAGTGTTGTATCCGCCCACCATACAGCCGGTGATGAATAAAAATATTCCGCTGTATATAAAAAATACCTTTGCCCCCGAAATGGCCGGAACCGTTGTTGGCGGAAAAACCAAGGATACCAAGGTGGTAAGGGAGCATATTGTAAGCGGTATTTCCAGTGTAAACAATATTGCATTGCTGAGTCTTGAAGGCAGTGGTATGATCGGTATCCCGGGCTTCTCCAAACGCCTGTTTGAAGCCCTGAGCAAGGAGCGGATCAATGTGGTGCTGATCACGCAAAGCTCTTCCGAGCATTCTATATGTGTGGCCATTGATCAGAAGTACCTTCCGGCTGCCAAAAAGGTAGTCGACAAAACCTTTGCAGATGAGATCGCACTCAATAAAGTGGAGCCGCTGAAGGCAGAAACCCATCTTTCCATTGTTGCACTGGTGGGTGAAAATATGAAAAGCCTTCCGGGGGTCAGCGGCCGGATGTTTGGGGCACTGGGCCGCAACGGGATCAATATCCGTGCAATTGCCCAGGGCTCATCAGAAAAAAATATCAGTACAGTGATTGCTACCGATGATGTGCGTAAGGCCATCAACGTATTGCACGAAGAATTTTTTGAAACCATCCAGAAGCAGCTCAATCTGTTTATAGTAGGGCTGGGGAATGTGGGTGCCAAGCTGATGGAACAATTAAAACAGCAGCATGCCTTCCTTATCCAGCATCTGAAGCTGAATGTAAGCGTAGTGGGCATCAGCAACAGCCGTAAGATGATCTTTAAAGAGCGGGGCATTTCCCTAAGCAGCTGGAAGGAATCCCTGGCCGGTGGTGAGCCCGCATCTATAACCGAGTTTGCAAGCGAGGTAATTAAGCGGAACATGCGGAATTCTATTTTTGTTGATGTTACGGCCAATAAAGAAGTGGCGCGGGTATATGATAAGATGCTGCAGAAGAGTATCTCCGTGGTGGCCTGTAACAAAATTGCTGCTGCCTCCTCTTTTTCAGAATATAAGAAACTCAAGGAGCTGGCCCATGTATTCAATGCCCGGTTCCTGTTTGAAACCAATGTGGGTGCAGCGCTTCCGGTAATTGGTACCTTAAACGACCTGCGCCGCAGCGGTGATGAAATCAAACGCATTGAAGCGGTGCTGAGTGGTACGTTGAATTTTGTGTTTAACCATTACGACGGCTCCCGCCCGTTTGCAGCGGTGGTAAAACAGGCCCAGGAGGAAGGGTATACAGAGCCCGATCCGCGCCTGGACCTGAGCGGTACCGATGTTATGCGCAAGATCCTCATCCTGGCAAGGGAAGCCGGCTATGAAATGGAAATGGATGATATTACCAACCATTCCTTTATGCCCGCTTCCTGTATGGAAGGATCGGTGGACGCATTTTATAAAGCCATGGAGAAGGAAGAAGCCCATTTTAAAAATTTGCTGAGCGCCGCCCAGGCAGCAAACAGCAAACTGAAATTTGTGGCCACGTTTAATGAAGGAAAGGCTGCTGTTGGACTGCAACATGTAAAACCGGAAAACGATCTCTATCATTTATACGGGAAAGATAATGTAGTGCTGTTTTACACCGCCCGTTATCCCGAACAACCCCTGGTAGTAAAGGGTGCCGGTGCCGGTGCAGACGTAACCGCCAGCGGGGTGTTTGCCGATATTATGCGTGCGGTAAATGAATAGGAATCCATGCCGTTGAAATTTCAAAAGGATGCAACGGCGCAATGATGAACGATGCGTCATTTGACTATTCACCATTGATTATTCACTGCTCACTAACAACATCTCACTAACAACTTCTCCCAATGAAACAAGTAAAAATAAAATCACCCGGTACCGTGGCCAACCTCGTTTGTGGGTTTGATATCCTGGGGCTCGCTCTAAATGATCCGTATGATATCATGGAGTTCCGGCTGCTTAACGAGCCGCGTGTGATCATACATAATAAAGATCATTTTGGTTTACCTACCGATCCCGAGCAGAATGTAGCGGGAGTGGTGCTGCTGGCCGCCATGGAAAAGGCCGGCGGAGATGTAGGTTTTGAAGTAACCATTGAAAAACGGATCAAGCCGGGCAGCGGGTTGGGATCCAGTGCGGCCAGCGCCGCCGGTGCCGCTGTTGGCGCCAACCTGTTGCTGGGAAACCGTTTTACCACAGATGAACTGGTACAACTGGCCATGATTGGCGAAAAGCTGGCCAGCGGGGTAAAACATGCCGATAATATTACGCCCTGTATCCTGGGCGGTATCACGCTGATCCGTTCCATTCATCCGATGGACATTGTACCGTTGGCTGCGCCGGAATTATTTGTAACCGTGGTCCATCCCCAGATAGAAGTACGTACGGCCGACGCCCGGCAGATCCTGAAACAAAAGGTATTGCTAAAGGATGCGATTAAGCAATGGGGAAATATTGCCGGGCTGGTGGCGGGTTTTATGCGGAACGACAAAGCGCTGATCAGCCGTTCGCTGGAGGATGTGATTATTGAACCGGTAAGGAGTATTCTAATTCCCGGTTTTGATGAGGTAAAACGCCAGTGCAAGGAAGCCGGGGCCCTCGGCGGAGGCATCTCCGGTTCGGGTCCGTCGATCTTTATGCTGAGTGAAACGGAAGCGGTGGCACAGGATGTAGCCGGTATTATGAAGGCAATTTATTCCGGCATCGGTATCGATCATTATGTGTACGTAACGACGATTAATAACAGGGGAGCGGAGGTGATGAGTGGTCAATAGTCAATAGTCAATGGTCAATGGTCAACGGGCAATCGTGAATCGTCGATCTGAATCCGTAATCCGCATCAGCGCATCTCATATTTGAAATCTCATATCTGGAAGCTGAAATCTCATATCTGAAATCTGAATCTCATATCTAATTTCTAAAATCGCATGCAATACTATAGCTTAAACCGCCAGTCGCCAAACGTTAGCTTTAAAGAAGCCGCCATCATGGGACAGGCTCCGGATAAGGGATTGTATTTTCCCGAAAGACTGCCACAGCTGGAAGCAGACCTGGTAAAAAATATAGATACGCTTTCCGAAGCAGAACTGGCCTTCCGGGTCATTCGCCCTTATGTGGGCGATGCCATCCCGGAGGCTGTATTGTTTGATATCGTAACACAAACGGTCAATTTTCCCTTTCCCCTGCAACCGGTTACTGCTGACATAGCAGCTCTGGAATTATTTCACGGTCCTACGTTGGCGTTTAAGGATGTGGGTGCCCGTTTTATGAGCCGTTGCCTGGGGTATTTTTTAAAAGACCAGCAAAAAGAGGTGACGGTGCTGGTGGCTACATCGGGTGATACCGGTGGTGCGGTTGCCAGCGGTTTTTATGGAGTGGAAGGGGTAAACGTGGTGATCCTGTACCCGCAGGGCCGGGTAAGCCCGGTGCAGGAAAAGCAGTTGACGGCTATGGGGAAGAACATTACCGCACTTGAAGTGGCCGGCAGTTTTGACGATTGCCAGCGGATGGTGAAACAAGCCTTCACAGATGCGGAGGTACATGCCAAACGGTTTCTTACCTCGGCCAACTCCATTAACGTGGCGCGCTGGCTGCCCCAGCAATTTTATTATTTCTTTGCCTATAAACAATGGCAGGATAAATCCGTTCCCCCGGTAGTGGTGGTGCCCAGCGGCAATTTTGGAAATATCTGCGCCGGGTTGCTGGCCAGGGAAACGGGCTTACCCCTGGGGCATTTTATTGCTGCCTGCAACGCCAATGACGTAGTGCCTGCATTTCTGCAAACCGAAAACTGGAAACCTCAGAAAGCGGTGGCTACGCTTTCCAATGCCATGGATGTAGGTGATCCCAGCAATTTTGTACGCATTATGGAACTGTTCGGCCAGCAGTTTCCCAAATTGAAAGATCGTCTTTCGGCCGTAAGCATTTCCGACGCAGATACCATCGCTACCATCGGAAACGTATATCGCGAAACGGGGTATACCCTGGATCCGCACGGAGCGGTAGCTTATAAGGCCCTGGAAGATTACCAGCAGGCGCACCCGGCAGCAAAAGGACTGATCCTGGAAACCGCGCATCCTGTAAAATTTCCCGATGCCGTAAAACAGGCCACCGGTGCGGATGTTGAAATTCCCGCGGCATTGCAGGAACTGATGCATCAACCCAAACAGGCCATCGCCATGGCACCGGATTATGCGGCGTTTAAAGCCTACCTGATGCATGGTTAAAGCATTAATCCGGCGACGTAAAACCTTCCGGGCTTCCGTGTTTCTGTGGTAAAATCAGTAATTTTGTATTGTGCACGATATAGAACCCTACTACAACTGGCAGCATATTTACCTGAGTGAAGAAGACGAACGTTCTCCTTTTTACGGGGTGGAACATTCCCAGTTCGAATATAAGGACGCTGTATACAATTATTATATCCATCCGCAATGGGATTATTTCGGAAGCCGTACCCTGTACCTGAAGGTACTGATGGCCGACTATGAAGAAGGATATGCCATTATGGAACTGATCGGCGAGTGGAATGATGCGGTGGAAAACGATATTATGACCCTTAAGCGGGATGTGCTGGAAGTGTTCATGAATGAAGGCATTTATAAATTCATCCTGATTGCCGAGAATGTACTGAATTTTCATAGTGGCGACCGGGATTATTATGAGGAACTGCATGAAGAGTTAAGCGATGCCGAAGGCTGGATCGTTTGCCTGAACATGCCTTCGCAAACCCAGTATGATTTTAAACAGGCCAAGCTGAACCAGTTCATCGAGCTGATGGAGATTCATAACTGGAGGGTATATAAACCCTATCATTTGTATAAAAAGATAAACGATCAGCTGGCGGCCCGGTTAACCTGAATAGTATGAAACAAATCCCTAATTTATTTACGCTGTTAAACCTGGTATTTGGCTGTTTGGCCATAAAAGCCATCCTGCAGCCGGAGACCCTTTTTTTTGCTACCGGCGACAAGGGCCCCACTACGGGAATGATTGTGGGCAGCTTTTTCCTGTTGCTCGCGGCGATTGTAGACTTCCTGGATGGCTTTGTAGCCCGCTTATTTAAAGCGACTTCAGCAATGGGGGAGCAGTTGGATTCGCTGGCCGATGCCGTAAGCTTCGGCGTGGCACCGGGTATGATCCTGTACCGGTTGCTGGAAACGGGCTGGGCCGGTAACACCGGGGTTAACCAGTGGTGGCTGCTGCCGGCCCTGATTTTTCCCTGTGCGGCGGTTTGGCGGCTGGCTAAGTTCAACCTGGATAAAGAGCAGCGGTACTATTTTAAAGGCATCCCAACGCCGGCCGCCGGGCTTGCTGTAGCTTCATTACCCGTGATTGCTTATTACGGAACGCCGGCCGTCAATGCATGGGTATTTAACCCGGTTGCAGTGTATGCCGTGATCCTGGTGGTGAGTGGTTTAATGGTGAGCAACCTGCCCATCATCAGCCTTAAGTTTAAGGCCTATACCCTGAAAGCCAATACGGATAAGCTATTGCTGGTACTGATTGCCGTTCTTTCGGCCGTCTTTTTTAAATGGATGGCCGTTCCGGTGGTATTTGTAGCCTATGTTATTGTATCTTTGATTTTTAAGCCAGACCGCAAGGACTGATTTTCATGCTGAAAGGATAACTTCCGGCACGACAAAGCCCCTCAGGGGCTTCAGGGGCACGCATAATATATTTAAATACATACAAGCGCAATAAAGAAAACGTATGAGTTATACAGTACAGGTGGTGATCATGCCGTTAAAAGAATTATTAGATCCTCAGGGTAAAGCTGTTTTGGGTGGATTGGAAAACCTGGGTCTTGGGGCTGTTACAGATGTTCGCGTTGGAAAAAACATCACCTTACAGGTGGATGCAGCCTCAAAAGAGGATGCACAACGTATTGGCGAAGAAGCTGCTAAAAAACTGCTGGCCAACGCCGTAATGGAATACTTTGAGGTAACGGTGCTGTAGTCGGGAATCGGGAATTGAGAATCCAGAATCGAGAATTGAGAATCGAGAATCCAGCCCCGCAACTTCGGGGGAGGATCTGGTTCCTGAAATCCCGGCCGCCTGTTTTACATTTTTAATTTTATATTTCGCATTTTACATTCGCGGATGCTCTACCTCGTTCCCACACCCATCGGTAATTTAAAGGACATCACGCTCCGGGCGTTGGAGGTGCTGAAGGAGGTGGATGTGATCCTTGCGGAGGATACCCGCAATACCGGTCATTTGCTGAATCACTACCAGGTCAGCAAGCCGCTTACACCGTATCATCAGCATAATGAGCATAAAATAACCGCTCACCTGGTAGACCAGCTGGTGGCGGGGCGCAGGATGGCCCTGGTTACGGATGCCGGTACCCCGGGTATTTCCGACCCGGCTTTTTTGCTGGTAAGGGCCTGTATAAAAGCGGGGGTAAAAGTAGAATCATTGCCGGGCGCAACGGCATTTGTTCCCGCCCTGGTCAACAGCGGGCTGCCCACCAACCGGTTTTGTTTTGAAGGATTTCTTCCCCTGAAAAAAGGCCGCCATAGTTTGCTGGAAAGCCTGAAAACGGAAGAACGTACCCTGATTTTTTATGAATCGCCCATGCGGCTGGTAAAAACACTAAATGACCTGGCCGGGTATTTTGGTGCCGACCGGGAATGCAGCGTGAGCAGGGAGCTCACCAAACTGTATGAAGAAACCCAGAGGGGAACCCTTGCCGAAGTAGCTGCCTATTTCTCTCAAAAAACGGTAAAAGGGGAAATCGTGATCGTGGTAAAAGGAATGGATACATAGCACACGAACCGATCCATTGCTTATTTTTGCTAACAACTGTTTATTTTTAATCTTTTTATTTTAAAACGCGAAGACGTTATATGAAACAAAAACCGATCCTGGTAAGGGGCATAGCACTATTGTTTCTTTTATCAGCTGGCCTTGGCCTGACTGCCCAGTTAAAACTGACCGACTCCATCCCGGTAGACTCAAAAATAACCATCGGGAAATTAGCCAACGGGCTCACCTACTATATCCGGCAGAATAAAAAACCCGAGCAAAAAGTGGAGCTGCGGCTGGTGCTCAATGCAGGCTCTATCCTGGAAGACGACAACCAGCAGGGGCTGGCACATATGGCAGAACATATGGCCTTTAACGGTACCCGCAATTTTAAAAAGAATGATATCGTAAGTTTCCTGCAAAGCATCGGGGTAGGCTTTGGAAACGATCTGAATGCCTATACCTCCTTTGATGAAACCGTTTATATGCTGCCCATTCCAACCGATAAACCCGGGAACCTTGAAAAGGGATTTCAGATACTGGAAGACTGGGCGCATAATGTTACCTATAATACAGATGATATCAACGAAGAGCGGAATGTGATCCTGGAAGAGAGCCGGTTGGGCAAGGGGGCAGATGATCGTATGTTCCGCCAGATCTATCCCCGGTTGTTTGCCGGAAGCCGGTATGCAAACCGCCTGCCCATTGGACTGGATTCCATCATCCGGAGCTATAACCCGGACCTGATCCGTAAATTTTATAAGGATTGGTATCGCCCGGACCTGATGGCGGTGGTGGTGGTGGGTGATGTGGAGCCGGCCACAGCAGCGGCGTTGGTCAAAAAACATTTTGAGGGTCTGGTGAACCCGGCAGCACAGCGTACCAGAACCTATGCGGATGTAAAGCCCTATACCGTAAATGAAGGCATGGTCGTTACCGACAAAGAAGCCACCAACTATACCGTTGGTATTGCTTACAGCGCTTTTCCATCTAAAGAAGCCCAAACCGTTGGGGAATACGGGCAGGACCTGGTTAAGAACATTTTTTCCAGCATGCTGAACCAGCGGCTGCGTGATCTGACGCAGCAGGCAAATCCTCCTTTTTTATATGGGTATTCTTATTTTGGAAGCTATGCCCGTAATTACGACCAGTTCAATGCCGGGGCGGGAGTAGCCACTGCGGCAGATGCAAAGAAAGGGCTCGAAACCCTGGTAGAAGCAATTGAGAAAGCCAAGCGTTTTGGTTTTACCCAGGCGGAACTGGACCGGGTAAAAAAGACGATTGAAGCAGGGATGGACAAAGCCTATAACGAACGGGAAAAAACGGAATCTGCCAATTATGTGGATGAATATATCCGGAATTTTCTTACGAGTGAACCCATCCCCGGTATTTCAAAAGAACGGGAGTATACCCGGGAGCTGCTGCCGCAAATCACTTTGAAAGAAGTAAATGCCTTTGCGCAGGGCCTGCAACAGCAATCCAATTATTTTATTACCCTTACCGGTCCCGTATCTGCGGAATTGCCGCTGGCGGCGGACCTGGTGCGTGCCACGGACAATGTAATTGCAAGAACCGATATCCGTGCCGATGAAGAGAAGCTGGTGGCAACGGACCTGCTCCCCAGCCGGCCCAAACCCGGAAAGATCCTGAAGGAAACAACAGACCCCAAACTGGGTACCAAAACCTGGGAGCTGAGCAACGGAACCACGGTAACGTTTAAGAAGACGGATTTTAAAGACGACGAGATCCGGATGGGTGCCCGCCGTTACGGAGGTACCAATGGTTATGGTGTGGCGGATAAATTCAATGCCCAATATGCGCTGAGTGTGGCCGGGGCAATGGGATACGGAAGCTTTTCTCCAACCGACCTGCAAAAAGCACTGGCAGGTAAAACGGCATCGGCCAGTCCGTCACTGGGCGGACTTACCGACGGATTTTCCGGAAGTTCGAGTGTAAAAGACCTGGAAACCATGCTGCAGCTGTTATACCTTAAAGCAACGGCGCCCAGAGTGGATACCGCCTTGTTCCGGTCTTTTATACAGAAAAATAAAGCGGGCATAGCGTATGCGCTTTCCGACCCCCAAACCGTTTTTGTAGACACCTTGTTCAAGACCCTTTACAGGAATAATCCGCTGGCACCGGTGGCCGTGCCGCGCCCGGAATACTTCGACCAGATTAATATGAACCGAGCGCTCCAGATCTACAGGGAACATTTTGGAGATGCCAGCGGTATGCAGTTCGCTTTTGTAGGGAGCATTGATGAGGCCGTGTTAAAGCCGCTGGTAGAAACCTATATCGGGGGGCTGCCGGCTACAAAACGAAAATTTGCGTTTAAAGACAATGGTGTCCGTCCGGTAAAAGGCAAAGTAGATCTTACCGTGTATAAAGGGGAAGCCGAAAAAAGCCTGATCCTTTCCCTGGTGAGCGGAGACCTGGTGTATAACCCGGACCTGGCTTTGAATATGCGCGCGGTAAGCGAGGTGTTGAATATCCGCGTAATTGAGGAGCTCCGGGAAAAGATACAGGGCATTTATGGCGGTGGTACATCCGTAAGCGTTGAGCGGTTGCCCTATGCACATTATAGCTTTTTTACACAGCTGCCAACAGGCCCCTCAAAAGTAGATACCCTGTTAAAGGCCATGAATGCTGAAATTAAAAATATCGAGGCAAAAGGTCCTACTAAAGAGAACCTGGATAAGGTAAAGCAGCAATGGCTGGAGCAGAATAAAGTAGCGATGGAGCAAAACGGCTCCTGGCTCGAATACCTGCTTGCCGCCAAACTGGAGAAAAAAGACCCGGACCGCTTTCTGAATGCGGCAAAATATATCAACGCGTTAACGCCGGCATCCGTACAAGCGGCGGCAAAGAAGATCTTTTCGAGTGGTAATGTGGTAACGGCTGTATTACAACCTGAAAAGAAATAGCGTACGATATTTTTTGAACCCTAAGATTTGTAAAGGAATGACCGTTATGGTCATTCCTTTTTTATTGTATGGCCCCTGGCATTTTCCGATACTGTTATCCCGGCATTCCTCGCGGTTTGTTTTTTACCGCAATGGCCGCAAGGAATCCGCGAGGACCGCAACGATTGTCAGTAGAAGAGTTCTTATTAAATCCCTTGCGTACCTTGCGAAAGACCTTGTGCCCCTTGCGGTTTGTTTTTTTACCGCAATGTGCGCAAAGCATCCGCAAGGATCGCAATGATTGTCATTGGAAGACCTGTTATTAAATCCCTGGCGTACCTTGCGAAAAACCTTGCGCCCCTCGCGGTTTGTTTTTTTACCGCAATGGTCGCAAGGAATCCGCGAGGGGCGCAACGATTGCTATTGGAAGCGTTGTTATTAAATCCCTGGCGTGCTTTGCGAAAAACCTTGCGCCCCCTTGCGGTTTGTTTTTTACCGCAATGTGCGCAAAGCATCCGCGAGGACCGCAACAGAACAGGAGGCACTGATATTACAATTCCTTCGCGCACTTTGCGAAAAACCTTGCCTCCCTTGCGTTTAATCTTTGCTGCACCTTGCCCCTTGCGGTTAACCTTTACCACTGCTTGCACAATCGATTGCGCGATGCCCCGGTTTTTGACTCCCCCGGTCTGTAATGCCCGATGGTAAAGGGTTCTGGTCATTTATGCCTGCTCCGAAATGATGAATCTGGCTCCTGCCGTTCATGTATAAATTGCCTCAAATAGACCCGGATGTTGCCTGCTTTCTCTAAATTAGCGCCTTCGGAGATACCAATACTTGTTTATAAATATGAAGAAGCAGATACTATCATTAACGGGAAGCTTGTTGCTTGCGGGTTTTGTATGCGGGCAAACCCTTCCCTCTGAATTGCAAACGCCGGAAGTGGTTTCGGTAAACCGGATGCCCATGCGGGCAAACGCCTTTGCCTTTGAAACAAAAGACCTGGCTGAAAAAAGGGAAAAAGAACGGTCAAAGTACTTCATCTCCTTAAACGGGAACTGGCGTTTCAACTGGGTGCAGGACCCCAATAAACGTCCGAAGGATTTTTACAAAACAGATTTTGACGATAGCAAATGGAACAACTTTCCGGTGCCGGCCAACTGGGAGGTAAATGGCTACGGGCTGCCGATTTATGTAAATCATCCCTATGAATTTACGGGCAGGGCAAAGACCGGCAGCCGGTTAAACCCGCCGTTTGATATCCCGGAAGATAATAACCCCGTAGGCTCGTATCGCAAGAAAGTGATCATTCCCCAGGACTGGGATGGCCGCCAGGTATTCATTCACCTCGGCGCCGTGAAGTCGGCTTTTTTTATCTGGGTAAACGGACAGAAAGTAGGGTATAGCGAAGACAGCAAGCTCTCCGCCGAATTTGACATCACCAAATATGTAAAACCGGGCGAAAACCTGGTGGCGCTGGAAGTATACCGCTGGAGCGACGGCAGTTACCTGGAGTGCCAGGATATGTGGCGGATTTCGGGCATTGAGCGGGAAGTGTATCTCTACGCAACACCGCTGCTGGACCTCCGGGATTTCAAGATCGGGTCTACATTGGAGAACAACTATAAAGACGGCGTTTTTACGTTTCAGGGAGAAGTGAACAGCTATAAAACCGATAAGAAAACCCTGCATTCAAAAAAAGATACCGCCACCGTGGAGCTGGAGCTCGTAGATGACAACGGGAAACCGGTATTCCGCGAAACCCTGCCTGCATTTACGGTGCTGGGGCGTTATAAAACGGATGTGTCGTTTAAAACAACCATACCCGGCGTAAAATCCTGGACGGCTGAAACACCGAATCTGTACACCTTGTTGGTGACGCTCAAAAATAAACAGGGCGAAATACTGGAAGTGGTGCCCGCTCGGGTGGGCTTCCGTACCATCGAAATCAAGGGACGCGATTTCCTGGTAAACGGCAAGCGGGTATTCTTCAAAGGCGTAAACCGGCATGAGCACAACGCCCGCACGGGTCATACATTAACAAGGGCCGATATGCGGAAGGATATGGAGATGATGAAAAAGCTGAACGTAAATGCGGTACGGCATTCACACTATCCGCCGGACCCTTACTGGCTGGAGCTTTGCGATGAATACGGGTTGTACGTAATTGATGAAGCAAACATCGAATCACATGGCCGGTACTATGATCTGGAGTATACGTTTGCTAATGATAAACAATGGCGCATGCCGCACCTGGCGCGGATCCAGCGCATGTATGAGCGCGATAAAAATCATCCATCCATCATTACCTGGTCGCTCGGAAATGAAGCCGGTAACGGAATTAATATGTATGAAGGGTACGACTGGCTGAAAAAGAAAGACAGTCGCCCGGTGCAATACGAGCGTGCAGAATATGATTACAATACGGATGTCATCTGCCCGCAGTATCCGTCGCCCAACGGGGTGGCCTGGCAGAAAAATTCCAAGGATGGACGGCCCTATATTATGAGTGAGTATGCACATATCATGGGCAACAGTCTTGGCAACTTTAAAGAGTACTGGGATACGATCGAATCTACCCCCGGTACCCAGGGCGGTTATATCTGGGAATGGATCGATCAGGGTATCGATACCGTAAAGAACGGCAAACGCATCCTTGCCTATGGCGGCGATTTTCCGCTGAGTGGCCCGGTAAATGAAAACTTCAGCGACAATGATTTTTGTGTAAAAGGTGTAGTAACAGCCTACCGCAACCTTACACCGATGGCCGTTGAGATCAAGAAAGTTCATCAGAATATTAAAACCGCGTACAAGGGAAATAATGAAATTGAAGTGACCAATGGATTTTTCTTCAAAGATCTTTCTAACGTGCAGCTCGACTGGGAAATTACCGAAGACGGCGCTGTAGCGGCAAAGGGTACGCTTGCCGGGCTGAATGTGGCACCACAATCAAAAGCACAGCTGGTATTGCCGGTGAAATTAAAACCCAAAGCAGGAAAAGAATATTTGCTCAACGTGTTTTACCGGTTGAAGAAGGAAGAACCCTTCCTGGAGAAAAATTATGAGGTTGCTGCAGAACAGTTTGCTTATAACGGAACGCCGGTGCCCTACAACTACCAGGGAACATCTGCGGCTGTTACGGCAACAAAAGATGGGAATTACCTGGTGCTAAAGGGCAGCGGCTTTACTGTTGAGTTTGACCTGGCAAAGGGAACCCTGGAGCAGTATGCTTTAAAAGGCACCCGCGTAATTGCAAAAGGTCCCCGCCCCGCATTTTACCGGGCACCTACGGATAACGATATTGGTGCCGGTTTAAACCGGTCGCTCCGTAACTGGCGCAATGCTTACGAATCGGCAACCGGTGTTCAGGCAACAACGGAGCAGGTAAGTAAGAGTGAATACCGGGTTGCCTTTACCGCAACTATTTTAGGCGGAACGGCAACAACGGAACAGGTGTTTACGGTATATGGCGACGGGAACATCCTGGTGAAAAATAATTACACACTGAAGGCCGGCGATTACAAAACGGTTATGCGGGTTGGAAATGACCTGGAGCTGGAAAAAGAATTTTCGAAGATCCGGTGGTATGGCCGCGGTCCCTGGGAAAATTATTGGGATCGTCATACCGCCAGCAATATCGGTACCTACAGTCAAACCATCGACCAGCAGTACTTCTCCTACGCCCGCCCGCAGGAAAGCGGTAACAAAACCGATGTTCGCTGGATCAGTATGCTGAATGGCAAAGGGCTTGGTGTACGGTTTGAGCTGGCCGACAGCGTGCTTTCCGCTTCGGCATTGCCGTATAGCCTGGAGCAGCTCGATCCCGCACCGGAGAAGAAACAATTTCACTCCGGTGAGTTGGAAACGGCCGGCAGGATCTTTATGCATATGGATCTGAAACAGCTGGGGCTGCAGGGCATCGACAGCTGGGGCGCCATGCCGTTAAGGCAATACTGGATCACCCCGGGCACCTATGCCTATAGCTACTGGATACGCCCTGTCCGTTAAAACAGGAGCGGAATCCTGCGCAAACGGTTGCTCTTTAAAAACAGGTACGGATCCTTTTTGATCTGTGTGATTCAGGCTATCTTAGGTGCCTGGTTGCCGGATCCCGATGATTGCAACAGGCCGTATCCCGGCCGATAAAGACGAGGCATTATATAAAACCCGTTCGACTCCGCGGCAGCGGGGCGGGCATAAAAATAACATACGGATGAAACGTAAAGACTTTGTAAAAAGCGCCGGGCTGGCAATGGCTTCGGTTGCCATTCTGCCATCAGAAACCGTGTTTAAACCCACGGCGGCTTCCAAATTAAAAGTAGCGATCGTGGGCGTTGGTGCACGCGGTATCTGGCACCTGGATCTTTTATTAAAGCGCGATGATGTGGAAGTGGTGGGTGTTTGTGATATCGACCCGCGTTGCATAGAAGCTGCCAAAGAAAAGTTTTCAAAAGCAGGCAAAAAAGCACCGGTATACTATTCGAACGGACCGGAAGACTGGAAAAATATGTATGCAAAAAAGGGGATTGAAGCGGTGGTGATCGCAACGCCCTGGGAATTGCATAAACCCATGATCATTGGCGCCCTGGAATCGGGTATCAAATATGTTGGCACGGAAGTGATCCTCGGTATTTCGTTACAGGACCATTGGGATGTGGTACGTGCAGCCGAACGGTATAACGGGCATGTAATGATGCTGGAAAATGTTTGCTACCGCCGGGATGTGCTGGCGGTGCTGAACATGGTACGCCAGAACGTATTTGGAGAGCTGGTGCATTTGCAGGGAGGCTATCAGCATGATCTGCGCGGGGTAAAATTCAATGATGGTAAAACGCCTTATGGAAGGGGGGCAGAATTTGGCCATACCGACGGCTATTCCGAAGCCCGGTGGCGTACCGATCATTCCGTGTGGCGTAACGGGGATCTTTATCCCACCCATGGTATCGGGCCTGTAGCCCAGTATATCAATATCAACCGCGGAAACCGTTTTGTATCGCTCAACGCATTTTCTACAAAATCCCGCGGCCTGCATGAGTACATTGTAGATGTAGGCGGGCCTACCCATAAGAATGCAAAAGTGAATTTTAAACTGGGTGATATCGTAACCACGCAAATCAGTTGTGTAAACGGCGAAACCGTGATCCTGCAGCATGATACCAACCTGCCGCGTCCTTATTCACTGGGCTTCCGGGTTCAGGGTACCAAGGGCCTGTGGATGGATGTAAACAGCGGCATTTATGTGGAAGGGGTATCAAAACCACATACCTGGGATAAAGCCCAGGAGTGGCTGGATAAATACGATCACCCATTGTGGAAAAAATATGGCAAGGATGCGGAAGGTGCCGGTCATGGTGGCATGGACTTCTTTGTGATCCATTCGTTTATTGAGTCTGCAAAACGGAAGGAGCCTACGCAGATGGATGTGTATGATGCCGCTACCTGGAGTGCCATCACTCCGCTGAGCGAGCAATCGATCGCACTGGGGCATCAAACCGTAGAATTTCCGGATTTTACCGGGGGCGACTGGATGTACCGCAAGCCAGTGTTTGCGCTCAACGATGATTATTAAACTACGAACTGTTCATTTTAAATGTCCGCCGTTCAGGGGCGGACATTTTTTTTTACGGCTGCCCGGGTGCTGCCTGCCATTGAAGCCCTTTAATAAAAGACGGCAGTTGTGTATCCATATGATCCAGGGCAGAATAGGTGTCGATCTTTTTTGTGATGCCTGATGGAAGTAATAAGGAAAGTTGGCGGCAAAGGCTATCCTGTTTTTCCAGGCCGCCAAAAGTTATGTAAACATTAAGACTGTCGTGGTGTACCGGAACCTCTTTTTTAAACTCATTCAGCAGGAAGTAGTTGTTGTAATGTAAAGAGGGACTTGCTGCAATATAATTCCTGAAGCGCTGCTGTTTGCCGGCCAGCCGCTGCTGCAACGCATAACAGGTAAAATAGCCGCCCAGTGAGTGGCCCATCAGTGTTTGTTGTAATGTGTCTGTCCGGAATTGCCGGTCGAGTGCCGGAGCCAGTTCGTTGTTGATAAAAGCCATAAATTGCGGTGCCCCGCCGCTCACGGGCATTTCGTATTCAGGAATTGCCGTGGGAAATGTATAATCCCTGTTGCGGAGCGAGTCCATCGTCTGAAAGTTTTTGTAACCGATGCCCGCCAGTATCACCGGCGGTGTAAGTCCTACTGCCGTATAGTTGTTAAGTACGGTGGCCATGATATCAAAATAGAGATTCGCATCGAGCAGATACACCACCGGAAAATGTTTGCTGCTGTCTGAGCGGTAGCCGGCCGGAAGATTTATGTAAACAGTGAAAGAATCATTCACATTTTTTGAAAAAAAGTGCAGGGTGTCTTTAGCAGAAGGGCGGTTATTCAGATCCGCAGGAGCGGGATCCGGTATGTTACAGGACAGTACAAATAATACCAGGCTAAATAGAATCGGGTATTTCATACATAAGCGCATTTAGGGGTTCAGCATAATTGGAAGCATGAAGTTAACAAAGATGCCGGGCCTGCAGGTCCGGCATCTTTAGCACAGGCATCATTTATAAGGATTTTAACAAAACGCGGTAGAAAACAGGACGTCTCAAAAATTGCTGCGCCCGGAATTGATGTTATGTCTGTCTTTTCAGGTCCTGAAACAGGAATAGATCCCGGAACAAGTCCGGGATGACATCCTCAGGACGACAGTATGCGCTGGGGCATGCCGGATGGATTTCAGCCCGGGAATGGAGTGTGGCTGTTCGTTGATGCGGATCCGAGGCAGTTCTGATGACACTATGTTGTAACGGTCTTTTGAGACCGCTTCCTGTTGCCCAGGTAAAGCACCAGCGCTATCATACCAAATGTAGTTTCGATGGTGAGCCAGTTGCTGCCAAAGCTGCCCAGGGATCCGTCGGCCCAGATTGTAACAAGCCTTGACAATGCATACAGCAGCCAGAACAGGCTCAGGAAAAGCAATGCAAGAGGCAGGTTCCTGCGCATGGTGTAGATCAATACGGCGATCACCGAAAAACCCACACCGCCATATACGCCCCTGATGGAACTTAATGCATCGGTATTGTTCAGCGTTACATGCACCAGGTCCATAACCGCCTGCGGATTGTACCACGCCATTGCCGCGACCCATGCAAGGCTTAATGCAGAAATACAAACAAAACCATAACCGGCATAACTGAATATTTTTTTCATCTTGTTTTATTTTAGGATGCAAAACTATTCAGCTGTATTTTAGAAATTAATGACATTCGTCAATAGTTTTCATACGGAGCAATGTTGTGTGTCATTGGCCACAAAGGCACAAAGACGCGAAGCAGCACTAAGGTGATTGTGCTTCCTGTCGGCGTCTCCTGTAAGGGACGCTGACAGAAGATCCGCGAAGCAACGCTAAGGTGATTTTGTTCTTTGTGTTTCTTGGTGTCTTCCTGTCCTTGTGGTTCGTTTTCTCGCAACGGCGCAAAGAGGCAGAGACGCGGCGGAGTATTTGCCACAAAGGCACAAAGGCGCGAAGCAACACTAAGGTTGATTTTATTCTTTGTGTTTCTTGGTGCCTTCCTGTCTTCGTGGTTCGTTCCTCCCGGAACTACAACCGCTTTGTGGGTAGCGCATCATGTTGCAGCAACAACTGCCGTATCACCAGTCCCCGTATATAAAAGATTTGCCGGCCTACTCTAACATAGGGTATATTCATTTCTATGCGTAGCCTGCTTCCTGTCGGCGTCTCCTGGAAGGGACGCTGACAGCAGATCCGCGAAGCAACACTAAGGTGATTTTGTTCTTTGTGTTTCTTGTTGCCTTCCCGTCTTCGTGGTTCGTTTTTCTCGCAACGGCGCAAAGAAGCAGAGACGCGGCGGAGTGTTTGCCACAAAGGCACTAAGGCGCGAAGCAGCACTAAGGTTGATTTTATTTTTTTGCTTCCTGTCGGCGTCTGCTGTAAGGGGCGCTGACAGAGGATTCGCGAAGCAACGCTAAGGTGATTTTGTTCTTTGTGTTTCTTGGTGGCTTCCTGTCCTTGTGGTTCGTTTTCTCGCAACGGCGCAAAGAGGCAGAGACGCGGCGGAGTATTTGCCACAAAGGCACTAAGGCGCGAAGCAGCACTAAGGTCAATTTTATTTTTTTGCTTCCTGTCGACGTCTGCTGTAAGGGACGCTGACAGCAGATTCGCGAAGCAGCACTAAGGTGATTTTGTTCTTTGTGTTTCTTAGTGCCTTCCTGTCCTTGTGGTTTGTTTTCTCGCAACGGCGCAAAGAGGTAGAGACGCGGCGGAGTGTTTGCCACAAAGGCACAAAGGCGCGAAGCAGCAGTAAGGTTGATTTTATTCTTCCTGCTTCCTGTCGGCGTCTCCTGTAAGGGACGCTGACAGCAGATCCGCGAAGCAACACTAAGGTGATTTTGTTCTTTGTGTTTCTTGGTGCCTTCCTGTCTTCGTGGTTCGTTCCTCCCGTAACTACGACCGCTTTGAGGGTAGCGCGTCATGTTGCAGCAACAACTGCCGTATCACCATTCCCCGTATATAAAAGATTTGCCGGCCTACTCTAACATAGGGTATATTCATTTCTGTGCGTAGCCGGTAGAGCGTGCTTTTAGAAATATGCGACATACGCATCATTGCTTTATTGTTAACGAGCTCAAAGGCATCAGACGCCTCATACTTTTTTTGCAGCAGCTCTAATTGATGTACGGACAGATTTACCTTGGTTGCCATGTTGGATGTTTGAAAGGGTTATAAAAGGGCTTTCCGCGAAAGCCGGTTTGCTCATTTCAGTTCCGGCATGGTAGTTACAGGGTGCGTGTTGTACTGCTCCTTCAATAAACTGTTTCACCGGCCATAAGGATGGCACTGCAAATGGTGAAAGCATGTTGATCAAATAACCAGCAGGCGCACCGCGTTTCCGTTCTGTTTATAAATGATACGGTATTCATCGATCAGCAAAAGGAAACATTACTATGAATATACATACTTTTAATTATAATAAAATGTTATATGTTTAGTTGGATATATTTCAAATTTTCGCAATCGTCATTTCGATCCCGCCCGGCGGGAGAGAAATCTTCTTCTTTAAGAGTGAGATTTCCCGCCTCGCTTGCCAATGACAGATTAAATTATACATTGAACACCGATTATACTTTCGTCATGCCGGGTGCAGCAAAGTGGAGCCGAGGCATCTCTTTGATGTCAGACTGTCCGTGCATAAGAGACCCTTCCACTCCGGTCAGGGTGACGAAAGAATATGATGTCATAGGCTCATTGATTTTACAACGTAAATTAAAAACTCGAAATGACGATTAAAAAAAAGTTTGTCAAAGCGAAAAATTGAAATGCGCCCTATTTAATTTGTAAAGTGATCATTGTTTTTAACCCGGGCATGGATATACAGCAAAATGCCGGAGGTATATACAATACCCCCGGCAACGGTTTTTTTTCAAAAAAGAATCAGGTAAGTGTTACGGAGCCCATGTATTTGGAATTACAGGCCTCAGTGGCTCCCTCGTCGGTAAAGGTCGCCCATACATGCACTTCCTCGCCTGCGTAAAGGGGCAGCAGGTTTACCGTAGCAGTGCCTGCCAGGCGCGCTGCTACCCCGCTAAAAAGCTGTCCGTCCCTGCGCGATGGCACGTAAACAAAAACGGTGCACAGGTCGCTTTCATTAGTGCTGGCCGGCGGTGCATTATTGGTCCAGGTAACCGTAATGGCCTGTGCCGCCCCTGCACTGATACTGCCGGGAATCATGTCCAGCAGGGTACCCTTCGAAATAAGCACTTTGTTGTAGTTGATGACTACATCGCCGCTGCCAAGCCTGATGCTTTCCATTACATTGGCCTGTGCCTGGTTATAGGGTGTTACCAGCCCTTTGCGCTTGCCAAAGAACAGGCGTGCAAAGGACTTGTACAGGCCTAAAAAGGCTACTGCAAAGCGAAACAGGTCCCGGTGAGCGATTTGCGGTTCGGTAATCGTGTTGCGCTTCAAAGGCCGGATGCGGCTTATTTCCACACCATGAACGTTGGCGATAATAATACGCCCGGTGCGGCCGGAGGTGCCGCTTAAAATGGAATTGGTGACTCTTCCCATAGTTTTAATTTTTAAAAATGAATAAAAGAATGTTTGCTTACATAAAATTGGGGTATTAAAGGGCTGTTTTATTTTTTTGATCCCTATTGATCCCTTTTGATCCCTTTTGACCCCTTATGATCCCTTATGATCCTTCCTGATCTCTTCTGACCCCTTCTGATCCCTTGTGACCGCAAAACGCCTATTTTCTGTATCCTTTCTGTATCGTTTGTATATCCTTTGTATATCGTTTCTGTATCCTGGCTATATCCTGGCTGTATCCTTCGTATATCGTTGCTGTATCGGTAGGGGGCAGTATGCGGTATACTAGAACTGGGGAAAGTATTTGCTTTTTGTCGGTCGGCAATACCTGGGACCAGTTATAGAAACCGATTATTCCTGAGTTTTTCTCGGTAGTTTGGAAAGGTTGAATTTATACTCTCAAGATAATTCTAGTCATTGGCTCCCACCGGATCGCTGATAACCCTAGTGGCGCTTGAATTGATGATTGCTGAAAGTGAGCCGGAAGAAATGGAAATGACGGTAAAGCTTGTGGTTGATTTAATTGACATAGAAACCGAGGTAATAATCCAACAGCCTATTGGATTAATTGGTAAACAAGTTTGGAACTCTTTAAAATGCAAGCTTCTAGCTGCATAATCAAGACATTATTCATTAATTTGCATACGAATATGAACTATACAATTCACATCCAATCGGCGTTAGCCGCAGTTAACCAAGCGACGTTTGAAAGGTTGATCTCCTATCTCTTATATATGGAAGGCTACAAGTTTATGGGCGCTCCAGGGCTAGTAGTTGGTAAGGATAAGACCCGCAAAGGTGGGCCAGATGCATTCTTTATAGACGGCGATAGGTACATTTTTGTTGAATCTACTACGAAGGAAAAATTGCCTACTGGCATTACTTTCTTTAACAAACTTAAAGGAGATATTTGTCATTGTTTTGATCAAAAAGTTACTGGCATTGAAGCACGCAATATTAAGAGGATTATTCTCGCCTGTACCAGCAAGATCACGGTGGCTGAACATAAAAAACTGGTTCTGTATGCTAAGAGCTTCAGCAAAACCATTGAGCTTGAGATCTTGAATATAGATAATCTACCACTCAAACTTGAGCGGCATCCTACATTGCTCGGATGTTACCTTGGTATTCAAGTGCTGAAAGCGGATATCTATGACCTGCCACATTATTTATCAAAATCGACTCAAGGTTATCAGCCGTCACTGATCAATTCCTTCGTCGCTAGAAAGGACGAATTAAAAACTTGCCTAAATTTACTGACACGGACAGATGTACTGGCAATCTATGGTCCATCAGGGGTAGGCAAGTCAAAGCTGGCGGTTCAATTGCTGGAAAATATGCGAGAGGAAGGATTTTGCCCACTTGTGATCCAGTCCTCCGCTATACCCATCTATGATGACTTGAACTCCATTTTTTCAGGCACTTGTAGTTATGTCGTTTTACTAGATGATATAAATCGATCTATCGATGATTTGTCGTCTATTCTTTCCTATATAAAACGTCCAAGGATCAATACCATCAAAGTAATAGTAACAGCGAGGGATTATGCAAGTGGAAAAGTAACAGAAACCCTTGAAGATGCTGAAATACAGTGGCAGCGTATGACGGTTAATGAAATGAAGGATGGAGATATAGAAACGATCATAACTAATGATCAACCCTGGTTGAAAAGGTCTTATACTTTTAAACGGAGGGTTGTTGAGTTAGCCAAAGGCAACGCCCGCCTGGCGATGATGGCGACTCAAGCAGTAGAGAGGGGTGGATCCCAAAAGTTCTTGGACAACCCTGTACTACTTTATCAGAAGTATTTTAATAAAGCTGCTGGTGATTTGCATTGGATCAAGGAACCACTCGCTATTCAAGCCATTGCTATCGTCTGGTTTTTCCAACGACTGGAAAAACGTGATGACGACATTCATAATACATTAAAGGAACAGTTCGGTATTGAAAAGAATGACTTATGGAGTATGTTGGAAAAACTTCACTCCTCAGAAATGATCAATCTTTTTGAAAACGACCTTGCAAAGCCTCAAGATCAACCTTTGGGGACTTTCGCATTTTATAGATGTTTCCTAGAGGGTGGTCGCGGGCTAATCGATTTAGGTAAATGGATGACTACTTTCTTTAGTCAATATGCCCGTGAGGGACAGCATGCCCTAATCGATGTGAATAACACTTTTGGCGATGAGCTTATTCAAAAGCTTAGTATGCCGCACCTGGACTACCTTCGACAGCAATTAAGCGAGAGCGCTGACATCTACGAATTTTACTCAATGTTCTGGTTTTACAGGAGAAACGAAACCCTGGTGTTTATTCAGGACTGGATCAATGCACAGGAATCTAAGGGTGTTCACAAGTTATCTTTTAGGATGGAGCAGAATGTTCACCAAAATCCTCAACCTTATTTGGAGCTACTGGTTCCATTCTGGTGTCATCCGAATGAATCACTCAAAGCCTCAATTGAGCTTGCTATCGAATTAGTAGCGAAGGACTCCGCATTAATGCCTTACTTTTTGTATGCGATAAAAGAACTGTTTAGTTTCCGAGCTACCGAAGCGGAATTTGCTGATTACCGGCGCCAAAATTTGTTGCTCGACGTATTGGAAGACCCGGCCGATAGCGAGCTTCAACAACAGATTGTAGCGGGTGTCGCTTTGGTAGTTGCTACAAAATTGCTGAAATGGCAATTTAAGGATGATAGCGCCTCTAAAGGCATCCATCTTTCTTGGGTGGATTTCAAAATGGCAAATACACCTGAGTTATTGGCTTTAAGAGAACGCCTGCTAAAAATTGGTGTTAAGCATTTTGATGTGGACAAAATTCTGGCTACTGATCTCATGAAAGTGTTGGTCTATCCCGGTGGGGACATGGATTCTGAAGTTTATCGGGCAATGGTTCCTTTTTTTAACCTGATATTAAAAAAATTATCTGAACTCCAATTTAATCGCTGCGTTTGGGTTATGGATCTCAAAGAACGATTGAAACAAAAAAACGTTAGTGGTCTTAGAGGTAGCAAACGATTTGAGCAATCTGAAGTATTAATGATTCATGCCCTTTTAAATGGTAAGCCATATGATAGGGACATTAGCGTTGAAAAGCAGAATAAATATAGATGGAGTCATTTGAAACGTACGCTTAAAAGCAAAACATGGCTCGAGATAAAGATGTGGATACTGAGAGTAAGTGAAGTATTGGCGTTGCAGGAGAATGGATCAAATTGGAGTCTTGACCGTGGGATGTCAGATATGTATGGAATTATAGGCGGTATCAATAAGACCCATTATAAAAAGGCAGTAGAACTCTATTTCAAAAAAGATCTATCCTTTAAGTTGGATAAGCAAATGCTTCAGTATTCTCTACAGGAGCGGTTGATTTCTGCTAGAAAATTACTTGCCTTGATCCGGGATAGTGAGTTGGCAGACCGGGATGCCTGGATCATGCAACTGGCTTCCGCAGTGGCGGAACCAGATATTTTTACTCAACTCTTAGAGAGTGTGATTGTTGTACTCCAAACAGATACTACTCAGTCTGTCTGTTTTGATATGAGCGCCTATTTAAAGTTTCAACTCTCTTTCGAGCAACTTCAAAAGAATAACCCCAGACAAAGAAAATTAAAAGGTCATAATATTATCACCTATCTCAGCCAGATCGTTTACTCAAGACGGGGAGAGATGTCCTGGGATCTTGGTCGTGATTTTTGCAGGAAGAATATTGTGCATTTTAGTAAGCATATGCAGCTACTCGAAGATATCTACATCTGTCAAAAGCGCTATGTTCAACATTATGATCACAATGGGAAAGAGCTTGGGTTACTTTTATCGTATGATTGGAAGTTCTTGATTCGATCATTAAAGTCCGGTAAAATTGGTTTTGATTATACCGCAACCTTAGCTTTCGATAGACTGACACTGAATTCTGTCTGGGAGCTGGACAACTACCAGGAAGTTATAGAGGAGATCATGGCGGAAGTAGCTGTTAAGAAGGATACTGTGTATATTCAGACTAGTGATATCGAAAATCTGTTTGCATTTCGAGAATCATTTCCCGAAGCAACCACTCAAAAAGTAAAGGCAACCTTATCAAAGCTGATCGAATTTTATGCTCAAAATAACGGAATGATTCAAATTCTGTTAACACTTGTCTTTGAAAGTTACCGAAATGATTTTATTGAACACTTAAAAGGGTTTTTGATACTCAATAAAGATGTGAATTTTGTCAGTCGGATCCATTTTTACCGGACTAGTAGTACTATTGGCAGTTGGGTGCCCCAATTACTTGACCGTATTAAGTTTTATGAGCAAATAATAACAATGATCAACAGTCTTCCACGACAAAGCGCCTATACTGAGCATAAGCACTTCTTTGAAAAGAAGATCGTCGGCGAAAGAGAGCGTATCACGCAAGAGAGGCGAAGGGATTTTAAGGATCCGGATTAAGTACGATAGATTGAATATGCCCATAAATCGGTTAACACTTATAGCTGTCTGAAAAAGGGGGTACTTACATTTAGGATACATTTCTCACATAGAAAGCAGGTGTAGTGTCTACTTCTACCGGAATCAATTTATGTAACATTTTGTTCCCTGGCTTCAAAAGTAGATTTTTTGAAATAGAGTAGATGGTGAGCAGTTTGAATATGACTATTCGTTTTCAGGACTACCTTAGTTGTAATAGAAAGTGAGTATTTGATTCTATCATATCAAATTCTTTGTTGATGTTTATTATATAACACCTAATTCTGTTAGAATATCTTTTTTCATTTTACTTAACGGGCGCCGGTCAAAATCTTTTTCATGGAAGTGAACGCCAAACGCCAAACGATAAACTTCCTTTTTGCTTACTCGCACCGTTTTTAAAACACTATCTTCAAGAATTTGAATATATCTATCAGAATAAGTCTCTTTTATTCTAATCAAATCAGAAATTTCGTCCTCATGTGCTTTAAAGATATCTTCAAGAGCGAACGCTTTTACAGAGTTTTCTGAAAAACTATTCGGAGTTTTTATTCTAAACTGATACTTTCTTAAAGCGTTGAGTGTATAACTAAACTTGTAATCAAAAGTGGCACCAGGATACTTATAATATGGGTGAAAATGAGTATTCAGACTAAAGGTGGCACTTCCCTTAACTCCACTATTACAAACAGAACAACTCGGAATCAAATTATGAAATGATAAAGCTAATAAAGGATATTCGCTTTGGGGAAACCAATGGTCAAATGTTGGTCGTGTCACTTTCTTCCCCAATTCAGAAGTGACAGTTTTTGTGTAAATTCGGTTACAGTAAATGCATGTAGGAATGTCCAGGTTCTCAGCCAAATTATATGCGTTGTAAAATCTATACGTTGAATCTGATTTTGTTACACACCACGAGTCGTAGTTAAGTAAAAGATTAAGTGACTTTTTTTCTCCCCTTGAACTAAATTTATCCTTAATCTTTTCAAGCACGTCTGGCGAACCAATTAGCACATCTCTCAGATTATCATCTTTGATCAAAAAATTATGGATACTTGCTTTAACCCCAGAAACCTTATTTATTTGATTCATATTAGACTTTGGTGGAAGCCCGCTATATCCTGTTCCTAAGAGTTTCTTCTTTATTATGTAGCTCATGAAACTAAAATGCACATCTTTTGCAGCTATAATATTGGGACGAGTAAGATCTATGTATTGCATATTATTTTTTCCTTCGTTGTAAATATTCAATTTCTGAATCGATCACGTTATTATAATAGATGTTATCGGAGAAAACCTCAGTTAACATTTCTGCCAGCTTTATTTTCACAATTCTTTCATCGATCAAGTTAATCGTAGTCTTCATTTTTTTGAGATCATTCTCGCTTGGCTGATAATTACTATTACGTTGCTGTTTTACTTGTTCCTTTTTTATCCAGGTAATAACCTCTTCAATCTTATATTTTGCAAAATGTCCAATTAAACCATCCTCTATGAAAAATGAGTCCGCCAATAAATCTGTAATGTTGGCACCAAAAGTTCTTTGAATTTTATTTTCATCATCATTTACAGCCAAGTGCTTCCCTTTTTTGTGTAGAAATGCAACATTGTTTACTGGTATATCCGACAACGTTATTGGATCGTGTGTAGTTATAATAATTTGAAGTTTAGGTAAGACATTTAATGATTCAAAAAAGTAAGGAAGGGTTTTAAGGAGTGCAGTTATATATTTTCTTTTCCACGCCGGATGGAAGCCAAGATCGGCTTCATCCAATAATAAAATGTAATTGTTTTTGTCCTCAAATGCTTTACGCTCCCCTATAAGATTATTTTGAATAAACTCATATAATTTAGAAAAGAAGTTAAGAAAAGCAGTTTCGCCAGAACTCATGTTTCTATCTGTTGGGCGAAAGTCCAGAAAGCCTGTAATGAAATTTCCTTTAGGCAAGATCCCGTCTAAGGCTGGATAATATTGAATTATATTAGTGATTGCCTTTCTATGAAAGGTCAACACTTCTTTTAGATCTTCAAGATTTAGCCTAATACTCTTTGCAGATAAATTGTCATGATCTTTCTCATTAGCAATGAGCGCTACTATTTTAGTATATAAATTTTGAATTACTTCAGCCTCAGATATTTTTTTTTCATTTATTCCCACTTGCAGGTATGAATTTTCTATAAAATGGAAGAACAATTCCTTTGCTGATAGTTTATTGATATTCTCCTCATCTAGATTTTTCTTAAAATATCCCTCATTCAACCAATCATTCCCTCTCTCCATTTGATTGATAACAACAGAAATAAAAGCTTTCAAAACAAACCGTTCAAGCTGAAATTTGTCGACATCTAACTGTCTTTTATTATTGTTTTTTTCTGGGTTGTCGCGATAAGTACGTAGCCAGTCTTTTACTTCACTATCGAGTCGATCTAATATTTTTCTCAACAAATTCCTGAAATTATACGGAGTATTGTGAAAAGACGGAATCTCCAAATCCCGGATGTAAAGTATGCCTGTTTTATATTCTGGAATATCAAATATTTCTCTAAAACTACTTTTTTCAAATTCATTAGAATTTAAGAACTCAATTTGTCGCAAAGCATTTTTATACACTAATTCTTCATGCAAATCATACATGACGCCATGTTCGTTAGCTCCCTTATTTTCAGTTTCACTTAGATCTTTTTTAGTATAGGCGTCTAAAGAAATATCATAGCTATCCGGATCATCAAAATTTGGATTATATTTTAAATCAAAATGCGGTGAATAATAAATAGTTTGAAAATCTGTTTTATTTGCTTCTTCTAGTGGCAAGAGATTTTTATTGCTATTCTCTTTTAAAAATATTTGTGAATATTCAGAAGTAATATATTTAGTCTCACCTTCGATTTCAACCAAAATTGTAATTTTCTTAAGGGGCATCGCATGTGAATTATCTGCAAAAACAGATCTGATTGAATCCAGTATAGATGATTTACCAACACCATTTTTCCCTACAATGGCACTGAGCAATTGCACTTCACATTTGCTGGGAGATATTTTGAAAAAACCAGGTATAAATTTTGGATTGGGCTTTCGCGAAACAATTAATTTTTTGCCATCTGGATGATAGCCATATAAATACTTGCCCCCGAAATTTATCGTTTGTGGTGTATCAATCAAATATTCATGGCTTTGAATATATAAACTGGCAATCATTGAGCTTAGTTTTAGTTAGGGTTATATTTTTTTCAGTAGGCCGTTATCTTTATTTTACTTTTTATCCTTTCCCGTCCGTTTTCCTTTTTCAACCATTCCCATAAGTATTTTGACTTGGCTTACACGTTCCTTGTCACTTATTTCTTCCGATGAAACAAACAAATCTTTTAAATCTCTTCTCAAAATCAGAGCAATTAGATAAAACACAAAAACGTTAGGTTGCTTGGCATTATTCACCCACTTCGAAACCGTAGTTTCTGTGAATCCAATTTCTGAAGCTAACCATCTGTTTGATCTTCTTTCTTCTTTTAAAACAATAGCTAATCTATTTATCAAAATGGGTAATTTGTTGTTCTTTAAGCTCGTTGATTTGTTCATTAAGTTATAATATTTAGACTGTGACAACAAATCTAATAAACCTTACATTATTGAATTTCAGAGATATTTATTCATATTGTAATATTATTTATTCTTTAAGAGCAAACATTGTATCTTTATGATTGATATTTGATCATTTTAAATATTTTATTTATGTATACTGATAACTTAATTCTTCTTTCAGGATAAACGGATAACACTTATTTTGCAAATACAATTATAAAAAGCTATAAGCGTGTTTGCTTTATTCTCGTGCTGAAAACTGCGACCTTTCAACGACTACGGGAAATAAGGTAAATCGCTCACGTTATGGCGTGGGCGTTCTTATACGTAGTCAGGGTGTCGCAGCCCGTCAGCACGGTAAGGACCAACCCACGTCTTTTTTATGCGCCGCCGGTTGGTCTGTATGCATATTCTTCACCTTTAAATGCTTTCCGCCATGCAAAAAACACCTAACCGAAAACAAAAACGGCGCAAGCCCAAGCCCGAGCTAAAATGGCAAACCGGGGCCTGGGAGCGCTTTGCTAACGTTCAATTTACCCTACCGTATCAATTTTTACTGCTTTGCCGACTGGCAGATGTTACACCTAAAACGATACTGATCGATTTTATGGATAACCTTTCCTGCGGCTGCTGGAACCGGGAGGGGCGGGATGCTGCAAAAGAACACCTCATCAATTATTTTATTGCACATGGTTACGGGCAGGAGCATTATACAGAAGCCGACATCCGGGAAATTTTTAAGGAAATGGATGCCGTTGGCCTGCTGTTTCCACGCGAAAGCAACGGTAAAATGGTAGGCCGCTACGCTCAATGGCGGGATCAACACCAAAACTGGTGGTTTAAAAAATGGTTTCGGAAAACCAGGCGTCAGCCAATTAAAACGGAGTTACGATGAAGCCCTTTACCAACGGGGAGGCCATTGCCCTCTACCAGCAACAGCTTACGGATGTAATTGTAAAAATTGCTGACCCGGACATGATCTTCTTGCTGGGCGCTACACTGCACCGCAACAGATGCGAGAGTATATTTAACCAATCGGCTCCTGCTTGCAAGCAATTGTCTGATTGTACACTCCTCATTTTGCTGTCCAACCTTGCCAACAAGGAATTGCACGAGTGGCAGGATAAGATAGAAAACCATTGCAGCAACATCCTGCCGGTTACTACACTTGTATTGGCTACACCCACTTTTGTGGAGTGGCTGCAAGCCGGTCTGCCCTTTGCCCTGTCCGTATGGCAACACGCCCCCGTGCTGTTTGATGCGGGGCGCATTTGCCGGGAGGATTTCCCGGAGATCAAAGCATCTATCAACAATAAAGAGGCTGCTAAGCAATGGCAGGAGGGGTTATTAAAAGCCAAAGAGTTTTTGGCAGGGGCGGAACTGTACCGCGTGCGCAAGCAGCACAAGATGGCTGCTTTTATGCTGCATCAATCGGCGGAACAGGCGTTGCGGGCGCTGCTGATGACGGGAACCGGCTACCATGCCAATACCCACAGCATTGACCGGCTGCTGCGCTATGGCAGCCTGGTGGCGCATCAACTGCCGGAAATATTTTCCCGGCAAACGGAGCGGGACAAGCGCCTGTTTAATCTTTTGCAAAAAGCCTATATAGACACCCGGTATAAAGACGATTATAAAATTACGGATGAAGAGTTATTAATCCTTACCGGCAAGATCCGGCGCGTTCATGAAATAGTATCCGATGCCGGAAAACGATTAATAAATGCTCCGTTGCAACCTGAACTACAAAATACTTTCCAATAAAAACACCCAATTTATGGAAACCGGCACCACCAACAGAAAACGTTTTTACAAGCCCTGGCACTTTTTGAGCCAGGCCGGTAAACGGCCGTTGCGCATCCTATGGGAAGTCTTTGATACCTATCACCCGGATGAGCTGAAGCAGGAACTGCAATGCTGGCAACGCCAGGCCTTATGTAACGATAATAGCGCGTATGACGAAGGTGGAGCGCGGGAAGACCTGATGGATTTTATTCAACAGCTGTTCCGGCTCATAGAGGCCTTCCATGTCTTGAATGAACAAAAAAACGCGGGCAGAAAACGAAAGCATCAAAAAGGGCTGTCAAAAGACGCGCGGAAAATGATCGCTAAAATGAATACCCCGGTTTTGCTGACTGCCGGGGAAAAGAAAAACCCGCAGCAGGTCATTCACCAATTCTGTAAAACTTTCCGCGGGTCCTATGCTCAAACGGAACTGCTGGATATGCTGGATGCGGTAATTACCTATAAGGGAGGTACGGAAGTATATAAAGGAAATTTGGTAATGTTTTACGAAGCGTTATTGGTGCTGGTAAATGTAGCTTATAAAATATATCGGCACCACAACAGCTAGAAACCTGCTTTCATATAAGACAATAATACAGGGTTGTTCGGTTGACGATTGGTTTACTTCGTCAATGTAGTTTGTTTTACGCAAAATTTGCGAATAAAAATTTCGTATATTTAAGAGTTAACGGTCAGCTTAAACCGCATTTTACACCACATTGAAAAATAGAGGATTAATTATAACGACAATTGTTTTCTTTCTGTTAGTTAACACGAACTACTATTGGGAAGGCAAACTTGGACTATTTGCCTTTCCCGCGTTTCTGTTATTAGTAGCCGTGTATTTAGGACTTACAATAGCGCTGTTGCGGCAACTCTATCTTTTAATCAAAGAAAAATTCAGACAGAAAAAGCGGCTCCTGGTAATCGGACTATTGACAACCGTTTTACTATTGATATATTTCAAACCTTTGGGACTTGTTGACTTTGATAAGCTTGAAGGTAATGACGTACTGGTCGCGGAAAGGGAAGGTTCAGCAAACTGCCTGACAACTCTTAAACTTAAAGACGACTTTACTTTCAGAGAAAGAATTGGCTGCTTTGGTGTTTCAGAAATCAAGGGAACATTTAGAGTTGTTGAGGATACTATTTATTTTGACAACGTTCAACCTGGCAGGTCCGGAGACCATTTTTACAAGTTTGCGGTAATTAAAGCGGCAAAGTTTGACAATTCAAAAATACTTGGCGACCTAATTAGATACAACGACATAACCGACACAATTGGACATGAACTTTGGATTACAAAAAATGAATTACAGAAACTAAACGACAAAAGCCGAACCGGCAACAGGAGGGGCATGCTGGCTGACGAATAAATCCTCAACTTTTAATGACTATCAGCATCGGTTCGGTCAGACATAATTCCATTATGCTTCAGTTCCTGGCAGGAAATGCTTTGTGGCAATTAACGACTAGGCCCCGGGCACGAAGAAACACTAAGATTTTTAAAGTTGTACTACCCCTTCGTGCATCTTCGCGACTTTATGTCTTTGTGGCATTAACATTCCTCTTATTGGTCCTGGTAAATTTGGCTTATAAAATGAGTAACCGTAAAAAAGGATCTGTACTTGTATACACGTATGTATGTGCGTTGTCAAAGACCAACGTTAAAGCTTCTGCCCGGTCTTCGCTTTAACCGCAATGAACGCAATGGATCCGCAAGGGGCGCAATGGGAACATGAATATTGGACATTCCCTTATCTTTCTGGCAATTAACCACTAAGGCTCCAGGGCACGAAGAAACACTAAGATTTTTAAAGCTGTACTACCCCTTCGTGCATCTTCGCGACTTTATGTCTTTGTGGCATTAACATTCCTCTTATTGGTCCTGGTAAATTTAGCTTATAAAATGAGTAACCGTTAAAAAAGGTCAGGACTTGCATACAAGTGTGTATGCAAGTTGTCAAAGACCAACGTTAAAGCTTCTGCCCGGTCTTCGCTTTAACCGCAATGAACGCAATGGATCCGCAAGGGGCGCAATGGGAACATGAATATTGGACATTCCCTTATCTTCCTGGCAATTAACCACAAAGGTTCCAGGGTACTAAGAAACACCAAGATCTTTAATCCCGAAACGGCGCAAAGAAGCAGTGACGTGGTGCGGTGTTTGCCGCAAAGGCATTAAGGCACCAAGGGCCAATAAGCTTGAATACGGCGCCATGTCCCACAAGTCACCCAGATCCCCTTGATGCAGCCCACTTTTCCCTTACCGGCCCCCGGGCGGACAATGCAATTTTAAATAATTGGTATAAAGCGCCGAAAGATGCTCGCTGGTACCGTCTCCTTCCGATATGGAATGGGTGCGGTTGGGATAGCTCATGAGCTGAAACTGTTTGCCCTGCCGGATGAGCTCGTTGATCAACAGCTCTGCGTTCTGGTAGTGCACATTGTCATCACCGGTGCCATGAATGTAAAGGAGATTGCCTCGTAGGTTTTTTGCATAGGTGATGGGGGAGCCCTTTACAAAATCTTCATTGCTGGTAACGGGTACCCCCATATACCGCTCCTGGTAAATATTATCGTACAGCAGCTGGTTGGTAACGGCTGCAATGGCAATACCGGTTTTATAGATCTCCGGGTACTGGAACAGCAGGTTCAAGGTAGAAGAACCACCGCCGCTCCAACCCCATACGGCTACACGGCTGGAGTCGATAAAGTTCCATTTTAAAATTTCTCTGGCTCCCATGGCCTGGTCGCGGATATTGATACGGCCGATATTGCGGTAGATGGCCTTACGCCACTGACTTCCTTTGGGAGCAGGTGCGCCCCGGTTTTCCAGTGAAATATATACATAGCCGTCACGGGCCATATTACCGTTATAAAGAAAGTTTCTTCCGGCGCCAAAATTGTCCAGCACGGTTTGGGATGCCGGTTCCCCGTATACATAGAATACGACCGGGTATTTTTTGGCAGGATCAAACGGAACGGGTTTTACCATCCACCCATCCAGCTCCACACCGTCGGCTGTTTTGATCTTAAAAAATTCTGCCCTGGGATCGCCGGAGTTAACGGTCATAGTCCGTTTGGCTTGCACCAGTTCCCGGTGATCGGGAAGACTTACAACGGCCCCGTTGGCCAGTTCAGTGGCGCTGCTATGGTTCAGGAGGGCAATTTTTCCATTGGGTGAAATGGTGTATTTATTGGTACCACTCAGGTTGGCGGGGGTTACCCGGCTTGCCTTTCCGCTGCTGAGGGAGATCTTATACAGGTAGTTTTGTGTGGCGTTGTCCGGAGACGCCGCAAAGTAAATGGTTTGTGCAGGAGCGTCATAAAGGTAAAACTGGATCACATCATAATCGCCCTTTGTAATAAGGGTTTCTTTCCCGGAAAGATCCAGCTTATAGATCTGGCGCCAGCCGTTCTTTTCAGAAAGCCATAGGAATTCGCCTTTATCGTTGATCCAGTCCCAGCCAACCGGATCATTATCATTCCAGCGGCTTTTAATATCGATCCACGCGGCATCGGTTTCGTGGTAGATTTGTTTCGACGTTGCGGTAGCTGCATCCACCAGGAAAATACGGCTATCATTCTGCTGGCGGTTGAGCTGCTGCAGGATGATGGATTGCCCTTTGGGCGTCCATTCCATACGGGGAATATAATGCTGTACCGGATCGCCTTCAACGGCCGCAGGCCTTGTGGTGCCCTTCGCTACATCATAGAACCAGATCGTACAGGAACTGGGATCCTGGCCCACTTTCGGATATTCTACCGGGATGGTAAAGGGGTAA
This sequence comes from Niabella pedocola, assembly GCF_021044425.1. Taxonomy (GTDB): domain Bacteria; phylum Bacteroidota; class Bacteroidia; order Chitinophagales; family Chitinophagaceae; genus Niabella; species Niabella pedocola. The sequence goes on along the minus strand of NZ_JAJNEC010000005.1, from coordinate 806,949 downwards.
AGCGAATCGGTATTGTTGATCATCAGGAAATTCCGGATACTTCTTGCATCCAGCTTCCAGTAGGCAATTTGGGAGCCATCCGGCGACCAGCGGAATCCGTCCTGGCAGCCAAACTCTTCTTCATAAGCCCAGTCAAAGGTTCCGTTAATCAGCCGGTCGGTACCATCCTGTGTAACCGGTGTTGGTGTATGATCCTGGAGATTTTCGATGTAGATATTGTGTTTCGACACATAAGCCACTTTTTTGCCGTCGGGCGAAAATTTGGCAAACATCAGCGAGGCTTCGGGAAGGCCTTTTCCCAGCTGGGTCAGTTTTTTGCTGGTACGGTCAAATACCCAGTAATCGCCCCGGGTGTTTTCGCGCCAAACGCGCCGGGTATTGGCAAACAACAGGATGCGGTTACCATCGGGTGCAATGGTGAAACTTTGCACGGCGAGTGCGCGGGATGCGCCTTCGGGGGTAAGTTCCTGCTCCGTCATGAATACTTTTTTATTACCGGGCTGTACCGGATCGATGGCGGCGATGCCTTTTTCTGAAAAGCTGTAAAAGCTGCGGCCATCCGGCGCCCATTGCAGTTTTTGCGCAAGGGTGCTGCCGGTATAGCAAATAAAAATAACGAGGACCAGGAAGGCTCTTCTTACCGAAAAAATCATGTGTTACTATTTGAGGCCTAAATTAACGGGCTTTTCTTACATCACCATAAAAATTCAGGAAAGGGTATTGCGGGAAGTATGGTGGTTTTTTTACCGCAAAGCGCGCAAGGGTTTCGCAAAGTGCGCCAATCATCAGTAATTATAATAGCGCCCCTCGCGTATTCCCTGCGGCCTTTGCGTTTACATTTTAAACTGCAAGAAGCGTGAACACAACAAGCAGTATCGATGATTGTTCTTGCCGTTCGGATATCTTCGTATTTCGCCGTTTATTTTTTACCGCGATGAACGCAAGGGTTTCGCAAAGTGCGCCAATCATCAGTAATTATAATAGCGCCCCTTGCGTATTCCCTGCGGCCTTTGCGTTTACATTTTAAACGGCAAGAAGCGTCAACACAACAAGCAGTATCGATGATTGTTCTTGCCGTTCGGATATTTTCGTATTTCGCCGTTTATTTTTTACCGCGATGAACGCAAGGGTTTCGCAAAGTGCGCCAATGCATCAATAATTATAATAGCGCCCCTTGCGTATTCCTTGCGGCCTTTGCGTTTACATTTTAAACAGCAAGAAGCATCAACACAACAAGCCGCACCGGGTATCACCTCAATCTGCTCCTTTCTCTTGCCATTTTTTGATCTTATCGCCGGCCATTTTCACAATTTTCGGCGTAAATGTTCCAACCACGTCTACCAATGCCCGCTGGCTTTTCATTACCACTTCGATGTCTTTATACGCAAAGGGGGCTTCATCCAAACCGGCACTGATCAGCGTTACGCCATGTTTAGCGAGCTCTTTTTTCAGATCCGCATCCGTGATGCTTTGTAAGGCCTTGCTGCGACTCATTTTGCGGCCGGCACCATGCGATGCTGAGTTTACAGCGGCTGCCTCGCCCCGGCCTTTTACAATAAATCCTGCCGCGGTCATGCTGCCCGGAATGATGCCGAGCACGTCTTTCCCTGCGGGTGTGGCCCCTTTCCGGTGTACGATTACTTCTTCGCCATCCAGCATTTCCTTCCACGCGAAGTTGTGATGGTTCTCCACCATTTTCAGCGGTTTACGTCCCAGCTGTTTGGCAATCTTTGCATGAATGATATGGTGGCAGGCCGATGCATAGTCGCCGGCCAGGTTCATCGCCAGCCAGTATTCCTGTCCTTCCTGTTCATTCAGATCCAGCCAGGCGAGGTTTTTAGCATCCTGCGGCAGCCGCCTTTTGCTGATGGCAATCTTTGTATAATGACCGGCAATGGCGGCTCCCAATGCCCGCGAGCCGGAATGCGACAATAATCCCAGGTACCGCCCGGGAGCCACCCCCAATACGGCATCCTGCTCATGGATCTCCACCACGCCAAATTCCGCGAAATGATTACCGCTTCCGCTGCTTCCCAGTTGTTTCCAGGCGCGGCCATGCAGCTCTTTTAAAAAGGGCAGTTGCTGAAACGCCTCGTGGTCCATTACAGCATGGTTTTCTGCTTTTGTAAACTGGGCCCCGCTGCCAAATAACGTAGCTTCATTCAGTTCCCGTACAAAATAATGGGTGCGGTTGGTGAGTTCCTTTGGATCGATATCGAAAAGGCTCAGGCACATCCGGCAGCCGATGTCTACCCCCACACCGTAGGGGATTACCGCGTTTCGTGTAGCCAGTACCCCGCCAATGGGCAACCCATAGCCATAGTGCGCATCGGGCATCAGGGCACCGGCAACGGAAACCGGCAGTTTTGCCGCCGTATACATCTGGGCAAGGGCGCCTTCTTCAATATGTTCGCGCCCGAAAATATTAAAGGCAATGCCGGACTGGTTCAATGATACCGCTGTTCCGTCTTCTTCTTTGGGCGGTGGCGGCAGCAGCTGCGCGGCAACAGGAGCCAGCACGGCATCGGATACAAAATCCGAAGGAGTTTGCAATACGGTTTTTAAAATCGTAAAAACCGCGTCTTTGGAGGCATATTTATAGTGCTTCTGCACCAGGTTCATCGTAATACTGATCACCGGACCTTCGGGGTATCCCAGTTGTCTTAATTCTTTTCCGGTTATTTTTAATTTACTCATGAAAGTGTTTTTAAATAAGAAAGGATTTGCTTTATGATTAAAATGCAAATTTCAATCATAACAGTGCAATCTATTTGCACAGCCAAAAAATAATATTTTAAAATGAAAGAATGCGATACACAAAACGCTCCGCCGTGGAGGATCGCAAAAAACAGGTGATATGTAATTATTTGACACGCATAGCGGGCATTAATACGGTTGCAGAAAAAAAGTAACCCTGCTTTTTATCCTTTAAAAAAAACAGTGTGTTGCAGGGTGTTGGGTTTGAGATAAATAAATTGTCTTTCCGCGTCAATAATGAGGTTGAACCGTTTTAGAAGATCTCCACCCATAAAGCTCATTTGCTGGGCGCCCAGTTTTCCTTCAAAGAAACCCACCGGTACATTGTTGAAGCGGAACGGACCGATTGTGAGCTGTGGAGCAACGGCTTTCTGCACTTTTACGATATTGCCAAAAGCATCTTTTAGTGCTTTTGTCTCCGTCACTTTTAGTGTTTTATTTAAATGATTTTCCATTACAAAGGCATCGTCCAGTAACAGGTCGCCAGAATAACCGGTATGCAGCAGGTATTGGTTAAGATAGGTTTTGCCGCCCATACGGAGCCCCGCTTCAATAAACAGCATTCCGCTTTTATGGATCAGTTTGAATTTTTTATAACCATCCACGGGGAAGCGATCATCAATGGTGATTTGTTTTTTATCAAAGTCGATGCGCACGGCTTTTTTATTAAAGAGGTGCGGCCCGAACTTTCCGTCGGTTCCCTTTCCGGAGTACTGATCCTCCCATACCGGAAGATGCTCCCAGGTATGATCGCCGATCTGCAACCGGTTGTTGCTGCTAAAGCGGGATGCATTTCCGGTGCCGCCCCAGCTTGAAACACTATCGGTGGTTTCAAACCGGACGGAATGGATCTTTCGTGTCGTCTCCGCTGTTAATGTTACTGCATCTGCCGCAAGGTGAAACATCAGGAACAGGCTGTCGGCACCGTTTATCAGGACGGGAACCGACAAATTATTTTGTGCCGTTAGCTGAAAAGGAAACCGGAGTGTTTGCTCCTGTGCTCCGGCTGCAAGCAGGAAGAGCAGCGCGGGTGCCAATAAGGTTGTTTTTATGAAACGCATCAACATAGCTTCTGGCGTAAAGATAGGGCAAAGCAGCCTTGCTTTTAATAACGGGTTGGAGGGCGGCCACCGTGTTGCTGAAAATTGCACGGGACTTTTGCTGTATAAACCGGTGAATGCACTTACCTTTAGAAGCAGATAAAAACACGGAACAGGACGGTATGAAACATGGAATTGCGGGAGTCCTTTTATGGGTAACAGGATTATTGATGCTGGGTTGCGGACAGTTAAGGGTGGCTACCTACGGCTATAATGACGCCGTTGGAAAATACTATACCATCAGGGGATTCCGTATGTATACAGAGGTATATGGCCAGGGCCAGCCCTTGCTGATGATTCATGGAAACGGGGGCGATATGAGCGCTTTTGCCAACAACCTTCCGTATTTTTCAAAAAAATATAAAGTGATCCTTGCCGATAGCCGGGCACATGGACGTTCGGTGGATCCATCGGATTCGCTCAGCTTTGAAATGATGGCGGATGACTACAGCGCCTTATTGTCTGCCATGCATATTTCTTCCGCCTACGTACTGGGCTGGAGCGATGGAGGCATTATTGCGCTGGAACTGGCGATGCGCCATCCGGAAAAAGTGATCAAACTGGCCAGTACGGGTGCCAACCTGTGGGCCGATTCCCTGGGGCTAAGGCCCGATGTGTGGCGGGATGGTGTGCGGGATTATAACGCCTGGCAGAAACGGATGCCGCTTACCGATGAAAAAGAGCAAAACGATTATAAGGTGTTTATGCTGGACTATGAACAACCCAATATTGCATTAAAAGAGCTGCGGAAGATCCAGTGCCCCTCGCTGATCATCGGAGGCGATAACGACCTGATTCCGGTAGCGCATACCCGGCAGATTGCAGCCAATATCCGCAGGGGGGAATTGTGGATTGTACCCAACTCCGGGCATGCTACCCTGGTAGACCATAGCCGGACCTTTAACCGGAGGGTAGAGGCCTTTTTCCGGAAACCCTACCGGCACCGGCGTCATTAATGGTTATACCAGTATTTTTTCGTATTTGAGTTTATAATCTACCGGAGTCATGCCCGTGATGCGTTTAAACACATCCCGGAATGCTTTTACATCGTTGTAGCCTACATGATACATGGCCTCCTGTATGGTTTTGCGGCCCTGTTCCAGCAGTTTTTTTGCGGCCTCGATCTTTACCCGCTGGATGTATTCTACCACCGTATTGGTGGTTGCTTTTTTAAAGCGCCGTTCAAAGGTGCGGCGGCCCATTGCAAAACGTTCACAAAGCACATCAACGGGCAGGCGTTCTTCAAAGTTTTGTTCGATATATTCCTGTGCCTCCCGGATGGCATCGTCGCCATGATCGCGCATGCCGGAAAAAATAATGAAGGGAGATTGGCTGCTGCGCTGGATATCGATCTGGAAATATTTGGAGCAATAAATGGCCACATCACGGCCGGCATATTTTTCAATGAGGTACAGTACCAGGTTGGAAGCGGAAAAGGCGCCGCTGCTGGTATACACGCCGTTTTCATCAGTGAGGATCTTGTCGGCCACCAGGTTCACTTCCGGAAAGAGCCGGGCAAAATCATTGCTGGCCTTCCAATGGGTAACACAGCTTTTATTATTCAGCAGCCCGGTGCCGGCCAGTAAAAAAGCGCCCATGCAAAGACTGGCAATTTCCGCACCTGCCCGGTACTGTTCTACCAGCCAGGGAATGATGCCCCGGTTTTCCTGCACATACCGGATGATGGGCTCCTGTAATGCAGGTACAAGGATAAGGTCTGCATGGTATATTTCACTAACAAGGAGCTGCGCCTGCACCTCGTAGAGCCCGTTGTTTAACTGCACTTTTGGTTCTGCGGCAGCAAGCTGTACCTGAAACAACGGCTGGCGGCCATTGGCGATGAGGTATTGATTGGCTTCTTCGAAACCCTGTCTTGGGTTTTCGATGCTGGAAAGGTTAGCGCCCTTTAACAGGAGAATGACAACTTTTTTCATTTCATATTTTTTAGCTCTGCAAAGATAAAAGAGAAGAATGTCGTAATCAACCCCAGATATTGTCGTATTTGCATATCGGCAAATGCGCATGACTGTTGTAGGTTTGTATGGAAAAGGAAGCACTAAAAACGGATATATATGAGCCGGATTTTTGTCTTTAACTGGATTTCTGTAGATGGTATCTTTTCCGGTCCCAATGGAGAAACCGATTGGTTTACCAGCGACCCGGAGCTGGAAGCGGCAAACCTTTCGGCGCTGCATATTGCGGATACCCTTTTATTCGGACGCGTAACGTTTAAAATGATGGAGGCCTTCTGGCCCACGCCTGGTGCCGCGGCAGCGTATCCGGAGGTGGCAGCGTATATGAATGAAACGGCGAAACATTCCTTTTCAACAACGGTTAACAGCAGCCACTGGCCGCATAGTTCTTTTCACAACGTGCTCAACAGGGATACGGTCCGTGCCATAAAAGAAACCGCAAAAAAAGATATCGTGGTGCTGGGCAGCGGATCGGTAAGTATGGCGCTGCAGGAACTGCAACTCATTGATGAATATATCCTGTTGCTGGATCCGCAGTTGCTGGGCAGGGGCAAACCCTTTTTTAAGGACGTGGATCCAACGGCTTTACAATTGCTGGAGGCACGAACATTTCCATCGGGGATCGTTCGCCTGCATTATAAAACTGTTCACGAAAACCGCGTTAAACCCAGGTGATGAAACGGATCGAGATTTTTAGAACCAATGTTTTCGATAAGGCTACGGCAAGGATGCTGGTGAGGAACCTCAAACGCGTCTTTCCCCGGTCGAAAATTAATTTTGACCTGGAAGATTGTGACCGGATCCTGCGGATTGAATCCCGGCAGCCGATCGATATCCGGCGGGTACATTTTTCATTGAAGTTAAAGGGGTATCGTGCAGATATTTTAAATTAAGAATGATACTTCCCAAACCATTCATTAAATTATTTTTTATGCAAACAATAACAAACGATACAACGGAATTGCTCCGGGATTTTACAGCGGCAGCCGATCATTTTACGAACCTTCTGGAATCTTTTTCCCCGGAGGTGTTTAACCAGGCTCCGTTTGAAGGCAGCTGGTCGCCGGCACAGGTGGGCGATCATGTATTGAAATTTTTAAATGGTACAAAAAGTGCACTGTCCGTTCCGAAAGCAACATCCGAACGTGCCCCGGATGCGCATGAGCCGTTGCTGCGGGAGATATTTTTAAATTTTGAACGGAAAGCAAAAGCTCCGGCGGTGGTGGTGCCTTCAGATGAACCGATAGACAGAACGCAATTGTTAAAGGCATTAAAAGAGATCCGTGAATCGCTCGGCGCCCGGATCCGTGAAGAAGACCTGCTGATGCTTTGTGCGGGTGTACCGTTCCCAACCATTGGTGACCTCACCGGCCTGGAGTGGGTATTGTTCGCCGACTATCATTTGCGGAGGCATACGCGTCAGTTACAACAAATGCAGCCGTATTTTAACCAGCAATAATCAATCGTTATGGCAAAAGGCACGTTAAGAATCTGCGACAAAGGGCATCGTTATTATAAGAGCAGCGATTGCCCGGTGTGCCCCCTATGCGAGCAGGAGAAAAAGCCACAGAGCGGTTTTCTTTCCCGGCTGGGAGCTCCGGCGCGGCGGGCACTGGAACATGCCGGCATTGGTACTGTGGCCGCACTGGCACAGCATACAGAAAAAGAGATCCTGGCGCTGCATGGCATTGGCCCCACTTCCATGCCGGTTTTAAAAGCGGCCCTGGATGCATCCGGATTAACATTCAGGAACTGATTAAAACAGGACTATATGATCACTACAAAATTTACAACGGTAGAAGCATATATCGCGGCGTTCTCCGGCATCCAGAAAAAGAAGCTGGAGGAAATGCGGGAGATCGTAAAAGCGGCGGCTCCAAAAAACGCGGTGGAGGTGATCAGTTATAATATGCCGGCGATTAAAACAAGCGAGGTACTGGTATATTATGCGGCCTACGAAAAGCATATCGGTTTTTATCCTACAGGAGCGCCGATCCTTGCATTTGCAGACCGGCTGGCGGCATATAAAACTTCAAAAGGCGCGGTGCAGTTTCCCCTGGATGCGGCCCTGCCCAAAAAACTGATCCGGGAAATGACCGCATACCGGGTAAAGGCTGCGGCTGCAAAAGCAGCAATGAAAAAGGCGGAAGCCGGCAAAAAGAAACAGTAATAAAAACAACTCATCACTAAAACGATAAAAGTCATGATCCAGTTAATTTACCCTTGTATTTGGTTTGATGCAAACGGCAAAGAAGCCGCCACATTTTATTCCGGTATTTTTCCGGATACAAGGATCAGCGCAGACTCCGGCATGGTGGTAACGATTGAGTGTGGTGGTCAGAAGCTGATGCTGCTGAACGGAGGCCCCGTATTTACACCCAACCCGTCTGTATCTTTCCTGATTGCAAATGAGGACGAAAAAGAAACAGAACGGTTATACAACGAACTGATCAATGGCGGCTTTGCCCTGATGCCGCTGAATGCATACCCCTTTAGCAAAAAGTATGGCTGGGTGCAGGATAAGTACGGGGTATCCTGGCAACTATTTACCGGGGAACGGGGAGACACCACCCAGTATTTTACGCCAACGCTGATGTTCATCAACAAACAGAACGGACGCGCAAAAGAAGCGATCGGCCTTTATACGGAACTGTTCCCTGGTTCAAAAACGGAGGGTATTATGGAATACGCGGAGGGCGGCGGCGATACCGCCGGTAATGTGCAACATGCCCAGTTCCACATCAGCGGTTATACCCTTGGGGCGATGGACAGCTCGCTGGCGCATCCTTTTAATTTTAATGAGGGCATTTCACTGGTAGTGGAATGCGATACGCAGGAAGAAATTGACCACTACTGGAATGCATTGATTGCAGATGGCGGCGCAGAAAGCCAGTGTGGCTGGTTAAAAGACAAATTCGGTTTGAGCTGGCAGATCATTCCTGCCCAATTGGGCCGGTTAATGGCAGCCGGTAACCAGGAGGCTTCCGGGCGTATGATGCAGGCCCTGATGAAAATGAAAAAGCTGGATATTGCCGCGCTGGAAGCCGCTTACAAGGGCGATAAGTCTTAGTACACCGGCCTGTAGTGATGATACACATAAACCAAATAAAATAAATGTTATGGAAACCTATTCGTATAAACAGCAAATTGACGCACCTGCACAAAAGGTGTGGGATATCCTATGGAATACCGGTACCTACCAGCAATGGACCGCGGCTTTTACGCCGGGCTCTACCATGGAATCTGATTGGAAGGTAGCAGGACGTACCCGTTTCCTGGATGGAAAGGGTAATGGAATGGTGAGTACCATCCGTAGTATCCAGGCGCCGGAGGAACTGGTGTTTGAGCATCTCGGTTCTATTGAGAACGGCGTGGAGGATACCACCAGCGACGCCATAAAAGAATGGGCCGGTTCCCTGGAACGGTACTACCTGAAAGAGGAAGGCGGCATCACCACGCTTGAGGTGTTGGTAGACGTAGATCCGAAGTACAAGGAAATGATGGATAACGGATTCATGAAAGGGCTCGAAACCGTAAGAACGCTGGCCGAACAGTAACAGGCGCTCATTTCCAAATCCTCCCCCGAAGTTTCGGGGCTGGAATCTCAAATCTCAATTCTGGAATCTCAATTCTCAATTCTCAATTCTGATATCTCAATAAAAAAACAACATAAAATGGCAAAATTAAATCCTTATTTAAATTTTGACGGAACAGCTGAAGAGGCGTTCAATTTTTACAAATCCGTTTTTGGCGGGGAGTTCGTTGGGGGCGTAATGCGCATGGGCGATGCTCCGGGTACCGAAAATCTGCCGGAAGATGAGAAAAGGCGGGTGATGCACGTGGCACTTCCTGTTGGCGGCGATCTGCTGATGGCCTCAGATATCGTTCCTTCAATGGGCCACAAGCTGACAGTGGGCAACAATAATTATATTTCTATTTTCCCCGAAAGCCGGGAGGAAGCCGATCGTTTGTTTGGTGCGTTATCCCAGGGCGGAACGGTAGAAATGCCCATGGCGGATCAGTTCTGGGGCGATTATTTCGGAAGCTTCCAGGATCAGTTCGGCGTGTACTGGATGATCAATTATTCGGCCCGCCAGGAAAGTAAATAGATAATGGTAAATGCTAAAGGCCGAACGCTAAATTCTAAATCGATGTCGTTTCTTTAAAGCCGCAGATGCGCAGATTTGGTATCCGCGTTAACAGCAACAATGTCACAGAAAAGCGCCACAGGCGCAATCTGTGGCAACCATAAAAATCACTAAGGAAACGGCATTGAACGCTAAATGCTGAACGCTGAAGCGTGCCGGATCCTTCAATTTTAAAAACAACAACACATGGAAACAACAGTTAGCCGGTTGCAGTTGATTATACCTGCCTACCGGATGCATACGCAGCAGTTCAATAATGCAATTGACGGCATTAGCGAGGCCGATGCTTTAAAACGGATCGAAGACCGTACCAACCATATTGTATGGATGGCCGGCAATTTGGTAAACTGCCGGTATTGGCTGGCCAATATCCTGGGGATGGCCGATAAGGATCCGAATGAACAGCTGTTTAAGGATGCAAAGGCCCTGGATCCTGCGGCAAGCTATCCTTCCCTTACGGCATTGAAAGAAGAATGGCATAAAATATCCCCCCTGGTTTTTCAAAAATTGCAAACGGTAACCGATGCGGAGTTAAACGAAGCCTATCCCTTTGGTATGGGCGTGGGGTTTGTTGAGGAAAACAAGCTGAATATGGTGGGTATGTGCATCGGACGTGAGGATTACCTGTTTGGCCAGATCGGTTTGATGCGCCGGATCCTGGATTACCCGGGAATGAAATACGATATCGACGAAAGTATTAACTATTAACCGGTCGTTATCCCGGTACCGGGTGACCCCGGGGGGCAGACCGTCCGGTAAGCAGGCTGCGGCAGCAAGCCGGTTATTGGGCTTTGCCTCCTTGGTTGCCTTGGCCACCCAGCCAAAGCAGCGTATTCAGCACCAGCTGATTTTGTACGGGGTTTGTAAATGTAAACGATAATTCCTGGTTGGTATGGTGTTCATAATCGATATCGTTATGTCCCATGTTAAAATACATCATACGATATTTTTTATTGCTCCATACCACCGGGTAATATCCGCTGTGCCATATCTCCTGCGGTTTGGGACCCGTGCCCAGCGGAAAGCTGCTGGAATCGATGGACAAGAGAATATCAATGTCCGGATTTTTCCGGAGGTCGTGTTGCCAGCGGTACCATTCATTGGGCGCGGTGCGGAATGAGGCCGGTATTCCCTTTAACGCCGGGTGTTTTTTCAATTCCGCTTTTAAAACGGCGGCAGTCGGGCGCCAGGTGTTGCTTACATAATTACCGGAGCCCAGGAACTGGTTGTGGTACCAGGGCCAGTTATCGGGAACGGCTGATCCCGGCAGGGCAAATGCGGCAAAATGAAAACCCATCCAGCCGCCTCCCCGCTGCATGTAAGTTTCAAACGCTTTTCGCTGCTCCGGCGTTTCGGGCCGGGTATCGAGGAAGAGTACAACCTGATACCGGGCAAGAAATGTATCATTGAGGTTATTCCAGTTATTGGTGGAATCGTACCGGAAATGATATTTCAGTGCCATTGCCGGGAACCACTTGTTGGCCTCGTGCACAAAACTGATATGTGCCGGGTCATTCCGGGCCGTAAAAAAAGCGATTACCTTAAATGCAGGCTGATCTTGTTGTGCCGGGCATTGATGAATAACCCCCAGGGTCGCAAAAAGAAAGAGAAAAAGTCTTTGAATCGTTTTCATTTGCTCGGTCAATCGCGGGGAAATAAAACCAACAGGATGCAGACTATAACCATGGATCTAAAACAGTAATGGATCTCCTGGCTCTCCGGTTCCGCATCTCAAATCTCATATCTCGAATCTCAAATCTGGAATCTCCAATCTCAACCCCAGGCGCCCCACTCGATATTTACCTCAATATCCGGGTGCAGGCTTTTGGCCACAGGGCAGGTGTAACCCGTCCGCTTCAGGATATCGATGGTTTTGGCATCGATCACGGCGAGGTTTTCCGGGATATGTACCTTCAGATCGATACCGCTTACCCGCCGGGGATCGGCCGCCATTTTCTTCAGTACTTCAATTTTTACATCGTTCAGGTCAAAGTCCATGGTACGGGCTTTGATGCCCATTACGGTGATCATACAGGCCGCAAGGCTGGTAGCCAGCAGGTCTGTAGGAGAAAACCGTTCACCTTTGCCGTTGTTATCGGTAGGGGCATCTGTTTCAAAATGCGATCCGCTCTTTAAGTGGGTACAGGTCGTACGTAAATCGCCGTTGTATAAAACTTCCGAAGTCATTGTTGATTGATTTGAAGGTAAAGATAGTTTTTTTGAAATCGCCGGGGGCGATAAAATAACCGGGTACAACTGCAAGTTGCGCCCAACCAGGGTGTTGCAAGCCGAACCAGTTACCGGGGCATGAACAAATTGCTGCCACCTGTTGTTAGTAGATGGGCTGCCCGATGCGCAGGGTTTAGCCCCGGCAGGCCCGGGGCCGTAGCCCGGAGCAGCGGGAACCGCAGCCGGGTTGTGTTCTGAAGTGCACAGCCCCAAATGAAAAATAGTGAGCATAAATTGTAGTATTTTCGCGTCATGATCGAATTACCGGTAACAACGAAGATTAAGAAGCCCGACTGGCTGCGTGTAAAACTGCCGATTGGCGAGAGCTATAAGCATGTGCGCGGTCTGGTGGATAAACATAAGCTGCATACGATTTGTGAAAGTGGTAACTGCCCGAATATGGGCGAGTGCTGGGGAGAGGGAACCGCCACCTTTATGATCCTGGGAAATATCTGCACCCGCAGCTGCGGATTTTGCGCCGTGGCCACCGGACGCCCGGAGGCGGTAGATTATGATGAACCGCAACGGGTGGCCGAAGCTATTTACCTGATGAAGGTAAAACACGCGGTGATTACGTCGGTAGACCGGGATGAACTGAAGGATGGAGGAGCCTCGATCTGGTTCAATACCATCCGGGCGGTAAAAGCACTGAATCCCGAAACAACCCTGGAAACCCTGATCCCCGATTTTAAGGGGAAAAAAGAAGATATCCAGACGGTGCTGGAAGCAGCTCCGGAAGTGATCTCCCACAATATTGAAACCGTAGAGCGGCTGACCAAACAGGTGCGTATCCAGGCCAAATACTGGCGCAGCATGGAGGTGATCCGGACCCTGAAAGAAGGCGGCGCCCGCACCAAGAGCGGCATTATGCTGGGATTGGGTGAAACCAGGGAAGAAGTACTGCAAACCCTGCGGAACCTGAAAGACAACGGTTGCGACGTGGTAACCATTGGCCAATACCTGCAACCTACACCCAAACACCTGCCGGTACAGCGCTTCGTGCATCCGGACGAATTTGCGTTTTACAAGGATGCCGGTTATGAAATGGGACTGGACTATGTGGAAAGCGGGCCCCTGGTACGTTCTTCCTATCATAGCGACCGCCATGTACATCCGGGCCTGGGCCGGATACAGTGGGAGGAAAGCAAGCGGATGGTGGGATAGCCGTTCGGTAATATAATTAAATAATAAGGCCGCCGGGAATGATCCTGGTGGCTTTTGTTTTGGAGCCATTAAGATATTAAGGGACATTAAGATTTTAACTGCGCTTCATACCACTTCATTTCTTAATGGTTGCTTAATGAGTACCTGAAGAACTTTTTTTGATTGCCTCTTGATCCTGGTTGTTTTTGGGGGGCGCGCTTTTTTTTTAAAACCATTAAGATATTAAGGGACATTAAGATTTTAGCGGGCTTCATGCCACTTCATTTCTTAATGGTTTCCCAAAGAACGGTCTTTCGGGCCGCCACTTAATCTAGGTTATTTTTTAATACCAGCACTTGTGGTTGCTTTGCACCTGCATTTGAAAAGCAGTATATGTTCTTAAAAAATTATCAACAGATGAAAAAAGTTTTCTTATTCCTCGGGCTTTCAATATTCACTATCCAGTTATGGGCCCAAACCACCTGGTCGGCAGACCCCATGCATTCGTCCATCAACTTTACCATTAAGCATATGGGCATCAGTTTTGTTGCCGGAAAATTTGATCAGTTCCAGGGCACACTTCAGGCCGCCAAGGCAGATTTTACCGATGCCAGGATCCAGTTCACCGTACAAACATCCAGCGTCAATACGGGCGTTGCGCCACGCGATAAGCACCTGAAAACTGCCGATTTTTTTGATGTGGAGCAGTTTCCTGAAATGAAATTTGTAAGTACCGGCTTTAAAAAGAAAGCCGGGAACAAGTACCAGCTGAGCGGCAACCTGACCATTAAAGATGTAACAAAACCGGTAGTGCTGGAGGCCACTTATGGGGGCCGCACAAAGAACCAGATGGGAAAAGAAGTGATCGGGTTTCAGACCGCGTTCCGGATCAACCGTTTTGATTACCACATTCCGTTTGACCCAACCGGAACTGCAGTAGCAAAGGATGTGGATGTAACCATTTTCCTGGAGTTGCAGCCGCAGCAATAAAACGGTAACGGACCGTTACATTTTTTAGGATCCTCAAAAAATAAACACGATGGAAATCATTGAACAGCTGAACTGGCGGTATGCCACCAAGGCGATGAACGGGCAGCAGATCCCGCAGGAAAAAATAGACCGCATCCTGGAAGCGGCCCGGCTGGCGCCTTCTTCCAATGGATTGCAGCCCTTTGAAATCATTGTGATCAGCAACCAGGCATTAAAAGAAAAGATCCGGCCGGCAGCCTTCGATCAGCCGCAGATTACGGGTTGCTCGCACTTGCTGGTGTTTGCGGCCTGGGATGGCTATACACCGGAACGTATTGACGCATTTATTGCGCATACCGCAGCAAAAAGAGGCGGCGATCCGGAGCGGCTGGAGCGGCAGCGCCAGTCGTTGATGAATAATTTTGGACGTATGGACCAGGACAGGGGCTATGCACATGCGGCCCGGCAGGCCTATCTTTCACTGGGCGTAACCATTGTAGCGGCAGCAGCAGAAGGTGTGGACGGCACGCCGATGGAGGGCTTTGATCCGGAACGGCTGGACGCAATACTGGGTTTAAGAGAAAAAGGATTACGGAGCGCCGTAATCATAGCCCTGGGATACCGGGATACGGAGAAAGACTGGCTGGTAAATTTAACGAAGGTCAGAAAAGATAAAGCACAGTTCGTTACAGAACTCAACTAAGTTGTAGGTGTTTGTGGTAAGAAAAGCCTGGTCCGGTTTTCCGGTACCAGGCTTTGTGTTTTAGTTATTGACCCGTGAGCCCCAGCGCTATACGGGCGGCCAAACCGGCCCTGGCCAACGCCTTCAGGCATAGCTCAAACCGGTCCTTACTGCTCAGGTCCCGGTAAGGCAACAAGAAGATCACGGATATATCTGCAACCGGATCGTAAGCCATCATGGACAGGTAGCCAGCAGTATCCTTACAACGGATGGGCAGGCGGGGAGGGAAAGTGGAGCCGGAAGTAATAACGCGCTTAAATACACGGTATCAAAACAGCAGGTGCTATTTTTTATTGCGTTGGGTATATCCTCCAACGATAACAAAAACCAGGATAATAAGGATCAGGGTGAGCATGATAATAACAGGATAAGTGGAAATCGGTCAGGCGTACAGGTTACTGTCTGGGTTTCTTCTTGTAATAAACACCGCAACAGCAGCAGTGCCGGTCATCAGCGAAGGTATCCTGTACAACAGATCGGGTACATCCCACATAGAAAACATTTTTTTAAAGATAGGCGTTTCTGGTGAGGAAACGGGTACAGGTGCGGGGCAGCTGCAAAAATGTTCCAGCTCCGGCGCTGGGCGGCAGCATACATAACGGTGTGGCTACATGATAAAATCCGGAAAGATTTCATTATATGTTTAAATGTATGTACATTTACTCCTAAAATAATGAAGACTGCCCGGTTTGCATTATTTTTAATGCACGCTGTTTTCGGGTTGCGCGCCATAGGATGGAGATCAGGAACGGTTGCAGGTAAACAGATAACGTACCCGGGCGGCAAACAGCAATATATTGATTATGACTGAACTTACTCAGACGCGTATGGAAACCAGAAAAAGTGTTCCGCAATCATTCCGGAAGAGCGGGCAACCATTGATGCCGCAACGATTGGCCCGTACCGGCGTTGATACGGATGCTTATTCCATTTATCCTTTTCACGCACTGGGCGGCAATAAGATCCATGAGGGATACCGCTCCCTTGCAGATTGGATCCTCAGCGAGAAAAAAATAGTGATCGACGGTTATAGCGGGGTACTTTGGGATACGGTATATCAATCGTTGAATACCATATTCCGGGAAAAAGGAGTACGGGTGCACTGGATCTTTGCAGGCGATTATTTAAAACCTGAAGCTGAGATGGATGCATTGGTGCGTCCCTTCCTGGGAGCCAGCGATGCGGTTTGGGGAACACGCTGTACGCACGCCCTGGCCGACTTTTTTGATATGGACCGTTTAACCGCCATCAGTGCCGATGATACTGCCGATTGTACCCTGGTGTTGGGCGCGGGCGCAGCCTTATGCGGTTGGGAGGCACCGGTGATTTATCTGGATGTACCCAAAAATGAAATTCAATACCGCATGCGGGCCGGGGCCATTACCAACCTGGGAGCAACAGAACCTGCGCTTCCTGCTGCCATGTACAAACGCTTTTATTTTGTTGACTGGGTTGTATACAACGCACATAAGAAAAATATTCTCAGCCGTATTGCTGTTTTGGGAGACGTTCAATGGAACGATACCCTAAGCTGGGCGTTATCGGCCGATATCCGTGAGGCTTTCGGTTACCTGGCTCAAAGCAGCTTCCGTGTGCGACCCTGGTTTGAACCGGGGGCATGGGGCGGACAGTGGATGAAGGACCGGATACCGGGATTGAATCCGGAAGAAGTGAACTACGCCTGGTCTTTTGAACTGATCGTGCCGGAGAACGGGATCGTTTTTGAAAGCGACGGCTATTTGCTGGAACTGGCCTTTGATTTCCTGATGCTCTGGAACGGGACTTCGGTGCTCGGGCGTCATGCCGGTTTTTTTGGAGATGAATTTCCCATCCGGTTCGATTTCCTGGATACCTGGAAGGGGGGCAATCTATCCATCCAGTGTCATCCGCGCCTGTCTTATATCCGGCAACATTTTGGCGAGCATATTACGCAGGATGAAACCTATTATATCCTGGACTGCCAGGAGGATGCAAAAGTGTACCTGGGTTTCCGGGAAGGCATTGAACCGGAAGTGTTCCGGGAGGCGCTGGAAAACAGTCACCGGAACCAGGTGCCGGTTCCGGTGGAGGAATTCGTACAGGTGCATAAGGCACATAAGCATGATCTTTTCCTGATTCCGAATGGCACCGTTCACAGTTCGGGCGCCAACAACCTGGTATTGGAAATCAGTTCCACGCCGTATATTTTCACTTTTAAAATGTATGACTGGCTGCAGGTGGATCTCAACGGCGACCCCCGCGCCATCAATATCGAGCATGCGTTTAAGAACCTGCGCTTTAATTATCAGGGAACAGACGTAGTAAAGGAACTGATTGCCCATCCCCGTTTGATATCCAATGGGGATGACTGGGAGATCTATCACCTGCCCACGCATCCCCATCACTTTTACGATGTGCACCGCGTGGAATTTGATTCCCGTATTTCATTTACAACAGATGAAAGCTGCAATGTGCTGATGCTGGTGGAGGGAACCTCCGTAACCGTTCAGGTAGCAGGAACGGAACAGGTATTTCATTATGCGGAAACATTTGTCATTCCCGAAGCTGCAAAACAATATACGGTGATCAATAACGGAACACAGCGGGCCAGGATGGTGCGGGTATTTATAAAAGCGTCCATCGATCATTTAAAGCCGGGTGCTGATGAACGTTATGAACCGGCATCCATTACGAACGTGAATAAAACCATATAGAAACATCTAATTCCAGCCAATGCCAGCATTTACTAAACGAGCTTCCATTCTTACCATCACCTTTGTGGCCTCCCTGGGCGGCTTTCTTTTCGGATTTGATATGGCCGTGGTTTCGGGGGTATTACCATTCCTGCAAAAACAATTCTCGCTTTCGGCCTTTGAAGAGGGATGGTTTGTGTCTGTGGCGCTGATCGGCTGTATTGCGGGGGTGGCTGTTTCCGGCGAACTGAGTGACCGGTGGGGCCGGAAAAAACCGTTGTTTATTGCAGCACTGCTCTTTTTTTTATCGGCGCTGGGTTGTGCCGCAATGCCTTCTTTAACCGGGGTCATCGTATTCCGCTTTCTTGGCGGTGTAGGTATCGGGCTGGCTTCAAATGTAGTACCGCTCTATATTTCAGAAATAGCGCCGGCGAAGATCCGCGGCCGGTTGGTTACGTTTTACCAGTTTGCGCTTACCCTGGGCATTCTTATTGCGTACCTGAGCAATGCCGCATTGGTAAACAGCGCCGCCGGTCGTCCGTTAACCGGATCGGGCCATTGGACGGATGTGCTCTTTGGAGCAGAAGTATGGCGGGCAATGCTGGGGTTGGGGGCCATACCTGCCATCCTGTTTTTATTGGGTTTGTTCCTGGTGCCGGAAAGTCCCCGCTGGCTGATACAGCAGGGGAGAACCGAAGAAGGCCGGGCGATCATCAGCGCTATTTCACCGGGTGATGAAGTGCGTGCAGACCCGCAGGCTCAAGGCGCGGGTGCCGAAGGCTCGTACCGCGAACTGTTTGCGCCGCGCTGGAGAAAAGCATTGCTGCTGGGGATACTGCTTCCGCTGTTTTCGCAATTCAGTGGCATCAATGCCATCATTTATTATGGTCCCAGTATTTTAAGTAATGCCGGGGTATCATTAAGTAATTCGCTGTTAAGTCAGGTGATCTTTGGATTTGCCAATATGATCTTTACCCTGGTGGCCATGTGGAAGGTGGATAGTGCCGGACGGCGGCCGCTGTATCTTTGGGGTACGGCAGGAGCCACCATTGCGCTTTTCTTAACGGGCCTGTGCTTTGCAACAGGTGCTACTGCTACGGTATGGTTACTGATCTGTGTAATGGCCTTTCTTGCCTGTTTTGCCTTTTCGATCGGGCCGCTGAAATTTGTGGTGGCGGCAGAGATCTTCCCGGGTAAGATCCGGGGAAGGGCGATGGCCATCAGTATTATGGTGATGTGGATCGCCGATACTATTGTGGGGCAATTAACGCCCATACTTTTAAAAGCAGTGGGTACCGGAGGCACGTTCTGGATCTTTGCTGTTTTTGGTATCATTGCATTCATTACCGTGTACCGGCTGCTTCCGGAAACCAAGGGGAAATCACTGGAACAGATCGAGGCTGAATGGAACGGAGATGCTTCCCTTCCGGAGCTGCAAAAGAACGAAACATCAACGATTCAATAGATAAAATAACGCATTCCAGAAAACAATGAATAACCTTGTACTGGCGGTTGATATCGGCGGAACGCATATTACGGCGGCACTGATCGATGTGGAAAAACGGCACCTGCTGGAGTCATCCCTGGTGCGAACGCCGGTAGACTCGGGTGCAGCGGCAGCAGCAGTTGTGCTTACCTGGAGTACCTGCATGAAAGCAGCGATGCAGGAGGCTACGGTATCTAAAATTTGCATTGCCATGCCGGGGCCGTTCGATTACCAGGGCGGAGTAAGTCTGATGACGGCTCAGGGAAAATACGAAGCGCTGTACGGGCTCAACATAAAACAACTGCTTGCTGCGCAACTGGGTACAGATCCGCAACAGCTTTTTATTAAAAACGATGCAGCCTGTTTTCTGCAGGGAGAGATCTTTGCCGGCGCCGCCTCAAGTGGCTTTGATAAAGTGGTAGGGATTACGTTAGGCACAGGTCTGGGTTCTGCATTTTACGAACATGGTATTGCTGAAAATGCCGATTTGTGGCAACATCCGTTCCGGGAGGGTATTGCTGAAGATTACCTGTGTACAAGGTGGTTTGTACAACAGTATGCAGCCGTATCCGGAACCGTGCTCAAAGGGGTAAAAGAAATTGCGGCACATGCAGCGGCAGATACAAGAATACCCGTGCTGTTTAAAGAGTTTGGTAAGAACCTGGGCACCTTTTTAGGATGCTTCATTGAAATGAACCCGGCGGAAGCCGTGGTGATCGGCGGAAATATTACCGGTGCTTACGAGGCCTTTCAACAGGAAATGGAACAGGTACTGCACAAACGCTTTCCCTTCGTGGAAGTAAAACGGTCGATATTGGGAGAAACTGCTGCATTGTATGGTGCCGCAGGAAGCTGGCATCGCCGGCAAATTGCAGGCAGGTAACTTTTTTTTTATATAAATGGTTTAAAAGTGCGGCATTCAATTTTGCTTCCGGTTTATGTAACCATCCTATTTTTTTTATGGGGCAATCATGCGGATGCTCAAAAAGATTTTACGCAGTTTGTAGATCCGGGCATTGGTACGGCGCACTGCCGCTGGTTTCATTATGCGCCCGGTGCGCTTCCCTTTGGGATGGCAAAGCCCGGGCCCGCTACCAACGGAAGCTACGGGAATGCCAGCGGCTGGGAGGCAACAGGCTATGATTACCGGGACAGTTCCATCGAGGGCTTTCCAAACTTTCATGAGTTCCAGATCGGGGGTATTGTGTTTGCACCCATTACAGGGGCATTACAAACGGTGCCGGGAAAACTGGAAGCCCCGGATAGCGGCTACCGGTCGCGCTTCAACCGTAAGGACGAGATCAGTACGGCGGGCTATTATTCTGTGTGGCTTAAAGACTATCATATACGGGCGGAACTAACGGCTACCAAAAGGGTGGCCTTTCATCGCTATACCTTTCCTGCAGCAGAACAGGCATACCTCCTTTTTGACATTGGTAACCAGCAGGGGGAAAGCGGACCCGTAAAGGACGCCGAGGTGCGTGTGTTGCCGGATGGCCGTATTGAAGGTTGGGTAACCACCCTGCCCGCGTATATTCAAAAGTATCAGCCCGGCGCATCGGTGACCCTTTACTTTTCTGCGGTGATTGATAAGGCATACAGTGCCTGTGGTGCTTTCAACGGAACGGCGATACATGCAGCTGTAAAAGAGGCAAAAGGAAAAGGCGCCGGCATCTATCTTGGTTTTTCCACAAAAGCACAGGAGGCGGTAACCATCAAGGCCGGCTTGTCATATACATCGGTTGAAAATGCGCGGCTGAACCTGCAAGCGGAAGCATCCCGGCTTTCATTTGACCAGGCCCGGGCACAATCAAAACAAACCTGGAATGCCTGCCTGGGCCGGATTGAAGCAGAGGGCCGGCGCAAGGCCGACCTGGTGAAGTTTTATACAGGCCTTTATCATGCGGTATTAGGAAGGGGGCTTGCCAGTGATGTAAACGGTGCTTATCCAAAAAATGACGGCACCACCGGGCAGATCCCGCTGGATAAAAATGGCCGGCCGCTGCACCAGCATTACAACACGGACGCGGTATGGGGTATTTACTGGAACCTGGCGCAGCTTTGGGCACTGGTATACCCGGAATATTATTCAGATTTTATTAAAAGCCAGTTACTGGTTTATAAGGATGCCGGTTGGCTGGGAGACGGCATTGCAAACAGCCGTTACGTTTCGGGTGTGGGAACCAATTTTGTGGGACTTGTTTTTGCAGCAGCCTATATGGCCGGCATCCGGGATTTTGATGTGGCGCTGGCCTATGAGGCGGCACGGAAGAATGAGCTGGAATGGAGGAACCGGCCCTTCGGCGCTGGAAAAATGGACCTGGACCGGTTCCGCAGGTACGGATACGTCAATCACCTGGATTCGGGCAGCGGCAGCAGCGAGCTGTGGCAGTTCTCGGTTTCGCACACGCTGGAATATGCTTTCAGCAGTTATGCCGTAGGCCAATGGGCCCGGATGCTGGGAAAGAAAAACGACCAGGATACCCTGATGCGTTTATCAAAAGCCTGGGAAAAGGTCTACGATCCGCAGTTAAAGCTGGTAAGGCCCCGGCTGGCAAACGGCCGGTTTGTTGAACCCTTTGATCCGTCGCAGCCCTGGCGCGGGTTTCAGGAAGGTAACGCCTGGCAATACACGTATTTTGTGCCACATGATATAGAGGCGCTGGTGCGGAAAATGGGCGCACAAACCTTCAATAACCGGTTAGACAGTATTTTCACGGTTTCGCAAAAATCCTTGTTTGGCGGCGGTGCAACCATTGATGCCTTTGCAGGTGTGGGCGGCATTTACAATCATGGCAACCAGCCGAACCTGCATGTTTCCTGGCTGTTTAATTTTTCCGGAAGGCCATCGCTTACGCAAAAATGGGTGCGGGCTATCTGCAACCAGTTTTATGGTACGGAGGGTGTGCATGGGTATGGCTTTGGCCAGGATGAAGACCAGGGCCAGCTGGGTGCCTGGTTTGTAATGGCCTCCATCGGCTTGTTTGATATCAAAGGACTAACCGGTCCCCATACACAAATGGGTATCGGTAGCCCGCTGTTTGATAAAATAACCATCCGGCTTAGCCCACAGTTTTATAGCGGTGGCGATTTTATTATTGAAACAAAACATAACGACAGCAGCCATATCTATCTGCAATCTATAGCGCTCAATCAGCAAAAACTGCATAGGCCTTTTGTGCCCTGGCAACAACTGGTAAAAGGCGGAAAGCTGGTACTGGAAATGGGCAGCCGCCCCTGTAACCAATACTAGAGTGGTAGCATTTAACCGCAAAGTCCGCAAAGCATCCGCAAAGGACGCAACAGAACGGGAAGCATTGATATGATAATACCCTCGCGGGCCTTGCGAAAAACCTTGCGCACCTGGCGGTTTAGGATTTGACCGCAAAGTCCGCAAAGGACGCAACAGAACAGGAAGCACTGATATGATAATACCCTCGCGTGCCTTGCGAAAAATGGCGGTTAAAAATTTAATCACAAAGCGTACCAAGTATCTGCAACGGGAACCAGAATAATGAAAATTTCTTTAGCGTACCTGGTGATGTAGCATTTAACCGCAATGTCCGCAAAGCATCCGCGAAGGACGCGACAGAACAGGACGCAATATCTGATAATACTCTCGCGTGCCTTGCGAAAAACCTTGCGCACCTTGCGGTTAAAAATTTAATTGCAAAGCGCACAAACATCTGCAATCATCGCAAAGGCAGCAGCATAAAACATGAGATCGTCGGCCAAAACGGTTGTCTGACGGCAAACGGCCGTATTCATCGCCTTGTTTTTACAGGACGATGCACCGTAGATACATTTGCCTCCCAAATAAATTTATCATCATGTACAACAAATTAATGAACAACATCAGCAGGCCGGCAATGGCCGTATTGTTGGCGGCCGTCCTCTGCACCGGCTGCGAACCGGACAGCAGCGATATCGATGACCCTAAAAATCCGGAAAAAGCAGGCAACTTTATCCCCGCAAGGAATAAAAAATTTATTTACAAAGTAGAAAGCGACGGAGGGACTACAGGTACGGTTACGCAAAATATCTCCGGCAGTAAGGATTCTTCGGGTATTGCCGTATATAACCTGCACGCCGTAGTACAATTCAAAGATTCTTCCCTGACAATGGACAACAAAATTTTTACCCTGAATGGTAAAACCTATACTGAAATAAAAGTGCCCGATGCCTGGTATAAATATGTGGAACTGTTCGGCAAAATGCCCAATATAAAAGTAACCAAGGCCGCGGTGTCCGGATACCCTGCGTATCTGATCATGCAGAATGCATTAAAGGAGGGCAGTGTCATCACCGTAGATGGCCCCCTGGCGCAGGAGCAGCTTATTGAATATACCAATAACGGTAAATTCGGATCTTCCAGGCAGGAGATCGGACAGGCGCCCGGATCCGGAACAGTTGAAACCATTAAGGTGCCGGCCGGCAGCTTTGTATGTAATAAATTTTCTTATGAAGTGATCACCAAGATCACGTCAAAGGTCGAAAGCAAAGAGGAAACCGCCAACGGCAGTGAAAAGATCACCGTTTGGATGGCGCACGGTGTGGGCATGGTAAAACAGGAATCGGCTGCCACGTTGGTATCGATGATCCCACTGCCTACCGGTGAAATCAAAAAGATCGTTACCAATACAGCGTCTACTACCACATTACAAAAGATTGAATAATACCATTGGATGGCTGCATAAAGGCCGTTTTGTACAAGAAGGCGATCGCCGCATATGCGGCTGCAATCAACGGATATATACAGCAGCTTAATAAATAAATGAACAGCATTGCATTTAAAATAGTACAGCCGGATGATCAGCAATCATTAAAGCTGATCGCCGGCTGGTATTTTTCAGAGTGGCAGATTCCGGCTGAACACACGCAGGAGCGACTCATGACCATGGTAGCAGGTAAAATACCCTTCCAGGTATTGCTGCTGCTGAACGGAACACCTGTTGCCACCGGTGGCATTTACGAACATGTAGGATTACTGGACCACGTGCCGCATTTGAAGATCTATAAAAACTGGCTGGCCCTGGTATATACCCTGCCCTCCGAAAGAGGCCGGGGATATGGAGCTGCTTTATGTAATTATATACACGGCCATTGCCGGAACCTGGGCCTCGAAAAAATACATTTGTTTACCCACACGGCGGAAGCACTTTACACGAGGCTTGGCTGGATGGCATTGGAGCGGATGGTGATGGGAAACCGGAACATCGTTGTAATGGAGAAGGCGCTTTTCCGGTAACCGGCCGGAAGAAGGCCGTGTATCCTTTTTGGTTGACTGCAGACCTGATGGGGTAAACAAAGATGCACCTGCACATTGGTCGACCTTGGGGGTTGTTTGTATGGAATCTGCTGCTTATGTCGACCGGCTTTTGAAGATATTGCGGCTTGTGATAGTTTCGCTACCGGGTACGCAACCAACAGCACCTGAAAGGGTGTACTGCTTTATTTAAATCATTTTAACCCTTTATATGGAACGGACAATTATAAATCCGGTTATTAAAGACCAGGTAACTTTTACCCAAACGGCCAGAACCACCAATGGGCGGATCACTACATTACAGGTGACCCTAATGCCGGGTGGGGGCACACCGCTGCATTATCACCGCAATTTTTCGGAAACCTTTATCGTGGTTACGGGGGCATTGACCATTACGATGAAGAAGGAAACCCTGGTACTGGGTGCCGGGCAAAAATTAACCGTGGCGCCCGGCCAGTGGCACCGCTTTTCCAATGTATCTCCGGAGCCGGTCGTTTTTACCACCGTGGTACTTCCCGGATCTGAAGGTTTTGAAAATGCCTTGCGGATCCTGTACGGATTGGCCGGTGACCGTAAAACAGATAAAAAAGGCATCCCCAAAAGCCTGCTGGCATTGGCCGTGGTTTCCAAAATAAGCGATATGCGCCCTGCCGGAGCCGGAGCCCTGATGATTCCTTTTTTTGGGTTATTAAATTTTATTGCCGGAATTTCGGGCCTTCAGAAAAAACTGGTAAACCGGTATTGTAGTCATACATAGGCAGATGGATCAGGTATTAAATGATATAGAACAGTGGCTATTAAAAACGGGCGGGCTGCATATAGCCGTTTTAACCGAAGACCCGGAATGCCGGGCCTATTCGGGATGCAGCTTTCAAATAGAAAACCGGAGTGTAATCTTCCGCAAGGCAAAACGCACGCCTAAAAAAGAGGGTCATTTTGTAACCCTGTGGAAACGGGATCCTGAAGGGCAAACCCAGCCATTGAACCTTGCCGGTGCTGTTGATTTTTTTATGATCGCAACTGCCTGGCAAAACCGATCCGGGTTTTTCTTTTTCCCGAAATCGATATTGGGTGCAAAGAAAATCCTGACGGTTGGCAATAAGGAGGGTAAACGCGGTTTCAGGATATATACAAACTGGGATCTTTGCCTGAATCAGCAAGCCGAAAAAACAAAGGCCTGGCAGGCGAACTATTTCATAGATTTGACGGAAATAAAAAATACGAATCATAGCAAATTGAATTCGATCATAAACCAATATTGATTTCAATTTTAGTGCAAACGAGCCATGCTTTTACTCCCGGTAAAAGTGTGGCTCGTTTGTTTGCGTAACCATGCCGATGTAGCAATAAAGACCTTTCGTTGCGCTGCAACGCGGCGTTTTCTGAACCTTTAATCCTGTCATGCGAAAAAAGATGCACTTGCCATAACCGGCTGAGCTGTTTCCGCACCATGGCTTTTGAAGGCCTGGATAGGGGCTCTCCGGATATCTTTACGAATTAAAGATTATTATGGCGTCATCAGGAATATTGCCGCAACAGGAGGCTTCCTAGTTATTCCAAACAACAGTTCATATAACAGTATATAACGGATAAACGGCGATTCCTGCTATTTTAAAAACCTTAGTATTTTATAACGATGTTGAAGTATTCCAATATATTGACGTCGCAGCATGCAGTATGATGAATCCCGGTTCAAAGGAAGCTGTTGTTCGCTGGGAGGTATAGAAGCAAGGTTGCCGTAAACAGTCGCCGATTTTGGGGGAAGCACCGGTGCCTGTATACAAAGATCCGGCAACAGCGCTTCATAAAGCACCTTTGCCGGATCCTGCTACCTGAGATATATTTAATAATTGTACGTTACCGCAACTCCTTCATACCACGGTTCCGGAAAATCGATGGTTAAACCGGATTGGTAGTTGTCTGACCCAAGGGTGTACTTAAGCCGAAGCGGGTGTCTTGTGCCATCCTTAACATATACCGCGGTTAAGGTGTAGCGGCCAATCGGTATATCGGTCAGTTTATTGTAAGAAGGGGTGTTGGGTTGCCCTGTATGCAGTGTTAACACGGTGCCATCTGAGCCGTCAATTAGTTTGCCCGCAGGTGTCAGGGTGTATTCAATACTTTGAGCATCAATGTTTACTCCTATTTCATCATTAAGTTCAATATGAGAGCCATAATGTCCATCCTCCGGCATGGCACCGGAAAGTTTCCATTGGAAGTTTCTGATGGCTCCCGCATTGCTAAAAACGGCGTCGTTGTCTGGGTGCAGCGGCAGACGATAGCTTTTACCGTTATAGTTTTTTACCAGGTAGGCATTGGCATGATAGGTGCCTACCTTGCCGATTTTGATCTTATAGCTTCCATTGATGTCTGTTTTTCCAACATAGGATACATACGTACCCGTGAGTGTGTTTTCTATTGTTATTTCTACATCGCCCAGTGGCTTTCCCTGGGTATCGACCACTTTTCCGGTTGCATAACCTGTTTCGGTTTCGCTGGCGTTTCCTTCTTTTTTACAGGATGCCAGGAATAGAGCTAAACAGATTATATAAAAGTATATGTTGTTTCGCATTATGAGTTTGTTTCATTTTGTGTATAAGAAGCCTAAGTGCCGGTTGCTTCCTGGAGTGGGTATTGGGCAATAAATGGTAACCGTGCTATTCCATCTTTAATCCGATTTCCAGTGCATCCCAGTTGCTTTTAAAGGATGCGACCATTACCGGTGTATATTGATGATTGGGCGTAAAGGTTACCGTAGACGTACCAATAGCATTGTCGGGTTTAAGTCCGAGATGCTCATACACATTGGCTTTTGTACCTATGGCGTTCATTTTTAGCGGGTGCCCATCACTCATTTTGGCCTTAATGGTATATTTACCTACCGGGATATTGTGAATGGCAAATGCAGACTGGGTGCCTATCTGCCGGGTAATTTTAAAGGACCTTGTTTCTCCGTATAAGCCGGTTCCCACGGGAATCAGCTCAATTTCAATGATACCGTTATCCGGCAGGTATTCAGGGTTTTGATAGGGGTCGTCCGGGTCGTTCGTGTTGAACCAGAACGACAACGCACCTCCGTAATAATTGCTTTCATTATTCGGTTGCTGTGCTACTTCATCCGGATTGGCAGGACCGTAGGAAAGCAACACGAAGTTTTTAACCACCCCGTTGCCTGAGGGAAAAGAAGAAGTGCCGCCAACGGGATATAACGCAACAACTGCGGGCGTTTCATTATAAGTGATCGTGGTAGCCGTGCCAAAAAAGTAGGCCGCACCGCCGGGAATGGTAAACTCATAATACCCGTTATCGTCCGTGATCCCGCTTCCGCTGGAATAAAATCCACCGGTCATAGAAGACGAAACGCCTATATGCGCGCCCTTCATGGGTTTACCGCTTAAATCAGCCACATAACCCCGGGCAATACCCGGCTTTACAGACAGGGAAGGAAAAACAGGCATCCGTGGCAGGGTGCTGCCCATAACATTCACATAGTATTGATTACCGGAAATGGTGGAACTTGAATGGCCGTCTACCACGGGCAGGGCCGGTTGCTGGCCCCAGGTACTGTTGCCGGACTCCTTGTCCTGGCTTTTTGAACAGCATGCAAAAGCAATGCAGGTAATAAGGGGAAGATAGAAAAGTTTCATGATAAAATTGATTTGTGATGAATAAAGAAAAGAAACGCCGGGCCGCTGTGTGCCGCCCGGCGAGGGTGTTTGTATAAAATGGATTGCAGCATAGCTTATGAACCCGAGGGCTTAAACTGGAGCTTCAGGGTGATCTCTACATCCGGCAGGATATACAGGCCCTTTTCGGGATCATTATAACTGTCCATACCCCATTGCAGGCGGTTCAGTTTAAAGCTGCCTTCTGCCGAAATGTTGTTCTTTTCGGTTTTTATTACCGCGGGGATCTGGATAGTGTGGGTTTGCCCGATCATCGTAAAGTCGCCGGTGATCATCGTGTTGGCAGATGAGGCGGCATCACTGTATGGGACCACCTTGGTAATATGGAAGCTTGCCTGCGGATGCACAGCCAGGTTAAAAAATTCGATGGTCATCAGATGATCCAGCAGTTGTTTCCGTTCTACCGGATCGGTAAGGTCGAAGTTGGTGATACTGGCGATGGGGATGGAAAAGTCGCCGCCTGTTATGGTACCCTTCCCGTTTGTGGTAAGGTTGCCGGTAACCTTAAACGCGCCCCTGTGAAAGTGTGTGGGAGCGCTGCCTTTCCACTCCACTGAAGAAAGTGCTTCGTCTACCTTAAATGCCGTTAAAAGCGGAGCGTCTTTATGGGAGCACGCTGTTAATAAAACCAGGATGATAAAACTAAAAAAAGGGGTCTTCATTTGTTATGAATTAGTGGGTTGTACAAAAGTTACTTTATAAGTGTTTGTGATTACATGAATCATGCTGCTTAAAACGTCCGGTGACGGAGGTGCGGGCGCAGCCACAGTTTCAGGAACTTCGCTGAGCGGCTGACTGAATTCAATAAAATAATTCCAGAGTCTTCCGGGGGTAATCAGGTTCAGCAGTGTGGCGCGCTCTGTGAGGATCCGGAAGGAGTGCGGCACATTTTTGGGTGCAAACAGCGCTTCTCCGGCTTTCAGCGATGTGGTTTTGCCTGCTATGGTTACGTCTATTGTCCCTTCCACTACATAAAAGGCCTCATCTTCATGGGTGTGGATATGTGGTGGCGGTTCTCCTCCCCGGGGCAGGGTAAGCTCCAGTATGGCCAGTGCTTCGCCTGTTTGATCCGGTGCGATCAGTGTGCGGAAATAACCTCCCTGGTAACTTCGATAGGAAGGCGTTTTTGAATGTTCCATTTGTAAATATTTGTTGTGTTAGAAAATGAAATACTTGTTTACCCGTTTTTTTTAACGGATGTAATGCGACAGGGACGGATGCCCAGCAGCACGGCTATTTTTTCAGGATCTTCCAAAGGGGTTGCGGCCGTAAGGCGGGTTAACTTTTTTTTCATGCTGCTGTTAACCCGCAAGCGGAAACCCGACATGGATATTTCTGTCAGCGCCTTATGGGTGCCGTCATATAAGCGGATGATGGTATATGGGTTTGAACGGGGACCGGTTTCGGCTACCCAGTAATAGCTACAGGAAGCAGCATGCTTCTCCATGGCATTGATGCGTATGGAAAAGATCAGCATAACGATATAAAGCAGTATCAACGGTTTTTTCATCATTTTTTTGGGGCGGTTGTTAGCCGGTAATGGTAAGAAAAATGCAAGGTTGAAACTATTTTAACAGCTGTGCAAATACAGGCGACGGATGTCCTTATTTGTCGCCATAGGAAAGGTTTGTATGGCCGAACGGTGGTAGCTGTTATTTGAAAAAATGATTATTCCCATCGGGACGCGGTTCATAAAGCCGGCAAATATCTGGCTGTGCTCATAGCCGTGGGAACGGCCGGATGATATACCTATTGGTCATACTTGTCTGAAATGTATCGCAGGTACGGCACTTCGTTTCAGACAAGCAGTTCTATCCCCGGAATGAATCCCGGAGCTGAGGCAGGATTCAGGCTGATAACCTCCTGTGTTGCGTTCGAAGGACAAGCGGCGTGGCCTCGGCCGACCATTAACCGCGAACTTCAGTTCACCGTATAGCGTATAACATGGGACAGAAGGCCGTAGGTCCGGCCCAAAAATTGACGGCTGTGCGATCTAAATGCCAGCGCTTATAAAAGCGTTTTTGATAGGGTCTGTTCGGTACAGCGGTATTGCATCAGCCGCAACAGCATTTTGCGGAAGGATCGTGCTCACTTATCCCGGGCAATAGGGATACCCGGTTTCGGGGTTGAAATGCTGCGCGCATGCCTGTTTATAATTGCGGCCAATAGGGATTTTGTTTCCGGAAATTAGCACATAGTTCGGATGGTAGCCCTCTACTTTGTTTACCGGGATAATGAAAGACCGGTGGATACGCATGAATGCGCCCATAGGAAGCAGTTTTTCGGTAACACTGATCTTTTGCTTTGTTTGAAACGATTTTTCTTTGGTGATCACCTTGATATAATCCTTTATACTTTCAATCCAAAGGATATCCGCTGTATTGACTTTCAATAAACGCCGCTCTACGCGCAGGTAAAGGAAATGAGCCGCGGCCGGCGTTGCCGCATCTTCGGTTGATGCGGCCCCTTCATCTGTTTTATAATCTGCATTCAGAAAATGCATAACCTTATCAATGGCCTGGAGAAAGCGTTTCAGCGGAATCGGCTTTAGCAGGTAATCGATCGCGTTCAGGTCAAAACCTTCAATGGCATATTCCTGGTATGCGGTGGTGAAAATGATCAGGGGAGGTGTTTTAAGGCTGCGTACCAGGTCGGTTCCCAAAAGGCGGGGCATTTTGATATCCAGGAATACCAGGTCTACTTTGGAATGCTGAATGGTTTGAAAGGCCTCTATGGCATTGCCGCAGGTGCCTACAATTTCTATTTCAGGAATATTGGCCGCGTATTTTTTTATGATTTCCATCGCATGCGGCTCATCGTCTACTATAATTGTACGGATAACCATTATGTGTATTATGATGTTGATGATAACTGGATCTGCAATTCGGCAATAAAGCAATCACTTTCATCAAAATACCGGAACCGGTGTTTTGACGGGTAGATGTATTCCAGCCGCTTGCGTAAATTGTGTATGCCGATTTCTCCTTTGAACTTTTGACCATAGGCTTGTGCAACGGGCAGCTCCGGTTTGCTATTGGCGATCTTGAACGTAAGATCATTGTTCGAAAGATACAGGTCGATATTAATCCAGGGCATATCGGTGCTTTCTGCAGCTCCGTGTTTAAACGCATTTTCTACCAGCGGAAGCATCAACAGCGGTGCTATTTGTATATGGTCTGCATGCGGGTCGATGTGTACGTTCAGCTCCAGCCGGTCCTCATAGCGCAGTTTTTCCAGTTCGATATAATCATTCAATACTTCAATATCCCTTTTTAAGGGTACCTGCTCGGCCGTGCATTCGTACAATACATAACGGAGGATATTAGAAATTCCAAGGATAACCTGGGGCGTTTGCGGCGCTTTGTCTAAGGACAACGCATAAAGATTATTGAGCGCATTGAACAAGAAATGCGGATGCAGCTGACCCTTCAGAAAATTGAGCTCGGCCTGGAGCACCGCCTGTTTCCGTTGATGCCATAAAATAAACAGGTTGAGGGTTACGCAGATCCATACCACGGTATTGCTGCGCTCCACTGCGTTTACAAAGCCAAGAGGACTGAGGAGTTGCTCCCTCAGCGGCCGTTCATGATCGGCCCAGGTAAAACTGCTGTCCCGGACCTTATAAAAATGATAGATAAACGGATCTGCAATAAATACTTCAGTCAGCCGGTATAAAACCGCCATTACCGGGAGGATCAGGATCACCAGGAGACAGGTTTGCAGATACTTCCCCCTGAAGTAAAAGCGAGGCATTACCCAGCCGGTCAACAGGTAGAAATAACACATATGAACGGGCAGTAATATCAGGATTACCTGTACACCCAAATGATAGCTTCCGTATGCCGTACTGTATATAAATACCAATAGGCTAAAGGCCGTCAGCCAATAGAATAAGTGTTGCAGTATCGGATACTTTTTAATCAATCAACCCATTTTTCAGCAGGGATAAAGATACACCCGAAGCATGAAAATAGCGGTGTTGGTAGATAAATGCCTGCGTTTGTCGATAAACACAGCCTGTTGATCGAATGGCGACCCATACAATTTAGGAATCTGCCGGTTTTTGCTGCTGCTTCATCTTGTCCGCAGCCAGGTCATCCGGCGTAAGATTATTCATCGCCACGTTGACCTTGTTTTTGAACCCGGAAATAATCATATCTGCATTGTTCATAAGCGCACGATACCCGTCCCGGGCTACCTGGGCGGGATCGGCCAGCTGGCTTTTATCCTGAACCGCTTTTGAGTCTGTCATGCCCGCCTTGTTAAAGAAGTCGGTGTCCGTGGCGCCGGGTAAGAGGGCGGTTACCACAATGCCTTCATCCTTTACTTCGCTTCTCAATGCTTCTGTAAAGGATTGCACAAAGGCTTTGGTGCCGTGGTAAACGGATTGCCATGGTCCCGGCGATTTACTGGCAATAGAAGAAAGGTTCAGAATTTTCCCATCACCCCCCTGCGCCAGCATATCCTGAAGGTATAGTTTGGTGAGTACAACCAGCGAAGCGATGTTTAACTGGATAATAGCCAATTCCCTGTCGATATTAGTGTTTTCAAACAACCCGTACAACCCCTGGCCGGCATTGTTTACCAGGATGTCTACATACAGGTTTTGCTCGGTGGTTTGCCGGTGCAGCTCAAACGGAGCGCCGGGATTAAAGAGATCTTTTTCGATCGTAATAATATCCACGCCGGTACTGCTTAGCTCCGTGCGAACGTCGTCCAGCTCCTGCCGGCTGCGTGCTACAAGGATCAGGTTATGTCCGTTCTGGGCAAATACATGTGCCAGTTCCCGGCCGATGCCCAGGCTGCCACCCGTTATAAGGGTATATTTTTTTAGTGCATTCATGATGTTTATTTGGATTGTTAAATAGTGGCTGGTTTAGCCCCCGGCTGGCGCCGCATCGCCGTATGCCGGTTGGTACCGTTCCAATAAATGTTTTTCAAACATTATACCATAACGGAATGGCCGTATACGGGGTCGTGCGCATCATAACGGAATAGCCTGCGGGCATTTGCCGGTTTGTGGAATTTGTTCCCCGTTTTTTACCTTATTGATCCCAATAGTCAACAAACGCCGGCGGAAAAATGCGGTAAAGGCGCTTTAACCAAGTCAGGAACGGTAATTGTTGATACCGTTATGTGTTTCAGAATTTATAACATCATTTGGTAAACCCATTAAAAGAATCGTATATGAAAATCGGAATGAAATTAATGACCGTAGGAATCGCAGCATTCATGTGGAGCTGTAATGGCCAGGAATCAAAAGACACTACCTCAAAAGCAGACAGTACAAACGAGGCAATGATCGATAGTAGCCATACCGCTGGTACTCCTCCGGCAATTGCGGAAAAGGATGCCAAGTTTGCAGTGGATGCCGCTAATGGAGGAATGGCGGAAGTGCAACTGGGAGAGATGGCCCAAAGCAAGGGTACTGATCCGGGTGTAAAAGAATTTGGCAAGATGATGGTAGATGATCATTCGAAAGCAAATGATGAATTAAAAATGATCGCAGCGGGTAAGAACATCACACTTCCGGCAGCACCGGGTGATGACATGCAGAAAGTGGCCAAGGACCTGTCTTCAAAAAGCGGTGCAGATTTTGACAAAGCGTATATAAAACAAATGGTCGACGACCACGAAAAAACGATCAAGCTTTTTGAAGATGCGGAAAAGGACGTTCAGGACAGTGATCTGAAGGCGTTCGTAATAAAAACGCTGCCGGTATTAAGAACGCACCTGGAGCATGTAAAAGCCCTTAAAAAAGCAAAATAAATTTTTAGCGGAAGCCGGCTCCAGTCGTCCGCCGGAGCACATAAAATTGCCCGTTCATGAATCGGATACTCATGGTGTTGACCTCGCATGCGGAGATGAAAAATACGGAGCGTACCACCGGCGTTTGGCTGGGTGAATGTACGGACCCATATTACGAATTTACAGATGCCGGTTGCCAGGTAACCCTTTGCAGTCCTGAAGGAGGAAAGCCCCCGGTAGACCCGCTTAGTACGGTAACGGAGAACATCACCCGGTCTAACCGCCGGTTTATTGATGATCCGGTTGCCCGGGCGGCTTTTGAAAATACATTGATGCTGCGTGAAATAGACCCCACGATGTTTGATGCGGTTTTTTATGCGGGCGGACATGGCCCGTTATGGGACCTTGCCAATAATGAGTTCAGCGGGCGATTGATTCTTCATTATTTATCAACGGGTAAGCCTGTTGGTGCCGTTTGCCATGGCCCGGCAGCATTGCTGATAGCAGCGGCACTGAAACCAGGGTTACTCGCCGGCAAAAGAATAACTGCGTTTACCAATGAAGAAGAAGTGCTGGCCCTGCGCGCAAATTATATCCCGTATAAACTGGAAAGCCGCCTGAAGGAATTGGGTGCGGATTTTCGCAGTGCGGTACTGCCTTTTGTGAGTCATGTGGAAATGGATGGGTTGTTGGTTACCGGGCAAAACCCCCTCTCGGCGGGTGCTACGGCCCGCCAGGTAATAAGCCTGCTGAAAGAACCTGCCGCTTCATTGGCTGCGCACCAATAGCATTGGCTGCTGTAAGGGCAGGAGCACCTGACGGACATAGAACTCTTTTAAAATCCGGCATTTTTTTTGAACCGGTTTGGTCATAAAGACGAACTCCTTAAAGCCGTCCTAAATCTGAGCCATGCCGTCTACGGTTATTGCGCACTTCGATTATAATCCTGAAACAAAAACACTCGGGATCCGCTTTGTTTCGGGAGCTGTATATCATTACCATGGGGTACCGGCAGCGATATACCAAAAATTTAAAACGGCTCAAAGCAAGGGTACGTATTTCAACCAGTTTATAAAAGATGTTTACCCGTTTGAACGCAGGGCTTGAGCCCAGGTTTCAGCATATCCAATGAATTAATATCAAAAAAATAAAAACAGGAATTATGGCAACTACTAAGAAATCTACACCGAAAAAAACAACCCGGTCTCCCAAAAGCAACGAAAGCAAACCTGAAGCAGCATCCGCACTGATGGAGTTATTTGTAGATGAAATAAAAGACATCTACTGGGCGGAAAAGCACCTGGTAAAAACGCTTCCCAAGTTGGCAAAAGGCGCCGCATCCGAAGCGTTAAGAGATGCCATCAATGAGCATCTTGAAGTTACCAAAACCCACGTTTCCAGATTGGAAGAGGTATTTGAGCTTTTGGATAAACGGCCGCAGGCGAAAAAATGCGAAGCGATGGAGGGCCTTGCTGAAGAAGGTGCAGGCGTACTGGAAGATACGGAGGCCGGCACTGCTACGCGCGATGTGGGTATTATACTGGCCGCCCAAAAAACAGAGCACTATGAAATTGCCACTTACGGCGGACTTTCGGTACTGGCCAAGACCCTGAATTTAACGGACGTGGCCAATTTGCTGGATCAAACACTGGCGGAAGAAAAGGAGGCCGACGATACTTTGACCAATATCGCGGAAAATAATATTAATGTAGAAGCCTCTGAAGAATAGACCGACCCGCAGGCTGAAGGAACGGACGAAGCTGTGGTTGGTAATGCAATACTGGTCTAACGGAAGACTGCTGCATCAAGGTGCCGGCAGTAGCCGGTAGAGCAATAACCACCTTTTCGTCGGTTCCTTTATTGCCTGAGGGCATAAAAAGGTTATAGAAATAAATCGTATTGTAAAAAGTACCGTTTCTTTTGCCGGAAGGACCCTCCATATTATTGATGAAAGAAGCACTGCAACCCTTTACCGGGGGGCAGATCACTGATGCACAGGGGAACGCGAAAATAGAAATGGATGCACTAAAAGGGGAAAGGCTCGTCGAAATAAAAACCTTTGGAAAACAAACCTTTCTCGTGCTGGATAACGTAAGTGTGCGGATCCATTTACTAATGTTCGGCTCCTATAGTGTTAACGAACAAACAAAGCCGGATAAAAGCCTGCGGCTCGCCTTGTTCTTTAAAACAGGAGCGATGTATTTTTACACCTGTGCGGTAAGACTGGTGGAAAATGCATTGCTGGCGATGGTTGACTGGGAAGCTGATGTTTTAAGCAACGACTGGAATGCCGCCAAGGCCCGGAAAAAATTAAAACAGCAACCCGGTATGATGGTTTGCGATGCGTTGCTGGACCAGGATATATTTGCCGGGGTAGGCAATATCATCAAAAACGAGGTATTGTTCCGGATCGGTGTTCAGCCGGAGAGCCTGGTAGGAAGCCTGCCTCCCCGGAAACTGACCGCGTTGATTGCAGAAGCCCGGAAATATAGTTTCGAATTCCTGGAATGGAAAAGAGCCTTTGTATTAAAAAAGCACTGGCTGGTGCATACGAAGCGTACCTGCCCGAAATGCGGAGCACAGCTGGTAAAAAAATATACAGGAAAGGGGAAAAGGCGAAGCTTTTATTGCCCGAAGGATCAGCTGCTATATGAATAAAAATTACTACTAAAGATTGACCGAATGAATGAAAAATACTGTAACCAACCGCCGGCTGCTGTTTTGTCTGCAAACGCTTTTAGTTCCTGAAATAAGTTCAGGACGACAAATTGCGCTTTTGGTCATGCTGTCCCGATTGATCGGGACAGGACGACAAAGTAAACGTTTAGTCATGCCGGACATCTCTCAGCATTTGTTATAATCCTATCGGCTCCTGAAACAAGTTCAGGACGACAAAATGATATTTATTAATCATGCCAGTAGCCCGGGATTGTTGCAGCATCTCTCTCTTTTAAATGCCCAATACAAACGGCATTCATTTTTGGCGCATTTGGAATGAATCGACAAAGGATTGAACAAAATATTCAACAGGTATTTATTTTCTTCGCAGATCGGTTTGATCGTAGCGTAATTCATTTAGAAAATAATTCAATTTAGTTGTATCGATGTTTGCCAAGCGTTTGCCATTATTGGTTCTTTTAGTTATACTTATATTTTATTCAAAGGCACAGCAACTCGTGTTGCCGGGTGATCATCCGGATCCCTCGGTGGTCAAAATCGGCGATGAATATTGGGCCGCCGGCACCACTTCAAACTG
The DNA here is from genome assembly GCF_021044425.1 of Niabella pedocola. Taxonomy (GTDB): domain Bacteria; phylum Bacteroidota; class Bacteroidia; order Chitinophagales; family Chitinophagaceae; genus Niabella; species Niabella pedocola. The sequence continues at coordinate 769,774 of NZ_JAJNEC010000005.1, read as the reverse complement.
GTTTCCTGCATTTACGTTATACCGTTCCAGGGACCTGGTCAACTGGAAGGCTGCCGGGCATGTATTTACCAAAATGCCCGATTGGGCCGGCTATTATATGTGGGCCCCGGAAATTACCTATGATAACGGGAAGGTGTATGTTTATTATTCCGCACGCAAAAAAGAGGGGAGCATGTGTATTGCCGCCGCGGTTGCAGAACGACCCGAAGGACCCTACCGGGATCTTGGTCCGTTGATGTGCCAGGAAGACGGATCCATTGATGCGTTTCCGGCACGGGATGAAAATGGTAAACTGTTTATTTTATGGAAAGAAGATGGCAATAGCGCGGGAAAGCCTACGCCCATCTGGGCGGCCGAAATGAAAGAGGACCGGACGGCGCTGGCCGGAGAGAAGAAAGAGCTTTTCCGGGCTGACATGCCGTGGGAACGGGGGTTGGTAGAAGGCGTGTCTGTAATCCGGCACCATGATTATTATTATGCATTCTATGCAGGCGCCGCCTGTTGCGGAAGAACCTGTAATTACGGTACCGGCGTTGCCCGGTCAAAAAGCCTGCTTGGCCCCTGGGAAAAATATCCAGGGAACCCGGTACTTATGGATAATGCTCAATGGAAATGTCCGGGGCATGGAACGCCTGTTGAAAAAGACGGCCGGTTTTATTTTCTGTACCATGGGTACAGCACAGAAGGCGGAGTATATGCCGGGCGGCAGGGTTTATTAAACGAGTTTGCATTTACCGGGGATGGATGGTTGCGTTTTCTGGATAACCCCAATGAAGCAAACACTGTAAAACCGGCCACTGTAAACGATGGTTTCTCAACTCCTGCGTTGGCCGATGGCTGGCACTGGAGCATATTCCGGAACGTCACTTATGCCGTTGCGGGCAATACATTAAAGCTAAATGCTCTTCCGGATGCCTGCGGAGCCTATATAGGGCAATCTGTTTTGGCCGCCAATTATGAATCTCAGGTGACCCTGCTGAATAGTTCTTCTTCAAAAGCCGGACTTGCCCTGATCGGAGACGATAAAAATATGGTTGCCGCCGCTGTTTATAAAAACAAGCTTCAGCTGCTGCAATTGAAGCAGGACAAAACGGAGGTGATTGCTGAAAAGACCATCCGGATGCCAACGCGTTTGGTGCTGAAAGTAAAGGTCGTAAACAATACGCAGGCTACGTTCATGTACAGTATGGATGGTAAGCAGTTTCACATATTGAATAAGCAGCCGGCAGATATTTCCTACCTGCCGCCCTGGGACCGGGCCGTACGTGCAGGATTGGTTTCAAAGGGCAATGCCGGGGAAGTTGGCTACTTTAAAAATTTTGTTTTAAAGCATCAATAGCCTGCATTTTATGAACTGCATCGTATAAATATGCGGTACCGATTTTGGAACGATTCGACAAAATAATGAACAAAATATTTCGGGTGTATTGATTTCCTTTGTTGGGATAAGCTAACGGATCGCCTGCTTTTCGATTCAACGGTTGATTGAGATTTAAGTTTGATCCCTTGCCAGAAGCGGAACCGCTTATTAAAATAGAAAAAACGATTCAGAACTATTGTATAGTGGATGCAGAGAACGGCAGCCATCTAATAATTTGTAAATACAAGACAACGCCATTATGAAATTTCAAAAGAGAATGCATTGCTTTTTCGTTTTCATCCTGTTTTTCGGCAGTTTTTTTTATGCCTGTAAAGACAAAGATTTAATCCGGGAAGACAAGTATGATCCGGGTAAACCTACGGTGTTTTCTGATTTTTCACCCAAGAAGGGTGCGATACGGACACGGCTCTATATTTACGGGGATAATTTTGGTACGGATATTTCCAGGGTCCATGTTTATATAGGTGAAAGGGAACTTAAAGTAGTAGGCGCCAACGGAAAGCAGATCTACTGCTGGGTTCCGGGGCAAACCAGTACCGGGCAGGTAAGAGTAGTCATAGACGGTGATTCCGGTACGCCTGTCGAACATACGTTTAATGACCCCTTCACGTACATTAAAAGCACAACGGTAGGCACCCTGGTGGGAAATGTGGACGAACTCGGCAACTCTTCCATCGTGGACGGCGATTTTGAAAATGCACGGTTCTCCTATCCGGCCTGGGTAACTTATGAGCCGGAAAGTAATGTATTGTTTGTAACAGAGCTCGATCGCGCGGTAAGAAGAATAGACCTGAATGCCCAAATGGTATCAACCCTTATCACCAACGGGCAGGCGGCGTTCACCAAGATGCAGACGACCACACTCAGCGCCAATAAAGACACTTTGTTCCTGTCGGATGATAACGGAAACCTTACAAGCAGGACCAAGGTGGCGGTTGCTTATACCCTGCGCTCGGAAAACTATCGCCGTGTACATCCGTATATTTACGATCCCGCCTGTTTCTCCACCGCACCTCATCCGGTAACAAATGAAATGTTCTACAACGGCCTTCAGGGCATCGGTATTAAGAAAGCCATCCCGGACCCGGTAACCGGTGAGCTGCTTCCCAAATTACTGTTCAGGGTAGGGGGCAGTACCAACCAGTCTTCCCTCATCTTTTTTCATCCCTCCGGCAACTATGCCTATATCGTTTCCTATACCCGCATCTACAAGAGCATTTACAACTGGGAGACCCGGGAGCTGGAACCACCCATTCTTTTTGCCGGCAGCGCTACTGGTGGCGATGTCGATGCCATCGGCACTTCCGCGCGGATCGGCCGGGGATACCAGGGGGTATTTGTAAAGAATCCGGCGTATGCAGGCCAGGCCGATGAATACGATTTTTATTTCTGCGACCAAAACAACCAAAGCATCCGCACATTGTCGCCCGCTGGTGTCGTAAGTACTTTTGCCGGCAAAGGCAGCCCCACACCCGATGGCAGCGTAAAAGGTTATATCGATGGCGACCCGAGAAAGGAGGCCCGCTTTGCCGACCCCACCGGAATCGATTACGATGCGCAGCGGAAGATCTTCTACATCGCGGAGCGAGATAACAAACGCATCCGTACCATAACCGTAGAGTAGGACCCCGCCGTTTATCATCCCTTTATTTTTAACCGATTGCTTTGCGGAGCTACATAGACCAGGCTTTAAAAACAAGGCTGCCAAGCAATTACTGAATACAGATTAATGAAACGAATTATTTTTATATTGATTGCGGTTGCCGGGGTTGTTGCCGGCGCCTCTGCACAGGATACAGCCCGCGTCGCCGTTACCATTACCGGCACGGTACTGAATGAGCAGAAGGAGCCCCTGCAGGGGGTAACCGTGGCTGTAAAAGACCAGCCGGGACTTGGGATCAGTACCAACGAAAATGGGGGATACTCCATAACTGCCAATAAATACCAGTGGCTTGTCTTTTCATATGTAGGCTATGAACAGCAGGAGGTGCTGATAAAAGATGCGCTGCGCATCAATGTAACGCTTAAGGCATCGGAACAAAAAGCCATGGACGAAATCGTGGTAACGGCATTGGGCCGTCAGAAAAAAGCAACGGTGACCGGTGCCATCACTACCGTAGACCTTACCACACTCAAAACACCCACATCCAGCATTACCAATGCGCTTGCGGGCAATGTGTCAGGGGTACTGGCCATGCAGGGGAGCGGGCAGCCGGGCAGCAACTCCTCGGAGTTCTGGATCCGCGGTATTTCCACGTTTGGTGCAGGTACATCGGCGCTTGTGCTGGTGGATGGTTTTGAAAGAAGCCTCACCGAAATAAACATCGAAGACATAGAATCCTTTACGGTGCTTAAAGATGCCTCTACCACGGCCATATACGGTTCCCGCGGGGCAAACGGGGTGGTGTTGATCACTACCAAAAAAGGGAAGATGGATAAAGTAAGCATCAACGGTAAATATGAAGCCTCTTACAATACCCGGACGTTTACACCCCAGTTTGTAGACGGGTATACTTATGCCGGGCTGATGAACGAGGCCCGTGTTACCCGGAACGAAGAGGCTTTCTATACGCCGGAGGACCTTACCCTGATCCGGAACCAGCTGGATCCGGACCTGTTTCCGGATATCAGCTGGATGGATATGTTCCTGAAGCCGGGCGCCGTTACACAGCGTACTTCGCTCAATTTTGATGGTGGTGGTGCGCTGGCGCGTTACTTCGTATCGGGCAGTTATATCAATGAGGGCGGTATGTATGAAACCGATGAGAACCTGAAAAATTACAACACCAATGCCAATTATAAACGGTGGAACTATCGCGCCAATGTTGATATGAACCTGACACAAACAACTCTTGTGAGAGTGGGCGTGAGTGGTTCACTGGGCAAGCAAAACCTGCCTGGCGGCACGTATAACGAGATCTGGGCATCGCTGATGGGACAAAACCCTATTTCTATCCCGATTAAATATTCCACCGGCCAGGTAGCCTCCAGGGGGGGCGCCGAAAAACAAAATCCCTGGGTGCTCATTACCCAGCAGGGGTATATCGAAAACTGGGAGAACAAGATACAGACCAACGTTACCCTGGAACAAAACCTGAGGTTTATAACGCCCGGCCTCCGGTTCGTGGGTCGGTTTGGCTACGATAACAATAACAAAAACTATATCCGCAGGATGAAATGGCCCGAAGGCTGGATCGCCGAGCGGCAACGGGAATCAAACGGGGATCTTCGTTTGCGGCGTACCATTACCGAACAGCTGCTTACCCAAACTTCTGATGCAACGGGCGACAGGGCCGAAACCCTGCAGGGAGAACTGCACTACACCAAAACCCTTAAAAGCCACACATTGGGAGGAATCGTGCAATATACCCAAGAGAAAAAGGTGAATACATCCAATTATGGCACCGACATCATGCAGGGCATCGAACGCCGCAACCAGCGCCTGGCCGGCCGGCTTACCTATGGGTACCAGTCCCGTTATTTCTTTGACATCAACTTCGGATACAATGGTTCTGAAAATTTTGCCACCGGGCATCAGTTCGGACTCTTTCCTGCTGTTTCCGGCGCCTGGAACGTAGCTGAAGAAAAATTGATACAGGAAAACCTGAAATGGATGAACATGTTCAAGATCCGTTATTCTTACGGAAGGGTGGGGAACGACTATATAGGCGGGAGCGATAACCAGCCGATCCGCTTTCCCTACCTCGCAGAGTTTACCTCAACGGCCGGAGGCTATAACTGGGGCGATCTTGAAAGCAATAACAGTTATTCCGGACTTACCTACTCAAGGATTGCTTCCAACACCATTACCTGGGAGGTTTCGACCAAACATGACCTGGGGCTTGATTTCTCCTTTTTTAATGATCAATTCAGCGGCGCCCTGGATTATTTTCACGAGCAGCGGGACGGTATTTATATGGAACGGCAATATATCCCCGACATCGTGGGGCTGCGCGGACAGGATCCACGTGCCAACGTGGGCGCTACCTTGTCCAAAGGTTTTGACGGGCAGGTGAAGTTTTCCCAGCAGATCAACAAACTGACCCTGACGGCACGTGGTACCATGACTTACAGCCGGAACGAAATACTGGAAGCCGACGAGCAATACAGCAACTATCCCTATACCACCCGTGCAGGATTCCGTGTCAACCAGAACAAGGGACTGGTAGCTCTGGGGTTGTTTAAAGATTACGATGATATCCGGAACAGCCCTACCCAGAATTTTGGCAGAGTTGCCCCTGGTGACATTAAGTATAAGGATATTAACGGGGATGGCACCATCGACGACAATGACATCGTAGCCGTTGGGGCCACCCGGTATCCCAACCTCGTGTACGGTTTTGGCCTGTCGGCCAACTGGAAAGGTTTTGATGCCAGTGTGCTGTTCCAGGGTGCCGGTAAGTCATCGTTCTTTATCAATGGCTTTACGGTATACCCCTTCAGCCAGGGCGACTGGGGCAATATTCTTACAGATGTGGTAAACTCCAACCGCTGGATCCTGGGTGAGAATGAAGACCCCAACGCCACGTACCCCAGGCTAAGCTACGGTGGCAGCGCCAATAATTACCGTGCATCTTCTTACTGGCTGCGCGAAAGCTCGTACATGCGGGTAAAAACAGTGGATGCCGGGTATACGTTTCCCAAGGTGTTCACCAACCGCATGGGTATAAAAACGATGCGTGTTTACTTCCTGGGCACCAACCTGTTTACGTTTTCCAAATTTAAAATGTGGGATCCTGAAATGAACAGCACGAACGGCCAGGCGTACCCGCTGGCTAAAACATTCACACTTGGTTTAACCGTAAACCTATAACATAAAAGGCCATGAAGAAAAAACAGATCATAATAGGCTTATTCCTTGCAGGTGTAATGACCTCTTTGGGTTCCTGCCGCAAATACCTTAGCGTAGAGCATTACTTTGATGACCGCCAGAGCGAGGAGCGCATCTTCAACAGCAAGGATTATACCGAGCAGTGGCTCGCCAATGCCTATAACGCCTTGCTCAATAACAACCTCGAAATGGGCAATACGGGTAACAACATTACCAACTATTCGGATGATATGTATTTTAACGAATCCGGGGGCGGCAATGGAGATCGCTACCGGAGATTCAAATTCGGGGAATACGATCACACCTGGCTCCAGTCATGGTCGCAATCGTATGGCGGTATCCGCCAGGCATCGGTGATGATTAACCGTATGGCCGAAGGCGGCACATTTACCGAGAAAGAGGTTGCCGGTTATAAAGCACAGGCCCGGTTTGTACGGGCCTACCTGTACTGGCTGTTGTTGCGTAAGTACGGTCCGGTGCCCATTATGCCCGATAAAGGTGTAAACTATGACGACAGCTATGATAACCTGTCATACCCCCGTAATACCTACGATGAAGTGGCCGGTTACATCGCAGATGAAATGGCATTGGCTGCAAAAGATCTGCCGTTAAAACGGGACAACCGCAATATTGCCCGTCCCACCCGCGGTGCGGCACTGGCTACCCGCGCCAAAGCGCTGCTCTTTGCCGCAAGCCCGCTGGCAAACGGCAATACAGAAATGGCCGACTTTACGGATGATAAAGGGAACGTATTGATATCCCAGCAATACCAGGAAGCAAAATGGGCTAAAGCGGCGGCGGCCTGCAAGGATGTGATCGACCTGGGCACGTATAAATTATACACCGCGGTATTTAAGACCAGGGGCACCACGGATTATCCGGCTACCATTCCTCCGCCCTACCATGCCGGGTATTCCGAAAAGAATTTTCCCGACGGCTGGGCGGATATCGATCCTTTTGAATCCTACCGGTCATTGTTCAACGGAGAACTGTATGCTTCTGAAAACCCTGAAATGATCTTTACCAGGGGTGATAACCAGATCAGCTCAGAGGGTGGCGTGATGGCCCTGGCAAGGCTTCAGATGCCCAAGACGGGCGGCGGCTACAATTCGCACGGCCTTACCCTCAAGCAATGCGATGCCTATTCCATGAACGACGGAAGACCGTTTGACCGGCAGGAAATACGGAACAAATATGGCGCTAACATGTTTGTGCAGTCCGGTGAAGTAGACAATTTTAAACCCCTGCAGGTAAATGTATGGAAGGAGTTCGCCAACCGCGAGCCGCGGTTTTACGCTTCGGTAGCCTTCAGCGGTGCATTATGGACCATGTCCAGCGCGGTGAATAATCTGCCTACCGTTACCAACCAGCAGATTTTTTATTACCGGGGCGAATTTAATGGATACATCAACGGCGATACCTGGCTGCCTACCGGTATCGGCATCATGAAATTCGTAAATCCCAAAGACAATAACAGCGGCAATGGCGGAAAGATCTTTCCTAAAGTAGATCTGGCCATCCGCTATGCCGACATCCTGCTCATGTATGCTGAGGCACTCAATGAACTGGGCGGTTCCTACAATATTCCTTCATGGGATGGCGGCACCACCCATGCCATATCCCGGAATATCGATGAAATGAAAAAGGCCATTGGACAGGTACGCGTTCGTGCGGGTGTGCCCAACCACGAGATGTCTGTATACAGCAATAAGGAAGCGTTACGTACAGCAATAAAACGCGAGCGACAGGTGGAGCTGATGGGTGAAAACCAGCGTTACTACGACCTGAGGCGCTGGAAAGATGCACCTGTGGATGAAGCGGAGCAGATATACGGCTTTAATACGTTTATGACCAAGGATCAGGCTGATCTTTTTTACACGCCGATACGGGTGCCGCTTTTGCAAACCACGTTTTCCAGGAAAATGTATTTCTGGCCCATCGAATGGGATGAACTGAAGAAGAATAAACGCCTGACCCAGGCACCGGGCTGGCCTTCGTTTGATTAATTTAAAAGGGTGGTGATTTTGTTAGATCGTAAAAACATGAACGAATGAAAAGTGTACGCATATATATCATAATAGCAGCATTGAGCCTCGTGTTCAGCGCGTGCAACAATGAGTGGAAAGACGAACTGTATGTACAGATGGTTTCTTTTAAAGCACGGCTCAACAGCGAAGGCGTTTCTCCGGTATACCTGCGGTATAATAAAAACGGGGAGGTGATCTATAACCTGCCGGTGATCGTAAGCGGATCGCAGCCAAGCCAACAGGATTTAAATGTGAAAATAGGCGTTGACAATGACACACTGGGGATTTATAACCGTGAAAAATTTCAGCACCGCACCGATCTGTATTTTAAACAGCTGCCCGGCCAGTTTTTTGAACTGCCTTCGGCTGCCTGTTTTATTCCCAAAGGGTCGAGTACCGTCAATTACCCGGTAAAATTTAAATTTGATAATCTGGATCTGGTGGAACGTTATGTATTGCCACTTACGATCATAGACGATCCCGCGTATATTTCAAACTATCGCAAGGGCTGGCGGAAGGCGCTGCTGAATGTGATACCGTTTAATGATTATTCCGGCAATTACTCCTCTACATCTATGAATGTATACCTGGATGGGCAAACCACTAACCCGCTTGTATCCAGTACCCGGACGGCATGGGTGGTAGATGAACAATCGGTGTTTTTTTACGCGGGCGTAACCGAAGAACGATCCGAGGCCCGGGGCGAATACAAAATCGTCATGGAATTTTTAGAGCCTGTTACAGAGGCCAATGGCGATAAAGTAGGTGCCTTAAATGTGTATGCCACCAACGATGCCATTCATTTCGAAATGCTGGGACAGCCCACCTACAAGATCACGCAAACGGTAGATCCCACCAAGAAATACCTGGTAAAGCAATATTGCACCGTGAACCTGCGGTACAAATATGATGATATTACAACCATGCCCGGCATACCGGTACGGTACCGGGCAGAAGGCTCCATGACGATGGAACGGCAACGGAATATATTGATACCGGATGAAGATCAGGCGATCGATTGGTAAAGAGCAACTAATAAAAAAATAAAATCAGGAAAAAACATACACATGAAACGATCCGTAATAACGGTATGTGTGCTTGGTTGTTTATTGCTATCGGGCGCCTGCCAAAAAACAAAGGAACCGTATTACGACCCCATCCCGGAGAAACCCCAGGAACCGGAGGTACCCAAGGGGGCGTGGTGGGGCTTTACGCCCGACAGTACATTCAGCAACCCCATTATGCCGGGCGGTCCGGATCCATGGGTGGTACAGAAAAACGGAACCTATTACTACACGTATACCCAGGGAAGTAAGTTGGTGATCCTGGAAACGAAAAATTTATCGGAACTGGCCACTGCACGCCGGTATGATGTATGGACCCCGCCGGCTGGTCAGCCCTATTCAAAAAACCTGTGGGCGCCGGAGCTGCATGAAATTGACGGCAAATGGTATTTTTATTTTGCTGCCGATGACGGTGACAACGCTCATCACCGCATGTATGTACTGGAGAATACGGCGCCAACCCCCGTAGAGGGCAATTGGGTATTTAAGGGAAAACTGTCTGACCCAACAGATATGTGGGCCATCGATGGCACTATACTTTATAATAATGGACAGCGATACATGATCTGGTCAGGAGGAAATGCCGGTGCACCTCCGCAGAATATCTATATCGCCAAAATGAGCAATCCCTGGACGATCTCCGGTGAAAAAGTAATGATTTCAATACCCGGCTTTGCATGGGAAAAAAATGGGAACCCGATCAATGAAGGCCCGCAGGTACTCATCAACCCGCAGGGGCGGGTATACCTCATCTATTCCGGCAGTGGTTATTGGTCAGACGGCTATTGCCTCGGGCAGCTGAACCTGCGGGAGGGCGGAGACCCGATGAACCCGGGCGACTGGTCAAAAAAAGTGCACCCGGTTTTTTCCATGCGGTCGGAAGGCGGTGTTTTCGGGCCGGGACATAACGGCTTTTTTAAATCGCCCGACGGTAAAGAAGACTGGATCATTTACCATGCACGCTCTGTGGCCAACCAGGGCGCCTCGGGCGGGCGAAGTCCGCGCATACAGCGTTTTACCTGGAACCCGGACGGGTCGCCCAATTTTGGTCTGCCCACAAGTATGTCGACACTGCAAAGGCGGCCATCCGGCGAGCCCTGGCGCTACATACATGCTAAAACCAGGTGGTCTATTGCCGGCGTCAGTTCGGAAGAGCCTGTCAATGGTCGCCTTGCTTCCTCTGTTATTGACGATAACCTCACCACGATATGGATCAGCCGCTATTCGGTGGATCCAACAGATTATCCCGGCCACTGGCTAACGGTAGATATGGGGGAAACCGCCACCGTGGATGGTTTTATCATTTCGCAAAAGGACGGGGACCGCAAGATAAAGGAGCTGGAACTGCTTGTTGGTAATGATAACAATACCTGGGAAAGCCTGGGACTGTTTACGCTCAATGATGTCAATCTGCTGCGGCAATTCATCGATCTGCCGCAACGCAAACAATTCCGTTACTTTAAGCTGGTGCCCAAATCCGGTTACGACAGTCAGCGCCAGCCCGGGTTGGCAGAAGTATCAACCTTCCGGTTTAAGGAATAAGAGCGGCGGGGAACGCCGGTATACAGCACATATTGTCATAAAACGGAAAGCAGCAAACGGGTAACTTTGTAATATTACAGTGGATGCCGGTGATGGATTGCCGCTTTGGACACCAGCAAACAGATTTAAAAATTACAGGGTTATGAATGGTATAACTTTAAGGATACTGTTTTTGATTGTTGCCGTTCCCGTTGCCTTTTTTGCAACCGCACAGTATAAACTTCCCGGTTGGGCGCTGGGCCCGTTTATAAGACCGGCTCATGTAAACCCGGTACTGTCCCCCGATACGCAAAGCGTTTTCTTAGATCCGATGAGCCGGAAAAAGCTGGCCTGGGAAGCCGGCGATGTGTTTAACCCGGCAGCAGCCGTAAGGAACGGCAACGTCTATGTATTGTATCGTGCCGAAGACCGGTCCGGAATGGGTATCGGCAAACGGACATCCCGGCTGGGAATAGCTGAAAGCAGGGACGGTATTAAAATGAAAAAAGAAGCGGAGCCGGTTTTTTACCCGGATGAAGATGCCCAAAAGGAATATGAATGGCCGGGAGGATGCGAAGACCCGCGCATTGCGGTTACAGAAGAAGGGTTGTACGTAATGTTGTACACGCAATGGAACAGGAAAGTGGCGCGCCTGGCGGTAGCTACGTCAAAAGACCTGAAAAGATGGACGAAACACGGACCCGCATTTTTGAAAGCGTATAACGGCCGGTTTAAAGATCAGTTCAGTAAATCGGCATCCATCGTTACTAAAGTAGAAAACGGAAAGCAGGTGATTGCAAAGGTGAAAGGGAAATATATGATGTACTGGGGCGAGCGGTTTATGAACATTGCTACTTCAGACGACCTGGTGAACTGGGAACCTGCGGTGGATGAAAAAGGCGGCCTGCAAATGGTTGTAAAGCCCAGGCCTGGATATTTTGACAGTGATTTGACCGAATGCGGACCGCCTGCAATTATAACAGATAAAGGCATCCTGGTTTTGTACAATGGTAAAAATAAGGGGGGCTTGGGCAGGGATACCAGCTACACGGCCAACACCTATGCCGCGGGCCAGGTGTTATTTGATCCGGAGGATCCTTCCAGGGTCATTAGCCGACTGGATAAGCCCTTTTTTGTACCTACGGAATCTTTTGAAAAAAGCGGCCAGTATCCGGCCGGCACCGTTTTTATTGAAGGACTGGTTTATTTCAAAAGCAAATGGTTCCTGTACTATGGTTGTGCAGACAGCCGGGTGGGCGTTGCCGTGTATGACCCGGCGGCAGATAAATAAAGCCCTTATACGTAGTTTATGCTTTTGGAAGGGTGTTGAAATATTCTGTAGGCGACATTTTAAAATGCTTCTGGAAATTACGGCTGAAGAGGCTCTGCGAGCTGTAACCGACCATTCTTGAGATCTCGTATAACAAAAATTCTTTTTCAGCAATCAGGCTGGCGGCCTTTTTCAAGCGGGTAATATCAATGAGCTCCTTCGGGGATAAGGAAGAGAGGGATTTGATCTTGCGGTAAAGCGTGGTACGGCTCATGAACATATGCTCGGCAAGCATGTCGATATCGATATTGGGCTCCTTAATATTGCTTTGGATATATTCATCCAGTTTTTTTAAAAACGCTTCGTCGGTTTTTGAATGTGCCATTACCCGTACATCTTCAAAGGGCGAGCTGGCAAAATGATCCTTGATTTTCTTCCGGTTTTTGAGCAGGTTGGCAATCTGTACCTGCAACAATTCGGAGGAAAAAGGTTTCTGAATATAAGCGTCCGCTCCAACCTCCAGCCCCTCGATATGCGCTTTGTAGGTGTTTTTTGATGTTAGTAAGATAATGGGGATATGGCAATACTCTACGTTTGACTTAACACGGCTGCAGAGCTCAAATCCATCGATCCCCGGCATCATGATATCGGATATGATCAGGTGAATGATCTCCTGGTCTAAAATGGTTTGCGCAATGGCTCCGTCGGCTGCAAGATGCAGTTTGTACGTATCGCCTAAAACAACAGATAAGAACTCCAGGATATCCTCGTTGTCATCAATGATCAGAATGCTTTCGGTCATGCTATGTTATTTTTTTCCAACTGCTTAATTGAAATTCGATTTTCTGGTGTATGGGCAGTCGCAGTTCAAAAATAATTAAATCCTGTTCACCGGAGCTCAGTTGCAGTGAACCGTTGTGCAGCTCGGTAAGTGATTTTGCAAGCGATAACCCGATACCGGTTCCCGGTTTGTTGTTGGCACGCACCCGGAAGAAGGGCTCAAACACTTGCTGTCTGAACTCCTCCGGAATGCCTTTGCCGTCATTGTTAAAGTAAACCGTAAAGCAGGTATCGGTGTCGCTCACGTTTCCCACATGTACACTTGCCCGGGTGGCGGCATATTTCACGGCATTCGATATCAGGTTGGTGCATATTTTAATAAATGCTTCCCGGTCTACAAAAGCCATGATGGGGTTTTCCGGCAACACCATATCCAGCTGAATATGGTTACCGGCGGCCTGCTCTTTGAAGCCGGCTACCAGGTCTGCGATCAGCGCGGCAATATCTGTTTTTACAAAATTTAAACTGAACTGATCGGCCTCCGTTTTTCTGAAATCGAGCAGCTGGCTGGTCAGGGCCACCAGGCGCTGCGTGTTTTTTTCGGCGATGGCCAGGCTTTTCCGGATGCCCGGATCCGTATCAAATTTTTTACTCAGCCATTCAATGGGCCCTGCGATCAACGTGAGCGGGGTTTGTATTTCATGCGTGATATTGGTAAAAAATTCGATTTTAGCCTGGTAGATTTCCTTTTCTTTTTCATGTTCAAAAAGCTGCAGTTTCCGCAGGTTTTTCCGCTCCAGGTACCGGTGGTACAAGCGGATGGCCATAAATACGGCCGTAGCAATCAGCAACACGTATATAAGGTACGCTGTGTTGCTCTTCCAGAAGGGGGGCAGGATGCGGATATAAAGCCGGCGCTCTTTGCCGGTCCAGCTCCCGGTATTGCTTTCGGCCTGAACAATAAACTCGTATTTACCGGGTGCGAGATCGGTGAAGTAGGCGTTGCGGTTGGTATTGAGATAGGTCCAGGACTGGTCAATGCCTTTCATCTGGTATTTGTACCGGGTTGCTTCCGGTGAAGAAAAATTCAGTGCCGCAAACTCAATGCTGAAGTTGTTTTGATCGTATTTTAACAGGAGGGTGTCGGTGTATAAAATAGACCGGGCGAGGGGGCTGTGCATTGCATTGGGGGTCACTTCTTTGTTATTGATCTGGAAGCCGGTGATATAGGTGGGCGGACTGGGCTCCCTTTGATCAAATAAGGCCGGGTTAAAGGCGATCATTCCTTTAACGGAGCCAAAATACATTTTGCCATCGGTATGCTTATAGGCCGAATTATAATTGAACTGATCGGTGATCAACCCGTTGGCCCGGGTATAGACTTTTACTTTTTCCGTGGTAATATTTAAACAGATAAGCCCTTTGAGGGAACTGATCCACAGGTTCTTTGCATTGTCTTCCAGGATGCTGTAGATAACATTGCTGGGCAGGCCGTTTGCGGTGGTATACCGTTTCATGGTTTTCCGGTCGGGGCTTAGTTTTATAAGCCCGCAACCGGTGGTGGCGAACCACAATGCATGATCACTGTCTTCAAAAATATGGTATACGGGAAATTCGTTGATGGTATGGCCCCTGGTGGTATCGCCAAACTGTAAATTGCCGTGCCGCCCGGTTTTGGGGTTGTACCAGAAGGCGCCCTCCTTTACGCTGCCCGTCCAGATATTTCCCGCAGCGTCTTCAAAAATATCATAGACGTATGTATTAAAGGGGATCTGGGGAATGCGCTTAAAGGTTTTTTGTTGCGGGTTGTATTCAAATAACCCGGCGTTGCGATAGGCCGAGCCCACCAGCAGGCGGTTGTCCTTTGTACGGTAGATGGAGATGATAAAATCGCTTACCGGGCCACCGCCTTTATCTCCAATCAGCTTGAACCGGTCTGTAATCAAACCGGTACGCATATCCATAATTTCCATGCCCTGTAAGAAGGGACCTACAAACAGCGTGTTTCCCCACGCCAGTAAACCGTGCACATTCGGATAAGAGATACTCCCCTTTTGACCGGTGGCGGTATAGTTCGTAAATATTCCGGTTTCCAGGTTGAGTTTACTGATGCCTGCATCTTCGGTACCGATCCATAAATGCCCCTGCTGATCCGCACAAATTTCCCGCACCGCATTTCCTGCAATGGAATTCACATCGGGCAACGGGTAGTATTTTTCAAATCGGGCATTGTCCTTTGAATAATAGTTCAGCCCGCCAAAAAAAGTACCGGCCCACATACCACCCTGGTTATCCCTGCATATTGCATACACGGCATTGTCGGCCAGGGCATAGGGGTTGCCTGCCCGTTTTTTCAGGTTAACGGCCTTGTTGCCCGCCAGATCATAGATGTAAATTCCGGACTCCGTAGCAATCCAGTACTGTCCGTTATTATCGGTTGCAATGTCGCGAACAAATATGTCGTTATTTTCCTGTGCGCCCAATGACAGAGAGCGCACGGTACCGGTTTGGACATCGTAGCTTTTTAGCCCCTGCTTAAAGCATCCGATTAATAGCCGGCCATGCCCGATGGGGTATATTTTGCTGATGGACCGGGCATTGGCCGGCAGGCTCCTGTCCACGATCCGGACGGTTGCTCCGGACTTTTGCTGACCGCCGTAAATATGAATGTTGCCATCGTCATCTCCCATCCATAAGTTCATATCTGCGTCCAGCGCAATGCAGGAAGCCGGTGTTTTTAAATGCTCGAGCCGGTTGGCAGACTGTGTATATTTATACAGCGAAAACTGCGAGAGGAACCACAGGTTGTTGTCGTTGTCAACCACGAGATTGTTGGTGTATTCTTTTGGAACGGCTTCCAGTTCGGTAAGCACTTCTTTGTACGGATCGTATTTAAAAAGGCCTTTACCGGTGCCGATCCAGATCATCCGGTTTTTGTCTTCAGCAATACTGTTAATGACATCATTGCCCAGGCTTCCGAATTTGTCTTTAGTATTTCTGTAGGTTTTAAAGGAATAGCCGTCAAAACGGTTCAGACCGCCACGGGTTCCGATCCATAGCAAACCCTTGCTATCCTGTATGACCGCGGTTACGGCATTATGCACCAACCCGTCATCCACCTGATAATGCTTAAAGTAATATTGCCCGGAACACAGTGAAGTGGCAAGCAGCAAGGCCAGGCTTAAAAACCATCGGTAATAAAAACTCATCATTCGTTCATTCAAAGATAGATATAAAGGCATTTATAAAACAAGTACCGGACCGGTGGAAGGCGCAAGGTGCCCCGCCGGGTAATACCGGTAGCCGTTTAAAAATCAATAATTTGTTTGAACCGTTATAATGGATGGAAGGTGTATGGTATACCGGTATGATACAAATCGACAAAAAAATGAACAAAATTGGAAACAGAAGGCAAGACCGTCTGCTGTAATGTTCTATTTAAAGATAGCTGAACGGGAATCCGCTAAATGCGTATTTTTATAAGCAAATGATTGATCCGGATTTGTGAATTGGTTGCGCAAACCGGTGAAAATGAGTCATCCTAAATCGATTCTTTTCATATGACAATCCTACGATATTACCGGCCCGAACTGGATGTGCTTCGTTTATGCGCATTTCTTTTTGTATTCTTTGTTCACCGGCTGGACCTGGCCCCGGTTGATCCCGCAAAATACTATTGGGGGTACCATATAAGCCTGGTGGGCAATTACGGGGTACCGCTTTTCTTTTTTTTAAGCGCGTTTCTGATTACCGAATTGCTGATAAGAGAACAGGATCAGTTTGGTAAAATCAACGTTAAGTCTTTTTATATAAGACGGATCTTACGTATATGGCCATTGTATTTCACCTTCTTTTTTTTAATGGTGTTGCTGACCTCCACAACATCATGGTTTGGCGGCCGCATACCACCCGGGGCGCAGCTGGCGTTTACCTTGTTTTCAGGCAACTGGTACATTACATTTAATGAATGGCAGTCTTATTGCATCAACCCGTTGTGGAGTGTATCTGTGGAGGAGCAGCTTTATATTTTGCTTCCGTTGATATTATACGTTACCGGGAAAAAAGGATTGACGGTTTTTTCTTTTTTAGCGCTTATCGGTGCATATATCGCTGTCGTTTATTATGCTCAAAGACCTACAGCCGGATTTAGCGGGCAGTGGACGAACAGTTTTGTGCAGTTCCAGTTTTTTGGAGCGGGGATCCTGGTGGCGCTTTATTTAAAAGGCAAACAGCCCAGGTGGAATGCCGCAACACGGATCCTGTTGTTTGTTGCAGGATATGGCTGCTGGTTAATTGCTTCAATCGTTTGCGAGGTGAATGCGGATGCGCCGCACCAGGCTACGATTGCTCAATCGGTAAGCGGTTGGTTGTTGATCCTTCTGGGCGTAATGGCGTTCTTTTTTTCCTTATTCGGGTCTTCGGCAAAACGCATGCCATCCGTATTGGCCTATCTTGGGCGTATATCTTACGGAATGTATGTTTTTCATATTACCATCTATTGGATCGTATACAATATTTTTAAAAATCAGTTAGCCGCTTTCAGCAATAACATCGGTTTGTACGAATGGAAGCATGAAGTGGGGCTTGTAATAGCCTTTCTCATAACGGTAAGCATCTCCCTGTTGTCCTACAACTATTTTGAAAGACCTTTTTTGCGCTTGAAACGGCGTTTTACATTGGTTCCATCCCGGGATTAACCGGTTATGCAACGCCGTCGGTTCCGGTATATTTGTTCCTTTAGATTTTAGCTCGAGTGAAATGCCTGCCGAGCGGTATGCGGCGTTTTTCCCTGGGATACTATAAAACGAACGGTGATTTGTTTCGTTTTATCCGTTAAAAGTATAGCGCTTTTATTTATCCAATTTCTAACTTTGGGAATTGTAACGCTACTACGATAACAATGGGAAAGAAGTATAATATATCTTCATTTTTAAAATACATTAATGTTAATGGATCGGCAAGTGACACCATCCAGGTGATCCACTATGATGAGCATCCGCATCTGTTGCTGAAATCAAAACCCGTAGAGCTGGACTTTTATCTTATTGCTATAAAAAGCAACATCGATGTACAGCCTCCCATTGAGGAAATGTCGGCTTCCTACCTGTTTCTGGACAGACCAGGAAATTTGTTGGAATGGGATCTTCCCGATGCCTTTTTCGGCTATGGCATTTTTGTCAGTGAAAAGTTATTGAAGAAGTATGCCAAGGATTATACCTTTACGGGATATAACAGGCATGAGGCGCTTTATTTAACTGAGCGCGAAAGCAGGATCCTGCTCGATCTTTTTGTAAAAGCTCATGACGAATACAAGCAGGTCGATTTTTCCGAAGACGTACTTGGCTCCTATACGGCATTGATCCTTTCTTATACCCAAACGTTTTATGAAAGGCAGTTTCAGTCGCGAAGCAAGATTTACAACCAGGTTGTCGCCGATTTTTACCGGCAGCTCGATGGTTTTTATGCTGCTGAAAAAGAGGAACCGCGCTTTCCTACCGTAGCCTATTTTGCGGCAATGAGCAATCTCTCGGTTAATTATTTCGGTGACCTTATCAAGCACTTTACCGGCAAATCGCCCCTGGAGCATATTCATCAATACATTATCCAGGTTGCCAAAGAAAAGCTCCGTCAAACCCAACTTACCATTAATGAAATAGCATATAGCCTGGGCTTTGAATACCCCACCTATTTTACACGTTTCTTCCGGTTAAAAACCGGAATTGCTCCAAAAACATATCGCAATCAGTAAAATGTTTCTTTTTTTAAGTGATTTGTTTTCAGGCATGGCCTACTGACCGGTATAACTTTGTTCTATCAAGTTGAAACAAATACAATATCAGGTCATGATCCAGAAGATAAAATTTCACAAATGCGGAAACCGTCATGATTGGAAGTATTTTCCTTCGTGAAGGTTTTACAAAACAAACATATATCCCAGGAATAGTATTGATCGCCTTCCGGAGGCATAGGGCAGGAGCCGGCTGAATATACGCTTCAGGAAGGGTGAGCGGAGAATGTATCGTCCTTGCTTTTGCTGCCCGCTATCAGGGCTAATGCACTGCCGAACCATGTTTATTGGCGAACCTTCATATCCATAAGGAGGAGATAAGTGCTGTGGTGGACGACTGAACAATGTGTCTCTATACGGGTGCAGAAAATAAGTGCATCGGGTGTGTAATTTCAAACCAAGTAGTCAACATAAAAATTAAAAAATGGAAAATCAAATCAATTTGGCAGGAATGGAGCATCAGCCAACTGCTACCGCAAGAATGTCAAAAGAATTACTGGAAGCAGCCAAAAAACAAATCGATGAAATTTCGGCGGAGGATTATGCTAAAATTATGGGCATGGTTAATGTGTGCAAGAGAGAATGGCGCAGTATCCTTCACAAAACGCCGGACGATTATGGAATGGCAAATTGGGAGGATATTTATTTCCCCGCAGATGATGGCGTGCCGCTTAGCGGATGGTACATTCCGGCAAAAGGCGGTGAAAGTAATAAACTGATCATTTTTAACCACGCATTACCCATGTCCCGTGCCGGTTTTCAGGGTCATATGGGAATGCCCTGGGCAGGTTTTACCGACATTGAAATCGATTTCGTATACCAGATGAAAATTTTAACCGATGCAGGCTACAATGTATTGGCTTATGATCTTAGAAATCACGGACAAAGTGGAACAGCAAATGGTGGCGTAAGTGGTATCGGCCAATTAGAATGGCGTGATTGCGTTGGTGCAAAAAAATATGTAGACAACCATCCAAGATTGGGCAAAATGAAAGTAGCCCTGTTCAATCAATGTTTGGGAGCTATTTCACAATGGATCGCCCTGGATAAACAGCCGGAATTGTTTACTAACGTACAATGTTTCTTAAGTCCGCTCGTGCCGGATATGGGCGCTATTTTCCAGGCATTTACCGAACCATTGGGCGTATCGCAATACCTGGATTTATTGGATTTTGAATTGCTGAAAGCTGGTGGGTTTACCCGCAGAGAAATGGATCCGAAAAAGTATGTAAAAAATGTAACAATGCCGTTATTAATGTGGCAGGTGAAGCACGACTCCTGGACAAAAAATCCCGAAACAGACCAGGCTACATTTGATGCGATCCCGGGAAATAACAAAGAACTTATCTGGATCGACAGTACATTGAGATTTAAGGATGGGTACAACTACTTTGGCAGAACGCCGGAAAAGGCATTGGCTTTTCTGGATAAATATATGAACTAAAAATAATGCTACAGAAGGTCCCACGATCTTCTGTAGTTTTTTATTTTAACAGGGGTATTGTAGTTTGGCCTGAGCAGGTGGCCGGTTCGCAATACAATCAGTAAAAAATATTTAAAAGTTGTAAACATGAAAACAAAAGTTTTGATATTGGGGGCTGGCGGAGCCATTGCTCGTCATGTGATATCGGCGCTTCAGAAAAACAGCGATATAGTACTTACGCTGTTTGCAAGAAATGCTGAACAGTTGCATGTTGAATCATCTGCAAAAATTATCGAGGGTGATGTGTTAAATAAGGAAGATATAGGTACTGCTGTTAAAGGGCAGGATATTGTGTATGCCAATCTTTCCGGTCCTGTAGACCAGATGGCAAGATCGATTGTGGCAACCATGAATACCCATGGGGTTAGGCGTTTGATTTTCGTAACGGCCCTGGGCATTTATAATGAGGTGACCGGCGAGTTCGGCGAATGGAACAACCGTATGATAGGTGCTGAATTGGTGCGATATCGAAAAGCTGCCGATGTTATTGAAAACTCGGATCTGGATTATACGATTGTTCGTCCATCATGGCTAACCAACAAGGACGAAACAGATTATGAGACCACCCAAAAGGGAGAAGCTTTTCGCGGAACAGAGGTAGCGAGAAAAGCCGTTGGCACATATATCGCTGCTATTATCCTTCATCCTGGCAAAGATGTAAAGGCCAGTGTGGGGGTTAACAAACCAGGTATTTATGGCGACAAACCGGCTTTTTATTAGCCGGCTATTGGTATTTTTCGTGCTATACTTTGGAAACACGATCAGCGGTTGAGCCGCCGCCATCCTGCAGGCAGGAGCATGCGGGATCGGTTCCTTTCCCGGGGCTACGGATGGTTATCCCCGGGGAATGTATTGCTGGTAACGGCGTATGCCATCCGTCTGTGGTGCATTGCGGATGCGTAAATTTGCAAAGCCCCACGATTTATAATAAGGCCTTGTATTTTGAGCGCTCCTTTTTTATATTCCTTTATGGGAAAAGGGCTACGGTTGTGCAGACCAATGCGTGGCCTCGCGGCTTCAACGCCTTGCTGGTACTATATGTAAACAGATTTTCACCTGGATGGGAACACACAAGCCCGCCCTCGCTATCCGGTTCTTTAAACAACAAAAATTGAAACAACTCCGGTTTACAGCGTCATGCAATGCGTTAGAATGTTATTTTTAACAAAAAAAATTGATCCGGATATTGTTGCTCATCGACCATTCCAGTAAGTTCAGCAGGAAACTGCTGCGGGGAATGGTGAAATATTCAAAGGATAACGGTCCCTGGTTGTTTTACCGGTTGCCTACGTATTATAAAAACTTATATGGGGAAGCAGGTATCCTGAAACTGGCCCGGGAATGGAAGGCTGACGCGGTTATCGCCCAGGCAGACCTGGATGACATCGGTTATCTGAAAAAACTTGGTATTCCCGTAATTATTCAAAATTATAGAGAGCGGAGTGATTATTTTTCCAATCTGACCGGCGATTATCGTGGTACCGGAGAAATGGCCGCCCGCTTTTTTATACAAAGACGGTACCGCAACTTTGCTTTTTATGGCAGTAAGAATGTGGTATGGTCCATAGAAAGAGCCGAGGGCTATAAAACGGAGGTAGAAAAATATGGCGGTACGTTTTATTATTTTGAATCCGAGCATCTGAATGAAGAACAATGGGGAAGTGATCATGAAGAGCTTGATAAATGGCTGATGTCGCTTCCCAAGCCGGTCGCCCTGTTTGCCTGTGATGATTATTTTGCGCTTCAGGTTTCTGATATATGTAAGATCAATAATATTTTAATTCCGGAGGATGTGGCACTGCTGGGGGTAGACAATGATGATTTGATCTGTAATTTTTCAGACCCTTCTATTTCATCGATAGAGCTGGATGTAGAGCGGGGTGGCTACGAGGCCGGCCGGCTGCTTCATAAGCTGGTGCTGAAGGAGCGAACAAAACCTTATAATATTATTGTGAACCCGGTCCGGATCGAGCTGAGGCAGTCTACCGAAAAATATAACCTATCCAATGAATACATACGGGAAGTGGTGCAGTATATCGAGTCTTCATTTACAACACCCATATCTATTGATGTACTCATCCGCCGCGTGCCGCTGTCAAGAAGGAATCTGGAAACAAAGTTTAAAAACTCGATGGGCATTTCGCTCTATCAGTTTATACTGAAACAACGGATCGAGTACCTGGCAGACTTGCTGCTGGCGAATCCTGCGTTATCGTTGCTGGAGTTGGCCATACGCTCCGGTTTTAGTGATTGCAGGAACCTGTCACGCACGTTTAAAAAATTCAAGGGATATACACCAACCGCATACCTGAAAAAATTTGCAAAACCAGTTTGAGATTTGCGTTTTTTGAAACACTGATTGCGCAAATCGATCGTATAAATTTCTCAGGGCCCGCTAATTTTATGTACGGGCCTCTATAAAGGCTATCATTGCGGCCCCCGATATTCAAGGATTGCTATAGGGATGCAGGCCGGTCTTTAAAGGACCCGGATGCACCTGGAACCGGTCATATGAAAGATCATACCGGTGATACGTTAAAGACCAGACACTGTACAACGATTGGCGCCCGATCCGGTACAGTGCAGGTAATATGGAATAAGTAGGAACAAAGCGTTGCGGCTTCGGGATAACCGGAAAGAGCATCGCGATGAGTGGTATTACCAGCTCCGCCCCTGCGGTGCAGCATAAGGTAAACACGCATTGCATCATTTGCCCCAACAGGGAAACGTGCAGTTTTTGCGCAGCAGGATTTTATTAAATGTACAGGGTTGCGATCTGTATACAGGGTGTTTTTGATGATAGCAGTAGTAGCTGATTTACTTTTTAACAACAATGTTATATGCATAGGAGAAAATTTGTAAAAATAATGGGCGCAGCATCCGCCGCCGGTATGATCGGAGGTAATATGAAGGTGATGGCTGCGGTAACCGGCAAAAAAGCAGCGGGTAAAAGAGTGGGTATTATCGGGCTGGATACTTCACATGCGGTAGCATTTGTAAAAACATTGAATGCTGCAAATCCGGATGCAAAATGGATGGGATATAAAGTGGTTGCGGCGTATCCTTATGGAAGCCGCGACATTAAAAGCAGTGTGGACCGCATTGCCGGGTATACAGAAGAGGTAAAGAAAAACAATGTAACGATCGCAAACTCTATCCAGGAACTGCTTAGCCTGGTGGATGTGGTGTTGCTGGAAACCAACGACGGGCGCCTCCATCTGGAGCAGGCCCTGCAGGTGCTGAAGGCGCGTAAGCCGTTGTTTATCGATAAGCCGATGGCCGCTTCATTAAAAGATGGAAGTGCTATTTTTGAAGCAGCCCGCAGGTATAAAACACCGGTTTTTTCGAGCTCTTCACTCCGGTTTATTACCGGCATGCAGGAAGTAAAAAATGGAAAGATCGGGAAAGTGATCGGCGCAGAAACATATAGTCCGGCAAAACTGGAGGCCACGCATCCGGATCTGTTCTGGTATGGGATACACGGCGTGGAAACCCTGTTTACGGCCATGGGAACGGGCTGTAAGACTGTGCGTCGTATCTATACCGCAGATACAGATATTGTGATTGGTACCTGGGACGATGGAAGGGTAGGCACATTTCGCGGAATACGCAGTGGCAAAGAGGGCTTTGGCGGTACCGTATTTGGCGCAACCAATCAGTTGGTGTTGGGCCCCTTTGCCGGCTATGATCCTTTGCTGATGGAGATCGTACGTTTTTTTGAAACCGGCAATGCACCCGTTCCGGAAGCAGAAACACTGGAGATCATGGCATTTATGGAAGCCGCCGACTTAAGCAAAAAAGGCGGCGGTAACCCGGTAGATATGACCCTTTTATTGAAAAAATACATTTAACCAACCCTGCAGGCAACGGAACAGGGAATAAAATTATTTTATGGATAAGCAACAAAACAATTCAAGAAGGGATTTTGTGAAAAAGGCGGCGCTGGGTTCTGCAGCGCTAACTTTCGGAGGTATATTACCCTCTTTTAGCGCCAGGAGTTATAAGAGTATTGTAGGTTCCAATGAACGCTTCAATATGGGCGTAATGGGGGTTAACAGCCGTGGGCTTGCGCTGGCCAGCAACTTTGCCAAACAGCCCAATTGCGTGGTGCGTTATGTAAGCGATGTAGACCAACGGGCAGCGGATAAATGCATTACCCGCCTGGAAACGATCCAGAAGTTTAAACCGGTAGCCCAGCCGGATTTCAGGAAAGCGCTGGAGAAAAAGGACCTGGATGTGATGGTGATAGCGACCCCGGATCACTGGCATGCACCGGCGGCATTGCTGGCCATGCAGGCAGGCAAAAATGTATACCTCGAAAAGCCCTGCAGTCACAATCCAAAGGAAGGGGAGATGCTGGTAGCTGCTCAAAAAAAATATGGCAAAATATTGCAGATGGGCAACCAGCGCCGTTCCTGGCCCAATGTTGCCCAGGCCATCCATGAAATTCATAATGGCGTTATTGGCCGGCCTTATTTTGCAAAGACCTGGTATACCAACAGCCGTAAACCGATCGGGGTTGGTAAACCCGCCGCGGTACCTGCGTGGCTCAATTTTGACCTGTGGCAGGGGCCCGCACCCCGGCGTTCTTACAAGGATAACCTGATCCATTATAACTGGCATTGGTTCTGGCACTGGGGTACTGGAGAAGCCCTCAATAATGGTACGCATATGGTGGACCTGGCCCGCTGGGGCCTGCAGGTAGACTATCCCACAAAAGTGCAATCCAGTGGCGGCACCTTTGCGTTTTCAGACGATTGGGAAACACCCGATACACAAATGATCGCCTTAGAGTTTGCAAACAAAAGCATGATCACCTGGGAAGGTCGCAGCGCCAATGGTAAATTCAACGAAGGTGCTTCTGTAGGGGTGATTTTTTACGGGGAGAAGGGAACGCTGCAGATCAACGGGGGAAATAGTTACAGCATTTACGGGTTGGATGATAAACTGATAAAAGAAGTAAAAGATAACACGGAGTTCAAGGCCGGCGATCTGTCCAACCCTACCGAAAAACTGGACGGATATCATTTTCAGAATATGTTTGAAGCCATAAAGGGCAATGCTACTCTTCATTCGGATATTCAGGAAGGGTATAAAAGCACCTTACTGGTGCAGTTGGGTAACATTGCACAGCGCACCTCGGGAATGCTGATAACCGACCCTGCAAACGGACATATACGCTCCGATGCAGCAGCCATGAAGTTATGGACGCGCAGTTATGAAAAAGGTTGGGAACCGCGTATATAAATTAGTAAAGCACGTTTACATATAGCGTAACCTGGATGGGGTATAACTCCAGGCGTACTGTTCTGCTTCGGAACGGTAATGGGAGCGATTTGTCATTAATTTTTTCAGATAAAAATGCCGGTAATGGAAGGGAACCTGTTAAGTAAAAGAGATACGGTTACGTCGTTATTGATCATAGGGGTACTGTTTTTTATTTTTGGATTTGTTTCCTGGATCAATGCGATCCTGATCCCGTATTTTAAAATAGCCTGCGAATTAACCCATTTTCAATCCTACCTCGTAGCCCTGGCATTTTATATTTCCTATTTGCTGATCTCGGTTCCATCGTCCTATCTCCTGAAACGCACAGGGTTTAAAAAGGGAATGATGATCGCCTTATGGGTAATGGCGGCAGGTGCCTTTATGTTTGTACCGGCAGCACTGAGTCGTACCTACGGACTTTTTTTGACGGGGCTTTTTTTGCTGGGTACCGGTCTTGCGATCATGCAAACCGCTGCCAATCCCTATATAACGATATTGGGCGCAAAGGAACGCGCTGCACAACGGATCAGCATTATGGGAATCTGCAATAAGGGTGCCGGCATCCTGGCTCCCCTCATTTTTGCGGCGGTTATTCTCCGGTCTTCAGATGCGACCTTGTTTCAGCAGATCCCCGGAATGGCTCCTGTTGAGAAAGCCGCTGCACTGGATGAGCTGATCCGCCGGGTAATTATTCCCTATACCGTGGTGGGCAGTGTGCTTTTTGTTTTGGGCATCATGGTGCGGTATTCTCCCCTGCCCGAGATCAATACAGAAGCGGAAAGCGGAACCGTGGCGCAGGCTAATTTGGGTAAAACCTCCATTTTCCAGTTTCCGCACCTGGTGCTGGGGGCCATCGCAATTTTCTTACACGTAGGCACACAGATCGTCGCCATCGATACCATCATCAATTATGCAGGAAGCATGGGCATTCAGCTGCTGGAAGCCAAGGTCTTTCCCTCGTATACCCTGGCGGCCACCATCACCGGCTATTTGATCGGAATTGTTTGTATACCCCGGTTCTTCAGTCAGGCTACGGCTTTGAAGATATGTACGACCCTCGGGCTGGTATTGTCCGTACTGATCCTTTTTGCCAAAGGACCGGTTACCATACTGGGACATAAAGCCGATATCTCCATCTGGTTCCTGGTGTTGCTGGGATTGGCAAATTCACTGGTATGGGCGGGCATCTGGCCGCTGGCGCTGGACGGGCTGGGCCGCTTTACAAAACTGGGCGCTTCGCTGATGATCATGGGGCTTTGCGGCAACGCCATCATGCCGTTGGTATATGGATACTTTGCGGATGTGTTCAACGTCCGCGTTGCATACGGGATCCTGATTCCCTGTTATGCTTATTTAATATTTTATGCGATACGCGGGCACCGGCTCAGGAACTGGTAGCAACGAAAGGGAAGGGATCATACGTACCGGGTTTTTCAAACGTTGTGCCGGTATGCACCCTGTTCAGGAATGGTGGGTTAACGGGAAAGACACTTTAAAATTTAATCAATTAATAAGAAGTAAATGGAAATGGGTGAAGTAAAAAGTAATGTGCGCATAAAAAAGTATTCCACGCGTGGGGCTATGGGTGAGGCTGCTGCAATTGCTGTAGCCCGGCAGGTGGGGCAGTTGCTCCGGCAGCAGGAAGTGGTGAATATCATTTTTGCAGCAGCACCCTCCCAAAACGAGTTTTTGGCTGCCTTGCTGCTACAGGATATGGAATGGGAACGGATCAACGCTTTTCACATGGACGAGTATGTGGGATTGCCGGCCGATGCGCCGCAGGGGTTTGGCAATTTTTTGAAACACCGGTTGTTTTCCAAAGCCCCGTTCCGGGCCGTTTATTACTTAAATGGAAATGCGCAGGACCTGGCTGCCGAATGTAACCGGTATACCGAACTGCTCAATGAGCACCCCATCGATGTAGTTTGCCTGGGCATTGGTGAAAACGGGCACCTGGCGTTCAACGATCCTCCGGTAGCTGATTTTGCAGATCGTGAAACGGTGAAGGTGGTGGCGCTGGATGCTATTTGCAGACAGCAGCAGGTGAACGACGGCTGCTTTGAATTACTGGAGGAAGTACCGGCAACGGCACTAACCCTTACCATTCCGGCATTGATGAAAGGATCCGGTTTGTACTGTATTGTTCCATCGGCTGCAAAGGCACAGGCGGTATATAATACGTTTTACAAAGCATTATCCCCGCTATATCCTTCTACGATCTTAACAACGCATCAGAATGCATCGGTGTTCCTGGATGAAGAAAGTGCCCGCTTGCTGGATGAACAATTGCTGCAACCGGAGTAGCGGATGCGGAAGAGGTCGGTCGTTAACGCGCAACGAATCATGATCTATATGAACTATCGTCTATTTGTTTTTTTACTGGCATTGCTTTTTCCGGCAAAACCTGCAAAGGCGCAGGAGGGCAGTACGGTGGCCGCAACGGATGCTGCCTGGTGCTGGTTTTCAGATCCCCGTGCCCTCTATCACAGGGAGAAAAAAGAGGCGGTATACTTTGGATATATCAATAGCAGTGGCGATGTAATGGTGCGCTCGCTGGATCTGCGCACCCATAAAATGCAGGAATATACCCTTCATGAAAAACTGCAGCAGGATGATCATGACGTTCCTTCTTTTCTCTTCCTGCCCGATCACCGGCTGCTGGCATTTTATTGCCATCACAACGGCGATATTTTTATGCGTAAAACGGTAAATCCCGAGGATATCAGCTCCTGGGAAGAAGAACGGGTGATCCTGAAGAAAGATTCGGTTAATTTATATTGCTATATGAACCCCGTTATGCTGCGGGATGAGCATAACCGGATCTATCTTTTCGGAAGGAATATCGTTCGCAGGAAAAACGGCATCAACCAGCCCTGGGGCGAAACGGGTATTTATTGTATTTACAGCGATGACGATGGCAGTACCTGGAGCAAAAAAACAAACCTGCTCGATAACAGCGGCCGCAATACCCCCCAATATGTAAAATACGCCACCGATAATAAATCGCGGATTGATTTCTTATTTACAAATGGTCATCCCAAACAGGGCGCCGATATTTCGGTACATCATATGTATTATGAAAAGGGCGCTTTCTTCCAGACAAACGGGAAGAAGATCGGCGGGTTTGGTGACCTGCCCGTGTTGATCAGCGATGTGAACAAAGTATATGACCCGGAAGCAGGAAAAGCCCGGAGCTGGATCTGGGACATCGCACTGGATGCCGCAAACCGGCCCGTGGTTACCTATGCAAGATATCCTTCGGAAACAAAGCACGAGTATTATTATGCCCGATGGAACGGGCGACAATGGAATACAAAAAAGATCGCGGATGCGGGCCCTTATATAACCATCATTAAGCCCGGTAAAAAATTGCTGGAAGCCCATTACTCGGGCGGTATCGTACTGGATCATGCCAATCCCGGGAGCATCTATTTATCCCGGCAAATAAACGGAAAGTTTGAAATAGAGCAGTTGAAGGCAGGGGACACCGCGCAACGGGTATCCGTTACCGGCCGGTCGCTGGTGGATAACATACGTCCCTATGCGGTTAGCAGAGGCCGGGGACGGAGGCCGCTCCTTTTCTGGATGGCCGGTAATTACTATCACTATACGGATTTTGATACCAACCTGAAGATGATAAAATAGATCGGGTGTACAGGTTTGTTGCGGTTACCTGGTAACAGCAACAAGGGAAAAGCGGGGCGGCCGGCAATAACCATATTGCCGGTGATGAACGAGGAACGAATGAATATTAAACGAAAAATTGGTTACAAATGAAAAAGAGAAAACTGTTGTGCCGGTGTCTGCTTATTTCGTTTTTGCTTGCAGGCGCAACCCATTTCCGGCTGCATGCACAAACAAAAACGATTACGGGGAAAATTACACAGGAAGGAAGTAATGCCCCTTTGGAAGGCGTTACCGTAGATGTAGCGGGAGCGGCCGGCAACACCGTATCTGATAAGCAGGGCCGGTATTCCATTGCAGCAGGGCCTGCTGCGGTATTGGTGTTTACCTACATCGGAATGGATACTGTGCGGATCGAAGCCGGCGCTGCTGCAACAGTGGATGTGATCATGAAGTTGTCCAAAAGCTCGATGGACGAAGTAGTGGTGGTAGGATATGGAACCATGCGCAAAAGAGATCTCACGGGATCCGTAAGTACCATAAAGACAGCGAAGCTGGAGATTGAAAATCCCAGGAATATCCAGGAGCTGATGCGGGGAAATGTGTCCGGTTTGAATATTGGGCTTACCACCACCGCAAAAGGCGGTGGCGGTATTGAGATCCGGGGGCGACGGACATTGAAAACGGACGCTTCATCGCCGTTGATCGTTTTAGATGGGGTGATCTATAACGGGGATCTTGCAGATATCAATCCGACCGATATTGAATCGATGGATGTGCTGAAAGATGCCAGTTCGGCCGCCGTGTTCGGGGCCAAATCAGCCAATGGGGTAATCATTATAAATACCCGTACCGGGCGTACAGAAAAACCGAAGGTTGGCGTTAACGTTACCAGGGGAATTGTAAGCCTTTTCCGTTCGGAAGATGTTTATGGGCCGTATGAATTTATTAAATGGCGGTCGGATGTGTTAAAAAGCGGTAACCGCACCGCACCGGGCTATGTGTTTGAAGATCCCAATCAATTGCCTGCCGGTGTTACATTGGAAAACTGGCGGGCCTTCGATAACGCACAGGGCGATCCTACGGACATCTGGCTGCGCCGTTTGGGCATGTCGCAGGTGGAACGGCAAAACTATGTGAAAGGGCAGAGTACAGACTGGAAGGATATGGTTTTCAGAACCGGATCGCAACAGAGCTATAATGCCAACCTCTCCGGTAAAGCAAACCGGATCAATTACTATTGGTCTGTAGGGCACGACAAGAATGAAGGCGCCGTGGTTGGAGATGATTATTCGGTTTACCGGAGCCGGCTACGGCTGAATGCGAATGTTACGGATTTTTTAATGGTGGGTGTCAACTCTATGTTTTCCATAAGGGATGAAAGTGGCGCACCCGTGGCCTGGGGGCAATATGACGGTATTTCACCCTGGGGACAGCCTACCAATCCGGATGGCACCTATAAGATCTACCCGATCGATGATGCGGTGGCCAACCGGCATCCGTTGATCGACCGGTTTTATACAGAACGGTCCTATACCTATAAATCGCTTGATAATACCCTGTTTGCCAAATTATCGCTCCCGTTGGGGATCTCCTATGAAGTATATTATTCACCGCGGTTCACCAACAATGAACTGTATCTGCACAATATGTCGCAGCACCCGGAGTATAAGGTACAGGGAGGAATAGCAATCCGTAACACCTCCAGCGCCTTTAACTGGCAGGTGGATAACCTCTTAAAATGGAGCCGTACGATCAATAAGGTGCACCAGTTTGATGTAACCTTACTGGCCAATGCGGAGAAATACCAGACCTGGCAGCAGTCGATGGACGGACGCGGGTTTGTACCAAGCGATGTGCTGGGCTATCATGATATGGGCGCTGCCACGGTAACCAAACTAACCAGTTCAGATACCTATAGCACGGGAGATGCATATATGGCCCGCCTGTTTTACTCTTTTAAATCGAAATACATGATCACAGGAACGGTACGGCGGGATGGCTATTCGGCCTTTGGCATCAATAATCCGCGGGCTACCTTTCCGTCGGTTGCTTTGGGTTATGTATTTTCCGATGAACCTTTTATGAAAACTTCCTGGCTCAGCTACGGAAAACTGCGGGTATCCTGGGGCGAAACGGGCAACCGTTCTGTTGGTATCTATGAAGCACTGCCCACATTGAGCAATGGGCTGATCACTTATGTAGACGGAAGCGGCAACCCGTACCAGGAATCCTATTTGTACCCGAATGCGATGGGAAATGAGTTCCTGCAATGGGAACGCAGCCGGTCGTTAAATGTGGGCCTGGATTTTAGTTTACTGGATCAGCGGATCAGCGGAAGCCTGGAAGGGTATTCCATCATGACCAATAATTTATTGGTGAACCGGGTACTGCCCTCCGTTACGGGATATGCATCGGTGCCGGCCAACCTGGGGCAGGTAAATAACAGGGGCTTTGAGATCAGCTTGCAGTCGCGGAATATCATAAAGGATCATTTTTCCTGGAATACAACCTTCAATTTTTCACTGAACCGGAATAAGATCGTTGCATTGTATGGCAATAAAACAAATATACTGGATGCGCAGGGTAATGTTACCGGACAGCGGGAGGCGGATGACCTGTTGAACAAATGGTTTATAGGACATGCCATTGATGCGATCTGGGGTTTTAAAGTGGCCGGAGTATGGCAGCAGGGCGAAGAAGCAGAAGCCGCAAAATATAAACTGTCGCCCGGAGATATGAAACTGGAGGATGTGAATAAGGATTACGCATTTACCAATGAAGACAAACAGTTCCTGGGGTATACGGAACCGCGTTTCCGGTTCTCCCTGCGCAACGAATTCCAGTTATTTAAAAATATTGATTTTTCGTTTTCCGCTTATTCCTATTGGGGGCAAAAACGGTTGTTCAACGAGGCAAAACACAGCTATTCCATCACGCTGGAACGATACAATTCATTTAAGATACCTTACTGGACGACAGAAGATCCCCGCAATGATTTTGCCCGCCTCAATTCAAATGTGGGCGGCGTAACATTCGATGTATGGCAGAATATTTCGTTTATACGGCTCGATAATATTTCCATCGGTTATACCGTGCCCAAAAAGTGGCTGGAGCGCGCCAAACTATCACAGTTAAGATTCAATGTTTCAGCCAGGAATGTGGCGGTGTTTACAAAGAATTATGTGTTCTGGGACCCGGAATATATAGGGCCAACCCCTTCCTATGTAACCTTTGGTCTGAATCTTTCATTATAGGAATTTTTAAAATTATTTTATTATGAACCGGTTATTGATATCTATAAAAGGAATGGTCTTATTTGCAGCGATCTGTATAGCAACCGGCTGTAAAAAAGAATTTCTGCGCCCGAATCCATTGTCCATCAGTACACCTGACGCAACCCTGGTGGATGCAAAAGCTATGTATGCCGTACTGGCCTCCAGTACCCGGAACATCCGGGATCATTATATGGATGGCACATTTGCACCTGCGATGTTTACGGAGTACTTGTTTACAGAGTCGATGATAGACGGTACTACGGATAAAACCTTTCCCAGCAGGGATATGAACCGCCTGGTGGTTCCTGACGGCGTACTGAATGATCCCAGCTACAACCGTATCGGCGACTGCTGGAACAAGGCGTACGATGCTATAAAAAGCGCTTCCCTTGTTATTTATAACATCGACAAACCTGCCTATGCAAGCGATAAAGAAAAAAATGCAGTTTTGGGAACCGCCTATTTTCACCGGGCCTTCTGGTATTACCTCCTGGTAAACCGTTTTGGAGACGTTCCCTGGATCTCCAAACAGATAGCGTCGCCCCAACTGGACTTTTATTCCACAGGCAGGGAGGCGATCCTGAAGAAACTAAGAGCAGACCTTGAGTTTGCTACACAGTGGGTGCCTGAAACGATTGATAAGGGAAAAATTTCCCGGGCCGCCTGTTATCATTTGCTCACAAAGGTTTACCTGGCGCTGGGAGCATTTGATGAGGCCATTGCAGCGGCTTCAAAAGTGATTGACGGTAACTATAAACTAATGACGGCGAGGTTTGGAACAGATGTAAATGATCCCGCGCGGAATGTGATCTGGGACCTGCACCGGCCGTTGAACAAAACAAGTGCGGCCAATAAGGAAGAAATATTTTCAGTGATCGACCGGTACGGGATGCCGGGGAATGTGGCCGCCGGCATGACGTCGATGTATATTTTTACGCCCAATTGGGGTAATACTACCAATGCCATCATGACGCCCAATGGCAATCCCGGATGTTCCAAGGTCAATGGCCTGGAGATCCCACAGGTAGAACAGGTAGGCGGCGGGGTAAATAAAGGCCGGGGTACCAATTACAGTACCCGCATGATCTGGGACGATGCCAATGACCTGCGGCATGCGCCGGGCAACTGGATGCGCATGGAGGACCTGGTTTATAACAATCCTCAGTTAAAGGGTAAGGATTCCTACTATGGGAAGCATCTGCAGCTCACAGATGACCAGGGCCGCGTGTTAACAAAGGATACGATCCGTAACTGGTGTGGCGGATGGCCGCATTATAAACTGTTTATACCGGACCCCATACGGGTACAGCCTCGGGGCGGCAATACGGACTGGTATATTTTCCGGCTGGCAGAAACCTACCTGCTCCGTGCAGAGGCGCATTATTGGAAGGGCGAAAATGCATTGGCACTGGCCGATGTAAATGCAGTAAGGAACAGGGCAGGAGCTGCTTCTTATACGAATGCCGGCGCGCTGAATATAGGCACCATCCTGGATGAACGGGCAAGGGAGCTTTTCTATGAAGAGCCGCGGAAATGTGAGCTGACCAGGATCGCATTCCTGTTTGCAAAAACCGGGAAGGCGGCCGGTAACGGTAAAGTGTATGCGCTGCAGAATTTTTCAGAGGTGAATTTCTGGTATGACCGTATAATGGAGAAAACGGAATTTTTTAACAAAGGCGTTAAAACGGTTGCAGGAGATGAATTTACGCTGAGCCCTTATCATGTATTATGGCCGGTGCCGCAAACCGTTATTGATGCCAACTCGCAGGGGATCATCAATCAGAATAAGGGCTATGTAGGAGCCGGGCGGAACTTGCCGCCAAAAGAAACGATCGATTGATCGGCTTGCCGGCCTGCATGCAAAACCGGTACGAGTGATTTTACAGGTCTTATAAATGAACGAAGGCCGCTGCAGAAAAAGAAAATGAAATGAAACAATTGTTTTTCTTATGGGTACTGTTTGCCGCATTACCGGGTAATGCGGCTACCCGGTATGTGGCCCCTGATAAACGGGGTGATGGCAGCGGGTTAACTGCAGCCCATGCAGCAGATTTTTTAGATGCCGGTTTTTGGGCCGGTATTCAAATCCTCCTTCAGAAGGAGGCGGTAACCGTAACATTTACCGGGGGCGATTACCGGAGGGCGTATACCGAAAAAGCGTTCATACTGGCGGATATGGGAAATCGGAAAAACAGGTTGGTATTGGAAGGGGAAGGAGATCGAACGATATTCCCGGTGCCCGTTGGTTATACACAACAGCCTGTATTGATGGTGGTAAAGAATACGCGGAACATGGTGATCCGTAATTTTAATTTTACCGGCAGCGGAAAGCTGGGGTATGCCCTGCAGATCACATCCGGAGAAGGAGGAACTACCAGCAACATACTGGTGGAGGAATGCTCCTGGACGGATATGCGGGGGATCATTTTCGGTGCAACGGGTGCGCATCAGCCGGGAACGTCCGCCGTTACATATAGCAGATGCACATTTAAACGGGTGGGTATCGACAGCCATTCGCACTTTATGTATCATGCGCATCATGCATCCAACGTGCGGGTAAGGGATTGTTATTTTGAAGATTGTACCGGCGACTTTGTACGGTTCCGGGATCATTGCGATTATGGCAGCGTTACCAACTCAACCTTTATAAGAACCGGCATATTCCCGGTATACCCGTTTATTTCTATACCGCTTTTCAATAACATTGATCCCGGTGATGAAACCTTTGCCACCCACTACACATTTACCGGCAATCGTTTCAGAAATACCCGGTATGCCATTGCCTTTCATCATTATGGTTTTGACCCGGCAGGTAAACATTACCTATTAACGGCCGCCGAAGGTACGATACTCGAGAACGGACAACCGGATGAACGGAAAAAATTGCTGCTGCAACAGTTTGGTATCAATACGGATGCTATAAAGATCCGCAATAATAAAAACGAGCAAATAACAGGCCGGGTAATGATCGGCAGCTTTCCAAGGTATGGAGCCGCATCCAAAGGCTGGAGCGGCTGGAGCGATATCAGTATGTTCTTTAAATAGGAAGGATGCCTGCTCAAACTAAAATCAACAGGAGGGAACCGGATTTTTTCATTTGCCCGTTGGTTCCCGGGGTGTCCGTGGCGGTGCTGTTACCTGTACAAGCCTGACGGTGTGTGGCACCGGTTGGCGTTGCGAACAGCTTGTGCGGACCATAGTTCAGTGCATGCTTTAGAAAAAGCCGGTAACCAATCAGCTGATCGGCCGCGGTTATCGGACGCTTAATAAATACTAAACGAAAACGAAAAATTGGTTACACATGAAAAAAAGAAATCGCTTGTACCGATGCCTGCTTCTCTGGCTTTTGTTTGCGGGCATCAGCCATTTTCAGTTGCGTGCCCAAACAAAAACCATTACGGGCAGGGTTACGCAGGAGGGAAGCAATACCCCTTTGGAAGGGGTGACCGTAAATGTGGAGGGGGCCGCTGATAATACCCTTTCAGACAAGGAAGGACGGTATGCAATCAACGCCGGCGCAAAGGCGGTGCTGATTTTTACCTATGTAGGCATGGATACCGTGAGGCTGGAGGTGGGTGCAGCAGCAACGGCGGATGTGGTCATGAAACTATCAAAAAGTGCCATGGATGAAGTGGTAGTAGTGGGGTATGGAACACAGAAAAAAAGTAACCTGACAGGCGCCATTGACGTAATCTCCGGTGAGCGGCTAAAAGATCGTGCCGCAAATAATATTGGCGATCTTATAAAAGGGGCTTCGCCCAATCTTACCATTTCAATGAATATGCGGGGCGGTGAGCCAGGCTCCGGCAGCAGCTGGAATATCCGGGGTATGGGTTCCATTGAAGGGAACGCCTCGCCGTTGATCCTGGTAGATGGGGTGGAAATGAACATCAATAATGTGGATCCGGAATCCATCGAAAGCGTTTCCATATTGAAAGATGCCTCCGCGTCTGCCATTTACGGCTCCCGGGCTCCTTTCGGGGTGATCCTGATCACCACCAAAAAGGGAAGCAGAACAGGCGGTGTCAAT
The DNA here is from genome assembly GCF_021044425.1 of Niabella pedocola. GTDB lineage: Bacteria > Bacteroidota > Bacteroidia > Chitinophagales > Chitinophagaceae > Niabella > Niabella pedocola. The sequence continues at coordinate 733,429 of NZ_JAJNEC010000005.1, read as the reverse complement.
ATTCAGTACACCAACAACCTGTCGCTGAGCAGCCCGGTTCGCCTGCCCAGCTTTGTAGATTCCTACACCTGGGCAACAGCCTATAACCAGGCGGCGGCCAATGCCAAGGCAACGGCCGTATACAGCGAGGAGCAAATGAAGCGCATCCAGGATTATATCAATGGTTCCTATCCGTATGAGTATAACCCGGATAAACCGATTGATAATTTATTTGGCGGCCGCCGGGACGGGAATGCCAATAACGATTGGCCGCACCTGCTGATGCGCGACAATGCATTCAGTCAAAAACACAACATCAACGTTTCGGGAGGCAATGAGCGGAATCAATACTACCTGGGAGGCGGGTATGTAAATGAGAACGGGCTTTACGAGTGGGGCAATGACAGCTATAAGCGGTATAATTTCATCGGTAACTATAATACAACGATCACTACCTGGCTCAAATTCAACTCCAGTGTAAAATATGCATCCGGGCAAACAGACTATCCTATCGGCTATACGACCGTAGGACGCGAGCATTTCTTTAACGGGCTGCTGACCTTTGCCCCGATGATGCCGTTTTACAATATCAACGGTACGGTACAAAGCCCGCTGGTACGGTACCTGCAGGGCACCGGGCGCGACAATGGTTATTCCAATGATTTTTTCCTCATGTTAGGCGGAGAGCTTGAGCCGGTTAAGGGATGGAAAACCGTGTTTTCTTATAATTACAATAACCAGGGCTACCGGAGTACGTCTAACCCGCGGCCGGTACCGGTTGAGCTGGGCACGGGCCAGTTTGGTAATATCGGCAAACCCGTTGCCGGCTATGCCTCGGCGTTTTCTCAGAATATCTATACGCTCATCAACGGAACAAGTTCCTATGAAAGAAAGCTGGACCGACATTATCTGAAAGCGATGGTGGGCTATGAACAGGAATACCGTTATTATACCGGGCTGAGCGGCTCGGGGGCCAACCTCATCAATGTAGATGTACCATCGATCAATACCTCACTGGGTGAGCGGGTGGTAACGGACCAGATCTACCATTGGGCCACACAGGGCGTTTTCGGCCGGCTTAATTACAACTTCGACGAAAAATACCTGATCGAGTTCAGTGCGCGGTATAACGGATCTTCACGGTTTGCGCCGGGAAAACGCTGGGGCTTCTTCCCGGCAGGAGCTGTTGGATATGCGATTTCCAAGGAACGTTTTTGGGAGCCGCTCAAGGCATATGTGAATACCCTTAAGCTGCGGGCCTCGTATGGTGCCCTGGGCAACCAAAACATCATTGAAGGCCTCGGGTACAACGCAAGCAATTACCGGTACCTGGCCACAATTCCAACGGGCAGCCAGTTGAACTGGATCATCGACGGGGAGCGGCCACCCTATGCCGACGTTCCCCTGCTGCATAGCGATGAGCTGACCTGGGAAACCATTACCTCGTTTAACGCGGGGATCGATGCCGGATTTTTGAATAACCGGCTGAACCTGACCTTCGACTGGTACAAACGGATAACGGATGATATGGTGGGCCCGTCCATTACGCTGCCTTACCAGATCGGCGCGGCCGTTCCCCGTACCAATAATGCAAAGTTGTCGACCCGGGGATTTGAGCTGGTATTGTCCTGGAGGGACCAGGTATCGCCCCGGTTGGGATACAATGCCAGTGTGAGCTTTGGTGACAGCCGTTCAGAAATCCTGCAATACCGCAATGACAAAGGAAGTATAGATACATGGTATATTGGTAAACAGGTGGGTGAGATCTGGGGCTTTATCAGTGACGGGTTGATCCAAAGCCAGGGTGAACCGATGGCCGACCAATCCAAATACTGGAATACCTGGGGGCCTGGTGATATGAAGTACCGGGATGTAAATGGGGATGGCATTATTAACGATGGCCAGCGGTCACTAAGCAATCATGGGGACCTGGTGGTGATCGGCAACAACCAGCCGCGGTATAATATCGGTGTTACCGGTGGCGTAAACTGGCGGCAGTTCGATTTTTCGATGTTCTGGCAGGGCGTTGGAAAACAGGATTACTATCCCGGTACGGATTCGCCGGTGTTTTGGGGCCTGACCACCGCCTGGGGCGGGTCGGCTGTGTTTAAGAACTCACCGAACCTGGACTATTGGCGCCCGGCCGATGAAACCAATATCCTGGGGCCCAATACCGATGCGTACCTGGCGAAGCCCTATTTTACGGCAGAAACAAATAAGAACCGCCTGGTTCAAAGCCGGTACCTGCTCAACGCGGCCTATCTCAGGCTCCGCAACGTTCAGCTGGGGTATACATTGCCGGCAGATTGGCTGCGCCGGGTTAAGATCAATAACCTCCGGGTGTATCTCTCCGGGGAAAATTTATTGCTGATTACCAACGTACCCAAAGTGTTTGATCCCGAAACGATGATCGCTTCGGACCGGAGCTTTGGAGGCTACCAGACGGCGGGTATGATTTACCCGCAAACCAGTTCCCTTTCATTCGGATTGAATCTTACTTTCTAATATTTAACCATGAAGATTATGAAAAAGTATGTTGTCATCATCATCGCAATTGTGTGGCTCAGTGCCTGTAATAAAAACTTTCTGGACCGCAGACCGCTGGATGCGACCACATCCGACGTGTTTTTTGAAACGCCCGACCAGATGCGTACCTATATGAATACGTTCTATAATTCCGGCAATTTTCCAAAGTACGAAAATCACGGGAGCGATTATGAAAGCGACAACCAGGTAACCAATACGCCCAATCAGCGGCTCCAGGGTACACGTACGGTTACCACTTCCGGTACGATAAGCTTTACCGATGTGCGCCGGATCAATTTCTTCTTCGATAATTACAAGCGGGTAGAAAAAAATCATACCCTTACGCAATACCAGCAATACCTGGGTGAAGCATATTTCTTCCGGGCGTTGATCTATTTTAAGTTATTGCAGAGCTATGGGGCGATACAGGTCGTTACAAAAGAGTTAGGGGTCGATTCGCCCGAGCTGTTTAATCCGCGGGACCCGCGGAATGCCGTAGCCGATTTTATCATCGGGCAACTGGATTCCGCGGCCACTTATCTCACCGCCGATAAAACCTCCGGTGCCGGGCGTATCAACCGCTGGATCGCCCTGCTGATCCAAAGCCGCGTGGCATTGTACGAGGGCAGTTGGGAGAAGTACCATGCCGGCACGGTCTTCGGAGTAGACAACGCCAAACCGGAAGTGTATTTTGCAAAAGCAGCCGAAGCCGCAGGTAAAGTGATGGATGCAAAAGTATACAGCGTGTACAGTACCGGTAATCCCCAGTCCGATTACAAAAACCTGTTTGCCCTGATGGACTATAGTACCAACACCGAAATGATGTTTTGGAGAAAGTATGATAATAACCTTACGGGGGGCGATCCGGATTTCACAAATGACCGCTTTTACCGGATGCGGACTCCCACCAACCGTACCATCACCCGGCAACTGGCAGACGCCTATCTGTGCACTAATGGCAAACCCATCACCGGTAATGAACAGTTTCACGGGTACAACACGCTGGCGCTGGAGGCCGAAAACCGGGATCCCCGCTTTTATCAAACAATTGCCACACCGGACCAGGTTTGGAAAATTCAGATCAACGGCAGTACGGAAAACTGGAGCGGGGCTTATGCCCAGCTCAATAGCGCCGCCGATTATAACGCCCCCAGCGGCTATATCATCCAGAAGGGATACAATCCCAACCTTGTATACCATGTGCAGCAATACGAAGAGTCGCCCGGCATCATTTACCGGTATGCGGAGGTGCTGCTCAATTATGCGGAGGCCAAAGCCGAACTGGGTACCCTTACACAGGCCGATATTGACAAAACAATTAAGCCGCTGCGCGATCGCGTAGCCATGCCCAATCTGTTGATGGCTGCCATTGCCACGGATCCTAAATGGGAATTCCCGGCATTATCACCATTGATCAACGAGATCCGCCGCGAGCGCCGGGTAGAGCTGGCCGCAGAAGGATTCCGGTGGAATGATATTGCCCGCTGGGCCGCAGCGGATGAATTGATTGTGGGCACCCGGCCCAAGGGCTTCAAGGCTTCGCAGATTGCAAAAAATCCCTTCCCGGTAGATGAGCAGGGGTTCCTTGACCCGTTCCAGAAATCCCTGCCCTCCGGGTATGGCTTCAAATTGGGCCGCGACTACCTGAACTCCATTCCGGAAAGCGAAATTTTACTGAACGACAAGCTGAAACAAAACCCGGGCTGGTAAGGGGAGGGTTCAATGTTTCAGGTGTAAAGATCCGGGTTTCAGCAGCTGCATAATGTTTGGGCCGTCGATCCCGTATATTGGGAGAGAAGGATTTTTTGAAATATTGCTGTAATGCATGCGCGCCGGCAAATCTGCGCATCGGCGGCAATGCGGGTTTAAAAATGGCTAAAGAATCATATGACGGTTATTTGCGTTCGGCCCGGTATCTTTTGTAAAAGGCATTAAATGAATTTCAACTAAAAACAATTGTATGGCAACACAACCGACAAGGAGAAATTTTATAAAAAGCTCGTCATTGGCGTTGGCCGGCATAACCGTGTCGGGAGTGGGTACCACAACGTTTGCCGCGCCATTCATCGATTCCGGGCGAAGGATTATAGGGGCTAATGACCGGGTGCGTACCGGCTTCATTGGTGTCGGTAACCGCGGTACCCAGTTGTTGAGTTTATTTATGGAACAGCCGGACTGCGAGGTGGCCGCGCTCTGTGATGTATACAAACCATATGTTACACGCAACTACGCGGAGGTGGATCCCCGGCATATAAAAGCAATGCCCCGCCAGATTCCCAAAATGGGAGAACGGTTTCCCGGCCAGGTGAAGCGGGTAGCCGATTACCGCAGGGTATTGGATGATAAGAGTATTGATGCGGTATGTATTGCTACCCCCGATCACTGGCATGCGTTACAAACCATCGATGCCATTAAAGCCGGGAAAGATGTATATGTTGAAAAGCCCCTGTCAAAAACAATTCAGGAAGGAAGGGCGATGGTGAATGCAGGAAAGAACAGTAAACAGATTATAACGGTTGGGCTGAACCGGCGGGCTGCGCCCACATTTCAAAAACTGGCCAGGGAGATACCGGCGGGCAAAATTGGGAAAGTGACCTTTGCCACCTGCAGCCATGTAAGCAACATGTGCTTCAACGGCATTGGAAAACTGAAGCCCGAAGCTCCGCCTGCAAATTTTAATTGGGATCTGTGGCTGGGTCCGAGAGCGTACCGGCCGTATCAATACAATATAGCGCCCTATATGTTTCGCTGGTGGGATGATTATGCAAACCAGTTGTCAAATAATGGCATTCATTACCTGGATCTTATCCGCTGGCTGATTGGCGAAGAAGCACCGGTTGCCGTTAGTGCGCATGGGGGTAAGTATGTGCTGGATGATGACCGCACCATTCCGGATACCATGCATGTAACCTACGAATTCGGATCCGGTGTTTTAGTAACGGCAACGATCCTGGAGGCTAGTAGCGGCAGTTTTGTGCCGCATGGCTTTCTTGAGCTCAGAGGCACTAACGGAACCTTATATACCGGGGAGGATGATTATAAAGTGGTGCCTGCCCAACCCGGGCAATTCCAAACCTGGCCATCACCGGTGCCGGCGGAAAATTTTGTATTGGATAAGCATGATCCGGAACTTCCCCAGGGCAGCTATAAGAACAGCACCTTTAGTAATATCCGGAACTTCCTGGATTGTGTAAAATCGCGCAAAGAACCCTGGGCCACGCTGGAAACAGGTCACCGGTCCACCACCATGGCGCATTTAGGCACCATAGCGATGCATACAAAACAAAGACTGGAATGGGATGGAGTAAACGAACGGTTTACAAATTCAGAAGAAGCCAATAAATGGCTGTCGTATGCGTACCGGGAACCCTGGAAGTTACACGTATAATAACCGCTTTAACGCATTTTGTGTATGATAAGATGTTCCATACAATTCATGACCGTTTGCCTGTTTTGGGCCGTAACCGGTATAACCGCTTCTGCACAGTCTGTAGCCGTTAAGGTAGTGGCGGATCATGCGGACTGGGTTTATAAAACGGGGGAAAAGGTCCGGTTTTCAATAATGGTAACAAAGGACAATAAGCCCTTGGAGGATGTAACGGTTGTGTACGAGACAGGTCTCGAGCGTATGCCCCCAACGGTGACGGGTGACTTGGTCCTTAAAAAAGGCGGCGGAATGATCGATGGCGGCACGTTGAACGTACCCGGTTTTCTGCGTTGCGTTGTTACCGTTAGTATCGATGGTAAGCCTTACCGCGGACTGGCCACTGCCGCCTTTGAGCCGGAACAGATCAGGCCCACAACAACGATGCCGGCAGACTTTATGGCATTTTGGGATAAAGCGAAGGCCGATGCCGGCCGGGTCCCGGCGGATGCAAAGATGACCTTGCTGTCCGGGCAGTGCACTGAAACGGTAAACGTATATGAAGTAAGTGTTCAGCATTACCAGCGGGGCGCCCGTATTTACGGGGTATTAAGCATGCCCAAAAAGACAGGCCGGTATCCGGCTGTTTTAAAAGTACCGGGAGCAGGCGTGGGGCGTTACAGCCCCGATATTTCCCTGTCGGAAAAAGGAGTGATCGTGCTTCGGATCGGCATTCATGGCCTGCCCTTTACACTTCCGGACAGCGCTTATAAAGCCATCGCAAACGGGAGGCTTAAAGGATACCCGTTATTTGATCATGACAACAGGGATCGCTATTATTTTAAACGGGTATTTATGGGATGTATCCGTGCGGTCGATTTTCTGTACAGCTTACCCCAGTTTGATGGAACGAACCTGGCCGTAGCCGGCGGCAGCCAGGGTGGCGCGCTTACCATTGCAACAGCGGCGTTGGACAGCCGGGTGCGCTATATGGTAGCCTATTTTCCCGGGCTGGCTGATTTAACCGGTTACTTACATGGCCGCACCGGCGGCTGGCCGCATATGCTCAAGGATGCAGCTAACGTAACAAAGGAGGAAGTGGAAACTTCTGCGTATTATGATATGGCCAATTTTGCCCGGCTGATCAACATACCCGGCTTTTATAGCTGGGGGTTCAACGACGAAACCTGCCCGCCAACAACCACATATGCTGTTTATAATACGATCCGGGCGCCTAAAGAACTGCTCATTGTTAAGGAATCCGGACATCAGTATACCCCGGAGCAACGGGTACGGATGGACGGCTGGCTGCTGGAAAAATTAAAGAACCATAAACCAGAATAAAATGGAAAAAAGATCGGCGGGTATTAAAATCATAACCGGTGTATGTGCTGTGGTCATCAGCTGTATCCTTTTTCAATGCCGGCAGGTGCAACGGGATCCCCAGACCCGGTTCAATATTGTGCTGGATGCTTCCGTGCTGGGGGTGCAGGAAATTTCAACCAATAATAAAGTGCCCTGGGAGCTCATGTGGGGGCCTGATAATATGCTTTGGTATAATGAACAGGAAGGCCGCATTTACCGGTTGAACCCTACCAGCGGAAAGCGTACATTAATGCTTCGTATGAATGATGTGGCCGGAAAGACCACCGCGGGCCTCCTGGGTATGGCGGCCTCTGCACCAGACCCGGCAACCGGCCGGTCTTATTTATTTGCGGCCTCTACATTTGCCATAAAGGATAGCATTGGTTTAAAGCTGGTACGGTACCTGGTTCAGAAAGACACGCTCGTTGAGCCTAAAATCATTGCTGTTGTTCCCGGTTTTCGCGGGCATTATGGCAGCCGCGTAGCCATATCGCCGGATCAAAAACTGTATTGGGCAACAGGCGATGGGGCGCAGCAGGGCAGCACCCAGGATGCAGCAAATCTTAAGGGAAAGATATTGTGCTTTAACCTGGATGGCAGTATTCCGGCAGACAACCCGGTGCCCGGAAGCCCGGTTTGGGCCAAAGGGTTCAGGAACATACAGGGACTTACGTTTTCAGATAGTGCCCGGCTCTATACATCGGAGCATGGAGATGCCGCGGACGATGAAGTGAACCTGATCCGCAGGGGCGGTAACTACGGATGGTCTGCTATCGAGGGAAATGCCAACCTCGCAGAGGAAAAAGCATTTGCAGACAGTGTAAAAGCCGTGGATCCGTTACTGGCCTGGACCCCTACCATCGCTCCTGCAGGAATGGCGTTTTATAATAACCCCAAAATCCCCGAGTGGAAAAACAGCCTGCTGCTGGTGTCCTTAAAAGACCGGAACCTCCGGGTGCTCAGCCTTTCAAAAGACGGCCGTTCTATTGTAAAAGAGATGATCTACCTGGATAAAATGTATGGCCGGCTACGGGCGGTTTGTGTATCGCCGGAAGGCGATGTGTACCTGTCTACCAGTAACCACGACTGGAACCCGTATAGTAAACCGGCGGCAGATGACGATAAGATCATCCGCATCACGAAAGTGGATCGTGTTACGGCCCAACTGCTCCCTGGAAAAGCACCCGCAACAAAGGTTAGCAGGGAAAATGCAATGGGACTGTATACGGTTTACTGTGCAAGCTGTCATAAGGAAGATGGATCCGGCAGTCCGGGTACATTTCCCTCACTGCAGACCACACCTTTGCTGAAGCAGCCGCAGCAGCTGATTGATGTGTTTTTGTTTGGCAAAAGCACAAAGGACAATCCCAACCGCATGCCGTCCTTTAAATTTCTGAATAATGAAGAAGCGGCGGCGGTGCTTAATTTTATAAGAAGCCGTTGGGGGCATAACAACAGCGATTCGATTACAGAAGTGGCCGTACAGGAACGGAGGACCCGGAAAAAAGACGGATAGCAGGTTAATGGCCGCTGATGGGGGCACAAACGGGCATCCGCATCGCCCTGATCCTGGATACCAACCTGGCCGTATCAACAGGTATCCTGAACAATGTCATCCCGGACTTGTTCCGGGATCTGTTCCTGTTTCAGGACCTAACGGAGACAGATGCTGAAACGGTCCCGATTGATGGGGACAGCATGACAAGTAGAAGATTTTTGATACAGTCAGATAATGACAAATAAACGAAACAGAACATTCTAAAAGCCAGATATGAAGCATAGAAACATACCGCTTGTATTGCTGTTAATCGTTGGCGTAACGGGTATGGCACATAGCCAGCGGTCCACAAAGGATGCAGTCGATGAGCGGATATCCGGGTACTTTTCCCCACCCGTTGCGTTAAAAGACGACCTTGGTCCGTACCGGCCGCTGTTGCGGTTTTATAACGGTGATACCGTTTTAACCCGGCAGGCATGGAGGCAACGGCGGACCGAAATTGCAGCCACCTGGAACCGGATGATGGGCCGGTGGCCGGCTTTTATAAAGAAGCAGCAAATGGAAGTGCTGGAAACCACGCAAAGAGATGGGTTTACACAGTACCGCATCCGGTTCAACTGGACGCCCAATGAAAAAACCGTTGCGTACCTCTGCGTGCCCAGGGCAAAGGGAAAGCTGCCGGCGGTAATCACCACGTTTTATGAACCGGAAACCGCCATCGGGAACGGGAAGCCCAACCGCGATTTTGCGTATCAGCTGGTTAAAAGAGGCTATGTTACCCTGTCTATCGGTACCACCGAAGCGTCCAAAGCGGGCACCTATTCGGTTTATTACCCTTCAATTGAAAATGCAACGGTAGCACCGCTGTCGATGCTGGCCTATACGGCAGCAAATGCCTGGTACCTTTTGGCCGGCTTTTCTTATGTTGATTCTAAGCGGATCGGGATCATGGGGCATTCCTTCGGCGGTAAATGGGCCATGTTTGCCTCCTGCCTGTTTGATAAATTTGCCTGTGCCGTATGGTCAGACCCAGGTGTGGTATTTGATGATACCAAAGGAAGTGCCGTCAATTACTGGGAGCCCTGGTACCTGGGGTATTACCCGCCACCCTGGAAAGATACCTGGCGAAAGAATGGAAGCACGGCGGATGCGCGGGGCCTTTATCCTAAATTGATAAAGGAGGGCTATGACCTGCATGAGATCATGGCTTTAATGGCGCCGCGCCCCTTCCTGGTATCGGGTGGGTCTTCTGATCCGGTAGGCCGGTGGACGGCGCTCAACCAGGTGGTTCAGGTAAACCGCTTACTGGGGTATACCAACAGGGTGGCCATGACCAACAGACCCATGCATGATCCGAATGATGCGTCCAACGAAGCGGCGTATCGCTTTTTTGATTATTTTTTAAAAAATAAATGATCCGTTTATGTGTGCTGAAAAAACAAAAATAATTGGTGGCCTGCTTTTGATTGTGACCGTACTTTTTTCTCCGGCAATGGTGTTTGGGCAAACAACCGAAAGCCGCGTAACGCGTATTAAAAATATCCGGTATGCGCCCATGCCTTCCGCCCCTTTTGATAAGGATTCGAGTTGCGACAGAACGCTCGATCTGTACCTTCCGGAAGCACCGGCCGGCAAAAAATGGCCGGTACTGATCTTTATCCATGGCGGCGGATTTGCCGGTGGTGATAAAGGAGGCAATGCAACGCTCTGCGAAAAAATTGCCCGATCGGGGATTGCGGTGGTTTCGGTTAATTACCGTCTGTATCTGAAATACCATAAAACTGCAGGTGCAAGCGCGGGGGGCAATATGGCTAAAGGGCTGCCGGCAGGCGGGCACTTTCATCCGGAGCTTCAAAAAGCCATCGGCATAGCAGCCGACGATGCGGCGCTTGCAATGCAATGGTTGAAGAACCATGCGGCGCATTATTCGATGGATGCCCAAAAGCTAATGGTTTCCGGCGGCTCTGCGGGAGCCATGACGGCCCTCTATGTAGCATATGTAAAACCGGCACTTCCGCTGAAGATCAGCGGGGTGATCGATTTCTGGGGCGGACTGGAAGATGCGGCAGTAATAAAAAAAGAGGCACCGCCGGTATTGGTGTATCATGGCAATGCGGATGAAACCATCCATGTAGCTTATGCAGCAGCCCTGCAACAGCGAATGACGGAAACCGGCAATCACTTGTCCGAGTTTCATATTATGGAGGGCAAGGGGCATGCCGCCTACCGGATTATTGAAGCAGAGAAAAGCGGGGAGGTGGTATCGTTTATAAAAAGGATCGCCGATACGGCCGGTGCGCCCGGGCAAACTAAAAACAGGAGGCGTTCAATAAAATAATAACTGGTAAAAGAACCGTATGCTGAAAATTATAAATGGAACGATTATTACACCCGGGGAGATCATTCATGGAGGAAGCATCGTCATAGATAATGGTAAAATAGTGGCCCTCAGCAATGCACCCATCGACCTGCCCTGTGAGGAAGTTATCGATGCCCGCGGGCTTTATGTTGCCCCGGGGTTCATCGATATGCATGTGCACGGTGGCGGTGGCTATGATTTTATGGATGGCACAGTGGAAGCCTTCCTGGGCATTGCAGAAACCCATGTCCGTTATGGTACTACCGCGATGTACCCAACCACCTTAACCAGCGAGGTGAGTGATCTTTTTGCCACGCTCGATTCCTACAAGGAAGCCAACCGGCAAAACAGCAGGGGAGCACAGTTGATGGGTATGCACCTGGAGGGACCTTATTTTGCATTGAGCCAGCGGGGCGCACAGGATCCGAAATATATCCGCAATCCCGATCCTGCGGAATATGAGAAAATACTGGACTATTCAGATGATATCGTACGATGGAGCGCCGCACCGGAGCTTCCCGGCGCCATCGAGTTTGGGCGCTATGTACGGTCAAAAGGAAAGGTACTGGCGCTGGCCCATACGGATGCTGTTTACGAGGAGGTATTGGAAGGATTCAACAATGGCTATACCCTGGCCACGCATTTCTATTCGGCCATGAGCGGGGTTACGCGCCGCAATGCATTCCGGTATGCCGGTGCCATAGAAGCCGGTTACCTGATCGATGAAATGGATGTGGAAGCCATTGCGGATGGCATCCACCTGCCTGCCCCGCTGTTGAAGCTGATCTGCAAGATCAAAGGACCCGATCGCGTAGCCCTGGTTACAGACGCCATGCGGGGCGCGGGCATGCCGGAAGGCGAAAGTATATTGGGGAATATCCATACCGGGTTAAAGGTGATCATAGAAGATGGAGTGGCCAAATTGCCGGACCGGTCGGGCTTTGCGGGTAGTGTGGCCACAGCAGACCGCCTGGTGCGTACAATGATCAATGATGCCGGCGTGCCGTTGCAGGAGGCTGTAAAAATGATGACACAGAACCCCGCTCGTATAATGGGTGTCAATGCAACAAAGGGCGAACTGGCAGCAGGCAAAGATGCAGATATCGTGCTCTTTGATGCGCAGGTAAACATACGCATGACAATGGTAGCCGGGGATATAAAACACCGGGTGGAGATTGAGGACCGTATTCCGGGTTGATACAAACAGCTTCAATCCGCTCTTGCCCGTGGATATCAAACTAAATCAACATTTAAACCCAAATGATTTAAAGCGAAGCGATTGCCGCATAAAATTTCCGCAGCATATATAGCAGGCTGTACATAGAATAGGGTGGAACGCTATATGGAATAATTGTGTGTCTGCATGGTCGTTTTAATTCGCACCAGTGTAAACCTGGGGCCTTTTGATGAACAGCGTTACTTATGGCACGGATCGTTTATCTTTTGTTAATTGGCAAAAGATAAACGATCCGTTGTTGTCATTGGTTATAACTTTCATCGCAAAATTAAAAAATTGAAAACGTATTCTGTTTTCTGCCTGATCTGTCTGGTTTTCGGTTTGCCATCCTGTAAAAAGAAAGACCTGCTCAAGGGATTTGACAAGGCTGCTTTGTTTGCGCAGCCAACTGCGGCTGAAATTGATGCCGTGAAGCAGGCCTGGGCGCAGCGAAATTTAAAACCTGAGCAGGTGACCATCGAAGAAAGCCAACAGATCAACACCAAATTATCCGCGCATATTATTTCCTTCCAATTGGGCAACATTAAAGAGTATGCCGCAGTATTAACACCTGTAACGGATCAACGCATACCCGTGTTATTTTATATCGGAGGATTTGGTACAGACCAGGAGCCTGTTAATTCCATAAAAATCAAATTGCCCGGGGAAGATCTTCCTTTTATGTATATAGTTCCGGCTATGAAAGGCCAGTATGTAAGCATGGAGGTTGGTGATAAACGGTTAAAATCTCCTTTATCAGGAGGCTCCAGGTTCGACGCTTTTGATGGTGCAACGGACGATGTTATTGCAAGCCTGAACGCTGTTGGGTATCTGTTTCAGCAGGCAGATATCGGCAGGGCAATGATCAGGGGCGGCAGCCGGGGAGGAACCGTGGCGCTGCTGGCTGGTATACGTGATCAACGTTTTAAACGGGTGGCTCCGGTTGCCTTCAACTCAGACTTTATAGCCTTGACCGCTGCACTTTACAATGATCCTACCTATAAAAGGCAATTTATAGAAGCGCTTATCAATGGAACGGCTACAATAGCGGAAACAAGAAAACGGATGATTGCTGCATCGCCGGTATATTTTTGCAATCGGCTACCCAAAACACAACTTCATTGCGGCCAAAACGATCGTATAACACCGGCAACGCAAGCGGAATTGTTATTTAACGAAATGAAAAAATCGGGCGCCGGAGACCGGGTAGCATTATTTATCTATCCTGATCGGGATCATAATAATATTGCCACCGGTAATGCTGAGCTGGAAAACCGGATCAATACTTTTTTTAACGAGTTGTTGCAGGTACAACCTGGCAGGTAAATATAGCGCTAAAAAATTTCACGCTTTTGATTTATAGAGGTGGCTGGCGCCATGCGCCACGCTACAGAATAACCGCAACATAAGAGCCGTGATTCATTAAAGATATTTTCTGTTAGGCCTGCTATCAGGTAGCCCATTACCATAATTTATTATACGCTGTAACTATAGTGTTAGATACATAGCGTAAAACTCCTTGTTTTTGACGTTATCCCACCTCTTGCTATAATGTGCCCCATGCTACATTTGTGGTGATCATAATGGATGACCCAAAAACAAACAGATATGTCACAGATTAACCCGCATATTACGTTCAACGGCAACTGTCGCAACGCCATGATGTTTTACAAAGATGCGCTGAATGTGCCCCTTGATATAATAACAGTAGGACAATCTCCTATGGCTGCCCGGTTTCCTACTGACATGGCAGATAGCATCCTGCATTCCAGTCTTACAAAGGGGGAAATAGTGCTGTTAGCCTCAGACGAAATGGGTTCTCATGAAACGATAAATCCAATAGAGAATGCCCTGTCTTTGTCATTGAGCTGCAGTACAGAAGACGAGCTGAACACCTACCTCACCAATCTTTCAGCAGGAGGCGCTATTATATTTCCCCTACATGACTTCTTTTCGGGGAAGATGGCAGTGATTCGCGATCCATTTGGTATTAAATGGACTATTGGTTATTACCCGAACCAACCCTTGGCATAAATAGAATGTCCGCCTGATTAAAATCTAACACATATGAAACAAACAGTTAATCAGAAATTAAATAAGCAGTTCACAGCAAAGCTGGTCAGGAGTAAAAACAAAGGAGGATGGACCTACCTGGTGTGGCTGGAATCTGTCACATTTTTTGGTACCAAAGGACTTGTCAAAGTGCGGGGGACTATAGATAATCACCCATTTCGCAGTTCTTTTATGGCATTAGGAAATGGCACGCACAAACTACCTGTGAAAGCGGCGCTGCGTAGCCTCATTCAAAAAGAAGTCGGAGATACCGTTCTTGTCAAGTTGGAAGAACGCCTCTTTGAATAACGCCTCTACTCACCATGTGTCCGGCTATTGTTTTGAAAAGATGAAAACAGCAACAGCGATAGGTATGCCTTTTTTAAATAGGATAGGAAGGCCTGGCCCCCTGCGCCACCAGGAGCAAAGCGTTTTGGTATGCGTGGGCATTTTGCAGTAGCCCTGCCGCTGTACGCAGATCAATAGAACCCTTTAATAACGAATCCTTCTCCGGCAACGTCATCATCTTTTCTCAGGCTTGTAATTTGTATAAAATGCCGGCATGGTTTTGCGCTATTATAAACTGTTACCTGCATTACGGGTTTTTATCCGCGATCTGATGCAGGGTGTATTGCCCGTTAGTTCCGGCTGTCCGATGCCTGTCAACCCGCCGCCGCCTTATTGCCCCGGTCCATGGGCGGCAGGGCACCGTGTTGCTGCAGCAGCTGCCGTATCACCAAGTTTAATAATATTTTTATGCTCCGTGGCTGCTGCTTTACCGAAGCCCGCATGCGGCCAGCGGCGTTGGATCCGGGAGTAGCGGTACAACATTACTTGTCACAGGGAATGCCAAAAAGGTCGAGGCTGTTGCTCCATTAGCTGTGGAGTGAATCAGGTTAATACCTTTTGAAGACCGCCCGCGCCGGAACCGGAACCGTTGGGCATTTTGCAGATCGGGTATGGTGAAATTATCGGTATAGGTAAAATAATAAGGATCCAGGCTGTCAAAAAGGTGCGGGTTGCTGCAGTATCCATATATGGGTAATCACCGGGCTGCAGGGCTTGCTGCTGCTGGATCCTGTGATCAAGGATGTATAGGAATGGTTATATGATAACGGCAGGGGCCGGTCTTTTAAACAAAGTAAATTAGGCCTTTTCAACAAAGTGGCCGGGTGTAAGGCGTTCTACTTTTGTTTCAACAAAAACAAATTTAAAATGAAACAAAACAATTACCAGGGAGCCTTACAACATCCAATCGGTTCAGGCTTCAATGCAAAATCAACAACCACTGATGTAATAAAAGGAGTTAACCTTACCGGTAAGATCGCCATAGTAACCGGCGGTAATACGGGTATCGGCCTGGAAACGACCCGCACACTTGCTGCAGCCGGTGCAACCGTTATTGTACCCGCGCGGGACATAGATAAGGCCAGTAAAAATCTACAGGGCGTTCCCAATGTGGAAATAGCAACAATGGACTTAATGGCACCGGCATCTATTGATGCATTTGCAGATCATTTTCTCGCTTCCGGAAGACCGTTACATATACTGATCAACAATGCAGGCATTATGTGGGTGCCGCTACGCAGGGATGGGGATGGTATAGAATCACAACTGGCTACTAATTATCTGGCGCTCTTCCGGCTTACTTCAAAATTATGGCCGTCATTAAAAAAAGCAAACGGCGCCAGGGTAATCAATGTCTCTTCCCACGGGCATCATTTCGCTCCGTTTAACTTTGAAGACCCTAATTTTCTTCACAGGGAATACGAAACCTTACAAGGTTACGGACAGTCGAAAACGGCTGTTAATCTTTTTTCCATGGAACTGGACCATCGCGCCCGCGCATCCAATATCAGGGTGTATGCTGTACATCCCGGATCTATCGGCGGCACCGAGTTAGGAAGGGAAGCTCCTCTAGAGCTGTTTCAGAAAATGGGTTTTGTAGATGCCGCCGGTAAGATGCTGCCTGAAGTGGCTGCGGCATTAAAAACAATTCCTCAGGGAGCAGCTACAACAATTTGGTGTGCTTCCAGTCCCTTGTTGAACAACATAGGTGGGGTATACTGTGAAGACGCAGATATTGCCGTGCTCTGTTCCGACATTTCTCATCAAAAGGGAGTGAATCCTTATTCCCTGGATGAAACCGCTGCCAGAAAACTATGGACGCTGACCGAGGAAATGACGGGCTTAAAGTTCGAAATATAAGATCTGCTCAATTTTTACCATTTAAAAAACAAGATGAAAAATCTTAAAAATAAAATTGCCGTTATCACGGGTGGTAACAGCGGTATTGGCTATGCCGCCGCAAAAAGATTCAAAGAATATGGAGCTGATGTAATTATAACCGGAAGAAGAAAGGACGCTGTTGAAAAAGCCGCAGCGGAACTTCATGTAGAAGGCCTGGTTGCAGACCAGGCGAAATTAACGGATATTGATGCGTTGGCAAGGCAGGTTAAAGATCAATTCGGCAAAGTAGATATCCTGCTGGTTAATGCAGGTATTACCAGATTCTCAACCATAGAGCAGGTTGAAGAAAGCCTGTTTGATGAAATGATGAGTATTAATTTTAAAGGGGCCTATTTTACACTGAGCCGGTTTATTCCCTTGCTCAAAGACGGAGCATCAGTGATTATGTTGTCCTCCACCTCGGCAACCATATCTCCGCAAAGCGCTTCGGTATATGCAGCGAGTAAGGCTGCCATCAATGCGGTGGTGAAAATTGCGGCGCTCGAACTGGCATCCCGTAAAATTCGTGTCAATGCTGTAAGCCCGGGGCCGATAGCCACAGAGATTATGAATAAGATAGGGCTCGATGAGGCGCTGGAGACCCTGCTGGTACAAAGTATCCCCGCCGGAAGAATGGGTAAAGCCGAAGAAGTGGCCAGCATGATACACTATCTGGCGGGCGAAGAAGCAGCTTTCCTCACAGGCGCTAATTTTTTAGTGGATGGAGGGCAATCTATTTAATATTTTTGTAATTAGTGACTCCTTTCTTTAAAAATACAAGAACATGGAATACAGCGCCAGGTATATTACTGAAGACATAAAGCTTTCCAGTTACGAGGACAAGTTCTTTAAATCGGATATCATGTTCGATCAACATATGCTGGTATGGTTTCTCTCCGGCGAAACCAAGATCGTGCAGGCAGATGCAACTTATTTTTTCAGGAAAGGCGATATTTTTTTGATCCCAAGAAATCAACTGGCCACTATTATTAACTACCCTAAAGAGGGGCAGCCACATAAAACGGTAGTGATGCATTTATCAGTAGAAAGGCTCAGGGATTTTTATGCCGGCAGGAATATAAAATCTCAATCCATGAAGTATCAGAAGATCTATCATTTCAGTAATCATCCCTTGCTGGAAAGCTGCCTGGCCTCTCTTATTCCATATTTTGACATGAAGGATATACCGGAAGATATTGCCTCCATTAAGATCACCGAAGCTATTAGTATTCTCAGAACACTGGACAACGAGATTGATCATGTGCTGGCTAATTTTGAAGAACCGGGAAAAATCAGCCTGGTGGACTATATGGAAAAGCATTTTATGTTCAACCTGTCTATGGAGCAATTCGGTTACCTCACGGGCAGGAGCCTCACAACCTTTAAACGTGATTTTAAAAAAGCCTTCAGTATGACTCCGCAGCGCTGGCTAACCCAAAAGCGGCTGGAGCTGGCACACTATCAACTTACCGAAAAGAAGAAAAAGCCTCTGGACGTTTGCTATGAAGTGGGATTTGAAAACCTCTCTCATTTTTCCTTTGCTTTTAAAAAACGATTTGGATACGCCCCCAGCTATCTGTCTGGTAAAGACATTGGGGATTAGCCGGTTTTTGAACCCGGGAGTGTTTGTCTTTACCTAATTGCCGGGAATGGCAGAACGTATCAGTTGATTTACCTTAACGTAGTTGCCGTGAACTGTTTTGTGAACTTTTATGGAATGTAAAATATGGTACTAAAGTGGGGTTTACTACAAAAATTATCATCTTATGATACCTGTAATAAAGGGGAAAATGCAGTAGAATTTTTCCCTTACCTAAGGCAATGGGATAAAAAAATTTGTACCCTATGCTGAATTTGTGATGACAATAATAATAATTCCAAACAAACAGATATGTCACAGTAGTAATTACTTGTTTTTTGAAAATATCTTAGAGAACCATTTGGTTATATAACTTAATATTCTTAAATTTATATCAGATTATAAATGAGCCTGGAATTTCTAAACCCCAAACCAAATCTAACCCCAAAACATAAATCTTAAAAATTAAATAAAGAAATTTTGTGCAGCTTAATGTAATGAATAAGCTGCTTGGATTTTGAATTGCGATTCTGAATTTTCATCGGTGAGCGGAGCCCGAAGGGCAGGGTTATTGGTATTCCGGACGTCCGTTGTGAGATCGCAGATTATATCCATGTGAGCAAATAATGTTCCATCGAAAATATCGGGCTCCTTTTTATAAGGGGGGCAAGAAGTAATAGTGCCGGGTAGATATTTTTTGCGGTAACCGTTTGACTCAACAAATAACAGGTTGAAAAAAGCCAAGATGACTGCGATGATTTCTTTACATATGTACTTAAAGAATCAGGAGGTATTAAGAAGGAGAACCCAAAGACTGCTTAAAGAAAAACGAAAATCATAAAATATATAAAGGCGGTTATTTATCGGATGTCTTGAATAACCGGCTTGAAAGACGCTTAGTCGTATGCTCAGGGCCTTTATTTTCAAAATAACGCTATATATCTTACTGAGTCAGGAATTTTAAAAAACCAAATTAAAAATCACAAAATGAAACAAAATTTCAAAATCGTTGCATTAGCATCTCTTTCATTGATGCTGGTTATAGGCTGTCGTAAGTCGGATATCCAGGAAACAAAAACACCGGAAACCAAAGTGCCAGAAACAGAAGGGAAAAATGCAGGAATTGACTATGCGGCGTTAAAGCCGGGCATAACTATTGTGAAAAATTTAAAAACTGCTGTAACTAACTCAGATTTTGAGGTCCGGGATGGAGCCTTGCTCAATAAAAAATCGAAAATAGTCCGAGATAAAGGTGCAAAACAAAATACCGGTTTAGCACCGGGAATGGGGTATGTTCTGGTTGAAAATCAGTACCAGCGAAACATTAAAGTGTCTCTGGAGGTAGATTCCAATGTATTGGCACAACCAGGTATAGACGTTTATGAGCTGAATGATTACTCAGATGCGCTGGATTGGGCAATAGCAAATTTTAATACACTGATAGCGGGATCTAATGTCAGGTTTACCAGGGTGGCGTCAAGTAGTACATCTGATATTGATGTAAAGTTGATAAATATGGATACCTCCCTATATAAATGGGGCGGGATGGCGATAGTGCCATTTGATGGAAAGCCCGGCTTTGAAATGGTCATTAATACGGGATACAATTTCAATTATAGAGCAACCCGGTATAAAGTAACATTAATGACACATGAATTGGGACATACTATTGGATTTATGCATACAGATTTACCTCCGGGGTATGCAACACTCTGGCCTCTGGGATACCCAATTACTTATCAGGTATATAACCTTGTGAATGCATCTTCAACTGCTCCGGTTGCCTCACCAAGTAACCCCAACCCGGATCCGGGCTCCATCATGAATGGATGGGTATACGGAGCGTGGACGCAAACTGCAACCACAATGGCGGCAGGATGGCCCTATGCGAAAGGTGATGGCTTTTCTCAGGAAGACTTGTATGCTTTTGAATATGTGTATCCATACATCCCCTATACGTATGAATGGCCTGGGAGCGGACCCGGCACTATAAGGTCTTATACATTCGGGTTGGATTTTGTACCAGATGGTGCCGCCCTGGTTTGGGAGTTGAAGAATGTTGTAGGTGGAACTGAAACAGACATGCCCGTGGGAACCGACTATCCGTCGTTGCAGCCGGTAGCCGGGGCGCCCGATAGCAGAATTTTAGTTAGAGGGTCTACACAAACTGCTAGTTTTAATGTAAGGGTGTTGCCTAAAGTTTCTAAACTTGGGGTAAATATTAATATGAAATACGACTATTTAACTCCGCAAGGCCAGTATCTGAATTTCTAAATAAAGTTTGCCTGACTTGGTCCCAGGATATCCTGTACGGGTATCCTGTTTTTATTTCCTGCCTTGTTTGTAATAAAATAGAAATAAGATCCGGAAAATTATAACCGAGCACCGGCCATTCCGGGCATAAAAAAACCGGGCTGAAAAGCCCGGCTTTGTACCGCGTACGGGAATCGAACCCGTGATTCATCCGTGAAAGGGATGCGTCTTAACCCCTTGACCAACGCGGCGTTACCCGTTTTTTGGGAGTGCAAAGATAATGGACCAAAATGGATTGGCCAAAAAAAAATTAAAAAATAATTGCTTTTAAAAAAATAGGGTCGAAAAATCGAAATCGTTTAATATGTATTCCGTACAAAATGCTGTAACTTTACGCCTCCAAAAATTGTTCTTACTTAATTAAATTTTTTACACAACTATGAGTACAGTAAAAGTAGCCATCAACGGCTTCGGCAGAATCGGTCGTTTGGCTTATCGTCAAATCTACAACCAACAAGGTATCGACGTTGTTGCCATCAATGATTTGACCAGCCCTAAAGTATTAGCTCACCTGTTAAAATACGACTCCGCCCAGGGTGGTTTTAATCAAGATGTAAAAAGCACTGAGAACTCCATTATCGTTGACGGTAATGAAATTAAAATATATGCACAAAAAGATCCTTCCCAGATTCCATGGAAAGATCATGATGTAGACGTGGTGCTGGAATGCACCGGATTCTTCACCGATAAAACAAAGGCAGAAGCACATATCGCTGCCGGCGCTAAAAGAGTAGTGATCTCCGCACCAGCTACCGGTGAACTGAAAACCGTGGTATTTAATGTAAACCATGATATCCTGGATGGCAGCGAAACCATCATCAGCTGTGCTTCCTGCACCACCAACTGTCTGGCTCCGATGGCGAAAGTACTGGATGATACTTTTGGTATCGAATTGGGTATCATGACCACGATCCACGCGTATACCAACGATCAGAACACCCTGGATGCTCCGCATCCAAAAGGAGATCTGAGAAGAGCAAGAGCTGCAGCAGCCAACATCGTTCCCAACAGCACCGGTGCTGCGAAAGCCATCGGCCTGGTATTGCCCAGCCTGAAAGGAAAACTGGATGGCAGCGCACAGCGGGTGCCTACCATTACGGGTTCTATCACTGAGCTGAACGTAACTCTGAAGAAACAAACTTCTGCAGAAGAAATCAATGCTGCAATGAAGGCCGCTTCTAACGAAAGCTTCGGTTATACCGAAGATGAAATCGTGAGCAGCGATGTAATTGGCACGCACTTCGGTTCTTTGTTCGATGCTACGTTAACAAAGGTGATCACTGTAGGCGACAAGCAACTGGTACGTACCGTTTCCTGGTATGACAATGAAATGAGCTATGTATCGCAGCTGGTTCGCACGGTTGAGTATTTTGCGAAACTGATCAGCAAGTAACGCTGAAAAAAATAGTGAAGGCGGAACAGCTTGTTCCGCTTTTTTCTTTTTATATACCGGCTGCAGGACAGATGGCATCTTTGTTGCTACGCTCAGTTTAACGGAAGTGCATGTGGCGGCCATCCTGATAGCTACCGGTGCTCAGCGTTCAATTCTCAAATCTCAAAACCTTTAACAATGTCAAAATTTTCAAACTATAACTTCAAAGATCAGAAAGCGCTGATCCGGGTCGATTTCAACGTTCCGCTGAACGACCAGCTGGAAATTACTTCGGATGCCCGTATGAAGGCGGCCGTTCCAACCATCAAAAAGATCCTCGCAGATGGTGGTAAAGTGATCCTGATGAGCCACCTGGGCCGTCCAAAGAACGGGCCGGAGGACAAATTCTCCCTCAAACACCTGGTAAACCACCTCAGCGAATTGCTGGGGGGGGTTACCGTGTTGTTTGCCAATGATTGTATTGGTGAGCAGGCCTATCTTACGGCCGATATGCTGCGTCCGGGCGAAGTGCTGCTGCTGGAAAACCTTCGTTTTTATAAGGAAGAGGAAAAAGGCGATGAAGCTTTTGCCGAAAAACTGAGTAAACTGGGAGATGTGTATGTGAATGACGCTTTTGGTACGGCGCATCGCGCGCATGCTTCTACCGCGGTTATTGCAAAATTCTTCCCTGCAGATAAAAAAATGTTCGGGCTGCTGATGGAGAACGAGGTGAACAGCGCTCAGAAGGTGTTGACCCAAAGCGAAAAACCATTTACAGCAATTTTGGGCGGAGCAAAAGTTTCGGATAAGATCCTGATCATCGAAAACCTGATGGAAAAAGCTACGGATATCATTATTGGTGGCGGAATGGCCTATACGTTCTATAAGGCGCAGGGTGGCAGTATTGGTACATCGCTTTGTGAGGAAGACCGGCTGGATACGGCCAAAGAGATCCTGGAAAAAGCAGCCGCAAAAGGAGTTTGTATCCACCTGCCCAGCGATAGTATTATTGCCGACAAATTTGCGGCGGATGCGGACACTGCAGCCTCTCCCAGCAACGCTATACCCGAAGGCTGGATGGGATTAGATATTGCCGAGAACGCCCGGGAGCAGTTTGCAAATGTGATCAAAAAATCTAAAACCATTCTTTGGAACGGCCCGATGGGCGTGTTTGAAATGGAAAAATTCCAGGGCGGAACCAAGGCCATTGCGGAAGCGGTGGTGGAGGCTACGCAGAACGGAGCTTTCTCACTGGTAGGCGGTGGCGACAGTGTATCGGCGGTGAACAAGTTTGGCTTTGCAGATAAAGTAAGTTATGTTTCTACCGGTGGCGGTGCCATGCTGGAGTTTTTTGAAGGCAAGGTACTTCCGGGTATCGCGGCCATCGAAGAAGCATAACCCCTGTCTTTTTAATTGTTTTAAGTGCGGAGCCCGGCGGCTCCGCATTTTTTATGGGCGCTGGTTGATCCCGCTTAACTTATTGCAACGGCTAACAGTCCGGCCGGGCTTTTTGATATATTTGCGCGGGTTTAAAATTTTGTTATGATGAAGAAGCATCCTGGAAAAAAGCTCCGTTATTTTCAATATAGCATTGTGGCCGTTGTGTTGTGGTTTGGGGGTGTTGTCCGCAGCAACGCACAGGAGATCACCAACCGGCTGCAGGGATATTTTAAAGCTACCTCCGATACAACGCTCTACAGCCATTTTACGTTTGATGGAAACGGTAAAGTAGATATTGGAGGCCTGGGAGACGGCTACTATTTTCAAAAGGGCGATAGCCTGATCCTTTACCCGGACAAAAGCATGTTTAAGTTTTTATTAAACGGCGATCAGCTGCAGGGCGTTTCCGAATGGGTGGATGGTGGAGTGTGGACCCTGGCAAAAGATACCGTCATTGAAAATAAGCGCACAGACCCGGAAGCCGCAGACCGGGTTGCCGGATTGATGAACCGGTATTATGAAGTAACCTCAAAAAATAAGATGGCATTGCTGGGCGCAACGGACGATGGCTTTGCCGGAGAAATAAAAAACCTTTGCGATAGCGGCCTTTCCAAGGCTTGTTTAGATTATGCCGGACTGAAGATCATCGAAAACATGGGTGGGCTTGGCGCACTGCTGGGTGGAAAGGAGCTGTTGCTCAACAAGGACGCCGATCCGGAAGTGCTGGCCCTTATAGAAAAAGCCCTGCAACTGGGGGATATGGAAGGGTACGCCGTGCTGGGCGGGTATTATTCCGCACTTCAAAACCAGGGAAAAGCAAAGGACGTACTGGAAAAAGGAAGCGAACTGGGCTGTCGTCGTTGCGTATGGGCCGCATTTTCGCTGGCACTGGAGGAAGAGGCCCAAAAAGCGGCATCCAACGAAAAAAAAGCAGCACCTCAAAAAGCTGTAAAAGGAAAGCGGTAAAACCGGTGTTGCAGTACCTGTGCAACGAAGCTTTCAACTTCCGCTAACAGGTGCATATATATAATAGCTCACTGAAATACTGTTTTGGGCTTTTATCGTAGCTTTGAATATGGGGCGCCTGTTTTCCTTCAAGAAATTAATACGAAATTTTGGATATGCTTTCAGCGGATTAAAGACCGCATTCCGGTCAGAGCAAAATTTCCGGATACATGCAATTGCGGCATTCATAGTGGTATTGCTGGCCTTCGTTTTCAGGATAACTGTTTATGAATGGCTTGTTATTATCGTATGTATCAGTGCCGTAACGGGGGTCGAACTGATCAATACCTCCATTGAAAAGATCTGTAACCTGGTGCATCCCCAAACAGATGCCCGGGTTAAACAGATCAAGGATATTTCGGCGGCGGCCGTTCTCCTGGTAGCGGCCGGAGCCTTCGTTGTGGGATTACTGATCTTTATACCGCGGATGATCAACCTGATCTGATTGAATTTTATGAAACGACTCCTTATTATATATTGGATACCGCTGTTGATGCTGGCCTGTCAAAATCAGGAACAGCCTCCCGCTGCACATGTAGCAGCGCCGCCGTTACAGCCACAAACGGGGCTGGGCATTTCCGAAGACAGGGAAACACTGGGCCGGCTGATCGACCTGAAAACATATCCGCCTTCAGGCGTTACCTTTCAATGGAATGGCCGGGATCTAAGCGGGTTGGAAGCCATTCTTTATTATGATGAAAAAAACTATGGCGATATCCTGAATGCATATATGGAGGCGGGGTTTCCCAAAGGGAACTATGCAAAAGAACAATTTGGTTTTCCGTGGCTTGACAGTGCGCAACAGGCGGAGCTGCAGTTTAGCAAACCGGATTATACAGGCAACCCGGATATTTTCCTGGGAACTGGGGGTAAGGGAATGCTTTGGTTCCTGGATAAAAAAATCCTGTTGAAAATAGCATCCTGAGATGGGCCGCTGCTGTTTTGAGCGGAAAAAACAGGGGGAAACTGTTTTTGCGGTAATTGAGAGGAAGCGGTATCGTGATTTTTCGACTGAAAATCAGTTTTTTAGGTCGGTATCGGGGTGTCAGTTATTTTTTGTTGGAAATAATCGATATTAACGATCATAAAATAACTACCTTTGCACCCCCAATTAGTTCTTTTATAGTTCCTGTGCCGGTACATGCCGGAGTAAAACAGGACGGAGGAATTTGGGAGTTCCGGTGATTGCCGGAACGTTTGAACCAATAAATCGAATAAAATGGCAAAAGAAATCTCTGGCTTTGTAAAGCTACAGTGTAAGGGCGGTCAGGCCAATCCTGCACCTCCTATTGGGCCGGCGTTAGGTTCCAAAGGTGTAAACATCATGGAATTCTGCAAACAATTCAACGCCCGCACACAAGACAAAATGGGAAAAGTACTTCCCGTATTAATCACCGTTTACAGCGACAAAAGTTTTGAATTTGTAATCAAAACGCCTCCCGCAGCGATTCAGCTGATGGAAGCCGCTAAAATTCAGAAGGGTTCTAAAGAAAGCAACCGCGCCAAAGTGGGTAAGGTTACCTGGGAGCAGGTAGAGGCTATTGCAAAAGACAAAATGCCTGACCTGAACTGCTTTACCGTTGATTCTGCTATGAAAATGGTAGCCGGTACAGCGCGCAGCATGGGACTGAATGTTGAAGGAAAAGCCCCGTGGGAAAATTAATCCATTTTACGAACCCGCCTGCCGGCTGGCAGGCCTAAAAAGAATTGACAAATGGCATTCATTAGTAAAAAAAGAAAAGTTGCAAACGCAAAGGTAGACGCTAATAAAGCGTATAGCCTGAAAGAGGCTTCTGCAATAGTAAAAGATACAAGCGTTGCAAAGTTTGACGCTTCTGTTGATCTGCACGTTCGTTTGGGTGTAGATCCTAAAAAAGCCGATCAGGCCATTCGTGGTACGGTAACCTTACCCCACGGAACCGGTAAAACAAAACGTGTACTGGTACTTTGTACACCCGATAAAGAAGCCGATGCAAACAGCGCCGGCGCTGATTATGTTGGTTTGGACGAATTTGTACAGAAAATTGAAGGTGGCTGGACAGATGTGGATGTAGTGATCGCTACGCCTGCAGTAATGCCGAAGATTGGTAAATTAGGTAAGATCCTGGGACCCCGTAACCTGATGCCGAACCCTAAAACAGGAACAGTAACCAATGATGTAGCTGCTGCTGTTAACGAGGTAAAAGGTGGTAAGATCGCTTTTAAAGTGGATAAAGCCGGTATCGTGCATGCTTCCATCGGTCGCGTAAGTTTCAGCCCTGAGAAGATTGCTGAAAATGGCCAGGAGTTTTTAAATGCCATCATTAAGGCAAAACCCACCACAGCAAAAGGTACTTATTTGAAAGGAATTTCTATGGCCAGCTCTATGGGCCCTGGAATTGCTTTGGATACAAAATCTTTTGTACAGTAATCACCCGGCTTAACCGGTTCTAATTTTTAAAATCAGTCAAACCGCAATAAAATGACTAAAGAACAAAAAAATGAAGTAATTGAGGTATTGAAGGGAAAATTCTCTCAATACAGCAACTTTTATATCACAGATACCGAGTCGCTTAGTGTAGAGCAGGTAGGTAAATTGCGCCGCGCTTGTTTCGACAAGAATGTAGAAATGAAAGTGGCCAAAAACACCCTGATCCGGAAAGCCCTGGAAGGACTGGATGCAGAAAAGTACACAGGGGTATATGATTCCCTGCACAAGGTAACGGCCCTGATGTTTTCTGAAAACCCCAAGGATCCTGCTGTAATCCTGAGCTCTTTCCGCAGCGAAGCAAAAAAAGAAAAACCAGAACTGAAACTGGCGTTCATTAACGGAGATTTGTATACCGGCGATAACCAACTGGCTACCCTGGTTAAGATCAAAACGAAGAATGAACTGATCGGTGAAGTGATCGGCTTGTTACTGTCTCCGATCCAGCGTGTGATTGGTGCGTTGCAGAACAGACCCGAAGGCGAAGCAGCACCGGTAGCAGCAGAAGCTCCGGCAACTGAAACTGCAGCAGCTCCTGAAGCGGAAGCACCTGCAGCAGATGCCACTCCGGCGGCTGAGTAATTTTTAATATAGTCACGATCTATATTTAATAAACAAACAATTTTTTTAAACCCGCCGTCGGACCCGGTCCCCGATAACTGTCGGGGGGGAATGAAGACGGTAAAAATTAAAGCAAAATGGCAGATATCAAAACATTAGCAGAAAGCCTGGTAGGTTTAACTGTAAAAGAAGTACAGGAATTAGCAGATTTTTTAAAGTCTGAGTACGGCATCGAGCCTGCTGCAGCTGCGGTAGTAGTAGCTGGCGGTGGCGAAGGTGGTGCGGCTGCTGCTGAAGAAAAAACAGCATTTGACGTAATCCTTAAGAGTGCAGGTGCTTCTAAATTGAACGTAGTTAAGATCGTTAAAGATCTGACTGGTTTAGGTCTGAAAGAAGCAAAAGAACTGGTAGACGGAGCTCCGAAGCCAGTAAAAGAAGGTGTATCTAAAGCTGAAGCTGAAGACATCGCTGCTAAATTGAAAGAAGCAGGTGCTGAAGTAGAAGTAGCTTAATTCTTTTGTAAAGCATATTTGTCCCATAAGGTCGCAGGATCTTATGGGACTTTTTTTGTTGTGCCACAGAAGTACTAAATTTTTTAGAGTGGTTCTGGTCTTGGTAGCCCCTAAATATTTCGATGTTTCAGTGCCTCGGTGGCAAATGGTATGCCACAGAAGCGCTGAATTTTTTAGAGTGGTCCGGATCCTGGTAGTCCTAAGTATCTCAGTGTTTCAGCTTCTCAGTGGCAGATGGAATGCCACTGAAGCACAGGCTTCAATTTTCATATTCAAAAAATGACCCGCCTGATCTGCAGTACCATTTTCCCAAAGTTCAGGATCAACCCTATTTTGCATCCGGAACATTTAAGATAATTGATCGTTGGGCCAGGTCTTCCGCTGCAATGCCACCTTCTTTGGCTTTTATTTCCAGTATTACGTTGTTGAAGACAATGAAGTCGGCATGAAAGCGATGCGGCAAAATAATTTTCTTATACGGTATTTGGTATCTTCTTTCCCTGTTATAAAGAACGCTATTTTCTCTGAACTCATATTCGAAAGCATCTTTATAAAAAGATTTCAAGGAAGCCAGCTCCAGGGGTTTTATGGATATTGATTCCATATTTTATGATGATGTCCGTTTCCCGTTGCAGCGGATAGTTTCCTGGATTAAAATTTTTGTTTTTCATAGTAGTATTTTAAGGTAGTCGCAGAAGCTCTGAATTACTTAGATTTTTAAAAGGGTGCCTTTCAAGGCCGGAGCTACCGGCTATTTTGATGCTGCTTCAAGAACAGAAACCTTCAGCGCTTCCAGGGCTCCCTTCAAAGGCACTTCAATAACAAAACTCAGTGCCGCTGTGACTTATTCAAACCGGATATACGGCTCCAGCTTTTCAAATACATCGTTGGTTTGGGTTACGAGGACCTGCAGCGCCTCCGGGGAAGCAATGGGGGCAATGCTTCGTTGCTTAACGATCAGGTAGGCCAGCTTGCTGCTGATATAAGGATGTGCGTTTAGCGCTTCGTACGATGCGGTATTGATCGAAAGCTTCCGGAGGTCCGGATGATTTAACAGCAGCAGCGGCTTTATTTTCTGAAAGGTCGAATCCGGAACACCATAGGTTTCACCCACCTGCCCGATGCTGTAAAAGCCGCCCAGCTTTTCCCGGTAATGAACGATCCTTGCAGCCAGCCGGCTGCCAATACCATACAGTGCTTTATAAGCAGTGGTATCTGCTGTATTAATATCGATCGGTTGCGGTACTGAGCGGATAAATGTTTTGCGCGTCGTTGAAGCAATGGATGTGGCATCCGCATTCGGGTAGGGCGGGGTTGTTAGAACCACATAAGGTTTGATCCGCTCAAATTCATCCCTGTGCAATCCATAAATTTTCTGCAGGTCCTCCGGCTTCCGGAAGTGGCCTCCCTTATTCCGGTAGCGGATAATGGTTTGTACGGTGCGCTCCCGCAGCCCCAGCTGTAGCCAGCCTGCTGCGTCCAGTGTGTTAGGATCAAATGTAAAAAGCCTGCCTTTTGTTGAGGAGGTGTACGCTCGCTTTGAATAAGAATAGGCATTGGGTGATGACGGCATTGCATCCGGCTGATCATTGTTGTCAGCAACTTCAAGTGTGTTAATGATCTTGCTGAAAGCCCTTCGGGAAGCGGCATCCAGCTTTTGCCGTTTTGTTGTTGTCTGAATAAAAGGCTGTACTGCAAAAAGCAGTACCACCATAATTAATAGCAGTAAACCTGCTAACTCTTTTTTTGAAAATCGTAAGTACGCGTTCATAGATTAACATTTTAGCATTGGTTAAAGGATGGTGTTTCTGAAATATAACAAAAAAAAACTTTATAAAAAAAAAATTAACAAAATTTGGATTATTGTTATAGGGAAGTTTATCTTTACTACCAGCTATTGCATTGTAAACCTACTTTTACTATTAAAAAACTACTAAAATTTCCACACTGTGATAGCTCAAATGAAGAAGGCCCTTTAGTAAATGTTATTCTTCATTATAGGTTTTGTAAATGTGTGCACCAAAGCGCTGTGTTTTTGGATTACTCAAAACCGGCTAACGTGAATACATAGAGTCGACATATCAATTTACGGCTACGTCCTGTTACCAGGGCTGCCAGTTAATGTGCTGTATCGGGCAAAGGGAGCTGTATGTCACCTTAAGCAGTGATGTGCTGTAGCGTGCGCTCGAACGGTACTGTATGGTGTTTTGTATTTAAAGATACCTGGGCTCTGTTTTGCCTGGGGGTATAAAATATATCTATTATGAGAACCAATCAACCTCTTGAAATTGCCCTTAAAAGGGCAGCCGTATTTGTGTTTTTACTCTGCCTGCTACTCATTGATGTAGGGCGGGCGCATGCACAGCAAAGCGCGCTGACCTGTAGTATGACCAATGTACCTATGACCAATGATCCAGGCAGTGGCACTGATAATTCGCCGCTGAATGGATTTGCCGTTACCACCAGCACATCCGGATTATCTTTTTGGGGGCCTGCAGGTCAGGCCGCTCGAGTAACAGATAATGACCTGACGAATTCTTACTCCGGTACAATTGCTGTTACCGGATCGCTTACATTGAATGTAAGGGACGTTGGAAATGATACCAAGTATAATGCTGGAAACTATGTTGGTTTCCGGCTGACATCTGTGGGACTTTCTGCATTGGGATCGATCACAATATCTACACTGGACGCAAGCGGAAACGTAATTGAAAGTAAAAGCGGTGCCGATCTGCTTGCAGTTTCCCTGGGTGGCGCATCTGAAGTAGGTTTTTATACCAACCAGGATTTTTACGGAACACGTATTACGATTGATGCAACGATCGGTCTTGGTTCCTATAGCATCTTCTATGCGTTTATGCGCGGTACAGGTTCGTGTACATTTGATGCCAATGCCCTGGCCTGCAACATACAAACGATGCAGTCCTTTCCTGCGTATCCGGTAGTTGCTGAAAACAGCACCAGCGCCGTTCTGGCACTCGGTGGTATTACCAACCTGGATAACATGGTTGATAACAGCACCGCCACTGCGGCAACAATGGTACCTGTGCTCAGTGCATTGGGTTCTCACGGTGTATCTATTAAAAATACGGTAGGGCAATATCCCGCAGGCACTTACATTGCATTTGATATTGAGAACACCAATATCTTATCATTGGGTGTGCTTGAGCGGTACAGCATTGAACTCTCTAACAATGATGGGGCCGTACTTCAAACCATCAGCAGAACAGGCGGCTTGCTGGGTGTTGATGCATTGACCGGCAACCGGTTTATGTTTGGGGGTGTATCTACTGTGGCCTTTGATAAGGCCCGGCTGGTATTTAATTCCACCGGCCTGGCTGATGTAAACCTGGGAAGCACCAATATCTACCAGGTGGTTGTGAAGAAGTTCTGTGATCTGCGGCCGAGCTTTGCCTGCAATACATTAACTTCCTTAAATAGTACAATAGACCCGGTGTATATTAACTGGGCAAGAACCGGTGTAGGCGGAGTGCTTTCTGTAAATAATAATTTAACCGGCCTGGATAACATTATCGATGGCAATACTTCAACCGCTGCCACCATCAGTACGACGGCCAATGTATTATCGAATGCCACTATCTCTGTAAAAAAAGCTACAGGCGCCAACTATCCCACAGGTACCTATGTGGCATTTGATGTAGAGAGCAATTCGATCCTTAGTGCAAATGTACTGGGCAGCGCCATTGTAAAACTGTACAAAACGGGGCAGGTAGCACCTGTGCAAACCAGCAGTGGCAACGCCCTATTGGTTGGCGCAAAAACGACCTTGCTGGGCAATAATAGAACCCGGCAGGAAGTGGGTGTTGTAGCAAGCGCTGATTTCGATGAAGCTTCTATCGAATTTACCAAACCGGTTGGGGCCGATTTAGGCGAAGTGAAGATATATGGAATTGATATCCAGAAAAGCTGTGACCATGCGCTTGATTGTAAAACTTCCAATGTGATTGTAAATAGCCCGACCGGCTTTGGAGCGATCATAAACAATGAACGGTCTGGCGTATCTGGTGCTATTTGTGCCGGTTGCTCCATTGAAAATATCGGCAATGTTATCGATGCGAATTTGAATAACTATGCAAGAATGATTGCTGCTGCAAACGTAGCATCAAACACCGCGATTTCTGTTCAGGCACCGGCAAGCACATTCCCTGCAGGTACTATCGCCGGATTTACCATCCGGACCAATAATACATTGGTCGGACTTGATCTGTTTAAAGGGCTGTCAATTGAAATCTGGAACAATGGTACAAAGGTTGGAAGCGCGACTGGTTCTCAATTGTTGAGCCTCGAATTGCTGAACCTGATCACTGTTGGTTCTTCCCAGGGAGCTGTATATAATGTGGGCTTTACCGCGCCTGCTGATTATGACGAGATCCGCATTGTGAAGGACGGATTGGTAAGTGCCAATCTGCTTGCAAGCCTCGATATTGATGTGTACGGCGCTACGGTTGATACACGATTTGTTACCCCCGGTACACCGGGCATCAGCTGTCCGATTTTCAAAACCAATCCGGATATCAACTATACCATAATCAATAAACCGGTTAACGGATCTGTGGCTACCAACGATAAAGTGCCTTCCGGAACGGCATACACCAATGCGGTTGCGGTAAACGGAGCAGACGGTTTGCCCAATCCTGCCGGTGGAACGCTTTCGCTGAATGTGGACGGAAGTGGTGACTATACTTTTGTTACTACTGCTCCGGGTTCTTATAGCTACAATGTTACGGCCAGCAACGGAACGTATACAGAGGTGCAGAACCTTACAATTATCGTTACAAACCCTGCGGTTAATACAAATTCACCGATCGCTAATACGGATATCGCAGCAACCAATGCCGGAGCAGCCGTTACCGTGAATATACTGGCAAATGACCATGCCGGTAATGAAGGTGGTACACTTGGTACACCGGAAGTATTCAAGCAAGGTTCAAATGGTACCGCTACCATGAATGGCAATCAGCTGGTATACACACCGGCAGATGGATTCGTTGGAAAGGATACGATCGTATACAAAGTTTGCGAAACACCAGGTACCAATCTTTGCGGATATGCATATGTGTTTATAGAAGTAAAACCCGCCACGCTCAACACTACCACCGCAACGGATGATTTTGCTGTAACGAATGCGGGAATAGCGGTATCCGGAAATGTAAAAGATAATGACATCGATCCGGACGGCGATCCTCAAACTGTAACGCAGCAAACAGTTACCGACCCAACATTTGGTCAATTTACAGTAGGAACGGACGGCGCTTATACCTTTACTCCTAAAGCCGGATTTAGCGGCACCGCACGGTTCGCATATGAAATCCATGATAATAAAGGAAATAGTGCCAATGGAACCCTGTATGTATATACCGCCGGTGGAGCCGTGGATATTGGTATGAGCCTTATGGCACTGCCTGCACAGGTAGTTGGGGCAAAAACAGTAAATATAAAAGCAGCCGTATTTACCGGAACCAGCGCTACAAATGGTACTGAAGTATCTGTACGTATCGCCAAGTCTCCCAACTTCACGATTGATCCGTATAATCCAAGCTTAACGGTGATTAACACCAACCAGGCAGTACAGAATGCGGATTGGACCTATGTAGGAGAAGATCAGCAAGGTCTGAACTATATCTTTAAACTGGGAGGAACCAACAATAAAACATCCATTGCCGCATCATCGGTATCATCGTTTGGATTTACGGTAAGCTTTAACGGTGGTAATAACTCCGGCTCGGATAATGTACTTGCTACGATTGTATTCGGTTCCGGCGGTGATAATAATGAATTGAATAACGCGGATACAGAAACGATCAAGTATACGCCGGCGCCCAATAATTAGTACGCCAGCGTTACCCATTGCATAATATGTAAAGACACATTTTAAAACAAAAAATAAGCAACAATGAAAAAGATATGTGGTTTTGTCCTGGCTTTGTTAGTGAACAACTTTTTATTTGCCCAGGATCCTGCGGTAAATGGAGCGGTAATTACACCCAGCCCGGGAGTGGTAAACGGTCAGGGGAAATTTAGTTTTAATTTTCAAAATCTTTCAGGTGCTCCAATTGTTAAAGGAGGATTGGCTACCACTGTTACGATCAGTTTTAACAAGCTGGCTCCTGTGCTGGGTGGTGGCAATGCCCCTCAGATAACCGGTGCCGGAGCTGATTTCTTCGACTGGACCTATGCATTAATATCCGGTGTGCCTACCATTACCGGTACCCAGAAGGCCGATATACCAGGCGCCGGTGGTACTCCGGTGGGCGGTACGGTGTCGATTGACATCCGGTTTACCGCGGCTTCAGCACAGTCGGACCCCCAGGAAAGCAAGAACGGAGGAAATGTAAATATTCAGACCGGTTCCGGTGGCAATATCAGAACAGACAATGACAATACCTCTGCGTATGCCTACACCGACGGCGCATTGCCGGTGGCCTTTGGATTTACCAGTGC
This sequence comes from Niabella pedocola, assembly GCF_021044425.1. Taxonomy (GTDB): domain Bacteria; phylum Bacteroidota; class Bacteroidia; order Chitinophagales; family Chitinophagaceae; genus Niabella; species Niabella pedocola. Next base: position 699,130 of record NZ_JAJNEC010000005.1, on the reverse strand, counting down.
CAGCTTTACTGGCGGAAAACTGAAGGTGGACTGGGAAACCTTTTCCGAAAAGGACAATAAATCCTTTATCATTGAGGGATCTAAAGACGGCGAAACATTTGTTCAAATCGACCAGGTAAATACCCAGGCTCCTGATGGCAATTCCAGCGAGCAGATCAAATACACCTACAGCAAGAGCTGGCAGGAGATAGCGGCTAAATTTGGTTTTTCCCCGCTGCAGCTGGCCATTATGGCGCTCCTGGTGATCTCCGTGGTTGTTTCGGCAAAACGCGCTAAAAAAGGAGCGATGCTGGGCTCCCTCGTGCTGTTGATCACCATAGGAATCGGCTGCCGTAAAGAAGATCGGGACCTGGATAAAATGGATCAGTATCCAACCACCTTTGTAAGAATTGGTCAGGTGAATAAAGACGGCACTACCGTCAATTATTCAAAAGTTGTAAAAGTGGTGGCAGAATAAACACCTTTATTGCAGTTTAGAAACCGGAACGCAGCAAAGCGCTGATTCCGGAAATATTGAGCAGGTCCGGAAACATCCGGACCTGCTTCTTGATTGGTACGGCATTTTTTAAGACCGGAAACCCGAACTAGAGCAGGACCGTCAACGGAACAGAACTTTAATTGACAATCAGTTGCTTATATATTTTCAACGACTCTCCTGCAAAAAAACGGCGGAAAACAGGTGCTTTTATTTCCGCAAACTTTTCCAATAAATTTTTAGAAATGTCAGTATCTGGCAATATTCTTGTGAGAAGTTTTCTTCTTTTCAAAGTTTTCCTTAACTTTGCCTTCCTTTTATTTTGGCCAATAAAAAATTGATTAAACAAAATAGGTTCATGTAATTGAATTTCAATGGATTTCTTTTAGCAATAAGAGTAATCCTGTTCTTGTTTTGTACCTGATCAATCATTAAAAACCGGGTTTATAACATATGTCATCAACAAAAGTGAATTCAAGAGTAAATTTCGGAAAGATCAAGCATTTAGCTGAAACACCCGATCTTCTGGAAGTTCAGATTCAATCCTTTAAGGAGTTTTTCCAATTAGAAACCACACCAGACAAACGCAATATTGAGGGCCTGTTCCGGGTATTTAAGGACAACTTCCCCATCACTGACACCCGCAATATCTTTGTACTGGAGTTTCTGGATTACTTTATCGATCCGCCCCGTTATTCGATCGATGAATGTATGGAGCGTGGACTGACCTATGCAGTACCCCTGAAAGCAAAGCTGCGGCTGAGCTGTAATGATGAAGAACATGTGGATTTCCAAACCATTGTGCAGGACGTATTTCTGGGAAATATCCCTTACATGACGCCCCGCGGTACCTTTGTGATTAACGGTGCAGAGCGCGTAGTGGTTTCACAGCTGCATCGTTCTCCTGGCGTATTCTTTGGCCAGTCTGTACACCCGAACGGAACAAAGATCTATTCTGCCCGTGTGATTCCTTTCAAAGGATCCTGGATGGAATTTGCGACAGACATCAATAACGTGATGTATGCGTATATCGACCGGAAGAAAAAATTCCCTGTTACCACGCTGCTGCGTTCCATCGGCTATGAAACCGATAAGGATATCCTGGAGCTGTTTGGTATGGCTGATGAAGTTCCGGGCGACCGTAAATCGCTGGAAAAGCAACTGGGCAAACGCCTTGCTGCACGTGTTTTACGTACCTGGGTGGAAGATTTTGTAGATGAAGATACCGGTGAAGTGGTTTCCATTGAGCGGAATGAGATCGTGATGGAGCGGGATGTGGTGCTGGATGAAGAAGCGATCGACATCATTGCTGATATGGATGTGAAGAGCGTTTTTGTACAGCGCGAAGATGTGGGTGGAGATTATGCCATTATCTACAATACATTAAATAAAGATACCTCTAACAGTGAGCTGGAAGCCGTTCAGTTCATCTACCGCCAGTTAAGAGGCGCAGATGCACCGGATAACGAAACCGCCCGCGGTATCATTGATAAATTGTTCTTTAGCGACAAGCGTTATGACCTGGGTGAAGTAGGCCGTTACAAGATCAACCGCAAACTGAATATCGATGCGCCGGTTACACAGAAGACGCTGACAAAAGAAGATATTATTGAGATCATTAAATACCTCGTACGGTTAACCAACGGTAAAGCGGAGATTGATGATATCGATCACCTGAGCAACCGTCGTGTACGTACAGTAGGGGAACAATTATATGCGCAATTCGGTGTTGGTTTGGCCCGTATGGCCCGTACCATCCGTGAGCGTATGAATGTGAGGGACAATGAGGTGTTTACGCCGGTTGACCTGATCAACGCGCGTACCCTTTCCTCTGTGATCAACTCGTTCTTCGGAACATCCCAGTTGTCGCAGTTCCTGGATCAGACCAACCCCTTATCGGAAATCACGCACAAACGCCGTATCTCTGCACTGGGGCCAGGCGGTTTGAGCCGTGAGCGTGCCGGGTTTGAGGTGCGTGACGTACACTACTCGCACTACGGTCGTCTTTGTACGATTGAAACTCCGGAAGGTCCGAACATCGGTCTGATCTCTACGCTTTGCGTACATGCGAAGATCAATGAAATGGGCTTTATCGAAACGCCTTACCGCAAGGTTACCGATGGTAAGGTAAATATGAAGGAACTGGAACTGTTAAGCGCAGAAGAGGAAGATTCGGCAAAGATCGCGCAGGCCAGTGCCAAACTGGATGAGCAGGGCAACTTTGTAAACGAGCGCGTGGAAAGCCGCGAAACCGGTGACTTCCCGATTCTTGATAAGAGTGAGGTTGAATATATGGATGTAGCGCCCAACCAGATCGTAGGTTTGAGCGCCTCTCTGATTCCGTTCCTGGAGCATGATGATGCCAACCGTGCGCTGATGGGATCAAACATGCAACGTCAGGCTGTTCCGCTGCTGCGTCCGGACGAACCCATCGTGGGTACCGGCCTGGAAGGCAAGGCGGCAAGAGATTCCCGGATCCAGATCCATGCAGAAGGAAATGGTGTCGTGGAGTTTGTAGATGCCAACGAAATCCATGTGCGCTACGACCGTGATGTGAATGAGAAACTCGTGAGCTTTGAAGAAGACCTGAAGGTATATAAACTGACCAAGTTCATCAAAACCAACCACGAAACCTGTATGAACCTGAACCCTGCCGTTAAGAAAGGGCAGAAGGTAAAAGCAGGCGACTTCCTCACCAATGGTTATGCCACCAGAAACGGTGAGCTGGCCCTGGGTAAAAACCTGAAAGTGGCGTTCATGCCCTGGAAAGGTTACAACTTTGAGGATGCCATCGTGATCAGCGAGCGGGTGGTAAAAGAAGATATGTTCACGTCCATCCACATTTCCGAATACGAACTGGAAGTGCGTGATACAAAACTGGGTGAAGAAGAACTGACCTCCGATATCCCGAACGTTTCAGAAGAAGCGACCAAGGACCTGGACGAAAACGGTATCATCCGTATCGGCGCCCAGGTGAAGGAAGGCGATATCCTGATCGGTAAGATCACTCCGAAAGGAGAGAGCGATCCGACTCCTGAGGAAAAACTGCTCCGTGCCATCTTTGGTGACAAAGCCGGGGATGCAAAAGACGCTTCTTTAAAAGCTCCGAACGGGGTAGAAGGTGTGGTGATTGGTAAAAAACTGTTCCAGCGCGCCAAGAAAGATAAGAATGCAAAAGTGCGTGAGAAAGCGGCGATCGAAAAACTGGATAAGGCACACGAAAAGAACGAACAGGACCTGCTGAATGTACTGCTGGAAAAACTGGGTACCATCCTGGAAAACCAGGTTTCTTCCGGTGTAATGAACAGCTTTGATGAGATCGTGATCGGCAAGGGATCAAAATTCCATGCAAAAAATCTGGGTTCATTGGATTATGCCAACATCAACCCGTTGGGCTGGACCAATGACGAGAAGATCAATGATCAGATCAATACCCTGTTGCACAACTACAATATCAAGTTCAACGAAGAGCTGGGACGATACAAACGCGAGAAATTCAATATCTCTATCGGGGATGAATTGCCTGCAGGTGTATTGAAACTGGCAAAAGTATACCTGGCTGTAAAACGGAAGCTGAAAGTAGGGGATAAAATGGCGGGCCGCCACGGTAACAAAGGGATCGTAGCGAAAATTGTTCGTCAGGAAGATATGCCGTTCCTGGAAGACGGAAGTCCGGTGGATATTGTGCTGAACCCGTTAGGGGTACCAAGCCGTATGAACCTGGGACAGATCTACGAAACCGTACTGGGATGGGCCGGTAAAGAACTGGGTGTAAAATTTGCCACTCCGATCTTTGATGGTGCTGAGCCGGAAGAGATTGAAAAGTATTGTGCAGATGCCACTATTCCTAAGTTCGGTCACACGTTCCTGTACGATGGCGAAACCGGGGAGCGCTTCCACCAGAAAGCAACCGTGGGTGTGATCTACATGATCAAACTGCACCACATGGTGGATGACAAGATGCACGCACGTTCTATCGGACCATACAGCTTGATTACACAACAGCCGCTGGGTGGTAAAGCCCAGTTTGGTGGTCAGCGTTTTGGTGAGATGGAGGTATGGGCACTGGAAGCCTACGGGGCATCCAGCATCCTGCAGGAGCTGTTAACCATTAAATCGGATGATATCATAGGTCGTGCAAAAACCTATGAGAGCATTGTAAAAGGGGATAACATTCCAAGAGCAGGTGTACCGGAGTCGTTCAATGTATTGATACACGAATTAAGAGGTTTGGGATTAGACCTGACCTTTGAATAAAGACAGTAAATAGTGAATGGTCAATGGTGAATGCACCGTTGACTTTCACTATTGATCATCAAATCGGAATCAATAACAAAAGCAAAAAAACATAATTAAAATAGAGACCAGGATTTTGAAGACCACAAATCTCAAATCCTGAATCTCAAATCTTCAATAAGATTATGGCTACTAAAAAAGACAATCGCCCAAAGGCAGCGTTTTCAAAAATCACCATCGGCCTGGCTTCCCCGGATACCATCCTGGAAAAAAGTCATGGTGAGGTATTAAAGCCTGAAACTATCAACTACCGTACTTACAAGCCTGAGCGTGACGGTTTGTTTTGCGAAAGAATATTTGGTCCGGTAAAGGACTATGAATGTGCCTGTGGAAAGTACAAGCGCATCCGTTATAAAGGGATTGTGTGTGATCGTTGTGGTGTGGAGGTTACGGAGAAGAAAGTACGCCGTGAGCGGATGGGGCATATTAAACTGGTGGTACCGGTGGTACATATCTGGTACTTCAAATCCCTGCCTAATAAAATTGGTTACCTGCTGGGAATGAGCTCCAAGAAACTGGAGACCATCATCTATTATGAACGATACGTGGTGATCCAGGCGGGTGTGCGTGAAGATAAAGGTCAAAACTACGGCGACCTGTTAACAGAGGAAGAATACCTCGATATCCTGGATACGCTGCCAAAAGATAACCAGTACCTGCCCGATGATGATCCGCAGAAGTTCATCGCGAAGATGGGTGCAGAAGCGGTGCACGACCTGTTGCAGCGCATCGACCTGGATCAGTTGTCCTTTGATTTAAGAAACTCCGCGGCTACCGAAACCTCCCAGCAGCGTAAGGCTGATGCCTTAAAGCGGTTGAGCGTGGTGGAAGCGTTCCGCGATGCCAATACACGGATCACCAACCGTCCGGAATGGATGATCATGCAGTACATTCCGGTAATTCCGCCGGAACTGCGTCCGTTAGTGCCCCTGGATGGCGGCCGTTTTGCATCTTCGGATCTGAACGACCTGTATCGCCGGGTAATTATCCGGAACAACCGTCTGAAGCGTTTGATGGAGATCAAAGCGCCTGAGGTGATCCTGCGTAACGAAAAGCGGATGCTGCAGGAAGCGATCGACTCGTTGTTTGATAACTCAAGAAAATCCAATGCCGTTAAGGCGGAAGGCGGACGTGCATTGAAATCCCTGAGTGATGTGTTGAAAGGAAAACAGGGACGTTTCCGTCAGAACCTGTTGGGTAAACGTGTGGATTACTCCGGTCGTTCGGTAATCGTGGTAGGTCCGGAAATGAAAATGCATGAGTGCGGTCTGCCAAAAGATATGGCGGCAGAATTATTTAAACCGTTCATCATTCGTAAACTGATTGAAAGAGGTATCGTAAAAACCGTAAAATCGGCCCGTAAACTGGTTGATAAAAAAGAAGCGGTGGTTTGGGATATCCTTGAAAATATTTTAAAAGGGCACCCGGTAATGTTAAACCGTGCCCCAACGCTGCACCGTTTGTCGATCCAGGCCTTCCAGCCGAAGCTGATCGAAGGAAAAGCGATCCAGCTGCACCCGTTGGTTACCGCGGCTTTCAACGCTGACTTTGATGGTGACCAGATGGCGGTACACGTACCCCTGAGCAATGCGGCGATCCTGGAAGCCCAGCTGCTGATGCTGGCCTCCCACAACATCCTGAACCCTCAGAACGGTACGCCCATCACCCTGCCTTCTCAGGACATGGTACTGGGTCTGTACTATATTACCAAAGGAAAGAAATCTACCGAAACCGAAAAGGTTCGCGGAGAAGGGAAGGCCTTTTATTCTGCAGAAGAAGTGATCATTGCGTACAATGAAAAGCAGATCGACCTGCACGCATGGATCAAGGTAAAAGGCATTGTGCGGAATGAAAACACCGGTGAGCTGGAAAAGAAATTAATTGAAACCACTGTTGGCCGTGTTATTTTCAACCAGAATGTACCGGAAGAAGTAGGTTTTGTAAACGCGTTACTCACCAAGAAGAACCTGCGGGAGATCATTGGCGACATCATCGAGATCACCGACGTTCCTAAAACGGCGAAGTTCCTGGATGATATCAAACAATTAGGATTCCGTACCGCCTTCCAGGGTGGTTTGTCCTTCAGCATCAATGACCTGATCATTCCTGATATTAAACAGGAATTGCTGGACAATGCAAAAGGAGAGGTAGATGAAGTGTGGGATAACTATAACATGGGATTGATCACCAATAACGAGCGTTATAACCAGATCGTGGATATCTGGAGCCGTGTGGATACACGTCTTACAGAAACACTGATCCGTGAACTGAGCGCCGATAAACAAGGGTTCAACTCTGTATACATGATGCTGGATTCCGGAGCCCGTGGTAGCAAGCAGCAGATTAAGCAGCTGGCAGGTATCAGGGGACTGATGGCCAAGCCGAGAAAATCAGGCTCTACCGGGTCTGAGATCATTGAGAACCCGATCCTTTCCAACTTTAAGGGCGGACTGAATGTATTGGATTACTTCATCTCTACCCACGGTGCGCGTAAAGGTCTTGCGGATACGGCCCTGAAAACGGCCGATGCCGGTTACCTGACCCGTCGTCTGGTAGACGTAGCACAGGACGTGGTGATCACCGAAGAAGATTGCGGTACATTAAGAGGTATTTCCATCGCTGCTTTAAAAGACAACGAAGATGTGATTGAGCCGCTGGCAGATCGTATCGAAGGCCGTACCTCCCTGCATGATATTTATGATCCCCAAAGCGATGAACTGTTGCTGGAAGCGGGTACCGAAATTTCCGCAGAAAAAGCACGCAGGATTGAAGCTGCGGGTATTGAGTCAATCGAGATCCGTTCTGTACTTACCTGCGAAAGCAAGCGCGGCTGTTGCGTGAAATGCTATGGTAAGAACCTGGCATCCGGTATACTGGCTCAGAAAGGGGATGCCGTGGGTATCATCGCTGCCCAGTCTATTGGTGAGCCGGGTACACAGTTAACACTGCGTACGTTCCACGTGGGTGGTGTGGCTGGGTCTGCTTCTGTAGAATCTACCTTAGTGGCTAAGTTTGACGGTAACATTCAGTTTGACGGTGTTCGCTCTGTAATAACAACCAACGCAGAAGGTGATGATGTACGTGTGGTAATTGGCCGTACCGGTGAAGCCCGTATCATCGACACTAAAAATGACCGCCTGTTAATTACCAATAACATTCCTTACGGATCTACATTGTTGGTGAAAGACGGTCAGAAGATCTCCAAGGGAGATGCGATCTGCTCATGGGATCCGTATAACAACGTTATCATCGCGGAAGTGGATGGTGTGCTGAAGTTTGAAAACGTGATCGAAGGGGTTACCTACCGTGAAGAAGCAGATGAGCAAACCGGCCACCGTGAGAAAGTGGTTATTGAAACCCGCGATAAAACAAAGATTCCTTCTATTGTTGTAGAGGGTAAAGAAAATAAATCTTACAACTTACCTACCGGTAGCCACCTGATGCTGGACGATGGTGATGAGGTGAAAGCTGGTCGTGTACTGGTGAAGATACCGCGTATCCTGGGTAAACTGAAAGATATCACCGGGGGTCTGCCGCGTGTAACCGAGCTGTTTGAAGCACGGAACCCCAGCAGCCCGGCCGTTGTATCGGAAATTGACGGGGTGGTTTCTATGGGTGCTGTTAAACGCGGTAACCGTGAAATCATTATCGAAGCCAAGGATGGTGTAACCCGCAAGTACCTGGTGCCGCTTACCAGACAGATCCTGGCTCAGGATGGCGACTTTGTAAAAGCTGGTAGCCCGTTAAGTGACGGCCAGATCTCTCCGCAGGACATCCTTTCGATCCAGGGGCCGTTTGCCGTACAGCAGTATGTGGTAAATGAGATCCAGGAAGTATACCGTTTACAGGGTGTACGGATCAACGATAAGCACATCGAGGTGATCGTTCGCCAGATGATGCGTAAGGTAAGCATCGTGGATCCGGGTGATACCCGCTTCCTGGAAGATGACCTGGTAGATAAGTTTGAATTTGTAGATGAGAACGACTTCGTATACGAGAAGAAAGTGATCACCGATCCGGGTGATTCGGGCAAGCTGCGTGCCGGCCAGATCATCAGCCTGAGAGAGCTGCGTGAAGAGAATTCGGTGCTGCGTCGTAACGACAAGAAAACAGTGGAATACCGTGATGCACAGCCTGCTACTTCAGCGCCAACGCTTCTGGGGATTACCAAGGCCTCGCTGGGTGTACAAAGCTGGATCTCGGCGGCTTCCTTCCAGGAAACCACCAAGGTACTTTCTTCTGCAGCCATCCATGGTAAAGCGGATGAAATGCTCGGTCTGAAAGAAAACGTGATCACGGGTCATCACATCCCTGCCGGTACCGGTTTGCGTGAGTTTGAAAACATGATCGTAGGAAGCAAGGAAGAATACGAACTGTTGCAAACAGCACGTGAGGCGATGTCTTTTGACGAAGAAGAATAATCGGCCTTTAGGTCTTAAATCATAAGAGCGGCTTCCAAGGCCGCTCTTTTTTTATGTAATCAAATGAGCGCTGCGTCTTTTAAAAAAGATGCATATGAGAAAAATGATCGTGATTCTTTTTTGCGTTATTATGGCGTGGCAGTGTGGCTATAAGAAAAAGGAACCGTTACATGAACCTTTTTTTAGGACCGCGGAAACGATTATAGACAGCGTATTTCAGCAGGATACAGATAGTCTTTATCCATTTGCTGCTGCCGTCCGAAGTATTAAATACCGGCAGCCGTTTGAGGTAGATAGCCTGCTGTCAGGGAACAGTGTATATAAAAAGCTGGATAGTATGCCGGAAATACATTCGTCTTTTAAAAATGATGAGGATACTGCAGCAAAGCGGTCCAGCGCAGTGGATTATTACACTACCACCCGAAATGTTTTTGAAGGCCATGAGCATTACAGTTCGAGCAATGCAAGAGATCTTTATGATTGCCGGGCCTATTTCCAAAATGATACGCTTCGTATTTCTATAGGTTCACATTTGGGACTTGGAAACTCTGGTTTGAATATCTGGATCATCCGGGGCTGTTTTGTGATGATGCCTTATAGCTCATTTTGCGTAACCACCAACCATTCATTTGAGCCTCTTAACGTCCCTCTTTGGCAACGGTTGGTGCTGGATAAAAAAATCTATTCCATAGGAGATAGTATGTACGGCTATCTGTCTTCGGGGTCCGTATATTACGATGTAATGGGGAATCCTTCCGGACAGAAAGCGAAGGGTTTTTTCAAAGCCGTCGTTAAAAAAAGAGATTGGTAATTTTGCGGTCATGGAGCAGAATAAATATGACGATCCTTCTTTCTTTGAAAGTTACAGCCGCATGCCCCGTTCACAGGAAGGGCTGAGTGCGGCGGGGGAGTGGCCGGTTTTGCGTGCGATGCTGCCGGATCTGAAAGGTAAGCGGGTGCTGGACCTGGGTTGCGGCTACGGCTGGCATTGCCGCTATGCAGCGGAGCAGGGTGCTGTACGGGTAACTGGTGTGGACCTGTCTGCAAAGATGCTGGAACAGGCCCGGAGCTACACAGGGTTCACCCAAATTCAATACCTCCGGCAATCTATTGAGGCCCTGGCATTTCCGCCGGATTCCTTTGATGTAATCATCAGCTCCCTGGCGCTGCATTATATTGCGGATTATGCGGGTGTTTGCAAAAGAATGTTTGAAATATTGAGCGCCGGTGGCCGCATGATCTTTTCCGCAGAGCACCCGGTGTTTACAGCGCGGGCGGAGCAAGACTGGTTTTGTAATGCAGCGGGAAAACGGCTGCACTGGCCGGTAGACCATTACCAGGAGGAAGGCCGCAGAAGCACGCGCTTCCTGGGGCACGAAGTGGTTAAGTATCACCGCACAATGGCTACCTGGATCAATACGCTGCTCGATGCCGGGTTCAGGATCCGGCAGGTAGCAGAGCCGCAGCCGGCACCGGAACTGTTGCGTCATTACCCCGAAATGCAGGATGAAACCCGGCGGCCGCTTTTTATTTTAATTGCTGCTGACAAGCCGGAATAACAGGTGGAAAGAGCATTGATTACGGTTTTTATTTTTGCAATAAAAAATTATAAAAAAAGTAGGCAACAAAATTTATTGAATGATAAAAAAGCCTTACTTTTGCCTTCCCAATTTTTGGAGCTGTTCAGTACTGTGTTTCAGCCACTAACTACCAGAAATTAGTTCTTTTTATAAGCCGAAGTAGCTCAGTTGGTAGAGCAGCTGATTTGTAATCAGCAGGTCGCGGGTTCGACTCCCTTCTTCGGCTCAAAAGCATTCCTCCGGGAGTGGCTTTGGTTTGGGTAGTTGGCCGAGTGGTTAAAGGCGACAGACTGTAAATCTGTTCTCTTCGGAGTACGGAGGTTCGAATCCTTCACTGCCCACTGTGCAATTTGAAAATAGCACTTTTCAAATGCAGGAGTTCTTTGGGTTTTGAATGTTTGCAGAAGATTTAATTTTCAAATTAATTCCTTTTCAAATTTTCAAATTGATAAGCGGGAGTAGCTCATTTGGTAGAGCGATAGCCTTCCAAGCTATAGGTGGCGAGTTCGAGCCTCGTCTCCCGCTCTGTTTCGTTTGTAGTTGAGCCTGCTCCGTTGCAGGCGGGGATTTGTTTTAAACAGATCCTGAGCTATCAACTGAGATCGCCGTTGTAGCTCAGGGGTAGAGCACTTCCTTGGTAAGGAAGAGGTCGTGAGTTCAAGTCTCATCAACGGCTCTGAAGTAGAAGCAGTCATTCCGGTTAACGCCGGTGTTATGACTCTTCTTTTGGTATTTTAGATGAGTTGCACCTCTGTAGAAGCAATTCAGCTAAGCATTGCAATCCAGCCCTGGCTGGATTTGTGAATAAATAAAAATTTAGTAAAAACAATTAAAAAAGATAACAATGTCAAAAGAGACCTTTAAGCGGGAAAAACCCCACGTAAACATTGGTACCATTGGCCACGTTGACCATGGTAAAACCACTTTGACTGCGGCTATTACCGAGATTCTTGCTAAGCAAGGTTTAGCTCAGGCAAAAAAATATGACGATATTGATGGTGCACCTGAAGAGAAAGAGAGAGGTATTACAATTAATACAGCTCACGTAGAATATGAAACTGCAACTCGTCACTACGCACACGTAGATTGCCCCGGTCACGCTGACTACGTTAAAAATATGATCACTGGTGCTGCCCAGATGGATGGAGCCATCCTGGTGGTAGCGGCTACTGATGGTCCGATGCCTCAAACAAAAGAACACATCCTTTTGGCTGCACAGGTAGGTGTACCTAAAATGGTGGTTTTCTTAAATAAAGTTGACCTGGTTGATGATCCTGAACTGTTAGACCTGGTTGAAATGGAAGTTCGTGATGAACTGTCAAAACGTGGTTTCGACGGTGACAACACACCCATTATCAAAGGTTCTGCAACCGGCGCACTGGCTGGAGATGAAAAATGGGTTGGTGCAATCACTGAACTGATGGATGCTGTAGACAGCTACATTCCGCTGCCTCCCCGTCCGATCGATCTTCCGTTCCTGATGAGTGTTGAGGACGTGTTCTCTATCACTGGTCGTGGTACTGTTGCTACTGGTCGTATCGAAAGAGGTAAAGTTAAAACCGGTGAGGCTGTAGAAATCGTAGGTCTGATGGAAAAACCCCTGACTTCTACTGTAACAGGTGTGGAAATGTTCCGCAAGATCCTGGACGAAGGTGAAGCTGGTGATAACGCTGGTCTGCTGTTACGTGGTATTGAGAAAACCCAGATCCGTCGTGGTATGGTAATCTGCAAACCCGGATCTATCACTCCGCACACTGAATTCAAAGCTGAGGTTTATGTACTGAGCAAAGATGAAGGTGGTCGTCACACTCCGTTCTTCAACAAATACCGTCCTCAGTTCTATTTCCGTACAACGGATGTAACTGGTGAGTGTACACTGGCTGAAGGCACTGAGATGATCATGCCTGGTGATAACACCTCTTTAACTGTAAAACTGATCACTCCGATCGCGATGGAAAAAGGTCTGAAGTTCGCGATCCGTGAAGGTGGACGTACAGTAGGTGCAGGTCAGGTAACTGAAATCATCAAATAAGGCACCCTGCCCCGAAAGGGTGTATGGAAGCTGTCTCATATTGTATAAAGTACTTGGGCGGTTCAGTCTAAGTACTTTATATTTAAAATTAGTTCTTAATTTTTTGTCCTTTGAAGCCTTTCTCCGGGAAGGTCTAGAAGGTCATACGGGCATAGTTCAATGGTAGAATAGAGGTCTCCAAAACCTTTGATCAGGGTTCGAATCCTTGTGCCCGTGCTAAACACGTTCATTGTTTATTCGTTAATAGTTCATAGTAATGTTATATAACCATGAACCATAAACTATGAACCATAAACTATTCAGATGAGCAAGTTCGGAGATTATGTAAAAAACAGCTATAAGGAACTGGCAGAGAAAGTAACCTGGCCTACCTGGAGCGAACTGCAACAGTCTACCATGATTGTGCTGGGCGCCACGGTACTGATCACTGTAATGATCTGGCTGATGGACTTTATTGCCGGAGGCGGGCTTAATTTTTTATACAAAATCCTTTATAGTTAGAGAATGGAAGGTGTAAACATAACAGATAATGCAACTCCGGCGGCACCCCAGCAAGATACCAAGTGGTATGTATTGCGGGTGGTGAGTGGTAAAGAGCGGAAGGTAAAGGAGTATCTGGATAAGGAAATATCGAGAAGTGAGTTTGAAAAAGTAGTAAAGCAGGTATTTCTTCCCGTGGAAAAAGTATATAAGGTACAAAACGGGAAAAAAGTGATGCGGGAGCGGAACTATTACCCGGGTTATGTGATGATCGAAGTGCTGGATGGAAAAATGAGCGACGATCTGAGAGACCTGGTTGTAAACACCAATAGCGTGATTCATTTCCTTGGAAAAGATAACCCGATCGCACTCCGGAAAGCAGAGGTGAACAAGATGTTGGGAAGAATGGATGAAATGGCAGAAGCGGGTGGCGTAAGCATGGTTGAGCCGTTCATCGTTGGTGAAACCATTAAGATCGTTGAAGGACCATTTAATGATTTTAACGGGGTTATTGAAGAAGTAAATGATGAGAAGAAAAAACTGAAAGTAACCGTGAAGATCTTCGGAAGATCTACTCCGGTGGAATTGAATTATATGCAGGTAGAAAAGATTGTTTAAGCTACTTAAACGTATTGAACGAAGCCGCCCCGATGCACTTGGGGCGGCTTTTTTGTCCTGTTAAGGCTATCATAAGATACGCATTTGATATTTTTTTTGTTTAATTCATTGGTATATTGCAAGTTGTTTTATATTTATTGTAAAAATTGAGAAATGAAGAATGCGCTCCTTGTTGTAAACGCGTTACTGATAATTGCAGTGGCATTTTTGTTATACAAACAGTTTAACGGAAATACCAGCGCGGGAGGGTTACAGCATGCCGGTACCTCACTTCCAAAGGGGAAAGATTCAATGCTGCATAAGAATGCCGTATTTGCTTATATCGATATGGATTCGATCCAGGAGTACTATGAGGTGGCGCGGAATATGGAACGGGAGGTAGAGAAGAAAAAAGGCTCGATTACGTCAGAGCTCGATAAAATGGATAAATCGTTTAAGGCAAAAGTGGGAGGCTATCAAAAGCAAAGCAATGCAATGAGTGAAGAGCAGGCCTTAGCCGCGCGCCAGGATGTTGAAACCACGCAAACGCAAATGATGGAAAAACGTCAAAGCCTGATGGATGAGTTCAATAATTTTGTAGCCAGTAAGAATATGAGCGTGAAGAAAAAGATAGAGGATTACCTGAAGGTATTTAATGCAGACGGTACCTTCTCTTTTATTTTTGCTTATGAGCCGGGTTTGTTTTATTACAAGGACTCTACCTACGATATTACCAAGGAAGTGATCAAAGGGCTGAATGAGCAGTACAAGAGCGAAAAAAGGTAATCTATTAGCCAGATTTTAATAATGACCTTGCCTTTGGCAGGGTATTTTTTTGCCATTTATTTCCAATAAAATCTTATTTTGAGCTAATAAATTAAAACAAATGGCTGAGAAAGTTGCGTTTAAACAATCGCTCAATTTGTTCGATGGAACAATGATCGTAGCCGGATCCATGATTGGTTCCGGTATTTTTATTGTGGCCTCGGATATGACCCGGCAGGTAGGGTCTGCTGGATGGCTGGTTGCGCTTTGGGTTATTACGGGTTTAATGACCGTTTTTGCCGCGGTAACCTATGGTGAACTTTCTTCTATGTTTCCTAAAGCAGGTGGGCAGTATGTATACCTGAAAGAAGCCTATAACCCGATGCTGGGATTTTTATATGGCTGGAGCTTTTTTTCGGTGATTCAAACGGGAACCATTGCAGCGGTTGGCGTTGCGTTTAGCAAGTTTGCGGGTTATTTTATCCCGGTACTTACCATGGATGAACGGAATCTTCTTTTTGATTTCGGCTTTGTACGTATTTTCCCCGCACAGCTGGTGTCTATTGCACTTATTATTTTTTTAACCTACGTAAATACCCGTGGCGTAAAGGATGGAAAAATCATCCAGACGGTTTTTACCATTGTTAAACTCTTTTCATTGTTTGGCCTGATCCTGTTCGGGTTGCTGATGGCCGCCAAAGCCGATATCTGGAACGCCAATTGGGCCACCGGATTCGATATGAAATTTACCACGCCTGTTACCGATGCAGCCGGCGTAAAGCGGGGGTGGTCCGCATTCCAGGCGCCGGGAAGTATGATGGTAGCCCTGGGGCTGATCAGCGCGGCAATGGTGGGCTCTGTTTTCAGCAGCGTGGCCTGGGAAAATGTAACATTTATTGCCGGGGAAATAAAGAATCCTAAGCGCAACGTAGGAATGAGTCTTTTTTTGGGTACCCTGGTGGTAACGGTGGTATACCTGCTGGCCAACCTGATGTACCTGGCCGTGCTGCCCATGATACCGCCAGCTTCAGGCTCCGCATTAGCCTATACCCCCGAGGTGGCAGCTCCCAATATCGCATTTGCAGTTCAGGACCGTGTGGCAACGGCGGCGGCGTCTTCTATATTTGGTCATTACGGTGCGGCGATTATCGCTGTTATGATCATGATCTCTACATTCGGATGTAACAACGGTCTTATTCTTTCGGGTGCCCGGGTATATTATACGATGGCTAAGGATAACCTGTTTCTTCCCCAGGCCGGTACGCTCAATAAGAATGCAGTACCCCAATGGGCGCTGTGGGCACAATGCATTTGGGCCAGCGCCCTGTGCCTGAGCGGGCAATATGGTGTGCTGCTGGATTATGTGGTGTTTATCACCGTGGTGTTTTATATCCTGACTATCGTGGGTGTTTTTCGCCTGCGCCGGAGCCGTCCGGATGCGGAGCGGCCTTATAAGGCTTTTGGTTATCCTGTAATTCCGATCATTTATCTGCTGATGGCCGGCACACTGGGTATTGGATTGTTGTATGAAAAAACCTTTACTTCATTATTAGGCCTGGTTATTGTTATAATTGGAGTGCCGATTTACTATTACTATGCCCGGAAAGCCAGGAACGCTCCGGGTGGAAGTACCGGTAGCTGAGTGCCCCTCGGCGCCCTATACGGTTGTTAGCGAACCTGCTGAGAAGGTAATTCCCGGATAACCAGTGAACGATGCCCGGTGAAGAGCCGGCTGCCATGCATACTTTAAAATATGTGTGGGAACCAAGGACTCGGCCGCTTGTGGGATACAAAATAAAATACATCGATGCAATTGAAATTGAACACAGTATTATGTACGTTGATTTTTTTTCTTTTAACAGCTTGCAAGGAAAAGATCACTATGTCTGCGAAGCAATTTAGCGATGAGGTGGCCGCACAGGAACAGAGTCTTGCGGAGCCGATACGGCAGACGGAAAATACCATTAAGAAATGTGCGGACAGTGCCGATTATAAATGTGTTGCGGCGGCAGCTGAAAAAATGGAAGCGGTCATACAGGAAAAGATCGATCAGATCGAAAAAGTGGATGTTTCCAAACTTACGGGAGGCGAAGATTTTAAAACCGTGGCCGTCCGCTACTTTGAGTATTTTAAGAGTTTGTATACGGCCTACAGGGCAATTGGTGATGCGCCGGATGAACCGGCCCGTATGGAAGCCAGTAACCGGATGAACCAGATCCTGGTGGCCCAGGAAGAAGTAATGCTCCGCCTGCAGGATACACAGGTCCGCTTTGCTGCCGAAAACGGGTTTATGCTTGAAAAAGCTCCTGCGGCACCATCCGGTACTAATCCATGATCCGGAAAACAGGATAACGCATAAAGTCGGGATCTTTATACGCCGATTGGTTGAATATAAAAGTCAGTTGTGCTGCAGCACTGCTGGCAAAAGCCGTATCCGATTTACGCTTTTCTTCAAGAGCGGCCTGAAGGGAGGGGTGCTCTTTTAAATAAGCAGCAGCTATATCTTCATAATTGTATGCCGAATACCACTCCTTATTGTTCAGGATTCCATCAAAAAAGTTCCAGGCAAAATAACTGTCTTCGTAATACGGTTCCAGAGTTTCAAACAGGAACCGGTTTGCCGGTTGATTCATTGGAATCCACCAATCGCCTTTCCGGAACGATAGCCGCTGCTCCCTGGTTTCCACCTCTACATCCGTATTGGCATGGTGCATTTGATAGGGTATTGCCGAAGACCGGTATTTAGTAATATAGTAAGCCTGAACCGTTATCGTGGTATCCCGTGTCAGCTGCTGCATTTTGATCCTGTTGGCCTTTAACCGGTCAACCACCTTCCACCATCCCTGGGGAATGATATAGGCACGTGGTTTGGTTACCAAGCGCTGGGGGCGGTATTCGTTATAAAAGGGGATCTGCCGGGTAAAGGGTTTGGTGCGGTCATAATAAAGTCTTGGCAAACCCGATACATCGCTTTTTTTCCGGGTGGCCTCGTATCCCTTGAAGGTAATGGTTGTACCGGCGGCTGAATCCAGTTTATATGCTGCGGGAAAGGATGTGGCCTGCATTACCTGGGCCCGGGCTTCCCGCCTTAGCTCCTGGATCCGGAGCCCGTGATCTGCAGCAAAACCGATAAAACTTTTCATCAACGCATACGTGGCTTTTACGCGCTGCGGATAAGGCTTCAGCATATGGGTTTCGGGCACAAACGCAAAAGAATGGAATAAGGTGGCATAACCGCTGGCATACCGGGGGCTGTCCCAAAATGCCGGCCAGCCATTGGTAACGGCATCTCCAAAATCGTTTACATAGGGGATCAGGTCAAAACCTTCTTTCTTCATGCGCTCATAAAGTCCGGGTTCAAATTGCCGGTTCATAAATTCGCCCATTTGCCCTCCCAGTTTATTGTGTTGCGAGGACAGCAGCGTCATCACATGCTGGTAATCGGCGCCGTTGCTTACATGATTGTCCACAAATATATCCGGGTCTACTTCGTGAAATATTGCGGTAAAGGCCAGCGCATCCTTTGTATCACATTTAATAAAATCCCTGTTCAGATCAAGGTTCTGGGAATTGCCCCTGGATCCGAAGGCTTCCGGCCCATCCTGATCCACGCGGTAATAGGCACTGCGGTTGAGGCATCCCCCGATATTGTAAACCGGTATCAGGGCCAGCACCACATTGTCCGGAAGCCGGAGCTTTTGTTCGGCAATATCGCGCGCCAGCAGCATCGATGCATCAATACCATCCGGTTCTCCGGGATGGATACCATTGTTGATGAGGAGTACGGTTTTCTGCTGCTGATGGGCTTTATCAAAGCTGGTAAAGGGCTGATTGCTGATGGTAACCAGGTGCAACGGAAATCCGGCGTCTGTCATACCCATGGCGCGCATCTGAACTTTGTTCGATAGCTGGTCTAATTGCTGCCACCAGCTGATAATGGCTGCGTATTCGGGGGTTTTACTTCCATTGCTGGTTTCAAAAACAGTGGTTAGCTTTTGTGCAGATGTGTTTGCAGCAAGCATGCAGCCTGCCAGGAAAAGGGAAAAGATCCGGATCATCGTTAATACAAATAAAAATAGGTTCAAGAAGTTACAGGCTGCTTCGCATGGCCAGCTGCCGTTTGTACAGCTGGATCGTATTTTCAAATCCCAGGTAAAGGGCGTCGCAGATCAACGCATGGCCAATGCTTACTTCATCGAGCCAGGGAATTTGCTGACTGAAATAATTGAGATTATTGAGGTCCAGGTCGTGTCCTGCATTGAGCCCCAATCCCAATTCGCGGGCTTTTTCGGCCGCTTCCACATAAGGTGCAATGGCCGCCTCCGGGTTCCGCGGAAAGTTCCGGGCATACCCTTCCGTATAAAGCTCTATGCGGTCGGTACCAACTGCTGCTGCGCCTTCTACCATCCGGGGATCAGGATCTACAAAAATGGATACCCGGATGCCGGCGGCTTTAAAGATGCTAATGGTTGCCTTCAGGTATTCCTGGTGTTGAATGGTATCCCATCCATGATCGGATGTTAGCTGCCCGGTTACATCCGGAACCAGGGTTACCTGGTGCGGTGCTGTTTCCAGTACCAGGTCGATAAACGTTTGCTCCCGGCTATTGCCTTCTATATTGAATTCGGTGGTCAGCAGCGGTTTGAGCTCATATACATCTTTATAACGGATATGCCGTTCATCCGGCCGGGGATGAACCGTGATCCCGTCGGCCCCGAAATTTTCTGCATCCAACGCCATTTTAATAAGGTTGGGATTATTACCGCCACGGGAGTTGCGCAGTGTAGCAACTTTATTAATGTTAACCGATAATTTTGTCATACATACAGATTTAACCGGAGGACGTTGCTCCTGCCCGGATAGATGCCGGGCTTTAAAACGTAGCGCATTAGCCCGCCATAGTTGCAATGTACACTATTTTACGCTTTTACTAAAGCTTCGCCGGTGGGGCTTTTATAAAGGGGCCAGGATCTAAGCCAGGGATGCACTGTTTCACTTTAGTGCGCCCTAATACCCGGATAGATTGGCTTTGATGGCGGAGTCTTTTTGAGGGGGTGTCAGGTTGTGCCGGTTACCATAGAGTGCATCTTCCCATCCGCCATAGGTTGGATTGGGAAGCAGGATAAACCGCGTGCCAAATGCAGCGGCATTTTCTGTTACCTGTTGCAGGCGCTCTTCCGTTGTTTTTTTATCCCAGAGTCCGCTAAAATCTGCAAGATTATCGCCCAGCAGCAAGAGGATCGAATATTGCTCGGCAACGGACTGACGGCGTTTTTCCTTTGAAGATTCGCCCTGCAGCAGTATAAGATGCGCACTATCGGCAAAAGGGTAGTTATATTTCTTAAGATTGGCCATGGTGCCGGAACGTTCCTGCTCGCCCCGGTTGGTAATATAGAAAATGGTGACACCCTTTGCCGCTGCATAATTAAAAAAATCGACACTGCCCGGAAGCGGCTGTGCGATACCCTTTGCGGTCCATTCCTGCCATGTTTTGCTGTCATAGTCTTGGCCTGCTGCTGCCTGGCGGACTGCATAAGGGCTGTTGTCGAGAAAAGTCTCATCGATATCGGTAATGATGGCAGGCGGTTTTCCGGAAGCGGGTGCCTGTAAGGAATGGTCGAGGCTCATACGGGCTGTATTATAAGCCTGGTAACAAAGGGCCGCGTATTCTGCAGCTTTTTGCTGGTACAGGGAGCTCCAGCGTTTGCCGTTGATGGTTATAGGAGATGTAGCGGCCGGTTGCCGGACGGAATACCGGGGTGATGTACAGGCGCAACATACTGCAAGCAGTAGGATGGTCAGCGTTTTTTTGATAGCTGAATTTTTATTTTTAACGGAGGGAATCAAAACAGACCATGTGTAACTTTTTTGCCAGGGATTGGTTGTAAAAAAATTACACATGGCTGTGGGATTGAATGAAGGTATTAATTACTCAGCACGCCTTCTTCCAGTTCGGTGATCAATAATTCCCGGTTGTCAGTAACCCATTCCGGCATTGCCATTTTGGCGGTAAGCTGCCACTCATTATCTTCTTTCAGCAGTCTGAAAAATAAGCGGTTACCACGGTCGTCTGCTGTATCTACGTCAAAAACATAGCTGCCGGCGTTGTTGTTTTTCCGGTAATTGAATTCTCGTAATCTGCCATTGATTTTTATCAGGCGGGTGAAGTGTACAATTTTATTAAATGAAGTATGCATAAGTTATATCTATCAATTTTTGTGCTAACTTATCGTATGTACATTTCAACTACCATTTTCATAAAGTACATTACGGATGTCAGCGCCATCAGGCCGTCTAAAATAAAATAAAAAAGGTAATCATTTTTAGATTTTATTGCGAAGGGATAAAGCAGGTATGTAAGCACTGCCGGCAGGGCTAAAAAGACAAAATGTATAAGGTCCTGAGTATAAGTATATAGGATGTAAGAGCCCGTGATGTTTACAAGAATAAATACCGTAAAAATTATTTTTATTTTTTCAAGCGGCAGTATCGTTACCAGGCTTTTTACGCCCGTTTGCTTGTCAAATTGCTTATCCCTTAAGTCAAAGAGAATACAGATGGCAAAGATCAGGGCAAACCGGTCGGCCACATATATATAGTGCCGTGTTTGCCAGGTAACCTGCTGCACAAAAAAAGTTAGCGCAGTGGTTACATAGGTCCACATGGCAGCCAGCAGGAAGGTTTTACCGAGGATGTATCGTTGTAAGGACCGGAAAATGCGATGCGGGAATTTTGGCGCCGTGTACATCAGCGTTAATCCCACGGCGGGCAGGATATACAGCCAGCATGCTTTCAGGCGGACGAGAAAAAAAACGGTGCCAATAGCACTGATGATAAAAAAAGCAGCATGTACCCGTTTATGCTGTCTTAGCCAATCCGTGCGGCTGGCGGTAACTTCTACATCGGCATTGGTGAGGTACCAGTGAATGCTGTAACTGGAAAGGGTGGAAAAAAACACGAATGCCGCATAATCAGCCGGAAGTTTACCAATATTGAAAACCGCAACGGTGCAAAGGCACATGGCTACCGCACAACAAGCGATGAACAGGTTGCTGAAAATAATAAAATCAAAAAAAATTTTACCCTTTGCCCTCATGAAAAACCAGCTTTCTGCTGCAAACTTAATCCTTTATTTATCTGTGCCCTATTTGTATTTTTGCGGCATATTTTATGGAATTGGAGACATTGAAGGAATCGCTATTTGCAGTTGAACCGGCGGAGTTTGAAGCTCTCGCGAAGGAGGTGTTTCTGTTTCAATATCAACATAATGAAATTTACCGGCGTTATGCGGATGCCATCGGGTGTAAGGCTGCAGCCGTGACCGGCCTGCAGGATATTCCTTTTCTTCCGATCCGTTTTTTTAAAACCCATGAAGTAATCACCACCGCTTTTGAGCCGGAGGTGTACTTTGAAAGCAGCGGAACTACCGGTACGGTTAATAGTAAGCACCTGGTAAAAGACGCTGCTTTATATACCGAAAGTTTTACGAGCGCGTTTGAATTGTTTTACGGACCTGCAACGGATTTTTGTATTCTGGGCTTACTGCCTTCCTACCTGGAGCGGGGCCACTCTTCGCTGGTTTTTATGGTAGACCAGCTGATACGTGACAGTGGACATCCACAAAGCGGTTTTTACCTTCAGGATTTTGAATCCCTGGCTCAAACTTTGCAACAGTTGGAAGAGCGGGGGCAAAAGACCCTGCTCATCGGGGTTACCTATGCACTGCTTGATTTTGCAGAACAGTTTCCCCGGGCGCTCCAACATACGATCGTTATGGAAACGGGCGGTATGAAGGGACGAAGACGCGAGCTAATCCGCGCAGAAGTACACGACCGGTTACAACAGCATTTTGGTACCGCGGCCGTTCATTCCGAATATGGAATGACGGAGCTGCTGTCGCAGGCCTATTCAAAGGGCGCCGGTATTTTTGATACACCGCCCTGGATGCGGATGGTATTGAGGGAGGAGGAAGATCCGCTTTCAGTTATTACCCGGCCGGGCCGCGGCGTATTGAATGTAATTGACCTGGCCAATCTGTATTCCTGCAGCTTTATTGCTACAGACGATCTGGGGATCGTACACGCAAACGGAACCTTTGAGGTATTGGGCAGAAGAGACAACAGCGATATCCGTGGTTGTAGTCTGCTGGCGCTCTGAATCGTTTAAAGTGATCAGCGCTTTCTTTCTTTTAGAATTATGAAACCGAAAATTCTTTTTCTTGTATTGCTGCAGGGTTTTGGTCAATGGCTGAGCGCGCAGGTAAATGAAGCCGTACAGGATTCATTGGAAAATGACCGCCTGGCGCAGATGGTAACGCTTTCGGAAGTAGTGATCAATAATAAACTGAATGTACCCAGCTTTATTGACCGGGTGAAGAAGGATACTTCTTTTTATAAAGCATTTAAAAATTTAAGAGTGCTTAGTTTCTCGTCCTTAAACAATATTGTAATGCGCGATAAGCGGGGACAGCAGGTTGCTTCACTCAACAGTAAAACCCATCAAACCTACCAGGGAGGCTGCCGTACCATGACAAAAGAATATGAGCACACCACAGGAGACATGGTCGATAAGAGCGGGGATTATAATTATTATACCGCTGAATTGTATGCAGGGTTGTTCTTTACTGCAGGGAAAGTATGCGGGGAAACAAATATTGTGGGCAATGCCGGGTTGCATCCAAAAGATAAATCCGGTATCGAAAAGCGGAAGGAGCAACTGAAGATGTTGTTCTTTAATCCGGGGAAAAGGATACCGGGCATTCCGCTGATGGGCGAAAAGAGCAATATCTTCGACCCCCGTGTTGCGGACCTGTATGATTATATGATTGACTATGTTTCTTACAATGGTAAAAATGCGTACAAATTTGAGATTAAGGCAAAGGAGGGATTGAGTGGGGCCGACCGGAACCGGATCGTATATGACCGGATGACCACCTGGTTTAACGACCGCAGCTTTGAAATTATGGGTCGTACCTATGACCTGAGTTATAATACCGGTGCTTATGATTTTGATGTACATATGGAAGTAGAATTAACACGGGTTGGGCGATTGCTGGTACCCTCGGTGCTTCGCTATATCGGTAACTGGGATGTGATCTTTAAAAAAAGAGAACGGGGCATGTTTACGGCTACGTTGTTTAATTTTCGATAATACCTTTTGATCTGGCATAAAGCGGCGGCTCCTGCGTCCGGCTGATCTGCTTTTCTATCGGCTTCGTTGAACGAGGTGTGATCAAAAATCTTCGATTCCGGATGCGGTTCTTCCTGAATTATGTTGTACTTTCCCTTTCTTAATGAGATGACTATGCGACTTTTTTCTCTTCTGGCGATCCTTCTGGGGTGGATAACGGTTCACGCGCAAACCGCGCAAAAGTTAACAGCGGCAATGGATGCATTTAATGCAGATGCTCAATTGAAATATGCATTGAGTTCCCTGTATGTTATTGATGCTTCAACCGGTAATGTGGTTTTTGATCAGAACAGCAAGGTAGGTATGGCAACGGCTTCCACAGAAAAAATTGTAACGGCTGCTACAGCGTTTGATATTTTGGGTGCCGGTTACCGGTATGAAACCCGGTTTGGTATTGTGCATACGCCCAAGGGGAAGTGCCTGTATATCGATCCGTCCGGTGACCCCAGTTTGGCCAGCTGGCGATGGAGCGAAACAAAGGACACGGCGTTCCTTGCAAGACTTAAAAATGCATTGCGTGCGGAGGGGGTGAAAGAGCTGAACAGCGTGTTGATCTATACCGGAAAATGGGGTGAAGAAACCATTCCGGAGGGATGGATCTGGCAGGATCTTGGGAATTACTACGGCGCAGGTGCACAGGCACTCAATTGGAGAGAGAACCAGTTTGACCTTGTATTAAAATCGGGGACTGCATTGGGCAGCGCGGTTTCGGTTGTAAAAACGGTACCGTATCTCTACGATTACCGGATCACTTCACTGGCAACGGCTGGCGAAAAGAATTCGGGTGATAACAGTATTTTGTTTTATCCTTCCATGGGCCGGCAATCGGGATTGCTGACCGGCACCATTCCTGCAGGACAGAACGGGTTTGTAGTATCGGGATCGGTATATGACCCGGCCAACCAGTTTGTAAAAACGGTGATCAATAGTCTTAAGGGCACCGTTCGTTTTTCCAATACCGCAGTTACTGCAACGAGTCAGGAGGCAAAGGAGGTAAAATGGTTTTACACAAACAGCTCACCGGAATTGTCAAAGATCATTTACTGGTTTCTGCGCAAAAGCATTAATCTTTACGGGGAAGCGCTATTACGAACGGTGGGGCTAAATCGTAAGGGAATGGCTACCACCGATAACGGTATTGCGGCCATACAGGAGCACTGGAAAACAAGAGGTGTGGATGTGGACGAACTGCATTTGTATGATGGCTCGGGATTGTCGCCTCAAAACAGGATCACCACAAGAGCCCAGGTAACTATTTTAAACTATGCAAGGGAGCAGTCCTGGTTTGCGGATTATTATGAGGGCTTTCCTTTGTATAATGATATGAAGATGAAAAGCGGAACCATCAACCGGGTAAAAGGCTTTTCCGGTTATCAGAAATCCAGGGATGGAAAAGAATACATTTTCTCGTTTCTTGTAAATAATTACAACGGGAGCCAGCTGGCACTGGTACGGAAAATGTACAAGGTGCTGGACGAGCTGAAGTAGGTAATGGTGAATGGGCAATAACAGTGAATGCAGTTTCTCCTGGTGATTTTAATTGCCACAGATACGCTGATGGGCGCCGGCTCTAATGATATCTAAAATACCGGTGCGAAGCGCCGCAGGCCTAATCTGCGCATCTGCGGTTTTAAGAAAATGACATCGCAAGGCATAAAAATTAATTTTTAATTAAAATATTTGATCAATGAAATTTAATCCATCGCGATATACCGAGATGCAATACCGCAGATGCGGCGTGTCTGGTTTAAAACTGCCGGCTATTTCGCTGGGCCTCTGGCATAACTTCGGAGGTGTAGATGATGAAACAGTGTATCGTAAAACCCTGCACAGTGCATTTGATACCGGCATCACCCATTTTGACCTGGCCAATAATTACGGTCCGCCTCCGGGATCTGCAGAAACCAATTTTGGCAAGCTCCTG
Organism: Niabella pedocola; assembly: GCF_021044425.1. GTDB lineage: Bacteria > Bacteroidota > Bacteroidia > Chitinophagales > Chitinophagaceae > Niabella > Niabella pedocola. The sequence goes on along the minus strand of NZ_JAJNEC010000005.1, from coordinate 673,371 downwards.
CATACGGATTTTAAATCCCACCGGGATGAGCTGATCATTTCTACAAAAGCCGGATATACCATGTGGGTGGGGCCTTACGGGGATTGGGGGTCTAAAAAATACCTTGTATCAAGCCTGGATCAAAGCCTGAAACGTATGAAGCTGGAGTATGTTGATATTTTTTATCATCACCGTCCGGACCCCGAAACACCATTGGAGGAAACAATGGCAACCCTGGACCTGATTGTGCGGCAGGGGAAGGCCTTGTATGTAGGGATCTCCAATTACCGGAAAGAAGAAGCGGCGAAAGCGTTTAAAATACTTAAAAAACTGGGCACACCCTGCGTCATCCATCAGCCCAAATACTCTATGTTCGAACGCTGGGTGGAAGATGGGTTGCTGGTTCTGCTGGAGAAAGAAGGTGTTGGCTGTATTCCTTTTTCGCCCCTGGCCCAGGGACTGCTAACCAACCGGTACCTGAAGGGGATTCCCAAAAATTCCAGAGCGGCAAAGAAACATGGCTTTCTTCAAAAAGACCAGATCACAAAGGAACGGTTGCAACAGATCCAGGAACTGAATGCGCTGGCGATGGAAAGAGGACAAAGCCTGGCTCAAATGGCGCTGGCCTGGCTGCTGAAAGATCCCAGGGTTACCTCGGTATTGGTAGGGGCCAGCAGCAGTGCCCAATTGATGGATTCAGTAAGTTACCTGAAAAATAGTACCTTTAGTAAAGACGAATTAAGCCAGATAGCCCGGATCCTGAACGCACAGCAATAAGTAATCGTTATTCCGACTTTAAAAGCACTACGCATGAAAATGAGCGGCCCATTCCATCTCTTGCCGTTGCTCTGTGTGATCCTGTTTACAGGTTTTGCACGGCCGGCTTCAAAAACATCAGTAACCGGAAGCTGGATGTACACGAAAGGTACCGAAACCTGGGTGTTGATGGCGGCGGATCAATATTGTATGGTTACGCATTATGACGCTACCGGGAAAACGTTTTTCAAAACCTTTGGTGGATTTCAGCACGTAGAAAAAGGAATTTTACAATTGAACTACCGGTTCCATTCCGGAGATAAAAGCAAAACCGGCAGCATCGGTGCGTTTACATGGAATGTAAAAAATGGCTATGTTGAAAGTAACCTATCCGGCGAAACGGGCAAATGGGTTCCTGCCGGAAAAGCCAATGGTGAAATGACGGGTGTTTGGCGGATCACCAAGCGTAAGGAGGGCGACCAGCTCCGGGAAATTCAACTGGCGCCGAGGCGCACCCTGAAATTTCTTACCGATGACCGGTTCCAATGGGCTGCTATCAATATAGAAACCGGGGAGTTTTCCGGTACGGGTGGCGGAACATATACCTTCAGGAACGGGATCTATACCGAGCAGATAGCGTTTTTTTCGCGAGACAGCTCCCGGGTTGGAATGGCCCTGCAATTTAAAGATCACCTGGAAGAGGGGCATTGGATTCATACGGGATTGAGTTCCAAGGGAGACCCCATCTATGAGGTATGGTCCAAAACCAGGCCGGAGGAAAGATAGCTGAAATAGATGAATAGCGACAAAAAACACCTACCTTTGTGACAAAAGTCGTAATATGAAAAAGCCAGTAAAAAAATATCCAATCATCGAAGATCCGCCGCTTTCACTGGTATCCGATTTTGAAGCGGTATACCAGGTTCGTCCAAAAGCTATAAAAAAAGAACCGAAAGAGCCCGCCATCAAAGATTTTACCTATGCGCATTTTAAAAGGATCGCAGATAAAGGTCCGTTTAGCCTGAATGAATGGGCCGATCTTCTTTATATCAGTGAGCGATCGCTGCACCGGTATGCAAAAGAGGGCAGCGGTTTTAATGGCTTGCAAATAGAACGGATCCTGTTGTTATCAACCCTTATTGAAGCCGGAAATGATTTTTTTGGCAAAGAGGGATTTCGGTTATGGCTGCAAAGCCGGCCATTCTCTTTAAACGGGTCGCTGGTTAAAGAACATTTAACCACACATGATGGCATTCAAAGCATCATCGATCTGCTTCATCGTCTGGAACAAGGAATTTCTGCCTGATGTTTGTTTATCGACTGGTGCATGCACCTTATAAAGAAGACATCTCCGGTTATGGAGCCTTTTTATATGGAGGGCGCTGGAACTCCAAAGGGGTTTATGCGCTTTATACTTCTGAGCATATTTCATTGGCCGCATTGGAGATTGTGGTAAACTATGACCGGACAATGTATAAAATGCTGCCCGATTACTACCTGCTCACGCTTGAGGTGCCGGAAAGCCCGCTGGTGCAAATACATCCGGATGTATTAAAAAATAAATGGGTTGAGGATTTTGAGTATACCCGTTTTATGGGCGACCAGTTCCTTGTTCAAAAAGCGCACCTCACATTAAGAATGCCTTCAGCAGTGATCCAGGAAGAATTTAATCTCCTGTTAAACCCCCTGCATCCCGATTTTAAAAAAATAAAAATTATTGATTCCCGGTCTTACGGACTGGACAACCGGTTATTTGGGTAGAGAAACCCTTCTGCTTGCTTGAGTGGGGGAAAACTATGCCGGCTGTTAAGGACGGGTTCCTGGTTTAATGCTCAACCTTTCAGGTGGAGTGCCATTTTTGCGCTTGATGGTAATGCCTGTTTTCAAATCTTCGTCTAAAGATTCGATCGCCAATCTGACGGCTGAAATCGGATCGCTGATTTTAAAAAGCAGCGGGCTTCAGGTTTAAACCGGCGCGCTCATCCAGGCCAAACAGCAGGTTCATGTTTTGTACCGCTTGCCCGCTTGCGCCCTTTAACAGGTTGTCTGCCGCTGAATGCACCACCAGTTTGGAACCTACTTTTTCCAGCTGGATCACAGCTTTGTTGGTATTTACGATCTGCTTCAGGAAGATGGGTGTGCGGCTCACCACGGTAAAGGGATGACCGTTATAAAAATTTTCAAATAAAACGTAGAGCTCTTCCAGGGACAGATCGGTGGTAATCGTGGAACTGATAAAGATGCCTCTTGTAAAATCGCCTCTCCAGGGTACAAAGCTTAGGTCGATCTCTGTGCCTGGCTGCAGCTGATCCAGCGATTCGCCGATTTCGCCCAGGTGCTGATGCGTTAATGTTTTATAAGCCTGTATATTATTGGCCCTCCAGCTGAAATGCGAAGTGGCGGCCAGCTTCTGACCGGCGCCGGTGGAGCCGGTAATACCGGTTGTGTAGATCTCTTTAAGAACACCGGTATGGGCCAATGGTAATAATCCCAACTGGATGGTAGTGGCAAAACAGCCCGGATTGGCAATGTTCTGTGCTTTTTGAATCGCTTCCCGGTTCAGCTCGGGAAGACCGTAAACAAACGTACGGTTCAGTTCCGGCTGGTTGCTGTCTTTTCTTAACCTGAAATCATTGGCCAGGTCGATAATTTTAACGGATGCATCGATGGGCGTCTCTTTTAAAAATTTCGTGGATTCTCCGTGGCCTAAACAAAGAAACAGTACATCAATATCCTGTGAAATAGCATCTGTAAAGCGCAGATCTGTGTCGCCTATCAGGTCTGCATGTACCTCTGTTACCGGCTTTCCGGCATTACTCCGGCTGTGAATAAATGTTATGGTTACAAAAGGGTGATGGATCAATAAACGAATTAATTCACCACCGGTATATCCTGCGCCACCAATTATTCCAGCTTTTATATTCATGCCTGTCTGTTTTGTTGTTTGATTTTCAGCGTTACAAATTTAAGCGATCCTGTTCGGTTAACGGATGTGAACAAACAAGAAATTCCAGCGATTCCCTTTCCTGGTTGAAAATCCGGTGTTGCTGACCCGGCAGGATCTCTATTCCCTGCCCGGAGCCTACTACAAAAAAAGTTTGATCAATTTCAAAAGAACCGGTCCCTTTCAGGATGTAAAAAAACTGTATTGCCTTATGGTGCAGATGTAACTGTTCTCCGGTTCCTGGTGGTATCCGTTCTTTTTTTATTGAAAAATGGTCATTGCTGCTCAACACAAACGCCTCGCACCCGGCACCCCATTGGTATGATGATACCGGTATATTGCTGCTGACCACTTTATTTTTCTTCCTGGGCACCTTCTTTTATCAAATGATAGATCGATGTTTGGTTGCCAAAGATCCGGGTAAAGCCTTTTACATCTTCTCCTGTAAAACTTCTGTTTGCTTCGCCATAGCTGCCGAATGCATTGTTCATAAGGTCGTACGGACTTTCGATGCCCAATACCTGGTAGCGATAGGGGTGCAGTTGAAGAAATACATCTCCGGTTACATTGCGCTGGCTGCTTTGCAAATAAGCCTCAATATCTCGCATTACCGGGTCCAGGATCTGTCCTTCATGTAACCAGGTTCCGTAAAACTGGGAGATCTGGTCTTTCCACTGCAACTGCCATTTGCTTAAAACATGTTTCTCCAGGGCATGGTGTGCCTTCAGGATCAGGATGGGCGCTGCGGCTTCAAAACCAACACGGCCTTTGATGCCGATAATGGTATCACCCACGTGAATATCACGGCCGATGCCGTAAGGGCCTGCAATCTGCTGCAGGTGCTGTATGGCTTCTGTTGGGTGGGCGAATTCCTGATCGTTGATCCGTTTCAGCTCACCTTCCTCAAACGAAAGCTTTACCTGCTCGGTGCCGGTTTGGGTTACCTGCGTGGGCCAGGCCTCATCGGGCAGGTAGCCGTTGGAGGTCAGTGTTTCCTTGCCGCCAACGCTGGTGCCCCAGAGGCCTTTATTGATGGAATACACCGATTTTTCAAAGTTCATTTCTACACCTTTGCTTTTCAGGTATTCTACTTCAGCAGCCCGGCTGAGGTTCATATCCCGGATGGGTGTAATGATCTCTATTTCCGGAGCCATGATATGAAACACCATATCGAACCGTACCTGGTCATTTCCCGCGCCGGTGCTGCCATGCGCAATGGCGTCAGCATTCAGCTCCCGGGCATAGCTGGCAATATGCAGGGCCTGGCTCAGGCGCTCCGCAGATACGCTCAGCGGATATGTATTGTTCTTCAGCACATTTCCGTATATGAGGTACCGGATGATGGATTCGTAATAATTTTTAACGGCGTCCACTGTTTTGTGCGATTTTACACCCAGCTTTTTGGCGTGCTCTTCTATCTTTTTCAATTCATCCTCGCTAAAACCGCCGGTATTTACAATGATGCTGTGTACCTCGTATCCTTTTTCTTCAGTAAGGTATTTTACGCAGAATGATGTGTCTAAACCACCACTAAAACCCAGTACAACTTTTTTAGCCATCTTTAACAGTAATTATTAATGAAACAAATTAAAAAATGATTTTATGGTTCCGGACCCGGTTCCGGTTTTGCCTTTTTTACGGAAGGCTTTTAAGAATTTCCATTGTTTAAACCGTTGCAGCCGCTCCAGGCCTGTTTTGTTTTCTTCAAAAAACGCTTTGGTTTCCTCCGGCTCATAGTGGTCTTTGGGATCGTAGAGCATAGCCGTGCACATACAGTTCTTCCGGTCCTTGCCCATAAGGATCTCGTAATTGACACAGCTTTTGCAGCCTGCCCAGAACTGTTCGTCTTGCGTGAGTTCCGAATAGGTAACGGGCTCATATCCCAGCTCGCTGTTGATTTTCATTACGGCAAGCCCGGTGGTTAACCCGAATATTTTGGCCTCAGGGAATAATTTCCGGCTGAGTTTAAAAATGGTTTGCTTGATCTTTTTGGCAACGCCGCTTTTACGGAAATGGGGCGCGACGATCAGGCCGGAATTGGCCACATATTCTCCATGACTCCAGGTTTCGATATAGCAAAAACCTACCCAGTCACCGGTTTCTGTAAGCGCGATAACGGCTTTACCTTCGTCGATCTTTTTTTCAATGTACTCCGGACTTCTTTTTGCAATGCCGGTACCACGGGCTTTTGCCGATGATTCCATTTCGTCCGTAATGATCGTTGAATATTTTTTATCAGCAGCTTCAGCTACTCTTACGATAATTTCCTGATTGAGATTGTCCACGATGTGTAGTTAAAATGAATTTGCGGGAGACCAGTCCTGATAAGCTTTTTTCGGAGAGATTTCACTGACAGGGCCCAGGTCAGGGGGTTGTCCTGTCAGCAATCAGGACAGCGCATCGGTCGTGGAAAACATACGGCCACATCAAATCCCACGGCGTAGATCCCCGTGGTGATATTTGCATGAAATGCAACGTGTTTTGTATGTTTTAAAAAGTTATTCATTTAAAAACAAATTGTACTTTCGAAGTACAAAAATAATGCAATATTGAATATTGCACATTAAATTTTTTATTTAAACCATTTTTTATGGAAACCTTACCAATTGAGAACCAAAAGAAAGCAAACAAACGTTCGGGTTGTCGCCGGTATTTTCTGATGGGCATCCTGGTGTTTATCATTCTGGGTGGCGGATATATATACTGGAATTATTATAATGTATTTGGTGATGGTGTAAAATCGGGTATCCTGAAAAATGTGGTGCGTAAAGGACAGGTATTTAAAACGTTTGAAGGGGAGCTGATCCAGGCTGGTATCAAGGGCGCTTTGGGTGGTGGCGCACAATCGAATAATTTTGTTTTTTCCATCGAGAATAAACGTATTTACGATACACTGGCTATACACAGCGGCAAGCGCTTCGATCTGCATTATAAAGAATACCGGGGTGTATTGCCCTGGAGAGGTAACACCGTGTATATTGTAGACAGTATCATTTCCATGACGGATGGCGGCGTATCACCTTTTTAGTAAAAAAATAGCAGGCCGTTTGTGCAGGTCAATGGTTTCTTTCTGCCACTGCTGAATGGTTTTTGTTTTAATGAATTCTTCTCCGGCAGTGATATCCGCTGCAATACACAACTTCGTTTGCGGCTGGCATTGTTTCAAAAGTGTTTCCAGTAATTGGTTGTTGCGGTAGGGTGTTTCAATAAAGATCTGGGTGCTGTTTTTGCGCTGCGATTCGTTTTCCAGTTCTTTAATGGCTTTGATCCGCTGACCATTGTCGATGGGCAGGTAACCGATAAAGCTAAACTGCTGCCCGTTTAACCCGCTGGCCATGAGCGACAGCAAAATGGAGCTGGGCCCCACCAGGGGAATTACCTGCGCTCCGGCTTCCTGTGCCGCCGCAACCAGGAGCTGCCCCGGATCTGCTACCCCCGGGCATCCGGCCTCACTAATGATGCCGATGGACTTCCCTTCTTTTAGTTTTTGCCGGAATTGCTGGAGCAGGCTTGCCTCGTCTTTCTGGATGCCAAACCATTCGAAATGGTCGATGACGATCTCTTTTTTTAACTGTTTTAAATAGCGCCGCGCGGTGCGCTCGTTTTCTACAAAAAGCACGGCGCATTTTTCAATGGCCTCCAGCAGGTAGGCGGGCAATACCTCCAGGTTACTTTCGTGCAGGTAGGTAGGAATAAGGTAGATCGTGGCTGTCATACAGCAATGTTACAATAATGATTGCAATAAACTGCTATGCGAAACTTCAAGTTTCGCATAGCAGTTTATTTAGATGATCGGACGTACCATCTCCTCCAGTTGCAATACTTCGATCTGGGGTTCACCGATCAATCCGCTTGCATCGCGCTGCTGCTGAAATGCAAGGAAGGAGGGCACCGCCAGTACACCCTTCTGAATCACTTCATCCTTATAATGGGATATATGGGTGAAGGTATTGCCATCTGCTGATGTATATACTGCATATTGAAAGCCTTCCAGTTGTTTGAAATCATTCATGAACCGGCGGATATTTTCAAGGTTTTGCTTTACGAATGAAGGCTTAATGGTATAGGTTACTTTAACGGTTATCATGGTAATTATTTTATTTGTTTTTTAATACGGTCGCTGATATTGAAATAGAAAGGAAGAATGATGTAATAGACCAGCGGAACTGCGATAACGGTAAGAATGAGGGTTTTTACCGGTAAAGGAAAGGGCTCGATATGCCCACCCAATACAAATAACAATAAAGTGATCAGGGGATATATTGCCAGCCAGATCAGGAAGGGCATCAGGTGTTTGTTTTCTTGTTGATTGTTTGCCATAATGTATGTTTGATATTATAACAATCAGAAGGTCGGGAATTGGACAGGGGCGGCCGGTTTTTTGAAAATCAGCTATGCGAGGCTTCAAGTTCAAGTTTCGCATAGCAGCATAAAAACAAGGACGCCTCCTTTTTTGAGGCGTCCCTGTTTAAGAAAAACGGTGCTATTTGTGTTACACAATACCCTGCGAAAGCATGGCTTCCGCCACTTTCACAAATCCTCCGATATTGGCGCCTTTTTCGTAATTGATATGGCCATCCTTTTCATGCCCGTGCTTCATACAGATGTGATGGATGTCGCTCATGATATCCTTTAGTTTATTGTCTACCTTGGTTCGTCCCCATGAGTAGCGCTGGGAGTTTTGCGACATTTCAAGACCGGAAACCGCCACGCCTCCTGCATTTGCGGCCTTACCCGGGGCATACAATACTTTTGCCTGATGGAAAGCGGCCACCGCTTCCGGGGTGCAAGGCATATTGGCTCCTTCTGCTACACAGGTACAACCGTTTTGGATTAGGATTTCTGCATCTGCTATATCCAGTTCGTTTTGGGTGGCATTGGGAAGCGCAATATCACATTTAATTCTCCAGGGTTTTTCACCGGGGAAAAATTCGCAGGAGTAACGTTGTGCATATTCCTTGATACGCCCGCGCTGGTTATCTTTCAGATCCTTGATATATTCCAGCTTCTCCTGGTCGATGCCCACCGGGTCGTAAATAAACCCTTCGGAATCGGACATGGTTAATACCTTGGCACCTTTTTCAATACATTTTTCTGCGGCAAACTGTGCCACGTTGCCCGATCCGGAGATGAGTACTCTTTTGCCCAACAGGGTGTCTTCCTGTACTTTCAGCATTTCTTCTACAAAATAAATCAGGCCATAGCCGGTGGCTTCGGGCCGTATCAGGCTGCCGCCCCATTCAAATGCCTTTCCGGTAAGTACCCCGTTAAACGTGCCGGTGATCCGTTTGTACTGGCCAAACAGGTAGCCGATCTCGCGTTTGCCCACTCCGATATCACCGGCAGGGATATCAATATCATCCCCCACATGCCGGTACAGCTCGGTCATAAAACTCTGGCAGAATTTCATGATCTCGTTATCTGATTTTCCTTTGGGATCAAAATCCGATCCGCCTTTTCCTCCACCCATCGGCAGGCCGGTAAGGCTGTTTTTAAATACCTGTTCAAATGCCAGGAATTTCAGCACACTGAGCGTTACCGTGGGGTGAAACCGTAAACCGCCTTTGTACGGTCCGATGGAACTATTCATCTGAACCCTGAATCCGCGGTTTACCTGCACTTCGCCGTTATCATCAAGCCAGGGAACCCTGAAAATGACCACGCGCTCCGGTTCCACCATCCGTTCCAGGATCTTGCTGTTTTTATACTTTGACTGGGTTTCGATATAAGGGATGATTGATTCTGCAACTTCGGTAACTGCCTGTAAGAATTCCGGTTCTCCGGCATTTCTTGCACTTACCTTTTCAAGAAAAGGCCTGATTGATTCATTCATATTTTAAAAATAACTAAGATGGATTAGTGCGGAAAAATACAAAAATATTTTTTTAACAGGTATTAGTTTTTTTGAAATATATGCAGAGAATATTGCGAAAGATTAGCGGTTATTCAGTTTTTAAGTATTTTCCTGCAGTTTTATTATGTACGGGGTGATGGGTAAAGTAGCGAGGAAACCGGCTTTCTGCGGGGAAATGTGAGCAAACCGTTTTACAGGGCTTTATTTTTTCCGGCGGTGCAGTTAGTACTGTGCTTTTCCGCCAAAAGCAAGATCTCCGGCATCGCCCAGTCCGGGTACGATATAGCCTTTTGCGGTGATCTCATCGTCGATATCACCACACCAGAGTTTCAGTGACGGTTCTTCGCGCAGGACATATTCAATGCCTTCCGTACAGGCAATTGCGGCCGCTACATGAATCAATTTTGGACGCCCTATTTCCCGCAGGTATTGAACGGTTTTTACCAGGGAGGCGCCGGTGGCCAGCATGGGGTCGGAAACAATGACGATGCGGTTTTCCAGTTCGGGGCTGCTCAGGTATTCGACGTTAATGGTAAAACTGCCGTCTTTATGATGTTTCCGGTAAGCCGATACGAACGCGTTGTCGGCCTTGTCAAAATAGTTCAGCAATCCCTGGTGCAGGGGAAGCCCGGCCCGCAGAATGGTCGCCAGCACCGGTTGCTCCGCCAATACCCTGGAATTGGAGATACCCAGCGAAGTTTGGGTTTCCACGGTCTTATAAGGCAGCTCCCGGCTGATTTCATAGGCAATCACTTCGCCGATCCGCTCCAGGTTCCTGCGAAACCGCATACGATCCTGTTGTATTTCAGTATCTCTGAGTTCGCTTACCCAATTGCTTACCAGGCTGTGTTGCTCGCTTAAATTAATGACCATGTTGAACTGTTTATAATTGCTGCTTCCGGAAGAATAAAAATAAGATAATATTTGAGAATAAAGTGATCCGCTTTCAGCAATCAGTGATCAGCTTTTAAGCTTCAGCTATCAGTTGGCGACGCCTGGTTTGGCGATTTTGTCTGTTGGTTTTTGATTTTTCGGTTTTGTTTTTAGCGTTCTTTTAGAATCTGGCGTTCAATATTTAGAATTTCAGTAATCAGCAATCTGTTAATTTTGGCGAATCTAAAATTTTATTATGATCTACAGGGCTATAGGAATTATGAGTGGCAGCTCGCTGGATGGACTGGATATTGCATTTGTGGAATTTCATGAAAACGGCGGCAGGTGGCAGTTTGAGATCCAGCAGGCCGATTGTTTGGCCTATACTCCGGAATGGAAATCCAAACTGGAATATGCGGTTTCATTGAATGCGCTGGAATATCAACTGCTGCATGCAGACTATGGCCATTACATCGGAGCCCGGGTAAACGAATTTATCGACCGGCATGATCTGCAGTACAAAGTAGCGGTGATCGGCTCTCATGGGCATACCACGTTTCACATGCCGGAACGCCGGATGACCGGGCAGATCGGAGACGGAGCGGCCATTGCGGCAGCAACGGGATTAACAGTGGTGTCGGATCTCCGCGCCCTGGATGTTGCCCTCGGTGGCCAGGGAGCACCGATTGTGCCGATAGGAGAACAGCTGCTGCTGGGGCAGTATCGTTATTTACTGAATATCGGAGGAATCGCCAACCTGTCGATAAAAGATACCCGCTACAAGGCCTTTGATATCTGCGCCGCTAACCGGGTACTGAACCTGCTGGCCGCGGAATTGGGGCATTCTTATGATGAAAATGGCGCCCTGGCAGCCAGCGGTACAGTAAACGAAGCATTGCTTGGTGCGTTGAATGCGTTGGATTATTATCAGATGCCTGCTCCCAAGTCGCTAGCCAACGATTTCGGAACGGATACTGTTTACCCGTTGATCAAACGCTACGAGGGCCGGGTGGAGGATCAGCTGCGCACGTATGTGGAACATGTTGCACAGCAGGTGTGCCGGGCACTGGAAGCAGACGATCATTATGGCCAGGAAGCACAGGAACTGCTGGTAACCGGGGGCGGGGCATTGAATGGCTTTTTGATCAGCCGTTTAAAGGAATTGCTTAACATAAGGGTAGTCGTTCCGGATGAACGGCTGGTGTTATATAAAGAAGCCCTGATTATGGCGTTGATTGCGGTATTGCGCTGGAGGGAGGAAACCAATGTGTTGAGCTCCGTAACCGGCGCTAGTCGAGATAGTGCCGGCGGAGCCATGTGGCTGGGAGCGGGCGCATAAGCGGGGAAGGTGATGCATCGCTAAATACGGCGACGATCCTTATCAATCCCTGAGCACCAACCCCGGAACACTTCTCCGTAGTGATTCCGTGTAATGTTCCGGCTCATTTAGAATTTAGTATTTAGAATTGGTATTTAGAATTCCTACGCTTTATCTTTGACAAATGGAAGTAAATGAGGCTTTAATTAATAAACTGGCACATCTTTCTAAACTCAGTTTTTCGCAGGAAGAACAGCTCGAATTCCGGGATGATCTTGAGAAAATGATCGGGTTTGTAGAAAAGCTAAACGAATTGGACCTGAAAGATGTAGCACCGCTGATGCATATGAGCGAAGAGATCAACGTGCTGAGGGACGACCAGGTAAAGGGATCTATTACCCGCGAAGAAGCGCTATTAAATGCTCCTGCAACAGACGGCGTCTTTTTTAAGGTGCCCAAAGTTATCCGCAAATAAGGTGAATCACTCCATTATCCATATCAGCAACCTGCGTAAGAGCTACTTTATGGGACAGCAGGAATTGCAGGTGCTGAAAGGCGTGTCGCTGAATATCAATAAAAATGAATATGTAGCGCTCATGGGCCCATCCGGTAGCGGAAAAAGCACGCTGATGAATATCCTGGGATGCCTCGATACGCCTACTTCCGGCAGCTATGTGCTCAATGAAAAGGATGTAAGCAAAATGGAGGATAATGCGCTGGCGGAAGTGCGGAACAAAGAAATCGGTTTTGTATTTCAGCAGTTTAATTTATTGCCCCGACTTACCGCGCTGGAAAATGTGGCGTTGCCGCTGATCTATGCCGGTATACGGAAGAACGAACGGAACGAAAAAGCCATGCAGGTGCTGGAACTGGTAAATCTTACAGACCGGTACCATCACAAACCCAATGAGCTGAGCGGCGGACAATGCCAGCGTGTAGCCATTGCACGTGCACTGGTAAATGATCCCTCGTTGATCCTGGCGGATGAACCCACCGGGAACCTGGACACGAAAACTTCTTATGAGATCATGGATATCTTTAACCGGATCCACCACGATGGAAATACGGTTGTATTGGTAACCCACGAAGAGGATATTGCCAATCATGCTCACCGGATCGTGCGGCTCCGCGACGGAGTGATTGAGAGCGATCTGGCGGTGAAGAATCCCGCTTCCAGAACCCTGAATTAAATTTCCGGGTATTCAATGTTCCTCCTGGTTTCTTTTAGATTTAAATCTGATGTTTATATCTCGTTTCTCAACTCTGAAATATCAAACCTCAAATCCACACAATGACTTTTCGCATTTATACAAAAACAGGGGATCAGGGAAAAACCGCACTGATAGGGGGCACAAAAGTTTCAAAAGCGCATTTACGGATTGAGGCATATGGGAATGTAGACGAACTCAATTCCTGGATCGGGTTGTGCAGGGATGTTCAAACGGAGGTGGCTATAACCGGCCGCCTGCAGGAAATACAGGGCCGCCTTTTTACCATCGGAGCCTTGCTGGCGCAGGACCCTGCGAAGGATACCAAAATGGCGTTACCCGATCTGCATGAGGAAGACATCCAGGTACTTGAAAAGGAAATAGATACCATGACGGCCGCGTTACCGGAAATGAAGTCGTTTATTATACCGGGCGGTAGCGTGGCCATTTCTTACCTGCATATTGCCCGGTGCACCTGCCGGAGAGCAGAACGCTCATCTGTACGATTACAGGAAGAAGAGCCCGTAGATGCGTTGATCATTAAATACCTGAACCGCCTGAGCGACTACCTGTTTGTATTGGCGCGGTACACCGGATATCTTACCGGTATCGCCGATATTCCCTGGAGGCCGCGCAGTTCCTGATATTCCGCTCATCGGCCGTTTAACCGGCTTTCAACAATCCTTTAACATAAATTTAAAAAACCGGCCAGGGTGCAGCCTGCTGAGGCTGAATGCTTTCCCAACACCGTGTGTTATAACCGTTTTAGCAGATGTCGTCTATTGGTTGGCTAAACCCTGGTTGGTAGCTGAAAATACTTAACGATCAACAGCTTCTGAAGTAGTACAGCAGAACCATCGATTATAAGAATGCTTTTGAAAAACTCCTTGGCATAAATCTTGGTTTATGAAAGGCGCAGCAACTTTTAAACCGCAAAAAAAGATATATGAAAACAATCTCCAAAATAATGCTCGGTGTTATGGTAGTGGGCGTGTGTTTCCTGGGCGCCTGTTCACGTACACGGGATGCAATTGGGACAGACACTATTGAAAACATGGTAACGATCGGTAACTGGAAAAGTGTGATTACCGCAGCGGGTACTGACCTGGTTCCTGCCGGCGGCCGGGCTGAATTCTCCAAGCAGGACCACTTGATTCATTACTACAACGTAAGCGGCGACCAGATCCGGACGGATCAGTTTGCATTTAGCAACGGAACCAAAAGGATGACCTGGAATAATGTGGAGTATGAAATACAGGAGAACTTTGTGTCATCCTCTAAAACATTAACACTACTGGATCCTGCTTCAAAAAAGATGGTAGTGGCGTTTTACAGGGACCGTCAATAACCGTACACAGCCCGGAATTTCAGAACGGCCCAGGGAGCCGTTTTTTTTATACGATCAAACCGTCCTTCATATGCAGGGCACGGTCACTCAGCTGGGCAAGCTCTTCGTTATGGGTAACGATCAAAAAGGTTTGCTGAAACCGTTCCCGCAGATCAAAGAACAGGCGGTGCAGCTCCCGGGCATTTGAGGTGTCCAGATTGCCGGTGGGTTCATCTGCAAAGATGATCCCTGGACGGTTAATGAGTGCGCGCGCAACTGCTACACGCTGCTGCTCGCCACCACTGAGCTCATTGGGCTTGTTTTCCAGTCGGTGGTCTACACCCAGTATGGTCAGCAATTCTTTTGCATTTTCTGCCACTTCTTTTTTACGGCCTCCACTCAACCAGGCGGGAATGCAAACATTTTCCAGCGCAGAAAATTCCGGCAGCAAATGATGGAACTGGAACACAAAGCCGATGTTCTTATTGCGAAAAGCAGCCAGCTGTTTTCCACTGAGGGCACTTATGGGCGTTTGATTCATTACAACAGAACCTGTGTCTGGTTTATCCAGTGTGCCCAATATATGCAACAGCGTGCTTTTTCCGCTGCCCGAGGGGCCAACAATGGATACCACTTCTCCCTTGGCAATTTCAATATCTACGCCCTTCAGAACCTGAACCGTGCCATAGGCCTTGTGTATATTTTTCCCGGAAATCATTGTATGGATATATGACTGTAAATATAGGAATTGTCAACAGCTTGCCCAACAACGTTAGCGGAATGCATACCGTAGTCCGGCGCTGGCTTCAACACGGGACAGGCTTTCCCGGTTTTTATCATCCAGCTTTATTGTTTGCCCCTGCCGGCTCACAGAGGAAAGACTGCCACCGTACAGACTTGTATTGATACCCAGGAACAGGTTGCCGAACAATCTTGCATCCACACCCAGCTCCAGTAATGCGGCGATAGATCCTCCTTTTAAAGTGCCGTATTCCCGGTCGATCCATCCCTTATCCCGGTAGTTCATATAACCGAAAGAAACACCGGACACCAGCGCGATTCTCTCGCTATTACCGCTGATGCGGGTTTGAAACAGCGGACCCAGATATTGTATGTCGATATTGCTGATCACCGACGGACTTACCCGGTAGCTGGATCCGGCGGTTGAAAAGTATGAATATTTTAATCCGAACCCGATGTTATCCCGGAAATAATAGGTAGCGTCTGTATTAAACGAAGCCCCCCGGGAAATTTCCCGAAAATACGGGTCCGTACCTGGCTTTTTACCAAGGCGAAGCGCATAGCCTCCGGAAGCAGCTATCCGGAACCGGGCAAACAGGTACTGATCTGTTTGTGCATGAAGTACAAAAACGGCGATTGTCATCAGGAAGGCAGCAGTGATTTTTTTCAGCATTTTGGATATTGTTTAGCTTTGATCGGGGTTAAAAAAGCAGCAGTTTTCAAAGTTTTGGAAATAAAAATAAGTATTTTTTAAATTACCGAATACAGTTACTTTTGCAAAAAATTGAGAATACCCTGAACCTTGTTTCAGGTATCCTGTTAATAATAAAAAATCGAATATAGTATGTTTTGGACACTTGAGTTAGCCTCTTATTTAGAAGATGCCCCTTGGCCAGCCACCAAAGACGAACTGATTGATTTCGCTATCAGGAGTGGAGCGCCCATCGAAGTGGTTGAAAATTTACAGGAACTGGAAGATGAAGGCGATGTATATGAAACCATCGAAGACATCTGGCCTGATTATCCCACCCAGGAAGATTTCCTGTTCAACGAAGACGAATACTAATATCCCCCGGGAAGTTAAAATGCTGAAGCTGCTCTGCACAGGGCGGCTTTTTTTATTGCCTCCGCAAAAGAATCTTTTTATATAAAACTACATCTGTGGATGGATGTGCTGATCTGCGGCAAAAAATAAGGCTGCATCAAAAACGGCTGTGGTTAGCCTGAATTATTTCAGTATTTAAGGTTCTCCTGTTTATCAAAAGATGCTGCATCAAGTTCAGAATAACAACATGTTTTAACCGACTTTTAATGCAGCCGCATCCTGGTTATGGTATTAAGAATGTTAACTGCAATTACCGTCCGGCGTGCAGGATGGTCCTTCGGTTATTTCCAGTAAGGGAGCCGGGTGCTCTGTACGCCATTCTGCAAAGGCTTTGTCAAGTGTTTGTGTGAACGCTTCCGTTGGCTGAGCTCCGGAAACGGCATATTTCCGGTTAAATACAAAGAAGGGAACTCCTCTAACGCCGATCTGCTGTGCCTCATAAATATCGCGGTTCACCTTGCCGGTATAGGCTTCATTGGTAAGCGCATCATGCACTTCTGCTTCCGTAAGCCCGATCTCTTTTCCCAGCCGGGTAAGAGTGGCGCCGTCGGCAATATCAAGGCCTTCGGTAAAATAGGCTTTAAAGAACCGCTCTTCAGCTGCATCGCCCAGCCCTTTTGTTTTGGCCATCTGTATAACACGATGGGCATTGAAAGAATTGACGGTGATCACTTTTTCAAAGTGATAGTCCAGTCCGGCCAGTTTGGCCGATTGGGTTACATGATCCAGCATGGATGCCACCTGCTCTTTGGGCAGTCCCTTACGCTCGACGAGGTATTGCTCATGATCCAATTCTTCCTTTTCGGGCAGCGTGGGATCCAGCTGGAAGCTTTTCCAGGTGATCTCCACCTGTTGATTGTCTGCGAATTTTTCAAGTGCTGCTTCAAAATGCCGTTTGCCGATATAACAGAAAGGACACATGACATCGCTCCAGATCTCTACCTGCATTTTATTTGTATTCATGATTTTTATCTTTTTTACATTAACATATTTCCTGCGATAAGGTTCCTGCAATTTTTGTGCTTGAATGCTGGAGCTGCCGTGGTTGCTGTCATTCGGCGTAAAACGCATTCTTATTGCAGAAGATCCCGCTCCGGGATTGCCGATATGGCAGGTTCAACGGCAGCAGAGAACCGTTCTCTCCGTTTTAAGAACGCATTGCGGAGCTGTTGGCAGGGGCGTTCTATTAAGTAACGAAACAGCAGCCCCGCCAGAATGCAATTTGTTGCGGCAAGAAGCAATGTAAGGTTGCTATCGGTGGCCCAGCCGGCTTTCTCCAGCAATACCTGTGTTATATGAATGACGCCTTTGTGCGACAGATAAATAGCAAAAGACAGGCTGGCCAGCTGCTCGGTTATAAATAGTCGCTTTTTAAAAAGAAAAGACGAGGGTGCTGCGGCCGCCGCTACCCAACACGTAAAACCCATGGCCACAAGGAGGAAGCCCCAGATGGTTGCCGTAAAAGAATAGGGCGACCGGCAAACAAAATAAGCCGCTGTTAAAAATGGAAGGCCGGAAAGGAAAAGTAAATTTCCGTTTAGCCGGATCCTGCTATTGATTCGGGGACGGTAATGCATGACCCATGCCAGCCCTATGCCCAGCAATAAGCTGTCCAGTCTTGTAGGTGTGGGATAATAAATATACTTGTACCACTGCAGCCAGAAATCGTCTTTGTTGATAAAGGGCGCCACCCAAATATTCCAGGAAAGCAAACGGAAAACGACCGTCAGCGCCAGCAGCAGGCAGAACAGGAGCTTAAACCCAAACCCTGCAGCACTTTTGTGTTTGTGTACCAGCAATAGAATGAACGGAAGCGTGAGGTAAAACTGTTCTTCAATACAAAGGGACCAGGCATGGGAGAATGTACCGCGGTGTATGACATCCAGTCCAAAATTGTGGGTAAAGGTCAAAAATTTCCACAACGGTCCCAGGGCCTCCCTTTCTCTAAAAAACGGCACGCAGAAATAAAGCGCTACTACAATGAGATATGGCGGAATGATCCGGAAGAAGCGTTTTATGAAGAAAGCGCCAACGTCGATATTTCCGGTTTTTTTTAACTGCCCAAACAGTTGACCGGAAATCAGGAACCCGCTCAGCACAAAGAACAGATCAACTCCTGTCCAGCCAACCTCAGCGACCCCATTCATCCAGGCCGGGTGGTTAAAGCCCAGGTAATGAAATAAAAATACCAGTAAGATGGCCAATGCCCTTAAATGATCAAGACCATATAGTTTTTCTGAGGCGGTTGTTGCCATTCCTGTCTTATCGCGCATGAAGCCTTCTGTCCTTATAGTGAATTGCCTGGTAAAAATGTTTTCTTTCCATCCCTTCCCAACGGTGATAGGAACTAAAATTATGAAAAATGATTGCAGGATGTACCATGCCGGCCGGAATATTTCCCAGATCCGGATTTGCTGCGATTATTCATTTAATCCGTTCTGTATAGCTAAAAAGCCGATTTTTGCTGAATTAAAACAGCCAGTATTGCGTCTATTGAGAAGCATAATATTTTTCCTTTTTCTTCTTTGTATGGCAGGTCGGTTGAGCGCACAGGAGGAGACCATATCCCGTGCCTTATCGAACCTGCGAACAAAGCAGGTACCCGTGCTGGCAGATAAGGTATTGCTCGATAGCGTGAGTATTGTTCCCGGCAGTTTACGTATAGATGGGATAGACAGCAATACATACCGGGTCGATTTTGTGAACGCCCAGCTGCACTGGATACTCAAACCGGCAGCAAGCAGTATCACCGTACATTACCGGGTATTTGCTGTAAAGCTGAACCCGGTCGTTCAACGGATGAACTTTGACAGTCTGGTCATGAATTCTGCGGCGCCGATTGCTCCGCCCGAAACCGGCACCCGGGGGCGCAGCCAGCTGTTTAATTTTGGGAACATCAACGCGCAAGGGAGTTTTGGCCGGCAAATGGGTTTTGGAAATAACCAGAGCCTGGTTTTGAACTCGAACCTGAATGTACAGTTGAGCGGAATGCTGGCGGACAGTATTGAACTGCAGGCTGCCATTACTGATAATAATGTACCCATTCAGCCGGATGGCAACACCCAGCAGTTAAATGAATTTGATGAAGTATATATCCGCTTCAAAAAAAAGCAATGGCAGCTCAATATCGGGGATATGGACCTCCGGGAAAACCGGAGTTATTTTCTCAATTTTTATAAACGCCTGCAGGGCTTGTCTTTCCAAACAACCAATGGGCTTTCCAAAAAAACAAGTTCTAATACGTTGATCAGTGGTTCCATCGCCAAGGGAAAATTTACACGTAACGTATTCCAGGGGTTGGAGGGCAACCAGGGGCCGTATAAATTACAGGGCGCCAACAATGAGCTGTTCTTTATTGTACTGGCGAATACCGAGCGCGTTTTTATTGACGGCGAATTACTGCAACGGGGCGAAGACCAGGATTATGTGATCAACTACAACACGGCCGAGGTGAGTTTTACACCGCGTCGTATGATTACAAAAGACAGTCGTATTCAGATCGAGTTTGAATATGCCGACAGGAATTTTCTGAACACCAACCTGTACGGAATGCAGGAGCTGGACTTTAATCATAAAGTAAAAGTTCGCGTTGGATTTTTTAATAACAGTGATGCAAAGAACTCTTCTATTAACCAGGTGCTGGATAACCGGCAAAAACAGTTCCTTTCGCAGATCGGCGACAGCATTCAGAATGCGTTGTATCCATCTGCGGTACTGGATACCTTTGCGGCTGGCAAGATCCTGTATGCAAGAAGCTATGTGCTGCAGGGAACAGAGGTGGTCGACTCATTTTACCGGTATTCGATCAACCGCGATTCTGCTCAGTATAACGTGTCCTTTATGGACGTAGGCTTTGGTAAGGGCGATTATGTGCCGGACAATACCAACGCCAATGGAAAGGTATTCCGGTATGTGCCGCCGGAAAATGGGCAAAGGCAAGGCAATTATGCGCCGGTGATTGCGCTGATAACACCCAAAAAGCAACAGGTGCTAACGCTGGGGGTAGATTATGCCCTTACGCCGGGAACATTGCTAAAGACGGAGGTAGCGGCCAGCAGTTATGATGTAAATACTTTTTCAAGGCTGAATGGTGGTGATGATAAGGGGTTTGCAGCCAAAGTAAACCTGTCCAATACGACCAATATCCGGGAAAAGAACAAATTGCAACTGGTGTCTTCGCTCGACTATGAAATGGTGCAGGCCCGGTTTCAACCGGTTGAACGTTTACGCAGCGTAGAGTTTACCAGGGACTGGGGATTGCCATTGGTAACGGCCCGGGTTGATGAGCACATTATCCGCGCGGCCACAGGATTGCAGAGTGGGAGCGGTAACCGGCTGCAGTACCAGTTTACGAACTATAACCGCAGCGACCGTTACAACGGTTTTCAGCATGCGTTGACACAATTTACACAATGGCGTAACTGGACCTTTAATAATGATGTAACCCTTACGCAGTACAGCGGGATGCTTGATAAGGGAAACTTTTTACGCCCTATACTGGACATCAGTAAAAAAATACCGGCATTGGATAACTGGAGTATTGGTGCCCGTTATACGCTAGAGCATAATGAGAGCCGGAATAAAGTAACGGATACTCTAAACGCTACTGCATTTTCGTTTGATACGTATACATTCTTTATAAAATCGGATGAAGCCAAACAAAATCATTATGGCATCAGCTTTTTTACAAGAGAAGATAAATACCCGGTGTACAGGGATTTTGTAAAAGGCGACCGGAGTTATAACCTGAATTTTAAAGCAGAGCTGCTGGCAAACCAACACCGGCAATTATATTTCAACACAACACTGCGGAAGTTAAGCGTACTCAATGCGGCGGTTAGCCGGCAGCAGGAGGAAAATACACTGCTTTCGAGAATCGAATACAATATGAATGAATTTAAGGGCTTTCTTACAGGTAATATCCTGTATGAAGCGGGTTCGGGTCAGGAGCAAAAAAGAGAATATGCTTACCTGGAAGTTCCGGCGGGTACGGGACAGTATACCTGGATTGACCTGAACCAGGACAGTATACAGCAACTGAATGAATTTGAGCTGGCCGCTTTCCCTGACCAGGCCCGGTTTATACGGATCAATACCCCTACCAACGAGTATATAAAGGCCAATTATAATACGTTTAACTACAGCCTGGGACTGAATCCGAAGCTCTTATGGAAAGACAAAACCGCCAGCCGGTTTCAGCTATTCCTGGCGCGGTTTAACTGGACCAGCACGTTGCAGATTTCCCGAAAGGCACAGGCTACGGGGCTTGTAACGCTCAATCCGTTCCGCTATGCGTTAAACGATACCAGCCTCATTGCGATGAGTTCGGTGCTGGTCAACACCCTTTCCTTTAACCGCTTTAGCTCAGTGTGGGGCATTGATATCAGCAACCTTCAGAATACGGGAAAAACACTGTTGACCTATGGCTATGAAAGCCGCAAAACCAAGGAATGGTCGTTGAAGTACCGGCAATTTTTCGGCAGCAGTCTTACGCTGAATCTTGAAGGACGGAATGGGATGCAGGCACTTTATTCGGATAACGCGCAATTTGATAACCGCAATTATGAAATTACCAAAAACAGTGCAGAGCCCTCCCTGTCGTTTATCAGCGGAACCACCTTCCGGCTGATGGCCGGTTATAAATATGAAGTGCGGAAGAACAAGCCGGTATATGGCGGAGAAAAAGCCATATCCAATGCCCTTACGGCCGAAACAAAATACAATATCCTTCAAAGTGCTGCGCTCACGGCACGCTTTACGCTGGACTATCTGAAGTATACAGCAGCGGGAACCAATACCACCACGGTAAGCTATATCATGCTGGATGGATTATTACCGGGAAAAAACTACCTGTGGAATATTATGCTTACCAAACGGCTGATGAGCAACCTGGAATTGAATTTTCAATATGATGGCCGTAAACCGGGAACAACCAAAACCGTACATACCGGTAAGGCCTCCTTAACCGCCATTTTTTAACGAACTTAAATACTGGTTCGCGGAGCAGTTGCATCCGGATCTGTAGAAACGGCTGAAGTTCCTGCAGGTGCGCCGGACTTGCTTGTAATTGCACCCGGAACCGTTCGGGGGGTCAGCAGGAAGAACAGATCGGTAATGCAAGATCCCAGCCAGTATAAATAGATACCCAGGTGAAAACGTTCTCCAAGCCAGCGGTGCGAAAGTGAATTCCGGAAATCGGCGTAGCTGATATAAAGACCGCCCAGGAATACGAAAAGAAAGCCGGTAAGGAAAATCAGGCGCTTGCTGCCGTTGAATTTTTTATCGATCGAATATAACAAAAGGGCTACAAGCGCCAGTAACAGGAAGCATACGAGTGCCGCCTGCCACCATATTTTAAAAAAACGATAGTTCCTGTAAAACGTATTTACGCCCACACGCCCCACCAGTGAAATACCGGATGTTAAAATGCCCGATAACAACGCAGTGAGCAGGAAACACGCAGAAAGTATATAATAATTTCTTTTCATCAGTGTTGGACGTTTTTAATGCACAGGCGTTTCCTGTACCAGTTTCCGGAGTAGCACGATCTGCCCCAGGTGGTAATATACATGCTCGATCATTGCATCAATATTCCGCTGATAACTGCCGTATTTTTCGTTTGTAAATGCCGACTCCAGTTGTTCTTCGGACATCTGCTGTACATGTGCTGCAAATGCTTCAGCATCGGTCCATAGTTTGTTCAGTAATTGCTCCCAGTTTGCCTGCGAACCGATCGGAGGAGCGTCGAAGCTATAGCGGTCATGGATGTCCAGCGAGCCGCCTTCAAATACCTTTAATATACCCGCAATGTAATAGTTGATATGAAAAGCAAGCGCCGCAATGGTATTCAGCGATCCGATCTTTTTGGTTGCCTGCTGCCAGGTTACACCGGATAGTGCAGCCCTGAGATTAGTGGCGGCCACCCAGTCGCCATCGAGGTGTACTTCTCTGAATCGTTTTGCCAGCTGCGTAGCCTGAGCCATCATTGTTTCGTTTTAGAATAAACCACTGATATGTTTTGAAACCGGCACAACTGTGGTTTAGCCGGGTTTCAGCATACAAAGATACTTCATGGCGCTTATTCAAAAACGGGCGTAACCGTATACCCGTTTTGTTTTAAAAGCTGGATCAATCCGCTTTTACCACCAAGGTGCCCGGCGCCAACAGCAAACAGTGTGGATGCCTTTTTCATTTTTCCCGGCAGGAGCTGCATCCAGTTATAATTCCGCTCTTTGAGCAAGCGGGTTTGTTGTACGGTGCTCATAAATGCGGGGTCATTCATCAGGCCGGTTAGTCGTGGCAGATCTTCCGTTTTATAAACCTGTACCAGGTCTTTGATAAAATGAGGGGCCTCTTTCATGCCTTTCAGGGTGTTCAGCAGCTCATCAATCGTATTCATCGAACGGATCATCTGTATCTGGAAGTCAACCGATTCCAGGTGATCAATCTGCAGCGAATCTGTCTCTGCCAAATTGAGGAGCTCCTTTTCCATCATTTTCACTGCTGAGGGATCGGCGCAATTAAAGGTTTTCAGGGTCAGTACCGAAGTAATTCCAAAGGGCGACATATAATTCAACGCTTCCGGCGTTAACTGGTATTCTTTCAGCAAGCTGTCCAGCAGCTGGCGTTGTACCCGCGGGGTCTTTTCCAGTATGCGCGGCACGGGTTTCATCAGGTCCATTAATTGATCTGCGCCATCCATGGCTGCGATATCCGCCTCAAAAGTTACCGTGCGTACTTTTTTAAGCACGGTTTTCAATTTCGGCGGAACTTCAAAATCTTCTCCGCAAACCAGGTGCATGGTACCCAGGAGATAGGAGGGCGCCTGTAATTGATTGCCGCTGATCTTCCAAAGGAGTGACCGGGATTCCTGTGCAGATAAGACCATCCCCGAAAGGAGACCCGCCAGCAACAACAGGAAAAACAGGCCGCTGATCCGGAAATGCTTGTACTTATTGAAATGTAGCCGCTTCATATTTAAAGTTAGAGCATTGTATACACATTAAAAAGTGGCCGTCTGAGGCCACTTTTTCCCTTACATTTTATATGTTTTATTATTTAGAAGAAACAACTTCATATACGGTTCTTCCGTCAACCGTAACCTCTTTATAGTAAGTGCCTGCGGGTGAGCGGAACTGGGTTTTGCCACCAACCGTTACCCGGGTTGAATTTTTGGGCAGCTGGTCAAACTGGTCGCCCACCTGGGGACGGGTATCATAAACACCGCTGTTAGTGTCCGTGTCGTCACTGTTTTGCTGCACCGCGTTGCTGCTTCGTTCATCATTGCGATCTTCATCCGTGGCGGCACGTTCGTCATTATAGCGCTGCGTTCTTGCTTCTTCTGTATCCAGGGTTCCATTTCGCCCTACCACGATATAGACCCGTTCGCCGTCCTCATCTACATCGGGGCGGTAATACGTTCCGTTGTATTCATAATACGTATCCCCGTCAATTTTTCGCATCCGGGCCCCGTTGGGCAGGCGTGCAGCAGTGGCTCCAAGCGGAGGCGCTACCACTTCATAACCTCCTTTATCGCGCTCCATAAAATAGGTATCATTCCGGTAATAATAGGGAATGCCACCATAATACACCCTGCGCGCACCCTGGGGTAACGCATAAATAGTGGCGCCAATGGGCGGAAAAGCAATCCCAACCGAAACCCCTACGTTGGGTCCGTAGCCATACCGGTAATAAGGCGCCGGCCAGCCAAAGACCCCACCGATACCAATGGAAACTCTCGGTGCCCGGTAATAGGAGTGGCTCCTGTATACGCGGTGCGGCGGACGCCGGTACTGCGCAAAACTTTCTACTGCCAGAAAAAGGCTGGCGCCCAGCAGGAACATGCCCAGTTTTATGACATTTTTACTCATTGTTTTTTTATTATATTTATTGGACGATAAAAAGCAGTAAAATGGTGGCAACAAGCTCCCTGGTTCTGTAAAAAAAATGCTAAAAAATAAACCCGCTTAAAAAAGATGCAATCCAAGGCAAAAACAGTCGCAGATTATCTAAGCGAAATACCGGCAGAGCGGCTGCCCTCAATGGAAAAACTGCGGACCGTAATCCGGAAACATTTACCCGAAGGCTATGAGGAAACAATGGCATATGGTATGATTGGTTATGTGGTGCCGCACCGCCTTTACCCGGCCGGTTATCATTGTGCTCCGGAACAGCCGCTCCCGTTTTTGAGCATGGCTTCCCAAAAGAACGGAATTGTGCTTTACCATATGGGACTATATGCGGATGCCGGCCTGATGGACTGGTTTTTAAATGAATGGAAGAAAGTTGCCCCAAAAAAGCCCGATATGGGAAAAAGTTGCATCCGGTTCAGCAAACCGGAACTGATTCCTTTTGAGTTGATCGGTCAACTCCTGGAACGGATTTCGGTGGCCGACTGGATCGCGTTGTATGAACAACGGTTTGTTAAAAAATAAAAGCCGCAGGTCTTTTTTCAAAAGGCCTGCGGCAGTAGGTAATTCCTGTATTCGGTTATCTCCTCGAAGAACGGCTGTTGTTACTGTTCGACCGTCCCTGGTTATAGCTTCCACCTGAACCGGAGGAAGGAGGCGCCTGCCGTATATTTCTGGAAGGAGGGGGCGGGCTGTAAGAACGCTGTGGTGTTACATTCCTTGACCGGACTTCGTTGGAGCGACTGTTGGTGCTGTTCCGTTCCGGAACTCGGTTGTTGTTTTGCTGGCGGTAATATTCCGCATTATTACGATTCGTATTTACACGATACCGATCCCGGCTGTTATTACTGTATACCCTTCTCCGGTCGTCCGACCTGCGGCGGTCTTCATAACGGCGGTAATTTCGGTTATTGCGGTAATACCGGTTATTATAATAATAGCCGCCATTTCCATAATAGCCATAATACCCCGGAGAGTAATAGTAATAAGGGTTATAGCCGTAATACCCGTCATAATAACTATCTGAAGGATAGTAGGTATCTGCACAGGAACTAAGCCCCGCCACCAACGCGATCAGTGCACCGGTGACCAGCAGACGGGTTTTATTGAATAATTGTATTTTCATTGTCTGCTATTGTTTTTGTTAAAGAAAAAGTTTATGTCAGTAACGGCGCTTGTTATGCCCGGGTGCAAAGTCCCGTGCTGATTGAGCGCCATAGTATTTTTTTGCCTGGCCCGGAGGCATTTGCTTATAGTAACGGTGTCCATGCCGGTAATAACTATCAGAAGGATAATAAGGATCGGCACAGGAACTAATCATTACCGAAAAAAATGTTAAAAACAAAATGGCCAGCGAGATGGTTACTCCGGGTTTATTAACGGTTATTCTTTTCATATTCGGGATTTTAACGGGCTATAAATCAAACTTTATACCAGCAATCAGGCCACCCATGGGGGTGGCGATTGCTGAACCATTTTAAGCCTTATGAATCACGCGTTTATCCTTTAATAATAATGTACCCGCTTGTGTTGCCTGTGAGAGCGGTAATACTTTTTTGCATGTCCGGGAGGCATGTGCCGGTGATTCCGGTAGCGATGGTGATTCCGGTACGCCGGGTATACGTTGCTTTCATAATACCGGTTCCGGTGCACTACGGGATAATAAGCCACCGCAACCGGCCGGCTGTGGCGATAGCTTTTTTTATAGTGCTTCGTATATTTTTTTTCGTAACGGTAGTGCTGTGCTTCCGATTTGGAAATGCCTGCTACCAGTAATGCAAATGCCAACAAGGCCAGTTTCACTTTCATAACATTTTTTAATTGGGTTACTTGATTAAAAAGTCTTCCTCTATAGGACGCTTATAAAGGGCTAACAGCTGTTAACGAAAATTAAAATATTCCGCGGTATCCGGGTGTCGGTTTCAGGTGTATTATACCCGCGTCCGGTTCACTGCGGAGGTGTTCAAACCAGGGGCGGCAGATCCGTATCGGTTGATGCGAACCCGTTTTGGAAGCCGGATAGAAGCTGAAACAAGTTTAGCATCACATTGAGCAACCACCGCCTAAAGGATCTTTTCTTTCGGGAGTTGGCCCTTTAACGTATGCGCGAACGTTCCGGAAATCAGCTATATGATTGTGCGATGCGGGCGATATTGAGGCTGCGGGCAGAAGCATTGAATATTTCGCGGTAGGTACCGTTAAGGGCTACGAGTTGCTCATGGGTGCCGTGCTCTACCACACGCCCCTGTTTGAGTACATAGATCATATCGGCATCAACGATCTGCGAAATAGAGTGGGAGATGATCACCACGGTTCTGTTTTGTTTGATCGCATCTAGGCTGTTTTTGATTTGTTCGGTGGCAATAGCATCGAGACTCGCAGTGGGCTCATCTAAAAATATCACGGGAGGATCTTTCAGAAACAGCCGGGCAATAGCAATGCGTTGTTGCTGGCCACCGCTCAGTAACTGGGCATCACTTTCATATTGCAGCGGCAATTCTATGATCTGGTCGTGCAGGCTGGCTTTTTTTGCGGCGGTGATGATGGCTTCCTTTGTGGCGTCCATTTTTCCATAGCGGATATTGTCTTCAATAGTGCCTTTAAAAATATGGTTCTTTTGCAGCACCAGTCCGATCTCACTCCTGAGCACCTGGTTGTTGTATGCATCGAGGTTAACGCCGTCCAATACAATGCTGCCGCTATCCGGCTTATAGAATTTATTAAGCAGGTTGAGGATGGTGCTTTTCCCGGCGCCGCTCAGGCCCACCAGTGCGGTTGTTTTTCCACCTTCTATTTTTAATGATACATCGTGCAGCGCCTTGGTGCCATTGGGATAGGTGAAATTCACCTGTTGCATTTCAAAATCGCCTTTTACCACTTCTTCTTTATAAGCACCGGTTTCTTCGGTGGCTTCTTCTGCGTCCAGTATCTGGAAGTAGGCTTCGGCATAAATAAAGGCATCGTTTACCTCATCGTAAATACGGTGCAACTGCCGGATGGGGGCCGATACGTTGTTGAAAAGCATAATGTGCAGCATAATGGCGCCGATGCTGATCTGGTGACCCAGCACCAGGTAGGTTGTAAGAATGATGATCAGCACTACGCCGATCTGTTCTATAAAAGATTTGATACCATCATAACGGAAATTGGTTTTGCGGGTATAAAGCTGGTCCTGTGTAAGCTGGTCCTGTATTTCGAGTTGTTTTTTTTCTTCATAGGTTTCCCGCACAAAACTTTTGATTACGGTAATGGATTCAATCAGGTTCAGCAAACCGTTGTTCTTGTTCTCTCTGCCCCGCCGCAGCTGCCGTCGTACTCCCTGCAGTTTCTGCGCCTGCCGGCTGCTTACATAAAAGTATGCGGGCAGGATCACGGTGGCTACCAGCCCTACCTTTACATTGGCCAGGTACATGATCACCAGGGCCAGGATGGCATTGGAGAACAGGGGCAGGATATCGATAAAGAAGTTTTGTACCAGCCGGGTCAAACTTTCCACACCACGGTCGATCCTTGTTTGCAGGCGGCCGGATTGGTTTTCCGGCGCTGCATAGAAGGCCATGCCATAGGTAAGTATCTTTTTAATGGCTGCTTCCGACAGGAGATTGCTGACGTTGATCCGGATCTTTTCACCATAAAACTTCTGTCCGAACTGAATGAAAATATTGACGATTTCCTTGGTAAACAGGATAATGGAAATGTACAGCAGGAGGCGTAAGCCCTCCTGCATGGGGTCGGGCTTTTGAAGGAGTATGTCTACATGATCAACCGTATATTTCAGGATGAGCGGGTTTACCTGTGCCGCCAGCGATCCTACCAGTGTAAGCGCCAGTGTACCAAAGATCATGGTGCGGTAGGGCCGTACAAAAGGCCAGAGCTGTTTTACGATATTGGCGAGATTGAGCGTTTTTGTAAAGGGTTTGGACATAGAACAGGAATAAGCAATATTGAATAGTGAACGGGATGAACCTGGCACAGCAGCTGAACGGAGCGTCGCAACATGGGTGCCCTTTGTTCCGCTGCCGGGCTAAAAAAAATCCGGTTGACCGTTATGCACAGTGAACCGGATTTTTAGACGACAAAAAAACTAAAAACGTTCGATAATACCGGCAATGCCCTGTCCGCCGCCTACGCAGGCCGTAACCATGCCATATTTTTTATTCAGGCGCTTCAGGTCGCCAAGCACCTGGATGGTGAGTTTGCAGCCGGTACAACCCAGGGGATGTCCCAATGCGATGGCTCCTCCGTTGATGTTCACAATGTCGGGATTCAGCCCTGCTTCCCGGATCACCGCGAGGGACTGCGCGCCAAAGGCTTCGTTTAATTCGATGAGGTCGATATCGTTCAGGGAAAGGCCCGCGCGGTTTAAGGCTTTTGGAATAGCCGCCACTGGTCCGATGCCCATGATGCGCGGATGTACCCCGGCCACGGCGCTAGCTACCAGCCGGCCGATGGGTTGTAGCTGCAGTTCCTGCATCAGTTTTTCGCTCATCACCACTACAAAGGCCGCGCCATCGCTGGTTTGCGAAGCGTTGCCCGCAGTAACCACCCCATTAGCCGCAAAAACCGGCTTTAATTTTTGCAAGGCTTCCATAGAGGTATCTGCGCGGGGACCTTCATCTGTATCCACCACAAATTTTTTCACCTGCCGTTTTCCTTTAGGGTCTACAAATACCTCCTCTACTTCCACCGGAAGAATGCCTTCCTTAAAATAGCCGTTCTGTATGGCATTGATGGCCTTCTGGTGCGAATGGTAGCTGAACGCATCCGCATCTTCCCGGCTGATATGAAATTCTTTTGAAACGGCTTCCGCGGTTAAGCCCATATTTAGATAATAGTCTGGTTCATCACTGGCGATGGAGTAGGAGGGAACCGTTTTCCATCCGGATGCCGGTACCAGGCTCATACTTTCAGTACCGCCGGCGATGATGCAATCGGCCTGGCCGGTGCGGATCTTGGCAGTGGCCATGGCAATGGTTTCCAGTCCTGAGGCACAATAGCGGTTTACGGTGGCGCCCGGCACTTCAATACCCAGGGCGCGGGCAGAGATAATGCGCCCGACCTGCAGTCCCTGTTCTGCTTCCGGCACCGCATTACCTACAAGCACATCATCTACCCGGTTGGGCTCCAGCTGGGGCAGTGATGCCATCAGACCTTTGATTACGGTAATGGCAAGGTCATCCGGCCGGTAAAAGCGGAGTCCTCCCTTCTTTGCTTTGCCAACTGCAGTACGGTAGCCGGCAACAATATATGCTTCTTGCATGGCGCGTTTTTTTTAGATAATCGAAAAATAGTTGTTTATGCAACTTTTATAAACAAATATACTTCTTTTTCTAAAATTGCTATTGATCATTTACGGTGAAAACGCCTTCGTAGGTTTGGAAGGTATTGCATTTGGTACTGACTTCTACTTTGACCCGGTGAAGCCCTGGTTCGGAAGCATAGATGTGATAATAATATCCGTGATTGAAAATAGCCCCTTCCGGTATTGATACCTGGTTTGCCATAATACCATCGATGTACCAGGTATATAGTCGGTCATCATTGGAGGGTGTAATTTCCAGGGGAATAAAATCTCCGGGTAAATAGGTTGCATCAACGCCAGTTAACAACCGGTCAATATATCCAAAGTTGACGACACGGTACCATGTATACAGATTTCCATATATATCCAGGTGGGCTGTTAACCCTACGCCTTCATTTGCCGTAGCATTAAGCGTGGCGGTATTATTTGTAACAGATAAAGTGGCGGAGGCATACGATGGAATTTCCCAGATTACGTTTGCTCCGGCCGGAACATTGTTTAAGCTGAACTGGGAAGATGTTTGACAGGGCGAAGGGCTGGCCCCTAAAATACCGGATGGCAGCTGTACCTGGATACCGGTTATAGCGGTAATCCAGGGAGCGAATGTAGATACTCTTGTAAAATAGGAAGCTGAGGCACTGCTGCTTCTGCTATGGCTAACGACACCCACTAAAAAGCGCCCTTCACCTGTAACATAAGTGAGTGGTCCGCCACTATCGCCTGCATCCGTTCTCGACAAAGGCTCGCCGGGAGGGCTTACAGCTTTGATAAACTGGGTGGTTGTTTCTGCATATTTCAATGTAGTAGATAAAAGGACCGGACTTCCGGAACCGGATTCGGTGTGTCCGAAACCTGAAACAGTAAACAGGGTAGCACCATAGAAATTTTCGTGTGTATCGTCAGCAAAAAGGATGGCCGATACGTGATTGTTAAGCTGGATGGGGGATGATAAATGGATCAACGCGATATCGTTTTTCAAGATATCGATTGCTCCAAAGAATATCGATTCGTTTCTGTAATCCGGATGGATGATAATTTGATCGGCACTATAGCTTTGCGATCCAACGGGATTGCTAAGGTCATGCAATCCCAGGCGGATGTTTAGTTGATTCGGTTGAACGTCTTCTACCACGTGGGCCGCTGTTAAAATCCATTGTCTTCCGATAATGACTCCGCCACCAGAACCTTGTGCCCCGTTAATTCTCTCAATACGCGCCTGATAAGGGATTTGCTCTGTGGTAATAGGTGAGCCATTCCAAATTGCAAGCGTTTCTGGTTTGGTAACTGGGGCATTTTTTTCAGAAGGAATGATGTCTTCTTTTTTACAGCGGATAAAAAAAAGCGTTAGTACCAGGATTGAAAAGAGGTAAAGTTGTTTCATAAATCAGTAGGTTAAATGTTAAAAAAATAGGTATTTGTTAAAATTAGTTTAAAAAAACCGGAGTTCTCGGAAGATCAACTGCTTTTTTTTTTGAGATTTTGCGACTTTTTGCTGTTTTCCTGTTTACCTTTAGGAATAAATTAACGGTTGTGTTAAAAAAAGAACGACAAGCATACATTCTCCACCGGCTGGATCTGCACAATAAAGTGCTGAGTACCAAGCTTTGTGTGGATATGAACGTGTCTGAGGACACGGTTCGAAGAGATCTGCAGGAACTTGCAGAGGCCGGCAGGCTGATTAAAGTACATGGCGGCGCCCTTTCGCTGGCTTTTAATGAGGTACATTTTAACAGCAGCCCGGTGTACTCGCAAACGCAGAAGGCGGTAATTGCGCAGAAAGTAATCGGGCTGATCAAGGAAAATATGTACGTACTCACGAGTGGGGGAACGACCATCATCGAGATGGCCAAACGGCTTCCTCCCCAGTTACGGGCTACGTTTATTACCGGAAGCATACCGGTATTAAACGCGTATATCGCGCATCCCAATATTAATGTAGTGGTAGTGGGCGATAAAGTGAATAAAGAATCCAAGATCACGGTGGGCGCCAGTGCCATTGCCAAGATCAAGGAAGTGAACGCCGATCTGTGTATCCTGGGGACCAATGCCATCGACCTGCGCCGCGGTATTACGGACAGCGACTGGGAGGTGGTGGAACTGAAAAAGGCAATGGTAGCGGCTTCTGCGAAAACCGTATGTTTAACGATTGCAGAAAAACTGAACTCTTTTGAAGCGCTGCAGGTGTGTGAACTGAAACAGATCGATTACCTGGTTACGGAACTGGATCCGCAAGACGAGTTGCTACAGCCCTATGTAAAGGCCGGGATAACGGTTTTATAAAAAATGAAAACAAATTTCAAATGAACAAATATTCATGTCTGCTGACATTTTTGATTTGTAATCTTTTGTCGGGAATTGCTTTTGGTCAGACCGGAAAGGTTACGGGGGGGGTAACGAGCGATGGGCGATCCCCCATACCAGGCGCTACTGTTATTGCCTTAAAAACAGGGCAGGGAACTGCTACGGATTCCACAGGACATTTCGAATTGATGGCAACTGCGGGAGACAGTCTTTCTGTTTCAGCTGTTGGGTTTGTTGATAAAAACATTGTAGTAGGCGCGTCCCATATTGTAAATGTGGTATTAGCAGCAAGCACAGGAGAACTGGAAAACATAGTGGTAGTAGGATATGGTAGCCAGAAAAGAGCCAATCTTTCCGACGCCGTTGCTACGGTGGATGTAGGAAAAACCTTTACCAACCGACCTATCTCAGATCCCATGCGGGCCTTGCAGGGTGCTGTTCCTGGTTTAAATATTATGTATAAAAACGGCGGCCTCACCAGTACAGCCGATTTTAATATCAGAGGTGTCGGGTCGATCAATGCGTCCGGCTTCGGACGACCGCTGATCTTGGTGGATAATATCGAAACACAGGATCTGAGTATTATTAATCCGAATGACATCGCCAGCATATCGGTATTGAAAGATGCTACCTCTGCGGCCATTTATGGAACCCGCGCCGCTTTTGGTGTGGTATTGATAAAAATGAAGGAAGGAAAACGGAATCAAAAACCGCTTGTGAGTTTCAATAGTAATTATTCCTGGGCCAAAGCGATCAACCTTCCCCAGTTTGCGGATCCTGTTAAAGAATTACCGGGTATTATTTCAGCTGCGCAGCGGGCCGGTACGGCCTCTCCTGAATCATTCGGAATGCAATTGAAAACATTGTTGAGTGGTATCCAGACCTGGGAAGAAAAATATAAAAGCACAAACACCGGAATGGAAATGATCAAGGGCCAGGACTTTGATATTATCAATAATATTTTTTACTTCTATAAAGTATGGGATGTGAATAAGATCATGTTCCGTACGATGCCGCAGTCCAATCAAACGCTCAGTGTTACCGGTGGCGGTGAGCGGGTTTCCTATTATTTATCGGCGGGTTATAATAATCAGGGGGGCATGTTTAAAATGAACCCGGATAATATCAAAAAATATAACCTTGTTGGTGGCGTAAATGTAGACATTACAAAATGGTGGACGGTAGGTATCAAATCGATGTACCGCAATTTTGAATACACTGCCCCCTATGGATACCAGGATTATTTTTACTACATGTACCGGTGGGGTGCTTACTGGCCTTATGGTACCTATAATGGGCAGTA
This sequence comes from Niabella pedocola, assembly GCF_021044425.1. Classification (GTDB taxonomy): domain Bacteria; phylum Bacteroidota; class Bacteroidia; order Chitinophagales; family Chitinophagaceae; genus Niabella; species Niabella pedocola. Next base: position 639,451 of record NZ_JAJNEC010000005.1, on the reverse strand, counting down.
TTTCCGGAATGTGCCCGGATTTCTTAATGCTGCGCACCCGTCTTCCACGATTGATAACTATACCCGGGTGGAGCTGACTTCAACCATGAAGCTCATGAAGGATCTGGAGTTGAATGTAAATTATGTAATTGGAAAAGACAATGTGATCAATCACCAGGTGGGCGGGCCTGTAAAGATTTTAAACAACTGGGCGGCGATCCCCGATCCCAATAATATCAGTTCTGCTCTGGCGGACGTTTCACTGGCATCGCAAAATGTGGCTAGTTATAGCGCTACACGCGTAGGGCAGAATTCATTCAATGCTTTTTTAACCTATACTAAAAAATTCAATGATCATCATTTCAAACTGATGGGGGGTGCCAATTCAGAAGAGTATGAAAACCTGTCTTTTTCGGCTTCCCGCAGAAATTTATTGGACCCGGATAAAGGAGAGCTGAACCTGGCAACAGGCGATCAGTTCGCCAACAGCAGCCATGGTAACCGCGCTTATGCCGGCTTTTTTGGCAGGCTAAACTACGATTATAAAGAAAAGTACCTGCTTGAGTTAATGGGGCGTTATGACGGATCGTCTTCCTTCCCATTGAATTATCGATGGGCTTTTTTCTCCGGAGTGTCAGGAGCATACCGGATCAGCGAAGAATCATTTATGCAATCCCTGAAGCCGGTATTGAACGACTGGAAGGTACGTGCTTCCTGGGGAAGTGTAGGCAACCAGGATTTTGGCGGTGCTCAATATTTTATCCCATCAATGTTTAGTACCAGCGGATATTGGATGGCGGGTGGAAACTGGGCGCAGGGTATTTCACTTCCGCGGGCGGTGCCTAAAGATCTTCTTTGGGAAAAAGTTCAGTCGATAAATATCGGAACCGACTTCAGTTTCTTTAAAAATAATAACCTCTCTGTAACATTCGACTGGTATCAGCGCACCACCAGCGACATGATTGCAACCGTTACGCTCCCTGCTGTTTTTGGCACGTCTGGAGGAACCGTTTCCGGTCTTGAACCCAGAAGAAATGACGGAACGCTGCGCACCCGTGGTTATGAAATCACGATAAACGGATATGTACCCGTAAACAATGATCTGTCACTTTATGGCATGCTTGGTTTTTCAGATAATAAAACAATTGTAACGAAATGGTATAATCCTTCTCAGTTGATCAATAATTATTATTCGGGGTCCACATTCGGTGATATCTGGGGATTTGAAACCGACCGGTATTTTACGGATGCGGATTTTGTGAAAGATGGCAGCGGAAAAATTACCGGGTATGCCACAGGTATCGCCAGTCAAAAAAATCTTCAGACGGGAAACTTTGTATACGGTCCTGGAGATATTAAATACAAGAATATCAATGGCGATGATAAAATTGATGGGGGCAAGGGATCTGCTGCAGATCATGGCGATTTAAAAGTGATTGGCAATAGCAGGCCCCGCTACATCTATAACGGAAGATTGGGAGGGAACTATAAGAACTTTGATCTGGACCTCCTTTTCCAGGGCGTAGGAAAGCAAAACGTTTGGGGCCTGGGAAATGTAGTACTGCCGATGTACCAGGGTACAGATATCCTGTATGCGGACCAGGTAGACTACTGGACTCCTGAAAACCCTAATGCCCGTTTCCCCAATCCTTATCCCAATAACCAGGGTGGAACGGTGAGCGGCCTGCAGGCAGGATCCAATAACTTTTATCCGCAAACGAAATACCTGTTAAACCTGGCTTATGCACGGCTGAAAAATCTTACCATTGGTTATACCTTACCATATGATCTGCTGGCAAAATATCATTTTCAAAAAGTGCGGGTGTATGTAAGTGGCGAAAACCTCATAACTATAAAGGATAAATACCTGCCGATTGATCCGGAAGCATACGATGTTAGCTCAACTGCCGGGTTTACCGGAAGAACATGGCCCATAGCCAGAACCCTTTCATTTGGGGTGCAAATTAACTTTCAATAAAACAAACAGACTATGAAACTCTATAATAAATTATTCGTATTGCTGTTTTTAGTTACTACAGCATTTGGATGTAAAAAATACGTGGATAAGGTTCCGCTCGATAGTTTTAGTGACGGCGATTTCTGGACCGGTGAAGACAACTTAAGAGCCTATAGCTGGGAGTTTTATTCCCTGTTTCCGGGTTATGGCAATGGAAGTAGTCAGGGCGATTTTTATTTTACGTCGTTTAACGATGATCAGGCGGATCCCAGCCTGCAGATCTTTGCAGCCAATGCACCGGCCAGCAGTGCTGCGTGGAACTTTTACTGGGTGCGGAAAGCGAACCTGATGCTGGCGCGTATTGATGGAATGACCATTACGGACGAGGCAAAAAATCATTGGAAAGGCGTTGCAAAATTCTTCCGGGCAATGACCTATTTCAACCTGGTAAAAACATTTGGAGATGTTCCGTTTGTAAATACTTATCTCGATCTGGCCGATGAACAAAAAATATATAAACCGAGAGACAACCGTGCGTTGGTAATGGATAGTGTATTGGCGGATCTGAACTTTGCTGTTGCTAACTTACGGGTTAAGGACCAGGCAAATACCGTTAACCAGGATGTGGCATACGCATTATTGTCGAGAGTGGGTTTGTATGAAGGTACGTATCGTATTTATCACAAGGATCCGGCGGTAACCAATGCGGATGTGTATTTGCAGGCATGCAAAACGGCTTCTGAAAAGCTAATGAATCCCGCTGCGGGGTATGGGCTGAATGCGGATTATCAAACCACTTACAATTCATTAGATTTGAACGGTAACAAGCAGTTGATCCTGTATAAACAATATTTGGCAGGATTTCTGGGTCACTCAGTGATCGGTTTTACCAATAGTTCAACCGTAATGAAAGGCGTGTCTAAAAACGCCGTGGAAGCTTATCTATGTACAGATGGGTTACCCATTAGCCTGTCTCCCTTATACAAAGGAGATGATACCATTATTAATGTTCGGGCAAACCGCGACAAGCGATTACAGCAAACGATCAGCGATTTTCTATGTTACCAGGGTAAATTGGTAAACGGATTAAGTTCCAGTACCGGTTACCGTCCGGCCAAGTTTCTGCAGCCGGCAGACAATCAACTGGCGCCAAACAACACAACCGACGCACCGATCTTCGGTCTTCCGGAAGTGTTGCTGAACTATGCCGAAGCCTGTACAGAGCTTGACCGCATGGGTAAATACAGTATCAGTCAGTCCGACCTGGATATGTCTGTTAATAAACTAAGAGCACGTGCCGGGGTGGCATCGCTGCAGCTTGCAGGAAACCAGGGCACCGCAATAAATGGAGTGGGCTTTACAGATCCGAAAAAGGATGCCGATCAAAACATCACTTCCCTGTTGTGGGAAGTACGCCGTGAACGTAGAACAGAGTTAATGCTGGATGGATTCCGGTTCGATGACCTGATGCGATGGGCAAAAGGAAGTTACATGGATAACTCAGTAAACCCGGATATTTTCAAGGGTGCGAAGGTTGCCGGAAATGGCCAGGTTAAAACAGATGCTAACGGTTATATTACGCCCTATACTGCGGGAACCGTACGACCTTTTATTGATCCTAAAAACTATCTTTCAGCCATTCCTACCGGGCAGATCGCTTTGTATCCCGACGGAAGTTTTAAGCAGAACCCCGGGTGGTAGTATTCAATACCCGGTGGGGAACGGCAATGTTCTGCACCGGGTATTTTTGATATCATTGAGGCAACGCTGCCAGATTCAGATATTGTTCCGGAATATAGGCGGCACTTATATACTATAAATATATACGCAGGACCAGTTTGGTTTATAAAATGAGCCTGGCACGCGGAAGTCCTCCTAAAATTTTTGCGCATATTTGCAGGTTTTTTATAGAAACTGCTTTTTTTTACGGTTTTTTTACATATCTTTAACAGAGTCTTTGTGAGCGAATTGACTAGAACTTGAGAAGATGTTATAACGATTGATTGCAAACAGGAATCCGCCGTATACATGGTAGAAATGGGGAGAAACACGCGCTGGAAGGATTTACGGCAATTCACAGTATTCCTGTGGTTATTGGTTATGGGGTATCGGAAATAAATCTGCATTCATTGCGAATGAACCGGGTTATTGAAAGCGGGGATCTGTTGAGGAAGCCCTGACATTAGACGAATGGGGAACCATACGTGCTGTCCGGTATACGCTATGCTGTTTAAAAGCTGGATCTATTATAATTTTTTAATCAAAAAGTATGAGAAATGAAAAAACTAACTGGACTGATTGGTCTGTTATTGGTTTTGTTTGTGGTTTTTCCAAATAAGGGAAACGCACAGATGAGGCGGATTACAGGAACGGTACATGACGAGGAAAACAGGCCATTGTCAGGTGTTACGATTACGATCAATGGTACGGCTGCCGGAACTACCACCGAAAGCAATGGCAGTTTCAGTATTAACGCGGCCAGGGCGAGTGCACTTGTTTTTTCACATGTTGGTTTTGAATCCTTTCGTTTCACCGTAGGTGCCGATACAGCGATTGCGGTGACACTTTTAAAAGGAAAGGACAATATGGATGAAGTGGTGGTGACAACCGAGTTTGGTATGAAACGGGTTCAGCGGGCAGTAGGCTCTTCTGTTCAGATGATCGATGGAGCTACGGTTGCAGAATCCGGAAGAGATGCATTTATTACGGCACTCCAGGGACGGGTGCCGGGGCTGAATGTAACATCTACCAGTGGTTCTCCGGGCGCGTCCACCACCGTTGTACTCCGGAATATTACTTCTATTTCAGGTAACAACCAGCCATTATACGTGGTAGATGGGGTGCCGATGAATAACTCTACATTTAACCCGATTGCTATGGCAGGTACGGAAACCTACTCGGTCCGTAACCTGGACTTTGCATCGAGAGGGAACGATTTTAATCCTGAGGACATCGAATCCATTTCCGTATTGAAAGGCGCTGCAGCAGCGGCTTTATATGGTTCAGATGCATCCAACGGCGCCATTATCATTACCACAAAAAAGGGAAGACCCGGCAAAGGACGCATCACCTATAGCAATGATTTCCGGTGGGATAAGGCCTATGGATACCCGGATATGCAAACCAAGTATGCAAATGGAGCGTATGGCACCACCAACTATTATTACACGGCAAAGTTTGGCGGATTGTATCCCGAGGGAATAACGCAATATGATAATATAGCGGCGTTACTGCAAACAGGAAATTCGCAAAAGCACAATGTTTCCGTAGAAGCCGGATCGGATAAGGCAACCATCAGGGCCGGATTCTCTTACCTGGACCAGGCCGGTGTGGTAAAGACCACGGATTATAACCGTACGAGCCTGAGCCTGTCTGGGCAGGCCAAAGTAACCGAGTGGTTGAAGTTTGAGGGATCCATGCAATATACCAAAACGGGTAATGCAAAGATATTGCGTGGAACAGACGGACCCCTGTACAGGGCGATGTTATGGCCCATGGTAGACAATATGGCCAACTACCTGGCAGCAGATGGTATTCATATGCGGAAGCCGGATTATTATATCGATGTCGATTTGCTGAATCCTTTATTTGCGATGTACAAGAATAAAAATTACGACAAATCAGACCGGTTCCTTTCGAATGTAGCGCTTACCGCAACTCCGGTTAAAAATACATTTGTACGGGCGCAACTGGGATGGGATGTAGGCATGCAAACCTTTGAGTCGTCCTGGCATCCCTATTACGCCAATAACAACGCCGGCCTGGGACGCTATGACCTGGTACATTCCAATTTTTCGGATCCTACTGTCAATGTGCTTGCGGGGTATAACAATAAATTCTTCAACGATAAATTTTCATTATCTGCACAGGTGGGGTATCATCAGCTTGAAAACGGGGTAACCCGGGTATCGAATATAGGTACCAAGTTCATTATTGCTGATTTTCAGTCCATCAATAATACCGACCCGTTAACGCAAACGGCTTCGCAACGCAATACCAAACGGCGGATACAGGCGTTGTCCGGTCAATTCGAGTTTGGATACAATAACCTGGCCTTTGTTACATTAAGAGGACGTAACGACTGGTCATCTACGTTGCCCATCAATAACAATGCGTATTTCTACCCGGCGATTGAAGGTTCGCTGATCCTCACGGATCTGCTAAACCTGAAAGACAACAAGGTGCTCAATTTTATAAAATTAAGAGGTTCTATTGCGCAGGTAGGTAAAGATGCAGGCCCCCTGGAAATAGATCCGCAGCTGATCGCGACCAATTTAACCGGCGGCGGATTTAAATATGATTTTACTGGTCCGAACCCCAACCTCCGGCCGGAAATGACCACGGCCCGTGAAGTGGGTTTTGATATGCGCCTGTTGCAAAACCGGCTGAATACCATGTTCACTTATTTTACCACCAATAACGATGACCAGATCGTTAAAGGATTCCGGCTGAGTTATGCAACCGGATTTGTATTGAATACAATGAATGTTGGTTCTTTTAAAACCTGGGGATGGGAAGCACATATCGACGGCGATATTATCCGCAGCCGTTCCGGTGTAACCTGGAACGTGGGGGTGAACGCTTCTCACGGCGGATCAAAGGTGGTATACCTGCCGGATAATGTATCCGAATATTATGATGCATATACCTGGAATTCTGGAAACATCCGTAACGGGATTATGAAGGGAAAGCCCATTACCACTTTAACAGGACGGGCTTACGAGCGCAATAATAAAGGAGAGGTGCTGATCGATCCGGTAACAGGTATCCCCATTACAAGCGCGGTTTGGAGCGTGATCGGAGACCGGGAACCAAAAGTGCGGTTTGGATTCCTCTCGAGTGTTGACTATAAAGGCCTGCGTTTATCGGGGCTGTTTGCCGGCCGGTATGGTGCAACCGTTGTTAACGGTACCAAACGACTGATGATGAGCAATGGTACCAGCTGGGAGTCGGTAAACCTGCGTGAAAGAGGGCCGGTGATTTTTGGCGGGGTGTTGAGAGATGGGAATGAGAACTCCGATAACCCAACAGTTAACAATATATCCGTGGATTACCGGTTATATAGCAGCAGCATTTTCGCCGGGGGTGATGAAGACTGGCTGGAAAAGGATGTTAATTATTTGCGTTTGCAGGAATTACGCCTGTCCTATTCATTGCCTAAGAAATTACTGGGAAGAACAAGGCTCATATCCGGTATGAATGTATATGTTATAGGGAACGATCTGTTTACCTGGACAAATTATTCGGGCATTGATGCGGTGGGCAATACGGTTTCTGCCGCTGCCGGTGGTACAGGAGGGGAAGGCTATGATGTATGGTCGCTTCCGAATCCACGCGGAATAACAGTAGGGCTTAGCTTAACATTAAATTAAAAAAGAAATTATGAGAAGGATAATATTTTTTTTAGTACCGTTCCTGCTGTTGACAGGGGGATGTAAGAAATGGCTGGATGTAAATAAAAATATCGACGCTCCGGACCATATAGATGGGTATCTGTATCTGGCAGGTATTCTTCAACAGTACCAGGGCATTTATTGGGATGTGCGTGCCGTAGGGCCCTTAACGCAAATGATGGGCGCTTCCGGAGATTATGCCACCTATGCAGGTCATAATTTTATTCCCGGAAGTGATGCTGCCGCCGAAGCATGGCGGATCGTATACTGGAACCAGGGCATGAACCTGGAAAATATGATCAATCAGTCGATCGCCGCTGAAGACTGGACGCTGGCCGGTATCGGTTATGCAATAAAAGCATTTTCGTGGGATCTGATGACGAAGCTCAATGTAGATGCCCCCATGAAGCAGGCATTTGTAGCCGGACTGCTGGCGCACGATTATGATTATCAGAAAGACATTTATCCGCAGATACGTGAATGGGCATACAAAGCCATTGAGCTGCTTGAGAAACCGGATCCGCATGACTATGGCGCGAAAATAAGCGCCAATGATTTTATTTATGGAGGCAATAAAGCAAAATGGATCAAATTCGCCTATGCCGTTATTGTGCGCAACCTGTCTTCTTTGTCTAATAAAACCAATTTTGCGGCCGATTATGCGCAGGAGCTGATCACCGCTGCAGGTAAGTCTTTTCAAAGTTCAGATGATGATGCTACCTTGAAAATAGCAGGCGGATCGCAACAGGCACCTTACGCCGAGTTTAATAACTATTGGGGAACGGCCCGCGGAAATCTTAGCTGGACTTATTTTCAGCATGAATATGCAGTACAGGTGCTTACCGGAACCGTGCCGGAATATGATGAAGCCACCGGTAATAAAACTTCCCTGGTCGGTAACCCGTATTATCCGTATAAGCTGGCGGCGAAACAAATCATAACCGATACCTTATCCAACGTTGCCGGGCACTATGATCCGCGGATGGCGGTGAAGCTGGGAACAACAAGTAATCCTAATTTTCTGAACCTGGGCAATGCAGATAGCGTAAAGGCGTATAAGTATTATGGCGGTTCATTTACCGGAACGGCAGGCCCTATCGGAACGGCGCCTTCTTATTACGGAAGAAATAATGTGTCGCAATTTTCGGGCGCTGTGAACGACGGAATCGGGCGGTGGATTTACCGTGATAATGCACCGTATATTTTAACCACCTGTGCCGAAATACAATTTTGCCTGGCAGAGGCCTATTGGAAATTGGGACAGACTTCCCAGGCGTTTGAAGCGTTTAAAAGCGGCGTAAAATCCGATATGGATTTTACCGGTAAGTATATTTATCCCGGTACTTCCGGATCTCCTACCGGCGGTGATAAATTAACAACAGCGGTGTTTAATAGCTTATCTGCGCTTTACCTGCAAGGTCCGTTTGTAGCAGGTGTTACCGATTTTTCGCTATCCCATATCATGATGCAAAAATGGGTTGCTTTGTATCCATGGGGCGCACCGGAAGCATGGGTGGATATGCGTAAATATCATTATGATATTGCTTACTCCGGTGCTTATCCTGCAAAGGGTAATGGATGGACTACCGCCATTATCAGTCAGAAGTGGGATACGGATCCGGCCAAGGTTTATAAAGGTTTGTACCTGGCGCCCGCACAGGTACAAAGCCGTAAAGGAAGTTATGCAACTAAAAATGAGGGTGCACCCTGTTACCGGCTCCGTCCCCGGTATAATTCGGAATATATGTGGAATCTCAAATCGCTGGGAGCTTTGAAGCCCATACCGGGCACTGCGGATAATTATCATACATCCATTCCCTGGTTTGCATATCCGGGTGAACTTCCAAATTAATTAAATGCATAAACTGTAAAATATACGGATATGAAAAAGAATACGTTGATATATTTTTTAATCATGCTACTGCTTGCTGCTTCCTGTAAAAAGCATGTGGTAGAGTATGATACCGTTCCGGTGCCGGAAAATACGGCCGAGTTCCAGTTGCATTATTTTGTTCCTGTAACAAGCGGAGCTGCAAATGATATAAACAGGGTTGAAGTAAACAGTAAGTTAGTTGCAAATGATAAGTCGCCGTTGACTACCTATAACGCCATCCCCAGCGGAGCCGTAGGCCGGTTTTATACTACGGCCGTTGGTACCACCAATATAAAACTTTATAAGGGAGGTACACAGCTGGTCTATGATCAAAATTGCAATCTGCAGGCAGGGAAGCAGAACATATTTGTTTATGACTTTAGTAAACCGCCGATTGTTTTTAGCAATGGATTTCCTTATCCCAAAATTGTAACCGATACCACCGGATCGACGGCATGGATAAAGTTCTACAATTTTCTGTTTGAGACCAGCGGGGTACCAACGGACCTGAAACTGCAATACCAGTACCAGTATACCAAGAATATTATAACAAAGGAAAAAAGCGATTGGATTAATGTAGGCAAGCCGGTGGCTTTTGGTGAGGCTACCGGGTGGGAGCCTGTTACAGTAATAAAAGAAGTACAGATCTCATCATCATCTGCGCGTATTGACTACCGGATCCGGCTGATCAATGGAAGCGGGGCGGATGTGGGAGCGCTGCAGGTACGCAATTCGGCAGGGAATTTTGTGGATTATGCCGACTGGTGGAATGCATCCGTAGGACGGGCCTATCATCACGTGTTTGCCGGTATGCGTGCTGCCACACCGGTATCCGCCGTGCGGGTATTTACGGCATTGTAATACAGGATTGAAAGCCAGGAAGGACATTCGCCATTGAAAGCTTGTTCAACATAAAACGGCCGGTTCCTGGTATGCCAACAGCAAAATGGTTCACTGAAGAGGTGAACCATTTTGCTGTTAATGGATTTGAATGATTGCAAACGGCCTGTACAACCGGAGGCCGGTTTTACCGGAACTGGCCTTTTAAGATGATTTTGAACAAGCCGGCTTCAGCAATCAATCCTGTGGATGGACTAGGCCCAGAAAAGGCGCATTGCTTTTTCGTAGGACCAATAGAAATTGTTGCTATTCCTAATACTTACGAAACAGGAGGAGTAAGGGCAGGGACTGATGTCGGTCACTCTTACCTCACCGGAAGATGCCGGCCCTGTTTGGAAAATAAACCCGGTGTAGGCCTCCGTATCCCCTTTGGGAACAACAAGTGTAAACGGTACATTGGGCGTGCTGCCTCCGCCTTCTTCCCGGATATAACCGGTTATGGTAACATCTCCGTCACAGGAGGGCGCAGCAAGCGTAGCTTTTGCACCAAAGTAATTATACATTCCCAGTTGCGGGTTGGGTGCGTAAACATCTACCGATACACCCTCGCAATATTCGGTTTGGGCTTGGGAACATAGTTGCAATGCAAAAAGGGCAAATGATAAACTGAGCAGTTTTCTTTTCATGGCTTTATTATTTAGGTGTTGAAAAAAAGAAGTGATTTGGGCTGATCTGTTGGTCTGTATTCAAAAGGCCTGGCGTAGTAACAATTGTTCTGCTCTTTAAAAATAAACAAAATATAAAGGATGCCCAAGTTTATTTAGGGCTTCATTCGGTTTGTTGCAAACAATCTTATCCGCCATTGCAAATGCAACGTATGAATAGCGGAGAACCGGTGCAGCAGTACGATCGATAAAAGGAATACGATCCCTTTGTAGACCGATATAGTATACGGTGACTGGCAGTGGCTGGCGTCCTGGAATCCGGTAAGCCGCCGGGTTTAGATGGGCCTACCCAAACAGCCACTCCACATCCTCCTGTGCCAGGTTCTTGATAAAACCTTCATCTGTAGAAATCAGGTCGGCGGACAATTGTTTTTTACGCTGCTGCAGTTGCAGGATCTTTTCTTCAATAGTATCCTTGCAGATGAGTTTATAGGCAAATACATTCTTGGTTTGACCGATCCGGTGCGTACGGTCGATGGCCTGCTGTTGAACGGCTTCATTCCACCAGGGATCGAATAAGAACACATAGTCTGCAGCCGTTAAGGTAATACCGGCATTACCCGCTTTCAGACTGATCAGGAACAAACCGGTTGTATTGTCTGTTTCCTGGAAGGCCCGTACCATTTCCATACGTTGTGCGGCCGGTGTTTGGCCGTCAAAATGAAAATAGTTGATCTGCTTCTCCCTGCAGATTCCGGCGATCAGGTTCAGCACCCCGGTGAATTGTGAAAACACCAGCACCTTGTGCCTGGGGAGTACCAGTTCCAGTTCTTCAAAAAGCCGTTCCATTTTTACGGAAGCATTTCCCTGCTCCCCGGCCTCCGGCAGGAGTTGCGGTGCGTTGCAAACCTGGCGCAGTTTTAAAATGCCCTGTAGTACATCCAGCTTGGCCTTGGCCATTCCCTTTTTCTCTATATCGAGGAAGAGGCTGCTGCGGATCTGTTCTTTCACTTCATCATACAGCGCCCGTTGTTTATCGTCCATGTCACACCACAACGTGATCTCTGTTTTTTCCGGCAGGTCAGGAGCTACCTGCTCCTTGGTACGCCGCAGTACAAAGGGCGCAATGAGTTTTTGCAGCAGTTGTTTTTTAACATCGTCCCCGTTGCGGTCGATGGGATCCGCATATTCCCGTTTGAAAAATTCCCGGGAGCCCAGTAATCCTGGCAATGCCGTATGGAGCTGTGCATAAAGATCAAAGGTATTATTTACAACAGGGGTTCCGCTGAGGGTAAAACAATAAACAGACCGAAGCTCGCCGACTGCCCGGGTGATTTTGGCAAAGGGATTTTTTATATTCTGACTTTCATCAATGAAAACAGACAGGTAAGATTGGTCACAAAGTTGTGCGGCTTCCGTTCGGAACGTACCATAGCTGGTGATCAGCACCTGTTGAGCGGGGTTACCGATAACCGAGGCATCGCGCTGCGGGCCATGGAAAACAGTAACAGTCAGGCCCGGTGCAAATTTCTTTAATTCCTGTTCCCAGTTATAGATCAGGGATGCGGGGCATACGACCAGGCTTTGCATTCCCGGTCTGTTTTCTATGGCGCGGGCTAAAAATGAGATGGCCTGTAAGGTTTTACCCAATCCCATATCGTCTGCCAGGCAACCGCCGGCACCTGCATCCGCCATCAGGCACATCCACTCATAGCCTTTTTGCTGATAGGGCCGGAGGGTAGCTTGCAATGTGGATGGTAACGGGTATACCTCGGCATCGCTTTGCCATTGCTGCCATTGTTGCCACCAGTTTCCTGCACTCTTATTAGCAAATACAGCGTTTTCATTTCCTGGTTCCTGCAGGGAGAAGGAGAGCCAGCGGGCAATGGTTAGCTCCTGTTTATGAATTTTTGCATGCTTCACCAGGGTTGCATACTGTTTCATCCATGCGTCGTTCAGTAACCCCAGTGTGCCACCTTTGAGCAGCACGGTGCTTTGACCCGCCCATAAAATTTTCTGTAATTCCTGTAACGGAACATTTTCTTTTCCGAAGCGCACAGCAAAACGACAGGTAAGCTGGTTGTCTTTTTCCTGCAGCCATTCAATATCGGTTTCCGGCAGGTGCGATGAATACCGGAAGTGCCGCAGCATATCCATGCCCTTCAGGTCTACCCCGGATAATAATAACTGGTGATATACTTTTGGGAACCACTGCCGCTTTTGAGCTTCAGCAAAAGGCAGGTAATAGTAGCCCTTATGCTGATCCGGAAAGCGCGGGTGTAATGATTCCAGCAATGTTTTCAGTTCCTGCTCCTGCTCCCGGTTGCGGTGGATGACCACGCGTTCTCCGTTTTGCCGGATTTCTGTTGCCGCTTCCCAGGGGTTTTCTACAGTATACCCGTCATAGGTCCATTGGGGTGTTAACATTAAAAAGGTATCGCTCAGCTCACTGAGCAGTACACCAGGTACCGGCGGTGTTTCCACCGTTTGGCTGTCCTGGAGGGCATGAGGCTTTACAGGGTACCGCTCTTCCAGCCTTGAAAGAACCGGTCGCAGCACATCAGCGGTGGCCGAACGAAAAGCCGCTTCTTTTTCAAGTCCGTCAAGGGTTTGCTGATCGGCAAGCGGCATCAGGAAATATTCTTCGTCCTTACGCAAAAAGAAGTGATGCCGTTCCAGGTTACTCAGCAGATGATCGGTTCCCGCAATTTCGGCAATCGCCTGAAGCTGGTAACCACTTGCGGATTCGGCGACTTCAAATTTTAAATAGGGCCGTTGGGCACTGATGCGGCACGGGCCGGTGATCCAGCGGTCTCCGGTGCCTTTATAGCTATGATACCATTTAATTTTTTCAAACCAGGGTTTTACCTGGCGGAAAAGCTCATAATGATGTTTTACAACTTCTTTTTCCTGGAAATCGCGATAAGCAAGCGGACTGTTCTGGACCTCAAAGTACTGTTTGATGGCAGCGATCGTCTTGGACAAATTGCTTTCACTGAAAGCGGCCAATGCCTTGATGAGTGGATCGGGCAGGCGGCCAAAATGCCCCACTACCGAACGGGAATCGATGGCTGCTTTTTCATAAACGGGCGGCCTACTGCTTTTATCTACCGAAAGGATCTGCAGTAGTCCCTGCTTTTCTCCCGCTTTATGTGCGGTGAGCAATATTGCCGTGGTACGTTGCGCCGTCATTGTTGTTGATATAGGGCCGCGCAAGATAGGCAAAAACGGAGCTGAATATTTTTTTGTTTTCTGTTTTTAATGTGTATAACCGGTAGTTGTTCCAGCTTCGTAAAACAATTTTAGGCACGGGTCCTTAAAATACTAACGACTGATCATTATGCTTTAAAATGCATCTTTTTGCAACTTTTATGTTTTATAGTATGGTGTTATTTGCGGTTTTTTATAAAAAGTTGCAGGTTTTTGCGAAAAACTCCCTATCTTCATTTCTATATTAAAACTGATTGACTTGCTAAAAAAAGAACGACAAGCTTATATACTGCACAGACTGGACCTGCACAATAAAGTAGTGAATGCAAGCTTATGTACTGATATGGGTGTGTCTGAAGACACGGTACGGAGAGATCTGTACGAATTATCGCAGGCGGGAAAACTGATCAAGGTACATGGCGGTGCATTATCACTGGCTTTTAACGAAGTGAAGTTTGAGCCTACCGTTGTTTATTCCCAATCAAAGAAGGTAACGATTGCTGAAAAAGCGATCCGGCTGATCCAGAACAATATGTATGTGCTTACCAGCGGAGGCACCACCATTCTGGAAATGGCAAAACAGTTGCCGCCGCAGCTCCGGGCTACGTTTATCACCGGTAGTATCCCCGCATTAAACGTATACATTACCCATCCCAATATCAATGTGGTGGTAGTTGGAGACAAAGTAAACAAGGCGGCACGCATCACCACCGGGGCCAGCGCATTGTCAAAAATACAGGAAGTGAATGCGGACCTCTGCTTTCTTGGAACCAACGCCATCGATTTGCAGCGGGGTATTACCGATAACGACTGGGAAGTGGTGGAATTGAAAAAAGCCATGATTGCTGCTTCTGCCAAAACCGTATGTCTTGCAATTTCCGAAAAGCTCAACTCTTTTGAGGCATTGCAGGTATGTGCATTAAAACAAATAGACTATTTAATAACAGAATTGGATCCGGACCATGAAATACTGCGGCCATACGCAGCAGCCGGTGTTACTGTTTTGTAGAAAATAAACAATAGAAAGTTATGAGAAGATTACGAATCTATGTGCTGCTGATTGCAGTGCTTGCTTTTTCTGCACCTTGTAGCTTATGGGCGCAGAACAGCCGGGTATCCGGAACGGTGGTTTCGGAGGCCAATAACCCCATGCCCGGCGTAACGGTTACCATAAAGGGAACAAGCATTTCTGCGGTTACAGATGAAGCCGGTACATTTTCAATCCAGGCAGCGGAAGCCCAAACATTGCAGTTTAGCTATGTAGGCTATCAACCGTTGGAGTTAAAGATCTCCGGTGAAGGGCCGGTAACGGCAATGCTGCAGCCGGCGTCTAATTCGCTGGATGAAATTATTGTGGTGGGTTATGGTAAACAACGGCGGGGTAATATTACGGGGGCGGTAACCAATGTGGATATGGACAACCTGAAGAGCCGTCCGATAGCCGACGTAGGCAGGGGCCTGCAGGGTGTTGTTCCCGGCCTATCCATACGCATTCCCAGTGGGGAAGTAGGTTCAGACCCGCTGATCAATATACGCGGATTCATCGGTTCCATTCAGGGCTCCAGCCAACCCCTCATTCTTGTAGACAATGTGGAAGTGCCCAGCATCCAGGATCTGAATCCCAATGATGTGGAAAGTGTTACAGTACTGAAAGATGCGGCCTCTGCATCGATCTACGGGGCAAAAGCAGCATTTGGGGTGATCCTGATCACGATGAAAAAGGGTACAAAAACGCAGGGGAATACGCTTACTTATAGTTCTAACTTTTCCTGGCAAACGCCTTTTAAGGAACTGGAACTGGCAGGGATTGATGGACTGCAATATACCCTGGATGCCCAAAAGAATATGAAAGGATCCGGACCGGCCGGTGGGTTTTGGCGGCTGGATAGTGCCAGTGTGGAAAAAGCCCGGGAGTGGCAACGCCTGTATGGTAGTACGGTAAAACCAACAGACCCCGTTGTATATGGCCGGGATTGGTACTTTAATGGTACTGATAAATATGGTTACCGGATCTATGATCCGATTGATGCCATGATCAAGAAATACAGCTTTACGCAAAATCATAATATTTCTTTAAACGGAAGATCCAATAACACCACGTATAATGTTGGTTTTGGATACCTGGGCCAGGAGGGAATGATGAAGCCGGCCAAGTACGATGATTTTACCCGGTACACAGCCAATCTTAAAGTTTCTACAAAAGTAAATGACTATGTTACCGTAAGGGGGGGCGCTATGTATTCCGATCGGGCTAAACGTTATCCCAATTCAACCAATACCTCCGGTTTTGGAGCAGATCCCTGGCTGTATTTATATCGCTGGAGCCTGTTGTTCCCTACAGGCGTAAAAGAATTGGGTGAAGAGATCAGGGACCCTTATTGGGATGCAAAAAATGCGAACACGGCTACGCTAAAGAATAAATATGTAAATCTTAACTTCGGAACTACCATTGATGTTACAAAGAACTGGCAGGTTATCGCAGACTATACCTATGATTACCGTGGAGAAACACTCAACAATTCTCTGCCTACACTTAGTTTACGGGAACCCTGGTATGCCGCTGTTCCCTGGATAGATGCCGATGGCGATCGGGTATACGTGGATGACGGAGGGAACATAACAGATTCTGCCGGTATGCCCGGTTACCGGTTCCCGCTGGTAAATTATGTAACCAAGGATCAGAGTTATGTGTACCAGTCTACATGGGCGGCACAACGGCACACCGTAAATGCCTATTCGGTGTATAACCTGAAACTAAACACACTCCATGATCTTAAATTTACCCTTGGAACCAATATCGTGGCCAATAAGTGGAACAGCCATTGGTCCAGGAAAACCGATCTGATCAATAAAGATAATCCGCAGTTCGATTTTGCTGTGGGTACGGAAACAACTGGAGGAGACGCCAACTGGGATTCTCAACTGGGCTATTTCGGCAGGTTGAATTATGCGTTTAACGGTAAATACCTTCTTGAAGGAAACCTGCGTTATGATGCCACCTCCAAGTTTCCTGCTGATTTGCGCTGGAAATGGTATCCTTCGTTCTCTGCAGGATGGGTATTGAGCGACGAGGCATTTATGAAGGAACTTAAACCCATACTCAGTTTTGCAAAATTCCGGGGCTCCTGGGGTGCGATTGGTGATCAGTCAGTACCGAATACGCTTTATACATCGACCATGGATATCTCCAAAAATTCATGGCTGACTAGCGCCGGCAAGCAATTTGTACAATTAAGTACACCAGGCCCGGTTTCTCAGGGAATCACCTGGCAGAATATTCAAACGCTTGATCTGGGCGCTGATCTGCGGTTCTTTCGCAATAAGTTTGGCGTTGTATTCGACTGGTATAGCAGGGAAACACAGAACATGATCATCAGCGGGCAATCATTACCTGCAACATTCGGCGCTGCTGCCCCACTGGGCAATTACGGTAATTTGCGGACAAATGGATGGGAAATTGCTTTGGACTTCAATCACCGTTTTCAAAGTGGTCTTGGCCTAAACCTTACAGCCAACTTATCAGATGCGATTACTGTGGTAACCAAGGCTGCGGATTGGAATCTTAAATGGGAAGACCGGAAAATTGACAATACGTTTGTTACCGGAAAGCGGTATGGTGATATCTACGGCTATGTAACCGACCGGCTGTATCAAAAAGAAGATTTTGTATATGATGCCAATGGCAAGTTTGTACAGGAAACGATTATTTGGCAGGGAACCGCTAAGCGCACCAATAAACTGGCAGGAAATAACCCAGTATACCAAACCTTCTTTGAGGATGGTAACCAGATCTTACTCGTTAGCCCCGGTGATGTAAAGTTTGTGGATGTAAACGGTGATGGGTATATCACTCCGGGTAAAAGCACCTTTGGAGATCCGGGTGACCGGGTAGTGATTGGAAATATGTTGCCAAGATATGAGTATGGTTTTCGCATTGCACTTGATTATAAATCCTTTGATTTCTCTGTAATGGGACAGGGGGTAGGCAAAAGAAGCATCTGGGGATCCGGTCAGCTGGCCATCCCGGGCTATTTTGCAAAGGAAGGGGCCATGCCCCAGGCAATTGCCGGAAACTACTGGAGAGCTGATCGTACAGACGCATTCTATCCGCGGGCCTGGGATATGGGCGGCTCAAACTCCGGTTTTGTGATGGTGCCGCAAACACGTTATTTATTGAACATGGCCTATTTCCGGGTAAAGAATATCACCTTGGGATATAATGTAGCAGAACGTATACTCCGGCGGGCAAGGATGAAGCAAGCCCGGCTCTATATGTCCATGGAAAACTTTATCACCTTTGACAAATTGCGGGGACTGCCCATTGATCCCGAGGCGATCTCGGGTGTTTCCATGCTAAAAGGCGATGGTACCTATAACCTGGGCCGTACTGGTACATCGAACCCCACATTTAAGATTGCTTCTGTGGGTATAAACATTGGATTGTAATGCTCTTTCATCTCCTGCTTTAAAACAAATAAAAATGAGACAGAAATATACATTTATATTGATTCTTTTAATAACCGCAGCCACCGGTTGTAAAAAGTTTTTGGACAGACCTCCATTGACCAACCAACCGGATGAAACGGCATGGAGTTCTGAAGATAATGTAAGACTATACGCTAATAAATTTTATACAGGCTACTTTGTAGGATACGGTACTCAGTTCAGCGCCGAATCCGGTGCGGCATTGCTTGGCTTTACGTTTAGTGATGATGTATTTATTATGGGCAACCAGGGCAATTTTACAAGGGCCGTGCCCAATAGTGGGATCTGGGGCATGAGTACCCTGCGTTCGATCAATATTATGCTTGACCGGGTTAAAACGAGGATGAAGGATGTTTTGCCCGAAGAAGCGTATAACCATTGGACGGGTATTGGCCGTTTTTTCAGAGCAATGGAATACGCAGAACTGGTTTCTACCTACGGGGATGTGCCTTATTTCGATTATGTACCTGTAGAAACAGATCTGGCCGACCTGTACAAGCCACGTACTCCACGCAACCAGGTAATGGATGCGGTATATGAGGATTTGAAATTTGCCATGAGCAATGTAAGAACATCTGATGGCGATCAGCAGGTGAACCGGTATATCGTAGCGGCCTTTGCATCCAGGATTGCACTTGCTGAAGGTGCTTGGCAAAAATATTACTACAATAATGCAGCTCAGTCCAACAAATTTTTCCAGCTGGCCCAGGATGCTGCGGCACTGGTGATGAATAGCGGAAAATATGATATTGCTACTGACTTTAGAACGCTGTTTACCTCCAATACACTGGCGGGAAATAAAGACGTTATCATGTACCGGCACTACGATCCGGCCGTTGGGGTAACACATGCCGTTGCAACCAATAACAATTTGTCGGAGTCTGTTGCTTTTGGACCCACTACGGACCTGATTAAATCCTTTATATGTGTGGATGGGAAACCGTATCAAAGTTCAGGAGTAGTTAATGCCGGTGACTTTACCTTGTCGAATATGGTTAAAACAAGAGATGCACGCCTGGAAGCTACGTTTTACGATAAGCCCAATGTCAGAAACCGGGCTTCTTACTGGTATATCAATAAATTTCTGCCCAGAAGCGTGGTGGCAACAGTTGATGCCGGAGGATCCGTACCGGTAGAATTTACTTCCAATAAAAATCAAACGGACTATCCTGTTTTTCGGTATGCGGAAGTATTGTTAAACTGGATTGAAGCGCGGGCTGAATTAGGTGTTGCCACGCAATCAGATATTGATGTTTCGATTAACAGGATACGAAACCGGCCGTTGGCTCCGGAAGCCATTGCAAAAGGGGTGACCAAAACAGCACCCCTAAACCTGTCTGGCCTGCCCGATGATCCGTTAAAAGACCCTTCAGTGCCTGCTTTGTTATGGGAGATCCGGAGAGAACGCCGGATGGAATTTGTTTTTGAGTATTCCCGTTACCAGGATCTGAAACGCTGGAAAAAATTGGATTATATGGATACAGATGCCAAACCAGACCTGTTATCCGGCGGTTGGGTAAACTTCTCCGCCGAGTTGCCTACCGAGCTGGTTCCGGCCAAAGTGGGGCAGATCTCGGTAGTACCGCTTACAGGTTCCGCAATTGTTTACAATGGTAACAATGGGGTCGCCTTAAAAGGATTTTACCGGGGTGTCAATACCAATGGCCGGCTGCCGTTCCTGAACCAAACCGGAGTAAACCCTTATCTGTCGCCGGTGGGTAAAACCCAGATGGATGACTATAAAAGTATGGGCTATATGTTGTCGCAAACAGAGGGATGGCCGGTATATCAATAATCGATTAGTCAATGAAAAATTGAATAAAATGATAAAGAATATTTCAAAGTACACAACAGTGATGATGACGTTATTGGTCACGTTATTGATGATGTCATGTCAGAAAAAATATCCGGCGAATGTAGACTCTACGGATGAAGTGGTATTGAAGTCCATAAAAATTGTAAATGCAGGCGCAAACAGGAATACAACTTTAGAAGGTACGATAGACGAGAACAGCAAGAGCATTTCCTTTCCTCGTTTGGATACAATGAGCGATTTCAGTAATTTAAGGATTGAAGCAGTGATGTCAGACGGAGCGGCGCTGGAAACGACTTCGTTCCAGCTGGACTTCAAAGATGGCAGCAATTATTTTATTGATGGTAGATCAACGCTTACCAAAGTTGTTAAAGTAAAAAACAATATGCATTTTCGGGAGTACTTTGCTACGTTGGTTTTAAAAATTCCTCCCTTTGGAGCTGATTTTGCAAAGCCGCAGATCTATGATTATTCCAATAACAGTGTTGGTAATCCTACCTATCCCGATTTTGTTTCCCAAAGTACTCGGTGGACAGGATTTGATGGAAACAAGGTGTTAATAGTAGCCAGAACCGCCAGCAATCCGCATTTGCTGAATGTAAGTGATCTGAAACAAAATGTCATCAATAAAATTCCGCTCAATCTTACCGGCGTAACCGGAGGTACCTTTGCGTACAGTAGTGGGGCTCAAATTAACGGGCATACTTATATTTGTAATTTGGCATCAGCGCCACCATTAAAAATATATCATTGGACTGATCCTGCAAAAGCCCCAGATATTATTGGAAGTATCCCTTATACATCTATACCAACCTTGGGTTCTCGTTATGGCGATAATATGTCGGTAAGTCTTGATGCGAATGGTAATGGCTATATGTTTTTTGGCGATAATAATGGCGGCTCCGTTAATATAAGAGATATATTAAGAGTAAAGGTAACCAATTATACTACATTGTCTGAGCCTGTGTCCATTCCTGCACAACCCGGCGTTACAGCATGGATGACCATGACTGGCGTGCCAAATACCAATGAATATGTATTGACGGGGTATGCTGCTCCCATTAACCTGGTAAACGAGTCCGGCGCACTGTCTTATACACTGGCCAACAACGCGGTTCCCATCTATGGAACGGATGCCCGTATTTTTACATTCAACCGGGAACGTTATTTGATCATGACAGGCGCTGCCCGGGATGCCAACGGGGCTACAGTTTTGTTTGTATACGATATTACAAAGGGGGCTACGACCAAAGAAGCATTGGAAATTTTCAACAACAAAGCAGATAAGACTGAACTATTTAAGTTTCCGCTGATGGGGCCGGCTAATGGTGCGCCCGGTACACAATCCGGTTGGTACATTACAAAAGATGTAAATGGTACTGATGATAAACTTACGCTTTTTGCTGCTTCTGCAGATGCCGGTTTTGTAATGATCGATTTTCCGAAAAAAGCACTGGACGATTAATGTAACGGTTATTGAAGAACATTCATACATCCCGCCGGGGGCGGAATAATTAAATTTAGGATATGAAAAAGAATATCTGGCTTTTTATAATTGCAGCGTTCATATTAGGGCTGAACGCATGTAAAAAAGATGATGATAGTGTGGGCCCCGAACCCCAGGAAGATGCATTTACCATCCCCAAAAAGGAAATGCGGGCCGTGTGGGTTACCACTGCCTGGGGACTGGATTGGCCACAGGATCAGTATAATATGGCTGTGCAGAAGCAGCAGTATATCGATTACCTGAACCGGTTTCAGCAGTTAAACATCAATGCCGTTTTTGTGCAGATAAAAGGTATGGGCGATGCATTCTATAATTCGCCTTATGAACCCTGGAGCGCAGTCATTACCGGTACAAGAGGAAAAGATCCCGGTTATGATGTGCTTAAATTTATGCTGGATGAGGCACATGCCCGGGGTATGGAATTTCATGCCTGGTTAAATCCGTATCGTATTGCCACACGCGCAAGCAGTACCACAGCCTATCCGGCCCTGCATCCGTCAGTTCAGCCAGAATGGGTGGTAAGCCATGAAAAGATCCAGATCTACAACCCTGCGGTTCCTGAAGTACGGCAACGACTGGCGGATATTGTAAAGGATATCATTACCAAGTATGATGTGGATGGTATCCATTTCGATGATTATTTTTATCCGGATCCTTCCACTGCCGGTACCATGGTTTCGGATAATGCAGACTACGTAAAGTATGGTGCGGGCATTGCTTCCATTGAAAATTTCAGAAGAGAGAATGTGAATAAAGCCATAAAGGGCGTACATGATATAATTGTAGCTACCCGGCCGGAAGTGGTGTTTTCCATATCGCCTGCGGCCAGCGATACCTACAATTACAATACCTTATACGCGGATGTGCTGAAATGGAACCGGGAAGGCTGGCTGGATATCATCATTCCACAGCTCTACCAGCAGATAGGCGCTGCATCCAACGACTTTAAAGAGCGCCTGCAATGGTGGCACCAGTTCCGCTACCAGGCAGCAATGATGGTAGGCTATGGATATTACCGGTTTGGGGATCCTGCGGCACCCGCTGCTTTTCAGTCGGTAAATGAGCTGGAAAAGCAATTGGCCATGACAAAAAAATACCGGGCTTCTGTAGGGCATTTGTTGTATAGTGCCAAGTATATTATGACCAACCCCATCGGTATTACCGATAAGTTAGCCACGCTTTGGACTACTCCTACGGTGATACCGTTTTTAGGACGGAGCGTTGCTGCCGACCCGGCGGAGCCGCAAAATGTTCGTATTGAAGGCAACAGCCTGAAATGGGATGCGGGTGGAAATACACGGTCTGTCGTTTATTTTACGGCCGATCTGAAGCAGGAAGCAAAAGTATTGGCTATTATAGGTGAGCATACCGCCGATGCTACTGCGGCGGGCTATTATTGTGTAACCACGATCAACAGCGACAATAAAGAAAGCAAGGCTTCTAAAGTGATCAAAAAGTAATAACTCACGGCTTATATAAATGCCCGCAAACCTTATCTCATAAAGGTTGCGGGCATTTTCTTTGAAAGCTGTAAGGCCGTTTTTTAACAACGCGCCAAGCTGCTCCGGAAGTTTGGTTTACAATCCTTCCAAAAAACTTTCGCTGATATACCGGCCTACGTCCGTAAGATTTTTTGTCTGCTCAAACAGGGCCAGCTGCCGGTCGGCCCCGGTACCGCGTTCCAGGATCTTATGTACATGCTCAATACGATGCCGGCTGCCCAGGTGGTCGATAACAGGGTCCAGGAAATCCAGTAATTCGTAAATCAGCGCGCGGGTATTCACCTCTTCTTCCTTTCCGAAATCGATCAGGTACCCATCGATGCCATAACGGCTGGCACGCCATTTATTTTCATTAATGAGGGGACGTGAGTACTGGATGAAATTCAGATTTTTGCTGCGCAGCATATAGATGCGGGCGCAAATGGCCTGGAACAGGGCGGCAATAGTAATGGTTTCATCTACCGTCATCGGGATATCGCAAATACGGAATTCTACGGTGTTAAAAAAGGGGTGCACCCGCAGATCCCACCAGATCTTCTTGGCATTATCGATGCAGTTGGTTTTGATCAGCATTTTTACATAGTTGTCGTAAGCTTCAATGCTTTCAAATGCATCAGGGATGCCGGTACGGGGAAACTTGTCAAACACTTTGGTGCGGTAGGATTTATAACCGGTAGTTCTTCCTTCCCAGAAAGGAGAGTTGGTGCTCAATGCAAAAATATGCGGAAGGAAGTACCGTGTAGAGTTGGCAATATGATTGGCCAGCTCCCGGCTTTCCATGCCCACATGCACGTGTAGTCCGAAGATGAGATTACTGCGCGCGGCTTCCTGCAGCTCGGCTACAATTTCGTTATACCGGATATGATCGGTAATCAGTTGCTTTTCCCAATGACTGAAGGGGTGCGTGCCTGAAGCACCAAGGGTGAGATCGAGGGTGCCGGCAATATCCGATATGGTCTTACGCAGCAGGGCCACGTCATTATAAGCCTCATCAATGTCCTGGCAGATATCGGTGCCTACTTCCACCACCGCCTGGTGCATCTCTGCTTTTACCTTGTCCTTAATGATCTTCTGCCCCTCTTGTACTATCTTTTGCTCATGGCTCTTTAATTCAAAGGTCTGGTTGTCTAAAACCATGTATTCCTCTTCCACGCCAAGCGTGAATGTTTTATAATTGATGCTCATTTTTTATTAATGTGAATCCCGAGGACTATCGGGAGTGGTGATTTGAAAATTTGAAAATGAATGGCGTCTTTTAAATTTGGAGTGGGCCTAACCCGAACCAACTATTTATTACATTCCCGCATTTTCAAATTTTCAAATTCATTTCCCCGCACTTCTCTTTACATATTCGCCCCAGGTCAGGTTGTCGCCTCCATTATTGGCCTGCGCTTTTTCGATCGCGTAATTGGCGGCTGTTTCCACCACCCACTCGAAATTTTCGGCACCCACGCTTTTTATATCCGCGTCAGGGGCGGGGTTGCAAAAGTCGATCGCATAAGGAACGCCGTCCCTCAACGCCAGTTCCACTGTATTAAAGTCGTAGCCCAGGTACCGGTTTATTTTCAGCACAATATCCGTCATCTCCTGCAACTTTTCAGCGGAAGGCGCAAAATCAGCCACATAACGCAGGTGGTGCGGGTTGCGGGGCTCATACGGCATAATGCGAACATGTTTTCCGCCGATGCAATAACAGCGGTAGTATTCTTCAAAAACAATTTCTTCCTGCAAGAGCATTACCAGCTGGCCGGTTTCGCGGTGTTTTTCAAAGAACTCTTCTTTGTCATGTAGTTTGTACACATTTTTCCACCCGCCTCCGGCAAAGGGTTTCATGTACGCCGGAAAGCCTACTTCCTGGAAGATACCTTCCCAGTCGAGCGGGTAGGCAAGGTTGCTGAACGACTCATCGGAAGTGTCGTCTGGCCGGTCATGCGAAGGAAGAATCGCTGTTTTGGGCACGGGCACCCCGATCTGCGTCATCAGGCAGTTATTAAAATATTTATCATCGGCGCTCCACCAGAAGGGATTATTGATCACCGCCGTGCCGGTTACAGCCGCATTCTTCAGCCAGGTACGGTAAAACGGAACGTCCTGGCTGATACGGTCAATGATCACCGCGTAGCCGGAGGGTTGTCCCTGCAGGGCTTTGTCGATCCGCACAGGTTCTGCAACGATCCCGTCGATCCCCTTGCTGTTTACCCGCTGCACAAATGCTTCCGGGAAAGAGCGCTCTTTACCAAATAGAATTCCGATTTTTTTCATTTTCTTATTGTTTATTGTTCTGCCGTGCAGAACCGGTTTAATGATCAATGGCCGCATTGTGGCTGCAGGCCGGTGTCTGTAAATGATGATCCGGGAATGAGGTGAAAGATCCTCTGTAGTTTGTTGTTATCGCATACGCCTTGTTTTAAAGGTGATTTCATAACCCGGCAAAGGGACGAATGCAGTTCCTGTCGAACCTGGCTTCATACCGCTTTTTACAGGCTCCATATTTGTTTTGTTTAATTTGAGATTGAATTTAAGTTATTCTCTAATTCCTCACAAAAAATTATTACTGGTCTTAATATTTCGGTACGGGAACAGGGTATTTCATTACTTTTGAGCGAATGAATATGGTAAAGGAACTGGACTATGTAACTGAACGGGCCACCGTTTTATCAGCATTTCTGAAAAGGGAGGTAATGATTGATTTTTACCTGCCTACGGTGTTGGATGACCCGTACGGTCTCAGCCTGCTGCTGATTAATGATGGCCAGGACCTTCCCGTAATGGAGCTGCAGCAATTGCTGACCGGCCTGTATGTCGACGGCCGGATCTCCCCAGTGCTTTGCGTAGGCATTACGGCCGGGCCCGACCGGAAGAGGGAATACGGGGTAGCGGCAGCAGCAGATTATCTCGGCCGCGGTGACCGGGCAGCAGCTTATACCCGTTTTATTCTTGAAGAGCTGATGCCGTTCATTCAGAACCGATACAACGTACCGGGTTTTAAAGATCGCGCATTTGCCGGTTTTTCACTGGGTGGATTAAGTGCCCTGGATATCGTGTGGAATCATCCGGAAGTGTTTTCCAAAACCGGTGTGTTTTCCGGCTCGCTCTGGTGGCGGAGCAAGGACCAGGATGATGTCACCTATAACGATGACCAGGACCGTATCATGCAACAGCAGATCCGGAACGGGATATATAAACCGGGCCTGAAGTTCTTTTTGCAATGCGGTCTGATGGACGAAGCGCACGACCGCAATAATAATGGTGTAATTGACGCGGTGGATGATACGCGGGATATTGTAAAAGAATTGCTAAAAAAAGGGTATCACCCCGAAGACCTGTCTTACCTCGAGCTGGACGACGGCAAACATGACGTGGCCACCTGGGGGAAAGCCATGCCCGTATTTCTCAAATGGGGATGGGGCCGGTAGAAATGCAAAATGATGAAAGAATACAGATCGCGTTACAGCTTCGAAGTGCTTCTTCCAGAATCAAATTCAATCTGGAGCTGATTTGCCGTCAGCCTTCGGCTTTCAGTATTGAGCGGTGGGTGCGTTTGGATAAGGAGCGCTCCGCACCAGGCACACGAAATCCAACCCGCAACATTAAACCTCAAACTTGAAACCTTTCTCATGTCCAATCATCTCATAAGCGAAACCAGTCCATATCTATTACAACATGCCCATAACCCGGTAAATTGGTATCCCTGGGGGGAAGAGGCGCTGCAAAAGGCAATAGTGGAAGACAAACCGATCCTGGTAAGCATTGGTTACGCTGCCTGCCATTGGTGTCATGTAATGGAGCGGGAAAGCTTTGAAGATGCAGAAACAGCTGCGCTGATGAATACGCATTTTATCAATATAAAAATCGACCGGGAAGAACGTCCGGATCTTGATCATATTTATATGGACGCGGTTCAAACAATGACCGGCAGTGGCGGCTGGCCCCTGAATGTGTTTTTGACGCCCGGTAAAAAGCCCTTTTATGGCGGCACGTACTATCCGCCGCAGGCGTATGCCAACCGTCCATCCTGGAAAGAGGTACTGGCGGCTGTAGCAGATGCGTTTGCGCAAAAAAGACCTGACATTGAGCAGCAGGCTGAAAATCTGACCCGGCATTTGGTGGAGGCCAATACGTTCGGCATCCAGGATGCCGGTACCATGGCTTTTACAACTGATGATGCGGATACCGCCTGCTCCAATATCCTGAAACAATCGGATACGACCTGGGGCGGATTTGGCAGGGCGCCGAAGTTTCCGCAAACGCAAACGATCCGTTACCTGCTGTATTATGCCGCGGTAGAAGCTACACGACCGGAAAGCCTGGCCGCCGGGGCGCAGACGCAGGCATTGCTGAGTCTTGATAAAATGATGGAGGGCGGGATCTATGACCAGGTAGGGGGTGGCTTTGCCCGGTATGCAACCGATACCGAATGGCTGATACCCCATTTTGAAAAGATGCTCTATGATAACGCACTGCTGGTAACCACGCTTTGCGAAGCCTACCAGGTAACCGGTGCCGCCCGGTATAAAAGTTGTGTGGAGCAAACGCTTGCATTTATTGAACGGGAGCTGCAGCATCCGGCGGGTGGTTTTTATGCAGCGCTGGATGCCGATAGCGAAGGTGTTGAAGGCAAATTCTATGTATGGAGCAAACGCGAAATTGAGGAAGTTTTGGGAGATGAAGCGGCGTCGTTTGTCGCATATTATGACATCACGGAAAAAGGAAACTGGGAAGGGAAAAACATTCCCCGGATATTGCAGCCGAAGGAAACAGTAGCTACCCGGTTGGGAATAACCATGCCGGAACTGGATACCTTGTTGGAAAACGGCCGCTCTCGGCTTTTGAAGGAGCGGTCTAAAAGAGTGCGGCCGGGGCTGGATGATAAAGTGATCCTTGGCTGGAATGCACTGATGAATACCGCGTATAGCAAGGCCTTTGAAGTAACCGGCAATGAAGCCTACAAGGCGAAAGCCATTACCGGGATGCAATTTCTTCTGGACGCTTTTGAAGGGGGGGACGGACGCTTTTTGCATGTATGGAAAGAAGGAACTGCCAAATACCCGGCATTCCTGGATGATTATGCTTTTTTAATAGAGGCTTTGCTGCAACTGTATCGTATTACAACGGATCTAAATTGGCTGTTGAAGGCAAATACGGTCTGTGAAAATGTTCAGACCGATTTTGCCGAGGAAGACACCGGCTATTTTTATTATACGCCCCGCAACCAGGAAGATGTGATCCTCCGTAAGAGGGAGGTATATGATGGAGCAACGCCTTCCGGCAACGCTGTAATGGCCAGGAACCTGTTGACACTGGCTGTTTTATTTAACAAGCCAGCGTGGCGGCTACAGGGCGAACGGATGATTGCGCAGTTGAGCAATGCCATACTTAAGTATCCCACCTCCTTTGGAGCCTGGATGCTTGATTTTTACCTGGTACAAAAAGGATTTAAGGAAATTGTGCTGCTGGGCGAACATAAAGACGCCCATCGGAAGCTGTTGAGCCAGTTGCTGCCGAACAGCATCGTTATGGCGGCAACGGAAGCGGATGACCGTTTTCCGATGCTGACCGGTAAGGAGGCCGGAAACCCGCTGCTGATCTATCTTTGCGAAAACTATGCCTGCCAAAGACCGGTTCAGACCTTGGATGAATTGTTATCACTGATCAATGTAAATGACCATGGACTCATATAAACTGTTTTATCTTTTGCTGGGGTGTACACCCCAGGGGCGACATACGGAGCAGCATGACGTTTTTTTCTGTATCGGGAAAACGCTGGAAGCGATCATTCCGGACATACAAAACTTTTGGCCGGAAGCCGACGGGAAAATTCATATCGACGCCTGGCGCGAAGTAACCGCCGTTGATGATTACCGGATCCGGATAGAGGAGCGGACGCACAGGAGCGTACAACCCGAACTATTATTTTTTATCAATCTCGGGGGGTACCTGCCGGGAAGCTTTGAGGAATATCACCATAAGCTGATAACCGTAGCCGGTAGCATGGGCGCTGCTGTTCAACGGGCAAAGCAGACGGCTTTTTATAAAGATTATAATGCTGCAGCAAAGGCGGTTAGTCATATCGACAACAAGTACGGCGTGGATGTTGATGATGTATTCAATGTGGAAGACATCCTGCCTGCTTATCAGAAAGAGCGGTTTATGCTCACCATTACAAAAGAAGAAGGCATAAACGAAGATCCGGTTGGCATTGGCTACCTGAAACTGGATCAATTGCGTGAAGGATTGCTTTAAAAGACGTTGGCGCAGGCGTGGGCCCTGCTTCAATGCTATTTCCTCCCAGGACTTCCTGCTTCTTTAAAAATCTATTGCTTACTCCGGTTATAGGCGGGTGGCCGATCCCCAGGGAGGCCAAACGTCCGTCCCTTCCCATCTGTAGGTTTTCCAAATCGGTTTATCCACAACTGTGCATATTTAGCACTGGGAAACCCCGTTTTGTAAAAGTAAATTCGTTATTCACGCTTCAATGTTTTTAACCTTAACCAAACTTTTATAAAATGGCGCCAACGAAAAAGCAAAACCGGAAAGGCCTGAGTTTTACCCGGAAATTCACTCAGGATGGAATAAGCCCTTTCGACATGTTCCAATATGATTATCGGAGCTCTGTAATTAAGAATCCTACGGGGGAAGTGGTATTTCAGCTGGATGATGTGGAGGTTCCCCGGCAATGGAGCCAGATTGCAACCGATATACTGGCCCAGAAATATTTTCGAAAGGCAGGTGTTCCGCAACCGGACGGCAGCCTGGGGCGTGAAACCAGCGTAAAACAGGTGGCGCACCGGTTGGCGCATTGCTGGCGTATGTGGGGCGAGCGGTATAACTATTTTGCTTCAAACGGAGATGCACAGGTCTTCTATGATGAACTGGTGTATTCTATCCTGAACCAGTCCTGCGCACCCAACAGCCCCCAATGGTTCAATACCGGGCTGCATGAAGTATATGGAATTACAGGTAAGCCCCAGGGGCATTACTACGTAGATCAAAAGGACGGGCAATTAAAAAAATCTACATCGGCATATGAGCGGCCTCAGCCGCATGCCTGTTTTATATTGAGTGTGGAAGATGATCTGGTGAATGACGGAGGCTTGATGGATCTTTGGGTGCGTGAGGCCCGTATCTTTAAATATGGCAGCGGCGTGGGCACCAATTTCAGCAGTATCCGCGGGGAGGGCGAAAAGTTAAGCGGTGGTGGTACTTCCAGCGGGCTGATGAGTTTTTTAAAGATCGGCGACCGTGCAGCAGGTGCCATTAAAAGCGGCGGAACAACCAGGCGGGCTGCAAAAATGGTTTGCCTGGACCTGGATCATCCCGAGATCGTGGAATTTGTAAACTGGAAGGTGGAAGAGGAAAAAAAGGTAGCCGCATTGATCGCCGCAGGCTATTCCAGCGATTATGAAGGAGAAGCGTACAGAACTGTAAGCGGACAAAACAGCAATAATTCGGTACGGATCCCAAATGCTTTTTTTAAGGCTCTGGCGGCAGATGGTGATTGGGAATTAAAGGCGAGAAGCACGGGCAAAACCATGCGCACGGTGAAAGCAAAAGACCTATGGAACCAGATCAATTATGCGGCCTGGCGTTGTGCGGATCCCGGAACACAATATGATACCACCATTAACGAATGGCATACCTGCCCGGAAGGCGGGTCCATCCGCGCCAGCAATCCCTGCAGCGAATACATGTTCCTCGACAATACGGCCTGTAACCTGGCCAGCGTGAACCTGCGTAAATTTTTCAACGAGCAGCAAAACCTGTTTGATGTTTCGGGGTTTGAATATACCTGCCGCTTGTGGACGGTAGTACTGGAAATATCGATGCTGATGGCACAATTTCCTTCAAAAGAAGTAGCACAGCTGAGTTATGATTACCGTACCCTGGGATTGGGCTACGCCAATATCGGATCGATGCTGATGGTGAGTGGCATCCCTTATGACAGCGACGCTGCCCGCGGAATAGCGGGTGCTATTACAGCGATCATGACGGGTGTGGCCTATTCCACGTCCGCAGAAATGGCGGGCAACCTGGGCGCATTCCCCCGGTATGCCGAGAATAAAGAGCATATGCTGCGGGTGATGCGCAATCACCGTGCGGCCGCTTATGACGCAGAGGATGCCTATGAAGGATTGCAGATCAAACCGCAGGGGATTCGCGCCGCCCATTGTCCGGAATATCTCTTAAAAGCAGCTACCAGGGCCTGGGATACGGCCGTACAGCTGGGAGGGCAGCATGGTTATCGCAATGCGCAAACAACGGTTATTGCCCCCACGGGTACCATCGGACTGGTAATGGATTGCGATACTACGGGTGTGGAACCGGATTTTGCACTGGTTAAGTTTAAAAAACTCAGTGGTGGCGGGTATTTTAAGATCATTAACCAGAGCGTGCCCCAGGCCTTGCGCACATTAAAATATACAGAAACGGAGATACAGGAAATTGTAAACTACGCAAAAGGCCATGCTACTTTAAAAGGAGCACCTTATATCAACAATGAAACGCTTGCGGCAAAAGGATTCACCGCTGCGGAAATACAGCAGCTCGATGCCGCAATGGTTACGGCTTTTGAGATCCGGTTTGCGTTTAACATATTTACACTGGGAGAGGCCTGCCTGCAGCGCCTGGGCTTTAAACCGGAGGAGTACAATGATTTCAGCTGGAATATGCTCGAAGCACTGGGCTTTACGGAAAAGGAAATAGAGGCGGCCAATATCTATGTATGTGGTACGATGACGGTGGAAGGCGCCCCGCATTTGCAGGATGCCCATTTACCCATTTTTGACTGTGCCAATAAATGCGGCCCTTCCGGACAACGTTACATTCATGCACACGGGCATATACGCATGATGGCTGCGGCACAACCCTTCCTGAGCGGTGCCATCAGTAAAACCATTAACCTGCCGAATGAAGCGGCCGTTGTGGAAATTGAAGATGCGTACAAACTGAGCTGGGAACTGGGCTTGAAGGCCTGCGCCCTGTATCGGGACGGTTCTAAACTAAGCCAGCCGCTGAGCAATAAGGCCGATACCAAATCAAAAACAGAAGAAGAGCAGGAAACCACCGAAGAAGCATCGCAGGAAGCGGCGATCATCGACCTGGGTAAATTAACCATTGATGAATTGCTTGAAGAAGTGAATCGTCGTGTACAGGATAGCGCAGATACTTCGCTGAAACGCCAGTTAGCAATGATTGTGGAGCGCCGATCGCTTCCGGCAAAACGAAGAGGGTTTACGCAAAAAGCAAAGATCAACGGGCAAACACTCTTTTTGCGTACCGGCGAATATGGAGACGGTACCCTGGGTGAGATCTTTATCGATATGGCAAAGGAAGGTGCTACCATGCGCAGTATGCTCAACTGCTTTGCCATTGCCGTTTCCATAGGGTTACAATACGGAGTACCCCTGGAGGAATTTGTAGAAAAATTTGTGTTCACCAGGTTTGAACCATCCGGAATGGTGCAACACCCCAATATAAAATCAACCACGTCGATTATTGATTTTATGTTCCGGGCGCTGGCCTATGAATATCTTGGACGTGCAGACCTGGTGCATGTTCTGGACGGAACGAATAAACCCGGCGCCGACGAAGACTGGGAATTGGAAACGCCCACTATTGGGGAACGGAAACCGGAACTGAGTGAAGTACGGGTGGTGGGTAAAACGGCCCCCCAGCCGGCTACAGGTACAGTCAGTTTTAAATATGAGGCCGGGCTCGATGCGGTAAATGCAGCGGCAAAAAATATGCAGGGCGATGCGCCCGCCTGTAATGTATGCGGGCATATTACCATTCGCAGCGGAACCTGTTATAAATGCCTGAATTGCGGCAACAGCCTTGGATGCAGCTAGGAACCAGTAATCAATAGATAAAGGATGTTACCGCAAGGAACATCCTTTTTTAATGCGTATGCCCACCCGGTAAAAATCCTGCGGCGGTATGACTTTTAATTTGGTAAAGTTTGGCATCAGCGGCGCATGCCAGCGGTTCCGGCCGGTCCGGTATTCATGAGCCCGGTAGCTCCTGCCGGCAGATTGATGTATTAAAAATGTATATTTTTGTTTGGTCATGCAGATTCAAAATAAACCCGGAAGTCCGCTATGAGGATGGCGAAAAATTATAACCGTTATGTTGGGGCTGGGGCTTTTTTATTGATGATTTGCCTGATTGCAACAACCGCTGTTGCTCAAAACCTGAGAATGGCAAAAGCCTTTACCGTAAATGAAGGGTTAGCGAGCAATTTGGTGTACTCCTGTGCTGAGGATGATAGAGGCTTTTTGTGGGTGGCTACAGACAATGGGGTCTGCCGTTTTGACGGCAAGTATTTTAAACGGTATGCCATGCCGGAGGGAGTGCCGGATATGGACGTGCTGGAGGTGCTTAAGGAAAAGGATGGCACTATCTGGATCAACACCTTTAAACAGGGGCCCTCTTATTATGATGAGGCTACAGATCGTTTTGTTGACCCTCTGAAAAATGTAAATGTTCGCAAGGATTTTGTACGACTGGTACTATGGAGCAGGCGCCTCGAAGAAGGCGGTGTGGTATTTTTCAATACAGGCGGCGAGCTGGTGTTTAAAAATAGAAAACTACAGCAGTCAGATGGCCGGACGGCGTACCGTTTTTTTCAGGATGGCAAACCGAATTGGATGTATTCAGGTCTTAGTAAAAACGGGCTTCAGTATTACGCATACCTGAAAAGCCAGGGCCACCTGGATAGCGTACTCTTGTTTGAAAAAGAGGAGAAGATGCGGTTTTATGAAATCAATACCCAGCTGAAAAGCAAGTTGTATGTGTTGCGCGGCGTTGAAAAGATCTATATTGTACAGAAATCGGGCCATGGAAATCCGCTCCACGTGGTAGAAAAAGAGATTGATGAAAATCCGCTGATGATCCGGGAAAATGGCAATGAGATCAATGTATCTACCGCCAAAGGCGCCATCTACGTGTTTGATTATCTGACGGATTCGCTGAAGTTTAAGATCTCGGGCAATTTTTTTGCCAACTCTTCTTTCAGAGATAAGAACGGGGATATCTGGGTGTCGACCATGGATAAGGGCCTGCTGCTTTTCAGAAAAGGCTCGCTGAATATCCTCCGGCCATTGCCTCCTCCTCCAACAAGAAATAATTTCAGATCTGTTTGCGTAGACAAGGACGGAACCATATATGGGGGAAACAATTATGGAGACATTATTGAAAAGCCCCGGAATGGCCCGGTACGCATCCGCAGTATCAATGAAAAAGGTAACACCACGCGTATTGTGGGACTGCTGAGATCCCAAAAGAAAACGTTTGTACTGTCTGAATGGGGCTGTTTTGTCGACTACAACCGGCTCGTGCGGCTGGAAACATCGGAAACGATCCGACAGTTGAAAAAAGGAACTGTTTACAACGATAGTATTATTATTGTTTCCGGCGTGGACCCCAAAGGAGGCTTATATAAGATCAATACGATAACGGAGCGGGCCACGCGGCTGAATATACCACTGCTGCGCGTTTCAAACATGGCCGCACAGGGTAAATACATCTATCTGGGAACCACACAAGGGCTCTTCAGGTATCATTATACCTTAAATACCTTGTCGGAGATCGGTAGTGAAACGCCGCTCAGAGGTTCCCGGATATTGTCTACAGTGGCAACTCCCGATGGCATGATATGGGTTGCAACCATGAATAACGGCCTCTTTGTTATCAAGGATACGCAGATCGTATATCAGGTGTCCGATCCGCGGTTCCTGAATTTTTCGGTAGTAAAGCTTCAGAGTACTGATAAACCCGGGTTATTGTGGGCTACCACCCGGCGTGGCGCGGCCTATATCAATTATAGCATCGATCAGGGACGGTTCAGTTATACCATTACCAACCTGAATCATGAAGAGGGTGTTTCCAATAATGTAATTACGGATATCGCCTATCGGAATGATTCCATTTACCTGGCCGCAGAAGGCGGTATCGCCATCTTTCCGGCAAATATCAGCATCCCCCGGTTTGATATCAAAACATACCTTACGGATATCCGGGTGAATCAGAAACAACTGCCGGTTTCCGCATCTTATGATCTTCCCAGTGATGACCGAACCATTACACTTACTTTTTCGGGCGTAAATCTTTCAGGATATTTTGATCACTTTGTGTATTCGCTCAACCAGGATACAACAATGCCGGAAATTGTGGGAAATACCCTGAACCTGAGCCTGGAGCCGGGGCGTCATATACTTAAGGTAAGAGCTGTAAACATCAACGGACTGATGAGCCAGCATGTGCGGACCCTGTATTTCAATATCCGGGTGCCTTTTTACCGGAGCGCCTGGTTTATAGTAGTAATGGCCTCCCTGGTAACCGGTATCATTTTCCTGGGCGTGAACCGGTTAAAAACACTGAAACAAAAAAGAAAATATGCGCAAAAAAAGCGGATCGATATGGAACGCAACCGGATCACGGAAGACCTGCACGATGATATTGGTTCCACATTGAGCAGCCTGAAGGTGTACAGCGACGTAGCTGTTAATATGATGGAACGGGATGTTTCCAAAGCAAAGTACCTGTTGGAGCAGATCTCTGTCAATTCCTCCAAGATCCTGGAGGATATCGGGGATATTATCTGGAGTATGCGCACCGATAAGCAAAATATGCTTACCGTAGACAGTCGTATCAAAAACTTCGTAAGCGAGGTGTTGGGAAGCAGGGAGATCCATTATCAGATTCATATTGCCCCGGCAATCAATGATATCGTACAGCATATCACCGCCCGGAAGAACGTGGTGCTCATCATAAAGGAAGCGGTAAATAATATTGTGAAATATAGCAAGGCAACCCTCGTGTCAATCCGGGTATATGCCAAAAATGACCGGCTCCGGATTGAAGTGGTAGACAACGGGGTTGGTTTCCAGGAGGATACCAAATTAACCGGAAACGGGCTGCGGAATATGAAAAAAAGGACCGAAGAACTGGGCGGCGTTTTTCAGATCGCCAGTTTTCCTCAAAAAGGAACCAAAATCAGCGTGGAAATCCCTGTCACTAATATTCGTGACAAAGGCATTTAGCCAACTCTTCTATCTTTGCGTGAGCAATGCCAATCAGGGTTTTTATATATGATGATAATATAGCCAGGAGAGACAGTCTCAAGAACCTGATTCAACTAACAGACGATCTGGAGTATGTTGGTGAGGCAGAGAATTGTAAAGATGCCGTTGCAGACATGGACAACACCCAGCC
The DNA here is from genome assembly GCF_021044425.1 of Niabella pedocola. Lineage (GTDB taxonomy): Bacteria > Bacteroidota > Bacteroidia > Chitinophagales > Chitinophagaceae > Niabella > Niabella pedocola. Next base: position 603,015 of record NZ_JAJNEC010000005.1, on the reverse strand, counting down.
TGATGTAGTACTGATGGATATCAATATGCCAGAGGTAAATGGACTTGAGGGCTTAAAAACAATCAAAACAACACGTCCCGGGATCAAAGTACTTATGCAGACGGTCTTTGATGACAGTGAGAAGATTTTTACCAGTATCCGCAACGGCGCCAGCGGGTACGTATTGAAAAACGATTCTTCTCAGAAATTACTGCAAGCCATTCATGATGTTCATCAAGGTGGAGCAGTAATGAACCCCGGAATTGCGCTAAAGGTGCTGGATTATTTTAAACCGCCGGTAGTTGCTTCCTCATTAAGCGAACGGGAAGCTGAGGTATTGCAACTGCTGGCAGACGGGCTGAGTTATAAAATGATCGCGGAAAAGCTGCAGATTACCTTTAACACCGTTGGAACCTATACTAGAAGAATTTACGAGAAATTGCATGTGGCTTCACTGGGAGAAGCCATATCATTTTATTATAAACATCTTAAATGAGAATAACCGGATAATGGAAAATACCTTTATGTAACTACTACACCCCAGGAGGCCATCATCCAATGGCCTTTTTTCTTTTCCGCTAACCTGCTACCAGGATCTGAAATAAAAGGCGTTTCTATTTAAGCTGGATCTTGCCAAATTCGCTCCGGATCGAGATCTTCCGGTCGGTCCTTGAAGAAGTTGAATACCGGGTTTCAGTCATCCTGCTACCGTCCTTATCCGTTAGCTTCAGGTCGCTGTTGTTGGTTAAACGGCCAAAATTGGTGGTGATGTCCACATTAGCTTCAAAAGACTTCGGAAGGGTTAAGGTAAGATCAGAATATTTTGATTCAATCTTCACGCGCTGCACAGCAAGCGTAAGCCCGATGGCTGGACGGGTGCAAAACTGGAAATTACCATCGAAATTACCCGAGAGCCGGTCGATATCAACCTGCGAAAACTTTACAAATACCTTTGTGTTTTCCAGCTCCTTGGCGATCAGTTTCCCAAATTCAACCGACAGCCGGTCGATATTAGCCAGATTGCCCGTGGTAAGGTTGCCATACGATTGGGAAAGCTCGGTGCTGCCCGTGCGGTCAGGAATATGCGTATTCCCAAAAGAGTTGGTAACCTTAAGGTTGGTCGCCGCCGGCAGGTACACCATGTAATCAATCTGCATTGATGAGCTTTTACCACGGCCCCCGTTACTTTTGGAGCGGATCTTTGTTTCAAAGGAAATATTGGTTCCACCGCTTTCTTCGATGGAGATAGCATCCAGGATGTCTGCCGCTATCTGGTCGCTGGATGCTTTTACCGTAATCGTTACATCCACCTTAACCTCATTTTTATTCCAGCTGGAAACGGTTACATTTCCAAAAGAGTTTTTAATGGCAACCCGGGAATGGTCGGTTAAAGGATACGACCGTGAAATGGATTTCCGTTTTTCCGCATCCCATTCGTTGTTTTCGGCCCGGGTACTGCTGTAAACCGCCAAAAGCAGGAAAAGGAGACTAAATATTTTTATACGTCGGTTCATTTTTTTGTTGTTTAAGTTTCTTGGTGATCTCCAGCTGGCGGTTCAGCAATTCGGTTTGCAACTTCAGGTTTTCGATCATCGCGCCCAGTAACTGCTCACTGTTTAAACCTTCATCATACTTGTGTTTCAGTGTTGCAAAGGAATTGTCGAGTGTGGTAAGATCTTTTGAAAACTGTTCAAATAATTCAGGGTAATTGTTTTTTAACGTAGCAATTTCTTTTTGTTTGATCTCGATTAAACGGGTATAATGAAAGAGCTCTTCTTTTACTTCACTGCCGGCTTGCACGTCTTCCGAGTGGAGCGGATCTTTCGGCGAACCACTCTTTTCAGGGGTGTGCGGGGTTTGTTTATCTTTATAAACAAGTCCGTTGTCATCGGCTGCATTTTCGTTGCTGTCGCCGGAGCCGTGATGCCGGCTTCCGGAATCGCGGTAAGCATGCAGGGCGGGGGTAGGATCGGAAGCACCTGGCTTCCAGTATGGTTTGCTTAAAACACCGGCCGTGATCACGATCATGGCCGCGGCGGCCCATTTCCACCAGTTGATCTTAACCACTTTGGCACCGGAGGGTCTCTCGGCCAATGCCGGTTGCTGCCCCTGCTGGTCCTGTATTTTTTTTTCCAGACGTTTCCATAGAGCCGCAGAGGGCTCCTGGTCGTCAAAGGAGGCTTTATGCTTTTGAATAAAATTTTCTAACCGATTATCCATGATCATTCGCATTTAATATGTCCAGCACCTTTTTCTTTGCGCGGTGATAAATCGTCCGGACATTATTATGAGAAATATTAAGAAGTGAAGCAATTTCGTCCTGCTTCAGTTCATCGATAACAAACAAATTAAAAATGACCCTGTAGTTTTCGGGGAGCGCACGGATTGCTGCTTTTACCCTTTGTATATCAAATTCAAATTGCGCTTCATTGATATCATCCGGCTCATCCGGAGTTGCTGCGCCTGAAACATCGATGTCCGTCCAGGAAATCTTCCGCTTCCGGAGCAGGCTGATGGATTTGTTAATAACAATTCGCCGCAACCAGGCCTCAAATGAGCTTTTATAGGTAAAAGACTCCAGGTTATTGAACGCGTCGATAAATGCCTCCTGTACCATATCTTCCGCATCTGCAATATTATTCAGGATCCGCATGCTGCTGTTCAACATGGGCTTGGCATACCGTTCATAGATGCAGAAATACGCATTATTGTCTCCCTTTTTGCAAAGTTCAACCTGCTCATCTCTCGCTATTTCTATGGTTTGGTCCAACGAAGTAATTTACCCTTTACCTAATAATAGCAAAAAGTTTTAAAATGTTACACATACATCTGGTAAATTTTCGAAAAATGGTATAATTTATTGATAAACAATATTTAATGTTCCGGTATTGCTGCTTTTGCCATACACCGGGCAGTGCGGTGCTGTTGGTTTTTAAACAACGGCTGTTTTATTACCGGATATGGGATGAACAGATAAAAATCATTGGTTTATCTTTGTTCCTTATGGCCACAAGAGCGAAACAATTATTGCTGAAGTATGTAAATAAGGTTTGGAATGGTGTTGTAAATGTTGGAGTGCTGCCTGCTATGCCCTATGTAGAGTCCAGGCGGACCAAATTATTAAATCTGCTGGCGCTGCCCTGTATTCCTTTTATGATTTTCTATGCCATTGTTAATTTTATACAGGACCGGCCCGTTTTAGCCATATTAAACCTGGCAAATGCCCTTTCGGCCCTGATGGTATTTGCCATGCACCGATGGCGCATGTACCTGGGCGCACGGCTGGTGCTGATTGGAGCAAATCTGTTGATTTATACATTTACCGGCATGTTTTTTCACAACGGTGCGCAGTATTTCCTGCTGAACATACTCGTTATTGCCATTCTGGTAAATGATAACGTCCGGGTGGTGATAGGGCTGAGCCTGGTGATCATTGCTGCACACCTGTTCATTTTATTTTTTCCACAACCTGCTATTTTTGGTGCTCCTGTCCCGGAGGAAAGAGTTTGGAGTAATGTTGCCACCGCCTTGCTTTTTGTAATACTGGCCCTTTTCTTTTTTAAGTCTATACAGTCTGATTATGAACGCGAAATTGAAGGGCAGCGACATGCATTAACGGTTATGAACCGGGATAAGGAGCGGCTGTTTTCCGTGGTGGCACACGATATACGCAGCCCGATTGCAACGCTTGATGCGCTGCTGGAGCAGTTCAGGAGCGGTTTGCTGAACGGCGAAGAGATGCAGGCGGCCACTGCAGTGCTCCACGACCGGGTTTCGCAGTTGAGCGGCACACTGGATAACCTGTTGCGCTGGAGCGCCCGCGGGATGCAAGGCATACAAATGACGCCCCGAAATTTTCTGTTATTACCGCTGCTGGGAGAAGTAACGCGTTTCTTTGAGCCAGTTACACAACAGAAAAAGATCCAGACTGATATCCGGATTGGGGCGGATACAGTGCTATATGCAGACAGGGATCAGATTTCCGTAGTACTACGCAACCTGTTTAGCAACGCAGTTAAGTTCAGTTTTTCCGGTGGGAGCGTGAACATTACCGCTGAAGAACAGGATGATCAGGTAGCCATTATCATTACCGATCATGGGATGGGGATGGATGCGGAACGGTTAAAAAAAATGTTCCATGGTCCGCAGGATCCGGCTTACGGCACTGTTGGGGAACGGGGGGCGGGAGTTGGCTTGTTGCTCTGTACTGAATTTGTTCGCCAGAATAAAGGGATGATCGACGTGGAAAGTGCTCCCGGAAAAGGAACCCGCTTTACCGTATGGCTGCCGAAAGGCAGCAATGCCTGATCAACCTGCGGCTACGTACTGCCGGCTGATTCCGGTTTTTACAGATAATACCAGGGATTTCTTTTGGAAGAGTGAATGTAGTTTTTAACATTCTTAAAGAACGCCAGGATCATATAGATCAGGATGGGCGACCCCATCGTTAAAACAGAAGTATAAATAAAGTACTGCCGGATACGGCTGGGAGAAATGTTCATCCGGTTCCCGATGGAAGAGCAAACGCCGAATGCGTTCCATTCAACAAAACTTTTCAGACGATTCATAGTTAGTACTATCAAAATAGACAACGCAAAAATATTTATTCTTTCTGAATTCTGGATGTTTTTTGGGCCGGATATTAGAGATAGTCCGATATTTTTATTTCAATAGGCTGATTACGAATTTTTTGAGTATTGAATTAGGGGAATGACGAAGCAATCCGGTGTAAACCGGCCCGGAATGCGGGGCAATCGTAAGATTATTTTCAGCAATCCGCAGCTCGCCGGCTGACGGCCCGCGGCGCCCCTTTGAACGGCCGGGGTTAAATCAATATTACGGACAGGAATATCCTCCTAATCCTGTGATTTTAATCGGTAAAACCGTCAAAATTTTGTAAATTCGCGGCAATTCATTCACATCCAATTAAATGATTTTTTTATGGCATTTGATATTGACCTGATAAAGAAGGTTTACGCCGAATTTGAAGGAAAAGTAGCTGAGGCGCGTAAACTCGTGAACAAGCCTTTGACTTTTACCGAAAAAGTACTGTATGCGCACTTAACCACACCCGCTCAAAGGGCTTACCAGAGAGGCGTGGATTATGTGGATTTTGCTCCGGACAGGGTAGCGATGCAGGATGCAACTGCGCAAATGGCGCTGCTGCAGTTTATGCAAGCGGGCCGCGATAAGGTAGCGGTTCCTTCTACAGTGCATTGCGATCACCTCATTATGGCACAAACCGGTGCGGCGCAGGATCTGGCGGTGGCCAAGCAAGACAGCAGTGAAGTGTTTGATTTCCTGGCTTCGGTTTCTAATAAATACGGCATTGGCTTCTGGAAACCAGGTGCCGGGATCATTCACCAGGTAGTATTGGAAAACTATGCGTTTCCTGGCGGGATGATGATCGGAACAGATAGCCATACGGTAAATGCGGGCGGATTGGGAATGATTGCGATCGGCGTAGGCGGGGCAGATGCCTGCGATGTAATGTCGGGCCTTCCCTGGGAATTGAAAATGCCCAAACTAATCGGCGTAAAACTCACCGGGAAATTGAACGGATGGGCAGCGCCAAAGGATGTGATTTTGAAGGTAGCCGGAATTCTTACCGTAAAAGGAGGAACCGGTTGTATCGTAGAATATTTTGGAGAAGGTGCACAGGCATTGAGCTGCACCGGTAAGGGCACCATTTGTAACATGGGTGCTGAGATCGGGGCTACCACCTCTACCTTTGCTTATGATGACAGCATGAGCCGTTATCTGAAAGCAACCGGACGCGAAGATGTGGCAGCGGCTGCAGATGCTGTTAAGGAACAACTGACTGCCGATCCGGAAGTATATGCTAACCCGGAACAATATTTCGACCAGGTAATTGAAATCAACCTGGATGAACTGGAGCCGCATCTGAACGGACCCTTTACGCCGGACCTGGCAACACCCATTTCAAAAATGAAAGAAGCGGCTGCCGCAAACGAATGGCCTACAAAAGTAGAAGTGGGTTTGATCGGAAGCTGTACTAACTCGTCTTATGAAGATATCAGCCGCGCCGTATCCCTGGCAAAACAGGTGAATGAAAAAGGATTGAAAACAAAGGCCGAATTTACGATCACACCCGGATCCGAACAGGTACGCTATACCATCGAGCGGGACGGATTCCTGGATACTTTTGCCAGTATCGGGGCTACCGTATTCGCCAATGCCTGCGGTCCCTGTATTGGTATGTGGAACCGTTTGGGTGCAGACAAACAGGAGAAAAATACCATTGTACATTCGTTTAACCGGAACTTTGCTAAAAGAGCCGACGGTAACCCGAATACCTACGCATTTGTAGCGTCTCCGGAACTGGTAACGGCGCTGGCCATTGCGGGCGACCTCACGTTTAACCCGATTACAGATACCCTGGTAAATGAAAAAGGAGAAACGGTAAAACTGGATCCTCCAAGTGGTGAAGAGCTGCCGGCAAAAGGTTTTGCGGTAGATGACCCGGGTTACCAGGCACCTGCTGCAGATGGTTCCGGAGTGGAAGTAAAAGTAGCACCGGATAGCAAACGCCTTCAGCTGCTGGATCCGTTTCCTGAGTGGGAAGGTACAGATCTGAAAGGACTGAAATTGCTGATCAAGGCAAAAGGAAAATGTACAACCGATCATATTTCGATGGCCGGCCCCTGGTTGAAATTCCGCGGTCACCTGGATAATATTTCCAACAATCTGTTGATTGGTGCGGTTAACTATTTTAATGATAAGACCGATAATGTAAAGAACCAGTTAACTGGGGAGTATGGTGCGGTACCTGCTACACAGCGGGCATATAAAGCAGCGGGAATCGGTACCCTCATCGTGGGCGATGAAAACTACGGAGAAGGCAGCAGCCGGGAACATGCGGCCATGGAGCCCCGTCACCTGGGCGCCCGTGCGGTACTGGTAAAATCCTTTGCAAGGATCCACGAAACCAACCTGAAAAAGCAGGGAATGCTGGCACTGACCTTTGCCGATAAAGATGATTATGATAAGATCCAGGAAGATGACACTATCGATATCCTGGGACTTACCACGTTTGCACCCGATACACCGCTTACGCTGGTATTGCATCATAAAGACGGTACATCCGATGCGATCACGGTAAATCATTCGTACAATGCGCAGCAGATCGAATGGTTTAAAGCGGGGGCCGCATTGAACATCATCCGCAGAGAATTTGCTAATAAGCAGTAAATAAATTGCATACATAACAAAAGCCTGTAAGGGATCAATCCTTACAGGCTTTTTTAGTGTTAAAAGCTACGTTGCCTTTGAGTTTATATCGGTCCATTTTACAATATATTTTCAAGTTTTGGCTGGTTATATCCTTTATAATTGTCCAAAGTATAATAATTTTTCAAACTTTGGCTGATTATATTTTTTATAGTCAGCCATAATTATACTAATTTTATTGGGTTAAAACATTGATTCATGAATACGATCATCGGCAGATCGGAAGAACAAAAGATCCTTAACCGGTTACTCGCTTCCGGAAGACCGGAGCTGATTGCCGTGTATGGCCGCCGGAGAGTGGGAAAGACCTACCTGATCCGGGCATTGTTCAAAAAAGAAATGGTGTTTGAAATGTCGGGCATTCACGACGCAGCCTTAACGGATCAGCTAAGGAATTTTAGTATCGCTTTGGGAAAAGCCATTGCCAGCCCGGCTCCGCTGGCACCTCCCGATAATTGGATACAGGCATTTGCCTACCTGGATCAATACCTGCTGGATCTGCTTGACGGGAGCCGGCCTGCGGTACTTTTTTTTGATGAATTCCCGTGGATCCATACACCAAGATCTAACTTTCTTCAGGCCTTCGATCATTGGTGGAACAGCAGTGCCACAAAACGGCCGAACCTGAAAGTCATTATCTGCGGATCCGCTGCTTCCTGGATGATCGATAAGATCATTAACAACAAGAGTGGATTGCACAACCGGGTTACTCAACGGATCCGGTTGCTTCCTTTTACGCTGGGGGAAACCAGGGCTTACCTGCATTATCTGGGGGCTGCATTGGATCCTTATCAATTACTTCAGCTTTATATGGCGGTGGGCGGCATCCCGTATTATCTTCAAACGGTGTTACCGGGGGAAAGCGCTGTTCAGATCATTGACCGGCTTTGCTTTGACAAAGATGGGGTCCTGCGCAAGGAATTTGACAACCTGTACCAATCGCTGTTTGTAAATGCACAGCAGCATGAAAAAGTGGTACGTGCGTTGTCGCAGAAAGGAAAAGGACTTACCCGGGATGAAATCATTGCCACCTGCGGCCTTACAAGCGGCGGCACCACCAGCAAGCTGCTGCGGGAGCTGGAGGAATCGGGTTTTATTACACCCTATGTGCCATTTGGAAAAAATACCAATGATAGCATCTATAAACTGTCGGATGAGTATTCGATGTTTTATCTGAAATTTATAGAAGGTGCAAAAGCAACAGGTTCCGGATCCTGGTTAAGAAAAGGACACACGCCGGCATATAAAAGCTGGAGCGGGTTTGCCTTTGAAGCGGTTTGCCTGAAGCACGTTGCGCAGGTTAAAAAAGCATTGGGGATAGAGGGCGTGTTTACAGAAGCATCCGGATGGCGGTATCAGCCGCTGAAAGGAAATGCGGAAAAAGGAACACAGATCGACCTGCTCATTGACCGGCAGGATCATTGTATTAATATCTGCGAGATGAAATTTTCGGAAGATGTATTTGTTATTGATAAAAACTATGCAGGCGACTTAGATCACAAAGTGAATACGTTCCGGCGGATAACCCGTACCCGAAAAACCCTGTTCCTTACGTTGATTACAACTTATGGCGTGCAACCCAACGTTCATACCACCGGCCGCGTAATGGCGGAAGTAACAATGGATGCGTTGTTCCTGTAAACGATGATGCGGTACGCCTCCTGAGGTAATAGCCTGCTCCATGAAGCGTAACAGAGCCAAAAGCGATGGGGACCGGTATCCGGCAAAAAAAGCCCCGCAATAGTGCGGGGCCTAAATAAGGATGGGGGCATTTTATTGCAGATTCTCGTATACGTAAATCGGATCTACCGGGTTACTGCCTGGTGCAATGGTGTGCAGGGAATGCAGCTGCCCGTCGGCCAGGCCATAAACCCAGCCATGCAGCATGGGCGCCTGCCGTTCCTGCCAGGCTTTTTGAATGATGGAGGTCTTTGCCAGTTTTTCTACCTGCTCTTTTACATTCAGTTCCACCAGCCGGTTGGCCCTTGCTGTTTCGTCTTCGATGCCATTGAGCTCTTCTTTATGCTTGTAATAAACATCTTTGATAACACGGAGCCACATATTCAGCACCTGGTGAAAATCTCCGTTGCCCATGGCCGCTTTTACACCGCCGCATCCATAGTGGCCGCATACAATTACGTGCTTCACTTTCAGATGTGCCACGGCGTATTCCAAAACGCTGATCAGGTTAATATCCGTATGTACTACCAGGTTGGCAATATTGCGATGCACAAAGATCTCGCCGGATGTGGTACCGGTTACTTCGTTTGCCGGTACCCGGCTGTCGCTGCAGCCGATCCAAAGAAATTCCGGTTTCTGCGTTTCCGCCAGGTTATCAAAAAAATGCGGATCAATATCTAGTTTTGAGGAAGCCCACTCTTTATTATTCTGTAATAATTTTTCGTATGAGTTCATAATCTATCTATATTTTGAATGTCTTTTGTTTAAAGTTACTGCGGTTGAGATGCTAAGTTAGCCAATTCCGGCGTTGCTTCCGGTATCGCATCTTGTTTTGTGCTGGTGACCACTTTAGTATACGTTCTTCTTAAATGCCCATCCTTATTGTCGTTCGCCAGTATTTTATAGGAAAAACCATGATCAATAAAACCACTGGTTTCCAGTTGTACACTAATGTTTTTTAACGGAGCATGAATGATAAAGTCTTCAATCACTTCAACAATGTCCTTGTCGATATAATCGGCGCGCATGGCATCAATAATCACCTGGGCACCATCGGGTACCTTCTCCAGGTTTTGTTTAATAATGGCCTTATTCAGGAAGGAAACGTCTTTTCGCAGACGGAAAAGATACCGGGTATCATCCTTTACTACAAATACCGCTTTTCTGAAGTTCGAGCGGAACGCAAAGAACAGCCCCACACCAATTCCAACGATCACACCCTTCAGCAGGTCGGTTGCCAGGATGGCTACAATGGTGATCACAAACGGCAAAAACTGGTCCCATCCTTTTTTATAGTATAGCTTAAACAACGCCGGTTTAGCCAGTTTATATCCGGTAAAAATCAGGATGGCTGCCAATGCTGTCTTAGGAATCATGTTGAGCAGGAAGGGGATAAAAGCCACGGATCCCAACAGCAACAAGCCATGTAAAATGGTAGACATTTTTGTTCTGGCACCTGAGTTTACGTTTGCCGAAGAGCGTACAATAACGCTGGTAACGGGAATACCACCAAGTAATCCGGACACAATATTACCCACTCCCTGGGCTTTTAATTCCCGGTTGGTAGGGCTGGCACGCTGATAAGGATCCATGTCGTCAATGGCCTCCAGGCTTAACAGGCTTTCCAGGCTGGCAACCAGCGCAATAGTAAGGGCCAGCATCCACACCTGCGAATTCCAGATCGAGCTCCAGTCGGGACTTGTAAAGAACGACACAAACTCGCTGGCCGAATTGGCCATCGGGATCTTTACGAGGTAACTATCTGTTAATGCAGGCATCAGCCCGGTGCTGGCAAATAATGCATTTAAGCCTACACCAATAAAAACGATGAGCAAGGGGGCCGGAATCAGTTTGACGAATCCTTTTTTGCCTGCTACCAGTTTCTCCCATATAAAATGAAAGGCCAGGCAGATGGCACCGATCAGCAACGCTGCCGGGGTAATATGCGCAAAGGCTTTGAAGAAGTTGATGAAAATATTTCCTGTAGAAGCAATGGACTCTTCATCATTGGCGGGCAATGCTGATTTATCGCCAAGCAACTGCGGTACCTGGTTGATGATGAGGATCAGGCCAATGGCCGCCAGCATACCTTTGATAACGCTGTTGGGAATATAATCGCCGATGATGCCGGCTTTTGCAAAACCAAGGATCACCTGCATAACACCCGCTAATACCACTACCACCAGGAAAGCTTCAAACGACTGAAGCGTAATAATGGCGGAAGCAACGATGGCCGTAAGTCCTGCAGCAGGTCCGCTTACACTGAGCTGTGAACCGCTCAGGATACCTACAATGATACCACCACAAACACCTGCAATGATGCCGCTGAACAGCGGTGCATTCGAGGCTAATGCAACGCCCAGGCAAAGGGGCAGGGCTACCAGGAACACAACAACAGATGATGGGATATCAGCGGCCAGGCTCGAAAATATATTTTTTGATTTTGAATTTGTATTCATAAAATTATCATTAAAGAATGACCCGGCATGCTATTGCGATAGCAGGCAACAGGAGATCGGAAAAGGAATGTACAAAAGAGACCTGCCGGAATCAACGGATGATTGCAGCACAGATCAGCTTCCGGCAAAAAATACCGGAGTCCAAATGCTTAAAGTTGTGTGTTGGGAGGGGGGGCGTGTAATTCCGCATGGAACGCAATATACGTGCCTTCATGCGCGTGTAGGTAAGCGATGTCTTTTTGAAATTCAGTCAGGGAGAAGTCGTAAGCCCCGTGATGCAGGTATTCTTCCGTAATCGTTACGGTAGGATTGCCGGGTACTTTTTCCTCGGTGGTTCCGGCAAAGGGATTACTTTGATTTTTACCCTTAACCTCGGTTTGCTCAGTTAAATGAAGCTTGGCCTCATACACAAAAGGAAGGCTTACCGTAAGCCACAATAACGCAATGCCCAGCATAACCGCCAGGGCTTTGGATATTGTTTTATTGTATAGTAAGCCAGATATCATGTAGTGCAAAAGTAGTTGATTGCCTTTTCCCAGACAAGAAATCCGGAGAATATTACAATTCTTTAACGAAACGGTATGGCTAATGTACTGAGTGTTAGCAACGTAAGCGGGTTGTACAAAAGATCTAAGTACTGGCCTGCTCATACGCACCAATGTGCCCAGGAGTACCCGGAGCCCTGCCGTTTTCATGTGCTGCCGCTTCACCGTTATTGATGACCGGCATGCAGGCCGCACATCTATGGCGCACTACCGGTCCGAAGTGTTCCTGGAGTATTCGCCTTTGAGGGCATACCAGCCAAAGATCATCAACCCAATGGCAATCGGTAAAAAGATCGTGATAATAATCACCCAGATTACCGGGTTGTTGATATCCTTTTTACCGTTCGGATCTACATTATGGATGGCTCCGGCTATCAGAAAATAAATAACTACCGGGCCCAGTAATAACCATACGACGCCTAATATTTTTCTTATTGAGTTCATTGTATTGTTTTGAAAAAAAAGAATATTAATCGGTTACATCTTTATCGATCTTATTGGAGAGATAGATCAGCCCGATCGCAAAGCTTAAGGCAGCGATCCCGATGGGATACCACAATCCTACCAAGGGATCTGTAGTAAAAGTGGTTTGAAGTAAAACCCCGATAAAAGGGACCAGTCCTCCAAATACCCCGTTGCCGATATGATACGGTAGCGACATCGATGTGTACCGGATATGCACGGGAAATAATTCCACCAGGAAGGCCGCAATAGGACCGTATACCATGGTTACATAAAAGATCAGCAAAAATACCAGGCCTACAAATTTCCAGTAAACAGGCCTGGGCAATACCTTGTCCTTGATAAGTGGTTTCCCTTCGGAAATGGTTCCGGTGGCTACTTTCAGGGTGTCGGTCTGTTCCTTTATATATTTTGCTCCATTGGCTACTTCAATATGGGTAATGGTATGTATAAGCGAATCTGAAGTGTTGGCCAGCAGCTTCGATTCTTTCTGAACCTTGCTGTTGCTGAGCTCCGTTTTCCATTGATCGGTGCCGGCATCGTTCAGCAATGTATTAAAGATCGGGCGATAGGTGAGGATGCCCAGCAGCATTCCTGCAAGCATGATCCACTTGCGGCCGATCCTGTCGCTTAACCATCCAAAAACAATAAAGAAGGGTGTTGCCAGCAGGATGGCCCAGAGTAAAATAGAGCGGCTTTGCTCAAAATTAAGCGCCACTTTTGTTTCAAGGAAGCTTTGTGCATAAAACTGCCCGGTATACCAGATAACCCCCTGACCCATGGCAGCACCAAACAAGGCCAGCAGCACCATTTTAAAATTGGCTTTTTTCCGGAAGCTTTCCCTTAGCGGATTTTTAGCCACTTTTCCTTCGCTTTTTAAACGGGCAAACAAAGGCGACTCTTCCATTTTTAAACGGATATAAACCGATACCACTACCAGTATAATGGAGAACCAGAACGGGTAACGCCATCCGCCCCATTCGGCATTAAAGCGCTGATCACTCATGTTCATTTTTACAACCATAATTACACCCAATGCCAGAAATAATCCCAGTGTTGCGGTCGTTTGAATCCAGCTGGTATAAAAACCCCGTTTGCCCGGAGGCGCATGTTCTGCTACATAGGTAGCGGCACCGCCATATTCGCCGCCAAGGGCCAGGCCCTGCAGCAACCGCAACAACAGTACGATCAGCGGCGCGGCAATGCCAATAGTCTGGTATCCGGGTACCAATCCGATAAGGAATGTAGAGCCTCCCATTAAAACAAGTGTCAGCAGGAAGGTGGATTTCCTTCCCAGGAGATCACCCAGCCGTCCAAAAAACAGGGCACCGAAGGGCCGCACGATAAAGCCGGCGGCAAAAATGGCCAGGGTGCTTAGCAGGGCTGCAGTACTATTGCCTTCGGGGAAAAATTCAGTAGAAATGGTTTTGGCCAGCATGCCGAAAATGTAAAAGTCATACCATTCGATCATCGTACCCAATGACGAGGCGCCAATGACTTTACGAAGCACGCCTGCTTCACTCATTTGTTTCATGTAATTTTTGTTTTGTGCAATGAAATAAATACAATCGTTCGGTAACGCTACCGGTAACAGCTGTCAAGATAATATTTCTTTCAATAAAATATTAATAATTTTGAATAATTTTTATTGCCTATTTTTATTGCCCGAAAAAAAAACGTTTTAAGTTATGTCATATTCATTTCAGATAAAGACGATTGAGCAGTACCAGGAAGCGTATAAAAGAAGTGTGGAGGATCCCGAGGGATTTTGGTCCGAAGTGGCCGATACGTTTGAATGGAGAAAGAAGCAACCCTTCAGCAGCCGTGTGCTGGACTGGAATTTTGATGAACCAAAAATCAAGTGGTTTGAAGGTGCAAAACTGAACATTACTGAAAATTGTCTCGACCGCCATCTGAAAACATCAGGGGATACCCCGGCCATCATCTGGGAGCCCAACGATCCGAATGAAAAAGTAAGAACCCTTACCTATAAAGTATTGCATCGCAAAGTATGTGAATTTGCGCAGGTGCTGCGTAATAACGGCGTACGGAAAGGCGACCGTGTTTGTATCTATATGGGAATGATTCCCGAGCTGGTTATTGCCGTGCTGGCCTGTGCCCGTATCGGGGCTATCCACTCTGTGATCTTCGGCGGATTTTCTGCACAGAGTATTGCAGACCGGCTGGATGATGCAGGAGCAGAATATATTATTACGTGTGATGGAGCCTACAGGGGGGCAAAAGATATACCGTTAAAATCGATCATTGACGACGCCCTGGTGGGCAACAAAGTGGTAAAACGGGTTATTGTACATACCCGTACGCGCACCCCGGTAAGTATGATCAAAGGACGTGATGTATGGTGGCGCGATGAAGTGGAAGACGTAATTGAAACCATGCATGATGAAGTGCTGGCCATACCGGCAGAAGAAATGGATGCGGAAGATCCGTTATTCATCCTGTATACTTCCGGAAGTACCGGCAAGCCAAAGGGCGTGGTACATACCTGTGCCGGTTATATGCTTTGGACCACCTATACGTTTGTAAACGTATTCCAGTATCAGCCCCGGGATGTATTCTTTTGTACAGCGGATATCGGCTGGATCACCGGGCACAGTTACATCGCATACGGACCCTTATTATCCGGAGCCACCTGCCTGATGTTTGAAGGCGTGCCTACCTGGCCGGATGCGGGCCGGTTCTGGGAAATCGTAGACAAGCATAAAGTAAATATTTTGTATACGGCGCCCACTGCCATCCGGTCGCTGATGAGTTATGGACTGGATCCGCTGAAGGACAAGGATCTTTCATCCCTGAAAGTGCTGGGTACTGTGGGAGAGCCCATCAATGAAGAAGCCTGGCATTGGTATGATGAGCATATCGGCAAAAAGAAATGTCCGATCGTAGATACCTGGTGGCAAACCGAAACCGGTGGTATCCTGATCTCAAACCTGGCAGGTGTTACACCCGCGCGGCCCAGCTGGGCTACTCTGCCGCTTCCCGGTGTGCAGCCATTGCTGGTAGATGAAAAAGGAGTGGAGATCACCGAATTTACAGATGAAGTAATGAGCGGCAACTTATGTATGCGCGCTCCATGGCCGGGTATTTTAAGAACCACCTATGGTGATCATGAACGTTGCCGGCAAACCTATTTCAGTACTTATAAAGATCTTTACTTTACCGGCGATGGCGCCTGGAAAGATGAGCAGGGAAATTATAAGATTACCGGCCGTGTAGACGATGTGTTAAATGTAAGCGGCCACCGGCTGGGTACTGCGGAGGTAGAGAATGCGATCAATATGCATGCAAGTGTAATTGAGAGCGCGGTGGTAGGATATCCGCATGAGGTAAAAGGGCAGGGTGTATATGCCTACGTGGTGCTGGATGAAAAGCGACACAAAGATGAAGATGATCTTACAAGAAAAGATATACTGGCTACTGTAAGCCGCATCATCGGCCCGATTGCCAAACCGGATAAGATCCAGTTTGTAAGCGGGCTTCCCAAAACAAGAAGCGGCAAGATCATGCGGCGCATCCTGCGCAAAGTAGCAGAAGGTGAACTTTCTAACCTGGGGGATACAACTACATTACTGGATCCGGCGATTGTAGACGAGATCCGGGATGGGCGGCTCTAAGGCCGGGGTTCCCGATTTTTTTTCCGGGGCTGTTTTTGCAAACCAATGCAGAAACGGCCCCGTTTTATTTGGCCGGATGTATACAATAGCCTGCGCGGAGGACACCCCGTATCCTTAGCGGCCGTCCCGGGATGCATCCCGGATCACAAAAAAGAATGTTTGATCAGGCCAGAACCACCTTGATTCCTTTTTCCTGCAGGGAGAGCAGTGTTTTTTCGGAAATTTTTTTGTCGGTTACGATATATTCAACCTGGTCCAGGTTGCAGATCTTGCCCAATCCCCGCCGGTTAAATTTGGAGCTGTCAGCAAGCAGGATCAGCCGCTGAGAAACTTCGATCATCTTCCGGTTTAACGAGGCCTCCGAAATATTGGAAATGGAAACACCATGTTCCAGATCAATACCATCCACACCCAGGAATAAAAGATCGCAGGATATTTCTTCCAGTACCTGCAGCGCCTGGGTACCGGCCACCGATGAGGAGTTGGGGCGAATCAGTCCGCCCAGCTGCAATACCTCGATATTCGGCCGGTTATTCAGTTCCAATCCCACCTTCAGGGCCGGTGTAATGGCGGTCATTTTATGATCGGGGTATAACACCCGGGCCAGTTCAAAAACCGTGGATCCGGAGCCGATCATAATGGAATCGGTTTGCCCGATCAGCGGCAGGGCTGCTTTGGCGATCCGCCTTTTGGCATCCGCGTTGATCTGCTCTTTTTCATTGATCGGTTTGTCGATGGCATAGGGATTGGAAAGCGATCCTCCGCCCTTGGTGCGGAATAGCAGGTTTTTATCTTCCAGCATTTTAAGGTCCTTCCGGATTGTTACGCTGGATATATGAATTTCTTCTGCCAGGTCTAAAATGCTCACTTTCCCCTCTTTTTTGAGTTTATTGAGGATAAACTCGTGTCGTTCCGTAATATTCTTCATATCCAAGGATTCTGTAATGCAAAGAAATGAAAAAGAAGTGTATATAAAACGTTTTCGTTGATGTTTTATTTAACTTCTTAATTTTTTTTGATTTAATTTAGTTTAATTGTGTTTTATTTTATTTAAATTCGTTTCAAATTATTGCTATATGAATCAATTGAAAGATGAAACGAATTTCATCGGAAAAATGGGGCTTCCCCCCAACCTGGTATGGGGGTACCTGGGTATCCTCATCTTTATGATGGGCGATGGTGTGGAGCAGGGCTGGCTGAGCCCTTATCTGATCCATGACCGTGGGCTGACAATCGAACAGTCGGCAACGCTTTTCAGCGTGTACGGCCTTACCGTGGCCGTTTCCTCTTTTCTATCCGGCATACTCGCAGAGGGTATGGGGGTACGTAAGGCCATGTGGACAGGCTTTTTGCTTTTTGTGGCAGGCACGTTCGGATTTGTAGGATTGGGTCTTAAAGACCTGGATTTTAGCATGATGTTGTTGACCTACGCCATCCGCGGATTTGGTTACCCGCTGTTTGCTTACACGTTTCTGGTGTGGATTACGTACCGGACGCCGCAAAATAAGCTCGGCACTGCCGTTGGATGGTTCTGGTTTGTGTTTACCGGGGGGCTCAATGTTTTTGGCGCTTATTATTCCAGCTGGGCCATTAACCGGCTGGGGCATATCAATACCCTGTGGACCTCACTTTTCTGGGTATCGCTGGGCGCCTTGTTTGCATTGCTGATCAACGGCGACCGGATCAAAAAAACAGGAACACAGGATAAACTTCGGGAACTGGCGGATAGCATCAAGATAGCTGTTAACGAACCAAAGGTTTTTTTAGGCGGTATCGTGCGTACCATCAATACTACGGCCCAGTTTGCGTTTCCCGTGTTTATGCCTATTTATTTTGAAAAATATGGTTTCACCACTGCCGATTGGTTAAAGATCTGGGGCACCATTTTTACGGCCAATATTATTTTCAATCTCATATTCGGGTTTGTAGGCGACCGGTTTGGATGGCGCCGGACCATTTCGCTTTTCGGAGGCGTTGGTTGTGGTATCACCACCCTGTTGTTCTATTATTCCCCGCAACTATTTAATGGCAGCTTTGCCATGGTGTTGCTCTGCGGTGTGTTGTGGGGCGCGCTGCTGGCGGGCTATGTACCGCTTTCGGCATTGGTACCTTCATTAGTGCCTAAGGGAAAGGGTGCCGCCATGGCATTCCTGAACCTTGGTGCCGGCCTTTCCGTATTTGCAGGTCCTTTCATTGTTCGGCTCTTTATCGGCCCGGCCGGAAACGCCGGTGTGATCTGGATACTGGCGATCCTGTACTTTATCAGCGCCATACTTACAAAATTTATAACCCTGCCGAAAAAGGAGGCATCGCCGCAGCTTGATCCGGCATTGGAAACGGAATTGTCTAAGCGCTAGCCCATGCCCCGGCATGGATACGGGCTATAGCAACAGCCGCTCATCAACTATTTAACAAGTACTAAATTGATATATGAATATTTTAATTACAGCGCCGTATAACGAGGCTGGACGCAGGGAACTGGAGTCCTGCCTCGGAACGGTTATTTACAAGGTTTGGAAAGAGAACGGGCGCGCGTTTAATGCCGAAGAGCTGAACCGGTTACTGAACGAAACACAGGCGGATGCGTTGATCACCGAGCACGACGAAGTAACGGAAGCCGTGATCCGCCAGCATCCGCAGCTGAAGTTTATTGGTGTATGTCGCGGAACCCCCTCTAATGTTGCCGTGAAAACGGCTGCAGAGTTGGGAATTGAAGTATTTCACACACCGGCCAGGAACGCACAGGCGGTGGCAGAATTATTTATAGCCAACGTAATTACGTTTTTGCGGAAGACCCTGCCCGCCGTAGAATGGTTAAAACAACGGAACTGGCAAAAAGGTGCGCATGCCTCCTATTTACAGTTCAAAGGTAATGAGCTGGCAGGCAAAACCATCGGTATGGTGGGCTTTGGAGCGGTAGGGCAGCGGATCGCGGCCCTGGTACAGGCATTTCCCTGTGCGATAAAATTTTATGATCCTTATCAGGACGCACCGGAACCGGCATATGAGCGTACCAGTCTTGAAACGGTTTTTGAAACCTGCGATATCGTTTCCATACACCTGCCGGTAAATGCTTCTACGATTGGCATGATCGGCAAAAAGCTGATCGACAAAATGAAGCCGGGGGCTATCTTTATCAATACAGCAAGGGCCAGTGTGGTAGATCGCAACGCGTTGCTGGATGCAATCGAAAATAAAAGGATCCGTGGGGCCATCCTGGATGTGTTTGATCATGAGCCTCCGGATGCGATCGATTACCGGCTGATCGATCATCCGAACGTACTGGCTACACCGCATACTGCCGGAGCAACGGATGAAGTGGAAGATCATCATGTTACGATCCTTAATGAAAAATTATTGAACTGGGCAAAGAACCATTCGGCCAAATCATTACATTTATCCAATCAGTAACAATGGCTTTAACAAACGCACATCTTATCATCGACTTCGGCACCGGCAACCTGCGCGCGGCAGTGATCTCCGTTAACGGCGCCGTTTTAGGAGTGGCCCGCGAGGATATTCCCTACATACGGGATACCCGGTACGCGGATTCCATTTATTTTGATCCGCAGGTATTATGGGAGCGGATCCTGGAATTGACCACAACCGCGCTGAAACAGGCCGGGTCCGTACACATTCTGGCGATTACGGCAACCAGCCAGCGCGAGGGGATCGTTGTACTGGATCCTGCAGGTGAGCCGGTTGTGGGGATGCCGAATATTGATCATCGCGGACGAGACTGGGAATCGCTTATTGCCGATAAAGAACAGGTGTACCGGTTAGCGGGACGTTATCCCACTTCTTTATTTTCTGCATTCAAGTTGGTTGGACTGCGGGAAGGCAGAAAGGAATGGTGGCAGCAACTGGATACGTTTCTCAGCATCAGCGACTGGATCGAATATATGTTCTGCGGTGTGGAGCACTATGAACATTCGCAGGCATCCGAAACCCTACTCTATGATGTGGACCAAAAGGCCTGGTCGGAATCGCTGTGCACATTATTTTCATTCCCGCTTTCATTATTGCCACCATTGATGCATTCCGGAACCATACTCGGAAAGATCCGACAGCCGCTTGCTGAAGCCCTGTCGATCGATCCGGAGGCAAAAGTGATCGTAGGTGGTGCCGATACACAGCTGGCGGTACTTAGCACCCGTGCACATGCAGGCGATACGGTGATTGTGTCCGGTACCACAACCCCGATCATAAAATTGTCTGCATCCTATGATCTGGATGCGCAACAACGCACCTGGACCGGAAGATATATTGACGCGGATAGCTATATGGTGGAAGCGAATGCGGGGGTGACCGGGTTGAACTATCAGCGGCTGAAAAAAATATTTTACCCCAACGAAGGCTATGAGGTCATTGAAGAAGAGCTACGGTCCGTTACGGATTTTCAATGTGTGGCCTCATTGGGATCGTTGGTAGCGGATGAAAAAAAGCCCCTGGTTAAGGGCGGTTTTATTTTCAACACACCGGTAAACCATGAGCTGTCCAGGGCCGGTATGGTTTGGGCTACACTGTGGGATATCGCCTGCAGTATTTTTGAAAATTACAAAACATTGGTTTCGGTTACGCCCAATGAGCAATCGTATATCTGGACCTGCGGTGGTGGTATGGAAAGCAAAATGCTCCGGCAGTTTATCGCAGACTTAACCGGCAAGGAGGTCCGTATCCGCGATCATTACCGGCATGCTTCGGTTGTGGGAGGCATGATGATCTGTAATTCGGCGCTGGGCATTGCTACAGCACAAACGGATGTATATGAACAGGTGCTGCCTACAGGAACAACGCATACGCATTTTTATGATAGCTGGAAAGCGCACCGGGAGTTATTAAAGAAGATTTTTTAGATGAGTAGTGCATTTTTTATTGGAATTGATCTGGGTACGCAGGGGTTGCGTGTGGTAGTGCTGGATACGAAGGGCACTATTGTGGCCAGTGCAGAACAAGGATTCGCGTTGTCACCGCAATTGCGCATGGAGCAGGATCCGGATGAATGGTGGACGATCTGCCAGGCGTGCCTGGCGAAAGCTGTTGGTCAGCTGCTGCCGGAACAACGGGCCCGGGTACTTGCAATAGCCGTTGATTCTACCTCGGGTACGGTTGTTCCCATGGACAATGCGTACCGGCCACTACACTCTGCCATTATGTACAGTGATCAGCGTTCCGGTATGCAGGCAAAAAAATGTACGGCTGCGGCGCAGCAATACCATCCGCAGGGATTTACCGGCTTCAGCACCTCCACCGGGTTGGCCAAAATGGTTTGGTTTGCTGAAACCTTCCCGGAAAAAGCCGCGCATATTTTTCAATGGATCCATGCCGCAGATTTTATTACCGGTAAGCTGTGTGATGTATGGAATGTTACGGACTATACCAATGTACTCAAATCGGGATATGATCTGTCGTTGCTGAAATGGCCGGATTACATCAGCGATATACTCGGTATAAAAAAAGAATGGTTGCAGGAAGTACAGCCATCCGGAACGGTGATCGGAAAACTGACGGCGGGTTTGGTCCGTAGTTTGGGGCTTCCGGATCAGGTGGCAGTTACTACCGGTATCACGGATGGCTGTGCGTCGCAGGTGGCGTCGGGTGCTATGAAGCCGGGGCAGTGGAATACGACCATTGGTACCACCCTTGTTATAAAAGGCGTATCTGTAAAAGAAATAAACGATCCGTTAAACCGGTTATATAACCACCGGCATCCGGCCGGTTACTGGATGCCAGGCGGCGCAGGAAATATTGGTGCAGACTGGGTTTCAGCGGGGTTTAAGGCGGACCTGGTACATTACAATGAAGCGGCAGCGGCTTTAACACCAACAGGACAAATTGCCTACCCGTTGATCCAGAAGGGAGAGCGGTTCCCCTTTGTGGCGCCGGAAGCGCAGGGCTTTGGGCCGGATGCTGTAACGAAGGAAATACTATACACTGCCAACATGGAGGGGGTGGCATTTGCGGAACGGTATGCCTATGAAATGATCCAGGCGCTTTCGGGAGAAGGCGTGGAAGCCATTTATACGGCGGGAGGCGCCAGCAACAGCGATACCTGGTTACAGATCCGCAGTGATGTGTTGCAAAAGCCGGTTTGTAAAATGAAATATATATCGGGTGCCGTAGGTGCCGCCATCGTTGCGGCGTCCACTACCTGTTTCAATGATATTACGGAGGCAACGGCCGCGCTCACGCAGGCAGAAAAATGGGTAACACCAAGAGCCGGCCTGAAACAGCCGTATGATGATCAATATGGCCGGTTCCTGAATGCAATGGAGGAACGGAAATTTATAGGAGCATAACCGTGAAGCGGTTTTGAACCATCCGGTTCCTGTAACGGCTTCATGATTCCCGGGAAATTTTCTGCAAAAAAATAAACTAACTTCAGATCGTATAAATAAAAAAAGATGCTAAAAGTGATTTTATTGCGGCATGGTGAAACGGCATATAATGCTGATGGGAACCGGTATTGCGGCAGAACGGATATCGGACTTACAGAAAAAGGAATAGCACAGGCAACCAAGGTGTCTGAGGCACTAAGAGGAGTAACGGTGGATGCGGTTTACGCGTCGCCTTTGCAACGTGCCCGCACAACGGCAGCCATCGCCTCCGGTAATCAGGATGTTGTCACCGACGAACGGTTAATAGAAGCAGATTTCGGCTTGTGGGAGGGGAAAACGAAAGAGGAATTCAATGCGGAAAATCCTGCATTCTGGACACAATGGATGGACAACCCTGAAACGGCAAGAGCCGGCGGTACGGGTGAAACCGGCGGTGAAATTGTAAGACGGGTGAGTGATTTTTTTGAAGAGCTGCACCGCAAACATAACGGGCAACTGGTAATGGTGGTGGCGCATAATGGTATTAACCGGTTATACCTGGCGGCAAAACTGGGCATGCCGTTATCGAACTACCGTCGCTTCGATATGGAAAATTCCGCCTTATCTTATTTTGAACTGGATGATAAGGATGTATTGACGCTTAAAAAATTAAATGCAACGGCATTATAGCCGTTACCCGAAATGAGCTTCACGGCTGATACCGGAGCGATCACGCAGGCACATAGTCACCGGCAGGAAGCGTACTTTGGAAAAACGGATGGCCTTTTGAATTGTAGTTGTATTCCGGACGCGGATTCCGGGAAGTACTTTTAATTTTCAGATTCGAAATAATAATCAATATAGCAATGAATATCCGGAATGCATGGCCACTCTGCTTCGTCATTTTTGTTTTATGGAGTTGTAAAACGGTTCAGAAAACGCAGTCCTCCGAAAGCGGAAAGGAAGCATTTTCAATAAAGGATCTTCCCCGCCGCATTTACCGGGAGGAAGGCAACTTCCATGTACAGGGTGTGGTGGTTGATATTAAAAGGGGCTATGTATATTTTTCATTTACAACAAGCCTGGTAAAGACCAATCTAAAAGGTGAGGTTATTGGAAGTGTAGACGGGTTTATCGGGCATCTTGGCTGTTTGGATGTGAACCCCGACGACGGACGGATCTATGCTTCGCTGGAGTACAAAAATGACAACATCGGTAAAGGGATCTTAAAGGGGCTTGGAACCGCTGCAAAAAATCCGGGTGAAGAAAGCTCTTTTTATATTGCCATTTTCGACGGGGAAAAGATCACCCGGCCGGGTATGAGCGCAGAAAAAGATGATATCATTCATACGGTATATCTGAAAGAAGTGGCCGATGATTATAAGGCAACCGTAATGAACCGGGGTAAGCAGGTGGAACACCGGTACGGATGCAGTGGAATCGATGGTATTGCATTTGGTCCTCAGTTTGGACAAAAACAGGGCAGGAACTTTTTGAACCTGGCGTATGGCATATACGGCGACACTGCCCGCACCGACAATGATTACCAGGTGATCCTGCAATACGATGCCAACAGCCTCCGACAGTACGAACGCCCGCTGTTGCAAAATGGATTTAATAAAACAGGACCGGCGCAACCGCTGAACAAGTATTTTATTTATACGGGGAACAGTTCTTATGGAATTCAGAATTTAGAATACGATGCAAACACAGGGTATTGGTTTGCGGCTGTTTATGCCGGGAAAAAGGCAGCGTTTCCCAATTACAGCCTGTTTGCAATAGATGGCACTAAAGGCCCGGTGTTACAGGTACTAAAGGGATTTGACAGCGGGGAAAAGGGCCGGGTGCTGCAATTGGCCACGGCCGGCAACTATGATCAAAAAACGGGTGTGTATGGCTGGTACTACCCCTGGGGGGCTACCGGTTTGCATGCATTGGGTAATGGGTATTTTTATATTTCTCAAAACGGGATCACTAAGGGCAAAAAACAATATTGTGATCTCCGGTTGTATCGCTGGACGGGGCAGGATGCCGCTCCGTTTGAAGAAGTGAAATAACAGTTGTTTTATGCAATCCTAAAGGATCTGTACAGATCTGGTATCCGGTATGCCGTGCAGCGTACCTGTATCAGGCATCCGGGAACCGATACCCGGTATTCGTTTATACGCCTCAATCTAAATAACAATGTCTTTAAAAAGAAGAAGTTTTCTAAAGATCAGCGGGCTGGCAGGTTTTCACACGGTGTTCGTACATCCGCTGCCACTGGTTGCCATGAGCGGTACCAGTACAGACGATGCTTTGTTTAAAAGTTTTGTGCACCCACCTGAAACGGCCCGTTCTTCCTGCTACTGGTGGTGGTTTAACGGGTTGGTGGACGAGGAGGGGATCCGGAGAGACCTGGAAGCATTTAAGGCAAAGGGTATGGGTGGTGTACTAATGGTGAATTCGTCTGACGGACTTGGTGGTGCGCGCATCCCGAAAGGGGCTGCATTCCTTTCAGAAGAATGGAAGGCGCTCTATCGCTTTGCCATGAAAGAGGCCAAACGCCTCAATATCGAAGTAGGTATTAATCTCAGCTCAGGCTGGTGTATGGGCGGTCCCTGGATCCAACCGGAAAATTCCGGACGCTGGTACCTGCAATCCACCATGGAACTCAAAGGTCCACAGCAATTTAATGGAAAGGTGCCGCTGCCGGGCAACCGGGTGGGGTATGATAAAGTATTTAACCCGCCCGGGTATAAGGAGTATATTGATCTTCCTTTAACCCGGCTGGATTACCGGGATACGTCGGTTGTGGCCATCCGTACTTCAGGAAAGGAACACAAAATAACGGGCAGCCATGCAACGTTACTGGAAGCAAAAACCAACCGGAAAGACGCCAGTAATTTTGCAAAATCATTCGAGATCACAGATCCTGTTCAAACACCCTGGAGCAACAACACGAACGATGCCGCTGTTCCTTTATCAGATGTCATTGATCTTACAGGAAAGATGGACGCAACCGGCCAATTGCGTTGGGAGGTGCCGCCGGGCACCTGGACGGTTGTACGTACGGGACACCGGATGACGGGATCGAAGCTGATGATTGCGCAGCCGGAGGCGGACGGATTGTCCATTGACTGGTTTGATAAAAAAGGAGTGGAGCTTCAGTTTGCACACCTGGGAAAAATATTCATTGAGGAGGCCGCAAAAGTGGGGGCGAAGCCGGCCTATTTTTGCGATGATAGTTTTGAGGACGGATTCCCTAACTGGACCCCGCAGATCCTTGAAAAATTCCGGCACTATCGCGGCTACGATGCCACGCCCTACCTGCCGGTATTATCGGGTTATCTGATCGGCAGCGCTGATATATCTGACCGGTTTTTAAATGATTACCGCCGTACCATTGCCGACTGCATGGCCGATGAACATTATGGGTATTTTGCAGCGCTTTGCCACCAGCAGGGTATGCTGGTACAAAACGAAGCCGCCGGTCCCAGCCGGTCGGGAACAATTTGTATCGACGGATTAAAAAACCTGGGCCGCAGCGATCTGCCTGCAGGTGAATTCTGGCTGGCACCGAAACATGAAGACCAGGAGAATCTTACCGATGATAAATCCTATGGGGTATCGCGGTTGGATTTCGGACAGAATAAGGTAACAAAGATGGTGGCCTCCGCCGCCCATATCTATGGCCGGAAACTAGTGTCTGCAGAGGCTTTTACCAGTTTCCGGCACTGGACGGATTACCCCGGCTCCCTGAAGCAGGCACTGGACCGGGCTTTTTGTGAGGGCATCAACCGCATTATGATCCATACGTCTACGGCCACCAGACCCAGGGATGGATTGCCGGGTTACGAGTATGGTGCCGGTACGCATTTTAATCCCAATGTAACCTGGTGGGAATTTTCCGCGCCCTTCTTTTCATATGTGGCACGCAGTCAGCATTTATTGCGGGCGGGGCATTTTGTAGCCGACGTGTTGTTCTATAACGGGGATATTGCTCCCAATCTTGTGGCGCAAAAACATATACCTGCTGCACTGGGCAAGGGATATGATTATGATGTGTGCAATACCGAAGTATTGCTGGAGCGGTTGCGGGTGCGCGGTGGCAACCTGGTACTGCCCGATGGGATGCAATACCGCATGCTCGTATTGCCGGAAAGTAGCCGTATGCCGGTAGCCGTTTTGAAAAAAATAAAGACGCTTCTGGAACAAGGCGCTCTGGTAATGGGAGCACCACCGGAAACCGACACCGGTTTAACTAATTATCCGCAATGCGATAACCTAATTCAACAGCTGTCAAAAGAATTATGGAAAACACCTGCAGGCGATAAGGGTATAGGCATTGGCAAAGGACGCCTGTTTTATCCCGGATCCATACGCACGGTATTAAAAGATACCGGCTGTATGCCGGATTTTGAGGCTGCCAATAATAATGCCTGGATCGATTTTATCCATCGTACCACGGAAGACGCCGAGATCTATTTTATCACCAACCGGAAAAAAGAAAGCATACAAAGCGATTGCCTGTTCCGTGTAAGCGGGCGTCAGCCGGAACTCTGGGATCCGGTATCAGGAAAGCGATGCATCCCGTTGTACCGGCAGGAAAACGGGCGTACCAGAATAGCGCTGAGCCTGGATGTGTTCCAGTCTGTATTTGTTGTGTTCCCGAAGGTAAAGGCTAAAGGACTTTTGGCGAGCTCGCCCAATGTATGGCAGCCGACCGGATCCTTTCGGCGGGTTCAGGAGCTTACGGGTCCCTGGGAACTGCAGTTTAACCCCGAATGGGGCGGACCTGCGGCCATTCGTTTTGATACCCTGCAGGATTGGAGCACGCACCCGGATCCCGGCATTCGCTATTACTCGGGAAAAGCGGTTTATCGTAAACCGTTTTCTTTTCATGATGTTCTGCCCGCCGGATCCGTATTCCTGGAACTGGGTGTTGTAAAAAACATCTGCCGGGTTTGGCTGAACGGTGCAGACCTGGGCATTGTATGGACAGCGCCCTGGCGGGTGGAAGTGACCGGTAAATTGAAACGCGGTGTCAATGATCTCCGTATTGAAGTGATCAATCTCTGGCCCAACCGGCTGATCGGGGATGTGGCGCTGGCACCCGAACAGCGGAGAACCAAGACCAATATCGCGTTTAAAAAAGAAGATCCGCTGTTGCCTTCCGGGTTGTTAGGACCGGTAGCAATTACCGCGTTTACCTGATGTGTTTACCCGGCACCTCCTCCCAATGCCTTATATAGTTGGATGAGCACATGCGCCTGATCCCTTTCTGCTTTGATCAGGTCGAGGTCTGCGGTGATCTTGCTTTTCTGTGCAGCAATGATCTCCAGGTAAGAGGCATAGGCGGTTACATACAGGTCATTTGAAACTTCGATGCCTTTGTCGAGTGCTTCCACCTCCTTGTTTTTTTCGGCCAGAATCTTTTTATTCTGGTCTATATAATTCAATAACGTTCTTACTTCCTGGAAGGCCTTGTTGATGGTTTTCTGGTAATTCAGAAAGGCGATCTCCTGCTCGGCTGTGGCAATGTTGAATGAAGCCTTTAATTGTTTTTTCTGGAATACGGGTGCTGTGATGCCCCCCAGCAGCTGGGTAGCGATCGATGTGGGGTTCAACAGCTTTGCTGCATTGAACGATTGCAACCCGGCGGTAGCTGCCAGGGTTACGGAAGGGAAAAATGCGGCACGCGCGGCCTGTGCATCCGCATGACTTGCCTGAAGTTCATGATAGGCAGCGCGGATATCAGGACGGTATTGCAGTAACTGCTGCGGATGGCCGTGCGCTGCCAGGTAATGAATGGCCTTTATATCAATGGATGCACTGCGTTCAATGGTGCCGGTATAACTGCCCGTAAGCTCCAGCAATTGATTTTCGGTGGCGGTGGTTTGCTGCTGTACGCTGTAAAGCGCTGCCCTCGTATTGGCAAGCTGGGCATCAAATTGCTGTACTGCAAGTTCCGTTGCCCGTCCTACCTCTTTATGGATCTTTACGATTTCAAGTGCGCGTTCCTGCAAGGCGATATTTTCAATCAGGATGGCCACTTCTTTATCCAGCATGATCAATTCATAATAAAGGGTGGCCGTATGTGTGATCAGCGCGGCTGTTAACAGGTCCCGGCCCTGCCGGGTGGCGAGGAACCGTTCCCGGGCTGCGTGTTGCAGGTTGCCGAGTTTGCCCCAGAGGTCAATCTCCCAGGAGGCGCTTAATCCCAGCCAGTAATCGGGAGTGATAACGGTAGGAATACGCTGGCTGTTGTCGATATTGGGCGACAGATTGGTGTCGAAGTTGCCCACACCTTCCATGGTATGCTTGCCATAATGTGTGCCGGAGGCACGCAGGCCGGCCGTAACGGAAGGAAGCAGGGCGGCTCTCCGGGCTTCCAGGTAGGCCTCTGCAATTTTTATCTGTGCGGCGGCGATCTGTCCGTCGATATTACTGGCCAGTACCTGATCAATGAGCGTTGCCAGGGGTTTGTCGCTGAAGAAATCCCTGAATTGCAGCCGGGCAACAGATAGGCTGTCTCCGGTGTTGGTTGTATAATGTTCCGGAAGCGGTGCCGCCTGCTTGATCGCCGTTGTTTTAGGAACAGCACAGCCAATGGCCAGCAGGGATGCCGCTCCCGCTGCCAGGAGTTGATGATGGATATTAATTTTCATTCTCAATGATTTTGATGTCAGAAATCTGGAGGGGAACGTCGGTGGATTTTTTCTTTCCGCGTTCCGACAGGGAGGCAAAAAGCACATAAAGCCCTGGGATGATCAGCAGACCAAACACAGTGCCGATCAGCATACCGCCGGCGGCTGCAACACCGATGGAACGGTTGCCGATCGCCCCGGCTCCCGTGGCGATACACAGCGGGATCAGTCCGGCGATAAATGCAAAGGAAGTCATCAGGATCGGGCGCAGTCGTTGGGTAGCTCCCTCAATAGCCGACTGAAGTATGGAATAGCCTTCCTTACGGCGCTGAATGGCAAACTCAATGATGAGGATGGCATTCTTACCCAATAGTCCGATCAGCATCACTAACGCTACCTGCGCATAAATATTGTTGTCCAACCCTGCCAGCTTCAGGAAAAGAAAGGACCCGAAGATTCCTGCAGGCAGGCTTAGGATCACCGGTAAGGGCAGTAGAAAGCTCTCGTATTGTGCGGCCAGCAGCAGGTATACAAACAATAAGCAAAGTGCAAAAATGTATACCGCCTGGTTGCCGGAGAGGATCTCCTCACGCGTCATCCCGCTCCAGTCGAAATCATAACCACGGGGCAGCTTTTCAGCAGCTATCTTTTCCACTGCCCTGATCGCGTCGCTACTGCTGTAGCCCGGCGCTGCTTCGCCGTTGATCATGGCAGATGTATACATGTTATAGCGGGTCAGCTGTTCCGGCCCATATACCCGTTCCATACGGATAAAAGAAGAGAACGGCACCATTTCGCCGTTGCTGTTTTTAACATACTGATGCAGTACGTCTGCAGGTTCGGCGCGGAACTGCGGACTGGCCTGCACCATTACTTTATACATCTGGTTAAAGCGGATGAAGTTGGTGGCATAATAGCTGCCCAGCAGGGTTTGCAGGGTATTCATCGCATTGTCGACGGTTACATTTTTTTTCGCAGCCATATCATAATCCACATGGATCAGGTACTGGGGAAAGGAAGCATCAAAACTGGTAAAAACATTGGTTACCTCCCTGGTACTGTCGATAGCGGCAACAAAGGCCTTGGTGATCTCCGAGGTTTCCGCGATATCATCTCCGCCTTTATTGAGCAGGCGCAGCTCAAAGCCGCTGGTATTTCCAAACCCGGGAACCGTAGGGGGGGCAAATACTTCAATCTTTGCATCTGTCAGTTTCGCGGTGCGCGCTTCAATTTCATCGATGATCGCATCCACGTTTTTCTTCCGTTCTTTCCAGGATTTCAGGTTGATCATACCCATGCCGTAAGAGGCGCCGGCAATTTCATTGGTAAGACTATAACCGGCAAGGGTGGTTACGCTTTCCACACCCTCGATGTCTCTTGTTATGGCGTTCAGTTCATCCAGTACCGTTTCCGTACGTTCAACGGTGGCACCCTGCGGGGTGGTTACATTTACATAAATCATGCCCTGGTCTTCCGTTGGGATAAAGCCTCCGGGCAGTATGGCCGCGGTACCCCAGGTGGCCAGAAAAAAAAGCACCAGCATGCCCAGCGTAACGATACGCCGGCCTGCTATTTTACCAAGTACGCCCCGGTATTTGTGCGTGGTTTTATCAAACCCGGTATTGAAGGCATTAAAGAAACGGCCCATCCAGCCTTTTTTGCGTGGTTCTGTATGCTTCAGCATCAGGGCGCAAAGCGCCGGTGTAAGGGTAAGGGCATTGATGCCGGAAATAACGATGGAAAAGGCAAGTGTGAGGGAAAACTGGCGATAGAATACACCCACCGGGCCACTTAAAAAAGCAACCGGCACAAACACGGCCGACATCACCAGGGTAATGGCAATGATCGCCCCGGTGATTTCTTTCATGGCAGCAATCGTGGCTTCCAGGGGCGGCAGCTGTTCTTCCGTCATTTTTACATGGACGGCTTCAACAACGACGATGGCGTTATCTACCACGATACCAATAGCGAGCACCAGGGCAAACAGCGTAAGCAGGTTAATGGAAAAGCCCAGCAGCAGCATAAATGCCAGGGTGCCTACCAGTGCCACAGGAACCGCCAGTACAGGGATCAGCGTAGACCTCCAGTCCTGCAGGAAGATGAATACAACGATAGCCACCAATATAAATGCTTCTACCAGGGTGGTAAGCACGGCGCTGATGGAAGCGTCGAGAAAACGCGATACATCATAGGCCATGCTGTAGTGCATACCGGGAGGGAAGGTGCTGCTTTTAAGTTCCCCCATTTTTTGTTTGATGTTGTCGATTACTTCACTGGCATTGGAGCCGGGGCGTTGTTTGATCATGATGGAGGCCGCCGGTTTACCGTCGCTTTTTGAAACCATGCTATAGCTCATGGCACCAAATTCCACATCGGCCACATCTTTTAATTTAAGGATGGAACCGTCGCTGTTGGAGCGGATGGCAATATTTTCGTATTGTTTGGGCTCCGAGAATTTTCCGGTATAACGCAATACGTATTGCAGTGCATTCTTTGTTTTACCGGAGCTTTCCCCGGTTTTGCCCGGGGCCGCGGAAACGTTCTGGTTCCGCAGTGCCGCAATTACTTCATCGGCAGATACATTGTACGCAAATAGTTTTTCGGGGTTCAGCCATACCCGCATGGCGTAGTCCTTATAACCCATGATCTCGGCGCGACCCACCCCATCGATGCGCTTTAGCTCCTTCAGGATATTGATATCGGTAAAATTGTAAATAAAATCCTCATCGGCGGCTTCATCCGTGCTGGTGATGTTCAGGTACATCAGCATACTGTTCACTTCCTTTTCGGTGGTAACACCGGCCTTGATCACTTCTTCGGGAAGCTCGTCCAGTACGGTGGTTACGCGGTTTTGTACGTTCACCGCTGCCACATCCGGATCGGTGCCCACTTTAAAATAAACGGTGATCATGGTGACGCCGTCGTTACCGGATACAGTAGACATATACGTCATGCCGGGAACCCCGTTGATGGCGCGTTCCAGCGGAACGGCCACCGCGTCTACAGACACTTCGGCATTGGCGCCGGTATACCGGGCGGTTACTGCCACGGAAGGCGGTACAATATCGGGAAATTGTGTAATGGGCAAACTGAATAAGGCCAGTACGCCAATGAGGGTGATAAAAATGGAAAGCACGAGCGAAAGGACCGGCCTCCGGATAAAAGTTTCAACCATATTTTTTTATTATGCAGATGGTATAAATAAAGTTTCGCCCGGCAGGATTTTTAATCCGGCCGGCAATGAAAGAACAGGATGAGCGGTTATCCTTTTGGCGTAATCTTTTCGCCTTCGCGGATGGTCTTTATGCCTTCGTACACGATACGGTCATCCGCGTTCAACCCTTCAGAGATCACATAATAATCTGCCAGGCGCTGGTCTACCCGGATGCTTTTCATCCGCACAATATTATTTTGATCTACTACAAATACATAGTTCTTGTCCTGTATTTCGAAAACCGTTTTCTGGGGAAGCAGGATCACATTTTGTAAGGGGCGTGTGATCAGCAGTTTTCCGGAAGCGCCGTGCCGTAATGTTTTTTCTGGATTGCTGAAACGGGCCTTATAGGCGATATTACCCGTGTTTTCGTCAATTTCACTTTCGGCACTTTCTAGGTGCCCCTCATAAGGATAGCGGGTGCCGTCGGGTAATACCAGGTTGATCGAGGTGATTTGCTGGGCACTGTTTCCGCTCAGCGGGGTTTGAAAATATTCGTTCTCGGAAATATTAAAATAAGCAAATACAGTGCTTACATCGGATATCGTGGTCAGCAGGGATGCGGTTGTAACCAGGCTGCCTTCTTTAAGCGGGATCCGGTCTACAACGCCATCAAAGGGGGCTGTAATGTTGGTATAGGAGATCCGCTGCTGTACGGCGTTTTTATCTGCCAGGGCAACATCGGCTTTGGCCAGGAGGGCTTTGTATTTTGCATTAACCAGGTCCAGTTCGGTTTTGGTGATCACTTTTTTATCCACCAGCATCTGTACCCGCTCTACTTCCACCTGGGCTACTTTTGCATCGGCGATAGCACTCTTATAAGCAGCAGCTGCTTTATTAAGTTCGATCCGAAGCTCGCTGTCATTGATCTTAAACAGGGGCTGTCCTTTACGCACCTGCTGTCCTTCCTTAATATAGATCTTGTCCAGTAATCCATCCATACGCGGATGGATCTCGATGTTACGGCCTGCCTGTATATTGGCTACATAGGGAATGGCGAGGGTGGTATCTCTTGGCCGGAGGGTAACTACCGGATATTCTTTGTTGCCGGAAATACTGTTTTCCTGGGAATTGCTATGGCAGGCTACGATGGTTGTAATGAGGAACCCGTAAAAAATATAATTTTTTATCATGATCAGTTAATTTAAAAACAATAGGATGGATACCTGAGCAGCTCAGTGCTGCATGATGGTAACAGCATGCACGTGCTGCGCATCGCTGATTGCGCAGACAGGTATTGACTTAAGAAAAGGAGAGGGAATGCGGGCTAAAAAAGGTAGTAGAGGAAAAGGTGCCCGTAGCCGGGTTGTTGCAGTGGTACGGAGTTCAGACGCTTCCATGCAGGAAGCAGCACATTAAAATGAAAAAGAGGGAGCGACAGTATGCTGGAAAAAGTACGTTGTGAAAGCTGGTCTGCCCGGTTGATGAAATGATTGCAAAGCCGGTTAATGATAATATGATCACCGGCATCCTGCGCATTGCTGTTTTTTTGTTGCTGCCGGTCCTTTACTGCGGAGTTACAGATATTGCTTTTAACAGGGGCAAGTGCCTCCAGCGTATCAGAACTGCTGCCAAGGAACAGTATGATTAAAGCAAGTATATGGGCGAATTTCTTCATTTCCCCGGGGTTCGTAACAATTTAAATTTTCAGTAAAAGCTTGCAGAAGGGGCGAAGTAAAGAAATATTTAAATAAAATGCAACAAAAGCAGTTTAAAAAAATATTAAATGACCGCACCTTTCAACACTTCGTTGTTAAGTACGTTAAAACAACAAAGCATGAAAAAGGTTTGGGAAAAATAAAAAAAAATAGCTGGTGGATAGGTGGGGGTAACAAGAATCAGTATCAGTCTTCCAGCACCTGGTTGGCTTTTTCGAGGTCTTTTGAAAAGATCTTTACCTCTATACCGGCGAGGGGCGTCATACCCACCACGTCCATATCATCGATGGTTGCGGTGATACCGGCTTCTTCCAGTTTTTCTTTTGCAGAAACGGCAGCTGCTATATCACTATATGTTCTTATAACAATAATGGTATCCTGGTTATGATCGGTCATAAGAAAAGATTTTACCTAAAGTTACAACAAATAGCGGACTTAACCTTTAGCATTCGGCCTTCGGCCTTTAGCATTCAGCGTTCAGCTTTCAGTCTTCAGTGCCGGCGTTTTTTTTCTTTGCGAAAGGAAGGCAAAAGCATAATTGAGCTGTACCAGGATGATGAACGCAATACTTAACACGGGGCTTATAAAGCAGAGCAGCGCTCCTAAAAAGTACAACGACTGGGCGGTGATAATACGCCTGCGCAGCGGGATATCGACCAACTGCCTTGTTTCTTCATGCACAAAATGATGCCTGCAGGCATACACCCAATTAATGTATAACATGGCTCCCATCAGAAAAATATTCAGCCAATACACGGCAACCGGAAATTTGAAGTGTACATAGTCGCCCAAAAAAGCGGTGGTAAAGGGTAGCATGGTTACCGATAGCAGGAACAGCAGGTTGATCCAGTTTAAATTCCGGTCGCTCTCCTGAATGTATTTGTATTGCGAAGAGTGGCCCACCCAAAAAATGCCGGTGGTCATAAAGGCAAGAAAGTATACCAGGAATTTAGACTTCAATGCCACAAAAGCGTGTATTAAGTCCTGTTCGGAACGGATGGATTCCAGGACAGGCACCCGGATCTCCAATACCAGCAGGGTAAGGGCAACACCAAAAACGCCATCGCTGATGGCAATGATACGGCCGGTGTCCTGCCCGGCAATTTTGTTGTAGGTTTCTTTGTTCATTGTATATACTTTGCCAGCGTTCAATCGTTAATCTTACTGATCGTTCTCCGGGATGTTGTTTTGAACATCTTATAAAGCCTCAAATTTGGCCATATCAAAAGTATCATTTGTGGTGAACTTTCCGGAACTTTTAACCGGCCGGTGTTTTTTTATTGCTTTTAAGGTTGGCCCGCCGGATTTTTGAAAAATCAAGTAGCTTTACCGGGAATAATAAATTTTGCTTCATCCTAAGCAGGTAAACCATGAACCGTAAAACATTTCTACAGCATACAGGTGTGTTAGGGGCCGGGCTAACATTGGGTCCTTTTTCTTTCGCTCAGGGCAAAAACGATTTTCCCCTGGTGCGGGTTCCGGAAGGGGAGCGGCATTTTAAGAGTGCTGCAATAGAACAGGCAATAAAAGCATTCCAGTCGAAAGTAAAGAACCGGGAGCTGGGTTGGCTCTTTAATAACTGCTTTCCCAATACATTGGATACCACGGTTTACTATAAGGAAACGGACGGGAAGCCGGATACCTATGTCATTACCGGCGATATCGATGCGATGTGGCTGCGGGATAGTTCTGCACAGGTATATCCCTATCTGGCATTTACTAAACAGGATCAGGGGCTGCACCGGCTGATAGCCGGGGTGATCCGTAAACAAACCCATTTTATTTTAAAGGATCCTTATGCAAACGCGTTCTATAACGACGATAGCAAGGTAAGTGAATGGAAGGAAACCGATAGCACCGACATGAAGCCCGGTATCCATGAGCGGAAATGGGAGATCGATTCTCTTTGTTATCCCATCCGGCTGGCCTACCGCTTCTGGAAAGAAACCGGCGATACGCTTCCTTTTGATACTTCCTGGAAGGAAGGGATTGCACTTACGTTAAAAACCTTTAAAGAGCAGCAACGGAAGGATGGCCCCGGCCCGTATAAATTTGAACGAAAAACCTCCTGGGCCACAGATGGTATTCCTATGGGAGGGTATGGTTACCCGGTGAAGCCTGTAGGGCTCATCTGTTCTATGTTCCGGCCAAGCGACGATGCTACGATCTTTGCCTACCTGGTTCCATCCAATCTTTTTGCGGTGGTAAGTCTGCGGCAGGCATCGGAAATGGTGGGTAAAATTTCAGGCGATACGGCGCTGGCAAACGGGCTGGTGCAGCTGGCAAATGAAGTAGAAGCTGCAATAAAAAAGTACGCGGTTGTTACCCATCCGCAATTAGGAAAAATGTATGCATACGAAGTAAACGGGTACGGCAGCCACGTATTGATGGACGACGCCAATGTACCCAGTTTGCTGGGCCTTCCTTACCTGGGGGCCATACCACATACGGATCCTTTGTATAAGGCTACGCGTAGTTATGTATGGTCATTGGAAAACCCCTTCTTCTTCAGGGGATCAGTGGCGGAAGGTATTGGCGGGCCGCATATCGGTAAAGATATGATCTGGCCCATGAGCATTACCATGAAAGCGCTCACCTCCAATGACGACAGGGAGATCCGCTGGTGTATTGATACGCTCCGGAAAACACATGGAGGTACCGGTTTTATGCATGAATCCTTTCATAAGGATGATCCGAAGAAGTTTACCCGCAAATGGTTCGCGTGGTCCAATACATTGTTTGGCGAGCTGCTTTGGAAAACGTTTAAGGAACGGCCGGCCTTATTGGGCTGATCCCGTTTCCGGGTGGTGCATCATAAGGAGCGTAAGCTGTACATAACAAAAGGCCGTATCAAAACGACCTTCAGGTGTATTGTCGTCCTGTTCCGTTTTTAGATGCGGAACAGAAGCTGGAGCAAATTTGGTTTGACATTGCCCGGCAATACAACGTAAGACTTTTGATACGGCCCTTCTTACAGACGTACATCTGCAAATGCGGAACTACCGCAGATTTCCGGGCTGGGCGATCCAGTCTGCATATGTTGTAGGGCCCAGGTATGCGGCCGCTTCCGGAACCAGGGTGTCGGTTTCCAGTGGTGCGCCCGAGTATAAAGCCGTGCTACTGGTAACTACCTCGTTGTTTTTATGAGAGGCCTGCAGGTATTGTTGAATCCATGCGTTCATATCGAATTGCTCCGGACCACCAATTTCCAGGATCTTGTTGGCAGGGGCGGCCAATGCTACCGAAGCCAAGAATGTGGCTACATCCTTGCTGGCAATGGGCTGTATATGAGCATCCGGTAAAACCACCTGATCGCCGGCCAGGCTCATTTGTGTAATGCCTCCTGCAAATTCAAAAAACTGGGTGGCATGCACAATGGTATAAGGAATGCCCGATGTTTTGATCAGGTCTTCCTGTACCTGCTTAGCACGGAAATAGCCGCTGGCCTGCAGTTTTTGGGTGCCCACTACCGATAGCGCAATATGATGTTGTACGCCGGCTGCTTTTTCCGCCGGGAGCAGGTGCTCATTAGAGGTTTTGAAAAAATGCATTACGGGTTCATCAGCGAAGGACGGGGAATTGGACACATCTACAACCACCTGTGCGCCCTGCAGCACTTCGTTCAATCCTTCGCCCGTAAGGGTATTTACACCCGTGTTGGGTGATGCGGGAATTGCTTCATGTCCCGCTTTTTGCAATTGTTGCACTAACTGACTACCAATAAGGCCGGTACCGCCGATTACAACTATTTTCATCTTGTGTTTTTTTGTATTGCAAAGATGAAAGATGTCTGTACCGGAAAACTTAAGCTGGTTTAAGAAATGAAGGCCTCCTGTAACACACGCAATTCTTCCGGTGACACTCCCATATAGGATGCAAACAGCTCGTTTGGGATACGTGCTATAACCGCAGGGTAGGTAGTGCGGAAGTACCGGTAGAAAGCTTCTTTGGATAACGTGGCATAGGTCTTTTGTTTGAACAGTGCTGCACCGTATGCCCGTTCATGAATTTTATTAAAATACAGCGCCATCACCGGGAAGGATTGTAAAAGCGTTTCGTAATCCTTACGGCTGATGCTGAGGACCTCGGTGTCTTCAACAGCCGCTATCGAATATACCGCGGGTTGTTCATCACAAAAGCTTTTATAATCCGTGAGCCACCAATGCTCCAGTGCAAAATGAATGACGGCCTTCCGGTTTTGCTGGTGATAAAAAAGATACAGGCAACCCTTATTCACAAAATAAATATGCGTACAGGGTTCCGCTTCTTTTAAAAGTAATTGTTCTTTTTTTATGAGGCGGGCTTGAAAAAAGGAAGCAATTTCGGTCTGCGGTATTACGGCTTCCGGAAGTAACCGCCGGATGTGAAGAAATAACTGATCGGTCATCATTGTTTTTTTTCAATTCTCTTTTTACGCAGTTCGCTCAGGTATTCTGGTGTAAAACCGAGAAATGAAGCCAGGATCTTTTGGGGTACCCGCTGCATAAAGTCCGGATATTTAGATTCAAACAGTGCATAAAACTCATTCTTGGGCATCCGTGAAATCATCTGCACCCGGAGCAGTGATGCTGCATAAGCCCGCTCATATACCCGGCGGAAATAGTTTTCCATCAGCGGAATTTCTTCCAGCAGCCGGACGTAGTTCTTTGCATCGATGGTCAATACCTCGGTTGGTTCCAGCGCCTGGATGGTATAAGCGGATGTTCGCCCAAGGCGGAACGCGTCCAGGTCGGTCATCCACCAGTTCTCCAAAGCAAATTGCATTGTTTGTTCGATCCCGTTGCGATCCGTGAAAAATAAGCGCAGACAGCCCCGGATAACAAAAAAATACGAATGGCAGTACTTGTCTTCTTCCTGCAGCATCGCCTTTTTGGGAAAAGAACGTTCTTCAAAAAAAGACAGGATCGGTATTGCATCAACCGCTTGATGTTCCGTTATTTTCTGGATATGCTGTATCAATGGATGCATGGGGCAGAAGAAAGCAGCAATATATAAAAAAACGGGGAGAATATATGGATCCGGATCGTTGCAGCAAGGCTGGCAGGAGTAGGAGTGGCAGATGTTGCCGGGGAGAACGGGCCGGTGTTATTCAAATACCTGAAACCGGAAGGATAACAGAGGCTTGGATAAGCTGTTTTCCCTTAGCGCTAGGCACTGAATTGCCGCAGGTGATGATCGAGGTGTTTATACACAAAGATCCCGATCTGTTCCCTGGTCATTTTTCCAAAAAAGTCATGTATAAAGCGGTCGTTCGAATGGTGGGCGTATGCACCCACCAACTGGGCCCACTGGGCTTTCTCCGTTTCCAGATTGCCCCCTGTTTCCTTTATTACAAACGCACCCGCCGGCATATTCTTACCCATGGGTTTTTCATTTTTGGTATTGCTGCGCAGCGCCATTTTACCAAAGATCTTTCCCAAAAGGCCCTGTTTGTATACATGATTGCTATAGCTTCCTTTGCCCAGTACCCAGTTGTTCCATTTGTTGCAGTGCCTGGCCATTTGCACCACATCCATTTTGCCCCATTGGGCCTTGCTGTTTTCATGCAGCTCCTGAATACGGCTCAGCAGCTCGTCTCTTACTTTTTGATCAAATACGGTTTTCATTGTGCTCGTTTTTATGTTTATAATAAGGTTGTTTAATAGGTGATGAAGATCCCGCGTGGAAAATGGGCGGCTATGGCTGCGCGTCAAAATTATTCAGGGGCTGAAGCGAAAAATAGTTGCCGGAGTCGTCTTTAAAAAGGGCTTCGGTTCCATAAAACTCTTTGGTGGGCGGCTTTATAAATTCAACGCCCTTGGCCTTCAGTTCCTCGTACGTGGCAAAGATGTCGTTGCAGGTAAGCACACCACAGCCAAAGATGCCCTGTTTGATCAGTTTGATCAGCGCATCCGCGGTTTCTTTCGGAAACATCTTGCTTACTTTAACAGGAAAGAGCACCAGCTGCAGGTCTGGCTGTTCCGGCGGCGATACGGTAAGCCATCTGGTGTCTGGTCCCATGGGGATATCATCCACCAGGGTAAAGCCCAGTTTATTTACATAAAAGTCATAGGCACTGTCCTGGTCCAGGACGTGGATGTTGGTAACGGTCATTTTTGTAATCATATCTTTCGTTTTAGTGGTTATTAACGAAAGTAAAATTAGCGAGTCCGTTACGGGTCTGTTTCTTCAAAATTGCTATTTTCTGTCCAGCCGTGCTGGTACGCATAACAACCGGGTACAAAAGCCAGGGGGGTATGGGCTTTTTGCTCCCTGTTGAGCTGGTGGTGTGCCGCATAGACGGAGGCGGATTGCCCCACGGCCCGTTTAAACAATCCGCTGAAAGAGCTCAGGCTGTCGAACCCCACCCCAAAACAGGCATCCGATACGGATTGGCCTTCCCGCAGTAATTGCTTGGCTTTTTCGATGCGGGTGGCTTTTAAATACTGATGCGGTGTTTTGCCATATACGGTTTTAAAAAGACGTATAAAATGAAACTTCGAGAAAAATGCCTCGTCGGAAATATTGTCCAGGTCGATCTTATCGGCATAGTGGGCATCGATAAATAATTTTGCCTGTACGATCCTGCGATACAAATAAACCTTTGGATATTCCTGTGTTGTGCTCATTTTGTGTAAACCGGTGTTTGCACCTTAAAATTACGGGTATCGGCTCAATTTACCGCAGTTGCCCGGCACAAACCAACCCGGCAGCGTGTTCCTTTTTGCACGAAGCCTTCACAGGCAAAGGAATGAGTACGGCTACAGCATTTCCACCAGTTGTATATGATTGCCGCAGGTATCATCAAGCACGGCAATCTTTACGGTGCCCATTTCGGTAGGCGTTACGCTGAACGCAACACCGAGCGCGGTCAGTTGCCGGTAGGTTTCGTCCACGTCGTCTACATCAAACTGGGTATAGGGAATACCGGCGTTGTACAATGCTTTCTGGTAGGTACCGGCCGCTTCCAGGTGGTTAGGACTGGGTTCCAGCAATATTTCCGCGCCGTCCGGTTCTTCTTTAGATACCACTGTAAGCCAGCGGTCGTTGCCGGTAAGGGGCACATCATGCTTTTTTACGAAGCCCAGTTTGCCGGTATAAAAATCCAGCGCTGTTTGCTGGTCCTGCACGGGGATGCTGATCACTTTTACTCTCATTTTTTTTGCGGTTTAAAATTAAAGCAGCAAATTCCTTAAACGCCGTCCGGCGTACTTTGTAGAAATTGCTTTTTTTGAAATGCCGCCGGCGGCAGTCCTGTTTTCTGTTTAAACAGGGTGCTGAAGGAGCTGGGGCATTCAAAGCCCACCGAAAAGCAGGTATCGGTCACTGTCATGCCTTTTTTAAGACAGATGATGGATTGTGCAATGCGCTTATGCGTGAGGTATTGCTTGGGCGTTTGGCCGTAATACCTTTTAAAAAGCCGCAGCAGGTGAAATTTTGAAGTAAGGCCGGCCTGCGCCAGTTGTTGCAGGTTCAGCTCTTTTTCAAAATGGGCATTGATAAAACGCCGGGTACGTATCACCGCCATCAGGTGTGTCTCGTTTGAATAACAGTTTTCCCGGATCCGGTTGATCTCCTGTTGATAAAAGGTCATGGGGTAAAATTAAGATGATTCATCAAATTTGATGTTACCGGCCGCGGCTTTCTGTGTAAGACCGCAGATGAGTCCGGGGTACAGCCCATGCTATGGAGCGGAAAGGGCTATAGGAACGGTTTATACAGTACTCCCTTGCCGCATCGGTCTCCCAGGTCTCTCAATACATGCATGCTGCATCCATGGCCGGATACGGCACGCACACTTTATGAACCTGCATATCACCATTTATTTGCATAAGGCCATCGGCCTGATCATGCTTTAAAAATCCTGAATTTATTCCGGAGGCAGGCCCATGTTATGGGAGTACAGAGTGCCGTAGGAACGGCTTATTGGATGCTGCCTTGTTCCACTGATAGCTTGGAGAACCTGCCGCTACTGTCTGTTGCAGTATTGCTTGTTATTTTGAAAGTTGCAACAAATTTGTAACATAATTATCTGTGGCATTTTTTTTTGCAACAAAAAATGATGCCACAGATTGCTTCGTCCTGAAAAAAGTTGACAGCTGGGTGGTGTTAGTCCTGTTACAAGTTTACAAAGGAACAGGACGCCCGGTCTAAACCATTACCCCTTCAGAAGTCATAATAACCCGCTGCATCGTACCGTTCTCGTTGTAAAACAGCTCGTTCACACAAACCGACCTGCGGTGACTGCCGCCATCCTTCAATCCGCCGTTGTGATAAAAAAAATAGGAACACTCCCTAAAGTCAATGATGCAGGGCCGGTTGGTGGCACAATTGCCGGCCAGCTCGTTAAGGATGCCTTTAAAATCCCATGGGCCGTGGATACTGCGGCTCATCGCATAGGCTACTTTTTCCGGCATCCCGTAGCCGTAAGATAAATAATACCACCCGTTTCGCTTATGGATATGGGCGCCTTCTTCAAAACCGGGGAGGGGCAGCGTTTTTATGGTACCGGCGATACCCAGCAGGTTGTCCTGCAGTGCTGCATAGTGGCAGGTTTTATTACCCCAAAAGATGTATGCCATACCATCATCGTCAACGATTACGGAAGGATCCAGGTTGATCTTTTCATTATCTGTTGGCGGCAGCATATCGCGGGTAATGAGTGCGGCCTGCAGCGGGTCTTCAAATTTTCCGGTTGGAGTGGATGATACCGCTACGCCAATGGCCGAACCGCTGATGGTTTTATGGTTTACCGCTGCATACCAGTAAAAACGGCCATTCCGTTGAATAATGCTGGTGGCATAGGCTCCGCCGGAGGCCCAGCTGAAGTCGGTTGCTTTTAATACA
Source organism: Niabella pedocola (assembly GCF_021044425.1). Lineage (GTDB taxonomy): Bacteria > Bacteroidota > Bacteroidia > Chitinophagales > Chitinophagaceae > Niabella > Niabella pedocola. The sequence continues at coordinate 560,360 of NZ_JAJNEC010000005.1, read as the reverse complement.
TCCGTGTGCTCTTCCCAGTGCAGCAGATCATCAGAAGAAAAACAACACCAGTCGTGCATAACATAGGCTTCGGTACCGGGCGGCGCTTCATCGTGTCCGGTGTATAAATAGATCCTGTCGTTAAATACCAGTGCAGTGGGATCTGCGGTAAATTTATGCCGGATAATGGGATTGCCGGAATGTTGCATAGTGCCTGCTTTCCGGTAATCCCTCAAAAGTAATACCAATGATGGCCTGCCACCGGCCGGACCCACTTTTTACAACTCCGGAATTTATTCCGGCAGACAAAGCCTGCTACCGGGCGCAGGAGTGCCCAGGCAGGGTTTATTTAGCTCATAGCAACTGCTTCTTAAAAAAATCGATCGTTCGTTGCCAGGCCAGATCCGCCGCTGCTTTATCAAAACGCGGGGTGGTATTGTTATGAAACCCATGATTGGCGTTGGCATAGATATACGCCGTATACTTTTTATGATGGCTTTTCAGCGCTGCTTCATAAGCGGGCCATCCCTCGTTAACACGGGTATCCAGTGCGCCAAAATGTAATAGCAGGGGGGCTTGTATATGGGATACCTCATCCGCAGCGGGCTGCGTGCCATAGAAGGGAACAGCGGCTGATAAACCGGGCATCCGTACCGCCATCATATTGGCAACCCATCCGCCAAAACAAAACCCCACTACGCCCACTTTTCCGTTACAATCCGGTTGTGTTTTTAAATAAGCTGCGGCAGCAATAAAGTCTTCCAGCATCTCCTCTTTATTGCGCCTGGCCTGAAGCGTACGTCCCTCGTCATCATTGCCGGGATAGCCACCAAGCGGAGTTAGCGCATCGGGCGCAAGGGCTATAAAACCCTCCAGGGCCGCTCTCCGCGCCACGTCTTCTATATACGGGTTCAGGCCGCGGTTTTCGTGTACCACTACAATACCACCGGTTTTCTTTTTCAATCCCTCCGGCCATGCCAGCAAGGCCTTTATAGAGCCGCCGCCCTTAGGCGAAGGGTAATGGATGTAGGTTGTTTTTACCCGGTTATCCTCCGGTTTTACCTCTGCGGTGGTTACATAATCCGGCATTAAAAAACTCATAAGCGCCGGAACCGTGAGCCCGCCAATGGCATAGGCGGAGAGGCGTTGCACAAAGCTTCTCCGGTCGAGCCGGTTATGCGCATAATCATCATAAAGATCAAATACTTCCTGGCGGATATCTTCTTTTTTGATGGGGTTCATATTGCTGTTTTTGAAGTGGGAAAATGAATATTGCAGATACAGACGCTTTCCAAATTTAGTTGTTTTTTTTTACGCTCCGCAGGGCCTGCTGTTTTAAGCTGCAGTGGCCGGAAACGCGCAAAAGACTCGGGTATTATGCATTTTCGCAAACAGGCGGCTTTATGCGCCGGTCTTCCGCTGATTTTTTTTAACTTGACCATATGAAATACCACATCATTCTTTTATGGCTGTTTACAATGGTATCGCAGGCACTGTATGCGCAGTCGAACGGATTGAGTGATGGGCAGCGGTTGATTGTAGATAAATTGATCCGGGCAGCCAGCGCCGGTGATAAACGGCAGATTGCCGCTATGGTTGTGTATCCCTTAAGAAGAACCTATCCGCTGTCCGATGTAAAAAACAAGGCGGAAATGCTGGCCCGTTTTGATACGATCTTTGACGGGGAATTGCTGCGCCGGATTGCGCGGTCAAAAACGGATGATTGGTCGGTCGTGGGCTGGAGAGGCCTGATGCTGGATAATGGGGCACTCTGGATGGATGATGCAGGCGGTATTACCGCCATTAACTACCAGTCAGAAAAAGAAAAGGTACTCCTGGAAAGGGCCATACAAAAAGATAAACAACAGCTTCCGTCTTCCCTGCAACAATTGGCTACACCCCTGTATAGGATCATTACAAAGCACTACCGGATCCGGATCGATGAGCTGGCCGGTGGTCAGTGGCGCTATGCATGCTGGAGTTTGAAGAGCGCAAAGAAAGATGCGGACCTGGTATTATATAACGGCGTTTTTGAAGCACAGGGAAGCGGCGGAAATCATACCATTACGTTTGCAAACGGGTTGTACCGGTATGTGGTTTCTATAAACAGGCTGGGCACCCGGGAAACACCGGAGGCGGTACTAACCGTATTTAAGGAAGCAACAGTTTTGTTGAATGATCCCGGAAAAATAACCAGGAATTAATACGGTAACAAAATCCTACATCATTATAGTCGAATTCTACAGCCGTTCCTAAGGAAAAAAGCGAATCTTTAGGGTTGGTTAAGAAACCGTGTATGAAAGCGATTGCAAGATCCTGTATTTTTTTTATAATAACAGCAGCCGCAGTTCAGCGCCATAAATGCCGTTGCACTGTAATAGCTCTTATGCGTACGGCACTGCTGTCCTTTTTGATGACCGGATTGTTATTGTTGACATTGGGATCAGTGGCACAGCCGTTGCGCGATACGGTATCTTTAAATGATAACTGGGTATCCGTTGCCGGACCCAACACCGGAATGTATACCGGGTTTGAACAACCTGCCTATAATACCGCTCAATGGAAGCCGGTTACGGTTCCGCATAATTGGGATGACTATTACGGATACCGGAGGCTGCTCCACGGAAACCTGCATGGTACGGCCTGGTATAAGCGAAAGTTTACAGTGCATAGGCAGGCGGGCAAACGCTACTTCCTTTTTTTTGAAGGGGTGGGTGCTTATGCAACGGTTTGGATAAACGGAAAGAAAGCAGGCAGCCATGCGGGCGGACGCACTTCTTTTACACTGGATGTAACGGATGTCGTGCATAGCGGGAGCGGGAACGATCTTGCAGTAATGGCGGAGCACCCGGCAAACATACAGGACCTGCCCTGGGTATGCGGCGGATGCAGTGAGGAACGGGGTTTTTCGGAAGGATCGCAACCTACGGGGATCTTCCGTCCCGTACGGCTGATTACAACCAATGCGGTGCATGTGCCCGCTTTTGGCGTGCATACCTGGGCTGATGTGCAGGATCAACGATCGCTGTTGCATGTAAATATTACCCTGCAAAACAGCGGGAACGGGGAACCGGCAGTGCAACTGGTTACCCGGCTCAGGGATGCGGCGGGCCGCATTGCGGCAGGAACGCAACAAACCGTACGTTTAAAGAAAGATGATTCCCTCACGTTCACACAACCGGTTTTAGCAGTCACCAACCCGGTGCGATGGTCGGTGGAGCAGCCCTATCTCTACAAGCTGGAAACCATTGTTACAATAAATGGAAAGGAAGCGGACCGTGTTACTACCAGCGTTGGATTCCGCACTATTTTCTGGGATTCCGATACACACCGGTTCTTTTTAAACGGAAGGCCGTTGCTGATCAACGGTATTGCAGAGTATGAACATCTGCTGGGACAGAGCCATGCGTTTTCCGAGGAACAGGTAATTGCCCGCGTAAAATGGCTGCAGGCCGCAGGTTTTAATGCCTTCCGCGATGCCCACCAGCCGCACAATCTGTTGTATGGAACCCTGTTTAATCAGAAAGGGATCTTATGGTGGTCGCAGCTATCGGCGCATATCTGGTATGATACGCCTGCATTCCGCCAACGGTTTAAAACACTGCTGCGCGAATGGGTGATTGAGCGCCGCAATGATCCGTCCCTGATCCTCTGGGGCATTCAGAATGAAAGCAAACTGCCGGAGGATTTTGCAAAGGAATGTACGGAGCTTATCCGCAGCCTGGACCCAACGGCTTCAAAAGAACGATTGGTAACCACCTGCAATGGTGGCAAGGGCACGGACTGGGATGTACCGCAGAACTGGACGGGTACTTATGGTGGAGATCCGGATGCCTATGGCGATGATTTAAAAAAACAGGTACTGGTAGGCGAGTACGGCGCCTGGCGGATGCTGGACCTGCATACAGAAGGCGGCTTTGTACAGGACGGAGCTTATAGCGAAGACCGCATGACCTTGCTGATGGAAAAGAAACTGCGCCTGGCGGAACAGGTAAAAGACAGTACGGCGGGACATTTTTTCTGGCTACTGGCATCGCACGATAATCCCGGCCGGGTGCAGGGAGGAGAAGGCTACCGCGCCCTGGACCGCATTGGACCGGTCAATTATAAAGGCATGCTGACACCCTGGGAAGAACCCGCAGATGTATATTATATGTACCGCGCCAACTATGTTCCTGCAACCGCTGGCCCAATGGTATATATCGCTTCGCATACCTGGCCCAACCGCTGGATGAAACCGGGTTTGAAAGATTCGATCTGCGTGTATTCCAATTGTGAGGAAGTGGCATTGTACAATGATGTGGCAGCAGTACCACTGGGACGGCAAAAAAGCAGGGGCCGGGGTTTCCACTTTCAGTGGGATGGCGCAGATATCCGGTACAATGTTTTATACGCAGTGGGATTTGTGGGTGGCAAGCCGGTTGCAAGGGATACAATGGTGCTATACCATTTGCCGGAGGCACCGCATTTTGAACAATTATTTACGGGTACGGCGGCGGATACAAAGCCCGCTGCGGGATATCATTATATCTACCGCATCAATTGTGGCGGTCCGGAGTATACGGATAGCCACGGAAACACCTGGAAGGCCGACAAGGCAATGCCATCGGAGGTCCAGCGGAAAATGATCAACCTTAAACCGCAAACAGTTTTTCGGGGTACCGCCTCCTGGGCCGATCGGTTCCCGGGGATGCCGGCTGCGTTTGCCAGTCAGCGCCGGACTTTTGCTCCTGTCAGGGGAACGCGCGACTGGCCGCTGTTTCAGGCATTCCGCTACGGAAGGCAGGACCTGCGCTATACGTTCCCGTTGCCCAACGGAACCTACCAGGTAGAGCTCTATTTTGCAGAACCCTGGCTGGGCGTTGGCGGTGGTTTGGATGCTACCGGTATGCGGTTGTTTGATGTGGCATTCAACGGTCAAACCGTATTGCACAACCTGGATATCTGGAAGGAGGCCGGTACCAACGGGGCACTTAAAAAAGTCATTCCCGTTACGGTAACAAAGGGGCTTCTGGAAATATCCTTCCCGCATACGGCCGCCGGCGAGGCACTGATAGCAGCCATCGCTGTTGCTACAAAAAAACAAGGCGTTACCGCGGCACCGGCTTTTGAAAATATAACAGCAATCCATGGAAAAGAGGCGGCGTCGGTATCCTGGCTGGATATCGGTGATCGTCCTTTTACCGGTGAGGCTGTTCAGATCAGCCGGCTGCCGCCGGACCTGTTTGGTGCAGACTGGATACGGGCGCGCCGCAACACCGGCGTTGCGCTGTCGTTCCGGGTGCAGCTGGCCTCTGATGTGTATGTAGCCATTGCCGGTGACGCCCCGGATACGTTACTGCTCAGGGATTTTGAGGTAACGGGCACCGAAATGATCACGGATGAGCAGGGAGGAAACGTTTACCGGGTTTACAAAAAACGGGTTGTGGCTGGAACCATTACCATGCTGCCGCAAACAACTGACCTGCTGGTGGCGGTTACCCCTTCGGTGAATATGCAGCCGGCCTTCGATCTGAAACCGGTAACATCCTACAAAGCTGCCGATGCGCAATACGGTGGTGGCGTTCGTACGGAAGTGATTGCCGGGGCGCCAAGGTCGGTTGTTGACACAGATGCGGAAACCTTTATTGAGTGGACGGTAAAAACAGGCGTGGCGGACCGGTATAACATTACGGTAAAATATTATGAACCCAACAACAAAGCAAACGAAGCAACCCTGGTGCTCCATGATGCAGGAGGCAACAGGATGGTGGAACAGCAGATTCCGCTTAAATTTACCCGGTCCGGCAAATGGAATCTGGCCACGGTAACTACCGGGAGCATGATCAATGCCGGGCACTATACCGTGCGGCTCTCATTAAAAAACGCAAAGGGGCTTTTGGTATCCGGCATTGACATTCAGTAAAACGATTGACGTATGAAAAAATGGTTTGTTTTTGGTTGGCTTCTTCTGATCAGTTTTTTGGGTAAGGCCCAGCTAACGGCGGGATACCTGCGTTGCGAATACCTGCAGAACCCGCTGGGCGTGGAGGATCCGCATCCCCGGTTCAGCTGGGAGTTGCAAAGTGCCCGGCAAAATGCGGCACAGTCGGCCTATCGCATTTTGGTAGCCGATGACCCGTTGCTGCTGAAAAAAAACAGGGGTAATGTATGGGATTCGCGGAAGGTATATTCCGATGCTTCCATCCAGATCCGCTACGCGGGTAAGCCACTGATCTCCGGTAAAAAATACTACTGGAAAGTGATGACCTGGGATGCAAACGGACGGCCTGCGGCCTTCAGCGAACCCGCACAGTGGCAGATGGGGTTGCTGGATATTGCAGACTGGTCGAACGCCCGGTGGATCGCCCGCGAAGTGGTGGCCGACTCCGGCATCATTGTGCCCTTTGCACATGGCAATGGCAAAAAGACCTGGGGTAAGCGTCCGGATGTATTACCATTGTTGCGTAAACGTTTCAGCGTAACCAAACCGGTAAAACAGGCTACCGCGTTTATCAGTGGATTGGGACATTTTGAAATGTATGTGAATGGCAAAAAAACGGGAGATCATTTCCTGGACCCGGGGTGGACACAATATGCGAAACATGCACAGTATGTAACCTTCGATATTACCGCCCAGTTACAAAACGGGGAGAACGCAGTAGGTGTGATGCTGGGAAATGGGTTTTACTATATTCCCGGGGAACGTTACCGGAAGCTGACGGGAGCGTACGGCTTCCCGAAGATGATCGCCAAATTACTGATCGAATATAAGGATGGCTCCTCAGCGATTGTTGTTTCCGACAATAGCTGGAAAACCGCGGAATCGCCTATCTATTTTTCCAGTATCTATGGCGGGGAAGATTATGATGCCAACCGGGAACAGGCCGGCTGGAACCGTTCGCAGTTTAACGATGCAGACTGGACGGAAGCCGTGGTAACCAGCGGTCCGCCACAGCTACAGGCCCAGCCGGCAGAACCGGTGCGGATCCTGCAAACCTTGCTGCCGGTTGCTCAAAAGCAAATAGCAGCAGATACCTGCGTTTATGACCTGGGACAGAATTTTTCGGGCATCCCGGCAATAAAAGTTACCGGTAAAAAAGGCGACACCATCCGGCTGCGGCCGGCAGAGCTGGTCAATAAAGACGGTACTGCAAATCAAAAAGCCACCGGGTCGCCGCATATTTATACCTATGTGCTTAAAGGTGATGGTGTGGAGGAATGGCAACCCCGCTTTACCTACTATGGGTTCCGTTATGTGCAGGTGGAAGGGGCCACACCAGGGGAGAATACCGCCGGGCTGCCGGTAATAAAGGAGCTGAAAGGATTGCACATCCGTAACAGCGCTCCGGAGATCGGCGCATTCAGCAGTTCCAACACGTTGTTCAATAAAACAAGCGACCTGATCCGCTGGGCGATCCGCAGCAATATGGTAAGCGTATTTACCGATTGTCCGCACCGCGAAAAACTGGGCTGGCTGGAAGAAACGCACCTGATGGGCAGCTCCGTACAATACAATTATGATATTGCAGCACTTTGTAAAAAAGTGGTAAGGGATATGATCCATGCCCAAACAGCAGAAGGGCTGATCCCGGATATTGCGCCTGAGTATGTACACTTTGATGGCGGCTTTCGTGATTCTCCGGAATGGGGCAGCGCGGGTATCATTTTTACCTGGTATGCCTTCCAATGGTATGGAGATACTGCCTTGCTGAAGGAGGCATATCCCATGATGAAAAAATATGTTTCCTACTTAAAAGCGAAATCTAAAAATCACATTCTCGAATTCGGGCTCAGCGACTGGTACGATATTGGCCCGGCGCATCCCGGTGTTTCGCAGCTGACGCCGATGGGTGTTACGGCCACCGCCACCTATTATTATAACCTCACCATCCTTTCCAAAGTGGCGGCATTGCTGGGAATGGATACGGATGCGCCGTTGTTTGACAATTGGGCCGGCGAAGTGAAGACCGCCTTTAATGAAAAATTCTTTAACCGGCAAACCAAACAATATGCCACCGGCAGCCAGGCGGCCAATGCCATGGCGCTGTACATGAACCTGGTGGAACCGGAATACCGGGATGCCGTGGTACAAAACCTGGTAAAGGATATCCGCAGCCGGAATAATGCACTTACGGGGGGCGATGTGGGCTACCGGTATGTATTGCGTGCCCTGGAAGATGCCGGCTACAGCGATGTGATCTATGATATGAACAACCGCAACGATGTTCCGGGATATGGCTACCAGCTGGCCCAGGGTGCCACCGCGCTTACCGAATCCTGGGCGGCCTTGTCTTCGGTATCCAATAATCACTTTATGCTGGGGCACCTGATGGAATGGTTCTATTCCGGCCTCTGCGGCATCCGGCAGGCAGCGGGTTCCGTTGGGTTTAAAGACATTGAAATAAAACCGCATCCGGTAGGGGCCATTGACCACGCCGAAGCCAGCTATCATTCTGTACGCGGGTTGATAAAGGCGCGCTGGCAGAAGGATGGCGATCAACTTACGATCAATGTGGTCATCCCGGCCAATGCCACGGCTACGGTTTATTTTCCGCAGGAATATGATAAAGCGCCCGTAAAAACAGGATCGGGCAGCTACAGCTTTACCGCAAAGAAAAAATGATGAAAGCATTTCTATTGATTGGATGTTTCTTATTAAGCTATGCCGCCGGCGCCCAAAAAAAAGAAGTGCCGCAGGCCGTAATGCAAAAAGTATATGAAACCGTAAAAACACCCTACAAGTATGGGTTGGTACTGGCTCCGGGCAGTGCGTCAAAAAAGCTGGACTGTCCTACCGTGTTTCGCAAAAACGGAAAATGGTATATGTCCTATATCGAGTTTGATGGCGATGGGTACGAGACCTGGCTGGCGCAAAGCAGCGACCTGCTACACTGGACAACCCTGGGAAAAATGTTGTCCAAAGCAGGTGACTCATTAAGGTGGGATGGCTATCAGAAAGCAGGTTATGTGTCGTTGATTGATCCTGCCTGGGGCGGAAGTTATCGTGCAGAAAAGTACAATGGCAATTATTGGATGAGCTATATCGGCGGACATACTCCGGGCTATGAAGCCGGATTACTGTCTGTGGGTATGGCGTATACGCCGGGTGATGTGGCAGCCCCGCATGAATGGCGTACGCTGAACCAGCCGGTGTTGAAAGCTACCGACCCGGATGTACGCTGGTGGGAGAATAAAAAACTGTATAAGAGCTCCGTGATATGGGATAAAAAAAAGACGCTGGGCTATCCCTTTGTGATGTACTACAATGCCAATGGCGACACCAGTCGGAATACGCCCAAATGGCGCTGGTTTGAACGCATCGGCATGGCAGTGTCGAACGATATGGTACACTGGAAACGCTACCAGCCCGATCCCGTGGTACATCATCGCATAGGGATTACCGGTGACGGAGTGTTACAGAAAATGGATAATCTTTGGGTAATGTTTTATTTTGGCGCATTCTGGGAAGACCGGAAGAATGAAACCTTTAACCGCTTTGCCTGTTCGTACGACCTGGTGAACTGGACCGATTGGGAAGGGGATGACCTGATCCGTTCTTCGGAACCTTTTGATCAGAAATATGCACACAAACCCTGTGTGGTAACATACAAGGGAGTGGTCTATCATTTTTACTGCGCGGTAAACGATAAATACCAGCGGGGGATTGCGGTGGCTACATCGGTGGATAAAGGGAAAAGCACGATACATTTTACAAACCGGTGAGTGTTGCAAACCGCACAGGTTTATTCAGAGAAGCAATGAAGTATTTATTACAACTAAGTATTTGTTTGTTATTGGCCGGGGTAGCAATGGCTCAGCAGCATCCCCGCAGGGTGATCGATTTTAACAAGGGATGGCGTTTCCGTTTAGGTGATGCCACCTCCTGGAAGGACAATGCATTTGATGACAAAGGATGGCGGCAGCTGGACCTTCCCCACGACTGGAGCATAGAAGGCGGGTTCGATTCCACCCATCCCGCAGGTAATGCCGGTGGAGCATTGCCCGGAGGAACGGGGTGGTACCGGAAAACGTTTACGCTGGACGGTGGTACGGTTGGGAAGCATATCCGTATAGAATTTGACGGCGTTTACCGAGATGCCGAAGTGTGGATCAATGATCACTATCTTGGCAAATGGCCGTATGGGTATACTTCCTTTGATTATGATCTGACTCCTTATATCCGGCGGGGCCGCCAAAAAAATACCATTGCTGTAAGAGTCGATAACAGTCGCCAGCCCAATTCCAGATGGTATACAGGATCGGGGATTTACAGGGATACCCGGCTGGTGATCACCGAAAAAATAGCCTTTGAACGTTGGGGCACTTTTGTGTATACTACCCGGAATGCCAGGGGGCAGATGGAATTCAATGCCACATCCGAAGTTTTAAATCTTGCAACCCGGAAAGCAAATGTAAAAGTGACCTGTACGCTCGTGGATCCCTCCGGCAGGCAGGTTGCCCTGCTTGATGGTGTACCGGAGGCCGCAACCGGCGGTTTCCGTTTTAAAACAATATTGAAGGATCCTGCATTATGGGCGGTAGCAACACCCAAACTGTATCAAGCAGTGTTTAAAATCTTTGATGGCCTGCGGCAAACAGATGAGTGGGCCACCGCTTTCGGCGTACGCTATTTTTCGTTTGACGCGCAAAAGGGTTTTTCATTGAACGGTATTCCTTTAAAAATAAAGGGAGTATGCATGCATCATGATCTGGGTGCACTGGGTGCAGCCTTTAACCGGTCGGCGGCGCGCCGGCAGCTGCGCATGATGCAGGAGATGGGAGTGAATGCGATCCGTACCGCGCACAACCCGCCGGATCCGCAGTTCCTGGACCTCTGTGATGAAATGGGTTTCCTGGTAATGGATGAATCTTTTGACATGTGGGCAAAGAAGAAGAACAAGTATGATTATTACAGCGATTTCCCGGAATGGCACCGGCGGGATCTGGAGCATATGGTAAAACGCGATCGCAATCATCCAAGCGTGTTTATGTGGAGCATCGGTAACGAAATACGGGAGCAGTTTGATTCAACGGGTATCGCGCTGGCAAAAGAATTAGTGCATATTGTAAAGGCGCTGGATACCACCCGGCCGGTTACCTGTGCCCTGAGTGAGAACAGGCCGGATAAAAATTTTATTTACCAGTCAAAGGCCCTGGATGTGGTGGGATTAAATTATCACATCGAAGCCTATGAGGATTTTCCAAAAAACTATCCCGGCGAAAAATTCATTGCCACCGAAAATGTATCCGGTCTGGCTACCCGCGGGCATTATGACGGACCGGCCGATTCGCTGCGGCTCTGGCCCTCCGGTTCAAAATTTAAATTTGTTGAAAATGGAAACGCGGATTATACGGTTTCGGCCTACGACAATGTAGCAGCTTACTGGGGATCTACACACGAACAAACCTGGCGCATTATAAAAAAGCACGATTATCTATCCGGCCTGTTTGTTTGGTCGGGGTTTGATTTCCTGGGGGAGCCGGTACCGTATCCCTACCCCGCAAGAAGCGCTTATTATGGTATTGTGGACCTGGCTGGTTTTCCCAAAGATGTATACTATATGTACCAGAGCGAGTGGACCAGCAAGCCGGTACTGCATATGGCTCCGCACTGGAACTGGAAAGCGGGGCAAACGGTTGATGTAAAAGTGTATTATAGCCAGGCCGATGAGGCGGAGTTGTTTCTGAACGGCCGTTCCCTGGGTATACAACACAAGAGCGATACGGCCTTCCATGTGCTTTGGCGGGTACCATTTGAACCCGGGGAATTGAAAGTGATATCACGGAAGAACGGGAAAACCGTTCTGGAACGTGCCGTTCGTACCGCTGGTGCTCCGGCTCAGATCGCATTGGAAATAGAAAACCAGGGGTTGCAGCTCAATAAAGACGATCGCGCATTTATAACCATCCGCGTATTGGATAACAACGGAAACCTGGTTCCGGATGCACAGGATGAAGTACGGGTGGCCGGTACAGCCGTTGCAACAGTGGTGGCGATGGACAATGGCTACCAGGCGGAGTTGCGCTCCTTTCAAACCAATCAGCACCGGGTATACAATGGTTTGGGGCTGGCAATATTGAAAGGACTGAAAAAGGGCACGGCCCTTATTACTGTAACATCGCCCGGACTGAAGCCGGCTTCGGTCCGGGTATGGGTAAAGTAAACGCCCGCTGATTTAAAGGAATATATACAGCAGGCCCCGGTGTTTTCCGGGGCCTGCGCTGTTGAGGATCATACAGTTTAGGCGGTTCCGGTTACGCAAACCGTTGCGGAGAATAGGAATATTTTCCAGTTTATTAGTGAAACCGTACATTGCACAGGGCCTTCAGGCGTTTTACTTTTAATGTCAGATTTCAAGGATAAGGATTTCAGCCAAATAGCGATTGTCATGAAGTATTTTTTTTACAGAAAAAACAAGGGCACCTTTACGAAAAGTGTATTAATTGTTGTTTTTACAATTTTTAATTTATCGGTTGTATGCGGGCAGGATGGAAGTGGGGATATGGCCTACCGGCAGGCAATCGGGCAGCGGGCATATAAGATTGTGGCACCGCTGGCACTGAAAGATTCGACCCTGTTTTATAAAGTGAAGGAAACGGTTGCGGCGCAATACATTGCCTTAAGCAAACTCGACGAAAAGCAGGAGGCGGCAGTCCGGATTATTAAGGAGGCCACGGCTGATAAGGCGGCAGTTACACAAAAAATCAATGAAGCAGCGGCTAAAACAGAGGCGGACCGCACTCAGTTGCACAGGCAGTACATTCAAAACCTCGCTGCCCTGCTCACAAAAGAGCAGATCGATGTTATAAAAAACGGGATGACCTATAATGTGCTTCCCATTACCTACAAAGGATATCTGGAGATGATTCCCCGGCTTACAACGGAAGAACAAAAATTTATAATGGAGGCACTTACAGAAGCACGAGAGCATGCCATGGATGCCGGGTCTTCCGAAAAGAAACATGCCTGGTTCGGAAAATATAAGGGCCGTATCAATAACTATCTTTCTTCCAGAGGTTACGATGTAAATAAAGAAAGCAAGGCCTGGCAGGAACGGGTAAAGGCCGGGCAAAAGCAGTAAACAGCAACCAGAACCATAAAATAAAAACAGCAAAGCCATATGTTTTATCAGACTATTTTAAGAGTCGTATTTGTATGCACGATTAGTTGTTGGGGGCTATATGCTAGTGCCCAAACAAAAACAATAACCGGCCAGGTGGTAGATGACTCTACCCGGGAGGCGGTGGCGGGCGTAACCATAAAGGTGAAGAATGCGCCGCAATCCGCCGTATCCAACAGCCAGGGAGGCTTTACCATGAATATACCCGCGGGTGGTGCAACCCTGCAGTATTCGCATATCGGGTATGAATATGGAGAGCTTTATGTAGATCCTTCAACACAGACACCCGTAAAAATTCTTCTGAGGCGTCAGGAGAATAAACTGGATGAAGTAGTGGTGATCGGTTATGGGAGTCAAAAGCGGGAAAACCTTACCGGTTCTGTAGCCACTGTTGACATGGGAAAAATTGCGGATTTTCCGGTAAGCAGTATCGCCGAAGCACTCAAGGGTCAGATACCCGGGTTAAATGTAACCGGTGGTAGTCAGCGGCCGGGGGAGAATGCCACATTAAGTATCCGGCAGAACTTTGGTTTCAGTAAGGATGGTAACAGCCCGATCCCACTGGTGATCATTGATGATATTATCCAGCTGGATCCCAATACAGGTTTGCCAACCCTCGATCAGTTTAATAACCTGGATCCTTCACAAGTGGAAAGTATCACCGTGCTGCGGGACGCGGCGGCCTCTATTTATGGCTCGCGGGCTTCGCAGGGTGCTATTCTTGTGAAAACAAAAAGGGGTAAAATTGGTGCGCCGAAAATATCTTATGCCGGAAAATTCGAATACAATGATGCCGTAAGTTTTGGCAAAACGATGAGTGCCTATGAGTATGGTATTTTTGCGAACCGGTTTGGACGCTCTGCAGGCTGGGCTCCAAATAATTTTTTCGATCCCTCGGAACTGGAGCAATTAAAAACGCTGAATTACGATTGGCTGAAGGAGGCCTGGAAGGCGGGCGGAGCCATGCAGCATTCAGTGGATGTAAGCGGCGGCTCGGAAAGAGCTACTTATTTTGCCGGAGCAAGCTATTATACACAGCAGCCGAATTTAGGCAGTCAGGATTATAATAAATGGTCCTTCAGAACGGGTGTAGACGTTAAAGTGGCCAATAATCTGAAGCTCTCGGCTACGGTGTCTGCCAATAGTTCGGTGGTAGAGAAATCATTTACAAAGATCAGTATCAACGACGGAGCGTATACATCGGGAGCGGAACAAACGGATTATGCGATTTTAGCGCATATGCCTAAATACATTCCCTGGGAATACAGCGTTGGCGGACAAAACTACTTTGTTTCCCCGGCCCTCGGTCCCGCAAAAGCATCATCCACACCAGTAGGGCAGAATAACATTTCAGGTTGGAACTATTTTGCGATGCTTGATAACGGCTCCTTTACGAAGGACGATAACCAGTCTTATGCGGCGAATTTTTCGTTACAATATGATGTGCCCTTTATTAAAGGGCTGTCATTGAAGGGAACCTATGGCCTGAACTATTCTACCTATAATAATGACCAGGCAATGCTGGGCTTGTTGCTGGGGCTTCAGAAAAATACCGATAAAGCCGGAACGCATTTATACGCCGATTCAGCTGCAAACTGGTTTACCGGAATCAATAACAATCGCTCTACCGTGCGTTATTCTGATGTGATCGGTAAAGTGCAGCAGGCAAACTTTTTTATTAATTACGACCGGAAGTTCGGAAAGCACAGCATTTCGGCAATGGTGTCGGCAGAAAAAGGCGTGCAGAACTATGTAAAGAAGTTTATGATTTACGATGTGCCCATTTATGGTGCATATAACGGCTCGTCGCCCTCTGCCGGAACATTGAATATTTCGAACAGCTATGTATACAAAACGGATCTGGGAAGCCTGGGTTATTTAGGCCGTGTGAACTATGATTATGATAACAAGTATCTGTTGCAGTTTGCATTCCGTCAAGATGCATCTGTAAAATTTGCCCCCGAGAATTACTGGGCCTTTTTCCCCAGTGCGTCCGCGGGCTGGATCATATCGCGCGAAAACTGGTTTGCTGATGCGGTTCGTTGGATCGACTTTTTGAAGATCCGGGGTTCTATCGGTAAGTCCGGTAAGGATAACCTGAAAGCCTGGCGCTGGATGCAAACATTCACGTACGCATCGGACAAGGGAATGGTATTTGGGTCAAATGGCGGTACCTTAACCAACGGGTTAACACCGGATGCAACGCCCAACAGGGATGTAAGATGGGATGGCGATATCAAAAAGAATATCGGGGTGGATGTGAATGTGCTTAGAAACCGGTTATCACTGACCTATGACCGCTACTGGGATTATAACTATGATTTATTGATGTCGATGGCCGGAATGGTGGGAGTGCCTATTTCCGTTGGTGGTGGTTTTGCAGAGCAGAATTATGGGATTATAAAGTCGTGGGGTTCTGAACTAAGTGCCACCTGGAAGGATCATGTGGGCGACTTTGGCTATTCGATTGGTATTAATTTCGGAACCAGTGATAATAAAATAAAGAAATGGACGCCGGTTGCTTTTGGGTACCCTGCAAATATTACAAGTATAGAGGGCGGATCTACGATTCTTCCGTCCTGGGGATACCTTGTTTGGAAAGGTACATCTGCCGGAGATGGTCTGTTGCGCACCGATGGAGATATCGATGCTTACTGGCAATACCTGACCGATCGTGCAACGGCCGCCGGTACTACTCCGGCGTATTTTGATATCATCACGAAAGCGGGGCTGAAAAAGGGAATGCTTGCTTACCAGGACCTGGGCGGCCCCCTGGATGCCAATGCCCAAACAATAGCAGGGCCCAATGGCCAGATCAAGGACGATGGACAGGACAAAACGAAATTGGTAAGCAGAAACAGGACACAGGGATTTGTTGCAAACCTGAGTTTTTCATGGAAGGATCTTAGCCTGAGCACGCAGATTGCTACTTCCTGGGGAGGGTATAACAGCATTGATTACATAAAACAACCCACCAGTTCCGGGCAGGTATTTTGGGCAAAAGAATCCTATTTGAACAACATGTATGACAGTACCGATAATGCCAACGGCAGATGGCCGAACGTAGCCTACTACAGCTATAACGGTGTTCAGTCTAACTTCTGGCAAATATCCAATTTCCGGAGTTTTGTACGCAGCCTGGTGATAGGATATACACTTCCGAAAGACTTTGCCCGGAAGCTGAAAATGAGTGCGCTCCGGGTAAGCCTGGCAGGATTCAACCTTTGGGATTTTTACAACCCTTATCCGGACAAATACCGGAATATGTATGATGACCCCAAGGTTTCATATCCTACATTGCGCACCTGGTCGTTTGGAATTAATGCCTCCTTTTAACAGATAATATTCACTTTAGATTTATAAGATCATGAAAAGTATAAAAATCTTCTGTTTCCTAATCGCAGCTTTTGTTCTTGCAGCGGGTTGTAAGAAAAGCTTTCTGGAAGACATGAAAAGCTATGATAAGTATGATGAAAATATTTTCGCCAACGAAACATTGACGGGGTGGTATATTGACCGGCTTTATTATGATTTCTTTTCGGCCTACAAATCGCCCGTGCTCAGTGTGGTGGGGTTATACAACGACACCAGGACGCGGTCTACCGAAGAAATGGGCGGTACTGTAACCGATTATACCAATCCGCAAAAACAGCTTACAGATGCCGCACAGGCCGATGCATATTATGGAAGCCAGCTGGGCGTAAACCCGGCCAACGTACCTTATACGCGTATTAAGAATGCAAATTTCCTGCTGGAGAAGATCGGGGAAAAGGGGCAGGCTTTATCCGATGATTTTAAGAAGAAGGCGAGAGGCCAGATGCTGTTTATGAGGGGGCTGCAGTATTTTGAACTCATGCGTGTATATGGCGGCGTACCGATTGTAACCACTACTGAAAACGCGTCGGCGCTGGATTCTTCAATAAAACATCCCCGCGCCACAACCAGCGAATTGGTAACGCAGATCATTTCCGATTTTGATTCTGCGGCAGCACTGTTACCTGCTGCATGGGGAGCCACTGATTACGGACGTTTTACAAGCGGCGCGGCCCTGGCAATGAAGAGCCGGGTGTTGTTAGCTTATGCCAGCCCCTTATTTAATAAAGACTGGGATAACACGGGTAGTGATCGCTGGCAGAAGGCGCTTGATGCCGGATTGGCAGCCGAAACCGCTTTAACTGCTGCAGGTAAAGGCTTGTATGGAAAAACCGCTAAAGAGTGGAGCGATATGTGGTACATCAATGATACGAAGCTGAATGATAAGGAAGCCATTATTATCCGGTTACTTTCAAACTCAGTGGCCTCCTCGGGTGTGGAGAATAACGGCTGGGAGCGAAGCATCCGCGTTGTTAAACAAACCGGTGCCGGTGGTGTTTCGGCTCCTAAGGAAATGATCGATTTATTCCCGCTGGCAGATGGCTCACGTCCAACGATCGCAAATGGGTATGACTCTTTGCATTTCTTCTTAAACAGGGATCCCCGTTTTTACCGGACGTTTGCATTTTCAGGCAGCCGGTGGCCGTTAAAAGAGGCCGGTAATGATACGATCTGGCTGTACCGTTGGCTGTCTACCGGCAATAAGCAAACATACAGCGACGGCAACCAGGTATCCAGCCCGGCAATCGTCCGTAAAATGTCGAACCTTACAGGAGCGAGCACCGCAGCCGGGTTGGCGTATTCCGGTACGGATATTTTTGAATACCGGTATGCAGAACTATTACTCAACATTGCCGAATGTTACGCCGCAAAAGGCGATGTTGGCAACGCGGTCATATACCTGGGCAAAATAAGGGAACGGGTAGGAATACCATCCGCAAATAATTTTGGATTAGGCACACCCGCCGGTAAATATGCGGCTATTGAAGCCTGCTTGTACGAGCGCCGGGTAGAACTGGCCTACGAAGGCAAACGTTTCTGGGATGCGCAGCGTTGGTTACTATATGATGGGGGTACACCGCTGGGTGAAAATACCTGTGTCAAGCTGGGCATCAATCCCATTAACGGAACGGCGCGTACCGGCAGGCTGTGGCAGTATAAGACTGTGTTGTCCAATACAGCGGACCCCTTGCTGGGTACCCGTACGGCCATACTTTGTGATCCGGATGCTGCCAACTTTACAACACAGTTGAACAATTTGAAAACATTTTTTGATAATAATCTGCAGGTGGTAAGCACCGATCAGCCCATGGATAAAGACGCATCCAATAATCCGTTGTCTATTAATTTTCGGTCTAACTATTATATATCCGGGTTAACAGCAACTATTTTAAGCAATAACCCCTGGCTGAAACAAACCATAGGCTGGAAAGATTATAATAATGCTGCGGGAACATTTGATTATAGAGAGTAACGGAAAGCGGCTTTGCAGGACCGGCATCTGTTTGAAATGGATGCCAGGTTCTCACACGATGTGCGTTCAGCAGGCGGCCGTATTTTTAAAAGTATTTTATACAATTATTTTAAAGGGTTCCATAAGTATTTTTATAAAAAAACGTCTGATAAATAAATAATCGATAACCAGGATCTTAAAAACAGGAGGATGAAATTTATAAATTTAGCAAGTGTGTTGGTGGCCTGCTGTATGGCTTCAGTAACGTATGCTCAGTACCCCAAAATACCGCAGGAAGACCAGGCACGCTCCAAGGCATTGCTGGAAGGAGCCGAAAAGCATTCGGATTCTATGTGGGCAATGGCCTATCCCATTATACAAAAAGAAGCGCGGGAAGGCCGGCCTTATATTCCGTGGGCATCCCGGTATGATGAATTGCCGCATGCGGAGCTTCCCGCATTTCCGGGAGCCGAGGGAGGAGGCAAGTTTGTAAGAGGCGGTCGTGGCGGTCGTGTCATTGTGGTTACAAATCTCAATGACGACGGTCCCGGAAGTTTCCGCTGGGCCTGCGAACAGGGTGGGGCCCGGGTAGTGGTGTTTAATGTGGCGGGTATCATTCGCCTGAAGTCTCCCGTTATTGTAAGAGCTCCCTATATCAGCATCTATGGTCAAACGGCTCCGGGTGATGGAATTTGTATAGCCGGAGAAACGGTGTGGATCAATACCCATGATGTGATCATCCGTTACATGCGTTTCCGGCGTGGGGAAACCTGGGTGGGCAGAAGGGATGATGCCATCGGAGGCAACCCTATTGGCAATATCATGATCGATCACGTATCCGCTACCTGGGGATTGGATGAAAACATGAGTATGTACCGTCACATGTACAACGATAGCACCGGCAAGATCGAGGATAAGTTTGGAACAGTGAATATCACCATTCAAAACTCCATCTTCGGGGAATCACTGGATACCTGGAATCATGCATTCGGAAGTACGCTGGGAGGAGAGAATTGCAGTTTTATGCGGAACCTTTGGGCCAACAATACGGGGCGCAATCCTTCAGTAGGCTGGAACGGGATCTTCAATTTTGTAAACAATGTGGTGTTTAACTGGGTGCACCGTTCTATTGACGGGGGTGATTACCGCGCGCAGTTCAATATTATCAACAACTATTTTAAACCGGGTCCGGCTACACCAAAGGATAATAACGTGGGTCACCGGATCTTAAAACCGGAAAGCGGCCGCAGCAAATTAGCGTATAAAGTATATGGGCGCGCCTATGTGAACGGGAACGTGATGGAAGGCTATCCGGAGGTAACCAAAGACAACTGGAATGGCGGTGTTCAGGTGGAAGAAGAAAAGAATACCGGCGCATACACCGATTATATCAGGCAGTCAAAACCACTGATCATGCCGGCGCTCACTATCCTGGATGCGCAAACCGCCAAGAACTATGTACTGGCCAATGCCGGTGCTACATTGCCGAAGCGCGATGCGGTGGATGCACGGATTGTAAAACAGGTGGAGACGGGTAAGATCAATAATGTGCCCACCTGCCCGCTACCTACAACACAGTTTGAGCATAGAAGACTTCCCATCGACTCTTACAAGATCGGAATTATTACCGATCCCTGTCAGGCCGGCGGATATCCGGAATATAAAGGAACAGCGTATAAGGATTCCGACAATGATGGCATGCCCGATGATTATGAAAGAAAGGCAGGGCTGAATCCCAATAACGCTTCCGATGCGCAGATCATTGCCAAGAACGGCTATAGCAATATTGAAAACTACCTGAACAGTGTGGTGAATATTAAGAATGTGGTGCCTGCGAAATAGCGGTTCTGAGGATCGCATAATGTTTGAACAAATGAACTCCTGGTTGGGCAAGCGAAATAAGGGGAGTGCGCTGTCCGGAGGCCAGTATAGAAGTGAGGTCATGGCGCGTTTTTAGGCCTGAGCGATGAAGCGATGACAGATCTTTTCGGTACCCTGAGTATATCATTTGCGTTGCAAAATCAATAGGGCCATGACAAACCTGTTTTTGGTCATCCTGTCCCGACAAGTCGGGATTGTTTCAGGATCCGAGTAAATCTTACATAGATGCCGAAACAAGTTCGGCATGACTAACGTGTGATTTATTCCCAATATACAGGCAACCTGTCATTGGTAACTTGTTTCAGGGGCTGCCAAATGCATCCTTATAGAGGCTGAATAGTGCTGATCCGCCTGAAGTGGCCGGCACAATTAGAATATTTGCAGTTTTCATTTACAACGTAATCTATCATTGGCAGCTGGATGAACCATCATTCTGCTTCCAGGCACATGGTTCATGTTTCCGCGAACCGGTTATTCAAATAAATCATTACATGAAAAAAAAGTGGATCTATCTGTTGGGTTTTATAAATGCATTTGGCTTGCAACAGGCAGTCGCCCAATACCCCGTTATTCCGAAATCTATGGAAGATTCCGCGGAAGCGGTGATGGCCGGGTACCGCAAATTATCCGATGCCGCCTGGCAAAAGGCACTACCGGTTGTTGAAGCCGATGCAAAACAAGGCAAGCCCTTTGTACCCTGGGCATCAACATCCACAGACCTGATAAAAGCAACACTACCTGCTTTTCCGGGCGCTGAAGGAGGTGGTGCTTATACTCCTGGCGGACGGGGAGGTAACGTATTCGTAGTAACCAACCTGAATGATAGCGGCCCCGGCAGTTTCCGCTGGGCTTGTGAGCAGGGTGGTGCGCGGATCATTGTATTTAACGTGGCCGGTATCATCCGGTTGAAAAGCCCTGTAAATATCCGCGCGCCGTATATTACCATCATGGGACAAAGCGCACCGGGCGACGGGGTTTGTATTGCCGGCGAATCGCTACTCATCGATACACATGATGTCATCATCCGCTTTATGCGATTCCGGCGGGGTGCCACAGAAGTGACCCGCCGCGATGACGGACTGGGGGGCAATCCCGTGGGGAATATCATCATTGATCATGTGTCTGCCAGCTGGGGGCTGGATGAAAATATGAGCATCTACCGGCATGTATATGATCGGAAGGCCGATGGCAAAGGAGAGAAGCTGCCCACGGTAAATGTAACCATTCAGAATTCGATTTTTTCGGAAGCACTGGACACGTATAACCATGCGTTTGGCAGCACCATCGGCGGGCGTAACAGCACGTTTATGCGCAACCTTTGGGCCAATAATGTAGCCAGAAATCCATCGGTAGGCATGGATGGCGATTTTGGTTTTGTCAATAATGTGATCTTTAACTGGTGGAACCGCAGTGCGGACGGCGGTGATAATAAATCGCTGTATAATTTTATCAACAACTATTACAAACCGGGTCCCATTACTCCGAAAGACCGGCCGATCGGCTACCGGATTCTGAAACCCGAATCGGGCAGGGCATTCAAAGATAGCCTGGTGTTTGGTAAAGCCTACGTGAATGGAAATATTGTTGACGGCAATGAGCGGGTAACAAAGGATAACTGGGATGGTGGTGTGCAACTGGAAGATGTAAAAGACGCCGCAACATACCTGCAGCAGATTAAGGTTGACCGGCCTTTTCCCATTGCTGAATTTCCGGTACTGCCAGCTGCAGACGCATACGGTTATGTATTGCAAAATGCGGGCGCACTGCTGCCGGTACGGGATGCCGTGGACAAACGGATCGTAGAAGACGTGCGTACCGGAACGATTACGTATAGCCCGGACGCGCACATGGCCCCCGTATCAAAATATCTCAAACGCCGGCTGCCTGCGGATTCTTATAAGAACGGTATTATTTCCGATATCGCCCAGGTAGGCGGTTATCCTGACTATAAAGGAGCACCTTATAAAGATTCAGATAACGATGGCATACCGGATGCCGTTGAAAAAAAGCTGGGGCTGAACCCGCGGAATCCGGCTGATGCCACTGCCATTACAAAGAATGGTTACAGCAATATTGAAAACTATCTGAACGGTATTGTGGCATTGAAAACGGTAACGCCGGAGAACGGGAAACCCCTGTCTTCGTTTAAATAGAAAAATAGGGGATAGGATTCATGGATGTAATCGGGTACCTGAAATAGGGATGATCTAAAAAGTCCTTTTATAACGTATTGTCATTCTGAACTTGTTTCAGAATCTATTGGCACCCTGGTTTTATTTTGGATGCTGAAATAAATTCAGTATGAAAAAAGAGACTTTTTAGACGTTCTGCAATTCTTCTCTGTATATAGTAGTTTTGTGGAGTGACGATAAATTTACAAAAATGAGATTTTGCTTATCTGTTTTATTGAGTTGTGTATTTGTTGCAGCAAACGCTCAGAAGCCGAAGCCGCCAAAACCGGTATTGCCGGTGTCCATAGAAAAAGGCCAACTCATTTATAATGCAGATTCCACAACAGGAGATCGTATCCCGGATTATTCGTATTGTGGTTACAAGGCATCAGAAGCAGCTATTCCCCTGGTTCCGGTTAAGGCTACGGTTCCGGTTGCAACAGGTGATGCCACGGGGCTTATCCAGGCCGCCATTGATTATGTAGCTACGCTTCGTCCGGATAAAGATGGGTTCCGGGGAACCGTATTACTTCAAAAAGGAACATATGAAGTAGCCGGACAGCTGGTCATCCGTCAACCGGGTATAATACTGCGTGGCACAGGATCTGCCGGCGAAACGGTTTTGCTGGGAACAGGCTTTAGTCGTGATGCGCTGATACGTGTGGCGGGCAAGAATGATAAGATATCCGGGGCAACAATACCCGTTACCCAGGATTATGTACCGGTAAATGCCACGGTACTTACGGTTGCTGATGGAAATAGTTTTAAAGCAGGTAATCGTGTGGAGATCCGGCGTCCTTCCACCACAGAATGGATCGATGCGCTGGGCACGCGTAGCTTTGGAGGTGGCCTGTCGGCCCTGGGGTGGAAACCCGGCGACGCGGACCTGGTATTTGAAAGAACGATTACTGCCGTTAAAAGAAATACGCTCACCCTGGACGTGCCATTGACAAATTCCCTCGATAAAAAATACGGAGCCGGTACAGTAACTGTTGCCTCCTGGCCGGGAAGGATCAGCCATGTTGGAATCGAGAACCTGTCTCTCGTTTCTGCGTTTAATAAAAAGAAACCCAAGGATGAAGACCATCGCTGGATGGCCATTACTATGGAGCACGTAGAAGATGCCTGGGTCCGCCAGGTTTCCTTTACACATTTTGCGGGTTCTGCTGTGTACCTGCTGGAGTCGGCACGACGCATTACCGTGGAAGATTGTATTTCAACCGAACCGGTTTCGGAGATCGGCGGACAACGGCGGTATACATTTTTTACACGCGGTCAGCAAACCCTGTTCCAGCGCTGTTATGCGGCCAATGGGTATCATGATTTTTCAGTAGGACATACCGTAGCAGGCCCTAATGCGTTTGTGCAATGCATGTCGGAACGGCCATATAATTTCTCCGGTGCAATCGATAAATGGGCTTCCGGAGTGTTGTTTGATGTGGTGTCGGTGGACGGGAATGCGATCCGGTTTGGTAACCGTGGCCAGGACGGTCAGGGTGCGGGATGGGCGACAGCAAATAGTTTGTTATGGAACTGCTCGGCAGCACGCATCGACTGTTACAAACCGCCAACAGCACAAAACTGGGCGTTGGGCTCCTGGAGCCAGTTTGCCGGCGATGGCTACTGGGGCGAATCGAATAACCATCTCACACCAAGAAGCTTTTATTATACACAATTGCAGGAACGTCTGGGCAAACCCAGCCCGCAGCAATCGTTTATTTTAGAAATCGGAACAGAGGCCTCCAGCAGTCCTTCGGTTGATGTAGCGCAGGCACTCACCAAAGAGGCCACGCAGCCAAAGGTGCAACTGATCGACTGGATCAGAGCTGCCTCAAAACACCATCCGATCGTTGCGGATGCAAAAGGAGCAAAGATCATCAACAAGGCTTCAACAGGCGGCTGGTCTGTTTTTCCTCCTGCCGTTCAGATGAAGAATGGCTGGCTGGTGGGAATATCCGGTAACATACTTACAGGAGCGATACAGGAAGTACCCTGGTGGAATGGTGGTGTGGAAGGTAAGGACCTGGAGCAGGCGGCAAAAAAACTGGCGATCACCCGCTTTGTACCAGGACGCGTAGGGCCGGGGCTTACCGATGATCTCGAAGCCGTAGTCGATTCGATGAAAGCCGGGAATATTGTGGGTTTGAACCAGCATTATGGTTTATGGTACGAGCGACGCAGGGACGACCACGAGCGGATCCGGAGAATGGATGGGGAAGTATGGCCACCGTTTTATGAACTGCCTTTTGCGCGGAGCGGCATTGATACGGCCTGGGATGGTTTAAGTAAATACGATCTTACGGCATACAACTCCTGGTACTGGAGCCGGTTGCGTGAATTTGCAACATTGGCGGGGTTGAATGGATTGGTGCTGATTCATCAGAACTATTTTCAGCATAATATTATTGAAGCGGGCGCCCACTATGCCGATTTTCCCTGGCGTACAGCCAATAATATCAATAATACGGGCTTCAACGAACCTGTAAACTTTGCGGGCGACAAACGTATTTTTTATGCGGAACAGTTTTATGATCTGTCGAACCCGGAGAGACGAGCGCTGCACAAACGCTACATCCAGCAATGCTTCCGGAACTTTGCAGATAATGCCAATGTGATCCAGTTTATTGGGGAGGAGTTTACAGGACCCTTGCATTTTGTAAAATTCTGGCTGGATTGTATTCAGGAAATGCCCGACAAAAAAATGTATCAAAATAAAATCGGCCTCAGTGTAACAAAAGATGTACAGGACGCCATTTTAAAGGATCCGAAATATGCATCGGCGATAAATGTGATCGATATCAAATACTGGCATTATCAGGCAGACGGATCTGTGTATGCACCGGAGGGCGGGAAAAACCTGGCGCCGCGTCAGTGGGCGCGCTTACTAAAACCGAAGGCCAGCTCTTTTGAGCAGGTGTACCGCGCGGTAAAAGAATACCGGTTGAGCTATCCGGACAAGGCGGTCATGTATTCTGCCGATGGTGCCGATAAATTTGGCTGGGCCGTGTTTATGGCCGGTGGTTCATTGCCATTACTGCCCGCTACAGCTGATAGAGAATTACTGAAGGCTGCGGCAGCAATGCATCCTACTGCTTCGGACGGGTTTGTATTGCAGAGCGCAAAGGGGATGATCGTTTATGCAACACAGGGTAATAAAGTTCCGGTGGATCTGAAGGGCATCATCGGAAAAGTAACACTTCATTATTTCAGCGCAAAGACCGGGCAGGTCATAAAAACGGAACCCTTCACCGCAACAGGAACCGTCCAATCGTTTGAGCTTCCGGAAGGGGCCGCATTGCTTTGGATCAGTAAGTGATCAGGACAAAGCGCTTATTGCTTCAATTGGCTGTTTTTTTTGGCGCTGATCAACAATTGAGGTTTACTATCAAGATGTCAGGACGAGCGCTGCCTTAAGCTTACCTGTCACTTGCGTCATCCCCGCCACCAAAAAACACCATTCAGTTTTTCCAGGCTAGCGAAATGCACTCGGTAAAGGCCATCGGCTGGGCATTCTTACAATTCCGGAATTTATTCGGAGGAGTTATAACATCCTGCAGCGCCCAGGAGTGCCATCGGCACGGCCCATTGGGATACCTGCATGTTCCACCAGTCTCCCTTTCCCCCATGCTCATACTATAAGAGTAACCAGAGCAGGCAAGTGCTGCGCAATGCTCGCTGTGGTTGCAGCAAACAGCTTTATTACATAGCATACTTACAGGATGGAATATCTTTCTAAACTACTGGAAATATTTACCGGCCGTCCGGTTTTATCCGTCATCCGGTCTATCTTTATTAGGTCGCTGTTAAGCACCATAAATGTTTGTCTTTTTTGATTGCAATGTTTAACAGCTGGTATCATCGAATGCCTTGTTGTTATGAGTAGATTATTTTACATGTTGGTTTTTCTTTTGACTGGATGGGGTTTTCCGACTGGTGTATATGCACAGGCGTTGCCGCCGCTGAAGCTATCGGATAATCACCGTTTTTTTCAAACCGCAGACGGGAAGCCTTTCTTCTGGTTAGGTGATACGGGATGGTTACTGTTTGTACGCTTAACCCGTGAAGAGGCGATCGCTTATTTAGATGCACGGAAGCAGCAAGGTTTTAATGTGATCCAGGTAATGGTGTTGCATGATGTAAAAAATGCCCGGAATGTGTATGGAGATGATGCCATTGAAGATGGGAATGTATCCAAACCCGTTACAACGCCGGGTGCAGATCCAGCCGATGCTACGGCCTACGATTTTTGGGATCATGTAGATTTTGTGATCCGTGAGGCAGCCAGGCGCGGACTCTATATGGCACTGGTGCCGGTTTGGGGCAGCAATGTAAAAGAGGGGCGGGTTACTGCTGCGCAGGCATCCGTATTTGCAAGGTTTCTGGCGGAGCGGTATAAACACCAATCGAATATTATCTGGCTGAATGGGGGCGATATAAAAGGTACCGATGGCCTGGATGTTTGGAATACGATCGGATCAACCATTAAAAAACAGGATCCCGGCCATTTGATGACCTTCCATCCCCGTGGGCGCTATACTTCGTCGGATTGGTTTCATCAGGCCGCCTGGCTCGACTTTAATATGTTTCAAAGCGGCCACCGCACCTATGCACAGGATACCAGTGTGAGTGAGATGCATCATTTTGGAGAGGATAACTGGAAATACGTTGATGTAGATTATCGGCTGAAGCCGGTAAAGCCCACACTGGATGGAGAACCTTCTTATGAAAATATTCCGCACGGATTGCACGACAGTCTGCAACCACGATGGAAGGCAGCCGATTTGCGTCGGTATGCTTACTGGAGCGTTTTTGCTGGAGGAGCAGGCTTTACTTATGGTGAGAATGCCGTGATGCAGTTCAATAGAAAGGGATTTAAGGGAGCAAACTACGGGGTAACGCAAGACTGGGCACAAGCCGTTCATGCCCCCGGCGCAGAACAGATGCAGTTTGTCAAAGCGCTGCTATTGGCGTATGATTATTATAGTCGTGTTCCGGCACAGGAAATTCTTGTTGATAATAAGGGACCGCGTTATGATCGTTTGCTGGCTACAAAAGGAAAGGGGTATGCGATGGTATACACATACAGCGGGAAACCATTCAAGGTAAATCTTTCAAAACTGGGTTTTAAACCGGCAAAAGCAAAATGGTTTTATCCGGCAAACGGGGAATATGCGCCGGTAAAGTTAAGCCGGCCGGCCGGTGTGGTATCATTTGCCCCCCCCGGGGCAAAGACAGATGCAGAAGGTACAGACCGGGTGCTGGTATTGGAGGAGTAGTATAGAAGTGAATTCTATTTTCGAGGTCGTGCTGAATTTATTTCAGCATCTAATATTTTATCAATCATTTGACCTTGAAGCAAGTTGCCAATGACAAATGATATGAAGTACGGGTAATTGATCAAGTTCTTTTTTTCTTTTTCCACTTTTTCTTGGACAAAAAGTGGAGCAAAAGTCAAGGTCAAACGAATGCTCCGCCGTTTGACCGGCCACGCACAGCAGACCCGAATCGAAAAGCAACATCTCTTCTACCCCGAAGGAGTTGGTTGAAGATCTTGATGCCTGATTGTTGTGCAGCCGTTATTGCGCTGCTTTTTTACGGGCAGGGTTACTCGTTGAAAAAAGATCCATTACGTAAAAAAGAGGCGCTGCGAAACTTTTTGATGGCAGCAGCTGCTGCTATTCCGTTCCGGAGTAATGATAGAAAAAGCCTACCCGATGAAAACGAAACAAAAAGGTGAGCCTGTTCTTTCTTAGAAGGTTGTCCGCCGGGCAGTGAAAAGGGAAATCAAACGGAATGGCGGCGGCGGATAGCCAGGCAGGTGTGTGGCCCGTCGCCAATGCCTGAAGTGCCGGTTTACCTGGTCCTGCCCCCTGGCGAAGAATAAACAGGCGGGATTCACCTCCTGGCGGACGATCCCGATAAATCGGGATTTGCTCCACTTTTCATCGACTGGAAAAGTGGAAAAGAAAAAAAATAAAAGAATCAAAAAGAAAAAAGCATTTAATGCGGGAGGCAAAATAAAAGAATTGAAAAGATCGTTATTCATACTTATTGTAATCATTATGCTAGGCTCCTGCTCCAACCGGGCCTACCTCTTCACGTCCTTTCATGAGCCTGCGGATGCCGGTCTGCGGATGCTGTACAGTTATGATGGTTATCACTGGATGGATTTTGATACGGTTTTTCTGAAGCCCGTCATAGGTCAGCAAAAAGTAATGCGCGACCCCTCAATGGTGCAGGGACCGGATGGCGTCTTTCACCTGGTTTGGACGAGCAGTTGGAGGGGCGATAAAGGATTTGGATATGCTTCCTCCAAAGACCTGGTGCATTGGAGCCCGCAACAATTCGTTCCGGTGATGGAACAGGAACCCACAACCGTGAATGTATGGGCACCGGAATTGTTTTATGATGATGCCGCAAAAAATTACAAAATCATCTGGGCCAGCACCATTCCCGGTCGTTTTGAGCGGGGAGCAGAGGAGGATAGTAATAACCACCGGATGTATATGACCACCACAAAGGACTTTAAAACATTTACGCCTTCAAAACTGTTCCTGGATCCAGGTTTTAGCGTGATCGATGCAGTGATCGTTAAAAAACAGAAGAAGGATTACGTACTGGTGTTAAAGGACAATACAAGGCCAGAACGGAACCTGAAGGTAGCTTTTTCAAATACTTCAGAAGGGCCCTGGCAAAATGTATCCAAGCCGTTCTCCGGCAACTTTACCGAGGGGCCTTCGGTAGTGAAAGTAAAGGACCGGTGGCTCATCTATTATGATTCATATCGTAAAAAGATCTACGAGGTAAAAGCAACAAAGGATTTTCATTATTTTGAAGATGTTACCGCCCATGTACATGTGCCGGAAGGGCATAAGCATGGCACAATTGTGCCGGTAAAGAAAAAGATAGTACGGCAATTAGTTAAACAATTTAAAAAGTGAAAACATATAACCCAGGATTTTAATCCTGCGGAACAAAGAGTAGCATGCAATTGAAACATTATATAACAGCGTTTTTCGTATTAACCGGATGCCTCCTGCAGGCACAACAGGACACGATCCGTTATACGGGCGAAACCTTATCCAATGTGGATTATCATCACGGGCAGTTGACACCGGCCGTGGGTGTGCACAATATACAGGTGTTTCGTGCCAACCGGCAGCACCCGGAATGGGCGGGCGGCATGAACTGGACCTACAATCACCAGCCCATGCTGGTGAGCTGGAACAACACCTTCTATCTTCATTTTTTAAGCGATCCGGTAGGGGAACATGTGGCTCCGGGAGCTACCTTCCTGGTTACCTCAAAAGATGGTTATCAGTGGTCGGCTCCGGTAACGCTTTTCCCGGAATACAAGCTGCCCGAAGGCTTTGTAAAGGAAGGTCGTACCGAAGTGGCACACAACAGTTTTGCCGTAATGCACCAGCGGATCGGCTTTTATGTTTCCAAAGAACAACGGTTGTTTGCACTCGGCTTTTACGGGATCGCCCTGGGGCCAAAAGATGATCCCAACGACGGCAATGGCGTAGGAAGGGTGATCCGGGAAATAAAGAAAGACGGCAGCTTTGGTTCCATCTATTTTCTGCGATACAACCACCGTTTCAGCGAAAAGAATACCAATTTCCCGTTTTATAAAAAGGCAAAGGATAAGGGATTGATCGCGGCTTGTGAAGAGATCCTGGCTACACCGCTGCTGATGCAGCAGATGGTGGAGGAAGCCGACCGTAACGATCCGCTGATCCCGTTGAAAAAAGATTATAAAGCCTTCAACTACTATCATCTGCAGGACGGACGCGTGGTAGGGCTTTGGAAGTATGCATTGACCAGCATCAGCAGCAATGAAGGGAAGACCTGGGAATACATGCCTACACGCGCACCCGGATTTGTAAATGCCAATGCAAAGATCTGGGGACAAAGAACAGGCGATGGTAAATACATAACGGTATACAATCCTTCGGAATTTCGCTGGCCCCTGGCGTTATCGGTGAGTGATGATGGCCTGCATTATAAGAACCTGCTGCTGGTGAATGGCGAGATCACATCGCTCCGGTATGGCGGAGCCTATAAAAGC
This sequence comes from Niabella pedocola, assembly GCF_021044425.1. Taxonomy (GTDB): domain Bacteria; phylum Bacteroidota; class Bacteroidia; order Chitinophagales; family Chitinophagaceae; genus Niabella; species Niabella pedocola. The sequence continues at coordinate 529,829 of NZ_JAJNEC010000005.1, read as the reverse complement.
TATGGACCGCAATATGTACGGGGCATACAGGAAATAAACGGCAAAGCCCCGGAAGATCGTATATGGGTGAGCTATAGCATGAATAAAGAAGATATCTGGGTGGCAAAAATCCCGGTTCCGGTAACAAGTGAAGTGACAGCTGATGTGGCGGACGATTTTGATGCATTGAAGCCGGGCGATGAATTGCAGCGCTGGAATGTGTACAGCCCGCTATGGGCGCCGGTTGCCATCGAAATGCTGAATGGCAAAAAAGTATTGGCGCTTATGGATTATGATCCGTTTGATGTGGCGAAAGCCGAACGGGTAGTGCCGGAAGCTGCAAAAATGAAACTGGAGTTTAGTGTAACGCCGGGGCAAACTACAAATGGCCGGCTGGATATTGAATTGCAGGATGCAAAAAATACGGCCGCTGTGCGGATCTCCTTTGATTCGACCGGAGCCATCATTACAAAGGCGGGCTACCGGGACCGGGGGCTGGCAAGTTATGAAGCCGGAAAGACCTATGATTTTGTGATTGAACTGGATGCGGAAAAACGATTTTATACCGTGTCGGTCAATGGAGGTAAACCGGTGAACGGTATTTTCTTTGCGCCGGTACATAAAATCCATCACGTTACCTTCAGAACAGGACCGGTGCGAAGATTTCCTGATGCCGATACACCCACGGACCAGGATTACGATCTGCCCGGGGCAGGAGAAAAAGATAAGAAGGCCGTTTACCGGATCGGGTATTTCAGAACAGCAAAACAATAGCGGCCCATGCGTATAAAATTGTTCAATAGTATTTTCTTTTTGCTGATGGCAGCCGCTGCAGCCCGGGCGCAGGTGTTGCAACCGGCAACTTTTAAACACTACGTGGATTATTTTAATACCATGGAGCAGGAACCGTTGATACAGGCCATACCCAATGCAGATTCCTGGAACTGGATGCAGCAAAATATTCCCTTGTTCCAATGCCCCGACAAAAAGATGGAGGAGATCTACTATTTCCGTTGGTGGACCCTTCGCAAGCATATTAAACAAACTCCGCAGGGCTTTGCATTCACCGAATTTCTGATCCAGCGGTCTTATGCAGATAAATACAATTTGATCAGCAGTGCATTGGGGCATCATATTTATGAAAGCCGCTGGCTGCATGACCAGCGATACCTGGAAGAGGATTTACTAACCTGGTACCGTGGCAATGATGGTAAGCCCTTAAAGAAACTGCGGTTTTACAGCAGCTGGAATACAGATGCGATATACAACCGGTACCTGGTAAACGGGGATACAGCCTTTGTAAAAAAAATGTTCCCGGATCTGCAGGCCGATTACGAGGCGTGGGAGGCGGAGAAAAGATACCCCGGTGGCCTGTTCTGGCAATATGATGTGCGGGACGCCATGGAGGAGACCATCAGCGGCGGACGTAAGGAAAAGAATCCGCGTCCTTCCATTAACGGGTATATGTATGGAAATGCGAAGGCCTTATCTGGCATTGCAGCTTTAGCCGGAGATCATGTTTTGCAGCAGTTGTATAAGGCCAAGGCCGACACCATAAAAAGACTGGTGCAACAGGAATTGTGGAATGATAAAACGCAGTTTTTTGAGGTACGGAAACAACCGGCAGATACGCTGGCGAATGTGATGGAGGAGATCGGGTTTATTCCCTGGTATTTTAATCTGCCGGATGCGCAATACAGCAAAGCCTGGAGCCGGTTGATGGATGCGGCCCATTTTAATGCACCGGCGGGCATCACCACAGCCGATCGCAGTCACCCCGGATTCCGCACCCATGGGTGTTGCAAATGCGAGTGGGACGGCGCCGTATGGCCCTTCGCCACGGCGCAAACATTAACGGCCATGGCCAACCTGCTGAACCATTATCAGCAAAAGGTTGTCAGCAAAAAAGATTACTATCAGCAGCTGCGGAAATATGCCCTTTCCCAGTATGCGAATGGTCAACCTTATATCGGCGAGTACATGGATGAGAAAACAGGCAAATGGCTTACCGCCGATGAACGCGGACGGTATTATAATCATTCCACCTTTAACGACCTGGTGATCACCGGGCTGGCGGGATTACGCCCCCGGGCGGATAACCGGATCGAAGTCAATCCGCTGCTTCCTGCCGGCGAATGGGATTGGTTTTCCCTGGACAATATATTGTATCACGGTAAGATCATTACAATCATCTGGGATAAGACCGGGAAAAAATATCATAAAGGGAAAGGCTTATCTGTGTGGGCGGATGGCAAGCTGGTACAACGGTCAAAGCGGCTGACAAAGATCACAGGAACATTATAATGAGATACGGACTGACGATAATAGTGATGACAGTGCTGCTGACAAAGCTGAATGCACAATTGACCGTTGCAAAGATCATCGGGCATGATATGGTATTGCAGCAGGGACAGCCATTACCGGTATGGGGACAGGCTAAAGCCGGCGGAGTTATAACCGTACGGTTTAAAAAACAGCAGCAGGAAACCACCGCCGATGGATCCGGAAACTGGAAGATTGTGCTGAAGCCGGAGAAAGCATCTTTTGAACCGGCTGTTCTCGACATCCGGTCAGGTCATGAAACAATAAGATTACAAAACATCCTGGTAGGAGAAGTATGGCTTTGCTCGGGGCAATCGAATATGGAATTTGCCATGCGGAAGATCGGCAAACTGCAGCCGCCGCCGGGTGCACATTGGCCGGTTGACGAGTTGGAAACGGCACATAATGCCCATATCCGCATTTTTTTGGTCGAGCGTAAGAAAATGGCGCCCGATTCCACCCACTCCGGATGGAATGTGGCGGAAGGAACGGCGCTGCGCAGCTTTTCAGCTGCTGGTTATTTTTTTGCAAAGGAATTACAGGCAAAGCTGAAAGTACCAGTGGGCGTGATCTCTGCGGCTATACCCGGTAGCCGCATTGAACCCTGGATGCCGCGGGAGGCCTTTATCACATTGGAATTTTTTCGGGAACAAAAAGACAGCACGCACAAAATAGACGGCGACCCCGGTAAGTTCTATACTACGATGATTGAGCCATTGATCCCGTTTGCCCTGAAGGGATTTTTATGGTACCAGGGTGAGTCCAACTGTTTTCTAAATGAGCGGCTGCAATACAGCTATAAAATGAAAGCGCTGATCAACTACTGGCGTAAACAGTGGAACAATAAGCAGCTGCCTTTTTACTATGTGCAGATCGCACCCTATTATTACTCCAAAGCCACCGACCGGCCTTATACGGTGTACAGCGAGCCGGAGTTCTGGGAGGCACAGGCGGCAGTATTAAAGATGCCCCATACGGCCATGATCAGTACCCTGGACCTTAACGATGATCCGGCTGACCTGCACCCGGTAAACAAATGGGATCTGGGAAAACGACTGGCAGGCACGGCGCTCAGTGCCACCTATAAAGTGAGCACAGTGGCCGCCATGGGCCCGGTATTTAAAAGCGCTGTAAAAAAAGGAAATACATTTGTGATCGATTTTGACCATAAAGGAAAAGGGCTGATGAGTAAAGATGGAACGACATTACAGGGCTTTGAAGTGGAGAACGAAAAGGGAGTGTATACAAAAGCAGCTGCCTTCATCAAAGATAATAAGGTTTGGGTACATGCAGCAGGAGTAACAGCGCCGCAGGCCGTGCGTTATGCCTGGCGGGAGGATGCCCCACCTGCATTGTACAACAAGGATGGCTTGCCGGCATTGCCGTTCCGGACAGATGATGAATTGAAAGAAACATTTAAGGAACAGTAAGAAATTAGATGGAGTTATTTGAGCTGACTAAAAAGTCTTCACTTATTATGCTGTCCCGATTGATCGGGACAGAACGACAATACGTTTTGGGTAAACTTTTTGGTCAGCCTCGGCAGAAATATAAATAGAGCCGGGTCGAGCACTGAAGCCGAAGTGAGTGACACAAGGAAGCCGATAGCAGCGTTGGCGATGACAAAATAAAAACATGCACAGACTTATTTATATATTTTTCTTATTCCTCTTTGTGAGCGCCAATGCCCAGCAAACGGAAGTGCGGTACCTCTCTGGTAAGGGCAGTGATGATATGGTGCAATGGGAATTCTATTGCACCGGCGGAATGAATGCCAATAAATGGACCACCATTGGCGTACCCTCCTGCTGGGAGTTACAGGGCTTTGGAAAATACAATTACGGCTTTGCCAAAGACAGTGCAAAGGGAAAAGAACAAGGGTTGTACAAACACCGCTTTACCGTTCCTGCGGATTGGAAAGGTAAAACGGTGAATATTGTTTTTGAAGGCGTGATGACCGATGCCGACGTAAAAGTAAATGGCAAACCGGCGGGCCCCATGCACCAGGGAGCCTTCTATGCCTTCCGGTATGATATCAGTAAGTTCCTAAAATACGGAGCCGAAAATCTGCTGGAAGTAACGGTGGCAAAGCATTCGGCCAATCGCTCTGTAAATGCAGCGGAGCGTGAAGGCGACTTCTGGATCTTTGGCGGTATCTTCCGCCCCGTATGGCTGGAAGCGTTGCCACAGCCGCATATCAGCCAGGTATTCATCGATGCCGGGGCGGATGGGTTGTTCACTGCTTTAATCAATACCAATGCATCGAAAAAGGAGCGCATGGAGTTTACAATCTACAATAGCAAAGGAGACAGCATCGCAGGATTTGGCGCGCCCAACGCTTCGGATATGCGAAAGGGTGCTTTTGTTGCCTATTGGCAGGTAAATAATATTAAAGCCTGGACACCGGAAACACCGGAATTGTATACCGCCGTTTTTACCTTGTATAAGAATAACCAACCGGTTCACCGGGTATCCCAAAAAATTGGTTTCCGTACAGTGGAACTCCGCAAGCGGGATGGGATTTATGTAAATGGGGTGAAGGTGAAATTCAAAGGCATCAACCGGCATTCCTTCCGGCCGGAGACGGGGCGCACGCTGAGTAAGCAGAACAGCATTGAAGATGTATTACTGATAAAAGAAATGAACATGAATGCCGTACGCATGAGCCATTACCCGCCGGATGCTCATTTCCTGGATGTATGCGATTCACTGGGATTGTTTGTAATGGATGAGCTGGCGGGCTGGCATGGCCATTATGATACGCCTACGGGGAAAAAGCTGCTAAAGGAAATGATCGATCATGATTCCAATCATCCTTCAGTTGTACTTTGGTCAAACGGCAATGAAGGCGGGCATAATGTTGATCTGGATTCCCTGTTTAGGGAGTTTGATCTGCAAGAACGGCCGGTGGTACACCCCTGGCAATTGTTCAACGGCATCGAAACACAGCATTACCGGCAATACAATTACGGGATCGGTAATTATGATAACGGACATGATATCGTACTGCCCACCGAATTTTTACACGGGCAATATGACGGCGGGCATGGTGCCGGGCTGGAAGACTACTGGGATAAAATGTGGCGGGATCCGCTGCATGCCGGCGGTTTTTTATGGGATTTTGCCGACCAGGCGGTGGTACGGAAAGACCTGAATGATTCGCTGGATACCGATAAGCACCGGGGGGCGGATGGCATTGTGGGACCGCATCATGAAAAGGAAGGAAGTTTTTATGCAGTGAAGCAGATCTGGAGCCCGGTATATTTTGAGCGGAGGGAGATGACCCCGGATTTTGATGGCCGGTTAACGATAGAGAACCGCTACCTGTATACCAACCTGGATCAATGTAGTTTCAGCTGGGAACTGAAACGGTTTGGTCTCACTACCTTAACGAATAAAAAAGGAGGGGCTGTAGCGCCATCCATTGCGCCGGGTGCTAAAGGAGTGCTGGAGTTGAAGTTGCCTGAAGACTGGAACACCTGTGATGCATTGTACGTAAGGGTTAAGGACCGAAACCAGATGGAGCTTTTTACCTGGAGTTTTCCGATCAGTTTGCCTGGTAAGAAGGCTGCCGAGATCGTAAAGAAAGAGGGCGCAGGCGCGGTACAGATCAACACAGTGGACTCGTTATATCAGATCCGGGTAAAAGAATTGCAGATCAGCATCAATAAAAATACGGGATTGCTGGTGTCCGTAAAAAATGGGAACCGGAGCATACCGCTTACGAACGGACCGCGGATCCAGGAAGGCGTCACCAACTTCAAAAAGTTTTCGCATCGCTTTGAGGGAAAGAACCTCATTATTGCATCGGCATTTGATAAAAAAGAAAGCTTCAATACGTTGCAGTGGACCATTTATCCCAGTGGCTGGGTGCGGATGGAGGTGCATTATTTTCCGCTCGCATTGCATACCAACATGCTGGGCGTGAATTTTGATTACCCGGAATCGCAGATGCGCTCGGTAACCTATATGGGTAACGGTCCTTACCGGGTCTGGAAGAACCGGATGAAGGGCACTGCGTTTGGTGTCTGGGACAAACAGTATAATAGTACGGAAACCGGTGAACAATGGGTATATCCTGAGTTTAAAGGGTATTATTCCAATTTTTACGGGGGCTATTTTAATGGAGCGGATCAGCGCTTTGTCGTAGCTACGGAAACAGAAGATTTGTTTTTGCGGTTGTTCTCTGCAGCGCCAAAGACTGACCCCTGGCATAATTATGAACCGCTTTTCCCGGATGGCGCTATTTCATTTATGCAGGGGATCCCTGCTATCGGCAATAAAACACAGACCAGCGAAACGACGGGCCCAATGGGACAAAAGAATATATTTTATGATTATGAGAAAGATCCCGGCAGGGCGTTGAAAATGGTATTGTATTTTGATTTTTCATCAAACCCGGAAGCCAAATGAAACGGTGGCAGATGATCATAGGACTGTTAATAGTACTGCCGGCGGCAGTGCAGGCGCAACTGGCGGTGCAGGAGCTTAAGTGCGAACAGCTGAAAAGTCCGGTTGGTATTGATGTGCTGCAACCGCGGCTGAGCTGGCAATTAAAAAGCGATCAGAAAAATGTAACACAAACCGCCTATCAGATCTGGGTAGCTTCCTCAAAAGCTTTGCTGGATGCGGGCAGGCCGGATCTCTGGAACAGCGGTAAGGTAGCTTCGGACCAGTCGGTACTTGTAAACTATAAAGGGAGGCTGCTTATCACCAATGGCAACTGTTTCTGGAAAGTGCAGGTGTTTTCCAATAAGAACGACAGCGCCTGGAGCAATACGGATCAATGGAGTATGGGACTGCTGCACCCTGGCGATTGGAAGGCAAAGTGGATCGGCTACGACGAGGCATCGCCCTGGGATAGTGTTACGCAATGGTCGCGGCTTTCCGCGAGATATTTCCGGAAAGGATTCTCCGTACAACAAAAGATAAAAACGGCCGTACTGCACATTGCAGGTCTGGGTTTGTATGAATGCTACCTGAACGGGAAAAGGATCGGCGACCAGGTGCTGGCGCCCGTGTCTACGGATTACCGGAAGTCGGTACTGTATAATAGCTTTGATGTATCTGGAGCGTTGAACGGCGGAAAAAATGCCATCGGTGTGGTGCTGGGCAATGGCCGTTTTTTTACGATGCGGCAAAATTACAAGCTCAAAAAGATCAACACCTTTGGTTATCCAAAACTTTTGCTGCAACTGGACATTACGTATACCGACGGAAGCAGCGAGCAATTGCTTTCGGATGATACCTGGAAGTTTACGGCAGATGGCCCCATCCGTACCAATAATGAGTACGATGGGGAGGAATACGATGCCACCAAAGCATTTCCGGGGTGGACGACCGCTTCCTTTGATGATTCAAAATGGAGCGGACCACAGCTGGTAGCCGCACCGGAAGGAACGCTGCGGACACAGCTTACGCCGGGGATGCGGGTCATGGATTCCATTCGGGCGAAAAAGATCAGCCATTTAAGGGACAGCGTTTTTATCCTTGATCTTGGTCAGAACTTTGCGGGATGGCTGCGTATGAAGGTAAAAGGCATGCGCGGACAAAAAGTGACATTGCGTTTCGCGGAGAGTCTGCAACCAGACGGCTCCCTGTATACGGCCAACCTGCGGGATGCGCGGGTTACCGATATTTATACCTTAAAGGGCGGCGATGAAGAACAATGGCAGCCTTCTTTTGTGTATCATGGATTCCGCTATGTAGAAATTACCGGGTATCCAGGCACGCCGTCCCTGGATGATTTTACCGGAATGTTGGTATATGATCAGATGGCGACAAACGGTAAACTGGAAACCTCCAATGCAACCTTGAACCAGGTATTGAAAAATGCCTGGTGGAGTATTGCCTCCAATTACAAAGGCATGCCGGTGGATTGTCCGCAACGCAATGAGCGGCAGCCCTGGCTGGGTGATCGTACGCAGGGAGCGTTGGGCGAAAGTTATTTATTTAATAATGCCACCTTATATGCCAAATGGCTGGATGATATCCGCGAGTCGCAGACGGAGGAAGGCGCCATCCCGGATGTAGCACCGGCTTTCTGGAATTATTACAGCGATAATGTTACCTGGCCTGCGGCCTATATACTGGTGGCAGATATGCTGTATCAACAATATGGCGACCGGCAGTCGGTGGTGAAGCATTATCCCTCTATGAAAAAATGGATGGATTATATGCAGCGCAAGTACATGAAGGGGGAGCTGATCACAAAGGATAAATATGGTGACTGGTGTGTGCCACCGGAAAGCCTGGAGCTGATCCGCTCAAAAGACCCGTTGCGGAATACCGATGGAACGCTGATGGCTACGGCCTATTATTATCATTTATTACAAACGATGAAACGCTTTGCAGCGCTCGCCGGAAGGTCCGGGGATATTGCAGGCTATGACCGGCTGGCCACACGCATAAAAACAGCATTTAATAAAACATTCTTAAAGAACGGCGACCATTATGATAACAATACGGTAACCGCCAACCTGCTGCCGCTGTATTTTGGAATGGTGCCGGAGGACCGTATAGCGAAGGTCGGCGCGCGGCTGATACAGAAGTTGCGACAAAATGGCCTGCATATCAGCACCGGGGTGATTGGTACCCAGTGGCTGATGCGCGGACTGACGAAGTATGGTTTCCAGGATGCGGCGTTCACCTTGGCCACGAATACAACCTATCCCGGCTGGGGGTATATGGTGGGGCAGGGAGCCACCACTATCTGGGAATTATGGAATGGCAACACGGCCAATCCGCAGATGAACTCGCAAAACCATGTCATGTTACTGGGCGACCTGATCACCTGGAGCTTTGAAAGCTTAGCAGGGATTAAGCCGGTTGCTGAAGAGCCGGGATTTAAACAAATTGTAGTCAACCCTATTTTTGTGCGAGGTCTTGACACACTTAAAGCCACTTACCAGTCACCTTATGGATGTATTAAAAGCAGCTGGAAACGAAATGCCAACAACGTGGCCTGGCAGTTGGAGATTCCGGCTAATAGTACCGCAATTATTACGCTTGCCGATGCAGTGCTGAACGAAATAGATGCGCCCATAAATGGAGCGGCAACGCTACGGCGCGGGGAGCTTGAGTTTAAATTAGGAAGTGGTGTATATAATATGAAATTGGCGCTGCATAATAAGGAATAAAACCTTTTGTAAGAACAACCGGCAAATTATTAAAAATCGATTTTCGAATATTAAAGCAAAAAGATGAAACGGGTATTGTGTTTTTGTTTGTTATTATTATTTTACGCTGTAAACGCCCAGGATGGGGATGCGAATGAATTGCAACAAAAAGCGCAGCGCTGGGTAGGCGACTTAAAGCTGGATGATAAAACTAAGGCAACGAAGGTTGAACAGGCAATAGCGACGCATCTTACAGCGGTAAGGGACTGGCACAACAGCCATCCGTTTACACAGGTTCCGGCGGGGCTAAACCCGGCTACCGGAAATAAATTGTCTGACCTCGACCGGCAGCTGATCGTCTGTTCATCAAAGCCGGCATCGATTCATATAGCACTCATGCAGGTGCTAAACACAGAATTGAATGCGGATCAGGCCGCTTTTATCCTGGACCAGTATACGATCGGGAAAGTAGCATTTACCTTAAAAGGCTATGAAGCCATTGTACCCGACCTGACGGAAAAGGAGCGTGCCGAGATCCGTAAAAACCTGGAACAGGCGCGAGAGCAGGCGATCGACTATAAAAATATGAAAGAGATATCAGCGATCTTTGAAATCTATAAAACAAAATGCGAACAATACCTCAATAACAATGGCAGGAACTGGCGGCAGTTATTTAAGCATTACGTAGATAAAGTAAAAGCCGAAAAAGAAAAGGAAAAAAGCGGAGCTTTGTGAGCAGGAAACGTCTTTGTCCTGCTGAGTCAGACAAAGTATGACAGGCGAATCGCATTTGTTTACAATGCACTGATGCCATCTGCACTACAGCACAAAAGTGCGATCCGCCACGGCGGACAGGCGCAAGTAAAGCCGCCATCTGCACCTTTGCCGGGCTAAAAATATTAACGGATAAAGAACAAATAATAATGATAAAAAAACTAAATCTGTTGACCATTTGTTTGCTGTTAGTGACAACGCTGGTTACAGCACAGACTAACCGCTGGAAACAAGGCATCCTGGTGGATGAATTTATTTATGATACGGCGTCCTTCCCACAGGCGCATGCTTCCACTATTGCCGAAACACCTGATGGACTGATCGCCGCCTGGTTTGGTGGCACAAAGGAGGGGAATAAAGATGTTTGCATCTGGACGAGTCGTTTGGTGAACAACAAATGGACAGTGCCTGAAATGGTGGCCGATGGTGTGTTGAGTGATTCCATCCGCTATGCCTGTTATAACCCGGTGTTATATTATGCGCCTACGGGAGAGTTGTTGTTGTTTTACAAAATAGGGCCTAATGTAGCCGGGTGGACAGGCTGGCTGAAGCGCTCCCGCGATAATGGTAAAACCTGGAGTCAGCGGGAAGCACTACCAGAAGGCTTCCTGGGACCGATAAAGAACAAACCCGAGCTGATCAACGGTGTTTTGATCTGTCCTTCTAGTACCGAACAGAACGGATGGAAAGTGCATTTTGAATATACTAAGGACTGGGGCCGCACCTGGACCAAGTCAGCCCCCGTCAATGATGGCGTGCGGTTCTCCGCCATACAACCATCTATTTTAAAATACAAAAATGGCGATCTGCAGGTTGTAGGTCGCACGCGCAACACGGTGATTTATCAAAGCCGAAGCAAGGACAACGGAATAACCTGGTCGCCGATGACTGCATTGGATCTGCCCAATAATAATTCCGGCACAGATGCCGTTACATTAAAGGACGGCCGGCAATTGCTGGTGTATAATCATGTGCTGCCGGACTCTACCTGGAAGAAGGGAAAGGGACCGCGTACACCCCTGAATGTGGCGCTTTCAAAAGATGGGAGACACTGGATGGCGGCCCTGGTGCTGGAAGATTCGCCCATCAGTCAATATTCCTATCCCTCCGTAATCCAGGGTAAGGATGGTATGGTGCATATTGTATATACCTGGCGCCGGCAGAAAATAAAATATGTAAAGATCGATCCGTCAAAACTGAAGCTGAGTGCTATAAAGAACAAGCAATGGCCGGGCGCCATCAGCGCGAAGGGAGTAGTGACGGATGATTAGTGCGATGTTTTATATGCGCCGATCCTATAGCGCTATGCCCGGTGATACTCCGCTGTACAGCGAACTGAAGTTTGCAATTGATGATTGGCCGGGGCGATGCCTCTGGTCCGCAATGCCCAAGGTCGTCAGTCGATTTCATCTCCCAATTCCAGAATTCATTTCGGAAACTGGGCCGGCCAGGCACACGTCGCTCCATCTGCCTACACTCAAAAAATAGCAAAATCCTACATCTGGTTAGTAGTATCCTACAGTCTGTAAATAAAAAAATATACAAACTTTATCGGTCTCAAAAAATAGATCCATGAAAGCGATTGCAGGAAAGTTTGTACCGGTAATGATCACGCCCTTTGATCTGAAAGCCGGCATCGATTATGACGCGGTAACGGAGCTGGTGGCATTCTACCTGGAGGCCGGGGTAGAAGGTTTTTTTGCGAACTGTCTCAGCAGTGAAATGTTCAGCATCACAGAGGAAGAACGGTTGGCATTGACCCGGCATGTGGTGAACTGTGTGAATGGTCGTGTACCGGTAGTGGCTACGGGTTCTTTTGGCCTTACAGTGGAAGACAAGGCGCTGTTTACAAAAAAGATCTATGATGTCGGTGTGGATGCGGTGATCATGATCAGCGGTCATTTTGCAAAAGTAGCGGAAGACGATGCGGTATTGCTGCGCAATTTTGAAAAACTGTTTGCGCTTACCGGTGATATTCCTTTAGGTATTTATGAATGCCCGGCACCTTACAAACGCATATTGGGCGCGGATGTTTTTAAGCAGCTCGTAGAGTTCAACCGGTTGGTCTATCACAAGGATACGTCCATCAAGCATGAAAATGTAAAAGCCAAGCTGGATGTATTAAACGCCGCCGGCAGTACACTTGAGTTTTATGATGCGCATACCCCCAATGCCTTGTTCAGCATGCAACAGGGCGCCGTGGGCATGTCATCCATATCCGGAAATTTTTATCCCGAGGTATTGGTGTGGATGGTGAAAAATGCCAATAATCCGGAGCAACAGGAGCTGGCAAAATGGTTGCAGGCTGAGCTCACAAGTGTAGATCCCATGATCCATCGGGCCTATCCCATGAGCGCTAAATATTTTCTGGAAAAACGTGGTTTGCCGGTGCGTACCATCAGCCGGGCCTATGCGCTACATCTTACCCCGGATCAGAAAAAGGAGTTGGATGCGCTGCATGACCGGTTCCTGGGTTGGTGCAACCGGTTGGGGATTCAGCCCGTGGGAATGTAATTTGCCGCGGTGCGTGTCCGCAGGTACCGCTTCATAAATTAATTTTGTTATTATTTTGCCAGCTTCAGTACTACTATTATGCTTTACTTGCGTCGCACTCTTGTACTTTGGGTAACCTTGCTTGGCTTTTTTGCGCGGGCCCAGGAAAATACGGATAACCGGTATGCGGAGCCGTTGGATCAGGTATTAAAGAAAATAGAAACGCGTTACGGCGTTACCATCCGCTATGCAGATACATTGGTGAAGGGGAAGCTGCTCAACTATGCCCGCTGGCGTTTTCGTCCGGATGTGGAGGAAACTCTGAAGAACGTGCTGGCTCCCTTTGATCTGACAGCAAAAAAAGACGGTGATAAAAAATACAAGATCGGCGATTATGAATATTACCGCTGGGCGGTGGAAGATGGATGGGCAGAACTGGATCGTATTGCGGCACAATATAAAAATGCACCGGAGTGGGAAGCGCGGAAAAGGACATTAAAACAATGCATTCTTGAAAAATTGCAGCTGGCAAAATTGCCTTCCTGGCCCATCAGTAAACCCATTATAACCCCGTTAAGAACATACAATGGCTATACCGTGGCGAATATTGCTTTGGCAATACTGCCCGGGGTATGGGTGAACGGCTCCTTATATAAACCGTCAAAATATAAAGGGAAGATCCCGGTGATCCTGAACCCGGATGGGCACTGGCCGCAGCAGCGGTACCGTGCAGATTGCCAGCTACGCTGCGCGGCGCTTGCAAAGATGGGGGCCATGGCCTTTAGCTATGACCTCTTTGCATGGGGTGAATCGTTGCTGCAGTTTAAAACCGAAGATCATCGCCGCGGTCTGGCCATGACCATACAGGCATTGGGTGCTATCCGCATCCTGGATTACCTGTTAGCATTAAAAGATGCAGATACCAGCCGGGTGGGTATTACCGGAGGTTCTGGTGGTGGAAGCCATACGGTGCTAATGACAGCTATTGATGATCGTATAAAAGTGTCGGCCCCGGTGGTTTCGCTATCCTCTTATTTCTATGGCGGCTGCCCTTGTGAAAGCGGGATGGACATTCATAGTTGCGCCGGTGGTACCGATAACGTGGAGATTGCCGCTATGGCGGCACCGCGCCCGCAGTTGGTCGTAAGCGATGGGGGCGACTGGACGGATAAAATGCCCGAACATGATTTTCCCTACCTGCAAAAAATGTACAGCTGGTATGGAAAGAAAGGCGATGTGCAAAATGTACACCTGCCTTCTGAAAAACACGATTTCGGGATCAGCAAAAGAACAGCAGTATACCGTTTTATGGCCCAATACCTGGGACTGGATATCAACGCCATCGAAGATGGTCAGGGCGCAATTGATGAATCAAAAATCACGATCGAAGAAGAAAAGAAAATGTATGTCTTTGGTGATCATGGCGAACGCTTACCGGCGCATGCGGTAAAAGGATTTGATAACCTGTCAGCCATTTTTGAAGCGGCAATAAAATAATGCAGTGTTACACTGTGCATCATCTTCATGGCGACCGAAGCGGGTTTCTACGGATGTTGCCCGGCATGTATAATTTAGGATTTATCTGGTTGATATGATCTGCATAAAGGTTTCTGGGCTGCGCTGGAAACGACCGCGCGTTTTCCAATAAAGTTTGTAAACATGAAAAAAATATTCTTATATCTCTTAATCCTTGCATTACCGCTTGCCGGCATGGCCCAAAAACCACAACGTTACAAAATCGCATTGATCGACCTGATGCTGCTAAAGCGCCAGAAGCTCAGCGCGCTGCCGCTGGCAAAGGAGCTGAACGCAGATGGAATTGAGATCGATATGGGCGGACTGGGCAACCGGGAAACCTTTGATAACAAGCTGGCAATTGATTCCATAAGAAAGCAATACCTTCAGAAGGCAAAAGAGCTGAAGTTGGAAATCCCGTCCCTCGCTATGACGGGCTACTATGCGCAATCCTTCTGCGGCCGGGCGCATTATAAAGAATCGATCGCCGATTGTATTGCAACGATGAAACAGATGCATATCAAAACGGCTTTTTTGCCACTTGGCACTGAATGCGATCTGAGAAAATATCCAGAGAAACGACCTGCGGTTGTAAGTCGATTAAGAGAGGCAGGCAGAATGGCACAGGATGCCGGAGTCGTTATTGCTATTGAAACAGCCCTGCCGGCAAAAGAAGAAGCAGCGCTGCTGAAAGAGATCGGCTCGCCGGCCATCAGGATCTATTTTAATTTCTCTAATCCCTTGAAGGAAGGGCGGGATTTGCATAGAGAACTTCGCATATTGGGCGCTAAGAACATCGCCATGATCCATTGTACCAATAAGGACAGTGTATGGTTGCAGAACGATCCGCAGCTGGATCTTTACAAGGTGAAAAAGACCCTGGATCAAATGAAATGGAGCGGCTGGCTGGTGGTGGAGCGTTCCCGCGATGCCCAACACCCCCGTGAGGTAAAGTATAATTATGGCGCCAATGTAGCCTATCTTAAAAAAGTATTTCAATAACAAACCGCAAAGCATTAATCCTTGTCTCCCAGGTCTCCCGTCACCCCAACCATAAAGCAGGCAACAATAATGAGATTAAGGCCCCTGTTGCTACTACTCTGTCCCCCTCCAATAAACCATTTTTACCAATTATAAAACAATTTATTCATGAAAGGCCGCTACCGGATGGCACAGGATAGGGATCTGGATTTTATTTGTTAATCTTGTGCTTTTGATAAACGGTTTTCTTTGCGAACAGAATTATGAGTACAAATTTACTGCAATATAATCCTCAATATCCTTCCGTGGCGGACCTCAAAAGAAAGGCAAAAAAGAGGATTCCGAAATTTGCTTTCGACTACCTGGAAGGAGGATGTAATGATGAGCTGAACGTGTGGCGGAACGAGGAAGATTTTAAGCATATTTTCCTGATGCCCCAGTATCTTAAAAAGCACAGGGGTGTGGATATGCGAACGGAATTATTCGGGCATATGTACGACGCTCCGTTTGGGATTGCTCCGGTAGGGTTACAAGGCCTGATGTGGCCCAATGCCCCGGAGATCCTGGCCAAAGCGGCATTGAAACATAATATTCCCTACATTTTAAGTACGGTTTCTACCAGCAGCATTGAACGAATTGCGGAAGTTACGGAAAGTAAGTTCTGGTTCCAGTTGTACCATCCTACGGAAAACGAATTGCGGGATGATATCCTGCGCCGGTTGGAAGCGGTGAATTGTCCCGTACTGGTGGTGCTCATCGATGTGCCTTCCTTTGGGTTACGCTATCGGGAAATAAAGGCCGGGCTGTCTATGCCTCCCAAAAATACGATCAGCAATTTTGTCCAGGCCGCCATGCACCCCGTATGGGGACTGGAAACGCTGCGGGTGGGTATTCCTTCTTTTGCCACACTAAAGCCTTATATGAAGAAGGGAATGGACATGAAGCAACTGGGCAAGTTTATGAATGCTACTTTTACTGGTAGGGTAGATGCGGATAAAGTGGCGGCTATAAGGGAGAAATGGAAAGGAAAATTGGTCATAAAAGGAGTGGTAAGCGAACAGGATGCAGAGCTGTGTGCAACGATCGGGGTGGATGGGATTATTGTTTCCAACCACGGTGGCCGCCAGATCGACGCAGGGGAGTCGACCATTCGTCCGCTAAAAGGATTGGCAGAAAAATATAAAGATAAATATAAGGTAATGATCGACAGCGGGCTTCGCTCTGGACCGGATATTGGCCGGTCGCTGGCCTGCGGTGCCGATTTTACGTTTATGGGCCGGCCCTTTATGTATGGGGTGGGTGCGCTGGGCAAAGCTGGCGGGGATCACACCATTGCTATGTTCAAAGCTCAATTGAAACAGGTGATGGAGCAGCTTTGCTGCGAGACGATCCACGATTTTCCACAAGCATTGATACAGTAAGGTTCATTTTTGGAGCAACTCGTTAACGATAGTTAGACCATTCAATGTACTGACGCCATGCGATAATGAGTGCATAGAACTCCGGAGCTACTCCGGAGTTTTTTTGTAACAATGGTTGATCAGCATACAGTGAAGAAGTAACCGGTATGAAGGCGCAGCGAGATGCGATCATCGATATCAGAGATGAAACGCGACCGAAAACCGTATGGTAATAGAATTGGCGGGCTTTTTCAGAGAGTGGACCGATGCAATGGGGCTGTTCAAATTACCGCTGAAACGGCAAGCCAAACCTGAAATTGGTAAAAAACAGCAAAATTAACACAAAGCAGCTATTTTTGTAAGGCATTGCAAAAACGATTTTGTTATTTAAAAATAGTATTATTGCTCATGAAGAAGATTGCACGCTACGCCTTATTATTATTGGCCGGAGGCTTTTCGCTCCTCTTACATGCTCAGAAAAATGATCCTGCAGAACTGGTGAATCCCCTGATGGGCACCCAGTCCAAACCCAGTCTTTCAAATGGGAATACCTATCCTGCAGTGGGAGTGCCCTGGGGCATGAACCTTTGGAGCGCGCAGACCGGGAAAATGGGCGATGGATGGATGTATACTTATGATGCCGACAAGATCCGGGGATTTAAGCAAACGCACCAGCCTTCACCCTGGATGAATGACTATGGCCAGATCTCCATTATGCCGGTAACAGGGAAAATGGCATTTGATCAGGATGCACGTGCCAGCTGGTTCTCGCACAAAGCGGAAGTT
The DNA here is from genome assembly GCF_021044425.1 of Niabella pedocola. Classification (GTDB taxonomy): domain Bacteria; phylum Bacteroidota; class Bacteroidia; order Chitinophagales; family Chitinophagaceae; genus Niabella; species Niabella pedocola. Next base: position 512,461 of record NZ_JAJNEC010000005.1, on the reverse strand, counting down.
TCAAAACCTTATTATTATAGCGTGTACCTGGCCGATCATGATGTAACAACCGAACTTACACCTACTGAGCGGGCGGCACAATTCCGGTTTACATTCCCCAAAACCGATAGTTCTTTTGTGGTGATCGACGCGTTTGATAAGGGATCTTATATTAAGATTATTCCAGCTGAAAAAAAGATCATCGGTTATTCCACCAAACATGCCCGCGGACCGCTGCCGGATTTTAAGAACTATTTTGTAATCTATTTTGATAAGCCGTTTGCCAATATGCATACCTGGGAGGACAACAAGCTCAATGCGTCGGCACTGGAAATTACTTCCGATCACAGTGGCGCCATCGTAGGGTTTAAAACCGCAAAGGGTGAAAAAGTACATATGAAGATCGGTACCTCCTTTATCAGCTTTGAGCAGGCGGAACTGAATCTGAAACGCGAGCTGGCTGCCGATGGTTTTGAGCAAACCATGGCGAAGGCTAAGAAAGCCTGGAACGACCGCCTGGGGCGGGTCGAGATTGAAGGGGCTTCTATCGACCAGCAGCGGACCTTTTATTCGGCTATGTACCGCACGCTGTTCTTTCCGCAAAAAATGTATGAACTGGATGCTGCTAACCAGGTGGTGCACTACAGTCCGCACAATGGCAAGATCGTTTCGGGTTACCGTTTCGCTGGTACCGGTTTCTGGGACACCTTCCGGGCATTGTATCCCTTCCTGAATTTCCTGTATCCATCTATCAATAAAGAAATGCAGGCGGGTTTGGTTAACGATTACAAAGAAGGCGGCTGGCTGCCGGAATGGAGCAGCCCGGGATATTCAGATGTAATGGTGGGTAATAACTCTGCATCGGTAGTATCCGATGCTTATTTAAAGGGGCTGAGGGGGTATGATATCAACACGCTGTACGAAGCGCTGTTGCATGGAGCCAACAACGAAGGACCAAGGGCTACCGGCCGGAGAGGCGTAACCTATTATAATGAACTGGGTTATGTACCCTATGATGTGAAGATCAATGAGAATGCGGCGCGCACGCTGGAATATGCCTATGACGACTTTACCATTTATCAGTTGGGGAAGGCGCTGGGCCGGCCAAAGGCCGAATTGGATCTGTATAAGAAACGTTCCCAGAACTATAAAAATCTTTTTGATCCGGAGCACAATCTGATGCGCGGCAAGAACAAGGATGGTAAATTTCAAAGCCCGTTCAACCCGTATAAATGGGGCGATGCTTTTACCGAAGGCAATAGCTGGCATTACTCCTGGAGCGTGTTTCATGATATTCAGGGTTTGATCGACCTGATGGGTGGCAAGTCTAATTTTGTAAAACAGCTAGACAATGTGTTCAGTCTGCCCCCGGTTTTTGATGATAGTTATTACGGCGGTGTGATCCACGAAATCCGGGAAATGCAGATCGCTAATATGGGACAATATGCGCATGGCAACCAGCCGATACAACACATGATCTATCTGTATAACTATGCCGGCACACCCTGGAAAGCACAATATTGGGTAAGGGAGACCATGAACCGCATGTATAAGCCAACGCCGGATGGTTATTGCGGTGATGAGGATAACGGGCAAACCAGTGCCTGGTATGTGTTTTCGGCCCTGGGCTTCTATCCCGTAACACCAGGGGTAGATCAGTATGTGGTGGGAGCCCCGTTGTTTAAGAAAGCGACGGTACATCTGGAGAACGGCAAAAAGATCGTCATCAACGCACCTGCTAATAGTGATAAGAACCGTTATGTGCAATCCGCTACTTTTAATGGCCAGGCCTATACCAAAAACTGGTTGAGCTTTAGCATGCTGCAGAGGGGAGCCGTTATCAACTTTAATATGGGCGCACAGCCCAATAAAGCCCGCGGTACAGCGGATACGGATGTGCCTTTTTCTATGAGCCGTGACGACAAATAATCAAATCGAGAATGATTCAGATATCCGGCTTTCGTTGAGGGAGCCGGATTTTTTTACGCTTTACTTTATGAAAGACATCTTTCATCTGGTTATCGGATAAACTTGATGTCGCAATTTGCGACATCAAGTTGCTAACTTATATTTAATTTAAGGGAAAGCATCATGCTTGTGGGCTAATCCAGCTTGAATCCTATCTTGTTTCTTGGTATGGGATTTCTTTGCCTTTCAATTAGCTCTTTCAGCACCGCAAAGATGTTTTCAATATCCCGTGAATTTCCCTTTACTTCTTTCTCAAGCCGCGCAAGTTGTACCATTATATCCTTTTGACTCAAGGCATATTCCCGAAGTTTTGAAAATACCCGGATAATACGGATGTTGACTTCGATGGCAATTTCGCTGTTTAGGATACTTGATAACATTGCTACTCCTTGCTCCGTAAAGACGTATGGTAATTTCCGTCTCCCTCCCCATCCTGGTGATAAACTTGATGTCGCAATTTGCGACATCAAGTTATCGAACTCTTTTTGTTTAAGGGTGAACATAAAGTCTTTTGGAAACCGGCTCAGGTTACGTTTTACCTGCTCATTCAGACGTCTGGTTTCTACTTTGTACATTTCTGCCAGATCCTGGTCCAGCATTACTTTTTGGCCGCGGACAACATAGATCCGGTTTAGTATTTTCTGTTCGGCTACCAGGAGTCGCAGCTCTTTTTTTGCCATAGATGTTGTTTTTCAAGGTTATGATACTATTTGTTACAGGTGTTCCAGTTACAGGTGTTAATGATGCCTCTGATATATCCCGGTCATCTTGTATTGAACCGGGTCAGGAAGCGGTTCCTGTAATAAAGTTAAACAAGAATAGCGAGGAAAACAAAAGGCGGTTTTTTATCCCTCAAATAGCGATCCCGCACCCTGTTATCTATAGTAAAATCTTCCATTAGCTTAGTGAATCCTAACATTTTCCGGCAAAGCGATTCGATCTATTTTCGATCTGTTGGCAAAAGGTAGTATTGCGCCCGGTAGCCGCTTAAATGCTGTCATATGGCTGTAAAGATATACTTTGAAGATTTTATGCCCGGGGAAAGAAGAGTTACCACGGGACGAACCATTACGGAGGCTGATATTGTTTTACACGCCGGACAAACCGGTGATTTTTATCCCCACCACATGGACGCCGAATGGTGCAAAACACAACCCTTTAAGCAACGGATCGCACACGGTACCCTGATCTTTAGTGTAGCAGTTGGGTTGACTGCAGGAGTAATCAATGAAGCGGCCATGACCTATGGTTATGAACGGCTGCGGTTTATTGCGCCGGTGTTTATTAACGATACGATAAAAACAACCCTTACCATCAAAGAAAAAAAAGCGCATAAAAAGCCGGGGTATGGTATTGTGTCGGAATTGCTGGAAGTGCACAATCAGCAGGAACAGCTGGTGCTGGTCTGCGAACATCTTTTACTGGTTGAAAAAAAAGCGCTGCATGGATAAGATAGTCTTAAAAGGCATTACCTGGGATCATAGCAGGGGAATAGTGCCCTTGCAGGCGGCGGCGCAACGTTTTAGCGAGTTGCACCCGAATGTACAGATTCTTTGGGAAAAGCGCAGCTTACAGGCGTTTGCCGATTACTCTATTGAAAAGCTGACGGAAGCCTATGATCTGCTGATTATCGATCATCCCTGGGTAGGGAGTGCTTCGGTTACCAATTGTGTATTACCGTTGAACGATTACCTTCCGGAAGCTTTTTTAAAAGAGTTGCAACAACACTCAGCAGGTGCTTCTCATGACAGCTATGCATACGATGGCAAACAATGGGCCCTGGCCATTGATGCGGCAACGCCTGTAGCCAGTATGCGTATGGACCTGTTGCAACAACAGCAGGTATCCGCGCCGCAAACCTGGGAAGAGGTGATGACGATCGCTGCTAAAGGAAAAGCAGCTGCGCCCGCCATTCCGATCGACCTGCTGATGAATTTTTATACCTTTTGCCGGGCACATGGCGGTGATCCATTTCAGGACGAAGCAGTGATTGATGCGGCAACAGGTATGGCGGCATTGACTACAATGAAGGAATTTTACGACTTGCTGGATCGGCGTTTTTTCTTGATGAATCCCATCGCGGTTGCGGAAGCAATGAGCAACACTAATAATTATTGGTATTGCCCCTTTGCGTATGGGTACTCCAATTATGCGCGAAAGCATTACAGCCGGCATTTGTTGATCTATACAAATGCTGTTACATTTAACGGCCGGCGCTTACAAACCACATTGGGCGGCACGGGTATCGCTGTTTCTGCATATGGCAATCATCAGTCGGTTGCGTTGGATTTTGCACAGTTCGTATGTGCGCCGGAATGGCAGGGAACAGCGTATGTGCTTACCGGTGGACAACCTGGATATGATTTTGGTTATGATGATACGGTGAATGACCAGGTGTGTAACGGATTTTTTAAAAATACCCGCAACACGCTGGAACATGCATATGTGCGCCCGCGTTATCATGGGTACCTTCATTTTCAGGATGCCGGCGGCTTTTATATCCAGGAATATTTAAAGGGGAATATGCTTTCTCCCCAATCGGTACTTGCTAAATTAAATACGCTTTATGCGGAAAGCTTAAAACCGGTAAGGCCCTTATGAACCAACTACCATTAAACGGATTAATTGTGCTGGAGTTTAGCCAGTATCTTTCCGGCCCTTCAGCCGGCCTGCGATTGGCAGATCTTGGAGCACGGGTTATTAAAATAGAGCGGCCGCAGGGAGGTGACCCCTGCCGGAAACTGGCCGTAAAGAATTTATGGGTAGAGGGGGATGCCTTGAATTTTCATGCCATCAATCGAAACAAGGAGAGTTTTACGGCGGATCTGAAAAATAAAGAAGACCTTGAACTGGTGAAGAAGCTGATCCGCAGGGCGGATGTGGTCACGCATAATTTCCGGCCGGGCGTAATGGAAAAGATCGGTCTTGCTTATAAGGATGTCAAGGGTATAAATGAAAAGATCATCTATGCGGAGATCAGTGGTTTTGGACGTAAAGGGCCCTGGGCGCAAAAACCAGGGCAGGACCTGCTGGTACAGTCATTATCGGGGCTTACGTATACCACGGGTAATGGCGGCAGCGCCCCGGTTCCCTTTGGTTTGTCTGCAGTGGATGCCATCAGCGGTATACACCTGGTGCAAGCTGTGCTGGGAGCCCTGATCCGCAGACAACGGGAGGAGAAAGGCGCATATATTGAATTGAGCCTGATCGAATCCGCCATCGGTATGCAGTTTGAGTTATTTACCACTTTTTTCCATAGTAAAAAGGGGATTCAACGCAGTAAGATCAATAATGGCAACCCGTTGCTCGGCGCCCCCTATGGCGTTTATAAAACTGCTGATCATTTTCTTTCCCTGGCCATGATGGAGCTGCAGCAGCTGGCCACCGCGCTGGACTGGGAGGAATTGAACGTTTTTGATCAACGGGATGTTTTTCAAAAGCGGGATGAAATAAAAGCCTTGATCGCAAAGAAATTGAAAACAAATACAACCCGGTACTGGCTGGAGCGGCTGCGCCGGAGTGGGTTATGGGCGGCGGCTGTGTATAGCTGGAAGGACCTTGATCAAACCGAGGGTTATAAGATCTTAGAAATGGAGCAGGAATTGCAGGCTGGCGATAAGAGGATCTTTACAACCAGGTGTCCGATTACGCTAAACGGGAAAAGATTGGTTTCATCAAAAGCGGCGCCGACACTGGGAGCCAACAGGGAGGCGATCATTAAACAGTTAATGGAAGAATAAATGAGTTTTCTAAACGATATTCTGGTGGTTGACTTCAGCCAGTTCCTTTCGGGGCCATCGGCGTCTCTGACGCTTGCAGACCTGGGTGCGCGGGTGATAAAGATCGAGCGTCCGGTTACCGGCGACATCTGCCGCGAACTGTATGTATCGGACATCGTTATCGATGGAGAATCTTCGATTTTCCAGGCAATCAACCGTAGCAAGGAAAGTTATACAGCAGATCTGAAGGATGCAATCGATCTCCTTAAAGTTAAAAAACTGCTGAAGCGTGCGGATGTAGTGATTCATAACTTCCGACCAGGCGTTATGGAACGGCTGGGCCTGGATTATGAAACGATTAAAAAACTCAATCCGTCTGTTGTGTATGGGAGTATCAGTGGTTATGGAGCGGCTGGGCCCTGGAAACATTTGCCCGGTCAGGATCTGCTGCTGCAATCGGCAACCGGTATTACACTGTTAAACAATACAGCGCATGAAAATCCCACTCCGCTGGGTGTTTCTATTGTGGATATTTTATCCGGGGCACACCTTGCCCAGGGGATTTTATCCTTGCTGTATCAGAAAATGGTTTCAGGCGAAGGCGGCGAAGTACAGGTAAGCATGTTGGAAAGTGCACTCGATTTTCAGTTTGAATTGTTAACCTGCTATTATAACGATGGGCATGAGTTGCCGCAACGCAGCGAGGTCAACGGCGGGCATCCTTATGTAGGAGCGCCCTATGGTATTTATAAAACGGCAGACTCCTGGATGGCGCTGGCGATGACAGATATTGTACAGCTGGGGCAATTAACAGATTGCTATGCGTTATTGGCCTATACCAACAGTGATGAATGGTTTACTCAACGGGATGCGATCAAACAGGTATTGGCGGCGCATTTGCAACAGCGATCCACCAGGGAATGGCTGGCGGTACTGGAGCCGGCCGATATCTGGTGTTCGGAAGTACTGGATTATGAAGCGTTGAGGAAACATCCGGCTTATAGGGCGCTGGAAATGGAAATGACCGTAAAAAACAGCAATGGAACAGCCATTACCACCACGCGCTGTCCGTTTAAAATTGATGGCCAGTTGCTCACCAGTACAACCGGCGCTCCGTTGCTGGGTGAACATACTGCTGCCATCGATAAAGAATTTGGATTAAATCAATTGCAAAAAGAAGGAGCTGTAGTATCTTAGTTGGTTGTAAACAAAGCAATTAATATAAATAAACAACAGCAAAATGATCATCGATACGCATATACATATCTGGGACACGAACAAATCATCGTATAGTTGGCTATCAGGAGCTCCGGAGCTCTTAAAACGAACGTATGCCATAGATGAGCTGGACACCGCAAGAAAAGCGGCGGGCATTGATGCTGGTATTTTTGTACAGGCAGATGTGCAGATGGAAGATTCATTTCATATGCTTGATGTGGCCCGGAACACCGATTGGATCAAAGGAGTGGTAAGCTGGCTGCCGCTGGCAGATACGGAGCGTACGGCAACGTTGCTGGAACAGCGGCTGCTGAAAGACGCATATTTTGTGGGTGTGCGGCACCTGATTCATGATGAAAAAGATCCGCAATGGTTATTGCAACCTGCGGCAATTGAAAGTTTGAAACTACTTGCGGCTCACCATATTCCTTATGATGTGGTGGGGGTGCTGCCGGAGCATATTGAAACCATTTTAAAGGTAGCTGAACTCGTTCCGGAACTGCGGATGGTTTTTGATCATCTGAATGCACCGCCCATCAGCACGGGGGAGCACTACGGCCAATGGGGTAATTTAATGCAGGCGGTGGCAAAAAATAAGAATATTTACGCGAAGATCTCCGGCCTGGGAACAGTGGCAGGTGCAGCAATGTTTACAGCAGAAGCGCTTACGCCCTACATTGGATTTGTGCTGGAACATTTTGGAGCAGACCGTTGCTTTTGCGGTGGCGACTGGCCGGTATCCTTGCTGGCAAAAGATTATGTATACACCTGGGACGTATACAAAACGGTACTGTCATCGTTGCTTTCAGCCGAAGCACTGCAAAACGTATACGCAGGCAATGCGATCCGATTTTATGATCTGAAGCTGGATTAATTTTAATATGCAATTATTCAACGGTATATTTTTTCACGGGGTAGGTGCTTCATCTGCGGCCCTGTGTTATACCCCGGAAAAAAAAGTAAGGGGCTGGTCCTGGCAAACCTATTGGCTGGCACAAGCCGCCGTTTGCTGGCTGATTCTGCCGGTGGTGGTAGCAATAATCACCGTGCCATCCCTGGACGATGTTTTAAGGGAAGCGCCACGTACCGCTATGATGCAATCCTTTCTGCTGGGCATGGCTTATGGGATTGGAGGAACGGCTTTTGGAATGGCGATCCGCTACATCGGTTTTTCATTAGCCTACGCTGTTTCTGTGGGACTGTCATGCGTACTGGGCACCTTAATTCCACCCATAATGGATGGTTCCATCCGTAATGTAATCGCAGGCAGCGGTGGCAACTGGATACTTGCCGGAATTTTTCTTGGTGCAATAGGAATCGCATGTTGCGGCATTGCCGGGTGGATGAAAGAAAAGGAGCTTAGCGGTAGTCTGCGGGGATATTCGTTTAAAAAGGGATTGCCCCTGTGTATCCTGGCAGGTATCCTTTCTGCTTTTTATGGTTTTGCTATTAATGCGGGCAAGCCCATTTCTGATCTTGCAGCCACACATGGTGCCGGGAATTTTCGGGTGAATGCTGTTTATATTTTTTCTAATTCAGGGGCGTTTTTAACAACGTTGTTTTATACGGCTTACCTGCACCGGAAACACCGGACATTTGGAGAATATAGGCGGGCAGCGGTAACCGGCGCCTTGACCACTAATTATCTTATGGCGGCGCTTACCGGTATCTTCTGGTACGGACAGTTTTTCTTTTATGGACTGGGTCATGTAAACCTGGGTAAGTATGAGTTTTCCAGTTGGGCCATACACATGATCCTGCTGGTACTGTTCAGTGCAATAGTGGGTGTGGTGCTGAAAGAATGGAAGTTTACAAAAAGACGTACAAAACAGGTACTGATAGGTGCATTACTGGTATTACTGCTTTCGGTAATACTGTTAACATATGGCAATTATAAAGGAGGAGCCTGATATGAATGATTACGCGATCGACATATGTATGATTGGCGCCGGTGGTATTGTAAACGATGCGCACCTGCCGGCTTACCGTATGGCCGGCTTTAGTGTAAAAGGTATTGTAGATCGAAATCGTCAGCGGGCCCGGGAAATTGCAGACAAGTTTGCCATTCCGCAGGTATATGATTCACTGGAAGCGATGGTGGCAGACCGGTCTGAAAACGTTATTTACGACTGTGCCTTGCCTGCATCTGAAATCATTGGCGTACTGCGGCAGTTACCCGAGGAAGCAACCGTGCTGATTCAGAAACCGCTGGGTGAAAGCATTGAGGAGGCAAGGACTATATTGGAGATCGCACATTCAAAAAATATAAGAGCGGGAGTTAATTTTCAGCTTCGGTTTGCACCCTTTATCCAGGAAGCAAAAAAAATGATCGGTAACGGGCAGCTCGGCACGCTTACTGATATTGAGATTTATGTGAATGTACATACACCATGGAACCGCTGGTCGTTCCTGTTTGAAAAGCCACGTATGGAGATCAATTACCACAGTATCCATTACATCGATCTGGTTCGGTCCTTCCTGGGGAACCCTTCCGGAGTATATGCTAAAACATATAAACACCCGGATTCATTACAGCTGGCTTCTGTTAAGAGCAGCATTATCATGGATTATGGTGATTTAATACGTGCTACTATCCATACCAATCACCATCACAATTTTGGGTATCAGCACCAGGAAGCGTATATAAAAATTGAAGGTACCAGTGGCGCCGTTAAAATGAATCTGGGTGTACTGATCAATTATCCTACAGGTATCCCCGATACATTTGAGTATATCACAACCGCTGCGGGTGAAGTTCCGGAATGGAGATCGAAGAAGATCGCCGGGTCATGGTTTCCACATGCTTTTATGGGTACGATGGAACAGATGATCCTTGCAAAAAAAGGCTTTATTGCCGAGCCGGAGAATAATATCGATGATGCTTTTGATACGATGCGATGTGTGGAGGCGGCCTATCTCAGCAGCGCGCAGGGAGGCGTTCAACTGCCACCGGTATAAAGCCAGACCGTTATGGTATGATAGATCGGCTGCTCGTTCGGGTATGTTTTATAGGGATACTAACGGATTCTATATAGGCTTGGAAGCGCCGTATCGGGAGCCTGCGGCATTATTGGCTCAGGGCGGGCATCTGCGGGAATGATGACGATACATTATACAAACGATTGATCATTGAATTTATAGAAGCATGAAGGGATTATTAACAGGTATGTTGCTGGTGATCACCATGAAGTTGGTTGCATTGCCGGTGAGGGAAAGCGTGATCATTGCGCTGCCGGCAGATGCAGTGGAACGGGTGAGGTATGGTGCGGAGCAGTTAAAGAATACGCTGATAGCTGCGGGCTATACCGTTCGTGTAACACCGGCGGCTGCTGAAAATACTGGCGGAATCTTTATCGGCTTGTATACCGGTGTTGGAGGAAAGAAAGAAAGTTTCTCCATTGAAACCAGGAATAAACGGGTGATTATAAAAGGCGCAGATGCTTCAGGAGTCCTGTACGGCTGCCTGGAACTATCCGATCGTGTCAGGGCAAGTGGCATCCTGCCGGAAATATTGTCCTTTTCCGATGTTCCGGAAATGGTGCTGCGCGGAGCATGCATCGGCATTCAGAAACCCTATTATCTGCCCGGGCACAATGTGTATGAATACCCCTACACCCCTCAAACATTTCCCTGGCTTTATGACAAAAAGCTATGGATACAGGTATTGGATTCCATGGTGCACAACCGGATGAATTCGCTATATCTCTGGAACGGGCATCCCTTTGCTTCCCTGGTAAAACTAAAAGAGTATCCCTATGCCGTGGAAGTGGATGCAGCAACCTTTAAGAAGAATGAAGAAATGTACCGCTTCCTGACGACAGAGGCCGATAAGCGGGGGATCTGGGTGATACAGATGTTTTACAATATCATCGTATCAAAACCTTTTGCAGAAAAGCATCACCTCAAAACACAGGAGCGCGAACGGCCCATCATTCCCATTATTGCGGACTATACCCGGAAGTCGATCGCTGCCTTTGTGGAAAAATATCCGAATGTGGGACTGATGGTATGCCTGGGCGAGGCCATGGAAGGCGTGGGGAATGACGATATCGAATGGTTTACAAAGACCATCATTCCGGGGGTACAGGATGGTATGAAAGCTCTGGGCATCAAAGAGGAACCGCCGATCGTATTGCGGGCGCATGATACCGATGCGCCTGCTGTAATGAAGGCCGCATTACCTTTATATAAGAATTTATATACGGAAGCGAAATTTAACGGAGAAGCATTAACAGTTCCAAGGCCGAGGGGCGAATGGGCCAAACTGCACCAGACATTGAGCGGCCTGGGAAGCGTGCATATTGCCAACGTACATATCCTGGCTAACCTGGAGCCCTTCCGTTATGGATCGCCGGATTTTATTCAGCAAAGTGTAACAGGAATGCAGGAAGTATTGGGCGCGCACGGGTTGCATCTGTATCCTGAATCATCCTACTGGGATTGGCCCTACAGCGCCGACAGCACCGGGGGGGGAAAGCGGTTGTTGCAGATTGAAAGGGATTGGATCTGGTACAAGGCCTGGAGCCGGTATGCCTGGCGATCGAAGCGCAACCGGCAGGAAGAGATCGGCTTTTGGAGCGGTTTGATGGGTGACCAGTTTGGAATCGGCCCGGAAAAAGGAGCCGCTGTTTTGCAGGCATATGAAGCGATGGGGGAAATTGCTCCCAAATTATTGCGGCGGTTTGGCATTACAGATGGCAATCGTCAAACGCTTACATTGGGCATGCTGATGACACAGCTTATTAATCCCTATCGCTATGGCTTGTTTACCCTGTTGTATGAAGGAGAGAGTCCCGAAGGGGAAATGTTGATCGATTATGCCGATAAGGAATGGAAGAAGATCGCCCATCACGGGGAAACGCCGGTGCAGGTGGCTACTGAAGTGCGGGCGCATGGCGATGCTGCAGTGGCCGCTTTAAAAGCGATCGGGAGCGTGACAAAAAACAAGGATGAATTTGCACGCATTAAAAATGACGCCGACTGTTACCGGGCCCTGGCCTATCATTATGCAGCAAAGGCCGAAGCCGCATTGTGGATATTGCGGTACAAATATTCGGATGATATAAAGGACCTGGAAAAAGCGCTGCCGCTGCTAAAAGAAAGTGTGGACTGGTACAAAAAACTGGTGCGCCTAACGGAGGGAACCTACCTGTATGCCAACAGTATGCAGACACAGCAGCGGAAGATCCCCATTCGTGGGGTAGACGGCACTTTTAAAACATGGAAGGAAGTGTTGGGCCCGTTTGAAAAAGAACTGGGAGTATTTCAACATAGGCTGGATTCTCTAAAAAACCATCCGGGGACGAATACGGTGCAAACAAAAGCGTACACTGCGGCGGCAACAATGAATAAAGACAAGCCGGTGGCGTCATTTTTTATAGATAGTCTTGCACAACCTTTTTCAGATACCACATTATCTATCCGGTTGTTTGCGCCTGAACTGAAAGGGCTGAAAGGTTTGAAACTTTCTTATAAAGCGCAATTGCAGCGGGGAACGTTTTATACATTTAGCAATACCCGGCCTGTAAAAGTACTTGTAGGCTTTTTTCAACCGCAGAAGTCGGCTTTTTCGAGAGATACATTTTATCTGAAAGCGCCCGAACTGGAAACAAATGCACTGGCCAATGATTATGGCCAGGCCGAAACGAAGATCGCCAATGCACTGGTGATACCGGGTATGCCACAGCTAAATGTACACATGTACGAATTTAAGCCGGGCATCAATACGCTTAAACTCGAAAAAGGGGTGGCCGTTGTATTGGGGTTTATCGACGGCAATCAGCCGGTGAAGGTGTATGACGCAGGTTTGTATGAAAGCGGAAATAAAAAGCAGGTGGATTGGTTGTTTGAGTAAAGGATGTCTTTTGCCATGATGTACAGGCACCAGCGATATCGCAGTAATGGATGGTAGTTCGCATACAGCCGGGAAGCCCCTGTTCATTGCGGTTTGCAACCTGATTCTATCATTTAATAATAGACTTTTATGCGGTTTTTTTTTGTTGTTATCGCCTTTTTTGTGTGCGCGCTCACCGATGCCCAACAGTATTATGATGTTACTAAATTCGGCGCAAAAAAAGACAGTAGCGCGAAGGCAACAGCAGCTATTGCCAGGGCCGTGAAGGCTGCGGCTGCAGCAGGTGGGGGCACCGTTTATTTTCCCGCAGGAAAATACCTTACCGGTCCCATTCACTTGAAAAGCAATATCACGATACTGATCGATGCGGGTGCCGAACTGCATTTCAGTGATCATTTTGATGACTACCTGCCCATGGTGGAAAGCCGGTATGAGGGTGTGGATGTGACCAGTTTTTCGCCGTTATTTTATGCAAACGGGGTGGAGCATATCGCAATTACAGGCAGCGGTACCATTTATGGCCATGGCAAAAAATGGTGGGATTTTGTAGAGGGTTATAAAGAGGGGCAGCCACGCTCCAAATGGCAACTGGAATTTGACCGCTTGAATAAGGACATCTTATTGCCGGATGATCCAAAGCAAATGAAGCGCGGTTTTTTACGCCCTCCGTTTATCCAGTTCATGCATTGCAAAAATATCCTTATCCAGGGGATCACTATCCGTAACTCACCCTTCTGGACCATCAATCCGCAATTTTGCGACAATGTAACGGTGCATGCAGTTACGATCATTAACCCGGGCCAGCATGCTCCCAATACGGACGGCATTAACCCCGAAAGCTGCAGGAATGTACATATCAGCGATTGTCATATCAGTGTAGGGGACGACTGTATTACGATTAAATCCGGGAAAGATGCTCCTGGACGCGCAAAAGCCCGTCCCGCGGAAAATTATACCATCACCAATTGCACCATGCTCAGCGGGCATGGAGGAGTGGTAATCGGCAGCGAAATGAGCGGTGGTGTTAAAAAGATCGTGATCAGCAATTGTATTTTTGATGGCACCGACCGCGGCATCCGTATCAAAACAACACGCGGCAGAGGCGGTGTGGTGGAAGATATAAGGGTAAGCAATATTGTGATGAAAAACATCAAGGAGCAGGCGATCGTGCTGGATATGGAATATGCAAAAGTGCCGGAAGAACCCGTGTCGGAACGAACGCCCCGTTTCAGGAATATCCGGTTAAGCAATATCACCGCGTATACCAAAGAGGCATTGTATATAAACGGGCTTAAGGAAATGCCCGTTTCCGAAATTAGTCTGAACGACGTGGTGTTTGAGGCGGAGCGGGGTATTACCCTGAAAAACGCTGAAGATATTTCGTTGAACAACGTGCGGGTGAATACGCAGCTGGGACCGGCATTAAAGGCCGACGTTGCGAAGCGGCTTTCAGTCATTAATTTGGAGGCCAAACAATTGCCGGCGGATGCGCCAATGATATGGCTGAATGATGTAAAAGGTGCACGGATCCAGGATTGCTGGCCGTTTACAAAAGCGGGATTGTTTACCAGAATCACAGGACCGGCTACAGAAAAAATCGTTGTAAAGGACAATCTTGTTGAAGATGCAGCTATTCAAATCGATCCGGAAGTAAAAGCCGGGGAAGTTATTAAGCGTTGAGCGCATGGACATAAAGAAACAAAAACATAAGGGGAAGAAAAAACCTATTCATATATTAGCAACCGAAAACAAAGTTTTTAACGTAAAACCGTCACCAGATCGCCAAAACTGGAAAAAAATGGCATGCTGGTGTCCGCTGGCGAATAAGTATGAAAAAATATTTTTGTTTGGTATTGGCCTTTGTCGCGATCATGCAACCGGGCAACGCACAACATCTGAAGCTTTGGTACGACCGGCCTGCAACCGAGTGGGTAGAAGCATTGCCCATCGGGAACGGTCGCCTGGGCGCGATGGTTTTTGGAGGCGTATCGGATGACCGGATCCAGTTTAACGAAGAAACGCTCTGGTCCGGTGGTCCGAGGGATTATAACCGGAAGGGGGCCTATAAATACCTCGATTCTATACGAGGGTTGTTGTTTGCCGGTAAACAACAGGAAGCGGAAAACCTGGCCGGCCGCGAGTTCCTGGGGTTGAAATCAGCCGAAGGCGACCGCAATGCCTGGGCTACACAGATAAAAAGTATACTGCAACAAAAGAATAATCCTGCTGCGGCTATCTATAACGACCGGAGCTGGAAAACAATCCACGTGCCCAATTACGATGGCTGGGAAAAGGAGGGGCTTGGAGAGCTGGATGGTGCTGTTTGGTTTAGAACTAGCTTTGAGCTGCCGGCAGACTGGAAGGGTAAAACACTGGAACTGGATCTGAACAAGATCGCCGAACAGGACATCACATTTGTCAATGGTATAAAAGTAGGTGCACAGAACAATGGAGAGGCACGGATCTATAAGGTACCTGCTTCTGTGGTGAAGGCAGGTAAGAACAGCATCGCCATACTGGTACTAAACGTTGCCGGTAAGGGCGGAATCCTCGGGTATAAAGATGCTGGTAAAGCAATTGGTATATATCCGGTCGGAAAACCGGATGCTAAATTGCCATTAAATGGCCGGTGGAAGTATTGGATTCAATCCGAAAACGTACCACCCGTAGGCGAATACCAGGCGCGCTATCAGCCTTTTGGGGATATCCATTTTCATTTTGATGTGGATACCGCTTTGGTGACACAATACCGGCGTACGCTCAACCTCAAAGATGCTGCATTAACTACTTCATACAAGAGTGGTGGCACTACATTTACACGTACTTATATTGCGAGTGTTCCCGACCAGGTTATTGCGGTAAACTTTCAGGCAGACAAAGCCGGAGCAATTAATTTTGAAACGGCACTTTCCAGTCCGCACCGGAATTTTATACTCAAAAAAATAGACCCGCAAACGGTGGCGTTGCACATACAGGTTAAAGACGGAGCCTTATTCGGCGAAAGTTATGTGCGTGTAGCTACAAGAAAAGGAAGTATTGACATAAAAGATAATCGCATTATTGTAAAGGGTGCCGATGAAGCTACTGTATGGATAACGGCGGCAACCAATTACCGCAACTATAAAGATGTATCCGGGCAACCGGCGGCGCTTTGTAAAGCAGCATTGCAAAAAATAGGAAAAAAGTCATTTACCTCGGTGCTAAATGATCATATAAAAGAGTACCGGCAATATTTTAATACGCTTTCTGTAGATTTCTTTAACCCATCGCAGGTACAGAATGCCAGTGCTGCATTGCCTACAGACCGGCGGCTGGCGCAGTTTTCACGTTCCGGGGATCCGGAATTTGTTGCATTGTACCTGCAATACGGGCGATACCTGCTGATCAGCAGTTCAAGGCCGGGAACCTATCCGGCAAATTTGCAGGGGATCTGGAACGACCTGTTATCACCACCCTGGGGAAGCAAATACACCACTAATATCAATGCGGAGATGAACTACTGGCCGGCTGAATTGCTGGGGCTTTCGCCCCTGCACAGTGCCTTCTTCAAGATGACGCAGGAAGTAGCTGCATCCGGCCGGGAAACCGCAAAGGAATATTATCATGCGCCGGGATGGGTACTCCACCACAATACAGACCTGTGGCGGGGAACGGCTCCTATCAATGCCTCCGATCATGGCATCTGGGTTACCGGTGGTGCCTGGTTTTGTGAACATCTTTGGGAGCGTTACCTATTTACAAAAGACGAGCGTTTTTTACGGGACACCGCCTATCCCATAATGAAGGACGCTGCCTTGTTCTTTAATAGCTTCCTGGTTAAAGACCCGGTAAGCGGTTATCTGATCAGTACGCCCTCCAATTCTCCGGAGCAGGGTGGACTGGTTGCCGGCCCCACTATGGACCACCAGATCATCCGGGCCCTGTTTAAAAACACCATTGAAGCATCAAAGATCCTGAAGCGGGATGGTGCCTTCCGAAAAGAGCTGGAAGATAAATATTCCCGTATTGCACCCAATAAGATCGGTCGGTACGGCCAGCTGCAGGAATGGATGCAGGATGTGGATGACACTACAAATAAGCATCGGCATGTATCCCATCTCTGGGGTGTATACCCGGGAAATGAGATCAACTGGGAAACCACTCCTGACCTGATGAAAGCTGCCCGTCAATCGCTGATCTATCGCGGTGATGCCGCCACCGGCTGGAGCCTGGGCTGGAAGATCAATCTCTGGGCACGTTTCAAGGATGGCAATCATACTTATAAACTCATACAGATGCTGCTGAGCCCGGCAGGCAGAGGTGCCGGAAGTTATCCCAATTTGTTTGATGCACATCCACCTTTCCAGATCGACGGAAACTTTGGTGGTGCTGCGGGTATCGGCGAAATGCTGGTGCAGTCGCATACCGGGTTTATAGATATCCTGCCCGCCCTGCCCGATGCACTACCCGGTGGCCGCATCAATGGCATTCATGCCCGTGGCGGATTGGTGCTGGATCTGCAATGGGAAAACATGCAGCTTACGGCACTTGTCATAAAGGCCATTGCAGATGGAAGCGTTACTTTGCGTTATAATGGCGTTGTATTGCCTTTTGCTTTTAAAAAGGGAGAAAGTTATAAAGTGAGTCCTGGTTTTAAAACTGTTGAAGCGTTATAACCATCCATTTGTTCCGGCAATACCGTCTAAGAATTCCTTGTGATCTCAGATGCCATCCGGCGGGTAGCCTGGTAATATGGCGCGTTGCCATGATCATTGCAGCAGATTTACCACGTCTTTTTCCCGGCTTTGCGGTGTTACTTTAAGTGTGGCCAGTTTTCCGTTTTTAAAAATTCCTTCTACGGTTGTTTTCCGGGGTGCATGAAGTTTGAATGATACATCCCATTCTTTTGGCCATGCCGGGAACAAATAAAGTGTATCATCAACGGCCTGCAACAGCATTTCCTGCAGACCAATCATACCGGAGCCGCCCCAGTTATGATCCGGCACCCAATCATAGCCTGGCCCCCAGAACGCCGGGAAACGGCGGCCGCTGTCTTTCAGCTTTAAAATCGTTAAACGTTTGGCCTCTGCTGTTAACCCCAGCCGGGCTGCAAAAATATTATCCTGTTTCCACCCCGCAGCGCTTCGGAACTTCAGGGCAAAAGTATCCAGCTGATACGTGTTAACCGCCGTATCCAGCCCCGGCCGGCCTACGCCAAAAATGCCCCAGGGAAAAACGGGATAGAGCATGGGAGACTCGGTATTGTTTACCCGTGCCCAAGCCTGGGCCGGTGCAATGGTGGTTTTTCCCCCGTACTGCATATAAGGGATGGGCGGAATCCTTTTCCTAAAGGATTCGAAATAACGCCGCTCTTCATCGCTGAGATGAACCGGGGCGTTTAGTAATTTTTGAGTCACGGTGCTTAAGGCGGCAATGGTGGAGCTGGCATTATAGGCCATTTTAAACGTTTCGGCTCCGGAACCGGGATAGAGTACCAGGTGGCCCTGCTGGTCAAGCGCTTTATTGCCTCTTTGCCTGGCCAGGTACTGGTAATGTTCGTTAAAAAACACAAGGCAGCTTTTGATCAATGGCAGGTATGCTTCAACAGGTGTTCCCTCGTAATCCTGTGCTTCCAGCAACATCATGCAAAATTCTAACACCGTGTCCCACTCATATTCCAGCCAGGCATTGTATTCCATGCCTGGATCAAACCCCTCCGGCCGCTTCCACCCGTATTCTGTAGGATTGGGCAGGCCGAAATTTTCGATCTGTTCATTAAAATAAGCGCCTTTATGATTCCAGTAATGTTGGGTGCGCAGCTCGGCCGTATGCAATAACCGGTTATAAAAATCAAATTGTGGCTGCATCAGGTCCGCATCCCCGCTTTTAAGCATCGGCCAGTATACCAGGCGCTGGTTCTGTGCCGTAAAGGTACCGCCGCCCCAGTTACGGTGATCGGGTGTGCCGTTGATCGTGCTATCGGTAAAAACCGGGTCTACAGTAAACAGTCCGCCATTGAATTTTGTAGGGTAGGAACCATAGGCATTGGCGGCCAGCATATACCGGAAAAGCTGATAGTTACGTCCGATTTGCCAGGCCGTATCTGCCGGACCCTTTTTATCCGGGTTGATGCAGATATAACTGCGGTTCCAGAATTGCTGCCACCATTTCCGTGTAGCTGCCTGGTCTTCTGCCTCCATACGGCTTTTCTGCACCAGTTGCTGTAATGCATTAAACCAGGTATTGATATTACCGGTTTGTTCATTGTGCAGCACCACCCGCAGTTCATGTTGTTTTTTAGCAATGCTGCTTTTCAGCATCCAGCTTTTAAAAGGCGTATGACTGTAGATGCCATCACCCGTTTTTGCGGCAATAAAACCGGGGCCTTCAATGATACCACCGGAGGTAAGATTTTTGAGCGGATTGAATAAGGCCTGTTTTTCAGTATTCAGTTGTTGCTGCGTTATCGCCGCATCGAATATGGTTGAATCGGCGTTACGGTGAAAAAAGAGAACGTGGTTTCCATCAAAACGAACGGTATCTTTTTTAGTGATTACATTTACATGACCTGCCCATTTCCAGGAATTGGCATTGTTCTCTTTCCCTTTTTGCAGCCGGTCGGCAAACCGCCAGTTCTCATAAACCGCTTCCGTTGTAACGGGAACCGAACTATTGATGGTAATATGGATCACCGGTTGAAAAACAGAGACCCAAACCTTCAGTTCTGCAGTTCCCTTTACATTTTTTGTCCGGATAACTGCGTATCCCTTTTGCAGGTCCAGTTGCTGCTGAAAGGATCCATTTGCAAAAAGATCGGGGTATAACCGGATCCGCAGGCGACCACCTTTTAAAAAGGTATTGTTTTCATCAAAGGCACCGCTGCGCGAAAAGTAGAGGAGTGCCTCATTATTTTCTACCCACAAATTGGTGCCGATAGATCCTCCGCCAACGGGCATAGACTCCGATGCATTCCTGCTTTGTGTATTCCACACTACCGCATAATCCTGTATCCCTAACTGTGCAGTAGTGGCGTTTGCCAGCGTAAAGAGGCTGATACAGAGGAGAAAGCGAAACATGATGGATAATTGTTATTGATACAATTATAAAAGTAAATCAAATATCCTTTTGATACCGGTTTTTAGTCTTTATTTTTGCGGATAGATACCGGCTCCGGATGTTCATCATCCGGAGCCGCATCATATTGCGATTGCTGCCGGTTGTCACAAATACGGCGTTAAAGTTGACGGTAAGCTAAAAGTTTATTATTATTGACCCGGTTTTTTGCCTACAAATATGGAACAAGCAGAAAAGAAGCAGGGATCTTTTAAGAATATCTGGTACGGCATCGGACGTAAACGGATCGAAATCCCGTTTCCGGTGCTCCGCGATAAAATGCTGAAGGACCCATTGCTGAATAGCTTATATATCTACAGCCTGGGATTTTATCCCAATGCCAAGGCGCATTTTACTAAACGGAAGAAAGGGCTGCCCGGAAATATGTTGTTTTATTGTGTGGATGGCCATGGTTTTTTTGAATATGGCGGCGCACATTTTGATGTGGGTCCTAACGAATTTTTTATGCTCCCCTGTAATGAAGCCCATGCGTACGGGTCTGCTGATAAAGATCCCTGGAGCATTTACTGGATGCATATCGGCGGAATGAACCTGCCCTATTTTAACGAGATGAATGCCGTAAAGGACAGCTTTAAACCTACGCGGGTAAAAGACAACGGGGAGATCCCCGCACTTTTCAATAAAATGTATGAGGCACTGGAGTTGGGTTATAGCGCAGACAACCTGTATTTTGCAAACCTCGGGCTACGACAGTTCCTTTCCTATTTTATATACAACAGCCGGCATTATCCCGTTGTGGAAAAAAAAGAGCTGGACGCCGTGGACAGTGCCATTTTATATATGCAGGAACGCCTGCAGGAAAGCATTACCCTAAAAGACCTGAGCCGGCACTCCAATTACTCCGTGTCCCGCTTCTCCAATTTGTTCAAGCAAAAGACGGGGTATGCTCCCATGGATTACTTTATGCAGATGAAAATTCAGCAAGCCTGCCAATTGCTCGACTTTACGGATAAGGCGATTAAAGATGTTGCTATCACTATGGGTTTTGACGACCCTTATTATTTTTCAAAACGATTTAAACAGGTTATTGGAATGCCCCCTTTAAAATACAGGGCAATTAAAAAAGATTAAAAAAGGTTATGAGAAAATTGAACGTAGTCGGACTCTTTATTGTATTGGTAATGTTATCATGCGCCCGGAAAAGTGCGCCTGCAAAGAGTGCTGGTATGGATGCCATCACTTTTATGTCGTATAATGTGCATCATTGTAATCCACCGTCAAAGCCAGGTATTATCGATCTGGATGCGATTGTGCGGGTAATCAAAAAGGAAAATCCGGATGTGGTAGCCCTGCAGGAGATTGATGTAAACACCGGGCGTTCCGGCAAGATCAACCAGGCGGCCCTGTTATCGCAGAAGACCGGGTATCATGCCTTTCACTTTTCAAAATCGATCGATCATGACGGTGGGGATTATGGGATCATGATCCTTTCGAAATATCCGTTATCAGATATGTCAACCCATAAATTGCCTACAGATCCTGCAACCGGTGGAGAACCAAGAGTGTTATCCTTGGCGGTAGTAACATTGCCGGGCGGAAAAAAAATAAGAGTAGCCTCAACACACCTGGATTTTCATGGTAAAACAAATGGTAAATTACAGATGACGGAAGTAAACCGGATCCTTGCGGATGAAACGCTGCCGGTGATTATTGGCGGCGATTTTAATGCTACCGAGAAAAGTGAGACTATTCAACTGTTGGACAAGGCATTTACCCGCACCTGTAAAAACTGTGCGTTCACAATAGAAGAAGGTAAAGAAAAACAGGCTATCGACTTTATCGCATATAAACCCGGTACGGCATTTTCAGTGCTTTCTCATCGTGTAGTGGAGGAGGATTATGCTTCGGATCATCGCCCCGTACAGGCCGTACTTAAAATAGGTTTTTAAATCATCATTAAACGACTTGCCCCGGGCAACGTCAAAATACAGGATGGGTACAAATCAATCCCGTCTGGAATGAAACCGGTTCTTATGCGTAAAATACTTCTTTTTTCCTGTCTGTTGTGGGTGTTCGGCGTTTGGGCACAACCTGCTAAACAGCGGCCCAATATTATTTTTATCCTGGTAGATGACCTGGGCTACGGAGATGTGGGTGTTTTTCATCAGAATGCGCGGAAGGCATTGAAAGATCCGGCGGTGCCTTTTATGGTAACGCCATCCCTGGACAGGATGGCGTCCGGCGGGGCGGTATTTACACAGCAATATGCCAATGCCCCGGTGTGTGTATCATCCCGGTCATCGTTGTTGACCGGTGTTACGCAGGGGCATGCCGTGATACGCAACAATCAGTTTGACCGGGCACTTGAGGATAACTATACCATCGCATCCACGCTGAAAGCGGTGGGATACAGCACCGTGGCTATTGGAAAATGGGGATTGCAGGGAACCGGTAAGAATGACTGGCCGGGACATCCGCTGAAAAGAGGCTTTGACAATTACTACGGTTACATACGGCATAGTGACGGGCATGAGCATTATCCCAAAGAAGGGTTGTACCGGAAAACAAAAGAAGTGTATGATAACACGGTAAATGTTACGGAAGGACTGGATAAATGTTACACAGGTGATCTCTGGACGGCCCGTGCCAAGCAATGGATCATTGATTATAAAAAGGGAAAAAAAGGCGCACCGTTCTTTATGTACCTGGCGTATGATACACCACATGCAGTGATCGAGCTGCCTACACAGGCATATCCGGCGGGCGGTGGACTTACCGGAGGATTGAAGTGGACGGGGAAGCCGGGGCATATGATCAACACGGCTTCCGGGGAAATTGATTCCTGGATGGCGCCTGAGTTTAAAAATGCGCAATACCTGGATAAAGCTACGGGTAAAATGACGCCCTGGCGGGATGTGAATAAACGTTATGCTACGGTAATACAGCGTTTAGATGCGCAGGTGGGCGACTTGCTGCAATTGCTGAAGGATCTGAAGATCGATGAAAATACCATTGTAGTCTTTACTTCCGACAATGGGCCTTCACAGGAATCGTATCTGAAAGAGGACTATACGCCCGAGTTCTTCCAGGGTTACGGACCCTTTGACGGTATTAAACGGGACCAATGGGAGGGAGGCATGCGTACGCCAACGATTGTACAGTGGAAGGGAACCATAAATGGTGGCAAAACAGTGCTGCAGCCTTCTTTCTTGTCAGACTGGATGCCCACACTGCTCGATGCAGCCGGTTTGGCAGCTCCTGCGAGAACGGACGGCGTATCGCTGCTACCGGCTCTTACGGGTAAAGGCATACAGCAACAACAAACACTTTATTCGGAATATTTTTTTGATGGGAAAACACCCGGCTATACCGATTTTGAACAAAATCACCGGAACCGGATGCGGAACCAGATGCAATTCATCCGGGAGGGTGATTATGTAGGCGTACGCTATGATATCAGGAGCAGCGATGATGATTTTGAGATTTATAATGTAGTAAAGGATCCGAAGGAAAAGCAAAACCTGGCAACGGAACTTCCGGAATTGCAAAAAGCATTAAAGGAGAAAGTGCTACAGATGCGGCTGCGCTCTGATGAAGCCCCGCGTCCCTATGACAGTGTAGCCATTCCTTCCGTTTCTGAAAAAGGGGTAAAAAAAGGGCTCCGATACGAACTTTATAAGGGAAGGTTTTTATGGGTGCCTAAAACTGCTGTACTGAAAACGGTAAAATCGGGTACAGGTGATCTGAAGACCATTCAAAATGTTTTATCCAATGTTGATGCCGGTACCTTCGGTGGGTATATCCGTGTACCGGCTGATGGTGCCTATACTTTTTATCTGAAAACAACGGGAAAAGCGTTTGTGCGGCTACATGATATTGCCCTGTTAGATGCGGATTATGGCTATGCCCCCGGAACAGAAGTAAACAAAACACTTTTACTTAAAGCCGGACTTCATCCCATTCGCCTGTTGTTTAAAAGAGCAGGCCAAAATGCAAAGGCTGAATTATACTGGAGTGGACCGGGATTTGAAAAGCGGTTGTTAACCTCCGCGGATTTTTATTAGACAGCGGTGGTATTAACGGTGCTCCGGCTGCATTGCCAGTGCATTTGGTAAACCTTTTTTAAAAATACACAACGATATATGTTTTGCAGAACCATCGGACTGCTGCTGCTTGCAGGCATTTGCCTTGGAGCAGGCGCGCAGACCCGGCCGAATATCATACTGATCCTTGCAGATGACCTGGGGTATATGGATTGTGGCTTTACCGGCAGTAAGATTTTTCAAACCCCGGTGATCGATGGATTGTCCCGCAGTGGAATGGTATTTACCCAGGCGTATGCGGCTGCGGGAAACTGCGCTCCGTCGCGGGCCTGTTTAATGAGCGGGCTTTATACACCCCGGCATGGTGTGTATGCGGTAGGCAGCACCGTCCGCGGGCCAAAGGACCAGATGCGTTTGTTGCCGGTTCCTAATAACAACAGTCTCCGGCCGGGTATCACTACCATGGCTGAGGCATTAAAGGCAAAAGGATATGCAACGGGCTTATTTGGCAAATGGCACCTGGGAAAGGAAACGGCTACCGGTCCGCAAGCCCAGGGTTTTGATGCATATGTAGATACGCGGCTGCCCAACCCCAATAAACGAAGAAATGAACCGGAGGATCCGAAGGGGATCTTTTCCCTGACGGCGGCCGCTTTAAATTTCATCGAAAAAAACAGGCAACAGCCGTTCTTTGTTTTTCTATCGCATCATGCCATTCATTCGGCACAGGAAGCCCGTCCCGCAAGCATTGAGCGATTCCGGAACCTGGGGCTAACCGGGCGGCAGGCGCTGTATGCTGCCTGTGTGTATGACCTGGATGAAAGTATCGGAAACGTGAAACAATACCTGGAAACGGCAGGATTGGCGTCAAACACACTGGTGATCTTTACCAGCGATAACGGGGCCACACCGGAATCTTCGCAGGAGCCGCTGCGGGGGAATAAGGGATGTTATTATGAAGGGGGGATCCGGGAACCTTTTATCGCATACTGGCCGGGGAAAATAAAACCGGGCACTAATGCTGCACCGGTGATCAATATCGATCTGTATCCCACTTTTCTTGAACTGGCCGGAGGACCTGCTTCAAACCTGGATGGGGAGAGCCTTTTACCGTTGCTGACAGGGAACGCAACCCATACCCGGCGGCCGGCCCTGTTCTGGCATTTCCCCGGTTATCTGGATCAGCCGGTGATCCGCGGAAGAGATCAGGTGTTTCGCTCAAGACCTGTTACCGTGATCCGGAAGGGCGACTGGAAGCTGCACCTGTATCATGAAGAATGGCTGCTGGATGGTGGCCGGGCGGCAATGGACCAGAACAACGCTATCGAATTATACAATTTGAAAACCGATGAGGGGGAACATGAGAACCTGGCCGGGGTCAATAAAGCCAAACGGAACGAACTGCTTGATGATCTGTTGCAATGGATGCAGACCACAAAGGCGCCCCTGCCACAGCGGCTAAAAGACCGTAAACAGCTGAATCAACAAGGCAGCGAAGAGGGGGAATAAAGTTTTTTCCGCAAATGGGAGCTGGATATTTTCGCACAGGCTGCATCGATTTACACGGCGGCTGTATAACAACTTCCATAGGAGGCATTGGAAATGCTGTGGGCATCCGTGAAGTTCCGTGAGCAGACCGTACCTCGCGGCGGCTACTTTGTTGTAGGGCCAGCTACTCTCAGCACCCCGTTTTTATCAATGTTCATCGGGTCGATAAACACCACCCGCTCATCGCCCGTTTTGCTGGTGCGGGCATGATATACGCAATACATTTGTTGACCATCGGGCGAAAACGTAATGCTGTTATGGCCCGTTCCGGTAACGATTCCGCCCGATTCCACATTCTTCTGCAACACCGGGTTGTTGGCTGCTTTTTTAAAAGGCCCCAGCGGGCTTTTGGAAGTAGCGTAGCCCACCGCATAATTCTTACCACCAAAATAATTGGCGGAATACATCATATAATAAAGATTCCGGTGCTTAAAAATAAAGGAGCCTTCTGTCCAGCGGCGGTTCACTTCCTTTGAAGTAACGGAACGGCTTTCCCATTCCGACTGCCGGTCGTTCATTTTAACGGGCGGGCGCAGCAACAGCACAGGTTCGCCAATGACCCCGCTGAAATCCGGCCTCAATTCCACACCATATACCCAGCTCTCTTCAACCTCGTTAAACCAGCCCTTCTTGCGCGCCCAATCGGCGATCTCACTTTTTACCGGGTGTTTATAACAGCAACGGGAATAATAAAGGTATATTTTCCCGTCAGGTTCAAACAAAACATTGGCGTCGATAATGGGATACCCAGGATCAAAAACGGGACGGTTATGCAGATCGACAAATGGGCCTGTTGGCTTGTCTGCAACGGCAACCCCGATTTTAAAATTTTCCAGCTCATTGGCAGGGTTTTCCTTCCATTGCGCGCTGTAGAACAAATAGAATTTTCCATTGCGTTCATAAACCTCCGGCGCCCAGAATGAATGAATGCCCCAACCGTTTTTATTATCGCCGGAATAGACCTGGCCTTCCGCTTTCCAGTTAACCAGGTCGGTTGAAGAATACGCACTGAATCCTTTTTTTGCACCACCGCCGGTGCCATACATATAATATTTATCTCCTTTTACATGCAATACATAAGGATCTCCAAATTGCACGGGCAATGGATTATGGGATAACCCGGGTTTACTTTGTGCCGGCGCTACCTGGAAGAACAGGAGCAAGAGGAAAAAGGAGAATAGTCGTTTCATAATAAAATAAATTTAATGGGATGCCTGTACATTTTTTTGCCAGTTGCGTAATGCAGTGTCCAAACCGGCCACTCTTGAAGGATATTTTGCAGACAGATCGGTTTGCTCACCGGGATCCTCGTCCAGGTTATATAATTCTTTATGCCCGTCATCAAAAAAGGAGATCAGTTTCCAGGCCCCGCTGCGGATACTTCCGGCAGAACGTCCGCCTAAAAAATGCGGTTGGTCCAGCGGATAATGCCAGTAAAAATTCCTCGGAGGTAACGCAGCCTGCGGGTTCCCGAACAAGGGCACGAATGAAATACCGTCCAACGGCTGATGATTGCCTGCGCCGCCCGTTAATGCCATCAACGTGGGATAAATATCATAATTGGCCAGTGGTTGTTTACAAACGGCATTTGCTTTTATGTTCCCGGGCCACCAGGCAATAAAGGGCTCGCGAACGCCCCCCTCGTATAACGTACTTTTACCGCCGCGCAACGGCGCATTGGTAGTGATGGTGGTTTCCCCGCCATTGTCGCTGGTAAAAATAAGGAGTGTGTTCTGATCCAGTCCTAATTCCTTAAGCAAGCTTACAATAGCGGCTACACCGTCATCAATTGTTTTCAGCTGTGCAGCCAGGTGCGGGTTGTTCCCGGAAGCCTTTGATCCGGCCGGCCATTTGTTA
The DNA here is from genome assembly GCF_021044425.1 of Niabella pedocola. Classification (GTDB taxonomy): domain Bacteria; phylum Bacteroidota; class Bacteroidia; order Chitinophagales; family Chitinophagaceae; genus Niabella; species Niabella pedocola. The sequence goes on along the minus strand of NZ_JAJNEC010000005.1, from coordinate 485,222 downwards.
TAAGGATCATTTCCGGGGTTTTGTTGGGTGGGAGGGCTGCTGCCTGCATTCTTTTTTTGCTGAAAATGCCGCACCAGCCCGGGTTTACCGTGTACCGTTGTATGTACAGCATAATGACTAAGGAAGAGAAAGAAGGGCTGCTTCCCGTTCCGCCTGATGAATCCGAGCGCTTCCTCGTTCTGCCGGTCGGTAATAAACTCCTGTGGCCCGGGCAGCTGCTTCCGGATCTCACGGTTGAAATCATACGGGTAAAAATAGGTTCCTTCGCCGATACCGCGGTTTTCGCTAACCAGCACTTCATCAAAACCATGCTGATCCGGAAGCGTTTCTTCCGGGGCACCTTCTTTGATATAGCCCGACAAATGCCATTTGCCCACGATACCGGTACGATAACCCTGTGCTTTCAACAGCTCGGCGAGCGTTACATAACTGGTATCCAGGTGCCGGGCGGCCCTGGGACGCAGATAATCTGTAATACCGATGCGTGCCGGGTATTGCCCCGTCATCAATGCCGCGCGGTAGGGCGAACAAACCGGTGCGGCCGCATAAAAGCTGGTGAACCGCATCCCTTCCCGGGCAAGCCGGTCCAGTGCGGGCGTTTCGTTAAAGCTGTTGCCATAACAACCCAGCTCACTGTAGCCCAGGTCGTCTGCAAGGATAAAGATAATATTGGGCTGTTGCTGTGCCCTGGAATAAAAGGCCAACAAAAGCAAAAAAAGGATTATATGATATTTCAACCGGCAAAAGCGCATGCACGTACTGTATTCCTTCCCGCAATATAAACAACTCTTTCTGATCTGGGCTCCGTAAACAGGGCATACCGCTGTAACAAATGTCGCAACTGCTGTAACAAATGTGGAAAAAACAATTTTGACGGCTGGTTTCTTGGTGGAAAAAATAAAAGTCTACTAAATTTGTGGACTTTTATTTTTCACCAAACAATTTTAAACGGACATGAAGACTCTTGTTCTAAAAGGATGTTCCGCGGCTGTTTGGCCGCCGGAGAACGATAAGACAATTATTACAGCAATGCCTACAATAATGACAGTATGCGGCAACGGCTGTTGTTATATTGCAGCTACGATTGCAGCACATATCGCTGGTACACCGCACCCCATCTTTTTATTGAATTGCTAAAATGTCATTATGAGAATTGTAGGATTATTAAAATGCAGGGTTTCAGAATGCCGGAAACAGTTGCTGATCCTGTTGGCCGTTATGCTTACAGGTATTAGTACAATGGCACAGGATAACCGGATCCGGGTAACCGGAACCATAAAAAATTTATTGGGAGACCCGGTACCGGATGCTTCCATTGTTGTGAAGGGCCGCAGTGCGGGCACCACCTCCAAACCAGACGGAACGTTTTCGCTCAATATGCCCGGGAACGCAGTATTGGTTATTTCGCATGCACAGTACAAGCGGGTGGAAGTAGCAGTGCGCAATAAAACACAATTGTTTATTACCCTCGATTCCACCATATCGGATATGGATGAAGTGGTGGTGGTGGGATACGGGCAGCTTAAAAAAAGCGATGTGACGGGTGCCATCAGCAAACTGGACCTGGACAAGGAAATGGACAACCGCTTTGTATCGGTGACGGAGGCCTTGCAGGGGCGTATGGCCGGCGTACAGATCATTAACAATACCGGTGAACCTGGTGGGGGCGTTACCTTCAATATCCGGGGAAAAACCTCTGTGACCGGTGATAACCAGCCGCTGATCGTAATTGACGGGCAGCCGGTGGAATCGAGCTACGGATCTACGAAAGCCGGTATGGGAGTAGACGGCGGACTGGATATATCGGCCGCAAATCCGCTGGCCTCCCTGAATCCGAATGACATTGCCTCCGTGGATGTGCTGAAGGACGCATCTTCAACGGCTATTTATGGTTCAAGGGGTGCCAACGGAGTGGTATTGATCACCACCAAGTCTGGCAAGGCCGGCAATAACGGCCGGGATAAACTCACCTATACCACCCGATTTGATTGGAGCAGCCTGCCCAAACAGATAAAAATGCTGGGTGCCCGTGATTTTATGACCTATAAAAACGAAGCAAACCTGAATGACGGCAAGGATTCGGTGTATACACAACATGTAATGGACTCGATACTGGCCGCAGGCGTTAGCATGAACTGGCAGGACGCAATTTATGAAACGGCATTGTCCCAGGACCACCAGATCTCCTTATCCGGCCGGGATGGGCGTAATGACTACCTGGTAAGCGGCAATTATTCAGACCAGCGGGGGATCATTAAAAATGCCCAGTATAAACGTTATGGTTTCCGGGCTAATTTTTCGCGGCAGGTAAATGATAAACTGAAGATCAGCATTAAGAACTATTTTTCAATGGCAGACCGGTACTACGGACAGCAATCGAACTGGACGGGCATCATGGGCTCCTCTGCTGTGATGGGCGCATTGGTTACCAATCCGCTGCAGGAGCCTTTTGAAGCGGATGGGGATCTGGATGAAACCTTTGCAAACAACCCGGTACTGGTAACCACCCTGGTAAAGGATAAAACGCAGATCCGCACGCTGATCAGCAACCTGAGTGTGGATTATGAAATTACAAAAGGCCTGAAATATACCCTTCGCGCCGGTTTGAACGATATGTATTCGCTGCGGAATGTATATTATCCGCGTGGTACGTTTGTGGGTAATACGGCTCCCAATGGATATGCTACGCGTGCCGATAATTCCAATACCAACTACCTGGCTGATCACCTGTTTACCTACCGGAAGGTGCTGGATCAAAAACACTCGCTGAATATTGTGGCCGGTTATTCCTACCAGCGCTGGGTCAATAAATCGACGAGTGTAACCAATATGAATTTTCCTTCGGACCAGATGACCTACTACAATTTTAACAGTGCATTATCGCCCGGAAGATTCCTCACCAATGGTCCGCGGAACAAGGTGCTCCAGTCCTTCCTCGGCCGGGTCAATTATACGTATGACCAGCGGTATGTGATAATGCTTACCGGAAGGGCGGATGGATCATCCCGTTTGGCACCCGGTAATAAGTGGAATTTCTTCCCGGCAGTAGGATTGGGATGGAATGCTTCCAATGAGGCCTTTTTTGAACCCTGGAAAAAAACAGTGTCTACACTGAAGTTCCGTGCCAGTTATGGCGTCAGCGGTAATGAGAACGTGGCCATCGGTGCCACGCAGGCCAAGTACGGGATCGACTATGTAGTACTGGGAAGCGGCATTGCGCCTGGTTATGTGCTCAGCGATTTTCAGAACCCCAACCTGGGCTGGGAGAATACAAAACAACTGAATATCGGGATGGATCTTTCATTTTTAAAAGACCGCCTGAGCCTTTCGATCGATTACTATAAAAAGAATACGACGGACCTGCTCATCAACCTCGCCCTGCCCAGTTCCTCCGGTTACAGCGATATGTTTACCAATATCGGGGAGGTGCTTAACAAGGGGGTGGATGTGGAAGCCAGTTACAATGTATTCAACAAAGGACCGTTTACCTGGAATATCTCCGCTAATTTCTCCAAATATTCCAATAAGGTATTGGATATGGGATCGCTGGGCATTACTTATGGCCGCGTTTATGTGGTGGCCGGGGCCATTATCCTGAGTCAGCCTCTGCAGGTAGCAAAGGTGGGTGATCCCATTTCCTCCTTCTGGGGCTATAAGACCGACGGCATTTACCAAACACAGGAAGAAGTGGACGCCGGACCTGAAAAAGGAAAGGCAAAACCCGGCATGACGCGGTTTGTGGATGTGAACGGAGACGGGCAGATCACCGAGGATGATAAGACGATTATAGGGAACCCGGCGCCTGATTTTACCTATGGAATGAGTCATGAGTTTACGTATAAGAATTTTTCCTTTGGTTTTAATATCATCGGAAGTAAAGGCAACCAACTCATCAACCTGAACCAGTGGATGGTGGGCGCCAACAATACCAGTGGTAATTTCAATGCCACACAGGAAGCCTGGGATCAGCGCTGGACGGGCCCCGGGACCAGCAATCGGTATACAAGGCCTACCAACAATACCATCCGCTTTTCCCAGCGGTTCCCCGATTGGATGGTGGAGGATGCTTCCTTCCTGCGGATCCAGACGGTACGCCTGGGTTATGCTTTCAATTTGAAAAAGAAGGCGCCCATCCAGGGACTGCGGGTATTTGTGTCTGCCACAAACCTCTACACGTTTACCAATTATTCCTGGTATGATCCGAACATCAATGCGTTCGACAGCGATGCGCTCGGCAGTGGTATGGATTATGGTACGTTGCCACTGCCCCGTACGTTCTCGGCAGGATTGGAACTGGGCTTATGATCATTCATTCATAGTATAAAAAAGAATTCATGAAATATATTATTGCATTACTGCTGACAGCTGTTGTACTGGGAGGCTGCAGTTTAAAGGAAGACCTGCTCGATGTACCCACGCCGGCTACCATCAACAGCGAACGGGACCTGGAAGTGGTGGTTAAAGGATTGTACGCCCGCCTGAATAACTCCAATGCCTTTAAGTTCAGAGGAATGGCCATGTTGTTTCTTTCTGCAGATGATCTGTATGCAGCTGCATCCGGTGAGTTGCTGCCTTTTTCGGACCGCACTCTTACCTCGGTAAATGTGTCCGGCTTTTGGAGTGTTTTATATTTTACCATCGGCAGTGCCAATGATCTGATCGCCCAGCTCGATACAAAGGAACTGGATGCCGCAGCAGAGCAGCGTGCCTACGGCGATGCGTATTTTATAAGAGCGTTCTGTTATTATTACCTGGTTCGTTTATATGGCGGCGTACCATTGCGGCTGAATGCCACCGATGTAAGTTCCGATTTTTACCTGCCCCGAAGTCCGGTGGAGGCGGTGTATACCCAGATCTTTTCGGATCTGGAAAAAGCGGCAGCGCTGTTGCCCCTGGCAAAAAATATACCGGCGGCGGAGCTGGGCCGTGCTTCCAAAGGTGCGGCACAGGCTATTCATGCCCAGGCGGCACTAACGTGCGGCAATCAACTGGCGTTAAAAGGGCAGGATGGAAACGCGTACTACCGGAAAACGATCACCTATGCCGATTCCGTGATACAAAGTAACCAGTACCAGCTGGTGGGTAATTATAAAGACCTGTTTGATATCAACCGGGAAAGCGATGCCTATAACGAAGTGATCTTTGGCGTGCGGTTCATGGTAGATCAGCAGGACCGTGCCCAGCCTGCGGCGGGTTCAGAGTTTGCACTGCGCTTTGGTGCACCCAATACGCACCAGGTTTGCGGCAATCCGCCCAACGGAGCGGGGGATGGCTCTATGCGGGTGATGCCCTGGGTAGCGGATTATTACCGCACCGGCGATTATGATTCGGTGATCAATGGGATAAAGGTAATCGATTACCGGAATGAGGGGGCCTTTTTTCAGAAAGGGTATAACGTTACACAAAAAAAATATTATGCCGTTTACCCCAATCTCCCTGCGGCGGATGAAGGCAATATTACCACGCCATTGATCAGCAAATACATTGATCCCAATGGTAAAGACGGTCGCAATAACGGGAATGATTTTTTTGTGATCCGCTTTGCGGAGGTCTACCTGATAAAAGCAGAAGCGGAAAACGAATTGAACGGGCCTACTGCAACGGCACTGGAAGCCTTCAACAAGGTAAGAGCAAGGGCAAGGAATGCGAATGGAACCCAGCGGGCCGTACCGGCCGATATTGTACCTGGGTTATCCAGGGATGCATTCCGGATGAAGATCTTTGACGATCGGGGTCTTGAACTGGTGGGGGAAGGACAGCGCTGGTTTGATCTTGTTCGTATGCGCAGCCCGCTGAGCCCGGCACAAACCATGTTCGAATACCAGTTCAAAGAAGTGCTGTTAAAATACCCGCAGAAGATGCCGACGTATAATACGACCACCAAAAAGTATTCCAATGAATTTGCTGTTAACGCGCCACAAATGAGTATTGAGATTCCCAAGAACCTGTTATACCCGTTACCCGCCGATGAGATTACGCAAAATCCGAATATCGGAACGGCCAATCAGAATCCCGGATGGTAATTTTAAACCCATGCATCAAAAGAAGGTCTAACTTTAAATTTAAATAACGAATGTTCCGCTTTTCTGTTCTTATATTTTTATTAGGCGTTTCACTATTTGCCGCTGCGCAGTCGAAACCCAATATCCTGCTCATAATGGCAGATGATATGGGCTATTCCGATATCGGTGCTTATGGCGGAGAGATCCGGACGCCGCATCTTGATCAGCTGGCAAAGGAAGGCATCCGTTACCGGCAGTTTTACAATGCGGCAAGGTGTTGCCCAACGCGGGCTTCCTTGCTTACGGGACTGTACCCGCATCAGGCCGGAATGGGCTGGATGGCAGCAGCGGACCTGGGCACCGGCCCTGCTTACCAGGACAACCTGAACAACGAGTGCGTAACGATCGCCGAAGTATTAAAGACAGCCGGCTACCGTACTTATATGACCGGCAAATGGCACGTGACCAATGAGCGGAAGATCGATGGTGAAGTAACGGATAACTGGCCGCGGCAGCGCGGGTTCGACCGTTATTTCGGTATTATTCCCGGTGGGGCTAATTATTTTACACCGGTGCTTTACAGTGATAACCGGAAATATAAGGCCCCCGATCATTTTTATTTAACCAATGCGATCTCCGATACCAGCGTGCGTTTTTTAAAGGATCATTTCCGCAGCCAAAAACAGGACCCTTTCTTTATGTATGTAGCCTATACGGCGCCCCACTGGCCCCTGCATGCATTAAAGGCCACCATTGAAAAATATACAGCAGAATATAAAAAAGGCTGGGATGCCATACGGGCCGCCCGTTTTAAAAAACAAAAAGCGATCGGCTTGTTTGCGGCTTCGGCTGTATGTACGCCGAGGGATGCCACGGTTCCGGCATGGGACGGGCTTACGGATAAAGAGCAGGAAGAAATGAGCAGTCGCATGGCCATCTATGCGGCACAGATCGATATCATGGATGAGGGGATCGGGAAGATCATACAAACACTCAGCGCCAACAATGAACTGGATAATACCCTGATCTTTTTTCTCAGCGACAACGGCGCCTGTGCAGAGTTTATCAGCAGTGGCAAAAGCAAAGCCGTGGACGGAACAGAAGCCACATTTGAAAGCTACCGGCTGCCCTGGGCAAATGTAAGCAACACACCCTTTCAGCAGTATAAACATTTTACCCATGAAGGAGGCATTGCCACTCCGCTGATCGTGCATTGGCCAAAGGGCATTGCCGCCCGCCTGAATAACCAGTTTGTTTCCGGCTACGGGCATATCACCGATATTATGGCCACCTGTGTGGCGGTGTCCGGAGCACAGTACCCTTCGGTATTTCAAGGCCATAACATTCATCCCATGGAAGGCAAAAGCCTGCTGCCTCATTTTTCGGGGCAGTCAAATAACCGGGGGCGGATCTATTGGGAGCACGAGGCCAATATCGCCCTGCGTGACGGCAAGTGGAAGCTGGTGGCCAAAACACCGGAAGATGCATCGTTTTCAATGAACACGCTGCAATTATATGATATGGATGCAGATCCTACAGAAATGAACGACCTGAGCCGGAAAGAACCCGAGCGCGTAAAGTCATTGTATGCCGACTGGGAGCAATGGGCCCGGAAAATAGGCGCGTTTCCCCTCGACACACGGGAGTATGGGGTGCGGATGCAGGCCTACCGGAGAAACATCAACGGAAATTTCGATGACAACCTGGGTGGCTGGAATGTACACCAGGCAGCAGCGATGAATGGCTCGATAAGGATCGATGACCATAGCCGTATCTCCGGGAAAAAATCGGCACTCATTTCCGTGGTACAACCGGCGGCAAAGCCCGCAGCGCTGTCCATGCTCTGGCCTTTTAAAGCACAGCAGGGAGAACGGTTTTTAATAAAAATGAAAGCAACAGCCAACCGGGATACCCGCTTCTTTGTACGGCTTGAAAGTACCGGTGCAGACGCTTCAAAGATCATTGACCGGGAATTGCAGATCAAACCAGGTATAAAGGATTTTGAATTTACTTCAGCAGCCATTCCTGAAAACGGCATGTACCGTGTTGGGCTTTATTTTGGAACAGCGGCACCCGGTTCGGAATTATGGGTTGATGATGTGGAACTGGTTGCCATAAAAAAATAGATGATGTTAGTTAAACGAATACTTTTTGTTGCATTTGCGCTTGGTGGAATGTTGCAGGTAAGGGCGCAGTCTGCAAAACATGTGGTGCTGATCAGTATCGATGGGCTTCGCCCGGAATTTTACCTGGATCCCGCCTGGCCTGCCCCTCATCTGAGGCAGTTAAAACAACAGGGTGTTTATGCCCGCCAGGTGGTGGGGGTGTTTCCTACGGTAACCTATCCTTCGCATACATCCATTGTTACCGGTCAGCCGCCGGGGAAGCATGGTATTTATTACAATACCCCCTTTGAAGCACCAAAGGGCCGATGGTACTGGGAAGACAGTTCCATAAAAACACCCACCCTCTGGAAGGCGGTTAAGCATGCGGGTCTTACATCCGGAGCGGTGATGTGGCCGGTAACGGTTGGTGCACCGATCGACTATAATTTTCCGGTACGTCGTGCCGACGGTGATGAAAAAACGGACCAGCTCTCTGTAACCAGGCCGTATATTACTCCGGCTGGCATGCTGGATCAGATGGCGGCCGCCGGTAACGGAACGGTTACGGCGGATGACTTTAAATACAGGGATGTGGATCGTACCATTGGCCGGATGGGGGCCTTTATATTTAAGCAGTACCAGCCGGCATTGCTGGCCATTCATTTCATACAGGCAGACCATGCCCAGCATGAACATGGGAGAGATGCGCCGGAAGTAAAAACAGCGGTGGCCGTGATCGATAGCATGATCGGCCGGGTGATTGCTGCCGTTGAAGAATCCGGACAGACTTCAAATACAACAATCATCGTAACCGGGGATCATGGATTTGTAGATGCCACGCAAAGCGTAGCTCCGAATGTGCTGCTGGAAAAGAATGGGCTGATCAGCGGCGATGACTGGAAGGCAAAATTTTATACAACAGGCGGGTCAGCCTTTCTATATACAAAAAAAGCCGGTGATGCGGCCACGACCCAACAGGTAGAACAATTGCTGCGTCAGCTGCCCCACGGCGATCAATGGTTCCGTATCGTTACAAAGAAAGAGCTTGAAGCGATAGGAGCCAACCCTGAAGTGGAACTGGCATTGGCCATGAAAAAAGGGTTTGTGGCCAGTAATGCCATAAAAGGTCCGTTGATCCGTACAAAACCACTTGGCGGTGCACATGGCTATTATCCGGATTTTGATGAGATCTATACCGGGTTTATTGCTGCGGGCAATGGTATCAAAAAAGGCAGTACGCTGGCGCGGCTGCGCATGCTGGATATTGCACCCGTGATCTGCCGCTTGCTGGGCATTCCCCCCATCGGCAATGGTACCGTTGCATTGCCAGATATTTTTTCAAACCGATAAAAGATGATAATATGACAAAAAGAACCGGGTTGTTGTTCGTACTGCTGTTAGCAGGTTTTGGTATTAAAAGCCAGGCGCAGCGCAGCAAACAGCCCAATATCGTAGTGATCATGGCCGATGACCTCGATTCGCGGCAGCTCAGCTGCTATGGTGGCCGCAATCTTAAAACCACCAATATCGACCGGCTGGCAGATCAGGGCATGCAATTCAATAACATGATTGCATCGGAGGCAATGTGTGTGCCTACCCGTGCCTCCCTGTTCACCGGTTTGTACCCGGTACGGCATGGCTCTTACCAGAATCATAAACCAGTATATGATACTTTAAAAAGTATCGGGCATTACCTTTCCGGTTTGGGATACACGGTTGCCTTAACCGGCAAAGACCATAGCACAAAGCCCCGGACGGTGTTTCCCTTCGAAATCATTAAAGGCTTTGAGCCCAATTGCGTATCCCCAACAGACGATTATTCGCTAACCGATGTAAAAGCTTTTATGAGCGGACAACAGAAGCCCTTTTGTCTTTTTGTAATGAGCATCAACCCGCATGCACCCTGGACGATGGGGGATACCACCGAGTTTGATCCGGAGCAACTGATCCTGCCGCCGCACTGGGTAGATACCAAACCCACAAGAAAACAATTTCAGAAATACCTGGCGGAAGTGCGCAGGCTGGATAACCAGGTAGGAGAGCTGATGCAGGCGGTAAAAGAAACCGGGAAGGAGAACAATACCGTGTTCATCTTTCTTGGAGAACAGGGCGCCCAGTTTCCCGGCGCCAAATGGACGCTTTGGGATGCAGGACAAAAAAGCTCCATGATCGTGCGCTGGCCCGGCGTGGTACAACCCAAATCGGCTACCGGTGCCATTGTACAGTATGAAGATATTACGCCTACATTTATTAATATCGCAGGCGGTAATCCTGTTGCACACCTGGACGGGCGCAGCTTCCTGGGAGTACTGCAGGGTAAAACGCAGCAGGCAAGAGAAGTGGCTTTTGGCATTCACAATAACCTGCCGGAAGGTCCGCCGTATCCGATCCGCAGCATTCGCGACGGCCGGTATAAGTTATTGCTGAATCTCACACCCGGTAAAAATTATCACATTAAGTATATGATGAATCCTAAAAATGCGTATTGGGTGAGCTGGAAGGAAAAAGCGGAAACATCTCCAAAGGATAAAATACTGGTAGAACGCAATATTCACCGGCCTGCCGTAGAATTTTATGACCTTAAAAACGACCCCTATGAATTGCACAATCTGGCCGGCGATAAAAAATATGCAGCACAGATAGCCGCGTACCGCCAAAAGCTGGAAGGCTGGATGAAACAACAGGGAGATCCGGGTGCAACACTGGATATCCCGTTTGAGCGAAAATAACCCCATCGTAATCCCTGAACAGATTTAAAATTTAACCCCTGAACATAAACAGATGAAAAAAACAAGATGGCTCGTTTTAATGGTTGTAAGCCTGTGGACCGCAGTTGCGGATGCGCAGCAACGGCCGAATATTATTTTTATTATGGCCGACGACCTAGGGTCGGCCGAGCTGGGTTGCTATGGCAATACGTTTAACGAAACACCAAACCTGGACAAGCTGGCCGGGGAAGGCGCGCGGTTTACACAAGCCTATTCAGCCGCGCCCATTTGTTCGCCCTCGCGTGCAGGTATCATGACCGGGCAATACCCGGCCCGGGTACGGATCACGGATTTCCTGGATAACAACGCAGACCGCTACCTGGATCCTGCAAAGTCCTATACCGTCAACCGCGCCCTGGCTGCCGCCGGATATCATACCGGCATTATTGGCAAATGGCACCTGGATACAAAATTTAATGATCCAAAGGGAAACCCGCAGCAGCATGGCTTTAACGAGGTGATCGGTTCCGAAACAAAATACATTGCCGACGGAGATTATTTTTACCCCTATGACAAAATCAGTACTTTCGATACCGGTAGTGCAGGCGAATATCTTACCGACCGGCAATGCAGTGAAGCGTCTGAATTTATCCTGCGGAACAAGGCTAAGCCATTCTTTCTTTATCTTACCTTTTACAGCGTACATACCAAATTGGATGCCCCTGAGGCCCTGGTAAAAAAATACAAGATGAAGTTTGATGCGAAATATGGTGCAGGAAAAGCAGAAGCCTTGTTTGGTCCGCAGAATGAACGACATGAGGCCGATCACCTGGATAATCCGTATCTCGCCGCCATGATCGAACGGATCGATGCCGGTGTGGGAACGGTAATGGAAACGTTGAAAAAAGCAGGGATCGATAAAAATACACTGGTGATCTTTTTCTCCGATAATGGCGGTGTATGGCACCTGGGGAACAATGGTACGCTGCGAGCCGGGAAGTCGTGGCTGTATGAAGGCGGTATCCGTGAAAACCTGATTGCGCGCTGGCCGGAAACCATCCGGCCGCAGACCACTGTTAATACACGGGTAATGGCTACTGATTTTTATCCAACTTTCCTGGAGCTCGCAAAAACAAAAAAACGGAAGGACAACCTGCTGGATGGCAAAAGTTTGGTGCCCCTGCTGAAAGGAAAGGCTATTGCGGAACGCGAACCGTTTTTCTGGCATTATCCATCTGAAACCGGGCGCTGGGTAAACCGCATGTGCAGTGCGGTACGGGACGGAGACTATAAGTTGCTGTATTTCTATAAAGCGAATCGTACAGAATTATATAACCTGAAAAAAGATCCGTCAGAACAAACAGATCTTGCAGCGCAGATGCCCGGAAAAGCGGCGGACCTTAAAAAGAAACTGGATCAGTGGCTGAAGGAAGTTGATGCAGAAGTGCCGGACACCGTAGTGAAAAAGAAAGCAAAAAAATAAATGGATTGAAGGGCGTATCACATAATACCAGCAGCAATGGCTTTTGCAGTCTTTTCATAAAGCACGGCGGCCTGTGTGCTTTAGCGTTATTGCTGTTATTATGGTCTCCCTTGTTGCGTGCTCAGCAGTTGCTGTTTAAAAATTACAGTGTCCGGAACGGCATGTCTTCCAATACCGTCTGGAATATCCTGCAGGATGATCAGGGCTACATCTGGTTCGGTACCAAGAACGGGTTGAACCGGTTTGACGGATACAGCTTTAAAATATACCAGGTACGGGAAGATAAGGATCATGCAGACAATAGCCTGATCCATTCTGTTTGCAAGATCAGCAGTACCACTTTCTGGGTGGGAACGGAAGAGGGGCTTTATTCCTTTGACCTGACCCGTGAAAAATTTACGCGGATCGCCTTTGCTAAGCAGGATCTGATCTTCGATATCCTGAAATCCTCCAGGGGAGAAACCTGGGTGGCTACCCGCAGCAATGGTGTATACCGGTTTGATCCCCGTACGAAAACGGTGCTCAACTACCGCGCCGTTGCTGGTGGCCTTTCGTTGAACCAGGTACGGAAACTGGTGGAAGACGCCAGCGGTCACATCTGGATGGGTACCTTCGGGGAGGGGATTGATGTGCTGGACCCTGCCACCAACCGGTTTGTGCATCATAAGGCCGCAACAGGAACATTATCCAGCAACTTCATCCTTTCGCTTTATAAAGACCCCCAGGGCAATATATGGGCCGGCACGCTTTCCGGTGGATTGAATCAATGGATCGTTAAAGAGCAACGCTTCCAGGTATTTCGTGCAGGGGGCAACGGGTCGATCAGCGACGATATCGTGCGCGCCATATACCAGCCAATGCCGGGCCAGGTATATGTAGCCACGGAGAAAGGATTGAACGTATTGAACACCGCTACGGGCACCTTTACAAATTATAAAAACGATCGCGGTGATCCCTATACCATCAGTGACAATGCGATCTATTCTATTTATGAAGACCGGCAGGGAGGAATTTGGGTGGGTACGTATTTTGGAGGTGTGAACTATTTTTCACCGGGCGATGCCTCGTTTGAGCTGTACTATCCCAACGGCAGTGCGGATGGGCTTTCCGGCAGCGCAGTAAGCTGTTTCCTGGAGGACCGCCCGGGCAATTTCTGGGTGGGCACGGAAAACGGCGGATTAAATTATTTCGAAACAGCCACCGGTAAATTCTATAAGTATCCGTTCCCACCGTACACGCAACCGCTTTCCTATTCCAATATCCATGCTTTATACAAGGACCGGGGCAACCGGCTTTGGGTGGGCACATTTTCCGGGGGATTGAACCGGGTAGATCTCAACACCGGCGTGGTTACCCAGTATCATCACAATCCGGCTGATCCAGGCAGTATCAGCTCCAACAGTATCTACAGCATTTATGAAGACCGCAGTGGGGTGGTTTGGATCGGAACCGTAAAGGGTTTGAATATTTTTGATCCGGCAAAGCAGCAATTTACAAAGGTTACGGATATGGACCTGCACAACAGCTGTATCTATAAAGTGTGGGAAGATACCGACCGCTGCCTGTGGATCGCAACTTATGAAAACGGGCTTTTAAAGAAAGATTTTAAAACCGGGAAATGGCAGCAGTTCCGTACTGTGCGTGATACGGAATCGATCAGTTCAAACAAGATCATTTCGCTATACGATGATCCGGAAGGAAGATTATGGGCTGGTACCGATGGCGGCGGGCTGAACAGGCTGGATAAACGGACCGGCAAATTTAAACGGTACGGACAGGAACAAGGCATAAGTAATGTGGTGTTTGGCATTGTGCCGGATGACCGGGGCTATTTATGGCTTTCTACCAATAACGGGTTGCTCCGCTTTTCGGAGAAAGAGGGGAAGGTATGGTCTTATACCGGGCTCAATAGTCTTCAGGGAAAACTCTATAATTACAACGCCTATTACCGTGCACGGGATGGCCGCATTTTCCTGGGAGGAATCAATGGGTTTAACGCCTTTTACCCGGAAAAGATCCGCACAGCAACATCCGGCAGCAACCTGATCCTCATCAGTTTTAAGATCTTTGATCATGAGCCGGATCTGGATGATAAAAAAAGTGTTCTGCAACAGCTAATAGGGTTTACGAATAAAATCCAGTTATCGTACAGGCAGTCGGTCATCAGTTTTGAATATGCACTTTTGGATTTCAAAGATCCAGGCAAAATAAAATATGCCTACAAAATGGAGGGCTTCGATAACCAGTGGAATAATGTAGGCACGCAGCGGATAGCTACGTATACCAACCTGCCCCCCGGAACCTATACATTTAAAGTAAAAGCCACCGATATCTACGGTAACTGGAATGATAAGGAGATATCGGTAGGAGTGCGGGTACGGCCTCCGTTTTACAGAACCAATCTGGCCTATATCCTGTACGCAGCATTGCTGGTGGCGGCCGTTTTCTTATTGCGCAACTATTATAAACGGCGCGAGATCCGGAAAAATGAAGTGCGGCTGGAAAAAATGAAAGTGCAGCGGGAAAAGGAATTCTATCAGCAGAAAATGGATTTCTTTACCACCATGGCGCATGAAATACGTACCCCGCTTTCGCTGATCATGGCGCCCCTGGAGAACCTGAAGGATGCAGCACTTCAGAGCGAGCAGCGTAAACAACTGAAGGTGATGGAGGAAAACAGTGAACGCCTCCAGTCGCTGGTGAACCAGTTGCTCGATTTTCGCAGGATCGAGAGCGATATCTATACCATACGCAAGGAGCCGGTAGAGCTGATCTCTTTTGTACAGGCGTTGTATGCCCGTTTTAATGCCATTGCTGTGCAAAAGAAACTGCAGTTCCTGTTAACAACAGATGTAGACCGGCTTACCATTGATGCAGATCCCGAGGCGCTGCAGAAGATCCTCAATAACCTTTTGATGAATGCCTTTAAATTCGCGGCCACAACTGTCGAGCTCCGGGTATGCCAGCAGAAACCGGATGCGAGGGGCCAGGGCTCGGTATCCGTTCAGATAAAAGACGATGGCATCGGCATACCCGAAGCGGAGCTTACTGCGGTGTTTAAACCCTTTTACAAAGTGGCGGGCACCGGCGGACAACTGAACAATATCGGTGGTACGGGTATCGGACTTTCACTGGCAAAAGCGCTGGCGGAGAAACATTCGGGGGCATTAACCGCCGTGAACGGAAAAGATGGCTTTACGACGTTTGTGCTCATTCTCCCTTTTGAAACCGTTTTAAAGGATGAAGTGTCCGCGTTGCCGGCCGGGGAAGCAGACGCAGTAATGGATGGCGACACCGGAGGCCCTACCATTCTTGTGGTGGAGGATGATCTGAATATGCTGGATTTTATTTCGGCTAGCCTCAAGGCCGAGGGCTATCATACCTGTTGTGCGATCAATGGAAAAGAAGCGCTGGGCATTTTGCAGGCCCGGCAGATCGAACTGGTACTGTCGGATGTGATGATGCCCGAAATGGATGGCATTACGCTATGCCGGAGGATCAGGGAACAGATCAGCAGCAGTCATGTACCGGTAGTGCTGCTTACAGCCAGGAGTACCACGGACGCGGAGTTGCAGGCGCTGGAAAGCGGCGCCGATGCATATATCATGAAGCCCTTTAAATGGAAACAGGTGCGGGCAACGATAAAAAACCTGCTGGAAACAAGGGCTCGCCTGAAAGAGAAATTCAGCGCCCATCCCTTTGTGGAAGCCGATACCCTGTATAATAACCCTAGCGACCAGGTGTTTATTGAAAAGATCACTGCGATCATTGAGGAGCGCCTGGATGATTATCAGTTGTCGGTAGAGGAGCTCAGCAAGGCCGTAGCCATGAGCCGTTCCACCTTGCATAAGAAACTAAAGGCGATTTCGGGGAACAGCCCGAATGAATTCATCCGGGTGATCCGTTTAAAAGAATCCGCCAAATTATTATTATCCGGCAAGTGTAATGTTTCCGAAGCTGGGTACCGTACCGGGTTTAATTCACCCTCGTATTTTACCAAATGTTTTACGCTTCAGTTTGGCGTAACACCCAGTGAATTTGTAGAAAAATATCTGTCAGACCATGCATATAAAGATTCCGTTTTCCGGAAAGATCAGGCATAGCGCCTGCCTCCTGCTCCTGTGTTCTTTTTGGTTGCGTCAGTCCTGCGCCCAGCAGGCACCGCCCAATATAATCATCATTGTAGCAGATGATATGGGTTGGGGGGATGTAGGTTTTCATGGCAGTGAGATCCGCACACCGCATATAGATCAGCTGGCACGGGAAGGTGTGGTCCTGAACCGGTATTATGTAAGCCCCATCTGTTCCCCCACCCGCACCGGCATTATGACGGGGCGGCTGCCGGAGCGCTATGGATTACGGGAGAACGTGATTGCGCCCTGGCTGGATTTCGGCGTAGATACAGCGGCCGAATTCCTGCCGCAAATGCTGGCACCGGCCGGCTATAAGAACCGGGCGGCCATCGGTAAATGGCACCTGGGACATTCCCGGCGGAAATACCTGCCCCTGAGCCGGGGATTTACGCATTTTTACGGGCATTATAACGGAGCCATTGATTATTTTACGCATATGCGCGAGGGGGCGCTGGACTGGCATAACGACTGGAAAACATCAAAAGACACCGGCTATACTACAGACCTCATCACAAAAGAAGCGGTACAATGCATCAACAATTATAATAAGCAGGGGCCTTTCTTTTTATATGTAGCGTACAACGCACCGCACGGCCCTTTACAGGCCAAAGAAACCGATCTCATGCCGTATGGGTTTGATCCATCAAAACCTGTTTTTGGAAAAGAGCAGGCCGGCTCCGAAGGTGTAATGGGAAGAGGCAATACGCGCCGGCAAACCTATGCGGCGATGGTTACGGCAATGGATGCGGGTATCGGCCGTATCCTGGAGGCGCTCCAAAAGGCAGGTATCGATGAAAACACCCTGGTATTGTTCCAGAGCGATAACGGTGCCGCTCAAAAGGAGGGCGGCCGGAATCAGCCCTTGCGGGGCTTTAAATTCCAGGAGTGGGAAGGCGGGGTGCGGGTGCCCGCCGTAATCCGTTGGCCGGCCGGGTTTAAAGGCGGCTGGACCTCCAACCAGGTAATGGGGTATATCGATATTGCGCCCACGCTCCGGGAGATCGCCGGGATAAAGGCGCCTCCTCCGCAGCCGTATGACGGGATCTCTGTTTTAAAAAGTCTGAAAGAACAGAAAAACGATACGCGCACCTTCTATCTTGGAAACGGCACGCTGATCAAAGGCGAATGGAAACTGGTACTGCCCAGGGCTGCAGGTGCGGCAACGGTACCGCAACTTTTTGCAATGGATAAAGATCCCTATGAAAAAGAAAACCTGGGTGACCGGTATCCGGAGCAGGTAAAGGCGCTGCTGGAACTATCAAAAAAATACCAGGCAATCACTCCCGCGGAAAAAGTACCGCCCTATGAGCAGGGAAGGGCAACATTCAAAGCACCTGCGGACTGGGATATCCGGGAATGATCTGGAATTTTTTACAATTGTCAGACATTGAAAAACAGGAATTTATTGCAAAAACAGATACTAAAATGGTATATTTTCCGTTTAATGTTCAAATTGGCATGCTATGGCAAAAATATACCAGATAGAAAACAGTGTAGTGAAGATTGCGGTTTCGGAAAAAGGTGCAGAACTGCAAAGTCTGATTGACAGAAGTACCGGGCAGGAATATATGTGGGGTGGCAACCCGGAAATATGGGGCAAGCATTCGCCTGTGTTATTTCCGATAGTGGGCGCGCTCAAGGACAATACCTATCAGTATCAAGGGCAGCGCTACCAGCTGAACCGGCATGGCTTTGCGCGGGAAATGGATTTTTCACCGGTAGGACAGCTGGCCGATGAACTGGTATTTTCGCTGAAAAGTACCGCAGAAACATTGAAATCATATCCGTTTGAATTTGATTTCAAAATCAGATACCAGCTTGAAGGAAGAACGCTGAACGTAACCTATGACGTGCTAAATACCGGTGATAAGACCATGTGGTTTTCTGTTGGCGGACATCCTGCATTTAAATTACCGCTGTTTAAAGGAGATGCTTACGTAGAGTACTACCTCGAATTTGATGAAAAAGAAGATGCCGGAAGATGGCCCATTGAAGAAGGCGGCCTGCTGGCGCAGGAACCCATTCCCTTTTTTAACAATACCAACATATTGCGTTTAAATAAAGGATTGTTTGCAAAAGACGCGGTGGTATTGAAAGACCTGAAATCACGGAAGCTGGCACTGCGCTCCGATAAGAACGGCAAGGGATTTGCTTTCAGTTGGGAGGGATTTCCCTACCTGGGCATATGGGCGGCACCCGGGGCGGATTTTGTGTGTATTGAACCCTGGTGCGGTATTGCGGATACGGTAGGAACCAGTCAGGACCTTACAACAAAAGAGGGTATCCATATCCTTGAGCCGGGTGCGCATTTTGAACGAACCTGGTCCGTAACAATAATTTCATAGGTTACCCGGCAGGAATACAAGCGTTGTTTTGCTATTTTTAAGCAGAAGTTTAATCCGGATACCTCCGGGTGCCGGTTAAAAAAAGCGGATGCATTTATTTAAAAGGAAAAAAAAAGAAAAAAGCTTTTGTGAAAAGGTTCTGGAAAATGAATCGGCCTATGATGTTACCACAAAAGAAGAAAGTCTTCATTTCCTGATCGCTTTTTTCGGGGATCTGCGGCCGCCAAAAAATGAACAACACCTGGCAGATGCCCGTATGAAGGATATGATCCTTTTCCTGGAAGCACATCCATCCTTTGTTTCCCGGTTGCAGCAGGCGATACTGGTACAATTGATCAATACCCGGCTGGAAGGGGCGTTTACAGAAAGCGGCATCCCGGTCAGCAGTGGCTTTTGGGATGAGCTGATGGGTAAACTGAAGCATAAAATGCTTCCCCGGGAGCAGGATACCAATGATTTTGTATATGTGCTCGACCGCGTCTTTTACCGGAAAAACGATCATGTTTGGATCGAAGCGATCCGGCGGGCTACCTGGATCAGTTTTTTTGAATTGCTGCAATTTACGCTGCAGGCCAAAGATCCACGTTTGACGGAGCACCTCATCGATGCGCTGACGGTATTGTCGTTTCAGGTGGCCAACAATGGGCTGGAAAAGGAGATTGCCGGTTATATTGCACCCATCCACCCGATACAGGAAAATCCTTTTCTGTTGCAGAGCCGCCTGTTACATGAACTGCAGCAGGAAAAGAACGATCCGTATCATATCCGTGAAGTGGTGAACCGGCTGAAACTCGTACTTTTTGAAATAGAAAATGAGATCCTTCATATCCGTGAACACCAGGACCAGCGGGGTACCAGCATCCGCCAGAGCTATCTCCTGCTGATCCTGACCGCGCGTATTGAACGCATGCAGATCCTGCTGGACACAATTGATAACGATGATCATTTCGATATCGGACGGTTTGTAGATCTTTTTAAACTGCTGGTGCGCAATGAAAATCTCAAGAACAGCATCCGCCAGTTTATTTCACAGGGCGTCGGTTATATCGCATATCAGATTGCGGAGCATAAAGGGCAAAAGGGTGGCAAGTACATTACCACTACCCGCAGGGATTACCTGAATATGCTGGTAAGTGCCATGTGGGGTGGGCTCATCATCTGCTTTGTAGCTATTGTTAAAAACATCCTGAGCAAACTGCATTATGCCTATTTCTGGCAGGGCTTCTGGTACAGTGTAAACTACAGTGCCGGGTTTGTGCTGATCGACCAAACCGGATCCACACTGGCTACCAAACAGCCGGCCTTTACGGCCAATGCTGTGGCCGTTTCGCTGGATTCGAAAAAGAGCCTGGGCCAGCCCGATCTTCAAAGCATGGCCTTTACGGTGGCTAAAGTGATCCGGAGCCAAACGGCCTCTTTCGTGGGAAACCTGATCATCGTATTTCCGGGCACCTACCTGCTTGCCTGGGCCTATCATCAAATAATAGGGCGAAAGCTGGTATCCGGAGAAGCGGCCTTCAGGCTGTTGCAGGAGCAGCATCCCTTTCAAAGTCTTTCGCTGTTGTATGCCTGCAATACCGGTGTGTTTTTGTTTTTAAGCGGGATCATTGCAGGGTATGTACAAAATAAGATCCGCTTTAGCAATATCGCTGGCCGGCTGGCACATCACCCGGGATTATACGGCAGTACTTCTGCCCAAAAAAGAGGATGGTGGGCCGGTTTTATAGAAAAGAATGCAGGCGCCTATGCCGGAAACATCAGCCTGGGATTTTTTTTAGGAATGGCCGCCAATGTGGGTAAAATATTCGGGGTGCCCTTCGATATCCGGCATATTACCATCTCATCGGGCAATATGGCTATTGGTGTTTACGGTTTGGGTATACGCGCGGTGCCTGGGCATTACCTGTTAACAGTATTCCTGGGCGTTTTGGGGATCGGGTTCTTTAATTTCCTGGTGAGTTTTTCGCTGGCGTTTTTTGTAGCCGTAAAATCAAGAGGCATTCAATTGCGGCGTTATCCGGAATTGATCCGGATCATTATCCGGCATTTCTTTAAAAAGCCCTTATCCTTTATCGTTCCGCCCCGTGGAGCCGGACAGCAATAATCTGCCGCAGTTCGGCTATTTTTGTTGAATTGAGGTTGTTTATGACATCATTTATGAAGAAGACAGGTATTCTTTTTATTGCCATATTATTCGCACTGGTTTCCTTTGCGCAGGAAAAAGTTACTCTTAGCGGTACCGTAAAATCAGCCGCCAGCGGGGAAACATTGATCAATGCAAGTGTGGAGGTACAGGGCGGTGCCGCCGGTACCACTTCCAACGAGTACGGCTTCTATTCCCTCACCCTTTCAAAAGGGAGTTATACGGTTTCGTATTCGGCCGTTGGCTACGAAACGGTAACGGAAACCATTCAGCTGAACGGTAATAAAGTACAAAATGTATTGCTGCCGGACCAGGTTGTAAACCTGGATGATGTGCAGGTGACGGCCAATACAAAGGGCCGTACCATCCGGGGCACACAGATGGGTGTAGAGCGGCTGACCATGAAGGAAATCAATACCATCCCGATGTTGCTGGGCGAGCGGGATATTTTAAAAGCCATTCAGTTACTGCCGGGGATCAAATCTGCTGGTGATGGCAACAGCGGTTTTTATGTAAGAGGCGGTTCTACGGATCAGAACCTGATCCTCCTGGATGAAGCCAATGTATACAACGCCTCGCACCTCATGGGTTTCTTTTCTACCTTTAATTCGGATATTGTAAAAGATGTAACGGTGTATAAAGGCGGCATGCCGGCCCAGTACGGCGGCAGGCTTTCATCGGTGTTGGACGTGAAAATGAATGAGGGCAATAATCAGCGGTATGCGGTAAGCGGTGGTGTGGGATTGATTTCGGCAAAACTCAATGTGGAAGGGCCCATACAGGAAGACCGGTCCTCCTTCCTGGTATCCGGCAGACGTACCTATGCAGACCTGTTTCTGCCCGTGTTTGGCGATTCTACGAATAAGAATACCCGCCTGTTTTTTTATGATATCAATGCCAAAATGAATTATACGCTTGGGGAAAAGGACCGGTTGTATCTTTCCGGTTACCTGGGGCGCGATGTACTGAAGCTGGAGAAACAATTTGGGATGGACTGGGGAAACAAGACCGGAACGCTACGCTGGAACCATATTTTTAACGACCGGCTCTTCTCCAATACCTCCTTTATCTACAGCGATTTTAATTACAATATCGCCATCAATAATGCCAACAATGATCTGAACATTTTTTCGCAGATCCGTGATCTGAATCTGAAGGAGGAAATACAATGGTATGCCGGATCCCGCCATTCGCTCCGCTTTGGATTTAATTCCATTTATCATACGATCACTCCGGGTGAGATCACCAGCTCCGGCAAAACAAGCTACAACGATCTCTACCTGCAGGACCGGTATTCCTGGGAAACGGCTGTTTTTGCCACCGATACCTGGAGCGCCGCTTCCTGGTTGAACCTGACCTTTGGTATGCGCCTGTCTTCCTTTGCCATTTTTGGACCCGGTGATTTTTATGAAGTAGATGGCAACGGAACCATCACCGACACCTTAAGCTACCGGAAAGGCGCGCTTGTAAAAAATTACTGGAACATGGAACCCCGGATCGCTGCCAGCTTTATCTTAAATAGCAGCACATCGCTGAAAGCATCCTATGCACGTAACGCCCAGAACCTGCATCTGATCTCCAATTCGGCGGCCAATTTTCCCACCGATAAATGGGTGGCCAGTACCAATAGCATTAAGCCGGAGCTGGTAGATATTTATTCGATGGGCTGGTATAAGAATCTTTCCGGCAACCGGTATGAACTTACCGCCGAGGCCTATTATAAGGCGTTTCAGAACCAGATCGATTACCGCACCGGGGCAGATGTATATACCAACGATGCTATTGAAACACAGCTGCTCTCCGGTATCGGAAGGGCTTACGGCCTGGAATTGCTGCTGAAGAAAAAACAGGGACGACTTACCGGCTGGCTGGGCTATACACTTTCCAAAACCGAACGGAAGATTGCCGGCATTAATGACGGGGAATGGTACAATGCCCGGCAGGACCGTACCCATGACGTGGCGATTGTAACCAATTACCAGCTCAATAAAAAATGGAATCTTTCTGCCAACTGGGTCTATTATACCGGCGATGCCGTTACGTTTCCCAGCGGAAAATATGTGATCGATAAGCAGGTCGTTTTTTATTATACAAAGCGCAATGCCTACCGGATGCCGGCCTATCACCGGCTGGACCTGGGCGCTACGAGGCAGCTGCGTACCAGGAAAAAGAACACCTCCTCAGAACTGGCCTTCAGCCTCTTTAATGCCTACGGGCGGGAAAATGCGTACCTGATCTCTTTTCAGCAGAACGATAAGGATACCGACATAACAGAGGCGGTACAAACCTCCCTTTTCCGTTTTGTGCCCTCTATTTCCTGGCATTTTAAATTTTAAAGCAACATGCGTCGGAATATCTTTTTTATTTACGGTTTACTGGGCTTCCTGCTCTTCATTACAACAGGCTGCCAGAAAGTGATCCAGGTAGATATTAACAGCGTTGATAAGCGATATGTTATTGAAGGCACGGTTACGGATAATAACGATTCGTACAACGTGATCATTTCCCAAACACTCAATATATCAGATACGAATGTTTTTAAAGGTGTGGGAAATGCCCTTGTAACCATTTCTGAAGATGGCAAAGTGCCGGTGTTGCTACAGCATAAAGGCAACGGGCTTTACCGGGCCAATGCTTCGGGAAAACCCGGGGCTACGTATCAGCTATCGGTAAAAATAGGCGGTGAAGTGTTTACGGCTAGTTCCACGATGCCGCTGAAAGTAAAGCTGGATTCCCTGTACACCACCAGCCGGGTATTTGTAGGGCGGCAGCGATTGATTGCAACCGTGGAGTTCAAAGATCCGCCGGGTGAAGGGAACGCATACCGGTTTACGCAGTTTGTAGACGGACGTAAAGAGAACACGATTTTTTTAACCAATGATAAACTGATTGATGGCCGGAACGTGGTGTATGAATTGCTGATCTTTGCGGGCGATGAGGCGTCAGATCTGAAGAGCGGGGATAACCTGCGGGTGGAAATGCGCTGCATCAATAAGGATAACTACGACTTCTGGTACAGCTTAACCCAAAGCGGTTTGGGCCAGAACCAGAGCGCCTCACCGGGAAATCCGGTCTCAAATATCCGCGGTGGTGCGTTGGGATATTTCAGCGCCAATACCTTTGATAAAAAAGAGATCTATGTTAAATAACGATTTGATTGCTGTATAAAAACGATAAACCATGAAGCCTTCACATATTGAACACATTGGTTTGGCGGTACGGAACCTGGAGGAAAGCATCCGCTATTGGGAGGATGTATTCGGACTGCAATGCTACCGGGTAGAGGAAGTAGCCGACCAGAAAGTGCGGACGGCATTTTTTAAGATCGGGGATACCAAGATCGAATTGTTGGAATCGATGGATGCCGAAGGACCGGTGGCGCGGTTTATTGAAAAAAAGGGAGAAGGGGTACACCATATCGCATTTGCTGTTGACAATATCAACAAGGCCTTACGGGATGCCGAGGAAAAAGGCATCGACCTTATTGATGCCGCACCACGACCGGGCGCAGAAGGATTGCAGATTGCATTTTTACATCCAAAATCCACGCACGGGGTGCTAACGGAACTATGCTCAAAATCAGCCGATGAAAAGTAAATGGAATGTCCTGCTCCGGTACAGCGGCGGATGGATGCTTATTGCTTTTTTCTTTGTTGCAAATGGTACCATCGCCCAGCAGCGCAACTATGCAAAGGAGTATGCCCTGCTTAAAGAACAGATCGTAAAACAGTATTACAAACCGGGACTGAAGTATTATATTGAACAGGTTCCGGCACAACCCAACGACCGGAAGGTTTCCTACCTCTGGCCGCTTTGTGCACTGTTTGAAGCCTATCAGGCAGGTGCCGTTCTGGAAAACAGGGCAAAGGATTTTGAACATACATTCGGGATCATCCGGAAATATGAGGATCACCGGGCGCCGGCAGCCGGTTATGCGTCTTATCCTCCGGAGCTGGGAGGTGGCGACCGTTTTTATGACGACAATCAGTGGATCGGCATTACCGCCATGCGTCAGTATGAAGCTACAAAAGAGCCTCATTGGCTACAGACATCAACCGGTATTTACCGTTTTATGATGACCGGACTGGATACGGTTTCAGGGGGCGGGCTGTACTGGCAGGAAGGGGATAAACGCACCAAGAATACCTGTAGCAACGGCCCCGGCATCCTGCTGGCCCTTCAGCTATATAAGGCAACCGGCAACAGTACCTATTTAAAAACGGCAACGGCATTGTACCGGTGGGTGAACCAGTGGCTCCGTACACCTCAGGGATTGTATTATGACCATCTGAATGTAAAAACACACCGGGTCGATAAACGGGTTTATTCGTATAACACCGGAACCATGTTGGAAGCCAGCGTGCTTTTTTATGAAATTACCCGGGACACAACCTATCTTACCAGCGCTCAAAAAATGGCGGCGGCGGCCGATACGTATTTCCTGAAGAATCAGGAGCTGAAAGATAATTTCTGGTTCAACGCCGTATTGCTGAGGGGATTCCTGCGGCTGTGGCGCATAGACGGAAATACACGCTACCTGGAAGCCTTCCGGGTCGCTGTGGACCACGCCATCGCGCATAAAACAGCACAAGGTTTAGCCGGCAGGGAGGGTAAATCCCAGAACCTGGTACCCCAGGGAGGCATGCTGGAACTGCTGGCGCAGATGGCAGTACTGCAAAAGCAGGGCGTGCTGAAATAATGTGCTATTTTTACGTCAAATTTCCGCGTTGCAGCTAACAAAAAAACATAAAACAACTGCACAGCTCCTTGCCCTGGTATTACTGGGCTTTTTTAGCTTTTTAATGCTGGAGATCACGTTGCGCTACATCCCGTTTAGCAGTACGGCTTCTTTTCTGCAGATAAAACAGACTGAGGTAGAAGGGCGCTGGTATTACATACCGGTATTTTACACACATGTATATACTTCCATATGTTGCCTGGTGGCAGGGTTCACCCAGTTTAGTACGTACCTGCTCCAGAAACAGCGGAATGTACACCGGGCTATGGGATACCTGTATGTAATAGTCGTGCTGCTTTTTTCGGCTCCAACCGGTTTTGTAATGGGGATGCACGCCAATGGCGGATGGATCGCCGTGCTGTTTTTTACCATCCTGTCGGTGTTGTGGTGGAGTTTCACCCTGCAGGCCGTGCGGGCCATAAAAAAAAAGGATTTCAGGCAGCACCGGTACCTAATGATCCGGAGTTATGCGCTCACATTATCGGCCATTACCCTGCGGTTGTGGAAGTGGATCCTGGTACAGCTCTTTCATCCCGCGCCGATGGATGTGTACGTAATTGTAGCCGGATTGGGATGGATCCCCAACTGGTTGGTTGCAGAATATATAGTCTATAAAATCAAGTCAAGATGAAATACACGTATCCATTTATCCTGTTTTGTGTGATCCTGCTTTTTGCATGTAATTCAAAAAAGAAACCGGTCGCAGCGGGCAAACCTGCGGCAACGGCGCAGGAACTGCCACCCGAACTGCATACGGAGCTTTATGGTAACTGGGTGGGCGACTTTGTAAGCATCACAGACGGAGCGCCGGATTATGAAGATGTGGCCCGGATCAATATCCGGTTAAGCCGGATCACCGCCGAAGGCGTGGAGGGCAGGAGCGTGGTAAAAGGGAATGCCCGGCCAATGAAAGGAACATTGGCCCTTGCCGGTAACACCTACTCCTTTGTGATGGATGAACCCGGTAGCGACCGGCACGACGGCCGGTTTGAATTTTCCATTGTGGGCGACACACTCAAAGGCCGGTGGAAGGCGTATAAGGCAACGGCTGTAACGCACCCGGTTAAAGAATTTACGCTGGTGAAAAAACCCTTTCTGTACAGTGCAAACCTGATGCTTCCGGAAGATTGGGAATACGTGGATTATGAAAACGGGCGCACCCAAACCGAACTGTACACGAATGAAGACGGAACTGTAGATACGTCCATAAACAACGTTTACCGGGCGGCTTCCGAAGAAGTGTACAAGCTGAACGGATCTGCAAATGAACTTACCGAAAAGCAGCTCAAAAACCTGAAAAAACTGGATCTGGAAATCATCCGTAACACCATTTTTGCACGGCATGGGTACTCGTTTAAAAGTAAGGGCGTACGGCAGTTCTTTGACCAGGTAGACTGGTATGTTCCGGTAACCAACACCATTGACGGTGCGCTTACTGAAGTAGAACAGAAGAATGTGACCTTGCTGAAGCGGTTTGAAAAATATGCCCAGGACAATTACGACACTTTTGGCCGGTAACCGGTATCGTAAGATCTTGATCAGGATCATTGGAAGATTTTTTTGAAATCATAGGTGCTTTGATTAGTTTTACATTCGAATTGTAAAATAATATGGAATGCACATTTGGAAAGTTCTGCCGGTGTTTTTCCGGAGACTTTTGACTTTTAGCTGACCCATCCACTGGCACCCAAGGTTTTACAATCTCTTTTGATTTTAATAAATATGAAACTATTGACAAAAGGGACCGCCCAAAACGGCCACCCTGTTTTTATGAGGAAATGCTATTGCTTATTGGGTTTCCTGGCTGCGGCGCTGCTTTTTTCCTGTAATGACTCCGATACTAAAGGGCAAAAACTGGGAGCAGATCTTCATATTCCGGATTCCGTTGAAATCAATCTGAAGGATCCCCAAAAAGAAAAAACACAGGAGAAAAAGAAACGGATCTTTATGACCTTCGATGATGGTCCGAACCTGGGCACCCGCAACCTGTTAACTATCCTGAAAGAAGAACAGGTACCGGCTACCATGTTTTTGATCGGCTTACATACCAAGGCCAGCCCGGAGCAGAAACTCATGTGGGAACAGCTGCAAACCTTCCCGGGTATCGAACTTTTTAATCACAGCTATTCGCATGCCTGGAGAAACCGGTTTACCGGGTTTTATAAAAATCCGGATTCGGTTATTTCCGATTTTAACCGTGCCCAGGCGATGATGATGCTGAAAGAGCCCATCGCCCGCACGCCCGGCCGCAATGCCTGGCGTATCGATAGCATCAGCCGCACCGATCTTTTAAAGAACAAATCGGTTATTGACTCACTTCAGCGCAAAGGCGGTTATGTACTTATTGGCTGGGACCTGGAGTGGCAGTTTAATCATAAGAACTCGCAGGCCCTGCAAAGCCCTGATCAGCTGATGGCACAGGTAGATCATCTGTTTGCATCGAATAAAACGCTGAAGCCGGATAACCTGGTTATCCTGGCGCACGATCAAATGTGGAAGTCCTCTGCAGACTCGTTGAAACTGCATGAATTTATCCGGAAGTTAAAAGCAAAACCCGGCTATGAGCTGGCTGTAATTACCGAATATCCCGGTGTAAAAGAAGCGCT
This sequence comes from Niabella pedocola, assembly GCF_021044425.1. Taxonomy (GTDB): domain Bacteria; phylum Bacteroidota; class Bacteroidia; order Chitinophagales; family Chitinophagaceae; genus Niabella; species Niabella pedocola. The sequence continues at coordinate 456,959 of NZ_JAJNEC010000005.1, read as the reverse complement.
GGTTAATCAAAAACGTTTCTGATTATAAAAAAAGTATATAGACAAAGGCAGGTGGCAGTTCCACCTGCCTTTTTGATTTGTTGGCAGTACTTACTATTTTTTGTATAAATTCGTCCGTATTAAACGAAATGCATCCGGAACAATGAAAAAGTGTTTGATTATTGGATTCGTCCTGTTAGTGAGTTTGAATCTGTGGGCGGCAAAAGTAGATACGCTGGAAGTGTATAGCCCTGCTATGAAAAAAAGTATTAAAACCTCGGTGATACTGCCGGACGATTATTCAAAGGCAAAAAAATACCCCGTGGTGTACCTGCTGCATGGGTACAGCGGCAGTTACGCATACTGGCCCGGTGTAAAGGGCGCGCAAGCCGGTGCAGACCTATACCAGATGATCCTGGTATGCCCGGACGGCGGATATGGCAGCTGGTACTGGGATAGTCCTGTAGATCCTTCCTTTCAATATGAAACCTTTGTTTCCGGTGAGCTGGTAGCCTGGGTGGATAAGCATTATGCCACCATTGCGTCCTCCAGGGGCCGGGGCATTGCCGGGCTCAGCATGGGCGGACATGGAGCTTTATATCTTGCCATAAAACATCCGGATGTATTTGGTGCCACCGGAAGCATGAGCGGAGGCGTGGATATCCGGCCCTTCCCCAATAACTGGGATATGGCCAAACGGTTGGGCAAATACAAGGATAACCCCGAGCGCTGGGAGAAAAACACCGTTATCAATATGCTGCATCTGATCGAGCCCAAAACATTAAAAATAATTATAGACTGCGGTACCGAAGACTTTTTTTACAAGGTAAATGAAAACCTGCACCAGGAGTTATTGTTGCGCAATATTCCGCACGACTATATTACCCGGCCGGGCGGACATACGTCAACATACTGGCAAAACGCCATTTATTATCAGTTGTTGTTTATGAACCGGTTCTTTTTAGAACCAGATGCAGGGAAATAAGCTGGTGTATAGCAGTCGGTAACCGAAATATAAATTATCAATATGAGTCAGGAAGCATTTAACCGGTTGGTGCAGATCATGAATGAGCTTAGAGAACAGTGCCCTTGGGATCGTAAGCAAACCATTCATTCGTTACGGCAAATGACGATAGAAGAAACCTATGAACTGGGCGATGCCATTAGTGATGAAAACTGGAAGGATATCCGGGAAGAGCTGGGAGACCTGCTGCTGCACATTGTTTTTTATTCAAAAATTGCAACCGAACAGGAGCAGTTTACTATTGAGGATGTGCTCAACGGTATAGCAGAAAAACTCATCAAACGGCACCCGCATATTTATCCGCCACTGGAGGCGATTGATGGTTTAAAAGAGGTACGCTCGGAGGACGACGTTAAAAAGAACTGGGAGCAGCTGAAGCTAAAGGAGGGAAAAACGTCCGTGTTAAGCGGGGTGCCGCGTTCATTGCCGGCCGTGGTAAAAGCCATGCGGCTGCAGGAAAAGGCCCGGCAGGTAGGATTTGAGTGGGAATCAGCCCCGCAGGTTTGGGAGAAGGTAACCGAGGAAACAGAAGAACTGCTGGAAGCCGTGGAAGAGGGAGCTCCCGGTAAAATAGAGGAGGAATTTGGTGACTTATTGTTTTCCCTCATCAACTACGCACGGTTTTTGAAGATAGATGCGGAGGCTGCGCTGGAACGCACCAATAAAAAGTTTATCCATCGGTTTACCCGCATGGAGCAGCTGGCCGCCGCAAACGGCAGCGCGCTTTCTGCGCTAACGCTGGGAGAAATGGACGCTTTATGGAACCGGATAAAAACAGAACCTCATTAAAATGAAACGGCGCAGCAGAAATAAGTATTTATGGGAGCTGCTGCTTTTATCTGCGGCCCTGGTTATTTTTGCGGGAGCACTTTTACTAAGCTCCAGCTACCTCAAAAGCACATCGCTGGATGCACAAACAAAGATCTTTGAGAAGGAGATTAAGAAAAACGTGCATCAGTTTGAACAGGTACTGGCCAATACTGCCTTGATGGACCGGCTGACCCAGTCGAGAGAATCGCTCCGGGACCTTGCGAATTTGCCCGACAGCCGCTTTTATTTCTACCTGTATAAAAATGATCAGGACAAACGGTTCCTGCGGTTCTGGAATACCGGGATCGTGGTGCCTTCAGATGAGCTTTTATATAGCGAACAGGAGGAGCAGGGTGTGAAATTAGCGAATGGCTATTATTATGCGATCCGGAAGCCGGTGCCCAATCACCCCGATTTTACGGCATTTTGCCTGGTGCTGATGAAGTCGTCTTTTTTTGTGGAAACCGATTACCTGCGTGATTCCTATCCTTTCGACAAGGCCATGGATCATGTGATGGATATTGATACCACGCCTACTGCACACGCGATCCGGGGAATAAAGGGCACACCGGTATTTTATTTAAAAATGAAGCCGGATGAAAAGTTTGCCCGGAAGCTTGATGGAGCCGAGCATGTGGTAACAACCGATATACAGGGATCGTACCCCCATGCAAGGCTGTCGAAAGATTCGGTACTTTCTGTGGTGTTGAAGATCGTTGGCCTTTTCCTCATTTTTCTTTCCTGCTACCTGCTGCTGGCAAAACGGTTTGCCGCTTCCAGCTACCGGCTGCAGATCTGGTTCCTCCTGGCCTGCCTGCTGGCATTCCGGGTGGGAACATATATAATGGGTTATATCTGGAATTTTTCCGAATTCAAATTGTTTGACCCGGATTTGTACAGTTCCGGTTTTCTGCTGCCCACTTTTGGGGATTTGCTGATCAATAGCCTGCTTTTCTGCTGGATCGCCGTATTTGTATGGAACCGCCTTTCTGCGCGCCCGTTTTATACGGAAAAGTACCCCAGGAAAGTGCTCCGGGTGGCGGGCGTGAGCTGCCTCGTAATCCTGATTGCAGCTACGTTCAGTATTGCTGGGGTGATCAAAGACTGCATTTCCAAATCGAAGATCTCATTTGATGTAACCAATATCGACAGCCTGAGCATATTTACGATTGTTGGATTCCTGATCCTGGCCTGTCTTTGTTTGGGCTTTTACTACCTGAGCCGAACGCTTTACAAGTACATTTTTGCGGTTTTCCGGGCGCATATCTGGCAGGTATATCTCTGGACGGCAGTATTGGGGTTACTGTCTGTTTCCGTATTTGTAAGCAGCAGGGATGTTACTTTTTGCCTGCCGGTGTTGTTATGGCTGCTGGTGTATACCTTTATCTTTACCAAAGAAGAGCGCATTAACCGGTTTATTAAATTCAGTGTGTCCGGAACCGTACTCTGGATCTTTATATTTTCCATCAGTCTTTGTTTGTTAATGCTGAATGAAATTACAAAGGCAGAAATGAACCTGCGGGTATTGTATTGCCAGAAATTGGCCACGCAAACCGATCCGGCCAGCGAACGCCTCATCAGCATAGCAAACAAGTACCTGGACAGTAATTATTTTCGCAATAATTTTTACCGGCTGTATGATGAAGAGCAGAATGCTTATTTAAGAGACAGCATCCGCCAGCGCAATTACATCGGGTACCTGAACAACTATGTAACTAACCTGTACATTTTCGACAGCCTGGATAATCCGTTATACAACCCGTTTCCGCAAACGGTAGCCTCTCTCAATACCACCATTGCCAACCGGTCCAGATCCACCTCTCTGTCTGATATGTATTTTTATGAGTCGGAGGCCTTCGATAATTTTGCTTATATCACGCGGCGGATCATCCGGAATGCCGAAACCGGCCGGCTCATCGGTACAGTCTATATTGTTTCCAATCCCCGCCGGTTTGCGGTAGCCAACATAAAGCCGGAGCTGTTTAAGCAATTCAAGCAGGGCGAGTTTTCGAATTCGGCAGTGTACCAGTTTGCCATTTATCACAATAACCAGCTTACTTCTTCCTCAGTTTCCAAAAAGTATCCGTTTACAACAACCCTTACACAGAGCCAGTTTCCACAAAAAAAAGTAGAGCTGCGGGAACGGGCGGGGTATAATGAAGTCTGGTACCGCGCCAGTGCCTCCAAGGTGATCATTATGGCGCGTAAGAGCGAAATGTTCCTGGAGGCCACCACGCTGTTTTCTTATCTCTTTTGCTCCTTCCTGTTCCTGGTGGCGCTGATCAATGTTTTAATGATCGTGCTGGGCGCATTTATGAATAAGAAACTGCTGCGTAACTCTGCCTTTTTTCCAACGATCCGGAGCCAGATCCATGGTACGTTTATCCTGATCAACGTGCTGGCCTTTGTAGTAGTAGGAGCGGCAACCATTTCCTTCTTTGTAAACAGGTTTGAAGAGTCGAACAATGACCGCTTGAGCAGGACCATGAATATCATGCTGAATGAAATCATTTTGCACGACAGTCTGAGAACGATACTGGAGAGCGGGCACTATAACTCCAACGAGGATTTGTTTGAAGCCAATGCCTTCAATGCGGTTATAAAAAGGGTATCCGATATTCACGGACTGGATGTGAATGTATATGATTTTACCGGCGAGTTGCGGGCTACCAGCCAGTCAGATGTATACAGCCAGGGTGTTTTAAGTACCCGGATGTCGCCCCGTGCCTTTTATAGTTTATTGCGATTGCGAAGAGCCCAGTATATTCAGAACGAGCAGGTCTCTGAACTATCGTATAATACCATCTATGCACCGGTAGGCGCAAGCAGCGCCGCTCCATACGCCTATCTCAGTATTCCGTATTTTGCCTCGCAGCAGGAGCTCAACCAGGAGATCTCCAACTTCCTGATAACGCTGATCAACCTGTATGCATTCATCTTCCTTTTGACCGGGTTACTGGCCCTGCTGATTACCAACCGTATTACGGGATCCTTTACGGTGATCAGCAACAAAATGAAGGAGATCAGTCTTTCACGGGTCAATGAGGAAATCGTTTGGGAGCGCAATGATGAGATTGGGCAGCTGGTAAAAGAATACAATAAAATGGTTTCGCAGTTGCAGAAAAGTGCCGACATCCTGGCAAAGTCGGAACGCGAGGAGGCCTGGCGGGAAATGGCACGGCAGGTGGCACATGAGATCAAGAACCCGCTGACACCGATGAAGCTGAGCCTTCAGTACCTTCAGAAGGCTATTACTGAAAATAGTTCCAATGTACAGCAGCTCACTTCCAGTGTAGCCAAAACCCTTGTAGAACAGATCGATTATCTTTCAAAGATTGCGGCAGACTTTTCGCAGTTTGCCAATATCAACCATGTAAATGAAATGATCTTTGATTTGCATGAGGTATTGCAGCCGCTGGCCAGCATTTACAGCAAAAACCCGGATGTTGAATTCCGTTGGCACCTGCTGCCGGGAGCAATAACGGTAAGGGCCGATAAAACCCAGATGAACCGGTTGTTTACCAATCTTTTTGTAAACGCTATCGATGCCTGCGAAAAGAATACTAAAGGAATTATTACGGTTAAGGAATCGGTAGAAGGTAAAGCCGTTATCATCAGTATTACGGATAACGGCTCCGGCATCGCTGAGGCTATGCGCGGCCGGATCTTCACCCCTAATTTTACAACTAAAAGTTCCGGTACCGGCCTGGGACTGGCCATGTGTAAAGGCATTGTAGAAAAAGCGAACGGAGCGATCTGGTTTGAAACAGAGCTGGGTGTAGGTACCACCTTCTTTGTAAAACTGCCGGTAATCGCCGAATATTAATAAGGCCCACCTTCGAATTTAGAACAACCAATAAGGCATGCTAAATGTAAAAGTGAATGCCATTATGGCTCCGTGATAGCTGGAATTGAATATCCGGAACCAATATCGAATATCAAACGGTATCCAACCTGGAGCCTTAAACCTTAAACAAAACTCATCCAATCGCCGCCTTCCTTTCGCGGATAAAGGTATCAAACTGCTCCAGGGTAAAACTGCTCAGGTTGTAGGCTGGCGTCAGTCCTCCTTTCTGTGCGGCAATCACCCCATACCGGATATCATCAAACCCGTCAATGGTATGTGCATCGGGGTTAATAGACAACAGGGCGCCCTTATCCATCGCGTAGGCAACCCAGCTCCAGTCCAGGTCGAGCCGGTGCGGGTTCGCGTTGATCTCAATGACTACATGATTTGCTACACAAGCGTCGATGATCTTTTTATGATCAATAGGGTAGCCATTACGGCTTAGCAGCAGGCGTCCGGTAAGATGGCCCAGGATGGTAGTGTAAGGGTTCTCTATGGCCCGCATCAGCCGTTCCATGGCTTTTGTTTCGTTCATATACAGGTTGCTGTGTACTGAGGCGATCACCAGGTCAAACGTTGCAAGGATCTCATTGCTGTAATCCAGGCTGCCATCACCAAGAATATCGCATTCAATACTCTTATAAATTTTGAAGGGCGCCAGTTTTTCATTCAGTGCATCAATAGCCTGCTGCTGCTGAACAATACGTTCTTCTGTAAGTCCGTTTGCATAAGCGGCCGATTTGGAATGGTCGGAGATGACCAGGTATTCCATTTTTTTATCGATCAGCGCCTTGGCCATTTCCTCTATTGTAAAAAGTCCGTCGGACCAGGTACTGTGATTGTGCACGATGCCCTTGATGTCGCTCACCTGTATCAATTGCGGCAGCTCATTCCTTTCAGCACGGTCGATAATGGAAACGGACTCGCGTAAACAGGCCGGGATATAGGGGAGTGTTGCTTTTTCGAAGATCTCGGATTCACTTTCAAAAGCGGTTGTATCAAAGTTGCCGGGGTAGAACCGCTGGAGGAAGGCCGCTGAAAATTCCGGAGCCGAGGAAGTGTTGAATAAAAACTGGGGGATCTGTTCCAATACCGAATAAACCCGTAGCCGGAGTCCGTTGTTTAATTTATAAAGGATACTGTTGGTTGTTTCTTCCAGCAGTTCCGGAGGATAGGCGGTTTGAAATTTTTGCTTAATGGTGTCTGGCTTTTCGGCGATAATAAATTCCAGTTCATGCAGGGTGGGCAGCTGCCGGTAATAGTTACCCGTATTCCACACCTTATCCGCTCCGAAGATCTTTTCGAGATAGTTTTGAATAGAAGGAAAGATCTCGTGGATCTGGGCATAAAGAAAATGTCCCTTATTTTGGGTATAAAATTGAATCGATTCTAATATTTTTACCTGGGTCTTTTCTCCAAAACCTTTATAACGGGTCAACCGGTTTTCAATGCAGGCATATTCCAGCTCTCCAACGGATACCAGACCCATTTCCTTCCAGATGATATGGATCTTCTTGGGGCCGATGCCTTTCAGCTCCAGCATTTCGATAATCCCCGGGGGCGTGTCAGTCAGCAGATCTTCCAGGGCCTTCATTTTTCCCGTGTCCATCAGCTCAATGATCTTTGCAGCCACTGAAGCGCCCAATCCCTTGATGCCCGCATAACTGCTGCGGTCCAATGCCGTTAGCTGTTCTTCCAGCCTTTCAATATGGAACGCGGCAATAGAGTAGGTTTTTGCCTTAAACGCATTTTCGCCATGGATGTCCATTAATTTGGCAAGCAATTCAAAATGATCGGCAATGGTACTGTTATTCATGACTGCAAAGTAGGAAAGGAGGGGCAATAAAAAAAGCCTTCCATTCGGAAGACTTTTGAATTTCTTTTAGAAAAGAGATTCTTATTTTTTCTTTGCTGCTGCCTTTTTAGGAGCTGCTTTTTTTGCTGCTGCTTTTTTAGGAGCTGCTTTTTTTGCTGCTGCTTTTTTAGGAGCTGCTTTTTTTGCTGCTGCTTTTTTAGGAGCTGCTTTCTTTACTGCTGCTTTTTTAGGAGCTGCTTTTTTTGCTGCTGCTTTCTTAGGAGCTGCTTTTTTTGCTGCTGCTTTTTTAACTGCCATTTTTTTTGAATTTAATGATTAGTAAATAATGGATTATCGGCGGTAAAATTATACAATTATTTAATGCCGCCAAATTTTTTTTCCACAATTTATTCAGTCACAGCAAAAAGCATCATTATGCCTGGGCTTCGCTTACAGAAACAAAGGTTCTGTTCTTTCTTCCTTTTCTGAATTCAACGATGCCATCAGACAACGCAAACAGGGTGAAATCTTTTCCAACGCCTACGTTTTTACCAGGATGGTAAACCGTGCCACGCTGACGAATGATAACATTACCGGCAATAGCAGGCTGACCTCCGAAGATTTTCACTCCAAGACGCTTGCTTTCTGAATCACGGCCGTTTTTAACGCTACCTTCTCCTTTCTTATGTGCCATTTTGTATAAGTTTAAAAGTTGATACTATTAAAAGGCTTACAGGATGATCATGCGTCAGCCCGTTTACCTTTCAATTTAAAGAACGCTTTTATTAAGCGATATTCGTTACTCTGATTTTTGTATATGCCGTACGGTGTCCTTTCTTTTTGTGAAAGCCCTTTCTTCTTTTGGTTTTGTAAGCGATCACTGTATCCCCTTTTACATGGTCTACAATTTCCGCGCTTACTTTTGTGGCAACATTACCGCCGACAGATAAGTTTCCGTCTACGTGCGCCAGTAAAACTTCCAGGTTCACAGCGTCACCGGAATTGCCCTCAATATGTGGCACAAACAGGGTTTGATCTTTTTCAACTTTAAATTGTTGACCAGCCACCTTAATAATTGCTATCATTGTCTAAAAATTAGGACGGCAAAGGTAAGGAGATTTTTTAATTTTGCAAACAGAACCTTTAAATATATCTTCTTATATATATCCCTTCTCCCATAACAAGCATTATATTTGTAGTTCCGCTACTCCGGTAGCATCGAAAAAATGAATTAATGCAATGAAATTCAAATCGTTCCTGGCCAAGCCCTTTGCATCGATTGTTTCCAAAAATATCAAAAAAGGAATGCAAACGGCGGTTGAAGATCAGGAAAATATTCTGAAATACCTGATTAAGACGGCGAGGGCCACCCAGTTTGGCAAAGAACATAAATTTTCGGAACTAAATGATTACAAACAGTTTAGACAGGCTGTTCCGGTCCGCAACTACGAGGAGCTGAAGTCGTATATAGAAGAAATAAAGGCAGGTAAACACAATGTGCTCTGGAAAGGGCAGCCACTTTATTTTGCCAAAACCTCGGGCACGGTAAGTGGTACCAAGTATATACCAATTTCCAAAGAATCGATCAATAACCACATCAATGGAGCACGGAATGCTTTATTGTGCTATATGGCCGAAACCGGCAATACGGCTTTTGCGGATGGAAAGCTTATTTTTTTAAGCGGCTCGCCGGTTCTGGAACGGGTGGGGGGCATTCCAACAGGCCGTTTAAGCGGTATTGTAAACCACCACGTACCCCGCTATCTCCGCAAGAACCAGCTTCCGGAATACGAAACCAATTGTATTGAAGACTGGGAAACCAAATTAGGAAAGATCGTAGACGAAACCATCCAGCAGGATATGACGTTGATCAGCGGTATTCCGCCGTGGATGCAGATGTATTTTGACGAGCTCATCCGCCGGTCGGGTAAACCGGTGGGAGAGTTGTTCCCGCATTTTTCAGTAATGGTTTATGGCGGCGTGAACTTTGAACCCTATCAGGCAAAATTATTTCAAAGCATCGGCCGGAAAGTGGATGGCATCGAAACCTTCCCCGCTTCTGAAGGCTTTTTTGCTTTCCAGGATACACAAACAGAACCAGGTCTGCTGCTCAATACCAACAGCGGCATCTTTTTTGAGTTTATTCCTGCTGAGGAAATCGGCAGGGAAAATCCCCGGCGCCTGTCGCTGGGAGAGGTGGAAACAGGTGTGAACTATGCGCTGATCATCAACAGCAATGCGGGGTTGTGGGGATACGATATCGGGGACATGGTGAAATTTGTGTCGGTGAACCCTTACCGGCTGGTGGTTACCGGACGTACCAAGCATTTTATCTCCGCTTTTGGGGAACATGTGATCGGAGAAGAAGTGGAATACAGCTTGTTGCGGGCTGCCAAAGAACAGAATATACACATTACGGAGTTTACAGTAGCTCCGTATGTGAGTGCGGATGCCGGCAAATCGTATCATCAGTGGTTTGTTGAATTTGAACATGACCCCGAAGACCTGCGCGATTTTTCGCAAAAGGTAGACCGGTATCTCCGGGAGAAGAATTCGTATTATGATGATCTTATATCAGGAAATATCCTGCAGCAGCTGGTCATTACGCCTGTAAAGAAAAACGGGTTTATCGATTATATGCGCTCCATCGGAAAACTGGGTGGCCAGAATAAAGTGCCCCGGTTGAGCAACGACCGGAAGATCGCCGAAGGCCTGGCACAATGGCTGAGGAATTAAGCATTTTTTTATTCCTGAAACAGCCCCTATCTTAGCCGCGATTAAGAAAAGAACACTACAAAAGTAATGGGAGACGAACGTATGATAAAACGAATCGCCATTTTTGGCTCAACCGGTTCTATCGGAAAGCAGGCTTTGGATGTCATAGAAAAGAACCCGGATCAGTTTTCTGTAGAAGTATTAACGGCGTTTTCAAATGATCAGTTGCTGATTGAACAGGCACTGATGTATAACCCGAATATTGTTGTCATCGGCGATGAAAACAAATACGGTTCTGTAAAAGATGCATTGGCTAAAACCGATATCAAGGTCTTTGCCGGTGAAGATGCGCTGGAAGAAGTGGCGGGTATGGATGTATACGACCTGATGTTGGCCGCCATTGTGGGTTTTGCCGGTTTTAAGCCGACCATTAAAGCCATTGAGAACGGCAAGGCCATTGCCCTGGCTAATAAAGAAACCCTGGTAGTGGCGGGGGATATCGTAATGCAAATGGCGGTGGATAACCGCGTGCCTATTATCCCGGTAGATTCGGAACACTCGGCTATCTTCCAATGCCTGATCGGGGAAACCCGCAATAAGATCGAAAAAGTATACCTTACTGCTTCCGGCGGACCATTTATCGGACGGAAGCCCAACTACCTCGTTAACGTTAAAAGAGAACATGCCCTGCAACACCCCAACTGGGAAATGGGCGCCAAGATCTCCATCGACTCTGCCACCCTGATGAATAAAGGACTGGAAATGATCGAGGCAAAATGGCTTTTTAACCTGAAGCCCGATCAGATCGATGTACTCATTCATCCTCAAAGCGCCATTCATAGTATGGTGCAGTTTGAGGACGGCAGCATTAAAGCGCAGATTGGCCTTCCGGATATGCGGCTGCCCATTCAGTATGCCATGGGGTTCCCATCGCGGATCCTGAATGATCATCCGCGGTTTGATTTTAAACGCATGAACACGTTTACGTTTGAAGAACCCGATCTGAAAACATTCCGCAACCTGGCCCTGGCCATAGAAGCGCTGGAAACCGGTGGAAACCTGCCCTGTATCATGAACGCTGCAAATGAGATTGCGGTGTACGCATTCTTAAAAAACCGGATCGGGTTTCTTGAAATGACCGATGTGATCGAAAAGGTGATGGCACAGGTAACACATGTACAAAAGCCAACACTGTCCGATTATTTCGAAAGCGATGCCGAAGCCCGCACCCTGGCGGCCGACATCATCCGGTTATAAGCAATTGTTAATTGTAGCCACGCACCGGGTATTTTGGAATGGATACGGGATATTTGAGGCCCAGAATTAGTATATAGTGTCCAGACGTTAGAAATTTAGTATTTAGAGCTTCGAATTTAGAATTTGGGGCTTGGGATTTGAAACTCAGGGCTTAAAATTTAGAATTTGATATTTAGCATTTAGGGTTTTATCATCCTATCTTTGCCATCTTAATAAATGATATATCTTAATAATACATGGTTTTATTAGCATTTAACTGGTCGGCCTTCGGAGCCAATGTAGGTCAGTTTATATTGTCATTCTCCATCCTGATTGCTTTACACGAGTTTGGACACTTTATTACGGCCAAATGGTTTGGCTGCCGCGTTGAAAAATTTTACCTGTTCTTTAATCCCTGGTTCTCCCTCTGGAAAAAGAAAATAGGAGAAACCGAATATGGTATCGGCTGGGTACCCCTGGGGGGCTATGTAAAGATCAGCGGTATGATCGATGAAAGCATGGACAAAGAGGCCATGAAACAACCCGCCCAGCCCTGGGAGTTTCGCTCAAAGCCGGCCTGGCAGCGCCTGATCATTATGCTGGCAGGGGTGATCATCAACTTTGTACTGGCCCTCATCATCTTTGCCATGATCCTTTTTGTATGGGGAGAGGAGAAACTGCCGGTGGCCAATATGAAATATGGTATTACTGCAGATTCAATGGCGCTGAAAGTAGGGCTGCGCGATGGAGATGTTATTACCAAAGTGAACAATCAGGAACTGAAATATTTCGACGAGCTTCCCAAACGGCTGCTGCTGAATGAAAAAAATGCGCTCAGTGTAACAAGAAACGGCAAGGATACGGTGATCAATTTTCCTCCCGGATTTTTGAAAGAACTGAGCCGGAACCAGCTTAAGAATTTTGTTTCGGTGCGGTTTCCGAATGTGGTAGACAGTGTGGATGGGTCCATTGCTAAATTTACTTCCGGCCAGCTGCTGAAAGGCGACCGGATCATCGGCCTGAACGGAACGCCGGCGTTATACTACAGTGATTTTGCAAAGCAGGCAAAAAACTACAAGAGCCAGGCCGTGACCCTTACGGTGCTTCGTAATAATACAGATACGGTACAGGTGGGCGCTAAACTCAGTGATGCCGGAAAAGTGGGATACAGCACCCAGTCTCCGTTAAAGTTTATTACGTTTGAGAAAAAGGAGTACGGCTTCCTGGAGTCCATCCCTGCCGGAGTTAGATATGGCGTAAACCGGCTGCTGGAATATATTGAAGGTATCAAACTGCTGTTCACTTCAAAGGAACATGCCGTAAGTGATAACCTGGGCAGTGTCATCAGCATTGGCAAAACATTTGGCGGATCCTGGGACTGGGAACGGTTCTGGACCATGACCGGCTTGTTTTCCATCATCCTGGCCTTTATGAATGTGCTGCCGATACCGGCGCTTGATGGCGGTCATGCCCTGTTTACCCTGTATGAAATGATCACGGGGCGTAAACCGGGCGACAAGTTTATGGAGTATGCGCAGATGGTAGGAATGGTACTGTTGCTGGGACTGATGGCCTATGCACTGGGACTTGATATTTTCCGGCTTTTTAAATAGAAGCCGCATCCTTCCTGGAGGATCATAATCCTGCAATATATGCGATCAAACCTGGGAAAAGCGATGGCCCATTGCATGGCCGTATTCCTCTTTGCCTGTAATACGGCGGAGCAGGAGGCAGCGCCGGCAGCCAACAACCAGGATACCGCCGTTGCAATGCCATCATCCCCCCGGTTATCGCAACAGGTACCGGATACCAACACTGCATCCTATCGTTTTTTAAAGGCATTGGTAATGGGTGAGGCGCCGGATGGAACATACAAGGAGCGCAACCTGGATAGCCTGCCGTTTTATATTGCATTAGAGGAAGAGGGAATGCCTTATACCGTTTATTATTCCATCGTTGCAAACGAAGACCTGAACGGGGACCGGATCCCGGATTATATCATCCGAAGGGAATCGGAAGGAATGCTGGGCGGAAGCGCACAAACCAACAGCCAGCTGGATTATTACATTATGAAAGACAGCCTGCAGTATGCGCAACTGCATTCCATATTGACGTACGCACCATTTTCTTATAACATCATTTCAGATTACCGGTTTGATAAAGGTGTATTAACCGTTTCATTGTCAAAAAATTTCAGGGCCTACCCGGATGCCAATGAAACGCCATCCCGCGATTTCAGTTTTGTATACCAGGATAGCAATCTTTATGAAACAAGCTATCTCAGCAACTGCACGCTTGGGAAACAGAAGGATAAACGGATTTTCAATGCGGGACCGGTAACCGTGATACGGAAACGCAGCATCGACGAGCATAATTTTACCGAAACACTGGAAGAGAAAAGGCGTGCGGGAGATACCAGTATCATCGCAGGTTTATCGGGTTGCGATAATACCCGTCTCGATTTTGAAGTGGGCATTACCCATAGCAATACAGATACCGGCAGTGTTGCCGCAAAAAAAGAATTATTACTGGAAATATTGCAATCCCTTGAAAGTAGTACCAGCTTTAGAAAGGAACTTACACAGCTGGCGCAATATTATCGGGCACACGGCTACCAGGATGCGGGGGTAACGGTAGATAACCGGCTTTCGGGTTCGGTTTGGATCCGGAAGCAGGCCGATGGAGTGCTGATGATCCGCATTGGCATGCTTATTACCGAAAATGAAAAGCAGGGCGATAACTGGGAGGTGCTGAACCGGGTGAAATAACTGGCTGAGAATACCACAGATGAACAGCTTCTGTTCTATTGCAATCGGGTGTTATGTATGATAGCGTCATATCAGCCCGTTACCCAATTTCACCAATAGCAGCTATGATAAGGCGGAATCTGCGAATTTCAGTGCAGATGTTTCACATGATCGGTCAGAAGGGATCTGTATATAATAAAAAAGAGACCCAAGTTATTTGTTTTCAAAAACTTGGGTCTCTTGTGGAGGCGAGGGGAGTCGAACCCCTGTCCAAACATATCCTCCAAAGGCCTTCTACATGCTTATTCCTTATATTAATTGTCGGCGCAACACCGGGAAAGGACAAACCAATGGAACGCTTAGCTGTATGGGTCTTTTGCTGCAGGCACAGCCTATTGCAGCAGCATCCTGTTTTTGTTTGTTGAGTCGGCGGCGGAGCATGGTAACAGAACAACCTGCTCAACGCGGCCCTAATGACTACTTAATCACTGATTAGGCAGCCATGGCATACTGAGTATTGCCATTTAAAGTTTGAGTATTCAGATTTACGGGCTAATTACACAACGCCCGGCATGCTTATACCTTCAAAGATCTACGCTGTCAAAACCAAACGCCCCCTGGCGATTGTTCATTCAAAAATCAGCATACAAAGATACGGATTAATTAATAGATTTATAGCATTCAAATGTGTTTGCTGTAGAACGGTGTTTTTTCTTTTTATAGCATCTGCCGCCTACCTGATTTTTTTCAATACTTTTTCTACCCGCTTCCGCTTGCTTTCTTTTTCAAAATCGTTAAGCCGTGCGGTAAGTGTTTGGGTAATGGCTGTTTTATTGCTTTCATTAATAATGGGCAATGCATTTTCGGCATACATCGGCAATTGATTGGCAGGGCAGTGCCGCAATTGTTCGTTTAACAGAGTAAAAGCATCCGCCGCATACTGCCTGTTCGCACACAATCGGATCAGGATGGCTACAAAATGGTCCCGCGTAATAACAGATCCCGCCTCAGCCGCGGCGGCCATTGCCGGAAGCGCGTGGAAGGCGGCATCAAAATTTTCTGCAGCAATGTAATTCAGAGCAGTCATGGCACCCCATTGCAGCCGGTTGTTCTTGCTGCCCAGGAGGCTGATAAAATCATTAAAATAGGCTGCAATTAAAGCGGGCTTCAGGTTGGCAGTCTCATACAGGGTTTTGATGCAATCGTGCTGAAGGTCTTTGCTTTTGTTAGACAGATTGGCCACAAGTTCCTGGATGGCTTTTTTATTATTGATTTTTGCAATCTGTGCGGCCAGTTCCAGGTTGGGCGTTTCATCTTTGCGGCCCAGGGATGTAGCCAGTTGTGCGATAATGCTCATTGTGTTGTTTTTGGGTTTTATCAGGTGCCGTTGTATACCTTAGCAGGATACGATCAGCCGCTGTAAGGTAGTAAGAAGTGTGGACTCGGGCTAACTATTTTTTAAAATGGCAGGCCGGTGTGCCGGTGCGCGTCATTTATTATCTTAGCGCTCTTACGATCGATATTGAAACAGACCAGGGATGCAGCATACACTTACAGACGAACGACAGGAGCAGCCGCGTGATACTGCGGTAGGTGCGGTTTTGGAGCACACCGGCCGGCAAAATATTTTCTTTGACCTGGATGGTACCCTTACCGATTCCGGAACCGGGATCATCAATTCCGTGTTATATGCGCTGGAGAAAATGGCAATAGAGGAACCATATCCCGGTGAACTGTCCGGCTTCATCGGGCCGCCGCTGCATCATACGTTCAGTACCCGTTATGGGCTGACAAACGAGGATACGGACAGGGCCGTAGGTTTTTACCGGGAATATTTCAGCGAAATAGGATGGGCCGAAAACCAGGTTTATCCCGGTATCAACACGATGCTGGAGCAACTGGGAAGCAGGCACCGCCTGTTTGTGGTTACTTCAAAACCGGAGGTATTTGCCCGGAGGATCCTGACGCATTTTAACCTGGATCCTTTTTTTGAACGGATTACGGGTAGCCGGCTGGATCATACCATGACGGATAAAACGGAATTGATCCGGTATACACTGGAAGTACAGGGGCTGCATGCGGAGAAAACAACGATGGTGGGCGACCGGAAATACGATATCATCGGCGCACGGAACAATAAAGTAAGAGCCGTAGGGGTGCTTTACGGGTACGGTACCGAAGCCGAATTGCTGGAGCATAGGGCAGATCATTTGCTAAAGACGGTAGAAGACCTCGGCCGGTTCCTGCTTAACGAATAATTGATATTGATTTTTTGACGGATGGATTTGCCGGTAAGCAGATCTTACCTATCTTGCCCCAATGAAACGAATTCTTTGTTTTGCCTTCTGCTGCTTTTTTGTAGAACTGGTTGCAGCTCAGTCGTCCTTTCAGTTTGCACAGATCTCCGATCTGCATATTGGCTCCAATAACGCCGATGAAGATCTACGGAGAACTGTAAAAGATATCAATGCGAATCCGGACATCCGGTTTGTGATCGCTTCCGGCGATATCACCGAATTTGGAGCAGACGCGGAAATAAAGCTTGCAAAGCAAATACTGGATTCGCTGAACAAGCCCTGGTATATCGTTCCGGGTAATCATGACGATAACTGGTCCGAGAGCGGCACCAATACTTTTAACCGCATCTTTGGCAATGAAGTATTTGCCTTCAGTTATGGGGGCATTCATTTTTTGGGCGCCAACTGCGGTCCCAATATGAAAATGAGTCCGGGCCAGGTGCCTTACGGGAATATCGTATGGTTAGATTCTGTACTGGCTACCATTCCGGCAAGGGAACCGATTATATTTGTGGATCATTATCCCCTGGACTCTTCATTAAATAACTGGTATGAGATCGCAGACCGCTTAAAGAAACACAATATTCAATTGTACATGTGCGGGCACGGGCATCAGAACCACAAGTATGATTTTGAAGGCATCCCAGGTATCATGGGGCGTTCGAACCTCCGGGCAAAAGACAGCATCGGCGGGTACAATATCATTACCATTGAAAACGGAACTGCCACTTACCGCGAGCGGAAACCGGGCCTGGAAACAAAAAAAGCATGGGCAACCGTAGCATTAAAAGATCATCACCTGGATACGGATACCCGGCGTTGGCCCCGGCCGTCCTATGCCGTGAACGAGCGTTACCCGCAGGTAAAAGAAATCTGGCGTTACCAGGATTCTTCGGATATCGGCAATGGGTTTGTATTGTATAAGAACCGGATCATCACCCCCGACAGTCGCGGACGGGTGCTGGCCATTGATCCCGGTGCAAACCGGGTGGTATGGCGGTTTGTAACAGGTGGAAAGATCTATGCAGCACCTGCTATTGAAAAAAACAGTGTGGTGATCCCTTCAACGGATGGCACCGTTTATTGTTTAAATGCAGACAACGGCTCCTTACGTTGGTCTGCGGCCACAGGGAAATCGATCGTTGCCACACCGGTTATAAAGAACGGAACCGTTTTTGTGGGCTCTTCCGAAGGAGCGTTCAGGGCATTCCGGTTGTCAGATGGAAAAGCCATATGGGAATATGATGCAGTAAAAAACTTTGTAAAAGCAGTACCACTTTATACCGAAGGCAAGCTGATCTTTGGCAGCTGGGGAAATGAGTTGTATGCCCTCAATAGTAAAACCGGGAAAGCGGAATGGGTTTTTCATGATGGATACGGCAACCGCATGCTCTCGCCGGCATCCTGTTTGCCGGTTGCCGCTTTTGGCCGCATTTTTATAGTAGCGCCAGACCGGTATATGACGGTATTGGATGCCGCCAGCGGTAAGCTGATCTGGAAACACCGCTGGAGTGAGCACTGGGTGCGCGAGTCGATGGGGCTTTCGGCCGATAAAAAACTGGTATTTGCCAAAACCATGCAGGGGCACCTGGTGGGTATCGACACAAGATCCGATAGCGCGGTTGTAGCCTGGAAAACCGATAATGTGTTTAACTATGAATTGAATCCCTCAACGATTACCGAACGGAAGGGACGTGTATATGCTTTCAGTGATAAAGGCGTAATTGCCGCTTTTGACCGTAAAACCGGTGCTACTTTATGGATGCATAAAGTAGCCAATTGCCTGGTACACGATCTTCAGTTTATAAACGACCGTAAAATAGCGGTAACCACCATGGACGGGAAAGTGGTGATTCTTCAAGTCAGCAATTAATGGAGCACCCGGCCTACCATATCATTCATTCCGGTGACGGCTCGGATAGCGTGGGAATCCATGGAACAACGATCAGTTTTCATTCAACCCGGGGTGCTTTCACAGAGTCGATGCAGGTGTTTATTGAAAACGGACTGAAACATTATATCGAACGGCACCGGCCGGTGCAGCTCAACATCCTTGAGATTGGTTTTGGTACCGGCCTCAATGCCCTGCTGACAGCGCAGGTGTTAAGCGGGCAGGAGCTTCCTGCCCGCTACACGGGTATAGACCGGTATCCACTTCCGGAGGAGATTTTCGACCGGCTCAATTATGATGCATTTACCCGGGCTACCGGTTTATATAAGCCATTGATGAAGGCGCCCTGGAACCGGGAAGTGCAGCTTTCCGGAGGGTTACTACTGCAAAAGATCGAGGCTGATCTGGTTGCATACCAGCCGGAAGGGGTGTACGATATCTGTTATTTTGATGCGTTTGCCCCGGATGATCAACCCGAACTGTGGACACCCGGCGTTTTCCGGAAAATACGAAGTCATATGAGTGAGGGCGGAGTGTTGGTGACCTATTGCTCCAAATCCATGGTACGCAAAACACTCATAGAGTCGGGTTTTGCAGTGGAAAAACTCAAAGGGCCGCCCGGTAAACGGGAAGTAGTGCGGGCTACCGCCGTATCAGGATCTTCTGGATACTAGTGGCTTACCGCGGATTTTCCGGATCATTTTTTTGATGATCCAGACAAAGAACAGGATGAACAATACCGCCATGATAACGGGCATCAGGAAGCTTAGTACAGATCCGCCCACGGCAGCAGCATTCTCACCGGTGGCCACCACATTGTTGCCCATACCCGCTGTTGTTTTACTGCTTAAAAGGCGCAATAACCCGGTTCCGGAAGCGATGAGCCCTGCGCCGCCACCGCCTGCAATGATACCAATGATCCATTTCATCCAGTCGTTATCAACCGGGATCACTGAGGTGGCCAGTAAGGTGCCTGCAACGGCAGCCAGCGGGGTTGCAATGGTATCCAGGATATTATCGATAAACGGAATATAATAGCCGGCAATTTCGAAAGCGGTGGCAATGCCTAATGCGATCAATGCCGGGGTGGAAGAGAGCCAGAGAAAGCTTTCAGAGAAGTGAAAGAGGTTAAACCGTCCGGCTATGCCCGCTATCAGCATGGGTACAAACACCCTGAAACCGCAGCAGGCGGCCAATGCAATACCAAGGGCAGCAGCCGAGAAGGTTTGTATGTCCCAGTTCATATAGTAATTTACAAAATTCTGCCCATATGGCGAATTTTTCGGAAACAGCCTGCACGAAGATGTACCGCTCCGAAGTCATGCCTTCTGAATATCTGGTTGGATGAATAGCCAACGGTTGGTTACAGGGCTTTTTATTGATATTTGAATTTTGTACATTTGAAATATGGAATTCCTGGAAACCATCGTACAATATTACCGGTCCACCGGCCGTGCAGTGCCCGATGATCTTATAAAATCAGGCGGGAAATCGCAGCATATTAATGTGCTGAAACGGCAGAACAGCCTGCGGTCGCTGCCCTTTCACCGGCGGGATTATTACAAGATCTGCCTTTCTACCGGAGGGGCCGTATTCCGTACCTGTGAAGGAGAAGTAACCATCGACCAGCCGGTGATCTGTTTTACAGATCCGGATATTAAAATGGGCTTTGATACCTACCGGGAGGCACAGGGCGGATACCTGAGCGTTTTTAATGAATTGTATCTCACACCCGATCTGAAACGTGAATTTAAAAAAGTACAAACCGTGCTGGGCGACCGCCTGTTTCCGTTCCTGTTATTATCCGGTGATGAATACAATACGCTTTACAGTTATTTTCAGTTGATGGAAAAGGAATACTGTAGCACGTTACCGTACAAAAAGGAGCTGATGTTGAGTTTTTTGCGGCTGATCATGAACACTGCGATCCGCTATCGGAAAGCGCGCGACATGAGCGATGAAAAATCGGAACGCCCGGACCGGCTGGTCTCGGGTTTTCTTCAGTTACTGAATGGCCAGTTCCCTGTTGATGCGCCGGATACGGTGATCCGGCTGAGGAACCCGGGCGATTTTGCAGCCCTCCTGCATGTACATGTAAATCATCTCAATCATACGGTACGGAAACTGACCGGCAAATCTACCAGTCATATTATCCGGGAACGGATACTGGAGGAGGCGATGGACCTGCTGAAAAATTCAGACTGGAATATTTCTGAGATCGGCAACAGCCTGGGCTTTGAATATGTGCAGCATTTTTCGCAATTTTTTCGAAAACATAGGGGAGAAAGCCCGGGCCAGTACCGGAAACCCGCTGTAGCTCATGTTTGATTTTCGTATAAATTGCTTTGAATCGGGTACATAGAACGCCGGCAGATTTGGTAGTTTTACCGTTTCAATTAAGGATCGTTTATGCGGAAAATCAATAACGGGCAAACAGGCATGCCGACCATTCTGGCATTTTTGCTAATTCCCATATCAGGATTGGCCATGGATGTGTATATACCCTCTTTTCCAAAGATGGTAGAAGCGCTGCATACGACCCCGGCAGCTATCCGGTTAACAATGACGGTGTACCTCGTCAGCTATGGTGTTTCCCAGCTTTTTGTAGGCAGCCTGGTAGATAGTTTTGGAAGATACCGTATCGGGATGACGGCACTGGCGCTTTTTGTGCTGACCAATTTTGTGATCACGGCTTTAAACAGCATCGATTGGTTGCTGGTAATAAGAGCCATCCAGGGGGTTTTGATTGCACTTATTATGGTGGCCAAACGTTCATTTTTTATTGATGTGTATGAAGATGAAAAGCAAAAACATTATACCAGTATGCTTTCCATCGTATGGTCCGCAGCCCCTATATTGGCGCCTTTCCTGGGCGGTTACCTGGAGCACTTTTTGGGCTGGAAGTCCAATTTCTATTTCCTGGGTATTTATGCCCTGGTATTGCTGGTGCTGGAAGGCATTTTCAGCGGTGAAACCTTAAAAGAGCGACGGCCTTTCCGCTTGCCGCTGATCTTAAACACCTACCGGGAGTTGCTGACGGCGCGGGACTTTAGTTACGGCATTCTTATATTGGGGTTTAGTTATTCGATGGTGATTGTTTTTAACATGGCGGCGCCGTTCATTATAGAAAATGTCTTTCATTATACGGCTGTAGCAACCGGGTATAGCGCACTGGTATCGGGCCTTGCGCTGCTTGGCGGCGGATTGCTGGGCAAGTGGCTGATACGGAAACCCTTTTTCCGAAAATTACGCAACGGGCTGCTGGTACAGCTGGGAATAGCGATGGTGATGTACCTGGCTGCGCCATATTTCCATCATATTGTTTTTATGATGGTATTTGTAGCCTTATTGCATTTTCAGATGGGATATATTTATAACTCTTATTTTACCTACTGCCTGACGAGGTTCCCGCAAATGGCCGGTATATCCGGCGGCGTTACCAGCGGTGGGAGCTATATGGTTACGGCAACTGCCAGTTACGGCCTGGTAAGTGTACTGAATGTTTACGATGTGAGCGGTTTGTCGGCCAGCTATATTATCTTTTCGCTTTTAATAGGCATCATGCTCCTGTTGGTGTACCCGGTTATCGCAAACAGGAGTCCCCGTTCTTTAACGGTCTGAGGTGTAGCGGTCCGAAAGGTCCATCATCTCCTTCCAGGTATACCGGAAGACACCTTCACCACTGCTGCGGGCCGCTTCAATCATTGCTTTTGCCACATCCCCGGCATCGATGGCTTTGTATTTTGTCCAGGAACCGGATAGCAGCGCAGAGGCTGGTTTCATGATCCGCTGGCTGATGGCTTCCATGCGCCGCTTTTCGTTCCGGTGCCCCAGCAATAAGCTGGGTTGCAAAATATGTAATGCCGGTATGCCGGTAGCGATAAGATCTTCTTCTGTTTTTCCTTTCAGTTGCAGATAAAAGTTGCGGCTGCTGCTGTTGGCACCTATAGCAGATACCAGTACCATTTTCCTGCATCCCGTTTCCTTTGCCATCCGGCATACCCGCAGCGGAATATCATGATCAATTTGCCAGTAACGTTTCTTATCGCCTCCCATTTTTTTCAGTGTGGTGCCAATAGCGCAGAATACCACTTCCACATTCGTGAGCGCCAGCAACAGCGATTCCGCATCGCTGAAGTCAACCAGCTTTACCTCCTGTTTGGCGTGTACCGGTTCCGAGGGCCATCGCACCAGTGTTTTTACGGTGCCATATTCGGGGTCGTGGATGAGTTCCTCCAGTAAATGCGATCCGATAAGGCCCCCGGACCCGATGATTGCTGTGGTTTTTTTTCCCATAGAAAGAATACGTTACTTTGCAATAGTTTAAAGCTATGGAAATTTTAGATCATATTTCTTTAAAACCCTATAACAGTTTTGGCATAGAAGCCGAGGCCCGGCATTTTGTTCAAACAACTTCTGTTGCCGAACTGAAAGAAGCGTTGGAATGGGCCCAAAAGCAAACCCTGCCTACCCTGGTGATCGGGGGAGGCAGTAATATACTGTTAACCGAGAACTATAACGGGCTGGTTATAAAAAATGAGTTGCTGGGCTATGAAGTGTTAAGCCGGGATGACGATTTTATTTTTGTAAAAGTATGTGCGGGAGAAGTATGGCATCAGTTTGTGATGCATTGCCTGGAGCATCAGTATGCAGGAGTCGAAAACCTGGCATTGATCCCCGGTTGTGTAGGCGCCTCGCCGATGCAGAATATTGGTGCCTACGGAGTAGAGCTGCGGGATGTTTTTGAGGAGCTGACCGCCGTGCACCGGTATGAAGGATATACCCGCACATTTACCAATGCAGAATGCGCATTCGGATACCGCGAAAGCGTGTTTAAAAATGTATACAGGGATCAGTTTGTAATCACCGATGTAACCTATCGTCTTCGCACAAAACCCGTGTTTCACATTGAATACGGAGCCATACGGCAGGAGCTGGAGCGATTGCACGTTTCGGAACTTTCGATACAGTCCATCGCGCAGGCGGTTATAAATATCCGCTCTTCGAAACTGCCGGACCCGGCGGTGATCGGAAATGCCGGGAGTTTTTTTAAAAATCCCTCGGTCAGTCGGGAGCAATATGAGGCGCTGAAAGCGGTGTATCCGGAGATGGTTGCTTATGAAAACGAAGATGGAACAATGAAACTGGCGGCAGGCTGGCTGATTGAACAGGCCGGTTGGAAAGGGTACCGCAAGGGCGACGCAGGAGTGCACGAAAAGCAGGCCCTGGTATTGGTGAATTATGGAAAGGCTACGGGCCATGAAATCCTGGAAGTTTGCAACCAGGTGATCGATACCGTAATAAAGAAGTATGGGGTAGAGCTGCATCCGGAAGTGAATATTATCTGAAGTACCGGTTACCGGTAATTGGTATAGGGGAGTATTTTAAATTCAGATTCCGTGTTTGGAATTTAGTATTTAAAACTTAAGATTTAGTCCTTGCCGCCGCCTTCGCCTTCCATTCGCATCAAAATGCCTACTTTTGCGCAAATTTTGTAAAATGAAAAGATCGTTATTGCTAACAATGGCCTGTATGCTTACCGGAATAACCCTGTTTGCACAAAGGAGTTTTTATGGTCGCCCTATACGTTTGGGATTTAAGGTTGACCCTGTATTTGTAAATACCCTGCGCCCCCTGGAAAACGGACTGGAAAAAGATGGCTCCGGTTTTGGTGTCAACTACGGTTTAATGGCTGATATCCAGTTTTCGGATACACGCGGAGCCTTTGCTACCGGGTTGGAAGTAGCACATGCATCCTCCTCCATCCTCATTAAGGATGCTTCAAAAGGATTGTACTCCGGCAGCGATAATCAACAGTACAAGTTGAAATTGCAGTATCTGCAAATTCCCCTGAGTGTAAAACTGAAAACAAATGACATCAACGGACTCCGGTGGTGGGGACAATTTGGTACCTATATGGGCGCGCTGATCGGCTCCCGGCTTGATTATACATCGGGCGCTAAATCTGAAGACAATGTGAACGCCATGAAGAAAACCAATAAAGTAAATATGGGATTGTTGGTGGGTGCCGGCGGAGAATACCGGCTGGCTGAAAAAACAGACTTGTATTTTGGATTGGGTTTTGAGAACGGCTTTACAGATATCACCCGAAACAAGGACTGGAATGACGATAAGGTAGCACTGAACCGCTGGGCATTGCGCCTGGGTGTGTTTTTCTAGTGAAGATGAAAATAAAAGAAAAGGTCGTAACGCAGTTACGGCCTTTTTTATTGCGGATAAAATGATGCGGTGACAAAACGGGTCGCTGTTGGTTCCCGGCGTTCTTTTCAGCAAACACGGGGAGGGAACTGCGAATGATCGATATGTTGAATAGAAACTGAAACAATCCCGATTGATCGGGACAGCTGGACAAAAGCCGGAGCGGTGTATTCAATGAAGGATTAAAAAGGATCATTCCTGGGAGCGGCCGGTGTGTCCGGGCTATGTAATTTCGATTCATCGGATATTGCTGCCCTGCTGTCCCTGGTATTTTTTTGCACCGCAATGGCCGCAAAAATGCTAAGGGTAAAGGACATGGCATAGAACCCTTTTTCACTTTTTGCAAGTGTTGCATTCCACAGGCCAACCGCCAGCAGCACAATAGACAGGATCGTTGTAAACCAGGCGATGCCATAATAAAGATTGGTAACGGGGATGCCTTCCAGTTGATCCCTTACTGCTTTCTGCACGGATATGGCAGAAAAAAGGCCAAACATCAGCACGGTAAAATAGTAGCCTTTTTCATTTAGCTGCATGGCGGCATTCCATAAACCGATGAGATAAGCGGTTACTCCGATTAATAAGGAGAACCAGGAGGCTGCAATAAAAGCATTGGATGGTTGTTGCGTTTGTTTCATGATGCTTGTTTTATGAACACAAATCTATAAGGCAACACAGCCCCTTTTTTTGACAATTATCAAAAAGCTTTTCCTGAATTGTTAAAAGCGGCTCCGGATCCTGCTCAGCGTTTCGGCACTGATGCCCAGGTAAGAAGAAATCTGTCCCAGCGGAACCCGTTCCAGGATGTGCGGTGTTTCTTCAATCAGGTGTGCATAGCGTTCGGTCGCCGTCCGAAGTTGCGCATTCACATAGCGTTCTTCGAGCCGGATATAGTATCGTTCATAAATGATGCGTACAAGACGTTCTATTTCATGATGGGCGTCGAACAGGCGGGTGAGTTGCTCTTTCGATATACGCCATAAAATACAGCCTTCCAAAAGCTGGATATTTTCCACACTCGGTTGCTGGGTAATGAAGCTGTGAAAAGACGTGATAAAGTGTTCTTCAAACCCGAACCAGTTGGTGACCTCTTTCCCGTCTACGGTGATATAACCCCGTAGCGCGCCTTGCTGCAGAAAGTACAGCTGTTTGCAAACCCTGCCTTCAGTAATCAGGAATTTACCCTTTGCCAGCACCAGTTCCTCGAAATTTTCCGCAAGGGCTTCACGGGCAGCAGCGCTCAGCGGATAGTACTGTTCAATATGATCAAAAAGAAGTTTCATTTGGAGCTTATAAATATAGGAAAGAATCGGTAGTGGTTAATAGGCAATAGTTAATAGTTAATGGGCAATTGATTGCGAACATGAAAACCGGATCTGACCCGGGCCGTGGTGCCTTAAACCTGGAGCAGGCGTTCAGCATTCAGCTTTCGGCATTCAGCATTTAGCATTCAGCCAATACAATCAAATATCAAACGCAATCCGACCTGGAACGTTGAACGTTACCTGGAACAAAATGACAGAAGCTGCTGTACTGCTTGGTCAAAAGACCTACTGATCCGGCGTAACCCACATCTTCTTCCATTGTTCAAGCTCTTCCTTTGAGGCGGGTTCTATTTTCGCCACTTCTACCGGACTTTTGTTTTCCTTGAAAACCCAGGCGCGCACCGGTTTATTGGTTTTTACGGCTTGTTTAAGCAGCGTATAATACTGGTTGCTGCCCTTTAGCCTTAAGTCGAGGTAATACAGTGCCGCCGAAGGGTATAAGGCCATGGAAACGGAATCGTTTTTCAAATGCAGCGAACCGGGCATTAATAAACCCTGGTATTGGGTAGGCACGTTGTCTTTAATAACCGTTTCTTTTGTAGGATGGTGCTTTTTGTTACAGGCCTGGATACAAATAAAAGAGAGGCTGAGAGCCATGAAGGTGAATTGCAGTTTTTTCATGGTAAAAATGGAATCGGTATTCATTTAGGATGGTTTATATGATAACAGTACAAAACAATAAAGACTCTTACAGGAACCGGTGGTACGCAAAATATTGATGTGTGGATACCTCTGTAATACCGGCATCCGGAAACTGTTGTTGCAGTTCCGCGGTTAATGTTCTTCTCAGTTCAATAAGATAGATCGACTGCAGGGGTATAATTTGATATATTTCTTTTGAATCGGCATAAGTTAATGTAAGCCGGAGCTGATCATAGGTCCAGCTGCCCTCTTTGTCGACGCGGGGAGTTGTTGCGGCCGTAAAAAAGAACTGCCCCGTGGTAAAGGCATATCTGAATATTCCGTTGGCTCCCTTGTCGTCCAGCTTTCTCCATAAGGCCTGGTACAACGAATCGGTAAGTTTCTGGTTGTTTGTGATCACCGTAACATAGCTTTTCATGCCGTCTTTTGCCGCCGAAACCCAATTGCCCGGATTGTTACTGAGCATGTCAACCGGCTGCACCAGTACCTTAAACTGTTTTTGCTGATCGTTCGTTATTGTAATGGTGGCTTTCCCGGGTTTATAGGCGTGTACCTTCAGGTTTTTATGATCGGTGGTCACCTGTGCAATATCCGGATGATCATTGGAAATGGTAAAGGAATTTCCCGTCAGTTCCCATGTAGAGAGTGCAACGGTTGAATCGGCCCCGGCCCATAGCCTTAATGCGGGGGGGTCCGCCGGGCCGTTTTTTTTAATACTTCCTGCATTTTTCTGGCAGGCGATTAGCGTACAACAAAGGATGATTACAGCCGGATATTTCATTTTCATAATGTGTCAGTAAGCGCGTTCACCGGTATAACGTAAAACAAGGCACCGGTGCAACAGTACCTGAAATATATATGCCGCCTGGCGGGAGCTCCGGCGCGTCCTGATCGGGAGATACAAAGGGCTGACCATTAAAAGCACTGAGAGGAGACGGATAGGCGTTTGAAGGTGATGGCCGTAAATGGACGAGATTGGCTACATTTGATCCAAATTTGATCGATATTTATGCCCGATATCCGTTCAGTACAGGTAACCAGATACGTGACGCCGCTGCGGGAAGGCGGCTCACTGCCCGCTATTGCGGAAGCCGATGATGGCTTTTTATACGCGCTTAAATTCCGGGGCGCCGGACAAGGTGTAAAGGCGCTGGTAGCCGAATTTATCGGCGGCGAAGTAGCCCGGCTGCTGCAGCTGAAGGTTCCGGAGTTGGTATTCGCTTACCTGGATGAGTCGTTTGGACGTACCGAAGGCGATGAAGAGATCCAGGACCTGTTAAAGGCCAGCCACGGCTGGAACCTGGCCTTGCACTACCTCAGCGGATCGGTGACGTTTGATCCTGCCGTAACCGAGGTGGAACCCCTCTTGGCTTCAAAGATCGTATGGCTGGATGCATTTCTTACAAATATGGATCGTACGGTAAGAAATACCAATATGCTGTTGTGGCACCGCGAGCTTTGGCTCATCGACCATGGTGCCTGTCTTTATTTTCATCACAACTGGGAGCATTGGCCCACACAAATGAAGAGTGCCTTTCCTTTGATCAAAGATCATGTCCTGTTGAAAAGCGCTTCCGAACTGGAAGCCGCGGATGCATACTGTAAAGGGTTGCTTACGGAGCAGCGGTTGCATGAAATCGTAAACAGGATTCCGATGGAATGGCTGATGTACGAGGAAACACTCGGCGATCCGGAAGCGGCGCGTGAAGTGTATCTGAAATTCCTCACCTGGCGGTTAAACAATTCTTCTGTCTTTTTAAAAACGGCGCTGGATGCAAGAGTGGCTGGTATATGAGTATGCGGTGATCCGCGTAGTGCCGCGGGTAGAACGCGAGGAATTTGTGAATGTGGGCGTGATCGTTTTCTGTAAAAAAACGCGATTCCTGGAAACGCTGGTTGTCGTAAACCGTGAAAAGCTGCACTGCCTGAACCCGGAGATCGATATGGATAGTATTGAGGCCAACTTAAGAGCGTTCAGGGAAATTGCAGCGGGGGATAAAAGCTCGGGTTCCGGAATCGCACAGCTGGATGCGCCTTCCCGTTTTCGCTGGCTGACGGCTACCCGCAGCACCATGATCCAATGTTCAAAAGTGCATCCGGGAAGGGCGGCGGTTATGGATGGAGTGGCGGACCTGCTACTCAAAAGGTTTGTTTTATAAGAAGATACCCCCCGCAACTGGTAACTGCTTGTGAGCGCCGCCGGGGTGAACCGGTATCGCTGCGGCTTCTTTTTTTGGTTTTACCGTATACTTACCTATTTTAGCCCGCGGATGCAAAAAGAGAAGTTGCCATATCTGATCAAACGGATCTCGGGGGAAAGCGATGAGCCGGCATTCAATGAATTAATGCGCTATTACTATCCCGGGTTGTTATCGTTTGCCAACTCTATCCTCGCCGACCGGGCACTTGCCGAAGAAGTGATCCAGGACATTTTTGTACAGATCTGGGAAAATAAAAAAACACTTCCGGCCATCAATAATTTATCCAATTACCTGTACCGGGCGGTAAAGTATGCTTGTTTTGCCGAGTTAACGAAAAAGAAGCGGATCCATTATGGCGACCTGGGTGAATCGCTTGTAATGGCGTACACAAAATCCGATTCAAAGATCCTTAGCGAAGAAAGCTTAAAACACATTACAGCGGCTATCAACAAATTGCCGCCCCGCTGTCAACTGATCTTCCGGCTTATAAAAGATGAAGGTCTGAAATACAGCGAGGTAGCCAGTATCCTGGACATCTCCGTAAAAACCGTGGAAGCGCAGATGACGATTGCCCTGCGCGCACTTTCCGAAAGCCTTAAGGCCGTGTTCCCTGAGTACCGGGATAAATTTTTTTCAAAAAAATCCGGATCTTCTTAAAAAAAAAGTGCGGCCCGTTTAGGGGTTTCTCAAAAAAAAACACACTATATAAGATGAAGGCTTTATATGCGTAACGACCGGTTATTGGAACTATTGGGTAGAAGGAGCGCGGGTGAACTCACGTTGAAGGAGCAGATCGAACTGGGTCAGCTGCTGAAAGAACATCCGGGTGACCAGTCTTTTGCTGAGGTGCTGGAAGCGTTGATGACCGTGCCCACTTCTTATCCGGAGGCGGTTTCTGAGAAAGCAGTGGATGATTTTATCAGCCGGGTGCAGCAGAAAATCGAACGGAAAAGAAAAGGTGCCCGGAATTTCCGGATGAACCGTTGGGGATGGCGTGTGGCGGCTGCAGTGCTGATCCTGGTACTCGCCGGCATTGGTTATTACCGGAGCAGGGATGCCGGTAACACCGTGCCGAACCTGGTGGCTACAAAAAAAGGGAACAAAACCAATATTGTACTTCCAGATGGCACAAAGGTTTGGGTGAATGCAGATAGCCGGCTGGTTTATGCTCCGTCGTTTGGCCAGGATACAAGGGAAGTAGAACTGGTGGGGGAAGCTTATTTTGATGTGGTACACGACGCGAAGCGTCCGTTTATTGTGCACACCAGCAATATTGATGTACGGGTTTTGGGTACCGTGTTTAATGTAAGGAGTTATGCGGATGAGCCCAGCACCCAAACGACATTGATAAGAGGTTCGGTTCAGGTAAGCCTGAAGCATGCAAAGGATAAAAAGATCATGCTGGCGCCGGGGGAGAAGCTGGTGGTTCAGAACGCCTATCCGGAACAACCGTTACAGGAAGGCCGGGAACATCTTCCCCAGATTGAGTTGCTGGCCATAAAGACAAACCCGGTGGATTCTTTTTCGGCAGAAACGGAATGGGTCAACAATAAACTGGTATTTGACAAGGATCATCTGGAACAGATCATCCCGGTGCTGGAACGATGGTATAATATAAAAATAGTGTGCAGGAATAAGCCCGTTACTCAGACGTTTAGTGGCACATTTGAAAACGATAAGCTTGAAGACGTATTACAGTCATTGCAACTGTCTGCAGGCATCAGATATAAAATCGAAAAAGAAGTCGTAACCTTCTATTAGTATTTTGAAAACTGGTAGGTTTGGCGGAGTCCGGTCAGTGTAAGCCGGTCCGATATTGATTACATGAGCGTGTTCGTTTGCCTGAAATGCACGACAGCACGGGGTTTTAAGCAGCTCCGGGGCGCTGCTATGGCATGCAGAACGGGTTATAGGGGAAGCGCAGGAGAGTCCATATTAAATAATTTTTAAGCGCGCTTCCGGATGATGTGAATTCAGGTATTCCATATTACCTTCGCCCGCACACCTCCAATAAAGCCGTTTCGGATCCCTGAAACTTACCTCCGGATATCATTGTAAACTAAATCAAACGTTAATAAAAATGAATGCTATGATACATACAACATAATCCATAAAAAATGGGAAATGCTGGAACATTCCCCATCGAAAGACAGTACATAATTGCAGGATCTGCAATCATTTTTTCTATCTCATCCTTAAAACAAAAATATGAAAAAAAGTGATTGCCCTGGGAGCGCTATGCCAGGGCATTTGATTATCAAATATCTATTGTTGATGAAGCTCAGTTTTGTTGTGCTGCTTGCCACGTCCTTCCAGGCGTTTTCAATTAATGGCATATCCCAGAGCAGGATTACTATGGAAGTAAAAAATACTTCGATATCGGCGATCCTGAATAGGATACAATCCCGGTATGAATACCGGTTTTTTTATACGGATGAGCTGGGGCTTAATAATAAAAAGATTGATCTGCTGGCCAAAAATGCAACCATCGATTATGTGATGGAGCAGCTGCTGGGTTTAACCGGCTATTCATACAAAAAAATGAATAACGGTCTTGTGGTGATCATTGGCCAGCCTACAGGTATTGCGGCATTGCAGGTAAAGGGTAATGTGGCCGATGAAAATGGCAGCCCGCTGGCAGGGGTCAGCATTATTGAAAAAGGCACGGCCAATGGTACTTCAACAGCGGAGGATGGAAGTTTCTCCCTGAATGTAAAGGATGAAAATGCGGTACTGATCGCATCTACCATCGGGTATGTGGCCCAGGAAATTGCTGTAAAGGCGCAACGCGATTTTCGCATTGTACTGAAGAAGGAAGAAAATAAGCTGGACGAAGTGATCGTGGTGGGATATGGTACGCAAAAGAAAGTGAACCTTACCGGGGCTGTAAGCCAGGTAGGAGCCGAAGCCCTGGAGAACCGGCCGGTGGCCAATATTTCACAGGCGTTGCAAGGTGCCATCCCGAATGTGAATATCAATTTTAACACCGGGAGGCCGGGGGCAGAGGGGAGCATCAATATCCGGGGCAATACATCGATCAACGGCGGTGGTGCGCCGCTCATCCTGATCGACGGAGTACCCGGGAACCTCAATAATATTAACCCACGGGATGTAGAGAATATCAGCGTGCTGAAAGATGCTGCCTCGGCAGCTATTTACGGCGCCCGCGGATCGTTTGGGGTGATCCTGGTGACCACCAAAAAGGCGAAAAGGGGAAAGATGACGGTGAACTATTCCAACAACTTCGGCTGGGCCGGTTTAACCACCCGTACCGATTTTATTACTGATGGCTACACTTCGGCAAAGCTGAATGACGAGGCTTTTTTGCGGGCTACCGGCAATACCTATACCCGGTACACAGAGGAAGATTATGAGGAGTTAAAAAAACGACAGACCGATAAATCCTTACCCAGCGTGGTGATCACGAATCGCAGCGGAAAGGATCAGTATATGTATTACGGGAATACAGACTGGTGGCATACCATGTTCCGCGACTGGCAGCCGTCCAGGGAACATGCGTTAACGGTTACCGGTGGTTCGGAGAAAATCGACTTTCTTATTTCCGGGAGGGCATATGGCAAAGATGGCATGATGCAGATCAACCAGGATAATTATACTTCCTATAATTTCCGGGCAAAGATCACGGCCCGTTTATCCGACAAACTGGAGTTGTTTACCAATACCTATTTCAATACCAGCAAGTATACGTACCCGGGCTGGGGATGGAACAGCAATTTTGTGTCCATTACGGTACATGCCCTGCCTTCCTATGTTCCGTTGAACCCGGACGGTATGGCCACCTATAGCTCGGGGCTGAACAGCTATTCCATCGGCGATGGCATCTTTGCAGACCTGTTGCACGGGAAATCCAAGGGCGATGAAAAACGGATGGAGCTGATCAACCTGGTTGGCGCCACCTTTAAGCCCATTAAAGGAATGGAGATCACCGGGAATTATTCCTACACGTTTAACCCGTATTCTACCATGCAGCGCAGAACAAAGGCGCCCTGGTCCATCAACCCCGGGGTGATCAGCTTTGTGGGGAATGATTACCTGGCAGAATCCGTAAACCTGGTGCAATATCAGGCGGTAAACCTGTTTGGCAGTTATGGAAAAAAACTGGGAGATCATAACGTGAAGATCATGGCCGGCTATAACCAGGAGCTGCGTACGTTCAAAATGATCTCCGCAAGGAATACGGACCTGCTTTCCGAAGACCTGAATGATTTCAGGTTGGCTACCGGGCAGGCGACGCTTGACGGACAGGCGGAAGAGTGGGCCCTGCAGGGGTATTTTTCAAGACTGAACTATGATTTCAAGGGAAAATACCTGCTGGAATTTAATGGCCGCTATGACGGGTCTTCCCGCTTTCCCCAGGGCCAGCGCTTTGGCTTTTTCCCTTCTATATCCGGAGGATGGCGGGTGAGCCAGGAGCCTTTCTGGAATGCATTAAAAGGAGCGGTGAATGAATTTAAATTAAGGGCTTCGTACGGATCGCTCGGCAACCAGCAGGAGGCAGACCCTTACGGGTATATCCTTACCATGCGTCGCGAAACCCTGAACTATATCTTTAACGGGGCAAAGGCCCAATCACTTGCAGTGCCCAAACCGATTGTGCAAAACCTCACCTGGGAGCGTTCAAAGTCGATTGACTTTGGTGCCGACCTGGGCATATTAAATAACCGGCTTACGATCACCTACGACTGGTATGTACGGAATACATTGGATATGCTCATTCCCGGAAAGACCCTGGCGGCTGTTTATGGAGAAGCATCTCCCAAGACCAATGCCGGCGATATGCAAACAAGAGGATGGGAATTGCTGGTAGCCTGGAGTGATCATGCATCAGTAGCAGGCAAGCCGTTCAACTATAATGTAAGCGTGGGCGTTGGCGATTATAAGGCAAAAATTACGCGTTTCGATAATCCGCAAAACCTGTTAAGCAACTACTATGTAGGACAGGAGCTGGGCGAGATCTGGGGCTACAAAACCGGAGGCTTCTTTAAAACCGATGAGGAAGCTACTGCATACCAGAAAACCGTTAACCAGGATTTTGTAAACAAGCAGCGACTTGGGGCACCGGGTAACTGGTCAAAGCTGATGGCGGGTGATCTGAAATTCATTGATGTGAACGGTGACGGTATTGTAAACAATGGGAAGAATACCTTGGAAGATCACGGAGATCTTATAAAAATAGGAAATAAACAACCCCGGTATACTTTTGGTGTTAACCTGGGTGCCGACTGGAACGGCTTTGATGTGTCTGTATTCCTTCAGGGAATTGCCAAACAACACTGGTATCCCGGTGCGAACGCCGATAAATTCTGGGGCCCTTATTCCCGGCCGTATTATTCATTTTTGCCAATTGATTTCGAGGAAAAGATCTGGAGTGAAGACAATCCGGATGCTTATTTTCCAAAATTGCGTGGATATGAAGCATTGAATGCGGGCGGGTCGCTGAATGCACCTAACGATCGCTATCTGCAGGATCTGGCCTATATCCGGCTGAAGAACCTGAACATCGGGTACTCGCTGCCGGCGGGGTTGTTATCGAAAGCAAAGATCTCCAGGTGCCGGATCTACATAAGCGGCGACAATATTTTTACGGCTACCAAGCTTAAAACAAAATACATTGATCCGGAAATGGCGGCAGCAGAAGCGAACGGACGGATTTATCCGATCAGCAAAATCTATTCTTTTGGTCTGGATCTTTCTTTTTAAAAATTCAAATGATATGAAGCAATATAAGGTAATCGTTCTGTTCATTTTTTTATCGGGATTCCTGGTTCAATGTAAAAAGGGATTCCTGGACCGGACGCCCCAAAGTGAAATCATTCCCGGGATCTTTTTTAATACGGAAAAAGACCTGGAATTGTATACCAATTCCTTCTATGCCAATACTGCGGTGATACCTACCGCCGAAGGGGTTTATAATGAAGATGATGATAATGTGATAAAAAACAGCCTAAGTGATTTTTTAACCGGCAAACGGGTGGTTCCGGTTTCGGGGGGAAGCTGGAACTGGTATCATTTAAGAAATATCAACTATTTCCTCGCAAACTATAACAAGGTACAGCTGCCGGGAGCCAAACACTATGGCGGTGTAGCGCACCTGTTCCGGGCACTTTTTTATTTTGATAAGGTAGCAACGTTTGGAGATGTGCCCTGGTACAGCGCCGTGATCGATATCCAGGATTCTTCGCTGCTGAACCGCCCCAGGGATAAGCGTACCCTGGTGATGGACAGTGTACTGGCCGATCTTGATACGGCGATCAGCTGGATGAGCGAACCGAAAGGAATGCCGGATAAAGTGGAGAAAGTGCATAAGTGGACGGCGCTTGCCTTTAAGTCGAGGATCTGCCTTTTTGAAGGAACGTTCCGTAAGTATCATCCTGAGTTTAACCTGCCGGGTGCTGATAAATTCCTGCAGGAAGCGGCTAAGGCAGCAGAAACATTGATTAACTCCGGTGCTTACGGTTTAAACACCAGTACGCCCGATAAAGCCTACCAGGAGCTGTTTTCGTCGAAGGCCGCCATTGATAAGGAAGTGATCCTTACGCGCCGGTTCAGTAATGATTTGCAGATATGGCATAATGTGAATTACTATACAATAACGGCATCCTATGGCCGTCCGGGCCTTGAAAAAAAACTGGTGAACAGTTATCTGATGAAGGACGGCACGCGGTTTACAGACAAAGCAGATTATAGTACACAGCCGTTTTTTAACGAAGTGCAGAACCGTGATCCACGGCTGTCTCAAACGATCCGTACCCCCGGCTATACCCGCATCGGCAATACAAAAAAACTGCCTCCGGATTTTACCGGAACCGTTACCGGGTACCAGCTGATAAAATTCGTTACATCAGAGGCGGAAGATTTTTATAACCGGTCTACCAACGATATGCCTGTGGTACGCTATGCGGAAGTACTGTTGAATTTTGCAGAAGCGAAAGCTGAGTTGGGCACATTAACACAGGCGGATATTGACAAGTCCATAAAACTATTGCGCGACCGCGTAAGCATGCCGAATATGAACCTGGTAGCGGCCAACGCAACTCCCGATAGTTATTTGGCTGCGCAGTATACCCAGGTTTCAGGTGCCAACAAGGGCATTATCCTGGAGATCCGCCGTGAAAGAAGGATTGAACTGGTGATGGAAAGTTTCCGTCGCCGGGATCTGTTGAGATGGAAGGAAGGGCACTTGTTTGCAGAGCAGTTTAAGGGCATGTATTTCCCGGGCGTAGGACCTTATGACCTGGATGGTGATGGTAAAGTGGATGTGTATATTTATACCGGAACAAGACCTCCGGAAAGCGGCCCGCAATACCTCAAACTGGGCAGCGAGGTTATCCTGGAGAATAATGCCAACGGAGGATCCATCCTGGTAAATCCCCAGGTTGCGAAGGTGTTTAACGAAAGCCGGGACTACCTGGAGCCGATCCCGGTGCAGGAGATGCAGTTAAATCCCAACCTGGTACAAAACCCCAACTGGAAATAAACAGGGGTGGTACAGATTGCGCGCACAGAAGGATGGTGCATCTCGAAAAGCAAATAACAGATCGCCAAAAAGAGGCATTGACATTCCATTATGCGTTCGTCATGTTGTTCCTATTGATTGGTAACGGCATGACGAACGTATGATGGATCTCAGCAGGCAATATCACCGGTTATTGGCAGCCATATCCGACGGATCTGTTTCCGTTTTATTCGGCATCTTCGCTTTTTGAAGGAAACGGATGTTTACCGGGAGCGTCCCGTAAAGAGTGATTATAAAAAAACAAAATAATATAACGATGAAAAGAAATTATTTATTTGCCGTATTGCTTTTGTTGGGCTGTATAGGCAGTACTGCCGGCCATACACAAACCATAAAGGTGCTCACGTATAATATTTATCATGGGGAAGAACATTACGCCAACGGGAAAAGCAACCTGAAAAAAATTGCCGCGGTCATTAACCGGTACAAACCGGATTTTGTAGCCATGCAGGAGGTGGACAGTATGACCCAAAGAACCGCTTCTTTTAATGGCGGTGTAAAAAAAGACCTGGTAGCCGAACTGGCGAAGATGACCGGTATGTATGGCTACTTTGGAAAGGCAATGGATTACAGTGAAGGCGGATACGGAGAAGGATTGTTATCGCGCTACCCGGCCAAACCGGTAATACATCATTTACCTACCCCCGCCGGAGGCGAAGGAAGAGCCCTGATCACTATTGAGCACCGGTTTGCAAATGGTAAAAAAGTGATATTTGCGGGAACGCATCTTTGCCATGAGTTTGATGAAAACCGGCAGGCACAGGCGCAGGCCGTTACGGATATCCTGTTGGGGATGAACCTTCCGGTAGCGGTTGGCGGCGATTTTAATATCACGCCGGAATCCAAAGCATACGGCATCATTACCAAAACCATGGACGATGCTGCGGTACGGTTTGGAAATCCGCAACTCACGTTTCCTTATACCAAGCCAAAGATCCGGTTAGACTATATTTTTCTGAACCAGGGAAAAACCTGGAATGTGAAAAAGGTTGAGGTGATCGGTAACGAAGATGCTTCGGATCATAAACCGGTATTGGTTACATTGGAGCTGGTAAAATAATACGCTTGCGGGTTCCTTGCAGCGGATATTCCCGGTATTTTTGAACAAACAACAGATGTTTATGAAATTGACGCAATCCCGGGGATGGACCCTCCCGGTAAAAATGGGGTTTTGTTTACTTTTTCTTGCAGCCTCATTTTGCGGTAACGCACAGGAGAAAATAAAGATTACACATGGGCCTTACCTGCAGGCAATGACCGATTCCAGTGTATCCATTGTATGGACCACGAACAAACCTGCAACCGCTTGGGTAGAGCTGGCACCGGATGATGACAGTCATTTTTACCAGAAGGAGCGGCCTAAATATTTTAGTGCCGCCAACGGGTTGAAGAAAGAGGGCACCATACACCGGGTAACGCTGAACGGCTTAACCCCCGATACCCGTTACCGCTACCGGGTGTACAGCCAGGAAGTATTGAAACATGAATGGGTGAAAGTACAGTACGGCGAAGTAGTGGCTACGGCGGTATACCAGAAAAAGCCGCTTACCTTCCGCACCAACGGAAAGCCCGGCCCTTTTGAGTTTGCGGTGGTCAACGACATTCACGAGCGGAACCCGGTGCTGAAGCAGTTGCTGGGACAGGTCGATTTCTCAAACACGGCGTTTGTTGTATTTAACGGGGATATGGTAAACAGCTCTCTGAGTGAAGAACAGGTGTTCCGCGGTTTTATGGATACCGCCACATTATTATTTGCCAGTGAGATACCGATGTATTATGCGCGCGGGAATCATGAAACCAGGGGCCCGTTTGCCGCGCAGTTCCCCGAATACTTTCCGGGCAACACCGGAACGCTCTATTATATGTTTACCCGGGGAGATGCCTGTTTTATTGTATTGGACGGCGGCGAAGATAAACCGGATTCGGATATTGAATACAGCGGTATTACCGATATGGATGCCTACCGGACCGAGCAGGCAAAATGGTTGCGCACTATTGTACAAACGGATGTCTACCGGAAAGCCAGGTACAAAATTGCAATTTGTCATATTCCACCGGCAAGTGGCTGGCATGGCAACCAGGAGATTACTAAAAAGTGGCTGCCCATTCTTAACGAAGCCGGTATCCAGGTAATGCTGAGCGCGCACGAACATCGGCACCGCATTCAGCAGGTATCCGATGCTGTAGGGTTCCCCATTATCGTGAATTCGAATAACAACATCATCAAGGCAAACATTCATGATAAGGAAGCCCGTTTCCGCATTTTTGATCCGGCGGGCAAGCTGGTGGATGAGCTTTCTGTAAAACCTAAATAAAAGACCCGGCAGCCAGCCTTCCGGCGGGGTATAGCTGCAGATGCGCAGTTGTTTTGTTGGGCTCTTAAATAGAGAGATGAAATAGGGTATCAGGTGTACAAGCCCAGCGTCAGCGGCGTTGAAACCCGGGTATTGGTTTTCCCTTTATAATTATTTCATAGCTGCAGATGCTCCGATTTGTTTGGATCGTATGTGCATGCATACCGCAGGTGTCAGTGTGCTTAAAAAAGCAGAACGTCATTCGGTCCGGAGGAACAAATGACGTTCTGCAAAAATAGCATCTATTGCTTGCGGCCGCTGACCGCCTTTTTTCAGTTAAACCGGTTGCACCCGGAAGCCGGTTCAGATCATCTTCACGCTTCTTTCCACAAAAGAAGTAAGCTCTGCGCCTGTAAGCATACCCTGTGCCAGCAGCGCCAGGTCAAAGGCCTGTTGTGCCAGTGCCTGCCGGGCATCTGCATTGGTTTCCGCCAGGATCTTTGTTGCCAACGGGTGGTTGGCATTGATGGCCACTTTGTATTTGTCGGGAAGGCTTCCGTAAAAACTCATACCTCCGCCCATGGCCGCCATATCTTTCATACGGCGCATAAACTCATCCATGGTAACGGTTACCGGCATGGCTTCCGCAGAAAGGGTTTCCACGGTTATATCCATACCTGGTTTGGTAATGGCTTTTTCAAACACTTCTTTGATTTCCTGGGTCTGCTCTTCGGATAAATTGCTGGAGATCGTTTCTCCTTTGTCGATCAGTTTCTCCAGCACATCTGCATCCACCCGCTTGATCTGTGTTTTTTCCAGGTCGCGCTCCAGGTGACTGATAAAATGATTGTCGAGCGGACTGTCCATCAGCAATACATCATATCCTTTCCGGTTGGCAGCCTGTATATATCCATCCTGTTTCTCCGCATTGGGCGTATACAGGTATACGAGGTTGTCGTCCTTGTCTGTTTGGGCCGGAGCCACATAATCTTTATATTCATTCAGCGTGTAATGCGCTTTCTTGGTATTGACCAGCAGTACGAAGTCTTTTGCCCGTTCCCAGAACTTCGGCTCGCTGATGGCACCGTATTTTACAAACACACCGATATCGTTCCATTTTTCTTCGTAGCCCTTGCGGTCGTTCTTGAAGAGCTCCGCCAGTTTATCCGCTACTTTTTTGGTGATATAGGTGTTGATCTTTTTTACATTACCATCCGATTGCAGGAAAGAGCGGGATACGTTCAGCGGGATATCCGGTGAATCGATCACCCCGTGCAGCAGCATCAGGAATTCAGGCACGATATCTTTTACCTCGTCGGTAATAAATACCTGGCGGCTGTATAGCTTGATCTTGTTACGCTGCAGTTCGATATCGTTTTTGATCTTGGGGAAATACAATACCCCGGTCAGATGGAAGGGGTAATCCACGTTCAGGTGGATCCAGAACAGCGGGTCTTCACTCATCGGATACAGCTCCCGGTAAAAGTTCAGATAGTCTTCATCCTTCAGTTCGCTGGGTGCCTTTGTCCAGATAGGCACGCTTGTATTGATAATATTGGGAACCTCAACGCTTTTATATTTGGGTTTGCCTTCTTCATCTTCGCCATCGGGCTCACTTTCTGTTTTGGTACCAAACTGAACCGGTACGGGAAGGAATTTTGCATATTTGTTCAGGATGCTTTCAATACGGTGGCTTTCCAGGAAATCCTGGTTTTCATCATTTACATACAGGATCACATCGGTACCTCTGGTAGTGCGGCTGCCCTCACTGATCTCAAATTCCGTGCTGCCATCGCAGGACCATTTTGCCGGGGTTGCACCCGGCTGAAAACTCAGGGTCTGGATCTCTACGCGATCGGCCACCATAAATGCCGAATAGAAACCAAGCCCGAAGCGGCCGATGATTTCCGAAGCATCCTTTGCTTCTTTGAATTTTTCCATGAACTCCTCCGCGCCGGAGAAAGCGATCTGGTTAATATATTTTTTGATCTCTTCAGCCGTCATCCCAATCCCGTTATCGGAAATGGTGATGGTCTTTGCCGCTTTGTCTACTTTTACGTCTACCAGCGGCGCACCAATCTCACCGTTGAACTGGCCCAGGGACGCCAGGCGCTTTGCTTTTTGAATGGCATCTACCGCATTGGAAACCAATTCGCGAAGAAAGATCTCATGGTCTGAATAAAGGAATTTTTTAATAATAGGGAATATATTCTCCGTATGAATGGAAATGGAGCCTTTTTCTTGTATCATAGTTCGTAGAAATTTTTTCTTTGTACATCAAATGCAATACCATCGCGGGCGGTAAGGTCATTTTGTCAGTTGGGCAGGGCAGGTTCCAGGTTTAAAGTTCCAGGTGAGGTCTGTTTGATGCTAGTCTGGTCTGAAAGCTAAATGCTGAAGGCCTGTTTCCGGTTGGGCTTTTTGGGGGCCAGG
Organism: Niabella pedocola; assembly: GCF_021044425.1. Lineage (GTDB taxonomy): Bacteria > Bacteroidota > Bacteroidia > Chitinophagales > Chitinophagaceae > Niabella > Niabella pedocola. The sequence goes on along the minus strand of NZ_JAJNEC010000005.1, from coordinate 415,967 downwards.
AGGACTGGGGATTTTTGCCGAAGAAAAGATCATCAAACACACTGGTCTTCATTTCCGCATTTCCACATCTTCAAATTCCATATTAACTTTACCTTATTTATCGCCATTACCTGCAGCCGTTAAAGCCAAAAACGATTAATTTGTAATATGAACCTGTTATCCCGCTTTATTGCTGTAATAGCACTTGCCATAATGATTGTTCCCGCTTTTGCCCAGCCCCGGGTTGAACGTGATAAAATACTGCTCCCAAATGGCTGGTCGCTGACTCCTGCCGGTGCACAGGTATCCCTGGGCGATTTGCCGCTGAACCTGGTAATAGGCCATAACCGGCGTTTGGCAGCCGTAACCAATAATGGGCAGAGCACGCAGACAATCGATCTGGTTGACGTGGCGGCAAAAAAAAGGATCGATAGTGTCGTAATCTCCAAATCCTGGTACGGACTCGCCTTCAGCAGCAATGACCGCTACCTGTATGCATCAGGCGGGCATGATAATGTTGTAAAACGGTATGACGTACAAAATAACCGCCTGGCTTTAAAAGACTCCTTTGTGTTGGGTGAAAAATGGCCGAACCGTATCGGCACGGCAGGTTTGGATGTGGATGATAAAATCAGCAACCAGCTTTTTGTGGTTACCCGGGAAGACAGCAGCCTGTATATATTTGACCTGGCTACCCGAAAAATAAAAAGTAAAACGGGCCTGGGATCAGAGGCGTACACCTGCAAACTGTCGCCCGACCGGAAAAAATTATATATCAGCATCTGGGGCGATCGTAAACTACTGGTATGGGATGTTGCCGGCCAAAAGATCACGGCCACTATTGCCACGGGCAACCACCCGAACGAGATCTGTATCAGCAAAAGCGGCAAACTGCTGTATGTAGCCAATGCCAATGATAATTCCGTGTCGGTGATCAATACGGCTACAAACAAGGTTATCGAAACATTAAACGCTGCCCTTTATCCCAACGCACCCAGCGGTTCTACCAGTAACGGGGTAGCGCTTTCAGCAGATGAGAAGGTCTTGTACGTGGCGAACGCAGATAATAATTGCCTGGCGGTATTTGATGTATCCGTGCCTTCAAAATCGGTTTCCAGGGGATTTATCCCCGTAGGCTGGTATCCTACCAATGTAAAGGTTGTAGGAAAACAGATCCTGGTTACCAACGGCAAGGGTATGTCATCAATGGCCAATCCCTATGGCCCTAACCCGGTGAATAAAAAAGAAGTGGTATTGCGGCACGCCGGCGACAGCAGCCGTCCGGCGCAGGTACAGTACATTGCGGGATTGTTTCGAGGTACCTTAAGTTTTATCAATACTCCCACACCGGCGCAACTGGCCGTTTATTCGCATGCGGTCTATCAGAATACACCTTATTCAAAAGATAAAGAGCTAACGGCCCAGGGAGAACCGGGGAACCCGGTACCCATGAAGGTTGGCGCAGTTTCTCCCATCAAACATGTATTTTATGTGATTAAGGAAAACCGCACTTATGACCAGGTGCTGGGAGATGTGACGCAGGGAAATGGCGACAGCAGTCTTTGTCTTTTTGGTGAAAAGATCACACCTAACCAGCATAAGATCGTAAACAATTTTGTATTGCTGGATAACTTTTATGTAGATGCGGAAGTAAGTGCAGACGGACATAACTGGAGTATGGGCGCTTATGCCACTGACTACCTGGAAAAAACATGGCCCTCGAGCTATGGCGGCAGGGGGGGCACTTATGGCGGGGAAGGAGAGCGCAAGATTGCCAACAACCGCGACGGCTTTATATGGGATCATGCTGCGCGGAACAACGTGTCTTTCCGTACCTACGGGGAGTTTGTAGATAATGGGAAGGCAAAACTGGATGTGCTTAAAGGTAATTTTGCCATGGGCTATTCCGGTTATGACCTGGGGGTGGCCGATACCACCCGTTTCCGGCAATGGAAGCAGGATTTTGACTCATTAGTAGCCGCCAATGCGCTTCCGCAGCTAACAACATTGCGTTTTGGTAACGATCATACCGAAGGCATGCGTGCCGGCCGGAAAACTCCCTTTGCCCATGTGGCCGACAATGACCTGGCAGTGGGCATGTTTGTAGATTATATCAGCAAGAGCCCTGTCTGGAAGGAGTGTGCCATCTTTATCCTTGAGGATGATGCCCAAAACGGACCGGATCATGTGGATGCCCACCGGAGCACCGCTTATGTGATCAGCCCGTACGTAAAACGGCGTTCGGTAGACCATACGATGTATTCCACTTCCGGCATGCTGCGTACGATAGAGCTGATCCTGGGTATGCCGCCGATGACGCAATATGATGCTGCTGCAACGCCTATGTGGCGCTGTTTTGCCGCCACTCCGGATCTTACACCTTTTGACCACCTTTCCGCAAACGTGAATTTATCCGAACGCAATCCCTCAAAAGGAACACTGGCCGCTTGGAGCGAACAGTTCGACTGGTCGAAGGAAGATGCTGTTCCGGACCTGGTGTTCAATGATATCCTTTGGATGGGCATCAAAGGCACACCGGCACCTTCTCCGGTGCGGGCTGCGTTTTTAAAATTCCCGGAGAAGAAGAAAGGGGATGACGACGATGATGATTGATGAGCTGCGGATAATTAGTCAGCCACAAAGGCATGAAGACATAAAGCAGCATCAGAGAGCAGTAGTACGGTTCTTATTGCGCGCAACGACGCAGTGCCGGTTCTAATATTTCGGTTCCGAAAGCTTCATGCATATAAAGCGTTTGCTTCTCATAATGATTATTACCCTTTGTGTTCCTTAGTGCCTCCGTTTTTTTGTGGCTAAACAGGTTCTTTTCGCGCAATGACTCGGTCCGCCACAAAGGCTAAGGCACGAAGATGTACTAATGATATGTCATTCCTGGTGTTTCCTGGTGTATTCCAGTCTTCGTGGCTATAAACAACCTCAGTATGCAGTGAAAATAAAAACGGATCATATCAGCGGGCCTGTGAATATTTCCTTGTGAAGGATCTGGAGCTGTTTTCCTTCAGAAAAATAACGGATGGCGTCCATGATCTGATCTTCGTTCTTATCAAGACCGGCTATCGGAATATCGACCTCTTTTTCCTGGTCAAGGATTTTAATCCGGAGTAGCTTCATGCTTGTTTCTCCGCGTATTTCCTCGATATATAAGTACCAGATCTTGTCCCAGTCAATCAGTTTTAATCTCCGGTACCGGATGCCTTTGAACGAAATAGAGAGATAGGTACCCGTTACCGGGGGCTTTATTTTCCGGACAATAAGAAAGACAACTGTAGACAGCATAAGGGCTAATAGCAGGATGACTGCGAGGCTTCCCCGCGCCGTTTTCAGCTCATTCTCCGGATCCAGGATAATGCTTAAGGTTACACCAAGAATGGGAATGGCGCAAATCAGGATATGTGCCCAGCTGATAGGAGTTGTTTGCTGTTTTGCTTCAAAAGGTTCCCGTTTCAATATGATGTATAGCTAAAATTACACAATCAGTTGGCTTTTTGCCTTCTTCAGAAACCGCAGCGTTAAAAACAATGCTGAAACGGTAAGCCCTACGATCAGTCCCAGCCAGATGCCCACACCACCCATATTAAAATGAAAGGCCAGCAGACATCCGATGGGAATACCCAGTGCCCAGTAAGCGATGGCAATAAAAATAGTGGGGATGTTTACATCTTTAATACCCCGCAGCAAACCGGCGCTGATGGCCTGGATGGAATCGGATATCTGGAAAACAGCCGCCAGCAACAGGAAGGTTGCTGCTAGTGAAAGCACTTCCGAATTCTTGTTAAAGAGCTGCGGCAACTGGTTGCGCAGCAGGATGAAGAGCAGGCAACAAAAGGATCCGTAGATCAGCGCCAGCACAATCGTGCTTTTGCCAATCACGGAAATACGCCTCATATCCTTTGCCCCAAAGGCCGTACTTACACGGATGGAACCGGCCTGCGAAAGTCCCATGGATACCATGAACGTAAAAGAAGCACAGCTCAACGCGATCTGGTGCGCGGCCTGCGTGGTGGCATGAATGGTACCCATTAAGATACCTGAAACGGCAAAAGCCCCGGCTTCCATTCCGATCTGGAGGCTGCTGGGAATGCCGATCTTTAATAATTGCCGGAAGGTGGCGCCATTCAGTTTCCACTGGTTCCTGGCAACGGCCATATAAGGCCGGAACACGCGGTGATTGAGGATCACGAGGGCCAGGGCTGCAAAAATGGCCGTACGGGTAATGAGTGTGGCATAGCCCGCACCGATGAGTCCGAATTCCGGAAAGCCCCAATGTCCGTAAATAAAGACCCAGTTAAGCAGCGCATTCAGCGGTATGGCGGCTATGGAAAGCACCATGGCCGTTTTGGTATACTGCAGGCCATCTGCAAATTGTTTCAGGGTCATAAACAGGATCATCGGTATAATGGAGATGCCCATAACCCGCATCAGCGGCGCGGCATAGGCCACCACTTCGGGATCCTGATCCAGGTGATAGAGCACTTCGGTGCCTGCAATGATGCCCGCCGCAATAACGATGGCGGCAAGGGTACAAAGAATAAAACCGTTATACAGGTAATGCGAGATTAGCTGACGGTCATATTTTCCATGAGCCAGTGAAACCATCTGCGCCACAGAAATCGTTACCCCGATGCCCAATACAAAGGGGATATTGATCACGTTGAGTACCAGGGCAGCAGCCGCCAGCTCCTTGTATCCCAGCGCACCGATCATTGCGGTATCTACCAGGTGCAGGGAAATCTGCGCAATTTCACCGAGAATAATGGGGAATGCGAGCAGTAATGTATTTCTGGCTTCTTTCTTGTAATTCATAGACGGGCAAAATTAGCATTCATAAATGAGGGATCACATTTAAACGGCATAATTTTTTATACTTTCGGGGAGTGGGATTCAGATTTGAGATACGAGATATGAGATTTGAGAATCGGACATTCAGTGCTCAGAGCCGGGTATCCGGCATTCCGATTTGATATTCAGCATTGCAGGTCTGGTATCTGGAATCTCAAATCTGGCATCTTATATCTCATATCTCAATGCCCCCAATAAAATAAAAATGAATAACGGAATACAATCGGCGGATGCGGTAAAAACGGCGCAACTTAAAAAACATAAGGCGCTGGCTACCGGTTTGTTTATACTGATGACCCTGGTGTTCCTGGGTTGTGTGTTGCTGTTAAAGACCCGGACGGATGTATGGATCGGCTATGTAAAGGCGTTTGCAGAAGCGGCGATGGTGGGCGCACTGGCCGACTGGTTTGCCGTAACGGCATTGTTTCATCATCCCATGGGCCTGCCTATACCTCATACCAATCTTATTGAAAACAGCAAGAAAAGCATCGGAGATAACCTCGGGAATTTTGTGGTGACCAATTTTTTGAACGCGAAAACGCTGCGGCCCTATATCGAACGGCTTGAATTGAGTTCGGTAGCCGCTGCATGGCTGGTTAAACCCCAGAATGTACAGCTGTTGGTAACCGAGGCTTCCAGGCTGCTGAAACGGATGATTGAAACTTCAGATGCCCCGATGATCACGGGGTTTATTGCCCGGAAAGCAGGCGAGCTGCTGGATGGTGTACGTTTGAATGAGGTGGTGGCCAAAGGCCTGGAACTGATCGTTGAACGGGGTGACCATGAACGCGTACTGGACTTTGTGCTGGGAAAAGTACGCCATTATGTGGTAGAAAATGAAGCCCTGGTAAAGCAACGGGTAAAAGAGGGAAGCCATTTCCTGATTCCGGGATTTGTAAATAATTATATTGCCACTAAACTTACGGCCGGTATTGCAAACTATTTGCAGGAGATTGAAAAAGATCCGCAGCATAAGATCCGGAAAGACTTTAACAAGCAACTGCTGGTATTTACAGAAACGCTCAAAACCAGTCCTGAATGGCAACGCGACCTGGAACGGTTAAAGAACGACCTGCTTACACCCGCCAAGCTGGAGCAATATGCCGGAGATATCTGGAAGCGGTTGCAGGCACAGGTGCTGCAGGATCTTTCTGCAACGGATTCGGCACTGGGCCGGTATTTTAAAAAAACGGTAGAAGAACTGGCAGCCAGTTTGCAGCAGGACGCCGAAATGCGTGCAAAGATCGATCGCTGGATCCGTTATAATGCGTATTACTACATCCTGCGCAATACAAAGCAGGCAGGTACCCTTATCAGCAATACCGTTGGTAACTGGGAAGGGAAGGAGCTGAGCAATAAACTGGAACTGGAAGTGGGAAAAGACCTTCAGTTTATCCGCATCAACGGCACCCTGGTGGGTGGTATTGTAGGATTGCTCATCTACACGATAAGCAGACTGTTATAAAGCATATTACGGTTTTCTGAAATGATACGCCTTGGGTTTGGTAAATGCCCTTAACCCGGAGTGGGAGAGTGTAGCTCCAAATCCCGAGTGTTGCCGGCCGCTCCAGGGGAGAGCGGCACTAACACGGTCGCAGCAATTCCAATACCCCGTTCCGGCATCTACCTGTTCCAGAATGCCGGTGGCCCTTGCCTGGTTACTGCTGTATACAGATGCGGTAAGTCCGTATTCCGTATCCTTCATTTGTGCAACGGCTGCTGCATCATCCTGTACCTTCATGATGCCGATCACCGGTCCGAAGGACTCTTCCCGCATCACCTTCATGTCGGCCGTTACACCGGTAAGTACCGTAGGCTGGAAATAATAGCCTTTTCCGGCTGCCTTTTTCCCGCCGGTAAGCAGCGTGGCTCCCTTTTCAAGCGCATCTGCAACCTGTGCTTCCAGCGTTGCAATTTGTTCTTTACGTGTAAGCGGACCGAAATATACGCCTTCATCTGTAGGTGCCCCGGTTTTCCAGGAGCGTACTTCGTTTACAAATGCTTCCACATAAGCGTCGTATTTGTTTTCATGTACATAGATCCGCTCTACGGAGCAACAACTCTGTCCGTTGTTATAGAACGCGCCGTCTGCGGTGGCTGCTGCTATTCCTGCAATATCCGTTACATCGTCTGCAACGTACAATGGGTCCTTGCCGCCCAGTTCGCACTGGCAGGGTACCATTTTTGCCGCCACTTTGTTGTAAATAAAACTGCCGGTTTTATAACTGCCGGTAAAATAATAACCGTCAAAAGGCATATCTAAAAGCGTTGCTCCTACACTGCCGGTACCGATGGCCGTCAAAAACAATCCGGCATCCAGTCCCGCTTCGTTCCACAGCCGTTCAATTTCCAGTCCGGTAAGGGTGGCATATTCAGAGGGCTTGTACAAAACGGCATTACCTGCCAGCAGGGCAGGCACAAATACATTAACGCCTACCAGGTAGGGATAGTTCCATGCAGAAATATTTGCAATTACGCCCAGGGGCTCGTATACAATGCGTTCTTCCATATCGGCCGTTTCATTCATAACCTCGTCACTAAGATATTTTACGGCATTCCCGGTAAGCCAGCTGATGCGGCCGACAGCGCCCCGGATCTCGTTTGCAGATTGGCTCAGTGGTTTTCCTACTTCGCTGGTCAATACCTGCGAAAGCCTGGTGGTATTGGCTTCCAGTAATTCGCTGAACCGTTTTACCACGGTGATCCGTTCTTCCAGCGGACGTGCCTGCCAGGCGGGCTGGGCGGCTTTCAACTGCTGCCATTTTTCCTGGAGGGTTTGTGTATTATCTTCTGTAAGTGTTGCGATCCGCTCTTCTGTAGCGGGGTTAATGACTTCCATGTTATTATTTGCTTTGTATGGCTGCTAAAAATTTTTCTCGTATTCCGTTGGATGATGCTGTTTGTGCCAGTCCGAACTGATACATCCGCTCCGGGTGCCACTGTACGCACAGGAGGAACGGATGGCCGGCTGTTTGCGTACGTTCCATTGCTTCGGCAACCCCATCCGGTGCCGTGGCGGTGATCTGTAACCCCCGGCCAAGATTACCGATCGCCTGGTGGTGCGCGCTGTTTACAGCACATTGTTCGCTGCCGATAGCCTCGTGTAAGATACTGCCCGACTTAACACGGATACCATGTACCTTGTCCAGGTTGTCGGCTACTTTGTGTACTTCATTTTTTACTTCGAGGTCCTGTACCAGGGTGCCGCCATAAATGCAATTGATGAGCTGCATTCCTCTGCAGATACCCAATACAGGTATCTGCTCGTTCTGGGCTTTCCGGAAAACGGCCGTTTCAAAAGCATCCCGTTCTTCCTGGAAATGATCCGGCGCGTTGGCATAGCCGGCCTTGCCGGAGTAATATTCCGGAGCAATATCCACGCCGCCGGAAAGTACAATGCCGTCGCAACCGGTTACGGCATCCAGGTTGTCCAGGGCCGCTGAAAGGGTAATCACTTCAATGGTATCCGCTCCTTTGAGCCAGTTGACATAGTTGATGTGTTTGGGTTCTGACCCGGTATATGTTAATCCGATCTTCATTGTTTATAAAGCCTCCAGGTAAAGTTGTTTAAAATGCTCCCTCGATACCGGTTTGGGATTGTTGGGATGTGCAAAGTCTGCAATGGCAAGATCGGCCAGGGTTTCCACATGTTCCTCTTTCACACCGATCGCAGATAAATGATGCGGAATATGGATGGTGGTATTCAATTCAAACAGGTAATCCACCACGTCTTTTCCGTCTGATCCTGCCAGGTTTAAAGCCGCGGCAATTTTTTTAAATTTCTGTTCCTGCCCTTCTATGTTGAAGCGCATGCCATAGGGCAGGTTAACCGCATTGGCCAGGCCATGATGGGTATCCAGCAGGGACGAAAGCGGATGCGCGAGCGAATGGACCACGCCCAATCCTTTCTGAAAAGCTACCGCACCCATCAGGGAGGCGATCAGCATTTTACTCCGTGACTCAAGATCCGGTTTATGTACGGCGGTTGCGATTGATTCGCCGATCAGCGAAATACCCTGCAGGGCAATACCGTCGCACATGGGATGTTCCATATTTACCAGGTAGGCTTCCAGATTATGGGTAAGCGCATCCATGCCGGTAGCGGCGGTAATGGCGGGTGGAATGTCCATCGTAAGCAACGGATCTGCAAAAACAACCTTTGCCAGCAGTTTGGGCGAAAACAGTATTTTCTTTTGATGGGTTTCATCATCAGCAATAATGGCACTGCGGCCAACTTCGCTGCCCGTTCCCGCCGTGGTAGGAATGGTAATAAAATGTGGCACATCATTGGTTACATAAATGTCTCCGCCGATAAGATCGTCGTATTTGAACAGGTCTTCCCGGTGATGTATCCGCAGTACAACAGCCCGGGCCACATCCAGTGCAGCACCGCCTCCAATGCCAATGATGGCATCCCGTGCGGTGGCATCATACAGGTCGGTTCCCCGGTATACATCTGATTTTACGGGATTTTTATGAATGTCATGAAATACTTCTACCGAGGCCCCGCCCGCCCGGAGTGTAGCCACAATTTTCTTAAAAAAGTCCAGTTGTGCAATCACCGGGTCCGTTACAATCAACGGGCGGTCCAGCGCATGTTTTTTTAAATAATCACCCAGTTCATTACTGGATCCCGCACCAAAACGAATGGTGGTTGGAAAATTGTATTGATAAATTTTGTCAAATGCCATTTGGTAAAATTAATTATAAATTAGTTGTATCATGAGGTAAAGTGGATGACGGATCAATGATCTTTTCGTCATGTTGGACAATGTCAATCTGAACCAGCCGGCCTGCGGTGAACAGTTCAGCATCTAAGCATTGTTATTCATGAACAATTCTAAAATCCTTCCGGTGACTATTGGAGTCTTTAGGGAGGATTTGTGACCCTCATCAATGGATCGGGTTCCTTTTATATGATCTCAAAATAGCGCTTCAGCTCCCAGTCTGTTACGGTTTTTAAATGTTGTTTCCATTCCCATTCGCGGGTGGTTACAAAATGCTCGGTAAATTTTTCGCCAAATAATTCCCGGGCTACTGCGGATGCTTTCATTGCGGCGGTTGCCTGCTCCAGCGTACGCGGCAATACACCATGAGATTCGTCCGTATACCCGTTGCCGGTTACGGCGTCCTGCAGCTCCAGTTTATGCCGGATGCCGTAAAGACCGGATGCAATAGCGCCGGCGATAGCCAGGTAGGGATTGGCGTCGGCACCGATCACCCTTGTTTCCAGCCGGCAGGCTGCTTCGCTTTGCTGCAATACCCGCAGGGCTACGGTGCGGTTATCGATGCCCCAGGTGATGGTCGTTGGAGCCCAGGCGCCTTCTACCAGGCGCTTATAGCTGTTGATGGTTGGGGCAAACATCGGCAGGATCTGCGGCAGGCAATACAGCTGCCCGGCTATATAATGCCGGAGGGTGGTGCTTATTTGCTGCTTGTCTTTGCCATTATAAAACACATTTTTTTTCCCGGTTTTATCGCGGAGACTTTGATGTACATGTCCGCCGCAACCCGGCAGACTTTCATGGATCTTTGCCATAAACGTAGCCATGATGCCATGCTGATACGCGATCTCCTTTACCGCGGTCTTAAACAACACGGCCCGGTCGGCAGCGGTAAGGATATCGGAATATTCGATGGCGGCTTCGTAGGTGCCGGGCCCTGTTTCAGTATGGATGCCTTCGATGGGAATGTCAAAGTCCCGGAGCTGGTCAAACAGCGCGGTGAAGAAGCGGTTGTTGAGTGAGCTTCTTAAAATGGAATAGCCAAACATGCCCGGTGTAAGTGGGGTGAGTTGCTGAAAGCCCTTTTCAGCGGCCGTTTGCGGGGTTTCGGCAAAATTGAACCATTCAAATTCCTGCGCTGCATATGGTTTAAGTCCCTGCTGTAATGCGTCGGCAAGCACTTTTTTTAAAAGTTGCCGCGGGCAAACATAGGCCGGGGCTCCTTTGTTGTCGATGATTTCTCCCAGGAAAAAAGGGAGGCCATTTTCCCAGGGGATCTTACGAAAGGTGCTGAGATCGATCCGCGCGGGTGCATCCGGGTAGCCTGTATGCCAGCCGGTATAGTTGCAATTGGTATAGGACACGTCACCGGAGTCCCAGCCGAAGATCACATCACAAAAAGAGGTTTCGTTTTCTGCGATGCCCATGAATTTTTTTGCAGAAATGTATTTTCCGCGAAGGATACCGTCAATATCCACATAGGCGATTTTTACTTTTCCCGATTCGTGGTTCTTAACGTACTGTAAAATTTCTTTGGTGGTCATAACGATTTCTTGAAGAAAAGACTGAATAAAATATAGCTGATGAGCAGCAGGCCCAGATACACCAATCCGAGTTTGAAATTATAAACGATCACTGCAATAAATGAAATGCAGGCAAGGATCAATGCAATAAAAGGGAACAACGGATAGAAGGGCACTTTAAAAGGCCGCTCCAGCGCAGGTTCTTTCCGCCTGAGACGGATCACGGCAATCATGGAAATGATATAAAGGGTTAATGCGCCAAATACCGAGAGGATAATGATCTCCCCGGTTTTGCCGGTAAGCAGCGCAATGATACCGATCACCATATTTGCAATGAGGGCATTGGAAGGTGTCTGGAACCGGCGGTTTACTTTTCCCAGCCACTGCGGTGCAAAGCGGGCCCTTCCGAATTCGAATGAAGACCGGCCTGCAGCCAGTATAATACCGTGGAAGGAGGCAACCAGCCCGAACAGCCCAACGGTAATCAGCATATGATACAGGAAGGCGTTATTGGTAACAATATGCGATAAGGCCAGCGGAAGCGGCGAGTCTGATGTGGTGCCTTCCTTCGTGTATACCACTGCCTCCCAGCCGGCCACACCTACCGAGCTGATAAAGGTGAGTGCGCAAAGCACTACCAGCGTCAGGATCGCAGAACCAAATCCTTTTAAAATGGTACGCTGCGGGTTCTTGGTTTCTTCCGCCACATTTGCAATGCCTTCAATACCCAGGAAAAACCAGATGGCAAACGGGATGCTGGGGAAGATACCAGTCCATCCTGCCGGCAGTGCATTTTTTTTAAGATGCACGGTGTCGAAATGCGGCAGCGTAATACCGGCAAATAATAACAGCTCGCCCACCGCCATAATAGTGATCACCAGTTCAAAGGTGGCGGCCGCTTTTACACCGGAAATATTCAGGGCTGTAAAAATAATATAGACGGCAACGGCAATGCCCAGCACCGGCAACTGCGGAAAGAATAAATTAAAATAGGCGCCAATGGCAAAGGCGATAGCCGGAGGTGCAAAGATGAATTCAATATTTTGGGCCATGCCGGCAAAAAAAGCCAGGTCTTTTCCCATTGTTCGGCCGGCATAATCAAAGGCGCCACCGGCCTTTGGAATGGCACAGGCAAGTTCTGTATAACTAAAGGTGAAGGCAACATACATAAGTGCGATGAACAGGGTGGCAATACCCATGCCGAGGGTGCCGCCTTTTTCAAGACCCAGGTTCCATCCAAAATACATTCCCGAAATAACATACCCTACGCCCAGGCCCCATAACATGGTAGCATTAAGCGTTCTTTTTAACTGCTGTGCAGGATTCGTCATATGCCTTACTAAATAATTGGTTTAAATGAATCGTTCTCTTATAAAGATATTGATAATATGAACTGCTCTAATTTCCTGTAAAGGATTTTTTTTTGCTCAACAGGAAACTATGGTCACGAGCTCAGTCGTTAAAAGAATTTGCAGATGCTGGTGATTTAATATACCTTGGCCTGCTGGTTTTAAAACAGCGTATAAAAACAATAAAGATGAGTGGCGGCGCAACATATACGGAAGTGGTGTTTCTGAATATCACAGCAAACATATCAGAATTGCTGATCGCGGCGCTGGCCGATAAGGCGGATGGTTTTGAAGAGGGGGATACCCGGTTGAAAGCGTTCTTTAGCGAGGGGCAGATTACGGAGGCGGAGCTGGATGCGGTTTGCGTTCCGTTGCAGGTTACGTATGAGATGAGCGAGCTGGAACCGCAGAACTGGAATGCGCTTTGGGAATCTAATTTTGACCCTGTGGTGGTAGACGATTTTGTGGCCGTACGTGCATCGTTCCATTCACCTTTTGATAATGTAGCGCAGGAAATTGTGATCAACCCCAAAATGAGCTTCGGCACCGGGCATCATGCTACCACCTGGCTGATGATGCAGCAAATGCGCGGCATATCCTTTGGCGGCAAACGTGTTTTTGATTTCGGCACCGGTACAGGTATCTTGGCGATCCTGGCCCAAAAACTGGGCGCTGCGGCAGTGCTGGCAACCGATATTGACGAATGGAGTATCGAAAATGCCCGCGAAAATTTTGAGATCAATCATTGTGCCGGCATCCGGCTGCTGCAATCCGGATCCGCCGAACAGGAAGCCCGTTTTGACGTGATCCTCGCAAATATCAATAAAAATGTGCTCATGGAAACCATACCGCAGCTGAAGCTGCAACTGGCACCCGGGGGCACTTTGCTTTTGAGCGGTTTACTGGAAGCAGATGAACCTGAAATTGTGGAGCGGGCGGTGGAAACAGGATTGGTGATGGATGATAAGTTTTTGAAAAACAACTGGTTGTGTTTAAAGTTTCATGTGTGAAATTTTAAATCAATGTTAAAGATTTATTAAGTGGCGGTTAGCTTTTTATCGCTATTTTTGTATTTCACTTAGCTGGATATACATGAATTATGTACTACTCTTTTTATTAGCGTATTGTTTAGGCAGTATTCCTACTGCGGTTTGGGTTAGCAGAGGTTTTTTCGGGATTGATATACGGGACTATGGCAGCGGTAATGCCGGCGCCACCAACACATTCAGGGTACTGGGGCCTCGCTGGGGTTCTTTTGTTATGATCTGTGATTCCCTGAAAGGTTTCCTTGCCGTTAAGCTGGCCCTTTTCCTTCCCCAGTTTGCCGATAATGATATTGCTTTTTTAAACATCCAGCTCATCTTTGGAATTGCAGCAGTGCTCGGTCATATATTCCCCGTATGGGCCAATTTCCGGGGTGGTAAGGGAGTAGCTACTTTGTTTGGTCTTGTGATCGGCATCAGTCCCTGGACAGCGCTGGCCTGCTCGGGTATTTTTCTGCTGGTACTGTACCTGACCCGTTTCGTATCGCTGAGTTCTATATTGGCCAGCCTGGCCTTCCCGGTTTTTATACTGGTGATCTTTAATGTAGATAATCATTTTTACAGGGTGTTTGCGGTTGCGGTGGCATTGCTGGTGATCCTTACACATCAGAAAAACATTGGCAGAATCCTAAAGGGTGCTGAGAATAAGGTGCCGATCTTTAAAAACAGGGATCGTCGTAAACAACGGAATCAGTAAGCGTTCACATACCCGCCCGGCTGTCATTATCAGCGGTTGGGTTTACAACCAAAAGCTAACGCTGATTTAACCAGAATGCTAAAGTACCGGGCTAATTTCAAGGCTCCGGATTGCGCGAAAGGATGCTGAGGGGCGAATAATGAGTTAGCTGATCACAAAACGAATGGCCAAAAACCGAATATCTGAAGTCTCCCACCTGACTTTGGTACAAAGATTGTTTATTTGCAAATTAAAATCCTTCACTATGATCAAGAACTTGTTCATCTTTATCGCTGCGGCAGCCGTAGGAGCGGGGTGTTCCACGAATGCCATTACCGGCCGTAGCCAGATGAAATTGCTGCCGGAATCGGAGTTGCAGCAAATGGCCGTAGCCGAATACCAAACGTTTCTTTCGTCTAATAAAGTAGTAACCACTAGCAGCAACCGGGACGCCGAAATGGTGAACCGGGTGGGGCAGCGGATCATCAATGCGGTGAATACGTTTTACAAGCAAAACAATTTAACGGCAGACCTCAACGGGTATCAATGGGAAACCAAGCTGGTACAAAGCAATGAGGCCAATGCCTGGTGTATGCCGGGTGGAAAAATTGTAGTATATACCGGGTTATTGCCCATTACTCAAAATGAGGCGGCACTGGCCAACGTAATGGGACATGAAGTAAGCCACGCATTGTTCGGGCATACCAATGAACGGATGAGCCAGACGGTTGCCGCCCAATATGGCACCAATATCCTGGATGCATTTATGGCCAATAAAACTTCCAGCGGAATGCGCCAGTTATTTGGCACCGCAGTGGGCCTGGGCTCGCAGGTAGGTATCTTGGCTTTTTCCCGCAAGCAGGAGCTGGAAGCCGATCATTACGGCATGATCTGGGCCGCTATGGCGGGATATAACCCGCAGGAGGCCATCGGCCTCTGGCAACGGATGCAGGCTCAGGCACAAGGCAGCCGCCCACCGGAATTTTTAAGCACGCACCCCGGACCGGAAAGAAGAATTGAGCAACTGCAGAAGTTTATGCCGGAAGCCATGAAGTACTACCGGCCGGTAGGTAAGTAGATGCCATATATATTATATATTTAAAACCCTTGCTTTTAATAAAGTAGGGGTTTTGTTCTAAAAGCTTGTCTAAAACTTTAATTTTTCGTACTTTTGCACTTTAATTAGATGAATCTTGTTTGCTAATTGAGTATTTAAGTCAGATTTTTTAATAAACCCCTTCAAGTTCTTATGACTCAAACAGTGTTCGAAAAATTACAGTACGCGGAAGAAAAAAATCTCTTAATTCAAGGACTCCCCTCATCCATCGAAAAACAATTCAGTAAATTATCCTTTGCCAAGAACATGACTCCTTTGTTGAAATCAAGAAAACTTGATTTTGCGCTGGTATTTGCGGTAAACGAAAACCAGCTGAATGGAATTTTGAATGAAGTGATGCCTTGTCTGAAAGAGAATACAAAGTTTTGGGTAGCACACCCGAAATCGACTTCCAAGATCGTTACCGATTTGAACAGGGATCGTAGCTGGTGCCAACTTACCGACAAGGGTTATGCAGGGATGGACAGCGTGGAACTGGATCATGTGTGGACCGCCACCCGATTTGAAAAATGTTGTGAAACGGAGCGCGACAGCAGTGCCCGTGCAAAAGGTAAAAGAAGGGCAGAATTGGTTTAAGTTTTAATGGTACTTAAAAAATGGGTAAGACCTCATTCTGGAAGAACAGAATGAGGTCTTGTCTTTTTGGGAGCCCGCCTGCTTCGGTGAGCGGGGGGATAAAAACATAAAGCACCGGCTGGCTTAAAAGGCCGGTTATGCATACGGTTTTTGAATATAGAACACCTGACCAAATACAGCTTTTGGCCTGATAGCGGTCAGGCGTTCCGGTGGCTATGCACGGTATATTGCGGCCGGAAGCACATTGTTTGAGACCTGGAAACTCCATCGTCGTTGTTCGTTTTTGGAAGACCGTAGGATGAAATAAAAAAGCCCTGTATCCGTTCGTTGCTGCTTTTTATAATAAGAAGCTTCGGAGTAACGAAAACAGGTATACTGTACTGCCGGTAAATCCAAACAAAAGTAAATCCTATACTCTTAAATAAAATGATGTACAATAAGCTTGCGATGCAGGTTGCGCAAAGAGCTGAATGTTCTTAAGTGTAGGCTGCAGTCAAAGGTATCAACATACTAAAGGGCTACCTATGGCCGGGGCGGTAATTCTTTGCTGCCTCTTTTTATTTATAGGCAGGCGCGGCCAGTACCAGGGTCCAGTAAGCACCGGAACGGGCGGCGCCGATCTCGGTTATATTCCGGCTCATAATGTTGCGACAATGTTGGGGACTTTGTAGCCAGCTTTGAATGACTTCTGAAGTGCTTCGCTGTCCCATGGCAATATTTTCCGCAACCGCACTCCACTGGTAGCCGGAGGCGGAAACCCTTTTTTCGGGCATCATACCGTTGCGTCCGCTATGCGTTAGCCGGCCGCTGCGCTGCATATAATTACTGTGAGCTGCTGCGGCGTTTTCCAGTTTATTGTTCCAGCCTACCGCCGGTGCCGGTGGATAGTTTCGCCCGCCGCAATTGCATCCCCTTGCACGAATGGTATTGATCTGCTGTAAAAAGTTCCGGCTGCTGAAGCCGTCGTCATTCATGGCCGACTGCGGCCGCTTTGAAGAAGAACAGGCCACAACCGTCAGCAAGAGAAACGCGGGCAGGAAGAAGGAGAAGACACGGTCCATCATAACGATACGGTTTCTTTACCAGGGTCAAACTTTATGCCACAGAATCATACCTGCTGAAAGCCCTGTATCCGCGGGAGACGCCAGGAAAGATCGGATGCCCGTTGTTTCATTCCGCCGCTGAGGAACAGGGATGTGAAGATCCTTCGCACGCAGCAGGAAGGTTATGCTTTTCCCTCGCTCCGTTGCGGTTTGCCGGGATTGCGGTGCACCAGCCGGTTGCCTTTTATCAGCAGCTTCAGGGTTTGCCGCTTCAATGAAATATGCACCTGCTTCTGCTCGCTGGCATTCCGCACATGCTGGTACGCGGTCATGATATTTTTGTAATTGATGCTGCCAACCACTACCTGGTTCTTGTCCGTTACGGGCAGCAGATCCACATCAAAGCGAAGCATGGTTTCTACTGCCATTTTGAGGGAGCCATTTTCCTGTACCCAGGCCGATTTGCGTTTGATCAGCGAGTCTACACGGGCGGCAGGATCCTGGTGATCACTTAGCAAACTGGAAGAGCTTACCACACCGCTGAGTTTATTATCGCTGCCGGTGATAATAAAGTAACTGGCGCGGGTATCCGGGTGCTGATCCAGCCACTGCTTTACATCGGCGATCCGGCTATCACTGCTAATGAGCAGGGCGTCGTTGCTCATTACATCCTTTACCTGGTATTGTTCCAGCACATCCGGGGTATAGTTCACCGGGGTGCGCACACCGCGGCGTGCAATTTTTTCAGTCATGATGGTATGTTCCATCAGGTAAAAAGAAATAAAATAGGCCAGCGCGCAGGCTGCCAGCAATGCCAGCAGCGCATGCACCTGCCCGGTGGTTTCCAGTGCAAAAAGGATCGAGGTCAGCAGCGCCCTTGAGGCTCCGGCAAACATGGCCGACATGCCGATAAGCGCTGCAAGCGAAACAGAAACGTCCAGCTGTGGAAAAAAATATTGAAAGGCCATGCCTGTAAGGGCGCCGGCGGCTCCCCCGATGGTGAGCAGGGGGGCCAGGGTGCCACCCGATGTTCCACTGGATAAGGCAATGGCCCAGGAAAGGAATTTGAAAAGGAACAAAAGTGCAATAACCTTAAGCGTGGGGCTGCCGGATAATACATCCGTAATATTGTTATAACCCACGCCCAGGGTATTGGGATGAAAATAACCGATAATACCCACCGCCAATCCGCCGATGGCCGGCCACCACATCCAGTGAACCGGCAAGTGTTCAAAAAGTTCTTCGAGCCAGTATACCGCTTTTGTTACCGCTACAGAAAGCAGGCCAATCAGGATACCTTCGATACTATACAGGAATAGCGCCGGGTTTGAAGGCGTGGCGATGGTTTGCGCAATGGCAAATACGGGACCGCTGCTAAACAGGAAATGATGTCCGGCTGCTCCGGTAATGCAGGCCAGGGCCACCGGCAAAATAGAAGCAGCAGAAAATTCAAACAGCAGGAGCTCGATCGCCAGAAAAATAGCGGCAATGGGGCTTCCGAAGATGGCTGACATACCTGCAGTGGCGCCGGCTGCCAGCAATACCTTCCGTTCCTGGTGCGATATTTTGAGCAGCTGCCCGAGCGTGGATCCCAGTGCGCCACCGGTAGCGATGATTGGACCTTCTGCACCAAAGGGCCCTCCGGTACCAATGGCAATAGCAGAAGAAAGCGGCTTTAAGTAGGTGATCGTAGGTTTGATCTTACTATTGTTGGTAAGGATCTGCTCCATCGCCTCCGGGATCCCATGACCCCGGATGGCCCGGGAGCCATACAACGCCATAAAGCCCACAATGATGCCGCCGATCACGGGCACGATGATTACCCACATGCCCAGATGATGATGGCCGGGAGAGGCTTCAGCCAGAGAAAAGCTACCAAAGAAAGCTATATTGGTTACCAGGTTGATCAGGCTGATCAGGAGCTTTGCTATCAGGCTTACCAATGCACCAATGCCAATGGCCAGCAGGGAGATAAATACCAGCCGGATCTTTTTGGAAGCGGGCCGTTGCTCCATGTGTTCGGAGGCTAATGTAGACTGAAGGGCGGTTGAAATCGGAATACTCATATTGTATGGGATCTAAAAAGAAGCTGCAAAAGTATGATTTATATCATAATTTTGATGAAAAAAGTGTAAAAAATCGGGTGACCTGTAATGGGTGGGGAACAGGGAAGCGATTCTTAACGGTATTTTTTTATTTTTGAAAACAGCAATGAAAGAAAAACAGGACGCTCCCGATAATAATATTCTATACCGGCACTGTATGCCCGAATGGCGGGCCACGGTGGATGCCAACCGGCAACTGCTCGTTGTAAAAAAAGGCCAGCCCGTTTTTTCGGAACAAGACGTGGTAAAAGGCGTGTTCTTTATCCGTTGGGGAAAGGTCAAGATCCACCAACGCTGGGGCAATGAAAAAGAACTCATTATCCGGTTTGCAAAAAACGGGGATATGATCGGGTACCGGGGCCTGGGAAAGGGGAAGGTATATCCGGTGTCGGCCACCGCACTTGAAGACACGGGGCTGATGTACCTGGATATTCCGTTCTTTGAAGCCACCCTGCAGGTAAATCCCCGTCTAACGTACGCGTTGATGGACTTCTATGCCAACGAGCTGGAAGCCACGGAAAAGCGGGTGCGCAATATGGCACATATGGAAGTGAAGGGGCGGATTGCTGAGGCCATCCTGATGCTGAAAGACAATTTTGGGGTAAATGACGAGGGATATATTGATATCCGGCTTACCCGGCAGGACATGGCCTCTTTTGTAGGAACTACTTACGAAACGATTTCGCGGACAATCGGCGAACTGGAAGCCGAAAAGCTGATCCGGACCAGCGATAAGCGCTTTGCCCTTTTGAAGGAGAAGCAGCTGGCGAAGCTGGCTGAATCAAACGTTAAATAGCCCATTTTAGTACTGTTTGAACAGCAACCTTGCAGGCGTCCGGGTAGCTCCGTTGCAGTCTGCAAAACAGGTATTTGCTGTGTATACAGATGGTTAAAAAATGATGAGCGGTTTTAAAAATGTGATATAAATCATACTTTTGCTGTATGGAAACAAAAAACTACAACAGTCATATTTATAAACCGCTGATGGCCGGTTTATTTGCAGGTTATATTGCCACCGTTTTAAATCTGGTATATGATGTGCTTTTCCGGGAGTCTACCACTTTTCCATTGCACGACCTGGTAAATGTATCCACCATTATTTTTGCTACGCTCTTTGCGTTGCCGCTGGCCGGGGTTGCATTTGCGCTGATCGACCGGCTTTTTCCGAAAGGCGACAGGATCTATATCGTATTGTCGGCCTTGTTTACAGGCCTCTGTATTTATGGCACGTTGCAGGTGCACCGTTCCCCAGATCCGGTATTGACCGTGCAGTTCCAGCACCTCCTGCTGGGCATCGTGGTTATTTCAGGTGTATTTGCAACGGTTGCGGTACCCTGGCTGGTAAAGCATCAGGAGATTTATATGTAGGGGGCGATGATCAGCTATCTGCTTTCGGGCATTAATGGAACCGCAAAGACCCACAAAAGCATAAGGAAACGCGAAGTTCTTAATGCTGCTTTTTCTATTTGATGCCGGCAAAGGTTTGATTCGTTGCGTTCGCTGCTCCTTTGCGTTTATTGCGTGAAGAGGAGCCACGAAGACACGAAAACTCAAAGAAACACAAAGGAGGGTTTAGCTTAGTGCATCCTCGTGCCTTGGTGCCTTTGTGGCCAACCTTAACGCCGTTATGCTGCGTGGGGAATAGAACCACGAAGACACGAAGACTCAAAGAAACACAAAGGAGGGTTTACGCTTAGTGCTTCTTCGTGCTTTTGGGCTTTGGTGGCTAACGTTAACGTCGTTATGCTGCGTGGGGAATAGAACCACGAAGACACGAAGACTCAAAGAAACACAAAGGGAGACGCTTAGTGCTTCTTCGTGCCTTGGTACCTTTGTGGCCAACCTTAGCTCCTTCGCGTTGTTGCGTGAAAAAGAAATGGATTAATAATGGGCGAAATCTACTTCGTAGGTTCCTTTGATCCGCTCCATGGGGGGATTGTAATACCCGTATTTCAGATGCGGGAATTCTTCCCGGATGAGGTCCATGAGTTGCTTTACACCCATGAATTCACCGGTTTCACTAACCCCGATCTTCCCCAGGTACCAGTCGGGGTCGATGTTAAAATTACGCCACTGGATCATCTTCAATCCTGTTTCCCGGATCAGCTTCCGCAGGGCCTCGTATTCCGCAACGCTGTCGGTCATTCCCGGGAACACAAAATAGTTAATAGAGGTCCAGCCGCCGAAGCCATTGACTATTTTCAGGCTTTCCACAATATCTTCAAACTGGTAATTGTTGGGACGGTAATACGGCATATAGATTTCGCTGCGGGCACTGTTGGTGCTTACCCGGATGGAGTTCAATCCCGCTTCACAAAGACGCTTCACCGCATCGGGTCTTGATCCGTTGGTGTTGATATTGATACTGCCTTTTGAAGTATGCTTGCGGATCTCGATGATGGCTTTTTCCAGTGTTTCCCACATTAGCAGGGGTTCTCCCTCGCAGCCCTGTCCAAAACTGATCAGCGGATAAGGCGCCGTTTCGAGATGCGGTACCGTAAACTCCACGATCTCTTCCACCGTGGGTTTAAACTGCAGGCGATCCTGGGTAGATACGATGGTTTCCTCGTCGGGTTGCAGGGAGATACAGCCTACACAATTGGCATTGCAGGCCGGCGAAGCGGGTACCGGGCATTCCCAGCGGCCGATAAAATAATTTCTTGCAGCCGGGCAGTGATAGGTGAGTGCACAATTATTGGCGAGGTGATTAACCAGGCGATTATGCGGGTAAGCCTTTGTAAGGTGTGCTACACCCAGTTTTACTTTGTCTGCATCAAAACCGGCACATTCCTGCCGGATATCCTGTTCAATACGCATAGCCGGAACATAAAATTTATCGTTTTGCCAGGCCACCGCGGTATAACAAAACAATGGCAGGGTAGGCGCCTCCGGCTGGGTTTCATACGCGGCAATATAAAAGCCTGTATGCGCCGGCGGAATAAAAGCGGCAACTGCCCAGCCTTTATCGCAAAGCCGCAGATCACCGGTCTTTACATCAATACCAATTCCCACGCGTCCGGGCAGCTCATAAAGCGATCCGCCATCCGGCAATTCGATCCAGTCTTCCACGGGCACGGGCAGGGCGTCCCATCCGCTACGGCCTACTGCGTAAAGGCTGGTATCTTCAAAAATATTCCCGTTGCCGTCGGAGTACAAAAGGTATGGGGAGGATGTTAATGCCATTGTTTAAATGCTAAATTCTAAGTCCTAAATATCAAATACTAAGCGCTATATTCAAAAAGTCTAAAAAACAAAAATCGAAATACAAACAGATCTTCTGAAAGCTAAAAGCTGACTGCTAACCAAAGATACCTGATGCTGTTAACTAACGGCTATGCGCAGCCAGCTGCTTCCTGCAAAATTCGTTAAATATTGTTTCTGAAACGATCTGATCCGCATCTTTTATAAAATGCTGGTATATTTTATTGTTCTTCAGGTCGATGGTAAGGATATCGGCCTTTAATACCAGGTTACTGATTTCGTTCCAGGCGATCTTTTTAACCGGAAAGGAAGGGTAACGGATCTCTTCAACCGTTATGTTTATCACCAGCTGCCGGCGCGCTACCAGGTAAAGAAACCATAAGAGCACGTTGATGGCAAATCCCCAGCCCAGTGCATACTGGTACCAGCGGAAACCCAGTATAAGGATGACAATGCCCAGCGATTGCAGGGCGTTTTTTTTACGTAACAGGTATACATCCCGGAAGATAAACATTACAAAAAGCAGCACACATACCAGCACGCTGATCTTCAGGTTGGGACTGTTGCGCTGATAGTCCATCAGCAGCTGCCCCAGCATGTTTAAAAAAATAATGCCATAGGCAAAAACCTGGTAGATGAGTACGCGGGCATTCGGGATCACAAAACGATACCCCGGGCCGGCTTCGGTAGCGATGGCGGCGGGGCTGTTATTTTGTGTAGGATCACTCAATACTGAAGATTTTAGTCCCGGAACGGGTTATTGATTGCTACCCGCGAGCAGGTTACACAATTTGTAAAGGGCTCTTGCGCCTACGTTTGCATTCCAGTCTGTTTCACCGGTACCTACTTCCACCAGATCGAAGCCGATCAGCTGGCGGCCGCTTTCAATGATCTTTTTAAACAGGAAGAACACACGGTCCAGTTCAAACCCACCGGGAACCGGAGTACCGGTATCGGGGCAGAGTTTGGGGTCGAGCCCGTCGATATCAAAACTGATATGTACTTTTTGCGGAAGTTTGCCTATGATTTCTTCAGCGATGTTCTTGAATGTGTCGCCATCAAACTGGCGTTCCTTTATTTCCTGGTCAAAATAGGTGATGACGCGGTATTCACTGTTTTTGATGTATTCCCACTCGTCCTGTCCCAGGTCGCGAACGCCCACCTGTACAATATTCTTGATCTGGGGCACTTCATTCAGTGCATTGTACATGATGCTGGCATGAGAGTATACAAACCCTTCGTAGGCTTTCCGGAGGTCGCAGTGCGCATCGATCTGCAGGATCCCGAACTCCCCGTGTTTTTCGGCCAGTGCTTTAAACAATCCCAAGGGTGTGCTATGATCACCGCCCAGCAAACCTACCAGTTTATTGTCGTCCAGCAGCACTTTGGCCTGATCATACACCCAGTTATTGAGGTATACGCCGCCTTCATTTACTTCTTTGATGGTACGGCACATGAACTGGTTTTTGCCCAGTTCTTCACCCTTGGATATATAATCGATGTAGAGTTCGGCTTCTTTGCGCAGAAAATCACTTTTCAGGAGTACCGTCCGGTCGGTTGGTTTGAGGTAATAACCTCTTTTCCAGGCGTCGGGATAGTCGGGGTCATACAGGTCAACCTGCATGCTGGCCTTCAGGATGGATTCCGGTGCCCTGGCCGTTCCGGCACCATAGCTTACGGTTACTTCCCAGGGAACGTTGATGATGATCAGGTCGGCGTTTTCTTCGGTGCTGGGCAACCCAAAAATGTTGTTGTTCGGGTTGGCTACACAGTTCTGATCAAAATTTGTTATGTCCAACATTATTGTCTCCTTTTTTTGGAAGGCGCAAAGTTATGCGCTTTTTATCGCATCCGGCAACAATTAACGTTTGTTTTGTAGTGAGAATTGAGATTCGAGAAGTGAGACTTTTGTACATGCGTCAATTTCTAAATCTCATATCTGAAATCTCATATCTCGTTCCTAACAGCTATTTCAGCTTGTCTTTGAATACTTTACGAAATTTATCCACTTTTGGGCGGATCACCATGGTGCAATAAGGATTTTGGTTTTCATTATTGTTAAAGTAGGACTGATGATACGCTTCTGCCGGATAAAAAACGGTGAAGGGCTTTATTTCTGTTACGATCGGGTTATCAAAAGCGCCGCTCTTATCCAGTTCCTGCTTGTAATACTCCGCTTTTTCCTTTTGGGCGGTGTTATGATAATAGACGCCGCTGCGGTACTGGGTGCCCACATCACCTCCCTGCCGGTTCAGCGTGGTAGGATCGTGGGTTTTCCAGAAGATCTCCAGCAATTCGTCAAAAGAAATAACGGAAGGATCGTAAACGATCTGTAAGGCTTCGGCATGACCGGTGTTGCCGGTGCATACTTCTTTATAGGTGGGGTTCTTTGTTTGTCCGTCTGTATAGCCGCTGGTAACGGAGGAAACACCTTTTACGTCCTGGAAAATGGCTTCTGTACACCAGAAGCACCCGTTGGCAAAGGTGGCTGTATCTGTTTGTTGACTCATTGTAGAAGATTTTGCTGCCGGCCCTGTAAAAACCACGGGCGCCTTTTTTTTCTGTGCGCAGGCTGTTACTGCCAGGGCAGTCAATAGCAATATGGGAATAATAGTTTTCAATTTGCAGGATCGATTACTGCCTGTAAATTACATATTCGTGCCGTAATTTACAATTTAATAACGCGGAAAGGCGGGGGAAAGTTCAAATAGTCGTACACAGCGGGGGGGGAGACAGTGAGGATTTTGTGTTTGGAATTTAGTATTTAACATTTAGCGGTTCCTCTTCGTATCTTTGCAGGCTTGAAAATGACAGAAGGCGTTTATGAAATTATACCCCGAATCGGCATATATACAATTAGAGTTTGACAAAATCCGGGAACTTGTAGCAAAGCATTGTGAAACGGACTATGCACAACGAAAGGCAGAGCAGCTGCGCATCCATACCCATAAACGGTTTATTGATGAGGAGCTGAAGCAGTCGCATGAATTTAAACAGTTGCTGCAAAATGCAGTTTATTTTCCCAACGATTATATTTTAAACCTGTCGCGGGAGCTAAAGCTGCTTTCGATTCCCGGCGCCTTGCTTACCGGCGAGCAGTTGCTGCAGATCCGGAAACTGGCCGAGAGTATCGAGAAGATCTTCCGCTGGTTTGATGCAGAACGGAAATTGGCTTATGAAAGCCTGTACCGGGTCATAAAAGAAACCTATTATGAAAAGGCCATTATCAGCATGATTGATGAAGTGGTGGATGAGATCGGACAGGTAAAGGACAGTGCATCGCCGGCCCTGAAGGATATCCGGCTGAGCCTGTATCGCAAACGCACCGAACTGCGCCGCATCTTCGATAAGATCGTTGCCAAACTTAATAAGCAGGGCTACCTGGCGGAGATCGAAGAAAGTTTTATGAACGGTCGCCGGGTGATTGCGGTATTTGCCGAGCAAAAAAAAGCGATCAAAGGGATCCTGCACGGGGAGAGCGACAGCCGTAAAACGGCGTTTATCGAGCCTGAAGAAACCATGCACCTGAATAATGAAGTGGCCGACCTGGAGCATGAAGAACGCAAAGAGGTAGACCGCATCCTGCGCCAGCTTACCGCTCATCTGTCTACCCATGCCCCCTTACTGAATACCTGGCATACGGTAATTGGAGAATTTGATTTTATACGTGCCAAGGCCAAATTTGCAGGGGATATCAACGGGGAGTTTCCTGTGGTGGCAGACAAGGCACAGGTGCGCCTGGTAAATGCGTATCATCCTTTATTGTATTTGTATAATAAACGCTCCGGCAAACAAACCTTCCCGGTGTCGATTAACCTGGATGAAAGCCAGCGGATACTGGTGGTGAGCGGTCCGAACGCGGGTGGAAAAACCGTTACCATGAAAACGGTAGGACTGCTGCAGCTGATGGTGCAAAGCGGGTTACTGGTGCCGGTGCATCCGAACAGTGAGTTTGGGGTATTCAAACAGCTCATGATCCATATCGGAGATACCCAGAGCCTGGAATTTGAGCTTAGTACCTATAGCAGTCACCTGATCCATATGAAGCATTTTATGGAACATGCCAACGGTAAAACCCTGTTCTTTATTGATGAACTGGGGAGCGGTAGTGATCCGAACCTGGGTGGCGCTTTTGCTGAAGTGATCCTGCTGGAGTTGCTGAAGAAGCATTCTTATGGCATCGTAACCACCCATTATCTCAACCTGAAGGTAATGGCGGGAAAAACACATGGGATCGTAAATGGTGCCATGGCCTTTGATGAAAAGAACCTGCTGCCCATGTTTCAGCTGGTGGTAGGGCGCCCGGGCAGTTCCTATACCTTTTCGATCGCAGAACGGATCGGACTGGAAAAGCGGCTGATCAACCAGGCGCGGCAAATGGTGGATGATGACCAGTACCGGCTGGATAAATTGTTGAACAAAACAGAACAAAACCTGCGCGACCTTACAAAAAAAGACCAGGAGCTGGAGCGGCTGATCAGGGAGAATGAACGGCTGAAAAAGGAAATGGAGCGGGTGATGGATAAGGAAAAACACCGTCAGCAAATGAATGTGCTGCGGGAGCAGAATAAGATATCCGAAGACCGGATCACCTATCTTAAAGATATGGAGCGGAAGCTCAAACAGATCACCATTGAGTGGAAGAAGGAAGAGGATAAACAAAAGCTGATCAAACAGATCAATAACCTTCTTTTCAATAAGAATGAAAAGAAAACTGCCGGGAAGATCCAGAAAAAGATCGAATCCAAATACCAGGAAATAGGAGGGGAGATCAAAGTAGGCGACCAGGTTAAAATGAAACGGAATCACCAGGTGGGCGAAGTACTGGAGATTAAAAGTAAACGGGCTGTAGTAAAGATCGGCTTATTGCCTATGCAGGTGGAGCTGAGCGACCTGGTAGTGGTGAAGGAAAAAGCAGCTGCGGAAAAACAGTAAACCGGGCGTTTGTGAACGCCATAGCAGGTGCTTCATATACGGTTGATCCTGATTCAAACAACAATGGGCAGCGCTTTTATAAGGGGGCGCTACGATGCTTAACCGATCGATGGTGACCGGCACCGGCAAAAATCAACATAAACAGGAAAACATGCATACCCAAACACTATGTGAGGCGTTACAGATCACTTACCCGGTGATACAGGCACCCATGCTGGGTGTATCTACTCCGGAAATGACGGCTGCCGCTTCCAATGCCGGCGGACTTGGATCGCTTCCGGTTGGAGGGCTTTCGCCGGATGCAATTGCAACATTGCTGCACAACACACGTGCATTAACCGCCCGGCCTTTTGGGGTAAATCTTTTTGTACACAATATCCCGGAGGTGGACATGGCTTCTCTGGAGCCCATGCGGCAACTGATACACCGTTTGGCCGCCGAACGCGGATATGAATTAACCGAAGCTGATCTTCAGATACCGCGCCTGTATACCTATAAAGACCAGCTGGAGGTGTTGATCCGGGAAGGTGTGCGGTTGGTGAGTTTTACATTCGGATGTCCGGATGATGAAAGTATCCGGTTGCTGAAGAACCATAAGGTATTACTGATTGGTACGGCTACCAGTTTGGAAGAAGCGGTCTATCTGCAGGAGAAAGGTATAGATATGGTGGTGGCGCAGGGCATAGAAGCCGGCGGACACCGGGGGCATTTTTTACATGAAAACGTAGCAGGACAATCTTCGCTGCAAGCCTTGCTTGAGGCTTTGAGAACGGCGATCCATATTCCCGTGATCGCCGCCGGTGGCATACGGGATACGGCGGATGCTAAACAGATGGTTGCCCTTGGCGCGGCTGCAGTGCAGCTGGGAACGCTTTTTATTCCTTCGGTTGAAAGCCAGGCGATTCCTGCTTATAAACAACTGCTGAGCAGGGAACAGGAAAAGCACTCCGTACTGACCACTGCCTTTTCGGGGCGATGGGCGCGGGGCCTGTCCAATGCCTTTATAACTGCGATTGAAACCTCGGGTATCCCGGTGCCTCCATACCCTTATCAGAATGCCTTAACAGCGGTGCTTCGTAAAAGGGCCCAGGCACAGAATGATGCGGAGTTCACCAGCCTTTGGTCCGGAACGGAAATGCCGTTAGCAGCCGCTACAGTTACTTCGGCAGCAATCGTGGAACGGTTTGGAAGGGCGTTGCTGGCAAGTGCCATTGGTAACTAGAAAACTGCCTTAATAAAAATACCGATGAAACTTCATACTACCTGGAAATTTGAAGCGACCCCGGCTCAGCTCTGGCCGTTGTTATTTTATTCAAAAATGGACGAACAAAAGCCCTGCTATTTTCTTTTAGGGCTTCCCAAGCCGGTTGAATGCCGGCTGGCGGAGGGCAAGGGAGGCGTGGGTGCTACCCGGGAATGTATTTCCGACAAAGGCCTCATCCGGCAAACCATCCTGGAATGGGTGCCGGAAGAAAAGCTCCGGTTTGAAATGCGCGAAACCAGCATTTATTTTGGCCCCTGTGTGGATGCTATTGTTGAAACCTTTGTATTGAATCCCGTGCACAAAAAAGAAACAACCATTACACGCACTACTGAATTTACGCTGAAGCCCGGAGCCCGCTTATGGGTTTCCCTGCCCATGTGGGTAGGGCTGAAAAGTATCCACCGGTATGTATTCCGTAACTGGAAAAATATCCTGATCGCCGGCCACGGGTAAGCCGGATGAAACTGTTCCACATTGTGTATGCCACGAAGACACCAGGGCTCTAAGAAACGCGCAGATTTCTAAGGCGGCCGTATTCCCTTCTGCATTTTGTGACTATGGGATCTTGTTGGTTTGCTGCCGGCCATCCACAGGTTCAGCAACAGAAAAGCGGACGCCTTTTTATACGATGTTTTAGCTGTTAAAAATGATAGGAGAGGATCCTGGGATCCTGCACCAGCCGGAAAACCAGCCGATCGTGGTTCTTAAGAGCCCCTCTTACCTGCCAGGTGCGGGAGAAGCCCCCGGGGTCTTTTTGCTCGCTCACCAGCAGGAACTTTAAATGATATTCATGAAATAAGGCCAAACAGGTTTCAAAGTCGGTGATGGCCGCCGTTGCAATTTTATATTCCCTGATCTTGTGCCGGTTGTCAATGAATTTTTGAATGGGCATCAGCAATTTCAGAATGATGATCACAACGGCAGTGCCCAGGAGGGCCAGGTAAATATGGCCGGCACCTGCACTCATTCCCAGGGAGGCTGTGGCCCAGATCGTAGTAGCGGTGGTAATACCTTCTATTTTGGTATTGTCCTTAAAGATGACTCCGGCACCCAGGAAGCCGATGCCGGTAATGATATTTGCAGCAAGCCGGTCGGGATTGTTAATCCCTATCCGGATGGACAGGATCGTAAAAATACAGGAGCCAAAGGATACCAGGATAAAGGTTCTTAAACCTGCGGATTTATTTTTGTATTCCCTTTCAGCGCCGATGACCGTTCCGATCAATATGGAAACGCAGATCATGACCAGCTGGGTGGTGATGGTGCCTGGGTCGAAGCTGCTGATAACATTTTCAATCATGTACTGAAATTACACATTTTATCATTTTCAGAAAGCAAACCGGTTAAACAGCGATACGATCATATTTCAAGATGCCCATGGAATCGCCTGTTTATAAGGGCTGCCGGCGAATCGGTGAAAACCAAATGAATGATCTGACGCGCACGGGGGATTGCCCCGAACCCGACGGATTAAGCGAAACGATGTTATTGTTCAAACCTGAACGCTGTCTGTATAAGTCTGCTAGCGGGGCTGGTTAAACACCAGGATCTCTTTCAGCCATTCCGGGATAAACGCTTCATCCCTGCTGTAGGTTTCAAAATCTTTTATAAAATCGAGCTGATCGGCCCAGCTGTTAAAAAAGGGAAATTGTGTATCGTAGAAAAATGAAAAGGCATGCGCGTCGCCGGCTTCGATAAGGAGTTCCATTTTATACCAGGCCCCTTCAGCCGGGCGGCACCGGTACATTGCATCACGAAGTGCCCCGATCTTTAACCGGATCTCATTTTTATTATTAAAGCTGAACAGCTTCATGTTATCCATTTTGGTCCATGCGGCTTCCGACTGGTCGGGCTGATAAAATACCGTCATGGAATGTTTATTGTTCACATAATAGGATTCCAATTTAAGCGCTTTCCAGCCGTTATCCGTCATGAGTTGGGTATAAAGCTGCAGCAGTTCCCCGGTGCTGCGTTCATCACCATTTAAAAAAAGCGTGAATTGTTTCCTAGGCCGTTCTTCAGAAGTGGCGGTAGGTTCAGCGGCGGCAATGGGCGGCAGCGGAAGCTGCTGAACTGCCGCGTCGATACCTGTGATAAAATAGTTCCAGAAAGCCCGGTTCCTGACGGGATCGATTTGCGTAAGATCGGCGCAGCCTCCGTTACAGGCGAGCGAAGCCACAAATAAAGCGCTCCAGTTTTCCGGATCGGAGTCGGCCTCATCTTCTGCCGCGGTGGCCTGTACATTATGTGAAGTGATCTCATACCCGGCATAAACCAGGGCCAGGCCGGCATAGGCTGCGTCCAGTTTTTCTTCTTCCATCCGTCGCTCCATATATGTATGGGCCTGCCGGATACGGGCCGCCAGTTTTGTGGCATCATATTCACCGCCGGTAAAGGCTTCTATATGGGTAAACAGGTCGTCCCAATAGGGGTCATGCGGCCATGTCCGGTTCCAGAGCGGACGTACGAACAACAGGGTACGCAGCAGCAGCAGTGCGGCGCTGCGTTCATCCAGTTCGCCGAATATCCGGTTTCTTATATCTACAGGTAACGCACCTTTCGGATCCTTACTGATCGCAGCGAGCGCCTGGTCTTTTAAAGTTGTTAAGTTGTTGTTCATGTTTAATCTCTTGGAATAAATTCATATGTGCCATCCGGATAATAAATATGGGTGCCTTCCGGTCCTGCCACTACATTGGGCTTTCCCGTTGCAACGGCCTGTTTGGAACCAAACCCCTGGCAGTCCGGACATACTTCCCTTGAAGAACCGATCGGCTCATTCGGCTTTTGTGTCCAGATCTGTTTCTCACTATGCGAGCAGTTATACTTCCCGTCAAAACCGCCGTTATGCTTCTGATCCATGGCCCCGGCTTTCCTGGGCTCATGGCCGATGGCATCCGCCTGGTCTTTTACACTTTCAGGAGCGATATCTGCGTACCCTTCCGGTTTTTCGCCCCAGCCGCTCAATGTTTTAATATCATCGGAGGCAACGGTCTTTTTCGTATACTGCTTCCCCAGCGCTTCGTACTCGGCTTTTGCCCGTTCATAAGCCTCGTTGGCTTTTTGTACCAGGCTTTCCACGGTGGGGGCAGGACTTTCATAAGCCTCCCCATCACCTTCCTTTTTTGGTGGAGCGGTTTCCTGGGCATCCGCTTTTGGGGCAACGCCTTCCTCCTCGGGTTTTGCGGTTTCGCCTTCTCCGGGTTTGGAACCGCCCGGCTCTTCAGCCCCGGGTTTGCCTTTTCCTTCCAGCTCCTGAACGCCTTTACCCACCGGGCTGAACATCAGCGCGATGCCTGCAAAATCCTGCCAGGAGCCGCCGCCGGTGAACACATTTTTTACCGATTGTGCGGCCCCGGTTTCCATGGAAAAAAAGCCGGAGGTAAAATCGCCTGCACCTGCCGTGCCGGTATTGCCATATGCGGCTGCCGTGCTTTGCGCTCCCATCATTCCCCGCAGGGCCAGGCCAAATTTACCAAAGCTTTGAACAGCATTCACCAGAAAATTCTTGGGCATACTTTTGGCAAACTGCAACGCTGCCTGACCCAGTCCGCGTAACCCGGCGCCGCCACCCATGGCTGCTGCACCGCCGCTGAGCGCCGCACCACCCATACCTACTGCCGCTCCGGCCATCATACCTTCCATCAGCCCGCCAATGTAATTGGCTGCTCCCATGGAAAGCGCCTGGCTCCAGTTCTTGATCTGGGGGGCAAAGGTGATTACGCCTCCGATGGGACAGGTCATTACGTGGTCGCCGGTAACCGTCCGGGTGCCCTGGGAAACAAAATTTTGCTTCCCGCCGACCCAGGTGCGTTTGCCTGCCATTTTTTGTCCGCAAAGCAGGGCGCCCACAACGGCTCCAATGGCAGCCCCCGCAAGGCCGGCCAGTGCACCAATAGCGATCAGCGCTGCACCTCCTGTAGCTACCGTAAGTACGCCCAGCAAAATGGCGCCAACCACCAGTACAGCCGCGGCAATGGCCATCAGGAGCATGTATTTTTTGCAACTGAAATCGACACAGCTGCTGGTAGATTTATCTTCTGTAGTAATATAGATGTCGCCGCTCTTTTTTTTAAGTCCCATTCTTGTGCCCTGAAAGGGAGCGGGCATGTTTCCCTCGCTGCAGATCCAGAAGTCTTTTTCTGTGATGATCTTATTGCCCATAACCAGCTATTTTTTGAAGGGTTTGCGTGCGTTGATGCCGTTCCAGCCGGATACGGCCTCCGGGTGTCACCAGAAGCCGGTATATCCGGATCTTTCGTTTTAACATGTTGCTGCCGGTGGCTTTTTGCGTAAGCAGGGCAAGGGTATAGCAACGGCCGGAATGATGCCACTGCAGGCAGTAGCGACCGATCTGCAATGTTTTCAATTGTTGTGTTTTTTCCTGCATAGTGTTTAGATGTTGAATGTTGGTTAAACAGGCGCATAAAATGCCGGTTGCATCTTTAAACGCTCCCGGTATTTTTCTTCTGAAAGAAAATGGTAATCCAGTTTGAGGTAAAGGTTCTTTTCATCGGCGATTTCATATTTCTGACGGGCTGCTTCCAGTACCTTGCCGGTTTTTTTATCCAGCAGGTAATTACTGTTGTCTGCAATTTCCGGTGCCAGTTTGTGCAGTGGAAGCTGATCGGCAAACTGGGCATATGCCTTCCGGGTAAATCCTCCAAGACCAAAAAGCGGTGTGCCACTGATCTCCAGTTGAACGGTGTGGCTGCCTTCGGAAACCAGGTGCCCGCCAAATTGCATTTGCAGCATCGCGGTGTTGAAGAAATTATACTGCTGCTCCCGCTTTGCGCGAAACGGAAAATAATTGCCATAGAGATGGTTGAAATAGAGCATAAAAAATTCGTTATGCTGTATGGCGGTAATCACTTTCTCCTGGCTTTGAAACAGCTCGTCGTTTAAAAGAATCACGTCTTTGATCTCCGGCGTATGTTCGATGTGCTGCTGCATTTCCTCCTTAACTGTGGCCCATTTATCGAGAATAATATCCAGGTTCAATATCCGCAGTACCTGGCCATGGCGATCGAGGACGAGGTGCAGTTCATTGTACATTCTTCCAAATACATCACTCACCTGCTGTACTTCTTTTGTAAGCGGGTTGGTTGCTTCCAGCAGTACGTTGTCCAGCCGGATCAGCTCCACTTCCAGCTCCTCCGGGGCCACCCGCAGTACCCGGAAGTCCCAGCGGATCCGGGCACGGGAATAGGCAGCAATATTTACCGCCCGCATATCGGTTTCAATGATCAGTGTATACTTTTCTGAAAACGGTTCATTGATATTAATGATTCCACTCATAGGTTGGTTGTTAGTTTACAAATACATCGCCGCCATCCAGTTTGGTAATTCCTTTTATATGATTGTTGGGGGCACTCATATTTACCTGGCCGGTCATGGTGGCATGCAGGTTGGCGCCGTCGAGCGTTACTTTTCCGGAATTGTCGATGATGAGCTGGTGGGCGCCCACGGCAATTTTTACGCTGGTCTTCCCGTTGATGGTTACATTGCCGGCATTGTCCATGGTAAGCACGCTGCTGCCGTTGCCTACATCTGTAGTATGTTTTTCACCCACGTTGTTGGTTTGAACGGAGCCTACTTTATTGGTTTGATTGGTTCCCACTTTGCTGGTATGATTGGCGCCGGCATTTACGGTATAATCGCTGTTGGTATTGGTAACGGCATTGCCCGCACCGTCAAATTTCATGTCGGCACCGCCTTTATCCGTCAGGTGCACACTGCCTTCATTATCGTTCAGCACCAGTTTGTTCCCGCTGCGGCTTTGAAGGGCTTTTACATCATTGCCGGCATTGCCGAAACTGTTATTGGCTTTTCCATGATATACGGCACCGATCACATAGGGCTTGGTGGCACTGTCGCCTTCAAATCCTACAATTACCTCTTCACCGATTTCGGGCAGCAGGAACATACCTTTACCTCCTCCTGCATGCGGTGTGGTTACGCGGATCCAGGGGGTGCGCTCCGATCCGTTCATCCAATGGAATTTTACCCGGATCCGTCCCAGGCCATTGTAGTCATTATTATCCGTAACAATAGCGCTCTGCGTTTCACAAACGGGATCCTGCTGCATTTCAACCGGTGGCATTTTTATGCTGGCCGGAACGGCAGAAAAATCATTTTCATAATTTCCCTGTGCATCCACATAGTGATTCACCGCTGTAACCAGGTAATCACCATATCCTTCCGATTGGCTGCTGAAAACATTATTACCTCTTACCTCAATGGTTCCGCCCACAGCAACACCCGGGTGCCCGCTTTGTCCGTTAAACCGTACCAAACGGCTGCTTTCCATGGCGCTGCGGATATTGAGCAGTTCATCCTGTTGTTTCTTATTGGTCAGGAACTGGTTGTTCCAGAGTTTGGGCTGGGTGCCATAAACCGCCTGTCCGGCTTTAAAGACCTGTTCTCCCCAGGGGTTAAGCCCCGCCTTCTGTTCAATGCCATTGGGTGCGCTCGTATATACCTGGCTGTTCATATAATCCCAACCCATCATCTGCATGTGCGTGGGCCGCGCCTGCAGCGATATATTAAAACTGCTGAGATGGCTGCCGTATACGAGGGCGGCGGTCTGGTCGCCGGAGGGCTGCCCCATTACCAGGTTCCGCCCATTCCAGTATAGCCATTCTCCAAAGGTGCTGCTCAGCCGTTTCAGGAACTGCCAGGCGGTTTCTTTGTATTGCACCATATAGGCCAGGGTTTCTCCATATGTTACCTGGATCTTTGGCTCCAGCAGGTTCTGGGGAAAAAATTTAAGCACATCCTGCGCGATGTTTTTAACCGCTTTTTTTTCCCAGCTTTTGCAATGCGGGCCACTGTCCAGGATAATGGTAGGGCTGTACCCGGTGATGATTACGTCGCCGTGATGGCCGGTAAACCGCGCTGTTTCCACTCCGGTTACAATGCCATTGAATAATAAGGCGCCGGCGGTTCCCGGGCCCGCGATCCGTGCGCCAAAAGAGGCGCCGATCATATTTTTGGAAGTGTTGAAAATTCCGGCCTTTCCGTCGATGGTTTGTGCCGGACAGGTAAGCGTAAAACGATGATGGTCAAAGATCGATTGGTTTAAAGAAAACGCCGTGAATTGAGCAATGGGTTTGCCGTTGATGCTGAACACGGGTTGGGTAAGCTGAGCCATAAATAAGTTTTTTGTCGGTTATGGAATGCATGGGCGCAGGAATGTTGAAAGAACTTTCCGGCGGAAGGCGAAGGGCTGCGGTGCCTCCGGCGGATGGTTTCCTGTTTCACAAAAAGGGTATTTCTTATAAAAAAGGAAGACATGGATAAAGGCACAAAGTTTATACCAATATGAACCGGAACCCCACAGGTGACAATGGTTTAAAAATAACTTAACCCGGATTAAGTTGATGTTGAACCATTGATGGAGGAGCGGAGGCGCTGGTGGTGTTTCCCCCGGCCGGCTTACCGTTTGTGTAAATATATACCTGATACAATACCTGTTAGTTAACTTTGACGGATAATTTGATAGCATATGCAATACAAAAAAATATTTGTAGCGGGGGCCCTCGTGGCCGGAGCAGCGGGCTGCGGTGTTAATACCGGCAAGCCTGCGGAGCCAACGGCTGCGGAACCGGCCACTGCCTATCTGAGCAGGGCGAATATGGATACGACTGTAAAACCCGGGGATGATTTTTTCCTGTATGTTAATGGTACCTGGGTGCGGAATACGCCGATACCCGGTGATAAAACCCGCTGGGGAAGCTTTGATGAGCTGCGGGATAAAACCAATAAATCCGTACATACCCTGCTGGAGGACGTTGCAAAAGAAAAGGCAACAGCAGGAACGGCTCCGTCCAATGTTGCGGCATTTTATAAAAGCGGTATGGACACGGCA
Source organism: Niabella pedocola (assembly GCF_021044425.1). GTDB lineage: Bacteria > Bacteroidota > Bacteroidia > Chitinophagales > Chitinophagaceae > Niabella > Niabella pedocola. The sequence goes on along the minus strand of NZ_JAJNEC010000005.1, from coordinate 379,702 downwards.
ACTATCGATAAGGCCGGCAGTAGTGTACTTCAGCAGCAACTGGATGCCATCAACGCCATCAGCAGCCCCCAGCAGCTGCTGGATGTGATCATAGCAAACGGTAAAACGGGGCTGCAAACGGTGTTTCCTAATTTTATCGGGCCGGATGACAAAAATGTTTCCCAAAACATCATCCAGTTTACACAGGGCGGACTGGGATTGCCGTCGAAAGACTATTATACCGACAAGGATGCCGGCGCGGAAAAGAACCGCGAGGCCTATAAGGCCTATATCAAAAAGATCCTGCAGCTGGGCGGAACCGATTCGGTAAACGCAGAAAAAAGTGCCCGGTCCATCTTTGACCTGGAGCAGAAACTGGCGGCGGCCTCCCTGTATCCGAAGGAAATGCGGGATCCGCAAAAAATGTATAATAAATTCAGCCTGGATGCGCTTTCCCGGCAAACACCGGGTATCGCCTGGAAAGATGTTTTTGCCAAAATGGACATTAGCGGGCAGGACAGCTTGCTGGTTACCGTACCCCAGTACTATAAGGCGCTTTCGGGATTACTGACTTCCGCACCGCTGGATACCTGGAAAGCCTACCTCACCTACAACCTGCTTTCCAGTATGGCACCCTACCTCGGCCGGAGTTTTGATGAAGCGCATTTTGATTTTTATGATAAGACCCTGAGCGGACAAAAAGAGCAAAAACCGCGATGGGAACGGGTGATGCAGGTGATCAACAATGCGATTGGGGAACAACTGGGAAAGCTGTACGTAGACCGGTATTTTAAACCGGAGGCTAAGCAGAAGATGATGGAACTGGTGCAGAACCTACAGGATGCCTTCAGCAACCGGATCAAGAATCTCGACTGGATGAGTGATGCCACCAAACAGAAGGCCGAAGCCAAACTGGGCGCCTTTATGAAAAAGATCGGTTATCCCGACCGCTGGAAGGATTATTCCGGTTTGGAGATCGCTCCGGATCGCTATGCACAGAATGTATTGAACGCCGCGGCTTTTGAATATAAACGGAACCTGGCCAAACTGGGGAAACCGGTAGACCGTACCGAATGGGGTATGACGCCCAATACCGTAAATGCCTATTATAACCCCGCGTTTAATGAAATCGTTTTTCCGGCGGCCATCCTGCAATTCCCCTTCTTTGATTTTGGCGCGGATGATGCGGTGAATTATGGAGGTATCGGTGCGGTGATCGGGCATGAAATGACGCATGGCTTCGACGACCAGGGCGCACAGTATGCGGCAGACGGTAATCTTAAAAACTGGTGGACACCTGAGGATGAAAAAAAGTTCCGCGAGAAGACAAAGATGGTGGAAGAACAGTTCAACCGTTATACAGTGCTGGATTCTGTACATGTGAACGGGGCACTTACCCTGGGTGAAAACATCGCCGACCTGGGCGGGATCGCCATTGCCTATGATGCCTTTAAGAAAACCAAACAAGGGCAGGGAAATGAACTGATCGACGGCTTTACACCGGATCAGCGCTTCTTTATGAGCTGGGGCCAGATATGGAGAAGTAAGTCGACCCCTGAGCGTGCAAAACAGCTGATCAAGATTGATCCGCATGCACCCGCTGAATGGAGAGGCAACGGGCCGTTAACAAATTTTGACCCCTGGTATAAAGCTTTTAATGTAAAGCCGGGTGATAAAATGTATAAGCCTGAAAACGAACGGGCAAAAATCTGGTGATTTGTTTTTGTTTATTTTGTTAGAAAAAGCCGTCCTGATCTGGTCAGGATGGCTTCTTTTTTTGGGGAGAAGGCAAATGCTAAAGTTATAAATACTAAATCCTAAGCACTAAGAACCAAAAAACAAAAACAAATTTTTCACACATGCGATTATTAACAGATAGCCGGTAGCTGACGGCGGATGGCTGCAAGTTGACGGCTAGTGAAGACTGGTATCTCAATTCTGAATTCTCGATTCTGAATTCTCGATTCTCAACACTCAATGCTCCCTGATCGTCCGGAAAGTAAGATTGATCCGGGGTATCAGCACTTTTTTTGTAGGCGGCAGCCGGTGCAGCCAGAGGGTTTGGGTAGTACCCTTCATCACCAGCAGGCTTCCATGTTCTAAAAAACAATCTACCCGCTCTCCGCTGGTTTTATGCTTGAAGGCAAATTTCCGTTCTGCGCCAAAGCTTAGTGAGGCAATGGCCCCGTTTTTCTTTAGCTCCCGTTCTTCATCGCAATGCCAGGCCATGCCTTCCGTACCGGTATGGTAAAGATTGAGCAAACAGGAATTATACTGCTCGCCGGTTTTTTCTTCACTCAGCTGTTTTAACTCCAGCAGTTCCTTTGTCCAGGCTAATGCTGTTTTGGTAGCGTTGGAATACGTATATGCAAATTCTTTATTGCCATACCAGGCCACCTTTCTTTTGGTAATGATCCGCTTTCCAAAGATCACGGCTTCATCATTCCTCCATTGGATGGTTTCCATCAACCGGTTAAAATAAGCATCTGCTGTTTCCGGTGTAAAGATCCGGCCATAATAGTTTACAATGCCGTCGAACGGCAGTAGATTCTGCATATATGAAATCGCATTTTAAGAGCCTGCAACCGCAGCCTTTTTAGTATTTAGAATTTAGAATTTTAGAACTTAATCTTTAGTCCTGGCCTGCTCCCAGCCAATGATGGCCATCTTGCGTGAAGGGCCCCACATATAACCTCCGGTGTGCCCGGTAGACTGGATGACGCGGTGGCAGGGGATAAGATAAGCTACGGGATTGCTTCCGATAGCGGTACCCACGGCACGGGATGCTTTCGGGCTTCCGATCTGTGCGGCCAGCGAGCCATAGGTGGTCAGCTGCCCCATGGGGATCTTCAGCAGGCTTTCCCAAACCTTTAGCTGAAAGTCGGTGCCTTTCAGGTGTAATTTGATCTCCGGCAGCGGCGCAGGACTGTTTTGAAAAATGTACAGCGCGTTCTGCTGCAACTGATCCAGCCGCTCCTGGAAGCCGGCATTCGGAAACCGCTGTTTTAATTCCTGTAATGCCGCTTGTGCATCTTCATAAAAAGCCATATAACAAATGCCCCTGGAGGTGGAGGCTACCAGCAGGTTGCCAAAAGGGCTTGCCGCAAAACTGTAATGGATCTGGAGGTTACTACCGCCGTTTTTGTACTCGGCGGGTGTCATCCCTTCAATATTGATAAACAGGTCGTGTAATCTCCCGGTTCCGGAAAGCCCGGTGTCGAAGGCGGCATCTGCAACTGATGCCTGGTGGTTTTTTAAAACCTGCTTGGCATGTTCCAGGCTGATGTATTGCAAAAATTTCTTCGGACTGATCCCGGCCCAGTCGGTAAAGATGCGTTGAAAATGATAAGGACTGGTATGGGTCGCCTTTGCGATGGCTTCCAGATCGGGCTGCTCCCTGAAATGGCTGCGGATGTATTCAATAGCGGTGGCTACCTTAGTGAAATTTATTTCTTCCTGTACTTTCATAATGCGAATTTATAACACAAAATTGAGGGCCTGCAATGTAAAAGGAAACCCGAATCTTGCGTTATTGCAACAGGAGCTCCGGCAATCATATAGCCGGTAAAAAATGCTGTAAGCCTATTAAATAAACCGGATCTTATGGAAAGGCGTATAAAAAAAGAGTGTTCTGATGAACACTCCCGGCTGTCTTTGATAGATTCTCAATCTTTTATGTAGGGATAATGGTATATTTAAATCCTTTATAAAGCAGCCAGTTGTGTGTTTGAAATTGTAGTGCAAAGCAACTGTTTTTTTATCAGAAAACCCTTGACTTAGGTTAATAAATGAAGGCGGGTAATTTAGCCGGCGGAAGTGTTAAAGAAATAACAAGAAGCAGCTGTTTCCGGCTTATTTCAACGCCAGTTGTTCGATCTTATTACCGATGAATACCTGTTTCATTTCCTGCTCCAGCAAATCAAAATCGGCCCGCAGCACTCTTTTTGTAAAGGAACCGTTTTGGAGCAGGTATATTTCGTCGCAGGTTTCATGAAGGGTGGAAAAGATATGCGAAGAAATCAGAATCGTTTTGCCCAATGCCTTCAGCTTTTGAATAATGGCGGTGATCAGCAGGTTGCTTTGTATATCTACTCCGTTAAAGGGTTCGTCTAAAATAAAGTAATCATTCTCCTGCATCAGGATTGCCATCAGAGCCAGTTTCTTTTTCATGCCGGTAGAATAAGTGGTTGCATATTGATTCAGCGGCAGTTCAAAAATGTTTTTTTGTTCCGGTTGTACAACGGGTTTATGTCTTGCCCTGCAAAGCAGCTTCAGGTATTCGGCCCCTGTGATCTTTGAAAAGAAAAACGGTTCTGTTTGCAGGAAGCCCAGGTGGTTCTTTAGCGGCGTGTGATGGGCCGTAATCTGTCCCTCGTGTGCCTCAATGCCTGCAATACAATTAAACAAGGTGGTTTTTCCCGCGCCATTTTCTCCAACAATGCCATATACACCGCCGGTATTAAACGTAGCGGAAATATTCTTTAAAACAACCTGATTGCCGAAGCTCTTGGAAAGGGATGTTATCTGGATCATGAAAGGTAAATTGCTAACCGGTTAACAGACCGGGAATAAAAAAATGGAATCAGCCCCAGCAGCAGAGGCGGAAAAAAAATACTGGCGGCAAAGATGAGCAGCTGCACCAACTGGATCTCGCCGGGATAGGCCACATATTTTACTAAGATGATCTGTATGATATACGCATAGCCCAATAATTGAATACCGCCGGCGAGCCACCATTTTTCCGGATAAGCAATCAGCAGTGCTGCCAGGGGCAGCAGCGTTAAGATGCTGGTATGCCATATAGCGGTCTTTATTTTTTCTTTTAAAAAACCGGCGGGACTATAGGCGAAGTTCCATACATAAAACAAGGGCTCCGGTTTGGTATAGAAGGAACAGATCATCAGGAACAGGGCCGCCTGCGCAAACAGACAGAGATTGAAATTGTCTACAAAAATACCGATGCCCTCCAGCAGGTAGGTTGCGGTAATCAGCAGCAGCAACTGGCGGAAACCCGTGAGAAACTCAAAAGGCCTTTTTCCAAACGGGGTTGGAATGGTTGTACCGATGCGCGGTGCATGGTCGATAAAACTTAACAATAAGGCGGCAGGGATGAGCAGCAGCGCCTCAATAAAGGATTGTTTAAAAAGTAAAAACAGTACAAAGGGGGCGGCTACAACCGCATTTTCAACCAGTCTTATCCGGCGCAGGGATCCCTGCGGAAAAGTGATGCGCAGGAAATTGGTCCTGCTCCGGTTGCTGAGTTGCAGCAGCCAGGAGATACAGGCGAACAGGTACAGGTAGATGGCCATACCGGTTTTTGAAAACAGCAACCATGAGAGCAGCACAAAGCCTGCGGCACCCAGCAGCCATCCCCATAAGGGGTGCAGGCCAAAGTCCTTTATCTGCCGGTTGAGTAACCGGAATTGCAAACGGAAATAAAAATTCATTTATTGGGCATTCAGCAACGGGAAATAAAGGTCTTCGATGATCTTAAAGTGATGCGCCTGGTGTCCTACAATCGTGAAGCCCATCGCCAGTACCGACATTTCGGTATTATAAGTATGGCCAATGGCCAGCAGTTGCTCATCATTAAGATTCTTATAAAAGGCAAGGGAGCTTTGGCGAACGGCTACCAGCTCATCCAGCAGGGATTCCAGGCTGCGTTCACCGGCATTTGAATGGTCGGCAAACAGGTTCTCATCAAACGACTGTAAAGGCGTGCGGTCTTTTCTTGCAAAGCGCAATGCCCGGTAAATGAACACCCGCTCCGAATCGGCAATATGTAAAAGGATCTGCCTGATCGTCCACTTCCCCGGGGCATATACCTGGTCGCCCAGGCTGTCGATCTTCTCTTTATCCAGCTGGTAAATATCCAGGATGCTTTTTTGAATGGCGGGTACAATTTCCAGTTCGTCCGGTACCTGGTTGATATAGCGGTCGAAATATGCCGGCATGGGATGGATGGCTGATTTGTTCATATTATTACTGGTTTAAATTGAGTGTAGTTACAAAGATAACCCATAAGTTGGTTCCCGGCATGGTCAAAGCTCCGGCATACAAAGCGGCCGTATGACGGGCGATTGCCGGCACCGATATAACCGCTCCGAACAATATCTGCTCCGGGTTGTTTTTAATGCATAAAACTAAAATATGAATAAGCGAACACTTGGGCATACCGACCTGCAGATTGCACCCGTTGTTTTTGGTGGAAATGTTTTTGGATGGACTGCTGATGAACGCAGGTCATTTGAATTGCTGGATCATTTTGTAGCTGAAGGGTTTAATATGATCGACACCGCCAATCAATATGCTTACTGGGCGCCCGGCAACCAGGGAGGAGAGTCTGAAACCATTATCGGCAACTGGCTGAAGAAAACCGGCAAACGGAATGCCGTATTGATCGCTACAAAAGTTGGCGGCAGCATGGCGGGTCAGCCGCAGCCGGATACATCAAAAGCATATATCCTTAAGCAGGTGGAGCTTTCGTTAAAGCGGTTACAAACCGATACTATCGATCTTTACCAGACTCATTTTGATGATGAAGGGATCCCTGTGGAGGAAACGCTGGAGGCTTATGCACAATTGATCAGGGAAGGAAAAGTGCGATGGATCGGTGCATCCAATATGTCGCCCCAGCGGCTGGAAGCTTCGCTAAAGGCATCTGCTGAGCGACAGCTTCCGGTATATCAAACCTTACAGCCGGAGTATAATTTATATCACCGGGAACGATATGAAACACAATATGAGCCGATTGTTGCAGCACACGGCCTGGGGGTAATCACGTACTACGCACTGGCCAGCGGATTTTTAACCGGGAAGTACCGGAGTGAAGCGGATCTGACAAAAAGTACGCGAGGCGCGGGTGTGAAGAAGATGCTGGATGAACGGGGAAAGAAGATCCTGGCGGCTTTGGATGGCGTGTCCGAAGCCTACCATACTACTCCTGCCGCTGTGGCGCTTGCCTGGCTGTTGTCTCGTCCTTCTGTTACCGCACCCATTGTAAGTGCTACCAGTGTAACACAAATGCAGAGTATGACCGACGCAGCCCGGCTGTCGCTTTCGGAAGATGCCCTGGAAACACTGGATGTAGCGAGCGCATACTGAGCATTGACATCAAATAGGTATGGCGTACGTGTAAGAGTACAATATGAAAAACCTGTCGCAATGCAGACTGCAGTCGATATCAACCATTCAACCCCAAATGGTTGAATGGTTGGTACGTTTGACAACTTTGTATATTAAAGATCAATATACTTTTATCAAATTTTCCCGATAGGTCGTATAGGCGTCAGTTTATTCTGTGATGATCCGCCATGCATAATACAATCTTCTATGGATAACTAACATGCCAATGTCTGTTGCAGCGCTTTTGAAACAATCCCGTTATCGTTGCGTTCGCCCCAAAATAAGAAAGATTATTTTGGGACAATGCAACTCCTGTTGAGCTGCTTTAAAACGCTGCTGTTGCTAAACGCCCCGTTGCTACACGTATCGCTTTTTTCAGATCATCGATCAGGTCCTCCGCATCTTCCAACCCTACAGAAAGCCGTATCAGGCTGTCGGTAACACCCGCCCGACGGCGGATCTCCGCAGGGATGGATTTATGAGTCATTTCACTGGGTAAACAGATCAGGCTTTTGACACCGCCCAAACTTTCCGCCAATTGAAAATAGCGTGTTGATTTTACCAGTTGCGTTGCGACATCCGCTTCATCAATCTGGAGGTCGAAGCTGACAACGCCTCCAAAGTATTGTTGCTGCTGTTGGGCAATGGCATGATTATGATGCGTAGAGAGCCCCGGGTAGTAAACGTTTCTTACCAGATCCTGAGTCTGCAGGAATTCAGCAACGGCCTGTGCATTCTTCGAATGCTGCGCTATACGCAGGGGAAGGGTTTCAATGCCCCTGATGGTGAGCCAGCTGTCGAAAGGTCCCAGTATGGCACCGGAAGCATTCTGAATAAATTTGATCTGGTCGCCGAGTGCAGCCGTTTTTGTTACCACAACCCCGGCGATCACGTCGCTATGTCCGGCAAGATACTTGGTGGCACTGTGCACCACAATATCGGCGCCCAGCGCCAGCGGTGTTTGTGCGGCCGGAGAAGCAAAGGTGTTGTCTACACAAAGCAGCACATGATGCGCTTTTGCAAGCACTGCAATCGCACGGATGTCGGAGATCTTTAACGTTGGGTTGGTGGGTGTTTCAATCCAGATCAGTTTGGTTCTAGGAGTGATGGCGGCGGCTACCTTTGCCACATCTGTAGTGTCTGTATAACGCACACCAATCCCCAACTTCTGGTATACATGAGTAAACAGGCGAAAGGCACCACCGTAAATATCATCCACTGCCAGGATCTCATCGCCCGCCGCAAGCAGCTTTACTACTGCATCGATGGCGGCCAGGCCGCTGGCAAATGCAAACCCATGGCTGCCGCCTTCCAGTTCGGCAACCAGTTTTTCCAAGGTGGCGCGTGTGGGATTATTGGTACGGGAATAGTCATAGCCGCGGTTTACGCCGGGTGCGTCCTGTACAAAGGTGGAGGTTTGATAAATGGGAGTGGAGATGGCTCCGGTAAGCTCATCGGCAGGAATACTGTGCAGGATCTTTGTTTGCGCTTTCATTTTTTTGTTTTTTAATAGTGAAGAATAACTCATGAACATCCATCCGGAAAAACGAACGACAGGAATGCCGGGAGCAAAAAAAATACGCTCCCGACAAGTCAGAAGCGCATTCAACTATTTTGCAAATAAATGAAAAGGCTTTTTCTAACTTATCTTTCCACAAGTGTGGTTGAAGGTGGCACCTTCCCGCGCAATGCGGAGGTTGCCAAGACGTCATCGGGTCAAGTCCCTCGGTCTTTCTGGATAAGAATAATTTCAAGAACTAGGGCAAATTTATAGACTATTTTTTGAGACCTCCAAATTTTTTTTCGTTTTTTTTACAGGTGGTGCATCAACGGATGGCCCCCAAATTGGCAATATAACGATTCCGGATCGTTTAGGTTGTTATTTTATAACCGGCTATAACGCAGTCACCGTACGGCTTTCCGTCTATGCCATTATACAGGTGCCTTGTTTTGTTCCGGTATCGATTTAAAGCGTTTTTCTTTCAATAAAGCTTCGTGCATTTTTTTAATAAAGATCTTTGTGCATTGTTTAAAGAATAATTTATTGCCGATGCTATTTCGGAAATGCAGAAAAAAATTTGTTGATGTATTTTTTTTCGATAACATTTGTCTTGCTATTTACTATTCTTTAACAAACCTCGAAACCTCTATGACCCTGAAAAATCAGACTTGATCCCGCATCCATTCCAATGTAAGAAAGGAACGCCTGAAAAAAAGTAAGTACCTGAGCATGTAAAGCGTTGCTGTGTATACAGCAGAACGTGTAGCCCTTCTATTGCCTTCAATCGCCTGCTCATTTATGCCTCATTCTTAAACCTAAAAAATTACGAGACTATGCAAATCAGACTCCAGAAGTATGCCATGCGCTTTCCGGTGTTGCTGTGCTGTTTTTTGTTAACAGCACACGCACTGTACGCCGCAAAGCCTGCTGGCGGCAACGCCATTCCTTACCTGATCCAGGCCCCGCCTGTAGAAGGAAAGATCACCGACTCTTCCGGCAATCCGGTTGCCGGTGCCACCATCAAAATAAAAGATAAAACAACGGCTGTTGCCAGTGCTGCCGACGGATCGTTCCGGATCAGTGTAACGGTGGGTGATGTGTTGGAAATATCTGCCATCGGCTTTCAGCCGCAGGAAGTAAATGTAGGGAGTGAAGCTACCTTGCAGATCCGGCTTTCTGCGCTTGCCGCTGCCCTCGATGAAGTGGTGGTGGTGGGTTATGGCACCCAGAAACGCTCCAATCTTACGGGAGCTGTTACCAGCATCAGCACAAAAAAACTAACCGATATACCGGCTGCAAATATGTCCAATACCCTTGCAGGCCGCGCCCCGGGCGTAACGGTTACCAATACCTCTGGTCTTTCGGGTGCCAGTTCCAGCATCCGTATCCGCGGTGCCAACGGAGAGCCTTTATACGTGATTGATGGGGTCATTAAGGGTAAGGCTGAATTTGATGCATTGGATCCGAATGAGATCGACCAGCTGAACGTACTGAAAGATGCGGCAACGGCTTCTATTTACGGTTCCAGAGCGGGGAACGGTGTAATTGTAGTAACCACGAAAAAAGGAACGGCTCAAAAGCCGACCCTCCACTTTCAAACCTCGTATTCAAGATCCACACCCACAAGAACCCTGCTGAGCGATCTTACTACAGCCACCGATGAGCTGATCTATCAGAACCGGGTGGTGCAATTCAACAATGAGTATAACAAAAAAAATGACCCGTTGCCCAACGGTGAAATAGAGTTCAATTATTTTAAAGACAAGAACTATAATGTAAACGATTGGGTATGGCGCAATCCAACAGTACAAAAGTATCTCCTGGATATCTCCGGCGGGAGTGATAAACTGAATTATTACAACATGGTGAGTTATACCGGGGAAAATGGTTCTTATGAAAACCTGGGGTATAAAAAGTTTAACCTGCGTTCCAATATTACGGCAAAGATCACCAACGATATCAAGCTCAATATGAATATTGCAGCGGCACAGCAGAATTCGGATAAATTTTACTGGCCCTTTTCGCCCGACGATGATTACGATGTGTCGGATTTTTACAGGGTAACCTTTAACTGGCCGAAGCTATATCCGTTTTATATCAATGCCGACGGAACGCCGGCCGATCATATTACCGATTACCCGGTACAAACACCCATGGGCAGCTGGCAGGCCTGGAGTGTGATTGACCAGGTGATGGGCGACCGCTATATCAAAACCAGGAAACGGCAATTGAATACCATCGCAACACTGGACATTAACCTGCATAAGATCACCCGGGGGTTGGCCGCCAAAATTGTGGGTAACTATGAGGCCAATGATTTTTTGCGGAAATGGTATATGACCTTCCAGAAAAACTATGTGTTTATACAAGGGGATCCGCAAAACCGCTTCGTACCGGGTCCGCCGGATCCTAACAAAACCAATATCTTCAACTTCAGCCAGCAGGCACCTTTTTTGCGCTATCAACAGGACAATGGCTGGAAGTACCAGTTCAATGCGTTCCTGACTTATAACCGCAGTTTTGGTAAACATACGGTGGATGCCCTTGCGGTGTTTGAACAGCGCCAGGATCATTTTTACCGCTCTATCGCTACAGCGTACAATCCCATCGCAAATATCGATCAGTTCTTTCCTTATTCGGCAGATCCCGCAGACCGCTTTGCAGATGGACTCGAAGGATTGGGGGCTGCACAATCCTGGATCGGCCGGCTGAATTATAATTATGCCAACCGGTATATTGTGGATGCATCGCTTCGCTATGATGGCAACAGCGCCTTTGCCAGTGGCCGCAAATGGGGCGCGTATCCCTCTGTGTCGCTGGCATGGCGGCTTTCACAGGGATCCTTCTTTAAGGATCATGTAGCATTTTTGAATGAACTGAAACTGAGAGCTTCTTATGGTACCACCGGAAATGATCTGAATTATACCAATATCGCAGATCCGCAAACCATTCCCGGGTTCCTGTACAAGGAAACGTATCAAAACAGCACGCCCTATGTATTCGGCGACCGGTTGTATAAGACCATCCAGCCCAGTCCCGTTCCGGTACCCGGCCTCACATGGGCAACTGTAGAGAATAAGAACATCGGTTTGGATTTTGCTACATTAAATAGCCGGCTTTCCGGGCGGCTGGATGTGTTCACTAATAAGATGAAGGACATTCTGGCGTCGCGTGTGGTAGCCATCCCGGATGTTTACGGTACCACGCCGGCACCGGAGAACTATGCGGTGCGTTCCTTCAAGGGGGCTGAATTTGATATCCAGTGGAGCGACCGGGCCGGCAAGGAATTTTCTTATTCCGTGTATGGCAATCTGGGCTATGCCCGGGATCGCTGGGATGTACTGGATGAGCCGGTGGCCTATGGGCCGGGTGGCGTAGAGTATTTCCGTACCCGTATCGGCCAGCCCGAAGACCGGATCTATGGTTTTAAGGCGCTGGGCATTATCCGTACCCAGCAGCAGCTGGACGAGCTTACGGCAAAGGGCTATAACTATTATGGCCGCAAGCCCTACCTGGGTGCCATTATCTATGAAGACGTGCGCGGCGACGGATACACGCCGGGCGCCGACGGAAGGATCGACGGCAATGATGTACAGCTGCTGAGCAAGAACGGGAAGCCAAGGGTTAATTATGGATTTGGTTTTAATGTATCCTGGAATGGCATTTCACTGGATGCGCATTTTCAGGGGGTAACCTCTTACGACGTAATGGTAAGCAACCAGGATGGGCCCGGTATCCGCCAGTGGGGCGGTAATTTCAGGGTGTATTATCCCATCTGGGCCAGTGATGTTTGGACCCCGGAAACCCCCGATGCCAAGTACCCGCGTGTGGTGGGGCAAAACTGGCTGGAATCTGGCAGCGATGGCTCTACGTTCTGGATGCGGAACGGTGCCTATACGCGTTTAAAAAATCTGAACATCGGGTATACCCTTCCCGCCCGCTGGATCAACCGGCTGAAGCTGGTGAATGCACAGGTATTTGTAAACGGAACCAATCTTTTTGCTATTTCCAAACTGAAAGAGTTCCAGGATCCCGAACAGAAAAACTATGATTCTTACCCGGTAATGAAAACACTTACGGCCGGACTGAACCTTACTTTTTAAATGACCTTAAACAGATATTCAAATGAAAAAAATATGCTTGTTTTTATGCATCATCATTTTCGGCACACGTTGTTCCAAAGAGCTGGATATAGAAGATGTAAGCAACTATCAGCCGGAGCAGGTATGGAACGATCTGCAGCAGGCCAATGCCTTTGTGGCCAATCTCTATAATAAATTCGGGAACTGGAATGTGGCGGCCGACCGCAACAGTGAACAGCTTTCCGGTATCGCCTTTGGCGAAAATGCCATCACCGTAACCGGAGCTTCCACCGCCAGTTGGGATTATGCCAACGTGCGACTGGCCAACCTTGCGATCCGCGATGTGCAGGCCGGGAAACTGAGTCAGTCAGAAAAAGAAAGTATCCTTGCACAGGCTTATTTTATGCGGGCGTACACCTACTTTTCAATGGTGAAAGAATACGGTGGAGTGCCCATTGTGAAAACGCCGCTGGACCGCTACAATGATGAGCTGGACCTGCCGCGCAATTCCACCAGGGAATGCTTTGATTTTATCATGGAAGACCTGGATAAAGCCATAGCCTTATTACCGGCAAGGATCGATGTAACATCTACAGACTGGGGGCATATCGACGGGAATTTTGCGCAGGCCTTCAAAGCAAAAGTATTGCTGTATAAAGCTTCCCCGTTATTCAATCCCGGTAATCCCTGGAGCAATGCGTACTGGGCAGATGCGTATACGGAGAACAAGAAAGCATATGAAAGCCTGAGGAGCCAGGGTTACGGACTGATTGAAGATTACGCTAAAATTGCATTGTCGGAAAAGAACTCGGAGATCGTGTTTCCGGTGATCAATAAGTTTCCGGGTAAAACCGCCGGTTGGGATTTTGGTGCGCGGCCGGGTTCTTTAAGCAGGGGAAATGCATCGGCATGTCCTACCTGGGAGTTTGTAAAAACGTTTCCGATGAAGGATGGCAAGCTGTACGATGATCCCACGGGCACCTATTATAAAACGGATGCGGCTTTCCTTCAGTCATACTGGAAGAACCGGGATCCCCGCTTTGAAAAATCCATTCTCTGGAATGCAAGAACCTTCCCGGTGGCCGGCACGCCCAAGGGCTATAAGCAATATACCAGCGTGGGCATTGCTTCGGCTAATGATAACTTCGGGATCAATCCCAATGTTGCAGACAAATCCACTAATAACAATACTTATACCGGTTTCTTTATATTGAAGAACTGTAACCTGAGCCTGACACAGCCGAATGTGCAGCAATATGATATCGATTTTGTGCTGATGCGTTTTGCAGAAGTAATGCTAAATTATGCGGAAACAGCAAATGAGGCGGGCCATACTGCCGATGCGCTGGTACTGCTGCGCGAAATACGGAAGCGGGCCGGTATTGAGCCAGGAGCGGGGAGCATGTATGGTATTACGGCGGTATCAAGGACAGATGTGCGGCAAGCCATTATGAACGAACGGAACATTGAACTGTGCTTTGAGGGGCATCGCTTTAACGACCTGCGTCGCTGGCGTTTGTTCAGTTTGCTGGATCAGAAAACAAAGAGTGGGGTGGAAGCCATTGCTATCAATGCCAATGGTACCGAAATGCCCATTCTGCAGGCGCAGCAACAGGCTGGTACCTTCAGCCTGTCGGAGGAGCATTTCAAATATTCGGTAGTACAGGTACCGCAGACTGGGGTACAAAAGAACATCGTGCCTGATAAGTATTACTTTTATCCGATCGCGCAAAGCATCATTAATAAAACCACTAAACTGGAACAGAACAAAGACTGGGGCGGTTCTTTTGATCCTACACTGCATTAATCATGCTGCAGACGAGGGCGCAGGTGTGTGAACCTCGCCTTTGTCTGCAGCATTTTTATCAGCGGCAACCGGCGCCGGTCCGGCACTGCGTGCTTTGCGGCTCAGCAAAAATACCGTAGCAATAATTAAACCACTGCCGATCCAATCTGTGAGTCCAAACGGTACCTGCAGCCATAGAACGGCAATAACCGTTGCCGAGAGCGGCTCGGCGGAGGCCAGGAGGCTGGCTTCTTGTCCGCCAATGATCGTTACCGCAGGTAGGTACACATAAAAAGGCACCTGCCCGTCGGCTGTTGTCGCGGATAACAATACCCGGCACTTTAAAACCTTTATGCTTGTGTACAGGGTAAAACGGGTATGGAGCGGCCGCTGTAATTTTTGATGCTTCAGTGACCGGTGCCTACCGGTGCATCCGCAATTGCCGGAAATAAGCCGGCGCTTTAAGCATCCGGCTGCCATACCAACTAAAGAGCTCTCCGTCTGTCAGCAGTATTTTTACGCCCGGATAACGTTCCCGCAAGGCTGCTTTATGCTGCTCTTTGAAGGGATAGGGCTCCGAAGCAAGAAGGATATATTCAGGTGCCTGCAGGACATTCAGGTCTACTGCAGGATACCGTTTTAATGCAGCATATAGATTTAGAAAACCGGCCCGTTGCATCATGTCATTGATAAACGTATCACCCCCAACCGTCATCCAGGGATCTTTCCAGATAAAATATACAGCGGTTACCGCAGGCCCGGTATCAAGATGGGCAAAAGCGTCGTCAATGGCCGCAATCAATTGCTGCGCCTTATCCTTCCGGTTGGTATAATCGCCCACTTCGCGGATCATTTCCAACGCACCTGCGTAATCGTTTACATCGGTAAGAAGCACAGGAAACCGGCCGGCCAGTGCGGCTACCTGCTCCTTTACATTTTCTTCCTTATTGGCGATGATCAGATCAGGTTCAAGCGCGCTGATCTTTTCCAGGTTCAGGGTTTTGGTACCGCCCACACGTGTTTTGGTTTGGAACCAGGTTTGCGGATGAACACAGAATTTAGTGATGCCGGTTACTTCCCGTTCCAGCCCCAGGCTGTATAAAAGTTCTGTTATGGATGGAACGAGGGATACGATTTTCACTTTTAAAGTTCAGGGTTTAAGATTGGAAGGTATGCCCGGTGCCGGATTATTGAAGCTGGATACCCGATTCTGAAATCTCAAATCTCAAATCTCAAATCTGATATCTGTTATCCCAAGCCTAATCGCTGCTAACTCAGGCGTCCATTATCGCTTCTCTGCCGTATAAATGCAGCAGATGCCCAGCGTAAGCGCTTTATACCGTGCATTGGAAAAGCCTACTTTTTGCAGGATATCGGTAAAGTCCTTCCGTTCCGGAAATGCCCGCGCCGATTTATTCAGGTACTGGTAGGCTTCTTTATTCTGTTTCAGAAGGCCGGCGATCTGCGGTGCCACCACATTCATATAAAGCTGGTACAACCCTTTGAACAACCCGGGTTTGGGCCTCGAAAATTCGATGATGAGCAATTGCCCGCCGGGTTTTAATACCCGGTACATTTCCGATAAACCTTTTTCCAGGTTTTCAAAATTGCGGACCCCGAACGCTGCCATTGCTGCATCAAAGCGATTGTTGGGAAATTGCAGGTTTTCGGAGTCACCCAGTTCAAGGGTGATCCGGTCGCTCAGTCCTTCTTTGGCAATTTTTTGCCGGCCAACCTCCAGCATCTGGGCAGAGATATCAACACCGGTTACCTGTTGCGGCTCCAGCATCTTATAGGCCCGCAATGCCATGTCGCCGGTTCCGGTGGCAATGTCCAGTACCTGCTGCGGCCGGTATTTCTTCAGCATGCCGATCGCTTTCTTACGCCAGGCTACATCTGTGCGGCCGGAAAGCACGCGGTTGGTAAGGTCATACCGGGGTGCAATGCGGTCAAACATTTCAGCAACCTGTTCTTTCTTTGTTTTTTCAGATCCTTTATAGGGGATGATATGATCGTGCGAAAATTCTGTCATAAACCGCAAAGGTAACAAGATTTATACAGTGATGCAGGAGATTTCGCCAGGGAGATGGCGAACGCCTGTTTTTTTTGCAGGCGTCACGATTTTTATTTTTCCGGTAATGGTTCCCGGGGGCATGCTCCGGAAGCAGCTATGTATTTCTTCCCGGCATCTTCATTATTTTTCCTATTTTTATTTGTTCAGCATGCCATTACAGAAATGAGTATTTTTAAATATATTGACCTGGATGTATTATCTGCCACGCCCAAGTACCAGCAATTGGCACAATCCATTATGAATGCCATTGCGGATGGCAGCATTAAGCAAAACGATCTTTTACCATCGATCAATGAATTGAGTTATGAGTTTGAGATCTCCCGCGATACAGCAGAAAAGGCATACAAACATCTGAAGCGGATGGGTGTGCTGGGATCCGTACCAGGGAAAGGGTATTTTGTAAAAACTGTAGAACTTCAAAGCCCCCTCAAAATTTTCCTGCTGTTTAATAAACTCAGCACCCATAAAAAGATCATCTATGATGCGTTTGTAAAAACACTGGGCCCCACGGCACTTATTGATTTTTACATTTATAATAACGATTTCAATTTATTTAAAAAGCTATTGTCCGGAATAGAGAAGCCGTATACGCATTTTGTAATCATCCCGCATTTCCTGGAAGGCGGATCCGGAGTTTCAGAAATCATCAATGCCTTGCCGAAGGACAAGCTGATCCTGCTGGATAAGCTGGTGCCCGGGGTAAGCGGTGAGGTGAGTGCGGTGTATGAAAATTTTGAAGAAGATATTTACCGGTCGCTGGAACAGGCGTTGAGTCGCCTCGGGCAATATGAAACCCTGAAAATTATTGTACCGGAATACTCTTATTTCCCCGAGGAGATTACAAAAGGATTCCGGCGTTTTTGCCAGCAATATGCATTTAATGGAGAAGTGGTGCACTATATTCAGAAAGAAGTCATCGCCCCCAAGGAAGTATACATTTGTTTAATGGAAGATGACCTGGTGACCCTCGTGGACAAAATCATGGCGGCGCAGCTGGTGATCGGCCGGGATGTAGGCGTGATCAGCTACAATGAAACGCCCTTAAAACGACTGATCCTGCAGGGGATCACCACTTTTTCCACCGATTTTGCGGCCATGGGGGAGGAAGCAGCCCGGTTAATACTCAGTGGCGAGAAACAGCAGGTGGCCGTGCCTTTTCATTTGCGATTGCGTCCATCCCTGTAAATTTGCAACTATGGAAATTGTATCTGCTGATTATAACAAAAGCAGCGCGGAATATACGCAATGCCCGAAGGCCGACCGGCCGGAATATGCCTTTATCGGAAGAAGCAATGTGGGCAAATCGTCCCTTATCAATATGCTGTGTAATAAAAAGGCGCTGGCCAAAACATCTGCAGCACCAGGCAAAACACAGCTGATCAATCATTTTGATATCATTTCCGGCTACCGGGATAGGAGTGGAAAAATGCAGCGGTTGCCCTGGTACCTGGTGGATCTTCCCGGTTACGGCTATGCAAAAGTTTCGCAAAAGCAACGTAAGAGCTGGTCGATGATGATTGAGAAATATATCCTCAAGCGGGAAAACCTGGTGAGTTTATTTGTATTGATCGACAGCCGGCACGAGCCGCAAAAGATGGATCTGGAATTCATTAACCAGCTGGGTGAATGGGGTATTCCCTTTGCGTTGGTATTTACCAAGGCCGATAAAAATAAGCCGGGCGCCACCACCCGCACGGTGACCGCATTTTTAAATATGCTGAAAGAAAGCTGGGAAACATTGCCGCCTCATTTTGTTACGTCGGCGGTAGATAAACTGGGCAGGGATGAACTGCTGGATTACATTGCTACCCTGAATACGGGTGCAGCGGTATAACAACCCCTTTTCTTTTTAAAACCTTTTTTTTAATGGTATGAACTGCGGCATTGCCTGCTGGTATTGCTTCCTGCTACATCCATTTTCCCATACTTATGCATGTTGGTATAACCTTTTAAATGCGCGAGGCATGCAGCAATAACCATCTGCTTGAATGGCCATTATAAAAAAGCGATTTGTTTTTTTTGCAACAATGATGCATTTGTATATATTTGCAACTATGTTGCATTGTTTTAAAACTTATTCTTCTTGTTTCATAAGCTTGTTGCTGATGCCACTAACGATAGCGGCGCAAAATGAGGCGGTGCAATCATCATCTTCCATTCAGGATACGGTGCTGTTAAAGGAGATCAGGATATCGGGACGTAAAGAGCCCGCGCCGGGCGGCCTGGTTCCGGTGAATATACTGTCCGGAAATGCATTAAGGAGCCGGAGCGGACAAAACCTGGCGCAGGTATTACAGGACGTGCCGGGTGTATCCATGATACAAACAGGCACCACCATTTCCAAACCGGTGATCAACGGTTTGCATGGCAACCGGATCCTGGTGCTCAATAATGGTGTAAAGCAGGAAGGGCAGCAATGGGGTGTTGAACATGCTCCGGAGATAGATCCGGCCATTGCGGGAACGATCAGCGTTATAAAAGGTGCTGCCGGTGTGCGTTACGGCGCGGAAGCCCTGGGTGGTGTGATTGTGCTGGATGTGCCGGAACTTCCCTTCGGAAAACGGATCGGCGGAGAAGCCGGTACCGTATTTGCCACAAACGGAAAATCATTCGGAGGTGGATTTGTACTGCGGAGTGGATGGACAAACCATCCGGAATGGGCATGGCGTATACAGGGGAGTGGTAAAAAAAGTGGCAATTTTAAAACTGCTGATTATTTTCTGAATAACACCGGCGTAAGGGAGATGAATTTTTCCGGCGAAGCGGGATTCCGGAAAGGGCGGTGGCTGGTGACAGCCTACGGCAGTTATTTCAGTACCGAGCTGGGTATTTTTTCCGGTGCACATATCGGGGATACAGCAGAACTGAAGGCCCGTATTCAACATGAAATGCCTTTTGAAAAGGGAAGTTTTTCATATGATATCGATGCTCCAAGACAAGAGGTGGTGCACATGCTGTACAAAACAACCGTCCGGTATCAATTCAACGACAGCAGTCAACTGGAATTATGGTATGCCTACCAGGAAGACCAGCGGCGGGAGTTTGATCTCCGGAGGGCGGGCCGCTCAGCCATTCCTTCATTAAACCTTACGCTGCAAACCCGGTCCGCCGCCCTCCACTGGGAACAAAGGCGGCGCTCCGGATGGCAAACAGCCACGGGAGCAGCTGCCAGCTATAAGGCAAACAATAACCAGCCCGGAACCGGGGTGGTACCACTGATTCCGAATTATAAATATATGGAAGCCGGCGTATATGGGATACAGCGGATGATAAGATGGCGCTATGAACTGGAAGCCGGACTGCGTTATGATCATCATTTCCTGAACGCCCGGGGCACGCGCCCGTTTTACCGGTATGTAAATGATGCAGGTGCAGAAGTGCCACTAAATGAGGCCGGTGTTTATGTAAAGGAGCTGTACTATTACGGAGGCCCGCGGCACTTTCACAACCTTTCCGGGATGTTGGGCCTGCGTTGGAAACCAAGAGCGTCCTGGAATTTAAGTACCCACTTTGGTATGGCCTGGCGTCCGCCGCAGGTAAGCGAGCTGTATAGTTATGGATTGCACCATGGAGCCGCCAGCATTGAATACGGTGACTCAGCACTCAAGGGGGAGCAGGGATATAAATGGATCACCACATTGCAGAAACAATCCGGCCGGCTGCAGCTGGATGCATCCCTGTACACACAATATATAGGGGGGTATATTTTTTTACAACCGCAGCGTGTTTATGAACAAACAATCCGCGGTGCTTTCCCGGTATTCCGTTACCGGCAAACCGATGCATTGCTGAGCGGACTGGATCTCACGGCACGATATCGGTTATGGCCGGCCTTACAGTATGAATTGCGCACGGCATTTATAAGAGCCCGCGATATCAAACATCAACACTACCTGCCCCTGATTCCGGCAGACCGAATCAGCCATGTATTGCAATACCGGTTTAAAGAAGGACAACGAATCAATAACAGCTATATACAGCTGGTTTCCGCCTTCACCGCTCGCCAGCGGCGTTATGATCCGGGCAGCGATTTTGCGGATCCGCCGCCGGCGTACCATTTACTACACCTGGAGGCAGGTACCTGCATCTGCTATAAACAACATTCCATCCGGTTGTTTACCACGGTCAGCAATCTGCTGAATACTTCCTATAAAGATTACCTGGACCGCTTCCGCTATTTCAGTCATGGCGTTGGGCGCAACCTGCAGGTAAGGATCAGTTATCAATTTTAATCAATTCAATAAAAAACAAACACAATGAAAAAAAGAACTCCCAAACGTATCCTGTCTGCCCTAGCTGTTTTTATGTTATTATCGGCGCTGGTTACTTCTTGTAGTAAAGACCCGGTAGCACCCAACGAAGAGCACAATCATGATGACCCTGCAAAAGTGGCACTGCTTTTTATTAAAGGGCATTATCATGGCACTCAACTGCATGCGCACGATACGGCCACGGTGGCCGTGCGGATGGACGGGCGCTTTATCGATCCCAACACAAATGCCTTGCTGGATAAAGCCCCGGTAATTACGCTGGAGCAGGGTAGTGATATCTATCAATTGCAGGTAAAATTCTATGCATCGGACGGCGATTTGCTGAATGGGGAGTTCCTGGAAGAAGCAGCGATTCACCAGTTTTTCTTCCTGCCTTCTGTAAGTGGTGTACTGAACTACGTATATAAAGATGATCGTGTGGGTTTTACCGGTGATTTCAGTGTATTGCAAACCGGCAAAGAGCTGTCGCTGACGGCCTCCCTGCGGCATGGCATCAATAAAACTGTTCAGCGGGAATGGAATGATGTGAAATATAACACATATGGCAGCGAGGACTTTAAAACCGTGCTGCAGCTGAAAACAGTGGCGGCCGGAGAGCATGATCATGATTAACGTATAAAGTGTTAAGTTCCCGTAATGCGGGTCTTACGGCCGGGTGGGCAGGAGCTCCCCGGCTTTTTGCTGCACCATGCATCGCAGTATTAAATGTGGCAGGGGCTGTTGCCTTTTTATTGCGGGATCCGTTATGGATATAAAGACTTTTTATGAGAAAAACATACCTGCTGCTGCTAGTGTTAGCCTGCCTCTTTGTAAAAGGGAATACCCAGGTTTTAAAAAGCTGGTATGCAGAGGCACAGGCTTCAGGCGGCCATAGCTGGTATAGCAACTACCGCGGTAATACGCAATGGCATCCGCATTACAAAGCGGGGGTCAACCTGGTACGAATGGGCGGCCATCTTGCCGGTTTCGGCGCCGGGATTGCTTTCAGCGGAGAAGGCGTTTCCAAAAAATACCTAAATCTTGGTACGCGTCATATTGAAAACGCGTATTATATAAAAGTTCCGCTTTTTGCCCGGTTATTATTGAACCGGACGCGAAAAATACAGCCATTCGCGGATGCCGGTATGGAAGGCGGATTTTTTACGGGCGGGCAAAGCCGGTATATACAAAGCGATAAAAAAAGCTTCAAGGACAATACCGTAGTTGATAATGAAATTGACCTGGGACTGTTTACAAGGCTGGGCGTGGTGCACCGGCTGAACGACCGGTTCACTATTTCGGGGTTTGGCAATTATTACCACGGGCTCTCGCAAAAAACACATTTAATAGGTGGTCAATCGCCCTATGTTACCAACAGGAATATTGCCATTGGAATCGGGCTTGCCAGGAAGCTGTAACCGCCGTGGCGCTTATAGAGGGCCTGTTATGAAGCAGTAATAAGTGGTGTTGTTGCGGAAGGGTAAACGGACTTAACGCTACAGCCGGTCGAGCATTTCCACTACCTTTTCTTTTTTCAGGATAAAATATCCGAGACGGTCTTTGCTGATACCTTCTTTTAGCTGGTAGCTGAAGGAAAGAGTGTCATCATGTATCGTGGTTTCAAAATGTTTAAACGAGATGGATGGCGTTGTTTCCAGTTCTTCTCCTATTTCATATAAATGCGTGGAAAGTATAAACAGCGAGCTTTTTACTTTCAGCAACCCGCGGATCACCGCAAGAGAACAGCGCATGGCGTCCTGTACGTTGGTGCCTTTGAACAGCTCGTCGATCAGCACCAGCCACTTTTGACCGTTACTTACTTTTTCTACGGTATTGCGGATCCGCTGCACTTCATTAAAGAAAAAACTTTCGCCTTTTACAATATTATCCACCACATTAATGTTACTGATCAAACCATCGAACAGGGTAAGCCGCATGGAGCGGGCCGGTACGCCCATGCCGATATGCGCCAGGAATACAGCGGCACCTACGGATTTGATGAGGGTGCTTTTACCAGCCATATTAGCGCCAGTCAGGAACAGGAAATTGTTTTTCTGCGTAATGTCCAGGTCATAAGGAACGGGGCTTTGCAGCAGGATATGGTAAAGTCCCGTTGCCTCGATTACGGGGGTTACCTGGTCGGTAAATTCAGGGAAGGCCAGGTTATACCGCTTTACGGCCATTGCCATGGAGTACCAGGCATCCAGGCGGCTGTAAATATCCATAAGCTCCTGTATGGCGTGTTTATGTACTTCCCGGAGCTGGCCTGCATAGTACAGGTTCTTGCTCATCGCAAAAGGCTGGTCCTTTGCCGATACCGACAGCTGGTCAAAGGCTTCTATCTTCAGCAACTGATCGATGCGCTCAATATAAATACTGAAACTTGGGGGAAGGGCTACTTCATTCAACAGGGCAGAAATCTTCCGGATGCTCCGGAAGAAATCGGCAAAATGGTTGATCGAAAAACGCACCATGGCATAGTCGGCATGATGCAGCACCCGGTAAATAGCAGCATCCAGTGCATTCGGGCTATTGCTGACGCGGTCCAGCGCGTAATCCAGAAACCGGTCCATCACCAGGATGGTTCCATTGGTGATATCTTCTGGCCACTCCTCTACATGCAGGATCAGTTTGCTGAGGATGCGTTGTGTGCCCCGGATCTTTTCAATATCGTTAAACGGATTGGAAAAAAAATGGCGCAACCATTCCCGCCCTCCAAACGTGCGGGTAAAATTCAGTTTGTGGAAGATGGAATAGTCCTCTTCGGGATGAAAGATAGCAATGTCATTAAAAGAGATACCGTCGATCTGCATGGTTCTTGTTTAAGGTTCAGGCGTAACGTTAGAGACCGTACTATCCGCTATAGCGCCCTGGTGTTCAATTTCCCATTTCCACATTTTCCAATCTGCATCAAACCTCCAGGCATTACCGGTTAAATAGTAGCCGTTCTCCCTTTACAGACTCATTCCACTGTCCATTTCCATAAACTAAATTTCCATTTACAAAAGTATGCGTAATGCTTGCCGGAAATTCGAAAGGCGTGCCATTACCGTCTACGTTTTCAAAGGGACTCCAGCCGCATTTGTATAAAATGTTTTCCTTTTTCACAGCAACAGGTGCATGCATGTCTGCAATGACCAGGTCCGCCTGGTAACCCTCACGGATATACCCGCGGTCTTTGATCTGGAAACAATCGGCAACGGCGTGGCTCATTTTTTCCACCACCTTTTCAATAGCGATCTTTCCCTGCTGTACATAATAAAGCATCAGCGGCAGTGAATGCTGTACCAGCGGTACCCCGGCATGTGCTTTGGGATAGGGTTCTTGTTTTTCTTCCCAGGTATGGGGGGCATGGTCGGTGGCAATAACATCCAGCCGGTCGTCCAGCAGCGCATTCCACAGGGCTTCCCGGTTGTGCGGTGCCTTAATAGCAGGGTTGCATTTGATAAGATTTCCCTGGATGGCATAATCATCTGCCGTAAAATGGAGATGATGCACGCATACCTCGGCGGTGATCCGTTTTTCTTTAAGCGGCAGCATATTGCTAAACAGCTGCAATTCTTTTTCCGTGCTGATATGCAGGATATGCAGCCGTGAGCCATGTTTTTTGGCCAGCTGGATGGCATAAAAGGACGATTCGAAGCAGGCTTCCGCATTACGGATCACGGGATGGTCGGCGGCCATAAGTTCCTTTCCGGACTCCAGCGCTTTTTGCATATTGGCCTTAATGATCCGTTCGTCTTCACAGTGGGTAGCGATCAGCATTTCGCTTTCGGCAAACAATTTTTCCAGCACGAGCGGGTTATCTACCAGCAGGTTTCCGGTGCTGGAACCCATGAAGGCCTTGATGCCGCAGATGCGGTCTTTATATTGATTGGCCGTTAATGCGTCGGCGGCGTTCTGATTATTGGTACCGATAAAAAAGGAATAATTGGCCAGTGAGGTCTGGCGCCCGATCTCATATTTGTTTTCGAGCAATTCCAACGTAAAGGCCGGGGGAACCGTATTGGGCATTTCCATAAAACTGGTAACACCCCCGGCTACGGCCGCCTTGCTTTCGGTATAAATGGTAGCCTTATGCGTAAGCCCCGGTTCGCGGAAATGTACCTGGTCATCGATCACACCCGGTAACAGGTATTTACCTTCCCCGTTTATTTCGGTTGACTCGGATGGTATATCGATGCTGCCGGCGATCTTTTCAATTTTTCCGTTCCGGATCAGCACATCGCCTGTGCTTGTTTGCCCTTCATTTACAATGTTTATGTTCTTGATCAGAAATGTTTGCATGATTTTTGTTATTGAGTGCAACAATATCGGTAAAGTACAAAAAAACTCCGAAATTAATCAATTGAGGGGAATCCTGTTCTAATACCCTGATGATCTTATCTTTGCCATCAGAAGGCGGTGGACGAAAATAATGAAAACCTTATCTTAACGTATATGCAAATCAAACAACTCCTGAAGCTTGCACTGATCCTGTTGCCTTTTTACAGCCAGGCTCAAACCGATAATATTGAGCTGAGTGATAAACAGAACCGGCTGATCAACCGCCTGGATATAAAGCTAAGGGGGGATTCTGTACTGCAGTTTACCACCGTAAAACCGTATGGGCGTAAACGAGCCACGGAGCGGGTAGAACGGATCGACTCGCTGGATAAGGCCGGGGCGCTGGAAGGCATACTTACCCGCATCGACCGGTATAATATCCGGAGCATGATGATGAATAACTCCGACTGGACCACCAACTATGCGGATTCTTTTCACCGGAAGCCGATCCTGGGTGCTTTTTTTAAAAACCCGGCGCATTTATATGCGGTGGATAAACGGGATCAGTATAGTCTGATCATTGATCCGGTCATCAATTTTGAGCTGGGAAAGGCAACCGGTACCAAAACCTTTGTAAATACCCGGGGGATCCGGGTACGCGGACAGATCGATCAGCGGGTAGGTTATTACCTCTATTTCTCCGAGAACCAGGAGCGGGATCCGCTGTATGTGCAGGATTATAATAAAGCGCATGTGAGCGTGCCGGGCCTGGGATATTATAAAGCGTTTAAGGGGGATGGATTTGATTACTGGGATGTGCGCGGAGGAGTAACCTTTCATGCCGGGAAGTATATCGATTTCCAGATCGCGCATGATAAATTCTTTATCGGTGATGGTTACCGCACCTTATTCATCAGTGATTTCAGTGCCCCGTATCCCTTTTTAAAGCTGGGTGTACAGGCGGGTAAGTTTCAGCTGACATCGGTGGCTGCGCAAACCATCGCGCCTTTTGAAAACTTTTACTTTGGAATGGATTCAACCCGTCCGCGCAACTACATGATGTTTCATTACCTCACCTGGCAGGCCACTAACTGGCTGAAGCTGGGCTTCTTTGAAAGCACCATGTATAACAGCAAGAAGAACGGCGGGTTACAGGTGGGATACCTAAATCCTTCTATGTTTAACCGGGCCTATTCATCGTATACCGGCAATAGCGCCAAATCCAGCATCGGGCTGGATGTAAAAGCGAATTTTGCAAAGCATTTTCAGGCTTACGGCCAATGGCTGATCAACGAATTTGTGGTGAGCAAGGCATTTAAATCCGGTGGTCCCTGGGTAAATAAATTTGGTTACCAGGTGGGCGCTAAATATGCCGATGCCTTTACCATTAAAAACCTGGACCTGCAGGTGGAAGGCAATTTCGTTCGACCGTTTACCTATACGGATAAATGGGCACAGAATAATTTCCTGCATTATAATCAACCGCTGGCGCACCCGCTGGGCGCCAATTTCAAGGAATTTGTAGGTATTGCACATTACCAGCCCCTGCCGCGTTTGTATTTAAAGGCCATGCTGGTGATGTATAACAAAGGGCTTGATACTGTAAATTATAACACCGCCTGGTATTCGCCCAGCTACGGAGGCGATCTGTTCCGGAATTACAACGACGGACGCGAGCGGGAGGAAGGGTATTATATCGGCAGCGGTATCAGCAATAAGGGCATGATCGGGTCAATGACGGTTTCTTACGAGATCCTGCAGAACCTGTTCTTTGATGTAACCGGTATGTACCGCAAATACCGCATCGAAAGTGTTCCGGATCAAACCACCAAGTGGTTGTCTGTTGGATTGCGCTGGAATATGGCGCGGCGGGATTTTGTGTTTTAACGTATGAAAAGATTCCTGTTGGCGGCAGCCGGTTTGTTTTGGGCGCAGCTGATCATAGCGCAAACACCGGTGATCCGGTGGTCGGCTTCGCGCATGTTACGCCTGTCAGACTATATCATCATAAAACCAGGTCAGGAGTCTCCTGCTGCGCTGGGGCGGAATATGGCCGTAACCCGTACCGGATTTGTGTATACAATGGCCCGCATCACCTCGGGTACCAATAAGGGAAAATCGATGATCCGGGTTTATGCCCAAATGACTCCTTCACATTCCTATATCGTTGCGGAAGTTGCAAAAGGAAGTCCGGAAGACCGCGCGTACCTGCTGAATCACGAGCAAAAACATTTTGATATTTCGGAGATCTATGCCCGGGAATTGTCGCGCTTTTTACGTACGCAGTCACTGGGTAAAGCGCCCATGGAGCGTATGACCAATGAAATGAACCGGTTGTTTAAGGAACTGGATGCGTATCAGAAGAAATATGACGCAGAAACAGCAAACGGGCGCAACAAACAAAAACAGGAACTGTGGAATCTGCGTATTGCCCAGCGGTTAAAAGCATTATTGCCTTATGCCGCCAAGGATTATATATTGTCGCTACCGCGCTGACAGGGTCTTAGAAAATAGAACCCGGCTGGTTCGAACGGGTTAATGCCAGCTCTAGGTCGGTATGAAACTTATCAAATTTTTCTTTATTCGCCGATTTGTAAATGGCCTTTATCAAAAGGAATAACAGCACAAATCCCAAACCACCGGCGCCTCCAAATACCGGTACTTACTGAAACCACAACGATGCTTGCCAGCAAGGCCACAATGGTGATCAATATGGGTGGAATAAAATCAGTAACAAGAACGGTGTTGTTTTTGGCCGGGCGGATCACATGCTTCATGGCTCCGGAAGGTACCAGAAGGTGCTGGGGCCCAAAGGCATTAAAAAACGCTTTTCTTATTTTAATATCCGGATAGTGAAAGGATAAATTGTTTTGTATCTCTGTTAATGTTCTTCTCTATTGGATTGGTAAATTTCATGCAAAAATGGTTTCTGATTTGAGCGCTAAAAATACAGGTTCCGGTTAAACAGACCGGGGAGTTATTGAAGTCTTATGGAGCTGATAAAACGGGATCTTTTAGCTCCAGATTTTTGTAAAGTCAACATCAATGTTACAATCTTTTTCCAGGTTAAAAGTAAAGGCTCCCGTAGCCGGTTGCAGCTCATACAGCTCGTTGATCAGCTGATAAATTTCGAGGGTTTCTTTTTCGGGATCAGCGATCAGGTAAAACGGAACTTTTTGCTGCTCATACAATTCGTATTTGGTATGGCGATCGCGCAATGCAGTAGCCGGCGACAATACTTCAACCACCAGTGCCGGCGCAAAATCCAGGTAGGGTTTGAAAATCTCACCGCATACAATCAGTACATCCGGAACCAGGATGGTATCCTCCGCGATTTTATAATCGAGCGGGTCATATGAATGGCACCGTTGACAGGAAGTAGCTTTCAACGTATTCATAAAGGCGTACCGGATTTCAGCAGCTACCCGCTGATGTCTCGGCTGCGGCATGGGACTCATAGCAATGGGAATGCCGTCGATCAGCTCCCACCGGCCTTCCCAGTGCACCCAGTCGTCGTATGTGTAATGGGGCAATATTTTTTGAGCATATGCCATACTGTAAAGGTACAAATTTTATTTGGCTACGCTCTGTACGATATCGTACTTGGTAACAATATGATAATTCCCCGCCTCATCCTGCGCCAGCACCGCTCCGTTGGCCTTGCTGATCAGCGATCCGATGCGTTCTACCGGTGTATCAAACGCCACAACAGGATAGGCAGGTTCCAGGATGTTCTGCAGGCTTTCGTGCTTGATGTTCGGGTCGGAAAATATTTTTTGAAACAGACCGCCTTCACTCACAGCGCCGATCACGGTGCCGTTTTCCATCACCGGTATGTGCTCGATATCGTATTTGCGCATCAATTCAACCGCTTCCGATACCGGTGCCGTTTGCTGTATGGTTACCAGTGGGCGGTTGCTGCGGCTGTTAATAATGTCCTTAAATGTTTTTACTTCCAGGAATCCGCGCTCCATCATCCACTGGTCGTTATAGATCTTTGCCACATAACGGCTGCCATGGTCATGAAAAATGCAAACAACAAGGTCGTCCTTTGTCAGGCTGTCTTTAAGCTGCAGCAGTCCTTTGATACAGCTTCCCGCACTGTACCCGCAAAACAATCCTTCTTCCTTGGCCAGTTTACGGGCCATGATCGCACCGTCTTTATCGGTAACCTGCGTAAACGCATCGATCACGCTCATGTCGTAGTTCTTCGGTACAAAATCTTCCCCAAAACCTTCGCTGAAATAAGGATATACTTCATTCATATCCGCTTCGCCGGTATTAAAATACTTCGTAAGCAGTGACCCGTATGCATCTACTGCCCATACTTTGATGTTGGGATTTTGTTCTTTCAGGTATTTGGCTGTACCGGTAATGGTGCCGCCGGTACCTGCAGTGCACACCAGGTGGGTGATCCTGCCTTCCGTTTGTTTCCAGATTTCCGGGCCCGTGGTTTCATAATGGGCGAGGCGGTTGGCGAGGTTATCATATTGATTCATATGATAGGCATTGGGGGTTTCCTTAGCCAGCCGTGCCGCCACACTGTAATAGCTCTGCGGGTCTTCGGGTTCTACATTGGTGGGACAAACGATCACTTCGGCGCCCATGGCCTTCAGTACATCGGCCTTCTCTTTGGATTGCTTATCGGTGGTAACAAAAATGCATTTGTAACCCTTTACAATAGCACCCAGGGCAAGCCCCATTCCTGTATTGCCACTGGTACCTTCGATGATGGTGCCGCCCGCCTTCAGGTGCCCTTCCGCTTCCGCTACTTCAATCATCTTAATAGCCATACGGTCCTTGATGCTGTTGCCGGGGTTGAAATAATCTACTTTGGCCGCCACGGTACAGGGCAACTCCCGGGTGATCCGGTTTAAACGGATGAGCGGGGTATTGCCGATGGTTTCCAGTATATTATTTTTAATATCCATCTTATTTTGTTTTTAAAAGGTCTACCGCTTTTAACACTACAGAATCCGTAAGGTTCAGGATCTGGTAGTAACCGCTGTCTCTCCATTTAAACCGCGCCAGGTAAGCTTCCATCCGGTTGGATACGCGCAGCTTTTCGGCTTCCGGAATACGCGTTAAATTTACGGTATCTTTTTGAGCCCGGTTTACAAACTGCTGCCACATCGCTTTTCCCGGATCAAAGGCCTGGGAAAACGAAATCGGTGAGGCATAGGGCTCCATCACTTTCTGGTTGTCGAGATAATAATGGAACACAAAGTCGGTAAACGCGCCGTTGAAGAACAGCCGGTTGATCTCTTTCGAGGTTTTGGAGGTGTCAAGGCCTACAAACACATCGGGCATAATACCTCCACCTCCGTAAAGGATGCGCCCCCCCGGCGTTTTATATTCCTTACCATTATTTACTTTATTGCTGTCCGCAAAATAAGCCTGGCCATTGGCATACCGCTCCCAGATATCGTCCATGTATACTTTCCTTCCTTTGTTATACGGACGTTGGATGCTTCTGCCCAGCGGGGTATAATAGCGGGAAACTGTCAGCTTCAGGGCCGAGCCATCGCTTAGGGGAAAGATTTCCTGTACCAGTCCTTTTCCAAAGGTTCTGCGGCCGATAATGGTAGCCCTGTCCCAGTCCTGTAAGGCTCCGCTCAGGATCTCGCTGGCGCTCGCTGATAATTCATCCACAAGCACCGTTAGTTTTCCGGTTTCAAAAACACCCGGCCGTTTACACCGGTATTCCTTTTTCGGACTGTTGGTGCCCTGCGTATATACAACCAGCTTATCGCCGCTCAGGAATTCGTCGGCAATATCAATGGCTTGTTCCATATAGCCTCCGGGGTTTCCCCGTAAGTCCAGTACCAGTTCTGTAAGGCCCTCTTTTTTGAGGCGCTCCATGGTTTCCATAAACTCACGGTAGGTGTTTGACCCAAACTTATCCAGTTTAATGTAGCCCGCGTTTTTGTTGATCATATACGCGGCCACCAGGGTAGGTGTTGGAATATTGTTGCGGGTTACCGGGATGGTCAGCAGGGTTTTGTTCCGCAGGATCTGGAGGTTTACCGTGGTTCCTTTTTCTCCCCGGATCAGGTTGCGGACGGTGGTGCCGCTTGTTTTTTTGCCTGCGAGGAGCGAATCATTTACTTTAATGATCTGGTCGCCTATTTTTAGCCCGGCCTTTTCGCTGGGCCCTCCTTTTAATACGTACGTAATATTAACGGTATCCCGGATCTGGTTGTACTCAACACCGATGCCTTCAAATTTACCCGAAAGCGACTCATTGGTTTCTTTAAGGTCTACAGGAGGAAGGTATACGGAGTGTGGATCCAGTTCATCCATCATTTCCCGGATCGCATTGGCTTCCAGGGTATCCAGTTTTACAGAATCTACATATTTCTGCCGGATGATTTCAAGTGCTTCCTCCAGTGCGGTGCTACGCCCGGATTTTGCAAATCCTCCGTTGGGTTGTGCTCCGCGCAGCTTGTAACCGATGAACATTCCGATGATCATCACCAGTGAGAACAGCAGCGGCAGCCAGACCTCAAATTTCTTTTTCATTCGTATGATTTATGCGAGGCTGCAAAATAGACAAACTTTGCTGTTTATTTTAGAAATCAAATCATTTTCTGTTTATTTTATAAATAAGCTATTTTTGATACTTATATTGCGGTGTAAATTCACCCGGATAACTATCGGTCTAAACTCCTGTCTTAATGTCAAACGTGCAACTCATCGCAGATGCGGGATCTACGAAAGTAGAATGGTGTCTTCTGAATAATGGAAAAACAAAAACAGTACTTACCAGCGGGGTAAGCCCTTATTTTTTAAATGGGGACCAGATCGCGGCCTTATTAACAAAGGAGTTGCTTCCAAAGCTGAAAAATGTGGTGGTTGATGAGGTGTTTTATTATGGTACCGGCTGTTTGAACCCGGACAACCGCAAAATGGTGCAAAAAAGCCTGCGTGGTTTGTTCAGGGAGGCCAAGGTGCAGGTTTGGCATGATGTGGAAGGGGCGGCCCGCGGCCTCTGTGGCAAGAGCAAAGGTGTCGCGTGTATCCTGGGTACCGGGGCCAGCGCCTGTTATTATGACGGGCGGAAAATTCAGAAAAACAGTCCCGGGCTGGGGTATGTGCTGGGCGATGAGGGGAGTGGGGCCTACCTGGGCAGGAAAGTGATCCAGTATTTTTTATACAATACCTTCGATGAAGACCTGCGCGCCCGTTTTGATGCGGCCTATGTAACCAATGCTACGGAAATCCTGGAGCGGGTATACAAGCAGCCGCTGCCAAACCGTTATCTTGCGGGGTTTGCAAAGTTCCTGGCAGATAACCGGGGACATTATATGGTAGAGAATATTATTGAGGATGGACTAAATGATTTCTTTTTTACGCACCTTTGCAAATTCCAGGAAGCCTGGAAGTACCCGATCAGCTTTGTTGGAAGTATCGCTTTTGGTTTTAAAGATGTATTAAAGGAACTTTGCAGCAGTTACAGTTTTGAGCTGGGAAAGGTGCTTCAAAAGCCCATGAAAGGGCTGGTGGAATATCATTCCTGAATTATTAAAAAGAAATTAATTGGTTATATGGCAGGAGAAAAGATCACGGAGCAGTCTAGCAGATATGATCACCTAGAAAAGATGTCGGTACATGAGTTGCTTACATCCATGAACAAGGAAGACCAGGAAGTGCCGCTGGCGGTTCAGCGGGTGATTCCTGAAATTGAAAAACTGATCGAGGCGATTGTTGAAAATATGATCGGAGGCGGACGGTTGTTTTATATCGGAGCCGGTACCAGCGGGCGTTTGGGTATCCTGGATGCCAGCGAAATTCCCCCCACTTATGGCTTGCCAACAGGTGTGGTAATCGGGATCATTGCTGGCGGATGGAAGGCCATCACTACCCCGGTAGAAAATGCGGAAGATGATGAGATACAGGGCTGGAAAGACCTGGAAGCGCACGGCGTAAATGAAAAAGACGTGGTGGTAGGCGTGGCAGCCAGCGGTTCTACTCCCTATGTGATCGGCGCCTTGCGCGAATGTCAGAAAAGAGGCATTGCTACCGGAAGTATCAGCTCCAACCCCAACGCTCCCGTAAGCGCTGTTGCCGACTTTCCGGTGGAAGTGATTGTAGGACCGGAATTTGTTACCGGGAGCACCCGTATGAAAAGCGGCACGGCCCAAAAGCTGGTGCTGAATATGATTTCCACCACCGTAATGATCCAGCTGGGCCGGGTAGAAGGAAACCGGATGGTGAATATGCAGCTGACCAACGATAAGCTGGTTGACCGGGGTACCAAAATGGTAATGGAAAAAACAGGGCTAAAGGACTATGAACAGGCCAAACGGCTGTTGCTGGAAAATAAAAGTGTAAAAAATGCGGTGATCGCCTATAGCGAAACACAGGCGCACTAAAAAACAAAGAAAAGATCTTACCGGGCCTGGCCGTTGTCTTCGTGATGCGGCCGCAAAAAGGCTTGGGTAGCCGGCTATGAAGAAGGATAAAACCGCCTGTACAGAGGCTAAGGAAGCAGGCAGAGGTGTTAGCAGAAGGACGGCTTTACAAATAGGTTGAAAGATAATTATAACAACAAAAGGAAGAGTGAAGCTCTTCCTTTTTTATTTCTTAAAAAGATGAAGTACCGGTACTAGGCAGCAGTAGCTGCTGCGTTGATCTTTTTAGCCAGTTTGCTCTTCAGGTTCGCCGCTTTATTACGGTGAATAACCCCTCTTTTAGCTAATTTGTCGATCATGCTCTCAACCAAGGGTAATTGCTCTTTGGCTTCAGCACCTTCCGTAGCCCTCAGACTTTTAATGGCATTACGGGTTGTTTTACCATAATACTTATTTCTGTCGCGACGCTTTAAGGCCTGACGTGCATGTTTCTTTGTAGCTTTATGATTCGCCATTGATCTCTTTTTTTGGACGGCAAAGGTAACGGAAATAAATCAAATATCGGCAAAATCTTCCTTTTTTCTTTCCGCCTGCGCTGTACGCCGGGTTTTTATTTTCTAAACATACCTTAAAATCGAAAAATAGGGCGCGGTGATTGATCGAATATTGCGTATCTTGTGGGGCAATTTTCGAATGTTTTTTCTGATCTGATATTATACGATAAACAATATATAAATAGCTGATTTACAATGAAGGATTTTTCGTACATTACAAGCTCTTCTCCCGAATTTATTGAAAACATGTACAAGGAGTTTGTAAATAACCCCGAGACTGTAGACGTAGAACTGAAAAAATTTTTTGAAGGCTTTGATTTTGCCGTAGGAAACGGTCTGGCGCAGAAGAACGGGGCGCCGGCTGCAGCTGTTTCCGGCGTAGGGGGAGGATCCGACTGGAGGAAAGAGATCGCCGTATACCGGCTTATTTTGGGCTACCGGAATAAAGGCCATTTGCTGGCAGATACCAATCCGATAAAACAACGAAAAGACCGTGGAGCCAACCTGGACCTTCCTTTTTTTGGATTGTCTGAAGCCGACCTGGACCACGAATATGAAGCAGGAAACCTGATTGGGCTGGGAACCACCTCGCTCAGGAATATCCTGGCGCACCTGAAAAAATGCTATGCAGGGCATGTGGGAATCGAGTTCAAGTATATCAGCGACCAGAAGAAGGTAGACTGGCTGACCAATGAAATGGAGAAGAAGTTTACCAGCCCGCTGCCGCTGGAACAAAAAAAGCGTATTCTGCAAAAACTGAATGAGGGGGTAATGTTTGAGAAGTTTCTGCATACAAAATATGTAGGGCAGAAACGTTTTTCACTGGAAGGCGGAGAAACAACCATCGCAGCACTTGATGCCATTATTAATAAGGCGGCAACCCTGGAAGTAAAGGAAGTGGTGATCGGTATGGCCCACCGGGGGAGGCTGAATATTTTGGCCAATATCCTGGGAAAAACCTATGAGCAGATCTTCAGCGAATTTGAGGGAACAGGGGAGATTAACCAGACCATGGGAAGCGGAGATGTAAAATACCACCTGGGTTTTGGAAGTGTTATTGAAGCCACCAATGGAGAAACCGTACATTTAAAATTAATGCCCAATCCCTCCCACCTGGAGGCGGTAGACCCCGTAGTACTGGGCTTTGCCAGAAGCAGTGCAAATATTTTGCATGACGAGCGCTATGAAAGCGTATTGCCCATCTTGATACACGGAGATGCGGCACTGGCCGGGCAGGGTGTGGTATATGAGCTGTTGCAGATGTCGAAGCTGAATGGGTTTTATACCGGCGGTACCATCCATTTTGTGATCAATAACCAGATCGGTTTTACCACCGATTTTTCCGATGCGCGGAGTGCCGATTACTGTACTTCGCTGGCCGCCATGGTGCAATCGCCGGTGCTGCATGTGAACGGAGATGATCCAGAAGCGGTAGTAAAATGCGCGGAGATCGCTACCCGCTACCGCAACGAGTTTCATGCCGATGTATTTATCGATATGGTTTGCTATCGCAGGCATGGGCACAATGAGGGCGATGATCCCAAATTTACCCAGCCGGCTATGTACGCGTTGATTGACAAACATGCCAATCCCCGCGAAGTATATGTGAAATACCTGCTGGATAACGGAGAAGAGGATGCAAAGGAGCTGGCCAAGGAGATGGAGAAGAAATTCTGGGCCGATCTTCAGGACCGCCTGGATGAAGTGAAACAAAAACCGCTGCCCTATACTTACCAGGAGCCGGAGCTGCAATGGAAAAGCCTCCGTAAAGCCACGGTAACCGATTTTGATGAAAGTCCGGATACGGCGATCAGCAACGAGCTGTTTAAAACCGTATTTGACGGCCTGATGACCATACCCGAAGGGTTTACACCATTGAAGAAAGTAGCCAAACTGTTGCAGGATAAAGTAAAATTGCTGGAAACAGAACAGAAAGTAGACTGGGCTACCGGTGAATTGATGGCCTTTGGAAGCCTGCTGATGGATGGCTTTGATGTGCGCATGACCGGCCAGGATGTAGGCCGTGGTACCTTTAGCTCCCGCCATGCCATCTTAAGAGATGAAATAACCGATGCGGCATACAACCGTTTGAGTGCGTTGCCTACAAGTAAAAAATTCCGGATCTATAACTCGTTACTGAGCGAATATGCGGTATTGGGATTTGAATACGGCTTTGCGCTGGCTTCTCCCAATGTGCTGGTGCTTTGGGAAGCTCAGTTTGGTGATTTTGTAAACGGCGCGCAAACCATGATTGACCAGTTCATCACCAGCGCCGAACAGAAATGGAACCGGATGAACGGGCTGGTAATGTTGCTGCCACACGGTTTTGAAGGACAGGGGCCGGAGCACAGCAGCGCGCGCATCGAACGCTTTTTACAATCCTGTGCAGAAATGAATATCGTGGTAACCAATATCACCACATCTGCCAACTATTTTCATGCCTTACGCCGGCAACTGCGGTGGCCGTTCCGTAAGCCGATGGTAAATTTTGCACCGAAGGCCAACCTGCGGCATCCCGGCAGCTATTCTTTAAAAGAAGCGTTTACCAACGGAAAGTTCCGCGAACTGATCGACGATACGTATGCAGATGATCCGGTAGCCGTAAAAACGGTATTGTTCTGTTCCGGTAAGATCTATTTTGACCTGGCGGAAAAGCAGTTGAAAGACAACCGGAAAAACGTGGCCATTGTACGGATGGAGCAGTTGTACCCGCTTCCCAAAAAGCAACTGGACGCGTTATATGCCAAGTATAAAAATGCCGTATGGTACTGGGTGCAGGAAGAACCGCTCAATATGGGTGCCGCGTCTTTCCTCCAGATGAACCTTAAAGATATGAACTATGGTATCATTGGCCGTAAGCCCAGCGCCGCACCAGCCTCCGGGTTTATGAAGGTACACAAGGCCGAACAGGAGGAAATTATCAACACAGCGTTTTCAATGTAACAGGAAATAGCGGGCGGAATAGAAATTCCGCCCTTTTTTTATCTATTCAAAACTAAACATGAGCGTTTATAGTAGCTTCTGGTTCAGGGCTTTTACAACAGCCTCTGAAACGGAATTTACTTGTAATTTTTCGTATACATTTTTGATGTGGGTGTTCACCGTATGGATGCTCAGGTTACAGGCCGAAGCCACCATCTTCCGTGTGTACCCTTTTACCAGCAGGTTTAGGATTTCCTTTTCCCGCCCGGTAAGTTCTACTTCCTCATTGTTTTCAAAGAAGACATTTTTCTGAAAAGCAGTCAACACTTTTTTGGCAATCGAAGCAGTCATGGCCGCGTCCCCATTGTATACATCTTCAATTGCCTGAAGCAATTGCGCCGGAGGCGATTTTTTTAGAATGTAACCGGATGCGCCGGCACAGATGGATGCGAAGATTTTATTATCGTCTTCATAAACGGTTTGCATCAGCACCTGTATCTTGGGAAAATTCACTTTAATGATCTTCACGCCTTCAATGCCATTTACATTGGGCATGTCAATATCCATCAAAACCACATCCGGGTCAGCCTTCCGTATGTCTGTGATCACATTGCTGCAATCAAAAAAAGTACCCGTACAGGTCATATGGGGCGATGCATTGATCAGCATGGATAAACTGTCCCTCCGGTACGCATTATCATCAAAAACAGCCACACGTATGGTTGTTACATTCATATTATAAAATTACGGCAATAAAAATAGCAGCGTATCGCCAATTTGTGTGATATTTTTGAGATTTCAGATTTTTGATTTGATGCCGCAGATGTGCAGATTGGTACAGGTTTTAATCGCACTCAAAAATATTGCAGTGAAAAAGCCGCAGGTGCAATCAGCGTATCAGCGGCAATGATAAAAAAAGCTTAGGTCAAGGACATTGCATCCCGATTTGAGACGGGAGGCCCCTGGTGTATGGCATACGGCTTTCGGATATGGAATCTCCAGCGCGAACAAGAACATTGGAGCTGAACTCCGGATGCTGAGCTCCGGCTGCTGGATTCAATGTCATTTCGTTGATCCCGCAGATGCGCAGATTGGTACAGATTTTAATCGTACTCAAAAATATCGCAGCGAAAGCGCCGCAGCGCAATCAGCGTATCAGCGGCAATGGTAAAAACGCTTAAGTGAAGGGCATTGTATCCCGGTTTGAGACGCGAGGCCCTGGTGTATGTAATATGGTGTTCATATATCGAATAGACCGGTAAACCGTGGAAACAGGATCTCCAGTGTGAACACGAACATTGGAGCTGAAATCCGGATGCTGGGCTCCGGATCTGAAATCTGGCCTCTGAGTGCTCAATTCTGACCGCTGAAGGCGCTGTTTTACGATGCCCGCACCATTCCTGCTCAGCAAATCCCGTATCGCCCGTCTCAAATCTGGAATCTCAAATCCGGAATCTGCAATCTGACTACCGACCGCTGAAATATCAAATCAGAATGTAGAGTTTACAATTTTTTGCCGTACTTTGCCATACCTTTTTAAAAGCATTTTTTTTTATGGCAATTGATATAAAAGTTCCCACTGTTGGGGAGTCGATTAGTGAAGTAACCTTATTGAAATGGGTAAAAAATACAGGGGAATATGTAGAGCGGGACGAGGTGATCGCGGAATTGGAAAGCGAGAAGGCAACATTTGAGGTAAATGCGGAAAAAGCGGGTATGCTTACCACCAATGCCGCCGAGGGCGATACGCTGAATATCGGTGATATCATTGCCTCTATTGATGATTCGGCGGTAAAGCCGGAAACAGCCCCGGGGCCGGAACAGGCGCCGGCCGATAAAGCACCCCAGGAAGCTAAAAAGCCAGCTCCCGATCCTGAAAAGGAAAAGCCGGCGGCTCCTGTAAGCGCAACAGCCGTAAAAGCCACGCCGGTGGCCTCCGCCATTATTGCGGATAAAGGGGTAAATCCTAAAGATGTAACACCTTCGGGCTTCTCCGGTAAAATTGTAAAGGAAGATGTACTGGCAGCCCTGGCCAACCCGGGCCGGAAGGCATTTGCCGGAGCCGAGTTATACAGTCGTAACGAACGGCCACAGAAAATGACGAGCCTGCGTAAAACTATCAGCCGCCGGTTGGTAGAAGCAAAAAATACCACGGCCATGCTGACCACCTTTAACGAGGTGAACATGAAGCCGATCATGGACATCCGGGCTAAATACAAAGACAAGTTTAAAGAAATACATGGGGTAGGGCTGGGTTTTATGAGCTTTTTTGCCAAGGCCTGTGCCATTGCGCTTGCCGAATGGCCTTCGGTAAACGCTTACATAGATGGCGACCAGATCCTGTTTCATGATTATGCAGACATCAGCATTGCGGTAAGTACCCCCCGCGGTCTTACCGTTCCGGTGATCCGTAACGTGGAAAGCCTGAGCATGGCAGGAGTGGAGAAAGCGGTGCTGGATCTGGCTAAAAAGGCGCGCGACAGCAAATTAACAGCAGAAGATCTTACCGGCGGAACCTTTACCATTACCAATGGAGGGGTGTTTGGCTCACTGATCAGCACGCCCATCATCAACCTGCCGCAAAGTGCCATCCTGGGCATGCACAATATTGTAGAGCGCCCCATTGCCGAGAACGGCCAGGTGGTGATCCGCCCGATGATGTATATTGCGTTAAGTTATGACCACCGGATCGTTGACGGAAGGGAGTCAGTAAGCTTCCTGGTGCGTGTGAAAGAATTGCTGGAAAACCCCACCCTGCTGCTGATACAGCAAGACCCGATTAAAACATTACTGGAATTATAATCCATCACAATACGGGAGCGGCCTGTTTACGGATATGTAAACAGGCCGCTCCGGTTTTAAATCATTCGATTGACCGCAGCATCATCCATACCCGGCAGCGCTGAAAAAGTACCTGGGCGCTTTTATTCGTATCTGAACAGCGCTGTAAAGATCATTGGCGACTACAAAGGCCAGGAGCCACTGGCACAGTTTCTTAAAAACTATTTCTCACGGGAAAAGAAATTTGGGGGTAAAGACCGCAAACAGGTGGCCCAGTTATGCTATGCCTATTACCGGCTGGGGAAATCCTTTACCGATCTTTCTTTTGAACAACGGGTCTTACTGGGGTTGCGCCTTTCCGCTACGGAGATCGCTGCTCCCTGGGTGGAGTTGCTGACCATTTACAAAGTACCGGAAACCTTTTCAGGAACCGTTTTCCCCTGGAAAGACCAACTTAGTCCGGAGGTTGATCCGGCAGCGTTTGAACGTTCTTTTTTTGTACAGCCGGATCTGTTCTTACGCATCCGCCCCGGAAATGAAGCCGCGGTGATCAAAAAGCTGGAACAGGCCGCGCTTCCCTTTGAAAAGGATGGGGATGCCTTACGGCTGCCCAATACCGCAAAAGCCGGCGAACTGCTTTCTGTAAACTCGGAAGTAGTGATCCAGGATCTGAGCTCTCAAAAAATAGCTGGCCTGCTGCGCAGCTATAAAATCCGGGTGGCAGGAGGAGTGCATCC
The DNA here is from genome assembly GCF_021044425.1 of Niabella pedocola. GTDB lineage: Bacteria > Bacteroidota > Bacteroidia > Chitinophagales > Chitinophagaceae > Niabella > Niabella pedocola. The sequence goes on along the minus strand of NZ_JAJNEC010000005.1, from coordinate 339,291 downwards.
CGATAGCCATGGGAACCCGGGTCTTAAGCCCCATGTATCAGATCGCATCCCGGCCACTATGGGAACTCAAGTATCTATATGGGATTGCTGTGCGGCCAGCGGTGGTAAATCGATCCTGGCGGCGGATGTATTGGGAACCGTGGAGCTCACCGTTTCCGATATACGGCCATCGATCATTGCTAATTTAAAAAAGCGTTTTCATGAGGCAGGCATAAAAAATTTCCGGGCCCTGGTTGCGGATGCCGCAAAACCGGAGGCACCGCTTTCGCGGGAACGCTTTGATCTGGTCATTGCAGATGTACCCTGTTCAGGAAGCGGAACCTGGAGTCGCACCCCGGAGCGGTTGCACTTTTTTAATACGGAAGAAATCAAGACCTATGCGGCCTTACAGCGCAACATTTTAAGCAATGTGACCCGCTCTGTAAAACCCGGCGGCTTTTTGTTATACATTACCTGCTCGGTATTCAAAGCTGAAAATGAAGACCAGGTAGCCCGGCTGCAAGAGCAGGGCTGGGAAGTAAAGGAACAGCAGGTGTTAAAAGGGTATGCCTTAAAAGCAGACACCATGTTTGGTGCTTTACTCCAAAAAAAGAAACATCCCTGAAGGAGCAATTAATAAAATAAAAACATCCGGATGCGCCGGCCTTTGAAATGGACCATTCCCTGTCTTTTATGCCTGCTGATAACCACAGCTGTGCCGGGCCAGCAGATGATTTTTGCTGACACCCCGTTCGACAGCAATGCAGCAATACAGGCAAGAGCGATCCTGAATAATTTGCCGGATACAGCCTATCAAAAAAAAATATACCATCAGGGACAAACTTCATTGCCTTACCGGTTGCTGGCTCCGCCGAACCAGGTGCCGCATAAAAAGTATCCGTTGGTGATCACGCTGCATAATTCCAGCAGGATCGGAAATGATAATGAAAAACAGCTGGAGCCCCTGGCGCGTATATGGTTACAAAAGACGATCCGGGAACGTTACCCGGCATTTGTGGTAGCACCACAATTTGCACTGCGCTCTTCCAATTATTTAATGGATACAGCCAAAGGAGTATTTACGGCGTTTGCTTCCGCAGATGTAGGCCTGGTACTGAATCTGGTGAAAACCTTGCTAAAAGAGTATCGCGGAATTGACCGCCGGCGGTTGTATATCGTGGGGTATTCCATGGGGGCTTCAACGGCGCAACACCTCTTAAGCAGCGATCCGGACCTGTTTGCCGCTATGGTATCCATCGCCGGTGTACCGGATTTTTCCAATATCAGTGGAATCATCCGTAAACCGATCTGGCTGATCCACGGTGATGCCGATGACGAAAATCCTTATCCCGGAAGTATGGTATTGTTTAACCTGCTGAAGAAAAACCGGCGGCTATTGTTTACCACCTTCCGCCAATTCAATCACAATACCATTCCGGTTCCTTTTCTTTCCGGTGAGGCGCTGCCGGCCTGGTTGTTCAAACAAAAACGGTGAATGGTACCGGACGATTGCAATGGTCGCAACGATGAGGGCTGTTGCCAACAGCTTCATTCGGCAAACGCGGATCTTTCTGTAGTTGCAGAAACTGGACCGGAACCTGCAAAAAAAAGTCCGGCCTTCCTGTCATCTTTTTCCCTTAATTTCAATCTATAAAACAGCAATCGCATGGGATTATTTGATTTTATTAAGAATGAATTCGTTGAAGTTATTGAATGGGTCGATACCTCCAGTAACACGCTTATATGGAAGTTCCAGGATAAAGGAAACAATATAAAGAATGGTGCAAAACTCACTGTTCGTGAAAGCCAGCTGGTAGTGTTAATGAATGAAGGTGAGTTCGGTGATGTTTATCAGCTGGGCCTGCATACGCTTTCCACCAGCAATATGCCCATTACCACCACCTTAAAATCCTGGAAATACGGATTCGAATCTCCCTTTAAAGTAGATATCTATTTTATCAATACGCGTCAGTTTACCGATCTGAAATGGGGCACTTCCGGCCCGGTGCTGATCCGGGATGCGGAGCTGGGGCAGGTACGACTGAAAGCATTTGGCAACTTTGCCATCCGGATCAGCGATGCCAAAAAGTTTATTACCGAATTTGCAGGAACCAACCCCTTTGTACGCGTGGAAGGTGTAGAAGAAGTATTGCAGGGCATCCTTTCCAGTCACTTCGCCGAAGTGCTGGCCAAGGCAAAAATTTCTGTACTGGAGCTGGCTGCCAACTACCAGGCCCTCGGTATCCAGTTAAAGCCCGAATTTCAAAAAGAGCTGGACAGCTATGGACTTTCCCTGGAAAAATTCTTCATCGAAAATATTTCATTGCCGGAGGAAGTAGAAAAGATCCTGGATAAGAAAACCGAACTGAACATTTTGAAGGGCAACCTGAATGAGTTTAACCAGATGCAGGGAGGTATTGCATTGGAGAATCTTTCCAACAACGATGCAGCGGGCAATATGGGTGGTGTGGGAGCCGGGGTGGTGCTCACCAACCTGATGGCGCAGGCCAATCAGCCCCAGCAGCCCGCTGCTGCGGAAAGCAAAACGAACCTGATGGATGTGTTAAAACAACTGGGCGAGCTGAAGAACCAGGGCATCATCACCGAAGAAGAGTTTGCAGAAAAGAAAAAAGAAATCCTGGCCCGGTTGTAATGAACGTATATTATGCAGGCATTTGAAGAATATCCCTGTCCGAATTGCGGATCGGAGCTGAACTATGAGGCATCCAAAAGCAGTCTGAAATGTCTTCATTGCGGAACCGCCTTTGCCATTCAGCAAAGCACCGAGGTGATCGAAGAACGGAACATCAGTATTTTTAAAGATGCGGAAACCATTCCGATAGCGCCGGTTCAGGTAGTGGTTTACCGTTGCAGTAAATGCGGGCAGGAAACGCAGAAGGAAGGCGACGTTGCTTTTTTTGAATGCCGGAATTGCGGCAATAATGTACTGAACCCTGCGGCATATGCTACCCGCAGGATCAGTCCTGCAGGCATCATTCCCTTTAAAATATCCAAACAGGAAGCGCTGGACCGGTTCGCCAACTGGATCGGCAGGGGATTCTGGAACGACAACGACCTCAAGAAACTTTCACTGGCAGATAAACTGGAAGGGCACTATGTGCCTTTCTGGACGTTTGACTGCCATACGGAAAACGACTGGAGCGGGTATGCCGGCCGGTATTATTATGAAACCGTGCGCCGGCGGAACGCCAACGGAGAGGAGGTGACCGAACAGGTGCGGCATACAGACTGGACCTGGCGCTCCGGATCTTTCGAACGTTTTTTTGATGATGTGCTGGTATGTGGAAACAATGCCATTCCCCAGGACCGGATCAATGATGTGTACCCCTACCTGCTCAAAGATGTGGTAGTGTTTGATGATGAGTACCTGTTGGGATGGAACGCCCGCGCCTATGATAAAGACCTGTCCGAAACCTACCAGCTGGCACGGTCCATCATGGACCGGAAGATCGAAGAAGATGCTGTTTCGCGGCTGGCTGAAGACACTTACCGGGATCTGCGGGTGGAGACCCGATATTCGGGGGAAACATTTAAACAGATCATCCTGCCGGTATGGCTATGCCAGTACCTGTTCAAAGGCAAAACCTATCATTTCATCATCAACGGACAAACGGGTGCAATCGGTGGCAACAAGCCTTTATCGGTATCCAAAATAGCTACTGCCATTATCATCGGTATCCTGGTATTGATTGCCTTATACTTCTTTTCAAAATCCGGGTAACCGGTGATCAACTCCGGTACATAAGCCCATTGTACGGCGCATAAGCATAGACCTGTGTACGCATCTGCCCCCAACTCAAAATAATTTTGAGCGCCGGTTTATGATGATCATTTGGGGATGCGGCCATTTACACCCTGCTCAGAGAACCCGGACCAACTGGCGTAGGGCCCTTAAAATCGGGGTTGCCCCGATCATTTAACAGGCGGCCGCTGTTTTTTTGAGGTGGATACGATAGTTTGAGTACTTATAACCCGTTTATTTTCAACTGCTTTTTTGTTGTGACGTTTTTGTGACGCGCATTTGGTAAGGTGAATACGCCGCGCTGTTTTACTTTGAAGGAAAGCAAAACTGCCCTTCAAATGAACAGGTCTGCTATTGCACGAGAATCCCCATTGACCACAGCTATGCCTTTTAGCTATAACACCGTTGCCCGGCAGCGGAAACAGCGCTTTACAGGGGTAACAATGTTCCGGAACGAGGGATTTTTTATGTCAGCAATGCTTGCTTTAATAAACGGTGCTGTCGTTCACTAACCGGTGTGGCCTTTGCGCGGTAAACTATAAAAGAACAATCCTGATATGTATAAAAAGATCTTGCTTTCGTTGTCCCTGCTATGGATAATTACTTTCTTACAGGCTCAAACTCCTGACGGAAGTGGTATCGTGTATGTAAAACCGGTTGCCACCGGCACCGGCAGCGGCAATAGTTGGGCCAATGCAACCGCAGATTTGCAGGGTGCCATCAATGCTGCGGGTGTGCAGAAAGTATTTGTGGCGGTAGGAAACTATAACACGCCGGCTCCCAATAGCTTTGTAATGAAAAGCGATGTGGCAATTTACGGGGGCTTTGATCCGGGAAGCGGTATTACCAATTTAACGCATAACCGGGTGCTTCCAAACAAGGGCATGGGCGATGGCTCCGTATTAAATGGCAACAACCAGCGACCTGTGATTTGGAACGATTACAACGGGCTGACTTCCTCTGCCGTACTGGATGGGTTTACGATAACAGGTGGCTATGGCAATACAGGTGCGGGCGTTCATAATGCAGGTGTTGCACCCAGTTACCTCAACCTGGTGGTAAAGGGAAATAATAGTACCAATTTTGCTCTTGGCCTGGGAGGAGGCATGCACATTTCCGGAGGTGCTGCGCCGGGTATCACCCATGTGATTATCCAGGAAAACAGGGCCCGCAACGGTGGCGGTATTTATATGGAAGCCAGTTCCCCGGTTTTAAACAATGTGGTTATCAGGAACAATAACGGCTATAACGGAGGCGGAATGCATTGTGCCCTGGATGCAAGCGTTCCCGAGCTGACCAATGTATCCGTTACCGGTAACCAGGCCGCTACGCGCGGGGGCGGCATTTATAATGACGGTGCCAGCATCCGGTGCACCAATATGCTCGTTACAGGAAATGATGCGGCATTTAACGAAGGGGGCATCTGGAATAACCTGGGTTTTCTGTTCCTCATCAATACAACCATCGTAAACAATGAGTCCGGAGCCATTAACAATGCCGGTGGGGCGGTTGAGTTGCGCAATGCGATCGTGTATGGAAGTGTAAGCGGCTCCAATTACATCTACAGGGTTTCATTGGTTGAAGGCCGGTCCAGCACAAGCGATGGTAATGTAGATGCCACCAATATTAGTATTGCCAGTGTGTTCAATGCACCGGCCTCCGGCGATTATACCCTGAAACCGGGTTCCCCGGCTATCAACAGGGGCGACAATGCCATCTATATAAACCTGGATGCCAATGACACAGATCTTGCAGGCAATGCAAGAAATACGGGCGGCCGGATTGATCTGGGTGCTTATGAAAGTTCATTTGTGCCCATCATTACTCCTGGTGGCAATGGGGTGGTATATGTAAGAACGGCTTCCGTGGGCAACGGAACAGGTACCACCTGGGGGAATGCTACTTCCGATTTGCAGGGTGCCATCAATGCTACGGGTGCCCAAAAAGTGTTTGTTGCCAGCGGCACTTATACAGTAGGTGCTAATAGCTATATTATGAAAAACAATGTGGAAATATACGGTGGCTTCGACCCGGACAATGGCATCGATGATCTTACCGATGCGCGCCTGATGCCAGGTACCGGCGGAAAGGGATCGGTGCTTGATGGGAATAACACAAGGCCCGCCATCTGGAATGTGAATAATGGCGTTACCGCTTCCGCTATACTGGATGGCTTTACTATTACCAATGCCGCGGGTAACAACCAGGCCGGTATTTATAATATAAATGCATCGCCTACGCTAAGTAACCTGCTCATCCGCAATAATAACACCTCTGGAATTTATAACTCCAGGAGCGCACCGGTGCTAACCAATGTAGCCATTGTTCAAAATACAGCCGCGGGGGTATTTCACCAGGGCGGTCATATGGTGCTTAACAATGTTACCATCGCCGGTAATACATCGGCACTGATTGCGATACCGGATGTACAGGTGAATACGGCGATGACCTTCAACAATTCGATTGTTTTTGGAACCACGAATACGAGCGGCGTGGCTGTTACGCCCAATTATTCATTAATGAATCCTTCCGGTTTAACCCCCGCTCTTGTATTTGCAAACCCGTCTGCGGGTGATTATACTTTAAGACCAGGATCTGCAGCAATGAATGCCGGTAGTAACGCCCTTTTCACCGGTTTGAATGCCGGTAGTAAAGACCTGCTGGGTCGTGCAAGGCTTACCGGCGGCGTTATCGACATGGGGGCTTACGAATATGATCCGGTGCTTCCGGTGTTGTTCGGGCGATTGAGCGCGGTTATAAGAAATGGCCGGCTGATCATCGACTGGCGTACGGAAACCGAAACGGATAACGATCATTTCCTGATACAGGTTTCTGCGGATGGCCGGAACTGGAAAACGGTACAAACCGTGCAAAGCACGGCTCCGTCCGGTAGCAGTGTCACCGGGGTTGATTACCATACTGCCATTCCGTTAACGGGCGCAGGTTTGGGTGCGGGCTTTTTATTGCTGGGTATAATGGCCGGTCGCCGGCAGTATGCTTTTGCAATGGCCGCCGTGGTCGTTTTTGTGCTTTCATTGTCCTGTAATAAACGGGGTATGCATGATGATATGGAAGAAAAAAACCTGCTGGTACGCATCGTACAGGTAGATAAGGATGGCAGGGAGCGGATGTCAAAAGTGGTGCGGGTGGTCAGGGAAGATTAATGATACTGAACGGGTGTTAGCAGGCCGTCAATAAATTCCCATCCGGGTACCAAGGTTGAATTATCTTTGTAGTTCGTTTTCTATACCACACGATGCATTACAAAAGAGCTGCTAAAACAGACGTCAACTCCCTCCTGGGAATGTTGGGTAATATTTATCCCATCAGCAACGAACTCGGTCAGGCCTTTTATAAGAAAACAAAGAGCCTTAAGATAAAGAAGGGAACGGTATTGCTGCAGGAAGGCGCATGCTGCCAGTACATCTATTTTATTAAACGGGGCGCCCTGATGGGGCAAACCACGTATCAAAAGAAAAACATCGTAACCTATATTTCCATCGATAACGAATTTGTAAGTTCTATATCCGGTTTGCACGGGGTGATACCCTCCCGGGAATCCATTATCGCCGTGGAAGACGCGGAACTGCTGGCGATGCACAATGATGATCTGCAGGCACTTTTCCGGGTACATTTCGATATGAATTTTTTGTTCCGGGTAATGGTAGAACAATATTACCGGGATGCGCAGGAACGGGCACATATCGTTAGGGTAGGCAATGTAAAAGAACGCTACCGTTATTTTATTAAAACCAAACCAGGTTATATGGAACGGCTGCCGCTGCATTTGGTAGCGTCGATGCTGGATATGAAGCCCGCCACCCTTTTAAAAGTGCAGAAGCAGCACCGGTTATCGCTTCAAAAGGACCGTGAAACGGAACGGTGGTGCGCGGAAATTGAAGACTATATTGTAGGACAGGAGGCATTTAAAAATGCCGGTTTGAACCTGATGCAGGTAGCGGGAAAGCTGTCGGTAAGTCCGCATAAACTATCCGCGCTTTTTAATACGGTTTACGGACTCGGTTTTGTAGATTTTGTAAACCGGCAGCGGATCCTTCATATACAGCAGCAAATGGTGACGACAGAAACCATGGACCACTATACCATTGAAGCATTGGCGAAGAGCTGCGGCTTTGCATCGCGCAGTGCTTTCTACAACGCATTTAAAAAAATAACGGGCACCAGCCCGGCCCAATACCGGAATTCGTTATAAACAGGCTTTTCTATTAGCGGGGAAAGTCCTGTTACAAAAAACGGCGGGCACTCGATACCGGCAATCAGCCTTTGTGCTAAACAAGTTTGTCCTGATTTATAAATCAGGACAAATTGGAGCCTAAATAATATGGAGCATTGAAACGGGAGGGTAACTTTGCAGCTGTTTACGAAAAATCAATGCATTGTTTTTTAAGCAACTGCAGCGGGGTTGAAGGCCGGAAAATAGTTGACAGAACCTAGTCGAATGGAAGCAATTAATACTAACTGTTGCTGCGCTGCTCATGGGCGCAGCTTCTTTGTTATAGGCACACCAATATCCTTTACGTAAACAGCAGTGTGCCGGGTGGCACTGGCAGCGGCAATTCCTGAACAAACACTATCCCCCGAATTGCCGATGCGTTGAAATGGGCCCGGCAGCAAACGATTTTACGCCGGCCAATCCGCTGAAAATTTATGTGACCATGGGCACATACAAACCGGAATACCATGCAGCTGCGAGCCGTTTCACTACCGATGGCGGCTGAAAAATTATTCGTTGATAATAGTTATTGTTTTGCTGTACTGCCGGGTGCCGTTCTTATCTACCTGGGCGATGCGGATAAACCGCGGTTGATCCCCGGTTTCGGTATCGGCCACCGTATGTTTGTTACAGGTGATAAATAAACAGAGGATCACTGCACTGGCAGCAAACAGCCATTTCCTACGGTTGCGGTGCGGCTGTATTGAAAGCAAAAAGGCCAGTAAACCCAGTCCCAGCGCCAGCTTGCCGTTGCCATCGATTGAAATATGGTATTGCAGCGAATGATCGGAAATGCCGTTTTGGGCCTTGCTGGCTACCTGGGCAATGGGCAGGAAGTTCGTTCCGTCTGCTGAGGCTTCAACAATAAAATGATCGTTATTGGTTTCGTTGCTGGTTTTCCATTGCACCTCCAGTGTATGGTTCCGGATCTGTGCCCCGAGTTGCTCAAAAGCAACCGGCAGCGCCTGATCGATGCTTACCCAAAAATCCTCCGTTTGCCCGTATAGCAATTGACTACTGGCCGTAAAATCATCATTAAAGGACATGTCGGCCATTACGCGCATACGCAGCAATGTATTTTTAACTGCCCCGTAAAGCATGGCAACGGGTATAACCGCTGTGTGGGTGTAAAAAGGACTGGTGGCAGTGCTGTTCAGGACCAGCTCATTGTTGCTGAACTGCCCGTCGTTATTGGCGTCGATCCATGCTTTACAAACCTGGGTATTGGATTGTGTGGTAACACTGAGGTATTGATTGGACGCTACAAAAAGATTGGTTCCGATATTGCAGCTGTTATCTGAATAATAGTTGTAACCATCCTGGCTGTATCCATAGGATATATAGGACATATTGCCCAGGGTAATATCACAGGGGCCTACATTGTTGGTATTATTAATATTGCGGATGCTGGGTGGTATTTGTGTAGTGGCTTTTACCGGGTTGGGGGGCGGCGGCACCGTTGCCTGTGAATTAATCAGTCCGCCCCTTACGGTTAAAAGGGTGGCCATCATGCGGTCGCTCTGGCCTTGTGTAAACCGGTTCAGGCAGGAGCCGTAACCCATAAGATTGTTTTGAGCCGTTCCGTATGGGTTGTTGGTGCAGGGGTTGATATCCGTTGCCGCCGGACAGGGTACGCTTAACAGGCTTTTTACCGGGTCGGTATCGCATACCTTATCGCCATCTTCGTTGCAGCTTGTGTTGGCAGGGCAGACAGCTTCACTGCCTCCCTCAAAAGTATGGTAAAGACCAAAGGCATGTCCCATTTCATGCGTAAGCGTAGGAGCGCCCGGGCTCATTTGCTGGCCCAGGATCACCATCCCTTCTGCAGGGAAAATATGATAATCGTCACCAATGTATGGCAAACTTGCGTAGCCGGCCACAAACCCGGAGCCGGTTACCGTAGAATTGATCTTCCATACCACCCAGATATTGTAATACGATTTTTCGGGCCAGGTGCTGAGGTTTTTTATGGCCGTTTCATTGGCGCCCGGTACACCGGATCCCGGAGCGGAAACGCCGCTGGCATCATATCCGCTGATGACCCCGCCATTGATCCGTTCAATACCGGTGGTGGCGCCACAATCCGGCCTTCTTTTGGCCAGGGCAAACCGTATGGGTATACTAGCCCCGATATTCCCCGAACCCGAGGCCGCCGCAAAGTTGGCATTTAAACGGTCGATGGCCGCCTGTATTTGTTCATCCGTAGGGTTTGAGGTTGATCCCGGGTTGTTATCCCCGGTCTTGTAAATAATATGTACCACTACGGGTATCTCATAAAGCGCACCGGCCAGTACATTCATGTTCCGCATGGCTTTGCGGTTTGTTGCGAGCTCCGTTACCTTTTGCCGGATCCTGCCTTCTGCCAGGGTAACGCCCTGCTGGTATGCTGTATTTTGTTTTAAACGTTGATGGATACCGTCAAAACCGCATATAGCATTTTGCGCACTGGCGCGGATGCCGGACAGGATCAGGAAGGCAAACAGGTACATCAGTCTGGGGCTCATAATACAACAATTTGGTCTAAGGCTTTTAGTACGAGGCTCTATAAAGATAAAGATATTTACTATTTATAAAAGCGTTTTTTAGAAGGATTTATTTTATGTGAAGGAAGGCTTTATATGCATGAAACGAGCCGTGTCCCAACCGGCATCAGAGCCGGCTGGCACAAACGTTCAAAAAGAAAGCCCATGTGTGGGAGGCGAATAAGCCTGTTACGCTGATCGTTTTATTCAACGAAACCCCGCAGTGATGCCGGATCAGAAATGCAACAGGTCCAGAAGTCCGTTCGCGAAGGTATCATAATACAACTCCCAGAACATAATGCCTCCGAGCTGCTGCTGCAGGATATAATCCAGCTTGTATTGAAGCGATTGACGATCGTCGCCGGTAACAAAAAGATTCCGTGCCGCATTGAACCAGTAAGGGGCTTTTGCGCGATCGTCCCAGTAACGGGTAAAGCCATTGGCCGCCGTCAGGGAATCCAGGTTGCGCCGGTAACCGCTCATATACAGGAACCTGCCCGGCTGAAAAAGTCCGTTGTTGTTACCGTTGTTTACCTGGAAGGCCCGGATGTAAAACGGAACGCCCACAATGATCTTTTGCAAGGGGAATTGTATCTTTTTGAAGAACTGCACACACCGGTCAACGGATTCTTCGGTTGCCCGTGCAGCGTAAAGGGAGGATTGATGTCCTGTTTTTTCGGAGTAGCCATGTACCAGGTCATAGGTCATCAGGTTTACAAAGTCAACGGTTTTTTCAATTTTCATCCATTCAACGGATTGATCCAGGTATTGCTGAAAACCGCCGGCGGCAAAGGTGATCAGTTTTTGCGATCCCAGTTTTTTACGGAGCCGGAGGAGCAGCCGGGTAAAATTGGGCCGGTCTGTTGCTGCAAAAGGGTGGCCGGGCACGCCCGGAAGCGCCGGGTATTCCCAGTCGAGGTCAATGCCGTCAAGCTGAAACCGTTGAAGGAATGTTTTTACGGAGGCCGCAAATGCATCGGTGCTGTCGGGGTTATTAAAGGTACCGGAGCAGGGCTTGCAACCACCCCAGCCTCCAAGCGCAATAAGCGTACGAAGGTGCGGATATTGTTTCCGGATATGAACAAAGGCTTTCAGTACGGCCGTGTCCTTGGCCCGGTACACAGCCAGTTTGCCCAGGCTGTCTACATGAGCAAAGCCATAAATCAGGTGTGTAATGTTTTTAAAATCGTATTGCATCAGGCTGGCGCTGTCTCCGGAATAATATGCAACCACTTTATAGGTGTGATGCTGCGCATTGATGCGGGCAAACACCAGGAGCATAAACAGGAGGACCAACCAATTTTTCAAAATAGATAGATTGTTTGATCTCTAAGTTAACGAATACCGGCGGAACCGATGAACTGGTCTTGTTTTAACCGCTCAAAAAGCTGCAGTACACCCGGTACCTGGGCCGGCTGCTGTTTGTAGGTGGCTTCGTCAAAATAGGCTACCGCATCGATTTCATTGCCTGGTTGTATGGGGGCGAATACCTGGTACAGGAAACATTCCTGCTCCATCAGCAGATGCGGAACTTCGCCATAGGCAGGTGCGGTAATATGGCCATAATACGTGAGCTCGGAGGGGTGGATATCCAGGTTCAGCTCCTCCTTTATTTCCCGTATCAGCGAGTGAACGGCGGTTTCGCCGGCCTCGGTTTTACCACCAGGCAAATACCAGGCATTTTTGTTCTTGCTATACGCCAGCAGCAGTTTCCCTTCGCTGATGACCACTAAACCGGCGGTAGCTAATTGCTTTGAATGCATACATGTTTTTTCCCTGCTGTCAAAAATAAGCGATCCGTACGGACTGGCATGGTTGGTTTTTACAATACGGCAGGTGCTGCCGGTCCTTGTAATGGTTACTAATGGCTACTGCACCTGTTCCCACCAGGGGGAAGAGGCAGTAGTGGGGTGATCCAGGTAAACCAGTGCGCCGATCACGGGGGTAATAAGCGGAACGGGGTTTTCTTTATTCAGGCGGGTAAGCTCTTTCAGTGGTTCATCCCAGGGATGCTGTGCCAGCATGAATTTGGAAGAATGCACCGGCAATATCCGCCGGGCTTTCAGATCTTTCCCGGCTTGCAAGACCTCCGGAGGCAGCATATGGATGGCCTGCCAGGCTTTGTTGTACTGCCCGTTTTCAAGAATGGCCAGGTCGATGGAATCAAACCTGCTCCCGATCTCGGCAAAATGCGTATCATAGCCGCTGTCTCCGCCCAGGTAAATGGTTTGAGACGGGGTTTGAAGAATATAAGATAGCCACAGGGTATTGTTCCGGATAAATCCTCTTCCCGAAAAATGCCGGGTGGAAGCTGTGTGCAGCAGAAAGCCGCTGTCCAGCGTCAGGGTTTCATCCCAGTCCATTTCCGTGATCCTGGAAGCCTCATACCCCCAATGCTCAAAGTGTGCACCCACACCCAGTCCGCAAATCACCGACTTTACCTTCCCACGCAGAGCCGTGATGGTTTCATAATCGAGGTGATCATAGTGATCATGCGTAATGAGCAGGTAGTCAACCGGAGGAAAATCATCGGCGGTATAGATATCGCTGCCTTTAAATGCGGTATTGGTACCAGGAATGGGCGATGCGTTTCCGCTAAAAACAGGATCAATCAGCAGCCGTTTTCCGTCGATCTGGATCCAGTAAGAGGAGTGTCCGAACCAAACCAGCACATTGCTGTCTGCCGGCAACTGCAGCAGGTTGGTTTTTATTGAAGGGATCGGATCAACAGGTCTTCTGCGCGGTAATTTTTTAAAGAACTGATCTTTCAGGATGCCCAGCATGCTGTACCCTTCGGTAAGGGTGGGCGTAAAATGCCGGTTTTGAAATTTGCCGTCTTTATAATGCGGCGATTTTTGCATGCGTTCCAGCCGGGCACCTGAGGGGGCTTTCCCAAATTTAGGTAACCGTATATAAAAGAAGGTGCTGACACTTAGCAGCAACAAAAAGCTCATGAAGAAGATCATAACCCGTTTAAGTATTTTTAAAAAAGACCGCATAAGCATTGAACCGGTGGTTTAACATCCGGATTGCCGGGTAGTGTAAGTATATTGGAATACCGGAGCATGGATATACCTCATGCGGCTGTTTTTGAAAAAACATTAATGATCACCACTCCGGCAATGATCAGCAGGATGCCGATGATGGCCGGCAGATCGGGTACCTGTTTAAATACCAGGATGCCCACCAGTGTGATTAATACAATGCCCACGGCAGACCACAGCGCATACGCGATGCCTACGGGGATGGTTTTTAAAGTGAGACTGAGAAAATAAAAAGCCCCGGCATAACAGGCAACAGTAATAATGCTGGGAACCGGCCGGGTAAATTGTTCGGAGGTCTTAAGCATGGATGTAGCAATGGTTTCGAAGATAATGGCCAGGAACAGGAAAATATAATTTTTCATTGCGAACTGTTTGCTTAACTAAACTCCGGGCTCTCGGGCCGGCATACATCTAATAATAAGAACACCGGCAACACCTTATCAGGCTCCGGGTTTTTACGGACCGGCGGTTTTAATTATGATCGATCATCCACATGGTAATGCCAAAGCCGGCATATGTTCCCTGCGGCACACCCTGGTTGGGCGGTTGAAAATCGTAGATCTGATAATTACGGTAAACCAGGCCAATGCCCTTTGAATATTTTTCGGAAGATACTTCCATGGATCCGTAGCCAGGGTTGGTTGCCGGGGGAGGGAGGTTACGTACTGTATTGGCCTGCTCAATGGTCCATACATTACTATACTGTTGCCCCCCGATCGTTTCATTACCCTGTAGTCCCTTATGCGTAAACACCCATGTATTCATTTCACTGCCCGCCTGTGTGCCAAAGGCCGCTTCATAGGGCGACAGCGGCAGGTAAGTATTCCCTTTCCAGGTGTTGCCCGTCAGCATCGGACCTGCAATTTTTATAACACGCAGATTATCTTCAATAACTTCCACACTATTGTCAAGAGGCGTAATATAATAACGGCCGTTGTCTGTCCAGTTACCGCTGCCATCCGCATTGCGGATCTGGCGTTGTACGATATAGGTTAATCGTTTCTGGTTATCCCTGGTGGTATCCGCAATGCTGTGCTTTACCTGGTACTGGTGTGTTTCTACCGCGCTTCCGCTCCGGACAAATACAGTGGAATCCATACGGTACGTAATAAATTTGCCGATCTGTACCGGAAAATAATCTTTTACCTGGGCTGCAGGAGAAAAATTTGCTCCTTTTTCACCACAGGAAAACAGCAGCACAGCCAGGAGCAGGGGAAGCGGGTTAAACAGTTTGTTCATTGAATTGGTTGTATTGTAAGCATTAGATAAAGGAAGGATGCTTGCTGCCGGAGCGGATGATGCCACCTGCGATCACATCATCTCCTTCATAAAATACCGCGCTTTGTCCGGGGGCAATGCCCTTGGCATCCTGGTAGAAGGATACTTTTACATCTGCTCCTTCCATATACAGGTTAGACAGTGTGCCACTGTCCTTGTAGCGTATTTTTGTAGTCGCTTCCATACCGGGTGTCAGCGTATCGTATTTTATATAATTGATCCGGGTTACCAGCATTTCATTTTTTTCCAGGTCTTCTTCATCGCCTAAAACAACCGTGTTATCGTTCGGGTTGATTTCCGTTACAAAAACCGGCCGTCCCAATGCAATGTCAAGCCCTTTCCGCTGCCCGATCGTATAGAACGGGTAGCCTTTATGCTGGCCCAGCACCTTTCCGTTTTTGTCGATGAAATTACCACCGTTTACGCGCTCTTCCAAACCTTCAACCCTTCTTTTTAAAAAACCGCGGTAATCATTGTCCGGAACAAAGCAGATCTCATAGCTTTCGCTTTTTTTGGCCAGCTCCGGATACCCGTAATCCATGGCCATCTGCCGGATCTCGGTTTTATGAAAGCCGCCCAACGGCAAAATGGTACGCGCCAGCAGCGCCTGGTCTACCCCCCAAAGCACGTAGCTCTGATCCTTGGTATGATCTACCGCCTTGCTGATCACAAACCGGTCATTATCATGGCGGCGTACTTTGGCATAGTGCCCGGTTGCAATAAAATCGCAACCCAAAGCATCGGCTCTTTTCAGCAGCGCCTTCCATTTGATATGCGTATTACAAAGTACGCAGGGGTTGGGGGTACGCCCGGCCAGGTATTCCTCCACGAAATCATTTACCACAAAATCACCAAATTCCTCCCGGATGTCCAGGATGAAATGCGGAAAACCATGCTGAACGGCTGCCATGCGGGCATCGTTAAAACTGTCTACATTGCAGCATCCGGTTTCCTTTTTACCGCCGCCGCTTCCGGTATAATCCCATGTTTTCATGGTAATGCCAATCACTTCATAGCCCTGGTCGTTCAGCATCAGTGCAGCCACTGTACTGTCGATACCACCGCTCATTGCCACTAAAACTTTTCCTTTCTTGCTCATAATAATAATTTGCAAAGATAAACTAAGATTCCAGAATTGGGGAACCTGGCAAAAGGGTGGTATACCGGCCGTTCATTTTTCCGGTGTAAACAGGTTTAAAACGCTGTAAATCAGTTGGTCGTGTGATTATCACGGTTTGGTAAAATTTTAGGTGATTCTGCCCGAAAACATTATCTTGCTAAATTATTTTTATAAATCAAAATTTGAGCACTATGTTAAAGATGCAGATCATTGGGAACCTGGGCAGGGATTGTGTGGTAAATAATGTGAACGGAAAAAGCGTTATCAATTTTACGATAGCGCATACAGAGCGATTCCGCGATGCGCAGGGCAATAACCAGGAAAAAACAACCTGGGTGGATTGTGCCTGGTGGACAGACCGTACTGCAATATCACAATACCTTACAAAAGGAAAACAGGTATACGCGGAGGGAAACCCGGAGGTAAGAAGTTTTACCCGTACCGATGGAACCAATGGCGCTGTTTTATCATTAAGGGTGAGAGAAGTGCAATTGCTGGGAGGCCGCGGAGAAGGTGGTGTGCCCGTGGCCGGCGGTGGATATAATACCGGAACAACCGGTGCGGCTCCCTCCGGATCCGGCACTGACGATACAGCGGATGATCTTCCGTTTTAAATGCAATGTTAGTTGAAAAAGGCCCCAGCGCATGGGGCTTTTTTTGAACCTGTTAAAAACCAAAACCGATGCGCCTGATTTTCTGTTTGCTTTTTTTATGGTTGATGAGCGGTTGTGGCCCGGCAGTAAATACACCGGGGGGCATTAAAACGCTTGCGCCCAAACAGATCGAAAAAAAATTGCAGGGGAGCTGGCTGGTCTATAAGGTAGGCACCCGGGAGGCCTCAGAAAAACAACTGGAGCCCTTGCAGGATACGCTTACCCGGCTGCGAAACCGTTTCGAATTAACCGCACTTATCATTGGGCCGCATACACTCCTGCTGGAAGATAGTTTGGGCCGGCAGCAAAAACGAACCTGGCAACTGTTGCCACCCGATATGATCGGGATGCAGGAAGAAGAGCCGGTATGGGAAATCGTAAGTTTATCGGACAGCATACTTACCCTTTCGCTGCGGGTTGATCATAAAAAAAAGCGTGCCGATGTGCTGCTGGCCTGTTACCGGGTAGATGCGAACCGGTATGGCGGCATGGATCTCGGGCATGCAACAATGAACCGGTGGCGTCCGTTGCCTCAACATCCCGAAACAACGGCACAAATAGCGGCGCGGGTGGTAAGCCTGCTGCGCTATGATGCGGTATATCTTCAGGCGCTCAATAATTCCAACAGTGACTATTTTGACACCCGCAAATTCCATCTGCCTTTTTCGTATTACAACGGAGGCATCAGTTTAAAACCCTTCGATCCGGCATCATCGTTCGCCGCATTATTTTACAGTACCGAAGATGCAAAAACCGCATATAGTCTGCTAAAGGAATACCTGGATACGCGCCCTTATCCCCGTGAAAAAAATTATATGCTGGGCTACGCAGGATTTATGAAAAACCTGGCCGAGGTCATTGAGCTGAATGTGCGGAGCTGATGTTAACCATACAGGCACTGCAAAAGCAACATAGTAGGAGCGAAACGGGATGTGCGCTGGAATTCCCGGTTTATTCAAGGCAGACCTATCAAAAGTCGTTCTTTTATCTTGCCATTCCGATAGATTGCATGTGCGTCAGGTTAGTTGAACGCAGACGGACAAATGCATAGCTGCAGATCGCGGCGAACAGAATAACAATGCGGTATAGGGCCACTTTTGATACAGCTCTTGTCAAGCAGTGAAGGATACTTCCTATTAAAACATTTATAAAATAATTTACGGCTTTATTGTTATTTTGTGCGTATGCACGATACAAATTATGCTTATCAGCAATTACTTGATTTTACCATTCAGATTTTTAAAAAGATAGGTTGTCCGCAGGCAGATGCCGTAACCGCAGCGGAGGTATTGCTTTCGGCTGACCTGCGGGGGGTAGATTCACATGGGGTGGCCCGCCTGGCCGGTTATGTGCGGCTTTGGGAAGCGAAGCGCGTAAATGCAACACCGCAGATCAGGGTCATTCATGAAACGCCGTCCACAGCGGTGGTAGACGGAGACAGTGGGCTGGGCCTTGTAGTGGCGCCCTTTGCCATGAACCTGGCCATTGAAAAAGCCCGGCAGGTAGGCACCGGCTGGGTAAGCGTACAACACAGCAATCATTATGGTATTGCCGCTGCACATGCCATGAAGGCACTGGAGCATGATATGATCGGTATTTCCATGACCAATGCCAGTCCGCTGGTAGCGCCTACTTTTTCCACCTCAAAAATGCTGGGCACCAATCCCATTTGTGTGGCAGCGCCTGCCGGCAATGAGCCGGCCTTTGTAGCAGACCTCGCTACGACCACCGCCGCCAACGGAAAGCTCGAAATCCTGCAGCGCAAAAATGAAGCAGCACCGCAGGGATGGGTACAGGATGCCGAAGGCAATAGCACCACCGATGCCAATATCCTTAAAAAAGGCGGAGCCCTGTTGCCGCTTGGGGGAGACCGGGAGCATGGCAGTCATAAAGGCTATGCACTGGGTGCCGTGGTAGATCTTTTTTCGGCCTTGTTAAGCGGCGCCAATTATGCGCCCTGGGTTCCGCCCTTTCCGGCATATGTGCCCATGCCCGAGCGGCAGCCGGGAAAAGGGATCGGACATTTCTTCGGAGCCATGCGCGTAGATGCGTTCCGTACGGTGGCAGACTATAAACGGGATATGGACGACTGGATCGGTGGGTTCCGCAAGGCTGCCCCCATACCAGGACAGGAGCGGGTACTGATACCCGGAGATCCCGAACGGGAAATGGAAACCGAAAGAAGGAGCCATGGCATTCCCCTGCTGCCGGCAGTTGTAGCGGATCTGAAAGCGCTGGCGGCCAAGCTGGATGTGGTATTTTAAAAAGGATGCTGTTTACTGGTAAATTTTCGCGAAATTCGCGGCCGGGCCAAATCCTGCTGCGGGGATCTTAACCGCAAACAGGGCCGGCCGGAGTGGAGGTAAGGGCGGTGAAAAAGGTCTCCGGACCTTTAGGAAGGCGAAGCCTCCCAACGATTGCAAACAATAAACTAAATAGTAAAAAGAAATAAATAAGAAGAGCCATGAAGGTAATGAAATTTGGAGGTACCAGTGTTGGTAAACCAGAACGGATGAAACATATTGCTTCGCTTTTGCAGAAAGAAGAAGAAACCGCTATAGTGGTGCTTTCCGCTCTTTCCGGTACTACAAATGCATTGGTAGAAATAGGAAATGCCATTGCGCGGGGCGACCGCCATACGGCGCAGCAGTCCATCAATAACCTGCAGGAACATTACAATACATTCCTTAAGGAACTTTTTACAAAAGAAACATCGCTGGCAAAAGCACAGGCCATTGTGGATGAGCATTTCGAATTCTTAAATATTATCCTGAAGATCTCCTTCAGCGAGGCATTGAGCAAGGATATACTGGCTCAGGGCGAACTGCTTTCCACTAAAATATTTGCTGCTTATCTCGAGGAGCAGGGGGAATCGTATGCCCTGTTGCCGGCGCTGGAATTTATGAGCATCGATGAAAATGAGGAGCCGCAGATCGGCAGCATCCGGATCAAATTAACACAACTGCTGGCACAGCATTCCGATAAAAAGATTCTGGTTACACAGGGATACATCTGCCGCAACGCGAGAGGAGAAGTGGATAACCTGAAACGCGGGGGCAGTGATTATTCCGCCTCCCTGATTGCAGCAGCGATCAGCGCTTCTGTTTGTGAAATATGGACGGATATTGACGGCATGCATAACAACGACCCCAGGGTAGTAGGTACTACCCGCCCCGTTGAACAGCTCAGCTTTGAAGAAGCTGCCGAGCTGGCCTATTTTGGAGCAAAGATCCTGCACCCGGCATCGATATGGCCGGCACAGCAATATAAAATACCGGTAAAGTTGCTCAATACCATGGAGCCGGAAGCCAAAGGTACATTGATCACCCAGGATGCATCCGGTACCGGTGTAAAGGCCGTGGCTGCCAAGGATCATATTTATGCCATCCGTATTAAAAGCAGCCGGATGTTGCTGGCCTACGGATTCCTCCGGAAAGTATTCGAGGTATTTGAAAAATACAAAACCTCCATTGATATGATCACCACATCGGAAGTGGCCGTATCCTTAACCATCGATAATGCCGATCATCTGGAGCAGATCATAAAAGAGCTGGAAGTGCTGGGAACAGTGACGGTAGATACGGATCAAACAATTGTTTCTGTAGTCGGATACCGGATCAATGAAACCGAAGAGATCATTAAGAAATTGTTCGGATCGATCCGCAATGTACCCATCCGTATGGTATCTTATGGCGGAAGCCAGCATAATATATCGCTGCTTGTAAGTGCCGACGAAAAAGTGCATTTATTAAAACAGCTGAATAAGGGGATGTTTGGATTGGATTAGAAGCGGAAGAGAAGTGAATAGTCAATAGTAAATGAGGGATACTTTCTGGAGCCTGTGGTTTTGGGACTTCGGTTTTAGTGTTTAGAATTTAGTACGTAGTATTTGGATTTTGAGATTTAGCAAAGAACCGGAATGCCCTTTGCTTGTATCTTGATATTTAGAATTTAGCACTTATAAGTGAACCTTTATTGCATACCAGGATTTGGGGTGGATGAGCGCATCTATGGTAACCTGATAATTGATAAGGCCCGGCTATGTTTTTTGAACTGGCTGGATCCGGATCCGAAGGAGTCGTTTAATGCCTATGCGCGGCGCATGGCAGCAGGCATTGAGGACGAAGAGGCCATACTGGTGGGTATTTCCTTTGGAGGAATGGTAGCCCTGGAAATTGCCGGGTTCCGGAATATCAAACAGGTAATCCTGATCTCCAGCATCAAGCAACGGTCTGAAATGCCGTTGGAAATGCGGCTTGCAGGTGCGCTCCGGCTAAACCGGATCTTTCCGGTGAAAAAGATCCAGCAAAGCGAAGCCGCATACCGGATCGCCAACCGGCGACTGGGTGCCTATACCCCCGAAGAACAGGAATTTGCAAACACCTACCGGAAGACGGCAAATCTTGGGTATGTAAACTGGTCATTTGATAAGATCCTTAACTGGAGAAACACCCATGCGTTTAAAAATGTGATCCATATTCACGGCGACCGGGATCGCATCTTTCCCATAAAACATATCACGCCCGACTATACCATCAAAGAGGGTACACATATGATGGTTTGGAACCGCGCCACAGAGATCAGTGCCATTATCAACAAGGTTCTGCAGTTGTAAACAGTGCTGCGGTTACCCGCTTATCCCTTTAATCGAAGCACCGGTATCGTGGTGTTCCAGGCGATTTGTTTTCCCACACTTTTATGAAACAGCTGGCCGAAAAAGCTGCGTTCGTGGTGGATAAATGTTAGCAGGGAGATCTGGTGTTGACTTACAAATGCTTCCAGGCCCGCTTCTACATTTGACGCCTGCTGAAAATGCGTTACCACATTCAGCCGGCGCAGCTGTGCTTTAATGGCACTGATCCGTTCCTGGTTAACGGGGTCCGCCGGGTTCATGTTTACATTGATAACCTGCAGCTCATTTACCGGCAATTGCATTACAAACTGTTCGAGCTGCCGGATAGTGGTATCACTCAGTATTTCGAGGTCGGATGCCAGCGCGATCTTTTTGGGGATGCGATCCGTTGGCTGATCGGGTACAATCAGCAACGGACCATGGATGCCCTCAATAGCTTTGATGGCATTGCTGCCGATAAGTATTTTTTCCAGGCCTGATTTACCCCGGATCCCCATTACCACCAGGTCGTAACCCGCTGTTTTCAGCCGCTCGTTTACCACATCGCCCAGCAACCCCTCCGTTACCTCGGTTGTAATGGATAGGGAAGGGTGTATAGCGGCAAGTTCTTCCCTGAGCGCGTGAATGCGTTGCCGGCTGCTTTCGGCAATGGCTTCAGATTGTTCCGTGATCAGGGCATAGTTAATCAAACCCGGTGCCGCTTCGGGATTCATGCCGCCGGATGGATCTGCCTGGAAAAGCACGGGTGCCTCATATACATGCAAGAGTGTCAACGCTTCCGTTTGCCAAAGCGGTGCCAGGCTTAATGCATATTCAATAGCATGTGCTGCATTTCTTGAGAAATCGGTAAGCGCCAGAATCTTTTTCATGTGTGTGTGTTTAATTGCTATAATAACCGGCAGGAGTGAAGTATAAATGCGGCCGGTTTATGATGGCAGATTGTATCCTATAAAAGTACAAAAAACAGGCCGCTTTAAAAAGATGATTCCGGTTTACGGGAAAGGGTACACTTGCAACAACAATCATCCGCTGTGTTAAAGGTAACGGGTTGGTAAACCACGTGTCAAAACACCGGTACTTCCTGCCGGGCTCTATTTGCAAAAAAGCGGCGGGCTCCGGAGCCCGCCGCTTTTAAGGTCGTATAAATAGTGTATCTGTTAGAAGGCACCGGAATCATCATCTCCGTCAAGATTGATCTGGTAAGAATACAACCCGCTATAACCGGGATAGATTCCTTCCAGTTCCACTTTACTGCTCCGGCTGCTGCCCAGTACCTTGGCCAGCTCATCGATGGATTTTACACGTTGTCCGTTTGCTGCAGTAATGATAAACCCTTTATCCATCCTGCTTTTGCTTAACAGTCCATTGGGCCGGATGTTTTTGATTTCCACACCTCCGCCATTGATGCGCAGTTGTTCCGCCCGCTTTGGCTCTACATTTGCCAGTTCAACACCCAGCTGGTCGGCAATCTGATCCGAACTGGTCAGTTTGCTGGCGCTCGGTTTATCAGAAAGGGTTATATCTGCGGTAGCCTCTTTTCCTCCTCTCAGGTAGGTGAGTTTTATCTTGTCTCCTGGCTGTGCACTGGCAATAATGCCCGACATCTGTAAGCCTGATGCAACCGGTGTTCCACTCACTTTGGTAATAATATCGCCCTTTTTGATACCGGCTTTTGCTGCACCACCGCCATCCGGTGCTTCCAGTACATACACGCCGTCTCCGCCCTGCAGTCCGGCCTGTTTCAGGCGACGCTCATTTTCGCCCGGCGTTTTTTGCTCATCAAAATAGCTGATACCCAGGTAGCCGCGTTTTACATCACCATACTTGATGATATCATTGACTACTTTCTTTACAATATTTACGGGGATCGCAAAGGAATAACCGGCATAGGTACCGCTTGGTGCCAGGATGGCAGAGTTAATACCCACCAGCTGCCCGTTAGTATTGATCAACGCGCCACCGCTGTTACCCTGGTTTACCGCAGCATCCGTTTGGATAAAAGATTCTACGGGCGACATGCTTTGTTGTCCATTGATACCGATGCTGCGTCCCTTGGCGCTGATAATACCGGCGGTAACCGTAGCCTCCAGGTTAAACGGATAGCCTACGGCCAGTACCCACTGACCCAGTTTTACATCGTCCACATTGCCGTAAATCATATAAGGAAGGTTGTTGGCTTCCACTTTAAGAACGGCGATATCGCTGCTGGGGTCGCGCCCTACAACCTTTGCCGTATAGGTTTTGCGTCCTTCATTCAGGGTTACTTTTATTTCAGAAGCTACGCCATCGGCGCCATCAGAAACTACGTGGTTATTGGTAACGATATAGCCGTCCTGGCTGATGATCACCCCGCTGCCGGAGGCGCGTTGCTCCGGCCGGATCTGTGGTCCCAGGCCAAACATATCACCAAAAAAATCTTCAAAAGGATCACCGGTCCGGCCTCTGTTGGGCAGGTTATTGTCCAGTTTTTTAGCGGGGATCTTTGTTTTAATATGTACTACCGCAGGGATGGCCGATTCGGCCGCTTTTGTAAAATCCGTGGGTTCGGCAGCATTGCCTTTACTGTCAAAAAAACTGGCATAGTTGGCCGGCAATTTTCCATCTACCGGCATACCGGCTGTGCCGCCACCGCTGCGCGCAAATTTTCCATAAAGAAAAACGCCTGCAAAGGCAGACAGCATGCTTATCACAATCACCAAAAGAATTTGTTTCAATTTCATTTTACGATTCATTTAAAAATTTCGTTTTCAAAAATTATGCCTTGCTTATACAAAGTAACAAACTGTGCTGCACATTCGGAAGTTCTGTCAGTCAGTTTAACAAACTTTTACTAAAGTCTTCGTACTTCGGCGGTTCCTGTCTGTTCCTGTAATTATACCATATCGTTAAACGCTTTACTGCAGCGCATCATTCGTTCAAGGAAAGCAGGAATGCCAGGGTATCCTCACCGTCTGCATACTGGTCAATGGCGGGCGATTGGGCCTGTCCGAAGGGAATGCAATCGTGCCCTACAATGCATTGTACCGAGGGGTTGTTTACCAGCTCTCCAACCAGGTTCGACTTATTGCCGTAAAACGCATAATTC
The DNA here is from genome assembly GCF_021044425.1 of Niabella pedocola. GTDB lineage: Bacteria > Bacteroidota > Bacteroidia > Chitinophagales > Chitinophagaceae > Niabella > Niabella pedocola. The sequence goes on along the minus strand of NZ_JAJNEC010000005.1, from coordinate 314,980 downwards.
AGCTGGCTTACCGGGGAAAACAGCCCGGCATCTTCCACCAGCAGCAACGCCGGTGTGCTCATATAAAATCGTTTGTTGAGTAGGTACAGGGCAAGGTTATAGTCGTAATTATTCTTGTACTTATGCACGTCTGCCAGGTAATCATACTTTTTAAAAACCTGCAGCAACGGTTCAAAGTTGTATTGTTCCGGTACATAGATCTTGGTTACATTCCGGCATCCCATGCCGAAGTAAAGAAATACATCGTCTGCAAGCGCGTCCAGTTCTTCCGGTGTTTCCCGGCCCGTAAGCACCGCCGCGGAAGTACGGTTGCGGCGGATAAGATGGGGGTATTTTGCGAAGTAGTAATCAAAATACCCGGCTGTATTATCACTGCCCGTGGCAATATACGCATCGCATCCCTTTAGCAAGGTTTCGAACCGGATCCATGAAGCCAGCTCCGGTTCCCATTCGATCATTTTTGCTACCAGGTGCTGAATAAGGATTTCATCTTTTGAGGAAACCTTGATCAGGCAACGGTGACCGGCAATGAACACGCACAAAAGATCATGAAAGCCTACCAGCGGGATGTTGCCGGCCATCACAAGTCCCACAAGCCGCGGCATGTGCAGTGTTGCTTCCAGCTGTGGATAGCAGCCCGTCCATTTTTTTAATACCGGCTCCTGTAAAAAAGCCTGCGCGATGTTTTGTACAGACCGGTCGATAAACGCCGGTAAGAACCAGCCGTTGTTCCGGAATGCCCGCTCTTTTGCAGCGAGCCATTCATCACTCGCTCCCTGCATATAAGTACCCAAATTGGTCAATAAACGGATGCGTTGCGATAATGTCATCTTCAATGATTAATTTTGTACAAAATAAAGCGTTTACAGCATACGTTCATTCAAATTATAATTATTCGAATATGGCTATAAAAATAACAGAAGAGTGCATTAATTGTGGAGCCTGCGAACCGGAGTGTCCGAACAATGCCATTTATGAGGGTGGAGTGGAGTGGACCATTTCCGATGGCAATACAGTAACAGGTGAGTTTAAACTGTTTAACGGAAATGTGGTGGACGCCCACTTTAAAAATGCGCCGATCAGCGACGATACCTACTATATTGTTCCGGATAAATGTACCGAGTGTCAGGGATTTCATGAAGAACCACAATGTGCGTCGGTTTGTCCGGTAGACTGCTGTGTGCCGGATGAAATGTACCAGGAAACGGTAGAAGAATTACTGGCCAAGAAAGAAAAACTGCATTTATAATCATCAACAGAATGGAACAGCAGGAGCGTGGTGCTGCGTATCCTGTTCTTTAACGGACAATATGAAGAAAACGATCGCGTTGGTAACAGGAGGGCTTTCCGGGGAGTCGGTGATTTCCTATAAAAGCGCCGCTACGATTGAAAAACACCTCGACCGTGAAAAGTATGAGGTATATGTGGTAGACATCAATCCGGAAGGATGGTTTTATACAGACCGTTCCGGTCAGAAAACACCGGTTGCAAAGGATGATTTTTCCATTGTGGAAAACGGGCAAAAGATCCGGTTCGACGCAGTGCTGATCGGGATGCATGGCACACCGGGGGAAGACGGAAAGCTCCAGGGATATTTTGATATGCTGGGCATCCCGTATACCGGATGCGATGCCGCCAGCTCTGCGATTACTTTTAATAAACGGTACGCCGTGGCGGTGGCCAAGATGGCAGGGATTGGTGTGGCAAACTCGCTGCACCTGTTTGCCCATACGCCGGTGCCCGCTGCAGCCATACTGGAACAATTAAAGCTGCCGGTGTTTGTAAAACCCAATAACGGCGGGTCCAGCATCGGGATGAGCAAAGTGGAGGATGCTGCCCACCTGGAGGATGCCATCGCAAAAGCATTTAAGGAAGATAGCCAGGTGCTGGTGGAAGAAATGATCTCCGGACGGGAATTTACCGTTGGTGTATATAAGGCAAATGGCGCCATCCATGTGCTGCCACTCACGGAAGTGAAGGCGCACGACGGCCAGTCGTTTTTTGATTTTGAAGCCAAATATGAAGGAAAATCTACCGAGGTAACACCGGCGGTAGTAGAAGAGGCCATTGCAGAAAAAGTGCGGGCGGCAGCGCGGAAGGTATACGAGGTATTCAATTGCAGCGGTGTGATCCGGATCGATTTTATTTATAAAGAAGCAGAAGGCCGGCCATATATGCTGGAAGTAAATACCATTCCGGGTCAAAGTGCCGCCAGTATCGTACCGCAGCAGGTAGCGGCTGCAGGGGGAAGCCTGACGGATTTTTACACCCTTCTGGTGGAAGCCTGTTTTGAGGCCTGAAACGGAAGGACCGGTTTCCTGTTGTGAAGGACCTGATGCCTTTGGTGAATGGCTCCATTCCACGTTCCGGATTCTTAACACGGAATGCGGACAGCCGATAGCCGAATTATCCTATATTTACCAAGTATAATCAACACATGTTTCGTTTTATAACAAGAAGACCACTTTGGGTAAACATACTGGCGGGGATTATTCTGGCGCTGGCGGTTTTTTCAATCGTAATTCTCTCACTGGGATGGCTTACCCATCACAATGATGCGAAAACCGTTCCTCCGCTGTTGGGTAAAACCCTTGCGCAGGCAGAAAAAATACTGGCAGATGCCGGTTTTGACCTGGTAGTACAGGATAGTATCTTCAATGATACCTTAAAGCCGTTGCAGATCGTGCGCCAGGTACCTGATGAGTATGAAGTAGTGAAGTCGAACAGAACCGTATATCTGACCATTAACCGGGCCGAGCCACCGTTGGTGGAGATGCCCAATATTGTTGGATACAGCTTGGGCAGCGCCGAATTTGCCCTGAAAAATATGGGGCTGAAACTGGGTGATACGACCTTCAAACCCGATTTTGCAAAAAATACGGTATTGCAGCAACTCTATAATGGAGTGGCTATTCAGCCGGGTGCCAAAATAAGGCAGGGTTCCCGGGTAGATCTTGTGATCGGCAGCGGGCTGGGCAACGCCTTCCTGGTTCCCAACCTGGTGGGGCTTACCTATGCGGAAGCAAAGGCCCTGCTGGACGAAAAAGGTATCGGCATGGGGTCGGTGATCACTTCCGGTGGTGTAACGGACAGCGCAGCAGCATTTGTATACCGCCAGAACCCCGAACGCTTTGATGTGGAAGGCAACGCACGGTCCATCCGCCGGGGACAGATCGTGGATGTATGGCTGAGCGTGGAACGTCCGGTGGTGGATTCTACCGGCGGCGGAAACAACCGCGATTCGGTGCAGCAAGACACACCCGGCACACCGGAGTAATCGTTTTGATCACATTTAAAATAAGAAATATGAATACCATTACTGTTCAGGAACTTAAAAAGAGAATCGACAATGGTGAAAAAATCAACCTGATCGATGTAAGAGAGCCGGCAGAATATGAAGAATACAATATTGGCGGGAAGCTGATTCCCCTGGGAAACATTCAGAATATGGAGGTGGATGAACTGGAACCTTTAAAAGAGGAAGAAGTGATCATTCACTGCCGTAGCGGAAAACGAAGCGCTGCTGCCTGTTTGTTGCTGGACTCTATGGGGTTTAAAAATACCGTGAATGTAGAAGGGGGCGTGCTGGCCTGGCAGGAAGCCTTTGAACAATAAGAAGCATGGCTTTGCGGATAAAACTAAAAAAGTGCCGGAAGGCACTTTTTTTATAGGATCACTTTTTGCTTTTATCGGCATAGGGGATCAACCGGTACCCGGATTCCGGGAGGTCGAATTTTGACATGGGCACGGCTCCAAAGTCGATATTCGATACCGTGTTGGTCACTTTTGTTTTGCCATCGGTGGCTTCATACTCCATCACCAGGCCGGGAAGATTCTTGTTCATGAACAGGAATTCTGTATTTACAGGAACCAGGTCCTTTGTAAAGTAAACGGTAAACGTGGTGCCGTCGCTCAGTTTGCCTACCGCCTTCTGGCAACTGTAGTTGGCAATGGTCTTAAATTCGTTTTCAATACTGTAGGTGATGTTCTCGTATTTTTTATTATGATCCTTCCAGTCGGCAGGGGTTAGCTGCTTCATGAATTTTTGTTCACCGTAGCTGGTTAAAATGGTGGCACTGCCGGTTTTGCCCTCAAAAATGACGGACTGGGTACCCAGTGAGCTGATCATATCAGACCGGCCGGCATTCCCTTTCAGGTAGGTAACGCTGGTAGCGCCATCCATCATATCCGCCTTGCCGGGTTTACTGCTGTTGGTATTGATCACGATATCGTAATAAATGGTAGCTTCAGTCAGTTTTTTCTGCCCCCAAATTGCGGTACTGAACAAGAATCCCGTTAATACTGTTAAAACTGTTTTTTTCATTTCTATTCAATACATTGTACAGACGAGCCAAATTAAGGAAATGGTTGCGTATGAAAAAATACAATATCTGTTTGATCTTTTGAACGGATAAAAAGAACGTAAACTCCTGGAATAATAGTGAATTAAAATGTGTATATACTATATACACTCTTTTCCCGCAAATTCATCATTTTATCTTAATTTCGGCGAAAATAAAATAGGTAATGGCCGAGAAGATATTAATGCCCCGTTTGAGTGATACCATGACTGAAGGAGTTATCGCAGATTGGCATAAAAAAGTAGGAGATCCCGTTAAAAAAGGTGATTTGCTGGCGGAGATTGAAACGGATAAAGCCACTATGGAGCTGGAAAGCTATAAAGATGGAGTGATCCTCCACTTGGGTGGCCCCAAAGGAAGCAAATTACAGGTAGACGACCTGTTGGCAATAGTAGGCGAGGCTGGTGAAGATATTTCCGGTTTGGTTGGAGGTAACGGTGGTAGTGCCGCTGCTCCGGCCGCAAAAACTGCAGCACCGGCTGCTGAGGCGCCTAAAGAGGCACCGAAAGAACCACAGGCTGCGGCAGCTCCCGCAGTGGATGTGTCAAAAATGGAAGAAGTGGTGCTGATGCCCCGTTTGAGCGATACCATGACAGAAGGCGTGATTGCCAGCTGGGCAAAAAATGTAGGAGATCCTATTAAAAAAGGAGATTTGCTGGCAGAAATCGAAACCGATAAGGCCACCATGGAACTGGAAAGCTACAAGAACGGAACATTGCTTTACCAGGGTGCGGCTAAAGGTGAAAAGATCCAGGTGAACGACCTGCTTTGCATCATCGGCGATGCCGGTAAGGTAGATGTGAATGCCATCGTTGCGGCGGTAAAAGGTGGCGGTGCAGCCCCTGCAGCAGCAGCAAACGAAACGGCCGCTCCGGAACCACAACAGGCAGCAGTGACTGCCCCGGCTGCAGAAGCGGCCCCGGTTGCTGCTGGTGATGGCCGTATAAAAGCTTCACCGCTGGCAAAAAAACTGGCCGCCGAAAAAGGTGTGGATCTCAGCCGCATAAAAGGAAGCGGCGATAATGGAAGAATCATCAAATCCGATATCGATAACTATCAGCCTGCAGCGGCTCAAAGCCCTGCTTCGTCGCCCGCAACTGCTCCGGCAGCGGCTCCGGCAGGACAGGAAAGCTTTGACGATGTTCCGGTTTCACAAATGCGTAAAACCATCAGCCGCCGTCTTTCTGAGGTGAAATTCTCCGCACCGGAGTTTTATCTTACGATGGAGATCAATATGGATAAGGCAGTGGCCAGTCGTGCCCAGCTCAATGAAATTTCGGCCAATAAGATCTCATTTAACGACATGGTGCTGAAAGCCTGTGCCGTGGCGCTGAAAAAGCACCCCGCCATCAACAGCAGCTGGATGGGAGAATCCATCCGGGTAAATCATCATGTAAGCATCGGGGTAGCAGTAGCAGTAGAAGACGGTCTGCTGGTTCCGGTGGTACGGTTTGCCGATACCAAGTCGTTATCTCAGATTGCAGGAGAAGTAAAAGACTTTGCACAGAAGGCGAAGAACAAAAAATTACAGCCCTCAGACTGGGAAGGAAATACATTTACGATCTCTAACCTTGGCATGTTTGGCATCGAAGCGTTTACGGCCATCATTAATCCGCCTGCTTCCTGTATCCTGGCCGTAGGGGCCATCAATGAAGTACCGGTGGTAAAGAACGGGCAGATCGGGATCGGAAATATTATGAAGGTAACCCTCACCTGCGATCACCGGGTAGTAGATGGAGCTACGGGTGCTGCATTCCTGCAAACGCTGAAACAATTGCTGGAAGAGCCGCTCCGGATGCTGGTTTAAGCAAAAATGATCATCAAATAAATAGAACAGGCTGCAACCTTTAACGGAGCAGCCTGTTCTATTATATGGAGACGAAAACGTATGAGCAAGAAAACAGTTGTACTCGGCGCTTCCGAAAATCCCGCACGCTATAGCAATATGGCTGTTAAACGGTTACGGACGCATGGACATGAGGTGGTGGCCATTGGTAAACGGGAGGGGCAGATAGGTGATGTGCCGATACAGAAAGAACAAACCGATGAGCAGGGGGTAGATACTGTAACACTTTACCTGAATCCTGCACACCAGCAACAGTATGAAGCGTATATTCTGAAGCTGCATCCCCGCCGGATCATTTTTAACCCGGGCGCGGAAAATGAAGTATTGGCACAAAAAGCGAAAGAGCAGGGAATTGAACCGGTTGAAGCCTGTACCCTGGTGTTATTAACTACCAATCAATTTTAACTTAAAACTTGGAAGCTATGAGAAAAGTAATGCTATTGCTTATTACGGCGGTTGTATTCAGCAGCATGCTGCCGGCACAGTCTTTAAAACCCGTAGAAGCGGAAAGCAAGGTTGGATTTGTGATCAAGAATATGGGGGTGGATGTAGACGGCAGCTTTCAGGGGTTGAAAGGCGTGATCCATGTCAATGCTGCCGACTGGAGCAAGAGCTCTTTTGATGTAACGGTGGATGTGAATACGATCAACACTAATATTCAGCGGCGTGACAATCACCTGAAACAGGCTGACTTTTTTGATGCAGCGCAATACCCGGAGATCCGCATCCAGTCTACCCGCATCCTTCCCAAACAGGGGAATATTTACTATGCCGAAGCCATACTCACCATGCATGGCATTTCCAAAAATATCAAATTTGATTTTATTGCCAAGCCTGTTGACGGAGGCTATCTGATGACCTCAAATTTTTCCCTGAACCGGCTCGATTATAAAATAGGCCGAAGCAGTATTACCATGGCCGATAAGGTAACGGTAATGCTTTCCGTACTTGCAAAAAAGTAACCGGCCTCTTTTGCTATGATAAAGATATTGCTGACCGGGCTGTTATTTCTTTTAACGGTTTCGGGTATATGGGCACAGCCAGACACGGCGGCGGGCACATACAGGATCAGCGTTCTTACCTGCGGAACGGGCGATGAATTGTACACGTCTTTTGGGCATACTGCGGTACGGGTTGTAGACAGCCTTCATGGAACCGATATCGTTTACAACTACGGTACCTTTGATTTTAACGACCCCGATTTCTATACAAAATTTACTCTGGGAAAACTGTTGTATCTCCTGGATGCAGAAGATTTTGACCAGTTCTTATACAGCTATAGCCGGGAGGGCAGGAGGGTGACGGAACAGGTGTTGCAGCTGGATCCGGTGGATGCAAAAAAGATCCGGGCATTTTTAGAAACGAACCGGTTGCCGGAAAACCGGGCATACCGGTATGATTTTCTTTTTGACAACTGTGCCACAAGGGTACGGGATATTTTTCCGGCCACCCTGGATACTTCTTTTCACTTTGGACCGGCGTTGGACGGAAAGCGCTTGCGCTTCCGGGAAGTGATCGATCAGTACCTGGAAGGGAAACCATGGCAAGGTTTGGGGATCGATATCATTTTGGGCCGCCCGGTAGATGCGCCGATGAGTGATTTTCATTCCATGTTCTTGCCGGACTATCTTTATAACGGGTTGCAGCATGCCCGGTATCGCGGTCATACTTTTGTTAGCAGCCAGGTATTGCTGAAGGAAAAGATAGCAGCACCTGCGCATACCGTTAATGTGCCATTCCTTGTTTTTTTACTGGTGTTATTGCTGGTGCTTGCTGTTCATTTTATACCCCTGCTGCATCGGTGTCGTAAGCTGGTGACTGCCGCAATTCTTTTTATTACCGGGTTAATTGGTTTGCAGCTGCTGTTTATGTGGTTTTTTACCAACCACCAGTCCTGTGCTTATAACTGGAATATCCTGTGGGCGATGCCGCTCAATGCCATCATTGTTTTTATCAGGAATAAGCGGGTGGGGAAGTACTATTATCCTTTTGCCATTATGGGACTTATTGCAGCGTTTGCGGTGCATGTTTCCGGTATCCAGCAATTGCCGTTAAAAGAAACTGCGCCGTTGCTGGCGGCTTTGGGGATCATTTATGCGTACAATTTTAAAAACAGTGTATCGCATTGAAGGCGCTTCCATCTTATATTTAAGATCCGTTATCGGATATGTTAAATCCTGCAGGCAGCGGTTTAATGGTTGAGGTTTAAGGTTGCAGGTTAGATCCGTTTAGCGCTTCACGCTGTATGTCAAATCCCCAATCCCGCGCCGAAATCAGCGGATAACAGAAGGCCAGCCGCTGACTCACTTTTCAGCGGGATCATAGGCCCATTCTACCAGCGTTGCACCCCAGGTAAAACCTCCGCCAAAGGCCGCCAGAACAATCTTATCGCCGGTTTTTAGCCGGTTTTCCCACTCCCAAAGACAAAGCGGAATGGTGGCTGCAGTTGTATTACCAAACTTCTGAATATTGATCATCACCTTTTCTTGTGGAAGCCCGATGCGTTGAGCCGTGGCATCAATGATGCGGAGGTTGGCCTGGTGCGGAGCCAGCCATGCAATATCTTCACCGGTCAGCTGGTTGCGCTCTAGGAGCTGGGCGCTTACGTCTGCCATGCCGGTAACGGCAAATTTGAAAACGGTTTTGCCTTCCTGGTAAGCATAGTGCTCGCGCGCGGCAACGGTTTCCGCACTTGCCGGGTACATCGATCCGCCAGCTTTCATTCTCAGGTACTGCGCGCCGCTTCCATCGCTTTTGAGGATGCTATCCTTAATGCCATGGCCATTCTGGCTGGGCTCCAGCAAAACAGCAGCTGCACCATCGCCAAAAATGATACAGGTGGCCCGGTCCGTATAGTCGATAATCGAGCTCATTTTATCGGCACCCACCACTACTACTTTTTTATAACGCCCACTTTCAATAAGCGAGGCCCCCAGGGTTAAGGTATATAAGAAACCGGAGCAGGCAGCCGATACATCAAAGCCCCAGGCATTCTTTGCGCCGATCTTATCACAAACCAGGTTTGCAGTAGCCGGGAATACCATATCCGGGGTAACGGTTGCCACAATCAGGCAATCGATCTCCATCGGGTCGATCCCTCTCTTTTCACAAAGTTGCCTTACAGCAGGCACGATCATTTCTGAAGTTCCTTTTCCCTCGCCTTTCAGGATCCTGCGTTCCGTGATCCCTGTTCGTGTGCGGATCCATTCATCGGTCGTATCTACAATCTTCTCCAAGTCAAAATTTGTTAACTTGTCTTCAGGAACATATCCGCCCACTGCCGTGATGGCCGCTGTAACTTTGTTGCTCATCTGGTAAAAAAAATTTAGCGCCAAAGTTAGGGTGAATGTACGGGAATTGAAAATCATAAATTAGAAATGGAAAAATCAAAATTAGAAATTTAAATTCGCGTCATGTATGCATATCTGAAAGGAAAATTTGCGTTTAAAACGCCGTCTTCTGTAATCGTAGACGTGAATGGCGTGGGCTATGAGGTAAACATCAGTTTGAACACTTATTCCAAAATTGAAGCCCTCGGTGAGGGATTGCTGTTTACGCATCTTCTGATAAGGGAGGATGCCCAGTTGCTGTATGGCTTCGCGGATAGCAGGGAAAAAGATATCTTCCTGGGATTGATCGGCGTGTCGGGTATTGGTGCCGGAACGGCCCGGTTAATCCTGTCTTATATGAAGCCGGATGAGGTGGTTAAGGCTATAACCTATGGAGATGCAAAAAGCCTGGAGCGCATAAAGGGCATCGGCAAGAAAACAGCTGAGCGGGCGGTGCTGGAGTTAAAAGATAAGCTGGGCAAGCTGCACATTGATCTGCCGGTAGAACAGGCGCTAACAGCGGTGCCTTCTGTAAGACAGGATGCGGTGGAGGCGTTGCTGGCCCTGGGTATTCAACGGGCGCAGGCCGAACAGGCGGTTCAAAAAGTACTTGCACAGGAACCGGAAACCGGTTTGGAACAACTGGTGAAGAAAGCGCTGAAGGGCATTTAGCCCACTAAGTTCTAAAGATCCGGATCTTAAATTCAGGAAACAAGAGTTCGCGCTTCATGACTGAGGTTGATAGATGAAATCTCAGATCTCAGATCTCAAATCTCAAATCTGATAGCTGATAACTGAAGGCTGAACGCTGAATGCTAAATGCTGACCGCTCAAATCTCAGGTCTCGATTCTCGATTCCCAATTCTAAAAACTGCCTACTCAAACATCGACGGATCATTGTTGATCTCAATCCAGTAATTGTCGGGATCGCGGAGCCAGATCTGTTTTACACCGTCTACGCGGGTAGTAATGGAGCCCTGTTTGCCACTTACATCTTCATAAGGTACTTTATGCTGGTTCAGTTTCCGGATGAAATCATCCAGGGAGGCTACCGTAAAACACATATGGTTGTTCTTGAAATATTCCCTGGGCTTATCTGCACCCAGGATGATGTGAAGGGTGGTTTTCGGGCCGGTTTTGAACCAGGCATGTTTGCCGATCTTAAAGGGTTCATCTACCTGTTCCAAACCGATAATATCTGCATAAAAGGCGGCTGCTTTTTTAAGATCGGTTACATAGATGGCCTGGTGATTGGACAGCACAACCGGCCGGTTATTTGATTGCTGGGCATGTAGATTCATAACAGTAACAACAATAAAAGTAAGGATCAACTGTACTCTTTTCATGGCAGGGAATATGCGGTTTATAAAACCAAATGTATCGATTTTATACATGAGAACCTGCGGCCCTTACCGGATTTTAAATTTCATGCCGGCATGGGGCCGGTCCGCACAGCGCAGCATGCATCACGGCATGGCCTGGGCATACACCACACGCTAAAAGCGGAAAGATATATCAGTGAAAAAACGGCGTTTTAATGATGATGTGCAACGCCGGGCCGGCTCAGCTCCTTTAAGTAAGAAACGTGAGAAACAAACGCATTGTGTACCCGCCGGTATTCGATGTATTGCACATTAAACTCGGCGCAGGTGCTTTTAATGATCTTGTTGATCCGGGGATAATGAATATGCGAAATCTTGGGAAACAGGTGATGTTCTACCTGGAAGTTCAGGCCGCCCATAAACCAGCAGGCCAGCCGGTTCCTGGTAGCAAAATTGGCGGTGGTCTTCAGCTGATGGATGGCCCATTCGTCGTCTACCTTGTTGTTTTGGGCATTTACCACCGGGAAGTGGGTATGTTCTACCGTATGGGCCAGCTGGAATACAACGCTGAGCACAAAGCCGGCAAAAAGCGTATAGGTCAGAAATCCGATGCCCCAGGTTTCAAAACCCAGCATGTAAATAGGTAATACCACAAATAGGAAAATATGCAATAGCTTAAATCCCCAGAAAGTGATGTGGTCCTTTGGCTTCATTTTTTTCAGCGGAATTTCACCCACTTTACCCGTAAAATACTTCTTATAATCAGAGAAAAAGATCCAGAAAAGATACAGGAGGGAATAAGCCAGCCAGAAATAGAAATGCTGGTACCGGTGCATTTTGTGGTATTTCTGGGTTTCGCATAACCTTAAAAAGGGTTTGGCATCCAGGTCATCATCAATACCATCAATATTGGTGTAAGCGTGGTGAATGACATTATGCTTCATCTTCCACATAAAGGTATTGGCTCCCAGGAAGTTTAATGAAGACGCCGCCAGCGTATTTACCCAGGGCTTGCTGCTGAAACTTCCATGTGCGCCATCGTGCATGATATTAAAGCCAATGGCCGAGGTAAATAACCCCAGCAACAGGCATTCAATAATGGCCCAGGTGGTGGGAGGGGTAAAAAAGACCAGGTGTACATAAATTGCCAGAAACCCTACTACAAGGAACAAGGCTTTTGAGTACAGGCGGAAATTGCCGGTGCTGCGAACGCCTTTCGACTCGAAATAATCGTGTATACGATTTTTCAGAACCGTATGGAACGAAGGAGGAGGGGGCGTTGCAAACTTGGGAAAAGCCATTGTTAGAATTTATATTTTATTGGGGTGCAAAGGTAGCTAAAATACGTCAGCCCTGCGTGTCTTATTCTGGTAAAATATTTGTCGTTATTTTAACATTTGTCCTTAAGTTTCGTTAAGGATCACCGACGACAGGTTTTCCATGCCGATAATCTTCGTGGTTATCAGCCCTTCAGCGTGTTTTACCCCGATGCGTTTACCTAGCATCCGGCTCCTTGCCAGGATGCTTTCCCGGAAATCCGGGGTGGAAATATAGGTTTGGGGGCCGGTGTCGCCCTTATCAGGGGTTCCTGTATAAAACTGTGTGCGGTAGGCCTCAATGGCCTTCATTTTCAGATCGATCACCGAGGAAATATCAATCAGCACACTGGGCTCATGGTACCAGTCCTGCATATACTGGAAAAAATAGGAGGGACGCCATTTTTGCTGCGGGGTGCCATCATCGTCCGTTGTTTCTATTTTCGAAAGGCCCGATAAAAAGCAGGCGTCATTGATCAGGTGTCCGGCACGCCCATGATCCGGGTGACGGTCTTCCAACACGTTGCCCAAAACGATATCGGGCCGGTATTTCCGGATCACTTTTATCAGCCGGAGCTGGTGCTCTTCATCGTTGCGGAAAAAGCCATCCCGCATTTTCAGGTTTTCCCGAACGGAAACGCCCATAATCCTTGCGGCCTCCGCAGCTTCTGCATAACGGGTTTCTTTGGTACCCCTTGTTCCCAGTTCTCCCTGGGTAAGATCAACGATACCGGCTTTTTTACCGGCCTGGATCTCCTTTAACAGTGCTCCGGCACAGCAGAGTTCTACATCATCCGGATGAACGCCAATAGCGAGTATGTCTAATTTCATGAACGAGTGTTTGTTTTTGTTGCAGGCAAAAAAGCCTGTTTCCCTACATATTGGCAAAGAAACAAAAGAAAAAGCAGAATGTTCAGGTAGGTGGCTGAGAAGGGTACGGGAATGCGGGTATAAGCGTTAGCGATCCGGGCGCTCTTATCGCTGAACGGAACCGTGCTTGCAATGAAAGTAATGGTTCGCTATACTAAGGCGTTGCCTGTACGAGGGTCCGTATTTCCTGTAAAGTTCCGTCTTTAAAGAGAAGGGTGTTCCGGGTTACGCTTTTTTTATCGGGCTGCCGGTAATTTAAATACCATTCGGCGGAACCAGACATCCGGGCATCATATGGTTTGCTGATAAACTTTGCAAAGGCAGATATGGCGGAAAAATAGTCTTTATACCGGGCGTTGGACTGCAACTGCAGCAGTTTGGGGTAAAGCACATTAACAGAATCTCCGGCGTTGATGGTATATCGGTATTGCCGGCCCCCGGGCCATTGGGGAAGCTGCCGGCCTTCCGGGTTATAAATGGTTTTGATGCGGTCGTTTTCAATCTGAAAGAGCACATATTCCGAGGGATGGGATTGATTGCTCAGCCGCAGATCGGAATAATAGCCCAGCTTGCCCTTCAATACTTCGATGCCCGAAAATTGTGGATTGGTTACCCAAAGCATGTCGATATTCTTTTCCAGCCCGATGCTTTTGATTTTTTCATATACCGTCTCATGCGAATCCCCGATCTGCATGCCCAAAAAACTGCCTGAGCGGAGGGTATCTGCTGCAAGGATGCGTCCTTCCACCGGGTCAATGATCAATTGCGGTTGCAGGTCTTCTTTCTGGCAGGCGAAAAGCAGCAGGCTGCACACCAGGAGCAGGGCGCCGGTGCGGATGGGCTTATACAGTAGCCTCATATGGTTGATTGCGGTCATGGATAGTAGTGGATATATCTGTAAGACGCATGGATATCCCCATTCGCAACAAGGGGTATTTGCTTTGTGGTACCTGAGCAGAGAAAAGCCTGGTACGGTTACTTGAGTTTTGCTTTAATTTCCTGCAATTTCAGCAATGCTTCAACTGGTGTAAGGCGGTTGATGTCAATATCGGTAAGTGCTTTGCGGATCGAATCGAAGGTTTCGCTGTGCGCGTCAAAAATCGATAGCTGGAATTGGGGTGCGTTGACATCCCTCATCTTTTCCTGGATGTTTTTTTCACCGCTTGCTTCATCCATATGCTTGTTTTCAAGCTGGGCAAGGATTTCGTTCGCCCGTTGGATCAGGGCGGGTGGCATACCGGCCATTTTAGCCACATGGATCCCGAAACTGTGGGTGCTGCCGCCGCGGGCCAGTTTGCGCAGGAAAATGATCTTGTTGCCGATTTCTTTATTGGTAACATGATAATTCTTTACCCGTTCCAGCTTTTCTTCCAGTTCGTTGAGCTCGTGGTAATGCGTTGCAAACAGGGTCTTGGGCTGGTAGGATGATTGATGCAGGTATTCTGCAATACTCCAGGCAATGGAGATCCCGTCGTAGGTAGAAGTACCCCTCCCGATCTCATCCAGCAATACCAGGCTTCTGTCTGTAATATTATTAATGATGGAAGCGGTTTCATTCATTTCAACCATGAATGTACTCTCCCCACCGCTTAAATTATCGGAGGCGCCCACCCGGGTAAAAATTTTATCCGTCAGTGAAATATGGGCTTCGGTGGCCGGAACAAAACTGCCCATATGCGCCATCAGGGTAATCAGCGCGGTTTGACGCAGCAGCGCCGATTTACCACTCATATTCGGACCCGTAAGAATGATGATCTGCTGATCGGCCTTATTCAGCTCCAGGTCGTTGTGAATATAACTTTCACCAACGGCCAGGTTCCGCTCAATTACAGGATGCCGGCCCTCTTTAACGTTCCACACAGTGTCTTCATAAACCGTTGGTTTTTTATACTGGTAATGAATGGCATTATGTGCAAAGCAGACCAGACAATCGAGAATGGCAACTAAATTGCCGTTGGCCTGTACCGGCGCCAGGTACTCGAACAATTCGTTGAGCAACTGGTCGTATAACCGTTGTTCCAGCGTCAATATCTTTTCTTCAGCTCCTGTGATCTTTTCCTCATACTCTTTTAATTCCGGGGTGATATAGCGTTCGGCATTGGCCAGCGTTTGTTTCCGGATCCAGTACTCGGGTACCTTGTTCTTATGTACGTTGGTAACTTCAAGATAATATCCAAACACATTATTAAATCCCACTTTAAGCGAACTGATGCCGGTTGCTTCCGCTTCTTTTACCTGTAACTTGGTAAGGTAAGCTTTTCCATCGCTGGAAATAGTGCGCAATTCATCCAGTTCTTCCAGTATTCCTGTTTGGATCACTCCGCCTTTGGCAATGGTGGCCGGTGGCAGTTCTACGATTTCACGGCTGATCTTTTCCGCGATTACAGGGCAGGGGTT
Source organism: Niabella pedocola (assembly GCF_021044425.1). Taxonomy (GTDB): domain Bacteria; phylum Bacteroidota; class Bacteroidia; order Chitinophagales; family Chitinophagaceae; genus Niabella; species Niabella pedocola. The sequence continues at coordinate 299,539 of NZ_JAJNEC010000005.1, read as the reverse complement.
AAGCGCATCGCCCACGCGCTGCAGGTAGGCATTGGACTGGGCCAGGCAGGTTTGTTTAATGATGGCTACCTGCTGCAGGCCCCGGGCCAGTTGTAATACTTCCCTGGGGTTGATCTTTTTGGTGGGGATCTTGGCTACCAGCCGCTCGATGTCGCCGCAAAGCTTGATCGACTGGGTCAATAGCTGCCGGAGCTCGGGGTCCTTGATCATGGTTTCCACAACGTCCAGCCGTTCATTGATCTTGTGGAGATCGATCAGCGGAAAAATGATCCACCGTTTTAACAGGCGTGCGCCCATGGGCGATACTGTATTATCCAGCACCTTTAACAGCGTGTGGCCTTCGGCGGGTCCGCCCGCCAGTTCCAGGTTGCGGATGGTGAATTTGTCCATCCACAGGAACTCATCCTTATGAATGCTGCCGATGGAGGTAATATGTTGCAGATTGGGATGCTCGGTATCTTTCAGATAATGGATCACGGCGCCTGCCGCGGTGATGCCCTTTTCCATTTCAGCAATGCCAAAACCTTTCAGCGAGTGGGTCTGGAAATGTTTTAACAGTACATCCTGGGCATAGTTTTTATCAAAGATCCATTCGTCCAGGGTATAGATATAGGTCTTGCTGCCAAAATATTCCTTGTATTTTTTTTGCTGGTGGCGCTGGAACACGACTTCTGCGGGCCGGAAACTTTGCAGCAGTTTATCGGCGTATTCGCGGTCGCCTTCTGCTACAAAAAATTCGCCGGTGGAGAGATCGAGAAAGGCGAGGCCGAATTGTTCGTCGTCTGCAAAATGGATACCCGCCAGGAAATTATTGCTGTTATGTTCCAGCAGTTTGTCGTTGATGGCGGTTCCGGGTGTGAGCATTTCTGTTACACCCCGCTTAACGATTCCCTTTGCCTGTTTGGGATCTTCCAGCTGGTCGCAGATGGCTACCCGGTAGCCCGCCTTTACCAGTTTATGCAGGTAGGTATCCAGCGAATGGTGCGGAAACCCCGCAAGATCCAGCGAAGCAGCCGCCCCGTTGTTTCTTTTTGTAAGGGTAATGCCCAGCACCTGGGACGCAATCACCGCATCCTGGCCAAAGGTTTCATAAAAATCACCCACGCGAAACAGTAATACGGCATCCGGGTATTTTTGTTTGATAGCCTTGTGCTGCTGCATTAGCGGAGTATCCTGCGGGTTGTTATTTTTTGCCTTTGCCATGGAGCGCAAAAATAGGGGAAAACGGCGTTTATTAGGAGGATGGCAGGCACCAAAAAATGCCTGTTGAAAGGTGCCGTTCATCAAGAAACAGCTTGATTTACAGGAAGATTGCCCGTTGTGGCATAATTGTTGATTTTTGTACTATTAAAATTGTAATTTATGAAGAAAATCATGCTTTCCGCCCTGATTTTAGCGGCTACAGCTTATGGGGCCAGTGCGCAAACACAGAAGGGATATTATCTGATTGGTGGTAATCTTGCGTTGTTGTCTGGAAGTACCAATGAAAAAAGCTTCCAGATGAATATTACACCAAAAGTTGCTTGGTTTGTACAGGAGGACTTAGCCATTGGAGGTAAGGTTGATCTGGGTTTTAAAGCCGGCCGGGCGCAAAAACCGTCCATCAATTATTTTGTAGGCCCAATGGCCCGGTATTATTTTGGTGAGCAACAGGTAAACACACCCAAGCAAACCCGCGTTTTTGCTGAAGCAGATGCCGGAGTGAGTGGTAACAATGCCGGCGGTAAGTCTACCAACGGTTTTGGAGCAGGTATAGGACCAGGACTGGCGTTTTTTGTGAACGAGAACATTGCTTTGGAGGCACTCGCCAAAGCGAATATCATTACCGGTGCCGGCAGCAACGGAGTATCGTTTCGCCCGGAACTGGGATTGGGATTCCAGATTTATCTACCCGGATCCAAGCTCAAACAAATGCGTAACAATATGAAATAACTCCTGATATAGCAAAAAGTTAGGGCTGTATCAAAGTGTACCATTATTCTCCTGCGGGCAGCCGCCGGAGTAAAGCGGTCAACTTTGATACGGCCTTTTTTATTGTATTTTCCCCTGTATCCGTTTATTTTTGCGCCATGCGTAAACTAAGCATGGAAGAGTTGGGACGGATGTCGGTGGAGGCGTTCAAAGAGTCGGAAAAAATGCCGATCGTGGTGGTTCTGGAAAATATCCGCAGTGCCTATAACGTGGGCAGCGTGTTCCGGACCTGTGACGCGTTCCGGGTGGAAGCGATCTATATTACCGGCTATTCGGCAAAGCCCCCTCATAAGGAAATAAAAAAAACCGCCCTGGGGGCAGAGGAATCGGTGCATTGGGCACATTTTGCAAATGCAGGGGAAGCAATTGCCACATTGCGGGAATCGGATTACACGATACTGGCCGTAGAGCAGGTAGCGCAAAGCACCATGCTCCACCGGCTGAACTGGAACGGACAGGAAAAAATTGCCGTGGTGTTTGGAAATGAGGTAACCGGTGTAGAGCAGTCTACTATCGCTTTATGTGACGGCTGCCTGGAAATTCCCCAACTGGGCATGAAGCATTCCCTCAACATTGCTACAGCAGCAGGAGTGGTGTTATGGGAGCTGGTAAGGGCAAAGATCCCTGAGCAGATTGAAAACGAAACTGGTAGCTGATAGCCCAATGCTGAACGCTACATTTTAAAGAACCAAAGACCCAAAAACAGGAACCAGGAGCCAGGATTGCGGCATATGAAGCATCCGCTGATAGCTGATCATTAAATACCTGCGTCCGAAATTCTGAAGAACCAACGCTTAAAGGCACAATCGCCAAACCTAACGCTGCCTGCTGACGTCTGAAATCTGGTATCGGATGTCTGAAATCTGATAGCTGATGTCTGAAAAGAAAAGGATGTTTTCAATAAATGGAAAGAACCCTACATTTGCTGAATGTCTGTTACAAAGAATTACCTGAGCCTCGTTAAGTTTTCCCACACCATTTTCGCCATGCCCTTTGCGCTTATCGGCTTCTTCCTGGGGATCCGTAATACGGATATCAGCGATCAGTCGCCCAATGCTACGGGTATTCTTCCAACTATGTGGAACAAAACCGTCTACCTTTTCCGCGAAAAAGGTTGGGTATTCCTGTTGGTGCTGTTATGCATGATTTTTGCCCGCAATGCCGCCATGTCATTTAACCGGTACCTCGACCGGAAATATGATGCACTGAATCCGCGTACGGCGGTTCGGGAAATACCTGCCGGCATCTTATCCGCCAGGAGTGTATTGTGGTTTACCGTTTTGAACAGCGTATTGTTTATTGTTGCCACTTATTTTATCAATCCTGTTTGTTTTTATTTGTCCCCGGTGGCCTTATTAGTGGTACTGGGTTACAGTTATACCAAACGGTTTACGGCGCTTTGTCACCTGGTGTTGGGCCTGGGCCTTTCACTGGCTCCCATAGGCGCTTACCTTGCGGTAACGGGGGCGTTTGACACCCTGCCTATTCTTTTTTCTTTTGCCGTTCTTTTCTGGGTAAGCGGGTTCGATATAATTTATGCATTGCAGGATGAGGGTTTCGACCGGACAAACCAGTTGTATTCCATACCTTCTGTATTGGGCGGTAAACGGGCGCTGCGGGTATCTGAGCTGTTGCATATATTGAGTGCTACAGCGGTGATTGCAGCGGCCTTTAAAGGTGGCTTTGGCGGCTGGTATTGGGCCGGAGTGGTTGTTTTCGTGGGCATGCTGATCTACCAGCACAGTATTGTAAAAGCCACCGATCTGCGCCGGGTGAACCTCGCTTTTATGACGGCCAATGGTATTGCTTCGGTGGTATTTGCGGTGTTTGTAATCGCCGATCTGTTTTTGCGGTAAAAGGAGTTAAAAAATCCAAAATCCAAAATCCAAATTTCAAGTTTCAAATCCCGAATCTCGAATCTCAATTCTCAAACCTCCATGTCCAGAATCATTGCCATCGACTATGGTTTAAAACGTACGGGAATTGCCGTAACCGATCCGCTGCAGATCATCGCCACGGGCCTAACCACCATCGATTCCCGTGAGCTGATCCCGTTTTTGAAAACGTATTGCACACAGGAGGCGGTGGAAAAGATCATTATCGGCGAGCCAAAGAACTGGGACGATTCGGATACTCATGCTACCCCGCTGGTAAAAAAGGCCATTAAGGAAATAAAAAAGCATTTCCCCAACCTGCCACTGGAAACGGTAGATGAACGGTATACATCAAAAATGGCAAAAGATGCCATGCTTGAAATGGGGCTGAAGAAAATGCAGCGCCGGAATAAGGCCCTGGTTGATGAAATTGCCGCTACCATTATGCTGCAGGAGTATTTGGGGAGAAGTGTTTAGTCATTGGCGGCCGGTTGTGCGCTATCAGGTTTCAGCTATCAGACATCAGCTATCAGATTTCAGACACCAGATACCAGCGGTCAGCGTAGGCGTGGCAGGAGAGAAAGTGGCGATCTGCCTTAGCCGCAGCAACCCGGAGCTGCCAGAACATAATCCTTTAGAATTTAGTATTTAAAATTTAGCGTTTAGTTATTTTCCACTGGTCAGATGACCAATGATCTGCTTTAGCCACCCGACCCCGAGCCACCGGAACTAACCTTTAGAATTTGATATTTCGAATTTAGCGTTTAGAATTTAGTATTTCCCCGGCAACCTGAAACCTCAAACATTTTGGTACCTTTGCAGCTATGATATTACCAATTGTTGCATATGGCAACCCTGTTTTAAGAAAAGTAGCAGAAGATATTGATCCGCAGTACCCCGGGCTGGAATCCCTGATCGCGTCTATGTGGGAAACCATGTATGCCAGCAATGGGGTAGGACTGGCGGCTCCCCAGGTCAACCGCCCGATCCGGCTTTTTGTAGTAGATAGCAAGCAAATCATTGATAACCTGGAGGATGATGAAAAGGATCTGTACCCGGGCGATGAAGGCATCGAACAAACATTTATTAATGCACATATCCAAACGCTGGAAGGCGAATTATGGAGCTACAACGAGGGATGCCTGAGCATTCCGAAGATCCGGGAAGATGTATCGCGCAATCAAACGGTGACCCTTACCTACCAGGATGAGCAGTTTCAGCAGCATACCCGCACCTTCAGCGGCATTACCGCCCGCGTAATCCTGCACGAATATGATCATATTGAAGGAAAACTGTTTATTGACTACCTGCCTCCGTTGCGCAAAAAGCTGATTAAGGGCAAACTGAATGATATTTCCAACGGAAAGATCCGGGTAGATTATAAAATGTCTTTTAATTAGCGTCGCTCGCCGGACCGGAATTCCCTGTTATACTATTTGTTATGAAGATTTGGATGTTCTTTCTTTGTTGCCTGATCGTGTCCGGCGCCGGCGCCCAGCGGGGAGTTTATACCGTTCAGCAGGCGCATTCTCATAATGACTACGAGCAGCAACGGCCTTTTAGGCTGGCTTATGAACACGGATTTGGTTCTATAGAAGCCGATGTGTTCCTGCGCGGGGATGCGCTTCCGGTGGCACATAATGCCGGGGACATTGCACCTGGCCGGGATCTGAAAACCCTGTATTTAGACCCGTTAAAGGCCTGCATCCGGGCAAATAATGGTTCTGTGTATCCAGACCGGACCCGCAAACTGATCCTCCTGATCGATTGCAAAACCGCCGGGGTACCCACGCTCAACGGCATCATTCGCGTATTGCGCGCATACCCGGAAATTACGGGAAATAAAACGGTCCGGATCGTGATCACCGGGAACCAGCCCAATAAGGACTCCTTATATAATTACCCGGCTTTTATTTGGTTCGACGGGGATCTTACCCACACATATACCCGGAAAAACCTGGCGCGTGTGGCCCTTTTTAGTGCCAATTTTAAAAATTATTCTGGGTGGAACGGTTCGGGCGAGCTGGATCATACTTCAAAAACCGCGCTTGAAAACGCCATCAGGGTGGCGGAGAAGGCCGGCAAGCCGATCCGTTTCTGGGGGGCGCCGGACAACAAAGATGCCTGGGAAATGTTCCGTAAAATGGGAGTTGGTTATATCAATACCGACAAGATCGCCGAATTGGCCGCGTTTCTGAGATGACCGCACCGGCTATCAGGATAACCTGCTGATTTATTGATTTTTATGGGGGATTTAAATCCCGGTCGAAGGAGCATTACGCCGGCTTTGAACCCACCGGTTTTTAAAAAAAGAAACAAAAGCGCCGGGATTGTTGATAAATTTTGTGGTTTGCCCGTAAATAAAGTATCAAAAATTAGTTTATTTAAAAAATTCAGTCTACATTTGCACTCCCAAATAAAATTGGGTTTATCCAATGTCACAGAGAATCAGAATTAAATTACAGTCTTACGATCACAACCTGGTTGATAAATCAGCAGAGAAAATCGTAAAAACAGTGCGCAGCACTGGTGCAGTTGTTACCGGGCCTATTCCGTTGCCCACTCACCGTAAAATTTTTACTGTGTTGCGTTCTCCACACGTAAATAAAAAGAGCCGTGAGCAGTTCCAGTTAGCTACTCATAAAAGATTATTGGATATCTATACTTCTTCTTCCCGTACCGTAGATGCGCTGTCTAAGCTGGATCTGCCAAGTGGCGTGGAAGTTGAGATCAAGGCCTAAATCTCCCGACAAGGTCGGGATGTATCAGCCTGTGGCGTTAGTTCTTTTTTAAAGCATTTTTTTTATCTCTCAATGGCATGGCTAATGCCAGAAAAGAGCTCTGAAATTCAACTTCTTAAGTATCAAACGAAGTAAAACATAAAAACAAGCCATTCAGGGTTTGTTTACTATCGGTACTTCCCAATCATCCCCCCGGGGATGAAACAACGGAAAAGGTCGGTAGCAAACGGGGATCGATTCCGGCGTATTGCCGGAAGTCCCAATAATCCTGCAAGGCGTAAAACTACATAACAATGAAAGGTATTATTGGGAAAAAATTGGGAATGACCAGCATCTATGATCCCTCAGGTAAACAAACTGCCTGCACGATCATTGAAGCAGGTCCTTGTGTTGTAACGCAGGTAAAGAAAACAGAATCAGACGGTTACAACGCCTTGCAAATCTCTTTCGGCGACAAAAAAGAAAGCCGCACTACGCAACCAGAGAAAAACCACTTCGCTAAAGCTAACACTTCCGCAAAAAAATTCTCCAAAGAGTTCAGAGATTATTCCTTAGAAAAAAATCTTGGTGATACCATTACTGTAGACATCTTCGAAGAAGGTGAAAAAGTTGATGTTGTAGGTACAACAAAGGGTAAAGGTTTCCAGGGTGTTGTAAAACGTCATGGTTTCCACGGGGTAGGTGAGCAGTCACACGGTCAGCACGATCGTCAGCGCGCTCCCGGTTCTCTGGGTAACTCTTCCGATGCCAGCCGTGTAATGAAAGGTATGCGCATGGCCGGCCGTATGGGTGGCGACCGCGTAAAACTGAAAGGTTTGAAAGTGGTAAAAATCTTCGCTGAAAAAAATTACATCCTGGTAAGCGGTTCTGTACCGGGCCATATCGGTTCCATTGTTTTCATTCAAAAATAAGATCCGGTATCCTGTAACATATAAAATTTTTTGAAAATGCAAATTGAAGTTTTAAATATAGAAGGTAAAAGCACCGGTCGTTCTGTTGAACTGCCTGATGATATTTTTGGAGCGGAGCCTAATGACCATGTAATTTATCTGGCTGTAAAACAATTTTTAGCAGCACAGCGTCAGGGAACGAACAAAGTAAAAACCCGTGCGGAAGTACAGGGTGCCAGCCGCAAGCTGCACAAACAAAAGGGAACCGGTGGTAGCCGTAAGGGTAATATCCGTAACCCCTTATACAAAGGTGGTGGTACCATTTTTGGACCTAAGCCCCGCGACTATAGCTTTAAGCTGAATAAGAAAGTAAAAGACCTGGCAAAGATCTCTGCACTTTCTTATAAAGCAAAAGCAAACGCCATTCTGGTGGTAGAAGATATCAGCCTGGAAGCGCCTAAAACAAAAACATTGGCCACTGCTTTAAGCAAATGGAATGTAGGCGAAAAGAAATCAATGTTCATTTTGGCTGAGCCCAATGAAAATATTGAATTGTCATTGCGCAATGTACCTTCGGTGCTGGCGTTACCTCTGAGCGATATCAACACATATGATATTGTAAACTCAGAAGTGCTGGTACTTTCTGAAGGTGCTGCAAAAATATTTTCTGAAGATTTAGAAGAGGCTGTAGAAGCTTAAGAGTTTAACCCCGAAAAAAAGATTTGGTCATGAAACCATCTGAAATATTAATCAAACCGATTTTAACCGAAAAAGCAAATGCTCAGCAGGAAAAACTGCGCCGGTATGCTTTTAAGGTGGCAAAAAAATCAAACAAGCTGGAAATTAAAAAAGCTATTGAAACTTTTTACGGTGTTACCGTTACCAGCGTAAATACAGTTGTGGCTCCTGCAAAAAATAAAACCCGCTATACAAAAGCAGGATTTATCCAGGGACGTAAGGCCGGTTACAAGAAAGCATATGTAACCGTTGCGGACGGCGAGGAGATCGATCTGTATGCGAATATTTAATTTCTGAATAGTAAGGCAATCAACCGCCGCGAAGTGTTGAATCCAAATAAAATGTTTCGGCAACGGGAACAACCCGAAACCTGAAATTTGAAACCTGAAACAAAGAAAATGTCAGTAAGAAAGTTTAAGCCGGTAACCGCCGGTACGCGTTGGAGAATCGGGAATTCTTTTTCCGAGGTGACTACGAACAAACCCGAAAAGAGCCTGTTAGAAACCAAAAAGAGCACCGGTGGACGGAACTCTTCCGGTCATTTAACCATGCGTTACAGAGGGGGTGGTCATAAGAAAAAGTATCGTATTGTTGATTTCAAGAGAGATAAACATGATGTTGCTGCTAAAGTGGTAAGCATCGAATACGATCCGAACCGTACAGCGTTCATCGCACTTTTGGAATATGCTGATGGAGAAAAGCGTTATATCATTGCTCCGCAGGGGCTGGTTGTAGGTGCAGAGGTGATCAGCGGTAATGCCGTTGCTCCTGAGATTGGAAATGCGCTGCAATTAAAAAATATGCCGCTGGGTACCAATGTGCACAACATTGAGCTGAACCCGGGTCAGGGTGGAAAGATCTCCCGCAGTGCCGGAGCTTCTGCACAGCTGACCAACAAGGAACAAAAATACGCCGTTTTAAAAATGCCTTCCGGTGAGCTGAGAAAAGTACTGATCAACTGTTTTGCAACTGTTGGTGTGGTAAGCAACAGCGATCATAGCCTGCAGAGTATGGGTAAAGCCGGTAGAAACCGTTGGAGAGGTATCCGCCCAAGAAACCGTGGTGTGGCTATGAACCCTGTAGATCACCCGATGGGTGGTGGTGAAGGACGCGCTTCCGGAGGTCATCCGCGCAGCCGTACCGGTAAGTACGCAAAAGGAGAGAAGACAAGAACTGTGGGTAAGTCAAGCGATAAACTGATCATCCAGCGTAAAAACGGTAGCAAACTGGCTAAGTAATTTGACATTTAGTATTTGAACTTTAGAATTTAAAAAATAAATATGGCTCGTTCGATAAAAAAAGGTCCTTATGTAGCAACTCACTTGGAAAACAAAGTGTTGGCTATTAACGAAGGAAAAGGAAAAAAGGCTGTAATTAAAACCTGGAGCCGCCGCTCTACAATTACACCCGATTTTGTAGGCCACACATTTGCCGTGCATAATGGAAATAAATTCATCCCCGTATATGTTACGGAGTTTATGGTAGGCCATAAACTGGGTGAATTTGCACCTACCCGCAACTTTAAAGGACACGCGGGCGATAAAAAATAAATCATAACAGAACGCATACGTTAAGAAATTAATATAATGGAAGCAGTAGCAAAACTTAGAAATTATCCGACTTCACCTCGTAAAATGAGGCTGTTGGCTGATTTGATTCGTGGCCAAAGAGTGGATTTGGTGTTGGCCGAATTGGAGCACAACCCCAAACACCCCGCAGTACCTTTGCGTAAGCTGGTATTAAGCGCCATTGTAAACTGGAAACAGGCCAATGAAGGGGAAGATGAATCCGGCTTAGTGGTAAAAACCATTTTTGTAGACGGTGGCCGTACACTGAAGCGCATGCGCCCCGCTCCGCAAGGCCGTGGCTACCGTGTTCGCAAACGCAGCAACCATGTAACCCTGGTGGTGGATGTGGCTGGTGAAGATAAAAAGGCTGCTAAGAAGGTAAAGGCTGCCGCTAAAGCTGCGCCTGTAGAAGAAGTAAAGGAAGCAAGTGCAAAAGCCCCGGCTAAGAAAAAGGCTGCTGCAAAAAAGTCAACTAAAGAATCTAAAAAAGCATAACCAATAAATATGGGTCAAAAAGCAAATCCAATTGGTAACAGGTTAGGCATCATCCGTGGATGGGAATCTAACTGGTATGGAAGCAAAAAAGATTTTGCTTCTAAGTTAATCGAAGACAACAAAATCAGAACATACCTGAACGCCCGTATCAACAAGGGAGGTATTTCTAAAATTGTTATCGAAAGAACCTTAGGTAAATTAATTATCACCATTCATACTTCCAAGCCAGGCATCATCATCGGTAAAGGTGGTGGCGAGGTAGATCGTATCAAGGAAGAACTGAAGAAGCTGACTCAGAACGATGATGTACAGATCAACATCCTGGAGATCCGTCGTCCTGAAACCGATGCGATGATCGTTGGTGATACCATTGCCCGCCAGATCGAGAACCGGATCAACTTTAAACGTGCCACTAAAATGGCCATAGCTTCTGCGCTGCGCATGGGTGCTGAAGGTATTAAGGTAAAACTGAGCGGTCGTTTAGGTGGTGCTGAAATTGCCCGTAGCGAAGAGTTCAAACAGGGACGTGTGCCGCTGCATACATTCCGGATGGATATCGACTATGCCAATGTATTTGCTCAAACCGTTTATGGAAAGATCGGGATCAAGGTTTGGATCTGTAAAGGTGAGGTACTGGCTAAGCGTGATCTGAATCCTAACTTTATCTCCGGAAACGACAAAAATGTAGGCGGTGGTGAAAGAAGAGATCATCGCAGAGATGACCGCAGAGGCGATCGCCGTGGTGGTGGAAGAGACAAAAGGAATTAATAATATATAAAACAGTTTGAAGTCTGAGATTCAATCAATCTCAAATCTCAAATCTCAAATCTCAATAGAATGTTACAACCGAAGAGAACAAAGCACAGGAAAATGCAAAAGGGTCGCATGAAAGGCGACGCCAAAAGAGGGACTACCATTTCGTTTGGTTCTTATGCTTTAAAAGCCCAGGATTCTCACTGGATTACGGACCGCCAGATCGAGGCTGCCCGTCAGGCACTTACCCGTAGCATGAAAAGGGAAGGGAACGTATGGATCCGCATTTTCCCTGATAAGCCCATCACTAAGAAACCTGCAGAGGTTCGTATGGGTAAAGGTAAAGGTAACCTTGAATATTGGGCTGCTGTTGTACAACCCGGCCGTATCATTTTTGAAGTGGACGGAGTAAGCGAGGAAGTTGCACGCAGAGCACTGTCTTTAGCATCTGGTAAATTGCCGATCAAGACTAAGTTCACCATGCGTAGGGATTTAGTTACTAATTAATAAATCAAATTAAGATGTCAAAGAAAAAAGAATTTATAGGCGGCATAAAAGGATTAAACGCGGAAGATTTAAAGGTTCAGCTGGAGCAATCCAAGCAGCGCCTGAAGAAACTTGAGTTCGCACACGCGATCTCTCCGCTGGAGAATCCGATGTCTATCCGTGCACTGCGCAAAGATATCGCCCGGATTGAAACGTTTTTAAAACAAAACCAAGGCAGCGAAGCTGCGAAAGCGTAACAGCAATTTGTACAAGCCAAAAGGTAAAATAAAATGTCTGAAAGAAATTTAAGAAAAACAAGAATAGGTGTGGTTACCAGCAACAAGATGACAAAAACCATCACTGTTGCCGTGGAAAGAAAAGTAAAACACCCTATTTACGGTAAGTTCCTTAAAAAAACGACCAAGTTCCACGCTCATGATGAAAAAAATGAGTGCAGCATTGGGGACACCGTTAAAATTATGGAAACCCGCCCCTTGAGCAAATTGAAGCGCTGGAGACTGGTTGAGGTTATCGAAAAAGTAAAATAAGCATTTGGGTATTGGGCAATCAATATTCAAAATTTGGAAACAGATAATATTTTTAAAATAGATTTCGGGGTACAAGCATCTCAACGCTTAATCCGGTAAGCATCGGAACCCAAATCTCAAATCTTTAAGAAAATGATTCAGCAAGAAAGCCGGTTGAACGTGGCGGATAATAGTGGCGCAAAAGAAGTTCTTTGTATCCGCGTACTGGGTAACAGCGGACAACGCTATGCAAAAATTGGCGATAAAATCGTTGTAACAGTAAAAGACGCAGCTCCGGCAGGGGGAATTAAAAAAGGTACCGTTGCTAAAGCGGTGATCGTACGTACTACTAACAAATTGCGCCGTAAAGATGGTTCGTACATTCGTTTTGATGACAACGCTGTTGTGATCCTGAACGCATCTGATGAACCAAGAGGTACCCGTATTTTCGGGCCGGTAGCCCGGGAGCTTCGTGATAAAGGATATATGAGGATCGTTTCGTTAGCTCCGGAGGTGTTATAAATGAGCTAAATGCCTAATGCAAAGTGCTGAAGGCATTCCATCCATAAAAAATAGCGTTAGCCTTGAGCCCGCGCATTAAGCATAAAGAAAGCATAAAAAAATGAGCAAAAGATTTAAACCCAAGTACAATATTAAAAAAGGCGATTTGGTTATTGTTATCAGCGGTGCTGCAAAACCCCGCAAAGATGATAACGGTAAGTTTGAATATAAACCACGTTTGGTGAAAGAGGTGTTGGTTGAAGATGGAAAAGTGCTGGTTGAAGGTGTAAACATCAAAACCAAACATACCAAACCCTCCGCCCAGAATACAAAGGGTGGTATTGTAAAAGTAGAAGCTCCGATTCATATCAGCAATGTAATGCTGTGGGATGCAAAAGCAAAGGCGCCTTCTAAAGTAACGCGTCAGCGCGAAGAGGGCAAAACACTGCGCATCTTTAAAAAATCAGGAGAAAAAATCTAATCTTTTGTGTATCGCAAATAAAGTAATAGACCATGAGTACTAAAACATATATCCCCAGGCTGGCCACAAAATATAAGAATGAAGTGGTTCCGGCGTTAGTGAAGAAGTTTGCTTACAGTTCTGTAATGCAGGCTCCTAAACTGGAAAAGATCTGCATCAACCGTGGTGTAAACGGTGCCGTAACCGACAAGAAGCTGGTTGACGTAGCCGTAGATGAGCTGAGCACCATCACCGGTCAGAAAGCGGTGGTAACCAACTCTAAAAAAGACATTTCTAACTTTAAGCTGCGTAAGAGCATGCCCATCGGTGCGCGTGTTACCCTGCGTGGTGAAAAAATGTATGAATTCCTGGATCGCCTGATTGCGGTGGCATTACCCCGCGTACGTGATTTTAAAGGAATCAACGAAAAGTCTTTCGACGGCCGCGGAAACTATACCATGGGGGTTACAGAGCAGATCATCTTCCCTGAGATCGATATCGATAAAGTGAACAAGATCACGGGTATGGATATCACTTTTGTGACCACTGCCCAAACAGATGAAGAGGCATACGAACTGTTGAAGGAACTGGGAATGCCCTTTAAAAACGCTAAAAAGTAATATTATAAAATCACAAATCACAAGTTCTTAAGCTTGCAACGGTAACCGCCTGGAAACTTAGAATTTGGAATTTAGAATGTAATCAAACATGGCAAAAACTTCAATTAAAGCCCGTCAGGTAAAAAGAGAAAAAATGGTGGAGCAATACGCCGCTAAAAGAGAGGAGCTGAAAAAAGCCGGTGATTATGCCGCTTTGGACAAGCTGCCTAAAAACTCTTCTAAAGTGCGTTTGAAAAACCGTTGCCAATTAACAGGTCGCCCCAAAGGTTATGTACGTTATTTCGGGATTTCCCGGGTAGCCTTAAGGGATATGGCGTTGAATGGTAAAATTCCGGGCTTAAAGAAAGCGAGCTGGTAATTTAGCAGCACAAAGCCGTAAGACAGGGTATGGGCTTTTAAAATAAACCACCCACTAAAATTTTGAACTGATATAATTCATATATAAAATGGTAACAGATCCAATTGCAGATTTTTTAACAAGAATACGTAACGCTCAGATGGCAGGTCACCGTATTGTAGACATTCCTGCATCGAACCTTAAAAAACGTATGACGGAGATCTTATATAATCAAGGATATATCCTGAAATATAAGTTTGAGGAAGATAATAAGCAAGGGGTAATCAAAATCGCTTTGAAATACGACGCTACTTCCAAACAGCCCGCTATTCAGAGCCTGGAAAGAGTAAGCCGCCCGGGACTGCGTCAATACGCTAAGCCCGCGGATATCCGCCGTGTAAAGAACGGTTTGGGAATCGCGATCCTGTCTACTTCCAAAGGAGTAATGACAGATAAAGACGCCCGTTCTCAGAACGTAGGTGGTGAGGTGCTTTGCCACATCTATTAATCAAATGTCATTAAACCGGCAATACATTAAGCCGATACCTAACAGGCTGACCGGTTGCCGGACGTATCAACAATAAATAAGAAACAATAAACTAATTTTTATGTCTCGTATAGGTAAACAATTAATCTCCATTCCGGAAGGCGTTACCGTAGCAGTAGGAAGCGACAACGTTGTTACTGTTAAAGGTAAAAAAGGAGAGTTGAAACAAGCCGTAAACACGGATATCAAAGTAGAAGTAAAAGACGGTCAGGTTACTATCACCCGTCCTTCTGACCAGATCCAGCACCGCGCCCTGCATGGCTTGACCCGTGCGCTGGTGGCCAACCTGGTACAAGGTGTTACAAACGGATTTGAAAAAAAGATGGAACTGGTGGGTGTAGGTTATAAAGCTACCAACCAGGGTAATCAGCTGGATCTTTCTTTGGGATATTCGCACAATATCATTTTTGATATTCCTAAGGAACTGACTGTGGTTACTGAAACCGTAAAAGGACAGAACCCTACTATTACAATCAGCGGAAGCGACAAGCAGCTGGTAGGTGCGGTATGCGCCAAGATCCGCAGCCTGCGTAAGCCTGAGCCTTACAAAGGAAAAGGGGTACGCTTTGTAGGTGAAATCGTACGCAAGAAAGCAGGTAAATCTGCAGGTAAATAAATAATTTGAAGATTTGAAAATGAGTTAATTTGAAAATTTATTCGTTAGCCATTTTCAAATTTTCAAATCATCAAATTTTCAAATGATCCCTGGCAGTATCAGGGAAATAAATAAAGAAACAATGTCAAACGCAAAAGTTAAAAGAAGAACCAGCATCCGCCGCATCATCCGTCAGAAAGTGAGCGGTACATCACAAAAGCCAAGACTGGCGGTGTTCCGGAGCAATACGGATATTTATGCACAATTGATCGATGATGTGCAGGGGCTTACGATTGCAGCTGCGTCTACAAAGGACAAAGATATCAAGGCCCAATCCGGCACCAAATCCGAGTTGAGCAAGCTGGTAGGTGCTGCTATTGCCCGCAAAGCGGCTGATCTGAAAGTAACAACTGTGGTTTTTGACAGAGGTGGTTATTTGTACCACGGACGGGTGAAAGCAGTTGCAGAAGGTGCAAGAGAAGGTGGTTTGCAATTTTAAAAAGTTATTCAATCTAAAACGAAATAATGTCAACAGTTAATTTCAACAATGTTAAGGCCGGCGATCTTGAATTAAAAGACAAGGTTGTAGCTATTAATCGTGTAGTAAAAACAACTAAAGGAGGCCGTGCATTCAGCTTTTCCGCGTTGGTTGTTGTAGGAGATGGCAACGGTGTTGTAGGACATGGTTTAGGAAAGGCGAAGGAAGTTCAGGAAGCTATTACAAAGGGAATCGAAGATGCAAAGAAAAACCTCATTAAAGTTCCGATCATGAAGGGCACTATTCCTCATGACCAGTGGGCGAAAGAGGGTGCTGCTAAGGTAATGGTAAAACCGGCTTCTGCGGGTACTGGTGTAATCGCCGGAGGCTCTATGCGCGCGGTATTGGAAGCTGCAGGTCTTACAGACGTGTTGGCGAAGAACCTGGGATCAGCAAACCCACACAACGTGGTTAAAGCTACCTTTAAAGCCCTGGCAATGATGCGGGAGCCTGTACATGTAGCGAAGACCCGCTCTTTAGGTTTAAAGAAAGTATTTAACGGATAAGAACGTTTGTTGTTTATGGTTTGAAGTTTATGGTTAAGATCCGCAGCTTCAAACTCTAAACCGCAAACCTCAAACATATTGATATGAAAAAGATAAAAGTTACTTTAGTAAAAAGCCCCATCGACCGCCCGGAAAGGCAGAAGCTCACATTAAAGGCTTTAGGATTGAATAAGACCAACAGCAGCAAAGAAGTAGAAGCTACTCCGCAGATCCTGGGTATGATCCGTAAGGTGGAGCATATGGTTAAAGTAGAAGAATTATAAATTTCCGGTTCCGGGGTTTATATTTGCACCGTCTCAGCTATTACAGTCCTGTTTTGAACAGGCATATTATTGAAACAAGCGAGCTCCCGCTTTTGGAGCGTAAGTAAAAAATAAAGCAATGAAATTACATGAATTAAGACCTGCAAAAGGTGCTGTACACAAAGAAAAAAGAATTGGTCGTGGTGAAGGTAGCGGTTATGGTGGCACCTCCACAAAAGGTAACAAAGGTGGACAAAGCCGTGCTGGTTACAAGCGGAAATTAGGTCATGAAGGTGGTCAGATGCCAATTCAGCGTCGTACTCCGAAAAGAGGCTTTAAAAACCCGGATAAGATCGTTTACAAGATCATTAATATCGGTCAGGTTGATCAGTGGGCCGAAACACATAACATTTCTGATTTTTCTGCTGAAAATCTTTACGCAATGGGCTTTATCGGTAAAACAGATAGAGTAAAGGTTTTGGGTAATGGAGAAATTAAGGGCAAATTCACTTTTAAAGTTCACGCCATCAGCGAAAAAGCAAAGGCTGCAATCGAAGCCGCCGGTGGGTCTGTTGAGGTTTTAAAATAATTTCTCAAAAATAAATTTTGACGCACGTAGTGCGTCTTTTAATTTTGGAGAATTGACTAATTTAAGAAGAATCAGGTGAAAAAACTAATTACTACACTTAAGAACATATGGAGCATTGAAGAGCTAAGGAGTAAAATTCTTTTCACTTTGTTGCTTATTTTTATTTACCGGATCGGTAAATACATACCATTGCCCGGTATCAACCCGGTTACTTTAGAGGCCCTGCAGAAAAACAATGCACAAAATGGCATCCTGGATCTGATCAATACCTTTGCCGGTGGTGCGTTTGAACAGGCTTCTATTTTTGCATTGGGTGTGATGCCTTACATTACCGCGTCCATCTTTATGCAGCTGATGACCGTTCTGGTTCCTTCATTCCAAAAAATGCAGAAGGAAGGAGAGAGCGGCCGTAAGAAGATCAACCAGATCACACGATATCTTACCGTAGTGGTAACTTTCGTACAGGCATTTGCTTACCTGGCTTACCTGCAGCAAACTTCCGGACCGGCGATTATGGCCGGGTACGGCAGCTTCTATTTCTCATTAACAACCATTATCCTGCTTACTACCGGAACATTATTCGTAATGTGGCTGGGTGAAAAGATCACGGATAAAGGATTGGGTAACGGTACTTCCCTTATCATCATGGTAGGGATCCTGGGACGGTTACCGCAGTCGGTAGCACAGGAGCTTACGTTCCGTTCTACCCGTACCGGTGATATCCTGATCTTTATTATAGAGATTGCGCTGTTTATCGGTATCATTATGGGATCTATCCTGTTGGTACAGGGTGTACGGAAAGTGCCGGTGAACTATGCAAAGCAGATCGTTGGCAACCGCCAGTTTGGTGGTGCACGCCAGTTCCTGCCGCTGAAAGTGAACAGTGCCGGTGTAATGCCGATCATCTTTGCGCAGGCGATTATGTTTGTACCCACCCTGTTTACAATGGGTAGCAAAAATGCAGACCTGGGAAGAATGTTCACCGATCATACCAACGGCTGGTATATGCTGATTTACGCAACTGTGGTAATCGGCTTTACATTCCTGTATACAGCGTTGATCTTTAACCCCAAGCAGATTTCTGACAACCTTAAGCAGAATAACGGCTTTATTCCCGGTGTAAAACCCGGTCAGCCAACAACGGACTATATCGGTACCATCATGGACCGGATCACCTTTCCGGGTGCCGTTTTACTGGCCTTTGTAGGAATTTTGCCCGGTTTGATCCAGAAGCTTTTTGGCATGACGAACGGTTTCTCCATGTTCTTTGGAGGTACTTCGCTGCTGATTATGGTGGGTGTGGTACTGGATACATTACAACAGATCGAAACCCAGCTGATGATGCGTCAGTACGATGGATTAATGAAGAGCGGCCGGATCCAGGGACGTCAGAGTTCCTCCGCCATTCAGATTTAATTCGTTATAAGAAATTCAATAACTTTGCAGTCCCGCAGCGTAAGTTGCGGGACTTTTTTAATGAATTATATGGTAAAAATCAAATCAGACGACCAGGTGGCATTGATGCGCAAAAGCGCACTGCTGGTAAGTAAAACGCTAACCGAAATTGCAAAGATCCTGAAGCCCGGAATTACAACATTGAGCCTTGATAAGAAGATCGCTGAATTTATTGCGGACCATAACGCGGTTCCATCTTTTCTGAATTATAACGGTTACCCGTTCAATTCCTGCATATCCGTAAACGATGTGGTGGTGCATGGATTTCCCAATAAGAAGGAGTTAAAACAGGGCGATATTGTTTCGATTGATGTAGGGGTGATCCTCGATAAATGGCATGGCGATCATGCGTATACGTTTGCCATTGGCGAGCCGGATCCGGAAACGCAGCAACTGATCGCTGTTACAAAAGAATCGTTATATAAAGGGATCGAAAAGGCCACCACCGGGCACCGCATCGGGGATATCGGTTTTGCGATTCAGGATTATACCGAAAAAGGACATGGTTACGGCGTTGTAAGAGAGCTGGTGGGGCATGGCCTGGGGCAGAAGATGCACGAAGATCCGCAGGTACCCAACTATGGTAAACGAGGCACCGGCATGAAGCTGCAGAGCGGGATGGTGCTGGCTATTGAGCCGATGATCAATCTCGGTAAAAAGGACGTCTTTACAGAAAGCGATGGCTGGACGGTTCGTACAAAGGATGGAAGTCCTTCCGTACACTTTGAGCACGACGTATGCGTGCGCCCGGGAAAGGCAGACGTGCTTTCGAACTACGCTACTATTGAAGAAGCCGAAAAGCTAAACCCGGAGTTGTTTGTGTGCACACTTAAGTCCTGAGTTGCTGCAGCAATGATACCGGACGGTTTTTATTTTTAATCTTCAAGGAAAACATATGAAAATAGCGGTTATTGGAACAGGATATGTGGGGCTCGTAACGGGTACCTGTTTTGCAGAAACGGGTAACCAGGTGGTTTGTGTGGATGTGGATCAGAAGAAGATCGCCGCATTGCGAAGTGGTAAAACTCCTATTTATGAACCAGGGCTGGATGTATTACTGGCCCGGAATATTAAGGAAGAACGGATCAGCTTTACCGATGATCTTACAAAGGCCGTTGAAGATGCACTGGTGATTTTCCTGGCGCTTCCAACGCCCGCCGGTGCCGACGGCGCGGCCGACCTGAAGTATGTACTGCAGGTAGCCGAACAACTCGGAAGCCTGATCACCACTTACAAAATTATTGTCAATAAGAGTACGGTGCCCGTTGGTACCGCCGAAAAAGTGTCCGCCATTTTATCCAAGCGGCTTTCTTCATCCTTGTTTGACGTAGTATCCAATCCCGAATTTTTGAGAGAGGGCGTTGCGGTAGACGATTTCCTGAAACCGGAGCGCGTGGTGATCGGTACAACATCTGAGCGGGCAACAAAAATTATGGCCGATCTGTACAGTCCCTTTGTACGGCAGGGAAATCCCATTTATTTTATGGATGCACGTAGCGCTGAGATGACCAAGTATGCAGCCAATTCATTCCTGGCTATGAAGATCTCCTTTATGAATGAGATTGCCAATCTCTGCGAACGTACCGGTGCTAATGTAGATTGGGTGCGCATCGGTATCGGTAGCGATCAGCGGATCGGCAAGCGGTTCCTGTTCCCCGGCATCGGGTATGGCGGCAGTTGCTTTCCAAAAGATGTGCTGGCATTAAATCTTACGGCACAGGAACACGAGTACGATTTTAAATTACTGCAATCGGTACTTGCCGTAAACACACTGCAGAAAAAACGGTTGGTGCAAAAGCTGAGCCAGTATTTTGATCATAACCTTCAGGGCAGGCAGTTTGCACTATGGGGACTGGCTTTTAAGCCGGAAACGGATGATATCCGCGATGCCCCGTCTGTAGACATTATCGGGGAGTTGCTGGCTGCAGGCGCTACTGTAAAAGTGTATGATCCGGTGGCCACAGAAAACGTGCGTCAGCTGTTCGGCGACCAGCTTCTGTATTCCGAAAGCCAGTATGAGGCACTGCAGGATGCCGATGCCCTGCTGATCTTAACCGAATGGAGTGAGTTCCGGAACCCGGATTTTGAAAAAATAAAACGAAACCTGAAAGCACCCGTTATTTTTGACGGCCGGAATGTGTATGCACTGGAAAAGATGAAAGAGCAGGGCTTTCACTATGAAAGCATCGGGCGGAGTTCCATAAATTAATGCTGGTCCGGCTACAGGAATCTATCGCGTTGCTGCTTGGATTGCAAGATGGAATAAGTGAAGATCAGTGATACTTTGTCAGGCGCTCCTGATCAATCGGGATTGTTTCAACCTTTATTAAAACTGTAAATGATTCGCGTAGGTCCTGAAACAGGAACAGATCCCGGAACAAGTCCTGGATGACATCTTCGGGATGACTACTGGGAGTGATGGTCATTACCTTATTGATTTAGCAATGCAATGACAAAATAAAGATGACGAAGGTATGATCGACCTTCAATGTCTTCCAGCTTTAACAACCGGCTTCCTTTAAAGAGCACCTACGCTGCGCATTTCAGGGAGCGATACCGGTCAGGATCTTCCAAAACGGTAGAGCGGTAACAGCGGATCGGCTTCATTGCGAAGCAGTTTTAAGATCAGTTCCATGCCCTGAATAGAAAAGGTGATGCCGTTTCCGCCGAAACCCAGTACAAAATATGCATTGGGATATTTTTCATGCTGACCAATATACGGCAGCCCGTCCCGGGTTGAGCCAAAGCACCCGGCCCAGGAGAAATCATCGACAAAGGTTATATCCGGCATAAACCGGTCCAGCTTTTCCATCAGCAGTTTTGTTTTCCGCTCTTTGATACGTTCGCGGAACGCGCCGGAGTTAAACGGGCTGTCGCCGCCGCCAACAAGCAGGCGGTTATCGTCGGTGGTGCGCATATATATATAGGGCTTTTCGGTATTCCAGATCAGCAATTCCTTCAGTTCCGGCGAAAGCTGCACACCGGCTTCACTAACGCAGGCAAAGGTGCTGAACAGCCGGGCTGTTTTTTCGGGGATCATGGCTACGGTTTCATAACCGGAGCAAAACACGATCTTTTTGCCACGAACTCTGCAGCCGTTGGCCAGCTCAACCTGTACCCCGGAAGCCTGGTAGTCGATGGCGGCGATTTCGGTTTGATCGTAAACGCGTAATCCCCGTTGCCGGTTTTTATGGAACAGCTCATGGGTAAACCGGTACGCATCCATACTGGCCGCCGTAGCAGAAAGGATGCCTCCAGCGGTTTGCAACTGGTACCGTTGTGCAATGGCGGCGGCCGGCAACCAGCTTACTCCCAGCTGGTACTGATCCCGCATCGCGTATTCCTCCCGCAGTATTGCCGCTGATTTTTCGTCGTGCGCGAAGTAAAGGGATTGTTTTTCGGCAAACCCGCAATCGATCTTTTCACGGGAAACCAATGCCGCCAGTTCCTGAATGGCCCGGATTCCTGCCTGGTAGCAACGCACGGCATTTTCCGTTCCGATATCGCTGGCCAGCTGGTACAGGGGTACATCAATTTCGTATTGCAACATGGCTGTGGTAGCTGCGGTGCTGCCCTGTGCAATATCTCTTTTATCGAGCACGGTTACCTCGTATCCGGCATGCAGCAGCGCATGACTGATAAGTGCGCCGGTGATTCCGCCACCAATAACAATGATTTCGGAGCGCAGGTTTTCCTGCAGCGAGGGGTAGCTGTAAAGCAGGCCGTTTTTGATCAGCCAAAAAGATTCAAGTGTTCTTAAACGCATTTTTAGATGTAATTTTACCTGTTTCGTCCTCAATTTAAGATGATTTGAAAGCACTTGGAAAAGATCCTGTAAAAAGATTGTATGGTGGCGCGCTTTGAAAGCTCCGACGGATATCAGATTATTAACGAATGGATGCAAAAAGCATCCCGGAAACCCTTTCATTTTCAGAAACAGACCTGGAAAAAATTTGAAGAAGGGTATTCGGGTCTGGTGATTGCACCCACCGGGTTTGGTAAAACCTTTTCCGTATTCCTGGCCCTGGTGATCCACTATCTGAATCATCCGGAGCGCTATGGGAACGGGCTGAAATTGCTCTGGGTAACGCCGCTGCGTTCCCTGGCAAAGGATCTGGGCAGAGCGATGAAAATGGCGCTGGAGGAAATAGGACTGGATTGGGAGGTAGGTGTAAGGAACGGAGACACCCCGGTAGCCGAACGCCAGCGTCAGAAAAAGAAAATGCCGGAGGTGCTCATTATCACACCAGAAAGTATGCACCTGTTATTTGCACAGAAAAACAACAGCGCGCTGTTCCGGTCGCTGCAATGCATTGCCGTAGATGAGTGGCATGAGTTGCTGGGAAGTAAACGGGGCGTACTGACGGAGCTGGCAATTGCCCGGCTGAAGCGGATCGCACCGGATGTGAAGGTATGGGGCATATCGGCAACCATTGGTAATACAGACGAGGCACTGGATGTGCTGCTTCCAGACAAAGCCGAACGCCGGGTAAAGATCCGGGCAAAAGAAGAAAAGAAAACGGCCATCATCTCCATCATTCCGGATCAGATCGAAGAGCTGCCTTGGGCAGGGCACCTGGGGACCCGGCTGGCAGACCGGTTACTGCCGGTGATTGAAGCGAGCAATACCACCCTGGTCTTTACCAATACCCGGGGACAATCGGAGCTATGGTACCAGGTATTGCTAAGCGCGGCGCCGGACCTGGCCGGGCAGCTGGCACTGCACCACGGTTCGGTGGATGCGGAGCTGCGCTCCTGGATCGAAGACCGGCTGCATACCGGTCAGCTGAAAGTAGTGATCTGCACGTCGTCGCTGGACCTGGGTGTGGATTTTAAACCGGTGGATACGGTGATACAGATCGGCTCGCCAAAAGGCGTAGCCCGGTTTTTACAAAGAGCCGGCCGCAGCGGTCATTCGCCCTTTGAAACATCAAAGATCTATTTTTTACCTACCCATTCGCTGGAGCTGGTAGAGGCGGCCGCACTGAAAGAAGCCGCAAAAGAGAAGATTATTGAAAGCCGTGTACCGCTGCTGCTCACTTTTGATGTATTGGTGCAATACCTGGTAACATTGGCTGTGGGCGAGGGCTTCCGGGAAGGGGAATTATTGGAGGAGGTACGGCAGACCTATTGTTTTGCCGGATTGGAGGAAGAGGAATGGCGCTGGTTGCTGCAATTTGTAACCCGTGGCGGCGAGGTACTGCATGCGTATGACGAGTTTCAGAAAGTGGTGGTGGAAGACGGATTATATGTGGTTAAAAGCCGGAGGATCGCCATGATGCACCGTATGAACCTGGGTGTGATCGTTAGCGACCCGATGCTGAAAGTTAAATACTTGTCGGGAGGGTATATTGGCATGGTAGAAGAGTATTTTGTTGCCCGCCTGTTACCGGGCGACACGTTTGGACTGGCCGGAAAAGTAGTGGAGTTTGTTATGATCAAAGACCTCACCGTTCTGGTGCGCCACAGTAAGGCCAAACGGGCCATTACGCCCAGCTGGATGGGAGGGCGGTTGCCGCTTTCTTCCAATCTCAGTGCACTGCTGCGTCATAAATACAGCAGCGCATTAAACCCCGGGGCGGGCGATAAGGAACTCAAGGCGTTGTACCCGCTGTTTGTACAGCAGCAGGCCGTTTCCCATGTACCCCGGGAGGATGAATTCCTGGTGGAGCAGATCGAAACAAAAGACGGCCATCATATTTATATGTACCCGTTTGAAGGGCGGCTGGTGCATGAAGTAATGGCCGCATTGGTAGCCTACCGCTTCAGCCGGATACAACCCATTACGTTTTCCATGGCCATGAATGATTATGGTTTTGAGCTGCTCAGCGATCAACCCCTCGAGCTTACCGGGGAGCTGTTAAAAACAATCTTTTCTCCAGAGTCCCTTACCGCTGATATCAGTAAAAGCATCAATGCCGCGGAAATGGCCGGACGTAAGTTCCGGGACATTTCAGTTATCGCAGGCCTGGTCATGCGCAACTATGCCGGTCAATTAAAGAACAATAAAAACCTGCAATCATCCTCGGGGCTGATCTTCCGGATCTTTGAACAATATGATCCGAAAAACCTTTTATTAAGACAGGCATTTGATGAAGTATTTTATCAGCAACTGGAGGAGCCACGGCTGATGGCCGCCCTGCAGCGGATATTGCGCAGCAGGATCGTGATGGTGAAGGCGGAGGCATTTACACCCCTGAGTTTTCCTATAAAAGTAGACAGCCTGCGTCAGAACCTGAGCAGCGAGGAGCTGGATGCAAAAATCCGGCGGATGCAGGAAGAGGCGCATAAAACAAAGAAAAAAGATGCCAGGAACGAATACAACCGAAATATATTATAAAGACGAAACCCTGATCCTGTCAGCGGCCAGGGCGGCCTACTGGCCGGCGCAGAAAATGTTGATACTGGCAGACCTGCACCTTGGTAAAACCGGCTATTTCCGAGCACATGGCATCCCCGTTTCCACGGGTGTAATGGAAGATGACCTGAAGCGGCTGAGCGGGCTCATCGAGTATTTTAAACCGGAACAGGTATTGGTGGCGGGCGATCTGTTTCACCACCGGTTTAATAAAGATATGCTGATATTTAAAAACTGGCGACGGTCCTATCAATCATTGCAGTTTGTACTGGTTCCGGGCAATCATGACCGGCACATGCCGGTTGATTATGCAGATCTCGCCATAAGCGTTACCGATGCGCGATATGTGATAGCACCTTTTCATTTTGTGCATGCAATGGAGGGTGCAGATAGTGAAAACCTTACCATATCCGGACACGTACACCCGGGCTACTGGCTTTCCGGAAAAGCCCGGCAATCGCTCTGTTTACCCTGTTTTGTGTATAGCGCCCATCATTTATTACTGCCGGCATTTAGTGCATTTACGGGCTTATGCACTTCATTTGAAAAGGAGCAGGGGGCACATCATTTTGTAATTACCAATGACAAGATTTTTGCATTTAAATAGTGTGCCGCCAGGCCTTTGGCATAATATTTTGCGGTATTCTAAAAAGTACTGGTTATGGCTGTAAAAAAACATAAAACCACGAACCCGATCGATAAGAAAGCGGAAGTGGAAACAAGCAATGATCCCCGGATTGATCAGGATGTACCTGGCTTTCCCCATCATCCTTCTTCAGAAGAAGATCTCAAAAAGAAAAATGAGAAGGATGTGAAAAAGAAACATCAATAAAAAAGCTATTCTAAGGCTTCTTCCCCTCGTGTCGCTTGAAGGCTGGTAGGGAGTCAGACGGTGCGTTCCCGCAGAAAAGCGCTGAAGGCATAACTACACCTGATCAGCTCACGTGTTTGGATAATTTAATTGGGCTTCGTTACCGTTGATTGGTCTGCATTTTAAACAGGGTGTGCAACTTCGTTTGTATGCGGCTGTGATTGCATCAGCGGTCATCTGAGGCAATATAATTCAACCGGAAAACGTAAACAGGTTCAGACAAGGGTAAAGGTGCAGCACGCCGGAAGTTCATACACCGGGCCCGTCTCCGATCGGGTACTGTAACCGGTGCACTGCACCTTTCCTTCCTGTTGGGTAACGAATGTAAAATGTTTGTAAGGGGGCTTTAAAGACAGCCGTTAGCGCATGTAAAAGGAGCTTGTTTTTTATTCAAACAATTCCTGGTCTTCCCGTTCTGCCATCGGGATCTTTTTAATAAAATCATCAAATTCGGGTCCTTCATGATTGCTGTACGGACCGTAGATATCCAGGATAAAAGCCCGAACGCCCTGCTGATCCTGGGTTACATACAACACGGTATTATTATCCGGATCCGATTCGTCCTCAAAACGGAAAGTACGGATGATCAGCAGATCTTCCGGCTGGTAAACCCGCTGGTGTTTTTCCGAAACCATTTGTTTTTGGTCGTTCATCGTAATCTCCTGGTCAACGCCACGTTCCTTTAATTTTTCCAATACCCTTGTAAGGGTGGTCATTTCTGTTTTTTGTTCCATAAGACAATAATTTGGATACAGGAAATTGAAATATCAATTCAATAAAAACAGAAACTGCGCCAAAAATGACGGGACGTATTGTTTTAACAAAAAATCCAATTAGAAAACATAGCTGGTTGAACAAACAACGCTTATCCGGAATTGTTGGTATACCTGCAGCATGCAGCGTTTGGAAGGCATACCGCGCAAGGGATTTGGGAAACGATTATTTTAAACGGTATTTACGTTGTACCCGCGGACTGTCAAAGTATTTATTGATCTGCTCCTCCGACATGGTCTCCGCTATTTCAGTAGGTACTTCTGCCAGCTGGGTCTGACTTTGCCGCAACTCTTTTTTCAGGGTTTCGGTTTTGGTGGTAATATTCGGATCGCGGTCGCTGGATAGTTTATTATCAAAGAGCACATATTCCAGGCGTTTGATATTGGCCCGGAGTAGCGTGGCCTGGTTCTGCTCCACATTTTTTACGGGGGCTGCGGCTTCTTTTACCGGCAGGGCGACCACACCGATACTGGGGAGAATTTTACCCGTATTGGCCTTTCCCTTGTCCTTATCATTTTTGGGATCTGCGGTAGTAGCCAGTACGGTTCCGGTTAAGGTGGTAGTGGCCGTGGTAATGTCAAACCCCGATCTCCAGCTCTTGGTATTCTTCAGCTTTTTATCCAGTTGCAGGAAGGTATATTTATACCGCAGCAACCAGCGGTTCATGTTTTCGGCAGCATCATTGTATTCCCTGGTGGCGATATCAAAGTTAAGCGCATTCCGCACCACTACCCGTACGCGGGCAGTGTCGGTGAAGTTGAACTGGGTAGTACCGATAAACATCAGGTTCACGATCTTCACCTGGCCGGAGTCTTTCTCATTTACAAAATCATAGCCCGGCATCCACTCAAATGTATCGTCGCAGGTTTTGGGCAGCTTAAAGTTTCCGATGGAAATATTGCTGGATACGAGGAGCCGCTCAATTGAGAAGTTCCCGTTGTCGCAAAGAATATTGAAGGCCAGCTTATTTCCTTCTTCTACATATACCGGGCTTACCACAGATGGTTTTACACGGGGAAAAATAATATCCGTACTGTAAAAAGAAATGGTAAATGAAGTATCTACGCGGTCATTGGGATCCGAAAGGTTCTGCACGCCGATCTGTACCGGGTATTTGGTATCATATTTCAGCCGTCCCGCCATAAATAATGATTTATTGGCTTTGAAGAAAAGGGTGCCGTTGTCTTTATCGATCCTCAGGCCGGTAGGGGCGTCCTTAAGGAACCAATAATAACTTTTAACCGGTTTATTAATTTGAAGCTTATAAGAAAGACTGGAGTCTACATGCAGGGAAAAAAAAGGGTTCAGGTTAATGATTCTTAAAGCGGTGTCTGCATGACGGTAAATATTGGTATTGATCGACGGAAGATTTACCGAGTCATTTGTAACCTGGGCATTGAGCGCTCCGAATACAGAAAGCACAAATGCTGTAAAAAATATTATTTTTTTGAGCATAATCATAACGGGCGGTTAAAATGATTTGCGAATTTACTGGATTATGACGAACTGAACGGAAATAAGGTTCATTTCCAGGCAGAAATAAAAAAAAGCCCATTGTAGAAACAACGGGCTCTAAACCAAAACTAACTGCTTATGAGAAAAATTTTTATGCTTTTATATCACTAAAGAACTTCTATATCCTTTGACGCTGTTTTTATATTTTCCTTTTTCTGAATAGTAACTATTAAGATACCGTTAACATATTTGGCCTCTATTTTATCTGTATCCACTTTGTCGTCAACCGTAAAGGTTCTTTTGAAAGAGCGGGTCCAGAACTCTTTACGGATATTCTTCCCGGTGGTGGCAGTGGCTTCCTCACCTTTATCAACGGAAATCGAAAGGACTTGCTGATCGACATTGATTTTGAAATCGGTTTTTTCAAACCCGGGGGCTACTACTTCAATCTGGTACTCGTTTTCCTTTTCCTTAATGTTTACCGGTACAAATCCCCGGGTATTAGGGTTTTTTACTTCAGCCTTGAAAATGGTGGGGATCTCGGTTATAAAATCGTCTACCAGGCTGGTCAAGGTTCTTTCGAAAGGTGTTCCGTTAAATTTTACGTTTGTCATTGCTATTCGTTTTAATAATTTTTAAAATTTTGATTTGAAGAGCAAGGATCAAAATCAACACCAACCGAATTTTTAGGAAATAATGTCATGTTTTGATAATTTATTGTTGACAAAATGTCTTATTTTCGTGAACTGAACGCATCTCATTGTCAGATGGACCGCGGCAGCCTTTCCCATGTGCTGTTTATATGCCCGATTTGATGGTACGGATATTGTTTTGCCGGGTATCGCCGCTGGTGGCAACCCGTTTGTCGCATTGCACCAACTTTTTATCTATTTTTGTGTTATCGTTTTAAAATCTATATAAATATGTATCCACAGGAAATAGTGATCCCGATGATGGAAGAATTAACCGATAACGGTTTTGAAAATCTCTCCACCTCGGAAGCCGTAGAAGCCTCCCTGGCGCAAAAAGGTACCAATTTGTTGGTAATTAACTCAGTATGCGGATGTTCCGCTGGTACGGCGCGTCCCGGAGTTTTGATGGCAGTAGCCAATGCCGAGAAGAAGCCGGACCATCTTACCACCAGTTTTGCAGGGTTTGATATTGAAGCGGTAAACAAGGTACGGGAACACCTGCTGCCTTATCCGCCATCTTCACCAGCGGTTGCATTGTTTAAAGACGGAGAACTGGTACACTTTATTGAGCGTCATCAGATTGAAGGCCGTTCTGCACAAATGATCGCCCAGAACCTGATCGCTGCTTTTGACGAATACTGCAATTAATTCCCTAAAAAGGGTAACCTATAAAGGTCCTACATGACGCATGCAGGACCTTTTCTTTTGTACCTATTGAAAGCCGCTGAAGCGCCTCAATGGAAAACTTTAAGCGTTTAAACCTGAAACCTGCCTTATATTTGTAATATTGCGCTCAACTTTAACACATGTATCCAAACCTGTATTACGTTTTTAAAGATTTTTTCGGAATTGAGTGGAACTTTCTGCATTTTGTAAACTCCTTTGGTTTTTTTGTTGCACTGGCATTTATCATTTGCTCCGTTGTGCTGGCTAAAGAGCTGCGCCGCAAGGGAAAAGAGGGACTGCTGGGCCCGGTTGAGGAAAAGGTAATGGTTGGAAAGCCGGCATCGACCACCGAACTGGCAACCAACTTTGGTCTTGGATTTTTACTTGGGTACAAGATCCTCGGATTGTTTATGACCAAGGGCAGCATGGTAAACCCTCAGGAATATATTTTTTCTTCACAGGGAAACCTGTTGGCCGGTATCGGGTTAGGAGCCGTGTTTGCCTTTATAAAGTGGCGCGAAAAAAACCGGCAAAAACTGGCTACACCTGAAACCCGTACCATCCGGGTTTGGCCGCACGACCGGGTGGGGGAGATCACCATGATCGCCATTATCTTCGGATTGCTGGGGGCCAAGTTGTTTGATACCTTTGAAAACTGGGATTCCTTTCTCAAGGATCCTTCGTCCATTTTCTCCATGTCGGGGCTTACCTTTTATGGCGGGCTTATCTGCGCCGGCATTGCCCTTTGGTGGTATACCCGCAAACACCAGATCCCGTTCCTGCATTTTATTGATGTAATGGCACCGGTAATGATGCTGGCTTATGGACTGGGACGTATCGGGTGCCAGGTTTCCGGTGACGGTGACTGGGGCATTTATAATGCGGCATTTAAAACCACCGCTAACGGCGGTATTCTTCCCGCAAACCTGAGCGAATTTCAGGCAACCGTTGCACAGCAGGCAGACTTTTTTGCACATAACTCCACGCATCATGCATTTTTTCCCAAACCGGGTTTCCTCAGTTTTCTGCCGGATTGGTTTTTCGCCTATGATTTTCCACATAACGTAAACGAGGCCGGGGTTCCGCTGGCCGGTTGTACCGGTAAGTATTGCAACCACCTGCCTGTACCGGTGTTTCCTACGTCGCTTTATGAGATCATTATGGGGCTGATGCTCTTCGGACTGATCTGGGCTGTACGGAAACGGTTTAAGGTGCCGGGCGTGCTTTTTGGCATTTACTTGATATTGAATGGTTTAGAACGGTTCTTCATTGAGAAAATCCGTGTGAACGTAAAAATGAATTTCCTGGGAATGCAGATTACCCAGGCAGAGCTGATCTCTTTTTTAATGATCATTGGAGGAATTGTAATGATTGTTTTATTAAAACGCCGGTATCAGGAAGGAAAAACTGTTGAAAAAACGTCATAATCAATTGTAACTAACTTTCTAAAAAACTGTTATATTACAGAGAAGTTTCGAAGAGCCGGATGGTTTTTCGCAATTTCTGTTGTATCTTTGAATGTTTTTAAAAAAACTGTTAATATTGTTCTATCGGAAATCCGGCCCTCTCACGGGGGACGGTTCTTATAATTTAATTCTATTATGCGCCAGCTAAAAATTGCTACACAAATTACTAACCGTGACTCTCAGGCGGTCGAAAAATATCTTCAGGAAATTTCGAAGATTTCCATGATCACGCCGGAAGAGGAAACAACACTGGCCCAGAAGATAAAAATGGGCGATCAGCGTGCGCTGGATAAGCTGGTTCAGGCGAACCTGCGTTTTGTGGTGTCTGTGGCGAAGCAATACCAACACCAGGGGCTTTCTCTTAGTGATCTGATCAACGAAGGGAACCTTGGCCTGATCAAAGCAGCGCAGCGTTTTGATGAAACCAAGGGGTTTAAATTTATTTCTTACGCGGTTTGGTGGATCCGTCAGTCCATCCTGCAGGCGTTGGCCGAGCAGGGCAGGCTGGTACGTTTACCTCAGAATAAAATCGGTACCTATAACAAAGCCAATAAAGCCTATATGGCATTTGAGCAGGAGCATGAGCGGGAGCCTTCTACAGAAGAGCTTTCTGAATTGCTGGAAATGAGTGAAACCGAGATCAATAATATCTTCCAGAGTAATACCCGGCACACTTCACTGGATGCCCCTGTGCACGAAGCAGAAGATGTGGCCATGGGCGACCTGCTGGAAGGGGGCTCCGATACGGATGACGACGTGATGAAGGATTCCCTCCGCAACGAGATCCGCAGAGTATTGAAATCACTTTCTCCCCGGGAGGCAGAAATTGTAAATGCGTATTTCGGACTGGATGGAGAAAACGGTGTCACCATCGAGCAGATCGGTCAGAAATATGACCTCACCAAGGAGCGTATCCGCCAGATCAAGGAGCGCGCCATCAAAAGGCTGCAGAAAGCACGGTATAGCAGTGCGCTGAAATCCTACCTGGGATAAACGCAACCTGCTGAAAAGAATAAAGTAACAAAGCTCCGGAATTTCCGGGGCTTTGTTGTTTAAGGGAAGAACGACAGGTAGTTTCAGGAGCAATACCGTTGTTCCATATGCGGCCTGCGGACTACACGGATTTTAACAGATGAATGATTGTAGTTGGTGTTACAGTCTTCTGTGTAAATATTCCAAAATGCGATCAGCACATGAATGGGATGGACCTGCTCACCTATCGGAGCTGTAAAATCCGTTGCATTTTAACGGTCAAAACATTTCGCTTTCCGCACCTCTCCCCTCCGGGAGACGTCTCGGGAAAGACCGGTATTTGACCCCTGGCGAATAGCTAAACGCTGGAATCTCAAATCTGACATCTCAAATCTGGAATCTGACATCTGGAATCTCAAATCTCGAATCTGAAATCTCAAATCCCAATCGCATTTCCATTTTATGTTGGTATTATTGTACCATGAAAATTTTAGTAACAGGTTCAAACGGTTTAGTAGGGAGTTATGTAGTGCAGCAGTTACTGGATGCCGGCCACCAGGTCTTTGCGTCTTCCAGAACGCCGGATCTGTCGGCATTTGATGGGCATCCGGGGTACCGGTTTATCCAGCTGGATTTTACCGATCCGTATATGCTGGATGCGGTTTTTGAAGCGGTGCAGCCGGATGTGGTAGTGCATAGCGGTGCCATGAGCAAGCCCGATGATTGTGAGCTGAACCAGGCGGAGGCCTATAAGATAAACACCGCAGGAACCCTGCAATTGCTCCTGAACGCAGCTGATTATAAAAGCTTTTTTATTTTCCTGTCTACCGATTTTATTTTCAACGGAAAGACGGGTATGCACCGGGAGGATGATCCCGCAGATCCGATCAGTTATTATGGCCGTACCAAGCTGGAAGCCGAGGATGCTGTAAAAGCATATGCATACGAATGGGCAATTGTACGTACGGTATTTGTGTACGGGAAGCCGCTGTATGGCCGGGATTGCTTTGTAACAATGATCGCAAAAAAACTCCGGAACAATGAAGCCTATTCGCTTACCGACGACCAGGAGCGTACTCCTACCTATGCCCCGGATCTGGCAAAGGGAATTGCCGCCATTATAGAAAAAAAAGCAACCGGTGTATTTCATCTTTGCGGGAAAGACGTCCGTTCGCCTTACCAGATGGCAATGGATGTGGCCGCCTTTTTAGGTATTCATGCACATCAGCTAAAACCGGTACGCACGGCCGATCTGCCGGCGCTGGCACAACGTCCGTTAAAAAGCGGACTGGATATTTCCAAGGCGCAGCAGTTGCTGAACTATACACCGCTCTCGTTCGGCAAAGGAATGGAGCAGACGCTTTCCGGAGCCGCCGGTGCTTAATGTTCCCGGGCAAATTGTTTTTCGCCGGCGTTCACCGCAACTTTTAAGTGATTTTCCTTCGGCGGAAAGGGACAACTATAACCGGTGCTAACGTAGGCGCAATAAGGGTTATAGGCTTTATTAAAGTCCAGAATCACGGCATCGTTTTTAATGTCTGTGGTTTTGAGATCAATGTAGCGGCCGGTTTCATAGCTCTCTTTGCCGTTGGTGGCGTCTTTAAAGGGAAGGAACAGATAATCGAAATATTCCTCCTTCTGCAGGAGCAATTGAGACTGGTAAACGGCCAGTTTTTGCGGGCTCCCGTTCAATGTAAACAGCAGCCATCCATAAACGCGGTATTGTTTGGGCTTGCCACTGGAGGTGGGCACCGGAAACCAGTAGCTTTTCGCTTCTTTTTGAAAATGAGCCGTCACCCGGTAGCGTTCATCTGCAGGAAAAAAACGGAAGTATTGTTTTTCCGCACCGGTAACAACCTGGTGGTTTTTTACATAGTCTGTTATAAAACGGTCGATGCTGTCTTTGTAAGCATCCTGTGCATGCGCTGCAAGGGATATACACCATGCTGCCAGATAAAGAAAGGCCTGTTTCATATATGTGTTTTTAATGGGGATGCGGTGCCGGTTGCAGCGGAAGAAATACTTCTGCGATCATACAACGGGCGCTGCCGCCGCCGTTTTGTTCGATGGTGGTCAGCGGCGCGTGTAAAATAGGGTTATAGTTTTCCAGCCGTTGTTTTTGTGTGTCGGATAAGGAATGGTATGCGGCAGAAGACATCACCAGGAACCGCTGGCCTTCGGTATTCCTTACCTGCAGCGCGTTGCCTGCAAAATGTTCCATTTGCTCAAGACTGATAGGGATGATTTCTTTACCGGTATCCGTAAGCGACTGCAATACCTGCGCCCGCTCTGCTTTATCCGGAATACTGTCGATGGCAATAATTGCATAATCCTCAGCCACGCTCATCATTACGTTGGTGTGGTAAATCGGCGTACCGCTGGCATCCGTTGCATGAAAGGTTACCGGGGTAAAATCGAGTACCCCGCAAAAATCCAGTAGTACCTGTTCATCCGTGCGGGGTGAGAGGCAGGCATAGGCTTTCTGGTGTATGCGGTCCAGTACCATGCTGCCGGTTCCTTCCAGGAAACGTTGTTCTTTTTCATAACCGGTAAGATCTACCTTGGAATAAATAATGAATTGTTCCATCAATTGATGCACCACACCTTTGTCCCGTTCTGTTCTCCGGTTGGCCGCAAACATAGGATAGAGTACGATCTGTCCGTCGTTATGCATAGAGATCCAGTTATTGGGAAAAACCGAATCGGGGGTATAGGGTTGGGGCTGATCCTGTATCACCTGTACATCGATCTGATGGCGGCGGAGTAGCGCCACCAGCTGGTCGAACTCTTCCTGAGCCTTTTCGTTGACATTCCAGTCGGTGTTCTCTTTTTGAAACGCATTATTTACGGCCGTTTCGGCATTAAAACCAAAGGCGATGGGCCGGATCATCAGTAAGTGAGCGGTTGTTTGCATATCTGTTAATAAATGAACAACTGTTTAAAGAAAAAAGGTTTAACCGTTATAGTTCCGGCCGGTGATGAATAAAAGGCTCCTTAATTTTTGTCATGAGGAAACATATTCAAAAATCATTCCTATAGTGTTTCCCGTAACAGGGGCATGCTCATACAATGAAAGCCACCGCGGGCCCGGGAAAGCTCTGCGGAAGGAATGGTAATGAATGTGTCCTTCAGCTTTTGCGGATGCACGGCCCCGCTTTCCAGTTGCGGAAGCAATGTTTTAATGTCGATAATGGCAAAACCTGCTTTCCGGAAGGCCTCCAGTGTTTTGTCGTTCCGGTCGTAACCCACTACCACGCCATCTTTCAGGGCCAGCAGGTTACAGCTGTCCGTCCACTGCTCGCGCAGGTCAAAAGGAAATTCATCGTTACCGGAATGAATGATCCTTACCGGACCTTTTACCTTCAGGTCTTTTTTGCTGATATCCACCAACAGGTCTTCCAGGCTGGCAAAACGAACCGGCTTTGAAATATTATCCTTTCGGAACTGGGTTATGGAAACAGCCGTTTCCGGTTTCTGATCCTCGATAGCTCTTAAGATCAGGTCGCTCATTTCTTTTTTTGCCTGCTTTTTTGAAAAGGCGCCCAACATCACCCAGGTATCTTTTTTTACCTGTGTAAAGATGGTGTCGATATGCATATATTCCCGTTTCTGGGGGATCTGCACCAGGGTTACCTTACTAACGATGTTCTTTTTAAAAAGCGTGGTGGCCACCTGGTGGGCCGCTGCCATACTGGTACGCTCGCTGATGCCGATGACTACATGCTGGCTGCTTACCACCATTACATCACCGCCTTCCAGCGTTACATTGTATTGATCGGCATCTACCGGCAGGAGGAAATGATAAGGACTGTCGGAAAGCTCAATAATATTGTTCCGGTAATCTTTAAACAGCGGGTGATTGAAGAAAATATATTTCATCAGCAGCGCTTCGCGCAGGCGCGCCTTTTTAGCGGGCTTATTTAAAAGGATATGATCCTTGATCACAATGCCGATGTCCCGGGTGAAAATAAAATTCGGTACGGGCGGAAACAGCATTTCCAGGTTGGTGCCGGTGCCACTGATAAAGATCCGGGCCAGTTCCTCCGGTTTTTGTGTCAGCAGCATTTCCTGGGTATTGTACGAACAGTTTTCGATGGCACAAACCGAGGCCACCAGCTTTTGCCGGATGGCAGCGTTCCGGAGTATTTCCGCCAGCAGTACTTCGATCTCAATCACATTTTTTGAATGATGGAAGCCCGCACTGCCGGGTTTAAAAAAACGGTAATCATTTTTGGGATCGTCTATCGCTTTTAAACGTCCTTTTATCAGTGCCGGGTCCAGGAAGTACAATAACAGTTTGGTATAATAATCGTACTCTTTGCGACGAATGGTGTTGAGGTGTACAATGTCTTCAAACAACCAGTCCTGCGCTTTTGAGGGAATCACTTTCCCGATGCCGCTATCCGGACTGTGAACCAGCAATTTCTTCAATAAACCAATCTCCGAAGTAACATTTATCTGCATATAAGATGATTAAAACGCTAACGTCTGTTATTAACAAAAATAAGGCAATGAATGTTTGTGATCAAAGTTCTGTAATTTAATTAGCTTGCACACCGGATGAAAAAAGCGTTTTTACAATTGCATATTGCGGTGTTGCTGGCTGGTTTTACGGGCCTTTTGGGTGAGTTGATTACGCTCAATGAAGGTTTGCTGGTATGGTACCGGCTGATGATTGCGGCGGTGACGCTTTGGGTGCTGATGTGGGCCACCGGAAAGCTACAGCGGCTGCCGGCAAAAGAGGCGCTGAAGATCTGCGGTATCGGTTTTTTGTCGGCCCTGCATTGGGTATTTTTTTATGCTTCCATCAAGTATGGAAATGTTTCCATCGGCCTGGTTTGCCTTTCAGCCGTTGGTTTCTTCTCCGCCATTCTTGAGCCGCTCCTTAACCGGGTGCCGATTAAGAAAACCGAATTGATATTGGGACTTTGTTCGGTATTCGGAATTTATCTCATCTTTCATTTTGATGCACAATACAAGCTGGGGATTATACTGGGATTTATTTCCTCTTTCTTTGCCGCCTTATTCCCGATCCTGTTGAAATTTTCGATGAAACGCACCAATATGCAAACGGTACTTACCTGGCAGATGACCGGCGGATTTATCACCCTTTCCATGGTAATGCCGCTGTATCTGCACCTGTTTCCGGTAACAACCCTGTTGCCCTCACTGCCCGATTTTTTATGGCTGCTGGTACTGGCCTGGCTTTGTTCGGTAGTGGCCTTCCAATTCTCCATGAGCGCACTGAAAAAGCTTTCTGCCTTTACAGTAAGCCTGTCGTACAACCTGGAACCGTTGTATGGGATCCTGATGGCATTTGTTATTTTGAAAGAAAACAAATCACTGAATAACGGCTTCTACCTGGGCTTTACAATTATCAGTCTTACATTGATCCTGCACGCCGTGATCCTCAAACGGAATAACCGGCGGAAAAGCGACAATATTAGCTGAACGCTGAATGCCGAATGCCGATTGCTGAAAGCTTGTTTCAGGTCCCCGTTGGAATTTAAAATTTTGTATTTAGAATTTTGAATAGTGTATCTTCCCGTAGCAAAAAAAAGACATATGAAAACAGGGTTCGGAAAACAATTCAAGGTATCGGACAACTTTAAATGCGCTGATCATCCAACGGATATTTCAGACCGGATAAAAGCGGACGACGCCAGGGATGCACTGAAGGATATCCGCAAAGAACTGAGTGCTTTCCAGGAAAAGCTATATGCGCATAACCGGTACAGTGTGCTGGTGTGCCTGCAGGGAATGGATACGGCCGGCAAAGACAGTTTGATCCGGCAGGTATTTAAGGCGTTCAATGTGCGGGGTGTGCAGGTGAATAGTTTTAAAACGCCTTCGGCGCTGGAGCTGCAGCACGATTATTTGTGGCGGCATGCTATTGCATTGCCCGAGAAAGGCAAGTTTGGTGTGTTCAACCGAACCCATTACGAAAATGTACTGGTTACAAGAGTGCATCCGGAATACCTGCTCAAAGAAAATATGCCGGGGATTGAAGCTGTGAGCGACCTTCCGAAAGACTTCTGGAAAAAACGCTTTGAACAGATCAATCATTTTGAGCAACAGCTGGTGAACAACGGAACCATCCTGTTTAAGTTCTTCCTGCATCTCGGTAAAGACGAGCAAAAAGCAAGACTGCTCCGCAGACTGGATAAACAAAAACACCAGTGGAAATTTTCACCCGGCGACCTGGCCGAACGGGCATTATGGGACCGCTATATGGACTGTTATGAAGACGCGATCCGTCATACAAGCCCGGCAACGGCGCCCTGGTATGCGATCCCCGCGGATGATAAGGACATCTGCCGTTACCTGGTTGCTTCCATTCTCCTGGAGCGCTTAAAAACCTATAAGGATGTTAGGTATCCCGAGCCCGGACCGGAAATAACGGAACATGTGCAGCAGTACCGGTTACAGCTGGAGCAGGCAGCACCGGGAGGGAAATGATCCGGAGTCTGCGATATCCTATTTGAATAGTAGACTTGTTTAGTATAACTTGAAATTATGGCCAATTGGGTTTATTCATTTCCTTTCTTCTGAAATGCAGCTTAGTTTTGTTGCTTAAACAGGCTTATATGAAAGCGTTTTGGATACCGGCAATAATATTTTTGGCAATGATCATAGCCGTGCTCGCAGGTGGCGGATGCAGGAGCAAAACGGGGGGCACCGCTTCAAAAGCAAAGGCGGGGACCATTGCTTCCGAAGGGGAAGTATGGACGGGCTGGAATCAATACCAGATCCCGGACTATACCGAAGAAGGACAGGAGATCCGGTACGGGTATGAGCTGATCGCAAATACTTCCTATTACCTCGGACCGAAAGGAACCGTTGCTGCATTAACCAATGGCATGAATTGTCAGAACTGTCATCTCAAAGGCGGTACCGTACCCTTTGGAAATAATTTTGGAAAGGTGTTTGCCACCTATCCCTTGTACCGGGCACGAAACAATGGCATCCAGGATATTTATGAGCGGGTGAATGACTGCTTTCAACGCAGCCTGAACGGAGAAAAACTGGATACCGCTTCCAGGGAAATGCAGGCGATCTATGCTTATATCAAATGGGTCGGCGACGGCGTTCCCAAGGGCAAAGTGTTTGCAGGCACCTCTATAATGAAACTTCCGTTTATGAACCGGGCGGCCGATCCACGGCGGGGCCAGTCTGTATACCAGGTAAAATGCGTTAGTTGTCATGGTGCAGACGGAAATGGCGCTCCAAACCCGGAAGGCACCGGTTACCTGTATCCGCCCTTATGGGGGAATCATAGCTTTAATGACGGCGCAGGGCTGTTTCGCCTGGGTAGCATGGCCGGGTTTATAAAAAATAACATGCCGCTGGGAACCACTTATCGCGATCCGCAACTTACGGATGAAGAGGCCTGGGACATCGCGGCGTATATCAACAGCCATGCCCGCCCGCTGTTCGATCAGCATGAAGACTGGAAGATCCTGAGCAAGAAGCCGCTGGATGCGCCTTACGGCCCGTATATCGACAGCTTTTCCCAGGAGCAGCATAAATACGGACCTTATGGCCCGATAGCCATTGCACAGGCCGCTGCAAAAAGCCGGGTAGAAACAATAAAATAAACACTGGATTAAAAACTTAAATAATGAAGCAGATTTTGATGATCATGGGAGGCCTGGTGCTGACGATAATGGTACACGCACAGCAATTGACAAAAACAGAAGCGCAGAACCGGAATTTTACCGGTGCCGTGGCAACAAAAAAGCAATACCGGGTGATTTATCAGATGGATAGCGGGGATCCTAAGATCATTGAAAAAGTGCTCCGCAACCTCAACAACGCATTAAACGATCCGCGGCTGAAAGGAAAGCTGCAGGCCGAGCTGGTGGCGTTCAGCGGGGGAACGGATGCGTATCTTAAGGGCAGCAAGTATGAAGAAACCCTCAGAAGCCTGGTGCAAAAAGGTGTAATCGTGGCGCAATGTGCCAATACGCTGCACGAACGGAATATAGAACGGGAAAAGATCTATGATTTTATCGGGATCGTGCCCAGTGGCAACGGTGAGCTGATCCTGCGGCAGGCAGAAGGCTGGTCCGTAATTAAACCCTGACCGGAACGGTTGCGCTGTAAAATCCGTACCAACCGGCATTATGGTGCCGGTGCAGGGAATACCATGCCGCATGCGCCGGCGATGGGGCTACCACTTCAAAAAACCTATAATTTAAAATTTACCGATGAAAAGAAAATGGATGCTACTGCTGGTGTGTTGCCAGCTGTATACGGCCGCGGTGGCACAGGAACATCGTTTTGATCCGCCCTGGAACACACCTCCTCAGAGCGGGGTTATGTTTACGGTGCCGGGTGTGGATAATGTACCGGACCTGTATGGAGACATTAACGACCCGCAGCTGGTCGTGTTTTTTGCAGGTAACCAGTTTATGTGTATTGATGAGTTGATTGCGGCTTTTAAGAAAGCATATCCCCGTTATACACGGGTGTTTGCAGAAACATTACCTCCGGGGATCCTGGCAAAGCAGATCGAAAGCGGATCTTTAACAATGGGGAACCTGCGCATAACCCTGAAGCCGGATGTATATACCGCCGGTAAAACCCGGATCGACGCCATGGCACAGCTGTTTAGCGATACGGTAGTCTATGCCTACAATAAACTGGCGATTATGGTTCAGAAAGGAAATCCTAAAAATATAAAAGGGCTGAAAGACCTGGGGCGGAAAGATGTACGGATCGCTATGCCCAACCCGGAATTTGAAGGGATCGGGAAACGGATCGAGGCAGCCTATGTAAAGGCCGGTGGCGAAGCGCTAAAGCAGGTGATCATGAACGAAAAAGTAAAAGATGGCAGCACCTGGCTCACCCAGATCCATCACCGGCAAACGCCCATGCAGCTCCTTTATGGGAAAAGTGATGCCGGCCCCGTTTGGTACTCCGAAGCCTATTATCAAACCTTGTTGCAGCATCCCATAGCATTGGTCACCATCCCGGACCAGGAAAATATCCAGGCAACGTATATGGCCGGCCGGCTGAAAACGGCACCGCATCCACAGGCAGCAAAGGATTTCATGCAGTTCCTGCAAGGCAAAACCGCAAAAACGATCTATAAGAAATATGGATTTACCACACCCTAGATAACCTGCTCCAGCGATCCCGGGATCTGCCTTGCTGTGAAATGCTGGTATTGCCGGAAAAGAAAATAAACCGTGCCGGTTTTCCTATCCGCATGGGCTGCTTTAAAGTCCCGTAAAAAAGGAAGCCAGACGAGCTTCCTTTTTTATATATGCTACGATATGAAAATAATCGTCGCTTTGAAAATAACAGCTATCAACGGCATCAATCATCAGGCATTGAGCCGGTATTGGCTTTGTGCTGTAAGCCGGGAGGTTTAAAAAATCATGTTTTTTATGGATTGACATGGCTTTCTCATCCGGCTATTTTTACATCACAAAATCCAGAAAATGAAAAAAATAGTTTACCCCCTTTTATTTGCCGCTATTGTTTTAGGACAGACGGCCTGCCAAAAAACGGCTTTCAAAAATGAAGCGGCCGGGTCTGCAGGCAATGAAAGAAGCATGGCCTTCAGCCGTAAGGAGCTGTACAAAATCGATTCAACCGGAAGCAAAACCATTTTCAGTAATCAATCCCTGGACGCCATGCGGATCGCAGCAGCAAGTGATCAGGAGGCCGTTGTAAAAAAGATATCGGACATCGTGGCACCGGTGGTTGCAGATCTTCGTAAGCAGATGGAGGCAGAACCGGATATTTATAAAGGGTATCAGGTGGCTATAAAGGCGATTGCAGATGCAAAAACATTCGATGAAAAAAAGTCAAAAGCGGATTATGTTTCAAAAGCATATTACCCGTTTATAAAGAAGATCTGGGAGGAGGCTAAAGTTGACGAACCGTACTACCAGTCAAAAATAAGGGAAGTGTTTCCTGCATCCGTAAGGGATATGATCCGGTTTGACGAATTTCTCCGGTTCCAGCTGATTGTGCAAAACCCGGTTCAGCCTTATTCGCCGGGAGGCAGCAGTGAGCCCCCGGTTTCAACGCCACCGATATCCAAACCCGATGATCCCAATCCCTTTTTATGCGTTAGCGCTATTCCTACCTCTTTCTTCCTCTTTGATAATTACAAATCCGGGATCGGAACGGGGTCGCACCGCAGCGACCGTAATTTTACAAATACCGGTAGTCCTTATTGCGGACTTGATACCAAAACAGACACACAGGGCCCCTGGGGCTCGCGTTCTGAAATAGGGATCACACTCGATTCTTTTCATATTCCGGGAAGGTTCCCTCTTGACTCCAGGCGCTTACAAAGTACCCTGGTGTATGACTGGGGCGGTACTGCCTATGCAACTTC
Organism: Niabella pedocola; assembly: GCF_021044425.1. GTDB lineage: Bacteria > Bacteroidota > Bacteroidia > Chitinophagales > Chitinophagaceae > Niabella > Niabella pedocola. Next base: position 257,495 of record NZ_JAJNEC010000005.1, on the reverse strand, counting down.
CGTTCTGGGCACTTCATTGGCCAGCTACTATGAAACACCCGTTTTTGAAGATCAATTGGAACACTGGCGCAGTTCAAGAACAATTTGCTCCCCGGTAACCTTTGTTATGTTTTCGATGTTGAATGAGGACGCCACCTTTACTTCTCCGCTTAGTACAAAGCAGGCAGGAAAAGTATTGGTTTTTGGGTATGGTGCCGCCAACCTGAGTTCGGCCTCCGGAATCGCGTTTGCGGGTGCAACGAGCTATGCAGAAACTATGAACTGGAAGGTTTGCGAAATGCCCTGATAAAACGATCTTTCTTATAAGATAGAACGATGGAGAACTTCCCGGGAAGGAATTAAGAGGCATCCTTTTTAATAAAAGGGTGCCTCTTCAGGTAAGTACAGGACAGTTATATCAGGCAAGTTTTATTTATTCGTGGATCCTGCAGCTTCAATTAAGTGTTTGCCATCCTGTTGCCTGCGGGAGCCTTTGTAATCAGCAAGCATTGCTTTGATCGCGTTCACTGTTGCGCGTGCGCCAAACGTCATCGGCCGGTTGCTTATAAGGTATAACATGCTTTGAACGGTGGCGCATCAATAAAAAATAATAACCGGTGATACGATTGTTTATTTGCTTTGCTTTTTTATGTTGTTCCGGGCTTGCATCCCGGTGCCAGGTGTTTAGTGGTGTTGATGATCTGGGACGGGTGTTGCCGCTGCATGATGCGGTAGGTAACAGTAACCCGCAAAAGCAGGTAGGGATCTTTTATTTTCTATGGCAGGGTGATGTACATTCACCAACGGCTGAACGGGTTTGGGACCTTAGTGAAATCTATTTGAAAACACCGGAAGTGTTTCACGATTTCAATCATCCCGGTTGGGGTGGCGGTGCGGGTATTGCCGGAAGGTACTATTTCTGGGGAGCGCCGGTGTACGGGTATTACAGGGGCGATGATTATTGGGTGCATTTGAAAAATATGCAATTGCTGACGGATGCCGGCGTTGATTTTTTAGTGATTGATGCCACAAACGGGTTGGTGTACCCGGAACAATCGGCGGTACTTTTTAAGGCCATAGCGGCCATCAGTGCGCAGGGGAGAAAGCCACCTAAAGTGGTGTATTATACAAATACAGCTTCCGGTACTGCAATGCAGGAAATTTTTAATACCTATTATAAAGAAGGTGCCCGGTACCGTTATCCGCAATGCTGGTTTTATCTTGATGGAAAGCCCTTGGTCATCGGTTTGTCTGCGGCGGCAAAGGGAAAAGACTATGAACATTTTTTTACCTTCCGCGAGTCGCAGTGGCCTACCGAAGGGAAAAAAACAAATGGCTGGCCCTGGATCGAATTTCAGCGTCCGCAACAGGTTTACTATAATAAAAAAGGGCAAAAAGAAATCATTAATGTTTCTACTGCACAACATCCTAACCTGGATGCATCCATGGGTGGATCTGCTTTTTATGGCGCGGCGGGAAACTGGGGCCGCAGCTTTCGGCAAGGTACGCCCGGTAACCCGGAGAAGGATATGTGTTATGGATACAATATCCAGGAGCAGTGGGATTTTGCAATCAGCCAGGATGTGCCGTTTATATTTGTTACGGGATGGAACGAATGGATCGCGGGTAAATGGAAACGGCAATCCGGAAATAAAAACCACGCATTGTTTGTAGATCAGGCCAGTCCGGAATACAGCAGGGATATTGAACCCTCGTTAACGGCCGGATTGCGCGACAATTATTATATGCAGCTTGCTGCAAATATCCGGCGCTATAAAGGCATAGCTAAAACACCGGCGGTATTTAAAAAAGAAGGGATCCGCAACTGGGGCGACTGGAGCCAGGTGCCTGCGGTATATGAAGATTATGTAGGGGATACCCTGCATCGCTCACATCCGGGGGCTCAAACGGAACCAGCCATTGTTTATACCAATACCACCGGACGAAATGATTTAAAAACGGTAAAGGTTGCTGCAGGAAAAGACCGGCTGTACTTTTATATCAACACCGTGGATACGTTAACAGCTGTTACGGGCGATAACTGGATGACGCTTTGGTTAAATACAGATCAATCCTATACTTCCGGCTGGCTGGGATATGATTACCGGGTGGTTGCCGGAAATCATTTGCAGCGGTTTATTAATCAAACATGGAAAACCGTTGCTACGGTAAGTTCCATGAAGCAGGGCAACCAGCTGATGGTGGACATTCCGTATTCGGTGATGGGCCTTCCCCATAAGGATGTATACTTAGAGTTAAAGTGGTCCGACAATATGCAGAAGGCGGATCCCCTGGATTGGTATACCAATGGCGATACCGCGCCCGGAGGCCGGATGAATCTGCTGTTGTATCTGGAATAGTCGCCGCATGCCCGTGCCGGAAAGCAGTGGCGTAATGCTTTTTCATACAGGGAAGAACAGGACGGTTGTGTGACCGAAATTTAATTTATTTGTAAGCACCGGAGAAATATTCGTTATGAGAGTTTGCCATTTATACCTGACGGGGTTTTGTTTTTTATTGTTGGGAGCATGCAGCACTGCCAAAAAGAGCAGCGATTGGAATCGTATGGAGCGGGTATTTGCAACTGCCCCGGATTCCATTCAAACCAGTGTGTACTGGTACTGGATATCCGACAATATTTCAAAAGAAGGCGTGGTGAAGGACCTGCAGGCGATGAAAGCGGTGGGCATCAACCGGGCATTTATCGGTAATATAGGGTTAAATGACCTGCCGGGAAATGCATATGGGAAGGTGAAGATTTTTACAGACGAATGGTGGGATATTTTGCATACGGCTTTAAAAACGGCCACCGAACTTCATATCGATATCGGTCTGTTTAATAGTCCTGGCTGGAGTCAATCTGGCGGGCCCTGGGTAAAGCCGGGCCAGGCCATGCGCTACCTGGCAACCACAGATACTCTGGTGAAGGGTGGCGGCCGGTTTCAGGCGAAGTTACCGGTTCCGCACAACGATTTTCAACCGGTACATGTGCTGGCCTTTCGGGCCCCCAGGGATTATGGATTAACCATTGCAGCACTGCATCCCCGGCTTCAGTCGAATCTGAAAAACCAGGAGCTGCAACACGTCTTTGATAAGGATGTAAACACCGAAGTTGCGTTAACAAAAGATAATATCAATGAAATTACCATTACAGCAACGAAGGCGTTTACAGCAAGAAGCCTTACGGTGTATCCCGCTAAACGCAATATGAGTTTTGATGTGGTGCTGGAGGCAGCAACGGGCAATGGCTTTGTGCCCGTTAAATCATTCCGGTTAGACCGGAGCAATAATAACCTGAATGTAGGATTTGAACAATTTGCCCCGGTAACGGTTTCTTTCGATGCCGTTGAAGCAAGTACCTACAGGATCCTGATCAAAAACGTACACGGCGATGCCGGGATCGCAGAAGTGGAAATTGCCGCCGCCCCCCGTGTAGAACGCTTTAAAGAAAAAACGCTGGTGCGGATGCATCCTACACCGCTTCCTTACTGGCACGATTATCAATGGGCATCGCAGGCGGTTGTAAAGGATGCCGCCTACGTGGTAAAACCGCAGGAGGTGCTGGATCTTACCGGCAACGTAGATAAGAGCGGGTTGCTTACATGGGATGTTCCGGAAGGTGCATGGATCATTTTAAATTCGGGAATGGTACCTACTGGTGTAACGAACGGGCCGGCAAGTCCGGAAGGTGTGGGGCTTGAAGTTGATAAAATGAACCAGGAGCACGTGCTGGCACATTTTGATGCGTTTGTTGGGGAAGTTTTACGGAGGATACCGGAGCAGGACCGGAAGTCATTTAAAGTGGCCGTGCAGGATAGTTATGAAACCGGCGGGCAAAACTGGACCGACGCGTTTGCAGCCAGGTTTAAAAAAGTATATGGCTACGACCCGGTGCCTTTTTCGCCCGTATTTCATGGGTTTGTCGTTGGCAGTCAGGAGCAGTCGGACCGCTTTTTATGGGATGTGCGCAGACTGATCGCTGATATGGTGGCGTATGAATATGTAGGAGGCCTGCGCGATATCAGTCATAAACATGGGTTGAGGATCTGGCTGGAAAATTATGGCCATTGGGGATTCCCCGGGGAGTTCCTGCAGTATGGCGGACAATCCGATGAAATTGGAGGAGAGTTTTGGAGCGAGGGCGAATTGGGGAATATTGAAAACCGGGCTGCCGCTTCGGCCGCGCATATTTACGGAAAAACAAAAGTATCAGCAGAATCATTTACGGCCGGAGGCAATACGTTTGGCCGCTACCCGGCCATGTTTAAAGAGCGGGGTGATCGTTTTTTTGCAGAGGGCATTAATAACACATTGCTGCATGTATATATCCATCAGCCATATGAAGGAAAACTGCCGGGTGTAAATGCCTGGTTCGGGAACGAGTTCAATCGTTTCAATACCTGGTTTTATGAAATGGGGGGCTTTATGCAATACTTAAAAAGGAGCAACTACCTGTTACAGCAGGGGCGTTATGTAGCGGATGTTGCTTACTTCATAGGTGAGGATACGCCCAAGATGACGGGCGTGCAGGATCCGGCCATGCCCAGGGGATATGCCTTCGATTATATAAACGCGGAGGTGTTGCTAAACCGTATAACGATGAAGAACGGTCGCTTCACGCTGCCGGATGGACTTTCCTATAAAGTATTGGTACTTCCAAAGCTGGAAACGATCCGGCCCGAATTACTACGTAAATTGGAAGCCTTCGTTAAAGAAGGTGGTGTGGTATTAGGACCGCAACCAACGCGTTCGCCCAGCTTGGAAAATTATGCAGAAGCTGATAAAGAAATACAGCGTATTGGTGCGGCTATGTGGAATGGTGCTGACGGAAAAGCCAAAACGGAAAATAAATATGGAAAAGGTATTGTTTTAAATGGGTTAACGCTTGGTGCAGTTATGGAGCGCCTTTCTGTGCTCCCGGATGTAAAGCTGGAGAAGAACGACCCCATTGTGTACCTGCACCGTACTTTAAAAGACGGCGAGTTGTATTTTATCGCCAACCAGTCTGATAAAAAAATAACTGCCCAACCCGCATTCCGCACCTCAGGTAGCATTCCGGAACTATGGGATGCGGTCAAAGGATCGATGCGGGTATTGCCGGAGTTTACGGATAATGGTACCCAGATCACCGTGCCGCTGGAGCTGGATCAATTCGAAAGTGCGTTTATATTGTTCCGTAAATCGAAATCAGCCGTGAACAAAGGAGCACTTAATTTTCCGGTACCCAAAAGCGTTATACCGGTAACCGGCACCTGGGATGTGGCATTCAAAAGCCCGGTGACGGACAGCTTCGGAGTTAAAATGAATACATTGATCGATTGGTCTAAACACAAGGATACGGCGATCAATTATTTTTCAGGTACAGCGATCTATACCATTGCATTGCCAGACCTGTCGTCCGCTAAAAATCAAAAGGTAATGCTGAACCTGGGCGCGCTGGTGGCGGTAGGAACGGTTTCTGTAAATGGCAGGGAAGTGGGGAATGTATGGACGGCTCCCTATAAACTGGATATTTCTGATTATTTAACCAGCGGCAAAAATATCCTGCAGGTTAAAGTAGTCAATACCTGGGTGAACCGGCTGATCGGCGATTTGCAGCTGCCGCAGGAAAAAAGAAGTACGTGGACCATTGTAAATCCGTACAACAGTAAGAGTCCGTTACATAAAGCCGGGTTAACGGGACCTGTAACACTGGAAGTATATTAATAAAAAGGAAGAAGACCGGCAAGGTTGCTAATATCAGTTAAAAGTAAACGAATGAAAAAAAGCATAGGGTTTCTTGTTTTGTGGATCTGTGGATGGTATCTGTTCCCGGGTGTTATGGTGGCACAGCAGGCAGGGGAAAAGCTCAAAAGCCCGCTGGTGACGGAGTATGTATACCCAACACGGATTGTTTGGCAGCAGGGGCGGGTTACAGGAGCGGAGCGCTTGTTAAAAAAAGGGATCGGGCAGGCGAGTTTGAATAATGCCGATGTAATTGTATTGAAAACATCAGGGAAAGATACCGCCAGCATCCTGCTGGATTTCGGGCGGGAAATGAATGGTGCGCTTGAAATGATAACAGGTATGTGGCCGGCGCCCAATCATCCGAGAAAGGTGCGCATCCGCTTTGGAGAATCCGTTAGCGAAGCAATGGCGGCGTTGGGTGAACACGGGTCCACCAACGATCATGCTATTCGTGATTTTGAATTGATGATCCCCTGGCTGGGAAAAGTAAAAAGCGGGGAATCGGGTTTCCGTTTTGCAAGAATTGATCTGCTGGATGCAAATGCTGAAATACATTTGAAGGAAGTGCGCATGGCTTCCACGTACAGGGATATCCCGTACCTGGGTTCGTTTAAAAGCAGTAACGAGCGATTGAATAAGATCTGGGAGGTAGGCGCGTATACGGTTCATTTAAATATGCAGGACTATCTGTGGGATGGCATTAAACGCGACCGGCTGGTATGGGTGGGCGATCTGCATCCGGAAGTATCTACGGTAAATTCCGTTTTCGGCTATAATGAAGTGGTGCCCCGGAGCCTGGACCTGGCCCGCAATACCACACCACTGCCCGGCTGGATGAGCGGGATCAGTACGTATTCTATGTGGTGGATCATTATTCAGCATGACTGGTATATGCATCATGGCGACCGCAGCTACCTGAAGGAGCAACAACCCTATTTACAGGGGTTATTGAAACAGATCATGGGTAAAGTTGTGAATGGCAGCGAACAAATGGATGGAAACCGCTTCCTGGACTGGCCTTCCAGCAAAGATTCCGTTGCCATTCATGCCGGTTTACAGGCAATGACGATATGGAGCCTTGAACGGGGAGGCGCGTTATGTGCCATCCTGGGAGATGTGGAAACCGCGAAACGATGCCGGGAAACCGTAGCTGAAATGCGGAAAATAGTTCCGCCGCATAATAATAGCAAACAGGCTGCCGCCCTGCTTTCGCTGGTAGGAATGATGGACGCCGGCCAGGCCTATTCCACAGTACTGTCTGTAGGCGGAGCAAAGAATTTTTCTACATTCTATGGATATTATATGCTGGAGGCAATGGCCAGTGCCGGAAAATACAAGGAGGCGATGGATATTATTTCGGAGTATTGGGGCGGTATGCTGGATTTAGGGGCCACTACGTTCTGGGAAGATTTTGATATCGGCTGGCTGAAGAATGCCGCCCGTATAGATGCGTTGGTACCGGCCGGAAAAGTAGATGTGCATGCAGCTTATGGCGATTACTGTTATGTAGGCCACCGTCACAGTTTTTGTCATGGATGGGCATCGGGTCCTACGGTATGGCTGTCTGAACATGTATTAGGACTAAAAGCCATAGAACCCGGAGGAAAAGTGTTCCGGTTACAACCCCACCTGGGCGATCTTTCTTTTGCCGAGGGGACCTTTCCCACGGCGTCGGGAGTAATATGGGTAAAGCATACGAAAGATAAAACGGGCAAAGTGATTACTACGGTGCGGGCGCCAAAGGGGATCCGTATTTTGAGATAAAAGCCAACAAGCGTCTTCCGCATAGCCCTGGAATACATCCGCTCTTTGTTGGAGGCGGAGTCTTTTGCCTCATGCAGGAGAAATTTTATTGCCGGATGCCTGCCTGTATGCATCGTTTTGAATGCCATCCATTCGTTGGATGAAGGCAATCCGTATAACACCTATCCCTTCTTTATCGGATCCTGTTTTAAAGCAATGGTGAAAACCGCGCCTTTTTCTTGCCCGGAGGTAACAAACAATACTCCGTCGATCTTATCCAGCATTTCCAGGATAATGGCACTTCCCATTCTGCCGTTTTTTACAGCCTTATCCCTGCTCAGGAAGTTTTCAATCTGGAATGCATTCAGGCCCTTTCCCGTATCGGATATCTGTATTTGCAAACCTTCGGGTATCGGTACCGCCTTTATGCTGATGGTTCCATTTTCCGTATTCTTGTTGGCATTATCTACCAGGTTCCGCAGAATCAATATCAATATATCTCTATCGGTATATAACTGAACCGCGGTTTCCTGTATGGAGAATTTATTATTATTTGTTTGTAAGATTTCCCTGAACAATGCCTCAATGTCTCCGAAAACCTGCTGCAGCGGGAACTGTGTTTTTTTTACCTTAAAATGTTCCTGCTGACTTACCGCCCAGGAAAAAAACTGGTCGGTGAAGCGGCTTAGCTCACCAATTAGCTGGTTCAACCCCATCACCTGATTTAAATTTTCCTGGTTGCTGTCCTTCCAGTTTTTAACCAGGGCTTTTCCTGTAACTCTCATTGAAAACAACGGTGACCGGATATCATGTAACACCGTTGAAATGATTTGTTCTTTAACTTCATTGCTCTTTTTTAAGGCAATTTCTGAATGTTCCAGCTGTTGTATGGCCGTACTTAACTTTTCGGTTCTGAGATCGACGATTTTTTCGATTTTTAATTTCTCTTTTTCCAGTTGCACCAGGCGCCTCCTGGCGAATAAATATCCAAGGAAAACGATGCACAATACGATGCCTGCAAAGAACCAGCCTGTTTTGTAGAAGAAGGGTGTAACCACCACATTGATGGCAATGCCGCCACCGGGTGTTCGCTGATCACTGCCCGCCTTCCGGAACTGTAATGTGTAGTCGCCGGCGGGCAATGTATTTATGGAAATAACTCCTGAGGAGGAAACCGGGATCCATTGCCCCATAGCCGTGCCAATTTTGTATTCCAGTTTCAGATCGTCCTTATTACCAAAGAAGGGGCAGGCAATTTTAATATGCAAGGTCTGAAAGGTTGGTTTCAACCGGATGGTTCCATGGATGCTGTCTGAAATTACCGGCTGACCGTCGATGCTTATTTCATCTATAAAAATTTTTTCCCGGGGGAAATCCGTTGCAAGTTTGTTTGGGTAAAATTTTACCAACCCATCAATGGATGGCAATATCAATGCGCTGTCCTGCAGCCATTGAAAATTAGGATTTGCACCTCCGTTAAATTCATTGGTTCTTAATCCGTTTCCTTTATTAAACGTAAACCAGAAAACCGAACTTGTTTTGCCGGTTGCAAAATCGGCCAGTGCATTAACCGGCACTTTGTATAACCCGTTATTGGTAGGCAGCCAGAAGTTTCCGCGATTGTCTTCTATAAAAGCATGGATGGATTTGAACGCACCTCTGGGACCCGGGGCTAATGGATACAATTGATTGTTTGTATATAAGAAGCTGCCTTTTCCGTCGGTACCGATCCATAACCTGTTTTGTTTATCCTCATAAACGGTCCGTATAGAAAAGGAATCAAGTATCGAACGGGAGATCGTATGATTTTTCAGATTGTACCATTTTAGTCCTCCGGAAGTAGCCAGCAGGTATGTTCCGTTTTTTAGGGGTACCAGCGCTGTTGCTGCTATGTCGGTAGGAAGTTTTTTCTGGTAAATAACGTTTCCATCTCTTGTTACTTTATATAAAGTGGAATGGGTGCATAACAATAATGTACCGTCTTCGTTAAGCGGTACAATTGCCATCAACCGGTTATCAAGCTGAAGCAGGTTTCTGTCTACAATCCCGGTTCTGGAGTTGTACCGGGATAACAGGAAACTCGTTTCATAATAGATCCTGTCTGTACTATCGGTATAGGTTGCCCTGCTGTCGCTGTTATACAACGGCACATACAAGGATGTGTTATCCCGGTGCACCAGTGCGTTGTTTACCGCGATATCATCTTTAGAGGTCTTTGCGATGGTATAATAGTTTTCCGGGCCCGATTGTTGGGGTATTTCGGGATAGATAAAATCCGACACTTTTATAGCGTACAAACCCTGTGTACCGGTTCCGATGAAATAAGTTCGGAGATCCGGCCGGTAGGCGATACAAAGCGGCATTTCCAGGTTTAAGTTGCTCAGAACACACTTGCTGTTTACTACTCCGTTCCGGTAGAAAAGCTCGTAAAGGTTTCCCCCGGCGTATATAAAGGCGCCCTGTTCGCACCATAGTGTCTTAAAATTGCCACTAAGGAAATCATTATTGCCGGCAATTGCTCCGTTGATATGTCCTGTTTGTTCAACTCCATTATCCCAGCATCTTATCCGGTTGCCGGGCCATACCTGTAAAAAATAATGATCATTGAGAATTAAACTGCCGATGGGCTCCGTTTCATTGCGCTTCAATTTTACAACCCTGTTTTTTTGGATAAAATAGGCGTTACCCCCCTGGAAAAGATAGATATCTCCGTTTTTCAGTCCTGCCGGCATTTTTACAAGAGGAATCGTTGTCGTATTATAGATCGTTTGCCACAGACTATCCAATACCGCGTTTGGAGTAATGTATCCTGTAGTAACGAAGCTAGGATTATTCGTATCCGTTAAAGCTGGTACATACGCATACAGGGAGGTGGATCCGGCTATTTTGATATTTTGGAAGTCGAGGCCCTGCGCAAGTATATTCCCGGCCGTATCGGTCATCATCGCCACGATTCGCTCGCTTTTAAGCCCCTTTATAACCTCACTTCCATATTGCTTGAAGTTGTTGTTATCAAACCGGACAATGCCGGCTTCTGTAGCCAGCCAGCAAAACCCGCTCTTATCAAACTTAATGGCTTTAACGCTATTTTGAGGCAAGCCGTTCTCCGAATTGTATTGTTTGATTACATAGCCGGTTTGCGGATATACCACGCTTTGAAAAAAAAGAAAGCAGCAAATCAACACCCCGTATTTTAGCTGCCTTTTTGAGTAAAAACGGAAATAGTCAGTATGCATAACATGCAGTAAAAGTCGGATACAAATATAGAGTTATTATGATAATGGTATGTGCCGAAAACGCCGTTGCGTTCAGGGAATATGAATGGTAAAGAGGCATGACAGCGCGGAGGGTGGAAGGAGCAAGGTGGAGGAATTGATCCCAAAACCCTGTTTGAGATAACGGCGCATAATTGTTCTTCAGACATCATAGGAGAAGCCGGCATGTTTGATCACTTTGAGGCAGTTCACCCAGCACGACTGCTTCCTGTTTTGACACGAAGAAAAAACGCATCTTCTAATCTTGCTGCATTTTGGCAGGTTGATGTTTGTTTTTGCCGGCGGAAGGGCGTGCTATGGAAAATCAGTCCTGTTGCCCATCGATGTGTTTTTTCATTTCCTTTTGCTTCCGAAGGATTTGTTCCGTAAAACGCAGTCAGGACGGGCTATACAGCCGGCACCATTCTGAAGCCGAAAAAAATCAATAACATTTTTTTGTCATCAAATTGCCAACCCTTACTTTTGCCGCGGAGAGATGGCAGAGTGGTCGAATGCGGCGGTCTTGAAAACCGTTGACTGTAACAGGTCCGGGGGTTCGAATCCCTCTCTCTCCGCCAAAAAGAAGAAGCGCTGATTCAGCGCTTCTTCTTTTTTAGATAGCATGCTTTCTGATAATCCCTAACGCCAGACGCCGGGCATCCCTACGGTCGAAACAGAAAGAAAATCAACCATAAACCTGTTGTACCTTTTGAAGAAAGCTTTGTAATCCAATAACAATATCGTCCTGTTTTTATTTTGGTTGGCTGCGCCCGGGGGAATTTATGGGGAAGGACGGCTTCTAAAAGATGGTTCACAAGAGAGCAAAAAAAAATGGACATACTAAGCATAAGAGCATATCCATTATAATCAACCTGTAGCTACCAATCCGCCTCAAAAGCACTTAGATGGCCTGTTTTAACTAGCAACGGCACATGATATAAATCAAAAAAAACAGGTGCTGTAAAATAAATTTTTTTACAGGATCTGCAGTTTTGAATGAAGCAAAGGTATATCTTTAATCGTTATAAGTCAACGGACGGTGACTTGTAACGATTAAGCAATTCCGGATAATTGAAAAAATATACCTTATTGACTGAAAATGTGTGTAATATGCAAGATTTTTGTTGATTTTTCATAAATATTCAGCTTTTTTTGAAAATATTTCTAATACATCTAACAGAAGCATTTTTGAACCAGGCTTCGCTACAAAAACAGCTTCTGAAGTTTGTTTACTATGAAAACGGAACAAAGAAATACACGGGTGCCGAAGCGGGATAAGCTAAAGTCCATGGAAAAACTGCTGCATTCCGTAGGCGCAATTCTTCAAAAAGATGGTTACAAGGCACTGAAAGCGCAACATATCGCGGCCCATGCAAAACTCGACAAAAAACTGATCTATAACTATTTTGGTAGCCTGGGAGGATTAATCGACGCCTATCTCAAAAAAAATGATTTCTGGAAGCGTACCGAGTTGCTGACCGAGCAGGCGCCCCTTGCTGATCTGCCGGCAAACAAGGTGGTGGAGATCTTAAAAGGACAATTCACGTTCCTGGAACATTCGCCGGAAATGCAGCATATCATCCTGTGGGAGCTGAGCGAGAAGAATCCCCTGTTGCAGGAGATCCTGGATGAGCGGGAGCGCTTTGGTGAACAACTGTTCAAATTGTCGGACAAATATTTCAGGGGTTCCGCCGTAAACTTCCGGGCTGTGAATGCGCTGCTGGTATCAGCTATTTATTATATTATCCTGCACTCCCGGTATAATACCAATACGATCTGCGGCATTGATGCTACCAGCAAAAAGGGAAGAGAACAGCTTTTTAAATCGATCGAACAGATCATTTACTGGTGCTACCAGGAGGCGGAGCGAACCCGGAATCAATAGCGGCATTAGACACGCACGCATACCGGAAACCGTGCCGCTGTGTAAACAGGCGCGCTACAGATGGGGGCATCAGCCACCTAAGAACCCAAACCTCTAAGCAGAACGATGGAATACCAATGCCCTATTGCCCGGTTCTTTTTTGTTGCATCTGTAATGCGGCATCCGTGAGGGCTGTTTGTCCCAGACGTTGTTCCACTTCTGTAATGGATTTAAACAGGTTGTTCCGGGTATCTGTTATTTGCGTAATGGCCTGTGCCAGTAATTCCCATACCGGCTGCATGGCTGTAACCAGGGCCTGTCCCTGGGAGGAAAGGCTGAGCTGGCGTTTCCGCTCGTCGGCAGGATGTTTTTTTGACCGGATCAGTTTTTTTTTCTCCAATTCTTTTAAAAGGCTGATGGTAGAAGGATGGGTATAGCCGATTTCCGCGGCCAGCTCCATAACGCCCAGTACGTTTTTTTTATGCAATGCATAGATCACAGGAAACCATTTGGGATCAAAGTCAATACCGTATGCCCGGTATACTTCATGCCCTTGTTTGCGGAAGCGCTCACTTAGTCGCTGTAAGCGGGTGGCCAGTGCCAGTATGCCGGCTTCATCAATAATATCCATTACATTATTGGTTTTTAAGTGAAAGTGAATAGAACCGGTTATCAACGGGCATTTTTGGGAAAAAGGAGGGAAGCGCTGTTTCAGGGATTTCGGCAAAACCATGCTTTTCATAAAACCGCATGGCTGCTTTCAGCAGGTCAACCGTACCCAGGTAAATGGTTTCGATCCCTTGTTGCCGGCAATACCGGATAAGGGTCTGCAGCAGCTCCTGGGCTACTCCTGGTTGCGTACCCCGGTATTCCTTTTTTACAAACATTTTCCGGATCACGCCGGTTTGTTCCGGGGTGCGGATCAGGGCAATGGTCCCGATCAGGATATCGCCTGAAAAAGCACCCCAGAAATTTCCGCCGGGCTCTATATAAAAGCGTTCAATCTGTTGCAGGTCCGGCTGGCTTTCCAGCGTTACCGGCACATTAAACTCCACCTGCTGGATATGCAGGATCAGGTCAATAACCTGCGGGCTATGGGTATGATTCAGTTCGCGGATGCTAAACATGGCTGTATATTTTTGAATAACAAATATACGTAGTTAACTACGTATATAACTACATAATCACCATTTTTTTATTTGACCGCCGGGAAGCGGCTGTTTTCGATTGCAATGCGCGGAATTTTAACCGTCAAACATCCCCGGCGCCGGCCGGCGGAATACCCCTTTGTAAAAAGCAATAAAAACCTAGTTATATTTGTACCTATGTTAAGGCGATCACTGGAAATTATAGGCAGTAGTTTTCGCATGGCCATGCAGGAGCTATGGAAAAATAAATTGCGCACCTTCCTGTCGCTTTTTGGTATTACCATCGGCATCTTCTGCATCATCGGCGTGTTGGCAACCGTGAACAGCCTGCAGCAAAATATACAGAATGAAATCAAGACCCTGGGCTCCAATACGATCTATGTAGATAAATGGGATTATGGCGGCGGACCGGATTACCCCTGGTGGAAATATGTGAACCGGCCGGTTCCGCGTTACGATGAGGTAAAGCCCATCAAAGAGCGAACGCCCAATGCCCGGTATGTGGCCTTTGCGCTGCAGGGAAGAGGAAACGTGGAGTTTTCAGGCTACCTGTTAAACGGCGTGAATGTGTATAGTGTGAGCGATGAATACATCAAGATTCAGCCGCTGACCATGGGATTTGGCCGGTTTATTTCGGATGCTGAATTTAGCTATGGTACCAATGTCGCCGTGATCGGTAATGAGATTGCTGAAAAGTTATTTAATGAACCGGAGCTGGCGGTAAATAAATTGATTTCGATTGCGGGGCGGAAGATCCTGGTGGCCGGCGTAATTGAAAAACAGGGCAAGCAGATGATCGGCGGCTGGGGGTTTGATCAGAGCGTGATCCTGCCTTTTCTGTTCGGGCGAACGATTTACAATGAAGAAAAGACAGATCCGGTAATTATGGTACAGGGCCGGGAGCAGATCACCAGTAAGGGGTTGAAAGATGAACTGATGGTAACAATGCGGAGTTTGCACAAACTTAGTCCGAAGCAGGAGGACAATTTTGCGTTGAATGATATCAACGATATCGGGGACCAGGTGGAAGAGGCATTTGCTGGTTTAAATATCGGAGGCGCTGTGATCGGGGGGATCAGTTTGATCGTTGGATTATTTGGCGTGGCCAATATCATGTTTGTAACCGTAAAGGAACGTACTTCGCAAATAGGACTGAAGAAGGCCCTCGGGGCCAAGCGGCAGATCATTCTTACGGAGTTCCTGCTGGAATCGGCCTTTCTTTGCATGCTGGGCGGATTGATCGGTTTATTCCTGGTATACCTGCTGGCACAGATCCTGAGTAAGGCGCTCGATTTTCCGGTATTTATATCCATTGGAAATATGGTGTGGACCTTTTTGATTTGTGTGGTTGTAGGAGTGGTTGCAGGTATTGTTCCGGCCGTACAGGCGGCGAAAATGAACCCGGTGGTGGCGATCCGGAGTTAGAGAATAGTGAATTGTCAATAGTGAATGGGCAATAGTGAATAAGGACTGAAGCAATTAAAATATGAGCAAGATAAATATACTGGCAATCGAATCGAGTTGTGATGAAACCTCTGCAGCGGTTTGCAGCGGTGGAAAAATATTATCAAATCGGATTGCCACGCAGGCGGTCCATGCAGAACATGGGGGCGTGGTTCCCGAGCTGGCCTCGCGGGCGCATATGCAACACATCGTACCCGTGGTGGATGTGGCATTAAAGCAAAGCGGACTGCTGCTGGAAGATATGGATGCGATTGCTTTTACACAGGCACCGGGGCTTATCGGAAGTTTACTGGTGGGTGGGCAGTTTGCAAAATCGCTGTCGCTGGCATTGGATAAACCCCTGATTGCAGTCAACCACATGCAGGCGCATGTACTGGCAAACCTAATACCCGATGATAAACCTTCGTTTCCCTTTTTGTGTTTAACGGTGAGTGGCGGGCATACCCAGATCGTAAAATGTGTGTCACCCACCCAGCTGGAAATTATCGGTGAAACCATTGATGATGCTGCCGGAGAAGCCTTTGATAAGGCCGCAAAAATGCTGGGATTGCCCTACCCGGGCGGACCGTTGGTGGATAAACACGCAAAGGAGGGGAACCCGGACCGGTTTCAATTTCCGGAACCCAAAATACCCGGGTATAATTTCAGCTTCAGCGGACTAAAAACCGCCATTCTTTATTTCCTGAGAAATGCAGGTACCGCACAGGTGTATAAAGAAGCCTTTGCGGCCACAGAGGGGGAGCGGCAACGTTTTATTGATGAAAATCTGAAGGATATCTGTGCCTCCATTCAAAGCCGGATCATTTCGATCTTATTGAATAAGTTAAGCAAGGCAGCAAAAGACCTGGAAATAAAAGATCTTTGTATTGCAGGGGGTGTGTCTGCCAATAGCGGACTGCGTAAGGCGTTTAAGGAAATGGGAGAACAGAAAGGCTGGAATACCTTTATCCCGGATTTTCAGTACTGTACGGATAATGCCGGTATGATCGCCATCACCGGCTATTATAAATATCTTGAAAATGATTTTGCCGACCTGTCGGTGCCCTCTTTGGCCAGGGGATTTTAATGGTTTAAAAGTACCATGTTTCAGGTTTCAGCACATAACGTGCAACCTGAAACATGGTACCTCAAACCTATAACAGGCCTGCCAACTCCAGGCTTTTCTTCTTTAACTTCCGTTCTTCGATATCTTCGATAATGCCATCGGCTTCCACAATCAGGGAAGTGCCGTTCTCTTTCCACCAGGCGTTTTGCTTTAGCTTTTGTAAAGCGATTACGCCAGACAGGTATTTGCGGCTTTCCTGGGCATGCCACTCCTCAATCCATTCAAAATCCTCTTTCGGGATATTTGCCAGATCGGTAAAGCTTACAAATACTTTCAGGTAAATGGCATCATTGAGCTGATGCGGTTTATGGTGGTATAATTTTTTATACTCATAACGGTATTCATACCGCAGTGCGGAGATATCGCTCAGCACCGCTGATGCTGTAGGAAAGCTTCCCGCGCCCTTGCCATAAAAGAATTGCTGATCGGCAAATCCGCTTTCAATAACCACCCCGTTGTATTCATTCTTCACAAACGACAACGGACTATCGGTATTTACAAACTGAGGCAGCACATAGGCCCCTACACCGCCATTGATCAGCTTTTTAGCCTGCGCTACCAGTTTGATCTGCTGCCCGCGGGCTTTGGCCACCAGGGCATCTGATTTGGCAATATTCTGAATGCCGTTAAACAGGATATGATCCGGGTGTGCCACAATACCATAAGCATGGAGCAACAGGATGGTCCATTTGTTCAGCGCATCAAATCCTTCCACGTCAAGCGTTGGGTCGCTTTCCGCAAAACCCAGCTGCTGGGCCAGCAACAACGCATCTTTAAATGTCAGGTTCTCTTCAAAGATCTTGGTGAGGATAAAGTTGGTGCTTCCGTTTACGATGGCACGGATGCTGTGTAAAAGATCATTATCGTAATACTCTTCCAGGTTCCGGATCACGGGGATAGAGGCGCAGGCGGAAGATTCGTATAGCAGGGACCGGCCGGTTTTTTGCTGCAGTTCCAGCAACGCAGGCAGGTTTTCCGCGATCATTTTCTTGGAAGAGCTTACTACGTCCTTGCCATTTTTTAATGCCGTGCTTACTATTTCAAAACCGGCAACAGCATCGTCGATCACCTCTACGATCAGGTTGATCGAAGTGTCGTTTAACAGCTCATCGCGGTCTGTTGTAAACAGGTCTTCCGGTGCATTTCTTTTTTTACCCGGATGTTTGATGCAGACTTTTTTGATGCTTGCTTTTAAGGAAGGTGTTTGCTGCAACACTTTGTAAAGACCTTCTCCTACCACACCAAAGCCAAATAGCCCGATCACTAATTCTCTATGTTCGCCCATTGTTTTTATTTTATCGCCACGCCCTCGGCATGACGGGTTGTGAATTTTTTTATTGCTTCTGATATCTGGTCAAATTCCAGCAGGAATCCATCGTGCCCGTAGTCGGAGCGGATCTCTTTTTCGATGGCCCCGGGAATATGCTCTGCTAAAAATTCCTGTTCTTCCGGCGGAAATAACAGATCCCCCTCCAGTGCCAGCGCCAGGGTTTTGGCCTGAATGGTTCCCAGTGCTTTAATGACCCCGCCGCGACCGCGGCCGAGGTTATGACTGTCCATGCTTTTGCTAAGTGCATAATAGCTGAAGGCATTGAAGCGGGCTGCTAACTTGGTGCCCTGGTAGCGTTGATAACTTTCGCTCCGGAATGCTTCCAGTTGTTCATCCGAGTGTTCGGATTGTGTTTTGTTATAGGCCGTGGCATTACGATACGAGAGCAGGGCAATGCCCCGCGCCACCTCCATGCCTTTCCGTCCGGCTTCCGGATTTTTTGTTTGCCAGGTTTGATCGGCTTCTATCGCAAACCGCTGGGAGGCATTAAAGGCCTTTCCCCACGGGGAGTGCACTGCGTTGGTAGCCAGCGGAACGATGTATTCAAAAAGCCCCGGATCCTGGACCGCCCATTCGAGCAGCTGCTGTCCGCCGGTGCTGCCGCCGATACCGATCTTTATTTTTTGAATGCCCAGTTCTTTTTGCAGTAACTGGTACGCGCGTGCCATATCGCGGATGGTGAAGAATGGGAAATCATGGTAATACGGTTCGCCGGTTGCCGGGTTTGTATCCAGGGGGCTGCTGCTGCCGTAGCAACTGCCCGGCATGTTTACGCAAATGATAAAATCCTTGCCGGGATCAAACGCTTTGCCTTCACCAAGCATCTCGGGCCACCATTCATGCGGATTGCTGTTTGCTGTAAGTGCATGAAAAATCCATATCACATTGGATTGATCTTCATTGATGCGGCCATAGGTTGTATAAGCCAGCCGCAGGTTCTGAAAAAGAACACCGCTTTCCAATACAAAGGGTGCCGAATATGTAAATACGTTTTGTTGCATTCTTTTTGAAAGACCTGTAAGGCTTAACCAATCTGTAACGACGGTAAACCTTACAGGCCTTGTTTTTTACTTGTTAAAAACAGCGGCAAAAGCCTGCTCGAAATCTGCTTTAATATCTTCGATATGCTCAATACCCAGGCTGATGCGGATCAGGTTGTCCAATACACCAGCATTGGCTCTTTCGGTTTCGCTGAGCTGTTCGTGTGTGGTGGAAGCGGGGTGGATGGCCAGGGTTTTGGCATCGCCCACATTTGCCAGGTGACTTACGAGCTTCAGGTTGTTGATAAACGCTCTGCCGTTTTCGAGTCCGCCTTTGATGCCAAATTGCAGCACGCCGCCGAAGCCATTGGTAAGGTATTTTTTGGCCAGCGTATGATAGGGGCTGCTTTCCAACCCCGGGTACCATACAAACTCAATCTTGTCGTGTTGCTCCAGCCATTGTGCAAGCGCGAGCGCGTTGTCTACCGTGCGTTGTACGCGCAGTGAAAGCGTTTCCAGGCCCTGCAGCAACAGGAAGGAGTTAAAGGGACTCAGTGCCGGACCAAAATCGCGCAGGCCTTCTACACGGGCACGGATGGCGAAAGCGATATTGGGCAGTCCCAGCGGGTTGCCTTCTCCAAATATCTGCCAGAAGTTAAGGCCATGATATCCTTCTGAGGGTTCGGAGAATTGCGGGAATTTTCCGTTGCCCCAGTTGTAATTTCCTCCATCTACAATGATACCGCCAATGCTGTTTCCATGTCCGCCGATCCACTTGGTGGCAGCCTCTACTACAATGTTGGCGCCATGTTTAATGGGCTGAAACAGGTAACCGCCGGCACCAAAGGTATTATCAACGATCAATGGAAGATCGTATTCCTTGGCCAGCGCCGCAAACTTCTCAAAGTCGGGAACATTTAACCGCGGGTTGCCCAGCGTTTCAATATAAATGGCTTTTGTTTTATCATCGATAAGCGGGCGGAAACTGTCCACATTATCATCGGCTGCAAAGCGTACATCAATGCCCAGCCGTTTGAAAGAAACTTTAAACTGGTTGAATGTTCCGCCATAAAGGAACGGAGAGGTAACAAAATTTTCACCGGCCTGCAGCAGGTTGGTAATAGCCAGGAACTGGGCCGCCTGTCCGGAAGATGTAGCCAGTGCAGCAACCCCTCCCTCCAGGGCGGCAACGCGCTGTTCAAATACATCGGTAGTCGGATTCATGATCCGTGTATAGATATTGCCAAATTCTTTTAAACCAAAAAGGTTGGCCGCATGATCTGCATTTTTGAAAACATAAGAAGTAGTCTGGTAAATAGGCACGGCACGGCTTCCGGTAGCAGGATCTGGTTGCTGACCGGCATGCACCTGCAATGTGTCGAAATGTAGTTGGTTACTCATAAAAAATAATGAATTTAATGAAGTGAAAAATGATGTTGAACTATGAAAAGGTCGTTAAAAAACACCTGTTGGGGGTATGGAAGAAGTATATGCCTGTTAAGGCATACAACAAATACAGCAACACATTACGGGCGTAATGTTTAAAATGGGATATGTTGCGCTTTGTTTCATGCAGACTACGAATTTAGTAGAGTTTTGTTTCATATTCAAAAAAATTACAGGCAGCGGATTGCCGGCGCATAAAAAAAGCCCATCCGGATAAACCAGATGAGCTGTTCTATTAAGAATGTTAATATGCTACTATCCGACTTATCTTCCCACGCATCAGCGCGGCTGGAATTGGCACCTTGTTACGCTTATAACAGGTTGCCAAGGCTTCATTGGGCCAAACCCTCTGCCTTTCTTGATAAGGTTCCCGCATACCGCAGGAAATTGAAAAAGAACTAAAAATAACCCTTAACAGGCCGGCGCAAAGGTAGGGAACAAAAAGGAAAGAAAAAAGCCCCTGGCCAATCAACCATCTAAGCATTTGTGTTTCAATCTAAAATGCAAACATGTGTTAGCTTTGTGCTTGAATGTTGGAAATTATCCTTTTTGTATTCACTGATGGTTTGATAATTTCTAATTATGTATGGGTAAAATATATTTTTTTTAGATTTTGTCAAATTATATTTTTGCTGTTTCAACAAAGTTTAAACGCAATATGCTTACAAAGCCATTCGAAATCCCCGTTAACCAGCTAAAGGCTGCGGGGCTGAACCTGAACAACGAGATCCATTACCAGCTGACCGCCGACGAGTTGGTAGAAGATACGCTTATGAACAACCAGGGCCGGCTAAATGATACAGGAGCCCTGGTGATCTCCACCGGCAAGTTCACCGGCCGCTCGCCCCGCGACAAATTTGTGGTAAAAGATGAAGTAACCGCAACAACCATCGATTGGGGGAACTTTAATAATCCGATTGACGAGCGGTATTTCGACCGGATACTGGAGGATGTACGCAACTATTTGAATGGCCGGAACGAGCTGTGGGTAAGAGACGCCTATGCCTGTGCAGTACCGGAATACCGGTTGAATATCCGGGTGGTAAACGAGCTGCCCTGGATGAATCTTTTTGCGCACAATCTTTTTTTACGTCCGTCTGAAGAAGAACTGGAACATTTTGAACCGGACTGGCATATTCTTTCTGCACCTTCACTGGAGCTGGACCCGGTACGTTGCGGCACCCGCCAGGGCAATGCCACAGTGGTAAGTTTTAAACATAAAATGATCCTGATCGCCGGCAGCGCTTATACCGGGGAGATCAAGAAAGGGATCTTTTCGATACTGAATTACCTGTTACCCCAGACCCGCAATGTACTCAGCATGCACTGCGCCGCCAACCTGGGAGCACAGGGGGATACCGCCCTGTTTTTTGGACTGAGTGGTACCGGAAAAACCACCCTGAGTACAGATCCTGACCGGAAACTGATTGGTGATGATGAGCATGGCTGGGATGATAACCGGGTGTTTAATTTTGAAGGCGGCTGCTACGCAAAATGTATCGGCCTTTCAGGCGAAAAGGAACCGGAGATCTATCACGCCGTAAGAAAAGGGGCACTTGTTGAAAACGTTGCGTTTTTTCCCGGAACCGACCAGATCAATTTTGATGATGCGTCTGTTACCGAAAATACCAGGGTTGCCTATCCCATTGATTTTGTAAAGAACAGTGTGCCGGAAGAAACCGGCGGCGCACCCCGGAATATCTTCTTTTTAACCTGTGATGCCTATGGCATATTACCTCCCATTTCCCGGCTCACGCGCGAGCAAGCCTTGTATTATTTTATCAGTGGTTACACGGCCAAGGTGGCGGGTACGGAGGCCGGTGTTACCGAGCCCAAGGCCACTTTCAGCGCCTGTTTTGGAGCGCCCTTCCTGCCGCTGCATCCGGCACGTTATGCAACAATGCTGGGCGACCGCATTGCGCAGCATGGGGTAAAGGTTTGGATGGTGAATACGGGTTGGACGGGTGGTGCCTACGGTACCGGAAGCCGGATGAAACTGGCCGATTCCCGGGCCTTGATACGCGCGGCTTTGAACGGGAGCCTGGACAATGTGATCTATCATAAGGAACCCGTTTTCGGACTGATGATACCGGGTACCTGCCCCGGTGTGGATTCAAACATATTAAACCCGCGCCAGACCTGGGCGCAACCGGAGGTGTATGATGCCCAGGCGAGGGACCTGGCCAGTCAGTTTATCAGGAACTTTGAAAACATGGCTTCGGTGGTGGCTGCGGAAGTAACAGCCGCCGGACCTAAACTATAAGGTGACTTTTGTGTTTGTTTTATGAAGGGCCGCCGGTAACGGTGGCTTTTTTTATGGATGCCACTGAAGCGCAGAAACACTGAACAACTACATTTAACCGCCAGGCTCGCAAGGTTTTTCGCGAAGTTCGCAAAGCGGTTTATAACGATAATGTATCCTGTTTTCATTGCGCCATTGCGGATACTTTGTGTCCCTTGCGTTAAAAAACTAAACCGCAGGGGATATAAAACTTCAGCGTTTCAATGGCAATTTAACCGCCAGGCTCGCAAGGTTTTTCGCGAAGTTCGCAAAGCGGTTTATAACGATAATGTATCCTGTTTTCATTGCGCCATTGCGGATACTTCGCGTCCCTTGCGTTAAAAAACTAAACCGCAGGGAGATAAAACTTCACCGTTTCAATAGCAATTTAACCGCCAGGCTCGCACGATTTTCGCGAAGTTCGCAAAGCGGTTTATAACGATAATGTATCCTGTTTTCATTGCGACCATTGCGGAGACTTCGCGTACGTTGCGTTAAAGAATCTAAACTGCAAGGGATATAAAACTTCAGTGCTTCAGTGCCTCTGTAGCTTTCTCGAATTTGGGATCTATAAATTCCCATTCCTTTATATGCGGATGCTGGTGTTCCTTTAATGCAATGGCCTGCATTTGCTGAACAATACCGGGATGCTGAGCGGCGATATTTTCTCTTTCATGAAGATCCGTTTCCAGGTTGTAAAGTTGCCAGGGTGCTTTTTTATCTTTCTGCACACCCGTGCGTACACCTTTCCATTTTCCGATGCGAACGGCTACCTGGCCTCCTTTTTCAGGATATTCAAAATAAAGATACGGATGCGGTTGCTGCGTTCCCTTACCCAACAACTCGGGTAAAAGAGAGATGCCGTCAACGGGATGTGTCAGCCGTTGTTGGGTAAGCGCTGCAAAAGTGGGCATCATATCGTATTGTACGGAAAGCAGGGAACTGGTTTTGCCTGCAGGAATTTTTTTTGGCCAGCGGGCGATAAAAGGTTCCCTGAAGCCGCCCTCGTAAATGTCCATTTTCAGACCGCGTAATCCCTGTACACTGTTGAAGAAAGCAGCGTCAACCCCACCGTTAAAAGTAGCTCCGTTATCACTCGAAAACAGGATCATGGTATTTTGATCCAGTCCCAGCTTTTTGATCTCATTCATAATAAGACCTACCTGATCGTCGAGGCAGGTGATCATGCCGGCATACGTGGATAACGGGTATTTGGATGCGGCATAGCCATTTTGTCCGTAATAGGGTTTTTCATCAAACTGGCCCTTGTACATGTTAATATATTTTTCCGGTACCTGTAGCGACACATGCGGAATGGTATAGGGCAGGTAAAGGAAAAAAGGTTGTTGCCGGTGTGTGCGGATAAAAGCCAGCGCCTTCTCCGTCATTTTATCAATTGAGTATACATTGCCCTTGAAATAATCGAAATCGCTGTCGGTAGCAGTTTGCGGGTCGAGTTGCCGGTGTACCCAGATATTGGGGTTATTCAGCGTATCCCAGGAATGATTTTCCCAAAGATGGGTGGGATAGTAATTATGCGACTGTTTCTGATCGAGGTATCCGTAAAAATAATCAAAGCCCTGTGACAGTGGATGCCCTGTAGTGTTGCCCGATCCCAATCCCCATTTTCCGATGACCGCCGTTGCATAACCGGCATTTTTAAAAAGATGCCCCAGGGTAAAACTGCCTTCGGGCAACGGCATCTGACCGCCTTCCAAACTGTCTGGGAAGCCTCCCAGTTCATAGTTGCCTCTTATATAGGAGTGCCCGCCGTTTTTCCCGGTCATCAGCATACAACGTGCTGGCGCGCATACCGGCGTACCGGAGTAGTGTTGGGTAAACCGCATGCCCTCGGCGGCCAGCTGATCCAGGTGCGGCGTTTTTATTTTTTGTTGCCCGTAGCAGCCCAACTCGCCATAGCCCATATCATCGGCATAAATGTAAATGACATTGGGTTTTTGTTGGGCAATAATGGCGGCAACGTGTATAAAGAGCCCGGTAATAATGAGCAGTATTTTTTTCACAATGATCTGTATTTTACTGGCGGCTGCCAGGATGGTTTTGTAATTGTATTTGATATCGCGCTCCTGGAATCAGCCCGCGGGGATCAGCTGTTTACAAAATGGAACAAGCAGGTGCGAAGGTAACGCATTTGTAAAAAGCAAGATGGTTGTTAGTGCCGTTTGTGCAAACGAATGCGCAGCAGTACTGTTTTTTTTGTACAGCCTTCGGTACTCTCAATATTTTAAATTTACTTTGTACCAGTGTTTGCCAGCGCTACTTGTTTAAAAAGATCCGTACGTAAGAATGCCTTCAAATACCGGGGAATGCCGGGCGGGTGATGGCTATTATATGGAGGACGGCGTAATGGAAACAGGAAGGCGGCTATTGGCTGCCCCGTTCGCAGCTGGGATTTTTGTTTGTTGTAATTATATATGTTGAACCAGGTACAGGATATCAGGGAAGGGAACCAAAAAGCGTTCGAAGCGTTCTATGAGCTTTGGTCGGAGCGTGTTTTTTTTCTGTTTCTAAAAAAAAACGGAAACGAGGCCGACGCGGCAGACCTTACCCAACAGACATTTATTAAAATGTGGCAGTACCGTTCCGGACTCTCTGATGCACACGCATTAGAAACCATGCTGTTTCAGAACGCCCGGCTGGTATTTATCGATTGGTTGCGTAAAGCAGCCACGCAACGGAAACGCCAGGCCGTAGCCGAAGCATTTTATACACAATCCCCGCCGGTATTGCCGGATCATGAAAACCTGCACCTTGCTATCCAGCGATTGCCGGCTATGCGCCGTAAAGTGATCCGCTTAAAACATCTGGAGGGCTATTCCTATAAAGAAATTGCTGTTTTAATGAACCTGTCGGTTAAAACGGTAGATAACCACGTACGGCAGGCACTGAAGCAATTGCGCAGGATGCTGACCACCGTAATCTTTTTTTTATAATTTTTTTGCACCGCTAGGGGATTTTTTATTTACAAACGTTATACTAAATGAAAATGGATAATGCTGTCACAAAGGAGATGGTGGAGCGGTTCTTCGAAAACCAATCGGACGAGGCAGAGGCTGAAAAAGTAACGGCATTTCTTAAAGCGCATCCCGAAGTATTACAGCACTATGTTCCGGATGCCGCATTCAGGAATATGCCGGAAACACAGCAACTGGAGGAACGATGGAGGACGGCAATGTGGATGGCTGTACAAAAGGGTATAAACAGGGAGAAAAAAACGCGCTATTTACAAAGGGTGCTGGCAGCAGCAGCCGTACTGGCACTGGTTTTGGCAGGATATGCGTTGTTGAATGTTCTGGGTGGCCAGCGGGGAAGCCGCTACACAGAACTTGAAATTACGGTTATTGAAAATCCTTCCGGAAAGGAAAAGGAACTGCGGTTACCCGATGGATCGGTGCTGCGGTTGCAACCCGGCAGCCGGGTGGAGTACGCGGGTACATTTAAGGAGCAGCGGCAATTGTGCTTAACGGGAACCGCTTATTTTAAAGTAGCAAAAGATTCCCTGCATCCCTTTCTTGTAGAAGCAAACGGCATACGAGTGCGGGCACTGGGTACCGAGTTTTGGGTGCAGGAAAACCGGCAACAGGCAACGATACAGGTGAACCTGGTAGAGGGAAAAATAGCCGTGCGCGATCTGGACCATTCCGCAATACTGCAACCCGTGATCCTGATACCGGGGGAAGGCGTGCTGGTAAACCGCAGGAACGGAGTGGCACAGGTGATACGGCCTGCCCGGAGCGATGCCGCCAGGATGATGGCTCATAAAACAACTCCAACGGCCCGCAGGCAGTTAACAGACGCCCAGGGAGCAGTGGTGTGGGGAAATGCAGCATATTCGTTTAACCGGGAATCGTTGCGCCGGGTATTTGACCGGATCGAACAACGGTATCATAGAACGATTGTATTAAAAACAAAAGAGATCGGAGACTACTTGTTTACAGGAACGATTATGTATAATGATTCGCTGGATGTTTTACTGGAACAACTTTGCCAGTTGAACGGATTGCGGTATCAACAAAAAGAAAACCAAATTACAATAGAGAAAAACGATTGACCCTGGGTCATACGGATAACTGCCATCCCCTTACAGGAGCATTCCGTTTATATTTTCCGGCAGCGTCGCTGTGCTGAACAGGGACGAACAAAAAGCGCATGCGTTTTGAACAACTATTTTATTGAATATAAAAGACAGGTAACTATGCAGTCAAAATTTTATCTCGTTTTAATCGCACTGATGTTCCTTTGCTCCCTGCAGGGCATGGCACAAGGCAATGCTGAAGTGCGGGGATTGGTATTGAGCCAGGGAGGCGAGCCGCTTTCGGGTGCTTCTGTAAGGATCGTGGACCTGCAAAATCCCGCATCAGTGGCTCACCAGGTTACAGATGCGAAGGGTGGGTTTATCGTCCGGATGGTGTATGGGCATTCCTATGATCTTTACTTTTCTTACGTGGGATACCGGGACGACTCATTAATGCATTTTTCACTGAATGCCGGTGAAAAAAGCAGTATTATGATGCGGCTGGCGGCCTTACCCGGGCAAATGGACGAAGTGGTGGTAGTGGGGTATGGTACGCAGCGAAGGGTAAATGTGATCGGTGCCATTTCGCAGGTAAATGCGAAGGACCTTAATAACCGGGCGGTTACACAGGCTACACAGGCACTTACCGGACAGATGCCGGGTGTTACGGTTATCCAGCGTTCGGGACAGCCTGGAGGCGGCAGTGCCGGAACGATCCGGATCCGCGGTGTTTCATCGTTTGGTGCCAACCCGGATGCGTTGGTATTGATCGACGGCATTCCCGGTCAGTTAAGCAATATAGACCCCAATGATATTTCCAGCATATCCGTGTTGAAGGATGCTGCATCAGCAGCGATCTACGGTTCAAGGGCGGCAAATGGTGTGATCCTGGTTACAACAAAATCCGGCCAGGGAATGAACGGGAAAATAAAGATCGGCTATAATGGCTATATCGGCACGCAGCGCGCTACCCAATATCCCGAGTTTGTGCATTCCTGGGAATACGCGCAGGCACGCAACGAAGCCACACCCGGTACCTATACAGAAGAAGAGATCCAGAAGTTCCGCGATGGTTCAGATCCTGATCGTTATCCGGACGTAAATTATATCGACCTGATGTTTAAAAACGGGACATTGCAAACGGGGCATAACCTGTCCGTTGCGAATAAGACCGGCAATACAGACTACCTGCTGTCGCTGGGATATCTTTATCAGAACGGTATTGTGGCCCGGAATGACTACCAGCGCTATAACCTGCGTTTTAATATGACGAACCGGCTTGCGGAAAAGCTGAAACTTTCAACAAGACTGGCTGCCACGCAGGAGCTGAACAATCAGCCCGCGCCATCAGCCACCCAGGATTTTAATGATATGCTTACGGGCATCAGCCAGGTGGTACGGATCCCGGCCACTTTTCCTTATCTGCTCAGCAACGGTGATTTTGGTACCGGCCTTGCCAATAAGGGAACGCCTTATACCTATCTTAATAATGAATCCTTCTTTGATTCAAAGTGGACGAACCTGGCGGGGAACCTGCGTCTCGACTGGGAAATTGTACATGGCCTTACCCTTTCCGGTATTGGTGGTTATACCAACGGTTCCAACTGGTCTAGGCGTTTTTTGTCGAACCAGGTACTGAATGCATCGGTAAAACTGGGGCCCGGCAACCTGACCCAGAACAACGAAGAAGTGGAGTATAAGACCTTGCAGCAATTACTGGAATATAAAAATACTTTTGGACGTCATGCGGTCAATATATTGCTGGGGCATACCTATGAATATAACGGCGATCGTGTTTCTTCCAACTTCCGGAACGGGTATGTATCCAACAGTCTTACCGAGCTAAACGCCGGTGATCCCGGAACCCAAACCAATTCCGGTAATAAAACGGAGTGGGCCATGGATTCTTATTTCGGTCGGCTCCAGTATAATTATGCAACACGCTACCTGGCCGAAGTGACGGTTCGCCGCGATGGATCTTCACGGTTCCCGCCCACGCTTCGATATGCCGATTTTCCCGGGTATGCATTGGGCTGGCGTATTTCTGAGGAACCCTTTTTTAAGCAACATGTTCCGTGGATCAACGAGCTCAAACTCCGGGCTTCTTATGGTACGCTGGGCAATCAGAACATTGGTAATTACCCCTGGCAGCTGGTGTTGGCGCTGGGCGGCAATTACAGCTATCCGTTCGGAAATACGATTGCGGCCGGTTCTATCCTGACCACGCTTACAGATACCACGCTTCACTGGGAGTCTACCCGTACCAAGGATATTGCACTGGAAGGAACTGCGCTAAACGGCCGGCTGAGCTTCAGTGCCGCGTATTTTGACCGTTACGGATATGATATCCTGGCCAACCCCGGAAGCAGTTATTCTGCGGTGCTGGGATTTGGCGTGGGCACTATCAACGCCGGTAAGCTGAGTAATAAAGGTTGGGAATTTGAACTGGGATATAACGAAACCCGGAACAAATTCACATATGGAATGCGGGCGAACCTTTCGGTGATCCGGAACAAGGTGCTGGACCTTGGGCCGGGGCTGAACATTCCGCAACCTAACGGCCTGGTAGGAAACGGTTCCAGCCGCTTCCTGGGCTACCCGATCGACCTGTATTACGGGTATCGTGCAGATGGTTTGTTTATAGACCAGGCGGATATTGACGGGTATGCCAATCAAACCGCCATCAATCCCAAGCCGAAACCTGGTGATATCCGTTATAAGGATATCAGCGGCCCGGACGGGAAGCCGGATGGCAAGGTCGACGCAACCTACGACCGGGCGATATTGGGTACCAATATTCCCAGATATACCTATGGGATCGCAATCAATGCGGGATATGCGGGAGTGGATTTCAGTGCCCTGCTGCAGGGTGTAAGCGGCGTAAATGGCCGCCTCACCAACTATGCAGGCTATGCCATGTACCAGAACGGCAACATCCAGCGGTGGCAGCTGGATGGAAGGTGGACGGCGCAGCATCCTGACCGGAATGCACGGTACCCCCGTATGGAGGAAATTGCCAATACCGGCACTCCCAATACCCTGCTATCCGATTTCTGGTTGCTGAACGGAAGCTATCTCCGCATTAAGAATATCCAGCTGGGATATACCCTGGGCGACAAAAGTCTTAAATGGATGGGCATACAGTCGCTGCGGGTATTTGCGGCAGCGGAGAACCTGGCAACCTTCAGCCGCTATCCAAAGGGATGGGATCCGGAGATCAATACGGCCGGTGATTATTATCCCATCCTGGCCAATTTTACCCTGGGTGTAAATGTGAACTTTTAATACCCGCTCCAATTGTAAAACAGCGTATAAACTTTTACAACAATGAAACAAATGATAGTTAGAAAAAAGGCTTCGGTTTGGGCTTGTGTAGCCCTGCTTATTGTTGGTTTTTGCTCCTGTGCCAAAAAGCTGGACCTGTATCCCAGGGATCAGTTTGCCAATGATGTTTTCTGGACCAGCGAAGCCAACGTAAATGTGGCCTTAACCGCGTTATACCGGGGGAATATTCAGATGCAGAAAGCCGCTGAATTCGGCCCAACTGACTGGTGGTCGTATAACGGGTTGCTGTTTCTTGAGTTTGCAACCGATAATGCTTATGACCGCAGAGGCGATAACTCCAATTTCAATAAACTTACCAATGGAACGCTTACCGCCAATATCGGGGATTATTCTAATTACTGGAGCAACAGCTATTCCCGGATTTCGCGCTGTAATTATTTCCTGGACAATATTGGTAAGGCGGTCATCGGGGATGCCCTGAAAAAAAGGGTGATTGCTGAGGCGCGGTTCCTGCGGGCCACACAGTATCTGTATCTCTCTACTTATTTTGGGGCCGTTCCGTTGGTTACCGGTGTATTGCAACCCGATGAGGCCAATAAGGTAACTAAAACCCCTTTAAGCGATGTACAGGTTTTTGTGGCAAAAGAACTCACCGATGCGGCGGCCGACCTGCCAACGGCCAAACAACTGGTTGCGGCGGAAAGAGGACGCGCCACACAACAGGCGGCACTGGCTTTTTTAGGGCGTTTGTACCTGCAGCAGGAAAACTGGCAGCAGGCGGCTGTAACATATAAAAAGATCATAGATCTGAATGAGCACCTGATCGATCCGGATTATGCCAGCCTGTTTAACGGTACCAACGAAAGCAGCAAGGAAATTATTTTTGCAACGCAGTACCTGGTTGACCTGGCACCCAACGGGATGCTACAGCATTTCTTTCCCGCAATGTCGGCAGGCTGGGGTATTTTTTGTCCGCTCGGAAGCCTGGCCGAAGCCTATGACTTCAAAGATGGCAGCGCGTTTTCCTATAACAGTCCGCAGTACGATCCCGCAGATTTTGGAAAGAACCGTGATCCGCGGCTGGCGGTTACCATCCTTTACAACAATGCGCTTTTTAAAGGAGCGCCTTATATCAGTCATCCGGATATGACCAGTTCTCCGGATCAGCTAACATTAAGTAAACAAGCTACCAGAACGGGTTTCAGCATGCGGAAGTTTGCGTATGACGGCTTTGGAGGTGGCGATCTGCAGAATTCCGGTATCGACCTGCCTATTATCCGCTATGCAGAAGTACTGCTCAGTTACCTGGAGGCCCAGGTACGGATGGGCATTGTAGGGCAGGGGCTGCTGGACGAAACGATCAATAAAGTGCGTGCCCGCGCTTCAGTTTCCATGCCCCCGGTTACGGAACAGGATCCGGCAAAGCTGATGACCCTTCTGAAAAAAGAGCGCCGCGTGGAGCTGGCGCTGGAAGGTACCCGTTTATGGGATCTTTATCGCTGGAACGATGCCGTAACGGTATTGCAGGGTAAATTCTTCGGGGCCTCTTATCCGGGCGCAAAGAACTTAAGGAAGGCACCCGACGGAGCTACCGATCCTGATAGCCGCTGGTATGTGACATCGAAGAATTTTAAAGCCGAAAATTATCCCTGGCCGGTACCACAGGCTGAAGTAAATATTAACCCCAATCTGAAATAAATTTTATTTTTGATCATGCAGAAAAAATGGATGTTTACCGCAATACTTGCCTGGAGTCTGTTATCCGGGTTTTGCCAAACCACGAACCGCCCGAATGTGTTGGTGATTTATACCGACGATCTGGGTTATGGAGATTTAAGTTGTAACGGTGCAACGGCGATCGCAACGCCCAATATCGACCGGCTCGCGCAAAACGGCGTTAATTTTTCCAATGCCCATGCCACGGCCTCTACCTGTACGCCTTCCCGGTATTCCTTGCTTTCGGGCAGGTATGCCTGGCGGAAAAAAGGAACCAATATTCTTCCGGGCGACGCCAACCTGGTCATCCCCACCGATATCACCACCCTGCCAAAAGTGTTTCAGCAGGCCGGCTATGTAACCGGGGTAGTGGGGAAATGGCACCTGGGGCTGGGGAACCAGTCGCCGGTAGACTGGAATAAGGAAGTTACACCCGGGCCCAGGGAAGTAGGGTTTGATTATTCGTTTATATTTCCTGCAACGGCAGACCGGGTTCCCACGATCTTTATGGAAAATCAGCGGGCTATCGGGCTGGAGGAAAAAGATCCGATCGCTGTTGACTATCATAAAGCGTTCCCGGGAGAGCTGACAGGAAAGGAGCATCCTGAACTATTAAAGCAGCCCAATGATCCCCGGCAGGGACACGACGGGCATATTGTAAATGGTATTGGCCGTATCGGGTTTATGCAGGGAGGAAAAAGGAGTGAATGGACGGACGAAGAACTGGGGTATGTGTTCAACAACAAGGCCGTGGATTTTATCGATCAAAGCCTGAAAAGCAAAAAGCCCTTCTTTTTATATTATGCCATTCATAATATTCATGTTCCCCGTATGCCCGGAACAGAATTTAAGGGAAAAAGCAGGCTCGGTTACCGGGGCGACGTGATCCTGGAAATGGATCATAGCGTGGGTGTGGTAATGAATGCACTGAAAGAGCGGGGGCTGTTAAAAAATACCATTGTTATTTTCAGCAGCGATAACGGGCCGGTATTGAACGACGGATATATCGACCAATCGGCCGAAGCTGCAGCTACACTTCATCATAAAGCCGCGGGAATTTACCGTGGCGGTAAATACAGCGCTTTTGAAGCCGGTACAAGAGTACCTTTTATCGTGCAGTGGCCGGCGAAGGTTGCAGGAGGAAAAAAATCAGCTGCGCTGGTAAGCCAGATCGACCTGATGGCCTCGTTTGCTGCCTTGCTGAATGTAAAACTTCCAAAAGGAGAATTTACCGACAGCAGGAATTATCTTTCAACCTTAACGGGCCAAACGGCAACGCACCGGGATTATATTGTGGAACAGCCGGCCAACAGCGCTTTATGTATTGTAAAAGACGGTTGGAAATACCTCAGCCCTTCAAAAGGACCTGCACTGATGGGTGCTGTAAATATTGAAACCGGCTACAGTCCGGAGGATCAGCTATACGATCTCAACAAGGATCCGGGCGAGCGAACGAATCTTGCTGCAAAATACCCGCAGCGGGTACAGGAGCTGAAAGCGCTGCTGGAAAAGATAAAAGCAGAATAAAGCCCATCCGGGCAGCTGCAGATCGCAACGCTGCTGTTTATAATACGAATGCGGGTGTGTGATCCCGAACGAGCGTTTTGGCTGCGGCGGATCAGCATCTGTGAAGTATCAAGCGCATTGCAGATGCTGAAACAAGTTGTTGATGACCGGTTGCTCCTGGTATTGAAGATCCGCTTTCATGATGCCGGGCGCAGTTAAAAACATTTTTTTTATCCGGGAGGACGCCTCCTTTTTTCGGAACCGGGTAGCCATTGCCTGAGATTTTATTTCAAAGATGGGCACGATCTGCTTAACTTGCAGTTTAAACCCCTCTTGCAATGAAAAAAATCTACCTGTTTATGATGATAATCTTATTGATGTTTGGCATCAATAAGGGATATGCACAACCACTGCTAGCCGGTGATATTGCATTCGTAGGCTATAATGCCATCAACTCCAATAACAACGAATCTTCATTTACGTTTGTTGTTTTAAAGACCGGAGGTATTGCAAATAATACCATCATCAATTTTACAGACAACGGATGGAATACGGCACTTTCTCCTGCAGCCCTGGGAACTGCGGAAGGTATTATTCAATGGAAATCCACCGGCGCGTTATCGCAATTTGCACAAGTTACCATAAAAGCAACCGGGCAGGCATCCAGCGTTCTTTCGGCATCTGCCGGTAACGTTTCTTATTCGGGATCGGGGTTGTTTATTTTGTCTGTTGGGGGAGACCAGGTGCTGGCCTTTCAGGGCACCGCTGCTTCACCCACCTTTATTGCCGGTATACATATGAACAGTGAGATCCTGTCCGGAACGCAACTTGCCAGCACCTATGCCGGCTGGGACAATATCGGAGGTACTTCCTGGTCGTATATCCAAACACGGTCGGCCCTGCCTCCCGGTCTTACAACAGGAGTGAACGCCATCATGGGCTTGCTTTCGCCTGGAACCAATGGTGCTGAATTTGATAACGGCATCGTGAAGTGCACCGCTACTTCCGCCGGATCGTTGGCAACGCTCAGAGCCCAGCTCAACAATCCCAATAACTGGGACCTGAAAAATGAGGGCTTGGTTCCGTATCCGTTACCCACAACCTGTGCTTTTTCGATTGCACTGCCGGTATCTTTTGGCCCTGCTACGGCCTCGGTGCAAAACGGGGTATTGCAGGTGAACTGGACCACGGAATCTGAAAAACAGAGCGACCATTTTGATGTGGAAGCATCTGTTGACGGGCTCGCATTCCAAAAGATCGGTTCGGTTGCTTCAAAGGCTGCGGCGGGCAATGAGGCTACCGAACTCCACTATCAGTTTGAAATCGATCTGCAATCGGAAAATGCACTCCTGGGTGCAGGTATGGCCTCCATACTGGGGCTTATCATTGCTGCAGGCCGCCGCCGTATCACAGTGCAGGCATTGCTGGCGCTGGCATGTATCGTACTCATCATCGCGTCATGCAGCAAAGAGGCTTCAGTGCCGGTTGATAAAGATAAGGAACTGTACATCCGTATCCGCCAGGTTGACCGGGATGGTACCATACAATACTCCAAAGTGTTCAAAGCCGGTATTGACTAAAACTGTGTAACCGATCGCTTTTCGGGTAATACCGGCGATGCAGCTGTAAATTTCAGCATTGTTTTTATCGGCGGGTTCACTCGTGAGCGGCCCCCACACCTTTACCGGTACAAAGTAGCGGTACCCGCCTGCCTTTCCCGGAAAGACCCGGAAGAAACATGCGCGTATTAAATTCCTGTATTGTCTGAAGCCTGGTTTTTTATAACTTTATCAATCAGGGCAGATCCATAACTGCGTTATTGAGAAATGTGCGCCCGGATGTTTTTAACAGGAGCGCCTTAGCCGGTAGTTTATCCGGTTCGGCGTAAAAAATATCCGGTTGGCGCTACTGCTTTTGGGTATTGAATCCGTTGTTGTTATTTTGATTTTTAATGAAAAAGAGCCTTCTCATTTTTCTGCTTTTCCTTTGGATCCGGCTGTTTGCGCAACAACCGGTGGTCTTTCATCAGATTACAACCGCCGACGGATTAAATGATGGCTGGACGCATGCGATATGCCAGGATAAATATGGCTATATGTGGTTTGCTTCGGGCGGCGCATTGAACCGCTACAATGGAAAAACGATCCGGCAATTTGGTTATGATCGTACCGATAGCAGTGCTCCCCCGGCTTCGGTTTGTAATGCGATGGCCTGTGGGCCCGATGGCCGGCTATGGTTCGGTTTTTGGAACGAGCTGGTGGAATTCGATTATACGTCTTTTACATTCCGGAAAATAAAAAAGGCAGCCGGGTTTACTGTAAACACCATTGTGCCTGTTGCTGCGGACCGCCTATACCTGGTGTCAAGATCGGGTTTACGCTGTTATAATCCTGTAGCCGACCGGTTTGAGCTGCTGAGCAATGATAGCGCTTCGAACCGGTTACTGGGCGCCATAAAGGCCGGCAGCGCTTTTCTGAACGGAAATGACCTCTATCTCGGGGGTGAGGGCTACTATCTAGTTTATAATGTAAAATCGGGAAAGGCCAGGCATTACGCGGTAAAAGAGCTGGAAGGAAAAGTGATTCATAAAATAATGGTATCGGACGCAGGGGATGTTTGGCTGGCCAATCACGCAGCTTTCCGGCTGCTGCGCATTGATGGGCAAACCCAGCAAGCCGAAGTGCTTGACCATTTACTGGTAAAAGATCAAAGCGATGTAAAAAGTTTGGTAAACGGATTTGCAGAAGATGACAACCATACCATCTGGATCATTACCAATCTGAACGGATTGCTTTGCTATAACCCGCAACAGAAAAAGCTAACGCATTACAAGTATGCCCCGGATGCTAAAAATTCCTTGCTCAGCAACCTGATGTTTTCGATCTGGAGGGGGAAGGATAAGAGGATATGGCTGGGATCCGATATCGGGGTAAACTATGTCGATCAGCAGAAAAATGTATTCAAAGTGGGCTATCCCTTTGGCAGCGCCGATGTACATACACTTACCCGGGGTATTGAAGAAGACCATGAAGGCAACCTTTGGTTTACGACCGGCAATGGTATTTCAATGTATCATGTGCAAACCGGCAGGTACCAGGTGTGGAGGAACCAACCCGGCAAGCCGGATATGATCTATTTTAACTCGGTACGCGCCATTGTTGAAGACGCGAACCATGATATATGGGTAGCTACGGGCGCCGGTGTAAACCGCCTGAACCGGGCAACGGGTAAGATGGATTTTCTTACCATCAAAGATTCTATACCGCAATCATTTTATTTTAGTGCCAACAAAACCAGCGACGGTACGCTGTGGTTCGGCTCAAGAGACTATGACGGGCTTTATTATTATATACCTGCCGAAAGAAGATTTCACAGTGTGGCCGCTCATCCTGTGTTAAAGAAATATACAGGCTACACGGTACGGTTTGTATTTGAAGACCGTAAGAAAAGGATCTGGTTTGGTTATAATGGCGACGGGGTGTCTGTATATAATCCTTTAACCGGTGCTACAAAACTTTGGAGAAGCACCGATAAAACGCCCAACACCATTGTCGGGGATGTGATCATCAGCATTAACGAGGATAAAGATGGTAAAATATGGGTATCAACCTTCAATGGTGTTACCTGCATTGATGCGGATAAAAATATATTTACTTCTTATACGGTGAAGGATGGCTTGCCCAGTAATATTGTGGGAGGCATTGCGGTTGACGACAGCAACCGGGTATGGTTGGGTACTGCGGCCGGGATGGTAATGCTGGGAAAATCAAGACGTTATTTTACCTCCATAGGCGCAGGGGCCGGGTTGCTGATCACTGATTTTGCGGAACACCCGGCCATAAAACTAAAAAACGGCGAATATATCATGCCGTCCCGCAGGGGATACGTACAGTTCAATCCCCTGCAATACAAAACAGACCGGACCGCTGCCCGTTGTTTTATTGCGGATATCGGCATCAGCGGTAATAAGCATGTTCCCATGCGTACCATCAACAGCAGTGACGTGATTGCATTAAAGCAGGATGAGAATTTTTTTACCATAGAACTTGAAGCTGTAAGTTATAATGCGCCGGTGTGGTATGCCTACAAACTGGATGGGTTGGAAAAAGACTGGCATTATACGCAGGATCCCAAAGTGGTTTACAGCAGTGTGCCCGGCGGCGATTATACATTTTTGTACAAGGCCTCTTCCAATATAAGCAACTGGAATGGGGAGGAAAAACGGCTCCGGCTGCAGGTTGCCACAGTTTTTTACAAAACCGGGTGGTTTAAAACCATTGCGGCACTGCTTATAATGCTGTCCGTCTTTATGTTTTATCGTTTCCGGATGAACAAACAGCGACAGATTTTAAGCCTGGAAACCAAGGCCGAATCGCTGGAGAAGGAAAAGACGATGGTACAGTATGAAAGCCTGAAACAGCATTTGAATCCTCATTTCCTGTTTAATTCTTTAACCGCGCTGCGAAGTTTAATTAAGAGTGATACCAAAACGGCAACCACCTTCCTGGATGGAATGAGCCGGGTATATCGCTATGTGTTAAAGAGCGATGAGCAGGAACTGGTGCACCTGCAGGATGAACTCGAATTTGTTAAAACCTTTGTTGAGCTGCAAAAGACCCGTTTTAAAGATGGGTTGGAAGTAACGATTGATATACCGGATACATTGCTCAGTAAGTATATGGTGCCGGTAAGTTTGCAAAATCTCGTGGAAAATGCCATTAAACACAATACCGCTGATATCGAATGCCCCCTGCGTATCCGCATCTTTGCGGAGGATGATTATGTGATTGTAAGAAACAACCTGCAACGATACCGCATGGTTGAAACAAGTAATAAAAGAGGATTGGCAAATCTGCAAACCTTATACCGCTATTATGCAGATAAACCGGTAGTCATAATAGAGGACGGGCAGTATTTTACCGTAAAAATCCCATTGCTATAAAATGATTGTAAAAAAACAGTAACCAGCCGGTGGGGCATATACTAAAACCAATAAAAAGAAGACATATGAGAGCTGTAATTATAGAGGATGAAAGCCTGATTGCGGAAGAGATGAAGGCCAATATTGCTGCTGTTGCGGATGACGTGCAGGTGATCGAAATGCTTCCAAGTCTCAAAACGGCACGCAGGTGGTTTATGAACAATGCGGCCCCGGATTTGCTGTTTATGGATATCCGGTTGAGTGATGGATTGAGTTTTGAGCTCTTCGATGAATTTACGCTGAACTGTCCGGTTATTTTTTGTACGGCGTATGAAGAATATGCGATCCGTGCCTTTAAAGTGAACGGGGTGGATTATTTATTAAAACCGGTGCAGGAGGAGGATCTTAAGAAGGCCATTGACAAGGTAAGAAGCATGCAGGAAAATAAAAATTTTGTTCCGGGTGATCTGCAGCAACTCGTACAGTATTTTTCCAACCCGTTATTGTCGAAAGTACAATATAAAGAGCGGTTTGTGATCAATTCCGGCAATAAATGGGCCCCGGTGGAAACCAGGGCTATCGCGCTCTTCTATAAGGATAACCTTAACTATGTGTACACGTTCAATGGCGACCGGTTTATTTACGATTTTTCGGCACTGGAGGATATCGAGGAAGTGCTTGACCCGGCGATCTTTTTCAGGGCGAACCGCCAGGCCATTATCAATATTCATTCCATCCAGTCGGTAAAGCCACACGGCAACCAAAAGCTGGTGGTTCAGTTAAAACAGCCCTTGAAACTCGAAATTGACATCAGCAGGGAAAAGGCTCCGTTGTTTAAAAAATGGATCGACCGGTAACGGTTGATCCGTTAACGCAGGCTTTTATCTTGCACAATAATTGTTTCCAAATAACGATAGCCCACTGCTTTGGAGACGCCCCGGGGCCACCCGGACATTTTATTCGATCACTTCAGCAAGTTGTTTATCCGTTTTACATAACTGTATTTTGAAGACGGCGCATCGGTATTGCATTTTTGTGTAACAAAACAAAAATTGATCAATAAAAAAACAATGCAATGAACGTATCAAGAATCTTCGGAATAGTAATAGCAGTTGCATTCGGTATTGCAAGTTGCAAAAAGGGTACAGTATACATTCCCGTTGAAAAGAAACCAGTAGCTTATAAGCGGATCTCAAAATCAGTAGAGACATATTCGGATGGAAGTAAAGAAACCTATACGTTAACGTATGATGCAAAAGGGCGGCCCGCCACTTATACCAGCGATACAAAGAAAGATGTTTTCAATTTCCAATCGCCCGCTATGTTACTCGTTACCGAGTATGATTTGCCCGGCAACCTGCTTAGCCGCACCTACGAATGCACGCTGAATGAACTGGGTGCCATTACCCAGATGATTTTTAAAAATACCGAAGGTGCCATTACCTATACCTATACGTATACCTACAATGCCGATGGTTATATGACCGGTGTTAAAGGGTCAAGCGGAACGAGTTTCTTTGAGGAAGCGCCGGAAATGAAAGATGGTAATTATATTGCTTCCAAAACCACATTCAGTGGCGGCACCGTTTACAACAAGCAGTTTTTTTTCAGCAACGTACCAAACCTGCAACCCGGCGGCTTTTACCATTACTGGCCGCTGGCAACATTGTTTGGCCGGCCTTCCAAAAACCTGATGGTGGAGGCAAAAACATTTCAAACGAATGGAAATCTTTACTGGCATGTCCAAAACCATTATACCATATCTGCCGACGGATCGGTAGCCAAGTATACCACGGATATTGTAACCTCCCGTGAAACTTCGGTAGTGGAGTTGGAGTATGAGTAAAACATCGGGTGCGTATGTATGATGGAAGGAAGGATGTTCTTATGTATTTCTCCGGGTGTCTCCCGAAGGGGACGCCCGGGAAAGTAAACGTATATAATCGGCATTATGTTACTCTTTCTTGTTATTTTCTTATTACCAGGGAACAGGCAATTATTGCCGGCACCCCTGCAAAGTTCCAAATGGTCCAGATAGAGTCCCGGTAGGTTGCTTTTCGATACAATCTTTTTCAGAAACGTCCACGCCTCATACAGGAGATGTGGGTACCCTGCTAAAAACAAAAAAGGGTTTCATTCAATGAAACCCTTTTTTGTAGTAGTGGGAGTTGACGGGCTCGAACCGCCGACCCTCTGCTTGTAAGGCAGATGCTCTGAACCAACTGAGCTAAACTCCCGATATGTCAAGTACTTCTTTTGAAGCTTCTTTGTCCCTGTGTTACAGTGTGTTGTTCCGTAAAGGGATTGCAAAGATAAGGGGAAGTTTTTTTATATTCAAAATATTTTTCAAAAAAATTTATTGCATTTTGCAGCATGTCATTTTACTGCACATTTGTTAAAGAAAAAGGGAAGGGAACGGTTCATGAAGTGTATCATGATACCGAATACGGCTTTCCGCTGGAATCGGATAATGAACTGTTTGCCCGGCTGGTGCTGGAGATCAACCAGGCCGGTTTGAGCTGGGAAACCATCCTTAAAAAGAAAGCGGCGTTCTACAGCGCATTTGATCAGTTTGATATAAAAAAAGTAAGCCGCTATACCCAAAAGAAATTCGATGCATTGATGGCCGATGCGGGCATTATCCGGAACCGGCTGAAAATTAATGCGGCCATTGAAAATGCCAAAGTGATCACCGGTATTCAAAAAGAATTCGGGTCGTTTAAAAACTGGCTCGATCAGCATCATCCCAAAACCAGGGAGGAATGGGTAAAGCTGTTTAAAAAACATTTTAAGTTTACCGGGGGGGAAATCGTCAATGAATTCCTGATGAGCACCGGCTACCTGGCCGGCTGTCATGCAGCAGATTGTCCTACGTACAAAAAGATCCTTAAGAAAAAGCCGATGTGGATGAATGCCGGGGTCAAACGTTAAACCTGAAACGGTTCCGGACTAATGCAGGATCACGGTTCCCAGAAGATTGGTGATCTCCCGCTCCATGTCCTTTAACGATTTGTGGATGAAGTGGAGCTCCTTAAACTTATGTTCGCTCAGCTGGCCAGCCATATCGTTCTGATTTTGCAGCAGCATGCGGCGGATCTTTTTGAGCTTCAGGTATTGAATGGCGGATTCTACTTTTTGATTGGTCCGGTCTTCGGAGATCAGTTTGTATTTGTTCAGATCCTTCTCGTTGCCCTTGCTGATCACCTGGGAAAATGCCTCAAAACTTTGTTTGAACAGATCGCGCTGGTAACCGGTATTGGGACTGAAGTCGGCGGCCCAGCGTTCACTTTCCTCATAGGGGTGGTTGAGCAGTGATACCGCAAAGGCGCTGAGTTGTTTATTCTCGTTGTAGATAAAATATTTATCGTTCAGCTGTTCGGGATGATTGCGCAGCAATTGCTTAATAGAAGCCAGTAAAAGATTGACCTCCGGGTCTTCAATTTCCAGTTCGTCAATTTCATCAAACACGTGCTGGGCAATGGATGCATGATCATCCCATTGCCGGCTGCCGTACTCCAGCAGCACACGCGCCAGTTCTTTTTCCTGCAACTGGTCTTTAAACAGCAGGTCAAAGGTGGCATCGTCATAACTGCCCAAGGGATCCTGCAGAACCGGCTGCTCTTTTTGGGCGTTGCTGGCTGCTTTGCGCTCCATTGCGGTTACTTTATCCCGGATGTATTTGTTTACCAGGGCGTGCAGGCCGGCCTCGTCGATCTGCAGGATGGCTGCAGATTCTTTAATATAATCCTGCTGTTTGGTAAAGTCCTCGGCCTTATTGATCCGGCTGATCGACTCCGCGATCTTATTTACGAGTTCCGATTTTTTTACCGGGTCATCGCCAATGGTGGTTAGTGAAGACTCCAGCTGGAACAGGATAAAGTCTTTCTTGTTTTTTTTGATAAAATCGGTAAAGGCACCGGCACCCACTTTGTTTACATAACTGTCCGGGTCCTCTTTGTCCGGGATCAGCACCAGCTTTACATTCAGGCTTTCTTCCAGCGCCAGGTCCAGCCCCCGCAGCGCGGCTTTTACACCGGCTGCATCCCCGTCGTAAATAATGGTGAGGTTGTTGGTGTATTTTTTAATCAGCCGCAGCTGGTCTACCGTAAGTGAGGTACCGCCCGATGCCACCACGTTTTCAATGCCGGCCTGGTGCAGGGAAACCACGTCGGTATATCCTTCCACCAGCAGGCATTCATCTGCTTTTTCAATAGCGGTGCGGGCAAAATAGGAACCGTAGAGGATCTTGCTTTTGATGTAGATCTCATTCTCGGGCGTATTGATATATTTAGGTGCTTTATCCGTCGTTTTTAAAATACGGGCACCAAACCCCATTACTTTCCCGCTGTGATTATGCACGGGAAAGATCACCCTTCCCCGGTAATTGTCGAGCAGGGTACCATTGCGCTCTACGACCAGCCCCGTTTTGATCAGCAGGTCTTTATTGTATTGTTTGGCCAGGGCCTCTTTGGTAAAAGCATCCCGTTCGGCAGGGGCATAGCCCAGTTTGAATTTTTCAATGATCCCTTCGCGAAATCCCCGTTCTTTAAAATAACTCAGGCCAATGGCGCGTCCTTCCTCCGACTGCATCAGTGCTTTGGAAAAATACTGTTCGGCGAAATTATTGATGATAAACAGGCTGTCTGCGGTCAGGTACTGCTCTTTTTGCTCCGCGCTGGCAAAGGTTTCTTCCACTTCAATACCATACCGGTTGGCCAGCCATTTGAGGGTTTCTACATAGCTGTATTTTTCATGCTCCATAACGAAGCTGATGGTATTGCCGCTCTTGCCGCAGCCGAAGCATTTGTAAATTTCCTTGGAAGGGGATACGGTAAAGGAGGGGGTCTTTTCGTTATGGAACGGACAAACACCCAGGTAATTCGCACCTCTTTTCTTTAGCTTAACAAACTCGCCTACAACGTCCAGGATATCGATCCGGGCTAAAATCTCCTGTATGGTATTCTGTGAAATCACGGGCCGAAATTACTGAAGACTGTAAAAAGAACGAAATATTCCCACTAAAAGTAGTGTGCCGTCAATTAATCCAGGTAGATTTCTCCGGTAAGGTATAGTTTTCCCTGTCCGCTGATCTCCACCCGGTCATTAAGGTAGCGGCATTGCAAAAAGCCCTGGCGTTCCGAGAGCTGCAAGGCGGAAAGCTGCGTTTTGTTGAGCTGCTTTGCCCAATAGGGCACCAGGCTGGTGTGTGCTGAACCAGTAACCGGATCTTCCGGGAT
The DNA here is from genome assembly GCF_021044425.1 of Niabella pedocola. Classification (GTDB taxonomy): domain Bacteria; phylum Bacteroidota; class Bacteroidia; order Chitinophagales; family Chitinophagaceae; genus Niabella; species Niabella pedocola. The sequence continues at coordinate 214,473 of NZ_JAJNEC010000005.1, read as the reverse complement.
GCCGGATTGCGGCGCAAAAAAGCGGGATACAAAGTCGGTGGTTTGCCCCGGTGCGGTAGCCATCACCCCGCGGGCATCCAGTATGCTGATGGCGCCGAAATCGGGCTGCAACGTTACGATATCATCCGTTGTATCAAATACCAGCATGTAATCGGTTTTGCCTTTGAAAGCCCGGCGGGGTGCTTTATTAAAGCAGCTTTTCAGCTGTTCCGTCAACGGCACTTCTTGCAGCGGGTCTGCCGGAAAATTGAGCGTCAGCCATGTTTCCTCCCGGGTAACGGTTAAGGCGCCGCTTCTCGGGGAGTAAAACCGGATGCTGTTGCCCGCATATCCTTCCCGGTGAAACAATACAAAGGCAGCCGCCAGCGTGGCATGACCGCAAAGGTCTACTTCAACAGTAGGCGTAAACCACCGGATCTCAAACTGGTCTGCCTGCGGTACATAAAATGCCGTTTCGGCCAGGTTGTTTTCCATGGCGATCTTTTGCAGCAGGTCGTCCGGCAGCCAGTACTCCAGCGGGCATACGGCGGCGGGGTTACCGGAAAAAACCTTGCCGGTAAAAGCGTCTACCTGGTATATGCGTTGTGTCATCGGTATATTGATTTGAAAGGTATTGTGTTCCTGTCTGCGTTCAACATTGCTCTGAAACAGGTCTTTGCTCCGCTAAGATAAAATAAAATGGGTGTCTTATGGTGTTTAACACGGGTGCTACCGGAGTAATTCCAGGATGCGGCTTGCATGGTTATCACTGTTCCCGGCAAATGGCCTTGTAGTTACAATGATCCTGGTTTGACCATATGCTTCAACGGATTCGATGATACTGTCTTTTTGTGTATGCAGCACTGTTGTTTTTAGTTGTGTTCTGAAGGGCTGCCACCATGTGTCGTTTGTAATTACAATGCAAAATTTTGGCTTTATTTCATCGAGTTCACTTTTTATTAAGGCCGAGGCACCTGCTTCCTGCCAAAGACATTCCTCATCATTGGGATTTTGCATTGCTGCCGGGGCTATTTTATAGAGGTTGGACCAGACGATTTTTTTTGCCCATTCCCAACCGTATTCATCAAGACCATAATAACGGCAAACGAGTTTGTAGGTTACATTCCAGAAAAAAGACCGGGATGTGTTGTATGAAATCGAAGGATAAAAATCCCTTTCGGCTTCAGTGTTAACAAAGGTTGAATAGCTGCTTTTACTCCAATATACATTGACCCAATCCAGGGGAGAATGGTTCTTTTCTTTATAGCGATCATTGGAATACGATATGGCGTCACGGATGAAAGACCTTTGATCAAATGGCGTGGAAGCATCAAAGACCGGTTTCCAGCCCTTAACCGCCTGTCCGTAAATCAGGAACTCAGCAGGTTCGTGTTCTGTTGCTCCAAAGGAGGGATAGAAAGCCGCATACTCTTTGTTTTTTTCGCATTGTGCCTTGAATGTATTGATATTATGAAGGAATAGTTGGTTATAGCCGCTGGTAAGCATATTGTGAATTTTATTTATGATGAGACTTTTTTCAGGAGCTCTCGCTAAGATACGGTATGAAACGCTGTAAGAATAAATCAAGGTTTAGGTTTATATGCCCTCCTAATAAGCAGTTTATACAGTCCAATGGCATCCAATATGATCAATTGAGCAAACAGCTAGATGAAAATTACGGATTTATGCGCCGGCAAAAAAATATCTTTATTGGGCTCCGGATGATAACTGGCCGCAGATTATGTTCTTTACTCTTCTTAAGATCTGCGGCTATCAACAAGACCGGAGGCCGATCTTTGTAGCAAAGAATTTTGTGGCATTTTTTTTTGCCGCAAAAAATAGTGTTACAACTAGAGCAGATCCTGAAACAAGTTCAGGATGACTATAATTGTGTTCTGTCATGACAACATTGATTTTGTAATGCAAATGAAATACCCGGCAGGACTAAAGTGTGATTCATTCCTGATATGCGTAACTTGTTATTGGCAATTTATTTCAGGATCTACGTGAATTACGCATAGACGCCGCATAGAAGCTGAAATAATCCCGATTGATCAGGGCCGATTAACACTGTTCGGTATGGTTAAGCGCAATCTAAAACCATTAGGTTTTGCTTCTTAACTTTGATGCGTTGCGATGCCTGTGCAAATACCGGCCGCAGCCATTCCATCAGAAAGCCATCTCCAGAAGAGATGGCTTTCTGATGCATTATAGATGATGGATCAGCTAAAGCTGACGCATTCTTTTAACTCTTTTTCGGTATAGGCGAGGTTGTATTGTTTTAATACATCATCGGGTACCCCGTTCCACTGGTTGGGCTTATTGCCGGCATAACCGATATCCTTTACACCGATCTCGGAGGTGTAAAAACCGGTAACGGTAAGGTTGCGCATCTGCGTAAAGAAGGCTACGCCCTGGCTCAACTCCGGTTTGTCCTTTGCCCGGTCCGGGTAGGCGATCAGGTCTACAAGCTGAATTTGCTGCTCGGCGGTACAATCTTTAAAAGGCTTACCAAATTTATTCAGGCACTGTACATCCAGCCAGCGAAGCCCGCCTCTCATGGGCGTTTGCATCTTGGGCTGATCTTTTACGGTGAAGTGAATAAAGTCAGGAACTTTTGCTTCGCTGGCACTGCCGCTTACTTCATCTTTTGGAATGATGATATCGGCCAAAACGGTAATGGTGGCCATTTCGTGTGCATTGAAAAAGTCGGGCATCTTATCCACTTCCTCTTCATGTGCCTTTTCATCTTCGTACCGGTGAAGCCCGGTTTTTTTATCGGGAGCGGTGGTAGTGGTATCGTTTTTTTTCTCCTCTGGTTTACAACCAATGGCCAGGGTACCGGTTGCCAGGGCACTGGCTGCTATATATTTGAGTGAATCACGTCTTTTCATTGTTATCAATTTGATTTTTGATGCTCAATTCTGTATGCTGTCTGTATACTGGATGCTGAATTCTCAATTCTCAATTCTGAATGCTGTCTCCTACAAATTCTGTTTTTTCATTTCTTCAATGATGTATTCGCTGGCCCGCATACTCAACGCCAGGATCGTCCAGGTAATGTTCTTGTTGGCCTGTGAGGTAAACTGGCTTCCGTCTACACAAAACAGGTTTTTACAATCATGCGCCTGGCTCCATTTATTAAGAACGGAGGTTTTGGCATCATCACCCATACGTGCCGTTCCCGCCTCATGAATGATATACCCGGGTTTGTCGATACCATAATTATTTTCCGGACCGTCATCTCCCCAAGTGATCACAGCTCCCATATTGTGCATGATCTCCTTGAAGGTTTCTTTCATGTGTTTGGCCTGCTTCACCTCGTAATCGCTCAGCTTTACATTGAATTTCAAAACAGGGATACCATATTTGTCAACCACCGCGGGGTCGATCTCGCAACGGTTGTGCTCAAAGGCAATGGCTTCTCCGCGTCCGGCCATACCAACGGTAGCACCATAAAAATAGCGCTGGTCTTCTTTCAACGATTTCCCATAACCACCGGCTTCTTTCTTTTTGCCGTTTACGGGATATTTACCGTTGAAGGATTCGATGCCCATGCCAAAGCCGTATGCGGGCTGACCAAAGCCGCCCCAGTATTCAATATGATAACCGCGGGGGAAATCCAGTTTTTTGTCATCGCCCCACCAGGGAGAGTATACGTGCATACCACCTACACCATCTTCGTTATACCGCTTTCTGCCAAAGAGCTCCGGAATATATCCGCCCATAGCGGCACCCGTGCTGTCCTGCAGGTATTTGCCCACCACATTGCTGCTGTTGGCCAGTCCGTTCGGGTGGCGCTGCGATTTGGAGTTGAGCAGGAGCCGGGCCGTTTCGCAGGCACTGGCCGCCAGGATCACCACGCGGCCTTCTACCTGATACTCCAGCATATCGTCTTTGTTTACATAAGATACACCGGTTGCAATCCCCTCCGAGTTGGTCAATACCTCGCGGGCCATGGCATTGGCGATCACTTCCAGCTTGCCGGTTTTTAACGCTGGATAGATCAATACATTTGAAGAGGAGAAGTCGGCCTTGGCCATACTACAGTTCCGGCCGCACTGGGCACAGAAGAAACAGGAACCCCGCTCATCGTTCAATTTTTTGGTAAGGATGGACAAGCGGGAAGGGATGATTGGTACATTTGATTTCTGCGCGCCTTTTTTTATAAAAAGCTCATGCAAACGAGGCTTGGGCGGCGGTAAAAAGATGCCGTCCGGTTCATTGGGCAGGTTTTCCACACTGCCGAAGATCCCGATCAGTTGATCTACCTTATCATAGTAGGGTTTGATATCGTCGTAGCTGATGGGCCAGTCTGCACCAATGCCGTCGTGGCTGTACCCCTTAAAATCCCGGGGTCCGAAGCGCAGGGAAATACGGCCCCAGTGATTGGTACGGCCTCCGAGCATACGCGCCCGGAACCATTCCCATTCTGTTCCGGATTCCTTGGTGTAAGGTTCTCCTTCAATTTCCCATCCGCCATAGCAGGCGTCAAAATCACCAAACGGACGGTATTTGGTAGAACGGCCCCGGCGTTTTGACTCCCAGGGGCTTTTCAGCTGATAAATTTCTTTTTGAGGATCGTACATCGGACCCGCTTCCAGCACACACACACTGAGCCCGGCTTTTGAAAGTGTATAAGCGGCCATTCCACCGCCGGCTCCCGAACCCACAATAACCACATCATATTTTTTGCCCTGTTTTTTGATTTGCAATTCTTTCATATTCAGATGGCCTGTTTAATTTTTTTTTAAAATGGAGACCCAATATACAATGAAATGTTTATAATTCTGAATCCTATTTTTTAAGTAATAAACCGGGGCGTGGTTTTCGATGATTTTCGGCTAATTTTAACAGGAATTTGAACCCTCAAATGATGTACTTATGCAAAAAAGCTGTTTACCGGTTGTGCTCTTGTTTTGTGTGGTGGGTATTGGATTGCTGGCCTATTTCCTGGGAAAAAAGAACGGTACCAAAACCGTTGATCATATCGCGCTGAATGCGGCCTTTGTACAGGAGGTGGCGGAGCTGTCGTCGCTGGAAGTACAGGGTTCCGCCAGTATTAAAACCACCAATATTGCCAATGATGGCAGTCTGACCGATGAATTCAGAAAAATGTTTACGGAACATACCCTGAATATTACCGTTCCGTATGTGGCCAAGTACGGGGTAGACCTGGGCGCGCAGCAGCTTACCATTGAAGAAAAGAACAAGCAGGTATATATTGTATTGCCCGTTCCGCAGTTACTGAGTTATGAACTGCGGCTGGACCGGGCCGATGCCATGACCCGGAGGGGATTGCTGGTAACCCCGGGCGATGCCGCGTACAGTACCGTTGAAAAAAAGCTGTATACCGATACCCGTAAACAGATGGAAGCCTATACCATGTATATTGAACAGGCCAAGGAAAAAATACGGAAAGTGCTGGAGCTGTATTACGCGCCGATGCAGTACAAGGTATCGGTCGTTTTTAAGGATGAAATAAAAAGTAAGGTAAACCGCCCCCTGAATTAAATAATTTCAAAAAAACAGGAAAAACTATCAACTGTTTATATTCCGTTTAAATGAAAATCATTACTTTGATCGTTTTTTAAAACTAAATTTAAATTTTTTCGCCATTATGAAACCAAAAAATCAATATTCCAGAAGAAAATTTATCCGGAACTCAGCGCTGGCGGGCAGTGCTTTTTTTATTGTGCCCCGGCATGTACTGGGACGGGGGCATGTGGCTCCCAGTGATAAACTGAACATCGCGGGAATTGGTGCAGGAGGAAAAGGTGAAAGTGATCTGGCGTCGTTTGCAAAAAGCCCGAATGTAAACATCGTGGCGCTTTGCGATGTGGACGACCGTCAGGCGGTAAAGTCGAGGAAGAATTTTCCCAAAGCCAACTATTACAAAGATTTCCGGGAGATGCTGCAAAAGGAAGCCAAGAATATCGATGCCTGCAGCATCAGTACACCGGATCATACCCATGCCGTGGCTACGCTGGCTGCCATGCAATTGGGGAAGCACGTATATACACAAAAGCCATTAACCCACGATATTTATGAAGCGCGCATCCTGGCGCAGGCTGCCAAAAAATACAAGGTAGTTACCCAAATGGGCAACCAGGGCGGCTCCGGCGATGGGGTAAGAAGAATGAAAGAGCTGTATAACGCAGGTTTGATCGGGGATATCGTGGAAGCGCAGGCATGGACCAACCGGCCCATTTGGCCGCAGGGTGTGCCCAAGCCTTCGGGCGATCATCCGGTGCCCAGTGAACTGGATTGGAACCTGTGGCTGGGAACAGCACCCAAGGAAGATTTTAACCCGGCCTATGTGCCGTTTAACTGGAGGGGATTTTGGGCATATGGTACCGGCGCCCTGGGCGATATGGCCTGCCACATTATGGACCCTATTTACCGGATCCTTCCCATCGATTATCCTACATCGGCGGAGTGCAGCATTGCCAACCAGTGGACGGGCATGAACCAGGAAGCTAACAACAGCGCGAGCTGCCCGGTAGCATCGATCATTCACCTGGAATACCCGCGGAAAGATAAAAAGGGAACCCTGAAGGTTTCCTGGTACGACGGCGGGTTGCTGCCCAAGCGCCCCGATGAACTGCAACCGGAAGAATCCTTTGGTAACTGGGATGGAGGGGTGCTGTTTATCGGAACCAAAGGGAAACTGCTGGCCGATTGTTATGGAGCCAACCCGCGGCTGCTGCCTTTATCAAAAAATGAAAGTGCAAAGGCTGTTAAACAAACCATTGCCCGGGTACCGGGTGGAACCGACGGACACTATCTGCAATGGGTAAATGCCTGTATCGCCGGTTATGGCAAGGGCGAAACCAGTTCTCCGTTTGAATATGCCGGTCCGTTTACCGAAAGCATCCTGATGGGTAACCTGGCCATCCGCAGTGCGCTGTATATGGATCCCAGTGTATCCGGTTGGGGAAAGAGCAAGTTCACCGGTCGTAAGAAACTGTTGTGGGATGCAGCGAATATGAAGATCACCAATTTTGATGAAGCCAACCAATTCGTAAAAAGAACGTACCGGGAAGGTTGGAGTCTGAACCTCTAATGGTATTTAAATTCTGTTCAAACTATTTTTAACGCGATTATGGATCAAAAAAAAGATAACTCACGGAGAAAATTCATACGGAACACTGCGCTTGCGGGCAGCGCCTTTTTTATTGTGCCGCGGCATGTATTGGGAAGAGGTTATGTAGCCCCCAGCGATAAGCTGGTGGTGGCCGGTGTGGGTGTTGGCGGAAAAGGTGCGGGTGATATCAGCAGCTTTTACAAAAGCGGCAATGCCGAGATCGGGTTTCTGTGCGATGTAGATGATCGTCAGGCCGCAGGCAGCCGTAAACGGTTTCCGAATGCAAAATATTACAGCGACTGGAGAGAGCTGCTGGACAAGGAAAGCAAACACTTCGACGCGGTAAGCGTAAGTACGCCGGATCATACACATGCCATCGTAGCGTTTCATGCCATGCAACTGAATAAACACGTATATGTGCAAAAACCGCTGACGCATGATATCTGGGAATCGCGCATGCTGGGCGATGCTGCCAAACGTTACAAGGTGGTAACCCAAATGGGCGACCAGGGTTCTTCAAACGACGGGGTTCGGGATCTGCGCGAGTGGTATGAGGCCGGGCTGATCGGCGAAGTGGAGTCGGTGTATTGCTGGACAAACCGTCCGGTATGGCCGCAAGGCATCGTATGGCCGCAGGAAAAGCCACCCGTTCCGGAAGGCCTCAATTGGGACCTTTGGCTGGGTACGGCGCCTTACCGGGAGTATGAGGGCAATGTGGTGCCGTTTAACTGGCGTGGCTGGTGGGATTATGGTACCGGTGCGCTGGGTGATATGGCCTGTCATATTGTAGGCCCCGTATTCAAAGTATTAGGACTGGGCTTCCCCGAGGAAGTAACCTGTAGTTTATCTACGCCCTATGCCCAGAACTGGAACCAGGTATATGCACCGGATAGTCCGCCGGTTTCTTCTTCGATCCATTTTAAATACAAAGGGAAGAACGGAAAGCCGGTGAAGATACACTGGATGGATGGAGGGATTCAGCCGGAGCGCCCGGATGAACTGGGCCCCAACGATATTATGGGGGGTAAAGGCGATGTAGGCAATGGCGCCTTGTTTGTAGGAACCAAGGGCAAGATGATGTGCGGCGTGTATGGACAGGATCCAACCCTGTTGCCGGTTTCCAAAATGAACGGATTGAAGGTGGCCAAAAAATACGCGCGTATTCCCGGCGGGGCCGAAGGGCACTACAAACAATGGGTAGACGCCTGTATTGCAGGTTATGAAAAAGGAAGCAAAATGGTAGATTCTCCATTTATCGGTTATGCCGTGCCGCTTACTGAAAGTATCCTGATGGGGAACCTGGCCATCCGCAGCTTTAACTACAAGGATGCAAAAGGCAAATTCCCCGGAAGAGGTATTACCTTGCAATGGGATGGTGCCAATATGAGGGTAACCAACTTTGAGCCCGCCAACCAGTATGTAAAACGTACATACCGTGAGGGATGGCCGGAACTGAAGTTCTAACGCATCAATGAAGAATGTATAAAGAGGCTGTTCCCGGAAGGGGCAGCCTCTTTTTTTGGGAAGATTTTTTTAACCGCTAGGGTGCGGAGACGCGAAGGTTACACGAGGGAAGGATTTTAAATTATAAACCTCAGCGTAACACTGCGTACTCATTTCTCTGCGGTGAATTTTTTAACCTCGGAGGCCAGTATAATTGCTACGATTCTACAAAACTTACAGATACAATATGACTGTAGGCCTCATTTAAGAAATTGGGAATTAAATGCTTGTTGGTCCACATGATCTTATCAGGATCTTTAAGCTGGTCGATCATACTGGATAGCTTTGGCTCTCCGTAATTTTCGATGACCATCTTACGTTTGTCTTCCGATTGAAAATGTTTCAGCATACCCGCGGCATCTGCTTCAGGATGAAACTGGGTACCAAACATATACGGGTTAAATGAAATGCCCATCACTGCCCGTTCGTAAGGTACATGCGGGCGTTCCTTTTCAATGCAGGTAATATAGGCCCCCATCTCATTTAAGATATCAAAATTGGGTTGTATCAGCTGAAAATCCCGGCTGTCCACTGCATAAAACGGATCGCTTAAGTTTTCAAATACCGGGTTCGCATTCGCTTCCGGTAACATATGCATGGGAAACACACCAAAGGAAGTAGACTTGCGCTTGCAGATCAGTCCGGCATTAAAATACCTGCTGGCCAGCTGAAAAGAATGGCAGATAAAAAAAACATATTTCTTTTGTTCATTGCCCGGGTTTTCATTCCACCGCAATGTTTCTTTCAGCCATTTATTCCAGTTAATATCCCAGTCGTCAAAACGGGTGCTCAACGGATCGCCCGGGCCACCGCTTGAAATATAGATGTCGTATGAAAGATCCGGCAATTCGTTCTTTACCCGTACATCAAATACATCATAAATCAGGTCAACCTGTTTTTCGTCTGCCCACCGTTCTACAATCTCTCTGATGCAGCGCATGCCCTGGTTGGGAAGCCCCGCATTCAGATCGAGGATCGCAAATCGAACACATTCTTTTTCCATCAACATCCTGCAAAAATAACGATTGAAGCCCTAATGGTACTTAATCCAGGTCAAGAATTACTAACAAGTGTGTATATTTAACACTTAACGGTACTGCTTATTAATGGCGTAACCCACTTTATCGTTCACTCTTTTCAGCAGATTTCCATTGATTTGCCGGCGTCGTTTCCGGTCGGAGCGGTCCAGGAAAATACCCTTATTGTTAAAGGGCTGCGGCCTTTCAAAAAACACCAGGATACAATAACTTTCTCCTTTCAGTTTGTTGTTGAGGGCTTTATTCCGTACGGACATCTGTACCAGTTTGCGTGCCTGGAATCCTTCATAATAATCCACGTTTGCGATCCATGTACATTGGATGGTACGCATATCATCTACCAGTTTTTTTACGGCTGCAGCATTGTAGCGATGTGCTTTGAGGCTATCGGAGAAAGCCGGTTCATTGATGTTGAAATGGTAGATATATTTGACGCTGTCTTCATTGAATTCAAAAGAGATATTTGTAAAGGTCTTTTCTTCAAAAAGGATGGAAAAGGAATGCTGGGCATATAGCCGGCTAAAGTCATCCTTAATGGCTTCCAGCCTCGGTTCGTTCCGGGCATAAAAATCCGTTGTAAAATTTTTGGGATAGGAGCAGGACGCAAGTATACTGAGCAGCCCGCAAATGCCGGTTAATATATAACTGTTCTTCTTCATTTTGAAACCCGCTGGGTCCAGACACTGACCCCGTAAATGATGTTTTTTAAAAATTGTGGAGATAATTGCTGTACGGTCCTTGCACCATAATCCCAGTATTCAAATTCGATATTGCCATCCTGAAGCCGCCGGATATTGGTGAGCAACACATAGTGGGTGGGTGTGCTGATGAGCGATTGTTTATGCGATTTCCGGTAGAGCTTTTTGTTGTTGAGGTAAAGGAATACCAGGCCCTTCTGCATATGGGCTTCAAGGTATTCGGGCAGGTCGTTGATTTTAGGACGGAACAGATCGGCACCCCGGGCTTTTACAGTTCCGTTGAACAGGCGCCGGAGCATCCGGTTAAACTTTGCAAAATTGGTGGAGGCCCAGAACGTATTTTCATCGCCTTTTTGAAAACGCCGGTTAAAAAAGTTAAGGTAGCCTTTATAATGATCCGCCAGGGTAAGAAACCACATTTGGCCCGCAGGGTTGAGATCCAGAGAGCCTTTATAGCGCAGCAGGCCGGCTTCCATCCGTACGGGTTTGGTGGGCTTTAGCTGGTTCTTTCCAAAGTTGGCCTGCCCGTTCTTGTACAACTCGATCATAAAGCGGGCAAAGCCCAGGGGATCGTAGGTAAGTGGTATATAAGTAAGGGCCGAATACGCGCAAAAATTGGTGGTTTTGCCTTCATAAAAGGCAAGTGGTTTAATCGTAAAGGTCTTCAGATTGTTGAGCAGCTGGTCAGGAGCAACATTGGGCCACCATTTACTTTGCCGCAGGTTCCGGATACTGTTCAGGTATTGCAACGCCTGTTCCGGAGTGCTCTTCAGGGCGCTATCTCCGGCCGGTATGATGGTGGCGCTACCCGGAACTACGGATAAAACCAGGAGCGTTATAAGAACAATATTTCTGATCGTTGTTTTCAGGGACACGGTCATCATGATCCCGAAAATAATGATTTTTGTATTGCCACAGAAGCACTGAAGCGCAGGAATTTTATAGTTTTTTATTTCCTGCTGGTGGTATGGGTAACGGCGGATGCCGGGTCCTCATTTTATTGATCCGCATCATCTGATGCATTGTTCCCGGCTGATGTACGTAGATTTTTTCCGCTGATCTGCGGGGAATGATACTTCCATTTCGTTGGAGGAAAAAGAAGTAGCTGTTGTTTGTTATTAATTGGCCTCTACATTGCCATTGAATGAAATGGGCGTTTTGTTTACGCTCAGCACGCGCAGCGATGCAAACCCCGAAGGTGACACCGTAAGGTAAAGCGACCGTACTTCCGTATTGTCCTGTGGTGTGATTTCTATTTCATAATTGCTTTTCCGCTGTGTTTTTTTATAATCGAACTTGGTGGAGGTGAATTTAATGCCGCCCTTGGTAGGATCCATCGGTGCGGTATACGACCGTCCAAAAAAAGGCAGGTAGGCAATTACCGAATCCGAAGTTACCCGTACATCATAACGGGATGTAAGCTGGTAAAGATTACTGGCATTGGGAAGCAATAACCGGGGATTGAAGCGGCTGTCTTCCGTGGGAAAAACGCTGGTGGCCACAAATGTATAATTACGTGAAGTAACAGCGTCTGTTACCGCTGTGGGCGAACCGGTTGCCTGCTGTTGCGTGGAGCAGGCAGTGAGTATAACAATTGCTGATAATAAGATCAGCAACGGGCGATGTATTGTTTTCATAAAAAAACTGTTTAATCTATGATGCGATCTCATCGTAATTTACACAATTTACCTGGAATTAAAAAGGCAGATGGAGCATTTGACGTTCGGATGCGGGGATATGAAGATCTGAAAATCAACACCCTGCATCAAACAAGACCGTACCTGCCACGTAAAAATGCATCCGTTATAAAGCGGGTTTGAACGGCATCGTTAAACCTTATGCTTTGAACTTTGCCTCGCTCCTGCGCTTATGGGGCGGTGTTTTCTTTTTTGTCTTCGTCCTTGGGCAGCACCGGACCGTTTAACTGAACAACATGCTGCTGCTGTCTTTTGCGCATGAATAAATTCAATAATTCTACAATGAACGAAAAAGCCATGGCAAAATAAATGTAGTTTTTTAAATGCAGCTCATGTGCCATATCTGCATTCCATCCTTCAACAATCAGGCTTACACCAATCATCACCAGGAAGGAAAGGGCCAGCATTTTAATGGTGGGGTGGTTTTGTATAAAGTCGGAGATCCTGGCACTAAAGGCAAACATCACGGTCATGGCCACAATTACCGCTGCAATCATGATCTCAATATGCTTGGCCGTTCCACCCGCCGTGATCACACTATCGAATGAAAACACCGCATCAATCACAAGTATCTGGCCGATGGCCTGTCCAAAGCTGAGTTGTTTTTGATTTTTCGTAGCCGCTGAAGGATCTTCTCCCTCCAGTTTATGATGGATCTCTTTTACCGATTTATAGATCAGGAAAAGTCCGCCCGCCAGCATTACGATGCTTGCCAGGTCAAATCCTTTGCCAAACCAGGATTCGGGGATGATGTGTTTGCCTTTTTGAGCCAACAGCCAGCTCAGTCCCATCAGCAGCAAACAGCGGGATAAAATGCCGGTTACCATCCATACGCGCCGGGCCTTTTTTCTTGAATCCTTATGTAGCCGGTTGAGGATGATGCTTACAAAAATAACATTGTCGATCCCCAGTACAATTTCTAAAATGGAAAGGATCAGGAAGCTGATGAGCGAATCAACGGTGAATAGTTCAGCAGTTGAGATAAATAAAAGTGTCATAATATGGTTTGGTTTACAATTGGGTACAGATGTTTTTTACAATGGTGGGGCCTTCGTAAATAAAGCCGGTCCAGATCTGTACCAGGGAGGCGCCCGCCGCTAGCTTTTCCTTTGCGTCTGCCGCCGTAAAGATACCGCCGGATGCAATGATGGGGATCGCACCATTGGTTTGTTCCGTAATATATTGTACGATCGCCGTGCTTTTTTGTTGTACGGGTTTGCCGCTTAATCCCCCCGCGCCAATACTTTCCACCACGCTGCCCGGGGTAACGAGGTTGCTCCGGTCGATCGTTGTATTGGTAGCCACAAGACCGTCGAGTTTGATTTCCAGTGCCAGTGAAATCACATCATCGATCTGTTCCTGGCTGAGATCCGGTGCGATTTTCAGGAGTATCGGCTTCGCAAAAGCCTTTCCATTGTTGATCATGGCCAGGTTGAGCAAAATTTTCCGGAGTGCGTCTTTATCCTGCAGCTCCCGCAAACCGGGTGTATTCGGACTGCTTACATTTACCACAAAATAATCCACAAACGGATGCAGCCGGTTAAAACAGGTGGCATAATCCTGCCAGGCATTTTCATTGGGCGTGACCTTGTTCTTGCCGATATTGCCGCCGATGATCAGGGGGTATGGCTCCCTGCTGCCTGCTTTTTTTGTACGCCATGCTTCCAGGCGCTGCGCAATTTTTTCAACGCCGTCATTATTAAATCCCATCCGGTTAATCAGCGCCTTATCGGCCGGCAGGCGAAACAGCCGCGGCTGCTCATTGCCATCCTGCGGCAACGGCGTAACGGTGCCGATCTCCACAAAGCCAAATCCCAGCGCTTCCAGTTCATTCAAAAAAACAGCATTCTTGTCAAAACCGGCTCCCAGGCCTACCGGGTTCTTAAACCTGAGGTTCAAAAAGCGGGTTTCCTTTACCGGGGCGTCAGTAAAGGACCGGATGATGGTTTTGCCGAATTTGTTTTTGGTAAATAGCTGTAAATGGCGCATTGCCATATAGTGAACGCGCTCCGGCGGAAATGAAAAATAAAACTTGCGTAAAAGTTGGTACATAAAATGCAAATATAAACGAGAATTGAGAATTCAGGATCCGGAATCCGGAATTGAGCGTGAAGCCTCCGGATCGCGGACTCGGCATTCAGTATTGGGAAGCGGGAATGGAGCATCCTGAATAGAGATTGAATGTCGTTTTGTTAGGGCCGCAGATGCGCAGATCTGGTACGGCTTTAATAGTATTTAACAATAGCGCAGTGGAAGCGCTGCAGGTGCTATTGGTGGGTCTTGGGCAATGATAAAAGCGTTTTGTTAGGGCCGCAGATGCGCAGATCTGGTACGGCTTTAATAGTATTTAACAATAGCGCAGTGGAAGCGCTGCAGGTGCTATTGGTGGGGCTTGGGCAATGATAAAAGCGTTTTGTTGGGGCCGCAGATGCGCAGATCTGGTACGGTCTTAATAGTATTCAGCATTATCGCAGGGGCCGTCAGCATAATGCAGCGAGTATAAAAAAAAGCGTTTTTTAGGGTCACAGATGCGCAGATTTGTACATGTCTTAATAGTATTTAACAATGGCGCAGCGAAAGCCCTGAAGGTGCCATTGGTGGGCTTTCGGCAAGGATAAAAAAAAGCTTAAGTGAACAACGTTGAATTAAGCATCCGGTTGAGTACCAGCCGGGAGAACTCTTGAACGTGTAACGCTATACATCCGTAATCTTCCAGTCGATGGGATCGATACCGTGTGCTGTAAGGTATTCGTTGGTTTTTGAAAAGGGTTTGCTGCCAAAGAACCCGTTATGTGCTGAAAGGGGAGAGGGGTGTGCCGATTTGATGATAAAGTGTTTGGATGCATCGATGAGGGATGCTTTTTCCTGCGCAAAACGTCCCCATAAAATAAAGACCACATGTTGTTTGTGATCCGATACCTTACGGATCACCGCATCGGTAAATGTGGCCCAACCAATTTTGGCATGGCTCATCGGTTCGCCGGCCCTTACGGTTAAGGATGCATTAAGCATAAATACACCCTGCTGCGCCCAGTGGGTGAGATCCCCGCTTTTAGGAATGGAAACCCCCAGGTCTGCATGCAGTTCCTTATAAATATTCACCAGCGATGGCGGGGGCGGCACTCCTTTTTGCACCGAGAAACAGAGTCCGTGCGCCTGGCCGGGCCCATGATAGGGATCCTGCCCCAGCAGCAGCACTTTTACCTGGTCAAACGGTGTGGTATTAAAAGCATTGAAAATATTTTTGCCGGCCGGATAGATCGTTTTGCCTGCCTGTTTCTCCGTTTTAAGGTGTTCTGCCAGTGTTTCAAAATAGGGCTTCTGAAATTCATCCTGCAGCTCTTTTTTCCAGGATTGCTCAATTGCTACTTCCATTCTGCTAATTTGAGTAAAAATAGGAACTCTGCTGAGAAACGCAAACATTTATTGGCCCCGGTATCTAACTGGTTAGTAGGGTGCTAAGTATAAAGAATATCGGAAGGGTGTTATCAAATCGCTAATTTAACAGTTGCCGGGCTGCCGGTTAATGGTTTTTGGCTACTTTTATCCTCCACGCTAAACCACTTCAGATGAATCCCTATCTTTTATTTCCCATAGTCTGGATTGTTACAAACAGCATTTATTCGATCACGATGTATGTTTTTTTGAAGGACCGGTTGTTTAAGGAAAAATATGTTACGATCCTGAAATTTTCCCTGGTAAGTCTCTGGTTGATTTCTTTACTGGCCATTGCGGTGATCTACCTGCTGTTTGCATAAAATTAGCAGGGAATGTTTGTTGGAATTTTTCCATTTATGTTTTAACTTGAAACATTATTTTGAGTAAATGGATTATATCGACTATTATAAAGTGCTGGGACTTGGCAAAGATGCTTCGGCAGAAGACATTAAAAAGGCCTATCGCAAACTGGCACGGAAACATCACCCGGATCTGAACCCGGATGATAAGGAAGCGGTGAAACTTTTTCAGCAGATCAACGAAGCACATGAGGTGCTGAGTGATCCGGAGAAACGTAAGAAATACGATCAGTATGGTGCAGACTGGAAGCATGCCGATCAGTTTGAACAGGCGCGGCAGCAGCAGTCGTCCGGAGGCCGGCGGCAAGGGCATCCTTTTGAAGGTGGCGATTATTACAGTTACCAGTCGGGCGATGAGGGGGATTTCTCTGATTTCTTTTCTTCTATGTTTGGCAAAGGCGCGGGACGTGGCGGCCAGTCGGCTACCCGGTTCAAGGGCCAGGATTACCGGGCTTCGGTAACCCTGAACCTGTCTGATGCCTATAAAACGCATCAGCAAACCTTTACTGTAAACGAAAAGAGTATCCGGATTACGGTACCGGCGGGGATCGAGAACGGCCAGGAGATCAAGATATCCGGGTATGGCGCCCCGGGTGTGAACGGCGGGCCCAACGGCGATCTGTATATCACATTTGTTATCCAGAACAATACCGCGTTTATCAGAAAAGGGAATGATCTGTACGCCCAGGTACCCATCAGCTTGTACAAGGCCGTTTTGGGTGGCGAGGAAATGGTGGATACGATGGACGGGAAGGTAAAGCTGACGATCCATCCCGAAACGCAGAATGAAACAAAGGTGCGCCTGAAAGGAAAGGGTTTTCCCGTTTATAAGAAGGAGGGCAGTTTCGGAGACCTGTATATTACCTACCAGGTACAATTACCCAAAAATCTATCCGAAAAGGAAAAAGCATTATTTAAAGAACTGGCAAAGGAGACAGAAAGCAAATCATGACCGAAAATATTCATAGCATCTCTGTAGAACAATGCTGCTCCTATTACCGCATCGAAGTCGCTTTTGTGCATTCGCTGGATGAGCACGGACTGATTGAACTAACCCGGCGTGAAGAAGGGGTTTTCATTGCGTTTGAACAGCTGACGGATCTTGAGAAATACATGCATATGCATTATGATCTCGATATCAATATAGAGGGACTGGAAACCATCGCACATTTGTTGCACAAAGTGCAGGCATTGCAAACCGAGATCCGCACGCTCCGGAATGAACTGGGGCAGTAGGGGAACAGGTTTGCGGCAACGCTGCATGCCGGCATTAACCGGTGCGGCAGATGATCTGAGTGCCGCTGATGGATATTGTGATGACTGATGGCGCATGAACAATGCTCCGGGCGGCTACGGCTTTTTATTATGAAGCTATATATACGATCTGTTTTTTTTCATCTGCAACGGGTACCGCGCATACGCCGGACCTTGCGGCTGTTGGGCATTGCCGGGTGTTGTTTAATCGCAGCCCTGCCGGCAAAAGCCCAGAATATCAGTGTTCCCAAGGGCATTGCAGAGTTGTTTTATATCCAGTATCCCTATGCTACGGATCTGAAATGCAGGGTCAACGGAAACCGGACGGTGGTTGATTTCCTGATGAAAAATGAACAATATGAAGCCATTTATAAAAAAAATGAATGGGCGTATACGGCCATGAATTTTAGTTTTGACCGGCTCCCAGAAAAAATAAAGTCGGGGTTCCGGCGTTCCCGCCTGGATGCCGCCGATGTGGAAGATGTAGATGTAATCTATATTCCAAGCGGGTATGAGACCTACCGGCTCCTGTTGAAAAATGCCGAAACAACGCCGCGGTACCAATATTTCAGCGAATCGGGGAAGCGGCTCCATACACCTCCGCATCAGAACTAAGGGCATTTATCGATTTTCCCACAGGCCTTTATGTTTTTTTGATTATTTTCCGCCAGAATTTAAAATTTTGATATGCGTACCTCAAAAGGGTTATTGTTTTTATTACTGGCAGGCTTTGTGGTTTCGGTACACGCGCAGAACGGATACTGGCAGCAGCGTGTGAAGTACACGATGGATGTAGATATGAATGTGGCAACCAACCGGTTTACCGGCAAACAAAAGCTGGAATACTGGAATCAATCGCCGGATACCCTGGACCGGGTGTACTATCACTTGTTCTGGAATGCATTTCAGCCGGGCAGTATGATGGACGAGCGGAGCAGAAGACAGGGCGGTATTATGATCGGCACAAAACAGGATTGGGATCCCCGGGTAAAGGACCGGATCTCGAACCTCAAGCCGGACGAGATCGGGTATCAGAAAATAAATGCACTACGGATGAACGGCGTGCCGCAACCCTACGAAGTGCAGGGCACGATCCTGATCGTGAAACTCACCCATCCGATCCTGCCGGCGCAAAAAGTGATTTTTGATATGAATTTTGAAGCACAGGTGCCCCTGCAGATCCGGAGAAGCGGCCGTGATAATCCCGATACCAAGGTGCAATACTCCATGAGCCAGTGGTACCCCAAGCTT
This sequence comes from Niabella pedocola, assembly GCF_021044425.1. Classification (GTDB taxonomy): domain Bacteria; phylum Bacteroidota; class Bacteroidia; order Chitinophagales; family Chitinophagaceae; genus Niabella; species Niabella pedocola. The sequence goes on along the minus strand of NZ_JAJNEC010000005.1, from coordinate 196,170 downwards.
AGTGCTTATGACAAGGACGGCTGGCATCCCACACCCTATGTAGGGCGTGAGTTTTATGGAAATTTCGGCGATTTTGAAGTGAATATCACCATTGATAAAAATTATATACTTGGAGGTACCGGGTACCTTACCAATGCCAGTCAGATCGGTTATGGCTATGAACCCGAAGGTACGGCTGTGAAACGGCCGGCGGGCAACCGGCTCACCTGGAGATTTACCGCACCGGAGGTACATGATTTTATGTGGGCCGCGGATACCGGTTTTATTCACAAAACAAAAAAGATACGGAACGACCTTACGCTGCACCTGCTTTATAAGGAGACAAAATCCAAAGCGGATAAATGGGAAAAGGTGCTATCCGATGCAGAGCGGGCGCTGCCTTATATTGAACAAACCTTTGGCCGGTATCCCTACAAACAATATTCGTTTATCACCGGGGGCGATGGGGGGATGGAGTATCCCATGGCCACCTTGCTGGCTTCTCCGGGAGCCTGGCTGCACGAATGGATGCACGAATGGTTTTACGGGCGGCTGGCTACCAACGAAACGCGGTATTCCTGGATGGACGAGGGTGGTGCGGACTATGCCGATACCCGCGTTTCTAACTGGCTGAACCAGCAGGGCGTGCAGGGATATAGCCGGCCGGATTCCACGTACATTTATTACCAGAACCTGGCAAAAAGCGGGAAAGAAGAAGCATTGAGCACGCCTGCCGATCATTACAATACCAACTATGCATATGCGCAGGGCAGCTATATCAAAGGAGCGCTGTACCTGGTTCAGCTGGGGTATATCCTGGGTGAGGAGGTTAGAGACCGGGTATTGTTGAAATATTACGATCTATGGAAATTCAAACACCCGGACCCGGATGATTTCCTGCGGGTGGCCGAACGCACCAGCGGTACAAAGCTGGACTGGTACCGCGATTACTGGATCTATACCACCCGTACGATCGATTATGCAATTGACAGTCTTTGGGAGGAAGGCGGCAAAACAAAGATCCGTTTGCGTAACGATGGCCTGATGCCGATGCCGGTTGATTTTTTGATCACGTTTAAAGACAGCACCAGGGAAATGCACAATGTGCCGCTGGACCTCATGTACCAGGCCAAGCCGGCGGAAAATAAAACCATTAAATGGCTGGTATACCAGCCCTGGCCCTGGACCAATAAATACTATACGGTAGAAACCAATCACCGCTTAACAGACATCGCCGTTGCAGAAATAGATCCTTCGCAGCGTATGGCCGATGTGAACCGGAGAAACAACCGCCTGGAGCTGAAGTATTAACGGCTTCAGCCATTTGCGGAACGGGAAGCCTGAGGCCTGAATGGCTGATACCGTTTTTTATCCGAAGGAAAGGGGTTGACCGGGTTCATTTCTTTCCCCTGAAGCATCATTGTCGGATCGGAAAGTGTCGTACGGCGAGGCCGTTTTTTATTACACATTACGCAACTTAACAAGTTCCATAAATTATATAAATGAATCAAAAAGAGCTGTCCACATTAACAGATGAGGCGTTATTACAGGAAGTAAAAAAAAGTAAAACAACTGTTATTTTCGATGCTGCAATTATTGGTGTTTTAATCGGTATATCGGTTTTCAGCATCGTTAAAAAAGGTTTTGGCCTGCTAAGTTTGCTGCCCTTAATTTATATTCCGATAGCGACCCGGAACCGGAAATATCAAAAAGCATTGGAAAAACTACTGAAAGAAAGAAATTTGAAATAAAAGAAGTTGCGCCGTCTGTGAAAAACGGTTTGCAGGAATTTTTACCGCGATGATGATCAACAAAAATGGCGTGTAATAAAAAAGCGTTGTTCCAACGTAGCAGTGTACCCGGGGGCTGTTAGATGGGCATCCGAACGCACCATTCTTTTGAGCAGCACCCGTAAGCACCCGGAAAACAAAGCGCTATTTTTCAACGCCGCCCCGGCGTTCGGGATCTTTTATTTCCGGCCATGCCGATGGTTTACCGTTTACAACCGGTAGTACCCGCTGATCGCGGTTGGCCGTCTGAGGATCTTCTGATGCCATATAAGCCAGTACAGCCGTAAGGATCACATTATTCTTTACTTCATCAAAAACGATCTTATCATAGGTGTCCCGGTTGGTATGCCAGGTATAGCCGCCGTAGCCCCAGCTCAATGAGCTGAGCATAAATGCCGGCACGCCTGCAGCTACAAAAGACGCATGATCCGATCCGCCGCCACCGGGCATTCCGGGGAAGCTGGTTTCAATACCTGTGGTGATCTTTTTAGGAGCGGCGGACAGCCACCGGCCCAGGTAGTCGTATGCATTTACAAAACCCTGGCCGCTGATATTGGCAATACGTCCGGTACCATTATCCTGGTTAAATACCGCCTGGATGTTTTGTACGATTTGCGGATTGTCTTTTACAAAGGCGCGGGAACCGTTCAGTCCCTGTTCCTCGCTTCCCCACAAACAAACCAGTATGGTGCGTTTGTTGTTGGGGTATAATTTTTTTAATACCCGTATCGTTTCCATCATGGTAATGGTACCCGTACCATTATCGGTGGCTCCCTGGGCGCCGTCCCAGGAATCGAAGTGTGCTGAAAGCACTACATATTCATTGGGCTTTTCCTTCCCCTCGATGCGACCCACAATATTGAAGGTTGGAACCATGCCCAGCTCTTTGGATTGTACATGGATCCGGATGCGGGGTGCTAACCCGTTTACCGCCATCCTGTATAACATGCCATAGTCTTCCACCGCAATATCGATGGTCGGGATCTTTTTGGTACGCGCCCCAAAAATACGGTTAGCGCCCATAATGCCCGTCCAGTTTGAAATGGCAATGGCCGCAGCCCCGGATTTTTCCAGGGCCTCCGGCAATGTATTGGCTGTATACCCGGTATTGGCCATAGATTTACGGAAGGCTTCTGCATCGCCGGCCCGTTCCCGCATCATCTTCTCATACAATTCCGGGGTGGCAAATTCCTTGATCTGGTAATCGGGCCGGCCGGAGCGCTGGTATTGGGAGATCAATACCACTTTCCCTCTTATCGTTTTTAACCATTCGGCAAATGCATCCGCATTGTTTACAGGGGGCAAAACCACTACCTCGCCCTGTACCGGTGTTTTGGTTGCAGGGCTCCAGGCCAGTTGTGTGGCTTCGAGGCTTTTGATGCGTGGGGCGATCATCTCTACCTGTGAAATGCCCCGCTGCCATCCGCGCCATTCACCAAACGATTGTTTGCTCCCGCTGATGCCCCAGCTTTGAAATTTCGCGATCGCCCAATCGCCGGCTTTTTGCATTTCGGGTGTGCCTACCAGACGGGGACCAATACCATCCAGCAGCTCGCCCGCCAGTTTTTCCAATTGGGAGTGCTGCTGCACCTCATCAACAATCTTTTCCACTATAGGTAACAGGGGCTCGCGGCTCTGCGATGCTGGTTGTGCATGCAGGAACGGGCTGGTTAGTAAAAAAACCAGGCAAAAAAGCAGGGACGTGTATCGGGTCATATAGAAAATATTTGTATAACGTTGGCCCGGATGCATAAACGGTACTGGTATCGTTGCAGTCATTTGAACCCGTACAGGCCTTGCAGCTGATTGATTGAAAATAACCAGCGCCACTACGGCGTGTTGTTTATGCATGCGCGCTGCACCAATATAGGCACTTTCGGTTAAAAAATAAAAAGCTGTACCTTTAAAGGGCATTATTAAGGCATGAAAACACTATTGATAACCGGTACTGCCTTGTGGTGTTTTAAACATGAGGTTTTAACGCGTGGCAAAGATCGCGGTGGGGGAATCCGTATTACCGGTGGTCCGCCATTTCATCAACATGCAACGGATATTGCACTTACCGAAAAATCCATCGAATTATCGGGCAATGAATACTATTCGGTTCCGCTGGACCGGATTTCGCAGCTGTATATCGGGTTTGACGAATACTATACGAAAACGCTTATGCATAACTTTGGTTTGGGCGGGCAACCGTTGCGTATTGCCACCAGCAGCGGCCAGGTGATGTACTTTTTTATTGATTATCATTTTTTCGGAAGTGCCAATCAAAACTGGTTCAACCAGATAAAAGCACAAATTGTTTAGGCCATTCAGCAGTCAGGCTTTAGCCTCAAATAATCAGCAGTAAATGGTGCGCTTTGTAGCCCCGTTGGTAAACACCATTGGTTACCATTACATACCGCTGCTTAGCGCAAACCGGTAACCATCAAAGGAGCGGGGAGCTAGGAGCGGGGATCGGCCGATCCTTATGAAGTTCTTTTTGCGGCTCATTGTCCTTTGACGCTAAATGCCCTATTTTTACAGCTCATGAAACGCAAATATGTTCCACAGGTGGTAACAACGGCAGCTAAAAAAATGGCGTACCGTTTTTATCATTTTTCAGAAAAAGTATTGCAGCCGCCGTTTGACCGGTACGACTTTGAAACCTTTGACGTGATCAAACGGATATTAAAAGAGGACAGCAACTGCATTGATATCGGCGCGCACAAGGGCGAGATCCTTTCTGCTATTCTGAAAAGAGCGCCGCAAGGGCAACATATAGGATTTGAACCCATCCCATACCTGTTTGCCCAGTTACAAAAAAAATATGGCAGCCGGGTGCGTCTTTTTAATACGGCCCTTTCCAGCGAGGCCGGGGAAGCGGAATTTACTGTGTTTAAAGACCGCCCTGCGGTAAGCGGATTAAAGGAGCGGAATTTTCAGGATACACAATATGCCACTGAAAAGATCCGGGTGAAAGTAGAACGTCTGGAAGAAGTGGTTCCGCCGGAAATGCCGGTCCGTTTGATCAAGATCGATGTGGAAGGGGCGGAGTTGGAAGTATTGAAAGGAGGGCAGCGGATCCTGCAACAACACCGCCCCGTGGTATTGTTTGAGTTTGGAAAGGGCGGCAGCGATCTTTACGGCGCCACACCGGAACTAATGTTTGACTTTTTTGATGCCTTGGGGTATACCCTTACCCTGCAACAATATTTCCTGAGAGGCCAGCCCGGCTTTAACCGGCATGAGTTCATCGGTCAGTTTGAAAAAGGATATAATTACTTTTTTATGGCCTATGATGCGGAGCGGGAAATGCCGCATGTGCAATTGTAATAAGGAACCAGTGTTGCCCCGTTAAGGGCAGCAGATACGCAGATCTGGCACAGGCCTTAATCGTACTCAACAATAGCGCAGCGAAAGCGCTGCAGGCACCATCAGCGTATCTGCGGCAATGATAAAAAAAATCGTCTAAGTAAACGACATTGAAGAAGGAATGCGGATTTAAAAGTGATAATCGTCTTGCTGCTTGGCAATGAACAAGATTGTTGAGGCTTTAAATCTAATGCTTCTTGTTGGGTATTAGAATCCGGTATTTTAAAAGTTTTTAAGGTTGTTCAAATACCGCTTATGAATGGTCCATATCGCCCGAAGGTGTTTGATCCTGAAAACCCAATGGTGTATCAGTCTTATGTATCCTATACTGCTTATACTCGTATAAATCCTGGTACTGAAGCCCATTGGAAGGATGAAAGTCAATATGCTCCCCAGCAAATTAAAGAGTTTGATAAACTACCTTCGAAGATCCAAGCTATTGTAACACGGGTGCTGGAGGATAGTTTGCGACAATGGACCGGAAATGTTGTATGGCCGGAACCTCCGAAGCAATAGCTGGCCAGCACTATTTCGGCACGTATACCAGGTACTTTTCTTCGAAGAAGGGTTCGGTAAACAGGTCACTGATGGCCATTATATGCGGCCGGGTGCCGCTTTCAAAAATTTCCTGTGTAAGATCGCCGCCCTTCAAACAGATCAGCCCGGGGGCATGATCTCCTTTTTCAATCAGCCGCACCGTATGTTTGGCGGGGTCTTTCCGGATCAGCGGCCGGCTCCATTGCCAGAGATCCTTCAGCGGTGCTACGGCCCTGGAAACGACAAAATCAAACTTTTTGTCTTTTACGTCTTCGATACGACAATGCCGCGTCTGTAAATTTTTCAGGCCGATGGCCTCACTTACAGCATCTACTACTTTTAATTTTTTACCAATGCTGTCTACCAGCAAAAACTCTACCTCCGGGAAGAAGATGGCCAGCGGAACACCGGGAAACCCACCGCCTGCGCCCAGGTCTACCACCTGTGTGCCGGGCGGGAAGTGAAAAACCGCGGCAATGCTGAGCGAATGCAGCACATGCTTTTCATAAAGACTTTCGATATCCTTACGGCTGATCACATTTATTTTTTCATTCCAGTCGCGGTACAATTCTTCCAACGCCTTTAGTTGGTCCTGTTGCGTAGCCGTAAAATCATCAAAGTATTTCTGCACGATGTCCATACTGCAAAGAAAACGATTTTTAGCTCAGTATTCAGATTCGGGATTTGTGATGAAGGTGAGGGCGCTGCTTTTAGCGTTCGGCCGGAAGAGCGATGGCCGTAACGCCCGGCTTTGGAACTGCACACCCGATTTCCCGATTCCCGATTCTCAAATCTCAATCCTCGCTCCTGTGTATAACCCTGTTAATAATTGGTCCAGAAATAAAGATTTTTTTCTACCCTTTTTAGGGTCTAAATTCGCTTCCTGATTTCAAGGGACCATAACAGAATCTTCCCTAAAATTGATAAATTTAAGGTTGGAAAAATGAACCGCGAAATCATTGGTGTATAGCTAATGATAGCGGATTTTTGTCTTAAAGGGCAGAAAAACAGTTGTTTTAATATAATGGATTTAAAAGATGTAAATAAAGATCGGAAGCAGAAACGCAGAACGGCGGTTGACCTGGGAACGATGGTTTATGGAAAGGTACCCCCTCAGGCCAGAGAGCTGGAGGAGGCCATCCTGGGTGCCATCATGCTGGAGAAGAATGCGTTTGACGCTGTTATCGAAGTATTAAAAGCGGATTGTTTTTATGTAGACGCCAACCAGCGGATCTTCCGGGCCATGCAGTCGCTGGCGCATAAAAGTCAGCCCATCGATATCCTTACCGTTGTTGAGGAATTAAGAGGACGTGAGGAGCTGGAAATGGTAGGGGGCGCCTATTATGTTACCCGGCTTACCAACGCTGTTGTTTCCGCGGCGAATATTGAATCGCATGCACGGATCGTATTACAGAAGTTTATACAGCGCGAACTGATCCGGATCAGCGGGGAAATCATCAATGATGCATTTGAAGACAGCACAGATGTATTTGAACTGCTGGACGACGCCGAATCTAAACTATTTGAGATCACCAATTCACACCTGCGCAGTACCATACAACCGATCGATTCGGTATTGGTGCAAACCATACAACGGATCGAAGACCTGCGGCACCGCAACGAAGACATTACCGGTGTACCCAGTGGGTTTAAAATGCTGGACAAGGTCACCTATGGCTGGCAGAATACGGATCTGATCATCCTTGCGGCACGTCCTGCGGTGGGGAAGACCGCCTTTGCGCTGAACCTGGCACGTAACGCGGTGATGGATAAAAAGAAAGAACGCCCCACGGCGGTGGCCTTCTTTTCCCTGGAGATGAGTGCCGCCCAGCTGGTACAGCGGGTGCTGTCTGCCGAAAGTGAAATCATGCTGGAAAAGATCGCACGGGGTAAAATGGAAGATCATGAAATGAAGCAGCTCTATACCAAGGGTATCCAGCGGCTTTCACAGGCTCCGTTGTTTATAGATGATACACCGGCACTGAATATCTTTGAGCTGCGGGCCAAATGCCGTAAACTCAAAAATAAACACAATATCGGCATGATCATTATCGACTACCTGCAGCTGATGAGCGGCAGTGGCGATTCCAAAGGCAACCGGGAACAGGAGATCAGCTCCATCAGCCGGAACCTGAAAGGATTGGCCAAGGAGTTAAGCGTGCCCATCATTGCATTGTCTCAGCTAAGCCGGGCCGTGGAGCAACGGGGCTCCAAGGATGGTAACCGGGTACCGCAGTTGAGTGACCTTCGGGAATCGGGTGCCATTGAGCAGGATGCGGATATGGTTATGTTCCTGTACCGCCCGGATTACTATGATATGAACACCAGCGCCGAAGGTGAGGACCAGCGGGGGTTAACCGAGGTAAAGATCGCCAAGCACCGGAATGGTTCACTCGAAACCATTAAACTGAAGGCATTACTACATATTCAAAAATTCATCAGTTGGGAAGAAGATCCGTATAATATTATGGCCGCGCCGGGCAGCAGCTGGAAGCGGATCGATGAAGAAGAAGGCGGTGGTGGCGGCGGCGCCAAATTGTTCCAGGTAGAGAGCAAGATGAATAAGATGAAGGACGATGAGTTTGACGACCTGGAGGAAGCGCCTTTTTAATTTAGTTTAAGGTGCAACGTGTAACGGTTCATATTGAAACTAGTACGGCGGGCAGGCCTTGAACATTGAACCCTGAATTTTAAACCTTAAACAAAGCGCTGTTTTGCAGCTTCCTTTTTTTTATATCAGTCAATATACGCCCGGCGAAAGTAACATGGTGCTGGACGAAAACAATTCCCGTCATATCGTACAGGTATTGCGGATGCAGACCGGCGAAAGGCTGCATCTTACAGATGGTAAAGGCCATCTGCTTACCGCTATCATTGCTGATCCCCATAAAAAACATTGCACGGTAACGGTTTCCGACACCGTTTTTTCACCGCCCCGCCATCCGCGGGTTACGGTCGCCATTTCTTTACTAAAAAATGCGAACCGTTTTGAATGGTTCCTCGAAAAAGCAACGGAGATCGGCGTTGCGGCAATCATTCCCCTGATCAGTGAGCGTACGGAAAAAGAACGCGCTAAAACAGAACGGCTGCAGCAGATCCTGATCAGTGCTTTATTGCAAAGCCGGCAGGTTTGGTTGCCGCAGCTGCCCGAACCTCTGAAGTATGCAGACTTTATAAAAGACCGGGATTTTCATGCTGTTCCCCGGAAGTTTATTGCACATTGCGTGGAAAATGAAAAGTATTCCCTGAAAGACCAGCTGGCAGATGCAGACACTATTATCCTTATAGGACCGGAAGGTGATTTTACAACGGAGGAAATCGGCACCGCGTTGGCAAACGGGTACCAGCCCGTAACCCTTGGTGCAACAAGGCTGCGTACGGAAACCGCAGGTGTGGTGGCGGCAGCCCTGCTCTGTGTGCGGTAGCGCTGAACAGGACCGCCCTGGGTTTTGTTGACCTGATATTGAAATTTTATTTCTGTGAAAACATACAATGTGCTGCTATATGAATGCAAACAATCAACCCCCGTCATATCTGCGGGAGCTGGTAGAAACCCGCTTCCGGAAAAAGACCATGGTCTGGACGGTTCCGGAATGTGGTCTTTCGGCGGCACACCGGTTCTCTGTATCCTTCAACGATGGCAGCAAGGTATTTGTAAAGGCGGCAACGGATCCGCAGACCACCGTATGGCTGCACCGGGAACAGTTGGTATTGGCTGCTGTTCAGGAGCCGCTGATGCCCCGCGTGATCGATTGGATCGAAGTGCCAGGCGGCTATCCGGTACTGTTAACCCAGGACCTGAGTGCGGCCTATTGGCCGGCGGGCCACCGTGGGGTACATTGGCGGCGGGGCGATCAGGAACAAGTTTTTTCAGGACTACGGAGGCTGACCGGGTTACCTACTATAGCGGATCTCCCGTTGCTGCCTTCTAAACAATGGCTGCTTTGGCCGGAGCTTGCTGCAAACCCCGAACCGTTTTTGGCGCTGGAATTATGTTCGGAACGTCGGTTCCGGGCGTCGGTAGCTGCATTAACCGCAGCCGAAGCGCTTAATGATGAATCGGGCAACCATCTTGTTCATGGTGATATGCGCAGTGACAATATCTGTTTTGACGGGCAGCAGGTGGTGTTTGTAGATTGGAGCCATGCCGCGCAGGGCAGTGCCCGTTCCGATCTGGCACGGCTGTTGCCTACACTATACCTGGAAGGAGGACCCCGGCCGGCAACGATCATACCGGATGGCGGAAGCGCAGCAGCGGCCGCCTGTGCGGTACATTTCAGCCGGATCAGGCATGAACCTATGCCTGACTGGCTAAAGACGGTTTTTGTAAAACTGGTTGCCATCGAACTGGAATGGGCCGCGGAATGCCTGGCACTGGAAAAGCCGGACGGCATTTCCTGGCAGACGCTCGGATAACGCCGTGTGCCGGCTATTGATAACGACCGGGTACATTTTTATGAATCAAATCTATTTAACATGATACTGGGGAATGTGTGTTTTTTTGTAGCCCTGATGCTGGTAGCATTGATGGCAGGACTCTTCTTTTCGTTCAGCGTTGCGGTAACGCAGGGACTGAAGCAACTGGATGATAAAAGCTATTTATTGGCAATGCAAAAAATCAATAAAGCAATCCTGAATCCCGTGTTCCTGTTGTGTTTTATCGGTGCCCCCCTCTTTCTTATTGCTACCACAATTATCCGTTTTTTTGAAGATCAGTTTTTGTTTATGTGGATGCTGGTGATTGCGCTGGTGTATACGGGCGGCGTGTTTATGGTTACGATGTTATGCAATGTACCATTGAACAATTACCTGGAGCGGCAGGATATTGATCAGCTGGATCCGGAGGCGGCTAAAGCCGTGCGCTCCCGTTTTGAAACTCCCTGGAACCGGTACAATCATATCCGGACGCTGTTTTCCATACTGGCTTGCGGAATGATGATCTGTATAGTTGTTTTTTAAATCCGAGGTGCGGCAGGGATATAAGGCGGTTATATGTATCTGTCGTAAAAAGTAATATCTTGTGTCTGCTACATCTGTGTGAATGCATGGAGCCTTCACATCAAAAAACAAGAAATGAAATTATTTGGACCGAACGCCGAACTGACCGAAATCGCCCAACTGATCATGGCCGAAGATATTGCCGCTTTGGAACATAAAATGACCGGCGGACTTGACATCAATAAAAAGATCCAGATTACCGTACGGGTTGCCGAAACGCCGCTTACCCTTGCCCTATACGAAAAGAAGAAAAAGGTACTGGATTGGCTGCTCTCAAAAAAGGTGGAATTGAATAATACCGAAAATCCGGCCATTTTAGGAGGCTGTTCCTGGGGCGATGTAAAAATAGTAAAGCACCTGATTGAAAACGGTGCCGATGTCAATGCCCGGCATAAAATAGGTAAGTCTGCTCTGGGAGCTGCACTGTATGGTAATAACTACCACCTGATTCCCGTATTGATCGAAGCCGGTTATGATCTTAAAAATGATGGCAGTTCCCTGCGGCAGGCCGTCTCCAACCGCCAGTATAAGGCCATTGCGTTGTTGCTGGAGCAGGGGGTGGATGTAAACTTTTGCAAACCGGATATGGTATTTCCCTATAACTCCACACCAGTACATGTTGCAGCGGGGAACAACGACCTGGAAACGGTAAAACGCCTGGTAGCGCACGGAGCGGATGTTACGATAAAGGACCATTATGGAGAACGGCCGTATAACTGTGCAGCGGTCAATCAGAACGAAGAGATGAAGGCCTTTCTGAAAGCGCTGGAGCCCGAGCAATGGCACAACGAGGAACAACGGCTGGAAGCGCTAAAAAGTTATAAGTTGCCGGATGCGCTCCTGAAAATACTGCGCGGTGCCAACCGGCGGATAGAGCTGCCCGGTAATGAAAATGTACGGTTTATTGAATTCAATACAGTTTTAGAAGTGAAGGAGGTAAACTGGATGAAACATAAATTTTTAGACCTGCTGAGTGCTGTGGATAATTACAGCAGCGACGGTTTTTTGGTGTGGTATCCCAAAAAGAAATGCTTTGCTTTTGCAGACTATGAGCACCAGGAGTTCAAGGAACTGTGTAGCGTTAAAGAATTCTTTGCAGACCCTTCCGCACAGATCGATAAAATATTTGAGTGAGGGGCACTATTTGCTTTTAGCGGGGAACTATGCCCCCGGGTTGAGAATGCGCACTCTTTTCCCCCGTCTGCCATGAACAATAAAAAAGTAAATTTGCAAGAGTGCATACCTTTACAATCTTAAAACAACAACCATGTCTATAACCAAGGAATCGGAGCTGACCGGTATGCAACATGCAGGAGAAGCGGTTGCATATACATTAAAACAAATGATGGACTATGCCCGGCCGGGAATGAGCACAAAAGAGCTGGACGATTACGGAGCTGCGATACTCTCAGGTTTTGGTGCAAGACCCGCTCCGAAGCTAACCTACGGATTCCCGGGATGTGCCTGCATCAGTGTTGATCATGAATTCTGTCATGGTATACCGTCCGTTAAACGGATATTAAGGGAGGGTAGCCTGGTCAATATTGATGTATCGGCTGAGCTGAACGGCTTTTGGGCAGATAACGGCGCCTCCTTTGTTCTTGGAAACGACATCCATCAACATCAGCCATTGGTGGAGGCATCCCGTGCCATACTGAAACAGGCGCTTGAACACATTAAAGGCGGGGTTAAGATTGCCGATGTGGGACATATCATGGAAACCGCAGCTAAAAAGAAGGGGTTCCTGGTCATTAAAAATCTCGGCGGGCATGGCATCGGCAGAGGACTGCACGAACAGCCGGAAGAGTTGCTCAATTACAAAAACCGGTTTGACCAACGCCGGTTTAAAAAGAACTCCGTTGTGGCCATTGAAACATTTATTGCTACCACATCCTCCTATGCAACAGAACTGAATGACGGGTGGACGCTGGTTGGAAACAACGGCGGGTATATGGCCCAACATGAGCATACCATCGTAGTAACGGGTGGCAAACCCATTATACTAACGGAAATCAACGGAATATTTAACTAGTCGCCAGCACCGTGTCTGTTGATTAATATTCCGCTTGCTTTATTTTCCTTTTATTATTTTCCGGTGGTGTAAGCCCCATTGTTGCAATGCATCTGCGATGGGAATAAGTGTTTGCCCGTATGTTGTGAGGGTATAGGTAACGGTAACCGGCCGGGTGTTTTGGACGGTACGGGTTACGATTTTATTTTCTTCAAGTATTTTCAACTCTTTTGAAAGCATCTTCGCCGATATGCCGGTGATTTCTTTTTCCAGTTTTTTGAAATGCAGCAATTCTTTTGGCCGGCAGCTGATATGCAGTACGATCAAAAGTTTCCACTTGCCTCCTAAAAGTTCAAGACTGTCCCTTAGTGCAAGCAGGTTCTGGATACATTCTGGCCTTGTTTTTTCTGGTCTTTTTATATGCATAGTTACTTCCAGGTAAGTGGTTACCTCCGGTTAACGGATAATGAAAGTAAAGTAATTCGCTGATACTTTTGGTGATACAAATTCTTTTTATGAAAATAACAGTATACGCAAATGTTTCTGCAAATGGAAAACTACTCCTGTCTGAAAATGCCGGTCATGAAGTGCCGTCGGAGATAATCGGCTTGTCCATTCAGTATATAAACCGTGTGGGGAATCTTGTAATGGGAAGAAAATCATTCGAAAATTTTGTAACCGCCTTTGGTGGAATCGACAAGGTGAGGGAAGTACTTCCGGAGGTGGTATTTGTTATACTTTCTTCAACTCGACAAACAACTGATGCATATCAGGTAACCAATAGTCCCGAAGAGGCGGTGAAATACCTGGAGGCAAGGGGCGCTAATGAAATGTTTATTGGCGGCGGTACAGAGACCTACAATGCATTCCTTGAAAAGGACCGGGTAACCGATGTGGTGTTAAATGTGATTCCAACGATTACAGTTGGGGGAATCTTAGGTACAAATGACGGGTTAAATATCCGGCTTAAGTTGGTTGCACAGGAGCAACTGAGTAATGATGTGCTGCAGTTGCGGTATAAAAAACTTTAATGATGGCAGCAGCGCCATTGCGGGATACCGGCACAGCTTGCTGAATGGTTTCACCTGTAACACTGCTTTTACAAAATCTTTAAAGGGATGTCCTGCGGATCATACGCCTTTTTCATCAAAGGAAAGAGTAACCTCATTTACATCCGGCGTCATCTTCCGGAGCTGAATACCGGCTGTTTGCAGCATGCGTTTGGCTGCAATAAAACTTTCTTTACTGGCATATTTGTCTGAAAGGTAAATCACTTCGCCGATGCCGGATTGTATAATGGCCTTGCTGCATTCATTGCAGGGGAATAAAGCAGTGTAGATCTTACAGCCACTGAGATTCATGCCGATATTGTTCAGGATGGCATTGAGCTCTGCATGACAAACATAGGGGTACTTGGTATCCAGGAACGCACCTTCGTTTTGCCAGGGAAACTGGTCGTCGCTGATGCCGATGGGCAACCCGTTATATCCTACACCTACGATCTTGTTCTGTTGATTTACGATGCAGGCTCCCACCTGTGTGGAAGGATCCTTGCTCCGCTTGCCAGACAACAGGGCCACGCCCATAAAATATTCATCCCAGGAAATATAATCGGTTCTCTTTGACATCTTGCTTCAATTACTGTAAATATACAGGAGATGCGGGACTCCGGGGAATTTGAAAATATGAAGACGTAGGAATGTGAAAATGAGCCGTCAGCATTCAGCAATCAGTCTTCAGCTGATTACGTCCGGGATCGATGAACTGAAATCTATGGCAGGTTTCCTCTGTGTCCATGTCCCCGAAAGGCAATGGTGAATGGTCAATTGTGAACATACATTGAGTATTAAACAGTAATTGAACCTGTAGCATTCAACCAGAAATCTGCGTTCTGCGTTTGGCGTTCTGCGTTTAGCCAGTTGTTATATTTGCATAAACCCCATTACCATGAAGGCAATCCACAATGCCGTTATTTATACCGGCAGTGAAGTGTTAACAGAACATTGTATCCTTATAAACGAAGGCCGGATCGTTGCTGTGCAAAAAGAAGTGCCGGAGACGGCCGAACCGGTTGAGCTCAAAGGCAAAAATATTTCCGCAGGCTTTATCGATATCCAGCTAAACGGGGGCACCGGGCGTTACTTTTCAAAAAATCCGGACCTGGAAACCCTTGAGGATATGTACCAGGCCAGCAGGGCCTATGCTACGCCTTTTTTCCTGACCACCCTGATCAGTTCCCCGCAGGAAACCATACGCACTGCCATTGATGCCATCCGCCGGTTTAACGAAACACAACCCGGCACCCTGGGCATGCACCTGGAAGGACCGTTTATGAACCCGGCAAAAAAAGGAGCGCATAATGAACAGATCATCCGCAAACCCACGGACCGCGAACTGGATGAAATCATTGCATTGGGCCAGGGGGTGATACAGGTTATGACCATCGCCCCGGAATGTTTTACCGATGTACAGCTGGAACGCCTGCTCAATACCGGTATTGTGTTGTCGGCGGGTCATTCAATGATGAATTACGAACAGGCGCAACGTTATTTCGCGATGGGCATTCGCCTGGTTACGCATCTTTATAACGCCATGACTCAACTGGGGCACCGGGAATGCGGCCTGGTGGGGGCTACTTTTGATAACGAAGCGGTCTATGCACCTATTATACTGGACGGAGGGCACTGTCATTACGCGGCTGCCCGGGTTGCGTACCGGCAGAAAAAAGACCACCTGTTCCTCATCAGCGATGCATCCTTCCTGGGACGCCGGAAAACGCGTTTCGATTGGGAGGGGCTGGATATTGAAATGATCGATGGCTATTACCGCGATAAAGCAGGCAGTTTAGCCGGGGCAGCGATATCAATGCCCGAGGCCATGAAGAACGCCGTGGATTTCGTGGGTGTTTCCTTACAGGAGGCTGTAGAGATGGCTACCTGCCGGCCGGCACGGGCCATACGGATGGATGACCGCATCGGGTTTATAAAAAAGGGTTACCCGGCGGTTTTTTCGGTGTTTGATGATGCGCTGACCTCCTATGAAACACTGGATCTTTCCTGAAGCCGGGGTAATGGCCACAGAAGCACTGAGACACTGAAGCGTTGAATTTTTTTTATTTAATTTGGGACTGAATCGAAATGGATCAAAGCACGGTACTTCGATAAATAACCGGCAACGAACGTATTCGTGGCTTTTGCAGTCGCTTTACGTCTTTGCCCCTCAGCATCGTTGCGTGAAACGGGGCAGCGCACACACCGGAGCCATGAAAAGATTATAAATTCCCGGAACAGCCGTCTTTATTTCGGATTTATGTCTTTGACCCCTATACCTGGTATTTAAATTTCTGTGTTTCAGTGCTTCTGAGGCATTCCTTCCGGGAAAGGAAAACTCCTCCATAAAGGGAATATTTATGTATTTTTGCAGCATAATCGGATGCGAATGGCAATAACTCCTGGACCACTTTTGCAGCAAGTGAATACACCTGCGGATCTTAAAAAGATACCGGAAGATAAACTTCACGAATTTTGCGATGAACTCAGGCAATACATTATTGATGTAGTAAGTGTACATGGCGGGCATTTTGCTGCCAGTTTAGGGGTGGTGGAACTGACCACGGCCCTGCACTATGTATACAATACACCGGAAGATCTCCTGGTTTGGGATGTGGGGCATCAGGCCTATGGGCATAAAATTATTACCGGCCGCCGGGATCGCTTTGAAACCAACCGGAAGTATAACGGGTTGAGCGGGTTTCCCAAGATCGCGGAAAGCGAATATGATACCTTTGGAGTGGGACATTCCTCCACGTCTATTTCGGCGGCTTTGGGTATGGCGATTGCGGCAAAATACAAAGGTGAAAAGGATCGTAAGGTGGTGGCTGTGATCGGCGATGGTTCCATGACGGCAGGGATGGCTTTTGAAGCCATGAATCACGCAGGTGTATCCAATACCGATATGCTGATCATCCTGAATGATAATGGCATCGGCATTGATCCGAATGTAGGGGCATTAAAAGAGTACCTTACCGATATTACCGTTTCTCCAAAGTACAATAAATTTAAAGATGATGTTTGGAATGCCTTGAATAAACTGCCGGTGGGCAAAAGCATTTCCAAGAGCATTGCGCATAAACTGGCGGAAGGGCTAAAGGGCATGCTGAACAGCAACTCGAATCTTTTTGAGTCGCTGAAGCTGCGGTATTTCGGGCCTATCGACGGGCATAATATCACCAAACTGGTAGATACTTTAAAGGATCTGAAACAGATCGGCGGTCCCAAGATCCTGCACGTGATCACCACAAAAGGAAAGGGATATGCGCTGGCTGAAAAGGACCAAACCAAATGGCATGCACCCGGCTTGTTTGATAAGGTGACCGGCGAGATCATTAAAAAGACTTTTGAAACGCCCCAGCCTCCCAAATACCAGGATGTATTTGGTAAAACGATCATCGAACTCGCAGAAAAAAATGACCGCATCTTTGGAATTACCCCGGCCATGCCGTCGGGTAGCTCCTTAAAGTACATGATGGAGCAAATGCCCAACCGTGCACTGGATGTGGGAATCTGTGAGCAACATGCGGTTACCCTCAGTGCGGGTATGGCCACCCAGGGGTTGCGGGTTTTTTGTAATATTTATTCCTCCTTTATGCAGCGTGCCTATGATCAGGCCGTGCATGATGTAGCCATCCAGCAGCTGCCGGTGATCTTTTGTTTAGATCGGGCCGGGTTGGTAGGGGATGATGGCCCCACCCACCATGGTTGTTATGATATTGCGTACTTCCGCTGTATTCCCAATATGATTGTGAGCGCGCCGATGAATGAGTCGGAGCTGCGCAACCTGATGTATACCGCGCAACTGAAAAAAAATGAATTTCCTTTTGTGATCCGCTATCCGCGCGGCGAGGGAGTGATGCCGGAATGGCGCACGCCCATGGAAGAAATTCCTGTTGGTAAGGGCCGCCGGTTAAAGGAAGGAAAAGATATTGCCATCCTGAGCTTTGGCCACCCGGGCAATTTTGCAGCATCCGCGATCCGTACCCTGCACCAGGACGGCATTTTACCCGGACATTACGATCTGCGTTTTGCAAAACCGCTGGATGAAGCATTGCTTCACGAAGCCTGTCAAAAATATCCCAAACTGGTTACGGTAGAAGATGGAACCGTTATCGGTGGCATCGGTGCCGCGGTACTCGAATTTATGGCCAAACACGGTTATAAAAACGAGGTACGGATCCTGGGGATTCCTGATCGTCTTGTAGAGCATGGCACACCCAAGGAGCTGCACCGGGAATGTGGTTATGATGCCGAAGGTATTATAACTGCTGTGCGCGAAATGATGCGCGAGAAAATAACGGTTACAACGGAAGGATTTTCAAGCGTGAGCTAAAGGTCCGTTCCAGGTTAAATGTTCAACGTTTCAGGTTGAATTTCGTTTAATGCCTGGAATAGAATCCATGTCGCTCAACGGGATCCACTGATAGATGAAACCTGAAGATGGACCATGGGATTTTCATTTTCAAATCTTCAAATTCAGTCCAGAACCAACTGATAACTGACTGCTGATAGCTAATAGCTGATGGCTCGATGATTGACTCCCGGGTGGCAGCCGTTATGTTTCCAAAAAATCGAGGTCGAAGTAGTATAAAGAACGATCCGACTTGCTGACATACAAAAGCGTTGTTTGCTGATGATGCAACAGGAATTCCAATGTGATTTTGTCTTTATAAATAACCGGACTTTTAAAGATTTCCGTTTGATTTAAGCGGGGGTTGAAATACGAAAAGGAAAAGAAACTCTGACGGATTTCAGCCGACCGGATATTGCGATGGGCTTCGCCAATGGCTGCATCCAAAGCGCGCGAGCGGTTGGTGCCGGTTTCAAATTCCTCATAATACTGGTGTGCTGTTATTATACATTCCCTGAGATCTACGGTGATCTTTTCCCCGTTTGCCAGCAGGTTGTTGAATGCGTTTAGGGCGGCGGCTCTTTGTTTGCGGTATTTAAAATAAGGGTGCGGGTCTATAAGAAGGGTTCCGGCTATAAAAATAACAGCTCCCGCTGTAGTATACAGCCCGGCCCGAGGTATGTGGATGTTTTGCAGATTGTACAGGAAAAATAAAAAGATCATGCCGCCAATGATCATGCATGGAATGCCCAAAAGTTTTCTCCACATAGTGCTGTCGTATTTCACTGGAATCAAAAAGGGTAAAAGTAGGAAATTTTGAGCAAGGCTGAAGTGGCCCGGAGGCGCTGTATCCATACCTCCACTTACACATGTTTCAAATTGTCTGAAAGCTCAATTCTGAAATCCTGAATCTCCATTCCAACCATCAATCCACCTTCGGCTTGGGTGTAGCCGAAAGCGGTTCCTTCTTCTTTTCCATAAGCGCGGGTTCTACCCGTTTTTGCAGGGATGAATCGGATGGCGCCGGCTTTGAAGAATCCGGCCGTACGGGACTTTGCAGCAGCATTTCCCGCTGTACCTGTTTACGTACATTACGGAAAATTTCGCCGAGGGTATCAAATTCTTTCCGGAAGGAAATACCGCCCCCCGTCCGTTTGAGCTTGGCGGCCCCGGTGCTGTTGGTGGTAAGGTAATCCAGGTTTTCCCGGTAAAAAAAGTTTAACCGGATGGTACCGCTCTGGTTCAGCATCCACGCAGCTGTTACATCGGGAAGGAACTGAACGCTCTGCTGGATGGAGGAGGCCAGCGGCACTTCCATCGAGCTGCCCAGGGAAATTACAAAACGGTCTTTAAACAACGGTACCAGTATCGCGCCGTTTACATTGGCCTGGTTGATGTCGAAATTATTGCTGGGCGTTGATAAGATATTGCGGTTGTATACCGAACCGTTAAAGACCACACTTACATCGGCGCCCAGGATCTTTGTGAGCTCGTTATTCAGCTTTTTATTGATCTCGTTAAAGAATAACCCGGATAAACTGGATATGGTATTATATGTGAATTCGTTTACAGTGCTTCCGAAATTGGAGCCGGTTTCCGGTGGCGCAAAACTATTGAAAACGATCAGGTAAGTTACCTGGCGGGTTACTTCGGTTTCGTTGGTTTCAATCTGCTGCAGGGCATTGGTGATATTAAAATCGTTCCGGTATTTACTGTTGGGGTCCAGTTCCAGGCGGAACTTAAAATCGGGCTTTGACAGCAAGCCGGTAAGCAGCGCCGTTACATAAACATTCTCCCGGGTATTGGCATAGGCCTGGTCGATATTGATCTTTGCCAGGGGCGAGAAACTTACACGCTCGGCCTTGTACTGGGCTTCCAGGTTGAGGTTGGCCCTGATGGGGTCTCCCGTCCAGGAAATATAATTTTCGCCGCCTTTCTTTATTTCAAACGGTTTTTTAAAGAAAGACTGGAAGGTATAGTTATAACTGCCCTCGGTAATGTCAAAACGTCCGTGAATGCTCAGGGGTTCCGTAGTGCCGGAGTGAATGTTCAGCGTGCCCGATCCGCGCCCCTTGATCTCATCACCCGTAAGGTCGTCCATCACGAATTTCATTTCTACTTTCGGGTTCGCTGTTACATCCAGATCGTAGGTGATCTTACTGGTTTTATCCCGGTAGATACTGTCGCCGATCGCTTCTCCAAACTTCCGTTCTACCAGCCAGTCCGGCATCTGACCCGCTTTGGAACTGGAGGAGGCAATGGTAAACGTGCTTTCATCCTTGCTGGAGGCAATGGCATCTATTTTCATATAGGCATTGTCTTCCGGACCCACCAGTGAAAAAGAACCGGTAGCCCTTACCTTGCCATAGAATGTTTTGTTGTCGTTATACGTAGTGTTCAACACCTGTACCGGCCGGTTATTGGCGGCGCCACGGGTGCCGGGTTTACGGGTAGATACGTTTACGTCAAAGAACATATTCTTAAACGAATTATGTGCAATGCTTCCCTGGAGGTATACCGGGTTATTGGTAATGGTGTCCCGCAATACGATGCCGTCCAGGTTGATCTCGTTTTCCTTCAGTTCAATTTCATTGTCTTCCAGGGCATAGTAACATTGGGTAAAGTTTACCCGAAGCCCGGCCTTATGCAGGCGTCCTTTGCCCACGATGTTCAGCTGGTCAAACGGCCCCTTCAGATCAAATTTCCCGGTGATCTCACCCTGCATATCGGAAAATAAAAAGCCCAGGAACCGGTTGATATATTTGATATCGAAGCTGGTAGCGTTAAGGGAGATGATGTTGTTTTGCTGACTTTGGTGGTCTTTTAAAAAGAGGTTGATGTTAAACGCCAGGTCTTTTTGCTGGGGATGCAGCGTTTTGCCATTGACCACCAGTTCCCTGGTTGGAAGATCAAAGACCATCCGGGCTGATATATCGCCGAGGGAGTCGTTGTCGAAGCGGATGCCCCTGCCCATAAAATTATTAGAGATGATCCGCATGTTTTTTCCCGGGTTCTCCAGCAGGAAGTCGCCGGAGGCCATCCCTTCTAACCGGTTATCCGGCACAATGTATTTGGAAAGATCCCCCAGGTTCAGGTCTTTTAATGTAACGGCAATATCGTTCCAGCTGCCAACATCCGAGGGCAGGGTACGGATGCGGATTTCCTGGCTGCTTTCCCGCAGCACCAGCTGCCCGTGTGCCGGAACATTCTGGCGGAATTCCAGTTCGCCGTTATTCTCAATGTTCCAGGTTTTTCCATTGAGTACAAAAGAGGAGGGGGCAAACTCGATCTTGACCCCATTGCTGTAAGTGCGCACCAGGGTGTTCAGCCGGGCCTGGTCGAGTCCCGCCGCCCCTCCGGAGTAGATCATCACCCGTGATACATCATTCCGGGCAGAGATATTAAACAGCGCGAGCGGAACATTTAAACTATCGCCGATCAGGATGTTGGTGGTTCTCCCGGTAAGCGACAGGCTGTCGTAATTGCCTCTTCCCGTTAAGCTAACATCGTTGAACTTCAAACGGTCGTAGCTAAAGAAAGGTACCTCTGCATCCAGTGCCAGGCTATTGGTAAAGGTATTGATGCTGCCCGTAACGGAGGCATTGTTGAGCCCACCCAGGCTGCTATCGATAATGGGGGTAAAGGCGTCGAAGTTGTGCGTTTTTATTTCAAATGAAAATGCCTGTTCCTTCACCGCCCGGGTGGGTGGTTTGATATAGGCGGGATAGTAGCGGTTGAGAAAACCGATCACGGAATTGGGGAGATCCCGGATATTGTAAATGCCAAACAGATCTACCGAAAACTCGTTGGAAGCAATATGAAGCCGTTTCTTGTCCTCTTCCTGCGAAGAATAAATGGCCAGCGAGTCGAAGGACAGCGGCGAATCATTGCGTATCAGCACGGCGTCGGTAACGGTGGCATGCCCCAGGAAGTCATCAATCGATTTGCCGGTAAACTGGGCATTGATCTTGCCGGTGAGTTCGATGTTCTCCTGGAAAAGATTCAGGGTTTTAAAACGGATCTTACGGATGTCGGAGATAAAATTAAAAGCCGGTGTTGTTTTACTGAAGTCTACCAGCCCGTTCAGGTCGAGGTCGGCATTAGGGTCTGCCACCTTAAGCTTTCCGTCAAAAACCTTGTTGTTGATCTCTCCGTCGGCGGTAATGTTCTTATAGCGGTATTGATTAAAATCGACATAATTCACCGTGGCCGAAAGGGCTACACTTCCCCTGGCGGGATCAAAGCCGGCTCCCTTCAGTTTGGCATTGAAGCTTACAAAACCAAGGTCCTGGTTTTTCAGGAAAGGGCCGAGGTTGAAATTGTCGGTAGACACGTTACCGGAGTATACCGGGTTACCCGTTGCCGGGATCTTCATATTGACATCCGTTTTTACGGTTCCCAGCGCCGTGCGTAGTGTACCATAGGTTACAAAGTCACGGATAAATCCGGTATAGCTTCCCACAAAATTGAGGTATTGCAGTCGTGCCAGGTCTGGCACCGTTATTTTTTTGAGGGCGGGGGCAAAGGCCAGTGCATCTGCATAGGTGGTACGGAAATCATTGGCCTTAATGTCGATAAACGTTTCATCGATATCCGGCAACCCGCTTAGCGTGGCATCACCTGCAAAATAGGTTTGGTTGCCGGCCTGGATCTCGAGTTTATGACCGGTGAGGGAGGCTACCGGTCCTTTGATATCACCGCTTAAAATGATCTTCTTCTTCCAGGTGCGCATGGCCGGTGCAAAGAAGGCGATATCATCGCTGTTCACATTGGCTTTTTTAAACCGCCCTTCCATATGCACATCGGAAATATACCGGTTCATACTTGCGAAGCTGGCGAACTTCATACTGAAGTAATCTGTAAGCCGGCTGTCGTTCGTTTGCAGGTCGAGGTTGTTAAAGGTAATTTCCCGTGGGGTAACCCGGGCGTTGGCCGCCAGTTTTTTTACCAGGAGTCCGCTTCTTTCCGCTGTTGTAAGATCGATCTGGGTGGTGATCGTGTCCATCCACCACCGCACTTTCCGGAGATCGATATCGATCTTTGCAAATTCAATATGCCGTCCGTCAAACTCACCGGCATCCGGCGGAATGGTATCGTTGTCTGTTTTAAAGGTGCCGTTATTGATTTCAATGCGGGCGGCCTTTACCTCCCAGCGGCCGGCATTCCATTCCAGTTCCTGAGGGCCGGCAACCTTTGGCTTCTCCGGTTTTGCAGGGCTGTCATTCCGGTTTTCGGTTTCCGGTTTATTCCCGTCATACGATCGTAACGCTACATACGGCTTGTTGATGGTTAGGGCATTGATGTCGATCAGTTTCCGGTCAAAATCAATATGTTTAGGGTCCACATGCAGCGAGGTAAGCGAAAAGGTAAGATCTTCCCCCGTCCAGGCATCTTTTTTTTTGAGCAGGATGTTCCGCAGGTCCACTTCCCGGAAGGCGATATTGATGGCCCCTTCTTTTTTGGGACTCTTACTGGCAGGTGTACTGAAATAATCCAGCAGGAACTGGTGGCGCCAAACGGAATCGGTACGCTGCAGCTGGATATAGGCATCGGTAAGCCCGATGTATTTGAGCTCGATATTCTTTTTCAGAAAGAACCAGTCGGTGATGTTAACGGTAATTTCCCCCGCACTCAGGATCGTATCTTTTTTGCGGTCTTCTACCAATACTCCCTGCAAATGCATTTTATTGAACAGGGAAAAATTCACGTGCCGGATATCGATCCGGGTTTGCAGGTCTTTGGAAAGGCGTTTGGTTACCTTGCCGATCAGCCAGTTCTGTACGCCGGGCGTTTGCAATGCCAGCCACAGGATAATTACAAGGCCTAAAAGACTGCCTGTAACAATAAGTAATATCTTTTTTAATTTCTTCAGTAAACTATCGAATTAAAATATTTGTAAAAGTACTTTATTCAACGAGTACACACAAATTTGCAGGCGATCTCTGTTTAATTTTATATTTTAGTTACATTGATCCGGAATGGCTGGAAAAACCGGTGTTCTGTATTGGACCGTATATTTAAAAATCAGGTATGCGTAAACTACTGTGTGTGATCGTGCTTTTTTGGATGGCAGGGGTAGCCGGAGCCCAGCAATTCGGAGGAAATCCGCCTTCCGTAAAATGGCGCCAGGTAAATACAGATACCGTTCGGGTGATTTACCCGGGCGGGCTGGACGCTACGGCAAACCGCATCGCCGCTATTGTACACCAGCTGGCTGCCACCAACGCCCATCCTTTAGGAAAACGGATAAAGAAGATCGATATTGTGTTACAAACGCAACCGGTAACTTCCAACGGATATGTAAGCCTGGGACCTTTCCGGAGCGAGTTTTACCTGACGCCGCCTCCGGATAATTTTGACCAGGGCAGCCTGCACTGGGCAGATCAGCTGGCCCTACACGAATACCGGCATGTGGCGCAGTACAATAATTTTAACCGGGGCCTGAGTGGGGTGATGAAAACGCTTTTTGGCCAGGAAGGATATGCAGTGGCCATCAACGCGGCGGTGCCCAACTGGTTTTTTGAGGGTGATGCGGTGTACCAGGAAACCAGCCTGTCTGACCAGGGCCGGGGACGGATGCCGGCCTTCCTGAAGGCATTTCCTGCTTTATGGACAGACGGGAAGCAATACAGCTGGATGAAGCTGCGCAACGGGTCGTTTAAAGATTATGTGCCGAATCATTATGACCTGGGATACCTGCTTACCAATTATGGCTACGCCACCTACGGATCGGATTTTTGGGGTATGGTAACCGCTGATGCCGCTGCTTACCGGGGCTTGTTTTATCCGATGCAGCGCGCCATTAAACGGTATACCGGCCTGCCGTATAAAAAGTTTATCGCAAACGCCTTTGATCTTTATAAAGACCGTTATGGGCTGCGTACTCCCGCACCTGTTACAGACGCCGGGGTACAGGCTGTTTTCCCGGTGAACACAAATACCTTAACCCAGTATTACTATCCGCACCAGGTTGCCCCCGATTCGTTATTGTATTTAAAACTATCAAACAAAAAGCGCCCCGCTTTTTATATACAGGATCAGCAGGGCGAACATTTATTGCGGTACCGAGATATCAGCAGCGAGCGCCAGTTCAGCTATGTCAATGGCCGCATTGTGTACGCTGCGGTTGAAACCGATCCGCGCTGGACCTGGAAAACCTATAGCGTGCTGCGGGTATTGGATATCGCATCGGGTAAACAGAAAAAGATAACCGGAAAGACCCGGTATTTTTCTCCTGATATTTCTCCGGATGGACGGCGGATCGTGGCAAATAAGGTTGATCTGAAAGGCCGGTCTTCACTGGTTGTGCTGAATGCTGCAGATGGTTCCCTGCTGCAGGAATTTTCAGATCCGGAAATCGATTACTTTGCAAACCCCAAAATAAAAGATGCCGAAACAGTGGTTGCGGCGATACGGCAAAAAGACGGCCGGGTATATATCGGCCTGGTAGATATTGCCGGCAAACGGGTGAAACCGGTAACACCGCCCAGTTTTAAAACAGTAGGGCAGATCAGTCTTTTGGAGAACATGGTTTATTTTACCGGTGCTTCCGGTTTAACAGATGCTGTTTTTTCGGTAGACCTGTCTACCCTTGTACTGCGTAAACTGGAGAACGGTAAAGGAAACCGGTATTTTGTAAACGCGGGTTTTGAAAAATTGAACTGGTCGGTTTTTACGGCAGACGGGTACCAGCTACGGCGCCTGGATGCAAAAAAAGCATTGTGGACGCCGGTAAGCTCCGAGGCATTTGCCGCGGGAACAACGGGTATTGTAAGTGATAGCCTTCCACCCGGCGAGGGGCCGCTGGAGCAGCAGATGGATATGCCTGCCTCCAAAAAATACGCACGGTTGACCCGGCCTTTTAACTTTCACAGCTGGCGGCCCAACTATGAGGATCCTGAATTCAGCTTTACACTGTACGGGAACAATACATTAAACACTACACAAACACAAGTGTATTATGTATACAATGAAAACGACCGTACCCATTCGGTGGGTGGAAACACCACTTATGGCGGTCTCTTTCCTTATATCGGGCTGGGTACGCAATACACGTTCAACCGGAAACAACAGGTACAAAAGAAACTGCGGGAATGGGATCAATGGGATAACTATGTATCGCTAACCGTTCCCTTAAGCTGGAATCATGGCCGGCAGTTCCGTTTTTTAACGATAGGCACCAATGCTGGCTACCGATGGGACCTGGCCAGGGGCGCTAACCGGAGTGCATTTCCTACTTCCAGTTTTGGGTATATGGCGCATAGCCTCACGCTGGGAACCCAGGTGCAGCGGGCCGTGCAGGATATTTTTCCGCGTTTGGGTTTTACCATAAATACGCAGTACCGCTATGCCATCAATAAATGGAACAGTCAGCAATTTTTTACCCGGGCAACCGCCTACCTGCCGGGAATTGTTCCTTCACAGAGCCTGGTATTGTCTGCCGCCTATCAGCAGGCGTCCCTGAAATACCGTATTTTTTCGAGCCGTATCAATTTCGCCCGGGGATTTAATGGCGTTGATTCTGCACGGATGGCCACCCTTGGTGCCGCGTATCATGCACCGTTATGGTATCCGGACTGGGGCTTTGGCAATATTTGTTACCTGCAACGGGTAAGAGGCGCCGCCTTTTATGATTATACCGCTGTTGGGGGAACACGTGCAGGATTTCAGCAGCGGCTGCAAAGCGCCGGGGCGGAGTTTTTTGTAGATACACAATGGTGGAACCAGCACCCGCTTAGTTTTGGGTTTCGCGCCGGGCGATTGCTTACAAAAGACCTGGTAAAGCCGGCACAAAGCTGGTTCTATGAATTCATACTCCCTGTAAGTATTATACCAAAATAGCAACATGCAGTAAAGTTGCACAGGCCGGTTGAATGTCGGCTAGGGCTTGATCCCTTCCAGCACTTTTGCCAGGAGTGCGGTTAGCGTTGTAAGCTCTTTTTGCGACAGCAGTTTATGCGCCTGCTTGGTTACATGTGTACGGAAGCTTTCCGAGGTATTGATCAACGCCCTTCCCTTATCCGTTGCCTGAAGGGCATAAACCCGCCGGTCTTCTTCGCGCTGTTTTTGCTCCAGGAACCTGTTGGTAACCAGGAACCGTACCTGCCGGGAAATGGCGGCCTGGCTAACGCCAAAATCAGCAGCTATCTTCGTTCCCGTTGTTTTCCCCTTCCGGCATATATACTCCACTATATTGTAATGGGTTGCAGTCACACCATTGAAATCGCCCTTATGCATATTGGCCAGTATATAACACTGGAAATCTGTAAAAACTTCATAAAAATGTTTCCGGGATTTCGTCAGAACCATAAAATACTTAACTTAGTTAATGATTAACAAAGTTAATGAAAAACATGTCCTCTATAAACATCATTCATGCGCGGCAGCATAACCTCAAAAACCTGTCGCTCCAGATCCCCAAAAAGCGCATTACGGTTTTTACGGGCGTTTCAGGCTCTGGTAAGTCTTCCCTGGTTTTTGAAACAATTGGTGCCGAGGCACAGCGGCAGATCAACGAAACGCAAAACAGTTTTGTAAGAAACCGCCTGCAGCATTTTGGAATTGCAGATGTAGATAAGATAGAAAACCTGAATGTTCCGATCATCATCAATCAAAAACGGCTGGGAGGCAATGCCCGCTCTACGGTTGGAACAGCAACCGATGTATACGCTTCACTGCGGTTGCTGTATTCCAGGTTGGGAAAGCCGTTTGTAGGGTATTCCAATGTGTTTTCATTTAATAACCCGCAGGGAATGTGCCCGGAATGCGAAGGCCTGGGGTTTGTACAAACGGTCAATCATCAGCAATTGATCGATAAAGAAAAATCGCTTAATGAAGGCGCCATTCTGTTTCCTACTTTTCAGCCTGGCGGATGGCGTTGGACGCGGTACGTGTACTCCGGCTATTTTGACAACGATAAAAAACTGAAAGACTTCTCCCGGGATGAATGGGAGCTGTTGCTTCATGCCCGGGAACATACGCCCCCGCACCCGGGAAAGGAATGGGGTAAAACCGTTAAATATGAAGGACTGATTCCCCGGATTGAGCAATCATTTCTCCGGAAAGATTCCAGGGAAACGCTGGCCCGGAAAGAGGCACTGAAAAAAGTGATCACCACCAAAGCATGCCCGGTTTGCCATGGTCAGCGTCTGAATAAAAAGAGCTTATCCTGTACCATTAACAGGAAAAATATCGCTGATTGTACGGCAATGTCCATCGACGAATTACTGGATTTCGTTCACAACCTGGATGCCGGACCTTTTGAGATCATCGTTCAGGAGCTGGCGAAGCGCCTGCAGCATATCATCGACATCGGCTTGCAGTACCTGACGCTCGACCGGCGAACGGATACACTTTCCGGCGGGGAATCTCAACGCATCAAAATGGTAAAGAACCTGGGCAGCAGCCTGGTTGAATTGCTGTATATCTTCGACGAACCCAGCATTGGCCTTCATCCCGGTGACATCCGGAACATTGCTGCAATCATACAGCGCATAAAGGAAAAAGGAAACACGGTACTGATCGTGGAGCATGATCCGGATCTGATCCGGATTGCCGATTGGATCATTGATATGGGCCCCGGATCGGGGAGGAACGGTGGCGAAGTGATTTATCAGGGGCGTTTTCCGGGACTGAAAAAGTCGAAAGGGAAAACCGGGTCTTATTTTGCTCAAAAGCCTTCCTGGAATCAAACGCCGCGAAAGCCGCAGGGCCAGCTGCAAATCGTAAATGCGTCCAGGAACAACCTGCAGAATATCAGTGTAGCAATACCCGCGAGGGTATTAACGGTTGTTACCGGTGTGGCAGGATCCGGTAAAAGTACACTCATCAACCACGTGTTGCCTTCCTTTTACCCGGAGGCAACGATCATCGATCAATCGGCTTTGAATGCAGGCGCAAGGTCCAACCTGTTAACCTATCTGAACCTGTCGGATACCGTTCGGAAATATTTTGCAAAAGCCAATCATGTACCGGAAAAGCGATTCAGCAGAAATAGCGAAGGCGGGTGCAGGCATTGTAAAGGCCTGGGTGTGGAAAAGATCGACCTGGCATTTATGGATGATATTGAACAACCCTGTGAAGTATGCGGCGGTTCTGGTTTTGATCCTGATGTGCTGGGTTATTTTTACCAGGGACGTAATATTGCAGCCGTTATGGAGATGACCGTTGCGGAAGCCATTGATTTTTTCCCGGAGCAACCGTTTTTTAAAGAATTTGACCGTTTGATAAGGCTGGGACTGGAATACCTGACCCTGGGCCAGCGATTGAATAGTTTTTCGGGCGGAGAGCGGCAGCGTTTAAAACTGGCAAAAGCATTAACCGGATCCCACAGCATCATTATCCTTGATGAACCCAGTACCGGCCTGCATCCGAGTGATACCGAAAAACTGCTCACCTTTATAAACGG
This sequence comes from Niabella pedocola, assembly GCF_021044425.1. Taxonomy (GTDB): domain Bacteria; phylum Bacteroidota; class Bacteroidia; order Chitinophagales; family Chitinophagaceae; genus Niabella; species Niabella pedocola. The sequence goes on along the minus strand of NZ_JAJNEC010000005.1, from coordinate 166,691 downwards.
CCTGGTGAACAACAACAATACGCTCATTGTCATCGAGCATAACCTCGACATTATTGCCCAGGCGGACTGGATCATTGATATCGGACCCGGGGCGGGCAAATATGGCGGGCATATTGTGTTTCAGGGAACCGTGGCAGAATTGTTAAAGGATCCGTCTTCTGTTACCTCGGAATACCTGGTTAAATACCTTACCAGCTTTACTTAACATGCTCGGGTTAAGGTCTTTTTAACGGAGCTTCTTGCAGCAAACCCCGCGTTGTGCAACTTCGGAAGTTTTCTGTTCCCGGCGTCCCTTTCAGGAGACGCCGGGAGAAGAATGATCCATCCGCTGCTACCCCGGAATAGTTGAATCAATAATTACCGGGGTGTTCAGGCACCTGCCAGGGCCTTCCTGGCCTGGCGGGTATGCCGCTCATTGTGGTAAACAACAAAGCGTAAGGTATCGCCCAGTTTCAAACGGATCAGTTTGGAGATGCTGGTCCCGGTTTTCTCTTTTCCAAGATTGACCTGCTGCGCCTCTTTCAGTAAGCAGGTTAACTGTTGCTGGTTGCTGATAAATGCGGTAAGTACCGAACGGGTGAGCGGTGCATCCTGTGCATTCATAGGCAGGGGCGTTTTCATTTTTTTTGCCGAAGTATCAGGATGAATGACCTTGGAAAAATAATTGCCCAACCACCCCGGTTTATAAACAGCCGAGGGCCGGGAGCCGGCATTCCGGATGCAGGTTTGAATGGCCCCCAGGTAATATGCGCTGTACCGGTTCAGATGCTCAATACACTCGAGTACATTCCAGCCCCCGGCCGCCGGTCTTCTGGTAAGGGTGGCGTCGGGTAACGTGTGCAGCGTTTCTGCAAAACGGATATGCTCTTTTGAAAGGCCGGTTAAAGCATCCAGCAGGGGTTGTGATTGAATGGTCATCTTTTTTTTTACAAAATTCCGCCGGCGTAATTTAAAAAGCATTGACAAATATCAATGTTTTTTGAGCCGCGAAAGGGTTTCGGGGCTCATACGCAGGTAGTTGGCAATATGCCTGTTGGAGATCTCCTGGAAAAGCCGCGGACTTCGCTGCAACAGCCGGTGATAGCGTTCTGTTGGGGTAGTGGTAAGAATATCTTTTTCCCGCTCCAGGAGTTGTAATACCAGCGCTTCCAGCAGCGACAGCCAGATCCGGAGATGGGCCGGTTCCTGCTCCAGGAACCGTTCAAGCGCAGCTTTTGTAAGCACGGTAAGCGTTGTTTTTTTCAGGGCCTGCATCGTATAGGAAGTGGGCTTCCCGGAAAAAAAAGCATCCATAAACACCACAATATCCCCCTGGTACCCGAAGCGGATGTTTTGTTCCGCATCCCCATCTTCCACGAACATCCGGATGGTGCCGCTTTCTACAAAATAGATATGGGTATCGCAATTGTTTTTCGGAAGGAGTAACTCGTTCCGCTTCAATGTCCGTTGGTGCGCATGCGCTTCAAACTCCTGTATCTTATGAATCAGTTCAATTGGTTTCATGTATGCCTGTTGTCTTAAACAGATGAGTGGTAAAGATAAAGCGGGTTTGTATACGAACTGCGTGGGCGAAAAAATGTATCGGATAATGAAAGACCCGGGTAAACACGCGGCATCACCGCTTCAGTTGCTACGCGGCGGCAGATATATCCGGATGTGGCTTGTTTACCTGACCAGTTCCAGCAGGGCTCCGATACCAGGATTGCGGCTGGCCGGGTTCCAGAGGAGTGAAAGCTGGCTGCGCTGGGGTATCCGGTTCAGCTCAATAAACCGTACCGGAATATCATACCCTTTTTTGAGGGATGCCGGAACAATGGCTACACCCATACCTTTCTCTACCAGTTTAAAAATGGTAAGGGCATTGACCGTTTGATAGTGTACCCTTGGTATAAAATTGCAATCGCTGAAAATGCTCATCACCAGTTGATAATAATCATTGCTGTAATCCCTGCCAAAAAGGACGAAGTTTTCCTTTTCAAATTGCCGCAGCGACCGGAAGTTTTTGGTGTGCACCGGGTGTTTGTCCGGTACCACCAGTGCGAACGGTTCTTCCGATATTTTTTGTAGCGATAAGCCGGCCGGCGCCTGTTGCTGGCGTACAAATCCGAAATCCAGTTTGTTTTCCAGCAGTGCCGTTACCTGCGCATCGTTGGGCAGCTCATTCAGACTGACATCAATATCCGGATGCTTCCGGTTAAGGCGGTACAGGATATCCGGTATTACGGTTTGTGCAGCAGAGCCGATAAAGCCCACGCGGAGTGCCGCCCGTTTGCCTTCCCCGATCTTTTTCAACTGTACGCGGATATAATCCAGCTGACTGAACAGGATATCCGTTTCGGTCTTTAAGAACCGCCCTGCATCGGTTAGCTTTACAAAACGCTTACCCCGTTCAAACAGCGAGGCACCAAACAGGGTTTCCAGCTGACGGATCTGGCGGGTAAGACCCGGTTGGGAAATAAACAAGCGTTCTGCTGCCTTTCGGAAGTGCAGTTCTTCCGCCAGTACATTGAAATACGTTAAATGCCGCAATTCTATCTGATAACTCATAGTTATTAATTATTGATAAAGATAGTATTATTGGTTATTATAAATCCGGGATACCTTTGAGTTATAAACAGGGGTATGCCACTCCGCCTGGAGGTGGGAAGGCATCAATAACAAGCATGTTCGCAATGAATACAATACATACACAACCGTTTCGCTATGGGGAGGACCATTTAACCATTTCCGGTGCACAGGCAATAGCGCGTGGTGCAGTGAAGGGCGTACTGTCTGAAAAAGGCCGGCAGCAGATCCGGAAGAGTGCGGCCCTGGTGGCGCAGATCGTGGCTTCGGAGCAGGTGGTTTACGGCATTAATACCGGCTTTGGTCCGTTGTGCACCACATCCATCAACCGGGAAGATGCGGCCCGGCTTCAGGAGAATATCCTGAAGAGTCATGCGGTGGGTATCGGAGATCCCATTCCGCAAGCTTTGTCCATACTCATGCTGGTACTAAAAGTACACGCACTGGCCAAAGGATTTTCGGGGATCCGGGAGGAAACCGTCGACCGGATCATCTGGCATATTGAAGCCGGGGTGATACCGGTGGTTCCCAGTCAGGGTTCTGTAGGCGCATCCGGGGATCTGGCGCCGTTATCGCACCTCTTTCTTCCCCTGATCGGTTTGGGAAAGGTTTTTTATCAACAGGAAATCCGTCCGGCGGATGAGGTATTGAAGCTGTTGCAGCAGGAGCCGTTGCAGCTGGGTGCAAAAGAAGGACTGGCTCTTATCAATGGCACACAATTTATCGCTGCACATGCCGTTACCGGTGTGGCCCGTTTTCACCAGTTGCTGATGCAGGCTGACCTGAATGCGGTACTGATGCTGGAAGGCCTTAGCGCATCCGGAAAACCTTTTTATCCGCAACTGCATGCGCTGCGTCCGTTTAAAGGCAACCAGTTTGTAGCGGCCACCATTCATAACCTGCTGGCCGGATCGGGGATCGTGCAGGCGCATGCCCATTGTTCAAGGGTACAGGATCCTTATTCACTACGTTGTATTCCGCAGGTACATGGTGCTTCCCGTACGGCGTGGCTGCATTTAAAGGAGCTGGTGGAAACCGAAATCAATGCGGTTACCGATAACCCGCTCCTGATCGATGAAACGCTTACGATCAGCGGCGGTAATTTTCATGGCCAGCCACTGGCAATGGCGCTGGACTATGCCTGCCTGGCCGTAGCGGAGATCGGTAATATTGCCGACCGGCGGGTGTATCTTTCGCTGGAGGGAGATACGCCGGGCGTTCCCAAACTGCTCATGCGATCTACCGGGCTCAACTCCGGCTTTATGATCCTGCAATATACCACCGCTGCATTGGCCAGCGAAAATAAAAGTCTGTGTTTTCCGGCCAGCGCCGATAGCATTCCTACTTCGCTCGGACAGGAAGATCATGTGAGTATGGGATCCATCAGCGGAAGGAAGCTGCTGCAGGTAATCGGCAACGTGGAAAAGATCCAGGCGATAGAATTGCTTTGTGCGGCCCAGGCCCTGGATTTTCATGCCCCGCTGAAGCCCACGCGCATTGTGGAACAATTGCATCTGCAGGTTAGAAGCGTGATCCCGCACCTGGAAACCGACCAGGTATTCACACCCTGGCTGGAGCAGGCACAGGCACTGGTGCAATCGGGCACATTGATCGCGCTGGCCCGTGAAGTTTCCAAAGAACATCAATTGCCCTATATCCCCGAACTTGGAGAACTTTTTGATACGTATTGATCATGCATTCCAACACATCATATCATCTGGCTGGTCCGTTCCGGGAATTGGTAACCATGCAGGCGCTGCCGTTAAAAGGCGCGTTGAAAGACAGCGCGCTCCGGGTGATCCGGAACGGCGGTATTCTTTGGAAAGCAGGACGGATCGAAGCCGTGGATGATTTTGAAACGCTGGCAGTAAAGCCGGGTGTTATAAGTATGGATCAACCCGTAAAGGGTGTGGTATTGCCGGGCTTTACCGACATGCACACACATATCGCATTTGGTGGAAGCAGGGCTGCGGACTTTGCACTCCGGAATGGCGGCAGTACTTACCTGGAGATTGCTGAAAGCGGCGGGGGGATCTGGAGCACTGTAAAAGCCACCCGGGCACTGACAATAGACGCGTTGGCAGCACTGACGGCACAAAGGGCCAATACCCTGTTACGGCAAGGGATCACAACCATTGAAGTAAAAAGTGGTTATGGACTGAATGTAGCAGAAGAACTAAAATGTTTACGGGCTATTGATAAAGCGCGCAGGATGACAAAGGCGGATCTGGTGAGCACCTGCCTGGCGGCGCATATGCTGCCGGCCGATTTTAACGGGTCAGCAGAAGCTTACCTGGAGCTGATGGTAAATGCGTTGTTGCCGGTTATAAAAAACGAACGACTTGCGCACCGGGTGGATGCCTTTGTAGAACGAACTGCCTTTTCCGCGGAACAGATCCTGCCTTACTTTAAAAAAGTGAAAGCGATGGGCTTTGATATCACAGTACATGCAGATCAATTTACGACTTCAGGATCGGAGGTGGCGGTAGCCGTAGGCGCCAAAAGTGCAGATCACCTGGAACATTCCACCGGGAAGGAAATTGCATTGCTGGCGCATTCGGATGTAGCCGCTGTGGCCCTGCCCGGCGCCTCGATAGGGTTGGGTTGTCCATTTGCACCGGCCCGTAAATTACTGGATGCCGGTTGCAGCCTGGCCATTGCTACCGACTGGAATCCGGGTTCTGCACCGATGGGCAACCTGATGCTGCAGGCTTCGGTACTGGCAACCTTTGAAAAGCTGACCAATGCCGAGCTGCTGGCAGGCATTACCTGCCGGGCGGCAGCGGCCCTTGGGTTTAAGGACCGGGGCGTACTGGCTCCGGGTTATTGTGCCGATTTTGTGGTGTATGATGCAGCAAGCTACCAGGAAATTCCTTATCACCAGGGGAGCCTGCAGCCGGTGGAGGTATGGAAGAACGGAACGCGTTTAACGTTTACGGATTAACGTTGAAATGCTAGATCTTAAATTCTAAACTCTAAATGCTGAATGCCCGTGGAAAAACAAAAGGCAAGCAACTATTAAAACCGGATACCGTCAACCGGTAGCCGGCTGATCTCAATTCTCATATCTCAATTCTCATATCTCAACTCTCATATCTCGAATCTGAAATCTGAAATCTGAAATCTCAAATCTCAAATCTCATTACCCCAATGACCTTCCAGGAAGAAATACAACAAGGAATACCGGATCTGTTACCGCCGTATCAACAGCCGGACCCGGCATTCAGTCATGCGCCCAAACGCAAGGCCATATTGAACCGGGAGGAGCAACAACTGGCGCTTCGCAATGCATTGCGCTATTTCCCCGCGGCATGGCATGCGGAACTGGCGGCTGAGTTCCTGGAGGAGCTGCAGACCTATGGGCGTATTTATATGTACCGGTTTATGCCGCAGCATCCGGTTTATGCCCGCGCCATTGATGCCTATCCGGCAAGGATAAAACAGGCTGCAGCATTGATGCTGATGATCCAGAATAACCTGGACCCGGCGGTGGCGCAGCATCCGCAGGAACTGATCACGTATGGCGGCAATGGTGCCGTGTTTCAGAACTGGGCGCAATACCGGCTAACCATGCAATATCTTTCCCAAATGACGCTGGAGCAAACACTGCATATGTACAGCGGACATCCGATGGGACTTTTTCCTTCCGCACCGGCCGCACCACGGGTGGTGGTAACCAACGGGATGATGATTCCTAACTATTCAAAGCCGGATGACTGGGAGCGGTTCAATGCACTGGGTGTAACGCAGTACGGTCAAATGACGGCAGGTTCCTATATGTACATCGGTCCGCAGGGTATTGTGCATGGTACCACCATTACGCTGATGAATGCTCTGCGCCGGCAGTTAGGGCAGGCGCAGGATTTTAGCGGGCGGCTCTTTCTTACCTCCGGTTTGGGCGGTATGAGTGGTGCACAACCCAAGGCCGGCAATATTGCAGGATGTGTAACCGTATGTGCGGAAGTTAATTCTGCTGCGGCGTACAAGCGGCATCAGCAGGGCTGGGTGGATGCATTGTTTGAAGACCTGGATGCGTTGGTACAACGTACGCGTACTGCCATGGAGCAAAAAGAAGTGGTATCACTGGCGTATATCGGGAACATCGTAGAGCTGTGGGAACGGTTTGATACCGAGGGTATTTTTGTAACGGTGGGGAGCGATCAAACCTCATTGCACAATCCCTGGTCGGGCGGATACTACCCGGCGGGATTATCTTTTGAAGCCGCCAACCGGATGATGGCGGAAGACCCGGAACAGTTCCGGGAGCACGTAAAGGTATCGCTGGTCCGGCAGGTGGAAGCCATTAGCCGGCATGCGGAGAGAGGTACTTATTTCTTCGACTACGGTAATGCCTTTTTGCTGGAGGCCGGCAGGGCGGGGGCGGATGTGTTTGCCGGCGGCGAAACGCAGTTTAAATATCCTTCCTATGTACAGGACATCCTGGGACCGCTTTGCTTTGACTATGGCTTTGGACCGTTCCGTTGGGTATGCACTTCCGGAAAAGAGGAGGAACTTGCGATTACAGACCAGCTGGCGCTGGAGGTGATGATGGAATTAAAAGAACAGGCCCCCGCAAGCATCGGGCAACAATTAGAGGATAATATCCGCTGGATCCGGGAGGCGGGTAAGAACATGCTGGTAGTGGGTTCACAGGCCCGGATCCTGTATGCCGATGCTGTTGGAAGGATCCGGATCGCAAAAGCCTTTAATGAGGCCGTAAAGGATGGGCGCCTGTCGGCTCCGGTAGTGTTGGGAAGAGATCACCATGATGTAAGCGGCACGGATTCTCCCTACCGGGAAACCAGCAATATTTATGACGGAAGCCGCTTTACTGCAGATATGGCTATCCACAACGTAATCGGGGATAGCTTTCGCGGGGCTACCTGGGTTTCGATCCATAATGGCGGCGGTGTGGGCTGGGGAGAAGTGATCAACGGTGGCTTCGGGATGGTGCTGGATGGTACGGAAACGGCCGGTCAGCAGCTGCAGTCGATGTTGTTTTTTGATGTAAACAATGGCATCGCCCGCAGGGCATGGGCCCGCAACCCGGAGGCGCTGGAAGCCCTGGAACGGGAGTTACAACGTACACCCTTATTGAATGTTACAAAACCGCATTTGGTGGATGACCGGCTGTTGGATGATTTGAAATTCCAGGTTTAACATTTCAGGTTCCCGGCCCGGGTTGTCTGATACCCGGAGCGCTGCGGAAGCCGGTAACGGGAGGCCGGTTGCCACAGGAGGTACATAAAAAGAATTTAAGAACGATAACAGATAGCTCATGATAGTGCGATACCAATCTCCTTCTGCTGAAAACTGGCAGGGACGTGTAGACGGAACCATACCCGCTTGCCGGCGCTGGCACCAGGTAATGCAGTTGCTCGATCTGAATGATGCCGGTACAGACCTGGGAGCTTCCTTTGTATTGCTGGGATTTGCCTGTGATGAGGGCGTGCGCCGGAACCAGGGAAGACCGGGAGCGGTACAGGGACCGGCAGCGATCCGCTCGGTTTTGAAAAACCTGCCGGTACATCATGCGCCGGCGGTAATGCTTTACGATGCAGGGGATATTACCTGTGAAGACGGCAACCTGGAAGCCGCACAGGAAGCACTGGCCACGGCGGTACACATTATTTTAAAAAGAAACGCCTTCCCGTTGATACTGGGGGGCGGACATGAAGTAACCTACGGGCATTTTAAGGGGAGCCGGAAAGCGGGGAACGCCAATGATACTACCGGCATCATCAACTTTGATGCGCATTTTGACCTGCGGGAACCGGTTGGCGCCTTAGGGAATTCCGGCACGGGATTTTACCAGATCGCAAAAGACCTGGAACAGCAACAGCGTCCTTTCGCCTACCTTCCGGTCGGTATCCGGAGGATCAGCAATACACAACAATTATTTCAAACGGCCGCTGGGTTGAAGGTGCCGTTTATAGAGGCGGAAGCCATCTACGCCGGTAATATGGAACCGGTGCAACGAACCATACAGGAATTTATCGATAACGTGCAGCGCCTGTGCCTGACCATCGACCTGGATGTATTTGCGGCATCCGTTGCCCCGGGGGTAAGTGCTCCGGCGTTTAACGGCATTAGCCCCGGCCATTGTTTCCAGCAATTATTCCAACAGGTTTTACGTTCGGGAAAACTGGTGTCTTTTGATATTGCCGAATTAAATCCCGCATTTGACATCGACCACCGAACCGCCAAACTGGCTGCAGATCTTATTTTCAGGCTGGTAAGTGATCATGGCTGTTAAATGACGTGTTATTTTTTGACGGGCTCTTCAGGCGCGTCTGTACCACGAATATAGATGGGGCGCTTGTTTTCATCTACAGGAGAAGGACCGCTGCGAAGGCGGCCTTCAAGCACGGTGCGGACATTGGCTGCAGGGTTCGTAACGATTCTTATAATCTTCAATTGCTTATACAGCGTGTCGATGTAGTTGAAACGGTTGATGTTTTCGATATAGACCTGCGCCGGTTTTGAGGTATCTAACCGGTACTCCTTTGGATCATCGATCAGTTTGTTATCCACCATCACCAGGGTATGGGGCGTTAGCTTTATCTGACGGAGTAACAGGATGTTGGCTACGGGAAGATAGCGCCGGGGATCTTTCGTTCTGATGAGTACCACACCAGCGGCGCCATCTTTTCCAAAACGGGCAGCCGTGCCGGCAGCATCCTGCCCTTTTAATACAGTAACGGACTCAATGTCCTCAGGCTTGAGGTCGCTCATGTTTTCGATAACGGCAGAGTCCACAATAAAAAGGGGGCGATTGGCCGATGCTTCCTGATGGACAGGCGGCTGCGCAAAGGACGGTATGATCCCGGCAATTACGCTGATTAAAAATGTCAGACACGGTTTCATTATCATCAAAGGTTTTTTATGTTGAAAAAACGATTTCTGAAAAGATGCCATGCACTGGCTTTTTACATAAAAAGCGTTCTTGGCATTTAGTTACGGGAAATCACGGATAGCCCGTGCTTGATCTTATTCGCCTTGTGCAGCAGATCTGTCTTTTCTTTGCTGATGATGGTAACATGTCCCATTTTACGTCCGGGTTTGGTTTGCCGTTTTCCATAGAGGTGAAAAAAGGCATTTTCGATCTTCAGCAGCTCCTCCAGTCCCTCGTATACAGCATCGCCGGAATAGCCTTCTTTGCCGATGATATTGAGCATTACGGAAGGAAGAACGGCCTCTGTATTACCCAGGGGGTAGTTCAGCAGGATCCGCCAAACCATATCGAACTGGGAGCTGTAATGTGCTTCAATGGTATGATGCCCGCTGTTGTGTACACGCGGAGCGGTTTCATTAACCAGTACCTCTCCGCCGGGTGTAACAAACAATTCCACGGCGAAAATACCCGGTGAGTTGAAATTCTTTACGGTAGTGAGCGCAATCGCTTCTGCTTTCCAGTATGTTTTTTCCTCAATATCGGCGGGGCATAATTGAAAGTCCAGCAGGTTCAGGGTTTTGTCAAAAACCATCTGAACGGCAGGGTAAATGGCTATTTCCCCGGACTGGCCTACGGCGATCATCATTGCGATCTCTTTTTCTACATCCACCAGTTTCTCCAGCACCGATAGGGTATCAAAACCTTTTGGTACATCGGCTTCGTCGTTGATGATCTGCACACCGCGTCCATCATATCCGCCCTCGGCAATTTTATGTACGGCGGGGAAAAACGCGCGTTGCTCTGCCAGCTCCTGGATGTTGTGGGTAAGCAGGTAGGAAGCAGTAGGGATCTGATGATCCGTATAGTATTTTTTTTGACTGGCCTTATTCCGGATGGTACGGAGCACGGAGGGATGCGGGATCACCTTTACGCCTTCTTTCTCCAGGGCCTCAAGTGCATCTACATTTACATTTTCGATTTCAATGGTAATGGCATCCAGGTCCTTGCCAAAATTGTAAACCGCATCATAATCGCGGATATCTCCCTGGATAAAATGATGACAGAGGTGCGCTGCCGGGGCATGCGCATCATTTTCCAGCACATATGTTTCTACCGGGTAATTTGCAGCTGCCTGCAACAACATCCGCCCTAACTGGCCGCCGCCAAGAATACCTACTTTTTGCATGGCGCAAAGATATGAGATTTGAGATTGGAGTAATCAGATTTCAGCGACCGGCTTTCGGGAGCAAACAGGGCACTGACGCCGGAACGAACGGGCGGCGCATATCCCGGTGCTCGATTCCCAATGACCGGCAATATGCTTACTTTAGCGCAAAAATTATTTTATGCGTATTGATTATGCGGTAACGGCTCCCGAAGGATATAAAACCTTACTGGCTATGTATGGTTACCTGAAAAAAACCGATCTGGCGCCGGCACTGTTGCACCTGGTTTATCTGCGTGTTTCGCAGATCAACGGCTGCCCTTATTGTGTAGACCTGCATTGGAAGGATGCCATCCAGGCCGGTGAAGAGCCCCGCAAACTGAATGGCGTATCAAACTGGAAATATATGCCCTTTTTTTCCCCGTTGGAAAAGGCGGCATTGGCCTATGCCGAAGCTATAACCATTTTACCCGGACTGGAAGTAAGCGATGCTGTTTATAATGAAGCGCGGCAGCACTTCCAGGATAAAGACCTGGTGGACCTTGGTCTTGCCATCGCGCATATGAATATGCTGAACCGGGTGGCCATTACCTTTCACAAAGTGCCGGAATTGTAACAGCGGGCCGGCTTCATGCATGTGTTGGTTGAATGCCAAATGCATGATAAGGTGCCGGTGCACATGCATTACCGGGACGATCAAACCCAGTACAGGGCTCAGCCAAAGGCTGCGTTGAAAGGCAGGGTCATACGGGCGTGTTTGTAGCTGCCGCATTATATGGGCGCAGGCAGTTAAAAACCTGGTATGACGATCACAGCACTCGACCTGGATCCGGTCCATGGCATTCCGGTCGTTCAAAAAGGAACGGTTGCATCCGGGGGATCAACCGGACCATTACAGCCGGCAGCCCTACAATTTGTTGGTGCCTCGGTTCTCCTTATCCAGGCTTTGGATATCTTTTAACTGGTTCGCCGGTATAATGTTCACATAATCCCAGAACGCAGCCACACAAACGATCTTCCATTGACCGTTCTGCTTTTCCATGACCCGCACTTCTTTACTGTGCCTGAAATTGCCATCCTTGTTGCTATTATACTGGTCCCATGTTAAATAGCAGGCATCCTTACCATAGAATTTGAAGGTGATCCGTCTCCGTTCTACAATAGGATGGCTGCCTGTTTGGGGGTCCGGGTTATCGTGGATATACCGTCCCACGGAATTGTCAATACCCGGCCATCCAACGCTGGCGTCAAACGTGCCATCCCTGTTGCTCCACGCCTGAAAGGCATAATCTTCATGAGCGTAGGTAGACTTCCAACCTTCGTAGTCACGTGCAAAAAAGGAGGTCGTTTCTTTTTCAATAGTGGCCATAATCGAATCTTTGTCGGCCTGCGATGATGTTTCGGTTTGCCCCTTTTCCTTTGCTCCGGACGAACAACCGGCAAAAAAGAACAGGGTTAAAATCGAGAGAAGAATTGCTGTGCTCAAATACATGCGCCGGTTTAACCGTGGCATTGAAATGAGCGTTCCGAAATTGTTGTTGCGGGGAAATACCTGATGCTGGAACATAACGACAAGTTTTATTTTGAAACAAATTCCTGTCCTCGTCAAAATCCATTGCATTGAGCCGTTTTTGAAAAAGCGGCTTTGTACAGTAAGTTACTTCAAAAAAATGGTTTTCCATGCGATCGCGCCAATTATTTTTAAGCAGTGCAGCTGCTGCAGGATCTCCTCAATCGATTATGCGGGGAGGTAGGAGTTGGTAATTTCTTCATGGACCATATTGATTTTGGCAATAAAGATTTTTCAAGGGTGCTTTATACTGGGATTGTCATTCGAATGAATGCAAAAAAAGAGGGGCCTTTTCAGACCCCCTCTTTATCGTAATATTTGTATCGGCGATTACGGATGGCCGGTATCCTGCGCATTGTTTAAAGCCGCTTCAGGATCTCTTCACCGATAGCATCGGTACCAAGGATCTTGTCTTTTGGAGTGGAGCTATCTGCAATATCCCCGGTGCGGAACCCGGCTTTCAATACCTGGTCTACGGCATTGATCACATCTTCGCTTTCCTGCTTTAAGCCAAAGGAAATGTCCAGCAGCAGGGCAGCAGATAATACGGAGGCCATGGGGTTGGCTACTCCCTTTCCGGTAATATCGTGAGCGGAGCCATGTATGGGCTCGTAAACGCCTGTGCCGTCGCCAATAGAGGCGGAGGCCAGCATACCCATGGACCCGGCAATCTGCGAAGCTTCATCGGTAAGAATATCGCCAAACAGGTTGGCGGTAACCACTACGTCAAAACGTTTGGGATCCTTGATCAGCAACATGGCTGTGGCGTCTACAAACTGGTGTTCTACGGTCACTTCAGGATATTCTTTGGCCACCTGCTGCACCACTTCGCGCCAGAGGCGGCTGGTTTCAATCACGTTGGCTTTATCTACGGAACACAGTTTCTTGCCGCGCGTCATGGCCGCTTCAAAGGCCTTACGGGCGATGCGCTCTACTTCAAAGCGACTGTATTGTGCAATGTCAAAAGCAGTATCACCATTGTCTTTGCGGCCTTTTTCTCCAAAATAGATATCTCCCGTCAGCTCCCGGAAAAAGAGGATGTCAGCGCCTTTTAAAATTTCCGGTTTAATGCTGGAGGCTCCCAGGAGTTCATCAAAAAGTTTGATCGGGCGCAGGTTGGCATAAAGTCCCAGTTCCTTGCGCATTTTCAGCAACCCTTGTTCCGGGCGCACTTTGGCCGAGGGGTCGTTATCATATTTTGGATGTCCTACGGCACCAAACAGCACCGCGTCTGATTGTTTCATTTTTTCCAGGCTCTCGTCGGGTAACGGGTTGCCCGTGGCTTCGATGGCGGCATGGCCGATCAGTGCCTCATCATAGGTAAATTCATGACCGTATTTTTCAGCGATCTTATCCAGCACTTTTTTACCTACAGCGGTTACTTCCTGTCCGATCCCGTCCCCGGGTACAATGAGAATATTCTTTTTCATGCGTCTTTTTTATTTGATTTCTACCGGCTGCCACGGCACATTAGAGAATTTCTAAAAAGCTGTTCAGGCGGCCCCCTAAGATACTGGATACCGGGTTATTTTTTCAAAAAAAATGAAGATCCTTTGCCAGGGCAGGGGCTGTATGAACATTTACGAAACCCGCCGGGCCATTAGCGCTTACGCATTATTCCGTTTCTTACCCGCTTCAGCGTGCATTTAAGCGGCTTGCGCATTTTTTATTTTCCCGGCTGCGAATAGAAGTTCATTTTTACACCTGAACGATTACAATCATTTATTTTATGAAGAACCAAATGAATCAGGCCGCAGGTATCATCTGTACGATTCGTAGCGTTGTTTTTTTACGATCACCGGTTGCAGGAAGGAGGACCGGCGCTGCGGGCAAAAGGTTTGCCCCTGCAGGTGAGCATGTGCCCTGCCATTCATTTTAAAGTGATCCAATGACACAGACGCAAACCATACTTATAAAAAAAACCTGGAGGTTATTCCGCTTTGTTTCTCCGGCCGCGGTGGGAGATGCTTTCTACGGGAAACTGTTTGCAGACAGCCCGGGGTTGAGGAAGCTGTTTCCTGCAAACATGGAGGCCCAGTACCGGAAGCTGCTGGTTTCCCTCAATGTGCTGGTGGCCCGGTTGGAAAACAAGGATGAAATAGCGGGTTATCTTGCAGCCCTTGCAAAACGCCATGCCGGGTATGGTGTAAAAGAAGCACACTATATGCTGGTGGGAAATGCCCTGTTATGGACGCTGCAACAGGGCCTGGGAAATGACTGGAATGCCGATGTGGCGGCCGCCTGGGCAGCCCTTTACCAGGAGGTTGCCGATATCATGATTCAAAATAGCCACGCGCATTATCCGGCTCCGCGTTAGCAGACCCGGCGCCCATAATGCGTATACATGCCGATCGGAACGCTGTTATGATGCTTGGGGAGATCAGGCATTCCGGTACGGGAATGGTTTTCCTTCCCGCTCAGCTACACCAGGTTCAGCATTTTTTGCGTGGCTTTAATGGCGGCAACGGTTTGGTCGCTGTCCAGGCCTGTAGTTGTAAACTCCCGGCCGTTATGATTCCAGGTGATAATGGTTTCGCAAAGTGCATCGGATTTTCCACCGGGAGGGATCCGCACGATATAGTCGGTCAATTTTGCCAATGGCAATTTTTTCTGTGTATAGATCTTACGGAGTGCATTCATAAATGCATCGTATTGACCGTCGCCCTGCGCATTTTCCTCTACCACACCATCTTCAAACCGGATGCGGACCGTGGTAGAAGGACGCATATTCTTTGAATGCGTGAGCACATAATCTTCCACATGTACTTTTTCTGCTGTGGTATTGCTGTCCAGTACATCGGAGATGATGAAAGGAAGATCGTCCTGTGTTACGGTTTCCTTTTTATCGCCCAGCTCAATAATGCGTTGGGTAACTTTTTTCAGATCTTCATCGGATAGTTGGATACCCAGTTGCTGCAGGTTATTTTCGATATTGGCCTTGCCGGAGGTTTTGCCCAGGGCGTATTTCCGTTTACGCCCAAACCGTTCGGGCATCAGGTCGTTGTAGTAGAGGTTCTTTTTCTTATCGCCATCGGCGTGGATGCCGGCCGTTTGGGTAAATACATTTTCACCGATCACGGGTTTATTCGGTGATACACGGAAGCCGGAAAAGGCTTCCACCAGTTTGCTGATCTTGTAAAGCGCTTTTTCGTTTACGTTGGTTTTAACATCTTTCTGAAAATCGTTCAGTACAGCTACAATGCTGGCCAGGGGCGTGTTTCCGGCCCGTTCACCCATGCCGTTGATGGTAAGGTGCAACCCGTGTGCGCCTGCTTTTACGGCTTCCAGTGCATTGGCTACTCCCAGGTCATAGTCGTTATGTCCGTGAAAGTCGAAGTGCAGCTGCGGATACCGCCCGGTGATCGCCGCGATATAGCCATGGGTTTCCGAAGGAATTAAAATACCCAGGGTATCGGGCAGCAATACACGTTTGATGGGTTGCTTGGCGATAAAATCCAGGTACTGGAACACATATTCTTTGGAGTTGCGCATCCCGTTGCTCCAGTCTTCCAGGTACACGTTACAGTCGATCCCTTTTTTCTGTGCTTTTTTTATAACCGCCGCAATATCTCTAAAATGTTCTTCCGGTGTTTTTTTGAGCTGATGGGTCAGGTGGTTCAGGGAACCCTTGGTAAGAATGTTCATCACCTTTGCACCGGCCTTCTCCACCCAGTTGATGGAAGTGTCGCCATCCACGAAGGTCAGTACTTCAATCTTATGCAGGTGCCCGTTTTCCCTGGCCCAGTCCGTAATGCGTTTTACCGCCTGGAATTCGCCTTCGGAAACGCGTGCGGATGCGATCTCGATCCGGTCTACTTTTACCTCGGTTAAAAGCAGTTGGGCAAGTGTTAGTTTTTCTGTTGCTGAAAAAGATACGCCGCTGGTCTGTTCTCCATCCCGCAGCGTGGTATCCATTATTTCGATTGATCGTTGTTTCATCTTTCCGGTATATTACCCTGAGCCGGTGTTGCCGGCGGGCCGGTGAGTAGTGTGCTAAATGATCGTGTCATGCGGGGTCTGTCCGAAGCATATTCTGGGAGACGAAGCATGACACGATTTTATAAGGGGCCTTAAACAGGCGGTTGATTAATACAGGCTTTTATCTGCAAATGCGGTGATGTCCTGTTTCATGGATTGCAGGTAGTCGATATCATCGAAGCCATTCATCATGTTATGCTTTTTGTAGCCGTTGATATCGAAGCTTTCCTGGTCGCCGGTAGCCCGGATGGTAACGGTTTGCTCAGGAAGGTTTACTTCGATTTCTGTAAGGGGATCGGCTTCAATTGCCCGGAATATTTTGTCGAGGAAGGCCTCGCTTACGGTTACGGGCAGCAACCCGATGTTGAGCGAGTTACCTTTAAAGATATCTGCAAAAAAGCTGGAGATCACGCAGCGGAATCCGTAGTCGTAAATCGCCCAGGCGGCATGCTCGCGGCTGCTGCCGCTGCCGAAGTTTTTACCACCAACGAGGATCTTCCCGGAGTAGATGGAATTGTTTAAAACGAAATCCTGTTTGGGAGTATCGTCGCTGTTATAGCGCCAGTCGCGGAAAAGATTATCGCCAAAACCCTTACGCTCCGTGGCTTTCAGGAAGCGGGCGGGGATGATCTGGTCGGTATCCACATTCTCGATGGGTAAGGGAACCGCTGTGGAGGTTAATACTGTAAATTTATCGTAAGCCATTCTATTTGTTTAAAATTTGAAGTTTAAAGTTTCAGGTTCCTGCTCTTTGCTGTTGGGATGGAACGTTTGTTTGCTGATGTTGTGTAAACTTCCGGATCTGTACTGCGGTACAAGTGTGCGACGCAAGAAAGATGAAAGAAGCACCGGTGCCGGCTACATAATCCTGGGGATGATTGGTCATTACAACATACACCATGCAAGGTTAGGCTTCCATCAACTCGCGTGGGTCGGTTACCACACCGGTTACTGCCACCGCGGCAGCCACATACGGACTTGCCAGCAGCGTGCGGGCACCGGGACCCTGACGGCCTTCGAAGTTGCGGTTGCTGGTGCTTACCGCGTATTTGCCGGCGGGGATCTTATCTTCATTCATGGCCAGGCAGGCAGAACATCCGGGCTGACGCAGTTCAAAACCGGCTTCGTTTAAAATATCCAGGATGCCTTCTTCTTTGATCTGTGCTTCTACAATATGAGAGCCGGGAACCAGCCAGGCCGTAATATTGTCGGCTTTCTTTTTGCCTTTTACAATGGAGGCAAAGGCGCGGAAGTCCTCAATGCGGCCGTTGGTACAGCTGCCCAGGAATACGTAATCGATCTTTTTGCCCAGTATTGCTTCTCCCTCGGCAAAATTCATATAAGCCAGCGATTTTTTATAAGAGGCTTCTCCGTCTTTTACTTCGGATGCTTTTGGTATATGGTTGGTGATACCGGTGCCCAGGCCGGGATTGGTACCGTAAGTGATCTGGGGCTCGATATCGGCTGCGTCAAAATGCAATTCTTTATCAAACGCGGCAGCATCATCGGTTTTCAGGGTTTTCCAGTAGGCAAGTGCGGTATCCCAATCGGCACCCTTGGGTGCTTTGTCTCTTCCGTTGATATAATCGAATGTGGTTTGGTCCGGAGCAATCATACCGCCGCGGGCACCCATTTCGATGCTCATATTACAAACGGTCATCCGGCCTTCCATGCTCATGTTTTCAAAAACTTCGCCGGCATATTCTACAAAATAACCGGTGGCACCGCTGGCCGTGATCTGGGCGATCATGTACAGGGCCACATCTTTTGGCAGCACGCCTTTGCCCAGTTTGCCATTGATCGTAATGCGCATTTTCTTGGGCTTTGGCTGCATGATACACTGGGAAGAGAGCACCATTTCTACTTCTGAGGTTCCGATACCAAATGCGATGCTTCCAAAGGCACCATGAGTAGAGGTATGGGAATCTCCGCAAACAATGGTCATTCCCGGTTGAGTGATACCGTTTTCGGGTCCTACCACGTGTACGATCCCGTTCTTGGGACTTCCCAATGCCCACAGTGAAATGCCCCATTTGATAGCATTGCTGGAGAGCGCTGCCAGCTGGTTTGCCGATAAAGGATCTTTCACCGGCTGATCCTGGTTCATGGTAGGGGTATTGTGATCTGCGGTGGCGAATGTACGCTGAGGGTAGATTACCGGAATACCTCTTTGTTCCAAACCGAGGAAGGCCACCGGACTGGTTACCTCATGAATAAAATGACGATCGATAAACAGTACATCCGGGCCATCTTCAATATGGCGTACCACGTGGGCGTCCCACACCTTATCAAACAAAGTAGTCGCGTTGCTCATTATAAAACTTGAATTGTTATTTAAATATATCCAATTGAGTGCCTGTAAAATTAGACAAATTTTTAATGGAAAGACACTGTACCAGGGGTCTATTTATAAAACAGCGACGCTTGTTTGAATTTTTGGAAAATGTAAAATAGAACCGGTTTGGGGGATGTTGAGGAGCATGTGCTGTAACCGGGTGAGTTAGTTTAAGTTGCTGATAATTATTGTTTTGCATGTCGTTCATGGCGCAGCGGATACCGCAGGTACAGGATTTTTGAATTTTGAAGAACCGGCATTGGGAAGCGTAGATAGCTTTGGAATTTGATCGGAGGCTCCGGTCGATTCCGCGCTATCGGAACCGGTTTTTCCGGAACCGTATCGGGTTTCTCATAATTTTGTACCAGACATCTGCCCGGTTTAAATATAGTAAATGGATATAATATGGAGACCGTTTTTACCACCAGGTTAGCAACAGCTGCCGATGTGCCGGCGATAGCAGCATTACATGTAACTGTTTTCAAAGAAACACACGGGAGCATCGGCGCACCGGAAATTGCGTTGCGTGTATGGCAGTGGGAGCAGGTTTTTATGGCACCGGAGGGCAATTGGTTCTGCCTTGTCATGGAAACAGCATCGGGCGGCCTGATCGGGTTTGCAAAAGGGCAGGCCTATCAGGAAGCGGCTCATTCTGAGTTTGCAGGGGAGCTGAATAAGATATATCTGCTGCGGGAATACCAGGGCAGGGGGTTGGGAAAACGATTGATCGGCTGCGTTGCCCGCGCATTTATACAACGCAATATCCGGTCAATGTTGTTGTTTGGCGATGCGGATCTTCCGGCTAATAAGTTTTACGAACGCATGGGTGCAGAGCGGCTTTTTGCCGGGAACGGCGATTTTCATGGCGGCTATGGATGGAAAGATCTATCCCTTCTTGCAGCAGGAATTAAAAACGTATAAACAAACGAGCGGCCCATTACTTATTCCTGGTGCCGTGCTTCCGCAACGGGTAATCGTTCATAAAATAACCGTTGCCAATATCAATATCTTCCGTTTTTTGGATCCCGTACCCCTGGCTTTGATAAAAACCGGCTGCTTTATTCTGGGGGGACATTCCGCCATGGTTCCTGTGCTTTATGAGAAAAAGCCCGTTGAGAATAATGTGATGAAGAAAACAGCAGCAAGCAGGAGGCCTAACGGAATACGCTCCAAGCGGGCAGCTCCGTTTTTATTTAGCGATATGTAAGCGATGAATCCAATGATTACAAGGCCGGTTGTGAGGCAGGTGATCATTAACTGGTTGGATGCTTCAACTTTTAAACGATGCCGGCAGGAACTGGGTAAAAACTGAACCCGGTCTTTAGATAAACCATAAAGCCAGGACTCGTAATCGTACCATTGAGCATCTCTGAATATTTTGTAGTCGGATGCTTCTATGGTAATGGATGCGACGGTTCCTTTTTTAAAATGATTGGTGATTGTCCGGGGATTGATGCATTTTAGTTGTAAGGAAATCACCCTGAAGGTGCGGGGGCTTTCGATAAACTTCAACCTAATTGCGGGCTCTGTTTGCTGGGTGGCCGGGGTATAGGAAGCGTCTGTTGCCAAATGAAGATTGTTTATCTGCATATAGGTTTTGTCGTCATTGGTTACTGTGGCCTGCTTTATAATTGCGTAGGCCAGGATCACGAGTACCAGGGCTCCGGCGGTTCTTAGTTTGGCTTCTACGTCCATGTTGGTTAAAAAATGTGCGTTGATAAAAAAACGAGCATGTTCGCTCCATGCTGCAAGGTGCCGGAACAGGAAGCCGCTGCGTGTTAAAACGTCATCCATTGTTGCGTACCCTGTCTATAGGGGTCATCCTGTACTACTACAGTTTTTTCCGCATCTGGTAATCGTTCATAAAATAACCGTTGCCAATATCAATATCTTCGGTTTTTTGGATCTCGTACCCCTGGCTTTGATAAAAACCGACGGCCTTATTCTGGCGGTTTACATTCAGCCATAATTCCTGTGCGCCGTATCCGCTTACAATATCCTCCATACTTTTTAACTGGAATTTACCGATCCCTTTTCCATGCAGTTTTTGCGACAGGTAGATTTTATGGAGTTTCCAGGCACCGGGCCCTTTTTGTTCGATGGCGGTATATCCCATATCTGTTCCATTATGCCGCAGGATATAGAATGCAACACCCCGTTCCATTTCCTTTTCCAGAACAGCGGGGGCATACATCATTTGCAACATATAATCCATTTGTTCTTTGTTGAGGATCTGCTCAAAGGCTTTGGGCCAGATCTCCAGTGCCAGTTGATGAATAATGGACACTTCGGCGTGGGTTGCCTTTCTTACGGTGGTTGTTTCCTGTTGCGTCATTTTTCAAAGATAGGAAATAGCGATTGTGGAATTGTTCGATCAGCGCGGGCCCGGGGAGAACGGTGGTGTTTACGAACAGACTGTTCTTGCAGATCCATTTTTGTTTGTTTCACGCGGCGATGCGGCGGAGCAGGGGCGCAGCGTTTCTGGCTACAGTTTGCGGCTTTGTGTTTTTGTGATAGCAACGGTCTTTTTTCAATAATGACACAGTGTGTAGCGGTTTCGAAGTTCCTGGTGATCCGGTGCATTCCATGCGGACTCAATGCTCCTTTTGTTTCACGCAGCGATGCGGCGGAGCAGGGGCGCAGCGGCGCAGCGCTTCTGGCTACAGTTTGCGGCTTTGTGTTTTGTGGCAGCAACGGCCTTTTTCAATAAGGATACCGTGTGCAGCGGTTCCGAAGTTCTTAGCGATGCATTGCGTTCCTTGCGGTTTTATTGCTCCTCTTGTTTCACGCAGCGATATGGCGAAGCTGTGGCGCGGCGGTTGGAAGCTTCAGGCTACAGTTTGCGACTTTGTGTTTTTGTGATAGCAATGGCCTTTTTTCAATAACGATACCATGTGCAGCGGTTCTGAAGTTCTTAGCGATCCGGTGCGTCCCTTGCGGATTCATTGCTCCTTTTGTTTCACGCAGCGATGCGGCGGAGCAGGGGCGCAGCGTTTCTGGCTACAGTTTGCGGCTTTGTGTTTTTGTGATAGCAACGGTCTTTTTTCAATAATGACACAGTGTGTAGCGTTCCGAAGTTCCTGGTGATCCGGTGCATTCCATGCGGACTCAATGCTTCTTTTGTTTCACGCGGCGGTACGACGTAGCGGCGGCGCAGCGGTTAGAAGTTGCTTAGCTGCACTTTTCGATTTGTGTTTTGTGGTAGCAACGGCCTTTGATCAAAGATGATAACCGACCGCAAGACTGATTCCCATGTTTCTGAATTCTTCGCTGGTCACTTTATTGTTTTCCAGCGGAGCGATATTACGTAACCCGAATTGACCGTTTAGTTGCAGGTATACCGAAGATCCGATATTCATACCGGCCAGCAGGTTCACGCCCAGGTCTGCTCTGCGGCCATAGTTGAATTTATCGTCATCCGGGTCCTGCTTGCTGATATCGGTATATTCGATGGAGCCGGTATCCCATCCCCAGGAGGTATTATACTTTAGCGTCCACCGGCCGCCGAGGCCATAGGCAATATAACCACCCGCTCCAATGAAAAAGCGCTCAATATCGCCGGGTAGATAATAAAGAATGTTCAGGGGCAATTCTGCATACCAGGGGGTAACACATAAAATACCATCGCGGCTGCCTTCATCGTACTCCTCCCGGTATCCTTTTGTGCTGAATTGAAGACCGGTTTGAAGGGTAATAGGGCGCCGGTTCAATGCTATGGGGATGTTTGCAAGAACACCCAACTGATATCCCGGGTTGAATTTATTTTTAACGGCCGCACCGTTGCGGGTTTCCTTCCAGGCTACTTTTGATGCATTAAATCCTGCGTTCAAACTTACTACGGTCTGCGCCTTTGTATTTAAAACGGATAAGCAAAGGGCGCCGTAAACCAGTAAGCAAAGCCGTTGTTTTTTATGCTTCATAAGCAGAAATGGTTTCGATAAAATGGGTTGTTTAATAATGTTAAGTTAGGCCGTTTTTTTTAGGTGCCTTCATATTCCAATGCAAAATTTGGTTAAAATTAAAAGCCGCTTTTCACCATGATTTTACAAAACAGAATAAGGGTGCGATGTTCAGCGGCGTTGCTCAATAATGAACGCGTCCCGGTGGTTTTAAAATTGCTGAAGTAACGGTACTGCTTTGTATACAAAAAAGCCACCCCGTAGGGTGGCTGTCTGTTTCATGAGTTCGGAATGAATATATTTTAGAATTTATATCCAACGGAAATTCCAAATCCGGTATTTTTCATTTTTGCGTCTGGTTTTTTGCCATCATTTTTAGGCTCGATATTCAACAGGCCTAACTGACCGTTCAGCTGAAAGGACAGCTTGTTGGCAAATTCATAACCAAAGAGCAGGTTGGCACCAGCGTCAAATGGTTTACCATAAACTAATTTGTCTCCGCCTGAAGCGTCTTTTGAATCACCTTTAAATTCTAAAGATCCATCGCTGCTAATAGATGCATTGCCGCCTGAAGCTTTTGCGTCCCATTTTCCACCAACACCGTAGGCTACATAAGGACCTGCACCCAGTAATAATTTACCGGATCCCAGTTCAGGTTTGTAAAGAAAGTTTACAGGTACTTCAATATAAGATGCTGATGCTTTTCCGTTGATGTTTGCATTGCCACCAAAGTAACTGTTATCTGTTTTGAAACCTTTGGTACTGAACAAAGCGCCTGGCTGTACGTAAAACTCATCGGCTACCGGAATATCGAAAGTAACCCCAGCATGCCAGCCCGGATTCAGCTTGGTATCAACTTTGTTGTCATTGGCATCTTTAATGGTTGCATTTGAAAAGTTTGCGCCTGCACGAATACCAATCTCTACCTGTGACATGGCCGCACCTGATATGCTTACTGCGGCAGCCACCATAAACGCTTTTAATAACTGATTCTTCTTTTTCATAAAATATAGGTTTAATGATCAATGTTTCTGCTGTTCTTCTTATCCTTTCTTGGCCTCTGTTGCGGCATCTGCCTTCATCTTATCATTGGCAGAGATCACAAATTCTACGCGGCGGTTCTGCGCCCGGCCATCAGGTGTGTCATTGGAGTATTTGGGTACGCTAAAGCCGTAACCTTTGGTGGTCATACGTTCCAGAGAAATGTTGTGCGAACCCAGGTAATTGGCTACACTGGAAGCTCTTCTTTCAGATAAGGCCTGGTTGTATTTTGCCGTACCGGTATTGTCGGTATGCCCCTGGATCTCCAGGTCGGTATCAGGATATTTATTCAGGATGGTGATCAGGTCATTCAATGTGCCCTGGGCAGCAGTTGAAAGAGACGACTGATCGAAGCCAAACAATACAGCACTGTTAAACTCCACCGTGATACCTTCACCTACACGTTCTACCTTGGCTCCAGGTACCTGTTGTTTGATTTCCTCTGCCTGTTTGTCCATTTTTTTACCAATAATAGCGCCGGTTACACCACCTACAGTGGCTCCGATGATGGCTCCAAGTCCGGCATTGCCTGCGGCTTTACCAATTACAGCTCCCATAGCAGCGCCTCCTCCGGTTCCAATAATGGCCCCTTTTTGAGTCCGGTTCATAGAATCGCAACCTGCAAGGGTTAAGCCGGTTAACGCGATTCCCAACGATAAATTTCTCAGTTGTTTCATGTTTTTTCTTTTGATATTCAAGTCTTGCCAAATAATATGCCAAAACAGATTTTGAAAATTTGGCAGTTTGGAAATAAAGACCTGTTTTTATAAAAAAGGGTTGCCTGAACACAGGCAACCCGCTGATTTTAACATTTTTATTGATCCGGATTAATTCTGGGCAGGTGCGGCTTCAACAGCGGCTGCCGGTGCATCCGTTTTCGTACCGGTATAGGTAATACCCTTGATCACCGGTTTTTTTGTGGTGGTCTTTTTGGGTTTTTTAGCGGTATCATCCGTCATGTCTGCCTCGCTGGCTACGGCTGCAGAATCCGCAGCTACGGTCATTTCAGGAAATACAGTCGCCGGTTGTTCCTCGTTGTATTTATTACCGATGTTTACATACAGGGTATTGGCGTCCTTGTCAAAAATGAGGGTACCTTCCTGAATGGCACGACCATTTACCACTTTACTTTTCGTTTTAGTGGCGGTAGCATCATCCCCGGTTGCTTCCACGGCCTCTTCATCATTGGCCAGGGTTTTTTGAGCAGGGATCTTGTACGTTGCAGGAGCATCCTTTATCAGGGCCTTAAATTTTCCCTGAGGCAATCCGCTTACCCAAACAATTCCTTTGTTCTCCCCGTCTCTTGTAATGGTTACATGCGATGATGTGCCTTTTTTATCGGTTAAATCAAAGCTGCCCAATACCGGGAAGATTTCGTTCTCCGTCATCGAGTCCGGCATCGGTAATAATTCCTTGGGTTGTGGTTTATAGTTTCGGGGAACTTCTGGAGTAGTGCTTGTTTGAGCAATCGTTGCCATAGCGATGGCTATTGCTAAGAAGAATGTAAGAAACGACCTTTTTTTCATAAATACGTTTTATTTAAGAATGATTTCAAATTATCCTAACCACTGAAATTATTATGCCAAACCGGGCGTTTGGCCTGAAAAATATATATTTTAATTTTTGCTTATGACTTGCGCAGCTGATTCTGAACGGGTCCGGAGCTGGAAATGAAGATTGCCAGCATAAAAAAGCACAAGGCGCCGGCTCCCGGAGCCGGGAAAAGGGAGTGGAGGGATATGTAACTGGTTGAAATTTTACGGCAAAAAAAACTCCCTGCCGATTTCGGATCCTTTCGCAGATTGGGAAAGAAAATTTATGTAGGTTTGTGCCTTGTTTTTTACCGTCATTCCAAATTCATATACAATTGAAAGCTGAAAATGAAGTAATTGACGTATCCGGCGCAAGGGTACACAATTTGAAGAATATTGATATTTCGATTCCGAAAAATGAGCTGGTGGTTATTACCGGCATCAGCGGCAGCGGCAAATCTTCCCTGGCATTTGACACCATTTATTCGGAAGGGCAGCGTCGTTATATGGAAACATTCGGCGCCTATGCCCGCCAGTTTATTGGCGATATGGAACGGCCGGATGTGGATAAGATCACCGGTCTGTCTCCCGTGATCTCTATTGAACAGAAAACCACCAATAAAAACCCCCGTTCAACCGTGGGAACGATTACGGAGGTATATGATTTTTTCCGGTTACTTTTTGCCCGCATCGGCGAAGCCTATTCGTATAATACCGGAAAGAAAATGGTGAAGTGGAGTGAAGAAGAAATCGTTGAAAATATTTTTAAAAGGTTCCGTGATCAAAAGATCAACCTGCTGGCACCTGTAGTGCGTGGCCGTAAGGGGCATTACCGCGAACTGTTTGAAGATATCCGGAAGAAGGGGTACCTGAAAGTAAGGGTAGACGGGGAGATAAAGGACCTGGTGCCGAAAATGCAGGTAGACCGTTACAAGATCCATGATATTGAAATTGTAGTGGACCGCCTGGAAGTAAATGCGGCTTCCAAAGCCCGCCTGAGCCAGAGTGTACAGGCTACACTGAAGCTGGGCAAAGAACTGATGTTTTTATTGGTAGATCAAACGGACCAGCCGGTGCAGTATAGCAAACAACTGATGTGTGAAGATACCGGTATCAGTTATGAAGAACCTTCTCCCAACTCCTTTTCGTTTAATTCACCGTATGGAGCCTGCCCGTATTGCAAAGGCATTGGAACGGCCTATGCGATCGATATGGAATCGGTATTGCCCGATCGCAAACTCAGCATCAGCGAAGGCGGTATCGCCCCCCTGGGTGAAGAGCGTAATGCAAGCGTGTTTCAGCAGGTTGTGGCTTTTGCCAAAAAACACAAGATCAATATGAACAAGCCGGTGGAATCCTTGCCCGCCGGTCAGCTGGAATTGTTATTATACGGCGATGGAGGTGCCGACCAGGCACTGGACCTCGATGGCTCCGATGAGTCGATCCCGGATATTTACACCGGCAGCTATGAAGGAATTATTCCCATGCTGAAGCGCTGGTTCTTTTCCAGTCAAACCTCCGAATGGCTGCGGGAATGGGTGGAGCAATTTATGATGTTGAAATCCTGCCCATCCTGTAATGGCGACCGCCTGAAAAAGGAGAGCCTTTGGTTCCGGGTAGATGAAAAGAATATTGCAGAACTGAGTAACCTGAACCTGGATAAACTGGGGATATGGCTGAAGGGGATCGAATCCCGCCTGTCTAAAAAACAAAATGCGATCGCCAAGGATATTTTAAAAGAGATCCGGGAACGCCTCCAATTCCTGCTGGATGTAGGGCTAACCTACCTGACGCTTTACCGCCCGTCCCGTACGCTGAGCGGCGGTGAATCGCAGCGGATCCGGCTGGCCACGCAGATCGGCTCGCAATTGCAGGGGATCACGTATATCCTGGATGAGCCGTCGATAGGACTGCACCAGCGGGATAATCACCGCCTGATCACCTCTCTGCAAAACCTGCGGGATATTGGTAACAGTGTGCTGGTAGTGGAACATGATAAAGATATTATGCTGGCAGCCGATTACCTGATCGATATCGGTCCCAAGGCCGGCTATCATGGCGGACGTGTGGTGGCAAAGGGCTCCCCCAAGGAGATCCTGAAACTGGATACGATCACAGCGGGGTATCTGAACGGACATCTGAAAATAGAAACGCCGCTGGAACGCAGACCAGGTAACGGAAAAACGCTGGAGCTGAAAGGCGCCACCGGCAATAACTTAAAAAATGTAAGCGTGCAGTTTCCGCTGGGTAAACTGATTGTGGTAACCGGGGTCAGCGGCAGCGGGAAATCGACCCTGATCAACGAAACCCTGTACCCCATTTTATCGCAACACGCCTATCATTCCAAAAAGGCGCCCATGGCCTATAAATCGGTAAAAGGACTGGAGCATATTGATAAGGTAGTGGAAATTGATCAATCGCCTATCGGCCGTACGCCACGGAGCAACCCGGCTACTTATTGCGGATTCTTTACGGATATCCGTACGCTGTTTGCGGCTGTTCCGGAGGCCAAGATCCGGGGCTATAATGCCGGGCGTTTTTCATTCAATGTAAAAACCGGCCGCTGTGATGTGTGTGAAGGCGGAGGCATGCGGGTGATTGAAATGAACTTTCTTCCGGATGTATATGTACCCTGTGAAAAATGCAATGGCAAACGCTATAACCGGGAAACACTGGAGATCCGCTATAAAGGAAAGTCGATTTCGGATGTGCTGGATATGACGGTAGATGATGCCGTTGAATTTTTTCAGGCCGTGCCTTCTATTTACCGGAAGATAAAAACCCTGCAGGATGTAGGGCTGGGTTATATTACGCTCGGACAAAGTGCGGTAACCCTTAGCGGGGGCGAGGCCCAGCGGGTGAAGCTAAGCACGGAGCTGAGTAAAAAGGACACGGGAAAAACCTTTTATATTCTGGATGAGCCGACCACCGGTTTGCATTTTGAAGACATTAAACATCTGCTGCAGGTATTGAATAAACTGGTAGACAAGGGGAATACGGTGCTGGTAATTGAACACAATATGGATGTGATCAAAGTGGCCGATCATATTATTGACCTGGGACCGGAAGGCGGCGATGGCGGCGGACGCATCCTTTTTGAGGGAACGCCGGAAGGGTTGGTAAAGTGTAAGGAAAGTTACACGGGGCAGTATCTGAAAGGGGAGTTGTGAGCGGAGTGAAAATACCACCGTCACCTCGACCGCAGCGGAGAGGTCTTTACGGTCTTATAATGTTCAGGAGCGTGCGGGGATTTGTTTAGCGATATTTCCATAAAGGGTTCCGACTGAGCTCGAAACGAGGCTGAATGTTTCTTGTCTTTAATGCACCTGAAAGGTTGTACACCAAAAATGACCTATGAAAAAAGGAGGATTCATTTATGTTTTGACCAATAAGCTAAAAACGGTTTTGTACATCGGTGTCACCTCCAATCTGCGGGCCAGGTTATGGGAGCATGCGCATCACGAAAATCAAAATAGTTTTACCGATCAGTACAACGTTACCTGTCTTGTTTATTACGAGTGGTTCGATTCCATCATTGCGGCTATTGAACGAGAGAAACAATTAAAGCGATGGTCAAGAACAAAGAAAATAGCGCTGGTAAAAGTGAAGAATCCAGAATGGCGCTTTTTGAATGAGGAAGTATATGAGGAGATTTATAGCCTTTTGTATTAACGGTTGAAGCATGATCCGTAAAGGTTTCTCGGCAAGCTCGAAACGACGGGTGTTTTGTTGCGGAAATGAAAGATCCTTTCACCCCTGCCGCAGCGGAGCGATTCTTATGTAATCGTCGAGTCGGACGATATCTTACCTGGATCCCGCAGCGGTTTCCCGGAAAGCTCGAAACGACAGGAAATAGACAAATGTTAATTCAATTCCACCGCTATATTCCAGTTGGCCTGCTTTGAAAGATATTCGATCAGTTCATTGTTCATTTCAAATCCTTTTCCGCGGGTTAACAGGTCTACCGTAACATCTTCGGCGGCGTCCTTAATCGACAGTTTGAGTGTGCTGGGGCCTTTATGCGCTTTCAGGTTGGAGTGAATGAACTCTACCGTTTCTTTTGTGATCTCTTCAACCGGCAATTCGATCTTGAGGTTTTTGGTCTGGTTCTTTATCACACTTTCAGCGAGGCAGATGGAGGTGATCTTAAAATCAAAATCGCCGTTAAAGCGCTGTTTAAAAAAGCCGGTAAGGTATACGGTTGCACCCAGCTGCAGCATGGGGGAATACTTCATATAATCTTCAGAAAACAGTACCATATCCAGCTTTCCGCTGTAATCTTCAACGATAAAACTCCCGAATTTGTTCCCGGTACGGGAAACCCGGTGTTGCGCATCAGACACCAGTCCCATAATTTTAAAAGTAGCTGCGGAACTCACTTTTTCTTTTTCCTGGTTTTTGTACTCGTTGATATAGGAGATCTTGGTAATGCCGTAATGCTCCATTTCAAAACGGTAATCATCCAGCGGATGCCCGCTGATAAAGATCCCCGTTACCAGCTTTTCATGATCGAGCTGTACTACCAGCGGCCAAGGGGTACATTCGGGAATCTTTGGCAACTGTACTTCCATCACCTCTGCCAGGTCGCCAAAAAGGGTATTGGTGGTTGTCTGCGACTGGGTCTGGCAGATCTGTCCATATTTTACAATTTTTTCAAGACCGTTGGTGGTATCTCCCACCGGTACATGAAAATACTGGGCACGGTGCAGGTCTGTAAAACAATCAAAGGCTCCCGCATATGCCAGGCTTTCCAGGGTTTTTTTGTTTACGGTACGTTGGTTTACCCGTTTAATCATATCGAAGATGGACGCATAAGCGCCATTTTCATCCCGCTCCTGGATCAGGCTTTCAACGGCAGCTTCACCCACGCCCTTTAAGCCGCCGAGCCCGAAGCGGATCTCACCCTTTTTGTTTACGGCAAATCCTTTTTGTGATTCATTGATATCCGGACCCAATACCGGCAATCCCATCCGTTTACACTCTTCCATAAAGAAGGTGATCTTTTCCAGGGAACCGGCGTTATTCAATACGCCGGCCATGTATTCGCTGGGGTAGTGGGCCTTCAGGTAAGCGGTTTGATAGGCCACAAAGGCATAGCAGGTGGCGTGCGACTTATTGAACGCGTATTGTGCAAATGCCTCCCAGTCGGTCCAGATCTTGTCCAGCTTATCTGCGGGATGCCCTTTTTGCGAGGCACCTTCCACAAACTGCTTTTTCATTTTGTCAAGAACCGCTTTTTGCTTTTTACCCATCGCCTTCCGCAGTACGTCCGCATCCCCCTTACTAAAGCCGGCCAGCTTCTGGCTCAGCAGCATCACCTGCTCCTGGTACACGGTAATTCCATAAGTGTCCTTCAGATCGTCTTCCATTTCCGGAAGGTCAAAGACCACCTCCTGGCGGCCGTGTTTCCGCTCAATATAATCTGGGATATACGCCAATGGTCCCGGCCGGTACAGGGCGTTCATGGCAATCAGATCGTCGAAACGGTCGGGCTTCAGCTCCCGCAGGTATTTTTGCATCCCCGCACTTTCAAACTGGAACGTGGCATTGGTTTCTCCTTTCTGGTAGAGTTCATAGGTTTTTTCATCATCCAACGGGATATCGTCAATCACAATATCCAGATCATAGTTCTGCTTGATCAGCTTCAGCGCGTCCTTGATGATGGTAAGGGTTTTTAAACCCAGGAAGTCCATTTTAATAACGCCTGCTTCTTCAATTACACTGCCCTCAATTTGGGTAACCCAAAGATCGGAGTCCCTGGCGGTACTTACCGGAATCAGTTCTGTAAGGTCTTTGGGGGCAATGATGATCCCTGCAGCGTGAATACCGGTATTGCGTACGGATCCTTCCAGGATCTCGGCTTCATGCAGTACCTTGGCCTGAAGGTCGTTCCCGTTGTACACATCGCGGATCCGTTTTACGTTTTCAATATCATCGGCACCCAGTCCCTCTTTTTCGATCAGCGTTTTTTCACCGGCCTTTGGGGAAAGCGGCGCGTGTAATACGCGTTTTAATGAGATACCCGGTTTTTCCGGAACCAGTTTTGCCAGCGCGTTGGAGTCGGCCAGCGGCAGGTCCATTACCCGCGCCACGTCCTTGATACTCATTTTCGCGGCCATGGTACCATAGGTAATGATCTGTGCTACCTGGTTCTTCCCGTATTTCTGTACCACATAGTCGATCACCCGCTGGCGTCCTTCATCATCAAAATCGGTATCGATATCCGGCATCGATTTACGGTCAGGGTTCAGGAAACGCTCAAACAGGAGATTGTATTTGATGGGATCGATATTGGTGATACCGATGCAATAGGCTACCACCGATCCGGCGGCAGAACCCCGGCCCGGCCCGATAAATACACCACTGTCGCGGCCGGCCTTGATAAAATCACTTACAATAAGGAAGTACCCGGCAAATCCCATGGTTTTAATGGTGAACAACTCAAAATCGATCCGTTCCTTGGTACTATCGGGCATAACGCCATATCGTTGCTGCGCACCCTCGTAAGTCAGGTGCCGGAGGTATTCCCACTGGTTGAGTGAATCGGCCGAAACCACTCCTTTATCCGTTTTCTCATCTTCGGTATGCCGTTTAAAACCGTCCGGTATCGGGAAGTTGGGAAGCAGGATACTGCGTTTGAGGTCCAGCAATTCAATTTTATCAACAATGGCGTTGGTATTGTCAATGGCCTCGGGAAGATCGTGAAACAGTTTACTCATTTCTTCCGTATTCTTAAAATAGAACTGGTCATTGGCAAACGCAAAACGCATGTTCTTCATGTTTACGTCATCGTCTGCAAAATCACCGCGAAAGGCAGGTGTTGACTGCTTTTCACCGGTATTGATGCAAAGCAGGATGTCGTGCGCGTTAAAATCGTCCTGTTCCACATAATGCGAATCATTGCTGGCAATAATGGGCACTTTGTATTTTACCGCAAACCGGATCAGTACTTCGTTCACCTTATCCTGGTCGCCGATGCCGTGGCGCTGCAGTTCTACATAAAAATCTTCTCCGAAAAGATCCAGCCACCATTTAAATTCAGCCTCTGCCTCGGCTTCCCCTTTACGCAAAATAGCCTGCGGCACAGAAGCTCCCAGGCAGCAGGTGGTAGCAATCAATCCTTCATGGTACTTAAGGATCAGCTCTTTGTCGATACGGGGATATTTACCATACAGCCCTTCAATAAAGCCCAGCGAGGTTAGTTTGGTCAGGTTGCGGTACCCCTGCTCATTTTTTGCCAGCAGGATCTGGTGATACCGTTTATCTTTTTTTTCCTTGGTGAAGGTTTTTTCGTGGCGGTTCTCCACGAGGTAAAATTCGCAACCCACTACCGGTTTTACCTTCGGTTTGCCGTTTTCATCCAAATGTTTATAGGCCTCCGCCACAAACTGGAAGGCTCCGTACATATTTCCGTGATCGCTGATGGCGAGGGCCGGCATCCCGTCGGCAATGGCTTTTTTATATAAAGAACCGATCGGCGCGGCGCCATCCAGCAAGGAATATTGGGTGTGAACGTGTAGATGCGAAAATTTCATGTTGTTTATTTCGTAGTTAACCTTTGAAGGTCAATTTCTTATCAATTTTTTGAGTGCTTACAGGTGTTTTTTGCCGGCCTGTTGCGCCCGGTTTTTTCCGGTTGCTAAAGTCCTATAAAAACGGTAAAAACAGCGATCTTTTTATGCACATCTGCAAAATGAAAACAATGAAAGCAGGGCGAGGGTTTAAAAGGTCAGCTGCACTGTTCCATTTATCTACAGGCAACTATACTATATTTTTTACCATTGATTATCAGTTATTTGTGAATAAAATTTAAAAATATTTTAAGAAAGGGCAATAAATGATCTGGATCAACGTTTATAGATATTTGAAAATTGGCATTTCAGCATGGTTTGGATTTGAATGCTGATAATTGGTAAACAATTAAACATTTTATTATTTTGAGACATATATTGACGGGATTTAGCTTGATGGTGCTGATGACTAGCTGCTCAACCGCCTCTAAATTTTTTGCCTCATCAAATAAAAGCAATCCGAAATCTGAGCTGCAACCCACTCAAAAGCCCGGTCCTGCTGCGAACGCTTATATGGAGCAGGTGACCATTTCTCCGAGGAACTCGAAAACCGATACGCGGATGCAACGCATCGAACAGAACATTGCCTCCAGTGGGGTGCGGGATGTAAAGGCGGTGCATGCAGCCATCCTGGTACCACGTACAGCCCCGGCCAGCGAATTGCAGAAAAAATATGCACTGATTTTGAATGTGCTGCCCAATACTATTGGCAATAACGATCTGTTGGAAACAATGGACGACTGGTATGGTACCCGCTACCAATATGGTGGTACCACCAAATACGGGATCGACTGCAGCGCATTTACCCGCGAAATGTACCGGGGCGCTTTTGGTATCGAACTTCCCCGTACCGCCCGTGAGCAATATGGCCGTGCCCGCAAGATCTCAAGCACGGAGCTGAAAGAAGGCGATCTGGTGTTTTTTAATACAACCGGCGGAGTTTCTCATGTGGGCATGTACCTGGGGAACAACAAATTTGTACATGCATCTACCAGTAAAGGGGTTACCATTAGCGACCTTTACGAAACGTATTATCTTTCACGTTTTATCGGCGCAGGCCGTATAGAAGCTACATCTGAAGAATACCTGGTTCGCAATAGCAGCGGATCTTCCGGGGTAAGCAATTAATGATTTTTTTATTAGCAAGGAAAGCGCTTCTGAAAAGGAGCGCTTTTTTGTTTTTATAGCGACATGGGATATTGTTTAGGATCTAAAGATGGAATCGGTCTTGTAAGCTAATGGGCGGCAACTGAGAATAAGTTTAAGGTTTAACAATGGATCCGGTTTCATACTTGGTACAGTTGTTAACTCCCCGATCCTGAATGTAATTAACTGAAAACTGATGGCTGATCGTTTAACGCTCCTTATTTTTCTTCAGCCGCTTTACCAGTGAACCCAGTACCGGTTTCAGGTCGGGCGTAAGGTTTAGCATATAAACGCTGCCGGTGAATAACACCACAATAAAAATACTGCGGGCAAATAAACCTAGAAAGCCATGCAGGTTGCGGAACAGCAGCCAGGCGAGCAGGTATACTGTTACACTGAGGATCACTGTATACAATGATTGCCTGGTAAAAGGAAAGAGCCGGAACTTTTTCCATAAGAATGTAATCCGTATGATATTGTAGATGGTAATGGAAATCAGGTTGGCAATAGGAGGTCCAATGAGGCCATACCGTTTGGTAAAGATATAGGTGAGCGGCAGCATAAACAGCAACAGGATGATGCCGCTGATGAAATCAAATTTCCAGTAAGTGGATGTGCCGATGATCTGGGCATTTACACCCGTACCCATATCCACCACTCTTGTTAATCCCAACAGGATAAACGGAACAAAGCCAAGCAGGAAGCTTTCCCGTAATTTAAAAGTAACAACGGCATCTGTATAATTCAAGGCGATCAGCGTAAACATCAAACAGGCAAAGATCAGCTGGTTAATGGAGGAACGCTGATAAATATTCTGGATCTGGCTTATTTTTTTGTCTTTCCAGGCCTTGGATATATAAGGCATGGAAGCGGCTATAATGCTGCGTTGCGGCGCCTGTATAAGACTGGTGAGGAACTGGGCCAATGTAAATATTCCTAGGTTTTTTAGCCCGGTTTCTGTAACCGAAGCCAGTACCAGCGAATCGAACTGCTGGGAAATGGTAAACACCAGCATGCCGGAATAAATAAAGGCTATAAAGCGAATGATGGGCCTGAAGAAGCGGCGGGTTACCTTGCTTACTTTAAAGGTTAGGTGTATCTTTTTGGTGGCTACCAGGTAAATCAATAAGGTTAACGCAATAACGGGATAGGCAAAAGAATAGAGCTTAATGAACCGGTCAAAATCCGGGACGATTTTTACAATAAATAAAACAATGAGTATCGTAACCAGCACACGCCACTGGACCTCTTTCAGGAAGTTGGTAAGAATGGATTTTTTTAAACTCCAGCCGTATGCCTCCAGGATACCGAAGATGGTTAGCCCAAAAGACATGGGATACATCCAGTAATAATAATAAACGGCCAGAGCCGATCCGTTGCTGAATTTCCTGGCGAAAAGATCCTCAAAAACAATTCCCAGAACAAAAACAAGGGCAAAGCAAACAAGCCCGGTTAACAGGGCCCAGGCAATCATGTCATTTTTCCGGGGCTCCAGGTGATCATTATAGTAGTGGTAAAACTTGTAAATATAGGAGGGCATTCCCAGGGATGCAAAGGATACGATGAGCTGGGCAGCTGTTACAAACAATTGTGTTAAACCATATTGCTCTTCTGTAAAAAAACCTTCTTTTGTAAATAAATACGTGTTTAATGCGCCTACCGCAAACCCGATATAAATAACTGCCGACGAAATAAGACTGTGCTTCCTGATTTGTGCGCTCATTGAAAAAAATTAAGAAGCCTCTGCTACCCGGATGTAAAAATTAGGACTCGCCAATAACGCACCATCCGTCAGGATGCTCGCGGGCGCCTCCTGGTACTGCTCCCTGGGGCTGAGCCACTGCCCGCCGGCCAGCTGCACCGGCATGTTGAAGCCGGGCACACAGTTGGTCCATTTATAACGCACTTTACCGCCGCTGCGGGTATAGGTGAGTACCGGTATATTCGTGGTACGCAGGTATTGATCAAATACTTTCTGGAGCGGCTTTCCGGTTTTGCGGATGATGTAGCTTTCGATCTGTTTGCCGGTTACCGTTTGGTGATAGAAGTCGCGGTTGAGGCCACGCAGCAAATCGCGGAATTTGTCGTCGTTGTTCATTAGCTGGCGGATGATATGGATCATACTGGCGCCTTTATCATACATATCGCTGCTGCCTTCTTTGTTTATGCCATAGGGGC
Organism: Niabella pedocola; assembly: GCF_021044425.1. Lineage (GTDB taxonomy): Bacteria > Bacteroidota > Bacteroidia > Chitinophagales > Chitinophagaceae > Niabella > Niabella pedocola. The sequence continues at coordinate 130,816 of NZ_JAJNEC010000005.1, read as the reverse complement.
CGATTATGGGCGTGTCGTTCTGGATGTTTTTCCGTTGGCCGATCACATACTCGTTGGCGGCTTTCAGACCATGCCTGCATTGTACAAAAAGCGTTTCAGTATAGGTGGTGAAAGCCTCGTGCACCCACATATCGGCAATATCCTTTGTGGTGATATTGTTGGCAAACCACTCGTGCCCGCTTTCGTGTACGATGATAAAATCCCAATCGTCGCCCCAGCCGGTGGCAGACCGGTCTTTGCCGAGGTATCCGTTTAAATATTTATTACCGTAAGCTACCCCGCTCTGATGCTCCATGCCCAGGTGCGGTGCATCAACCAGTTTATAACTGTCTTCATAAAAAGGGTAGGGGCCCATCCAGTGTTCAAAACAGCGGAGCATGGGCTTTACGATCTTAAAATGTTCGGTTGCTTTTTCCTGGTTATAATCCAGCACCCAGTACCCGATATCCAGCTTTCCTTTTTCGCCCTGCAGGGTGTCGTTGAAATTTACGTAATGCCCTATATAAGGTGTGATGAGGTAGGTATTGATCGGTTGCGATACCGTCCATTTCCATGCGGTGGTACCATCCTGGCCGGAGGTTTTGGAGGTCAGCCGGCCATTGCTCACAGCCGCAAGGCTATCCGGCACATGAATGGTAAAGGTGATGCCCCGGTCTGGTTCATCGGCCTGGTAATCTTTACAGGGCAGCCAGGTACTGGCGCCGATCCCCTGTGTGGCGGTGCTGACCCAGGGCCGTCCCTGCGCATCTTTTGTAAAGATCCATCCGCCATCCCATGGTGGAGTTTTGGCCACAATGGGGTTGCCCCGGAAATAAACGCGGATGGTACGGGTTTTGCGGCCGGCCGTACCGCGTGGTATATAGAGCCAGAATACATTTCCTTCCCGCTGAAAGCGGATGGGGCTCTTCGTATCCCGGTCTTCTGCCTTTTCGATCTGCATGGGCTCCTGCAGATCGAGTTGTAGCGGCGCTTTTGAGTTGCTGAGGACGGAATAAGTGATATCATTGTACCCGCTTACCGTTTTGCTTTCAATATCTACATGCAGCTGGATGTCATATTGAAGCACATTCCACCAGCTTCTTCCTGCTCCGTTGCTGCCTCTCAGGCTGTCCTGCCGGGTAAACGTATCTTCATGGTTCAGCAGTTGTGCCTGCACAGATCCTGTTGCAAGCAGCAGCAGACAAAGCGTTTTGAGAATATTTTTCAAAAAAATCATTACCGGAATGGTTTGAATTGTAAATTTAAACGTTCATGACGAAAACGAACCGACTATATTGGATCCTTCCTGCTTTTCCCCGCCGTTTTGCTTTTTTTTCACAAACGCAACCGGTTGCGCATGGGAAGGGCTTTTACAGGCAAAGCAACCGTTCCTGTTGGGTGTTGCTCTTACTATTGGGTTACCTGTTTGCTGCGGGCTGCAAAGATAACGGCAGCAATAAAAGAACGATATTCCGGTATAATGAATATGCCGGCATCGCTTCGCTGGATCCGGCTTTTGCCAAAAACCAATCCACAATGTGGCCGGCACATCAGTTGTTCAATACCCTGGTGGAGATCAACGACAGTTTGCACATTCGCCCTTCGCTGGCTAAACACTGGGAGATCTCTGATGATAAACGTACCTACACCTTCTATTTAAGGAATGATGTTTTTTTTCATGACGATCCGGTTTTTCCCTACGCGCGGGGACGAAAAATGATAGCGGGGGATGTGGTTTTCAGCCTGAACCGGATCATTGACCCCAGGGTTGCAAGTCCGGGAGGATGGATCTTTAACGGGAAGATCGATACGCTTCAGCCCTTTACCGCTCTTAATGATACGGTGTTCCAGCTAAAGCTGATGCGGCCTTACCAGCCGATACTGGGTATACTTTCCATGCAGTATTGTTCGGTGGTTGCCCGGGAAGCAGTGGAGAAATTCGGTGTGGATTTCAGAAGTCACCCGGTGGGCACGGGGCCCTTCCAGTTTGTGGCCTGGGAAGAGGGGCAGGGCCTGGTGTTTAAAAAGAACGCCCGTTATTTTGAAACAGACAGCGCCGGAAACCGGTTGCCTTATATCGATGGCGTCAAGATCAGTTTTAAAGACAGCCGGGCTACCGAATTCCTGTTGCTGCGCCAGGGCCATCTCGATTTTGTAAATGAGCTGGATCCCAGCTTTAAAGATGAGGTACTTACCAAAAGAGGAACGCTTAAAAAGGAGTGGGAAGGAAAACTGGTATTGAAAACGCAGCCTTATTTAAACATTGAATACCTCGGTATCCTGGTAGATTCGCTGAACCCGCTGGTGGCACAATCCCCGCTCCGGTTGAAAAAAGTACGGCAGGCGATCAATTATGGGTTCGACCGCAGAAAGATGATCCTCTACCTGCGCAATTCATTAGGTACACCGGCAGAATCTGGTTTTGTGCCCAAGGGATTGCCTTCGTTTAATGATTCAATAGTAAAAGGGTATCATTACGATCCTGTAAAAGCGATGGCTTTGCTGAAGGAAGCAGGCTTTCCAAATGGAACGGGACTGCCACAGATCCGGCTGCTGACCATTTCTATATACGCAGACTTTGCCAATTTTATCGCCAAGCAACTGGAAGCGATCGGCATGAAGATACAGGTGGAAGTGGTGCAAAAATCGTTGTTGTTTGAGATGACGGCTAATTCCAGGGCTGCGTTCTTCAGAGGTGGCTGGATCGCCGATTACCCGGATGCGGAAAATTACCTGTCGGTCTTCTATTCAAAAAATCCCGCGCCGCCCAATTATACGCGCTATAAAAACCCGGCGTTTGACGCGGCTTTTGAAGCGGCGATCAAAGAAACCAATGATTCGCTGCGGTACCTGTTATACCAGAAGGCGGATCAGATTGCGATCAACGACGCTCCCGTGGTACCGCTCTGGTATGATAAAGTGATCCAGTTGCTGCAGCCCAATATAAAGGGATACCAGCCCAATGCGTTGAATTTACTGGAGCTGCGAAGGGTGCGGATTGAGGACCGGTGATTTGAGCAGCCAGCTTTCAGCCTTCAGTGTTCAGCAATCAGTGGCATTATCATATTTTAACCTGGCCCTTTCGGTTTAGCATTTAAGCTTAAGTTACCCATTTATCGCGCTCCTGTCCTGTAGCGTTGGATTTTGATATTGGGATTTTTGCTTTTTTGTTCTTTGGTTCTTGTTTTTTGATCTTTGGCATTTAGTATTAAAATTTGCAGGCTGGTATGCAAACGCTGCTCCCGGAACGCTAACCTTGAACGTTAAACCAAACCTGGAACTGTTCGCTTAATTTTTCCGCTCATACTTCCAGTTCCGGTTCCGCCCTTCAGCAAGCCATTCGAGCGTGGTGGCAATGCGCTTATCCCGGGTGGCATCGGTTTTAGCTTCTGTGATCCATTGAATGTATTCCTTGCGATGGGAAGGTGGAAACTTTTCAAAAACGGCTTTGGCCGTTTTATTTTTTGCCAGGGCCTTTTTAAGCATATCCGGCACGGGTAATTCCGCGGCTTTTTGGGGTGGCGCTTTTTTCAGGGATGCCCCGGCATCAATCAATATCATGGCCTCCTTTATGGCCAGCAGCAAGATCTTGTCCGGCGGCAGGTCTTTAACCGATGTAAGCTTGCCAAGCTGCCCCATTGCTTTGGCCGTGCCCTCAACCACCCGATAAGGTTTTAATGCCTCTATATCATTACTCAGCCAGAAGTTCAGCGCGGCGTGCTGTTTAAAGGCGGCCATGCTGCATAATATTTTTCCGTGGTAGTCAAAATGCGGGAAGGACCATTTCATGGTTTCCTCAACATCCGGGCAGGCTTTGTGCACCAGCTTCCGGATATGTTCCAGCACCGGTTGGGCAAAGGGTTGCGCGTTGGATATATACATTTCGTGTTTGGGATCCCGGGTTGCCATGGTAAAGATTTTATTGAAGTTACCGGAAGCTGATAATTGTGGAGCCAAATGTTAAATTCTAAAAAGCAAATCTCGAATCTCAAATCTCAGGAGCCAAAGCACCAAATTTCAACACATAACGTTATCGCTGATAGCTGATTGCTGACTGCTGAACGCTGAAGTCTGAAATCTGCAGTCTCGAATCTCAAATCTCAAATCCGTCCTTCGCTCATTGTTGCTGCTGCATAAAGAACTGTTTGGGAATGATGGCAGGGGTTTGCACTTTTTGCTGATGCATTTCTACTTCGTTATTGTCTTCAATGGTATGCCCGTCTTCGTATCCCACGCTTACATAAACATTCATACTCTGGTTGGCAATGCCTTTGAACGCGCCTTTCACCGGAGAACAGTCGTTGAAATGGCGTCCCACGGCCAGTTTTACATGGGTATCCGTTACCCACATATTATTGGTGGGGTCAATGCCATACCACCCGTATTCGTCCATCCAGGCTTCTACCCAGGCATGGGTAGCACCCTGGCCACGCATGCCGTTCCGGTTAGGGCAAATATAACCGCTAACGTAACGGCTGGCAATACCCAGCGTGCGCAGCAAGTGCAGCAGCAGGTGTGCAAAATCCTGGCATACACCGCTCCGGTGCGTAAGAATTTCGTCGATAGTGGTTTCGATGGTGGTCACCCCTTTTTCATATCTGAAGTGATGATATACATACTGGCTGCACCATTCTACCAGCGTGCGTTTATGTACATTGGCCGGCGCCTGCGCCAGGATATCGTCAATGATGTGGCCGGAGGTAATGGTAAAGGGTGTGCTGTAATCCAGGCGTATGATCTCCGGCAGCGGCTTCATCAGCCGCATGGACGGTGCTTCTGTGTGCACGGTGATCCGGCTGTCGATCTTTACCGAATAGTGCGGCTCGGGTATCGTAAATACGCCCACCCGGTTACCCCAGTAGTCGATAAAGAAACTCAATGTGGGATCCCCGGTGATAAGCACTTCCTGCTGGATCACATTTTGATCATTGCCGTGGAAAGGATAGATCTTTACCTGGTTGATGCTGTCAACAACCGGTGCATCGTAGAGGTATTCGGTAATATGTCGGATATTATATGTAGGCATGAATGCAGATTGGAAGTAAACTAATAATACGAAAAGAAACTTTGACCAATGAGCTGACTGAGCTGGTGAAGATCGGATTTTAGCTCGCCGATAAAGGCCTGTACACCTTTCCGCCGGATCTCTTCCAGGTCTGTATAGGCGATCTTTGCATGAAGCATACCCGTTTTACGCTCAATCTGCGGATTGTTGTGGTTGTCGTTTTCCCTGAGAATTTTCTGGATATACAGGCAGATCTTATGAAGTGTATATGCGATACTCCGTGGAAAAGCGCTGTTCAGGAAGATCATGTCGATAATGTGCTCGGAGTGATCGCCACCGCGGTATGTTTTCAGGTAAAGTTCATAACCGCTCAGGTTGAGCAGCAGGTTTTTCCAGTAGAGGATGTGAATGCTTTCGGGGTCCTTCTGATCGAGCGACAGGAATTTGGCTTCGGTGAAATTAAGCGTTTGAATGCTGCGCTCAATAAACCGCCCCAGGTTCATAAAATTCCAGCCCTGGCCCCGCGGCATGGTATTTTCAAACACACCGTAATAGATCAGGCTCTCATCGATCTGTTTCAGCAGGATGTTCAATTGTTCGCCTGAGGAAATGGCGGTTTCGATATCGATGCTTATGGTAGAGTGGTAGGTTTCGTTGATGGCCTCCCAAACCTCTTTTGTAAGATGCTCCTGGGTACCTCGGGCATTTTCCCTCGCTTTTGTTACCAGCTCTTTTAATGAATTGTTCTCATCATGTATGAGCAGTTGCCGCAATACATTATCGGAGTTTGCGGAAACGGCTTCAAGGGCTTCCTCGGGGAGGTAGCAAAAGATCTTTACAATGGAATTCCAGTTAAACAACTGGTAGTCATTGATGTCGTAGCTGGCATAAAACCCGTTGGAAAGCGTGCGTAAGATCACGTCTGCGCGCTCCATATAACGGCTCATCCAGTAAAGATTGTCTGCGGTTCTTGCTAACATATGAGTGAACTAAATTGATCCGGTGAATGAGGTGTCGTTTACGATCCAGGTATCCTTGCTGCCGCCTCCCTGGGAGGAGTTTACCACCTTGCTTCCTTCCCGGAGTGCTACTCTGGTGAGGCCACCGGGAACGATCTCTACCCCGCCGGGTCCGCAAAGGGCATACGGACGAAGATCTACATGACGTGCCTGTAGTTTGTTATCGATGAAACAAGGGGCGGTGCTCAGTGTGATGATGGGCTGTGCGATAAAGTTCCTGGGGTTTTCGCTGATGGCCGTAATGGTTTCCGCAATTTCGGCGTCGGATGCCTTATCGCCCATTAGCAATCCGTACCCGCCGCTTTCATTGGTTTTCTTTACCACCATTTTGCTGATGTTGGAAATAACATGCGCACGTTCTTCTTCGTTTTCCATGCTGTAAGTGGGCACGTTCTTCAGGATGGGGGTTTCATTGAGATAATACTCGATCATTTTGGGTACATACCGGTAAACCGCTTTGTCGTCTGCAACCCCGTTGCCTACGGCATTTACGATGCTTACATTCCCTTTCCGGCATACATTCAGCAAGCCCGCCACGCCCAGCGTACTGTCTGGCCGGAACACCAGCGGATCCAGGAAGTCATCATCCACGCGGCGGTAGATCACATCGACCTGTTTCAGGCCGCTGGTCGATTTCATATATACCCGGTCGTTTTGCACCACCAGGTCCCGGCCTTCAACCAGTTCAATGCCCATGTATTTGGCAAGGAAGGTATGCTCATAATAGGCGCTGTTATAGATACCCGGAGTCATCAACACAACAGTAGGATTGTTCATGTCGCGCGGGGCCACCGCCGATAATACCTTATGCAGCAGCAACGGATAATCTGAAATGCTTCTTACCTTGCTGGTTGCAATCAGGTCCGGGAAGATGCGTTTGGTGATCTCCCGGTTCTCCAGCATATAGCTCACACCGCTGGGCGTACGAAGGTTATCCTCCAGCACATAAAAAGTGCCGTCGGCATCCCGGATCAGATCGATGCCGGAAATGTGTACATAGATATCGTGCGGTACCCGGATGCCATAAACGTCTCTCGTATAATGCGGGCAGCTGGCAATGAGTGCGGCCGGGATCACCCCGTCGTTCAGTATCTGCCGGTTGTGGTAGATATCCTTCAGGAAAAGGTTCAATGCCTTGAGGCGTTGTTTAATGCCGGCCTCAATAACGGCCCATTCGGAGGCCGTAATGATACGTGGAATAATGTCGAAAGGAAAGATGCGTTCGATACCCTCTTTTTCGCTGTAAACGGTAAATGTGATCCCCCGGTTCAGGAACAGGTTACCCGCCATTTTCTCCTTTTCCCTGAATGCGCCCGTGGTATATTTTTTCAGGAATTCATTCACCCGTTCATAAGGCACCCTTACGGTTCCGCCTTCAACATGCATTTCGTCATAAGCAGACGGCTCAGAAAGATAAGCATCACTCCAGTGCGTCATAATTTCCGGTATTGGTTTCTTTACTGGAAGATATAAAAAAGATAAAAGAACGGCAAATTTAAAACGGTGTTCCGGCAACGTCTTTTTGGTGGTCATATACCGGCTGCCGGTCCTTCGCTTTAACGGATCGGTGCATTGAAAGGTTGCTGCGGCCGTAACTTGCGGGTTTGCCTGATCGGTGCGGTTCCGGTGAAAGTCGGCGATCGCGAGCCACAGGGCCGGTCAATGGCGAAGGAAAATAAACAATGTTAAGACTGCTTTTTTGGCGAGGGACATACTGTAAATTAACGTTATATTTGATTGTAAAACCAAATTAAATGAAGTCAGGGACGCGCATAGGTGTTAAGGATATTGCAAAGATGACGAATGTATCGATTGCTACCGTAGACCGGGTATTGCATAACCGGCCGGGAGTGGCATTGGCCACCGAGAAAAAGATCAAAGCCATTATTAAGAAGTATGATTACCGGCCCAATATCCTGGCCCGTACGCTGGCTTCGCGAAAGGTAATCAGGCTGGCGATACTGATTCCCGCGGTTTCAAAAGAAACAACCTACTGGCAGGCACCGCTGGATGGGATCGGTCAGGCAGAAGCCGAGGTGCGGCAATTTGGCGTTACGATTGAAAAATATTTTTTTGATCTGAATGACAAACAAAGTTTTGTTCGTCAAACAAAAAGGATCCTGAAAAGCAAGACAGACGGCGTGCTGATGGCGCCGCATTTTGAAGGAGATGCTGAAGTGTTTTCGGAACAGCTTACCGAACAGAAGATCCCCTTTGTATACATTAATTCGGATGTACCGGGACAGAACAGCCTGAGCTATATTGGCCCGAATTTATATCGCAGTGGATTTTTGGGAGGCCAGCTGGCCGATTTTATTTCCAAAGAAACCAGCACCTGCCTCATTGTACATATTTCAAAGACACCGGATAGTTACTATCACCTGCTGGAAAAGGAAAAGGGTTTCCGTGCCTATTTCAAGGACCGTAAAAAAGGGCGGATCTTAAAATCCGATATCCAGCGAACGGACTACGCTTCAATAAAAAAGGAGCTGACGGCAGTACTGAAGGCGCAGCGGGTAGACCTGATCTTTGTAACAAATTCCCGGGTATTTTATGTGGCGCGGTTCCTGGAAGAAGCGGGCATCAGCAACATCCGGCTGATCGGTTTTGATCTGATCGATAAAAATATCAGCGGTCTCGAAAGCGGCCGCATCGACTTCATTATTTCTCAAAAGCCAAGAGAACAGGCGTACAGAGGAGTGATGGCCCTTTACAATAAACTGATCAAAGGGGAGCCTGTAGAACAACAGGTATTTATGCCAATCGATATCCTTACAAAAGAAAACTACCGGTTCTACGAAGGGTGAGTGGCAGTGCCGGAACAGGCCCCGTTCGTTCTGTTATTAAGGTGCCCCTGAAACAGGAATAGACCCACCCGGTCCGGAATCATAGGTAGCAATGACCGATGCGACGTGGTATTGGAAAACAAATTGGCTTTCGCCATATCGAACCTTGTTGCTATCCGCAGCTGCCGATCAGCGATATCCGGCACCGATGAATTGTTCGATAAGAACCTGAATGCAAATAGCCCCGCAATAAAAAACAGGCCGTAGCCTGTTTCAAAAATATAGGTATGCAAGAGGGATCAGCCTTTTCCGAAGAGGTTGGCCACCGCACCTTCCAGCATGGGGAATTTTTCAATAATATAATTCTTTACTGCTTCAATGGCTTTTTGTGCCTGTTCGTCACTTAACTGTGCGTCTGCTTTTAATTTGTCGATTAATTCCTGCATATAAAGCGTTTGATGGTTAAAAATTAAATTGAATTTCCGGGACCGTCGTTAAAAAACTATGCAGCCTTTACCAGTCCCATTTTGCTTTTTTCAAATTTACGCCGTGCATAATCCCTGGTAAGGGTAAAGCGGGTTTCTGAAGTCGAGGGCAACTCATACATGGCATCCGTTAAAATGCTTTCGCAGATGCTGCGCAGCCCACGGGCCCCCAGTTTGTATTCAACCGCCTTGTCTACCATAAAATCCAAAACTGCGGGTTCAATCTCCAGCTCAATACCTTCCAGTTCAAAAAGCTTTTTATATTGCTTCATCAGCGCGTTCCTCGGCTCGGTGAGGATGGCCCGCAACGTAACGGCATCCAGCGGATCCAGGTGGGTAACCACGGGCAAACGGCCCAGCAGCTCAGGGATCAGGCCAAAAGTTTTCAGGTCCTGTGCATTCACAAAACGAAGCAGGTTCTTTTTCATATCTTCCTGCTCTTCTTTGTCTACATTAAAACCGATGGTATTGGTTTGTACCCGACGCGCAATGATCTTGTCAACGCCATCGAAGGCACCGCCACATATGAAAAGAATGTTCTGGGTATTTACCTTGATCAGTTTTTGATCCGGATGTTTACGGCCACCCTGCGGAGGTACCAGTACATCGGTTCCTTCCAGCAGTTTCAGCAGACCCTGTTGTACCCCTTCACCGCTCACATCGCGGGTAATGCTGGGGTTATCGCTTTTGCGGGCCACTTTATCCAGCTCATCAATATACACAATACCCCGTTCCGCCGCTTCCACGTCATAGTTGCATACCTGCAATAAACGGGTCAGAATGCTTTCCACATCTTCGCCAACATATCCTGCCTCTGTAAATACTGTGGCATCTACGATGGCAAAGGGCACATTCAGCATTTTGGCAATGCTTCGTGCCAGAAGGGTTTTACCGGTTCCGGTTTCACCCACCATAATGATATTGCTTTTTTCGATCTCCACATCATTGTGATTATCGATCTCGCGGTTCTTTTGTTTTAATCGTTTATAATGATTGTAAACAGCAACAGCCAGTACTTTTTTTGCATCATTCTGGCCGATTACATAGTCGTCCAGGAAGCTTTTGATCTCCATCGGCTTCCGGATCGACTGATTGAAGCCGCTGACGCTTTTGGTATCTTCTCTGAAATGAAGCTCCTGGTTAATAATTTCCTGTGCGTGCTCCACACAGTTTTCGCAAATATGTCCATCCTGCCCCGCGATCAGTATTTCTACCTCGTCCCGGTTCCTTCCGCAAAATGAACATTTCAACACGTTATCCGGCATAGTACAGTGATTAAAAGAATTAATGTGCAAAGTTAAAAAAATCGCTGTGAATACAGCGATTTTCCATTTTTTATGATATAATTATTACTTTTCGGGATGTGTTTATAGCTGAGTTACAACCGCATCTGCTATGCCGTATGCAATGGCTTCCTGTGCATCCATCCAGTAATCGCGGTCAAAATCCCGCAGGATTTCGTCTACGGTCTTGCCGCAGTTTTCCGCCAGGATCTGGGCCCCGATCATTTTAACCCGTTGGGTTTGTTTGGCTTGTATCTCCAGGTCGGAGCTCACACCGCGGATAAAACCGCCCAGTGAGGGTTGGTGGATCATTACCTCGCCGTGGGGGTAGATATACCGCTTTCCTTTTTCTCCGCCACTTAATAGGATGCTGCCCATAGATGCGGCCAAACCCATACAAATGGTGCTTACCGGGCTTTTGATCATCTTCATCGTATCATAGATGACCATTCCGCTGGTTACCACGCCACCCGGACTGTTGATGTAGAATTTGATCTCCGTTCCGGGCTTGTCGGCATCCAGCAACAGGAGTTTGGTGGTGATTTCGCGTGCGCTTTTATCATCTACCACCCCCCACAGGTATACCGCTCTTTTTTCAAAGAACAGTTGCTCCAGGCGTTTGTTCAGCATCATCAGGTCATCCCGTTTATCTGCCGCTTCTTTTGGCTCTTCTTCTTCTCCTTCACCATCAAAGCGAAGCGGGTTTAACCATTTATCTTCATTTAAATTGGATATCATGTTGTTTCTTTTTTTGTTGATAAGTTGATCGGTTGACAAGTTGAAGGGAGCGTGCCGTCCTGTAAATGTTTCAACTTGTAAACGGTTTTACTTTTTCTTCTTGTTCATCAGCAATACTTCATCTACAAAGCCATACTCCTTGGCTTCTGAGGCGGTCATCCATTTATCCCGCTCAAAATCTTTTTCGATCTGCTCGATCGGCTTGTCTGTATGATGGTTTACGATCTCATACAGCTCTCTTTTCAATTTGCGGATCTCGTTCACGGTGATTTCAATATCACTGGCTTGTCCGCCAATACCACCGCTGGGCTGGTGCATCATAATGCGCGCGTGCTTCAATGCAGCTCTTTTGCCGTGGGTGCCGGCGCCAAGCAACACACAACCCATGGATGCTGCCATCCCAATACAGATCGTAGCCACATCCGGGGTTACATACTGCATCGTGTCATATACACCCAACCCGGCATAAACACTTCCCCCGGGACTGTTAATGTACATGTTGATATCCCGCACGCGGTCGGTACTGTCCAGGAACAGCAGTTGTGCGGTTACAATATTCGCGACCTCGTCGTTAATGGGGTAGCCAAGGAAAATGATACGGTCCATCATCAACCGGCTGTACACGTCCATCACGGCCACATTCATGGGCCGCTCCTCAATAATATTGGGCGTTAATGCGGTTACCAGGTGGTTACCATAGCTATGCAGGGTATTGCTTGAAATACCCCGGTGCTTTACCGCATATTTTTCAAATTCTGAGTTATAAGTCATAATAATCTTAAGTTACAGGTTAAAATTGAATGGCTGCCGCCTCTGCTGCCCGGTCTTTATTACCAGGTGGCTGCCAACAGCTTTTAAAAGTAATCAAATATTTCTCCATTTGCAAAATAGTGGTTTTAAATGCCAAGTTGGCCGGTTTTGGCCCGGTAAATTCGTCATAACTGCATATTGCAAGCGCTTTTTGTTAATAATTTATTGATGGAATGACCGGTAGGATATCTGCAAATTGAAATAACTTTAGCAAAATCCTGAAAAATGAAACGCAAAGAGTTTTTAAGAATAGCCGCACCGGCTTTTTTACTGCTGGCAAATGGAAATATTGTACGGGCCGGCGAACAGGTAAACGAACTGCTGAAGAAGAAAAAGAGACTGCGTTTTGCTATAGCGTCTGACATACATTACGGACAGCCGGATACGGACTATGACCGGTTTTTAAAAAATGCGATTTCACGGATCAACGAGGAACATGCCAGAACGCCTTTTGATTTTTGCATGCTGAACGGCGATATTGTACATAATGATCCGGTACATTACCCGGCGGCCAAGGCGCTTATTGAGCAATTAAAAATGAGTTATTATGTAACGCCCGGAAATCATGATATGGTGACCCCGGAGCACTGGCAGCGCATCTGGAACCGCCCGGTGAATTACGATTTTGTGGTGAATGGTGCGGTATTCCTAGCCGCAACGACCTCCAATGAAAAAGGAGAGTATATCTGCCCGGATCTGAAATGGATGGAGCAGCAACTGGAGCAGCATAAGAAGGCGAAAAATCTCTTTGTAATTGTTCACATCAACCCGGCGAAGCTTACCACTCATGGTATCGATTGCCCGGAATTCCTGGCCCTGCTGAAACGGTATAAAAATGTAAGAGCTGTTTTCAACGGGCATGATCATGATGAGGATGGGATCAAGAAAAAGCTGGATATTCCCTTTGTTTTTGATGCACATGTAGGCGGTAACTGGGGCACATCGTACCACGGGTTCAGGGTGGTGGAGTTGCTGGAAGACAGCAGCGTACTTACCTATGTGATGAATCCTGCCGGGCGGCTGAATGAAGCGCGGCTCTGACGCTGCGTTAAGGGAACCGCATCCGGTGTTGGCGGCATGTAGGTGCAGACAGGTTGTTTATAAAGCCCTGAAGGCGGGCCAGGCGAACCGTTCAACTGCTTTTACCTGTACCTTATGCATTTTTTCAGAAAGTTGATCCGGAGGAATGAGCAGGCTGGTAAACCGGAGCTCGGTTCCGTTGGTCATACAGATCTTATATACGGCAAATTCGCTGACCGGGCTGCGCCTGTTCGATCGCCTTTTGAGCTCAATTTTCTGAATATCCTGCTTATTGTATTTGGTTTGCTGCTGTTCATTGCCGAAATAGAAATCCGGCAGCCCTTTAGAAAGAATGATCACCGTGTTTTTATCGGCCATATAATACCTGTAAAGCAGGAAGAGATTGATGCCTCCGCCGATCAAAAAAAGAATGAGGAACAGCACCAATAAAAAGCCCTGCGTAGCCGGGCTGTTGTAGTTACGGATACCCGGAATAACGGTGGCGATAAGAAAGATTCCAATAAAAATATGAAATACGGTGCCTCCCCGGGAGATCAGCTGCCAGAAGCTTAAGTCCTGTATGGAATACCGGAAATTCCTGGTTGGGAAATGCGTTCCCTGATTTTGAAAGAAGCTTTTCTGAAACAAAAAGCCTTCCGGCGGGTTATCGGACGATGTAAAAAAGGCGGTAACCGCATCGGTAACATCCTCCGGTTTTTCGAAGGCTTTCTGGTACAGTCGTCCTGCGGCATAGCAATAATACGCGATATATTTGCCGTTGTAATAAAGCGCCAGCTTCAGGTAGTTGCCCCGGTTGTCCTGAACCGTTACACCCGGGCCCGTAAGCCCTACTACAAAATGGTCCCGTTGTCCGGTCCAGGGATAGGCAAGGATCAGTGCCATCGTTTCCTGGAGGGTACGCTCCGCGATGCCCGTGAATTCGCCTTTTTCAAAGTCCCGGTATTGTAGTTTACTGGTTAACGGGTTCATGGTATTTTAAAAATACATAAAAAAAGCCGCTCATTTTTAGAACGGCTTTTTAAACATCTTTTATCGATTAATGGTGGTGATGCTGATGCTCACTTACCATTTTAGCAAAATCTTCCGCTTTAATGGATGTAGCCTTGGGCTTTACCTTGGTTTCGGCCCACTCAAATACCTTCTGCGACTGCAGGCGGTTGTACGCATCCTCTACATATTTCCGGTCTTTCATCATGCGTTCTACATAGTCGTTCACCCAGGGCTGATCATCCGTCATACCCATGGCGCCGCCCATGTACTGGAACAGCTGTTGTTTGGCAAAATCCCGGATCTCATCGGGCCCTACCTGGATGGCGTTGTCTGCCACGATCTTTTCGGTGATCAACGTCCATTTCAGCTGGTTCAGGAAAGAAGGCATTTCTGCTTCGATCTGCTCCGGTGTTTTTGCCGCTTGCTGGTTTTCGCCCTCCTGCGGCTGGTTGTTCTGCGTAATCAGCCAGTTTTTCAGGAACGCTTCCGGGAAGTCTATTTTTGTGTCGTCTACCAGTTTGTGGAACAGCTGATCGTGGATCTGGTTCCGGCTTTGAGACGCCCAGTAATTATAGATCTCGTCCTTTATTTTTGCTTTGAAATCTTCTTCGGTTTTTACGTCGCCTGCGGGGTAGAGCTGGTTGAAGAATTCTTCGTTCAGTTCCTTTTTTTCCAGCAACCCAACTTTGGTGATTTCCAGTTTGAAGGTTTTTTCTTTTGTAGCGGCTTCGTCTTTGTTCAGTCCCAGGTCCTGTGCAATAAATTCCAGTTCCTTTTCTTCAAAAGCTTCACCCAGTGTAATGTTGATGCTGTCGCCGGCTTTTTTGCCATTCAAGGCTGTTCTTACGGCCGGTGCAAAGTATTTTACCAGCAGGGAATTGTCCTTCTTAATACCGCCTTCTACTTCATTGCCATCTGCACCGGTTTCTGTAAATGTTACGTTCACCACGTTATCATCGTCTTCAACGGTATCTTTGTCGGTCATGTTGCCATACCGGTTTTGCAGGCGTTCTACCTCTTCCTTTATCATTTCATCGGTAATGTCGATGTTGTATCCGGTGATATCCAGTTTTGCCAGATCCAGCATTTTAAAGTCGGGTTTTAAGCCGATCTCAAAATGAAAATCATAGTCTGCAGGATTGTTTGCATCCAGCTTCGCCATATCGTTTTCCAGGGGAAGCGGCTGGGCAAAAATATTTACCTTGTTGGTATCCAGGTAATTCAGGATTTCTTTATCGATCGAGCGCAGCACTTCATCCATAAAAAGAGAAGGACCGTACATCTTTTTTATTAAACCGGCGGGAACTTTTCCGGGGCGGAAGCCGGGAATATTGGCTTTTTTGCTATACTCCTTTAAAGACTTTTCAAACCCGGGCAGGTAATCCGTTTTTTCCAGCTTTACGCTGAGCTTTTCATGAAGAGGGCCAATTTTTTCTTGTGTAATTGTCGCCATTTGTATTGTTTAATGCTTTAAAGGTTCAATGTTTAAGGTTATCAACTTTAACTTTAAACATTAAACCTCAAACCTGTGAAGTCCGGATGAAGGGACTCGAACCCCCACACCTTGCGGCATCAGATCCTAAGTCTGACGTGTCTACCAATTCCACCACATCCGGATAAGAACTCTATTTCGGGCTGCAAATGTAGTATATTCTGCCATAAAAAACACTGTTCCCGGAAAAAATACAGGGAATACGGGGACGGTACAACTACAGGCGTGCTTAGTGCTCGTTCCGGTAGTTAAATGGATGGAAGATCGTGTTGACCAGGCGTGTTGAATCTATGGCACAAAAATAATAAAGAAAATACAGCGTTAAAAGAATTACGGTTGCTTCAGGAAAATGGTTTTTTCCAGGAGCGCATTTACCTTTTTTAGCTTATCGCTAAACAAGGTACCGTCAACAGCTGGATCAAATGAAACCATATAAACAGTGGTGCCATTTAATACGAGTTTTTTCCGGCTGCGTTTTTTAGTATTTTTTAGGATGCTCATATAACAAATTTAATAAATTCTTTGAACAAAAAAAGCCAAATATAAATTGGGTGCTTCAGGTTTGAAGATCAACTCCTTATATAGTCGTTTTTCTTTTACCAGGCCGGTAATCAAAAAATCGGTTACAAATTCGAAATAGTACATCCGTAAAATCCGTTGATAAAGCCGCAACCGGTCGGGAGTGCTTCCCGTAAATACTACCTTGATGTGAGGTTTAAGAAGCGTAAATGCTCCTACTATCCGGATAACCGTTGCCAGTACTTTTACAATATCCCCGTTGTTAGAGTTTATGGAATCGTCAATTGTTCCATCCGCGCAAAGATCTCCGAAGCCCAGGTTGTAAACATGCGGGATAGCAGTTGGTGAAAACTCAACAACTTTTTCTATGACCAGTTTTCCGGTGCTGATAAAAGAATACCTGGTGCCGGAATTGATTTCATAAGGATAAGCAGGATGGTTCATTTAACGGTGTTGAACGGTTAGCTAATTACCCTGTAATTTAATCATAAATATGATTAAAAAGGAATGTGTTTATAATTCAAATCCGGGTGCTGCCGGGTTTGGCCCACCGGATCTTCCTTTTTATTTGCCATTTTCGGATGTTCAATTTGCGTTCCGAAATCAATGGAACATGGCAAAAAGTAGCATCGTCCTTCCTTTAAAAAACCAGATTTTCGCGCTCTTTCCGTGAATCGTCCGCGTGGAGTGAGGGTAAGCATTCTCGCCTGAAAGTAGAAAAATCGCTGATCTGTGACAATATACCTCTACCAGAGCCGGGTGCAGCCTTCGTTCCCTCTATTTTTGTTGTTTACAGCGATATGAGGCTGCGCAGCAGAATTTCTGTAATTTTAACCGGAGGATTGAATCGTAATCAAAGAAACAAAAGGAAGAGGAGTGTGTCCATTATTGCATGAAAACTGTAGAGCAAAAACCCAAATATAGTCTTAACGAGGAGCAGGAGAAAAAGCTGATTTTAAGAGAGTACCGGTCGCTGTTGCGCGCGCTGAAAGACAAGATCAAGCCGGGCGATAAAGATATTCTCCGCAGGGCGTTTGAGATGGCTGCGGATGCCCACAGCAGTATGCGGCGGAAAAGCGGGGAACCCTATATCCTGCACCCGATCGCCGTGGCCAAAATCTGTATTGAGGAAATCGGTCTGGGGGTGCGGTCTACGGTCTGTGCCCTGCTGCATGATACGGTAGAAGATACGGATATTACCCTGCAGGATATCGAACGGGAGTTTGGATCGGAAATTTCAAGGATTGTGGACGGACTTACGAAGATCTCCAATGTGATTGACTCCTCCGCATCCCAGCAGGCAGAGAATTTCAAGAAGATCCTGCTTACCCTTACCGACGACCCCCGTGTGATCCTGATCAAACTGGCGGACCGCCTGAACAATATGCGTACGCTGGACAGCATGAAGCGCGAAAAGCAGCTGAAAATTGCTTCCGAAACGGTTTATATCTTTGCCCCACTGGCGCACCGTATGGGGTTGTACAGTATTAAAACCGAACTGGAAGATCTGGCAATGAAGTACCTGGAGCCGGATACCTATAAAGAGATTGCAAAAAAGCTGGCCGAAACCAAGCGCGACCGGACCCGGTATATCAACGAATTTATTAAGCCCATCAAAGAAAAACTGGAGCGTAACAAGTTTGATTTTGAAATTTACGGCCGCCCGAAGAATATCCATTCCATCTGGAACAAGATGAAGAAAAAGGGAGTGACTTTCGAGGAGGTGTATGATCTTTTTGCCATCCGGATCATCCTGAATTCCCCGCAGGAACGGGAAAAGGAAGATTGCTGGAAGGTGTACTCGCTGATCACGGATGAGTATACCCCATCTATCGAGCGTCTGCGCGACTGGGTGAGCAATCCCAAGTCCAACGGGTATGAAGCATTGCATACCACAGTAATGGGCCCCCGGGGAAAATGGGTGGAAGTACAGATACGGACAAAACGGATGAATGAGATCGCAGAAAAAGGACTGGCCGCCCACTGGAAATACAAAGAGGGAAGCGCCAACGAAAACCGATTTGATAAATGGTTTCAGCAGATCCGTGAGGTACTGTACAACCAGGATGCAGACAGCGTGGATTTTCTGCAGGATTTCAAAATGAGCTTCCTTACGGAAGAAATTTATATCTATACACCCAAAGGCGATATCAAGATGCTGCCGGTAGGCAGTACCGCGCTGGATTTTGCATTTGCGATCCATACCGCCATCGGTGCTAAAACCATCGGTGCGAAGGTGAACCATAAGCTGGTGCCCATCAGTTATAAACTGCGCAGTGGCGACCAGGTAGAGATCATCACCAGTAATAAGCAAACGCCCTCGGAAGACTGGTTATCGTTTGTGGTAACGGCCAAGGCGAAAGCCAAGGTAAAAGAAGCGCTGAAGGAAGAAAAGAAAAAAGTAGCCGATGAAGGGCGTTATACCATTCAGCGCAAACTGGAGGGAATGGGCGTTTCCATGCAGCAGGCCAACCTGGATGAGCTGGTACAGTTTTATAAATTGCATTCGAACCTGGAATTGTTTTACCAGGTAGCGATCAAGAACATCGATCTTAGAGAACTGAAGGAGTTTAAAGTGATCGGCGACCGGATCGAATACCCACGGCCGGTTAAGATTGTACAGGAGCATAAAATTGAAAGTCATACACCGGCACAGAGCGGTAACAAACAGGATACGGAGCTGATCATTTTTGGGGAAAGCAGCGATAAGATCATGTACCACCTGGCCAATTGCTGCAAGCCCATACCCGGAGATGACGTATTTGGATTTATTACTACCGGAAAGGGACTGGCCATTCATCGCACCAATTGTCCCAATGCACCCAAGCTGTTGGCGAATTACGGCCACCGTATCGTAAAGACCAAGTGGGCGAAGAATAAAGAGATCTCGTTCCTGACGGGGGTGCGTATCATCGGTATGGATGATGTTGGGGTGGTAAGTAAAATTACCGGTCTGATCTCCGCCGAACTGAAGATCAATATTGCGGCATTGACCATCGAAGCCTCCGAAGGATTATTTGAGGGAAACATCAAGGTATATGTACACGATAAGGAGGAGCTGGATGAACTGGTAAACCGGCTGAAGGACCTTAGCGGAATCGAGTCGGTAGAACGGTATGATACAGAGGATTTACCGGGGAAGCAGTAGGGTGGGGCTGGCGTTTCAGGTTCGATTTGTTTACATCTGGCACCGGAATGCCGATCCCGGGCTTAACCCGCTGAAAGCTGAAAAGGGATCGCTGAGAGCTCGCCGCCAAAAACGGGTTTCGCTGGGAAATTTGTTCCACGCTTCATACACGCAGAGCTGTTGATTATTAACTATTGTTCATTCGCAATTCACGTTCTCCGGCCGATTCCGGAGCCGCCGCGGCATCTTCATTTTTGTATTTAAAATTTTTCATTTCATATTTTAAAATCCCTGCAAGGGTTTCGCTTCCAAACCTCTATTTTTGTAGCTTTATTAAAGATCAGTTTATAAAAAGTTCATAATGATAGATGTTATTCTGGGTCTGCAATGGGGCGACGAAGGCAAAGGCAAGATTGTAGACTTTTTTGCAAAAGACTATGACGTGGTAGCGCGTTTTCAGGGTGGTCCTAATGCGGGGCATACCCTTTACCGGAACGGAGAAAAGCTGGTGCTGCGCCAGATCCCTTCAGGAATTTTCAATGAAGGAAAGATCAACCTTATCGGGAACGGGGTGGTGCTGGATCCCATCTCGTTGGAAAAGGAATGCGAACAGCTGACAAAGTTTGAAGGAGACCTGAAGAAAAATCTTTATGTAGCTGAACGGACGAACCTGATCATCCCCACGCACCGGGCGCTGGATAAAGCATCGGAGCTTGCAAAGGGCCATAGCAAAATCGGATCTACCTTAAAAGGGATCAGCCCGGCGTATATGGATAAAACCGGCCGGAATGCACTGCGGGTGGGCGATATCCTGAACCCCGACTTTAAAAACATGTACGAGGCACTGAAGGAAAAGCATTATGTGATGCTCAAGTCTTACGGTTTTGATGAAGACATCAGCCAGGACGAGGAGGATTTCTTCCGTGCAATTGAGTTCCTGAAAACACTCAATATCGTTAACGGTGAATACTTTATTAACAAATTGCTGAAGGAAGGGAAAAAAGTGCTGGCGGAAGGCGCACAGGGCAGTATGCTGGATGTGGATTTTGGAACCTTCCCGTTTGTGACCTCTTCCAATACGATCTCTGCCGGCGTATGCAGCGGGCTGGGTGTGGCACCACAACATATTAAAGAAGTGATCGGTATCACCAAGGCCTATTGTACGCGTGTGGGAAGTGGGCCGTTTCCCTCCGAGCTGGACAATGAAGACGGTCAGCGCCTGCGGGATATTGGTAAAGAATACGGAGCCGTTACCGGCCGGCCGAGACGCTGCGGTTGGATCGACCTGGTGGCCCTGGATTTTGCCTGTATGATCAATGGCGTTACCCAGCTGGTGATGACCAAGGCGGATGTGCTGGATCATTTTGAAAAGCTGGAGGTTTGCAGCGCTTACTCCCTGGAAGGCAAAGAGATCCGGCAAGTGCCCCTGCGGCTGGACCTGGCATCCTACCAGCCGGTATTTGAAGCCTTTGACGGATGGCATACCGATATTTCCCGTGCATCCTCTTACGATACCCTGCCGGAAAAAATGCAGCACTATATCCGCTTTATCGATAACTATCTGGGAGTACCTGTAAAGTACATTTCCAACGGCCCCGAGCGGGAACAATTGATCAAAATTTAATTCAAAAAAAATCAGTTTAAAAAATTTGGAGAATTAAAAACTTCGATTAAAATTTACATTTTCATTTACCAGATTTTATTAGGTTATGGCAAAATCAAATAAGTCAACAGGAACAGACAAGAAGACAAATGCAGGAAACGAACCTGCGGAAAAAGCATCCTCCAAATCGAAGAAAAAGAACGAGGAGCTGGATGAAGAGGACGATCTTTATGAAGATGAAGAGGAAACGCCTGCAAAGGGAAAAAAGGGAAAGGCTTCACAGAGTGAGGACGATGATGAGGAAGACTTTGATGAGGATGATGACGAGTGGGATAAAGTAGAAGAGGACGAAGACTGGGATAAGGATTTTGAAGAATTTGACATTCCAAAATCGAAATCGAAATCCGGTGGCGGAGGCAAGGCAAAAAAATCCTACGAGGAAGACGAAGAGGAATTTAAACCGGACGAGGAGTTTGACGATCTGTTCGGTAACAATGATGATGATTTTGATGACGACGACGATTTCAGATAGAAATCAAACAGGACCGTTTTTAATAAGAGACATTGGGTAGTGAACGAACAGCAGGCCAAAGTTTTCCTTTAAATGACGCTGTCTTGATAAAGACAAAGGTGTTAAACTGGTTAAGACGGTTTAACACCTTTTGTTTTCTGGACTCCTGTGGTTTTCCGGACCAGCAGTTTGATTTTCTGGCTGGTGCGGGTGTAAGACGCAAGGTGGTGCTTACAGGCACAGAAGCTTTGGATGTTTTTGAAGATTTTTTGAAGAAAAAGAACACATGGCTGCTGGGGCATTGGAACTATGAACTGGAAACCGGTGCCGGACAGCGCTGGTCCGGAAGGGCAGATGCGGTTGGGTTTCCCGAAGGCTTTTTCTTTGAGCCCGAATGGCTGCTTTATGTAAAAGAAGACCGGCTTTATATTGAAGGGGAAAATCCCGAGCATTTGTATCATGAACTGCTGCGGGAACCGGTGGTACAGGCTGCACCTTTACTGTTGCAGCAGCCCGTGCGCTGCCGGGTTAGCAAAGACGCCTACCTCGAAACGATCCGGCAACTGCAGGCGCATATTCACCGTGGCGATTGTTATGAAATCAATTATTGTGTAGAATTTTTTTCGGAGGCCGCTCAAATGGACCCTTTTGATGTGTACCATCAACTTGCAGGGCATTCACCCAATCCGTTTTCCGGACTTTACCGGGTAGATGATCAATGGCTGATTTGTGCAAGCCCCGAACGGTTTTTAAGAAAGACGGGCCAGCGGCTGATCAGTCAGCCCATAAAAGGTACCCTTTCAAGAACGGGCACAGATACTGCCAGCCTGGATGCGGAACGCCGGCAGCTGGCCAACAGCAGCAAGGACCGGGCGGAGAATGTAATGGTGGTGGACCTGGTGCGGAACGATCTGTCGCGGATCTGCCGTGAAGGATCGGTGCAGGTTGATGAATTGTTTGGGATTTACAGCTTTGCGCAGGTGCACCAGATGATTTCAACCGTTTCTGGAATGGTGGATGAGCCGGTTTCGATGTCTCGTATTTTAAAAGCAACATTCCCTATGGGGTCTATGACCGGCGCGCCCAAGATCCGGGTGATGCAACTGATCGAGCAGTATGAAAAAAATGCGCGGGGTATCTTCTCCGGCGCATTGGGATACATACAGCCCAACGGTGATTTTGATTTCAATGTGGTGATCCGGAGTTTGATGTATAACGCGCAATCGGGCCATCTCTCTTATAAAGTAGGATCAGGGATCACTATTTACAGCGAACCGGAGCTGGAGTGGGAAGAGTGCCTGTTAAAGGCAAAAGCCATTGAAGCCGTGCTGGGAGGGCGTCAGGGGCTTTAACGTGTAGACATGGCGCGGCTCTTTTCAAAGAGCCGTATCCGGGGCTTGGCCGGTTACGGTATTCCAAGTATTCACATCGCGGAACCGTTTGGGCTAGTCATTTTCATCGGTTTTTACAAAACCATTTTCTCCGAAGCGGTACCCATGTTCCTTCTCCAGGTACTCCCGGATCCCGTACATACTTTTATCCCGCAGGTTTGCTTTTGTTTTAAAATTCTGACGGCTTTTTTTAACAGTTTCAATACTGATATGCAGCTGATCTCCGATCTCTTTATTGGTTTTCCCCATTACCGCCATTGCCATGATCTGGAACTCTCTCGGAGCCTTTGATTCATTATAGGAGTAGTGCTCTTTTGTTGCAACCGTATCTTTAGAAGCTTCAAAGCTAGACGTGCCATCAAGCACATCGCTGATCACTGAGATAAGGGTATCAACGGGTTCGTTTTTATGCACGTAGCCGTCAAAGCCCATTTTGATCAGCTCTTTTTTGTTGAAAGAAGCATTGGTATACGCGATTATTTTGGGCGTTTTAAACAGGTCTTTTTTCAACTGGGCACAACCCTTATCCCCGTTCAGGCCGGTTAAAATAATATCCAGCAGGATCAGATCGGGTTGAATTTTCGTGAGGGGTTCCCGGGCACTTTCAATATTATAATACTGCCCCTTTAAGACCAGGTTATCAAATCGTCTCAAAATATAAGCTAATCCTTTTTGCATTACAGGATTATCTTCTATGATCACATAATTGTAAATACGGTCAGTCGTCATTGCTGCTAAAACTAGTTTTCCAAATAATAGGGGATGATCAGGTACGGAACACCTTCTGCCGGAGGCACTGTTATATCAATCTTTGTTGTCATTTGCGATACCGGAATTATACCAGGGCTCCGGAAATCGATGTCAATACAGCCACTTTCTGTTGCTGGCTGTACACTGAAAGGCATAATCAGCTGCTGCATAATCCGGAAAATACCAGGCGCAACCGCGGAACATTGCATACGGTTTCCGGTAACAGAAACACCTTCATCATTTGCAGTGGGTCCGCGCCTTTCCCAGGCATAGAGGTTGATCCTGGTAGAGGGCTGGTGATCATCTTTACGCGTAAACATTGCGATTTTTTTCTACGTATCAAAGCTAACACTTAACTGCGATTTTAAAAAATACTACTTGTGGGTATTGCCAAGCGCATAACCGCATACTACTTTTACATTAGCAACCACACTGTATTATTGACGCCCAATGGGTTTATTATGAGACAATTACAAACGACGCTGCTTTGGCGTGCCGGTAACTGTGCACGCTTTTTTTATTTTACGACGGGCTTGTTCCTGATGCTGTTATTTATGGCTTGCAGCAAGAAGGATACACAGGTAGCCGATAACGGAACGGAGAAAGATGCGGCAACGCTGCTGACTGCAGGTCAATGGAAACTGGATACCTGGACCTGGGGGATAGATCCGGCTGATGCCAAAGGCGAAAGCGGCGCACCGGTTGTCTTATCAAGCTGTGAGAAAGATGATGCAACCCTGTTTAAAGCGAACGGAGATGTGATCATGGATCCCAAAACGGTGTGCGGAGGTGATGATCCGGGTGCTCAGCTAACAACGGACAAATGGGAATTTACGGGTAATAAGACCGGCATTATTATAGGAACAGGGGCAGACGCAGTTACCTATACGATCGTGGAACTTACAGCGAACCGGCTCAAAATGAGAGAAACCTACATAGATGAAGGTGCTGTTTATGTGAGTGAAATCGTATTGATCCATTAACTACGGCATCCTGTTTTTCTAAAAGAGTTTAAGGATACTTCCGGGCTATGCGGCTGCCTGGCGATTTTGCTCAGGACACAATCGCTTCCGATCGATAATACCGGGTCAGAAAAAGGATCACTGCACCGGGAAAGAATACCAGGCTGATAAGGCCGATGCCGGAAGCCATCATGATAAAATATCCTGTAAAGAACAACAGGAGCAGGATGGCTGCCAGGGGTTTAACGGTTACCTGTTTTACAAAGCTGATGCCCAGGAGCAGGAGAACGGCAGAAAATGCATAAGTGCCAAAGAAAAATGCAGTGCGGCTGTTCAGATACCGTCCCGAAAGAAAAAATAACAATACCAGTTCCGGAAGCACCAGCACCCAGCAGTATAAGGCATAGGTTATAAACCGTTTTGCAACAGACACCGGAAGGCTCCGGTAAAATGAAAGATATTGCTCTTCATACCTGCGAAGCCGGTTGATAAATACGCCATTAGCCAGGATGCCAAAACTGAAGAGCAGAAACGTGAGCTGCAGATCGTCCGGTGCCAGCTGGTTATTTGCGCTTGTAAAGTACAAAACGGTACAGGTATACAGCTTGATACCCAACCAGGCAAGCTTTTGTGTTTGCTGAACAGCGCGGATAAGGATGCCGGAATAAAACAGCATGGGGTTGGCCGCAGGACCTTTGAATCCCTTTAAAAAAAAGCGGCTTCTTTCAGGGTTATTTAATACGTATACATGCCATGCTGGAAGCAGGGTGCCACATGCGACGAGCAGGATTAACACAATTATTGTTGCGGTAACGCGCTGCAGATAAAACCCCTCGGTAATGACCAGTACCAGGTAGAAGGTCAGCGGCAGCAGCAGGATGAAATCCGTAATGGCGAAAAGTGTATACTGGAGCCTCCGGGGCAGATTTCTGAAAACAGAAAAGAACCGGTACGGGGGCTGCTGTAGCAGCTGGGTGATAAACACGGCACATTTGCGTGCATAAAACCCCCACAACAGGATTGCGATCACCAGGAACGCAGGAATGCCCAGCAGGGCTTTTATCAGTCCATAATGATATTTAAAGAGCCCCGCACCATCTACGGTGCCCACTACAAAAAAGAACATGGTAAATACAAATACAAAAGTGCCCGCATTTTCCCTGTAAAAGGGCTTTACAAAAGATTGGTAAAATATGCGGAACAAGGGGCTCAATAGCGGATCGTTTTGTTGTCAACCATGAGTTCCCTGCAGAACGGCAGCAGGTCCGGGCCGGGATCCTGGTGGGAGCTTAATATAAACGAGCGGCCCTGCTGCTGTTGGTCCAGCAGTAGTTGTACC
This sequence comes from Niabella pedocola, assembly GCF_021044425.1. Taxonomy (GTDB): domain Bacteria; phylum Bacteroidota; class Bacteroidia; order Chitinophagales; family Chitinophagaceae; genus Niabella; species Niabella pedocola. Next base: position 104,986 of record NZ_JAJNEC010000005.1, on the reverse strand, counting down.
AGTTGGTTGCAGGCCGGCGCATCCAGGGTAATAAAGGGCTCATCCAGCAAGAGGAGGTCCAGTTTTGAAACGCCGGTAAATGCAAGGATCAGCGAAAGCTTTTTGAGCATGCCGGCCGAATAGGTGGCTACCGGGTTATGTATGTAGGAAGCAGCGCCAAACAAGCGTATCAGCGCAGCACTTTCTTCCGGGGGAGATTTCCGGATCTTCCGGTAAAGCGTAATCAACTCTTGGCCGGTTAAAAAGCCGGGATACAAAGGTTCGGCCTCCGCCCAACTGATCCGCTGCCGGTAAAGAAGAGGAGCGTTTGTTTGTGAAATGCCACCCACCGAGATGCTGCCGTCAAACGGGATCAGCGCCGCCGTCATTTTTAAAAAGGTGGTTTTGCCCGAGCCGTTTTCTCCTTTCAGCCAGTAAATACCCTTTGGAAGCCGGAGTGATGGAATGTTGAGGATCAACTGACGGTTATACCGTTTGGTAACAGATGTGATCTCCAGCATACAGTGGTTATTTAATAAGGCCTAAGATAGCTCATTGCGGTTTGCTGTTTTGTTAACGGAGCTATAAAACGGCAAAGGTTGTGCGGTAAGGCAACCGGAGGGCGGGTAGGAAGGACGCCTATGTAACATCCCTTATCTGCTTACCCGCCAGCCGTTAGCCATTTCCGCTGCTATAAAAAAGACTATTGCTGAACCGGGTTGCCTTCTTTATCCAGCAGAACAACCTGGAACTGTTCCCTGGTTTTAGCACTCAACAACGTTTGATCACCTACCAGCAGGATCACCAGGTTCCGCGGATCGGAAAGCTTTGTCTTCGCCAGGCGGTTCAGCTCTTCCCGTTTAAAATTTTTCAGGATACCGGTTTGTTTTACTGCAATATCATCAGGGAGGTTGTATTCTAAAATGTCACTCAGGTAATAGGCTTTCTGATAACCGGTTTCATATTTACGGGCCTCACTTTGCAATTTGGCACTCTTGGTAAAATCCAGTTCCTCTTGTGTGGCACCTTTATCGCGATATTCGGTAATAATGCGCAGTACATCGTGCAGGGCACTATCCGTGGCGGCAGCTTTAATACCGGAATAGAACGTATAAGAACCGGTGTATTTGCTGCCGCTGAAATAAGCCCCGGCGCCGTAGGTCCAGCCTTTATCCTCCCGAAGGTAAAGATTGAGCCGGCTGTTGAACACACCGCCCAGCGGATAATTCATGATGCCGGATTTGTAATAATCGCCGGTACCATCAAACCGCATACCGGTACGGTTCCCGATCCGGAATTCCGTTTGGGCCGATTTTGGAAAATCAACGATATAAAGAATGGGCTTGCCATTTACCGCAGGGCCGGGTTTGAAATCGGGCAGCTGTTTTATGGCCGGTGCTGTTTTAGGAAGTTTTGCAAGGAAGGCGGTTTTATTTTCGATCTCCTGCTTAGACAGATCACCAATCACGATTACTTCCGCATCTGCGGCGGAGAAACAATGAGCATAGAAATTTTCAACATCTGCCAGGGTAATGCCGGCAAGCGTTTGATCGGTGCCGGAAGTATTCCTGCCAAAAGCGCTGTTGCCAAATAGCAACTTGTTATAGACCGACGTGGCTACACTTGCGGGCCGGGTAAGGTTGTTTTTATAACCTTCCATATATTGATTCCTGATCCGGTTGAATGCCGCTTCTGTAAACTTCGGTTGCAGGATACGCTCTTCCAGCAACGCCAGGGTTTGATCCAGATTCTTTTCAAGACTCCGCACTACAATATTGGTGGCGTCGGTAGCCGCGCTTACAGATATGGAACTGCCCAGCAGATCGAGTTCTTTGCTGAAATCTTCCGCCGAGCGGGTCTTTGTGTCTTCATTCATCAATGCGGCAAATAATGCGGCCAGTCCGCTTTTTTCAGCCGGTTCTGCCAGCCTTCCGCCTTTGATGCCGATCATAATATTTACTACCGGTATTTCCTTTAACGGGCTGCCGATATAGTGAATGCCGTTCTTTTTTTCTTTCCAGAATGCGGGTGCTGCTACTGCCAGGTCATTTCCTGCAGGAGGCATTTTGCTCCGGTCGAAATTATCTTTTGCTTTTGTATAGGTGAGGCCTGCATAACCATAATCGGGAGCGCTGTAGCCGCTTTTATCGATTTCATATTTAGAATTGCCAGCAATATTATCCGGATCGTCCTTCGTAGCTACACTCAGGCGTACGGAACCTTTTCCTTTGATGTATTTGTTATAGGCGTCCATCACTGCCTGGGGGGTAATGGAACGGTAATTTTCCAGGTACCTGGTGATGAAGTTGGCATTACCGGTAAATGTATAAAAGGCCGCCAGGCGGGAAACCTTTCCGCTCACCGATTCGAGTCCGTAAATCGTTTGGGATTCGATCCCCGATTTGAATTTATCAACATCCGCCTGGGTAACACCTCGTTGTTCAAAATCGGCAAATACCTGTTTTACGGCCGCATCCATTTCTTTCAGCGACTTGCCCTTGGCCGGAGTAAGACTGATGGTAAATTCACTCGACAACTCCGAGCCCATATTATAAGCGCCGGCACCCAGGGCCTGCTGGGTTTTTACCAGCTTCTGATAAAGGAGGGAATTGTTGCCCTGCCCGATGATCTCGGCCAGGCAGTCGAGTGCGGCTTCTTCTTTTGTATACATTTCAGGAGCCGGGTATACGATCTGCAGCCGCGGTAATTTGGCATATTGATCCACCATGGTAACATACCGGTCCTTGTCCAGGGCAGGTACCATCGGCCCCATATTCTTTACGGCCGGTCCGGCCGGAATGCTGCCAAAATATTTTTCAACCATCTTTACCACATCTGCAGCAGCTACATCACCACCAACAGTAAGTACAGCGTTATTAGGGCCATACCAGCGTAAAAAGAAATTCTTAAGATCGTTTACATTGCCGCGGTTCAGGTCTTCGATATAGCCGATCGTAAGCCAGGAATAGGGATGGCCGTAAGGATAGAGGTTTTTACTGGAGTTTTCAAAAACAAGACCATAGGGCTGGTTGTCATAGTTCTGGCCTCTCTCATTTTTTACGGTGGCACGTTGCACCTCGAATTTCTGTTGCGTTACCGCATCCAGTAAAAAGCCCATACGGTCTGCCTCCAGCCACAACATTTTTTCCAGCTGGTTTTTGGGCACGGTTTCAAAATAATTGGTCCGGTCGCGGTTGGTGGTACCGTTCAGTGTTCCGCCGGCTTCGGTGATGATCTTAAAGTGCTGCTCATCGGCCACGTTATCCGAGCCCTGAAACATCATGTGTTCAAAGAAATGCGCAAAGCCGGATTTGCCGATCTCTTCCCTGGCGGATCCTACATGGTAGGTAACGTCTACATGCACCAGGGGATCGCTATGATCTTCATGAACGATCAGCGTAAGCCCGTTGGGAAGTTGATAACGGCTAAAGGGGATCACCACGTCGTTGTCCTTTGCGGTTACTTTTTCCATCAACCGGGCCTGGGAATAACTAAGATGAGTGCAACATATGGTTGCCAGGAGCAGAAACAGTTGTTTCATAAGCATGAAAAATTTTTACTTTTTGAATGTAGGTTCCTTTACAATGGCTGTTGATCACAGGACGCCGGCAGGGATCACCGGCATCTGTTTGAGGAGCCTTTCTAAAATTAAACAAGTTCTGCGGTAAAAACAAAATACAGGGGGACCTGTTAAACAAAAAAAACCACAGGAGGATCCTGTGGCAGACATCTGGATGAAATTCTAAATTTAAATCTCAAATCTCAAATCTCATATCTGAAACCTTAGTTCCGGTACTCCGGGTTGATCAGCATCTGAATGGACTCGTTCAGCATCTCATTCTTCTTCTGCAGGAACAGGTCTACTTTTTCTTCGGGAAGTTTCAACTGATAGGTGCTGTTGGAAGCGAGTACTTTGTCAAGACTGGGATTAAGCTTGTTGAAATCCGCAAGCGACATCTCCAGGTATTTGGCAATGGCGGTTGCATTATAGCGCCCGCTGATGGTTTGTACCTTTACATTTTGCTGGGTAACCTCATCCTTTACGGTTTTCATCATGGCCAATGCCTGATCTCTGGAAACGGTGGTTACACCGCCCTGACCTTCCATAATGTAATGGGTGGCTATGAACTTCTTTACATGGTTTCTGCTTTCGGCAGGCAGGTAGTATTGAAGATCCCAGAAGTCGTTGCTCCCAGCTTTATTGATGGCGGAATTAACACGGCCCGGCCCGCAGTTATAAGCGGCTACTACCAGCAACCAGTCCTTATAAAGATTAAAGAGATAATTCAGGTATTTGCTGGCAGCCCTTGTACTTTTCAGGTAATCGGTACGCTCATCCCGGCCACGGGAAACATTCAGTCCCAGCCCGCGCGCGGTTTCCGGCATAAACTGCCAGGGACCTACAGCTCCAGCCCAGGATACCAGGTTGGCCCGCAGATGCGATTCAATCACCGCCAGGTATTTTAATTCTTTGGGGATTCCGCTTTGCGATAATACATCGTCCATCATATCGAAATACGGACGTGCCCAGGTCTTCAGCTCGTTTAATTCTCTTGCATTGCGGTCGATATAATCTTTCACAAAACTGATAGCCTTGGGGTTGAGGTGTTCCGTTTTAATGCCTTTAAAGCTGGCTGCTTTGAGCTCGGTATTTTCAAACAGGTCTTTAAACCCGGCCTTGGGATCGGCTTTTACCAATTGCTCAACAGGCGCTGCGGGCACCGCTGCGGTTTCTTTTACGGGGCTCAACTGGGCATGCGCCGACGTAAGGGCACAAAGCGACATGATTGAACTGCCGATAAAAACAGTTAACTTATTTCTGCTCATTATTTTTTCTGTCGTGTTTTAATAATAGAACTTTTATAAAAAACGCAGTTTGGAGTGTAAGCTTTAAGATAACGATTATGAAGCTAAATTATTGTTGCTAAAAGACAGCAAAGATAATTCATTAAAGGGTGCTGCCATTAACTGGACGCCAAAAGGCATCTGGTGGGTTGGATGGGTAAACATAGGAAGCGAGATGGCCGGTACTCCTGTAAGATTGGCCATAACGGTGTAGATATCAGCAATATACATGGCAATCGGATCCTTCGATTTTTCACCGATTTTGAAGGCTACCGAGGGCGCAGTGGGTAAACAAATAAAATCGAACTCCTTGAAAATCAATTGTAAATTATTTGTTAAAATGCGCCGTACTTTCTGAGCCTGGGTAAAGTATGCATCATAATAGCCGGAACTTAAAACGAAGTTACCCAGCAGGATCCTTCTTTTTACTTCCTTTCCAAATCCTTCTGAGCGATTCCTTTTGTAAAAATCGTCGAGTTCGGTATGATTATCGGCCGCCGACCGGTATCCATATTTTACACCATCAAACCTGGAAAGGTTCGAAGAGGCTTCGGCCGTGGTAAGCACATAATAGGTAGGAACAATATAATCCAGCAGGTCGAAATGCACCGGTGCTACGGCATGCCCCTGGGCTTCCCACTGGTGCAACTGATCTTTGATCGCACGGGCGATCTCCGGATCCAGGCTTTCATGTTCCAGGGCTTCCGGGAAATAGGCAATTTTATACCGGCGGTCTTTTTCGAGCTGTTGGGAATAGGCTGGAACCGGTTGTTGGGATACGGTACTATCGTATGCATCCGCACCGGAGATCACTTCCAGCACCAATGCCGTATCGGGGATGGTTTTGGCAAAAACGCCGATCTGGTCAAAAGAAGACGCATAGGCGATAAGCCCGTAGCGCGATACACGGCCATAGGTGGGCTTTAGCCCGATGATACCGCAAAAATCGGCCGGTTGCCGAACGGAACCGCCCGTATCACTGCCCAGCGACACCATGCAGAGCCCGGCCTGTACGGCTACTGCCGACCCTCCCGATGAACCACCGGGAATACGGCTTTGGTCTGCAGCGTTCAATACCTTTCCGTAGGCAGAATTTTCGTTGGTGGAGCCCATTGCAAATTCATCGCAGTTGACCCTGCCGATGATAATGGCGCCTTCAGCTAAAAGCCGCTCTACCGCCGTTGCGGAGAATACGGAAGTAAACCCTTCCAGTATCCTGGATGCGGCGGTTACGGTATGTCCTTTATGGCAGATAACATCCTTAATGGCTACTACAACCCCATGCAGCTTTCCATGAGGAGCGGGCAGCTCGTCCAGTTCGGATGCGCGCTGCAGCGCCTCAGCAGCATACACCTCAATAAAGGCATTGAGTTGTTTGCTTTCTTCAATCTTTTTCAGGTAAGTTTCAACGGCATTCCTGCAGGTGGTTTCACCATTTTGCAGTTGCGTTTGGTACCGGGCAATAGAAATAAAGTCCTGCAAAAGAAAATCGCTTTTGTAGTCAGAAGGAAAATATTAAAAAAAGGTCTTATTCCTGGGTAGGTGAAGTTCTTTTAGGCTCAGAAGAAATCGTATTGGCGCTCTCTTCGATCTCCCGCTTCACATTGTCTTTTGCGTCATTGAATTCGCGTACTCCTTTACCCAAACCTCTCATCAATTCAGGAATTTTACGGCCTCCGAATAACAACAGCACAATCACCATTATAATAATGATTTCGTTGGTTCCCAAAGCACCCAATAATTGAAAATTTGCCATGATCAGTAAAAATTAGTGTTCAAATATACGGTTTGTATCGTAATCTGAACGATTAAATATAAGATTGAAGATTACAAAGATTATTACGTCAAAAAAATGCAATTGTTTTAAAAAGGGCAGAATAATTTTGATATTTTTTATCAGAGGAGCGGATCCGGTGTAAACGGACAACGTACAAGATCTTGCGGAAGAGGGGCTTGGAAAGCAGCAGCCGGCAAAAAAAAATCCCGCAAAAAGCGGGATCCTGAATATTGTATAACGGTATTGTTTACGCTTTTGCCGCTTTTTTAACGTCGGCAACAGCCATACGTTTTTCACGGATACGGGCACTTTTACCAAAACGCTCTCTTTGATAGAACAGTTTTGCACGGCGCACCTGGCCCACTTTGTTCAAAACGATCGATTCGATGTTGGGAGAAGTAAAGGGGAACAATCTTTCTACTCCGATACCGTCAGAGATCTTCCGAACAGTAAAAGTAGCAGTGCTTCCGTTACCCTGTTTTTTAATAACGTCTCCTTTAAAAGACTGGATCCGCTCTTTGTTACCCTCAATAATTTTGTAATTAACGGTAATGTTATCGCCTGCTTTAAAAGCGGGGAACGTCTTTTTGGGGGTCAGTTGTTCGTGTACAAAGTCTATAGCGCTGCTCATAACTCTAAATTTTTAGTCCGATTTAAATATCGGGATGCAAAGGTAGCAAGGAAATTAATAATTTCCAAAAAAAAAGAACGGATATTGCTGCTGAAGCCGTTTACAGGCGCTTGAGCATATCAATTGTTTGGGATTCGACCGGTTCCTTACGCTTCCGGGTTGCCCGTCTGCCAAAAAGCAGGATGCAGAGCGCGGTAAAGGCGCACAATGCCATGATCCCGCCCATGGGCACTGCGGTTTCATTATGAAATACACTCACCATTACCGTACTGAAAGCGCCTACGGCCATCTGGATGCAGCCCAGGAGGGCAGAAGCACTTCCGGCATTTTGTGCAAAAGGAGCGATGGCCAGGGCGGAGGCATTCGGAAAGGTAAAACCCTGGCAGGCCAGGAACATACAACAGAGTGCGATGCTGCTGTACAGTCCCCACCAGTTCAACGCAAATCCTGTGAGCAACAATACCCCGGCCAGGGTTTGGAAACTGATGGCCCTGGGAATGATGTACTCGCTGGGATATTTGCGCAGGATGCGGGCGTTGATCTGCGTAGCTGCTACCAGCCCCGCAGCTACAATGGTAAAGATCCAGCCATACACTTTTTCACTCACCCCAAAAAGCTCCATAAATACATGGGGCGAGCCTGCAATATAAGCATAGAGGCCGGCCGCTGTAAAGGATCCGGCAAAGGCGTAGGTAACAAATTGCTGCTCCCGGAATACGGCTCCAAATTTTCCAAGGATCGACCTCGGGTAGAGGGAATAATCCGGATCGGGCTTTTTTGACTCGGGCAACAGGAAAATCACCATGGTAAGGATTACCGTACCGATGATGCCCAGTACGATGAAAATGGCCTGCCATCCAAAGGCTGCGGCCAGGTATCCGCCTGCTGTTGGAGCGATGATCGGCGATACGCCCACCACCAGCATCAGCAGGGAGAATATTTTGGCGTTTTCGCGTACATCAAAAAGATCCCTCACAATAGCCCGCGATGCCACCATGCCCACACAACCGCCGATGGCCTGGAAAAACCGCAGCGCAATGAGCATTTCAATGGAACTGGCCATGGCACAACCAAAGGACGCTACAATATATAAGGCCATGCCGATATACAGCGGCTTTTTGCGCCCGTATTTATCCAGCAACGGTCCATAGAGCAGCTGCCCGATCGAAATGCCGATGAAAAAACCGGAAAGGGTAAGCGAAACCTTGCTCACATTGGTATGCAGGTCTTTTGCAATATCCGGGAAACCCGGGAGGTACATGTCGATGGAAAACGGACCGATAGCGGATAACAAACCCAGTATCAGTAAACGAATAAACCTTTGCTCCTTCATAAATCAGGAGCAAAGGTACGGGTAAGGTTATGGATTGACTGGTTAAATTACCCTTTATACTGGTATTTATGTTGCCGCCAATTGAGCGTAGCCTTATTGCTGCCAACTGAGAACCGGGTTAAAAAAGAGCCTTTCTCAGTTTGCGAAAAAGCTGCGCCGGAAGTACCGGCCAACGCCATCAGGATCCCAACTGTTTTTTTCATCATTATAAACGCCTTTTAATTAAAAAATAAAGCTGAATCCAATACCTAAAGATTCCAGCGGGTTCCTGCTGAAGGCCGTGTTAAAGCTGAATGTGTTCGTTTTAAACTGCTGGGTTCCGTCAAAATCTACTTTGTTGTTACTATAATTCACCGCTAGCAATGAGGGAATGAGGAGCTCCATATGCAGGTGATCCAATACCCGGTATGCGATCCCCGGCGTAACTCCCAGTCCTATTGAGGATGAGGTTTGGTTGATTTTTCTTTTAGACGATGGCAGGTCTTCCTTCACCGTTGTTTTTCCGTAGGAATAACCGAGGCCTGCTTCACCGAAAAAGTAGAAATCATGTCCCAGCTCTTTATAACACCGGTTAAAAATACCTGCAGTGAAGCTTGTGTTTTTTTGCTCACTCCCATTGGAGTTCATTTCATTCTTAGTGCCGGCATACCCCAGGTTAATGCCAAATACGCGATTTTCTTTATACGCTTTGCCTGCCCGGATGGCGATCTGCCCGTTGGTGTTTTTTTTACTGGACGTGTCACCTTGTGTTGTAAAACCAAGCTGTCCGCCCAAAAGCGTGGATCCTTTTTCAACCTGGGCATTCGAATAAAAATAAGCACATGTCATCAGGGCTACCGTAAGTAGTTTTGTCTTCATAAATTCAGTTTTTTGAAGGTTAAAAAGTCAATTTTGAATAAGGATCCAAAAATAGGGAAACAGTAGGTGTGAAAAATGTCTTTAACGAATGATTATCAGAATGAAATGTAAATAAAAAAGTCTTTACATATTGTAAAGACTTTTAACGTTTTTATAGTTGGAAACTGTATTACCGGGCTACATTCACCGCTCTTTTTTCCCGGATCACGGTTACCTTAATCTGGCCGGGGAAGGTCATTTCTGTCTGGATCTTCTGGGCAATTTCAAAAGAGAGCTTATCACTGTCCTGGTCGGAAACTTTATCTGATTCTACAATTACACGCAGCTCACGGCCTGCCTGGATGGCATAGGCTTTTTCCACGCCCTGATAGCTGGTGGCCAGGTTCTCCAGGTCCTTGATCCGCTGCAGGTATTGCTGCATGATCTCGCGGCGTGCTCCGGGGCGGGCACCACTGATGGCGTCGCAGGCCTGTACGATGGGGGAGATCACGTATTGCATTTCCGTTTCGTCGTGGTGTGCGGCAATAGCGTTCACCACAGCGGGGTTTTCTCCATATTTTTCTGCCAGTTTTGCACCCAGCAGCGCATGGCTCAGTTCCGATTCTTCATCCGGAACTTTACCGATATCGTGTAATAACCCGGCGCGTTTAGCCAGTTTGGGATTCAGTCCCAGCTCCGAAGCCATGATGGCGCAAAGGTTGGCGGTTTCCCGGCTGTGCATCAGCAGGTTTTGTCCGTAAGAGGAACGGTAGCGCATACGGCCTACCATCCGTACCAGTTCTTTATGTAACCCATGAATACCGAGGTCGATCACAGTACGTTCTCCAATCTCCATTACCTGCTCTTCGATCTGTTTGCGGGTCTTTTCCACTACTTCTTCGATACGTGCCGGATGGATCCGTCCGTCGGTAACCAGGCGCTGTAAGCTCAGCCGTGCAATTTCGCGGCGCAGCGGGTCAAAGCAGGAAAGCAGGATGGCTTCCGGGGTGTCATCCACAATCAGATCCACACCGGTAGCGGCTTCAAGGGCGCGGATATTCCGTCCCTCACGACCAATGATCTGGCCTTTTACCTCGTCGCTTTCCAGGTTGAAAACAGTGATCGAGTTTTCAATCGCCTGTTCGGCAGCGGTACGCTGTATGGTTTGTATAATGATTTTGCGGGCTTCTTTATTGGCCTTTTGTTTGGCTTCATCAATAATTTCCTGCTGGATGCCGATGGCCTGTGTTTGGGCCTCATTCTTCAGGCTTTCTACCAACTGGCTTTTGGCTTCCTCGGCGGAGAGACCGGCAATTTTTTCCAGGCGGCGGATATGCTCTTCCTGGTGTTTCTCCAGTTCGGTCCGTTTTTTATTCACCAACTCAATCTGGCGGTTCAGGTTTTCTTTGATGGCGTCGTTTTCCTTGATCTGCTTGTCGGCATTGATTTCCTTCTGGCTCAGGGATTGCTCCTTTTGTTTGATGCGGTTTTCGGATTCAGCCAGTTTCCGGTTGCGCTCGGTCACTTCTTTTTCATGTGTGGCTTTTAAAGAAACAAAACGTTCTTTGGCTTCCAGCTCTTTTTCCTTCCGGATGGTTTCGGCTTTTAATTCTGCTTCTTTGAGGATGTTTTTGGAATGTAACTCCGCTTCTTCAATTTTCTGCTGTGTATTTTTTGCAAAGATCAATTTACCGGCGATAATGCCCAGCACGAGGCCGCCGAGAATGTAAACAATTATTAAAGGATCCATTAAATTTCATTTTATTTTTCTTTTCAGAAAAAGATTCGATAATTCATTAAAATATAATACCAAACCGTTGTTTTATTTAACCGGAAAGGCATAGCGGCGAAGATACAAAAGCAGCATCAAAAAAATACATCTTTAGGTGAACTAAATTATATCCTTCGAAATGAGGTGCTTATAACACAGCTGAAAGGGGCTGGCAGCCGGCTGTAAAGAGCGCCGGCGAAACTCAATGGTAAGGTGCGTACATATGCTCAGGCTGAATGTACGCATAGATTTCACAGACTTGCACGGAAGACTGGGTTTTAGAGCGCATACCTGTGGTGGTCTGTTTGGTTGGTAGGCAGTTTTGTATCTTGAGATTAAAAGTGTCGGTCAATGCCGGTATACGCCGGTAAATGCGCGGGCATAAATTTCATGGATCTGCTGCTCTGAAAGATCCATCGGGCAGCGGGCCAGGAGGCGCTTCTGAAGGATTCCGTCGGCGGCCAGGGCGGCGGCGGCTGATTCGGGGATCTGAAACCCGCCCAGGGTTTTGGGAATGCGGACGGCTGCTGTTAATGCCGCCAGGGCATCAATGCATTTTTCAGCGGCTTCAGGGATGCGCAGCCCTTCAGCACTATGTCCCAACGCTTCGTAAACTACGGCAAGCCGCTCAGTACAGGACGGAAGGATGTATCCCAGCACATATGGGATCAGCACCGCGTTGGATTCGCCGTGCGCCAGATGAAATTGTCCGCCCAGCGGATAGGCCAGGGCATGTATAGCGCCTACGCCGGCATTAAAAAACGCCATGCCGGCAAGGTAACTGCCATAGGCCATGGCCGCACGGGCTTCCCGGTTACTGCCGTCTGCAACGGCCTGCTGCAGCGAACTTCCGATCAGGCGGATGGCGTGCAATGCCAGTCCGTCGGAATAAGAAGTGGCATTTACCGAAAGGAACGCTTCGATGGCGTGGGTAAGGGCATCGGCACCGGTAGCGGCAGTAACTCTTGGCGGAACCGACATGGTAAAAGCGGGATCTACGATGGCTGCATCGGCCAGCAGGTAATCGTGCACCACCACGTCTTTGGTCCGTTCCAGCGCCAGTACCGAAATGTTCGTTACTTCGGCCCCGGTACCGGAGGTTGTGGGGATCAGGATTTTGGGGAGTCCGCGCTGTTCAATCTTTTTGGTGCCGGAAAGGTTGAGATAGTCGCTTACGGGCCCGGCATTATGCGCAAATACCGCCACCAGCTTGGCCATGTCCAGTGCGCTGCCGCCTCCGAACCCGATGACCAGGTTAAAATTGCCGTTCCTGCCAAAGTCGATCGCGTGCTGACCGGTTGCTACCGTAGGTTCGGGTATCAGATCGCTGTAGATGGTATACGGGGTCTGTTGCGCCGCCAGGATGTCCAGTACCGGACGAATGATGTCAAGCGAAACCAGCGCCGGATCGGCAATGATCAGGACCGGTCCCCCGCCCAGTTGTTGCAACAGGCCGGATAATTGTGCAATGGCATCCCATCCGATTGCAGTATGGGGAACCGGCTTTATGATGGTGGCCCCTGCAGGGGATCGGAGTATCGTTTCGTTAAAAAAAGCTGCCATAAAAAGGTATAATATTTTTTTTGAATCACCACTTAAATTCAATTATCTTAGTCGCTATTGAAAGGGGAAAATAATGACTGGTGTAAAATTATAAAAAGCGGTTTGAGGGCAGGTGCTACTGTAAGATTGTATTATGATTGCGTAGAAAAATAGTACTGCTTTTACCGGTCTTTATTGCAGACCGGATACGGAAGATCCGCTACCTGCCTGCTTATTAGATATCACGGTGTTTAAATTAAATAATGAACGAAAAGATGCTATCGGCCGGTACGGCAATAACAGAGATTACTCCGCCGGTGGGTTCCATAATTAACGGGGATTTTTTTTCGCACCACGCACAGTCGGTCGAAGATCCGCTTTATGCCAAGGCAATCGTATTGCAATCGGGCAATACCCGTTTTGCGCTGGTGATGGTGGATATCTGCTCGCTCACTTATGAATTTCTGAATCCCGTAAAGCAGCAGATTGAAGCAGCAACCGGTATACCGGTGCAGTACCAGCTCATCGCAGCCACACATGTGCATTCCGGAGGATCCGTTACCGGTATTTTTTTATCGGAGATAGATACGGCGTATTGCGCTTCCCTGGCTACGGCACTGGTGCAGGTGGTAACGAAGGCTTGTGAACAATTGACGCCCTGTATGGTTGCTTACGGATCGGCCAGCATTCCGGAGCATGTGGTTTGCCGGCGGTATCGTATGAAAAAAGACTTCCGGCCTTTTGATCCTTTTGAAAAAGGTACGGATACGGTGGTGACCAATCCTTTCGGACAGGAAGACCAGATCCTTGAGCGGGCCGGTGAACCGGATCCGGAACTGGCTTTTATGGCCCTACGTTCGTTGGACGGGGCCTGGCTGGGCGTCCTGGCCAATTACTCCCTGCATTATGTAGGTGATTTTCCAAGAACGGTAATATCCGCCGACTATTTCGGATATTTTGCCCGTTCGCTGAAGGAAATGCTGGGCGCCGATGACCGCTTCGTGGCCCTCATGTCAAACGGTACCAGCGGCAATATCAATATCTGGGATTTTTTAGACCCGCACCGGTATCCCGGCGAGCCGTTTGAAAAAAGCAGGCTGATCGGTGCCACACTGGCCAAACAGATCGTTGCTCTTGTGCCTCAATTGCAGTGGGATGCATCGGCTGCCCTCTCAGTAGAAACCACTGTATTTGAATGTGCCGTACGTAAACCGGCAGCTGCGGAACTTGCAACAGCGCAGCAATGGCTGAATGATGTTGCATTTGAACCGGATACCCGTACGAATACAGAAACTGTCAAACAGATTTATGCGCGGGAACAATTGTTTTTAGCAGCAGGGCCCGACCGTTGTCCGGTCCATATTCAGGGAATCCGCATCGGTGCCGGAAGGATCGGAACATTTCCCGGGGAGCTTTTTGCAGAAACCGGGTTATGGTTAAAAGAACAGCTGAAGGATGCTCCGTATTTTACCATTTGCCTGGCAAACGGAAATATCGGCTATGTACCTCCTCCGCATGAAATGGAAGCGGGAGGCTATGAAACCTGGCGTTGCCGCACCAGCAAACTGGAGGCCGGCGCAGAGCCGGAGGTAAGGGCCCAAATGAAGCAATTGCTCGCTGGTTTATAGAAAGCCTGCTGTATGACGTTTGAAAGGTAAGCAATATCGTCCCGACTAACCATCAACTACAGCAGGACAACTTTATTACACCAGTGAGTATTGATAGGGCACGAAGCCGGTGTTATGGAAACGGCCATTACTAAACAAGGAAGCCAGCTGTGTGCTAAGCCGTAGCATCCACCGTTCTGCGGTAATCGGTGGGTGTCATTTTTTTGATCTTCTTGAACTGCCGGTTAAAATTGGCCAGGTTCTTAAACCCGCACTCATAAGCGATTTCCACTACATTTTTATTTTTTTCGGCAATGAGTTTACAGGCATATCCCACCCTTACCGTATTGAGGTATTCCACAAATGTGGTCCGGTAATTTTCTTTGAAAAAGTTGCAGAAAGTAGTGATGGCCATATTGGACCGGGCAGCGATTTCCGGCAGCGAAATATCGCTGTCAAAATTGCGCATGATGTACTCGGTGATCTTTGCAGACCGGTCGGATCCGTTCCAGCATCCCTTTTGTACATATCCCGGGCTGGCCAGTAATTCATATTCTCTGGTATTGGCCAGCAGATGAAAAATATTAAAGAGTGCGGACAGCCGTTCCAGTCCGGTCATCTCCGGCATTTGCTTCATAATGGTATTGATCTGGTCGCGGGTATCGCCCTGGATCACCATTCCATGAGCGGCCAGCTGAAACATCTTTTTCAGCCGTTCCATTTCGGGGATCTCCAGGAATTTTTCTCCAAGGAATTTTTCTACAAACTGGATCACGATCCCATCGGCCTCTTCTTCGGCTTCCCCCTTAACATAGGTATCATCGTTGAGCCATACATGCTGAAGACCGGGACCCATAAAAACCAGGTCCTCCTTGTCAAAATACCCAATATGGTCACCTACCATGCGGCGACCCGTGCTGCTGGTGATGAGTACCAGCTCGTACTCCGGGTGGTAGTGCCAGGGGCAGGGAAAAAACTGGCCACTTTCCCGAAATACAATAAATGATTTGTCATAATCCTGAGGCAGACGTTGTTCAATCGCTTTCATAAATGAAAAAATTAAGACTGATATTATTCTATTATAAATTTAAGTAAAATAGTACCAGTTGAATTTATCTGATGAAAAAAAGTATCGGTAGTCGATCATATAATACTATGTAATGCCTGCGGGGTCTGCTACTTTTGACAATGCGGAAGAATTTTAGAACCGGGTCTTTTTTGTTACTGCTTTTGTTGGGGTACAGCGCTTATAGCCAGGAGCTTAGCTGGGACACAACGTACCGTCCGGAGATCTATCCGCTGTTAAATGATCTGTATCGTTCCGAGAAAACAGATTCGTCTGATATCGTGTTCCTGGGAAATAGTATTACCTTCTGGGGGTTGTTTAATCAAACGCTGGGACAGCCGCAGATCAGGAACAGGGGTATCCCGGGAGATATTACCAACGGCGTGCTGGAACGGCTGGACGGCATCCTGGACGGGAAACCTGCAAAGATCTTTATACTGATCGGCATTAATGATATCGCCCGCGGGATCCCGGACAGCATTGTGATCGGCAACCAGCAGCGGATGGTAACACGTATCCGGGAACGGTCGCCCCGCACAAAGATCTTCCTGCAAACCCTGTTGCCTACCAACAGCTCTTTCAAAAAACTCGCCGCGCACTATCATAAAGAAGCACATATCCGGGTCGTAAACGAAGGACTCCGGAAGATCGCTGCAGCATCCGGGGCTACCCTGGTAGATCTGCATGCCGTTTTTGATGATGGAACCGGCCAGCTGATAAAAGAACTGACCTTTGATGGTGTACATATTACCAAGAAGGGATACGACCGTTGGATCCGGCTGCTAAGAGAACGGCATTATCTGGATGATTGAACATAACCATCGGACTTTTAAAACAAAAACAAATGAAAAAATTGATTGCCCTTACGCCATTTTTATTGCTTTCCCTGTTTGGCCTCACCCAGTTCCCGGCTCCGCTTCCATCTACCGTAATACCCGGCATTGAGATCTGGAGCGGTGCACCTCATAATGCTTTCACGGATCTGATCGAATACAAGGGGTATGTGTACTGCAGTTTCCGCGAAGGATCGGGGCATGTGCCGGGCTCCAACGGGGTGGGCCGCATCCTTCGCACCAAAGATGGAAAAACCTGGGAACCTTTTGCCCTTATCAGGAAGGAAGGCATTGATCTCCGGGATCAGAAGATTTCCGTAATGCCGGATGGGCGCATGCTCTGCCTTATGGGCGGATCTGTGTATGATACTACAAAAAAACCGTCGCGCCTGCTGGGCATGTACCCGCATGTGGCCTTTATGGGAAAGAATATGGAATTTACCACACCAGAAAGGGCGGTGCTTGATAACAGCGGACGTAACTGGATCTGGCGGCTGACCTGGTATAAAGGCACGGGTTATGGAATTGATTATGGAGATGGCTCTGAACGGAAGGCGATAAAAACAGCAGGAGGCAGGAATTTTGGTGTAACGCTTGTAAAAACAACCGATGGTAAACATTTTGAAAAGATAACGGACCTGGATATTGACGGAGGTCCCAATGAATCTTCCATCCGGTTTGATACCCGGGGCAAAATGTACATCCTGGTACGGAGGGAAGATGGTGACCGGTTGGGCGTATTGGCCACCGGCAACGCACCTTTTACCGCGTTCAATTATCAGAAACTGGATTACCGTTTGGGCGGCCCCGATTTTATGTTTACACCGGATCAGAAAAAACTGATTGTTGGCACCCGGTTATACCTGCCCGGCGGCGCCAAAACCGGTGTCCTTCTTACAGATCTTAATGGCAAAGTACTTAAAACACTGGTGCTGGAAAGCGGCGGGGATTGCAGTTATCCCGGGATGCTGATAAAGGAAAAGGAACTTTGGGTTAGTTACTATGCTTCACACACCGGAAAAACGAAGATCTATTTTACCCGCATACCGTTGAGTGACCTTTTGTGAAAACGGTTCTGATGCAAATGATTGTCCTTTATGTTTACAACAGCATTTTCACGCGTTAAACAACTTTAATACATATCCGATCGCCGGCCTTTGCTGAATGCACCGGGAAGCAACTGTGTTTACGGCGTGCAGCGATCGTTAACTCACAAATAACATGAAACAATATCGGTTAAACCGTTTGATGAACCCGGAATCGGGTAAATGTTTTGATGTAGCCATCGACCACGGCTTTTTTAATGAACCGGGATTTTTACAAGGCATCGAAGATATCCGGAAGGCCGTGGATGTGATCGTTCATGCCAATCCCGATGCCATACAGCTTACCCCTGGCCAGCTAAAGTATTTACAGCGGGTGCCGGGCAAGGCAAAACCAGCGCTGGTGCTGCGCACGGATGTAGCCAATGTTTATGGCAAAGAATTACCTGCAACGGCGTTCAGCAAAATGATTGAAGAGCCGGTATTGCAGGCAGTGCGGGCGGATGCGGCCTGTATGTGTGTAAATTTATTCCGCATTCCCGGTGCACCGGAGGTGACCGCCCAGTGTATCGATAATATTATTAAAATAAAAATGGAGGCAGAGCATTATTGCATGCCGCTGATGGTAGAACCCCTGGTGTTTCGCCCCAACAGCGAAGCAGGCGGGTATATGGTGGATGGAGACCTGGATAAGATCCTGCCCCTGGTGCGACAGGCCGTAGAGCTGGGAGCCGATATCATTAAAGCGGATCCCTGTGATCAGCTCGAAGCATATCACAAAGTAGTGGAAACTGCCGGCGAAATTCCGGTACTGGTACGTGGGGGCGGTAAGGCCAGTGATAAAGAGATCCTGGAACGCACGAAGATACTATTGGGCCAGGGCATCGCCGGTATCGTCTATGGCCGCAATATCATTCAGCATGCCTTTCCTGACCGGATCACCCGGGCATTAATGGGGAT
The DNA here is from genome assembly GCF_021044425.1 of Niabella pedocola. Taxonomy (GTDB): domain Bacteria; phylum Bacteroidota; class Bacteroidia; order Chitinophagales; family Chitinophagaceae; genus Niabella; species Niabella pedocola. The sequence continues at coordinate 86,762 of NZ_JAJNEC010000005.1, read as the reverse complement.
GGTGCATGCAGGTTATTCTGTTGAGCAATGTTTAACTATTTTAGAAGGAGCATAAATCAGGAAAAATGGAAGTACTGGAAAATATATTAAGTCTGAAGGGAAAAGACGTATGGGTGATCGGTGGTGCCGGTTACCTGGGACAGCCAACGGTGGCATTGTTAAGCAAGGCCGGAGCCAGGGTGCTCTGTTGTGATCTTAACGGGCGTGCGGCCCGGTTTGTAACGGCAAATGCGCTGGAGTCGAGCGTTACGCCGGCGGATATCAACACCGGTGATGAAGCCCTGGTAAAAGCCTTTGTTGAGCAACAGGTTGCGGAGCGTGGGGTGCCACAAGGACTGGTTGATCTATCCTTTGCCTCAACTTCCAGAATAATGGAAGAACTGACTGCTGAGGAATTCAATAACGTAAATAAAGCCATTACCAATACCTTTTTATTGGCGCGGGAAGTGGGCATGCATATGGCGGCACAACAGGCGGGCAGCGTGGTGCTGTTCTCCAGTATGTATGGGAACGTGGCACCGTATCCTGCCGTGTATGATGGACTGGGTATGAATAAAAATCCTGTTGAATACGGTGCCGGAAAGGCCGCTATCATCCAGATGACCCGTTACCTGGCCGTACATTGGGGGCGGAGTAATGTGCGGTGCAACTGCATTTCACCCGGTCCGTTTCCCAACCCCGGTGTTCAGGAAAAACACCCGGAGTTTATTAAACGGCTGTCGGAAAAAACGCCGATGGGCCGCGTTGGAGCAGGACACGAAATTGCCGGAACCGTAGCCTTCCTGGTTTCTGAAGCCGCTTCTTATATTACCGGGCAAAACATCCTGGTAGACGGTGGATGGACGGCCTGGTAATAAATAGACACAATGAAACCATTACAAAAGATAGGACTGGGTGCCGTTACATTCGGGCGGGAAATTGACCAGCAGCAATCATTCCGGATTATGGATGCCGCTGCCGAACGGGGGATCCTGTTTTTTGATACGGCAGAAGCATACGGCCAGGGTGCGTCGGAAACCATTATCGGAAACTGGCTGCAGGCGCATCCTTCCATGATGGAGCAGGTGACCATTGCCAGCAAATTGCTTCCGCCTTATGATGTTGTATCTCTCAAACAACGCATTGCGGCAAGCCTCCGGCGGTTGCAGCGCCCGTATATCGACCTGCTTTTTTTTCATAGCTGGCATGCATCCGTGCTGGATGTGGATCTGTTGACATTGCTGGGAGGGCTTATGCAACAGGGACTCGTGAAAAACATTGGAGCCAGTAATTTTAATGCAGACCGGCTAAGCCGGTTACTGGAAGTACAGGAGCGCCACCGGTTACCTAAAATAACCGCCATACAAAACAATCACAACCTGGCCGTTTCAGATCTGGATGCTTCGCTGCTTGCTGTAACCAGGAAGTATCAGCTACAGGTTATTACCTATAGCCCCCTGGGTGCCGGCTTTCTTACCGGTAAACATATGGAAGCTGTGGAGCAGGGATCGCGGTTTGACCGGATGCCGGCGCACCAGGACATTTATTTTACAAGCGACGCGCTGGGATCTTTACAACGATTGCGTATTGCAGCAGCCGGACAAAAAGAACTGCAGGTACAATGGGCGCTGGCCTGGGCATTGCATCACCCGGATGTGGACCAGGTACTGATCGGTGCCCGGTCGGAGGCACACCTGCAGCAGGCAATTGATGCTGCGTCTTTTAATGATCTGGCCTTCCTGCAACAACTGAAACCATTTTATTAGGATCGTTCAACCCACCTGATTTTTACAGATGCCGTTCGCGGGCCTTAAAACCACCATATGCCATCAACTGTTTTTGATGCAGCCACTTCTTTGTTTTGCTCCTTTATATCGCGATGCGCGGACCGGTAATGCAGATAACCGGGTGGCATACGATGCACTTGTTTGGGGATAGCAGGCTGATGATAAAAAATAAAAATTAGTATCATGATTCGGTAGAACCTGTGGCATCAAACCGGATTTTATAAATCAAATTTGAAACCGGAAATATCCGGTTACCGGATCTGGAAATAACAACTTTTATGGAACAATCAGACGAACAAAAATTAACCGTAACAAAAGACTGGTGGAAGGAAAACGCCGCGGGCGTTCCGCGGCTGATCACCGAAACGCCGGGTCCACGATCAAAAGAAATGCATACCCGGGCAGCCCGTTATATGAAGGGGTTGAGCAGCCAGGTAAAACTTTTTCCTGTATGTTTTGAAGAAGGCTACGGGGTTACACTTACGGATGTAGATGGAAACCGGTACCTCGATTTTTCTTCAGGTATCTACGTGACTTCATTGGGCCATTGTCATCCCAAAATTTCAGAGGCCATTGCCTATTGGGCAAAAAAGCTGATGAACGCACATGACTTTACCACACCTGTTAAGGAGAAGCTGCTGGAAAAGATGGCGGATGTATTGCCGGGAAATCTGAATGCCATCCAGCTTTACAGCGATGGAGCTTCCGCCGTGGAAGCAGCAATCCGGGCAGCCCGTGCCATAACCGGCAAACACGAATTCATTTCGGGATACCGTGACTTTCATGGAAAAAGTATGGCGGCCGTAAGCTGTGCACAAATGATACGGGGCGATGTATACAGCTACGGACCCACAAGGGCTCCCGGCTTTTATATGGTGCCGCGTCCGGACCCTTACCGTCCGTTGTGGACAAAGCCCGATGGTACGATCGATACCGATCAATACATTGCTTTTTATGACCAGTTTATTACAGAAAGTACGGTGGGGAATGTGGCTGCATTTGTACTGGAGCCCGCCCAGGGATGGGCCGGCTCTATCTTTCCGCCGGATGATTTCTTTCCAAAGCTAAAAGCATTTTGCGAAAAGAAAAAGATCCTCTTGTTTGACGATGAAGTGTTGGCCGGCATGGGACGAACCGGTGAATACCTCTGTATGAATCACTGGAATGTACAGCCGGATATCGTAACCCTGGGAAAATCCTTTGGTAATGGGTTCCCGGTAACGGCGATGGTGCTGAAAGAAGAATACGGAGAAGCACTGGAGAGCATCTCCGCTTCATCCAGTTATGGCGGCAATCCGATGGCCTGTGCGGCGGCGCTGGCCTCTATTGAAGTGATTGAAGACGAAGGGCTGCTCGAAAACGTGCGGACGGTAGGCGCCGCTATTATGAAACGCCTGGAAAAGATGAAAGCGGAACACCCGATCATCGGCGATGTAAAGGGGAAAGGATTCTTGCTGGGCATTGAACTTGTAAAGGACAAAGCCACAAAAGAACCCTTTGCCGAAGCCGGAACGCTCGTGTACCAGAAGGCCTTTCAACGCGGGCTGGCATGGATACCGGCGGGACATATCCTCCGTATGTCACCGCCCCTCATTATGGATGAAGCCTATGCCATGAAGGGGATCGATATGATCGAGGATGCGATCTCCGACGTTGAAAAACAATTTGGGTACGTGTAAAAACAGAATCGATGCAAGCCATATCCGAACTACAAACAACAAATAAAACGATCTGCCTGCGGGGAAATGTAATGACCGGCAACGGCTTTCAAAAGACGGCCGTCTGGTTTGAAAAGGGGGTTATCAGTGCCGTAGGTGATGCCACCGGAGCGGATGAAGAAGATATGCATATCATTGATGTGGGCGATGCGTTCATCGTACCTGGGTTTATTGATCTGCACATGCACGGTATTCATCAATACCTGATCGATAACGGCCCGGCCGATCTGAAACAGATCGCGCAGATCATCCTTAAGTACGGCATTACCAGTTTTTTACCTACTGTTTGTCCGCGCAGGGAAGGAGAAGATATCGCATTTTTAAAAACACTGGCAGTGGTACAGTCTGAAGGCGCCAATATCCTGGGGTTTCACCTCGAAGGGCCCTTCATAAAGCTGACCGGTTCCCTGGTGGCCAATACCATTGCCAAGGCCGATCCGGCCCGTGTAAAGGCGTTGATTGAAGCTACAAAGCCGTACCGGTCCGTATTCAGCATCTCGCCGGACCTGGATAATATTACAGATATTATACCGTTGATGGCCGCGGGCAATACACCGGTGTTTATGACCCACACGGCGGCCAATGTAATGCAAACCAAGGCGGCCATCGCATTGGGTGCCTCTCATGCCACTCATTTTTATGATGTATTTCCATGTCCGCCGGTTACAGAGCCCGGCGTACGCCCCTGCGGTATCGTGGAAGCCATCCTGGCCGATGAACAGATCAGCGTGGACTTTATACTGGATGGGGTACACGTGGATCCCATTGCAGTAAAGATGGCAATGGTTTGTAAGGCCAATGGCCCGGGAAGGGTTTGTTTGATCACCGATTCCAATATAGGCGCAGGATTGCATGCCGGCCGGTTTATTTTTGGGGAGAACGGAGAGGTGGAGATTGCTTATAAAGGAGCGCCGGTACGGAAGACGGCCGATAATACCCTGGCGGGTAGCGGGCTTACAATGGATCAGGCGGTACGCAATGCGATGGAATATCTCGAGATCGGGTTAGCAGATGCGGTTACCATGGCCAGCGCCAACCCGGCCCGCGTCCTGGGAGTGGCGGATAAAAAAGGAACGATAGCACCGGGATTTGATGCAGATATGGTGGTGCTGGATGCACGTCATCATGTGCTCCAGACCTGGGTTTCCGGCGAACAGCGGTTTGTTAAGGGATAGAGAAAAGAGCGGTGGATCGTTGGTCGTGAGAAGCGGGTAGTGAAACGTGAATAATAAAAAATAAAATGATTCAGTTATGAGTGACTTTCAGTTTGAAGCATCACAATGGGTGCCTTTTAAAGACAAGGCGGTTATTGAAAAGGTGCGGGCTATCAAAAGAGTGGATATCGAAAAACATGCAAATCCCGATTTTAAAATAACGGTATATCCGGATGCAGATGTGGAGTATGTGTGGGTGACCGACCTGTTTACACGGATCTGGAAGGCTACGCAAACCAATGAAAAGCTGGTGCTGATATTGCCCAATCCCTGTCCTTCTTACCGGCACGTGGTACGCCTTATTAATGCCAATAAAGTAAGCTGTAAAAATATTTATGCTTTTGCAATGGACGAGTATGCCGATGAGCGTGGAAGGATTGCACCGGCCGATTGGAAATATGGATTTACCTATGCCATGTTCCATTATTTCTACGATCGTATTGATCCGGCATTGCGCCCGGCGCGGGAGCAGTTTGTAGGGTTCACCGATCATAACATTAACGATTACGGGAAAATGATTGAAGACCTGGGCGGGGCGGATGTTTGCTACAGCGGACCGGGCTGGACCGGGCACCTGGCGTTTATAGAGCCGGATGCACCGGAGTTTGCCGGAGGTTTGGAGGAGTGGAAAGAGATGTGCGCGCGTATTGTTACCTTAAGTCCTTTCACCCTGGCACAAAATTCCTTGCATGGCAGCTTTGGAAAAAGCGGAGATCTTTCTGCCGTACCACCAAAGGCCGCAACCATCGGACCCAAAGAAGTGATCCGTGCCAAACACCGCGTAGATACCCATTCCATTACGGTACATGGCACAACCACTTCCTGGCAGCGATTGATGACCCGGCTGGTATTGCACGGACCGGTAACGCCACAGATCCCTGAATCCATATTGCAAACGCTAAGAACTGATGTGCTGGTGTCCGAAACGGCCGCAATGGATATTGAACCAGACTGGAACAAGGGGTATTAGCTATCAGATATCAGATATCAGAAACCAGCTGTCAGCGATCAGAAATCAGCCGCCTGCCGTCTGCGATCAGTAATAAATCAGGGCTGGCAGTGCAAAGCTAAAAACAACCGGCTCAAATCTCAATTCTCAAGTCTCAATTCTCAAGTCTCGAATCCCAATTCTCAATTCTCAAACCGCAACTCTCCAATGATAAAAGCCGGGGCATTTGCAATTGATATCACCCCCAAAAAGAGTCTTCAGTTGGCAGGCTATCCTTTTGTAGCACGGAAGAGCACCGGTGTGCATGATCCGCTGCAGGCCAGTGTACTGTATCTTCATAGCGAAGGAAAAGAACTGCTTTTTATATCCTGCGATCTTATTTATGTAGGCCGGGCAACCGTTTTACGCGTACAGGAGCAGGTAGAAATGACCCATGGCATCCCCAGGCAACATATAATGATCACTGCTACGCATACCCATTCCGGGCCGGCTACGGTAACATTTATTGCAGGGGCACATGATACCTTATTGCAACCGGTAGACGAGGCGTATCTTGCTTTTCTTGAAGCACAGATACTGGAAGCGGTACAGCAGGCCCTTGCACAGGCCGTTATCGCTGAAGCAGGGTTTGCAAAAGCAGATGCTACCGGTATCGGTACCAACCGCCACCACCCGGACGCAGCATCGGACCTGGCTGTGCCGGTATTGATGGTACGCCGTAAAGCAGATGCAGCAGTAATGGCCTGTATGGTCATCTGCAGCATGCATCCAACGGTGTTGCATGAAGACTCTACGCTGTACAGCGGCGATTTCCCCGGACTGGCAAGGGCGCTACTGCAGGAACATTTTTCAGCAGACACGGTATTCCTGTTTCAATTGGGAACCGCAGGCAATCAAAGCCCCCGGCATGTAACAACAGGCAATACATTTGAAGAAGCGCGGCGGCTTGCGGGTATCCTGGTAAATGCCATTCTCACTGCCATGCGGGATATCCGGTATCAAAGCTCGCTTGAAATAACAACGGCCAGGGCAAATCTGACGCTGGTACGTAAGTCGTTTCCCTCTCCGGCAGCGGCAGCCGGATATGTGGCAACATGCAAAAACGCACTGGATACTGCCCGGGCGGGCGGGTACAGTCCGCAGGAGATCCGCTCGCGGGAGGTGAATTGGTTTGGAGCAAAAGAAATGGCCCACCTTTCTGTACTGGCAGCGGGCGGGCAGCTGGAGGAATTGTACCGGAAAACGGAGCAGGCGGAGATCCTCATCTTTAAAACAGGTTTGTTTACCTTTATTGGCTGGCCGGGAGAGATCTTTGTAGAGTATGGTCTTGAGATCAAGAACAGCTACCCGGATGCGGCAGTGATCACACTGGCCAACGGAGAATTGCAGGGGTATATTGTAACACCCGATGCCGCCTCCAGGGGCGTTTATGAGGCATCCAATGCTATTTTTGATCCATCCTGCGGTGCGCTCCTTGTGGCAAAAACAAAAAACTTATTAGATACATTACAATAGAATGTTGTTCTTGGGCATTGATATGGGAACCAGCTATTTTAAGGCCGGACTCTTCAATAGGGAGGGCGTGCTGGTGGGCTCGGGCAGGGTGGCCGTTCCCAGGCACAGTAAGGGCAGGGAGGTGACATTGGATACCGGCCTGTTCTGGCAATCCCTGCAACAATGCATTCATACAGCTTTCATAGAAGCAAAAGCTGCTCCGGCAACGTTGGCGGCAATGGCCTATTCGTCTCAGGCCAACACGTTTATATTGACCGATATAAACGGACAAGCGCTGACACCGCTGATCCTCTGGACGGATGAACGGGCTCCGGAAGATCCGGCGCTTACCGGATTTGCAGCAAAAGCACAGTGGATGGAGACCACCGGTATCGGGATCCCTTTCGGTGCTGGCTTTTGCATCAGCAAAGTTAAATGGTTCCAGCAGCAGCAGTCGGACTTATGGCAGCAAACAGCGGCCCTTTTAACCTTGCCGGATTATCTTACGTTTTGTCTTACGGGAGCGCGGCTGGTAGATACAAGTACGGCGTCGTTGCTGGGCTTGATGGAGGTAGAAAAACAGATATGGTGGCCGGATGCGCTTGAAGTATCGGGAATAAGGAATGAACAGCTTTCACAGCTATGTGCTATGGGGACCGATTGCGGCAGGCTTAAGGCGGGAAACCCGCTGGGGCTTCCTGCGGGTGTTCAACTATTTGCTGGGGGACTGGATCATCATATGGCGGCAATGGGAGTGGGGATCGGTGCCAAAGCAAAGCTCAGCGAATCTACCGGAACAGTGATCGCCGCGGTTTTATACAGCCATAATAAAAAACGCTTAAAAGATGTTTGTATGGCACCGGCGCTGGAGCCGGGTGCCTATTTTAAAATGAGCTTCGACCGTAACGGCGCCGGAGCGCTGGAATGGTACCGGGAAACCTATGCCATGGAATATACCATGGAGGCATTGCTCGAAATGGCGGCAGCGGTTCCTGCCGGATGTGATGGATTGGTGGCCCTGCCCTGTGCACATAGGTATGCCGGCAAGCGCGGTTTCTTACATCAGCAGGGCCGGTTTCACCACGGCCATTATGTACGGGCAATCATGGAATCGACCGCTATGAGTTTAAAACAACTGATCAGCCGGGTAGATACAGAACAGGAAAGCCATGCGGTGTTTTCTACGGGTGGGGGCGCTAAAAGCGCATTGTGGGGTAGTATTAAGGAAGCGGTGATCGGGCGAAGTTTTTATCGTAATAAAAATAATGAGGCCGCCTGCAGAGGGGCCGCAATGATAGCAGCTATGGGAGCCGGTTTGTTTGCCACTGTTTTTGAGGCACAGCAATCCTGGTTGCCAGGTGAATGAAGTATCTTTCAAAAAATGAAAAAACGAAAATTAGGCAGCACTGGTATCGAAGTTTCCGAAATGGCTTTCGGAACGGTGGCCCTGGGGCTTCCCTACGGTTTGGGCATCGAGCATGAGTCACAGCTGCTTCCGGAAGACCAGGCCATTCAACTCCTGCAGACGGCGCTGGACCAGGGCGTGAATTTTTTTGACACAGCGCGCCAGTATGGAAAAAGCGAAGCATTGCTGGGACGTGCATTCCGGCAACGGCGGCAGGAAGTGATCATCGCAACAAAATGCACACATCTCCGGCGCGGAGATCATACATTGCCGTCGGAGAAAGCGCTGGCCGCAGCTATTGAGCGATCGCTTGAAGAAAGCCTGGATGCGTTGCAAACCGGTTATGTAGACCTGCTGATGCTGCATGACGGGGATGAAGAAATCATCCGGCATAGCGGCATTAAAAAAATATTTGAGCAGTATAAGAAAGAAGGGGTCATCCGGGCTACGGGTGTTTCTACCTACACCCCCCGGGAAACACGGGCGGTAATGGATAGCGGTGGATGGGATGTGGTGCAGGTGCCTTTTAACCTGATGGATCAGCGCCAGGCAGTATTGTTTGAAGAGCTGGAACAACAGGGTATGGGGGTCGTGATCCGCTCCGTGCTGCTGAAAGGCTTGCTGAGCGAAAGAGGGCAGGAGCTGCATCCTGCATTAAAAGAGGTAGCGCAGCATATTGCCGCCTATGCTCCGCTAATGGAGGCTTCCGGGCTGCGCTTGCCGCAACTGGCTACTAAATTTGTATTATCGTTTCCGCAGGTGTCTTCTGTGCTGGTGGGCATCGACCGGATGGAATACCTGCGGGAAGCACTGGATACCGTTGCGGGTAAGGCCCTGGAACCGGAATTTTTTGAACAGGCGCGGAACGCGGCCTTTAAGGATCCCGACTTTTTAAACCTGCACAACTGGAGTGTGCAGGGTTGGTTAAAATAAAAATAAAGCAATGATTAAATTAGGCATGATCGGAATGAGCGAGGGCAATGCGCACCCGTATTCCTGGTCAGCGATTGTGAACGGCCGGTTCGATGCAGACGAAATTAAAAAGATCGGCTACCCGGCGGTGGCGGCCTATCTGCAGGCAAACAAGGAAACGCTGGGGCTTCCGCAGGCACGTGTTACGCATGTATGGGCACAGGAGCGCGAAATAGCGAACAGCATTGCTCAGGCTGCCGGCATCGCACATATTTCCGATTCGCTGGAGGCAATGGCCGCAGAAGTGGATGCGGTACTGCTTTGCCGGGATGATCCGGAGAACCATGTGGCAATGGCCCGTCCATTCCTGGACGCAGGAGTGCCGCTCTTTATTGATAAACCGCTGGTGGCTACAAAAGCCGACCTGGATTGGTTTGCAGCGGAAGCCGGGAAAGGCCGTTTCTTTATGTCCTGTTCCTCCATGCGCTATGCCGGAGAATGTCGCGCGGTTCGGCAGGACCTTCCCAACCTGGGTCCCTTGCAGCTGATAACAGCAGTGGGGAAAAAAGACTGGGTAAAATACGGGGTGCATATGCTGGAAGCCGTATTTGCCATCGTTGGCAATTGCCGCGTTGTTTCGGTTACAAATACCGGGGATACCGGGAAGGAAATCGTGACGCTTGAATTTGAAGGCGGACTTAAAGCCACCCTCCATTTGTTTATGGATATTGCGGCCACCTTCCAGGTATCTGTATTTGGCAAAAATGCCTGGCGCATGGCTGATATAAAAAACTCTTATGCCATGTTCCGGGATAATGTTATTGAATTTATCCGTTCGGTTGAAGAAGGAACACCACGGATCGCATTTGAAGAAACACGGCGGATCATGCAGGTGCTGATCGCTGCACAGGAAAGCCGGGAAGCCGGTGGTAACAAAATAATGATCGACGTATTATGAATGTAAAAGACCTGTTGAGTTTAAAAGGAAAGATCATCCTGGTTACCGGTGGGGCCGGTAATTATGGTAAATGTATCGTAGAAGGAATGGCGGAAGCCGATGGAACGGTGATCACCGCTTCCCGTAACCTGGAGGCCAATCACACGTTTGTAAATGCGCTTAAGGAGAGAGGACTGGATGTGCATGCCATGCAGCTGGACCAGGGAGATGCGGTTTCGATCAGGGATCTGAAAGCTGCCATTGAAAAGCAGTTTGGAGCCCTGCATGTTTTTGTGAACAATGCAGTGGCCCGTCCTATGGCCACTTATGATGCGCCTATGGAGCAATTTGCGGAATCGATGCGTGTGAATGCAACCGGGATGGTTGACCTGATGCGGGAGATGACAGAGCTGATGATCAGTAGTGGAGGCGGCAGCATCATTAACATCGCTTCCATGATGGGTATGTTTGGTCCCGATCTTTCCAATTATGAAGGAACTACCATGACGCAGAGTCCGCCTCCCGATTATTATTTTCACAATGCGGGATTAATCAATCTTACCCGTTACTGGGCACGTATGATGCGCGGAAAGAATGTACGCGTAAACTGCGTGAGCCCCGGAGGCTTGTTGAACAATCAGCCGGAGCGGTTTCTTGAAAATTACACAAAAAAAGTACCTTTAGGACGGATGGCTAACCACGACGATATAAAAGGCCTGATGGTGCTGCTGGCATCTGAGGCAGGAGCGTATATCAATGGTGAAAATATTCTGATGGACGGCGGTCTGAACGCATAAAAAATAATACAATGGCAATACAATCGATCAATCCCTTAAACGGGAAACGGATTCAAACATACAAAGAGGAAACGGCAAAAACAGTAGAAGCGAAAATTGAAGCCGGGCATAAAGCATGGCTGAAATGGCGGGGTACTTCATTAGAAGAGCGCGGACGTCTGCTGCTGAAGGCGGCTACGGTATTACAGCAGCAAAAACACGAGCTGGCGGTATTGATGGCCCGGGAAATGGGCAAGCCATTAAAGGATGGTGTCGCTGAAATTGAAAAATGTGCATCGGTATGCACCTACTATGCAGAAAAAGGTGCTGCTTTTTTAAAAGACGAAAAGATAAAGACGGAAGCGAGGAACAGCTTTGTTACCTATCAGCCCATTGGGGTGGTACTGGCGGTAATGCCCTGGAATTTTCCTTACTGGCAATGTTTTCGCTTTATTGCTCCTGCGTTAATGGCCGGTAACGCCGGGCTGCTGAAACACGCATCAAATGTACCGGGTTGCGCGTTGTCTATAGAACAGGTGCTTTTAAAAGCCGGCTTTCCCAAAGGCGTTTTTCAAACACTCCTGGTAGGCAGTAAGGCCGTAAAAGCGATTATTGATCATTCGCTGGTGAAAGCGGTTACTTTAACCGGCAGCACGGAAGCTGGCCAGCAGGTAGCGGCGCAGGCCGGCAGCCAGATAAAAAAAACGGTGCTGGAACTTGGCGGCAGTGATCCGTATGTGATCCTTGAAGATGCCGACCTGGAGCTGGCGGCTACGGTTTGTGCCCAGAGCCGGCTGATCAATAATGGCCAGAGTTGTATAGCAGCAAAGCGCTTCATCGTAGTAAAACAGGTGGAACGGGAGTTTGTGCGGTTGTTTAAGGAGAAAATGAGTCATAAGCAGTTGGGCGATCCAATGGATGCGACTACCAACCTGGGACCCATGTCCCGCGCGGATCTTCGTGATGAACTGCATCAGCAGGTATTGAAAAATATTGAGGAAGGTGCTGTTTGCATCCTGGGCGGAACGATTCCTGCGTTTAAGGGGAAACACGCATTTTATACACCCACTATCCTGACAAATGTAAAAAAGGGCATGACGGGTTATAAGGATGAACTCTTTGGCCCGGTAGCCTGCGTGATAACAGCACGCAATGAAGCACATGCCATCGAAATAGCAAATGATACCAGCTTCGGTTTGGGTGCTGCCGTATTTACCCGGGATGTAAAAAAGGGCGAGCGCATTGCCCGGGAACAATTGCAGGCCGGAGCCTGCTTTGTAAATACCCTGGTTAAATCGGATCCACGCGTGCCTTTTGGCGGTATTAATCAATCGGGCTACGGACGTGAGCTGGGCAGCTTCGGGATCCGGGAGTTTGTGAATATAAAAACGGTGTGGCGGTAAATGATCCATGTTGCAGCCGGTGCTGCTTAAGACTGGTTACCACATTAATATCAACGATCCTGCCTGGGCACCGGGTTGCCGGATGATGCCTGCACTGCTGATTTTACATGATCGGTTGGCAAATGATCCTGCTGCTGTTGCGGGCGGCGTTAAAGATATTTATCAGGTGGTATACGCCCGGAGCTTTAATGCGTATTTCATATAAAACGATTGCTGTCCTGCATCTGCAGGCTGTTTATAAAGAACTACTTCAATAAAAAAATATAGGATGCTTAAACTCCGGTACCGCTCTGCGGGATTGTTGGTGCTTTGCCTGGTGATGTTTAAGGCACGTGCCCAATACAGCTTCAATCCGCAATTTGAAAAGATGCAGCAGCGGGTAAGCTTTGTGCCCGGCATCAAAGTGATCAGAGGTGAAACGGTGGAGATTGTGCCGATGCAAAAATCAGGTTGCCCGTCTGGTGTCGTGTTCCGGTTTAACAACGGCGTGCTACAGGCAGGCGCAATGCGTTCAGCGGATAGTGGTAAAACCTGGCATAAAACCGACCATGAGATAGGGCCATCTGCGTACCAGTTTCCTCAACCTGATAATGAAACGATTCATCACAGTTTCAGGACCCGCAAGGGCAGTAAGCCCGGCGTTTATGAAGCCACTTTTTACCGCTCCAAAGACCAGGGAATTACCTGGAGCGTTTTTACCGCGGTCATTAATATTCCCGCAGAAATGAATTGGTCCGGCGTCACCGACAGGAAAATAACCGGTTTAAAAGACGGATCCCTGTTAATGACCCTCTATGGCAAAATAGCCAATACCATTGGTTCTTCTGTATTACTGGTACGTTCTACGGACCATGGAAAAACCTGGTCGTACTATGCTACGGTAGCGTTTAATCTTACAGATAAGCTGTTGGGTGAAGGGTTTTGTGAACCCGTGCTGCTGGTGGTGCCGGGTAACAAAATATGTTGCTTTATCCGTTCATCCGGAAACTATCCCGCATCGCTTGGAAGCAGTGATCATAACAATCCGTCGGTGAAAATGCCTTTCCCGTATCATAAAACAACCCCGCTTTTTATGAGCGTTTCCGGCGATATGGGCAAAACCTGGAGCAACGCTACATCCGTGAATGATTTCGGTGTTTGGCCCGATGCGCTGGTACTGGAGAATGGTATTATCGCCCTGAGTTACGGGCGACCTGGAAACTGGCTGACGTTCAGTAATGACAATGGAGCGAGCTGGGGCCCCAGGCTGCAGTTCTATAATGATTTGTACCCGCCGGATTGCGGAAACTATATGTCCATGACGGAGGTGGCACCCAATGTATTGTTTGTGGTATATGGCAGAACAGATCCGAATGATCATACGCGGAGCGAGATCGTGGGCACTTATTTTCAGATAAAGAAGTATGAACAATAGCGGATATGCAAGGCTTTGAGTGCCTCATATAACGGCCCGATACCAGACGGAAGGTTGTTTACAAGAGCCTTTGTGACTCCGGTAACAACAGAAATGGCAACATCTTCGTTGCAAAAAAGTATTGCGGATATAATGATCATTGGCTTATGTATGCCGGATGTGGTTCGGTGGATGTGCCGGTAACCCGTCGTAAAACCAATGGCGTCCAATATGCCGTTGCACCGGCACGCCTGTGTTGAAAGGCCATAGTGCCGGCCTGATAGGTGTTTTTCCGTATCCATTTTTAATAAGGTAAGATTCGTAAAAAACGGGCACGGCCGGCTGCTGTCTGCTGCATGGTCAAATGCTTGCAATGCCCGTGTATACTTGAATACAGGCGTGGGACTAATACTTTTTAATTGAATTTTAGTAGTATTTTTTATTATCAATCCTGCCGAATTTTTAAGAAATAATTTTCTTTTATTTTTAAAAATATTCGATTGCGTAACTGCTTCTGCTTGCTTAGAGGTATGGGAGAAAATTAGTCAAAATGTAAATTAACTCAAATATGCGAATTGCTTTCGGTATAAGAAATTTGATTTTCTGTCAGCTGATGATTTTCTGCTTAGTGTTGATACCAATGATAACTAAATCCCAGACCAGCGGCCAGGGAAACGAAGATTCTTTATCGACATCAGCGCATGCAGAGTCGTTTAAGGCGTCTCTTCAGCAAACAAATAATCAACGCCTGGATGATAGCAGTGGCCAACAAATACGGGTTCGTTTGGACGGTATTTCGAAAACACCGCTTATTTCTTTGCAGCAATATCTAAAGGGAAATGCATCGGGGGTGTTTGTGAAGGAGGAGAACGGAGAACCAGGCAGCGAGCAGTTTATGTTTATCAGGGGATTGTCGGCGCCGCTGTTTACCAAGCAGGATGTATATGGTCTGCAGCCGGTTGTATATCTGAATGGAACACCCCTTACGCAGGAGAATGCGTACAGCTATTATATTCAACGCTATGATTTTAATAAACTGGGTTCGGGTACCAATCTGCTTGCCGCACTGGATATAAATAATATCGGCAGTATCGAAGTGCTCAAAACACCGGCGGATATAGCAACGCTGGGACCCCTGGCAACAAACGGCGCTATTTGGATCACCACCAAAGTAGCGCAGCCTTCTGCAAAACCCGTTATTAATTTTGACTCCTATGTAGGCATTTTAAGCACCCCCAAAATAAGGACCGTTAATGCGGCCTATGAGAATGATTTCCGGAAGCGCTATTACGACGCATACGCTACGCCCGAACAGATGGCCGCTTATCCCGTTTATGTGGCCAATCAGTATGATAAGAATTATTATGGACCTTCCAACTGGAATGCTATTTATTTTAGATCAAAGCCTGTTTATTATGTGGGGTTTGGAATAAACGGCGGGCACGACAGGGCGAGTTACCGCTTTAATATCAGTGATACCAAGGACCAAAATTTTGATAATACCCAATTGGATCGATATGCCGTTACCTTCGGCATGAATATGCTGCCATTGAAATGGCTGACCATTTCCAGTAATATCAATGCTGCCCGTACAGATCGTGACCGGAACAAAAGCCTGAGAGACCGGTTTGCCGAAACAAGATTTGTTCCGGATCTGGCCAATCCGCTTTCGCCGAACCGCGAGGCCTACCAGGTATACCTGGATAAATACAGGACCGCTATCGACGATAATAAGAATAATGCGATCACCGGCGACTTCTCGGCCACCGCCAACTTCCGGAACCTGCAGTTAAAGACCCAGCTATCCATCGACTATGAAGAATCGTTAAGGGATGTTTTCTGGGGAAGCGATCTTATGGATGGCAACAGCTTTATTTCCACGTATTATGGACTGGCCCAGCGAACATCTGTAAAGAATACGATCCGTTATACGATCCCGCTGGTCAACAACCGCCACCAGATACGGCTGGAAGCCGGGCAGAGCTACCTCGCAGATTTTTTTAAGTACGATTATATTTATGGGTACAATACACCCAATGATTTTATTAAGATCAAATCCGTGCTTGTAAACGGATCGGCCTATTCGAATAACGACAACATATTCGCTTACCCGTTCAGCGATAACCTGAAGGCCCGCCTGTTGTCCTATTACGGAAGGATCGGTTATTCTTTTAAAAACATCTTCAATATTGATGCGGTTGGCCGGTACGATGGCTATTCGAGCTTTTCACCTACAGACCGTTGGCTGCTGACCCCTGTGGTGGCCGCCCGCCTGAATATTCGCGAGCTGCTGCCGGAAAACGGACTATTTAGCACGCTTGCCCTCAGAGGCTCCTGGGGCACATTTGGCAAACTGATCCAGGATAGCCGGTTTAAACTGGGGCCGCAATACCGGGTTGACCTGGGCTATTCCGATGAACCGGTTATCGGCGGCAGCGGTGGTTATTCCGGGATTTCCCAGCCCTACACCTTTGGCTGGATCAACCGGTATTATAACTGGCCGTTTAGCGAAAAACTCAATATCGGGATTGATCTGGGATGGTTGAATGATCGTATAACCCTGACGGCGGATTTTTATAACAACAAGGACAAGAATATGATTGTGCCCACCCCGGTGGCATCTGAAAACGGATTTAGCTATAAATGGGTACAGGGTATGGCCGTTCAGAACACCGGGCTGAACCTGGGCGTTACTGCCGATATACTGCAGCACGCAGGGGGGCTGAGCTGGCAGTTCTTCACCAACTTTAACTGGAACAAAAACAAATTGCTGAAACTGCCGTATGATCTTAACGAGATCGAATATGGGGATATGAAACTGGAGATAGGCAAATCCACAGACAGCTATTGGGTATTTGAAAACCAGGGCATGATCCATACGGCTTCTGATATACCGGCGGGTAGAACCAATACTGATGGTTCTGTATCGCCTATGACTTTTGGGGGTACCATTCCTTTTTCGGTGGGCGACCCGCTATGGACGGATGTTAATGACGACGGTGTTATTGACAAAAGTGATAAGGTACTGAAGGGGCACTTTATGCCGGTATATACCGGGGGTATCGGAAGCACCTTTTCGTTCCGGAATTTCAATCTTGATTTTATGTTTTATTATGCCCTGGGACAGCAACTGCTGAATCAGCTGACTTCAACAAAGCTGGATTTTATCAATGGAGAAAACTCAAGGGACATTTCCTCGGTAAAGGAAATAACGTTCTGGCAGCAAACATTCGACTACAATGCCTATCCATTGTATAATCCCTGGAGCGGTGTAATCCCCTACAGGGCAGACCAGGATCTTTTCCTCGAGGATGCCGGTTTCCTGAAGCTGCGGTATGCAACGCTGGGGTATGATCTGGCTTCCCTCGATTACTTTAAGAAGAAAAGAATTCCCAAGATGCTTGTGTATGTTACGGGAACCAATCTGTTTACAATTACAAAATTTTCGGGCGGCGATCCGGAACAGGTGAATTACCGGGGCGCCTATACCGGGTATACGCTTCCATTGGTTACTTCTTATTCCCTGGGCGTAAAAATTAATTTTTAAAATAAAAACAGAAGCGATCATGTACAGTCTGAGTAAATACTTTTTTAATAAAGTTGTGTTGCTTTTGTTCCTGGTATCTTCGATGGCGGTTTCCTGCACAAAGCAATTAGATATTGAATCCACTGAAGCAGCCAGTTCTATTAATATGTGGCAGTCTTATGATGATGCCAAGTCCGCGCTTGCCGGCTTGTATGGGCTTGCCAGGGCTGCGCTTGCCAACAATAACGCACACTGGCTTTACGGCGATCTCCGGATGGCCGACTTTGCTACACCCCGTTCGGGTTCTTACATCGAAGCGATCATCCGGAACCGGCTGAACGAGGATCTGCCGGGGATGGAAGATCTCAAAGACTGGCGTCGGTTTTATGCGGCAATTGATGCCTGTAATACATTTATCGAAAAATCAGGAGGATGTCTTCAGGATACCCGGTATTCCGCATTATATCATAAAGTGGATGTGGCGCAGGCCCATGTATTAAGGGCGTTCCTGTATTTGTATATCTCCCGTATCTGGGGAGATGTGCCCCTGGTTACTTCCGCTACTACAGAAGGGTTAAATACCAATCTTACACGAACCCCGCAGCGGCAGGTACTTGATTTTTGTATCAATGATGTTAAGTTCTACCTGGATAGTTTGCCAACGGAATACGGCGGTACTGATCAAAGCAAGTTAAAGTTCAGCGGCCCGTATTATGGCAAAACATGGGCCCAGATCGGCAATTTTTATTGGGGATACTGGCAGGGCATGACCGTGCTGGCGCAAATTTACGCCTGGATGGGAGATTACGAGCGGCTGGAGCCGGTAGCCCGGAAAATATGGGATAACCTGGCACAGGCACGCACACAGCTTGTGGGCTATCAGAATGCAACCAACTATTTAACCGGTAATAACAGCATCTTTTATGGCAACGGCGTCATTGGAAGTTATTGTTACCAGTTGCTTTCGCTGTCCTATAATATGGATAATAAAGAATCGGGCCCCAGCGGGGTAGGTCATATGGAGTCGCTTACCCTTGCCAATCCATATGTTCCCCGCCAGAAGCCGGATATCTACGTTCCCCGTGATACGATCGACCGGTTGTTTTATAGCATTACGGACCTGCGGCATCCCTACCAGTCGGCTGCCAGCAGCTACCAGTCGGTATATTTTACCAATTATTATGCATCGATTCCCATATTGTCCAAGTTTAAAACCTTTGCTCCCGCGGCCAATGGATTTTCAATATACGGTTCCTGCATTCCCCTGGCAAGGGCCGAAGATATCTGTCTTTTACTGGCCGAATGTTATCTGTATAACGGTACCGTTGGTAATGCCCAGGGATTTCTTGAAAATATAAGGCTACAGCGGTTTACCAACGGGTTTGCCAATAACTTAAGACCGTTGGGCTCTGGTGGTCCTGTATACATTCCAACGGAACGCAGCCGCGAGAATGGGCTGCTGTGGAATATTTTCAGGGAACGCCGGATCGAACTGATGGGAGAGGGATATGCCTGGTATGATCTCATCCGCTACAAAAAGTACCTGGCCAACGATTACGAATTTAATAAGCTGGTGGAACAGGGAGGTATTTACTGGCCGGTAAGCCAGCGTGTGCTGGACAATAATCCGCTTATAGAACAAAACTCTTACTGGAAGCGATAATCTTAATTCCTGAAAATTATGAAGCAAGTATCTGTTATTTCTTCCGTGCTGCTGCTGGTGCTGCTCACTTGCTCCTGCAAGCACGATTATGGAACCTATTACGATTATAAGCCGGTATCAACCGTATATGATGGAACTGTAATGAAGTTTCTCCAGGAAAACCACTTTGATTCCATGGTGAAGGTGCTGAATAAATATCCTGATATTGTAGCCCGCCTGAATTCGACGGATAGTTTTACCTTATTTGCGATCCCCAATAAATCCTTTGAGATCGCTATCAATAACTTCAATACCAACAGGGCCCGTACAGACAGCCCTGTGCTGTATATTGATCCGGCACATTTGAATTTGGAACAGGCTGATTCCGGACGTTTCAATAACCAGATGATGCGATTCCTCATTTCCCGCTATATTCTTCCCGGGATCTGGAGCTTTGATGTCCTGGCCCGGTCTTCTACAGGCATCATCTTAAAATCGATCAATTACGATTATATGATGAACCTGAGCGGTGTGCAGCAAAATTCAACGGGTGCAATCAGCGGAGGCCCCAAGATCATAGAGCTGAGGGATATGAACTTTTCCCTGTATGATGCATACTGGAAGCCGGCACTTACGTCCTCCGTTAACACCGTACGGGCAGGAAATGTGCTGGTGCATGTTCTGGCTGACGATCATGAATTCGGATTCTCGAATTTTTTTGACTACATGAATACACCGTACATCCTGAGAAATGAATGGAAGCCGTTGTCCTGGGTATCGCAACAGCCGTCTACGGTTTATGGAGGTACTGTTTCGCATTTGTTTGATAATAATCTGAACACATACTGGAATACCAAAAATACCGGTACCATGCCGCCGCCGCCTTTTTGGTTTATAACCGATATGACGCATAGCTACGATGTAACGTCTGTAGCAATCCAGAATAAAGCAGAATGGACCAGCGGAGAGCTGATGGTCACGGCCTTCACAACAGAGTTTGCTCCGGAAGGAGCCAATCTTAACGACCCTGCGGTATGGTCGCCACCGGATACCTTCCGGTTGAAGCTGGTGAACGGAACCGTGGGATTGCAGGCCAAACAACGGTTCTATCTCCCTGTTGCGCGCAGGGGGCGGTATTACCGGTTTACGGTTATTGCAAATTACGGAGGCTTTGCATCCTATAAACAATGCAACCTGGCTGAACTGTGGTTATACTAAACAAATATACGTTCCTACTTATGCGCTATTTATATTTACTGATATGCTTTGGGGTGGCAGGATTGCTCCTTCTTATATCCTCCTGTAAAAAGGATTTTCCGGAAGATCGCGATTCGATCGATCCGCTTGCAACGTTTACACGCACCTTTTATGACCCAACACTGGGAAGAAATACGGTATTCTCCGACAATTTTAATGGGGCCAACTCTTCACAGCCCCTCGAGTTTACGATGCTCAATCTTCGGCGTTATAATGGTGATCCTGCACCGGAACTGACTGATAGCATATATCCTATTTGGGTATGGAAGGACGGTGGTGCTTATACCGGCAAAGAAACCTCGCTGGCTGAAATAGAAAACAAACGTAAAATTGAGAATCACCGGGTTTTTGAAATAAGACAGCATTCCGGTCAGCTGGTAACCTGGTCCGGGATGGATCTGAGCCATATACGTTCCCAGCCCGATTCGGGATACAAATTTGACGTAAAAGTTTCCAATTCCGGTGGCTTGAACTATTACTATAATTTACGGTTCATGCCCCGGAAGGCCATTCCATATGCGCCCTCTAACTATAATCCGGAAACAGGGATGACAACAGGCCCGGCGGTATCTTATCCTACCAATGGCATCAGCCTTAGCAACGTTCAACGTCTTAAAGACGGATTGGGGATGCAGGAGAGCGAAGTAGATGTTTATTTCACAAAGAAAGGTACCGGCAATAGTCTTACGTTCAAATTCCTGGATTCGGCTTTTGCGCCGATAAACCCGCGGTTATTTAATACTACGGACTGGCCCGGTCTGGTGCACGGCTTTGATATGAAATTAACGGATACCGCGGTTGTTTACCAGGTGGCCTATCCCATACCATTGGGGCCCATACCTACAAAGTATACAAATGCTGCGGCTACCAGGGCGGCTGTAACATTTTCTTATTATCGCAAGGGCACGGCCGGCTTTGGATATGTGTGTGCGCTCGTATTCAATTACGCGATCTATGAAAAGGGCGATTGGGAGATCGCTTTTCAGTTCAGGAACAGCTCTCCAAAATTTTCTAATGATTGATGACCGAAAATAATTAACCAGGAATCGCTGATTATGGATAAAATTTTTACCGTTTTGTGGCTGCACAACCCAACGAGATTATCAATATCCCGTTTTAATAAAAGGCAGGGAGGACGCTTGCGTTTACATCTGCTGCTTCCGGCATTGCTATTATTGATGTGCTCCATCCGGGCGGGTGCGCAAAAGGTGCGGGGCACTGTATTTGATGAACAGAGCCGGTTGCCGGTAGCCGGTGCTAACGTAACAGCCGGAGCCCGCGGCGTGTATACAGATACCGTGGGCCGTTTCGAGATCGATGCTGCGGCGGGTGCCACAATTGCTGTAACCCATTTAAACTATAGCCCTGCTACCTACCAGGTGAGCGGAGGAGAAGCCAATATCGAAATTTACCTGAAGCTGGCATCCGGAGCGCTTACGGATGTGGTGGTACAGGGTTTTACCAAAAAGAGCCGGTCATTGGTTACCGGTGCTTCAACCGTAATTACCGCAGATGATATTAAAGACGTACCGGCTGCCAGTGTAACGGAATTGTTGCAGGGAAAAGTGGCAGGGGTAAATATTCAGAATACTTCGGGTATGCCGGGTGCCAGGGGATCCATCTTTCAGCGCGGATTGTCCAATATCAATGTAACGGGCGATGGAAATAATGCCTACTTAGCTTCGGGGCAACCATTGTTCATTATAGACGGGGTGCCGATTGATCCGAATGAGGATACCGAATACGGTTTTGCCCAGGCCGGCGGCGGCGCCAACCCGCTTTCGGTAATACCACCCGAGGATATTGAAAGCGTTGAGATCTTAAAGGATGCTGCATCAACATCGGTGTATGGTTCAAGAGGAGCCAACGGTGTCTGGATCATCAACACGAAACGCGGCCGGTCTAAAGTTCCCCAGATTACTTATGATGGGAAGTATATTTATACGGCGGTTCCGCCCCTTCGCGATGTATATGGCGGGCACCTGGAACGGCAGATAAAGGTAAACCAGGTGCTTTATAACAATGCCCAGACAAACAATGCATTTAACTGGGGACTGGCCACTGTGAATGCCAATTATTTTCTTTCGGATAGTTTAAATCCTTACCTGAATAATTCGGTGAACTGGCAATCCTACTTTTTTGGTCCGCAATTAAATCATAGCCACAATTTGCGCTTCGCAGGCGGTATGAGCCAGTTCGATTACAAAGTGAACCTGAACTACATGCAGGATATGGGTATTATCAAGAATACCGGTTATAAAAGGTATAGTGCGGGGATCAACTCCCAATACCAGAGTGAGAATAAAAAGATCCGTATGCTGACCTCTGTAAATGCGGCATCCGAGCTCCGTCAGAACGGTAGTGGTGTGGGACTGTTGCAGACCGGCGTGGGCACCAGTGGTATGGCCTCAACCCTGTTACCACCGCCCAATGTGTATACAGAGAATAATACGGCCCTGGCTTCATTCATTTTAAAGGATGATAATAAAAAAAATACCTTGGGGGCCAACCTCGATCTGACGTACGAGATCATAAAAGACCTACGGTTCCGCAGTACGGGCAGCATTACCTTCAATACGACCAGCTATAATATATTTTATCCCGGATGGCTGAATTATGGCTATACCCAGTACAATACGCAGGACCGCAGTGCCAACACCTATTATAATCTCAATATGCTGCAATATACGCGCCGGTTCCTGAAGGAGAAACACACGGTGTCAGGCTATGTATTCAGTGACCTGAATGTGAATAAATCAAAAACCACGTATGCCCAGCTGCCTTCTACCCCCAATAACTTTATTTCCGGGCCGTTTGGGTACGACCTTAGAGCTGCGGTATATGGAACGCTGGGTGAGCCGGTAGACGTACGGCAGTTTGGATACGGCGCCAACGTTTCCTATGATTATATGCAGAAATATGTGTTCAACGCAAGTTTCCGTTTTGACGGCACTTCCATCAACGGGCCTTTAACAGGATTTAATCGTAACCCGATGATCTCCTTCCGGTGGAATATTTACAAAGAAAAATTTGCCGAGGGCTGGAGCAGCTGGATGAATTCCAGTTCCATCAGGGCAAGCTGGGGGCAAACGATCGTTCCGCAGGGAAATATTTTTATGGTATATGGCCAGTACTATCCCGGATCTTCCTATAATGGGCAGCCTTCTGTGTTAAACAGTTTCGGAACAGAGCCCAATGCCTATTATAAACCGATCACGAACCGGATGACGAATATTGGTTATGAAGGCGAGTTCTTTAACCGGAAGCTTACCATACAATATGATTTCTATTACAAATTCGTTCAAAATAATTCCCTGCTTATAGATGTGCCTTTTGAAACAGGTTATTCCAAATACCCATCCAATGATGTGAGTTGGGTAGATTACGGTCATGAGCTGACCCTGAATGTACGGCCGCTGCCCAGGGACAGTAAATTGAGCTGGACCTTTGGCCTGGTGGGAGCCTTTAACCGTAACATATTAACCCGGTTGCCCAACGATGCGCGTGAGTGGGTTATTAATCCCGGAGACCAGTTAAACCTGCCCCTGTTATACCGGTTGGGGAGAAGCAGTTTTTCCAACTATCTTTTTGTAACGAAGGGCGTGTATGCCCGGAATACCGATGTGCCTGTGGACCCGGCCACCAACCTTCCGATGCGGATCAATGGTGTTTACCTGCAGGCAGGTGATCCGATCTTTGCGGACCTGAATGGCGATTACGTGATCGATAACCGCGATCGTGTGGCCGTGGGTAACCCGGTACCAAAATTAACAGGAGGGATTTCAAACTTCCTGGCCTATCATAATTTTACGTTCAATATATTTACTTCTTTTACATTTTTCAGGGATGTGCTCAATACGCCGCTGGCCTATAAGTTTCAGCAGTTCTACAACCCGCTGAACAGCACCTTGTCTGGTGTACAGGCCGTGCCGCCTGTAGAGGAGTATAATTACTGGAAGGCACCCGGAGACAACGCCGTTTATCCCAATCCTTATACCTATGATCATAACGCTGCCATTGCCGCATTCCGTTATAACCAGACGTTGTTTCAGGAGGATGGTTCCTATTTCAAGATTAATTCAATAACCCTGGGCTATGATTTTAAGAAGGAATTGCTGAAGCGATGGCACCTTCAGATCTTAAGGGTCTTTTTAACCGGTTCCAATGTCGCCACCATTTCCAACTATTCGGGCCCCAGTCCCGAAGTAATAACGGATCTGGGGCGCGATAATCCCTATGGGTATCCGCTGGCGAGGAGGTATACACTGGGTGTTACCGTTACTTTTTAAAAATTTTAAAGCATCATACAATGAAATATCGTGCCATCATATTTTTTCTCCTGGTTGCTGTTTTATGCACGAATCTTTCGTGTAAGAAATTTCTCAATGTGAGCCCGGTAGGCGCTATGTCCGGTAATAACTTCTGGAAAACAAAACAGGATGTGGAACAATATGCAAACGGTATCTACACCTTGCTGAGAAGCTATACTTGCGGAAGCGGGAACAGCCTGCTTGCAACGGCCGATTACCGGTGCGGCTCCTGGGTGCCTTATGTTTCAAATGGCAATGAATTTGTGGCATTGCTGCGGGGAAACAAAATGAAGAACCTGATAGCGTCTTCCACTTATTCATGGTGGAATGAATGGGGATTCAATAACCTGGATCAGTGGATGCAATTGTACCGGGTGGTATCGGGGGCAAACAATCTGATTGCCAATATTCCCAAAACGGAGATCGCAGATCTTACGGATGCCGACCGCAAATTGTATCGTGCGGAAGCGGTATTTATCAGGAGCCTTACGTATTTCATAATGGCGCGCCATTGGGGCGATGTTCCCTATATTTCTGATATCAATGATGTAGGTAAAAACGGAAGAACCAATCAGCTGGAACTGTTTAAGAAATGTATTAGTGATTTACAGGGCGTGCTGGATGATCTGCCATGGACCTATGCGGATGCCTCAAAAAAGGGTTCGAGGGCTATGAAGGGCGGCGCCCTCATATTAATGATGGAAATGTATATGTGGATGGCCGGGTTCGATGAGGTGAATGCCATGGCCTACTATCAGAAAGTAGCGGATGTCAGCAATACGCTGATCGGTGAGGGCGGAAACTATTATAAACTGCTGCCTTACGATGATTACCAGGTGATCTTCAACGGGCATACAGATGAAAGCTTGTTTGAAATAAGCCAGAGTTCAAAACCGGGTGAGCTTTTTGGATTTTATGCTACGGTGGGCGCCCTTACCCTGATGACACCCTACAAACCAAGTGTAAGTATAACACCCCTGTACTATGATCCGTATTACCTGCATCAGCTGTATGATGTAGATTATAATGGCAGCAATACGGATGCGCGGGCCTCAAAGTGGTTCGAGAATATGTTCAATACCGATGGCACTTTTATTTTTAAAAAGTTCGCCAACTTCAACGGTGGGGTTTCGGGAAATCCAACGGATGCCAAGATCCTGTTCCGGTATGTGGATGCTTACCTGCTGCGCGCAGAGGCGCTGGAAAAACTGGGCGATTACCCCGGAGCTCTTGAAGCCATTAATGTGGTACGAAAAAGGGCGGGCGCCACGGAGTTTGAAGGCGGAAAAAATGTGACTAATCTCACCGAAAGCATTACACTGGAAGATGCGATCTGGTGGGAGCGGGAGCGGGAGTTGATGGGAGAAAGCACGTTCTTCTATGACCTGGTTCGCACAAAGAAGATCATGAGCTCCCTGTATACGGTTAATACGATCAACTATGAAGACTTTATGAACGGGGCCTGGACCTATCCCATTGATGCCGCTATCTCCACGGTTAATCCCAATATATCTTTAAATCCTTACTGGAACTAACGTATGATTTTAAAAATGCGCTTTATGAAATATTTGTTGTTGAAGACTTTTTTAATAGGCTTTCTCTCTGTTGCAGTGATAACGGGTTGCAGAAAGGATTATTATGTAGATTCTGGTCTTAGCACACCCAACTTTGATGGAAATATGCTGGAGTTTCTTCAATCGAAGCCCTATATGTTCGATACGCTGGTGCACATTATAAAAAAGGCCGGTCTGCAGAGTTATTTTACAGACAGTACGATCACCTTCTTCGCCCCGGCTGATTCCTCCATAAGAAGCACGTTTCTTTTTATCAACAGGAACCTGAGATCACTGGGGCACGATACGCTTACTTCTGTTGATAATATTAAACCCGAATTCTGGAGGAATACCCTCATGATGTATATGTTCAGGGGCGCGCGTGGCCTGGAGCACTATCCGCAGCTGGATATGCAGAACATCTCGTCTTTTTCAGGAGAGTTTGTACGCTCGGCCGGAGGTCGTGTAATGAATGTGGGCGTGAATTACGGGGATGCAAACGGTATCAAATACATCGGGTACCGGAGCCTTTACTTCTCCTATATTCCCAACCCGGCGGCTCCCTACCAGGGCTGGTGGAGCACAAGGGTGGCTACCAGTAATGTTAAGCCCAGGAATGGTTACTGCCATGTGCTGGTATTTAGTACGCACTACCTGGGTTTTGATCCGCAGCAAACCCTGGCTAATGCTATGTATATCGGTTTTCAATGATCATCCGGATAAAATTCGCAACATGAAAAAAAACGTAATTTTTTTATTAATCATCTGCTCATTTTTTGTTGCATCCTGTTTTAAGCGTCAGGAGATGGACTATGCCGGGGCGTATGCACCTCCGTTTATTAATAGCGTTGGACTCCTGCTTCAGATGCCGGTTCCGCTTCAGGGCCAGGCCGGAGATACCGTACGGTTCAAGGTTGCAGGTATCGATACGCTGCTGAGCATTAACCCGGCGCTTATTGAGTTTTACCTGAATGGCTCGAGGGCAACCGTTAAATCGGTTAACAGCAATGACAGCACGCTCACAGTAATAGTACCTGGCAACGCTTCGTCCGGCGCTTCTTCTATGATCATCGGAGATAAACAGTTCTACGGTCCGGATTTTAATATAACGGGGTGGGCCTGGCTGGACTCTACCTTTAATGCAACCACGCAGAAAGATGAAAAAGGAAACCCGCTTTTGGGCAGCGCCACCAACGGGCCTGTATGGAGTGTATATTACGATTCCTGGATGCAGGTGCTGAACCTGTTTGTTTGCGGAGGCTTTACCACATGGAACGGGCTGAGTTTCCTGGGAACCACACCGGACTCCTACCATAATAATAATATTGCAGGAGTGATCCAGTTAAATCCCACGACCGGTACATTGCGTGATAATTTTTATGTGGGTGAGGGGCCTAACAGGGGCTCAACCATTTATGGCATGGTTAAGCTCACCAATTTTCCCGGCTACCTGGTTTACGGTACCGGCTTCTCAAGCTTTGGTATCTACAAAGGGGTCAATAATATGACGCGGGTATACCAAAACGGCCTGATCGATTCGGTGACTACAAATGTGAACAATCCCGACCCGGAAAATCCATCCGCCAATATCGGTGTGTTTGTCAATTTTAAGGGCGGTTTTGACGGACCGGTAAGAAAAGTTTTCCTGGATGCTGCCGGGCGCCTTATTTCGGTGGGTAATTTTTCCCGTTATGTATACAACGACTATACGTTGTCGACCGCGTTTTCCGTGGTTAAAAATTATACCTACCAGTCGCAGGTTGCTGCCACGAACCAGGATGGTATATTGGATACCAGCTATAATTACGATCCGTACCGAACAAAAGGATTCGGTACTAATGGAACCATTTCGGATGCTGTACAGCTTATGAACGGTACCACGCCTGGCAGCATCATCATTGGGGGAAATTTTACATTATACAACAATGAAGGTGTAGGACGCATCGTAATGCTGGATAACAATGGCAAAAGAAACCCGGCTTTTAATGTGGGCGAAGGGGCCGATGGTGCCATTACGAAGATCACTTACAATGCTGTCACACAGAAGTTATTGGTAACGGGCGACTTTAAGTCATTTAACGGGGTAGCCTGTCCGGCGGGGGTCGTAATGCTGAATACCAATGGTTCGATCAGCACTGGTTTTAAACTGGGCGATTTTGAACGGTCCACGGCCAATAGCGGAAGACTGGTCAATTATGCCGGCCAGCTGAGCGATGGTACCGTTATCCTGTCGGGGGCTTTTGAACGCTATCGGGATCAGACGGGCAGTACATTTATTACACGCCAGGGATTTATGATCCTTAACCCGGATGGAACCCTGGCTGCAAACCTGAATAATACCGGTGTCTTTAACGGAACGATCAACGATATTTTTGAAACCACCACCTTATCGGGCCGTAAAGGAGTGGTAATTGCGGGTAGCTTTTCATTATTTGACAACCACCCTGTAAACAATATTATACGTATCGGATTACAGCGTAAGTAAACAGGGATTTAATGACTAAATATTATAATACGCATTCAATGAACAGCATATACAAAACAGCATACGGGTTGTGGATACTACTGCTCATGTCAGCTGTGGCCTGCAAGCGAAACTATGGCGATAACGTGGTAAACGGGTTCGACCAGGGACAACCTTCGGCAAATGCAAACGGAGGCTCAACGGGCAATATGGGAAATGATTTCAGTAAGCTGGATCAGGCAAAGATCTTCCCGGGATTGATGGCCGCCACCGAACCGCGGATCAGCGTTCCTGTTACGATCAACCTGGCGTATAAATATGTACGTAATACAGATATAAAAGTGGTTTCCACACCGCAACCCACGTTCAGCACCGGGTTGTATGCACCGGCGGGGGAAATGGTTACCGTGGATGTGCCGGCAGGTGTTTCGGGGCTGACAGTTCAGATAGGCGGATGGACGGATAATATTACGAATACTGCGATACAGGGGCGCGACCCGGTACTTTACAACCAGGTACAACTGGTGGCCGGCAGAAATTATGTCCGTAATCTTTATGGCGGCTCCATTTATATCAGGAAGGCGGTGAACCTTAATCTCGACCAGGTAACGCTCACGTTTTCCGGTGTAGCCAGGTCGCCGGATTTTGTACTGGGCCAAACCAGCGATGCAGACTGGAACGACCAGGTAAAGCAATCCTCCGTTCCCTGGATCCAGCTGAGAGGCCGGAAGATCATATTTGAGTTGCCGAAATACCTGGTGGACAAATACCCTATCGCCAATCCTTCGGCCGTTATGCAGGAGTGGGATGATTTTATTGAAAAGGACGTGTATCACTGGAAGGGTCTTAGTGATGTGACCACCGATTCGCTGAACAGAGCGCCCGAGCTGCCGGTTCGGGTAATCATGGATGTGCAGCCTTCAAATGCATACGCACATGGTGGTTATCCGGTTGTGATTCCGGTGGATGAAAATATTTATTTAAATGAGATCATCAGTATCGGAACCGGGCAAAAAGGCGCCTGGTGGACGATGGGCGCAATCGGTTCAAACAATATAGGCTCCGGCTCTACAGGATGGTATCCTGCGTCGCTCCCCAATATTCATCAGCTCTACGGCCTCAAATTTGCCAACCGGAAAAGTTTCAATATTCAGCAGATGAACCCTTCCGTAGCCGATGGGGTTGCCAATGCAATGTATTATGTGCGGCAATCACTTGCCAGCCAGTTGCCGTTTGATTTTGCCAGAAAGGTCCCCAATTTTTCAAATGCATTCATAGTGCGGCTGGTGCCCTTTGTACAGCTTTTTCATGCATATGGTTACGGTTTGTACGATAGCCTCGATTACAGGGCCCGGTATTATTATAAGGCCGTAATGACGGACCAGGAGAAAATAAATTTCATTTACCAGGCCGCCTCCGATTACGCAAAGCAGGATCTTTATATGTTCTTCTATGTATGGGGCCTGCTGCCAACCGATGCATCAAGGGACTCTATCCGGGCAAAAAACTATGAGCTGATGCCCAACGATGTATATAATTACAATCCTGTATTAGATACCGGAGGCAAGCGGGCTGCAATGCCTGAGAACAAACGGATACCCAGGGTGGGATGGAGTATTACCGGTTTTTGCTGCCAGGAAGTGTCAACCGGAAACTATGCGAACCTGGCGCTGGATGGCGATGATCATACCTACTGGCATTCGCAGTACGTAGACTATGAAACCAATCAATACCACCTGCCGCATTATATGGTATATGATATGAATAAGTATTACGACGTATCGGGCTTTTACTATGTAAACGGGCATACCTGGCGGCCGAAACGGGTAGCGATCTCTTTTAGTACGGATAACCTGGAGTGGACCACCCCGCAGATTTTTAATGGGGTGGATAATGTTTACCTCTTTAATACCTATTCGTTGGGGATGGTTTATAAGGGTGTTCGTTATGTGCGGTTCGAGATGCTGGATGTAATTACTGCTTCGGCTAATAATGCCTGTTCACTTGCGGAATTTGGAGTCATTAAACCTTAAAAGCAATCAGGAAAATGAAAGTCTTTATAAAAATGGGCGTTGCTTTGATGTTGGCTGTGCTGCTCATTGCAGGGTGTAAAAAGTTTTATGATCCGGTGCTGGACCAGCATGTGTATAAGCCGGATTCCACCGGTACAGCAGTGGCCGTTAACAAAAGACATGTGCTCGTCATTGGCATCGATGGTCTGCCGGCGGCAGCACTGAAGACCCTCGCTCCGCCCAATATTTCAGGATTATTACCCAATGCCAAGTATTCATGGAATGTGGCGTTGCCGGTGATCCGGACGGAAAAGGATGTGACGGCTGACGGATCACTGACGGTCGCCTTTGAAAATGCAAGTGGCGCTGCTGCAGCCAACGGGTCGTCCAAGCTGGTAGATAATAATGTTTCTTCTTATTTTTCCTGTGGCCCCATACAACCATACCTGCCCAATTTGTGGGCGCAGCAGGAATATAAGGCCAACCTGCCGGTGGTGGAGGCCTATACCATGACATCGGCTACGGAAGCCAGCTCTCAGAACTGGCGGGACCCCGGTACATGGACGCTTGAAGCCGCCAATGATGTCAATGGCCCCTGGAAGGTCCTGGACAATCGGTCCGGTGAAATTTTTTCCGCCCGTGGTCAAACGAAGCGGTTTGAGGTTTCGAATACCACACCATACCGGTTTTACAGGCTGGTTGTTTCTTCCATTGTGGCCATCAATTTTACGGGTTATTTGCAATTGGCGGAATGGCGCCTGGTCAAGTATCTGTTGAGCAGCGGTGGTAATGCCGGCTCATGGGCGGGCATGATAACGGGTAATGATATCAGCCAGCATCGTGTATTTGACAGCTCTTTTTATCCGAGGCCTGTTGATTCGTCTGCCGGTACTCCGCTTTCTCCGAACCTGAGCGCATTGCGGCTGCTATACAATTATAAACCCGGTACCTTCCGCACGGCGGCTATATCCTCCTGGGGCAATCTGGTGAATACGATGCTTAAAGATGCCGATGTGAGATTGGTAACGGGGGGCGATGCGGATACAAAGGACCAGGCCGTGCGTATTTTGAAAACGGATTCGGCCAGAGTTATTATAACGCAATTCGGCGATGTGTACAATAAGGGCGTGCAATATGGTTTTTCAAACGATGCTGCGCCCTATGCGGAGGCGGTTGCCAGAGCGGATGGGTATATCGGGGAAATCCTGAATGCGCTCAAATCCCGAAGCACATATAATGATGAGGAGTGGCTGGTAGTGATCACCACTACGCAGGGTGGAAGTGGCGTGGATCGTGCCCCGATTACTCCCGGTTTTTTCGTGGCGTATAACCCGATGTTCAAATCACAGGATCTTTCGCTTACAAACCCTGCAATTAACGTGTTACAGCAGGATCTGACGCCGCAGCTGCTTTACTGGATGAAGGTGCCACAATCCGCTGCTGTGCAAAAAGGGCAATTATGGCTTGACCGGTTTGGTATCGAATTTCTGAAATAAGCAAAATAGATAAATCAACATGAAGATCCATATTCTTTACTATACACTCATGTGGTTGTTGCCGGCAACATTGTTTTCCTGCGCAAAGGAAAATCTGCCTGTTGACAAGAATAATGATGATGCGTATAACAAATTGTATTTTTCAGATGTTAATACCGCACTTTCTACCAAGATCCGTGTTAACACAAATGTGGGCAACAGAGATACAACGGTATTCAGTTACAAAGTGGATATCGGAGGAAATTTCCTGGCGCCTCACGATATACCCGTAACATTTACGGTATTGCCTGAAGCCTATGTACAGGCCTTTGATAATGATAATGTGGGCACGTATTTACCGCTTCCGGCAGATGCCTATAAACTGGTTACAGATACGGTGATCCATAGCGGCCAGGCTTCAACAGGGTTGCTGCCGCTGATTATTTATAAGGATAAACTGCTGCCGCTTACCGATTATGTATTGCCGATACGGGTAGCGGCTTCCGATGCCGCCTTCAAAGTAGACCTGGAAAAGGATATCAAATATATCCTTATCAGCAGCCGCACCCTGCAGGTGGGACTTAAGATCGGCAACATACCGCAACTGGCAGATCCGAGAGCTGATCTTTTCGATTTTTACGGAGACCTGATGATGAAGGATACGGCGGGTAATTTGTGGTTCATCCCACTGGAAAGCAATGGCAACCGGCAAATGGGCGAGCCGGTTATGATAGCCGGCGGTTTTAAACGGTATGAGTGTTTGTTTTTTCATCCTTTTTACCAGATGATTTTTGGAGTGGATACGGAAAGTCCCTGTTCATCCAACTGGAGCTCCGCCGCCACCGGATGCGGCCATCCGTATAGCTTTGCCGTTACGCCTTATCCTAATATTACCGTGGGCCCGGCCAGGCGGTTAACCAATAATGTGCACCAGTTGTCGAATACCAGCCCCGCCACGTATAATGAAGACTGGGGGTACCAGCTGTATACTGCACAGAAAAGGCGCCGCTTTTTTGCGGGCGTCAACGGGTTTACCCACGTGATCTATTATCCGCCCCGCACAACCACGGCCACCAGCCTGTGGCATTCAAAATTCAACCGCCTGGATGCTAATGGCCAGCTGTCTGTTACCAACCGGAAGGATCAGAACTCCTGGGGGTTTGGTATAAAATCGGGCTGTACCATTAATGACCGGCAGTTCTTCCTTACAGATGATGTGGCATTGATCTATGCAAGCTATGATCCGATGGCGGGCAACTACCCGGTATATAATTACGTAACACCCGCTTCTTATCCGGATTTTGGGGCAAGGTATGCAAAGGCATTCAGTGTGTACCAGCGAGACCTGGTGTGTTACACCTATTCGGGGGATGTGATACGGTATGAATCTCCAACATTTGAAGATATGCTGCGCCCCTAATTACCCGTACCTGAAAAAGAAATACATGCGACTAAATAAATTACATATGCGAAAACTATCGGTGGTTGTGCTATGCATGGTAACCCTTGCTGCCTGCAATAAACAGAGAACCGGTTCGGAATTGGGATCGGTTTCCCGTGACACACCGTTCATAACCGGTGTTTCCACCGGTTTGGGAGTGTTTGGAGATACGCTGACCATCAGCGGGCAAAGTTTTGCAAAAAATGCAGCAGTATTATTTGGTGCCAATGGTGCAAAGGTGGTCGAGACGGGCGATACGTATGTAAAAGTAATGGTTCCCCAGGGATCGGGCAGCGTATATATAAAAGTGTGGAACGGGGGATATAGTTCAAACAGCGTGGCCTTTACCTATAAGACAATCGACCAGGGAACGGCCGGCCTTGGCCAGATCATCAATATACAGGGGAGCTATTATTTACTGGATACAGCAGCGCTTTTTGATGTGGGCCCGGGCACGCGTTATATGCAGCTGGTATTAAATGATACGGGATTTGCATATGCCCCGGTAAAGATCAACATGCTGGTGTATGATGTTTCCAATCCTTATCTCACCTTTAAACCGGTACTGGCAAATGATAAGATCCCTACTACAGAAACCGTGCTTTCCATGGCTTCCAGGAAGTCAGCACCCGGTAATGTTTATTTCGCCGGTACCAGCGGTGACTTTTTCCGGACCACCACCGATAATTTTTACGGACAACCCGTGCAGGGGCTGGTGATTGATGGTGACCTGGTTACAAGTCCCAGCTATCTTACAGCATCGGATGTGAACACGGGTGGGGTAGATGCGCATGCGTTTTTTGAAAATGGCAAAAAGCTCTTCATCGATTATGCTGTTTACAATGGTTCTGCCAGTTCTAAAACCCAGTTTATGAGCATTGATGGCGTAAATAAGATCCGTCTTGGTACCCTTAGTGAAGCCCGGATGTATATCATGCTCATGACCAGATATACCGGAGCTTCCACCTTGCAGTCCAATGCCGGAGCCGAAGCCTCATTACTGCCTGTTACGGGCTTCTCTTTTCCGTTCGGGTTTAATAAAACCACTTCATTTGTGGTGAACGGAAGTGTGGTGGCCAAACAAACAGGTATGGCGATCCCGGCTAACGGAGCTGTACTGTCGGGCTATCCGGGGCAGGCCATCAGCGGTACCACACCCATTACCACGGTAACCAAACTGGCAAACGGTGATACCGTTAAGGTGAATATACAGGTATATCCTCAAAGCGCACCCAGCCGCAGTTTCAGCCAGATGATCGGCGGACGTTCCTGGATCATACGGAATGGAATACTAAATGATACCAACTGGATTTCAAAATTGCAGCGAACGGCCATCGGTGTTTCGCAGGATGAAAGCAAAGTATATATGTGCACGGTAGATAATCCGGGCCTGTTTACCAAGGAAGTGGCCCAGCTGATGCAGCTTTACGGAGTATATAACGCTCTAAATCTGATAGGCGGTAATGAAACGACTATGTTTGTAAAGAACGCCGGGTATAACAATACCGGGCTGATGAACCGTCCGAACAGCGGCACTACTTCTTATGTAAATGGTGAGGGGATCTTTGGGGTGTCTGCTGCACCGGAAGATAACACGGTTGCCGCTTTTTCGCCGGCAAACAGCCTGGTGCGGCTGACAGCGGGAAATACGTTCACGCCCGTTTTTTATGGCATGAATCAATACGGTCTTATTGTAAATACCGCCCTTGTACCCGCAACGGTTGCCCTGGATAACAATGCGATCGGTAGCTTTTCGAATGGAACATTCACCGCCACCGCAAAAGGAACCGGGAAAATTACGGCAACGTACGGGAGTGTTACAAAAAGTATTAAGATTATTGTGCAGTAAAGCGCAAACAGGGGAGTGGTTACTGATATTGTAATATAACCGCACAAAATGATTGGTAAGCTATTCTTTGTTTGTTTCATCCGGTGCAACCGGTTTAACAGGGAATATAAAGAACGGCTGTGGAATCGTATTGAACATTGATGTCTTTTTAAACTTCTATAATGCATCACATGCCGGTAGTAATACCGGTAAGTAATGTAAACCGCTTCTATAAAAAATAACTATTATGATCCGCAAAATCTTTAAAGTAACGATGTGGTTGCTGCTACCCTTGGGCGCGTGGGCACAAACAGCACCGTCTCCGGGAACAATTGCGTACAGTTCCGCACCTGCAAAACCGCTGAGGATTTATTTTGATTATTATCATCATTCATTGCCCAATACAAAGGTGGGGAATCACCTGGTTACCGGCAGCTGGATCGCGGGCGCCGGTCGTTATGCCTGGGATGATTTTGTGCATTCCAATACATTTGACCCGGTATTTACGGCGTTGGGCCGGGAGCACTTTATTACAATAGGCCGTGCACCCTTTACTAAAGAAACATTGAAAGACCAGGATGCTGTTTTGATCCTCAATCCTGATAATCCGAAAGTGGTGCCCGAAGTGCCGGCCCTTTCCGATACAGAGATCCGGAACCTGGTTGAATATGTGCAAAAGGGTGGAAGCCTGATGATCATGATCAATGCTACGACGCCCGATCGCGCCGCCGAAGATTTTGAAAGTGTGCAGTTAAAAAAGCTGGTGAATGCTTTCGGACTGGCCTGGAATTATGATGATACCCATTATTCGGATGTACCCATCGGTGAAGGGCATGCACATTTTTATGATGTTCCGGTTTTTCATTATGGTGCCGGTTGCACCCTGAAGCTATTGCCGGGTGCGGTAAAGCCGGAGGTGTTGATGGAGGTAGCCTCTGATGCCGGTTACCCGGATCGTCATGTGCGCGGACCGGGTATCATACAGGTACGGCCGGGCAAAGGGAAAGTGGTGCTGGTAGGGGATATCGGCTCCTGGACGGGTAATATGTCGCGCCCCTGGGCCGAGAATGAGCGGATCCTGAAACAGTTGTTCCGGTATCTGAAACCGGACCGCCATGTAATACCTGCGCAATACCCGGAAGGGAAAGCGTTGGCGTATAAAGTAACCGTAGCCGGTTTGCAGGCAATACCGGTGGCCAATTCCTTATCCGCACTGCCCAAACCGGTTTACCGCCTTTTTAAACCAAGAGAGAAAACGGGAATGCCTTACCTGGAAGGAACCGCAATACTTAGCTTACGCAGCAATGGACTTAATGAGCAAAAAGCGGCGTCGCTGGAGGCACGTATTGGTGACTTCAGCTGGTTCGATAGCAGCGTGAACACCACCGGGCAGTCAGTCCGTTTTACCGCCAGTCGTCAGGGTAAGGTAACCGGCGTAAAAACCAACGGGAGGGAAGCCGCCTGGCTGGCACCGGATATTGCTTCCCTGGTGGCATTATTACCCGTGGATGGGTTGCAGCCCGGCGATCAATGGGAAAGTCTGGAAGCCCTGCGTATCCCGGCGCTTCAGGGTACCGATCAGCCCCCGGTGCGTACATTGGAAATGCCGGTTACGTATGTACAGGATGTGGTGGTCAACGGTGTAAAATGCAGGCTGCTACGTACGGCGCAGGAGCTTTGGTTAAAAGATCTGGGCATTGGCGTATCCGACCTGTTAAATGCCACCACCATAGATAAGGCCAACCTGGTGCATTATCAGTATTTTAATGACCGGGGCGGAAAGCTTTTATTTAAGAGAGAACAATGGGTGGATGCGGCCACGGGTGTGGTGATCCGGACCCGCACGCAAAGCCGCGTGCTGGCATGGGTACAGGATACCCGCAAAACAGTAGACAAAAGCAATGCAGATAAGGACAATAACATGATCCTGTCCCTGGCACAAACCATTACCATGGAATTGCAATAGTGCTGAACTTTAAAATATATAAAATGCGCACCTCTTTAATCCTTTTTTTATTTTTTGTAACGGGCATCTGCGGGGCCCAGCCATCTTCAAAGCGCAGTGTGGTTGTAGACGACCCTTCGCCGGGTGAGGGCAGGGGCCTCAGGGACGGGATTCCGGCCTATGGTGCCACCACTATCCGGTATAAACAACAGGGGAAGATCACCTTTGATATCCGGTTTAAAGAACCGGTGGTGATCTCCGTGGCTTCCAGGCCGGAAAAATGGGGCTTTTTTCAATTTCCGAATATCGATCGCATGACCGATGGAAATATAGTGGCAAAGTGGAACCTTACCCAGGATGCTATAGAAGCCTATGGGAATGATACGCGTGGTACGGCTGTTTCCGCCGATGGGGGTAAAAGCTGGCATCTGGAGCCTTCGGAAGAACCGGGTAATGCGGTGCTGTTGCCCAATGGTGACCGCCTGGCTATTTACACTCCCAAACCGATCCCCGAAAAAGAACTGCAATTGCCGGCGCCGGTTGGCGTGGGACTTGAAAATTACCGGAAATCCAATTTTAATTTTTACCGGTTAAGCGAACTTCCGGAAAGCAGGCAGGGTGTATATTTCAAACGCTTAAAAAAAGGAGCCTCCAAATGGGAGCTGGAGAAGGCCGCACTGGATGATCCGCAGGCGGCGCGGTACAGTTTGGCCGGATTGGTGCCGATTGTATGGTGGGGCGATATCAAAACAGCGCGGGACGGTTCACTGATCGCAGGTATATATCCCGGTTTCATGGTCGATAAGAACGGGAAAACGGATCCGCGGTCCGGGGCTTTCTTTTACCGGTCTACGGATAATGGCCATCACTGGAGCATCCTGGGCAGGATCCCTTTTCAATTGGATACAGCCGGCGATACCGTGTCTGTAAAGCGTATGGGATATACAGAACCTGCCTTTGAAATATTAAAAGATGGCACGTTCCTTTGTGTACTCCGGACCACGGATGGAGCGGGCATTGGGCCGATGTATGGCAGTTATTCCGGGGATCAGGGCAAAACCTGGTCGGTGCCGCGCGTGATCACCCCGGCGGGGGTATTACCCCGGTTGCTGCAATTATCCAATGGGGTACTGGTGATGTCGTCCGGAAGACCAGGCGTACAGCTGCGGTTCACAACGGATACCAGGGGGATGCAGTGGTCGAGGGCATTTGAGATGTTGCCACATGATATGGACTTCAAAAAAGAATTGAGTGGGGGCTCTGCCCAGGTATCCTGCGGATATACCGGATTGCTGCCGGCCGGTTCCAATAAATTACTGATCATTTATTCCGATTTTCATTATCAGACACCGGAGGGCACCATTCGTAAGGCCATCAAAGTGCGCGAAGTAGTGGTGGATAAACGATAAACCGGCGGTATTCAATTCCTGAAGGCAGTAATAAACTTCCGTTGTTCACCGGTGTCTCAGGAACAGTGGAATTAAAAAAAAGAATCATTAAATTATGAGCAAAGCATATAACCGAAGAAATTTCCTGGGGCTGATCGGCGTATCTCCCCTGGTTGCCAGGTTTGCAGATCTGAACAGTACCGGTACGGAGGTAAAGTTGCCGCATCCGGTTACCGGCACTTTTGAACAGGCAATTGCAGAAATATTCGAAACCAAAACGATTTGCATAGAACCCGGAAGGTTTCCTGCGGGGTGCAATGGCATTGATAAAAACGGTCATCCCGTTCAGGTAACGAACCAGATCGAACCCAACCGTTACCTGGGATGGCCTACCATTGTATTGACAAAAAACAACGAGTTGATCATTGTTTACTCCGGCGACAGGGACAGCCATGTATGTCCGTTTGGTAAAACGCAGCTTTTAAGATCGGCGGATAATGGTAAAACCTGGTCTGCTCCCGTAACGATCACAAACACGCCGCTGGATGACCGGGATGCCGGAATCATTCAAACAAAAAAAGGCACCCTTGTGGTGAGCTGGTTTACCTCGCTTGCTTTTGAAAATCCGGCCTGGAAAGGGGCGTATAATAAATATGCCCGTATCGGAGAAAAGATCGGTGCGGAAACAAAAAAAGAATGGCTGGGTAACTGGACAAAAAGATCGCCGGATGGTGGTAAAACCTGGGAGTCACCTTCCCGTACAGTGGGTACAGCCCCGCACGGCCCCGTGAATCTGAAAAACGGACATCTTTTATATGTGGGAACGGGCCGGTACAAATCGATGGGGCCGGTATTGATTGAACGGTCAACAGATGATGGCGTTAGCTGGCAGGTGATCGGAAATATTCCGTTGCCGGAAAATGCGAAGAGTATCTCGGAGCCCCACGTGATCGAGTTGCCATCGGGAAAACTGCTGGCCATGATCCGCAACGAGTCGAAGGAATTTCATAACGGTTATTTGCTGCAATCTGAAAGTTATGATGGCGGTAAAACCTGGACGGTGGCCAGGGAAACGGGTATTTGGGGATATCCCCCTCATCTGACACTTTTAAAGAATAATACGCTGTTGCTTACCTATGGTCACAGGAAGCCTGCTTATAGCCAGCGGGCCTGTCTTTCGTATGATGAGGGCAAAACCTGGGATCTCAAAAACGAGGTGATCTTAACCAGCTCGCCCAATGGCGATATGGGGTATCCGTCCTCTGTGCAGTTACATGACGGATCCATCATAACGGCTTATTACCAGTCTCCCGGCAGCGGTCAGCCCACCAATATTGTAACAACGCACTGGCAGTTAAAAGGATGATGTTATAGGCGCAGTTCCGGTAAGTTGAAGCGGTTAGGGAGCTCCGACAACATAAGAACAGTAAAACAACTTCGGGAAGTATGATCAAATTATACAGTGTTTGGAGGCATTTGTTTTTTGGCCTGTTGCTCCTTACCACACATGCACAGGACGGAAGCTGTTATACGCGCTCTGTAGTGCCGGGCCCACATCCCAATGTTCTTTTTTTTCTGATAGATGATATGGGGTGGAGGGATCTGCATTGTTATGGTTCTTCTTTTTACGATACGCCGCATATTGATGCACTGGCTGCGCAATCGGCACGTTTTACCAATGCGTATGCATCGGCACCCGTGTGTTCTCCGGCAAGATCCGGTATCATGACGGGTAAGTATCCGGTAGCCATGCAAACCACTGATTGGTTTGGTGCAATACAGCCTGGTGAAGCGGCAAAAGAAACGAGAAAAGAAAAGATCACCAGGTTGTTACCGGCGCCTTACAGAGATTACCTTCCGCAGCAGGAGGTAACCCTGGCGGAGGTATTTAAACAGGCCGGTTATGCAACGTTCCTGGCCGGGAAATGGCATCTGGGCTCGGGTCCGGCGAACAGTCCTTTAACGCAGGGCTTCGATCACTATTTTGAAGGAAAGGCAAAAGATCCGTCAAAGGGCAGCTTTGAAATTGCGGGGGAGGCCGCCCGTTTTTTGGAGCAGCATAAGGACCAGCCGTTTCTGGCCTGTATCTCTTTTTATGCGGTGCATATTCCTGTACTTGCCGGGGAGAAAAACATCGCCCGTTATGCAGCCAAAAAAGACCGGTTGAAGCTGCAGCAGCCCGTTGTTGCAAGTGCCTGGGGCAAAGAACGGGTAAAGCAGGATCATGAGCGGTATGCGGCGATGGTATTCGAAACGGATGAAGCGGTGGGCCTCATACTGCAAAAGCTGAAGGAACTGCAGCTGGACCGGAATACGATTGTTGTATTCCTTTCGGATAATGGCGGGCTTTCCACGGCAGAGGGAATGCCCACGGCCAACAGACCGTTGCGTGGAGGTAAGGGATGGCTGTACGAAGGAGGGATCCGTGTGCCGTTTCTGTTGAAATGGCCGGCGATGAATAACAAGGGCACGGTGATCGATGTACCCGTGATCAATACGGATCTTTATCCTACATTACTGGCATTGGCCGGGCTGCCGCAGAACAGTGCGCAACACAAAGACGGCGTTAATCTTCTGCCCCTGTTAACAAAAGGAAAGGCACCGGAACGCTCCCTGTACTGGCATTACCCCCATTACGGCAATCAAAAGGGAAGCCCGGCATCTGCCATCCGGTCCGGCAACTGGAAGCTGATATACTGGTATGAAGATGCGCGCTGTGCGCTATACAACCTGAAGGATGACCCGGCAGAAGCACATGACCTGGCGCCGGTTAAGAAAGTCGTTGCGCAAAAGATGCAGGCGGATCTGCAGGCCTGGCTGAAAAAGGAAAAAGCGGTATACCCCGCTCCCAACCCGGCTTACAGTCCAATGTAGCGGAGCTGTTTTCCTGAACAAAAAGAGCATTATTCAGTGACGGTTGTGTTATCCGAACGGTCTTTAAAGCAGGATTGATACCGGGTGAACCTGAAGATAAACGATCATTTTTTAAGAATAAAAATTGCAGCTATGCATGAGGTCAGAAACGGATTACTATTGCTTTTTTTACTGCCGGTGATTATGGCGGCTGCACAGCAAAAAAAATCAGACGTAAAAAAAATAAAAGATATCGTACTGTATGAGGATGCCCGCTTTTACAGTTCGTTTCCCTCTATCATCAGGCGGCCAAACGGGGAGTTCCTGCTGGCATTCAGACGAGCGCCGGAGCGGAAGCGGCTGGGAGAAAAGGGAACCAATCATGTGGATCCCAACAGCTACCTGGTAATGATGCGTTCAACGGATGGCTTCAGCTGGCCCCGGCAACCGGAGCTCTTATATGCCTATCCTTTTGGAGGTTCACAGGACCCCTGTTTATTGCAACTGCGTGATGGATCTATTCTTTGCGCCAGCTACTCCTGGGTATTTCCCCGGGCTGATGCCAGGCTAAAACCACCGTACTTTGCTCACTATACGCTAAATGCCTTCTTTAATGGCGGTTATCTGCTGCAGTCGCTTAACGGTGGTCAAACATGGCAGGGACCTTACGAGCCGCTGCACATACCATCAGAACAACATAATGATGCATTTGGTAATCCGTTGCCGGCGTTCAACAGGGGAGCGATGTATGAAGGCAAAAATGGGCAGCTTTATTGGGTAGCGGCAAGTATTGATAAAACAAAACCATTGATCAATGCCACGCACCTGCTGATCTCCTATGATAAAGGAAGCACCTGGAAGTATGCAGCGCCGGTGGCCCGGAACGACAGTATCTCTTTCAGTGAAACATCGGTGTATGAAACACCCAAGGGCGATATCGTGGCGTTTATACGAACGGAGTTTTACGATGATCAGGCCTGCATTGCCCGCTCTGTGGATGGTGGTAAAACATTTCGCTGGGAAAAGATGGGCTTCCAGGGACACCCGCTCAACGCCCTGCGCCTGCCGGATAACCGGGTACTGCTTACCTATGGATACCGGCACCAGCCCTTTGGGATCCGGGCACGGATCCTGAATGCCGAATGCACCGATTATGCAACGGCACCGGAGATCATATTAAGAGATGACGGGGGCAGCCGGGATCTGGGTTACTCCTGGCCGGTGCAACTAACTCATAACAAGGTACTGGTGGTTTATTATTTTAATAAACAGGATGGCATACGGCATATTGCGGGTACCATCCTGGAAATCGATTAACAATGACCGGCTATTCAATAATCAGGCGTATCTGTATCCTGAAACTGCAGTTACTGGCAGGCTTTTTATCGGTGCTGACCGCGGCAACCGGGCAGCCGCTTATGCTTGGTAACAACCGCGAGCTTTTTGTAGATCAATACCTGATCGATTCGCTGCATCAGCTTACACAGCAATTACAGCATCCGCATAATGAAGGAGTAGTTTTGACGTTTGATCATCCCTGGGAAGGCAACTTTTGCGGGTATGGCACCATCATAAAAGATGCACATACGTTTCGGATGTATTACCGGGGTGTGCGGCAGGCGATCAAAGACGGTGGCGATAATGAAGTGACCTGTTATGCCGAATCTACCGATGGGATCCATTGGGTAAAACCCAGCCTGGGCATCTATACCATCAACGGTACTGCAGCAAATAATGTGATCCTGGCACATGCGGCGCCTGCCACGCATAATTTTACACCTTTTCTGGATACCAATCCTCATGTTAAAAAAAGTGAACGGTATAAAGCCGTGGGAGGGATCGATAAATCGGGGTTGCTGGCATTTGTGTCGGCCGATGGCATTCACTGGAAAAAACTCAGGGATACTGCTGTGTTCAGGACGGGGGTGTTTGATTCGCAAAACGTGGTTTTCTGGTCAGAAAGCGAGCAGCAGTATGTTTGCTATTTCCGTACCTGGAGTGACGGCGGCTTTACCCGGTATAAAGGTTTCCGGTCGGTAAGCAGAACAACCTCCAGCGATTTTATACATTGGACGGCCCCCGTAAAAATGAGCTTTGGTGCTACACTCCCGGAGCATCTTTATACCCAGCAAACGAGTCCCTATTTTCGGGCTCCGCAGCTTTACCTGGCCATTGGTGCGCGGTTCATGGCGGGCCGGCAGGTACTGAGCGGCGCAGCAGCAAAAGCATTGCAGGTGGATCCGAAGTATTTCGGGGATTGTTCGGATGCCGTTCTCATGAGCACGAGGGGCGGTAATACCTACGACCGCACCTTTATGGAGTCCTTTATCCGCCCGGGTATCGGCCTTGAGAACTGGGTATCGCGGACCAACTACCCGGTGCTGAACGTAGTGCAAACCGGTCCTGCGGAGCTGTCGGTATACGTGAATGAAAGCTATGCGCAGCCGGCAGCGCATATAAAACGCTATTCGCTGCGTTTGGATGGCTTTGCTTCCCTGCACGGAGATGCTGGCGGAGGGTATATGCTTACCAGGCCCTTTATATTTAAAGGGAAGGAACTGGAGATCAATTATGCCACATCAGCGGCAGGTTTTGTAAAGATCGAAATACTTAATGCGAAGGGCGATCCGCTGCCCGGGTATACGGTTAAAGAAGCAAAGGAGATCATTGGTAATGAAATCCGGCGGGTTGTTTCATGGAACGGGAATTCAGATCTTACTGCACTGGCTGGTCATCCGGTCAGGCTCCGGATCCATCTTAAGGATGCCGATCTGTATTCGTTGAAATTTAATTAGGAAAGGCATCGGGTATCCATACGGGGCACCTCCGGAGCCCGGTTCCTCCCTCAATGGTAAAGGCTATACATTTGCGGCTCCTGGAGAGCGGATAGGTGTGAGGGGTGTAGCCAGGTATGATATCGGGTCTTTTCTTTGAGATGGCGTTCCTGTTATTTCAGGGATATTTCTGGTTTTAAAAAATCTTCATCATAGTTACAGGCCGCTAAAACGATCCTGCTCCATTCCAGGATGGGCAGATGCATTTGATTTTAAGATTAACCGGCTGCAGGCCGGTACGCTGTTGTATCGCCCGGTGGTTATTTATAGGCTTCGTTCCCTTTTTGTTCTGCAGTTACGGATGAATGAATCTTACTGACCAGGTTTTTAAAATAAGCGGAAAGGCCTACCACATCGGCACCCACACTTACAAACTGGTATCCCATTTGTTTAAACGATTCCAGGTGGTCGATGCTTCCCGTGGTACCGGCAAATTTTCCATATTTCCGTGCAAGTGCTG
Source organism: Niabella pedocola (assembly GCF_021044425.1). Taxonomy (GTDB): domain Bacteria; phylum Bacteroidota; class Bacteroidia; order Chitinophagales; family Chitinophagaceae; genus Niabella; species Niabella pedocola. The sequence goes on along the minus strand of NZ_JAJNEC010000005.1, from coordinate 41,807 downwards.
CCACGCGCGCCCTCGTTTCCAGCAGCCGGGGATGGGTAAAATCACCGGGCGCGCCGATACCCTGGCTGAAATCACCCGGACCAAAAAAGAGCATATCATATCCCTCGAGTGCGGCGATGGCTTCCAGCTCCTCCAGTGGTTCCGGATCTTCGATCTGCAATACTACAAACCGCTCTTTGTTGGCAGCGGCCAGGTATTCCTGAAAATCCATATTGGTATAGGCCCCGTCTGCATTACCTCCGTCGATCGGTCTTCTGCCAACGGGATGAAAGCGGGTCATCTGCACCACGCTCCGGGCATCTTCCAGGCTCATGATATGTGGCACCATGATGCCGGTGGCATCCATTTCCAGGGGTTTGATCAGATCGCTGTAGCTGCCCCGTGGCACGCGTACCATCAGGTCTGCATTGTATGCTTTGGTTGCCCATACCTGGCTGTTGAGCACATCCCAGTCGGGGGTACAGTGTTCCTGGTCTACCCATACACAATCGAACCCGCACAGGGCGGCTATTTCAGCCACCTGGGCATTCGAGATGTTGATTTTTATACAGCTGGCAAAACCGCCGCTTCTTAGTTTCTGTAATACCTTGCTTGCTCTCATTTTTATACTTGTAAAATACACATTATTTAGGTTCTCTTCCGGCTATTTTTAAAATGGCATAGGCCGCCGCGGCTCGTACATCGGCACCGGAGGAACTTTTGGCATCATAAAGATTATCGTGCTCTTCATTATTTAAAAAGGCAGCGAGGATGGCCGCATCTTCACAACCTCCCTTTTCGGCGAGTGCCTGCGCCAGTTCAATACGTTCGCCGGCAGTAAACTGCTTCCAGTTGCCGGTTATTTCGGTCTTTATCTTTTGATGAATGGTTGCATCGCCGCCGGTATAGGTTACAAAGGCTGCCTGCAGGAGGTTGTTCCGCAGCCCGCCGGAAGCCGGTTCTTCAAGAGCTTTGGCAGCAAACGCCTTCCACTCCTCAGGCGTGAGGTCTTTTGATTTCAGCAATACATAGGCGCTGATTTTCCGGATGATGGGGTCTGTATCTTCAAACGCCATCCGGATAAATGCCTGCTTGTTTTTTTCTTCCATCTCTTTTGACGTATAAGAGGTAGCCCATAAGGTGTAGGTTTGCAGGATCCGGCTGGTATCCTGCAGTGACGCATCAGTAGCCTGGGGATATAAAGCAGCCGGGGATGTTTTTAACTTGGCCAGGGTTTCGGCCGCGTGGATACGGTCTGGAGAAGTAGTATCACCGAAAACAGTAAGCACCTTATCCAGCCAGGCCTTTTTCTTTGCCGGGTCTGTTTCGGTCTGATATAAAACCCGTGAAATACCAATACGGTATTTAGGTTCGTTCTGATATTGACGGTATTCTTCCTGGTAAATCTTTTGAACCTCGCTCATGTCTTTGTGCAGCCATACCAGGTATTCGGCCGCATGCACCTTCACCCACTGGGTGTTGTTTTTTAATACGGCGTGCAGTTCCGTCAATGCTTGCTCTTTTAAGGGGTCTTGTATTTTGCAGGGCTGCATACAGGAAAGGTTTAATAGTGAAAGGGTACAGATTGCTACAAACAGTTTCATTATATTTATTTTGAAGGGTTGGTTGTGCGGGCATAAAAAGCTTTGATCATAAACAGGAGCAGGGCGCAGATAACCATGGTGATTGCGGCCGTTTTGAACAGAACCTGTGTGTTTACCGATGCGTCCCGCAGCACACCTCCGGCGTAAATGCCCAGTCCGCCTACGATACAGGCGAACATGTTTAAGATTCCGTATCCTGTTGCGCGGTACTTTTCATCGGCGATCATACAGAGTACCGGCATCAGGTTGGTATCGGTAAACGTACGGGTGAGTGCATAGATCATAAATCCGCCGATGGCAACCATTAAAATATCGGTAGAGCCGGCAATAAAGGCTGCCGGTGCAGCAATCAGTAAACCGATGGCCGGCAGTAGGATGCGGGCATAGCGGTTCGAGCGGTGCCAGCGATCGGCGATAAATCCGCCCAGGATCACTCCAACAAAACTGAGCGGGTATACGTACCAGGTGGCATATACGCCTGCCCTGGTTTGCGAAAGCTGAAAATGCTCTTTGTAATAAGTCGGCAACCAGCCGATGATCATCCATCCCACCACACCCAGCAGGCCCCAGAAAATGACGAGCAAAATAAAGTTGCGCTGTTTAAAAAGCATTTTTATTCCGTTGAGGAAGCTGATCTTTTGCACATCGGAGCCCTGTATTGAAGGCATTGTTTCCCGGCGGCCGGGCGTATCTTTTAACAGGAAGAACATCAGTATGGCGTATGCGATACCAAAAAGACCAAATAATGTAAAGGCGGATGTCCAGTGATGGCTTTCAGCGATCAACCCGCCAAGAAAACCCATAGATTGCCCGATCATGATGCCCCCGTTATGAATACCTGTAGCCAGGGAGCGGGTATTACCGCGGTGGTAATCGGCGATCAAAGCCAATGCTGCCGGTATATAGCAGGCTTCGCTGATCCCCATGAGTGCTCTTGTGGCCAGTAATTGTTCGAAATTTTGTGCATGGGCGGTCAGCCAGGTAACAACAGACCATACAAAAAGACTGATGATAATTACTTTGCTCCGGCTGAAACGGTCTGCAAGAAAACCTGCATACGGGCTAAGCAGTCCATATACCCACAGAAACACGGAGGTCAGCAATCCGAACTGGGCATCGGTCATCGGAATGGCTTCCACAATGGACTCGCGCATAGTGGTCAGCATGATCCGGTCGAGATAGTTCAGAAAGCCAACCAGGAACAGCAGGAGAACAGTCAGCCAGGCACCACGCATGGGTTTTTGATATTGCTCGGAATCGTTATGGGTAATCATCGGATCGAAGATAGCGGATACAGGAATATGAATCCTCTTACTTTTTTTGGGATTGTGGTACTATATTACATCGCCCGAACCGGCAATACTGCTGAACCACCGTGCACAGCTCAGAACCATTTCATGATTTCATGGGCCACCACGGCATGTCCTTCTTTATTGGGGTGGTTCACCTGCGACATATATTCAGCAACGGTATGCCCTTCCTTTAACTTTTGTTCAAATGCTCCGTAACTGTCGGCCAGACCAATATTGTATTTTTTTGCGAGGTTCCGGATACCGGCTGCAAAAGGAGCGTAGGCCGCTGCTGCACCGGTCATCGGGAACTGCTGATGAGGAGTTGGTGTAAGAAGGATGATTGGGATATGTTGTTCCTGCGCCATACGGATCATTTTCTCCCAGGCGATACGCGAGCGTTCGGTTCCCATCATCCGGTCGTTCAGTGCATAATCGATAAACAATACATCGGGACGATGTGGAAGTACATCGGTGGAAAATCTTTTTGCGCCCGATTCAGAATGTTCTCCGCCGATGGCCGTGATGATTACGTTGATCACCGCGTTGGGATAGCGCTCCTTCAATTGCTTCAGTACCTGGTACGGGTAGGCATCGAACGTATTAACGAACGGTGTTTTAAAATATCCGGAAGGAACAGAATGGCCGTGGAATACCAGGTTGATGGTGCGGTTCTTTGGCCACTCTTTACGGAGCTCGGCTTTAATGTTGTTGAGATAGGTAGTGGTATCGGCCTGGCCGTACCCGTATTGAATGGTAAAGACACAAGCGATAAAAAAAGCAAGGTAACGCATAGGCGATTGAATGTTAAAATGAATGATCAAGAAACTGAAAGAACGGCTGCTGCTCGTTTTACATAAAGAAACGGATTCATTGAAAATATATTTTTTTAGTAAGCAACAGCATAAGCTGGCATAAAAGTACCTGATTTGCGAAAGAATGGCCCGGTTGATTTTTATTTATATCCGGAAATGACCGGTAAGGAATGCGCTGCGATGGGCGGATTTTTAACATGGGGATCACTATACGGCCGCGCTTTATTATTAGCTCAATAAACCATAATCGATGAAGGGTATAAAAATATTAATAGTAAACAAAATAGTACTGTTTCTGCCGGCGAACGGAGGCTAAATTTGATATTACCGATACCAAAAATATTTAATTATGATTTCAAACGATTTTTCTGCTGTAAAACCGGATTATGACCGGGATGGATATGCCTACCTCCCCGGCTTTTTAGACATGGATGCAATAAAAGAGATCAGAGCGGAGCTGCAACGGTTTATTGAACAAAAAGTTCCGGAAATGCCGGCGGGCTATGTGTTTTACGAAGATAAAAATGATCCGGCAACATTAAAACAGCTGCAGGATATTCATCAGTACAGCCCGTTCTTCAACGATATATTAAAAGGCAGCCGGTTTGAAGAACTGGCGGGTGTATTGCTGGAGGATACAACTGTTCCCCGCAACCTGGAGTATTTTAATAAACCCGCCCATATCGGCAAGGCTACGCCTGCGCACCAGGACGGGTATTATTTTATGTTAAAGCCCTGTAAGGCTATCACTATGTGGCTGGCGCTGGAGGAGGCGGATGAAACCAATGGCTGTGTACGTTATATCAAGGGATCGCATCTAAAAGGCATGCGTCCGCATGGCCGTACCCAAACACTGGGTTTTTCACAAGGCATAACAGATTATTCGGATGCCGATTTTTCCAGCGAAATATTTTTTCGTGCAAAACCGGGCGACCTGCTGGTACACGATGCCATGACCATTCACCGCACAGACCCCAATGAGAGTGACCGTTCGCGCAAGGCGCTCGGGTTTATCTATTTCGGAGGATCTGCAAAAGAAGACCTGGATGCAAAAGCAGCCTATCAGCAAAAGTTAAACGAAGAACGATTTGAAAAAAATGAAAAATAAGTTGCGCCGGTTTTTGATACGTATGAAGATGTGCTTTCATTCAAATAGCAACAACGCTATCCGTTACGGCTGTATCATGATCGTTTTTGGACTGACTGCCCTTACTGCCGGAGCGCAGCAAAATAAAGCAGTTGCCGTTCAGGACCGGCTGCAACCGCTGGCCGCCGGTGCTGTACGTATCGGGGGATACCTGGGTAATAAGATCGACCTTTGCATCGGCAACCGCATTGCGCTGCAACCCACAGCGCCTTTTCTCCGGATCTTTAAAACCAAGAACCTGGACCCGGGCGGCTACTGGGGCGAGTTTATTGGTAAATGGGCCGCCGCAGCCGCACTGGCCTGCCGTTATCGGCCGGATCGGGGGTTAACAGAAAAAGCAAACGCTGCCATGGAGGAATTGATCCATGCACCTGCCGAAGGAGGCTACATCAGTACGTATAATGCCCCGGATGCATTTAAGGTGTGGGATATCTGGATCCAGAAATACGTGCTCCTGGGCCTGATTGCCCAGTATGATGAAACCGGTAACCGGCAATACCTCCAGGCGGCGCAGCAAAGCGCCGATTATTTATTGGAAAAGACCGGACCCGGAAAAACGAGCCTGGAAGAATATGGACCGGCCTTTCATAAGGGAGGCGTTAACTTTTCCATCCTGGAGCCGGTGGTACTGCTGTATCAGCGCACCGGTGATAAACGGTATTTGCAATACAGCCGGTACATTGTGGAAAGCTGGAATAAGCCCGGTAAATATGCCCCGAAAGGCGTGCGACTGATCGAAAATGCAGAAGCGGGTCTGCCGCCGGTGAATTATGAAATACGGCATGCTTATACGCTGATGTCTGATTTTGAAGGACTCTGCGAATTGTACCGGGCCACGGGCAATAAACGGTACCTGGATGCCTGTATTAAATTTGCCGGGGCAATAGAGCGGTATGAACTCATGATCACGGGTACAGTCTGCAATCATGAAATGTGGTATAACGGGGCGCTGGCGCAAACGGGTGTGCTGGAACAGCCCAATGAAACCTGCGCCACGGCTACCTGGATAAAATTCTGCTACCAGTTACTGCGTCTTACCGGCAATCCGCACTGGGCGGATGAAATGGAAAAATCATTATACAACGGATTGCTGGGGGCTATGATGCCCCGCGGGGAATGGTGGGCCTATCACTCGCAGTTAAACGGGCAACGCATGCCCAGCCGGGTACAGGGCTGCGATATCAGTTGCTGTGTATCGAGCGGGCCAAGAGGGTTATTGATCACACCGGAATGGATGGCCATGAAAATGCAGAACGACGCGCTGGCGATCAATCTTTATACACCAGGCCATATCAGCCACCGGTTAAAAAATGGCGCAACCGTGCGACTGGAAACGGAAACAACATACCCGGCATCCGGAACCGTCCGGTTTACGGTACATGCAGACCGCTCCGTTTCTTTTCCGCTGCAATTACGCATTCCTTCCTGGAGCAGGAAAACAACGCTCACCATAAATGGAACGCATATCGCCGTAACCCCGGGACGCTATGCACTGCTGAACCGGGTATGGAAAGAGGGTGACCGGATCGAACTGACCCTGGATATGCGGGGGCGTGTGGTACATGCTCCGTCGGGAACGGATCAGGCAGTGGTACGCGGACCCGTTGTACTGGCGCTGGACAACCGGCTGGTGCCGGAGCAGGATACATCGGTATGGTTGATCGGAGATTCCCGTAAATTTGAGGAGTTTCCCAACAATCCCAGGTACCGGTTTGTAAATCCGAACAATGATTTCGACAGTCAGAAGGAGGATGTGTATATTGATCTGAAACCCGTTACTGTTCCGGATAGCGATATCTGGATGACGTTTGAAGTGCCGTTTGTAGACCGTCCGGTGTTTCATATTCATCGCGAAAAGAAGATCATTATGTGTGATTATGCATCCGCAGGCAACCGGTGGAGCGATGCCAATCTTTACCGGGTATGGTTGCCACAGCCCATGTATATGGGAAATATGTATGCACGCAATACCTGGAAGCTGATGGGCTATGGTATGAAAGCGCCTGTGAAAGTGCCTGCATATATAACGGAAGCATTAAAGAATAAATAAAAGCTATGCTGAACAGAAGGTCCTTTCTTGCTATAGCAGGTACCACAACTGCATCGGTACTGCTGGCCCCGGGTAACGCTTTTGCCATTAACCGTTCCGGCAACAGAAAGAAAATAAGGATGGGTATTGTAGGCGGGCGTTTTGGAGCGTCCTTTCATTTTCATGAGCATCCGGATTGCATGGTTGAAGCTGTTAGTGATCTAAGGGAAGACCGGCGGCAGCACCTGATGCAAACGTATAAATGCACCAAAAGCTATCCTTCCCTTACGGCACTTTTAAAGGATAAAAACGTAGAAGCCGTATTTATTGCTACACCGGCGCCGGATCATGCCACGCATGTTATCCAGTCGCTGAAGGCAGGGAAACACGTGCTTTGCGCCGTGCCCCTGGCATTAACGCTGGAAGATTGCCGCCGGGTGCTGGAAACCGTAAAGCAAACGGGTCTTACCTATATGATGGCAGAAACCAGTTATTACCGCCAGCAGACCATCTCTGTGCGGAAGCTGTACCGGAACGGTGATTTCGGAACCATCTTCCGAGCTGCGGGAGCATACCATCACCCGGGGTTGGAGGCACTGTATTTTGATGAAGATAAAAAACCTACCTGGAGGCACGGACTGCCGCCCATGCTTTACCCTACACATTGCACGGCCTTTCTGATCTCTGTAACCGGAGAACGGCTGACCCGGGTAAGCTGTATGGGCTGGGGTGATGATAGCCCTATATTGAAAAAGAATGTTTACAAAAACCCTTTCTGGAATGAAACGGCGTTGTTTGAAACCGATAAGGGCCATCCCTTTAAGGTAGAAGTGGATTGGCGCGCAGCAGTGCGGAACGCTGAGCGTGCTGAATGGGAGGGCGAAAAAATGAGCTTTTATATGGCACATACAGAATCCGATCCGAAGGACAATCTCATAGTCCGGTATGCAGACCGGGTAGGATATGATGATGCGGGGTTTATACATAAAGCGCCTCTTACCGAGCCGTACAAACAGGAACTCTGGTGGCAAACGGAACTGCTGCCCGCCCCGCTGCGGCATAACAGCGGGCATGGTGGTTCCCATACCTTTATCACACACGAGTTCATAGATGCGCTGATACACAACCGGAAACCAGCCGTTGATATCTATGAATCGCTGGCCTATACCGTTCCCGGTATTGTAGCCCACGCCTCTGCCTTAAAGGGCGGTGAACGGATGAAGATCCCGGTTTTTGATCCCGGACGGTAAAGCGGATAAGTGCAAATATGTGTAAAAATGATGTAAATTGCTTTGTGCTGCCCTGCGGCCACAAAAGTGAACCTGAACTTGAAGAATAACTGGCATCATAAAACCATTGAGGACCTGGAGCAACACAACTTCGGAAGGCCGGAGGATGCTCCCACAAGCATGATCCGGCGTTGTATCTATCTGACCAAGGTGCCGCTTGATCAATTTGCCATTGAAGACCTGCGTTTAATGATTGGCCAGGGATTTTCTCTGTGCTATCTTATTCCATTGGCAACCGGATATTTGAAGGCAGATCTCTTTGCGGAGGGAAGTTGTTTTCCGGGAGATCTGCTAAAGAACATTCTTTTAATTGATCCGGAGTTCTGGCTCGCTAACAGACCCTTGTGGACCGCTATAAATGATCTGATTAAAAACAGGCGGCAGGAGCTCGCCGTACTCAAAATTCCAACCTTTTTATTTGATACCGTATTTAGTGAGAAGTAAGGAGCCAGCAAACAGCAGATAAACGCATTTTTTGCCGTCAGTGCTTGTTTGTTTCCTAAGTCGCTTTACCGTTCCAGTATTGTTCTTTACAGTATATGTGTCGGGATGATTTTACCATGCGTTGGTTTTTAGCTCTTCAATTTTATTAAAATGTTTGCACCAGGTAATAAAAATCGGATTGTGTTGTTTTGCTATGGCTGCGATCCGGATATCGTTAGTAGCAATAAACCTTCTTTTTTTGTAAAGAAAGGACTATCCCGACGGCTATAGGGAAGGCATGACAAATGAAGGACTTTTGAAACAGCATCGAAGAAGATATTCGATCTGCCTGCTAAAAGAAAATACTACTACAATATCAAAAAGTATCAGCATCCTGCAGCCGGTTAAAGTATTTTTGAACGATGACGATAATGCCGTTTTAACGAGATAAGCAGTTGCATGAAAATTAAAGACGTTACCACCATATTGCTCACGGGTCCCTGCACCCTGGATCCCTATTTATCGGAGGCGCGCAAATTACGTAGCGCCGCTTTTATAAAGATAGAAACAGAGGAGGGACTTACGGGTATCGGCGAAACTTACGGGGGCTATTTTTTCCCGGAGTCCATACCCGCGATTGTGGATTTTTTTAAGCCCATTCTCATTGGGGCTGATGCCGGGGATATCCGCACGCTTTGGCAGCGCATGTACCACTGCGGCAATTTCTGGTGCCGGGTAGGCCTGGGTGCTATTGCACTTACAGGTATCGAGGCAGCGCTTTGGGATCTGAAAGGAAAGGCTGAAGGACTGCCGGTATACCGGTTGTTGCAGGAAGCCTACGGGAAGGATTTCGGGGAAGCAAAACAACACGAACAGCTGCCGTGTTATGCAACGGGAGGGCCCAGCAACTATCCGCTGGATAAGCTGGCCGGTAAAATCGAATACTATTGTTCGCTTGGATTTAAAGGTGTGAAAGTAGGTGCCGGAGCGTATTACAAGGAGCAAGGATCTGTGATTTCAAATGAGCCGGAAGCTGCCGCTGCTTTTGAAGTAGAAAAACTCCGCTTTATCAGAGAACGTTTCGGAAAGGAGCTGTGGCTGATGCTGGATGCGCATATGGGCAATCATGCTGCGGCCACCTGGAACCTGGATACGGCGTTGGCGGTGGCGAAAGCGGTGGAAACGGAAGACCTGTTCTTCCTGGAAGAACCGCTGCACTATACCCGTCCCGACTGGTATGCGGAACTTTGCAGCCATACAAAAACACGTATTGCCGGTGGCGAGTGCCTTACCACAGCAAGCGAATGGCAAACCTTCATTGAAAAGGACTGTTTCCATATCGGCCAGCCCGATGCAGCCTTTGTATCCGGCCTGGGACCATTTATGGAAATTGCGGCGAGCCTGGCACAAAAAAACAATAGCATCGCCCCACATGCCTGGGGTGCCGGTGCGGCACAGATGCAGAATATACATGCCGGTTTTGCATGTCCTAATACGGTGATGCTGGAAGTGGCGCCGGCCTACGGTCCCCTGCACAGTGAGCTGATCGGGGACAGCCTGCAAATAAAAGATGGGTTCGTATTGCCCCCCGAGAAGCCGGGACTTGGGATAGAGCTCACAACTGCAACGATAGCACGTTTTCCCTTTGTGCCCGGAAGCGGCGAGTTTAACAGCGTGCCGGGTAAAATACTTACAACCTGATCGGATGATGGAACTGATTATTGACCTGCCGGTATATATGCCTGTTTTAAAAAAGATACAGGAATTGGATGGAATAAACGTTCACCTGCTTCCGGAGCCGGCGGTGGTAGCAAGAACGCTGCCGGTGGCTGAAATTGAACATGGCACCGTATTGCTTTGTACCATTCCCCCGGAAAATCATGCAGCAATGAAAAACCTGGAACTGGTACAGATCGCCTCTGCGGGTTATACACAGCTCATTAACCAGGGGTTTGCCCAACGGAATATTCGTTGCTGCAATGCATTGGGCGTATTTGACGTACCTATTGCAGAATGGAACATGGCGATGATGATTCATCTTGCCAGGGATTTCAAAGGCATGCAGCGCAATCAGCAGCAAAAGGTCTGGGACCGCTCCGCACGTTTCCAGGATGAAATAAGGGGCAGGGTGGTGGGTATCTGGGGGTATGGCGGTATCGGCCGGGAAACGGCACGGCTGGCCCGGGCCCTTGGAATGACCGTACATGTATTGAGCCGCTCGGGTTTAAAACCACGCCACCATACCTACTGTGTACCCGGAACCGGCGATCCGGAAGGCTTGTTGCCGGATCGTGTATTTGGAATGGATGAAAAGGACGCATTTTTAAGATCGGTCGATTTTTTGATCATGGCTATTCCGCAAACCGGAAGCACTGAGGGGATTGTTGGGGAAGCGGAGTTACGGTTGTTAAAACCGTCTGCGTTCCTGCTAAACCCCGCGCGGGGCCCGCTGATCAAAGAGGCGGCCCTGGTTCGTGCGTTGCAGGAAAACTGGTTTGCCGGTGCGGCATTGGACACGCATTATCATTATCCCATGCCGCCGGAACATCCGTTATGGGAAATGGATAACGTGATCCTCACGCCGCATATTTCGGGTTCCAGTGCCAGTCCGCATTTTCTGGAACGGGTGTGGGATATCTTTTTTGAAAATGTACAACGTCTCCGGAACGGGAAGCCATTGTTAAACGAGTTGTCAGCCGCTGCGCTTACAGGAAAATAAGGTTGAACTTGGGTGGTAATGTGTTTCCTGGAGGCGCGTGAAGCTGTCATAGCTGCAGGCCTGTCGGAGCCATGCACGGCAGCCTTGATTTGTATGCTTACAAATCAGAAAGTTGCATCTTATGTTCCCTGTAGCGCAGGTACCTAAAGGTTCGGTCACGCGGGCATCTGCCCTATAAATAAAATAAAAATATAGGGGTGAAATGAAATATATGTTAACGATAATGGGGGTGGTGTGGCTGACCCTCTGCAGCAGTGTCCGTGTATGGGCAAACGTAAGCTATCTACCGGATAGCATTGATGCCTTCTGGCAAAAAACGCGTACACAACTGTCGGCCATACCCATCGACGGTAAAACGGAGCCGGTAACAGAAGCACTGCCTTATAAAAAATACTTTATTACGGTAAAAAGTCTTAACAAGGTTACGGTAGCCGGTTATCTTTCGATCCCCGTTCAGGGGGAAACTCCGGCAAAGCCCTGGCCGTTGCTGGTAACCACCTGCGGATACAGCGGCAATGGCCAGGGGGTGCAGTTGGGTGAGTGTCAGCGGGGCTATGCCGTATTACAGGTGTATCCCAGAGGACAGGGCATTTCTTCAAATTACTTCACGATTAACAGTGATAAGCTCAGCACCAACCTGGCTTCGCCCGAAGGCTATTATTACCAGGGTGGGTATATGGACATTATCCGGATGATCGATTATATCGTTACACGTCCGGATATTGATACTACCCGCATCGCAATGGTGGGCACCAGCCAGGCCGGCGGGATCTCACTTGCCGTTACCGCATTGGACAACCGTATTAAGACTGTAGTGGCACATGTGCCGTTCTTATGTGATCTGCGGAGGGCAGCAGCTTTGCCATCACTTGCAAAGAACCTGCTGGACCGCGCGGGCAATAACAATCAAAAGGCATTCCGTACGCTGGATTATTTTGATCCGTATATGTTGGCTGGCCGTATCCGCGTGCCGGTATTCATGAGCGCGGGAGGTAAGGATGCACTATGTCCGGCGCCAACCGTTAAAGCAGTATATGACCGGATACCGGCCGGGGAAAAAACGTACCGGTTTTATCCTGATCTCCCGCACACAAGTTGTATGGATTCCTATGCGCGCACCTGGGTATTCCTGGATCAGTATTTTAAAAACAAGCATTGATTATTTAAACATAAAATATGAGACAATCAAAACCAATCCTTTACCTGTTCCTGTTATGTTTTATTACCCGATCCGTGTGTGCCCAGGAGGCGCAACAGGTGGAAGGGTTCGATACGGTCGCTTTTCATTATAATGCCAACAGGGCAGCAGCGGTACGTGATTTTCGCGGACAAACAAAAGGGTATATGACCGCAGGCTGGTGGGCAAAGGGGCAAATAAAAAAAAATTGGTTGTCCTGGAAAACAGCGGTTGTACCGGAGAAGGTGAACACGACCTTTAGCTTTATTGGTTCCAGCGCCGTGTTACCGGCTATTATGCTCAACGGTCCTGAATTGCGCTTAAGTGTGAATGGTGCGTATGCGCTTACGTTCAATATCGGGAAAACACATGATTTTACCTGGAAGGAAGGAGCATTTGAGCTCAAATACATTTCCAAGCGTACAGAATTTCCCTACACCGGCGAACACCGGCAGTTTGCATTGAACGGAAACAGCGGCATTTATCAATTAACCGTTCCGGCTTCGGTTGTGGAGCCGGGAAAGGCTGCTACCATAGCGGTTGAGTTATTGCCCTTCGATGGCTGGGATCATGGCTGGTTCATGGTAAAAGCGTATAAGGATGTGTTACAGGCGCCCACCGTGCAAAAGCTGGAAAAACGGATCGATGGCATGCAGAAAGACATAAACCTGCTGCTGGAGCAGACCAATATACTGGCCTCCAAGTTATACAGCAAGGAGCTTGGAAACAAGCAGTACGAACACCAGCTCATTTATACAAACGGTTATCGCCACCTGCATCCTGCAGATATCATTAAATTAAAGAACGGTGATATCCTGCTTTTTACAAGAGAGGCTACGGAACATTTTGCTAATGACGGGGATATTGTGATGTTGCGGTCAACAGACAATGGTAAAACCTGGGGCGACCGGAAAGTGGTGAGCGCTATAAAGGACCTGGATGAGCGGGAGGGCTGCGGTATCCAGCTAAAAGATGGCACCATCGTGGTAGGCATCTTTTATAATGAGCTGTACATACCGGACGGTACCTACAATTGGGGTGGAACGGTAAAGCTGGCGCCATTGAACCGCGCAAGGCTGGGGGCGCATTTTATTACCTCGAAGGATAATGGCAAAACATGGGAGCAGGGGGCGTTTATCGATATGAAGGGTAAACCCTTTACCGGTGTGGAAGGGCCCACGGACGCACCGGTTGAAATGCCGGACGGAAGTATTGTGATGGGTGTGATTGGTTATGGTATTAACGGCGATTCCAAAAATATCGGCGCCGTTCTATTACGCTCTACAGATAAAGCAAAGACCTGGAACTATGTGTCTACCATTGCGGGTGACCCGGGTGGCAAGCAAAAAGGATTCCTGGAACCTGGACTGGTGCGCACAAAAACCGGAAGGCTGATCGCCGGGTTGCGCAATCATGCGGATGAGAATGCGATCTATATCAGTTATTCCGATGATGCAGGTAAAACCTGGGTGCCGCCGTTCAAAACAAAAATGATCGGGCATCCAGTAGACCTCGTGCAGCTTAAGGACGGCCGGATCATGGCGACTTATGGGATCCGCGAAGGTGCAGGCCGGCATGCAGAACCAGGGGGCATACGGGCCTGTTTCAGTTCCGATAACGGGAAGACCTGGGATATTAAAAATGAAGTAGTGCTGCGGGATGATTTTATAAACTGGGATATCGGCTACCCGGAGTCGCTTGAAATGGAGGACGGCCGGATCATGACCGTGTATTATTTTAATCTTTTTGGCAAATATTATATCGGCGCTACCTATTGGAAGCCCTGAGGGAAATTAAGAACAGCCGGTTCATAAACGGAATAAAGCATGAAAGCGATCGGTCTTATCTATGTTGCGTTGCTGTGTGTGGTCATCGGGCCGCTGCACAGTAACGCCCGGGCCAAAACAACGCCTAACGTGTTATTGATCGTTTCTGAAGACCACGGTCCGCACCTGTCCTGTTATGGCGACAGGAATATACAGACGCCGCATCTCGATCAACTGGCGCGGCAGGGGATCCTGTTCCGGAATGCTTATGTAACAGAGTCTGTTTGTAGCCCGTCCCGGAGCAGTATCCTTACCGGGTTATACCCACATCAGAGCGGGCACCTGGGGCTGACCACACATGGCTTTCATTATGTGGGTCCGGTGCAAACGATCTATACCTTGTTAAAAAAAGCAGGATACCGTACGGGAATGATCGGTAAACTGCACCTGGAGCCGGAATCGCTTTTCCCGATGGATATGCATCCCATCCAAAGTCCCAACTATGAAAAGAAAGGGCTGGAACGATATGCCGCCTTTGCCGGTGCATTTATGCGGGCTTCGGATGCACCTTTTTTCCTGATGGTGAATTTTCCGGATACACACTGGCCTTTCCAGGACCAGGTGGAGGGACGCCCCTCAAAAACGGTGACGCCGGCACAGGTAAGTTCCTTCCCGTATATCGGGTTCGATAATGAACGTATCCGCAGCTATACCAGCAGTATTTACAATTGTATGCTGCGGCTGGATGGATGTGTTGGAGAACTGATGCAACAGCTAAAGCAGTCAGGAAAAGAACAGCACACGCTGGTGATCTTTTTATCGGATCATGGTGATGAAATGGCGCGGGGAAAATTTGATATTTATGAGGCCTCGAATAAAGTACCGTTTATCGCCTCCTGGCCGGGCGTCATTAAAAGCGGAACGCAGTCACAGGCACTGGTGTCTACCATTGATATTGTGCCAACGGTACTGGAGCTGGCCGGGCTTTCAAAACCGGCGGAACTAAGCGGTAAAAGCCTGATGCCGCTATTTGCAAGGCCGGCCCTTCATTTCAGGGAACATCTCTTTACAGAAAAGAACGCCGATCAGATCGGTATGTATTATCCCCGCAGGGCGGTAAGGGATGGCCGCTATAAGATCATTTATTCGTTACTCGATGACGGGCGCAAAAACGAAGTAGCGGTAAACTATACCCGCAACAGTGCAAAACCGCGTACAGATGCCGTAGCCGGCTCCCCAACGCTGGAAGAACTGAAAACGGCTCCGGAGATGATACAGAAGGCCTACCGGGATTGGGTACAGCCGGCGAAAGTGCAGTTGTACGATCTGGAAAAAGATCCTTATGAGTTTCACGACCTTTCCGCCGATGCAAGGTATACTACTATCAAAGACCGCCTGGTAAACGTACTGTTGCGCTGGCAGGAGGAAACGGATGACCCCTTGCGGTTCCCGGATAAACTGCGCAAATTAACACAGGAGAATGATACGATGCGCGTTTCGAAAAACATGCAGTGGAAGTACCCTGAATACTTATACGGAAATAAAAAATAACCGATTCAATAATGGACAGCAGATCCCGGAGACAGTTTATAAAAAAGGCAACGGTATTGGGCGGCGCCTTACCGCTGGCAGGTTTACCGGTAAACCTGGCTGCACAGCGTGGGAAGGAGGTTGCTCCCTTGCTGCAAAAGGAGGATTATACCATTCGCCTGGAGGATGCATGTATAACCATTCATGCAGGCATCCTTAAACGAGTATTAGATATCCGCAACGGGCAGGTGGTAACCCGGAGCCTTTCTGTAAACGGGACGTCGTTGCTTGAGGAAGCTGCGGAGGACTTCAGCCTGGCATTTTACCAAGCCACACCCGATCAAAAACCGGCAGGTATACGGTTACAGTCCGATGGATCCATGCAATGGACCGATGGCTCCGTTGTAAACGCCAAAGGCGACAATCAGCCGGTAAGCTGGAGCCCGGTTGCGGTGGTCGGCGGGCCAGACCTGGCAACGCGGTTCCGCCTGGTGGCAACAGAGGTTACACATCCCGGTAAGGGGCTTACCCGGCTGCAGTTAAGGGCGGCTGCGTTTGCGGATCCGGCGTTGCAGGGCGTAAGTCTGTGTATCTTTTATGAAGTATATGAAGGCTATCCGGCTATCCGCAAATGGATGGAGGTGATCAATAATGGGAGGCACTGGTTAAAGATCGACCGGTTTTCAATAGACGCTATTGCCATCGCCTCCGGTTTCCGTACAATAACACCGCTAACCCCGGCGGAGCAGGGAGCGGAGAGCAGTATGGTGGCATTCAGCAATGCAACACAAACAAAAGGTGTAATCATAACCAGCGAGGTGCCTTCTGCAGTGCGCACAATCCGTGCAACCGGAAGTACCGGTTATGCGGATGATTATTTTGAATGGGTACTGGGCCCTTCCGAACATTTTGCAACCGAACCTGTATTCCAGTTTGGCTTTTCGGGGGCGGCTGTTTCAACGATCAGTGGAATTTCCACACCACTGGACCGGGCGGTGGAAACGCCTTTCAAAGATTTCCTGAGAGGGAGTGTAGGACTGCGCGCAGCCGCAGCACAGGTGCCTGCGCCCATCTGGTGCTCGTATACCCATTTCCTGGATAAGCTGAATGATGCAGATATGCGGCAGCAGGCGGATATAGCGTCCGCTATCGGTTTTGAAACGTTTCAGATGGATGAAGGCTGGGCAAGAACACCGGCCCCGGGTGGATCGGAACCGGGAAGCAGTTTCCCGGATTTTGTGGCTACCTGCAACTATATCCGGTCCAAGGGCCTGCAGCTGGGGCTATGGATCTCCTGTTTCCGCGGCGGTGAAGCAAAGGATCTGAAAGCGCTTCCGGATGGACGATCGCTTCCGCTGTTTCAAAATACGAAGCGGGGTTATGGTATGAGCTTTTCCGGGCCCTGGCGGGATTATTTCGCCAACGACCTGTTGTATATGCGGGATAAATACGGGATGACCTATGTAAAGGTAGACCTGACCAATATCAGCAAAGGCGATATCGCCGCGGCGCATGAGAGCCGCACTAAAAAAGAATCACTGCTGCGCGGGCTGCGGGGTTTGCTGGAAATGTCGAAGCGGGTAGGCATGATGGCACCGGATATCTGGACGCAGTTAACACATGAGCTTTACTGGCGTACACCGGGCCCTCCGGCTGATATTGCCGTACTCAAATATGCCTGTGCGTTTCATACCACACCCAATACTTATAAAGGATCGGGCAATGGCAGCAAGCGCGTAAGCCCCGATTGGCCCTATGACCCGTTGAAAATGCGGGAGCAGCTGATCGATAGTTGCTGGGAAGCGCGGCAGCGTTATTTCAGCCACAGGGGATTGCCGCTGTATTCCGTGGAGTTTTATGCAGCGCATGCTGTAAACATAAAAGGCAGTTTAACCCCGCAGGTGCAGGACCGGCAGCTTTGCAGCTGGCTGATGGGTGCCCCTACCGTTTTTGCCGGAGACCTGTCTTCTTTAACACCGGAGCAGATCCTGCATTACCGGAAACGGGTTGACCTGCTCAAAAGCCTGCAGCAAACCTACAATATCTACCAGTATTTCCAGTACAGCGGAGTACCGCAACCTACCGAAACCGGCTGGCATTGGTGGGGTAAGCTCAATGAGCAGGGCGAAGGTGTGGTGGTGGTGATCCGGGGTACGGCGGACGCCGGCGCGCGCATCATCAATATCCCCTGGGTTCAACCGGAAAAGAACTATACGGTAACCGCCTTGTTTGCCGGTAAAAAAATGGGGCGCTATACGGGCCGGCAACTTCAGAAAGGGATCGTGAGCCTGGTGTTGCCGGTTTACGGACAGGAACTATTGAAAGTATCATCCAACTAAAAACATACCAATCAATTTTAGGATATGAACAATCATCAATCATCCCGACGAAAATTCTTAAAACAAACCGGCATTGTAATGGCTGGTGTGCCGTTTGTACATACAACACTGTTTCCGGGAAAACAACCGGTAGCACAGGCACAATGGAGCGTAGCGCAGAATACGCCGGTTACCGTGCTAACGGATAACCGGCTGAAGTTTGAATACGGTGAGGAACGCATGGTGCTGGACGATGGGTTGCAGCCGTCCATGCTCATTACGCGCAATGATACCATCGTGGTGCAGGCGCAGAACCACAATAAGCCGCAGCCGCAGCAACGGATCTATTATCCGTTTGCGGTAGATACGGTAGTGTCGCGCGACAAAGGAGCCACCTGGCAAAAGATCGCCTTGCTGCCTGGTAAAAATGATATCAATATCGAAGGTGGGATCGTGCAGCTGAAAGATGGTACCATCATGGGATTGGAAACCTACGTAACACCGGGTAGTAAACCGGATACCGGTGAATCACTGATGTTTTATTCAACGGATGATATGAAAACGGTGAAGGGGCCGGTTACGGTTACGTTTGATATGCCTGATTCCAATTTTTATGCTTCTTCTGATGATGGCGGCCGTCCGCATGTGGCCATGCGGCTGCATCGCCGGATCTTTGAAATGCCGAACGGCGATCTTATGACAACGATCTATGGCTGGCAGAAAGGCGATAAAAGCCCTTCCGACTACGAGGTGCGTATGATCAAGACCCGGGTAATGGTATTCCGTTCCTCCAACAAAGGACGTCACTGGAAATATGTATCCAGCATTACGACCATGCCACAGGCACAAACAGAAGGTTTTGGCGAACCGGTGCTGAACCGCGTTAATAAAGGAAAACATGCGGGCCGGCTGATCTGCTTTATGCGTACCGGCAGGGAACTGTTTAAGGCATATTCCGATAATGAAGGCAAAACCTGGAGTAAACCGGAGCCCATCCAGTTTGCAGACCGGGATGTTTATGCTACAGAGAAATGGAAGGAGATGTTTAAAGAGGTAAAACGAAAGGGGATCCCGGTAGTGGAAAACGCCGTTGAGATCATCGGCGCGGTAGTTGACCCGGACCTTTGTGTATTGCGCAGCGGGCTGCTGGTGGCGGCTTTTGGCGTTCGTATTCCGGCAAAAGCCTGCTGGCAAAAGTTCAATCATCCATGGAACGGCAACTACATCGCGGTAAGCAGCGATGGCGGCGATACCTGGAGCAATGTACAGCAATTGACCTCCGGTATTCCTACCACCCATTACATGGCCGTAGAAGAAACAAAGGAAGACAATAAGATCTTTGTGGTGTACGACTGGGGCTGGTGGGGCTATAAGGAAGGGCGTTATACGTACGGTCGCCCGGTAACCATCCGCAAACAATAAGTGCAGTAAAGAATACGCAATTGGTTTTGTAATAAATGACGTCTACTGCCTGCATAAATTAAATGAGGCCATGAGGTTGATCATTATGAGCATATTGCTGCTGGTGAGCTGCGGGGCCGGGGCCCAGGCTGCGGGGAAGGAACTGTCTTTCCGGATTGTATTTGGTCTGAGGGATAAAGAGCCAGCGGCCTGGAACGGGCAGGTGATCCCTGCGGCCGGTCAGGAATTATCGGTACAGGCAGATTGGTTCCGGGATCATCAGTACGAGGCCAAGGGCTGGTCAAAAGGGATCATCAGCATCAAATTGCCGGATCCGCCCTTCCCCAACGATTATCTTCCAAACAGCAGCTCCTGGATTTGCAGCACGCGTCCTTCGCCCCTGCATGGGCCTACTACAGAATGGCATGATCATGGTCAGCTGGACAGTCTTTACGGGGAAGCCGCGCTGAAGCCGGTAATCGTTTGTCCCAGTATCATCCTGCGGCTTAAAAATCCTGTATTGACAACATCCGTATCCATTAAAACCGCCCGCGGTGATTTTCATTTTGTACCCGATGAAATAATAAAGGAACGGGTAGCGTATTTCCTGGACAGCAGTATACGGGTAGAAGTGGTACCGGTTACAGCGCCCATAACAACATCGCTCAAAGACCAGGAAGATTACCCTGCGTTGCTGATTGCAAAGAACGGAACAACCTGGCTGGCCCGGCAGGCTTTTGATGGAACTGCTGATAAACTGGTGGTGCAATGCAAACGGGGCAGCGTATGGCTTCCTTCGGTAACAATTGCGGAGCATGCAGATATTTTTTCCACGGCCCTTGCCGAAGATGAGGGCGGTCATATATGGGTGGTATGGGCCATGCAGGTAAAGAACCGGTTTGACCTGTATACGCGCCGCTTTGATGGCAGCAAATGGTCGGCAATCCAATGCCTTACAACAGGAGGGGCTGTACGGAATCTGTATCACCGGATGACCACCGATTCCAGGGGAAACATCTGGCTGGTATGGCAGCAAACGGGAAGCGGCAATAGCCGGATCTGCGCACGGCAGCTGGAAAAAGGTGTTTGGAAACCGGTAGTGCAGGTAAGCAACGGCGCATCTGCCGGGGGTAACAACTGGTGGCCGGTGGTTGCTGCCGCCCCCAATGGTACTGTTTCTATTGCCTGGGATGGTTATGCAAAGGGAAGCTATGATATTTACCTGAGGCAGTATATAAACGGGAAATGGCAGGCGGAACGGGCCGTGATCGCAACCGGGAAATTTGAAGCGCACCCTTCCATTGCCTATGATCAGCAGAACCGTCTTTGGCTGGCATGGGATGAGTCGGGTGAAAACTGGGGCAAGGACGTAGGCTTTTTGCTGGACCGGCAGCAAACCCGTTTGCATGAATCGCGTTCCGTGAAATTGATCTGTCTGGATGGAGACCGCGTGCTCACTACCAGGCAGCCGTTATCAGCCGTGTTAGCTCCGAAAGATTTTTGGGAACTGCCGCAATTGCAAATAGACGCGCAGGGCAATCCCTGGCTGCTGGTACGGCACCTGGTAATGCGGGAGCCGGATACACCCCTGGAGGGACCGATTGATCTGGCGCTTTTTGAGATACAGGCGTTACAGTATGTAAACGGGAGCTGGAGCCCGCCGGTTTGTGTCCCGCAGAGCGCGGGCCGGAACGACATGCTGCCGGCTACGGCAATAGATGCTGACGGAAACATCTGGGCCGCCTGGGCCACAGACCTGCGCAACCGGAAAACCTATCAGCATAACCAGTTGCAGGTGGCGCTGGGCGAGATCGGGAAATGGCGGGGAAGCAACGCACCGGAGCTGGCTGCTTATAATGAAACACGTATAACGGATTATAAGCCGTTTGATCCTTTGGAAAAAGCAGCGGTGCAACGGATCCGTAACTACCGCATTCAAAACGGTACCAAACAATACGCCATCTACCGGGGCGACCTGCACCGGCATACCGATATCTCCGTAGACGGGAGCAATGATGGCTCCATACTGGATGCCTACCGCTATGCACGGGATGCCGCCGCCCTGGACTTTTTAGGCGTTTCCAATCATACGGATGCGGTATGGGATGAATACAACTGGTGGAACACACAAAAACTGCAGGACCTGTACCAGATCCCCGATGCCTTTGTTTCCTTTTACGGATACGAACGCTCTGTGGAGTATCCCAATGGGCACCGCAACATCTTTTTTACAAAAAGAGGTACGCCCTATATTTACCCCATTGGCGCTTTTGAAGCCCGCGGTGGCTATGTAGGCAGCGGCGCATTGTACTGGTACCTGCGCCGCCACAACGGGTTCAGCATTCCGCATACCACCGGGCGCACCAGTGGCACGGACTGGCGGGACAATGATCCGTTGGTAGAGCCGTTAATGGAAATTTACCAGGGCATGCGTGATAGTTATGAATACGCCGGCAGCCCGCGTCCGTATAAACGGTATACACTCCCGGATAGTACTCAACCGGTAGGGCGCGCCTCTTCGGCACCCCGGAGTCCTTCCTTTAAACCTCTGGGCTTTGCATGGAATGCACTGGCGAAGGGTTATAAGCTCGGCTTTATTGCTTCGTCCGATCATATTTCCACCCATCTCAGTTATGCCTGCCTGATCGCCGAAAGCCTTACGCCGGAAGGATTGGGTAACGCCATCCGCAACCGGCGTACCTATGCGGCCACCGATAACATCATCCTGGATATAAAGCATACTGGGTCTGCAGGAACCTACCTGATGGGGGCCTCATTTATAAGTGCTTCACCCATCCGGATCAGCGGAACCATTATTGGCACGGCAGCCATTGAACAGGTGGATATTATCAGGAACAATGCGGTTGTGCAAACCTATAAGCCCGGTACCGGTGCATTTGAATTTGTATTTAAGGATACACGTTACCAGGATAAGAAGGATGGTGAAAGTTATTATTATGTACGCGTGATCCAGCAGGATGGGGCCATGGCCTGGGGATCGCCGGTATGGGTAACGTATACAAAATAATGAAGCGGAGCAGGGGACGGAAAAAGAAAAGACCCTGCAATGCGGATCGGATGAAGAAGCGGGTTTGAATCAATCAAAAATAGATATACAAAAAATGAAAACGTGCGTTTTGTGTTTTTTTATGGGCATTCACCTGCTGTTACATGCGCAGGCAGACCCTGCTCCGGTGGTTCCGGTGCCGGACCCGAATGGCGGCTGGCTGATCCGCACAAAGTCTTCAGCCTACCAACTGCTGATCAGCCAGGATAAGCGGGTATACCCCGTTTATTACGGACCGGTTGCCCAGGCCGGATTTAAAAAGCGGTCGGGTGTATGGACGCAGGGTGTGGAGGAGCTGCCGGTACGGGGCGGCTATCCTACAAAATCACCGTTGCTGGAAGTAGTGTTTAATGATCAGGTAAGGGATGCCGACCTGGAATATGTATCCGGTGAGGTGATGACGATAGAAGGGCGTCCTACCCTCAGGATCATCGAAAAGGACCGGAAATACCCGCTGCAGGTTACGGAGTATATCCGGGTGCTGGCGGAGTTTGATATCCTGGAAAAATGGGTGGAGGTGACCCATACGGGTAAAAAAGGAAATATCCGTATACAGAATCTTTTATCCGGCAGTTTGTTCCTGCCATCCGATGAATACGAGCTGACCCAGCTATCAGGGATGGAACTGGCGGAATTTAAGCCGTTCCGTTCGGTGCTCACGCCCGGTGTAAAGACCATTGAGAACAAGCTGTTCAAATCAAACCGCAATATGCCCTGGTTTATGGTACGGCCCAGGAGTACCGCCGGTATGGATCAGGGCCCCGCCTGGTTTGGTTCGGTACACTATAGCGGCAACTGGAAGCTGATCTTTGATAACCAAATGGAGCGTTCTTATAATACGGCCTTACAGATCCTGGGCGGGATCAATTTCTGGGATACCGAATGGCTATTAAAACCGGGTGCTTCCTTTACCACGCCAAAGTTCTCGACCGGCTTTACGCAAAAAGGCGAAACGGGTGCCGCCCTGTTAAACGCCGCTTATGTACGGCAAACAATATTACCGGAAACGCACCGCAATGTGCTGCGGCCGGTATTGTTTAACAGCTGGTATGCCACCACCTATCACCTGAAAGAGGAAGAGCAGGTAGCAATGGCAAAGATCGCTGCCGGTATGGGGGTAGAACTGTTTTGTATGGATGACGGCTGGTTTAAGAACCGGAATAAAAGTGACGAAGGACTGGGCGACTGGGAGGTAGACCGGAATAAATTTCCCAACGGCCTGCAGCCCATGATCGATCAAGTACATGCGCTGGGCATGAAATTCGGGATATGGGTGGAGCCGGAAAGTGTGGTGCTCAAAACGGATGTATATAAAAAACATCCCGACTGGATCCTGCAGTTTCCCGGACGCCGGCAGGTACCGGGGCGTGTGTTCCTCAACCTGGCAAGAGAAGATGTGTACCAGTATTTATACCAGTCGCTGAGCAGGCTGCTGCGCGAAAACAAGATCGATTTTATCAAATGGGATCAGAATACCTACCTGTCCGATCCGGGTTGGGCCGCAGCATCTCCCGAAATGCAGCTGGAAGTCCGTATCCGGTTTGTCAGTAATGTTTACCGGCTGGTGGATGCATTGCGGAAGGAATTTCCGGAGGTGCTGTTTGAAAGCTGCGCCAGTGGCGGCGGACGTGTAGACCTGGGCATGCTGTCGCGGATGGATCAGGCCTGGACCAGCGATAACAGCACTGCTGTGGATCGGTTGTTCATTCAATACGGGTATCTGGGTGCCTTACCCGCCAATACAATGGTGTCCTGGGTAATTGAGGGCATTGCCAACCAGGTACAGCTGAACCCGCCACTGCCGTATAAATTTGATGTGGCCATGAGCGGCGTGCTGGGCATCGGATATGATATCCGTAAATGGACAGAAACAGAGCGTACGCTGGCAAAGCGGAAAATAGAACTCTATAAGCGGATCCGGCCCCTGGTGCAGCAGGGTGATCTTTACAGGCTGGTATCTCCGTATGAGCATAACCGCTGTGCCTTGCAATACAATAGTACAGACAAAAAAGCGGCAACTGTTTTCTGCTATAACCTGGCGGCCTATGTTTCCGGGGGGTATTCAAAAACTGCGGATCTCAAAGGGGCGCAATACATCGACAATGGTTCCACGGTATTAAAATTAAAGGGGCTGGACCCCGACCGTCAGTACCGGGTAAAAAATGCGGAAGCGGCGGATGATAAGGGTACGGTTTATCCCGGAAACTTTTTAATGGAAGCCGGTATTCAATGGCCCGTAAAAAATTCTTTTGAAAGCCAGATATTGCTGATAGAAACAACAAACTAAAATAATAGCAGCTATGATCATCGGGCATTATCAACATCGCTACAACGTTGATCCGCATTGGGGTCTTCCTCAGCCCGGAACCTATCCTGTAAATGATTGTCATGAGATGGTGATGGATGCCAGGGGGCGCATCATTTTACTGACGAATGAAACCCGTAATAACCTGATCGTTTATGATAAAAGCGGAAAAATACTGGATGCCTTTGGACATGCATTTCCGGGGGCGCATGGTTTAAGTATTCATGATGAAAATGGTACGCAGATGCTCTATATCTGCGATATCGAACGGCACCAGGTGATCAAGACCGACCTCAACGGCCGGGTGATCCTCGAGATCGGTTATCCGGCAGCAGCCGGTGTATATCAGCATGCAGATCAGTTTTTGCCCACGGAGTCGGTGGTAGCGCCCAATGGCGATATCTATGTTACGGATGGTTATGGATTACAATATGTGATCCAGCATAACAGCAGGGGCCAGTATATCCGGCATTGGGGCGGCCGCGGGAACGGAGCCGTACAGTTTGATTGTGCCCACGGAATTGCTATTGACTACCGGAACGGCGATGCCAGTTTGCTGATCACGTCCCGGAACCACAATGCCTTCAAACGCTTTACGATGGACGGCACCTATCTCGAAACCATCGAACTGCCTGGTTCCTTTGTATGTCGCCCGGTGATCAAAGGGAAGGAGCTTTATGCCGCTGTTTTCCGGTCGGGATCCAATACCAACGCAGGTTCTGGATATATTACCATACTGGATGCCAATAACAGGGTGGTGGCTACACCGGGAGCAAGCGCACCGGTGTACCGGGATGGCCGGTTGTTGCCCCAGGAAAAAGAGGGCGCTGTTTTTGTGCACCCGCATGATGTATGTGTGGATGATGACGAAAATATTTACGTATGCCAGTGGAATTCGGGGCGCACGTATCCCATTATGCTGGAGCGGGTATAAATAATAAAGATGAAACCATTAAAAGCAAGCGACATATACGGTACCTGGGGTACCTTGCTGTTGCCTATAGCGGAGGATGAATCGATTCTTTATGAATCGCTACAGGAGCAGCTGAAAACATTGATCGCCTCAGGAGTGAATGGAATTTATTCCAACGGCACGGCCGGTGAATTTTATAACCAAACGGAAGCAGAGTTTGATGTCATCAGCGGGATGCTGGCCGATGCGTGCAATCAGACGGGTATGGCTTTTCAGATCGGGTGTAGCTGCACCAGTCCCAAACAGACGCTGGAACGCATTAAACGGATCCGTTCGTTAAAGCCGGGCGCTATACAGGTGATCCTGCCGGATTGGAGTACGCTTTCTCCCGATGAAGTATTGGTTTTCCTGGAGGGTGTTTGTAATGCCGGGGCGGGGATCGGCGTGGTATTGTATAATCCACCGCATGCCAAGCGGGTATTGGTACCGCAAGACTATGCTGCAATCATCAGGAAGGGTATTCCGTTAGTGGGCTGCAAAACCGCGGGTGGAGATGAAGACTGGTATGCTCAAATGCGCGCGATCCCGGGGCTCTCGTTGTTTGTGCCGGGGCACCGGCTGGCATCCGGAATACGATCGGGCGCACATGGTGCGTATTCAAATATTGCCTGCCTGCATCCCGTTATAGCGCAGCATTGGTATAACGATATGTGTACCGATATGGAAAAGGCGGTACAGTTTGAGGAACGCATCGGCGTATTCTTTAAACTGCATATCTTTCCGCTGATCATGGAGCGGCGTTACCCGGGACAGGCCATTGATAAAATGCTGGCGTGGATCACCGGCTGGGGCAATACGCCACTCCGGCTGCGCTGGCCCTACAGGGGCGTAACGGAAGCCGAGGCATTACTGGTGCGGGAACGCTGCCGGGCCTTATTGCCGGAATTTTTTGAAACGGGGTTTAACGCCTAATGGCAGCGCACATGAAGATCGCAGCGTCATTGGCGGGGATGCTTTTAGTCATCCCGGACTTGTTTCAGGATCCGCTTTGATCATGCATAGATGCCGAATAGAAGCTGAAACCAGTTCAGCTTGACATTGTTCGGCATGACAAAGATTGATCTTCAAAGCGGCAGTGCGCCTGTTATTGGCAGCTTGTTCAGCATCTAAAAAGAAATAGTGCTCAACAGATGCAGATCTGCTTCGGCAGATGGAACGGAAACAGGGTTTAAACAGTTTTTGACACAACCGCTGTATAATTGAATTTTTAGAAGCCGGTTCACGAAGAACAATATGATTAAAAGAAAACATTTTGGTAAGGCGGCAATATTGCACACCCTGGTGGGTATAATCACAATCATGCAAACGAATTGTACCATAAATAAACATGCAGCTTCTCCGGGGAAACAGGAGGTAGCGTTGATCGCTTTCAATGATCGGCGTATTCAATATGAGGGACGGATCGATTACGGCGACCCGGAGGCGGCAACGCTTTGCTGGTCTGGCACCACGGTACGGTTCCGCTTTTCCGGAACGGGTGTCCGTGTATCGCTGAAGGACTATAGCGGACAGAACTATTTTAATGTGATCGTTGACGGAGACATGGAGGCGATCAAAAAAATACGGATCGACACGGCCCGGAAATGGTACCTGCTGGCTGATGGATTGCCACCGGGGAACCACACCATCGAATTGTTTAAGCGCACCCAGATCAACAAAGAATACAACCGGGGGTATACAAAGTTCTATGCGTTGGAGCTGCCCTCCGGAACCACGCTGCTGCCTCCGCCGCCCTTTCAAAAAAGGAAAATGGAGTTTTACGGAAATTCCATTACCTGCGGGCATGCCATTGAAGACAGCTCCGGCAGCGACTCCGGGGCCAGTCTGTATGAAAATAATTACCGCTCTTATGCAGCGCTTACCGCACGACATTTTGAGGCCCGGTACCGCTGTATTTCAGAGAGCGGGATCGGCTTGCTGGCCGGTTTCCGGAAGGAGTTGATGCCGGAGATCTACAACCGCGTTAACCCGTTTGACGCATCCCGTTTATGGGATTTTTCTGCCTACCAGCCGGATATTGTTGTGGTAAACCTGTTACAGAACGACGAGGCGGTGATCGGCAACCCACAGAGTGATGCATTTAAAAAACGTTTTGGAACAAAGGCGCCGGCGGCAGAACAGATCATTGCGGCATACCAGGATTTTATCCGGAGCTTACGCCGGCATTATCCAAAGGCGCATATTGTTTGCGTACTGGGGAATATGGGTATTACCCGTACGGGATCGCCGTGGCCGGGGTACGTACAGCAGGCTGTGCAGGCGCTGGCCGATGAAAAAGTATATACACATTTCTTTCCCTATAAAGGCACGGCCGGTCACCCCCTCATAGAGGATCATGCCGCTATGGCAAAAAGCCTCATCGGGTTTATTCATGATCATACCGGCTGGTAATTACCAGCCGGCCGGGGTGGTGCAGGGAAAAGAAAAATACAACAATGCAGCAGGATAATACCAGCTTTCCTCGCTTCGTCATCGTATTATTGCTATTAAGGAAACGGTGCGCATGCTAACTGGAATAATGCCCCGGAAGACAGGTTTCCAAATGATTTTTTACAGTAAAAGGATTTATCTATGAGGGAATTCAGCCATTTAATGTGTACGCTGAAACGCAATACTTCAAAGTGCGTAATGCTGCTGTTGCTGCTTTGTTCTGCGTTCACTTCCATAGCACAGCAAACAATCAGCGGGATGGTAAAAGATGCCGGGGGAAAACCCCTGGCTGGTGTAACCGTCAATCAGAAAGGAAGTGATGTTTCTTCCATGACTTCGGAACAGGGACAATACCGCATTGCGGTCACCGGCGGCAACGCCGTACTGGTTTTCAGCAGTACCGGTTATGCTACGCAGGAGGTGCGGGTGGCACAGCGAACGGACATCGATATTGTTCTGGAGGAAAACGTATCCAAACTGGAGGAAGTAGTGGTGATCGGGTACGGCTCCCAGTCGCGGCAGAAAATGACCACGGCTGTTTCGAAGCTCGATAATAAGGTATTGCAGAATACAACCTACACCAATGTGGGAAGTGCCCTGCAGGGGAATATACCGGGGCTGCAGGTAATGTCTACCGGTGGCGGCCAGCCCGGTGTGGCACCCCGGATCATTCTGCGTGGAGGTACATCGATTCAAAATCCCAACGGTGCAGCACCGCTGTATATTATTGACGGTGTGATCCGCCCGAACGGGCTCAATGATGTAAACGCATTTTCCATAGAGTCGGTGCAGGTGTTGAAGGATGCCGCATCAACCGCTATTTACGGAACCCGTGGTTCCAACGGGGTGGTGATCGTTACCACCAAATCGGGCAAACCCAATAAAACACAGATCTCGTATAGCTTTAACGGCTCTGTGGGGCAGCCCACCCGGCTGATCCAATATGCCAATGCCCGGGATTATATCTATTATAACCGGCTGGGGGTAAAAGCTGCTGCGGAATACCGGCCCGATCTGATCTCCCGGCTTGGATTGCCAAATGCGACAGGTACCGGAAATGATCTTTCAAATAATACGGCATATACGGTCATGTTTCTAACCCCGGAAAACCAGCACAAACTACAGGAAGGGTGGAAGAGCATGCCGGATCCCATTGATCCCGCAAAAACACTTATTTATGCAGAAACCAATTACCAGGACCTGATCTATCGCGACGCGTATACCTTTGACCATTACCTGGATGCTTCGGGCGGCAATGATAAGGCGTCGTTTTATGCAGGACTGGGCTATACAAAATCGCAGGGCACCGCCACCATCACGGATTACAACCGGCTAAGTCTGAATATCAATGCCAGTTATAAAATACTGGACAATCTCCAGATACTGGGTGGCGTTCAGTATACCAACCGGGATACCCGTACCGTATCCAGCCTGGCCAACCTGTTCTACCGCTCAGCCTCATTACCGGGTACGGCAAAGTACAAATTTGAAGATGGTACCATGGCTCCGGGACAGAACCAGTCCATCGGTAACCCGGATTACTATTTTAAAGGAACATATGCACCCAAGGGCAATACGGAATTTGAAACCTCAACCTATTCGTTGAGGGCAAAATGGGATATTTCCAAAAAACTGGTATTTGAACCCTTGCTGTCGCTCAACAGGGATCTTGTGCCCACCTACAGTTTTCAGCCGGCGGCCATGCTCAATGGAATCGGCCCGATGGTGACCACGCGCAATACTTCTGCCAGCAGTACCCGGAACACGCAGTACCAGGCAGATGCCGTGTTGACCTATGCCAATGTATTTTCCGGTAAACACAGCTTAGAAGCAAAGGGCGGGTTCTCGCACTATTTCAGAAGGAATACCACTTTTTCTGCCAGCGGCCAGAATGCGGCCACAGACCTGATCTCCACATTAAACAGTGCTGCAACTCCAACCGGAGTCAGCAGCACCATATCCGACCTGGCGATCCAAAGCCTGTTTTCCCGGATCAATTATGATTATGAGGGAAAATACCTGTTGTCTGTCAATGCCCGCTATGATGGCGCCTCTAATCTTGGCGAGAATAATAAATTCGGTTTCTTCCCGGGGGTATCGCTGGGCTGGAACGTGGACCGGGAAAAATTCTTCCAGTCTGTTGCAGATGTATTGCAGTTAAAACTGAGAGCCAGCTACGGGGTGAACGGGAATATATCCGGGCTGGGCGATTTTCAGCCGGATGGCAGTTACATCACCACCGGCGGTTTATATGGCGGCCAGTCTATCATCCGTGCAGATATACTGCCTAACCAGGATCTGCGCTGGGAGCGCTCCAAAACCATCGACCTGGGAGCGGACATCGGGTTCCTGAACGGGAGGGCCAGCATCATCTTTGATGTATATAACCGTACCACCGACGATCTGCTTACCACCGTGAGCCTGCCGGCATCCACGGGCTTTACCGCTGTTTTTACCAACCTGGGAAGTTTGCAGAACAAGGGTTTTGAAATTGAGCTAAACGGACATGTATTCCCTGCTGCATCGGCATTTAAATGGAACGTATCCCTTAATGCCGGCTATACCCGTCATAAGATCCTGAAGCTGCCGGATAACGGAATCGCCAGGAACCGGATAGGCGGCGAGTATGTATGGGATGCGTCCATAGGAGACTATGCTTACCTGGGCGGATTACAGGAAGGCGGGCGCCTTGGCGATATGTTTGCTTACAAACAGGTAGGTGTTTATGCCACCGATGAAGAAGCTGCCAAAGCCCTGCCGGATAGAGTGCCTTCCACTGCAGAAAAGTTCAAGCGTGGGGGAGATGTGCAATGGGCCGACCTTGATGGGAACGGGTTCATCGACAACCGCGACCGGATCTATGTAGGCAACCCTTACCCGGACTGGACCGGTGGGTTTAATAATTATTTTACCTACAAAGGATTCGGGCTTTCCATCCGGACCGATTTTACACTGGGCAATACGATCTATAATTATCCCGCAGCCTTCGCCAATGCCCAGGCGCAGGGAGATGCATTGCCCTTCCAGAGTTATATCGACAAAATGTGGAAGCAGCAGGGTGATATTACCAATACGCCCCGTTATACCTGGCAGGACCAGCCGTTAAATATCTTCAGAGGGAATAACAATTACTATGAAAAAGGAGACTTCTTTTGCCTGCGACAGGTGGCTGTAAGCTATGTTTTTCCCGATTTCATCCGTAAAGCCCATCTGAAGAACCTGAAGGTATTCCTGTCGGGCAACAACCTGCATTATTTTACAAAATTCACCGGTATCAATCCTGAAGATGGCGGCCAGGACAATGGTCATTATCCCATTACAAGGAATTATACATTGGGTATTAGTGCAACTTTTTAATCAGGACGACAATGACGAAAATGAAATTTCTGATCACGATCATCACCGGTTTCATCTTAGCCACCGGTTGCAAAAAAGGAATAGAAACAGACCCGGTAAGTATCATTACCCCGGGAACATTCTTCAAAACCCAGGACGATGTGGCGGGTGCCCTGCGGGGTATGTATTACCAGCTGCGCATTCCGGCGTCCAGTGATCTGTACTTTATGGGCGAAGGCCGAAGTGATGTATTACGGGGAGCAGCAGCCGGAACCCTGGGGTTCGACAGGTATTATAACAACACCCTCAATGTGACCAACCCGGGGCCTAACTGGATGAGTCTGTATACCGTGATCAACACGGCCAATCTGATCCTGAAATATGCGCCGGATATATCGTTTGCATCAGAGAGCGTAAAAAAAAGTTCCCTGGCACAGGCATATACGATGCGGGCCTTTGTTTATTTTTCACTGGTAAGAACCTGGGGCGGGGTACCCATCCGCACGGAGCCTACGGAGAAATATGATCCTGCTACCATCCAGGTGGCCCGGTCCGGCGCAGAGGATGTGTTCAAGCTTATTAAACAGGACCTGGATCAGGCGCTTTCACTGTACCCGGATAATGCCTTTGGCAGTAACCGTTCTTATTGGAATAAGCCGGCGGCTAACGCGCTGAAAGGTGAGGTATACCTGTGGACGGGCAAACGGATGAATGGCGGTGCAGCCGATTTTACAACGGCGCTAACCGCCCTGAATGATGCTAAAGGCGCCGATCTTCAGTTGTTGCCCAACTATGCGGATATATTCAGTTATACCAATAAGAACAATGCCGAGATCCTGATGTCGGTACGCTTTCAGTTACTGGATCAGGCACCCAATAACTATTACACCAATATGTACATCATCAACCTGAGCGGGCTCCCCGCACCCATACAGTCAGTGGTGGGCGTACAGGGTGGTAATGGCAGTGTAATGCAGATTGCGGATACCGTAAGACGCATGTTCACATCCGATGATCAGCGCCGTGCGGCCACGTTCTATGAAGTGTTTGATAAGGATAATAAATATTATGCGGCCATTACCATGAAGGGAAGAGGCGTTGTGGATGGAGGCGCCCGCAGCTTTTTTACCGATGTGATCTTATACCGCCTGGCGGATGTGTTGCTGCTGATTGCCGAAGCAAAGAATGCGTTGGGACAGGATCCTGCTGCTGAAATAAACAGTGTGCGGCAGCGGGCGTACGGAACCAGCTATCCCTCACATATATTTGTGAACGGCTCAAAAGAAAGCAACGACGCTGCCATCCTTAAAGAGCGCTTACTGGAACTTTGTACGGAGGGCAAACGCTGGTGGGACCTGGTGCGTTTTGACCAGGCATTTAAGATGGTACCCTCGCTAAAGGGAAAAGAAGCAGGCCAGTACCTGCTGTTGTTTCCCATCGGGCAAACCATCCGGAGCCTGGAACCGCTGGTAACCGAGAACCCGGGTTGGGAGTAAGACGGATCATTTTTTAACAAGCAGATAGTAATGGGTGGCATTGGGCCACCTATTTTTTTGGGGGGGACGAGATAAAAACGGTTAGTGCACGCAATGGAAATATCCGTGTTTGCGAGAGGGCTGTTTCACCGCAGACCAGGAACCCGCCGCTTGGGTTGGAAGAAGCGGTTTTTTTGCCGGTAAGGGCAGGATCGTATAAAAAATGGACAAATATTTAAATTGCCGGGTACGTTTACTGTGATACTTTTACATTCTGAGCGAGCAAGCTTCCAATGAGCGATAAATTTTACAAATGAAGACATTGCCTTTGATTGACTTAAGTGTGATCCTGCTTTACCTGGTGGCCATGGTGCTGGTGGGGTATCTGTTCTCAAGAAAGAATAAAAATGCAGATCAGTTCACTACGGCATCCGGCCGCATACCGGGCTGGGCAGTGGGACTTTCTATTTATGCTACTTTTTTAAGCAGCAATACCTTCCTTGGAGTGCCCGGAAAAGCATTTGGAGGCAACTGGAATGCTTTTGCATTCAGTCTTTCCATGCCCCTGGCAGCCTGGGTGGCAGCAAAGTATTTTGTTCCGTTTTACCGGAATGAAGGATCCGTATCTGCCTATACCAACCTGGAAAAACGGTTTGGCCCCTGGGCGCGTACCTATGCCGTCATTTGTTTTTTGCTGACGCAGATCGCCCGCATGGGCTCCATATTTTTTGGCTTGTCACTCACCCTCCAGGCGCTTACGGGGTACAATATGCAGGTCATTATGTTGATCACCGGGGCCTGTATCATCCTGTATACGGTTATGGGGGGTATTGAGGCGGTGATCTGGACGGAGGTGGTACAGGGTGTTTTGAAAACGCTGGGGGCGATATTGATTGTGTACCTGGTGATCTCAAACGTGGACGGTGGCATTGGCAGGATCATAGAGATCGGGAAGGCGGATCATAAGTTCAGCCTGGGTGGAATGGCGCTGGATTTTACCAGCTCCGGTTTTTGGGTGGTGCTCCTATATGGCTTCTTTATCAATCTCAATAATTTTGGGATGGACCAGAATTATGTGCAGCGTTATCATACGGCTACTTCAAAAAAAGAAGCCGCAAAATCAATCTGGCTTTGTGTATGGATCTATATCCCGGCATCGCTGCTGTTCTTTATTATTGGCACCTGCCTCTATGCCTATTACCAGTTGAATCCGGCGTTGCTGGATGTAGTGAAATTACAGGTGGCTGCAGAGCGGCTGGGGCAGGGTGCTGCCCCCGGACAGGTTTCGGCACTGGCCGCCAGCCTGGCGCCGGCTGATTACGGCGATAAGGTAATGCCGCATTTTATGGTAACCATGATCCCCGCGGGATTGGTAGGGCTGATCATCTCCGCGATATTATCAGCCGGTATGAGCACCATCAGTTCGGGTATGAACGCGTCTGCTACCGTATTTGCAGAGGATATTTATAAACGATATTTTAAGCAGAATGTAGATGATAAGCAGGGGTTGCGGTTATTGCATATTGCCACCGTTGTATTTGGCCTTTTAGGGATGATTGCCGGTGTGCTGATGATTGGGGTTAAGAGTGTACTGGATATCTGGTGGCAGCTCTCCGGCATTTTTGCAGGAGGCATGCTGGGCCTGTTCCTGCTGGGAATCATCAGCAAAAGAACAGGCAATACCGCGGCGTTGCTGGCTACCATCACCGGCATCATTGTGATCCTGTGGATGACCTTCTCTGCCTGGATCCCGGAAAAATATTATTATGTAAAAAGTGCGTTGCACGCGAATATGATCATTGTGGTAGGAACCCTGGTGATCTTCTTGACGGGATTGCTGTTCACCCGCTTTCAAAAAAAGGAGCATTAGGATACTGCGTTGATGCGGCGTTACGTGCCGGGTTCATGTACAATCCGGTATCCCGTTCCCGGTCATTCAAAAAGGGATTGGTAAAAATGATCCGTGATCATAAGGACTCTTTATGGCCTGTGGATACATCTTGCTATAGAACAAAGGTGTTGCTGTTTTTTTAGGGATAAAAGGTTAAAATAAATATGACAACGAATGAAAAAGGCTTTGTGCCGGTAATGCTGACCCCGTTTAAAGAAAACGGGTCGGTAGACTTTGAGGGGCTGGCGGCACTTACGGAATGTTACCTGGATGCCGGCGCCAGGGGACTTTTTGCCAATTGCCAGTCCAGTGAAATGTTTGAGTTGACACCAAGGGAACGGATACAGGTAATAAAACAGGTGTTGAAAACAGCGAACGGCCGGGTACCGGTAGTTGCGGCCGGCAATTTTGGAGACTCCATTCAGCACCAGGCCCGATTTATAAAGACCGTTTATGATACCGGTGTTCAGGCGGTAATTGCATTAACCGGTTTGCTGGCGCACAAAGATGAATCAGACACTGTTTTGGAGCAACGGATCACAGATCTGCTTGCCTTAACAGGGTCAATACCGCTTGGTTTTTACGAATGTCCGGTGCCATATAAAAGATTGCTGGCACCGGAGCTGCTGGCAAAATTTGCGGGCACCGGAAGGGTGATCTATCACAAGGATACCTGCCTCGATATAGAACGCGTAGGGGAGAAGAACCGGCTTTGTGCGGGGGCACCATTCTTTGGGTTATACGATGCCTATATGGTGCATGCCGTTGCATCCCTCCGGTCCGGTTCTGCGGGGCTTTCCTGTATCCAGGGAAATTATTTTCCGGAGCTGGTCGTGTGGCTGTGCAGCAATTATAATAAACCCCGTATGGAACGGGAAGTGGCCCTGGTGCAGCAATTCTTCAGGGATGAAATGGAAGTGATGCATAAGGATTATCCCAAATCCGCCAAATACTACCTGTGGAAAAAGGGAATGAACATCTCGGTTTTTACCCGGGAATCCGGAAATGGTCAGGTGTCTTACGAAATAAAAAATAATATGGACCAGCTGGAACGCAGGTGCCGCGATCTGGCGGATCAGATATCGGGAGTGGTTATCCGATGACGGATCCGTTGAAAACAGGCGGGGATATACAGGCCTTGTTGGGCATGCTAAGAAATCATAAAAACAGGGTAACATTTTATAGGTTCGGATCTGTTGCTTCCACGTATTTTTGGGGAAGCGTTTTATCGGTGACCAAAAAATCAAATAATAATAACCAGTATTTTAAAATGAATCGCTTTTATCTGCTTCCCCTGTTCCTGTGCTTATATGGAGCTGTTTGTGCGCAGCAACATATGTTTAAGGAGGTGCCGGGTACCATTGTTACGTATAGCCCTGCCGGCAGTATGCAATACATCGGATCGCCCAGTCTGGCCATTCTCCCCAACGGGGATTATGTGGCTTCGCATGATTTTTTTGGCCCCAATAGTTCCGAGTTTGTACAGGCGGTTAGCAGGGTCTTTCGCTCAGCGGATAAAGGAAAAACCTGGAAACAGGTGGGGGAGATATCTGGTGCGTTTTGGTCCAGTTTGTTTGTGCATAAAGGCGCTCTTTACCTTTTAGGTCCGGATCGTCATCATGGTACGGTGCTGATCCGCAGGTCGGACGATGGCGGAGCCACATGGACAAAGCCTACGGGAGCAGGCAACGGGCTGTTGCTCCAGGGGATGTTTCATTGTGCGCCCATGCCCGTAGTGGAGTACAATGGCCGGTTATGGCGGCCGATGGAAACAGCGCATGGCCCCATACTGCAATGGGGAAAACGCTATGGTGCCATGGTAATGTCGGCACCGGTGGACGCAGATCTGCTGAACGCAAAATCCTGGAGCACCAGCAATGTAATGTATTACGATAGCACATACCTGGATGGTAATTTTGGTGGCTGGTTGGAAGGCAATTTTGTAGTGGATAAGAACGGACAGTTATGGGATATGCTGCGGGTAGATAACAAGGCCAGCCTTGATGAAAAGGCGGCCATGGTGGCGCTGTCTTCTGATGGTAAGCAGCTGCGCTTTGATCCGGGAAAAGGCTTTATTCCTTTTGACGGGGGCAGCAAGAAATTTGTAATCAGGTATGATAGCGTTTCGCATTATTATTACACATTAACCAATTCGATTCCCCAAAAGTACCGCAACCAGTACCCTACGCGCAATCCTGCCTCGTTCCGGAATGTGCTGGTACTGCGGAGATCGGCTGACCTGGTTCATTGGGAGGATGTGAAAACAATCCTGGAGCATAATGATGTATTGCGTCACGGATTTCAGTATGTAGACTGGTCGTTTGAAGGCAATGATATGATTGTATTATGCCGTACCGCGTATTTTGACGGAAAGGAAAACGCACACAATAATCATGATGCCAATTTCTTAACCTTTCACCGCATTAAAAATTTCAGGAAGTAGCATCAGGCATGGATCGTACAACGGGGAGGCAAAGAGGTGGGCAAAAAAACAGAACAACATAGTATTTTTGAATGCAATGGATTTATGAAGACCGATTCTTATAAATGAATCATTACTGCAATGTTAAGAAGCAATCGTTTTTTTGTATGGGCAATAATAGGGACTTTTATGACAATGAATAGTTGTGCATCGGGAAAGGAGGAAAATACCGTCCTGCAATTAACACACACGGCCGGCGGACATACCCTTCATCACAACAATGTTTTTTCACCAGATGGTCAGTGGATTGTTTTTGATGGCAGGAATGACGATACCAAGATCGGGGAAACATCGGTGATTGGAGTGGTGCATGTAAAAACGGGCGAAGAGAAGGAACTCTATCAAACGAAAAATCCTACCCGATATGGGCCGGGGGTGGGCGCGGCTTCGTTTAGTCCGGTAGCAGACCGGGTTATATTTATTCACGGGCTGGCCAATGCGGATAAAGAAAAACCGTACGACATATCCCGGCGAACCGGCGTGGCCATTGATCTGGAACGTCCGTTGCAGCCGGTTTTTATGGATGCAAGAGATATAACGGCGCCCTATACACCGGGTGCCTTAAGAGGGGGCACGCATTCTCATTGCTGGAGCGGAGACGGGCACATGATCAGCTTTACCTATAACGATGCACTGATAGAACCGGAGCTTCGAACGGTAGGGGTGATGTTTGACGCGGGGCGTCCGGTTTTAGTAAATGCGTTTGATGGGAATAACAGCGGACAGTTGTATGCGGCTGTGGTTGCTGATGTGGTGGCACATCCGCAATCGGGATCCGACGAAATCAGTAAGGCATTTGATGAATGCTGGGTGGGTAAGGACGGCTATACCGACGGGGCCGGCCGCCGGATCCCTTATGCCATTGCCTTTCAGGGAAACACCGTAAATAAAAAAGGGGAGACCATTACCGAACTGTTTATTGCAGATCTTGATCCCGAAGAGATTCTGAAAGATACCGCGGCCGTTGGTATTGCCGGGGAAAGACCACACGTTCCAAAGGGAGTAAGGGTACAACGGATCAGTAGAACCGGAAGAGGGTTGTCGCATGTAAGACACTGGCTCCGGTCTTCGCCCGATGGACGCTTTATTTATGCACTGGCTCCGGATGATAAGGGTATTGCCCAGGTGGTACGTTATGCGGTGAGCGGTGGCCAGGCAACTTATATTACAAAAAATGCGACCCCGATAGATTATTCGTTTAACCTGAACAAAGAGGGAACCCGGATCGCTTATGTAACGGATAACAATGTTTATTTGTATGACCTGCTGAAGCATGCGAACATGCGGTTGACGTTTAATGAACCGGGCGACCTTAAAATAGCAGGCGCACCCTCATTTTCGCCGGATGGTCATTTATTGGTATATAACCAGTACCGGCCTGCCGGCCCGCAACAGTATCTGCAGATCATGACGGTAGCTGTAAAATAACGACCGTATGCCTCGGTGCTTTTTGATCACGAAAAAGGCCGCACCTGTTGTGAACGGATGACCCTTTGGGGGTTAACGTCCATTCTGCAGGGGCAATAGCAACCAAGGTTTCAATTAAATGGATCGCAAATCCGGCTAATAAAATCAACGTTTATGAAGTTTACGACAGGTATTATCTTCTGTTTTTTTAGTTCCCTGGTGCAGGGCCAGGAAAAAGCAGTGTTGAAGCAGCAGCTCCTTTTTGATAAAGCGCCGTTTAAGGAATGTCATGCTTCAACGATTGCCAGTACACCCGCGGGTTTGGTGGTTGCCTATTTTGGTGGAACAAAAGAAAGGGATCCGGATGTGGAAATATGGGTACAACGCAATGTGAAGGACCGCTGGACGGCACCTGTTTCCGTAGCCAACGGGATCCAGCATACAAAAAAACGGTATCCCTGCTGGAACCCGGTCCTGTACCAGGTTCCGGGCGGCGAATTGATGCTGTTCTATAAAGTGGGACCAAGCCCCCAGGCCTGGTGGGGTGAGCTCATAACCTCAAAGGATCATGGCAAAACCTGGTCGGCTCCGCGGCGCCTTCCGGAAGATATTTTGGGCCCCGTAAAAAATAAACCGGTTTTATTAAAGGATGGTACACTGTTATGTGCTTCAAGTACTGAGGTGACTTCGGGCAGCGGGTGGCGTATGCATTTTGAGATGACGAAGGACGGAGGTAAAACCTGGAGCATTACCGAAAAGATTGATACAGCATCGCCTGTGAATGCGATTCAGCCAAGCGTGTTGTTTCATAAAGGCGGACGGTTGCAATTGCTTGCCCGGAGTATGGATGATGGGGTTGTGAGCAGCTGGTCCGATGACAATGGAAAAACATGGTCTGCATTGGAAAAGGAAGTATTGCCCAACCCGAATTCCGGAACGGATGCGGTTACACTCGGCAACGGAATGCAGCTGCTGGTTTATAATCATGTAGGCAAAACCGGGAACCAGTGGGGTGGCAAACGTTCGCCGTTGAATCTTGCAGTGAGCAAAGATGGGTTGAGCTGGAACAGTATAATTACCCTCGAAAACGAAAATGGGGAGTTCTCCTATCCTGCGATCATCCAGGGCAGGGATGGCCTGGTATATATCACGTATACCTGGAACCGGAAGTGTATAAAGTTTGTAGTTATCGACCCTTCAAAGCTCGGGAAACGATGAGCGCAAAAAGACAATAGAAAGGAACTTTTTGATCTGAGAGATATTGTCGTGCTCATTGCACCTGAAACAGGGAAATGAAAAACCTGCCTTATCCTGCCGTTAGCTGTTATATGGGGTATTGCTTTTTAAGACCAATGGCAATTGCTGTATTATGATGGCGTTGGCAGGGATACAGCACTGCGGTTTGTTTTAAGATAAACCTGCAAAGGAGTATAAAAGATAAATGCCTCCATCTGCAACGCCTGCGGTTTTTATACCCGTAGTTTCATGCATTACGGTGTTAAGCAGTAACCGTTCTTTGCGCAAATTATCTGTTTGTTGTACGATCTTATCATCTTGTGCATAGAAAGTGCCTTGATGGAAATGATGATTTTTTATGGCTGAATAAGTTGGTTTTTCGCGGAAATTAGCCTTATATTCGTATCGATAGATGCAATAACAACGATGGTTTTTCCTGGTAATTTTGTATAAATATGTTGTTGCGCGGTTTGCCTGTTTAAATGCTTAACGTTTGCCGTTTATGAAACTTCACTTTCACAAAGTGCCGGTGCCGATGCAGGATTCATTTTCGATAAGGCACGATCGGGTACCCAATTTTGGGAAACCACTCCATTATCATCCCGAGCTGGAATTGCATTTTACGATTAAGGGCGAGGGGATCCGTTTAATCGGCGATAATGTGGCCCATTTTAAAGAAGGGGAGGT
This sequence comes from Niabella pedocola, assembly GCF_021044425.1. Classification (GTDB taxonomy): domain Bacteria; phylum Bacteroidota; class Bacteroidia; order Chitinophagales; family Chitinophagaceae; genus Niabella; species Niabella pedocola. The sequence continues at coordinate 1,032 of NZ_JAJNEC010000005.1, read as the reverse complement.
GATCCTTTTGGGCGAACACCTGCCGCACGCCTGGAGAGGAAAGGAGAACGGAGCCGGAGCTGTAATGGATGCATCCTGGGTGGAAGCCATCGTAATCCAGTTCTCGACCGATTGCCTGGGCCGGGAATTCTTTCAGTTACCGGAAGCCTATTTACTGCCTCGGATCTTTGAGCTGGCAAAGAAGGGCTTGCTTTTTCACGGGACCTCGGCGGAGCTCATAAAGGCGTTGATGTACCAGTCTGTAACCGCAACCCGTTTTGAGCGGGTGCTGCTCCTGTTGCAGATATTACAGGTGATCAGTGAACGGGAGGAGTTTACAACCATTGCATCCGCGCATGCATTTTACAAACCCAGTGAGCATGAATCGGCGCGACTGAACAACGTGCTGGTTTTTACGCTGGCCAACTTTAAAAGGGAAATATCCCTTGAGGAGGTAGCTGCGGTCGGCAACCTGAGTGTGACTTCCTTCTGCCGTTATTTTAAAACCGTGACCAATAAAACCTATTTAGATTTTCTTACAGAAGTAAGGATCAGTCATACCTGCCGGATGATCATTGAAGACCGGTATCCCATTGCTATGATCTGCTATGAATGCGGATTTAATAATGTGTCCAATTTTTACCGCCATTTTAAGAAATTTACCGGTATGACGCCTTTTGAATACAAGAAGCGTTACAATAAGGAGCTATCAGCCTGACCTTGTGGGGTGCTTGCGCTTCTTGTGGTAAAATATGAACCGCGAAGGGCGCGAAGAACACGCGAAGATCGCGATGAAATGCTGCGGAGCGGGGGTTTAGGACGCTGCGCACTTTGCGCGCTTCCCATGCATTCGTGGCGGTTAAAGTCGAATCCCTGGCGGACCTTGCAGTAAAACTGAACCGCGAAGGGCGCGAAGAATACGCAAAGGTCGCGGTGAAATGCTGCGGAGCGGGGGTTTAGGACGCTGCGCACTTTGCGCGCTTCCCATGCATTCGTGGCGGTTAAAGTCGAATCCCTGGCGGACCTTGCAGTAAAACTGAACCGCGAAGGGCG
>NZ_JAJNEC010000004.1 GCF_021044425.1 Niabella pedocola | reverse complement strand
GCGAAGAACACGCGAAGATCGCGGTGAAATGCTGCTGAGCAGGGAACAGAACATTGCGCACCTTGCGTTTCCCGTGTATTCCTGGCGGTTAAAATCGAACCCTTAGCGGACCTTGCAGTAAAACTGAACCGCGAAGGGCGCGAAGAATACGCAAAGGTCGCGATGAAATGCTGCGGGGCGGGGGTTTAGGACGCTGCGCACTTTGCGCGCTTCCCGTGCATTCCTGGCGGTTAAAATCGAACCCCTGGCGGACCTTGTGGTAAAACATGAACCGCGAAGGGCACGAAGAATACGTGAAGGTCGCGATGAAATGCTGCGGAGCGGGGAACAGAACGTTACGCACCTTGCGCTTCCCTTTGCACCCCTTGCGGTTGAAAGCTGAGCTGCAAGGAGTACAAAGAGTGTTGCAAATCATTCTTAGCGTTTCTGAGCATTTTGTACAAACGTACTGTATTTTAAATTTTTTATCTGCAGGTTGCCGGGTGCTGTTATCGTAATGCCGGATAAGGGTTCCGAAGGGAAAAAGATACTGGTCATTACCGTTGCCCCGTTGTCTGCAAACAGTTCCAGCGATGCGGCATCCCCGGCAATGGTAAGGTTCAGGTTGCTATTAGTGGCAATTCTTGGCGCCACATGTTTTTTTGCAAAGCCTTTTTCAAAATCCGTTGCACCGGAGCGGGTGCGGTCAATATAGAACTGGTTGGCGGTTCTATCAAAGCCAACGATTACGGCTTCACCCTTTGTATTGGTGAGTGCAATGGAAAAATCGGTTACGGGAAGTCCGCTCAGATCGAGCCGGAATAAGCCATCGGCATTGCCTGAAGCTTTTACTACTTCATAATGATCGGCTACCTGTACATGGGGGACAGTTTTTAAAGGACGGGTAACCGCATCTACTTCTTTGGCCAGCGTTGATACAACAACGTATTGCCCGTTAATCTTTTTAATACCCAGCTCGCGGGGCAGGGTCATGGCGCTCCGCCAGTTCTTCGTGGGTACTACGTTTGCATACTGCCAGTTGCTCATCCATCCGAGAAACAGTTTGCGGTTGCCGGTGTTACTCCAGGTAATGCCGGCATATTCATCCGGACCATAATCCAGCCATTTGATGGTGGTGTCGTTGGGTGTAAACGTATTTCCATTAAAGCTGCCGGTAAAGTACTGGGTGGCAGAACCGCCATTGGGGCCACCGGGATTGAGGTTAACGATCAGTACCCAAACCAGTTTGCCGTTGTCATTAAATGCAATCAGGTCGGGGCATTCCCATACGCCGCCGTGTGCGCCGGTGTTTTTGCCAAACCGGCTTTCTTCTTTCCAGGTTTTCAGGTCGGGAGAAGAATAGAAGGTGATATGATCCAGTGTTGCGAGCGTCATGATCCATTTTTTGCCCGGCGCATACCAGGAAACCTTTGGGTCCCGGAAGTCGCGGATGCCCGGGTTCCTGAGCACCGGGTTGCCTTTGTATTTGGTCCAGGTTTTACCTTCATCCAGGCTGTAGGCAATGCTTTGGTTCTGGAATTTATCCGTGCCTGCTTTTTCGCCCTCATGACTGTGATTGGTATAAATGGCTACCATCGCATTTTTGCCAAAGCCTGCCGTATTGTTTACATCGATCACGGCGCTGCCGGAAAAGATGGTTCCCAGTGAATCGGGGTATAAGGCAATGGGAAGCTCGTTCCAGTGTACCAGGTCGGTACTCGTGGCATGGCCCCAGTGCATCGGGCCCCATACGGTAGCATTGGGATTATGCTGGAAGAACAGGTGGTATTTGCCATTGAGGAATACCATACCATTGGGGTCATTCATCCATCCTTTTTTGGGCGTAAAATGAAGCTGGGGACGGTGCGGTTCGCCATTTTGCTGGGCAACGGTGATGCCCTGCGCCAAAACCAGTGCCGCTACAAGGGTGATTAAATATTTGTGGTATCGCATATTATGGTTGTATTAAAGGTGAAGTGTTGTGATCGTGAAGGGGGAATGGTGAATCGTCAGTAGTGAATAGTCAGTAGTGAATCGAAAGCCAACATCTGTTCCCCATTGACCGTTCACCATTCTACTGGCCCTTCCTCATTTCAGGTTTTTAATTTGTTGTAATAAATCGTTCCATCCGTGCTCCGAATGGTATTGTTTTACCAGATCGCCGTTTTTTGTAAATAAGGCCATGAAGGGTAATTGCTCAAGATGATAATAGTTCCTTACAAAGAACGTATTGCCTTCGGTGCCTGTATAAAAATTGGGATATTGCTGCAGTGAAAATTGTTTTACAAATGCGGCCACCTCTTTTACGGGCCAGTAGGTGATCAGGACCACCGATAGCCTTGCCAGCGGTGCCTGGTGTTGCCGCATTTGCCGTACCAGCTTTTCGCAATGATCGCAACCGGGCGAAAAATACACCAGCAGTATGGGTTTGCCCATGGGCAGCTGCTGTGCTTTAAACAGTTGTCCGTTTGCCTGTACCATCTGAAATGGCGGAAGCTTTTTCCCCTGTGCATTGCCGGCCAGCGCTGCTGCCAGGAGCAGGATCAGTATGCTGAACCCGGTCCGGCAGCGAGCAGGCCTTGCTTTATAGCGGTTACTTCTTTTAGCTGTTGGATACATCATAAGGATCAATACCCCGGGTTTTGTTTGTACAGGCCTTTGGTAAAAGTGATCTCTGATTGTGGTATGGGCAGGTACTCATCCCGTCCGGCTGTAAATTTAGCCGTTGTCAGGAAGGGTCTTCTTAGCTTCTCTGTTGCAAGATAGCCGTTTAAAACGGATTCTGCAATACCCCATCGTACAAGGTCAAAAAACCGGTCACCTTCGGTTGCAAACTCCATCCTGCGTTCCCATTGCAGGGCTTTGCGGGCATAATCCTGCGTCCACCCGGTGCTGCTGTATTCACCGATCCGGTATTTGGAGGGAAAGGTTCCGTCCTGCTTCTTGAGCCGGCCCGTACTGGCTGCGGCTCTTTTCCGGATATCATTAATAATGGGCAGGGCTTTATCCTGTTGTCCCAGCTCAATATAGGCTTCGGCCTGCATCAGCAATACGTCGTCAAAGCGGATCACATCGTAGTTCTTTGCGGAGCCCATAAATGGTCCCTGCTTCAGGTAGGAGGCGCTTGTGGCCAGCTGCTGGTTGCGCATGGTATGAAAATTACCGTATACACCGGGGTCTCTAACCCAGCTGTTGCTAAAGGGTTTGGAAGGGTCGTATTTATAAGGGTGCCCGTCAATGCCCACCGTATGGTCCAAACGCGGATCAACAGTAGCTGTATTCAAATCTGCAATACTGTTATTAAAGGTATTGAAATTGGGCAGCCCGTTTGCGTCCGTGGTATGCGCATTTACAAGGTTCTGGCTGGCCGCGTAAAATCCACAGCAGCCATATTGAGGTGCACCATGGGGGTAGTTCAGTCCGTCTTCAAAGTTCAGCCGGCCGGTTGTAGTGCCGTCGTTAATGGTAAACTGGATGGCGAATACCGATTCGGGGCCATTCTCCGTTTCGGGTAAAAAATTATCGGCGATATCCGTACTCAGGTGGTATTTCCCGGAACCGATCACCGATTGGGTTAAGGTGATCACTTCCTGCAGCCGGGTAGTATTGATCTTCGTTACCTGGTGCCGGGTATCCTGTTCGTACGCCTGGTATAATTTTACTTTAGCCAGGTAGGCCTGCGCAGCGTACTTATTGGCCCTTGCTTTTTCTGCCTGTGCTTCCGGTAGGTTGTCGGCGGCGAACTGGAAATCGGCGGCAATCCGGTTCCAGGATTCATCATTGCCAAGATCGTTGGCGGTTTTCAGGATGTCGGCGTCCGTTGCATTTTCGTCGAAAATGGGAATGTTCTTATAGAGGAGCTTCATGGTAAAATAACTGTGTGCCCTCAGGAACCGGAGTTCGGCCTGGCGGATTTTTTTATTGGGAAAGCTGGCCTCGTCGGCTGCATTTACAGCCCGCAAACCCGCATTGGCTCTTGAAATGGATTTAAAAAGATTCTTCCAGGTCCGGGATACAAAGGCGTCCATGGTGGGCACCACCAGGTTGTAGTGCTCCATCGCGTCTACTTCACCCACATCGCCGGTGCCGCCACCGCCCTTGTAACAATCATCCGAACGCACACCGCCGTATGCCCATTTGCTATAGATGGGGCCAATCATGTCGCCGTTGCCGATGGCGGCATAGGCGGCCGTAACCAATCCTTCAATGGCTTCCGGTCCGCTGATATCCTCAGCTACCAGGTACCCTTTGGGTGTGTAATCCAATGCTTTTTTACAGGAGGTAAAGGCCGCCATAAAAAGCATCGCTATGATAATGATATGCTTCATATTTATGTTTTTTGAATTGTATTAAAAGGATGCATTAACACCGAATGTGAACGTACGCGGAACCGGTATCGGATCCATGGAGATCCTTTCAGGATCGGGGCTCAGGTATTTTTTGTTCTTCATGGTTACAAGGTTTTCGCCCATCAGGAAGAACCGTACCCTTGTAAAGAATTTGCGGGGATCAATGGTATATCCCACCTGTAAATTCCGTAGTTTGAAGTAAGAAGTGCTAACGATAAAATAGTCCGAAGTGCGTCGCTCATTGTTATTGTCCTTGAGCGTTAATGCTGGGATATCGGTATCGGTGTGCTGCGGGGTCCATCCGTCCAGTACACCGGGACCAACGTTCTCGCGGCTCTTCATCAGGTTGTTGAAGTCGGTATAGCCGTCATATCCCCTGCGTCCGGCTACGCCCGATCCAAATACAGAAACATCGAACTTTTTATAGTTGAGATCCACGCGCACCCCATACTCCAGTTTGGGTAAGGTAGTTCCGATCCAGGTGCGGTCCCTGTCATCGATCATTCCATCGTTATTGATGTCTACATAACGGATGCGGCCGGGGCCGGCGCCCACCTGTGTGGGTGCGGCGTCTACTTCGGCCTGCGACTGGAACAGTCCGGCCGTCTTGTATCCGAAAATGTCGAACTGGGAATGACCGATGATCGTATTTTCCACATTGCCGGGGTAGGCCGGCCGCACTTCTTCGGGAAGTTCGGTGATCTGGTCGCGGAAATGCGCAAGATTCAGCTGTACATTATATCCGATATCGGCGGAGCGGTCGCCGCGGTAACCCAGTACAAATTCCCAGCCTTTATTGGTTTTGGAAGCACCGTTAACGGGCCGTTGTTTTCCTTCTCCCAACGCCGATGCTACGGGAGGGATGATGAGGATACCGGTGGTATTGCGGGTGAAATAATCAAAGGAGCCGTATATCGTATTTTTTAGAATAGAGAAATCGATACCGGCATTGATCTCATCAGTGGTTTCCCATTTTAAGGCTGCATTGGCAGCCTGTATTTGTGCAAAACCGGAGGGCAGCGCGCCGGTATTGGCTCCGGAGAGGGAATAGGCAGTACCGATGTTCATATATTGTTCCCAGAAGCCTGGCGTCAGTTCATTTTGCGTGGTGCCATAACGGGTTGCAAACAGGAGGAACCGTGCGATGTCACCGATCTGCTGGTTGCCCACGCGGCCGGCGCCCACTCTTAATTTCAGCTCGGAGAACAGCGCATTGTTTTGCATAAACGCTTCTTTATCCAGCCGCCATCCTAGTGAAGCAGCGGGGAAAATACCATACTGGTTCTCGGATCCGAAGCGGGAAGACCCGTCTCGTCTTACCGTAAGTGCCGCCAGGTACCGGTCTGCGTAGCTGTAATCGATTCTGCCGAACTGTGAAAAAAGCCGGTTACCTGTAGACCTTCCCAGAGCCGTTGTTTTACCGGTGCCCGCATCCAGTGTAAAATAATCTTCGGTTTGTAAACTGAAATTTTCTTTACGGGTATACCGGGTATCGAGATCGGTTTTTATATATTCTGCACCTGCCAGGAATTTAAAGCGGCTTTCTCCCAGGTTTAAATTGTAGCGCAGCGTATTGGAAAATGTAATGCTGGTATACCGGTTTTCATCAAACGTAAGACTGTTGGTGCCGCGGCTGGGGGCATATTCATTAAAGGAGGGTTCTATTACCTTGCTTTTGAAGAATGCATTGTCGGAACCGATACTTGTTTTAAAGAACAGGTTTTTTGCCGGTTGTATTTCGGCAAACACATTTCCAAATGCACTCAGGCGGTTGGCATTGTTCCAGCGGGCCAGGTACTGCATATGCAACGGGTTATTGCGGTCGGAATAACCGCCGCCTACCGGGCCGGCAAAAGTGGTTCCATCCTTTTTATATACCGGTATGGTTGGGGCCAGTGTTACCGCAAGGAAGGTTGTAGGGGAGCCGCCGATGTCTTTTGTGGCCAGGGTTTCATCGGAATTGGCGATGTTGAAGTTTACCCCAAATGTGAGTTTATTGTCAAATGCACGGGTGATGGCACTGATGCCCCCGCTCAGCCGGTCGTATCCGGTATACCGCAGCATGCCCGTGTTTTTAAGATACCCCAGGTTGATCTCCATGGAGGAATTCCTGTTGCCAACGGAAGCCGTGAGCGTGGTATTGGAAACGTATCCGGTTTTATACATTACGTGCTGCCAGTCGGTGTTCCCAACCGGAACATTGGGGTCGCCCCCTACAAAGGGTTTGGGAGCAACATTGTTCAGCACGGGGTTGTCGAAATTATTATTCCAGTCGAAGGTGTAAATCTCGCCATAGGCATCCACCGGGTTAATGCGGTCATTTACGGATGCCTGCCAAAGGGCCTTGCCACGGCCAACGGCATCCAGCATTTTATAGCGGGCATATTTTTCAGACTGGGCCGACAGGCTGGTGTTGAGTTGAAAGTTGACCCGGCCCTCGGTATTGCCGCCGTTCTTGGTGGTAACGATCACCACTCCGTTGGAGGCCCGAGATCCATAGATGGAAGCGGCGGACGCATCTTTTAAGATCTGCACCGATGCAATGCTGGCAGGGTTGAGGTTCTGGAATACTTCCGGGCGTGTGGTGGGTACGCCGTCGATGATATACAGCGGATCGGTATTGCCCAGGGTATTGGCGCCACGGATCAGGATACGGCTGTTGGCACCATTGGGTGATCCGTCCTTTTCAATATACAACCCGGCTACACGTCCCTGCAACGCCTGCATGGTATTGCCGGAGCTGGTATTTTTTACCGGGCTTAGATCCACTACCGCTACGGACCCGGTTACATCCTGTTTTCGCTGGGTGGAATAGCCCACCACGATCACCTGCTGGCCCAGTCCTACCAGCTCTTCCATTTCCACAAGCAGCGGGCTGCTGGCATTGGCTACGGTAAGGGTAAGTGGCTTCATGCTCACATGGCTGAAAGCGAGCTGCCCGTTAACTGCGGTATGAATGCTGAAACGCCCGGCAGTGTCCGTTATTACGATACTGTTGGCGGCTTTAATGGTAACCCCGGAAACCGGCTCCTGCGTGCTTTTGCCCCGAACGGTTCCTGTTACCGTTATTTGTTGGGCAACGCTCATTCCTGCAATGCAGGATAAAATAAATGTGAGAATTTGTTTCATATTGACACTTGTTAGTAGGTTTAAAACAATCAGATTTTTTTTTGCGAACTTGTTGTCGGGTGAAAAGCGGCTTCAATGGCGCCCACATCATAATCCGGACAGCCGCCTTCGCGGGTGGCCACAAAGGCACCCACCGAACAGGCATAGGCCAGTGTGGCATCGATGGGTGTGCCCTCAATAAATTTTGAAAGAAAGCCTGCCAGGAAGCTGTCGCCGCTGCCGATGGTATCGGCTACCTTCACCTTGAAGCCCTGATGTGCATAAAAGCGGTTATTGTAATTTACAACGGCTCCTTTTGCACCACGGGTAACGATCAGCGTTTCGATATGAAACCGGTCCTGCAGCAATTGCATCCTGTCTTCAATGCGATCCAGGCGGCCATACCAGCCGGCTACCAGGTTCAGTTCCTCTTCGTTCATCTTCAGCACCTGGATTTTGTGAAGCTGGTACTCCAGCAGTTCCTTATTGATAAACGGCGCCCGGAGGTTAATATCCAGCACCTTCCGGCAGGGAATATCCATCAGCTGGAAAAGCGTATTCCGGGATACCACGTTGCGCGTGGCCAGGCTTCCGAATATAAAATACCGGGCGTTAGCGATGAGGGTGGCATGCAGGGGCTGCAGCTCAATAAAATCCCAGGCTACATTTTCAACGATCTCGTATTTCATATCGCCGGCTTCATTTGGTGTGGCCATTACCACGCTGGTGCCATAGTGCGCATCGGTTTGAACAAAACCCGTATCCAGCTGCCGGCCTTCGAGTATGGCGCGCAGCCGGTGGCCGCGTTCATCGTTGCCCAGCCGGGAAATAAGGCTGGTGGGATGCCCCAGTTTGGTTAAATGGTAGGCTACATTCATGGGGGCACCACCCGGCAGTTCACGGTCGGGCAGCACATCCCAGAGGATCTCGCCAAAGCATACGATTCCCTTTTCGGTATTACGAAGCATAACAGTCGGTTATTTTTTAAACAGTGATGTAAATAAGGAGCGCGATTAGTGATGACCCAGTTTTCGCTCCATTTCCTCTAACGAAACCCCCTTGGTTTCGGGCATTTTAAATAGTACCCATAGCAGTTGCAGGATCATCATGAGCATAAAGAAGAGGAAGATTTTTGCAGGGCCAATAGCGGGGTTATTGGCAAAGAAGGGAAATACACTGGTGATAATGGCCGCCATTACCCAGTGTACGGAGCTGCCCAGGGATTGGCCATACGAACGTACCTGGTTGGGGAAGATTTCTGAAATAAATACCCAGATCACTGCGCCCTGCCCAATGGCGTGTGCGGCTATAAACATAAACACCAGCAGGGGCACGATCATGCCGCCGAGGTACTGGTAATAAAAGGCGGCGGCAATAGCACCCAGTGAAACAATATATCCCAGTGAGCCGATAAGCATTAATTTTTTACGACCCAGGCGGTCGATCAGGTAAAGTCCCAGCATGGTAAATACCAGGTTCACCAACCCTACACCGGCACTTTGTAAAAAAGCCGTGCTTTTCCCCAGCCCTGCCAGTTCAAAAACCCGGGGGGCAAAATAAATAATAGCGTTGATGCCGGATAACTGGTTAAACAGGGCAACCAGTGTGGCCATGATGATGGGCTTTATAAACCGCCTGGAAAAGAAAACAGAAAGGCTGGCTTTTTTGCGGTCTTCCTCCACGTCCTGCTGTATTGAACGGATCGCTTCTTCTACACCTTCCGGATCCGATACTTCCAGGATCTTCCGGGCTCCGGCATAGTCGTTTTTATGCACCATTAACCAGCGCGGGCTTTCGGGTACCAGTGATAATAGTGCTACGAAAAGTGCTGCGGGCAGGGCCAGGATTCCCAGCATCCAGCGCCAGGCGATATCGCCCAGTCCGCTCAGTAAATAATTGGATAAGTAGGCCAGCAGGATCCCAAAAACGATATTGAACTGGAAGGTGGCCACCAGTTTGCCCCGGTTTTTTGCAGGGGCGATCTCCGAAATGAACATAGGGGCCACTACAGAAGAGGCGCCCACACCCAAACCTCCCAGGAAGCGGAAGAGCATAAATGTAACCACATCATGTGCAAGGGCCGAGCCTACTGAGGCTATAAAAAACGCGATCCCGATCCAGAGCAATACTTTTTTCCGGCCATAGCGTTCGGCCGGTACACCGCCAAACAGTGCACCGATAATGGTACCATATAAAGCCGCTGCCAGCGCCTGGCCATGAAGCACATCGCTGAGTTGCCATACCTTTTGTATTTGTTGTTCGGCGCCGGAAATAACCGCCACATCCATCCCGAATAAAAGACCTCCAAGGGCGATGACGATACTCCAGAACAAAAGTTTACTTTTCATATGCTGATCGTTGTTGTTAAATTGTGCAGTGAAAATAGCATGCCACAGTGCCGGTTCTGTTTTGAATTCGTATCAATTCCTTTTAAAAATTTTAAAATCGGCAGGCATTGATTTTTTATTTTGATTATCAATTCATTGAAGATTTGATTGGATAAAATTGAAGGCGGTGCTTTTAGATATTGTATCAACAAATTTCAATATTGTACCCGCTTCCTGTTAAATTTGGATCATGATACTCCCAAAAACGATTGCAATGGGCAGAAATCTGGTCATTTTTTTGATCCTGCTCCTGTTTGCCGGCTGTATGCGGCAACAGCAACGGCAGTTGGTGATAGGGATTTCGCAACTGGGAGATGCGGATGCCTGGAGGAAGGAGATGAAGGCGGAAATGGACCGGGAGCTGGTCTTTAACCCCGATCTGCGGATCATTTACCGGCAGGCCGGTTATAACAGCCAAACCCAGGTTCAGCAGATCCGGGAGCTGGTGAAAAAAAAGATCGATCTGCTGATCGTATCACCCAATGAAGCATCCCCGCTTACGCCCATCATCGACAGTGTATATAAAAGTGGTATTCCGGTGATCACGGTAGACCGGAATATTAATTCGGGTTCTTACACCAGTTTTATCGGGGCAGACAATATAGAAGTGGGCCGGCTGGCGGGCACTTATGCGGCAGATTTCCTGGGTCAGAAAGGATCGATTATTGAAATCACCGGATTGCAGTCATCTACACCTGCCCGGCAACGGGAAAAGGGTTTTGCAGATGCAATGGCCGCTTTCCCGCAGATAAACGTGCAGGTGATCCGGGGCGACTGGCTGGAAGGAAGCGTACAACAACAATTGCCGGCGTTAACGGACCAACTCCGGAATACACAGCTGATCTTTGCCCATAATGATGTAATGGCCAATACGGCCGCCACTATTTGCCGGCAGTTGGGCTTTCCCGGTATCCGCATCATTGGGGTGGATGCACAGCCCGGAACCGGGTTGACATTCGTAGAGCACAAAACCCTCCTGGCTTCTGTGCTGTACCCGACAGGCGGCGGTGAAGCAATACGGGCGGCGGCCCGGATCCTGCATAAACAGGAAGTGCCCAAACGCGATTTTTTGAGAACGATTATCGTAGACAGCACCAATGTGGTGATGCTGCAACAACAGTTTAATAAGGTGATCGCCCAGCAGAAAGATATTGTACGGCAGGACCTCCTGCTGAAAAGCCAGGCAAAAACCTTCCGCACGCAAAAGAACCTGATCGGAGTCCTTTTGGGAACCCTGATCCTGTTATTGATGTTGGCCTGCCTGCTCATCTATCTCCGGAGGAAAAATATCCGGGCATATAAATTGCTGCGTACACAAAACAATGAGATCCGTTCGCAAAGCGAGCAGCTGAATGAAATGGCGCAGCAGATACAGGAAGCCACCGAGCAGAAACTAAACTTTTTTACCAATGTATCGCATGAGCTGAAGACGCCGTTAACATTGATCCTTGCGCCCGCAGAAGAGGCCTTGCGGAATACGCGCACACCTGCCTACCTGCGGGAATCATTCTCGCTGATCCGGAAAAATGCCTCCCGCCTCCTGTTGCTGGTAAACCAGTTGATGGATTTCCGTAAACTGGAGCTGAACAAGATGACCCTCCGCGTGCAGGAAACAGACCTGGTATTGTTTGTAAATGAGTTGCTGCAATCCTTTGAAGGCCTGGCCCGGCAGCGGAACATCGATTGCCGCCTGCTTACCAGGGAAACCAGGTTGATGTGCTGGATCGATTTTGAAAAGATGGAAAAGGTATTGTTCAATGTGTTTTCAAACGCCTTCAAATTTACACCGGATGGCGGACATGTACATGTAACGCTGGAGCCGGACGGGCAAACGGCACTTATAAAAGTAGCCGATTCAGGTACGGGACTTAGCAACGAAGAAAAGGAACGGTTGTTTGAGCTTTTTTACCAGGGCAATGTGCGCAACCAGAACGGAAGCGGAGTGGGGCTGGCGCTTTCAAAAGAGCTGGTAGAACTGCATAAAGGAACGATTCATGTGGAAAGTGAAAAGCACCGTGGTGCCGTATTTGTGATCGCCTTACCGTTGGGGGATGCATGGTTACAGGCGCCGGGCGTATTAAAGGCAGATCCGTCCGGATACCAGCCGCATATGCCTGCATGGGTGGAAAGTTTTCAAATGGAGCACAGCGCGGCACCGGTTACATTGCAGGAAGTGCCGGATACAGCGGCTCAACAGGACCGTACCGGAAGTATCCTGGTGGTGGAAGATAACGACGATCTGCGCCGGTTTCTTACAGAACAGTTGCAGGGGACCTATCATATCATTACAGCAAAAAACGGGAGCGAGGGCATTCGCAAGGCGTTTGAAGAATTTCCGGACCTGGTATTGTCTGATATTATGATGCCGGATACGGATGGCCTGCAACTGACCAACGTGCTCAAGGCCGATATCCGTACCGCCCATATCCCCATCGTATTGCTGACCGCAAAAACAACCGATGATAACCGGTTGGAAGGGTTGCGGACGAATGCGGATGCCTACCTCGTGAAGCCGTTCCGGATCGATGTACTGGAACAAACCATTCGCGGATTGCTGCAGAACCGGCAGCACCTGAAAACACATCTTACTACGGCTATTCCTAAAGAAGTACAGCCGGCGGGTGGTAAAAGTGAAAAACGCTTTCTTGCCGATTTTAATGCGGTCATTGAAAAAAACCTGGCCAATGAACATTTTTCCGTACAGGATCTTTGCCGGGAACTGGGCCTTTCAAAAATCCAGTTGTACCGCAAAGTGAAGCCGTCGCTGCAGATGGGCGTTAATGAATACATCCTGAACCAACGCATTCAGAAAGCCCGCTACCTGATCCGGCAGGGTGGTCTCTCATTTGCCGAAATTGCCTACCAGACCGGGTTTTCGAGCCCTTCCTATTTTTCAACCTCCTTTAAAAAAATTACCGGGGAAACACCCAAGGCCTATAAAGACCAGTTTGGCAGTATTTGGTAAACGCAGCCTGCCAGTGTTGTTATCCATTTTCCGTGTACAAAATTTTTCAACTATTTTAATGATTTGTTTGAAAAATTAAATTATCTTAGTCTCAAAGATCTACTATATGAACAAACGGGACCTGGTTAAAAAGCAGATCGGAAAGGGCGCTATGCAGTGCTTTGAAAAATTTGGTCTCGACAAAACTACGCTGGAGGATATTGCACAAACGGTTGGCCTGAACAAGGCGTCGCTGTATTATTATTACAAGAATAAGGAAGATATTTTTATTGAAACTGCTTTGAGGGAAGGGGAGGATTATATTCTTGCATTGCAGGAAAAAGTGCAGCAAAAAAAGGGCATCGAAAGCCAGGTGGCCTATTATATGCAGGCCCGTTTCAACTACTATAAAAAGGTGTTGAATATGAACCGGGTGTCTACCGATACCCTGAACAAAATCCTGCCGCGCTTTTTTGAGCTGTATGATGCGCTGATGAACCGGGAAAAACTATTCCTGTCGGAGCTGATCCGGAAGGCGATGAGCACGGGTGAACTGGTGCAGGCGAACCCCGTAAAGCTGGCTTCTGTGCTCATCAATATCAGCGATGCGCTGAAGCACAGTGTAGAGCAAAAAGCCATTCTGAAAAGAGAGGCTGATATCGACTATGCGCGGAGTCTTCAGGATATGAAATTGTTGATCGCTCTTATTTTCCAGGGACTGAAAAAATAAGAGTGGCCGTGGTGCTGAAACGGTGACGACGCGGGATGTAATACCGATGCTGTTTTTAATTGTTCATTAATCATAAGGGCTATGAGAAAAATCTTACTGCTGAGTCTTGTATTCCAGCTGTGGCTGGCGGAGGCATCCCGGGCGCAACAAACCATTAAAGGGGTGGTAAAAAGTACGGTTGCGGGAGAAACGGTGGCGGCGGTTTCGGTAAGCATCCGGAACGCTTCGGAGGGCACCTACACCAATGAACGCGGGCGGTTTGAACTACGCACGCATAAGGCATTGCCGCTTACGTTGCTCTTGTCTTCTGTAGGCTTCGAACCCCGAGAAGTAGTAGTGTCGGATGCCCGGCAGCCATTGGAAATAGTGCTGAACCCAGCCTCTGTGTTGGGGTCGGAAGTAGTGGTGTCTTCCAGTCGTACCCGGCAACGGAAACTAACCTCGCCCGTAACCATCGAACAGCTCAGCAGTAAAGATATCGCCAATTCCCCTCAACTAAATTATATGGATATGATGCAGGGGCTGAAGGGCGTAGATGTAACGGTATCCAGCCTGGGATTTACCAGCGTAACCACCCGCGGTTTTAATACCAGCGGCAATACCAATTTTACCCAGATCGTGGATGGAATGGATAATCAGGCGCCGGGGCTTAATTTTCCATTGGGCTCCGCTATCGGGCTTACACAGCTGGATGTAGATAATATTGAATTGCTATCCGGTGCTTCTTCCGCCTTATACGGCTCCCGTGGTTTGAACGGAACGATGGTGATGACGGGTAAGGACCCCTTCAAATACCAGGGGCTGAGCCTGCTGGTGACGCAGGGTGTAAATCATATTAAGAATAACAAAAGCAATGACCCTGTTGGAGCGGCCCCTTATTATGACTGGACGCTGCGTTGGGCAAAGAAGGTCAATGAAAAGCTGGCGTTTAAAGTAAACATCCAGTATACACAGGCAAAAGACTGGGTGGCTACCGATACGGCCAATAAAAACGGCCCGGGAAACCGGTTTACAGATCCGAATTATAACAGCCCGAATTTCTATGGCGGAGCTACGTCTGTAGATATCAATCCGTTCCTGGAAGCGGCCCGCGGAATGGATGCGTCGCTGGCTCCGCTCATTGATCCCTTGTTACAGCACTCCAACTATGTAGCCCGTACCGGTTATGCGGAATACGGCTACCTGGATAATAATGCCCGGCTTTTAAAAACCAATGCGGAGATCCGGTATTTTATCACGCCCAAAACACAGCTTATCGCATCCGGTACTTTTGGAACGGGGAGCGTTGTATATACCAACGATACCCGCTACCAGATCAAGGATTTTAAAGTAGGGCAATACCGGTTGGAAGCCCGGGGCGATAAATGGTTTGTGCGCAGTTACACCACCCAGGAAAACTCCGGTAAAACCTTAATAGCTGGGCCAACGGCGCAGTACATAAATGAGGGATGGAAGCCCAGCTATGACGAGGCCACCCAGGATGGCTGGTATCCGCAATATACGATGGGGCTGCTGACAGCACTGGCGGGTGGCGCTGCCCTCACCGACGCACACCTGGCCGCCCGTGCAGCGGCTGACCAGGGACGTTTGGTACCGGGTACACCGGAATTTGAAGCGTTAAAAACCAGCATCTCCGGCACACCGATCTCTGAAGGCGGCACCCTGTTCCTGGACCGCAGCAAATTGTACAATACCGAGGCGCAGTATAATTTCGCCGGTTTAATTCCCTTTGTTAATATCATTGCCGGTGCCAACTGGCGGTTATACAACCTCAATAGCCGGAATACGCTTTTCCCGGATGATGACAAACCCATTGATGTAAACGAATACAGTGGTTATGTGCAGCTGTCGAAAAAGATGTTGCAGGAACGGCTGAGTGCCGCCGCTTCGTTCCGCTATGATAAAAATACCCTGTTTAAGGAACCCCGTGTTACCTCCAGAGCCTCCCTGGTATTTGAGGCGGCGCCGGAACATTATATCCGCTTTTCTTACCAGAATGCATATAGCTTCCCTTCCAATATACAGGCGCTACAAAATACCCTGAATGGGTATAACAGTTATTCTTCCGGCGGTTCTTCTTTCCTGCTGAATGGCAAATATAAATTCGACCAGTATCCGCCTTATACACTTGAAAGTGTGCAGGCCTACCAGCAATCCGGTGATCCGTCGGCATTAAAACGGTTTGTATACAACGATATCAAACCCCAGTCCGTAGATGCCTTTGAACTGGGTTATGCCGCGTTGATCGGCAAGCGGGTACTCATCGATGTATTGGGCTATTATTCCCAGTGGAAGAACTTTATCGGGTATGCGAACGTAGCCAATACACCCGGTACGCAGAACCCGGAGGCCTTTAAAGATCACAGCAAGTACACCCAGTATAATATTGCGTTTAACGGAGGCGAGCGGGTAAATACCTATGGTTATGCCGCCAGTGTAAGTGTAGATCTGAGTCACAACTTCCTGGCAAAAGTGAACTATTATTCGGATTACCTTAAAAACCGGAACAACAGCCAGGTGAATAATTTTAATACGCCGCATTACCATATCAATATGGAATTTGCAAACAGCGGCCTGGGGAAAAAGCAACAATGGTCATTTAATACCGCACTGCGGTATAAGCCTGGTTATTTTTACGTGGTATCCGGAGGGTTGGCCCAGGGCACGGTTCCGGCTTCCGCGGTTGTGGATGCGCAGATCAGTTATAAGCTTATAAAAGCGCATTCCGGCATACGCATCGGCGGTACCAATATCACCAACCGCTATTATTCCACAGGTATCGCCAACCCCGCTATCGGGGCCGTTTACTACGCTACTTTTGCCTATAATATTTTTTAAAACAAAAACCTCGTATAATGAACCGCATCTTCAAAAATAATTGGTATGGCCTCTGCATTCTGGTGCTGGCAGTGCTTGTTTCCTGCAACGGCAACACGGAAAAAGAAACACAGGAGGCCTATATTCATGAGCTGACTTTTAAGCCCGGGGAGGAAGCCAGGGTATTGGAAGCCCTGCTCACGATCAGGGATAGTACCAGCATCCTGCTGAAAGCCGGATTGTACAAGTTCGATAATTTAAGTATTGTAAAGGCCAAACAGGTACAGCTTAAGGGTGAGGGAAGGGACAAGACGATCCTCGATTTTTCCGCACAATCCCAGGGGGGCGAGGGGATCCGTATTACCGATGTTACCGGGTTCTCCATATCAGACATGACGATCCGGGATTCCAGGGGCGATCTGTTGAAGATCAATAAAAGCCGGGATATAGTGGTGCGGGAACTGAATGCCATCTGGAAAACCTCCGATTCCACCAGCGGAGGCTATGCCATCTACCCGGTACTCTGTAAAAAAATACTGGTAGAAAATTGTTATGCAGAAGGCGCGTCGGATGCCGGTATCTATATAGGCCAGTCGGACAGCGCCGTGGTGCGGCATTGTAAGGCGGCTAAAAATGTAGCTGGCTGCGAAATTGAAAATACAACAAATGCTGAGGTATACAATAACGAGTTTTACGATAATACGGCCGGCTTCCTGGTATTTGATCTGCCCGGGCTGTCGCAAAGGGGCGGACATGTAAAGGCATATGATAATTATCTGCACGATAATAACCGCATCAATTTTGCAAAGGCCGGCAGCTTTGGTACCTCCTGGGGGGTAGGAAACGCGGCCCCCGGAAGCGGTATCATCATATTGGCCACTTCAAATGTGGAGCTTTACCGCAACCGGGTCATCAATAACAATTCATCTGCCATTACCATTGCTTCCGGCTTTGCTGTTGGTGAAACACCGGATAAAATCAATGACCAGTATTTTCCGGTATCAAAGCATATCCGTATTTATGAAAATACACTGGAAATGGGACCTGCATTTCCCGGGCCGGCAGCCCTGCATCATATCGGAAAATTGCTAATGGGCATTGAGCAGCAACTGAATCAGCAGGACCCCGGGCGAAAGAACAAACGCATTCCCCTGATCATGTATGACGGCATTTCTACCAACCTGCTCACAAAGGGAACAGCGGCTAACCCAGACAGTATTTGCATTGCACAAGCCGGTGATAATTTGTTTGTAAACGCCGATTTTTTAAACATAGAAAAACCGGCGCTCTGGAAACCATCCACGGATATGGCCGCCTTTATTTGTAAATAATCTTCAGGAGGGACCGTGCAATAAGTATTATCAATATAAATGTTCTTACGAACCATGCGTACATATCAGATGATAGCAGCGGGTATACTCGCCGGCTTTGGAATGTTGCTGCTGCAGCAGTGTAAGGGGAAACCGTCAACCGGGAGTGATGCCCCGCGCCAAACAGGCTTTGAATTTAAGAACAAGCTCTCCGACTACGGTTTTTTTAAAGGCGCGATTAAAGAACTGGTGCCCAATAGCGGTGTGGTGCGTTACGAATTGCATACGCCCTTGTTTACCGATTATACCGTCAAAGACCGGTTTATTGTATTGCCTGGCGACAGCCAGATGCATTATGTTTCCCGGGGGCCGCTTCAGTTTCCGGACGCAACCGTTATTATTAAGAACTTTGCCTATACCAATGAGCAACATCAGAAAGTGATGATTGAAACACGCCTGTTGGTAAAAGATCCGGCCGATCATGAATGGAAGGTGATGAATTATTTATGGAATAAAGAACAGACCGATGCGGTAAAACATATTACGGGAGCCCGGGTGCCCATCCGGTTTCTCGACGACCGGCAGGTGCCGGTTTCTACCATATACCAGGTGCCCAATACCAACGACTGCAAACGGTGTCATACACAGGAGGGGGCATTAATGCCGATAGGCCCCAAGGCCCGGAACCTGAATTTTTCACCCGCATTTTTAGGCAGCAACCAGCTGGCCGATTGGGTGAACCGCCATATGATTACCGGTGTGCCCGATGTAAGCACTGTAGAGCAGCTGCCCGCCTGGAATGATGCGCAGCATTATACCCTGGAGCAGCGGGCGCGTGCGTATCTGGATGTGAATTGCGCGCATTGTCATACCCGTTCAGGAGATGCCTATAACACCGGCCTGTTCCTTGAATATGAGCAAAAGGATCCGCAGGCATTGGGTATTTTAAAATCACCGGTATCAGCCGGTGGTGGTGCCGGCGGCCTCAACTATGACCTGGTTCCCGGAGATGCGACACATTCCATTTTAGCTTACCGGATGAGTAGTACGGAACCGGGAACGGCCATGCCCGAATTGGCGCGTACCGTGATCCACAAGGAAGGTGTAAAGCTGATAGTGGACTGGATCAATGCCATGCCGAAACGGACTGCAAAATAGCGTGCAACCGTTTGCACGCCAAAGTTCAATGTCATATCAATATTTTCTGCTAATATCGCTTAGGGATTGGAAAGACCAGGTTGCTTGCTGCCGTTTTGCTGATGGAGAGGATGATTGCTGAAGATACGCATAGACCGCGTATCCAAAGGAGTAGCTCCCGGACTTAATATAAATATAATTTGATTTTAAACGATGGCGTAACTGGATGTAATATTATTGCAATGTATTTCATACCGCTTCCTGGTTTCTACCGGGGTAAAATTTTATCATGATCGATTACAGGCAATATAGTGATGAGGAATTGACGGGGTTGCTGAAAGAACGGGACCGGGCGGCGTTCAATGCCATCTATTCCCGTTATGTTTCCCAGCTGTACCGCTATGCATTTAACATCCTGAAAGACGAGGAGGAATGTACGGATGCATTGCAGGATATATTTGTATGGTTATGGGTGAATCATGACAAACTGAACATCACCTGCTTAAAAGCCTACCTGATGGCGGCTGTAAAATATAAGCTTACAAGAGTGATCTTATCCAGCAAGAGGAGAACGGCGATCCTGAACCAGGCATTTGCAAAACAGGCGGTTGCAGAGGCAGCCCGGCTGGAAGAAGACATTGAGATCAAAGAGCTGAAAGCCGCTATTCATGATTTTGTAAATACCCTGCCGCAACGGGCACGGGAAATTTATCAGTTAAGCAGAGAGCAGTACCTGAGCAATAAGGAAATTGCGGCCCGCCTGGGTATTGCCGAAAAAACGGTTGAAAACCAGATGACCATTACGCTGAAAAAACTAAAGCTACACCTGGGCAAAATGTCCTTCTGGAGTGTTTTTCTCTAGCGGATTTTCCGATAACCTATTAATGGAAATCGCAGCCCCGCCTTGGACTGCAGGCAGGGGTACCTTCAAAATTTTACTGCACCGCCCGTGATACCGGGTATTGAATCGCCTCTTTAATATAGGCTTCCGGTTGCAATATCCGGGTATAATGATGCCTTGCTGCTATCGTTTTTTGTTGCCGCAAAAAAAAAGTTAAAATGTCTTTGGGGGATGTGATCCGGTGATGTCTCTTTAATATAGGAGCAGCCAAATGCCCGTTAAATATGGTAAACCAGGAGGAACTTATAAAGATCATTCAGCGCATCGAACAGGGCAATGCTTCTGTTGAGGATCTCCGGGTTTACAATGCCTGGTGCAATCAGCAGCAGGAGGACGAAGCGGATACGGCTGATCTTCCTGCGAAGGAGCAGCAAATGTTCCGGGAAATCAACCGGAGAATAGACCGGAAGATACCTCCGCTGAAATCCTGGCTCCGTATTGCAGCGGCTGCAGTTGTATTTGCGGCCTGTTTAACCGGTGTGATCCGGTGGATGCATCCCTCCCGGAAGCAAGGGCCGGAGATAGTTGCTGCGCCGCATCCCGATATTGCACCCGGTACTAATATGGCTACGCTGGTGCTGGTTGATGGTCGTCGTATCCTGCTTTCGGAAGCCGGTAACGGAAAGCTGGCCGATCAGAAAGGAACAGTGATCACCAAAACAACAGATAGCACCTTGGTTTATCAGCTGGCGGTTTCCGCTCCGGCAAATCATCCGGCTGCTGCGGGCGGCGCCTTTAATACGCTGATCACGGCCCGGGCCCAGCAATACGGCATTATCCTGCCCGACGGTTCAAAAGTTTGGCTGAACGCCGCCACATCATTAAAGTTCCCGGTGAATTTTAACGGGTTAAAGGAACGGAGAGTGGAGCTGGAAGGTGAAGCCTATTTTGAAGTGGCCAAGGACGCCCGCAAACCCTTTATTGTACACTCCGGGCGGCAGGATATAAAAGTACTCGGCACGCATTTCAATGTAAGCAGTTATAAAGACGAACCGGAAGCAAGAACCACACTGCTTGAAGGGTCTGTAAAAATCAACGGGCGGCAAACATTAAAACCCGGGGAGCAGGCAAAGGTAGATCGCAGGGGTGTAGTTGCCATTTCAAAGGTGAACGCAGACGCTTCTGTTGCTTGGAAGAACGGTTATTTTGAATTTAACGATGAGAATGTATACGAGATCATGACCAAGGTAGCACGTTGGTATGATGTACAGGTGATTTATGAGGGCGATATGCCATTGGATAAAATGAAAGGCGCTATGTCGCGCTTTCAGAACGTATCCGGTGTGCTGGGGATCATGGAAGCCACGGGATTGTTTTCCTTCCGTATCGACGGGAAGAAAATCTATGTAACCCGGACCTGATGGTGCGCCGTCGGGGCTTCAAAAAATTGACATTTATTCATAATTATTAAACCAGGCGTATGGACAGGTACTGCACTTAACCAGCGGCATAGGGGATCGTTTGCGATTTTTTCAATGCCAGAAACAGCGCAGCGGATATCAACGCGGCGCATCACTACTACAATTAACTAATGTTTTAAAATGAATCGTATGTGTTTTAATAACAAAACGGGATGTTCCGGCACCCGGCCCGGGAGCCGTGTCTTATTGATGAGAAAGGTGTTTTCCTGCCTGCTGCTGCTTTGCTTTTTGCAGGTAAGTGCCGGCGGCTATGCCCAGCGGCTAAGCCTTTCGGCACGCAATGCTTCCTTTGAAAAAGTAATGGAAGATATCCGCACGCAAACCGGATATAATTTCTTTTATGTAAAATCGCATTTACGCAATGCCAAACCCATAACGGTCAGCGTTTCCAATGTTTCGCTGAAAGAGGCCATGGACGCGGTTTGCAAGGATCAGCCGGTGACCTACGAGATCAGGGACCGGGTAGTGATTATAAAAAAGCGGGATGCCGCTGATCCGGCCCGCCTTACGATCGCCGATCAACGGGTTACCGGCCAGGTAACAGGGGAGGGCGGAAGGCCGCTTGCTGGTGTAAGCATCCGGATCAAGGGCACTTCTGTTGGAGTGGTTACAGCCGAGGATGGCCGTTTTTTTATTGATGCACCGGAAAACGGTACGCTGGAGTTTTCTTATGTGGGATACATTACTCGGGAGGTAAAAATCAATGCTACAGACCTGGGCAATATACAACTGGTACCCGGCGATAAAAACCTGGATGAGATCGTGGTGGTGGGTTTTGGCGTACAAAAGAAAGTAAACCTTACCGGAGCGGTGGATATGATCACCTCCAAACAACTGGAGAGCCGGCCCATTGCCAACCTGGGAGCGGGGTTACAGGGATTGATCCCCAACCTGAATATCACCATATCAAATGGACGGGCTACAACCAACCCCAACTTCAATATCCGCGGCTTTACCAGTATCAATGGTGGCGACCCATTGATCATTGTAGATAATATCCCCTACACGATGGCGGAGGTAGCCCGCATCAACCCCAATGATGTGGAAACGGTTTCCGTGTTAAAAGATGCGGCAGCCGGTGCTATTTACGGCGCCCGGGCCTCGTTTGGCGTGGTATTGATTACCACCAAGAAGGCCAAAGGCAGCAAGCTCAATGTAGCGCTGAACGCCATGGTGGGTTACCGCTCATTGGGGAAACTGCCGGATTTTATTACCGATCCGTATGAGGTGATGGATATTAAGAACGAGGCCGGAAAGCCGTTATACAATCTTTACCCCGAAGCTGCCCGGGAATATGCAAAAAAACGGTCTGAGGATCCCTCATTGCCCGCCGTGATTATTAGCCCCACCAATGCCAATAACTGGGCCTATTATGGATCTACCGATTGGTTGAAAGAAGCCTATAACAACAGTGCACCTACCTACAATGCCAACCTGAGCATTTCCAAGCGTTCGGATAAGCTGAGCTACTATTTTTCCGGGGATTATTACCGGCAGGATGGATTGCTGAAATTTGGTAATGATACCTATAAGCGCTATAATGTAAGAGGCAAAATAGATTTTGATGTAACCCGCTGGCTGCGGTTTTCAAACAATACCCTGCTGACCAGTACCGATTATGAAGCGCCGGTTTCCCTCGATGGGGATTTCTTCTGGAACGTGAACCGTACCAACTCCCTCGATGTGCCGAAGAATCCTGATGGAAGCTGGACAAGCGCCGGTGCCAGCGTGCTGGGCGTGCTGCAGGAAGGCGGCCGCCGCAGAGACAAGCTGAATGAATTTCTTACTACGTTTTCGGCAAAGGCGGCGCTCATCGAAAATGTATGGGACTTTAATGCAGATGCAACATTCAGAAGAGGTTCGGGTCTTATCCGTTCGTATGATGTGCCGGTAGCGTATAAAACAGGACCGAATAACCCCGTTCAGTACACCTTCGCCAATACGGGCACATGGGCCCAGGATGAAAATACAACCACTGCGTATAATGTATTTAATATCTATACCGATTTTCATAAAAATTTCGGAGCGCATTACCTGCAGGCACTGGTAGGGTTTAACCAGGAATATTTTAATTACAATAATTTCTGGACCCGCCGCACCGGGTTGATCTCTCCCTCGCTGCCTTCAGTAGCCACATCTACCGGAACGGTTACCAATAATGAAACCATCAGGGATTGGGCCGTACAGGGTGTGTTTTCAAGACTGGCCTATAACTACCGGGAAAAATACCTGCTGGAGTTGAACAGCCGGTATGATGGTTCATCCCGTTTTCCGTCGGGTAAGCGATGGGGATACTTCCCCTCTGCTTCTGCGGGATGGGTGCTTTCACAGGAACGCTTTTTTGAGCCGGTGAAGCAGGCACTGGCATTGGATCTGTTTAAGCTGAGAGGTTCGTATGGTACACTTGGTAACCAGGCCTCCGTATCTGAATACGGGTATATTCCAACGATGAGCAACGGACAGGTGGGCTATATTTTAGGAACCGGAAGACCCCAGGCGGTATATGCTCCGGGAGCCGTTTCCGATAATTTTTCATGGGAAAGTATTGCAACGGTAAACCTTGGTATCGACCTGGCATTGCTCCGGAACAGGCTGTCTGTTAATTTTGATAAGTATACCCGTTATACCAATGATATGTTAATTGCAGGTAAAACGCTTCCTGCAGTATTCGGTACGGCCGTGCCCCAGGAAAATGCGGGCGATCTGAAAACAAAAGGATGGGAGCTGCGGGTGAACTGGAGAGATAACGGCGAGTTGGCCGGTTCTCCCTTCTGGTACAACCTGGCCCTTACACTGGCCGACAGCCGTTCCTGGATCACACGCTTTGACAACCCCACAAAATCATTGGGTGGAAGTTTTGGCAATAATTATGTTGGAAGAGAGATCGGCGAGATCTGGGGAGCAGACATTATCGGGTTTTTCAAGGACGCAGCGGATATTACCAATTCACCCAATCAAACGGCTATGGGAACCGATGATCAGTCGTACAAATTCTACCCCGGAGACCCGAAGTTTGCAGACCGCAACGGCGACGGGAAAGTAGACATGGGTAAGAAAACCGTAGATGATCCGGGTGATATGCATATTATCGGAAACAACAGGGCCCGCCTTCCGTACAGCGCCGATCTTTCGGCAGGCTGGAAAGGGGTCGACCTCCGGATCTTTGTGCAGGGGATCGGCAAAAGAGACTGGTACCCCGGGGCTTCAAATATTTATTTCTGGGGCGTATTTGCACAACCCTGGACAAACCCAACGGTGCAGAACGGCGATTACTGGACACCGGACAATCCTGATGCTTATTTCCCGGCGGTACGGGCGTATTCAGCCGAAGACGGGTATCAGCAGTTGGGTATTCCGAATAAACGCTACCTGCAGAACGGGGCCTATATGCGGGTGAAAAACGTAACACTGGGGTATACATTGCCGCAGACTTTATTAAGAAAGGCCGGGTTAGATAAAGTACGTTTCTATGTGAGTGCGGAGAATATTTTTGAGATTTCACACATTAAAGTAAAACTGGATCCGGAATCGCTGGGAGATGGCAACCGGCCACAAGCCGCCTATCCGTTCCAACGGACTTATTCCTTTGGAGTAAACATGAACTTTTAATGCACTAAACTTTTTGAAAATGAAACGGATTTCATACATATTATTAGCAACAACATTGTTGGGCGTTTCCTGTAAGAAAGAGTTTTTACAGCGGAATCCTCAAACCAATGTAACCAAGGAAGAATTTTTTAATACGCCGGCAGACCTGGAAACCTATACCAACGGCCTTTACACCCAGCTTAGAGCAACCTGGGCCGATGTATTTATAGGAGATAAATTTTCAGATGACATATCGGTTTTTACAGGCGGAAGCGAGGTGGATAATTTTATCCGCGGCGGTATTACACCTGCTACTGTAGGCGGATGGAATACCTGGAATCAGCTGCGCAGCATCAATTATATGCTGGATAACGCAGGCAAGACCACCGGCGACCAGGCTGCGATTAATCATTATATTGGTATCGCCCGTTTTTTCAGAGCCAACTTTTACTATAAAATGGTAAAGCGTTATGGTGATGTACCCTGGTATGGGCATGTAATGGGTACCAAGGATGAAGACATGCTTTATAAAGCCAAGGACCCCCGCACTATGGTGGTAGACTCCATCATGGCAGACCTGGAATATGCCGCCGCCAATGTACTGCCGGCACGTACCAACAACACCTATGTTACAAAATGGGGCGCGTTAACATTGCTGGCAAGGATCGCATTACATGAGGGGACTTACCGGAAATATCATACAGAATTAAACCTGCAGGCTTCGGCACAAACCTATTTGCAACGTGCCATAAGCGCATCGCAGGAAATCATCAGTAACGGCGGCTTTGACATTACCGGCAGCGGCGCCGCTGGTTACAGGGCCCTGTTCTCCAGTGCCGATCTGTCTGCAAATAAAGAAGTGATCTTTCTTCAAAAAAGCAGCAAAGATCTGGGTGTTACCAACAATACAGGGGTAGTGCTCGACTGGCAATGGGCGTTGAATGGCCGTCTTGCAGACGAGTTTTTAATGAATGACGGTACTCCGTTTACTTCAGTTCCGGGTTATGATAAAAAGACCTTTACTGAAATATTTGCCAACCGGGATCCGCGCCTGGCCGAAACCATTATGCCGCCGGGCTTTACCACTACACCTACAAATAGTCCTTATGTAACCCGGCCGAGTTTTGGCGGATACCTGCAGGTGAAATTTTATCCCCGCGACCCGGCATTGCGCGGTGGGTATGATCTGAACTATACGGATCTGCCTATTTTCAGATATGCCGAGGTATTATTGATCAATGCGGAGGCAAAAGCAGAATCAGGTACGTTGGCCCAAACAGATCTGAACGCTACGGTAAACAAACTGCGGTCCCGCGTAGGTATGCCAGCATTGGATATGGCAGCAGCAAATGCCGCGCCGGATGCGTACCTGGCGGCAGCGTATCCGTTGGTGACGGGCAGTAATAAAGGGGTGATCCTTGAAATCCGCAGAGAGCGCCGCGTTGAGCTGGCCTGTGAAGGATTCCGCCTGGATGACCTGTATCGCTGGAAATCCGGTGCACTCCTGGCGCAAAAGCCGGTTGGCATATATGTGCCTGCCCTGGGCGCATTGGATGTTACCGGTGACGGTGTGGCCGATATCGCTATCCTGCAATCAAAAACAGATGAAAGTCCTATAGCAGGGCTGCCGGCTTCGGTAAAGGATAAGCTTACAAAATATTATATCTCCGACGGCGATTTTATACTGTCCAATGGCACATCCGGTCAGATCATGTTCACCAAGGATAATACATCGCCCCGCAGTTTTATAGAGCCGAAATATTATTATTTCCCCATTCCGCTTGAACAAACGGTATTGAATAAAAACCTTACACAACCCACAGGCTGGCAATAACGAGGATCATTAAACCAGGAAAAAGCTTTTCAGAATGAAAGGCTTTTTCCATTTTATAAATAGTACCATGAAACGCAGCAGTTTTTTAAAAAGTATGGCTTTAACAGCGGGAGGGACGGCCCTTTCCGGAACGGCAGCAGCTGCCGGTACTTACCATTGCTCATATTACGGATGTACATATACGGCCGGATGAAGGAGTGCCGGAGCGCTTTGTAAAATGCCTGGAGGAGATTAAAAAAAAGAAGGTTGATTTTTTCCTGAATGGAGGCGACTCCATCCATGCCGCCGATTATAAGGATATTACGCGCGAGCGGGTATTGGAGCAGTGGAAATGCTGGGACGAATGTATGAAGGCCCTTAAAGGGTATGAAGTATATAGTTGCGTGGGCAACCACGATAACTGGTGGGCGGCTCCTTCGAAGGATGATGCCATGTACGGGGTTAGCTATGCGGCAGAACGGGCGGGGATGCCACACCGTTATTACAGCATCGATAAAAAGAACTGGCGGTTTATCATTCTCGACGGGAATAACAATGGCATTTCGCTGGACAATGAGCAGTTTCAATGGCTGCAGCACCAGCTGGAGTCTGCACCCGCCGGAATGCATGTATTGCTGATGTCGCATTTTCCCATTCTTACCGTTACCAATACCTGGGAAGGCGGTCAGCACAAGGATCATAAGGAACTAAAGCAATTGTTTTATAAGCATAAGGATAAAGTGCGGGTTTGTCTTAGTGGTCATCAGCACCTGCTGGACCGTGCCTGGTACAATGATGTCGATTACTTTTGTAACGGAGCCATGAGCGGATTCTGGTGGGGAAAGGGCAATGAAAAATCAGCAGCGCCCTATTATTACCAGGAAACACCGCCAGGTTACGCCCTGCTGAAGTTGTATGCCGATGGAAGGGTAGCGAATGAATACGTCGTGCATCATTATTGATGCGATGGTGTTGGCGGGCCAGCGGCTGCAACAACTAAAAGAACCATTAAGGCATTAAGATTGGTTAAGAAAGATAAATAACGTAACTACACGTAATGCCTTAATGGTTTTTATAACCTGTTTTAATAACGGGTCATGCGCAGGAACACAGTTTCATAAAACAGCTGTTCATGTTTACTTGCGGGTTACCAGGTAACTTCCAACTTCCTTTCCTGAATCGTCCAGCATGCGAACGCGGACTTCTTTCCTGGACGCACTTACCTGGGTGATGGTGCGGGTGCCCTCTCGGGGGCCGCCGCCAATGATGATCGGGTAGTGATTGCCGTTCTTGTCGGGAGCGTGCACCTTATACCGGTGGGTATGGCCGCTGAGTACGAGGTCTACCTTTCCTTTGTTCAGCAGCGGTTCAAACACCTGGGTGCAATGCACCGCGCCATGGGCATCTCCGGAGTAACGGGGTGGTATATGCATCATTACAATGCGGAACGGCGCATTTTTAAAAGCCTTACTGCCAATCTCCTGCTCCAGCCATTTGGCCTGCTCCAGGCGGTAGGTATCGAAATCTACAATGCCGGCATACACAGGGTGTGTGTCTTCCTTGTCTTCACCGGTATCCAGTATTACAAAACGCACGGGGCCTAGTGTAAATGCGGTATGCCCCACATGGTGAAAATACGAGGAGAAATCGCGTGCAAACTTTCCCCGGGTTTCATGGTTGCCCCGTACATATACAAAGGGTAGATTCCTGGCAAACATATCGCAGGGTTGCAGCATATGGTCGATGATCTGTTGTTCATCGGTTTGATAGTCGAAGATATCGCCGTTGAAAAAAACAAAATCGCGCTGATTGCCTTTGTCCAGGTTCAGCAGGTGGGGGATGGATTGGGGACGGTCATGGATGTCGTTCAGCATTACAAAGGAAACCGATTCTTTTGCAATGTCGGTATTTACGAATTGCTCGGTGTTCCCGGTCAGTTCTTCTCCATAGGTAAGCTTATAAGGCTGGAAGTCCTTTATCTCTTTTGATGCGATCTGGTAATAATAAGTAGCCCCGGGCTTCAGGTTGGTAAGGGTTACACAATTGATCCTTCCGGCGGGTTTTAATCCCAGTTCGCTTTTTCCAAATGCCTTTTGATCCAGCGCTCCGGCCGAAGTGCCGTAATTGACCCAGCTTGCGGCGTTCTTATTGGTGATCCATAAAATGGAGATGCTGTTTCCAAAATTCGTCTGCAGATAGGGGCCTGCAAGGATCTTAAAACCTTCCTCTTTTTCCGTTGCCGCTGCCAGCGCCTTTTGGGGATTCAGCAGGGCTATACCTCCCAGTGCGAGGCTTCCTTTTAAAAAAGACCGGCGGTTGTCTTTTAATACATTTGTTTTCATGATAAATGGAATTGGTTGTGGCAGCAAAAATGAGGGATTTATTTCGCTTTTCGCAAAGAATCTCAGGGATGTTTAACCGCGGGTACAGAGGCTCGTGGAGGGGGACGGATATCCGTTGCTGCTTGCGGGGATGGGCTTATTACAGTTAAATATTAACCGCAGAGCGCGCAAGGATCACGCAAAGTACCCGATGGCAGGTTGAGCCGGTATCATAGTGCTCCTTGGGAACATTGCGATGCCCTTGCGATCTTGGCGTTTAAAAATAGATCCGAAGTTGGTAAGTTTCACTGCTGAAGCTTCCTGCGGTTTTATTTTTAAACGCCGGGCGCGCAGGGATCGCGCAAAGTACGCAAAATATAGTACCCCGTGCTTGTTGCATTCTTGTGTTTTTCGCCTGCTTCAGGGTAATGGAGGGGGACGGGTATCCGTTGCTGCCTGCGGGGATGGGCCTATTGTTGTTAAATGTTTAACCGCCGGGCGCGCAAGGATCACGCAAAGTACGCAAATAATACCCCGTGCTGTTGCATTCTTGTGTTTTTCGCATGCTTCTGGGTAATGGAAGCGGACGGATATCCGTTGCTGGTTGCGGGGATGGGCCTGTTGTTGTTAAATGTTTAACCGCTGGGCCCGCAAGGATCACGCAATAGACGCAGAGGTATACAATAACCAGCACCTTGCCGTACTCTATGGTTGCTCGCAGGCCTCACGGTAAAGCAAACCACAGCGGACATACTTTGCGAAAATTTGCGAAACTCTTGTGGCCTTTGCGGTAAAAGAAGTACACCAAGATAAGAGCCCTTTAACGGCGTTGTTTCAAAAACTGCGTTTCTTCAGTTGCAACCTTAACCGGCAGGTGTGTACATACCGTTTGCCGGGGAGGCGCTTAACCGCAGGATCGGTTCTAATACCTCTGCCTCATAGGCCCCCAGTAACCGCTGGCTTTTTTTGCCGGAACCGAAATCTTCACTGATAGCGTAGTTTTTTATAAACTGCTTTTTTCTTGCCCCCATTGCATAATACCAGCTGCCTTGTTCCGAACTGGTAAAGATCACCAGCTCATCCAGCGACATTAACCGTTTTTTCGGAAATGGTATATTGGTCTTATAAACGGCATTGCTGGGTTTGTCAAACTCATAACGCACATTTACCCGGAAGATAAAATCATAGAGCCCATGCAGGAGCAGGTAAACCAGCAGCGCATAGCCCAGTACCCGGCCGCCCTCGCCCAGTTGCGCATAAAAAATGAAAAGACCCGCGGCGATGCCCGCCATCGCTATTATAAACCAAAACAGGCTTTTTAACAGATGATAATGGGGTTGTAAGGAAATGGTTTGTGAAGTTTCCGCTACTTTATATTTATCTCTTGCTGTCATAATTGTTGATGATTTCGTCGATTTCGTTTAAAATACGCTGCATGGCCCTGGTGGTAACACCCTGGGCAATGAGCGCCCGCCTGGTTTTTCCATCTTTGAGGTAGCAGATGTTCAGCGACGTGTTGGTTGTAAAGAAGCCCTGTTTTAACTGGTGCAATTCGAAATTTTGAAAATCGGCCAGCGGGATCCGGACGGCGGGGCGCAGTAGCGCGGCCTTGGCCCGTATTTCCTGGTTGTTTAAATCAATGATCAGCGACCGGGAGATCATTCCCGCAAATCCCAGTATCGCAAATCCCAGCACCAGCCAACCGATAACAGGATACTTGCCTTCCCGCAATATAAAAAAGCTGAGCAGGGGTAAAACAATAATGAGGGCAATGGGAAGAAAATAGGAGGGTTTCATTTTGTAAACATTGCCCTCCGCTGTAAAGTGTTTTAATGATTGCATGTGTTGTTTTTTATAGAATATTGATGGGTGAATAACGTAACGGATGGCCGCACACCGGTTTGCCCGGTGTGTAGCCATGAATGTTTTGTTGTTGTGTGATATGCCGGGCTGCGGGAAAAAGAGCAGGGGATGAACCATTTTGTTGCTCTTTTTTGACCGGAGGGTAGCGGAGTGCGTACAGCCGGAAATGTAAAATGCGGCAGGTACCGCTATCCTTTCTGTTGTGTAAGCGGGTTGGATTTAGAATGCGATGTCATCTGCAATATTTCCGCCTTGTTCTTTTGCAAACTTTTCCGAGTATTCCTTTTGCTTTTGCAACTGGTAGTCCATATAATGTTGAATTTCGCTGCTGTTGAATTGCTGGTTTTGCGCCGTCATCCAATCCATAGCCACCGCCTGGAAATCGGAGAGGTTGATGCCGAAGTTTTCCAGGATCCATTGTGCGCCATCCAGGCCGTACTCATAGGCCGCCGTTCGTGCACCACAGAGTTCCTCGTAAAAATACCGGTCGGTTTTTAACTGCTCCAGGTTGGGATTTCCTTCCGCGGTAGCTGCAGCGCCGGATTTCAGGTGTGCCAGTTTGGGATGCTGGCCCGCGGTTGCAAAGTATTCGCCATACTTGGTCATAATACCAAAGCTGGCATCTTCTTTCATCCGTTCCGGCCACAGGATGTTCACTTCTTCCCACACCGCTTTTTCGATGCCGATGGCCTTTAAAATGGTTTCCTCCGGAACGCCCTGTGCCATTGCATGCGCAATGCCGGCATAGTCATAAAGCGAAATACCGTGAATGGGTTCGTACAGCGGGTTTCCTTCTTCTTTAACCTGGTTGAATCCCTGGGTAGCATAGCCGGTTAATTCTAAGGAATTGGCCATTTCAAATTGTACAAGCTGGTCGTAATTATGACCATTCCACTGGAGGTATAATTGTGTAACGGCTTCCCGTTTCAAATTCCGTTTTTCGTTCTCGCTCAGGGCCTCATCCTGGTTGGCCAGCATTTCTTCATAATGCCGGTTTGCCGCAGCATCAAATGCATCTTTGGTATAATGTGTGCCGTGCTGGGTGTGGGGGTCAAACTGGTATTGCGTTCCTTGTACAGGAACGTTATCATCGTCATTGTCGTCATCATCCGCTTCGTTGTCATGCCGGGCGGCCTGCTGCTGAAATGGATTGACTACCGGCTCTTGTTGTTTTTGCTGATCAGCGTCATTGCCCAGGATGTTGTTCAGGAATTTTTTAAACATAATGTTCACTTTTAAATATAATTGAATAGATGGTTTGTCAGACAGATCTGTTGAAGTCGTCGAGCTGTCGCTGGTAAAATTTTTCATTGGAGGCGGCCATATCGGGCACGATTCGGTTCCATTCATCGAACATGCTTCGCAGGTAGTGGCGATAGAGATCCGCATCTTGCCCGGCGTCCTTGCGATAGGCATCCAGCAAATGCGCAGTTCGTTCTTCAGCAAGGTCCCGCGCAATCCAGTTAAGGCTCTTTGCCAGGGTGCTGGGCTCATAGGTGTTTTGCGTGCGGCATGCGGGGCATTGCAGATAGCTGGTGGTAAAATAAATTTTTTCCAGGTAAATCGGCGCACCACATTGCTGGCAGCTGAACTGGTTTTTCACCTGTTCATGTTCCTCCAGGATCTTCTGATACAGGGCTTCATGGTCTTGTTTGGTGGCCGCTTCAAGTTGATCCTGCCAGCTATGACAGGAGTCTTCAAACCGGCGATAACGTTCGGAGCAGGTTTCGATAAACTGTAGGGCCACGGCATAGTTGACGCCGGCGTTCTTCAGCTGCCGGTAAAAAGGACGGATCTTTTGTTCTTCTGTTTCCCGGGCTTTTTCCTGTACCTGGTTGATCTGCCCGCGGATACCGCTCCATACCTGGCCGATATTGGCTTCGTATATGGAATCGGTGCTGCTGCGCATGGCTTTGAGCTCGGGTATCGCGGCCAGACAAAGTGCTTCTACCCGTTCCTCCAGTTTCTGAAGAAACGTAAACCAGCGATCCTGCGTTTCATGGATCTGCTGCGCCCATTCCGGTGATACCGGGTCCCCGGCCTCCTTTTTATTGCTGAATAAACCAAACATGGCAGATTGTTTTTAATATTATTGAAGCGTTGTTGATTTCCCGGATCCGTTTTTTCAGACGTCCTTTTTATTATTGATAGCGTGCATCCTTCATGGATGGCATTTATTGGTTTTCCCTGGAGTTGTCTTCCTTTTTGATATGCAGCCCATCCGTAAGGGTTACCTGCAGAAATTCAAAGCCACAGTACGCACAATGCGTAAGACCGTCGTCTTTTGCCCGGCCGGCTCCGCAGTTCGGACAGGTGCGGGTACCAATGCTGGCTTCTTTTTCCGTTACAGGTCCGCCGTATTTTTCCTGGGCCTGTGCTTTGGCCTTCAGCTTTTCTAAAAAGGATTGTGCTTTTTTTTCTTCCATTATAACTGCGTTAAGAGTTCGGTTTTTTTAGCTTTGTATTCCTCTTCATCAATCAGCCCGTTTTCAAAAAGTGTTTTGAGCTTCTGAAGCTTTACGGTAATGTCTTCCTGTGGTGGTGGCGCGGCGGCCTGTGGCGTTGCGGAATTCGGCTGATGTTGCTGAAGCTGGTTCATCATCAGCCCCATGGCCACTGCCGTTTGGGCGGCTTCGTTCAAAGCCGTGCCTTTATCGCCAATGGCATTGGCGGTATTAAATTTTGTAAACTTATCCATATCCGTTACCATATTCATACTGGTAACCTTGTCGTAGAATGCAGTTACTTCTTCCGGGAGGGTTACACTGGTAATAATAAACTGCGTCAGCTCCAAACCCAATGTGGCAAAATAGGGCTTCAGGTGTGGCTCGATCTTTTTTCCCAGGTCGGTTATATTGCCGGCAACCGCCGTAACGGGGATCTGTTCCTTGGCCAGTACTTCTCCAAATTTCGGTGCTACAAAATCGCGCAGCTGGGCCTGTAATTCAAAGATGGTCAGCTGGGGAAAGGTGCCGGCATAGGTTCTGAAGAAAGTGCCTGCATCCGCAATCCGGATATCAAAACTGCCAAAGGCGCGTATACGTACCTGCCCAAACTGCGGATCGCTCATTAAGATAGGTGCGGGCGTACCCCATTTGTTATTGATAAAATGATACGTATTAAAAAAGTAAACATCGGCTTTAAAGGGGCTTTCAAAACCATACTTCCACCCCTTGAGCCGGCTGATGATCGGAATGTTTTCTGTTGACAGCGTATGCAGCCCGGGCGAAAAAATATCCGCCAGCTGCCCTTCGTTCAGCAACAGGGCCTGCTGACTTTCTCTTACGGTTAATTTAGCGCCGTTTTTGATTTCCTTGTCCTTGTCGGCAAATTTCCACATCAGAAGATTCGGGTCGGGCGTGGGCGACTCTATGATTTCAATAAAAGGTAAGCTCATGTTTTAATTTTTAAATTCCGGTTGACTGAAGAGGTCTGTTAATTCATTCATAAGTTCCTGCAGGGTCCTTGCAGACCCTGCCTGTGAAAGTACAACCTTTTTCGGTTTCCCGTTTGTGTAAAAATGGGCGATTAACATAAAATGAATGGGGATCCGGGCGTAGATGATTTTGTCCATTGTAAAATGCTGAAAGCTACTCAGCGGATAATATTTTTCCTTTGCAAAGCGGGCGCGTTGAATACCCAGGGGTCCGGTTCCGGAGGTCAACCTTAAAACGACTCCGGTGGCTGGTTTTTGACAGGATCACAAAAAGGATACCAAGGCCCAGCAAAACGAAGCCTGTGTTCATATAGGCGCTCAGAAATATAAGTGCAAGGCTTACCACAAAATAAAGCGTACCAAATAACAGGGCTGCCCCGGGATATTGCTTTATGTGATACACGCCGTCCTGTAAAGAAAGATGTTTAAACGTATGCATGATACAATTATTGCCCGAATGATGTGTGAACCCGTATTGTTTTTATAATAAGGATCCGGTGAAAGTGGGCGCCGCAACCTGTGGATGGATTGCAGCGCGGTTATTTCAGGGTGTTTTGCGGCTGTTTCCGGTTGTAAAACCATATAGCCGGAACAGGGGGGAGCAACGGCCGGGATACCAGGGAAGTTTGTACGTTCTTTTGATATTACCCGATAAAGGCAAATTTGTCTTCGAACAGTTTTCCAACCAGGGGGATGTTTTTTTCCACCCCGTTGATGGCATTAATCAACCCAAAAATCCATAAGATCAAAAAGGCAATACCGCACAGGTAAGAAAGAAAACCAACCCCCGGAACAATCCGGATAAGGATCGTAATCCCAATGTTGAAAACAAGGGCCAGCAGGAAGAGCCCGAAGAATTGCCGTAAATGATATTTCAACAGGCTATCGGCCTGGTTTTTTCCTTTGATATAGGCATACAGCCAGCCGAAAATAGTGAGGTAAGAAATTACAGAAAGGTTCTTGTTACTCATAAATTGATTTTTTGTGATGAACGATCGCTGGCCCAAAACTGTGAAAGTGCTGCTTTCTGGCAAAATCCTCCGCCATTACATAGTGGCTACATCCTGGGTTACAGCTGTCTACAAAACGACTACAATTGATGTAGAGATTTGTGAATCATTTTGTTACATAAATCAGCAAATTGTATATTTTTTTCCGGGTAAAGAGCCGGTGCCTGATAATTCTATAAATTCACTCCATGAAAAGTGTTGTAACAGTCCTCGGGATACTGATCCTGTTTTTTACGGATACCCGTGCTCAAAATGTCTATATCGATAGTTTGAAGAAAGAACTTACCGCAACCCGCTCAGCAAACCTGTATTTTAAACTAACAGAAGCGTACCGCTATAACGATGATTATGAGCAGGCTGCTGCCACCGCCAAAGGCTATGTGGCAATGGCGGATGCGCAGAAGAACAACCTGGAGAAAGTAAAGGCCTATGGATTGCTCACCCATATCCAGCTGAACAAAGGCGATTATAAGCTGGCGCAACAATACCTGGATTCCGCAGAAACCACGGCTGCGATCTCGAAGGATCGGCTGGTAACAGATTATGCCCTGCTGGCGAAGGCGGTCTTCTATTACAATATCGATAACAACGATGTATTGGTAACCCTGTGCCAGCAGATCTTAAAAGATGTAGAACCGTCCCGTAAGGATCAGTTCCTGATGGCGAAATGTTATTATTATTTATATACGGTTTATACCACCTATAATGATTTTTCCAAAAGCCTGAATTACGCCGGCAAGGCTGCAGTGTCTGCCGCAGCTGCGGGCGATCAGAATTTGCTGAGTTCTGCATATTCGGCCCTTGCCGTTGTATATCCTTACCGGTACGATAAGGAAAAGAAGCAGGCCGACCTGGATACGACTATATATTATTCGAAGGCCGCCGGCGACCTGTTCTTTCAATATCCGGGAAAAGTGGCGGCGCACACCTATGCCCTGGCCCGGATGAACCTGTGCAGCTATTACCTTAAATACTACCCAACGGATGACCCGCTGATCCGGCAGGCCATTACCGATACCTTGCAGTCGGTGCTCCGGGTTGTGGCAAAAGGGCTGGCGGATAACGAGGATATTATTGCCAGTT
This sequence comes from Niabella pedocola, assembly GCF_021044425.1. Taxonomy (GTDB): domain Bacteria; phylum Bacteroidota; class Bacteroidia; order Chitinophagales; family Chitinophagaceae; genus Niabella; species Niabella pedocola. The sequence goes on along the minus strand of NZ_JAJNEC010000004.1, from coordinate 920,407 downwards.
GTTATGGCATACTTGGTGCAATGGCAAAGCGCGCCGGTGATTTTAACCAGGCAAAAGGGTACTACCTGCAGGCCAAACAGGCCCTGGATACAGCCGACAAACCTTTTTATCATACCCGTAACACGCTTTTATCGGATATGGCCGCCCTGTGTGCCGCGGAGGGCGATTACCAAAAGGCCTATGACCTGGAAAAGGAATTACTGAATAACAATACCAAACTGTTTGATGAAGACCAGGCGTTGATGGTGAATAAGCTGGAAGCACAATACCAGGCGGCAAAAAAGGAGCAGGAGGTACAGGTATTGAAGGACAGGGCCCGCAGCCAGCAAAAAGCGCAGCGGCTCTATTTCGGCCTGGCCGGTATTGGGTTGCTGGGGGCTTTTTTTATGTTCCGGTCCTATCATTTTAACCTGAAATATTCGGTGGAACGTGAAAAGAAACTGGAGGCGGAGCAGCACGATGCGCAAACCCGATTGCGTTTGCAGGAGGAGGAGCGGGCACGCCTGAAGGCGGAACAGGAACTGATGGAGCTGCAGCAGCAAAAGCTCCGGGATGAGATCATGATCAGCCAGCTGCAGGTGCAGCATAAAAATGAACTGCTATGGCAGCTGAAAGAAAAGCTAAGGGAAGAACAGCCCGTAAACATCCAGCAGATCATCCGGGATGAGGGATTACTGGATGGTGATTTTGAAAAAGCCCGGTTCCGTATCCAGGAAGTGCATCCCAATTTTTTTAAAAATGTTCAGGAGCGGTCGGTTCAAAAACTCACATCGCTGGATCTGAAGTACTGCGCATATTTATATTTGGGAATGGATACCAAGCAGATTGCCGGGTTGCTGCATGTAGAACCCAAAAGTGTGCGTATGACCAAATACCGGCTGAAACAGAAATTTGATCTGGATAAGGAAACCGACCTGATCATATTTCTGAAGGGGATTGCCTGAGAAGGGCCTCACGCGATTTCCAGCATGGTCTGCTTCAGTTCGTTGAATTCTGCTTCGGAAATGGCAACCAGGTACGCAAAGGATCCGTTGGTAAACTTCTGGTTGACCAGCTCCGTCAAATAATCATTTGCTGAAGGCGACAGCTCCTTTTCGGAAGCGTGCAAAAACACATAGGAGCGATTGTTGTTGACGTGCCTGGGTTGAACTACAAGTTTGTAGCAGTACATCAACAGAAGTTTGCATGGGTGGTGAAAATACAGTTGCAATAAATATGCCGCCGGAGGGCGCATTCAATTAGAGAAAGAACCGGGAATGCAAATTAACGACCACGTGGTTATTTTATACCGGCAACAAATTACCTTTGCCAAAAATAATAAGCATGGATTCCCTGAATTATAAAGCCATACTTACCGTTACGTTTACGCTTTTTGCCATCATTGATATCATCGGATCCATTCCCATTTTGATCTCGATGAAGAACAAGATCGGTGGTATCCGGGAATTTAAGGTAACCGTCATCGCCGGCTCACTGATGATCTTATTTCTCTTTCTGGGAGAACCGATCCTGAATGTACTGGGCCTGGATGTAAAGTCTTTTGCGGTAGCAGGCTCTATTGTTATTTTTATCCTGGGGATGGAAATGGTATTGGGGGTAGAGTTTTTTAAATCGGACGGGGATGTAAAAGCCTCAACGCTGGTACCCCTGGCTTTTCCGCTGATCGCCGGTTCCGGTACGCTTACAACCATTATGTCCTTAAAAGCCAATTATAAGGAAGTAACCATATTAATTGCAATTGTGCTAAACCTGCTGATCATTTATATCGTGCTGAAATCCCTGACCCGGCTGGCAAAATTGCTGGGGCCGAGCGGATTGATCGCGATCCGGAAGTTCTTTGGTGTGATTTTGCTGGCCATTGCGATCAAGATCTTTGCATCCAATGCCGCAGGTTTATTTCAACATGTACAATAAAGTTTCGTGTAATTGCAATAAAGTTCTTTATATTTGCCCCCCGGTTTAAAACCGGGTGTACATATTGGCCTCGTAGTACAATGGATAGTATAAGAGTTTCCGAAGCTCCAGATACAGGTTCGATTCCTGTCGAGGCTACCAGTTTTCTCCTTTATGGGAGCAGATTTACAAAAAAATTGATAGGTGATCCGTTGAGCGGGTCGCCTTTTTTATTGGCCAGCATTGGCGCATCGCGCGGTTTGGGAAAATAACGGCTGGGTTATGGACCACCAAATTGGAGGTGTCGGAAACAGACCTGCTCCTGTTCATTTAATGGCGATGGAAAAAAACGGTTAAACCAGCCTTCAGTATGGTAGGGGACCGGCTTTTGGAAAACCGGGCCTGCATAACAAAAACTGTGATATTCCCCGTTTTCCCCGCAGGGATCGGCCGGTGCCGGAAAGGAGGCAATAAGGGCAGGAGATAGCTGTTTGCCACAATACGCCATATCCAGCATCGACCCGTTCACGCAACAGATAACGGCTTCAAAACCGGATTGAAAAAAGGATTGCAGGTAATGCCGGGAATCGATCTGCCATAAGGGGAAAAGTGCCTTCATATCAACCTGCTGTAACTGGCGCTCCCGGTACTGGCGCAGATCTTCCAGGAACAGGTCGCCAAATACCGCTATATGAATCCCTTCCTGCTTTACCCGGTTCAGTACCTGTAGCATTCCGGCTTCATAGGTTTGCCCGCTATCATTGGAAACGTATATTTTTAGCAAGGGAATACCCGTACTGTAGGCCTGCGCCATAAGGAGCGATTCGGGGATCTCATGCATGGAAGATCGCCGGTCGGTATTAAAAACGGTTAGCAGGTAGCGTACCTCGTATAAGCCTTCCTGCTGCAGCCGGTACAGGCTATAGGCAGCGTCCTTGCCGCCGCTCCAGTTCAGTATGACCGGTATTTTTTTTTGCACCTGTTTTATAGGTTAAGCAAAATACCTCCCATAAAATTAAAGCGCTTTGCATTATACCCCGGAGTGTCGAAGTAAACCTGGTCCGTCAGATTTCTGAAATCGGTATAGATTTTAATTTTAGGCGTAAATGCATAGGACGCATAAAAGTCGAGTGTGTAATAATGGGGAAGCACCGGTGCTCCGGCATCGAACTCTCCTTTAAGGCGGTTGCCTACAAAACGAAAAGCAGGGTTGATGGTAAAGTTTGTTATGGGCGTAAGTACCAGGCTGCTGTTGAAAATAAAATTAGGCCGGCGATAAAGGTTGTTGATGGAGCCAGAATTATTTTTGCCTTGTCCGTCCACATAACTCAGGTTGTTTGAAAAGCTTCCGATCCGGCCTATTGCAATGGAACTTTCCATTTCAAAACCGTAGTCATGTTGTTCATTCTGGTTCATGTAATAACTTTCAAAAGTAGAGGCGTCGGTATAATAAATAATAAGATCCTTAATATCTCTTTTAAAACCCACCATGCGGAACCAGCTTTTGCCTTCGTCAAAATTTGTTTGTACACCCGCTTCATAATTGATGCTTTTCTCCGGTTTCAGCTCAGTGGTTTTATTGCGGTATTCTCCATACAACTGATATAAAGAGGGCTCGCGGAAACCACTTGACAGGTTCACAAAGACTTTGGTGTTGTTACTGATATTATAGGAGGGATTAAAGGAAAAGGTAGCATTTGACCCGTATTTGCTGTTGTTGTTGATCCGGACCCCCATTTCGTTATTAAATCCCTTCAGGTCCAGCAGCAGCAGCGAAACATAGCCCGCGAAATTATTGAATTTTGCAGAATCTTTTCCAAGGGGCGGCGCTTCATAGACGCCAAAGGAGGAAATACTTTTATACTGCTGATCAGTATTGATTGCAGCATATTGGAGCCCGGCAAGAAGCGATACATGACCGCTGAAATCGTAGTTTCCGAAAAGGTCGGTGATATAGGACTGCCCGTTGTACAAACCGTACGACCATTTGGCAAATCCCCCAACATGGGCGCTGTCATCGGCGTATGCTCTTTCGCTGCTGATAATGCTTTGGGACAGTGTGATCGACGTTTTGCTATGTTTATACTGTAATTTTAATGTATTGATCAGGTTTTTACTATTGATGCGATAATCCCTGTCGTCCGTAAAAGCACCGGCATCGCCATCTGCTTTGTATTTACTATACATTCCCATATAGGCTGCCGAAAGCCGGTCGGATATTTTATAACCGAGATTGGTCTGGATATTATTCTGGTTAAACCCATCCTTGTCGAAATTACTGCTTTTCGTACTGTCATAAGCAGCAGAAAATCCCTTGCTGTTGATCTGATTGTAGGCAATATTGTAGTCGAAGCGATCAACGGTTCCCCTGACACCGATATTGCCTCTGAAAGTCTGATAGGAGCCATAGCTTAAGTGGGCATTGGGCATTATTTTTTCCGTTCCTCCTTTTTTGGTAATAATATTAATTACGCCTGCCATAGCATTGCTTCCCCAAAGGGTACTCTGCGATCCCTTCAGGATTTCAATCCGCTCAATTTGACCGATATTGATATTATTAATGTCAATCGGGGCGCTGCTGTTTTGTGAGGGGTCATTGATCGGGATCCCGTCTATCAGGATCAGGGTATTGCCGGTGGCGCTTCCCCTGAAATAAAGTTCCTGGTTGCTTCCAAGCGTATTGTTTGCCCCGGCCGTAAAGATCGCAGCCTGCGTGTTGAGAATTTCGGTTAGCGATTTATCTAAATTTCGCTGTAACGTTGCCTGGTCAATGATCGTTACCACCTTGCCTGTCTGGTTTTGTTTCAATGGCGTTTTTGAAGCGGTAACGGATACTTCATCCAGATTTGCCGTTTGCTGATCCTGCGCCAGCAACAGACCGCTGCAAAATACAGCAGTCATCATTAAAATCCCTTTTTTCATTTCTAAATGATCTTAAATGACTGCTTCCGGTGGAAATAAAAAAGCAGGGACGGTTCCGGCTAAATAGGCCATCAATACCTACAACACTGCTGATATTATACTTTTCTCCCGAAAGCTGAATATTGTTTTTCCCGCTGTAGCGGATACAGATCTGGCAGGTCTTCTGGCTTGGGGATTACTTTAAAACCTTCCCGCAGCGCAAGGCGCCGCAGTGGTATCTTTTAAAGCGGTCCTGTTATCTCATACGGATAATCAAGAACCCCTTACAGCTACGGGGATAGCGCCGGACTTACACCGGACTTCCCTTTTCATTCCCGCTATACGGGAAACCAGAACCGGTGCAAAAGTAAGGTTCCGTCGCTGATGTGCATTATTTTTTTTTGTAATCTGCAGGCAGTAACCGCTGCATCCCGGTTCGTAATGGCTATGACCGGGGTAGGCGAATGCGGCAGCCTCCCGGGAACGGGCTTTTGGCTGGCGCCGCAGCCACCGGGTGTAAGACATTAAACTTTCTGCCTTTTTCGTCTATTTTTGTGAAATGAAGAATGCATTTCTGATATTAACCGCTTTGGGAATAACCATCACCGCCGGTGCCCAGAAAAAATGGAGCCTGGAACAATGCGTGGAATATGCGGTGGAAAATAATATATCGGTAAAGCAGGCCGATGTGCAGGCCCGTATGGACCGGCTGACACTGGACCAAAGCAAGGCGGCATTGTATCCGACGGCCAATTCGCAGCACAGTGCGGGGTATCAGTTCGGACGTTCCATTGATCCAACTTCCAACCAGTTTACGACCAACGAAATCCTTTTTGCCAATCATTCGCTGAATGTAAATGCGGATCTTTTCAACTGGTTCCGGAAGCGGAATACGATGGCCGCTAATGGCTTTACCTTCGAAGCCAGCGTGGCAAAGTTTGATAAGGCCCGGAACGACGTGGCGCTCAATGTGGCCAACGCTTACCTGGCCGCCCTGCTGTCGCACGAGCAGATCAATGTGGCTGCCGTACAGCTGCAACAAAGCCGTGAACAACGCGATAATATAAACAAACAGGTGCTGGCCGGCGCGCTTCCTGAGCTGAACCTTGCTGAAATGGAAACGCAGCTGGCCAATGACAGCGCTACCCTGATCAGCGCACGGGCGGATTACCGGTTGCGGTTGCTGCAATTGCAGGCATTGCTGAACCTGGATGCGGCAATGGCATTTGACGTACAGTCGCCCCCGGTAGACAGCATCCCGGTAGAGCCACTGGCAGAGCTGGATCCTGCCGTGGTATTTACTTCCGCGCTGGTGAACCTTCCCCAGCAAAAGATCAATGAGCTGAATGTAAAAGCTGCTGAAAAAAATGTGCTGGTGGCAAAAGCAGGGATGTATCCCTCGTTTGGATTTTTTGGCGGACTGGACACGCGGTACTCCAATGCGCAGAAGTTGATCCCGAATACCTATGCGTCCGGCATTGTACCGATCGGGATTGTGGTGTTGGATGGTAAAGATTATCCGGTAACCTCAGTGGGCCCTCAAACCTATCCGGTGAGCTTTAAAAAAGGGAATTATTTTAACCAGCTTTCTGCAAACTTCAGTCAGAACCTGGGCGTTGGCCTCAATATCCCGATCTTTAACGGCAACCAGGCCCGTACCAACTGGAAAAAGGCAAAGCTAAATGTGGAGTCGCAGCAATTATCCCAGGAGCAGGACGCCCAAACGCTGAAACAGGATATCTACCAGGCGCATACCAACGCGGTTGCGGCCATTGAAAAATATAATGCTTCCCGGATCGCCGTAACCTCTGCTCAGAAAGCCTATGATTTTGCCCGGAAGCGGTTCGATGTGGGACTGCTGAAACCGATCGATCTGATCACCAATCAGAACAACTTGTTCAAAGCGAAAATAAATATGCTTTCAGCCCAATACGACTATGTATTCAAGCTGAAGCTGCTGGAATTTTACAAAGGACGCGGTATTAAATTGCATCATTAACGAGATCTGATTAAATTTTGATCATGAAAAAGAAATGGAAACGAATTTTATGGATAATAGCCGGTGTGATCGTGTTACTGGTATTGTATTCGTTATTTTCCAATAAAGATAAAAACCTGGTAAAAGTTTCTGCAGAAAAAGCGGCGATCCGCTCTATTACGGAAACGGTAACGGCCAGCGGACAAATCTACCCGGAATACGAGGTAAAGATCAGCCCGGATGTAAGTGGTGAGATTACGGAGCTAAATGTACAGGAGGGCGATAGTGTAAAAAAAGGACAGGTGCTGGCGAGGGTATATGCCGATAACTACGCGCTGGATCGCGATGAAGCTTCAGCGCGGCTGGGGCAGTCGCAGGCCAATGTAGCTAACAGCCAGGCGGCACTCGGCGTTCAGAAAGCCACGCTGGACCGGGCACAGCAGGCGTATAACCGCAACAAACACCTTTACGACGACCGGGTGATCTCTAAAGCTGAATTTGAACAATACGAAACCGACCTGGCTTCCGCGAAGGCCAGCTATAATGCAAGCCTGCAGAACATCCGCAGCCTGCAGGCGGGTGTGCGTTCTTCTCAAACAGGACTGGTGGCCGCTGATAAAGTGTTAGGCAGGGCCACCATTGCAGCTCCCATCAGCGGGATCATTTCATCACTGAAGGTGGAAAAAGGAGAACGGGTAGTAGGTACGGCGCAAATGGCTGGTACCGAAATGATGACGGTGGCCGACATGAACACCATGGAAGTGCGCGTGAACGTAGGAGAGAATGATATCGTGAAGGTGAGCATCGGTGATGGGGCCGATATAGAGGTGGATGCGTACAGCGGACGCAAGTTTGCAGGCATTGTAACCAAAATAGCGAGCAGTGTAAAATCTGCGGCTGCCGCAGCGGGCACCGCCACCAGCAATGATGTTACCAATTACGAGGTTCGCATCCGGATCGATAAGCATTCGTACCAGGACCTGATCGATCCCGCGAATCCCAGGAGATTTCCGTTCCGGCCGGGCATGAATGCCAGTGCCGATATTAAGACCAAGCGGAAAGAAAACATCGTTACGGTTCCGATTTCGTCGGTGAATGCGCGGGTAAAAGGAAGCGATAAAAGCCTGAGCGATACGCGGAAGGAACAGCAGGAACAGAAAGGCAACGGAAACAACAACCAGGAAGAAGAACGCAATGCCGGGGATATGGAGGAAGTGGTGTACCTGCTGATGAAAGACGGTGTGGTGAAGAAGCGGATTGTAAAAACCGGTATACAGGATATCAATTATATTGAGATCACCAGCGGGTTGAAGGCGGGAGATGAGGTTGTAACCGGACCTTACAGCGCCGTTAGCCAAACGTTGAAGGATGATACAAAGGTAAAAGTAGTACCGAAAGACGAGCTGTTCAAGGCTAAATAAGGGAACCTTTGCTTTTAGCAACCGGCCCTCCGTCCGCTAACGGCAGCTTCTCCAGCGTAAGAAATGCATTGTTCTTTTATCATTGGCAGTTCTTATTTGTTGTGCAAGTCAATGAGGTGATAATAATCATGCTTGTAATCGCCCTGTCCCGACGAGTCGGGATTGCTTCAGGGACTATTGAACGATCTTAATGGGTGCTGAAACAAGTTCAGCATGACGAACGCATGGTTGATTCCGAATATCATCTCATCTGTTATTGGCAACCAGTTTCAGTATCTATACGTGCATCATACAGATCCCGGAACAGGTCCGGAACAACATCTTCTGAACCACAGGCATGTTGGCTTCCGGCCGTTGATTCCGCTTATGCAACAGGAAGCTCAGCCGCTGATTACCCAAACTAAAGCCGGAACAAAGGTAAATGCACCAAAAGAGGCGCTGTTCAAGGCTAAATAATGAAAAGCAAATGACCGGTGCCTGTACCGGCCATTTGCCCAATCTCAATACGGATGCGGGTCTCAAGTCTGGATTCTCAAATCTGAAATCTGGATTCTCAAATCTCAAAACCCAAAACTCAGCCCGATATTCCAGTTGATGCCAGCCTGCGGGAAGTAATAATTCTCAGTAGTATAAGCGCCTTCGGATAGATAACTGAAGGTATACCCGTTGTTCTCATACTTTTTATCAAGAACATTATTGACCATCAGGATGATCCCGATATTCTTAAATGTTTGGGAACTGGTTTGGTAACGAAAACGAAGATCGCTGAGGGCATAAGGATTGATGCTTTTCCGTTTGTCGGAGGCATTATCCAGGTATTGCCGGCTGACATATTTTTCCAGGATATCGATAAAAAAATGATGACTGCCGGAGATCCGGTACAACGGCTCCAGCGTCAGGCCTGCCCCGGCAATGGTGTTTGGCGAAAAAGAAATATCGGTGTTCCGGTATGCGGTGGCCACCTGCCCGCTATTGTCATAATCATCGCCATATTGTGTAATGGCCTTGATCTTGTTCTTACTGAAAGTAGCATTGGCATTCAGTTGTAGCCATTGCAGCGGCTTTAGTCCGGCGGTAAATTCAAGACCGGCCCGGTAGCTGTCGGGAACATTGGTACGGGCATAGGCCCCTACATCATTGATCTTACCGGTGAGAATCAACTGATCCTTATACTGCATATAGTAGCCGTTTACGCCTGCCTGGAAAACAGGCGTGCTGTATTGATAGCCGGCTTCCAGATCCTGCAGTTGTTCCGGCCGGGGCTTTTCCGTTTCCGAAGCTTCAAAATCGTCCCGGTTGGGCTCTTTATTAGCAATCGCGTAGGACGCATACAGTTTGCTGGATCTGTCATTGCCATGCTGGATAAAATAACTCAATCCGGCCTTGGGATTAAAGAACCGGTACGTATTTTCGATGGAGGGCAGGCTGGGCGATTTCCGGAATCCATTAATGGTATAATCAACGTTCCGGTACTGGAGGTCGGCAAACGCATACAGGTCCGGGAGCACCTGTTGCTGCAATTTCGCATACACATTGAAGTCGTTTTTAAATGCGGTGAGGCGATACCATTGGTAATCCAGCGGTGCCCCGTATGCAGCCCATTTTATAAAGCCGTAATGTTTTGCATCATAGCGCGTATAAGCACCCCCAAAAACAAATTGTGTGCGGGCGGTATGGTAGTTGGTGGAAAAAACCGTCCCGTAGTAGTAATTGTCCAGCCATAACTGCCGGGTAAGGTTCACCTTGCGCAGCGTATCGCCGGGAGCTTTTACAAAATTGGGCAATCCGTAGTCTTTAAATTTTTCATCTTTTTTGTATTCGTTATAATAGCCCTTACCCCTTGTTAAAAACGTTCCGATATTCAGATCCCAGTTGGGGTGTAATTTCTGATTGAGGAATAGCTGGTAGTAATCCTGCCAGTAGTTGTCTGTTTGATCTTTATAATAAACCCCATCGCTGATCTTGCCCAGCGTGTTTGTATTCCGTCCCTGTTGATCCAGTGCTTTTTGATAATCGATTGCGTCCTTATCTGTAAAAGCAATACCCAGTCCGTTCCAGGCCTGTCCGGTCCGTTCCTTCCCCGTAAGGTAATTGAATTTAATATTGGTGGCCTCATTTTTTGAGGTCCAGGATCCGATCACGTGCGCGGCCAGCAGATCGGAGAAGGCCCGGTCGATAAACCCGTTGGAGCTGAGTTTCGACAACCGCACATCAAACTGAAAGCCCCCTTTTAATAAACCGGTACCGGCCTGCAGTGTATGTTTCCAGGTATCAAAGGACCCGTAGGAATTGCTCAGGGATACACCCGGTGTTTTGCTTTGTTCAAGATTGGCAATATTAATGGAGCCGCCAAAAGCGCCGGAACCGTTGGTGGAAGCGCCCACGCCGCGCTGGATCTGAACGGTGGTAGTGGAAGATGCCAGGTCGGGCAGATCCACAAAAATAGCCGCCTGTGATTCTGCATCATTTACCGGTATGCCGTTCATGGTTACATTGATGCGCGTCATATCCGTACCCCGGATCCTTAAAGAGGAATAACCTACACCGGCGCCATCATCTGAGTTAACCACCAGGGAAGGCGTCTGGTTCAGCAGGTAGGGCATGTTTTGCCCGAGGTTTTGTTTCTCAAGGTCTTTGGAGGTAACGTTGGATGTAGCAAACGGTGCTTTGCTGCTTAGCCGCAGCGACCGTACCTCCACCGGCGACATTAAATAAAAACTGTCTGCTTTTGCAGCAGTGGAATCAGTTTGTGCAAAAGCGATCTGTGCCGCCCATAGCAGGCAGCCGGAAATGAATAGCCTCTTCATTTGTTTTTTTCATTTTTTTGACTCCGCATGGCTTGCGGAGCGGGTTTTAAAAAAAATAATGAGAGGGAAATGCTGAAAAGAAAGGAGCCATCCTTCCCTGCGCAGGCATTACCCTGATCAGGTTTACGGGTATGATCTCAGCCATCAGCTCCACTTGCGCAGAACATCGAGCACCCCGGGAACCAGAGACCGGTCCAAAACTTCGTTAAAAAATGTTGATACCAGCTCTATGAAAATCTCATTGAACCGGCAATACCTGCCGGTTATTCTTTGAAAGAACGCCGCGAAATTATTAAAATTTAATGATAAAACAAGTTGTTAAAAGAAAACGGGCATCATTGGATGGGAAAGCGGGAGCGGCTGTGCACCTTTTTGAGCCTGGCTGTCTTCTATGGATATCTCGTTGAAAGCCTTGTAAGACGGCGGTTTCAACGGATATTGCTGCATTTTGGAGTATGGCTATTTCCTTTCACGAAAAATGCCGGAATTATTTCAATGATTGCCGGGCATCTCCGGCAGCAGTGCTGCGGTAATGGGATCAGTACCTGCCGTATTGTTGGGGAAATATGGAAAAAGATGCCCGCTTCGCCGAAAAATTGAGGCGGATGGTCATAAAAGATTCTGATTCTAACAGTAACCACTTACCTTTGCGCGGTTCGTTTGAAGGGAATACATTTTGTAATGTTTGCTACCTGATCTGCTACGCAATCGCTGCATCCGGTTTACAGGCCTCTACTTACACTGGTTTTTTTCAAAGATTTTTTATTTTAAATTTTTTCATTTTTTATGAACATTTATGTTTCAAATTTAAGCTTCATCGTTCGCGATGAAGATCTCAGAGAGTTTTTTGTTGAGTATGGTGAAGTTAGCTCCGCGCGGGTTATTACCGATAAAGCTACCGGCCGTAGCCGTGGTTTTGGATTTGTAGAGATGCCGGATGATGAGGCGGCTCGGAAAGCGATTAAAGAACTGGACGGCGGTACCGTAGACGGACGCGCAATTAAAGTAACCGAAGCCCGGCCGAGAGAAGAAAAGAGCAACAACCGCTCTTACGCCAACAAATGGTAAGCCCGCTTTTTAAATAAAGCATCGATTACTGCAATTGCGATAGGTAACTGCAGGTAAATAGGGGAGAATGTCAGCACCGCAGGCAGCGGAACTGACATTCTTTTTTTTATAAACGTCACCATTGGCTGAATATTAAAACAATAAAAATGTGAAGATTCTTTTCAATTGTTTTGTGCGTTCCGTTTTTTCCCCTATCTTTGCAATGCGAGGTAGAGCAGCGGTAGCTCGTCGGGCTCATAACCCGAAGGTCCCAGGTTCGATCCCTGGCTTCGCAACCAAAAGATAAAGCCCGCTATTATAGCGGGCTTTATTTATTTCAGCCCCTCCAGCTTGCGTATCAATTCAAATGCTGAGAAAAAAAATTGCCCTGTTCTTAAAACCTATGCGGATAATCTTTCCAAAGAGGGAGAATATTATGAGCGCCCCCGTTTTTGTAACAGTATAAGATACATATGTCACTTTACTGTATTGCTGCACGCTGTAATGGCGGAATGGCGCCACGGATGCAGGAAGCCTAGTGGCTTCCACCGGAGTTTCATGTTCCGATAGCAGTTGGCTGTTTCGCAGGAAGGGTAGGTTGAAATGGCAGATTTATTGCCCGTTGTTTCGATTATATGTTATTGACTTACAATGATATTAACTGGTATAGTTGTTCCGGATCTGTACCCGCGGGCGTCGTAAGGCCAGCTAAAAATATTTTGACGAAATCCATATTTCAATAATTATTTTTCGTGTCATTCCTGATATTCCTCATAACAGTGCAGGATGGCGATTTAAAACTTTTTCTTAATTTGAAACCGGAAACGATTCGTTTGCAATGAAATCAACGCCAAAAAATTGTCTATGAAACTGGAAGAGACAGCAATCATCGATGGGCTAAGAAATGGCGATACGCACGCTTATACAAAAATATACGATTTGTATCATGAACGCCTTTATGCCTTTGTGATCCGGTTTGTGAAATTACCGGAGCTTGCAGAAGACGTACTCCAGGAAGTATTTCTCACGCTTTGGCGGGTAAGAGACCGGATCGATAGTTCCCGGTCGCTGCAAGCCTATTTGTATAAAATTTCCAGGAACTGTGTGTTCAAGGCCTTGAAGAAAAACGCCCGGCAGTGTGAAATTACGGAGCGGGTTAAAACGATGACGGTTCCCTTAACCTTCTCCAACGAAGAGCAATTGCGTTGGAAGGAATATGAAGCGATCCTTTCCGATGCCATTAATTGCCTTCCGATGCAGCGTAAAAAAGTATTCTGCCTGTGCCGGGATGAGGGGAAAACCTACGACGGCGTGGCGCAGGAGCTGGGAATTTCTAAGAATACCGTAAAGGAGCATATGGTGCTGGCCACACGCGCTATCAAAAACTACATGAGTAAATACATCGATTTCCAGCCTCTTGTCCTGTTTGTATTTTTATCATTTTTCTGATTTTTTAAAAAAATGTGAATTTGTATCCACCCTCTTTTAAAGAGGAGGGATATTATAGTATTAACGGCTAAAGTGTATTGTCAATGGAAAAGGATACCCATTATTATGACGAGCTGATGCGCAGGTATGTTACCGGTGAATGTCTTCCGGAAGAGATAGACGAACTGATGGAATATATCCGGAATCGAAAATCCAACCGTACGTTGTTGGCTGAAATATACCGGCAATACCATCACCCGGAGGCCGTAAAGGAAACGGCAATAACGAAGGGGCAAAGCGACCGCATCCGGGCGCTGTTGTTAGAAACTGTTGCAACGGGCGCTGAAAAGAAAAAAGGCGGTTCCATAAAACGGTACCTGCTCGCTGCTGCGGCCGTTTTTATAATAGGATGGTTCGGGTTTCAGCTGTATCAGGATCGGTTGACGCCGCTGGCTCCGGCCGTTATGGCCGGTAAAAAGGAAATCCTGCCCGGCACCGAAAAGGCTGTAATTCATTTCTCCGACGGCTCCTCCCTGCGGGTTGACAGCACTTCAAAAGGGATTTTGTATAACAGGAATGGTCTTGTTATTTCAAGGTCGGAAGAAGGTATTGTACAGTTCCGGGTTTCCGATGCAAAAGAGCAGGCAGCGCAGGGATCCTTATTTACTACGTTTACAACACCGGTTGGTGGGGCGTCTGGGGTTGAATTGCCGGATGGCTCAAAGCTGTGGCTGAACGCCGGTTCCACTGTGCGGTTCCCGGTGTTGTTCTCGAAGCAAGAGCGCCAGGTGCAGTCCTCCGGTGAGGTCTATTTTGAAGTAGCCAAGGATGCTGCCAGACCTTTCAGGGTGGTTTCTGATAACCAGGCGGTAGAAGTATTGGGCACCCATTTTGTGGTCAATACCGGTGCTGATGCCTCTGTGATTAAAACTACATTGCTGGAGGGCAGCATTAAATTATCAGGGGCGGGAGTTTCCCGTATATTGAAACCCGGTCAGGAGTCGGCATTTGTGAAAGGAAAGGGCCTTATCACCGTTACTGATAAAAGCAATCCGGAAGCGAGCATGGCCTGGAAGGATGGATACTTTGAATTTGATTCTGCAGATTTTAAAGCCATGGAAGAACAGATCCGGAAATGGTACGATGTGGAGTTTGTGTACGACCGGCTACCCGATAATCTTTTTTACGGCAAAATTGAAAGAGACGTTCCGCTTTCAAGGGTTTTGCAGATGCTGGAAATCGTAGGTCATATTCATTTTAAAACGGAAGGAAGAAAAATATATGTAACTGAATAACCGGTGAACCATAAAAACAAAGCCGGAAGTGCGGCAACACTTCCGGTGATGTTAGGCCCGGATAAAAAAACAGGGAGTCTTATTATCTAAAACCATAACAATTACAAATGTATGAATTTTAAAATTCATTACATAGGCCGCAGCCTGTGTCGGATTGTCCGTGTCATTTTTGCTTGTAAAGGAACCGAATTAAAAATTTTGTTGGCAATGAAATTAACCATTTTGCTGGTGATCATCGCTTGTTTAAAGGTGAACGCATCGGTATGGTCTCAGCAGATCACATTAAAGGTCAAAAATGAGCCATTTAAAACGGTTATCGAACGGATCGGCCGGCAAAGCGGTTATTCCATTTTGGCGGATGTTCGGGAGATCCGGAATGCCCGGAACCTGTCTGTTAATCTGAAAGACGTGCCGCTGAAACAGGCGTTGGATTTGTGTTTTGCAGATCAGCCGTTTACCTACCAGCTGATGGACCGGGCAATCCTTATTACCAGCAACAAGCAGCGGGTAATACCACTTTCCTGGGTGTTAAACGGCAAAGTGGTCAATGAAAATGGAGAACCGATTGCAGGAGCATCTGTTTCCGTTAGGGGCACCAGCCGCGGTGCTTCCACCGATCTCAATGGAAAATTTATGATCGAAGTAGACGCCGACACCGACTCGCTGGTGATCACATCGGTGGGATACAAGGGAAAAACAATTGAGGTAGGCCGTGCACGGGACATGACGATTACCCTGGAGCCGGATTTGGAAAAGCAGAAGATAGAGGAAGTGGTAGTAGTGGGTTTTGGTACGCAAAAAAAGAGAGATGTAGTAGGGGCCGTTACTTCTGTAAGTCCGTCAGATCTAAAGATACCTGCGAGTAACCTTACCACTGCGCTGGCTGGTCGCGTAGCCGGTATGATCGCCTTTCAACGTACCGGGGAGCCGGGCAGGGACAATGCCGAATTTTTTATCCGCGGTGTCACAACCTTTGGTTATAAGCGCGACCCCCTGATCCTGATCGATGGGATTGAACTGACCCCCACCGACCTGGCGCGTCTGCAACCGGATGATATTGCCACCTTCTCCATACTAAAAGATGCAACCTCCACCGCCGTGTACGGCGCGCGTGGCGCTAATGGTGTTATACTGGTAACCACCAAAAAAGGAACTGTTGGGAAAGCCAAGGTTTCTTTGCGGGTGGAAAATTCGGTTTCTACACCCACTAAAACGGTTGAGCTTGCCGATCCGGTTACCTATATGATGCTGGCGAATGAGGCAAGGGCTACCCGGGGCAATATACAGTTATTGTATTCGCAGGAAAAAATTGAACGCACTGCCACTCCTGGTGCCAACCCGTATGTATATCCGCAAAACGACTGGATCGGTATGTTGTTTAAGAAATATGCAGTAAACCAGCGCTATAACCTTAATGTGAGCGGCGGCGGCGGTGTGGCCAGATATTTTGTATCCGGTGCTTTCAATAAGGATAACGGTGTGCTGAAGGTAGACGGGCGAAACAATTTCAATAACAATATTAATTTGAAAAGTTATACGCTCCGCTCTAACGTGGATATCGATATTACAAGATCTACCATGTTGACGGTGCGGCTCAACGGCAATTTTGATGACTATACAGGGCCCGTACCGGGCGGTGACCAGATGTATTACAGCGCCATGCATGCCAACCCGGTGGCCTACCCTGCATTCTTCCCCCCGGATTCAGCCAACATCGAAACCCGGCATATCCTGTTTGGCGGAACCGATCAGAACGGCCCCTTTATTAATCCGTATGCAGACATGGTAAAAGGGTACAGGGATTATTCACGTTCTTTAATGCTGGCGCAGCTGGAATTGAAACAGAATCTTAGTACTGTTGTAAAAGGACTTACCTGGAATACGATGATGAATACAAACCGAACCTCTTTTTTTGATGTTAACCGGTTTTATAACCCCTATTTTTATCAGGTGGCCAGTTACGATCGTACAACGGATCGATATATCCTGATGCCGCTTAATGAAGCAGAAGGGACAGAATACCTGGGTTACTCGGAGGGCCCAAAAACGATTGAAACCTTTTTCTATATGCAGTCGCAGCTGGACTATAATCGAACCTTCAACACCAAGCACAATGTCAGTGGATTATTGGTCTATATGCTGAACCAGCGCTTAAATGCCAATGCGGGCAGCCTTCAGAAATCGCTTCCTTTTAGGAATATTGGTGTATCGGGCCGCGCAACCTATGGCTATGACAGCCGGTATTATGCCGAATTCAATTTCGGATACAATGGATCCGAACGTTTTTCAAAGGAAAAGCGGTTTGGATTCTTCCCGTCGGCAGGTATTGCCTGGACTGTTTCCAACGAAAAATTCTTTACGCCCTTCATTGACGTGATATCGAATTTAAAGTTCAGGGCAACGTATGGCCTGGTAGGCAACGATGCCATCGGCAGCCCCGATGACCGGTTCTTCTATTTATCGGAAGTAAACATGAACAGCGCGCAAAGAGCCTACAGGTTTGGCCTTTTAGAAAACACTCCTTCAAATGGTATCCTGGTAAACCGGTATGCAAACCCCAATATTAGCTGGGAAACTTCTGTACAGCAGAATTATGGCGTGGAACTGGAACTGTTCAACAGCTTGAATTTAAAGGCGGATTATTTTCTCCAGAAAAGAAAAAACATCCTGATGGACAGGGCTTATGTGCCGGCCACCATGGGGCTTTCTGCTGTAAACCGGGCCAATGTGGGCCAGGCCTCTTCCAGGGGCATCGATGCTTCGCTAGATTATAAGAAAACGTTTGGCAATGACTTATGGGTATCTGCGTTGGGCAATTTTACTTATGCAAAAAGCCGGTATGATGTGTATGAAGAACCGGTATATAAAGATAAATACCGCTCGCATGCGGGCCAGCCTATCGGGCAGGTGTATGGGTATATTGCAGAGAAACTATTTATAGATGACGCAGAAGCTGCCAACGCGCCCCGGCAAAACTTTATAGATGGCGCAATGGGAGGCGATATTAAATATCTTGACATTAATAATGACGGTCAGATCACCGAAGCAGACAAGGCGCCGATCGGCTATCCTACCACGCCTGAAATTAATTATGGCTTCGGTCTTTCGTCCGGCTTTAAAAATTTTGATGTTTCCTTTTTCTTTAACGGCATCGCCCGGGAATCATTCTGGATCAATGTGGCAGGTTTCGGCAGTAATGGTTTATACACCGGTACCATGCCTTTCTTTAGACAAACCCAGCTGCTCAAAGCCTATGCCGATAGTTATTGGTCCGAGTCAAATCAAAATGTGTACGCAGTGATGCCCCGGTTAAGCGAAAAAGATGACCGTACTTCTATTGAACAGGGAAATAATACGCAGGCCAGTACCTGGTGGATGCGCAACGGCGCTTTTCTCAGGCTGAAACAGGTAGAACTGGGTTATACCCTGCCGAAAAGCATCCAGGACAAATTGAAGGCAAACAACTTAAGGATTTATGTAAATGCGCTCAACCTGCTTACGTTCAGTAAGTTTAAAATGTGGGACCCGGAAATGGCCGGTAACGGGTTAGGATATCCCTTACAAAGGGTATACAATGTGGGCCTGAACATAACTTTCCACTAACGCTTTAAAAACTGATAACATGAAATTTTGCAGCATAAAAAACAAGGAGCGATTATACTGGGCAGCAGGTATTGTTGTATCGATCGTACTTACTTCGTGTAAAAAATACCTCGATATTGTGCCGGACAATATTGCAACCATTGATAATGCTTTTGCTACCCGAACGCAGGCTGAAAAATACCTCGGAACCTGCTATTCATACCTGTTAAAAGATGCAGATCCGAATTTAAACCCCGCCTTAACGGGGGGAGATGAAATGATCCCTTTACAAAGCCGGTGGAGTCAATTAGGACAGATGTTCAACATTGCACGTGGCAACCAGAACTTTGTAACGCCTGTAGGACAGGAGTATTGGGTATCCTATTACAAAGCGATCAGGGACTGTAACATTTTTTTAGAGAATGCCCGGAAAGTACCCGGCGTGCCACCCAGTATGAAGACTTATTGGATCGCAGAGGTGAAATTTTTAAAGGCCTGGTATCATTTCTGTCTGTTACGAATGTATGGACCTGTGCCGCTTATAAAACAAAACCTGGCGGTAGATGCCCCGAGCGAAGCTGTAAAAGCTGCAAGAAACACCGCTGACGAATGTTTTAGCTATATTAATGAACTACTGGATGAAGCAAAAGACTCGCTGCCGGATGCAATTACAAACCAGGATCAGTTAGGCCGTATTTCCAAACCGGTTGCTTATGCAGTAAAAGCGAAGATTATGGTAACTGCCGCCAGTCCTTTATACAATGGGAATACGGACGCCGCCACGCTGAAGAACAATGATGGAACCCTGCTGTTTAATCAAACGGCTGATCCCGCAAAGTGGGCAGCGGCTGTTACTGCCTGTAAGGAAGCTGTTGATATTTGCGCAGAACTTGGGTACACGCTACATACGGTGCCGGCTGTTTATAAAAATGTAACGCTCACGAATACGATGCGCACCCAACTGGGCATAAGAACGGCACTTACCGAACGATGGAACGATGAAATCATATGGGCCAATACTCAAAGTTGGGCAAATAATATACAGTTTGCTACCCCTCCCAAGTGGGATCCGGCCTTCCCGGATAATATAGTAATGTTGAATGCTCTGGAAGCGCCGATTAAGATTGCAGAACAGTTTTATACAAAAAATGGCGTGCCTATTGAAGAGGATAAAACATATAGTTATGATCAGCGCTATGCATTGAGAACGGCCATTGCCGCCGATGGACTGATGATAAGACAGGGCTATACCACAGCAACACTTAATTTTGACCGGGAGCAGCGCTTCTACGCCAGCCTGGGTTTTGACGGCGGTATCTGGTACGGACAGGGACGGTTTGACGACAGCAAACCGCTCGATCTTTATTACATTTCCTCAAAACGCGGGCAGGTGAACGGGCTTAGCAATCCTGCTTATGGCCCGGTTACAGGATATGCCATAAAAAAAGTAGTGCATTTTGAAAATACCATGGATCACACAACCCGGTATTCCTACGTAAACTATGCCTGGCCGCTTATGCGCCTGGCGGATCTTTACCTCTTATACGCAGAAGCGTTAAACGAGGCGAACGGCCCCGGTGCTCAGGTATATCAGTATGTAAACCTGGTACGTGAGCGGGCGGGGCTCCCTGCAATTGAAACGGCCTGGACCAATTTTTCAAAAAATCCTGCAAAATATACAACAAAGGATGGCCTGCGCAGTATCATTCACAAAGAGCGCAACCTGGAGTTGATGTTTGAAGGTCACCGTTTTTGGGATCTCAGGCGCTGGAAGGAAGGAATACAGGAATATAATGCGCCCCTGCGCGGCTGGGATATATACCAAAGTGTGGCTATAGCGTATTACAATCCCGTTACGCTGTATAATCAACGGTTCAGTCTTAAAGATTATTTCTGGCCAATATCAGAAGACGAACTGACACGAAATACGAACCTTAAACAGAATATCGGCTGGTAAAACACAAATTTATGGAAATGAAAAATTTGCTGAGAATCGGTTTGATCGCAATAACCGTCTTTATACTGGCTCGCTGTGGCAAGGAGCCCATTTATAATTATACCGATGGCAATGCACCTCCTCCTGCACTGGTTACGAATATAAAGGTAGAGCCAACACCGGGCGGTGGTATTATCACATACAAGCTGCCGGTAGATGCCAACCTCTCTTATGTAAAAGCAGTGTATGAAATACAACCGGGGGTAAAAGCAGAGACCAAATCTTCTGTTTTTAAAGACACACTTATGGTGTCTGGTTTTGGAGATGTAAACCCGCGACAGATTACAATATACAGTGTTGGGAAAAATGAAAAAGAATCAACCCCTGTAACGGTTGACCTGGTTCCCATGATGCCTCCTGTAATGTTGGTGCAGCAATCCCTCAGTCTTGAGCCTACTTTTGGTGGCGTACGTTTAAGGTATAAAAATCCAACACATGCAAATCTCGCCTTTACGTTGTTGTACGACACTACGGGAGACGGCACTTATAAAGAAATCAACTCTTATTACAGTGCGCTCGATTCAGGCACTTTTTCAGCCAGGGGGTTTGATACTGTTTCAAAGAGATTTGCAGTATATGTCCGCGACAGATGGAATAACCGCTCACCACAGGTGGAGCAGCGTATTAAACCATTGTTTGAGCAGTTTATTCCCAAGAATACCTGGAAGGCGATGTACCTGCCTACAGATACCTATCAGAATGTAGAATCATATGATCTTCCACATGTATACGATGATTCATGGGGGATCGGGAACTATAATATTTTTGCCACGGTACATACCTTGCAGATACCGCAATGGTTTACGCTCGATCTTGGTAAAACAGTAACGGCAAGCCGTATGAAAGTAATGCATTATCATGAATCGCCCTACCTGGGGGCCAGCGTTAAACAATTTGAAATATGGGGATCCAATAATCCTCCAGCCAATGGTAGTTGGGATGACTGGAAGCTACTGGGTAGTTTTGAATTTATTAAACCTTCAGGATTACCGCAGGGGCAGATTACAGAAGAAGACAGGACCTACTCCGTTGTACGCGGCGGCGATTTTGAATTTACCGGGGACCAGGGCGCTTTCCGCTACATCCGGTTCAAAACCATTGCCACCTATGCCAGTTCGGGGCCTATCGGCCAGATTGTAATTCCCGAAATCAGTTTCTGGGGGAAAATAGAGCCATAATTATTATCATTCAAAAGCATTGATTCATGAAGCAATTATTTTTATGTATCCTGTTCATGGCATGGGGCTGTTCAAAAATAGATGACAGTTATAAAAATCTTATTGAACCCGGAGGCAGGGTATACGTGGAAAAGGCAAAAGCTGTGGTGCGGCCCGGCTACAAAAAAGTGGCGATCGTGTGGCCCCGCGCCTCCGACCCTAATGTACACAGTGCGAAAGTTTATTGGAATAACTACAGCGATTCTGTTTTGGTAAACATCGCAGCCAACCAGGATACCATTTCTGTGCCCATTATGGGGTTGCAGGAGCAGTACTATACGTTTATCGTTAAAACCTTTGATAACAAAGGCAACAGTTCTGTACCGGTGGAAGTAAATGGCCGGGCGTATGGTGACAGCTACCTGGCTGCTTTGGCGAACCGTTTTGTATCGTCTGCTGCAGTATGGGCCGGCATTTTAACCATTAACTGGGGGGCGGCTGCTGTATATAACGGGGAAGTGGGGTTACAATTGATGTATAAGGACACAGCGGGGGCGCAGAAAAAGATTTTTGTCAGTAATACACAGAGCGCAAGCGTCATCAGTGATTTTGCAGCAGACACGAAATTTGAGTACCGCTCCATGTTTCTTGCGGATTCCAATGCGGTTGATACGATTTATAAAGAATATGGCAGGGTCAGGGATATAAAACTGGATAAAACAAAGTGGAGCGTTGTCAGCTTCTCCGACCAGCATCCGGAACCAGGTGGAGGAGCCGCCGCTGTGATTGACGGTACATTCACCACACGGTGGCACACGCAGGCCATTCCTTCTGCAGCACCCTATCCGCATTGGGTAATTGTTGATATGAAATCGGAACAGACGTTTACACAGTTTGGCGTTGAGCGTACCAACAAAGATGTGCCCGCAGGCGATGCCCGTGGTCCCAATACATTCCAGGTGCTGATCAGTAAAGACAATATTACCTGGATGGACCTTGGGACCTTTAATTTTAACAGGCTGGCAAATGGTGAGCAGCTTTTTCCCATTACGTCGGCGGCCTCGGGCAGATATTTTAAATTTGTGGCGCTTACCGGCGAGGGCCCTTTGATGGTATTGGGAGAAATTAGTGCATACGGTTTTTAACCGGCTCAACTCCTGTTCTTTCATCGCCGATTTCTGAATGAAAAATAAAGCGGGAGAACCCGAAGGGAACCTCATGAACAGATAGTTATTAAGTGCTTCCTGCAGTTGCGGATGCCTGAGCGGGCTGGTTATAATAAGAAACTCCTTTTTTAAAATTTAAATATCAGAAAAATGAAAAAGACGTATTCTGTTGATGCCATTTTTTTTTGTATTTTATTTTTTTTGTGTTCCTGTAGTAAGTCAGTGCATTCTGGTCCGCCGGATGCAGATCTTATGCAAGAGACTTCTGCAGCAAAAGTGTCCGGCAAAGCCTTGTTGGCTACCACGCGGTACCTGAGTGCGCAAAACGGCCCCGATGAAACCGCTGCCTTTCAGGGCCTGATCAACCAGTCTGCTTCAGGCGATATCATTGTGGTCAGATCAGGAAATCATTATTTTACAGGAACCGTGCACGTAAATAAAAGTGGGCTAACGATCAGGGGCGAAAATAATGGTACAGATCCGCTTAATTATCTGCGTAAGGCTCCGGCTGCGCCCGAGCAAGGAGTTTCTGTTATAGATGTGGATGCAGGTGTGATCAACACCGTAATAGACTGGATCTATATAGACGGAGGGAATTTGCCGGAGCCCAATATGCGCGTTTATGGTAACCAAACAAAAATCTATAATAGTCATTTCAGAAATAGCGGGAATACAGGACTTTTAATTCACCAGGCCAATCAGCTTTGGATAGAAGGCGTGAAGTGCTATTATAACTATATGTGTGGTATTTCTCAATGGGCCAGCTCAGACAATACGATCAAAAATGGGCAGTTATATGAAAATGGTGCAGAGGGACTAACGATCGATGGCGGTTCTCACAACTGTTTCGTGAGTAATATATGGATCTATAAGAACAATAAGGGCTATCGCGGAGTAGGCGGTATCGGTATCGACCAGGCCAACGGGGCCAATATTTTTAACTGTACAATTGACCGGACTTATGGTCATGCGATACGTTTTCAAAACAATCTCAATCAGCCTGATGACGGTTGCCAGGTATATAATAACAGCATTACCAATAATAGTGGTTGCGCCATTAGCATACGGCATCCTGCATTGGTAACAAACTTTGGCCAATGGGGTAATACTATGACGGGCAATTCAGGTGGTACCATTTGTAATGAACCTTAGAATGAACAAGGACAATGGGACAGGTGGCCTTTGGAGATAAACTCCGGAACCGCCGCTAGAAGTATTTGTTTCTTCCTATGCCGGTTGGAAATAAAGCTGATAAGAAGAAGGATTCGTTTGGCAATAAAACCGATAAGGCCAATGCCGCTGATACAGGTACGAAGGCCGCGATAGCCGGATACAGCAAAACCTGGGTAACAATAAATGTGGTGGGGGAAATAATGCGTAAAAGAGCGCACCCTTAGCATTGGCTAAGCCGGCGGAGAAGCCGGGAACCCTCTTTTACCGCACAGTTAATCCCGTTACAGTTCTGCTGCCCACAGTTTGGCTGATTTTTGAAGATGTTTTATTATTTAATAATTGAACGTTTTGCGCATCATCCAGGTAGAACGTGTACCGATCGTCTGGTTGTTCAACAGTAAATTTTGAATTTTTAATCGTCAGATTTTGTACGTGCCGCGCCCATATTCCCCAGGAAGGCTGAAGCTTCAGGTTGGAAGCGTTGTACTGGCCCACGCCTAATTCGGGAGGGTTGGCGGTTGTATCTGCAGCCGGATGGCCGCCTTTTACCTGTATGGATACATCGTTAAACGTGATATTTTTGATATAGCCGGTATGGATACCGTTGGGCAACCGGAAAGGCTCACCGCTTTCCAGGTCTTTTGCACCCGGCAGCCGGTAGCCGGCAACAATGGGGGTGGCGGTCCGTTGGGTTCCATTGAATGCAGACCAGCGTTTTCCTTCTTTGCCGAAGGAACTTCCGGCATAAACCTCCGAAATATCGATACCATTTAAGATGATATTTTCAACGGTTCCGATATTCACATTGGTTACCAGTAATTCATTACGGGTAGTTCCGTTTTCTTTGAAACGGTAAAGCTGCGCATGGGCGCCTAACACACGCCCCCTGTTGGAAATAGATATAAAAAATGGAGTATAAGTACGAAGCATTTTTGAACGATGGTGCAGTACGCCGGTATGTCCGCAATTGAGGTGGATATTCCGGATATGCCCCCCATCGTTGGTGGAAATAGAAAAGCCCGCTTTATTGGCGCCGAGCACGTAAATATTATCCACGCAAATATCAGTGATATCGTCGGCCGTTTCGGAGCCTATCTGGAACAGGTTACAATTGGTGTCACCAATGATATTCCGGATCCGATAGTTCCTGGCCGGACGTGTAAATCCAAGCGAGCAATCGGATCCAGGCTTAACAATGTCGTCTGAACTTACTTTTGAATAGATATTCGTTACAATAACATCGTTGCAACTCATAAAATCGTAAATATCCCGCACATTGGACGTATGGTGTTTTGCAAAATAGGTATCATGCATATTTACCGTATCCGTTCCGGTTGCCAGCAACACGAAGTGTCCCGCGCGGTCTATGTGTAGCATATTACCGGTGTCGAAATCTTTTTTGTTGCCTTTCAGAATATAATAGGGTTCATCCCTGGTACTGTCGTACCATAGGTCTTCGGCACGCCGGAGACCACCAATTTCTATGTTGGTGCAGAGTTTCAGCGAAAACATCTTGTCACAACGATTGTCTGGGGCATTGTTCATTACCTTATCACTTGTAACGAGGTTCCCGTTCCCGGTAATATACCCGTTGCCAACGATTTTTATATTGTCAATCCGTTCTCCAAAAAACATGGCATTCCTAAAAAAAGTGTGTCCCACATCCTGCTTGGTAAGCCAGTTTTCGGGGTCTTCATAGGGTCCGATGTCGGTTGGGGACAGGCCCGAACGGTACTTTTTATCGCTGTACCAGGTGGTTTCCGGCGCGTCTCCACCTTTCAGCGCTTTTATAACTGCACCCTCCGCAACGTAAAGCCACACATTGCTTTGCAAATGCGCGGTCCGGATGTTATAGACTCCTTTACTGAACAAGAGCGTGCCGCCTCCCCAGGCATGCACCTGACGAATGGCGCTGTTAATGGATTCCGTATCATCTGTTTCGCCGTTGCCGGTGATGCCAAAATGTTTGATATCAATCTTCCCGGAGTAGAATGCAATATGGTTGGATGCACCTTTATGACGACCGTTGCCGACCTGCAACCGGAATAGATAGAACCGGTCGGGTAGGAGGCCCGCCAGGGATGCTCTTCCTTCATTGATCCGGATGGCGGCTTTTGCAGGCGTCCAGGTTTTTCCGGAATCAAGTGATTGTTCTACCAGGGCGCCGGGTATTGCAGCCCGTGGCCATTGTAATTCCAGTGAGGTATAAAAACCGGGTATTTCATCATATATGCGTGCCTTTTGGGGCGCCCGTTTCAGGTCAGAAATGGATTCGGTAACGGCAATAGTGGCAATGGCATCCGTACTGCTGAAAACTTCCGGAGCTGTAGTTGTGTAGTGCGCTTTAAAATGATAACGGCCGGTTTTAGACCATTGCACATTGCGCAGCACCATTTTGATGTCGGGTCCGTTGGAGGGGCGCAGATCCAGGTGCGTTAACAATAGCGTACGCCCGTCATCGGAGATTTGTACCCGTCCTGTTTTAGTATAAGGGTAGCCCAGGCCGGATCTTCCGGTTGAATGCTGTTCGAGGTCTTTTAATGGTACGTCTCCACGCCCGATAATGTTTACGGTTGTGTGTAGCATAGAGGCCTTTACGCCGTCGGGAAGGGAAATGGTTACGGTTGCATTGGGGCTGCGCTGGCCGGCGGTGTAAAAGAGCGTAAGGTCTGAAGTAGTGTTAACCGTTCTGTTTTCCCCCTCTGCGATCAGTTGTCCTCCCAGCGCTTTTGGGACCAGCTTAATGATAAGAGTGCGGGCACTTCCTCCCGGTTCATCTGCTTTTAAACGGTCACCGGTGCTGATTGTACCGGATGTTTTAGGTTTCCCGTCGGAGGTGTATACCGTATATCGACCGCTCTCATTTTGAATATCAGTCATCAGATCGGCGACAGAAGGCGTGGTTGAAACAAGGCCGCCGTCTTCCGGGGTGTCTACAGTAAACGCATAGGTGCTTCCTGAAACAATTTGCAGCGTATCCGTTTTGATACCGGCAACGTACCTGGAATTTTCAAACCGGGTCGATTGTGCGCTCAGATCATTTATAGGAACGTATAAGAGCGTTGAAATGAGTAGTGTCAGAAATTTCATAATTATTTCAATAAAATGATTAATAATCCGTGGTTATGATGTGGTCCGCACCTTGTATGCTTTTTGGTAGGAAAGCGGGCTTAAACCGGTAATGATCTTGAAAAATCTGCGAAATGAAGCAATATTGGCAAACCCGCTTTCAAGGCTCAATGATTTTATGGGGCGATCGGTTTCCTCCAGTTGTTTGCATGCATAACTTACCCGCAGTTCGATAATAAACTGTGAATAGGTTTTTTGAGTTTGCTGTTTGAAATAACGGCAAAATGCATTGGGCGTAACCCCGGCTATTTCTGCGATCTCCAGCAGCCGGATAGCTCTTTTAAAGTGTTTCATTGTATAATTATAAATCGTGTTGATCCGGCCTTCATCCTGTGTGCTGATGAACGTCGCTATTTGCTCCGGAAGCAGGTACGTGATAGTTGGCCAGCGCGCTATTTTTGAAAGCAAGGCTATGAGCGAAATAATGCGATAAGGGCCGTTGATACTTAGCATATACTGAAAGGTGGGAATCAGCGATTTGATGCTTCCTTGTATCAGGATGCCTTTTTTTGCCCTTTCAAGCAGCTGCCGGATGTCTTTGTTTTCCGGCAGGTCCAGGAACGATTGCCCCCAGAAGGTTTCAGGGAAATGAATCGCAATAACGTCTATGGGTACCTTGCCGAAGCCAAAATACTGGTCATCGAACCGCCAGTAATGGGGGATGCCTGCACCTATCATACACAGGGTTCCCGCAGAAAAACTACGTATACGATTGCCAATCAAAAGGGTTCCGGATCCGCTGATCACATAAATTAATTCTACTTCTTTGTGATAATGCCATCGATTATTAACAGGTACCTGATCTCTTCTTAACTCAAAAGAAGCGCCTGGCGTATTGGCCATTTTTAGTACTTGCGGTTTCATCCGGAATTTGTGTTGACAAGAAATTGTAGTGAAATATACGTCAGAAAATCATGGCGCTGTTTGGTGAAGCTAAAATTGTTTAGTAGTTGGATAATATAAAAAAATCCATTGCTGTAAAAACGTTTTTATTTGCATATTGTGCTAACGATTGAAGTTTTTAAGAACCAGTCTATAGGATGTGTAAGTAGTGGAAGAAGGCCCTTGCTGTTGATGATTGCTGATCTGAGGCACCGGTGGATTGTCCTTAATAAAAGCGTGCATAGGTATTATAATTACGGGGAAGATCGATATTCATCAAATAAATAATACAGTATGAAAAGTTTTACAAGAGTGAGCTTAATGATTGCTATCCTGATTCTGTCTGTTTTTGCTTGCAGTACCAGGAATCCGTTCAGCGGCGAAATAAGTGCTGCAAGCGAAAATACCCAATCCGGTTCTCAAAACCCAGGTAGTTATAAGATTAGCCTGAATACGGCACAGGCTCTAAACGATTATATATGGATTTACACAATTACAAAAACAGATAAGGCAAAAGACATTGGTTATTTTATATTAAACCTGGGAAATCCGGATGAGGCCAGTCCTACAATTAATAATATTATATCGGCCCGGATCAATGGGGTTGATTGGACAAGCAAGTTGAAGAATACGAACGGAAATACTTCCTGTGGGATTCTGGCAACAAATTTTGTCAAGTTTGAAGAACTGGGGGCAGCCGATCAATATATAGTGGAAATAAAGCTGGATACCATCTATGCACGGGTGAACACCACAGGATGGGTTAAGGCGGGAACCAGCTGCAGTGCCTTGAGTTTGCAGGGCCCCGGACGACGCGGTTATCAGCTTACCGCTTCTATGCAATCCGATTCAACAATGCCCGGAAAAAAATACAATGCGATCAATACCTATATGAAGGGCTTCGGATTCGATTATTCGGAGCATCCGAATTGCAGCGGCGGGTATGGCGGACATGCGGATGGCATTCATTGTGATACGGAACTGGATCCGTTTTTCAATAAGTACGTATTCCGTTTCAATATTCATATTGATCCGGTAATTGACGGCGATCGTTGCAGTTCAGGAACAGTAGACCGGCAGCGGAATGAAATGAAATCTGCTACCAATAATACCACCTGGGCTAAAGTACAGGGCAACTGGGATGAATGGCAATTGCTGGAATGGAAATTTAAACTGCCAAAGGGATTTCAGCCCACCACCAGTTTTTGTCACATTCATCAGTTGAAAGCCCAGGATGGGCCCAATAACGGTAGCCCGCTCATTACGATCACACCGCGCGCAAGCAGCAGTGGCGGAAATAAAAGGATACAGATCATTCATTCGGTAGACGGGGCCAGCACCGGCAAGGGCACGATCGTTGATAACATACCGCTGGCTGATTTTGAGGACGAATGGGTGCAGGTAAAGGAGGAAGTACATTATACACACAACGGATATTACGCCTGTAAGATCACCCGCGTAAAAGATGGTAAGGTGTTGGTCGATTATAAGGATGAAAACATCGATATGTGGAGAAAAGGGAGTTCTTACATGCGTAATAAGTACGGTATTTACAGGAGTCTGGCTGGCGGCCGGCTGGACCGGAACCCGGTTGGCCAAAGCCCCTTATTAAAGAATGAATCCCTGTGGCTGACAGATTTTAATATCTATGAGAAGAATCCGAACCCGAATCCCGGACAGGTGCATGATTAAAAAATAAGTATGAAGTCAATATTCTTGATCTGTTTTTCAGTACTCTGGTGCAGTGTAAAAGCTGCGGATGTAACCATTACAGACTATGGGGCAAAAGGAGATGGCATTACGCTGAATACTGCAGCCATTCAAAAGGCGATTGATGCCTGCAATAAGAGTGGAGGAGGAAAGGTGCATTTCCCGGAGGGTGTATATCTATCTGGTACCATCGAATTTAAAGACCATGTTGTCCTGCATTTTCAAAAAGGCGCTACATTGCTGGGCAGTACCGATATTGACGATTACCGCAACCTGGATCCGTTTACCGAGGGCCTGGGAATTGACGTGGGCTGGGCGTTACTGGTGGCGGTTGACCGGAAGCATATTGGTATTGAAGGAGAAGGAACCATTGATGGTCAGGGGAGCAAATTAAAGGCGGCTCATATTTTACGGGATACCAGGCCTGAAGGACAGCGTTGGGGACGTCGTCCCTTTCTGTTACGTGTGGTGCGCTGTACAGCGGTTCAGATTAAGGACGTAACGCTGAAATATGCCGGAGCATGGACATCACATTATTTTCAGTCGAAAAATATCCAGATTGAGCATCTGAAAATTATAAGTGTGGGGGTTGCGCATAATGACGGTATCGGTATCGATGGATGTCAGGATGTAACGATTCGCAATTGTGATGTAGTGAGCGGAGACGATGCCCTGGTTTTTAAAACAACCTCCAGTAAAATGGCCTGTAAGAATATCAGGGCAACCGGTCTGCGATTAAAAAGCAGTCAGGCCGGTATCAAAATGGGTACAGAATCTATGGCCGATTTTGAGAATATCTACATTTCCGATTGTGTGATCTATGATACCCGGAACGGGGGCATCAAACTATTATCGGTGGATGGTGCACCGATAAGGAATGTAACGATTACCGATATAAAAATGACCAACATCCGCACGCCGATACTGCTGCGTTTGGGATCCAGGCTCAGTGTTTTTCGTAAGGGCCAGGATGTGCAGCAAAAAACCGGTTTTTTTGAAAATGTGGTGTTGAAAAATATTAGTGCAGTATCAGCGGACAGTACGCAGCTAAAATCGGCCACCGGTATCCTGATCACCGGGGTGCCGGAGCATAAGATTTCCGGCATCTCGCTTGAAAAGATCCGCATCGATTTACCCGGCGGAGGTTCCGCTGACGAGGCTGCTGTAGCGGTTCCCGAGGCAATTGACCAGTACCCGGAGGTAAAGACCTTTGGCCCGGTAATACCTGCCTATGGTTTGTGGTTGCGTCATGCACAGGATATCCGGATAAGGGACCTGGAAGTTCGGGTGAAGAAACCGGATCTGCGTCCTGCTGTTTTTATGGAAGATGTACAGCGCGCACAAATGACCCAATGTGCATTCCGGGCCTCAGGCCATCCGGATGCTATTTTTAAAGTAAAAGGATCAGGGAACCTGACGCTGCAGGAAATACAAACATCCGCTCCGGCAAAATCCTTTATTGAAGCGGATGCGGCCAGTAAAACAGGAATTGTACAAAGGGCTAATAAAACACCCGGGATAAAGCGTATGCTTAACTGATCGTTAAATAGATCAAAGCAAAACCATAAGACATAAGGACTACTGGATATGTGTATACGACGAGTGGTTTTCCTATGCGGTACAAGGGAGTGGATATAGCGCAGCCCGATTGCCGGGGGCTGTATTCCCTCATCGTGTTTTTAATATGCGCGGAACGCCAGTTGTTTGTAAAGGCTTGGATTTAGGAGGCTTACGGAACGGTTAAGAGAAGCGCTGCTTAAGGCAGTAAAAAAAGGCGGAACGCGAAAAATAATGGCTTTACGCCGGCATGCTATAAATTGGTTTGCGCGTATGGACGAGATGATAAAAAGTTGGCTTGCCCGGGCGGCTGCAAACGACTGCCGGGAGGCATTTGAAAAACTATATCTTCATTTTGCTCCGGGCATGCAGGCCTTTGCGGCTACACTTGTGGAAGATAAGGACGCCGCATTGGATTTGGTTCAGGATCTTTTTGTAAACCTCTGGGTAAACCGGAAAAACCTTACAGCGATCGAACGACCTGCAAGCTATTTATATCATGCCTTAAAAAATAATGCGGTTAACGATCTTAAATCCCGAAGGCGGGTTGCACCATTGATGGCAGAAGCGGGCGAACGGATTGCGCTGGCAGATGGCGGCCCGGAAACGGCTATTATTAGAAAGGAGACCAGGCAATTGCTGGAAAACGCGATCAATAACCTGCCCTATAAGTGCCGGCTGGTTTTCAGGTTAATTAAGGAGGATGGTTTTCGTTATAAAGAGGTAGCACACCTTTTGGAAATTTCGGTAAAGACCGTGGAAGCCCACATGCGACTGGCCTACAGCCGGATTGTAGAATGCCTGGAATTGGAGCCATCTCAACACCTGGGCTCCTGCAAGCCCGGTAAAAGTTCCGGTATTTAACCGTTTTTTGAAAAATATACAAAAGCAGGCTTTTCATCGGGAGGGCCAATAGCAGCATGAATACCTGATTCTCAGGAATGTTGCGAAAATTCCTATGAATTAGTTCAATTTTTTTTTAACGACTAAGGGTTTTTATCTGTCCGGTACTCTTAGTCTGTAAGCGCGTTTTTTATGGAACGGACCCGGTTTATTGAACTGATAAGAAAAAAAGAAAGCGGTGAAATAACACTGCTGGAACAAAAGGAGCTCAATGAGGCCCTGGCGGCCAATGCGTCATATGCGGCCATCCTGCAGTCGCTTAAGGCGATTTCAGGAGCAGGCCCGATGTTTAGCAGCGGGAAAAAAGACGATGCAGCGTTGGAAAAACTCAGGAAGCGGATCGGGCAGGCAGAAAGAAAGCAAAAGGGGCGGATATTCAGCATTCCGGCAAAGTGGATGACCGCTGCAGCCGTACTTCTTGTGTTATGTACAGGCGGGTTGTTTTATTTTTTTATGCACCGCCAGGGTCAACGTACCGAAGCCGCAGTAGTGGCCACGGCCAAAGGGTCCCGTACCAACCTGATTCTGCCGGATGGAACCAGAATATGGGTAAATGCAGATACCCGGCTGACCTACGATCATACATTTGGGGCAAAAACCAGAACCGTATACCTGACCGGGGAAGCGTATTTTGAAGTGGCTAAGGATAAAGCGCATCCTTTCATTGTTCATACGCAATCTATGGATATAACAGCTGTGGGTACTGCTTTTAATGTGCGCTCGTACCGGGATGAAGCCAGTGCACAAACAACATTGATGGAGGGTGCGGTGGAAGTGGCCTTTAAAAGAAAGGAGGCCGGAAAGATCCTGTTGAGACCAATGGAAAAAGTAATTGTGCGAAACCCGGTAATGGCCGCTACTTCCGGTGAAAAGGACCTTCCCGAGATCGCAGTGCTTAAAGTGGACTATGATTCAGCAGAAGCGATGGCTCCGGAGACCCGGTGGTTGAAGAACCGGCTGGTATTTAGCCAGGAGCGGCTGGAAACGATTGTGAAAATTCTGGAGCGTTATTACGGCTGTGCGATCCGGGTACAGGATAGCGCGCTCTTAGACCGCAGGCTCAGCGGTATTTTTCAGGATGAAAGCCTTACTGAAGTTTTGGAATCCTTCCGTCTTGCCACAGGAATTCAATACAAGATCGATAAGAATAACGTGTTGCTTTATAAATAACGCTTTAAAAATGATCCCATATGAGAAAAGAAACATAGTATATAAAAAATAGCGGAAAATGCTTGCAACATTTTCCGCCGGATAAAGACCGAAATAATTGCCTGGACAGCAATATTCCATCACTTTAATGAATACAAAAATATGAAAATTAAAGATTGCCCTGGCGTGTGCGTCAGGAGCCAATTAATTATTAAATACCTGTTGGTAATGAAGCTTGCCGTATTAATAACGTTCTTAACATCCAGTCAGGCCGTTGCGATCAACACCTTTTCCCAGGAAAAAATCAATCTGAGGCAATCCAATATCTCAATTATGGCCATTTTGAGGGGTATTGAGGCCCGGTACGATTACCGTTTTGTTTACAGCGACAGCGTGGCCCTGAGCCGGCAGAAAATTGACGTGCTGGCAAAGGATGCCAGTATTGACGAGGTCATGCAGAAGGTTTTAAGAACCACTGGTTTTTCTTATAAGAAAATGAACAAGGGCCTGATTGTGATTACCGGTAATGAGGATGGAATTGTAGCAGAACTGCCGGTGAAGGGAACCGTGACCGATGAAAATGGCCTGCCGGTTTCGGGGGCAAATGTGGTGGAAAAAGGAACTTCAAATGGCACGGTTACCAATGATGACGGTAGTTTTCTTATAGAGGTAAAGGATCAGCAGTCTGTGCTTGTTATTTCGGTAGTGGGCTTTAAAACGAAGGAAGTGGCTGTTGCTGCCGTTTCGTCCGGGATCATCCTGGAAAAAAGCGATGGAAAGCTCGACGAAGTAATTGTGGTGGGATATGGCACCCAGAAAAAATCGGATATTACCGGTTCCATCACATCGGTAAACGAGAAAGCCCTGCGGGAGGTGCCGGCAGCCAACCTCTCCCAGGCGTTACAGGGCAGGGGCGCCGGTATTGATATCCAAAAAGGCGGTGGTAACAGTAAGCCGGGGGCATCTCCGGTGATCCGGATCCGGGGAGTGCGCTCCATCAGTGCAGATAACGGACCGTTATTTGTAGTAGACGGCATCCCCTATAACGGTAATATCAATGATCTTAACCCGGATGATATCGTTTCTGTGGAAATTTTGAAAGATGCATCCGCAACTGCTATCTACGGATCGAGAGGTGCTAACGGCGTGATCCTGGTTACAAGTAAAAGAGGGCGCAATGGTAAAGCCGTGATCTCCTATAGCGGGTATGCCGGCTATGTAAAGAACCTGGGGAAGATTGAGGTGATGAATGGCGAGGAATTTGCGCTGCTGAAAAAATGGGCCGCCTATAACGGCAACTTTTTAAGTAACGGCAATCGCAAGTATACGGGCATCGATGATCCAAAGATCATAGAAGATGGCGTTTTTGCAACGCAGGAAATTGAATCCATGAATATGGGGCGTAGTACGGACTGGCAGGACCTGATCTATAAAAAAGGCCTGAATACCGATCACCAGGTTAGTGTTTCGGGTGGGTCGGAAAAAACACAATATGCAATGTCGGCAGGGTATCATAATGAAACGGGCATCTACCCCGGGCAATCCTTTGAACGGTACTCTGTAAGAATCAATGTGGATCAGCAACTGGGAAAGGCTTTTAAAATCGGGCTGAGCTCGCTAAATAATTACAGTATCACAAAGGGAGAAAATGCCAATCCGATGGGCCAGGTGCTCCGGGCAAGTCCGTTGGCTACACCGTATGATGAAAATGGCAATCTCTGGGGGTTTGTGCCGGGCAGTGCCAACCAGGTATGGAACCCCCTGGGCGATTTTGTGGAAGGTGCAAAAGTAGAGAACCGGAAAAGAACGGGTACTTTTACCACACTTTATCTGGACGTAAACCTGGCAAAGGGGCTGAAATATAAGTTTAATGCCGGTGCGGAAATACGATCGGATATCTATGGTAACTTTTATGCCAGTGCTACCTCCAACAATCTTGGCGGACTGTCTACCTCCCGTAACAGAACCGAGTTTTCAACTAACTATACCCTGGAGAATATTCTTACCTATAACCGGGTGTTTGCTGAAAAACATAAACTGGATTTTACCGGCTTGTTCAGCTTGCAGGAATCGCAGGGGCAAACCAGCCAGTTTGATAATAATGATATTGTTGCTGACCAGCTCTGGTACTATAATCCCACCTTTGGCTCGAATCTGAAAGGGGTTGGAAGTTATGCGAAATGGGATATCGTTTCGCTGATGGGACGTTTGAATTACGGGTTCAAAAATAAATACCTGGCCACCGTTACGGTGCGGTCCGATGGCTCGTCAAGACTGGCGCCGGGTAATCAGTTCAAGGCATTTCCTTCCGGGGTATTGGCCTGGAATATGGGCGAAGAGGATTTTATTAAGAACGCGCTCTTTATCACCAATCTTAAATTAAGGGTAGGGTATGGAAAGGTAGGGAATACAGCGATTGATCCGTACCAGACTCTTGGAGCGTTATCCGCGGCTGTTTATAATTATGGCGATCAAACAACCACCGGCGTCTATCTTTCAGATGTGCCGAATCCTGATCTTACCTGGGAATATACCGCCACTACGAATATCGGCCTGGATTTCGGTTTTTTTAATGGCCGTATTTCCGGCGCAATTGATCTGTATAAACAGGCAACGAGCTCTTTGCTGCTGCCCCAAAGTTTGCCACCCACATCGGGGATTTCCAATCCTATAGTGACCAACGTGGGAAAAACCGAGAATAAAGGGATCGAAATTCAGCTGAATACAGTGAATATCGCCGGTGACGGGCGTAGTAAACTGAGTTGGACATCGGATATTAATTTCTTTTTAAACAGGGGAAAGATCACACAATTGCAGGAAGGCGTTTTAATGGATATTACCAATAGCCGGTTTGTGGGGTATCCTATCGGAACGATCTATGATTACCGGAAGATCGGGATCTGGCAAAATACTGCAGCGGATTCAGCACTTGCAAAAAGCCTGGGCCTTTCTCTGGCCGGAACCGGATCGGTGATCGGTAACATCAGGGTAGAAGATGTAAACGGCGACAGTAAGATCAATGCCAGCGACCGGGTGATCCTGGGCTCAAGTCAGCCCAAATGGTCTGCCGGCTTTACCAACAGACTGGCGTATAAAAACTTTGACTTTACGGTAGTGGCCTTTGGCCGTTTTGGAAGCACTATTACCAGCCGTATGCACAACAGTGGTTTTGCCAATACCTTCCAGGGGAATTACAACAACCTGCGGGTGCATTACTGGACACCAGAGAATAATGAGAACTTCTGGCCAAAAGCCAACGCCGCCTCTACCAATACGCCTAATAATTCAACCCTCGGATATTTTGATGGCACGTTCGTTAAAATAAGGAGCCTCACACTGGGATATAACCTGCCTGCTTCATTTTTGAAAGCAAATCTGCGGTCAGCAAGAGTATATGTAACAGCCAATGATGCGTTCATCCTGTTTTCAAAGTACCGGAGCGTGTACAAGGGGATCGATCCGGAAGCGATTAATGGCGGTAATAACCGGGGAGAGATCAATGTGGATACTCCGGCAACGTATTCAATCCTTTTCGGACTTAACATTACCTTTTAGCAGTTACAGATGAACAGAAATGATACGGGATTAATATTTACAACGGCTTGCTCCGACGGCGGGCTACAAAAGATATAGAAATGAAAACGAAATTTTATAGTATATATGGCATACTGGTTATGGTGATTGTTTCGGCCTGTTCCAGACAATTAAGGGAGGAACCTCATTCCATACTGACTCCTGAGTTTCTTTCAACCACACAGGGATTGCAAAAGGGCCTGGATGCTGCTTACGCAGGTACCCGGAACCTTTGGGGCACGCAAAACCTGTTTACTATGACTGTAATCGGTACGGATGAGTTTTATACAGGAAAGGATGGGAACAATGATATTAATAAATATAACAGCAACTATAACACTTCCAATGGTACCGTTGCAGCCATCTGGAAGGAGTGCTACACAAATATCAATACCTGTAACGGGGTTATTGAAAACGCCCCCAAAGTAGCCGGGATCCCGGACGAACAAAAAGCGCGGATGGTGGCGGAAGCAAAGTTTCTGCGGGCAAACTGTTATTTCCTGCTGGTACAGTTTTGGGGAGATGTAACACTGAATAAAAACTTTCAGACCACTCCTGTTACGTCTGCAACACGTGCTTCCCTGGCGGCGGTATATGATTTTATCATTCAGGATCTCAACGATGCGATAGGTACCCCCGCTTTTCCTTTAAGTCCCAAAAGCGGAGGTGTGTTGCCTGGAAAGGCCACCAAAGCAGCGGCCTTGCACGTATTGGCCAAGGTATACCTTGCAAGAGCGGGCTCCGCCGCAAAAAAAGCTGATGATTACAAGAATGCATATACCAATGCCATGGAGGTGATCAATAATAGCGGGCTTTCGTTGTTGCAGGATTTTGGACAGGTATTTGCAGAAGGCAATGAAGCCAGCAACGAAGTTATATGGACCGTTCAGCATACCTCTAACCTGGCGTACAATGGTCCCAATAACAGCGGCGGGTCCGATAATGTATTAAATCATATGTGGGTGCCAAAATATGAAGACGTAGGAGGAATGAAACGGGACGTGCTGTACGGCAGGCCTTATATTCGCTGTGTGCCAACCCGCTGGCTAACCGATGTGGCATTCCAGGAGCGGGTAAATGATACCCGGTATAATAAAACCTTCCAGACCGTATGGTATAGTAATAACGCAGCTTCTATACCCAAGTGGACGGCTCCGCTTCCTCCCGGAGCTCCGGCAGATGCAGCGGTGGGTAAGCCAAAATTTTCAGTAGGAGATACGGCGATTTATATGCCTGGCCGGGCAGCAACCAACGCGGAGATCGCTGCTTCCAGGTACCTGTTGATGCCCCCGAATAACTACACAATTAGCCTGAGCCCTTATATGAAAAAGTATAATGATACCAAAAGGGCTGATATGAACTACCCTTCCATCCGTCCGGTGATCGTTTACCGCCTTGCAGAAACCTATCTCATTGCCGCAGAAGCGGCTTATATGGGAGGCGCAAGCATGGCAGACGCCATCCAGAACATCAACATTGTAAGACGGCGGGCGGCCTATCCAAACGCCAACCCTGGCGTAATGGATGTGGCGGATATTCCCTCGCTTGATTTTATACTGGATGAACGTAGCCGGGAGCTATGCGGCGAGCTCACCCGTTGGCTGGACCTGGTGCGGACCAGCAAGCTGATCGACCGGGTAAAAACAAAGAACTACAACCCGGAGGCCGCTGCCAATATTAAAGATTTTCATGTACTGCGTCCGATACCGCAAAACCAGATCGATGCTGTAACCACGGGAGAAGTTTACCCGCAAAACCCCGGATGGTTTTAGAGACCGACATTCGGGTTTGCAATAATTTAAAGAATAAGAAAAATCACGAACGTTATATGAAATCAGCGAATATATGGGTTGCCGGTACTTTCGTACTATGCTCCGGCTTTGGAACGGCTGTGGCGCAGTTGTCCAAAGTAGAGGAATTTAAATCCTGGCCAACCGGCAGCTCACCAAAGGAAATAGGAGACCGGATTGCCGCGCGCTTTATAATTACGCCGCATACCAATTTTAACCGTCCCGGGCCTCCTAAATCAATTACGTACCCGGAAACCTGTACCTGGTATGGTGCACTTACATTTGCAAAGGAAACGGGTAATAAGGCATTGGTCCGGCAACTCGCCGATCGCTTTACGCCTTTGTTCGGAAGCAGGGATACACTGATTCCCACTCCGGATCATGTGGATCGTACAGTGTTTGGAGCTGTGCCCTTTGAATTGTATATGCAAACAAAAGATCCGCGTTATTTGTCTATCGGTAAGCGAATGGCAGATAAACAGTGGGGACCTCCTGAAGGGAAAATGGTAACAGCTGATTCGCATCGGTTTTATGGCAAAGGGTTGAGTTGGCAAACCCGGCTTTGGATAGATGACATGTTTATGCTAACAGCTGTTCAAACCCAGGCCTACCGGGCTACCGGAGATCGGATGTATATTGATAAGGCTGCAAATGAAATGGTATTTTACCTGGATTCACTGCAACAGCCCAATGGGTTGTTTTACCATGCACCGGGTGTTCCTTATTACTGGGGGCGGGGCGATGGGTGGATGGCGGTAGGGATGAGTGAATTACTGCGCTCGTTACCCAAAGACAATCCCAACCGTTCACGTATTATGGAAGGATACCAGAAAATGATGGCAACCTTGCTTAAATATCAGGCTGAAGATGGTATGTGGCGGCAGCTGATTGACAACCCGGATTCCTGGAAAGAAACTTCCTGTACAGGAATGTTTACATGCGCTTTTATTACCGGGGTAAAAGAGGGTTGGCTGGATAAAAAGATGTATGCGCCGGCGGCCCGGAAAGCCTGGCTGGCGTTGATTACGTATATCAATACGGAGAACGATATTACAGATGTTTGTGAAGGAACCAATAAAAAGAACGATCTCCAGTACTATATGGATCGCAAACGGAATACCGGTGACCTGCACGGCCAGGCGCCCTTGCTTTGGTGTGCAACGGCGTTGCTGCGATAATTTTTCCGCAAACGATAAAGAGGCCTCACTTTTTAGAGTGAGGCCTCTTTATTCATGTGAATCCCTTACTGCTGCCTTGCTGCCGTTGAAATAACGCTGGCCGTAACTATTCCTTCATCAGGGCGTCGTTGTTAAATGATATAGTCCGGAATTTGAAGGCCGATCTAATTACTTTTTCCCTTTTGCATAGTACGGGGATACTTCACTTTTTAAAACAGGGGTAGCCTTATTCCCAAAACTTCTTCGTATATAGGTTAATACATCTGCCACCTGCTGGTCGGTCAACATCTTAAAGGGGGGCATATTATTGGAGTAAAACTCGCCGTCGATTTCAACGTGCTCCTGAAGCCCATTTCTTACTATTTTAACCAGCCTGTTTTTATTACCCAAGACCCCTGTGGTGCCAATTAACGGAGGGTTTAAATTTGGAACGCCTCCGCCGTCTGCCTGATGGCAGGACATGCAGAATTTTTGATACACCAGTTTCCCTCTGTTTATCGAAAGCGTTGCTGCTGAAACATGAGTAACGGGTTTCTTGGCGACTGGTTTTTTAGCAGATTGTGCAAAACCGGTCAGTGAAATAATCACAAGACCCAATGTGAAGACTTTTCGCATTTTATTTTTTATATTCTATTTTGTAAATGGTTCCCTTTACATCATCCGTAACGTACAGGGCGCCATCGGGCCCTTGGGCTAACCCACAGGGGCGGTGTTTGGCCTGCCGGGGCGTCATTACTTCTGCCTGACCTGAAAATCCATCAGCAAAAACCTCCCAGTTCCCCGAAGGCTTTCCGTTGGCAAATGGAACAAAAACCACATAATATCCTTCCTGCTTTTGCGGGGTCCGGTTCCAGGATCCGTGAAAGGCTACAAAAGCGCCGTTTCTGTATTTTTCAGGAAACTGAGTGCCGGTATAGAATAATAGTCCGTTAGGAGCCATATGCCCGGGAAAGGCAACTACCGGCTCCAGGTATTTTTTCCCGGCTTCTTTTTTTCCATCTCCGCCGTATTCCGGGGCCTGCATATATTTTTTCTGAAGTTGATCATAATACGCAAAGGGAAAACCTGCGTCATCTCCTTTTTTGATCATATACAAGCATTCTGCGGGTAGCTCTGCATTTTGTTGGGCCGTATAAAATGCGGGGAATAAATCATTCAGCTGGTCTCTTCCGTGCTGGGTTACAAATAGCGTGTTGTTTTGTTGGTTCCAGTCGAGTCCTACTACATTTCTTAACCCTGTAGCATAACGGATGCCCTGGGAATAGGATTGATCGGCCTTATCCACACGAAACTGCCAGATACCGCCGGCAGAGTCCAGCAGTGGGCAGCCAGGGACGCCCAATGAGCCTGGTTGCCGGTCTTGCAACTGGCAGGAATTACTTGGGGAACCAATATTTACATAGATGTTATTGTCATTGTCCAGCACGATCGATTTCGTTTCATGTTGGCGGCCCATTTTCAATCCCGTAATAATGCGTTCGGGTTGGTCAGGAGTCAATACCTCATTTTTTTCATTGAGTTTATAACGAAAAACAGCTTCATTGGAAGAAGCATATAAATAACCGTTCTTTACATAGATCCCTGTTCCGCCATAGTCGCCAAATCCTCCCGCTATTGAGGCTTTCCCGGCATTGTCTTCTTTTAATATCATGATTCCATTCCCCTTCCAGGGACGGGCCATCTTTACATAAATCAATCCGCCCGGAAGTACTACAAGATGCCGGGTTTTGCCGGAGCTGTCCAGTATCGTTTTTGCTGAAAACCCGGGTGGCAGTTTTAGTCCGGCATTTTGCGACTGGCCCGTTGTATTTAAACCAAGGCTGCTCCAAAAGAGCAGGCAGGCGCATGCTTTTAAAATGGATTTTATTTTCATATATTGATTGCTTGACAGATTTATATGTTATTTATAATAGAACGAATATGGGTATTTCAGGGGATATGCCAATATCCGTTATTAGCAATTTGATAACTGATATTGGCATCGTGCAGTTTGGGGTATACCACCATCTCAGGATCCGCCATCTGTCCTGCCAGGCCAACGCGCTTATACCAGAAACTCCTTCTGATAGATCATCGGGCTGCGGCCGGTAATGATCTTAAAATATTTATGAAAACTGGTGAAATTATTAAAACCACTTTCAAAACACAAACGTTTCAGGCATGTATTGGTTTCAATAAGAAGCCGGCAGGCATAACCCACCCTGAGTTCAATAAGATACCTGGAATATGTTTTACGGGTTCTCGACTTAAAATACCGGCAAAAAGAACTGGGGCTGATATTTGCTATGTCTGCAATTTCTTCAAGGGTGATTTTTCGTTTGAAATGTTTTGCGGAATAATCCAGGATGGCCTGTAGGCGCTCGTTTTCATCCGCAGATCTAAAGTCGGGGCGAAAGCCAACTGAAGAGAGTTCGAAGCACTGTTTTTCTGCAGCAAGCATCGTAAGTGCCTTCAGCATTAATAAGATCCGCTGACTGCCTTCCGCTTCCGAAAGTTGTTCCAGCAGAGCGCCGATCTGGCCACGTGCTGCGCCTTTTATTTGCAATCCTCGTTTTGAGCGCTCAAGAACTTCCTTGATTTCGAGATTTTCGGGCAGCTCTAAAAAATGTTTGCCTAAAAAATGCTGTGAAAAATGAACAACCCGTACGTCGACTGTCTGGGGATTGTCTTCAAAAAATGAGTCTGCAAATCGCCAATAATGCGGGAGATTTGAACCTACCAGTACAACATCGCCCTCTCGAAATGTTGAAATATTATCGCCGATATATTGGGTTCCCTTTCCCTTTTTAAAATAAATGAGTTCAAGCTCTGCGTGCAGATGCCACCTGTTATTTATATAAGGAACTGAATCTTTTCTGAGGCTGAACGAATTTTGAGGTTCGGTAGGAACCTTAAGTAGTTGGGGTTTCATATCAAGATGTTTTTATCAAGCAATCAGTACAAAAGCAATACAATAAAAGTACAGTTATCAAATGCTGTATAAAAATAATGTTATGCAATCGTTTGCGTAAAATAGACGGGTATCGGGTACGCCCCCGGGCTTCAAAGCCAGGCCCCGCCTGGCTGTTTCCAGGGCCGCCGCAATGGGTAGGGATAATGTGGCCGTAGTGTATTATATAACCCTTCGTATTACAGGAATCCGGTTGAGTGAAAGTGCTTTGATCCGCGTTGCCTGGTTAAACCACTTTATTTTGATGGTGCGGTTATTCTGATTTGATATATATGTTAAGATTGTTTAGCAACTTGTTAATATAACGAATTGCCCGGCCGTTTTTGCATTCTAATATTGCTGTCGATTGCATATGTCCAAATTAAAGCTAAAACGAGTTTGTTGAGAACTACCAGTTTGCCATCCTGCTAAGATCAATCTTCGTTTTATGAATTGCTGATCATTTATTATTTTATTTAATTGTTTATGAATTGGTTAAAAATCAAAAAAGAAATCTGCCTGCTTGTTGTTTTATTGGGAGCCTTCTTTCTTGTGCCGCTTGCCGGAAATACACAGGAACAAAAGGCGGCAAGTAAAAGTAAAAAGGAGGTCCGGGGAACTGTAACGGATTCTTCCGGTGTGTTATTTGGAGCAACCGTTTATGTAAAGGACCAAACAGCTATTGGAACCACAACGGATGCAAATGGAAAATACATACTGGATGTGCCCGGTGAAAATTCCGTGCTTGTTTTTGAAATGAGCGGCTACACAGCCGTTGAGCTGCCGGTAAAGGGGCAATCGGTGATCGATGTCTCTTTAAAAGTGTCGCATAGTAAGATGGACGAAATCGTTGTTGTAGCTTTTGGTACACAAAAGAAGTCATCGGTTATCGGTTCTGTAACTACCGTCAGGCCGGAGGATCTTAAGATCCCTTCGAGTAACCTTACACAGGCCCTGGCCGGAAGAGTGGCCGGTATTATTGCTTATCAGCGCTCCGGTGAACCGGGTGCAGATAATGCGGAATTTTTTGTACGGGGTGCTACTACTTTCGGATATAAAAAAGATCCGCTGATTCTGATCGATGGTATGGAATATACCACAACGGAACTGGCCCGCTTAAATGTGGATGATATTGCAAGCTTCTCGATCATGAAAGATGCCACGGCCAATGCGCTCTATGGCTCACGGGGTGCTAACGGTGTAATTCTTATTACAACCAAAGAGGGAAAGGAGGGACGTGCAAAAATCAATATACGATTTGAAAATTCAATATCAACGCCTACAAAAATGGTGCAAATTTCGGATCCGATAACCTATATGAAATTGGAAAATGAAGCGGTGTTAACGAGAAACCCACTGGGGATATTGCCGTATTCTCAAAGTAAAATTGACAATACGATTTCCGGCATAAACCCCGAAATGTTTCCTACAGTTGACTGGCAGAATGAAATGCTGACCAAAAACACCAATAACCAGCGCCTGAATATGAACTTAAGTGGCGGTGGTGGTGTGGCCACTTATTATATCGCCGGATCAATGAACCAAGATCATGGTAACCTGAAGGTTGATCATCGCAATAATTTCAATACAAATATCAGCCTGAAGACCTATACCATCCGCTCAAATGTAAATCTTAAAGTAACCAAAACCACTTCAGCAATGGTGCGGCTTTTTGGAACCTTTGACGGCTATACCGGCCCGATCACGTCTGGAGCGGCCATGTACATGAATATTATGCGTACCAGCCCTGTATTGTTCCGGCCTTACTATCAGCCGGACTCAACGCACCGGTTTGTAAACCATATACTTTTCGGGAATGCTGAAACAGGTAATTATTTTAATCCTTATGCCGATATGACAAGGGGGTATAAACAATACTCCAACTCTTTAATGGGCTCTCAGATTGAGCTGAACCAGGATCTTTCTTCCATCATAACGCCTGGATTGTCCTTGCGCGGAATGATGACCACCAACCGCAGGGCCAACTTTACGGTTACCAGGGCCTATAAACCCTTTTATGTAACCCCCGCCAGTTATGATAAATTTTCAAACAGCTTTATCCTGCGGGATCTGAATGCGGAAACGGGTTCCGATTATATTGATTTTGTACCGGGAAGTAAGAGCGTGCTGTCAACATTCCGTGGAGAACTGGCATCTAACTATAACAGAACCTTCGGAAAACATAATGTAACAGGGATGGCACTATTTATTATTCAGAATGATGCCAATGG
Source organism: Niabella pedocola (assembly GCF_021044425.1). GTDB lineage: Bacteria > Bacteroidota > Bacteroidia > Chitinophagales > Chitinophagaceae > Niabella > Niabella pedocola. Next base: position 875,532 of record NZ_JAJNEC010000004.1, on the reverse strand, counting down.
AAACGAAACCACCTTGCAGCGTTCGCTTCCCAAGCGCAATATTACATTGGGTGGCCGTGGTACTTATTCTTATGACAGTCGTTACTATACAGAGCTGAATTTTGCCTATAATGGGTCTGAGCGTTTTGATAAAACGCACCGGTTCGGCTTTTTTCCGTCCATTGGAGTAGCGTGGGCGGTTTCCAACGAAGCATTCTTTGCGCCGCTCCGGAATGTTTTTTCTAAACTCCGGTTACGGGCGAACATCGGTTTGGGTGGAAATGACGAAATCGGAAGTGCTTCCGATCGCTTCTTCTATCTTTCCAATGTAAACATGAATGACGATGCGTATAAGTTCAGTTTTGGTACCGATGGCGGCTACACGAGAAATGGTATTTCTGTGTCCCGCTATAACAACAGCGAAATTACCTGGGAAACGGCCCGGAATTCAACATTTGGACTAGAGGCAACCCTTTTCCGTAAATTGGATATCACTGCAGAATATTTTATTGAGCACCGGTATAATATTTTAATGGACCGGGCATCAATACCGCTGTCTATGGGGCTTGAAGGAGCAACTCCCAAGGCCAATGTGGGAGAAGCACGGTCGCGGTCTATTGATATCAATATGAATTATAACCAAAAAGTAACCAATGATCTGGGGTTACAGTTTATAGGCAATTTTACCTATGCAAAGAACCGGTTTGAAGCATACGAAGAACCCGAATACCCTTATCCGTGGTTATACCGAAAGGGGCAGCCGGTTAACCAGAGCTGGGGCTATATTGCCGAACGCCTTTTTGTAGATGATGAAGAGGTTAGAAGCTCTCCCAGCCAGGTTTTCGGGAGTACCGTAACCCGTGGTGGCGACATCAAATTCCGGGATGTAAGCGGTGATGGCGTCATCAATCAAAATGATATGGTACCTATTGGATTTCCTACAGCGCCGGAAATTGTGTATGGCTTTGGGTTGTCTGGTAACTATAAAAATTTTGAATTTTCATTTTTTGCACAGGGTTCTGCCAGAAGCTCCTTTTGGATCAATCCGCAGTCTACAGCGCCATTCATATCCTATAGGTATGGTTCCGATGATCCGGCGCCTGCTGATGTGCAGTTAAAAAACCAGCTGCTGAAGGCCTATGCCGACGATCATTGGTCTGAAGATAACCGGAATCTTTATGCATTGTGGCCCAGGTTAAGCTACACCACTAATTCCAATAATAACCAGTCCAGCACCTGGTTTATGCGCGATGGGTCTTTTCTCCGCTTAAAGCAATTGCAGGGCGCCTACACGGTTCCTTCACGTTTGTCCAACAAAATAAAGATGACAAAACTGAAGATTTATTTTACCGGCGGAAATCTTTTCACCTTTAGCAAGTTTGACCTGTGGGATGTGGAAATGGGCGGTGATGGATTGAGATATCCTTTGCAGAAAACTTTTACTATTGGTATTGATGCTTCATTTTAAAATTTTTGTATGCGTAGAATTATTAAAAATACAACAGTCTTATTGGTGTTAATAAGTATGTTTTCGGCCTGTAAAAAATACCTGAATGTGGTGCCGGATAGTATCGCAACCATTGAAAGTGCATTTACCTTACGGACTTCTGCTGAACGCTACCTGTTCTCCTGCTTTTCCTATCTCCCCGGTGATGCTTCTTTTAATGATAACCCCGCGTTTAACAGCGGCGATGAAGTGTGGTACATGGATCCTATAAGGGATGTGGATGCAACCTATCATAATATTGCCAGGGGGCTGCAGAATGCAGATAATCCATTGGGCAATTTCTGGGCAGGCTCATCTCGCGGAACCTCGCTGTTTCAGGCTATCCGGAAATGCAATACGTTTTTGGAAAATGTAGACAAAGTGCCCGATCTGAATGAATATGAACGGGAGCGTTGGAAGGCAGAAGTAATATTTTTAAAGGCGTATTATCATTTCTACCTTTTCAGACTGTATGGCCCTATACCATTAACCAAGGAAAATCTTCCGATCTCAGCTTCACCGGAAGAAGTAAAAGTGTACCGGGAGCCGGTTGATTCCTGTGTAAATTACATTGTTTCGCTCCTGGATCAGGCAGCTGCAAGTGATCTTATGCCGGACCGGATTTCAGGAACAGAAAATGCTGAACTGGGCAGAATCACCAAGTGTATCGTGAAAGCGGTGAAAGCCAAGGTACTCGTTACAGCAGCCAGTCCATTATTTAATGGCAATACGAGTTATGCTTCTTTAATTGATAATAAGGGAAGACCGCTGTTCCCGCAAACGGAGGACCCGGCCAAATGGGTGCGTGCAGCGGAGGCCTGCAGAGATGCGATTGAGTTTTGCACTGCAAACGGGTACAGCCTGTCTACATTTCCGGGAAATACCGGGTATATTATCAATGATACCATACAAAAGCAACTGGATATTCGTACGGCAATAACTAATAAATTCAATAATCCTGAAGTGATCTGGCCCAATACAGACAGCCGTGCCGGTGATATACAGCGTTTTTCCATGGCCAACCTTGCGCCCTTTACGAGTACTTCTAATGCAAAGAGCATTATCGCGCCTACCATTAAAATGGCAGAGCTGTTTTATTCGAAGAACGGGGTACCCATTACCGAAGATCCGGAATGGGACTTTAACGACCGGTTTGCTTTGCGAACCGCAGGAGATGCCGACCAGTATTATATTGCGAAGGGACAGGAAACGGTAAAACTTAATTTTGACCGGGAGCCGCGGTTTTATGCTTCACTGGGTTTTGACCGGGGTATCTGGTTTGGCAACTGGATCAATAACTATAATGTTTATGCCGCTACTGGTTTGTTGTATGTAAAGGGCCGTGCTGGTGAAACGGCCGCACGGCAGGGAATCAGTAACTACTCCATCACAGGGTACTATCCTAAAAAATTGGTTAATATTGAAACAACGGTTGCTGCAGATGGAAACATTACCAGCAATACGGTGCAATATCCCTGGCCGGAGCTCCGGTTGTCGGATCTGTACCTGCTGTATGCCGAGGCGCTGAATGAAGCACAGGGGCCGGGAGCAGATGTTTATCACTGGGTTGACCTGGTTAGGGCCAGGGCAGGGCTGCAATCTGTTGAAGATTCCTGGAGCCAGCATTCCAAAGATCCTGTTAAGTTTAAAAGTAAACAGGGGATGCGGGCAATTATCCAGCAGGAACGGGGAATTGAACTGATGTTTGAGGGACAGCGATTCTGGGATCTTCTGAGATGGAAAATTGCGCATGTAGAACTGAATGGACCTATAAGGGGATGGGATATTACGCAAAAGGACGCCGTACCTTATTATAACCCGATGCTGATGTTTAATCAACGGTTCGACCTGCGCAATTACCTCTGGCCTATACAGATCAGTGAACTACGAATTAACAAAAACCTGGTACAAAATACAGGCTGGTAAATCAGATCAATAATCAAAAAAAATACAATGAAGACTCTTTTTCATATTGGATTATTTATTATGGCCTTTACAAGCTGCCAAAAAGCAAAAAATACGCCGATCGATAAAGATATGTCTGCACCGGACCCCGTTAGCGACGTGTCTGTTACGAATACATCTGGCGGCGCACAGATCTCCTATACGTTGCCGGCGAATAAAAATTTGCTGTATGTAAAAGCTGAATATACGGTGAACGGCGAAACAAAAGAAGCCAAGGCTTCATTCCTGGCAAATACCATTACGCTGGAAGGCTTTGGAGATACCAACGAGCATGATGTACAAATATATGCGGTAAGTCGCGCAGAAAAGGTTTCGTCGCCGGTTGTCGTAAAAATTAAGCCGCTCACTCCTCCTGTTTTAAAAGTGCGTAACTCTTTAACTACAAAAACTTCTTTCGGTGGTTTTTCGGTTGAGTTTAGAAATGATGACAGAGCCAATGTTGTCATTATTGCCTTGAAATGGGATGAGGGATTAAAGGAGTGGAAACAGATCGACGCCAGTTATACGGCGCTCGATAGTGGTTTGTTTAAGGTGAGAGGGCAGGATTCTGTAATGCAACGGTTTGGATTAGTGGTGCGCGATCGGTGGAATAATCTTTCCGATACAATGGATTTCCAGTTGAAGCCGATCTATGAAGAACAGCTGGATAAAACCAAGTTTGTGGATATCCGTAAAAAGTATCCGATTCCCCAGCGGGATCCGCTGCCGAAATCAGGTGCTAAAATGATCGAGGCCGTGGATTATTCCAGCAGTTATCCGATGAAGAATTGGTATGATGGGAATACAGGGTCTATGTTTCATACAAAACAGAATGTCGATCAGCCTATATGGATTCCGATTGACCTTGGTGTAAAGGCAAATTTTAGCCGGTATAAAATTTGGCAGCGCAACGGCGGATTTGTATGGGGACACGGAAATCCACATGAATGGGAGATCTGGGGTACCAATACACCTTCGGATGTAAATAGCTGGATATTACTGGACAGACAGATCATGGTAAAGCCATCAGGCCTGCCGAACGGCCAGAATAGCAATGAAGATATTGACGTGGCGAATGCCGGCCAGGAATATGAGTTTAAAGAAGGCCTTCCCGCAGTGCGTTATATTGCCTGGAAAAATATTGATTGCTGGGATGCGATCGGCGGAGCTACCGGATTTTTCCATCTTTTTGAACTGACACTTTGGGGGCAGCAGAATAAATAACAACAAAAAATTATTAAGATGCGATTGAAAAAGATAAAAACATATGCTCGCATAGTCTGTTTTGTTGGGCTATGGATGGTTATCATTTTACTGCCTGGCGCCTGTGGGAAAATGAGCAGTAATTATGAGGATTTTATAAAGGATGGCGAAATTGTATATACTGGACGGGTGGAAGGCTTAACCGCTTATCCGGGCAGGAACCGGGTGAAATTGAGTTGGGAGCTGGTTTCGGATCCAAAAATTACGTTGTGTAAAGTTTTCTGGAATAACGGGGCCGACTCTTTATCCGTACCGGTAAAGAAAACCGGGAAGATTGATACGATACAGGTTGTTGTCAATAATTTGAATGAAGGACTGTATTCTTTCCAGGTGTATACTTATGACAATGAGGGGCATTCATCCGTAAAATCAGAGATTGCGGGGGTTTCTTATGGAGACAATTACGCGAACTCTATTTTTAACCGGTCGTTAAAATCTGCAAAAAAAGCGCCCAATGGCAAAGATATTTGGTTGGAATGGTTTGGTGCGGCTCAGCAAACTGCGGTTGTGGAGGTAAACTATACCAATGACGGGGGACAGCCGGCTACGCTGTTGCTTACGGAGCGGTTTGATAATCTGGGCCGCTCGAGGGGGTTTTCTAATACAGATACCCTGTATAATTATAAACCGGGGGCAACATTTAATTATCGCACCGGATTTTTACCTGGTAAAGAGGCCATTGATACATTTTATACAAGTTATAAAGCGGTGACACCATAAAGATGATTACAGAGGCAGGACAATTTGGATTTGGAAGTCAGGCAGCGGTTGAATACACCGCTGTTTGGCATTCATGTCATTACTCTTTGTTCGGCGGGCGTGTCATTGAGATCTGCCGAAATTGTTTATAAGTTGGATGATTTATTAAAAGACCGCATTGTTTTAAAAAGGTATTATTGCAGTTGTGCAGATTCATTGTTCAGAAATCCGGCCGGTTCATATAAGCCGGTATATAAGATGTTTGCATTTTATTCGTTAAATAAGAGATCCTTCATGAAAAAAACGCTTATCCTGTCCCTTGTTTTGATCCAGTATATAACGGGTAATGCGCAGTCGCATATCGATAATAAAACCGCAAACCGATGGAAGATGCATTCCCCGGGGAGCATTGAATGGAAAATTACGGATCGCCTTCCGCATCAGGATCATCTTGAAATGAGCGGAGAAAAGGTGTCCTTCTGGCTGCAATATGGCGTTGACGAGATGAAAAAGCCGGGATTTGTCAGAACCTTTGTGTTTCCCTCTTTCCGGCTGCTGCCGGCAAGGACTATCGCTTCCATGATGTACAGCGTGGATGATGATAACCTGCCCCGGATCCTGTTAAATGATAAATTGCTGAAAAAAGGGGTTTATAACGCTACGGTCATGGACGACCAGCCTGAAAAAGCAATGAATGTAAAGTTTGATGGCATTCTTACGATGGAGAGCGTGCTTGGTAGTGGTGGAACAGTCGTATTGAGAAGATCCTTTTACCCCTCAACAGACAAAGCATTGGGCCTTGAAAAAATGGTATTTATCAATAAGGGCAGTCAGCCGGCAAAAATAGAGATGGAGTATATGCGCCGTGAACTACGACCGGCGGCCGAGCGTGCCAGCGAGGGACCGCTGCGTTTTGTAGTAGCAACGGTGAACGATGGATTGAAAACGGTTAACCCGGGGGATTCAGTTGCCTTTGGGATCAGCTACCAGGCGCTTGCAGGTGATGCTACGCCTGTTGTGATTGCGGATTTAGATAAGGAAGAGCAGGCGAGAAGAGAACGGGTGCATGAAATAACCTCCCTGCTTCAGCTGGAAACGCCGGATGAAGTGCTGAACACCATGTTTTATTTTGCAAAAATAAGAGGCACGGAAAGTATTTTCAATACCCGGGGCGGACTCATGCATGGACCTGGCGGGTTGCGTTATTACGCGGCTATATGGGCCAATGATCAGGCGGAATATGTGAATCCTTTTTTTGCATTCCTGGGAGATGATATCGCAACAAAATCTGCCATGAACGCCTACCGCTTATTTGCCGGCTATATGAACCCGGAGTATAAGCCCATTCCCAGCTCCATCATCAATGAAGGAAAAGGAACCTGGCATGGCGCCGGAGATCGTGGTGATATGGCCATGATCGCCTATGGCGCCGGGCGTTTTGCCCTGGCCAATGGCAGCATAGATTCTGCAAAAGTACTATGGCCATTGATCGAATGGTGCCTGGAGTACTGCAAGCGAAAGATCAATGATGAAGGCGTGGTCTGGAGTAATAAGGATGAACTGGAGGGACGGTTTCCTTCCGGCAATGCAAATTTGAACACAAGCTGCCTGTATTATGACGGGCTGGTATCGGCTGCAATGCTTGGGAAGGCATTGGGTAAACCGGCAGCTCAGGTAAAGGCTTATGCCGGCCAGGCTGCTCAAATGCGGGCAAACATTGAAAAATATTTTGGCGCCGATGTGGAAGGGTTTAAAACCTATCGCTATTATAAAGGGAATGATACGCTGCGCGCCTGGATTGCAACACCGCTGGTGATGGATCTGTTCGATCGCAAGCAGGGAACGATCGATGCGCTGTTCTCAAGCCGCTTATGGACAGAAGATGGCCTTGCTTCACTGGCCGGAAATAGCACGTTTTGGGATCGTGCTACTTTGTATGGACTACGCGGTGCATTTGCTGCCGGAGAAACGGCAAAAGCCTATGACTTTTTGAAATACTACTCGGAGCGGCGTTTGCTGGGTGAGCATGTGCCTTATGCCGTAGAAGCCTATCCGGAAGGGAATCAGCGGCACCTTTCAGCAGAAAGCGGGTTGTATTGCCGCATTTTTACTGAAGGCGTGCTGGGGATGCGCCCTACGGGACTGAGGGCGTTTAACCTCACACCCAATTTGCCGGCCGGGTGGAATTTTTTGCGGTTGAAAAATATTCATGCCTTTGGAACCGTATTCGATATGGATATATCCAGAAAAAATGGCAGCAACCTGGTTATGAAAGTTGCTGAAAAAGGCAAAACGAAAAGTTATACACTAAAAGAAGGCAAAACCATTTCCGTTCAATTGTAGGACGGGTTATCGTTTCCATTGATATCAGGAATACTAAATAAAAGGAGCATGAGATCGTTTTTTCCGGTACTGTTTTTTTTACTGACAGCCCAATTGGGGAATGCGCAGGCTGATAAAATTTTTATTGAAACCAATAATACGGCGATTGTATATAAAATTGGGAAGGATAAAAAGGTAAGCCAGGTTTATATCGGCAATAAGCTGGGCAGGGCAGATTATGCTATGATGAACAGCGGCCGTGAAATGTATCTTACGGCGGGTATGGAAAACCAGTTTGAACCGGCTATAAGGGCCGTTCATAATGATGGAAATCCTTCTCTGGATTTGCAGTTTGAGGATTATAAACAGGAAAATGAAGGAGGCGTAATCCATAGCCGGATTGTTTTAAAAGATCCGGTTTACCCATTCTATGTGACCATTCATTTTAAAGCATACATGGAAGAGGATGTGATCAAAACCTGGACGGAGATCAGGCATGCCGAAAAAAAGCCCGTAATGCTGACGCAGTACGCATCTTCGTTATTGCATTTTGATGCACGGGCGTACTGGCTGACGCAGTTTCATGGAGATTGGGCCAGGGAGGTTCAACTCAAGGAAGAGAAACTCAATAATGGAATTAAAAGTATTGAAAGCAAACTGGGCACCCGCACCAATTTCTATCAAACACAAACCTTTTTTGTTTCACTGGATCAGCCTTCTACTGAAAACGAAGGCAGGTTAATTGCCGGAACCCTGGGGTGGACCGGTAATTTTAAGTACAGTTTTGAGGTGGATCAGAAAAATGGCCTGCGGGTGATTTCGGGCATCAACCCCTTTGCTTCGGAATATTATCTGCGGCCCAATGAAATTTTTGAAACGCCGGAGTTTATATTCACTTTTTCTGGAAAAGGTAAGGGACTGGCCAGTCGTAACCTGCACAAATGGGTACGGAATCATGCGTTGCTGGATGGCAATGCCCCGAGGATGACACTTTTAAACAACTGGGAGGCGACGCATACCAGCTTTAATGAGACGCGGTTGGTGGAATTGTTTGATGAGGCCAGGAACCTGGGGGTGGACTTGTTTTTGCTGGATGACGGATGGTTTGGAAATAAATATCCAAGAAATGATGATAAAGCAGGGTTGGGCGACTGGCAGCCGGACAAGTCGAAATTGCCCAATGGGATTGCAAAACTGGTAAAGGAAGCCGGGGAGCGGAACATTAAGTTTGGTATCTGGCTGGAGCCGGAGATGGTAAATCCGAAAAGTGAGCTTTATGAAAAACACCCGGATTGGATTTTAAAATTACCCAACCGGGCAGAGAGTTATGGACGGAATCAACTGGTATTGGATCTTACAAATCCCGCCGTGCAGGATTTTGTATTTGGCATCGTTGATCAGTTAATGACCCAAAATCCGGGTGTTGCTTTTATAAAATGGGATTGCAACCGGAGTATGACCAACGCATATTCGGCTTATTTGAAAGATCGCCAGTCGCATCTATATATCAATTATACAAAAGGCTTCTATGAAGTGATGAAGCGGATCCGGAAAAAATACCCACATCTACCCATTATGTTATGCGCCGGTGGAGGGGGACGTACCGATTATAAGGCGCTGGAATATTTTACGGAGTTTTGGCCCAGTGACAACACGGATGCACTGGAACGTATTTTTATCCAGTGGGGATACTCTTACTTTTTTCCGTCCAACACTATTTCTGCACATGTTACCAGCATGGGTAAGCAATCGTTGAAATTCAGAACGGATGTGGCGATGATGGGGAAAATGGGCTACGATATCCGGATCAATAATTTTACGGCACCGGAACTGGAGTTTAGTAAAAATGCGGTAAAAACATATAAGGACATCAGTGAAGTGATCTGGAAGGGAGATTTGTACCGGCTGGTGTCTCCCTATGATGAGAGTCGTGCCGTCATTATGTATGTAAATACAACGCAAAACCGGGGCATACTATTTAACTATTTTACCAACCTTAGAAAAAAAGATAGTTTTTCAAAAGTGCGTTTACAGGGGCTTGATCCCGCAAAACGTTACAGGATCCGGGAAATAAATTTATTTCCCGGCGTTAAATCGGTGCTGCCGGAAAATGAGCATATCTTTTCCGGTGCTTATCTTATGGAGGTTGGGCTTAACCTGGCTGCAGGGAAATTGCAATCCCTTACAAGCAATATTGTAGAAATAGCTGAGGCTGGCATCAATGAACAGGAATGAACGGAAGCCCGTTGCTGAATTATGTCAGCCTCTACGTTGGCATCGTTTTCAAAGAGATAGCGGTGCTCGACCGGCCGTATCTTTTTTTTATTGCCTGAACAGTTTATAAACCGATTGCGGAGGTACTAAGTTTGGCCAATAGGTGAAATGTCAGACAGCATTGGAACAGGGGATGTATTCAACGCGAGTGTAAGGTTGCGTGCTTATACGCCGGATCTGCTTCCCGGCAATTCGTTCCAGGGCCGGCTGCCATGTTGGTCTATGCGTTTTTGTTATTCTGTAGTTTTTACTTCGGCCGGAGGAACCTGCTGGAGCTGTATCCTGGATTTGACTTTTGTTAAATCGCCGCCCTCTATTTTAATATTCCGTGTATCCGCCCCCTCAATTGCTGCAAACACGGTGGCGGGGTTCAGCACCCTGGGTGAGACGATAAGTACGTCGGTACAATTTTTCAGGCGTAGTACCGACGGGCTTCCCTGTGCTCCGGCGGTTAACAGCGAGATGACGGCATTTTCGAGCTGATCCAATACCATTGCCGGTCGTGCGTCGGGTGTTGCTACTTTTAGCCGCAGGTTACTGATTGAAAGCCCTTTTACATTCCGGGCAAAAAGGGCATAAGCGGGTGGTGTTCCGATTTCAAAATATTCACCTGCGATTTTGGGGACTTCTGCGGATGCCTCTGCTTCTGTGCCCCCGCCAGGGAAGCTTAGCTGGATATCCTGGAACGAAATATCCTCCATAAAGTTGTCGTCGAAGGCGTTTAAAACAATACAGGAGCGCATTTCCCCGGGGCGATAGGCACTTTGAAACGCCGCGTCGGGCAGGGGGCGGGGCGCAACTATTGAGGCCTGGATATTGCTAAATGTGATCCTTTGCAGCCGTCCGGGAGGAAGATGATCGCCAGTGACACTTGACGATTTTTTCTCACTGATCCCGATATGTATGGGCCCGGTAACATCCTTCATGATAAGATTGGAAAACGTGATGTCCTCAAAACGGGAGCCACGGCTGCAATAAATTTTTATAGGGCAGCCATAGGTTTCATAAATCGTGCAATTAGTTATGGTGATATGCTGTACAAAGCCCCCTCCAAAGCGGAACACGGACCACCTGGTGCTAAAAGTGCTGTCGCTAACGGTTACATACTGGCAGCTGCCAAACAGCGCACAGGCATCGTCCTGGGTACGTACATCGCACGCGTGCACATGTACATATTTACAGCTAATGAAATGAAACCCGTCGTTATTATGAATAACCCGTCCATTTATCCGCAACCCGGAAAACTTCAGGTAATCGCTTTGGATTACCCGTACTGAATGATAGGCACTGTCTTTTAAAAAGATATCTTTTATATGAACATTGGTGCATTTGTAAAGCAATATATGGTAAGGACGCTGTGCTCCGGATATGCCTGCCGGGGATGGCTCACCTTTTGACGGGCTGCGAAAACTGGCACCCTTGCCATCGATGGTACCCATGCCTTCTATTCCGATGTTTTCTGCGTTCACTGCATAAATGAATCCAACATTACCATCAATAAGGGTCGAATCCCCGGTTAACGGTATTTCAGCAGCAGCAACATATTTCGTTCCATCCGTTGTTCCCATCAACGTTGCTTGAGCGCTTAAATAAAGGGTTACGTTGCTTTTCAATTCCAACGTACCGGCGATATAGATTCCCGGTGGGAAGAAGACCGTTCCGCCGTTGTTTTTATAACAGGTGTCGATTGCAGACTGGATTGCCTTTGTATCCAGCGTTTTTCCATCGCCCTTTGCGCCCGATGCTTTCACATTATAAATACCGCTGTTGTTTTCCTCCATGGAGGCGTTATTTACACTCCCGGCGGAAGCCGGCTTAAGCAACCCGACACCGGTAGCTAAAGCCGCAGTCTTTGTGAGCCAGTTTCGTCTTGATAACATAGTATTCTGAATACGTTTATTTACTAAAATGAATTGCGTTATTACAGAGGATCAACGGGCCTCCTCATCAACCTTTGGGCTATTCCGGAGAAGCGCTTTCATAAAATGACTTTTGGACGCCGGACATTCCCGTAAATATACTGCAGGCCATCACGGGAACAGGCCAATGTTTTGGCTTATTTCTAAGGTATTTTAACAGGAGATGGGCGGGGCTGTCCTTTTGTGTGCATCTGGCCCTGGGGCGCAGATGCACCGGCAGGAACGTTTTACAGCAATGAGATAAAGGATGGAACTGCAGAAACCTCCCTCATAAATCGTCCAGGATTTTTTGGCTTCAGTATTCGCGGAAATGGCTACAAAAATACGCGGACGGCTTATGAGCTTTGTGTACATAAAAATTATGAATATGAACACAGCTGTTAAAGGAAAAGTAGTGGCCATTACGGGAGCCAGCAGCGGCATTGGAAGGGCGATCGCTTTGCTGCTTGGGGCGCAGGGGTACAAAGTAGTAATGGGAGCCAGGAGGCAGGATACCTGCAACAACTGGCTTCGGAAATCATTGCCCGGGAGGCAGTGCTTCTTACCGGGCAACGGATGTAAGCAGGCGCGAAGATCTGAACGCCCTGGTTAACCACAGTGTAGAACAATACGGGCGGCTCGACGCGATGATTAACAATGCGGGCATCAGCCAGCTGTCACGTATTGAGGATCTGGATGTTGATGGCAGTGCCGTTTTGTTTTTTTGATCTCTTGTGATCTCTTCTGAACCCTTATGATCCCTTCTGACCGCAAAACGCATGTTTTCTGTATCCTTTCTGTATCGTTTGTATATCCTTTGTATATCGTTTCTGTATCCTGGCTATATCCTGGCTACTGCGTTCGTATATCCTTTCTATATCAGTAGCCGGTATAGCCTGTTGGGGATTTGCAGCTTTTTTCGTTGTGGGTTTTCTGTGCCGGCATTGTGTAGGGTAGCACCCTGGGGAGGATTTCCCATGCTGTAAAACGGGTAAAAAGTGTTAAAAACAACGGGCTGTTAAGCGCTTGCCCTGGCCCTCAGCGCCGTTTGTTTATCCTTTAACCGGGGAATTGGGTGGGTACCGTCGTCCGGATGTGCTGCCGGGTCTGACGGCGGTTGTTGCGGAGGTGCCGATCGGCTCCGCATCGTGATGGTATCTACAAGATTATTTAAAAGGATATACCGGGCTTCTCCGGGATCGGGCTTTATGGTCGTATCATCGCTGAGCAGGAAATACCCGTTGTTGGCTTTGTTTTTTATTGTATCGGATATGCCGGCTGAAAACAAGGTATCATCAGGTGGGATCGGATCGGCTGCCGGAGCCGGGCCTGCATTATGAAAAATGGCGTAAGAATAGTCTGAATGCACGATCGTGGTTGTGGAACCGTTGTAAAAAAACCGACTGAACGAAAAATCGGAGTAAACAAGCATCGAATGGGTGCTGTCATAATCCACAAGGAGGGCATGCGTACCGTCGGGATAAATGATCGTGGAACCATAGGGGCTATAGTAGAACAGGGAATAGGTGCCGTCTCCATTCGAAATGGAAGTCTGGGCGGTTGCAGGGGCCGCACAGCCGGTGACAAAAAACAAAAATAACAATCGCCTTTTCATAAAATACAGCAGGTGAAGGTGGTGGGTTAAAGTTAGAATTGCCGGGCCTTAATATTGCTATCAAAATGATAATTAACAGTTCATTGGCGCCCTTTCCGGTGCTGCGCATAGCCCGGTAAACTTTAATTCTGCGCTTCCGTGCATCCGTCGCTTCTTTGAGTTATTTTTGTAGTCATGAAGTCTGGTTTTGTAAATATATTTGGAAAGCCCAATGCGGGAAAAAGTACCTTGCTGAATGCATTGATGGGAGAAAAGCTGGCCATCGTTTCGTCCAAAGTACAAACCACCCGGCATCGCATTAAAGCGATCCTGACGGAACCGGATTACCAGATCATTTTTTCAGACACCCCCGGTATTATAGAGCCGAGGTACAAATTGCATGAAAAAATGATGCAATCGGTTAAAAGTGCGCTGGAAGATGCCGATGTGGCGCTGCTGATCGTGGATGTAAATGATAACTGGGAGGAAAGTGATCAGATCTTTTCCGGGTTGCGGCTGAGGGTGCCTTGTGTTTTGGTAATCAATAAAATAGATAAAGCTCCGGCGGAGAAAATAGCCGCCTGCATGGAGTATTTCAGTTCAAAACCGTATTGTAAAAAGGTGGTAGCCATTTCTGCACTGAAGGGTGCGGGCATCGATCAGTTTATACAGCCGGTGGTGGAATTATTACCGGAAGGTGAGCCGTTTTATGATTCGGACGATATCAGCGACCTGCCAACAAAGTTTTTTGTCAGCGAACTGATCCGCGAAAAGATCTATGAGGTTGCGCAGGATGAGATTCCTTATCACACCGCTGTTTTGATAAGGGAATTTAAGGAAAAACAGACCCTGGTAAAGATCGTTGCCGATATTATCGTACACCGGGAAACCCAAAAGGCGATCCTGATTGGTGAAAAGGGGAGTATGGTAAAAAAAATCGGAACGGCTGCCCGAAAGGATATTGAAGCTTTTTTGAACCAAAAGGTATTTCTGGAGTTATTTATTAAGGTAAAACCCAAATGGCGCGACAATGAACTGTACCTGAAAGAATACGGGTATGGCTCCTGATCAGGCCAAAGGTTAAAAAATCCCCAAAAAATAAAATTGCAGGACTGACAATATTTCATCATATTTGTTATTAAATATTTTTTCGCCTTGCCCGAAAGGCTCATTCGAAAAACAAAATTTGCGTTGCTTCGCGGGCGGAGTAACGGTGAGAATTTAAAAAGTTAAATGGCAGTACCACAAAAACCAGCCTACAGACCGCCTGGCACGGGATTCCGGCCGGGGGGCAACAACAGTAACAGGCCTAAGGGCTTCTTTAAAGGACGGTTTCAACCGCAGAAGGAGGCAGAACACCGCATCAATCAATTCATCCGCGTTCCACAGGTAAGACTCGTTGGCGACAATGTTGAGCAGGGCATTTACACCACCCAGGAAGCTCTGAAAATGGCTCAGGATATGGAACTGGACCTGGTGGAGATCTCACCCAAAGTAGATCCCCCTGTTTGCCGCATCATTGATTACAATAAGTTTTTATACGATAAAAAGAAGAAGGATAAAGAATTAAAGGCCAAAAGCAAGGCTACAGAAATCAAAGAAATCCGTTTTACACCGAATACGGACGAACATGATTTTGATTTTAAAGCAAAGCATGCCGAGGGCTTTTTGAAGGATGGCAATAAAGTAAAAGCATATGTGCAGTTTAAAGGAAGAGCCATCCAGTTCCAGGACCGCGGGCAGCTGCTGCTGCTGAAATTTGCCGAGCGGTTGGCCGATTTCGGAACACTGGAAAACCTGCCGAAGCTGGAAGGGCGCCGTATGCTGGCGATGATTGCCCCCAAGCCGGCAAAAAAGAAATAGGAATTTTTTAATTGTTTTTATCGTAGAAGCCCCGTTCCTGAAATGGGGCTTTTGCGATTTCTTTTTGCCCTGTAGGAGTTGTTTCCTGCAGATTTGTGAAAAAAGAACCACTAAGACCGAAAGACACAAAGAACCACAAAGAAGCATTTAACCTTTATGGCGAACAACTGCCCCGCTGCCTCGGTGCTTCATTGCGTCGATGCGTGAAATAAAAGCCACAGATGCGCTGAAACACTGAAGTGTTGTTTGGCGTATTGCATAGTTGGTGCCCGGCGGCTTTATGGCGAATAACTGATCCGCTGTGTCCTTGCTCCATTGCGTCGTTGCGTGAAATAAAAGCCACAGATGCGCTGAAACACTGAAGTGGTGTTTGGCGTATTGCGTAGTTTGGTGCCCGGCGCCTTTGTGGCGAACATCGGCCCGCCTGCATCGTTGCTCCATTGCGTCGTTGCGTGAAATAAAAGCCACAGATGCGCTGAAACACTGAAGTGGTATTTGGCGTATTGCGTAGTTTCGTGCCCGGCGCCTTTATGGCGAACAACTGACCCGCTGCCTCGTTGCGTGAAATGGATCTGATCCCTTCACATTCATAAAAAAAGGCTGTCCAAATAAAATTTTGAAACAGCCCTTGTATATCGGATATTGATCGCTTTAAGCTTCCATGTACGCTTCTACCGGCTCGCAGGTACAGATAAGATTCCGGTCGCCCAGTGTATTGTTTACGCGGGCTACTGAAGGCCAGAACTTATTCTGCGCCACGTACGGCAGCGGAAATGCGGCTTCTTCCCTGGAATAGCTGTGCTGCCAGTTGCTGCTGACAACGGTTTGCTGGGTATGTGGCGCATTTTTTAACGGGTTATCCTTTACATCCCATTCTCCGGTTTCGATTTTCTGGATCTCTTTCCGGATTTGTTGCAGCGCATCACAAAAGCGGTCCAGCTCGGCTTTATCTTCACTTTCGGTTGGCTCAATCATAATGGTGCCCGGCACAGGGAAACTCATGGTTGGCGCATGAAACCCGTAATCCATCAGTCTTTTGGCTACATCTTCCGCCTCTATCTGCGCGGTCTTTTTAAACGGACGCAGGTCTACAATAAATTCATGTGCGCAAAGGTTGTTGGCATTGGTATATAAAATATCAAAGTCTTCTGCCAGCCGGGAGCGCATATAATTGGCATTTAAAATGGCATACTCGGTTGCGGCTTTTAGTCCGCCGGAGCCCAGCATCCGGATATATGCATAAGAGATCAGCAGGATGGACGCCGAGCCATAGGGTGCGGCTGATACGGCACCTGCATGTGCACTGCCGGGTGCTGCAGGAGGGGTTTGCCCGTTGCCGTTTAATGCAATGGTTTTTGCTTTGTGTATGGAAACATGACCTGGCAAATGTTGCGCCAGGTGCGCCTTTACACAAATGGGACCCATGCCGGGGCCACCGCCGCCATGCGGGATGGCAAAGGTTTTATGAAGGTTCAGGTGACACACATCCGCACCGATCAGTCCGGGCGCTGTAAGTCCTACCTGGGCGTTCATATTGGCGCCGTCCATATAAACCTGGCCGCCGTTTTCGTGGATGATCCGGGTGATCTCTTTTACGGTTTCTTCGTATACACCATAGGTGCTGGGGTAGGTGATCATGATACCGGACAGGGTGTCGCGGTATTGTGCCGCTTTTGCCTTCAGGTCTTCCACATCAATATAGCCGTTTTCCAGGGCTTTTACCACCACCACTTTCATGCCGGCCATCACCGCGGAAGCAGGGTTGGTACCATGCGCGGAAATAGGGATCAGCATCACATTCCGTTGCGGGTTACCTTGCGCTTCGTGATACGCTTTAATAGTAAGTAAGCCGGCGTATTCGCCCTGGGCACCGCTGTTGGGCTGCAGGCTGCAGGCATCAAAAGCGGTGATCTGGCACAGGTATTGGCTCAGTTCCTCAACGATCTGTTTGTACCCTCCGGTTTGACTGGCCGGTGCAAAGGGGTGGATATTGGCCCAATGCGCCCAGCTAAGCGGAATCATTTCTGTGGCGGCATTCAGCTTCATGGTACAGCTGCCCAGTGAGATCATGGAGGTATTCAGCGAAAGATCTTTATTCTCCAGGTACTTAATATACCGCATCATTTTGCTTTCGCTGTGATAGGTATTAAATACGGGGTGAGTGAGGTACGAAGAGGTCCGGGAAAGTGATTCGGGGATATGCCGCAATTCTTCCTCGGTGCTTAATGAAAATGAAACAGGATCGGAGTCATTTTCAAAACAATTGATCAGATCGTAAAGATCTTCGATGATAACGGTTTCATCCAGCGATATACCAATGTGCTGATGATCGATCTGCCGCAGGTTTATTTTTTGCTGCGCCGCTTTTTCAATGATGGCATTGGTATTGTTTACCTCAACCACAAGTGTATCAAAGTACTGGTTGCTTACCAGTTTAAAGCCGCGTGCTTCAATAGCCTCTCCGACGATCTGGGTATAAATGGCCACCCGCTCAGCAATGCGTTTCAAGCCTTCGGGACCATGATATACGGCATACATAGCCGCCATATTGGCAAGCAGGGCCTGGGCGGTACAGATATTGGAAGTTGCCTTTTCCCGTTTAATATGTTGCTCCCGGGTTTGTAAAGCCATACGCAGTGCACGGTTACCCTGGGCGTCTTCACTGATACCGATGATGCGGCCGGGAATATTGCGTTTAAATTCGTCGGTTGCGGTCATAAAGGCCGCGTGCGGACCTCCATAGCCCAGCGGAACTCCAAAGCGTTGTGCCGAGCCCACCGCTACATCGGCCCCCAGTTCTCCGGGAGGCGTTAATAATGTTAATGCCAGCAGGTCTGTAGCCATGGCCACATAACCATCGGCAGCGTGTACCGTTTCAATAAATGAGCGGTAGTCTTCAATGCTGCCTTTGTTATTGGGGTATTGCACCAGGGCACCAAAAAACGCATCGGTTATCGTTGCGGTTTTATAATCTCCTTCCACAATTTCGATCCCAAATGGCTCCGCACGGGTATACAACACATCTTTTGTTTGCGGAAAGATCTCTGTGTCGATAAAGAATTTCGGTTTCTGGATATGCTCCGAACGGTTCTTCAGGTGAAAGAACATGCCCATCGCTTCGGCTGCTGCCGTTGCTTCGTCCAGGAGGGAGGCGTTGGCCAGCGGAAGTGCTGTAAGATCGCTGACCACGGTTTGGTAGTTCAGCAGGCTTTCCAGCCTTCCCTGTGAGATCTCTGCCTGGTAAGGCGTATACTGGGTATACCACCCCGGGTTTTCAAAAACATTGCGCAGGATTACCGAAGGCGTAATGGTGCCGTAATAGCCCTGCCCGATGTAGTTATGAAAAATTTTATTTTTCAGTGATACGTTCTTTATATGGCGCAGGTACTCATTTTCGCTCATGGGTTTGGGCGTGTCCAGGGCTTCCTGCATCCGGATCCCCGAAGGAACCGTTTGTTCCATCAGTGCCTCCAGGCTGCCAAGACCGGTTTGGGCCAGCATTTTTGCAGTTTCTTTTTCATCCGGGCCGATATGGCGTCTTAAAAACTCTGTCGATTGAACGTCTAAAATATTCATATAACTTCTGCGGTATTAAGTATCATTGAGGTGTGCAAAGGTACACGCATTTTACGAGAAAATTCCGTTTGCAATTGTTGCGCAGCATCGGCGGCACGGGCTGGTAAATAACGACTATAGTCCTGTGGCGGCCCTTTTTTTACAGGCTATTTAATTATTCAATCCGTTTGTATTTATCTTTTTAGCAAACGCTACTTTTTTTTGCAAATTTTCAAAAACGAAATGTTGCAGATGAAAACGATTCAACCGATTGCACATCCGGCATGTGCCAATCGGCAGGTGGATAATGGACAGCAGTTCCCTGGCATCAGTAACAGGACGTCTTTATCCGGCCCCCATACCAAAAACTTTTTAGAGCCGGGGTTGGTAAGCTGGTCAAGATACCGCTCAATAGGCGGTGTCAGGCCTTTTGTGTGTTTTTCATAATCAAAAATAAGACACTTGTAGTGATAACAGCACACAGGCCATAAGCAGGTTTTCGCCGGCAAATAACTAATTTTGCAACAATTAAATTCAGCAGATCCAGCAATGGCAGCAGATGCATTACAGAATTGGGGAAAAAAAGCAAAGGAGCACCGGAAAAATTACCAGCAATTTTTAAAACGGGCGAATAAGAACCAGGTACTGAAACAGCTGCCGGCTTTAAACGAAGCGGCTTTTAAAGCAGTGGACTGTCTTACCTGTGCCAATTGCTGTAAGGGATATTCTCCCCGGTTTAAAACGCCTGATGTGAAGCGCATCGCCCGCAGCCTGGGATTAAAGGAAAGTGTTTTTATTGATACGTACCTGAAGGTAGATGAGGAGGGCGACTTTGTGGTAAAACAATCGCCCTGCCCTTTTCTGAATCCCGACAATACCTGCTCTATTTATGAGGTACGTCCCTCTGATTGTGCCCGCTTCCCTTACACTGATGAAGATGTATTGATCAAGCGCCCGGGGCTGACCCTGAAGAACAGTGAGTTTTGTCCTATTACCTATTATGTACTGGAACAGCTCATTGCGGGAGGGTAGTTTTCAGGTTTAACGGCCAAGGTTCCAGGTTAGATCCGTTTCATGCTCAATACGGGATCCCTTCTCATTTTCAAAATTCCAATGGAATTGCATGTAACGAAAATTACCGGACCCCTGCGGACCTTCTTCTTTTACATTCCTCTAAGGCGGAACAGTTCCTCGCAAAGTCCGAAGCTCAGGGTCATACCCGCGCCTCCCAATCCATTAATGATCCATACCCCCGGTTCCGGCTCCAGTACCAGTTCCGTTTCGCCGTTTGTTAATTTAGGATAGGTGCCGTTCCAGGTTTGTACAATCGTTTCATCCTTAAAACGGGCAAAGGTGCTCAGGTAATCCAGAATGAGCTGGTTGATAAAATGACGGTTGAACGGATCATGGGTATGGCCGTATTCATGCGAGTCACCGATGGTAAGCGCGCCGGCGGCATTTTGTGCCACCATTACATGAATTCCCCATTTCAGGTGTTCTGCATATTCATGCATATAACGTGCACTCAGGGCAGGCAGGGCTGTTGCGGCTTTGAAGGAGGCATAATGCATCAGCGATAGGCCTCCGCAAAGCGATGGGCCAATGCGCCATTGCTGTGGTTGTTCCTGCATCCGCAGCATCTGTAATTTGCATTTGGTAAGCGGCGCTCCGGCAAACCATTGCGGGTAGAGGGTTTCAAAATCAGCCCCGCTGCAGATATAGATCTCATCCGCTTCACAGGTTTTTGTACCCATATATACCGCCGGGTGCGTAATGGCGGTTACAGCGTTCCCCCACATAAAGCGTACATTCCATTTCCGGTTCAGCCAGTTGGCAATAGCCGCAATAGCATCTCTTGCTTCCACGATCATTTCCTCCGGGCTGTAGAGGCTGCCTTTTAGGTTGGCTGGTACAACTGCCGGCGACCGGTTGAGTGTTTGATCCGGCGAAAGTAACTGATATCCCCGGGGCTGGTAGATACCGGCCAGCTCCTGCAGCACCTTCCATTCATCTGCATGATGGGCTACATGCAGCGACCCGGCTTCTTCATACCAGATACCGGCTTCGTTGCAAAGTTCTTTCCAGATGGCTTTTGAGTGCAGGGCGCGTTCATAGAGCACTCCATCCGGTTGCCCGATGGGCCAGATCATACCGAAATTGCGCACGGAGGCACCAACAGAAGAGCCGGAACGTTCGATTACCGTTACCGCATAGTTGCGCACGGCTAACGCGCGGGCAGTGGCCAGCCCTACAATGCCGGCTCCGATAACAATCGCTTTCTTTTTACTCATACCGCAGGATTTTTGTAAAGATCATGGTTTTCCGGTTGCGGTGAACGCTGTTCCCGCTGCGGTCTGAAAATGGTGCAGCCGCCATGTCTCCCGCACCATACCAGCCTAAAGAAACGCTGTGGTGAAAGCCGTACACGGCATATACGTGTGGTGCGCTGTTTTGAATTCTTCAGGATTCATTGCCCCATGCTGCGGCATCGTTGCATCACCTGCAGGCCACTGTGCCCTGGGGTAGCAAAAACCCGCGGAGTACGCCTGTAAATCAGGACCCGGTGGGTGACTGAAAAAAGTAAATCACCAGGATCCATAACCGGTCCCTGGTTTCATTCACGGGTACATGCGGCAGCCTTCCGTCAAAGTACAATGAATCGCCCGTATTGAGTTGCAATTTTGCCGTGCCCAGCTGAAACCTGACCGGTCCATTAAGAATATAAAGGTACTCGTAGGCATCGGTACTTACCGGTTTGCGCCGGGCGCCGGGTTGCAGCTCCAGTAATGATATCTGGAAGGACCCGGCCGCTACCGTTTCTTCCAGTACAGAAAAATAATTAAAGCCAACGGCCTTTTCTTCCTTTACATAGGGATGATAGCTTTCGCGCGGAATGTGCACGTAACCGGGAAATTCATCTTCTTTTACGAGCTCGGAAAAAAAAGAGTCCAGCGGAATATTGAGTTGCTGAATAATAGAGAACAGCGTGGGAATCGTGGGGATCATCCGTCCGTTTTCAATTTTTGACAACAACGCCGACCCCATCCCCGTACGCGCTGCAAGATCAATCAGCTTCAGCCGTTGCTGGTTGCGGTGTTTACGGATGATCTGTCCGATCCGATGGTAATTCAATGTATTCCTGGGCCGGTTGGATTTGTTTTCAGCTGTTCCCATTTTCGTTGATGATTGGAAGTAGGTAATAGTGGCCCGGTCGGAGTTGGCTTCCGGATGACCCCGGCCGGCGGGCGGCAAGTTAATGGAAAAAAGCCTGAAATCTCCGGGCAGTTTCATTTTGATATACCGTGTTTAAATTTTAAGGAGGGTCGGTCTCAATAACCATGTAAAAGAAAATAAAAATTTCCTATTAAGAAAAAAAAATGTCGTATTTGGAAAATATTATTAAATTAGCTCCGGATTTAACCCGATGGTTAAATAACGATTTGCCAAAAGCCAGGACGAGAACCAGACTTTAACCGAACTGATATGTGTGAAAAAAAAATCATCAGCGTATTTTTTATTGTGCTCTTTATAGCCGTAACCGGCCGCCTTGCAGCACAGGATAGCAGCACGGTGAAACCGCAGGCGGTCATAAAGGACACCGCATTTCGCCGACTGAACAGTCCGCCTGTTGACCTGCTGCATTACCTGCCTGCGAGTACATTGCCGGCATTGCTGGATGCGAAAGTACCCGGCGTTACCACACTGCGGAAGTCTTCCGAGCCCGGAATCCCCGCCTGGCTACTGGTAAGAGGGTTGCACGGGCCGGTATCCAAACAAAGTGATATTTATTCGTTGACTCCACTGTACGTGGTGGATGGCATTCCGCTGATACAAAACCACGCATTTCCGTTTGGGATCAAGCAATATGATTACGAACGGATCGGTTCTGAAACGGATATCACCACCATGCTGAACATTAATGATATTGAATCTATAGAAGTATTAAAAGATCCGGCAGATATTGCTGCTTACGGAGTACAGGGTGTTGATGGGGTAGTGCTGATCCGCAGCCGGAAACCGAGCCCGGGAAAATATCGCATTCATGTAAATCTGTATGGAGGTGTTTTAGTGCGGCCACATGATATTAAAACTGCAAACGGACGGTATGAGCGTGATTTCAGAAAGCCTTTTTATGATGCGTACGCTACACAGCAACAGTTATCAATGTTTCCGGCCTATTTAGCGGATTCATCCAATGCGGTGTATTATGGCCCGGCCAACTGGGACGAGCTGTACTATCAGAATGCCTGGCAGCACTCGGTGAATGCTGCTATCTCCGGAGGCTCGGAGCGGGCTTATTTCAGACTGGGCCTGGGTAATGTGCGCGAAAACGGCATCATGCGCAACACAGGGGTAGACCGGTATAACGTTTCGGCCAACATTGGGATGGTGCCTTTTGATCATCTTACCATTACTACACAAATACAATTGGGGCTTACAGACCGGACCCGAAATACATTGCTGCGGGAGCGCTTTGCAGAGCAGGAATATATTCCCACCCTTACGGCCCCGCTGTCGCCGAATAAAGATTATTTGTCCAATTACTATTCCTTGCTGGACCGCTGGTCCTTCGATAAAAACCAGGATCATTTCCTGGCAGGTATGATCAAGGCCGCTTACCAGCTAAAGCACTGGAACCTCAGCAGCTCATTCCTGATGAACTATCATGATAACAACCGGGACCTGTATTTTCCTACGACGATCAATGATGGTAATAATTTCGCTTCCTATTTTATTGGTCTGGACAAACGGTCGGCCTGGAAAAATGAAATCAGCTATAAACCGGAACTGGGCGCGGATATGGTACTGCAGCTCACCGGTGCTGCCGGTGCGCAGTGGGATCGCCGCAAGTATGATTATATCAAGGGATATCGCGGCGGGTCTGATTTTGTAAAGATCATTGCCGGCGGATCCACCCCCTCCTTTCAGGAGGGAACGGTGTTTGGCTTTAAAGATTATCTGAACCATAACCTGGTTTCTTTTTCGGGCCGTGCCAACTTTATGCTGAAGAACCGCTATGAATTTACCGCAGCTGTAAGCAGAGAGGGGTCTTCATATTTTCAAAACGGGTACTGGTGGTTTACGTCGCCTTCGCTGGCCACTGCCTGGGATCTTAAAAACGAACTGGATCTGGGCTCCGCATTTTCTTCATTCAAAATCAGGGCGGGGATCGGCCGCACCGGTCGGGTATTTGATAACGACAGCTATGGATACGGCCCGGTGTATACGGTAGATAACGGGTACAATGGTGCCCCATTCATTCCGTCTTATGGGTCGATGCCAACGCTCACGCTTCCCTTTAACCGGGGCTATACCGGTTGGGGCATCGGATGGGCGTATGCCGATCAGGCAACGGTTGGGGTGGAATTCGGTCTTGGTGAAAGATGGAATATTGCGGCTGCTTATTATTTGCGTAATGATAAGAATATGGTGGCTCCGGTACCCGTACCCACCGAATACGGTTTTACAAAGGCGTATAAGAACGGGCTGGCCGTAAAGAATACCGGTTTGGAAGCAAATATCGGAACGAGCTTTGGCAACGGTTTTAAATGGAGCCCCAATCTTTTGTTACACTGGAACAATAACCAAATTACCGCCTTGCCCGACGGGTTAAGCAGCATTACTGCCGATGGCCGCCGCCTGCAAAAGGGACAACGGGTAGATGCTTACTGGTTGCTTCAAAACGATGGTGTTTATGAAAGCGATGCGGCGGTTCCTCTAAATGCTGCTAACGGACAACGTTTAACCTACTATGGTGTTACGGTGAAAAAAGGCGATCCCCGCTGGCAGGATGCAAACGGCGACTTTAATGTAGATGACAACGACCGGGTGTTCCGGGGTAATATGTACCCTAAGATCAGCGGTGCTTTCAACCAGTCGTTTTATTATAAGAATTGGTCGTTGAATTTGCTTACCGCTTTTGCGTGGGGCAAATACCTGATCAACGAAGCCGTGGCCAACCGGTTTGATTTTGCAAATCGTGAAGTGTCGGGCAGTATGAGTGGCGTAAAAGAAATCACCTTCTGGACGCAAATACCTGACCGGGAAAAGTATCCGCAGTACAACCCCTGGAGTTTGGTACAGCCATACCAGCGGGATCAAACCCTGTTTTTAGAAAAGGCCGATTTCCTGAAGCTTAAATCGGTGTTACTTTCTTACGACATGAAAGACCTCGGCTGGGTGAAAAAAGCAAAGATCGTCTCGATGAAAGCCTATATCACCGCCAATAACCTGCTTACGGTTACGCCGTATACCGGCCGCGATCCCGAGCTTTCGAACTATATGGGGTATGATGACGGGTATGGCGTTCCCTTTGCCCGGAGCTTTTCCATCGGCCTGCAGTTAGACCTTTAATAAAATAAGATTTTTATGAAACCGTACAATATCCTGTTTCTTTTTTTAATCGTTCTTTTCACGCGCTGCGGAAAAGAATTGGATTTGCCTTCGCGCCACCAGGTGCCTGAAAATAATATGTGGCAGCAACGCAATGATGCCCGATCAGGAGTGTTTGCTACTTATGGATTAATGCGTGCAGCCCTGGCCAATGAAAATGCATTTTTCGCTTACGGGGAATTAAGAGCCGGCAACTTTAAAGCCAGCAACCGTGCGGATATTGGTGCCGTAACCACCCAGCAGCTCAATGCTAATTTCAGCACATTGGAAGAGTGGAAGGACTGGCGCCGGTTTTATGCCGTTATTGCCCAGGCCAATCTTTGTTTGCAAAAACTGCCACAGGTACTTGAAAAAGACTTTCGGTACAATGAGCAAAATATGAAGGTAGATATGGCTTCGGTGCGC
Organism: Niabella pedocola; assembly: GCF_021044425.1. GTDB lineage: Bacteria > Bacteroidota > Bacteroidia > Chitinophagales > Chitinophagaceae > Niabella > Niabella pedocola. The sequence continues at coordinate 849,857 of NZ_JAJNEC010000004.1, read as the reverse complement.
TTTCTGCGGGCCCTGGCTTATTTCTATATCGTACGTATCTGGGGAGATGCACCTTTGATTGCCGATGCAGTAGATGGCAATTTTTCCGGCCGTTCCAGGGATCCGCAATCGAAAATACTGGATTTTGTAGAACAGGAATTAACTGCGGCATCGGCAAATCTTCCCTGGAACTACGATGGCAATCAGCCGGAGCAGATCGGTATCTATTATGATCAGGCCGGCAGCTTCTGGCTCTCCTGTATCGCCTCCAAGGCGGCCTGCTATGCCCTGCTGGCGCATGTATATGCATGGAGGGGCGACTATGCGGCCTGTGAATCCAATGCAAGACTGGTATACGAAAACACAAGTTTGGGCAAGTATACATTTACGACGGCATCCACACTTACCGCAGAAACCGGCGGCGTATTCAGCGCTTTGGGCAACGGTGTTATTTTTTCGCTGACGGCGGATTCCCGTTACCAGGAGTCGGCGGCTAAAGGACATCTCGAAGACTGGACGCTGAGCGCACCCCTGGTTGATAAAACGGTGCCGGAGGTATATGTGCCGGCGGATTCGGTGTTGAAGATCTTTAATGAACCCAATGATCAGCGTTTTGCCATCAGCCTGGCGGGTGCAGTAAGCGGAGGATATTTCCAAAACTTTACCAACCCGGTGCCGATGTTCAGCAAAATAAAAGCGCGGACATTTACCCAGCAGCCATTGTTTAATAATTTTCAGTCGGCCATTGTCGTTACCCGGTATGAAGATATTGTGCTGCTGAGAGCCGAAGCCTTGTATTACCTCAACGATCTGAATAATGCCATGGTGTATCTGAATGCGGTACGCACCCGGAGAGGCCTTACCGAATTTAACCTGCAAACCGGCGGCAACCTGCTCAACGCTATTTTAAAAGAGCGGCAGCGGGAATTACTGGGAGAAGGGCAGCGTTGGTTTGACCTGGTACGCAACCGGCAGGCACACCTGTATTCCGGGTTAACAACGGATCAGATAACACGGGGGGCTGCATTGTGGCCGTTATCTAAAAACACGCTGGCCAATAACGCGGCGGTGCAACAAAATAGTTACTGGAAATAATATTCAATCTTAATATAATGAATACGGCAAAATATTATTACATCCTCTGCCTGCTTTCCGTTGTGATGGGTGTTTCCTGCCAAAAGGACAATGCCTACAGGAACGATGAACCGGAGGGGAACAAGCTTCCATACAACGTATATGAGTACCTGCAACGGCAGGGCCGGGGTTTCGATTCGCTGTTGCTTATTATTAACAGATCCGGCTTAAAGGATACCCTGGTTTCCCAGAATGTAACCTTCTTTATCCCTTCAGATGCCAGCATCACTAGCGCGGTCGTAAATTATAATAACCGCCGCAGCGGACAGGGGCTGGCACCGGCAGCGCTTAAAGATATAGACAGCTCTTCATTGCGGCAGCTGCTGGAATATTATATCGTAAGAGGAAGCTGGACGGCGGATGCGGTTGCTGTGAACAGGGATGGTATATACCTCCGCACTGTGGGCGACCGGATGGTTAACGCAGCGCAGCAAACAACCAGTGCGGAGGGCGTGCAGTACGGAGGAAGCCAGGTACTGAAATACAGTTTTACCTATAGCTCAAAATGGCAGGAAGATTGGTCGAGCAGCCGCACCAGTACTACAGATATCCGGCTCTCCAACGGTGTGGTACATGTACTGGAGCCCGGTCATATTTTTGGCTTTGGTACGTTTCATATCCGGGCAGCCGAGCGCCAGAATTACTGGAGCGATTATTATTATTATTCCTCCGGCACCTTGTATTTTCCCGATGCCACGAACCGCTCCTGGGGGCCGCTGGCTACCGCTGCGCTGAGGAGTGGTAAAAGAGTATCAGCGGTTTCGGCCAATGAAGTGATTATGGATGGGGTTGATTTTATCGGCGACCCGCTGTACAAAATAAAGATCACCCTGGATAACCGTGATAGTGTAATTGCGATAGGGCCGGCAACAGCGCAGGCAGACCCTACACTGAAGAAACATGGTCCCAGTTATTTTGACCGTTCCAAGTTTGCATTCTACCTCGATTACCAGTACGAGCGGGCCTCCGGGCCACGCATCATTATAGAAGAAGTAAAACTCAATAAAAACTAATGGGCATGAACAGAAACCATAACTATCTTTTAAACGTTGTGCTGGCACTGGCATTGTTTGCAGGGTGTAAAAAAACACCTCCTGTAACAGAATACCTTAGTCCCAGGGTTAGTTTTGCTACAGACACATATATGCCTGTATTGGGTAGAAATCTTCTTGTGTTAACACAGTTCAGTGCCGATAAATCCAGCTATCCGCTCAACTTCGAATTACAGAATCTGCGCCGGGCCAACGGTACACCTGCGCCCGAGTTAACAGCGCTGGTAACGGTAAAGGAATGGGTAGGACGCTATACGGGCATGGAAACCTCCCTGGCAGAGATTGAGGCCAAGCGGCAGGAAGTGCAGAAGCCTTATTTCACCATTCGCCCCGGTTCCGGCGACCTGGTATTTGCGGCAGCGTCCTCTGCCGTTATCCATGGAAAACCGGATACGGATTCACTTTACCTTTTTGATATCAATGTATCCAACAATACCGGGGCCAGCAAACTGTTTGCCAATCAAAAACTCATTCCCTATAAGGAAATACCTTATGAGCCTTTTGAGTACAATAAGGAAACCCGGAAACCCCTTACTGAAAATTTTCAAACCTATCCGCCGGTGAACACCACTTCCATCACGGTGCCCAAGCAGGTGCGGTTAACCACATCCACCAACCTGTACTACACCACCGATAGTCTCCTGCAACCCTATATGGCGGCCGTATATTTCCGGAAAACAGGCAATGGCAATTCGCTTACTTTCCGGTTCCTGGATAAAGACTCGTTACCCATTAACCCGGCAAAATTCAGTAATACCAAATGGAACGAGCTGGTGCATGGCTTCAATATGCAAATGACGAGCAGCTATGTAAAGTACGATGCAGCCTATCCCATACCACTTACTTCCCTCGCCACCAAGTATACTTCGGGCGGACAGGCAAAGGTATTATTTGAATACCCCCGCCGGGGTTTTGGCAACACCCTGCGTAACGGAGTATTCGGTCTTAATTTTTCGATATACGAACCGGGCGACTGGGAAGTTGTCTTTCATTTCAAAAAGAACCTGAAGTTTGAGAACGATTAATAACTGCGAACAACAAAAGATATGAAAGGAACGATACAAAGAATCATGGCCTGCTTATTCCTGTTGGGTGTTTTGGGATTAAGCCGGTTGAATGGCCAAACGATAAAGGCTTCCGGCCGGGTAATAGCTGCGGATACCAAAGAACCCTTGAGTGGTGCTACCATTACGGCCTGGAAAGGACGGCCGCTGAAGGCGCTTATCACTACCGATCAGCTGGGCAATTTCAGTGTACAGCTCAAACCGGGAGAGGAGATCGAGGTAACCTATGCAGGTTTTATTGCGGCCCGAAAGGCGCCTTCAGATACCTTGCTGTTTGAGCTGGAACGTTCTTCCAATGATATGAACCAGGTAGTGGTGGTGGGGTATCAGCGCAAACAAAAGGAAACGATTACGGGCGCCATCACGCGGATTACGGCAGATGATATCAAAGACATTCCTTCGGCCAACCTGGAGGAGTTGATGCAGGGCCGTGTGGCAGGTTTGAACGTGCAGATGAATACCGGTGCTCCTGGATTCAGAGGAGCCGCTACCATCCGGGGGCTTTCCAGTATCGGCGCCACCGGCAGTGGTGATAATGCGTATGTTAATGCCAACTCTCCCTTATATATCGTAGACGGTGTACCCATTGATGCGGATGCCGGCTTTGAATACGGCTTCCAGTCCATCGGCCCTGGCACCAGTCCGTTATCCCTGATTCCGGTGGAAGATATCGAAACTGTGGATGTAATGCTGGATGCGCAGGCGGCCTCGCTCTACGGATCCCGCGGCGCCAATGGTGTTATTGTAATTACCACAAAAAAAGGAAAGTCCCAGATACCCATTATTACCTATGTAGGTAATTATTTTGTAAATACCGTACCGCCCCTGCGCAATACCATCGGCGGACAGGAAGAGCGGCTGCTCCGGGTAAATACAGCATATAATAACGGCGACTACGGGTATATTTATCAGATCAATAAACAACCCTTTATTTCAGACAGTCTGAACCCTTTTTATAATAATGCCACTAATTGGCAGGGCATCTATTACACACCTACGTATAACCATTCGCACAACGTTTCCGTTTCCGGCGGCGACCAGGTATTGAACTACAAAGCCAACCTCAATTATTATTCTGAAAGAGGGGTGATCCGGAATACGGGTTTCGACCGCTATGCGGCTACGATGAGTTTGGGATTTAATCCCAATGAAAAATTCAGGATCAATGCGCAGGTGTTTGCAGCTATCGGTAACAAGCTTAAAGGCAGTGGTAACGGGCTTACGGAAGTAGGTGCCGGATCCAATGTAGCATCGTCGTTGCTGCCGGGACCCTCGTTTTTCCTGGATGTATCCCAGTTCTCCGGAGCCATCTATAGCACCAACGATGCCAAAACACATAATTTCCGGTCTTTTGTAGACGCCTCTTATGAAATTATAAAAAATGTACGCCTGAGCTCCAATACCAGTTATGACTATACCATGGACAGTGAGGACTTTTTTAAACCCGCTGCGGCCGATGCCAATCGCACCCGCCTCTATGGTTTTTCGGCCCGGCGTTCCAGCTTATATAACCGTAGCCAGGTCAATTATACCCAAACCTATAATGACAAACATACCGTGTATGCATCGGTGTTTAGTGAGTTAACGGTAGACAACAGCACGGGTTATGTGATTGAAAACCGCAACGGTCCCAATGACTACTACTGGGGACCCTTTGGCTACAACTCCTGGTACTCCGACTATGCCGGTGTGCAATACAACAGCGGCGGCACCAATGAATATAAAACCACACATACCATTGCCGTTGCGGCGAACCTGCAATACAATTTCAGTAAAAAGTATGTGATCGATTTCAGCTACCGGCAGGACGGAAGTTCTTATGCAGGCGCCAATAACCGCTGGGCTCGGAACCCTTCCCTGGGATTGCGCTGGAATATAGAAAAGGAAAAATTTATGGAGAATGTAAAATGGGTAACGGCTGCCAGCCTGCGTTTTACCTATGGGATCAACCTGCGGCCCACATCGAATATTTATGCTTCGCAGGGACAGTTTGGAGTAAGAGGTGCGTATAACAACGTAGTGCGTATTGGCCCCATATTAGGATACCTGCCCAACCCGGATCTGCGGCCGGAGCGGGTAGAAACCAAGAACCTCGGGGGGGATTTTTATCTGTTTTCCAACAGGGTAGGGCTTTCGTTTAACCTGTACGAAAAAAATATTGACGACCTTATTTATGAAACCCCGTTGGCAGATGCAACCGGTTTCCAAAAAACATTTTCCAATGATGCGGCGCTAACCAACAGAGGCCTGGAGGTTTCGCTTACCTTCCGTCCCGCAAGGCCCGGCAAGGATTTTAACTGGAATATATATGTAAACGGATCTGCGATCAAGCAGATTGTACGCCGTTTGCCCGGGAATGCCCTGGTTTGGTACAGTGATAACAATTCCGTGATTGCCCGTGTGGGTGCGGGCCAGAACAATTACCTGCTGATATCGCAGGGCGTATTTGCGGCCAATAAAGATGTTCCCGTAGATCCGGTAACCGGCCTGGGCTTCCGGAATGGCTATACCACTTCATATTTCCAGGCAGGTGATATTTACTTTAAGGATGTGGATGGCAACTATGTAATTGATGGAAACGACCTGCAGGTGGGTGGCCGCTTTGAGCCGGTGTTTACCGGTGGTTTTGGCGGTATGCTGATGTATAAGAACTTTAACCTTACGGTAAGCGGCTCCCTGCTGATGGATCGCACCTTGCGCAATAATGCCCTTTCCCAGCGGCTGCGCAATTACCAGGATCCGCTGGAATTGAAAGATGAAAACGGGGACGGTTCGGTAGACCTTCCGGCTACGTTTGTAGACATCAGTGATGTGGATTATTACCGCCCCGATCATACCAATGCCCGGTATCCCAATCCCTTCCTGGTAAATACCGGTACAGAATCATTAAGAGATGGGCAAAGCCTGTTTGAGGAGGATGGCTCTTACATCAAATTCAACAGTGCTACCCTGGGGTATAATTTTAACAAGACCTGGCTTAATAATACGCTGAAACTGCGGAATGCAAGAGTGTATGTGACCATAAAAAATCCCTTCCTTATATCCCGCTACTCGGGGCCCAATCCCGAAACGGTAAATAGCCTGGGACGTGATTATTTAGGCAATTATCCCAATACCAGAGCCTATACCATTGGGATGAATGTAGAGTTCTAAAACCGAATTTAAACATATAAATGATAGATACATGAAGTGGTTGCATCAAATATTATTCCTGCTGTTACTGGCATCAGCCGCTGCATCCTGCAAAAAATTCTTGAACGTGGAACCGGCAGACCGTACCGGCTCCAACTCCTTCTGGAAAACCCGGGAAGATGTGGAAGCCGCAGTGATCAATTGTTACGGGTTCCTGTTCCAGAAATTCAACGATTTTAATTCGCCGGTAATTCCGGCCGTTGGCGATATGCGTTGCGGGGGCATTAATGGCAGCGTGGCTTCCGGTCAGCTGGGGCAGGGTTTTTATACCTTATCACAAAACGACCTGTCCAATACGACCAACCTGGGTGTACCGGAGCGCTATCACCTGAATGATATTGACGATTGGGGGCCCTATTTTGAGTCCATCGCCAATTGTAATATCACGCTTTCGGAGATCGAAAAAATGAAAACGCTTAGTGATGCGGAGAAGAAGCAATATATAGCCGAGGTGAAATTTGTAAGAGCCTTTACCTATTTTTATATCTGCAGGTTGTATGGCGATGTGCCTTTTTATACGCAGCCTTACGATAAAACACCCCGGCCCCGTACATCGTTTATTACCATTTTTAATACCCTGATCGCTGAGCTGGATGCCGTAAAAGATGATCTGCCCTGGACGGCCGCCAATCCCTCCGATCTGGGGGTGCGCGCCTGCAGAGCATCGGTATACACCCTGGTTGCACATATGAATATGTGGCTGGCAGGCTTTGACAAAGCCAACCAGGAAAAATACTGGAAGGACGCGGCTGAAAAATGTGTGGCGGTAAAAAACAGTGGTGCTTTTGAGTTATTGCCCATAGAGGAAACCAAGCGCATTTTTAAAGGTAAAACCAAGGAAAGCATTTTTGAGTTTGAGCTTAACCGAAATTATGGCAATACATCCCTGTACGTAAACCTGGGCCAATGGATGACCCATTCACCCATAGTGGATTACGGCGCCAACAGTGATCTGTATTTTGTGCGGCCTTTGATGGAGCGTATTTATCCGCCGGGGCTGCCCGATAAAAGAAAAGATACCTGGTTCTATCTTCCTTATAGTAATAACCAAACCTTTATGTTCTTAAAACAGATCAATGTGGCCGATCCTACGGGTTACTGGAGTTTTGAGGACAACCTGATGGTCTTCCGTTATGCGGATGTACTGCTGCTGGGTGCTGAAGCCCTGGCAAACCTGGGCTCCAACAATACGGAAGCCATCAGTATGTTGAATACGGTACGCACAAGGGCGGGAGCGCCGCTTTTTACTGCCGGGTCCGAAGACCTGAAGGATGCCATCTTCTGGGAGCGGCAGAAAGAGCTCATAGGGGAGGGACACCGCTGGTACGATTTTGTACGAACCGGACGGGTAATGGATCCCAATCAGATCATTACTTACCTGACACAGGACCAGTTTGACCGTGGTGCCTGGACCTGGCCCATTGACGCGAAGGCCCGGCAAAACAACCCGGAAATTGTGCTCAACCTGTATTGGGTGCGGTAAGCAGTTTTAAACTATAAATCGTGATCGCGTAAAAATAATAGTTCGATGAAAAAACTTCCACTGATCGTTTATCTATCTGCCTTATTGTTCCTGGCAGCCTGTAACAAGCAGGATTATTTTAGGGATACCGGCCTGCAGTCGGGTGTGTTCAAGGAAAATATTTACGAGTTCCTGCAGGGGCGCCCCTTCCTGTTCGATTCGCTGGTACAGGTGATTGACCGGGCGGGTATGAAGGACGTGCTGCAGCATGAAACCGTAACATTTTTTGCGCCGCCCGACCGTTCCCTGATGTTATTGATGAACGCGGTGAACGGTAACCGTTATGCCCAGGGAAAGGACAGTCTCCGCATCTCCGACATACCGGGTGATATCTGGCGCAAGTATTTAGCCCGCTATATTTTTAAAGGGCGGTATATGATGAACGATATCAGCCGGATCGATTTTGCAAGAGCCGCCTTGTACCCGGGACAAAACATCGAATCGTACGATGGGTATATTATGAATATGGGGGTGGTATACGGTGCCTATTCCGGTACCCAGGATGTAGGACCGCGTACCATCTGGCTTTCTGCTGTGGGAGATAATCTTACAGATCTTGCAAAAGCACTGACCGAGCAGGTGGCCACCTCCAACCTGCAGCCTAAAAACGGTGTGATGCATGCATTGGCCGGCATCTCCTTTTTTGCCTATGGCTCCGATTTTGAATCGGTGGTCAATGATAATGTACCGTAATGGTGGGGTTGAAATGCCATGAAGTTTAAAAATGATTTAAAGTACGATTATGTATAAAACGATTTCTATCCTGTTTGTTTTGAGTTGCTGTTTGCTATGGGCCTGTCGCAAGGAAACAGCGCTGGGGCCTTATCCCTACGGTACCGACAAGGAACCGTTGAATGTAAAGCTAAGTACAGAAGCACTGCGGCCATCTGTAAGCGCCCCGGGCAGCACGGTAACGCTTTACGGAACAGGGTTTGCCAGTTATAAAAAAGAAGAACTATTGGTTCGGTTTAACGGGGAGCCCGCAGAAGTGCTGACGGTATCCGACACCCGGCTGGAAGTAAAAGTGCCGGTAAGAGCCAGCAGCGGAATGATCACGCTTACGATCAACAAGCAGGTATTGCCCGGGCCCCAGCAACAGATCAGCGGGCCGGTATCGATGGATGCTACCTTTAAATCCTTTCCCGGTGCCACCGGGGGAAGTGTTTCGGGGATCCGTTTCCTGGATGACGGTAAATATGTGATTGTGGGCAATTTTAACGACTATGATAATTCAGGTGAAGCAGACGGTTTGAACGGGATGGCCCGTTTGAATGCAGATGGCTCCGTAGACCGCAGTTTCAAAACCCGCCGGGGTTTTCTCGGGGGGAATGTTCAGGATGCCTTACCCCTCCCGGACGGGCGCTATCTGGTAGCCGGAAGTTTCAGCCATTACCGTAATCGGTTCCTGGGCCGGGTACAGAATATGATCACCCTGAACCAGGACGGTTCACCGGATACGATGCTGGTACGTTATACCGGGCTCGAGCGCGTGGACACCGTTCCGGCACTTGCCCTGGGATTTGATGCACCGGTATCGGCCCTGCACCGGCAAACCGACGGTAAAATTGTACTTACCGGCGCTTTCCGGCAGGTATTCAGAAAAAATTATGGCGGTCTCTCCGCCGATGGTAAACGGGATTCGTTACGTATAGATACCCTGCACATTAATTACCTGGCTCGTTTGAATGCAGATCTTACTATTGATACCACGTATAATTATGACCGTCTGCTGCCGGCCGGAAAACCCGCGGTAAACGGCGGTATCATGGACTCGTATCTCAACAGCGCCGACCAGCTGATGATTGCAGGCTCCTTTACTACATTCAATGGTGCGGCTGCGGTGCGGTTGGCGCGGCTGGATACCTTAGGCGCTTTAGATCCCTCCTTTAATGTAAGTACGGGGCCAGACAACACGGTATCTTCCATCGATCAGTTGCCGGATGGAAGGGTAGTGGCCGCCGGTTATTTTGTAAATGTGGCGGGCAAACCCGTTAAAAAGGTGGCCCTGTTTACCGCCACAGGTGCTTTGGACAATAGCTTCGATCCCGGCGAAAGTACGGTAGGCTCATTGATGCATACCCGTGTATTAGACAATGGTAAAATATTGATCAGCGGCTTCTTTGATGTGTTTCAGGGGTACCGGCGGGATGGGGTGGCCATCCTGGAACCCGATGGAAAACTGAGCACCACGTATAATAATTTCGGGGGCTTTAAAAATGGCTTCGTAACTGCATCAGCAGTACTTGCAGGACGTAATGCCATTGTGCTGGTAGGGGCCTTTACCGCCTTTGATCTCAAGTCACTGTCGGGTATTGTTAAATTGAAATATTGATCGGATCATCTAAATTCTTGGGAATATGAGCAAATTAAAGTTCGGTATCAAAGCAGCAGGCCTGGGGCTGATGGTAGCAGCGGCGCTGTTGCAAGCCTGTAATAAACCGGTGCTGGCAGATCAGGCTGGAGGAGGAGAAGATCCGCTGATCAGTTTGAAAAAGAAAAAGACCCTGTTGATTGTGCTGGACGGGGCCGTAGGTGCCGCCGTTGAAGAAGCCAATCTTCCGGCCATCAAAAAAATGCTGGATAACAGCGTGTACAGTTTTTACGGACTCATTGATACCATCAGCAATGATGGCACTACCTGGGCCGACCTGGTAACGGGTACGCGCCTGAACAAGCACAATGTAAAAACGGAGAATTTTGCATCGGCCAATTTTGCGCAGTATCCTAACTTTTTAAAACGGCTGAAGGATAATAACCAACAATTCCGGGCGGTGGCATTTACTACGTTGCCCCTGCTGGCAACGGGCTTGTTTGGATCCGAAATGGAAAAACATCAGCACCTGGCCGATAATGATGCCGCTGCAAAAGATTCGGCGGTAAACCGGCTGAAAACGGATGATGCCGATCTGCTGCTCGTGGATTTTTCACTGGCGGAACGTGTGGGGAAAACTTATGGCTTTGGTAGCGGTGTAGCCCAATACCGTACGGCGCTGCAAACACTGGATAGCTATATTGATGAAATGATTTATACCCTGCAGCACCGGGATACCTATGAAAAGGAAGACTGGCTGGTGGTGGTTACATCTACGCATGGAGGTAAAGCGGATGGAAGCTATGGCGGTAGTACCAGCCAGGACCGCAATGTATTCAACATCTATTACAGTCCTGGCCTGAAAAAGACCGCTATCCCAAGGCCTCTGGTTAATATTCCGTATGAAGGTAATTTTATACGATTCAATGTGCTGAACGGAGCACAGCAATATGCGTATACGAATCATCCTGCCTTCAATTTTGGAACTTCCCAGAACTTTACAGTGGAGCTGCGTTTGAAAACAAATAATGCTACATCAGACGATCCTCCTTTGATTACCAATAAAGATTGGAACTCGGGGGGAAATACCGGTTGGCTGATCTTCAAGCAAAATACCCACTCCCGGATCAATTTCAGGGCAAGCGCCACGAGCAGAAAAGATTTTAACGGCCCTGTTTTTACAGATAATAAATGGCATATGCTCTCGGTGAGCTTCGATCGCAAAGGTGTAATTTCTGTATACCAGGATGGTGTTTTATTTACAACCAATAGTATTGCGGCTAATACGGGTTCTGTGGATGCGGGACTTCCGCTCGTAATAGGGGAGGATGGAAGAAAGGCGTATTACTCGGGATGGGGGTATTCTGCGGATACCTATATTTCCGATGTACGCATCTGGAATACGGTACTGCCCGCGGATTTGATCAATAGCTGGCAATACCTGGATCTTAACCGTAGCCATCCCCTGTATAATAATCTTGTCGGCTGGTGGAAAATGAATGAGGCCTCAGGAACTGTTTTGAAAGATTATAGTAATACGGGGGCCGACCTTACGTTCGTTGGAAGCCCTACCCGCCCTTCCATAGCTGATATACTAAATCCATCAGCTCTCGACAGCAGACTGTTAACACCTGGATTGATCGACCATTCTTTCCGGATTATGACCTGGATGGGCATGCGGGTCGATTACCAGGGCTGGGGACTGGATGGAAAAGTATGGAGTGGTAACTGATTTTTAACCTAATAAATAAACAATTATGAATTTAAAAATGCGTTCTAAGCAATCTTTTGGTCTCATTTGTTTGTTATTTATTGCTGTTTTGGGAGCTGGTTGGAGGTTTGCTCCTTCCCGGTCAATGAAGGCTGATAATGTGCACGCTAAAAAAATAACTACGGGTACCTGGGAATGGTATGGTGCCGATAGCGCTTATGATACGGGGGGTGGAGATTGGCCTTTTGAAGCCTGGATGTATGATCCGGATCTTGTGGTCCCTGCTTATTATAAGGTTGTTGGGGGAACCATCGAACGTTCCTACCCGGGGGGAAAGATTTTTGTAAGGTGGAATAATGTATCTGGATATGGGCGTGTTTCAGCGTATAGCTCAGATAGTACTTTACTTACCTACATGGATGTATATATAACCGGTACCCCAATCGAATAGGATTGATTTAAAGGAAAAAGTCTTTAATAATTATGCGATACACTTTCTGGTTGTTGTTACTTGCATCGTTAAGTGCAGCGGGACAAAAAAATAAAACTCAAAACATCGTTTTCATTTCCGTAGACGGCTACCGCTGGGAAGAACTCTTTAACGGCATGGACAGTTCGCTTGCCAACAAACGGCAATACCGTAAAACCGACAGCGCTGCGCTCATGGCAAAATACTGGGCGGGCACGGCCGATGAACGCCGGGTAAAGCTGATGCCTTTTTTCTGGAAGACCATCGCGGCCCAGGGGCAGCTTTATGGAAACCGCGATTGGGGCAATAACGTAAACGTACGCAATGCCTACTGGTTCTCCTATCCCGGGAGGGCCGAAACGATCACCGGGTATTATGATCCGAAGATCAATTCAAACGGGTATCCGGATAATCCCAACACCAACGTATTTGAATTTATCGAACAGCAAAAAGGCTTCGGTGGGAAGGTAGCCGTGTTTGCGAGCTGGGATGCGGTAGACCGGATTGTGAACCGCAACCGGAATCACCTGCCTCTGATCAATCCCTATGAAAAAGTTCAGGACGGCGGACTTACCGAAGCACAGGAGCTGGCCAATGAACTCCAGGATTATATGCCTAAATATTATGGTGATGAGGAACGCTGGGACATGCATACCTATGCCATCGCAAAAAGCTATATCCTGGCCCGTCATCCGCGCGCCGTGTATATCGACTTTGGTGATCCGGATGTACTGGCGCATTCTGGCCGCTACGATTTTTACCTGGATGCAGCACATTATATCGACCAGATGATCGGCAGTTTGTGGAATGCGATGCAGCGGGATCCTTTTTACCGGAACAGAACCACTTTTGTTATTTGTCCGGATCATGGCCGAGGAAGTGGTAAAGATTGGGTGAGTCACGGCACGTCTGCTGCAGGATCGAATAATACCTGGCTGGCAGTGATAGGGCCCGATACGCCGGCAACGGGAGCCGTTAAAACAAAAATGCAGCTCTACCATGATCAGTTTGCCCAAACAATGGCAAACCTGCTGGGACTCGATTTTAAAGCAGCACATCCGGTTGGCCTGTCAATACCCGCTGTAACGGGACGATAGATAATTGGTCTCATGCAATATGCAAAAAAGAACGTTTTTTTGTTGGAATGATGACTGCAGGTGAAGTAATGTTATTTTCCGGACCGGGTAGCCCGCTGCAACGGCATAGGGCGTTGATCCCGGAATTAAAGACCGGAGAGGTATTGATCCGGAACCGGTTTGTGACCCTTTGCGGCAGTGACCTGCATACCTATACCGGCAAACGGACAGAAGCCTGCCCTACCGTATTGGGCCATGAAGTAGTGGGTGTGGTGGAACAGATCGGCCCGGGTCATTCCGGAACGGATCTGCAGGGTGATATACTTAACAGGGGCGATCTTGTAACCTGGTCGGTTTTTGCAAGCGACCCGGAGTCTTATTATGCCCGTATCGGAATGCCACAGAAAGGCACGGGGCTTTTTAAATACGGCCATGCACCGGTTACCGCAACAGACGTTTTTCACGGCGGACTAGCTGAATATTGTATCTTGAAACCGGGTACGGCCATATTAAAAATACCGCCGGCAGTTCCATTGCCTGTTGCAGCTACGATTAATTGTGCATTGGCCACTGTTGCCGGAGCATTGCGGCTTGCGGGTGCTGTTGCCGGTAAGCAGGTAATGATATTTGGAGATGGGTTATTGGGACTGAGTTGCGCGGCTATGTGTAGAACGGCTGGTGCTGCCTGGGTAGGCGTAGCGGGTGCCAGACCCCGGCGTATAAAACAGGCGGTTGATTTTGGTGCGGATGTGGCTTTTGTGACGGCTCCCGCGTCGGTCGTATGGGAGGGTATCCGGGAACAATTTGAGCGCAAGGGGGTGGATGTGGTTTTTGATATGAGCGGCGCTCCGGAAGCTATGGAACAGGGCTTGCAGCTCCTCGCTGTTGGTGGTACGGCCATATGGACCGGTGCTGTTTTTAAAAACAGGCCGGTGCAGGTAAACGCTGAACAGCTGGTACGGCGGCTCATCACGATCAAAGGATTGCATAACTACAATACCGGCGACCTGGTAGCAGCTCTGGATTTTATTGCCGGTAACTGGAGCCATTACCCCTTTGCCCGTGTGGTGGAGCAGGAGTTCTGTTTATCGGAGGCCAATGAGGCCTTTGCGTATGCCCTCCGGGAAAAACCGCTTCGTGTGGGGATCCGGCTGCCATAACAGGATACCGGATACCTGACAACGCCCAAAAAATAACAGGAACCGTGCCGGCAGTGTAAATAAGGAATGAACAGATTGTGAAGGGGCGCTATCGAACAAAGCGGCAAATTGTATGAAAGGAGCAAAAACATACCGGAGGTTGCAATGGCGCATGCTGTTGGGAACCATGTGCTGCTACCTGTTCTTTTATATGGGGCGGCATAACTTTGGATGGGCTGCAAAAGAAATTACGGAAGACCTGCATATATCTTATTCGCAGGTGGGATGGATCAATTTTTCAATGCTGATGGGGTATGCGCTGGGCCAATTGATCAATGGCAACATGGCAGATCATTACAGCCCGCGGAAGATGGTGCTTTGGGGCGGACTGGGCTCAGTAGCCGTTAATTTTGCCATCAGCTTTTCGCATTCCTATAGTATGATCATGGTGCTGTGGACCCTCAACGGCTATTTTCAATCGCTGGCCTGGGCACCCGGAAGCCGTATCATTTCCAACTGGTGGCCCGAACCCGAAAGGGGACGTGCCTTTGGATTGTATACCATGGCGGCTGGTTTTTCAACGGTGCTTACGTTTTTGTTCTCCATCATGATCGTGCATCAGCATGCTTCCTGGCAGTTGCTGTTTCGCCTGCCTGTTTTGTTTTTGCTGGTGGCTGTTATTGTGTTTTACCTGATGGTGCGGGATCAGCCGGCTGATATGGGATTGCCCAATTTGATTGAAGAATCGGAAAAAGCCGAAAAAACAAGCTGGAAAGAAACCTATCGGCATGTATTCCGCAACCGGGAATTTATGATGGCTTCTTTAGCGATGGGGTTTGAAAATATGGCGCGCTACGGACTCATCACCTGGGTGCCGGTGCATTACCTGGGCAGCAACTGGCAGCAACATCCCCGGAACCTTTGGGCGATCCTCCTGTTGCCGGTAGGAATGGCCATCGGTGCTGTTTTTTTTGGAACGATCTCGGACCGGTTGCTGAATTACAACCGGCCGGCCGCCATCCGGATAGGGATGCTGGCGAGTGCAGCGGTAACGCTGGTAATTTGTCTCAGCCCTGCCATCAATCTTTTTGCCGGAGGCGTGCTGATGTTTGCTGCCGGTTTTTTTGTATACGGTCCCCAATCCGCTTTTTGGCTGATGAGCCCCGACCTGCTTACGGAAAAATACATTGGAACAGGAGTCGGGATCATGAACATGTCTGCCTATGTATTTGCGGCGGTCGGTGACCCGCTCTGGGGATACCTGATCGACAAAACCGGCAAAACCTCCAGTGTATTTGGCGCAGTCATCATCATCTGCCTGCTTTGTGCTGCCACCATTTCCCGCATCCGGTATAAAGATCAAAAAAGCTACCCGGTGGCAGGAATCGGTAATTGACGGTATCCGCTTGTTTCGGTGTTGTATGAAGTACAAACAGATGCGTACACGTCCTTTCATCCGCCTGCGCTGATTTTTTGAGCTGCCCGGAATGTCCCTGTTACGGTGGGATAAAATGCCGGTATCTTTGTGCGATGATAAAAGCTCGGGAACAAGACCGGCCTGTTGTTGTTCAGATTCTTACAGAAGCCTTCAACGATAATAAGAGCGTTAACTACATTATTCCACAGGATGCCAAACGTCAAAAACGGATACGGCTTCTGATGGAGTATGCCTTTGATGTTTGCATGTTATCCGGTGAAGTGTTCCTTACCGAAGAGGGTAACGGCTGCGCGCTGGTATTGTTTCCGGATCAAAAAAAGGCTAGTCTGCAGACAATGGGGCTGGATCTGAAACTGGCTGTTAAGGCAACCGGGATCCGGAATGCCCTGAAAGCCATGAAGCGGGAGGCTGCACTCCGGAAACTGCAGCCGGACGGGCGTTTATATTACCTGTGGTTTATCGGTATGCGCCGGGATGCGCAGGGGCGGGGCAACGGAAGCCGGCTGTTGTCCGGCTTAAAGCAGCAGGCCAGCAACACCGGGCGGATCTTGTGCCTGGAAACATCTGCTTTAAAAAATGTTCCCTGGTATCAAAAGAACGGGCTTGAGATTTATAATGAGATCGATTTGGGTTATCCCCTGTACTTTATGAAATGGGAATCAACCTAAGAGTGCCGCGGTTGTTGCGGTACTGTTTTTGCAGCACTGCATGAGATGGTATGATGGATAAACAATTAAAACGCTGGATATGAAAGCTGGATTCAAAGTAGGGGACAACGTGCGTTGGAATTCCGAAGCCGGAATGGTTTCCGGTACGATTATTAAAGTGCATACAAAGGATTTTCAATACAAAGGATATACACACCATGCTACGGCGGCAGATCCCCAGTACGAGATCAAAAGCAGCAAGACGGATCATATTGCAGCTCACAAAGGGGCGGCACTTACCAAAATCTGAACCCTGGCCGTATGGACATATTTGGGTGTTGCCGCAACCGGAGCGCGGGCCTGTACGATTCGTGCATACATTTGTAAAAAATACATCCATGATAAAAGCTGGCAGTAATTGGTATGGTTTGCTGATAGGATGCCTGGTACTCTGTACTGCCTGTGGCACACAGCGGCAGCTGAAAGACGAAGGCTACCGGCTGGTTTGGGCGGAGGAGTTTAACCGACCCGGAAAAGTAGATACTTCCGTTTGGAATTTTGAAAACGGGTTCGAACGCAATCATGAACTCCAGTGGTATCAGCCGGAAAACGCCTGGTGTGCAAACGGCCACCTGGTCATTGAAGCCCGGCGCGAAACAAAACCCAATCCCCGTTACAACAACCGTGCGGTTGAATGGCGGCAACAGCGGCAATACATCGGGTATACATCGGCCAGTATCAATACCCGCGGACGTAAAACCTGGCAGTATGGCCGTTTTGTGATGCGGGCAAAAATCAAAACGGATAACGGCCTCTGGCCGGCGTTCTGGACGCTGGGTGCAAAGCGGGAGTGGCCTTCAAATGGCGAAATTGATATTATGGAATATTACCGGGGGACCCTGCTGGCAAATATTGCCTGCGGTACCACGGAGCGGTACAAGGCTAAATGGTTTACCGTAAAAAAGCCGGTTTCCGAATTTGGAAAAAATTGGGAGGCGGCTTTTCATATCTGGCGGATGGACTGGGATGAGCAGGCGATTAAATTATATGTGGACGATCGTTTGCTGAACGAGGTTCCGCTTGATCAGCTTGCGAACCCGGATGGTTTTAACCCTTTCCGGCAACCACATTATATTCTTCTTAACCTGGCTATTGGCGGAGACAACGGCGGGGATCCTGCAGCAACCCGCTTCCCCAGCCGGTACCTGGTAGATTATGTGCGGGTCTATCAAAAAAAGTAAAAAGCGTTCCGGACGTTTGCCACGAAGGCACAAAGGCCCGAAGCTGCGCGAAGGTTAGGCGCTTTTTCGTGTTTCTTAGTGCCCTTCAGTTTTTGTGGTTCTTGATCTTACGCGAGACGTTTGCCACGAAGGCACAAGGACCCGAAGATGCGCGAAGGTTGGGCGCCTTTTGTGTTTCTTAGTGCCTTTCAGTCTTTGTGGTTCTTGATCTTACGCGAGACGTTTGCCACGAAGGCACAAAGACCCGAAGATGACGAAGGTTAGGTGCTTTTCGTGTTTCTTAGTGCCCTTCAGTTTTTGTGGTTCTTGATCTTACGCGAGACGTTTGCGACGAAGGCACAAGGACCCGAAGATGCGCGAAGGTTAGGCGCTTTTTCGTGTTTCTTAGTGCCCTTCAGTTTTTGAGGTTCTTGATCTTACGCGGAACGTTTGCCACGAAGGCACAAAGGCCCGAAGCTGCGCGAAGGTTAGGCGCTTTTTCGTGTTTCTTAGTGCCCTTCAGTTTTTGTGGTTCTTGATCTTACGCGAAACGTTTGCCACGAAGGCACAAAGGCCCGAAGATGCGCGAAGGTTGGGCGCCTTTTGTGTTTCTTAGTGCCTTTCAGTCTTTGTGGTTCTTGATGCTACGCAGGAGTGTTCGCCACGAAGGCACAAAGGCCCGAAGATGACGAAGGTTAGGTTCTTTTTCGTGTTTCTTAGTGCCTTTCAGTCTTTGTGGCTCTTGATTCTACGCAGGAGTGTTCGCTACGAAGGCACTGAGGGCCGAAAGAAAGGAACGAACCAACACAAATGATCCAATAGCAAAACCCCCAATGTAAAGAATTACCCGGGGGTTTAATTTGCATTATAAACCTGTCTTTAGAGCGGCGGCCATTGCCGCACGCGCAATATGTTACCAGCAGCACTGAGCTGTTCTTTTCCAGTACCTCCCGGAAGAGGCTGAAAAGCTGAGCAGGACAGCGACACTTGTTTTGGAATTTTAAATAAAGAAAACTGATAAAAACCCTATGAAATGAAAATTGACTGCATAGGATCATTTTTCAGATGAAATGATACACAAAACTATCAGGGCGGCAGTTTTTTTTCCTATTAAATTCGATGAATGCCTCATTTTTTTCGATAAAAACAGGGGAATCCATTTTCTTGAAAAATGAACGGACCGTTTAAAGGGCATTCTGCCGGAAGCCTTTAAGCTAAAGGGTTTGCTTAAAAAGAACCACTTTTAGTGCTACCCCGGATGGGGTAGTATTATCGAGTGCTGATAGTGCTTTTTTTTTACATTCACAATGAGCTGGCTCTTAATTAAAAACATATGGTGTTCTTTGTTTATGGTTTTTCCGGTTGCCGTTTGTCAGGGTAGGGGGTATCAAAAAATAAGGGGTGCTCGGGCAAACGCTATTTCAGAATTAAATAATAAATTGCCGGATGCTTGCTTCACCCGTTTTTTTTATAGTGTCGGCGCTGCTGACCGGTATCGTTTTGATCATTCTTTTAAGTACGCGGTATAAAGTTCACCCGTTCTTTTCATTGTGCCTGGCTTGTTTTGTAACCGGCGGACTGGGTGGGCTGGATGCCGTTTCCATACTCTCGTTAATGAAAGAAGGCTTCGGGAAGATCATGAGCTCCCTGGGGTTTATTATTGCCATCGGTACTGCGCTGGGTATGGTATTGCAGGCCAATGGGGCCACTACCGCCATGGCCAATGCCATTATTAAGTGGGTTGGAGGAAAACGGTCGGCCTTTGCCATGAGCCTTACCGGTTTTTTTGTAGGGCTTCCGATTTTTTGTGATTCGGGTTATGTGGTATTGAACGGATTGAACCAATCGATGATCCGCCGCACCGGAATCGCTACCGCAATTATGAGTACCACGATGGCCACAGGGCTTTACGCCGTGCATTGTTTTATACCGCCGCACCCGGGCATTACTGCTGCCGTGGGCACAGTGCACGCAGAGATGGGACGGGTGATCCTGTTGGGGTTACTGGCGGCTGTTCCGGCAATGCTGGCCGGTTATTACTGGGCCGTGTGGAAGGGCCGGAAATTTCCGGCGATAACGGGGAATGATGATCCTGCGGAGCCATTGCCGGATACGGACCGGTCCCTGCCTCCGGTGGCCTTGTCATTTATTCCGGTAATCGTACCCGTAATCCTTATTGCCTGCAAGGCGTTGATACCGGTGCCGGGTAATCCGTTACTCCGCTTAATGCTGATGACCGGTGAACCCGCTATAGCGCTGGCGGTGGGCCTGGTACTGGCGCTGTGTATTCCCCCGGAAATGGGATAAAGGTGCCCTCGGCCGGCTGATGCATCATGGGTTGGAAAAAGCCGGCGGCATCCTGGTGATCATTGGAGCTGGTGGTGCTTTCGGAATGGTCATCAATGCCCTGAAGCTTCAGGATCACCTGGCCTCGATCCAGGGCGTAAAAGCCCTCGGTATCTTTTTCCCCTTCCTGGTTGCCCTGATCCTTAAAACAGCGCAGGGCTCTTCTACTGTTGCAGTGTTAACGGCGGCTTCCATTGTACTTCCGTTTTTGCCCGGACTGGGCCTGGATACCGAGAACGGGCGGGTGCTGGCCGTGCTGGCAATGGGCGCAGGTTCCATGGCCGTATCACATGTGAATGATGCCTACTTTTGGGTGATCACAAACTTTTCCGGGCAGGAGCTGAAACAGGTGCTGAAGGTATACAGTATGGCTACCATCTGGATGGCGCTTACGGGCATGCTGGCCGTTTATATATTATCGTTAATTATGCTGTAGATGAAAATTGTTATTGCACCCAATGCATTCAAGAACAGCCTTCCGGCGGCTGCGGTTGCTGCTGCTTTAGAGGAGGGTATCCGCCGGGGCGGCTATACCGGTGCATTGGTTTGCCGTCCGGTTGGAGATGGGGGTGACGGTACCGGTAGTTTGCTGGCACAGTACCTGGGAGCGGAGCAGGTAGTTGCCGAAGTGGCGGATCCGCTGGGCCGAACGATACGGGCAGCCTTTGGATGGATCGAAGCAACCGGAACAGCGATTATTGAAATGGCGGATGCTTCCGGTTTGCGCCTGCTGCAACCGGAGGAATACGATCCCCTGCATGCTTCAACACGGGGCTGCGGACAATTGATAACAGCGGCGTTGAACCAGGGCGCCCGGGAACTGTTGCTATGTATCGGGGGCAGCGCCACGGTGGATGGAGGAACGGGATTATTAAAAGCCCTGGGACTTCAGCTTTATGATGTGGAGGGCAGCCCCTTATCATCGCTTCCGGCGGATCTGGTTACGTTGCATAGCATCGACAGTTCGGGGCTGGATCCGCGGCTGCACGATGTAACGATCACCATACTTTGTGATGTAAAGAATCATTTGCTGGGCGCGAAGGGCGCCGCTGCAGTTTTTGGTCCGCAAAAAGGTGCCGGAGCCGGTGAAGTTTTACAGTTGGAGGCGGCGCTGCAGCAATGGCGGAAGGTAGTGCTGCAAACGACGGGAACGGATATGGATGTATTGGAATCGAGTGGTGCGGCCGGTGGCGTTGCGGCCGGACTGGCGGCTTTTTGCAAGGTGCACATAGTGGATGGCATCGATTACTTTTTAAAAAAGACCGGCTTTGAGCAGGAGCTGGAAGGCGCTGGCTGGGTGATTACCGGTGAAGGTGCCATCGATCATCAAACACTGGAAGGCAAGGCGCCTTTCGGCGTAGCTGTGTTGGCAAGGCGAAAAGACATCCCCGTGATCGGTATCGCCGGCAAAGTGCCGGAGGGGCCAGATGCGGAATTGGAGGCCTATTTTTCGCAGCTAATTTCAATTAATGAACAACCGGCAACATTGGAAGAAGCGATCCGCCAAACAAGGCCCAACCTGGTGAAGACGGGAGAAAAGATCGGAGCGGTATTGGAAAAAATAAGGAACAATAGTAAAAAGGATCCGGGTGTTTCGGGTAAAGCTTGGAAGTAATCATATAAACGAAGCTGTAAAACAGCGCATTTAAAACAATGAAATTCAGAACCGGATTGCTGTTCCTGTTAATACTGGCCGTGCGGCCGGTTGCCGGTCAGCAGGATATAACGGGGCAATGGCAGTCGCCGCATTCAATAACGGTATTAAAGGCTGCACCTGTAGCGCTGATCCCTTTTCCAAGAGAAGTGACCTGGACAGGGCAGTTGTTAAGCGTACAAAAAACGATGATCATCGAAGTGCAGGACGCGGTGGGCGGATTGGCTGATAATGCCGTCCGGTCGCTAAAGGCGCTGCTGCAAACCTACCAGGTACAAACGGGAACGTATATTGCGGGAGCGCCCAAAAAAGAAACGGCTGCCCATATCCGGTTTTTAAAAAAAGCGCAGCCTGTAAAGGAAGGATATCAGTTGCAGGTAACGGCTTCGGAGATCCTTATTTACGCCAATGATGCATCGGGGTTTTATTACGGCGTGCAAACGTTGCGGCAATTGCTGGCCCAAAAAACGGAAAAGAACGCCTTGTATGGTTGTATCATTGCTGATGGCCCGGCCTTTGAATGGAGGGGCTTTATGCATGATAATGGCCGTAACTTTCAGTCGATCGATCTGTTAAAAGCGCAGCTGGAAAAAATGTCCTGGTATAAATTCAACACCTTTCACTGGCATTTAACGGATAATCCTGCATGGCGCCCTCAAAGCAAGGTGTACCCGCAGTTAAACGACCCGGCCAACCGGAAAGCCGGCCGGGATCCGGATAGTACCTATTCATTCGATGCCATCAGGGATCTGATCGCATTTGCCCGTGAACGGTCCATCCGGGTGATTCCCGAATTGGATATGCCGGGGCACAGCAGGTATTTTGAGCCAACCTTTGGATTTAAGATGGAACAGGAACAGGGGATCGCTGTGCTGGAGAAACTCATTGATGAATTTTGCGAGCAGATACCGGCGGCAGACTGTCCGGTGATCCATATCGGTTCCGATGAAGTAAGGATTCCGGCCCCCCAGGCGTTTATCAGGCGGATCACGGATCGGGTAAAGCGGCACGGGAGGCAGGTGATGGTATGGAATCCGGGACTGCCTCCTGAGCCGGGTACGATTGAGCAACACTGGCGCGATGATGGCAGTGCCGGCATAAAGAACAACGGTAACCCGGTCGTGGATTCCTATGGCGGGTACCTCAATTATTATGATGCCTACAGCACAATACAGCAATATTTTTTTCAGCAGATCTGTAACCGGCCGGCCGGAGATGCTAAGGCCCTGGGCGGTATTGCCTGTTGCTGGCCGGATGTACGGGTAGATGATAAAAGCCGGATCTTCCTGCACAACCCGGTGTGGCCGGGTATCATTACGTATGCCGAAGCCGTCTGGTGCGGCCGGCCGGCTTACAACCGTAGTTATATGGCCTGGCTGCCGCTACCCGGTACACCTGCCGGCCGGTATTTCCAGGAATTTGAGCACCGGATGGCCCGGCACCGGTCATTGTTTTTTGAACAGGAACCGTTCCCGTATCATGCATTGGGCGATATGGAATGGAAGATGACGGGGCCTTTTTACAGGAGCAGGGAAGATGTTGTTTACAGGGCTTTTGCACCGGAATTAAACACTCACGTCAACGATACGGCCCGTACCCGTATCGTGGCGGGGGGAATCTTCCGGTTTGCAGATATGTTAGGTGAAAAGGCGTTAAGTTCCCTGGCGAATGAGACCCTGTACCTCACCGGGTATATGTACGCCCAAACAAATAGAACGGTATATGCAGTTACCGGTTTTGAAACGGCAGCGCGTAGCAACCGGCGGAGCGGAGGCATTCCGCAAAATGGAAAATGGGATGCCAACGGAGGAGCGATTTATATAAATGACACCGAACTCGCCGGTCCTGTATGGAACAATCCCGGCGGCAACCGCTATCTGAAGGCAACCTGGGAAACGCCGGCCAACGAAATTCCGTTTACGGATGAGGAGTTTTACTGGAGCCGGCCACCTGCTCCCATCCGATTACAAAAAGGCTGGAACAAGATCGTAGTACGGATTCCACGGGCTTATAGTGAGCAGAACTGGAACTTCGCGTTTGTGCCCGTTATAAAAGGACCCAATGGAAAATGGGAACGGGATCAAACGGTGCGGGTCTGCGCTGCCATTAATAAAAAATAAACCATTCCCGGAAAGAAAAGGTTGTTCGCCAGCCCTGGATCCCTTCTTTTTCATGCATCAGCTGCAGCCGAACCGTGCAATGTGTAAAGTGTTGCTCTTATGAAAAACCAGGTATCTGTTTGGCCAGTTCGTCCCGGTATACCCTCCCGATCGGAATCGCGTGTTCGCCCATCAGGATGCGGTTCCTGGCAATGCGTTGTATCCGGCTTTTGGCCACAATAAAGGATTTATGCACCCGTATAAAAGCAGGCCCGGGAAACAATTCCTGCATAGACTTTACCGATCCTTTTACAACGGTTTTGCCTGCGGTTGAATGAATAATCGCATAGTCTTTTAACCCCTGGATAAACAGAATATCGGTCAACTGTAATTTTATTTTTTCAACCCCGCTTTTTACAAAGATCGATTCCCCGTGTTCCTGGCTCCGTTCAACGCCAGCTTCTTTTTTTTGTAAAGAAAGAAAGTCGGCAATTTTTTCCAGCGCGTGATTGAATCGCTGCTGTGCAATTGGCTTTAACAGAAAATCGATCACACCCAGTTCAAAGCCTTCAAAAGCATAATCACGAAAAGCGGTGGTAAACACCGTTATCGGTGGCTGTGGCAAACTGCGTAACAAAGCGAGTCCGCTGATCTCCGGCATTTCGATATCCAGGAACAGCGCATCAACCGGATGCGTGTTTAAAAAGCTCAGGGCCTCAAATGCATTACCAAAGGTACCGGCAAGCGTTACCCAGGGCAAGGGGGTTATAAAACCCGCTAATATTTCCCGGGCCAGGGGCTCATCGTCTACAATAACGCAACTCAGGTTCATAACAGGATCTTTAAGGAAACCATATACGTACCCGGTTGTTCTTCTGTTTGCAGCACATAACGTTCCGGGTATAACAATTCCAGTCTTTTTCTCAGGTTCTGCAGGCCGATGCCTCCTTTCTGTTCTGCAGGAGCAGTATAAGACCTGCTATTGGCCAGCTGCACTTCCAATGTGGTGCCGGCCCGGATATGCAGGTGCAGAAAGGCATGACTGTTAATAGTGCCCAGCCCGTGTTTGATGGCGTTTTCCAGGAGGGGCAGGATCAGGAACGGAGGAATCATACAGGAATCCGTAACGCCATCAACAGTAATGCGGATATCTGCCTGATGATTGATACGCAACCGTTCCAGCGCCATATAGTTTTGCAGATACTCCAGCTCTTTTTCCAAAGGGATGTATGCTTCATTGCTTTCATAGAGCATGTATTCCATCAGTTCCGAAAGCTTGAGTACGATCCCGGGGGCTTCGTCTGATTTTTTTAACGTAAGTGCATACAGGTTATTGAGTGCATTGAAAAGAAAATGCGGGTTTACCTGCGCCCGCAGGAATTCCACTTCTGCATTCAGTTTTTCTACCGTGATCCGTTGAATAAGCAGCTGCTGGCCATACCAGTCGATGCTGAGTTTCAGTGCCAGCATCAACGCCAGGTACCAAAGGGTACTGAAGAAATTGTATGATAGGGCTTCCATTAGGTTGCTGTTACGCATCGGCCCGATCACGTACCCGTACAGCACATAATCAAACAGGCTTTGCACGATAAGATAGCCGGCTACAGACACCAGCAGCACAAAGCTATACATGCCGTAACGTTTCGTTAGGAGGTATCGCGGTAAAAAGTAGTGCAGGTTGAGATAGGCGATTCCGATCAGTAAGAGAATGCGCACAGAAACACAGGCAAAGAAATAGGGCAGACTGGCCTTGTAAATAAGATACCTTTTTTCATAAAGGAAAAACCCCGTTACCAACAGCCAATAGGCGCCCTGCGCCAGTAAGTGGCTGACTGGTACAGGCCGCTTTGAAAACGGCAGTGATATGCTTTTGTTCCGCAGGCGCATGGATCAGTTGTTGTGTAAAAAAAATCAAAGCAGCCGTACCTGCAAAATTATATCGACCAACGGCATCAATCGTAGAGGAAATCAGCACATAAAAAGAATGGGATGTTGCATCTTCTTTTGATCGATTAATTTGAACGCTGCTCTATTATTTTTTTGATCCGTTCATCTTCCGGCTAATATTGTATTCAGCATATTCAAATCCTATTTTTTAATTAAAACATTCTACAATGCAATCTACTACATTTAACCGGCCGTTGCTTAAATTATTTACGCTGGTCGTATGCTGTTTTATCGTATCGAGTTTTACCACGAAGCTGGGGCTCGACAGTTATGAAATTTATCTGAACAACAAGCTGCTTTTGAAGCAGTCGGTGAATCAGCCGTTGAGCTTGCGAAAGCTGCAGTTAAACAAGACCGGTGAAAATGACGCGCTGCGTATTTATTACCGGCACTGCCATACGCCCAATACCGGTACGGGGCGGAGTATTGCGGTGAAAGATGAAAAAGGGCGCCTGTTAAAGAAATGGAATTTCCCGAATGCCACCGGTTCCGACCAGGGTATGACGATTCCGGTAAAAGAACTGCAGCAGTTGGAGCGCACACACCTGCGGCAGGAGCTGAGCCTGTGTTATACGGCACAGGAACTTTCCGGGGAAGAAGCCCTGGCCTTTCTGCATTTTAAGTAGAAGGCCTCGCAGGGACTGTTATCGGTGCAGACTTCGTAAAAAGCCCGGTAGTTTGTCGCATACGGCCTCTTTAAAAACCAGATTTTACAGCCAACTTTGTTGTGGAATGGTTGATGTACAGGATCAGCCGGACCGGTGGAGCAGCACCCACATAAAAACGGGCGGAACCGAAAAGCCAGAAGAGTAGGAGTTAATAAAATAATTTTTATGTCAAACAACAAAGTTTCATTACACCGGATGCTTAAGACATCTCCCGAAAAAGTATACCGCGCTTTTACCGATGCGCTGGCAATTGCCTCCTGGCTGCCTCCGTATGGTTTTCTTTGTACGGTACACGAACTGGATGCCAAAGTAGGCGGGACCTATAAAATGTCGTTCCAGAATTTCTCAACGGGCAACAGTCATTCATTTGGGGGTGAGTATGTGGCACTGGAGCCCAATACATTCCTGAAGTATACAGACCGGTTCGACGATCCAAACCTGCCGGGTACCATGACCACCACGGTTTGGCTTAAAAAAACAGTTGCGGGAACCGAGTTGAAGGTAGAGCAGGAGGGTATACCAGACGTAATCCCTGTTGAAATGTGTTACCTGGGCTGGCAGGAATCCCTGGAAAAACTGGCAAAGCTGGTTGAACCAGAAATTCCGGATGCCTAACGGTTCGGATTGAAATAGGCAAACCGGTATGAGATCTGCGTTGTCTGCGGCTGTTTTTCCCGCTGATTGCGCGGATTTTTTTTTGATTCCCGTGAACGATTTATCTGAATAGTTTGAGCCGGCGCCTTATAATCTGTGCATCTGCGGCTATATTTTCCTGCCGATCCGTGCAGCACTTTTCGCAGGTACCCGTGCATGATTTATCCTAAGGCGTTTGGCGGGCGCTTTATAATCTGCGCATCTGTGGCTATATTTCTCTGCTGATCCGTGCAGAGCCTTTCGCTGATACCGGTGCATGATTTATCCGAAGTATTTGGACTGACGCTTTATAATCTGCGTATCTGCGGCTATATTTTCCTGCCGATCCGTGCAGCACTTTTCGCAGGTACCCGTGCATGATTTATCCGAGTGATTTGGACTGGATAAAACAGCTTGAACACGCGGTATTCTTTGTACGCTTCGCCGTGTCCGTTTCTACCGTGCCCGTTTTTGCTGTAGGAGCAGGGCATCTGCGGCAACGGCACCGTTGCTACCACCGGCAGCGAGTTGTAAAAAGGGCTGTTGACCGTTTTTCAGCTGATAGTTTCCAATGAAATGCCATTCTCCGGATGTTTGTCCCAACACTTTTACTGCTTCTGTATGTACCAGGCGATCGCTTGTTTGGGTGCCATCAAAAACGGTGATCTTGATTTCCTTTGCAGCATTGTCAACCCGGGGCAGGTACATATAAATGTCATAACTGCCCGCAGCAGTAATTGGAAGCTTGAAGGTTGCGGTTGCCGCCGGCGATGTTGTCAGCATCATGGAAGGTCCGTAACTCCGTTGCGTTTGCCGTTTCCAGTCTCCCGAGAACTGCACCTGCCGGGTATCTGCATCATCCACGATAATATCCGGAGGTGTCCCGTCCAGCAGGGGATCTTTCTTTAGCTGCTCCTGTAATGCGGTTACATCAACCTGTTGTACCGGTTTGTTTTCATGGATGGCCTGGGCGGCGGCAACTGCTGCCGATTGCGCCAGCACCATAAAAACCGGCTCCATCCGGATGGAGCCATACGCAATATGACTGGCGGACAGGCATACGGGTACCAGCAGGTTACTGCATTCTTTTTCCCGGGGTGTAATGGATCGGTAGGAGATCGGGTAGGGCGGAAACCCGCCGATCTCTACGTCGCCTTCATTTTTAACCATTTTTATCCCGTTTTTTTCAATAACGATCCGCTGGCAATTATGCGAATCCATGGTATAGGCTGCAATACCCACTCCATCGGATACGGTTTCCCCGCCCTGGCAGTTGTGTTGGGTCATAACATAGGCGCCGGTCATCCGGCGCGATTCCCTGATATAAGCCTGCGGCGTCCAGTGATGATTCTCTATGTACTCATCTTTGGGGTAGCCCCACTCCAGCATCTGCGCACGGATGGTTGCCGGTACCCGGTTGTCGTGCCCCAGGAAATACAGCAGGGATTTATTATACAGTTCCAGTTCCATCAGCAGTTGTTTCCGTTTGCTGTAACCGGCTTCGGGAAAATCGTCGCTCCAGCCGATCATGTCGGTAGAAAAAGGTCCGTTATTATTGATATCGGTTTTATGGTTTGGCATCAGATCCAGCTTCAGAACGGATCTGATATTGTTGACCGCACCCTGCTGGATATAACGGAGCAATAACTCAAATTTTGTGGAATCATACCCGGTTGGACGTGTAATGGGAATGCGGTTGGCGGGATCACTTGTCAAACAAATCCTGTAGTTGTACGCCTGCACCTTCCGGTCTGGCGAACCCGTAGCCGCGAGGGCTGCATCGCTGATGCCCCAAAGTAAGCCGCTGGCGGCATTGCCGGGTATCTTATAAGGATCAATCCCGTCCGGGAACTGGTGCTTGTTCATAAGCTGAACCCCGTTGTAGGTTTCGTTGTATTCGGAATTGGCTTCCCGCCCGATGCGGTAAGATACGCCTGCCTTTGCCATCAGGTCGCCCTCATAAGAGCAGTCGATAAATACATCTGCTTCCAGGTATACCGGTTTACCATTTGTTCCGTTTGAAGGTTCAATAACGATGCCTGTGATCTTATTGTTTTTCTTTTTCACGTCTTTCAGCTGGAAATTGTAAACAACCGGCACCGCTGCGGCTTTGATATAGTTTTTAAACAATTGCTCTGCAACCGAAGGTTCAAAGATCCACTGTTCAAACCGGCCATAGTGCGCGCCGGTTTTCCGGTAAAAATCCAGTGCCAGTCCGCTGATAGCATATTTATTACCAATATCTGTAAACCCCAGTCCGCCGGAGGTTAATCCGCCAAGCCGGTTACCCGGCTCAACCAGGATCACCGTTTTGCCCAGCCTGGCAGCGCTGTAAGCGGCAATGACACCGGCCGAAGTGCCGCCGTATACACAAATATTTACATGTTTTGGGATGGTTGTGTTCCGCGCGGTCACCGCGGAAACCAGGAGTGTAAGAAAGCTGACGAGTAAAATACGCATGGTTATTATTTGATGGCTTGATAAGTCGTTTTTTGGGTGACCCGGTGCAATCGCTCTGATATTCCGGAAGCATTGGATATCGTGCAAAATACAGATTTGAACTGGTAGTAGTGGCATAAGGACATTTAAAAAAGAAATGCCGGGGGCGTACCCGCTTGTTTTGAAGGATGCGAGCCTTTCGGACTTTAGGTCACAAGACGGTAACGCACCCGGCTATTTTGCGTGATTTTGCGGATTATTTCGGAAATTTGCTATCTTTATCGCGGAAATTGACGTATAATATTTCAGGCATATTAACTGCTTTACAGAATGGTAAAATTGAGTTTTCGCGTTTTCCTAACCTTCCTGCTTATCCTGAACCTGACCTCACTCAATGTATCGCTGGCCCAATCGGGACAGAGGAAGATCATTGAAGGTGTGGTGACCGATGGCAGCGGAGATCCTTTGGTAAGCGCTACAATTACAGCAAACAATAGTAAATCGACTGCTTTGAGTGGAATGGACGGGCGTTTCCGGATCGATGTCTCCACAACAAAAGAGGCTGCACTCGTGATTTCCAGCGTGGGTTATCACAGCCGGCAATTGTTCGTGTATGATACTACCGGCTTTTTAACGGTGATGCTTACCGCCAGGGATGAGATGGGTGAAGAAGTGGTGATCATGGCCTACGGGCAACAAAAGAAAAAATCAGAAATCGTCGGGTCTGCGTACCAGGTCAATGCCGAACGCCTTAAAGACCTGCCGATGTCCCGGGTGGATGCCTTGCTGGACGGGCAGATACCGGGTTTACGGGTTACACCCAATACGGATGATGCCACCAGTACCAAACAGCGGCTGAATATCCGGATCCGCGGCGACGGATCTTTTACGGCCTCCCGCGAGCCGCTGTGGATCGTGGACGGAGTACCGATCTATACCGGCGACCGTACCAATATGATCCCGGGCATTCAGACATCGGTTACCCCACTATCTTACCTGAACCCCGCAGATATTGAATCCATCACCGTTTTGAAAGATGCATCTGCTGCTGCTATTTACGGAGCGAATGCTTCCAACGGCGTTATCCTGATTACCACTAAATCCGGAAAGGTTGGAAAAACGGAGGTGAGTTTTAATATCCAAAGCGGCTTTTCAAAGATCAATAAAAGCACGCTGTACAAAACCGTAAATGCTGCCCAGTATATGGAATTAGCTAAGGAATCTTATGTGAATGCAGGAAAGGACCTGGCCAGCTTCCCGTATAACGACAATGACCTGAATAGTTACAGTACAACGAATACCGATTGGACGGATGTGTTTTACGGAACCGGTCTGGTGAATAATGCAGCACTGAATATAAAGGGTGGAAAGAATCGATTGAGTTATTTTGCATCTGGAGGATATTATAATGGGAAGTCTACAATCATCGGAAATACCCAGGACCGGAAAACCATTTTTGGTAAACTGGGGTACACCATAGCGAAGGGATTGGAGATAAAATGGATTACCAATGCTTCTTTCAATGGTAATAATACCTTCAACCCCAGCACTGATTACCTGAAGAATCTGCCTGTTTTTACTCCCTATAATAACGATGGGTCTTATCGCCTGTACAACAAGAAAATCAGCGGTATGGATGCCGATGGTAATCCCCAGTATACGCTGGTGAAATTTTTTAACTCACTAGCGGAGCGTGAGGAAAATGATGATGTTCAGAAGGCGAAAGTGTTCAACAATAATTTTATGCTGAGTTATCGAATCTTAAAGGGGTTGAGTTCTACAACCCAATACGGCGTCGATTTCTCCGAAGTAAAACAACGGATCTATGAGGCCAGAACGAACTGGTCCGGAATGGAAACCAACGGTACACCGGTAGGTTATGCAAGCTCCTATTATAATAAAACAGTGGTGAAAACCTTTATAGAACGGGTAAATTTCAACAAGGTCATCGGCCGGCACTCCTTTGGTGGAATCATTGGTGTGGAATTGAAATCGCAACGCTATAATACGCGCACGCTCAGTGGCGGCGGCTTTCAAGATGATACCAAGCGGGATGTGCAGTACGCTGCGGAGATCACTTACCGGGACAGCAGCCTGCGCGAAAGGAAAGATGCATCGTTTATCGGTCAGCTGGAATATGGATATGACCGCAAATATTATTTGCAACTTACCGGCCGGAGAGATGGCAGCTCCGCATTTGGATCCCAAGCAAGATGGGGCGATTTCGCATCTGCGGGCGTAGCCTGGGATCTAAAGAATGAGGCCTTCCTGAACAACAGCAATTTCATCAGCGCCCTGCGCCTGGCAGCCAGTTACGGAAATACCGGGAATTCACGGTTGAGCAACCAGGAAGCCTACGGTATTTATTCTTTTAATTCAGACAATAACTATGGCGGACTGCCCGGAGGGATTATTTCCAATCTCCCTAATCCATTGTTGCGCTGGGAAACGGCAAGGCAAACCAATTTGAAATTAGAGCTGGGGTTATGGGACCGGCTGAACTTTTTAATAGAGGCCTATAATAAAAAAACGGTCCAGGCGATCATTGATGTTCCGGTATCAAGGGCTACAGGGGCCACATCCGCGCAAAGCAACACTGGTGAATTGGAGAATAAAGGTATTGAAGCCACCATCAACTGGAGTATTTATAAAAGCAAGGATATACAATGGTGGCTGGAGCTCAGGGCTGCGCATAACGAAAACAAGGTGTTACGTTTGTACTCCGGAAATGATCGTACAAATGGCAATTTTATATGGCGTGAAGATTTTGATCTGAATACCTATTACCTGATCCGCTGGGCCGGAGTGGACCCCCGGGATGGAGCACCGCTCTGGTATGATGCAGCCGGCAATATTACCCGCGTATATGATATCAATAACCGGGTTCCGGGGAAAAGCGCCAGTCCGGTAGTGTTCGGTGGGGCGTCCATGGGCGTTAAGTATAAGCGGATGTCATTAAATACCCTGGTTACATATAGCATCGGGGGCTACCAGTTCAGCTCTTTTGGCCGGGACATCAACTCGGATGGGTTAAATATCGAAACCGATAACCAATCCTTAAACCAGGTAGACCGGTGGCGGCAGCCCGGCGACCTGGCATTAAACCCCAGGCCCATATGGGGTGTTTCTACAAGGTCTATTATGAACTCTACGCGTTATCTGTATAACACTACTTTTTTCAGTCTGGCGAATCTGGCGTTTGCGTATAATTTGCCGGACCGCCTTTTCCGTTCTGTTGGAATAAAGCAATCTTCGGTTACACTAGCAGGGAATAACCTGTTTACGGTAACACCTTACGATAAAACCAACCGGAATTCTTTTAAGCAGGCGATGAGCGGTTATCCGCAGCAGATCAGTTTCTTCATATCGGTTAACCTTACATTTTAAATGTACCAGCAATGAATATAAAGCAATATAAAAACGGCCTTTTCCTGGTGTTTGCCATAATGGTGCTTTTTTCCTGTAAAAACTATTTTGATGTAGATACCTCAGACCGGCAAACCGAAGAAAAAACGTTTTCATCGGTGGAGGGTTTTAAGAAGGCACTGGCCGGCACCTATACCACGGTATACAGCTATTATGCGTCTCAGTTTTATCGCTATCCCGAAGTAGCCGGAAATATGACGGACCTGAGAAGCCGGGGTACCGGTTCGTTAGGGGAGCAGTATGATTTTATATCGGATCCGGAGCAGGAGATCGGTGCGGTGGGTTATATCTGGCGGTATATCTTCATTAGCATCACCAATGCCAATAATATTATTAACCATTACAGCACCTTCATTGCAAAGAACCCGGGCGCAACAAGCAGCCTGGACACCGTAAAGGCGCAGGCCCTGTTTATCCGTGCGCTGGCCCATTTTGATCTCTGCCGTACGTATGCGCAGCCGTATAATTATACTAGTGATGCGGGGCACCTTGGCGTACCGGTGGTGCTGAAAAACCCGGCTCCGGAAGATGCTGTGGAAAGAGCTACGGTAAAACAGGTATATGACCAGGTGATCGCAGATCTGAAAGAAGCGGAACGGCTGTTTGGGTCCAACGGATCGGGCGATGCCTATTTTGCATCTAAAAAGGCGGTACAGGCACTGCTGGCCCGGGTATACCTCTATGCCGGTAACTGGGATGAAGCCATTAACTATGCTACCTTGGTCATTAACAATAGTGCGCTTGCCACCGGTACCGATTATGCTGCGATGTTTACCAACCTGATCCCGGGTAAAGAAGCGATCTTCCGGCTGAATGGTTATCTGCAGCCCAAGTCGGGTAATCTCAGCCAGGTATATTCCCTGAAAAGCCCGGTATACGTTCCGGCCGATACGTTGATGAAATTATTTGATCCCGCTGATATCCGGCTGAATCTTTTTCAAAAAGATCCGCAGAATACCGGGAAATGGTTTACCCGCAAATGGTCTATTGCAGTAGACTACAATGCGAATACCGAGCGGTATGATCCCCTGGTACTAAGAACCTCGGAAATGTACCTGGTACGGGCGGAGGCCAATCTGAATAAGAACAACCTTGCAGCCTGTTCCGCTGATCTGAAGATCATCATCGGCAGGGCGCTGGATAAAGATCCGCAAAGCATCCTCCTTACTGAAACGGATAAAACGGTTTTAGACCGGACAATAACCGTAGAGCGTGCAAAGGAGTTTTGTTTTGAAGGGCATAATTTCTTTGATATCACCCGCAGAAAACAAAACCTGGTACGGGGTGCTACAACAGCGTCCATTGTAAAAAGTATCAATTATCCCAGTAATTATTTTGTGTTGCCCATTCCGCAATCGGAAATGGATGCCAACCCCGGAATGGCCGGAAACCCAACAGTAAACAGGTAAACAATGAAACAAAGAAAGCTGCTGTTTTTGATCAGTATAATGGTATTGGGTATTGCAGCCTGTTCAAAGGACGCCACCCATCCCTTTGATACCCGCTTTATTCATATTATGGAAAACGATGCATCGGAGGTTACGGTTAGCGACAAGGCCAATGCCGTAGGTACTTATAATGTGTACCTGAGTTCGCGCCAGTTTTTTGATACGGTTGTGGTTACCTACAAGGTAACCGCCGGCAACGGACTGGTGGAAGGCGTGGATTATACCTTGCTGAACACCGGCAATGAACTACGCTTTTTACCCGGCATTTACGATATG
Source organism: Niabella pedocola (assembly GCF_021044425.1). Lineage (GTDB taxonomy): Bacteria > Bacteroidota > Bacteroidia > Chitinophagales > Chitinophagaceae > Niabella > Niabella pedocola. Next base: position 814,967 of record NZ_JAJNEC010000004.1, on the reverse strand, counting down.
CCGGTCCGCATAAAATGGATGCCCAATCCCGTGGATACCTTGCGTAAAAATACGCTGGCGATTGAATTGGTGAGCAACAATAAAGGCATTCATTTGGGACTTCCCGGGCCGGATGCCAAACAAAAAATAGTTACGATAACAAAGATTCCATGATCCTGAAGCACCTGAAAATTGCACTGGCCGGTTTTTTAGTGATCATCGCCGGCACTATAGGCGCGCAGCCGTTAGCACCAACCCCGGTGTTAAAAAAGGGAGTGCTGGCCAATGGGCTTACCTATTATATCTACCCGAATGCATATCCCAAGGGAGAGGCGGTATACCGGTTGTTTGTAAAAACGGGTTCGGTGTATGAAAACACGGATCAACTGGGGCTGGCGCATTTCCTGGAACATATGGCATTTAATGGTACCCGGCATTTTCCCGGTAACAGTATGGTGGCGTTCCTGGAATCGAAGGGCGCAAAATTTGGCAAAGATCTCAACGCGCATACCAGTTATAACGAAACCGTTTACAAATTAACGCTGCCTACCACCGGTTCGGGCATGATCGACTCTACCATTACCATCCTGGCGGATTGGGCCGGTGGCATGTTGCTGGACAGCGTCCAGATCGAAAAGGAGCGCGGAGTGGTACTGTCGGAATGGCTGTCAAGATCAGGGCCCTCACAGGAGGCCAACAACGGATTGTTGATGGGACTGTTAAACAAATCGCGTTATGCAGCACGGAAAACGATCGGTGATACTGCTGTTATCCGGCATTTCAAACGCGCTGCGCTGGACGCATTTTATAAGGAGTGGTACCGGCCAGACCTGATGGCTGTTGCCGTTGCGGGAGATGTGGATCCTGCAACAATAGAGCGGTTGATAAAAGAAAAATTCGCAAGCATCCCTAAACGGAAAAAGTTACCGCTGCCCGCTTACGCCATCGATAGTTATGCCCGCACAGAAGCCGCGATGGTATATGATGCTTCATTGAGAAAAAGTACGTTGAGCGTGGTACAGCTATTTCCCAGGACCGCTCCTATAAAAGAAGAACGGGATTACGAGGTTTATCTGCAGCGCATATTGATCAACCGGTTGATCAAAGCCCGTTTTGGCGCACTCTCTTTTGCCGAACAGCATTATGAAAACGGCAGTGCATCTGTCACCGGGTTTATTAATACAACGGGTATGTTTTTGGGCAGTGCAGACCTTGTTAAAGATAAAATGAAGGAGGGCGTACAAAAGTTTACAGCAGACCTGGACCAGATCCTGCGGTACGGGTTTACCAAAGCAGAGATTGATAAGGCAAAAAAAATTTATAGCGCACAATTGCAGCGCGCTGCCGTTTCTACTACGCCGCAGAGCTCAGAAACGATCATGAATGAGCTCTACTCAGATTTTTACGGAGGTAATACATTTGTGACGCCGGCTACCGAATACCGTCTGTATGTAAAATATGCCCCGCAAATCGATTCCATTGTGCTGGAAAAACAATTGTCGTCTTTAAAAAAATACAATTGGTATTATCTGCTTACTACAAATGAAAAAAAGGAATTCGGCTCGCAAAAAGAGTTGTTACAAACCATAAGCGAAGCGACCAGCGAACCCCGGGAGCGTTATTACAAGAACGTTTCCTCTATTGATGTATTGATGGACGAGGAGCCGCGGCCGGGAACCATCGTCAGTAAAAGGGCCCTGCCGGACATCGCCGCCACGGAGCTGGAACTATCGAATGGCGCAAAGGTGATCTTCAAACCATTGATCGCGGCGAAGAACCGGGTTAATATTACAGGCTTTAAAAAAGGCGGACTTTATGCACTTCCGGAGAAGGATTACCTGAACGGGATGTTTGCTCCCGGCGTGGTAGCATTAAGCGGATTAGGCCGTTATAACCGGGATGAATTGTCGAATTACCTTGCGGGCAATACGGCTTCTGCGCGGTTTTTGATTGAAAAGACCCGCTCGGGCATTGTGGGTAGTGCTGCACAGGAAGACGTGGAGACGCTGTTCCAGCTCATTTACCTGCGCTCCACTGCCGCACGGGTAGACAGCACCGTGTTTCAGCAAACCCGGGCCATTACCGCCCGCACCGCGCAAAACCAGTATAAGACAAAAGAGCGCATCTTTTCCGACAGTTTAAAATACCTCGTAAACGGAAAAGATTATGTAACGGCTGAGTATACTGCAGATGCCATTAATAAGGAAGTACAGCTTAGCCGTATCCTGCCGGTATACAACCAGTTCTTTGGCAATGCGGCGGGTTATACCTATGTGATCATGAGCGACACCACGCTGGACTTTCTGAAGCCTTACATTGAAAAATACATAGCGTCGATTCCGGGCAACAGGAATGCACCGGGGCTGGCGTACCGGTATACCGGAGGAAATCCGCGCACGGACAGCGCAACAATTGTTGGCAGGGGGGGGAGTGGTGCCCGGGCTACGGTATCGCTGGTGTTTCAGCATACTCAAAAGATGCCGGACCCGGAGCGCTATGATTTATACAGCGGTATCCTGGCCAATGTGCTGAAGATGCGGCTTACACAGGTGATCCGGGAAGAGTTGGGATTGGTGTACAGCATTTCAGTAAACACGTCTTCGGTACTGGTGCCCGCGCCTTTGTCCCGCAGCAGCATTGCCTTTGCCTGTTTACCGGAAAATGTAGACCAGATTACCGGCAGGATAAAGGAGATCCTTAAAGATATACAGACGCATCCCGGTAATTATGAAACCGAATTACAGAATGTAAAGCAAAATCTTTTAAAGGAAATGGAGCTGAACCGGCAGCGGGATCTGTTCTGGAGCACCGTAATCCGCAATACGGTTTTTAACGGGATCGGTAATTTTGATCATGTCAATCACTATGAGCAGACCGTTGCTGCGGTTACGATGCCGGAGGTGGCCGCATTGGTAGCACAGAACTTCAATATAAACAATATTATAAAAGGCGTTTTGCTCCCTGAGGGCAAAACAAAATAACAGAAATGATGATGAAGCTGTTTAAACAATTAACCGTCTTATGTTTTCTTGCAGCACTGGTATCCTGTGCCAGGGAGGCTACCGTATTTGAGCGGGTAAAACAGGATGAAGTAAAATTGCTTTCCTTTGGCTTTTATGAAGCGGATAATCCGGGAATGATTTTAAAGGATTATATTCTTTCGAATCCTAAGGAAGGCGTTAACACAATAAGAATGCCTGAAGCTGTAGATAAATCCCATCTGATCGCAAGGTTTACTGCAAGCAATGGCAATGTTGTTAAGGTTAATAATGCGCTTCAGAAAAGTGGGGAAACGCAAAACGATTTTTCGATTCCTGTGGATTATTTTTTATCTGCAGGTAATAACAACGCGAAGTATTCATTTGCAATTGCGAAGGATTTTTCCTGGGAAACATTCCCCTTTACGTATAATGACTCCGCTTCCGGAATGAATCTGAAAGTAAATCCCGTTTCGGGAGAACCCTATATTATGTACTATGAAAAACGCTCATCCTCTTCAGAACAGGGCGCAGCAATGGTAGCGTTTAGGGATGGTGCATGGGCTTATCAGGGAAGGATTTCCGATGGACGGACCGCTTCGAATATCGATTTTACATTTGATAATGCCGGCGTGCCCTATGCATCTTATGTAGATTATACGGCTACCGTGGCGCAGGCAAATACGGTGAAAAAATACACTAACGGAACATCCTGGGAGCTGGTTGGACGCAAAGGCGTTACTACCGCAAAAGTTACTTTTAACGCATTGACGTTTGACGCTGATGCTAAACTGTTTTTATTTAGTTATCTGGATGCGGCAGATGTGTTGCCAAGAAGGGCGCTGGGCGTATCTGTTTTTGACAACAATGCCTGGACAACGAATGGAAGTATTACGGGGCGGTCATCTGCGTTGTATGGATACTTACCCGTGGCAAAGCGCGTAAATAATGCGGTATATGTAGGTGTGCTCAATGCCAGTTCGCCTAATTCCGTTTCTGTTTATAAATACGAGAATAATACCTGGACCACGCTGGTTGAACAATGGCGGGATCCGAATGCGACCGCAATCAACGTAAGAGATTTTGACATGGAAGTTGATCAAAAGGGTAACGTATATATCGCATTTGCCGATAACAGCAGTACGGCTCTTTACAAATACCGGGTAATAAAATATGATGTTGTTACAAAGGCCGTGACGCCCGTAGGCGGTTATATTGCGGGCGCTTCGGGGAATTTATTTGGTTTTGATCTGGCGGTATCACCCTCCGATGAACTCTTTTTGTTTTACAAGAACAGCAGCAACTATCCCACGGTTACGATGCTGGATAAGGATACCAAGGACTGGTCGCTGCCTCATATTGTTGAAACAGCCGTTGGTGATGAGTTGAATATGAGCTTTGCGCCCAATGGGGATGGGTATATCAGTTACCTCAAAGATTTCAGGATTTTTATTTATAAATTTACGGCCACACCATAGTAATGCAAAAGGGATTCATTTTTAAACAGTGCGTTTTTTTATTTTTATTGATTTTTACGATTGCACTCATGGGCCGGGCCCAGGGTAAATTCAGCTTTGTGTTTATGTCGGATGTGCATTATACACAGAAGTTCAACGCCCCCAGGGGCTTTCAGCTGGCGGTGGATACGCTGAACAGGCTGAACCCGGATTTTGTCCTTTCGGGGGGCGATAATATTTATGATGCACTCCGGGTATCGGAAAAAGAGGCTGTAGGAAATACGGAAGCCTTTTTAAAAGCGGCGGCCCGCATAAAGGCTCCGGTGCACTATGCCATCGGGAATCATGAAGTGTTTCAACTATATCAGCGTGCGGCAGATACTACCGGACCCGTATTCGGGAAGGCTTTTTATGAAAAGTATTTTGGTAAACGGTATTACTCCTTTAATCATAAGGGCTGGCATTTTATTGTGCTGGATAATATTTATATCACACCGGACCGGAAGTATATCGGCAAACTGGACAGCGTACAACTCAGCTGGTTAAAATCGGATCTTCAGGCCGTAGATCCGCGAACACCCATTGCTATTACCGCCCATGTGCCCCTTGTTACCACACTCTCCCAGTGGTATGGCGGGGGCGTGAATGCCAATGATGATAAGATCGCCGCCGTAGACAGTCATAAGATACTGCAGCTGTTTAAAGGGAAGAATCTCCGGCTGATCCTTCAGGGCCACCTGCATTATTTTGAGGCACTCAATATCCTGGGTAAGGTGATGGTGATTACAGCTCCTTCCGTTTCCGGAAAATGGTGGCGGGGCAAACAACACGATGTGGAGGAGGGCTTTATCAAAGTGAATATCGACGGAGATCAAGTAGGATACGATTACATCGATATAAAATGGGAGGCCGATAAAAAAGGAAGCTCTAACGAACCGGAGGAAAACTGATCCGGGTACAGCGATGAGCAAACACGTTGTGCACGCTGTACGGCGATGCCCCGTCTGCTGATTGCCCGATACACAATAGGTCCGGCTATGAATCCCGGTTTTTGCCGGCCCTGCATAGCCAATGTACGCTTCTATGAAAAGTTGCAGCAGTAACATCCGCTAATCTTGAACACATGTTATTCCCGTAGTTGTTTTTTTACGCCGGTGGGCTAAACCCGTTATGTAACTTTTAGCCGGGGCATCTTACTGCAGCAGATCCGGCAGTAGCAACAACGATCCAACAACGATCCGCCCCGCGGATCGCTACCCACGCTGCTGTTTTTTGCCGCAGGGCAGTTGCTACGGGATGTATGAACCGGCATCCGGGTGGGGAGCCCGGGCCAGGTTGCTGCCGGGTAAAAAATAATTTTAATAAGTAATACATATTTATATTATCTTTAAAGAGCCGGACTGATCAGTGAGTGCCGGATGACGTATGCTGTTATATGAAAATGTATTTTTTACCAAACCCCTCATATTATGAAAAAGAATTTTCTGCCCTGTATGCTTATGGGCACACTGCTTTGGGCCGCTGTTGGCTGTAGAAAAGAAGTACGCCCGTCACTGTCTCCCGGGCGCTCTTCGGGGGCCAGGGCCTTAACCCTTACAACAACGCCTGTAAAGGGCGATGTAGATGGAGACGGAAAGGCGGACCTGGTCACGTTTCATACCAATGGTAACGTATATACGTATCGGTCTGATAGTGCCGGCCTATTTGATTCGGGCATTCCCTGTTTTAATGGTACTATGAACAGCGCTATCTACGACAATACAGGTCACCTGGCCATCGATGTTACGGATGTAAACGGCGATGGCCGCTCGGATGTGGTAACGGCCAATACAAACGGAACCATTTATGTGTATACCGGAAAAACGGATGGAACCTTCAACAATGCAATCGGATCTTTTAACGGCACCTATGACCCGGGATTTAATGGCACTACCGGTTACTGGCCCATTGCGGTAGGAGATGTCAACGGCGATGGCCGCGGAGATCTCGTAAGTGAGCGGGACGGCTCCATTATTGTGCATCCGGGGAATGCAGACGCCAGTTTTGGATTGGCTGTATTTTCATTTAACGGATCATTTAACTCCGCCATGCGGGATGCCACCGGTCATTATACGGTGGATGTTGGAGATGTGAACGGCGATGGCCTGGCGGACCTGGTTACGATCAATACCGACGGCAACGCTTACACCTACCCGGGCCAAGGCAATTACACATTTGGAAATCCGATTGCCAGTTTTAGTGGTACCATGGAGCTGGGATTGATGGATGGCGGCGGTCATGAGCCGGTGGCACTGGCAGATGTGAACGGTGATGGCCGTGCAGACCTGGTAACGCATCATTCCGGCGGTACCGTATATGTATATCCCGGGAAGGCCGATGGAACTTTTTCAGCGGGTATCGCCAGCTTTGGCGGCGGAATGGCCTCATCGATATACAAAGGCGTGGGGCATGAGGTAGCCTGTGTGATGGATGTAACCGGCGACGGTTATGCCGATCTGGTAACGGCGCATACAAATGATAATGTATATGTATACCCGGGGCAGAGCAATGGCCAGTTTGCAAGCGGGGTGGTTAATTTCGGTACGTTTTATTCCAGCCGTTTTGGAATGAGCCTGGGGCATGAGATCGTAATGGAAAAATCGATCATACGGAGGAGAGGCACTTTGCTGCGACAATATTTTAAGAATCCGATGGTATCCACTCCGTGGGATAACCCGGATCCGTTTGTAACCCAAAAGGACGATTTTTATTACTTTACCTATTCACAGGATTCAAGGATCGGTATCCGCAAGGCAAAGCATGCATCGCTGTTCGGTATTGCTGCAGAGCCGAATATCTGGACCACAGCGGGCTCCGGTTTGTCCCAGGTTTGGGCACCCGAACTCCATTATCTCAATGGCGCCTGGTATGTGTACTTTACGGCCACACCGGATGGAACGGATTTTGGCCACCGGATGTACTATATGAAGAATACGGATACCGACAATGATCCTACAACCGGCTCCTGGACGGCACCTGCGCAGATCGGCAATGGCCCCAATTATTACTCCATCGACGGTACCATCCTTACAGCGTCTAACGGATCGGGCGCGCTGTGGTTTATCTGGTGCGGACGAAAATACAGCGGCGATGCGTCGAGATTATATATTTCAAGAATGTCGGGCCCAACAGCGCTTACCGGTTCCGCCGTAATGATCTCGGCTCCCTACTATTCCTGGGAAACACAGGGCTATCCCGTAAACGAAGGTCCTGCTGTGTTGAGGGAAACGCCGGCAGGCTTAACTTATGTGGTGTATTCGGCCAGTGCGGCGGATCAGCCCACCGGTTACTGCCTGGGACTGTTGTCACTGCGTGCCGGCGGAGATCCGATGGTGGCTTCCGACTGGACCAAAAGATCAACCCCGGTGTTTAGCAGCAGCAGTGCCAATGCTGTGTACTCTCCCGGCCACTGCAGTTTCTTTACAAGCAATTATGTAAACTCCGCCGGTACCAGTCTGCAACAACACTGGATCGTGTATCATGCAAAAGCAACCAGTAATCTGGGTTACAGCGGGCGCACGGCAAGGATGCAAAGTTTTGGCTGGGATGCGGCGCATGCCCCCGTGTTAGGTACCCCGGTTGGCTTGCCCTCCAATATCGCAGTGCCCAAAAGCGAACACTATAACTAGATATGTGGCATCGTGATCTACGATATACCATAATACAGGGTGTTCAATAGGACTACGATTTGCTATAAACCGTATGTATAACGATGAGGCTGTCTCGAAAAATGGAGACAGCCTCTTTTTATTTGGTAGCTGCAGTGTACCCCGGATTTTGATAACCGCAGCGGGCGAAGGGAGCAGGGGCGTGGATGAAGAGCGTAACGAACCTAGCAGGGGCCCGGCGTTTCTTTCGGTTTAAAACCTAACCGCAAAGGCCGGAGAGCAATCGCAACATTCGCGGGAAGAAAGGCCGTAAATAAAAACTTAGCAAGCCTTGCGTAGTCCTGTCGCTCTTGCGGTTAAATTGAACCAGGCAGATGCCAGGAGGCGGGATGCATAAGGAATAGCCAATACTTTCGGGTCATTGCATTCATTACGATCGATGGTTTTAAGAAAACGGCATGGTTGGAGAATAGTAAAAATTTATTTTTTGCTGTATTGAATCGTTCTCATTACATTTGCATATGTCGTACATATTTATCGATTGCGACGCTTGTTCCATAGTCCGCTGTAGCGGAGCGCCGCCGGCGCGTATAAGCCTGGTGTAGTAACGAAAGATCATGATGTTTTTTTGACAGGATACTTTTATACCAAACGAATCTGGAAATATAATTATGAATAAAATGCGTGAAGAACAAACCCATACATTTAAAGGGCTGTGGTCGGCGATGTTTACGCCGGTGGATGCTTCCGGGAGCCCGGCCATCAGTGAGCTGGAGAAGCTGGTTGAATTGTTGGTTGCACAGGAGCAGGACGGCCTCTACATCTTGGGATCTACAGGACAGGGGGTATTGTTTACCGAAGCGCAGCGAAAACTGGTGACGGAAAAAGTAACCGAACGGGTGGCAGGCCGTTTACCGGTAATGGTACAGGTAGGGGCGCTTACCACCGCAGAGTCCGTACGCCTGGCGAAGCATGCAAGCGACTGCGGGGCCAATGCGATTTCTTCGGTAGGGCCGATCTATTTTTCCGGCAATACGACCAGCGCGCTGTTCCATTACAGCGAGATCGCCGGGGCTACAGCACTGCCGTTTTTCCCATATCAGCTGGGTAATAATACCATGGGAGATATTCCACAGTTTATTGACCAGCTCCTGGAAATTCCGAACGTAGCCGGTATGAAGCTTACCACCGGGCAACTGATGGAGATCAGTGCCATACACCTGCATGCCGGTAACCGGCTGCAGTTATTCAGCGGTGCTGATGAGCTGATGTGTCATGCAAGTCTTTGTGGAACGGTGGGTGCCATCGGCTCTTTTTACAACCTTTGGGGCGTTGCCTGTAAACGGGTACTCGAATCGTTCCGGGATGGCGATTATGAACGGGCCCGGAACTTTATGCTGGAATTTCAAAGAACGATATTGTATGTACTGCCCAATATCTGGTCCTTTTTCAGGAAGGCCATGCAGCTGAAGTATGGTATAGATATCGGTGCTACCAAGGCTCCATTGGGCGTGCAGCAACGTACATGGAGCGATGCTGAAGTAATGCAAATTTCAAACCGGATCGAGTCGCTTGCAGGCGTAGCCCCGGTATCTCAAAACCAGGATCCCATATCGCTGAACGGTATGGGCAACTAAAATAATTGTACTGATGTCTTTTTTTTCTGAAATGAACGCGTTGATGTCCGTATCTGCAACACTGCGGCTCCGGATAATGATGGCCGGTATACTGGCACTGATCTGTTCCTGTGCGGCACATAAGCAATACGCCGGTACCAATGCCCCGGTGCGGAACGTGGTGATGCAGCTGAGCCCTGGGCCGGATAACCCGCGCAACAGTGAAGGGGCTTTTATTACATTGAAGGATGGGCGAATATTATTTGTGTATTCGCATTATACCGGAACGCGTAGCGGCGACCATGATCCGGCTTACCTGGCAGGCCGGTTTTCTTCCGATGGTGGTAAAACCTGGACAACAGATGATGTAAAGATCGTGGCGCAGGAAGGGAATATGAATGTGATGTCGGTATCCCTGCTCCGGCTTAAGAACGGCGAGATCGCATTGTTCTACCTGAAAAAGAATTCCACTGTGGACTGTATTCCCATGGTGCGTTTTTCAAAGGATGAAGCAAAAACCTGGACAGATCCCATACCCTGTATCACCAACCGGAAAGGCTATTTTGTATTGAACAATGACCGGGTCATTCAGCTGGATAACGGGCGGCTGATGATGGCAGTGGCGTTGCACACAAGCCCCGAAACACCCAAATGGTCGGATAGGGCGGCGCTCTTTGCCTATTATTCAGATGACAACGGCCGCAGCTGGACCCAGGGAAAACAGGTGCCCGTGCCAGACGGCGTTATTACACAGGAGCCCGGGCTGGTTGCATTAAAGGGCGGCCGGGTCATGATGTTTATCCGTGCCAGTGGCGGCAGCCAGTATGTAAGCTATTCAGAGGATCAGGGCCGCAGCTGGATCAATGCGGCGCCTTATAACCTCAAATCGCCGCTTTCACCGGCAAGTATCAAACGGATCCCGTCAACCGGCGATCTGGTAGCCGTTTGGAACAACAACGACGGAACCGATCCGCAGCTGAAAGGGAAACGTACACCGCTGACCATGGCCATTTCAGGCGACGAAGGCCGAACCTGGAAACAGACCACCAACCTGGAAACAGATCCCGACGGCTGGTACTGTTATATTGCCATTCATTTTTATAAGGACAATATATTGCTTGGCTACTGTGCCGGCAGTCAGAAAGCCAAAACCTATTTATCGGTTACCGATGTATGCCGGGTATCTTTAAAAACATTGTATAAAAAGTAGCGCATGCTGAACCGGAGAAGATTTTTGGGAAACCTGTGCATGGTGTCTACCGGTATAACGGGGCTTTGGGATAAGGTGTTGCCATCCCCCGGTATTGATCTGAAGAACAATGGCCATGATCTCAGCCGGATCACCGGTTTGTTAAAGAGGAAAGAACCGGTTAAGTGGCTGTTTACCGGTGATAGTATTACACAGGGCGCAAAACATACCCATGGCATGCGGTCTTACCCGGAGGTTTTTTCGGAACGGGTGCGATGGGAGCTGGGCCGCCCGCGGGATGTGATCATCAATACAGCGATCAGTGGCAATACCAGTGTGGATCTATGCAGGGACCTTGATCAGCGGATTTTTCAGTACCAGCCACAGGTGGTATTGCTGATGCTGGGTACCAATGATGCCGCTCTTCAGAAAAAGATCACCCCGGAGCATTTTAAAGCAAACATGACCATGATCATCGATCGCATCCGCACACAGAACGGCATCCCGGTTTTGCTGAGTCCTAACCGGATCATTGCCACAAAAGCGCCGGAGCGGTCAACACTAAAGAATTATATAGCGGTATTAGACGAGCTTGCGGCATCCCGTTCATTGGTATACATAAATGTGTGGTCGGAATGGGACACCGGTTTAAAGCAAAAATACCAGGGGCAGCAAAATGCCCGCCTCCTCAATGATCCCCTGCATCCAAATGGGTTCGGGCACCAGGAAATTGCGATCCTGTTGTTTAAAGCATTTTCAATATATGATCCGGCAGCGTCAACCTGCGGAGGGCCCTATTATGAAGGAGCAAAATAAAAATATACAAACCATCGGGGGCGTGCAGCAGGGGCCGAAGCTTCTGCTGGTAGCAGGGGTACATGGGGATGAGTATGAACCCATGATGGCTGCGATGGAGCTGTGCCGCATACTTGAAGGCCGGTTAGAGAAGGGTACCGTCACTATTGTAACGGTGGCCAATGAAACGGCCTATGGCAACGGGCAAAGAACCGGAGCTGATGGATTAGACCTGGCCCGGATCTGTCCGGGAAGGGCATCAGGCTCTTCATCTGAAGCTGCGGCGGCTGCGCTCTCTGAACGGATATTGGCTTGCGATTACCTGGTGGATATGCATACGGGCGGGGCACTTTTTGATATATACCCGTTAACCGGTTACCTGTTGCATCCCGATCCTCTTGTATTGGAAACGCAACGGAGGATGGCTGCCGCTTTTAATCTTCCGCTGATCTGGGGAACCGATGCCGGTCCTAACGGAAGAACATTGTCTGTGGCGCGGGATGCGGGAATCCCGGCGATCTATGTTGAGTACGGCGGCGGAAATGGAATAGGGATGCCCATCGTGAACACGTATATAGAGGGATGCCTGGGCGTGCTGGAGGAATTGGGAATGATTCCCGCAGGGTTAATGAAACGGAAGCAATGCAAGGTTCGCTACCGCATTGAAGATCCGGAGCCGGACGGCGGTTTTTTACAAGGTAAAATGGCATCGGAATTTGATGGGATCTTTTTACCGGATGTGGCAACGGGCAACCGGGTTACAGCGGGTCAGCAGTGGGGTACGGTTATTGATCCGTTGCAGCACCGGCAATACCCGGTTGTTGCAGACCGTACCGGCCTGGTACTGTTTATACGCAAAAGTCCCCGTGTGAAAGCGGGCGATTCGTTGGGTGGAATACTGAGCATAAATCATGATAACAATGAAGAGCGATCGTAAAGTGCTATTGCTGACAGGTGCTGCAGGAGGCATTGGACGTGCCACCGCAGAACGGTTTGCCCGGGATGGGTTTGCATTGGCCCTGGTAGACATTGATGCCGAAGGATTGAACGTTACGGCATCGGTGATAAAGCAGTTTACAGATGCCTGTCTGCTTTTTCCCGGTGATCTGCAGGAACCAGCCTTCCTGGAGACGATTGTTGACAACACACTGGCGCAATGGGGCCGGATCGATGTGCTGGTAAATAATGCTGCCTGGCGTTCTTTGGAAACATTGGCCACCCTGTCGCTGGAGCATTGGGAGAAGACCATCCGGATCAATCTTACCGCTCCTGCATTTCTTTCGCGGATCACTGCCGGCCGCCTGATCGCATTGCACCAATCCTGTGTCATCATCAACATCTCCAGTATTATGGCGGAACTGGCGGGCGGGTATGCCCCGGCGTATACCGTGTGTAAGGGAGCTATTGAAAGTTTAACCTACGAGTTATCGGTATTATATGGACCCAAAGGTTTTCGTTCGGTAGCCATCCGGCCGGGCAATGTGCATACACCGCTGAATGATGATTACAATACTGAAACGGAACAGCATGCCGGTACGGCATTGATCAGCGATGTTGAGCAACGGACGCCCTTACAGCGTTCGGCAACGGCGCATGAAATGGCCAATGCGGTTTGCTGGCTTGCTTCAGAAGAAGCATCTTTTATAACCGGTACGGTGCTGACGATTGATGGCGGGCTATCAAAAAATTTTAATGCCTATTCCTTAAAACAGCAATTAAAACCAAACGAATTTTGAAAGGTATCTGGACATACAGTGCATTACTTCCTGCAATTGACGAAAAAGTACAACTGACCCTGGGCGAAGGAAATACACCCCTGATCCGGTCGAGGCGTATCGGCCGGCTGCTGGGGATGGAACAGCTTTATTTTAAACTGGAGCAGCTAAATCCTACGGGGTCCTATAAGGACCGGTTTGCGGCGATGGCCGTATCGGGTTTGCTGGCTCAGGATGCATCATTTTTTCTGGCTACCTCCAGTGGCAATACCGGTGCGGCTTTGGCCGCCTATGCAGCGGCCGCAGGGATGCAATGCTTCCTGGCGATCGTGGATGGGGCACCATCCGGCAAGATCAGCCAGATGGGGATCTATGGGGCGCAGTTATTCATGATTAGGGATTTTGGTATTACGGAAACCGTTACTGCCGGGCTGATGGAGGCATTGGCAAAGCTGGCAGCGCAATATCATACCCGTGTGGAGATCAGCGCTTATAAATATGCGCCTTTAGGAATGTGCGGGGTGCAGACCATCGCCTATGAGCTGGCGGAAACACTGGGTGCGATTGATCAGGTGTTTGTTCCGGCGGGCGGTGGCGGGCTGATGCTGGCAACCGTTAAGGGGTTTCAGCGTTGGAAGGAACAGTATCCCGGGTTTACTATGCCTGCGGTTTGCTGCGTGCAGCCGGAGGGCAATAACACCATTGCCGGAGCCCTGATAGATCCGCGGCAGGCGATCAAAGCCCTGAAGAAAAGCAGCACTGCGGTGAGTGGCTTACAGGTGCCCAATATCCTGGATGGGAATGGGATAAAAGAAAGCGCCGGACACGTAACCTTAAAAGGAGCGCTGGTACAGGACGCGGATGTGTATCAATGTCAGCGGGAGCTCGCCCAGTACGAAGGTATTTATTGTGAACCGGCCGGAGCCGTTGCCCTTGCGGGGTTGAAAGAAGCCCTCCGGTTAAAGCGGGTACGCAGGTCAGACCGGGTGGTATGCCTGGTTACGGGCCATGGATTTAAAGATCCGGGTTCGGCGCAACGGATCTTCTCCTCCGCTTCCTGCCATTATTTCGACCGGTATCACGATTCCATAGCACATATAAAAAATAGCATTCAATAATACGAATCATTCAACCATGCAAGCAAAAGAAGTATTATCGGGAGACCTGGTTCCCAGGAGCCATTTACCCTTTTCACCGGCCGTTAAAAGCGGTGGGTTCCTGTTCATTTCCGGACAAGCCTCAGTAGATCTTGAAGGAACGATCATTGCCGGAAGCTTTGAAGAAGAATGCCGGCGCTCGTTTGAAAACCTGCGACGCGTTGTAGAAGGGGCCGGCCTTACGATGGAAAAGGTTGTGCAGGTACGTAACTATGTAGGCGATCAGAAAGACCTCGCACGGTTCAACGAAATATACCGGGAGTATTTTACCGAACCATACCCCGCAAGAACAACCCTGATCGGTTGTTTGGGAACCGTTTTGAAATTTGAAGTGGACGCCGTAGCATACTATGGATAAATGATGAAAAAACGCGTAGCACTGGCAGGAATCTATCATGAGTCGAATACATTTAGTAAACGACCCACCACCTATATCGATTTTGAAAAGGGCCACCTGCTGCGGGGCAACGAGATCCCGTTGCAGTATCAGGATGCCCATCATGAAATTGGCGGATTGATCGCTGCGCTGGATCCGGAGCGGGTAGAACTGGTGCCGCTCTTATACGCCGAGGCTACCCCGGGCGGTGTTATCGGAAAAGAAACCTACGAACGGTTAAAGGATGAGCTTGCTGCATTACTGGAGGCGGCACTTCCTTTGGATGGGGTGCTGGTAACACCGCACGGAGCGGCCGTGGCGGAAGGCTATCCGGATATGGATGGGGACTGGCTGCAACGGATAAGGGAAATGGTAGGTGATGCAGTTCCTGTTGTAGGTACCCTGGATCCGCATGCAAATGTAAGCCCACGGATGGCGCAGGTAACGGATGCACTGTTTGCCTATGCTACCAATCCGCACCTGGATCAGCGCGAAACGGGTAAAAAAGCAGCCGCCCTGCTCCAGGACCTTCTTTTTACCAACAGGCGCATAAAACAGGAGCTGTTGCAGCTGCCGCTGCAGATCAGCATTGAACAGCAACACACCGGTAAAGAGCCCTGCCGCTCTTTGTACCGGGCGGTGCAAAAAATAGCCGGGGATATGGGCGCGGTTGGTGTAAGTATAATCCTGGGCTTCCCATACGCGGATGTATATGAAATGGGTAGCGCAGTGATGGTGATCAGTGATGCGCACATCAACACCAGGCCGTGGATCCCCAGGCTGGAAGCCTGCTTCCTGAACCGGCTTCCGTCTTTTTGCGGAGAGCGGGTAACCCTGCAACAGGTACTGCCACAGGCGCCCGGGCTTCAGAAGCCGGTGCTGTTGCTGGATATGGGTGATAATGTAGGCGGGGGTGCCCGTGGATGCAGTATGTTCCTGTTGGATCTGCTTGAGGCTGCCGGAAAGGATAGAGCCTGCGTGTGCATCAGCAGCCGGCAGACCGTAGCCTTTATTTCGAAATTCCGAACCGGGGAAGTGTTTACTATTTCGTTTAGAGAACTGGATGAACATAACAGGGACGCACCCTATAACGTGCGGTTGCTTGGTTTCAGGGATGGAGCATTTACCGAGCCGGATCCCCGGCATGGCGGACAGGTGCAGTACGATATGGGGAAGGTTGCATTGCTGCAAACCGAAATGGGGAATATAATCGTGGTAACATCGTTAAGAGTACCACCTTTCAGCAGCCGGCAGCTTACCAGTTTGGGAATTGAACCGGGAAAACTGGATTGGATCATTGCAAAAGGGGTGAATGCGCCCATGGCAGCATACAAAGATATTTGCCCGGTAATGATCCAGGTGCACACACCCGGGGAAACCGGCGCGGATATGACCGCCTATCCATTTAAAAACAGAAGGAAGCCGTTGTATCCCTTTGAAACGATTCGCAATGAAGCATAATATACGGTTCCAGGAATTTAAGGGTGATACCCAGTGTTTGCAATTGCCTTTTTATACAGAGGGGCCGGTTGCAGATGCGGGAGGCAATCTGTATGTGACCAATCTTCAGGGCGGACAGATTTTGCGCATCGGTAAGGACGGGACCGTGGATGAGTGGGCGCGCTCTTCCTGTCCGAACGGACAAATGATTGCAGCCAACGGCGATCACCTGATCTGCGACAGCGTTGAGGCCTGCGTAAAGCGGTTTGATCAACACGGACGCTTCCGGGCTGCGGCGATTGCCGGCAGGGTAGGTCATTACAATATAACTTGCCCGAACGACCTGGTAAGTGATGGGAACGGAGGCTTTTTTTTCACGGATTCTGTACGGCATACCGGCGTTGTGGTTCATGTAGACCGTTCCGGAAGCGCACGGCTCATTGCGGAACAACTGGATTATCCCAATGGAATTGTACTGGATCATAAGCGGCGCCGGCTTTATATTGCAGAAAGTTATCAAAACCGCATTGTGATGATCAACCTGCAACAGCATACAGGAGCAGCAGATGTGTTTTGTAACCTGCCGCAACATCCGTCTTTACAGGAAACCGCCAATTTGCCGGACGGCCTGGCATTGGACAGTTATGGCAATTTATGGGTGGCGCATTACGGCATGTCTTGTATCTGGAAGATCGATCCCGGAGGATCTCACCAGGAAAAAATGGATACGGATATATTGCTTACGAGCAATGTTTTTTTAAACAATGACCGGGTATTGATCACGGGCGGACAAGCAGAACCCGGACCGGGATATGTGCGGATCATTCAAACATAAAAAATGAAAACAACAAATTTAGGTGCTTATACAATTCCGGCATTAACCCTCGGTACCGTGGGGCTGGGGATCAGTTACGGAGTGTTTGAGGGGCAACAGCAACCCGATGTGCAGGCAGGAACCGGGCTGATTGCGCGGGCTATAGAGGAAGGCATCACGGCTTTTGACACCGCAAGGGAATATGGCAGGGCCGAAGCCCTGCTGGCAAATATTACTTCGGATGAACGGGTAGCGGTGATCAGCAAGTTTAAGATCACAAAGGAAGCGGTGAATGATAAGACGCTGGCCATGGAGCAGGCCTATCAAAGTGTAAAAGAATCGCTGCAGGTGTTGAACATCAGCCGGCTTCCGGTTTGCCTGTTTCATATGGTTTCTGATTACGACCTGGATGCCGTTTGTGCCGTGATCCCGGAGGTACTAAGGAGCCTGGAGCAGGACGGCCTGATCGCCTACGGGGGGATATCGGCCGATAATCTTACAGAGCTCAAACGGTTTGCAGCGCTTTCATCCGTTCGTGTACTGCAGATCCCCGTTAACATATTTGATCAGCGGCTGCAGGAAGATCCGGTATGGGAACAATTATCGCGGAACCATACCATTGTTTTTGCAAGAAGTGTTTTTTTAAAAGGACTACTGCTCCGGCATCCGGATGAGCTTAAGGGCAATTTAAAAAAGGCCGCGGTTTACCTGGAAGCGCTGCGGTCATTTGCAGATGAGGCCGGAATGAGTGTTGCTCAGTTTTGCTTTGCCTATGTACGCGATATGAAGGGCATTACCAGTATTGTGTTTGGTGCCGACAATGAAGCACAGTTAATGCAGAATATTGGATTCCTGGATAGCGCCCCCATACCGGAAGCCGTATTGAAACGGGCAACCGCTTATTTTAGCACCGTGCCTGAAGCAATTTTAATTCCCCGTTCCTGGAAAATATAAAAAAACATGCAACAATTATTCAGTCTGGAAAATAAAGTAGTAGTAATTACCGGAGGTGCCGGTTTATTTGGAAAGCCTATGTCGCTGGCCCTGGCAGCCGCCGGTGCGGATGTGGTGATTGCGGCAAGAAACCGTGCGGCATGCGAGGCGTATGCAGAGGAGCTCAGTGCCAAAGGATATAAGGCCTGGGGATATGAACTGGACCTGAAAAGCGAGGCCTCCATTACCGCCTTTGTACAATCGGTGCAGGAACGGTTTGGAAAAATTGATGTGCTGGTAAATAACGCCGTTTCGCGCGAAGGATTTAAAAACCTGGAAGAAACCAGTAAAAGCGAATGGGAAAATGCCCAGGCGGTGAATGCCACCGGGCTGATGCTGATCACCAAAGAAGTACTGGCCGGTATGTGCCGGCGTGGCAGCGGCAACATCATCAATGTAGGATCGATACAGGGCGCTGTGGGACCAAACTTCCCGGTATATGGCGAAACAGGGATGACAAGCCCGGTCAATTATACCTACGATAAATGGGCGATGGTTGGCTTTACAAAATGGGTGGCGAACTATTATGGAAAATACAATATCCGGTGCAATTGTCTTAGCCCGGGCGGGTATGGCCCCGGCGTCAATGATGTGTATGGCGAAAATGAATTTACCCGGAATTATAAACGGTTAACGCCTTTGGGACGGTTTGCAAATGATGCAGACATTATGGGACCGGTGGTATTCCTGGCTTCGGAAGCATCGGCGTTTATTACAGGTCATAATTTGTTGGTAGACGGCGGATGGACAAGCTGGTAAAACAGGAGCCTATGTGTAATCGGTGGTTTAAATATATACAAATAGTAATGCTGGGTATGCTTGCAATAATTCATACAACGGCGGCCGGTCAGGCGCCACACAAAATAACAACAGGCGTTGCCCCCGCAATACCGGATCCGGAAGGATTTGCAGGGATGTTTGCAGGGGTAAGTCATCAAACACTGGTAGCTGCAGGGGGCGCAAATTTCCCCGGTAAAAAACCCTGGGAGGGTGGAGCAAAGGTTTGGTATGCCGATATTTTCCTGCTGAAAAAAGGAGCGGCTTCCTGGGAAAAAAGCCCGGTGTCCTTGCCCCGGCCGCTGGGCTACGGTGTATCGGCATCTTATAAAGATAAAGTCATTCTTGCTGGTGGCAGCAACCAGCAGCACCACCACCGGGAAGTGTATACATTAAGCGTGCAAAATAACAAGGTGGTTGTCGATTCACTGGCACCCATGCCCTATGCCCTGGCCAATATGGCGGGAACCATTGTTGGGGATGTATTGTTTATTGCGGGTGGTTCATTAACGCCGGAGGGCAATCCGGTTAAACGATTCCTGGCCCTGGATCTGAAACATAATAAATGGATTGTGCTGGAGCCCTGGCCCGGCGCAGAGCGGATGAATGCGGTTGCGGCCGCTGCGGATCAATGCTTCTTCCTTTTTAGCGGCATACAGGTGCTGGATACCAAAGAAGGAAAGCAGCGGAAGGTATTGGAGGATGGGTATTGTTTTATACCTCAGTACCGGAACGGACTATTTATGGGCGGCCACTGGAAGGTGCTGCCCCCCATGCCGCGGGGAGTAGCCGCTGCTCCCGGCCCGGCCCCTGTTTTTGGAAAGCGGTATATTGTTATTCCCGGCGGGCTCGATCATCAGACGGCACAGCATGCAGATCCGTTAACACATCCTGGTTTTCTTCCGGATCTGCTGGCCTATGATACCCGGCAGGAAAGATGGATGGTCTTTGACCGGCTGCCTCGGGCGGATATGCGGTTAACGGCTCCGGCGGTAGTATGGGATCACCGTTGTTTTATTATCAATGGCGAACGGCTGCCCGGCCTGCGGTCGAATACCGTATGGTCGTTTAACCTGGATTAAAAAATCCTTTAAGAGGTTCTCCGGCCGGAGCGGATCGTCGCCGGCCAACCTTACTTTTATAAAAACAGCTTCAATACACAAACGATGAGCAACCGATATCAGAAATCAAAAGCATTGTTGCACCGTGCCGGAAAGGTACTGGCCGGAGGCGTATCTTCCGAGTTTAGAAAATACAACCATCCGCATGCCTTGTTTTACACCGGTGCAAAGGGAAGCCGCATTACCGATGTGGATGGAAATGAGTACCTGGATTTTACCCTCAGCCAGGGACCCATGATCCTGGGACATTCGCATCCCGGGGTGCTGGAGGCCATCCACACCTATTCGGAAGACGGCCAGTTATACGCGGGGCAGCATATCCGTGAAATTGAATTGGCGGAAAAGCTCTGTACCTGGATACCCTCTGCAGAACGCATCCGTTTTTGCCTTGATGGTTCGGAAGCGGTGCAAACGGCATTCCGTGTGGCAAGAGCCAGAACCGGCAAGCATAAATTCTTACGGTTTGAAGGACATTATCATGGCTGGCTCGATAATGTGGCCTGGGGGATTTCAACACCGACGCCGGAGGCACTCGGCGCGCAGGAAGATCCGGAGGCCTTTCCCTGGTCGGGCGGAATGGCGCCTGGCACAAGAGCCGAATTCCTGATCCGGCCCTGGAATAACCTTGCATTGATCGAAGAAACGGTAAAGGAACATCATCACGAAATAGCGGCCATTATCACCGAGCCGGTCATGTGCAACAATGGCTGTATAGAACCGGCAGCCGGTTTCCTGAACGGATTAAGAGAGCTATGTGATGCCTATGATATTGCGTTGATCTTTGACGAAGTGATCACCGGGTTCAGGGTTGGACTGGGTGGTGCCCAAACTTATTATGATGTAACACCCGATCTGTCCATTTTTGCAAAAGCGATGGGGAGCGGTTATCCCATCAGCGCCATTGTGGGTAAATATGAATGGATGCAGTATATTGAAACTTCCCGTGTGATTCATGCCGGTACGATGAATTCCAGTTGCCCCATGGTGGCGGCAGCACTGGCCACCATCCGGATCCTTGAAGACGAAGATCCGTATGACCGGATGTTTGCCCTGGGGAAACGGCTGATGGCGGGTTTACGGGAGGCAGCAGCAGCAGCAGGTCAGAACCTGGTGGTTGCAGGACCGGGGCCGATGTTCGCGATCGCGTTCAGCGACGCCGGCATTGCATTGAATTACCGGGATACATTAAGGGCCGACAAAGCAAAATTGGGACGGTTTATCGCAGCCATGCACGACCGGAATATCCGGATCATCGGGCGCGGCCTCTGGTACATCAGTGCGGTGCATACCGAGGCCGAAATTGACCAGGCCATTGCCGTTGCAAAAGAGGTGTTGAACAGTTTATAAATTGAAGAGTGGGGGCCGACTAAAAAGTCTTTTCTGTGATGCTGTTCCGATGTGTTGGAATTTAGGCAGATTGTTAACGGTTGCTGATCCGTCGCGACGGAGAGAACGGCAATCTTCCGGAAACGGGCTTTTGGCAGGGCCGTTAAAAAATAAGACCGGTTGGATGCTAAAATTTTTAAAATGGAAGCTAGGGTTGTAAAGCATACTATGCGGCGGGCATGGCTGGTGGTGGGCTTGCTGTTTATCATTGCAATGCTTAATTATATCGATCGTACCATGATCACCACCATGCGTACATCGATTGTTACGGCCATTCCGATGTCGGATGCCGAGTTCGGACTGCTGACAGCCGTGTTTCTTTGGGTATATGGACTGTTCAGTCCGCTGGCGGGTTTTTTTGCCGACCGGTTCAGCAAGGCAAAGGTTATTTTGATCAGTCTTTTCATCTGGTCGGCTGTAACCTGGATGACCGCTTATGCAACGTCCTTCCATGAGCTGCTGATCACAAGAGCATTGATGGGCCTTAGCGAGGCTTGCTATATACCGGCGGCCCTGGCGCTTATTATGGATTATCATAAAACCACAACCCGCTCCTTAGCCAACGGCATCCATATGGCGGGGATCATGGCCGGGCAAAGCCTCGGTTTTGTAGGTGGCTGGATCGCAGAAGGGCATCAATGGAATACGGCTTTTTTTGCTTTTGGTGTTTTTGGGGTGGTGTACGCAGTGTTGTTACTATTCCTGTTAAAAGATGCGCCCAAAGCAATGATCCCGGCAAAAGAAAAAAAACAGGAAACGATAAAGTTCTCAAGGGCCCTGAAAGCGCTTTTCGGGCAGCGGTCTTTTGTGCTCCTGGTGGTATTTTTTGCACTGGTTAGTTTAATGACCTGGCTGGTTGTTGGGTGGCTGCCTACCTACTTCCAGGAAAAATTCCATTTATCGCAAACAAGGGCGGGGATCTATTCCACAGGATATGTTTTTACCGCAGCCATCTTTGGTGTACTGGCCGGAGGCGTACTGGCCGATCAATGGAGCCGGGTGCATCCCAAAGGCCGGATATGGGTACCGGCCATGGGCCTGTGTATTGCCGCACCGGCCGTTTTCCTGGCCAGCTATACCGGAGTACTGGCTGTAGCCTTAAGCTGCTTTGTGGTATATGCGTTTACAAAGGCGTTTACAGACACCAATACCATGCCTGTATTGAGCATGCTGGTTGATGAAAAATACCGGGCAACCGGTTATGGCATTCTTAATTTTTGTGGTACCCTGGTTGGGGGCATCGCCCTGTATTTTGGAGGGGCACTGCGGGATGCCGCTATTGACCTGGGTACCATTTATCAATGTGCGGCCTTGCTGATCCTGCTGGCTGCAGCGGCACTTTTTTGCATCCGCCCTCCTAAAGAACGTGGGGCGTAACCGGCAGGAGCGAGGCTATTGGTTGAAGAGCCGGTGTACAGACATCAGGAGATCTTGTCGTAATAGTTGCGTAAATGCTTTTTCATCTTCGACCGGAAATCATCTACGGTTCCTTTCTTTAAGGTATTGAGTAGGTCCCGGTGCGATACCTCGTGATTCAGGATCGACTGCTTGGGATCCGGATGGAATTTTTTAAAAGAATACATAAACACCGGCATCAGCATTTTTTGAAAACGGATCAGCGTATCGTTGCCGGATATTTTATACAGCCCCGAATGAAAATCGATATCGTATTTGATGAGTATGGCACTGTTCTTTGGTGATTGTGCCGTATGCTCTTCCTTATCTACGATCGATTCCAGGTATTCGATATCCGCTGCCGTTTTCCGTTTAAATACCAGTTCGCAATTGCCCACTTCCAGCACCAGGCGCAGTTCAAACATATCGCGCAATGTATCATCGTTCAGGAGCTTGGGCGACATGACCCGTTCAAAATTAACAAGCGGGTCCGGACTGGCGATCAGCATGCCCCGGTTTTTGCGGCTTTCGATGATCCCCAGTGTCCGGAACCGGGACAGGGCCTCCCGTATCGCCGTTCTGCTTACACCCAATGCCTGTGCCAGTTCTACTTCCTTGGGAAGTGCATCCCCCGGCTGCAGGTTGGCACTTTCAAGATAATCCTGCAAGCTCTGTTCTATTTTATCAACCTGTGTTAATGTTTCTATGGGCTTCAGTTTTGAGATCTTCATTTGATAATGCATTTACTGCAAAGGTAATTTACGGATGAAAACAATGCTTTGTTTTTGAAAAAAATAATTTCGTGCTTTTTAAATAAAAATGTACGACATATTAAAATATTGCGTACATTTGATAGAGCTTGCTTTTGGAGTACTACGCAAACGGCTGCATTCCGTGGTAATGCGTTTCAATGTAGAAAGTAAAACAGATTGCCTTGCATATGAGATTTAGAATAATACAATTGATCTGCGTGCTGTTTTCCGTTGTTTGGTTATCGGGCCCGGTATGGGGCCAGGGTGATCCGGAGGTGGAAGACTCGCTGGTAAAAGTGGTCAATACCCGGCGCTTCAACCAGGAGCTGCAGCGTACCCATCACCCGGGCACACTGGAAGTAAATCCTAAAATAAGCCAGGCTCCGTTTTCCGGTGCCGCTGCAACGCCCATGATCTCCTTACAGCAATATATAAAAGGAACCGCTGCAGGACTGTTTGTGAAAGAAGATAACGGGGAACCGGGCACGGAGCAATTTATGTTTGTACGTGGATTAACGCATCCCGTTTTTTCAAAGCAGGACCTGTATAGTATGCAACCGGTTGTATTTGTAAACGGAGCGCCGCTGGCACAGGAAACCGGGTTGAGCTACAATATCCAGCGGTTTGATTTTAACCGGATAGGCCCGGCCACCAACCCGCTTTCGATCCTGGATGTAAACAATATTGCACAGGTGGAACTGCTCAAAAGCCCGGCAGACCTGGCCCGCCTCGGTCCGCTGGCGGCGAACGGAGCCCTTTGGGTAACCACCAAAAATGCGCAATCCGGCGTGCGGCAGTTTAACGTGGATACCTATGTGGGCCTGCTGCAGCGCCCGGCCGTAAAAACGGTCAACGCGGCGTATGAAAATAATTTCCGCTGGCCCTTTTATGAAAAATATGCATCGGATGATCAAAAACTGGACTACCCCGTTTATGTCGCCAACAGCTATGATCCGGATTACTACGGAGCGGCAGACTGGAACGATCTTTATTATCAGGCGAAGCCGGTGTACTACCTGGGTTTTGGCCTGGTAGGCGGAAGCGAACGGGCAAATTTCCGGTTCAACATCAGTGATACCCGGAGCCATAATTTTGATGCTACAGGGTTCGACCGTTATGCCGTTTCTTTTGGGATCAATATGCTGCCATTGAAGTGGCTTACCATTACCGGTAATATGAATGCGATCCGCACCCAGCGGGAACGGAACCGCAACTTGCGCGACCGCTTTGCCGAAACAAGGTTTGTTCCCGATCTCACCAACCCGGTTTCTCCGGGCGCCACATCCTATCAGCGTTTCCTGGATAAATACCGTGGTTCCGAGGACCAGAATAAAACCAACTCCTTTGTTGGATACTTTTCGGCTGCGGCACAATTGGGCGCGCTCAGCCTGAAATCCCAATTATCGCTGGATTATGAAGAGGGGCTCCGGGATGTGTTTTATGGAAAACCCCTGATGGACAATACCAGTTTTATTTCTTCTTATTTTGGATTTAATCAAAGAGCAACGATCCGGAACACGGTCGATTATCATTTCAAATCGGATGATGAGCGGCACCAGGTGACCATCGGCGCGGGGCAAACCTTCCTGACCGATCAGTCTAAATATGACTATGTATTGGGGTATAACACCCCCAATGATTTTATAAAAATCAAAGAAATAAGACTAAGCGGGTCGGTCTATCAGAATGCTTACGACATCTTTGCCTATCCCTTTACCGATAAAATAAAATCGGCACTCTCTTCCCTTTATGGATCATTGGGCTATTCGTTCCGGAATGTAGTAACGGTTAATGCGCTTGGAAGGTATGACGGGTATTCCGGTTTTTCCAAAACGAACCGCTGGTTACTGACACCTGTATTCAGTTCAACAGTTAATATACAGGAACTGTTGCGGAAGACTACGCCTTTCAGCACCATTGCGCTAAAAGCTTCATGGGGCATATTTGGAAAACTCATCACGGATAACCGTTTTCGCATTGGCCCCCAATACCGGGTGGATGTGGGGTATTCTGATGAGCCGGTGCTGGGAAGCTATGCGGGGCTGGCGGCGCTTTCGCAAACCTATTCCGCCGGCTGGATCATGAATACCTATGGATGGCCCTATAGTGAGAAACTGGATATCGGCACAGAGTTAGGGATATGGAAAGACCGGTTGCTGCTCGGCATCGATTATTACAACAATGAGGATAAGAACATGATCGTTCCGGTTTCCCTGCCCACGGAGAGTGGTTTTACCTACAAGCAGGTACAGGGAATGGCGGTGCGGAACACCGGCATCAATATAAGCATTACGGCCGGTATCCTGAAACACCCGAAGGGGCTCAGCTGGGTACTGGATGCCAACTTTAGTACCAATCATAATAAGCTCACCCGATTGCCTTACCAGCTGCAGGAAATTGAATACCCCGACAGGAAGCTGGTGGTTGGCCAGCCGGTGGATGCATTTTGGGTGTACCAGAACGATGGGATGATTAACCAACCCGCGGATATTCCGATGGGACCGGTGTTACAGGATGGTTCCCGCAACCCTGTAAAATTTGGCACCCTGGAGCTGGGAGTGGGAGACGCGATCTGGAAGGATGTGAACAACGATGGGATCATCAATGCCCGGGATAAAGTGCTGAAGGGCCATTCCATGCCGGTATATTACGGCGGACTGGGCAACAAGCTGACATACCGGAATTTTAACCTGGATTTTCTGTTATTCTATGGCCTTGGGCACCGGCTGCAGAACCAGCTCACGGCCGGTAAGCTCGATTTTATCAATACAGAGAACTCCCGGAATATCACCTATGTGAAAGAAGTTACGTTCTGGCAGCAAACCTTCGATTACAACAGGTACCCGATGTATAATCCCTGGAGCGGAACCATTCCATACCGGCTGGATCAGGACCTGTTCCTGGAACGTGCCGATTTTTTAAAGCTGCGGTATCTCACACTGGGGTATGATTTTTCAAAAACCACGTTGCTGAAAAGCATGAAGCTTTCAAAGGCCTTGCTGTATGTAACGGCATCCAACCTGTTTACACTTACGCCCTTTAAAGGTGGTGATCCGGAGCTGACGGATTACCAGGGCATCTATTCGGGACGGAGCCTGCCCATTGCCCGTTCCTATATCATCGGGGCAAAATTGAATTTTTGATAAAAATGGGCGATAACCATTCATAGACGCCTCCGGTTATTGACGTCCGGCCGTGGCACCTGGAAAAGGAATTATAAGATAGAATGTATGAAACAGAATAGTATCTTAACCTGCTTAATGGTCTTTTATCTGCTGGCATTGACGGCCTGCAGTAAAAAACTGGATATTGAATCGTCGGCGGCTTCACCGCGGATGGCAATGTGGCAAACCTATGATGATGCAAAGGCCGGGCTGGTGGGCATTTACGGGCTTACTCGTGCGGCCCTGGCAGAGAATAATGCGCACTGGATGTATGGAGAGCTGCGGAAGGGCGATTTTACAGCCTCCACAAAGGGCGGCTATCTGGATGCGATCATTGGCAATAACCTGAATAAAAGTTATCCGGAGATCATTCAGCTCACCAACTGGCGCCGCTTCTATGCCGCTATTGATGGCTGTAACACCTTTATCGAAAATGCCCAAAAGTGTAAGGCGGACCTGCGGTATTCGGAGCTCAACTGCAAGGTGGATATTGCCCAGGCGCACCTGCTCCGGGCGTTTAACTACTTCTATATTTCCCGGATATGGGGAGACGTGCCGCTTATTGTTAATGCAACAAAAGACGGCAATACGCTGCAGGTAGCCCGCACACCGCAAAAACAGGTACTCAATTTTTGCATTTCCGAGATCCGCAACTATATGGACAGTCTGCCCACTGAGTTCGGGGGCAATGATAAATCCAAACTCGGGTTCAATGGTAATTATTACGGGGAAAGCTGGAATGTTTGGGGAAATGCGTTCTGGGGCTATTATCAGTGTGTGGCATTACTGGCCGAGATCTATGCCTGGATGGGCGATTACCAGAACGCCTATAACTACTCCTACAAGTTTGCGGTGGAGCTGGGAAAAACACGTACAAAGTTTATTGAAACTTCAGAGGTGACGAGCTTGCTGGCCGGCACCCGGAGTGTGTTTTACAGCAATGGCATTCCGAACAACGGAAGTTATTGCTACCAGGTACTGGCCTTTCCTTACCGCATGGCCAACCGGGAATCGGGTCCCAGCGGGGTAGGGCACCTGGAGTCGCTTACGCTGGCCAATCCCTATGTGGCCCGCAACCGCCCCGACCTGTACATTACCCGGGATACGATCAGCCAGATGTTTTATTCGGTAAATGATGCCCGGAATCCATACCAGTTTGAATTTAAAAATTATGGAACCGTTTATTTTACCAATTACTATAACGCGATCCCGGTATTTTCCAAGTTCCGCAATATGGAATATACCAATAGTCCGTTCACCATTTTTGGCTCCTGTATACCCATTGCCCGTTTTGAGGGCATCTACCTGATCCGGGCCGAGGCGCAATATGTGCTGGGGAATTATAATGATGCCTGGGCGGTACTGAACGAAATCCGCAAACGGAGAGGACTGAATCCCTGGCTGGTAAGCGGAAGCAAGCCGGAGGACATGCGTCAGCTGCTGGTTGATATTTTCCTGGAACGCAGAAGAGAGCTGGTGGGTGAGGGAAACCGCTGGTATGACCAGGTACGGTTTAATAAAATTATGCGCACGGACCCGGCCTTCAATGAGCTGATTGACCGCGGCGGTATTTATTGGCCCGTGGCGCAGGAAGTGATGGATAAGAATCCCCTGATTGAACAAAATCCTTATTGGAAATAAAGGCACAGCTGATGCTCCGTGGTTTAAAAAAGAAAGTAACGATGAAAATAAAAATGGTTTCTATTTTCTGGCCAGGCCTGTTGATGATGTTGTTCCTGCTGGCCTGTGATAAAAAGGAAACAGCCTACTATGGAATGCAGGTAGCGCCGGTAGTGTATAACGGTAACGCTATAGAATACCTGAAAAGCCAGAACGGGGTCTATGATTCCATGCTGGTGGTACTTGGCCGGTACCCGGATATGATCCGGAAAATTACTTCAGGCGACAGTGTTACCCTTTTTGCAATTCCCAACAACAGCTTTAAGCGTGCTGTTGAAAACTTCAATAACTACCGCAGGTCAATCGACAGTGCGCCGTTGTACCTGAAGCCCGGGCAATATGACCTCAGCCGTCCAGACTCGGGTATGTTTAACTATGAAGGATTGCGGGTGCTGATGGCCCGGTATATTGTTGACGGCAGCCATCCATTTGAAGAACTGGCACAGGCTTCCGGCGGCATACCCTTTACATCCTACGATTACGCGTATAAAATGAATCTGAAAGCGATCCTGGAAAGCTCGGCGGGTACGGCCAATAACGGTCCGAAGGTGATTGAATTCTCGGATATGAATTTCTCCCTGTTCCGCCGCTTCTGGAAGTCGGCCTATACCAGTTCCGTAGCCACGGCCCGTGCCGGAAGTGTTTTGATACACACATTGGCACAGGATCATGAATTTGGTTTTTCCAGTTTTACCAGTACCCTGGCCGATTTTTCCATTGACCGCAGTTTGTGGAAACCGTTCAGCTGGCACTCCATTGCACCGGCCACCACAACAGGGGGTACTGTAACCCACGCGTTCGACGGAAGCCTGGTAACCTTCTGGCAAACCCTTTACCCGGGATATGCGGGATACAGGGACATTCCTGCACCGTATTATTTTACGGTGGATATGGGCCGGAATAATAACCTGAGCGGTATGGCCGTACAGAACCGGCAGGAAACCATTTCATCGGCATGGCCGGGAAGAACTGTACGCTTCCTGATGGAGTTTGCCGCAGATACCACACAAACAAAAGCACCGCTTCAATGGATGAGCAGCGATACCTTTTCGTTTCCGGAAACCCTCAGTTTTACCGTTTACGCAAAGCAGCGGTTCGCGTTTCCCCAACGGTACAACGCCCGCTTTTTCCGCTTTACCGTTTTGCAGAACTATGGTGGTTTTGCTTCCTATAAATATGTAAACCTGGCCGAACTGTGGTTGTATTAATCATTAACAGGATGACTATGACAGTGAGAAAAATAATGATCTGCCTGCTGCTGGTTGCAGGAGCCGCTTCCTGTGCAAAATATGTTCCGGAAGACAAGGACTCCCTGGATGTGGATGCACGGTTTACCACTATTGATTATGCGCCTACATTGGGCCGGAATACGGTTTATGATGGCAACTTCAATTTTGGCAATACCTCTCAGCCGGTAACCTTTGAAATGGTAGACCTCAAACGCTATGACGGACAGCCCGCACCCGAATTAAATGCCGACGTATATCCGGTTAAAGTATGGAAGAGCAATGCGGAAACCTACACCGGTAAGGAAACGTCCCTGGAGGAAATTGAAAACAAGCGAGCCGTTGAGTACCACCGGATCTTTGAAATCCGGAAGCATTCCGGACAGATCCTTGTATGGTCCGGTATGGATGTTTCGCACCTGGTTACCCGGCCGGATTCCGGTTATAAATTTAACGTAAAAGTGTCCAATTCCGGGGCCAGCAAGTATTTTTATAACCTCCGGTTCCGGCCTTACAAACCCCGGCCATATGAGCCCTCTAATTATAATGTGGAAACCGGCATGATCACCAATCCGGCGGTTAAGCCCACGGAAATTTCCGGAATGACCCGGCAAAAGGACGGCCTTGCCATGACCGCTGCGGATGTGGATATTTTTCTGACAAAAAAGGATACCGGCAGCAGCATCACCTTCCGGTTCCTGGATTCCGCGTATAATGCACTTGACCCTGCTTTATTTAATACTACAGATTGGGGACAGTTACTGCATGGATTTAACCGGCAGCAAACAACCGGCTATGTGAAATATGATGTGGCCTACCCGCTGCCCCTGGTAAATGGCTTCCCCACAAAATATACCAATACCAGCGGAACCAGGGCCAACGTGGCATTTTCTTATTACCGGCTGGGACCCACCGGCCTGGGTGTAAGTGCAAAATTGCGTTTTGAATTTGCGATTTATGAAAAGGGCGATTGGGAACTGGTGTTTCATTTTAAAAACAGCTCTCCGAGGTTTACGAATTATTAAACAGGCCGCCACTGCAATTAAAAAGAATATTATGAGAATTTGGGTACTTACAATATCGGTTTTTCTACTGATGCAGGTTGCTGCGCAGGCGCAGCGTGTGGTAAAAGGCCGTATCCAGGATAAAGCAACCGGTACGGCTGTGTCGGGAGCTACAATTTCGAGGGGCAGCCGGTCGGTGCAATCGGATTCCGCAGGACATTTTTCCATAGAAGCAGCCGCCGGAGCAAAACTGCAGGTATCGCATGTAAACTATAGCGCTGCCGCTTATACGGTTACAGACGACACCACGCAGGTGGTGATTGAAATGGAAGCAGATGATTCAAAGAACTCGATGAATACGGTGGTGGTCGTGGGCTTTCAAAAAAAGAACCGGTTAATTTCAACGGCCGCTACAACCGTTATCAGTGCAGAAGATATCAAGGATGTGCCGGCGTCGAGCGTAGTGGATCTGTTGCAGGGAAAAGTGGCCGGCGTAAATATTCAGAATACCAGTGGAGCTCCGGGTGCTAAAAGTTCCATCTTCCAGCGCGGATTATCGAGCATTGCGGTAACGGGAGAAGGAAATGATGCCTACCTGGCTACCGCCCAGCCGCTGATCATTATTGACGGGGTGCCGGTTGATCCCAATACCGATAATGAGTACGGGTTTGCCCAGGCCGGACCAGGGATCAGTCCCCTGGCACTGTTACCTGCAGAAGATGTGGAGAGCATCGAAATATTAAAAGATGCGGCAGCCACCTCCGCCTACGGTTCAAGAGGCGCCTACGGGGTTTGGATCATTACCACAAAAAGAGGCCGGTCCAAACGGCCGCAGATCAGTTATATCGGCAACCTTTTCCTCAGTGATGTACCTACACTGCGGCCAATTTACGGAGGCCGCATGGAGCGGGCGCTAAAGATCATGCAGGTGGTGGAAAACAACCTGTATTCCCGGCAATACGGAATGGCACAGGTAAACATGAACTACCTGTTGTCGGATAGTTTAAACCCCTATCTGAATAACTCCACCAACTGGCAGTCGCTGTTTTACCGGCCCACCTATAACCATTCCCATAACCTGGCCTTTTCCGGAGGGGATCCCAGCTTTAACTATAAGGTGAATGTGTCTTATTACGAAGAAAACGGGATTATTAAGAACACCGGGTTGAAACGGTATTCAGCCGGTATGAATACCATTTACCAGACGAAGGACAGTAAATTCCGCATGCTGGCCGCTATTACGGCAACCAGCGCTACCAACAAAAAGGGCAGTGGGGTGGGCCTGCTGCAAACCGGTGTGGCCACCAGCGGCATGGCTTCCACATTGCTGCCGCCTCCGGATGTATATACGGAAAACAGCGACGCGCTGGCGGCATTTCAGATTGATGATGATAACAAGACCAATTCAATATTGACCAACCTTACGTTGGAACTGCAACTGGCAAAGGGACTCCGCTTCAAAACGGAGGGGAACTTTAATTTTCAAACGGCCACCAGCAATACCTTTTATCCCTCCTGGCTCAACTCCGGAAGTCAGTATGGCCTTTCGACGGGCTCCGTATCCCAATCACAGTATAATACCTACAGCCGTAATTCCAATGGCTATCAAAATCGGAATGCACTCAGCTATTTAAAAAGCTTTGGAGAGAACACGCATAATTTCAGTGCCTTTGTATTTTCCGAGATCACCGGCAATCTGGTCAATACCAACTACTCCCTTCTGTATGGCGCTCCCAATAATCAAATATCCGGTCCGGTAGGTTTTAACCTGGCAAGATCCATTTATGGTACGCTGGGAGCACCGGTAAACGGGAAAACATTTGCCTATGGTGGAACAGTTTCCTATAACTATTTACAGAAGTATGTGCTGGATGTGAACTTCCGGCAGGACGGATCTTCTACTACGGGGCCATTGGCGGGTTACCGCCAGAACCCGTCCATCGCTTTCCGGTGGAACTTTTTCAAAGAGCGCTTTATGAATAAGGCTTCCTGGTTGGATTACGGAGCCATCCGCGGTAGTTGGGGAAAAACGGTTTCACCGCAGGGGGATATCTTTACCGCTTACGGACGCTATTATCCCAGCGGTACCTATATGGGGCAGCCCACGGTGCTGATGGATTACGGAACCGCCGCCAATCCGCTTTTCCTGCCCGTATCAACCATCCAGTATAACCTGGGTTTTGAAGGCGGATTTTTAAAGAACCGGATCACGATTGATTATGATTATTATTACCGGATCGTAGACGACCAGGTTTACTATGTGGAGCTGCCCAGGGAAACAGGCTATAGCCGGATGCCGGGAAATAATGTAAGTATTGTAAACTACGGACATGAGTTAACGCTTTCGTTCCGGCCGCTGGCCTTCAACAGTAAAACCAACTGGCGGTTACAAATAAATGGTGCGTTTAACCGGAGTATACTTACGGGGCTGCCGGAGCATATGCGGCAGATCGTATACAACCCCAACGATTTACTGGGCTTGCCTGTACTTTACCGCCTGGGTAGAAACCCGCTGGGCAACCTGCTGTACAATACAAAGGGCGTTTATGCCACCAACGCAGATGTACCCTATGATCCGATGACGGGAAAACGGATGCAGATCAACGGTCAGTACCTTACGGCCGGTGACCCGATCTTTGCGGACCTGAATGGGGATTATAAAATAGACGCCAACGACCGGGTGGCCGTGGGCGATCCGCAGCCCAAGCTAACGGGAGGGATTATTAATACACTCACCTATAAGAATTTTGGACTTACCTTAAGTACCTCCTTCACTTTTTTTCGCGATGTGCTGAATACACCGTTGGCACGCACCTTCCAGTATTTCTACAACCCGGATAATGCCAATGTTAGCTCCACCCAGGTATTACCACCCATCAGCCAGTATAATTACTGGAAACAGCCGGGGGATAATGCTACTTATCCGTATCCGCTGGACTATCAGCAGAACCGGTTAATTGATGCCTTCCGGTATAACCAGACCTTGTTCATGGAAGATGGTTCTTATTTTAAATTCAATTATGTCACCTTCTCATATACATTGAATAAAAACTGGGTGAGCCGTTTCCTGATCAGCAATGCGCGGATCTATTTTACAGGAAAGAACCTGCTGGTGCTGAGTCATTACAGCGGCCCCAACCCGGAGAACGTAAGTGACCTGGGACGCGATAATCCCAATGGATATCCTAACCCCCGGCAATACAGTCTTGGAGTGAATGTAACATTTTAAACAGGCAACGCATGATAAAAAGAACAACAATATTCATCCTGCTGTTAATAGCGGTCATTGCTACCGGATCGCTCAGCAGTTGTAAAAAATACCTGGATGTAGATCCGGTCAATGCAATGTCGGGCAATAATTTCTGGAAAACCCGTGATGACGTAGAGCGGTTTACTACGGGCGCTTATACGTTATTGCGCAGGTACACTGCAATGGGCGGGCATACGCTGCTGGCCATCGGAGATCTGCGGGCAACAGCCTGGACGATCTCCGGCGCATCGGATCAGCCCGGCATTCCACGCAGCTATATCCCGCTGTTTAATAACAACGATATGAAAGGGCTGCTCCGGTCCGACGAATGGTGGCAGGGAGCCTACAATAACTGGTCGGCGGCTACCTTTGGTATTGACAATATGTCGGACTGGGGGTTCCTTTACCAGGTAGTAAATGCGGCCAATACGCTGTTGATAAATGTAGATGCAAAGGGCATTGCCGGGCTGGCGGATGCAGACCGGGCACGATACAAGGCCGAGGCGAAGTTTTTAAGAAGCGTTACCTACTATTTGCTGGTACGTCATTTCGGAGATGTACCCTATATCATTGATGCCAACGATAAGAGTAAACATGAACGTACCGGTCAGCTGACGGTATTTAAAAATTGCATCGAAGAACTCCGGTCGGCGGTAAGTGACCTGCCCTGGACCTATCCCGATCCTACACTGAGAGGTGTAAGAGCCATGAAAGGAGGCGCTTATGCGCTTATGATGGAAATGTACATGTGGATGGCCGGCTTTGATGAAGAACATGCCACGGAATATTACCAGCAGGTAGCCGATCTGGGCAATCTGTTGGTGAACCAGAATGAAGGATCCTATGAGCTGTTGTCCCTGGATAATATGAAAGACCTGTTTAAAGGAAACTCCAGGGAAAGCCTGTTTGAAGTTGGGCAGGACTTTAACTACGGGGAAACCTTCGGCCTGCTGGTAACCCTTGCGGATATTGTATTGCGCACGCCCTATAAACGGAATGTAAACAGCACCTATATTTATTATAACAGCGAATACCTGCACCGCCTGTATGATGCTGCCTACAACGGAAATGTTGACCGGCGCATGGACCTGTGGTTTGAACGGGATAATATGTACAACACGGCCGGGCAGTTTGTATTCCTCAAATTCATAAATACCTATGGCACCTCCGGTGAAAATGAAAATCCCAACGATAATAAAATCCTGTTCCGCCTGGCAGATGCCATCCTGTTGCGGGCGGAGGCCCTGGAGAAACTGGGCCGGTATGATGAAGCGCTCTCCGAGCTGAATAAGATACGGCAGCGCGCCGGCGCCGAGCCGTTTGCCGGTGGCAATATGGTTAAAACGGCCTCCGCCTCCAATACCATTACACTGGAAGATGCCATCTGGTGGGAACGGGAGCGGGAACTGATGGGGGAGGGAACCATGTTTTATGATCTTGTACGTACCCGGCATATTCTCGACTCCAAGTACACCCCCAATGCGATCAGTTATGAAGAGTTTGTAAGCGGTGCCTGGACCTATCCGATACACAATGAAGTAATGCGCCGGAACCCGCTGATAAAACCAAATACATTCTGGCTATAATTAAACTGGCAAATATGAAAAGATACTTTAAATGGATGTTGTTACTGCTGATCGGTATTGCATTGCTGGGCAGTTGTAAAAAGCAATATTATTTTGATACGGGACAAAGCATTGCCCGGTTTAACGGAAACATGCTGCAATATTTTGAGGCCAATCCCGAGCTGTTTGATACATTGCTGCAGGTAATAAAAATTGCGAAGCTGGAAAATTATTTTAAGGACAGCAGTCTCACATTTTTTGCACCGGCCGATTCCAGTATCATGAAAACCTATTATTACATCAATCAGAATTTCAGGGCGGCGGGGATGGATACACTAACAGGACTGGAGGATCTGAAGCCCGAATTCTGGCGCAACAACCTCATGATGTATATGTTCCAGGGGGTAAGAGGAATTGAAGATTTTCCCCAGCTGGATTTTAGCAACCTGTATTCGTTCTCCGGTGAATATGCCAATTCGGTCAGCGGCCAGGTAATGAATATCGGAACCGTATTTACAGATGCCCGGGGATTAAAATACAAAGGCTACCGGCGGTTATACCTGAACTATGTACCCAGTGAAGCTTCGCCGCTTCAAAACTGGGTGCAGGGGCCCGTAGCCAGTTGTAACATACAACCCTCGAACGGGATGATCCACGTATTGATCTACTATTCGCATTATTTCGGATTTGATCCTTACCAGGCCTGGTTGCAGGCAAAATATTACAGCAGTGTGCATTAAAACAGACGAAGTATGATTAAAAAACGGAATGGCATGTTTTTGCTGGGGTGTTGCTTTTTAATAACACTCATGGCCTGTTACAGGAAAACAGACCAGGTATATGCTGGTGCTTACCGGGATGCACCGGTAAATACCATTGCCTTTGTTGGTTTAAACCCCGTGCCGGCCAGCGGGAATATCGGCGACCGGGTTTCGTTTAAAATTACCGGCCTGGATTCAGTGGCCCGGTACCGTGGCACAACAACATTCTTTATAAACGGTGTGCAGGCGGCCATCGATTCAATCAATGTGGCGGATAGCTTGTTAACAGTGATTGTCCCGGATTTTGCTTCCTCGGGAGCGGCCAAGCTGGTGGTTAATAACCGGAACTTTTACGGGCCGGTTTTTAATGTATCCGGAAAAGCGGTGTTTGATTCCGCGTTTAACGTGGTTGGTAAAAATGAGCTCGGCGCCAATATCCTGGGCACGGGAGTAAACGGGGCTATAAGAGCGCTGTACAATAAAAAATATGCCACATCGGAGTACCTTTTTCTTGCAGGTGATTTTACCACCTGGAATTCAGAAGCCTCTTACCGTCCTAACCAAAACAGTTATTACAATGGAACCAGTTTGTTCCGCTACCTTACGGTTTTGGATCCCTTAACAGGGCTGTTCCGGAACGATCTTACCATTGGCAACGGACCCAACGGGAGGCTGTTGGGCATTTGTGAGCTCAGTCAGTATCCGGGATACCTGATCTATGGCGGCTTTAGTTCCTATAACGGAAGAGGCAGCGGTGGCATCAACAATATCACCCGTATACTGGAAGATGGTAAGATGGATTCACTGGTGCGGAACGTGTACAATCCGGATCCCAATATTGTAGAAAATAATATGGATACCCTGCCCGTTTTTACGGGGGGATTTGATAATGTGGTGATCCGGGCCTTTATCGATGCCAAGGGGCGCATCATCTGCATTGGCGGTTTTAATAATTACTACCTGAGTGATTATAGTCTGTCTACTGCAAAAAATGTTTACAAGATCGGGACGCCTATGAAACAGATCGCCGCTTTATCGCAAACCGGCATCCTGGATACCGCCTACAGCTACGAACCCCGGTCGCCGACAGACGGAACAAACGGATCCATAACCGGTGCCGTTCAGCTGTACAACGGAACGGCACCCAACGGTAAAATTATTGTGGTAGGAAGTTTTACTTCTTATAATGGAATGAGCGCCAACCGCATCTTTATGTTGGATGATAACGGGGGGATTGATACCCGTTTCAATATAGGTGCGGGTGCCAATGCCGCTATTTCAGGCATTACCTATAACCCGGTAACACGGAAGCTATTGGTTACCGGTGCGTTTACCATGTTTAACGGAGCAAGCACCCCCTATGGATTGGTGATGTTAAATGAAGATGGGTCTGTAGATCCTTTTTTCCGGCTGGGTAATATGGTGCAGGCCGCTTCAAACAGGGGGCAGCTGGTTAACTATGCCGCACAGTTGAGCGATGGTAAGGTGATCGTGAGCGGCAGTTTTGAAAAGTATTCCAATCCGGATGCGTCCGTTGCAATTACAAGGCGCGGATTCATGATACTGAATCCGGATGGAACCCTTACGTCCGGCTATAACAGTCTGGGGGCTTTTAACGGCCAGATCCTGGATATGCTGGAAACCAAAACCGCCGGCGGCATAAGAAGCGTGATCCTCGCAGGCAGCTTTAGTTTATTTGATAACAAACCGGTGGCCAATATTGCAAAACTGATATTGTATCCTTAAAAAAAACGATCTATGCGCAGTGTTTATTTATGGTTGTTGGGAGCCCTGTTGATGGGAGTGCTATCCTGTAAAAAATATGGCTACCGGTTCGAAGATGGAACGGACCCGGGTCAGTCCGGAGCTACTGCGGCATCCAGCAGCAAGCCATTGGGCAATGATTTCAGCAAGCTGGATGTGGCAAGGGTGTTCCCCGGGCTGGTGGGTGCCGCAGAACCGCGGCTCGCGGGCGAAACCGTAACCATCCGGCTGGATCAAAAGTATGTATATCCCGGTGATTTACGGATCGTGGCCACGCCCCCCCAGCAATACAGCACGGGTTTGTATGCGCCCGCCGGAGAACCGGTGTTGATTGAGGTTCCGGAAGGGGTTGTGGGACTGAAGGCCCAGATCGGGGGGTGGACGGATAACCTCAGCGGAACACCGTTCCCCAGGAGGGATCCGCTTATTTACAGCATCGCATTGTTAAGTGCCGGCAAAAACTATATCCGTAATTTATACGGAGGGAGTATCTATATCCTGGCGTCGCAGAACACCTCGGTAAAGGAAGCATCGCTGAAGATTAGTGGTGCGGTACGGTCACCGGACTTTGTATTGGGCGAAAGTACCGATACCGAATGGGCAGAGCGTATGCAGCAGTCTTCTGTTCCCTGGGTTCAGCTGCGCGGTAAGCGGATCATTTTTGAATTGCCCAAATACTTTTTTGACAAGCATCCCGTAATCCGGCCAACGGCGTTGATGCAGGAATGGGACCGCATCATTGGCGAGGATATTTACCGGTGGAAGGGATTGGAAGATGCTACCACCGATTCGTTAAACAAAGCACCGGAGCTGCCGGTATGGGTGATCATGGATGCACAACCCCGCGCCGCCTATGCACACGCTTATCAGCCGGTGGTGCTCCAGATGGACGAGGCGTTTTTTGCAAATGAGATCGCCAACCTGGACCAGCTCACCAAAAAGGGGGTCTGGCGTACCCTTTCTGAAATCGGGCGCAATAATGTAACCGCCACCTGGGTTTGGGCCGATATACTGGAAACCGCACCCAACCTGTATTCGATAAAGATGGCCGACCGGCTGGGTATCAATATCCGGGAACTGAACCCCGCTATGAAGCTGGCGGTGGATACGGCGCTGTGGTACGTACGGCAACCTAAAACGGTAAAAAGCAATTTTGCAACCGACCTTTCCGCGCGGACCAATGGGTACCTCATCAAACTCATACCGTTTGTACAATTATTAGATAAGATCAGCAGCCTCAATCCGGCTGTTAACGGGTACGACCTGATGCAATATGTAGACTACCGGATGCGGCACCTGTTCCGGCAAACTTATTCAAACCCGGAAAAAATAAACCTGTTTTACCAGTATGCAAGTGAGTTTGCTCAAACAGACCTGTACCCGTTCTTTTACTATTGGTCGCTGTTGCCTTCAGGACCTGTTGTAGATTCTATCGGTGCAAAATATCCCCGGTTGAACAAGGATATCTATAACTACAACCCGGTAACCGACACTGGTGGCACCCGGCCTGTGCCGGTACCTTCGCGGATATTGGACCGCTCCGGCTGGCTGGCCATTGATTTTTGCTGCCAGGAAGCAGAGCGGGGATTTTATGCATCCAACCTGCTGGATGGAAATATGGAGATGCCCGGCATCTGGTTGCAGCGGGGAGCACTGAGCCCGGCAACCCGCCATGCCCTGCCACACTGGTTTATTTTCGATATGGGAAAATTCAATAATGTAGGGGGCTATTGGTATGCGGTTGACGGAACCTCGGTTTACTATCCCCGTTATACCAGTTGTTATCTGAGTTCCACCCTGCTAACCAATGATAGCCCGGACTGGATCCCGGCAGACCTGAACTGGAGTGCCGATGCGCAAAAGGTAAGCAAGACGCAGATCCTGAGAAATTTTCCACGGGTAAACAATGTACGGTATATCAGGTTTACCATTAACGGTAACTGGGGAACAAACGATAATTACCAGGGCGTATTTTCCGAATTCGGAATGCTGGCACCCTAAACTGAAAAATAAATTTGACATGAAGATCCATCCGGTCCTTTACTTTTTTCTTTATGCGGTTGTGCTGGCGGGCGGCAATGGCTGTACAAAATTTCCCGATCCGGGTACCATCGATGACCCCTACCGGCCGGCTGCCGATACCAGTGCGTTGCAGCGCCGCAAAATGTTATTCATCAGCATTGACGGGGTCTCCGCCGAAGTACTCAATACCATCAAACCGGCGTTTATACAGGAGTTGCTGGCAAAATCGAAGTATACCTGGAATGTGGCAGCTGCACCCAAACCGGTAACCAATGCAGCCTCCTGGGCCAGTATGATGACCGGCAATGATACACTGCGTCACCGGATCTACGACAGTACCTTTTATGCCACACCGGTAGATTCGACCAATAAGATACCGGTGCCGGTCAATTTAACGGCATTGCGGCATTTACATAACAAAAGCCAGTCGATTCAAATAACGGCAATAGCCCCCTGGTATAACCTGGTACATACGCTGCTGGCGGATGCCAATAACCGGCTGGTAACGGCAGATGATGCTGCTACCGGTAGCCAGGCAGTGGCGGAGCTGAAAACAAAAGATCCGGACCTGGTGATCACCCAGTTTATCAGCGCCCAGCAAGCCGGTATTCAAAACGGCTTCACCGACGGCAGCGTTGCCGATGCCCTGCGTACGATTGATGGATATATTAAAGAAATGGTGCGTGCTGTACAGAAGCGGCCAACATATCAAAAGGAAAACTGGATGGTACTGCTTACGACAACGCAGGGCGGAAGCGGGCTCCGGAACGATGCAAATGTAGCGCCCGGGTTTATGATCGCTTATAATGTGCGGTTTAACCCGGCCAATCTCTTTACGCTTACACCCTCTATTTCGGTTCGGAAAGAAGATGTAGCTGCGCAGTTATTATACTGGTTCAGAACGGCGGTTCCTTCGGTGGTGTCGGACGGCCGTGTATGGATCGACCGGTTTGAATCAGAATTCTATCAGTAAAAAATATTCACATGCTTATTCGGTTAAAATCTTTTGCAATGCTGATCCTCGCAGGCCTGGGACTGGTTAGTGTTGTTTCATGTGCCAAGGAAACCTTTCCGGACGACGCGGATACCGGTATACTACAGGTGTATGACCGGTTGTACCTTACGGATGCGTTTGCAGCGGATTCTGTAAAAAAGAAGCTTTATATTTCCGCGTCGCCGGATACCACTTTTTATTATAGCATCAGCAAGGGCGGTACTACACCTTTTACAAAGGATCTGGACCTTACGGTTGAAGCCCTGTCCCAGGCAGATGTGGATGCTTATAATGTTCAGAATAAAACCGGCTATCTCCTGTTGCCACCGGAAAGTTACAGCATCAGCGGGCAGGCCGTTTTAAAAGCCGGTGAATCCGTTACCCCCCGGATGCCGCTTACGGTCCATACGCAAAAACTGACGCCCTATACGGATTATATCCTTCCGGTGGCCTTCGGTGTAACGGATACCACCGTAAAGGTGGATATGCAGAAAAACAGGTTGTATTATATCTTCCGGCTGGTGGGTTTTCCGCAGGGGGAACTGATTGGTAATATTCCTGCGCTCAAGGATCCCGGCACCATCCTGAATGATTATTATGGCGACCTGATGATGCGGGATGCCTCCGGTAATTTGTGGATGTATCCACTGGCCGGAAATGGGAATAAGACCCTGGGTAATCCTGTTAAAATGTATTCCGGCCTAACGCCCGATAAAGTGTTTGGCATTTGGTTCAGTGGCTTCGACCGGGTCGTATTTCTTACAGGAAATCTTTCGGGCGGATGGGCGGTTTACCGGATGAATGCCGGCGCGGCAACCCCGGATCAGGCACCGGTTGTAAGCGATCCGGTAAGAGTGATCACCGTACCCGAATCATGGGTGCGTACCTCCGGAGACCGGTGGTACATGGGCCCCAATCCAAGTATGTCGGTAGGACTGTTTACGAACACGGCAACCAACTGGAATCTTAATGCATACAATGGAACCGGTTTTGCCGGCGGAAGAGTGGTGCGTACGGATTTCGGTTATGATCACCGCGGACAGGCCGTTATCAGGGGTGCTATCTTAAGCAGTCATTCCTGGGGATTGCTGGCGTATCGCTTGGGGAATGTGGATATGCCCGCAAACGTGGCGCTGGCTTCCGTTACCAAGGTAGGAGATGGGTTCCTGGATAAATATATACGAATGTTTTCGATCAATCAAAACGACCTGATCTGTTATAAATCCAACGGCGATGTGATCCGCTACCGGAATTTCAATCTTGAAGAGTTTTACAAAGCAATGTAATCCTAACACCGGTTCGCCAAAAGCGAAAAATGAAACCACAACCATCCTATGGGACCGGCATATGGAATCGTGCATGCATGTGGTGAGAAGTAAGGGATTGAAACAACACGTGTACCGTGATACAAAATGGTTAAAAAAAGAGTATGAAAAAAAATGATTTATCCCGGTGTGGGAAAAGTACGTTAAGGGTGTTTTGGATGGTGGTACTGATGGC
Source organism: Niabella pedocola (assembly GCF_021044425.1). GTDB lineage: Bacteria > Bacteroidota > Bacteroidia > Chitinophagales > Chitinophagaceae > Niabella > Niabella pedocola. The sequence goes on along the minus strand of NZ_JAJNEC010000004.1, from coordinate 772,450 downwards.
AGCCATATGGTTGCCGCATGCAACTGGCCAGCAGCAGGCGCGGGCCCGGTGGACTGAAAAGCAGGCTGCTTCCTGGTATGCACAACAGCGTTGGCTGGTAGGTGCCAATTTTTTGCCGAGTACGGCGATTAACCAATTGGAAATGTTCCGGCCGGAAAGTTTTGATACCGCAACCATCAGCCGCGAATTTGCATATGCACACTCCCTGGGGATGAATACGATGCGGGTATACCTGCATGATCTTTTATACCTGTATGACCGCGAAGGTTTTTTTAAACGGTTAGATATAGTACTGGGCCTTGCAGAAAAGCAGGGTATCAGACTGCTGCTCACCATTTTTGATTCCTGCTGGGATCCCTATCCCCGGTGGGGCACACAGCCGGCACCCCGCCCGCACGTACATAATTCCGGTTGGGTGCAGAGCCCGGGTGTGCAGGCATTAAAAGATACGGCTGGTTATGGCCGGTTGGAAACCTATGTAAAAGACCTCTTGCGCAGGTTTGGAAAAGACAAACGGGTCCTGGCCTGGGATGTTTGGAATGAACCGGATAACAGGAATATTCCTTCCTACGACCAATTGGAATTGCCTGATAAAACAGTCTATGTATTGCCCTTGTTGAAAAAGGTATTTGAATGGGCCCGTGCCGTTCATCCCTCACAGCCGCTGACCTCCGGTATATGGGCGGGCAGCAACTGGTCGGAGGCGCACCTGCGTCCCATTGATAAATTGCAGCTTGAGCAATCCGATATCATTACCTTTCATTCCTATGATCAGCCGGAATTGTTCGAAAAAAAGATCCGCTGGTTACAACGGTTCAACCGGCCCATCATTTGTACAGAATATATGGCAAGACCCAACGGCAGTACGTTCGAATCCTTTTTACCCATTGCAAAGAAATACAGGGTAGGGATGATCAATTGGGGATTTGTGGCCGGCAAATCGCAAACGATCTATGCCTGGGACAGCTGGACAAAAACATATGATGCGGAACCGGAGCTTTGGTTTCATGATATTTTCAGAACGGATGGCACACCTTACAGGAATGCAGAGGTGGATTTTATCCGGAAGATGACCGGGCATTGATCTGAACCATCACTTGTTCCGCAAAACCGGATAGACGCACCGGTTGCATCCGGATAAAGGAAATCATAAGCACATCGGGCAGCCGGAAGACTGTTTAAAATGCACCGGCATGCTTTCTTTTTTTGTACAGCAAAATGCATAAAGCATGAACGGGTAGTGGTTTTAAATAGATCTGTATTGATATCGCGTTCAGGAGCAGTTCAAAAGCTGCTAAAGCGCATGCATACCCGGGCTGAAAGGTTTCCAGGGATGAAAACGCTGATAATTATAGGCTATCTCCCTGCAAACTGCTAGTTTTGCCGCGATGAAAAGGAAACTGGCATACCTGGTTATTGGCTTAATGCTTTGCACCCATACCGAGTTCGGCCAGTTCTTCCGGGTTGCGTTCCTGGTGCAGCATTATTTTCAGCATGTGGAACGGGATCATTCCCTTTCCCTGGCCGGTTTCCTGGAAATGCATTACTGGGGTACCGATATTGCAGATAATGATCAGCAGGAAGACGAGCAACTGCCCTTTAAAAGTTTTACCATCAATCTCTACCAGGTGTTCCTGATCCCTGCCCGGTATTCGGGTCAAACACCAACACCGTTCCGTCCGTCGCGGATCTTCTTTCTTCCGAGGAATTCCGATTTGCCGAAGGGCTATCTACATGCGTTGCTAAAGCCTCCCAGGTACGCATAACCGTTTCTGCGACTGTATCAAAAAACTTCCTGGTATCTGTTTCCCCGTTTTTACAGGGATCATATGTTCTTGTACCAGGGGGCATGGCTAAAAGCGTTGCTTCATCAGCCGGTAGGCGTTGTTGTAACGGGTAAGACATTTTCACCCGGAGGATGTTTATGAAAACGACCCCCGGAAAAGATACAGTCCTGCCTTGATTGGTTTGCTGCCGCTTCTGTTGCGGCGGTTGTTTATCTATTTTTATAATCGAATCATTTATGCTGAATAAGATTATCAGCTTTTCCATAAGGAACAAGCTGATCATTGGCCTTTTCGTACTGGCGCTGGCTGGCTGGGGTGGGTACGAAGTAACAAGGCTGCCGATTGATGCAGTTCCTGATATTACCGATAACCAGGTGCAGGTGATCACCGTGTCGCCCTCGCTGGGGGCGCCGGATGTAGAACGCCTCATCACGTTTCCGGTAGAGCAGGCCTGCAGTAATATTTCGGGTCTCAAACAGATCCGCAGTTTTTCACGTTTCGGACTTTCACTGGTAACCATTGTATTTACCGATGAAACCGACCTGTACTGGGCCCGCCAGCAGGTGAATGAGCGCCTGCAACAGGTTACCAGGGATCTTCCGCAGGGCATTGACGCGCCTGAACTGGCACCGGTATCTACAGGCCTTGGCGAAATTTACCAGTACGTGGTACGTCCGAAGCCGGGGTATGAAAATAAATATGATGTACGTGAGTTGCGCACCCTGCAGGATTGGGTGGTGCGCCGCCAGTTGCTGGGAACACCCGGTGTGGCCGAAGTATCCAGCTTCGGCGGTCAGCTGAAACAATATGAAATCGCCGTATCGCCGGCAAGGTTAAAGGCCGGCAATATCACCCTTACGGAACTCTTCGACGCGCTGGAGCGGAATAATGAAAACACCGGCGGCGCCTATATTGAAAAAGGCCCCACGGTACTCTATATCCGCAGTGAAGGATTAACCACCAGTCTGGAAGATATTCAGAAAATCGTGGTACGGCAGTTACCCGGTGGTGTTCCGCTGCTGATGCGCGATATTGCCGATGTGCGGCTGGGGTCGGCCATCCGCTATGGGGCCATGACCTATAACGATCAGGGGGAAGTGGCCGGGGCAGTGGTGCTGATGCTGAAGGGGGAGAATGCATCCGTAGTAGTAAAAAGCGTTAAACAAAAAATTGCGGAAATTCAGAAAATGCTTCCGGAAGGGGTGGTGGTGGAACCCTTTTTAGACCGTACCAAGATGGTGAATAATGCCATTGAAACGGTGGAGCAAAATCTGCTTGAAGGTGCGCTGATCGTGGTTTTTGTGCTGGTGTTTTTCCTGGGCAACCTCAGGGCGGGGCTGATCGTTTCTTCCGTGATCCCGCTGTCGATGTTGTTTGCGATCATTTTGATGAACCTGTTTGGTATTGGTGGCAACCTGATGAGCCTGGGTGCTATCGACTTCGGGCTCATTGTAGACGGATCGGTGATTGTGGTGGAAGCCATCCTGCACCGTTTTCAGCATGCGCATCATTTCAGAAAGGTAGACCGGATCAGTCAAAGCCAGATGGATGCGGAAGTACAGCAGTCAACCGGCAGCACAATCAATTCGGCCGTGTTCAGCCAGATCATTATATTGATCGTTTATTTCCCGATCCTGTCCTTACAGGGGATCGAAGGGAAAATGTTCAAACCGATGGCCTGGACCATTGCGTTTGCCATTTTGGGCGCCTTTGTATTATCGATCACCTATGTTCCGATGATGAATGCGCTGTTGCTGAAAAAGAAACTCAGTCACCGGAAAACACTGGCAGACCGGATGACCATCTGGCTCGAACGACGGTATCAGCCGGTACTTGCACGGGTAATGCGGTTTCCCAAAACCATCATTGCTGCTACCCTGGCGCTGTTTGCAACTGCTGTTTTCCTGTTGATGCGGTTGGGCGGCGAATTTATCCCGCAGATCGAAGAGGGCGATTTTGCAGTAGAAACCCGCTTGCTTACCGGCAGCAATCTGAATAACACTATTAAATATACCCAGCAGGCATCTTCGATATTGCTTCAAAAGTTTCCCGAGGTTACCAAAGTGGTCACCAAGATCGGCAGTGCCGAAATACCCACCGATCCCATGCCCTTTGAGGCGGGTGATATGATGGTGATCCTGAAGCCCAAAAAAGAATGGACATCAGCCCGTACCTTCCCGGAGCTGGCGGAGCGGATGACCGGGGAACTAAAGGCGGTGCCAGGGATTACCGTAGGTTTCCAGTTTCCCGTTCAGATGCGTTTTAATGAGCTGATGACCGGTGCGCGGCAGGATGTGGTGTGTAAAATATTCGGCGATAATCTGGACTCACTGAGTGCTTATGCACACCGGCTGAACGGTATCATTCAAACCGTACCGGGCGCGATCAATGTGTATGAAGAAACGGTTACCGGCATGCCCCAGGTGGTGATCCGGTACAACCGGGATGCAATGGCAAAGTTTGGCCTGAACGTACAGGATGTAAACCGGGCGGTGAACACCGGGTTTGCGGGTCAGGCCGCCGGGAAGGTTTTTGAAGGGGAACGCCGTTTTGATTTGGTGGTGCGGCTAAACAATGAATCGCGGCAGCATTTAAGCGATGTGCGCAATTTGCTGGTGCCCACACCCGATGGCCAGCAGATACCCATTTCGCAGGTAGCTTCCATTGAAGAGGTGGAAGGTGTAAACCAGATACAGCGCGAAGATACCCGTCGGAGGATCGTGATCGGTTTTAATGTAAGCGAACGGGATGTACAGTCCATAGTAACCGAACTGCAGCAAAAGGTAGCAACACAGCTGCACCTGCCGGCAGATTATAAACTGGTATATGGCGGCTCTTTCGAAAACATGAATGCGGCAAAGGAACGGCTCAGCATTGTGGTGCCGGTAGCATTGCTGCTGATCTTCCTGTTGTTATATTTTGCTTTTGGATCGGTAAAACAAGGGCTGTTGATTTATACGGCCATTCCGTTGTCGGCGATAGGCGGGGTATTAGCCCTGTGGATCCGCGACCTGCCTTTCAGCATTTCCGCAGGGGTTGGTTTTATCGCCCTTTTTGGTGTGGCAGTTTTGAACGGCATATTATTGGTGTCCGAATTTAACCGGCTGAAAAAACTCGGCTGGAAGGATGAGCGGCGCATCGTAATCCATGCCACCAAATCTAAATTGCGCGCCGTATTGATGACGGCCCTGGTGCCCTCCCTGGGCTTTATACCCATGGCCGTTAGTACCGGTGCGGGTGGAGCCGTGCAAAAGCCGCTGGCAACGGTTGTGATTGGCGGACTGATCGTTTCTACCTTGCTTACACTTTTTGTATTGCCCATATTCTATATTCTTTTTGAGAGAGGCTTTAAATATTTTAAGCGGCGCAGCCCTGCAGTGGCCGCCCTGGTGCTATGCTGCACGGCCGGCATCACGGCAACAGCGCAAACACCGGTTACCCTGCAGCAGGCAACCGCCCTGTTGCAAAAGAATCACCCAGGCTTACAGGCTTCAGCCTTTCATGAACGGTACCGCCGGCAACTGGTGGCTTCCGGCTTTGATCCTGAAAAAGCGGCGGTTACCGCCGAATATGGCCAGCTGAACAGCGTGCTTGGCGACACGCGTTTCGCCATCAGTCAGACCATCCAGTTTCCTGCTGTTTATGCAAGACAAAAAGCCGTACTGCAGGCGGATGCTGAACTAAGCAAGGCCGAAACCATCAGCCGGCAAACCGATCTCCGGGCAGAGCTGAAGCAATTGTTTTACGGTTTGCTGGTGCTTAAGGAAAAGGAAAAGCTGCTGCGTTATGCGGACAGCATTTATGCGCGGGTGGCAGAAAAAGCCCGCAACCGGTTAAAGGCCGGGGCGGCAGACCGGCTGGAGTCCAGTGCTGCAGAAAACCAACGGTTGCAGGTAGACGCGCAGTTGCAGGCACTGCTCGCAGACCGGCAGATGAGCACCAACAGGCTGCGTTATCTTACCCAGGCTGCGTCGGACCTGGATCCGGTGGCAGACAGTTTGATTTATGCGCCGGCTCCGGAGGCGGTTGCTGCAACTGGCCACCAAAGCCCGCAATTGCTGTTGCAACAGGCGGCTCTAAGCCAAAGCCAGGCGGCCGGTAAACTGGAATCGGGTAAGCTGCTTCCTTCCATTAGCCTGGGCTATGCCAACAGTTCGATGCGCGGATGGCAAACCCTGCCCGATAGCCGGGATGTGCTCTATGGACCATCCCGCCGCTTCAGTACGGTTTCCGTTGGTGTAGGCCTCCCGCTTTTTTGGGGAGCCGGTACCGCAAGGGTGCGGGCCGCTAAAACACTGGTGGAAGCACAGCAACTGGAACTAAAGAACCTGGAGGCCCGGCTGGCTACGGAACTGCACAATGCCCGCACGGCTTACCAGCAGCGGCACCGCCTGATCATCCGTTATCAGCAATCGCTGTTGCCCAATGCGGCAATCATCATTCAAACAGCCTCCCATCAGCTGGATGCCGGTGAAATCAGCCTGCTGGATTGGGTCATCCTCGTCAATCAGTCGCTCGATATCCGGGCACAATACATTCACACGATTCAGCAACTCAATGAAACATCGTTTGAAATTGAGCGGCTGCAAGGCAACAATTAAAAAGAATCATCATGAGAAGGATCCTATATTTTTTTGCAGCGGCTGCTTTGTTTTGCAGCTGTAAAGGTACATCAGAGAACGGGCAAAAGCCCGCTGATTCAACGGCTGCGGCCATTACAGAAACACAGGTTACGCTTAGCCGTGTGCAATACCGGCATGCCGGTATCGAAGTTGGAAAACCGGAGCAGCAACTCCTGCACCGCACGCTTTCTGTTACCGGCACCATCGATGTTCCGCCGGAGCATGTTCATGCCGTTAGCTTTCCGATGGGCGGGTATATCCGGTCGGCTAAACTGATACCAGGTATGCACCTGGTTAAAGGACAGCTGATGGCACAATTGGAAGACCAGGCGTTTATCCAATTGCAGCAAGACTATCTTATGGCCAGGGCTAAGCTGACCTTTGATAAAGCCGATTTTGAGCGGCAGCAAACATTGAGCGAAACGCAGTCGAACAGCGAGCGGGTGCACCAGCAGGCTGTTGCGCAGTTTGAGAGCCAGCAAATACTGGTAAGGGCCCTCGCGGAGAAACTGCGGCTGATCGGCATCAACCCGGACCGGCTTACCGGTGCGTCCATTTCAAGAACTGTAAACATCTATGCACCCATTAGCGGGTATATTTCGAAAGTGAATATCACACAGGGTAAATACATCGCGCCTACGGATGTGTTGTTCGAGATCGTGGACCCGTCGCGCCTGCATGCAGATTTTATTGTTTTTGAAAATGATGCGGCAGACCTCAGGGTAGGACAGCAGCTGAGCTTTGCGGCCGCCGCCGCTCCGGACCGCCGTTTTAATGCCCGCATCGAATATATTACGCACAACATCAATGAAAGCCGGGCGGTGGAAGTGCATTGCGACCTGGAACGGCCGGCACCTGAATTACTTCCTGGAAATTTTATTTCAGGGGAGATCCGGTTAGAGGGCCGCAAGGCACTTGCAATACCGGATGAGGGTGTTGTAAAATGGCAGGGGAAGCATTATATATTTATGGCGGTTGATTCCCATACATTCCGGCTGCAGCCGGTAACGGCCGGTATTTCCATGGGTGGGTTTACCGAAATTAAAGACACCGTTCCGGCGCAATCGGTTGTAACGAAGAACGCATATGTGTTACTAACCATGCTCAAAAATAAAGCAGAGGATTAGCATAGAGCGGATGCAATCTGCATTGCACCGCATGCATTTTTATAACGGCGGGTAAAGAGATCATTCCGTTTACGGATCTCTTTACCCGCCGTTATGCTTGCTGCGCGATGCTGCTCCGCCAATGGTACCATTCCCGCGCTCAGGCAGGAATGGTTATCGTTGCCTCAACCACAGCGAAGAGGTCTCTGCGGAACGTTCCTGCAAAAAAGCGTGGAAGATTATTTGTGGATGATTAGGCATGAGGTTTTTCCGACCGCGCTCGAACGACGGGATACTTGTTGTTAGGAGATGTTGTTGAACCCATACCCATCAATGCGCATTTTTTAAGTACTCAGGAGGAATGCGTAAACGCATCGTATGCCGTCAGCATATCGCCTTGCTTAAAATGGAGGGTAATGCGTTTTTGCGCATATCCCGGCTGCATTTGCGGTTTTCAGCAGCATAGGTGTACTGCTGCATCTACGAGCCGGGTGGTAATGCAGCCAATTGCCGCCTTTTTTACGCCGGGCCGGATACAGAAAGGATATACGAACACCGCAGCCAGGATATAGCCAGGATACAGAAACGATATACAAAGGATATACAAACGATACAGAAAGGATACAGAAAACATGCGTTTCGAGGTCAGGAGGGATCAGGAGGGATCAGGAGGGATCAGGAGGGATCAGGAGGGATCAGAAGGGGTCAGAAGGGATCAAAAAAAGAAACCGGTACTTAAATATCCCAACTTTATGCAGGCAATATCCATTGATTCAGTTTCAAAAATTAAAAACAATGAAAAGCGTAACCAGGATGATTTTTAGCAATAGGACAGACAGCAAGCCTGGCCTTGCTATAGCCAACCACCGGGAGGGGAAGCGGGGGCGCAAACAGTTCGTAACGCACAACGCCGTTATGGAACAGGAAACGGTTCGTTACGGTCTGCCGTGCTTTGCTGCCGTTGGGCAGTTGAAGCCGGTAGCGGGGGCATCCGCCGCGCCGGACCTCCGTTTGACCGGCCATGCACGGGGTTAACAGGTATGGCCTTAAGACCGGTTACTGAATTTAACTCCGGACTTGTCTTTTTGAAAGGGCTAAAAGCAGGGGTACACCTGCCAGATAGGTGAGCAGGCCAAAGGGAATAAAGACTACCGCTCCGGTGGCACACTGGATGTTTTTATCGGACATACCTTCCATCGAAAGCAGGAAGGCGAAATAGGTAACGAGCAGTCCTGCGGCAATAAAAAGTACGCCTAAAAGGATCTTTAAACCAGTGGAAAATCCGTTTGGCCTTTTGCCGTACCGGAGGATGCAAAACAGGACGACGATTGGCAGCAATATCAAAAGCGCCGGCAGTATCAGTATTTTCATAGGTTGCAGATAAAGAATGAATGGCGTAGTAACGCATGTAAAGGATTGTTGCCGCACGGTGTTTGAACGGATTGGTAAGACCGGGGTATTGCTGATTTCATAACAATTGTTTTTTGGCGGATGGTATAAAGTTACAGAAATAGCATAGGAATCAACAGCGCTCTATACGGTAAAATAGCTGATGAACTTGACACCTCTCATTACGGTGATCGCGCTTGCATTAACCCGGACAGCGCTCCGGTTCGTTTGGGAAACTACCCCATCGGCTGATTGTTTTTTGTAATGGGATTTCATGAAACCGGACAGGTTAACGTACATTTTTTAAGCACTCACTCCGGTTTGTCTCGAACTAGCTCCGTGGTTTCAATGATCAGCGCCACCTGTGCCGGATTGATCCGTAGTTTGGCTTCTTCCGGTTCAAACCAGGCCCATTGATCCACCTCCGGAACTTCAATCATCCTGCCCGATTTGGGCGGCCACTCGAGGGGAAAGGAGTTGCTGTGTAAAGCGGCAGGATCGATATCTCCCGAAACGGCCCAGGCAAATACCGTTTTTCCACCTTTTTGTTTGATGGGTGTTAAGGGTACAAAAGTACCGTTGACAGGTTGCCCGGTTTCTTCTTCAAATTCGATCCGGGCCCGCGTAAGCGGTGCTTCATCCGCCAACAGTTCCCCTTTGGGAATGGACCAGGCGCCTGCATCCTTGTGCTTCCAGAAAGGCCCCCCGGGATGCACGAGGAAAAAGTACAGATCCTGTCCGTCTTTTTTATACAATAAAATACCTGCACTTGTTTTCATCTGATCCGGGTGGTTAAATGCTGCGTAAAAAGGCATGGTAGCCGTGTGCCAAAGGTATCGTTTTTCAGGAGTCCCGCAACCGCTTCACCTGGGCATGGGCTTTTTGTAATTGCTTGTTTTGTGTTTTGATCAGTTCGAAGATTTCCGGAAACAGGCCGGGTTGGTTCAACGCACTTTCATAGGCCTTTTTTACAGCATCTTCCATTGCCTCACAGCTGTTCAGGATCGTTTGCCGTTCATCGCCCGTAAAAAAGGCCTTGATGTCCATCCAGGCCCGGTAAATTTTTCCCATAGGGGTACTGCCGCCCGGCACCGGCAGCTCCATTTTTTCAAGGGCGGTAGCCAGCTCCGTCATAAAGGCCTTGCTGTCTTCAATATACTGTTGAAACAAAATACGGAGATCGTTGTCTTCTGCATCGGGTAACTCCTCAATTGCCCGCTGGTATCCCGCAACCCGGTCGGCATGAATACGGGAGATATCATTGAGCACTTCACCATCTAAAGGAATCATAACGTATGTGTTTAGTTAGGGGTATTTTAAAGACCGGAACATCGGGCGCGATCCCCGTCCATTTTATGCTACCAAGATCAGGCCAATTCGGCGATTACGGGTGTTTGAGTGGTTTTCTTTAAAGTGGCGGCTGTCATATGCCCCGGTTGATCGCAACCGCAGCCTTTGGTGGCAATAGCGCCTCAATAATTTGCGGATATAGATCCGCTGCCGGGAAGATCGGTTGGTAATTCCAAAAGCGATCAGGTTGAGATCTGCCCCTGGATAAGTTGTAATAACACAAGGAAGATTGTGATGGCCAGGAGCAACAAGCCATTTCTTTTTTGTTTTTTAAAAGCCGCCCGGGCAGTGACCAGGAAAACCAAAAGGAAAACAAATCCCCAGATAAGCTGCGTCGTTGCATACAACGCCGCTGTCTTATAATAATAAGGGGCGGGGCCTTCACCGCCAAACGGATATCCGCTGTATTGCCGGCGTATTTTTACGTTATAAAATTCGTTTGTGTGCAAAGCGGTCATCGCACCGCTGATAAGCAGGGTTATGAAAACGGCGAGGTTAAAAAAAAGCCAGGTGCTGATTTTATTTAACATCCACAAATATACCCTGGTTGTTTGTAAAACGGTGCGGTTACAAAACGGATGGTAACCGTATCATTGAATTGAAGAAGTGCGGCGGCAGTTCCGGTAAATCCTTTGCCGGCTGGCGTATTCCCAAGCGGGGCTCAGGCGCCGGCAATGATGGCGGTGTCCGGTTCTTTATTGATGGCAGCTTTGATGATATAGACCTGGTCAATGCCTGCTGCTACCTGGTGGCGGAGTTCGATCCAGCCCAGGTAGGTTTTCCCATCCCGCAGCACCTTTACGGCCAGGTAAAGGGGCGCGGCACCAAGGAACTGGCCATCGCGTTCCTGCCGGTCTGCAAAATGTTCGGTTTCTGTCAGTATCCCTCTTGAGTTTGACCAGTAACGCATGCTGCCTGTTTCCAGCTGCAAATGAATGGCCGCGCCGCGGGTAAAGGAGCAGGCCTGGAGGGTGATCGCCTGCTGGTGGGCATGCTCCGTAAGCGGATCTACGTAAATAAAGGTATAACGGTGCTCCGGTTCCTGAACCTGCTGGCCCTTAAAGGCAAAATCCTGGATGCCGTCTCCGTCGATATCCAGCTTAAAAGACGGCTCACCATCTTTAATGAGCACCGGCCGCTCTGTAAAATCGGTATAGGTGATGCGTGCGGTAGGTATGTTGTTTTTTTCGGGATGCTTCCTGCATGCAAACAGCAGCATGCATAGTACCGGCAGTATTGTTTTTAAATGCATAAATGTTACAGGTGTTTTTTAAACGCTTCGTATAAAAATAACGGGTTGCCGTTGTTATTGGTTATCCGCCAGTATGAATAAGCCAATTGCTGTAATGAAGTGGGGGTTTGAGCGGTTGAATTGTGCCTGCTGTGGTCATAAGTGCCTGCGGCATTTGCCCTGGACAAAGGATGATCCGATATAGCTGTAAAACAAATCGCGTCGAATATGTTGCCCCGGCGGATCCAGGCGCGTATACGGATGCGTATAAAACATTTGGCTGGCTGTATTTGAAAATTATATGTTTTGTGAATTTTATTCGATAACATTGGGGAGATTTTTATTCGTACAAACAAAATGATCACTGCGGATGAACAGTGCAGACTACCGTGAAGAGGGGTGTCCTGAATATTTGCTACCGGGGCAAAGAAACAGGAATGGTGTTTTTGACCGGGCTGGCGGAAACGCCGGTCAGATAAATCTTTATTCAAAGGCCCGGAGGAGGAACGATGGGTATAGCCGTGGGTTGTTTTGCTGCTTCTTTTTAATGCTGGTGCTCTGCCGGAATGTTCAGGCCCAGGATTCGAGCGCTTTTGATAAAGTTTATGATGAAATTTCAAAGGAAATAGCCCCAAAAAATCTGCCTGCGGCACTGGCTGCTGCAGATTCGTTGCACAAGGCCTCACACAAAGTCCTGTTTCGCATCCGCAGTATGATGCTGATCGCAAGACTGTATCAGCAAAAGGAAGATATTGAAAAATCTATTGAGTACGCGCAAAAGCTGGAAAAGCTGGCCGGGGAAACGGGTAACTATGCCTGGCAGGCAAGGGCAAACGGATACCTGGCAGGTTTATACCGTATGACGGAACTCTATAACAAAGCTCGCGAATATTCGGAGAAGGCCCTGGAAATTATTCCTAAAATTGCGGACCCTGAACAAGCCAACAACACCAGGGGGTTAATGCTGCAGGAGCTGGCTTTTAGCAATATGGATGGGGAGCACAACCGGAAGGCAATTGAATACCTGAAAGCGGCGGAAGGAAGTTTTAATAAATTAAAAGCGAAGAGAGATTTTTTGCTCCGAAATAATGAGCGCCTCCTGGGCGATAACTACCGTACCCTGAAGAGCTATGACACCGCGCTAATACATTATAACCGGGCGGAAGCGCTGAGCGCCGGAATACCGGATGATTATATAACCGGATTGCTGTATAAAGGCATGGCAGAAACGGAACTGGAGAATGGAAACCTGCCGCGTGTGAAGCATTACCTGGATAAGGCGGAGCAGGTAGCCGATGCCTCGCAGTATTTACAGATAAAGGAGGCGATTTATGCGCTCTCAAAAAAATACTACGCGAAGATAAAAGACTCGGAAAAACTGGCTGCCGCCCGTGAAAAAAAAGATTCGGTAACCGGCGAGCTCCTGGATAAAAGAGCGGAACTGTTGGACAAAACCTATAGCCGGCTGGAACAAAGGAGCATAAAGGCGGAGCAGGCCGGTAATATAAAAACAGGGATGATCCTGGCAGCCGTATTGCTGCTGATTTCGGGTGCTGCCTTTTTTGTATGGTACCATCGGAAAAAGCACTTGCAACTGGCGCAGTTTGAAACCATCCTGGAGCAATTGCGTAAAAAAGAAAACGGGCCGGCAGTACAGGAAACAAGTCCGGTTGTGGAGGAACATAGGAAACCCATGGTGCAGGAACCGGCCGCCGTGCTGCCGCCTGTTACGGAAAACCCGAAGCATCGTCTGAACACCCTGGAAAAAAGGATCATGCCCGAGGAAACCGAGCGGAGACTGTTAAAGGGGTTGGAGGATTTTCAGCAATCGGATCTGTTCCTTGATAGTGAACTTTCCTTTTCTTCGCTGGCCACCCGGTTGAACACGAATACCAAGTACCTGTCTTATTTAATAAAGGTGCATAAAAAGACTGATTTTACCAGCTACATCAATGAACTCCGGGTAAACTATATCGTTGAAAAATTGAAAAACAACCCGGAATGGAGGCATTACAAGATCAGCGCACTTGCGGTCACCGCAGGGTTCTCTTCCCACAGCCAGTTTGCGGCTGTATTTAAAACGTTTACGGGGTTAACGCCTTCTGTTTTTGTGAAATACCTCGAGAAGCTGCAGGAGCAATAGTAACCGCTTTTATTGCGTTTGGGCATGTATATAAAACCGTACGGGTGCATGATTCAATAAATCCCCATCAGATCGGGCATCACCGGTTGCCTGTGTTAACCGGCGCATCTTTGCCGGTGATAAGCGAATGCCTTTATAAAAACAGACAATCTCTTTACTCGCTTCTTTATAATTACCGATATACATCATTGGTAGGCCGGTAAAATCCTGCACCATTCCGATGGATAAAAGATTCATGCGGCTTTTAAATGATATTAAGACTCTTTCTTTTTAAATAAGTGTGTGTATCCGGGGAACAGTTTGAAAAGGTTGATTATTGTATTGTGAATTTCTGGTTTTTATAAAATGCTTACTATTAATAAATTGTGTTTTTGTGATTTGACAGTTCTGCCGGATTTCCGGAATTTTAGTAGCCTTTTTTTTGTTTACAACCGGTTGCCCGGATAGTTTCGCACCTGCGCCCGGTCATTGATCACCTGCTATTACTTCAAACGCCCTTTAGTAAAGTTTGAAATCTCCGCAGTTGCCATAAATCAGTTGTACCATAATCCTTTGGCGGAGCACGGACATTGCCACAGTGTTCACGCGGCGTTCCTGGAGGATGGATCTTTTATTTTGTATCACATGAAGCCTGAATTATGCTTATGAGCACTTTTTTTAAGAGCAATAGTTCATTTCTGGCAGTATTGCTGTTGCTGTTGTCCGGAACGCTCACCGCTAGTGTCCAAAAAAACCAGGTATGCGGTTTCGACAATTTTTATAAGCGACAGCTCAAAACCCCGGGGTCGCAACCAAAATACAAACTGCAAATTTTAAGATCGGGAATGTGCAACGATCGCTGGACGCCATCCGGCTGCTCCGGGGCAACCGGGATGTAATGCCCGGCCCCGGAGCAGGAATATAAAGGCTAAACGCAAACTGGATATACATGGAACAATTGCCGGGAATAACGTTCATTTATTTTTGGTTGCCTTTGAAGCAACCGGCTGGCCAAATATGCTGCATTGATCGCATATGGTATACTGATGCCTCTATTTTAAACCTCTAAAGTAAATTTTATGAAGCTTATGAACTGTTTTTTTACACTGCTTATTGTTTTATTCTTTAACACACCTTTATACAGCCAGTATGGACCCGGTGATGATCCTGACGGAGACGGGATTGTCAACTCCATAGATCAGGATGACGATAACGATGGCATCCTGGATGTGAATGAGTGCAACAAATCCAACTTTTTCTGGTCGGGCGCGCCCGTCATCAGTAACCCGGGCGGTGGTCCGTATACGGCTACCGGAACCATTAACGGGATCGGATATGCCTATACTTCTTCATCGCCTATTGGTGCTACAGGGGCATTGTTTTCCGCCGGAACTTTTCCCTCAAGTTATGGCGTGCCCAGCGTAAATCCTACGATCCAGAATACCCAGGTAACCAATAATACCCTCAGCTTTGCCAGCCCGATGACCAACCCGGTGCTGGTATTCGCATCGATCGGAAATGGGAATACTGCTGTTCCGATCCAGTTCGACAACGATATCCAGATTGAGTGGTCAAAAGGAGTAACGCTGGATAATTCCAGGCAGATCACCGGAAGGGAAGGATATGCCATTGTACGGCTTATGGGAACATTCAGCAGTGTATCCTTTAAATACCTTGCAGCTGAGTTCTATTGCAATTTTGTATTTGGGGCCGATTTCCAGGACTGCGGCGATACCGATGGAGATGGGATCCTTAATAAGTTTGATACAGACAGCGATAACGATGGTTGTCCGGATGCCATTGAAGGCACCGCCAGTTTTACCACGGCCAATCTTAATGTCAGCCTCCGGCTGACCGGTGGCGTGGATGCGAACGGCGTGCCCCTGGTTGCGGGAGCAACCGGCCAGCTGCCCGGTACGGCTTATGTTGCCGGTGTGAATGCCTGCGACCCGGTTGCTTACCCGGTTACAAAAACGGTTACGGGCGCACCTGTAGCCACCAACCTGACCGACAAACCATTGGAGGGGAGCAGTAATACGGAAACCGGTGGCACCCAGGTTAACTGGAAGGGGCGTAGCGCCACCATTACCAGCCTGCCCACCAACGGCTTTATACTTACGTATGGCGGGCATGTAATTACGGTAGATGATATGGACGCCGGCGGGTATGTGATTGCAAACTACGACCCCGCGCTGCTGTCCATCGCGCCGGGACCCGGTACTCCGGGAGGCACTACAACAACCAGCTTCAGGTATGCCGTTAACGGAACATCCGTAAGAAGTGCCGATGCTACCTATACCGTTACGTTTTCCCAGGCCCTGCCGGCAACATTCGGACTGGTTAGTGCAGTGTTTAAAAATAATGAACTGGTAGTGAACTGGACCACCGAAACCGAAACCGATAATGATCATTTTGACATTGAGGCATCTGCTGATGGCAATACCTTTACTACGATCGGAACGGTTAAAACCCTGGCCGAAAACGGAACAGCTGTACAGGCCCTGCATTACCGGTTCAGCAAAGAGCGGCCAGGCGAACTGGCAGCGGTACTGGGTATCGGATTGCTGGCGATGGGTGGTTTGGGTGCATGCGTCAACCGCAAGCGCCGGGTATCCTGTATCCTCACCGTATTGTTGGGCGGAGCGCTTTTTTATTCGGGATGTACAAAAAATGAAACACTGAGCGCTGCTGACGGTAAGCTGTATATACGGGTAGTTCAGGTAAATAAAGACGGTGCGAAGGCTTTTTCTAAAGTGGTGGCGGTCGTTCCGGAATAAAAATTTTTCGTCGTGCAATTTTCAGTTTAAAGAGGGCGCATCAGCGCCCCTTTTTTTGTGATGAGCACGGAAGCTGACAAATTTCCGGAATTTTTGTAGGCCCTTTTTTGGCCGGCAATCGGGTTGCGCATAGTTTTGTTTCCAAACCAATCATCTGGTATCGGCGATTATATCGCTTTTGAAAAATACAGGTACGATTTTTGCTTCGTAATCCGGTGTAACGCTCAAAGGGGAGTGCATTGTTCACAGGTAGGTTTTTGGATCATACAGTCCGGTAGCCACTTTTTCCGCCGCTCCCATTCTTGCCCCTAATCCAGAAGTTTAAAATGCATGCGATAAAATATCGCATCTTAATGGTTATGCTTAGGTTATAACCCTATAAGTTTTGTAAAAATGGATATACAAAAGGGACAGGAAGTATCAGAACCGGTATCACGGGACAAAAACAGAGAGGCTGATTTTTACGTGCAAAATCCGTCATTCGAAGATGGAGCCCGTCTTTCAGACAGTGGTCTGCGTTCATCAAAAAAGATCACGATTGCAATTGCTGATGACAGTGCCGTTCAGCACAAGATCTGGGGATTACTGATCAACCGGAATGCGGCCCTCGAGTTGGTATGCCTGGCGTACAACGGGCAGGACCTGATCCGCCAGATCGAAACCTCCTCGATGCTTCCGGATATCTGTATTCTGGATCTGGAAATGCCGGTTATGAATGGACTGTCTACGGCAAAACGTTTATCCAAGCGGTTTCCGACGATCAAGGTCTTTGGCTACACCTCCAGTGAGGATGAGCATATGAAAAGGGAAATGCTGAAGAGCAATGTGGTTGCTGTTTTCTCAAAAACAGAAAACAGGAACCTGCTACATACGATCCAGTCCATTAAGGACTCCGGAAACTACCGGACTGCCTGAAAGTCCTGTCTTTACAGGTGATACCTGTATTAAAACAAGCGATCCGGAATCAATCCTTTAGCCATCAGACGGAGATGGCATACATCAGCATGGTGATAGACGGAAATGCCCTGATCCTATATTTCCGGCTCGGGTAAAATAATTAATATAACGCGCTCCGGTGATAACAATAAATACTTTAATGGAATAGCTCCGCTGTGATGGCTCAAAAAACAGATCGTTGGCGGGGCAGGGGGATAAAAAAATAAGAGGGAATACCATGATCTGGAAAGATCTTGCAGCCCTCTTAAGCCCTCTAAACCGTGATAAAAGTAGTTCGGATTCCGTACCCGTTTGAATTTATTCGATGAAATGCCCGCAATTATCGCCATATTGCCCGAAAATGAAGCCGAAGCCCTGGCCGTGCAGCATCTTGCCGGTACCTGCCACAGCACGCTCCGGGAATTTGGGGTGATGCATCCGCAGGTTTGCTGCACACCGGCTGGTGATGGGCATTCCGATTTATTGGTTAGTTTTGGAAAAACGAGATTATGGATATGGTCTATCTGCTTGCCCCTTCTTTTTCTTATTTTGCCTGGTCCACGATATGCCTGGTTGTACTTGCGGCTGCGGGTTTCGCGATCTATAAATTTTTGAGGCGATAAGGGCAGGGCTGTTGCCTCATCCATACCGCATTGCCTTAACAACTGGCTGCCGGAAAGATTCCGGATCCCGGAAAACATAGTGGGTGCATTGCCTGCCTGCCGCCGGCAGTGAAAAAAAGGGTTCCTTGTGTTCGTTTCCCTGGTTTTTTGTAGATTCAGTGCATGTTACATCAGTTTCCTTTTTACCTGCTGCTGGTTTTGTTCATCATGTTGCTCATTATGCTGGCAAAGCGTATCCGTGTAGCCTATCCGATCGTATTGGTGCTGGGCGGTTTGCTCCTGAGCCTGATTCCGGCCATCCCGGTGGTAGAGATCAACCCTGAATTGATTTTCCTGATTTTCCTGCCTCCGCTGTTGTATGAGGCAGCCTGGCAAACCTCCTGGAAAGAGTTCTGGCGGTTCCGGCGCATCATCAGCAGTTTTGCATTCCTGATCGTGCTGCTCACCTCATTGGTAGTGGCCTGGGTGGCCAGTAGTTTTATCCCCGGCTTCAGCCTGGCGCTGGGCTTTTTACTGGGCGGCATTGTATCGCCTCCCGATGCGGTGAGTGCGTCTGCGATCATGAAATCGGTAAAAGTACCCAAGGCGCTGGAAGCGATCGTTGAAGGGGAAAGCCTTTTAAACGATGCCTCCAGTTTGATCGTATTCCGTTTTGCACTGATAGCCGTGGAAACCGGTCATTTTATATTCCGGGATGCTGCGTTCAGCTTTTTTGGGGTGATACTGGGCGGCATTGCAATGGGTCTGGCTGTTGCCCTGGTATTTTACCTGATGCACCGCTGGCTGCCTACGGATGTCAACATCGACCTGGTATTTACCCTGTTAGCACCGTATGCGATGTACCTGGCGGCAGAGTCGATACACGTATCAGGCGTACTGGCGGTTGTGAGCGGCGGTTTATTCCTGTCTACGCACCAGCACCGGATCATGAACAGCAGCAGCCGGCTGCGGGTTACCAGTGTTTGGTCTGCCCTGGGATTTGTGCTAAACGGACTGGTGTTTATGCTGATCGGACTGGCATTGCCGGCAATTTCCAGCGGGCTTGGTACGGTGAGCATGAAGGAGGCGATCGGCTATGGGGTGCTGATCACTGTTGTATTAATTGTAGGGCGTTTGTTGTCGGCATACGGGGCCATTGCCTTTACCATTTTTATCAGCCGGTATATTACCACGGCCGGGGCGCCCCGGAACTGGAAGGGGCCGTTTATCTTCGGCTGGTCTGGCATGCGTGGTGTGGTGTCGCTGGCAGCGGCGCTGTCCATACCGGTGATGATCACGGGAACGGATATTCCTTTTCCCCAACGGAACCTGATTCTCTTTATTACCTTTATCGTTATATTGCTTACACTGGTGGTTCAGGGATTAACCATGCCCTGGTTTATAAAACTGTTGCAGCTGGAGGATCCGGACCATCATCCTACACACGAAGCCGAACATAAAATGCTCAGTCGGAAACTGGCCGATCAAAGCTTGGAATACCTCCGGCAGCATTATGCCGTTGAATTAGATACACAACCGGCCCTGCAGAAAATAGCCCAGGCCTGGAAGCAAAAAAAGGAACTCAGCGGCAATGAACAACTGAATATGGTTTGCCGGAATGTATACCTGGAAATGCTGGATAAGCAGCGTGACTGGCTGCATGAATGGAATAAGGATCTGAAGACAGATGAGGAAGTGATCCGGCGTCAGCTTATGCAGCTGGACCTGGAGGAAGAGAAACTGAAATTGTCTTAGCTGCGTAGGCTGTGATGCATGCGTTGCGCTGTTTCCGGAAACGTTGTTTCAGCCTGCCTGGAATGGTGCAGTCTGTCGGGTACGCATCAATCGGGATTGGTTCGCTATAGTGCCGGCCCGTTCATCAGCAACGCAGTGGGTGCATACCCGGAATGTTTCTTAAAAGCATAGGAAAAATGCGAAAGGTGCTCAACGATAACCTGATAACAAATATCGATGGGCTTTTTTTCTTCTTGTTAAACAAAACTACATCACCGTATGCCCCGGCATTTTATTGAAAAGGTCTATTTTGCTTTGTTTAAAAGACTAGTATGTTGTTGAATAATCGCATTCCGGTGTTTCTTTGAATTTTTACATTTGTATGCCGGTCCGATAATGCCGGGCGCATTTCTATGGTCAATTATTAAAAACCCGTGAATAAAGATGTAGCATACGAATGGATCGCGCCGGATCCATCACTCGCCGATTTTGTAGAAGGCTTTTGGCGCTTGGAAAACAGGTCCGGTGCTGCGAAGGATGTGGTCATTTTGCCCGATGGCCGGATTGATTGCATTCTTGCGCAGTCCATAACAGCCCCCTTTCACATGACCTTATTGGGAATTGGTACCCTGCCCGATAAAGTGATGATTGCAGCCGGCATAAAAATGTGCGCCATCAGTTTCAAACTGCCGGCGGCGGAATATGTTTTTCATCAGTCTGTTTCCCCGCTGCTGAATACGGCGGCTTTTTTGCCCGCGGGCTTCTGGGGCTTTAATGCAGCAGACCTGGAGGATCTGGAACAATTTTGTAAAAAGGCCACAGAAAAAATCCGGTCGGCATTGCCGCCCCAGATGGATAACAGGAAGCTGGAGCTTTTCCAGCAGATCTATCGGACCAAAGGGGCTGTTTCCGTAAAAGCGATTTCGGAAAGCGTGTTCTGGAGCAGCCGGCAGATCAACCGTTATTTTCAGCAGCAATTTGGACTCTCATTAAAAGCATACTGCAGTATCCTCCGGTTCCGGGCGTCCTTTCAGCACCTCAAGGCAGGTAAATTGTTTCCGGAGGAAAACTTTGCAGATCAGTCGCATTTTATCAGGGAAGTAAAAAAGCGCTCCGGTGTACTGCCAAAGGAACTGAGCCGGAACCAAAACGACCGATTTATACAATTTACAACGCTTGGTACTGAATAATTTTACGCCATAAAATAAAAGTATCCGGTATGTTATTTCTAAATAAAAAAATCGCCATAGTAGGCGGTGGTCCCGGGGGGCTTACCCTTGCCCGGCTTTTACAACTGCAGGGCGCGGATGTACAGGTGTTTGAACGGGATGTAAATGAAGCCGTCCGCGCGCAGGGGGCAACACTTGATCTGCATGAGGAGTCGGGCCTGGAAGCACTTCGGCGCGCTGGTTTGATTGAAGCGTTCTATGCGCATTATCGCCCGGACGCTGGTAAGGTAAGGATACTGGATGAACAGGCGGAGATTTATTCAGACGATCATGCTACCGGAACGGGGTATACGGATAGTCGCCCCGAAATAGACCGGGCGCCCTTGCGCAACCTGCTGCTGCAGGCACTGCAACCCGGGACCGTTGTATGGGATCGGCATTTTGTTTCGATGGAGGACGAAAAGGATGGCTGGCGATTGCATTTCAAAAACGGAACCACCGTATATGCAGACCTCGTAATCGGTGCCGACGGTGCCCACTCAAAGATCCGTTCCTACATTACAGGAATTGCGCCCATCTACTCCGGCGTAACCATTGTGGAAGGCCAGGTATACCACGCTGCGCAACATGCACCCAATCTTTGGGCCCTGGTAAGGGGCGGAAAGATCTTTGCTTTCGGCAATGAACAATCGCTGATCCTTAGCGCAAAAGGGGAGGGTAGTTTGTCTTTTTACACCGGCTGTAAGGTGCCCGAAACCTGGGTGCAGGAATGCGGTGTTGACTTTAGTGACCATACACAGGTCTTCAGCTGGTTCAAAACGGCCTACGGCTCGTGGAATAAGGTTTGGCTGGAGCTGTTTACAAACGGTGATGCGGGGTTCATACCAAGACCGCAGTATCATTTTCCGTTGGATCAGCATTGGAACGCCCGGCCCAATCTTACCATGCTGGGGGACGCCGCGCACCGGATGCCTCCCTATGCGGGGGAAGGGGTGAATATGGCAATGCAGGACGCTTTTGAACTGTCTGGTTGTATAACCGGTTCCAATTTTGTAAGTCTTCAGGAGGCCATTGCCCATTATGAAAACGGCATGCTGAAAAGGGCTTCAGAAGTTACCCGGTTTACGCTGGCCAATACGGAAATGCTGCATGCAAAGGACGCGCTGGAACAAATGGTGGCAATGATGAGCGGGCAATAAGCATAAGGGCCGGGAAACCGGCCTGCTGCCATATTCACAGCGCAGGCTTGCTGACCACTGCGTTAACGATATAGGAGCGTATTGCGTCAATGACCGGTGTTACACGGTTTCCGGTTCCTTCAAAAGCGCAAGTTCCGGGTTTTATACTTTTTACTGCCATGCGATCTTTACCGCATGAACAGCATGATGGAACATATAAAAAAGCGATTGGCCGCACAAGACTGGCCGTCGATAACTGCAACATTGCACGACAACGGATTTGCGGTGGTGAACGATGTATTAACAAAAGAAGCATGTGCGGCGCTGATAGCAGGCTATGAAACGGAGGCTGCTTACCGCAAAACGATCCAAATGGAACGCTATCGCTTTGGCCGGGGAGAATATAAGTATTTTCAATACCCGCTGCCGGACTTGATTACCGCTTTCCGGGAGCGGGTATATACTGAAATCGTACCGGTGGCCAATCGATGGATGCAGGAGCTGGCGATGGATACACGGTTCCCGGCCACCCATCCGGAAATGAAAGCACTTTGCCGGGAACAGGGCCAGGAGCAACCCACCGTTCTCATTTTAAAGTATGGAGCGGGCGGCTTTAATACCCTGCACCAGGATCTGTATGGAGCTGTTTATTTTCCCATGCAGCTGGTATTGATGTTAAACCGTTCCGGTGCCGATTATACCGGCGGTGAATTTGTGATCACCGAACAGATACCCCGGGCACAATCCAAGGCAAACGTGTTACAGCCGGATCAGGGAGCGATGATCATTTTTACGACCAACTTCCGCCCGGTAAAAGGAAGCAAGGGATATTACCGGGTAAATATGAAGCATGGGGTGAGCCCGCTGCACAGCGGCAGCCGGTACAGCCTTGGAATCATTTTTCATGACGGACTAAGCTGAGTGTGAACCGGCCAGCGACACGGCCTTGCTGGAAGCAGGTCGTACCGGCGGGCCTGCTCAATTAATCAAAAACAGCGCATGTGGTATCATAAGGATTTGGGAAGGAATGCAGCGGAGCGGGGCGTACAGACCCGGTTGCTGATCCGTAAAGGTTATATCCGGCTGGGAGGGTATCAAAAAGCGCGGATCTACGGGCTGCTGAGCTGCTCATCGGGTAAGAAAATGAAAGTAGCGAACCGGGTCTTTTTTGGGGATGAAGCCGAGGCATTGGCTGCCGGGTACCGGCCCTGCGGCCGCTGCCTCCCGGAGCAATATAAGACGTGGAAGGCGGCGCAGGCAATGCAATGATTGCGCTCCGCAACCATTCTGCTGCGTTCTTACTTCCGGATAAATTTGTGTGCAGCTGCTAAAGCGAAAAGATTACCGTCGTTTCGGCCGTAGCGGAGAAATCTTTACGTACTGTGCTTGTCAGACAAAGATTGAAAAATGTTCAAATCATATGCACCAAAGCCCTGACAACAAACCAATCGCGCCCCTAAACCGGAATGAATATATATTTATACCGACTGTAATTTATTAAGTACTGCTACGATCTGTGCTACCAGCACCGGGTCAATTTGCGGATGGCCATCGGCGTTTTCGTTCAGTACGCGAAACTCCTGCTCGTCGTCCCGTTCAAAGGTTAACTCATACCCGTTCACTACTACATAAAACTTGTAAGAATAGGCAAATGTCACAAGCCGGCCCTTCAACAGCAATTCCTCACCTTTGTACTGCACCGGTAATTCAAAAAAATGCTCCATATCAGATAATCGGCTGCAAAATTCCGGATTTTTTAGTTGATATCTATCAGGAATTTACGTTTCAATGTAAAAAATTATCTAAAAATTGCGTTCACGGCACAATAATCAATTTGCACCGGCGTTTATAAAGTACAAGATTTAATTTAATGGAATATTAAAATAAGATAATTAATTTTCTCATAAGCAGTTAGTTTTGGTTGCGACCCCTGTTTCCACAGGGGTCTATTTTTTTTATGAGCGAAAGGGTGCTGCTTTATTAACCTGCGTCAATTGCCGGAAGCCATAACCTGAACATATGGCCGATTGTATGCAGGCATGCGATTCTAGGGCGTATGTAAAAAACAATAGGTATGAATCGCATTAAAACAGGACAATGGTATTGATCAGGAAACGGCAATGCTTTTATTTTTCTCTTGATACAACTGCTCTGGTTTAAAATAATGTATCACTCTCTTTTTCAGATAGGATGCTGCCATGCAAGTGCCGGTATGGTAAAAAGTGCTCGTTTTGTAGATGTATTTCTACATGATTACGGTTTGCAATACACCCTGTATGGAAAACGATTGTATGGGATTACGATTCCCGGGCGTGCCGGGCGCTTGTGCCGGCTGCATTCGGTCAACGCTGGAGTGCTCTACAGGCCGCTTTGTTTCGGCGGCTTTTTTGCCGGCTGCTGATCGGTCAATGTGGATTGATCTGAGTATCGGTATTACGCAAAAGCTGGCCGGTATTTTGTGTTCATACAGGAATAGTATTGTTATTAAAAATAAATGTATATGGCAAAAAAAAAGACTGAAGAAAAGCCGGCCATTAAGCCGGATCCGGAAACCCTGCATAAAACAGACCCCCAGGAAGAAATGAGGGGACCGGTATCAACGCCTACCCGCGGACTGGAAAAGATATTTGATGTATCGGAGTCTCAGGAACCGGAAAAGAAAAAAAAGAAGGACTCGTAACGGTGGCCGTTACTTCATTCAAAGCAAACTGCTTATTGATGAATAAAAAAAAGAGGGGAATACGTTGGTCTGGAAAGATTACGCAACCCACTCTTAGCCCTCTAAACCATAACAAAAATAGCAAGCGTGAATCGTATTGTTCCATTGTTATCAGGGTATTCGATGAATGACCGTTTTCCTTAGTCCAGACGAGAACTAACGTCGCTGAAAATGCCCTTCAGTTCTTGCAAAAAACCGGATATAAATGGTTTGCAATAACAACGGCCACTTTTGTACGATGTCGCAGGAGTTCGGGATTTGATTTTCGGGAATCCTGCTGAAGCAATTTCTTTACCTTACTTTCTCCCAACGTCTTCCTGGAAGGGGCGTTGGGAAAAGAGCATAGCCACCCGAACAATGCCGGCGTCTACCGCAACGTGAACAATCAGCGAGGAACGAACAAACCGCTTTCTCCCGGCATCTCCTGGAAGGGACGTTGGAAGCAGCACACAGCCGTTGAAATGCCGGCGTCTACCGCAACGTGAACAATCAGCGAGGAACGAACAAACAGTTTTCTCCCGGCGTTTCCTGGAAGGTACGTTTGGAGCAGCACACAGCCGTTGGAATGCCGGCGTCCACCGCGATGCGAATACAAAATCAGCGAGGAAGGAACAAACCGCTTTCTCCCGGCGTCTCCTGGAAGAGAGGTTGGGAGTAGCCACAGCAGTTGGAATGCCGGTGACCACCGCAACGCGAATACAAAATCAGCGAGGAAGGAACAAACCGCTTTCTCCCGGCGTCTCCTGGAAGGGACGTTGGGAGCAGCACACAGCTTATGAATCACGCATCCAGATCCCGCAGGATCAGCGCAAGCACAGGCATCGAAAGGCACTGCATACGAACAATAGAAATGGCGCAACGGAGGCTCGTTTTCATCTAAAAATAAGCGGTTATAATTCAGCAGCAGTTTGTATCTTGATCCCTGAAAAGTATACCCTGCCTGTCCGGACCCATCTCCGGGCGGTTATATAATAAACGAGATGCAAATAAAAAAAATCATCCTGCTGCTTTTGGTGGTCCTGTCCGGGACGAACAGCCAGGCTCAAAAGAACGCGCGGCCGAATATCATTGTGTTTTTGGTAGACGACATGGGGTGGATGGATACATCGGTTCCCTTTGCAGACAGTATAATGCCGTTGAACCGTCGGTATCATACACCCAATATGGAACGGCTTGCTGCAACGGGAGTAAAGTTTACCAATGCGTATGCCCAGCCGGTTTGCACGCCCTCACGCACCAGCATGCTAACAGGCATGAACGCTGCCCGCACCCGCATCACCAACTGGACATCGCCCGATAAGAATATAGATTCCGATGCCGGTGATCAGCAGTTTGCTCCATTGGGCTGGAACCGGAACGGATTAAGCAGTGTGCCGGGTACCGGGCACACTGCTTATGCAACGCCCTTTCCACAATTGCTAAAAGAGGCCGGGTATTATACCATACAGGTAGGCAAGGCGCATTGGGGCGCTGCCGGTACACCGGGTGCCAACCCTTATAACCTGGGCTTTATGGTTAATATTGCGGGTCATGCCGGCGGGCATCCCCAAAGCTATTTGTCGGAACAGCGCTATGGCAATATGCCGGGGAAAGCACAGATGCAGGCCGTTCCAGACCTGGAGGAGTATTATGATACCCATACTTTTTTAACAGAGGCGCTAACGCGGGAAGCGCTTAAGGCCCTGGAAAACCCCATTCGCCGGAAGGAACCGTTTTATTTAAACATGTGTCAGTACGCGGTGCATACGCCCATTATGGCCGATCCCCGTTTTGTTCAAAAATATTATGACGCGGGTTTGGATAGTGTTGAAGCCGCTTATGCCAGTTTGCTGGAGGGGATGGATAAAAGTTTGGGTGATATTATGGACTACCTGCAAAGAAAAGGAGTGGCGGGTAATACGATCGTCATCTTTATGAGCGATAACGGTGGCCTGGATCATCATCAACGGGGAGGGGCCGTCAATACACACAACTCCCCGCTTCGTTCGGGGAAGGGTGCCGTTTACGAAGGTGGCATACGCGAACCAATGATCGTTAAATGGCCGGGTGTGACCCGGGCGGGCACCGTAAACTCCAGCCCGGTGATCATAGAGGATTTTTTTCCATCCATCCTGGAAATGGCCCGGGTAGGTTCTGTACACACGGTTCAGCAGGTAGACGGCCGGAGTTTTGTGCCGCTCTTAAAAAACATACAAAAACCGGCAGCGCGCCCATTGATCTTTCACTATCCCCATAAATGGATCAATATCCGTACAAACGAAGAGGCAAAACTGGGCATCAATTATTATACGGCCATGCGCTATGACCATTGGAAGCTGATTTACCG
This sequence comes from Niabella pedocola, assembly GCF_021044425.1. GTDB lineage: Bacteria > Bacteroidota > Bacteroidia > Chitinophagales > Chitinophagaceae > Niabella > Niabella pedocola. The sequence continues at coordinate 745,402 of NZ_JAJNEC010000004.1, read as the reverse complement.
GATGCGTACCCAGGGCTTTGAACTTTATGATCTTTCAAAAGACCTGCGGGAAACCAACGACCTGGCGCAGGTGGAAAAAGAACAGGTGAAAAAACTGGCGCTGATTTTTGGCAGAACCTTGAAGGAACGCTCGGCTCAAATGCCGGTTGATAAAAGAACGGGCAAAGCAGTGCCGTTCCCAGATGAAGCCATACAATAGTTACGTATGTGTAAGACCGGCAGGATGCCGCCAGGTACCGCAAGTGCCGTGAGCGGGCTGTGTTCGAAGAAAGCGGCTAACAATGGAGCCGGCTGAAAACGCAATCCAGTGCATCGGTGCCCATATGTAACAGCAGTCCCAATGCGATGACCCGCGTTCTGCGAAAGAACAGTAAAATAACATAGATGCTGATGGCCCAGTAACTGTGCAGGGGATGGAAATTGATACTGCAGCGGCAGGCATCAAATACAGGGGTTGCCAGCAGGTGATCAATATCCACCAGCATGGTAGCTATTAATACCAGATAGATCTTCAGCCAGTTGCTCCGGTAACAGGTATAAGCAAGGATACCCGGGAAAACAAAATGTAAAAAATAATGGACCAATGACTGCATAGGGCCGGAAGATACTCAAAAAGCAAGTAGAGTGAATGAATTTATAGGAAGGGATACAACTGTTATTGCGCACGAAAAAACCGGATGACCACTAATTTTTTATGCATAGGAAACGTTGCTATATCTGGGCATATCTCTGAAATCGGTGAACGCCCTGTTTGCTTTGCGCTTTATTTTTTATAGCCCAGTAAACGCAAGGCATTAAACACCACCACCAGGGTAGATCCTTCGTGTCCGATCACGGCAGGCCCAATGTCTGCAATACCCAGGATGGTCAGTGGTATAAGTACAACCACCATTCCCAGGCTTAAGACCAGGTTTTGCCGGATGATGCGCCGTGCTTTTTTGCTTAAGCCAATTGCAAAGGGGAGGTTTCCCAGTTTGTCGGCCATCAGGGCGATATCAGCCGTTTCCAGGGCTACATCGCTGCCGGCGGCGCCCATGGCAATGCCCACGGTACTTTTTGCCATGGCCGGGGCATCGTTTACACCATCGCCTACCATGGCAATACTGTTTTCAGTAGTCCGCAATTTTTCAATGGCGGCCACTTTTTGTTCGGGTAAAAGGTTGCCCCAGGCTTCGGTGATACCGATCTCCTTCGCTATAGCCTCGGCTACTTTTTGGTTGTCGCCGGTAAGCATGATCATTTTCCGGATGCCTGCCTGCGTTAATTGTGCAAGCGTGTCCTTTGCATCGTCCCGGGCGATATCCATAAGGGTAATGATACCAATGAACCGGTCGTTCTGTTGCACCAGCATGGTGGTATGGCCCTTGCCTTCCAATGATTCAGCGGTGGCGGTTATATCATCCGGAAGCGGGTTGTTTTTTTCGATGAACAGTTCTTTGTTACCTACCAGGATCACGGCCCCATTATAACAGGCCTGGATACCCCGGCCCTGGATGGCCGTAACACTTGCTGCTGCAGGCACCGTTCTTTTCAACCGCTCGGTACCGCCTTTAACAATGGCCGCGGCCAGGGGATGATCGCTTAACTGTTCTACTGCAATAACAATTTCAAGCAGCTGTTCTTCTGTTATCCCGTTAAGCGGATATACGCCGGTGAGTGTTGGCCGGCCTCTGGTGAGGGTTCCGGTTTTGTCAAATGCGATGGCTGAAAGGGCTCCCAATTCTTCCAACGGTTTGCCGCCCTTGATCAATACGCCGCCCCTTGCGGCTCTTGCCACACCGCTTAACACGGCGCTGGGCGTTGATATGGCCAGGGCGCACGGACTGGCTGCAACCAACACGGCCATTGCCCGGTAAAAACTGGCGCTAAAAGGTTCGTCAACAACCAGGAACGCCAATAGCAAAATCGCTACCAAAATAAGGACCGAGGGCACATAGTATTTTTCCAGCCGGTCCGTAAAATTCTGGGTAGGTGATTTTTGCGTCTGGGCTTCATTCACCAGTTTGATCAGTCGCGCAAGGGTACTGTCTGCAGCGATCCGGGTTACTTTTATTTCAAGGGTGGCACCACCGTTGATGGAGCCCGCAAACACCTTGTATTGCGCTTCCAATTTGCCGGCACGTTCCGGGTCCATATCCGGATCTGCTACCGGTATTTTATCTACCGGGATGCTCTCGCCGGTAATGGGCGCCTGGTTTACGCTGCTGCTGCCTTTTACCACGATTCCATCGGCAGCAATTTTCGAATTGGGTTTTGCTACAATGATGTCACCTTGTTTTAAAGCGTCGATGGCTACCTCCCTGAGGTCGTTGCCTGTTTTTAATAATGCCGTTTTGGGCGCCAGGCTGGCCAGGGCTGCAATGGATTTTTTTGCTTTTTCCATTGCGTAGTGTTCCAGGGAATGTCCCAGGCTGAATAAGAACAGCAATAATGCGCCCTCGGCCCATTGCCCCAATACGGCGGCACCAACGGCAGCTACCAGCATAAGAAAGTCGATCTCAAATGCACCCTTGCGGATCCCTTCAATGGCTTCTTTGGTAGTATAGAAGCCGCCAAAAAAATAAGCAGCTATATAGCAGCCAAGAGGAATATATGACGTGATGCCGTTTACAAAGGACAATCCAAAACCTGCGCCGAGGAAGCCTCCGCAAATGAGCGCAAAGAACAGCTCTGTTCGCTCACCAAAGAGGCCCCCGTGCTGGTGCTCGTGGGTGTCGTCCCCATGCGCCGCATGTGCTTCCTTTCCGGTTTGTTGCGGATGGGTATGAAAATCGTCTACATTGCGAATGCGGAGTCCTTCTTTTTTGATTTGTTGAAGGATGGCCTCAGTTGAGGTTACGTCCTTTTGGTATTCCAGCTGGATAAACCCGGTGCCGGACACCGCAACAAATTGTATACCCTGCTGCTTCCGCAACGAGCCTTCAATAACCCGTGCATGGCGCGGATGGCGGACGCCTGTGGTATTGATGAGTAAATGGCCGTAGCGTTCGGTCATTTCAGCACCGGCTTTTTCAGCAATCTGTTCTACCTCGTTCAGCGAAATTTCGGAGGGGTTATAATGAAAACAAAGTTGTGCTTTTTGGTTTTCACCGGCTGGAATAACGTGTATTTTGTCGATGCCTCTTTTGTTCTGGAGATGGCTGATGATCCGGGCTACGCAGCGGTCGCGCTCATCCGGAATTTCCGGTAGCAGCAGGTCGAGATTGATCCTGGTTTTTTCCATGTTCATTGTTTTTGCATTGTTATCCTGTAGAAATGGCTTACTGTTACTCGGAATAGGTCTGCATCAGCTTGCGGTAATTTAAAAGAATATTGGATTTGGAAATAAAGCCGATGAACGTTTCGTTATTATCAACCACCGGTAATTGCCAGGCCCCGGTTTCGTCGAATGCTTTAACCGTTTGAAGCATATCCTCATTGATGTGTATGGTGGTAGGTGGCGGCTTCATAAGAGATACAATCTTTATGGAGCCGGGATCAGGCGCAAACAACACCGGCCGGATATCGTCCAGTGCAAGCACACCGCAAAGTTGCCCTGTGGCCTCAACAACGGCGAAAATATTCTTGTTACCGGTCTTAACGAGTTCAAGCAATGTGCTCAGCGAATCATTGGGCGAGAGGCGCTGCGCCTGTTTGTCGATGAGGTCTTCGATATGCAGCAGTGACAACAGGTTTTTATCGTGTGCCGTGGTAAAGATCTTTCCTTCATCGGCCAGTGGTTTAAGATCCGGTGATATGGGGGAGAAGCGTTTTGCGATCAGGTAAGAAATTACGGATACAATCATCAGCGGTATAAAAAGATCGTACCCGAAGCTGGACTCTGCAATAAGGAATATGGCAGTTAGCGGTGCATACAGCACACCGCTCATGACTCCGGCCATTCCTGCCAGTACCAGGTTGGTTTCGGGCACCTGCTCAAATCCTGCCAGTTTACAAAGCAGTGCAAACAGGTAGCCCAGTGTGCCACCTGCAAATAAAGAAGGGGCAAAATTTCCGCCGTTGCCGCCGCCAAATAAGGTAAAAGGGGTAGCAAAAGCTTTGAGGATACAGATCAGCGCGAGGAATAGGATCACCGTCCACTGCGTTACATCAAAATAGCGGAAAAAGCTGTTGTGAAGAATGGCGGATGCCTGTCCGTTACTGAACGCTTTTACGGCGTCGTATCCTTCTCCAAATAAGGGGGGCAACAATACGCAAAGGATCGAAAGCAATGCGCCGCCCACCATTGCCCGCCGCATTTTAGAGAGCTTCATCCATTGAAACCAGTGCTCCACTTTTTGGCTGACCAGCAGAAAGTAACGGGCATAGAAGGCGGTCAGCAATCCCAATACCAGGTAGTAGAGGGTGTTGAGGTAGTTAAACGGTTCTCTTGCATGAAACCGGAACAAGGCGTCTTCCTGTAAGATGATCTTTGATACGAGACTGCCGCAGACGGCTGCAACCACCAGTGGTATAAAGTCGGTAAATACCACGCCTGTAAGCAGGATCTCAAAAGCAAACATGATGCCGGCGATGGGTGCATTAAAGGCCGATGCAATACCGGCTGTAGCTCCGGCCGCCAGTAGTAAGGTACGCTCTTTATAATTGAGCTTATAAGTTTGCGCATAGTTTGACCCGATGGCAGCGCCCGTAACCGCTATCGGGCTTTCAAGACCGGCGGAGCCGCCCAATCCTACCGTAACCGCACTTTGAATGACCTGCGAGTACATTTTAACCGGTGAAACAATACTGGAATTCTGTGCAATTTCATACAGGATGGCCCCGATCCCTTTGCGGGACTGACCTTTGAAGAAGGTGATCACAATAGCGGTTGTGAGCACAATACCCAGGAACGGAAAGATGATATAAAACAGGATCTGGTATTCAAAATGGATCTTATAGGTGATGAAGTAATGAATATGATGTACCAGTGATTTTAAAGCCACACCAGCCAAACCCGAAGTAATGCCTACGAGGATACCGGAAAGGATAAGGAACTGCGTCCGGTTCATGCGGCTTTTTAACCAGTGTAAAATGACTTCGTAGCCTTTTGCTTTCCGGATGCTGTACCGGGTGAAATTCCGTTTAAACCGCAAAAAACTATGATATTTTCTTAAGTAGCTTTTTTTCATCTGTAACGAATTGTCCGTGCGCAACACAAAGATATAAAAAGCAATGATGTGCCCGGGTTGCGCAAGGTAGCACTTTGTGGCATAAGACAGCGGTATAAAAAATGTGTGCTGGCCGCAGCATACCGCTAGCCGGGGACGACGAACCGGAACGTGGTGCCCTTGCCGGGTTCGCTGATCATATCAATAGTGGTATGATGTAATTCCAGTATTTTTTTTACAATAGCCAGGCCGATGCCCATTCCTTTTTTGGGCGTGGATGCTTTTCCCAATTGTTTATACCGCTCAAAAATAAAGGCCTGGTCTTCCGGGGCGATGCCGATGCCGGTATCGGCTACCTGTACTTTTACACCCGTTATGGCGGGCGAAAGTAGAATCCGGATATGGCCACCGTCCGGTGTGAATTTAAAGGCATTGTCCAGCAGGTTTTGAAATACCCGTTCTGTAAGGGCAATATCTGCAAATACGCGTGGCAGTCCGGGAGGCGATTCGAGGTCTAAACGAATCGAACGGTCCGCAGCTTTCAGTTGATACGCCATCAAAATATCGGAAGCCAGCTCATGGATGAAAAAGGGTTCTTTTTCCGGTGTTACCAGGTTGGCTTCCAGTTTGGCATATTGAAAAAGCTGTTCAACCAGTACCGATAGCTTTTGTGCACTGGTATGAATTACCGACAAATAGCGGGCTGTGTCTGCATCAGAGAGCGCATCTTTCTTCATCGTCAGGGTTTCGATGTATCCTTGCATAATGGATAATGGTGTGCGCAGGTCGTGTGATACATTCGCGATCAGTTCCTGCCTGAACTTATCGGTAGCCGTTATTTTGTCGATATTGCTTACAATAACATCTGCCATTTCATTAAATGTGGAAGCCAGCAGGCCCAGTTCTCCCTTGGCGTTTCCGTCAATGCGGGCGGAATAATCGCCTTCTTTAAACCGTTGTACAACGGCGGCGGTTTTGCGAACGCTGTCTGTTATCAGGAAAAATGTGATCAGCCCTACGATCAGGGCTACCATCAACGCTGCAAAAAAGATCGAACTGCTCAGGCGAAGGTATAAATGGCTGTTTAACGCGGATAAAACTTCCCGTTGTTTTTCACTGGCCAGCACAGCGTATACATATCCGGATAGCTGGCCGTTTTCGGTGATGGGTGCAACGGAAAAAATAGCCGGTTCCCCGGGTTGCTTCGGATTGTCGCCCATGGGGCGCTCCCCGTTTTTAGCGGCAAGCCATTTTTTAACGGGAAGCATGTGCACCTTACGGATCTGTACCGTAGTGTCGGGCACCACAAAGTCGGTGATATTGCCGGCCGTATCCAGCAGGTAAACCTCCACACTGGGGTTGGCTACCATTGTAGAATGGATAATATCATGCGTAACGCTGGTATCCGGTTTCCCGTTTTTGATGGGCTGCGTAAAGGTAGCCAGGTGTTGTGCGATATCGCCATATAATTGTTGATGCGCTGCTGTATAGTACGTACTGGAGAACCGGGAGGCGATGAATACAAACACAAGGCCAAGCACGATCAATACAACGGTAAACACGGCCGCGATCTTCCAGAACAGCCAGTTGCCCTTTATGGATTTTTCCTTTTTCATTAGAGTTCTTCGTTAAACCGGTAGCCCACGCCCCAGGTTGTTAGTATATATTTTGGTACGGAAAGATCGGCTTCTATCTTTCCCCGCAGGCGGTTGATATGACTGTTCACGGTATGCTCATATCCTTCAAAATCGTAGCCCCATACCAGGCTCAGCAATCGCTTGCGGCTATAGCTTTTCCCGGGATTAGAGGCCAGCAATACCAGCAGCTCAAACTCTTTTGGAGAAAGATCTACCCGGAGTTCGTTCAGCGTAACCTTCCGTTTGTCGCGATCGATCACAAGCCCGTCGAACCGGATGACAGCAGACAGGGTGGGGGCAATGTCCGAAGGGGCGGATTCTTCATTCCGCCTGAAAATTACTTTTACACGGGCAATAAATTCCCGTATGCTGAAGGGCTTGGTAAGATAATCATCAGCGCCGGTTTCCAATCCCATCACTTTGTCGATCTCTTCCGACAGGGCAGTCAGCATCAGGATCGGTGTATGCCGGTCCGTTTGCCGGAGCCTCCTGCATACTTCCATACCGTTTAAGCCGGGAAGCATTACGTCCAGAATGATGAGATCAAAGCGGCGGTCCTTTGCCGTTTGCAAACCTTCCTGCCCGTTGCTTACCGCGGTGATATCGCAACCGAGGTCTTTTAAGTGGATCTCCAGCAGCTCTACCAGCTCAGGATCGTCTTCAAGAATGAGTACTTTTTGCATAATGTTGAATACCGTCTTTTATTTCAGGCCACCAGGAATGAGCACAGCAGCCCTTGTACTGAATAAGTATACTGCCCTCCGGAACCGGTGCTGTGCTGCTACCCGGAACATTGCATCCGATGCTGTTAAATGCAAATTTCAGGAAAAAGCCGTTCAAAATGCGGCTGTGATACTTTTGTTATAACTCCGTTATGTGTTTGGGATCTTGTTTAGGTTCTTTTGTATTCTAAAATAAATCAAACATGAAAAAGAACATCATCCGATCCGTTGCCGCTGCATGTACAGTGGTATTGATGGCATCCTGCAATAAGGGAAATGAGATGCCGGAAATGCAAACGAGTACCATTACCATCGAAAACGTGCTGGACAGTAGGCCCCTGGTTGAGTCCGGAATGTTTAAAGGAACCGGGGCGCAACCGGTGGTGCTGCCCGGGCAATCGGTTTCCTTTTCTTTTTATGCGGCCAAAAACCAGCGCCTGACTTTTGCAACCATGTATGGATGGAGCAACGACCTGTTCTTTGCCCCGGAAAACCCCGGCATTCAACTTTATAATAACGATGGCAGTCCGGTTACCGGCGATGTATCTGCGCAGATAAAACTATGGGATAACGGAACCCGGGTAAACCAGGCACCCGGTGCTGCCGTTATGCACCCGGGAGTGGCGGAAGCGGGTCCGAAGAATATCAAGGTGGTCAGCGGTATGGATGATGCCGGCAATGCTTACCTGCCGGCATCCCAGCTGATGCAGGCTACATTAAGTTATAATGGAAACTCGCAGTTTACCCTTACGCTTAAAAATGTATCGGGCGGTACGGCCAATGAAACACCGTTTAGTCCGGGCGTATGGGCCGTTTCTTATGTGGCAGGAGGGAACCTTTTATTACAGGAGCCCATCTACGCCGCAGGTAAACTTTCCATGAACGGGCTTACCAATATTGCAGAGATGGGAGATGTTACGGTGCTGAACCAGTATCTTACCAGTCAAACCGGTATTTTCACGCCCCTGTCTCCGGTGCTGGTAGTGGTATACGCAGGTATGGCAAATCCCTTTTATAAAACCGGGGAAAATGACCGGGGAGAGGGATTGAAAGACCTTGCCCAAAAAGGAAATGCCGATATACTGGCCGCTGCGTTGAAAACCAAACCCGGTGTCAAAAGCGTATATGTACTGAAAGATGCGGCGAATACGGTGCTGCTTCCAATGATCAACGGAGCCGCCGGCGGCAAGGTATCACAGCAGCTTTCGTTGCAGACAGGCGACCGCATCGCAGTTGCAACGATGTATGGCTTCTCCAATGACTGGTTTTTTGCCACCATGGGTAATGATATTGACGGGTCTCAAACGGGTGATGTATCCGCATCCATCGGGCTTTTTGATAATGGTACGGCGATGAGTCAATATCCCGGCGCCGGTGTAACGCAGGCTAACCTGGCAGGAACGCCCCTGCAGGAAAGCAAGGCAATTGAGGCCGTGCCCAATCCCAATGCATACAATACGTTGCCGGCAATTACAAAAATGATTAAAGTAACCTTACAATAAAATGCGCTATGCCAAATAAACGATCATCGTGTAACGGGAGAGTAGTGAAGCATCCGGCCCCTGGCCCTGCCCTGCGGTGGCACCTTCCGGTAATGCTTTTATGGATAGGGTTACTGGCCGGATCGCCATTGGACGGGGCCGCACAGGAATCCCTGTCAGCAAAGACGATGGCCGCGCGCCCTCCGGAACTACCGGAGGATATCAGTCCCCTGCTGATAGGTGAGCCCATTCCTCCAACAATACTCCCGGATAAAGAGGGAAACCTGCTGGATCTGAACAAGGCCGTTGCTGAAAAACCAACGGTACTGATCTTTTACCGTGGTGGCTGGTGCCCCTTTTGTAACCGGCAGCTTTCAGACTTGCAGGGGATTAACAAAATCCTGGTTAAAAAAGGATTCCAGGTGGTTGCCATCAGTACCGATAGTCCCGGCCTGCTGAAAAGCACTGCTGAAAAAGGAAGGCTTGATTATACCTTACTGTCGGATGCCGATGTGGCAACCGCCCTGAAATTTGGTATTGCCTACAAGGCTCCGAAACAATATACCGGAATCCTTTCAAAAAGTACCGGTGGTAAAAACAGCGCGTTTCTTTTGCCGGTTCCGGCGGTATTTATGCTGGACCGCAAGGGGACCATCCGTTTTGAATACATCAATCCTGATTTTAAACAGCGCATTAGTGGCGCCTTGTTGCTGGCTGCAGCCGATGCACTTTATACAGAACTTTAAACGAAATGAAAATGCAAATCAGCTCTATATTGAACAAAGCAGTCTTCAGTTGTATGTTGTTGCTGTTGCTTACGCAATCATCCTGCGGGCAGCAAGGGGTGCCGGTACAGCATTCAAAAACATTCCAGGAAATGACCGGCAGGAAGGGGATCACTCCTGGCAACAAAACGGAAACCGTGCCCCGCGATACAGCTACTTTTGCAGCGGGATGTTTCTGGTGCGTGGAGGAGCAGTTCCGGCAGCTCGATGGTGTGCTGGAAGTAGTGTCGGGATATACCGGCGGGCATACGGTAAACCCCGGCTATCGCAGCGTGTCTGGCGGTACTACCGGTCATGCCGAGGCCTGCAATATTATTTATGATCCCCGCCGCATTTCGTATGATGCGCTTTTAGCCGCTTTTTTTGTGGCACACGATCCTACCACATTAAACCGGCAAGGGAATGATGCCGGTACGCAATACCGTTCGGCTGTCTTTTATCATAACGAAATACAGCGGACGCTGGCGGCCTATTATATTAAACGGCTCAATGAAGAACACGTATATCCGGGCGCTATTGTAACGGCGGTAGAACCCTTTTCTGTTTTTTATATGGCAGAAGCGGCGCACCAGGACTACTATGCAAACAACCCGGAAGTGCCTTACTGCCGCATGGTAATAAAGCCCAAGCGGGATAAATTCCGCGAAGTGTTCAAGGCTCAGCTGAAACAATAATGTATCATTTATAAAAAAGGAGGGTATATGAAAATGATCTGGATGCAACTGCTTTTTATGGTGGTGATTTGCTATAGCTGCCAGGCGCAATCCGGTGCCGGCCGGCAGCTGAAAAATCCGTATTATTCCAGAACCGATACCAGTCCGCTTCATGTAAGCAACAAGGAGTGGAAAAAGATCCTGCCGGGAACGCTGTATGCAGTGGCAAGAGAGCAGGCTACCGAACCGGCGTTTACCGGTAAATACTGGAACAGTACAACAAAAGGAACATATTATTGCGCCGTATGCGGGAACAAGCTCTTCCGCTCAGACGCCAAGTTTTCCAGTACCTGTGGCTGGCCCAGTTTTTTTGAAGCGGTACGGCCCAACAGCGTGTACTACCGGGAAGACCGGTCCTATGGTATGCAGCGTATTGAAGTGCAGTGTGCACGCTGCCGTTCACACCTGGGGCATATTTTCGATGATGGACCGCCTCCAACGCATAAACGGTATTGCATGAATGCGGTTTCCCTGGATTTTGAACCGGACAAATGACCATGCGCCGGAAACTATACCCGGTTCCCGGCACATTCTTTATTAAAAGATCCCGGTTGAATTTTGGAGCGGTGTGCTCCATACGGGAAGTTACAGTTGCCGGGATTTTTCGGTGCAGATGCCACTCGCATCCGGTATCAGGATTCCTGGTGGTACCGGGTAAGTCCCTCAATGGCGGAAGGAAATAGATTGCCCACCCGTACTCCATGCGCTGCGGCTACCTGTGTAAAAATATCTTTCAGATGAAAGCCCACCGATCCTACCGCGTTAATGGAATAATGCTGGTAATCCGGGTACCGGGTAATGATCTTTTTAAAGAAATCGTCGAAATTGGTAGTGGCCAGTTCCCGGCAATAGGGATCCTGGATATGATCGCCCGCAAACGCCGCAAACCCGGCACAATACCGGTTGGGCGTTTTTGACGTATACACTTCGTTGATCAGTTGTTCGGGTGTAAGCCGGTACCGGTTTTCAAAACTGTTTTTAAGTTCCGCCGGCATATCGCCCCGGATATACCCGGCGATGACCATTTTCCCGAGATAGGATCCGCTTCCTTCATCCCCCAATAAAAATCCACCGGATTCGATATTGTGGGTAATATGGGTGCCGTTATACAACCCGCTGTTGCTGCCCGTTCCCAATATGGCGGCAAAGCCGGCTTCCTTTTGCAGCAGGGCACGGGCCGATGCCAGTAAATCGGTTTCAAGCAGGATGCCGGCATGCTGGAACACCGCATTGATCCCCTCTTCCAAAACCGCATCGGCTTCCTTTGAGTAGCCCGAGCCGGCACTGTAAAAATGTACCTCCTTTATATCGCTTTTGTGTTGGGCCAGGCTATCCGGCAATGCTTTTTGTAAGGACTGGGTAATATACCCGGCATCAACAAAGAAGGGGTGGTATCCTTCTGTTTCAAAATGATAAACCGATGGGCCATTGATGAAGCTCCAGGAAGTTCTTGTGGCACCGCCGTCTGCGATGAGAATCATTGTGCTGCGTATTTTTAAGAATGAAAGGAATAAGTTTTATGCCAGGCGATCAATAATCGGGATGATAATCGTTGAACGTTGTGCTGCTTTTTCTGTTTGCGGCGCAAATCAATGCCTAACAGTATCAAACCAGGACCGGTTCCATGTCCATCCGGATCCCTGGTTCCGGTAACCCGTGATGATCAAAATGATTGCTGTTCAATAAGTTACGATGCAATTCCAGTCTCGTAGCCGTTCTTTGTTGCGGGGATCCGGTAAGCGCGTCGCGGATCCTTTTTTAGATTCAAAAACCGCAAAATGCTGTTTTTTGATGCGGTTTGTGAATGTGATTTATTTAAATTAATGATTTTTAGGTGATTACTATTATTTGTTTTGATATATTCATCACAATTATACTTTAATTAATCGGTTTGTTTGCGTAAAATAAAATAAAAATCCGCAAAAAATCCGCAAAATAATTGTTTTTTCTACCGTTTGCAGCTATATTGCGTATCATTTAGTAAAGGGCTAAAATACTGCAAGAAAGAATGATTGCCAATATCACCGATGAAATCCTGTTCTTCTGCCAAATGCCGCGCAATTTAGAGCTATACGGGGCATAGGGGCCGGAAAGCCGTATATATGATTAAAAGAAGTAAGGAAAAGGAAGCTGTTGGGGTAGCCCGTCTTGTTTAAAAATTATAATCAATCTAATGATTTATGAAAAGGAAGTTTAGTTTATTGTCAGTAGTAAGCGCACTTTGTTTGCTTGCATTTTTTTCCTGCGTTAATAAGGATGGAAAGCAGGCTCAAAAGCCGCTGTATGCTGAACCGCTGACTGCTGAAGAGGCATTGAAAAAGTTTGAGCTGGATCCTAATTTTGAGATACAGGTGTTTGCTGCGGAACCGTATATTATGGATCCGGTGGACCTGGCTTTTGACGAAAACGGCGTGGCTTATGCAGTGGGTATGCCAGACTATCCTTTTCCTCCCAAACCCGGAGAAGAAAAAGGAAATATCCGGGCCTTGCTGGATCTGAATAAAGACGGCCGGGTCGACTCGTCCATTGTATTTGCGGATAAACTTTCGGAAGCTACCAGCATATTGCCCTGGAACGGCGGATTGATTGTAACGGCGGCACCCGATATTTTGTTTCTGAAAGACACCAATAACGATTATAAAGCAGATATAAAAGAAGTATTGTATACCGGCTTTTATAAGGCCAATTCGGAGGCGCAGATCACCAGCCTGCGTTACTCGGTAGACAACTGGATCTATGCCAATAACCGGGGACAGGCGGGGGAAATAAGTGCCCCGGACGAACCGAATGTGTCGCCCATCAATATGCAGGGCGCTGATTTCAGGTTCAGACTGGATCAGAAAAAGTTTGAGCAGGAAACAGGTCCCGGTCAGTTTGGACAAACCATTAATGATTGGGGACATCGTTTCTTTACCGAAAATTCCATTCACATACAGGAGTCGGTGATCCCCTGGAGATATACGCACCGGATCGAGTATTTAAAAAATCCAAGGGCCATTGTTAATATTTCCGATCACGATCCCATCATGTACCAGCGAACCGAAACGCCTTACTGGCGCCAGGCACGTACGGATGCGCGGAATGCCAACTTTAAAAAGCAGGGATCGAAACAGATCGAATATGCCAGGGATCATTTTACCGGATCTTCCGGCGGAACCGTATATGATGCCGATGCATTCCCTAAAGAATTCTATGGAAATGTGTTTACCGGCGATGTGGCCGGAAGCCTGGTGCACCGGGATGTAATGAACCTGGATCTGCAGAGCCCTGTATATACGGCTAAGCGGGCCGAAAGCGAGAAAGACAAAGAGTTCCTGGCTACCACCGATTCCTGGTTCCGGCCGGTTGGCTTTACCGTAGGACCCGACGGGTATTTATATGTGATCGATTATTACCGGCAGCATATCGAAACGCCGATGTCCATCCCTGATAGCCTTAAAAAGGATATGGATTTCATGCGCGGCAGCGACATGGGACGCATTTACCGGATTGTTCCTAAAGGGAAAAAAGCCGTTACGGACTATGCTAAATTATCAACGATGACTGCGGCCCAGTTGTTACCGTACCTGGGCAATGGTAACCAATGGTACCGTTTGCAGGCCCAACGCTTACTGATTGCAAAACAGGATAAAACCGTAGTAGATACTTTAAAGCAACTGGTTAAAACAACCGGCAATCCTCTGGAGCGGTTACATGCAATATATACCCTGGATGGCTTGAATGCATTGGATGCGGCAGCCGTAAAGGCGGTGCTGGCAGATGCGGCGCCGGGTGTGCGCGAGCATGGCCTGGTATTGGCCGAACGCTATCCGGAGCTGGCTCAGCAAATCGGCCAGATCGCATTGAACGATCCTTCCACACGGGTTTCGTTGCAGGCAACCCTGAGTATCGGAAATTCAAAAAATAAGCAGCTGGTTAAAGATGTGCTGTTGCAGGTAGCTGAAAAATATGCGGGAAATAATCCATGGTATAAAACGGCCATACTGAGCAGTACCGAAGGCAGTACTACCGGATTCTTTAAATCGTTGATCGACCGTAAAACGTTCTTTAATGACTTTTCGGCCAATAAAGGCGCACTGGTGGAAGATTATGCAAGCATCATCGCAGCGCGCAATAACGCAGCAGAAGTGAGCGCGCTCCTGAAACAAATGGATACCGCGCCATTGGCGGGTAACCCGGGATGGAAGTATGCTGTTATAAAAGGATTGGGCAAGGTATATAGCACCGGGAAAGTAAAAATAAGCCCGGCAACGCTGGCGGAAATTGAAAAATTAAAAGCCAGCCCGGCAAAGGATATTGCTGATACCGCAGCCAAATATGTGAAAATAAAACAGGAGAAGAAATAGGTTGTTCACCTGAATGTATGCGACCCGGCATGGTTTAGCACGACAAACGTATGATTGGCTTTCAATAGGTAGTCTGTTATTGGTAACGCAGCAGCGGCACTGTAATGCAGGAGTCTTCGATGGTTAACAGGGAGCTCCGGATATCCGGGAGCGGTTACGGGAACAGTCCTGTGAGTAAACCTGATGGGGAGGATCTTATTGATTTTAATTCATTAAAAATGTACAGACGGCTTCGTTTTTTTTGTTTGCTTTTTATCGGCCTTTCAGGGGCGTATTCCGGCACTGCGCAGGACCTGGGAAATGGCTTTTATGATTATGGTGTGGCCTGTCCGGAAAGTAATGACCGGGGTGTGGTAGCTACTACCGGGGCAGACGGTAAGAATGTGGTGTTGGCCTGGCTGTTTGATCACAGGGGAGGATATAGTTTATTGTCTGTTGATGCCGCTTCGGGCGCCAGCCGCCAATTTGATCTTCCGTTTGCTCCGGGTGATGCGCCCTATGCCTCTATTTTGTCTTCCCGTAATAAGTTTTATGGCTACTTCAACCGAAATTTTGCGGAATTTGACCCGGTGAAAAATGCGTTTACTTTTTCACAAAAGGCTTTTGATCTTACAGCGATGGCTTTTACCGAGGATGATAACGGGGTGATATGGGCGGCTACCTATCCGAATTGCGGCCTGGTATCCTACGACCCCGGTACCCGGCAATTGATCAATCATGGATTTATCAATACGGAGCCCTGGATGCAATATCCGCGGGCCATCGCTGCGGATGCGGAAGGATGGGTATACGTGGGGGTGGGTTCCACCGAAACACAACTCATCGCCTTTAACGCCCGGACAAAAGAAACCCGGAAACTGCTGACCGGAACGCAGCGGTTGAAAGGATGGCCCTCGTTGTACCGGTCCCGGGATGGAAACGTGTACGGGACGGCATCGATGGAAGAAGCAGGTAAACAGATCAAACTCTTTAACGGTGTGGCAACGTTTACTACGGAAGCATTTAAAGTGGTGAATGAAAAGTCCTCCATAACCGGATCGCAGGTCTTGTTTCATAAAAAGTTCCCGGATGGGTCCATGATTCAAAACATCGATTTTCGTCTTCGTGAACTGGTGATTAAAAATCATACGGGCGAAAAGAAGGTGAATTTTACCTATACTAGTGAGGGGAGCCTTGTGATGGCGGTAGACCTGGCTTCTACGGGAAAGCTCATTGGCGGAACAACCTTTCCGATGCGGTTTTTTGAGTTTGACCCGGGTACCCGTGCGTTTAAAAATTATAATGCCTATGGACAGTATAATGCTTCCGTGGTATTTAAAAACAATATTTATTTTGCCGCATATCCCTATGGAGCATTGGTGCGCTACCGAGCAGACCAACCGGTAGGCAATAATGCCGGAACAACCAATCCTGTAGTGTTGGGTGCCGATAAGCAGCATGTGCACCGGCCGCACCGGGTACTGGTATTGGACCGGCTGGGCAAGGTGTTGTTAACCGGTACACCGGAATATGGATATACCGGCGGCGGGATGTTGATTTATAATGAAAAAGATGGGAAGCTGCAAACCCTGGCCGATACATCGCTGATCCTGGATCAGTCTACAATGAGCATGACGGCGCTGGATGATGCCCGGGTACTTGCAGGCACCACAACGGCCCCGGGTACCGGCGGCTTAAAGAAGGCCAGGGAAGCTGTATTGTATCTTTTCGATGCAAAAAAACTGAAACCGCTTTGGCAGGAAAATGTATTACCGGGTACGCAAACCTACAGCGATCTGTATAAAGCCGGTAAATATGTTTATGGCATTGCGGATAGTAAACTGTTTTTTGTATTCGATCCTGTTAAACGAAGCATTGTTTATAAGGAAGCCATACCGGATGCCATGGGGCCTGTGGTTACCGTGCAGTCTCCAAGGGTATTTGTAAAGAATCCTTCCACCGGTGATTGTTACCTGATCTGCAGGAAGGGGATTTTAAAAGTGAATCGCTCCTCCTTTAAACTGGAAACCGTAGCAACATCCCCGGTGAAGATTGAAGCCGGAGGGGCTTGTTACAATAATAAATTATATTTTATAAGTGACTCTCATTTGTGTAGTTATCAATTAAATTAAACGTTTTATGCAAGACCGACGTAAATTTTTGAAGGGAATATTTTTTTCGGCAACTACCGCGGCCTTCGGAACTGTATTGTTGCAGGGATGTGGCGGCAATGAACCGGCAAAAGAAAAACCTGCACCTGAAAAGACCGATAAGCCGGCGGCCGCGCCGGAAGCACAGGCCCCTGCTATTATCGATAGCTCTCAAATGACGCAGGAAGATTTTGACAAAAGAAAAAACCTGGGCTATGTAGAGAAGACCCCAATGGAAGATAACCGGTGTGAGAATTGCGCGCTTTACCTGCAACCGGAAGGAGAGAATAAAAAATATGGAGGCTGCCAGTTATTGCGCGGACCCATTGCTCCCGATGGTTATTGCCCCTACTGGGCGGCAAAGCAGGGGTAATGTTATGAGCAGAGATGCTGCCAGATAATATCATAGATATCGATAGCCCATACCTGCCGTGTGGCAGTACCGTTCTTTGTAATGAGCACCGGTTTGTAATGGTCTTCAACAAACGGGCTTCCGTGTGAACCTTTTACCAGCGACGCATCCAGCGGAATTACATCCATTACATAGCGCATGCCCAGCTTCTTTTTAAGCAATTTATAGGCGGCCCTTAATTTTGACGTCATAAATAATTCCACCGGGTCGTAACCGGGCTTTTTATGTATATCCACACAACGTGCGTAATCAGGCGCACGTTTATCGTCTTCCCAGAAGTAATACGTGAACCAGCTATCGCTGGCGGCTATTAATACCAGGTCGCCGGAGCGTTCATGATGAATATGACCATTAACCTGACCTGCCTTATCCAATACACCGGCGATTCCGTCGGTGTTTTCAAATATGCTTTTTAGTTCAGGGATCAGCTGTTTATTCGCAACGTAAATATGGGCGATCTGATGATCGGCTACGGCAAAAACTTTTGAGGCACCTGCATCCAGCAGTTCCAGGCCGCGTTCTTCCCGCACCGCCAGATATCCCTTGTTCCGGAGGATCCGGTTGACGTGAACGGGGTTGGAAACGGGCGCAATGCCATATTCGGAGAGCAAAATGATGCGGGTGTTTTGCTCCTCGTAATATTGTACCAGCTGCTGCACAACCGTATCCATTTCGAGGCAGTCGTTTTTTATGGAAGCTGCTTCCGGCCCGGACTTTTGCAGGCAGTAATCTAAATGCGGTAAATAAATAAGTGTTAATGTAGGATCGTGTTGCTGATCGGTGTTTACCGCTGCATTTGCAATCCATTGAGATGATTGAATACTGGCACCCGGTCCCCAAAACTGGAAAAGCGGAAAGGTTCCCAGTTCCTGTTGCAGGGTATCTCGCAATGACGCGGGATGGGTATAGCAGTCTGGAATCTTCCTTCCGTCTGCCAGGTAATTGGGGCGTGGTGTGGCACTGTAATCAACGGATGAATACATATTATACCACCAGAACATATTGCTGCAGGTAAAAGCAGGATCGGCTTCTTTTGCCGCTTCCCATATTTTTTTTGACTGTACCAGGTGATTGGATTGTTTCCAGAATTTTATTTCACTGTCGGTATGATCGTACCAGCCGTTGCCTACAATGCCGGTTTCGGAAGGCCATTTGCCGGTGAGGTAGGTAGATTGTACCGCTGTTGTAACGGCCGGCAGCATGGGCTCAATAATGTTCAGCTGATGCTGCGCGGCATACTTGCTCACAAATGGCATTAAAGGAAGGATCGATTTTGATAATCCAACGATATTGATGACAACCGTTTTTTGCATGACTATTTGTTCAGTTGTTTGATGACCCATTTCATTTCCCTGGTAATAGAACCGGCGATGTCTTTTTTTAAGGATTTGGGCAAAACCTCCCAGGTGTATGTTTCAATTTCCAGGTGTTGGGTGAGGGGCGTTTGTTTGTGAATATTTAAAAGCGTTATAATGTCTTCCTGTGTTGTGGATAAGGGAGGGATTCTTTTGGTAAAAATGGGTACATGGTAATGGATACGCCATTCTTTGGCTGGTGCTGCATCAACGCTTTTCAGCGCCTCCGGAAGGTCGGGATATACCGAAAGCTCCTGCTGATGACTGCGGCTGATCACCTGGTGCAGGTAAGTGGGTTCCAGGAACTGATTGATGGCTTCCAGGAGGGTATCGTTCTGTTCCTTTTTTTTGGTGAAGCCCGCCTTTAAAGCGGCGCTGATCTGTATTTTGCCGATCTTGATCCCTGATTTTTGCAGCTGTATGATTTGATCCGCATGCACTTCGTAGTTAACGGCGGCATGACAGATATCATAACAGAGCCGGACGTGCTTTCTTAAAAGCGCTGTGGCTTTTGAAAGCGGGATATCCAGTTTTTGATGGAGCTGCTTTGCACCCGTTTTCAGTAATACATTTTTATACCAATGGATAAACGATGCCGTGTCTGTTAAAATGCCGTCGGGTTCGGGTTCAATAGCGATGAAAATGGTTTTCCCGGATTGTTTATGCAGCGTTACCAGATGTTCGACAACGGAAACCAGGTTGTGTGTGGATGTATGTATGGCCTGGTTTGTTGCGGCTTCATTTTTATGCCAGTAACGATAGCTTAACGGAGAGGTGGAAATACTTCCTTCCATTTTCTCCGGCAGCAATGCCGCCAGTATATCTGCCAGCTGCCGGGTATATACAACACGCTTTGCGGTGGTCCAGTCTGGCGTATGCACCTGGTCTTTTACAATGGTTTTATGGAAACCGCCATAAGGGAATCCATTCATGGTAAAAACATAAGCGTTTTGTTCCTTTAGCCAGTTTTGAAACAGCAGGATTTCATTTTTCTTTGAAAGGACCCGGGCTGCAATGGCCGACAGTCTTAAGCCGATGCCCATTGCGGAATGGGGGCTGCACTTTTTTTTGATTTCCGGAATGTATTTCCGGAGCTGATCAAAATGTTCTGCCCAGGATTCCCCGGAATGAATATTACTGCAATAGGTAAGATGCCCGTAGTTGGTGATCATGATACTTATACCAGGGATGTAGATTGAGAAATGGCGATTAACCTTTTGGCGGCTTGCTGCATTACCTGTTCATCGATAAAGGTAACATTGCGGGCATGGCCGATGCTGGTTAACAGGGGAATGGTTAATATACCACCCAGGTGGGCGCTGAATTCATGCAGCCCGCGCAGTAATTCTTCCGTGCGCTCCAGCAGCGGGTGTGCAATGGGCAGGTTAAGCTGCAATAACAGCTCAAGTATCCGGTCCCGCGCATCCGTACCCAGGTAGCCCATCATATGGGCGTAGGTGCAATCCAGGGCCATACCGATGGCAACCGCCTCCCCGTGTAATAATTTGTAATCGGACATACGCTCTAACTTATGCGCACTCCAGTGGCCAAAATCCAGTGGCCTTGACGAACCTGCTTCAAACGGATCCCCATTTGCGATATGTTGCAGGTGCAGTTTGGCGCATTCAATAATGGTTTCCTGCATGGCCGCTTCATCTCTTTCGCCTAAGGCAGGAGCGAGCTGTTCAATCCGTTCAAAGAACCGGGCATCCTTGATCAATGCTACTTTTATCGCTTCGGAAATTCCGGAGATCCAGGTTCTTTGGGAGAGTGTTTTTAGAAAAGTACCGTCATTTATAACGGCCACAGGGGTGGCGAAGGTTCCTAAAAAGTTTTTCTTATCAAATGCATTGATGCCATTTTTTACACCGATGGCGGCATCATTTTGGGCCAGGGTGGTAGTGGGAATACGGATCAGCTTAATACCCCGGTGGGCAACGGTTGCGGCAAAACCGGTTACATCACAAACGGCACCGCCTCCGATGGCGATGATAAACGAGTGGCGATCGATATGATATTGATTGATCGCACGGAGGATGGCCTGGTACGCATTGTCGTTTTCTTTGGCTTTTTCGCCGCCCGGGATCACTAAAAAATAGGCGTTCAGTTGTCCCGGAACCCGTTTATCCAGGTAGTTTTTTATGGCCGGCTGCAGCTGCGGATGCCGGATGCCAACATTACTGTCGATGACAAACAACAGGGAAGGGGAAAACCCGCTGCCGGAATGGTTTGACAGGATATCACTGAATGTTGTATTGTGGATACTAAAAACATCCGCAATAAAATGCACATTGTAATGATAGCTTATAGTGAATCGTTGTTCAATAATCATATCTGAAAGTTATGTAACCGCAAAATATTTTCCTAACAGGACCGAAAGCGGTAACAGGCAAAGGATGATACCGCAGATGACGAACTGATGATGAAGTGCCGCCCAGGTTGCATCTAAAAAAATAATGCTTAATACGCCTGCTTTTACGGCACCAATGATGTTTTTAGCCTGGGGATTTTGCCAGGCCTTATATAAGGGCCGCATAATGCCGATGAAAAAGGGCAACAGCAGCCAGAGACCGGTATATACTTTTGTATCGTTACCCACCATGCACAGGATGATGAAGACCAGCAGATACAGGATAAAGGCGATTGCCAGGTTTTTCTTTTGCCCGCCATGGACTTCATCTCGGCTGATGGTGGTTACGGCAAAAATATAAATTACCGGTACCATGCCTAAATACCAATGTGCCTTTAACAGGCCGGGGATCAGCGAAATGCCCAACAGTAAATTGAGTCCCCTGCAAATGCCCATGTTTAACGGACCCGCAATGGAGTGCTGTTTGCTTTTATAATCATACAGCAATGCGGATAAGGCAATAGCGCCGGCAATCACAACGGCC
This sequence comes from Niabella pedocola, assembly GCF_021044425.1. GTDB lineage: Bacteria > Bacteroidota > Bacteroidia > Chitinophagales > Chitinophagaceae > Niabella > Niabella pedocola. The sequence goes on along the minus strand of NZ_JAJNEC010000004.1, from coordinate 723,838 downwards.
AGGTTGTTGACCAGGGCGCTGCAGATCAGCGCCAGGATAAATAAAACCGTTCCAAATACCCCTGCCGCTCTTTTTGAAATAATACCGCTGGGTATCATCCGTTCCGGTCGCTCAATGCGGTCCGTATCTGCATCAAAGAAATCGTTAAATACGATCCCGCCGGCATAGAGCGCCGCTGTTGTCATCAGCAATAGCGCCGTATGCCGGTAAAAACTGCCGGAATCTGCCATGCCACCATAAAATAAGGCAATGCTGACGCCGGCCAGCACATCTGCCATGGCAGTGATCACGTTGGCCGGTCTGCACAGTGTTATATAGTAAAAAAGCCGGTTCACCGTATGCTGCATTATTGAATGATGATAGAGCCTTTAGCGATGCGGGGCTGCTGGCCACCCCGTAAGATGGAGTTGTTCTCGAATTTTTCCGATTGGTTGATCGCCATGCCGTTTGCAAAATCATTGGGATCGATTTGTCCGCTTTGGCCAAATGCTGCAATGGCATTATCATAAGTGACCGCTTTTATGGTGGCAGCATCGATACCTCTTTTCTTCATGAGCATGGCCGTTTTGGGAACAGCGAGGGGATCACTGATCCCCCAGTCGGCGGCCGAGTTGATCATGATGCGTTCGGAACCATATTGCCTTATAATTTCCACCATCCGTTCATTTCCCATTTTGGTAAACGGGTAAATGGTGAAGGCCGCCCAAAAGCCGCGGTTAAGTACTTCTTCCACGGTTTCTTCGTTATTGTGGTCAATGATCACCATGGATGGATCCAGCTGATGCTCCAGCGCGATATCCATACTCCGTTGGGTGCCTTTCTTTTTGTCGCGGTGCGGTGTATGTACCTGTACGGGTAATGCGGCTTCCCGGGCCAGTTCCAGTTGCAGGCGGTAGTATTTTTCTTCCAGTGCGGTTTGATCGTCAAACCCGATTTCGCCGATGCCCACAACCCCTTCTTTGTAAATAAAGGTGGGAAGCAATGCCATTACCGCTTCTGCCAGCGCTTCATTATTGGCTTCCCGGGAATTGAGGCCGATGGTGCAATAATGTTTGATACCAAACTGGCTGGAGCGAAAACGCTCCCAACCAAGCAGCGAACTATAGTAATCGGCAAAGGTGCCCACATGGGTACGGGGTTGTCCGAGCCAGAAAGACGGCTCAATCAGTGCCACGATCCCGTTGTCTGCCATCGCCTGGTAGTCGTCTGTTGTACGGGAGGTCATGTGCACATGCGGATCAAAAAAGCACATGTCTTTTATCAGTTCCATATCCACGGCGTCCGGAAGTTCCGCCCGTTTTTCAATATCGTTATTTCCGCAACACATATTCGCTTGTTTGTTGTAAGAATTTTGATTGTAATATTTCCGTTTCCCCGGGAAAAAGGGGAGCGGTCAGCTCCCATATCCCGTTGTCGATATCCCTTCCTGCAGCCAGCCGCTCTTCAGCATAATCTAATAATGAAGTGGCCAACGCGGTATTTTTTCTTTTTTGAAGTCCGTATATTAAAGCCAGGTTTTTGCCGGTAAAAACGGCCTTTAACACCATCTGGTTCCAGGCTGCCTCCGGCAGGTATGCCGAAGGATAATTGTTTTCCTGCATGATGGCGTCCAGTACGGTTCCTATATTGCTCCGGATACCTTCGGCACAACGCGCCGACCATTCTTCGGGGTACGCAAAAAAGGGCAGGGATTTATACAAAACAGTAAGTTCGCCCAGGTCTGCCTGAAGAAACAATTCCTCTATCAGCCGGATGTATGCCTGCTTCCCGGTGGCTTCCAGTTGCAGCAACTGGTACAGGCGGGCCATATCCAATACCGTCCAGTTAGCCCAGTTGGTTTGGGGAAAATTACCGGTTATGTAAATGAATTGTTCCGGAGCTCCATCCGGCTTTAACTTGCTGAACTTTCTGCCGGCTAAAGAAAAATTCCTGTTTATATGCTGCGGGCCGTTGGACTCCGTGAGTAACCAGCTGAAACTTGCAGCACTGCTGTTTTTTTGTAAGAACTCGGACAACATCGTTCGCAGTAAAGCAATATTAAACGCAAACATTACGATCGGGTTAACGGGTTACGAAATAATTTACGAGCACTACGGCCACCACAATGAGCAAACCAAAGAATTCTCTTGCCTTTTCGATATAGGGTTTATTCGCTTTCATCGACTCTACCAAACTGGGCGCATTGTATTTTTGGATCCAGTCTTTTACACCATCTTTTGCAAAGAAGATGCGGATCGCATAGCAAAAACAAAACAGGGCGATTGCCAGGTACACCGGAGGAAAATATTTATTGAATACCGCCAGCCCGCAAAATACCGCAGGAATACCGTAGATACTCACCCATAGCCAGGCATCATTGTCGTTTAAATTTACCCAGGCAAAACCGATAAAGGCGATACAGAAAAAGATATTAAAAATCAGTAAAAACATCGTTATTGAATTACGTATACAAGATAAGATTTGGTGGCCCAGTTTCCAAAAGAACTTCGGTTTATTTTGACATACAAACGGGTGTTACAACACATATGTTTTAATGTAAGATGATAATGCTGTTTCCGGCAAATGGATATATTTCAATATCTTTTATATGTGGTCCTGCAGGCGCTGAAATCCCCGTCAGGAAGGCCTTCCGGACGGGGATCGCGGCTTGCTTACAGATCCGGTAACGCATTTGTGCCGCTGCCGCCGGAGTGGTGCAGCAGCGGCGTATACCAACATGCCAACATCAGTTTTTGCTATTCCATGAAGCATGGGTGGCAATCTTAAATGCGGCGCCTTCTTCAAAGTCGTAACTATAATTTTCTGTATTGTCCGGTGTGGTGCCGGTTTTCTTTGTACCTCCGCTTTTTATTTTGCTTACGAAGGTGCCGGGGCCACAAAATATCCGGGTAAATGTGCCTTCTTTTTTAATGCTGCGGATCTGGTAACTGGCATCCCTTTCGCCTGCTGTTTCAATCACAATTTGTTCCCCGATCACGCTTTTATCAATTGAGGATGTGGATGTCACCAATATCCATGCCTCGCCGCCAAGCCCCTTGTACATCTTTGCAACCTTGCCTTCAATAGCTCCCGTGGATTTAAGACTGGCCTGTTGGTACCGGAGCGATGTGCCGTTTACCAGGATGGCTTTTGTGGTACGCTTGTTCTTTTCTTCTATATAACCGATGCTGCCGTTCATGGCAATGCCGTTGGCCAGCTGCACTCCGTTTTTTGATGAAGGATTGTATAACAGGTAGTCGATGGTCCCGTTCATTTTTTCTACCCGGATGCTGATGGTTTCCTCATTGCCGCTATCGAGCCGCTGAACCGATTTGATAAAGGGCTGATTGCGGTAAGGTTCAAGCACCGAAACAAACTTGCTGGTCAGATCGGTACCGGCCCGGTGCATCAGCATATAGCGAAGGGACCTGGGGTTGCCGGGTTTGTTTTGCGGCGGATCCCCATCGGCCAGTGACACATCATCAGAAGGAGTTGTTGCGTGCATCCGGATATGAATATTGTCTTTTTCTGTTAGTCCCCGGTATCCCGGTTGTGCTTTCCAATCGATGGTAAAGCTGGCCGGGGGATTTGTGTCTTTTTCTACATTGTACAGGAACGAATACCCGTAGGGAAAGCCTGCTGCTTTTGTGCCTTTTGGAATGTTGGTGCCCGCGTACGTGCCTTTTTCCTGTACCTGTAGCTGCAACCCATCTGTACGAACCGCACCGGGAGGGCCATGAAGGCTGAAAACATGGTCGTTGCCACCCTTTACGCTGAAGATATCTACCACATAGGCATTGCTGTCTGCGGTATTGTTACCGCTGCCGCCCACCAGGAGCAGGGTACGGCTGTATTCTTTCAGATCGGGATAGGCCGGTTTTCCATCCAGTTCTACAATGCCCAGACCGTCTACCTGTTTAAACAAGCGGGTGCGTCCGCTCCAGGCAGCGCGCTGCGGCCGTTTGTTTGCAAAGACCAGGTTGTGCGAAACGGTACTCCGCGTCCACTCGGTAACATTGGGTATATTGGTGGCAAACTCCGGGTAACCCAGGTCCGGCGTCAGCCAATGTCCAAATGCAAACAGATCAAAATTCAGCATGTCGCTGTGGGCATGATGTATGGTACGCCCGTAGTTACTGGCTAAAGCGATGCCCGATGTGCCCTTGCCTGATTCCAGTATCGCCAGTCCGAACCCGCTCATCAGGTAGCCACCAGTGGGACGGGGACCGGCGGCCTCGCCTAATTTTTTTATCTCCTGGTTAACGGCTTCCGGGTTCCTGGAAAAAATATCCAGGCCAAGCCCTTTTGAGGAGTAGCCGTTGGCGCGATAGGCGGCTACAGCTATGGCCGGATCCCGGGTATACAGGTATCCCTCGGCCATAAATTTCGGATCGGCATTCGGTATGCCTACGAGCCCTGTGGAACCGGCATCGCCGATATTCGGAATGGCTTTGCCCAGCACTGCCATACGGTAGGCTACCGTATAAACGTTTTTGAATTGCGGAAAATCCCGGAGAATATTGTGATTGGTGTACGAGGGATAAGAAAGCAGCAGTTCGGCCAGCGGCGAAATATGCCCGCCCCAGATCACGGCGTATCCGGGCGCTCCTTCATCAGAAGTACCGTCCCTGTCGAAGCGGTTGATCATTAATTCAGGGATAGCGCCTCCGTCCGGGGCAAATAACCAATCCAGCCATTTTGTTGTGAGCGGCTCCGTATTCAGGGCCAGTGCACATAATGCCACCGTGTGCTGGTACATTCCCTGGTTTCCGCGGATTCGCTGATCGAGTACCGCCTGGAAGGTGGTTTTTAAAATGCCTTCGTCTACATTGGCCACAAACAGCTCCCTTGTGCCTTTGGAGTTTGGTAACCGGTATTGCTGCCCCTGCCGTTTTAGAAAAGCATACAATGCCGGGTCATTTTGAGTGCCGCTTAAAATTTTGTCATAAGCATCGGCCATGCCCTGTACGATGCCGGTTTCCCATATGGATCCTTCTATTTTCCCCCGGCCTGTTGAGCCATCGGAATGGTACCAGCCCCGGTCGGCATAGGGTTTCCAGTCCATTGATGGATATACATCCGCGATCCGGTCTAACAAAATAGCCGCTTTATGCGCATAGCGCTGGTCGCCCGTATAAAGAAACGCATTGGCCAGTGTGGTTAATCCTCCCTGTATATAACGCCAGTATTTCCAGCTGTAGTACCCGATATATTTGTAAGCCCGGCCATTGTGAACATAGCCGAAGCCGTTGTCTACGCCAAACTTATGCAACGGGTCTTTCGGATCCGGGTGGTCGGTGTTAAATAGTAAACTGGTGTCTCCTTTGGCCGGATTGAATACCCCATGCTCATCAAGTGCACTTTGGTAATATTTTCCGAAGTCATTGGTGGGGAAAACAGATCCGCAGGAAGGGCAGGTCAGTTTCCAGGGTTTATTTTCGAAATCGGGATTGTAGGGATAGTTTCCGTACTGGAAGATCTTATCGCCGCAAACAACGCACCCAACAAATTTAGGACCGGTAGCAAATTTATCGTAAGCTACATCAATGGTCCTTGGCAGATCCTGGCCCGGAACCATCGCCCATAGTGCTTCGTCCGTTTTGTTGAGCCAGGGTTTTGCTTTTGTTACGGCATCGTTTAATTGTTGCCGCGCCCAGTCATATTTCTGGCAATTGGCCCTGAGATTGCTGATACGTGCTGCTGAATACTGTCCCCCGTAGATGCGGGCGGTATGGGTGTGCTGCGCCAGGGAGGGGAATAATAATACCAGCAATGTCAATTTTAGCAGGAATAGTTTTTTCACCATTATTGTTTTTTTAATTTCATCAATGAAGTACCACACAATGTGCTGCATGCAGGTCTCCGGCAACCCGCATCAGGGGCTGTTCATCTTCCCGGCCGGGGCAGGAAGGATGTTCCCCGGCAACTTACAACCCTAAAAAATGCGTTGCATTTCCGGATCTCAGCAGCTCTTTTACCCTTGCATCTGCTTCTTCTGCTCTTAAAGACTCTATCCGCAACATTCCGGTGAGGTAATCCAGGATAGGAGCGTGGGTACCAAAGGCAAACCGTTCTGTGCCCTGTGTTTTTAAAAGACTGCCCAGGTCATTGATCGTTCTTCCGGAAGTGTCCATCAGTACCCTTGCTTTTTTAAATAAAGCGGCATCTGCTGCATCGAGCTGCATGCTATTGGTTACATTGAGGATCATATATTTTGCATCCGGAACCGCCTTTATGATCGGAAAAATATTTTTTAAGGTCCACTCCGGTTTGGGTGTATAAGCTACATAGTCGATGTCCATCCAGGAGCGCTGGCGGCTGTCCACCATTTTATAATTAAATGCTACCGGCAGGTTCATATCCCGGGTTCTTTTTACCAGCTCAATAAGCGCGGGGTCGGTGATTTCGTAGTCATGATATTTGGGATATACCCGTACGCCCTTCATGCCGAATTTTTTCACGCACTCTTCCAGGTCATACTGCCATCCGGCATAGGTTGGATTGATAACGGCAAATGGGATAAACCGTTTGCGCTGTGTTCCAAGCGCTTTCAATTCTTCGTATAGTTCCCGGTTGGCCGATTGGGTGTTTTTATAAAAAATACCATTCAGGTTACTGATCACGGATGTTTCCACCCCATACTTATTCATCCTTTCCACAAGTGCCGTACAGTTGTTGTACTTCAATTGCATAAAGGGCCAGTGTCCTACGTATGCATTAATGTCAATCAACACCTCTACCTCCTTTTTTTAAAAGATTATTATAATTATCAAAAAATATTTTTTGCTTTTGCCGGTCGGTTAAGTTGGCAGACAGCACCCTGCCCACTCCCTGGTAGTAGGAGTTGTCGGATGCGAAGAATAAGCGGTCTTCGCCAAGATGTTCTACGGCAAAGTCGATCATGTTTTCGGCATTATTACTCCCGGAAGTATCAACATAGATGTTGGGGTACTCCCGGAATAGTTTGCATTCATATTCCCAGTCGCCTCCCATGCCGATATGCGCGTACTGAAAAATGCCTTCGGGATAACGCCGCGCAATGTCCACAAAATCTTCGGGGATAGAGGTGTTCGGCTGCTTGTACCCGTTGTATTTCATCCGGTATCCGCCTACGCCCAGCTGGCATTCGGCATGTGAGTGGATGATCATTTTCAGGTCGATCAGTTTTTCAATGATGGGAAAATATTTCGGATCATTGATCTTTACCTGGTAGTACAACTCCCCGGGCCCAATCATCCCGGCGTCGGTGCATCGTTTGATCTCTTCCAGTGATTCTTTCTGATAGACCGGGTTTAATACAAAGCCGCCCAGCAACTGACCGGGGTATTTTTTAATGGCCTTGATGGTTAGGTCATTAAACTTCCGGAACTGTTCCGGCGTACCGGGCATTACATCCAGGTATCGGGAAATAACCTGCTTTTCGATCCCTAACCGCCTTCCATAATCGAGCTGCGTTTCGGGGCTGTCGTCTGTCCAGTATATATGCGCATGTACGTCTATTTTCCGGTACTTCATAACCTCCTTCATCAGGTCGAATGACGGTGGGGCGGAGCGTGTTGCTGCTTCCCCCGGCGGTGGGGCTGCGCTTCCCGTTAACGGGCTGCTCAACAGCATGCCTGCCATGCCCGCCGCACCCCGGGTAACAAAATTTCTTCGGTTCATGTTCATGAGTTATTATGATGACTAATTAATGCTTCGGATTTATTACTTCGAAATAAACAGGCTTTTCCGCTGCTTCGGCGGCTGCCTTATTATATGCCTAATAGCTTTTTTATATTTCCGGATCGTAATTGTTCTTTTGTTTTTTCATCTGCCTCTGTTGGCCGCAATGATTCAATACGCAGCAAACCGGAAAAATAATCCAGGATGGGGGCGTGGGTGCCAAAACAAAATTTGCCGGTTCCAAATGATTTGAACAGGTCCACCCAGTTTGTGATATTTCTTCCGGACGAATCAATGAGCAGGTCTGCCTTCCTGAAAAGATCCATGTCTTCCGTGTTTAATGCCATGCTATTGGCTACATTCACGACCAGGTATTTTGCATCCGGAACTGCTTTTACAATGGGCACGATATCTTTTAAGGTCCACTCTTTGTCGAGGTCCATCCAGGAGCTGGTGCGGCTGTCGACCATTCTCAGGCAAAAGGCAACCGGGACACCTTTATCCCGGCATCGTTTTACCAGTTCTACACAGGATGGAGTGGCTATTTCATAACCGTGATACTGGGGATAAAGTCTGACGCCCTTCATCCCCATGCGGGTGGTGCACTGTTCCAGATCATCGCGCCAGCCCCCGTATACCGGGTTGATAACGGCGAAGGGTATGAACCGGTCTGTATATATTTTTTTACTGCGGATGGCCTCCCACAACTCCTCGTTGGCGTGCTGGGTGTTTTTGTAGAAAATGCCATTCAGATTGCTGATCACCGATGCGTCCGTACCAAATTCTTTCATCCTGCCCAGAAGCGTTTCCGGTGTATTGTGTGTTAACCGGAGAAATGGCCAGTGGCCGATATATGCATTGCTATCAATTAACATGGATACCTGCTTTTTTTAACCGTTTTGCAATATTTTCAAAGAAGATCTTTTTTCGTTGTGCGTCTGTAAGGTTGGCGGAGAAGATCTGGCCCACGCCCTGATAAAAACTATAGTCACATCCAAATACCAGCCGGTCCTCTCCAACATATTTCATAGCGAAATCGATCATACCCGCGGCATTGTTGCTCCCGGATACTTCGATAAATACGTTGGGCACATCTTTCAATACCTTACAGGCATATTCCCAGTCGATACCGCCTCCGATATGGGCAAACTGGAACAGGGCCTCGGGGTATCTTTTTGCAATGCTTACAAAATCTTCCGGCAGGGAAATATTCTTTGGCTCGCTCTGGTACAGCTTTACCCGGGAGTGACCTACCGGTGAATGCATCATGATGTTCCAGTTAAGGGCAATACATTTTTCGATAATAGGGTAATAAAGCGGGTCGTCTATCTTTACCTGGTTATAAAGTTCTCCCAGGCCTGTCATGCCGGCGTCCCTGCAGCGGTCGATCTCCTCGAGCGATTCTTTCCGGAATGCCGGGTTCAGTGCCACGGTTCCGATAAACCTCCCGGGATGGTCTTTCATACATTTGATGGTAAAACTGTTCCTTGTTCTGAAATCATCGGGACGGCCTTCACTAAAGGGCCTTATAAAGTTTGAGATCATCAGCTTTTCAATGCCCAACCGGTCTGCAAAGTCCAGGTTCACTTCGGGCTTGTACTGGTTTTCATCGGCATGTGCATGTGCATCGATCTTCCGGTATTTCAACACTTCCTGCATGAACGGCTGTTTCCGGTCGCCGGTGTCAAAATCCGGCTCCTGCTTATATGCAGCGCCCGCGAGGAGACCGCCCAGCATGAGTCCTGCACCGGAGGTGACCGTGTTGGTTACAAATTTTCTGCGATTCATTTTCGGCTTCTATTAATGATTAAAATATATGTTCTTTTAATTCCGGCACATCCGCGCTATTTTGAGTCTGGCGTAAATAGCGTATAGCGCAATTTTCCTTCCTGCTTCTTTTGCGGAAATGTATAAAACTGCACACGGCCCTTTTCATCCAATGCAAATCCGGGATCGTCTTTTAGTATTACGCGGTTGCCGCGAACAGCGGCTACTGCGCCATAGTAAGTTCCGCCATCGGGAAGATCCAGGCGGATATAATCCACTGCCGGTACCTGCCGGTCTAATAATGCGCTCCATTGCGCTCCTTCATGGACAACGGATTGTACGGTTCCTCTATATGCGTTGCCGGATGCGTAATTCCAGCCGGCCGAGGAAACCACCCGGATCTCTGCTGCGCCCAGGTGGATCCGGTCCAGCGTGCGCTTTCCGTTTAACCGGTAGGTAATGATAAGCGTGTTGCCTTCCGCTTTTACCGATTCAATCCAGGGCGTTTTGCGAAACGGCTCATGAACGGCTATAAACACAGATGCACTTCCGGAATGGCGTTGCATGATGCCGTTTCGCATATAATTGTTCAGTTTGTTATCATCTTCTTTAGCCGGTCGTACGGACGGAGACCGGAACCGGAATACTTCGGTTCCCGGCTGAGACAGTATATGAGTACGCAGGCCTGCACTGTCATAGTTCCAGGTTGCCGTCCAGGACGGAGCGGCGGTTCCTTTTTTGACATCGCGGAGATAGGCATACGCATGGAATTGTTTTGGATGCGTGTCATATTGTGTTTTGGGCGCCTTTCGTCCGCCCCAGGCGGGTACTAAGGTTTCCACCGGTTGCTCCAATGCAACGCTCGTTTGAAGGGTACCTTCCTGTTCGCACATGCCATGCAGGAACCAGTCGTGCTCCTGGCCTCCGCTCACCTCAAACCGGTCGATCACATAATCGAATCCGGCTCCGGCATGCACCATGATTAATTTTCTCCGGTATACCGCAGCAGCGGCGTAAGCGGGGGAGGCATCCAGGTCTGCTATTTTTACATGGGGATTCTGATCGTCATAAAAAAGCAGCCTGCCGGTTGCAGGATGCTCCGTTGTTCCCTCGTTCTGGTTTTGCTGATCAATCACTACCGTATTATGGGAAGCGGTATGAATGGTCCATCCCCGGTACTTTGAATGGGTGTAGCCAATATCGGAAAGCAGTTCCTGCCCGGCTGCGTAAAAAAGTATGGAACCATTATCGTAATGGGAGTGCCCGTAGTTGCCGCTCCAGTTCAGGTTCAGCAGTACCTGGTTGATTCCACTCCCGGTACCGATGGCCGCGTTCCCCAAAGCCGGCCAAAGCCTGGAGTGGGTACTGTCGGTTTTTTTACCCTGCGAAAATCCCCAGGTATCATTGATGGGGAGCGCACGTCCGTTGGGTAATACGGCTTCGTTCCGTACCCGCAATGCTTTGCCGTATAGCGGCGATGCTTTTGTTAAATCGGGATTGTTGAGCCGGTCTTCCTTCCAGTCTGCAGGGTCTGTATATTCCTTCAATGCCGCTGCAACCGCCATAAGACTGCCGATGGTTTGGTTATGATAAGATGTAGTGCCTTCCTTCCACCATCCGTCTGCAAAAAAACCTTTTGAAAAAAATGCGTTGAAACGCTTTACGGCTTCATGTACCATGGATGGATCTCCAAGGATGCGACCCACCCGGATCATGCCGGCATACATGCCCGGCGACATATTGGAATAGGCCTCCGGATTGGCGGCTGTAAAATCATAACCCAGGCGCAGCAGATCGCGGGCGATCCGTTTATCTGTTCCCGTACCGGTGAATGCATCCATCCGCTTCCAGTTGTAGCCGGAGGACAATACATCAAATACATTTGCCAGGTCGGTGGCAATATCTCCATAGCCCCACCAGTACCATTTGGCACCCCGGTAAGGGGTTAGCCCTTTATAAGGCCATCGCTGATCTGCGGGGAAAAATTGCACGCGGGCATGCGGGTAGTCGTAGCGTACCGCATAGTCTGGAAATACCTGGGCAAAGCGGCCGGTAATAACGGCCGCACGGTCGCCATATGCGTTGTCTTTTGTTGCATACCAAAGCTGCGCGAGCTTTTCGGCCATCGACCGGATCCATACCCACTGATCGTACCAGGCATGCGCTTCAAAGTAATACTGATGTCCGCTGCTGTCTTCATAATAGCGGTATACCTGGCGGGCTCCGCTCGGGGCAATGATCACCGTTTCATGATCATCGGGAAATTGGCTGTTGGGAAATGTCATGCTGCAGTAATTACAGCGCACGGCGGCTCCCATGCCGGGTTTCCAGTTGAGCACATTCATATTTTGTGCACCCCCATGACAATGGGGACAACCTGTATAAAAGATACCGGATGCTTTTGGTACCTGGTCCATTACCGCTTTTACGGATTGCTGCATTAACGGTGCCACCGCCTTTTTTAATACCTCCAGATCCGGGTACGTTACCGGGTATACCGGATGTTTAGCCGGGCTAGCGACGGTTTCCTGTTGCGCAAAACAGGCATGGACAGCGATCAGTATAAAAATGAATGGTAATGCGATCGGTTTCATCTCTGGATCATTTTTTATGAATTACATCCGGGCATCGTTTAAATGGTCATAATTGAAGTCGTTTACTTTTTGAAGGGATACTTCAGCTAACCGGTGGCAAGCCTTTTATAATATCCCGGGATGTGGTGGAGTACTGTCCAAACATTTCGAAAAAGAGAATGGCACCTTTTGTCTGGCTCAAACTGGAATGCGTGTCTTTTGACTCCATCCCGGTAGTACAGTCGCGCGCGATCACAACCTGGTATCCGTAGTGATTACACATTTGAAGGACACCGTAATCACGGGTAATAAGACAGGCATTGGTATTAAAGCCGGCGTATAATAAAAAAAGAATCCCTTTTTGTTTGCAATACCGGTGTAGTTCCTCACCGGTTGCCACCACCGCTTCCCGGCCGGCCGGTGTCATTTTGGGATGGAAGCTGTGTGCGGGAAGGCTTTTTAGTTCTGCATCGCGTGGCTCCTGCGGGCGCCGGTAGGCCTGGTAAGCACCACTCAGGTTCCGGAATGCGGCCGAAGGCCACGAGTCCTTTTGGGATGCCCCGGTATCCGGCACCAGGTTCACCCAGTTCGGGTGCCGTTGGGCTACGGGAGGGGAGGGCGCATGAATAACCTGCAGGCCCGAGTTGCGACAGGCCGATACCAGCGGCAGTAGGTTATTGTTGATGACCGCTTCGATGCGGGCTTCCGTATCCCTGATATAGTGCCGCTGCCAAACATCCACCAGCACCAGGGCAACCTGTGAAAGCGGTATCGCCCAGTTAAGCGTGGCATAGCCGGTATTGGTTTCAACCCAGTCCTGTCCGGGATCCACATACCAGCGGTGATAGCGCGGGTGTATGGACAGGGTGGTTTCCGCCCGGTTAAACAAAGGAGAAATGCCGTTTGCGCCCAGGATGGCGCCCAGTCCGCCTGCTGAACTTTTTTTTAAAAATGCACGCCTGGAATTTTCTTTTTCTTCCATCTGTTTGTTTTTATTGTGCCTGCTACCAACCGGCGGGTAATTGCAGCGACCATACATCATTGATCAATGGGGGTGTCATTCCTCCTGCGATCCATATCTTGTCTTTAAATACAAAAGCAGAAAGTTCGTGGCGTTCCTTCCATACCGGAGCCGATGGGTATTGCTGCCAGTCTTTACCGTTTTCAGAATACCAGGCATCCTGCCAGTTTTTATAAGGATTGCCGGACCAGCCGCCCAGGATCCAGATCCGGTTGCGATATACCACACTTGAAAACCAGATGCGCTCATGCCACGGAGCTACCTCACAAACCTTTGTCCAGTGTATGCCATCGTCCGAACTCCATACATCGTTCTTTGCGACATATTCCGGAACATAATTGCCGCCTCCAAAAAGATAAATTTTCCCGTTTAATACGGCCGCCTGGTGGTAAGCACGTGGGCTCCATTCGGCAGCTTCCGTTGCCTGCTTCCAGTTCCTGCCGTCGGAACTGTACCATACATCATTTTTTAAACTGGTATGATCGCCGAAATAATAGTTTTCTGTTCCGCCCATCAGCCATAGCTTCCCTTTAAAAACCACCAATGCGGCGGCGGCCCTTGCGGACCATGCCGCACGATGGGCTTCCAGCTTCCATTGTGCCCCGTCTTTTGATGACCATACCTGGTTACTTGCCGAATGGCCCGGCAAACGTCCGTTGTACCAGCCGCCCATCATCCACATTTTATTTTTAAATACCACCTGCATGGCCAGGTCACTGTGTAGCCATGGTGCCTGCTGAGTTACCAACTGCCAGTGTTTTCCGTTGGTACTGTTCCATACATCGCGGGGCGGGGCTTCGTTCGAGTTGAACCAGCCGCCCAATATCCAGAGTTTATTTTTAAAAACCAGCTCGCCCTGGGAATCTCTTGGCTGCCAGCCTGCATGCATTTGCTCCAGCACCCAGCCCGGATCTTCCTGTTGTGCCAGAAGGACCGGGCTGCTGATCAATAAGAGAAATGCTATATTCAGTGCAATTTTCTTCATGCCATAAGCGCTGTTATTTTACGGGTACCAATCTGACAGCTCTTACATCAAACATAGAGCCCTGTTCGGTTGCTGCGCCTGATTTTAATACAATAGTAGTTGTTCCCTTGGGTAATTGTAAGGCCCCGATCTTTTTGGTACGATAGGTAAACCAGGACCCGGTTTTATCCACTTTGCCTTTTATCCGTTTATTACCGGCGGTCAGTTCAAATGTTTTTCCTGCAACGCTATCGGAAACAGACCATTCAAGATAGACATTATACTTTCCTGCTTTTGCAATGTCCGCATTCCAGGTAGCCTTGTCTTTGGCATCAAACCAGCCAAATGCTTTCCACTCGGGCATATATTTGATGCGGCTGCCCTCGGTGCCGGCCATCCAGGACGATAGCTGGTAAGAACCATCGGCCTCTTTTTGTACCAACGCCGGCTGGTTGCCTGCAGGCCGCTGGTCTTTGAAGCTGGCCGGCATTGCTTCACCTACAGCATTTACAATCATATCTTCTACCTCCGGAACAAAAGGCGATGGCTTATTGTACCAGTACATGCTGCTTTCGGGTTCATAACCGCCCTCGCCGATAACACGGCGCGAGGCAATGTAGGAGGGCACATCGTTGGCGTAGGCATTCACCCAAAGCCGCTCCGCTCCATAGCGGTCTTTGAGCCGTATGGAATAATCTACCACCACTTCGCCCGCAAGGTTTACCATAGCCATCTTATTGTCGAAGTTCCAAACCTGGAAGGGGTAGTCAACCACGGCAGGAATTGCTTCTCCTCTTTCCAACCGTTCAAGTGCGAGCCGTGCGTAATATCCTTTTACAGATGGATCTTTTGTCCATTCAACAAGCTCAGCAGCAGAAGGTACTTTTGAGAAAGGCAGTTGAATCCACTGCATGGTACCCGAAGGTGGCGTATACAGCGGTTGCAGCTGCGCCGTAAGCAGCTTGTCGATGTTGTCGGCAATTTCTTTTCCATGCTGCTGCATATTTTCCCGGCTTCCACGTGGAGCAGGATTGGCATCCCCGGCACAGCCCAGTGCAATAAGGGCCGTGGCTCCCGGATGCCGGGCCTCAATCACCCGGTGCGCTTCGGCGATCCAGTCGCCGTGAATTTTATGCTCTTCACCCCCCAGTGTGGTACCATGGCAGGCATAATTGAGAAAAACGGCTTTTAAGGCACCGCCGGGATCTGTTATTTTGAGGATGGGAAGTGCCAGATCCACGGGGCCGTCTTTGGTACGCCGGTTGCTTGCAAACTGTGCCTGGCCCTGTCCCCAGGATACAAGCGCGGGTTTGCGGTTGTTCAACGCGGCAACCGCCAGGTCCTTCAGCTTTTGTGTAAGTTGTTCCGTGTATTGTGTAATCTCGATGAGTTGTTTTAAGGCTAAAAGTGAGTCGCTGAATCCGCCATTCCGGTATTGCAGGATATTGATCAGGTTACCTACCTCCGGCCCTCCATGTGTATGGGAGGCACAAATAGCAACTTGTGCAGGATTGATTCCTTTTTCTTTTACCAGGAAATCGGTTACGTTTTTTGTAATGCGCCAGGGAATACCCACCAGGTCTACAGTAATCAGCAGGGTTGGATGTTGCGCGTCACTGCCCAGGGCAAGTGCCTTGGCAGCGATGGGTTGCAGTACACTATCGGCATCGGTGCTGAGCCTTGCTGCATACCCGGCCATACGGATGGGCGTTTGCGGCGTAATATCGGCACTGGCCACACCTGCGTCGATGGTTACCGGGTTGCCGGCTTTCTGCTGGGCCATGGAGCTGCCAGCTGATAGCAATGCGCCTGCCAACAGAAGTACGGTACGCAGCACAACAGCTTTTTTTGATACAAAAAGAATCGGTAATGCAGATTTCATGCGGACGTTATTGAATAGATGTTGCGTCATTGTATAAAAAACTTTTTTAAGCCACACCGTTATGGTTCCGGTTTTCCTGTGGCGATGCTTTACGCCGGTTTGCTGTAAAGCGGTATAGATATTCCAATAGAGCCGTTTATAATTTTAACTTGAATAGCCGGTTGGCATTGTCGAAGAACATTTTTCGCTCGGCATTTTTATCCGGGGAGAGTTTTTTAATGGCCTCTATGGCCTGCCAGCCGGTACAGGCTTTGCCTGTTCCAACAGAATCCGAGCAATCGCTGCCATAGATCAGTTTATCCTGGTGGCGCTTTAAGAACGATCTTGTAAAGTCTTCATCGCGGGTCATTGCTGCCAGGCCCGATCCGGCAGAGAGGTCGCCATACACATTATCATACCGGGTGAGCAGCATATCCGTCATCCCCCCTGGGGTAACCTTTCCGGTGGGATAGAGGATATTCTGGTTGCTGTGATTTTTATCAATATTGGCCCACCATGTTTGTGCATGCCCGATGAAGTTTACCTTCTTGTACTTGCGAAGCATGTTATGTAACCGTTCAAATCCCCAGTTATACATTTTATACTGGAAGTGGATTAAAACGGGCACATCATAGTCCTGCGCCAGTTTGTAAATGGCCTGCATTTCTTTCGAATCGCAATCGATATTAAACTTTAGCTCACCGATAACACAGGCGCCCAGCTTTAAATATTTTTCAATTTCTTTTACTGCGCCCGGTGCATCGGGTACTTCATTGGCGCCAAAAAAATAGTGGCCTTTGTGCTGCTGGGCCACCTGATAACAGGCTTCGTTGGGCGTTGCCTTTGCCTGCAGCCCGTTTGAAACGCCATAATGTGTAGAACCCATGCTTACCGGGTGGCCGGAGGGGAGGAGCACGGTGTGGGTAACACCCATTGTTTTTTGATGGGCTAGTAACGCATCGTTACTCCGGTCTGCATAATCGGTATGCTGGTGTATGTCGATGATCCATTTGCCGGCCTGGGATTTTGGGGCCTGTTGCCAGAGGTCTCCTTTTACGGACGCCAATGTAAAAAGACCGGCACTCAAGACAGACGACCGCTTTATGAAATCTCTTCGGGTTGATTTTTCTTTTGTCATAAGTAATTACAATGATTGAGCGGATCAGGAAAGGCTGTTTCTGTTGTTGTATATCTTTTCCAATGCATTAATAATGTCATCCATATCCGCTTTTGTACCCAGTAAAATCGCCCCGGCGCTGATCACCACAACGGTCTCTGTTACCCTGTCGCAGGAAGGCAGTACCAGGCTGTCTTTAAAAAGTTTGATCTGTTGTTTTGTATAATTCTTTTTATAATTCCCCAGTTCTAAAATATTGGTGGCCCACAAATCGTGCTGCATCCCTTTGATATAACCGCTTGCCGGTATTCCCTCGGCATTCAGTGCTTTAAGAAATACCTGCCGGTCTGCGTTGTTGAAAAACTTTTTGTCGTAGGTGAAAGCGTATAAATAATAGCCGGAGCTGTTCGATCCTTCATACTGGAACTGTGGCGTAAGACCGGGAATCTTTTTTATTTTGCTGCTCAGGTAGTTGGCATTTTCATTGCGTTTTTCAAAGCGTTCAAGGGCTTTGTCGAGTTGCGACAGGATGATGCTGCCTTCAAATTCGTTCATCCGCATTTTTTGGCCGATGGTGGTATTTTGTCCCTTTTTATTGGTGCCGTGATTTTGTACGGTATATACCTTATCCATCAACATATCATCATTGCCGATGACTGCACCACCTTCACCGGCGGCGATTTGTTTGCTGCCCTGGAAGCTGAAACATCCCAGCTGACCGATGGTTCCTAACTGGCGGCCTTTATATTTGGCAAAGTTTGCCTGGCAGGCATCTTCAATTACCGGAATATTATGCTTGTTGGCTACCGCCATGATGGCGTCCATATTACAGGCGGAGCCCATGATATGCACCGGCATGATCGCTTTGGTGTTTGGAGTGATCTTTTGAGCAACGGCTGCCGGATCGATCTGGTAACTCCGGTAGTCCAGGTCGGCAAATATCGGAAGCGCTCTTGCGGCGAGTATGGCGGAAATGGTACCGAAATCGGTATAAGAGGAGGTAATGATTTCATCGCCGGGCTGAATATTCAACGCGTCTACACAAACGCCCAGGGCCTGCGTTCCGGACCCGGTTCCCACACAATATTTTGCGCCGGTAAGTTCGGCGTATTTTTTTTCAAAAGTGGCTACCGTGCCATTCACCGGGTTGCTGATCCGGCTCCAGGCGCCGCTTTTTGTGGTGGCGGTGATATTGGCGATCATATTGTCGTCAACGATCATATTGGGCCAGTGGGGCCAGGGCTGCGTTCTTACCGGTGCACCACCGCTTACCGCCAGCTTTGCGGCACTGGCTTTAAGATGTGGTCCGGCTGATACCACGGCAGGAATGGTAAGCGCTGCCGAGCTGGCAGATAATACAGAAATAAATTTTCTACGGGAGTATTGTTTTTTGTTCATGGCAAGTTGTTTTCAATGTTATTGTGTGCGTATTTTATAACCCCGGAGGGAATAATAAAGGATCATTAAATAACAGGGTGCTACCACCCAGTAGGCTTTCTGGGGATTGGAAATATCGGCAAAATGCCCGTATACCAGTGGCAGTAAAGCGCCGCCGCAGATGCTCATGATCAGCAGTGACGACCCGATCTTGGTGAAACGGCCCAGGTTCGAAATGGCCAGCGGCCATATTGCCGGCCACATAAGGGCATTGGCCAGTCCCAGCAGGGCAATGAACAGTACAGATAAATAGCCGGTTGTAAACAGGGCGCATAAGAGAAAAACGATACCTGCTATTGCCGAATACTGCAACGCCTTTTCCTGCGACAGGTATTTGGGCATGCTGATGATACCAATTAAGTACCCGATGAGCATGGCTGTTAAGGTCATGCTGGTAAAAAATTTTGCGGTTACCATGGGAATACCCTGGTAAGATCCATAGTCAATGATGGTATTACCTGAAATGACTTCTACCCCCACATAAAGAAAAAGGGTGAAGGCGCCGATTAAGAGATGCGGGAACTGGAAGATGGATTTTTTATTGTTGGCGGCGGCTGTTGTATCCGTTGCTTCCTGTTCTTCCTCCACTTCCGGAAGACCGGAGTAATGCACCAGCAGCGCCAGTATTAAAAGGACCACAGCCATGATGATGTATGGAAGGATCACCCGGTGTGCCAATGCGTTGAGCTCGGCCAGTTTTGTGGCAGCATCCAGTTGTGCAATGTTTTCGCTGATGGCATCGGTGTCATTTAAAATAACGGAGCCCAGGATGATAGGGGCGATAATGCCCGCCACTCCGTTGCAGATGCCCATAATACTGATTCGCTTGGCGGCTGTTTTCCGGGGACCTAAAATAGTTACATAAGGATTGGATGCCGTTTGTAAAATAGAAAGCCCGGCACCCTGTACAAATAACCCTGTTAAGAAAACGGAATAGGTGCGGGACATGGCCGCAGGTACAAAAATCAGCGAGCCAACGGCCATAATGATCAATCCCAGCGAGATGCCCTTCTTAAAACCGGTTTTCTTTAAGATCCACGCTCCCGGAAGCGCCATTACAAAATAAGAGATATACAGCGCAAACGCTACCAGGTACGCCTGTGCATTGTTCAGCTCGCAGGCTAATTTCAGGTATGGGATCAATACGGAGCTCAGCCAGGTTACAAAGCCGAACACCGAAAATAAAAGGCCGATAATGATCAGCGACCTTTTGATCGATTGTTGTTGAACCGGAGCCATCGTTAAAGTTTGACTGGGCATATGTTGTAATTATCGGTTGCGTTTTTTGATTGTATTAAAAATGGATTATGCTGGATAATTATCAGGGTTTAGCGACTTGAGCGCATTTTGCACACTGCCGTTCTGGAACAGGAGTTCTTTTGCAGTATCATAGTCGTTAATATTCCCCAGTCGCATGAGCATTTTTGTAGCCCTGTCGGTAATTTTATGATTGATAAGTTTTACATTGACCATCTGGTTGTCGATGATCCGGCCCAGGCGCACCATGGTGGTGGTGCTGATCATGTCAAAGATCATCTTGTGGGCCGTGGCACATTTCATACGGGTACTGCCGGTTATAAATTCCGGTCCGGTGATTACCTCTACCGGGTAAACCGCCTGTGCTGCAATCGGACTGTCCGGATTGCTTACGATGCAGCCCGTATCAATATTTTCTTTTCTGCACCGGGCAAGTGCCGCCAGTACAAAAGGAGTGGTGCCGCTGGCGGAGATGCCCACCACGATATCTTTTTTGCTGATGCCGTTCGCTTCCAGTTTTTCCCAGGCTTCATTTTTGTCGTCTTCCATTTCTTCACGGGCTTCTACCAGCCGGTCTACACCTCCTGCAAGGATCACCTGGAATAGATCGGGTGCAACACCATAAGTGGTTGGCAGCTCAATCACATCTAAAACGGATAAACGCCCGCTGCTGCCGGCACCTACATAAAACAGTCTTCCGCCATTGGTTATTTTCGCTACGATCACTTCTATAAGCGCATTGATCCGGGGCAACACTTTTTCAACAGCCGGGGCCACGCTTTTATCTTCCGTATTGATAAGCTTGGTTAGTTCTTCAATTGTTTTTTTTTCAAGGTCCCTGTAGTTGGATGGCTGTTCTGTTATTCTATTCTGCATGTAAATCGTTTTATCGGTGAGGTGTGCGGTTTTTGTGCGTTAATTTATTGCGAATATACGCAAATAGTCCATTTTGAATGCTTTTTTGTGGTTTTTTATTCCGGCAGTCGTTACCGCAACAGGAGCGGAGACTGGCGTGTATTGATATAAGTGGTTTTACTGATGGCACTGCGTTTGCCGGATGCGGTAATAACGATCGTTTTTAATATCCTTTTTTCTCCATCCGGTACTTTTATAACAATGGGTTGGGCGTAGCGGTAATCGGTTTCCCTCGGTTCCGTATTGTCCAGTGTATAGAAGATACGGGCGCCTTTTACTGCTGGTTTTAAGCTTACCGTAAAGCTTTTTCCCTGAAATACCCGGTCGTCTTCCGCCCCAATGGCCATGGGAACAAAAAAATGGGTATCGTTTTTCTGGTCAATGGCCCCTAAATGCAGGGGAAGCCGGTCTTCCAGGAATGATTTGTATTGTTTTTGGGCCACCGGCGTCCAGCAACCTTCCGCAAAGGCCAGCATCCGCGGCAGGATCATGTATTCCACTTTTGCGGGCGTAGCCATATACTCGGTCCATACACAGGCTTCGGCGCCCATGATGTACTTTTTTTGTGCTGCTGTTAGGGCATCCGGGGCAGGGTTATAATCATATACTTTATTCAGGGGATTAAAACCCGGAAAGCCAAGCGGCTCCTGCGCCGGTTTGGCCTGGTAATGATCAAAATAGATATAGTCATTGGGCGCCATAATCACCTGGTGGTTTTGCTGTGCGGCAGCAATTCCGCCTTTTTCCCCCCGCCAGCTCATCACGATGGCATTGGGAGCCAGTCCGCCTTCGAGAATTTCATCCCAGCCGATAATGGACCGTCCTTTGCTGTTTACAAATTTCTCAATACGTTGTATAAAATAGCTTTGCAACTCATGTTCGTCTTTGAGGTGGTTATCCTGAATGCGTTTTTGACAGTATTTACAGGTTTTCCACCGGGTTTTGGGCACTTCATCCCCACCGATATGAATGTATTTTGACGGGAACAGTTCCATTACTTCGGTTAATACGTTTTCCAGGAAAGTAAAGGTCGATTCTTTGCCGGCGCAAAATACATCCTCATAAATGCCCCAGCTTTCAATGGTTTTGAAAGGACCCGGGTGATCCCCGCAGGCGAGCTCGGGGTAGGCGACCAATGCCGATATGCAATGCCCGGGCATCTCTATTTCCGGTATAATGGTAATATACCGGTCTGCCGCGTACCGTACCAGTTCTTTTACCTGTTGCCGGCTGTAAAACCCTCCGTGTGGAATACTGTCGTAACCCATGGGAACATCCTGTGCGCTTCCCAGCAGGGTTTGTGCACGCCAGGCACCTTCCTGAGTGAGTTTGGGATATTTTTTTATTTCCAGCCGCCAGCCCTGGTCTTCCGTCAAATGCCAGTGAAAAGTATTCAGTTTGTACTGCGCCATCAGGTCAATAAACTTCTTAAGGAATTCAAAAGGGAAGAGATGCAGGGCCACATCCAGGTGCATCCCCCGGTACCCAAATCTTGGGGTATCTGTGATGGTGCCCGCGGGTATTTGGATTTCCCTGGTGCCGGTAAACTTTGATAGCTGTATGAGGCTCTGTATGGCATAAAAAGTTCCGGCGCCGGCTCCTTTTAATTGTATGTAGCCGGGACTGATGGTCATTTGATAACCCTCAGACGCCCCTGCTTCAGCGTTTAGGATAATGGCATTGCTGTAACCGGATAAATGCTGGTTTGCGGCTTTTTTAACGGCCAACCGGAATCCGGCGGCCTGGAGCAGGAATTCATTATAAAGTCCTGCTATACGCTTTGCTTCTTCCGAATTATAAAGGAGGACCGTTTTACTGTTCACCAAAAATTGGCCCGGACGGGTTGTTACGGAGGCGGGATACGGTATAATAGCTGAAAAATGACTGGTTTGCGCATGGGCAAACGTGGTAAAAAGCAGGAGTATAAGGGCAGGAAATACTTTATTCATAATCCGTTTTGGGGTCAATGGCACGCAATTGCCGTTATGACAAGCTGATTTGCGTTTTGTATGCGGTTTTTTCAAATAAAAATACGCAAAAAATACTCAAGTGTCAAATTATTTTTTATATTCGTTTTTTAAAGGGTATTGAATGATTGCAAAGTGTAGAAACACAGCTGAAATCTATTTTAATTATGGGAAATAACGATAAGGGAAGCCGCCGGGGATCTGGCCGGTTATTACAGGTATTAGGTCCGGGCATTATTACGGCCGCATTGGTTTTTGGGCCCAGCAAAATGACCATCACCTCAAAACTGGGGGCAGCATATGGGTATGATTTGCTTTGGGCCATTGTGGTGGCTATTTTTTTTATGGCGGTATTTACAAGCATGGCTTCCCGGATTGCGCTGGCTACAGACCGGTCGTTTTTATCGCTGGTCAAGGAACGGTGGGGGAAACCGGTATCCATATTGGCAGGGATCGGCGTTTTTTTTGTTACGGCTTCTTTTCAGGCGGGCAATTCAACCGGGGTAGGGATTTCACTGGCGGAAACCACCGGTGTAAGTGCTAAGGTGTGGATCCTGCTTGCCAACGTACTGGGCATTGCCTTATTATTCTTTAAAGGGTTTTATAAGATCCTTGAGAAAGTGATGATCTTACTGATCGTGATCATGCTGGGTTCGTTTATTGTTACCTTCTTTTTAGCAAAACCATCTGCCGGTGGTATCATAGGCGGACTGGTTCCTACATTGCCCGAGGGCTCTTTAGGATTGGTGATTGCATTATTTGCTTCCGCATTTTCGATCGTTGGTGCTTTATATCAGTCATACATGGTTCAGGAACGGCGGCGCTTATCGCCCGATCTGAACCAAAAGCCTTCGGACAGCCTTCCGGGCATTCTGATCCTGGGTATTATGGCCAGCATTGTATTGATATGTGCGGCTTCCGTTTTACACCCCGCAGGAGTGGTGGTAACCAAGGCAACGGATATGTCTAAAACACTGGCGCCCTTATTTGGCGAATATGCGGCCCATCTCTTTCTGATCGGGTTATTTGGGGCCTCCTTTTCTTCGCTGATCGGAAATGCATCGGTGGGGGGCACCCTGCTGGGAGATGCATTGGGATATAAAGGACAGCTGAGTTCTAATATTGTACGGGTACTGATTGCCCTGGTAATGGTTATCGGCGCTTTTGTGGCATTGCGGTTTGACGGTGCGCCGCTGGAATTGATCGTGCTTGCACAGAGTGTAACCATACTGGTAGTACCATTTATTGGCATTGCCATGTTCAGCATCTCCAGCGATCGCAATATAATGGGTCGCTATGTAAATACGCCGCTGACAAAAGTGGTGGCCGGCATCGGGCTGCTGATGTTACTGGTACTGGCGGTGATCAATATCAAAGAGTTATTTTTTAAATAAGCATGGAACCAGCAGCCCTATTGCTTTATGCGCAAGGAATGCAGGAATCTTTTTATATGAATCCCGGTAGTTGCCGGGGCCTAAATCGATAAAAATAAACACATGAATGAATTGCAATTAATAGAAGACGAATTGTATCAGCCATCAGCGGCCTTGCTGGAGGATCTGCAGGCCTTGGACGGTGACATTATTTTCCTGGGAGCCGGCGGTAAAATGGGCCCCAGCATGATAAAGCTGGCCAGCATTGCGTTGCGCACGGCAAACATATCCAAAAGACTGATCGCTGTTTCAAGGTTTAGTGATGAAGCTGCAAAAAAGGAACTGGAAGATCTGGGTGTTGAAGTTATTGCGGCAGACCTGCTGGATGAAGACCAGTTGCAGGCCCTTCCGGATGTTAAAAATGTAATGTACCTGGCGGGAACGAAATTCGGCACAAAGGGAAATGAACCTTTTACATGGGCCATGAATGCGTATTTGCCCGGTCGTGTTGCGGAAAAATATAAAAATTCACGGATCGTTGCATTCTCAACAGGGAATGTATATCCCTTTTCAAGGTTAGAGCAGGGGGGCTTTTCCGAAGAAACCAAACCCGATCCTGTTGGCGAATACGGACAGTCTTGCCTGGGGCGCGAACGCGTTTTTCAGTATTTCTCCAACGTGCATCAAACCCCGGTGCTGATTTACCGGTTGAATTATGCCATCGACCTTCGTTACGGGGTGTTACTGGAGGTAGGGAAATCGGTTTATAACGGAACGCCGATCAATATTTCAACAGGAGCGGTAAATGTTATTTGGCAGGGCGATGCCAATGAGATTGCGTTACGAAGCTTTTTACACTGCAGCAGTCCCGCGAAAGTTTTAAATGTAACAGGCCCCGAAACCATTAGTTTAACCTGGCTGGCCACACAGTTTGGAACCCTGTTCAACAAGCAACCGGTATTTACGGGGCAGGTGCAGGATACCGCCCTTTTGAGTAATGCTTCCGAAGCGCACCGGCTTTTTGGTTATCCCCGTGTGAGTTTGAGAAAAATGATCCGGCTGGTGGCCGATTGGA
Organism: Niabella pedocola; assembly: GCF_021044425.1. Lineage (GTDB taxonomy): Bacteria > Bacteroidota > Bacteroidia > Chitinophagales > Chitinophagaceae > Niabella > Niabella pedocola. The sequence continues at coordinate 698,870 of NZ_JAJNEC010000004.1, read as the reverse complement.
TCAGTCTGGAAGGAAAACAAATCAATAAGCCTACCCATTTTCAGGAAAGGCAAGGTCAATTTTAATGCATATCATTTATGAGTTTACCGGTAACAATAAAAAATATATTGCATGAGGGCATTGCCATCCCGGCGCACCCGTTAGCTCTCACTGCGGAACGGGCATTTGATGAAGCTGTACAACGCAGGTTAACCCGCTATTACCTGGCCAGTGGCGCAGGAGGCATTGCGGTAGCGGTGCATTCCACGCAATTTGAAATCAGAGAACCTCAGATAAATCTGTTAGAGAAAGTCCTGTATACGGCTGCCGATGAAGTTGAAAAGAGCGGCAAAGAAACGTTTGTAAAGGTGGCTGGTATTTGCGGCCCCACCGATCAGGCGGTGCAGGAAGCCCGGTTGGCAAAGCAATATGGATACCATCTTGGCTTATTAAGTATGGGTGGATTAAATACGCTGACCGAAGATGCGCTGATCGAGCGTACAAAGGCAGTTGCGGAGATTATTCCGGTATTTGGTTTTTACCTGCAACCCGCAGTGGGCGGCAGGATTTTGAGTTTCGATTTTTGGCAAAAATTTGCAGCGATACCGAATGTGCAGGCCATCAAAATTGCCGCTTTTAACCGCTATCAGACACTGGACGTGGTTCGCGCCGTTTGTAGTTCTGAACGGGCAGATGAGATTGCGTTGTACACCGGAAATGATGATAATATACTTGCAGACCTGATGACCACTTATCAGTTTAATATAAACGGAAAGCTGGTGCAAAAAGATTTCCGCGGCGGACTATTGGGGCATTGGGCCGTATGGACGCATAAAGCTGCAGCATTGCTGAATGATGTAAAAGCCTATAAGGCCGGCAACAGATCCAATGCGGATGAGTGGCTTACTAAAAATGTGTGGGTAACCGATATGAATGCCGCGATCTTCGATCCTGCGAATCGTTTTCACGGGTGCATCCCCGGGATACACGAAGTGCTGAAAAGGCAGGGGTTGTTAAACGGGATCTGGTGCCTCAACCCCAATGAAGTGTTGTCGCCCGGACAGGCCGATGAAATAACCAGGGTGACCCGGGCTTATCCGGAACTGATTGACGATGATTTTGTAAAAACCTTTTTACAACAGGATATGCTTTAGAGGCCAGGTAAAGGATAGTTATGAAAAGAAGGTCTTTTATCAAAGATGCAGTTGCATGGTCGTTACTGCCGGCGATAAAACCGTTGACAGGCCTGGCCGGTTCGTCTTCAAACATGAAAATTAAAATTGATCATATTGCTTCCGATTTTGAACGGCAGCCCCTGGTGCGGCCCTTTGGATTTAAGGGTGGGTATTTAACGGAGTTATGGCAGGCGGTTTCCTCGATGCAAACCGCTACCAGTGGTCCTAAAATAGGTCTTGCTACGCAAAGCGTTTTGTATGGAGACCCGGATGTTTTTTCGGCACATTCGGAAAGTGCGGGCAATGCGCTGATGTATGCATTATCAGAAAAAGCATTACAGTTAACGAAACAAACGCCGTTCGATACTCCGGTTGATCTGTTGTCGGCTATTTTGCCGGAAGTACGCAAATACGCCGTATCGCTTACCGGGCAAAGCAGCGTGAATCTTAATTTTATATATAATGCCCTGGTAAGTGTAGACAATGCCGCCTGGCTTGTTTATGCCTCCGAAAACAAGTGCGCGGATTTCGACACGATGATCCCGGCTGTTTACCGGAAATCGCTTGGTATACATAATCCAAAGATCGCCGTAATGTACCAGATCCCTTATGGTATGCCAATGACGGATCTGCTAAAGGCAGCTTCGGAAGGATATTTCGTGTTTAAAATAAAAACAGGGATGCCGGGCAACCAGGAGCAAATGCTGCAATCGGATATGGAGCGGCTTACCCTCGTGCATCAAACACTTAAAAATTTAAGAACACCTCAAACCAGGGACGGCCGGCTTATTTATACGCTGGATGCAAACGGGAGGTATCAGAAAAAGGAAAGTTTATTAAAGTATCTCGATCATGCCCGTAAGATTGGCGCGTTTGAACAAATACGATTGATCGAAGAGCCGTTTTGGGAATCCAATGATGAAACCGTTGAAGATGTGGGGGTGATTATAGGAGCCGATGAAAGCGTACACACCGAAGCCGATGCCCTGAAAAGAATTCACCAGGGGTATAAGGCACTGGTGCTAAAAGGTATTGCCAAAACCCTAAGTGTGAGTTTCAGAATAGCAAAGGTGGCCCACGAGAATAATGTGGCCTGTATCTGCGCCGACCTTACGGTAAACCCGCTGCTGTTGGATTGGCATAAAAACCTGGCCGGGCGGTTACAGCCGTTCCCGGGCATTGGAATGCCGATGATCGAAACCAACGGTGATATGAATTACAAAAACTGGGAGTTGATGAAAACCTTTCACCCGGTACAACAGGCATCCTGGCAACAGGTAAAGCAGGGGGTGTTTGAGTTGAATGATGATTTTTATAAACGCAGCGGAGGCATCTTTATGGGAACAGATCATTATGAGAAGATGTTTAAACGAAACTGAGCAGGGTACAGGGCCATTAAATAAACGGAATGCATATTGGCCGTATACGCCATCGTTTTAAGAACGTTTCAAAACCATAACATAATTAAATTTTGTAAGTATGAACAATAAAGGCCGCAGAAGTTTTATAAAAAAGTCAGCCGTTATCGGACTGGGAGCAACACTTAGCTTTGACAAAGTATTGCCTACTGTTTTCAACACCGGGGCAACGCCGGCCGTGCTGGGCGGAACGCCCCTGGTTAACGCGCCCTGGCCCAAGTGGCCCATTTGGAATAAGGAAACGGATGAACCGCTTGTTTTGGAAGCATTGCGCAGCGGCGTTTGGTCGCGGGCGGAGAAAGTGACCTTGTTTGAAAAAAAATGGGCCGCGCTGATGGGTGCCAAAAGAGCACTGACCACCGTTAATGGAACCAACGCGTTGATCACCGCGGTAGCACAATCGGATATTGGCGGCGGGGATGAGGTGATTTTACCACCCTATACGTTTATAGCCACCCTTACTGCGATCCTGAATGCCGGCGCCATGCCGGTATTTGCCGATGTGAACCCGGATACCTTCCTGATCGATCCGGAGGCTATCAGGAAAAAAATCACGCCCCGTACCCGGGCGATACTGCCGGTACATATTTGCGGGCTTCCTGCAGATATGGGGAGTATTATGCAGATTGCAAAACAACATAATCTGGTGGTTATTGAAGATGCCTGCCAGGCATGGCTGGCGGAGATCAATAATAAGAAGGTAGGTACTTTTGGCCATGCCGGATGTTTCAGCTTTCAGAATTCTAAAAACCTGCCGATAGGAGAAGGCGGTGCCATTGTAAGTGATGACGAGGTATTTATGGACCGGTGCGTATCTTATCATAATCTCGGGCTACCCTATGGAACCGCCTCTGCGCGTCCGGGCAGCAAACTGCGGTTAACGGAGTACCAGGCCGCAATAGGAATGGTGCAGATGGAACGGCTGTTGCCGCAAACAGAGACCCGGAATGAAAATGCCGGTTATCTAAGGCAGCAGATGAAGCAAATAAAAGGAATAGTACCGCATACCCTGAACGCCGGTGTAACAAAGGCGGCGTATCATCTGTTTCCGTTCCGGTATGATAAACGGCATTTTGCGGATCTTTCAAAAGCACAATTTATAAAAGCGTTACAGGCCGAAGGAATTCCTTGTTCGGGCGGGTACACCCCTTTAAATGCAGTGGAGAACCTGGGCAATACGTTTGAAACAAAGAACTATAAAAGAATGTATACCGCTCCTGAGCTGAGCTACGAGCGCTTTAAGGAAAATAACCAGTGTCCTAAAAATGAAAAGCTTTGCCAGGAAGCTGTTTGGTTACCGCAAAATGTATTGCTTGCCAATAGGGGAGGTATGGATATGATTATTTCGGCCATCCAGAAAATTCAGAAAAATGCTGCAGCCATCAATAAAAAGGGCGCGTAATCTTTTTGATCGGTGTTGATTGTTCTAGGTACCTCCCGGTGATGGTCATCTGCGCTTTCTATTAAGAAGAGACTGTATCAAAATGTGCTGCTGGTTTTGCCTGTGGGCAGATGCTGAAACAGGAACAGATCCCGAACCGCTCCGGAATCTGTTCCTGTTTCCATATCATTCACCCGTACCCCCAAATTTTAACACGATCCGGATGCGGGAATGTGTAGGATCTCCAAGTATTATAGCAATGTGAGATTGGTGTCCTGGTACCTGATCAGGCTGGGGTCATTGGGATCCAGTTCTGTGATCAGGTAATTGACCTGGTTCACATCGCAGATCTTAATGGTTTGAATGGTATTTAACTTTTCAGAAATGGTTACAACAGCCACTTTTTTAGCAGAACGGATCAGGGCCTTTTTAGCCTGAACCACTTCCCAGTCGAGATCGGTTAAGCCTTCAACCACCGAAAAGGCATTGGCACCAAGCAGGCACAGGTCCGCTTTGATTTCTGAAAGCTGGTTAATCATCCCCGACCCCACATGCAGGTTGGCGTTTTTCAACAATCGCCCCCCAATAGTGATTACCTCAATATTGTCAAATTCGGAAAGGGTAATGGCAATCTGGGGGCTAATAGTAAAAAAAGTGGCTTTCATATTTTTGGGGATCATTTTGGCCAATTCCAGTATGGTTGTTCCCCCTTCGGTAAGCACGGTTGAATTATTCTTTATCAGCCTCAGTGCCTTTTCCGCAATAATCTTTTTTGATTCCAGGGCGTATACTTCGTTTTGCCCGCTAAACGGCGATACAAAGGAAGGCCCAACGGCCCCGCCATGCACTTTTACCACTTTCCCTATTTCTGCCAATTCGATAATGTCCCGGCGGATGGTGTCGTCGGATACTTTCAGCTGCAAACTCAGGTCTGCACACAACACTTTATTGTGCAGGTTGATTTCCTTTAAAATGAACTTTTGCCGTTCGTCTTTACGCATAGTAATGATTTAGTTTCAAGCGGTTTTCATGTTAACAATCTATTTCTAAAACTGTTCAGGTTAATTTAATAGTAAATATATAGTATATATTGGAAATATGGGGCGCGTGCGCTATAGGGTGGTCTTGGCCAACGGTATATTCCGGCCCTGGCTGGCCTTGCTTTTAGCTGCCGCATCCATAAAAGCGTAAATTTCCAACGTTTCCTCGGCACTCACGGGAGGAGTACCGGTTTCAAAGAATTTTATGATTTCTTTTAGTAAAGGAACATAGCCGTCGTACCGGTCGAGGTACACAGTAGCGTTTTCTGCATGCACAATTCCTCCGTAATCGTGTTTGCCATTGCGCGTACCGCGAAAAACGCCAACCCTGCCATCGGCCCAGGTACCCACCACCACATCCGTGTCGGCAGTAGCCGTTTGACTTACACTTACACACCCGGTACCCATAACGGTATACAGCAGTTCCACACCGTGTATACCGTACCAGAACAAATCGGTATGGGACGCTTCTATTTTGGCAGGGCTAAAGGTGCTGGCGCCCAAAACCTTTCCGAAACTATGGTTGCGTGCCTGCTGTGCTTTTTCTATAAACCGTAATGAAGAGGCCGAGAACATTGGCGTATTGTATTGCCGGGCAAGTTTGTAGATGCTGATAACATCTGCGAGCCGGGCCGCGGCAGGTTTGTCGATAAATACCTTTTTCCCGCTTTTAAAAACTTTGGTGGCCTGTTCCAGGTGAAGGGCGCCGTCGTTGGTTTCGAGCAGTACCACATCGCAGTTCCTCAGCAATTCGTCGATAGAGCCGGCAATGGTAACTCCGTTCTCTTTTGCTTCCTTGGTGTACTGGCCGATGCGGCTGTAACTGCTTTCTATTGTCCGGCTGCCATACGGATAGGCAATAGAAACATAGTACCCGTTATAAGTGGCGGTTTGCTTTGTACTGTTTAACGCTTTAATAAATTCCGTAGCATGTGAGGTATCCAGCCCGATGATACCCACTCTCCGCATCGCTGCCGGGGTATTAAAAACCGTTGTAAAGCCGGATCCGAATGCGGCATACATGCCTGCTAAACCCGTTGTTTTAATGAAGTTCCTTCTGGAGGGATTCCTGTTCATACAAAGCGTTTAAATGATAAAAGAATTGAAAATTATTTAAAAAAATTAACTGGCACAGTACCGGATCGTTATGGGCCTACAAGATATCGGTTTTTTTGCGTAAAAAAAATAAAAATACCGCAAATAAAACGCAATAAAATGTTGTTTTTTTAATTTTTGCTGTTATATTGCGTATAATATCAATCGTGAAACCGCTAAAATAGCGCAAAATAATGGTTGCTACCTTGAAGGACATACTGAACCTGGGCTTTTTCGGACATCGGATAACATGCATTCAAAATAGACGACGCCTTGCTGCGCATAACGGCAGCTAAAAATACCGGATAAGGAAGCGCAAATCACTTCCTGTGATGAACGGCCGGAGCCCGATAGTTTATAAAAATGATGGAATGAACAGCTGGTTTGAGGGATTGGCTGCTGGTAGATCATCTGCCCTGGCCGTGGTGTGGCTTCCCGGCGATTTCGATGCTTTTAACTCTAAATAATCTCTATTTATGCGTATTCTCTTTGTAAAATTGCTTTTCTGCGTCGGCGTATGGATGTGGGGGATCTGCTCCGCGCATGGACAGGCGATCAAAGGCGTGGTTCGTGCAAAAACGGACAACCGGGCCCTGGAAGGCGTTAGTGTTCAAATAGCAGGTAAGCCTGCCACGCTAACCGCTACAAATGCCGAAGGCCATTATCAGTTAAATGGCGGCAGTACTGCGGACTCGGTACTGTTTTCGCACGTGGGTTTTGAACCCGTTACCATTGCAATAGCCGGCCAGTCAACCATCGACATGCAGCTGGTACCCGTGAATGCTTCCCTGGACCAGGTGGTGGTGATCGGCTACGGATCTGTGCGCAAACTGGATCTTACAGGTTCGGTGGGTACCGTTAATGTGGAAGATATGAAGAAAGCTCCGGTTCCTTCTTTTGCGCAGGCACTGGCGGGCAGGGTGGCAGGGGTACAGGTAAATAGTACGGACGGACAACCGGGGGGCGGAATGAATATCATGATCCGCGGAGCGGGCTCATTAACCCAAAGCACCACCCCGTTATATGTAGTGGATGGTTTCCCCATTGAGAATCTCGACCCCAATACCCTGAATATGGATGACATCGCATCGGTTTCGATCCTGAAAGATGCTTCTTCCACTTCAATTTATGGTTCGAGGGGCGCAAACGGAGTCGTGCTTATTCAAACGCGCAGGGGAAGGCAGGGAAAACCCGAGGTAACGCTCGGCGGTACCATGGGCTATCAGCTAAAGCCACCGTTGATTCCGGTAATGAGTCCTTATGAATTTGTGAAATACCAGATGGAGCTGAATCCTAATTCTTTTAATACACCCGCTTATACGGCACTGGGAAAAACGCTGGATGATTATAAAAATGTTCCGGGTATAAACTGGCAGGACCAGGTATTACAGACGGGTGTGTACCGGAATTATAACCTCGGGATCCGTGGCGGATCGGAACAAACCAAATACTCGGTGTCCGGATCGGTATTCAACCAGAAAGGCGTGATCATTAATACAGGAATGGACCGGTATACCGGGCGACTTGCATTGGACCAGGTCATTTCAGAAAAATTTAAAGTGGGTACCAATGTGGCACTTACACAAACCGACGTATACGGGCAACAGATCCGTTCCATCTACGGCGGTGGCAATGCCACGTCACCTGCACTCATCCGTGCCTGGATGTACCGGCCGGTGTCGGCTATCGAAGGACAAGACCTGCTGAGCGAAGACGCCGATCAGCAAGCAGTTAACAGCAGCGACTTCCGGATCAACCCGGTTACCGATCTGCAAAACCAGTACCAGCATACCATTCGCAACCAGCTGCAGGCGGATGCGTATGTGAGTTATGCCATTACTCCAAAACTGATTTTGAAATCGGCAGCAGGACTCATGCAATCCAATGTACGCAATGAACAATTTTATAATTCCAAAACAGCGCAGGGAAGTCCGTTGAACCCTTCCAACAAAAATGGCGTGTGGGGGAGTATGAGCAACAATAACTCCAATAGTTTCTTTAATGAAAACACACTCAACTATAAAACGCTTATCGGGCAGGATCATTCCATTAACGCGATGGCACTGTTTGGGGTTAACCAGTATAAAACGATGTACTCCTCTTTCACAGGTATCCAGCTTCCTAATGAAGTGAAGCGCATGGATGGCCTGGATGAGTCGTCGGGCGGCACTTTCACGTCGCCGAGTATTTATAATACCATCAATACGATGGTTTCTTACGCGGCAAGGATCGATTACAATTTCCGGTCAAAATACATGCTTACCGTAAACTTCAGAGCCGACGGATCTTCGAAGTTTTTTCAACCCTGGGGTTATTTTCCGGGTGGTGCCATCGCCTGGAATATGGGCCAGGAAGATTTTTTCCGGAAAGGTCTGCCCTTCATTACCAACTCCAAACTGCGGGCCAGCTACGGGCAGAACGGAAATAACCGCGTAGGGGATTATGATGCCTATGCAAAGCTGTCGCTCAACAATACCGGCCAGGGATATGCTTTCAACAACCAGGCACCCATCCCGGCGGCCTATTTATCCACGCTGGGAAACCTTCTGCTGCAGTGGGAAAAAACCGAACAGATCGACATCGGCTATGAAATCGGCATACTGGATAACCGGATCGGACTGGAAATAGACTGGTACCGCCGCACGGCATCCAACCTGCTGCTGAATACAGATCTGCCGCAGAGTTCCGGCTTTGGTTCGGCACAGGTTAATATCGGTAGTCTCCGGAATACCGGCTGGGAGTTTACCCTGAATACGACCAATATAAAAGCGACCGATTTTAACTGGACGAGCAGTTTCAATATCAGTTTTAATAAGAATAAAATTTTGTCGCTTGCCAACGGCCAGCCATCATTAAGCCGGGTACCAACCTATCTTTCCCAGTTTGGACAACCGCTGTATCTTTCCGAAGTAGGCAAACCGGTTGGAATGATGATCGGTTATATCTGGGACGGAAATTATCAGTACGAAGATTTTGATAATCCGGCTCCGGGTGTATACGTCCTTAAGAAGACCGTTTCCACAAATGGTACCGCACGCAATGTGGTGCAGCCGGGCGATATCAAACTCCGCGATTTAAATGGGGATGGCACCGTTAATGCTGCCGATATGACGATTATCGGGAGAGGGCAGCCGGCGCATATCGGTGGTTTTTCAAATAATTTAATGTACAAGGGCTTTTCCCTGAACGTCTTTTTTCAATGGTCCTATGGCAATGATGTGTACAATGCCAACCGGCTGTTGCTGGAAGGCAATAGCAACGGCTTTGCCAATATCAATCAATACGCCAGTTACGCAAACCGGTGGACTCCGGACAATCCCACGAATGAAAATTACCGCACCAGGGGGCAGGGGTTTATCGGTTATTTTTCTTCCAAGAATGTGGAGGACGGTTCCTATTTACGGTTGAAAACAGTATCCCTGTCGTATTCACTTCCCGCCAAGCTGATCCGGAAGGCCTATCTGAAAAACCTTTCAGTGGATCTTTCTGCACAGAACCTGATTACCTGGACCAACTATTCCGGGCTTGATCCGGAGGTGTCTACTGCCGATAATGTATTGATGCCCGGCTACGATTTTTCTGCGTACCCCAATGTGCGCACCATTGTATTTGGTTTGAAAGCAACTTTTTAATCACCTTATTTTTTAACAATGAACCGGAAATATTATATACTGATCTTATTCCTTTCCGTTGCAGGCCTGGGAGGCTGTAAGAAATTCCTGCAGCCCGGCCCTACGGATTTTTTAAGTACCACCACCTATTATAAAACAGAGCAGCAGCTGAATTTTGCACTGTCGGGTGTATACAATACAGTAGGCAATGGCGGTTTCTGGGGCAGCTATGCCAATTATCTCCTGGATTGGGAGGCCGATATCGCTTATATGAACCGGCTTACATTAAACGGTCCTTTTAACTTTAATTATTCGGCGTCTGATCCCTATATGACGGGGCTTTGGACCACGTTATGGGATGGTATTAACCGGGCAAATGTGCTGCTTGAAAATTTGGATAAGAACCCGGATATCCCGCAGGCCGCAAGAGACCGGGTAAGAGGAGAAACCCTGTTTTTAAGAGGCTATTATTATTTTACATTGGTGCAATATTGGGGTGGGGTGCCGTTGAAGCTGGCATCTACCAAATCGCCGTCAGAAGTATCGGTAGCCCGGGTATCCGCAAAAGAAGTGTATGACCAGGTTCTGTCGGATATGACGGCCGCCGAGCCATTGGTGCGGGATATCAAAAGCCTCGGCTTTTCCGGTGCCGTCAATAAATCTGCAGTGCGTGGAATGCTGGCAAGGGTTTGCCTGACCATGGCCGGTGAACCCCTGAAGGATGTAACGAAGTACCAGGATGCAAAAATGTGGGCTAAAAAAGTAATGGACGACACGCAGGCCGGGCATAGTCTCAATCCCAGTTATGCCAATATTTTTATTACACTGGCGCAGGATAAGTATGACACGAAGGAGAATTTATGGGAAGCAGAATTTTATGGCAATAATGTTGATCCGGCTACCATGGCTTTTGCGGAGTGGACCAATATCGGGTATATTAACGGACCGCAATCAGCGGCGGGTTCTGCTACCGGCAACGGTGCAGCTTACATGAACATTACGGCAAAGTTTTATAACGCCTTTGAAAGCGGCGACCTGAGAAAATGGTGGAGTGTGGCCCATTTTACCTACGTGAATTCAGCGGTGAACGGGGAGAAGTTAATGAGTTCCCCGCCGGCTACCGAAAGAGATAAATGGTATTTGTTTCCCGCGAAATGGCGGCGCGAATATGAGGCCATACCAAGAGGGACCTCCGTAGTGTCTGCCACCAATATGCCCATCATCAGGTATTCCGATATCCTCCTGATGTTTGCAGAAGCGGATAATGAAATAAACGGTACTCCTACAGCTGATGCCATTGAGGCAGTGAACCTGGTAAGAAGACGCGCCTGGTCTACGGGTGTTAAATCCATTGCCGTTACCAATGGGGGAAGCGGCTACACAAGTGCCCCTTCGGTAACCATTGCTGCGGGCGACGGAAGCAGTGCGGAGGCTACGGCGGTAGTTCAGGGCGGCGCCGTGGTGGAGATCAATTTAAACAGGGACCCAACCGGCACCCGGTTCTTTAAAGAAGGCAGTTATACCAGCACACCGTTGGTTACCATCTCCGGTGGTGGAGGTTCCGGTGCTGCCGCTGTAGCCACCATTTACAAGGCGGCGGATGGAGAAGTGCCTGCTGCTGCACGGGCTTCCAAAACAGCCTTCCGCGCTTTCATCCAGGATGAACGTATGCGGGAATTTAATATGGAAGGATGCCGGAAGGCCGACCTGCTTCGCTGGGGCATCTTCCTGAACGTAAACCAGGATATGGGCAACCAGGCGCAGCAGGATGCACCCGGTGCAGGCTTTGTGCTTTCCTTTACACGGGCTTCTGCCAGGGACGTACTGATGCCCATACCGGAGAAGGAGATGATCAATAATTTAAAAATGACTCAAAACCCGGGTTGGTAATGCAGGCCTGGTTTAAAAATAAGCATTATGAAAATTAGCAATTGGATATTGATGGCCGGCGTACTTTTGGTGTCTTGTCAAAAAAAACTCGCGGAAGTGGCCACTCCCGATTTTGATGTAACGACCACCGAGTTATCGGTTAAGGCCGGCGCTCCTGCCGTTTTTAAATTTTCGGGTACGGCAACCATGGTTTCATTTTACCCGGGAGAAGTTTACAAGGACTATGCGTATAAGGATGGCAGAATGATTGATGCGGCCGGCAAGGGCCTTACGCTGAGTTTTTCCAGTGGAGTGGCTGCCGGCAACCCGGCAGGAACCCAGGCCAACCAGTTCTCGGTGTTGCTTTCTACAGACTTCAACGGAAATTATGCAGATCTGGCTGGCGTGAAAGCTGCCACCTGGATCAATATCACGGATAGTTTTACCCTGGCTAATTCAGCAACGATGGTGGCAACGCGCACGGTTGATCTTTCTAAATACGTGGTTGCCGGAAAGCCGGTTTATTTTGCACTGCGGTATATCAACCGGCCCCAGGTGGCCAATGGGTATGCCCGGCAATGGATCGTGGAAAATTTTTTATTGAAAAGCATCAACGCAACAGTAAACGGTGCGGTTATTACCCTGGCAGACCAGGCGCTTGCCGGTTTCCGGATCGTGGATGAAAACCCTGTAAATGCAAAAGCCCGGTCTACGATCACCAATACCAGGGTAACCCTGTACGGGCCGGTATACAAGAATCCAGCGGATCCTATTTATGACCCCAATAATCCGCTGTTTGATCCGAAGAACCCGATCTATGATCCCAAAAGTCCGCAGTACAACCCGGGAGCCGTATTACCGGTATATGTACCTTATGATCCCAATAGTCCGTTTAATGATCCTTACAGTGAGAACTGGGCGGTTTCGGCACCCATTACCCTGGGTACGGTTGAGCTTGGAAAAGACTGGTCCATTCCGGTTCGGACGTCTGTCTATGGGGCCATGCCAACGGCTTACAGTTATACCTATACAACGCCCGGCCGGTATGAAGCGGTTTTTGTGGCTGCCAACAATACCATTGAAGCGGAAGCGTCGGTGGTGAAAAAAGTGGTGGTCAATGTAACGCCCTGATAAAGCAGCCCGGTCATCACAGCGTTGCATACCAGGAGTTTGCTGTTGGTAACCTTTCTTTAGAGGGTTCGTTAAAGAACGTATAGCAGAAAAGTCCGGGACGATTAGTTGTAGCAGCAGCCAGACACGACCCGGTAGCATGTATACAAGATGCATCATTAGATGTATTGTCATTATTCCCGATGGGTATTCCGGATCCGGTGTCATTTCCTTAAGCGCTTTTTTTAATTGCCGCAGATCCGCTGATTGCGCCTGCAGGATGTTCGCTGCGATATTGTTGCGTATTATTTAACCCGTACCAGATTTGCCCATCTGCGACCCTAATTGATCCGGATCCGGTAACGTACACATTATCCTGTAAGCCGGAAAAGCGGCCTTACATTCAGTATCTAATCCAATGATTTTAAATGAAATAGTTTCCCTGTTAGCGGCTATTCAGGTGCAGGTAGAAATAGGCGAGTCGGTTTGTTTGCGTAAAATAAAATATAAATCCGCAAAAAATCCGCAAAAAAGTTGTTTTTGATAGTTTTTGCTGTTATCTTGCGTGTAGTACTGGTTGTAAAACCGCTAAAAAACTGCAGAAATGACGATTGCCAATTGCTTGCTGAAATTTTCGGAGCCTTTTTCGTGCTCATTAAAAATGATTCTTTTCATTTTATTAATGGCTGGGTTTTATGAAAGTCACGCGTATATAACCTAAACACTTTTTTACGCAGGTATTTTTTTATAAACCGGCCTTTATGTATTTGATGAGGTAAGGCATCTCCGGCCTCGGTAATAATGGATAGAGGACAAATAATCAAAGTAAAATGAAAGAACGTAAAAATTACGCCAAATACCAAAATGACCTCATGAGGATTTGTTGCTTCAATTTTTTTAACACCAGAACTTTATTGTGTTCCCTGCTTTTTTTATTGATATTAAAGCCGGCCACAGGGGCTGCACAGGAAGATAAAGTGCTTACAGGTCGCATCGTTGATGAAATAGGCGTAGGTATTATCGGCGCCAGTGTGGTTATAAAAGGAACAACTACGGGTACGAACACGGACATGGCCGGTAAGTTCTCGCTTAAGCTTCCCGCAGACAAAGCCGTGCTGGTGGTTACCTATGTGGGCTATGAAGAACGGGAAGTGCCCGTATCGTTTTCCACACAAAAGAATATGGAAATTGCCTTAAAGGCGGTTTCCAAAAGCGAGGACGATGTAGTGGTGGTGGCCTATGGAAAACAGAAGAAGGAGAGCGTGGTAAGTGCGATTACCACAGTAAATCCATCTAGCTTAAGAGTGCCGTCGAGTAACCTTACAACGGCTTTTGCCGGAAGGCTGGCGGGGGTGATCGCTTATCAGCGTTCGGGTGAGCCGGGACTGGATAACGCGGAATTCTTTATCCGTGGTATTACCAGTTTTAGTTCTTCCGGTAAAAAGAATCCGCTGATCCTGATCGATGGTATTGAAATGGAACCGAACGATCTGGCCCGGATCAACGTGGACGATATCGCTTCGTTCTCTATTATGAAAGATGCCAATGCCGCCGCGCTCTATGGTGCCCGTGGGGCGAACGGGGTGATCCTTGTAACCACCAAGGAAGGGAAGGTAGATAAGTTGGGTATCAGCCTGCGGGCAGAACAATCCAATTCTTATAATTCGGAACTGGTGAAACTAGCTGATCCAATCACCTATATGAAATTGCATAACGAAGCGGTAAGAACCCGGGATGCGATGGTGCCATTGCCGTACAGTTTGTCAAAGATCAGGGAAACAGAACTGGGATCTAATCCTGTTTTATATCCTTCGGTAAACTGGTATGACTACCTGATAAAAAATAAGGCTGTAAACAGGCGCGCCAACCTGAATATAACCGGTGGCGGACAAACGGTGCTCTACTACCTGGCCGCCAACTACCAGAATGATCAGGGAATCATAAAAGAAAGTCCTGAAAACCTGATAAAAAATAATATTAATATTGATCGGTTTCAATTGCGCTCCAATGTAACGATCAAATTCACGCCAACCACTACAGCTGTAATCAGGGCCTACGGTTCGTTTGACGATCTGAGTGGGCCCACATCTGGCGGTGCTGCTGTATTTCAGTCGGCTCGTAATGCTTCGCCTGTGAAGTTTTTGCCTTACTATCCGGCGGACTCGGCCAACGAATTTTCCAAACATGTTCTCTTTGGGAATAATATGGAGCTGAATTTACTGAACCCCGCCGCAGATCTTGCCAGTAACTTTATGGAACAGAAATCTTCCATGATGCTGTTGCAGCTGGAAATGGAACATAAGTTCAGTGGGTCTTTAAAAGGATTAACAGCCCGGGGAATTTATAATGTGACCCGGAAAGCACTCTATCAACAATCGCGCGGTTATAATCCGTTTTATTACATGCCGGCCACAACCCTTGACGGATCGTATCAGCTGGTAGCACTGAATCCTGATAAGGGTACGGAATACCTGGGGTACAGCCCAGGCAACCGGACTGTAGGTGCGATCCAGTATGGTGAAGTGCGCCTGGGATATAACAGAACGTTTAATGATGTGCACGACCTGAATGTGACCCTCGTAGAAACCCTTCGGTCTGCCAGCCAGGTTGCTCCCCGGGTGCTTAGCAATGGAACCGTACTTACTGACGGGCAACAGCTCCAGGCCTCGCTGCCGCAGCGGAATATTTCTTCCGCCGGACGGCTGGCTTATGGGTATGACTCCCGCTATTTTGCAGAATTCAATTTTGGGTATAACGGAAGTGAACGCTTCGCTAAGAAGAATCGCTGGGGATTCTTTCCTTCTATAGGTGCCGGATGGGTGGTGAGTAACGAATCTTTCATGCAAAATGCGAAGGACGTAATCAGTACGTTGAAGATCAGTGCAACTTATGGAAAAGTTGGTAATGACCAGATCGGCGGAACCAACACCAGCGGCGATGATCTGATCAATAATGTGGTAGATCGCTTCTTCTACCTGCCGCAGGTGGAAATGAATGGTACCGGCTATTGGTTCGGATATAACCGGGCATACCGGGAGGGGATTGCCATCGGCCGGTATGGAAATGATCTGATCACATGGGAAATTGCCAAAAAAACCAATGTCAGACTGGAACTGGGACTGTTTAGGAATTTTACAATGATCACCGATTTCTTTGCCGAAACCCGTGAAAACATTTTGCAGAAGCGGGCGGATATCCCTACTACCATGGGATTGCGTGTGATTCCCTGGGCAAATGTAGGGGTGGCACAGGGTAAGGGCTTTGAAACAGAGATCAAGTATGATAAAACCTTCGGAACCGATTTCTCCTTGCAGGTAAACGGAACCTTCACCTATGCATCCAGCAAGTTTAAAAAGTATGAAGAGCCGGATTATAGCGATGTTCCCTGGAGATCCCGAGTTGGATTAAAGCTGGCTCAGCCGATCGGGTTAATTGCGGAGCGTTTGTTTATCGACGATGATGATGTAAAAAATGCACCACGGCAGCTCTTTGGTGAGTATGGCGCCGGTGATATCAAATACAAGGATATCAACGGAGATGGTCAGATTGATGCAAATGATATGGTTCCCATTGGTTATCCAACCGTTCCTGAGATCATTTTCGGCGGAGGATTTACCGCTGTGTACAAATCATTTGATCTTTCGCTGTTCTTTCAGGGATCGGGCCGTTCTTCCTTCTTCATCGATCCGGAAAAGATCACACCATTTGTAAGTAACGGTCAAAGAGCCTTACTGCAGTATATCGCCGATGATCATTGGTCTGAAAATAACCGGGATCTGCATGCCTTCTGGCCGCGGTTGTCCGAGTATCTGATTGCAAATAACGGCCAGCCAAGTAAGAATATTATCAGTACCTACTGGCTTCGCGACGGATCGTTCGTGCGATTGAAGTCCGGAGAGTTTGGGTATACCCTGCCCGAAAGGCTTACTCGAAAAGCCCATATCCAACGGCTGCGTTTATACCTGAATGGAACCAATCTTTGGGTGTGGTCTAAATTCAAGATGTGGGATCCGGAGATGGCTGGAAATGGTTTGGGATATCCTGTACAGCGGGTTGTCAATTTTGGTCTGAATGTTACTTTTTAATTACTGCTAATTTAAAATCAACTAAAATGATATCAGTTATATATGAATTATTTTTGACGAATAGCGGTACTGCTAAGGTCGAAAAGGAACAATTGGGATTTCACGATTGTAAAAGCGTTTGTTTTTCTACCAAAAGATGGTCGGCCGTCCTGGTGTTATTTTTAACATTCCTGGGAACAGGGTGTGGCAAATTCCTGGACGTTGTACCCAATGATACACCTACATTGGAACATGCGTTTTCAAACCGGTCGGTGACGGAAAAATTTCTGCGGACCTGTTATTCCTGGTTGCCCGATCCTACGGATCCGCTCTATTACCCCGCTTATTTCACCAGCCGTGATGAATTTGACTACAAGGGAGAATCGAGGGCCGGGAATTCACTGGCCGGTCAGATTTCCCGTGGACTGCAAAATACCAATACACCCTACCAGGATTACTGGTCGGGCTACGCAGACAGCAGGAACAGTGCCGTTAAAAGCATGTATAAAGCCCTTCGGGATTGTAATATTTTCCTGGAAAATGCAAATAAGCCCCGGGACATTACTGAGGAAGAGCGCACCCGGTGGATATCAGAAGTGAAATTTTTAAAGGCCTACTATCATTTCTTCCTGTTGGAGTTATATGGTCCTATCGTGCTGGCCAAGGAAAATATTCCTGTTTCCGCCACACCGGAGGAAACCTGGGTATACCGGGAGCCGGTAGATGAATGTGTAGATTATATCGCCGGGCTGATTGATGAAGCCATGCCGGGGCTGCCGCCGGTGCTGCCGGATCCAACAACCGAGCAGGGAAGGATTTCACAGGTGATTGCCCTGGGAGTGAAAGCAAAGCTGCTGGCAACTGCTGCCAGCCCGCTTTTCAACGGAAACCCGGATTATGCCGGCTGGACAGATAAAAGAGGAAAGCAGCTGATTCCCGCAACCTATGATCCTGCCAAATGGCAAAGAGCAGCTACAGCTATTAAGGAAGCCATTGATGCCGCAGAAAATAATGGGTTTCGCTTATATGAGTTCAATAAGTTCTCGGGTGGTGCCAAAACCTTCGCGATGAACGATAGCATGGTACAACTCATGACGATCCGGAAATCGATTACAGAGAGCCTTGAACGGAATCCGGGAGTCATCTGGGCCACCCAGGAACAGTTTGCTGACGGAAAAGGAAACTCTGCAGGCCTGGGCTTAAATTCCCTTGGGAATATGTTGAAATTGCTTTACCCGCAAATGTATTCACAGGATCAATCGTACCAGGCGCAATACTACGCGGCCTCCTGGCATATGGCAGAACTGTTTTATTCCAATAACGGTGTACCGATCGAAGATGATAAATTCTTTGATTATGCCAACCGGTATAAACCACGCCGGGCCATTGCCAGCGATCATCATACTACCTATATACCCACCGGCGAAATTACGGCCTCTATGCACTTTTTCCGGGAACCGCGTTTTTATGCTGATCTCGGTTTTGACAGAGGCTACTTCGAGAATGAAACAACTACCGACAACGGCGGTGCTACATTTGCCGTTTACCTTCGGCAGCGATCGGGAGAAACAGGCCTCAATGGCTATGTGCCTAAAAAGATCATTGCATTTGAAAGTTCCAGCAGTAAAGGAGTTACCGGTAATCCTTATGCGCCCTATCCGTACCAGTTCCCATTGCTGCGTCTGGCCGACCTGTATCTGCTGTATAGCGAGGCGCTGAATGAGGTAAAAGGAGCACCGGATGCTGAAGTATACCAGTGGATCGATAAGGTAAGAGCCAACGCCGGTTTAAACGGTGTGGTTCAATCCTGGCAGGCTGCAGCATATAACCCTGCTGCACCAACTAACAAAAATGAAATGCGGAAGATTATCCAGAGAGAGCGCCTGATCGAACTGGCATTTGAAGGACAGCGCTTCTGGGACATCCGCCGCTGGAAGACGGCACTGCAGTACTGGAGTCTGCCGCCTACCTTGTGGACAACCACGGGAGCGACCCCGGATGCCTATTATGTGCCGTTTGTATACGGAGCGCCACGCACCGTTAGTTTCAGGGATTATTTGTATCCGATTTCGCAGGTCGATATTCGGGCCAATACCAATCTGGTTCAAACCTATGGATGGTAATAAGAAAATGTTTCATTAATGAATCATAATAAATTTCTAATGAAAAAATATAGTTTCATAATTGTAATGATGGTTTTCAGTCTTTTCCTTTCTTGCAGAAAAGAAAAAGAGAAAGCTCCAGGCCCCTGGAATGCGGGTACCGTCGCAGTGAAAAAGATCACGCCTATAAACGGAGGTGCTATCATTGAATACAGTGTGCCTGATGATGGAAACCTTTTATATGTAATGGCAGAATACGAGCGCAATGGGAAAATATTTGTTGAAAAATCCTCGGTGTATAAAAACTCGCTCACGATCGAAGGATTCAATTTGCCGGAAAAGGCAAAAGTAAAAGCAAAAATTTATAAGGTAAATAAGGAAGAACAGCGGTCGGAGCCATTGGAAATAGAGTTTGAACCGCTTGAAGGACTGGTATCGCTTGCAAAAGAATCATTGCAGCTACAGCCCGGATTTGGCGGCATTGTTGCCAATTGGAAAAACCTGGCGAGCACACAACTTGGAGTACGTATGATGGTGCCAGACGAGATCACAAAGATGCTGAATACAAAAGAAATGTATTTTACCACCGCTCCGGATGATAAGCGTGCTTTCAGGGGGTTTGAACCCAAACCTACCAACGTTGCAGTTACGTTTGAAGATAAATGGGGCAATATATCCGATACTGTCTTTTATTCAACAACGCCGTTTTTTGAAACAATAGTACCCAAGCCTTATGCCGATTACCGGGCTAATATCCCGTACGATAATACGTCAAACCTCTCCGGACGCACGACGAGCACTCTGTGGGATAATATCGTGAATACACAGAGCCATGGATGGCTGACTGCCAATGGCAGTAGTGGCCTGTCTATTACCATTGATCTGAAACAGGTAGTAAAGCTAAGCCGGATCGTCATTCATGGATATCATAAAGACGCCGTTTATGGCCAGGTGAATATCCAGCAGTTTGAAGCATGGGGGACGGATAAAATTGATTTTGCCAGATTAACGGACCGTCCCTATTGGCTGGATTCATTAAGCGTTCGTTGGGCAGCACTTAGTACAACGCCCTGGTTCGTTGATCCGACTACCGTGATCCCGGTAAAAACTTTTAAAGACGACTGGCAGTACCTGGGATGGCATGCCATTCCCCGTTACGACCTTATGGTACCGCCCGATAACCAGGCTGCACTCAATCTTGCAGCCAATGGAACAGAATACGAGATGCCGATCGATGCAAAGCCCGTTCGGTTTGTGCGGATATTTGTACGCCAGGTGTCGAACCTGATGCCCCCGCCATCGAATAATTATTTTTCAATGGGAGAAATTACTTTTTATGGAGATAATACGGTGCCGCAAAATTAAGGATGCGGAAAATGTAGCATAAAAACATTACGAATGAAAAAGATACATACATTATTCTACACAGCACTCAGCCTTACGTTTTTTTTGGTGTTGCTGCTGTCTTCATGTGATAAAATGAATGACATACAACGTGATTTTGCCGATAAGGAAGAAGCGGTTTACCTGGGGAAGGTAGATTCCGTAAAATCTTACCCCGGTTTCGGAAAGGTGAAGCTGGTCTGGTATATGAATGCCGATCCCAAAATATCAAAGACGATCATCTACTGGAACCTGCGCAAGGATTCGATTGTGAGAACATTTAACCGGACAGCCCTGGGCGGACAGCGGGACTCGGTTGTGCTGCAAAATCTGCCTGAAGGATCGATGTTGGTGGAGTTCCGGAATGTAAATGATAAAGGTGAAACCTCTTTGTTTTCTTCAGCAACCATAACAGTATGGGGAGCTAATTTCGCAGATGGCTTAAGAGCCCGCAGCGTAACTGCGTTTGATTATGACTATCTGCAAACAAGTTACAACCTCACCTTGTCAAAAACAACTCCGGGCGACAGCGTAGCTTATTCTCAGATCAGCTATACGACCAGCAACAATCAACCGCGGGTGATCAATACAGTGCGAAGTGTGAATGATACGGCAGTTGTGTTGACCGATTTTCCCGTTGGTGGGTCGTTTCAGTTCCGTACGGTGTTTTTCCCGCCACAGGGGATTGATACGGTTCGGAATGAGTACCAAACTTTTAAAGCGCCTGATGTAGTAACGGATCGGGGAACGAAGATCGCCTTGAAGGGAAATGCTACCAGCAGATACTTCCAAATGAATGACGACCTGGGCGAGTGGAATGCTGCCGGTGATTTGATCGTATATGCAGTAGGAGCTGGTGGAGAATTGACAGAAAAAATGCGCTATCCTGCGCTGGCCCCCAGGGCTACTTTCCGTGACCTTTTCTTTTATGAGGGCGACCGGTTTATTGGTGTTCAAACCAATAATAACCTGTACATGTATACGATTACAAACGGGGTTTTGACAAACATTCTCACTACAACTTTGGGAACCGGTTTTACCTTCCTGAAATATGTTCCGGGAAGAGGCTTCTTTTACTCAATTGCGGAAACAAGCGGGGAAGTAAAAGCGTGGTTTGCGCTGCCCAACGGAACCTGGCTTACACCACAATCGGCTGTGGTAGGAACCGGGTTCAACTATGTGCCGTATGCCCTGTTTAATTTCCAGAGCCTGATGGGCATTGATGCAACAGGATATTTGTGGACGGTTCCCGTATCTGCTACAGCTGCAATTGGCTCTAAAAGCCGGATGGGACTGGGCTGGAACCGGTTTACGAAAATTATCCCCGTAGGAACATCGTTGTATGGTATGCAGTCAAACGGGGATCTTTACGTGTATAATAATTTTGACGCAACCGGTAAATACTGGATCGTAAATTAAATAGCAAAAGCTAAGACAATTACTATAGGAAAATCGTCCGTTTATTTTTAACTATTAATATCCTGAAACCGGAATGGACATAAAAAAATATCTTCTGATTGCTACGGTCTTTCTGGCACCTGTTTTTTTAAGGGCGCAACCACAGCGGGAAAAAAAACTGCAGCCGGAGGCGAATACTTCGTTCATTGACCACGGTCCGGCCTCGCCTTACAGCACTACCCGCGGAACCGTTACTGCTATTGACGGGAATGGCCGGAACGTTGTGCTGTCCTGGCTCTTCGATGTACGGGGCGGGTACGCATTGTTGATGGTGGATGCAGCAACCGGTAAGAGCGAAGTTTTTCCCATGCCGTTTAATCCGGGAGGCGACTGTCCCTTTTCTTCGATCTTTTCCTCCAAAGGAAGATTCTACACCCTTTTTAATGGGAATTTTGCGGAGTTCGACCCCAGGAAAAGGGCATTTACATTCCATCATAAAACGGCTCCGCAAATGGCGATGGGAATGACGGAAGATGATAAGGGCCGGATATGGGCGGTAACCTATCCCAACAGCGGCATTATTTGTTATGATCCGGCAACGGGCACGTTTACGGATTATGGCTATGTACATAAAGAGAACTGGGCGCAATATCAGCGGTACCTGGCGGTGGATGACCAGGGTTGGGTGTATTTTGCACTGGGCAATACCAACAGCCAGCTGATTGCCTTTAACCCCGTGTCGAAGCAGGTGAACCAGCTCTTACAACCCTCCGAAAGAAAAAGAGGCACGGCCTATCTGTATCGCAACAAAAACGGGAAGGTATACGGGCAGGGCCTTGCTGATAAAGACGGCACCTGGTATGAGTTGTATAACGGTGCGGCAAAATCCATTGGTACCGGGCACCAGCCAGATGAAAAACCGATGATTACCGGTTCTCAGGCGTTGCGGCATATGTCGTTTCCGGATGGAACAAAAATTACTCAATTGGACCTGATTGAAAAGGTGATGACCACAGAAGACACCCGCAGCGGGAAAAAGAATACGGTGCATTTTGATTATCCCTCTGAAGGTTCATGGGTAATGGGAGTGGGCACATCGCCCGATCAACGATCGCTGATCGGTGGGGGCTCTTTTCCGATGCGGCAGTTCAATTACACCGTTTCCGAAGATAAATGGAGTACCCGGGCTGCATTGGGCCAGTACAATGCATTAACGACAAGTGGTCAGAACGTGTTCTTCGGATCTTATCCCAGCGGCGATTTGGTTATGTGGGATACCAAAAAACCGTTTAAAACCCAGAGCACCGATCCAAACGACGATAACCCACGCGTACTGCTGAAGTGCAGTCCCGTAATACACCGCCCGCATCGGGTGCTGGTACGTCCGGACGGGAAAACCGTTGTTTTAGGTGGAACCCCGCAATATGGGTATACAGGCGGAGGTTTGTTGTTTTACGATATTACAACCAACAAGCACGTGCTGCTGACAGATGAAGATGTTGAAAAGGATCAGTCCACCATGAGCCTCGCAAATATAGCCGGAGGTAAGGTATTGGGAGGTACTACGGTAACGCCCGGTACCGGCGGGGAGCAGAAGGCCCGTCTGGCACTCCTGTATATTATCGATCCCGTATCTAAGAAGGTAGAATGGAAAGAACCGGTTATTCCGGGAGTACGTTCTTACACAGATCTCACTACCCGGAAAGATGGAAAGGTTTATGGAATTGCCGACAGAAGGATATTCTTCCTGTTTGATCCGGCAACAAAGAAGGTCGTTTATCAGAAAGATATGTTTAAGGACTATGGATATGCAGTAGGGGAGCAGTCGCCCAGGGTATTCATAAACGGAAAGCAGGATGATCTTTATATCCTTTTTGAACACGCCATCACAAAAGTAGATCACCCGTCAGGAGAGATCCGGTTGGTAGCAAAAACGCCCCAGGCCATAAGAGCCGGCGGAAGCTTCCTTAAAGACAGACTCTATTTTATCTGCGGCTCTCATTTATTTAGTTACCGGTTGTAAATTTTAAAGCCGGTAATGAAGCAGTTTCGTAGGATGCATTTGTCGTCTGCAGGGGAGGAATACCGGATCCGGTCGCAGCGTTGTCCCACACGGTTCATATATTTGCGTATTGAGTTGTGTGCTTTGCCAGGGATCGCAGTTGTTGTTTAATTGTAATCATTTCAATAGAATCTATAAAATATCTATCATGAGTAGTGCTTTCAACCGCAGAAAATTTATCAGCAATGTGGCAATCGTTGGCACCGGGCTGGCCATCGGCGCTCCACATATTGTATCTGCCGGTACCAGTAACACCAAACCCGCGATACTGGGTGGTCCCAGAGCGCATAACGGTTCATTCCCTTCGTGGCCTGTGCAGGATGCCATTGAAGAAAAAGGATTAACAGAAGTATTGAGGAGCAAAAAATGGGGCCGGTTGGACGGAAGTCAGATGGCGAAATTTGAAACGGAATACAGTAAACTGTTTGGCGTAAAGCACAGTCTGGGTGTTTCCAGCGGTACCAGTGCCCTTACTACTATATTGGGTGCATTGGATATAGGCCCGGGCGATGAGGTAGTCATACCGGTATATACTTTTGTAGCTACGTACAATGTAGTGGTATTGAACTATGCCCTGCCGATATTAGTAGATACAGATATCGAATCCTTCCAGATGGACCCTGTTAAGGCAAAAGCGGCGCTTACTGCACAAACCAGGGTCATCATGCCGGTTCATATTGGCGGTTCACCCGTAGACATTGACGCGTTTGTGGCGATGGGAAAGCAACACAATATACCGGTAATTGAAGATGCCTGCCAGGCACATCTTGCAGAGTGGAAAGGGGTTAAGGTGGGTAACCACGGGCTGGCCGGCGCATTCAGCTTCCAGTCATCCAAGAATCTGAATTGTGCCGAGGGCGGAGCCGTTATCACCAATAACGATGATTTTATTACCAACTGTTACACCTTCCATAACCAGGGACAGGGAGGAAGATCTACTTCTTTTTCTACGGGTGTGGGTACCCGTGGTACCAACCTCCGGCTAACCGAATTCCAGGGAAGTTTGCTGTTGGCGCAAATGACCCGGGTAGCCGAACAAAGTAATCGCCGCTGGGAAAATGCACAATATCTTTCCCGGTTGTTAAAGGAAATACCAGGTATAACTCCCGCAAAATTATACCCGGGTACTACCAGGAGTGCCTATCATTTGTATATGTTCCGGTATGATAAAAATCACTTTGCAGGCTTGAGCCGCGAAAAATTCCTGCAGGCATTGAGTGCAGAAGGTGTACCCAATTCGGCAGGGTACGGGCAGATGAACAAAAGCAGCTACGTAACCGCATTGGCCACCAACAAACATTACCTGAAGATCTATGGCGAAAAGACGATGCAGCAATGGCTGGAGCGAAATCAATGTCCTCAGAACGACCTGTTAACCTCTCAGCAGTCGGCATGGTTATTTCAGAATATGCTGCTCGGAACGAAAAGTGATATGGAGCAGATTGCAGAGGCTATGCGTAAGATCCAGAAGTATGCTGCGGAGATCGCAAAAAAATAACGTTGTTCAATATTGATTGTTTAGCCGGTGCACGAGAGCAATATAACAAAAAGCGGATTTCAGTGGTTGGGCTGGGGGATGTTCCTTTTATCACTTTTATTCAATGGCTGGGCCTGCTCGGGGGCAGGCAAAGGCCGGGGTTCAGCTCCCGTTGCTGTGCAGCAGCCACCGGTGGCCACCAGCGCTATGCGACTGCGTGATCCTTTTATATTGCATGACCGGCATTCGGGAAACTATTATACCTATGTCAATAACCGGCCATCAATAAAAGCGTACCGCAGCAGTGATCTGGAGCATTGGGAGCCGATGGGGAATGTATTTACGGCCGATTCAAACTTCTGGGGGAAACAGGATTTTTGGGCGCCGGATTGTTACTACTATAAAGGAAAATATTACCTGTTTGTAACTTTTTCCGGGAGCGACCGGATGCGTGGTACATCGATATTGGTTGCTGACGCACCGGATGGACCGTTTCGCCCGCTGGCAAACGGGCCGGTTACACCCCGCAACTGGATGTGCCTGGATGCGGCGTTGTATATTGATAAGGATGCTACACCCTGGATCCTGTTCAGCAGGGAATGGCTGGAGGTTACCGATGGTGAAATTTATGCGCAGCGCATGAGCCGCAACTTAAGAAATACGGTGGGCGCACCGGTTTTATTGTTCAAAGCCAGCGCTGCCTCCTGGGTGAAAGCGATTTATTCGAAAGAACTAAATAAGAAAGGGATCATTACGGATGCGCCCTTTATACACCGGATGAACAACGGCAGGCTCGTAATGCTTTGGTCGAGCTTTGATAAGAACGGCAAATATGCGATGGGTGCAGCCTATGCATCATCCGGCAAAGTGACCGGCCCCTGGCTACAATCGGATGCTACCCTCAACAATGATGACGGCGGGCATGGCATGTTGTTTTATGATAAAGCCGGGCAGTTAAAAATTTCCTATCACGCACCCAATGCGGGTTTGGGACGTCTGGTCATCCGTAATGTAACAATCGAAAAAGAGCGCCTTGCCTTACAGTAATGCGAGACCAAAGAAGCACAGTGGGGGCATTATTTTGTAATAGTTATTGGAACAGGTCCGTTGAAGACGTCGGTTTTGAAAGGGTTGTATGATACGCCGTATGCATATATAAATGCAAATACGCGTGCGGTTCAGGCCCCACGCGTATAAAAAACAGATGGAGTTCTTTCTTTATGGATATTGCTGCCCGCTGATGATTTGCGCTAAAGCCGTTGCTATAAGCTGATGCCCGTTGTCATTAGGATGAATACTGTCTGTAAACAGTGCATCCAGTGGTTGCTGAAGGGCGTTGCTATAATTGTAAAACAGCAGCCAGGAGTCTACCAGGGGCAGGTGCTTTTTCCGTGCAATTTTCCGGATGGCATCTGCATATGCTTTTACGCGATCGTACCGGAACTGTTCAAACCTGCTGCCCAGCGGATTGGGCGTTAGCAGTATAACCTTTCCGCCTTGCTTTTCGATCTGACGTATAAAGTACCGGATGTTTTTTTTGAATTGCTTCAGCGGAATACGGGAAGGCGTACCAACTCCCTTGTCCTGGTAGGCATCATTAAGACCGAAGTTGATCGTTACCCAGTCGGGATGATGCTTTAAAACAGCCGTATCAAAACGGTCCATGGCATGAATGACTTTGGCAAAGCTGTTGTCTTTAATAGATCCGCTATGGCTGCTGGGTACGCCCGAATTAATGACCGTATTGGCAATGCCGAGGCTATCCAGTTGCTCATGCAGCCGCTGCGCGTATACCTTTTGTACGCCGGCTCTCCGCGCGGTGGTCGAATTTCCGAAAGTAACAATCGTTAAGGACCGGCGGTTTTGGCCGTTGCCCGGAATCGCTAAGAAAATCAGTAGTGTAAGCAGGAATAATTTCTTCATATGGAGTATTTTCGTGTACGTAAACGAAAGTAAGTTGAAAAAAGCAATTTAAAGCAGCTGACAGATGATTTTTGAAGATAAAATAGACAGCAGCGCAGGATGGGAATACCGCAGTTTTTATGAAGATAACGGTTGTGGTATCTGTCGATGAAGCAGCCGCCCGGACGTTTGCACCGGCTGAAAGATATTGCCGCCGTCGCTGGAGAAGGAAGGAGATAATTATAATAACCAGAATGTTTGATAACCATCGCTGATCCGAATCACGGAAAACACAGCGTAAAAAAAAGAGCATGATATCCGTAAGTACCCTGGAGCTTCCATCTGTGGAGCAAATAATAACCGCCGAAGCATTTGACTCCGGTTTTGCCGATGCACATGATACCTATAATGCCGTTACGGTTGCCGCAGACGGGAAGGTATATTATGTGCTTTCGTCTGAGAAATACAATGTAGCAGGACGCTTTTTTGTTTTTGATCCGGCTACAGCAACTACCCGGCTCATTGGCAATCTTTCTGCATTGTGCGGTGAGGACGAAACACAATGCATTGCCCAGGGAAAAAGCCATGTTTCCTTTTATGAATATGGCGGGAAAATCTTTTTTGCCACGCATGTAGGATACTATGAACTGATTGACGGAATGGACCGGTTGCCGCGTAATCCACCTCCGGGATATGAGTTGTACCGGGGTGGCCATCTTCTTGCTTATGACCCGCGCACCGGTGGTACAGAATCACTGGTATTGATGCAGGGTGGGGAAGGCGTTGTTACGATGGTTATGGATACCACCCGCGGTCATATTTTTTGTATCAGCTGGCCTACCGGTAACTTCATTTTTTATGACGTAAAAACCGGCCGGCTAAGAAATAAAGGAAGGCTGAGCGGGGAAGGGGAAGGCGGAACTCCGGGAAAAGACTTCCGTTCTTTATGCCGTTCATTGGTAGTGGACCCCGGCAATGGCAAGGTATATGCATCCACGGCCGACGGCGCGGTTTGGTGTTATGATCCGCTGGCGGACCGGTTGTTTGTACTGGAGCATATGGATTTAAAAAGAGACTATTTCGGAACCTATAATATTACACAGCCCGGTAGTATGGCTTATAACTGGAGAAAGGTACTCTGGTATCCGCAATCGGCATTGGTATATGGGGTGCATGGAAATTCGGGATACCTGTTTGCATTTGATCCGGTAACCCAGGACCTGGCGCTCGGCCCAAGATTAACATCCGGACCATCAAAACGCAGCGGGATGTACGACCAGTTTAGTTATGGCTACCTCGGGTTTACATTAGGGCCGGACAATGAAACCATTTATTACCTTACGGGCGGTCCGATTTATGAAAAAGGGAAACTGGTGAAAGGGGTTCGCTCCATTGCCAAAGGAGCGGCACGGGGACCCGAAAACCTGCACCTCGTTACCTATCATATTCCAACGGAATATTACCAGGACCATGGTCCGGTGTTCTATGCCGACGGCGGCAGGCCCGCTTATGTAAACGCCATTGCTGTAAGTGCCGACGGATATATTTATACCATTGCCCGTGTTACCAGGAACGGTAAAACGGTTTCGGACCTGATCCGGTTCCGGATACCATAGGGTAGCCTTATAAAAAAGATAATGAGAAGATGAAGGTAAAGGGTAATCGAAATTTTAAAATAAAACGAAATGCGATCGACGATTTACGGCCGGCTTATTTGCGGATTGGGGATCCTGTTATTGGCATATGCCTGTGCGGCAGGTAAAAAAAGCAGTAAACACGAGGCGCTGATGGTATATCAGGGCAAGCCGGTAACAACGCCAGGACAATGGGATAAAAAGCGAACGGCGGTACTGGCGCATATGCAGGAGGCTATGGGCCCATTACCCCGTTTGAAAGGACATCCGCCATTTGATGCCCATAAGTTAGACAGCGTTGTTGAAGATACGTATATCCGGTACACGATTATTTTTACCGTGGCAAAAGGGGAGCAGCTGCCGGCATTGTTATATGTACCAAAGGTACATGCCAATGGCGAACGGATACCGGCTGTTATAGCCCTTCATGGAACGGATAAGTTGGGGAAATTATCCGTGGCGGGACAAAGTGCATTGGCTAACAGGGATTATGCAAAGAAACTGGCAGCGCGGGGCTATGTAGTACTGGCCCCGGACTACCCGGATTTTGGGGGGCTGGAAAATTATGATTTCGACGGAGACCGTTACCAGTCGGGTACTATGAAAGGGATCTTTGATCATATCCGGTGTGTGGATTATTTACAGTCGCTTTCCTTTGTGGACCCTGATAAAATTGCGGTGATCGGACATTCGCTGGGTGGACACAATGCCATATTCCTGGGCGCTTTTGATCAACGGGTAAAGATCGTGATTACCAGCAGCGGGTGGACCTTATTCCCGTATTACGATCTCGGACCGGCTATGGAAAAGCAATATGGCGGAAAGCTGGGACCCTGGGCTCAAAAGCGGTATATGCCTTTGTTAAGGCAAAAGTACCAGTTAAAGCCGGAGCTGATCCCTTTTGATTTTGATGAAATCATCGCCTGCATTGCGCCACGGATCTTCTTTACGAATTCCCCGCTGCGGGATGCCAATTTTAGTATCGAAGGTGTGAGAGCGGGATTAATAAATATCCGCAAGGTATATCAACTTTATAATGCGCCCGGTGCCTTGTATGATTTTTTCCCCGATGCCGGTCATGATTTTCCGCAGGATATTACAACGGCGGCGTTTCATGTGCTGGACAGCGCCTTTAAACGATGAGAAACGCGCCCAGCGGGTTGAACACGAAAGAAGGGCGTGCTGTTACCCGCGCCATAAATGAGGAATGGTACCTGGTGTGTTTCCCGGGGGAAAAAATGAAAAGCGGCTACCTGCTATTCCGGCAACCGCTTTTGATCCCGCTTAAATAATCAGGCCGTTTTTTCAAGGTAGGCACCGATACTTTTTTCGATCAGCGCCGTCCAGCCCTGGTTGAAGCTGTCTGCCAGGAAATCCGGTCCGTTTTGAGCGAAGGACTGAAGCCCTTCGTGGGTAAGCCGGAGCCTGGTTTTAGCACCCTCGGGAGTCAGTTCAAACGTAACGAGCGATGTTCCGGGGAGCCCCTTGTACGTCCATGTGTATTGCAGCTTTTTCCCGGGAATTACCTCGGTAACGCGGCAAAGATGTACATAGGTTTCGCCCTTGGCCCCCGTTCCTGAAAAGCTGAATTCAAATCCGACCTCGGGTCTGAAGTCGGTAAGCGTAAAATACCATTCTTTCATCTGGTCCTTGTCGGTAAGCGCCTGCCATACGCGATTGCTGGCGGCGTCCAGTAATACTTCTTTTGTAACGGTTGTTGTGCTGGATTGCGCTGAGTCCATAGTGTATATTTTAGGTGAATTATTTACGTTTCTTTTTTTCTTTAACCAGAAAATTGTTTAATGCCAGCAGCTTATTATCCCAGAACACACTGTACTGGGCCACCCAGTCCTGAACTTCTTTCAGCTTGCCAAGGTTGGCCTGGCAAAAACGTTCCCGGCCCTGCTGCTGAATCATCAGCAAGCCACATTCCGAAAGTATTTTAATGTGCTTGGAGATTGCCGGCCGGCTGATGTTGAAGTTGGCGGCAACTGCATTCAGGTTCAATTGCTGGTGCGCCAGCAGGTGGAGGATCTCCCTCCGGGTAGAATCGGCAATAGCCTGAAAAACATCTCTTCTCATATTGTGTAACCTTTCGGTTACGAAATTATGTAACTTTTTGGTTACATAAAAATATTTTTTAGGATGACTGGGCCGGAGCCGGGAATATGAGAGAGAAATTAGTAAAGGAACTAAAATTAGTATATTTGGCTTGTTTGAATATGGAAAATAAAGTTGGTTATATTAGAAGATATTTATCCTATCTGACGTTATTGTTGGTGTCTGCCTACGCTGTCATAGTATTGGTGATTTTTAATATAACGGATGTTGGATATGAGATGTATATTGGCTGGTTATTGGTGATCCTAAATGGAGCTGTATATATAATTCGTTATAAGTATGGACTTTTTTTGACTGGTATTATTTTCCTTCTGTCAACTCTGAATATTGTTAAACTTTATTTTGGGAAGTATAATTTCAGTTTGTTTTTTTTATCTGGCTTGGATAGAATGGACACTCCTAAAATAGATGTTCGCTCTGCGTTCTTTTTCGGATTATATTTAATTATATATAGGAAAGAATTGTTTGGCGGAAAAAAAAGACTCTGATAAATGAAAATTTAGCTCCTTTTAGCACAGCCCTGATACGCAGCTAGGGTGGCAGACTGCTGCAATAACTGTTGCTTTTTATTGTCTCAGTTATTCTTTCATTCTGCTGGAAGAAAAATGCTCTTCTTGCGCAGGTCCGCGCAAAGACTTACGCAAACCTGATCTTTGCAATAATGATTTCGTGAAGGTGTTGATTTTGACGTTGATAATAAATGCATCATAGTTCAGAAAACCATTATACCTTGTCTCTGGTTTGGAACCAAGTTGGATCAATTAATACAGATAAATAAAACAGGATTGGAATATTACGTAAACGAGAATTGAAAATTATTTGATCCCTTCTGATGTAGGTCTGCGGCGGAGCGGGATATGTAGTAACTAGTCTGTGCCAGTCTATTGTTTGGCTGCTGCGGAGCATTATTGGTTCTTTTATATACCATAAGACATTGTTCGGTCTGTTGCTTGATGAGATTTCTCGCAAAGACCTGAACAAGAACATCACCTTTAATATCTTAAATTTACCACAGCGAATTGAAGTTGCCGGCAAGGGTACGGTCAGTTATCAATATGATGCAATGGGGAACAAGCTGAGTAGAACGGTCAATGAAACCGGCCAGGATCAGAAGGTGACAATCTACCTGGGCAGCATGATCTTTGAAAACAATGTATTGCAACATGTGGTCCCGATTGCTATCGGGAGAAGAGGGGCGGTTCTGTCCGAATGGTAGCATCTTTACGGCGGATTACTTCCTGAAGGATCATTTAGGTAATGTGCGGTCGATGATCAATGAGGATAAAACGTTGTTGGAAGAAACGCATTATTATCCGTTCGGGTTGACGATGAAAGGGATCTCGACTAGTGCTTCCAGAAACCTACACAATAAGGAAAAGACCTTCCAGAATCAGCAGATCGATGAGGAGCTTGATCTGAACTGGGTGCAGTTTAAATACCGCAATCATGACCCGCAGATCGGAAGGTTTATCGAAATAGATCCATTGGCTAATGATTATGTTTATAATAGTACTTATGCGTTCAGTGAAAATAAAGTTACTGCCCATATAGAACTAGAAGGGTTAGAGACTCTTCCAAGTAATAGCCCATGGGTCAGAGCTCTGATGCGAAATTCTGTGCAGCAGTCAATGACGAGAACTTCTGATGCTGCGGCTAAAGCTGGATCGGTGACAGTGACTTTGGGGCCAGGAATAGGAGTTAAAGCTAAGGTAGGGGCTGCTGAAGTTAAAGCAATTGCAACTGGTCCGCAGGTTGCTGTAACTGTGACTTCAGGTGGAAATATTTCTGGTGAGGGCAGTCTTGCCGGTGTCCATGTAAAGGCGGACACAAAGGTTGGATCGGCTCAAGCGGGGGCAGCTGTTGGGACCTTCACTATGAATGGCTGGGCCATAAAAACGAATGCTGTTCAAAGCGGAGCAGATGTACAGGTCGGTCCTAATAAAGAAATGAAAGATGGCAATACGGTTGTTGGTGCGAATAGTGATATATCCGACCAGTCGGTTTCGCTAACTGCTCAATTTGGAGTTGTTGGAGCTGAAATAAAAGCCAATGTGGTTGAAGCAGGAAAAACTGTAGTTGGATTTTTTGAGACTATGGTTAATTAGGCAACGGAGAAGGCAAAAGAGTATTTGCCTGAGAAATTTGGGGGGTATAGAACCTCTAGTCCTAAAAAATAAATAAAATGCGTAATTTACTTATCATATTTTTAGTTGTAACAAGCACTGGTTGTATAAATTCGTCAGAAATGAAAATATCTAAAGTAATAAATGAATCTGCGAATTTGGTTATAGAAAATTTCTTCAACGAGGTGCGCAGAACTGGGTCCTCTACGTCTATAAAAAATCTGTTAAGAACTAATGCCAATATTAGTTTGTCTGATTCCTCGACAACAGATTTAATAAAAAAATTTGACAGTATAAACGAATATTCTGGACAATATTTAAGCCATGAGAAAATGAAAGAGCGTTTTGTAGGCGATGATATTGGCGTGTATACATATATGGTTAAGTATGAGAAGAAGTTTTATCGATTTATGTTTATGTTTTACAATAATGGAGTATCCGTGCGATTGTATAAATTTCTCTTTGATGATAATATAGATATAGAATTAGAAGAATCTTTAAGATTTTATAATAATTAGTAACAAATATATTCCCCATAGCGAGCTCGCGATGCCGATTGCAATTAATATGTAAAGAGAGAAAGTATTGCTTTTAGATAGGATTATGAACTGTTTCGGGTTTTGATTATTATACAGTAGAGTTACTTTTTGCCCTGATTTATACAATCCAGGAAGCGTAAAAAGATCAGAAGTGCCTGTTATCCATTGGTTAGTATGAGTCAGGAATCTTACCACAGGAGTTCTTATGTTTAGGAAAGCATCTTCGTTTTGGGTTTCGAATATAATACCCTCAGCGGATGATCCTTTTTTTTTAAGAGTTTTGTATTTTTTTAAATAGGTTATTCCTGTGATGGAAGTAACAACGCCGGCCAATAAGAATATAAATGCTTCGATCATTTTATTTTTTAAGTATTAATGATATATAAGGCAAAAAGCTCATGACTAAATCTCTATTATTTTATTAGTTGAAGGATACTTAGAAGACTTAAATACATATTTTAAGAAATTGCGTGCGGAAGGCAATAAGCAGGAAAACAAAACTTTTTATTTGTCTTGCGAAAGGCTAATATATTTATACCTTTTTGATTACGAAAAGATTAGTGACGTTTTAAGTAAACTTCATGATCCTAGAACTATCTCAGTGGAGATAATATATAGCTTATAATAGACATCCTGTGCTTCATATTGCTCCAAGTGCTAATGCTAGTATATCTATTTCTTTGCTCGACTTGCATTAATTTGTTTTACCAATAATAATAATTTAAGTACAAAAAATTTTGTCAAAATTAAATAAACAGTTCGACCTAAACAATATAGACATGAGAATAAAAGCAATGTTTAGATAAAATGTTTTTTTCTGTGCAAATTCTGATCGGCGCAGGGTTATGGTGGAGCTGAGTGTGATAGCGGATCTGTGCTATTCTGATACATATTAACTAATTACGTTGTAGAAGCCATCCATTTCCTACGCATGGTCGTTACAATGTCTTCGATAAATAAAGGAAGTGCCCCTCGTGCGCAGGTCTGTAGCATGGCCAAGCCATTCTGGCTCTCCCTCGCGCAGGTCTGTAGCATAGCCAGGTGTGATAGCTGACCTGTGCTGGGTTGTTACTTGTTAGCGGCTTATCTTATTAGCCTGATCCATATGATACGCGTTGAGGTTGGTAAGCCTGTTCTTGCGCAGATCTGTACTAAATGCCTTGTTTTTTTGATCGTCCTGATCCTGAAATTATATCAATTTTAAGTACTGCTTATTCTTTGTGATCCCCCAGGCCTTTCATATAATCTGGTATTTTATCTCAAATTTTTTACTGCTGTCAATAGCCTGTTTTGCAGGATCGCTCTTTTTTAAAAGGAAGGCGGGCAGACGCCGGATGTTCCGGATGCGGAAGCGTGAAGCACAGCGGCAGGTTATGAAATCGTTTTCTTGATTTTGCCGGCCATCATGCTTATTGTTGTGATTCAACCTGAGATAAATTCTTGATGATCCCAAATTTCTGCAATTAATTTTCAACCGATCAGTACAGTGCAGGTTAGTTAAGAAAAAATAATGTGCTACATTCACGCCAGACAGGTGGAAAAGCAGATTTGAATGTGATAACGATTGCAAAGCGGAGCTTCTTCTATGTTCGACGGGATGCTTTCCCTGCCAGTGCCGGCAGTATGTATTGAGCGGAACTGGTTTGCAAAACATATCCGCTGCTAACGTCTGTTTCATCATACTGTATACGTAAATAACGACTGTTTTAAAATAATAGATATATGAGAGGATTGGTCCTTTATTTATGCCTGAATTTATGGGCTGCTGTGTTACCGGCGCGTGCACAGGATGCACAATTGAACCTGATTCCCCAACCCGCATCCGTTCAGTTAAACAAGGGAAGCGTGTTGCTGTCATCAATCACCACCGTTTATGTGGATGAGCGGTTCCGGATCGATACGGCCTATTGGGAAGGCGTGCTGAAAGAAACGGGGATCGGCTTAAAGTGGGTAGCGGCGCCCGAAAGCGCAACGATCAGTTTCCGGTTGCATGCGGGTAAGCTGCAGGCGAAGGACGAATCGTATACCCTTGAGATCCGCAACCGGGGCCGGACGCCGGAGGTGCGTGCGCTGGCCAATAGTGGCAATGGTTTGTTGTACGCCTTGCAAACCCTGCGCCAGCTGGTGCAGCAACAGGGCGCTGCAGAGCGGTTCCTCCCGGCTTGTACGATTTCCGATAAACCGGCGTTTCCCTGGAGAGCCTTTATGCTGGATGAGAGCCGCAATTTTCACGGCAAAGAAATGGTAAAACGGTTGCTGGATGAAATGGCCCGTTTAAAACTCAATACCTTCCACTGGCATTTGGTTGATGACCCGGCCTGGCGGTTGGAAATAAAGAAGTACCCGCTGCTTACCCGTGTCGCATCAAGGGGCAATTTCGGTCATATGGTTCATTTTCAAAATGCCGTAAGCCGCCTGGATAGCCTGTTCCTGGATCCTCCGGCACAATTTTATTTTCAAAAAGATATCCGGGAGATCGTGGCGTATGCGCATGCCCGGGGCATCGTGGTCATTCCTGAAATTGAAGTGCCCGGACATGCCTCTGCTTCCATTTTTGCCTACCCCTGGCTGGGCGCGAGCAGTAAGTTGACGGGTAACCCGGTGCATGGGGATTTGTATGATATCACAGATCCTAAAGTAGAGCAGTTCCTGCACGATGTACTGGATGAAGTAATGACGCTTTTCCCGGATGGAATTATACATATCGGGGGTGATGAAGCGGATTACCGGCGTTGGGAGGCTTCAAAACCCGTTAATGATTTTATGAAGGCGCACGCCATTCCAACGTATTCCGATCTGCAGGTATGGGCCATCAACCGGATGTCGCAATATATTGCCTCAAAGGGATACCGTATGATCGGATGGAACGAAATTACAGGCGATAATATACGGGAGGAGGCGCATGTAAAGGCCGGACAGTCGGAACAACTGGCAAAGGGCACACTGGTACAATTCTGGGACGGAAAAGTAGAACTGGTGAATAAAGCAATTGCACAGGGCTACGACGTAGTAAACTCAGACCGGCATTTTACGTACCTGGATTATCCGTATGAAACAACCTCCCTGGAGAAAGCCTATGCTTTTAACCCTGTTCCCGAGGGGATCGCCCAAAAAGATCAGCCGAAAATACGGGGCATCGGTGCCCAGATGTGGGGCGAATTTATTCCTACCAGCGAGCGGCTTTATTATCAAACCTTCCCACGCATTGCGGCTCTGGCCGAAACAGGCTGGACGCCGCCTGCGAAAAAGTCGTATCAGGATTTCAGGAAACGCCTGGTGCCTTTAGAGAAAATATGGACGGACAAGGGGTTTGTCAACCATCAGAAAGGAAAATATTAACCAATGGGAATGTATCGAAGCCTGTGCCTGTATGGCTGGTTCTTTTTATTTATAATGAGGGGCTCAGTCAGCGGTCAAAACAACCCGGGCGGCACCATCGTTTTATACAACCAGGTGTTCAGCACGGCTGGCAACGATCCGGATATGATCTTGCCGGCGTCGGGCGCCCGCTTTACCGAAAGCGGGTTGCTGCTGAACGGTAAAGGAGCGCTGGCGCGGTTAAATAAATACTATGCGCTTGCCGCGCGGCTGGTGCGTTACCGCGTGCGGTTTTCGGCGGATGCGGTTGCTGTATTTCAAAGTGATCAGCAGGATTTTAAAGCCCAGGTGGATATGGCGCATAAAAGCATCGGCATTGATACAAAGCCCCAAACCGGCAAAACGGTCGCCTTTTTAAACCCCAAACATGATTACCTGGTAGAAGTGCACCGCGATTACCAGACGGCGATGCTGAAACTGGTGGATCTGCATACCGGCGATACCGACAGTGTGACCGCAACAATGGATGGACAAGGAGGGGTGCGTGCGGGAGCAGCAGGTCCTGGTTTTTTTGTAGGACTTCAACATGATTATTATTGTTTTGGATTGGCAGAGGGCTCCGGCATCTGGATACAGCAATTGATGGTGCTTTCGAAGGCGTGCAATGTAAAGTTGCTGCTGTATGGCGATTCTATTACCGAGCCGGAAGGGTATTTTCCAACATCCGTTTTTTCTGCATCCTGGACGCAGCTGATCCGGCAGCAGATCCCCGGAACCGTTATCACCAGCGGCCGGGGCGGAACCACCATTAACGAATTGCTGATGCGTATTAAAAATGAGCTGCCCTTTGTGAAGGCCCGGTATGTGATGGTAACCATTGGCACCAATGGGGGCAATACCGAGGAAAACCTGGGTGCCCTGGT
This sequence comes from Niabella pedocola, assembly GCF_021044425.1. Lineage (GTDB taxonomy): Bacteria > Bacteroidota > Bacteroidia > Chitinophagales > Chitinophagaceae > Niabella > Niabella pedocola. Next base: position 661,146 of record NZ_JAJNEC010000004.1, on the reverse strand, counting down.
CGAATACATACGATCGCAGGGGGCCATACCCATCCTTAATAATATTCCGGCAAATGAAAGCGGGAGCCAGGTACCGGTCAATGCGGTTATTGAAAAAGTACGCCAGCGGTATAAGATCAAAGGCGCGCGGTTTGATCATGCAACCTCACTTGCTTTTGATGGCGCCGTGGTAGATAAAACCACGATGTGGCATGAAGACTACGACTTCGGCCAGATCTACCATCACCCGAATAAGAAGGGTTCAAGGCTGATGTACCTGCAAACATTAACGGATATACCTGAAATTTATGAATAACATAAGCGGGTTGATCCTGGCGGGCTGGCTCATGCTGTCGCTGGCAGCGCCGGCTCAAAAGAAGGTACGCCCCACATACCAGGTGCAACAGGTTCCCAATGGTAAAATTTATGTAATTACCCAAACAGATCCGAAGTATACGTTTGATTCGGCCCGTTATACGATATTCATCCCGGATAGTATGACCTCCCTTAACGGCGTCTTTATACATCAGCATGGCTGTACCATGGAAGGAACGGGCGCTGCTACTGCATATGATTTGCAATACCAGGCCTTTGCAAAAAAATGGCACCTGGCCGTAGTAGGTCCGGATCTGTATGCAGCAAACGGAAATTGCCATAACTGGCGTAACGGGGAATCCGGATCGGGAGCGGCCCTGATCAGGACCCTGGAGGCGATGGGGAAAATAACCGGTTATCGCCGGCTGTCAACGCTTCCCTGGTTGCTTTGGGGACATTCCGGTGGCGGCTATTGGGCTTTGTCGATGCTAAGAACGTATCCTGAAAGAATCCTGGCGGTATTTGGCTATTCGCCTGCGTTTGATCCGGCTGCATATCCTCCGGCCGCGTTCAAGGTGCCTGTAATGTTGCGGCATGCGGGTCCTGAAGGCGATGCCTGTTGCTGGCAAACATCCATAAGAGAATTTGGAAAACTCCGTTCGGGAGGCGGATATGCGGGCATCGCTTATACACCGCATCAAACCCACAATTACAGCTACGTACGCTATATGGCCATTCCTTTTTACGAAGCCATCCTGCAACAGCGGCTTCCACAACGGCCGGGAGGGCGTTATACCGCCATGCGCCCGGTTAACCCGGCCAAAGCATGGCTGGCCGATACGGTAAGCTATCATTTATTTCCTGCCGAAGCATTTACCGGTAACCCATTAAATGGGGCCTGGTTACCCGATTCGGTTACAGCTGCTAAATGGAAGGAATATGTGACCACCGGTACCGTTACCGATCGCACGCCACCACCGGCCCCTTATGGCCTGCAATTAACCGGCAGACAGGATGGAACAATGCTGCTTACCTGGAAGGCTGATGCGGATGTGGAGTCCGGGATCAGTCACTTTAATATATACCGCAATCATAGTTTGGTGGGTCGCCTGCCGTCAACAGGAACATATCAGCAGTTTGATACCAATGGCGACAATGCATATCCGCTAACAGTGCCCAAGATGGAACAGGTGCTCACAGAAACCGCTAACGATGTGAGTACGATTGCTGTAAGCACGGTAAACCTTTTTGGACTGGAATCTGCGCGGATAACCGTATCCCGATAAACGGTGATGTATAAGCCCGCTGCTATATAGTGCATTTTCCTAAGGGCTGGTATCGCACGGCAGCATACCTGCCGGTTAAAAATATGTATGCGGTGCTGCAACCGCTGCATACTCCGGAAATAATTAATGATATATATCCTATAATTTTTTTTGTATTTCAGTACAGTTCAGGACAGTAAGCTTATAGCGTTTATTTATTTTTAATCCATCATCTGAAAAACTTTTCAATAGGCAGTATAACTGAACGATTGTTTTGTTTGCGTGTGAAAAATTGCCGGCTTTTTCAGAATTTATTGTTGAGGAAACGATCATAGAAAATGCCATTTAATGCGGTTTACTTGTAGAGCGCGCAACAGCGTATGCTCCTGATAGACCATATCCCGAATAAATAAAAAATAAATCAAAACATGAAAATAAAAACCCTGCTGTGTTTTTCAGGTCTGAAACGGCTCATGCCTAGCCTGGTGCTCAGTTGTATACTGGTTGGTGTAGCAACAACCGCTGTACAGGCGCAGGACACCATTAAGGTGTTTGGTAAAGTAATGAATATAGAAGGTGCTGCAGTAGAGAACGCTTCTGTAAGTATTAAAGGTACTTCCAGGGGGATGGCTACGGATCAGAACGGTAATTTTTTTATTATGGCTGCTTCAGATAAAGATTCTATAGAAGTATCTGCGGTGGATTATAAGCCGAAGACGGTACTGGTACGCACCGGCAAAGAACTGGTAGTGGTGCTGGAATCGGATGAAAAGGTACAGGCACTTGACCAGGTAGTGGTGCAGGTAGGCTTTGAATCGCGCAGGAAAGAGCAGGTGGTAGGTGCGGTAACATCCGTTAACCCGGAAGAGCTGCGCATTCCCTCCAGTAATCTTACCACGGCGCTGGCCGGAAGGGTGGCAGGTGTTATTGGCTATCAGCGTACGGGCGAACCGGGCCGTGATAATGCGGAGTTTTTTGTAAGAGGGGTTACTACCTTTGGATATAAGAACGGTCCGCTGATTTTGATTGATGGTATTGAATCCAGCAGCACCGACCTGGCCCGGTTAACCGTGGATGATATCGCGGCCTTTTCCATTTTGAAAGATGCTACCTCTACCGCTGTATACGGAGCCAGAGGAGCAAACGGTGTGATTCTTGTAAATACCAAAAAAGGAAAGGTAGGCAGTGCGAAAATATCCCTCCGGGTAGATCAGGCATTTTCGATGCCTACAAAAAATATGGAACTGGCCGACCCTGTTACCTATATGAAAATGGCCAATGAGGCCGTGCTTACAAGAGACCGGCTGGGTACCATTCTCTATTCAGACGATAAGATTAACCGCACCGGGGAGCCGGGCTCCAATCCTTATTTGTATCCGGCCAATGACTGGCGGGAGATATTATTTAAAGATCATACCAGCAACCAGCGCTATGCCCTCAATGTAAGCGGCGGTGGTGGTGTGGCCCGTTATTTTGTTTCCGGAGCTTTAAACCAGGATAACGGCGTACTGAAAGTAGACCCGGTAAATAATTTTAACAGTAATATTAATCTTAAAAGCTATTCGTTGCGTTCGAATATTGATATCGATCTTACAAAAACCACCATGCTTACGGTGCGGTTGTATGGCAACTTCGACGACTATCGCGGGCCTATTTATAACGGAGAGGAGATGTACGGGATGGTGATGCGCTCCAATCCGGTTCAGTTTCCGGCCACCTTTCCAAAGGACTCGGCGCACGCTTATGTAAAGCATATTCTGTTTGGTAATAATGTTACGCGGAGCAACCGCGGCTCGCTTTACCTGAACCCCTATGCAGAAATGGTAAGAGGCTACCGCGATTGGAACCGCTCCAAAATGATGGCCCAGCTGGAAGTGGCCCAGAACCTGGGCGGGTGGATCAAAGGATTAAACTTCAGGGGGATGCTGAATGTGGAACGCTACGCCTATAACAGCATTACCCGTTCGTATAACCCCTTCTATTATGAAGTATCCAATTATGATCCGGTTACGCAAAACTATGCCTATAACGTCATCAACTCTTCGGCCAATCCGCAGCCGGTAGGGCCTATCGGAACGGAGTACCTGAATTTTACCCCCGGCGATCGTGAAGTGAATTCCAATTTTTATGCGCAGGGGGTATTGAATTACGACAACCGGATCCATGAAAAACATTCCATCAGCGGGATGCTGGTGGGCATTGTGCAGCAGCGGCTTAATTCCTCGGCCAGCACATTGCTTACCTCCCTGCCTTTGAGAAATACCGGGCTTTCCGGCCGGTTTACCTATGGGTACGACAGTCGCTATCATGCGGAGTTTAATTTCGGTTATAATGGTTCCGAACGGTTTTATAAAGATAAACGCTTTGGGTTTTTCCCATCAGGAGGTGTTGCCTGGACCATTCATAACGAGTCGTTCTTTGAAAAGCTAAGGAATACCGTTAATACACTTAAGCTGCGCTATACCTACGGTATCATCGGTAATGATGCGATCGGCTCACCGGACGACCGCTTCTTCTATTTATCGGAAGTGAATATGAACGCCGGGGAACGTGGATCCAGTTTTGGAAGGGATCTTTCCGGCGCCAGCCGCTACCTGCCCGGGGTATTGATTAAACGGTATGCCAATGAAGATATTACCTGGGAGAAATCATACCAGCAGAACCTGGGGCTGGAGCTGGGATTGTTCAATGCCATTACACTGAACGTTGATTTTTTCAAACAGCACCGCACCAATATTTTGATGACGCGGGCATTTATTCCCACTACTATGGGATTGTCTGCGCCCATCCGTGCGAACGTAGGAGAAGCGTCTTCACAGGGAATTGATGCGGCGCTTACCGTAAGTAAATCGTTCGATAACGGCCTGTTTTTGTCGGCGATGGGTAACTTTACCTATGCAACCAATAAGTACCTGGTAAATGAAGAGCCGCAGTATAAAGAAGCCTGGCGTTCCAAGGTTGGGCAGAATATTAACCAGGCTTACGGGTATATTGCCGAACGCCTTTTTGTAGATGACGAGGATGCGTTCAATTCCCCCGCACAGAACTTTGGCCGCCCGGTGCTGGGTGGTGATATCAAGTTCCTGGATGTAAACGGCGATGGGCGCATCACGGAGGCGGACCAGGTTCCCATCGGGTATCCTACGGTACCGGAAATCGTATATGGATTCGGACCTTCGGCATCTTATAAGGGATTCGATCTGTCGTTATTCTTCCAGGGACTGGCCAACGAATCGTTCTGGATCGATTACAGTAAGATCACGCCTTTTGTAGACGACCGGCAGGCGCTTAAAGTCATTGCGGATGATTTCTGGAGCGAACAGAACCAGCATATTTATGCCTTCTGGCCCCGCCTCAGCAATTTTGTGCATCCCAACAATAGTCAAACAAGCACCTGGTTTATGAGGAACGGCGCGTTGCTGCGCCTCAAAACGGTAGAGTTCGGATACACCCTGCCTCAGAAGCTTACCCGGAAAATACGTTCTTCAGGTGTCCGCATTTATTTTAGCGGAAACAACCTGCTTACATTCAGCAAATTCAAACTCTGGGATGTGGAAATGGGAGGCAATGGCCTGGCGTATCCCATTCAGAAAGTATATAACCTGGGTGTTCACTTCAATTTTAATTAACTGATTAAAATGCATATAATGAAAAAAATTGCCGTTAGCGTTTTTATAGGAATCATATGCTGTTTGGCTTCCTGCAAAAAATACCTCGACATTGTTCCTGATAATGTGGCAACACTCGATAACGCCTTTGCCATGCGCGGGGAAGCGGAAAAATATCTCTTTACCTGTTACTCCTATATGCCCGATGATGCGGTGCCCAATGGTGGTCCTGCTTTGTTTGGAGGCGATGAAATATGGGAGCTACCGGATATTAGCGAAACCAGTATCTACCGGCGTCTTGCAGAAGGCGATCAGAATGTGATCAGTCCCATCGGTGGTGATTACTGGGAAAACATGTATCGGGCGATCCGGGATTGCAATATTTTCCTGGAAAATATAGGACGGGTACCGGATATGGAGCCTCATGAAAAAAGACAATGGATCGCAGAGGTAAAAGTGCTTAAGGCTTTTTACCATTTCCTGCTCCTGCGCATGTATGGGCCCATCCCGGTGGTGCGGGCAAACCTGCCGATTTCGGCGGGTGTAAACGAGGTGAAAGTGCTTCGGGAACCGGTAGACTCCTGCTTCAGCTATATAACACAACTACTTGATGAAGCCAAGGAAGATCTTCCAAAGGTTATTGTAGATCCGCAGTATTATGGAAAAATAACACAACCGGTGGCGTATAGCCTGAAAGCAAAAGTACTCACGTTTGCAGCCAGTCCGCTTTTTAACGGTAATACCGATGAAGCCAGTCTTAAAAACCCCGACGGAACGCAGCTGTTTAACACCGCCTATTCCGAGGCCAAATGGCAGCGGGCTGCCGACGCATGCCGGGAGGCCATTACTGTATGCGAAGCCGCAGGGATTGCGTTGTATAAACATCCCAACGTAAAGGCCGCATTTTTGATCAGCGATACCACGCAAACCGAACTGAGTCTGCGGATGGCCTTTTCTGAAAAATGGAACTCCGAAATCATCTGGGCCAATACCCAAAGCTGGATCGACCGGATGCAGATCCTTGCGTCACCAGATTGGGATCCCAGTCCGCAGGCCAGGGTATGGATGGATAACCGGTATAATGCACCGTTAAAAATAGCGGAACAGTTTTATACCAGCAACGGCCTGCCGATTAATGAAGATAAGACCTGGGCGTATGCAGACCGTTATACCACCCGCCCGGCTACAGCGGCGCACCGCCTGTATTTAAGGAACGGCTTTACAACGGCCGCCCTTAATTTTAACCGCGAACCAAGATTTTACGCTTACCTGGGTTTTGACGGTGGCATCTGGTATGGACAGGGTAAGTTTAACGATAAGAAGGAGAATGAGCTTTATTGGCTGCAGTTCAAGTTGGGCGATCCGATTGGGAAGACCTCCGCCTTTAATGGCCCTGTTACAGGTTACCCAATTAAAAAATGGATACACCCCGATAATGTACGCAGCCCCTCCAGCTATACAACCATCCGTTATCCCTGGCCGCTGATGCGTCTTGCAGATCTGTATCTTTTGTTTAGCGAATGTCTGAATGAAGTAAAAGGCCCGGATGCGGAAGTGTTCCAGTACCTGGATAAAGTACGGACGCGGGCCGGTATTCCGGGAGTGCTTACGGCCTGGGCCGATTTCTCTTCCAACCCGGCAAAAGTAACAACCAAAAACGGTGTGCGGGAAATCATTCAGCGCGAGCGGTTGAATGAGCTGGCTTTTGAACAACAGCGTTTCTGGGACCTGCGCCGCTGGAAGCTGTCGCTTACGGAAATGAACAAAACCATTACCGGTTGGAATGTTTACGGTTCCACAGCCGAATCCTATTACCGGCCTACCAATATTTTTCAGCAGCGTTTTGGTGTAAAGGATTATTTCTGGCCCATATCCGAAAACAACCTGAATGTAAATACCAACCTGGTACAAAATATCGGCTGGTAACAATAACAACTGTAACATTTAAAAATTTATCAATGATGGAACGAAAATATCAGCTGTGGCTTTTGGCGCTTCTTTCGCTGGTGGTTCTAAGCTGTAACCGGAAGGAAGGCTATATAAACTATACCGATGCCAACCTGCCGGCACCGGCGCAAGTGCAGGATGTAAAGGTGATTCCCATGAGCGGCGGCGCTTATATCGTTTACAAGATACCGAAGGATCCCAACCTCAGGTATGTAAAAGCCGTGTATGAAACCTCGCCTGGTTCCAAATGGGAAGTAAAGTCCTCGTACTACACAGATACCCTGCGGGTGGAAGGCTTTGGTGGTACCGAGGAATATGATGTAAAACTCTACAGCGTGGGTAAAAATGAAAAAGCATCCGAACCCCTGGTTGTAAAAGTAAAACCCCTGATACCGGCCATTCAATCGGTATATGAAACACTGAGTATTGCAGGCACCTTTGGAGGGATCAATGTAAAACTGCAAAACCCCGAACGTGCCAACCTGGCGGTGGTGATCCTGCAGGATACCCTCCGTAATGGGAATTACAGTGAACTGACGACCTATTATACATCGGCAGACCGCGTTAACTTTTCCGTAAGGGGAATGGATACAACTTCGCGCAAATTTGCAGTGTTGTTAAGAGACCGCTGGAACAATAAAACGGTGCAGAAGGAAGCGCTCATAAAACCCTGGTTTGAAAAACAGATCGATAAGGGTGCCTGGAAGGCACTGGAGCTGCCGGGGGATAATTATGAGTATGTGGAAAATTATCCGTTACGTAAGATATTTGACGGCGGCTTTGGCTACTGCTGTCTTTTTGCCACCAGGAGCTATCAACTGCCGCAAACCTTTACCCTTGACCTGGGCCGGCCGGTGGCCATCAGCCGTATGCGAACCTGGCTGCATCCGGAAGGTGCTTACCAGGGATCGCATCCTAAAAATTTTGAAATATGGGGCGCCAACAGTGTGAATCCGGACGGAGATTATGTAGACCTTGAAAATAAGATCTACCGGAATAATTGGGTAAAACTGGGCACCTTCAGTTCCTTCAAACCTTCGGGTGAAGGACCGGTTACACCGGAAGACAGGGATTATGCCCTCAACAGAGGAGAGGAGTTTGAATTTGAGGCCGGGATTCCTACTGTAAGATACCTCCGTTTTAAAACATTAAATACCTGGGGCATTTCCAGCGGTCAAACACAGATCGTGATACAGGAGCTGACCTTATGGGGGCAGGACGGACAATAATCATTCTATTATAAAGTCAACTTGAGCAAAATGAAAATCAATATAAGCCTGTTCTTTGCGGCACTGTTGGTGATGGGAATTACCGGCTGCAAGAAAATGGATGATACGTACAAAAAATATGTGGTACCTGAAGGCATTACGTATGTAGAACGCGCCAAAGCGGTAAAAACCTACTCCGGGCTCAACCGGGTTAAGTTTACCTGGGCGGCGCCAGTGGATCCTTCGGTTGCGAAAGCCCGAATTTACTGGAATAATTTTGCAGACTCTGCGGAGTTTAAGATACCTGGTAATGCGGACAGTGTTTCTTATTTTTTGAATATACCTGAGGGCATGTATTCTTTTATTATTAAAACCTTTGATGATGCGGGCAGGCAGTCTGTTCCGGTAGAGGTGCAGGGCCGCTCCATTGGTGCAACATTTTTGTCGAATATGTTTAACCGCCCGCTGACGCAAAGCTTTGTAGACAATGCAAACGGAAAGCTGTTGCTGACCTGGGGCGGGGCCGATACGTATAACGGAAGCATCGGGCATGAGCTTACCTATACGGATGTAGCGGGTGCTCAAAAAAAATTATTTGTAGCTCCGGAAACTGCCGTTACCACGCTTGCTGATTATAAATCAGGTACGGATATGTCCTATACCACCTGGTACCGCGCTGATACAACTTCTGTGGATACGCTAAAAACGGCGGCGGCTGCTGTGCCCGGCAATACAGTAAGATACCGGCTGGATAAGTCTAAATTTAAGGAGATAAAACTGCCCGGTGATGCCAATATGGCCTGGGGGTGGGTAATGCCAAACATGTGGGATGGCAAAACCAACGCGGAGCCGGGCTTTCATACGGCGGATGCGCCTTTCCCCCAGCATATAACCTTTGATCTGGGCGTATCGGACTTTTCCCTGTATTCTTTCAGAACATGGCAGCGCCAGGGATATCAGTACCAGATCGGCAATATGAAACGGTTTTCCCTTTGGGGGAGCAATACCCTGGCTCCGGAGTGGGGCAGCTGGACAAAGCTCGGCGATTTTACTTCGGGTACGCATGTAATGGCGGAGGGTGAACTCTTCCTGATCCCGCCGGGGGCAGCGGCATACCGGTACATCAGGATACAGGTGCAGGAGCCCTGGGACGGAAAGACCGTAGGGGCATTCCACATTATGGAGATAGAGTTACTGGGCAATTTTTACAAGCCCTGATAATATGAAACGGTATATATAAAATAGCAGCATCGTTATGAAGATAAAAAAAATTATAGGGATCGCCATGTGGTTGAGCCTGACTTTTGCCACCCATGCTGCGGTTGTAAAAGATACGCTTCCCCGTCCGTTCTCCATCGGTATTTTTTATGGACCCATGCCGGAAATGATGAACGATGAACAGTTTCGTTGGATCAAAGAGGCAAATGTGGATTTTATCCAGTTTATAGGAGATAGTCTGTTTAATTTTAATAAGGATGCAGCGGTTGCCGAGCGCAGGAACCTGCAGATCCTTGACCTGGCCGCCCGGTACGGGCTGCGTTATTTTGTGCGGGATCCGCGTGTGCGGGGCAGCGAAGCAGCTATTGCGGCAATGGTGCAGGCTTATAAAAAACATCCGGGCCTGGGCGGATATTTTATCGTGGATGAACCGGGTAAGGATGACCTGGATTGGCCGGCCAATGCATATAAAACCATATTGAAATATGACCCGGCAGGGATCCCTTCCGTGAACCTGTTCCCCAGCTTTGTGTATCCCGACTATGAAAAGGCCTATGTAGAGGCCTGGGTGCACAAGGTGGGAAAAGAACAGCTGAAACTGCTTTCCTTTGATCATTACCCGCTGCTGGCAAACGGATCGTTCGGGCCGGCGTATTTTAAAAACCTGGATGTGATCCGGCGTGTGGGTTTACAGTATGGTATCGCAACCTCCATGTACCCGCAATCCATGGGGATTGTACATGCCTACAGGCGGCCCGATAGCAGTGAATTGCGATACAGTGCCTATACCGCATTGGCCTATGGAATCAAAAACCTCGTATGGTTTACCTACAATACACCGGTAGGACAGCCCGTGGAGCGCTTTACGAATGCGATCATTGACAGTATGGGTAACAAGACGGATCTGTATAAACCCTTCCGGCAATTAAACGCAGACCTGAAGCAGCTGGGCAAAACCGTCCGATGGCTGGACGCCATTGAAGTGTATCATTCAGATTCCCTGGATGGCACGGCAGGGCTGCTTATACCGGATCATTTTTTCTGGAAACCGGTGGATAACGGTCAACGTATGATCCTTACACATTTTAAAGATTCGCGCACGAAACAATCCTTTGTGATGGTGGTTAATAAATCGCTGAAAAGCGAGGCGCCTTTTTCGTTTCATGTAGATAAGCGTATAAAAAAAATATACCACGTGTCGGCGCGGGATGGGAAGCAGCATACAACCCGGTATAAGCGGGGATCGGTCTTTACTGATGTATTGCTGCCGGGTGAGGGGAAACTGTATGCTTTAAAGGAGAACCGGTAATGTATCGGAATAAAACAGCAACAATGCGATTCAAAAAAAAAGGATTCCCGGAGGTGTCAGGAATGCAACGCTTCAGCCTGCTCATTTTTACGGCCGCACTCTTGTGGACGCAACCTGTTTGGGCGCAGGAGAAAACGATTATAGAGGTAAAAGACCTGCAGTTTTTAAAAGGGCTTACCCAGGCGGTACTGGATAGCGCACGGGTGCATGCCGGCGAGCCGTTGCCCGTACCGTTCGGGTTTAACAGAACAGGCGGTACGCTCATTCGTCCGGGAGGGAGGGCTACGTATCCGGCCTTCTGGATCAGGGATTATGTAATGAGCCTGGAAACAGGGTTTGTAACCGCGGTTGAGCAAAAGCATATGCTGTTGCTTACGGCAGCCACACAGTGCAATCAAACGCGCATCACCAACGGCGGTGGCATGATCCCTTTTGGAGCTATTGCGGATCATATCCTGGCAGATAACCGGATGCCGGTTTATTTTGCGGGCACCTATGATGTGGAAGAACAGGGAACACATGAATTCGGCTTCTTTCCACCGTATTGTGACCAGTTTTATTTTATCAGGATGGCCAAACACTATATTGCCGCTACCGGTGATTGGGCTGTTTTAAGTAAGGTAGTCAATGGTACAACGCTGGCCGACCGGCTGGAGATCGCTTTCAGGGTGCCTCCGGCGCGTACCGGAACCCATATTGTACATTCGATAGAACCGTACCGTGCCGTTGACTTTGGATTCAGGGATGCCATTCATATTACCGGCGACCTGCTTTATCCTTCATTGCTGAAATATGAGGCCGCCCTGGAGCTTTCAGCGATCTTTAAAAAAAAGGGCAACCCGGAAAAAGCCGCATTGTATAAAACGATCGCAGACAGCCTGAAGTTGGCCATACCCCGAACCTTTACCGATGCCGGCGGCATGTTGCGGGCGTCTACCGGCAAGAGTGCACAAAAAGATGTATGGGGCACAGCCCTGGCCATCTACCTAAACATACTTTCAGGTAAAGCGGCAGAAAAAGCTGCTGCCGTGCTTTCCGGTGCATATGTTGCCGGTACCCTGGCCTATAAAGGGGGTATACGGCATGTGCTTACAACCGATGATTTCAGTTCCGCTACCGCCTGGGAGGGCGCCATACCTGCGGCACCGCTGAACCAGTATCAGAATGGCGCCTATTGGCATACACCCGTAGGCTGGGTTGCCTATGCCCTCTGGCTTGTGGATCCTCAAAATGCCCGGAAGCTGGTAAAAGAATATATTGCGGCATTGAGGGATACGGATTTCCGGAAGGGCAGCGGGTATGCAGGTCCGCTGGAGTGCTTTCATCCGCCATCGTATACCCGTGGGCCGGTATATCTTACTTCCGTGTCCTGTCCCTATATTGTTTTAAACGCGTTGGTCAATAAACGCTGATGTGTAAATGACCACGAACTTCACCCATGAACCTGCATGCTGATCTGAAAACGGCAATACCGGGCAGGGTTATGTTCAGCAGGCCGCCTTTTTAAAAGATAAAAAATGATTTGGTTATTACAATTCCTGGTTCAGACAATCCGTTATCCTTTTTACGATCGCGTTAAAACGATATGCTTTATAACGTTATCAACCGTACTGTCCGGCATATATACGGGCAATGAGCTCGCTGCTCAAACGCTGCATCCCGCCGGGCTCAGATGCGAGTATATGGTAAACCCGCTGGGGATCGATATACCCCGGCCTGCATTAAGCTGGGTATTTACTGCTGATGGCAGGAACCGCCGGCAGTCTGCATATGAATTGATCGTAAGTACAGACAGTATGTACCGGAACCCGAGCTGGCGTTCGGGTAAAGTGTACACATCAAAAAGCAATGCTATCGTTTACAGTGGCAGGCCTTTAAAACCTTTCACCAGGTATTACTGGAAACTGCGGGTTTGGGATCAGGATCATAAACCCGCAGCATGGAGCCGGAACGCCTGGTTTGAGACGGCGGCATTACCCGGTACCACGTGGGATGCTCAATGGATCGGAGCGGGCGGCAGGGCTCCGGATAAGGAGGAAGATTTCTATAAAGACCATCCGGCTCCCGTATTCCGGAAAGCGTTCCGGGTGCAAAAGAAAATTAAAAATGCCCGGTTGTACATAACCGGTTTGGGATATTACGAAGCCTATCTGAACGGACAGAAGATCGGCACTGAAATGCTGGCTCCCGGCTGGACAAGTTTTGACAAAACCGTTTTGTACCGGACGTTCGACCTTACATCGCTGGTTGAACCCGGCACAAATGCCATTGGCGTTATGCTGGGTAATGGCTGGTATAACCCGCTTCCGCTGCGCATGTGGGGCAGTCGTAACCTCAGAGAACGAATAACGGTAGGAGAACCCTGCTTTACGGCAATGATGCGGATCGAATATACCGACGGCTCCAATGAAAACATCCGTACAGATAAAAGCTGGGAAGTGATTGCAGGCCCGGTGATAAGAAATAATGTGTATTTGGGAGAACATTACGATGCAAGAAGGGAAATAAAGGAATGGCAGGGCAATGACGGTGTTTGGGCGCAATCCAAACCGGCGGTTTTAGTGCGCGGATCGTTAGGCAAACTTACAGCACAGCTGCAGCCGGGTGTTGAAGTAACCCGGGTTATAAAGCCGGTGAAAATCACAGAAATTAAGCCGGGGCTGTTTATAGCAGACATGGGACAAAATTTTGCAGGTGTGGTGCGTGTGCGATTGAAGGCCGCTGCCGGTACCAAAATAACGTTCAGGTACGGTGAAGATGTATATAAGGATGGCAGTTTGAACGGGATGACGTCCGTTGCGGGGCAGGTAAAAAACGGCAACGGCGGAGCCGGTGCGCCGCAGGTGGCATGGCAGGAAGATAGTTATACAGCTGCCGGAAAAGGTGTGGAAATATGGACCCCGCGTTTTACGTTTCACGGATTCCGCTATGTAGAAATAAAGGGCTGGCCCGGAGTGCCCCGGCCATCGGATATAGAAGGGCTGCGAATGAATGCAGCGATGGAAGAAACGGGGAGCTTTCAGTGCTCCAATACCATGTTTAACCGGTTGGCTGAAAATATCCGGTGGACCTTTCTGAGTAATGTATTTAGTGTGCAATCCGATTGCCCGGCAAGGGAAAAATATGGTTATGGAGGCGATATGTTTTGTTCGGCGGACGCCTTTAATTTCAATTTTGATATGGGCAATTTTTACAAAAAAGTGTTGCAGGATCATGAAGACGATCAACGGCCATTGGGTGGTATTACCGAAACGGCGCCTTATGTGGGCATTGCTGATGCCAGTCCGGGTGATCAATCAGGTCCCCTCGGATTTCAGTTAGGCTTCCCGTATACGATTAAACAGGTATATGATTTTTACGGAGACGACCGGGTAATACGGAAACACTATGCGGCGCTTACCCGCCAGATCCGGTTTTTAACGGATAGCGCCAAACAGCATCTCTATGATGTTGAGCTAAGCGATCATGAGTCGCTTGATGAAAAGCCGGTAGCATTCACCGCATCCTGTTTTTATTTACACCATGTGCAGCTGATGAGCGAATTTGCCGGCATCCTGGGTAAAACGGAAGATGTGAAAAAGTACCGGCAGTTAGCCAATTCCATCCGGGAAGCGATCGTTAAAAAATTCTACAATCCGCAAACAGGTGTTTTTGACAATGGCACCCAGTCTGCACAGTTCTTTGGTTTATGGAATAACTTACCGGGTGAGGCAGACAGAGCGAAAGCCGTGGAGGTAATGCAAAACGCCGTGGCAAAAAAAGGGAATCATTTATCTACCGGGATCTTCGGTACAAAAATGCTTTTTGATGTGCTGCGCGTAAACAATCGGAATGATCTGGCCTATACCATCGCCGATCAGCGCGATTTTCCGGGCTGGGGCCATATGATTGAAGGAGGTGCAACCACGCTTTGGGAAACCTGGAAGTATTCGGATAATACCTATTCTCAAAATCACCCCATGTTCGGTTCGGTGAGCGAATGGTTTTACCGTTCTTTGTTGGGTATTAATGCGGCCGCACCGGGTTTTGAAAAGATCCGCATCAAACCTCAGCCGGCAGGTAACCTTACCTATGCCAGCGGTACCTACCGCTCTGTGGCGGGAGCCATTCAAAGCAGCTGGAAGAAGGAGGGTAGCAGTTATCAGCTGTCCGTTACCATACCGCCCAATACCAGCGCGGAAATATGGATCCCTGCTGTTGCCGGGGCATCCGTTACAGAATCCGGTAAGGATATCCGGTTGGTAAAAGAAATCCGGGTGCTGTCGGTTACACCGGAATATACCGTTGTTCAGGTGGGATCCGGTGATTACCGCTTTGTTTCCCGTTGAGTGGATGCCGGTTGCCGGTACGCTGTGCGGGCAATGGCGCTCGCCACAGATCTTGCAGGAACGGCCGGCGATGCAGGTTTCCTGCTGCGGTTGCAAAGACGGGTTGTTGATAAACATGCTGGTCATCCCGCCATTGTCATTCCGCATTGCAAAGGGATATTATTGCCCGCTATAACGAAGGCCGTAGCGTTAGTTTGAACGGTACTTTTTGCCGTTCCGTAGAACCCGAAAGAATGGCTTGAGCCGTCAGGATACCCATTTCATAAAAATCAGAAGAGATCGTTGTAATGCCATCCAGGATCACCCGCTTAAACGGTGTTTCATTATAAGAAATGATGCCCACCTGTGTTCCGATCTTCAGGGAGGTCGGCTGTATTTTTTCAATAAGGGTAACAAGGTCTTCCTCAATCATATTAATATACACTTCCCCCTGCTTGATCGGTTCATTTTCGATATTGTTGATAATGCGGTATGAAAAAGCATTGTCCTGGCAAAAATGTGCAAAGCCTTTTTTTATTTCCCTGGGATAGTAGCTGTTATCCGGGAAGATCAGTTTGATGGTATGGTATTTTACCAGGTGTTCCAGGGCCGCCGTCAGTGCATGGTATATATCGTTTTCATAATCGATATATACGGCACCGTAAGGTCCCTTTACCTCAGGCAATAATTTATCCAGCAGGATGAGTTTTTCTTTGGGGATCATATCGATGATCTCATAAGCCCGCTCACCGCTGTCAATAAAATGCGGAATGATCACATAATGTGTATAGGGATCTTTATTTCCGGAAAGCAGATTTTTGAATAAGTGGAAATCATTATTGTAAATATAAAAATCGATGGCTGCATTATCGTCAAGCGCGTGCACCAATGCATCATAGACCTGCTTTTTGGGCGTACTCAGCTTGTTAAAAAGCAGAAACAGTTTCAGGGGACGCCGGAACTCGGTGTTTTCAATAAAGTAACCCCTCCGCGGAACGGCTTTAATAACGCCTAGCTGGCGCAGTTGTTTATATCCCCGTTCCACGGTGTCCCGGGCAATATCCAGTTCAATGCTGAGCTCATTGATCGAGGGCATATTGTCGCCGGCCCTGATCGTACCTTTTTCAATTTCTCTTAAAACGGCATTTACGATCTGCAGGTATTTTGAGGTACTCGAATAAGGGTTTACCTGGATGAGGTCCAATAATGTTTCTTTTTTCATTGGCAATAACGAATGCGTTAACAACAACCAAAGTAGGTCTAAAAAATGAATATAAGAAACAAAAAAAACGTTCTTTAAAATAAAATCCGGTTTCGGGTCAAGGCAGGATAGGAATGCTGACGGGTATGTTTAAGTTTGTTGTGTTTCGGATTTTTTAGAATCATTCTTTTATGAAAAGCTTGCTGAATACTACAACGATGCACCCTCGAGACCAGATTGCTTTGATCATGTTACGGATCTACGACCGGGTGCTCACCACTACCTCGGGGGGAAATATATCCATCATTGATGAGGAAGAAAATATATGGATCACACCGGCGGGGGTTGATAAGGGATTATTAAAACCGTCTGATATTGTTTGTGTAAAAAAAGACGGAACCATCGTTGGCGCGCATAAGCCTTCATCAGAGTACCCGTTTCACCGGGCCATTTATAAAAGGCGCCCGGATATAAAATCAGTGATACACGCGCATCCACCGGGGATTGTGGCGTTCAGTATCGTACGAAAAGTACCGGATACCCGTGTGCTGCCGCAGGTGCACGCACGTTGCGGGTCCATCGGGTACGCAGCTTACGCAATGCCGGGAACGGAGGCGCTCGGGGAAAATATTGCGGATGAATTTGCGAAGGGTGTTTCCGTGGTGATTATGGAAAATCATGGAACGGTTATCGGAGGCGCCGATATTTCCGATGCCTACCTGAAATTTGAGTTGATAGAGGTGACCGCAAAATCGATGCTTTATGGCAGCCGGATCGGAACCGCACATTCCCTCACCGAAGGTTGCATTGAAAAACATTTGTTGCGGTTTAAACCCGGCTTACAGGAAGAAATACCGGTACAACCCTTTTCAACCAACAGCCGGGAAAAACGAACCGCCCTGCATAAAATTATTAACCGGGCTTGCCGCCAGGGATTGATGTTAGGCGCATACGGGTCAATATCTACCCGGTCTGAAGGAAACGATTTTATTATTACGCCGGATGGCCTGTCCAAATGGGACCTTATGCCCGGAGACCTGGTACAGATCCGGGATGGAAAAAAAGAAAAGGGAAAAACACCCGACAAAACCGTATTGCTGCATCAAGCAATTTATGAGCGTTACCCAGATATCAATGCCATCATCATGACACAGCCCACGTACCTGACCTCCTTTGCCATCACCGGTGCCCATTTCAATGTGCGCACCATACCGGAAACCTGGATCTATCTCCAGGATGTGCAAACAGGGGAACTGGGATGCCTGTTTTCCGAAGATGGTGTACCGCAACCGGTAATGCCCGAGGAAGCTCCTGTAATGATTATTAAAAACGAAGGCGTGGTGGTTACCGGCAACAAACTTTTGCAGGCATTTGATTATCTGGAAGTGGCCGAATTCAGTGCAAAATCATTAATATTGTCGGCATCGCTGGGAGACATGATCCCGATAGAAGATCATGAGATTGATGCGTTGGGTAAAGTGATGAGCCGCTGGAAAAACTATGAATGGAAAATATAAGATACTGCAATATGCAATCACCGAATAGAACGAGTTGTTATGAGCTATAAATATGCCATTATACTGGGGAACCTGGGAAATACACGCGACCGCTTTTGCCAGGGATATAAACAGAACCCCAGCTCAGAAGAGATGTTAAAGTTGGCGTTGGACCGAATGCCGCAGATCCAGGGTATTGAATTGGTAGGCAGCTGGGACATCCGGCCGGATAATGTATCCGACATGAAAAAACGGCTGGATGATGCGGGCGTGGCCTGCGCCAGTATCATACCGGATACGTTTGGAAACCCGCTTTTTGGAAAAGGAAGCCTTACAAGCATCGATGCCTACGTACGCCAGGCTGCACTGGATTATCTGCGGCAAATGAGTGAAGTGGCACAGGCCATGGATTGTGGCATCGTAAACCTGTGGCTGGGCCAGGATGGATATGATTATTTGCTGGCAACCGACTACGACCAGGAGCGGAGCTGGCTTACAGAAGCTACCCGGGCTCTTGCAAGCGAGTTTCCGGAAATAAGGTATGCCCTGGAATACAAGCCGAAAGAGCCGCGCAATTTTTCGTATCATGCGCGTATGGCCGATACCATATTGGCCGCAAAAGAAACAGGTTGCTCCAATGTAGGCATTACCATCGATACGGGACATAGCTTTTATGCCGGGGAGAATGTGGCGGAGGCAGTGGTATTGGCCAAACGCGCCGGCAACCTGCTTTACCATATGCACTTTAATGATAACCATGGCAGCTGGGATGACGATATGATCGTAAGCAGTGTACATTTTACCACATATATTGAACTGTTGTTCTGGTTAAAGAAAACAGGTTACGACGGCTGGATCTCCATGGACCAGTATCCCTACCGCGAAGATGCGGTGGATGCAATTGCAGAAAGTATATGGTGGGTAAAGAAATATGAACAGATCGTAGCGGATCATTATAGCGAAATAGACGCGCTCATCCGGGAAAATGATGCGGTGAAAACCTCGCGGTTTTTACGAGGGCTGATATATGGATAACCATGCAAACAAAAATACCTGTTACCGCTGTTTTTGATATCGGAAAGACCCATAAAAAATTATTGGTCTTTGATGAACGGTACCATATCGTAATGGAAGAGATCGTTGTTTTTGATGAAATAACGGACGACGATGGATTCCCCTGCGAAGACCTGGATGTGCTTGTGCACTGGATGATGACGCATTTTCAGCAGTTAAAGGCCTCCCCGGTTTACCAGTTAAGGGCCGTCAACTTTACTACTTACGGAGCTTCGCTGGTATACATAGATGCAACAGGTAAACGGGTGGCGCCATTGTATAATTACCGGAAATCGTACCCCGATGACCTGCTAAAGACCTTCAGGGAGTACACGGGCAACGCCGCATTTGTACAGGACACCTGTTCACCATTAATGGGGCA
The DNA here is from genome assembly GCF_021044425.1 of Niabella pedocola. Taxonomy (GTDB): domain Bacteria; phylum Bacteroidota; class Bacteroidia; order Chitinophagales; family Chitinophagaceae; genus Niabella; species Niabella pedocola. The sequence continues at coordinate 641,858 of NZ_JAJNEC010000004.1, read as the reverse complement.
TTTAAATGCCGGGATGCAGTTGTTCTGGTTTAAAAACCGGAAGCCTCATTTATACGCGCAGGTAGCAAAAGTGCTGCATTTTCCCCAGTACCTGAGTTTTTTGCTTACCGGCCGTAAAGTGGCTGAAATGACCCAGGTTGGCTGCCACTCTGCAATGTGGGATTTCCATAAGCAACAATATCATACCTGGTTGAACGCAGAAGGTTTGTTGGATAAATTATGTACCCTTACACCGGGGGATACGGCTATGCCGGTACAGAATGAGCTAACCGGTGAATGGATCGTAATTGGTACTGGACTTCACGACAGCTCCGCGGCGATGATCCCTTATCTGCAATGTTTTACAGAACCGTTTATGATCCTGTCTACGGGTACCTGGTCCATCAGTCTGAATCCTTTTAACAGCCGGCTGCCGGATGCTGAAGCATTGGCAAACGGGGGGCTTAGCTATCTCACCTACCAGGGTAAGCCCGTAAGGGTGTCGATGTTATTTGCAGGCAATGATCATGAACAACAGGTACAGCGTATCGCACACCATTTTCAGATACCTGCTGATTTTTACAAAACCGTCGATGCTGATCCCGTACTCTTGGATCAGTGCTGGAAGGAAGAAGCCGGAGGTGGAGCAATCCTTGGCTATTCCGGTGCTACCACACCCTGTATATTCGGGCAGCGGGCGTTAGGGGCCTTTAAAACACCCGGGACCGCTTATCACCGGCTGATGCTGGATATGGCGCTGCAGCAAGGGGCTTCTTCCCGGCAGGTATTAACAGACGGGCAGGTCCGCCGTATCTATGTAGACGGAGGATTCAGCAACAACCTCCTCTTTATGACATTGCTGGCGCGGATCTTTCCGCAACAGGAGGTCTTGGCCGCTGCTATGAACCAGGGTACGGCATTGGGAGCGGCCCTGGTGTTGCACCGGCATTGGAACCGGCTACCGGTTCCTTCTTCGCTCATCCGGTTAAAGAAGATCCCGGGTCAGAAAGCAGGAGCGGGACCCGCAGCTGTCATCTGATAAAGGAAGCGTGTTGGATATTGTACGGGGCTTTTTTGTAACAGGGTTACGGCGCTTCGGTCTTTACCAGGTTTACTTCTTTGATACGCTGGCTTTCCGCCTGGGTTTGTCCCTGGTAGGTGATGGCGGCTGCTGCTTTTGAGCCGGTATAAACGCCATTCATAAATACACAATCGGCAACCGGTGATTTTACCTCGATCAGGTTCAACCCGTCACCCGTAATATTGGATACATAAATATGGTGGATCTTATGCGCCATGGCGGGTACGCCATATCCCAGATTCCCGAGCAGGATCGTATAAGGACTGCCATTATAGGGGGGCGGAATCTCCGGGTCTGTAATACTGGTGACGCCGTTGATGAAAATATGATGGATGCCCGCGCTGTCACTGGCCCGCAGGGCTACCCCCGTATAGTTCGTTTTTATATTCGTGATATAGATCTGCTCGATGTCGTCCGAGGCACCCTGGTGTTGGGTAGAAGTAACCTGGTACGAATTGATATTGCCGTTTGAATGATACGCGGTACCCAGATCAAGGGCCGATAACGCGATGCAGTCATCGCCATTGATACCGGTTATATTTGTGATCTGGAAATATTTGCATCCCTCCCTCAGGTTAATGGCATCGTTATTATACGTGGCAACTTTTTCGCCCCTGATCCACCGGAACTGCGGTGTAAAAAATACCAGGTCCGAAAGCGCCGCATGATGCACCCGTTCGAAGGTCACTGCCCAGGAATGCGCATATTCAAAGCGGACGTTCCGGAGTTTAAACCCATCCACATAAGCCATTAGGATCATGAAATTCCGCCAGTCAGACAACTGTTTTCTTCCGGGCATTCCGGCATCACTTCCATAGCTGATGCGCCCTTTACTATGATTGGCATCATAGGCCGACACGAGTTTTCGCAATCCGTCGCCGGTGGCCCGTGGATTGTCGGCTCCTTTTAAGATAACATTGCCGATACCAATCAGTGCAATATTTTTATTCCATACGGGATTTGCAATACCAACGCCTACATTATCGCTTCGGAAGAGGTTATCGCGACAGCTATCCGATAACTGGAGTACACAATTGTCCAGCAGAATAGTCATGTCAGATGGCAGCAAGATGGCCTTATCGATTTTCCAGATCATCGTGCCATTTGAATTGAACGCAGGAATGGTGACTGTTTTTGCATGCGTTTTTGCCTTGTCAACCGCTTTTTGTATCCGTTCGGTATCTGTTCCTTTAAAATCATTGGGCGTAATGGGCCATGCTGCATGGGCGGCAGGTAACGACAGCAACCAGAAAGCTGCAGTACTGAATAAGGTTCGGATCTTTCCGTATCTGATGTTGAAGCTGCTAAAAAAAATCATGACGAAGTATGTGCAAGCCGCGCAACCGGCAATGCGGTTGTTTTAAAATTGGTTGATGGAGCCGGGCCCCGGAAATAATACGTTACCTGGCGCCGCCCTTTCCGGAGTACAGCAAACCGTATATAGCGTGGGGGCGTACAGCGGATGATTTGGCAACCGGATCGTTTTTTATATGCCGGTAAAGATATAAAAGGTTGGCGAAATGGTGATCGTTATCGCTTACTATCCGGCTTTTAAGATAGGGCTGATCAAAGGCCGGTTTCTATAACTGTTTTTCTGCCCTCAATTTTTGGGATGTTCCGGTATGTATCAACAATCGGATGTTGTTTCAGATGCTGAAATGAGCAGGGCCGGTGAGAAGCGGCTTTAGCCGGCTTTGATGTATACTGGGTAAGCGGCGTTTTAAGCAAACCCTTTTCCAGTAGTAGAGGGCAGCAGGAACCGGGCGATTCCTTCGGTCTACGGGCATGTCTTTATCGTTTTGAAGTTCATTAACTATTTTATTATCATGTCTTTATGTTCTTTTTCTGGAAATACCGACGGGTTTATAAAGTGGCTTGCCTTGTTTGCATTGATGGCCGCGGCAGTCACCCGTTGTTATTGGCTGCCTGGGCTACCCTGGCGACAGATGCTCCGGGCGCAGCTGATCCCTGGCGGAAGAGGGCAACAGATCGTCAATGGCCAACAAGGCGGGAGCATAATATAACAAGGGCATAAAATGAAAACGAGCCGGATATGTTTTGTTTTTTAATCGATGTTTTAGCTAACTTTATACGATAATTCCAATTTTAAACTTTAACCCATTATCATGGCAACAGCGAAAAAAACCACTGCAAAAAAGGCAGCACCCAAAAAAGCAGCCGCAAAAAAGGCCGCTCCTAAAAAAGCTACAAAGGCACCCGTAAAAAAAGCCGCTCCTAAAAAAGCCGCCGTTAAGAAAGCGGCACCCAAAAAAGCAGCAGCAAAAAAAGCTGCTCCAAAGAAAGCCGCTCCAAAGAAAAAAAGAAAAATAAACCCGGCCCTGTTACAGCCCCTTACACCCAGTCCGGCTTTAGCAGCCGTAATTGGTAATAAAGCGGCTTCCCGCCCGGATATCATCAAAAAAATATGGGCATATATTAAAAAGCAGGGATTACAGGATAGCACCAATAAAAGGATGATCAACGCCGACGATAAATTGAAAACCTTGTTTAGCGGCAAATCCCAGGTGTCTATGTTCGACCTGGCCAAGATCGTAAGCGCGAATGTGAAATAATATTCCGCGCAGTTCAGAAAAAGCTGTATCAAAAATGATCCTTCCGGTAGTAATGAAGGATGTATATTTTGATACAGCTTTTTTATGTTTGTACCCTTGCCGCTTTTATCGGCCATGCAGGTGGCAACCGGATAAAGCAGGCCAGGTAATAGGACGCTGTTGAAACAAATCTGCTTGCAACTGGTTTACCGGGATGAAGGAAGCCCCGGTAATGCCGGCAAACTTTCATTACCGGCTGCGCTTACCGATTGGATCGCGAAAAAGTAGTTGTCTTTTGAATACGGAACGGTGATGGTAGTGGCCGCTGTGAAGATTTTCTTCTCCCATTGCGGGCTGCTGGTTTCCCGCATCAGCAGGTAGTAACCGGCACAGGCTCCGGTGGCAGGGGGCGTCCATTGAATGGTGGTAGCATTTTCCAGTCCCTTGGTAATGTAAGTTACATGTTGCGGTACCGCCGGCGCCTTGGCGAGGTTGGCCAGTGTTACAAGGTTTAGTGCCGTATTCTTTCTCAGGTATTCAAAGTCCATAAATTCGGGAAGATCGCCATAGCGGATACCGTGTTCCGTACGGAGGTCCTGGTGCTGATGTTCAAAATTTTCATTCATTTCCGTAACCCGTACGGCGGTATATCCTTTTTCAACAAAGGGACTATGATCTCCATTGCGCAGGAAACGATCGTTGCGGTAAACCAGCTTTACGGTCATATGATCTACATAGCGTTCGCCTACTTCCTTAAAATAACGGGCCAGCTGCCGGGGAGCGCCGTCGTTTTCCAAACCCAGGGAGCGGATCTTTGCAACATCATCCCGGTTGGCGTTTAATGGGATGCCTTCGCTGAAAATGCGTACCTGGGTATTATTGATGATATGGGTTTCATTGCTGTGATTACTCCCCACAATATCGTTGTTGAGTAAGGCTTCCAGTTGCCAGTTTTTTGTTTTTACCTGGTCTGCCAGGAAACGGGCCCCCAGCAATCCCTGCTCCTCTCCGGAGGTAGCCACAAAAACAACCGTTACCGGAAAGGATTGCTGACGCATCACCCGTGCGCATTCCATCACAGCGGCTACACCGCTGCCGTCGTCGTTGGCGCCGGGTGCAATACCTGTACGATCCATTACATCGCTGCGCCGGCTGTCGAGGTGCCCGGTGATCATCAGCACCCGCCGGTCGAGCGGATCGGTTCCCTTTAAAACCGCAACCACATTGCCCAGGATAAAGGGTTTATCTACTCTTTTGCCATCGGGCGCATAAGTAATGGTATCTATAAACGACGAAAGCCTGCCGCCGGAACCGGGTTCAAATTGCCGGAATTTGTGAAGTACCCATTGCTGTGCGGCGCCGATGCCCTCGCCCCGGCTGTTTTGAGTGCTCAGCGTATGTCTTGTCTTAAAGCGAACCAGGGCATCAATATAGGATCGTAAGGAATCGGCCGAAACCGCAGCCGTCATTTTTTCAATAACAGGATCCTTGCGGATCACCAGCTGCGCATTGGCAAACGGAGCAAGTGCGGCCATCAGCAACGCCATAAAGTACTTCTTCATATTTGCAGATTATAGCTCAAAAATAATAAAAGCGGATGGCGGAATCAAACGTATCCCAGGTATCCAGGCCCCTGGCCCCGGGGGCAGTTGAAATGGCGCCGGCTGGAACCAAAGGCCCCCCAATAGGAATGCGGGGCAAGACCGGCATCCGGGAGCGGATGATCCGCACTTTTATAGCATCCGTTTTATCCCTGATGTTCCGGAACGCCGTTGGGATTCATCCATACAAGTTCCCAATGGTGGCCATCCAGGTCTTCAAAGCTGTGCTGGTACATAAAGCCATGGTCCGTTGCCGGGTTTGGTATCGTGGCACCTGCCGCCACTGCTTTATCCACCATTTCGTCAACAGCTTCTTTGCTATCGGCAGACAGGGCAATAGAGCATTCTATGGCCTTGTGGGCGTCTGCGATTTCTTTTTTTGTAAAGGTTTGAAAAAAAGGTACGGTTAACAGCATTACGAAGATGGTATCGCTGATGATCATACAGGTTGCTTTTTCATCGGTAAATTGGGGATTGAACGTATAACCAAGTTTGGTAAAGAACGCTACCGACCTGTTGAGATCTTTAACCGGCAGGTTTAAAAAAATTTGTGTTGCCATAATATTTCCTGATTTTGTTTATTCAAAAGTACTGGAATAGCGCCTCTGTACCCATATGCGAAAACGACAAATTAAGCGGTAGTTTGCGTAGATCATTTTTTGTAATGGATCCGGAGCGGTGTGCCAAAGAATGGATTGTATGCCGTTGGCATGAGCACAGGTCTTTTTAATACGTCGAATAAGGATCTATATGATAGTAATGAGCAGCCGCAGGAATTGAGTGGTACTGAAAGTGGCCAGTATGATTATGCCACGAGGTTCGATGGTCTGGTAAAAAAGCTTTTTGATACTTTTACCAAAGGTATGCATCCGATTTCATCGTCTGTACGGCTGGTTTGATCAATAATGCAAGAAAGTAAAATGAATTATTTGAGATTTTTTATATCAACTGGTAGGCGCAGAACGAAATAGCCTTTTATTTTAGACTGGAAAGCAGCCGGGGAGTAGTTAAAATGGAGGCAGGAATTACCGGTTATCAGGACCGATCGGCAAGGTGGTTCACTGTATAGGTTTTCAATCTTTTAATTTTCCCCGAAGTTCTTAATGAAGAAGGGTTTCTTCAAGGCTGCAAAAGGCCGCTTCACGTGCAGAAATATGATTACATTTGTTTTTACTTAATAAAGCGAGCTGTAATAACAAGGTGAACAAGATGCGATTTTTCAGGGCTGTCGGAGGCATTTTCGTAATGCTGCTTGCATCTTTTACAATTCAAGCCCAGCCTGCCGACCGCTTTTTCCGGAATATTTCTGTAGATAAAGGGTTGTCGCAAAGCACGGTTTTTACGGTGGCCCAGGATACCCTTGGGTTTATGTGGATGGGCACCCAGGACGGATTGAACCGGTATGATGGTAAAACGTTTAAAATTTACCGGCCTGTAAAAAATGAACCTGCCAGCATTGCTTCTTATTATATAAAATGCCTGTTTACCGACCGGGAAGGACGGTTGTGGATCGGTGGCAACGGCGGGATCAGTACGTACAACTATTCCGGCGACCGTTTCCGTAATTATAATATTGTTCCCCGTTCCGGGGAATGGTATATCTCCTGCATCATCCAGGATGCACAGGGCATCCTGTGGGCCTGCTCCAATTCCGGAGAGCTTTACCGGTCAGACGCTGCGGCCACTGCTTTCAGGTCTGTAAACTTCGATCGCGTGGCCCGGGGTATCAAAGAACTGTACAGCATCGCTTTTGCAGGAAAACAGCTGTTGCTGGGTACGGAAAGCGGTCTGTGGTTACTGGATCTTTCCACCGGCAAAACAACACCACTGCACGCAGGTGTGGGCCAGGTACGCATCAATACGATTTATGAAGACGGGAACATCTGTTGGATTGGTACGGAAGGTGCCGGGCTTATAAAAATGGACCTGCATACCGGGAGGGTTGTCAACTACCATCATCAGCAGGCCGCCGCATCCGGAATACCGGATGAGGATGTGCGCAGCGTGCGTAAGGACGCGGCGGGAAATATCTGGATCGGTACCTTTCGCGGGCTGGCGATCATGGATACCGGGGGCAATATCCGGAATTATTATCACCAGGCAGATCGTCCTTTTACGCTTAGTCAGAATTCGGTACGCTGCATTTTCCAGGATAACCAGAAGGGAATGTGGCTGGGTACTTTTTACGGCGGGGTCAATTATTACCACCGGCAGCAGGTAAGTTTTAACCTGCTGAGTCAACATACAGGAACGCCGGCCTTAAATGACAAAGTGGTGAATGTGATCAAACAGGATCACAACGGCGGTTTCTGGATCGGTACCAATGACCGGGGACTGAATTACTGGCAACCGGCATCCAATACCATCCGGTATTATGTGCATAATGAAAAAGGCAGCGGGTTAAGCTCCAATAATATTAAATCCATTGCTTTTGGCGACAAGGGAACGGTCTTTTTAGGAATGCATAATACAGGGCTGGATGTGCTGGATCCTTCAACAGGCACCAGTAAAAACTTCCGGCATGATCCGGGCAACGCCCGCAGCATACCGGGTAATATGGTATATGCGCTGCTAAAAGATCATGCGGCACGTATGTGGGTAGGTACGCGTACCGGTTTAAGCCGCTTTCATACCGGGGACGCATCGTTTACTGCGGTTTATACTGACCGAGCGGGGAAGCGGCTGACTGCTGACGAGATCACGTTTTTAATGGAGGATAGCCGGCATCGCATCTGGATCGGAACCGTAAACGGGGCGAATATCTTTTATCCGGACAGTATGCTGTTTGATCCGCTTTCCAGCGCCACCCTTAGCAGCAATGTGATCAACTTTATTGCTGAGGATCCGCAGAAACGGATCTGGGTAGGTACGCGGGATGGGCTCAATCTTTATGACGAAAAAACAAAGGCATTCATCAGTTACAATCAACGGAACGACTTTTTAAAGGGAACCATCAACAGTATTGTTCCGGATGAGGATGGCAGCCTGTGGATTACTACAAATACCAGTTTGGTGAAGTATCAGCCGGATACCAAACGGCTGCAGTATTTTGATGAAAGGGATGGATTACAAAGCGGCCAGTTTAATACCTATGCTTCCTGTCGCGCGGCAGATGGGATGCTGTTGTTTGGCGGCACGAACGGGATCTCTTATTTTCATCCCGCGGTGTTCCGGCAGGAACCCTTATCATTGAAGGTAACCTTCACCGGGCTGGAAGTGTTCGACCGGCAGGTGATCCCGGGGGATGCAACGGCCATCCTGAAAACACATATCAACCAGTCTGCACACCTGCGCTTCGGGCATGAGTACAAACAGTTTTCTATTCTTTTTAATACGTTTAATTATATTTCTGCCAATCGTATAAAATACAGGTACCGGCTGGAAGGGTTTGATAACGACTGGCAGGAAGCAACGGGTGCTTCCAGGGCCAGTTATACGAACCTGCAGCCCGGAAATTATATATTCCGGGTTAAAGCAATAGGTCCCCAGGGCGAAGTAAGCCCCGAGCGTTCGCTGGCTATACGGATACTGCCTGTATGGTACCGGAGCAATGGATTTTACCTGCTGGTATGCCTGGTGATTGCGGCGGTTGCATTTTTCCTGTACCGCATTTTTACCGAGCGGATGCGCACCTTGCACCAGTTAAAGCTGGAACGCCTGCAGCGCGAAAAGGTCAATTACATCAACCAGGTAAAAACGGATTTTTTTACCAACGTATCGCACGAGTTGCGTACGCCGCTTACGCTGATCATGGCGCCGCTGGAGGAAATGATGCGGCAACCGGCCACCGACAAAAAAATGCGGCGCAACCAGGAGCTGATGTTGTCAAACACCCGGCGGCTTTATAACCTGGTAAACCAGCTATTCGAATTCCGTAAAACGGAAATGGGCACCCGGAAACTGCGGGTGGCACAAAATGACCTGGTGAAATTTTTACGGGAAGTGTATACGTCGTTCAAGCCGCTGGCGGATAAAAATACGATTGATTACCGGTTTTCGGCGCAGGTAGATATGCTGGTATTTTATTTTGATAAAGAAGCCCTGGAGAATATCTTATTCAATTTATTGTCCAACGCATTTAAGTATACACCGGCCGGAGGGCAGATATCCCTGGAACTTTCGGTTGTAAACGGAATCGCCTGGCTGCAGGTGCGGGATACCGGACCCGGTATTGATGCCCCACACCTCGAACGTATCTTTGACCGCTTTTACCAGGTAAACCGGGAAGAAATGAACCTCGGATCCGGCGTGGGCCTTGCATTTACGAAACGGCTGGTGGAGTTGCATCACGGAACGATAGCAGTGGAAAGCGTTCCGGGAGCAGGAAGTATTTTTAAAGTAGGGTTACCGGTAGCGGATGCAGCTTATGAAACCGATCTCCGTATGGATGGATTGCAGGTTGAGGAACTGCCCGGAGCCGGACACGAGGCTGGTGGAGTTGCAGAAGAAGAGGATACCGTTGATCCGGCACCGGAAACAGAGGAGAGCCTGCTGATCGTTGATGACAATGAGGAGATCGTGCAGTACATCCGGGAATATTTTGAAGCGAAGTATAAAGTCAGAACCGCGGGAAATGGAAAGGGTGCACTGAAATTAATGGAAACCTACCAGCCGGATCTGATCATCAGTGATATTATGATGCCGGAAATGGATGGCCTGCATTTTTGCAGGCGGATCAAACAAAATGTACAGACCAGTCATATACCGGTGATCCTGCTTACTGCGCGGGCAGAAACGGCACAGCAGATCAAAGGGTTGGAAATGGGTGCGGATGATTATGTAGTGAAGCCCTTTTCCATTGCATTACTGGAAGCAAAGGTGCAGGGCGTTTTGCGTACGCGGCGAAAACTGCGGGAATACTATGCGGCATCGAAAGCGATTGAACCGGAAAAAATGACCTTCAATCCACTGGATGAGGCGTTTTTAAAAAAGGCGGTTGCCCTTGTTGAAGAACAGCTGGATGCCTATGATTTTTCGGTAGATAAATTCAGCCGGGAGCTGGGGATGAGCAGGTCCAGCCTGTACCTGAAAATAAAAGCGATCACCGGGGAGTCTGTAACCGGCTTTATCAAACGGATCCGGTTCCGGAAAGCGGTGGAGCTCATGGAATCAAAAAAATATACTATGACGGAGATTGCCTATATGTGTGGCTTTAATACACCCTCATATTTTTCCACGGCTTTCAAACAGTTCTTCGGTGTAATGCCAAGCGAATATTTGTCAAGCAGGCCAGACGGGCGCAAGGAAGGCGAGGTTTAACGCTGCTGTTAGGTTTCTGGTTTGAGGTTTGGTTACGTTTGATGCTTGATGTGGGCATTTTGTTCCCGGTGCCCGGTGCTCAATATAAGCCCATTGATTTCGATAGTAAAAAGTATTGTAACTATTTTAAATTCCCAAAGGGTACCGGATCTCTATTACCCATTGACCATTGACATTCCCGATCCTGCGACACAAATCCGGAACGGCAATGCATCATCCCCTTTACATTTAATATTTGACATTGATTATTTTAAGTTCCCGGAGGAACTGATCCATATCAGCGGATTCCTTACCGGGAGGTTACGGATCACTTCCGGCACCTGCGGAAAATGATCCAGCCGGCTCCAGGTATCCAGCCATTGCTGGTTATGGAAAGCCGCGGCTCCAAACAGCAGCGCAGGCTGGGCTACCGGCCAGTTGCTCCAGTACATTACATCGGCCCGGTAAGGCCATTGCTCTTTATGGTGAATATAGGGGAATAAAAAGGCAATACCCTTTTGTATGGATGCGCCATTGGCCGCCTGGTAGTTCCATAAATTATCCTTTTTCGTGGAAAGCAGCTGACAAATAGTGGCCATGGCATCCAGGTTGAACAGGGAATAGCCATAGGGCTTGGTTCTTCGTAATTCCTGTGGAAAACGGCCGTCTGCGCTCATCTGGTTGGGAAGCAAAACCTGTTTGTAACGGGTGGCGCAAAAGTCCATCCATTTTTTGTTGCCGGTAAATTTTGCATAGCAGGCCACCTGCATTACCCAGCAGGTAGCATGGTTGTTGACGGTATTCATTTCATCCCGGCCATAAGGATGTGTAGTGAGCCAGGTAAGAAAACGGGCAAACCATTGTTTGATTTGCTGAAGTGTTTGGGGATCCATGGCCCGCGCCTGTTGCATTACGCTGAGTCCCTGGGCTACTTCCATCAGGTGGATGGCATCGATGATGCCGATGCCCCAACCCGTAAAGCGCCCCTTGATGGCCTGCGCATACAATAGGTGGGGCTGCATCAGCGTGGCCGTGTCTACAAACCATGCCCGGCAATGGCGCAGTGCCGCCGATACATACACTTCGTCACCGGTAATGCGATAGGCCGACGCCAGGGTGCCCACAATGATACTGAGCCGGATCATGGCATGACGGTGGGCGGTAAAATTATCGGGGTTGGTCATGCCGTCTTTTAAAATATAAGGACTGTCCACACTTGCAGGGTTGGGCCAGGCATAGTCGGCTTCACTGTAAAAATCGTGTTTGCCGCCGGCGCTGCGGGCACACTGCTGTGCGGTAACGGTAACCGGTTTCTCGTTTAAAAAAGAATCGGCCTGCTGTAATACCCGAGTTGCCAGTACCTGTTTGGCCTGCTCAAAATAATTTTCCGCGCTTTTGGACTGAAGTGGAACCTGCGGCGTGTTTTGTGAAAGCACCGGCCGGTATATAACCGAAAACACAAGAAGTAGTAGCAGTATGCTTGTTTTCATAATCGAATCCTTAATTATACAGCTAATCTAAGCCATAAACGGAATTGAGGCCTTTAAAATGGGAGAATTGATTTTTGATTTTGGTGAAAACTGTTAAAAAAGGTAGCTGTCAGAAGGCTGTTTACAGGCTGCCGGGGGATTTGGAGGTCGTTCAGGCAACCGATCACAGGACCGGTATTTTTGCATCATCTGCAATCCTGCCAGGGAGTGATGTGCCCATGCACAAGGTTTTTATACCCGGAAACCGCGTATTTCATCAAAATTGAAAAAGGATGATTAAAAATTGAAAGCCCCGCGGTGCAGGCAAGTGTAATTTTAAAACAAGGTTTGCAGGTCTTCAGGCACCCTGTTACGCGTGGCAACGGCAAAACAAGCAGCGGAAGGCCGGCGATGGCGATAAAAACAGATAGTGCTTCGCGCTTTCTTAAGCCCCTTGCGGTAAAATGGAACCACGAAGATGCGATTTAACCGCGATGGACGCGAAGTATTCGCAACGGTCGCAATGAACGTCGTTATAGGAGATATCCCTTGCGCACCTCGCGTTCCCTGCGCCTCGGCGGTTAAACAATGACCCGCTCATGCAGCAGGCACTTGCAAGGTAGCGGAGGAAAACAGGAACCGGCGATAAGAGCAGATAATGCTTTGCGTATTCTTAGCGTATTCTGCGCCTCTGCGGTTAACTCATGACCTTTATTATTAAAAACAGTTATTATTGGCATATGATCCTACTAAAAAAAGCAGCAATCGGTACGGCAATGGCATTGGCATCGTTTACTACCGTTCTGGCACAGGAGCCGCCCGTTACCAAAGAAAGTTTCAGGTATATCAATCTGGATTTCCCTGGGTTAGAGAAGGTGACGGCGGCTGTAAACAGCGGACAGTATGAGATGGCGGCTGCCGGCCTTCTGGAGTACTACCGGCATCGCACCGGGGTGCGTCACCTGGATTTTAATGCAGGCGATGCACCGCAGTTTGCTGGTAAAAAAGTAAGCGAAGCCACGCTGGAACTGGCCAATAATATCCTGTTACATAAATTCAAACCGCATAAGGGATACCCGGCGTATGATTATGGCAGCGATATCAACTGGCAATACCGCCCGGTGCAGGACCAGTTGCTGACCACCTTTTTGCATCGTACCGCCTTTTGGGAGCCATTGGGCCTGGTATATCGTTCCACCGGGGATGAAAAATATGCAAAGGAGTGGGTGTTTGAGGTGCGCGACTGGATTAAAAAAAATAAACAGGGCGCTTACCCGGATGATAAGGATTTTGCCTGGAAGGCATTTGTGGTATCTTTCCGGCTCAATCACTGGTCGGGGTTCTTTAACCTGTTCCTGCATTCATCCAATTTTACCCCGGCTTTTTTGATGGAATTTCTGAATTCCTATAATGAACAGGCCAACTATGTAATGGGTAATTATACAGACAAGGGCAATCATCGTTTGTATGAGGCCCTGCACCTGATGTATGCGGGCAGCACCTTCCCCGAACTGGCTGCGGCGCCTGCCTGGCGTAAAAGCGGTATCGGGGTGCTGAACACCGAGATCCTGAAACAGGTATTGCCGGATGGCCTTCAGTTTGAATTGTCGCCCGGTTACCATATCGGTACCATCCAAATCTTCCTGGATGCATTGCAGATCGCACAGCTGGGTGGTGTAGGACAGGAATTTCCGCAGGCATACCGGGACCGGGTTGAAAAAATGGTGCTGGCGGTTGGAAAGTATTCGTTCCCGGATTATACCTACCCCCTGTACGGCAATTCCTTTTTGACCTCAAAAGCGGTCATGCTCCAGAACTATAAAAGCTGGTCCGCCGTATTTCCCCGAAACCAGGTCATTGAATATTATGCTACGGATGGCGCTTCCGGTAAGCGCCCGGGTTATTTTTCATCGGCCCTGCCCGATGCCGGTTTTTATGCATTTCGTAATGGCTGGGATCAAAAGGCAACCGTAATGCAGATAAAGGCAGGACCTCCTGCGGAGTTTCATTCGCATCCGGACAATGGCAATTTTGTACTTTGGGTAAAAGGACGCGATTTTACCCCAGACGCAGGCAGTTTTGTATATGCCAATGTGGGCAAGCAGGAAAATGCCAAGCGGGATTGGTACCGGAGTACCAAAGCGCATCAGACATTGACGCTGGACGATAAAACCATCGTCAACAATGCCCGGCTCATCAAATGGGAAACGGGTGACGATCTGGATATACTCAGTTATGACAATCCCAGTTATGAAAAGCTACATCATCAGCGTACGTTTTTATTTGTAGATAAAACCTATTTCATTATCATCGATAAAGCAACAGGTGAAGCTGCCGGTAAGCTGGGCATCCATTTTAATTTGAAGGAAGACAGCAAGCCGGTGCTGGATAAAGCGTATAATACAGTGTATACGACATATGCAGACGGCAATAATTTACTGGTCCAGAATTTGAATAAGGATAAGGTAAGCATGCATACAGAAGAAAGCTTCGTGTCGTACGAATACCAGAAGGAAACGCCGCGCCCGGCCTTTGTATTTGAAAAACAAAAGGCAGCGGTCGCACCGCAATCTTTTGTAACGGTATTGTACCCCTATAGTGGTCATAAAGCGCCGGTGATAACCGTAAAGGAAAATGCCGGCAATGATTTTATAAAAGGAACGATAGATCTTACGGTTACGGTCAATGGTGTTAGCAGGAGGGTACGTGCATTGGCAGGAGAGTAGGTGCAGATCGTAAGGGAACGGACATTTCAAAATGAAAAACCGATGATGCGTTTTGTGCAGGTTGCTTCAGTGATTGCCTGCTTGGGACTGATGGTCTTTTAGTTTTTTTACTTTCGCAGAATAGTTATGTTATATGTGAAGAAAGAACGGCGGTATAAGCACAAAATAATCAATGTTTATTTTTATGCATTTGTTGGGCTGCTTGTATTGATCACTGTATTTATTTTTTTGTAACCCGGTCTTACTAATGTATTTTCTAACCCGGTTGGATCGATAAATGTCCTGTGCAGCGTGCTGTTTGCCGGCCAAAATTGGCGCTGTGTATTTATTATTTGTAAACGAGATTGCGATGTCAGGGATTTGTCATGTAACATCCGGCAATCAACATATCCCGGCTGATTTTGAGAATAAAATATAGGATTTCATCAATTTTATTTCGAATATTATTTTTTTTGTTGATTGTGCGTATTTCCAGGGAGATAATTTTCATAATTTCATAAATAGGATTGATAAGCGATACTTTGTAGTCTGGCGGATAGCGGGCTGCTTTCGTAAGGTGGATTAAGTTGATGATTGAAGGTTAAACTGATGAACATTTATGGATGTAGCGCAAAAAGCAGGAGGGCATGAAATGCATTCTGTTCCTGATGAAAAGGACTTGGTGGCAGAAGCAAATATATTGGAACATGTGACCTATATAAAAATGGCAGGTGCCAGCCATGTAGAAAATTTTCGATCTCCTGATGCCTATGTATTTATTTTTTTTGAAAAGAGTGAGGGCTGGCATTCTATCGATTTTGAGCGCTATGAAGAGGGCGATTGCCAGGTTCATATTTCGTTTCCGGAGCAGATTCACTCCTGGAATAGCGGAAGCGGCACCAGGGGGCATAAATTAATCGTAAGCAAATACTTTGTGGAAAAATATATGTTTGAGACGGCGTTTATAAATGCCAAGTTCAATTATTGCCCGGTACTGAATCTTGATGCCGGATTTTTTAAAAAAATAACGAGAGAGGTGGTGCTGCTCAGTGAGGAGCTGAACGTTGCTGGTATTAGGGCCGATCTTGCAATGGTGCGGACGAAGCTGATACTTACCTTGATTAATTTGTATATTACGGAGCATGTGAAAAAGGATCTGGTTGAGAAAAAAGCAAATCCAATCCTCAATCGGTTCAGTGTCTTGTTACATGAGGGGTTTGGTGAGGGAAACACCGTTTCCTATTATGCGGACAAACTGGCAATTACGCCCAATTATCTGAATATCATCTGCAGGCGATATGCAGGGGTTAATGCAAAGCATTTTATTAGCCAACGCAGGCTTTTGGAAGCTAAACGATTGTTACTTGGGTCGGAACTATCAATAAAGGAAATCGCTTTTAAGTTGGGCTTTAACGAGATTTCGAACTTTTCTTTCTATATAAAGTCAAATACCGGGTTTTATCCACGCCAGTATAGAGAACAACCCGTATGAATTTGGCTTGGACCGATATGAATGTTGATAAGAACAGTTTGTACGTCCTTTGTTTTTTATAATTTAATACGATCTGTTTCCGGATGGCAGATTGCCGGTACGGATCTGATTTTTAATTTGGAGAATCGTATAGTCAACCTCAAAAGCGTATCGGACGGGAAAAGATAGCTCGGTTCTTTTATTGCATTTGGTACAAAATATAATCGGATACTATGAAAATTGAGGCATATATTGAGGAACATGCGCATCACTTTGTTAAGGCGTTAATAACGGAGTATAATGGCGATAAGGAGGCTGTAGCTATTATCCGTAAATACATGAGCGGACAAAAAATTGATAGCGATGAAGAGGTGATTTTAAAGACTCAGTTCTTCGACTCTCTCAAATTAGCAGGTGTAGGCATTCCTTTTGTTCTGATACCCGGTGCTTCTATCTTAATGCCGATCCTGATCAAAGTAGCAGAGAAGCACAATATAGCATTATTACCCAGCGCTTTTGATACACCTGGAAGCTAATGGAATGATCGTATTCACGATTGGAATTAGCTGTTAACCGGGCACCAGTGCTGTATTATTTGGGACTATTACGGAATGGGCAGCTGTTCTTGACTTTTTTGTCAATGCACAGCTATCGTAAAGGTTTAAATAAGCGGTATCATTAAAACTTTATAGATAACGCATTCTCCTACTGTTGAAAACCTAAGGGATCCAAAGCGGGTTCATTTGCCACTGATAGGCAGGTGAATTGGCTATATCCTGCAGTGGCTGCATTTGTCGGGGCCAGATGGAATACAATTCGGGCTGGGGTCGTTATATTTTCTATTTCCGCTCATCCATCCGCAGGAATATTTACTTCCGTGCTCTCCTTTTTACATTAAGTGGATGTGCTGGTACCCGGGTCGTCGGGCGATTCCAGTTGTTGGGCAGGTAGCCGGTGGTTTTTGCAATAGATGATGGGTTATGTCCGGGGTGTGATAAAAAATGTAAGAAAATGAATGATTACGGTAATTTATGGGGATTTGATGTTGAGTGAGATTGACCCGTAAATCCGATAATTTTGCATGGCTAATTCATTTTGTGTACAATGGGTGATTCGATATTTGAGCCGGAACATAGCTAAGATTATTGGTGATGTTTTGATAAATATAAAAATGCCTGATTGTAAGAAATTTTTGGAACATCTATATTGAAATCTGATGACTATAGAAAGTACTGGTTATGCTGTTGGATGTAATCCGGGCCAGCCTGAAATAACCGACGAAGCATCGTATGTTCGCTATCAGGATTTTTATAATTCGGCACAGCTAAATTGTTTTCCGGATCGATCTTTTACGATTGTGTTACTTGATAACGGTTCTGGCGAATGCAGGACCGATAATACACTGTTTGAGCTTCAACCAAAGCAACTGTTTATACATCTGCCGGATAAGACTTTTGACTGGAGTATTTCACCGGGCTCGTATGGCCGGAGGCTTTTAATAGAAAGCACGTTGATTGAAACATTTACGGTGCCCATCAGGCATACGTTCTCATCATTGAATAAGAATATTGCCTTACATCTTGATGACGAGGGGTATAAGCGATTCAGTTCCGAATTTGATGCAATTAAAAAAGAAATTGATTCAAATATTGTATTTCCCGAGCTGATCAATGCAAGAGCGCGGCTTATCGCTTTAATCGTGCATGTGTGGAAAGAGTATGTGCATGGGAATACCGAAATGTCACAAGGAGCAAACCTTTCGAATCGGTTTCATTCGCTGGTAGATAAAAATTTCAGATCACAAAAAGTCGTTTCTTTTTATGCGGAAGAGCTGCAAATAACGGCGAACTACCTGGGGATTATCTGTCGTAAGCACTACAATAAATCGCCCCTGGAAATGATACGTGAACGGATAGTGCTGGAAGCAAAAAAATTATTGCATAGTTCAGAGCTGTCAATAAAGGAGATTGGATATAGTTTGGGCTATACCAATTTGTCTTATTTTTCCTTCTTCTTTAAAGGGCTTACAGGTATGACGCCAAAGGAATACAGGATGAAATTCTCTGTTCAATAGCAGTCAGGGGAGCTGTGCAGGTCTTCCCATGAACTACACTTCTTCCGGTTCTTGTGGAGAGAACCTTTAATATCTATACGGTTGAATTTCTCTGACAGCCGGCAGATCATATGCCTGTTGGTTTGATAATGACACACATTGTAATTGACATCTTGTGATGTGCCAGGGCTTTTCTCCTGCCGATCGATTGACCGCTATCCGTATATTGCCCAGGCTCATTACTGTTGCGTAGATTTTAAGCAAAGACTTTTGTTGATGTTATATTAGCATTACTGCTGGTGTTGGTCTGTAAAGCCAAAGATGATGGCTCCTGGTATGTCTGGGTGTTGTTCCTTATGTACTATAATGCGGGATAATAACCAGATACATTCAATCATTGGAAATGCCAGCCTGTTATTTTATTAGGGTGACTATACGCGTGTATTAAATTTCTCGATTGTTTGACTGGCATTATTTTGAGCCGCAGAATAATTTCGGTGGTTTTTAGAATGCGGGATTAAGGTGTTTAGTTGTTCCGGAGTGAATATTTATCAGGCTGGTGACGACGAATTTTATTTAATAGAGTGATTTATTTGTTGAATATGATGAAATAGGATGAGGGTGTGTTTGCTTGCTTTTATTCTCCATTTATCTTAGCGGGGAATTTGAAAGATTCCTCTATTGGTTCTCTATGAAGGAAAACATGTGATTCCAAGTCTTATAATATTTACAACAAAGGATACGATATCGTGATCTTGTTTATTAAGCAATATGAACCTATGGCGCCTTAATTAATGATCGATATTTAATAAATTTCAAACCTCACTTATGAAATCAAATCGTATATTAAAATTCCTGGTTTTCATCTTTATAACTGTTGTTACCTGTGAATCTGTTTTCGCGCAAAGGTCATTGAAGTTTGAGAATGGAGGTGGGCCGGCTGGCAATGGTCCCACCACTACAGATAAAACGGTAACCATGTATTATGGAGACGCAGGCGTCTATAGCCCTTCTACAACAGTTACATTTTCATTGAACAATCAGCAGTACACATCCATCGAAGGCAATCCGAATATTCCTGGAATCGTTTTTGGTGGAAACCTTAACAACAACGGCAACACGGCTACCAGTATTAACCATTACATGGTGTTGAGTAATCTGGGGGGCTCCAGTAATCCGCAGTATGCTACAAATAACATTCAGCCGGGCATCAATGTAAGCAATGACTATGGTTTAGAGATTGCGATCTATTCAGATGCGCTGATCAATGCCGATGGCAGCAACAAGGTGCCCACGAACCAAACGGTGTACTATGGAGATCTTACCTTAACATTTAATCGCCCTGTAAATAACCCGGTGATTCATTTTACGGGTTTGGGTGGAACTAACGGCACCCAGGGATTTGCTGCCGGCTTTGATCTCAATAACACGGCCTATTCTTTAACAAGGCTGGCCGGCAGTCAGTACTTTTCTGTTAATGGCAACTCCATCCGTAATTCGGCTTCAGCTATTGGCACCAGTTCGGCAGGTACTGGAGGAGGTGCTGCAGGAAGTGTGCAAGTAAACGGTACCCGCATAAGTTCGATAACATTCCGTGTATACTTCCGTGGCGACGGTGGTGGCAATCAATGGTCCAGCCGCAGTTCTGTTGGCGCCGACGGTTTTTTAGTAAGCGTTTCCCTGGCGGCTTACAGTGTTAGTGGTTCCGTATTCAATGATGCTAATGGACTTAAGGATAATACGGTGAATGGTACAGGAACGAATGCGGGTGGGTTGAACGCGGTTTTAATAGATCCTTCAACAAATACCGTTGTAGCAACGGTGCCCGTAAACACTGATGGTACCTATAGCTTTAGCAATAATGTGCTGGCAGGAAATTATGCATTGGAAATAACCACAAATACTGCTACAGTCGGTACAGCTCCACCGGCAGTTAAACTACCGGATGGATGGGTGAGTACAGGCGAAAATGTTGGTTCCGGCGCCGGAAATGATGGAGCTCCCAATGGTATTCTTACAGGATTGACAGTAAATGGAAATATTTCAGATGTGAATTTTGCAATGGAGCGTGTCCCGGTAAGTAACGATGTTTCTCAAACTATTGCAATGCCGGCCAATCATGCGATTGCCCAGGGTACGATTCATACAGCCGTTAGCGGTTCAGATGCTGAGGACGGTCAGATGGGAAATGGAAATACTGTTGTAATTGACAGTCTGCCCGAAAATGGAAAATTGTACTATAATGGCAATGAAGTAACAGCCGGGCAGGAAATATTAAATTTTGATCCCTCACTGTTATCGTTTACGGATTTAAAAGATGGAAGTACCGAAACATCCTTTAAGTATAGTTTTGTTGATGCGGCAGGAGAAAAGGGCAATAGCCCTGCAACCTTTACCGTGAAATGGGATGGGAGCTTACCAGTTATTTGGGGGGCGATAAATGCAAGGTATAGCAACGAGCAGCTAACGGTTCATTGGAGCACTGAAACGGAGATGAATAACGATCATTTTGATGTGGAAGTTTCTACGGATGGCGTACATTTTACAAATGTTGGGGTCGTTGCAACAAAGGCTCCCGGAGGGAAGTCTGATATCGAATTGAACTATAGTTTTTCTAAAACAATGAATGGTACAAGTTTGGCCTTTATTTCATTGCTGTTTGTAGGTGTCGGATTTGTGTATTCCAGGGGCCGGGGTAGCAAAGTGTTGATGATGGGGTTGGCGGTCATTGGTCTGGTGATACTGAGTGTTTCATGTAACAAGAAAGATATCTCAGCAAAAGAAAATGGGGGTAAAATATTTGTACGTATCGTTCAGGTGGATAAAGATGGAACGAGAGTAACTTCAAAAATCATACGGGCAGCAGTCGAATAAAAAATAGAGGGCAATCTATTTAGAACACCACCTAAAAAGGAGCGAAAGCTCCTTTTTTCTTTATATAAACAAGTAGTATGATTCCCGATTATAAAAACTGAGATCCGGTATGAGAACCAGGTCCGTTTCTAAGTTTGAGGAATTCAAATGCTTGCATGTAAAGATGCTTCGCTCAAAATAAAGAAGGATTCCTGGCCAGGCGGACACTCGTTGACATATGATTTTAAATGTAACGGCAATGCGGAAATAGGCTTGCGCTTCTACAAACATCAAACGGGAAGCATTCCTGAATGATTATGACGGTAGTTTAATAAATGCCTGAATTATTTTATGAAGTTGGGTTCACCAAAAAAACTTACTGAAATGCGGATAGGTTATACTATTATCATAACACATTATACATGATGTTCAGAGAGTTTTTACCTTGCAGCAGCATTCAAATAAACCTCGCAATCTACAAGTAATAACATCAGGCGATTTGAAATTCCAGAAGTGTTGGCTCACTCTTTAGCTCTTAATAAACCTAAAAATAATCCTTATGTTAAACAGTTATCGCTCTGTTATTAATACAGGTATTACCTGTATATGGAGCCTGTTGTTCCTTTTTTTTACCAGCCCTTCCTTCGGACAAAAATCGCTGAAATTTGAAAATGGAGGTGGTCCTTCCGGAAATGGTCCCACTACGTCGAATCAGGTTGTTACGATGTATAATGGGGATGCTGGAGTATATACGCCTGCAACTACAGTCACTTTCTCCTTGAGTAACCAACAATACCCGAGTATTCAGGGGGCGAATTCGCCGGGAGTCACATTTGGGGGCAATGTTTCTTCAAATACAAACACGCCCGGAGGGTTGGCCTTATATAACCTGATGAACCAGCTGGGCAGTTCGCAGAACAGCCATTATTCGACCGGAGGAGCCAATCCCACGATAAATATAGCAAACGATTATGCAGTGGAGCTATTTGGTTGTACAGATGCATTGATCAATAACGACGGTTCGAACAAAGTACCAACAAATACAAAGGACATATATTTTGCCGATTTGAAGTTAACGTTTAATCGTCCAGTAAATAACCCGGTTATTCATGTTACGGGATTGGGAGGCGTACTTGGGAATGAAGGTTTTACAAATAGTCTTGAATTAGTTGATGCATACACGGTTTTGAAGCTGGCAGGAAGTCCCTATTTTGATGTTTCAAAAGGGACGCATATTTATAATTCCGCCAGCAGGTATGGATCGAGCTCGAGCGGTACAGGTCCACAATTCGGAGCTTCAGGAAGTGTTAAAATAGCCGGCGACAATATCACATCGTTAACGTTCAGGGTATTCCTGAGCGGTGATGGCGGCGGCCCAAACTGGTCTAATACCTCTGGGGCATCAGGGGATGCGATACTGGTAGCTGTAACCATGACGACTTATAATATCGGCGGGAAGGTATTTCAGGATGCAAACGGGATGGGGGATAATACGGTAAACGGGACGGGGACAAATGCCGGTAGTCTGAATGCTGTGTTGGTTGATCCTGCTACCGGTAATGTTGTGGCCACTGTTCCTGTAAATGCCGACGGTACATACAGCTTTACAAATATTGTGGCGGCCGGTTATACCCTTGCCATAACGAAGGACGCACCGGTGATTGGCGCGCATTTTCCCGGAGTTTCCTTGCCCGAAGGTTGGACGTCAACGGGGGAGAACAACGGAGCTAGACCTGGGAATGATGGCAGGGCTGACGGGATGCTTAGCCTTAACCTCAATGATAATATTTCAGATGCCAATCTGGCAATGGAGCAGCAACCGGTTTCCGAGAACGTTTCCCAGCGTATTCCCATACCCTCCAGTCACACAATACCTCAGGGTAGTATTACCACTCCGGTGAAAGGAACTGATCCGGAAGATGGTGCACTGGGTAATGGAGATACCGTTGCAATAACGGAATTGCCAACAAACGGAACATTACTTTACGATGGGAATCCTGTGGCAGCGGGGCAGCGTATACCCAATTTCGATCCCCGGCTCCTGTCTTTTAGTAATCTTCAGGATGGTACGTCATCCACTTCTTTCAAATACAGTGTTGTTGATGCAGCCGGCAAACAAAGTACAACTCCTGCAACTTTTACGGTGAGCTGGGATGGGAATCTTCCCGTTGTCTATAAAAATGTCGCGGCCCGCTTTTCCGGAGGAAGTCTTATAATAGAATGGACAACCATGACCGAAACAGGCAATGACCATTTTGAAATTGAAGCGTCTTCTGATGGTTCAACATTCAACAGTATCGGAACGGTTGCGTCTAAAGCACCGGATGGTAATTCAACAAAAGAAATAGACTACAACTTTTCCAAACCAGCTACGGTAGCGCTTTTCTTTGTTGCGGGCACTTCTGTTTTTGGATTGCTGGGTCTGTTATTAGTTGCATTGAACCGGAAAAATGGCATCCGATGGGCAGCGGGTATTATTATGTTCGTTGGGTTTTTGGGCGCCTCCTGCAAAAAAAAGGAATCGTTGTCATTACAGAAAAATGAAAATGTATTCGTACGAATCGTTCAGATAGACAAGGACGGTAAAAGAGGGGCTGTGTCCAAAGTCGTACGTGTCTCAAGCGAATAAATCTTTAGTGAATGTTACTGACCATTGAATGACATGTACAGCCTGCTTAACTGAAGGAGGTAATTGCAGTTTCACAGATGGTGAAACACCAGGGCACTTGAAATGACGAAACCTTAGTCTTATAATTAGATATATATACCGGCCTGTTTTTTTTAATTCGGGCCCTTTTTTTATTGCTTTGGAGCGGACGCTATACCTGTCTGGCTTATAGAAAACTTAGTGCGGTTTTGGGCAATAGCTGTGAGATATGGCCCATCCCGATGTCGTTGAATTGTGTGGATGGGATTTATCCCGGAAAAACAGCAGGAGAAAATGATAGCCAGGCTGCGGCGCGCTCTTGCTGCCGGAGAATGGGATGAAAAGGGCGGATAGCTGCACGCCGGCTATTCTTTGCGGGGCATTGCGTTTAATTATTGGAAAACCTTAGATATAGCATAGCGGTAGCCTAACCGCTTATACAAATTAATCGTACTATGCTTCAAAACAACAACAAACGATAAGCTCCATGTTGGCGCTTTGCCATATCTATTTCGGGGTTGCGAAGGGAAAATTCCGAGCGGCAATGGTAACCGTACCTCACCTGGTTTCTTTCCAAGCAAAGCTATGCGGCGCTCAGCTTCACGCTTTTATTTTGGGTTGGTTCTATTTGCGGCATTCATCACCCGCCGAAAAAGTTCCGGTGTGATCATTGCCAATCCATGATGCCCTATGATCTGTCTGAAGCTGATCCGGTGCTTTTGTATGAATTGGTAAAATTCAAGCGATACCTGAAACGCTGGTGTAATAGTGGCGTCTTCCGGCATGGACAACAGATCGCCTTCATAAATGAGTTTTTCCCGGGGAAGATACAGGAACGATAGTCCCTGCGCATGACTATTGGGCACCTCAAAAAGATCAACCCGGTGATGCGGATCCTCCAATACTTTGTGGTCATTGAAGAAGCCGAATACCGGTTGAACACCATTCGTTTGGTTACCGGTAGCTGCGGCGATCATTTCCCGGACCGGTTTTTCCATAGAGGGCGCACAGAGGATCACCGCGCCTTCCTTTACCAGCTCCGTCACACCGGCAAGGTGATCATTGTGGAAATGTGATAAATGTACATACCCGATCTTTTTCCCGGGCAGGGTTTGGTGTATCAAACGGATGATTTCACGCGTTACATGGCCGGATACCGGTGCTTCCGTTAGCAACACCTGGTCATCCAGGTTGATAAAAAGTACATTCCGGTCGCCGTCTACTTTTTCTACCAGGTATATATCCTTTGCAATGGCACGGGCGCGGAGCGGCGGAGTGGTATCCCTTTGCAGCGTATAACCGTTGGGAAAACTGAATTGGGAAGTGTCTGCGGCGGGTAGTGGCTGGAAGCGGATTAACGAATCTTTAAATACGACCTGGCCGTTCTGCCGGAGGGTCATTTCTCCCGGAAGGAGATACGTTCCTGCTATATTTGTATATGCAGCGAAGTGCTGTTCCTTTGCAGCGCTGCCAGTGGTGATCGTATTACTGGTCAACAGCAGTGTTTTGGGCTGGAACCGTAATTCCTGTGTGCCGGTTGCCGTTAACCGGCGGATCTTGATCTCATTCTTGTCGGTTTGGAATTGAAGAGAATCTGCGCTATCCAATACCTCTTTTAAAATAAAATAGGGAAAGCTGTTTTGTATAATATGCTCATTCACCCGCCATAGGTCGCCGGGTACCTGAAGAAGCGCCTTTCCCGTCCGCCATAAAGAAAGGTCATACACATAATAACCGGAATCCCGGCTGATACGGACAGTATTAAAGACATATCCGCCAGGATAATGCGCAAGTGTATGGTGCCGGTGCCGGTGAAGTTCCAGGTCAACATATACTTCATATGTATCCGTTTCTGGTTGGACGCGATCGAACCTATATCCCTGCCAGCGGTTATAACTGGTACGTTGCGTAGCATAAACAAAAGCCCGGATATGCTCCCAGTGGCCATTTGCGGTAGTCGCTTTTTTAAGAAAGGTGGTTGCAGACTGGCCATTGACAACTGTCGTGAACAGCAGTGCAATGATGGCAAGAACAAGATTGATACGATCCATACTTACTTTGTTTGCCGTAAAAGTAGCGGGAGGGGAGCGGCCGTACTATGCCGAAATGCTCAATTTTGGTGATGTTCTTTTCTGTAGGCGAAGGGGGATTTGTTTTGCCATTGCCGGAATATGCGGCCAAAGGCACTGGCATTTTCAAAACCACACATCCAGGTAATGTCCTGTACCGGGTGATCCGTTTTGATAAGCAGGCGCATTGCCTGTTGCAACCGGATGCGGGTCAGGTATTGATGAGGGGTACATTGAAACACCGTCCGGAACTGACGGATCAACTGTGGCACAGACAATGCGGCCATCTGCCCCAGCTGTTCCAGCTCCAGGTGCTCGGAATAGGAGGAATGCAGAATGTCGCGTACGATACATATGCGCTTGTAAATCTCTTTCCGGGTACTGTGTTTAACCGCCTTGACCGTACGCGCACGCAGGGAATGGATATGCTGATGGGTAATCAGTGTTTGTAACAGCAGCGCCAGGTGTTCGTCTACACGGTTTTTTCTGTATCCATATGTGTCCAGTTCGTTGATCAGTTGATCGAGTTGCAGCTGCAAATCCGGAGTCATCAGATGTAAGGTTTGATAAAATTCCGGTACTGGTCCGGCCTCCAGGTAGTGCTCCAGCAGCTGCTGCTCGCCGTGCAGCATATCATAATAAACAGCTCCTGCAAAATCCTTCTGGAAAAAAACGGACAGGCTTTTGACTTTCTCTGCTGTATCGATGCTGCTGCCATAAGGCTGGTCATGATTCAGGATAAGAAAATGCGGCGGTCTTACTGCAATGGGAATGCGGTTTATCGTGTACCATTCTTCCCCGCTCCGCACCGTTTTTAATGACAGGCAACCAATATGCTCTTCGCAATGACTTTTATATGCAGCCGCATTGAAAATAATATTATGCCGGCTGAAGTTGTTGAAATGCGCCTGCTCGTCAAAGCCCGGTTGTGTATGATCAGGAAGTGTTGTCAGGTACATGAATAGTGGTTTTTCTCTTAGCCTGAATTTCTGCTGTTCGTTCAATTAAGATCTGTTATTTTTTGCATATCTTATTGAGCATTATTTGTCAAATATAACGACTTATTTCTGTTACCACGATCAACACAGGCGCATCCGGGCCGTCGTGGAAATTTGAATCTCAATAACAATAAACACGTTGCGCTGATTAGCAGCATTCATACAAGAATGATAGTACGTCACTTTTTAAATTATATAAATGATGAAATGATTTAGCGCTGTAGTTAGTAAATATCCATATAGGTATCCGGAGCAGCGTTAAATTGTGAGGTATGCCATATATCAAAGTTCATAGCATAAAAAAAAGCCCCATGAAGGAGCTTTTGTAGCGGGATCGGGAGTTGAACCCGAGACCTTTGGGTTATGAATCCAACGCTCTAACCACCTGAGCTACCCCGCCGTTTTGTAAAAAGTAATTGATATCGCATCAATAATTTATTTACCGGGCCGCAAAAATAGTCATTCTTACTGTAATTCGGAAATCAATTTCCGGATTTTCTGAAAAATGTTTAGCCGGCCGCATCCAGAATGTCTTCCATATAAACAGCACTATGGCTTTCATCATACACACATTTCCCGTTTTTGATCAGTAATACCTGGGGCGACTCATGCCGGATCCCGTAGCGCTCCGATATGGCATTGGATATGGGCCGGAAGGCGATCAGGTCCAGGTAGTAAAAATCAACCGTTTCCGGGAGGCTTCCTTTATTCAGCCGGCTCTTTATAACGCTGCTGATGGAGCAACGGGTACTGTGCTTAAAAATCAGCTGAGGCCGGCTTTCAGAAGCCTGGTCGATCGCCTCCAGCTGTGCTTCATTTTCCAGGGGAATCCAGTTCATTTCTTTTTTTGTTCGGGCTATTGCATATTGTGGAACACTTTCTGTACATCATCATCCTGCTCCAGGCGTTCGATCAGTTTACTTACCTCTTCCGCCTGCTCGTCCGTTACCGGAACCGTGGTGCCGGGGATCCATTCTACTTCTGCGCTGATGGGTATAATATTTCTTTCTTCCAGGGCTTTTTGCATATTCCCGAAATCGGTAAACGCCACCCGTACCACCAGCACTTCTTTGCCGTTTTCGTCGGTGCTTTCACCCAGCTCTTCCAATCCGGCATCGATCAGCTCCAGCTCAAGGTCTTCCGCATTCAGGCCTTCGGGGTTTAACTTAAATACCCCCATTTTGGTAAACTGGAAGGCCACACTGCCGCTGTTGCCCAGGGTACCGCCGCCTTTATTAAAATGCGATTTTACATTTGCTACGGTACGTACATGGTTGTCCGTTGCCGTTTCTACCAGTACCGCCACTCCATGCGGTCCGTATCCTTCATAAAGGATTTCATCATAATTCTCCATTTCCTTGCCCTGCGCCCGCTTAATGGCTGCTTCCACGCGGTCTTTGGGCATGTTTACACTTTTGGCGTTCTGCATACAACGGCGCAACGCAGCGTTGGTGGCAGGATCGGGGCCACCGGCCTTCACCGCGATGGCGATCTCCTTACCAATACGTGTAAATTGTTTTGCCATACGGTCGTAGCGGGCAAACATGCTGGCTTTACGAACTTCAAATATCCTTCCCATATAAATTGATAATACGATTATTTTAAGGACGCAAATTTAAGATTTCTGGAGGAATATAGACCGGAGAATCGCAGGCAGGTATATAAATGTCACGGTGCATCGGGTTTATGTCCTGTTTTAAATGCTGCAGATACGCAGATCCGGGGCTAAACGCCGGTCTGTATATGTATGATCCTGATCGCTGAATAAAAACCGGTGCATCGTGGCAATAACAACGATCAGGTTTAGTACCACACTGGCCCCGGTTCCAAAAAAAGAAGCCGCAATACGCGGCTTCAATAAAATATCATTGCTATTGGTCAGGCTTTCTTCCTCCGCACAAAATACAGAACCGCAAAGAAGACCAGGTGAACGGCGCCTAATACATTGGCGATCTCTACCAGGTAATCGTTCTGAATGGTATCGCTGATATCGGCTGCTTTCTTTTCAAGCTCTGCGATATTGGGCAGGGCCTGGGTTTGGGCAGTGGTTAGTTTTTCCGTTGCAATAGCAAGCTGCTGCTGCAGATCGTAGTGGTGCCACCAGGCCGAAATAAATAACAGCACACAAAGAACCATTGCCGAAATGATGGCAATATGCATCCCCTCACGCTTGAACGTGCCGTTGCCGAGTTTGCTTTTGGCCGCACCATAGGTAAGGTAAATATCAAAGCCGATGATCATCCACACAAACAACCGGATCCAGGTATCAGGGGGAAGGGCAATCATCATATACAAACAGGTAATGATCCCCAGGATGGGTACCAACGGTACCAGGGGCGTACGGAAGACCCTCGGCGCATCGGGCATCTGCTTCCGCATAACCATAATACCGATACATACCAGGATAAACGCAAACAGGGTTCCGATACTGGTCATTTCGCCCACGATCCTGGCCGGGATAAAGGCAGCAAACAGGCTTACCAGCAGCATAAATACCAGGTTGTTCTTGGCTGGTGTGCGGTATTTGGGATGTACAGAGCTGAATACCTTAGGTACCAGCCCGTCGCGGCTCATACTGTAAAATACCCGGCTTTGGCCCATCAGCATCACCAGGATCACCGACATATAACCCGCGAGGATCGCTACGATAATGGCACGGTTTAGCCAGGGATAATCGGCGTGAAACACCCCGCTGGCATCCTGTTTACCCATGTGTTCAATGGCTACCGCTACCGGGGCAATACCATCCTGCCCCTGGAAGGACTTGTAAGAAGTTACGCCCGTCATTACATGCGCAAACAATATATATAATAAGGTACAGATGAGCAGGGATACCAGGATACCCTTGGGCATATCCTTCCCGGGATTTTTGGCCTCCTGGGCCGCGGTACTCACTGCATCAAAACCGATATAGGCAAAAAACACGATACCGGCTGCCCGCATGATCCCGGAAAACCCGAAAACACCGTTGCCTTCATTGGCAGGAATATAAGGGTCGTAGTTGGCATAATTGATATAGCCCCAGCCCAGCACGATAAATATCAATACCACCGCCACTTTTAAGGCTACTATAACTCCGTTTACGGTGGCGCTTTCTTTGGTACCTCTTATTAACAGCAAACTCATTAAAATAACCACGAAAACAGCGGGCAGATTGATCATGCCCCCGTCCCAGGGCCCGGCCATAAGCGCTTCAGGAAGATGTATATTGAAGCCTTCGAGGAATTTATGCAGGTAACGGCTCCAGCTGATGGATACCGTAGCGGCACCAACGGCATATTCCAGCACAAGGTCCCAGCCAATGATCCAGGCAATAAATTCACCCATCGTAGCATAACTATAGGTGTAGGCACTGCCGGCAACCGGGATCATACTGGCAAATTCGGCATAACAAAGACCAGCAAAAGCACATCCCAATGCTGCAATAACAAAGGAAAGGGTGATAGCCGGACCCGCATTATTGGCCGCAGCACCTCCGGTAATGGAAAAAAGACCCGCACCAATAATGGCACCAATCCCCAGGGCAACAAGTCCCCAGGCTCCAAGGGTTTTTTTCAGACTTTTATCATGATCTTCGGTTTCGGCTAACAATACGTTTAATGGCTTTTTTACAAATAATCCCATAAGATTGCTTCTTTAATGAGTAGTCTGTTTTTTTAAATAAATGTTATTTTGTAGTGAAAAGTAAGCAATAATACGGTTCCCGGAGAAAACTTATTCTATTTTTTTAAAAAATTATTAAAACCGGAATCACCTTTTTCAGGCTAAACCTTATATTTGGCAAATAACTACTCGACTATGAACAAAAGAAAAGCCGGGTTTCTTTCTATTATACTTTTTACAATTGCTGCTGCTTTTCACCTGATACATGAAGAATGGACTCCGATGCCGGGCGCGTTGCTTTTTAGCCTGAGATGGATCGTGATCGGTAGCCTCATTCTTTTTGCAGGATATAAACGGTCGCTGACCACCTGGATCTTTGTGGCCATGGCGATCGGGATTGAGATCGGGGTTGATTTTCCGGCGTTCTCGCAGAATCTTAAATTCTTAAGCACCATCTTCCTCCGGTTGATCAAAACCATCGTGGCGCCCCTGCTGTTTTCCACGCTGGTGGTAGGAATCGCCAGCCATAGCAACCTGAAACAGGTAGGCCGCATGGGATGGAAGTCTATACTTTATTTTGAGATAGTGACCACTTTTGCGCTGATAATAGGATTGGTATTTATAAATATCACCAAGGCCGGTACAGGTATCCAGGTTCCGGAAGCCTTATTAAAAGACCTGCCGCGTTCGCAGGAAAAACTACTGCAGCAAAAGGTGATCACGATTATGGATAGTGCCGGCGTATCCGTGCCGCCGCATTTGATCGATAAGCTGCCCGATCCCTCCGAAAAAACATGGCAGGATCATATTGTGGATATTTTCCCGGAGAACATCATTAAATCGATATATGAAGGCAATGTATTACCCATTGTGGTATTTAGTTTGATCTTCGGGATCTCGCTGGCCATGCTTTCCGAACAACGGAAAAAGCCACTGATCGATTTTACGGAAAGTCTTTCCGAAACCATGTTCAAGTTCACCAACCTGATCATGCATTTTGCGCCCTTTGGTGTGGGGGCCGCCATTTCGGTGACGGTGGGGCACCTGGGTATTGATATATTAAAGAACCTGGGATTGCTGCTGATAACGCTCTACCTGGCACTGTTTGCTTTTATACTGGTAGTGCTGGTACCTATTGCGCTGTTTGCCGCAAGAATCCCTTTGCGGAAGTTTATCCAGGCGATTAAAGAACCCGTTTCAATTGCTTTTGCCACTACGAGCTCAGACTCTGCATTACCTAAAGCGTTGGCTAACATGGAAAAGTTTGGGGTACCTCGAAAAATAGTTTCATTCGTGATTCCCACCGGCTATACATTTAACCTGGACGGTACCACCCTTTATTTGTCCCTGGCGTCTGTGTTTGTAGCGCAGGCGGCGGGCATCCATTTATCGTTTGGTGAGCAGTTGATGATCGGCCTGTCGTTAATGCTCAGCAGCAAAGGGGTGGCGGCGGTGCCGAGGGCTTCCCTGGTGATCCTGATCGCTACCGCGCATACATTTAATTTACCATTATGGCCCATCATGGCTATTTATGGCATCGATGAGCTGATGGATATGGCCCGTACGTCTGTGAATGTGATCGGAAATACCCTGGCAAGTTGTGTGATTGCGCGATGGGAAGGCGAATTTGATGAACAAAAAGCCCTGAATTTTGTAGAGGATAATTAAAACCAAATAATGATCGAACTTTTAAGCAGCTTTAGCTGGACGGATTTGTTGCAACCGCAGTGGTATATTGAGAACGGCGGCCTATGGCTTTTACTTTTTGTAGTGTTTGCAGAAACCGGTCTGTTTGCCGGATTCTTTCTTCCGGGTGATACGCTTTTGTTTATCGCGGGAATCTATGCCCATAAAATCGGGGAAGGCGTAACCGCCGAGCCGGGGCTGACCTACCAGTTTTTAAAATTGTTTAATTTAGGGCATATCCAGAATGAATGGGTGGATCTGATCGTACTATGGGCCTTGATTTCCTTTTGCGGGATCATCGGTAATATGGTGGGGTACTGGACCGGGCGTAAAGTAGGACCGGCGATGTATCACTGGAAGGAAAACTTCTTTTTTAAACGTCGTTACCTGGAGCAAGCGCACGATTTTTATGAAAAACACGGCGGCGGGGCCATTATTGTAGCCCGTTTCCTGCCATTCATCCGGACCTTTGCGCCCATCATTGCCGGTATCGTGGGAATGAACCGGGCAAAATTTACCTTTTATAATGTTGTGGGTTGTATCGCCTGGGTGTTCTCGATGTTATTTGCGGGGCATTTCCTGCAGAAATGGCTGATGAGCGCATTTCAGTTTGATCTGAAACAGCACCTCGAATATATTGTACTGGGCATCGTGGTGGTAACCACGGCTCCGGTGATTCTGAAGCTGATGAGCGGAAAGAAAAAGGCGAAGGAAAAAGAAGCCGCTGCCGCCGCTAAAAAAGCCCTGGATGCTACTGCTGAGGGCACAGAATAATTACATTTATGATCTATTAAATAAACTGATACAGCCCGTGCAAACGGGCTGTTCCTTTTGGGATAGGGGGTATCCCATCTATTGCATTACCGGCACTTCACACGGTGCCCCGGAGCTTTTTGTACGATAATGATGAACGGTTTTGTTGCTGATCTGAATTATTTATCTTGCACTACTGCAAATATTATTGAATGAAATATATTGTTACGGCCTTTGCGATGCTGGCGGCTTCAGCCACGCTGTTTGCTCAAAAGAATATATACCATAAGGATTGGATCGATTTTAATAAAAACGGGAAAAAAGATCGTTATGAAGATCCTGCCGCCCCGCTTGAAGCGCGGGTAAAGGACCTGCTGGCACAAATGACCATCGATGAAAAGACCTGTCAAACGGCCACCCTGTATGGCTTTGGCAGGGTATTAAAAGATGAGCAGCCCACGCCGGGCTGGAAGCAGGAGATCTGGAAGGATGGCATTGCCAATATCGATGAAATGCTGAACGGGCTGGCGCGGAATAAAAAAGCGCAGACAAAATATTCTTATCCGTTCAGCGCGCATGCAACGGCCATTAATAACGTGCAGCGTTGGTTTGTAGAAGAAACCCGCCTGGGCATACCGGTGGATTTTACCAACGAAGGTATTCACGGGTTGAACCATGATCATGCCACGGCTTTCCCTGCCCCGATAGGGATTGGCGCTACCTGGAACAGGAGCCTGGTCGGCCAAATGGGCCGCATTGTGGGTCAGGAGGCAAAAGCGCTGGGGTATACCAACGTGTATGCGCCCATCCTGGATGTAGCCCGGGATCAGCGTTGGGGAAGGGTAGTGGAAACCTATGGGGAGGAGCCTTTTTTAATTGCACAGCTGGGAACGGAGATGGCCGCCGGCATCCAGGAAAACGGAGTGGCGTCTACCTTAAAACACTTTGCGGTATACAGCATTCCCAAGGGCGGCCGCGATGGCAATGCCCGCACCGATCCTCATGTGGCTCCCCGCGAAATGCATCAGCTGTTCCTCTATCCGTTTAGAAAGGTAATCGAAAATGCACACCCCATGGGCATCATGAGCAGCTACAACGATTGGGATGGAGTACCCATAACCGCCAGTCGTTATTTTTTAACAACCTTGCTGCGCCAGCAATTCGGGTTTGACGGCTATGTGGTATCGGATAGCAGGGCAGTGGAATTCGTATCGGAAAAGCATCATGTGGCCACCGATTATAAGGAAGCCGTGAGGCAGGTAATGGAAGCAGGACTGAACGTACGTACCGAATTTGATCCGCCGGGAACCTTTATACGGCCACTGCGCGAACTGGTAAAGGAAGGTGGCCTGTCTGTCGAAACCCTGAACCAGCGGGTGGCCGAGGTATTGCGCGTGAAATTCAGACTGGGCTTATTTGATCACCCTTATGTAAAAGATCCAAAGCTGGCGGATCGTATTGTTGCTACAAAGGAATCCGAAGCTGTGGCCGTACAAATGAACCGGGAGTCACTGGTGTTGCTCAAAAATGCACCGGCCCAGGGGCAAACACAACCGTTGCTGCCACTCTCCGTCGGTCAGTATAAAAAGATACTGGTAACCGGGCCGCTGGCCGATGAAAAAAGTCATGCCATCAGTCGTTACGGACCCTCTAATAAAGAAGTGATCTCTGTATTGGAAGGCATCCGCAGTTTCGTGGGCGATAAGGCTGCCATACAATATATAAAAGGCTGCGAAGTAGCGGATGCTACCTGGCCGGAGAGTGAGATCATTGAAACAGCCCTTACCGGGGCCGAAACGGCGGAGATCGGTAAAGCGGTGGAAGCGGCGAGCCAAAGCGATGTGGTGATTGCAGTGGTGGGAGAAGATGAT
Organism: Niabella pedocola; assembly: GCF_021044425.1. Taxonomy (GTDB): domain Bacteria; phylum Bacteroidota; class Bacteroidia; order Chitinophagales; family Chitinophagaceae; genus Niabella; species Niabella pedocola. The sequence continues at coordinate 607,229 of NZ_JAJNEC010000004.1, read as the reverse complement.
AAACGGGTTGGCGAAAGTTTGTCGCGTACGGGATTGAATTTACCCGGGCGGCAGTTGAAACTGCTGCAGGCGTTGAAGCAAACCGGGAAACCCATCGTAATGGTCCTGATCAACGGTCAGCCGCTTACGATCAATTGGGAAAACCGTTACCTGGATGCAATCCTGGAAGCCTGGTTCCCGGGGCCACAGGGTGGAACAGCCGTAGCAGAGGCGCTTTTTGGTGCGTATAATCCGGGGGGCAAACTAACGATAACATTCCCCAAAACCACCGGGCAAATAGAGCTGAACTTTCCGTTTAAACCGGCATCTCATGCCGGGCAGCCGGGCGATGGTCCCAACGGCTATGGCCGCACTGCTGTGGTAGGGCCGTTATACCCCTTTGGTTATGGGCTCAGCTACACCCGCTTTGAATATTCCAATTTGCAGGTATCACCAGAGAAAGGCAACACCCAATCGGATGTCCGGGTAGCGGTGGATATAAAAAATACCGGCGCGGTAAAAGGCGATGAAGTAGTGCAATTATATGTAAAGGATCGGGTAAGCAGCGTTACCACTTATGAATCGGTGCTGCGGGGATTTGAACGGGTATCGCTGAACCCCGGAGAAATAAAAACGGTTCATTTTACACTGACGCCCGACGACCTTTCCATCCTGGATAAAGATATGCATTTTGTGGTGGAGCCCGGAACCTTCGATATCATGATCGGCAGCTCTTCAGAAGATATAAAACTTAAAAAGAGCATTGAACTGGAATAGCGCCTGCGGCGGTTCAAAGTTTAAAGTTTCAGGTTCGTCTGTTTTATAGCTGATGATCTGTTAATCATTCACTCTTTCCTTCTTTGGGGGATGGGGAGATAGCGAGGACCAGGCGTATATAGAACAATTCTCAACTCAAGGGTGCAGCATGCTGAACGCAGATAACTGTACATGCCCACATTCTCAAATTTTCAAATCATTAAGAACGATTGGTATAACGCCGCCATTTTTCAATTACCGCTTCCATATCCTGCGGCAGGACGCTGTCAAAAAGGATCTCCTCGTTGCTGTCGGGATGTACAAAGCCCAGTGTTTTTGCGTGCAGGGCCTGCCTTGGGCAAAGCTCAAAACAATTGTCCACAAATTGTTTGTACTTGGCATATACGGTGCCTTTTACGATCTTATCGCCGCCATAAAAATCATCGTTGAACAACGGATGCCCGATGTATTTCATATGCACCCGGATCTGGTGGGTACGGCCGGTTTCCAGGATGCATTGTACCAGGGTTACATAACCAAAGCGTTCCAGTACTTTATAATGCGTGATGGCTTCCTTGCCATGATCGCCTTCGGGATAGGCCTCAAAAAGCTTGCGGAAACGAAGGTTGCGGCCTACATGTGCGACGATGGTGCCTTCATCGGCCTCCACATCACCCCAAACAAGGGCAATGTATTTCCGGCTTACGGTATGATCAAAAAACTGTTTGGCAAGTGATCGCATGGCTTTTTCGGTTTTGGCCAGCACTAAAAGGCCGCTGGTATTTTTATCGATCCGGTGCACCATACCAAACCGTGGAAGGGTTTCTTCGGTGATCGCTGCGTTTTGTTGTTGCAGATGATAGGCCACAGCGTTGATCAGCGTGCCGTTGGGATTGCCGGATCCGGGATGTACCACCATTCCGGGGTTCTTGTTAATAATTAAAACGGATGCATCTTCGTATGCAATATTTAACGGGATATTCTCCGGAACGATCTCGTTTTCATCCGGGGCCATATCGGTGTACACCACAATCTCCTGGGCACCTTTCAATTTATAGTTGGGTTTTACCTCTTTACCGTCTACCAATACCATATTGTTCCGGATGGCCTGCTGGATCTTGTTCCGGGTGGCGCCTTCGATCCGGTTCATTAAATATTTATCGATCCGGAAAGGTTCCTGTCCCTTATCGGTCCGGTATACAAACTTCTGGTAGAGCTCATCATTACCATCCGCACTTGCCGGAAAATCATCCAGCGTTTCTGTTTCATTTAGTTTCATTGATAAACAGCGTTTTAATAATCGACAAAAATGTTGTTTATAGCTTCCGAACCCTGCAAATGTAAGACATCCGTTTTTCTTGGTACCTTTGCAGATCAATTATGAGTCAACAACAAGTTTGGTTTAAAGATATTGGTATCCTCCGGTATAAAGATGCATGGGATTACCAGGAGCAATTGTTACAGGAAAATGTGGCTGTTAAAACCGCCTTTCGTGAGGCTCAGGATAGGGGAGAAACGTTGAATGTGGAACCTCAAACCTCCAGCCATTTACTGTTTGTAGAGCATCCGCATGTATATACGCTGGGTAAAAGCGGGCATATGGAAAATGTGCTGTTGAGCGAAGAAAACCTGGCCAAAAGGGGCATCGATTTTTTCCGCATCAACCGGGGGGGAGATATTACCTATCACGGTCCGGGACAGATCGTGGGCTATCCGATTTTTGACCTGGAGCGCTTTTATACCGATATCGGCCGCTACCTGCGGAATATTGAAGAGGTAGTGATCCGTACACTTTCCGATTATGGCCTGAAGGGCGAGCGATCGCAGGGAGAAACCGGTGTATGGCTGGATCCTTTCATAAAAGGGCGTGAGCGGAAAATCTGCGCCATCGGGGTGCGCACCAGCCGCTGGATCACTATGCATGGTTTTGCGCTCAATGTAAACACCAATCTGGATTATTTTAACTTTATCATCCCCTGTGGTATCCAGAACAAGCAGGTTACCTCCCTGCAAAAGGAGTTGGGAGCGGAGCTTGATATGGAGGAAGTAAAGATGCGGTTGAAGAAACACTTTGAGGGGGTATTTGAGATCCGGCTCAGTAACGGGTAAGCAATGGTTTCCGGGCGCATATAAAATACCGGGTAGTTCACCGGCAGGTGCACAATCCTGCAGGCGTTCCGCGAAGGTTATTTCATATGGTCTATAGCATTAAGCAAACAAATAAGATAAAGCGTCGTCAACTGCAGCGCTGCGGTCTCTGGGCACGTATCCGAACGGGGATGGGAAGTTCATCCATTATGTATCCGAAGATCCATCAGAGGGTTGGGATATATCCGCTCACGAAGGCCACCGGTACAGGCCGGGCGGTTTTAAACAATAAGGCAGATCACGGATGCTCTTTTTGCTGGGCATCAAAAAAAGCTTTCTTCTTCTTTAATATCCCTTCACTCTCAGGCAGGTCACGGATGTACCGAGCCCATGTCCATCCGGTGTCTATCGATACCTTTAAGTGATCACGTAACGGCTCCATACCAATCTCCTTGCGCCATAAATCTACTTTATCCGGGTCAAGAAGCGGCGCCAGTATCGTTTTATCCTTGCTGATCAGGAATTGTTGTGTACCATATTTTTGTTTCAGGCCTTTATCCGTTGCAATCCGGTCTTCCAGATAACCCAAATATTTCGGCTCCAGTTTATGATCTTTAACAGCCTGAATGACCATGCCCAGGTATTTTTCCTGCGTTTGAAGCGCAGCGTGTTGAAGCACGGCCCAAACAGTTACCGAACCTTCGATCCCCACTTCCTTCGGGTTGGGCCAGCCTTTATGGTCCAGGATCTGAGCGATCGTTGCTAAATTGATAGAATCAGCCCGGTGTATTTTTTTAAAGATCGCTTTCAGCTGTGCGGAGTCTACCTGTGCGGCATTGATAACCGGCATAATTTCCTGGCGGTATCGCTGGTCTTCGTAATCGATTGCTGCCAGTTGGCTCATCATCGAAGCCGGCACAATGGAGGGATGCTGCTTTTCCGGTTTTACGGGTACACAGGTAGTGGTTGCAGACCATAGAAAAGGAAAAGCAGTCAGCAAATGCAGCATGGATGCGCTGGTTTTCATCGATCATTTATTATGAAAGGTAAAAAATTATTTCATAATAAGTTGTTATCAGTATTGTTGCGGGGATGACGCAGGGCAGTAAAAATAAACCCGAACCCAGCAGCGCTACTTGCAAAAAAAATCCCCGCCCAGAATGGGCAGGGACGTATTTGTTATAGCAAAAAGTGACTATTTTTTGCGAAGGTTCGGATGTGGAGGAGCCACCGTGTTGGGGCCGTCTTCACCTGGAGCTGCTGCACGGATATCTACAGTGTTGCAGTCGCCACCTTCCTGACCAGAAGAGAAGATAAAGCGGTCACCGCTGATGCCTTCTTTTTCCTGTAAGTGCGTGATCACTTTATTTACATGATCCCAGCTTAACTGCTGTTGTTTTTTAGTAGCAGCGCAATAGCCAACTACTACAACTTTACAGTTGGGGTTAGATCTTAATTTAGAAGCTACAACAGCCAGAGAAGCTGCTGCATCCGCAGAAAGCGTGTTAGAGTTTGCTTTGAAGCTTACGCTTGGTAAAGCGCCCAGCAGGGCAGCACACTCAGGTGTTTCTACTTTACAATCATCCGGACAAGGACATTTACCAACTCCGTCTGCATCTACCGGCTGGCAGTAAGTAGGAGTGATCAGTTCTTTATCCTTACAATCAGGAACACCGTCGCCATCAGTATCGCGGCTTACACCGTGCGTATCAACCGGGCAACCGGCAGGTGTTTGCTCCTGGTCAAATTGATCCGTAACACCATCGCCATCAGAATCAGGCAGTACGATTTCCGGTACACGACGCAGTTCGCCGTAAGCGTAGTTCAGCGGGTTCAGCCAGTACAGCGGTTCCACTCTTTTTCTTTTAGCACCGATATTATAGTTAATACCTAAGGTCAGGTAGTTCATGAAATCCTTATCCGGAGTCAGTGTACCCTGATCAGTCCAGCGCTGACCATCGATCAGGTCGGAACCGTTATAGATGAGGCGGTCTTCCAGTGCGATGTTGAAACGCGGGCTTAAACGGAGCGCCAGACCCATACCTCCTGTAACCGACGGTGCGATAGAACCGGCAAACAGGTGTGAGTAACGGATACTTGGATCTGCTTCGATCGGCGTATCATACATATCGTCCTGCAGATCTTTTAATTGTTTCAGCACATCTTTTTTGGTGGTAGCTGTAATTTTGCTGTAGTCATAAGCGGCACTTTCTTCATCGCCTCTGACTTCATGCATGGCATTTACGCGGCCATCCCAGGTAGTAATACCCAAACCTCCCAAAACATAGAAGGTAGCACCGGTTTGAGGCTTGTAAAAGCGAATATTATGAAGATTGGCGATCAACTGCAGGCTCAGCTCCTGAACCGTGGTTTTGTAATTATAATATACTTTAGGGAAGTTAATCGGGTTCCATACACTACCACCTGGCAGTACGCTGTTACGCTGGTAGCGGTAGTACCAGGGGTTTGCCATGCCTGTAAATTTATACCCTGCGGAAGGACGCCAGTCCTGTCCCTTGGCAATACCATACATATACTCTAAACGCAAAGACAGCGTGTGTCCCAGCGACTTACGGATATGCGCACCAAAACCCGGGCTGATCATTTCTGAACGAACATCCCCGTTTACACTGAACAAACCTCCTTTGATACCAATTTCCCACATATCCCGGGGCTTGGGAGGAAAGTCGGTCTGGCCATTTACAAAATCGCGGAATTGCTGCTGCTTTTTCTTCGCATAGTACTGAGAATCAGTTACAGAAGCCGGCCCGTAAATCGCATGGGGGGCTTTGTAAGGATGGGTCTCACTAACCTGCGCACGCGAGCTGCCGAAGGAGCAGATAGCTAAGGCTAGGAGAACGGTTTTGGAATGGTTCATATATTTTAGGTTTTGATATACTTATACTCGGCAGTGTCATTTCAGCAGTTCCTTTAGGGAAACAGAAACAGCAGAAAATATATAGTGACGTGCAAATATATGATTTGCGGGGCATTTGTTAAAAAATAATTAAGGGGAAAATAAAAAATTTTTGAGGCTTCCGAAGCAACTAAAAAAAACGTGGAACTGCCTGTTTCGGAGTGGCTTGGGTTGCCGGTTGCGTCCGGCATCGCGGTGTGAATCAGGACCAGATTTCGGGGATTCCGCAGGCCCTTTTTCCGGCATTGATTGGGAGATGTTTGACCTGCTAAACGCAACGGAGATTGCTACTTCCAGCGGACAATGGTTTTACGGCTGCGGACGTCTGTCATCAATGCAGTGGGCCCGCTTATGAAGGTTCCCGTGCGTGCAATGCCTCTGTTCCCGGCGTTTTTTTCGGGAAACGTAGGGAAGGAATGCGATGGCTGACCGGTTGCAGGTATTTGAAAAGGGGAAGGAGTTGAATGAATTTTGCCTAACAACTAGCGTTAGTTTTAAAATATTTTTGAAATATTTATTTTGAAATTTAGAATTTCGTTTTATATTTGGGCCTCAATTATGAGAGCAGCAAAATTTTTTACCTGGTTTTATTTTAGCTTTTTCTTCTTTAGCGGAAAGCCGGGTGCATTTTTGTTGAAATAAAATTTGTAACAACATATTCAACATAAAGAATCCCGGCAGAAGAGGCCGGGATTTTTTTGTAATTAACGGAAAAAATAACAAAGGGAACAATGCAGGCAGATACCGTACACATGGCTATACAGGGGTATGAAGGAAGCTTTCACCAGGAAGCGGCAAACCTCTTTTTCAAGAGAAAAGTAACGGTAGAGTGCTGCGATACCTTTAAGGAAGTAATTGCGGCGGCTAAGGACCCTAACCGTACGGATGGCTGCCTGATGGCGATTGAAAACTCAATTGCAGGTAGCATTCTTCCCAATTATAACTTATTGCAAGCGAGCGATCTGCGGATCGTAGGTGAAGTATATATGCAGATCAATCAGAATTTGCTAGTAAACCATGATGTGGAGCTCGAGGATATTAAAGAAGTGCATTCCCACACCATGGCCCTGCAGCAATGCTACGAATACCTTGATCAGTTCCGGTGGAAGCTGGTGGATGCAGAGGATACGGCCCTGAGCGCCCGGCATATTGCACAACATAAAGCCCGGCATATAGCGGCCATTGCCAGCAAACTGGCGGCGGAGCTTTATGGGTTAAAGATCATCGCCCCAAAAATTCAAACATTAAAGAATAACTATACCCGTTTTTTGGTACTGCGCCGGAAAGAAGAGCTTACAGAAAGCACGGAAGGCAATAAAGCATCCATCAATTTCCATACAGATCATTCCAAGGGAAGCCTGGCCCGGGTGCTGTCCATCATTTCAAAAGAAGAGGTAAACCTGACCAAACTCCAGAGTTTTCCCATTCCGGGAACGGAATTCCGGTACCAGTTTCATGCAGATATGGAATTTGAGCAGATCAGTGATTTCGAAAAGGTGATGGAAAAGATAAAACCAGTAACCACCGGGTTGAAAATTTACGGCATTTATAAAAGAGGTTCATGGAAATAGCAAAAAGATTACAGGGAGTGGGAGAATACTATTTCTCCAAAAAGCTGCGGGAGATCGACGAGCTGAACAAGCAGGGGAAGCATATTATCAACCTGGGGATCGGGAGCCCCGATCTGCCGCCGCACCCGGAGGTGATCCAGACCCTTCAGGAAGAGGCCCAGAAACCGAATGTACACGGGTATCAAAACTATAAGGGAAGCCCGGTACTGCGGGAGGCGTTTGCCGGTTGGTACCGCCGCTGGTACGGTGTGGAGCTGAACCCCGAAGCGGAGGTATTACCGTTAATCGGCAGTAAAGAAGGGATCATGCATATTTGTATGACCTATCTCAACGAGGGCGATGCCGCCCTGGTGCCCAATCCCGGCTATCCTACCTACCGGAGCAATGTAACCATTGCCGGTGGGGTATGCATCGACTATGAATTAAAAGAAGCAAATGGTTACCAGCCGGATCTGGAAGCGATAGAAACAAAAGATCTTTCAAGGGTAAAGCTGATGTTTGTAAACTATCCGCAGATGCCAACGGGGCAGCAGCCGGATATGGAGGTATTCAGAAAGCTGATCGCTTTTGCAAAAAAACACGGGATCCTGCTGGTGCACGATAATCCATACAGCTTTATTCTTAATGAACATCCCGCCAGTATCCTGAGCATTGATGGTGCCAAAGAGGTAACGGTAGAACTCAACTCGCTCAGTAAGTCGCACAATATGGCCGGCTGGCGTGTAGGGGTGCTGTGCGGGGCTGCAGTACGGATAAATGAGGTATTGCGCTTTAAAAGCAATATGGACAGCGGCATGTTCCTGCCGGTACAACTGGCGGCCGCCACGGCTTTGAGCTTGGGCAACGACTGGCACGAAGAAGTAAATGCCGTTTATAGCGCACGAAGAAAAAAGGTTTACGACCTGCTCGATCTGCTGGGTTGCCGTTATTCCAAAGAACAGGTAGGCCTGTTTGTTTGGGCGGCCATTCCGGAAGGTTATAAAGACGGGTATGAGCTGGCGGATGCAGTATTGTACAATGCGGATGTATTTATAACGCCCGGTGGGATCTTTGGCGATGCCGGCGACCGTTATATCCGGATCAGTTTATGCGGATCTGTGCAGCGGTTCGACGAAGCCATAGCCCGGGTAAATACCCAAATCACAAAGATCAGAAGTTGAGTACCTGTATTACGTATCAAGCATAAGGAATCAATGAGCAATCGCAAAAGAATCGCAATAATTGGAGTTGGACTCATCGGGGGATCGATCGCCCTGCAGTTACATGAGAAAAAACTCTCCTCCAAACTGATTGGTGTGGAATCGAGCAGCGAACACGCGGAGCAGGCGTTGGAATACGAACTGGTCGATGAGATCCAGGAACTGGAAGAGGCCATCGCGGAAGCAGAGGTGATTGTACTGGCCATACCGGTAAACAAAATGGTACATTTGCTGCCACAGATCATGGATAAGGTAACCGACCAGATCGTGATGGACATGGGCTCTACCAAGGCTTCGGTCATTGATGTGTTGAAAGAGCATCCGAAACGGGGACGCTTTGTAGCAACGCACCCCATGTGGGGAACCGAATACAGCGGTCCGAAATCGGCCGTACGCGGGGCCTTTGAAGGAAAAGCCGTGATCATTTGCAACCCGGATGAATCCGACGCAGATGCCCTGGACTGGGTGAAGAAAATGTATGCCAAGATCGGCATGCGGGTGGTAGAAATGGAAGCAAGGGCGCATGATCTGCATGTGGCTTATGTAAGTCATATCAGTCATATTACATCCTTTGCGCTGGCCAACACGGTACTGGAAAAGGAAAAAGTGGAAAGTGCCATTTTTGAGATCGCGTCGGCGGGTTTTGAAAGCACGGTACGGCTTGCTAAAAGTAACCCGGATATGTGGGTGCCCATTTTTATGCAGAACAAGGACAATATTATCGACGTATTAACCGAGCATATCGATCAGCTCACCCGGTTTAAAGAATCCATACAGGGCAATGATCCCGGCCGCTTACAGGCACTGATCGCAGATGCCAATAAGATCCGGCGCATCATTAAATAACGCATATAAAAATAAAAACTCTAAAAATTCACAGGCAAAATGAAAACTCTTGAAATGACGGATAAAGAAAAAACAAAACAGGTATGGGCCAAGCGCCCGATCATCATCAGCGGGCCCTGCAGCGCTGAAACAGAAGAACAGGTAGTAGCTACCGCTCAACGCCTTGCTGCTACCGGTAAAGTAGATGCACTGCGTGCAGGCATCTGGAAACCCAGAACCAAACCCGGTATGTTTGAAGGCATTGGTGCAAAAGGGTTGCCCTGGTTGCAGGCCGCAAAAAAAGCCACCGGCCTCCCAACAGCAGTGGAAGTAGCCACCGCAAAGCAGGTTGAAGATGCGCTTACATTTGATGTAGACATCTTGTGGGTAGGTGCGCGCACTACGGTAAACCCGTTCAGCGTACAGGAAATAGCCGATGCGTTAAGAGGTGTTGACGTACCGGTACTGGTTAAAAATCCAATTAACCCGGATCTGGAATTGTGGAGCGGCGGCGTGGAGCGTATTTCCCGCGCGGGTATCAAAGATATCGGGCTGATCCATCGCGGATTTTCCTCTTACGGAAATACACAATACCGCAACGCCCCGATGTGGCACCTGGCCATCGAAATGAAATTACGTTTCCCCGAACTGCTGATCATTAATGATCCTTCTCATATCTGTGGTAACCGCGACGGTCTGTTTGATGTGGCGCAGAAAGCCATCGACCTCGATTACGATGGTGTGATGATCGAATCACATATCGATCCGGATAATGCCTGGAGCGATGCCAAACAACAGGTAACACCGGAGCGTCTGAAAGAAATGCTGGAAGCCATTGTGTGGAGAAAGGAAAATAACGATAACTCAGCTTTACAGGGCGGATTGGAGAAACTGCGTCAGCAGATCAATCACCTGGATGATGAAATGCTGCAGATCCTTTCCCAGCGCATGAAGATCGCTGATCAGATCGGCCAGTATAAAAAAGAAAATAACCTTACCATCCTGCAAACCAACCGATGGCAGGAGATCCTGGATAAAATGATGGCAAAAGGTGAAAAACTGGGATTGAGCAAAGACTTCATCATGAAGTACCTGGATGCCGTGCACCTGGAAAGCATCAATCATCAGAAGAATATCATGGACGCCCAATAGTTCATTGATCATAAAATATAGTTCATAGATTATAGTGTGATGCATTCCTTCAACTATGATCTATGAACTATTCACCATTCACTATTCATTATTCATCATCTGGAATGGAAAAAAGCATAAAATTTTCAAACGTCTCCACGCATTTTTATTTCGACAGTTCCTTTAAACAGGTAACGAAGATCGCTGATAAGAAATTCCTTGTAGTGATCACGGATGAACATATTTTTAAAGCGCATCCGGCTGTTTTCAAAGGATTGAATGTAATCGTGCTGAAGCCGGGCGAAGAATATAAGGTACAGGCCACCGTAGATGAGGTGATCGATACGCTGATAAAAATGGAAGCGGACCGGAAGACGGTGCTGGTAGGCGTGGGCGGCGGTGTGATTACGGATCTGACCGGTTACATTGCTTCTATTTACATGCGCGGGATCCGTTTTGGCTTTGTGCCAACGTCTATACTGGCGCTGGTGGATGCTTCCATTGGCGGAAAGAACGGTATTGATGTAGACCGCTACAAGAACCTGGTAGGAATCATCCGGCAGCCTTCTTTTATTTTGCACGACGTGGCATTTTTACAGTCGCTTCCCCAAAATGAATGGGAAAACGGCTTTGCGGAAATCATTAAACATGCCTGTATCAAGGATGCTGCTATGTTTAAGCAGCTGCAGCAGGAATCCCTCGCCGGATATCAAAAAGATAAGAAGAAACTCAGCAGCCTGATCCAGCGTAATGCCCTCATCAAAACAAAAGTGGTGCAGAAAGATGAGTTTGAAAAAGGCGATCGCCGTTTACTGAACCTGGGCCATACCATCGGGCATGCCCTGGAAAAAGAATATGAGCTGATGCACGGGCAGGCCGTTGCGATCGGCACTACTTATGCCTGCCATATTTCAGAACAGCTAAGAGGCTTTTCGCAGACGGCCGATGTGGTGGCATTGCTGGAACAATACCAGTTGCCAACGTATGCCTCCTTTGATAAACAAAAAGTGTTTAACGGCCTCAAGATGGATAAAAAGCGCGAGCAAAAGGAAATGAACTTCGTATTGCTGGACAAGATCGGAAAAGGCGTGGTAACACCCATCCGCATGCAACAACTGGAAAAAATAATCAATAAATTATAAACCCTGAACGCTAAATGCTGAAAGCTAAAGGCTGAGAGCTAAAGGCTGAGAGCTGACAGCTGAACGCTGAAATCGATGACCCAACGCTCAATTCCCGGATCTCAAATCTGAAATCTGAAATCTCAAATCTGATATCTGGAGTCTGAAATCTGACATCTGGTATCTCGAATCCAAATCTCAAACCCAAATCGGAATGAATATAACCATACATCCTTCAACATTATCCGGCAACATTTATGCCGCAGCTTCCAAGAGCTCTATGCAACGGGCCTGTGCAGCAGCCTTGCTGTCTACACAGAAAGTGATCATAAAAAATCCCGGTCATAGCAATGATGATATGGCCGCCATGGGCATTATAAAAGCATTGGGGGCGGAGATTACAGAGATCGATAAGGAAACCATCGCCATTGAAAGCCGGTTTTTGAATGATCCTGCTCATATTGTATCTAAGGAAAACGCTGTGAACTGTGGTGAAAGCGGTTTAAGTATCCGGATGTTTACCCCCATTGTAGCGTTGTGTAATAATGAAGTGGTGATTAATGGGGAAGGGAGCCTGGTAACCCGTCCGATGGATTTTTTTGATGAGATATTGCCGCAGCTGGGCGTAACCATTGCCTCCAATAACGGGAAATTGCCGCTGAAAGTGAACGGACCTTTACGGCCCCGGGCCATTACCATCGACGGCTCACTGAGTTCGCAGTTCCTTACGGGATTGCTGATGGCCTTTGCTGCAGCCCCGCTTGCAGAACCGGTAACCATCCGGGTAAACGACCTGAAGAGCCGGCCCTATATCGATCTTACACTGAACGTAATGAAACAATTTGGTTTGCAGGTGCCTGAAAACGACAACTATGAAACGTTTACGTTCGCTGCGGCCCAACCTGAATCTCAAATCTCAAACCTCGAATCCCAAATCAACTACACCGTTGAAGGCGATTGGAGCGGTGGCGCCTTTTTGCTGGTAGCTGGCGCCATTGCGGGTGATATCCGGGTTCAGGGTTTGCAACAAACCAGCACGCAAGCCGATAAAAAAATCATAGAAGCATTGATGGCGGCCAATGCGGGCATTGCCATGGATGCAAAGGGCATTACATTGCATGCAGCACCCATGACCGCCTTTGAATTTGATGCCACCGATTGTCCGGACCTGTTTCCTCCCCTGGTGGCACTGGCTGCCAATTGTAAGGGCGTATCCGTTATTAAAGGGGTAAGCCGGTTGGCACATAAGGAAAGCGACAGAGGCATAACGCTGCAGGAAGAATTTGGAAAAATGGGGATCCGTGTAGACCTGGATGGCGACCTTATGCACGTACACGGAGGTCCTTTGAAAGGCGCCTTGGTGCATTCCCGGCATGATCACCGCATCGCGATGGCCTGTGCTACTGCTGCTTTAAAAGCAGATAGTGCGGTAACCATTGAAGATGCAGAAGCCATCAACAAATCCTATCCGGATTTCTATGATCACCTAAAAGCCCTGGGAGCAACGGTTACAGGAGGACTTGAATATAGAAATGCGTTAAACGAAATTTATTCGGGAGAATAAGCGGTGGTACATAGGCAATGGTGAATAGCCAATAGAGCGCAGCAGAAGAAAAATGGCGCACTGTTAATTGTTAGTAGCTAACAGTAGTGCGCTCAAAACTCGAATCTCAAGTCTCAAAACTCGAATCTCAAATCTCATAACAATGAACGCATTCGGACAATTATTCAGGATACAGATCTTCGGAGAATCACATGGAGAATGTGTAGGCGTAGTAATAGATGGCATACCGGCCGGACTCGATGTTCCGGTGGAGGATTTTCTTCCGGATATGGAACGCCGGAAGGGAGGAAACCAAAAGGGTGCTACGCCGCGGAAAGAAGATGATATCCCGATTTTCAAAAGCGGCGTATTTAACGGGAAAACCACGGGCTTCCCGGTAATGATCTATTTTGAAAATAAAAACACCCGTAGTGGGGACTATGAAAAACTGAGAAGCTTTCCCCGTCCGGGGCACGCGGATTTTGTAGCGCATAAAAAGTTTGGCGGATTTGAAGATTACCGGGGGGGCGGACATTTCAGTGCGCGGCTGACCACAGGACTGGTTGCCGCAGGGGTGATCGCTAAAAAATTGCTCCGGGATATTTCCATTGTAGCCCGGATCACGGAAATTGGCGGAGACCCGGATCCGGAAAGAGGATTGCAGAAGGCTATTGAAGCAAAGGATTCCGTAGGCGGGCTGATCGAATGCCGTGTAAATGGACTTCCGGTCGGTTTGGGCGAGCCTTACTTTAATTCGGTGGAGTCCGTTCTGGCGCAGCTCCTGTTTACGATTCCGGCGGTGAAAGGAGTAGAGTTCGGTGCCGGTTTTGCGGCTGCAAAAATGTTTGGTTCGCAACACAATGATCCCATTGAAAATAACGAAGGCAAAACCACTACCAATCATGCCGGTGGCATTGTAGGCGGCATCACCAATGGTAATGAACTGGTATTTCGCATCGCTATAAAACCTACTGCTTCCACACCCAAGCCCCAGCATAGCCTGAATTGGGAAACCGGACAGATGGAAGATTTTTCCGTAAAGGGGCGCCACGATCTTTGTGTAGCGCTTCGTGCGCCAGTAATTGTGGAGGCTGTTACAGCCATTGCACTGGTCGATTTAATGATGCAGACCGGGAAAATTAGCCGGGTTATTGGTGAATAACCGGTTGATAACGATGTCCTTCGTTAACGGTAAATTGTTTTTTTGGCATGTTTTTTTGTATTAACTTTAAAGGACGAAAACTTTATTTCACCTTGTTAAAACAAAAAAATTATGGGTATTTTATCTTGGATCATTTTTGGATTGATAGCAGGTGCTATTGCTAAAGCCCTACACCCCGGTAAGGACCCCGGCGGTTGGATCGTAACCATCATTATTGGTATCGCGGGAGCCTTTTTGGGCGGATGGATCGGCACACAGGTGCTGGGCATTTCGATCAACGGGAACTGGTCATTCAAGGGATTTGCCTTTGCCATTTTAGGAGCAGTGCTTTTATTGTGGATCTACGGGATGATCACCCGGAAGAAAGGCGTTTGATAAAGTTGCCCTCTTTAATAAGATGGATCCCGCTTTTAAAGCGGGATTTTTTTTTAAGGTATAGCCTGCGAAAACCGGCAGAACCGTTAAGACGGCAGCGGGTGTTCTCACGGATCATATCGATTCGTACAGACAGCGATTATTAAATACCGTATCTAAAAAATCTGTGTACATCTGTGAAATCGGTGCGCAAATGAAATCCTGAGAAGACCGTTGAACCGTGAGCAATAAACGGCCGTGAAGCACATCCATTAGTTCTCAAACACCACTGTTTTATTTCCGTCCACAATCACCCGGTCCTGCAATACCAGCTGCAGGGCCTTTGCCAGAACCGATTCCTCAATTTCCTTGCCCAGCGTTACCATATCCGTTACGGAATGGGCATGGTTCACAGGAATGATCTGTTGGGCGATAATGGGCCCTTCATCCAGTACATCCGTCACAAAATGAGCGGTTGCGCCGATCAGTTTTACGCCTCGCTCATGCGCCTGCCGGTATGGGCTGGCGCCAACAAAGGCCGGCAGGAATGAGTGATGAATATTAATGATCCGGTGCGGATAAGCCGCCACAAACCCCGGGGAAAGGATGCGCATAAATTTTGCAAGGATAATATAGTCGAACCGGTAGTTGCCCAATACGGCCGACACCGCTTCCTCAAAAGCCGCCTTCGTACGGTCCAGGTGATCTACATAATGAAAAGGAATGTCGAACTTATCGGTAAGCGATCGCAGCGTTTCATGATTGCCGATCACACACTCCACAGATGCGCCGAGAGTGTTGAAATAATTCCGCAGCAGGATGTCGCCCAAACAATGGTACTCTTTTGTAACCAGCACGGCTACCTTTTTTTTAACGGCCGGTTGGATAAAGATCGAGCAGCCGGGAGGCAATACGTTTAACAATGCGGCTTCCACATGCGCGGCGTTAATAATGTCGGCCATTATTTCCAGGCGAAGGTAAAAACGGTTTGCCTCCACATTCACATATTCCCGCATGGAGATGATATTGAGATCCGCATCCGCCATTACTTTCGAAATAGCAGCCACCAGGCCTACCTGGTCCGTGCATTGTATTAAGATGATCATTCGCTAAAAATAAAACTATTTCACTTTAAAAATGTTATTGTATTTTCATTTTGGATTGCAATATCAATGTATGGACTGTAAGACCCAACATCTTTCTTACGCGGAAACCGGTTTCTTTAGTAAACTGGTTTCAGATTATTTGAATGAAGATGCCCAACTGAAGCCGTTTTATGGAGAATTTCCTTCGGTGTCGGCCATCGGCAACGCCATAGAACGGCGAAAAGCGGTAACCACTAACCGGGCACTGCTGGTGCGTGCATTACGACAGCAATACAGCTCGGTTCCGGCTTCGGATGAGGTGACCGCGAACCTTGCACTGTTGGAAAAAGAAACCACATTTACTACGGTTACCGCACATCAGCCCAATATTTTTACCGGCCCCTTTTATTTTATTTATAAGATCCTGCATGCGATCCGGCTTGCAGAACAAAGCAAAAAGTCATACCCCGAATATGATTTTGTACCGGTATATTATATGGGAAGCGAGGATGCCGACCTGGATGAGCTGGGGCATCTTTTTATAGATGGACAAAAGATGGAGTGGAACACGGACCAAACCGGCGCCGTAGGAAGAATGAAAGTGGATAAAGCGTTGCTCCAGTTGCTGGACCGGATCGAGGCACAAACTGGCGTATGGCCCTACGGCAATGAAATAGCCGCGGCACTGCGCGCTTGCTATAAACCCGGATGTTCCATCCAGGAAGCAACATTTGCATTTGTGCATTTTTTGTTCGCCCGGTATGGGTTGATCGTGGTGATACCCGACAATGCGGAATTAAAGTCCATAGCAGCAGGATTGTTCAAAGATGAATTGCAAAATGGCCGCTCGGCGGCAATGGTAGCAGCAACCGCCGCGCAGTTAACGGCGGCCGGCTACAAGGTTCAGGCCCATAGCCGGGAGATCAACCTGTTCTACCTGACCGACCAGGGACGTCACCGGATCGAACGTTCCGGGGATCGATGGAGCGTGGTAGACACACCCCATTCTTTTTCCGCGGCGGAGATCATAAAAGAGGTAGATGAACATCCCGAGCGGTTTAGTCCCAATGTGATCCTTCGCCCGGTATTCCAGGAAATGATCCTGCCCAACCTTTTATTTATAGGCGGAGGGGGAGAGCTGGCTTACTGGATCCAGTTAAAGAAAATATTTGAACACTATAAAGTACCCTATCCATTACTGGTATTACGGAACTCGTTGCTGCTGATCAACCGCAGGCAGACGGCGCTGGTTCAAAAACTGGGGTATAAACCCGTACAGCTTTTTCAGCCGCTTCATGATCTTAAGAACGACTGGGTACGGGCACATTCTGAACAAAATCTAAGCGTCGAAACCTCCCTGGATACGATCCGCCAGCTTTATGCTGAGCTGAAGGAGCAGGCAGCCCTCATAGACGGTACCCTGTTGCAGCATATTGCTGCGTTGGAAACAAATACCACCCGGCGGATCGGTGAACTCGGAAAGAAAATACTCCGCGCCGAGAAAAGAAATCACCAGGATGCGATGAACCAGGTAACAAAATTAAAAGCGCAACTGTTTCCGCTAAACAATCTGCAGGAACGTATTGAAAACTTTATTCCATTTTATGCACAACATGGTCCTGCATTGATCGATCTGCTGTATCAGCATGCGCTGGGCCTAGAGCAGCAGTTTGTGGTACTGGAGGAGTTATAGCGCATTCCAAATCGCAGATAGCGTACTATTGATAACTGAATTTTGAATGCTGATGGCTGAATGCTTATAGCAGAAGCCTCAGGAATCAAATGCATTCGGCTGTCCCGATCCCTTTAGCCGCTCCACTTTCTGCAGTACTTCGGTTTCCATTTCCTGCTTATAAGCCGCCATCTTTTCATAAATGGCATCGTCGGAAGCACCAATGATCTGCGCGGCAAGGATGCCCGCATTTTTAGCGGCGTTGAGGGCCACAGTAGCAACCGGCACACCGTTCGGCATTTGTAAAATACTCAATACAGAATCCCATCCGTCAATCGAATTGCTCGATTTAACCGGCACACCGATTACCGGAAGCGCCGTGATGGAGGCTACCATCCCCGGGAGGTGCGCTGCTCCGCCGGCACCGGCAATAATCACTTTTAATCCACGCTCTTTTGCCGTTTGCGCATATGTAATCATACGCAGAGGCGTGCGGTGTGCAGATACTACGGTTACTTCATAGTCGATACCTATTGCTTTTAAAACTGCAGCAGCCGGCTCCATTACCGGTAAATCGCTATCGCTGCCCATGATGATGCCTACTTGTATTGCCATGTTGCAAAGAACGGTAAAAAGCATATACGGCGCAACCACACAGGGATATTTCTGGATTACGGATGCCTGATCGCTGATAGCTGATCGCTGAAAACCGACAACTAAACAAAATTTTATGTACGTTTGAAAAATGAACACTGAAACGCTTTTTCCTTCCCCGTCGATCCTCGATAATGATTTTTACAAGTTTACCATGCAATGCGCCGTGATGCAGCTGTTTCCGGACGTAAAGGCCCGGTATACGTTTATCAACCGAGGTGCCCATGCATTTCCCGAAGGCTTTGGAGAAGCGTTAAAAGCACAGGTGGCTTCAATGGCATCCCTGCAGCTCACGAGGGAAGAGCACCGGTACCTTGCGCTCAATTGCCCCTACCTGAATGCGGCTTACCTCGACCTGCTGGCCGGGTACCGGTACGATCCTTCGGAAGTGCATATTGTTCAGGAAGGCGAGCAGCTGGAGGTTTCAGTGGAGGGGCATTGGTTCCGGACCATTCTCTGGGAAGTACCCCTGCTTTTTTTGATCAGCGAATTGTATTATGAACGCACGGGGCAACAACGTGAGGACGACGGACAGGTGGTGCGCAATACGATCGAGAAGACGAGTATTTACAAAGAACTGGATGTGCCCGTTGCAGAATTTGGCACACGGCGCCGGCATTCCTTCAGTGTGCAGCAGCTGGTGGTAGACACCCTCACCCAACATGGCGGTAAAAATTTTGTAGGTACCAGCAATGTGCACCTGGCGATGCGCTCAAAAACAAAACCGATCGGAACGCATGCGCATGAATGGTTTATGTTTCATGCAGCCAAATACGGGTTTACCATGGCCAATGCATTAAGCCTGGAACACTGGACGGATGTGTACCGCGGCGACCTGGGAGTGGCCCTGTCTGATACCTATACCAACGATGTCTTTTTTGAGCAGTTCGACAAAAAGTTCGCCAAGTTGTTCGACGGGGTGCGGCATGATAGCGGGGACCCCATTGCCTATGCAGAAAAGGTGATCGCGCATTACCGGAGCCTGGGGATCAACCCGGCCTATAAATTCATCATTTTTTCCGACGGCCTGAACACCGAAAGAGTGGCGGAGATCACGCATGCAACCAAGGGGAAGATCGGTATATCTTTCGGTATCGGTACCAACCTCACCAATGATGTGGGATTAAAACCCATGAATATTGTAATGAAACTAACAGCTGTTCAGTTCGACGGTAAAAGATGGGTATCCACTGTAAAACTTTCCGATGAAAAAGGCAAACACACCGGTGAACCCCGGATGATCCGCCTGGCAAAAGAAGTTTTAGGTATTGAGTAACAGATATATATAAATTTAAGTATATAAAATATTTCATTTAGGTTTTTCGTAACAGAAAACCCATTTTTCTGCCCTAACTTTGCACTGGTTTTGTGGAAAAAGTAGTGTGCAACAAAGTTGACTGCTTCCCCCGAAACACCCGATAATGATCGGCTCTGAATGCTTCGTCGCCATATGACGCATTAGAACTATTTTAAACCTTGCATCTGAATTTTTGAGGAATTAAAAAAAAGTATTTTTTAATGATGAGGATTTTTATTGCAAAAAAATTAATAGCGCTGGTGGTTTTAATTGTTGCTGTGACAAATATTTCATGGCACGCACCTGCTGTGGCTCCGGTTTCAGAAAAGATCAGTTCGGTACCCATGTACCGCATGTCTTTTGGTTGGAAAGCCAACAGACATCAACTGGTTTATGACAGCCTGCACCTGGATCTGAAAGGACTTTCGGAGCAGGCGTTTACCTATGCGCTGGAAGGTCTGGAAGAGTTAAAGGAAGAAGGAAAAGTGCTGAATGATTCGGTGATTACGATCGTTGATTTTGATCAGCCCAGCGTAAATAAACGGATGTATATTCTCGACGTTAAAAATTATAAGCTGCTCTTTAATACCTGGGCGGCACATGGGCGGAAGTCCGGCACCCTGGTAGCCACCTCGTTCAGCAATACCATGTCTTCAAATAAAAGCAGCCTGGGATTTTATCTTACGGATGCACCTTATTTTGGCGGAAACGGGTATTCATTAAAACTAAAAGGGCTGGAGCCGGGCCTGAATGACAGGGCCCTGCAGCGGGCCATCGTACTGCATGGCGCGCCTTATGTAAGCCAGTCGAGCATCAATGAGCTGGGATACCTGGGCCGGAGCTTTGGATGCCCCGCTGTGCCGGTGGAACTCAGCCGTCCAATTATCGAAACGATCAGAGATGGCTCGGTACTGTTCATCTACAACAGCAGCTATCAACCCAAATTCTTTTATGCCCGGGCCGCGGGTTGATGCCGGTACAACCTTCGTTTAGCGAACCGTACCCGGGCTGCTAAACGGCGTCTTTTGGAGCAGGATTTCCTTTACCGGTATCGATCCGGTTACGCAGGCTGTTCAGAATAAAGTCTGACCATGCGTTTGAGCAGGCACCATAACATTCCACATCCGGCTGCAGGCCCTCATGTGTAAAGCGAAGCTGGGTATGGCCTTTTTCTTCTGAAATTTCAAAGGAGATCTGCGTATCATTCCATTCCGACTGGTTCTGCAGGAAATTGAGCCGGCTATCCGTAACCAGCCATACTACTTTTGTATCAGGGATCACTTCTGTTAACTGCTGCCGTGAATAATGTACATCGCCAAAGCGCACTTCAAAGACATCATCTTTTTGAAAGGTTTTTCCTTCAAGGTTTTCTGTCCACCATCCGCGTACATCGTTTACTGCGTTAAACACGGCTTCGGGTGTTTGGTCCGTTATAATGGAAACGGAGAAATTACGGTTATTCATATTGGAATTGTATTATTTAAGGAGGGTAATATTGTCTTCAATTTTTACTTGCTGTTGTTTCCGGCATCTATCCGGTACAAAGCTATTGGCTTAATGATGTATTTTCAGTGTGTGAAATGGACTTTAATACGGGGATATTTGGACAGGGCAGGTTTAATACCTTTGTAACAGTAATTTTATGAAGTGCATTGCAGCTGCAGCTCGTTCCACAACGTATTGCGGTAGCGCCCAACATATAAAAATAGCAGCATGAAACATATAACCATCGTAGTGCCGGATTGCAGGGTCAATGTAAATACCATCGGCGGGGCGTATGATATCCTGCGTCAGGCAAACGAATACTGGAAACAGGCGGGGCACCCATCCTTGGTGAATATTGAAATTGCCGGCTTTGCTTCAGAGGTTCGATCGCATAACGGGTACCTGGCGATACGGCCGGTGGATATCCGGCAGATCCGTCAAACCGACCTGGTCCTGATCCCAGCCGTACTGGGCGAATACGAGGAAGCCGTACGGCAAAACCAGGAGCTCCTCGACTGGATCCGGCTGCAATACAAATGCGGGGCAGAAGTGGCCAGCATGTGCTCCGGCGCGTTTCTTCTGGCAGCTACGGGGCTTTTGCAAAACCGTGCCTGTTCCATTCATTGGAATAAGGTAGCGGAATTTGAACGGATGTTCCCGGGCGTGCAAATAGCCACCGGTAAGATCATTACCCATGAAAACGGGATCTATACCAACGGCGGTGCATATTCGTTCCTGAACCTGATCCTGTACCTTGTAGAAAACCTGTTCGACCGTTCCGTTGCTATCCGTTGCTCAAAGGTTTTTCAGATCGAAGTAGAGCGGACCACTCAATCTCCGTTTACGATCTTCCAGGCACAAAAGGAGCACGACGATGAATTGATCCAGCATGCGCAAACCTATATCGAGGAACACCTGGATAGCCGGATCTCTTTTGAGAAACTGGCGGTGCAGCTGGCGATCAGCCGGCGCAATTTTGACCGGCGTTTTATAAAAGCAACCGGTAATACCCCCGTGGCCTACCTGCAACGGGTAAAGATCGAAGCCGCCAAAAAAGAGCTGGAACGCGGCCGTAAAACCATATTCGAAGTGATGATGGATGTAGGCTATACCGATGATAAAACCTTTCGCGATGTATTCCGCAAAATAACCGGTCTTTCGCCTGCAGATTACCGGAGCCGTTACAATAAAGCACGGGCCACCGCATAGTTTGGATATCCATGCGCCAGAGAAAATGAATCGGTTCTACTTATTAATTTATTTTTAAAAGCAATTATTCGAAAGTAAAAATATTGCTAAATTTGTCTGCAACGGTTACGCTGGGTGCATATGGAAACGCTGGTATGGCTGCCAAAGGGTACCAGCTCACTGGTTCTGAAAGATGCCCGAACTGGTTTTAGAGAATACACAACTATACCAGGAGTCATTTTAAGAATCCGGAATACCCGGAACGGGTTGGATACGGAAGCTGTATCGGCGAAGGGTTACTGATCTTGAAGGGCGGAAATGGAAAGGTTGTTTTCGTAAAGGAGGATGGTATCGATATAGGAAACGCTTAAGAAAATCAGCAACAGGCAGGTGAATGAATGGGTAACCGCTGTGTTTTTAAAATGATGATTAACTTAGAGCGGGTTTAAAAATAGGTATGCATACCCGCGATGCAGGTTGCTGCAGATGATACTGTTAAAACGATTGTAATGAATGAGCAGAATCCGGAACATGTTTTTGATACCATTGTTGTAGGCTCGGGAATCAGCGGCGGATGGGCCGCAAAAGAACTTTGTGATAAAGGATTAAAGACCCTGGTACTGGACCGGGGAAAAGATGTAAAACATATAAAGGATTATCCAACGGCGATGAAGGCACCCTGGGAATTTCCACACAGGGGAAGGCTCCCGCTGAAAGTACTGGAAGAGAACCCGATTGCCGCGCGATGCTATGCGTATGATGAAACCGCGGCCCATTTTTTTCTGAAAGACAAGGATCAGCCGTATATCCAGGAAAAGCCTTTTGACTGGATCCGGCCAGACCAGGTGGGCGGTAAGTCGCTGATGTGGGCACGGCAAACGCAGCGATGGAGCCGGTATGATTTTGAAGGCCCCGCAAGGGACGGTTTTGCGGTCGAATGGCCCTTTACCTATGAAGAACTGGCACCCTGGTACAGTCATGTGGAATTGTTCGCCGGCATCAGCGGCAACAGGGATGGTCTGGATACGCTTCCGGACGGGGAGTTTCTGCCTCCCTGGGAAATGAACCGGGCGGAGCAATCGATGCGTGTGAAGATCGAAGCCCGTCACCGCGACCGGAATGTGATCATTGGCCGCTGTGCACATCTTACGGCACCCCAACAGGTACATAAAGATCAGGGACGGATGCAATGTCAGGCAAGACATCTCTGTCAACGGGGATGCCCCTTCGGTGGTTATTTCAGCTCCAATGCTTCCACGCTTCCATGGGCTGCAAAAACAGGAAATCTTACATTGAAGCCAGATTCCATCGTGCATTCCATCATTTATGACGATGCAAAAGGAAAAGCAACCGGCGTTCGCGTTATTGATGCGCACACAAAAAAGATAACGGAGTATTTTGCGAAAATTATTTTTGTCAATGCATCTACACTAAGCACGAACCTGATCCTTTTAAACTCTACTTCAAGAAGGTTCCCGAATGGCCTGGGCAACGATAATGGCCTGCTGGGAAAATACATTGCCTTTCATAATTACAGGGGACATCTGTATGCTTCCCTGGAAGGCATGGAAGACCGTTATTATTCCGGCAAAAGACCCTGCGCGGTGATGATGCCGAATTTCCGGAACGTGCACCGGCAGGAGACCGATTTTCAGCGTGGCTATATGGTGTTCTTCAGTGCCGCACGAAGCGGGTGGGGGCATGCAGTTGGCGGTGATCAGGCCGGAGCGGCGTTTAAAACGGCCATAGCAGATCCCGGGGGATGGAACGTATTTATGATGATGCAGGGGGAAACCATACCTAAAGAAACCAATCACGTACGCCTTAGCAAGGATCAGGTCGATCCCTGGGGTATACCACAACTGATCACTTCCGTGGGGTATGATGAAAATGACGAGCGCCTGCTGAAGGATTTTTTAGATACAGGAGCGGAAATGCTGGAAACTGCCGGAGCAAAGAACATTGCGGCAACGGATACAAAACAGGCTCCCGGCCTGGATATTCATGAAGTTGGTGGCGTGCGGATGGGCAAGGATCCTGCAACCTCTTTACTGAATAAATGGAACCAGTTGCATCATTGTCCGAATGTACTGGTTACCGATGGCGCCTGCATGGTATCTACCAGTACGCAGAACCCGTCGTTAACGTTTATGGCGATTACCGCGCGGGCTGTCGATCATGCGGTAGCGGAACTAAAAAAAGGGAACCTTTAATATCATCGATAAGATGCGCAGAAGAAAAGCTATTTCGTTATTGAGTTTGCTGGCAGGAGGCACTGCCGTGGAATTTTCAGGAGTACTCACCGGCTGCAATAAACCGGAACAGGGCACCGGTATTTTAAACAGGGAAGACATAAAGCTGCTGGACCAGGTTGGAGAGGCCCTGCTGCCCGCAACGCCCGGCGTGCCCGGAGCAGCGGCCGCTCGGGTAGGCGATTATATTCAGACCATTGTAACCGATTGTTTTCGTAAACAGGATCAGGTTTTCTTTTTAGAAGGGATGAACCGGTTCCGGGAAGCGGTTCGCCAGAAAACGGGGCAACGTTTTGATGCGCTTACTGATGAGGAAAAGCGATCCGTTATGTTATTCCTCGACGCCCAGATCGGAACCTATAAGCCCGCTAAGCCGGAAGATCCGCCCAAACATTATTATGCAACAATAAAGGGACTGATCATTACCGGTTATTTTACTTCAGAAGTAGGTGTTACAAAAGCATTGCGGTATGTGCCCGTGCCCGGTAAATTCGAAGGGGATATACCGTTTAAGCCTGGCGATAAATCGTTTGCTTAGCAGCAGCATGTGCAGCAACGATACATTTTTTTTAAATAAAAACATCGATATGGATCATACAGGCAGCCGGCGCACTTTTATAAAAAATGCTACATTGGCCGGAGCCGGGATGGCGCTGGGTTTAAAGGCCCGTACATTAACGTTGCAACCGATACACGGGGATACCCCTGCAGGAAAAAGAATTGGTGTAATAGGGCTGGATACCGAGCACGGCCCGGCATTTGCCCGGTTATTAAATGCCCCCGATGCACCGGCAGCGCTGGGCGGATTTAAGATCGTAGCGGCCACCCCGAGAGGCAGTAAAGACATCCGCTCCAGCATCGACATGATCCCGCGGAATACGGAAGCGATAAAAGCCCAGGGAGTAGCGATCGTAAATTCGATCAGTGAATTAATACCGTTGGTTGACCTGGTTATGCTGGAGACCAATGACGGGCGCCTGCACCTGGAGCAGGCACTGCCTGTTTTCAGGGCCGGAAAGCCCATGTTTATCGACAAACCGATTGCCGCCTCTTTGAAGGATACGCTTTCCATTTACCGGGCTGCGGAAAAATACAAGGTTCCGGTGTTCTCTTCATCAACGCTTCGTTATATACCTTCCGTGCAGGAAATCGTTCAGGGAAAGATCGGAAAGGTGATCGCTGCAGATGTGTTTTCACCAACACCGGTTGAACCTACGCATCCGGATCTTTTCTGGTATGGCGTACACGGCGTGGAAATGTTATATACCTTACTGGGTGCAGATTGCAGAACGGTTGCGCGCACCTACACCCCCCTGTCGGATATGGTGGTGGGCATTTGGGATGATCAGCGGATCGGAACCCTGAGAGGGTTGCGCAATAATTCCTGGAGCTTTGGCGGCTATGTATATGGGGCGGGAGGGCAGCGTGCAACACTTGGCGATTTTACCGGTTATGCGCCACTGGTGTCTGCGATTATCGATTTTTTTAAAACCGGCCGATCTCCAGTGGCCAAAGAACAAACGATCGGGGCTATCGCTTTTATGGAAGCCGCAGAGATCAGCAAGCAAAAAAATGGTGCACAGATCCGCATCCGGGAGATCATGGAATCCGCAGAAAAAGAAAGCAGGAAACAACCGGTTTAATAAGCTTCGGGGCGGATGTTCAGGTATGACGTTTTATGTTTTGGGGTAGACCAGGTCCGGCCATTGTCACCGTCAAGGCGCCACATACGTGGTTCCTGTTTAGAATGGCTGCCTGTATTCTGGTTCGCATCATATAAAGTAGATTTTGCGCTGCGAAAGCCCCGGGAGCCGCAACGGCAGCATACCGTTACAATTAGATTCCACATGAGTTATTTTAAATAACCTCGTACTTTATAACAACAGCTTGTTCCGGGCGATAAGGCAGCCACCAACCAGGCCCGCTTTTTCTTCCAGTTCGGATAACACCAGTTGGGTATCCTGGCTTACAAGATTTAACGAGTATTTATTCAGGGCCGCTTTAACGGGAAGATAAATATAATCGCCGGTGGAAGCCAGGGGGCCGCCTAGGATTACCATTTCAACGTTCAGGATATTGATGAGCACAGCGATTCCTCTGCCAATTTTTTCCCCGATGGCCGCCAGCAGGTCAATAGACAGCATGTCTTCGTTTTTGGCAGCGTCGATGATATCGTTTAACCGGATATCTTTTTGAGAGCTGATACTGGATCTGATTCCCTCGACCATTTTTTCTTTAAACAGTCGCAATAATGCAATGCCCGAGGCTTCTGTTTCAAGGCATCCTTTTTTGCCGCAATGGCACATGATTTCGTTATTAAAGAATGGGATATGGCCGATCTCCCCGCTAAAACCGGATTTTCCGTAATATACCTGACCTTCGATCATAATGCCCAATCCAAGCCCGTAATCGAGGTTCATGAATAACACGTTCTTTTCATTGTTTACAATACCCTTATGAAACTCGCCGTAGGCCATGGCACGGGAGTCGTTCTCAATAAAACTTTTAATGCCCAGTTGTTTTTCAAGCACGGCACTCAGTGGCTGGTCATTAAAATGAAAATAGCTGTAACTAACGCCGCTATTGGTATTGATGCGGCCACCCAGGTTTACACAAAGCGACAGGATCTTATGCTTATCGATGTTTGCGGTTTTTATAAAATCCCTGACCAGTTTGATCAGGCTGTTCAGCGATGCCTCGTTGTTTTCAAGCAGGAATGGGGTTTTCATATTTGCTTTCCGGAGGTTCTTTTGAAAATCGAGCAGGCCAATGTTTACGTAGTATTGTTTTACGTCGATACCGATAAAGAAGCAGGAGTCTGCAACAAGACCATATGTACTGGCCGGCCGTCCGCCGGTTGAATCTACCTTGCCATAGTCACTGATCAATCCTTCGTCAATCAGTTCATTGATAAGACTGGTGGTTTTTGGAGTGCTGATGTTAATGGCCTGCGCCAGCTCAGCGATGATGGTTTCCCCATTTTTATCCAGGTAATTGATGATCTTTCTTTTCCGCGACTTGTTTTTGTAAGCCACTCCGGTGGATCGTTCATCAGAAAAAAAATCGTATTCCTTTTTCTTCTTCGCCATGGGTTGTTTCTGTTTCATTTTATACCTGCGTTTTAAAACGCGCCGTGATCGTTTATTCGGCTCCGGCGAATTGCAATTTATAAACGCCGGAACGATAGGCCCCACTGTCTCTTAACTGCTGCACCGGAGCCACCGTTTCAACATTTCTGCAGTATACGCGGTGGATCGCAAAAGCATCGGATCACACCTGGATGGATTCAATTTCTTCGAGTGAAACGCCCTTTGTTTCAAATATAAATTTATAAACAAATAGGAATGAAATGAAATTAAATAGGGCATACAGTCCAAACGTACCCGCACCGCCGAGCCGGGCTAACAGTATGGGAAAGGTAAGTGAAACCAGGAAGTTCATGCCCCAGTTGGCAAAAGTAGCAATAGAGCTGGCGGTACCGCGGATGCTGTTCGGAAAGATTTCGGCAATATATACCCAGATAGTGGCTCCCCAGGATACGGCAAAAAAAGCGATATACAGTAGAATAAGCACCAACACAAAATAATTGTTGAGGGTATTCCTGTAAAAGAGGATACTTAGCACTGCCATCGAAACGGCCATTGCCAATGATCCGAAAAGCATGAGTTTTTTTCGCCCCAGTTTATCGATAAACAAAAGCGCCAGCAGGGTAAATAGCAGGTTGATGATGCCGGTAAGCACTGTTTGAAACAGGATGCTGCTTCCGGTTTGCGTTTGTTCAAATATTTTAGGCGCATAGTAAAAGATAATATTGATGCCGGTAAGCTGGGCAATGCCCGCAAACGTGATCCCGATCAGCAGGCGCTTCCGGTTTTGGGGCGCAACAACTTCCTTCCAGTTTGTTTTTTGAGCACCAGAGCCGCTGATATGGTTTTTAACATGTTGTAATACGGCGTTGATTTCTTCCGCACGGTAAAATAACCGGAGGGTACGGATCGCCTTTGTTTCGTTATTGCGGGTGAGCAACCAGCGGGGGCTTTCGGGTACCGGCAGGAGGCCGATAAAGAAAATAATGGCAGGAATGATCTGTGCTTCAAACATCAGCCGCCAGTGATTGTCTGCGGCCGTATGAAACCAATCGCCGGCGATACGGGTGTTGGCGATGATCCAGTTGGAGGCGAAGGCCAGCAGGATACCCATCACAATCGTGATCTGTTGCATCATCGTAAGCCGCCCCCTTTCTTTGGCTGGAGCAATCTCTGAAATATAAATAGGACAGATCACCGACGCTATACCCACGGCAACACCTCCGATGATCCGGAAGAATACCAGCATTTGGGCGCTTTGGGACCGGCCCGAACCGATGGCACAGATCAGGAATAAAAGAGCGGAGAGGAGCAGCAGCGGCTTTCTGCCAAACCGGTCGGCCAGGTTCCCTACAAAGAGTGCGCCGATCACACAACCCACCAGGGCAGCACTAACCACCCATCCGAGCGTGGTTTCATCCAGGTGAAAGACCCGTTCCAGGTCGGTAAGTGTGCCGGAGATCACAGCCGTGTCAAAGCCAAAAAGCAGCCCTCCAAGGGCAACGGTAATACTGATCAAAAGGATATGTCGGTTCATATGGATGTTTTGTGCCCCGTTATAAAAGCCCGTTATCGTGCTGCAAATATGATTAATTAATAAAAAATTTTAAAAACTTTTCGTTATTATAAGGTAAAATGCAGTAGCTATTATACCGGGATACATGCGGCGCAGGCGGATGCGCTGACAGGGTGTAACCCGCTCTCGTGCTGCTTTCATTACGAATCATCATAGCGGTTTCAGTGACAATAGATCTGCTCCATATTTATAATTTTTTTTATAAATGAATGGAGACTATATTTATTTTTTTATTTGAAATAACGGTGGTGTGCCACCGGATCAGGTTGGGCTTGCGATAAGAACCGGTTAATAAAAGGCATGCCCGGCTGTTTATAAACCGCAAAAAGCCGGGACATAGAAACGCCGGTTGCCGGTACCATTGGCCTGCTCCGTTATCCTGGTGTATTGAAAAAGTGGCTTCCTCCGGATCAGGCGCAGTATAGTACGGATAAGCGCCCGTTGGCGCCGGGGGGCGGCAAAATCAACTATAAATAATAAGCAATGAACATTAACTGTATAAAGAAAATTGGAATCGCGCTGGGAATAGCCATACTGCCATCCGTGATGCAGGCGCAGCACTACCTGCCTCTGGCTTCTCCGCAAACGGATTACATAACAGACCTGGCCCTGATTTACCAGGGTGGGGTACATCGGCCGGACTGGTCTGCGGAACAGATAGCACCTTACGTGTACCGCCGGCAGGGGAGGAAGACCGATTTCTTGTTTGACGGGTTTCTCTTTATTGAGTTTAAGAACGGGAAGGGAAAAGACTATTCCATCGGCTATGAAAAAGAACATGGAGGCAAGGAGGAATGGTCCTGGCTGCTGGACCGGAATTTTGAACAGGGAAAGGCTATTCATGCACTCAATGATGTGCTTTCCGGCCTGGTAAAAAAAGGCATAAAACCGGTTCGTAAACGCAAGGTCGTGCTCACACTGCCGGAGCCGGTCCATAATCAAAAGGATTGGGGAATGTTGAACGGGGAAATGCTGAGTTTTGATAACGAGGAAAGCCGCTTCCAGGCCTGTAAATGGTATATCGATGATGCGCTGAACCGCTGGCGCAAAGCAGGACTGGATCAGCTGGAACTTGCCGGCTTTTACTGGGTAGCAGAGCAGAGTACCGGTGGCAAAACGTTACTGCCCCGTATTGCCGGATACATCCGTTCTCAACAAATGAAATTTTACTGGATTCCTTACTGGAAAGCAGAAGGACATGGCAACTGGAAGACGGCGGGTTTTGATGCGGCGTATCAACAGCCCAATCATTTCTTTAATGAAAAAGTACCAGACAGCCGTATTGACGAAGCCTGTGATTTTGCAAAACAGCATGGCATGGGGATGGAGCTGGAATTTGATATGCGTGTAGAGCGTCCTGCTTTTGAAAGACGGTTAACCGCATATATCGACGGGTTTCAAAAAAAGGACGTTCTTGATAACGGAGCGATGGCGTACTATGAGGGCGGAGATGGCATCATGAAGCTGGCGGGGCATAAGGATGCGCGGATGCAGGCACTGTATCAAAAGCTTGCAACAATCATTGCTGGACGCCAGCAAAAGGCAGATGCCTACTATAAACGCCGCAAAGGCGGTAAACGGGAATAAGCGCAAGGGGGCAGTCAGCGATCAGCCATTAGCCATCAGCTATCGGCTATCAGACATCGGCCATCAGGATCCTTCGTTGCCGGGTTTTAAATTTCAAAAAGGATAAAGCCGATCAAATAATTAAGAACATCCGCATAGCGTCCTTGCGGATGCATAGCACACCTTGCGTTAAAGAAATCTTGAATCATGCACAGCAGCGGCAAGCAACCAACCGTTCGTTATCAGAATGATTGCTGCTCGCTATTTTTTTTCCATCCTGCATAAAACAAAACATCCCTTGTTCCGTCCGCAGAATATGCTTATTTTAGTACCCTCAAAAATGATTGTTTGAAATGAGTGATGCGCTTCCTGCTGGCCCTGATTTTTTTTGCGGATTGCTGCGGATCATTAAAAATAAAAATTAAACAGATGAAATCTTGCCGCTTTTTAGCATTACTATGCCTTGTCCTTACGATTGGTTGGTCAACACCGATATGCGCCGAAGTAAAACTGCCGGCCGTTATCAGCAGTAACATGGTATTGCAGCAAAAAGCAACACCTGCGCTTTGGGGAACAGCCACCGCCGGCAAAACCGTTACCGTGCAAACCTCATGGGACAAAAGAACCTACCAGGCAAAAACCGATGATAACGGTAACTGGAGCGTACATGTGAAGACCGGTGCTTATGGCGGCCCCTATACGATCACCATTGCGGAAGACCAAACCGTTACGCTGGAAAATGTACTCATCGGCGATGTCTGGTTGTGCTCCGGTCAATCCAATATGGAAATGCCGCTGGCCGGCTGGGGAAAGATTTTAAATTATGAAGCGGAGATCGCCAGGGCCAATTTTCCATCCATCCGGTTATTACAAGCCACGCACGTTACCGCAAACCAACCTCAAAATGCACTATCGGTTCGCAATAGCGGATGGGATGTTTGCACGCCCGCAACAGTAGCGGAGTTTTCTTCCGTGGCCTATTTTTTCGCCCGGGAAATCTATGAGAAAACAAAGATCCCTATCGGGCTTATCCATAGCTCCTGGGGGGGCACCATCGCAGAGGCCTGGACCAGTTATGAAACCTTGCAGCAACTTCCCGATTTCGCTGCAGCTGCTCAAAAAATTAAAGCAACGCCAAAGACAGACCGGCCCACGTTTGAGCGACAGATGGCTGAATGGAATGAAAAAAAACAGGCAGCAGACAAAGGCATCCAAAACGGAGTTGCCCTTTGGGCCGCTGGGGATCTGAATACGGCAGACTGGAAAACCATGCCGGTACCCGGGCTGGTGGAAGATAACGGCTTACCGGGGTTCGACGGAGTGATCTGGTTTAAACGCAAATGCAGCATTCCCGATAACTGGCCGTCGTCTGATCTTACATTAAATCTTGGCCCCATAGATGACGATGATATTACCTATTTTAACGGAGTGCAGATCGGTGCCACCAATGGGTGGAATAAGGAACGGGTGTATACGATTCCTGCGCGATTGATAAAAAAAGGAACAAACGATCTTACCGTTCGGGTATCGGACAACAGTAATGGCGGCGGCATCTACGGAACTCCTGCGCAGCTGTTTATAAAAAACGCTGCAGGGCAAAAAATAGAACTCCCGGGAAGCTGGTTATACAAGGTGCCGTATACATTAAAAGAGCTGCCGCCGGCGCCTGAAAATCCGGAGAATCCCAACCGGCCAACAGTGCTTTATAACGCCATGATCAATCCGGTCATTAACTACACCATCAAAGGCGCCATCTGGTACCAGGGAGAATCCAACGCCGGCAGGGCCTATCAATACAGGGAATTGTTTCCGGCCATGATCAAAGACTGGCGGTCGAAATTTTCATCGGGCAACTTCCCGTTCTATTTTGTACAGCTGGCCAACTTTATGAAACGGGCCGATCAGCCGGGGTCTTCTGCATGGGCCGAGCTGAGGGAGGCGCAGTTGATGACCACACAACTTGCAAATACCGGTATGGCTACCATCATTGATATCGGTGATGCCAAAGACATTCATCCGAAAAATAAACAGGAAGTAGGACGCCGGCTGGCCCTGATTGCGCTGAACAGGGATTATAAAAAGACCATTGAATATTCCGGACCGCGTTACAGAACGCAAAAGATAACGGGCGACAGGATCGTGCTGACCTTTGATCATGCTGCAGGAATGAAGGCCGGCGAAGGTAAACTCACCGGTTTTGCTGTTGCCGGTGCCGACCAGAAATTTTACTGGGCAGATGCCACCATCAACGGATCCACTATAACGGTAAAGGCTCCGGAGGTAAAACAACCGGTAGCGGTGCGCTATGCCTGGGCCGATAACCCGGACGCAAACCTGGTGAATGGAGCCGGTTTGCCTGCTTCACCCTTCCGCACGGATCAATGGGATGGGGTTACAAAAAAGACAAAATGAGTGGCCGGCTCAGTATTTCATGTTTAAGGTTCGGCGGTTCGGGTGCTTAATGCCGGTACCCGACACCCGATTTCGAATTTTAAGCTGATCGCTGAAGGCTGAATTCTGAGTTCTCAATTCTCGCCGCTCGAATCTCATAATACAACTAAAAATGCTTATTTTGTATGGAGATTTAAAATCCTGTTTATGAATAAGCATATCAACTCCTGGTACAGCCCATCCCTTCAAAAGGAAATGCCGATCGTTTCTTATGGTCATTTTGGTACCGTGTTATTGCTGGTGCCCACAGCGGGGGCAGATTACCTGGAGTACGAGCGGTTTCAGCTGATCGACAGCCTGGCACCGTTCATCAATGAAGGCGAGCTGAAAGTGTATTCGATTGACAGTGTGAACAACGAAAGCTGGCTGAATAAAAACATGAATAACTGGGACAAAGCGCAGCGGCATGAGCAATGGAATGCCTATGTGTACAATGAAGTGATTCCATATATAAAAACAACGTCTGGTGATGATACGCCGATATTTATCAGCGGAGCTTCCTTCGGCGCGCTGCACAGTATGAACCTGTTCTTAAAACGTCCGGACCTGCTGGCCGGTGTGATTGCGATGAGCGGTGTATATGATCTTACCT
This sequence comes from Niabella pedocola, assembly GCF_021044425.1. GTDB lineage: Bacteria > Bacteroidota > Bacteroidia > Chitinophagales > Chitinophagaceae > Niabella > Niabella pedocola. The sequence continues at coordinate 573,679 of NZ_JAJNEC010000004.1, read as the reverse complement.
ATTATACCGATGGATTCATCAATGATACGGTATACTATAACAGTCCCTGGCATTATATGCCCAACCTTACCGATCATGGGATCCTGGAACAGATCCGGAAAAGTCCGCATATCCATATTCTAACAGGTGCCGGTGCATATGAGGATCCCAAAGCCGGGGGCGAGTTTGCAAAGCTCCTTTATGATAAAGGCATCTATTACGAATTTGACAACTGGGGAGAAAATTATAAACACGACTGGCCAACCTGGAGGGAGATGCTGCCGCACTATATCGGCACCCGGTTTTAAAAGGCATGTTCTGTTCCTGGTTCAACGTTTAAAGTTTTACGTTAGATCCTGTGCATGTCTGGTGTGAGACGCTCAATTTCCGGATTTTATGGGGTTTCTGCAGTGATGAGATGAAGGAGCAGGAATGAGATCATTACGTTTAGATGCTTTACTTCCACCGGGCCCGGATGTAATCAACAAATGACACTGAAAACTGATTGCTGCAACCTAAACGCTAAGGCTATCCCGTATCTTCAAGTTACCGGGCAGGAATAAATTCTTTTAAAAGCGCATCAAACGTGTTGCCATCGATCATGCGCGCTCCCATACTTTCCAGGTATTCTGAATAGACCTGGCAATCGATCAGCGCGACCTGTTCATTTTTCAGGTGCGCTACATACCGGTCAAATGCGTAGCGGGAGGCATTGCTGACAAGGCTGAACATACTTTCTCCAAAAAATACACGGCCCAGCCGGATACCATAAAGGCCGCCTACCAATACGCCTTCCTGCCATACTTCCGCACTGTGTGCGTATCCCTGCAGGTGAAGGGTATGATAAGCCGCCACGATTGCTTCGGTGATCCAGGTGCCCTCCTGGTTGCTGCGCTTTACCTGCTGGCAATGACGGATCACGGCTTCAAATGCCGTATTCATGGTAAATTGAAAGGCGTTCTTGTTGATGAGCGAACGCACGGTTTTACTGCGCCGGAATTCATCCGGGAATAATACAAAGCGCGGATCGGGGCTCCACCAAAGAATGGGAGCGGTTTCATACCAGGGAAAAATACCGAAGGCATAGGCCAGCAAAAGCCGTTGCGGACTGAGGTCGCCGCCGATGGCCAGCAAACCATCCTTTTCCGCCAGGTGCGCCGGCGGAAAATAAAGTTCGTCTGACAACGCAAAAATAGCCATGGAATGAGGTAGTGGTGTTGATTAGGATACCAGCTCTTCTATCGTAGCCGAAATACCACGCTCGAGGATGGCGTTGCACATCGGTTCAAGGTCTTCGTACATGCCCTCCTTTACGGAGTATTTACCTTTGAAGTGAATGATATAGGAACACTGCTCGGCCTGTTCATAACTATGCCCGCAAACCTCCATCAGGGTTTCGATCACCCATTCAAAAGTGTTTACTTCATCATTCCATACGATCAGTTGCCAGGAAGCGGCTTCTGCCGTGAGGACGTCGGTTGCTACCTCTGTTTTTGTAAACGGGTTGGTTCCGGAAAAACTCATGATGCAAAGATAAATCATTCCGGATAAATCCTCCTGCAGCGGTGTTGCTGATCGTTTCGCCGCCAAAAGGTAAACGCCTTTTTGATTTCGGAAAGCGCCGCCGGGCCGGAGGGCGATGTGGTGCCGCGGGTGCGTTCAATAGCCATATGGCGACACCCGCCTGTTTTTATTGCATACGGATCTTCCTGCATGGATTTTTTTCTGGGTTTCAGCATCTTAGCAACGGAGAATAGCGTTACAGGAATAAGGCGGTCTTTTTATTAAAATGAAAAACGGGAACAGCTGTTTGTATGGCGCTGCGCCGTCAAATGGAACAGATTTTTTATTGAAAAAAATCTAAAAAAATGAAGAAAGAGTGGGTATGTATTAAACACACAATACCGTTTATATAATTGTAGAAAAAATAACAGGGAATTTAAATTTAAAACGATACTTTTATGGCTATTAAATGATTGTTTATTTTTTCACTAACGATTTTTAGATTTTTTTAAAAACAGTTTAATGGCAGAAAATAATACTTACGATGCGATCGTCATCGGCAGCGGAGTTTCCGGAGGGTGGGCTGCAAAAGAACTTACAGAAAAAGGATTGAAGGTCATCATGCTGGAACGCGGTAAAAACATCGAGCATGTAAAAGACTATGTCAATGCCGGTAAGGCGCCCTGGGAGCTTCCGCACAGGGGAAGCAAAACCCAGGAAATGATCAAGGATCATCCGGTGCTGAACCGCGATTATCCGCTGAATGAAACCAATCTCGACTGGTGGGTAGATGAAAAAGAATCGCCCTATACCGAGGTGAAACGTTTCGATTGGTTCCGCGGGTATCATGTGGGAGGACGTTCGCTGTTATGGGGGCGCCAGAGTTATCGTTGGGCCGACCTGGATTTTGAAGCCAATGCTAAAGAAGGGGTTGCTGTTGACTGGCCGGTGCGTTATAAAGATGTAGCGCCCTGGTACGATTATGTGGAAAAATTTGCGGGGATCAGTGGTAACAGGGATGGCATCCCGCATTTGCCGGACGGGCAGTTTCTGCCACCGATGGATATGACGATCGTTGAAAAAGACATCGCATCCCGCATCAAAGATATTTATAAAGGACAGCGGCATATGATCATCGGACGGGTGGCCAATATTACGCAGCCGTTGCCCGGCCGTACCAACTGCCAGTACCGGAATAAATGCTGGCTGGGTTGCCCCTACGGCGGCTATTTCAGCACGCAGTCTTCTACCTTGCCGGCTGCAATGAAAACCGGTAATCTTACCCTCCGGCCCTGGAGCATTGTAACGAAGATTTTATATGATAAAGACAAAAAACGGGCAACCGGTGTAGAGGTGCTGGATGCAGAAACCAATAAGACCTATGTATACAATGCAAAGATCGTTTTCCTGAATGCGTCTACATTAAACAGTACCTGGATCCTGATGAACTCTGCCACCGATATCTGGCCCGGCGGATTGGGCAGTGCCAGTGGAGAGCTGGGGCATAACCTGATGGATCACCACCTGGGTGTGGGTGCTGCCGGCCGTGTGGAAGGATTTGAAGATAAATATATATTCGGGCGCAGAGCCAATGGAATTTATATACCGCGTTTCCGGAACATGAATGGCGACAAACGCGATTATTTGCGCGGCTTTGGTTACCAGGGCGGTGGCGGAAGAGGCCGGGGTAACGCGTCTGCAGAAGAGCAAACCATTGGTGTGGCCCTGAAAGAATCCTTAACGGAGCCAGGTTCCTGGACGATGAACATCGGAGGTTTTGGAGAAATTCTTCCTTACCACGAAAACCAGGTAACACTGGATAAAAATACCAAAGACAAGTGGGGGCTGAATGTATTAGCGATTGATGCGGAATGGAAAGACAATGAGCGGAAAATGCGGGTCGATATGAAGAATGATGCCATTGAGATGCTGGAAAAAGCGGGCGTAAAAGATGTAAAAGGAAGGGAGGGTGACGGTACCATCGGTCGTGGAATCCATGAAATGGGAACAGCGCGTATGGGCGCGGATCCGAAAACATCCGTGGTAAATAAATGGAACCAGGTTTGGGATGCGCCCAACGTATTTGTAACCGACGGTTCTTTTATGACTTCTGCAAATTGCGTGAACCCGTCATTGACCTATATGGCCTTTACCGCCCGGGCTGTAGACTATGCCGTAAATGAATTGAAAAAACAAAATCTTTAATCATAGAATCTGCAAGAAGTCACAAACCTTGCGGGTTTTTAAACTACAGATAAATGAACAGAAGAGAAGCTTTATCACGCGTTGGTATCTTGTTAGGGGGTACCGTTATTGGCGCTGAAGTTTTTTTGTCGGGTTGTAAAAATGCCGCCATCAAGGCCGGTACCTTTTCACCGGAGATCGTTGCATTGCTGGATGAAGTTGGAGAAACGATCATTCCCACCACACCGGATTCTCCGGGTGCAAAGGCGGCGCAGATCGGTAATTTTATGAAAACGATTGTAACGGACTGCTACCGCGAAAACGAACAGAAGGCATTTCATGAGGGCGTCGGCAAGTTGCAGGAAGCCTGCGAGGCAAAATATAAAAAAGGCTTCAACGACCTGTCTGCAACCGAAAAGACGGCCTTCCTGACGGAACTGGATAAAGAGGCAAAGGCATTTTCAAAAACGGATGCATATAAAAAAGAAAAAGAGGCCTTCGATGCCAAGCAGGACGAATGGGTTAAAGCAGAAGAAGCCAAGAAAAATTTTGGTGCGGTGAAGTTAAAGCAAAGTTATCCGCCGCATTATTTTACCATGCTTAAGCAATTGACTCTTTGGGGATACTTTACTTCCAAGCCCGGCGCAGAGCAGGCGTTGCGTTATATTGAAACCCCCGGGAAATTTGATGGTGCCTATCCCTACAAAAAAGGAGATAAGGCCTGGGCGCTGTAAACATGCGGGCAAAACAGGATTGCTTCAATACTGTTTTATACATTATTTGCCGCAGATTCGCTAATGATTACATGGTGCAGCGGCACAGTCAGCGAATCTGCGGCTATTTATTTTTAATTGACATATTCTAAATTTTTAACATGGATATTAACCGGAAAGAATTTTTAAAGAGAACATCTGTTTTAGCTGCCGGAGTTTTGGCTGGCCCTTCATTGATTGCCGGAACCGGAAAGCCTAAAACCTATCCCATTTCGCTGGCAGAATGGTCGCTGCATCGCGCTTTGCAAAAAAAGCAGATCACCAACCTGGACTTTCCCCGGATCGCGAAAAAGGAATTTGGGATTTCAATTGTGGAATATGTAAACCAGTTTTTTAAAGACAAGGCAGAGGATACTGCTTACCTGAACCAGCTGCTTGCTGTATGTAAAGACAACGGTGTAACCAATCATCTGATCATGTGCGATGGAGAAGGCGAACTGGGGAATACCAACGATGCCGAACGGAAAAAAGCTGTAGAGAACCATTATAAATGGGTACACGCTGCTAAACACCTGGGATGTAAAACCATCCGGGTAAATGCGGCCGGCAACGGTACCGCAGAAGAAGTGGCGAAAGCCGCCGTGGACGGGCTGGGCCGGTTGGGAGAATACGCCGCAAAGGAAAAAATAAACGTGATCGTGGAAAATCACGGGGGCTATTCCTCCGATGGGAAATGGCTGAGCGGCGTAATGAAAGCGGTTGGTAAAAAAACGGTGGGCACGCTTCCTGATTTTGGCAACTTCTGCCTGAAGCGCGGCGAAAACTGGAAATGCATTGAAGAATATGATCGTTATCTGGGAGTAAAGGAGCTGCTGCCTTTTGCAAAAGGGGTAAGCGCTAAATCGTACGATTTTGATGCCAATGGAAATTGTATCGAAACCGATTATAAGCGGATTTTTGATATTATGAAAACATCCGGGTTTTCGGGCATTGTAGGAATTGAGTACGAGGGGAACGAACTGGGCGAATATGACGGAATCCGGGCAACACTGGCCTTGCTGAAAAAAGTAATGGGCGTTTCCTGACCGGAACCGGGAGATACAAAAGATAAGGAGCGGGTGTTTTTAATACGGCCGCTCCTTATCTTTTTGAGAAAAAACAGATCAGGTTGAATGTACAAGGATCGGTTATCAGGTCATTAAAACGGTGTTTTGATATAACCGAGGCCTTGTTAACAGGGGTGAAGCCAGATATTTTATTCCTCATACGGAATATTTAGTTACTTTTATAACGGTCACATTATGCCATAGCGATCTATAAGCTACCTTATATTGGTTGCATCTGCTTAGGTAACATTTTTTACAATTGAATATAGCGTTACAATCCTTTTTAAAATGATGAGAATTACTTCGATTTTTTTTTTAGCACTTCTGGCAATCGGTCACATTGAATGCACTACATATGCATCGTCTGTTGCCGGTGCACCTGATAAGCCGGCAATTATTACCGGTGCCGACCAGACCGGAAAATATTTGTCTTATCTAAAAGGGAAACGGATTGGCCTGGTGGCAAATCAAAGTTCCATAATTGGTAAAACAAGCAGTGTAGACAGTTTATTAAGTCTTGGAATTAAAATTGTAAAAGTATTTGGCCCCGAGCATGGCTTTAGGGGCAATGCCAGCAATGGAGCGGTGGTGGGCGATGAAAAAGATGCTAAAACGGGCATCCCTATCATTTCATTATATGGTAGGAACGAGAAGCCGACCAAAGAACAGCTGGCAGATATCGACCTAATGGTTTTTGATATTCAGGATGTGGGCTGCCGTTATTATACAAATATCAATACGCTTGAATATGTGATGGAGGCCTGTGCCGAAAACGATAAAGAACTGCTCATTCTCGACCGGCCAAATCCTAACGGGTATGTAGTAGACGGCCCGGTGATGACGGATGATCGGTTTAAATCGGCCATTGGGATACATTATACACCGATGACCCATGGTATGACAATAGGAGAGTTTGCACAATATCTGAACGGCGAGGGCTATCTTAAAAAACCATGTAAGATCACGATTATAAAAGTTGCTAATTATAACCATCGCATGTCTTACGTACTACCGGTACATCCCTCACCCAATTTAAATACACAGCAGGCTGTAATGCTTTTTCCCAGTCTGTGTATGTTTGAAGGCACCGCTATTAATGAAGGCCGGGGAACGTATATGCCATTTACCATATTAGGGGCGCCTGCGTTGAAAGACAAATATTCATTTTCGTACAAGCCGGTAAGTATTCCCGGGATGAGTGAGCGACCCAATCATAAGGACGCTGTTTGTTATGGTCTTGACCTTCGCAATTATCCTGTTAGCAAGCTTCGGCAAAGCCGCCAGATTAATTTATCATGGGTCATTGAACTATACAAGGCCTATCCGGATAAAGCCCGTTTCTTCAGTCCCGGAAGAGCGAACCAGGACATATCGGCTTTTGATCTGCGCATAGGTACCGATCAGTTAAGAAAACAGATCATTGCGGGAGTATCAGAAGCGGATATTCGAAAAAGCTGGGAACCCGGATTGCGGAAATTTAAGGCCATACGGGCAAAGTATCTTTTATATCCGGATTAATGAATGATTTTTCAATATAGGAAGGAACGCATATCTTAAAAGGTCCGTTGTTCCGCTGTTACAGCCAAAAGACGGCTGCTGCCGGCAATCCGGCATACGGATAAAAATAGACAACCCGGAATGGGTATGGAAAAAGAAATGTTTCGGGTTCATCATATGACATCCGGGCCGTCCTGAATGACCTGTTCTAACTGATAAGAAAACATGAAAAAAATAGCTGCTTTGCTCTTATTGTCTTTCCTTAACAGTGCCGACGCATTTTGCCAGGGTGTTATCAGGCAATTGAAAGGACGTATTGTTGATGCGCATAAAGCCCCGGTACATGCGGCCGGTATTCGTGTTCTAAATAAGGATGGTACGGCTGTTTTAAATGCTTCCACTGACCGCTTCGGGTATTTTAATTTTTCTGATTCACTGGGGCTCGGCTCCATTTTGGTTGTATCGTATTCCGGGTACAACGATTATCAATTGGAATTGACTGGCACTGCCGATAAGGACTTTGGCCTGATTGAACTGGCCGCTGCCTCTAAGATCCGGCTTACGGATAAGGTGTTACAGGGAAGGGTTGTAAATGAGAAAAAGGCTGGATTGCCATTTGCGAATATTGCCTTAAAGGACGGGAATGATAAAAGCGTGTTCCAGACGCATACTGATAGCCTGGGGCAATTTAAGCTGCCTTACGCTGTTGCCGGGAGGTATGTGTTAGAAGTGTCTTATTCGGGATATAAAGACTTTAGATCCGCATCATTCGCGCTCCAGAATAAAGATTTCGGAACGATAGCGCTGGCGTTGTTGCCCCAAACCTTACAGGAAGTGGTTGTTAAAAATGAAGCAGCACTGATAACCGTTGAACCGAACGCTATTGTTTACAACGTAGCAAAAAGCATCGATGCCCAGGGGGTCAGCGCATTTGAGGCGTTGAAAAAGGCACCCGGCGTTTATATTGACAACGATAGAACGATATTGTTAAATGGTAAAGCGGGTGTAATTATTTTGATCGATGGCAAGCAAACCTATCTGTCGGGGGCAGCATTGATCGACCTTCTGAAATCTATGCCGTCGTCCGGTATTAAATCTTTCGAAATGATCAATAGCCCGGATGCAAAGTATGATGCATCCGGTGCAGCGGGTATGATCAATATCAAGACCACGAAATCAAAAATCAGAGGTTTCAACGGAACATTAACCAGTGGACTTAACTACGGCGCCACATTAAAACATGTTCAGGACCTTTCATTTAATTATAGAAAAAAACAGGTTAATATATTTGGTAGCTATAATCATTTTTTAGGATACCGGACCTATGTCTACGATTCATACCGGATCCAGGAAGGGAATTTGTTTGACAGTCATACGGATGATACCGATAAACGCATGAATATGGGACTCCGTTTGGGAGGCGACTATGAAATCAACAAAAAGAACACTGTAGGTATATTATTGAATGCCTCCTCAATTTTTGGAGGAGGGCTAACCCAAACCAAAACAAATATCGGCCATGGAACGGCTACCGCAGTTGACCAGGTTTTGAACGCCGAAAACGACTATTACTATCAAAAAACCATGCGGTATACGGCCAATGTAAATTATAAATATGAAGATTCCCTGGGGCGTACCGTTAATTTCGATCTGGATTACGGTACATTTGATAAGGGGAATGCTAACCGGCAATCAAATATTTATTCCCAACAAAACAGTGTTGTACGGAAAAATCTTTATCGCTCGTTAAATGATATTGATATGGATCTTAAAGGATTCCGGTTCGATTATGCGACAAACCTGTTTAAGGGGAAATTTGAGACCGGGGCCAAATATGCAAATATTGTATCTGATAATGATGCGCAGTTTTATCACCAGTTGCCAACCGGCGATAGTGTGGATGACCAGAGAACCAGTACTTTTAAATATACGGAGCGGGTTACCGCGGCCTATATCAATTATAAAAAGACACTCGGCAAATGGGATTTTCAGGCGGGCGTGCGCATGGAAAATACGATGTCCGGCGGAGTATTAAACTATCAGCTCAATGATATTGAAAAGGAAGAGAAGACCCCGAGAAATTATACCGATTTCTTCCCCTCCTTTAGTGTATCGGTTAAGGCAAATAAAAACTCCGGAGTCTCTCTTGCGTATTCCAGGCGCATTGATCGTCCTGCTTACCCGGATCTGAACCCGTTTGTTTATTTGTTGGATGATGTTTCGTACTGGCAGGGAAATCCCGGGCTCCTTCCTCAAATGACACACAGGGCAACCCTGCAATATGTGTATAAAAGCGCAACCATTGTTGGACTTACCTATGCTTATACCGACCAATACAGTGCCCGGGTAAATGATGGTATTCCCGGTAGTTCGGTAGTTATTTTCAGACCGTTAAATCTGGGGGTTCAAAAAAATATGGCGCTGTCCCTCACGCAAAACAAAGCGGTGAATAAATGGTGGGAGCTAAACTTTAACAGCACGGTTTACCAGGTTCATAACATCGTAGCGTTCGACCAGTTCAGAAATTTCAATCTGAAACAAATGGCTGCGCGGATGAATCTGCAACAGACATTTAAACTGTCTTCCAAACTTACAGCAGAAGTTTCTGGATTTTTTAACAGCAAAAGGCTGATCGGGGCAAATGAAATAGCCCGCGGAAATAGCCAGGTTGATATCGGCCTTCAACAAAAGCTGATGAATGAAAAAGCCACAATAAGACTGGTGGCTACAGATATTTATAAGGGAAATCAGTTGAGGTCTGTGCAGCAATATGAGGGGTTTTATTTAAGAAATTACGGATATTATGAATCACGCCAGCTGCGGCTTAACTTTACTTACAGGTTTACGAATGGTTCAATGAAAGGTCCGCGAAGCAGGAGTTCATCCCTGGAAAATGAAAATAGCAGGGCCCGGTAAATATGAAGTTGAAGCAGGAACAAAGGGCATTACATTGATGAATAGAAATGGTCATCATTGATAGCATATGAAAAACCAACAAAAAATGATACGAACACTTGTAAATAAGAAACAATGATTTTAGGCAGGGACCTTTTTATAAGAGCGGCAACAGCAACGGATATGGAAACGCTTTTGGAATTTGAGCAAAAGATCATAGAGGCCGAGCGGCCGTTTGATGATTCTTTAAAAGCGGGCATCATTCATTATTATGATCTTCTTGAATTGATCCGGTCGCCGGCGGCCACCGTGCTACTTGCCGTTACAGGAAACGAAATCATCGGTTCCGGTTATGCAAAAATAGTACCGGCAAAACCCTATCAGCAATACCAGGAATATGCTTACCTGGGGTTTATGTATGTAAAGCCGGCTTTCCGGGGTATGGGAGTAAATCAACGCATCATACAAAAGCTGCTTGAATGGGCTAAAGGGCAAGGGCTAACCGAGGCGCGCCTGGATGTTTACGAGGAAAATGAAGCCGCAAAAAGATCCTACCAAAAAATCGGCTTCCGTGCCAATTTGCTGGAGATGCGACTACCCTTATAATCAACCGGCACTGTGCGGCCTGAAAAAACGGTATACAGATGCTGGCCTGGCGGGTGGTAAGAAGCACAGCGCATCAAAACTCCGGCATGCAAATACACATCCGACCTGAAACGTAACCTGAAACTTGAAACCTGAAACCCAGAACACCGCTCTCACCCATCAATCAATTCACTCAGCTCCAGCCAGCGCATTTCTTTTTCGTCTAATAGTTGGGTAATTTCACCGATCCTGCGGGACAGCGATTCCAGTTCTTCAAAATTAGAACTGCCGCCGGATAGCTGGGCTGTAATGGATTCCTTTTCGGAAGTGAGTGCCGCAATTTCTTTTTCCAGCAGTTCATATTCCCTTTTTTCCTTGAAGGACACTTTTTTCCCGGCGGGCTTTTGAGTAGCGGCTGCCGGGGCAGCAGATTCCTTGGCGGGAAGCGGCGCCGGCGCCGGTTGCTGCTTTTCCTGTAAGCGGTATTGTGTGTAGTTCCCGGGGAAATCCGTAATGACCCCGTCTCCTTCAAAAACAAACAGGTGGTCTACCAGGCGGTCCATAAAATACCGGTCGTGCGAAACAATCAGGAGGCAACCCGGGTACTCACTCAGGAAGTTTTCGAGTACGGAAAGGGTAGGAAGGTCCAGGTCGTTCGTGGGCTCATCCAGGATCAGGAAATTGGGATTGCGGAAGAGGATGGAGAGCAAATGCAGCCGTCTTTTTTCACCACCGCTTAATTTGCTCACATAGGTGTATTGTTTATCTGGGTCGAAAAGAAATAACTGAAGAAACTGGGAGGCACTAAGCGTGCTTCCATCAGCCAGCGGAAAATTTTCTGCGATGTTTTTTACAAACTCGATCACCCGTACATCTTCTTTTAATATAAGGCCCTGCTGCGAATAATTACCAAACACAACGGTATCACCCACATTGATCTTTCCGCTGTCTGCAGATTCCATACCCTGCAGGATATTGATAAACGTTGATTTTCCTGCCCCGTTCTTCCCGATCACGCCTACGCGTTCGCCCTTTTTAAAGGTGTAGTCAAACCCGTCGAGTATTTTTTTGTCTCCAAAGGATTTATATACTTTTTTTAGCTCGATGATCTTTCCCCCCAGCCGGTTCATTTTCATCTGTAGCTGCACCTGGTCGTCGGTTACCTGCTGTTTTGCCGTTTTTTCGATGTTGTAGAAGTTATCTTCGCGGCTTTTTGATTTGGTGGTACGGGCCTTCGGCTGTTTGCGCATCCATTCCAGTTCCCGGCGGTAAAGGTTTTTGGCTTTATCAATAGAAGCGTTCAGGTTCTCAAGCCGTTGTGCTTTTTTATCGAGATAGTATTCATAGTCGCCCCGGTGCACAAATAATTCACCGCCTTCAATTTCCCATATTTCATTGCAAACCGCATCCAGGAAATAGCGATCGTGGGTAACCAGTACCAGCGTTACATTTTCCTTTCCCAGAAAATGCTCCAGCCATTCCACCATTCCCACATCAAGATGGTTGGTAGGCTCATCCATAATCAGCAGTACGTGTTTGTGCTCAAAGCCAATGTCGATCAGCGTCCGGGCCAGGGCCACTCTTTTTTTCTGACCGCCGCTCAGGGTTTTTACTTTCTGATCCAGGTGGTGGATATTGAGTTTGCCAAAGATCTGTTTCACCCGGGAGTCAAAATCCCAGGCATTCAGTTCATCCATCCGCACCAGCGCCTGGCCGATACGATCTGCATTGCCGCTTTCACTGGCGAGTTCGTACTCCCGTATCGCTGCTACCGTAGGATGATCATGGAAAAAAATATTGTCGGAAACGGTAAGTTCGTCTTCCAGGTCGGGTTCCTGTTCAAAAAGGATCACTTCCACATCTTTGTGGATCCACAATTTGCCGTTATCGGGTGTTTCCTTTCCGGCCAGGATTTTCAACAAGGTAGACTTGCCCGTGCCGTTGCGGGCCACGATGGCCACTTTATCACCTTCCTCGATATGGAACGAAATGTTTGAAAACAGGGGCTGGATCCCGTAACTTTTTCCTAATCCTTCCGCAGAAACATAATGCATCCGGCAAAGGTAAGGTTTCAGGTTTCAAGTTGCACGTTTCAGGGGGCAAGTTAACGTTGCGTGCGAACCCCGGAAATCTTATACACTTTTAATCAATCCCCCGTCGATGGCAATATTGGTTCCGGTAATATAAGCGGCCTGCGCTGAAGCCAGGAAGGTGACCAGGTTCCCCATTTCTTCGGGTTGGCCCAAACGCTTCATCGGGATGGTTTCCAGGGCCTGCGCCTTGTAGGTCTCCAGTGGCAATCCTTTGGCCGCAGCTTCCCGTTCATAAAGTTCCAGGATACGGTCGGTTTCAAAATTTCCGGTAAGAATGTTGTTTACGGTGATATTGTCTTTTGCCACCTGCGTGGCCAGGGTTTTACCCCAGGTAACCACAGCTGAGCGGATGGTATTGGACAAGGCCAGCGCCTCAATGGGCTCTTTTACCGACCGGGAAGTAAGGTTAATGATGCGCCCGAACCGGTTAGCGATCATATGCGGTAATGCCTTTTCAGTGGTGTATTGAACGGTGCGGAACAACAGGTTGAATGCGGTTACATAGTCGGCGTCTTTTTTTTCCAGTGCCGTGCCTGCGCTGGGACCGCTGGTATTATTTACCAGTATGTCGGCCTGGTTGGCGGCAAAATAATCGTCCATCTTTTGTTTGTAGGCGTCGATGTCTGAAAAATCCGCCACAAGGTATTGATGCTCCTGCTGCCCGGGACGCGGCAATGTGGCTGCCAGTTCCTGCAGTACCGCTTCGTTACGGGCCAACAGGGTTACCGTGGCACCGGATGCTGCCAGCTGCAGGGCGATCGCTTTTCCCAACCCACTGCTGCTGGCGCCTACCAGTGCTTTTTTACCGTTTAAAGAAATTTGCATACAAATAGTTATTGAGTAAGGGAACCCTGTTTTTTTAAAAGTGCAAAAAAGCGGTCCATGCTGGTACCCAGGCTCTTTTCAAAAGAAGCTTTCATGTCTTCCGGCTGCGGATGTTTATTATCCCAGGTGTTAAAATAATCGCGGAAGGCCTGGTCTATTTTATCCTGGCCAAACTGGCGCTCCAGCAGGTACATCCAGATGGAGGTTTTGATATAAGAAACCAATCCGTAATCCTCGGAGGTTTTAAAATCGGCAGCGGGCTGCTCAATCATGCTTTGCATGGGGATTTGCGAAAGCGCAAAATAGAGGCGTTCCTGGAACTCCTTTGCGGGCAGTTTTTTGACCTCTTCAGGAATCGATTCCCGGGCCACCGAATTGTACCGGTATTTTTCCGCTTCGTACCGGAACTGGTAATAGGTATTTAATCCTTCATCCTGCCAGGTATGTGCCCGTTCGTTAGAACCCAGCATACTCATAAACCAGTTATGCCCTACTTCATGGGCGATCACGCCGTCCAGGTATTCCTTGGTGGCATCGGGACAGGTAATTAAAGTGATCATCGGATATTCCATACCCCCGCTGGAATTATTTTTGGGGCCTTCAAAAGCCTGTACGGTGGGGTACTGGTATTCGCCGATCCATTTGCTGTAGTGCTGTACCGCGTCTTTTACATAGTCGATACTGTTATTCCACAACGTACCCGGCTGGTTATGGTAATAGGTAAAGGCATCCACCGTTTTATTCTTTAGCTGTATGGTGTCATATTGGATAACCAGTCCTTTTTCAGCAAACCACGCAAAATCCGGTACATTTTCCGCCGTATAGGTGAGCGTTTTCAAACCTGCTTTTGCCGGTTTGTAAAGTTTAGGCGGGGCATTGCGGCCGGCAGCATTCATGGCCCCGATCGACTTATACCGCTCCAGTTCTTCCTTATCCTGTAAAACGCCCGTAGAGCCTACCACATAATCCGCAGGCAGTGTTATTTTAACCTGGTAATCGGCATATTCGCTATAAAACTCACCCATATCCAGGTAGGGAAACTCGTGCCATCCGTTTTTATCATATACTGCGGGTTTGGGATACCACTGGCAGATCATGAACTCCCCGTCGGCAAAGCCGGATCTCGAAAAATAGGAAGGCAGCTTTACGTTGAAATCGGTGGTAATAGTAGCCGTGGCGCCGGGTTTTAACGGCTCGGGCAGCAATACCTTTATAATGTCGATGTATTGAGGGTTGGAATGCGGCGCTGTTTTGGCCGGTTTGCCATCCACTTTAAAGTTCAGGCCATCAATAGAACCGTAAGTTACGGCCTCCAGCTTCTCCGTTCGCGAAAGATCGCTCCGGATCTGTTTAAATAAAGCCGTAGAGTCGTTTTTATAGGCATTGGGCCAGATATGGAACCAGATAAAATCGAGCGTTTCAGGGGAATTGTTTTTATATTGGATCGCCTGTTTGCCGGTTAAGGAGCGGGTTTTGTCATTCAGGGTTACCTGCATATCATATTTGAGGTGTTGCTGCCAGTAACCATCCTGGGCAAAACCAACGGTGACAACAAGGATAAGCACCAGCGTAAAAATCTTCTTCATGCGCACATTTTTTTAAAGATAGCTAAAAAAAAGCAGGTGAATGGCATGGACAGGTGGTTTTAACGTGGGGTTTAGAAGCCGGAAGGCCGGAAAAGAAAAAAAATCTTTTTCGGGGGATAGGGGTAAAAGCTCTTTCGATTGTATTCAGTAACAGCGCTAGTATATTTGCAGGTTAGAATGGCTTTGGACCAGGCTCAATATAAACATGTTTTTGATCTTCATTATGAGGCATTGTACGGGTATGCCTGTTCCATACTGAGATCGGAAGTGTATGTAGAAGACATTCTGCAGAATATTTTTATAAAGCTTTGGGAAACCCGCAATACCATACAGGTGGCATCTGTAAAAGCATACCTGTATACGGCAGTGCGTAATGAATGCCTCAACCAGCTAAAGCACAAAGGGGTGCAGGCGGTATACGCGCATACAGCAAGGGTTACGGGAACGGAAGCCGACCATGGCAATAAGGCGGAGCAAAAGGAATTGCAGGAGCAGATCCAGGGACTTTTAAATCGCCTTCCGGAGAAATGTGCCACTGTTTTTTATATGTGCAGGCAATTGGGACTGAGCTACCGGGAGGTGGCGGAGGAGCTGGACCTGTCGATAAAAACGGTGGAAAATCATATGACAAAAGCATTGAAGTTCCTGCGTGGCGGCCTGGCGGCTTACCTGGTGAGCCTGCTGTTTTTATTCATTTATCAACTTTTCAATGTATAAGATATGGAGCATAAACTGATAGCCTATCATGAGCAGCTGTTGGATGCTTCGGAACGCAAAGCGGTAGAGCAATGGTTGCAGCAGGATCCTGCACACCAGGGCATTTATGACAAAACCATCCGGGTATGGGAACAATCCAGGAATCAATTGGCATATACCTATTATAATAAGGAGCGGGCCTGGGACCGGATCCAGGCGCAGATCGACCAGGCACCCGCGGTAAAGAGCCAGGGCCGGATCGTTTCGTTGAAATGGTGGCGGGCAGCGGCCGTTGCAGCCTCGCTTGCAGGGATCGTATTGCTGCTCTTCGTTTGGTATCGACCCGGGCCTCCGGTGTTTGTAGCTGACGCCGGCACCCGCGAAGTGCATTTACAAGATAACAGTACCATTGAGTTATACACCAATGGTGTGTTGGAATTAGACCGGGCGTTTAATAAAAAAACAAGAACCGTAACCTTAAAAGGAGATGCGCGCTTTGATATCGCCCGGAACCCCGATAAGCCGTTCATCATCCATAATAGTAATGCCATGGATGTGCAGGTATTGGGTACCTCCTTTACGATACAGCAACGCACGGCCTTTAATACGGTATATGTGCATTCCGGAAAAGTAAAAGCAACGCTGGGCAACCAGACTGTAACCGCAGTGGCCGGTCAAAAGATTGTGCAGGATAATAAAACCCGTCAACTACAGTTGCGCGAGATCCGTACCCCAATTGAAACCGTTTTGAAAACGCAAACCATCCGGTGTAATAATATGCGCATTGACAGCCTGGCGAATATTCTTAAAGAGCTCTACAATGTCGATGTGCAGTTTGACCCCGCCATCGGCAGCAAGCGGATCACCAGCACTTATTTATCTTATGAATCGCCGGAACAGGTAATGGAGAACATCGCATTGATGATCAATGCTACCTGGCGTAAGCAAAACGACCATTATATCATTACTAAATAAACCTTTTTGAAAAAGTTCTTTTTTACCGCACTGCTGTTTATTTCCGGCTTATGGGCATCCGCACAGCCGGCCCTGTTACAAAAAGTGATTACCGTCGATTTCAGGAACATCACCATGTATGAGGCGCTGATGCAGATTGAGGCCAAGGCCGGGTTTTATTTTTCCTACGACAACCAGTTGATCAGAAATCAGAAGCGGGTGTCTTTTACCGCGTCCGACAAGCCGGTGCGGGAAATCCTGGATCTGTTATTTGACAACGAGTACCAATACATTATTCAAAACAATAAGGTCGTAATCCGGAAAAAGGAGTTGCCACATATCGTGGTACAGGGCCGGTTTATTGATCATACCGATCAAACACCGGTGGCTTATGTAAGCGTATATATACCCGAGCTGCAGATTGGAACCATGTCGGACGAGCAGGGTTTTTTTTCGTTAAAAGCGCCATTAACACAGCAGCTGGCGTTAACCGTAAACCGTATCTCTTATTATGACACTGTTTTAACGATCGACAGTAAGAACAATCCGGCCCTGACCGTTCCGCTGGTACCCCGGATCATGGAGGAGAATGAAGTACGCATGACATCGGTACAGCGGCACTGGCTGGCGCGCAGGCTCATTGGTACACGGCAGCGGCTCAGCAGTATCAACCTTAAAAATTATTTTTATCAACAGAAGTTTCAGTTAGGACTGCTTCCGGGCATTGCCACCAAAAACGTGTTGAAAGGACAGCAGGAAAATAAACTGTCGTTTAATGTACTGGGCGGATACGCCGCACAGGTAGATGCGCTGGAAATAGGAGGCCTGTTTAATATCGTACAGAAACACGTGCGGTCGGTACAGGTGGGCGGCCTGGCGAATCTTGTAGGTGGCAGCGTAAGCGGTGTGCAGATCGGCGGTTTGTATAATTATGCCGGGGATACGGTGCGTGGATTGCAGGTGGGTGGCCTGGCAAATGCCGACAAAAGCGCTGTAACCGGTTTGCAGATCGGCGGTTTGTACAATGAAAGCAAAACCTTCACCGGCTTACAGATAGGAGGGATCATCAACAATGCACGGCAGGTGGAAAAAGGCATGCAGTTATCGGGCATTATGAACCGTACCCGCAATTTCGGAACCGGAGTACAGCTTTCGGGCCTGATAAATATAACTGGTGCAATGGGCTCAGGCGTTCAGGTATCCGGCCTGGTAAACTATGCAAAAAAGATCAACGGTCTGCAGGTAGGGGTATTCAATATGGCCGATACACTGCATGGTGTAGCCCTGGGGCCTTTCAACTACCACAGGAATGGCAAGCATGCTTTTTCAGTTTCTGTACAGGAGAATGCCCAGGTTAATATCAGCTATAAATCGGGAAGTAAGGCGTTGTATAATATCCTGCAGGTGGGCTGGATCAATGCATATACCCCGGTACCGTATTACCTGTTTGGCTATGGACTGGGCAGCGAATGGACATTAAGGCGTAAAATAAAAATGGCCGTGGAGTTGGTGAATTTATTTTACACACCGGCGCATGACTTTAACACCGATTATAACAATATCAGCTTTCAACCCCTGTTGATCTGGCAGGCGCATAAAAAACTGCAGCTGTTTGCAGGCCCCCGGCTGCAATACCAGCTTCCGGCACAGGAATCCAACCAAACCGCGTATAACGGTTTCCGGAAAAATATGATCTCTCTAAACGGGAACGCTCGAAATCCGCTGGATCTTGGTTGTGTAGTAGGCGTAAATATTTTTTGATAAGGGCGTAGGGGTAAAACCACTTTAGGATGTATTACTGGTATACATTACTAAAGATATGAAAATAAAAAATTACATTTTACTACCAGCATTCATCGTTACCGGTTTTCAGCTTGCGGCACAGCAAGAAGCAGGTAAAGCCGTTCATTTAGGATTGGTAACTCCAATCAGTACCCAGGGCGTATATGCCCGCGAAATAAGCCCCGCGTTTGCGCTGCATGTATTGCAGGGTGTAAACCGGGATAACAAAGGCGCCTCTATTGGCGGATTACATACCACGCTTTATGGAAGCAACCGCGGTGTAATGATCAGCGGGCTGATGAACCGGGTAAAAGGGTCAGACAAGGGCATTGCCATTGCCGGCCTGGTAAATACCGCTCAAAACGGAAGAGGCATACAAATTGCCGGATTACACAACCAGAACACCGGTAATGGTTTTATACAGGTGGGCGGGTTAAGCAACAGCAGCCACTACAGCCTGCTTCAGCTTGCCGGCCTGGTAAATAATACACATGATGCGGGTTATCAGATCGCGGGCCTTGTGAATAAAGCCAAAACCGTAAGAGGACTGCAGTTGTCTGGCCTCGTCAACATTGCCGACAGCTCTTCATACCCCATTGGTATTTTAAACTTCATCAAAAACGGCGAAAAGCAGATCGGGATACAGGTGTACGATGACGTATCGGCAAGCGTACTGCTGCGTACCGGCAGTTATAAAACCTATGGCATCATTGGTGCCGGCCTGGCAAGGGATCAGAAAAAAACGGTTTTTCAAATGGAAACCGGTTTGGGATACCGGATACCGCTGACCCGCCGCCTGCGTATGAATACGGAGGCCGTTATTATGGCGCGTACCGACGTGCATAATTTTATCAGACATGTTGAATCGTTGAGAGCACTGGCGGGCTGGAAGATCACTCCGGGCTTGGAACTTACGATCGGGCCCGCATTGTATGTCACCGATCAGGCCGATTCAGAATTGTTTGCCGGCCACTATATCTGGAAATTCAAAAAAAGAGCATCCTCTCTCCTGGTAGCGCCGGGCGCTGTTGCAGGAATCAATATCCGTCTTTAATTTATTCATCAAACATTTATAAAAATCAGAACAAAATGAAACAAACATTTTTTTTAAGTTTTATTGCTGCGTTGTTAATCCTGGCCCAGAGTTGTAAAAAGGTCTATCCCGATGGACCTGCTGTAACCGAAACACGGAATGTATCTGGGTTTGGAAAGATTGAAACCACTTTCAGCGCGCATGTGGAATACCGTACCGGCGCATCTAAAGTAGAAGTATTGGCTGCAGACAATATTCAGCGCTATGTGATCACAGAGGTGATCGGTGATAAGCTGGTGATTCGCACACCGAATAATGTATCCATTAAAAGGGGGAGTGTGACGGTGTATGTAACCGCGCCTTCGCTTACAGCGGTAACGCTCACCGGAAGCGGGAACTTTAATGCTGTCGACGAAATTGAAACTGCTGCGATGGATTTAAAACTGACCGGCTCCGGAAACGTAACCATTGCAAAGTTAAAAGCCGCAACGCTGAATGCCCAGATCAGCGGCGACGGGGATATAAACATTAACAGCGGGGAAAGTAATAACCAGGACGTAACCATCACCGGAAGTGGTAACTACAATGCGCATCAAATGCAAAGCAGGGATACGAAGGCGCGCATTACCGGCTCCGGAAATATTAAAGTGTGGGCAAAAGATCAGTTGAATGTAACCATTACCGGAAGCGGCAATCTGCGTTATGCGGGCACCCCCGTTATATCTGCGTCTGTTACCGGATCCGGTAACGTAAGAGCGCTCTGATGTGTTCAACGTGCGGCACCGTTTATTAAAAACGTTATCCGTTTGCACCCGTACATGCAGTGGATAAGGAAGCCGGTTGGTCCTTATCCACTGCATATTGTTAAAGTTCTTTAAACAAAAAATTAAACGATACTTCATTCGCAAAAACAGGATGCGGTTCAAAAAGGAAACCAACATTCCACACCCGAAATCTTACGGCTCAGCTATTATTGTTTTAAAAGGGTAAAGAACGCATCTATGTTTGTAAAAAAAATAGTTTATGAAAAAGATACTTTTCTTATGGCTGCTGGTACTCGTTGGCAGTTTCTTAAATGCCGCTGGTCCGGCCGATTTTAAATGGGTAAAAACTTCTAACGGGATCATGTTATATGAACGATGGATAATGCATAACGGCAGCAAGGTAAGGGAACTGAAAGTGTGTTTTGATGCGCCGGGCGCCGGTCTTACAGATGTGGTAGGACTTTTGAAGGACGCCGGAAAGGGAAGCAGCTGGAATGTGCGGTCCAGCCAGTACAAGGTTACTAGAACCCCCGATGAGCACGTATGGTTAAACTACATCCGCTATTCCCTTCCATGGCCGATGGAAGACCAGGATTGTAGCCTGAAGTATTTTTACAATACAACAGTCGCAACAGCGGGATCCCATACGATCTATTTTGAAAGTATCCAACACCAGGTATATCCCCGGTTTAAAAACGTAACCCGCCTGGAAGGCACATCGGGTAAATGGACGGTAGATCAGCAGGAGAACCGGCCATCGCGCATCACCTACCAGATTCTTACAAATAAAAGCGGTACCGTACCTCGCTGGGTTTCGGACCCTATTGTGTATGATAACATCCTTACAACAATGGCACGGTTTAAATCTTTACTGCAGCATCAATAAAAATGCATATGAACAAAAAGTATACATTAATTACCGGCGCCAGCAGCGGATTGGGAAGTGCTTTTACACTTTGCTGTGCCCGTTTAAAAATGAACCTGGTCCTGATTGCGCTTCCGGGAAGTACCATTAAAGCCACCGCTGGAGAACTGGTCCGCCTGTATGGAATTGACGTAAGGGTCTTTGAATTTGATCTTACAAACCGGGTGGCGTTTGATACGCATATTGCCATCATAAAAAAAGACTATCCGGTCAACTTCCTGATCAATAATGCCGGCATGGGCGGAACGGTATCGATGCTGGATTGTGCCCCGCAACTCATCGATAAGATTATTCAGCTCAACATCGGTTGTACTGCTTTGCTTACACGCGAGCTGCTGCCACAGTTGCTGCAACAGGAAAAAAGTTTTATCCTCAACATCGCAAGTATGGCGGCATTTTCGCCCATCGCTTATAAAACCGTTTATCCTGCATCGAAGGCATTTGTGGCGTCTTTTTCGTTGGGGCTCCGGGAAGAGCTGCAGCAAAAAGGTGTATCCGTAAGTGTTGCGTATCCGGGACCGATCATGACCAATTCTGATACTTCCCGCAGGATCCTGCTACAGGGATATAAAGGCCGGCTCGGGCTTTTTTCTACCACAGACCTGGCCAGCCGCATTATCCGGCAAACCCTGGCCGGCAGGGCGGAGATCGTTCCCGGCTGGTGGAACCAGATAAATCATGCATTAATGGGACTGATCCCGTCAACGCTTAAAGTACGCCTGATCTCCGGTGCCATCAAACGTGAATTACAATTAACACATTAAATATGCCCAAAGTATTGATTACAGGAGCCAGCGGATTGCTGGGATATAATGCGGCACTGGAGTGCTGCAGAAATGGTTTTGAAGTGCGGGTACTGATCCGGAAATCTTCCAATGCCGACCTGCTGAACGGACTTTTTTGCGAAGTATATTATGGTGCCATTGAAGATGCCACCGCAGTCAATGAGGCTGTAAGCGGCTGTGATTATGTGGTTCATACCGCCTCACTTACGGAGCAGTGGGGGATCGGATTAGCGGATTATGAAGCCGTAAACATCCGGGGAACGGAAAATATTATTGAGGCCTGTATGCTGCACCATGTAAAACGGCTGGTATATATCAGTACCGCCAATACCATTGCACCGGGGTCGCTCGAATATCCGGGCACAGAGTTAAACTCCTTTTCGCTTTTTAAAATCAATTCGCCCTATATCAATACCAAATACATTGCCCAGCAAAAAGTACTGGAGGCGGTGGTGGAAAAGGGGTTGCCGGCCCTGGTCCTGAATCCTACATTTATGATCGGCGCCCACGATCAGAAGCCCAGTTCCGGCAAGCTCCTGAAATATGCATTGGGTAAGGGGTTCCTGTTTTATCCCCCGGGGGGAAAGAATTTTGTACATGTAAGGGATGTAAGCCGGGCCATCGTTTTTGCCTGCCGGAACGGGGAAAACGGCGACTGCTTTCTGATTGCGGGAGAAAACCTCAGTTACCGGGAATTTTTCCGGATCGTAAACCGGTTGGCGCGTCAAAAAACAGTGTTATTGCGTATTCCCGGGCTCGCATTAAAGATTGGCGGACTGTTGGGTACGGCTATGGGGCACTTGTTGGGTAAGCGGCTAAAGCTGAACTATGCCTCCGCCTATTTATTGTGTTTGCAGAATTACTATTCCGGGCAGAAAGCTTCCCGGGCATTGGGACTGCAGTACACACCGGTTGCTGTGGCTGTGGAAGAGGCGTTGGAATGGTTTCAAAAAAATGATAATACCGGTATATGATATTAGGTGCGCTGATACTGATGCTCCGGAGAATGACAAGGCGGCAATTGGAGCTGTTGCTGCAGCATGTGCTGGTAAAATACCTGGCAAGGATCATTATTCTCTATGGCTTCAGCGTGGTATTCCGGTCTTTTGATATGTCCTTCACTACTGCCGCCGGGGCATCGTTTTTCAGAGCCCAGTCCTTCAGTTTGATGTTTGTACTGCTGGGGTTGCTGATCTGGACGGCAGGCGAACGCCTGTCCGGTTTCTTGCAGCGACGTACCGCAAAAAAGAAATTTCCTTACACCATTCTTCTTCCCTGTTTGGGCCTGGTGCTGTTTGGGGTTTTTGCAGCTTTTCTTTTTGGGCTTACCTATTCTTTTTTTGATATCTATTTCTTTGATAATTATGAGGCCTGGAAGAGCTTCAGCACTTTAAGCTACGATCTTATTTTTGGGGCATTTATTTTTTACCTGCTGATCTTAAGCTTTAACGGCATCCTGTTTTATTATAAGAACTGGCAGGAAGCCCGGTTGAATGCGGAGCGCTTAAAAAGAGAAAATATGCAGGCCCGGTACGATGTGTTAAAAAGTCAGATTGATCCGCATTTCTTTTTTAACTCCTTAAGTGTGCTTACCGGACTTGTTTACAAGAGCGCCGATCTTTCTGCCGAATACATTACGCAACTTTCAAAATGCTATCGCTATATTCTTGATCAGAAAGAAGAAAACCTGGTTTCGCTGCAGACCGAACTGTCGTTTCTCGAATCATACCTGTTTCTCATCCGCATACGGCATCAGCATTCCATCGTTTTTCATATAGATGTGCCTTCCCAAAAACAACAACACTCATTGCTGCCGCCCTCGGCATTACAGATGCTGGTAGAGAATGCGGTTAAGCATAATCGTTTTGCTATGAATGATCCGTTGCACGTAAACATTTGTTTTACCGATCAGCACATCATCGTAACCAACGATCTTAGAAAGCGGAACGGCATCCGTTTCTCCACGGGGGTAGGACTCTCCAATATCCGGAAACGGTATGAACTGATCACCGGGGAGCAGGTAGATATCCGGGAAGCCGACGGGAATTTTGTGGTGCGGCTTCCTTTTCTTCCGGAAACATTAAAAGACCAGTTTTAAAAGAACAACAATATGAAGGTGATCATATTTGAAGATGAAAAATTAAATGCAGACCGGCTGATCCAGTTACTGGAAGGGATGGTGCCCGAATTGAAGGTGCTTAAGGTAATTGAATCGGTGGACGAGGGTGCCAGGTGGCTGGCCGCATATGGCGACCAGGCGGATCTAGCATTTATGGACATCCAGCTTTCCGATGGTAATTGTTTTGAACTGTTTCACCAGGCGGAAGTGAGGATGCCGGTGATCTTTACAACGGCCTATGACAAATTTGCCCTGCAGGCGTTTAAAGTACACAGCATCGATTACCTGATGAAACCGATCGATAAAACAGAACTGGAGCGGGCACTGCAGAAATTCAATTATTTCAGACCGCAGACGGAGGAGCGCCCTGCACTGGATCTTTCCCGTATTGCCGAAGCCTTCTACCGGCAGGAAAATACCCGTTTTATAGGCCGCACCAATAACCAGATCGTTTATGTAAAATCGAAGGATATCGCCTGTGTTTGTTATGCCGATGGTATTACAAAGGCCGTTACACATAGCGGCCGGAAGCTGCCACTGGATTACTCATTGGATCAGATGGATAAAATGCTGAACAAAACGATGTTCTTTCGTATCAACCGGAAAATGATCGTATGTATAGATGCCATTATAAAAATCAACAGCTACTATAACAGCCGCCTGATCCTTCAGCTCAATCCAGAGGCGGAAACCGATACTGTGGTAAGCCGTGAACGCGTAGCACTTTTTAAAAGCTGGCTGGAAGGGCGGGAGGCAAGTGTTTAGCCTTCAGCCTTCAGCCTTCAGCGTTCAGCATTCAGCATTCAGCATTCGGCCTTCAGCCTTCAGCTAAACATGTATCTTCTTAGATCAAGACAAATCATCTGACAGCTAATTACTGATAGCTGACCAGCGCATGTATTCTAAAACCCCCGTGAAACCTCCTGCTTCTTTATAAAAAGCCGTACAAGCAACATTCCCGCCAGGAAGCCACCGATATGCGCTGCATAGGCAACCCCGGATTGTTCCCTGCCGCCGATCATATTGACCTGGCTTACGATCTGCATGACGATCCAAATACCCAATGTAATGATCGCGGGCACGCGGAACGTGAAAAGCAGTACCCAGATGCGTATCCGGTTTCGGGGAAATAAAACAAGGTAAGCACCCAGCACACCGGAAATAGCGCCGGACGCGCCAAGGCTGGGTACCAGCAGGCCATCGCCCAATACCGCCGACATCAGCACATGGGCAAGGGAGGCCAGCACACCACATAAAAGGTAAAAGACCAGGTACCTGAAATGCCCTAACGCGTTTTCAATATTGTCGCCAAAGATCGCCAGGTACAGCATGTTGCCAAAAATATGTGCAATGCTTCCATGCATGAACATGGAAGTAAAGATGGTGGTATAAACAGGAGCAGGGCTGGGGCCGAGGCCGTTGGTACCCACAATATCCGCTCCGGTAAGCAGCTCCCCCGGCACGGCGGCGTAGCTCAGTAAAAAATCAATATTGGTCCCGAACCGCTGATAATACACAAAAACAAAAATATTAAGGGCAATGAGCAGGTAATTTACATAGGGTGTAAGGGTGCGCCCGGTATTGTCATCCCCGATTGGCATCATAACGGATAAAGTTTAAAATTAACCAATGATTTTTATAAGGAATATGCGATGATGATGCAAAGTAGGATAATTAAACCTAAAATCAAAAAGGGCTTATACCGGTTAAAACGCATCATCCGCCGGATGGCTTTTTCCTTTTTTTCAATAAGATCCCGGCTCCCGGCAGGTGCGCTGATCTGTTTCAGCTGTTCCAGGATCCGCAGCTGATCCTCCGGGTATAATAAAAAAATACTGTCGGTCATCCACCGGATCACTTCTGTATTGACCGGTTCTTCGTTAAATTGATTCAGGATATCGATCCTGGAACCCGTGATGAGTGCTTCCAGGGTATGATACAGCCCTTTTTTATCCACCCGGTATGCATCATAATGGATCAGTTGCTGATGGGCATGCAGCAGCGCCTGCAATACCTGGGGCGGAGTGGAAACGGCCGGTTCCATACGGTTGCCCATGGTTTGGCTGAGCCAGCGCTCCTGCAGGTATTGCGCTTTCAGGTCGGCCCGGGTAAGCGTGTCATAGGCTTCCTTAACCAGGTTGAACTGCGCGGCTGCGTAAGCGTTGGATGGATTTTTATCGGGATGATACAGATGGGCCAGCTTCCGGTACGCCATTTTTATTTCGCCGGCAGTGGCGGAAGGCGGAAGTCCCAGTATCTGATAATAATCCTTCAAATAAAACGGTTTACCGGCAAATTTACGGCAGGGGAAGGAATCGGGGGGGCTGTTTGGCGCCGGTTTTTTATTGAATATCCGGCTTCCAAACTCCGGGAACCTTGCTCTTTTCAAAATGTTAAGGATTTTTGCTTAAATTTTTCATAACTATTGTTCGTATTCCGGGTATTTGACAACTTCAACACTAAATTACCGTCTATAAAATAAGAGAAAGCAACAGCACGAAATGCCTGCCGCCTCGGGTAACAATTTTAACTCAAAACAAAATATTTTTTAAACATGAAACGACTTATTACCACATGGAGCTTTGGTTTATTCCTGGTGCTGGCTTTGTCTGTTTCTCAGAAGGTTTCGGCTCAGCCAAGAGTTGGGGTAAGCATTAATTTCCAGACCTTCTATGATGAGCTGAGCCCTTACGGGGAATGGATCGATTATCCGGATTACGGGTATACCTGGCGCCCCAGGGTAGGGTCAGATTTCCGTCCCTATTCTACAAATGGTAGCTGGGTGTATGCGGATAATGACGACTGGATGTGGGCTTCGGATTATGATTGGGGATGGGCTCCGTTCCACTATGGCCGCTGGTTTTACGATCCGATGTACGGATGGCTCTGGGTTCCGGGTTACGAATGGTCACCTGGATGGGTAGCCTGGAGAGGCGGCGGCGATTATTACGGGTGGGCCCCGCTACGTCCCGGCATCAGTATCAATATCGGGTTTGGCAGTTACAACCCGCCTTACGACTACTGGACATTTGCTCCCTGCCGGTATATGGGCTCCCGTTATATTAACCGATACTATTATCCATACCGGAATAATGTTACAATTATTAACAACACGACCATTATCAATAACTATGGAGGCCGGAACTCCCGCGGAAGGGGATATTATACAAATGGCCCCCGTCGCACGGATGTAGAACGGTATGCCGGCCGGATCCAATCGGTGCGTGTACGGGATGCCAACCGTCCCGGACGTACTTCAATCGGTCGGAATGAGGTTTCTGTTTACCGTCCTTCGGTTCAAAGAGGCAATGATAATTCCCGGTATGCTCCCAGAAGTGTACAGGAATATGACCGGAATGCTGCGCGGGCAGAACGTGGCAACAGCAACCGGGGTAACGTGGAAGCCGGAAGAAGAAGCGAAGTCACAAGAGGCCGTTATGAGAATAACAACAATGGTATCGACAGAAGAGATGATCGGAATAATGCAGGCAGAAGCCGCGGCAACCGGGAAGTTACAGACGGGCGTACACAAGATGGCCGGGCTGTGGAAAATAACACGGGGGGAAGGCAAAACGACGCCATCCGGCAGCGCCGGGGAACGATCGAAAATGCACGGGGTAATGATGCTGTAAGCCAGCAGCGGGATCAACAGATGCGTCAGCAACGCGATCAGCAGATGGAAGCCCGCCGCAATCAGGAGAATACGCAACGTATGGAACAGGCGCGTCAGCAACGCAATCAGCAGATGGAGGCCCGCCGCAACCAGGAGAATACGCAACGTATGGAGCAGGCCCGCCAGCAACGCGATCAGCAGATGGAGGCCCGTCGCAACCAGGAGAATACGCAACGTATGGAGCAGGCCCGCCAGCAGCGCGACCAGCAGATGGAGGCCCGCCGCAACCAGGAGAATACGCAACGTATGGAGCAGGCCCGTCAGCAGCGCGATCAGCAGATGGAAGCCCGCCGCAGCCAGGAAAATGCCCAACGGCAGGAAGCCGTTCGTAGCCGCGAGATGCAGGTACAAAGAAGCGCGCCGCAAAGAAGTGAGGGCGGCGGTTTTTCCAGAGGGGGTGGTTCCCGTGGAAATGATGGTGGAGGCAGAGGCCGTTCAGAGAACGGAAGAAGATAGTTAAGATGGGTAAGGTTTAGTTTTTCATAATTTAAAGTGTATGAAATCGGCCCCGTTTCCGGGGCCGATTTTTTTATAAGGAATGGTTGAAAAAGCTGCCGGCTACGATCCTGCCTCCGGTGTTAGAACCGCAGACCCAGGGATATTCCTGCACGCACGCCACCCCAGCGTCCGTTTAACTTCAGGTTGGCAAAACGGCTATCCACAGTTGCCGATGAGCGAACATGGGCTATTTGAATGTCTTCCAATGCCCCGCGCAGTTCTTCCTGTTCACTTTCCGTTAATGGCCGGTCGGGTATGCCGGTAAAGTTGCCCTGGCCTGCACCCACATGAGGACCCAGCAACCAAAGATCGAGACAGAGGGCTTTTCCCAATGATTTTTGTAAACCCAGTAGCAGGCCGCCTGTATTGCTTACCAGTTTTCCGGACAGCAGCACCGTGCCATCCGTGCCACCATAATCTGCATAGCGCACTGTAAGATCGTTCGATGTATATTGAGCATACCGGTAAAACAGCGCAATATACCATCCCTGTCCGTATCCTTTTTTTCCGGGATAAAACCGGAGTTCAGGGGTAATGGCCCAATTGCTTACATGTATTTTTTCAATAAGATCCTTTGTGACCTCGGTTTCATCAATATTGGATAATATAAGGCGTTTGAAGGGGATGGTGCTCTCCGGCATCATCCTGCCCGAAAGGGCTACAGAAAAGCGTTTCCCGAGGATGCGTTCGTATTGCAACGAAAAGTTCTTAAGCGGAATGGACGTCAGATTTGTCTTAATGCTGTTGAACCGGCGGCGGGTTGCTGTATCCTGCTGTGCCATGGCATGCAATGATGATGCAGCAAAGAACAGCACAAACAGCAGTGGTTTGGGATTCATGGTTCCGATGGATTAAGCAGGCGGTTACCGGCCGCCATACACCTGCTGTTTAAAAAATAATGCGTCATCTGTTAAATATGGACGAGCCGTTACAAATATACCCTTTCTTTTCAGAAAGGGTATATGCCCAAATGTGGGTATTTTTTGCACTGTAAAAAAGCGTATTATTCCATGTTTTCTTCATGATGGATAAGCTTTCCATCCAGCGTCATGCCCTGGATCACTACCCGGAAGGCATCACTGACATCGTTGTTATAAAATGAAATCAGGACCTGGTTCTTTTTGGGATCTACCACCACGTTGGGATTCCAGTAAATGGTAGTGCGTACGTCTTTATCCGCTTCCGGCGAAACGAACTGACTGTAATATTTGGGGGTATAAAATTCCTTGATGGCGGTGTATCCCTCAATACGGCTTGCAGACAGACCTTTTCCCGGCTCCGGTTTTACATCGTCTCCTCTTCTTGTATAAATGGCAATGGCGCCGTTGGCCCCGTTGGTACCGCCCATAAACGGCGGGCGGAAGGCCTTGATGTAGGCAATATCATTTACATTGATAGAAGAGGCAAAGCTTACATCTGCCGGCATTTCGTCAATATAGATCTGGGGAGCACCACCTCTCCAGTTTAAAGAGGCATTGGAGCCGCTTCCGCTGATCTGCAGTCCGGCCACTTTCCCCTGAAGATAGGTGAACACATCCATGGCGCTTTTGGCAAAGGGATCATTCAATACATCCATCTGGATGGAGTTCATATCGCCTTTGAATAAGCCGGAAGAATATTTCTCATCCAGGACCTGCACCGGTGTCTTCGTTTTGGCGGCAACCGTAACGGCCTCCAGTTCCTTGTATTTATTTTTTTCGGCAATGGCGTTGGCGGCGGCGGCCAGTTTCAGGTGATAGGCACTGCCTGCCGTATCTGCTTTGAACGGAACCATCCAGGCATTACCCGGATCCGGAACGCGCAGTTTATCCGGCATAAACTGTACCATCGACCCGTCGAGCGTTTTGTCCTGTATTTTATAAGCCACCCGCGCCGTATCAAAGAAAACTGCGGTAGGATCGTTGAAGCGCCCGTCCTTTGTAATAGGCATCATCAGCATCTTTCCTTCTGTATCTTTTTGCTTCATCATTACAATAATGGAAGAGGCCGGGGAGATGGAAGACGGCATAATACCGGCCAGCTTTCCGGAAACTGTAATATAGGCAGAGTCTCTCGGATACCGGATGGCCGGCAATTCACCAGACAGCAGTTTGCTCCAGTTAAAGCGGCGCCATCCGTTGGTAAGCATTACCAGGTCCAGCTTCTGCTGGGTTGTCAGCGAACTGTCTTTAAAATAATAGGCAGGATTATATACCTTTCCTTTGAGTTCCCCCGTCAGCATCAGCCCGGAAAGAATATTTTCAGAACTGTCTACACCAATGGCCAGGTCGGTAACGGCAACCGAAAGTGATGCCGGAGCCGCTTCCGGCAGTGAAATGACCAGCTCATTCCGTCCGCGGTGGCTCAGTCCCCAATGCTCTACTTCCATTGCCGCCGGCCAGGAATAGGCCCGGTTATTATCCACATAGGTAATACGCTCTGCCAGGGGCTTCCAGTTTTTATCAAAAACCGTGATCGTTAAAATACCGTAGGGGAGGCTTTCCAGCGGAATGCTTCCGCTTACAGCGGTAGCTTTAAGGCTCCTGCTGATGCTGAACACCGGGTGCTGGTACATGGTACCAATGATGTGTATACTGTCTGTTCCTGCAGCCACACCGGGTGATGCCTGTACTTCAAAATTCCGTTTACCCTGCGCAAGGGCCACTTTTAAACTAATGCCTTCGGGACGGATTGCCGGAAGCGGGGTGGTATATTCCGTTTTCTTTTCATCCTTCCATTTTGCGGTGTAGGTTGTATTGGCCTTGGGTGTAAGCAGGATATAACCCATACCGTCGTGAATATTCCGCAAACTGTCTACAAATTTCCCGGCGCCGTCCACGATCACACCGGAAAGTTTTACCGGATCGCCAAAGGCATTTACGGCTTTGAAGGCGATTTTATTTGCGAGTCCGGCGATGGCATCCCCGCCCTCGGGGAAGAACGTAAGGGTCGGTTTCAGGTCTGCGCCCGTCTTGCCGGAAGGAGGAGCGTCCGTTACCACCGGGATCTTCTTGGTGTAAAGAAAGGAAGAATCGAAATTCAGCATCCAGCTGGTATAAGCTTTTACGGTGATGGATTTGCCGGTATAGCTGGCCGGCAGTTCAAACTGACCGTTCGTCATGCCATTTACAAGCGGGCCAATGGTGTGCTGTAGGATCTTACCTTTATCATCGATCCAGTCGATATAAAAGGTTTTGCTGGCTTCGGCCGGCACCACTTCGGCCATCAGGTATGCCTTAAACCAGATGGTTTCACCGGGCGAGTAACTACTTTTGTCATAATGGATATAGGCCCGCTCGGGGGTAAATGCGCTGGCAAACCGCTCAATATTGCCCATGATGTCCTGTGCTTTTGCAGACATTCCTGCACCGGGAATAACCAGCGCAAGCAGCAATATTTTTTTATAAAAGGCTGAATACTTTAATCTTATCATCATAGTAAAGGCGAAAATTAACATTTGTGCCGGATTTGCCGGCACTTTATACCCCCAATTTTATGATAATTTTAATGAAGAGCCGGGATGAGCTTGTATTTTTGCGTGAAAACAGGCAGTTTTTCAATTATTTACTTACCTTTGCATCCCGTTTCAAAAACGGAAGCATTACTGAAGAGGTTCAAAAAGGGTGGCGCCCGGGCGTCAACACCTCAAAGGTGTCACAAAAAAATAAAGGTACAATGCCTAAAGTAAAGACGAATTCCAGTGCAAAAAAGCGTTTTAAAGTAACTGCCACTGGTAAGATCACTCACCAAAAAAGTTTCAAACGTCACATTCTGACTAAAAAATCAACCAAGCGTAAACGCGGTATGCGTATTGATGGTGTTGTTGCAAAATCCAACATGAATTTTGTACAGCGCTTATTACGTTTAAAGTAAGCGATTGCTTGATTTTTATTTTATTATTTACAATTAAAATTATTCAGATATGCCACGTTCAGTAAACTCAGCAGCTTCTAAAGCCCGCCGGAAAAAAATATTAAAGCAAGCCAAAGGCTTCTATGGCAAACGTAAAAATGTATTTACCGTTGCCAAAAACGTTGTAGAAAAAGGGATGACCTACATGTATGTGGGTCGTAAATTAAAGAAAAGAGATTACCGTTCTTTATGGATCGCGCGTATCAACGCCGCCGTTCGTGAGGAAGGATTAACGTATTCTGTTTTCATCAACAAACTGAAAGAAAAGCAAATTGATCTGGACCGGAAAGTACTGGCGGATCTGGCTATGAACAACCCCGAGTCGTTCAAGGCCCTGGTTGCTTCTGTTAAGTAGCCGATTTCTCACATAAATTATTTAAAACCGTTCTTTTAAGGAGCGGTTTTTTTATTCAGAAATACGCTAATTTAGCGGGCAATTTAAAAAAACTTAAAAGCTGCCGGCATTCACCGGATTTGTTGGGTAATGAATAATTCATACTTAGGCTTAGTAGACCAGACCTTTAACTTTCCGCAGGAAGGAATTGAAGTGGAAGATGGCTATTTGAAATTTAACGGTATCGACCTCAAAGCACTGATCAAAAAGCACGGCACGCCCCTCAAGGTTAGCTACCTGCCCAAGATAGGGATCAATATCAATAAGGCAAAACAATACTTTGCCGCCGCAATGAAGCGGCATAAGTATGAAGGACAATATTTTTATTGTTACTGCACCAAGAGCTCGCATTTTTCATTTGTAGTAGAAGAAGCGCTGAAGCACAATATTCACCTGGAAACATCTTTTGCGTACGATATCGATATCATTAACCAGTTGTACAAAAGAAGAAAGATCACTAAAGATATCAATATTGTTTGCAACGGCTTTAAGCAAAAAGCCTACACCTCACGCATTGCAAAGCTGATCAACAGCGGCTTTAAAAATGTGATCCCCGTACTGGACAATAAGGAAGAACTGCAGATGTACAAACGGAGTGTGAAGAGCAAGGAGCCGTTTAAGCTGGGTATCCGTATTGCAGCAGAGGAGGAACCTACATTCCCGTTCTACACCTCGCGTTTGGGGATACGGGCAAAAGATGTACTGGAATTTTATGTAGATGAAATTGAAGGAAATGAGGAAAAGTTCCAGCTGAAGATGTTGCATATTTTCCTGAATAAAGGGATCAAGGATGATATCTATTACTGGAGTGAGCTGCGTAAAAGCATCAATCTTTATTGCCAGCTTAAGAAGATCTGTCCCGAGCTGGATTCGATCAATATCGGCGGCGGTTTTCCCATCAAGCACAGCCTGGCGTTTGAATACGATTACCAGTTCATGATCAATGAGATCATCAGCAATATTAAATCGGCCTGCAAAAAGGCAAAGGTGCCCGTGCCCAATATCTATACCGAATTCGGAAGCTTTACGGTAGGAGAGAGCATGGCACATATTTACAGTGTGATCGGCGAAAAAGTGCAGAACGACCGCGAAACCTGGTATATGATCGATTCTTCCTTCATTACCACGCTGCCGGATACCTGGGGCATCGGTGAGAAATTCCTGATGCTGCCCATTAATAAATGGAATAACGAATACCAGCGGGTGGTATTGGGCGGCATCACCTGCGACGGGCATGATTACTATGATTCGGAGGAACATATTAATGAAGTGTTCCTACCCAAAATCAATAATGATAACCGGGTGGGCGGATTGGGTGTTCCGGCTATTGAAGCCACACCCAAGAATGCTGAAAGCGATGCAGAACCATTATATGTGGGCTTTTTTCATACCGGGGCCTACCAGGACCAGATCAGCGGGTACGGCGGTATTAAGCACTGCCTGATTCCTTCGCCCAAACACATCATACTCGAGTATGATAAGAACGGCAAACTGATCGAGTGGGTATATGCCAAGGAGCAAACCTCTCAAAGCATGCTGAAGATCCTGGGGTATTTACGATAAAGACCTTATCGTACTTTTTCATAAGGGATAAGATTGTAAAAGGCCGGCTGGTATACCATTGCTGGTTGGATGTTTGTTAACGCAGGTATCTGAAGCTTGGTTGTGCAGGAGCGATGAATGCTTGGCCCCCTTGCTGTAGTTTCCAAAAGGAGCCACTACGCTCTGTTCCGTTCTCCTAAAAAGATGGCTAAAGCAAAAAGTCCCACTATACTAATGATTATATAAACCCGGGCAAGAATTGTTACCCGATTTCTATAGGCATCTGATTTATTGAGCCACTCTTTCTCCAAAACTGTGATGGAACAACTGTCCTTATATATATATCTGATATAAGTCCATATCTGGAGAACGACAAACACTCCGATGATCAATAATTTATTAAGAACTATTTTACTCTTACTAATAATTGCTATAAGGATATACACCGTAGTTATATTTAGGGTAAAAAGTCCACCCAGAATACCGGAAGATGTTGAATCCGGACTTTTTTCGTTTCTATAACCCGCATAAGCTTTGTATATCAGATAATATAAAAAATCAATAAAAGGCATTTGCGTAATTTATTATTTAACTGGCATCCATCATGGTTGATTTTCCCAGGATGGTTTTTCAAACCAAGCGGAGTACAATTGGGGCATCCAAAAATGTGTTCAATTTAGTATTGAAAATTAATTATACTTTTTGTCATGCTGTCCCGATAGATCGGGATTGTTTCAGCATTTATGTGATGTTGTTCCTTTGGGCACATAAATTGAACCTTCGAATAACATGGCAATTAAAGCAACTTTTGAGTACTCCGCTTTGTACCTATTGCTTGATGGCAAAAAAATGCTGCGAATGCTCCCTTTATTGAGATGGAGTATCCGCAGCATCATTTAAAAGGTTTAATGTGTTACGTAAACGTCATCCTATTTAATAAACATACCTCTTGGGTTGTTTACGCCAGACAGGAAGGTTTCCGCGCCCGTTCCATCCAGGTTGGAACGTTTTATCAAACCATTATTCGTTTCGGCCCAATACAGTTTGTTGTCTTTGTAATCAACCGTTATACCCGAACCGCCCCGGTTGCCGGCTACATTCGCAATTTTTACAATACCGGAACCATCGGCGTTCGCCTGCATAATACCTGTTTTTCTCCGGTCATCGTAGTAGATCTTTTGATTGACCACATCCACAAAAATGCCATATCCGTACGCTCCTTCAATGATCTTGCCTGCACCGGTTCCGTCGGATTTTGCTGCGTACAGATCTTCATTATTCACCTCGTAAAAATAAATGATATTTGTTTTGCTGTTGAAGCCTATAGCCCTCAATGCACCGCCGAATACAGGTATAAAGGATTTCTCAAAACCGCTGCCGTCCAGGTTAGCTCTTGAAACATTGGCTCCGTCTGCTATATACATTTTTCCCTCAGCGAGGTTCAGCGCAACGCCATATGGAGCACTCAGCCCGGAAAGCACCTCTACCGGATTGCTGCCGTCTGCATCCATGCGCCAGATTTTCCCGGCATTGGCGTTTTGGAAATCGCAGTAATAGATTTTTTTATTTACCGAATCATAAGCCATTCCATGTGCCTCCTTACCGGTCATATTCACCACGGTTTCTGCCGCTGAGCCCGGTATCAGCGATATTTTGCGTACGAGTTTGCTGCCGTATTCAATAAAATAAAGTTCCTTATCCGTATCAATGACGGCATTGGGGTCTATAATCACGAGGTCTTTAGAGTAGTTTCCGGTGCCGCCGGGACCAACGGCTTTTAGCTTAACGGTATAGGTTCCCGGTGTGATATATGTTTTTGACGGTTCCTTTTCAGTAGCAGTTGTTCCGTCACCAAAATCCCAGGTGTAGGATTCGGCATTCAGGGATGCATTTTTGAAATGAATGGCTTCGTCAATATTCAACTCCGTATTGCCGATGGTAAAAAAGCTTTTTACCGTGGGGTGTAAATCGTCAAAATTGTATTTCGTTTTTTTACAGCCCGCCATGGCAACGAACGCGAGTAGAAAAACGGGAAGTAGTTTCTTTAATAGGATCATCTTTTTAACGGTTTAAGTTTGTTTGCCTGGTTGCTGATTTTACCCGGGAAGTTATATTGGACATTATTTTAAATCAAAACCTTCTCCCGACGAAAAAAGGGATAAGGAGGCGTTTTTAAAAGTGATTTTGTCTTTGTTAAACACGGTTGGTTTGCGGGGACTTGTAATAACAAGTACCTGGCTTTCGCCTGCTACGGTTACTTTTTTGCCTTTTACAATAATGGCGGTGCTTTCATCAATGCCAATGACCATTTTATCCGGATGGTCTGCAAGCACACTCAAAAGCCGGTTGTACCGGCTGCGTTTAATAAAGTGCTGGTCAACGATGGCGTTGGTAATAAAGCCCATGCCCTGTGCGGTGATTACATTGTTTTTTCTAATTTCCCGGAAGCTGTCCTTGTCGGTTTTATCCCGCTCTTCGCCGGTGATCATGATCTCCGACATTACGGCGGCTCCGGCGCTGGTGCCGGAAATCGTAGCGCCGTTTGCAAACGCCTGATGCATGGCCGTATATAACTTGGTGCCTTTAACCACATCCATGAATTTATTCTGATCGCCGCCAACGATATAGATCAGCCGGGCATTCCGGACAGAATCGATCCAGCGTTGATGATGGTTTGCCTGTTCTTTGGAGAAGTTAAAACTGGCGATGGGATTCTTACAGATCTCCGATAGCTGGCCACTGATATAGGCCACTGATTCTTCCGGAATGCCGGTGGCCATGGGCAGCACAACGATATAATCATTGGCCCTGAAGCCAGCGGTTTTCACCAGGTCCTTCATCAATTGCGGGGAGCGCTCTCCGCCGCCGATAATGAACAGGCTGCCTTTGTTTTGCCCATATGTAAACATGGCCGCAAAAGCAAAGGCTGCAAGGAGCATATTTTTTTTATTAAGATATTGTTTCATCACTTATAAATATGAATGGTTATTTTACCGTTTTCATCCACCGTACCACGGTACATGCCGGAGGTATTGAACTCCATTGCCACTTTTCCCGAGCGGTCTAAGCCGATGATACCGCCATCGCCGCCCATTTTGCCAATTTCCGCGATCACCTGTTTGGCCGCCTCCTGTACCGAAAGCTTTTTTAATTCAATCAGGGACGACATACGGTTTGCTGCCACTTCCCGGATATAGTATTCGCCCCAGCCGGTACAGGAGATGCCTGCGGTGGCATTGCTACAATAAGTGCCGGCGCCAATGATGGGCGAGTCGCCCACACGACCGTACTTTTTATTGGTCATGCCCCCGGTAGAAGTGCCGGCCGCCAGGTTTCCGTT
This sequence comes from Niabella pedocola, assembly GCF_021044425.1. Lineage (GTDB taxonomy): Bacteria > Bacteroidota > Bacteroidia > Chitinophagales > Chitinophagaceae > Niabella > Niabella pedocola. The sequence goes on along the minus strand of NZ_JAJNEC010000004.1, from coordinate 536,317 downwards.
TTTGTCGAGGGCTACCGCACCTACAGTTCCAAACTTTTTATCCTTTTCCGAAATGCCATAGATCCGGCTCTTTCGCGGATCTACATCGTTAAATGCCGCACGGCCTTTTTCCTCTTCTTTTATAGTCCGCTGCAGCTGATCCCAGCGTTCCTGTGTAAAGAAATAGGAGGGAGGAACCGTATCGCATCCGTTTGCTGCAGCAAATTGCTCAGCACCTCTGCCCACCATCATCACATGCTCGGATTTTTCCATGACCGCTCTTGCGGCGTTGATCGGGTTTTTAATAGTGGTTATACCCGCTACGGCACCTGCTTTTAGCGTTTGCCCGTCCATAACGGAAGCATCGAGTTCATTCTTGCCATCATGGGTAAATACGGCTCCTTTCCCTGCATTGAATAGCGGCGAGTCCTCCATCACGTTAATGGCTGCCTGTACCGCATCCATAGAAGGTTTGCCTTCTTTGATGAGCTGGTATCCGTTCTGAAGCGCTTTGGTCAATGCATCCGTATAGGCTTTTTCCTTTTCGGGGGTCATAAACTGTTTCTCAATGGTTCCGGCACCTCCATGAATAACCATAACGTATTTAGTAGCTCCGGTGGTACCGGCCCGGTCTTTACACGAGAGCATGATAACGCTGCTGCCCGCAACCAAACAGATTGTTTTTAAAATATTTTTCATTGCATCTTTTTAGGTTTCTTTGAATCGCATCAGTTGAAATGCCCGGGTCGTTTTTTACAACCTGGTATCTCAAATAATCTCAGGGACGACTTGTCTGAGTCCAGTTGCCGGAAATAACCGACCACCAGAATTTCTCAAGTCCGGAGGTATTATCCGGTTCAAAAGTATTCATATTAAACTTATTGATAGCGGCGGCGGCTGATATAGCCGCCACCTGTATCGCTTTGCCGTCGCGGTTCCAGGTTACCGGTTTGTTCACCTCAAATGTTTCGGGCGTTTTGGCCGCATCTGTTTTCAGGAAAAAGGCCTTGTTGCTACCTACTACGCTGGCTATTCCTGTTTCATCTATACAAACAGCAGTCTTTTCGTCAACAGCAATTCCATAAGGCGTTTTACTCCAGTCTTTCATGATCCGGCCCAGGAAAACAGCCGAGCGGCCCTGGCGGTCGCGCTGGGTAAAATGCTGGTCGGTGATGACATTTTGAAGAAAAGGGGCTTTCAGGAAATCATCCCTGCCGATCGTGATCTTTTCCGCATAAGGATTCATCAGTACTTCCGCAGATTCGATGCCGCCTCTTTCGGCACTGAAGTAATAGTTACCCAGGATTGCCGCTCCGGCACTGGTTCCGCCCACCGGTACTTTTTTTTCAGTTAGTAAATAATTAATGGCGGCCATTACTTTTGTCCCTTTCCAGTAACCCGTATAATCCGATTGATCGCCTCCGGCAATAAACAGCATTTCTGCATTGCGGATGATGGTTGCTACCCCGTCGTCATCGGCGAGCTTGCGCGAATCTATTTTCAGGGTTTCCACGGAGTTCACGTTTCCCAGGCCTTTTACATAAGCGTTATACGCATCTGTGCCGGTGGCCCTGATGATGACTACGTCTCCGCCGCCACTTCGCTCAATCATCCATTGAAAGGCGGCATTCACATCGGTACCGCCACCCATGATCACGATTCCGCTTTTAGTGGTTGTTTGCACATCGGCCACATCGCCTGCAATACCGATGGAAGCAGGGCGGGTTACGGGCGGCGGCGGTTTGGGAGCGCCGGGTCTGAACGGGTTGTTAGGATCTTCTGATTTGCTGCAGCCTGCAAGCAAAACCGTAGCGAAGAATATGGGGTAAAATAGCTTCATTGCTAAACAATGTCGGGATTAATAATTGGGGTTTTGGATCATACCTTTATTAACGGCCATTTCATCTGCAGGAATGGGGAAACAGTACTGGGCAGCCGTTGGATTGAGTTTGATAGCGCCGGATGTATTGATCGCATCCTGCGTGGTACGCTCTACCGGTAGGTTCCTGCGTTTAAGGTCAAAAAACCGATGGCCTTCAAAAGCCAGTTCCTTAAACCGTTCATTGTAGATGGCATTCAGCAGGCTTTGTTTATCTGTAAATGTCTGATCGATATAATTGTAGATCCGGCCTCTTCTCAGGTCGTTCAGGTCTTTGGCTGCGGCGGTGATACCGGCACTGCCATTGGCCTCCAGCTCGGCCTCTGCCCGGATCAAATACATTTCGCCGGTGCGGAACAGCTTCACAGCGGTAAGCCCCTGGTAAGATGGATTGCCGCCCACATATTTGTCCACCAGGTATTGCGATTTACCGGCCGGCCGTGTAGGCGCATACCGGATGTAGCTGCTGAAGCGAACATCATCGCCCCGTTGCGCAGTGGTACCAAACAGGTCGATAAGTTTAAAAGAGGGGGCATATAAAACGATTTCACCTGTTTCCCGGAAGAAAGCGGCGCCGATGCGGGAGTCGCCAATGCCCCTGGCCAGTTTCCAAACGACTTCAGCCTGACTTTCGTCTTTCCAGATTTTGCCAAAGTCATTTTTAGCGGCTAACGGCTCGCTGGCGATCACTTCTGATGCATAGGCGATGGCATCACTCCATTTTTTTTCATATAATGCTACTCTTGCCTGAATGGCAGATATGGCCGTTTTCGTGATACGGCTATTGTCGCTGAAGCCCGAGGGGATCAGGTCTTTAGCTGCTTTCAGGTCGGCGTTGATGTTATCGAAGTTGGATTTTACGGTTTCTCTTGGAGGGTAACCCAATTTTCGCTCTTTCATATAAGGTACACCCAGTCCATCCGGCTCATAGGAAGACGCATAAGCCCTTAACAGCTCAAAATGTGCATAAGCCTTCAATGCCAGCATTTCTCCATGATACTGGTCTAACCGGCTTTGTGATCCGCTTGCGGGAATATTGGGAACGGCCTCCAGCACGCGGTTGGCACGGTCTATGGCCACATAGTATTCGTAAAATGCCGATGTAACCGAACCGGAGGAAGAATTGTACAACCATCTATGTGCAGATGTATTGGACACCGTATTCTCTGTGGGCAGCATCGCTTCATCCGATACAACTGCCACGGCTTCGATCAATGTGGAACTTAAAGGTGCATAGGCGCCCAGTACGCCCAAATTAAGATCGTCTAAATTACGGAAGGCTTTGGTAGGGTCAATATAATCAGAAGGCGGTGTATCCAGCTTGGAACAGGATTGGAATGCAAGTGCGGCCAGTGATAAAAAAACAATGCTTTTCTTTATGTACATAACGCGTAGATTAAAAATTAATATTAATACCAGCCGTATACTTCCGGGCGTTGGGGTATTCAAACCGGCCGTACTGGCGGTTGTTTTCCGGATCCAGTCCGCGCCAGGAGGTCCAGGTGTACAGGTTCTCTCCCTGGATGAAAATGTCGGCCGATTTGAGGATCCTTGTAGCATGTAACAGCGTTGGAGGAATGCTGTAATTCAGCTTTACGTTTCTCAGGCGCATAAAGGAAGCCTCCTGGATATCTTTGGATGTAAAGTTCCTGGGCACATCGATGCGTTGCAGGAGCATTTCATCACCTGGCTTTTTCCAGCGGTCGTACAGCATTCTTTTGCTTTGATTGCTCGTCATGTATCCCTGGTTTTCGATGTAAAAGTCAATATTATTCCAGCGTTGCACACCTGATACAAATGAGAATAAGGCATTCAACGTAATGCTTTTCCAGCGGGCGGAAGTTGTAAGGCCTCCGGTTAATTTGGGATACATGGCTGCGGATAAGGGTACAGACTGTTGCTCTGCATTATATACGTTGGTAACGGAACCATCGCGGTTATAATAAAGTGCATCACCGTTTGCCGGATCTACACCTGCCCACCGGGGTGCGTAATAGGTTCCATATGGAAGTCCAACTTTGATGATTCTTGTATCGCCATCGGGCAACTCATCCGTAACATCACTCACCCGTAAAATTTTGTTTTGATTATAGGCGGCATTGGCGCCAATATTCCAGTTGAAGTCTTTGTGCTGGATCACATCGCCGCTCAAACTGAACTCAACCCCCTTGTTGCGCATTCTTGCAGAGCTCAATGGTGCGGTACCTCCCGATCCTGCTCCGGATGTGGCAGAAAGCGGTTGGTCTATAAACACGTTCCGGGTGATTTTGTTATAGAAATCCGCCACGAGTTTTATGCGTTGGGTGCTGAAAAGCGAGAGGTCGATTCCTGCGTTGAACTCATCCACATATTCCCAGTCAAAATCCGGGTTACCGATATTTGTGGGCCGGATGGCCGGAAGGCCGCCGTAGGTTGTATTTGCTGAATAGGTAGGGAGATAAGCGAAGCTGCTGCCAAAGGGACTGGCTGTTTGACCATAACTGGTCCGTAGCCTTAGAAGCGAAATCAGTTCACTGGATTTCAGGAAGGCCTCTTCCTTCACATCCCAGGCGGCACCAAAGGAGTAGAACCCATGCCAGCGGTTCTTGAGTGGTACCGATGATACCGATGCCCCATCATAGCGGTAGCTGGCAGTAAGAGTGTATTTATTGTTCAGTGTATAACGCCCGATGCCCATATAGGAAAGAATGGCACTGTTTGAGCGGCCGCCACTCAAACCCGGCAGGAACGCAGTACTTACGGTTATGCCTGCAGGTGTTTCCGGCAGCCGGTCATCCAGTCCGTATCCCCGGTAACTAAAAGACCGCGCATTGTTATACAGGTACTCAAAAAATCCGGATATTTCAAAATCATGAATATTGATTCTTTTTTTATAAGTAATACCGGAGGTTGAAACAAGATTGAAGTTCCTTCTGAATCCTTCTCCGAAAGAACCCTTGCCGCCGGATTGTTTGCTTCCGATATAAGACAGCGGGTTGATGAACACCTGGTCTACAGAATTGCGCAGGTCCATACCCGCGCGGGTGCTGATCTTTAGCCCTTTTATGATCTCGTAAGCCATATCCAGACCAAGCACGGTCTTAAACTGTTCTGTTTTATCGGAAGTGCCGTACAATACGTCGATTCCCCGGCTTCCCTCGCGGGTATCCAGGAATCCGATACCGGCATCGGTAGCATAAAATACACCGTCCGGGGTGTATGGGTATTCATAAGGCAGGGCATAATAAACAGATGCCATCGGCGAGCCCACTCCGGTGCCACCTTCATTGTATGTAAAGCGGGATGCAGCATAGCCCAGGTTAACATTGATCCCCGCAGTGAATTTGCCATAGTTAAAATTGGTATTGCTGCGAAGCGAATACCGGTCCAGGCCTGTTTCTTTTACAATGCCCTGCTCTTTCCACAATCCCAAGGCATTATAGGTTCGTATATTTTCATTGCCCCCACTCATATTTACCTGTTGCTCCATAAAGCTGCCATGCTGGAAGAACAGATCTCTCCAATCGGTATTCATTTGCTGCAGACTATCCAATATGCCATTGGCCCTGCGCTGCCAATCTGCCGTATGAGTGGCATAATCCGGATTCAGCGGGGAATAGGTCCATCCGGGACCAATATCCCGCCCGGTTTCCGAACCAACTTCTTCTTCAAATTTCAGACGTTCCTTTGCATCCATCATTTCAAAAGTGGGCTGTGTGAGGGTTGAAAAGCCGTATTGAGCGCTATAACCGATGTTCAGCTTACCCTTTTTCCCTTTTTTGGTGGTGATAATGATCACCCCGTTTGACCCTCTTGAGCCATACTGCGCTTTGGCAGATGCATCCTTCAGCACCGTAAAAGATTCGATATCCTCCGGGTTGATGGTTTGGAAATAACCGCCTTCAATGGGAATACCGTCCATAATATACAAGGGGGCAGTAGAACCGTTGATGGAGCCAATTCCTCTGATAACCACGGCAGCCACCTGGCCCGGCTGGCCGGAGCTTGAAATTATGCTAAGACCCGGTACCCGTCCCTGCAGGGCCTGCTCAACGCTGCTCATGGGTACTTTATTAATATCGGCGGCATTTACCTGAACGGCAGCGCTCGGACTCTTGCTTTTTGAATACTGGGTATAACCGGTTACCACGATCTGCTCCAGGTGATTGATGTTTTGCTGAAGGGTAACGGTGATGTTGTTTTCCTTTCCCACTTTAACGGTTTGAGAAAGATAAGAGACGTGCGAAATATCTAACGTTTCGCCCTCATTGGCCGTAATAGTAAAAGATCCATCAGTAGCCGTTATAACGCCGGATGTACTTCCAATAACACGCACCACTGCACCCACAATCGCGTTACCCTCCTGGTCAACAACCTTTCCGGTTATTGTGTTGAAAAAGGCATTCCTTTTATGAATGTCTGCTTTCAGGTCTGGCAGGTGTTTATATGATTCCACCGCCTTTGCCTGGAAAGCAAGAAGCAAAAAGAATAAGAAGATGGTGCTGGTTTTTTGTGTGCTCGTTGAAAAAGCCCGATACTGCCCGTTCCTTTTCCCGTAAACAATTAATCCCATATTCAAATAATTATTAGTTTTCGCTCGGAAAATAGTGTATTATTTTAAGAATCAAAAAAATAACCCATTTTAAACGTGTAAGCGTCATATATGATCGTACTGTAGTTTGGGGAATACCCGTATGTATACGTTACCGGTGGCCCGGGAAAGCAACAGGATCCAACAGGAATGCAGTAAGCAGCAGCTTTATAATGTATGCCAAAATCACTGATAACCGGGCCGGATCAGGCAGCGTCGTACCCCATATAAAAAAAGGCCGGTACTTTTTATTAAAAAGAACAGAACGATTACTCGGTAATTTTTTTATAGGTTCTGTAACCATTCATGTCGATCATACATTTTGGAGCGGCGATAGTTAATGTAGCATTGGAAATGTCAATTGTTGAGGAAAGTAGTTCAGCCGGAAAAGGAACGCCAGATGCCTTTGTTTTTTCCGCAGATGCTGCATCTTCAAAAAGGAATGTTTTTTCAAGGGCATTGCTACCGCAGCGGTAATCATACCGTATTTTGTAGGTACCTGCGTAATAGACCGTATCATTTTTTATGCGCTCATATTGTCCGTTCCGGCGAAGGGTAAGAATTTCAGTGGTATCTGTTTTGCGGGGATCTACTCCGCAGGTACCACACACAAATAGCTGGAGTCTCCATACCCCGGCAAATTTTTCATAACTGCTGTTGATCGCTTTTGTAGTATCGGTGAGGTAAGCTGCATCAATGACTACTTTGATACCTGTTTCGGTACGCACACCCGGCTTTTCTTCGGGTTGGGCCTGTTCCTGTGCCGGGTTGCTTTTTTTACAGGCATATAAACCTGCAATGATGAGGCATAATAAATAAAACCTGAATTTCATGCGTTATACTTTTGGATGTATGAAGGTTTGGGTTGGCAATGGGTTGTTGTAAAGAAACAATTGCTGCTGCATTAACGGCAGCCCGCTTTACGGTTGTTTTATAAAATAAATCAATTCTTCCGGATGGCAGCAGGGCGGCCCGCCCAGTACCAGGGAATCCTGGTTGAGCAGCACAATATGGGTGGCACCGTTCATGCCCCATAACGGCTCCTCAGACAGGACGCTTTGCTGGTCGGGAAAATCGAGTTGAATGCCTTCCTGCATACGCAAAAGCTGGTATCTTTTTTTTTCTGTTAAAACACCATCGGGTGATCGTAATTCGAAGATCCCCGAACTGCTAAAATGTAACGTGTAAGGCGCTATTTCAAGACTTCTCAACGGGCCTTTATAAGCACTAAACAGCCAGGTACCCTGAATGGCTTCGGATGCCGGAGGCGCTTTCCTTTCAACTTCCCGGTTTTTTTGGCAGGCAAAGAGTCCTCCAAGGGAAAGCGTGAACAATAAGAGTGGGATCAATCTGAATTTCATTAGTTTTAGTGTTGAATTGTGTATTGTTCGAAGATTAGGATATATATTGATATACAAATATATGATATCTGACCAACCTTTATAGAAGAAATATGAGAGTAATTTTAATGTATCCGGTACTTGCAATGGTCCTTATTGCGGGTTGTAACCGCCATACGGCACCCCTGGTGAGCTCCATGCAAACAGAGGGGCTGCATCATAAATGGAAGATAACGGAACTAAGCGGTTATACGCAGCCGCTTTCCCAAACGGAGCTGGACCTGCGCAATGTATACCACTCTGTGGCGGTGGCGGGTTGTGATACGCTGGCGCTTACACCGCGTTTTGGTCATCATAACCGCGTGGCGCTGGATGGACTGGCATTTTACCCCAACAGGCGCAATTGCAACGATGAGCTGAGTACAGCGCTGAAGGAAAATCTTGCGGCGGCCTACCGGTTCCATATCGCCGGCGGGCAACTGGAGTTGGTTGGCAGGGACGGAGGTCCTCTTTTAAAAGCAGTGATCGCGCCCGAAGACGAAAATGGCAGCATCCGGCGCCGGTGGCAGATCACAAAAATGATCAATGTTAGCTCCGACAGTTTTGCAATGCTGCGCCCGGTGATCGATTTTACCGATCTTTCGGCATCCGGCGCCTTTGTGGGTTGCAATCAACTCCGTTTTGTTACGAACATTACCGCTCCCTTTTCCATTTCCGTTGCCCGGGTTGTTAGCACTAATAAATATTGCAGGGACGCAGCGGGTTATGAGTCGATCATCACCAAAGCGCTGCCACTGATGGCAAAATACCAGGTGATCGGCAACCGGCTGAAGCTGTTTGATAAGGAAGATGTGTTGCTGCTGGAAGGCGTGGCAGATGCCGGCGGGCAAAAAGAGCCTCCGGCTGGCACCTGGGATCCCCTGCGCCGGGAATGGATGCTGAAAAAGCTCGACGGGGTAAACGGAGACCTGGTCATAAAATCGCGCGCTTCGGTTAATCTGACCGATTTTGCGCAAACAAATGGTATGGCGGGATGCAACAGGGCGATGTTTACGACCAGCGCCGGTTCTGGAATGACCATCCGCTTTTCAGCGATCGCAACCACTAAAAAATTCTGTACGGAATTTATGGAAGTGGAGAAACGTTACCTGGACGTATTGCCACGGATCCGTTCTTACGAGATCTCCGGCCATTTTATACAATTTAAAGACGCCGCTGGAAAGATGCTTGCTGAAGGGGTAGCGGCAGACTGGGATTAGGAACGCGCCGCACCCGGCTGCATCGGGGATTTACAAAACTATAACACGTCCCGGCGGCAGCTGTGGAAAATATACCAAATGGATACCCGGGATTTTTGCCAATTTTTCCTACCTTTGCAGCCTTAAATTCCATTCATTCTGTTCCGATACAGCATTTTATTTTGTAAGTTATTGGAAATGAGTAGGATGGATTCTGAAATCAAATAATTTCAACTTTAGAAAAATCATGGCAGATTTAAAATTACAAAGAAACTTTGGTATTGCCGCTCACATTGATGCGGGTAAAACCACTACAACTGAACGTATTTTACGTTACACCGGTATGATTCACAGAACAGGTGAAGTACACGAAGGTGCTGCTACAACCGACTGGATGGAACAGGAAAAAGAACGTGGTATTACCATTACTTCTGCCGCGGTTAGCTGCCAGTGGAACTTTCCTACCGATAAAGGAAAGGCTACTGCAGATACAAAAAAGTATTCATTTAATATTATTGACACCCCCGGACACGTGGACTTTACGGTGGAGGTAGAGCGTTCTATGCGGGTTCTGGATGGTCTGATTGCACTGTTTTCTGCGGTAGACGGGGTAGAACCTCAGTCTGAAACCGTATGGCGCCAGGCAAACCGCTACCGGGTACCCCGTATCGGGTTTGTAAATAAAATGGACCGCCAGGGTGCCGATTTCCTGAACGTGGTAAAACAGGTTCGTGAAATGCTGGGTGCAAAGGCTGTTCCTTTACAGTTACCCATTGGTGCGGAAGATAACTTTAAAGGCGTGGTGGATCTGATCAAAAATACCGGTATTATCTGGGATGATGCTACAGAGGGAATGACCTACACTGAAGTACCGATCCCCGATGATATGAAAGCGGAAGTGGAAGAGTGGAGAGCTGCATTAATTGAAGCCGTAGCTGAATATGATGACCAGCTGATGGAAAAATTCTTTGATGATCCGAATTCTATTTCTGAAGCGGAGATTCACGAAGCGATCCGTAAGGCTTGTATCGATCTGAGCATCGTACCAATGATGTGCGGTTCTTCTTTCAAAAATAAGGGTGTACAAACAGCACTGGATGCGGTTTGCCGTTACCTGCCTTCTCCTGTAGATGTAGAAGCGATCGAAGGTCATGATCCGAACGATCCTGAGAAAGTATTAACCCGGAAGCCCGATGCAAAAGAGCCTTTTGCAGCACTGGCGTTCAAAATCATGACGGATCCGTTTGTAGGACGTCTGGCGTTCTTCCGTTGTTACAGCGGTCACCTGGATGCAGGTTCCTATGTATTGAACGTAAGAAGCGGTAAGAAAGAGCGGATCAGCCGGATCATGAAAATGTTTGCAAACAAACAAAACCCGATCGATTTTATCGAGGCAGGTGATATTGGTGCAGCGGTTGGTTTTAAAGAAATCAAAACAGGGGATACCCTTTGCGACGAGAACCACCCGATTGTTCTGGAAAACATGTTCATTCCCGAGCCGGTGATCTCCGTAGCCGTAGAGCCTAAAACTCAGGCCGACGTTGATAAAATGGGTATGGCTATCGCGAAGCTGGTTGAAGAAGATCCTACATTGCGTGTAAAAACCGACGAAGATACCGGTCAAACGATCTTAAGTGGTATGGGTGAGTTACACCTGGAGATCATCGTAGACCGTATGCGTCGCGAATTTAAAGTAGAAGTAAACCAGGGAGCTCCCCAGGTAGCATATAAAGAAGCATTCAACGCAACAATCGAACACAGGGAAACCCTGAAAAAACAAACCGGTGGTCGTGGTAAGTTTGCGGATATCCAGTTTAGCATAGGTCCTGTAGACGAAGAGTGGAAGAAAGAGAATCCTGACAAAAACTACCAGTTTGTAAACGATATCTTTGGTGGTTCTATCCCAAGGGAATTTGTGCCTGCAATTCAGAAAGGTTTTGAAACCTCAATGAGCAGTGGTGTACTGGCCAGCTACCCCGTAGATAACATGAAGATCCGTGTATTTGACGGAAGCTTCCACGCGGTGGATTCTGACTCTATGTCGTTTGAGCTTTGCGCAAAACAAGGTTTCCGTGAAGCTGCGCGTAAAGCAAAGCCCGTACTGCTGGAACCGATCATGAAGGTAGAAGTAATCACTCCTGAACAATACATGGGTGACGTTACGGGTGACCTGAACCGCCGTCGTGGTATGATGGAAGGAATGGATACCCGTGCGGGTGCCCAGGTAATTAAGGCACAGGTGCCGCTGAGCGAAATGTTCGGATATGTAACGCAGCTGCGTTCATTAACTTCCGGACGTGCATCCAGCACCATGGAGTTCTCGCACTACACTCCGGCTCCTACAAACATTGCCGAGGAAGTGATCGCAAAAGCAAAAGGAAAAGTTACTGCATAATTGCAGCAACCCGATTGAATAAGAAAAACCCTGGCTCCGGCCGGGGTTTTTTTATGCCGGTTGGAAGTATATTGATTTTGGAGTATATTTATTGTAGCAGTTTTTACGGTTGATGGAAATACCCGGGAGATGACGGACTTCCAAAAGCGGTAAGCAAGGCTGGAGCGCCATGTCATGCGGTTAGATGAGACGGTAAAACCGCCGGCATATAAATTTAAATGCAGACAGTACGATAAAATGAAAATTATACAGGAAGACGATGGACGAAAGGGCCGTTTTACGGCGATGAGTGAAGACGCCGTAGCGGGAGAAATGACCTACGTGTGGGCCGGTGATGCTAAATTGATCATCGATCATACCGCTGTGGATCCGCAATTTTCAGGCAGGGGCGTGGGAAAACAACTGTTGATGCAGCTGGTTGCCTTTGCAAGAACGGGGCATATAAAAGTGTTGCCGCTTTGTCCTTTTGCGCGGTCAATGTTTGAAAAAATAAAAGAGATCAGGGATGTGCTGTCTGACTAGGGGATGGGTACTTTAACCGTAATGGTTTGTGAAAAGTTTTGCGTATCACATCTTCCGGTATCAGTATTTTATTATTATCGACCAAAACGGAAAAGAAAAAATCCGCCTCAATCTTTTTATCTTTAATAAAAGAAGGCTTCCATTTCCTGATGTTCATAATGGCAGTATAAATATATTTCTCAAGTATCTTGTCGTTAATGGAGGACGCGACATTCAGACTTAATAGATCTCTTCTGGTCCCGATCTTCAGGCCAACGAGCAACCATTGATTTTTAGAGATTAAAGAACAGGTATCAAATGTCGCCTGTAAGCTGGTAGTAAAAGCCGACAGCGAAAATGCGTCCCTCACAGATGAGCTATAATCACCGGGACAGCTGATACTACTTGCAATTAATTGAAGAATTTCATTGCCATAGTATACAGACAGCCCCGTATTGGGGGCTTCAATATAATCTGTGTTATCGGCCCTTGATTGGATATAGATCCCGTCATTGTATAGCTCTTCAGAGATCGGCTTCATTGCATTGATGTTGGAAAATGACCAGAGGCCGGATCTTTTCCCATTGATCAGATCTCCTTCTGTTTTAAATTTTATACAGGCAGAACGATTGCTGAATTCTGTCTTAAAATGACCGTTTCCGTTTTTTACAACCTGCTTGTTGTCTTCTGTAAACGCCTCCATAACCAGAGGGACGCCATCTTCATAAAAGTATACTTTTTGTGGTATTCCGGTTGGGTAATAAAATCTCCAGGTTCCGATTCTGATACCGTCTTTATATTGCCCCTCTTCTTTTAATTGTCCATTGGAATAATAGTATTTAGCAGGCCCTGTCAGACTGCCATCTTTCGCAGTAGCATCCAGATATACTTTCCCGTTCATGAAATAATCATGAAAGCGACCGGTTACATTAAGGTATAAGGGGTCTAATTTGCCTACCCGGTAATAGTCTGCGCATCGTTTAGTAGATATGCCTCCGAAGCAACTGAAGGAGATCTTAATGCTGTCTGAATGATAGATCTCCATGAAATCACCGATAGTAAAGTTGTCGGGAAGTGAATCTTGCCCACGAGCCTTCGTCGTGGTTAACAGCAACATTATTAAAGCAAACAGAAGTGGTTCCTTCATAAGTTATTGTTTGAATTGTATGATTTCTTTCGCAAAATCGGGAAGGCTGCTGTTATTTACCGGATACTGATTTAATGAAAGGAATATAACAACGATCTGTTTGTTGACAAGCATTGATGCATAGATGGAATAGTTTTCCTCATTTTCGGATTTAAATGTAACAATGGTTCCCGATACCCGTTTATTAAGTATCAGAAATTCCGCCTTCTTTTCTTTAAACTTGTAACCCATCGTTTTCATAAAACCCGAGTAAAATTTTCTTGTAGAAGGAAATCGTCCTTTGTCATAGTAGTTCCACTCAATACTCCAATTCTTACCTTTAACGCTGCGTTTTGTTTCTGCCGTGCAGGTATCGGGGATGGCAATATTTATTGAGCAGAACTCTACAGAGTCGATAATAAATCCTTCCTGGGCTAGCAGGCGCTGATTAAAAAAAAGTAAAATAAGGAATGTAGCTGTTTTGTATATAATCGCCTTCAAAATAACAATTCAGGTTTAGCTTTACGTTACGGTCAGGAGGCAAAAGTAAAAAAAAATACCGATAGCGGGCTATTTAGTTGAATTTAGCGATAAAATTTTGTAGTCCTGGCTATCGATTTGGACCACAGGAAAGGAATCTTGGGAAGCGTTTTTATAGGAAAATTTAATCCATCGTTTGTCAGGATGATGCTATAAAGGCTTCTCTGTTACGGTTGAGGCTACGGTGCCCTTTTGTACTGCTTTTTCGAAGAGCGCTGGTTGTTCTGCAGGACCCGCTTCAAATTTTCGCAAATGTTATACTAACCATAGTGGAGATATCTTCAGCAGCATAGCGATTTTCCCACTTTGATTGAATGGTGAATGGACGAAAGGTTGGATGTGGCGAAAAATTGCATGGTCTCTGCTCTGTCTTGCAGCATGAAAACCAGCAATAAATGTATTATATTTATCAAAAGATATCTGCCATGACCGATATGAATGATCTACAGGCGAGGGTTATTGTCTGTGTAAGATTTGTATTGGATCAAACAGTGCAACTGAGACGGTACCGGTAAAAAGGATCCGGATGCGGGTTTAAACCTTTTATTTGATTATATTGACCCCCAAAAATCTTCGTACGAATATGGGCAAACGAACCAGCCGCTTTAGAAATATAAATATTGTAAGAAAGTTTGTTCACTTTACAGTAGGCCTGTTTACGTATCCTGGTATTGCCATGGCAAACAAACTGCGGATTCATGGTACAGAACATCTGAAAAACCTGCCTCCGAATAACGTATTATTTGTAAGCAATCATCAAACCTATTTCGTGGATGTGATCACGTTCTTCCACATCCTTTCTGCGCATAAATGGGGGAAGAAAGACCGGCTGGGGTTCCCGTATTATTTTTTGAATCCTTATACCCGTGTAAATTATGTTGCGGCCGAGCAAACAATGAAAAGCAGCTGGCTAAGCCGCCTGTTCCTGCTTGCCGGTGGCCTTACCGTAAAGCGTACCTGGAATGAAAGCAGCAATGAAAAACGTACCGGGCTGGATCCCTCCGATACGCGGAAGATTCAGCGGGCTTTAGACAGGAACTGGGTGATTACCTTTCCGCAAGGTACTACAACACCTTATGCGCCGGCAAGAAAAGGAACGGCGCTGATCATTAAACACCATAAACCGATTGTGATTCCGGTGGTCATCAACGGCTTTTCCCGGGCCTTCAATAAAACAGGAATTACGTTAAAGAGAAGAGGAACCTTGCTCACCGTAACGTTTAAGCCGCCTATGAATATCGATTATGATGCATCTGCACAGGAAATTACCAACCAGCTGATGGATGCTATTGAACAAAGCAAACAATATATGCCGGAGGTGTTGCAGCATTGAGCCGTCAGCAACCGGTGATCAGTTTTCAGCAGTCAGCTTTCAGCATCGGCGGTCAATAGTCCACGGACAATAGAACCCCGGGCCGGAAACAAACTGAACCCGGAATGATATGGGAATTTGAAAATCTGAAGGTGCAAAAATGTGAAAATAAGCTACAGGCAACGGCCCATCAAGTATGAAACGGATCTAACCTTGAACTTCAAACCTGAAACTTGAAACCTAGAACCTGAAACCCGAAGGCCTACCGGACCCGGTTCAACCGCAGCCTTCGGGCCATACTGATCAGTGTACCGATCACGGTTATGATTACCCCTCCCCAAAGCAGGTTGATATAAGGGAATTTATAAGCCTTCAATGTAACGTATTCCATAACCGCCGAGGATTCTTTTACGCCGATCTGCGCCACGCTGTTCTTTACATCGTTGAGTTGCAATACCAGGCTCTGCGCCATTACAGTATCCTGCGACTGGAACAAGACCTGCCCCTTGCCTTTGATTAAGAGAAGGTCTGACTGATAAGAAGGGCCGTTGATGGATTGTACTTTAAGAGAGGCGGTATAGCCGGTATCGGAACGGTCAAAGTTTTGCAGCGGAAGATTATCTTTTCCAACCAGCTTTTCCAATGTAATAAACCCACGGCTGTAATAGATGGTGTCGCCCACTTTTTTTGTACTGATGGCAAACTGGGCGGTGTCTTTATTTTTACTGGGATCGGGCAGGGCCGATACATAGGTAAATACATCATGATCCCAGTAATGCCTTGCCGAAGGATTGGCCATGAGCCCTTCATTACCCTTATAATTAATAAAAGCATTCGGGTGTAGGGTAAAACTGTCTGAATCAGACCTGAAACGGATCTTGAAATAGGTAAGCGCCTTTTTAGGATGGGCAGAATCACCTTCATAAGTGACCTTATATTTACCCATCGTCATGGGAACGCCTTTTACAAGCGTGAGGTTCTCTCCCGAAATCTCTTTACTTTCCTTGCCGAAATCAATGGAGATACCGCTGGTATTGTGCGACAGTACTTCCTTTTTACCTGAAGATAGCAAGATCCCTACCAGCACCAGCCCGAAGCCAAAATGCGCAATGGAACCGCCGCTGTTTTTGACGTTTCCTTTCAGACTGGAAAACATATACAGGATGTTGGCAACAACAGCGTATACCCCAGCTACCAGTGCAATCCAGATATTGATGAGAAAGCCCAGGCCTTCTTTGTCGTAATTGATCTTTACCACCAAAAGAATAAAGGTGGCGATTACCGCACTGATAAAGGTGGGTACTGCAATCTTCTTTAAGAAGATATTGCCGGGTGTGCTTTTATACCGGAAGTATTGCGCGATTGCTGTAAGAATACCAATGATGATGGCCACCAGTACCTGGATCTGGTTATAAGCAAATTCATTGTTCTCCCCGGGAGCCGTGTTAAGCTTATACAGCTTATTGAATACCGGCAAGGATGTTTGAAAAATAATGATCAATGCGGAAAGGAACAATACCAGGGCGCCGATAAACATCCAGAATTCGCGGGAACTGGCGCTCTCTTCCTTTTTTACTGCCGGCACCTGCTTGTTCATAAGAACAATAAAGGTGATGATTCCGGAAAGGATCACATAGAGCGGGAAGCCGGGGATGATCTCTGCAAGAAAATAAGTGCTTACGGAAAGCGCGGCGGTTGTAAGCGCGATGATGGCCCGCTGCCGGTTGGTAGTGGCTGCTACAAAAGGCATCAGCCATACAAATACCAGCAGGAACAAAAACAGCTGGCCGTTCATTCCGATATCGGCAAAGGCATGTACCGATGCTTCACCGAGGACACCGCTCTTAGTAAGGAACGTGGAATACAGTACGAAGAGGAATTCCAATCCAAAAAATATAAAGGTGGCCCGCAGGGAAAAACCGGTATGTTTAAAAACCAGCAGGGTATGCACGCCCGCTACCAGTATCAGCCAGGGTACAAGAGAGGCATTCTCTACCGGATCCCAGGCCCAGTAACCGCCGAAGTTCAGCGATTCATAAGCCCATTTGGCACCCATCATAATGCCGAGTCCGAAAATTGCAACAGAGAACAAGGCCCAGGGCAGGGCTTTATGGATCCATTCTTTTGTTTTGCCGGTCCATAATCCCGCCATCGCGTAGGCAAACGGGAAGAGCGTGGAGGCAAATCCAAGGAACAATACCGGCGGATGAATGGTCATCCAATAATTCTGAAGGAGCGGGTTCAGATCGTTTCCGTCTTTGATCAGGGTCATATAATCCGGTCGTATCGGATTGGCGATGTCAAAGCCCACATGCATCACGGGCGCATTGTCCAGCACCCCGGAATTCCTCAAAAGGATAAATGGATTTGATCCGATCTTTACATCAAAAATATATACACCCAGGATCATAGTAGCCAGGAAGAACTGGGCAAAACTAACGATCATCATTACCGGGGCTTCCCATTCCTTGTCTTTCCGGATTACAATGAGTCCCAGGATGCAGTGCCAGATGGTCCACAGCAGGGTACTACCTTCCTGACCTTCCCAAAAAGCGCTCAGGATGTATTTTAATTCGAGCGACCGGCTGCTGTGTTGCCAGGCGTATTTGTATTCAAACAGATGATGATAGAGGATATGCAGCAGCGCCGCAAAAATGATAAAGACGGCAGCTGCTTCAAGGAAGAATGCACCACGCGCCAGCTTCAACCAGGATTTCCGGTCTTCCGGAATCGTAACTTTTGTGGCTTTAAAATAAGCAAAGCTGGCTACCAGGGATGCAACAAGGGATACGATTACAAAGAAATGTCCTACTTGTCCGGGTAATAAATCCTCTCCGATATAATTCATTCGTTTCTATTGTTTATCCGCTATTGCAGAAGAAGGGGCATTATTATATGTAGTTTTTGTGTCTCCCTGTGGAACGTGTTTGGAGGGGTCCTGGTCTTTGTACTTACTGGGGCATTTGGTTTGTATACTCTGGCATTCAAACACGTTGCCGCTATACTTCCCCTTCATAACCAGGCGCTCACTCAGTTCAAAATTCTCCGGTTTGGGATTGTGGTATACCACGTTTATTTTTTGTCCCAGGCTATCGATAGCGGTAAACGCCAGAAAATTCGGGTTTTTAATCGCATCATATTCCAGCGGCTCCGTTTTATCCCATTTGGCCATCAGGTGAACAAATTTGCCCGGTTTGGCTTTGGCCGTTGCCACAGTGTCGTAGGTGGTGGTGGTCTTTAAAAAGCTTGCCAGAACTGCAATGGCCCCCGCCACCAGTATCAGTAAGATGATATGAATTTTTTTCATTACCGGGATTTAAAATTTTGGCAAAGGTACATCAAATACCCCTCTTTTTTTACAGTAACATTACAATTGGGGAATTGTTGCAGCAACGTTAAAAAATATCGAATTATAGCTTCCAGCGCCATGAAATGCGTGTGCCAAGAAGCCTCCAGACCTTTTTGCAGTTCAAATATAACCGCGATATCCGTAAGGCAGGGGGGTGGGTCCGAATATCTTCGTGTGCTTTACAAAGCTTTGTGCGTTCCGGTGGTTCAAGCAAACCGCAAAGCCGCTGTATTTCAACGCTTCTGAGGCTGCCCCCGGTACACCGGCAGCAAAATGGTTATAAAATACTAATTTTGTAATATGGAAAATAGTGTAATAGAAGCGGCACCGGTGATCCTTACGGAAGGTGCTGTAAAAGAAATAAAAAGGCTGATGGATGCTCCTGATTTTGACGCCAGCCAACACCTGCGGCTGGGAGTAAAAGGCGGCGGGTGCTCCGGCCTTAGCTATATGCTTGGTTTTGATCAAAAAGAAGCAAACGACCGGGAATTTGAAGTAGAAGGAATTCCCTGCATCATTAATAAGGCGCATGAAATATATCTGGCGGGTATGGAGGTTGATTGGTCCGAAGGCCTGAACAACCGTGGATTTACCTTTTCGAACCCGAATGCTTCCAGCACCTGCGGTTGCGGAACCAGTTTTGCTGTTTAAACCCATCACATGCCCCCCATACATTATGAAGCCTGCCCTGTTTGCAGTGGCACGCAGATCCGCCCGGTTTTTTTAGTAAAGGATTACACCGTAAGCGGAGAAGTATTTCCCGTTGAAGAATGCAGTTCCTGCGCACTCCGGTTTACCCAGGATGTTCCGGATCAGGCGTCCATAGGACCATACTACAAATCGGAGGATTATATCTCCCATTCCAATACGCATAAGGGATTGGTAAGCCGGATGTACCAAATGGTGCGCAGCCGTACGATGCGGCAGAAAGCGGCGCTTGTGGAGCGGTATGCGCAAAAGCGTAACGGCCGTTTGCTGGACCTTGGCTGCGGAACCGGTACTTTTTTGCATACCATGAAAAACAGGGGCTGGGAGGTTGCAGGTCTGGAGCCGGATGCCGGCGCCCGCGATATGGCCCAACAACTTTATAACCTCGATATTGCTCCATCTCATGAATTATACCAGCTGGAGGAAGCACAATTTGATGCCATTACGCTCTGGCATGTGCTGGAGCATGTGCACGAGTTGCACGCATATATGGCGCAATTGAAAAGGATATTGAAACCGGATGGTGTGCTGCTGATTGCCGTTCCGAATTATACAAGCCGCGACGCCGATATTTACGAGCAGTACTGGGCGGCCTATGACGTACCCCGGCACCTGTATCATTTTTCGCCAAAGGCAATGGGCGTGCTTACAGAACGGCACGGGCTTCATATCAAAAAAATGTTGCCGATGTGGTTCGACAGTTTTTATGTAAGCCTGCTGAGCAGCAAATACAAATATGGCAAAACCCAGTATGTTGGAGCAGGCTTGCACGGATTGTCTTCTAATGTCAATGCTACACGCAATACAAAGGAATGCAGCTCGGTGATCTACGTAATCCGGAAAGAGGGATAGGCCGTAAAAACACGAAAGCTCAAAGTAGCACAGAGCGCTATTTCGTTATTTCCCTTACCGCCCGGATATAAGTATTAAGAAAACGCATACCGCATGGCAGGCCGTTGGGCTTGTTGCACTTTGTTTCCCTGCACCCAACGTGCAGGCCTAATTCCCAAACTGCACCTCGTACAGCTCCGGCCATTTTTTTCCGGTGATATAGATCTTTTTACTGCCAGGATCGTATGCAATACCATTTGGAACATCCGCAGCGGAGTCGATCTGTTTTACGCGGTCCCATATAGCCGTTACATCAATCTTGCCCGCAACAATGCCGCTGGCCGGATCAATTTTAAAGATGAAAGGATAGGTCCACCGGTTGGCATATACATATCCGTCGATAAACTCCAGCTCATTGATCGAATCCAGGAAATTGCCATCCAGTGTTACGGATTGTGTTCTTAACAGTTTAAAGCTGGAGGGATCATAGAAATAAAGGTTGCTGGTGCCGTCGCTTACGATCAGTTCTTTTCCATCGGTCGTAATACCCCAGCCTTCGGTATTGATCGGGAATTCTTTTACCTTTTTCATATTCGGAAGGGTATAAACAAATACAACTTTCTCTCTCCAGGTAAGCTGGTAAACCGTATCGTTGAGGATGGTGATTCCTTCTCCAAAGTATTTGGTATCCAGACGGACGGTCTTTTCCGCTTTTCCGGTTTGCAGGTTTACCCTCAGCAATTCGGATGCCCTTCCTTCGGGCGCATAATCCGATCCGCCCGTTCCTTCATAGAGTTGTCCTTTATGAATCACCAGTCCCTGAGTAAATGAACCGGTATCATGCGGATAGGTGTTTACAACGGCAATTCCAATGCTTTTTACATTGCTTACCGCCGGCACTTCCGGCGCGGGCGCAGGTGTTTTGTTATCCCCGTTACAGGACAGGAGTAGCGTTGTAAAAATAACCGGTGCTAAAAAAAGAGATCTTTTTATCATAATGACTGATTTATGGCCCCCTCCGGAGGCGGATGCAAAAATAAAGAAACTTATAAAGAATGGACGACGCTGTTCCAAGGTTTAACAGGAACGCTGGCTTTAAAATGGGCAATTGCCTGTAATGAATTATTCGCTATTTAATTCGGTATTTTAAGAATAATATTCTGTTTTTTGATTTTATTCAGAATATTATTAAATTTGATGCATGCGTGTAAAAGAAATTAACCTGGATGAAACGGACCTGGCCATTCTGCGGCTTCTGCAGGAGGATGCCCGGATCACGAATGTGGCGCTGGCCGGCCAATTAAAAATGGCGCCTTCGGCTACACTGGAGCGGGTACGGAAACTGGAAGAAAAAGGAATGATAAAGGGATACAGCGCTATTGTAGATCCGCTGTGGATTGATAAGGACCTGCTGGTGTTTATTTTTATTAAAACAAAGGATAGTTTCGCAGATGATAAGTCGGCCCGCTTGTTAGCGGCGATTCCCCAGGTAATGGAAGTTCATCATATTGCGGGGGACGACTGTTATCTGATAAAGGCCCGGGTTTCCGGTCCAACGGAGCTGATGGAGCTTAAGCGCTCGCGCTTCAGTAAAATATCCAATATCATCTCCATGCGAACCACCATTGTGCTGGAAACGGTAAAAGAATCTTCTCACATTTCAATCGACTGATTTTATGACTCAGAAAAAAGCACCCTCTGTTTTGCTGGTGGTGCTGGCATTTGCAGCAGTATATATTATTTGGGGATCCACTTATTTCTTTATTGAGCGCGCGGTAAAGTTTATTCCGCCCATGTTGCTCGGTGGACTTCGCTTTGTTACCGCTGGTATATTGATGCTGGCATGGGTGGGTTTAAAGGGAGAGAAGGTCTGGAACCGTTCGGCTATCCTGCATTCCGTTATCAGCGGAATATTGATGCTGTTTGTAGGTAATGGGGCCGTGATCTGGGCAGAGCAATATCTTCACAGTTCTTTTGTGGCTATTTTTCTGGCCTCAGCTCCGATCTGGTTCCTGGTATTTGATAAACCCAACTGGGCGGATAATTTTACCAACCGGTATACGCTCCTGGGGGTATCCATCGGATTGCTGGGCGTTATTGCATTGTTTTATGAGAAGATAACGGGGGATAACAGCAAGCAGGGGCTGGTACCGCTGCTGGCGATTTTTATCGGAAACATCGGATGGGTGCTGGGCTCCCTGTATTCAAAATACAAAGTAAAGGAGGTGTCTCCTTCGGTAAATTCTGCCTGGCAGATTTTTTCCGCCGGTATCGTGTTTTTTATCATCGGTTTTGCTAACGGAAGTATTGCCAAGGTAAACTGGTCTTCTGTTCCGGCTGAGGGATGGGGCGCGTTGTTATACCTGATTTTCTTCGGATCAATTATTGGCTACAGTGCCTATGTATTTCTGCTGAGTGTACGGAGCGCGGCCCAGGTAAGCAGTTATGCCTATGTAAACCCGCTGGTGGCGGTGTTATTGGGTGTGCTGATTAATGGAGACCATCTTACAACCCTGCAACTTGCAGGCCTGGTTATTATTTTAGGGAGTGTGTTTTTTACCAATCTTGCAAAAAAAGAGCGGGAAAAGAAGGCCGCCAGGGAAGCGTTGGGAGAAAAAAGAACACCGGTACAGGCCTCAGAAAAAGAAGGTGTACTGTGCAATGACGCCGGCCCGGATGAACAGGAGCGCAGCCGGTAACAGCGCATCAACGCGGTTGCATGTCCCTGACCAGGGCAGCCCACTTTTCTATAATGTGTTCGGGAGCATAACGCGCCATAGATAAATGGGCATTGGTACCCATTTGTTGCCGGGTTTCCGGCTGGCTGATCAGTACTTCCAGTTGTTGTTGCAGCGCTGCGGAGTCGGTTGCCAAAAAGCCATTCTCACCATGCCGGATCAGTTCGTTAACGCCCGAACAGCTGCGAAGGCCGATACTGGGTAAGCCTGCGGCCATGGCTTCCGTTAACGCCAGTGGGAATCCTTCAAATTTACTGGGGAAAATAAAGATATCTGCCTGTTTTAATGTTTCCATCGGGTTGTCGGTAAACCCCTCCAGGAAAATCCGGTTTTGCAATCCCTCCCTTTCCACAAGATCACGCAATACGCTTTCGTCGGGCCCTGTTCCCCAAAAATAAAGATCCCATTGGGGATATTTTTGTGCGATTCCCGAAAAAACCGCTATCGATAAATCCTGCTGTTTACAACTCATGACGAGTGAGGCGATACTTACGATTTTGTACCGCGCTTTTTTCATCAAAAGGTTGGCGCGGTTTGCGGCGGTAACCTGGGGAACAGGATTGGGTATCGTAACACATTTTCCGGTGAACGTATCCGGAATAACGGACTGATAGCTATCGAACAATATTTGCATGGCGGCCAGGTGCCCGTATGCAGCTTTGAGACAATGCATCTCCAGGGCGCTCCGGTACCAAAGCTGGTTTGAATAGTCGTAGTCCGGACGGCCGTTGGTGGAATTGACGATGGGGATCGTGTAGGTGTTTTCATACGTGATTTCCAGCACCGAACTTAACGACATCGTGATGATCAGATCAGGTGCAGTTGCGTCTATAAACTGCTTCCAGGCCCTGGCCCGGTGCCGGAGGTTGAATAGATAAAGTCCGTCTTTTCCGTTTGTGTTTTTATAAAGGAAGTGGTTGAACAGTTTGTCTCTTTTTTTCCGGATCTTTCCGGCGATCCAGCGTAACGGATGCTTCCCGGGATAGTTCCATAGCCGGCGGGGATGCTTCTGGATGATTTCCGGGGAATAGATATTGGTGACTTTTACGTTGGGATGGCGTACGTAAACCGCGGTTCCGGTAACATTTTCACAGGTGGCAATTTCCACTGCATGGCCTGTACCTGCAAAATGATCCGCTAAGAAGGCACAGATCTTTTCTGTTCCTCCCTGACCGTTAATAAATCCTTGATGTTGTATCAGCAAGAGTTTCATGGCCTGTATTTTTCGGCAACTGCTTTTCTTGTTTTTCTTCTTAACTGCGTGAACGGAATGAATCGTATCAGAAACAGGTAAAACGCCCGGCGCCTTTTTTTCCGGATGCAATAGCTGCGATAGAATGCTTCGAAACGGGCCGGGTTTTGTATACTAAGAAAATAGCGGAAAGGTTTGCTGAGCTGCTTCTTTTCCGATTTTGTGAGCGTGGGCAGCACCACCCGGCTCATGAATGTGATGATCAGGTCGTGAAGATAATTTTTTTGTTCCGGGGTAAACGGCATTCCCAGGTAACGTAATTCGAAGGGCTCATGCTGGATAAAGCGGGCCAGGTGCAGGGTGTGCGAGGGAAGTAGCTGGTGACGGGTATAAAATGCCTCCAAAATCTGCAGCCACGAAGGGATCTGCCGGATCACCGTCCAGCAATTATCATTGATCTGTTTGGTGTTTTGATGGGCATGATGCCGGTAGTGATAAATGCCCTGGGGATTTGATCCCACCTTTGTTGTAAATGCGAGTAACTGATGGGAGAATAAACCATCTTCACAGGGTTGAAGGCGGGCCGGGAACCGGATCTCCGGGTACTGCTTTAAAAAATCCATGCGGATCATCTGCGCACAGGTAGGCAATGAAGTGAAATGCGGGCCCCGCTTGCAGTACGGTGCTCCGATAACGGTGATGTCATTATTTCCTCTCTCTGCGGTTTCAAGTGAAGTTTTAACGAATTCCCGGTCCAGCGTGTCATCCGAATCCATAAAGAAAACATAGGCCCCGGTAGCACGAAGTAACCCGTTATTACGGGCTATGGAAACACCGCAGTTTTCCTGGTTGATGAATTGTACCCGCGGATCCTGTTGCAAATAAGCCTGGCAAACGGAGGCCGAACCGTCTGTACTGCCGTCATTTACCAAAATCAGCTCGAGGTCTTTAAAGCTTTGATCAAGGACGCTCTGGATCGCTTCTCCTAAAAAAGCGGCTACATTATACACCGGCATAATTACCGATACCGTTATCTTTTCAGGAAGGGTTGTCATTCAGAAATGCATCTTTTGGGTTTTGGTCTGCAAGAACTGCTCTGGCAAAAATAGGGGTTACTTTATATTCAATGTACTGTTCAGTTCTGATTTTTTGAGCGAAAATTCCCGGTATTTGAACTGGCCTGTTTTGTAACCAATAACAGCACCGAAATCAATGGTTTTATCATCGCTCATCATGGGGAACACGGCAGACCGGTAAACGTTTTGTGTAACCATGGCACGCGGCAACACGGCAAAATTAACCCCGTCCTTGGAATATGCAAGGAACAACGCGTCGGCCGTATATTTCCCTACATCGCCGGTGGCCAGGCAAAGAAAATAAAAGCCGTCAATGTACGTGGCCTGTAAGTGCCAGGGTGCATACCTGGGATTGATATCTTTCCAGGGGGTGTTTATAAAATTTACGATCTTGCTTTTTTTAAAAAGGCTAAAATTCAACCCGTCGGTTGAGGTCCGTTGAATTACATAGGAGGGTTCTGCTCCCGAAAAAACTTTCCCGCCCCGGTTCAGCTCAACCTCGTAGCTGCAAAATGTATTCCCTGCTTTTATAAATGAAGGCGAGAGTAAATGATCATTCTTAGGGGTATAGGGTGGGTTGCTGGAGTACACCACTTCCAATGGTGTCCAATGTACGCCGTCTGTGGAAGTTTGACGTACAATTGTCCTTTGTGCACTTTGCTTTAATTTTTCATTGTTGTTTTGGCTTTTAGCACCTCTTTTTTTCAGCGCCTGGGCGGTAATGAAACTGCCCCTGTAGTAGAGGTAAAACGTATTGTCGGTAAAGAGCCAGTCCACATCCGACCAGAAACCTTGTTTGTGTTCCTTTTTATTTTCCAGGAAACTTTCCTGGATGGAGGGTGTAAGGGCCAACGGATTTTTTATGCCTGCCGGTTCTGTCCAGTTCATACCGTCATTGGAAACCACAACAGTAGGATTCTCAAATCGTTTTGAGTGCTGCGCCGTACCCACAGATCCAAAATAGGGGGTAAAGACCATCCAGTATTTGTACCCCTTATATCCTTCGGGGAAGTACTGCACATCCGGGTGGCAGTACCCGTCATTGGGTTTTGAAATACTCCTGATAAAGGAAGGAACGGCCATCCCGTTATAGTTTCCATTGGCCATGGCCGAAATATTGATTTCTCCGATATCCGTTGTATAGTCTGGCAGTTCAGTATAGTGATGATTCACCATTGCCAGGGGAACATCCTCGGCATATAAAACCTCGTCTTCCTTGTTACAGGCCAGTGTTATTGATATTCCTGAAATCAATAACCAAAAAAAGCATTTTGGCATAAGCAATTAATTACCCCAGTGGTTAAGTATAAACGAATATACGACCAAATTCGATTCTCAGGGATGCCGGCGAATATTTTCCCGGAAAAAAACAGATTTCAAATTTTAAATCAAAATAGTGGTTATCTTCAGTTCAATAAAATGATTCGAAATATGGACAGCGCAATTCAGCGGAAAGTGGATCAATGGTTGCAGGGCAATTATGATCAGGATACAAAAAACAGCATTCAAAAGCTTCAGCAGGAGGACCCCAAGGAGCTGGCGGATGCATTTTATCAGAACCTGGAATTCGGAACCGGTGGGCTCCGGGGCATTATGGGAGTAGGTACCAACCGGATGAATAAATATACCATAGGAATGGCCACGCAGGGGTATGCCAATTATCTCCTGCAATCTTATCCGGGCGAAGAAGTGCGGGTAGCCATAGCGCACGACAGCCGGAATAACAGCCGCTTCTTTGCGGAAACAACGGCCCACGTTTTTGCAGCGAACGGCATCAAAGTATTTCTGTTTGAAGCACTTCGGCCAACGCCCGAACTTTCATTTGCGATCCGCACGTTAAAATGCCAGGGCGGCGTGGTGTGCACGGCCTCGCATAATCCTAAAGAATACAACGGGTACAAGGCCTACTGGAACGATGGCGGGCAACTGGTGCCGCCGCACGATAAAAATGTGATCCGGGAAGTGGAAAAAATCGCTTCCGTGGATGATGTGAAATGGAGCGGGGGAGATGCCAATATCACGTTGATCGGAAAAGACATCGATGAACAATACATCGAAATGGTGAAAGGACTGAGTGTATTTCCGGAAGTGATCGAAAAGCAACGTGATCTTAAAATCGTATATACACCCATACACGGTACGGGGATCACGCTGGTGCCCCAGGTGCTGGACCGATTCGGTTTTAAAAATGTACATATCGTAGAAGAGCAAAAAACGCCGGATGGAAATTTTCCTACCGTAGCCTATCCCAATCCTGAAGAAAAGGAAACCATGAGCATCGGGCTTGCAAAGGCCAGGGAACTGGACGCGGATATCCTGCTGGGGACCGATCCGGATGCGGACCGTGTGGGCATCGGTATTAAGGATAACCACGGGGAATGGGTGCTGATGAACGGGAATCAAACGGCAGTGCTGGCATTTAACTACCTGCTGGAAGCACGGAAGGAAAAAGGGATCGCACAATCCAATGATATGATCATTACTACCATTGTAACCACCGGTATGGTAGACGATCTGGCGGCGGGTTATGGAGTGCATTGCTACCGGGTACTGACCGGTTTTAAATGGATTGCTGAAATGATCCGGGAAAAAGAAGGGAAGGAGTGTTATATCACCGGCGGGGAAGAAAGTTTTGGCCTGATGATTGGCGATAAAGTACGGGATAAAGATGCCGTAAGCGCCGTGGCCCTGCTCTGTGAAATGGCCGCCTACGAAAAGAATAATGGGAAGACCTTATTTGATAAACTCATTGAGTTATACGTAAAGTTTGGATTTTATAAAGAAAAGCTCATTTCCATTACCAAAAAAGGTATGGATGGTCAGCAGCAGATTGCAGCTATGATGCAGGACTACCGGAACCATCTCCCCAAGGCCATCAATGGCATTAAGGTAGTGCGGGTGCTGGATTACCAGAGCAGTCAGTCAACCGATCCGCATACAGGCGACGTTGCCGAAATTCATCTTCCCAAATCGAATGTATTGCAGTTTGCGCTGGAAGACGGCAGCCTGGTATCGGCCCGTCCCAGTGGTACCGAACCGAAGATCAAATTCTATTTCAGTGTAAAAGAAAAGCTGGAACGTGCAGATGAGTTTGATGCGGTAGATCAACAGCTGGATGCCAAAATTGAAGGCATCATTGCAGATCTGAAACTGAATTAATACCATAACAAAATATAAAATGCGGCGGTATCCATGGATGCTGCCGCATTTTATATTTTAAAAGGACCTAGCCGGCCGCTTTATCCTTTGTGCCTTCTTCGCTCCAGCTGCCGATACTGGGCCAACCCCAATGGTCTTCGTCTGCATACGCAAAATCATGCTGATGCTTTTCCGGAATGGCACCCTTGATGAGGGCGCCCGGAGGAATAGACGGGTAGATCTCTTCAAAAGTAAACATGGAGGTAAGACTGATCCGGCGGTAAACATGCGACCGGGTTATGTCCTGCATCTTGCTTAAGCCGGCAGCACCCATCAGCTCCACAAATGTTTTTACCGTATACTTATGATAATTGGCCACCCGCAACTTTTTATCGTCCACGACCAAACCTTTTGTTAGCTTAGGATCCTGTGTGGCTACTCCCGTGGGGCAACGGTTGGTATTGCATTGCAACGCCTGGATGCAGCCTACGGCCAGCATCATCGCCCGGGCGCAGTTACAGGCATCGGCACCCAGTGCAGCGACCCGTGCAATATGAAAACCCGTCATGATTTTACCGGAGGCAATGATCTTTATATGCTGACGGATATTCAATCCCCGCAGGATGTCATCTACAAACGCCAACCCATCCAGCAGCGGGGCGCCTACATAGTTGGAAAATTCCTGCGGTGCTGCTCCGGTACCACCTTCTCCGCCATCAACCGTAATAAAATCGGGATATGTATCCTGGCTGATCATGGCTTTACAAATGGCGATGAATTCGCTCTTATGGCCAATACATAATTTAAACCCCACCGGTTTACCTCCGGAAAGTTCCCGTAGTTGCTTTATGAAACCGATCAATTCCCGGGGAGAACCAAACGCTGTATGATAAGGGGGCGATTCCACCGTGGTACCCGGTTGTATATGCCGGATGCGGGCAATTTCGGGCGTGTTTTTAGCCGCGGGCAAAATACCCCCATGCCCTGGTTTAGCACCCTGAGAGATCTTGATCTCGATCATTTTGACGTTTGCAATCTGGGCTTTTTCGGCAAACAGCTCCGGTGAGAAATTTCCCTGTTCGTCCCGGCATCCAAAATAACCGGTTCCGATCTGCCAGATAATATCGCCGCCCTGTTTAAGATGGAAATCGCTCAGGCCTCCTTCGCCGGTGTTATGGGCAAAATTGCCGATTTTGGCACCACCGTTCATGGCCTCTACTGCGTTGGAACTAAGCGAACCGTAACTCATTGCTGAAATATTCAAAATGCTCCCGCTATAGGGTTGTTTACAGTCCTTGTTGCCAAACAGCACCCGCGGATTGTGATCGAGTGTGCGGAAATTTTTAGGAGCAATGGAATGACAGATCCATTCGTAGCCGGGCGCGTAAACATCCAGTTGCGTACCGAAGGGCATCGTATCGTTATCCAGTTTGGCGCGCTGGTATACGGTAGACCGGTCGATGCGGTTGATGGGCCGTCCGTCAATATCCGATTCGATAAAGTACTGGTAGATCTTTGGCCGCAGCTCTTCCATTACATAACGAAGGCGGCCAAAGATGGGATAGATCCTACGGATCGTATGCCGGGTTTGCAGCATATCATAATACCCCATACAGGAAAAGATCAGCAGTGCACCAAAAATAACATACCAGTTCTTGCTGATATACCAGGAAAGCAGAAAGGTAATGACCAGCGCAAGAATGGAAATGACCAGGAATGTTCGCCTCATAAAAAAAAGGTTATGAATTACCAGCGAAAGTAATAAGAAACGAACAATTATTAGTTTCCGGTATGCGGTATCAACATATATGCGCCGGCCAGCTCACATTCCTGCATGAAAACGGTTGCTTTTAACCAAACATTCCCTCATCGGCAAAGCTGTAATAACCTTCGTCGCTTACAATAATATGATCCATTACCCGGATGTCGAGGAATTTTGCGGCTTCGCGGATCTTAGTGGTTAGGTATTCATCGGCCTTGCTGGGGGAGAGGTTGCCGGAGGGATGGTTATGGGCAAGGATGATGCCTACTGCATTTTTCTCCAGTGCTTTTCTTAGGATGATGCGGGGATCGGCTACCGTGCCGGTGATGCCGCCTTCGCTAACCACCTCAAAATGAATTACGGCGTTGTTCCGGTTAAGGAAAATAACAGCAAAAACTTCGTGCATCAGGTCTTTCAGCCGGCTTCTCAGGTATTCCCCGATCTGTTTGCTGGTATTCATCATCGGTCGTTGGGGCAATGCGCCGGTTTGCCTCCTGCGGCCCAGTTCCAGCGCTGCGTTAAGCATGATGGCCTTGGCCTCACCGATTCCCTTTATTTTCATGAGTGTTGCAATGCTTTGTTTACCCAGCTCATTCAGGTTATCGTCGCTGAGTTTCAGGATCTCTTTGGCAAGATCCAGCGCCGATCGTTCGCGGGTACCGTTGTTGATAAGGATTGCCAGCAACTCTGAGTTACTAAGCGTACTGGCACCGCGGGTCATAAGCTTTTCACGCGGACGGTCGTCTTCCGCCCAGTTCCGGATGGCGTTGGTGTTTTTCATCTATACAAGGTACAGAATGTTTATTGTTCAAAAAATTTTTTTTAATGACCGATTTTGCTTGGAATTTTGCCGCGGTTATTAATATCTTCGCCGCTCATTTATATAACAAATGGAGTCTCCGTTTTCAAATATGCATTCAGCCAAAATTTTTGCCGGTACGGCATCGCGCCAGTTAGCAGAAGAAATCTGCCAAAGATATGGCTGCCAGTTGGGTCAGATCCATACACAGCGCTTTAGTGATGGCGAGATTTACGTGAATTTTCTTGAAAGTGTTCGCGGTGATTATGTATTTCTGGTACAGAGTACTTATGCACCTTCGGATAACCTGATGGAATTGCTTTTAATGATCGATGCTGCGAAACGCGCATCCGCCTATAAAGTGATCGTGGTAATGCCCTATTATGGGTATGCCCGCCAGGACCGGAAGGACCGGCCGCGGGTGGCAATTGGTGCCAAACTGGTTGCCAATATGTTAACGGCCGCCGGTGCAGACCGGATCGTTACGATGGACCTGCACGCCCCCCAGATCCAGGGCTATTTCGACATTCCAATGGACCATTTGGACAGCCATGCAGTTTTTATCCCTTATGTAGAGCAATTACAGCTGGAAAACCTTACCTTTGCAGCCCCTGACGTAGGCGCAACGAACCGGATCCGGGAAATTGCATCCTATTTCAATGCAGAAATGGTGATTTGCGATAAGCACCGGAAACGGGCCAATGAAATTGCCAGCATGCGGGTGATCGGGGATGTAGAAGGCCGGAATGTGGTGATCATTGATGACATTTGTGATACAGGAGGTACCCTGGCCAAAAGTGCGGGCCTGCTGATGGAAAAAGGAGCGAAGAGTGTAAGAGCCATGATCACGCACCCGATTTTGAGCGGTAAAGCATACGAAAATATTGAAAACAGCGTGTTGGATGAACTGGTAGTATGCAATACCATTCCGCTTCAGAAAATAACCCCGAAGATCCGGGTGATTTCTGTAGCCAACTTATTTGCAGTTGCAATTAAGCACGCGTTTGAAAATAAGAGTATCACAAGTTTGTTTGTACACTCGAATCTGAGAACGTCCAATCCATAGTAAATTAAAACAATATCATAAAATGAAAACAATTACAATCGAAGGACAACTGAGGACCGAATTTGGCAAAAGAGCCACCCGCCAGATCCGCTCTCAGGCTGCTGTGCCTGCTGTAATTTACGGGGGTGCCAAGGAGATCAATTTCAGTGCGCCGGCGGCAGCATTTAAAGGACTGGTGTATACACCCAACTTTCAGCTGGCAGAAGTGAAACTGGATGGTGCTACTTACAGATGTATTTTAAAGGACCTGCAGTTTGATAAAGTTTCCGACGAACTGATCCACGTAGATCTGTTAGAATTGATCGACGACAAAAAAGTGGTTGCAACGATTCCGCTGAAATTCACCGGAAGTGCAAAAGGGGTTAAAGATGGCGGACGTTTTGTATCCAAGATCAAAGCGCTGAAAGTAAAAGCCCTTCCTAAAGACCTGAAGGAAGTGATCGAAGTGCCTGTTGATCATCTGGAAATCAACGGTAATATCCGTGTGGAAGATGTAAAAGCAGAAAATATCGAAATCCTGAACTCTCCACGTATTCCGATCGCATCTATCGTAATGACAAGACAGCTGAAACAGGAAGAAGCTGCAGCTAAAAAATAACTTTTTTTAACAAAGCATAAAAAAGCCTGCATCAAATTGATGTAGGTTTTTTTATTTTTAATATTTTTGATAAACGGGATGAAATATTTATTAGCAGGTTTAGGAAACATCGGAAATGAATATGCGCATACCCGGCATAATATTGGTTTTGATATCATCGCTGCATTTGTTCACAAACATGGCGGGGAATTTAGAAACGACCGGCTGGCGTATGTTGCAGAGGTAAAGATAAAAGGCCGTACCGGTATTTGCATCTGTCCGACCACCTACATGAATTTAAGTGGTAAGGCGCTTAAGTTTTGGCTGGAGAAAGAAAAGATTCCATTGGAGCGTTCTTTAACGGTTCTGGATGATTTGGCGCTACCTTTATCAAAAATGCGGATAAAGCCCGCGGGAAGCGACGGGGGGCATAACGGATTGAGGAGTATTCAGGCATTGTTAAATACAACTGCTTACCCAAAATTAAGATTTGGCATTGGCGATACTTTTCCAAAAGGCATGCAGGCCGAGTTTGTATTAGGTAAATGGAAAAAGGAAGAGGAGCCGCTGGTAAAATTGAAGATCGAAAAAGCGGTAGCAGCCATGGAAATATTCATATTTCAGGGCATCGAAGCTGCTATGAATGAAATAAATAGCAAAGAATTTACGTTGTAAAAGACAGATATAAATCCTACTGTATTATGAAAATTATTTGTATCGGGCGAAATTATGCGGCGCATGCCAGGGAACTGGGAAATGAGATTCCGGAGGAACCGGTAATATTTTTAAAACCGAAGAGTGCCCTTTTAAGGCCGCATCTTCCTTTTTATTATCCCGAGTTCACGAATGAATTACATTATGAATGCGAACTCGTGATCCGGGTGTCCAAAAACGGCCGGTATATCAACAGGAGATATGCGAATCAATATTACGATGCCATTACACTGGGAATTGATTTTACAGCGCGTGACCTGCAGAACGAACTGAAGAAAAAAGGACTGCCCTGGGAAAAAGCAAAGGCCTGGGATAATTCCGCCGTAATCGGCAAATGGAAGCCGGTGAATGATTTCGAAAACACTAAGAATATCAACTTCGGGCTTTACAAAAATGAAGAGCTGGTGCAACACGGCAATTCTTCAAAAATGATTCACCATTTTGAATCTATTTTATCGCACGTTTCCAAATACTTTACCCTGAATATCGGCGATATCATTTTCACCGGAACACCGGAAGGCGTGGGGGAAATCGTAACCGGCGATGTACTGGAAGGAATACTGGAAGACGAAAGTGTATTCCAGATCACCATTGAATAAAAACGTTATTTTTTTTGGGATGAAAGAATAGAACGCTATTTTTGCAACGAAGATTCAAAAAAATTGAAGAAACGGGATAAAATACAGCGTTTTCTGGGTTGGATGTTGCTGGTGATATTCACCATCAGCATTACCCCTAAAATTTATCTTCACGATGCCTTCTCGCATCATCAGGATCAGCAGTTTAGCCGCACGGGTAATCAGGAGCAAACTATCCGGACCTTTGAATACAGCTGCGGATTTATAAATATAGAAGGTACAACTCCTTTTCTGGAAGCCACCGTACCTGTTCTGGCAATCGCGCCCGTTCCGGAAAATGGATATCCTGTTGAACCCACTGCCGGTATTTGCTACCGTTTTTCTGCACAAACTACATTAAGAGGTCCCCCCGCTATTATTTAATAAAAAGCTTTCCGGGAAAAAACACACCTGGTGAAACGGTTTTTCTAAAAAACCACATTTTTCTATTTTATTAAATATAGTGATGCAAAAGAAAATATTAGGACTGGTTGTCCTGCAATGGTTCATTTTTATTATCGGAAATGCGGCCCCGCTTGTTAAAGAGGATCCGGCACCGGCGGGATCGCTTAAAGGAGTGGTAACAGACGATGCTACCGGGCAGCCATTACCCGAGGCAACCATTTCATTTCCCGATTTAAAAACGGATGTCACCGCCGATAATGATGGTGCCTATTTTATACGATCCATGCCCAACGGGCGGTACACGGTTTCCGTATCCTTTATAGGATACCGCTCATTTGTGGGTACGGTTGTTATCAATGGCGCCACGGTGCAGGATTTCAGATTAAAAGTGTCGGTAGTTGAAAATGACGCCGTGGTGGTTACCGGAGTATCGGCTTCCACGCAGCTCAAGCATACGCCCACACATATTTCCGTACTGTCGCAAAAAGAATTGCAGCAATCTTCAGGAACAGGATTGCTGGATGCGGTGGCAAAAGTACCCGGAGTAGCCATCATTACCACCGGACCGGCCATTGCAAAGCCTTCCATCCGGGGGCTTGGCTACAACCGGGTGGTTACCTTAAATGATGGGGTACGCCAGGAAGGACAGCAGTGGGGCGATGAGCATGGGATTGAAATAGATGAATACAGCGCGCAGAAGATCGAGATCCTGCGCGGGCCGGCTTCGCTGATGTATGGAAGTGATGCCACCGGGGGCGTGCTGAACATACAAACCAATATCCCGGTTCCGGAAAATACCATAAAGGCCAATCTTTCCGGAAGCCTCAACAACAACAATCGCATGCAGGGCGGCTACGCCAATGTGGCGGGAAACATCAACGGGTTTAACTGGAATGCGTACGGAAGTGTAAAAACTGCCGGGGATTATACCAATAAATATGATGGAAGTGTGCTCAACAGCCGCTTTAATGAAAAGAATGTGGGCGGATACCTGGGGCTTAACAGGCAATGGGGATATACCCACCTCGTTTTTTCAAATTTTGATCAGCATGTAGGGCTGGTAGAAGGTGAACGCGATGAAGACGGCCGTCTTGTGTTAGACGGATATGCGGCGGGGGATCAACAACTGGAAGGCCGGCGCCCGCTGATTCCCAGTCAGCGGATCCAGCACTTTAAAGTTGCACTGGATAACAATTTTACTTTTGATAACGGAAGCCGTATTACAGCCCTGGTTGGTTTCCAGCGGAATCAGCGGCAGGAGTTTGGGGATGTTGACAATCCCAATGTTCCGGAAGCCTATTTTGATTTAAAAACCATCAACTATTCGGCCGCCTATCACTGGCCGGTTATGAATGGCTGGAAAACATCATTGGGTTTCAACGGCATGCGCCAGCAGAATCAGAACCGGGCGGAGGAGGCCCTGATCCCGGATTATCAGCTGTTTGATATTGGTGCGTATGGGTATACCACTAAAACCATCAACAAAACCACCTTAAGCGGGGGGCTACGGTTTGACCACCGCACGGTAAACAGCAAGCTGACGCTGGAAGACGGGGAAGAAAAGTTTCAGCCGTTTTCCAAAAAGCTATCCAGCTTTTCCGGTAGTATCGGACTGGCGCAGGACCTGAGCGAACAGGTAACATTAAAGGCAAATGTGGGAAAGGGATTCCGGGCACCTAATATGGCCGAGCTGGCTGCAAACGGCGTACATGAAGGTACCTTCCGGTATGAGATCGGCGACCGGAACCTGAAAAGCGAAGATGCCTATGCTTTTGACCTGGGACTGGATGTAAACACGCAACACGTTTCGTTGAATATTTCGCCCTATTTCAACCTGATCAATAATTACATTTATTATCAGAAACTGCTTACCGGTTCGGGAACGGATTCGATGATGAGTGATGTGACGGCCTACCAATTTACGCAACAGGATGCCCGTTTGTTTGGGTTGGAAGCTACGCTGGATATACACCCGCACCCGCTGGACTGGCTGCATTTTGAAAACGCTTTTAGCTGGACGAAGGGCTCGTTTACCAAAGCAGTGGATGGCTCAGACAATCTTCCGCTGATTGCACCGTTGCGGTTGCTGACGGAACTGCGCGCTGAGTTTCCCACACAGCTAAAGGCCTTCCGTAATTTTTATGCCAAGGTAGAAATGGATAATGTTGCGGCCCAGGAGCATTTCTTTTCCGGTTATAACACGGAAACAGCTACACCGGGATATACGCTCTTTAACGCAGGGCTTGGAAGCGACCTGTACTGGGGCGGACAAAAAAGAGCCACTGTTGTGCTGGCGGTGAATAATATTGGGGATGTGGCGTATCAGCAGCACCTGAGCCGGTTGAAATATGCGCCTGAAAACCCGGTAACCGGACGTACGGGCGTATTTAACATGGGCAGGAATTTTACCGCAAGACTAATCCTCCCGTTTACCTGGAAAATTAAATAGCAGATCTGTAAGTATATTTGTTGCAGGAAATATATAACCTGCAATAAATAATGATAAGATCACTTTTACTTTCAACAGTTATCCTTATGGCTGCATTAACGGCTGCAGCCCAGGATCAGCAACGGTTTCATGTATACGATCCGGCAGCAAACGCGCGGGAGGGCATCCGGAAAGCCGTGGCCCAGGCAAAAAAAGAAAACAAACATGTACTGGTTCAAATCGGTGGTAACTGGTGCATCTGGTGTGCGCGGTTTGATCAGTTTTCAAAAACAGACCGGAGCGTTGATTCCGTTTTAAAACGCTCCTATGTCGTGTATCATCTGAACTACAGCAAAGAAAATAAGAACCTGCCCGTTCTGGCTGCATACGGCTTTCCCCAGCGGTTTGGTTTCCCGGTATTCCTGGTACTGGATCAGGAGGGGAAACGGATTCATACACAGAATTCGGGATATTTGGAAGACGGAAAGGGATACAGTACAGAAAAAGTGTCTGATTTTTTAGCCAATTGGGCACCGGATGCACTGAACCCTGCAAAATATAAAGAATAATTTTCCAACCCCAAGCCGCTGTATGAACCCTGCCTCGTTTTTTAAAGTCTTAAAACATCCTGTAAAATTCAGGATGTTTTTATTGTCGAAACTACCGCTCGCGTTGTTCGCGGGTTTGCGCATCCGTACGGTAAATTCCAGGCAATGCGTAGTTAGTATACGTTACTCCTGGATGAATAAAAATCCGTTTCGCTCCACCTACTTTGCCGCATTGGCTATGGCTGCCGAATTAAGTACCGGTGTACTGGCAATGGCCGCCACATTAGAACGCCCGGTAAAAGTAGCCTTATTGGTGGTAAAGCTGGAGTCGGAGTATTTTAAGAAAGCAACCGGTAACACCCTGTTTACCTGTAATGATGGCGATGCGTTGCAGAACACGGTTCAAAAGGCCATCGATCAAAAACAGCCGCAACAATTTACAGCAACTTCCACCGGCATAAACGAGCAGGGAGAACCCGTGGCTATCTTCCGTATCACCTGGTCTTTTAAGGCAAAAGCAGGTTAAAGAAACAATAAAGGGTCCCGGATGTAAAATTCTTTTTTTATCTTGTTGCATTAAAAATCTTATCCAACAATTAAAGAGATACAATATGAAAATTGCTTTCCATGGCGCTGCGCAAACGGTAACCGGATCTAAACACCTCATTACACTGAAAAATGGTAAAAAGGTATTATTGGATTGCGGCATGTACCAGGGGTTGGGAGACCAGACGGATGCGCTGAACCGGGACTTTGGTTTTGTAGCCAGTGAAGTGGATGTAATGATCCTCTCGCATGCACATATCGATCACTCCGGACTGATACCCCGGTTGGTAAAGCAGGGTTTTCGCGGAACGATCTTCTGTACGCCTGCCACAAAGGACCTTACAAATATTTTGTTGATGGACAGTGCCGAAATACAGGAAAGCGATATGCGTTTCCTGGAAAAGAAAAGGCAGGGCATGGCTCCCGATCTGTTGCAACCGCTATACACCCTTGAAGATGCCAAGAAGGCAATGGAACTGTTTGAACCAAAGGAATACGGTGCCTGGTATGATGTAACAGATGGCGTAAAAGCAATGTTTACGGATGCCGGCCATATTATCGGAAGCGCCTGTGTGCACCTGCGCATTCAGGAAGACAGCAAAGAAACACGTATTACGTTCAGCGGGGACCTGGGCCGCTACCGCGATGTGATCCTGCGGTCGCCCGAGGTATTTCCCCAGGCCGACTATATCATTATGGAATCCACCTATGGCAACAGTTTACATGAAGATATAAAGGATACACCCGAGATGCTGCTGGATTGGATCCGGAAGGTTTGCGTGGAGCGGAAGGGGAAACTGATCTTCCCTGCTTTCAGTGTTGGACGTACACAGGAGATCCTGTATGCATTGAACCAATTGGAGGCACAGGGCGTACTTCCGAAGATCCCGTTTTATGTAGACAGTCCGCTTAGCATTGAAGCCACGGACGTTGTAAAACGGTTTCCCCTGTATTTTAACCGGCAGATTCAAAACGTGTTAAAAAATGATGATGATCCGTTCAGTTTCCCGGGGCTCACCTATATCAAATCGGTGGATGAATCCAAGGCCCTGAACTTTAAAAACGGACCGATGGTCATTATTTCTGCCAGCGGCATGGCCGATGCAGGAAGGGTAAAGCATCATATCAGTAACAATATTGAAAACTCGCGGAATGCTATTGTGATGACCGGGTATTGCGAGCCGCATTCGCTGGGCGGCCGTTTGCTGAACGGGGTAACGGAAGTAGGGATTTTTGGAGTGGAGCACCAGGTAAACGCCGAGATCGGGCAGATCCGGAGTATGAGCGCTCACGGTGATTATGAAGACATGAGCCAGTGGCTGGCCTGCCAGAACCCGCAGGCGATAAAACAACTATTCCTGGTACATGGGGAGCCCGATGTACAGGTGGCATTTAAACAACGATTGATAAAAAAAGGATTTGTAGACGTCTTGATCCCGGAACGGCATTTTGAAATCGGGCTGGCCTGAGGCTGACAATGCTGTAACAACGGCAAAATACCGGTTTACCTGTATTTTCTGATTTCTTTAAGGGGGGTATTTTCGCGTCAAATGTAAACCTCATGCGAATGACCCGATCCGGCTGGTTATCCGGCCCGCTGCTGGCAGCTGTAGTTGCCACAGGCCTGTGCTTTTCCTGTAAAAAGGATGACACTATAAAATTTACGCCTCCGCTCAATGACCATTCGCTGCCCTCTGCAGCGGTGTATAATGTGAAAGTATTGGAGGCCGGTGAAAAAAAACTACGCTTTTCCGTAGACCTTGCCGTGTTTAAAGACTCTAAAAACATGGAGTATGGATTTGGTACCGGTCAGTTCAGGATCGATACCTTCCTGAGCGCCTATGCCTTTAAGCAGGTTCGCGCGGTGCTTTCCGGAGGCGGTACGGGCACCCGTTATTCATCCATCATGTTGATGGATCAAAGTGGCAGCACCGGCAGTACGGATCCGGACGATCTCCGGATCGATGCCGGAAAGATCTTCTGCCGGAATATGGCGCAGGAGCATGAATCCTGGGTTTGGTGGTTTTCCGATGAGTACAAGGCCGTGGGTGCCGGTTTTAAGTCCGATACGGCGGCGCTGGTTAAAGATGTGGAAAGTGTACGCAATCTTGGAAAAGGAGGCACCAACCTTTACGGTGCCCAGTATGCGGCAACAGACGCATTGATAAAAAAAGGAACCAAACAAACAAAAGCCCTGCTTACGTTTACCGATGGAGAAGATAACCGGGGTGTAAAAACAAGCGCCCAGGTAGTGGCGTTTGCAAAAGGCAATGCTGTGCGGCTGTATAACGTAGGACTCGGTGCCTCCTCTGATGAATACCTTTATGACCAGGCCGTTGCTACCGGCGGTGCATTCATGTACGCGAAAGACGCCCAACAATTGATCAGTATGTTTGGAAACCTGGGCCGGCTGCTGGATGGTTCTGCAAAATTCTATTCAGTAGAGTGGGAGATGACACCAGTAGGGAGCGGCCGGGTGATATCAAAGGGGACTTACGATCTTATATTGAAAGTGGTAACGCCGTACAATTATACCATTGATGTGCCGGTTACCGTCCGGTATCAGTAAAAAGATGATACGGTTTTTTGAAGCGGTTTAACTTTGTTGAACCGCTTCTTTTAATTTTTGCAACACGCCTGTCTGCAGCATCTTTTCTGCTACATAGATCATATTGCAAAAGGCGGTAGCCTTTGAAATACCATGTCCGATGATGACGGGTTTTTCAATTCCGAGTACCGGTGTGCCGCCATAGATCTCAAAATTGAAACGGTTTAAATAGGCATTCTCCAATCCTTCGTTCCTGGAGATATCATAGATGGACTCGGCAAGTTTCAGAATGATATTACCGGTAAAGCCGTCGCAAACCATTACATCGGCTTTGTCGTTAAAGGTATCGCGTCCCTCAATATTTCCAATAAAGTTAATGGTGTTGTTGGCTTTTAAAAGCGCATAAGCGCTCTGGGTAAGCAGGTTGCCTTTGCCTTCTTCTTCGCCTACATTTACCAGTCCTACTTTAGGATCTTCAATGTCCAGGATGTGTCGGGCGTAAACAGCCCCCAGGGTTGCAAACTGGTTCAGCTGCTCCGGTTTACAATCGGCGTTAAGACCTACATCCAGGATCAGTCCGGTGCGGCCGCCTTGTTTGGGAATGATGGAAGAAATCACCGGGCGCAGGATCCCTTCAATGGTTTTCAGATTGAATAAGGCGCCAACCAGCATAGCACCCGTATTA
Organism: Niabella pedocola; assembly: GCF_021044425.1. Lineage (GTDB taxonomy): Bacteria > Bacteroidota > Bacteroidia > Chitinophagales > Chitinophagaceae > Niabella > Niabella pedocola. The sequence goes on along the minus strand of NZ_JAJNEC010000004.1, from coordinate 495,710 downwards.
CCGGCACTGATAAAGGCATCAGTTTTGTCCTGTGCCAGGTGTTGAAACCCGGTGGCAATAGAGGAGTGGGGCTTTTCTTTTAATGCCTTTGTGGGGTGCTCCTGCATATCGATGACCTGTGTGGTGGGTACGATCCGGATAGAACCGGTTGGGATATCTTCCCCGGCAATGATTTCATTTAACACAGCCTCGTCTCCAAACAGGGTTAATTGTACCGCTCCGCTTTTATTTTCAGAAAGATATTTTTTAATCCCACGCAATGCCTCAAGCGGGGCAAAGTCACCCCCCATTGTATCAATACCAATATTCATCATATACGGACTAAAATTAAAAATTCCAAATACATTACCAACCAAAGGTCGTCAATGAATTTGGAATGAACAAGTTAAGTAAACTGGACTTAACGTTTTTTTTAAGCTTTTGAAGGCGCTTTTTCAGCAACAACTTTTCCTTTGTAAATCAGTTTTCCTTCGTTTACATAAGCACGATGGCGTACATGCGTTTCGCCGGTAGCTGCATCTGTTGTTAAGGTAGTTGAAGTGGCTTTATAGTGAGTCCTGCGTTTTGCGCTTCTTTGCTGGCTGTGCCTGCGTTTCGGATTTGGCATAACTAATGAAATTAAATAGTTCTAAATTATTATTTCTTCTTTTTATACAACTTAATTGTCCAGGTCCCTGAATTTCTCCAGGTCTTTCCAGAGCGGGTTGCTATCCTTTTTGGATTTGGCTTCCGCCTCCAGTTTATTCAGCATTTTCAACGCTTCGGGGTTGCATTGCGGCCCGTCTGCATTGTCAAAACCACAGGTCTTGTACATCGGGATACTCAGGTTTATGAATTCATAAATCCAGTCTTCCACGTTCAGATGACTTTCGCCCCGGCTGATATAGTACACGTCAGGATCATCTTCCTGGTCGTTCATCAGTTCGGGTTCTTCCACTATTTTCACTGTGATGATAAATTCATCCCAAAGATCCAGCGAAATGGTGTTGTTGCAGCGATCGCAAACTACATCCAGTTTGCCACCTACCTCAAATTTCAGCATCATAAAACTGCTCTTTTTATCAAGCGACAGTTTTATATGTGCGTTACAATTGGTAAAATCCTGCTGTTGAAATGCCTCAAAGAACCTGTCTGTTATTTCATAGTCGAACTCATGAACTCCCGGTTTTAAACCCACAAAGGCGATATCATACTCTCTTCGGTAAGCCATGGCTCAACTCCTCCCTGTATTTAGGGATGCAAAGGTATATAAATTATCTGAAACTGCCTAATCGGCAGTGGATAAGTTTGAAAATTGGAGCAACCGGTGCGGATTTCAGCCTTGCCGGTCTGTTTCATTTTCATTACGGGAAGATCCCCAGCTCCGCATAAGTTGTAGCTACCTTATTGATTGCCACTACATAAGCTGCCGTACGCATATCCGGTATTTCGGGGTTGTTGCGCCATTCTTCCATAATTTCCCGGGTAGCGCCAATCATGGTTTCTTCCAGTCCGCTGTACACAAGGTCTACCTCATCTGCACCATGCATGATCATTTTACGGTTCTTTTCCGCTACTTTTTTCCCGGAGAGATGCTCGAGCTCTTCCAGGATGGTTGTATTTACATTTTCCGTAAACCGTTTTTCCAGGCGGCCATACCGTACATGACTCAGGTTTTTCAGCCACTCAAAATAAGACACCGTAACACCACCGGCATTCAGGTACATATCCGGTACTACCAGCACCCCTTTTTGAAGGAAGATCTCATCTGCTTCGGGTGTTAACGGGCCGTTGGCCGCTTCCCCGATGATCTTTGCTTTTATGCGCGGTGCATTGTTTTTATCGATCACATTTTCGAGTGCCGCCGGAATCAGGATATCGCATTCCAGTTCCAGTGTTTCCAGTGAGCTCTTATGATTCGTAGCGCCGTTAAAGTTAAGAATAGACCCGGTACGTCTCCGGTGCTGGAACACTTCTTCCACGTCCAGCCCGTCCGCATTGCTGATACCCCCTTCATACTCGGCAATACCTACAATAAGCGCGCCCGCTTCCTGAAAGAATTTAGCGGTATGGTAACCTACATTTCCAAGGCCCTGTACAATTACTTTTTTACCGGTGACACCTGTTTCCAGTCCGAGTTTCGCCATTTCTTCCGGCATATTACAAACTTCCCGGATGCCAAAAAATACACCGAGTCCTGTCGCTTCCCGGCGTCCTCTTACGCCGCCCTGGCTTACCGGCTTACCGGTTACGCATCCGGCCGCATCAATTTCCTGCGGATTCATGGCGCTGTAGGTATCTACGATCCAGGCCATTTCCCGTTCGCCCGTACCATAATCCGGAGCGGGCACATCTGTAGCCGGGCCGATAAAATTTTTCTTGATCAGCTCCGATGTATAACGGCGCGTGATCTTTTCCAGTTCATAGGGGGTATAGTTCTTCGGGTCGATCTTGATGCCACCTTTACCGCCACCAAAAGGCACGTTTACAATGGCACATTTATACGTCATCAGGGCCGCCAATGCCATTACCTCATCCTGTGTTACCTGCATGGAAAAGCGGATCCCTCCTTTACAGGGTGTTTTGTGATGTGAATGCTGTACGCGATAGGCTTCGATCACTTCGATGCTCCCGTTTTCACGTTTGATGGGGAAGCGCATCCGGTATACCGAATTACAGGCGCTGATCTGCTCCAGTAATCCTTTATCCCATTTGGTGAATTTCGCTGCCTTATGGAAGCTTTTTTCTACGGCTTCAAAAAAATTGTACTGAACTTCAGACATGATTTTTATATTTTCAAATTAGCAATTTACGCAACAGTCTTCCGCAGGGGTACCGCTTATTCGCCGGATTCCCGTTCCAGCTTTTTCAGCTTTTTTTCTACCCGGAACATATAAAGGAAGATACCCAGCAGGATCACCAGCAGTACAGCGATGACCACATAAATTCTTCCGTTGCTTCTCATCAGATTTTCAGAAGCGGGTTGTGCCATGGCGAAACAGGGCAAGGCCAGCATCAGGATAAAGGTGCAGAAGCGGGCAATAGATTTTTTCATTTTTTCAACAGCGATTTTTCTTTCAATAAATTGATGCGGATCTTTAATGTGGCGATCCATACGCCCAGCAAGGCCCAGCCGATGAATGCGGGATATTCTACCATGCGCATTTGCGGACTTACATCCTTAAAATTCAGTGCAGGGTTGCCCTCTTGCCCCGGGTGTAAACTGGGAAGCAATCTCGGAATGATAAAAATGGTGGGGAAAAGCATGGCAAAAGCGAAAATATTATACACCGCGCTCACCCGGGCTCTTTTATCCAGGTCGTTTATTGAATCTCTTAAGATCAGGTAGGCAAAATAGATGAGCAGCGCCACTGCCGTTCCGATCAGCTTGGGCTCCCGGGCTACAGCGCTGAACGACTGGAATGCCGGATTGTTCGGATCTGCCCAGGTATAACTGGCCCAGATGGCTCCGGTAGCATAGCCTAGCAGGCCGAAGAAAATGCCTACCGTGGCATAGTTTTTTGCGGCAATATCATATTTCAGATTCATGGTGCGCAGGTACCGGATGGAATGCACCAGCGAGCAAATAAAAAGCACCATCATTGCAGACCACATACCTACGTGGTAAAACAGGTTACGACTGGTTTCTCCAAGAATCGGAAGATTGGGAACTTTAATAAGCAGTCCGGCTACAAGCGCGTATACCAACAGGATGATACAGAGGAATTTCCACCACGTTTTATACATATTCAAGTCTTAACAGTACACCTTAGTATTCTACAAAACACAAAAGTAAGCGTAAAGTTGTTTATTCAACCAAATTTGCAAATTGCATAAAGAAAACCGGCTTCTTATAGAAATTCGGTAAGGCCTGGATCATCTTCTTCCGGTTTTGATCAATAAAAAATCGAATAATTGCCGGGATCTATAATTAAAAAAATGTGCAGGTTCCCGGGTGGTATCTGCATTAATCCCTCCATAAAAATGGAAAGAGGATCACCGAAAGCAGGGCTACCAGTATATCCAGCGCCACCAGTAACGCAATATCGTTCCAAAGGATGGTAAGATCGGGGTTAAATGCCGCGTTTGTAATTTTCATCAGCAGCATCAGCTGGGGCACAATGATGGGGAAGCCCAGTATGGCCATGATGGCTGCATTCTGCTGTGCTTTTGCAGCAATGGCTGCTAAAAATGTAAATACCATACTCAGGCTCCAGCCGCCCAGCAATACCAGGCCGGTAAAGGCGGAAATCTTTTGAACCGGGTTTCCCAGTAGTGCAAAAAAGAGGAGCAGGCTGATCAGCGACATCAGCAACATCAATACCGAATTAAACAGCAGCTTGGCCAGCACAAAATGAACAGGGGAGGAAATCGAGTAAAAATAAAGCATCCGTCCCCGGCTTTCCTGTAAAAAACTTTTGGCCACTGCATTGATACAAATGAAGAGCTGGATGACCCAGAAAAGTCCGTTCCAGATATTTCCCTCCGGTTCATCAATAACCAGGAAGAGTACAAAAACGGTTGCCGCTATGTATAATAAAATACCGTAAAAACTGTATTGCTGTCTGACTTCCAGCAATATGTCTTTTTTTATTAAATGTATAATTGGATGTTGTGACAAAATGATCCTCGCATTTAAACTTTATCAAAATAACATTTGCGGCAACGGGGTTCATAGGCATCTGTGGCACCCAGCATGATCTGCTCCTCATCCGGAATCTTCCGGTAAGAGTAAGTGGCGATGCTTCCGCATTTTACGCAAATGGCGTGCAGCTTGGTAATATAATCTGCTTTTGCCAGAAGATAGGGCATCTGCCCGAAAGGTTTTCCCGTAAAATCCATATCCAGTCCGGCCACAATTACCCGGATGCCCTGGTAAGCCAGGCGGTCACAAACATCGGGAAGTTCCGGATCAAAGAACTGGGCTTCGTCAATACCAATGACATCGGCGCCCTGGCCCAGCAACAGGATCTTTTGTGAATTATCGACCGGTGTTGATAAAATCGCATTGGTATCATGCGAAACAATACGTTCCTCATCATAACGGGTATCCATCGCCGGTTTAAATATTTCCACGTTCAGGTTGGCAAATTTAACGCGTTTCAATCTCCGGATCAATTCCTCCGTTTTACCGCTAAACATGGAGCCGCAAATGACTTCGATCCAGCCGCGACGGTCTCCTGTAAGATTCGGTTCAATAAACATCTGCTGTTTTTATTGGTACTACAACAATTTTTGGAGTGTTATTTGTATATTGCTATAGTTACATTGTGTCCATAATTGTTCAAAAGTAGGATAATGCAGCGAATAGAAGCACTGATCGAAAAATTAAGAACTCAATTTAATAACAAGGCAGATTTATCTCAATTGCTGATCACCACACAAATGATTCAGAAGGAGATTAATGGTGCCATGAAAGAGACGGCTGTTTTAGGAAGCAGCAATGTAGCGGTTTTTTTGCCCAATACCCCACCGGTTGCCAAAGGCGGTGTAATTATTAAAGACAGGAACGGGGCTGAACGGGAATATTTCCAATTGGACGGTTTGAGCGAAGACGAAGCAGACGAAGAAGAGCTGCGCCTGCTGGAGCTGCAGCACGATGCCGGCATGTATTCCGACGCGCCGGAAGATACCTCCTTGGAAAAGAAAGATAAAGTTCCTAAATCATTAACAGATAGATTGTTTGATCCGCTTATGGAGGTGCCAACACTTTTTCAGCAAATTCAAAAGGGCATTACCGGTCGGGAAACCAAACCGGAAGGAACTGTTGTTACTGAACAGCCAGCAGACACCAGTTCGCCTATGCTGATTGATGACCTTACAAACGATATTTCCGAAATGGATAAGGAGCGCTTTGTAAAGAACCTTTTCCGGGGAGATGCGGTAATGTATAACCGTAGTATTAAAACGATCAATAATTTTGATACCCTGGATGAAGCGGAATATTGGGTAAAGCGGGAGCTAAAGACAAAACTTGGATGGAATAACAACCGGGATGTGGAATACTTCGACCGGCTGATCTATCGCAGGTTTTCGCGGATATAGGTACATATAATTTGTGTAGCCCCCGTATTTTCGGCCACAAACCGGCCGGCAGAATGGCCGGCTTCTTGTCGGAGCTCTACGTTGTTCTTTAGTGATTCTATTATTGCTGTCAGTTGATCTTCAGTACTATAACTTATTGCACCTCCATTTTTGATCAATGCTTTTGCCTCTGCAAATTTTTCGTAATTAGGACCAAAAATTACGGGTTTTGAAAATACTGCAGCCTCAAGTGTATTATGGATTCCCGATTTATTGAACCCGCCACCGATATACGTAATATCTGCATAATGATATAGCCGGGACAACATGCCGATGTTGTCGATGACCAGTACGGGACTTTCCAGCTGTGGGTCATCCTTTAGCCGGGAAAAGCGGATGGCACCCGGAAATTGAGTTAATATTTCATTTATATGATCTTCATTAATTTCATGAGGTGCAATAATTAATGAAGTATTTGTACTTTTTAATTTAAGATAAAGGGCCAGCTTTTTTTCATCATCCGCCCAGGTGCTTCCGGCAACAACGGTAAAGGTGTTCCGGCGGGTGAAGGTTTCAATAGCCGGGATGGGAGTAAATCCGGAAGCGATCTGTGCCACGCGGTCAAACCGGGTATCGCCTGCCACAGTAATCCGGTCTTCCGGCATAACAGAGGTTAACCGGTCTTTACTCTCCGCATTCTGAACGAAGATATGTGTAAAGCACCGGAGCATTTTACGGTGAAAGCCACCATAGGATTTAAAGAAAATTGCATTTTTCCGGAAAAGCGCCGAAACCAGCAGGGTGGGTGTACCTGCTTTTTTTAATTCATACAGCAGGTGATACCAGTATTCATATTTTACGAATATAGCCAGGGCCGGTTTTACGATCTGTACAAACTGCCGGGCATTACCGGGCGTGTCAAGCGGGAGGTAAAAGACCCAATCCGCATGTTCATAATTTTTCCGGATCTCATATCCTGAGGGAGAAAAAAAAGTAAGTAGCACCCGGAAGTGAGGGTATTCCTTCTTAAGTGTTTCCAGGATGGTACGTCCCTGCTCAAATTCCCCCAGGGAAGCACAATGTACCCAAATCACCGGCGCCGTATGGCCATCAACTGCTTGTTTGAGGCGTTGAAGCAGGTGCTTTCTGCCGGAGATCCATAGCTGCGCCTTCTTATTAAAAAAGGATGCTATGAAGATCGCCACCCGGTAGCTGTATAAAAAAAGCAGATAAAATAATCGTGACACTTGTTGTTTTTTGCAAATGTAGTAAGGGAAGCGCAAGCTTCACAAATGGAGCCGCAATACTATCGCTGGTTGCAGCAAATTTAGTTACCTTTGCAACCCAAATAAAGATGTAAATATGAGACCTTTATATATGGTTGATACGCATTCTCAGTATCATAAGATAAAACACCAGGTAGACAAGGCTGTATTGGATGTAATGGAAAGCACGGCCTTTATTAATGGTAAGGCCGTAAAAGAATTTGCCGGCAACCTGGCGGGTTATTTAGGCGTAAAACATGTGATCCCCTGTGCGAATGGTACCGATGCGCTTCAGATAGCACTGATGGCACTGGGGTTGCAGCCGGGTGATGAAGTGATCACCCCTTCCTTTACCTATATTGCTACCACTGAAGTAATCGCATTGTTGCGGCTAACGCCCGTTTTTGTGGAAGTAGATGCAAAAACATTTTGTATTGATCCGGTTGCTATTGAAAAGGCGATCACACCAAAAACAAAAGCAATTGTACCGGTACATTTATACGGGCAGTCTGCAGATATGGAAGCCATTATGAAGATTGCTGAAAAATACAACCTGGCCGTAGTGGAGGACAATGCGCAGGCCATTGGTTGTGATTTTCATTTTTCCGACGGAACTTCAAAGAAAACCGGTACCATCGGGCATATCGGTTGCACTTCTTTTTATCCCAGCAAAAACCTCGGCGCTTTTGGCGATGGCGGGGCTATGTGTACCAATGATGATGTATTGGCCGAAAAATTGCGCATGATCGCCAATCATGGTCAGAAGGAGCGCTACTATCATGAAGTGGTAGGCTGTAACAGCCGGCTGGACAGCATCCAGGCCGCGATCCTGAATGTAAAGCTGGCGTACCTGGATGATTATTGCAAGGCACGGCAGGAAGTAGCCGCTTACTATGATAAGGCATTTGAAACAACCGATCAGATCATCACGCCATTTAAAGCGTCGAATTCGGACCATGTGTATCATCAATATACCATTATACTGGAGGGTGTGAACCGGGATGCGTTTAAGGCGCGCCTGGATGAAAAAGGTATTCCTTCGATGATTTATTACCCTGTGCCCGCGCATAAACAAAAGATGTTTGAGCAGTTTGAAGTGGGGGCGCTCGATCTGCCGCTGACGTCTTATTTAACGGAACGGGTAATTTCACTGCCCGTCCACACAGAAATGGACGAAGTGCAGCTGAAGTTTATTACAGACACCGTGTTGTCCGTAATCGAAAACAACGATAACTGATGTACGCAGGACTGAGAAGCCGTCAGGAAAAACCTGCGGATACCGGTCTGCTGAAAAAAGGCATTGTTCCCGGCCGGGGGTATGCCGGTGATCCTTATTTTTGCGGGATTACGGAAGCAAATGCTATTGTTGCAGTGTTTAACGAAATTGATCAGAACCCCATTCAAAACCGGAATCATTTTAGCTTATAATGCCCATTACCAGCACTGATATAAAAGACCTGTGGTTGATTGAACCTCGTGTTTTTGAAGATACACGCGGACATTTTTTTGAAGCATATAACCAATCTGTTTTTGAAGAAGCAGGGATTCATCACCGGTTTATACAGGATAACCAGTCGCACTCCGTATACGGAGTTATACGCGGGCTGCATTACCAGCTCAACCCCAACGCCCAATGCAAGCTGGTACGGGCGCTTCATGGGAGGATCCTGGACGTGGCAGTGGATATGCGGAAGCATTCTGCCACCTACGGCCGTGTGTTTTCGGTAGAGCTGTCTGCAGAAAATAAAAAGCAATTGCTGATCCCGCACGGGTTTGCCCATGGGTTTTCGGTATTGAGCGCAACAGCAACCGTTCTTTATAAATGCGATGCCTTCTATCATAAAGAAAGCGAAGGCGGCGTTATTTACAATGATGCGGATCTGGCCATTGACTGGCAGATACCGGAAGGGGAGCAGATCCTGTCGGAAAAGGATCTGGTGCTGCCTGCCTTTAAAGACGCTCAAAATAATTTTTAAACATGCAACAGTCTGTTAGGGTTTTAGTAACCGGAGCAAACGGCCAGCTGGCAAGCGAGCTAAGGGAAATGGCAGCTGCACATAGCCAAATGATATTCGATTTCGCCGGTCGCGACCGGCTGCCGGTTACGGATGAGGCTGCGATTCAGCAGTACTTTCAGGCATTCCGGCCGGATTACTGCATTAATGCTGCGGCTTACACGGCGGTTGATAAAGCAGAGGAACCGGGGGAAGCTGAAATTGCTGCCGCCACCAATGCCACAGCCGTGGGCGCACTTGCCCGGGCCTGTGCTGTTTATAGTACAAAATTGATTCATATTTCAACGGATTATGTTTTTGATGGTACCGCTTCAACACCTTACAAGCCGGGAGATGTTACAAATCCGCTTAGTGTTTATGGGGCTACCAAGTTAAAAGGGGAGCAGCTGGCCCGGCAATATACAGATGCAGTGGTGATCCGGACGGCCTGGGTGTATTCATCATTTGGAAAGAATTTTGTAAAAACAATGCTGCGGCTGATGCAGGAGCGGCCGGCCATCAGCGTGGTAAACGACCAGTTTGGGGCACCAACTTATGCAAGAGATCTGGCCAATGCCATTTTAGACATCATCGCTGCTGCCCGTTGGGTGCCGGGAACCTATCATTATACCAATGAGGGGGCGATCAGCTGGTATGACTTTGCAACCGCCATAAAAGAAGCGATCCATAGCTCCTGTGTCATAACGCCCATCCCGTCTGAAGCATATCCCACGCCCGCAAAACGGCCTGCTTATTCGGTTTTAGACACTACGTCGATAAAAGAAATCTATAAAGTGAGCACACCCTACTGGCTGGGTAGTTTAACAGAATGTATTAAAATACTCACTCAGTGAGAATATTTTGCATAAAAGCTTGTGCCTGTTAGTGCTTCTTAACCGGAATGCTATTTCTTTTCAATATTCTGTAAATAACGCTCCTTCTGTTTCGTAACATTTGTTAACGTTTTTTGTTTATATAAATTTGCTGATCTCACAATTAAACAAAAATGTATGAAGCGGATCTTATTGGCCTTTCCTCTTTTTTTTCTCTTTTTACTGGCAACGGCGCAGGATAGCTCCAAAATAAGGTTTTCCTACGACCGGCAGCCGGCGGGCAATGACGAGATCCGTTTGATCATTACCGCCCATGTAACCGGGGCGGATGTAAAACTGTTTGGGCTGCAGACACCTCAGAATAAGGATGCTTTTTCGGCCGTTGTTTTCGACAGCGCGGCGGCATCCTATTTGAAGGACAGTCTCGTTCAAAAGGGAAACCTCGTTTCTCAAACGGACCCCGTACTGAATGCGCCCGTTTCGTTTGCAAAAGACTCCCTACAATGGATCCAGGCTGTAACGCTGAAAAAAGGGGATAGTGCGGTTATAAAAGGAAGCATTACATACATGTACCTGGCGGGAGATGCGTTTGCTTCTTTTGAAGAGCCGTTTAAATTTTATGTAAAGAACACGGAAGCTTCCGGGGAAGGATCAGCGATCAACGGTACAAAAAGCGGCGCGGCCGGTAATCAGTCGCTGCTCTGGATTTTTCTAACTGCGTTTGCAGGCGGGTTGCTGGCATTGCTCACGCCCTGTATTTACTCAATGATACCGGTTACTGTGAGTTTCTTTACCAAGCGGAGCAAAACAAGAGAAGAGGGCATGAAGAATGCCATTCTGTATTCGCTTTCCATTATTATCATCTTTACACTGCTGGGTTTTTTGATCACGCTCATTTTTGGTCCGGCGGCATTGAACAATCTTGCTACAAACTGGATCGCCAATATTATTTTCTTTCTTCTTTTTGTGATCTTCGGTATTTCTTTTCTGGGAGCATTTGAAATTGCGTTGCCCAGTTCCTGGTCTACCAGGGCCGACAGTAAAGCCGGTACCGGAAGCTTCTGGGGAATCTTTTTTATGGCGTTAACCCTGGTCATTGTTTCCTTTTCCTGCACAGGGCCGATCATTGGTAATTTACTCGTAGTAGCTTCCCGGGGAAACTATTTTGGGCCATTGGTAGGAATGTTTGGTTTTTCATTAGCCCTGGCCCTGCCCTTTGCCCTGTTTGCTTTCTTCCCAAGTAAGTTAAATGTATTGGGGAAAGCAGGCGGCTGGCTCAATGCCATTAAAGTAACGCTTGGATTCCTGGAACTGGCCCTGGCGCTTAAATTTCTTTCCAATGCCGATCTGGCCAAGAACTGGCGGATCCTGGACCGTGAAATATTTATTGCCCTGTGGGTGGTGATCTTCCTGCTGCTCGGCCTGTATTTGTTAGGGAAACTGAAATTCAAACACGATGATGAGCTGCCCAAAAATGATTTTGGTCTTCCATACCTTACCGTAACCCGGTTATCGTTTGCGATCGCTTCTTTCTTTATGGTGGTATACCTCGTTCCCGGATTATTTGGTGCGCCCTTGAAAGGACTGGGAGCATTTTTGCCACCGATGGGTACCCAGGATTTCAACGCCGATGACCTGCCCTCGGGTGTAAATTTAAAATCGCTTACAGGACAGGGCGGCCATGCCGGAAGCACAGCCCAGTATACAGACGGATTACCTGAACCCGTGAAATATGCGGCTATCATGAAAAAGAATGAGCCGGATGTTGTGGTTAATAACGGCTTGATCACCTACTTCGATTATAAAGAGGCATTGGAGGTGGCCCGTAAATTGAAAAAACCATTAATGCTTGATTTTACAGGGATCAATTGTGTGAATTGCCGCAAAATGGAAGCCCAGGTTTGGAGTGACCCGGCGGTAATGAAGTTGTTAAAAGAAGAATTTGTGATCGCTTCCTTATTTGTGGATGTGCACAATGATGTGGATATACCCGAGGCCGAACAATATGTGTCGAAAGATCTTGGTAAAAAGATTGAGACCCTGGGCGAGCTGAATACCGATATACAGGTATCCCGTTTCGGGTCGAATACCCAACCCTTTTACTTCTTCCTCGATGGAAAGGAAGAGCGCCTGGTGCCCGATGGATTTCCCTATGATGCCCTTCCTGATCTGAAAGGGCGCTTTAAAGCCCACCTGGAAAAGGTGATTGCGGAATATAAAAAAAGAAACACCTGAGGCTGCAGTAAGAAATTATCGTATATTGACATTGCCCGGGAAGCACATTGGGTTATAGGACTGCAGTGCTGTAAGGGTGCTGGTAAATAAATTTTTTTAATCAGCTGCTGGTTAGTTATTATGGACGATAAATTATATAGTGAACATGAAATGCGGTTTCATACCCGTAAATGGGTGAAACCGGAGGATCTGAACCCGAACCAATCGTTGTTTGGCGGACGCCTCCTGCAATGGATCGATGAAGAAGCGGCGCTGTATGCCATCATCCAGCTGGAGAATACGCATGTGGTTACCAAGTTCATCTCCGAAATCAATTTTATAGCGGCTCCCCGCCAGGGCGATATCATCGAGATCGGTATCGTGGCCACCAAATTCGGGAATACATCCCTTACGCTTCGTTGCGAAGTAAGAAATAAAATGACCCACGAACCCATTCTTTCCATTGACCGGATGGTTTTTGTGAACCTCGATAAAAACGGAAAACCGGCACCGCATGGCAAAACAGCCATTACCTTTGTGGCCGAACGATTGCTGAAATAAGCGACCCGAGCCGGTTTCAGGCACGGAGTTCCTTTAAAAGAATGCATATGAAAAAAAAGATGTTGCTGCTGGCATGGATCCTTACAACCACTGTTGTACAGGCACAGGAACAATATTCCGGTAACCCGCTTTTCCCCGGTTGGTATGCCGATCCGGAAGGGGTGATCTTTAACAAGACCTATTGGATCTATCCCACTTTTTCTGCGCCGTATCATAAGCAGGTATTTATGGATGCATTTTCCTCCAACGACCTGGTGCATTGGAAAAAGCATGAACGGATCCTGGATACAGCCGCTGTGAAATGGGCCCGGCGCGCACTTTGGGCACCGGCGATTATAAAGAAGAAGCATCAGTACTTCCTGTTTTTTGGAGCCAATGATATTCAGAATGACCAGCAAACAGGCGGCATCGGTGTGGCCGTGGCATCAAAACCGGAAGGGCCTTTTAAGGACTATCTCGGTCATCCGCTGGTAGACCGGTTTCATAACGGGGCACAGCCCATTGACCAGTTTGTATTTAAAGATAAGGATGGCGCTTACTACCTCATCTACGGCGGATGGAGGCATTGTAATATTGCCCGGTTGAAAGATGATTTTACCGGGTTTATACCCTTTAAGGATGGCAGTACATTTAAAGAGATCACACCCGAAAAGTATGTAGAAGGCCCGGTAATGTTTATCCGTAACGGGAAGTATTATTTTATGTGGTCTGAAGGCGGATGGACGGGCCCGGACTACAGCGTGGCCTATGCCGTAGCCGATTCCCCGCTGGGACCGTTCAGGCGGGTAGGGAAGATATTACAACAGGACCCGGACATTGCCACCGGGGCAGGGCATCATTCGGTGATACAGGTTCCCGGCAAGGATGAATGGTATATTATATATCATCGCCGCCCGCTTACGGAAAAGGATGGGAACTCCCGCGAAACCTGCATTGAACATCTTTATTTCAATAAGGATGGATCTATACAACCGGTTGTATTAACCAAAAAAGGAGTACGCCGGCACCCGCTCTGATTCGTTTACGTTATGCGCAATTACAGGTTGGTCCGGCTGGTTCCGGACGGGCTGGCTGTTTCAGCATTCATATATGTAACCGCGTGGCAGATCCGGCGACCGGGCGGCTGCAGGCTGGCAGGCTCCGGATGATCATAAACCGGCGGTCGTTGCCAGGCACGATTGCTTACACTTTTAGGGCTACAACAAACTCCGGATTTCTGTGTATCTTACATGCTGAAACGTTAAAGCAATGAGATATCAAGCATTTATTTTTGATTTGAACGGCACTATTATCGATGATATGGCCTTTCATGAAGAAGCCTGGTTCCGGATCCTGAACCAGGAATTGGGCGCCGGCATGAGCCGGTCAGCGGTCAGCAGTCATATGTATGGTAAAAACAGTGAACTGCTCGACCGGATTTTTGGTCCGGAGCGGTTTACGGAAGCAGAGAAACAGGCGCTTTCTCTGCGTAAGGAAGAACTTTACCAGGAGGCCTATCTGCCTCATTTAACCTTGTTGCCCGGGCTTCACAGCTTTTTGGAGGCCGCCGCCGCAAAAGGTATTCCCATGGCGATTGGTACGGCGGCCATCCCGTTCAATGTGGATTTTGTGCTGGACCGCCTGGGCATCCGCACGTATTTTAAGGCGCTGGTAACCGCCAATGATGTGCTCAAAAGCAAGCCCGATCCCGAAACCTTCCTGAGCTGCGCCCGCTTATTGGAGGTAGCGCCTTCCGGCTGTCTGGTATTTGAAGATGCTCCAAAGGGGGCAGAAGCCGCTGCCAACGCAGGGATGGATGCGGCCATTCTCACCACGGGGCATAGCCCGGAGCAATTCGGGCAGCAGGAAAATATCCTGCTTTTTGCACCGGATTATACCGACGAAAGGCTGTTGGCCCTGCTATAACCCGGTTGAAAAAATAATTGTACTTTCTACAATTATTGAAAATAAATTGTATTTTTAACTTTTAAACGATCGTAGTCAATGAAAGAAGCATACGTGATCGGGGTGGATTTTGGTACAGACTCTGTACGCTCCGTTATTGTGAATGCATTAAACGGCGAAGAAATTGCCGCCGCCGTATTTCAATACCCCCGCTGGAAACAGGGCCTGTATTGTGTACCTTCAAAAAACCAGTTCCGGCAACATCCGCTGGACTATATCGAGGGCTTGGAGGCCACTATAAAAGATTGTGTTCATAAGGCCGGACCGGCTGTTGCTGCGCTTATCAAGGGCATCTCTATCGATACTACCGGATCCACTCCGGCAGCTGTTGATCAGAAAGGACAGCCCCTGGCACTGTCTCCGGAATTTGCAGACAATCCCAACGCGATGTTTGTACTCTGGAAGGACCATACCGCCACTGCAGAGGCCGCAGCCATTAACAAACATGCCGCGCGGTTCGAAACCAATTTTCTCCAGTATGTGGGAGGCATTTATTCCAGTGAATGGTACTGGGCCAAACTGTTACATATTTTTAAAACAGACGCTGCGGTACGTGCGCATACCGTAAGTTGGGTAGAGCATGCAGATTGGCTGCCCTTCCTGCTTACCGGGGGAAGCGATATACAACAATTGAAAAGAGGCGTGTGTACCGCAGGGCATAAGGCCTTGTGGTCGGAAGCCTTTAGCGGTTTTCCGCCCAATGATTTTTTTGCAACACTTGATCCGGTGCTGGACGGGTTTGTAGCTCATCTGCCCGCAACAACCTATGCCGCCGACCAGGCTGCAGGCACGCTCTGTGCGGAGTGGGCGGCACGGCTGGGATTAACTACGGCCGTAGTGATTGGAATAGGCGCAATGGATGCACATATGGGGGCCGTAGGCGGACAAATAGAACCATATCATTTAAGCAAGGTAATGGGAACCTCTACCTGCGATATGCTGGTGGTACCTCCTGATGATCTTTCGGGTAATAAAACGGTAAAGGGTATTTGCGGACAGGTAACGGGATCGGTGATCCCGGGTATGATTGGCCTGGAAGCCGGGCAAAGTGCTTTTGGAGATGCATATGCCTGGTTAAAAAATGTACTGGCCTGGCCGCTGCGGCTGTTAAAAGAAACCGGCGGATTGTCTGAGGCTGCTTCCGCCGCATTGATAGATGAGTTGGAAAGCCGGATATTGCCGGCACTGGCCGCCGCCGCCGCGGCATTGCCCCTGGAACCAACAGATCCCTTTGCGATCGACTGGCTGAACGGGCGCAGAACACCGGATGCCAACCAGCTGTTGCATGGAGCATTAACCGGGCTGGGCCTGGGAAGCGATGCGCCAGGGATCTTCAAAGCCCTGGTAGAAGCGACCTGTTTTGGGGCCAAAGCAATTGTAGATCGTTTTGAAGAGGAAGGGGTACCCATCAGGGGACTGATTGGTGTAGGCGGCGTGGCGCGCAAATCGGCCTATATCATGCAGGTAATGGCAGATGTGATGAATATGCCGATCCGCATCCACCGTTCGGAACAGACCTGTGCCATTGGTGCCGCTATGTTTGCCGCAACGGTTGCGGGCATTTATCCAACGGTAGCAGCTGCCATGAAGGCCATGGGGCAGGGATTTGACAAAGAGTATTTCCCGGATCCTGAGCGGCATGCATATTATAAAGAACGGATGGAAACCTATAAAAAGATAGGCGCCTTTTTAGAACATAACAATTTGTAATCATGAAATACGAAATGATCCGCCGCAAAGCCTATGAGGCCAATATGCAGTTGCCCGAACTGGGGCTGGTACTTTTTACATTTGGAAATGCCAGTGAGGCGGATCATCAGGAAGGGGTATTTGCCATTAAACCCAGTGGCGTTGCATATACTGACCTTACACCCGAGAAAATGGTGGTGGTGGATTTCGACGGGAAAACAGTAGACGGTATGCTGAATCCCAGCTCCGATACACAAACACATGCCGTGCTTTATAAACACTGGAACGGGATCGGTGGTATTGTACACACGCATTCTACCTACGCTACGGCATGGGCCCAGTCGCTAAGGCATATCCCGATTTACGGAACCACCCATGCCGATTATAATATCGTAAATATTCCCTGCGCACTTCCGATGGAAGATGCCATGATACAGGGGGAATATGAAGTGGAAACAGGGCACCAGGTACTGAATCATTTTAAAGAGAACGGGTTGGATTACCGGGAAGTGGAGATGATCCTGATCGGCAATCATGCGCCCTTTACATGGGGGAAAAATGCGGCCAAAGCGGTGCACAACAGCGCGGTGCTGGAACAGGTGGCAAAAATGGCTTACCTCACCGAGCAGATCAATCCGCAGGTACCCTTGCTGAAGAAGGCATTAATGGATAAGCATTATCAGCGCAAGCACGGACCCAACAGCTATTACGGACAATAATCAACAATACCGAAAATATATAACATGATCAATCTGGAGCCATTAGAATTGTGGTTTGTAACCGGGAGTCAGCATCTCTACGGTGCGGATACGTTAAAAGAAGTAGCGGCACACTCGCAGGAAATCGTTCAGCACATGAACGCCACCACAAAAATACCTGTTAAGCTGGTTTGGAAGGATACGGTAAAAACACCGGAAGAGATTCAACAGCTGTTTGCGGAAGCTAATTTTAACCGGTCCTGCATCGGGGTGATTGCATGGATGCATACGTTTTCTCCTGCAAAGATGTGGATCAACGGACTTAAGATTTTTCATAAACCCTTACTCCAGTTTCATACCCAGTTCAACCGCGATATACCGTGGAGCACGATTGATATGGATTTTATGAATACCAATCAATCGGCCCATGGCGACCGCGAGTTTGGCTTTATGCTAAGCCGGATGCATAAACACCGGAAAGTAGTAGTAGGGCACTGGAAAGATGAAAAGGTATTGGATCGTATTGCGGCATGGAGCCGTGCGGCCATCGGCTGGCACGACTGGCAGGGCGCGCGCTTTGTGCGTTTTGGAGATAATATGCGTTACGTGGCCGTAACGGATGGCGATAAAGTGGAGGCCGAACTCAAATTCGGCTACAGTGTAAACACGCACGGGATCGGCGACCTGGTAGCCGTGATCAATCAGGTAAGCGAAACGGACACTGAGGCGCTGGTACAGGTATACCTGGATACCTACAACGTTTCATCATCGCTGAAAAAAGACGGTGGGCAATACCGTTCACTGCTGGATGCTGCCCGCATCGAGCTGGGGTTAAAACAATTTCTGGAGCAGGGGGATTTTAAAGGATTTTCCGATACTTTTGAAGACCTGCATGGAATGGTGCAGTTACCCGGTATTGCGGTACAGCGCCTGATGGAGCAGGGATATGGCTTTGCCGGGGAAGGCGATTGGAAAACTGCAGCGTTGGTGCGGGCGATGAAATCGATGGCGGCAGGCCTGGAAGGCGGAAATTCTTTTATGGAGGATTATACCTATCATTTTGACCCCAGTGAACCGTTGGTATTGGGTTCGCATATGTTGGAGATCTGTTCCAGTATTGCAAACGGTAAACCCTCCTGCGAGATCCATCCGCTGGGGATCGGCGGAAAAGCAGATCCTGTACGGTTGGTATTTAATGTAAAAGGCGGTCCTGCGCTGAATGCCTCGCTGATGGATATGGGCAACCGGTTCCGGTTACTGGTGAATGAGGTGGAGGCCGTGGCACCATCGCAAGACCTGCCAAAGTTGCCCGTGGCCCGGGTGTTCTGGAAGCCGTACCCGGATATGCATACCGGTTGTGCGGCCTGGATCCTGGCAGGGGGCGCGCATCATACCTGCTATTCGCAAAATCTTACTGCCGAACATCTGGAAGATTTTGCCGGCATTGCAGGAATCGAATGTGTACTGATCAATCAAAAAACAGATCTATATCATTTTAAAAACGAATTGCGCTGGAGCGATGTGTATTATCAACTCAACAGAAACTGACCGGTATGCTTTGAGAGCGTTTAAAAAAATCGTTGTACTACCGGTTACGTAAGGATCAGCCATACGGTATAAACAGATGCTCAAATGCTTTTTTATTTTTATAACACTTGCACAATATGAAAGAAAATTTAGCCTGGCAGGATATCCTGGTATTCTTTATCTATTTTGTAGTAGTAGCCTCCTATGGCTACTGGGTATATATCCGGAAGAAAAAGGCGGCCGTTTCTGCGTCGCATGATTATTTCCTTGCAGAAGGATCACTTACCTGGTGGGCCATCGGGGCTTCCCTCATTGCATCCAATATATCTGCCGAGCAGTTTATCGGGATGAGCGGTGAGGGATTTTTTGTAGGAGTAGCCGTAGCCGCTTATGAATGGATTGCCGCAGTGGCCCTCATCATTGTGGCTGTTTGGTTCATACCGGTGTACCTGAAGAATAAGATCTATACCATGCCGCAGTTCCTGAACCGGCGTTATAATCAAACGGTATCCCTGATCATGGCGGTGTTCTGGCTGTTGCTGTATGTGTTTGTAAACCTTACTTCCATTTTGTACCTGGGAGCCGTGGCCATCAATACCCTGCTGGGTGGCGAATACCTGCATGTGATCATGATCGTATTATTATTGATGGCGCTGATCATTACCCTCGGCGGTATGAAAGTGATTGGCTTTACCGATGTGATACAGGTAGGGGTACTGATCCTGGGCGGTTTGGCCACCGTGTATATGGCCCTGCAGATTGTAGATATGCGCCTCAACGGTGCCGCCAGCGGCAGTGCCATCGCCGGTTTTAAAACCTTATTGCAGCAGGCGCCCGATCATTTTAAACTGATGCTGGACAAACCTTCGGTTACGCATACGACCATCGATCATCCCCAGAACCTGAATGTACAGAAATATGTAGTGCTGCCGGGAATTGCCATGTATTTTGCGGGGCAGTGGATCGTAAACCTGAACTATTGGGGATGTAACCAATACATCACCCAACGGGCATTGGGTGCCGATCTGCAAACAGCCCGTACCGGTATTTTATTTGCCGGGTTCCTGAAGCTGCTGATGCCCATTATTGTAATGCTGCCGGGGATTGCGGCGTATGTACTTTATAAAAACAATCACCTGCCAGGCTTCAGTGGCGTAAAGGACGGTGCCTATTCGGCTATCCTGGGCTTTTTGCCGGCAGGGCTGAAAGGGCTGGCAATTGCAGCACTTACGGCGGCAATCGTAGCATCGCTGGCCGGCAAGGTAAACAGCATCGCTACGATCTGGACGCTGGACGTGCATAAAAAATACCTGAGCAAATCTATGACCGAGCTGCAATCGGTACGCATCGGCCGCTGGGTAGTGATCCTTTCGATGCTAATTGCCCTGTTGTTTACCTGGACGGACCTGCTGGGCATTGGTGGGGAAGGAGGCTTTACCTTCATCCAAAAATACACCGGCTTTATCAGCCCGGGTGTCTTCGCCATGTTCCTCCTGGGTATGTTCTGGAAACGGACCACGGGCACGGCAGCGCTGGTGGGGGTGATCCTGGGATTTGTGCTGGCCATTTTCTTTAACAATTATGCTGTGGGCATCTTTGGAAAGGAAACCTGGTTGTACACGGCCTTTACCTACGAAAAAATGGAGGGTGGGGTATTGCATACCATTACGGAGATCCCCTTCCTGATCAATATGGGTTGGTCCTTTTTCTTTACGGTACTGGCGATGGTTGGCATCAGTCTGGCAGGTCCCAAAGACAATCCCAAAGCATTTGATATCGACAAATCG
Source organism: Niabella pedocola (assembly GCF_021044425.1). Taxonomy (GTDB): domain Bacteria; phylum Bacteroidota; class Bacteroidia; order Chitinophagales; family Chitinophagaceae; genus Niabella; species Niabella pedocola. Next base: position 475,195 of record NZ_JAJNEC010000004.1, on the reverse strand, counting down.
ATGTTCAAGGTGCAGCCCCGTACCGTTGTGCTGATCGTAATTACGTTAATGATACTGGCCGCTTTGTACGTGCGGTTCTGGTAAACAGGCTTCAAATTTTTTGAGCCGGGCCGGGAAATGATTTCCTGGTCCGGCTTTTTTTTGCTCCTAAGCTATTCGGTTTCAATTTTTTTGAGGAATCGCCGGTCTTTTTAGAAATTTTAAAATATTTCCTCGGATCGGGCTAAAAATAATATATTAGCGCTCCTTTTAACGAATTAAACTTGTATATATGAAAGGTTCAGATTATCTGGTTTTCTTTATTTACTTCATCGTGGTGGCTTCCTACGGGTATTGGGTATACCGCAAGAAGCGGCAGGAAAGCGTTTCGGCATCGCACGATTACTTCCTGGCGGAGGGCTCGCTTACCTGGTGGGCTATCGGGGCATCGCTGATCGCTTCCAATATCTCGGCCGAGCAAATGATCGGGATGAGCGGATCGGGTTTCAAACTCGGGCTGGCCATTTCGGCCTATGAGTGGATGGCGGCGGCCACGCTGATCATCGTGGCGGTTTTCTTCATGCCGGTGTATCTCAAAAACAAGATCTTTACCATGCCGCAGTTCCTGAGCCAGCGGTATAATTCCAAAGTGGCCATGATCATGGCGGTGTTCTGGCTGATGCTGTACATTGTCGTAAACCTGATGTCGATCCTGTACCTGGGCGCGCTGGCCATCAGCGGTATCTCGGGTATCAATATTACATTTTGTATTATGGCCCTGGCCATTTTTGCAATCGTAATTACATTGGGAGGAATGAAGGTGATCGGTTTTACCGATGTGATACAGGTATTTTTCCTGGTGCTGGGCGGCCTGGTGGCTACCTATATTGCCTTAAACCTCATCTCTGGCGGAAAGGGTATCGGTGCCGGTTTTAATGTATTACAGTCCAAGGCATCCGAGCATTTTCACCTGATCTTTAAAAAAGATAATCCCAATTATATCGACCTGCCGGGCTTAAGCGTACTCATCGGCGGTATGTGGATCGCAAACCTGAGTTATTGGGGATGTAACCAGTATATCACCCAGCGTGCGTTAGGCGCTTCGCTGCCGGTGGCCCGTAAGGGGTTGCTGTTTGCAGCCTTTCTGAAAATGCTGATGCCCATCATCGTGGTGTTGCCGGGTATTGCCGTATATTATATTGTAAAAGAGAACCTGGGCGGCATTACTCCCGATCAGCTGCTTACTACTACGGGAGTGCAGGATCCCAATAAAGCATACCCTGCGCTCATTTCTTTGTTACCGGCCGGACTTAAAGGACTGTCTTTTGCCGCACTAACGGCCGCCATTGTGGCCTCTCTTGCCGGTAAGGCTAATAGTATTGCCACGATCTTTACGCTGGATATCTATAAAAAAGTATTTAATACCAATGCCAGTGAGCGCAACCTGGTAAACGTGGGAAAGATATCTGTAGTGGTTTCCATGTTGTTTGCGGTATTGCTGTCCCTGGTGGTGGGCGATGCGCTGATGGGTGAGGGAAAACAGGGATTCCAGTACATACAGGAATACACCGGTTTTGTATCACCGGGTATTTTTGCCATGTTTATTTTCGGATTCTTCTGGAAAAAAACCACTTCCAGTGCCGCATTGTTTGCAACCATCGGTGGTTTTATTGCTTCCGTTCTTCTGAAATTCCTGCCGGGCTGGGTAGATCTTTCGCCCCTGTATCAGTTTGGCTGGTCGGTACCAAACGGAGCCGGCGTTTACGAAATTCCGTTTATGGACCGGATGGTGATCGTATTCCTGATTTGCGCCATCGGCATGTATTTTATCAGTATTTACCAGCATAAAAGAGGTATTGTGTCTAAAGGACTTGACGTAGACACCCGTATGTTTAAAACCTCCACAGGTTTTGCCGTTGGATCGCTGATTATCGTAGCCATGCTGGTAGCCTTGTATTCTGCATACTGGTAACCTTTATTTTGTTTTAGTTGTTTTAAATAAGAGCAGGTTGTTCCCTGCTCTTTTTAATTTAAGGACTATGAACCAATATGAACAGATCGCCTTCAACGAGGTAAAACGCTGGCAGTTGGAGATGCAGCGGGCTCCGGGTCTTTTTAACCGCCTTTCAAAAAAGACCCAGGATAAGATCAATACGCTGATACCGGAAAAAATTCATAAAGGAATTACGGCCGTGATCCGCCAGATGATCCGTGCTGTATTGTTCGGTGCCAAACATACCACCGCAAAGCCACTGAAGGAGGCCCCGTTTATTTTAAGGGAACAGCTGATAAAGGAAAAAATAAAGTTTTACCGGAATACGGCTGCAGTGGAAGGGGGGGTAACGGGTGCCGGCGGTCTGTTGATGGGACTGGCGGATTTTCCGCTGCTGCTGGCCCTGAAGCTGAAATTATTGTATGAAATTGCTTCATTATATGGAATAGACCTTGAAGATTACAGGGAACGGGTATACCTGCTGCATATTTTTGAGCTGGCATTTTCAAGTGCACAGCATCGCAATGCCGTATACCGGAAGATGGAAGACTGGGATGCAAAAATGAAGCAGATGCCGGCAGACGTTGCTGCGTTTGACTGGCGGCGTTTTCAGCAGGAGTACCGCGATTATATCGACCTGGCAAAAATGGCACAGCTCTTGCCGGTAATAGGTGCCCCTGTAGGCTTTATTGCTAACTACGGACTGGTAAAAAAGCTTGGAACAACCGCGATGAATGCCTATCGTATGCGGATATTGACGGAAGGTATGGGTTGAGCAGGGGCGGATGCTTAAAACATCCTGAAGCCATTTTAACAGAAACATGCCGGTTGCTGTTGTTAATGAAACCTATCTTTATGATTGAACAGTTATGTATGGTAAAACGTATTCAATGCATCCAGTTACTGCTGATCAGTGCCTGCCTGGTGGCCTGTACAACTTCCGATTCGCAGGAGAAACCTACGGCCGTTATACAAAAGGCCGCTGCGGCTGCAAAACCGGAAGCTCCTCCCGCAGCACAGGCGGTTGCGGCCGTTTTAGATACTGCGGGATATAATAACCGGATGAAGCTGATGGCCAATGGCGATGCTTCCGGCAGGTGGCCGGTGAAAGCACCGTACCCGTTGCCTGGCGCGGTGTTTCCGTTTAACAGGGTCATTGCCTACTATGGCAATCTTTATTCAAAAGGAATGGGTATCCTGGGGGAACTGCCCAGGAAAGCAATGCTTCAGAAATTAAAAGGAGAAGTATCTAAATGGGAAAAAGCAGATCCCGGAACACCGGTGCTTCCGGCCCTGCATTATATTGCGGTAACGGCGCAGGGTACGCCGGGCAGGGATGGAAAGTACCGGTTGCGCATGCCGTTTCATCAAATAGATACGGTGTTAAAATGGTCAAAGGAAATCGGAGCGCTTACGTTTATAGATGTACAGGTAGGGCAGAGCACGCTTCAGGAGGAGATTCCCCGCTTTGAAAAATATTTTAAACTGCCGGGTTTCCACCTGGGCATTGACCCCGAATTTTCGATGAAGGATGGTGCAACGCCGGGAAGTAAGATCGGAACCTTTGATGCGGATGATATTAATTTTGTGATCGACTACCTGGCGGAAATCGTGCGGGACAACCAGCTGCCGCCGAAGGTGCTGGTCATACACCGGTTTACCAATGATATGGTAACAGGATATAAAACAATTAAGAAAGTACCCGAAGTACAGGTGGTGATCGATATGGACGGATGGGGCAGCAAAGCATTGAAAACCGGAACCTATAATGCTTTTGTATACCGCCAGCCGGTACAGTTTACCGGGTTTAAACTGTTTTATAAAAATGACCTGAAGCGCGGCAGTACCGGTTTGTTTACGCCCCAGGAATTACTCCAGTTTAAGCCCCGGCCGGTTTATATTCAATACCAGTAGCCGCAAAGCACATTGTCACTCCGGCTACAGCGGAGGGATCTCTATGAATCTGCAAGAGAAACAGTGATAAGATCTGTTTGGTAATGGTGGTGACGTAGGGATTGCTCCGTTACGCGTTGCCTCCGTCGAAAAGAAGGAAGTCCTGCCTCCGTCATCCCGGCCCGCTATTTCAATTCAAAAGCCACCACACTATAGTTGTTAAACGTAGGAACATATAGGGTTTTCGAAGATGCTTCGTATGCAAGGTCTGCCGTATTCATGCGGCCCTGTACATCCAGCATTTTATGAATGGCTCCCGTGGAGGATACATGATAAATAAGCCCTGCCCAGCAGGTAACGATAAAACCACCGTCACCAGTGGGTTCCAGCCCGTCGCCGCCCTGTTCAAAACCGGAAGCAATGACTATTTTATTTTTTTTCGGATCCAGTTTCCATAATTCTTTTCCGGCCAGTACGTAAAGATCGGGGCCGATCGATTTCAACCCGTTTGCACTGGTTGCCTGCTCCAGGTATACCTCCGGCTGATGATTGGTTACTTTATATATCTTGTTTTCACGGGTATCCGATACATATACCGTTCCTTTTTTATCTACGGTTACGTCATTTAAGAAAACCGACCCGGGAATGGGAATGGTTTGGAGCACCTGTGCTTTTTTTACATCAATCACCACCAGGTCTGTAATATCTGCCACATATAAACGGTTTTTGTACAGGGCCATTCCTTTGGGTGCATTTAACCCGGTAACCCAGTTAAGATTTTTAACCCTTCCATCTTTGTAAAGAATACCTACGCCACCTTTACCATCCTTCTCCGTACCCTTGCCGTCAATGAGCGATACATACAACTCGTTTTTATTGGACGCCGGTAATACCGATTCCGGAACCGGTATGGAATCCGTGGTCTGCCATGTTTGAACAATAGTATGCTGTCCATATCCGGTTAAGGAACAGCCGACGGCCAGGATAGACAGGAAAAAAAGTGCAGGTTTCATATCTGAAGATTATAGGAGTGAAGATAGTTAAAAAAAGCTGGTTCGGGAATACCTGTCCCTCGGAGATCAGATGGCCGGAACTGCGGGTGCATCCGGCGTTGGGACATACCACCTGTAAGACGCAGCTGAAAACAGGGACACTATTCTGTTTTCCGGCATAAGATATTTAATCCTGCCGCTCGCGGTTAAAGATCCGTCCGATATCTTTCCCAAGCCCTTCCAGGTCCATGGTAGGGTTGAGGAACTGGTGATCGCTGGTATAAAAATCATCCACATCCGCCGGTTTTACCTGTATCGGATAAATGAGCAGGAAGTTTCCCGAACGGAAATACCGGTCGAGATATGTAAAGATGCGGTCCATATGCTGATTGTAGGAAGGATATTTCGGACGGCTCAGCACCACCGTAAGCAGATCATTTTTATCGATCTCCCGGGCAAGGATCAACAGGTCTTCCCAATTCGTAAAGGCTGTGAAACGATATTCGATGGGATTTTTTTCATTAAGCCGTTGTAACAGCGGCTCGATGTTTGCGGGTGCAAAAAACTTTACACCACCACCGCAATGCTTGGCAAGTGTCCATAAGTTCGACAGCCAGTAAAAGAACCCTGCTTCCCGCTCTGCATGTTGAGGAATGACCACTACATTGTTTTTTATTGTAGACAGGGGCTGCACGGGGTTGTACACATACATGGTGATCTTTTCATTGTCGAGGATACCGTTGATGAGTGCAAAGCTCTTCACTGAATTATACGGTTTGGTACTATAGCCCAGGATAAGATCGGAGATCTTATTGGCTTTCAGTTCACCGGTGATACCATTGATGATATTATCGTCATAGCGCAGGATATCTGTAACTTTTACATCGGCCGCGGCACCGGTATGCACGGCCAGTTCCAGCATTTTCTTTCCGGCCCGGTCGGATTCGTCCGGGGCATCCTGCTTATTAATGATGTGCAGGGCATATACCTGGTCTGTATTTGCGGCGGATTTGATCGAAAGAGCCAGTTGTACAAGATGCTCCGTTTTGTCCAGTGCGTTGGTGGCGATCATTATTTTTTCGCCGTCTTCATTATTGCTGCTGCGTTCTTCCGCTCCGCCGCCGGTTTCCTTTGCCAGTTCCTGTCCGCCTTTCTGAGCCGTTAATGAAGCCAGCGTACAGGTAATCAGGATCACCAGGATGGACCCGTTGAGCACCGCTTCGTTCAGCAGACGGATGGGTTCCCCGTCCGGGGTTTCAGAAATAATGATATTATACCCTACCATTACGGCGGCAAGGGTTGCAGCGGCTTGGGCCACGCTCAACCCAAAGATCACTTGCAGCCGGGGCTTGTTGAGCCGGAAGGTTTTAGCCGTGGCCAGAGCCGCCAGGTATTTTGCCACGATCACTCCAACGGTAAGCACGGCGGCTACTTTTATGGTTTCGGTATCTTTTACAAAGGCTTTAAAATCGATCAGCATCCCCACACTGATAAGGAAGAAAGGAATGAAGAGCGCGTTGCCCACAAATTCCACCCGGTTCATGAGTGGTGATGTAGCCGGTATCAGCCGGTTTAATGCAAGTCCGGAAAGGAACGCACCGATAATACCTTCCACGCCTGCGAGCTCGGCCAGCACGGCACCCAGGTATACCATCACCAGCACAAAAATGAACTGTGAGATCTTGTCTTCTACTTTTTTAAAAAACCACCGGCCAATAACCGGAAACAGGAACCATACAATGAGCCCGAAGGCCATAATGGACAGGGTAAGCCGCAGCCAGAAAGCCGTATCAACCTTCCCCTTGGTCATGCCCACAATAACGGCCAGTACCAGCAGTGCCAGTGTATCGGTGATCATGGTGCCGCCTACGGTGATGTTTACCGACCGGTCTTTGGCAACGCCCAGTTTGCTAACAATGGGGTAGGCAAGGAGGGTGTGCGAGGAGATCAGGCTGCCCAGCAGGATGGAAGTCATCCAGTTAAAGTGCAGCAGGTAATAACTGCCCAGCGTGCCAATGATCATCGGGATACAAAACGTATACATGCCGAAGGTAATGCTCTTCCATTTATTTTTTTTGAACTCGATCAGGTCAATCTCCAGGCCGGCTAAGAACATAATATAAAGTAACCCGGTGGTTCCCGAAACCACGATGCTGCTGTCACGGTCCAGTATGCCAAACCCGTTGGGACCCGTAAGTGCACCGGCAATGATCAGCCCGATAAGATGGGGGATTTTTAATTTATTCAGCAGGATCGGCGCCAGCAACACGATCAGGATCACGATCAGGTATCTTAATATGGGATCGGTAACCGGCAGTGTAGTGTCAAGAATACTTAACAGCATATTCGGAAATTGTTAAGATTAGGGATTCTTCAATTTATCCAGGTCTACTTTAAACGTGGTTTCGCAACCATCTGCCTGGGTGATCAGCCGCTGGCCGCTTAGTTTGTTCCGCTGATCCACTTTTAGTGCTACTGCCATTGAAGCCGAGGGTTGGGCCGTTTCGGATTCGGGAGTAGAAAGTTTCAGATCAGTGCCGGTGAAGGTTCCGGTGTAAACGCGGATCAGCTTATCGCCTTGCATGGCCCGTACCGTTACAGCCGTTCCATTTCCGGCAATAAGCCATGTTTCCTTACGGATATCGCCTACCGCAAAACCGGAACAATTGGTTTGGGTGCAAACCATCGCCACATTCCAGCTGCCCGCCAGCGAGTCGGGCAGGGGAACGCCTTGTATTACCGGCAAATGGCTGGCGGAATCTATTTGAGCGGCAAATTTTTTAAGGCTGTCTTCTTTTAGTTTGACTTCCTTTTCTTTTAGCATTACGGCCTGCTCGCGCAGGTTCAGTGCCTGTTCCCGGTCATCCAGCTGTTTTCTTCGCTCTTCAAAGCCACAGCTGTATAAACAGAGTGTTAACAAGCAAATACCAATGATAAAGGGTTGTTTCATATGTAGAAATTTGGATGCAGTATTGCTAAGGTAGAAAAAAAACGCTGGAAGCCAAAGCTGTTTCAGGTTCAGCGTTTCAGGTTAGGTTACGTTTCATACGCGATGTGCGATTTCATTTTCATATTTTCACATCTTCAAATCTAACGAGGTTCCGGGTTGGGATCTGTTGCATGCGCGCAGATCCATTGCCTGTTCACCATTGCCTTTTGAAGATACATAAACAGAGAGACCCCGGAATTTTTCAAACATATAAAACGATTCACGCTTATGAGGGCTGAAAGCTGAACGCTGGTTGGTTGTGCCTGCAGGCGAATATCGGTTTCGCTGATGCCTTTGTAGGGATTGGTGGTATTGCTGATAATGATTAAGTGGGCCAGCTGCAGCCTCGGGTTGTAGAAAAATGGTTGGTCGGTTGCGGATACAGTCTAAAGGGACGGTGACGGGATCTGCAACAAGCGGGATACAGATGGCTATCTGAAAAGAACATAGTCACTACGATACAGAACCGGGAATCCATTTTTAACGGCGTACATCCCGCTATGCGCATCCCGGATAGACGTATTGAAATTGTCTGTTTTTTGCCTGTCATTCTGGCAAAACCGTCCCCGGAATCATTCCCTGCCATCTCAAAAAAGTGATATACGAGCGATACAGCTAGGATACAGCTAGGATATAGAAAGGATACAGAAACGATATGCAAAGGATATACAAACGATATACAAAGGATACAGAAAAAATAGTTTGAAGTAAAATAAGGCAATTTAAGCCTCCTTTGTGCCGTTTGAGTATTTCCTGTCGAATGGGTGGTAAGCGGGTCGTTATCTTGCCTTAAAATCGGCCTGAGATCTATAGGAAATCAATTGAGCCGCCAATGGTTGCAAGGTTCAGAAAAAACAAAAAATGAGGATTTTATGTCATCCTGGCATTGGTCAAAAAATAAGGCTCAGCATCCAAGGTCCAAAAACTAAAAAACAGCATTCAAAAATGCAACACCGCTTTATAAAGCGAAATCGGTGCGCTTCATTGTTTTTGCTGAACCCGCATCGTAATAAAGGAAGAAGGCGGAACGTATCAACCACCCGATCGCCTTCTTCCTGTTCCTCCCTTTGTAAATGACAACTGATGCCGGACGCGCTGTGTTTACCAGGGCGCTCATGATACCCTGACATTTTTCCTTAAGCAGGAACAACCTGGTCCGGTGCAGTGGCCGTTTGCCGGGCGGACAATGCTTTACAAGGGCATATCAACAGGAGGCCGCGATTGTTACCCTGTATGTATATGCTTTTTTAATAAGCCCCGGTTTTTGAAAAACTTAAACAACTTCAGTAGATTTATTGCTTCTTGTAAGCGGAAGTAGCTCACCTGGTAGAGCGGCAGCTTCCCAAGCTGCAGGTAGCGGGTTCGAGTCCCGTCTTCCGCTCCGGATGAAGATTTTTTCTCATCGAATTCATTTCGCGCTTTAATGTAATATAGCCGGGGCTCATACACAAAGAGCACCCGGCTATATTTAAAAGGTAATTGCGGAATCTTTTAGTTACTCCAGTTCACGGATCCAGATATTCCGGAAGCTTACCGGGTCGCCATGATCCTGCAGGATGATGGGCTCTTTTTCTTTGTGAAATGTATTTTGGGGAATGCCGATATACTGCGTGGCTCCCAGGATAGCGGCGTTGTTTTGTACCAACACCCCGTTATGGATCACGGTGATCCGGGCCTGCGATTTGAGCGTGCTGTCTTTATTAAAACGGGGAGCAATGAAAATGATATCGTAGGTCTGCCATTCTCCGGGTTTACGGGCGGCATTGGCCAGCGGGATCAGTTGTTTATAGATGCTGCCCGCCTGGCCGTTGCTATAAGTGCGGTTCTTATAGCTGTCCAGTACCTGCAGCTCATAGTTGCTCATTAAGAAGATGCCGCTGTTTCCTCTTCCCTGGCCATCACCCTTCACTTCTGCTGGCGAACGCCATTCAACATGGAGCTGGCAGTCGCCAAAGCTTTGTTTGGTGCGGATGGCACCGGATCCTTTTACCACCGTCATGGCTTTATTGTCCAGTTTCCAGCTTGCAGGCCCTTTCCCGTCTGCGCGTTCCCAGTTCGAAAGACCGGATCCGTCAAAGAGCACAAGAGCGTCGGATGGAGCATCTGCGCTTGTGGCACCAGGGGTTACGATCCTGGGTTCCGGATTCCATACTTCGGTGATCTTTGGGTCGCCGTTTTGTGCATACAGGGAATGGCCGGCACAGAGCACCGCAAACGCTACATAGAGTTGCTTTTTCATGTATAAGAAAATTGATTAAATAAGCAGCAACTTACATAATATCGATGAGAAGTAAAGCGCCGTCCGGATATTTTTTCAAACGGAAAATGATTACCGGTCAGGGACAGGGTATCAATGGTAGCGAAGAGCGCATCACACCCGCGAAAAATTGTAAAAGGCTTTGAATGCCTGGTCCCGGATGGCCGCAATGGTTGTTCCATGCCCGGTTGCCGTAGCCTCACACCAGGTAATATAAGACTCCAGGTCGTTTCTATTACCGGAGGCGATCATTGTAATGGTACGTTGCTTATCGATCTTCAGGGTGCCGGTAATATTTAGTGCTTCGGCTTTTGATTGAAGTTCCGTTAATAGGAGGGTGCCGATACTGCTGTTCCGGATGGTGATTTCTTTTGTGATCATCGGATGAATTTTGATGTTTTCAATATTGATGCTACCCGGGCCTTTAGAACAGGCAATTTAGAAAGGGCCTGGTCAAAGATAAGCAAAACGGTTTAAACGGCTGGTAAAGCTGCGCTTCGGCACGATTGCTTAATGCGGTGTTGTTTGCGGTAAGGATGATAAATATAGCCGCAGATACACAGATTTCAGGCTTTAAATATTGAAAGCTAGCAAAAACCAGCTGAGGCTTTTATTCGAGCAACTGATAAGGATATAGCCGCAGATGTGCAGATTTTGGGTTTTAAATATTGAAAGCTAGCAAAAAACCGGCTGAGGCTTTTATTCGGCACTGATAAAATTATAGCCACAGCGGTGCAGTTCTTTGAATGCAACATCCTGTTCCGGTTATTTTTCAATTCCGAAGGAATGAAAGGGGCGTGGCACCGGTGCATCAGGAAATGATTTAAAACACCGGAGGTGGTAGAACGCATTATCGCCGTACCGTGAAGCAGTCATAGGCGCATATGCTGCGGATGCATGAACGGCCAAAGGGCTAGCCGAGGATCTCGAACCACCGGTATTCCTCCGTTTCGGGAACATCGGTTACCGTTACGTTTTCTACTTTTGCACCGGCTGGTCCCTGTCTGCACCAGTCAATAAACCGTTGCAGCGGTTCTGCGTCCCCATACGCGTAAATAAGTACAGAGCCGTCTGACTGGTTTTGTGCGGATCCCAATATTCCCATAATATCGGCCTGTTGCTTTGCCGTTTTACGGAAAAAAACGCCTTGTACGGCTCCGGTTACAATGATTTTTTTTGTGCTCATATATGGGTTTAAAAAGTTTAAAAAAGAACACGGCCGACCAGTGTTTCGAGGTATTGCTGGTCCACGGTATCAAAATGATCGGGCTTTTCGCTATCCACATCCAATACGCCAATCACACGGCCATCGCGTATAATGGGTACCACGATCTCTGATTTTGAGAAACTGCTGCAGGCGATATGTCCGGGAAATTGTTCCACATCGGGCACAATAAGCGTTGCGGCCTGTTCCCATGCGGCACCGCAAACGCCGCGCCCCTTCCGGATACGGGTACAGGCCACTGGTCCCTGAAAAGGACCCAGTACCAGCTCATCGTTTTTGACGAGGTAAAAACCTACCCACCACCACTGAAACTGTTCTTTTAGCGCCGCTGCTATATTGGAAAGATTGGCGATCAGATCGGGCTCTCCTGCTATGATGGCTTCAATCTGCGGAAGCAGGGCGCTGTATTGCGCTTCCTTGGATCCTGTATGTATGGTAAGATCTTCTGCCATGGTTACTGGGTTCCGGATTTTAATTGTTCATTGAATGCTTTTGAATCCCCTTTTTTTATGGAAAGGCTCTGCCACTGACCGTTCCGGATATGTTTGCCGATAAAAACGATCTGCCCTACATGATAGGCATAGTGTGTCAACTGGCGATGAATGGCCTCAATCACCGTTAAGGGCTTGGTGCGGATGGTAATCGTCCGGTCAAGGTCTGCCGGTTTCAATGATTCCAGGGCATTAAACAGGCACTGCCATCCTTCTTCCCAAAGTGTTATTAAATGAGCCCGGTCCAGTTGTTGTTCTTCAAACTCTTCATCTCTTTTCCGCCAGTCCTTTTCGCCATCTTCGGTGAGGAAGTTGGTCCAGCGGCTAAGCATATTGCCATGCATATGGGTGATGTTTACCGCGAGGTTGTTGTTGGCTTCATCCGGCTGAAAATGAAAATCAGCATCGCTCAATTGTGCAAATGTTTTTTCTGCAAGCGCTTTATAGTCTTTAAACTGCTGAATGGCGCTTTGTATAAATAGTGCTTCGTTCATTGTTTTGAATTTATAATGACCTGTTATCAGTCAGGCGTTTGAAAGCGAGTAATTTTAAGCGGTCCGTATCTGAAACCTTAAACTTGGAACTTCTCAAAACCCCGCGGCCGAGTCATCACCCCGGTGATCCGCAACGGCCTGGAGCGTTCCGTCCGGCTGTACTTTAATAACCTCTGTGCGGCCGATTTGTTTACGGTCGTATAGCTCATAACCCATTTTTTTTAACGCGGCAGCAGTGGCTTCCGGAAAGCCGCTTTCAATATCGATGCGGTCCGGCAGCCACTGGTGATGAAATTTTGGCTTGTTTACCGCATCATCCGTGCTCATCTTAAAATCGATGATGTTAACGATTGTTTGAAATACAGAAGTGGGAATGGTGGTTCCTCCGGGTGTGCCTACTACAAGGTATGGCTTTCCGCTTTTTAACACCAGGGTGGGAGCCATGGAGCTGAGCATGCGTTTGCCAGGTGCAATGGCATTGGCCTTTCCGCCTACTGCACCAAAAAGATTGGGTGAGCCGGGCTTGGCACTAAAGTCATCCATTTCATCGTTTAAAAGAAAGCCGGCACCTCCTACAACGGTCCTGCTGCCATAGTTATTATTGAGGGTAGTGGTTACCGCCACGGCATTCCCTTCTTTATCCAAAACACTCAGGTGCGTGGTTTCCTCACTTTCATAACCGGGCACTATACCTCTTCCGGTTTGTTTGCTGTTGCCGGCTTTTTGCGGATCATAATCCTTCATCCTGTTTTTGAGGTAGGCATCACCGGTAAGTGCGGCAACCGGTACCTGTACAAAATCAGCATCGCCCATATAGCGGGCGCGGTCGGCATAAGCCCTGCGTTCGGCTTCGGTCATCAATTGTACGGCAGCAGGGGATGCAAAACCCATGGCGCCGATATCGTAGGGCTCAATCATCTTCAGCATCTGGTTCAGCAGCAATCCGCCGCTACTGGGCATGGGCATACCAATGACCTCGTATCCGCGGTACATAAAAAGAAGCGGCTGTCGCGGCTTTGCCTGGTAGGCTTTCAGATCATCCAGACTAATAATGCCATTGCCGCGTTGCATTTCTTCAACGATAAGACGGGCGGTGGTCCCTTCATAAAAACCCCGCCGGCCATCTTTTTGGATGCGTTTCAAGGTAGCCGCCAGCTCTTTTTGAACGAGGGTATCACCCTTTTTCCAGGCGGCTTTTTTTACAAAAGCAGTAGGCCGCGTGCTGAGTTTTTGAAAGTCTTCCCGGTTGGCGTTTAGTCCATGTGCTTCAGCTGCGGTGATCGCAAAACCATGTTCTGCAAAATCAATGGCCGGCTGTATCAGTACCTCCATGGGCAGGCGGGCATACCGGTGGGCCGCATACAAACCAGCCACGGTTCCTGGTACACCGGAGGAAAGATGCCCGTTTAAGCTTTTTTCGGCTACGGCATTACCGTTATCGTCGAGGTACATGTCGCGATGGGCTTTAGCTGGTGCCATCTCCCGGTAATCCAGTGCTATTTTTTCATTATTGGCCAGCCGGGCAACCATAAACCCGCCGCCGCCGATATTGCCGGCACCCGGGTATACCACCGACAATGCCCATTGCGTGGCAATGGCTGCGTCTACCGCATTGCCTCCCATCTTCAGCATCTCCAGGCCTGCAAGACTGGCCAGCGGATGTGCCGATACAACGGCTCCGCCCGAAGCATGACTGTTTTTTGTAATACTATAATGATAGGCATCGATACCGGGAGCGGGCGCGGATGGCCTGCCGGTTTTTTGGGTGGCGGTGCAGGCAGCTAACAATAACAGGGTTCCGGTAACAATCAGGTGACGCATGGAGATAAAATTTAGCGGAAGGTAAAAAAAGTTTCTGATTGAGGTATGAGAATTGAGCTAAGCATAATATAAAGCAATACGAGCTCAGATCCGAAATCTCGAATCTGAAATCTCGAATCTGAATTCTCAAATCTGGAATCTCAAATCTCAAATCTCAATTCTCAATTCTAAACTCTGGAACCTCGATTCTCAACTCTCCATTGTATATTCGTAAGATGAAGCGTATTGTGTATTCTTTGTTTTTAGTATGTTTTTGCGGAGCGGCCATTGCACAGGGACCGCGGAGCTGGTCGGGCAGCGAGATCCTGCAGGGCATCCGGAAACTGAATGTGTTGGGCTCCGTTCTTTACCTGGCCGCGCATCCGGATGATGAAAATACCCGCCTGATCACCTACCTGGCAAATGACCGGTTTTACCGTACCGGCTACCTGTCGCTGACCCGCGGAGATGGCGGTCAGAACCTGATCGGGGAAGAGCAGGGGATCGAACTGGGATTGATCCGCACACAGGAACTGCTTGCGGCACGGCGCATAGACGGCGGGGAGCAATTTTTTACACGCGCATTTGATTTTGGATTTTCAAAAAATCCGGAGGAAACCTTTACCATCTGGAACCGGGCGCTGGTATTGAGCGATGTGGTATGGGTGATCCGGAAATTTCAGCCGGATGTGATCATTACCCGCTTTCCAACTACGGGAGAGGGTGGCCATGGGCATCATACGGCTTCGGCGATTCTTGCCAATGATGCTTTTAAGGCGGCCGCAGATCCCCGGCAATACCCGGAGCAGTTAAAATATGTGAAACCCTGGCAGGCCCGGCGGATCCTATGGAATACATTTAATTTCGGAGGTACCAATACCACCGATCCTTCGCAGTTTAAAATTGATGCGGGCGGCTACAATGCACCGCTGGGGAAAAGTTATGGGGAAATGGCTGCGCTCAGCAGAAGCCAGCATAAGAGCCAGGGATTTGGTTCTGCCGGAACCAGGGGCGAGAGCTGGGAATACTTTAAAACCACCGGTGGTGCTGCACCGGAAAAAGATCTTATGGACGGCGTGGATCTGAGCTGGAACCGTATCGGTACAGAGGGGCAAAAGATCGCGGCTGCGGTAAAAAAAATAGAGGAACAATTTTCTGTTCTGAATCCTGAAGCATCGGTGAAGCCGCTGGTAGACCTGTACCGGCAACTGGTCGCTTTACCCGGCTCTTACTGGAAACAAAAAAAAATGGAAGAGGTACAGGAGCTGATCCGGCAGTGCAGCGGATTGTTTATACGCGCCACAAGCAGTATGCAGATGGTGTTTCCCGGGGAAACCATCAAACTGAATGCGAATATGATCAACCGCTCAAATATACGGATGCAGCTCAAAGGTATAAAGATCGGGAAAAGCGATCTGCCTGCAGACCAGGTACTGGAAAAGAACCGGAATGTAAACCAGCCGGTGGCGGTAACGATTGCCGATACAGCGGCCCTTACACAACCGTACTGGTTGCGCGAACCGATGACACCCGCCAACTATACCGTACGGGATCAGCAACAGATAGGAATCCCGGATGCCATTCCGGCTTACAGGGCCGAAATAACCATTGCGGTTGAAGATGTTCCGTTTACTTTTACCGAACCGGTATTGTATAATTTTGCGGATCCGGTGAAGGGAGAGTTATACGAGCCGTTGGTTATTGCTCCCAAAGTAGCCGTTCAGCTATCACCCAAACTGGTGTTGTTCCAAAAGGGAACAACGGAAACCCGTTCCATAAAACTGCAACCGGTGATCAATAAACCCCTTCCCGGGCACCTGGGCTTTGGCCTGGCAGGACTTCCGGAAGCAAACGCTGCAGCTGTTGCCGACACCGGTGCAGGTGTGCAGATACCGGTAAGTAACCGCCAGCTGAAACAGCCGGTAACCGCGGTATACGGAATGGTATGGGATCAGACGGCGCCGGCCAAAAAATATTCCCAGGCCCTCAAATCGATCCATTACGATCATATCCCTTATATCAATTATTTCTTTACGGATTCTGTTAAGCTGCTCAATATCGACCTGAAAACAGCCGGGAAAACGATCGGATATATACCCGGGGCGGGCGATAAAGTGCCGGAAGTATTAACGGCAATGGGGTACCAGGTGGTATTGCTGGACCGGAACCGGCTGATGGCAACGGACCTTTCGGTATTTGATGCCATCGTAACCGGTGTGCGGGCGTATAATATCCATGAATGGTTAAATGATGCCTATGATCAGTTGATGACCTATGTACGTAACGGCGGAAACCTGGTTGTACAATACAATACCAATAATAATATCGGACCTGTAAAAGCAAAAATAGGCCCCTATGATTTTTCCATTTCCCGGAACCGGATCACCGATGAGCAGGCTGCGGTACGCTTTATCGATGCCTCCATGCCCGTGCTCAACTATCCGAATAAAATTACCCGGGAAGACTTTTCCGGCTGGGTGCAGGAACGCAGCACCTATCATGGTTCCGCGTGGAATGCAGAGCTGAAACCGGTATTGGCGATGCACGACCCGGGTGAACAGGAGGATTCCGGAGCCTTGCTCACGGGTAAGTACGGGAAGGGCTATTTTACCTATTGCGGACTGGCATTCTTCCGGCAGCTGCCGGCGGCCGTTCCGGGGGCTATTCGTTTATTTGCAAATATTATTGCGCTAAATTCGCAAACTTCAACAACAAGTAAATGACAGATAAGAAAAAGGAATTCATGGGGATCCGCCGGGGCGAGATGGCGTTTTTGGTGGCCATCGTGATCGGACTGGTGGTAGGAACGCTTATAAAAAAAATAAGACTGGGACTGATGCTGGGGCTGATCATCGGGCTGGGAATCGTATTTATGAATAGTTTGCGGGCGAAGCGGTGAGCGGGTGAGGGTTTCAAGTTTCAGGTTTCAAGTTCCAAGTTTCAGGTTCGGGTTGCTGTCCCGATAGAGATCAGGAGCGGTTTGTGTTTAACATTTAATATCAGACGTCTGAAGTATTTTTAATTTAACACGAATGCATAACAGGAATAACATACCGGATGAGGATAGGGCGCCCTTGCTCGGGTCGTGGACGAGATGGTATGTGCTTATGATCGTGGTGCTCTTGCTGCTGATCGCCTGCTTTTACTGGATTACAAAAAACTATTCATGAAGTCGCTTGACTGGTTTGTACTCATCATAACGTTAGCCGCCATTATCCTTTACGGGGTATATAAAAGCCGTACCACGCGTGATCTCGACGGGTACTTTCTATCCAATCGCAGTATGCCCTGGTACCTCATCCTGTTGAGCATCATGGGCACCCAGGCAAGTGCAATCACTTTTCTTGCGGCACCGGGTCAGGCCTATACAGACGGTATGCGCTTTATCCAGTACTACTTTGGATTACCGCTGGCGGCTATTGTTATTTGTATATCCTTTGTTCCGGTTTTCAGCCGGCTTAAGGTATTTACTGCATACGAATACCTGGAGCAGCGTTTTGATCTGAAGACCCGAACGCTCACTTCCTTCCTGTTCCTGTTGCAACGGGGGCTCTCCACCGGTATCAGTATTTACGCGCCTTCCATCATTTTATCGGTATTGCTGGGCTGGAATATTTACCTCACCAACCTGTTCATGGGAGGGTTGCTGATCATTTATACGGTTACCGGTGGTGCCCGCGCAGTGGCCTACACCCAAACCTTCCAGTTCCTGATCATCATCGGGGCTATGTTTACAGCGGGATATTTTATCGTAAAAGACCTGCCGCCGGGCATTGGTTTCAGCGATGCACTGCTGGTAGGGGGAAAGCTTGGGAAAATGAATGTGATCACCACGGGGTTTAAAGACGGCCGGTTCGACTGGGGCGAACGGTACAATATTTTCAGCGGGGTTATCGGCGGCTTTTTCCTGTTGTTATCCTACTTTGGAACCGATCAGTCGCAGGTGGGCCGTTACCTTACTGCCCGCAATTTAACCGAAAGCCGCCTTGGGCTGCTGATGAACGGGATCGTGAAGGTGCCCATGCAATTCTTTATTTTATTGATCGGCGTATTGGTGTTTACATTTTACCAGTTCAATAAGGCCCCCGCATTTTTTAATGAACTGGAGCTGAAACGGCTGGAACAATCGGTTTACAGTGACTCTCTGCATCATTTAAAACAGGAGCTGCAATCCATCCAGCAACGGAAAGAAGCCGCATTGGCCTTGTATCCGGGTCAGCAGGAAACAGCTTTTCAGCAGTTGCGGGTACTTCAAAAGGAAACCGATGCGGTGCGGGTGCAGATCAAGGGACTGGTAAAAAATAACGGCGGAGCAGATAATGATACCAACTATATTTTCCTGCATTTTGTGGTGGACTATTTGCCGGCCGGACTGGTAGGTCTGATCATTGCCATTATTTTTCTTGCCAGTTGGGGCAGCATTGCCGCCGCATTGAATTCCCTGGCCTCCAGTACGGTGATTGATTTTCATAAACGGTTTTCTGCAAAAAAGTACCCGGAAGAAAAAGAATACCGGATCTCAAAGAACTATACACTTTTATGGGGGCTCTTTTGCATTGCAGTGGCTATGTTTGTTTCCAATTGGGGCAATAGTTTAATTGAAGTGGTGAATGTACTGGGCTCGCTGTTCTATGGCACCATTCTCGGTATTTTCCTGGTAGCCTTCTACTGCAAACGAATAAAAGGGAATGCCGTATTCTGGGCGGCGCTTATTGCTGAACTGATTGTGGTCCTTTTATTTTTCCTGAATGAATATAAGGTAATTGCGCTCGGGTTCCTGTGGCTGAACGCTATTGGCGCATTGCTGGTATGGGGAATCAGTTTTCTGTTGCAACTACGCACACCACTGCAAACTGCCCGCAATTGATGCCGGTATCTGGGTAAGAATTAATTCCGCAGGGTGTTAAGGATAAACCCGCGGCGTTGTTCGATGGTACCGGTTGGAACATCTACCACTTCGTAGCGGTAACGGTTATAGGTAGCTTTCAGCTGCTCATAGGTAAAAACGGCCTCTTCCCAGCTTTGTTTGCGTTCCGTGTCGGTTATATAAATTTCCTCCCAGGGCGGCAGCATAAATACGGTTGGGTTATAGCGGTGTTTCCATGCCGTATCATTCATATATGCAGAAATGCCCAGGCCGGTAAGGGTGGCATAGCAAAGCGTGTCTGGTATACCCCGGTCAAAGAAAAAACGCATATCCGGGTTATGTTGCGCCTGCTTCAGTGTTACGGCGTAGCTTTCTACAGACCGTTCCAGCATCATCCGGGTGTAAAGCTCCTGGTCTTTCCAGGGAAGTGCTGTCCCTTCCGCAGCCATCTGTTCCCGGATGATCTGCCGGGCTACTTCCGGTACCACCTGAAATTGCGGCCCTTCCAGTGCCGTCAGCAATGTGGTTTTTCCCGACCCCGGTCCGCCGGTGAGAATATAAAAATGATCGGTGTTCATTTATTGTATTTGTTCAGTTGTTTAAATGAAAGATCCAGCACTTCAAACAGGCCGGCCGTATACGTATAATGCCACCACTCGGAATCGAGGGGCTTAAAGCCATGCCGCTCCATAACGGCTTTTAATTGTTCCCGGTTGCGAAGCACCTGTGGAGGCAGCGCTTTAAAGCTATGATGTGCGGTATCGGTAAAATTGTCAAACCCGGTACCCATCGGTAATTCCTGGCCGGTTTTCAGATCGATTAGTGTAAGGTCTACCGCCGTTCCGCGGTTATGGTTGCTTCCTTTTGCGGGATTGGCCACGTACCGTTCATCTTTTACCAGTTCCCAGAATTTTTCGGAAACGCCAAACGGGCGATACGCATCAAATATTTTTATGCCCAAACCTTGCATCCGTAGTTCTGCCTGTACCGCTGCCAGTGCTTCGGCTGCGGGTTTTCGCATAAAACTAATACGCGTACCTGCGGGGTACATGCGCCGGTGCATGAAATTATCGGTGGTTGCATACCGGAGATCATAAACCAGGCCGGGTATACGGCTTTTTAATTCCACCAGGCGGTTATCAGCGTTTTTACGGATAGCCGCCCGGTATTCGTTTCCGGACCGTAGTATAGGAAAGGAATAGGATTGAGCAGAACAAGACAACGCTGCCCAGCATACGATAAGAAAACAGGTGCGTTTATAAAAAGAAATGTATTGCTGATTCATACCAGGAAAATATTACAAGTTCATAAAATGACAAATAGTTTTTGATTGGCGCTGCCGGCTACGGAAATAAAAGGGGGCGCGCATAGCTGTTTTGCCGGCTGACAGGGATACAGGCTAGCATAATAAACCAATAAGGATAGGAGGTCTGAACGGTGTTTGAACGGGCTACAGGGAAACAGCTGGATAAAAGAGGAGGCTTTAAAGCCGGTCTTTAAGTACCGCAATACACCGGGATGTGTTCGATGTGGCGTTAAAATGAAACACCGCATACCAGTCCTCATCCAGCGGTACAAAATAACCATGACCTCTGTAGTATTTTGCACGATCCTTGTTCTTGAATGTGTTCAGGGGCTTCCCAAGCACCGTATCACCATGAAGTGTAAACCGTTTGTCGGTGCTAAAAATGCATTTGACCAGGTTCCCTTTTTTTGTATCAACCGCTACGGTATACCTTACAGAGTCAACAAACAGCTGAACGGTTGGATAATTATCGTTAAAGTGCATAAAAGAGGAATCACCGGAAATTGATCCCTGCCAGGTATCGCCTAAATCCGGTAATTTTTGTGCCCCTGCCAGGGTATGGATCAGCAAACCAATCATGCACCCGATTAGATACCTTGCTTTGCTCATAGTAGTGGATGTTTAAAATCAGTAGCCATAAAGTTAAGTAATCCGGACGGGATTACTAAAAACGCGGTGTCTTATCTTTGACGAAAATTGGAAATTGGGAAAAACGGTCTATATCATTGGGGGCGGGGCTTCAGGATTTTTTTGTGCGGTTAATGCGGCGCGTATGGATCCGGGCCTTAGGGTGGTTATCCTAGAAAAAAGCAATAAACTGTTATCAAAGGTAAAGATCAGCGGCGGCGGGCGTTGCAATGTTACCCATGCCTGTTATGATATTGCAGAAATGACCCGGCGTTACCCGCGGGGTGGTCATTTTGTAAAAAAGCTGTTTCACCAGTTTTTTACCAGCGATACCATCGCCTGGTTTAAAGAACGGGGGGTAGCATTGAAAACGGAAGCAGACGGGCGTATGTTTCCGGTATCGGATTCCTCGCAAACGATTATCGATTGCTTATTGAAAGAGGCGGGCCGCTATGGCGTAGAGATCCGCATGCAGTGCGGGGTAACGGCTCTTGAACAAACAGATGCCGGTTTTGCCATCCATACGGCTGCAAAAGAAACATTCCATTGCGATTATGTATGTGTGGCATGCGGCGGGTTTCCCAAAGCGGCACAGTTCCAATGGCTGGAGGACCTGGGGCATTCCATTGCGGAACCGGTTCCTTCTTTATTTACATTTAACAGTCCCCGCCATCCGGTTACTGCATTGATGGGCGTAAGCGTAGCCGATGCCAAAGTTATGGTTACAGGCACCAAACTGCAGCAGCGCGGGCCGTTACTCATCACGCATTGGGGCATCAGCGGCCCGGTTGTATTGCGGCTGAGTGCCTGGGGTGCCCGTGAACTGGCCGCGTTGAACTGGAGCTTCAGGGCGGTTATCAATTGGTTACCGGAAATTCCGGAGCCTTTATTAAGGGAGCGCATGGGCCAATGGCGGTTAGAAAAGGCGGCACAAAAGGTGGGCAGCAAAAATCAACTGGGATTGCCAAACCGTTTATGGGAATTTTTGCTGGAGCAGTCTGGTATTGATGCACAGAAACGCTGGGCCGATCTTCCTTCAAAAAATCAAAACCTGCTGATCCGGAATATCGGTGCTTTCGAATTGCCGGTAGGAGGGAAAACAACCTATAAAGAAGAATTTGTTACCGCAGGCGGCATTACCCTTGCGGAACTGGATCCGCAAACAATGATGAGCAAAAAAGTACCGGGACTGTTTTTTACAGGTGAGGTGATCGATGTGGACGGAATTACCGGGGGATATAATTTTCAGCATGCCTGGAGTTCCGGTTTCGCGGCCGCCCGTGCGCTTGTACAGCGGTCTGCAGGTTAGCCATTCATCTTTTTTGCATAATCGGTTGGAGTCATGCCAAATTGCTTATGAAAGTTGCGTCCAAACTGCGTAAGGGAATTATAACCCACTGTTTCCGCAATTTCATTCATGTGATGGTGCCCCTGGCTGATCAGCAAGGCCGCTTTTTTGAGCCGTGTGAGATTGATCATTTCATTGGGTGAAAGATCTGAAATGGATTTTATTTTCCGGTAAAGAGTTGGCCGGCTCATGTTGAGCCGCTGCGCCAGGAATTCTACATCCAGGAGTGTATCGGATAAATGCGCTTCAATGAGTTGTTGCAGCTTCTCTAAAAACTGTTCATCCATCTTTGTATGCGCCATGGTTTTTATATGCGTCAGCGGCGACTGGGCAAAATAATCTTTCAATTTCACCCGGTTGCTCAGCAGGCTGGCCACCTGCGCATTCAGATGCTCCGGTGAAAAGGGTTTTTCGATGTAAGCATCCGCACCCGCATCCAACCCTTCTATTTTTGATTGCAGGGTGTTTTTGGCCGTCAGTAATACAATGGGGATATGACTCCATTCGAAATGTGATTTTACGTAATCACAAAATTCCAGTCCATCCATTTCCGGCATCATGATATCGCTGATGATCAGGTGCACGATATGTGCATTTAGCTGGCTCAATGCTTCATGTCCGTTTGTAGCAGTGAGAACGGTATATTTTTCTTCCAGGTCATCTTTCAGGAAGTCAAGGATCTCCTCGTTATCATCTACCAGCAAAAGGGTAAATGTATGGGAAGGTGGATTACTGTTCTCTGTGCGATTCAAGTTTTTTAAAATTTGAAATTGTTTTAATCATTGCGGGTTGTACCGCTTCCGCAGGCCAGCGCTGATTTTTCACAGATCAAACCTGGAAAACAACAGGCTGGGGTCTGCGGTGCATTTTTATTTGCATATCCCTGCGGAAAATTACGACTTGTTTCATCATATTCCCGCAGAACCGGCGGAAAATTAACATCCTCCAGCGATGAAACAAACCGGTTCTTTTATCGCCTTATTGATTGCATTTTATGATCCGGATGAATGGAACTTTTTCGCTTTTATTTTCTGAGTACGGCTTCTTCATACACTTTGCTGATCATCTTTCCGTTTTTAAATGTTGCAGATTTGATCAGTACAGGTGCCTTCACCTTAAAGGGACCTGTATATAATGTAGATTGAGCGGTAGGCTCGTTGCCATCCGTACTATAACGGATCTCAGGTTGATAACTATTGGTTTTGAAACTGATCGCGGCGGTATTGGTCACACTGTCAAGAACGGTGGTCTGCCATACATTATAGGCGCTTTTTGCATAATTGATATTCAGCCCGTCATAGCGTTGGTATTGTGTTTCCATCCGCCGGGCAAAGTCGGTCCAATGTTTCCGTTCCTTTGGGGTCCATCCGGTTTCAGCAATCGCGGCCGCCCGGGGAAAGGTCATGTATTCCACTTTCTCGGGTGTATGAATGAATTCACTCCACACATTTCCCTGCACGCCTTTTATAAAACGGGCTTCTTCCGCCGTTAACTCCTGGGGGCAGGGTTCAAAGCCGTACACTTTTTCCAGTGTATTGATTGCATGATCAAAAATGGCATTGGGCTCCAGTGAGGGTTTCCCCTGGTAATAATCAAGATAGTAATAATCGTAAGGCGCCATCACCACATTATGCCGCTGCCGGGCAGCTTCAATACCGCCTTTGATACCCCGCCAGCTCATCACCCAGGCGTTAGGAGCCAACCCGCCCTCAAGAATTTCATCCCAGCCGATGTAGTTCCTTTTTTGAGCGGTAAATATTTTTTCAACGCGCTTTACAAAATAGCTCTGTAATTCGTGTTCATCTTTCAGGTGCTCATCGCGGATCCGTTGCTGGCACTTGGGGCAACTTTTCCAGCGGTCCTTAGGTGCTTCATCGCCCCCCATATGAATAACGGCTCCCGGAAAAATGGCCGTTACTTCTTTAAGCACGTCCTCCAGGAACGCAAATGTTTTTTCATTCCCCGCACAGAAAATTTCTTTTTGGATGCCCCAGCGCGTTAGCGTTTTAAAGGGGCCACCGGTACAGGATAACTCCGGGTACGCCACCAATGCAGCAGAAGCATGACCGGGCATTTCGATTTCGGGCACAATGGTTACATAACGGGCTGCCGCATAGGCCACCAGTTCTTTGGCCTGTTCCTGGGTATAATAGCCACCGGTGGGGGTGCCGTTTAACCGTCCCTGGGAAAATTCCGTAGTGGTTCTCCAGGCTCCGATATCTGTCAGTTTCGGATATTTTTTGATTTCAAGCCGCCAGCCATGGTCTTCTGTAAGATGCCAGTGAAACACGTTCATTTTATGCATCGCCATATAGTCGATCAGCTTTTTTAAAAAGTTCATGGAATAATAATAGCGACCGCAATCCAGCATCAGTCCCCGCCATTCAAAACGCGGCCGGTCAATAATCGTTACGGCTGGAATAGGAACAGGTCGCGTTGTTAACGCACTCTGCCCGGAAGGCAGCAACTGCAACAAGGTCTGTATCCCGTAAAAAGCACCATTGCTTTCGGATGCGCGGAGTACGATCGACTTGTTTTGAACGGTTAGCTGGTAGCCTTCTTTACCCATTGAATCGGGTTTGCCGAGGTCAATAAAAAGCGTGTTGGATGCAGGACCATTTTTTTCTGCTACCGGAATCAAAAGCCCGGTTTGATCTTTTATGGCCTGCGATAGCAACTCGCCCAGTTTCCGGGCGGGTGCGTTACCGGAGGGAACGCCGATTTTCGTGGCGGCGTTCAACTGGAAGAAGCCCGGCTGGGTAGTTATAACTGCAGGCCGGGGGATAATCGCCGGTTCATTTTTTATTTGAGCCGCTGCATGGTCCCATGCGAAAAAGCAGCAAAGTAAAAGTAAAAAATGCAATACAGGTTTGTTGTCAATCGTTACAAATGCAAGTCGTTGTTTCATATGTGTAAATCGTTCAAATGGAGAATAAGCGGTAAATTTAATTAAACTGCAGGTAAAAACTATGATAAATTGGTTGTATAATATTACAGGCCTTATAACCGGATAGCATTTTTTAAGGGTTGTTCTGCGATGCCATTTCCAGGTGATCGGGGAATACCAGTTCAAAGCAAACCTGTTTTTCATCGTTTACCAGGCGGATGCTTCCCTGGTGTAATTCCGTAAGCGACTTGGCAAGATACAGGCCGATACCGGTTCCCGCAATGAATCCCGTACGCTTTGAACGGAAGAACAGCTCAAAGATCTTTTGCTGGTCGGCAAAGGGGATGGGATCTCCGTCATTGCAGATAGTAATTTTAAAATGCCCTTTATCGTCGGGAACGGTTAGTTTGGTGTATACATTTTGCTTGCCGTACTTAAGAGCATTGTTCAGCAGGTTGCTGATGATCTTTATAAAGGCATCGCGGTCTACAAAGGCCTCAAAAGCATGGGCAGGAACCGAGATCCGGAAATCGGTATGCTTATTTTCGGCGGTTGGTTGAAAGCTGTTCCATATATCCGTTAACAATTGCGGAATATTGGTTCTGCTGAAGTTCAGGGCAAGTTGCTTTTCCTCAATTTTACGGAAGTCGAGCAGCTGGTTCGTCAGCTCCAGCAATCGCTCCGTGTTTTTATTCATACTGTTGAGGTATTTTTCGGTTTGAGGTGTTTTGATGATTTGCCCCGAAATTTTTTCCAGCGGCGCTTTTATAAGTGTGAGCGGAGTGCGTATTTCATGTGCCACTTTCGTAAAGAAATCGATCTTTGATTCTACCAGTTCTTTTTCTTTCTGCATAGCGTACAGCTGCATTTTTCTTTTTTGCTTCGCAGCCAGGTTGCGGCGGTAACTGCGAACGAACAGGTAGGTGGCCGATCCCGCCAATAGGAGGTAGAGCAAATAGGCAAAGGGTGTTTTCCACAACGGCGGACGGATCGTGATGCGAAGGGTACGCTCATTGTTTTGCCAACGGCCGCTGCTGTTGGTGGAGCGCACTTTAAACAAATATTCACCATAAGGCAGATTGGTAAAGTAAACACTCCGGTTGGTTTTTATATAATTCCATTCTTTATCCAGGCCTTCCAGTTTATAAGCATATTCCACATTGTCGGGAGCCGTAAAATTAATGGCGGCAAAATCGATGTTGAAGGTAGATTGATCATGCGCGAGGGTAATGTGGCGGGTGAGCAGCAATGATTGGGATAGGGCACCTTCCTGTGCAGAAATAGTGAGTGGAACGTTAAATACCGAAAAGTTGGTGATATAAACCGGTGGACTATAATTGTCGGGTTCCAGGTCCGCGGGGTTGAAGCTGATCATTCCTTTTACACTGCCATAATAAATACGGCCATCGGGTGCTTTGAACCCGGACGAATAATTGAACTGATCGCCCAGCAACCCGCTCGTTTTGGTAAACGTGCGAAGGATATTGTTCTGTGGGTCCAGCAGCACCAGCCCTTTGGAAGTGGTGATCCAGTGCCGGCGCCGGTCATCTTCCGTAATGGTGTAAATAAGATTGCTGGGAAGCCCGGTTGCCGTAGTGTAGATCTTTATCTTTTTTGTGGAGGGATCAAGATTGTACAGGCCGTCTTCGGTTGCGATCCAGAGCGTTTTGTCGGATGATTCATGAATGGAAGTGATCCGGTTCTCTGCAAGCCGGTCTTTACCCTGCTGGATAACCTGCAACCGGCCGAAAATATTTCTCCGGGCATTATAATAATGCAGCCCGTCCTGGAAAGTGCCGGCCCAGATGGTACCATCGGTTGTTTCCAGTATACTGGAGTAGAAGCCGCCGCGGGGGAAGTAGCCGGGAGAAATAAAATGATTGTCCTGCTCGTTGTAAATGTAAATGCCGTTGGAAGTGCCAACCCATACCCGGTTATCGGATGTTTTATATAAACTGTGAATAAAGTTACTGCGCAGGTCGTTGGGCGTTGGTCCTGCGGTAAAATGCCGGATCACGGACGTGGTCCGCAGGTCCATCAGATCCAGGCCGTGTTCAAAGGTGCCGATCCAGAGCCGGTTCCCATCGTGCAGCAGCCCGTGGATATTGGTATGCGCTATCCCGGTACTTTTACCGGTTGGTTTAAAGTTTGTAAAGACACCCGAGGCCGTGTCAAACCTATTGAGTCCTTCATCTTCTGTTCCGATCCACAGATGCCCCTGGTTATCGGATGTGATTTCCCGGACGGCATTGCCACGCAGCGAGCCGGGGCTACTCCCCGGGAAATATTTTTCAAAGACAGGATTTTCCTTTGGATAATAATTGATCCCGCCAAAATAGGTGCCGATCCAGATGCCGCCTTCCCGGTCTTTACAAAAAGAATAAACAGCATTGTCTGTAAGCGCATAAGGACTCTGGTAATTTTTTTTCAGGTTGGTAAATTGTTGTTGCTGCGTGTTGTAAATATAAATACCGCTTTCTGTTGCGATCCAGTACTCGCCTGCTTTTGAGCGTACAAAATCCCGGGCATAGATTTCTGTATTATCGGTGTTATAGGTGAGCAGGTCGGTGTAGGTTTCCGTGGCTGTATCAAACTTTTTAATACCCTGTGTGGCGGTGCCCACCAGGAAATACCCTTCCCCGGTGTCATAGATCCGTTCCAGCCAGGTGGAAACGGCCGGGCGCGAGTGATCAAAAACCGACCGGAAGCGGAAGCGGCCGGTTGTTGTATCGTAGCGGCCCAGCATGCCCGATAGGGTGCCCACCCAAAGCTGGTTGTTATTGGTAATGGTAAGCGTGGTACAAAGATCCAGCCCTGCTCCCTGAATCAGCCGGGCTTCGTTACCATGAGGAGGAAACCGGTAAAGCTTAAAGTTGACCACAAACCAGAGATTGCCTTGCTGATCTTCTGCAATGCCCCGTACCAGTTGCCGTGGTGTATTGCGTAAGTGCGCAAAGGTTTCATTCTCGGGGTTGTATGCATAAATACCATGCTCCGTACCTACCCAGATCGTTCCGTCTTTTCCCGCATGCAGCTGCCATACCGAATTATTTCCAAGACTGGTACTATCGCCGGCTATATTGCGGAATACTTTAAAGCTGTAGCCGTCAAAACGGTTCAAACCGTCCTTGGTGCCGATCCAGATAAACCCTTTTTTGTCCTGGATAACGCAGGTGGCGGTATTGTTCGATAAGCCCCTTTCCACCTGGAAGTGTTCAAAATAATAATGCTGCGCCCGGAGGGAAAACGCGCTCCCCAGGCACAACAGCAGGAAACAAATGATACGGGTGTACAACCGGAATTGATTTTTTTCAAACGTACATAAAATTTCTTATTCCGTGTTTTTGGTTATCAGCAATCAGCGTTCAGTTTTTAGATTTCAAATACAACGCCCGGACGTAGATCCCAAATTTTGTTTTTTGGGATTTTGATTTTTAGTATTTAGTACTTAGAATTTGGCCCTTAGAATTTAGAATTTAATCCTTAGTATTTAGTATGTAAACAAAACCGGCCCCTGATACAATTTGATGAAAGATTGAGACAAAATAGCACGGAATCGCCTCAGTGGTAGCCTACTTTTGGAGCACGCAGATTGTTAAATTTTATGCTATATGAAATATAGATCTAAAAGGCCATTGTGTCGCGTCCATTGCAAATGGTATCTATCGACTTTCTTTTTTCTTTGCACCCTATTCAATGTAGTAAGCGCACAGAATGAACAAACGGTTACAGGTACGGTCACCGACGAGCGGGGAACTGCGCTTACCGGTGCCAGTATCTCTGTAAAAGGAACATCGATTGCAACGGTAGCCGGCGAAAATGGGATGTACAGAATTACGGTCGGAGGGAACGGCACGCTCGTGGTTTCCAGTGTCGGCTATGCCTCCCAGGAAGTACCCGTACAGAACCGTTCTGAAATTAATGTGGTACTGAGGGCCGCTGCTACCGATCTCAATGAAGTAGTAGTAGTGGGCTATGGAACGCAATTGAAAAAAGACCTGACCGGGGCCGTTTCTGTGGTGAAGGCTGCAGATGTATTAAAGCGGCAATCTACAACTGTAGCCGAAGCATTGCAGGGGCTGACCACCGGTATCCGGGTCAGAGGCGGCGGACAACCAGGTGCGGAGGCGCTCATACAGATACGGGGTGCGAAAAATCTCACAGGAACCAATCCGCTTTATGTGATAGACGGGTTGATCACGGATGCCAACCGGGATTTTAACAGTTTTGATATCCAGTCCATCCAGATTCTGAAAGATGCGTCGGCCGCTGCGATTTACGGGTCCAGAGCAGCAAATGGCGTGATCATCATTACCACAAAGCAGGGCAAAAGCGGACCTATGCAGATCCAGGCATCGGCCCGGTATACCGTTCAGAAAATGCCGTTGTATGATCTGATGGAAACACCGGAGTTCATGAAGCTGAATTATCAGGCCTATGATAATGCAGGTGTTTCGCGGCAAAAACTGGATAGTACCGTTAATACAGACTGGCAGGATGTTGCATTTCGTACCGGATCAGCGAAAGATCTGAACATGAGTTTCTCCGGTGGCGGCAACAGTGGTTCTTATTATGTTTCCGGCGGATATTTTGGAAATAAAGGAACAGTAATCGGTACCAAATTTGACCGGTATAATCTGCGTGTAAATACACAGGGCTCAAAAGGTATTTTTAGTATCGGAGAAAACCTGGCGATTAGCAATGCCAATGTGGCTGACATGCAGGGAAACCCGGTGGTAGATGTGTACCGCCTGCTGCCTACGATACCGGTATATGATAACACCCATCCGGGAGGATATGGGTATGGAGACGAACAAAAAGCAAGAACCTTTGGAACCAATCCGCTGGCAATCGCCAATATTGTTAATTCAGGCGTTGACAACTTCCGCGTAAGAGGTAATCTGTGGAGCGAGTTGAAATTTACATCGTTTTTAAAGTACCGGCTGAACCTGGGATATGAAACGAGCAGGGACCATTATAAATATTTGAAAAAAGATGGCTTCTGGACACTGAACCAGTCTTATGATCCATCCATTGCAAATGAAAACCGGGCTTCGTATGAAAACAAATTGGTTGAAAATACACTCGCTTTTAAAGAAAAGTATGGGAAACATGATGTCTCTGCTATTTTAGGTCAATCGTTCCAGAAACAAACCTATGCGCAGATATGGGGTTCAAAACGCAATATTGTACAGGATGCATCGGGGCATTACTATGATGTATTGGATCAGGGCGATGGGGGACAACTGGGCGGCTACCGGCAGGAAGCGGATCTGATTTCTTACTTTGGCCGTGTAGAATATGCTTATGATAACCGCTACCTGATAAACGGCGTATTGCGTTATGATGGAACATCCAGGCTGGGTACCGGCCATAAAACCGGTTATTTCCCATCTATATCTGCTGCATGGCGCATTAGTGGGGAAAAATTCTTCAACGTAAGCTGGATCAGTGATCTAAAGTTAAGAGCAAACTATGGTACATTGGGTAGTTCCAACATCGGGTATTATGACCCTTTCCCCGTGATCAATACATTCCCGACCATCGCCATGGGAAGGGATCAGCATATAGAGCATCTTGGAACACAGGTAAAGCTCACCAATCCGGATCTTCGCTGGGAAACGTTGGAGCAGCAGAACTATGGATTTGATGTGTCTTTTCTGAACAACAAATTATCGCTGACCGGGGATTATTTTATTGCAAAAACCCGTGATGTACTTTACGGCGCTCCCATATTAATGACAACCGGAAACGACGGGGGCAACCCGCTGGTAAATGCCCTTTCGCTGCAAAACAGCGGTCTTGAACTTGCCCTTACATATCGGGGAAATGCAAATGCCTTTAATTATGGTGGTACACTGAACTTTACAGCCGTACGCAATAAAGTGCTGAAGCTCGGTTACCAGGGAAATGATTTGTTTACGGGACTGACCCGTACTACCGTTGGGCAACCTTTAGGATTATGGTATCTGTTAAAAACAGATGGGATTTTCCAAACACAGAACGAAGTGAATAATTATAAAAATTCAAAAGGCCAGCTGATACAACCGAATGCCAAACCCGGCGATCTCCGGTTTGTGGACTTGAATGATGACGGACAGATTACGAACAGCGATAAAATGGATATGGGACATGCATGGCCTAAATTTGAAACAGGGCTTAATTTGTTTGGCTCTTATAATGGCTTTTCACTTACAATGGACTGGTTTGGCTCTTTTGGCGCCAAAGTAATCAATGGCCCGCGCATTGCAATGGACGGGTTCTCTGATAACGCAAACTATCGCAAAGGCATACAGCCCTGGACACCTGAAAATCCGAATACAAATACACCTAGAGCTTTATATGCATCCACTTTAAATTCGAGGGGTGATATTGACCGGTGGCTGGAAAGTGGTTCTTTTGCCCGGCTAAAACTGATCAGCCTTTCATATGATCTGCCGAAAGAATGGCTCACAAAGATCGGGTTTACCAATGCGCAATTATCTGTTTCCGGTCAGAATCTGATCACTATTACCAAATATACCGGGTTGGATCCTGAATTTAACAATGCAAATATTTATGAAAGAGGATACGATTTTGGTGCGTATCCAAATCTGAAAATGTTCTCTGTGGGATTAAATTTTGGTTTTTGAGACAATCTGAGTTAAGTACTATTCCGGTATATAAAAGACCGGTAACTACAAAAAAATATTCCGATGAAAAAGAGCTTATTAGTTATACTGATTGTGCTGTCACTGACCTCCTGTAGTAAATCAGTGTTGGATCAGTTAAACCCGAATGCAATGCCGGTTTCCCAATTCTGGAAAACCGAAGACGACGCCCAGAAAGGTGTGAATGCGATTTATGCCATGTTCTACCAGAACGGCGGCTGGAACCGCTGGATCTATTTCAGGCTGGATCTGACCTCAGACGAGGGCATGAGTAAAAGCCCCTGGGTGGAGCTGGCAGACTGGACGCGTTTTAACTATGTTAATTATAATTTTTTTGAAGGCAACGGGAACACCTGGAAAGATACATACAAGGCCATCTTCCGTGCCAACCAGGTATTGAAATTTGTTCCAGATATCCCTTTCGCGGATGAAAAGAAAAAGGCCGCGATTCTGGCTCAGGCAAAATTTTTTAGAGCCTTTTATTATTTTTATGGTGCATTGCTTTGGGAAAATATGCCTGTAATAACCGATCCGCATCTGGATGATCCGGGATATACACCACCTGCCGGTACATTAGCCGATGTGTGGACACAGGTTGAAAGAGATCTTAATGAGGCTTTGCCGGACCTTCCGGTAACCTGGGATAATCCGAATGTGGGGCGTCCTACCAAAGGAGCGGTAAATGCTTACCTGGCGCGGATGTATATGCAGCAACATAAGTGGGCTGAGGCAAAAACCGCCCTGGATTATTTCTTTACAGGTGAAGGAAAGGGTTTGTACCAGATGGTGGACTTTAAAGAGAACTTCCGGGCAACACAGGAAAATAACGCAGAGTCGATATTTGAGATCCAGTTTTCTGATGCTAACAAGACCGGGGAAGGCGATGGTGTAAATGCCAATATGGGAAGCAATCGTACCCAGTTCTTTGCTCCAAGAGGTATCGGCTGGTCCGATGGACAGGCCCGTTTCTGGCTGGTACAGGAGTTTAAAAAGGAGAAAACAACCGATAACCAGATCGATCCGCGGCTCCGTTATTCGCTGTTTTATCCGGACCAGGAAAAAGATTTCGGTGATAAGATATACGGCCGCAGCTGGGAATGGGGAGCCGATGAGGCCTGGTTTAAAAAATATTCGAGAGATTATTATCGGAATAATGAGGATTATTATTCAGAGGTGAATAACCGGCTGGTACGTTATGCAGATATTTTATTGATGTACGCCGAAGTGTTGAATGAACTGGGGCAAACAGTTGCCGCGGTGCCCTATGTAGACCAGGTGAGAGCCCGGTCAAAAATGGCGCCACTGGCTACGGCGTACCCTGCTGCTGTTTTAAGTAAAGATAATTTTCGCGACCGGTTAAAGATGGAGCGCGCCCTGGAGCTTTGCGGCGAAAGCGTACGCTGGGCTGATCTGAAACGCTGGGGCGATCTGGAATCACAGCAGAAGGTGGATGTGGTAGCACAGCGGGATCCGGATTTTAAAAACTTTACTGTGGGTAAACATATACGCCTGCCGATACCGCAAACAGAAGTGTTGAATAATCCCAACCTGAAACAGAATGCCGGCTATTGATGAACGCAGGAACTGTTGAAAAGAACGTCTGTAGTCCTGCCGTTGATCCGGGAACAATTCCAGAAATTTGGGGCAGTACGGTAGTCCATCGGAAAATGAATAGGTGCTTCAGCAATAAAACAATTATATAAAACCATAGTGCATTATGAAAAAGTTGAATCTCAGACACGTGATGAAAAAAACAATGGTATGGGTGGCCGCAGCCCTGCTGTTCGCTTCCTGTAACAATCCGGAAGCCGGAGGCGGCGATGAAAGTGAAGAACCGGTTGCTGCCAGAGCCATATGGAGCGCACAGCAGGCCAACGATTGGTATGCTACACAGCCCTGGTATGTAGGCGCCAATTTCTTACCCAGTACGGCTATTAACCAGCTGGAGATGTGGCAGGCTGAAACATTCGACACGGCCACCATCGATAAGGAGCTGGGCCTGGCCGCTTCCATAGGTATGAACGTGATGCGGGTGTACCTGCACGACCTGGTGTTTAAAAATGATGAACAGGGGTTTTATGACCGGATCAACAAATTTCTTGAAATTGCCGACCGTCATAAAATAAAAATACTGTTTACGATTTTCGATTCCTGCTGGGATCCCTTTCCAAAAGCCGGTAAACAAAGAGATCCCAAGCCTTTTACCCATAACTCCGGATGGATGCAAAGTCCGGGTCAGGCGGTGCTGAAAGATTCTACCCAATATCCGGCACTGGAACAATACGTGAAATCCATCGTAGGTAAATTTGCTAATGATCAGCGGATCATTGCCTGGGATGTTTGGAACGAACCAGACAATATGACCGGCGCATCCTATGAAAAAGTAGAGATCCCCAATAAAGTAGCGTTAGTACTGCCATTGCTGAAAAAGACCTTTGAATGGGCCCGTAGCGCCAATCCTTCGCAGCCCCTTACTTCCGGTGTTTGGGCCGGCAACTGGGAGGCCGACAGTACGCTGAAGCCTCTTGAGCGGCTGCAACTTGAGGAATCAGATATCGTTTCTTTTCATTGCTATGATGATTCGGTTACGCTTCGTAAAAAAATCAACCAGCTGAAAAGATACAATAAACCCATGTGGTGCACCGAGTATATGGCGCGCCCCAACAAGAGTACGTTCCAGAGCTCGTTGCCTATTGGTAAGGAGTATAAGGTAGCCATGATCAACTGGGGATTTGTAGACGGTAAATCGCAAACCATTTATCCATGGGATAGCTGGACAAAAACCTATACCGGTGAACCGCCGCTGTGGTTCCATGATATTTTCCGGAAAGATGGTACGCCTTATAAACAGGAGGAAGTAGCCTTTATAAAATCAATGACCGGAAAGCAATAGCGCGATACGATAAAAAACCGAGTGGTTATTCCCGTGACCGGATCCCCGTTTATGTGTTGTCATGAACGGGGATCCGGTCACGGGGCCTTGAGGCAATCGCCATAAAAACCTGTTTTTTGGAAGCTGCCGTTTTCGTATTTTGAACCATCAAACCCGTAACAAGTGTATTCCTATTTTTTAAGTTTTCTGATCTGCCTGACGGTGCTGCGCTTTGATGCTGCCGGTCAGGCACCGGAGGCCCCCAACCCGCTGGTGGCGGACCCCACGATCTTTTATCATAAAGGGGTATACTACCTCTATGGCACCAACGGGCATAATGCCGATAAAGGCTTTACAGCCTATACGTCCACGGACCTGCGTACCTGGAAGGCCGCCGGCCAGGTACTTACACCCGGTGAGGCGTTTGGCACCAGGGGATTTTGGGCGCCCCAGGTATTTGCCTATAACGGCCATTTTTATATGGCCTATACGGCAAATGAACATATCGCCATTGCGGTAGCTGATCATCCGCTGGGGCCCTTTAAGCAAAAGGAAGTAAAACCTCTGGACGCGCCGGTACGGATGATCGACCCCTTTGTATTTTTTGATAACGGCCATATATACCTGTACCATGTACGGTTGCAGGAGGGTAACCGGATCTTTGTTGCGGAAATGGATGCAACGTTGCAGCACATAAAGGAGGCCACCGCCAGGGAATGTGTGCACGCCGCAGAGCCCTGGGAAAATACGGCGGCTGCAAAATGGGGGGTTACAGAAGGTCCTACTGTTTTTAAAAAAGGGAAGCGCTATTATATGCTTTACTCGGCAAACGACTTCCGGAATCCGGACTATGCAATCGGAGTGGCAACAAGCACGGCTCCGGCAGGTCCCTGGAAGAAGGAGGATGGCAATCCGATCATCTCAAAAAAAAATACAGGGTTTAATGGCTCCGGGCATGGCGACCTTTTTAAAGATAAAAAAGGCAACTGGCAATATGTATTGCATACGCATTTCTCCGCAACGCGGGTAGGCCCCCGTAAAACAGCGATCATACAGGTGGTACTGCCCCGCAATAACAATGGAACCATCGCCGCTGATCCAGAAACATTCCGATTTTTAAATCTTCAATAATGAACCGAATTCTTTCTTTTTTCTTTTTTGTGGTAATGATGGCCGGGTGTACCGGTTCCAGAACCACTACCGCTGTACACACGTTTACCAATCCCTTGTTACCTTCCGGGGCCGATCCTTATAGCTTTTATAAAGATGGCTATTACTACTATACCCACACCGCACAGAACCGGTTGGTGTTATGGAAGACCAGGAATCTTTCCGATCTGAAAAATGCGGAGCAAAAGATCATCTGGACACCCCCGCGCAATACCCGGTATTCAAAAGAGCTGTGGGCGCCGGAGATCCTGTTCCTGCGCGGCAAATGGTATATGTACTTTGCGGCCGATGACGGCAACAATCACAACCACCGGATGTATGTGCTCGAAAACAGTGCTGCTGATCCTATGCAGGGGGAATGGGTGTTTAAAGGGAAAGTGGCGGATCCCACAGATAAATGGGCCATTGACGGAGATGTATTTGAATATAAGGGGCAGCTGTACATGATCTGGTCCGGATGGGCGGGTGATACCAATGGCCAGCAGAATATTTATATCGCAAAAATGAGCAACCCCTGGACGATAGAAGGCGAGCGGGTGCTGATCTCGGAACCCGAACACAAATGGGAAAAATACGGATACCTGAGGGGCGAAACACCCGATCATGTGTATGTAAATGAGGGACCGCAATTCCTGATCCGTAACGACCGTATTTTTATTGTGTATTCGGCAAGCGGCTGCTGGACGGAAAATTATACGCTGGGTATGTTAACCCTTACAAATAATAAAAATCTTCTCGACCGGAACCATTGGGTAAAGAGTCCTGAGCCCGTATTTAAAGCCGCTCCAGAAAATGGCGTGTATGCTGCGGGGCATAACTCATTCTTCAAATCGCCGGATGGTAAGGAAGACTGGATCCTGTATCATGCCAACCCGCAACCCGGGCAGGGATGCGGCGGACACCGCTCTCCGCGGGCACAACGCTTTACCTGGCGTAAAGATGGTACACCGGATTTCGGCCGTCCATTGCCAACAAGCAATTCGTTACCGGAGCCCTCGAAAAAGAAATAATATGAAAAAAGTACTTTGTTTCCTGGTGGTGGTGTGTTGGCTGCAGGCCGGTGCCCAACGCCGGGCGGTGATTCATACAGACTTCCCGGATCCCACGGTGATTGCTGCCGATGGAAAGTATTATGCGTATGCAACCAACTCTGGTCCGGCAGGAAAATTCTTTCATATACAGGTGGCGGTTTCCGAAAACCTGGAAAACTGGAAGATCATCGGGGATGCATTACCGGAAAAACCGGTATGGGGCTATAAGGACTTCTGGGCGCCGCATGTATTGTATAACGAACGCCTGAAGAAATATGTACTGTTTTATTCCGCAGAAACCGTGGACACCGCTGCGGGCAAGGCGATTGGTGTGGCCTTTGCCGACCGGCCGGAGGGTCCTTTTAAAGATTCGGGAACACCGTTGATCGTGCGTCCCGAATTTGAGGCGATCGACCCGATGGTGATCCGGGATCCGCGATCCGGAAAATTTTACATGGTTTGGGGATCGGGCTTTCAGCCGTTGCGGATCCGCGAAATGGATCCATCGATGACGGCCTTTGCAAAAGGATCCGCCGACCGTGCTTTGATACAGGCAGGGGCCGACAAAGATTATGGAAGACTGGTGGAAGGTGCCTGGATCGATTATAATGACGGTTACTATTACCTGTATTATTCCGGGGATAATTGCTGTGGCGTAAATGCGCATTATGCGGTAATGGTGGCCCGCTCCAGGAATATTCAGGGCCCGTATACACGCCTGGGAACGGTGGCTGCCAACAAAAGCAGTGTGATCCTTAAAAGCGAAGACGATATCATTGCGCCCGGTCATAACTCAATCATCAAAGACCGGAACGGAAAAAAATGGATCGCCTACCATGCAATACCAAAAGATGCATTTGATCAAAAGCGGTATGGGCGGATCATGTATATCGACCGGATTGAATACCGGAACGGATGGCCCGTGGTAGTAAAACAGCGCGTTCCCACTGTTTCAATACGATGGACGGATAGTGTAACCGTTAGTACCGGCTACCGGAAAAATGCATCGGGGGAGGAGTTGCCCAACTATGGAGCACAATACCCCAGGTTGTTACAGCTTGAAAAAGGCCGCTGGCTGGCGGCCTACACGGTATTGCGCAATAAAGGCTACCGCAATGATCCCCGGGGAGGACTGGAACTGGAAATTGCAGAAAGCCGTAACCGGGGAAAAACCTGGAAGCCGGTCGGCTGGATCACGGACCCGGGAAGGGATCTGGACAATGCGCAGATGATCCGCTTGCCGGACGGAGCGGTGTTGCTGGCAGGCCGTTCCGTGCGCTGGCAGGAGTCATACCGGTTGCCCGTATACAAGAGCCGTGATAATGGAAAAAGCTGGCAGCTGCTAAGCATCATTGATACCAACGAAGGCGCCCCGGGTGCATTGGGAAAACCGGATAAAGGCATTTACGAACCTCATTTTTATTTTTTAAAAGACGGCCGGCTGGCGGTGATGTATGCCAGCGAAAAACATGTTACGGAGTCTCCGTCTTATAGCCAGATCATTGCACAAAAAGTATCAGAAGATTATGGCAAAACCTGGGGAATGGAAATATGGGTAGCGCATACACCCGGCCATCCGCAATCGAGGCCCGGTATGCCGGTTGTAGACCGGATGCAAAATGGAAACTACATGGCTGTATACGAAGTTTGTGGCCCGGAGGATTGCGGCATCTATTATAAAACAAGTGCCGATGGTCTCCGCTGGGATGAAGGACTGGGAACCAAAGCGCCCGAACAAAAGGCCGCGCCGTATATATTGGCGCTTACGGATGGGAGCCTGCTCCTTGCCTCTAACCTGGGCGTTGTAACGGTGAGCAGCGACAATGGCCGCAGCTGGAAAAAACAGCCTATGCCCTGGACGCATCCGGTACCTTTTCAAACCGACTGGACGCAAACGTTGTGGCAAAGTATGTATCAGTTTGATGCACATACGGTCGGTATCGTAACATCAAGGAAAAGAGCCGGCGGAGGCCACGATATAAAGATCCGGTTTGGCAGCATCGGGAAAAGCGGTAATTTGTAACGCTTCCGGGGGATTGATTTATTGTATATTTAACCTTTATTAATGATTGCGCATGCGTTTACATACGTTTTACGGTATTGTTTTATTGTTTTTAACGCCGGCAGTCCGGGCACAGCAGCAGGCACCGGCGGAAAGCATCCGGTATGTGCCGCGTATCTACCAGCCCTTTGATATCGGGGCCGTAAAGCCCGCAGGCTGGCTGCTGGATCAGCTTAAAACCGTGGCCTCGAATTCGACCGGGCATCTGGATGAAACACATGATAAGATAAAGAAGGATAATGGATGGCTGGGAGGAAAAGGCGACGGGTGGGAGGAAACACCTTATTGGTTAGACGGTGCGGTTCCGGTGGCCTACCTGCTGAACGATCCGCTGTTAAAAGCAAAGGTGCTGAAGTACATTAACTGGACATTGGAACATCAGCGGCCTTCCGGATATTTTGGTCCGCTTACAACATACGAGCGGGAAACAGGAAAAGCGATCACCCCCGAAGAAGCCGGTAAAGGCGAAGACTGGTGGCCCAAAATGGTTATGCTAAAAGTAATGCAGCAATACTACAGTGCCACTAAGGACAAAAGGGTACTGCCGTTTATGCTGCGTTATTTCCGCTACCAGGAAGCGGCATTAAAAAATGCGCCGCTTTCGAAGTGGACGGAGTGGGCGGTATCCCGCGGATCTGAAAACATGCTGGTTGCACAATGGTTGTACCAGGTTACCAAAGAACCGTTCCTGTTGCAATTGGCGGCGCTGATCCGGGACCAGTCCTTGCCATGGAGTTCTATGTTTGGCGGGCGCGACTGGGTAATGCATGCGGCGGCATTTCAGAATAACAAGGCCTGGATGACCCGTCATGGCGTAAATGTAGGGATGGCCATTAAAGAACCGGCGCTCAACTATGAACGGACCGGCAATAAAAAATATATTGATATACTGAACACCGGCTGGAAAGACATCATGCTGTTGCACGGCCTGCCCAACGGTATCTTTTCGGCCGATGAAGACCTGCACGGCAACCTGCCTACACAGGGTACGGAGTTATGCGCAATTGTAGAAACGATGTTCTCTATGGAAGAAGCGCTTTCAATTACCGGCGACCTGAAGTTTGCAGATGCCCTGGAGCGGATGACCTTTAATGCGTTTCCACCGCAAACCACAGCCGACTTTAACAACAAACAATATTTCCAGATCGCCAACCAGGTGGCCGTGGAGCGGGGAGTATATGATTTTTCACTGCCCTTCGACCGCCAGATGAACAACGTATTTGGTGCCCGCAGCGGGTACAGTTGCTGTCTGGCAAATATGCACCAGGGCTGGCCCAAGTTTGCCGGTAACCTCTGGCATAAAACAGCACAGGATGGGATTGCCGCGTTGGTGTATGCGCCCAGTGAATTAACCACTACCGTCGGCTCCCGGTCTGTAACGATCACCGAAAAAACCACCTATCCGTTCAGCGATGAGATCCTGTTTGAAGTAAAGACGGGAACGGCTGTATCTTTTCCTTTTTTACTGCGGATTCCATCCTGGTGTCAGCAGCCGGAACTTTGGATCAACAACCGGCGGCAACAGCCGGATGTACACCAGGGGCTGGTAACCCTGCGCCGGACCTGGAAGACCGGCGATGTGGTGCGGCTTAAACTACCCATGACTATCCAAGTGAGCAATTGGGGGCGCAATTCGAGAACCATCGAACGGGGCCCCCTGGTATATGCATTGAAATTGCAGGAACAGATAGCTACAGATACCGAGGCGGCTGAAGGTCCCTATGAAACATTAACGACAAAAGATCCCTGGAACTATGGATTATTAAAGAAGAGCATCGAACGCCCTTCGGAATTAAAAGTAACAGAACAACCATTGGGTAAGGATTTTAAATGGGTACAGGGCATGGCGCCGGTTGCCATCACGGTTACCGGTAAGCAAATACCGGCCTGGCGTGCCGATAAAGGAAAAGTAGCCGATCAGCCGGTATCTGACCGGGAAGGTATTTACAAAGGAACAGTGGCTGCAGAAGAAGTACCGCTTACGTTGATCCCGTATGGATTTACCCGTTTAAGGGTTGTGGCATTTCCGGTGGTACCTTAAAAAAGGATCTGTAAATTTAAATATTCAAAAACAAAATTGAAAATGATACACATGAATCAAACGCTTAAAATGGTAACCTTTTCGTTAATGGCCGCAGGCATCCTTTCCTGCAAGAGCCCGGAAAATAAGGAAGGTGCGCAGGGAGGCACCGACAGTGCCGCGGTAGCCGGAACCGATAGCGCTTCGGCACTGAGCCCCGCAAACTTTGAAACAACCATCGACGGAAAGAAAACCGGGTTGTATACCTTAAAAAATAACAACGGAATGCGCGTGGCCATTACCAGTTACGGAGGCCGTATCGTAGGACTTTGGGTGCCCGACAAGTCGGGGAAACCTACCGATGTGGTGATAGGGCTCAGCAGCGCGGAAGGCTATCAAAAAGCAACAGAAGCCTATCTGGGTGCTACGATCGGCCGCTATGGCAACCGTATAGCACATGCACGTTTTAAGCTGGATGGACAGGAATATACCCTGGCGTCCAACAACGGGCCCAACAGCCTGCACGGGGGTAAGAAAGGATTCCAGTACGTGGTATGGGATGCCGTTCAGCCCAACGACACTACACTGGAGTTAAGCTATACCAGTCCCGATATGGAGGAAGGATTCCCGGGTGAGCTGAAGGTAAAAGTAACGTACAGTGTTACTTCAGATAACGCGATAAAAATGGATTATAGTGCTCAAACCAGTAAGAACACCGTTGTGAATCTTACCAATCATGCGTACTTTAACCTCAATGGTGAGGGCAGCGGTGATATCCTGAAGCACACGGCTCAGATCTATGCGGATAAATACACACCGGTAGATTCAACACTGATCCCTACCGGCAAGCTGGAGCCCGTAGCCGGTACGCCTTTTGATTTTACAAAACCGGAAGCCATTGGCGCCCGCATCGGGGCCGATAATGTGCAACTGAAATACGGCAGGGGCTATGATCATAACTATGTATTAAACGGAACCAAGGGCGCCTACGGCTTAACCCATGCGGCTACCTTCACCGGCGACCAGTCGGGCGTGGTAATGGATATCTATACCCAGGAGCCGGGCCTGCAATTTTACAGCGGAAACTTTAATGAAGGCAAGAACACGTTGAAGTCCGGTGCAAAAGATATTCACCGTGGTGCTTTTTGCGCGGAGACGCAGCACTTCCCCGATTCACCGAACCAGCCTGCATTTCCAAGTGTAGTGTTAAAGCCAGGTGCAACCTATCATACCGTTTCTTATTATAAATTTTCAGTAAAACCATAAGCTGCATCATTATTATAAGATGTATAAATAGGAGGCCGTCCCCAACAGGACGGTCTCTTTTATTTATAGCCGCTTACATGCAAGGATGGTCATTACTGCCATCGTATAGTGAAGCAGGCGAGCAAACGCTGTGTAAGCAACGACCGTTTAATAACGGGGATGACGGTAACATCAGTGATCCTTTTGAAAGGAACATGAAGCAGGCATGGGAACTTCAGAAGACGGGGAATATACATTCCCCCACCAAGACCCAACCGCAAACGTTTTCGTTGCTGAACAGGTTTCGGAAATATTGCGAATGGTTTCATTTCTTGCGGAAATTTCGCTCTGTTTTTTATAAAGAAAGCAACCAAAATATTTTGAAACAAGAGGCAGCAAAAAACCGCAATTGCTCTTTTTTAATTAAGTTTTAATAAGTTGATGTATTTTTTTAAAGAAGATTTACGGCCAAACGAGTTTATTTTACTTTAACATTAAGGATTTATTAATTGTATTTTAACAAAAAAATTATTATAAAAAACTTTAAATAAGTTTTGCTGAATACATTTTAGTCTTATATATTTGAAATCTGTTAAATGAAATAAACATTTTTAAATGTATTTGAAACGACTCGTGAGGTGTTTGTGAGGCTTAACAGAACGAATTGGGAATATTGACGAACGCTTACTTGTGTATTTTTTCTCGCTCTAAGGGGCATTTATTTGGTAAATAAACTTTTGTTTATAAATGCGAAGGCATTTGAAACGATTGGATAGGCTTTGTATTGACTGTTCCGAAACAAACGCTTTCTGCGAAGCCGGAACTTGATAATGTAAGCGTGAATATAAAAAATAGATTTCTTTCTGAATTGATTAACTGTTTAGTATGCAATTGAAAAAGCTGTTTATACACTGCGGAAGGCAATTGATTGTTTTTTTGCTGCTGGGAATAACGTTAAATGGGCTGGCCCAGGTCGATACGCTCTCCGATGCCGAGAAGCAGGATTCTATATTGAAGGTAGCGGCCACTCAGAAGTTCAATCAGGAATTAAAACGTTCCAATCATCCGGGGCTTAGTGATAGCACCTCGTTGCTCACATTGATCAACCTGTCTGCTATAAAAAAAGCGCCCTTTATCAGTGTACAGCAATACCTCAAGGGAAATGCCGCAGGACTATATGTGAATGAAGAAAGCGGCGAACCGGGAACGGAACAGTTTATGCATATCCGCGGATTGAATATGCCGATATTCAACAAGCAGGATCTGATTGCACAGCAGCCGGCCGTGTTCGTAAACGGAGTACCGCTGGTACAGCAAAGCGCCTTAACCTATAACATACAGCGTTACGACTTTAACAGCATTGGGTCCGGTACCAATGTGCTCGCTGCACTTGATGTGAACAATATTGAAAAGATAGAAGTATTAAAAACGCCCTCGGATCTGGCTGTACTGGGACCCATTGCCAGTAATGGTGCCATCTGGATCACCACCAAAAATGCGCAGTCGGGTTTCCGGAAAATTAATGTGGATACCTACTTCGGTATCCTGAAAAGACCTTCTGTATACAGCATTAACAGTCAGTATGAAAACGAGTTCCGGGACCGCTATTATCAAAAGTATGCCACGCTGGACCAGATACAGAACAAGCCGTTATACGTGGCCAACACGCTGGATCCTAATTTTTACGGACCTTCCGACTGGACAGATACTTACTACAAGGCTAAACCGGTGCACTATATTGGAGTAGGGTTGCTGGGAGGGATGGACCGCGCCAACTTCATGTTCAACATCAGCAAAACAAAGGACCAGAATTTTGATGCAACTTCATTGAACCGGTATAATATCGTTTTCGGCATTAATATGTTACCGGCTAAATGGTTGACCATATCCGGTAACGTAAACGCTACCCGCATGGACCGGGATCGTAACCGCAGCCTGAGAGACCGCTTTGCTGAAACAAGATTTGTTCCGGATCTTGCCAACCCGCTGGCACCGAATGTAGATGCCTACAACCGGTTTTTAAGAAAATACGAGGGCTCCGTAGATGATAATATCAACAACTCCTTCTTTGGGTCGTTTAATGCCCGGGCAAAATTTAACCGGCTGGAGCTGAATACCCGGCTGGCTGCAGATTACGAGGAATCATTACGCGATGTGTTTTATGGTAAGGCCCTGATGGATAATAACAACTTTGGATCTGTTTATACCGGTTTCAACCAGCGGTTTACGATCATGAATACCATTAAATATTCATTGCCCCTGAATAATAACGCCCAGGAAATTCGTTTGGAAGCCGGTCAGAGTTATGTATCTGACTTCATCAAGTACGACTATGTGGTGGCCTACAACACACCGAACGATTTTATAAAGATCAAGGAAACCTATCTTTCCGGTGACGGCCGGAATTTCCTTAACCGGAATGATATATTCGGTTATCCATTTACCGATAAAACAAAGACCAATCTTTCTTCATTGTATGGCCGGATCGGTTATTCATTTAAAAAGCTGCTGGACCTGGATTTTGTTGGCCGTTATGACGGGTACTCCAATTTTTCGGAATATGCACGCTGGCTGTTTACGCCTGTGGCAAGCGCCCGCTTCAACGTGCATGAATTGGTAAAAAGCGAAGTGCTAAGCACCATGGTATTAAAAGGATCCTGGGGACAATTCGGCAACCTGTTAGCGGATAACCGTTTCAAGATCGGTCCGCAATACCGGGTAGATCTGGGTTATTCC
The DNA here is from genome assembly GCF_021044425.1 of Niabella pedocola. GTDB lineage: Bacteria > Bacteroidota > Bacteroidia > Chitinophagales > Chitinophagaceae > Niabella > Niabella pedocola. The sequence goes on along the minus strand of NZ_JAJNEC010000004.1, from coordinate 430,261 downwards.
GACGAGCCGACACTGGGTAGTTATGCTGGTTTGGCCGGACTTTCACAGCCCTATTCTTTTGGCTGGGTAAATGAATATTACAACTGGCCGTTTAGCGTGCGTACCAATATCGGAACAGAAATCGGTTTGTACCAGAACCGCATTTTGTTCGGACTGGATTATTATAACAATAAAAATAAGAACCTGGTGGTGCCTACAAGCATGCCGGCGGAAAACGGGTTCTCTTATAAATACGTACAGGGGATGACCGTGCAGAACAGCGGGCTGAACTTTACACTGAATGCAGAGATCATAAAGCGTCAAAAAGATTTTGGCTGGAACCTGTTCGGTAATTTCTCCTGGAATAAGAACAAACTGTTACAGCTGCCGTATGGTCTTAACTCCCTGGTTTTTGGCAATAAGAAAATTGAAGTAGGCAAACCTGTGGATGCTTACTGGGTGTATGAAAATAAGGGTATCATCAATAACGAAAGCGAGATTCCGAAGGGCAAGCTGAACCTGAACGGAACCTACGACCCGCTTACGTTTAGCGGACTGATCAACTTTTCACCGGGCGATGCACTATGGGCGGATAATAACAACGATGGAACCATCGACGAAAATGATAAAGTGCTGAAAGGAAATGCCCTGCCGGTATATACCGGCGGATTGGGAAGTAACCTGACCTACAAACGGTTTACACTCGACTTCCAGTTTTATATGGCATTCGGGCATAAGCTGCTCAACCGGCAAACCTCCGGTAAGCTCGATTTTATCAACAACGAAAACTCAAGGGATATCAGCTATATCAAAGAGGTTACGTTCTGGCAAAAAACGTTTGACTATAACGACTACCCGTTGTACAATCCCTGGAGCAGTACCATTCCATACCGGTTAGATCAGGACCTTTTCCTGGAAAATGCCAGCTATGTAAAATTGCGTGCGCTTACCCTGGGCTATGATTGCTCAAGTATTCCTTATTTCTCCAGGGCGAAATTTAACAAGGCGCTGATATATGTTACGGCTTCGAACCTGTTCACCATTTCTTCGTTTTCAGGTGGCGATCCGGAGCAGGTGGATTATATGGGATATTATAACGGCAGAAGCCTGCCTATTCCCAAATCTTTTATTATTGGATTGAAACTGGACTTTTAAATAAAAAGATGCATTGAGTTATGGTTATTAAATATCCAAAGCAAACGATCCTGTTATTGTCCGGCATGATATTGCTGGCAGCATTCGGTTGCAACAAGAAACTGGATACTGCGGTTTCATCGGCCGAATCCGCTACAAAAATGTGGCAGTCATATGATGATGCCCGCAATGGGTTGGTAGCACTATATGGATTGTCCCGCGCTGCATTGGCGGAGAACAATGGTCACTGGATGTATGGTGATCTGCGAAAGGGCGACTTTGTGGCAACATCCAGCGGAAACTACCTGGATGCCATCATTAAAAATGAGCTGAATAAGGGCTATACCCAGATCAAGCAATTAACGAACTGGCGCCGTTTTTATGCAGCCATCGATGCCTGTAACACCTTTATTGAAAATGCAGAACGTTGTAAGGTAGATCTGCGCTATTCCGATATGAACTGTAAGGTGGATATTGCACAGGCCCATATGCTGCGTTCGTTCCTGTACTTCTATATTGTGCGGATCTGGGGCGATGTGCCGCTGATCACGGCCGCATCCAAGAACGGGGAAACGGTTCAGGTAGCACGTACACCCCAGGACCAGGTAATGGATTTTTGTATCCGCGAGCTTAAGCAATATAAAGACAGCCTTCCCACGGAGTATGGCGGCGACGATAAATCCAAGCTGAATTATGATGGCTCGTATTACGGTCAAACCTGGTCAAACTGGGGCAACGCATTCTGGGGCTATTACCAGTGTCTGGGATTGCTGGCCCATATGTATGCCTGGACGGGGGATTACCGCTCCGTACTTACGATAACCACGGAAATTAATTCCAATGCCGCAGCTGCACGCTCGGGGCTCATCAGCTATAACAACTCAAGAGGATACCTGGCTGGCAGAAACAGCTTATTCTATAGTAATGGTATAAAGGGGAATCTCTGTTATCAGATGATAGCGTTCCCTTATAATATGAACAACCGGGAGTCTGGCCCCAGTGGTGTGGGGCACATTGAATCGCTTACGCTGGCGAGTCCTTACGTGGTGCGTTCCAAGCCCGATATTTATGTACCCCGGGATACCATCGCACGCTGGTTCCATTATGTGGGTGATGTGCGCCATCCGTTCCAGTCTGAATTTGGTAACTACGAGGATATCTATTTTGCCAATTACTATGGTAACATTCCCATCTTTGCCAAATTCAAAAATATTGCCACAGGCTCCAGCAATTTCCCGATCTATGGTTCTGCAATTCCCATTTACCGTTGGGAAGACAACCTGCTGCTGATGGCGGAAGCCAATTATGTACTGGGGGATATGCGGTCTGCCTTTGACCGGTTAAATGATGTTCGCGAGCCCCGCAACTCTCCCGGCTTTTTCTACGCCCGGCCAAGCCAAACTCGTGCTGGATTTAACCTGCAGCCAACGGAGGCCAGCATGGAAGGAGGCATCCTCTATAATATTTTCCGTGAGCGCCGGGTAGAGCTGGCCGGGGAAGGAAGCTGGTGGTACGACCAGGTTCGTTATAACCGGTTGGCCCGTAATAATCCGGAGTTTAACAAGTTGTTGGACGAGGGGGGGATCTATTGGCCGATCGACCAGGAGATCATTAGTAAAAACCCGTTGATTGAACAAAATTCTTATTGGAAACGGTAATTGGAATCAATATGAAAAAGCAAATCTTATCTGCAACAGTGCTCCTGTTGGTACTGCTTTCACTGGGCTCCGGTTGTAACAAAGGAGGCAGTCCCTATTATAAATCACAGGGAACAGAAACCGTTCAGTATAACGGTACAGTGTTGCAATACCTGGAAAGCCAGAAGGGCGTGTATGACTCAATGGTGGTGGTGATCAAGCGCTTTCCGCATTTTGTAACCTTATTGTCTTCTCCGGGTTCCATGACCGTATTCGCCATTCCCAATGCGGCCTTTCAGGTGGCGGTTACGAACTTTAACCGGGAACGTGCCAAACTGGACAGTGCCCCGTTGTATTTTTCTCCGAATAATTTAAGCCGGCCGGATTCAGGTATGTTCCATTACCTGGGACTGGAAAAACTGATCGCCCGTTATATTTTCAATAAGGTATATACATATGAAGAACTGGAACCTTCCAGTATCGGATTCCGTTCACCTTCGATCCTCGGCTATGATATGAATCTTAGAGCGGTGCAGCAAAATGCGGTGGGTGCCATCAAGGATGGTCCCAAGGTAATTGAGCTCAGCGACATGAACAATTCCATTTTCAACCGCTTCTGGAAATCTGCATTAACCAGTACCATCGCGGCGGTACAAACCAGCAATGCACTGGTACACACGTTAACACAAAACCATGAATTTGGCTTTGCCAGCTTTACCGATAAATTACTGGAACCGGCCTGGGACAGAACGGGATGGACGCCCATCGCCTGGCATTCGCAGTACCTCGGTTCATGGGGAGGTACAGTGGCACATGCCCTGGATAATGACGGCGATACCCGCTGGCATACCCTTACTTCAAATCCACCGCCATTGCCGTTGTTTTTTACGGTTGATATGAAGAAAACGCTTTTGATCGGTGGTGTTACGATCCAGTGCCGTAAAGATGGAGGACACGACGGTTCGCCGGTGGATTTTACTGTGGAATTTGCGCCCGAGGGAGCCAATCTTGCAGACTCTTCGGTATGGACAAGACAACGCTTCTCGTATCCTCCGGATGGTTCTACGATCAAGCTGCCGCATAAATTTTACTTTACGCCCAAGGTAGAAGCAAGGTATTTCCGGTTTGTGGTAAACCAGGTGTTTTCCGGAAGACTTTATACCGACCGGCCCTATTCCAACCTCGATGAAATCTGGATGCTTTATTAATTTCTTTTTTTAATCTATTATGAACAGAATTTTTTTAACGGCTGTAGTAGTGCTGATGCTGGTGGCAGGGCAGTCCTGTAAAAAGCAGCTCCCCCGTCAACTGGATACGATCGACCGGGCGGCAACATTTTTGTCGACCAATTTTTCACCCATCCTTGGGCGGAATTATATCGCCAGAAATCCCTTCAGCTATGGTCAGTCTACATTGCCGCTGGAGTTTGAAATAGTAAACATGCGCAGATTTAACGGAGAGCCTGCTCCGGAGCTGACCGATGATATTTATCCGGTTACCGTATGGAAAACCACCGGCGCCGGATCCTATACCGGATACGAAACTTCAATGGCCGAAATTGAGGCCAAGCGTACCATCGAAAATCACCGCATTTTCGAAATGCGCAAAGGGTCGGGAGACGTGGTGGTATGGGGCGATGTAAATACATCGAAACTGATCACCCGGCCGGATTCCGGCTATGTGTTTGATGTGAAGGTATCGAATAGCGGTGCTACCCGTTATTTTTACAACCTGCGCTTTATTCCCTATAAACCGATACCCCATGATCCGCATAACTATGATCTGAATACCGGTATGGCCTCCGGTCCTGCATTAAATGCCGGTACCAGTGGTATTTCATTGCTCAACTTTGCAAGAAGCAAGGATAATGTGGCAATGTCTGCCGGAGAAGTGGATGTATACTTTAATAAACTGGTAGGAGGGCCGGGCAACACGCTTACGTTTAAGTTCCTGGACTCTGCGTATGCACCCATCAATCCTAAATTATTTAATCAAACGCAATGGGACCGGCTGGTACATGGCTTCGATATGAAACTGACCGATACAGAGGTGAAGTATACCGTGGCTTATCCGATACCGCTGGCACCGATTGCTACCCCTTTCACAAACGGAAACGGAAGCCGGGCAGCGGTGAAGTTTGCGTACTACCGCCTGGGCCCCGGTGGCTTTGGGGTAACCGCAAGTCTCGGGTTTAATTTCGCCATTTATCAAAAAGGAGATTGGGAGATTGCCTTCCACTTTAAGAACACGTCTCCCAAATTCACGAATGATTAATCTGCTTATAGAAAATATAAACGAAAAGCTATGAGGATATTGAAGGGCTTATTGCTTACACTTTTTTGTTTTTCAGCACACCTGCTGCATGCACAACAGGTTGAAATACGGGGGAAGGTAGTGGACGACAAAACGCTGCAGGCCATTGAAGGGGTTTCTGTCGTGGTGGGTAACCGCGGTACGCATACAGATACGCTGGGACAATTTACCATTCGAATGACGCGCACAGAAACGCTGAATTTTTCCTATGTGGAATATAAAAAGCAAACCTACAAGCTGAGCGGCGATGAGAATGATCTGACGATCTACCTGGTTTCGGACGATGCCAAGAGTGCGATGAATGATGTGGTGGTAATGGGTTTTGCGAAAAAAAGCAAAGTGCTTTCCACCGGATCTTCGGTAGTAATTACTTCTGATGATATTAAGGATGTACCGGCAGCCAACCTGGCAGATCTGTTGCAGGGGAAAGTGCCCGGGGTAAACATTCAAACCAACAGTGGTATGCCCGGTGCACGTAGCTCCATCTTTCAGCGGGGTTTAAGTTCTGTGGATGTATCCGGCTCCGGTAACGAAGCCTACCTGGCATCAACCCAGCCCCTGATTATTATTGACGGGGTACCGATTGATCCCAATACCGATTACGAATATGGTTTTGCCACGGCAGGCGCCGGCGTAAGCCCTTTAACCCTGATTCCTGCAGAGGATATTGAGGATGTGCAGATCCTGAAAGATGCGGCGGCTATTTCAGTGTACGGTTCGCGTGGGGCCTACGGTGTGTGGATCATCAATACGAAAAAAGGAAGATCCGGAAAGCCGGAGATCAATTATATCTCCAACTTTTTTGTAAGTACCGTACCAAAGCTCCGGGATATATACGGAGGACTGATCGAACGGAACACAAAAATCGATCAGATCATCCGGTACAACCAGTACCTCTCCGAACATGCCGGCTGGGCAATGGCGAATGCAATGCCTTACCTCTCGGACAGTTTAAATCCTTACTATAATAACTCCACCAACTGGCAATCTTATTTCTTTAAAAACACCAATAACCAAAATCATAATTTAAGTATCAAAGGTGGTGATCCCAGTTTTAACTATAAGATCAACCTGGGATACTATAATGAAAAGGGGATTATTGAAAATACAGGGATGTCGCGCTATACGATGGGGATGAATACCATCTACGAGCCCAAGTCCAAAAAAATGAAACTTACTGCCAGTATCAATGCCAATAATTCAATCCGTAATAATGGAAGTGGGGTAGGACTGTTGCAAACGGGGGTAGCTACGAGCGGTATGGCCTCTACTACATTGCCGCCGCCCAGCATCTACACGGAGAACAGTGATGCCCTGGCGGCCTTCCAGATCGAGGAGGATAATAAAACGGCAACCATTATGTCTAACCTGCAGTTTGACCTGGTGATCCTTAAAAATCTCCGGTTCCAGGCGCAGGGAAGCCATTCCTATTCGCATTCCAATAGCAATACGTTTTATCCGTCGTGGTTAAACAGCGGCAGCTCTTATTATCTTTCTACAGGTGCTAACCCGCTGGCTCAGTACAATACCTTTTCAAGGATCGGTAACGGGTACTATAACCGGAACGTATTAACGTATAATAAAACGTTTAACAACGAGAAACATTATATCAGTTCCTACGCCTTCTCCGATTTATCAGTGGATATGGTACGCAGCAACGCACTGCTGCTGTACGGGGCACCTAATGATTATATTTCCGGTCCTATCGGTTATAACCTTTCCAATTCCAGGTTCGGAACCAACGGGGTGCCCCGTAACAGCCGGATATTTGGTTACGGAGGTAACGTGAGTTATGCATATGAACAACGCTATGTGCTGGAACTCAGCTACCGGATTGATGGTACATCTACCAACGGACCGTTATCCGGCTACAGCCATAACCCTACTGCGTCCTTTAAATGGAACCTGTACAAGGAGAAATTCATGCAGGATGTGAACTGGGTAGATTATGCTTCATTCCGGGGTAGCTGGGGTAAAAATATTGTTCCGCAGGGGGATGTGTATGCTATTTACGGAAGATACTTCCCGGGTGGCACTTACATGGGACAGCCATCTGTGGGACTCAGTTTTGAAACGGCCCCCAATGCCTATTTCCTGCCCAATACCTCCAATTCCTGGAATGGTGGTTTTGAAGCCGGTTTCCTGAAAGGAAGATTTGCCATAGAGTATGATGTATATTACCGGACAGTGGAAAACCTGAGCCGGAAGGTAGATATCGTTACGGAATCCGGCTATGCCAATAAACCCACCAACGAAATCAGTATGGTGAACTACGGGCATGAATTATCATTGCGGATCCGGCCCATCCAGACGAAAAATTTCACCTGGAACATGAATATCAACGGGGCATTTAATAAGAACGTATTAACCCATTTGCCCAATGGTGCACGGCAATTGGTAGTGAATGCCACGGATGTTTTAGGACTTCCTGTGTTGTACCGTCTCGGAAGCAATGCCCTCACCAACTACATGTTTAATACAAAAGGTGTGTATGCTTCGGATGCAGATGTGCCGGTAGACCCCCTTACCGGGCAGCGGCAGCAGATCAATGGCCGGCCTTTAAGAGGAGGCGACCCGATTTTTGCCGATCTGAATGGTGACTATGTAATTGATAATAGCGACCGCGTGGCCGTGGGAGATCCGCAGCCAAAAATCACCGGTGGTTTTATTAACAATCTTACGTATAAAAACTGGTCAATGTCTTTGCAATGGTCATATACCCTGTTCCGGGATGTGCTGAACACACCATTGGCAGCGCGGTTCCAGTATTTCTATACGCCCTTCTCAGCATCTTCTCTGCCGTTGATCGACGACTATAATTACTGGAAGAAGCCGGGGGATGTGGCTACGTATCCGAATCCTTATTCCTATGATCAAAATAAAGCCATCGAATCGTTCCGGTATAATCAGACACTCTTTATGGAAGACGGATCCTATTTTAAACTCAACACGTTTACACTCAGCTATAGTTTAAATAAAGACTGGATCAGCCGGATCCGGCTCAAAACGGCAAGGGTATTTTTCACCGGGTATAATCTTTGGGTGATCTCCAACTATTCAGGGCCCAACCCCGAGAATGTTTCTGACCTGGGACGGGATCAGCCAAACGGTTATCCCAATCCCCGTAAATTTTCTCTTGGTATCAACGTGACATTATAAAATTCAACTTATGCAACATAGAAAGTATATATTGATGCTGCTGCTGATTGCAGGAATGATGACCGGCACAGGTTGTAAAAAGTTTCTCAATGTAAACCCGGTAGACTCCATGTCGGGAAACAACTTCTGGAAAAGTAAAGATGATGTGGAGAAATTTATGACAGGGGCGTATATCCTGCTCCGTAACTATACGGTGATGGATGGGTATTCGCTGCTGGCCATGGCCGATTACCGCTGTACGGCCTGGATACCTTCCACGCAAGGTACCGGGAGGGTTTATATCAGCGATCTGAACAATAACCGGATCAAAAGTATTCTGAGCTCTACGGCCGGAACCTCCGGAGCGTATGGCAACTTCGATCAGGGCATTAACCAGTTTGGATTTAAAAATATGTCCAACTGGGGCTATATGTACCGGATCGTTACATCGGCCAATACGGTGATTGCCAATATCGACAGTAAGGATATCGTGGATATTACTGAAGAAGAACGCAAGAAGTACAAAGCAGAAGCCATCTTTCTGCGCAGCCTCACCTATTTCCTGATGGTACGTCATTGGGGTGATGTGCCGTATGTTACCGACCCTTCAGATGATACACCGCATGAGCGCATGAACCAGGTGGAAGTGTTTAAAAACTGCCTGACCGCGTTAAGTGCCACAAAAAATGACCTGCCCTGGACCTATGCAGATCCCACGTTGCGTGGTGTTCGGGCCATGCGGGGAGGCGCCCTGGCCCTGATGATGGAAATGAATATGTGGATGGCCTGTTTTGACTCGGATAATGAAAAAATATATTACCAAGAAACCGTTAACCTGGGCACAGAGCTGATCGATCAGAACGGGGGCGTTTATGAACTGCTGCCGCTGGAGAACTTTAAAGAGATCTTTAAGGGATCTTCCAAAGAAAGCCTGTTCGAGATTGGCCAGGATTACAACTTCGGAGAAACATTCGGACTGCTGGCCACTATTGCAGATATCGTGTTAAGAACACCGTATAAAAAGAATGTGAATGTAACCTATCTGTATTACTCCACACCTTACCTGATGCAGCTCTATGACCAGCAATCAAACGGTGAAACAGACAAACGGATCGACAACTGGTTCGAAGAACCCAATATGTATAACAATACCGGGCAATTTGTATTTAAAAAGTTCCTGAACACCTTTGCTACCCAGCAGGAAACAGAAAACCCAAATGATGCAAAGATCCTGTTCCGCTATGTAGATGCCTATCTGTTAAGAGCGGAGGCCCTGGAAAAACTGGGCCGCTATGCAGAAGCCGTAACCGATGTAAACGTGATCCGGAACAGGGCGGGAGCGGAGCTGTTCACCGGCCTGGAAACAAATCAATTCGGACAACAGCTTTCCGATGCCATCTGGTGGGAGCGCGAGCGCGAACTGATGGGAGAGAGCTCCACTTTTTACGACCTGGTACGGACCAAGCGTATATTGAGCGGGCAATACACTCCATTCCCCATCACTTATGATGAATTTTTGAACGGTGCCTGGACGTACCCGATCCATCAGGACGTGATGTTGTCCAATCCGAAAATTAAACCCAATCCATTCTGGATGTAAAACAAAGCAGATGAAAAGCAAATTCAAATATACCTTGTTGGGAACTGTGCTGGCGGTGGTGTTGCTGACAACGGCCTGTCAGAAAGAATATTATTTCGATTCAGGACTGAGCCGGCCGGAATTCAATGGCTCCATGATGGAGTTCCTGGAGTCGAAGCCCATTATTTTTGATACCCTGGTACAGGTGATTAAGCTGGCGGGACTGGAATCTACGTTCAGGGATAGCAGTTTTACTTTTTTTGCACCTGCAGATTCCAGCATTCATATGACCCTGGATTATTTTAATTCCGAATTAAAACGGCTCGGTGAAGACACCATAACCTCACTGGGGAGTGTAAATCCCGCTTTTTGGAAAGCGACGCTGCAGCAGTATATGTTCAGAAGCGTAAAGGGCCTGGAGGACTATCCCCAGCTGGATCTGTTGAATAAACAGGCGTTTCCCGGTGAATTTTCGCGATCGGTAGAAGGACGGGTGATGAATATAGGAGCGATATTTACCAGTGCGCGGGGTATCAAATACCAGGGATACCGGTACCTGAATATTTCTTATGTGCCCAATGAATCGGCGCCCTATAACTCCTGGATATGGGCGCGGGTGGCCACCTGTAATATTAAACCAAAAAACGGAATGGTGCACGTGCTGGCATATGCAGGTATTGAGGGGGCTTCTACTGTTGATGGTATTTTGTATACACCGCATCTTTTCGGATTTAATCCTGTAGACGCGCTGGCGCTGGCAAGGTATTATGGATTTAACAAAAAAACGAACTGAAAGAGAGAATCATGAATCGAATGAGCAATAACATACGTCTGTCAATCGCATTGCTGCTGGTGCTAACAGCAGGGGCGTACTGTTCAAAAAAGAACAGGGAAAGCTTTTCCGGAGCGTATAAGCCTGCCGTGAAAACTTATGTAAAGTTTGCCGGTGCTGCTCCCATTCCGGGCTCCGGATCCTCGGGAACGCTGGTGAAGTTTAAAGTAGCAGGGTTGGATTCATTGATCAACCTGGCGCCCGGCGATGTACAGTTTTTATTAAATGGCATCGAAGCCAAAATTGAACTGATGTCTCCATCCGATAGTACCATTACCATTATGGTTCCGGAAAATGCATCTTCAGGAGCCGCTACGATTGTGGTAAAGGACCGGATGTATTTTGGCCCCCAGTTTAAAGTAAAGGGAAATGTATGGCTCGACTCTACATTCAATCGGCTGGCCAACGACCAGCAGGGAAATATCGTACTGGGTTCCGGTTCCAATAATACCATTTCGCGGGTTTACCAGGAAGATATCGGAGCTGTTCAGAGTATTTATGTTATGGGAAGCTTTACGCTGTTTAATAATCTTACTTCCTACGATGCACCTTCGGCTACAGGAGTCATTCCCTCGAAGAGAAGTTATATCCTGAAATTGAATCCTGTTGACGGTACCATTAAAACCGATTTTGCCAAAGGCGCCGGCCCCAGTGGTTCCGTAGCCGGGCTGTTGCCGCTGACCGAGTTTCCGGGATACCTGGTTTATGGCGGGTTTGGATTGTATAATAACCGGGATGGGGTAAATAATATGACCCGCATATACACGAATGGTATGATGGATTCGGTTGTGCAGAATGTTTACAACCCCAATCCCCTGGAACCGCAATATAATGTGGATACCCTCCCGGCCTTTATCGGCGGCTTTAACGAAAGTACCCTGAGAGCGTTCCTGGATAAGAACCGGCGGATCATCAGTGTGGGGAATTTTACAAACCACCGGAAGAATCTTTACAATTTATCTACCTACACGAATGTAGTACGTCAGGTTACCTATATGCCCAACGTGGGGGCCATGGATCAAAACGGGAACCTGGATACTACGTACAATTACGATAATACCCGGGGGCAGATCCTGAAAGGTGCGAATGAGAAAATTACCGACGCGGTGCAGATCCGCGACGGTGCGTCGCCTTATGGAAAAATCATCGTGGTAGGAAACTTTACCACCTTCAATAACATCTCCGTGCAGCGGATCATGATGCTGGACGATAACGGGCAGCCTGACCCTTCGTTTAAGGCCCGTGCCAACGGTGCAATCAGCAGGATCACTTATAACGCTACTACCCGCAAGCTGCTGGTAATTGGGATGTTTACCGAATTTAACGGCATGCCTACACCCAACGGTCTTGCCATGCTCAATGAAGATGGCACCACAGACCCCACGTTTACTATGGGCGATCTGATGCGTACTTCCAGCTCCGGCGGAAACTGGGTTACATATGCAGGTCAGTTGAATGATGGTAAAATTGTGATCGGCGGAAACTTTGGTAAATACAAGCCCGCGGGTTCCGAGGTTTTTATAACACGTCAGAATTTTATGATCCTGAATGCGGATGGTACACTGGCAAACGGACTAAACAACACCGGTGCCATGAGCGGTACGATCCTCGATATCCTGGAAACAAAATCAGGTACCAAAAGAGCGCTGCTCCTTGTGGGGAATTTCAATTTATTCGACAATGAAACGGTGGGTAATATCATCAGAATTGGGTTGGAACCAAAATAAATGGCACAGTTATGAAGAAGCAATTTAGACAATTATCACTGCTGGCGGGTTTGATCCTTATCGGGTTTACAGCCTGTAAAAAATACGGCTACAATTTTGCAGATGGCTATGAGGGCGGGCAGGATAAGGCCAATATGCCGGGCGGACAATCGGATTCCCTGGCGAAGGATCTTTCCAAGCTCTCCGCAGCCCGTAATTTTCCCGGGCTGGTGGGCGACGAAGAACCCCGGTTGAATAATGTAGATGTAACCATCGACTTTTCGGCGCGCCATGTGCCCAGCTCAGACATCCGGATCACGGCTTCGCCCCAGCCCTGGTATAGCACCGGGTTGTATGCACCCACCGGTGAGCCGGTTACCATTGAGGCCCCGCAGAGCGTAAGCGGAATTGTTGCGGTGATTGGCGGATGGACCGATAATTTGAATGGCGTACCCGCCACCAAAAGAGACCCGCTGATTTATAACCAGGTGGCATTGCAGCCCGGAAAAAATGTAATCCGGAACCTGTATGGCGGCACGCTTTATTTAAGAACTAATGGTACGATAAAAGATATGGGTACGGTTTCGGTGAAAGTGTCGGGTGCCGTTCGGTCTCCGGATTTTATTCTCGGAACATCCACCGATGAAGGCTGGAATACACAGGTACAGCAATCATCCGTGCCCTGGTTCCAGTTAAGAGGAAGGCGTATTATTTTTGAACTGCCGAAAATATTCCTGGATAAACATCCCATTGCCAATCCGACGGCATTAATGCAGGAATGGGACCGGATTATTGAGGAGGATATTTATAAATGGAAAGGACTGGAAGATATTTCCGCTGATTCTCTGAACAAGGCACCCAATCATCCCATCCGGGTGATCATGGATGCACAACCGCGGTTAACGTATGCGCATAACTCGTTTCCGGTGGTGATGCAGATGGATGAAAACCTGTTTACAAACGAAATTGCCAACTATCAGTCGCTCACCACCAAGGGCGCCTGGAGAACCCTGTATGAAATCGGCAGAAACAACAGCACCGGCTTTTGGCAGTTCAGCGGACTGAGCGCTACCGCGGGTAACCTGTTTTCCGCCAAGATGGCTAACAGGCTTGGTATTAATTATGCCAACCTGGTTCCGGCAATGTCGCTGGCGGTAGATACCGGTATCTGGTACACAAGGCAACCAAAAAACTATGCCAGTCAGTTCAACCGTGATCTGAGCAACCGGACCAACGGCGACCTGATCAAGTTACTTCCCTTTGTGCAGCTCTTTGAATATTATGGATACGATTTACTGGGTCAGATCGAGTATGACGCGCGGCACTATACAGAAGGAGGATTGAATGACCGGCAAAGGATGGACTACTTTTTTACAAAAGCCTGTGACTTTACGAAAACCGATCTTTCCGCGTTTTTCCGGGCCTGGTCGATCCCTGTTTCGGCAGCTGTTGCGGATTCCATGGAGGCAAAATATCCGTTTATGACGAAGACCGTCTTTTTGTATAACCCAATTACTAAAACCGGTGTAAAAGATTCGCTGATGCCGAAGCCCAGGGAACTGGAGCGAACTGCCTGGACGGTGACCGGCTTCTGTTGCCAGGAGGCTACCACTGCAAAACTGTATGCGGTGAACCTGCTGGATGGAGATGTCAATACGCTCTGGCAGACAAGAGAAAATCATACACCGCATACGGTAACATTTGATATGGGAACTATGGCCGATGTAGGTGGGTTTTACTATGTAAACGGTGCATCTACCTTCCGTCCCAGAAACATTAAAATATGGGTAAGCTGGGATAATATTAACTGGACGCAGGCCTACACCGGTGCCGGTTGGGATATAGGCGCAGGAACGGTGAACACGGCCAACTTTGATGGTAACAAGCGCTATGTAGGAGTACGGTATATACGTTTTGAAGCGGCCTTTGCATATCCTGCGAGTCCGGTGGTAAATACCGTTTCAACGGCAGAATTTGGCGCGCTGCGTGGTATCTCAACGGGTGATAAACCACAGGATCCGGTATATCCGCCAACAGCGGAATAACAATAACTGACGAATCAATTTTTATGATGAGAAAGAAATTATACGGCATTGCAACGGGAGCGCTGATAGGTACGGTGCTGCTGGCAGGGTGTAAGAAGTTTGCAGACCCCGGAGTACAGATCGAAGAATACAAAGCAGATACAACGGTACGGTCGGTGTCCAATCAGCGGAAAATGCTGCTGATTAATATCGATGGATTAGCCGCTGATGTATTGCAGGCGTTAAAGCCGGCCGCCATTCAATCGTTGCTGCAAAACGGCAAGTATTCTTTTAGCACGGTTACCAACCTGCCGGTTAATAATACCGCAGCTCTGGGTTCTATGTTTACCGGGAATTTTGAAACCCGGTTATGGGACAGCACCTTTTACGCGGTACCGGTAGACAGTACGAACACAATTCCCGTGCCGTTGAACATGACAACGTTCCGTTATATTCACGACGTCATCCCTTCGAAAAAGCTGGCAGCGGTGGCGAACTGGCCCAATCTTGTGAAAACCCTGCTGGCTGATGGCGATAAAAAGGTGGTAACCTCAAGCGATGCAGAAACCAAAACCAATGTAGAGCAGGTCCTCCGGTCGGAGAATATGGATGTGGTATTTGCCCGTTTTTCCTCCGTACAGCAGGCAGGTAGTGTGTATGGTTACAAGGCCGGTGCAGAATATGAAGCCGCGATCCGGACAGTGGATACGTATATTGGCGATATTATGAATGCACTGAAAAGCCGGGCAACATACAACGATGAAAAGTGGCTGACCGTTATCACCACCACCCAGGTAAGTGATACCCTGCTCACTACAAAGAACTGGCCCAATTCACCACTGAAAATTCCCGGGTTTATCATTGCACACAATAAAGGCTTTACCAGCCAGGATATTACCAAACTGAACCCGGCGATCCTGGCAAAGAATGAAGATGTGGCTGCTATGATGCTGTACTGGCTGCAGGTTCCCAAACCCAATACCATGACCAACGGATCCTCCTGGCTGGACCGTTTTGAACTGGAGTTTTTAACAAAGTAATACGGAGATTAAATGGAACGAATTATGGATAAATTAAAATGGATCAGGAGCGGTATCACCGCCCTGCTGCTGCTGGGTATGGCTTCCTGTGCAAAGGAAAACCTGCCGGCAGCCGAGGAGGAGTTAAAATCCTATAACAATATCTATTTGGTGCAGGCAGGTCTTACAGGGAATATCAATTTTAAAGTATATGTAGATGCGGATAAAAGAGATACGGCCTTTAACGTGGTAAATGTAACGATAGGAGGAACCACTGCTCCGGATCATGACATTCCGATTCAATTTGAAACGTTAGACCAGACCTACGTGGATGCCTATAACACGCAAAAGGGCATGACTGCTAAACTGTTGCCTGCGGCTAATTTTTCGCTGGATGAAAATGTGTCCATTAAAAAAGGAACCCTTACCACGGGTACGCTTCCATTGCGGGTAAATTTGGATGGCTTGTCCAATGGCGATGTGTACGTGTTGCCGGTTAAATTCAAAGCCAATGATCCGGCGTTTCCTGTTGATCCGCAATTGCAGATCGCTTATTATGTGTTTACCTGTCAGCAGAAACCTGTTGGTAAATACATCGGGAATATTCCCCAGCTCAATGATCCGGGGGTGCGTATTTTTGATTTCTACGACGATTTAATGCTCCGTGATGCGGCCGGCGATTTGTGGGTATATCCGCTAAAGGGCCGGGAAACCCTGGGAGCACCGGTAAAAGTAGCGTCGGGATTTGATAAAGTAACCTCCTTGTTTTTTAATTCGGGTTACAACCGGCTGATCGGTGTGATAACAGAAGGGCCCTACCTGAATTCTGTGGTAAGCTGGAGCATTACCAATATGCCGGATGTTAAAATCGGAGATACCGTGCTGGCGTATAAGTCTGCGGATTTTGCATCCGTTTTTTCCAATACTTTTTTCCAGGGAGTAAACGGCGCCTGGTATGGCGTGCATGCTACCGGTAATACCTTCTGGTATTTTACGTTAAATGCCAGTGCAACCGCCGCTACAAGAAATAACATCAATGGCGGATGGATTAGAGATGTGTATAGAGACCCCTGTATCATTAAGAATGCGGTAGTGGTAAATCATCCAACTGGGCTCCTGGTATACCTGTTGGCTGCTAACGGTGCAACATTTGCTACAGACCGGTGGCAGGTAGGAAAGGGCTTTTTTAAGTATAGCCGGATCTTTTCATATAAAAATAAAGATCTCATCGGTATAAAGGCAAATGGAGACCTGATCCGGTATGCTGATTTTGATATTAACGGGTTCTATGTAGCAGAGCTATAGAACGTTTCCTGATCATTAAAAATACGCCGGGATGGCGCGCCCGGATCGACAGACGAACAAAAAATAATATGTTATTAAATACGATTGAGATGAAAACATTTGGTAACTGGAAGCTGCTGCTTTTAATAATGGGGATCTTCGTTTCCTGTAATAAAGATTATACGGGTAAAGAGCAGGAGCTGGAGGAGGGGAAAGGTGCCCCCAATATTTCGGCCCTGAGTAAAACCTCCGGGAATATCGGGGATACCCTGCGGATTATGGGAAGTTTTCCAAATGGAGGAGAAGTAACATTTGGTGTACAAAAGCTGGACGTGGTTTCGGCCACCGATAAGGAAATCGTGGTGGTGGTTCCCTTTGGTACCGGAAGTGCTTTCGTTATGGTAAACTCAGGAGTTTTCCGTTCTAACAAGGTTACGTTTACCTATATGCTTCCCCCGGCTAAAGAAGGTGTGAAGATCGGCGACAACTACTACGATATCGATACTACAACGATAATGGATGTGGGCCCGGGCACAAAATATATGGTATTGAACTTTACCGACCGGTACACAACAAATCATTTAAAAGTTCATTTAACATTTATTGATGCCAAAAATCCCCGGGTCTCATTCAAAACTGTTCTGGCACGGGATACGGTGCTAAATACAGAAACAGTGCCGGCCATGGCGGTAAGAAAAACGGTTGCGGGTACCAATTATTTTGCAGGTATAAATGGAGATTTGTTTAATAATACGGCCGGTAATGCCAATCTGGGAAGGGTGAATAATACCTGTATCGTAGATGGATTGATCACGAACATGAACTATGCCACACCTACCTATGCACCGGTGTATTTTAACGGTAAAACCATTTATTTTGATCCGTTTGAATTTGTATCATATGTTCAGGTTCCCGATGGTGAAAAAGTGGCCATTAAAAATGTGAATAATTCCCGTGCCCAGGACGACCTGATCCTGTTCAACCCGGCAAGGGGAAAAAGCACGCAGACCAACAATTTTGGAACGGAGATGGCGGTTACACCGGTAAGTGGTGGTTGGGGCGATTATACCAACGTAAAAGTGAAGATCAATACCAAGGTTGTATATGGGCAGTTCGGAAATACGGCTATACCTGCAAACGGTGCCGTAATTTCAGGTCATGATTTCTCGGCCATTCCTTTGAACAGGTATGGTGTCGGAGATGTGTTAACCATTGCAAACTATGCCAGGAATACCGCAACCGGTGCTATTGCACAGCAAATGGTTTCGGGCGATTTACGCATTTTGGATAACGGACAGGTCTTGAATCCGGTGGCTACCAGGGCTGCAAGAACGGTGATCGGTGCTTCTGCAGATAAGTCGGTGATCGTGTTCTGCGCTGCAGAAGGCGTCATTGCAGGAGAGTCTGTGGGGATTTCTACGAATGACCTGGCAGAAATTTTGAAACTATATGGAGTTGCCGATGCCGTGCATATGAACGGAGGCGCCTTGAGCACGATGTATGTAAAAGGAGCCGGATTTAATAATACCGGGTTGGTAAACCGCCCCGGCAACACAACCACGGCACCCAATGCAGGTAATGCCCTGTTTGTGACCTCTAATGCTCCTACAGACAACGTAGTGGTGAAATTGATAGCAGACCTGTACGCACCGCGCGTAAAGGCAGGTGCAGCCATCACTCCAAAGTTCTACGGACTGAATCAATATGGGCATATCGTTTCTTCCAATATCAGCGGGGTATCACTCACTGAGGCGAATGGTTTGGGAACGGTTTCCGGAACAACGTTTACCGCAGGCACTACTACCGGCCTTACCGAGTTGGTGGCTACCTATAACGGAATGACTACGAAAGTGACTGTAAAAATTGTACCATAAAAAATATGCGCTTATTAGCAGTAAACTGCCACTATTTAGTGGCAGTTTTTTTATGTTCTAAAAATGGAGGCGCTAAATGATAAAACTGGAGCCGGTATTTGGTTGGGTTGAACCAGGAAGGTCGGGCATTATTTTAAACCGGGAACTCCCGCTCATCTGAAAGATTTCAATGCTTGGTGCATGCAGCGGTTGCCGGGCCCGGACGCCTGCGCTTCCATTTCCGGTTTCTGCCCTATCTTTGACCGTTATGCGGAGATTTTTACAAAGAAGCGGTTGCCTGTTAGGATGTGTGTTACTGATTGTTGCATTTATGGCGTTTAAAAAATCATTACCACTCAAAACCTTCCATATCAACGGTTTTGCGCAAGGCACTACGTACCATATTACCTATTATGCACCGGATAGTAGTTTGACCCGGGAGCAAACAGACAGCATTTTTACCGCCATAGACAGTTCTTTATCTATTTACAAACCGTATTCGCAGATTACAAGATTCAACAAGGAAAAGCGGGGTCTGGTACCGGATAAGCATCTGAAAAAAGTGGTAATAAAGGCGCTGGAAGTTTCCTGGGCCTCCGCAGGCATTTTTGATATTACCGTAATGCCCCTGGTAAAACTCTGGGGTTTTGGGCCGGATGGAAGATCCAAAACGGAACCTACGCCGCAGCAGGTTAAAGCCGCATTGGCGTATGTGGGGTATCAGAAATTATATTTTAAAGGCGACAGCCTGTTGAAAAAAGACCCGCGGCTTACAATTGATGTAAACGGCATCGCACAGGGATACACCGTAGATGTGATTGCCGGTTTCCTGGAAGGCAAAGGCGTTCAGCATTACCTGGTAGAGGTTGGAGGCGAGATACGGATCAAAGGTCGCAAGCAACCTTCAGGCGAGCGGATGAAAATTGGGGTGGAGAGTCCTTCAGATAAAGAAGATGAGTCGGAACCGGTATTGATAAAAACTATTTTTTTAGATGATGGTGCGGTGACCACTTCAGGCAAATACCGCAATTTTTATCAGAATGGCAATAAGAAGATCTCGCATCTCATCGATCCCCGTACCGGCTACACGCTTCAAAATGAAATGATCAGCGTAACCATTGTTGCAAAGGACGGCATAACGGCAGATGCTTATGATAATGTATTTATGGGGCTGCACCTGAATGAAGCCTTTGCTTTTTTGAAAAAACACCCGGGGATGGAAGGGTATTTCATCTATACAAAAGCGAACGGAACGGTGGCCGATACCGCCTCAGCCGGCTTTGAAGCGTTGAAAAACCGCGACTAAATCTGACAAAATTCCGGCACGAATTGGCTATATTAGCAGCTGAAGCCAAATCTTATAATATTGATTGTTATGAACAGACTATCCCTGACGATTTTTGCTGTAGCTTTTTCTTTGTTAGGCACCGCTCAGCCGTCATCACCATCCATCGCATTAATACCCGAGCCGGTTTCGGTGACCGTGCAACAGGGCGTTTTTATATTACCGCAGAACGTAACCGTTGGTGTTCCCGAAAAAGCGGACCTGGGGCATACCTACGCGTTGTTAAAAGACCGGATAGCCAATACCGGTGCTACGGTACAGGAACAAAAAGGAAACGGTAAAGCATCTATTAACCTGGTACTGAATAAAAGTGCTGACAACCGGCTGGGTGATGAAGGCTATACGCTTTCTGTAACACCGGACCAGGTAACCGTAAAGGCCAATAAACCGGCCGGCTTGTTTTACGGGGTTCAAACATTTTTACAACTGCTGCCGCCCCAGATCGAAAGTGTGGAACGTATAGATGGCCTGCGGTTGCAGGCGCCTGCCGTTGAAATTGTGGATTACCCGAAATTGGGATGGCGGGGACTGATGCTGGACGTGTCGCGACACTTTTTTACGGTAGATGAAGTAAAAAAGTATATCGACAATATGTCGCGTTTTAAATACAACATGTTCCATTTTCACCTTACGGATGATGAAGGCTGGAGATTGCAGATCAAAAGCCTGCCCAAACTTACGGAAATAGGTGCATGGCGTGCAAACAAAGTGGGCTTGTTTAATACATTTACACCGCCTGCGCCGGATGAACCTAAATCTTATGGCGGCTATTATACCCATGAAGATATCAGGGAACTGGTGGCGTATGCAAAGGCCCGGTTTATCAATATCATTCCGGAAATTGATGTTCCGGGTCATAGCCTGGCAGCCATTGCTTCTTACCCGGAGTTGTCCTGTACAGAGGGTGCCGATAAATACCAGGTACGTTCCGGTGAGCCCATCATGGACTGGTCGCATGGAGCACCGCCGATTGCGCTGATTGATAATACGCTTTGTCCGGCCAACGAAAAGGTATATGGATTTTTGGATAAGGTAATGACGGAAGTGGCACAATTGTTTCCGTTTCCGTATATCCATGTAGGCGGCGATGAGGCACCCCATAATTTCTGGGAAAAAAACCCGCAGGTGCAGGCGCTTATGAAAAAAGAGAAATTAAAAACCATACCACAGGTACAGGCTTACTTTGAAAGACGTCTTGAAAAGATTGTAAATGCAAAGGGCAAAAAGCTGATGGGTTGGGATGAGATCCTGGAAGGCGGTATTTCGCCCACGGCGGCGCTCATGAGCTGGCGCGGTGAGCAACATGGTATTGAGGCGTCAAAGTCGAAACACTATGTGGTGATGAGTCCTACACAGTTTGCCTATATCGATTATATGCAGGGCGATGTAAGCACAGAAGTGCCCATCTACGCCTCCCTGCGGTTATCGCAGACCTATAAATTTAATCCCATACCCGAAGGAGCAAACGCAAAATATATTTTGGGAGGCCAGGCCAATTTGTGGACGGAAAATGTGTACACGATGCGTCAGGCAGAATACATGACCTGGCCGCGGGGATTGGCGATCGCAGAGTCGGTTTGGTCGCCATTGGACAAAAAAGACTGGAATAAATTTGCGGTTAAAACAGAGGCCTTCTTTAACCGCTTTGATGCAGCCGAGATCAAATACTCTCCGGCGATCTATGATCCGGCAGTATCGGTGGCCAAAAAGGGAGATGCGTATTTGGTGACGCTGACGCCGGAGATCGAAGGCCTGGATATTTATACCAGTTTTGATAATTCAGCTCCTGATCGTTTTTATCCGAAATATAAAGAACCCTTACAGATACCCAAGGATGCCGACGAGCTGCGCATTATTTCCTATAAAGGGAAAAAAGAGATCGGCCGTCAAATGACGATAAAAGTGACGGATCTTAAAAAGCGCGCGAAATAGTCATTTGTGAAGCAATGAGGCATTCCTCCCAATGTCCTGTAAAAGGAAAACTTCCCCGGAAATGAAAAACTTCCTGTTGATATGTAGTGCCGGACTGCTATTGCTGAGCAGTTGTGCCACGGGCAAGCCTGTTCCTGCTGATTATAAAAAAGATGTGCTGCTACGTACCAATTACGGCGATATGGTATTGCGGTTGAACGATGAAACGCCGTTGCACCGCGATAATTTTATTAAACTGGTAAAACACCGGTATTATAAAAATGTGCTTTTCCACCGGGTGATCCGGCAATTTATGATCCAGTCGGGCGATCCGGACAGTCGCAAGGCACCGGGCGGCAAAGCCCTGGGAGAGGGTGGGCCTGGATATACCGTGCCGGCAGAATTCCGGCCGGAGCTATTCCACCGGAAAGGCGCGTTGGCCGCGGCGCGGGAAGGTGATGACGTTAATCCGCAAAAGGCCAGCAGTGGCAGCCAGTTCTATATTGTACAGGGGAAGGTGTGGACCAGCGGCGGATTGGATACGCTTGAAGTAAAACGGCTGAACGGGCGAAAGATCCCCGCCGCCTACAGGGAAGCGTATACGACCGTTGGCGGTACCCCGCACCTGGATCAAAACTATACGGTATTTGGTCAGCTGATAAAAGGTTATGAGGTATTGGATCAGATCGCCGCGGTACCCACGAGCAAGGGCCGGGACCGGGATCGCCCCATCCGGAATGTCCGGATTCTTAAGGCAAAAATGGTGAAACGGTAATATCCCCAGGCGAACCCATCGTAAAGAGCCTCGTTGTGGCGAGCCTACGTGTTCACCCTACCTCAGATATCGTTCCCGCGTTCTATCGAATCTATTTGCGGTGAACCGAGGTCGTAACGAATCTACGTTGCAACGAACCTACGTGTTCACCATCCTGTTCACCTCCCGCCATTTTTTAGGATTATCAATATATTTTGAAATACGTTCGTGTGATGCCGTATTCCGGATAATATGTTCTTAGAAATTGCGTTGCCATAATTTGCCGTTAGATGGCGTCCAGCCCAGGTTTTTCACCCAGCGTATATATTCGTTTGGCGACATTGTTTTCACCCATTGTACCACCCGCCCCAACCCTCACCCGCGTGTCCGGTTCCTAAAAGTTGTTCCGGTTTCAGGACTTCAATAATACAATAAAAATGATCCGGCATGATCACCATTGCATGGCATTTTTGCCGGGAAATTTATGGGCTATTTCGTAGTACCATTTTTCGATCATTTTCCCGGCATCGTTTAAGAGCATTATTTCATCTATGATCTTTCCAAACAGGCTTGCCCTGTCCTGGCAGCAGATGGTAATAAAATAAAATCCCGCCTGTGCATAGTCATACCGTTCAGAGGTATGGAGCTCCGGTGGGGGTATTCCGGGTTGAACATAGGCAGCATTTTATAGCCCGTTGGTATTGAACGAGGCCGGTTTTGCCACTGGTGTTTAGCGGTAATGTAAATATGCAGAGCTGCGTTACCCTTCGCTGGTAACGCCGTCAAATTCTTCTTCGTTATCTTCTGCTTCTTTTTTGGTATCGCGCACAATACCGTCTTTGTGATGGGGGGGCGCATAAAGCGTGTACATTTTCAACGGCTCATTGCCGGTATTGATCACGTTATGCCGGGCACCCAGGGGAACAATAATAGCGGATCCGTCACGAACGGTATATTCATGATCATCGATCACGCACTTGCCCGTACCACCTTCAAACCGGAAAAACTGATCGTTCTCTGTATGTACTTCGGCACCGATCTCTTCCCCGGGTTGTAAGGTCATTAATACCAGTTGCAGCTGCTTGGCGGTATATAATACTTTTCTAAAAGCATTATTATCCAGGGTGTCTTTTTCAATATCTGTATGGAAACCTTTCATCGTATTTGTTTTTGGGTTTTATAATGCTTCTTCCCGCTCCAGCATCAGGATCGCGCTTTGCGGAACGATAAAATATTTTTCTCCTTCATACATCACTTCGGTTGCGCCACTCATGAGGAAGATGGCAAGATCGCCCTCCCTGGCCTGCAACGGAACATATTTTACCTGGTCTTCATCCGACTTCCAGGGCTCGTCTTCAACCGGAACGGGGATGGCATATCCGGGCCCGGTTTTAATCACATATCCCTGTTGTACTTTTTCTTTTTCCTGAACACCCGGTGGCAGGTATAAGCCACTTTCTGTACGTTCATTCCCTTTCACGGGTTGAATTAACAGCCGGTCGCCAATGACGATTAATTTTCTGAAACGGTTATCTGCGGTTATTCTCATACCTTATCTGAATTGAAGGGTAAAGATAACTAATAAAAAGAAGCTGCAAAAGGGCATAGCGGGGCGTTCACTAATGCATCCGAAAGCAACAAGCGGAGCCTGTTTAAGCTTAGTGTTTAGAAGAGCGACTTATTTTATACGGATCTACAGGTCTACAACTTTCCCCTTGTTCAGAAGGCTGTCCCTTTTGGATAAAAGCCGGGATGGAGCATCGGCATAATGATGCACTTCAGCAGCATGGTCAGCGATGCTGTCGGCAGTACGATGCTGCTGCCCGGCAGTGGCCTGTTTTACTGCTGCACGGTATTGTGCAGACCTGGCATAGAGCAATGCTTCCAGACTCGCTTTCAGCTGCTCATCGGTTTGCTCCCAGTTAATGTCTTTATAAAATGAGCGCAAAAGGTTAGCATTTTGTTCCCAGTTCACCTGGTTTATATTCCGCTTTAACTGCTCCCTTAATACCTTTTTCTGTTGTTCGGTCACGCTTTCAGCCAAACTGTTTTCAACATGCTTCCAGCTAAGTTCGGTGATCACCTTTTTAAAGGTTTCCATCGATTGCTGCACCTTCTCTTCGGACGCGCTGTCTAGGGCAGGTACCACTACTGTAGGATGGTCTGCAAAAAGAACCAGGGGTTGATCAGGGTTGATCTGTGGCACTGGCGCCGGAGCCGGTGCCTGTATTTTTCCATTTGGATCTTCAGCGCTCTTCAGGTAGATGGCATCGTCGGCCGGTCTGCTATCAGGTTTTTCCAGCACAGAAATAGAACGGATCTGGTAATCCTTTTCATCAGCGCCGGCAGGTGCGGCAGCAAAAACCGGTGTTACATAACGGGCTTCGGCGGCGGCCACGGGTATGGGGCGCAGCTCATTAAAAGCAACAGCCGTTGCGGGAGGCTGTGTGCTGCGCACGAAGTAAAGCCCCCCAGACAGTAACAGCAAACAGGCCAGCATGCCTATCTTTTTCGAGGGCAGTACAGGCCTGGATGTGTTGCCCATAATAGCGGCCACCCGGCTGCCTAACTGGCTTTCTTTTCCCGAAGCCTGCATCGCAAATCCATTGGCGTGCACCCGGTTGCGGGCCAGTTGTAAAAGGGTGGAAGCATACATATAACGGCCATATTCAAAACGGATGACCCATTGGTCGGCCGATTTTTCGCGATCCAGTTCCTGCGCTTTTACCAGCATGCGCGCAAAAGGGTTAAAGTACAAAAAGGTTAGAACAACCTGTGTGATCAAATTGATCAGGTAATCATTTCGCCGGATATGCGCCAGCTCGTGGAGGATGATCACCTCCAGTTGTTGCGGCGTAAGCTGGTTGATCAGGGCCAGCGGAAGCAGGATCACCGGTTTTAAAAAACCAATGGTCAGCGGCGACGAAATAATCGATGACGTATATAGCTTTATCGTTCTTTTAATATTCAGATAGCTGGCGGTATCCAGCATAAAAATTTTCAGGGCACCCGGTACACGGCCGATACCATTTCTCCGCAACCGGCGAAGTTGCAATGAATTCCTGAGAATATTACGGAGCGGAAATACCAGCAGCACGAGGTACAGAACGGCGCCATAATTCAATAAAGGCCGGGACCATTTTATGTCGATGCCCCATTTTAAAACAGGTTGTGCTGCAGTTGGTGTGCCAAGCGCAACAAAAAAGGTAATAAGGAACCATACAAAACCGGCTGCTAAACCACAAAACCGCAACAGGCTATTGGCTGCATCAGAGATTGTGGAATGTATACGGCTGTAAACCGTAATCATCAGCCAGATAATACCCATTTGCCAAATGCTGCTGAACAGCGCATCTCCCAAAGCAGTAAATAAATGGTACAATCCCTCTTGCATGGTTTAGTCTTTCTTTTTAAGCTGATCGATCATCAGTTGAATTTCGTCCAGTTCCTGCTCGGTTACCTTGCCGTCACCAAGCGCCTGCATTACCAGCTGGGAAGAGGACCCCCCGAACAGGTTGCTTACAAATTTGTGCAGCATGTATTTTTGAGTGACCTCTTTATTTACGGCCGCTTTATAAATATGTGTGCGGAAGGAATCATTACGCTTTACCAATCCTTTTTCGTTCATGATCTGCATCAGCTTCAGTGTGGTTGTATAGCCTACATCTTTAAACGTAAGCAGGTTCTCATGAACTTCCCTTACGGTGGCGTTTCCCTTCTCCCATAAAACCTGCAGAATTTCCAATTCGCTTTCGGTTGGTTTCAATGATTTGTTATCCGGCATAGAGCTTCCTTTTATCCGCAATTTACGATTTTTTTCGTATGAACCGGTTTCACACACGGGTTTTGGAGCTTTTTAACAAATTTTTGAAGCGCGGAGCCGGTCCCGGTGCTCAGATAGGCTTTTAACGGGGGTGATGAATATCAGGTTCATGGATGACGATGGACAAGGGATGAACCTTGTTCAAGCAGGACCTTTGCCCGAGCAAAAGCAAACAGCACCGGAAATGATCGATACAACAATAGCCTGTTATCATTGCGGGGATCCCTGTCCCGATCAGCACTTAAAAACGGAGGATAAATATTTCTGTTGCCAGGGCTGCAAGCTGGTTTACGAGGTTTTAAACGAAAATGCGCTTTGCACCTATTACGATCTGAATGCGCATCCGGGACAGTCGCAGCGGCACCGTGCACGGGAGGGGCGTTTCGCCTTTCTGGACGACGCGGCCATTGCCGGCTCGCTGGTGTCTTTTTCAGATGACACGCAAATGCATCTGACGTTATCCGTACCCCATATGCATTGCAGCAGCTGCCTGTGGTTACTGGAAAATTTGAACCGGCTGCAGCCGGGCATCCGGTCGTCAAGGGTGAATTTCTCCGCCAAGGAAGTGTTTATTGTAATGGATCCCTCACAAACTTCTGTTCGGGAAGTGGTGGAAACCATGACGGGCATAGGGTACGAACCCTATCTGTCGCCGGGTGGAAAAAAGGAAGCCGGAAGGCCACACAATGTACGCATGGTACAGATCAGTATCGCTGGATTTTGCTTTGCCAATATCATGATGTTGAGCTTGCCGGAGTATTTTTCAGTAGCGGGATTCCTGCAGGACCGGATCGGGGCGGCCTTCCGTTATATCGCACTGGCACTTGCACTTCCTGTTTTCTTCTATTGTGCACGGGAGTTTTTTTCCAATGCCTGGAAGGGGATCCGGAGCGGCACCCTTAATATTGATCTTTCCATTGCACTGGCCATTGCAGTTACCTTCTTTCGTAGTCTTTACAACCTGTTCCTGCTGAATGGCAATACCTATTTCGACAGCATGAGCGGTATTGTTTTTTTTATGTTGATCGGAAGATGGGCACAGGATAAAACACAACGCTTTTTAGTGTTTGACCGGGATTACCGTTCATTTTTCCCGATTGCGGTAACTGTAAAACGGGAACAGGGTACGGAGCCTGTACGCATCAGCGCGTTAAGGGAAAAGGACCGGATCGAAATCTATGACCAGGAGATCATCCCTGCGGATGCTGTTTTGATAAAGGGAAAAGCATTGATTGACTATAGTTTTGTAACCGGTGAAAGTCTGCCGAAACGCATTGAACCGGGAGGATTGGTGTACGCCGGCGGCCGGCAGGTAGGAGAGAAGCTGGAGCTGATGGTAATGAAACGGTCGGACCAGGGATACCTTACCAACTTATGGAACCGGGAGGCACTGGAAAAAGAAACGAACGACAGCTTTCTGTATAGGGCCTCCGGTATTTTTACCTGGAGCGTATTATTGCTTACATTGACGGCTGCGGGTTTCTGGTATGCCCGTGGAGAAACCGGTATCATGTGGAATGCGCTTACAACCACACTGATTGTAGCCTGTCCCTGTGCATTGCTGCTGGCGGCTACTTTTACCAATGGCAATGTGATGCGGATCTTAAAGCGATCAGGACTATTCCTTAAAAATGCCGATGTTATCCGGGCGATGGCCGGTATTGATCACATCGTACTGGATAAAACGGGAACCATCACGCTGAATAAACATTTTAAAGTAACCTATAAAGGCCGTGCGCTCAATTTGCAGCAGACATCGCAGATCGCATCCCTGTTGCGGCATTCTACCCATCCGTTGAGCCGCGCCGTGCTGCAGGAGCTGGAAACGGCACCGGATGTTCCGGTAGACAGCTTCCGCAATGTTCCGGGAATGGGTATTGAAGGATGGGTACAGGAACAACATGTAAAAGCCGGAAGCCTGCTGTTTGTTCGGGGAGCTGCAGGGCTCGAAACGGCTGCGGACAGCTCCTGTGTGTATATCAGTACAGATGGCGTAGTGTGGGGCTTTTTCGAACTGCGGAATACCTACCGCGAAGGTTTTGCTGCTTTTGCGGAACGGATCCGGCGAAACGCGGCACTATCCATACTCAGCGGGGATAACAATGCAGAACAGGACCGCCTCTTAACAATGACAGGTGCCGGCACGCCCATTTACTTTAATCAGTCTCCGGAAGACAAATACCATTATATAAAAAAACTGCAGGAGCAGGAGCATCAACAGGTGCTGATGGCCGGGGATGGCTTAAATGATGCCGGTGCATTGCGGCAGGCGAATGTAGGTATTGCGGTAATGGAGGATGGAGGGCATTTTACACCCGCTTCTGATGCCATCATCGAGGCCCGTGCGCTTACCCGGCTGGATCGGTTGCTTTGGTTTACACGCAAGGCCGATACGGTTATTAAGATCAGTTTTGTGTATTCGATTATTTATAACATCATCGGTTTGGCCTTCGCCCTGCAGGGGCTGCTTACACCGGTAGTAGCCGCCATCCTGATGCCGGTGAGTTCCATTGGCATCATCCTGATCACTTTTCTGCTTACGGAGTGGTACGGCCGGAAATTAAACAACTCATTTTCCTGATCAATATCATGTACTGACCTGTGTTGGGTCAATGCATAAGCGCCGCTATCATCAGACCTTTACCGCGTAATGAACATCATCATCATCACCGCTATCGTAAGTCTCCTGATCGCTGTCATTTTTTTGGCTGGGCTGATCTGGAGCATCCGGGACGGACAGTTTGAAGATGATTATGCCCCGCCCAACCGGATATTGTTTGAGGAAAAAAAAGCATCAAAAAATAAATAACCAAAATGTATGGAAGTTCAGAAATTTAGTTATGATAACCGGATACCAAAACTGTTTGCTATTGCAACCATCAGCTGGGGGGTAATCGGTATGCTGGCGGGCGTACTGGCCGCCTTTCAGCTGGCGTTTCCGGTGATGAATCTCAACACGGAGTATACCACATTCGGAAGGGTGCGTCCTGTGCACACCAATGCGGTGATCTTTGCTTTTGTGGGAAATGCCATTTTTACGGCCGTTTATTATTCAATGCCGCGATTGCTGAAAACGCCGATGTGGAGCAAGGCCCTCGGGCGCATACATTTCTGGGGATGGCAGCTGATCATTGTAGCCGCAGCGGTTTCGCTGCTGATGGGATATACAACCAGTAAGGAATATGCGGAACTGGAATGGCAGATCGATATCGCCATTACTATTATTTGGGTGGTGTTTGGGATCAATATGATGGGCACGATCCTGACGCGGCGCGAGCGGCATTTATATGTGGCCATCTGGTTTTACCTGGCTTCCTGGGTTACGGTGGCCATGCTGCATATCGTAAACTCCTTTGAACTGCCGGTGTCCTTCATGAAAAGTTATTCCTGGTATGCCGGTGTTCAGGACGCGCTGGTGCAATGGTGGTACGGACATAATGCCGTAGCCTTTTTTCTTACAACCCCGTTCCTGGGAATGATGTATTATTTTCTTCCAAAGGCTGCCAACCGGCCTATTTATTCCTATCGTTTAAGTATTATCCATTTTTGGAGTCTGATCTTTATTTATATCTGGGCCGGTCCGCACCACCTGTTATATACCGCCCTTCCGGAATGGGCGCAATCGCTGGGTACGGCACTTTCGCTGATGCTGTTGCTGCCCAGCTGGGGAGGAATGCTGAACGGATTATTCACCCTCAGAGGCGCATGGGATAAAGTACGTGAAGATCCTGTGTTGAAATTTATCGTGGTTGCCGTAATTTGTTATGGGATGGCCACATTTGAAGGCCCGATGCTCTCCCTAAAGAATGTAAACGCAATTTCGCATTACAGCGATTGGACGGTCGCGCACGTACATATCGGTGCCCTGGGATGGAATGGCTTTCTGACCTTCGGGATGATGTACTGGCTGATCCCGCGGCTGTTCAACACGAAACTGTATTCTACAAAACTGGCGGGCACGCATTTCCTGATTGGCACTTTTGGTATCGTACTGTATGCGGTGCCGATGTACTGGGCGGCATTCAGAACCTATTTTATGATGACGGCCTTTACACCGGAAGGGCAACTGCAATACCAGTTCATAGATGTCGTACAATCGGTGGTACCGTTTTATGCGCTGAGAGCCATTGGCGGAAGCATTTACCTGATCGGGGTACTGCTGATGGTATACAACCTGGTTAAAACCGCAAGGCAGGGCCGCTTTGTGGAAAGCGAGGAAGCCAGCGCTCCGCCTTTGCTACGCGGCTATAAAGCCCCGGCCAAAGCACACTGGCATTCGAAAATTGAGCGGAAACCTGTGATGCTGCTCATACTAAGCTTTATTGTGGTAGCCATTGGCGGGTTGATCGAAATGGTGCCCACCTTCCTGGTGAAAGAAAACGTGCCCACCATCGCCAGTGTAAAACCCTATACGCCGCTCGAATTGCAGGGCCGGGATGTCTATATACAGGAAGGATGTAATAACTGTCATACACAAATGATCCGCCCGTTCCGGTATGAAGTAGCCCGCTATGGCGAATACTCCAAAGCAGGGGAATCGGTATACGATCACCCGCATCTTTGGGGCAGTAAACGCACCGGTCCCGATCTGGCCCGTGTTGGGGGTAAGTATCCGGATAGCTGGCATTTTAACCATATGCTGGAGCCGGTTTCCATGGCCCCGGGTTCTGTGATGCCGCCCTATCCCTGGCTGTTTGAAAAAACGATTGATATAGGGTCTACCAATTCAAAAATATATACCATGCGTAAGCTAGGTGTTCCATATCCGGAGGGCTACGAGGCCGAAGCGGTAAACGATCTGAAGCAACAGGCCAATGAGATCACCGGCCGGTTGAAAAAGGAAAAGATCACCATCGGCAGCGATAAGCAGATCATCGCCCTGATCGCTTATCTCCAACGACTGGGAAAGGATATTAAGGCGGCAGATCATAAACCAGAATAATTCGTACTGTAAAATGGAGCGCAAAAACTTTCGGGTGAAATTGATATCCTTTACGATGAAGATTTTTATGCGGAATTCCATGTGATCCAAAAGCAATAAAAAGAAATATACATGAAATTTATAAACTATTTAGAAAAGATAAGCGGGGTGAGTATTTACCCGGTCATTTCCCTGGTATTGTTTTCGGGGCTGTTTATTGCTGTTGTTCTGTATGCAATGAAAACGAGCAACGAAAGTATATCGGAAATGGAAAACCTGCCACTTGATGAACTTAAATAAAGCTGCAATGAAGAAGATAAAACGGTTAAAGAAAATTATAGGGTTCGCCGGATGGGGAAGCCTGGCAGCATTACCGGCAATGGCTGCTGAACAGGGGCCTCAAACACCCCGGCTGGTGCTGGATGTAAATATGGTATTGGTAATCGTGATCATTTTCCTGTTACTGATCATCGGTATGCTGGGCTTTACGTTGCGGGCATCGATGGATGTATACCGCGAGCGGAAAAAAAATCAGGAGGCAGGCGACAGTAATAACAAAAACAAGAGCACCGCTATCAAGCCATTGCTCACATTGATCGCAGTGTTTGTGGGTATGCAGGTGTTTGGTCAGGAGGATGCGGCGGCTGCGGTAACGGTTTCCAATCCGTTTACAGACGCGAAGATCCTGCGGTATATTTTAATAGGGGCCATTGCATTGGAGCTGCTTACCATCTTTGCTTTTATTTACTGGATCCGGTTTTTTACGGGTATTGAAGAAATGCGTAAAACACGCGTAAGCACCAAAAAGGAAACCTACCGGGGATTAACTGCCTGGTGGCGCAAGGCGAATAAATTAAAACCGATGGAGGAGGAGGGCTCCCTGGATGTGGGACACAGTTATGACGGTATCCGGGAATTGGATAACGCTACGCCCCCCTGGTTTACCATAGCCTTTATGGCGTCCATTGTATTTGGTATCGGCTACCTGTGGCGGTATCATGTGCTGCATGCAGCACCTAACCAGTATGAGGAATATGAAATTGCGGTTACAAAGGGCAACCTGAACGTGGCGGCTTATATGAAATCAAAGGGTGACGCGGTAAATGAAAACACAGTGGTGATGGCTGATGCGGCCGGTATTGAAGCCGGTAAAAAATTATTCATGAACAACTGCACGGCCTGTCATGGTAATGCCGGTCAGGGAGGTGTTGGTCCCAACCTTACGGATGATTACTGGTTGCACGGGGGAAGCATCCGTGAGGTGTTTAAAACGATTAAACTGGGTGTGGTAGAAAAGGGGATGATGAGCTGGAAGGATGTATTCTCCGCGGAGCAGATCGCAGAGATCGCCAGTTATATCAAATCCATCCATGGCAGCAATCCTCCGGGGGCAAAGGAGCCGCAGGGAGATGTTTATAAAGAAGCACCTGCGGGAACCGATAGCACTGCTGCCTTGGCAAAGGGCGATAGCAGTGCCGCCCGCTGATCCGTTCATAAAAAGAAACAGTAAAGGATGAAGGCAGAAGATGAAGCCGTGGGTCCGCAAAAAGTCAGCAACAGCTTTAGAGACCGCCACAGCAATGTAAATGATAAGGGGAAGCGTAACTGGATATACGCGCTCCGGCCAAAGGGCAAATTGTACCGGTACCGGCAGTGGTTGTCGGCCGCTTACCTGTTATTGTTTTTCGCGCTGCCTTTTATAAAGATCAACGGCATGCCCGCGGTGGAACTGAATTTTCCGGAGGCCCGTTTCATCCTGTTTGGAAACATATTCTGGCCCGACGATTTTTTCATCTTTGCCGTGGCGATGGTACTGGCCATTGTATTTGTAGCATTGTTTACTGTGATCTATGGCCGGGTTTTTTGCGGCTGGGTTTGCCCGCAAACCGTGTTTATGGAATTTGTTTTCCGGAAGATTGAATGGTGGATAGAAGGAACGCCTTCACAGCAGAAGAAACTCAATGCCACTCCCATGAGTGTGCAGAAGTTTACAAAAAAGGCAATAAAGCACCTGGCCTTTTTTATGGTTTCCTTTCTGATCGCGCATACCTTTCTTTCTTATATCCTCGGTGTAAATGAAGTAATGGCATTGATGCGGCGCCCGGTATCGGAAAATATGGGCCTCTTTGCCGGCTTGCTGTTTTTTACGGCTCTTTTCTATTTTGTTTTTGCCTTTGTAAGGGATATCGTCTGTACCACAGTTTGCCCGTACGGGCGGCTTCAGGGCGTGCTGTTTGATAAAGATACCATGCAGGTTTCCTACGATTATAACCGGGGTGAACCAAGGGGCAAACTGGCAAAAAAGGAACAGCAGGCGCTGGGCGATTGTATTGATTGTAAACTCTGCGTGCATGTGTGCCCCACCGGCATTGATATTCGTAACGGTGTACAGATGGAATGTGTGGGCTGTACCGCCTGTATTGATGCCTGCAATGAGGTTATGTTCCGGGTTGGCCGGCCGGAGGGGTTGATCCGCATGGCCTCTGAAAACCAGATATCAAAAAAGCGGCCTTTTCAGTTTAATGGAAGAATGAAATTCTATTCCGTGATCCTGATTGTGCTGGTAACCTTAATGAGCTTTCTTGTTCTTTCGAGAAAAAGCATCGATACAACCATATCCCGGGTGAAAGGACAATTGTACCAGGAAGTGGGTAAAGATTCCCTGTCGAATCTTTTTCAGGCAAAGATCATCAATAAAACACGGGAAGATGTACGGCTGGAGTTAAGGGTGGAGGGGCCGGTGCCGGGACAGGTTCGTATGATCGATTCCACGCACAATGTACTCAAAAAGGAAAGCTTAAGCAACCGTACATTTTTTATCGTATTGCCCTCAGCAGGGATCAGGGCCCGCTCCACAGATATCCTGATCGGTGTGTATACCGACGGCAAAAAAACAGCAACCGTAAAGTCAAAATTTTTAGGACCCTTTATTTAAAACGCATACATATGAACTGGGGAATCAGAGTGGTTATTGTATTGGTGCTTTTTCTGGCCGGCATGACGTTTATGGTAGGCCTCGCGATGCGTCAAACCAATGAAACCGTAGATGCCAATTATTATGATAAGGAACTGAAATATCAGCAAGTGATCGATGGTAAGCAGCAGCTGGCGGCACTGGGGCAGCGGGTATCTATCCGCGATTCTGCCGGCAGCATATGGGTACGGCTTCCGGCACCGGCATCCGGTCAGCTCGACTCCGGATGTATTGAGTTTCTCCGGTTGTCGGCCAGTTCGGCAGACCGGCGGATACCCATTCAATCCGGGGGGGCAGCTGTTTATTCGCTACCAAGCACTTCGTTTGTAAAAGGATGGTACCGCGTAAGGGTAGCATGGGAGAACAACCATACAGGGTATTATTATGAGGAAAATGTTCAAATTCCATAAATGATAGAAGCCTTATTTGCAGGGTTGGGAATGGGCGTAGCGGGCAGCTTTCACTGTATCGGGATGTGTGGGCCGCTGGCATTGTCCATTCCGCTGGATACCACCCGGCCCTTTGCACGGTTGCTTTCGGTAGGACTTTATAACCTGGGCCGGATACTGACTTATTTCCTGATGGGTGCGATGCTTGGCTGGGCCGGGTACCGGTTTGCAATCATCGGCTACCAGCAGTATTTCTCTGTTGCCATGGGTGTTGTGTTATTGGTGCTGCTGTTGCCCGCCCGGTACCTCCCGGAGATAAAGTGGTTTAACCGTTTACAGCAAGGCATTAAAAGAACGCTCGGCCGTTTTCTTACACGCCGTAACCGGCCGCTTTCGTTTTTGCTGATTGGCATGCTGAATGGATTACTGCCCTGCGGCCTGGTTTATATGGCCATTGCTACCGCTCTCGTAATGGGTAGTACCTTCACATCGGGTGTTTTTATGGCAGCATTTGGCCTGGGTACGATCCCGTTGATGGCGGCTCTGATGCTTACCGGGCATCATCTTTCATTTTCATTCCGGCTTCGGATTAAAAAGCTGTTGCCTTATTTCGTGGCGGTTGTTGCGGTATTAATGGTGCTGAGAGGGTTAAACCTGGGTATCCCATATATCAGTCCGGCATTTCCCGCGGGTGTTGAGGCTGTGGATTGTCATCCGGTAAAATAAACCGCTTCGCTGGTAACCTTCGCTAAAGGCCGGCTTTAAAAATAAGCATATCTTATGATGAGCATTAATCCAGCAACCGGATCAGGGCGCCCAGTTCCTGGTACTGTACTTTTTGAAGGTCGTTGTTAAAACATTCCCTGAAATCGGTGAGTACCTGTTTAATAACTTCCCGGTTCGATCGGGGCCGCAGCAGGTCCGGTGCATGTTCGGCACCAATTTTTTTAAGATAATGTTGCAGATCGGTATGGGTAAAAATCTGTCCAAGAGAAGGCTCTATAAAAAAATCCACTTCGTAATTTCCCGTGGCATCGCCCAAACCAGGTTTGCAATAGCCCAGTACGAACTGGTGGGGAATACGCATCAGCCGGATCGGAATGTCTAATAGCTCTACCAGTAATAAATACAGCGAGCCAATACCCGTTTGATTGCCCCGTTTCGATTCGAGGATCTGCGGAAGCAGGTATTCGTTCAGGCGCTCGGTGTTATTTGTGTTTCCCTTAATACCAATGTAGTTGTAGATGATGCTGTTGATGATGTGCACCTGCTCCAGCGGTGTAAGGTAATTGTTGATCTCGAGCCAGATATTCCGGCGTAACCGCTCTACATGGTGCAGCACTTTGGCGGCCTGCAGCTCCGGGTAAAGAAATTTGGCAATCAAAAGCAATGCCGGCATCAATTCATGATGCCCCGCCTCATTCCATTGTTTAAAATCAGTTTCCAAACCGGAAAAATAGAGCCGGTGAATCAGCAACTCAATACGCTCCTGTACTTCCTTATCTTCCGTGGTTTCCCATAGATGTTCCAGGTTGGGGATCATCGGAAGACCATACGTGATAATGCGGCTGCTAACGGCCTCATAGATTTCACTGTCCGGGTCATCAATCAGATTGAGCAATGCATTTACTTCGTTTTTATCATCCATCTGCTCAAAGATAACCGGCAGGATGCTGCAGAACAAAAATATAAATCCACATCGGTGAATAACATGGCACCATATTTTTTCCGGAGCAAAGACGTACCGTGACGGGTGGTTCTTAAACAGTTTTTAAATTCATTCAAAAATGATTAGCTTGGCGGCTAAATCACGGTTGATGGAACAAAAGAAAGGAACAATACCGGTGTCGTTTTTGCTGAGGCTTCTGGCCTGGGTCCTGCTAAGTATTTCATTTCCTTTTTTTGACGATTTTTATGCGCAGCATCCCTACCTGCTGCAACTGGCATACGGGCTGAACACTTTTCTTACAGCCAGTGTGATCATTTCCACGGGCAAGTTCATCATGGTTTCCTTTTACAACCGCAGACATGCATCTAATAAAGTAAGGGGAAACTTTGTGCTGGGTATTAACCGGCTGGCGGCCATACTGAATGCTGTTTTCGCGGTGGTATCGGTCATGATTGCATTGGGCATCAATCCCAAGGATTTTATCACCAGCATGACGATCGTGGCGATGGCGATTGCGGTTATTTTCAGAGAATATATTACCAATATGATCAGTGGCCTGATCATCATGTTCTCCGAACAGTTTTCGATCGGGGATCATATCCGGATCGGTGAACACTCGGGCAAGATCATCGATATCACCTTTGCCAATATTGTAGTATTGAACGAGGAAGAAGACATGGTACTGGTGCCCAATAATCTTGTTTTTACTGCCACCGTGATCAATAAATCGGCACAGGTATCCGATAAACTAACGGTTCGGTTTGAACTGCCCCTGGCAGATAGGATGGATGCACAAACCTTAGGTACAAAGCTGGAACCGGTGCTGAAAACCTTGCCGGACCTGGTTCCCGGCGGGGAAGTGTTGGTGCGGATTGCAGACATGGGCAAGGATTTCGTTAAGTATAAAATAGAACTGCACGCGATCGATGGCAGCAATCGCCGGCAGAAACGGATCGAGAGTGCCGTACTGAATGCCCTGTTGCAATTGACCGCTTCCGGCCGCGGGGAGGTATAAAAGGAAAGATATATTTCGTTAAAAAAGAATATAAAAAGTGTGATTGAATTATATGCGACATCTTTATTTTTTTTCACTGCTGCTGTTCACAGCATTTAAAGGCATTGCACAGCAACGGCCTAACATCATTTTTGTGTTGACCGATGACCTGGGATACTCCGATATCGGTTGCTATGGTAACCCCGTGATCCGGACGCCGTTCCTGGATAAAATGGCCGGCAGCGGATTGCTGGCCACCAATTATGTGGTAACCAGCCCATCCTGCACACCCTCACGGGCATCCCTGTTAACGGGCCGTTACGCTTCGCGTTACAATCTTCCGGACCCGATTGCGCCGGGCTCCCGGCTGGGATTGCCGGATGCCGAGGTAACCCTTGCAGAGCTGCTGAAAAAAAATGGGTACCAAACCGGGATGGTAGGGAAGTGGCATCTGGGGGATCAAAAGGAATTCAACAAACCCAATGGCCAGGGGTTTGATTCTTTTTACGGCCTTCTGTACAGCCACGATTACCGGTTTCCGTATGTAAACACGGACACGGTGATTAAGATCTTCCGGAATACAAGACCGGAGCTGGAGCGGCCGGCAGACTCGCTGTTAACGCGTTTGTATACACAGGAGTCGATCCGGTTTATCCGGCAGCAGCAACCGGGAAAACCCTTCTTCCTGTACCTGGCCCATAACCTGCCGCATTTACCCGTGGCCTATGCGGCGGCGGCGGAAGGCCTTAACGGAAAGGCGGGTGGTCCGTTGGGAAAAGTGATCACAGAAATCGATGAAGGCCTGGCGGCTATCTGGAACGCACTGGAACAGAAAAAAATGGCCGACAATACGATCTTTATTTTTTCCAGCGACAACGGGCCTTGGAGCGAATACCCGGCGCGGATGGAAAAAGATGGAGTAACAAAACGTTCGCATGCCGGGGCAGCGGGTATTTTCAGAGGATCGAAGGCCCAGTCATACGAAGGCGGTGCCCGGGTGCCGTTTATCATTTATTGGAAAAACCGGATACCCGCGGGGCAGCAGCTCTCCGAAGCCATTAGCAATGTGGATATATTACCCACGCTTGCAAAATGGACCGGCACAGGACTTCCGGCAGGGCGGGAGCTGGACGGGCAGGACATTGGCCGTTTACTGGAAGGAAAGGTGAAACCGGGCAGCTTTGAACACCGGCCGATATTTCTTGTAAATCATGGCAAGCCGGAGGCAGTAAAACTCAGGCAGTGGAAATACCGGGAGGCCCCGGCATGGGAACATCCGGTTACAGGACAGCTGATCCCGGCAGTAAAGGAATTGTTCAACCTGGATGAAGATCCGTCGGAAAGGGTGAACCTCATTAATACCCATAAAGAGCAGGCAGCGCTGTTAAAAAAGATCTTCGATGGCTTTGCCGCTTACGGTCAATAATCATATAATGGTACCAGGCGTTACAACCGCTTATGGATCGGATTGCCGGAAAAAAAGAAATAAATCTTATCTTCCGGTTTTGTTAGGCCGCGTGCATTTTTTTGAAACACCCGGTTGTCAAAAACTGAATCATTAAATAATAAATCATTTTTATGCGTAAACGTTTTCTTGTTTTTGGTGTGAGTTGTTTACTCGCGGCGGCTTCCGTTCATGCTGGCCGGGTTCCTGCGGAAAAACCGTTGCCCCTGCATACGGCGGCAGCAGATGCTAAGGAGCTGATCGGCCGCTGGGATATAACGGTAGATGTGGATGGCAAACCCTCACCGTCCTGGCTGGAGGTAAAGCTATCGGGAACCAGAACGCTGGTAGGATATTTCGTTGGCATTACGGGAAGTGCCCGGCCGGTGGCTAAAGTGAATTTCGATAATGGAAAATTCAGTTTTACCATTCCTCCGCAATGGGAAGAAGGAAACCAGGATTTTGTGATTGAAGGCATGCTGAATAATGGTGGTATTGAAGGTACGGTAGTAACCAGTGAAGGGAAAAAATACAATTGGAAAGGGGTAAAGGCGCCGCTTTTAAAAAGAGCCGCTGCACCGGTTTGGGACAAACCGATAAACCTGTTTAACGGGAAAGATCTGAATGGCTGGAAGGCGGTGGGCGCAGACAACCAGTGGATCGTTAAGAACGGGGTACTTACCAGCCCGCACTCCGGAGCCAACCTGATCTCCGATCAGAAATTCACGGATTTTAAATTACATGTGGAATTCCGTTATCATAAAGGCAGCAATAGCGGTGTGTACCTCCGGGGAAGATACGAAACCCAGATTGAGGACAGCCCGAAAGATGCGCATCCGTCCAGCGTGCTTTTCAGCGGCATCTACGGTTTCTTAACACCGAGCGAAATCAATGCTAAGGGGCCAGATCAGTGGCAGAGCTACGATGTTACCCTGGTGGGACGGATGGTTACCGTTGTGGTAAACGGTAAAACTGTGATCAGCAACCAGGAGATCCCGGGTATCACGGGCGGGGCATTGGATAGCAACGAAGGCGAACCCGGACCGATCTATATCCAGGGCGATCACGGTCCGATCGAGTTCCGTAAGATCGTGATTACACCTGCGAAATAGGGATCGCTGATTTTTTATAAAGAGATCATTGATAAAGGGCCTTAAAAGGGCCCTTTATGATTATTCTGTATGGCGTTTGCGGCTGCTCCGGGCATTGCTCCCCGGATGTTTTTTTGTGGCAATGCGTTGCCTGTAATACGATGATACCAGTCTGGTGTAAGATGTACCGGCTGCGTATCACCGGTTTCCTGCTGCCATTGTTTTAGCTTATGACGCAACGCCTGTACCTGTTCCCTGTATTTGGGATTGTCAATTTCATTGCGTGTCTGCAGCGGATCTCCGGCCATTACAAAGAATTCTTCCCGGGGCCTGGGCTGTTGCAGGGCATCCTGCTGAAGAACGGTGAGTTGGCCAGCCCGCTGTTTTAAAGAATGGGCCGACGGACTTTGATTGGCATCTATAGGGCCGCCGTTATCGAACTGCGGACGGGCATTGAAGATGTACAAAAAATCCTTTGTGCGTACACTGCGTTCATAGGCTTCATAGTCGTGCCAGTTATGCTCACCAAAAATATAGTTTCGAAAAGCCCCTTCCGGACGGCTGAACAACGACAGGAAACTGCGGCCCTGTATGGAAGGGGCCGGTTTTATTGCGGCGATGTTCAACAGGGTAGGTGCGATATCAATACTGCTGACCAATGCCTTGCTTACCGTTCCGGGCCGGATTTTTCCGGGCCAGTAAATGAGCAGCGGTTCTTTTAACCCCCGGTCCTGCAAACGGGTCTTGCTGCCCGGGAAGGGACGGCCGTTATCTGCCGTAAAAACAAGAATGGTATTTTGCGCCAGTCCTTCCTGCTCCAGCATTTTCCGCAGCCTGCCCAGGTACGTATCGATCCTCCCGATTTCATTATAGTAAGAGGCCAGATCACGGCGGGTGGCACTGTCATCAACAAGGGTTGGCGGAACCTGGATGTCTTTTTGAGGATCATGGGTAACGGCAAACTCGGTGTCCGGCGACCAGTCGCGGTGCGCATCAAAAGTAGCCAGCCACAGGAAGAACGGTTTACCCGTTGTCTTGCACCTGGAGATCATATTCAGCCATTGCGCTTCCCCTCCGGAACCGTTCCGGGGTACACCGGTGATCACACTGTCATAGGCACGCCTGGTAGCGGGCCCCTCATGCCATTTGCCTAATAAGGCCGTATAATACCCGGCGTTACGCAATTGCTCGGGAAAATAGCTGAGCTCAGCAGGAAGCGGGGTATGTAATTCCGCAGCACCGGTATTGTGCGGATATCTCCCGGTTAAAATACTGGTACGGCTGGGGCTGCAGGAACTGGCGGTTACAAAAAAATGATCAAATCGTGCCCCGTCGGCCGCCAGCTGGTCCAGGTTCGGGGTTTTAATATGTTTGTTGCCATAGCAGCCCAGGTCGTCCCAATTGATATCATCTCCAATAATAAAAATGATATTGGGTGGTTGGACGGTAACTGGCTGCTGCGCGCGGGTTGTTTGCAAAAAAAGGAGGAGCGCTGAAAGAAGCGTGCTGCGAAGTACTGATACCGGCTGGATCATAGAAACAAAATGCTTTGTTCCACTAATGTAAATGAATTATCGCGGTTTTTTAAAGTCTGCCGGCAGTTAAAGCGTTATCCGGGGTTTAGCGATGCGGGATAGTTGTCTTATGGTCCGCCCGGTTGAAACCGGGAAATGCTTGCGCTGTTGACGGATACACCGCTAATCCACCTTCATTTTTACATCCACTTTCTTTTTTCGCTTACTGGTCTTCCATTTGGGACCTTTCTTAATAATGGAGATGGCTTTTTGGGCCGTAGCTTCGTCCGGTGTTTTCACCACTGTGAATTTTTCCGGCAAACCGTTTTCAACGGTGAACCGGAGATGTAGCTCCTTTGAAGCGTTGCCTTTATTGATCCCCATTTCGTTGGTGAGATTATTATAAAAACTATCCCATCCTCCCTGCGGATAGGGGGACTCCTTATAAGGAAGGGTATCTACTTTATAACTGCTGATACTGCCAATAACGGCGCGTTTTTTTTGTTGTCCGTAACCGATTACAACAACATCATTTAAAGCGTTATCGGTTTTCGTCAGCTGGATACCGGCCACTTTTCCCGACAGCAGTTGCTGCATTTTATATTTATAACCAGGGGCTGTAAAAGCCAGGCTGCCGGCCGAGTCCTGGGCAGGCAGGCGAAAGCTTCCGTCCACATTGGAGACGGTTGACTTGTTTTGGGAGGTGGTAATGGTTACTCCGGGAATAGGAATGCCCGAAGTATCTGTAACCTTGCCCAGATAATAGGGGGGCTCCTCGTTTTTGGCCGCTACAAAACTCAGATTTCCGGTAGCACCGATGGGGCCTTCCCAACCCGCCCCTAAGTTTTCAGACGGCGCCTTTTTGAGCGAACTAACGCCGCGTATGCGGAGCATCGAATTGTTAGTCCGGGCGTTTGCGGAAAAATGTGAGTCCTTCGGCAGGTTGGCCATTGCTTTTGCGGGCAGAGCAGGAACAACGACTGCATCCGCAGCGGCGATCTGCTCTTCGGCTGCCTGGAGCGCCGGAGCAGCGGGCGGGGGTACCGTTTTTTTAGTTGCGGGTAGCGGCTTCGATGTATGGCTTTCACGCCCCGTTACGGCAAGCTGTTGCATCGCGATTGCGGTGTCTTTCAAATGATCGTCCTGAGCCGCAGCCGTGTCCGCAGTGGCTTTGGTTGCAGGCGGTGCCGTCCGCGCATCTTGTATTGCGATATGGCTGGTAGTGCTGTTGTCCGGGCGCATAAAAAACCAGGCGCCGGCGGCCATGATACCAATAACCGCAGCCGCAGCCAAACCGCGCCACCATTTTGTTTTATGCAGCGCCACAACCGGGGTTTGCCGCCCTGGTTCAACTTTTTGTCCGCTGATGCGGCTCCGGATCTCATTCAGATGTATATCGGCTACAGCGGGCCGGGCCGTTCTGTAACCATCCAGTGCATCTGCCAGAAACGGATCTGCCAGTGCTGCTTTCTCCATGTCGTGCATCTCAGCAGGAGACATACTGCCGCTGAGATAACGCCGGATATCTTCAATTGTGTACTGATATGTAGGATCAGTTGGCATGTTTATCCATACAGTTTTTTAAATTTCTTCTTCCGTTCTGGATCAGGCTGCGCACTTTATTCCATTCCATTCCTGTTGTTTCCGCTATTTCATTATAACATTTATTGTCATAATAAAACAGCCGGATCGTTTTTTCCTGCTCCATCGGAAGCGATTCCATACATTTTTCGAGCTTTTTAAAAGCTTCTTCCTTTTCAATGATACCATCCAGATGCGAAAAATCGCCCGATTGCACAAGCTGCGTATCCAAATTTACCGTTATATTTTTTTTAGCGGCTCTCAGCTCCATCAGGCAATGATTCTTGGCCAGTACATAGAGCCAGCTTTTAAAGTTCTGAACCTCATGCCGCTGCAATTTTTCTCCCAACGCTTCATAAATGTTCATAACGGCATCTTTCGCATCCTCAGCATCTTCCAGGTACTTCAAACAAACCCCATAAATTAAGTCGCTGTATCTCAGGTACAAATGCGCCAAAGCCTCGGAATCTCCTTTCAGTTTAAACTGATCCAGAAGCTCCGCATCAGTGGCTGCTGCGGCTACAGGTATGCTGATGATTTTACTCAAATGAATGAAAAACCGGAACGGCTTTTTAATGTCTGCAAGATAATTTTTTTTTCCCACAGCCCGGGGTTTTGAGGAACATATATCCTCCCCGCATGGGCTGGTTTCATGGTTGTCATCCCGGGGGTTAAAAAAAGCAGTACTGTGGGTGCCGTTTTTCCGATCAATTGCGGTGATAGCCGTATTTCTTTTATTGTAAGGTATTGATATGTAAATTTTTATGACCAAAAAAAGCTGTTTTTTAAAGTTTGGCAT
Organism: Niabella pedocola; assembly: GCF_021044425.1. Lineage (GTDB taxonomy): Bacteria > Bacteroidota > Bacteroidia > Chitinophagales > Chitinophagaceae > Niabella > Niabella pedocola. The sequence continues at coordinate 386,554 of NZ_JAJNEC010000004.1, read as the reverse complement.
AATATTTACATAAAGAGGGTAGGCCGTTGCTGCATCACATGGTCAGGAAGATCAGCGTAGTTCTCTTCTGATTTTAATACGCGACCATTCAACCGTTTATCCTATAAAATTTTAAGAGCGCTCTTTTCAACGGAGCGCTCTTGTTTTATAGAAACGATTGTTCTTTATTTGCAGGATGAAAATTCTTAGTCGCTCTCAATGGCTGGCATTACTGGCTGCAATCATTCTTGCGATCGCATGTTTTATGCCCTGGTCCCAGATCCGGTCGATAGGGCTTACATTATCTGGAGTAGATACCACCGGCACCCGTTATGGAATACCGGCATACAATCATTTTATATTGACAGGAGTGATCCTGTTACTCACTTTTGTGGCCAGGCTCTGGGCAAAGCGGATGAATCTGCTGTTTGGCGTATTAAACCTGGCCTGGGCAATCCGGAACTTTATTCTTTTTGGCCGTTGCGAGGCGGGCGACTGCCCCGAACGACAGATCGGCCTGTACCTGGTATTACTGGCTGCCGTGATCCTGATGCTGACGATCTTGTTTCCAAAGATGGAGTTAAAGGAGGACGCGGAACAGGAAGACTAGGAAAAAAGCTATGTTCGAATTTCAGCATTGCACGCTGTTTGCGCAATGCTGATAACCGGAAACCAGGACCGGTAGTATATTGTTCCGGAACGGGTTCCATGGGCTGTAATATTAATATTATATAAGCGTACCGATCCAATAAGCCCCTGCTGCGGCCATAACACCGCCTCCAGCCGTTAAAACGATGCCTCCCCAAATGGGTCGTCCGAACAGGCGGTACTTGAGAAAACCGGTTACAATAAGTACCATTGCGGGAACCAGGAAAAATGTATAAGCGGGTAAAAGCTGTCGTTGGGCGTTAAAGAGAACTAAAAGTCCGCCGGCGATACAGCCCGTAAAAATGGATAGCGCATAACTAAAGGGGGGCAACGGCTCGTCGGGTGTGCCCCTCTGACGCCATTCCGTTTTCCACTCGTCGCTTTCCCGCTGCGCATCCTTAATAAGGTCTTCTTTAATATGATCCGCCACATCGAGCCCTTTATAAACGTTCAGGATCCGTTTGTCGTGCGTATGCGACAGTTCTTCCCGCCGTGTAAAAAATCCGCCCACAGCCATTAAAATGGCGGTGGCCAACGCCGTATATGCAGTATAAGTCCATGCTTCCGCAGTGGCGTGACCCAAACCGGTAAGAAAACAAAACACGGTAAGCGGAATAATAATACCGTCGATAATTCCGATCAGCACTGAGGAAAAATAATGCGTAGGTATTTTAGGCATTGAGGCAGTTTAATGAACGGCGAATGATTTCAATAGCTTCTTCCAGCTGCACTTTTGTAATGCAAAGGGGAGGCGCAAACCGGATCTTATCTCCATGCGTGGGTTTTGCAAGTAACCCGTTTTTCTTCATTTCCAGGCACAGGTTCCAGGCGGCTTCAGGATTTTCTGCGTTTATTTCAATGGCATTTAACAGGCCTTTTCCCCGCACCGTGCGTATATGCGGAGAGGAAAGATCCTGGAGCTGTTGGCGGAAAAAAGCACCCAGTTCCAGGGCGTTGCCGGCCATATCTTCATCGATGAGTACCTGCAGGGAGGCTATGGCTGTAACTGCTGCCAGCGGATTGCCGCCGTAGGTGGAACCATGTTCTCCGGGTTTGATGGTTAACATGATTTCGTTATTGGCCAGTACTGCGCTCACGGGCATCATGCCACCGCTCAATGCTTTTCCCAGCAATACGATATCGGGCTTTACCTGCTCCGCGTCGCAGGCCAGCAGATGTCCTGTACGGCAGAGGCCGGTTTGTATTTCATCCGCAATAAACAATACACCGGCTTCTTCGCAAAGCTGTTTTGCGGTAGACAGGTATCCTTCATCCGGAACAACAACGCCGGCTTCTCCCTGTATGGGTTCTACGAGGAAACCGGCAATGTTTTTTTGTTTAAGCGCCTGGGCCAATGCGGCGAGGTCGTTATAAGGGATCTTCAGAAAACCATCGGTAAAGGGACCAAAGTGCTCCTTTGACGAAGGATCGCTGCTAAAGGAAATGACCGTAGTGGTTCTTCCATGAAAATTTTGCTCACATACAATGATCACTGCTTCGTTTTCAGGAATGCCCTTTACTTCATAGGCCCATTTTCTGCAAAGCTTGATGCCTGTTTCCACCGCCTCAACACCGGTATTCATGGGCAGCACCTTATCATAACCCAATAATGTAGTAATGTATTTTTCAAAATCGCCCAGTTTATCATTATAAAAAGCACGGCTGGTAAGGGTTAGCTGCTGGGCCTGTTCTACAAAGGCGGCAACAATGCGGGGATGGCAATGCCCCTGGTTTACGGCGGAATAACCGCTTAGGAAATCATAATAGCGGTTGTTATCCACATCCCATACAAAAACACCTTTTCCTTTGGATAATACAACGGGAAGCGGATGATAATTGTGCGCACCATACACTTCCTCCAGGTCCATAAAATAACTACCTGTATTTTGAGCAATTGCAGACATAAACAGAAAATTAGAGATTAGAAATAAAAAATAAGGAATACGATCACCAAGAGAACATACCGGGAACAGAACCGGCTTAATACCCCAACAGATGTCAGTGGTTCAACAGATCAAGATGCTGTCGCAAAAAAGGAAGTTGGCGAATACCTGCTATAAGCATAGCCGCAAGATACAAAAAATGATCCATTAAAGATCCGGGAGTAACAAAAAATTTTGATGAGTATCAGAATTTGAAAAGTTGAAGATCTGAAAATGCAGTGCTCAGGATGCATTGAAAAATTGGTAATGGGGATTGGACATCCTGCGTTGGAAACGATCCGGATGCTGAAAAATCGCCGGTTCTAACGACACAATGGCTCCGCCAGGGAAAGGCACTTGACAAAATATGTTTCCGGGAACGTGATGCGGTCCGGCCGGTGTTTGAACAAGCCGAATACCGTACTGCCGGTACCCGTCATTGCAGCAAAAACAGCGCCCATGGCCAGCAACCGGGTTTTGATCGCATGCACTTCCGGATATGCTTCAAATACCAGCCGCTCAAAATCATTAGTGATCCATTGCTCCCATTGGGAAGGAGTACGGTCTGTAATGGTTTCCAGGGAATGAACAGGAGGGGCGGGGGTAATACGGCTAAAAGCCCAGGGTGTACTGATGTGCACGCCGGGGTTCACCACTGCCAGGTAATACTCCGCGAGGTTCAATGAAATGGGGTTTAGCACTTCGCCCCGCCCGGTAGCATGGCAGGGGCTGTTGAGAATAAAGAACGGGCAATCACTGCCCAGGTGCAATGCGTATTTTAATAATTGTTTTTGGGATAATTGCAGGTCAAAAAAACGGTTTAGCGCCATCAACGCTGTAGCTCCGTTGGCACTTCCGGCTCCCAGCCCGGCACCCGCCGGAATATTTTTTAACAGGTGAAAGCCTACGGGCGGAAGGTTGGGCAGGTCCTGCTTTAACAGTTGCCAGGCCTTCCATACAATGTTATGATCCTTGTTGCCGGGGATGGGTAACCCGTATAGTTGCAAGGTGGTTTCATCAGCGGGCATCAGCTCCAGCACATCATAGAGCGGGAGGGGATAAAAGACCGTTTCAAGGTCGTGAAACCCGTCAGCACGCTTGGCTGTTATGTGTAAGCCCAGATTTATTTTGCAGTTGGAGAAGAATACCACGTCACGGCGTATTAGATAGTAAAACGGCCCGGCTATTTTTGAGTCCGGCTATTGATCTCATCCCGTATCGCAATGGCCCGGATATAATCTTCATTTTCCAATACCTCATTCAGCATGGTATTGAGCTCCTCAAGGGTGAGGGTTTTCAGATCATCCCTCGACGGCTCGCTGGTGGTACCACCAACGGCTTCTTCCTTTGTTGCCTTGGGTTCTCCTTTCTCGTCCATCACAATACCCGCGGTTTCCAGTATGTGTTCATACGTATAAATGGGGCATCCGAAACGGACGGCCAGCGCAATGGCGTCGGAAGTGCGGCTGTCGATCTCTACCGTATCATGATCGGATGAACAAATAAGCTTGCTAAAAAAGATCCCTTCCTGCAGGTCGGAGATGATGATCTCGTGCAGGTCGATATTAAAGGCCACCAGGAAGTTTTTCATCAGGTCATGAGTCAGTGGCCGGCTGGGGTTCATTTTTTCAAGGGCTACCGCAATGGCCTGCGCCTCGAACCCGCCAATCACTATCGGCAAACGCCGTAACCCATTTACTTCACCCAGCACAACGGCATAGGAATGGGTTTGCGTAATGCTGTGTGATAAGGCCACAATTTCTAACTCGATTTTTTTCATATATCACCAATTCTTAAATACGGGGTATTTAGCCGACAAATATAACCTTTTTACGCTCCATAATTCCCTTTGCGGTATAAAAAACAGTGTGCAGGGGTTCCGGTCATCAACGCATTTTTTTGTATGCATTGATCAAACCGGAGGTACTGCTGTCGTGTCCCGTAACCGGTGCGTCTCCTTCAAGGGCCGGCAGGATCTTATTGGCCAGTTGTTTTCCCAGTTCCACACCCCACTGATCAAAACTGTAAATGTTCCAGATCACGCCCTGTACAAAGATCTTGTGTTCATATAACGCAATCAGCTGTCCCAGCGTATAAGGCGTGATCATTTTTACCAGAAATGAATTGGTTGGTTTATTGCCTTCAAAAACCTTAAAGGGAGCCAGGCGGTCGATTTCGGTTTTTGAAAGACCTGATTTTTTTAATTCGTCTTTTACTTCTCTCAGGGTTTTCCCGTTCATGAGGGCTTCGGTTTGTGCAAAGAAATTGCTCAATAATTTTTGATGGTGATCGCCTACCGGGTTATGGGTTTGCGCCGGCGCTATGAAATCACAGGGGATCAGGGGTGTACCCTGGTGTATGAGCTGGTAAAAGGCATGTTGTCCGTTGGTGCCGGGTTCACCCCAGATCACCGGGCCGGTTGGATAGGTTACTCTTTTCCCGTTGCGATCCACACTTTTCCCGTTGCTTTCCATATTGCCTTGCTGAAAATAAGCAGGAAAGCGGTGCAGGTACTGGTCATAGGGCAGGATGGCTTCTGTTTGCGCGTCGAAAAAGTCGGTATACCAAAGCCCCGTAAGGGCCATAATTACGGGAATATTCTGTTCGAAGGGTGCGGTTTTAAAATGTTCGTCGATATTGTAGGCGCCTTTTAAAAGTTCCTCAAAATGGTTGTAACCAATAGTGAGGGCAATGGATAAACCGATGGCAGACCATAGGGAATAACGGCCGCCTACCCAATCCCAGAACTCAAACATATTCTTCGTATCGATACCGAATTTTTTTACTTCTTTTTCATTGGTACTCAGGGCTGCGAAATGTTTGGATACCTGCCTGATGTCTTTGGCCTTTTTTAAGAACCAGTCTCTGGCCGTATGCGCATTGGTCATGGTTTCCTGGGTGGTAAAGGTTTTTGAGGCGATCAGAAAAAGTGTGGTTTCTGGATTTACTTTTTTGAGAACTTCAGTGATCTGGGTTCCGTCTACATTGGAAACGAAATAAGCTTCGATACCTTTTACCGTATAAGGCTTCAGCGCTTCAGTAACCATAAAAGGCCCCAGGTCGCTGCCTCCGATACCGATGTTCACAATGGATTTGATTTTTTTACCGGTATACCCCACATGCGCACCGCTATGCACTGCTTCGCAAAAGCGCTTCATTTTTTGTTGCACTTTACGCACCGCCGGCATTACATTTTCACCGTTGCTTAGGATAGCATCCTTTCCAAAATACCGCAACGCAATATGCAGTACGGACCGTTGTTCGGTTTGATTAATGACCGCTCCGGAAAACATGGCACGGATGGCATCCTGCAAATGCGTTTCGGCTGCCAGTTGCGTCAGTAGTTGAAGCGTTTGGTCGGTGATCCGGTTCTTGGAATAATCAAAAAGAAGGTCTTCATGACGAAGCGAATATTTTTGAAAACGTTGCGCATCGGCTGCAAACAGATCCCGCATATGCACTTGTTTCATGGTTGCTGCATGCGCGGCTAATTTTTTCCAGCTCTTGGTTTTGGACGGATTTTGGGTTGGTAACATATCTTTTTCTTTAGTCGTTTTTTTAAAGGCTCCGGATGTTGTTGGTCAACTGATGCACCATCGTTTCAGTAATATCCAGGTGCAATACAAAACGGACCCTGTCGGGGGCTACGGCATTACAACGGATCCCGTTTTCTCCGAGCCGGGCAACCAGGTTGGCGGCCGTTATTCCCTTTGTTTCAAAAATAATGATATTTGTTTCTACCGGTAAAATGTTTTCAACAAAGTGGCAATCGCGCAGTGCGCCGGCAACAACCGCTGCATGTGCATGATCGGTTTCCAGGCGCAGCACATGATGTTCCAGGGCATAGAGCCCCGCCGCAGCAAGGAAACCTGCCTGACGCATGCCGCCTCCCAGTACTTTTCGAAAACGCCTTGCCCGGGCAATAAATGTTTTACTACCCAGCAGCACACTGCCTACCGGGCAGCCCAGGCCTTTGGAAAAACAAACAGAAATACTGTCAAATAACCGGCCGTACTGCTCCGGTGTTTCTTTCCGGGCTACAAGTGCATTGAATAAACGGGCGCCGTCAAGATGAAACCCCAACTGGTGCTCTTTACAAACCTGCTGAATTTGCTGCAGGGCTTCAAAATCATAGCAGCTGCCGCCGCCCCGGTTGCTGGTATTTTCAATACATACCAGCTTGCTGGCAGATTTATGTACATCGTCCGGATTGATGGCAGCGGCCACCTGGGCTGCCGTAATGCGCCCGCGGTTACCCGGTAGTAAACGAACGGATGCGCCGGAATTAAAGGCGATACCTCCCGCCTCATACTGGTATACATGGGCATCTGCATCACAAATCACTTCGTCACCGGGCTGCGTATGGCATTTGATGGCGATCTGGTTGGTTTGGGTGCCGCTGGAGCAAAAAAGAGCTGCTTCCATATCAAATAATGCGGCGCAGCGGGTTTCCAGGTCATTTACGGTTGAATCTTCTCCAAAAACATCATCCCCTGTCTTTGCAGCCATCATGGCCTGCAGCATGCCGGGGGTAGGGCGCGTTACGGTATCTGAGCGTAGATCAATCATGGAATTCCAAAATTAGGATTTTGAAAGAACCTTCCGGCATTCAAACCGGAAATTTGCAGGAGGCCGGTAAATAAATGAAATTCAACGATGAAGGATACATTACATATTTTTTAACATAGAAAAGCTAAATTTGTAGATAATTTGTAACGTGTTATCGAAATATCTGTCTCTTTTTTTCGTTGTAAGGGCGTGGAGATGGATACCGGTGCGATGACGATTCTTTAAACAAACGGCGATTTATTATCCGGCGAATTATTTTGATTTAAAATGGCTTTAAAACTGAGAGGAAAAAAGGGATTTTTTGCATTAACAGGCATTTTTGCATTTTCAATATTCGGTGCAGCACAAACTTCTTATTCACCCGCGGCATCTTACGGGGCTTTTTTTGACGCGCAAACGAATTTGCCGCGTCCTAAAGAATCGTTTCAGAAAAAGGGCGAATATCTGAAAAGTCTGTTTAAACTGAAGGGGCTCGACTGGCCCGCAAAATATGTATACCTCCGTTCATTTAAGTACGACAGCCAGCTGGAGGTATGGGTGAAAAATTCGGCTAAAGAAGAATACAAACTTCTGAAAATTTATAAAGTATGTGCGCTGGCCGGCTCCCTGGGGCCTAAAAGGTTTGAAGGGGATTACCAGGTGCCGGAGGGGTTCTATTATATCAACGAATTCAACCCCAACAGTACGTATTATTTATCGCTGGGCCTGAATTATCCCAATCCATCTGATCGCATTCTTTCCGACCAGGCAAAGCCGGGGGGAGACATTTTTATTCACGGCGGATGTGCCACTGTGGGCTGTATCCCTATTAAAAATGACCAGATCGATGAGTTATATATTTTAACGGCCAGCGCCAAAAGTGCGGGGCTCGACTATATCCCGGTTCATATTTTCCCGATCAATTACAGTGTGAAGCGGAGCTATGAGTACCTGGGTAAGATGCTGGAAACAGATCCTTCCTACAAGGCCCTCAATGTAAAACTGGAACAGGCATTTGAATATTTTGAACAGCATAAGCAGCTGCCGGTGGTGATGACTAAAGACAACGGAGAGTATGTGATCAATGATGCACCGGCACTGGCACCCAGGTTTCTGCCGCCGCCTCCGAAAATACGTCCAAAGAATAAACATGTCTTTGTTGTAAGAAAAGTGAGCGATGTGGTACATGGTGTTTCCAAGTGGCCCGAATTCCCGGGTGGCACTTCGGCTTACGAAACATTTATACAAAAGCTGGGTAAGGACATGGTTCCTTTTTTGCCCGATAGTGTCAGCAAGGCATTTGTACAATTGGAATTTATCATCGATGCAGATGGAACCCCGGTGAACTTTAAAGTGCTGAAAGGGGGCGTGGATGAGTATTTCAACGGTGAACTGATTCACCGGATGGAAAATATGCCAAAATGGTCGCCGGCTATCTTCAACCGGTCGCCCATACCCAAAAAAATGATACAAACAATTACCGTGATCGGCGAATAATTGAATGCGATGAATGGTTAACGGTGCAGGGCACGGACATTCTTTAGCGTTTGCTGTCGCACCAGTATTTCCTTATTGCCGATATACCGGTCCAGCGCGGCTTGATTATAATGCCGGATAGTGGTAAGTGTTAACCCGGGTGTAATATGTACATCAAAGACCTCCGCTGCTGCTGATGAAAACCGGCTGATCTTTTCTTCCCAGTTATCAAAAGCAAAAATAAGACTGATCGCCCCGTTTTGGGTAAGCGTGGGCCTTAAGGAATGTTCGTTAAACCATTGGTATAGCTGATACGCATGGGCATCTCCTACAAAAGAAAAATCTTTTGTTTTTAACTCCATCATCACCTGGTTCTCTTTGATCACGATGATGGGGGGCAGATCCTTATTCATGTGATCCCGGATAACGGTTCCCGGAAGGTCTGCATCCAGGAAGCATTTTACATATAAGGGAATGTTCCTGTTTTGTAAGGGTTTAATGGTTTTGGGGTGAATGACCTGCGCTCCGTAGTAAGCCATCTCAATCACCTCGTTATAACTCAGCTCATGAATGGGTACGGCATCGGGGATCTTTTTAGGATCGGCGCTCATCACACTTTCCACATCTTTCCAGATGGTAAGACTTTCTGCGTTGAGCATGTTTGCGAAAAGAGCAGCGGAGTAATCGCTGCCTTCCCGGCCAAGGGTGGTACTTTCGTTTTCATCGGTAGCGCCGATAAACCCCTGTGTGATCACCCATTTTTTTGATTGAAGGATGGGCGCGATCTTTGTATCAATTTGCAGTTGGGTATAATCCCAGTTAATATTGGCATCTCTGAAATTATCATCGGTACGGAAAATATCTCTTACATCGATCCATTCGTTGGCAATTCCCCGTTCGGAAAGGTATGCGCTCACAATGCAGGTAGACAAAAGCTCTCCAATGCTTACTACCTGGTCATAGTAGTAATCAAATTCCCGAACCGGATGATCATGAAGCATCCATTCCACCTCGGTAAAAAAATCCTTTAATCTTGCTTCACAGGCCAGGTAATGGGTTACCAGCAGGTATTTGGCCGTGGTAATATGCTGTTTTTTTATTTCTTCAAAGAGCTGCAGGGCCTGCTCCTTTTCGTTATTGTAATAAGCCTGCACCACTTTTTCAAGTGCATTGGTGGTTTTGCCCATTGCAGAAATAACAATGACCAGGTCTTCGTCAGGGAAACGCTCCAGGATCGCTGCTATATTGGAAACCCGTTCTGCACTGTTTACGGAGGCCCCACCGAACTTATATACCTTCATTGTTTTTTTATTTGCGGACGAAGGTCGTTTTTTTTCAGGAAAACGGAATCGGAAGCAAAAAAATAAATCGAAACGCCGGTACGGCAACTGCTGTTGTTTTAGAAAAAGAATCCCCCGGGCAATTGCCAACTTATTTGTAGTTTTAGCGCATGGCTACTCCCATCATTTCGGTCAGCAATCTGGTAAAGGATTATGATCAGTTTCGCGCGGTAAAGGGCATTTCTTTTGAAGTGTATGAAGGTGAAATATTTGGTTTGCTGGGCCCGAATGGCGCAGGAAAATCAACCACGCTGGAGATTATCGAAACACTTCGGGAAAAAACAAGCGGCGATGTAGTGGTGGGCGGTTATAACCTGGACAGGGAGCCGGATGCCATTAAGGGGATCATTGGCGTACAACTTCAGGCCAGCGGATACTATCCTGGTCTGAATCTTTTACAACTGGTGGATCTTTTCGCCGGGTTGTACAACCAGCGGGTTCATGCAATGGATCTGTTAAGAACGGTGAACCTGGAGGAAAAGGCGCGGGCAAAATTCAAGGACTTGAGCGGTGGGCAGAAACAGCGGTTTTCAGTTGCCACTACGTTGATCAATAAACCCAGGGTGGTCTTTTTGGATGAACCGACTACAGGACTCGATCCACAGGCCCGGAGAAATCTTTGGGAGCTGATCCGGAAGATCAATGCAGAGGGTACTACGGTCATCATTACTACCCATTATATGGATGAGGCCGAATACCTGTGCAACAGGATCGCGATCATCGATTCCGGTGAGATCGTTGCGCTTGATACGCCCGACCAGCTAATTGATAACCTGGTAGCAACGGGTTTTGAACGCTCGAAAGAGGTGAAGAAAGCCAACCTCGAAGATGTATTTATTCAACTAACAGGAAAGCATTTACGGGAGGATTAAAGCAGTGCAACCGCCGCGTTGAATAATACATCCATCGTAAACTGATGCTGGATAAGACCGGCGTAATCAGCTGCATTTTTTACACCGAACGTGGTCATAAAACCAAGGAATACCGTTTTTTTTGTTCCTGTAGTTTCTATGAAAAGCGCCTGCTTGTTTAGTAGGGAAGCCCGGTATGATCTGGGGATCACCAATGTACTGGCAGCAAACTTCATTTCAAAAATATTAATGCAGCGGTCATTGCGGTCGATGACCAGATCGATCTGGGCGCCCTGTCGCGTAGCGCCTGGGGCCGTAGCGCGCCAGATGCTTTCCTGGGTATGAATACCGGAAATGCCCAGTGCCGCTTTTAGTTGCTCCAGGTGTTTCTGACAGATGCCCTCAAACGCATAACCACTCCAGCTTTTCCAGGAAGCGGTGTTAAACAATTTGATCCAGGTACCCTTTCCCGGGCGTTTGTTGGGCGCAATAAACTTCAGGTAAAACAGTGAGTATTCGTCGGTCAGTTTATAAATGCTGTTCTTAACGGTTTTACCAAAAGGGATATAGGATTTGATAAAACCGGATTCGGTGAGTTCATCAAGCGTTTGTGTAATGCCGCCTCCGGACGAAAGGCGGAGTGTATGAATGATCGCATTCCGTGTGAGCCCGGAGGGCTTTCCGGCAAGGGCTTTTACAATGGAGATGTGGTGCTGGGCGTTATCAAAAAGAGAGCGGTAAAGATTGCTGAACTCATTGGTCAGGTAGCTGTCTTTGGTAAAGCAAATCCGGTCGATGGCCTGTATGGCGCTTTCACCGCGCTTCACCTGTTTAAGATATTGCGGTACGCCGCCCATGGCCATATATAATTGCAGCACCTGGTACCGGTCCAGCTTAATCGCCTGCGCCCGGAAAAACTGTTCCGTTTCTGCCAGCGAAAAAGGCAGCAGCCGGATCTGCCGGGTAAGCCGGTTATGCAGGCCGCCCCTGTTGTTTACAATTTTGCGGATCATCCAGGAAGCGGCAGACCCGCAAATAATTACCACCAGGTTTTTTTGCCGCGAAGCCCAGCTGTTCCAGAAGTTCTCAAAGGCCGGCATAAAGCCGGAGCGGGGCGAATCCAGCCAGGGGAATTCATCAAAGAAAATGACTTTTTTTCTTCTGGCGATCTGCGGTTGCAGCACCCTGATGAGCTGCTGGAATGCCTGTAGCCAGGTTTCCGGTATAGCGGGTTTCTTTTTATGTTTGGGAACTGTTTGGGATAAACAATCTTTAAAGTTTTCCAATTGCTCCTGCAGGGAGGCATTGTGTAACCCGGAAATTTCAAATAGAAGCTCGTTCTCAAAAAAGCTCCGGATCAGGTAGGTTTTGCCAACCCGCCTTCTTCCATAAACGGCTACCAATTCTGCTGCCGGTGTTTTTTTAATATCGGCGAGTAGCTGGAGTTCTTCGGCTCTTCCAATGATTTCCTCCATGATTTATATTTCGCCAAAACTACAAAAAACGGGCTGTTCTGGCAGGTATAAATTTTCATAGGTTTCCCCCCGATATGGTCCATCGGGGTGCTTTATAAACGGCGTTGTTGAAACAGTTGATATGTATAGTGCCGTGTAATTAACAGTAAGCGATTGTACAGGATGATGCCGGATATCCTGCCTGTTGATTGCCGGATGATGGTATACCTTGTATATTATATCTCGCCAAAACTGAAATAAAATATGAGTTTTGGCGAGATATGATTTTATGGAAATGTCCGTAGATGATGGTTTCTGGACCGGGTACGCTGATGGGGATACGGCGCCGGAATACGCTTTTTAACCATGAAGGTCCGGTGTGTCGAACGGGTACGCCTGCACGCAGCGCATTGCCGGATGCGTATAAAACACCGTCGTGCTTTGCGCGGGATTCATTACCTTTGAGCCTATTTACTTTTATTGAAACGATACAATAAATTATGGGATTACAGGATAAACTGAAAGCATTTATGAACAATAAAATTGAAGCGCAAAAAGAAGCAGGGAAGAAATTTCTTGAAACGAATAAAAATAAGGAGGGCGTACAAACGCTTCCGGAGGGTATTCAGTATGAAGTACTCAAAGAAGGTACCGGCAAACAGCCCACCGTGCAGCAATCGGTTACGGCGCATTACCGGGGCGCCTTGCTGGACGGAACTGAGTTTGACAGTTCCTTTAAAAGAAACCAGCCGTTTTCCGCGCCGCTGAGTGCATTGATCAAGGGGTGGCAGATCGCGATACCGCTTATGAAAGAGGGCAGCCACTGGCGCCTGTGGATTCCTTCAGAGCTGGCTTATGGCGACAGGGGTGCGGGCCGCGATATTCCCGGAGGAGCTACCCTGTTATTTGAAGTAGAATTGTTACAGGTACATTGATCGCATAAATAGTTTAATACGCGTAAGCCGGAATGATCCGGAGATTTTTTGAACCGGTTACTATTGGCTGCACCACTAAAACCCATGATAGAAAATCAATATCCCATAGGACGATTTGAGCATCGGGATTTTACAGCATCTGTAAAGCAGGAATGCCTGGCTGCGATACAGTTCCTGCCCAATATGCTGGAAGCGTCCATTTCCGGATTGGATGAGCCGCAGCTGCAAACGCCTTACCGGGAGGGCGGGTGGACCGTGCATCAGCTGGTGCACCATGTGGCAGACAGTCATATAAATGCCTATACCCGTTTTAAACTGGGGTTAACGGAGGAGCAACCGGTGATAAAAGCTTACGACGAAAAAGCCTGGGCAGCGCTGGAGGATGTACGATCATTACCTGTAAACCTTTCCATCACACTGCTGTATGCATTGCATGCCCGCTGGTACGCTGCCATTAAAGATCTGGATGAGGCACAATGGGCAAGAACCGTGATACATCCGGTTACCGGCAAGCCTCTGGCATTATCCTATTACCTGCAACTGTATGCCTGGCATGGAAAACACCATGCAGCCCAGGTAAATTATTTAAGAGAAAAAAGAAAATGGCAATGATGGACTGGAAAACGCTTTCTTCGTCGTACCTGTTTAAAGATCTGTGGTTCACGGTGCGCAAGGACCGGTGCGAAACCCCCCAGGGTAAAATCGTAGATCCCTATTATGTGTATGAATTTCCTACATGGGTTACTGCTTTTGCGCTTACAGAAGATAACCAGGTGTTGCTGGAAATGCAATACAGGCACGGAATCGGGGAAACCCATTATGAAATTCCGGGTGGTTGTGTAGACGATACCGATGCCAGCCTTGAAGCGGCGGTCAAAAGAGAGTTAAAGGAGGAAACGGGCTATGAATTTACCAACTATGAATACCTGGGAAAAACCTGTGCGAACCCCTCTACAAATAATAACTGGATGCATATGTTTCTGGCAACGGGCGGAAAAAAGACCGGTGAGCAGGAGCTGGATCCCAATGAAGAGATTCACATAGAACTGGTGCCGATGGAACGCTTCAAGGAAATGTTCCGGACCAACCAGTTCATACAATCCATGCATGTAACCTGTATGCTTTATGCGTTACAGCGTCTCGGTGAATTAAAGGTTTGATTAAAATAAATACGATGAATCCACTGGAACTTTTTGACCGCTGGTACCAGGAGGAAAACATGGTTTCCGGCGCAACGCTTCCCGGCGCATGTTGTTTAACAACACGGGGACTGGACGGTTTCCCGAACGGCCGGTTTGTTTCGCTGAAGGAGGTGAAAGAGGGCAGCTTTATTATTACAGGTCCAACAAATGCCCGGAAAGGGCAGGAGATTGCAGCGGATAATAAGGTGGGGTTGACTTTTTGGTGGCCGGTTACCGGAAGGCAGGTGCGGATACAGGGTATTGCAACGCCTGTTTCTGCGGAAGCAGCAGATCGCTACTTTGCTGAAAGGGACGAAGCGGCCAGGGTAGTATCAGTGATGTGTACACAGGGAACGCCGGTGGATGATTATGATCAGATGGTAGCGCGGTTTCAACAGGTATTGGAGGAGGGTGCGGTTGGAAAGGAACGGCCTGAAAATTGGGGCGGGTATGCGATCGCCCCGGTACGGATCGAGCTGATGATCTTTTCCGCAACCCGTTTACATGATCGCAACTATTTTGAAATGCGCGATGGCCGGTGGGTGCATCAGAAATTGCAGCCTTAAAAAAGTTCCACAACGATAAAACCGTATGTTTTGGAAACAGAAAATTCGCCCGTTGTTTATCGCTATCTGCCGTGGATAGCGGCCCTTGCGATCTTTATGCAATCGCTGGACGGTACCATTTTGAATACGGCCCTGCCTTCTATTGCCGCTGATTTGCACCGCTCGCCCTTAAATATGCAGTCCATCATTGTGAGCTATGTGCTCATCCTGGCGCTGCTGATCCCGTTGAGCGGATGGATGTCGGATCATTTTGGTTCCAGGAAGATTTTTATCTGGGCGGTGGGGTTATTTACCCTCGGTTCGCTGCTCAGTGCGCTTTCTACCAGCCTGGCTGCATTGATCTTTTCCCGCGTGGTACAGGCTGTTGGCGGTTCCATGATGGTGCCGGTGGCAAGATTGGCGATTCTTTATACCTATTCAAAAGACAAACTGCTGGGGGTGATCAATTTTATAACCATACCCGGGTTGGTAGGACCCATTGTTGGGCCCACGCTGGGCGGATGGCTGGTGGATGTGGCCAGCTGGCATTGGATTTTTTTAATCAATATCCCCGTTGGAATCATGGGTATGGCTTTTGCGTGGAAGGTGATGCCCAATTATATCTACCGGGGAAAGCCTTTCGATACATTGGGGATGCTGCTTTTTGGAGGCTCCCTGGTCTGTATTACGGTAGCAATAGAACTGGGATCAGAAAAACTGGTAGAAGGGTGGTACCTGATCGGCGTTGCGGTACTGGGTATTGCATTGATGCATGCATATTACCGGCATTTTAAAAAACAAAAATATCCGCTGATTGATCTTCACCTTATCCGGATCCGCACATTACGCATCGGTGTTTTCGGCAACCTGCTCACCCGCCTGGGAATTGGTGGCATGCCCCTGTTGCTGCCCCTGTTTTTTCAGGTGGGTTTTGGACATACGGCGATGGTTTCCGGTATGATGCTGATCCCTTCCGCCATTACAACCATTATGGTAAAACCCTGGGTGGTACCTATTGTAAGGCGTTTTGGATATAAGAAAACACTGATCGTAAATACCATGCTCATTGCTACGGTAATTATGCTTTTTTCAATTCCCAACGCCCATACCCCGTTGCCATTGTTAATTCCCTGCCTGGTATTGTTTGGGGCTGTAAATTCCATTCAAATGGCCACCATGAATACACTTGCCTTATCGGATCTGAACAATGAAAATGCCAGCATGGGCAACAGCCTGCTTTTGGTAATGCAGCAGTTGTCCATAAGCCTGGGTGTGTCTGTGGGCGCCTATCTTTTATCAAAGTATGGAAGTGCTTCCTGGATCCGGTCGGGCGACGCGGTTACCGTTTTCCGGTATACGTTTCTGACAATGGGTGGCATTACGGCGTTGGCCGGACTGATCTTTTTCCGGCTAAAGGCAACAGATGGCAGTATGCTGGCAGGCAGGGAGGGTGGCGGCACGGCATCCTGACACGGATCGTAAACAGATCGGGCTGTTATCAAACATGCCGCCTAGAGCGGGTTAAAAAATGCTTCCTGTATAAACAAAAACGCCCCGTTTCCGGAGCGTTTCTGTGTTAATTATTTTTCGACTGTTTGATCAGATTGATAAAATCATCAAAAAGGTACCGGGAGTCGTAGGGGCCGGGCGTACTTTCCGGATGGTATTGCACCGAAAAAGCCGGTTTGTCTTTGATCCGGATGCCTTCGATGGATTGGTCGTTCAGGTTCACATGCGTGATCTCTACCAGTTCTGAAGCCTTCACGGATTCCGGATCTACACCAAAACCATGATTTTGGGTGGTGATTTCTGATCTGCCGGTAAGTAAGTTTTTTACCGGGTGATTCAGCCCGCGGTGTCCATGGTGCATTTTAAAGGTAGCAATACCATTGGCCAATGCCAGGAGCTGGTGTCCCAGGCAAATGCCAAACATGGGTTTGCCTTCGTTCAGGATCTGTTTCAGCTGTTCTACCGCATAGTCCATCGCAGCCGGATCGCCGGGACCATTGGAGATAAAATATCCGTCAGGATTAAATGCCTTTACTTCGTCCAACGGGGTTTTGGCCGGAAACACCTTTACAAAGGCCCCGCGGTCGGTCATACATTTAATGATATTGCGTTTGATGCCATAGTCCATTACCGCGATGCGGATCCCCGATTGCGGATCGCCGGCTTCATAAACCTCCCGGGTGCTTACCTTAGAGGCCAGTTCCAGCCCGTCCATAGAAGGAACTTCGGCAAGCCGTTTTTTCAATGCTTCCACATCAAAGATCTCCGAGGAAATAATACAGTTCATTGCCCCTTTGGTACGCACATGTGCTACCAGGGCACGAGTATCAACGTCGTGAATGGAAACAATATTGTGTTGTTTCAGGTAAGCATCCAATGAACCGCTGGCTCTTTTGCGTGAATAATTTTCATTCAGGTTCTTGGCAATTACGCCCAGGATCTTTACACTGTCCGATTCTACGTCTTCATCGATTACCCCATAATTACCCACATGTACGGCATTCATGATCACGATCTGCCCATAATAACTGGGGTCTGTAAAAACTTCCTGGTATCCGGTCATACCGGTATTAAAGCAAATTTCGCCGGTAGTAGTGCCAATGGCGCCAAAGGCCTTGCCGGAACAAATGGTTCCGTCTTCTAGTAATAAAATTGCTGGGGATTGATTATCAGACATTTATATTTATTATAAATTTAAAAAATCACGCGAAGATAAAAGAAAATTTCTGATTTCAGACGCATAATTTTTCATTTTTACAATCCCTTCGCCATAGCATCCTGTTTCATCTGCGCGGCAAGATCGCGCCCCAGGTATTTTTCAATGGCATTGTGCACCCAATAGATCACCGGTGTCATAATGACGGCTATGATGAATTTATAAATATAATTGCCTACACAAATACTCAGCACCAGCACCAGGCTCCAGGGCTCGCCCTGGTTAGTTGAAACCCGCGGCCCGATATAAAACGCAATAAAGAGCACCAGGAAGCTGTCGATCAGTTGCGAAACCAGTGTAGAACCTGTGGCACGAAGCCAGATGGCTTTTTCGCCGGTGATCTTTTTAATACGGTGAAAGACGGCTACGTCCAGGATCTGTCCCAGTAAAAAAGCACTAAGCGACCCGATAATGATCCAGGATCCCTGGCCCAGCATTACCCGGTACGCATGATCGGCATTGGGCACATTGTTTTTGGTATAATTAGACACCCAGAAATCTGCGGGCGTAAGCACAATAGCACCCTGGAACATCAGAAAGGTATAACCGATGAGCCCTGCGGCAAGAAACGACAGGAAACGGACACCTTTCATGCCGTAGTATTCATTGATGATGTCTGTCATAATAAATACAACAGGCCACAACAGTACACCCGCTGTCAGGTTAAAGGAAAATGTGTTGCCAAAAAGGTTCAGGTTAAAAGGCGAGATCCCGATCGTTTTTTCCAGGGAGAAGATCTTAACCCCGATTACTTCGGCGATAATGGCATTGGCCACAAAAAAACATCCCAGCAGTATGAAAAGCCGGGTCGGTTTATTTTTAGTAATAGTATGGATCATTCAACAAAGAATATGTATACAAAAATAAGCAGGAGGCAGGCAATATTAAAAAGAATCAGCCACCGCGGAACAATGGTGCCGGGCTTTTTTCCCGCGATCCAGCAAATAAGGTAAATCAGGTTAACAAGGGGCAGGATGATCATTCCCAGCACATATCCCGAGGTGATAATGGCACTGCTGATCGTTTCCCCTTTGTTCCATTCATTAAAAAGGAGTGAAAGTGCCAGGATCACCATAACACCGCATAAAAACGCCACTCTCGATAAAAATATTAACCAACGCATAAGCCGATTTCTTGTAAAATAGCATTATTTTGCCCAAATATATGCCAGGTTTTTGGTTTATCATGATGGTATACAACTTCATAGAACAACCGGTAAGCCATTGATACCTGCTAATAAACAAGGAAGAAATGAAAAATAATTGGGTCAAAAAAGTTGTTCCACATCTGATTGCTGTTGTCATTTTTATTGTGGTATCGCTCATATTCTGCAAGCCGGTTTTAGAAGGCAATGTATTGAGCCAGCATGATATTGTAGGATGGAAGGGGGCGGCACAAAATGCCTTTGATGTAAAGGCAAAAACCGGGAAGGCACCTCTCTGGAATACGGCACTTTTTAGCGGGATGCCCAATTACCAGATCTATATGGAGGGGAAATCGGTACTGCCCGACCTTACAAAAATCTTTGGACTGGGACTGCCCAACCCGGCCAATTTCCTGTTTATTGCCTGTGTATGCTTTTATATCCTGGCCCTGGCTATGGGACTGAATCCGCTGACCGCAGTGCTGGGTTCCCTGGCTTATGGGTTCGCTACGTATAACCCGGTGATCCTCCAGGCGGGGCATGAAACCAAGATGTATGCGATCGGCTTTATGCCGCTGTTGCTGGCGGGTTTGCTGCTCATCTTCCATAAACGTTACTGGATCGGTTTGGCGGTGGCCACCCTGGGCGCTTACCAGGAACTGATGTCGAACCATCCGCAGATCAATTACTACTTTTTTATCATCGCTGCTTTTGTAACCCTCTTTTACCTGGTGAAATGGATCCGTCAAAAGGATTTTAAACACATCGGCATTACCATTGTGCTAAGCGGAGTGGCCGCCCTGGTAGGGTTGGGGGCGTATTACCTGAGTTATGCAGCCACAAAAGAATACACGGAGTTCACCATGCGGGGTGGCAAATCTGTAGAGATACAGGGCGACAAAGTGGTTAATACCAAAACCTCGGGACTGGATGAGAGCTACGCGTTTTCTTATAGTATGCGGATGCAGGAACCATTGGTGTTATTAATGCCCAAGGCGGTAGGTGGTGCCAGTATCGGAGACGGTACTACAGTGATCGGTGAAGATTCCAAGGTGATTGAAAAATTGTCGGAGCAGGGAGTACCGGCACAAACCGCTGCGCAGCTGGCCAATTTACCCATTTACTGGGGCGGCATGATCAACGCCAATGAGGTAGGAACCAATGGCCCGCCCTATGTAGGCGCCATTATTTGTTTACTGGCATTGATCGGTTTTGTAATTGTAAAAGGACCGCTAAAATGGGGGCTTTTAGCGGCAACGGTGTTAGGTATCATTATGAGCTGGGGAAGCTTTTTCCCGGGTGTAAATCTGTTCCTGTTACACAACCTGCCCTTGTATAATAAGTTCAGGGCGCCCTCCATGGCCCTGGTGATTCCACAGTTGACGTTGGCCGTGATGGCGGTTGTTACCGTACAAAAACTGTTTTTTTCAGCGGATGGAAAGGATGTATTAAAACAGCATTTCAAACAGATCCTGTACGTCTTGGGAGGGTTGGTAGGATTGATCATCCTGATATACCTGGGACAAAGCTATACGCCGGGTCTGGCAGAAACCATGCTGACCGGCGGAGGCTTTGATAAGTCAAACCCTAGCCTGTATCCTGCGGTATTAGCGGGCCTGAAGGCCGACCGGCAGTCCCTGTTTGGCGGACAGTTATTACGCACGCTGGTCTTTATAGCATTGTTGTTGGGCGTGCTTTATTTCTATCTTAAAAATACACTGAAGCCTGCTATCGCAACGGTTATTTTGGGCCTGGTTGTGTTTATAGACCTGTGGTCGGTGGATAAAAAATACCTGCCGGATGAAATGTATGTTCCTAAAGACAGTGGCGACACAATGGCGTTTGCAAAAACACCAGCCGATGAGCAGATCCTCCAGGATAAGGATCCGCATTTCCGGGTGCTGAATTTTGCAGAAGGAATGAATGGGAATCATACTGCATATTATCATCGGTCTGTATTGGGGTATCATGCCGCTAAACTGCGTATTTACCAGGATGTAATTGAACGGTATTTCAGCGCTGGTCAGCCTTCGCAGGAGTTGTTGAACGCCTTGAATACAAAATATATTATTACGCAGAACGAGCAGGGGCAACTGGTAACCATTCCCAACCCCGATGCGTATGGCGCTGCCTGGTTTGTAAAAGGACTGAAACCGGAGGCGGATGCGGCAAGTGAACTGCAGGCTCTTGGCAGCACACACCTGAAAGATACCGCAGTGGTGCCGCAGGCCGCGGTAGCTGCCATCGGTGCCATACAGGCCGATACCACCGCCCGCATCTCGCTTACAAAGTATACCAATGATGAAATAGAGTACACCACCACCAGTAATGCACCCCAGTTTGCCGTTTTCAGCGAAGTGTATTACCCGGCCGGCTGGAAGGCAACCATCGATGGAAAAGATGCGGCGATCATTAAAACCAATTATTTTATGCGCGGTGTAGTGGTTCCCGCAGGAAAACATACGGTAAAACTGGCGTTTGAACCAGAAACCGTTAAAAAGGGTATTACCGTTTCATATATCAGCTCTATCCTGGTGGTAATACTGGTGCTGGGTGGTTTTGGCATGCAGTGGTGGGTGGACCGTAAAACGAAAAATACAACAGCGGCTTGATAAAGATAGCTTCCTTGGTTCCGTATAAGATCGTTCCCCCGGTAACAGGGGGGGAAAAGGGGGTTTACTATTTTTTAAAAAATCTTGCCGCATTTGGAGACCTGAGCTGTTTTACGGTTGTTGAAAACGGGTCACTAAGCACATTGTTCCATACCATTCCCGTATTGGGAAGCAGCCGGAACCAATTCCGGTATATAAACCCGCTGCTGTTTTTCAGGCTGCGGCGTTTGTTGAGGGAAAGGGGGATCCGCTATCTGATGCTGGAACATCCCTATTTTGGATGGCTGGGGATCCTGCTCCAACGGCTGGCCGGAATCAAACTGATCGTTCACTCGCACAATATTGAGGCATTTCGTTTCAAAGACCTGAAAAAATGGTGGTGGAAATGCTTGTTCTGGTATGAAAAAAAGGTACACCAGCTGGCAGACCTGAACTTCTTTATTTCTCCCGAGGATCGCAGCTTTGCAATTCAGCAATACCAGCTGGCGCCGGAAAAATGTGCTGTGATGCCTTATGGCATAGAGCTGGCGCATGTTTCTTCCGAAACGAAACAGGCCGCCAGGCGCGTTTTGTGTAAAGCATTGGATCTGGATCCGGATACCCGCCTGGTGCTTTTTAACGGCACGCTTAGTTATCCCCCCAACCTGGATGCCGTACTGACTATTTTAAGATCCATAAATCCGTTATTTAAACAGCAGTATTCAAAACCGTATAAGATCCTGATTTGCGGAAAAGGTCTTCCGGACGCTCTTTTACAGGAAATGAAAGAACAGGAGACGCAGCATATCCTGTATCAGGGGTTTGTGGAAGACATCCAGCTTTACTTTTCAGCTGCTGATCTGTTTATTAATCCTGTGGCAGACGGGGGCGGAATAAAAACCAAGCTGGTGGAAGCCCTGGGCAGCAACACGCCCGCGGTGTCCTATAAAAAAGGAGCGTTCGGCGTGCCCGAGGCGTTGACCGGTGCCCATCTCCGGGTGGTTGCGGATAACGATAACTCACAATTCGTTAAGGAAATGATAGCGGTACTGGAAGCACAAAACAGCAGCATACCGGAGTCGTTTTATGCGTATTTTCGCTGGGACAAAATTGCACGGCGGGCAATGGACACAATTGAAAAGACGAAGGTATGATTATAGGAAATGGCATGATCGCGAAGCGGTTTTCAGATTATCAGCAGCAGGATGACTTTGTGGTGTTCGCTTCCGGCGTGTCTAATTCAAAAAGTCAGCGCGACGCAGATTATGCCCGTGAAATGGATTTGTTGCAGGCAACCCTGGCAGCGCATAAGGAGAAACATTTTGTATACTTCAGCACCTGCAGCATTTACGATCCTACTGAAGCAGCCAGCCATTATGTACAGCATAAGCAGCGGGTGGAGGCGTATATCCGCCAGCATGCGGAAACATTTCATATTTTTCGCGTTTCAAATGTAGTGGGTGCATCGGGGAACCCTAATACCATTTTTAATTACTACATCAATCATATACGGGCCCATACCAACTTTGATATATGGATGCATGCCTCCCGTAACCTGATCGATATCGATGATGTATTTGCATTGGTGGATCAAATCCTCAAACAGGGGGTGTATCAGAATGGGATTACCAATATCGCTAATAAAAAAAGTTATGATGTCTTATCTGTTGTAAAGGCCATTGAGCAGTTTTTGCAACAGGAAGGAAGTTATACGCTGGTGGAGAGAGGCAGTTCATTTGAAATTGATGTGTCGGCGATCACCGGTATAGCGCAGGCACTGCAGATCGATTTCGGGCCGGATTACCTGTTACGGCTATTACAAAAATATTTCGGATGAGCAAGTATCAAGCCGCCTTACGGAAGAAGCGAACGGAGCTGGTGCTGATGTATCCTTTTGTGCTCCTGGGAAAGATTGCCGGATATTTTTTCCCGTTGAAGACGCAGCACCGGCATTTTTTGTTTTTCCCAAGCGCCGATATCGGCGGATCTGTAAAAGTGAATGCGGAGATCACCGAATGCATCGCAAAAGAAAAACCCCTGATCATTTTTAGCAAGAAGCCCCGGAATAATAAATTCCTGCCCATGTTTCAGCAGGAGGGCGTGCGCATCCTTGACCTGCACCGGTACATCGATTACAAGTGGTATCATTTTGTAAACTTTTTTTTCCGCGGCGTGCTGTCCACCTGGATCAACCGGGCGGAGCAACCGGTAGTTTTTGGAGGGGAATCGCTTTTTTTCTATAAGATCATCCCGCATGTTAAAAAAGGTACACGGCGGATAGAGCTTTGTCATCTGAATACCTGGTTTCCTTTTTCGCTGGGTTTTATTGATGACATGGACCAACGTATTTTTAGTACGCCCAAAATAAAACGGGATGTGGAACGGCAGTATGCTGAGAATCATTTGCCTCAAAAATATTACGACCGGCTGCTTTTTATCGACAATAAAATTGATATACCTCCGTTACAGCCGATGAATACGGCGCCACCGCTGCAGGTATTATTTGTGGGCCGGGGTGCGCCTCAGAAAAGAGTGCACCTGATCGCCGCAATTGCAAAAGCTATGCATCAGGCAGATGAAGCGGTACATTTTTCCTTTGTGGGAGATGTAGACGCCATTCTTTCCCCGGAGGTTAAGGAATATTGTACGTTATACGGACAAATCACTGATGCGGCGGCATTACATAAAGTGTACCGGCAGTCAGATGTACTGATCCTGACTTCGGCCTACGAAGGACTTCCGCTGGTGGTAATGGATATGATGGCCAGGGCAAAAGTCGTACTGTCGACAAATGTTGACGGTATCCCGGATTACATTACCGATAAAGAAAACGGTTTGCTGATCACCGAAACGACAGAGGCGGGTATCGTGGAGCAGGGGGTACAGCTGTTGACATGGCTGATCCGTCATCCGGAGGAACGCGGGCGCATCGGTACCAACGCATATACCTATACAAAGGCACATTTTAGCAAGGAAGTGTTTGATGCCGCCTATAAACAGCTGCTTTTATAACTACCGGTATCGCTACCGGAAGCAGTAGGAAAGAAACATCAGTGATTTCGATAGCGGGCCGATCTTTAACAGGGATAGGGGAATGGCAAACTGGAATTTCATCAGCCGTAACATGCTTTCAGGAAGGGTTGCTATATCTACATAAGGAACAAGATCTGCGTTGGTGCGTATCTTAAGATTTCTGAACGACCGCCAATAATAATCATATGCATAGATATTATCAAGGATCCCGGTTCCCAGTTTCTTCAGCAGGTAAAAATTTTCGGGGATCTCTGTTTCTTTTTGGCGAAATACTTCGGAAGTGATTTGTGCTTCATGCACGCCGATACCAATAAGACTTTCGGGTATATAGGTAAACGTTTCCCGTGCAAGGTACCGGATATAAAATTCAAAGTCCACTACCCATTTTACCCGTTCATCGTACCAGTCTGTAACATTATTCCGGATCAGTGTGGTGCTGGGCGGACCAATAAAGTTTCGTTTGAAAAGATTGACGGGCGACTTTCCGAGCAACCTGAGTTCCAGGGAGGTTACAGGGTGGGTTGTTTCCGTATCTGCAGAGCGGGATATATATTTACAAAAAATGAAGTTGCCCGATTGCGCGTCTGTGGCCTTTTGCGCGAAAATGGTCAATGCATCCGGTGTGGTAAAGAAGTCATCGTGATGCATGAGCTTGATCCATTGCCCCCGGGCTTTGCCGATCGCCTTGTTCCAGTTGGCGGGTGATCCCAGGGGTATGGTGTTTTTGAAATAGCTTAATTGCTGAATGGAAGAATGATACGTGTCGCTAAGCGTCTCAATTGCATTGGAGCGACTATCATCTGTAATGATAACCTCGTAGTCTTTAAATGTTTGCAATGCAATACTGTCAAGCAGCCTTTGAACAAGGCCGGCACTTTCGTATGCGGGAACGCAAATGGAGATCAGGGGTTGCATGCGTAAGCTAAATGAGCAAATGTATTCTTTTTTTTATCAAAAGTCAATGGCTTGCACTGCGCACTTCCGGGCTTCGTATTAATTAGACCGTTAAGCTTATATTTGTAACCGATAAACCCTTTTTTAGTTCATGGAAAGTATTCAGCAAATATTTGAAAATTATTCAGGACCGCTTTTGAATAAGTGGGATAATTATATTGACATTTATGATTATTACTTTTCACCCTACCGGAATAAGGAATTTGTGTTCCTTGAAATAGGCGTTGCGCATGGCGGTTCGCTTCAGTTCTGGCAGCAATATTTCGGAAATAAGATTAAAATATACGGCATTGATATAAACCCCGAATGTAAAAAATTCGAGAATGACAATGTGAAGATATTTATCGGTTCACAGGAAGATCCGGTCTTTTTGGAGTCTGTAAAGAAATCCATTCCGCCCATTGACATCCTGCTGGATGACGGAGGGCACACCATGAAGCAGCAGATCACCACCTTTAATGTACTTTTTGATCATGTGAAGCGTGATGGGATCTATATGTGCGAAGACCTGCATACGTCTTATTATAAAAATTTCGGGGGTGGCCTGAGACGCGCCGGTTCATTTATTGAATTTAGTAAGCGGCATATCGATAATCTTCACGGATGGTTCGCCAAGAAAGGGCAACGGCAGGAAATGCTCAATAAAATCACGGCATCCGTTTGGGCCATTCATTATTATAATTCGATCGTGGTGTATTTAAAACGGGAAATGAAAGAACCAAAAAATCTTTTTAAAGGTGATGAAACGGTAACGATCGGCGACTACGCCGTGTTTGGACAAAAGCGGTCGATTACCGGGCAACTTAAAAAACTGATTTCCCGCTCCGGAAAGTGATCTTGATAAACACAGGCGAATAAAAAGAAATCTTCCTTTTGGCAAAGCCTGATCCGTGGCGGATCGATGATTCGTCGCTTCCTGTATTGTGGTCTTAGCCTGTTTTTTCTGCCAGCGTAAATAAATGGAAGGGCTTGAATGCTTTATTGAGAATGGTTTTAAAACCACCATATTCAAGCATCTGGTTGATGAGTTCGAAAGAAAAAACGTGGTGATGTACACAGCGGTTCATGTAGTTGTTCTGTGTGCGGCTGATCAGCTCTTCCTTCGTTTGCTCCTGGTCCTTTGACAGATCATGCAACCGGATCACTTCTTCAAAATGGGTATTATCCCGCTCGGTTATGTTTTGCTCAAAATCTGCAAGCAGATGTTCAAACGAAGTATAAGGGCGGTTATGGTCGAATGTATACCGTTTGTCGGGTAAAACAAGGCACAAACGGCCCCCGGGTTTTAATACCTGATTCCATCTTTTTACAGCCCTGATGGGGTTGGCAACATGTTCCAGGCTATGGCAGGAAAGTAAAAAATCATAGTGGTTGTCCGGAACGGAAGAGAGCTCGGAAGCTTCATCGATATATTGATGACCTGCCGGCTTATTTTTCCCGTATTGATAGGTATTACCTTCTTTAATATGTCCCTCCCAAACCGTATTACTGCTGAAATTTACACCATCGATCTTCCGGGCATACAGGTAAACAGGAAAAAAGGATTTGATTCCAAAGGAACTGCTGGGGCCACCGACTTCGATACCTGTTTGGTTTTTAAAGGTTTGGGCATAACGAATCGTTTCCCGTTTAAAGGGGTTTTTTAAATAGGAAACTTCTGTAATAAGCGATTCTATGAGGTCCATAGTTGCAAAATAATACCATTAAGTTGAAATGAATTGATATTTTTGGCGAATAAGAAAAAGGAATATGAAATTTGCAGCGGTTGTGATCACTTATTTTCCCGGGGATGATTTTTTGGATAATATCGCAACGTATCTGAATCATATCGACCGCCTTTATATTGCAGACAATAGCGATCCCTCCTTTTCTTTTCCGGAGCAACTTAGCAATAATCCCAAAATTACCATCCTGGCGGATGGAGTAAACCGGGGCATTGCGGTAAGGCTTAACCAGGTAATGGAGATGGCCGCAAATGAAGGGTATGACTGGATGCTTACGATGGATCAGGATTCCAGTTTTAATGCGGAACAACTGCAGCAATACCTTGTCAATATTAGAAACTTTAAACAACAGGAAACAGTGGCTATGTTTGGGGTTGAAACCGGAAAAACACCGGAATCACCTTCCGCAGCATTTGAACCATCGCGCCTGCTGATTACTTCGGGGAGTATGGTTAACCTGCATCTTTCAAAACAAACGGGCGGTTTTGATGAGCGGCTGTTTATAGACGGGGTCGATCATGCCTACTGCTTCCAGGCGGGTAGGCTGGGCTTTGAAACGGTGCGCTTTACAGGCATTTATCTGAACCACAACCTCGGAACCCGGCATACCGTTCGTTCCCTGAAAAGCCTGCAGCAAACCAGCCGGGCGCTACATCCGCCGTTCCGGTTATATTATATGTTCCGGAATTTCCAATACCTCTCAAAAATATACGAGGCCGATTTTCCGGAGGAGTTCGCCCTGTTAAAAAAAGATCTGTATAACCGCATCAAAAATCACCTGCTTTACGGATCCGGAAAAATGCGCACCTTAAAAGCGCTGCTAAAAGCGCGGAAGGATTTCCGGGAAGGAAGCATGGGCAAGCAATCCGTTCGCTGATCCGGGTTACCCGGTTGGGTGTGGCTGTAATTTTACGTTGTGATGACGACCACCTCCATATTTAGCAACTTTCCCAGTTTTTCGATCCTGGAAGCTATATGGCCTACGCCTACGGCACAATGATGTGCGGGACCCTGGGCATTCCACTGGTTGATAAAATTTCTGGCCCCGCAGGCAAAACGATAGCGGCTGTTGGTATTGCCGATCTGTAAAACAGGACCCGGTACGGATTCGGCTTCAGCCACGAGTAACATCAGTTTGCCGTCGCCGGTTTCTGCTACGGACAGCAGGGTTACGGGGCCGTGTTTAACGCTCATTTCAACCGATAGTCCCTTGCCTACTTTGCCATGATAGACCACCAGCGGGCGTACCTTGGTTTTGCCTTCGGCGATGGCCAGGTGGCCGGGCCCATCGTGCCCCATGAGTACCACGTCTTCTTTAAAATCTACGGCGTAATATTCGGTAAATGAACCGCCGGCTCCAAAGCCATCCATGATCTTCATGGCCTGGGCATTTTTGATCTCGTATTCCCCGGCAACCGGAATGTTGTTGGCCGTAAGCAGGGAATTGCCCAGGATGATGGAGCTCATGGTGTCTTCATTCTCCATATTTCCTGTTCCCTTATAATAATAGGCCATGGAGCCCAGCCGGTATTGTGCCACCAGTTTGTCCAGCGCTACGGATGTACGGGCGGCACGCTGCATTTCCGTTTCCAAACAATCCGGCTGTACATCAAACAGCTCCCTGAAAAGAGCCACCCGTTCCGCAATGGCCTTTTCGGGAATATTCTTCCGTAATGCAGAAAGCTCATCTACTTCCAGCAGTTCTATATGGCCACCAAAGGTGGCATACTGCTGTGTTAGATCGGTATAGATATCCAGCATGCCGCTGTAATAATGTCCCATGCAGCCCAGCCGGTTATGCGCCATCATATGCGCTACTTTTGCAGCTTCCACCCATTCCTGTATTTCATCCCAGGCCGGATCGCTTTCCTGCAGCATACCCGTTACCTGGTAAAACCGGATACCGGTCCGCTTAAATACATTGGCGATCTCGGGTACGGGGCAGGCCGAGCACCAGGCCAGCCATTCGCCGGTCATCTTTGTGCGGTCATCCATAGCATTAAGGGCGGTGTAGTTAATGTGCAAACCGGGGGCAAGATTTAGGATAATGACCGGCACTTTGGCTCGTTGTACCGCCGGTAATACCGTGGCGGAAAGGGCATAAGTAGTAACATAAAGAAACACCAGGTCTACTTCTTCCCGGCGGAACCGGCTGCCCGCGGCAAAGGCCTTGTCCACATTGTCTACCAACCCGGCATTGATCACCGCCGGGTGGATCGCGCTGATGCGTTCCTCAACCAACTGAAGATATCCTTCGAGCCGCTGTTCCAATCCTTCAAACTGGTCCCAGTAGGCATCCAGGCCAATTCCCATTAACCCGATCTTTAAAACAGATGATGACATATATACTTTTTTATTCGCATCCATTAAAATAAATTCCTGTTCAATCTTACTCACTCCGGAATAAACGGATGTCATCGAGCCCATAGTCGAACAGGATGTAGTTATTGCCCGGAGGGTATGCTGTTATACCATTCCAGCTATCAGGCCCCGTGTATCCCTGCCGGTATGTTTTGTAATGGGGCCCCATTAAATTTCGCAGGCTGCCCGCTACGGTTACTTCAACCTGGTTTGATCCCTTTTTTATCAACGTTGATACATCAAGCTGGTAAGGCGCTGCAAATACGAGTCCGGCATCGCGCCCGTTTACGCGAACTGCGGCAACCGATCCTTTTAAGGAATCAAGCTGTAGAAAATACGGTCCTTCCGTGTTGAGATCGTATTCCTTGTTGTAAACAACGGTATGCCCGTACATCGGCAGTCCCTGTTTTTTCCAGCTTCCTGTGGTCAGGGCCTTCGGCGCAACGATCTTCCAGCCTTTTTCAGCTGATTCGAGGTTGTAATTACCCAGGATAAAAAGCGGTCCTATCTCTGCATAGATATGCATCGGTTCAATCGTAAGCGAAATCGTATTATCCCCTGGTTTCAGATAAGGACCTACCTGTAAAACGGTAAATGCACGGTCCATCCACCATCCGGTTCCCGGTGTGATGGTGTGGCCGTTAACCTGGATCGTATTCCATAACTGTCCCTGTTCAATAACCGCTCTGAAGTTTTGGGTGTTAACCTCCTTATCAATGAGAAAATGATAGGCTACGGTAAAGCCGGATCCCCTGGAAAAAGTATCCCGCTGTACAAACCTGGTTTTGAATTGCATCTGGTGGTCCCAGGGATCTCCGGGGAAACCGTTTTCTTTAAATACCAGCTGTGTGGCATCTTTTACATGGATGTTCTTCTTTTGGGTATCCCGGATCTGAAGATCGCAGAAGTCGATCATTAAAGTATTTTCCGCAGGCCGTTCCACGCTAATGCGGCTTCCCCTGATTTCCTTTTCCTGCTTAAGTTGCCTGTAAACACCGGAGGCTTTTTGCGCTTTGTCCGCGATAAAGAATAACGCACTGCCGGCGGGCGGAATATCAAATGCAAAACGGGTATACCCGGCATTCCTGTTTTCGGGGTATTTCAGGATTTTTCCTGTATTCAGATCCATCCATAATATAAATTTACTACCGGATACTTCTACATGCCCGGCAGCGGTTTTTGTAAGATTCGCGTTGGATAAAAACAATAGCTGTCCATCGCTGATGATGCGCCGGTGATGGAGCAGGCCGCCATCTTCTGTAATGGGCGTGGTCATATGAATCTTAAAACCTGCCGTGCGGAACACCTCGTCCATTACCCGGGGTTCAAGCTGCGGATAGGTTGTTATGTTTTGCTGACGGAGGAAAAGCTGTTCTGCGGATGTGATGGCCGCACCGTCAATACGGCTTAGCGGGTGAAACAGTACCAGTTTGCCGCCATTGGCCACAAATTTTTTTAGCAGGAGGTAGGTTTGCCGGTTGATGTTTTCCATTCCGGGTGGAATAACTACCGTTGTATAAGCAGCATTCCCGACCCGGAACAGATGATTGATTACGGCTCCATGGTCTTTAATAATATGCTCTGATCCCAGGTCATATTCGGCCTGCGCTTTTTCCAGTTGTGTAATAAACGCCTGGAACCGGTTGCCTGTTTCAAAAAAGCGTTCATTGCTTTTAATACGGCTATGGTACATCCATGCGGTGGATGTAGGTTCAAGGATCAGTACCGTGTTTTTCTGAATGCCGCGGGAAAGCACATAAGAGAGCCGGGCAAAGTATTCATTGAGCGGTTTGTAATAGGGCCACCAGGAATTTTGATAGGAAAAGGTGGTAGGGTAATCATACTTGCGGGCTCCGGCCATACTCATCCAGGAGAGATGCTGGTTCATAAAGTTCACCCCCAACGCCGCCTGCCAGTCGCCCAGCCGTTTCATATCCCTGAAGGTCAAATCCCATCCGGCACCGCCATAGGTTTCACAAAGCGTGCGTTCTTTTCCCAGCTGATTGGCTACGCTGGCCAACTCCTTTACCGAACGGATATTGCCAAACTGTGCATTCGGGCTCGATTCGTTGAACTGGTTAAATAACATGTCAATACCGGGTTGATCATGCCAGGCATACATCGCCATATTATCGGGTCCCTCACCGGGATCCGGCCAGCCGTGTTCCCAGTAGTGTCCGGTCCATTTTAAATGATTCTTTTGGGTAAACGCCTGCATAGGCTTGGACCACCGGTCGATAAAGAGCTGGAGCAGAGTCTCCTGGTAGTTATGCCGGATCTTCCGCCAATCGCCGGTTTCCTCAAAAAGGGAGGGCAGGTGTGGCACCAGGTCGTAGCCCCATTTTTCCCGGAATGCGGTAAAAAGATCGGGTGTCCAGCGCGTGGTCTCACTGCCATGTGTGGGAATACTGGGCTCATCAGAGAACGTGCCGGGAACCGTTTTCCCGAATGCATCGCCAAAGGCCTTTTTATAAGGGCCGAATGTTACGTCGATAAATTTTTCGGTAACGCCTTTCACCAGCAGATCCACCAGGGGATAATCCGGTGGCCCCACCATACCTGCCTGGTTCGCATAGCTGAGTTTCCGGAACAGGTAATAGTTGCCTTTTTTGCCGGCCAGTTGTATCGCGCGGGCCGTAATATCTGTAAATTGGTCCTGTGCTTTTTCCAGGCAGATAAAATAAGCGCTCCGGTCAGCGGGAATGGTATCGGATTTAAATAGTTGCAGCATCTGCCCCTGGTTGTAGGATTCGGGCATCTGGTCGGGCACCAGGCCCCCGGCGAATCCGGTCGGATAAGAATTTTCATCATAGATCCAAACATGCATATCGAGTTCGGCAGCTTTTTGAATCGCATGTTTGTACAGCAACAACCAGTCTTCGCTCAGGTATTCGGTTATCAGCCCCGGGCGTGGATGTATGAATACGCCACCGAAGGCATTGGCTTTAAACTCCTGCAACATAGCGTCAATAATGCCGGTAGTAACCTTTGTATTCCATACCCAGAGGGGTGCCGTCCGGAATGCTTTACCGGGACTGGAAAAGTTACGCAGGATGGTTGAGAAGGGAATGGGAGGTGCTGGTTTTTTCAGCGATTGGGCATGAGTGCCGGCCGCAAAGAGCAGGGAAAAAAGCAACACTGCGGCCGTGCCCCGTTTTCTTTTCCTGAGGTTTGTTTTTATAGCAATCATTGAATACCGGAATTTTAACCGGGATACAAAAATCCTTAAAATTCCACCTCCCGGCCATATCAAAAATGATCTTTCACCTGTATTTTTTGATAAATTTGGAAACCCATGCATAACTATTATAAATATCTTCCTACCAGTAATTTGGATAAAAGCTGGGGCTTATATGTGGTAAACGTGGGATGTACCCGGGTTGTTAAATCGCAGCTTTATCCCGCCGGGGATCATCCCTCGCATCACTATTTCAAATGGGAAGAAGGGCGTGTGCTGGATGAGTTTCAACTGATCTACATCCTCAATGGGGAGGGGGTATTTGAATCAAAGAGCTGCCCGCTGATACCGGTAAAATCCGGTACATTGCTGATGCTGTACCCGTACGAATGGCATCGCTTTAAGCCCAATAGTGATACCGGTTGGGAAGAGTACTGGATCGGATGTAAGGGCAGCATTCTGCAAAATATTTATCACCACCATTTTTTCCCAAAAGAAACGCCGGCATATCACGTGGGTGTCAACGAACCGGTGATCGGCTTATTTACAGCGATCATCGAACAAACGCGGTCCGAAAAGACGGGCTACCAGCAGCTGGTATCAGGAATGCTGCTGCACCTGTTTGGAAAAATATTCACGCTGTCTAAACAGTTGCACTTCGATAAGAAAAATAAACATGAGGAGCTGATCAACCAGGCCATGTCGGTGATGCAGGCCAATATCCACTCGTACCTGTCGTTTGAAAAACTGGCAGGTGATCTTTGTATCAGCTATTCCTCTTTCCGGAAAGCGTTTAAGTTATATACCGGTATGTCTCCGCATCAGTATTTTTTACAATTGAAACTCAATAAGGCGAAAACATTGCTGCTGCAGGCAGATGCTTCTGTAAAGCAAATAGCCGATGCACTCGGTTTTGAATCGGCCTATGCCTTTTCCAAGATCTTTAAGGCCAAAACCGGGGATGCACCCAATCATTTTAAGAAGAAATTCCGGTTATAGCGGTGGGCACATACCGGCAACAGCGTTCACAAAATCGGCAGGGTTATAGCGGTGCCGCCAGGATCTTTAAAAACCGGTCGAGCCCTTTACGTTTTTCTTCATCAAGGGTATAGCTCAGATCCTGTGAGTAATATTTTTTGAGATCATAGATCCCTTCCGGTATCCGTGCAATCACCTCATCCAGGTGATCCAGTCCGTAGGCATTGGCTTTATCAAACTCCGCAATAAAATGGTCCGGCAGCTTGCGGGTACTTACCCAGGCAGCAAACACAAAGGGCAGGCCGGTTGCATTTTTCCATTCCCCAGCCAGGTCATAAATATATTCAAATTTTGTGCGCTGTTGCAAGGCCCGGTCACCAATCACCAAACCGGCAGTAGTGCCTTTTATCTCATCCAGATAGGCCTCATTGCGGGCATCGATGATCTCCGGGTGGATCTTCCAGTGGTTCAGAATCAGCCACCGGCATAGGGCCACAGAAGACCGGCTTTGATAATCGAGATAAATTTTTTCCACCTGTTCCAGCGGTACCTGGCTGAATACACAAACGGAAGCCACATTGCCAATGGCGCCAATGCAATAATTGCCGTTTATATAGTACTGCGGAAGCTTTCGCGTAATGGCCACGGGAACCAATCCTACATCGATCTGGTCATTCAGCAGCAACTCCGCCAGTTTTGCGGGCACATCTTCGATGAGTTCGATCTTTTCGGTAATAGGGGGAAACTGTAAACCGTATAAAAGGGGTCTTGTATTGAGGTAATTAATTATTCCAACTCTTATCTTTTCTTCCACGCCGAATCCTTTATTTTTGTGCAAAATTAATTTGTTTCGGGGTTAAAATTCAATGTTTGACGTTAAACTTTATACCTGAAACCTCAAACTTGGAACTACGTATGTCTTTAACAGCAATTTCGCCGGTAGACGGCCGTTATCATAAACAGGTTCAGCAGCTGCAGGAATATTACAGTGAGTATGCGCTGATCAAATACCGTGTGATCGTGGAGATCGAATATCTTTTTTTCCTGGCGGAGAAAAAATTCCTGAAATTATCGGCATCGGCCAAGAAGCACCTGCGGGCCGTGATTGAAAACTTCGGCACCGATCAGGCCAAGGCGATCAAGGAGATCGAAAAAACGACCAATCACGATGTAAAGGCGGTAGAATATTTTCTGAAAGCGGAACTGGATAAAACCGATGCAAAGGAAGCAAAGGAGTGGATTCATTTTGGGCTTACCTCCCAGGATGTGAACAACACCGCTATCCCGATGCTCTGGAAAGGCAGTATGGAACAGGAGCTGATGCCGGCGTATGTAAACCTTCAATCGCAGCTGAAGGAACTGGCTAAGCAGTGGAAGGATATTTCCATGCTGGCGAAAACCCACGGACAACCGGCTTCTCCTACCAAGCTCGGTAAGGAATTTATGGTTTTTGTAGAACGGATGGATAACCAGGTGCAGCAGTTTTCCTATATCCCGTTTGCGGCCAAGTTTGGAGGTGCTACCGGTAATTTTAATGCGCATCATGTAGCGTATCCCAAAGTGGATTGGATCAAATTCGGGAACGAGTTTGTAGATGAGGTGCTGGGATTGCAGCGGATGCAATACACCACCCAGATTGAACATTACGATAACCTGGCAGCGCATTTTGATGCGATCAAACGGTTAAATACCATCCTGCTGGATCTTTGCCGCGATATCTGGACCTATATCAGCATGGATTATTTTAAGCAAAGAACCAAGGCCGGGGAAGTGGGCTCTTCCGCAATGCCGCATAAGGTAAACCCGATCGATTTTGAAAACGCAGAAGGGAACTTGGGCATTGCCAACGCGCTCCTGGAGCACCTTGCAGCCAAGCTGCCGGTGAGTCGTCTGCAACGCGATCTTACGGACAGTACAGTACTGCGCAATATCGGAGTACCCGTGGCACATACCCTCATTGCGATAAAGAGTATTGAAAAGGGACTGGGCAAACTGGTGCTTAATGAAGCCAGGCTGAAGCAGGACCTGGAAGATAACTGGGCTGTGGTAGCAGAAGCCATACAGACCATCCTGCGCCGGGAAAAATATCCCAACCCGTATGAAGCTTTAAAAGCGCTTACCAGGGGAAAGGCGGGTATCACTAAGACCGCTATCCATGAATTTATAAAAGGGTTAAAAATTGCTGCGGATCTTAAAAAGGAACTCCGGCAGATCACCCCGCATAATTATACGGGGATCGTGGCAAAGTATTAACAGCCGGATCTCGGCTAACTGACAACAAATCCATTTTTTATGCCGCCCTGATGATTATTGGGGCGGCATTTATGTGTTAAAAATCTTCAGGACGACAAATTACGTTTTCAGTCATGCTGTCCCGATGTATCGGGATGTTTCAGCAGCTATCGTTGTTAGGTCCTGAAACAGGGATAGATCCCGGATCAAGTCCGGGATGACATCTTCAGGAGGTAATGCTCCCTAATAAAAAAGCGGTCTCAAACCTGAGACCGCCACTCTTAAAATAAACGAAGTTTGGTTTAAAGCTTTGTGATCACACCGCATCCTACACGGGGACCGCTGTTGCCGGTGGGCTGGGTCTTGTAATCGTCTGTGCCGCCATGTACAATGATGGCGCGTCCGATGATCGCTTTATCGCCCGGCTCAATGCTCCACAGGTCGGTGGTTACGCTTTTTGTAGCATGCCCGGTTGCGTCCAGTTTAATATTGCCGATATCACCCGAATGGAAGGCCGCAGAGCCCCATTCTCCATGATTCGATTTTGTCGGGTTCCAGTGGCCATGCGAGTTTTCGCCCTTCATGCCACAATCTCCATGTTCGTGAAAATGCACGGCCACATTACTGTCGGCCCGTTCCTTCATATTGATCTCCAGATCCAGCCGGATCTTTCCATCGGTCAGTTTGTAAAATTTTGCAGAACCAATGTTCCGGGTGCTGTCGCTGGTGAGCTGTAAATTAGCCACTGCTACGGGTGTTCCTTCCGGGGCTGTGGTTTCGGGGGCTGCAGGTGCGGTCGTATCTGCCTGGCTGGTTGCGGTAGAGTCGGCTCCGCTTTTTTCCGAAGCACTGTTTCCGCAGGATCCCAGTACAAGCAGGGCGGCAACACCCGCGGAGAAGAAAACTTTTTTCATAATCATTATTTTTTAAAGTGTTAAGTTGTTCACTATTAATACGCAAAACTAACTGAATTATTGTTATAAAGGGGTGCACAACACGCAGATTTGTTAATTTAGCACGGGGTGAGCGGCGGCCCTGTTTTATTTTGGATCGGTTGCGGCCGCTTACTGAAATATTAATCATTAATTTTAGGATTCAAAAAAAACAGGAATGATGGCTATGGAAAATCCATGGAAGGTTTTGGGCAAACAGGAGGTATATGATAATCCCTGGATCAATGTAACAGAATTTGATGTGATCAATCCTGCAGGCGGAAAGGGGATCTATGGGAAAGTACATTTTAAGAATATTGCCATTGGGATCCTCGTATTGGATGCGCATCAACATACCTACCTGATCGGGCAATACCGTTTCGCTATTGACGCTTATACCTGGGAGATCCCCGAAGGCGGCTGTCCTGAAGGCAGCGATCCGCTGGAAAGTGCACGGAGGGAACTGCTGGAGGAGGCGGGTCTGGAGGCCCTGCACTGGAAGGAGTTGCTGCGGATGCATTTATCCAATTCGGTATCGGATGAGCTGGCGATTATATACCTGGCTACCGGCCTCGTTCAAAAAACGCCCGATCCGGAGGAAACGGAACAACTCACCATCCGGAAGCTCCCGCTGGTAGAGGCCCTGGAAATGGTGGAAACGGGCGTGATCACCGATGCGATCTCCGTAGCCGCTTTTCAGAAGGCCGCGTTATTGAAACATACGGGTGCGCTTTTGTAGTGGCTCTTCAAACGCATATATTCTATAAAGCATGGCAAAACGTCAAAACAGGTCAACGTTACCTGCAGCAGTATCTGCCGCAACCGATCCGCGTTTAAAAACGGTAAGAACCATCAGCCGGCTGATGGATGAACAGTTTTCCGTTGGGGGCTTTAAATTCGGACTGGACCCTTTACTGAATTTTATCCCCGTGCTGGGAGATGTAAGCGGGTACCTGTTGTCTGTAGGGCTCATCATCACCATGGCGCAGCACGGCGCATCGGGCAGGCTGGTGGCCAAAATGGTGGTAAATGCAACCCTCGATGCTTTTATAGGTGCGATTCCCATACTGGGATGGATCTTCGATTTTATATATAAGGCCAATACGCGTAATCTGAAATTGCTTACCGAACATTATACCGAAGGGAAACATAAGGGTGGTGCGGGATCGGTTATTCTTATGGTTTTACTGGTAACCGGGGCCATCCTGGTGCTGCTGGTGATACTGGCCGTTAAGTTCCTGCAATGGATCCTGGAATGGGATCAAAAAACGTCGGGATTAAAAATCAGTTTTTAAAGCGGGTTTTCTTTTCTTTGCGTGGTGAAAGATTTCAGAAAAAAACAACAAAGACCCAAAAAGTCCAGCCTGGTGTATGGCCGGCAGGCTGTAATACAGGCCCTGGAACAGGGCGAAGCACTGGACCGTATTTACCTTGATCAGAAACTGAATGACCCGGTGGCGGGGGAGATCCGCCGGCTGGCCGCCGCCAAACTGGTGCCTGTAAACTATGTACCTGTTGCCCGGCTGGCGCATTTTAATGTGGAGGGCCATGAGGGCGTAGTGGCCCAAAAGTCGAAGATTATCTACCAGAACCTGCAGGATATCATCTCTTTTGTAATTGAGCGCGGCGAGGTTCCACTGTTCTTAATACTGGATGGCATTACGGATGTACGGAATATTGGCGGTATTGCACGTACGGCCTGGTGCTGTGGTGTGCAGGCCATCATTATACCAGATAAAGGGGTGGGCGCATTGAATGACGATGCGATTCTTACTTCTGCCGGCGCGCTGGAAAAAATTCCGGTATGCCGGGTAAACAGTTTAATGAAGGCGGTAGATGAGCTGCATCTGAACGGCGTTACCGTATTTGCCAGTGCCATGGAAGCGGCCATCCCGGTAGCCACGGCTGATCTTCGTATTCCTGCTGCTATTGTAATGGGAAGCGAAGAAAAAGGAATCTATCCGGCCCTGCTGAAAATATGCGATACGGCTATTTCCATCCCTATGTACAATCAATTTGAAAGTTTAAATGTGTCCGTTGCCACCGGCATGATCCTCTATGAAGCCATGAAACAACGGATGCCGGCATAAACGGCCTGCTTCAATCTTATTTACCTTATCAAAACATTGTTATGAGCAATTGTATCAGAAGAAATGTATTGCTGTGCCTGATTGGTTTTACGGTATTTGGTTGCGCACCCAAAACGGCTCCTTCAGCCGGAGCGGATGGCAATGCCTTATCCCGTAAGGAGCAAAAGGAGGGCTATGTGTTGTTGTTCGACGGCCAGTCCTTAAACAACTGGATCGACGCTAATAACCAGTACGAGGTTCGTGAAAATGCCATTGTTAAAAAAACAAAAGGCTATGGTAATTTATACAGCCGGAATGAATACCGGGATTGTATCCTACGCTTTGAGTTCCTGCTCACGCCGGCTGCCAACAACGGGTTGGGCTTTCATCATAAACTGGTAGAAGGCACAAAAGGATATGACGGTATCGAATTGCAGATCCTGGATAACGACGCAGCGGTATATAAAGCGCTTAAGCCCTACCAATATCACGGATCACTTTATGGTTATGTTCCGGCAAAGCGCAAGGGATTAAAGCCGGCAGGAACCTGGAATTACCAGGAGGTGACGGTGCAGGGCTCTAAAATAAAGATAGTGCTGAACGGCGAAACCATCCTGGATACAGATATCCAGGCATTGCCGGCGGCTGCACGGGCCAAGGATCCCCGGTTATTGTATGAAAAAGGACATATCGCATTTCTGGGGCATGATTCAGAGATCCGGATCCGGAATATCCGCGTCCGGGAGTTATAAACTCCCCGGCTTTGAATATTGCAAAACGGCAACCGGTGATCTGTCCGGCACCGTTACAGCTATTTAAGATCTGATCCCCGGTTTTATTAAAACAACCGGGGATACCTGTAATGAAGCACTACAAAAAGCTCCGGTATCCAGGGCTGCCCTATTGTTGCAGGGGGTAAGCGCCCGGATCTTTTAAGAATTTTCCCTTGCATAGATCGGAGCAAAAGCCAATTACCTGTTGATGATAATGGGCGGTATCTGCAGGATGCGCCTGTATCGCCATGCCACATACGGGATCCCTGGGATTTACTGTTTTTACGGCATTTAACCGGGGCGCCGTGCCGGGTGCAGCCACACTGGTTT
The DNA here is from genome assembly GCF_021044425.1 of Niabella pedocola. Lineage (GTDB taxonomy): Bacteria > Bacteroidota > Bacteroidia > Chitinophagales > Chitinophagaceae > Niabella > Niabella pedocola. The sequence continues at coordinate 346,651 of NZ_JAJNEC010000004.1, read as the reverse complement.
TTTGAACAGGGGTGTTTATATCTGCGGCATCTACCAGGCCATAATAAATTTTATCGTCCTGGCTCCAGGCTACAAGAACGTTACCGGTGCCAAAGGCTTTAACAACCGGGTAGCTTGCCTGCGATTTTGGGGCGTCCATTTCGAAACTGTAACGGTTATTACCGACCAGTTTGTTTAATACGATCCTGTTATATTGAAGCGCGCCTTCGCTGCGGCTTTCATTAAAGGCTAAAAGACGGCTTCCGTCCGGCATACGGCATACCTGAACAAACCGGCCCTGGGTGCTGATAAGCATGCGGTCTGCTTCCTGCAGCCGATCGTTAAGCGTGCAGTAATAAATACCTTTTTGAGGACCTCCCGTAAACCATGTGGCGTAGATGTTTTTATCATCCATGGCGATGGACGGACCGTTGTGCGGGCAACCGTAGATCACCCAGCCATCCTTACTGAAAGGCATTGCAGGTGTAAAACTTTTGCCGTTATCGGCGGAGGTGATCATGGATACATCTCTTAAAGAATCGTTGATGATATCGCGGAAAGCAACGGCTATGTTACCCTTTTCATTGCTGCAGATGGCGATCCGGCAGCATTCGCAGGCAACAGAATCCAGTATTGTTTCCTCATGGAAAAAGTTCCCCGGGCCGGTTTTAGAAAATTTTACGGAGCGACCGTTGCCTCCGCCGCGCAACGGCACATCCAGCCAACAGGCGCCAATTTCGCCATCGCTTAAACGGGTAATGGCTGCAAAGGAATGACTTTTGCCGGCGGCCGTATCCTGGTGCAGATAACGCGGCGGGCTCCAGGTTTTTCCCTTGTCTGAAGAAACCATGTATTTTACCGAACCGGCATACCGGTTTTGCTCCGTTGGAGCCGAAGTTTCATAAATGGCAAGAATGGTTCCATCGCCTTTGAAAGCAACTTTGGGCATGCCTTCTTCATGAAACTGGGCGCTCTGTTCAATGGGTACCGGGATCTTTGGTGCGAAACCCTGCCGTTCCGCATCAAAAAATGCCATATAAAAAAGTTTGATGCCGGTGCTTTTATCCGTCTCGCACCAGCTGATCACGGGCCGGTTCTGTTCATCACCGGTAAGGAAAACACAGTTGGCTTTTTTTGCGGTATCTGAAAGCACCTGGGACTGCTCCCGGGAATTGTTTTTTTTATTGATACCGCAAGCGGCCATCAGCATAATGAGCACGGTAAGAATCGGATACTGTTTCATTTGAAGTTGTATTTTAATGTTACACCTGTATAATAATTGATGCCTGCCGATGGATTATAAAACTGTGGTGGTATGCCATTGGCATCTGCATTGTATAAGATCAGCGAAGAGTAGGCGGTATTCAGGGCGTTATTAACTCCAGCAGCGAGTTCCAGGCCCAGCCGGTCCCATTCCTTTTTGAACCCCAGCTTTATATTGAGCAGTGCATAGGGATCTGAATAGTAGGTATTCGCATCGTTTAAAGGGATCTTATCATAGTAATAGTAAATGATGTTACAAAATAAGCCATACCGGGTATCGATATCGGCCCCCGCCGACAAGCTATGCGGAACCACGCCCGTTACATGTTTCCCGGAATGATCCCGGGTAACCACGGTGGAGGAGCTCCAATCGAAAGATTGCGTTTTATAATCCGTGAACCGGTAATCGTTGAACGTATAACTGATCCATGGTTTCATAAATGAAACGGGACTGAGCGGATCATTTACCAGGATATAGGAAACGAAGGCTTCCAGCCCCTTTTGACGGGCAGCGCCTGCATTTTTATAGGCGGTGGTACCGTTGGGTTTTGCAACGGGAACAATTGCATTTTTTAAAAATAGCTGGTAGGCGGTGATGTCGAAATTGAGCCTTGTTTTTAAAACGGAGCCTCTCAATCCTACTTCATAATTCCGCCCATCCTCCGGGCGGATCTCTTTGTTCAGCGTTCCATCATAATTATTGATTTCAGAAACAGGCGGGGGAGAGTATCCGTAGCTCATGCTGGCATGTGCGGCTACATTCCGGGTGAGCTTTTTTACAAGCCCGATCCTTGGGGAGATCCTGTCCGGGAAATTCAGCAACCCCGTATAGCTCACGTGCCCTGAATCTTTTAGAAGGTCCAGGATATCGTAGGATAAATGGTTATAGCTGGCACCGGCCGTTAGCAGTAACTGCAGCGGCAGATCGAATTCGGCCTGCGCAAAAAGGGCCCTGGATGCAGACATAACGATATCGTTCTGACGCAGGTCTCCGGGCTCCGGCCATGTACCGGGTACGTCGTTGATGATGGTAAAGGTATTGCCAAACTGGTGCTGATACTGGTATTCTCCCCCAAGGCTAAACCGGCTTTTGATGCGGCCCAGGTAAGGCGCGTACATAAATTTTGTTCGAGCGCCATAACCCGTCAGGCTTTCCTTCAGGTAGCCGTTATAGTAACTGCTGGAGCCAAACGGATGATCATAGGTTTGAAAGTTGCCGTACACACTGGTGGTATTGGAGAAATGATCGCTGAAGTGATAGGCTTGTGAAGCACCCAATGCCGTTGCATTATAGTTCTTCACCGATGTTTTATTTTCCCGGTTATAAGCCACCGCCTGACGCGGCATTGAATCGGCCTGGGATTTTGTTAACCCGCCGGCAATACCCAGGCTTCCGGTTGTATGGGTTACAAAGAAACTCAGGCTCCGTTTTTCGTTTGGCCGGTACTCCGAGAAAATATTAACGAGGTCCTTATTGCCCCAGTTATTTTCACGGTAGCCATCGTAGCGCTGCCGCACCACATTGGCGGAAAGATTAAAATTACTGTCGGCTGTTTTATAGGAAGCGGTAAACCGGCTAAAGCCGTAAGAACCGGCGGTATACCCGGCCTCCAGGGTATGCTGCCCCAATGCGGCGCTGGTGTTCTTTATAAGCAATACACCGCCATTACCGGCACCGTACATACTGCCGGAGGGCCCTTTGAGTACTTCCATCGAGCCGATGATGGCCGGATCAAAGTCAATGCTTTTTTGCGCCGTGCCATCGGGAGAAGACAGCGGGATATCGTTCCAGTAGATCCGCACATTGCGGATCCCCCAGGGATTATTGATCAGGCTGCCCCGGATCGATATCCGGTAATTGCCTGCAGAATAGGCCTCCATTTTAACACCCGGGATGGTATTCATGGCCGCCATAATATCCATATGATCGCCGCGTCCGAGTACCCCTGCGTTTAACACGCCGATGGAACCGGCCGTTTCCAGGAGCTTCCGGTTCGTTTGATAGCCCGTTACGGAAACGGTGCTGAGATTAACGCTGTTGCCGACCAATGCAATGTGCAGGAACGGCGGATGCTCCGGTATCCGGATGATCTTTGTTTCGTACCCGGCAAACGAAACGGTTAGCTGCATCGGATGCTGTTGCAGCAACAGGGTAAATGTTCCGTTTACTGAAGTGGTTGCCGTTTGCATTCCTGCTTTGATCGTTGCGCCTGTAAGGGGTTCCCCGGTTTGCTTGTCTGTTATTTTTCCTGTAAGTGAGGGCTGTGCAAGCAGGGTGCTGCCATACAGTACTCCTATACAGAGTATCGTGAAAAATTTCATTTTAATAAATTGATGGTATCAATGAGATGCACGTTTTCTAAGCACAGGCATAGGAATACCGGTTCCTTAAAATACGTGTAGATGAAAAGCCGACGTGTTAGCGTCAAGAGGAGTGGGGCAGGGCGTCCGGGGGACGAAACAGAGCGGAAGGCCGGTCTACCGGGGCTCCGATGGTGCGGGCTAAAAAGATACGGGTTGCTTCTTTCGTTTTAAGTGGTGCCAGGTTAAACGCAACAGAGGGGGGAATGAGGTCTGATTTGGCAGCCAACTTTAATTCCGGTGCCGGCCCCCGGTCTTTTTCCTGCTGCTCCCTGATCTTTTTCATCAGCTGGCATTTTCCGTTACAATGCAACTGCGGCAGGGCTTTGTTTTCGCAGCGCTTTACGTATTCCTTTTTCTCAACCAGGTAATCCAGGTAATACCAGTATTGATTGAAACTCTGTCCAAAGAAGGCAAAAAGTAATATCGTGGCGACTAGCTTCTGCAAAACTGCGGCGAAGGTAGCACAGATGGCGTGCAATGGCAATTTTTATGGAAGATATTATCGCAACGAAAGACCACCAACCGTATGGCACCCTTCGGCCGCGGAGGTCGCAGGTTTGGGTCCCTTCCGGGTCGTAAACCAGGTACTCAGCAATGATGGCACATAATAACAGTACCGTTGTCATCCGATAGCTATCGGATTCGAGCGCAGCCGGGAAATCTTTACCTGTTGGCAGCTGCAACAGGTACCTACCTATTGGAAGCAAACCGCAGTAATAGGTAGCGGCGGGTGACAGGGCCGGGGAACTGTCTGCAGCAAAATATTTCTGGATTTTGTATAAAAAAAGTGGCAAAAAGTTTTGACGGGAAAAAAGCATCGCCTATATTTGCACTCCCAACGGAAATAACACAAGGATCGGTAGTTCAGTTGGTTAGAATGCCGCCCTGTCACGGCGGAGGTCGCGGGTTCGAGTCCCGTCCGGTCCGCAAAAAAGGATCATCAGCAATGATGGTCCTTTTTGCTTTTTATCCCTCTTTACGCACAAAGCCGACTTCCGGTTTTTAAAACAATATCTTTTCTGTAAGGAGGGCGGATAAATGGGAACAAGTGAAAAAGTTGGGGGATTTGGAGAAAAGTGATTTTTTTGTAGCTGTATGGGAGAAGATCAATCAGAGACCCAGCTCATCAGTCAATTTTTTCCTGTATGTTTCACCAACAGGGAGCGGGTGGTCATGGATCACCACTTTCCATTTTTCCAGGGAGTCGATTTTTGTTTTATTAATCAGATATGATTTATGAATACGGCTAAATTGTACTTTCGGTAATAGTATTTCCATGTTGGTGAGACTATCGAGGCTCATTATCTTGCCCTTTATTGTGTGAATCGCAATATAGTCCCGCAGCCCTTCTATAAAAAGTATATCCTGGTAGTTGATCCGGTGTATCCGATGCCCGGATTTGATAAAAAAATGTCCCATAAGTTCCCTGTCCATTTCTTTCGTAGCCACCATCCTTTCTCTAACCCTCAAAATAGCCAGGGAAAAGCGTTCAAATGTGACCGGCTTCATCAGAAAATCCACCGCGTTATGTTCATATCCTTCTACGGCATATTCGGGGTAGGCGGTTGTGATGATAATGTGGGTCTTCGCATGAATGATCTTCATCAGTTCTACACCATTCATGCCAGGCATCTCTATATCAAGCAGTACCAGGTCTATATTATGGTGTGTAATAGCCTTCAGCGCTGCTTCAGCACTATCCGTCTGCAGGTGCAATTTCATGCCCTCCGTCCTTTTTACATATTGCGCAAGAAGGCGGGCGGCAATGGGTTCGTCATCCAGGATGAGACAGGAAATATCTTTTATCATTTGCATCAATTATTAATAAATCACCCCTCTTAACTGATCCGATAACTTCACAATCGCAGGGAGCGCCTCCGGAGATTCGTTGTTTACCAATTCCTCTATCTTTTCAAGTTGCTTAAATAGGATTTCCTGCGGAAGCTGCCTGCGATACTGATCCAGCATGGCCTCATAATCCCCGATCTGCTGCTGTTGTTCGGCAATGGCCTTTAAACCGGCATATCTCACAAAAAAGAAAAGGACGCCATATAATACTATGGTCATTAATAAGGGATACGTTTCATCAATATACTGGTCAATGCTAACCGGCCTGAACAATTGCTCAAGACCATAACCTAAACTATAATTTAAAGAGACAATCCCGCCGAGGAATACCATACAACGGACTTTTTTATAGGGAAAAAGACGTAGCAGCAGCAGGTATGGGAGAAACGCCTGGAAAAAGCAAAATATGCCGTTGCGCAACCAGATACCGGTGGTCTGCGCAGGAAGGGAAAAGCAGATCATCATATAGAAAACAAAATATCCGGCAGCAAATTTATACATGTCCCTATTATCTCTGATCATTAATTTCATGATTCACTTTTAAATAGACGGAAAATTGCGTACGCGTCTCCCTGATTTTTAGTTCATGATGGCGGCCATATATCAGCACCAATCTTCGCCGGACATTTTGCAGTCCGATACCCGCCTTTTTTTTGCAGCCGTCTGTTTTTTTGGGATTGGAACAATAGAATTGCATTTGCCTGTTATCTGTATGCACCCTGATCTCCAGCGGGCCAGTCGAAAAATCCCCATGTTTAAACGCGTTTTCAACAAAAGGGATCAGCAGCATGGGTGGAATCATTACTGTTTCCGGTGGATCTTTTATTTCCAGCAATACATTCAAGTCTACAGCATAACGCAATTCCTGCAATGCAATATACTGCCGGATACATTGCAATTCATTTTGCAGGGAAACTTTTTTGCTCCTATTCATATCCTGGTAAGAATAATGTATCAACCGGGAAAGGCTTCTTATTGCGTCCCGTGCATTAGGAGCGTTTTCATAAACTAGCCCATAAATATTATTCAGGCTGTTAAAAAGAAAATGCGGATTAATCTGCAAACGCAAAAAGTCAAGTTCAGATTGCCGGGCGTCCTTCAATAATTTTTTTTCCCGCAATTGCTTGTATTGTCCGTGCCGTATAAAGTAAAAAGTAAAACCAAACAGAGGCACTGAGAAGAATAGATGCGCATTTTTCATTATGTAAGCAACCCAGGGAAATCTGTAGGCATAAACTATATTAAGCCGGAGATAATGTATAGCCGTTAGTGATATAATGATCAGCAGTATGCCTCTTAATTTCCGGTTTGGATAGTACTTTAACAGCATAAGATAGGGAATCAATGCAATAACCATCCATAGCAGGTAGTCTCTTAGATTCCAATAAAGGCCACGCTGATACTGCAGAAGGGTAACAGGTCTTACCCAGGATATATTCAGCCACCAGTAGAACAGCGTATACCAAAGCAGAAATAATAAAATTCTGGCCTTCATATTTCAAAATTACGCCAAACCGAACAAATCCATTTCGGGTTTGCAGAGCAGATCGGGGTGTTGGCAGATTATCCTGATCGGGTATTGCCGGCCGGGTATATATTCGCGTCATGAAAAGGATAACAATCACTATCTGTTTACTTACCAGTCTGGCCACAGCAGCCCAGGATTTAAACAACCAGTTTGACAGCATGATCAACGCTCAATATAAAATGGAAGAACCGGGCGGCGTGGTGCTGGTAGCCCGGAAATCGGCTATCATTTATGAGCGGGCTTTTGGCATGGCAAACCTGGAGCTGGGGGTGCCTATGAAAAAAAATATGGTGTTTTGTATTGCATCTCTTACCAAACAGTTTACCGCAGTAGCCATCCTGGATCTTGTCGAAAAAGGGAAACTCTCCGTGAAGGATACCGTAGGGAAGTTCCTGCCTGCATACCCGGAGGCATTAAAAAAAATCAGTGTTGAACAATTGCTAACCCATACCGCCGGAGTTCCCAATGCAAAAAGTATCAGTAGCTTGCTGGCAATGGGAAGAGGATGGTTAAGTGCAGAGCAGGTGATGGCTACCTTCAAAGACCTGGCCCTTGATTTTGCACCGGGTACTGCCTGGGCATATAGCAATTCCGGTTACCAGTTACTCGGTTATATTATCGAAAAAGTAACCGGGGAGCCCTACCCGGAATATATGGAAAAAACCATTTTTTCCGTTGCAGGCATGGATCATTCTTTCTACGGTAATGATATGAGACTGGTTCCCAACAGGGCTTCTTCTTACCTGTACACACGCCGGGGAATAGAAAATGCAGTCAACGGGAATGTGCAGATCGCTTTTGCAGCAGGTGCCCTGCAATCGACCGCAGCAGATTTGCTGAAGTGGTACCAGGCTCTTTGGTCCGATAAATTCATCCGAAAAGAAACATTAATGAAAGCCTGGACAAGAAGTACGCTGACTGATGGCAGTAAAACGGATTATGGGTATGGATGGTTTATTGGTAAATTACAGGGTAGCCCTGTAATAGAACATGGTGGCAATATGGGAGGCTTTATGAGCCATGTAATGTATCTGCCGACTGAGGATGTGCTTGTAGTTGTGCTTTATAACTTCCGAGGGAAACTGCCGGAATTGCTGGCCGCAGATCTCGCGGCAATTACCATTGGTAAGCCTCTTGCAATTAAACCGTTTTCCATGCTTCCGGATCAGTTGCAATCTTACACGGGAGTTTATAAAAATAAACAGGGAACCCTTTATGACATTCGCCTGGAAGAGGGCAAATTATTCTTTCAGAAAAATAACGCTGCCAAATGGCAATTGATACCTTATGCCAGGGACAAATTTTATTTTGATAATACCTCTACTATTGGCGAGATGTATCGGGACGTCAATGGGAAAATTATTCGTTTTGTTATGCAGACAAGAACGGGGTTAAACCTTCATATTACGGAGAAGACCGACTGAAATGCTGACAAGCAAACACACTCATTGTTGCGGATAGGATCAGTTCAGGAGCGCTGTACATGAGAATATAGTCGTTCCTCAAAAACGCTGACATCTTTGCTGCATCAAGATTCGTTTCAGAAAAGATTTACAGCTCCTCACCTGTCAATGGTAAGCGCAGTATGTTGGTATAATTCTATGAAGGGAAGTTGCTTTCTTGGAAACGGTATCCTTTAAGTTCATGCGCGATCCAGTTTTGAATGAATTACTTTTGATTGTTGTACCCATTAGTTGCCATTGTACTGCGTCTGATAGCAGCTTGTTCAGACAACCTTGTATCAAAAACGGACGTTTTCTGTGCGTTAATGGACAATAACAGGTGTTACAGATAATCAGGTGTGCTAGTAACCAACTATTTAGTAAGTTGGCATATTATTGCGCACTATTGACCATAAGTTTCCGGAATTTCAAGATCTAAATGATTATATAATTAGTTGGCAAAGGCAATCGGGCAAAACCACCGGAGATCGGCTGATCAATAGCAGCGGAATAGCGCAATGATAAAGACGGCTGTAATAAATTTTGTGAAATTAGGGGTGCCTGATAGACAGACAGCATCGGCAGCATAAAAAAACTAAATCGCATTTATCTGGTATACGCATATTTAAACAGTCAGGAAACTGAAATAAGATGAAACTTGTATATTTCCTTACGACAGGATTATTGCTGACGCAATCTGCTCTATTTGCACAATCTCCCGCTGCCCGGTTGGATACTTTTTTTACGCGGCTATCTGAAGACGGGAAACTTAATGGTAATGTATTGGTATCAGAAAGAGGATTAAAGATCTATGAGCACGCGTTTGGATTTGCGGATGTTGCCGGCCAAATACCGAACAAAAAGAGTACACGCTTTAATTTTGCGTCTGTATCAAAACCCATTACAGCGACGGCCGTTTTACAACTTGTTGAAAAACGGAAATTAAAACTGGACGATAAGTTAAAAGCGTATCTCCCGGAATTTCCTTTTGACAGTATTACGATCCGGCAACTGTTATCACATACTTCCGGACTGCCCAATACTGAAGAACTGTTTACCCCCTTGTTGGAGAAGAACCCTGAACATATTGTTTCGAACAGCGATGTAATTCCGCAGCTGCAACTATTTTATAGACCCTTGCATTTTTCACCGGGACAGCGGTATGAATACTCCAATGTCAATTACTGTTTGCTGGCATTGTTAATAGAACAGGTCAGCAAAATGACGTTTCCTCAATATCTGGAGAAATATATTTTTAAGCCTGCCGGCATGAAAAATACGCTGCTTCAAACGTCGGAGAATCTTTTAACAGTCAAAAAGCTTCAGGCGACCCCTTACCTGAAGTCAACGCCTTATGCAAATACGCCGGAGCAGCTGGAGGCGCGGCCTGAATTGCGTAAATGGATATATAATTGGGCGGGTATTGTTGGCCAGGGAAATATCGTTAGCACCACGGAGGATATGCTGCTTTTTGACCAGGCGCTGCATGCCGGCAAACTGGTATCTGCCAGCAGTTTACAGCTGATGTTCACTCCCGTTCGGTTGAAGGACGGAACCATACCTTATTTCAGAGCAGGAATCGACAAAGCAGCCTATGGACTGGGCTGGTTTATTTTTCAGGATACCACCGGTGGTAAGGTAGTATTTCACAGCGGTGGTATACCTGGTATCAATGCCTTTTTACTACACAATATAGCTAAGCAACAAGTGGTCATAACAATCGACAATATGCAGAATGCCTCCATTGCGCCTGAAGTGTGTCTTATACTTTCCGGGAAGCCATTTACCTACAAAAGATCGATAGCATTGGCCTATGTACGTAAATTGCTTGATGAGGGGCCAAATGACGCTGTGGCTTTACTTCATACCTTAAGAACAAAGGAAGCATTTACATTGGATGAAGGCGAGTTGAATTTTTACGGCCTTAAGCTATTTGAGGATCATAAATCCGAGCTGGCGCTGGAGGTGTTAAAACTGAACACGCTGTTATTCCCTGAAAGTTTCAATACTTATGACAGTTATGCAGAGGTGTTGCTGAAAGTAAATAGGAAAGAGGCAGCACTTTCGATGTATCGGAAGTCGGTACAGCTAAACCCAAAGAATGAAAATGCAATTAATATTATTCGAACAATAGACCCCAAAAAATAACCATTGCAGGTTTCAGGACCGGACATGTGTAAAGCGGTGACGCAGTGGAAAGATTTCATATACGATCCAAAAGCCGGAGTGAACTATCGAAATTCGATGATCTTATGGGTAACAAGATCTGAAACAAAATTGTCGGCATTATCATATCTGATGTTGATTTTATCAAATAAATGCTTCCGTTCGGAATACGCCTTCATAAACTTATTGACGGGTTCAACCACCGTTATATCATAGTCATTCTTTGTCATCCAGTTTACGATATCCAGCTTTGATTTTATATTCATCAAAATCGTATTCCGGTTGAGAAACTTCACTTTTAAAGTATCGGTTTCCATTTCGGGCCAATTTTAAAGTTGATCGGATTAAAAGGCAATCCCTAAAGATTGCATCTAGGCATACGGAAAATCGTGCCAACGCATAATGACCCGAACAGACCTTGCTGCCCACAGGATTTTAATTCCTTTTTTGATAAAAGACTGAATAGGAGATGTATCATTAATGTTGATGTTAAGTGCTGTAAGGGGTTGAGTATGATAGTTAGAAATTGTGTGGTAAAGATTTTTGAATTACCGGGTATGTTTGGTTTGAAAATTTAATTTTACAGCATATTTCAATGAAAAAGAATGTAAAAATGATCTCCTAATGAAAGGGCGCCCGATAGCGAAATCGGGAACCCTTTGCAGGGAAAAAGAAACGGTTCTTAATTCAAACGCCTGTACGCATTTGGCGTTACACCAACTTTTTGTTTAAACAGGCGCGTAAAATGCTGCGGATATTTGAAGCCCAATTCGTAAGCAATTTCATTGATGGTTTTGTTAACGTCAAAAACTTTGTTTTTGGCTACATCAATTATTTTGCTTTGAACGTATTCCTGGGCGGATTTTCCCGTTTCTTTTTTTATAAGGTCCCCAAAATAGTTGGCGGACAAATGCAGTTCGTTAGCACAATAAGCAACCGAAGGCAGGCCGGTGAGCTGTGGTTTTTCAGAAGCAAAGTAACGGTTTAACAGTTCTTCAAATTTTTCCAGGATACCCTGGTTAACATTTTCGCGGGTAATAAATTGCCGGTCGTAAAAACGGGTGCAATAGTTTAAAAACAGTTCAATATTGGAAGCAATCAGTGTTTTACTGTGCTTATCAATGGACTGAGTCAATTCGTAGGTGATTTTATCAAAGCATTCCAGTATGATCTTTTTCTCCCGTTCTGACAGATGAAGCGCTTCATTTGTTTGGTAAGAAAAAAAGCTGAACGCATGCATTCGCTTTCCAAGCGGTGTATTGAGTAGCAGGTCCGGATGAAACGTTAATGCCGTTCCGGTCGGTTGATAAACTTCGGGGTTTGCTACATCGATTACCTGCCCGGGCGCAAAAAATACCAGGGTTCCCTCCTGGTAATCGTAAGTTTGATTGCCATACAGGATATCTCCGCATTTTACCTGCTTCAATACGGCACAAAAAATATTAAAGGTCATCCGGTGACCCGATCTTGGTGCTGCCTTATTAAGGTCAACAACGCTTACCAGCGGATGCAGCGTAGCATTATTGTTAAAGACATTATAATCATGAACGGTATTAAAGGTGATCGCTCTTTCCATATCCCTGTTTTCTAATGTAAAATTACAAACTCCCTGATAACAGGCGCTCTTCCCCGCATCCGATCCGTAATAATGGTAGTAAAAGCAGTAATCTGTATACCAATAGCCTCATTTCCAGACCGGAAATTTGCAGTATCAAATTAAAAAATACAAAAAATGGAAAAGCGATTTTTGGGAAATAGCGGATTGGAAGTGTCGGCATTGGGATTAGGTTGTATGGGGCTTACTTTTGGATATGGACCCGCCACACCGGAGGCCGATGCCATTTCTATAATCAGGGAAGCATACGATCTGGGCGTTACATTTTTCGATACCGCTGAAGCCTATAGTCAGGGAGGAAATGAAGTTCTTTTAGGGAAAGCGGTGCGATCTTTCAGAGAGCAGGTTGTGATTGCCACAAAATTTGGTTTTAAAGATGGGGATTCCTCCAAAGGACTGGACAGCCGCCCGGAACGGATACGTCGGGTGGCGGAAAGTTCATTGAAGTATTTGAATACGGATTATATCGATCTTTTTTACCAACACAGAGTGGACCCCGATGTGCCCATCGAAGATGTTGCCGGAACCATCGGGGATCTAATTAAAGAAGGTAAAATCAGGTATTGGGGTTTATCAGAAGCCGGAGTAGCAACCATCCGTAAAGCACATGCAATACAGCCTGTTGCTGCGTTGCAAAGCGAATATTCTATGTTTTACCGCGAGCCGGAAAAGGAAATCATTGCCACATTGGAAGAGCTGGGAATCGGCTTTGTACCGTTTAGCCCATTGGGCAAAGGATTTCTCACGGGCGCCATTAATGCAGGCACAACATTTGATCCATCCGACTTCAGGAATAGCGTTCCCCGCTTCAGTAAAGAAAACAGAGAAGCCAACCAGGTATTGGTTGAACTGGTTGGTTCCATTGCTAAAAACAAAAATGTTACGCCCGCTCAAGTGGCACTGGCGTGGCTGCTCGCTCAAAAACCATGGATCGTGCCTATTCCTGGCACAACAAAGTTGCACCGACTGGAAGAGAATGTTGGCGGGGTGCGTATTTCCTTAACGGAGAAAGAGCTGGCAGCTATCCGCACGGCGCTGGAGGGTATTGAGATTGCCGGGGAACGATACCCATCTCATTTACAGGCCCGGGTGGGTAAATAACGGCCCTAGCCGTTGTTGTTACATTATTAATCACAACCTAATAATAATAGGCATGAATAACCGTAGAAGCTTTTTAAAATCAGGCGCCGTACTGGGCGGGGCATTGTTGTTTTCACCAGCCAACAGCGGTGCCCGACCCCTTGAGAGAAGTAATCTCAATAATAATAATAATAATAATAATAATAATAATGAAAAAAAGACACGGGTACTTGGGAAGGGAAGCCAGGCACTGAAGGTATCCATTCTTGGCCTGGGATGCATGGGCATGAGCTATCACCGGAGCTTTGTTCCGGATAAAAAGGCAATGATTGCATTACTGCGCAAAGCTCCCGATCTGGGGGTTACCTATTTTGATACTGCCGAAGCCTATGGTCCCCTGGTTAATGAGGAATTGGTTGGTGAAGCCGTGGCTCCATTCCGTAAGGATATTATCATCGCTACCAAGTTTGGTTTTAAGAATGGCAGGCCAGCGGAGGGCCTGGACAGTCGCCCTGAAAGGATCAGGGCTGTGGTGGAACATTCGCTAAGGAGCCTGAAGACGGATTATATTGACCTGCTTTATCAACACCGGGTAGATCCGAAGGTACCTGTAGAAGATGTGGCCGGTACAGTAAAGGACCTGATCAGGGAAGGAAAAGTGAAGCATTTTGGAATGAGTGAAGCGGGTGTGGACAATATTCGTAAAGCGCATGCGGTTCAACCCTTAACCGCTTTACAGAGTGAATATTCCTTAATGACCCGCGAACCGGAAAAGGATGTTATAAAGGTATGTGAAGAGCTGGGGATCGGTTTTGTTCCTTATAGCCCGCTGAGCCGCGGCATGATTTCCGGTTACCTGAATGAACGGTCGAAATACAATCCCAATAACGACAACAGGCCATCACTACCGCGTTATCAGGCGGAAAACGTGATCGCGAACTGGCCGTTAATCGATGTTTTAAAGGCATTTGGGGATCAAAGAGGACTTACTGTAGCCCAGGTAGCACTGGCCTGGTTACTGGCGCAAAAGCCATTCATTGTTCCTATTCCCGGAACTACCAAGTTGGCGCACTTGCAGGAGAATATGTGGGTTGTTAATTATGCGTTTGCACCGGAAGAACTGAATACTTTAACTACCAAACTGGATCAGGTAAAAATCGTTGGCGAACGCTATACAGGCCAGTCGGCCGAGCAGACCAAAAAATAGGCTTGAATCTAAAGTGAGCCGGTCAGCAATATTAAATGAGCCGCAGAACAATGACGACCTGTGACGGAATGATTAATTTTGCTGCATTCTAAATTGACATTTGGCGTACTATGGAGGAAAAGCAGGCAGAAAAATTAAGAACGATCAATTATTCGGGCATATTCCTTTCCTGTTTTTCCGATTACAGCGAAAAATGTGTGCACGCTACTCCCGAGCATGTGCTGCTTTATTTGTATTCCGGCGAACAGGTAATCGAAGACCGGGATAAAAAAATTACGATACAGGCCGGGGAATGTGCGTTTATCCGGCGCAATCACCGGCTGATGATGTACAAGAACAGCAAAGGAGACGCGTTGTACAAAGGGATCTCCCTCACATTTAATCGCATCTTACTACGAGAATTTTACAGCAAACTGAGTAAGGCCGATCTGCCTGAAAAAGTACCGATCCCCGAAGAAAATGTATTTCGGATAAAACCACGGGCCGACATTATCAGCCTGTTCCAATCCCTGACGCCCTATTTTGATGAAAACTTGAAACCATCAGACGGGGTAGCCCATTTGAAATTACAGGAAGGGATCTATGCGTTGCTCAACCAGTCGGAAATATTCTTTCCCATCCTGTTCGACTTTACCGAGCCCTGGAAAATGGATATCATGGAATTTCTTAATGACAATTACATGGATGAGCTTACGATGGAGCAGATCGCGTCCTATACCGGCCGCAGCCTGGCCACCTTTAAAAGGGACTTTGGCAAGATCAGCAATCTTACCCCGCAAAAATGGCTGATCAAACGGCGGCTGGAAACAGCTTATATTAAATTAAAGGAAGAGGGCAAAAAAGTACAGGACGTATATACCGAAGTTGGATTTAAAAACCTTTCTCATTTTTCTACCGCCTTTAAAAGGCAATATGGCGTTCCGCCCGCTGAAGTGGGGCTGTTATAGAAAATGAGCTCCTGAGCAAAGAAACTTGAGCCTTGCAGCAAACCCGCTGCGGAGCTCAAGTTTTAATTTTGCTGTATAAATGAAAAGCGGATGAAAACAGCAACAGATATTTTTGAGCGATTGAGAAATGGAGCAATCATATCATCAGATGATCCGGATGGTTATAAATTGAGGGAAGCTTCCTATGCTACAAAAAAAATGCTCGTACAGATAAACAACTCGGCTGATCCTGCTGAGATAAGAGATTTATTAAGCCGGATCACGAATAGCGAAATTGATGAATCCGTCGCAGTGTTTACGCCCTTGTATATCAATTACGGAAAGCATACCCGGATCGGCAAGAACGTATTTATCAATTTCGGTTGTACGTTTTTGGATTTGGGCGGTATTACCATTGAAGACAATGTACAGATCGCTCCCCAGGTCTGTTTATTATCGGAAGGGCACCCGGTAGCACCGGAAAACAGGCATTATCTGACAGTGGGGCATATCCACATAAAAAAGAATGCCTGGATTGGTGCCAATGCCACGATCCTGCCGGGGGTGACCATTGGTGAAAACGCCATCGTGGCTGCCGGAGCGGTCGTTTCAAAAGATGTTCCTGATAACACGATCGTTGGCGGCATCCCTGCTAAAATTCTTAAAAGCATTGAATAAGATGAGGAAGCTATGTTATACAGTCATTATTATTTTAACCTATACGCAGCTATATGCCTGTAACACGGGCAATCCCGTGAACATTCGGCAAGAAGAAAGTAATAATTTAAAAAAGGACAGCATGAAATTGAAAATAACCATCGGCGGGAAGACCGCTTCAGCCGTTTTGTATGATAACCCGGCCAGCAGGGATTTTGCAACTTTGCTGCCGGTAACATTGGAATTGGAAGATTATAATCAAACGGAAAAGATAGCAACGCTGTCCAAAAAGCTATCCGCGAAAAATGCTCCTGATGGTTTTGATCCATCCGCTGGCGATATTGCCTATTACGCACCCTGGGGCAATATATGCATTTTCTATAAGGATTTCGGTTATTCCAGCGGCTTGATTTCACTGGGTAAAATTATAAGTGGAATAGAAGTCTTTAGCGTAAAAGGTTCGGTTACTGTAAAGATTGAGGTGGAACAATAAAAACCAGTACAAAATGAGTGAACAAAATAAAGAGGCCATTTTTGAGAAAGGTGAAAGGCTGCCTTCAGATATTATTACAGGAACTGCCTGGCATAACAAACTGGTTGATGAAGATTCCATATATACAACGGCAGTGGGTGTTGAGAAATTTGAACCCGGTTCAAGAAATGCCTGGCATTCCCATCCGGGCGGTCAAATAATTATTGTCTTGGATGGGGTAGGCTATCACCAGATAAAAGGTGGCCCTGTTCAGGTTGTCAGAAAGGGTGATGTCATAAAATGCCCGCCCGGAATATTGCATTGGCACGGTGCTTCACAAGACCGCAGTGTGACTCAGATCTATATGCTGCCGAATACAGAAAACGGATTGGCAGATTGGTCTGAAAGGGTTACGGATGAGGAGTATTACAATGTGAAATAAAAAACGTACGAATGAAGAAATTATTAATGACCACAGCTGTATCCCTTATGCTCATGTGGCAAGCCGGCGCACAGCAACGGGATAGGCAAGCCTCTAAGAAGGTAACCATGATACAGATATCAACTGAAAAATACACCACCTTTAAAGTAAGTGATAAAGTAGAAGTATACCGGGTTACTTTTAAGAATCAATACAACATGGATGTTGCCGGTCATTTGTTTATACCAAAAAGTCTGGAAAGGAACCGGAAACACCCCGCCATTATCGTAGGACACCCGATGGGTGCTGTTAAAGAACAAAGTGCCGATGTTTACGCTTCCAACATGGCAGATCGCGGGTTTATCACCCTGGCCATTGATTTATCTTTCTGGGGAGAAAGCGCCGGTGCACCAAGGCAGGTGGTAGCACCCGATGTTTATGCGGAGGATTTCAGTGCGGCTGTTGATTTCCTGGGTACGCGTTTGTTTGTTGATAGGAACAGGATCGGCATCATTGGCGTATGCGGAAGTGGAAGCTTTGTCATCAGTGCTGCCAAGATTGATCCGCGTATGAAAGCAATTGCCACGGTGAGCATGTATGATATGGGCGCGGCGAATCGCAATGCGCTGAATAAATCGCAAACACCGGAACAAAGAAAACAGCTCATTGCTGAAGCCGCCGAACAGCGCTACACAGAATTTGAAGGCGGCAAAACCCAATATACCAGTGGCACCTGCCACCAGTTAGATGCAAACACAGATCCTGTACAGCGGGAGTTCTACGCGTTCTACCGTACGCCGAGAGGAGCATACACCCCCAAAAGCAGCTCGCTCGCATTAACAACACATCCCACATTGAGCAGCAATACCAAGTTTATGAACTTCTACCCGTTCAACGACATCGAAACAATTTCACCACGTCCGATGCTTTTTATTACAGGTGATCAGGCTCATTCAAAAGAGTTCAGCGAGGATGCTTATCAGCGGGCGGCAGAGCCTAAAGAGCTGCTCTATGTTAAAGGAGCCGGACATGTGGATTTGTATGATAAGACGGATTTAATTCCTTTTGATAAACTGGAATCCTTTTTTAAAGCGCATTTGAAATAATATCTTATGATGAAGATCTCATTAAGATTTATAGGGGCAATACTGTTTGTTGGTATAATAATTAATTTTACAGCTTGCAATAACAATAAAAATCGGAATAATATGACAACGCAAAATGAAACAACCCTTTTTCCAAGGGGGCAGCAGCTGCCCGCCGAATGGTTCAGTGGCGACGCTTTCCTGACACCGTTGGTCGGAAAAGATAAAAATAACGAATTTTCCGCCGGGGCCGTAACTTTTGAGCCAGGAGCGAGAACCAACTGGCATACGCATCCCAAAGGCCAGGTTTTAATTGTTACAGAAGGAACCGGCTGGTACCAGGAAAAGGGCAAACCGGCCCAGTCGATCAAAAAAGGCGATGTTGTAAACATTCCTGAAAACGTGGAACATTGGCACGGTGCTACAGCTACCGGTAAAATGGTGCATATCGCCATTACCAACTATAAAGAGGATGTGCAGGTAACCTGGCTGCAACCGGTAACTGAAGAAGAATATAACGAAGTACATACTAAATAATCTTAAAAACAAATGATGAATACTCATACAGTTAAAGCTTTCGGGACAGAAGCGCCGGAAGCGGATTTAAAACAAATATCTATTGAGCGCAGGGAGGTAAATGCAAAAGATGTGGAGATCGACATCCTGTATTGCGGCGTATGTCACTCCGATATCCATACGGCCCGGAACGAATGGCCCGGAACCATTTATCCGAATGTACCCGGTCACGAAATTGTCGGCCGCATTACCAAAGTGGGTAGCGGCGTTACGAAATTTAAAGCAGGCGATCTAGCTGCCGTTGGCTGTATGGTAGACAGCTGCAGGGAATGTGAAAGCTGTAAGGAAGGGCTGGAACAGTATTGTGAAAACGGCATGACCGGCACCTATAATGCACCAGACAAGCACCTGGGGATACAAACCTTTGGAGGCTATTCTGAACGGGTGGTAGTGGATGAGGATTTTGTGTTGCGCGTGCCGGAAAACCTGGACCTGGCGGCAGCAGCTCCGCTGCTCTGCGCCGGCATTACCACGTACTCCCCCTTAAGGCACTGGAAGGTTGGTCCGGGTAAAAAGGTAGGCATTGTGGGGATCGGTGGCTTGGGGCACATGGGTGTAAAATTAGCCAAGGCAATGGGCGCTCATGTAGTAGTGATCACTACTTCTGCTTCAAAAACAGAAGATGCAAAACGGTTGGGGGCAGACGAAGTAATCCTTTCGAACGATGAGGAGCAAATGAAGCGCAATGCCGGAACATTGCATTTTATCCTGGATTGTGTGTCTGCCCAACACGATATAAACGCCTACCTGCGGCTGCTGAAAAGAGATGGGCAACTGACGCTTGTTGGAGCACCTGAAGAACCGCTTCCTGTTGCGCCCTTCAGCCTGATCCCCGGGCGCAAAAGTTTTTCAGGTTCCATGATCGGCGGCATTGCGGAAACACAGGAAATGCTGGATTTCTGTGGCAGGCACAATATTACCTCAGATATTGAATTGATCGCGATACAGGATATCAACAAGGCATATGAACGCATGTTGAAAGGGGATGTCAAATACCGGTTTGTGATCGATATGGCTTCACTGAAAAATGAGTTATAAGTGGTGTAAGAAAACACCCATCTAGCGTTTAAACGTAGACTTTGAATGAATTTAGTTAATTTTCAATAGATTGCGAACGTGTGGCTGATTCCGCCCGGTCCGCAAAACGGATCATCAGCAATGATGGTCCGTTTTACTGTTGTGCTGTTTGAACAGTAAAATCGGCGACGTTCAATAGTTAATCCCAAAAGTCGAGCTGAGGCTCCTCGCTGTTGCGTGCCTTTGAAGAATTTGAGGCAGGAAACGGATTCCCGTTGATGCTTTACAATTTTGAGTTTCTTTATATTAACTTTGCAGATCTTGAAAAAGTGCTTGGGGTATATATTGATCCTTTTTGTATTGTTCAGCAGCATGTTGCCGTGCTCCGTCCTGGATGGATGTGAAGATGAACATACGGCGGAGCAATCTTCTCACCCCGAAAAGCACAATGATTGCAGCAATTGCTCTCCTTTTTCAATTTGTTCCGTATATCACGGCTGTGTAATTAACCCGGCAAATATGGGTTTAACAGTACCGGAGATGCATATTGTACAGGATTATCCCGATTTTTATATCGGCATCCAGTCAGATTATCACGCCCGTTTGTTTCAGCCTCCCAGGGTATAAGCAGTTTTTTTTAATAACTGTAATTCTATTTACTAATTTTTATTTTACTATAATAAAATGAAGAAATTACTATTTCTGAGCATAGTAATGCTATGTGCTTATGTATCGTATGCTCAAAGTAACTTAACCCTGTCTGTAAAAAACAAAGAAGATAAAACCCCGCTTCCGGGAGCAACTGTTTTCATTGAATCCCCCAGTAAATCAGTGATAGCGGATAGTTCCGGACGGGTGGTCATTGAAAACCTGCCCAATGGCAATTATGCCGTTACCATAAGTTTTGTTGGTTTTAAAGAAGAAAAATTAACCGTTACACTTCCACAAGCGGATGCCGCCGGTAGTGAGGTATTGCTGGAACATGGTGAAGAAGGGCATGAGGATGAAGAAGAAGTGGTGGTAACCAGTACCCGTATCAGTCGCACCATCGCCAATACGCCCACCCGTACAGAAGTGATCTCCGGTGAAGAGCTGGAGGAAAAGGGGAATATGAAACCCGGGGATATCCGGATGATGCTCAATGAAAGCACCGGTATCCAGACCCAGCAAACTTCCGCCACGTCGTTTAATTCCGGCATCAGGATCCAGGGGCTGGATGGACGTTATACACAAATACTGCGGGACGGGTATCCGTTGTATTCGGGGTTTTCGGGTGGTCTTTCTTTGTTGCAGATCGCGCCGCTGGATCTAAAACAGGTGGAAGTGATCAAAGGTTCCGCATCTACGCTTTATGGCGGAGGTGCCATTGCCGGACTGGTGAACCTTATCTCCAAAACACCGGGGGAGCAGCGGGAATTGAACTTCCTGGCGAACGGAACTACCGCCGGAGGCCTTGACCTGAGCGGCTTTTACAGCCAGCGATATGGAAAAGCGGGGGTGACCGTATTTGCTTCGAGGAACAGTAATAGGGCATACGATCCGGCTGATATTGGGTTATCTGCCATTCCAAAGTTTGAGCGTTATACAGTCAACCCCCGTTTATTCCTGTATGGAAAAAGAACGACTGCTAATTTTGGAGTTACTTATATTACCGAAGACCGCACGGGTGGAAGTATGGATTATATCAAAAATGGAGCTCCCGGATTTTTTGAAAAGAACAACACGGACCGGATCACCACCCAGTTGGGCATTGCACATAAGCTTTCTGAAAATTCAACCTTACAGCTAAAGAACAGCTATAGTCGCTTCGACCGGCTGATCGCGATCCCTGATTACCGGTTTGATGGCCTGCAGCAGTCTTCCTTTTCTGAACTGACCTGGAACCGGGCCGGTGAAAAGGCTGACTGGGTAATCGGAGCGAATGTTTTAACGGAAGACCTGAAAGAGCGTAAGCAGACAGACTTCCCTTTGAGGAACTATTCTTATGTAACTTATGGAGTATTTGCTCAAAATGCCTGGACGGTTTCAGACCTGTTGGTATTGGAAACCGGGCTACGCGGAGATTATGTAACCCATTACGGGTTTGAGCTGATGCCCCGCGCGTCTGCCATGTTTAAGATTGCCCCTGCACTTACCACCCGCATCGGTGGCGGTTATGGGTACAAGACGCCCACGATTTTTACCGAAGAGGCGGAACGGATGCAGTTCCGTGATCTGCTTCCGATCGACATTCATCATGCCG
Source organism: Niabella pedocola (assembly GCF_021044425.1). Lineage (GTDB taxonomy): Bacteria > Bacteroidota > Bacteroidia > Chitinophagales > Chitinophagaceae > Niabella > Niabella pedocola. Next base: position 324,763 of record NZ_JAJNEC010000004.1, on the reverse strand, counting down.
AAAATGAACGATCTGTTGGTGGCAACTGGGATATTAATTACCGCACTTCCATCGGAGCTGTGGGCATCAGCCTGAATCATCTGTTCTTTTATACAAAGCTGCGCCGCCCGCTGGTACTGGTAACAGAAGATGACGGAACTGCGGCGCTTAAAAACTCGGATGGTTATCTGGATACAAAGGGTATGGAAACCAATTTAAGGGTTAGCTATGGCGATTTCAAATTGTTTGTGGGCTATACGTATACCGATGCCAATACCCATTTTACCGGGGGAAAGGAATGGCTTCCGTTAACAGCCCGGTACCGGCTGAATAATGTGCTGATGTATGAAGTAGAGGATAAATGGAAACTGGGCCTTGAAGCGTATTATTACAGCAAGCAGCAATTAAGCGATGGCACCAGCGGAAAGCCTTATTGGATCACCGGTTTTATGGCGGAGAAGCTTTGGGAAACGTTTTCGCTGTTTGTGAATTTCGAAAACTTTACGGATACCCGCCAAACCCGCTTTGGCAGTATTTACACCGGAACGATTGACCACCCTGTTTTCAGGGATATTTATGCACCGTTAGATGGATTTGTGGTAAATGGAGGAATAAAGTTGAAATTGTAAATCATGCTGTAAGAAGCGTAGTTTTAGCAAACAGGCGGATCAATTTTGATAATACCGCCTGTTTTTTATATAAGATGAAGACGAAGCGTTAACCTGTAAAATGATTACCCCGCAAATTTTTAAAAAGTGCTTCCTAAATTGTAAGCGTGCTATCGAAGTATCAGATGTTTCAATTTAGTTTTCGATATTCAACAGCGAACCAATCCATGTTCACAATTGGAGTAAAGTGTAGAATATTTTCCACACTCTAACTGCTTGCCTAATAAAATGATGGGTCTCATCCGCAGGGAACATGGCTGTTTTGAAATTTCAGTTAACCGGAATCGTATGATTGATTCAGCCAGACTTGGGTGTATCTAAAAATAAAATTTAAAAGTTAGCCTTTTTTACTATTTTACGAGTTCCTATAAGTAAGTTGTTGGTTTGGAGAAAATTGTAATACGTGCCTGTAAAAGCATAAATTTTTATTCATGGTTCTAATTGTTGACGATCAGGCGGAGAATATTTTTTCGTTGAAAAAATTGCTGGAATCCCAGGATTTTGAAGTGGATACGGCAGCCTCTGGTGAAGAAGCCCTTAAGAAAGTGCTAAAAAATGAGTATGCCCTGATCATCCTGGATGTGCAGATGCCAGGCATTGATGGTTTTGAAGTGGCTGAAACATTATCGGGTTATAGCAAGACCAAAGAGCTTCCCATTATTTTTCTTTCTGCTGTTAATACAGAAAAAAAGTTTATTACAAAAGGGTATGCTTCAGGTGGTATCGATTATATTACGAAACCGGTTGATCCGGACATTTTGCTTTTAAAGGTAACCACGTTTCACCGCCTGTATGAGCAAACCCTGGCACTTAATGAAACAAAGAAAGTGCTCGAAAGGGAGATCGAAATCCGCAAAAAAGCGCAACAGGAATTAAATGATAAAGTAGAAGATTTGAATACCACCCTGGAAAGCCTTCCCCAGATCGCATTCCGGGCGGATAGTAATGGGCGTATAACCTTTGTAAATAAGAAATGGTTTCAATACTCAAACTGTACCAGTATATTTCCGCAAACACACCCGGACGACGTCGAAATGGAAAAGATATGGCGCAATGCCATAAATGGCGGAGAACCGTTTGAGTGTGAAGTAAGGATTAAGGAATGCGCATCTGGGCTATATCCGTATCATTTGTTGCGGATCATTCCTATGAAAAAAGATGCCGGTATTAAAAACTGGGTTGGCACCTTTACTTATATAGACGACCAAAAGCAGGCGGAACGAAAAAAGGATGAATTTTTAAGTATTGCAAGCCATGAGTTAAAAACACCTTTAACCAGTATTAAAGCATACATACAACTATTGGCGCGGCTGGAAAGCAAAAAAAACGAAGGGAGCGTTGTCGCTTCTTATATCAGCAGGGCACATGAACAAGTAGGAAAACTGGAACACCTGATTGCGGATCTGCTTGATATTTCTAAAATAGAGAATGGAAAGCTGAAGATGAATAAAAAACCGTTCGATATGGAACAGCTGATTGCGAATGTTGTGGAAACGGTATCCAATACCAATCATCATTCAACGTTGCGTGTCGAAAGAGCAGGAGTACCCATGCTCAAAGAAATCGTTGGCGATGTGATACGTATTGAGCAGGTATTGATTAATTTTTTCACGAATGCCATCAAGTATGCTCCTGAGGCGGATCGGATCGTACTTCATACGGCCATCAATAATGATCACGTATATATAGCCGTACAGGATTTTGGCATAGGTATTCCTTCGCATAAAAAAGACCAGGTATTCGGTAAATTTTATCGTGTAGAAGAGTCGGCAATGGAATATCAGGGGCTGGGTATTGGCTTATACATTTGCGCAGAGATTATTAAACAGCATTACGGAACTTATGGTGTGGAAAGCACTCCGGGGGAAGGAACAACCTTTTATTTTACGTTACCATTTAGCTAAATTTATATGCCCAAGAAACTTATTCGCAAATTACAGATCGGATTTGGGATCTCTCTTTTCATTTTGCTGGCAACCTCGGCTGCTTCATTTATCAGTATCCGGAAACAGATCGATGATCGCAGGCAGGTAATTCATACGCAACAGCTCATTCTGTCTGTAACGCAAATACTGACTGATCTTCAGAATGCGGAAACCGGTCAGCGCGGTTATTTGCTCACAGGAATACCCGGCTTTCTTGAGCCCTATTACAACAGCTTCAATGCCTTACCGTCTTCGATAAAAAATGCCCGCATCCTTGCAAATGGCAACGCCCGGCAAATGCAGCAGATCGATAGTATCGAGTTTTTTGTAAATAAACAACTCAATTCCCTGAAGGAAACCGTAGGTGCAAAAAAAGCGGGTGGGGGTGCCAGCACAAACGAACTGGAGCAGGGGAAAGTATTAATGGATAACTGCCGTAAGCTTATTGCCGATTTTATCGGTAAGGAAACGGCGATGCTTGAAAAAAGCAATGCGGAAATGCACCGGAGTTCCAATATAACCGCCCTTTTTATTTTATGTGCGGCAATCGCTTCGTTACTGGTTACGATTTATTTTTATTTACAGATCCGGGGCGAATTTAAACAAAGGGAAAAAATCCAGCGTGCGCTGAAGACAAAAGATGAAGAAATTACAAGAAGACTTACAATTATTCAGGGTATTGCGCAAAAAATTTCAGCAGGTGATTATACGGTAAGAGTCAATGACGCGCAAAAAGATGATTTGGGTAGTATTGCTGCTTCACTTAATGAAATGGCAGCATCCCTTCAAACCTCCTTCCAGGAAATTAACAGTAACGAATGGCGACAGGCCGGTCTTGTTCGGTTGAGTGAGATAACCGCAGGTAATAAAACGGAAGAGGTACTGGCGAAGGATACACTTGCGCATTTGGTCAATTATGGAAAACATCTGAACGGAGCACTTTATCTGATCGATGACGACCTGTTGCAGTTGCAAAGTGCATATGCTATGGAGCCATATATGAAAACGCAGTATTACCCGGGCGAGGGAATGGTGGGGCAGGTATTTGAAAATAAAAAGATCAGGACGCTGGAACATTTATCGGATTCGGACTATATATCTACCTGTGCAACGGGCCAGATCAGGGTTGCGTATTTGGTTTGGCTGCCATTGCTTGTTAAAGGACAATGTATGGGTGTGATCGAGCTGGGGAGCCTGTCGCCTTTTAGCGCACTGGAAATGGAATTTCTCCGGGATGCCTGCAATACGGTCACCCTTGAAATACTGGCAGCCAGGAGCAGGAAGCGCGTACAAATGTTGCTTGAAGAAACGCAATCACAGGCAGAGGAGCTACAGGCGCAGCACGCGGAGCTGGAAAACCTGAATACAGAACTGGAAGCCCAGGCCCAAAAACTGCAGGCTTCGGAGGAGGAACTGCGGGTACAACAGGAGGAGCTGTTACAATCGAACCAGGAATTGGAGGAACGTTCAAAGTTGCTTGAAGAAAGGAACCAGCTTATTGCCATTCGCAATAAAGAAATACAGAAAAAAGCAGAGGAACTGGAATTGAGCACGAAATATAAATCGGAGTTCCTGGCGAACATGTCTCATGAGTTGCGGACCCCGCTGAATTCGATACTCCTGCTATCCCGGCTCATGACGGAGAATACGGATGGAAATCTGAATGAGGACCAGGTGGCATCCGCTAAAGTGATCCAGAGTTCCGGCTCCAGTCTCCTGAGCCTGATAGACGAAATACTGGATTTATCCAAGATCGAAGCTGGTAAAATGGAGCTGGATTACCAGGAGATTTCGGTAAATGCCCTGAAAAATGATCTGTTTAATATGTTTACGCCGCTTGCAACTGCAAAGGGCTTACATTTTGCAATTGAAGTGGCCCCGGAAGCCGCTCAGGAACTGGTGATTGATAAACAGCGTTTGGAGCAGGTACTGCGCAATCTTCTTTCCAATGCCATTAAATTTACGCAACAGGGCGCTGTAACCTTAAAGATATTTCCAGATCCGGATATTGCTGATGCGGTAACGTTTGCTGTGCATGATACGGGGATTGGCATCAGCAAAGAAAACCAAAGAATTATTTTTGAAGCATTTCAACAAGCGGATGGATCTACCCGGCGAAAGTTTGGCGGTACCGGGCTTGGGTTGTCAATCAGCAGGGAACTGGCCCGGTTACTTGGAGGCGAGATCGTTGTGGAAAGCATACCGGGCGAAGGCAGTATATTCACACTTACCGTTCCTGGTAAGAAGCCGGAAGCCTTTATTAAACCGGAAACCGGATTGCATGCCGCTGCAGGTAAAGTAGAGGAGCATTCCTCCATGGCTTCCGAAGAGCAGCCGTTAACAGTGGCCAGCATACCGGAGGAGGTGGCAGATGACAGAGGCAATCTTCAGCCCGCGGATAAAATCATATTGATTGTAGAAGATGATGTGCATTTCGCCAGGGAGCTTTTAAAGTTCAGTAATCAGCAGGGCTATAAGGGCATCATTGTAGTTAGAGGAGATATTGCTGCACAGGCAGCGGAACAATATCAGCCGGTTGCTATTTTACTGGACATCCGGTTGCCGGTTAAAAACGGATGGATGGTCATGGACGAAATTAAAAGCAATCCCAGAACGCGCCACATTCCTGTACATATTATGTCCTCAATGCAGGAAAAGAAGAAAAGCCTGTTGAAAGGGGCTATTGATTTTATAAGTAAACCCATCGGTCCCGAACAGCTTGGAGCGATTTTCCAAAAAGTTGAAGATGCGCTTGTCCGGAACCCGGGCAAAGTGCTGATCGTAGAAGAAAATACAAAACATGCTACAGCACTTTCCTATTTTCTTGGCAATTTTAATATTGTATCGGAAATCAAAAACAGCGTGCAGGAGAGCATTGCATCGCTCTTGTCAGACCGCGTAAATTGTGTCATCCTCGATATGGGCGTACCGGATAAAACGGGGTACGAAACCCTGGAAGCCATTAAGCAGGAAGCGGGTCTGGAAGACCTGCCCATTATTATTTTTACCGGGAAAAAACTTTCACACGCAGAAGAGTTACGCATAAAACAATATGCTGATTCCGTTGTTATCAAAACAGCGCATTCTTTTCAGCGCGTGCTGGATGAAGTAGGATTGTTCCTGCACCTGGTAGAAGAAAATGCAGAACCGGAAAGACGAAAAATCAATAAATCCGGAACACTCAGCGAGATATTAAAAGGAAAAACAGTGTTAATCGCTGATGATGATGTACGAAATATCTTTTCCTTAAGCAAAGCGCTGGAGGAATATCAAATGAAAGTGGTATCTGCTACTGATGGAAAAGATGCCTTGAAGCAGTTAGCGGATCATCCGGAAATTTCGATCATTTTAATGGATATGATGATGCCCGAAATGGACGGACATGAAACCATGCAGCGGATCAGGAGCCAACCGGCGTACACTAAAATACCCATTATTGCCGTTACTGCAAAGGCAATGACCGGCGATCGTGAAAAATGTATCCGTTCAGGTGCGTCGGATTATATTTCAAAGCCGGTAGATAAAGATCAGTTATTATCGCTGTTACGAGTTTGGTTGTATGAAAATTAAGGGAACAGAAATGAAGCATGCAAAAAGGATTTTAATCATTGATGATGACAGCCGCAATATATTTGCGCTGCAATTAACACTAAAATCCAGGAAGTATAATTATGTATCCTGCCAAAGTGCGGCGGATGGATTAAAAGTATTACAAACGGATCCGGAGATCGGATTGGTGCTGATAGATATGATGATGCCGGAAATGGATGGCTATGAAACGATCCGTGCGATTCGCTCTTCCGGAATATACCCGGCAGTGCCTGTTATCGCCGTTACAGCGAATGCAATGACCGGTGACGAAAAAAAGTGCCTGGATGCGGGGGCAGATGCCTATGTTGCTAAACCGATTGACGTTGATAAATTGGTATACCTAATTGAAAAATGGTTATAAATGATAGAGCCGGATATTATAAAGGACGCCGAAATAGAAGTATTGCTGAAAGATATTGCGGATGTGTACGATTATGATTTTACGCAATATAGCAAAGCTTCGCTGAAAAGACGACTGAACAGGATCTGCATCATTGACAAATTTACAAGCTTTGCAGAGCTTAGGTACCGGCTTATTAACGACGCATCTTATTTACAACGTTTTATTGAGGAAATAACGGTGAATGTTACCGAGATGTTCCGGGACCCGCTTTTTTATAAAGCCCTGCGAACAGATATTTTACCGTCGTTGGGCACGTATCCGTTTATACGCATCTGGATCGCAGGTTGCTCAACCGGGGAGGAAGCATATTCAATAGCGATTTTACTGAAGGAAATCGGCTTATACAACCAGGCACTGATCTATGCAACGGACATCAACCCCGGCGTATTGGAGAAAGCGGCAAAGGGAATTTTTGCCGCAGGGCCGATGCGGCAGTATGCTGAAAATTATATTTTATCCGGGGGGAGTAAAGACCTTTCTGTTTATTATATTTCACAATACGATCATGTGCGGTTTCATTCAGATCTGAAATCAAAAATCATTTTCTCCACACATAACCTGGTATCAGATGCGTCTTTTAATGAATTTCAATTGATCCTGTGCCGGAATGTGCTTATTTATTTCGACAAAGATCTTCAAAACAGGGTCTTTAAATTATTTGATGACAGTTTACAGCCACTGGGATACCTGGCGTTGGGTGCAAAAGAAACCATCCGGTTTTCGCACCTGGAACATAAATACCGGCAATGGAATGGAGAAAAGATATGGAAAAAAATTAGTTGGGAGTCCTGATGGCTGCAAACAAACAAACTGAAATTTTATTAATCGGCGGCTCAGCCGGAAGCATCAGTGTGCTGTTGAAAATGCTTCCGGATCTGCGCCGGGACCTTTCTTTTCCGGTTGTCATCGTGCTGCACAGGAAAGCAGGTAACGAAAGCGGCCTGGAACTGTTATTGAACACGCACAGCAACCTGCCGATCATGGAAGCCTACGATAAAATAAATATTCGGCCCGGTACGGTTTACCTGGCCCCGGCAGATTATCATCTTTTATTTGAAGACAAAGAACAGATCGGGCTGGATTTTTCAGAAAAAGTAAACTATTCGAGGCCTTCAATTGATGTTGCCTTTCAGTCTGCCGCGCGGGTCTTTAAGGCGAATACGGCTGCTTTGTTGTTATCGGGTGCCAATAACGACGGATTAAAAGGTATGGAATGTATAGCTCAATACGGAGGAATGTTACTTTTGCAGGATCCTGCAACCGCCGAGGTTGCATTTATGCCGAAACAGGTGCTTTTTAGAATGAATGTGCAACAGATTCTGCAACCGGAAAATATGGCTCGATTTATGAATCAACTTAATGGAAATTAAATAGGTGTATGAAGCATAAAACTATACTCGTTTTTGATGATGATGTTAATATACTGGATATATTTAAAATTGTTCTTGAAGGTTCAGGATACCGGGTGGCATTGAGCCAGACTTCCGATAATATTATCGAAAAAACAAAAGAGGTGAACCCGGATGTTATTATTATGGACAATTGGATACCGGGTATGGGCGGACTTAAAGCTACGCTTCTTCTTAAGGAACATCCGGATTGTAAACAGATCCCTGTGATCTATTGTTCAGCAAACCGTGAGGTGCGCTTATTGGCAGAGCAGGCAAATGCGCAGGCTTTTTTAGCTAAACCATTTGACTTGGAGGATCTCGAAAATATGGTGGCCCAATTGGTACAATCCAATGGTCCATCTATTTGAGCGCCTGTGGTTCCCGAGGCAGGGTGAAACTAAATATAGACCCTTTTCCAACTTCGCTTTCCACGCTAATGATCCCATTATGGCGCGTGATGATTTCTTTGCTTATATATAAGCCCATTCCCAGGCCGGGAATCTTATAGTCATTTGCAACCGCACGGTAAAATCGGGTAAATATTTTATCCATGCAGGTTTCATCAATGCCTATCCCTTCATCTTTAACAGATACGGTTACTGTGTTGTGCTCTTCTTTTATGGAAATGGATATGGTACCGCCCCCCGGCGAATATTTTACCGCATTTCCCAGCAAATTAATAAGTACCTGTTCAATCCGAAGACGATCTGCTTGTAACAAGATGGAATGACCGGTCTCAAAAAGAAAGGTGTGCGTCGTTTCATTTTGAAAAAAATCAATAGTCTCATTCATCAATTCCACCAGGTCAAATGTTTCCGGCCGCAGTTGTAACATGCCGCTCTGTGATCTGGAGAAATCCGAAAGATCGTTAATAAGCAACGTGACTTTGTTTACCTGGTGCATGCAGCGTCCTACAATCAAAAGCCCACGCTCATCGATCGGCATATACTTTTTTAAAATCTGCAGGGAGCCGCTTAATGTGGTGATGGGTGTTTTCAGCTCGTGGGTTACTGCAGATATGAATTCATCTTTTTTGGTACTTAATATCTTTACTTCATTGTATAATTCCTCTTTTTCTTGTTGGATTCTTATTTTTTCTGAAATGTCGCGCGCAATTTTTGAGGCACCGATGATTGCTCCGCTACTGTTTTTTATGGGGGAAATACACAGTGAAATAGGAACCAGCTGATTACTTTTTGTTTTCCGGATGGTTTCAAAATGTTGAATCCGCGCACCGCTGCTTATTTCGCTTATAATAAAATCTTCTTCCGACAGCCGGTCTTCGGGAATGATCAGCGAAATATGTTGGCCCATCGCTTCATGCTCAGTGTACCCAAATACCTTTTCCGCTGCAGTATTCCAGCTGGTAATAATTCCTTCCAGTGTTTTACTGATGATAGCGTCATCGGAAGAATTGACAATGGCCGCAAGCAACGCCTGTTTATCTTCTTCAGGAAATATGTTAATCTTGATTGTTTCCGGCATATAAATATGTAATGAGTGAAGTTTAATACATTTTTTGAGAGTTATCAATCGTTAAAAATATGATTTTTTGCCCGGCCACCCATTTTTATTATAGCTAAATGGAAGATTTAATTTGGTATGCAAATTGCATTATATGTTTCATTCTAAGCGGCCCCTGGTGTAGCCATAATGAATAAGCACTTTTGATAAGCCGGTTATCAGGCATGGTTAAAACAGCAAAAGATTCAACACTCGTCGTAAAATCCATGATCGGTGAATGGGACGGGGGCTTTTAGGACGTTTAATGTGGATGGTAAAAGGTAAAATCATTGCTTTTAATTATAAATTTTTTTTATGCGAATATTTCAACCCTCTGATACCAGTGTAGAAAAAAATACCCCAGGTCCTGCACTACCTGTTTTGTTTACCGGGAATGCCATATCCCACTTGTCATCGGTAAAAACTTCTATTGATATTGCGGAATGGAAATGGCATGAGGAGATCATTGATGGCCGGCGTACCCGTATCGTAACGGATAAACTTTCTGCTCACTTTGATCTGAAGACGGGTGATTTTTATGAGTAGCCGGTCTTTGGATTCCCGTATAGTTCTATAGGCGACAAGTCCAATTAACGTAAAAATGAAAACATCAGTTGCATTATTGCTTTCCGGTTTATTTTTGCGGATCCGATTTGGTGCCTTAACGGCAGGCAGCTGGCCGATGCCCGGTTATATATAGCGATTTTGCTTTTTTGAAATGCACCGATTGTAACCAACCTGCATTTCGTTTGCAGGAGTGCTGTTTTTTTACATTATTGAGTAGACCTGATTTCTTACGTTCTGTTGGAGTATCCAATGATGACTGATAATTTAGTGTGCAATAAACAGCGGTGCAGTTTGTTCCTGCATGAGTTGCTCAGCAAAACTCTTTTGAAGAAAATTGGAAACGGCCGATCGCCCGAAGGAACCCGTTACAATGATCGCATTTTTATGGCACTCTACCCAGGTTGTAAAAAGCCGGTTATGATTCCAGTGTAATTTTTTAATTGCTGCATTTTTAAAGTGTGCATTAACATATTCTTCCAGCAGGTCTAAATCGGGAATGTCATCACTGTTTTCATTTTTGATATACACAAAACTTGCAGGTAAACTGGTGTACTGAGGAAATGTTTTACAAAACGCAACCAGCGCATGCATACATTCCGGGGAGCCGTCATAGGCGCAGATCATTTGCTCTAGGCTTATTTTTCTTTCTGGAATTGCGAGTATGGGACAATTTGTCCAGCGCAATAATTCCAACATATACGTGTTGGGCTGCTGTGCATCAACCTGGGTAAAGAGCATTTTCTGACTGATGATCATCAGGTCGGCAAACCTGCTTTCCTTTTCCCAGAATATCTTGTTCCAGGAAGCGGCTGTCTTTTCTTTAACAAGGTGCCCGATGTTGTTCGTTTTGCATTGGTTGATAAAGCGCTCCACCACCTGTGGCGGGATGCCTTTTTCGGTATCCTGCAGCTTGAAATCGCTGTCTAAAGCGTAACCGGCATAGATCAGCTCCCTGATTTTCAAAGTGGAGAAAAAAAGGCCCTTTACAAACAGCGGTTCATATTGCTGTAGCTGTTTTATAAACTCAAATGTTTCATGCGAATAATTATCGCCGTCACAAACAAAAAGTACTTTTTTCATCGATCGGTTGTTCTTTAATGTTTATACTTCGGCATTGCTTAGGATCACTTTCAGCGCTTTTTGAGTGGCCGCTTGCTCAAAGGTTTGATATGCTCGTATGATGTCATCCAGCCTGAAGTAATGAGTGATCAGCTTTTTGGCATCGATCTTTTTGGCGGTTACGGTCTTTAGCAGCATAGGAGTGGTTACCGTATCTACCAGCCTGGTAGTGATACTAATGTTCCTGGACCATAGTGTTTCCAGGTGCAGCGCCACACTTTTTCCGTGCACCCCTATATTGGCGATAACGCCGCCGGGCGCAATAATGGATTCACAAAGCTCAAATGTTGCGGGTATCCCTACGGCTTCAATAGCGGTGTCTACACCGCTGTTTGCTGTGAGTGCCATAACTTTTTCCACCCCGTTTTCCTGCCGGTTGTTAATGATATGCGTGGCTCCGAATTGTTTGGCAATGGAAAGCCGGTTTTCATCCGGATCAATCATGATAATGGCCGATGGTGTATAGAACTGGGCCGTCAAAAGCGCCGCCATCCCTATAGGACCTGCGCCTACAATTGCTATGGTACTGCCGGGTTGTACTTTCCCATTCAGCACACCGCATTCAAAACCGGTCGGCAGTATATCACTTAACATAACCAGGGCATCTTCGTCACTTCCTTCGGGCACCGGGTAAAGGCTTGAGTCTGCATAAGGTATCCTAACATATTCTGCCTGTGTTCCATCTATTAAATGTCCCAGTATCCACCCGCCGTTTACGCAGTGGGAATACATGCCCCGTTTGCAATAGCTGCATTTGCTGCAGGAGGTAATGCATGAAATTAATACCCGGTCGCCTTTCCTGAAATTGCTGACAGCGGCTCCGGTTTCTTCGATAACGCCAACACCTTCATGTCCGAGTATCCGTCCTTTTGCTACTTCCGGTACGTCGCCCTTTAAAATATGGAGGTCTGTGCCACAAATAGTGGTTTTGGAGATGCGTACAATCGCATCTGTAGGCTGCAGGATAACGGGTTTAGGTTTTTCTTCCCATGATTTATTACCGGGACCATGATATACTAACGCTTTCATCTTGTTTTTTTTGCAATCTAATTGCTTTTTGGGGGCAACGCTATGATGGCTGTCAACAGGGCTGGTGATTGAGGTCACCTTAGCACAGCCTGTTTCGCCGGGGAACTTATAATGTACGGGTTCCGTTCTTATCGCACAAAGATATTTGATGGCGGTCAGTGTCGAAAGTGAGGATCATCATTGATTTTGCGCTGCGCCGGGGGATATATTTGAATGATAAGGGTAATTATGATTAAGGTATTGATCGCTTCTGAAGGTACAGGCATTAGTCCGGCGGTATTTGAGTTCGTAAAGCAAATGAACGCGCAGACACCGGTTTTACTCGCGGGCTTGTTTTTACCCGAATCGCATTTTATAGATTTACTGACCCGTAACGCTTACCTCGCACAGGCTCTTCCGTGTGATAAAAAAATGCATAGGGAACTGGTTGAGATCGTTTACGAATTTATAAATTTTTGCAAGGACAATAATATCTGTTATTCACTCTATTCGGATAGCGGCCGGTTTGAGCTTCCGGAGCTTCAATATGAAACCCGGTATGCTGATTTGCTTATTGTTGGGGAGGAACTGCTGAAGACCGGAGCGGCAGGCAGCTGGTGCGGAAGATGCCTGGCGGATCTGATCAGGGACAGCGAATGCCCGGTGATTGTCATTCCTCAAACGTTTACGGCTCCAACGAAGAATATTATTGCTTTTGACGGAACTGCAGCTGCGGTTTATGCACTGAAACAATTTTCATACCTGCTGCCCGGTTTTGCGGTAAATGAAACATTGTTTATGGCGGTGGATAACCATATCGCTGAAAGTGCAGCCGTGCTCAATGAAAAACAGCTTGCTGAATTGGTCAAAAGTCATTATCCATGCTATCGGATCGAGGTGGAGGCGGGGAATATACTAAAGTATTTTTCGGGGGAAATGAATGAAGCGGGAACCGTAATCATTGCCGGTTCATATAGGACACTGCCGGGTTTTAGTGCCGGATGTGCAAACCTGGCACCAGACATTCAATGTCAGGGGGCGCCATTATTTATTGCCTCCTACTAGGGTTCGGATATAAGCTTAAAATCGTAAGTATGAAAAAAATACTATTTATTACAAATGCCTGTTCTTTGGATTGCGATGCACTGGATGTTGCCTGCTACATTGCAACAAATGCAAAGGCATCGCTAAAGGGTTTGTTTTTTGAGGATGCGGATGCGGCCCGGGATGCTGCACTATCCGGTTTGGATCCGGATCCGTGCGGGGATATCCTTGGTGAGCCCGATACCATCGGTTTTGAAACCACTACCGAAACACAGGCATTGAATATCCAGCGGTTCCGGAAGCTTTGTGAAAAAAGACATATTAGCTGTACCGTTCGTTGCCTGGGAAAGGATAATATAGCGGAGGCTTTGATTGAAAGCCGGTTCGCGGATCTTATTGTAGCCGGCGAAAGAACGGCTGCGCCGGATGAACAGGACCACTTTCCAGCCACGCTTTTAAAAACGTTCTTGCAGAAAGCGGAATGCCCGGTGATTGTTGCATCTGAACGCATGACTTATATAGAAGAAGTTGTTTTTGCGTATGACGGTTCCGCTTCCGCGGTATTTGCCATCCGGCAGTTTGCCTATTTATTGCCTTTTTTCGACAGCAAGCGTATCATTGTTGTTCAGGTGGGCGACATGCCGGCCGTATCGTATAAACAGCAGATCAGCGAATTGCTGAAAGGGTATTATTCACAAATAGGATATGAGGTTGTACATGGCGAAGACCCGGCTTTTGAATTGTTCAACTTCTTAAAAAGAAGGGATCATTGTTTTATAGTGATGGGGGCCTATGGCCGAGCGTATCTGTCGCAGCTATTTAAGGACAGTACGGCGGCGCCCCTGATACAACTACTGAAGCAACCGGTTTTTATTACACATTTTTAGATCTGCTTCGGTAAGCCCTTATTGCCGGCAGATAAATAGAAACCGGCCTGGGTATTCAATGGATAGATTTTATTGTTTTTTAATAAATAGTTTAGGTATGAGAACAATTATTGCAGCTACGAATTTTTCAGCAACCGCAAATCACGCTGTTGCATTTGCGGCGGATCTGGCACGGGGGCTGAAAGCCCGGCTCATTGTATTTAATGCCGTGGATATACTGCCGGTGACCACCGATATACAGGTGCCCCTGGATTTTTATGAGGTGGCAGAAGAACAGGCAGATGCATTGCTGGCAGACCTGGTTCTGGAAATGAAGAGGCGGACAAAGAATGAGATTGTAATAGAGGCGCTTTATAAGGTGGGAACGGTAGTGAATCAATTGGATGTATTGTGTGATGAGGAAGACCCGCTCGCCGTTTTTATAGCGTCTGAGTTTGTTACGGCGTTTGAGCGGATCTTATGGGGCACGCATTCTATTCCTATTGCGAAACGTAGTTCCTGCCCGGTGGTAGTTGTACCGGCAACCGCCAGCCTGACAGATTTTAAGAAGATCGGCATAGCGATTGATCTGGAAGGTAACGATCCTGTGCCATGGCGTGTTTTGCGCCATTGGCTGGAACTGTTTACTGCTGCAATTGATATTGTGGCCGTATCGCCCAATGCGGAACTCTCCCCGAAGGACGTACCGCTGACCATCGATGTGCAGGAACAACTGGATCGTTTTAAACCGCAGTATTGTTTTCTTGCCAATGATCATGTAGAAGAAGGCATAAGAGCATATGTAGCTGAAAATAACCCGGACCTGCTGATTATGTTTGTTCAGCAACACGGCCTTTTTCATAAAAGCGTAACGAAATCTTTTATCTTGTCACCCCCGGTTCCGGTGATGTTTATCTCTCCAAAGGTGAAATAGCAATCGCGCATATGCGGCGTCCTGATGGTTTATGGTGTGGGCTGCTCTAAAAAAAATAGCGATGAAATATATTATGGATTTTTCGGAGATCGGGATTTCCGATGTGAGCGTAGTAGGGGGCAAGAATGCTTCTTTGGGTGAACTGTATAATAACCTGTCTGCGCTTGGAATACAGGTACCGGGCGGTTTTGCGGTCACTGCCGCTGCATTCCGTTTTTTCATTCAGGAGAACCAACTGGCATATCCATTGAAGCAGCTGTTAACAAAGCTGGATAGTACAACTTATAATAACCTGGCGGAAATCGGAAAGGCCTGCAGAGGGGTATTGCTGGCCGCCAATCTTCCCGAAGTCCTTGAAGAAGCGGTATTGCACGCTTACCGGGCCATGGCAGCGCCTGTTTTAACATCGGTGGCCGTAAGAAGCAGTGCTACGGCCGAAGATCTCCCCGGTGCCAGCTTTGCCGGGTTGCACGAATCCTTCCTGAATATACAGGGGGAACAGGCCTTGTTGCAGGCGATTGCGAAATGTTTTGCCTCGCTTTATACAGACAGGGCTATAAAATATCGCATTGAAAACGGCTTTGCCCACGACCAGGTTGCCTTATCCGTTGGAATACAAAAGATGATCCGGTCCGACAGATCCTGTTCCGGTGTATGCTTTACGCTGGAACCCGAAACGGGTTTCCCGGAGGTAGTGCATATTTCGGGTGTATGGGGACTGGGCGAAAATATGGTGCAGGGAACCGTAACGCCGGATGAATTCCTGGTATTTAAGCCAACACTAAAAGCGGGCAGATATGCTGTTCTGCAAAAGACATTGGGAAGTAAAGAAAAATGGATGCGGTTTAGTGAAGACAAAAGTACGGCGGGGATTATTAATACGGATACGCCGGAGGCGATGCGGAACCGGTTTATTCTGAGCGATACGACCATTCAGCAACTGGCACGTTGGGCAGTTGCCATTGAAGATCATTACAAAAGACCGATGGATATAGAATGGGCCATGGACGGACTTACCAATGAATTGTTCATTTTACAGGCGAGACCGGAAACCGTTCATAGTCAAAAACAGGAACCCGTTTTTAGTATTTACAGGTTACAGGGCAATTATCCGCTTATCACCAAAGGAATGGCCGTAGGAAGCAGGATCGTTTCAGGTGTTGCGCGTATACTGACCACACCATCGGAGGCCACGCAATTACAGGCTGGTGACATCCTGGTTACCACGCTCACCAGCCCGGACTGGGACCCGTTCTTAAAAAAAGCCGGAGGTATCATCACCGACAAAGGCGGCCGTACCAGCCATGCTTCTATTATTGCCCGGGAAATGGGAACGCCCGCTGTGGTGGGCTGTGAAAACGCTACACAAAAGATCAGGAACGGAATGCTGGTTACCATTAGCTGTGCAGAGGGAAAAGAAGGCTTCGTATATGCGGGGCGGGCTGAATGGACGGAAGAAAAGATAGATCCCGGCACCATACAGCTGCCTGAAGTAGCCGCACCGATGTTGATCATAAGCGATCCGGGAAAGGCCTTTCTCTGGTCGTACCTTCCTAACAAAGGAGTGGGGCTGCTGCGCATGGAATTTATCATCAATAATGTAATCCGCATTCATCCCATGGCCCTGGTGCAATATGAAACATTGCAGGATGTTGTCGCCAGGGAGCAAATTGAGCAGTTGACCGGCGGATACCAAGATAAACGCCAGTACTTTATTGAAAAGCTGGCGCAGGCTGTAGCAACAATAGCCGCAGCATTTTATCCCCGGGAGGTGATTGTGCGGATGAGCGACTTTAAAACGAATGAATATGCTCATTTACTGGGGGGAAACGCGTTTGAGCCGCAGGAGGAAAACCCGATGCTGGGCTTCCGCGGTGCATCACGTTATTATCATCCTTTGTATAGAGCAGGTTTTGGGCTTGAGTGCGCCGCAATGAAAAAAGTGCGGGATGAAATGGGATTGGTCAATGTTAAGCTGATGATCCCGTTTTGCAGAACGGTGGAAGAAGGCCGCAAAGTAGTAGCTGTGATGAAAGAGGAAGGACTTATTCAGGGCGTGAACGGATTGGAATTATACATGATGGCGGAGATCCCGTCCAACGTGTTACTTGCGGCTGAGTTTGCACAGATCTTTGACGGCTTTTCGATCGGATCCAACGACCTTACGCAGCTGGTGCTGGGTGTAGACAGGGATTCCGGTATTATTGCCACCCTGTTTTCTGAAAGAGATCCTGCGGCAATGGCGATGATCGCAGACATGATCGCCCGGGCAAAAGAACGGGGAAAGAAAATAGGCCTTTGCGGTCAGCGCCCCAGTGATGACCCTGGCTTTGCCGAATTCCTGGTGGGTGCGGGTATCGACAGCATCTCCTTTAATCCGGATGCGTTGTTGAGCGGCATTGCCAATATGGTTCAGGCAGAACAAAAAGGAAACGGTTACCCTCATCAGTCGCCGTAGTCATTATCCTGAATGACCCGGATCATTGTAACACGGGTGCCTCGTTTTCTACCTTTATAAGGGACCGCCCGTTCGTGGTTTTGAAAAAAATATCTGGAAAATAAATATTTAAATTTAAAAACAAGGAGGATGTTATGTCTAAACAATCACTGATCAATTTGAAAGAAGTTTTTCCCGGAGTTATCGATGATTTTTTTACTCCCTGGAGCGACTGGCTGAAGCGGAACAATTTTTTGAATCACGACACCGTACCTGCACTGAATGTTGCTGATGAAAAAGATCAGTATAAGGTTACCGTGGCTGCGCCTGGATTGGAAAAGAGCGATTTTGATATAGACGTAGATGATAATGTACTTACCATCAGCGCCAGTTCTGAAAAGGAGCACGAGGAAAATGAAAAGAAATACCGTCGCAGGGAATATAGTTACTCCAGCTTTTCCCGTACGCTTACGCTCCCGCAGGATGTTAAAACCGATGCGATCGAAGCCTACTACGATAAAGGCATTCTTACGCTGGAACTGCCCAAGAACCATAACGGCGACGCACGTATTGAAAAGAAGGTGGATGTAAAATAAGTGTCTGATGCTTCTTGCAGACTGACTGCATCCCAGTATTGAAAACGAAGATCATAACAGGACGAGAATGAGGAACTAAAAATTCGGCTCTTATGCCGGCCCGGATTTGCCGGCCTGTTCCCGTATATTGGGAACGGTTTCATTGTTCCAAGAACAGGAACAGGACTGGTGAATACTATTTTTAGTCTCTTCATTCTCCTTTATAAGGGCGTTATTCGCTGCCGGAAATACCGGGATCCGCAGGGGATATCCGCATGGTTTCAGGGTTTTACCTGAAAATTGAGTTCAAAAGTGGTTCCTGCGTCCAGCTGGCTCCTGCAGTTAATGGTGCCATTTAATAATTCAACATATTTGCTTACGATATGCAGCCCGAGACCGGTTCCCTGGATATTTGTTGCGTTTGCTGCGCGAAAAAAACGTTCAAACAAATGAAGCTGGTCTTCCGCTGATATGCCGATACCATTATCGGTAACCGATATTTTCAGGTTTCCCGGTGTACGGGTGCTCTGTAGTTCAATAACGCTGCCTTCAGGTGAGAACTTGATTGCATTGGAAAGCAGGTTTATCAGGATGTGCTTTATCAGTGAGGGGTCCAGTTCTATCTGCAATGCACCTTCATGCCGGTAATGTATTTGCTGGTTGTTCTTTAGTAGCCCGATCAGTTCATTGGTGGTCTGTGTTAGGTGCTGCTCAATATCAAAAACCGTTCTCCGTAACTGGATCTTACCCTCCTCGATTTTTCCAACAGAAAGAAAGTCGTTTAAAATGTCGGTTAACATGTTTACGGCGGACACAATGCGCTGTATATGTTTATCTCTCCGGTACTGGTCTTCTTTCTCAGCATATTTGGAGATCAGATACGCGGATGACAGCACCGTACTGAGCGGTGTTCTGAATTCATGAGATGCAATGGAAACAAACCGCGACTTCAGCTCACTCAATTCTTTCTCCTTTTGCAGTGCAACCAGCAGGTCGGTTTCGGCCTTTTTTCGCTTGGAGATATCCATGGCAATCATCAGGTACCCTTCGATTGTGCCCTGAGTATTGCGCATTGCGGTAAAGGTTTGCGAAACGGGGAAATGACTGTCGTCTTTTCTTTTATAATATACTTCCGCTTCATTGGATGTTCCGTTGCCCGCTTTATCAATCAGGCTGGCCAGCGATATCCCGGTTTCATCCAGGAAAACAGCGGGTGTTCTTTTGCCGATCAGTTCCGTTTCACTATAGCTTAACAGTCTTTCGGCAGCCGGGTTAATCATCTTAATAATCCCGGCATCATCTGTTACAATAATAATGGCTTCCGCATGGTTCCAGATATTCTTTAAAAATATATTGATCCGGTTCAGTTCCGTATCCTTTGCCTCGGTTTCTGCAATAAGCGACGCCAGTTGCTTTACGGTACTTTTAAGCGTTACCGTTCGTTCCTCCACTTTTTGCTCCAGCGCTTCGTTGAGTTGCTGCAATGCCTGTTCTGCTTCCTTTCTTTTGGAGATATCGCTTAAGAATGCGATCACATACTTACCCTGGTCTGTCTGGTAACTGCCCAGGCTTACCTCAACGGGAAATTCCGTTCCGTTTTTGCGGATTGCATATAGATCCAGTCCCAATCCCATGGGCCTGTTTTTAGGGTGTTCATTATAATGATGCACATGGGTAATATGCCGGCTATGGTAGCGCTCGGGTATCAGCTGCTCAATCTTTTGCCCCAGCAACTCTTTTTCCGAATAGCCAAACTGATTGAGAAGGAAGGGATTTGCCAATACAATGGTGCCCTGCTCGTTTGCCACCATTATACCCAGTGATGCATTGGTGAACAGGACGTCGAAGCCAATGCCGGTATCCTTATTCATGACTGTTGATTTGGTAAATTGAAGGTACTATTTATTTTTTGAGTATTACAAAATAGTAATATGTTAATAATCAACCGGATGCTGCCAGATACGTACTGCCGTAAACGAATTTGCCGATTCTGTAAGGATTCAGATGATGATAAAGATCAGCAACCGGTTGATCATTGTCATTCATTAACGCCAGCGTACGGTTTTATATTTGTCTCAGATTCAATTCAGTGTTGGTCGGAAAGTAAGGAAGTTCAGAAATATCTGTTTAAAAGGCAGTAAACTGAATGTTTTAAAAAACAGAAAAAAAACTGTTTGCTTAGCCAGGATACTACCGGATTGATTTAGCTGCCACAGAATAAAATCTGTAAAAGGGTATAACACTGTGGTCATCGTTTTAAGGCAGGCTGAAAAGCCTGCTTTTTTCTGTGCCGGTTCACCAATTACAAACAATTGCTATTGGTGAGGGCAGGAGTATACTTAACACCACGGCTGTTTTTGAATCATCGATAACGGGGTCCATACGCGGGGGCAATGTGTAATAACTTCCAACGGGATACCGCCGGTGAATAAATGATATATGGATACACCTGTTGGCCGGCTTAATCGTGTGCCACAAATAACGGGCATTTCATTTCCTTCATCAGCACATCTGCCATACTGTTCCTGAACCAGCGGCTAACCGCTCCGCGGCTGTATGCGCCTAAAGTGATGAGCGTTCCCTTTTTTGTTTGTTCCAGGTAATGAACGATTGCTGTTTCCGGCGTTCCTTTCAGTACCATATATTGCGCTTTCGGATAATGGCGCTTGAGGAATTCCTTAAATAGTTTGTTGTCGGGGAGATGGGATGTTTGGTCCGCGGTGTTTACTGTAAGAATGGTGGTTGGCAATTGTTTCAGCGTATCCAGCGTGTAGCTCAGCATCTTAATGGCATGTACGGATGAGGGCGTTCCATCGTATAATAAAAGAAGTTGATCAATGGGCTGAAATGAACGGGGTGTCAGTATAACAGGACAGTGCACGTTGCTCAAAAGGTCGCGGATAAACAGGCTGGGAACCTTTTCCGTATAGGAAGTGAAGGTTTCCGCGTGGTCAATGAATAAAAGATCCGCAAAAATGCTTTCATGTAAAAGCTCCTGTATCGCAACGCATTTATGGCGATGCAGTGAATAGTTTAAGGACCCTTCCCGGCAGGCTTTTTCAAAGTGGGCTACCGCCAGGTTCCGGGTTTTTTCATCTTTCTGGTCATATTTTTTCCGCCTGGCTTCAAAGTCTCCGTCCTGCTTTAACAGCTGGGTTATTTTATAACTATGATGCATGAAGTCATCGAGGAATACGCCGGTTAAATGCGCGTTGTTTTGCTTTGCGAGATGAATAGCATAATTGCTTACGCTTTCAGCGTATTTAAGGCCGTCAAATGCTGCAATATATTTTTTCATGATGAGCGGTTTTGCTGCTGGCGGATGCTGGTTCATTTTTTTTACAATTTTATATGAAGCTACAACCCCGGCGGTACTTTTTTTATGAGAAGCGTTAAGACCCGGCCTGATTGTGGTCACATTGATAAGGTACACCTATCCGGATGACCGGCATCATTTTTAAACGTTATTGACTGAGCGTTATTTGTGGTAACCAATCATCTTGGATCCCTGGTGCATCAAATAATAATACATTGGAACAATTTTGGCTACAGGACGCAAATGCCCTTTTAACCTGCTTAGGCAGCAGCCGGGAGGGGTTGGAACAAGGTTCCGCAATTGAACGCATAAGGCAACAAAAGGCCGGTGAAAATCTTGTTGGACGGAAGCCCTGGATAAGCGATTTGCTGCTGCTGCTTTCGCAGTACAGGAGCCCACTGGTAATATTACTGGTTTTTGCAGTTATGCTGTCAATTGTGTTGCAGGAATATTCCGAAAGTGCCATTATCGCCGTAGTATTGTTGCTGACCGGTGTTTTTGGTTTTTTTCAGGAACGGACTGCCGGTAAGGCGGTGGAGCGCTTAAAACAACTGACGCATATCAAGGCTTGCGTAAAGCGCAACGGCGTAACCCGGGATGTTTTTTTTGAGGAGGTAGTGCCCGGCGATATTTTATTGCTGAATGCAGGAGATATTGTTCCGGGCGATGCGTTCCTCCTGGAGTCAAATGACCTGCATGTTAATGAGGCGCCGCTTACCGGAGAATCTTTTCCTGTGGCAAAATTTGCAGGCAGCTGTTCTGTAACAGGCCCCCTGTCCAAAATTACCAATGCTGTTTTTAATGGTACAAGCGTTACCAATGGATCGGCCACCGCCCTGGTTGTACATACAGGCCGGAATACCGTTTTGGGGAAGATCGGGCGTTCGCTGCAGCAGGCGGAATGGCCAACCGCTTTTGAAAAAGGGATCTACAAATTCGGCTATTTGCTGATGTATCTGACTTTTGTTATTTCCGGAATTATACTTATTATAAATGTGTTGCAGGGGAAACCTGTTTTTGATTCCGTTTTGTTTGCGCTGGCTTTGGCGGTAGGCCTGACGCCGGAATTGCTGCCGGCAATCATGACCATTACCCTGTCTGCGGGTGCCAAACGGATGGTTCAGAAAAAAGTGATCGTCAGAAAGCTGGCGGCGCTACAAAATTTGGGTGAAATTGATTTGCTTTGTTGTGATAAAACCGGTACGATCACCACCGGAATTATGGTTCTTAACAATGCCGTGAATATCGAAGGTGACGAGAGCGCGAAGGTATTGTTATATGTTTATCTTAATGCTTACTTTCAGTCGGGATTTTCCAATCCGATAGACGAAGCTATTAAACATGCAGCCAGTTATGATACAAGCGGTTATCGAAAAATTGGAGAAGTGCCGTATGATTTTCATCGCAAGCGGCTAAGTGTTCTGATTGGTAACGAACAACAGTGTACCATGATTACCAAAGGTGCCGTCCATAATATTCTTGCTGTTTGCAATACAGTTGATACGAAGGACGGAAAGACGGTGCTTGACGCGGTATTGGCCGGGCAAATAGAACGTGCATTCGAAAGGTTCAGTTCCCAGGGATACCGGACCCTCGGTATTTGTTATAAAGCGGTTACTGCAGATGCCGGAATTACAAAAGAGGATGAAACGGATATGACCTTTTTAGGGTTAATGACGTTGTCTGACGTTCCTAAAAACGACATTGCTGCATCTATTAACCAGTTAAAGGATGTTGGAATCGCTCTGAAAATCATTACGGGTGATAACCGTTTTGTTGCAGCGCATTTAGCCGCTCAGATCGACGTGCAAACGGAACGACTGATTTGTGGAGGAGATATGGAACAAATGGATGATGATGCCCTGCGCGGGATGGTGAACCAGGTCAATGTGTTTGCCGAAGTGCTGCCGGAGCAAAAAGAGCGGATTGTAAAACTGCTCCGGCAAACAGGACATACGGTAGGGTATCTGGGAGACGGTATTAACGACGTGAACGCCTTACGGGGCGCCGACGTGGGTATTTCAATCGAGAATGCGGTAGACGTGGCAAAAGAGGCCGCTGATATTGTATTGCTGGACCGGAATATTGATGTGATCAGGGAGGGCGTGATGGAGGGCAGAAGAACGTTTGAAAATACCATGAAGTATATTTATATTACAATCAGTGCCAACTTTGGTAATATGATCAGTATGGCAGTGGCTTCGCTTGTGCTTCCTTTTTTGCCGATATTACCGGTGCAAATTCTGCTGAATAATTTTTTAAGCGACTTGCCGGCAATCGCCCTAGCTTCGGATAATGTAGATAAGGAAACACAACTCCAACCGGCCAGGTGGAATTTGAAATATATCGGTCGTTTTATGTTTGTGTTCGGCCTGCAGAGTTCGATATTTGATTTTGTAACGTTTGGAGTGTTATACCGTTATTTTTATTCTGCTCCGGCGCTGCTAAGGACAGGCTGGTTTATGGAAAGCTTTTTGTCTGAGATCGTTATTTTATTTGTATTGAGGACCCGGCTTTTTTTTCTGAAAAGCAAACCTTCAAGGTCCCTGCTCTTTTCAAGTGCGTTTACCTGCGTGTTGTTTGTAGTTATTCTTTATACACCACTATCGAAAGCGTTTGCATTTTATCGGTTGCCTGTGCCTATTTTAATGATAATTCTCTTGATCGTGGCAGCATATATGGCCGCTGCAGAAGTGACTAAGAAATGGATCATGAATAAAATACGGTGATGCAACGAAGTTTCCCAGATTGATGATCGTTTCGTTCAGATGACCAATATGATGATGCCTGTCACGGCGAAATCGACAGCCATCATCGGCGGCGGTAGTGGCGTTCTTTAATTTAGACTTAAAGAACGATGCAATGAATACAGAAATACAGGTAGCATTTTTAAAGCGTAAAATCACGGCATTTGATACAGCGCTGTTCTACGATCAAAGTGATCAGGTGCTACAATGCCCGACTTCCTTTATCAAAGCTTTTTATTTTGATGCGCAAGACAATATTTGTTTTCTTGTGGAAAGGCCATATGTTGATATCAATGGAATGAAAGCACCATTTGCGGCCCGGTTGCATTTTCATAAAAAGGGGATGCTGTGGAGTATTGATCTTTCAGGTACTGCAGCAATTGCACCGCATACAAATGCGCCACTGCATAAAGTTTTAATCAGGTTCAGGATTGCCCAGGCAACGTGTTTTCATGCCAGGAGGCATTGCTCATCGGCCATTGCGGATCTGAGGCAGCGTATCGGTTACTTTGTAAGAAAACTCTACCAGGATGTACCGGATCACCTGGAAATGGCATTGGAATAGGGGGATATAACGGTTATCCGCTTCCTGCTGATGAATGGCCCGCTGTTGGGTATTTAATACAGGTTAGTATTATTGTTGACGGTGGTCATTGTAAACCGGTCTTTAAAGGCCCAACTTTACCTGTGGCTGGTGGGTAGATTCCCTTTAGTGGGGGCTATCACCGGCAGGGAGTAAATCTGATTTTTAACATATTAAGTTTAAGCAATGTTTCAGGAATTAAGCAGAAGCCAGATTGAAAGTATACTGCAGCACAGGATTTTTGGCCATATTGGGTGTCATGCCAACGGCCTTACCTATGTTGTTCCTATTTGTTATGCCTATGACAAGGGTTGCATTTTTGGCCGGACGTCAGAAGGGCAAAAACTGAAAATGATGCGCGCAAATCCGGAAGTGTGTTTTCAGGTAGAGTATGTGGAAACAATGGTTAAGTGGGAAAGCGTGATTTGCTGGGGAACATTTAAGGAGCTGAGTACTACGGAAGCCCGTCTGAAAGCGATCCATGTATTACAGGCGCGGGTTGCTGCCAAGGTTGAAAATGATGATCTGCTGAAATCATCTTACTGGCCGTTTGCGATTGATGATTCGGATAAAGAGGGCGTTCTCTTTTGTATCGAGCTGAAACAAATGACCGGCCGTTGTTCCATTTGTGAAAGCAATATGGGCTCGCTGAGAGGAAGATTTCCGGATATCCGGGAGAACTATGTGGAATTCTCATAAAGCATCCGGGCGGGCATGATTATACGGATGCTTCCGGTGTTACCAACAGGAGCCTGGTACCAATGTAACCGGGCTCTTGTTGTATCCGTAGCAAAATGCTTACCGGGCGGGCGCCGGCTGCTCTTTAACAATCAGCTCATATAGCTTCCAGAACAGGTCGGTAAAAGCGTCTTTGATTATATGACGGCCAAAGAACAGGACCGAGTATATAATAAAGGCACTTGTAATAAACGCCATCAGTTTTTCTTTGTTTATATACGGAGGTACTTGCATAACATGAACAGATTTAGTGAAAGAATACCCAAAGCTATCACCGGAAGCAGGTCCGATACAATGAACTTCGTCATCTTCTTTATTGACAGGTATTGTGCGGTGTATTGTTTTTATGGTCACAGCCAACGCCCTTGAACCGGCCGCGAAGTTTTTCCGGGTATAGGAGCGAAATGGTGATTGATGTTGATCAGTAGTACGGTTGGTAAATGTTATTTTAACGCCGAGAACAGCATCCGATATTTACTGAATACCCGCTTTGTAAAAACTGATCGATAATGAAAAGAGTAAAGCAATTAAAAGTCGGGATTCCTTTATACTGCAGCTTCGTGCTGATTTTTCTGTATCCCCGTGGCGCACATGAAATCAAGGATATTGCTCCGGCAGTGCAAGACAGGGGATGGACAGTTCGTTTAACCGGATTAATGGATCCGGATGTTACTGCTTCCAATAGCTCTTTTTATCAGCCTCCGGTGTTGTGCTATCACCAGGTTAGAAACCGGTTGCCATCCGATACAAAACATGACCGGAGCTATATTGTTTCCTTAACGACCTTTCACGAACATATGAAAATGCTGAAGGATTCCGGTTATCATACCATCCTGCCGGATCAGTGGATTGCTTTTCTGAAACGCGGAGTGCTGCTGCCAAAGAAATGTTTTATCCTCACGTTTGACGATGGAACCCGGGGGCAGTTTGAAAATGCACTTCCGGAACTGGACCGTTATGGCTTCAAAGCTGTTTTTTTTATTATGACGGTGTCGGTAGATAAAAGCCGGTATATGACCGGTACGCAGTTGCGTCACCTGGCTGATGAAGGACATGTAATCGGCTGTCACACCTGGGATCATCACGATGTACGTTTTTACAAACAAGCCGATTGGTTTGTTCAGCTGGTGCAGCCTACGCAGCAGCTTGAACGGCTCACTGGCAGCCGCATCCGGTATTTTGCCTATCCGTTTGGGAGCTGGAACAAGGCCGCTATTCAGCAATTGATAAACGATGATTACGAACTGGCCTTCCAGCTTTATGGTCCGGTTAATCCGGAAGCACCTGCATTTACCGTAAGGCGCATTCTTGTGGATGGCAGCTGGAACACCAATCAGCTGGAAAGAGCGATCGGGCTTTTTAACAGCAATAACCGGTAGCACTTTCACTGCGGGGATGACTGATGTGTATGACTCTCTGTAAACAATGATGCACATTCCTTCAAATGATGATTAAAGTTAGAGATATGCCCTCCGCGGAAGGCTACCTTTAAAAAAGCGAATAATAAAACAGCAGTACGGGGTATTTAAAAGAACAGCATTCTATATGAATAAAAACAGGAAATGGTGCAGCATTTTAACAGGACTTAAAATGGATAATGTATTGCTTAAGGATTGGCTTTCGAAAGCCATCAGCGGGCAGGTATCTTCGGGTTTTGTGGAGCAGGCAGAATTGTTTCAACAGGAGTTTTGCGAAAAAGATCTGATCATTGATCTGTTGCGCAGGGATATGGCGCTGTTGAAGGAAGCAATCGCCATCCAGGGAATGACGGATGTCAACAGCGCACAATACATGGCGCTGGAAGCAGCGGTGCAACGGCTCCTGCTGGACTTTCAAAAAATGAAAAACGCGTTTATTGAGTTTGTTGAGCGGGGCGCTGTTAGTTAAACATATCCTCCAGTTTGGCATAGTTTAAGATCCTGATCTTGCGCCCCTCCAGGTTAATGAGGTGTTCGTCTTTCAGTTCGCTGAGCATCCGGATCAGCGATTCCTTGGCTACACCGGCGATGGCCGCCAGGTTTTCGCGCGACAAATCGATGTGAAAACCTTCATCCTGGTCTTTATTGTATTTCCTGTTCAGGGTTACCAACGTGTCTGCCACCTTTTTTCGCAGGGAATTGTAGGCAACGGCGAGAAGCTGTTCGGCTTTTTCATCAACATTGCGGGCGAGGATGCCCATAAATTTTTTCATCACCACGGGATTGCTGCCGATCAGTTCTTCAAATTCAGCACGCGGAATAATCGATACCTCCACGTCTTCCATGGCTTCGGCCGTTTCCCGGTAAGTGCGGCCTTCCATCAGCGGGAGGTAACCCAGGAAATCACCCGCTGCATAAAGTCCAACGATAAGCTCTTTCCCGTCGTCATTCCGCTTAAAGGCCTTTACTTTTCCCTTCTGGATATAATATACGCGGGAAGGGTGATTGCCTTCTGAATAGATAAGCTGCTTCTTTTTATACCGGTTGATATTCCGGTCCTTTCTCAGCTCTTCCAGGTAATCCTTACCATAGTTGACAGAAATGAGTGCATTAACGCCTTCAAGGTTACCCTGGAAGGACTGTTTCAGCAGTTCTGCCTTTTTTAGCCGCATTTCAATCGCATTCAGCAATTCTATGCTGTCGAAGGGTTTGGTAATGTAATCGTCTGCGCCGGATTCCATGCCTTTACGGATTTCATTTCTTTCGGATTTCGCCGTAAGGAATATGAACGGAACACTTTGCAGCTGGGGAAGTTTCTGAACCATGTGTAATACGCCATAACCGTCCAGTACCGGCATCATGATATCACAAAGAATAAGGTTTGGCTGTTTCCGGATGGCCGTGTCGATTCCTTCTTTCCCATTGGGGGCCGTAAATACTTCATAACCTGCAAGCTCCAGGATTTCGGTCATATTTTCCCTGATTTCGGGATTGTCTTCAATGAGCAATATCTTTGTCATTATGTAACAGTTCTTAATGTACAAAAATGTCCAAAAGACAAACCGCAGACGGCGCCGGTTTTCAAAAATGCAGGCGATCCGAAATCCTGCCTTAAAGGTGCCAGATACATTTGTCCTGCCGGCATTGGGAAGAGGGCGTTATGTTACCGGAAAATCTGCCGGAGCATACGAGGACAAACTTACCTTATAGCTGAGTCTT
This sequence comes from Niabella pedocola, assembly GCF_021044425.1. Classification (GTDB taxonomy): domain Bacteria; phylum Bacteroidota; class Bacteroidia; order Chitinophagales; family Chitinophagaceae; genus Niabella; species Niabella pedocola. Next base: position 296,232 of record NZ_JAJNEC010000004.1, on the reverse strand, counting down.
TATTTATCCTTTGGTTGATCAAATATACCATAAAAAGGGCTGTTAGTGCATGATTTTATATCCGGTGCCTGTGGCTGAACCTGTGTTAAACGCACCCGCTAATACCCTGTGCCGATCTTTAGATCCTTATAAAAAAGGCGCCCTGGTGATGCCGTGCAGTAATCGGGGCGTAGCTGCCGTTGGCCGAAAAGCGCCTCCCTGGTTACCGGACTTCAATTTCATCAATTACGGTTGTTACGCCGGGTGAACACCAGGCGGCATTTTCAATCAGCGATCGTTCCTGCCAGGAGCCCGCGGTTCCTTTAAGCGTTACCTTCCTGCCGGAAATGTCAATATCTATTTTGTTGGATTTAATATCGGCATTCCGGGCCATTGCTTTTTTGATCTGGTCTTTTACCAAGGTCTTACTGATGGCGGGCTTTACGGATATCAGGTTGTAGACCTCCTTAACGCCAAGCAGTGATTTGACCGCATTGTAGGCTTCCTGTTTCTGATATTGCCATTCTACGCGTCCTTCCAGTGTAACATAACCGTTCTCTACTTTTACTATGATATTGTTCTGTGGTATCAGACTGTTCCAGCGGAATGCATCAACGATCGCTTGCCCTATTTCTGTGTCATTATTATTGTCCTTGGATGAGATTTCAACAGAAATATTGACCGCAACGGCTTTAACGTTCTTAACCCTTTTGGTGACCGACTCGGCTTTTCCTTTTTTTATATATTGGTCAACGTGACCGCTCAGGGTAACGACCCCGTCTGTAACGGCTACACCGATTTCTGCGGCATTCAGAACGGGTTCCCATTGAAGGGCCGCAATTACATCCTGCTGAATTTTTTGATCTGATTTCATGCGTTGCTGTTTATAAATGGAAAATAAGATTACTTTACGATCGGTTTTTTACGGGACTTTTAGGAAGGAAAATAAAAAGCGCATCTTCTCCCATATGGGCATCGATCATATGCCGGCTCACCTCCGGCGGTAAGCGGATCGAACAGGAAAAATCGCGCTGATCGTTCTGCCCGGTAACCGTTTCTTTTTGTGTGGACCGGATTCCCCGCCCCAATATGCTGATCAGGAGCTCATCATGCTCCGTCTTAAAAAAAAGATCCTCGTTTTGAAAACCGGGTGCTGCAACCATAATCCGGTACAGGTCCTTCTCTTCGGCAACGTTCAATGAAGGCACGGAAGTTTGCCCGATAACGCCTTTTGCCCTTAACCAGCTTATCCACGGAAGAATAAGCCGGTCTATAACCCGGACAATGAAATTCCTTTTTTGAAAAAGATGTGCTCTGTGCATTATTGCCGGCTGCGTTTGCCAAATTATGATAAAATATTCCTGTCTTTTGCAGCTCTAAAGTAAACCTTGATAATAAGGGTTTCCAATGACGGGGATCATGATCCTGTTTGACGGATATTAGGTTGGGGCGATGCGGCAGGGGAGACGCCTTCGGAATGCATCGTCCGCGACGGTTGCCGGCTGATGATGGTCAGAAAATGATCTGATGACGCTCATTGACCTGATAACAAATCGATTTTATTTTTAATAATCATCCCTGCAGACCCGGAACCTGCACTAGCGCGGCAGTTGGATGCACTAAAATAATAGCATGAAAACGATCCTTGTTCTGGTAGATTTTTCCAAGGCTGCTTTAAACGCGGTTAATTATGCGGTTGAAATGGCAAAGAGCTGCGATGCAAGCCTGTTGCTGTTGTACGTTTGTGATTTGCCCGTTAATTTCACCCAGGTACCTGTATCATTGGAAATGGACGACGACCGGCTCAACGCGGAAGCAGAGCTGATAAAACTGAGAGTAAGGATCCACCGGAGGACCGGAGGAACGCTCCGGATCTTTAGTGAGGTGCGCAACGGCAATTTTTTTTCCGAAGTGAAATTGTTTTGTGAACATGTGCGGCCCTATTTGGTCATCATGGGCAGCCAGGGAGCGTCGCGGTTGGAAAAGGCGGTTTGGGGCGGACACACGCTTTATGAAATGCGGCATTTGCCATGGACCTTGCTCGCGGTGCCTTACAGGGCACGGTTTTCACCAATAAAGAAAGTGGCACTTGCATGGGATTTTCTGCATCCTGCAGAACAGTTGCCGGTACAAAAAATTGGTCAGCTTATTATTGATTTTGGTGCGGACCTGCATATAGTTAGCGCAGGCCGGGGAAATGAGGATGCCTTTCATTTTGGCTGCACAGTATTAAACGCCCAGGCAGGTTTTCAGCGTTTGGCGCCGGTATTTCATTACCTGGAAGATAAAAATACTTCAAAAAGCATCATCACGTTTGTGGAAAAGAACGGGTTTGACCTGTTGCTGATCCTTCCCGGCGTACATTCCTTACTGCAGGAGGCGGTTTTTCCGGGGTATGCTAAAAAAATTATTTTACACTGCAGCGTACCTGTTATAGCGCTGCATTCATAATACCATGCTGCAGCAACGATCAGAGGGCGCCTGGGGTTGATAAACGTATTGGACGATAAAATAAAATAGCAATGAAAATTGATATTCACCAGTTAAGTACCATCGGAGATATCCAGGATCAGTTTCAAAAGCTGTTTCCTTATCTGAAACTTGATTGTTACATCCATCCTCATCTCCGGGGGCAGGCGTCACCCGCCAGGGATAAACTCGGCAAAGGGTTACTGTTTAAGGATGTGGCTCCTTTAAAAGGCATACGGCCGTTTAGCTTCACAGCCGGGGCAACGGTAGCCGACTTTGAGGCTGAATTTTTCCGGAACACCGGTATCGCTGCGCAGGTGGCGCGGGCGTCAGCGGGTATCTGGATCCAGACAACAGGTACGGATCTCCTTACATTGGAAGAACAGAACAAAAAGGGTTATGATGACAGCCGGATTGTTGTACCGGACCAACCGCAGGATTTTGACCTGCGGGAGCAGGATTAGCGTTTATAACGGCAGGGAAAAAAAGGGAAGACTGGTTATAATGAATCGGGGGATTTTGCTGGCTGCCGCCGCTGAGGCCAGGGTACGCACGAGCCGGCAATGAAACAAGCCTTTCGTATTTTATTTAAAGGATAATGGGCCGGTCCTTTTTAAAAGCGTTATTTTTCAGGTTGATCATGATATTTAAAACACCTACCAGCAACAGCAGCAGTGCCAGCCATTGAAGAGTTGCTTTTGTTTTTATAAACGGAAGATCCAGCAGTAATATACCCACCGCAACCGCACATGCGCCTTCGGCGGATAAAAGCTGCCATCCTTTTAATTCCTTCCTCTGAAACAGGGATTGGGCGATCTTTAAACTGCCCCAGCCGATTGCCCAGGTGCCGGCAAAATAAGAAAAGAGCAAAAAATTTAATAACGGGTTAAACAGCATCAGTGAACCAAATATGCCGTTTAACAGCCCTTCAGCAAGGATCCAGTTTGAACGGTTAAAAAATGTTCCTCCGGTGTAAAATACCGTCAGGAGTAATACCCCGTTCAAAAGCATACCGATGCCGGAGAGTTTGATCAGCTGAAGATAACTGTTCCAGGGAGAAGTAAGGATGTAAATGCTGACACACATTAATAACAGACTCGCGGCTGGCACCACTGGCCATAGCGGCGGCCTGCCTGGTCTGCGGGTAATTACACCAGGTGGCATATGGATGTATTTATTTAAGTGAAAGCGCATTGCCCTGTTTTATTTTCATAAGCGTAAGATACGTATCGGTGTGATGCCGGTTCAATGAGCAGCACCGGGCTTTATAGTGATTGCAATCATACCCCGCTGATAAAAAGGATGGTCAGGATCTTCATTTAATGAGTGTCATCGGCCGGATTGACGGTTGTCATAGATCTGCACCGGAACGGGACAGTAGTTTTGAACCATGAACGGCATGCATTATGATAAAGGTTTTATTTGTGTCTGACGGCATCGATATTGAGGAAGCTGCGTTTTCATTTATCCGGGAATTGAACCGGGAAACGCCCGTGTTGAAGCTTAAAAAAGAAAGCCGGTATGCGGATTTGCTGCCTGGTCTTGCAACCAATGCTACTGTTTTTGTAAATGTAGGAGCCGGTCGTAGCTGCTTCTCTTTAATTGTAAGAACGGATCTGCAAACATGGGCATCGAACCATTATCCGTTACCTGGTGCTGCCTGTTTAAAGCTGTACGGCGGTGCGGAATGGACTGAATGGGTTACCGGACAGCAGGGAGCGATCATGATCGCAGGTGCCCGCGGCCGGTCGCGGGTGTCGGAACTGGTAAAAAAAGTTTTGTGTCAGCAATAGTAAAAAACGGGCAACTGCCGTTGTTCGTTACTCATCGTTAACGATAAAAAATATAAACTAATGGAAAATCTGCTCCTGCTTGTTAATGATATCGCATTAAATGACAGCTCGGTGGAATTTGCCTGCTATCTGGCAGCAATGACCCGATCTCCGCTCCAGGGTATTTTACTGACCGGGGAGGCGCTATACGCAGAAGAAATGACTGAACCGGAAATACATGTACCGGTCGCGCAGGGTAAAAAACAGGTATTACATCCCGGAGCAGACCTTCAGGATGATATCCGGCATTTCAGGGAAGTATGTGCGAAGGAACGGATCTCCGGTAGGGTAAGTTGCCTGAAAGGAGATCCGTTGCGGGAGGCGGTATCGGCCAGCCGTTTTGCAGATCTGATGGTGGTAGATGCCGCCGCTTCACCGGATGCGGATGGTACGGCATACCTCGGACCATTTGTATGGGCCTTGCTCCAGGCGGCAGCATGCCCATTGGTGATTGTTTCCGGCCCCGCGTCGGAAATTGATGAAATTGTGCTGACTTACGACGGATCCGCTTCTGCATTATTTGCCTTCAGACGGTTTGCCCGGTTGTTTCCCTGCTTTGAACATAAGCCGGTAATTGTAGTAGCTGCAGAACGTTTTCCGGACTGCAGGCACGAACGTTTAATTGAGGAAGAATTGAAAGCGTATTATGCAAAGATGCATTTTGAGGTTTTATATGCCACGGATTTCGACAAGGGGCTATTTGAGTTTTACCAGAGAAAAAAGAATTGTTTCATTGTAATGGGTGCATCCGGAAGAACGGATCTTTCGAGACTGGTACCTGGCAGTGCCATGCATTTAAATGGAGCGGCGATCGAACATCCCGTTTTTATTTCCCACTTCTGATAAACGAACGCTTAAATTATTGCTGATGCAGGTTCCCGAATACAAAAATAATGCGGCTATTGCCTTTATATTCCGGCAAATGGCACGCTGTTACCGGTACCTGGGGGGCGAAGAATTCCGGGTGGCGGCCTATCAGAGAGCCGCCGATATGCTGCTGAATATGCGGGAAGATATTGCGGTTTATGCTTCCGATATCCGGCGTTTGGAAGCACTTGATCATATTGGTGCGCATATGGCAATGAAAATAGCAGCATACCTGAAAACCGGTAAAATGGAAGTTTTCAGCCATTTGAAAAAGCAGGTGCCATATGGGTTATTGGAATTAATGGATGTAAGCGGTTTTGGACCTGCAACATTAAGAATACTCTATGAACGCCTGGGTATAAAAAACGAAAAGGAGCTTGCGGATGCCCTGAACGGTCATCGCCTGGATGGCATAAAGGGAATTGGTAAGCGGAGGATCGAGAACATGCAGGTACTGCTGGAGCTAACAAGAAGAGGAGCGCCGGTTCCGTTAAACGATGCCCGTAGGATCGGTACCGCCCTGCTTGGCTTATTGAAAAAAATACCAGGCGTTCAACGTGCTGAAGTATGTGGCAGTATCCGGCGGAAAAGTGCTTTGGTAGGAGATATTGACGTACTGGTTATTGCTGAGCCGGAGCAACGTGCAGCCATTATAAAAACCTTCATCGCCTCCAGACATGTACTGCGGGTATTGGTCAGGGGCACGAATAAAGTCAGCGTTTTGCTCCGGTGCCGGCATATTCAGGTGGATATCCGGCTCCTGCATGGCCGCGAATATGGTGCGGGCTTACTTTATATGACGGGCTCCCGCGGGCATACGATTCATTTGCGGATGATTGCAAAACAACGGGGGTATACAATGAATGAATACGGTCTTTTTGAGCGGGCAACGCACCGGAGAATAGCCGGATCAACGGAGAAGGAAATGTACCGGGCACTGGGACTGCAGTATATTCCCCCGGAGTTACGTTTGAACAATGGTGAAATAGAAGCAGCAGGGTTAAAGACCATGCACATACAGACGGGCGGCCGGCCCCAGCAGATCCCGGGACACGGATCGGCACGGGATCGATGAACGACGGATTTAAAACTGTTTTGATGGACGTTTAAAAGAATAACATGTGTATGAAGCAAAAAAGGCGAAAGTCCTATTCCGGCATAACTGGTGCGGTTTTAATGGTTGCCTTCCTGCAGCTGGGTGCCGTAACGGCCGCTTTTGCTCAGGTACAACAAAAGCACCTTACGGAGAGGTCACTGACGAATCCTTCCCTGGTGGATGCGTTTTATCGCCAGCGGGAAGGGCGCTTATTCTGGCTGGAATCCGAAGCTTCGATCGATGATTCGCTACAGCAGGAACTGGTGCGGATTATTAAAGAGGATGCGCCCCGGCAGGGCCTGGATCCGTTGAAATACCTATCCCTGCTGCCACCTGTTATCAGCAGCTCTGAACCGGGAGAAAGCCTGGTATATGATCGGATGTTCACCGATGCAGCGCTGACCTATTTTACGGATCTTTATTCGGGAGATCCCCGGTTGCGGACACGGGTTGGAAGTGATGAAATTACCGGGAAGTACCAGGTAAGCGATCGTCAGCATGTCATTAACCTTCTGGGCAAGGCAAACAACAGCGTATTGCTGCGGGCCTTGGTAACCGAACTGGAACCGTCACAACCATTTTATCAGGCCTTAAAACAGGAGTTACAGCAACAGCTGGAGCTGGGCGACCGGAAAAAGGCGGCCTCGCTCGCGATCAGTCTCAATAATTGCCGCTGGTTCTTTCATTTCAGGTTTAAGCATTTTGTAGTGGTCAATATCGCCGCTGCCGAATTGAATTATTTCGAGCAGGACTCGGTAAAATTGAATATGCGCATCGTGGCAGGAAAACCCTCCACGATGACCCCCCGCTTTGTAACGTACTGCGATGAGGTTATCCTGTATCCTTACTGGAATGTGCCACGGAGCATTGCCGTTAATGAAATCCTTCCTTTTTGTAAAAAAAACCTGGTGGTACTGGACATCCTGAGAATGCAGGTGATCAACAGCAAAGGCATGGTCGTTGATCCGAAGCAGCTGGATTGGAAGAAGTTTTCGGCTAAGAATTTTCCCTACCGGTTTCGTCAATCTACCGGCTGCGATAATGCCCTGGGCGTTATAAAATTTAATCTGAGCAGTCCTTATAGCGTATACCTGCATGATACCAACCTCAAATCGAACTTTGAAGCAGCAAAGCGCTATTTCAGCCATGGCTGCATCCGGATACAGAAACCTCTTGAGCTGGCAAATGAGCTGCTGGAAGAAAAGCTCGATGAAGGCTTTTTAACGGCCGGTATTAAAGGCCAGCAACCCATACCCAAAAAAATAGCAAAGCCCGTTCCGGTCTTTGTGCTGTACATGACGGCAGACGTTACAGCCGCCGGTACGGTAGGTTATTTCCCGGATGTGTATGGATTATTATAAAGCAGCCCGGAATGTGCTGGTGGTAACAACCGGCAATCGCTTGGTTTTTTAATGATGAGCCTCAAACGGGCCGGTGATGGCAGTCATTGAAACCAGCACCAGATGAAAATACATTTACGATAGAAATTACATATTGATTAGAACTTTATTTACAAACATTTAAAAAAAAAATCATGAAAAGTGACATTCAAATTCAAAAGGACGTAATGGAAGAATTGAATTGGGATCCGGTGCTGAGTGCTGCGGAAATCGGAGTGGCTGTAAAAGATGGAGTGGTAACACTGGGCGGACAGGTGGGCACCTATTCTCAGAAACTGGCGGCGGAAAAGGACGCTAAAAGAGTTTCCGGCGTAAAAGCCGTAGCGGAAGATATCCAGGTAGGTATTTCGCCAGCTTATCGTAAAACAGATGCCGAAATTGCAGAAGCCGTAATAAATGCCCTGAAATGGCATTCGGCCGTGCAGGAGGAAAAGATCAAAATTAAGGTAGAAGACGGTCTTGTTCAGCTTGACGGGGAAGTAGAATGGGAATACCAGCGGAATAACGCCAAAGCGGCCATACAAAATCTGGCCGGGGTGCGCAGCGTGCTGAATTTGATCACTGTAAAACCCAGGGTAACCACTTCGGGTGTTCAGCAAAAAATACGGGATGCATTTGAACGCAGCGCAACGGTAGATGCAGAACGCATCGGGGTCGATGTTTCCGGCAGTAAGGTAACACTGCATGGAAAAGTTCGTTCGTTCGCAGAGAAGGAAGATGCGGAGCAGGCAGCCTGGAATGCCCCGGGAGTATCCAGTGTGGAAAATGAACTGGAAATTGACCTGGTAGAATTTGCCTTTGATTAGACAGCATGCGGAAGCCGGTTTACACCCGGCCTGCAATCAACAGCGGTCATCAACCCGTAATGCCATCCGGCAGGTTTCAAGCGGAACCTGCCATTTTTTGGTTAGGACAAATGATGATGATTGGCCGCCTGGTAAAAAAAGACAAGCTGGCAGCATGCACCGGCATAGGTGGTGGTTTGGGAATAAAAAAAGCATATGGCAGCGGGATGCGATATGCTATAAAGCTCCCTTACCCGGCAGGTGACTACTGCAGGTAAGGGAGATCCCGGGAAGTGTATGCTTGCGGTTTTATAGCTGGTGTTGGTTATGATGCGGCATGAGGCGCATTCAGGAGCCCGATCCCTTCGATTCAATTTCAAAGCTGAGCTTGGCAACAATGCGATACTCAGTAATCTTGTTGTTTTTTACTACCGCGCTGTGATCTTTAATATATACAGAGCGGATGTTTTTAACGGTACGGGATGCTTCATGAATGGCTTGTAATGCGGCATCCTCCCAGCTCTTGGAAGAGCTGGCCATTAGTTCCAGTACTTTGATAATTGCCATAAAAAAGAAATTAAAATGAAAAAAACGTGATCAGCACTGCAGCTGTATTCAGGCCGGTTCCTGCTTTGTGGCTTTTGCCTTTCCAAATGCATTGTCGCCTTTCGCCATCATTTTTTTACAGGCCGCCATTATCTTTTTACGGGTATCGCTGCCCTTTTCCGGGGCAAATAAACGCCCCAGCGTTGCACCTGCAGCCAGGCCGGCAGCAACCGCTGTTAATGTTTTACTAAGATGATTCATGATTTTTTTTTAATGTTAATAATTGCTAAGGTAGCCGGATCAACGGCGGATAAAAATGATACACCTCAAGAGGCAAAATGATACCGGTCAATTTATAAAAAAGGCAACGGCTGCAGTAACCGGGCAGAACACCGCTGAACCGGATTTTTACCGGTCATCTTTGAGGATGACCAGGATCATTGATTGCACCGGCTACTTGCGGTAGTTTAATTTTTAATAAGATTTTATTTTGTGACTATTCATAAAAATTACAGGAAAAGCATTTACGGCCCTCAGGCCAGCCTGCTGCTTGTTAGAGGAGGTATTGAATATTTCGACTTATTGCGTGATCTGATCCTCAAAGCCGAACAATGCATACATCTTCAGATGTATATTTTCCGGTATGACTATACCGGCAGGATGGTTATAGAATGGTTGCGCCAGGCTTCAGAAAAAGGAGTACGTGTTTACTTACTTGTGGACGGGTATGCCACACATTTGTCCGCTGATGTCATGAATCGTATTAAAAGTGCCGGGCTAGCGCTGGAACGCTTTGAGCCGCTGTTTAGAAACCGGGGCCTTTATTTTGGTAGAAGGCTGCATCATAAGATTGTGGTGGCCGATGGCCGTAAGGCATTGGTGGGCAGTAATAATATTGACGACGATTACTACGGCCGCCCCGATCATCCGGCATGGCTGGATATGGCATTATTTGTGGAGGGTACGGCGGCAGGAGCCCTGGAGCAGGTATGCATACAACTGTGGAACAAAGAAGCGGCCCGTAGCCGGCAGCTGTGCTTACCTGCGAACCCGCCGCAAACATTGGAAAAAAAGCTCAGGGGCATCTCGGTAGGAATACGCCGCAACGACTGGGTACACAACCGGAATGAAATCTGGAAAAGCTATTTCAACCTGCTGAGCAAAGCACGGGAGGATGTATATCTTGTAAGCAGTTACTTTCTTCCGGGAAGACGGCTGCGACGGCAGATGAAGCTGGCGGCCAGGAGAGGCGTAAAGATCCGGGTAATTACTGCTGGGTGTTCAGATGTATTGATCGCCAAGCAGGCCGAGCGTTTTCTTTACCCCTGGCTATTGCGCAATCATATAGAAGTATATGAATACCGGGACCGTATTTTACATGCAAAAATGGGGCTCAGGGATGACCGGTGGCTTACGCTTGGTTCTTTCAATATTAATAATATCAGTACCTATGCAGGCATTGAGCTGAATCTGGATGTGCGCAACCGCCCTTTCGTCCGGCAGGTACGGCAGGAACTGGATCAGTTGATCGCTGCTCACTGTACCGCGATTGTTGAGGATGGGCTTTTGCATCAAAATCCATTGCTGACACTGATGCAGCGGCTTGCATACAATTTTATCCGGATCCTTCTTTATGTATGCACCTTTTATTTCAGGAAGGAGCATGTTGCCGATACGGAAGGGTAGGATTGCTGATACCGCTTCCTGATTGCAGGAGACCGGGATAATGATGCGTTCGACGGCGGCGTAAAAACTGAGAAGCTCAACAGCTACCGGTAAAATGATATTATTAATGGCAACTTTATGCATGCGGTTCCCCCAACGGCTATGGCCGGCTTCTGTGGAATCATACACGGTTATATTGAGCATCTGCCCGTTGGATTGTATTTGTACAGCAATGGTCTATCATTGTGGGCCTCCGGTTGGTTCCTTCCGGATCACAGCTCATATTGATACCCAAGGCTAACAACTGCAGCCCCGGTTCTGTTACGTCCGTTTGCACTGTTTTTCTGAATGAGGATCAGCCCGTAATTACCACCGGCTTCAAGAAAAATGCAGCCGGATATGATCTTATAACCCAGTCCTACATGGCCGGACATACCTATATTGAACCGGTGCAGGTCGTTAACAATATGCGTTTCACTGTCGAACGGCCGTGACTCCATGCTCAGTGGCTGTGTTTTGTCCTTGTCGAGATAAATGATGCTGGAACCGCTGGTCTTGTTTATGGCTCCCAGCAGATAGCTGGCAAAGGGCCCTGCTGCTACATACACATCCCATTTCTTTTTGGGGTTCAGGTGATATTTGAGCAGTACCGGTAACAGGAAATACGCCAGCTTTGTTTCGCTTTTATAATCAGCGTACAGATAGGCCGGCGCTTCCCCGGGCGGAAATTGAGCAGCTATTTCCCCGGGCACTGTAAATGCCTGCAGCCCGTTCTTTTTACCGCCCTGTATGCAATACTCCAGCTGTGGCTGGATCGAAAAATCGTTGCGGAGATGGTATTCCGCATGCAGAGCGGCATCCTGGTAAGGTTGTGAGCGATATCCGGTGCTTAAAGGGTTGCCGGAGCTTGCCGAGCTTAAACTGGGAATGCTGACACCTGGTTTAAAGGCGATCTCTATATATCGTTGCGCCCCCGAAGCGCTGGCGATGGAAATAAAAATTACAGGGAAGATATATTTTTTCATTTTTTGTCAGTTTTTAACGGCTGTACAGCTCTGGTTGATTAAAGTATCCGGACCGGAATCCCGGGTCATGCGTAGTAAAATTATCACCTCCGTCTGAGCGTCTTCAATGATGTCAGTCACAAGGATATATGATATCAATTAGGCGTTATTATTCTTTAATTTGTCGGGCTTTTCATACCTTTGGGAAGTGAGAAAATGGATCGCTATATGTATGCTTTCTGTTTACCTGGTCTCCACGACTGAGGCTTGTCAGTTACTGAAGATCCCTATACTGGTGGAACATTTTATAGAACACCGGAAGCAGGATCCGCGCCTGACATTTTGGGCTTTTTTAAAAATGCATTATGATCATCCGGTTAAAGATGCAGATTATCAGAAAGATCAAAAGTTACCCTTTGTAACGCATTCCGGTACTTTAACGCTTGTTTTTACTTTAGATAATTGCTTTTCTTTAGAACTTGAGAAATGGACCTTCCCCTCTTTGGAAGGTGCACCACCCTACAAGAATGTCTTTTATGAAAAAGATATTCTGACGGCTATCTGGCAGCCTCCACGAGTATGTTAGCCGCTTTTGTCGTTTTATCGTTTTATTGCTATAAGCATTGTGCCATACTATGCTGAGGTGTGGTATTAATGCTGAGTGTTCGGGAGACATATTATCTCGTGTTTGTTGCGGTTAATATCGTGGCCTGGGACATCTTGTAATTGTATTTTCTGAGTACATGGGCTCCTGCTTGCAGGTCCTTCCGGTACTTGCAATAAAGCGATCTGCAATATTTATTCATTTATATTTTAGCTGTAAGAAATTATTATGCTTACTAAAATTATAACCTTTTCCGTAAGGAATAAACTCATCATCGTATTGCTCATTTTAGCACTTATAGGCATTGGCGCTTACCAGGTAACCCGCTTGCCGATTGATGCTGTTCCGGATATTACCAATAATCAGGTGCAGGTCATTACAGTCGCACCGTCATTCGGAGCAACCGATATCGAACGCCTGGTCACGTTTCCGATCGAGCAGGCGAACAGCAATATTTCCGGGTTAAAAGAAATCCGGAGCTTCTCCCGGTTCGGACTTTCATTGGTTACAATTGTTTTTGAAGACGATATAGATATCTACTGGGCTCGGCAGCAGGTTGCCGAGCGGCTGCAACAGGTGCAGCAGGCGATTCCGAAGGGGATCGGAAATCCGCAGTTGGGACCTATTTCCACGGGGTTGGGAGAAATCTATCAGTATGTGGTACGTCCAAAAAAAGGGTATGAACAGAAATATCCGCTTACCGAGCTACGAACGATCCAGGACTGGATCGTTCGTAGACAGCTGCTCAGTGTAAAGGGCGTGGCGGAAGTCAGCAGTTTCGGCGGAAAATTGAAACAATACGAAATTGCGATACATCCTGACAGGTTGAATGCTTACGGCATAACGATCCATGATGTTTTTAATGCGTTGAGTGATAATAATCAGAATACCGGCGGTGCTTATATTGAGAAAGGCCCTACAGTACTTTATATCCGTAGCGAAGGCCTTGTTGGAGGCATCGCAGATATTGAAAGTATTTCCATTACCGGCAAACAAAATGATGTGCCCCTTTTTATCAGGGATGTGGCGGAGGTGAAAACCGGTTATGCCACACGTTATGGCGCTATGACCTATAATGATAACGGAGAGGTATCAGGTGCAGTGGTCATGATGTTGAAGGGCGCCAACAGCAGCCAGGTGATCAAGGCTGTAAAAGCCCGGATATCCGAGATACAAAAAACACTTCCGGAAGGAGTGGTGGTGGAGCCATTTCTTGACCGAACAAAAATGGTCAACCATGCCATCAGCACGGTTGAAACCAATCTCCTGGAAGGCGCATTGATCGTGGTTTTTATCCTGGTGCTGTTTTTAGGAAATATTCGGGCAGGGCTCCTTGTTGCATCTGTGATCCCCCTGGCAATGCTTTTTGCCATTTGTATGATGAACCTCTTCGGTGTCAGCGGAAACCTCATGAGCCTGGGTGCACTGGATTTCGGATTGATCATCGACGGAGCGGTTATTATTGTAGAATCTGTGTTGCACCAGTTGATGCTGCATCCAAAATTTAAACACCTGACCAAGGTTCCGGCCCGGGAAATGGATGATGTAGTGGAGACGTCGGCAGGCAGAATGATGAATAGTGCGGTATTCGGACAGGTGATCATCCTGGTTGTATATCTCCCGATTTTGACCCTGCAGGGGATTGAAGGCAAAATGTTCAAACCCATGGCGGAAACCGTTGCATTCGCCTTGCTGGGCGCATTCCTGCTATCGCTTACCTATATTCCTATGATGAGTGCGCTTCTTTTAAGGAAGCGGAATGTGAAGCCTTCATTTTCCGATCGCATGATGAAGAAAACAGAGGCGCTTTATTTAAAGATACTGTTCAGGGTGCTGCGCATGCCTAAGGTGATCTTTACGCTGGTACTGGCATTGTTTATATTAGCCATTTTCATTCTTAGCAGGCTGGGAGGCGAATTTATTCCATCGCTGGAAGAGGGCGATTTTGCTGTGGACACCCGTGTATTACCGGGAAGTAATCTGAATACTACGATCGAAAGCACGCAGAAGGCGGCCCATATCCTGAAAACCCGTTTTCCCGAAGTGGAAAAAGTGGTTACGAAGATCGGCAGCGGGGAAGTGCCCACAGATCCCATGCCAATGGATGCTTCGGATATGATGGTGATCTTGAAAGACAAGAAAGAATGGACTTCTGCCAAAACCTTTCCTCAACTGGCTGATAAGATGACGCGAGCACTGGGTGACGTACCCGGTATTACCGTCGGCTTTCAGTACCCCGTTCAAATGCGGTTCAACGAGCTTATGACGGGTGCGCGGCAGGATGTTGTATTGAAGATTTTTGGAGATAACCTGGACTCCCTGGTTCAGAGTGCACAAAAAATAGGCCGGATCATTGAAACCGTTAAGGGAACACAGCACCTGTATATTGAACCGGTTTCGGGTCTTCCACAGGTAGTTATAAAATACAACCGGCCGGTAATTGCACAGTATCACCTTTCGGTGGCCGACGTGAATCGAATTGTCAACGCGGCGTTTGCCGGGCAAAGTGCCGGTCTTGTTTTTGAAGGTGAGCAACGTTTTGATATGGTCGTGCGCCTTGATGCCAATGACCGGAAAAATATCAATGATATCCGGAACCTGCTTGTTCCAACAGTTTCCGGAAACCAGATACCGCTATCGCAGCTGGCCAATGTAAATGTTGAGCAGGGGCCAAATCAGGTTCAGCGAGAAAATGCACAGCGCCGGATCGTGGTTGGCTTCAATATCAAAAACCGGGATGTACAAAGTATTGTAGAAGAACTACAGGCAAAAATAGAAAAATCGGTAAAGCTTCCAGCGGGATATTCGATTAAATACGGAGGCTCATTTGAAAACCTCAACAATGCCAAACGCCGCCTAATGATCGCGGTGCCGATCGCATTGGCTCTCATCTTTATATTGTTGTTCCTGGCATTTAAATCCGTAAAGGAGAGTTTATTGATATATACAGCTATTCCGCTTTCCATTATCGGCGGAGTTTTTCTGCTGGCGCTAAGGGGCATGCCTTTTAGCATCAGCGCAGGGGTGGGATTTATTGCATTGTTCGGTGTGGCAGTGTTGAACGGGATCGTACTGATTTCTGAATTTAACCGCCTTTATAAAAGCGGAATCCGCAATATTGTAAGAATCGTGGCGGATGGAGGCGAAAGCCGGCTGCGGCCAGTGCTGATGACGGCGTCGGTGGCCTCATTGGGTTTTGTTCCCATGGCGCTTAGTAACGGAGCCGGCGCAGAGGTACAGCGGCCCTTGGCAACGGTGGTCATCGGTGGGTTAATGATCGCCACATTGCTCACCTTGTTTGTATTGCCGTTGCTGTATATAACGATCGAAAAAGGATTTAATGTAAAAAAAATGAGCTATAAAAAAACGATGCCTCTGTTAATTTTATGTATGTTGTTCCTGGGTGGAACGGCAAACGCGCAGGTTGCTGTTTCTTTAGATGAGGCAATTCATCTGGCCCTGCAGCAGAACCGGGAACTGAAACATACACGGCTTCGTTCCGATTATGCCAGAGCATTAATAAAAACATCCTCCGCCGATATTCCGCATACAGGCATCACTATGGATTACGGACAACTTAACAGTGCTTATAATGATATGCGGGTTGGTGTTGCGCAAAGTATTGCATTTCCCGCTGTTTATAAGCGGCAAAAGAATCTGTTTACCGAGGAGTGGAAAAAAAGTCAGCTCAATGTTTCTCTGAAGGAATTTGAACTAAAAAAGGCGGTCAGCCTTACCTACTATAATCTGTTGTATTGGAAAGCAAAGGAACAGCTCCTGAAAGAGGCGCTTCAGCTCTATTCCGATTTTCAGGATAAGGCTGCGTTGCGACTGAAGGCGGGAGAGAGCAATCTGCTGGAAAAAACCACGGCTGATAATCAGAAAGCGGCTGTATACATCCAGTTGCAGCAGGTACAGCAGGAATTGCAGACCCTTCGCCTGCAATTTCGGTGGTTATTGAATACAGAAACAGATTATATTCCCGCCGATACCCCGAAAGCCGTGTTGATTGTGACTGAAATAGGAACACACCCCCTGCTGAAGTTGCTGGAACAGCAACGGATAGTGGCAGAACAACAAACGGCTCTTGAAAGATCCCGGCTGCTTCCGGGCCTGGAACTGGGTTATAACCTGAATAGTTTTAAAGGCATTGGCCCGGATGAAAAGCTGTATAATGCAACACCGAGGTTTCACTCGATTCAGGCGGGGCTATCGATTCCTTTGTTCACCCGGGGACAAAAGGCGAAAGTTGAATCGTCAAAAATGGCCGTGCAAATCGAAATTAATCAGCTTGGGAACGTAGAGGCCACCTTGAAAAAGCAATATGAGCAACTTTTGCAGGCGTATAAAAGCAACCAGGATATTGTTAACCAGTATGAAACTTCGGAGCTAAAAAATGCGGCAGTCATTGCAGAAACCGCAAAAAAACAATTTTTAAGCGGGGCCATCAATTATCTCGAATTTGTAATGCTGCAAAACCAGGTCATCTTGCTAAGGAGTAACTATGCAGAGGCCCTTTGGAAACTGAATGAAAATGCAATCGCACTTCAGTATATCATGGTAAACGAATAGAAATGAAGTAAAGGGGTAGAGACCCGGATCAATAAAAACAAACGCATGAAAACAAAAGTATTAAACAATAGATCACTCGCACTGGTATTTTTAGGAATGCTGGCCGCATGTGGCGGGAAAGAGGAAAAAACGCAATCAGTCGTCGCTCTCAAAGATGAATACAGTGTTACGCTGACAGCTGCCCAATTACGGAATGCGCCGGTTGAAACCCGTCAGCTCGCTACGCAGCAAATTGCAGCGGTGCTGAAACTGAACGGAAAAATTGATGTTCCACCCCAGAACATGATCTCTGTAAGCACTCCTTTGGGCGGGTACCTGAAAAGCTCCCGGTTGCTTCCAGGGATGCAGGTAACAAAAGGACAAGTGATCGCAATTATTGAAAATCCGCAGTTTATACAATTGCAGCAGGCTTACCTGGAGGCAAAATCAAAACTGCATTTTGCCTCCCTGGATTATAACCGCCAGAAATTGCTAAATCAAAGCCAGGCAAGCAGCGATAAAATAATGCAGCAGGCGCAATCTGAAATGAATAGTCAGCAGATCCTGATGAATGCTGTTGCACAGCAATTGCGGCTGGTAAACATAGCCCCTGCAAGTGTTACGCCGGAAAATATCCGCCGAAGCATTCCGGTTTTCAGCAGCATCAACGGGTATGTTAGTAAGGTGAACGTTAATATCGGGAAGTATGTAAATTCTTCCGATATTCTTTTTGAATTGGTGAACCCGGATGATGTCCACCTGAATCTTAAAGTGTATGAAAAGGATCTGAAACAGCTCAAACCCGGGCTGCGGCTTGTGGCCTACACCAATGCCAATCCCGGTAAAAAATATGAGGGGGTCATTCATCTGATAAGTAAAGATGTGGACGCCAGCGGATTGACAGAAGTGCACTGCCATTTTGAAAAATATGACCGGGATCTGATTCCCGGTGTTTATATGAATGCAGAGATCCAGACAGAAACAGCTCTTACACAAGTGTTACCGGAGGAAAGCGTAGTCGATTTTGAAGGAAAAACCTATGTTTTCATCGAGGAAAAGTCCCAGACCTACCGGTTAACTCCTGTTACGACCGGTACGCTGGAAAAAGGATTTGTACAGGTGCTGAATAACCAGGTATTTGCTGGAAAAAACATCGTAACTAAAAATGCATATACACTACTGATGAAACTAAAGAATACAGAAAGTGCAGATGAATAAAAATACAGACCGGCTCATTGTTCTTGTGACCCGGTAATGCATAAATACATTAAATTTAATATAATGAAAAGGAAATCTGTTTTTAAAAAAGTGATCGTCGCTCTACTGGTGTTGCTGGTGATCATTCAGTTTTTTGGTGCAGAGAAGAACAGCAGCGCTGTTACTGCGGAAAATGCCATTGAGCAACATTACACGGTACCGCCACCTATACAAACGTTGCTTAGAACGGGGTGTTATGACTGTCATTCCAATAATACCGTATACCCATGGTACAGCAGGATACAGCCGGTAGCGTGGTGGCTTGCCAGCCATATCCGTTCCGGGAAAAAACATTTGAATTTTGATGAATTTAATACCTATCCTGCTAAGAAAAAGTTACGTAAACTGGATGAGGTGGCGGAAACCGTTAATAAAGGTGAAATGCCTCTCCCTTCTTATACACTGATACATCGCAATGCTCAATTATCGGATGCCGATAGAAAGGAGATCGAATCCTGGGTAAAGGAGGTTAAAAAACAAATTCAATAAGGTGATTATCCGGTAGAATAAAATAATGATAATACCGGCACCCGCAATAACAAAGAAATGCTGATGAGCTATACAATTCCTGATTATTTGAAGGGGCTAAACGAAAGCGAAATCGTTGCTTCGAGAAAACGGTATGGTTACAACCAAATGCGGGGGGTGCATAAAAGCAGTGGGCTTGAATTATTGATCGGCATACTGAAAGAGCCCATGCTGATCCTGCTTTTTGCCATTTCGGTAATTTATGTGCTGACGGGGGATTACGGAGAAGCCGCATTTATGTTCCTGGCGATCATTGCCGTGTCGGCCATTTCCTTTTATCAGGACAATCGCAGCAAAAAGGCATTGGAGGCCTTGGAAAAATTAAATGAGCCCATGAGCGTGGTGATCCGGGATTCAAAAGTGGTACAGGTGCCCACGCATGAAATAGCCGTAGGGGATCTCTGCATTACGGAAGAAGGGAAAATGATCAATGCGGACGGGCGGATTGTGCACAGTAACGATTTTTCGGTAAACGAGGCATCGCTTACAGGGGAAAGTTTGCCTGTATTCAAAAGCGCCGGTACAAAGGATAACGAAGTGTTTAGCGGAACGATTGTGGTTTCGGGCTTAGCCATCTTTAAAGTAGAAAAAATAGGGAATGAAACCCGCATCGGTAACATTGGCACTTCGATCGCCGCAATTAAAGAAGAAATATCCCCGCTGCAGCTGCAGATCCGGAAATTTGTGAAAATGATGGCGATGATCGGCATTGTGATTTTCCTGATGGTTTGTGCATTCAGCTATTACCATACCCGCAACTTTATTGAAAGCCTGCTCAGCGGTCTTACGCTGGCCATGTCCGTGCTTCCTGAGGAGATCCCCGTGGCATTTACCACTTTTATGGCGCTGGGTGCCTGGAAGCTGATGCGGGAGGGCATTATCATCAAACGAAGCGCCCTTGTGGAAACACTGGGGAGTACAACGGTGATTTGTACAGACAAAACCGGAACGATTACGGAGAATAGTATGGAACTGAAGTACCTGTATGATTACCCGTTGGACAAAACATTTAATGAAGGCGCATTTGACGATGCCAGGCTGGCAACGCTGATCGGCTATGCGATGTGGAGCAGTGAGCCCGTTCCGTTTGACCCGATGGAAAAAACGCTGCACCGGGTATATGAACACACACAGCAACCGGATTTACGTAAAACATATAAACTCTTTCACGAGTATCCGTTGGACGGAACGCCGCCTATGATGACCCATCTTTTTGAGAATGCCAGTAAAGAACGGATCATAGCAGCCAAAGGCGCACCGGAGGCCATTATTGCAGTTTCCCGGCTTTCAGCGGAAGCAACACGCAAGATACGAACGGTTGTCGAAGGGTTTGGACGGGAGGGGTACCGGGTACTGGGTGTTGCCCGGTCAGATTTTAAGGGAAACGACTTTCCGGAAAAACAGCAGGAATTTAATTTTGAATTTATCGGGCTGGTTGTATTTTATGACCCCCCTAAAAAAGGCATCAACGAAGTGTTCCGCCATATTTATGATGCAGGGATAAAAGTAAAAGTAATTACAGGCGATCATATCAATACCACCAGAAGTATTGCTTCGCAGGCCGGAATCAGTGGCACAGCGGCGGCAGTAGAAGGAAAAGAGATCACCGGATATACAGAGGATGAGCTGATACGGGCAGCCGAAGAAAAGGTGTTATTTACCCGTATGTTCCCGGAAGCAAAGCTGTCTGTGGTAAACGCGCTGAAAAAGAAAGGCGAGGTGGTTGCAATGCTGGGAGATGGCGTCAATGATGGTCCGGCCCTTAAAGCGGCACATATCGGTGTAGCCATGGGCAGCAAGGGAACGGAAATAGCGAAAGCCGCAGCCGCACTGGTCATTACAAATGATGATCTGGGAAAACTGGTTACCGGCATCGCCGCAGGGAGACGGATCTATTCCAATATCAAAAAGGCGATCCGGTATATTATTTCCATCCATATTCCGATCATCCTTACGGTATCCCTGCCCTTGTTCCTGGGCTGGGTATTCCCGCAGATCTTTACGCCCGTTCACGTGATTTTCCTGGAGCTGGTAATGGGGCCTACCTGTTCTATTGTTTATGAAAATGAACCGATGGAGAGAAATATGATGCAATTGCCTCCAAGAGTGATGACAGACACTTTTCTGAACCGGAAAGAACTGGCCATCAGTATCATTCAGGGACTGGTTATTACGGCGGGTGTGCTGTTAATTTACCAGCTAAGTGTACGGAGCGGCAATGATGAGGCAAAAACAAGGGCTATGGTCTTCAGTACGCTGATCCTGGCCAATATCCTGTTAAGCCTGGTGAACCGTTCGTTCTTTTACAGTATGTTTGAAAGCTTTAAAAATAGGAACCCGCTTTTTTTGATCCTGCATGGAGCCACATTGGTGCTTCTTTTTGGAATATTATATATCCGCCCGCTTTCCGGTTTTTTCAGGGTTACCGGTTTGAGCCTGTCTGAATGGAGCGCTGTTCTGCTGGTGGCTATGTTGGCTGTACTGTGGTTCGAGTTTTATAAGTGGGTAAAGAGAAACGGGGAACGCCGTTTGTAAAAAAGTTCCGGATGAGGGCTCAACAGCTGTATTCATAAAGTCTATGTATTTTTATATTCATTTTTATGGAATTACTTGAACAGATCGTAGAATTTAAATCTTCCCCGGAATTGATCGGGGAATTGTATAAATATGGGATCCAAAAGCATTACAAAGCAGGCACGGTGATCCTGAATGAAAATGCTTCTGTACGGTCAATCCCGATCGTTACAAAGGGGACGCTCAAAGTGATCCGGACCGAAGAAGACGGCAGGGAGATCCTGCTGTATTATATCAGGGCCGGTGAAAGCTGCATCATGTCCTTTTTGGGCGGGCTGCATAACGAAACCAGCAAGGTGCGGGCAGAAGCCGAAGAAGATGTAGAGATCCTCTTCCTGCCGATAGAAAAAGTTTCCCTGTTCATTAAAGCATATCCGCAGTGGCTGGATTATATCTTCCGCCTGTACCATAAACGTTTTGAAGAATTACTGGAAGTAGTAAACGCGATTGCTTTTAAAAAAGTGGATGAGCGGTTACTGGTATTGCTTCAGAAAAAAAAGGAGCTGACCGGCAACAAAATCTTACACGTGACCCATGAGCAGCTGGCCAATGAACTGGGTACCGCCCGTGTAGTAGTTTCCCGGCTTTTAAAACAATTGGAGGAAACCGGTGCGGTTCAGCTGGGCCGAAACAAAATCACGCTTGTGTAACCAAAGTAGCTGTACAGGTTTTGGAATTGTTGCAGATTTGCTGCATCAATTTCAATGACAATGATTATCGCAGGTTATCTGGCATCGGTTCTTATCGGGATTTCTTTGGGACTCATCGGCGGCGGTGGCAGCATTCTTACCGTTCCGGTGTTGGTATACCTGTTTGGGATCGACCCGGTGTCGGCTACTGCAGATTCACTTTTTATTGTGGGCATTACCAGTGCCGTGGGTTCGGTGACGTACTTCAAAAAAAGACTGGTGCATGTACGTACGGCGATCGTTTTTGGCATTCCGTCCATCGGTGCCGTTTTTTTAACAAGAGCCTATATCCTTCCTTTTATCCCCGAAACAGTGTTCAGCATCGCGGATATGGAAGTTACCAAAGGCATATTGTTAATGTTGCTTTTCGCAGTGCTCATGCTGCTGGCTTCATACAACATGATAAAAGGGAAGCGGAAGCCTGCAGGATCCCATGTGTTAGGCCCGCAGGTCCATTACCTGCCATTGATGATGCAGGGCGCTTTTATCGGGCTCATTACCGGATTGGTAGGTGCCGGTGGTGGTTTTCTGATCATTCCTGCGTTGGTAAACCTGCAAAAACTACCGGTAAAAACCGCCATCGGTACATCGCTGGTCATCATCTCGGTTAATTCATTATTGGGCTTTTTGTTTTCTTTAAACCATAATCCGGTGCAATGGGGACTGTTGGCGGGTATTGCTTTTATTGCAGTAGCCGGTATCCTGATCGGCAGCTATTTGTCGGGAAAAGTAAATGGGACGCTCTTAAAACCTGCTTTTGGCTGGTTTGTGCTGGTAATGGGTGTTTATATCCTGGTTAAAGAAATTACCAGGTAGCCAACATGAAAGCGGCATTAAAATTTGCCTGGCCTGTGTAACAAAAGTAGCTGTATAAGATCCATCATTGAAAGAAATTTGCAGTATCAAAAACAATAGCATTAAAAATAAAGTAGTATGTTTTTTCAACACATTTACGACCAAAGTCTGGCGCAGGGCAGTTACCTGATCGGGTGCCAGGCAACCGGAGAGGCCATGGTAATAGACGCCAAAAGGGATACCGATGTATACCTGGAACTGGCGGCAGCAAACGGTCTGCGCATCACGCATATTGCCGAAACACATATTCATGCCGACTTTCTTTGCGGATCCAGGGAGCTTGCAGCTGTGACAGGAGCGGCCATGTACCTTTCGGATGAGGGCGGTGAAGACTGGCAGTACCGGTTCCCGCACCATGGACTGAAAGACGGCGACCGGATCAGGGTAGGCAACCTGAGTTTTGAAGTAATGCACACACCGGGGCATACACCAGAAAGCATCAGTTTCCTGCTGACGGACCATCCGGCTACAGATAAACCGGTTATGCTGTTTACCGGTGATTTTGTATTTGTAGGAGATGTGGGCCGTCCCGATCTGTTGGAAAAAGCTGCAGGAATCATGGGTACAAAAGAAGCAGGCGCGCGGCAGCTGTTTCAGTCGCTCAAAAAATTTTCCGCGCTTCCAGACTATGTACAGGTATGGTCGGCACATGGCGCCGGTTCGGCCTGCGGGAAGGCCTTGGGTGCGGTACACAGCAGTACGGTAGGTTATGAAAAGATTCGCAACTGGGCATTTCAATATGAAGCAGATGAGCCGGCATTTACGGAGTATCTTCTATCAGGTCAACCCGAGCCGCCCGCCTATTTTGCAATGATGAAACGGCTGAACAAGGAACCACGTCCCTTGCTGATAGCGGTTCCGCAGCATACCCGGTTATCCAAAGCGCAATTCATTGCGGCTTACAATAAAGGCATCCGGGTGATTGACACCCGCAATAAAGCAGATTTTGCAAAAGGGTTTATCCCCGGAAGTCTGAACATTCAGGGAAATAATTCTTTTTCCACCTGGTGTGGCTGGGTGCTGAATTACCAGGAGCAGTTCATGCTTATTGCGGATGAATATCAAATGGAGGAGCTGACCCGTAAGCTGATGCGCATTGGCCTGGATAATATTTACGGCTACATTTCAGATATAGAAGATCTGGAACTGGAATTGCAGACGGTGGATCTTATTTCCTTCGACATTTTTAAAGCAGCCGTTGGCAATGCGGATGTACAGATCGTGGATGTGCGGGGCGCGGCTGAATATGAAGCGGGACATGTGGCAGGTGCTTCCCATGTTTTTGTGGGAACGCTTGAAAAAAACCTGGATAAGATCCGTAAGGACAAACCGGTAATCATTCATTGCCAGGCCGGTGACCGCTCAACCATTGCCTATTCCATACTTGCAAAAAACGGGTTTAAAAATATAAAGAATTTCCCGGGCGGAATGAAAGAATGGCTGAACGCCGGAGGTAATGTCGTTCAGACTGCATCAAAAGTCGCCTTATAGCGTATTGTCGTTCTGAACCTGTTTCAGCTTCTATGTGGATCGTTTCGATAGACCCTGAATCAGGAACAGACCCTGAGATAAATGCAGGGCGACATGCTTCAGGATGACCGTAAGCGTATTTTGTCATCGCCGTATCGATTTTGCAATGTAAATGAAAAACCCGGCAAGACACAATAACGGCTTTTGATAGAGTCTGACCGCAGGATAACATTTAAAATAAAGAATTATGGGACTTTTTTCGTCGTTGTTTGGAAAAAAAGAGACAACTCAATTAACCGCAGCAATAGCGGAGGGGGCCTTCCTCGTGGATGTACGCACCCCTGAAGAATTTGCAGCAGGCAGTGTAAAGGGCGCGGTGAATATTCCCCTGGACCAGCTAGGGGGAAGGTTAGCAGCATTCCGGAACAAGAATATCATTGTATTGTTCTGCAGAAGTGGAGGCCGCAGCAGTGTGGCAAAACGGATATTGGCACAAAATGGTTTTGATAAAGTGATCAATGGCGGCAGCTGGCAACAGGTAAACAGGATACGGTCTCAAAAATAATTACGCATGAAAAAGAATATGGGCACAACCGACAAAGTGCTGCGCCTGCTTGTGGCAGTGGTCATTATGGGCGCCTTTCTGTTAAATCGGATCTCGGGTACAACCGCAGCGCTCCTGGTTATACTGGCCGGTATCTTCCTGCTTACTGCCGTTACAGGCGTTTGCCCGCTTTACCGGTTATTCGGTATTAACACTATAAAAAAAAGAAAAACATGAAAAGATACGCAGCAAATTGGAACGGGATACGTTTATTGCGGTTAGGGGCCGGCCTGTTGATCATATTGGCAGCGCTCCAGACAAAAGAATGGTTGCTGATGACCGGTGGTGTGGTGGTGGCCTTAATGGCGCTACTGAATGCACGTTGCTGTGGCAGTTCCACCTGTAACAGACCTGTCCGGAAAAATGATAAACAGACCAATGCCATCAGCTATGAAGAAGTTCGCTAAAAGTCACCTGTTGGTGCTGGCTGGTATGGTCGCAGGAGCCATTGCAGGTTATTGTTACTGGAAATTCATCGGCTGCAGTTCAGGCAGCTGCGTGATCAGTTCAAAACCGCTGAACAGTGCGATCTACGGCGCGGTTATGGGCGGACTTTTATTTTCAATATTTAAAAAGAAGGAGGAATCATCACATGACATTCAAGGAAATGATTAACGGCGACAAGCCGGTGCTGGTAGATTTTTTTGCAACCTGGTGCGGCCCTTGTAAAAAGATGGCGCCGGTACTGGAAACATTGAAGCAACGCATTGGAGACCGTGCACGCATTATTAAAATTGATGTGGATAAAAGCCCGCAGGCCGCCGCTGCCTTTCAGGTTCAGGGGGTGCCTACCTTTATCCTGTTTAAGGACGGAGCGGTACGGTGGCGTCAGTCCGGTGTATTACCAGCAGGTGAGCTGGAGCGATTGATCAACGAAAATCAATAGTCCAACATGATCGAGTTAATAAAACATCCCTGGCCCTGGTATGTGGCTGGTCCGCTGATTGGCCTGACCATTCCGGTACTGTTGCTGGCAGGTAATAAGTCTTTTGGTATCAGTTCTTCACTGCGGCATATTTGCGCATCCTGTGTACCTGGTAAAATCCCGTTCTTTCAATATGATTGGAGAAAAGAAGCCTGGAATCTTTTTTTTGTATTGGGCATCTTTTTGGGCGGTACCATGGCCCTGTACCTGTTATCGGTACCCCATTCTATGGAAGTGCATCCTGAGCTTGTACGTGAGCTGGCCGGTTATGGCATTGCAGGTACGGAGCACCCTGTACCCGGAGCCCTTATCAGCTGGTCATCGCTGTTTACGCTAAGAGGATTTATAGTAATGGTGGGCGGCGGCTTTTTAGTAGGTTTTGGAGCAAGGTACGCCGGCGGTTGCACCAGCGGGCATGCCATCATGGGCTTATCGAACCGGCAATGGCCCTCCTTAATGGCCACTATTTTCTTTATGGCAGGCGGCTTCATTATGGCAAACCTCATCCTGCCATTTATTTTAAAACTTTAAGTAAAAACGAATTGGTGTATGCAAGATCAGCAGCAATATCAAATGCAGCAGGCGCCTGTAACCGATAAGGATCCGGGAATGCGCTCGCTGGATGCGATCTGTATCAATGAAAGCCGGCTGAGGCACAAATGGTACCACAACTTTAAATACCTGGCTGTCGGGATGCTGTTTGGTGTCATCCTGGTAAAGGCCGAAGTGGTCAGCTGGTTCCGTATCCAGGAGATGTTCCGGTTGCAGTCGTTCCATATGTATGGCATCATCGGGAGTGCAGTAATCACGGGTATGCTTTCGGTATGGCTGATTAAAAAGTTTAACGTGAAGACCATTTATGGTGAACCGGTGAAGCTTTCCTCCAAGACCTTCAATAAAGGGCAGATTTATGGCGGGCTGATCTTCGGTTTGGGATGGGCCATGACCGGCGCCTGCCCCGGGCCGCTTTTTGCACAGATCGGAACCGGGGGCGGCGTGGTGGTAGTTACGCTTTTGAGTGCTGTAGCAGGCACCTGGGTTTATGGCTGGCTAAGAAGGAAACTGCCGCATTAGCAAACCCGATACACTGTTGCCGGTAATGGCGGGAATCAGAAAAAAAGCCACCCTGAAGCTGACCTCAATACGGCCATTTCCAGTTCTTAATTTCAGGAAGATCGTCAAAATAAGTACTGATATATGCGTTGTGTGCCTCCAGTTTTTGGGTGCAATATGCATTGAAGGGGTCGCTTTTACCAGCCATACAGGGCGCGCGCTTTACCGCTTCCATGGCTAGCTGGTACCTGCTTATATTATTCAGTACGGTCATGTCAAACGGGGTAGTGGTAGTTCCTTCTTCCATATAGCCCCGTACGTGGAACCTTGAAGGATCGGGACGCCCGTGCACCAGGTCGTGGATAATGCGAACATAACCGTGAAAGGCAAAAACCACATCGGTATCGTTTGTAAAGATTTCGGTGAATTGTTCATTACTTAAACCATGCGGGTGATAGTGCTCCGGAGATAATGCCATAAGATCCACCACATTTACCAGCCGTACTTTTAGTTCGGGTAATTGCTCGCGCAGGATGGCAACGGCCGCCACGGCTTCCAGCGTGGGCACGTCACCGGCACAGGCAAGGATTACATCAGGATGTGTGTCTGCAGCATTGCCCGCCCATTCCCAAACAGAAGCGCCACGTGCGCAATGTTCAACAGCTTCTTCAATCGTAAGCCATTGCAGTTCGGGCTGCTTCCCGGCAACTACCAAATTGGCATAGTCCTTACTGGAAAAGCAATGATGCATTACGGCTAAAAGGGTATTGGCGTCGGGCGGGAGATAAATACGGGTGACATTGCTTTTTTTATTGATCACCGTATCAATGAACCCGGGACCCTGGTGGCTATATCCATTGTGATCCTGCCGCCAGGAATGCGATGTGAGCAGGTAATTGAGTGAAGCTACCGGTTTGCGCCAAGGCAGTTCCTTACTGGTTTTTATCCATTTTGCATACTGGCTGAACATCGAGTCGATAATGGTGATAAAGGCTTCGTAACAGGAGAACAGGCCATGCCTTCCTGTTAAAAGATAGCCTTCCAGCCAGCCTTCACAAAGATGCTCACTTAATACTTCCATTACCCGGCCGTCCGGTGAAAGATGGTCGTCCGTATGCTGCCGTTCTTCAAGAAAGCAGCGTGTTGTTTTTTCAAAAACGGCCTGTAGCCGGTTGGAAGCTGTTTCGTCCGGACAGAACAGCCTGAAATTCCGATTGTCTTCGTTCAACTCAAAAACATCCCGCAGGTAGTTGCCGAAATTCCGGGTGCTTTCTGCTTCAACAGTGCCCGGATGGGCAACGTTCACGGCATATTTTTTGAAATCCGGAAGCTTCAATTCCTTAAGCACCCTGCCGCCGTTGGAGCGCGCAAGCATGCCCATTCTTTTATCTCCGCGGGGCGCAAGATCCTGAAGTTCCGGAAGCAGGCTGCCGTTTTCATCAAAGAGCGTTTCCGGAGCATAGCTGCGCATCCACGCTTCCATGAGCCGCAGCTGGTCCGGATCCGTTTTTACCGCGGTTAGCGGCACCTGGTGCGATCGGAAAGAGTTTTCGATTGGTTGATGATGCCATTCCTTTGGCCCCGTCCAGCCCTTGGGTGAGCGCAGGATGATCAGGGGCCAGCCTTTGATAATGGGCGCATTGGCGGTGCGGGCTTGTTGCTGCAACGCACTGATCCTTGCATAGGCTTTATCAAGCGCTGCGGCCATGGCACGGTGCATGGGCAGGGGATCGCTGCCTTCCACAAAGAGCACTTCATATCCGTGCCCCGTAAACAGGGCTTCCAGTTCGGCATCGGTTTTCCGGGCCAGAACGGTTGGACTGGCGATCTTATACCCGTTCAAATGCAGGATGGGTAACACGGCCCCGTCGCGTACCGGGTTCAGAAAACTTAATGATTTCCAGCTGCCCTCCAGGGGCGCGGTTTCCGCTTCGCCATCGCCCACCACACAGGCAACAAGAAGATCGGGGTTGTCAAACGCCGCACCAAAAGCATGCACCAGTGCATATCCCAATTCACCGCCTTCGTGTATGGAGCCCGGTGTATGGGCACTTACATGACTGGGAATACCCCCGGGCGTTGAAAACTGCCTGAATAATTTTTTCATTCCTTTTTCATTCATGGAAACCTCCGGGTATATTTCCGTATAGCTTCCCTCAAGATACGTATTGGCCACAATAGCGGGAGCGCCGTGCCCGGGGCCGCATATGTAAAGGATGTTGGCATCTGTTTCTTTAATCAGTCGGTTCAGGTGCGCGTAAATAAAACTTAACCCCGGTGAAGTGCCCCAGTGCCCCAGCAGCCGGGGCTTGATGTGCGCGGCTTCCAAAGGCGTACGCAGCAACGGGTTGTTCTGCAAATAAATTTGCCCGGCTGAAAGGTAGTTGGCGGCCTGCCAGTACCGGTGTATGTTCTGTAATTGTTCAGGGGTTATCATAACGGAATCAGTTTTTTAAAAATAAAAATTAGGATCAGGAAAAGCGAAGCATATGGTGAGCGATCATAAAGGCCTCATCGGTTTTGATCACCCGTACCTTTACTGTGGAGGCTGCTGAAGAAATCAGCATACTGCTGCGGTTATGCTGTGCGTCGATCTTTATACCCAGGTATTGGAGGCCATCGCATACCCTGCTCCGGATAACGGCGGCATGTTCCCCGATGCCCCCGGTAAATACAAGGGTATCGATGCCGTTTAATGCCGCCGCCATGGCCCCCGTCATCTTTCTTATGCTGTAACAGAACAGCTCCAGGGCTTCAGCTACCGGAAGGTGTTCCGGCTCCAGTTTAAGCAGCGTTTCCATGTCTGCACTCATGCCGGATACGCCTTTCAGGCCCGATTCATGACTTAGCAGGTGATCCAGCTCCGACGGGGATAGTTGCTTTTGCTGTAAAAGGTATAGGAGTACGCCCGGGTCTATATCGCCGCATCTCGTACCCATCATTAAGCCCCCGATCGGGGTCATCCCCATCGTAGTGTCAACTGATCGCCCCTGGTGAACAGCGGCCAGGCTGGCGCCATTGCCCAGGTGGGCAATAATGATTTTTCCGTTGGCTTCATCCGCGTGCTCCTGCTGCAGGTGATACATAACGTACTCGTACGACAGACCATGAAACCCGTATTTTTGCACCCCTTCCGCGCGCAAGGCCCTGGGTAGCGGATAGTATTTTGCGTACGCCGGCATTGAGCTGTGGAAGAAAGTGTCAAAACAGGCAATGTGCCGGATTTCCGGAAAGGTCTCCATAAATATCCGGATGACCTCCAATTCATCCGGTATATGGGTAGATGCCAGTGATTGTATCGAACCGAGGTATTCCAGAAAAGCAGCATCGATGCGTTCCGGCCGGCGATGGGCAGCACCTCCCTGAACGATCCTGTAACCGATAGCGTTTACGGGTACTTTATCAGATAATATCCATTGTGTAAAGAGCCGGGCGGCTTCGGCAAGGCTGTTGCAATGCGCGCTGGTATTTTTTAAAACCTGACCCTTTTCTGCGGTTACCAGAAACAGGCAGTCATCGCTGCCGATGTGCTGTATACTTCCGTTCAATACCAGTCCTAAATCTGTGGTAACTTTGAAGATATTGATTTTCAAACTGGAAGAACCTGCATTTACGGTTAACAGATATTGATCTTCGGTGTGTGCCATATTTTGTACCGCTTTTTGATGAGCTGTTTTAAGACGAATCCACTGCATTCCCGCTACAAAGAGAGGCGAAAACTTATGATCTCAGAATGATCACTGTCATCGGGTTGTATGTGTTAAATCATAAATCGGGCTGCATTACAATCCTAATTTAGCATAAAATCGATCATAAAAGCAGTTTAGCAATGGAAATCTTGTTGCGGCAGCTAATTTTTCCGATGTCAAGCCATGCGGTAGTCTCCGCCGCGGCTATGTGGATTATCAAAACGCGCCTGGTCATTTTAATGTGATCGGCTTTGCCTGCTACGTCGGATGTTGTGAAACTACTACCGAAGAAGTGGATAAATAAATGAGCGATTTGTTTTCAAAAACGAACGCAAGGATAAATAATAAAATGGAAGTGAAGATATGTTATGGCCATTAGCGGAATCATTATGATCGTAAACAATTCAACGACTAATTCACTAACCGTATTAATGCATACTACACCAAATAATTTGTACTATTCCTTTCCTTTTGGCTAAACATAAATACAATTGCAAAAGTAATTTGTCACGGGCATCTGCTTAATATCAGTCAGATCCTGCTCAATAGATTGTATGCTGCAAGAAGAGGCTGCACTGCGGAAGATATTGCTTGATAAAAAATACCAATGCAAACTTTTTCGATTCTCCTAACTTTGGCAAACAGGAGATACTCAATGAAATCGGATCGAATCGGGACATTACATGTAATTTAATTACGCAACATTGCAGCCAAATTGAATGAAAGTTGCTTTAAATGTAGCCTATAATATCTTTCCTATGTAAATAAATGGCTTCGAGTCCTCAAATAGGCTTACCTTGATGTATGAAAAAGATTTTTTCAGTACAAAATGTACTTCTCTTTTTTTTGATCCTCGACATTATATGGATGATTGCTTTAATGATTTTTGCGGCAATAAAACTGAACTGGACCTAAAAGCACAGATGAGAACCGGATCATTCAGCAAAGATCGTATGCATCATAAGTTCCTGTTTATGTGTAATCTAATTATTATGTTCCCCCCGGGCTAAAGCCCGCAGGCCATCACGGAACTTTATCGATTCCATAGGGTTGTTACTTTGTCTTTCAATTATTTTAGGATCTGTGCACAACGTTTGAATTCCGGTGGCGTTATAAGCACTTCGCTCACTATTTTATTTTTTCGGTGTTTGACTCCAAATAGTCTACCTTCACTAATAGCAAAGGGGCACAAGCCGATTAATTTCATTGTTGCTGTTCCCTGTCTCTTTCTTCTTTTGTTCACGCAGTTTAACCAAAATCAATTATAAATAACGGTCCTGATAACAGAGATGGAGGAGTCGACAGTTTTCTTCATTCCTTCACGTGATTCGATAACTATTAATTAAGTGCCATGTATTTTTAAAAAGCAATATTGAGCTCGTATGCGCTTTGGCTAGATCAAAGAAACACATACTGTTGCGAATAATCGTTGAACAAGATTATGCGGGAGCACTATATTATTATAAACATCCTTCCCTTTCGGGGGGAAGGATGGGTATTTCGCCGTTATGTCACCCACCTTCAAGAAAAAGATATTTATTATGACATCCGAACAAACAGGCAGGCATACAAAAACAAAACATACCTGTATTCGAGATATGGTTTAAAAGGCGTTCTTCAATCAAAGGACCATTTATATAAAGCTGCAATACATTCGTATTTTTCTGGAAAATAAAAATTAATGACTTGCCGGCGGGTTCCGCTGGCAATTTATAACAGGAAAGCTGTAGTTGGATCTTTGATGAAAATATCCTTTAAAAAAGATCTGCATCTTATCTTATACTATTAGGGTCAACTATTTATAGAAAACCGATGCCGCAAATATGGTAGTTAGTCACATCACTTTTTTAATTGATTGTAAATAACTGCAGCCGATAATGGCAATTCTTTAACGTTGTCAAACTCCGTAAATATCAATAATACCGGTTTAAATGGGTATCTTACAAAAATATTTAGCTATATATTTAAATATCTGCCTGAAACAGAGCAGACTTACAATTTCCTCCACATAACGCAAAAGTGCGAAATTCAATTCAGCTGCTAAACTTCCCGCCAACGGCGAACAATGACAGGTGTACGAATAAACCCGGTGTGTGTGTGTGTGTAAATTAAAGGCACCCTCGATACGTTGGGCGGCCAACACAATAAAAATTTACGAATGAAAATTTTATCCGCTTTAACGGATCCCGTTTATACCAATAAAGGTCATTTTAGCCGCTACGAAAGTTTCTGGCTCCGCTTTATGAATGACAAACGGGATCTTCCCTTTATGTATCTGCTTACCCGGATTCATATTTTCATATTGCCGGTAGCGCTGCTGCTTTTTACACCTATGTTAAAAGGGTGGACGTGGTGGCTGGTAGCTGTTGTTTATTTTTACTTTTCTCAGTTTTATTTTAAAGGCCGCTTCGGGTTAATGTTCCATTGCCTGTGCCACAGGAAAATGTTCAAGCCCCGTCATCAGCAAAAAATTCATGGATACATCAGCTGGATCATTTGCCCGCTGTTCGGGCACACCCCAGAAAGTTATTTCAGCCACCATATGGGAATGCATCATGTTGAAAACAATAACGAAGAAGACTCCAGCAGTACCATGCATTACCAAAGGGATAGCCTTAAAAGCTTTTTATCCTACTTTTTTAATTTTCTGTTTTTAGGAGTGATGCAAACTTTTCAGTATTTATATAACCGTAAAAGGAAAAAAATGTACACCATGCTAACCGTTGGAGAATGGTCATATATTGTTTTTTGTATAATACTCTGTTTTGTTAATCTGAAGGCCACATTAATGGTATGTGTTTTTCCGTTGCTATTTGCTCGGTTTGTGATGATGCTGGGGAACTGGACACAGCATTCGTTTATAGACGGAAGCAATCCTGAAAATATTTATACAAATTCAATTAATTGCATTAACACGCCCTATAATCATACCTGCTGGAATGACGGATATCATATCATACATCATTTAAGACCAGGGATGCATTATACAGACATGCCGCGGGAATTTTTAAAACGACAGGATGAGCTTGCACGCCAGAAGGCCATTGTATTTGACGGCATTCACTATCTCCATATTTTTTATTATTTAATGACCCGGCAATATAATAAACTGGCCAGTAATCTGGTTAATATCAATAATGCGTTTGAAAGCAGAGAACAGGCCATTTGCGTGATGAGGGAACGCACACGGAGGATCCCGGGCAAAATCTGATCCGAACCGGCCATTGTTCCCTAAAAGTGGATTCGGTTAACTCCTATCAGAATCAGGCAGGGTTAATAACTCCGCAACGTGCGAGTACCCATACATGAAGAAACCGGCCAGAAAGTAAATTCTTACCAGGGTAAATCATATGTAATGAGGATATATATAAAATATATGGTAAGCCTTCGATGCAAAATGGTAGTACAGGAAGAGTTGAAAAAACTGGGCATTCAGCACGGCGCTGTAGATCTTGGTGTAGTTGATCTCCGGGAAATAATTACTGAAAGCCAGCGCCATATGCTTGGAATAAACCTTCTTCGGTATGGCCTGGAATTATTGGACGACAAGAAGAGCATCCTCATTGAGAAAATAAAAAACGTTGTAACGGAAATGATTCATCATGCGGACGAATTACCTAAAGTAAACTATTCCGATTATATAAGTAAACAGTTAGGGTATAGCTATACTTATCTTTCCAACACTTTTTCAGAGGTGAAGGGCATCAATCTGCAGCAATTTATCATTATGCATAAAATTGAAAAAGTAAAGGAATTATTATTATATGATGAACTGAACCTGACTGAAATTTCTTACAGACTTAATTACAGCAGTGCAGCACATTTATCTAACCAGTTTAAAAAAATCACAGGACTAACTCCTTCTTTTTATAGGCAGTTGAAGTTAAGGCGAAAGCAGAACCTCGAAAACCTGTGATATTTGTAAGTTTAATACATGCATGTGTAGTAATAATCGCTTCAAAAGCCCAGACCTTTGTTTTGTAACAAATTCGTTACAATTTAAATAAAATGTCATGTACACAGGTAAAATTACAAGCAATGAAAATTTTAAAATGATAGGAGATTGGACCAGTCAGTCAAAGATACTTAAAGAAAGATATCCGCTTTTAGCGGATGCCGATTTGAAATTTGAAAAAGGAAAAGAGAATGATTTGCTCGCCAGGGTAGGAACCCGGCTCAACAAAAAAAGAGACGAGGTTGTGAATATTCTTAAGAAAGTACAACCCAGCGCCTAACCCGTTCATCTGTTTTATATACCAGTAAAGAAAATCCATCTTATTGAAAGCCCGGGGCAGAAAGGAATATTCTGCCCTTTTGTTATAAGCTATAATAGCTATTGGAGATAAGAAGATCCATCGCTCGTCGATGCTGTTATTGTATTCTATTTGATAATATGACTAAAAGGTTGTATCTTTAGCCGGTTACAGATACAGCGAAACATCCCGCGGGTTCCCGCTCCCTTTTCCTTCTCATTTAAAAGCGGCTCCTTTTCATACCGTTTTCTGCATTCCTGTCTTACGCATCATATTATTATGGCGATTTTGATTTTTTTTATAGCGTTGTGGTATCTTTCGCTATTCAGTCAGACTTTTTTTCAGCACCGGTATGCTGCGCATGGTTCCTTTACGATGAGCAGGTTTTGGGAACGCTTCTTTTTCCTGTTTTCCTACCTGACTCAGGGATCTTCTTACATGAGCGCGCGCGCTTATGCTATTATGCACCGGATGCATCATGCCTATACAGACACGGAAAAAGACCCTCACTCGCCTGCATTTTCTTCCAATATGTTTAGTATGATGTGGCGTACTAAAAAGATATATTCAGCGATCGTACACCATCGATATCCTGTAGAGGAACGATTTGAAAAGAATTTACCCCAATGGCACGGTTTTGATCGCTGGGCAAATTCCCCACTATCGCGTATGCTTTGGGTGGTAATCTATATTTCATTTTTTTTGATTTTTTCTTCTTCGTTTTGGTGGTGGCTATTACTGCCTGTTGTTATTACGATGGGAGCTTTTCATGGGGCTTTGGTTAATTGGTTTGCACATAAATACGGATATATAAACTTTAGACTCAGGAATACATCGCGTAATTTGTTGATGGTGGATCTGTTGATGCTGGGAGAATCGTATCATAACAATCATCATAAACATCCGTCTTCTGCAAATTTTGGCAACCGCTGGCACGAGGTAGATCCGGTATACCCGGTTGTCCTGATATTAAAATGGCTGCGTATCATACGTTTCACAAAAAAGCAGTAATGATTTAAGAGAACATATTTTTTCTGTTGGGTTTCTTTACTATAATTTAAAAACAACTTTTATGTCCAAAGATCAATTTAATACGGTTAGCAAACTGAATATCCGGGGTGGAGGTAAAGAAATTGTATCAACGAATGTCTGTTTCACCGGAAACGCTATTGCATTATTGAACGCTTATGCAGCAACCGGCACTGCGATACATTTAGACGATTGGGATGGCTATAATGAATTAAGAGGCGGATCGCTCTACTATATTGTTACCGATATTAAAAAAGCGGTTCTCTCAGTTTAAATCTTTTTTCAAGTGTTAATGAGTTTTTTCTTCGGTTGATCTGCGGGAATAGCTGTCCAGGGTTCACGCATCATCAAGAAAGCGTTATTGACCTCGGTAATGAAATATCTCTTTCCAGTTCCTACTACTATCATTGTTTTTTTTACCGGATAAATTGTTTGACATGATCAGCAAAAAAGTTTCGGCGGCACAGGTGCCATTATTACAGAAAGGAACTATTATAAAGCGGTTCCCATCCAACGGAGTTCCTGAAGAGCAATTTGATGAGGCGCGTAAAGCGGATACGGATATATTTGAGATTTGCTCAATAAACGTTGAAAATGATATGATAGAACTTATAACACCCGGCAGGGCGCGGGGCATGTTTTCATCGCCGTGCGATGTAAGTCATTTGTTTATAAAGTCCTGTAACCTTGTAGCTCAGAATATCTGGTGGATATAGATTCAAATGACACTCCTGTTTCATGTTGTTTTTAAACCAGCTTAATGCACTTAACCTCCTAAAAAAGAAAAAATCAGCTTTCCTTTAAAAGTCTTATTTTTACAGGAATAGGCATAAATACTCCATCACTTCAAGACAAGATCAGTTAGATATCTACTACACATCAATAGCATTTATTTTCTTCGTCTGCCTTTTTGCTGTCGCATTTAGCCGCTATTTAAAAAAAAAAATTATTACAATGAACATGTATGTTTCAAACCTGGGGTTTCATGCCTCTGACGATGATTTGCGCGAACTTTTTAGCGCTTTCGGACAAGTATCTTCTGCTAAAATAATTATGGATAGAACCACTGGTAGAAGCCGGGGCTTTGGTTTTGTAGAAATGGGCTCGGTTTCAGATGCAACACTTGCAATGAAAGAGCTGGATGGCAAGGATGTAGATGGCAGAAGAATTGCCGTTTCAGCCGCAAAAGAAAGGGAAGAACGGTCTAATAGAAAATGGTAATGAATGTTCGAAGGGGTCGAGAAGCCCCTTCTTTTTTTAGTATAGCTATTGTCTGGGCGCTCAGCGCCATATTTTGCTTTTTATCAGCGATACATATGGTGCATTTCCAAAACAAGGTTCTGTAATCATTCATACCAGGAATAAAAGAGCGGCTTGTTTGGGCAGGTCGTCCAGCCACATAAGATTTTATACAGGCGATGATGGTCAGGCGCTTTATTGCCCTACCGGTTTGACCTCCGGAACGGCCGGATTAGTTGACAACTCATTATATGAAAGTTTGCTGACGTGGAAAATGTGGAATCTTCGCTTTAACTGTACCAGGCAAATTGCTTTTTCCCAATCTCTGGTAAATGCTTAAAAAGCGCTTAACCGGCACTTGTTATTTGAGCATCCTGTGGTGATACATTCCGGTCTGGCATTTTTTAATTTACAGCCGGGCCATCTGGAAGAGTAATAAACCAAGTGAATAAAGGCAGGCGCTCACCGTTGATTTTAACGTGTGGATATTAAACGGCTTGGCGATAAAATGATCTGCATGTGAATTGGGTGGCTGCTCCAAGGCGGACATCAAAATTATTTTAATTTTATTAGTGCCCAAAGTGCTTTTTATTTGATTACATAGATCACTTCCGTTTCCGTCAGGCAGCATTATATCTAATATAATCAAATCGGGAATTGTCCTGTCAATTTCTTTTTTCCCTTCGGCAATAGTTGTGCAGACAGTTAAATCATAGGAATCTGCCGACAAGATATACTCAAGTAAATCACAGATATCGCTATCGTCCTCTATCAGTAAAATTTGCTTTTCCATTATTGGATCGATATAAAGATAGTGCAAACTTTGTTCCTAAGATTTACGGAGCGCTATCGAAAATTGATCTGATATCTTTTTGCTCCTTGCCTTATTATTCTGCCATGACGTTCAACAATTTCTCTGCTGATAGATAATCCAGTCCAAATCCCGCTATCGGGTATTCTGAGTCAGCAGCCGTATAGAATTGAGTAAAGTTTTCCCCAGATGTTCCAGATCGACCCCTATTTCTCCACCCCACGATATTGATGGAAAGGAAATCACCTAAGACCCCTTAATAGCCGTCACTTCGATCGTGCCCTCCATTCGGCACGTATTTAACAGCATTCGTAATTATATTTTGAATAAAGTTTCTTGCAGGCACGCAAAACATATACGGTCATTACAGGCGGATGCCGTCATTCGATCCTGGCAACCGGCCTGCAGCAAAGAAACGTTGTTACCCGTGCTGCCAAATCATAATATCATCTATTCTTTCAGTATCTTTTCCATTGTTTTAATACGGCCGATCGTTCATCTTAGCAGCTCATTGCAGGTATATGAACACATCATCCCGGAGGGATAGCGCTGTTGCTGCACATGGATAAACAAAAAAAGAATCATATGAGATACGTGCTTATTTTTCTGCTTCAGTTTTCGCTGCTGATTATCGCCCAGGCACAGGGCAATAAGGATCGCCGGATCGATCTTTCCGGTCAGTGGCGGTTTGCAATTGACTCATTGGACAAGGGTGTGGCAGAAAAATGGTTCAGCCGCATACTGGAAGACCAGATCCGGTTGCCGGGTTCAATGACCACGAACGGGAAGGGAAATGAGATCGATCTGCATACGCCATGGACGGGCAGTATCGCGGATTCATCCTGGTTTAAGAGTGATGTATATGCCCCCTACCGGGTGCCGGGTAATATCAAAATTCCCTTTTGGCTGCAACCGGTAAAATATTACAAAGGTGCTGCCTGGTACCAGAAAACAGTGACCATCCCGGCATCCTGGGCCGGAAAGCAGGTAGAACTTTTTATTGAGCGCAGTCACTGGGAAGCCACCGTGTGGATTGATGACGTAGCGCTGGGCATGCAAAACAGCCTGGGCACCCCGCACCAGTTTTCCCTGCCGGCAACGCTCAGGCCCGGCACACACCGGATCACCGTGCGGGTTGATAACCGGATCAAAACCTTTAATGTAGGTGAGAACGCGCACAGCATCACGGACCATACCCAAAGCAACTGGAATGGTATGATCGGTACCCTTGAGCTACGGGTAAGACCCCGTCTTTTTATCGATAATGTACAGGTATATCCCGATATCAATAAAAAACAGGTGATCATAAAAACAGTGCTGGTAAATACCGGGGGCTCCACCACAACGGCCACATTGGAGGCGGTTGCGGGCAGTGGCAATCCTGATGCTGAAAAGCTGAAACCGCTGATACAAAAAGTTGCCATCAACCAGGACACAACGCATGTAGAACTGGTATACGCGATGGGACGGCAACCCCTGCTTTGGGATGCATTTCACCCCAACCTGTACACCCTCAACATACGCCTGCGCACGGTAGCCGGTACAGATGAACAGGCCGTTCCTTTCGGAATGCGTGCCTTTACGGCAAAGGGAACACAATTTGCCATTAATGGCCATACCACATTTTTACGGGGCACGCTGGAATGTGCTATTTTCCCGCTCACCGGGTATCCGCCAACGGATACGGCGTCCTGGCTGCGGATCCTCAGGAAGGCCCGTTCTTTTGGGCTCAACCATATCCGCTTTCATTCCTGGACGCCGCCGGAAGCAGCGTTTGAAGCGGCGGACCGGCTGGGCTTTTATTTGCAGGTGGAATGCTCTTCCTGGGCCAGCCCCATTGGCAGCGGTGAACCGATAGACACCTGGATCTATGCGGAAAGCGACCGTATGGTAAAACGTTACGGCAATCATCCGTCTTTTGTAATGATGGTTTATGGCAATGAACCCGGAGGGCCGCATCAGACCGATTACCTGAAAAAATTTGTGGCCCACTGGCAGCAAAAAGATACACGCCGGCTTTATACTACCGGTGCCGGATGGCCCGTAGTAAGCGAAAGCGATTATAATAACACACCGGATCCGCGCCTGCAGGGTTGGGGCCAGGGAATGAACAGCATCCTGAACGGCCAGCCGCCGCGCAGCGATTATGACTGGACTTCCATTATCTCCAAATGGAAACAACCAACGGTAAGCCATGAAATAGGCCAGTGGTGTGTGTATCCCGATTTTAAGGAGATCCGTAAATATACCGGCGTATTAAAGGCAAAGAAC
Organism: Niabella pedocola; assembly: GCF_021044425.1. GTDB lineage: Bacteria > Bacteroidota > Bacteroidia > Chitinophagales > Chitinophagaceae > Niabella > Niabella pedocola. Next base: position 256,187 of record NZ_JAJNEC010000004.1, on the reverse strand, counting down.
TTTGAGATCTTCCGGGACAAACTGGAGCAGAACGGTATGTTGCACCTGGCAGATAGTTTCCTGCTGGCTTCGGGCAAACTGCAAACGCTGTGTTATAAGGCAGATATCGAAGCGGCATTGCGCACACCGGGATTTGCGGGTTTCCAGCTGTTGGACCTGCATGATTTTCCCGGACAGGGCACGGCGCTTGTGGGCGTGCTGAATCCATTCTGGGAAGAAAAAGGCTATGTGACCGCAGATGCGTTCAGTCGCTTTTGCAACGCGGTGGTACCCCTGGCACGTTTCCCTAAAATGATCTATCGCAACAATGAGCGGCTGCAGGTGCCGGTGGTGCTGGCACAATACGGCGCTGCTGATTTAAAAAGCGACCGCGGTACCTGGCATATAAAAAATGAAGCCGGCGAAGTATTGTTCAAAGGAATGTTTAAGCACGCTGTTATGCCTGCGGGCGGTCTGTATCCGCTGGGGACCATTGAACAGGCGCTTTCGCCCGTGAAATATCCTTCACGGCTGACGGTAACCGTGAAGGCCGGGCCTTATGAAAATTCCTGGGATATTTTTGTATATCCTGCCGTACTGCCCGCGGCTCCGGATCAGATCCTGGTGACGCAACAGCTGGATGAAACCGCTGTAACTGCCTTGCAAAAGGGCAGCAAGGTATTGCTGACCTTAAAAAAAGGAAATTTGAAGAAGGAGGCCGGTGGTAACATTGCGGTTGGATTTTCCAGTATTTTCTGGAATACGGCGTGGACCCACGGTCAGCCGCCGCATACCCTGGGCATTCTTTGTGATCCGCAACACCCCGCCTTAAAGCAATTTCCCACACAATACCATAGCAACTGGCAGTGGTGGGATGCGATGAGCCATTCCAGTGCCATCATCCTGGATTCGGTTTCAAAAGGCCTGCAACCCATCGTGCGTGTTATTGATGATTGGGTAACCGCCCGTCCGCTGGGGTTGATTGCCGAATGCCGGGTAGGAAAAGGGACCTTAATGCTCAGCGGGATCGATCTGTTATCGGACGCAGATAAACGGCCGGAAGCCCAACAGCTTTTGCATAGCTTATTATCGTATATGAACAGCGCTCAGTTTCATCCCGTAACAACCGCGGATATTACAAGAATAAAGCGCTTGCTGGTGGAGCATTAGGAAGTCCTGGGACCTGATATTACCGGCGCGCCGGCTAGTGCTGAATGCTGGTTGCCCGCCTCATAACCCGGCATCCCGGTAAAGGGTGCCGGTAAGTGCTCAGGCCCCCGCGGGCTGTTCGTTTAAATCTGTTTCTGTATGCAGCGCGCATACCCAGTTATCGTTTTCCTTTACCCAGGTAGATGCACATACACACCTGAATGAAGACCGGTTTTCCCCGGTAATATATTCAAACCCGATCCGGTACGCAATGATAGCCGTGTCTTCATTGATGACCTGCGATTGGGCACCGGAAATATCCAGGACCTTTAATTGCCGGCCTGCGCCGGATTCAAACATTTGTTGAAATTCCGCCGCATGCATCGTTCTTACACCGGTACGGCCGGCTACAATGCATGGGAAGCGGGTAAGATTTTCCACAGTTTTGAAATCGTGGTCTTCCATGGCTTTCCAGTATTTTTTTTCGAGTTCAAGAAGCTGTTTTTCCATAATGATTTCTTTTATGTATTACAGGATGCGCTTATTTTAGTACAAAGATTGCTCCAGATCTGCTGAGTTCAGACAGTTTCAGATGTGCCGTGTATTGTTTTCACCATATGCAACGTAAAAGTGGCAGTGTTTTTGACCCCATCTTTTATTATAAACCCTTTAAATTTTTTACTATGGCAAAATATTCAAAAAAGGCCGGAAGTAAAGTTGAAAGAGCCATGCATGAAATGAAGCATGGGGCATTAAAAAGTGGCAGAAGCGGTAAAAAGGTCACCAGCAGGAAACAGGCCATCGCCATCGGGTTGTCTGAAGCCCGGGAAGAAGGGGCAAAGGTACCTAAGAAAGCGGCGTCAAAAAAGACAGCAGCGAAAAAGACTGCTTCAAAGAAGGCCGCATCGAAAAAAGCGGCGCCTAAAAAGGTCGCAGCCAAAAAAACAGGGCCTCGTAAAGCAGCCGCTAAGAAAAAGACCGCCCGGAAAACAGCCCCTAAGAAAACGGCATCAAAAAAATAAACCGGTATCGAAACATCCGGTATGCCCCTGTGCTTCGCTTTTACTGAAAGCAGGGCAACGCACTATTATTAACCTTAAAAGAAAAAGTCATGAGTACATTGCAAGACAAATTAAAAGGAAACTGGAACATCGTTAAGGGACATCTCAAACATAAATGGGCGGAGCTCACCGACGATGAATTACTTTATGAAGAGGGGAAAGAAGAAGAGCTGATCGGCCGCATTCAAAAGAAGACCGGCGAAACCAAGGAGGCGATCAATGCATACATAGAAAAAATGAAATTTGATTAGCCCGTTTGTACCATTAGTGCAACAAAACGCGGGCGATAAACTACCCCTGGTAATGAGCAGCCGGTCTATGGGCGGTATCAGTCCTCCCTGCATTCGTAAAAATAAGGTTTGGGTTTAGGGAGGAATGCTGTCCGGTGCTGGCTGCTCATTTCTTGATATCTGTGGTGCTCCAATCTAAAATATCGAATCTCAGATCAATGCTGTTTACCTAAACGATATGCTAATAGCGCCTGCGCACCGCTCTCGCTGCGCTATTTTTTGAGTATGACTAAAGTTGGTCTGTGCCAAATCTGCGCATCTGAGGCCTTAACAAAACGACATGGATCTTAATGCTCAAATCAATGTCTTTACGTAAACACATTTTTTATTATTGCCGCAGATACACTGATGGCGCCTGCGGCGCTCTCGCTGCGCTATTTTTTGAGTATGATTAAAGCCGGTACCAAATCTGCGCATCTGCGGCCTTAACGAAAAGACATGGATCTCCATTCAATGCCGTTTACCTAAGCGCGTTTTTTATTATTGCCGCAGATACGCTGATGGCGCCCGCGGCGCTCTCGTTACGCTATTTTTTGAGTATGATTAAAGCCAGTACTAAATCTGCGCATCTGCGGCCTTAACAAAAAGATATGGATCTCCATGCTGAAATCTAATGGTTCAAATCTCAAATCGTATATTTTTCCTGAGTACTTCCTCGATGCCTTGTTCCATATCTTTCACAAGTGCCAATTCCATACGGATGGCCGGTAGCCGGGAGTGGCCGGCATTGTTTATTTTTTCTTCGAGCCCGTCTTTTTGCAGGTCCAACTCTTTTTTATTAATGCCTTCCTCAGATCCTGCTGTTACCAGTTGTTGCATCAACCTCATTTTTTCGATCAGGAGAAGGGCGCGATCTTCAATCAGGAATGCCTCATATTCCAGGTGCAGGCGCCTGCTCTTTGTTTTATACTGCAGTTGCTGGAACCGGTCTGTTATGGCGTCATGTTCGGCTTCAGGGTTGGTATACGCACTTGCGGTGCTGCTTTCTTCTAAAGCGGTCCAAATGCGTTGTAGCGTTGCCATTTTTTCTAAGGCCGCCGCGGGAATATTCGTAGCACCCTGGTAAATGCGACGGATCTGTGCAACGGGAATATTCAGTAACCGGGCCTGTTCGCTGACGGATATAGGGAGGGCATTTGCAATGGGTTTCATGATGGTATTTTTTATTGGTAAATAAGAATGGGTGTATGTTGAAAAAGGCTGTTTTAAAAGTCATGCCACCAACCACGGATATGCCGGGCCTGATTAGTTGCTGTTTTGAACTTGGTTTCATTGTCATACCGAACTTGATTCGGCATCTAGCACATCATTTCCGGAAGAACGGACAAGGCCGGCATCATACCAAGACTTTTAAAACAGCCTCAATCTTCAGTTTTTTAGATCGCTGCTTTACGGGCTTCCACAGCTGCGATAAATTCCGCCACGCTGGTTACCCCATGATCCAGTTCGCTGAGGTCGAAATCCTTAACGGCCAGTTCCGGCAGGCTGTAGCTGCGCTCGCGGCGTTGCAGCAGGTACAGGCTGTATTCCGCCTTTACCAGCTTGTCCTGGGTTTCATCCCGGTCTTTTGGACTTAGTTCCGTTTCAAGCCGCTGCCTGTAACCGGCGATGTCTTTCTCCCTGGCAGCGATCTCAAGCAGGATATCCGAAGCGGTTTCCTGGTATTGTTCTTTTTGCTCGGATATGGTTCGCTGTTTTTTCTGTAGCGATTTCTGCTTTTTTGCTGCAACCGACAACGCCGCATCACATTCGGCGGTGGTCTTGAATTGTTGAATAATATCTGACATAATGTAAATTTTTGTGAAGCCCTTCCCGGAGCCACCCGGAAACAAATCCTGTCCGCGGATTTTCAGGAGCCGCTTCCGGGCTGCCGGCCGGCCGGGTTCCACCGGTTGAACCCAACGGGCCCGCTGGCAATTGCAAGGGCCTCGGTTAACGATATACCAAACCTAAGGCGGCGATGGTTCCAAAAAGGACCCCTGTGAGCCGCATTAAAGAATATTTAACAGGGGTATTTCAGGGCAATCCTTTGCCGGCTGCCAGGGCTACCTGCTGTAATGCAGTGGAAAGATTGATACGGAAAATGAGGATCCGCTGATGTTCCATACTGCAATTTTTCAGCCGGTTCCGGATCTCCAGTTCCAGGTTTTTTAAAACCGGCTGCGGAATGGCTGCGGGGCTTTCCTGCTGCATTAAGTAGCGTAGAAAGCGTTGTTTTCGCTCGAGGGTTTTACAGGTATCACGTATTTTTTCCAGTTGCTGGCTGTAACGTACGGCATCGGCCGCAGCCCTTTGTGTACAAGTGTTTAACAGCGACCGGAGACGCGTAAAGCCGGTGGACGTTGCTATAAAAGCGTAATCTGCAAATGGAGGTTCCTGCAGAAAGAGGGTCCAGGCTTTTTGTAAGGCCAGGAGCTGGCGTTCGGCCTCCAGTGGCAAAGAACGTCCGCCTTTCTCATGCATGGAAATACTGCTTTTAGATACGTCCAGCAGTGCTGCCAGTTCTGTCTGGCTGAATGTTGTTTGTTGTCTGAAATAAATCATAATAAACATTTTTCGTAATGGTTCACCGGAGGGTATTGGTGAACTTCTTTCCCGGAACAAAAAGAAAGTTCATAAAAGCCGGTGCACAATTTTTGCATAGTCCTGCCTTCCGCCTGATGCCGATTACGGCAGGCGGTTTCAAATAATGCGGGAACATCCTGCTGACCCGTGGCTGTTTCTATGCAATATTGGTTAGAGCGCTATGGTGTTGCTACGTGGCGGGCTCATGGCAATGGATTTAGAGCGGTAATAATAGCTGTTAGTTGCCGGTTCCCAGAATGCACTGCATACTGTATACGGAAATGAAATTTTATGGCGGGTGAAGCGCTATCTTTTTCATAAATGACGAAATGGTTGCCGGCGCCGGTGGTCTCCAGGTTTACTATTTGTGTCGGCCGGTTACAGTAAAGGTGCCGCCCGTACCGGGGGACTGTGCCCCATTTTTTGTAGTATCATACCGGTTAGATTTTGTTTGTATTATAAATATAGCGATTATTTGTTATTTGTTTCTATTGCAATTGTTAAATTTAAACAAGCGGGCGGGGGCTGCTGTTTTCCCGGATCATAACGATACGGCGCATTTCCGGTCTGTTCTTTTTACCGCTTGATCCGGTAAACGAGATGAGTATATGAGCTGCGGATTATTCTTATGCAGCGGTGTTCTATAGTACAGGCGGCCTTTGACAGGACTTCATAAATAAGCATTCCCGGTGCTCCAATGCTGATGGCCGGATTCATCACATTTTTCCGCCCCTTTGTAACAATTATGCCTTGTTTTTATGATGGCAAAGTAAATTTGCACAGTAGTGGCCTGATCATGCACAACTATAAACCCGGCAGCACATGCCGCTGCTGCCTGGCATTGCTCCAATATCAACGAGCCGGTGGCGGGTCCTGAACTGCTTTGCAGGCTATTCAAATAGATGTATCCGGTTGCCCGGATAGGTTGGTATTAAAAACTGATATGATGAGATGCGTATCTGCTATTAAAGAAATGACGGTTGTTCCCCATTTTATGATTGCCGTTCTTTTCTTACTGCTGAGGTTACCCCTGTTCGCGCAACATGCGGTGCCATTGGTGAAGGCCACCTCCAAAACCGTTACCATCCGTGACGGGAATCATTTAAAGACGGGCTACTGGGCTGTTTTACCCGAGAAAAAGCCCGATTGTTATTTTGTAGAACTCCCGCAAAAAGCGCATCCGGTAACGTTTATTACAGATCAGGATTCCATTTCATTTGATGTTGTATATGGAAACGATTATGATTTTATCATTTTGCTGAATGGAAAAGACAGTTGCTACACCCGCATCTCGGCCCGGTACAATAATCTCAATACGTTTATACGAGGCAGGGCAGGCATCAGGCCTGACACCATCCCTTTTACGCTGGGAGACAATCGTAAAATATACGTTCAGGCAAAATTGAATGGTGCAACGATCAGAAATATACAGCTGGATATGGGCGCGGGAGGAACCGTCATTAACAAGGCGTCGGTAGGGAAGGTAAAAATGAACTTTGACCAAAAAGTAACCCTTGCTAACTCAGATGGCGTAAACCTGGTGTCTTCGGCGAGTAAGAATGTTCTGCAGATAGGGAAACTGGTGTGGGATAGCGTATCGATCGCTGTTGCCGGGAATATGAAGGAGAATGAAGACCTTATCATCGGCAACTCTCTGTTTAAAGACAAAATACTGGAAATAAATTACAATAACAGGCTCTTAGTGGTTCATGATACCCTGCCTCCCCAGGTAGCTGCTTATTCACGTCATGACCTTATCCTCGATGGCGGTACAATACCCTACATTGTCGTAAGTCTTACAATCCGGAATAAAACACAAACGGGCTGGGTCATGTTCGATACGGGTGCCCGAACCTCTATCCTCAATAGTGAAGACGTTTCCATGCCTCTCCGTATCATGACGGAACTGGCGGATATGATCGGTTTAGATGATGCAATTGTTCCCAAACTGCGTATCGGCAATTATCAACTTTCCGGATTTGAATATAAGACAAGACAGATGGGAACAGCCGGCCTGAACATGATACTGGGCAATGATCTGCTGCGACGGTTCAACCTTGTTTTCGACAATAAAAACGGCTACCTGTATATGCAACCCAATGTGTTAACCAATGCGCCTTACGGGAAACGGGATGAATATTATGTTGTGCGGGGTGTTGTTGCTGTATTCCTTATCATTGCCTTCATTGTGATCTTTAAAAAAGTGAGGAAAAAGCCTGGCAGAATGGGCGAAACGGGCAGCCGGATATTTATGTAAAAGATCAGCTTTGTCAAAAATCCTTATTTAAATCTTCGTGGTTGCTCTATGGATAGAGCCTCTTATAATGATTGGGTCCGTTACCCGTTTGTGTTATAATGAATCATGGTTGAGCGCCCGATAATGCTTTCCGTAAACACGTTGTTGTAATACTTCATTTAGGCGGCAAATGCGGGACCTTCTCCTAAAGGTTTCAATTTTTCCGGTATCATAGACTGTTGTTCACAATTTTATATTTTTACGGTGTTTGACAACAAATAGTGTATCTTCACTAAATGCAAAAGGCGTATAGGCCGGTTCGGTTTCCTGTTCCCGGTATTGCTGTCTCTTTCTTCTTTTGCTAACGCGGTTTAACCAAAATCAATCATAAATAGCAGTTAGGTTTCTATAGGGGAGCCTGATAACAGAATGTAGGAGTTGAAGGGGGTTCCTTTAGTCCTTTACGTGATTCGATAACTAATTAATCTGATGCCATGCATTTTTGACACAGCGGTTGGCTTAACTGGATATATAACGGCTATCATTGAGGATCGGCATGGATAGCGATGTTCAACAAAAGAATGGAAACGGGTTGCCGTTCGATAGCCTTTATATGTTCCATGCAGAATCGTTACAGGGTATTAAAAAGCTCTTTTAACTGGCTGAAGCAATGGCTGCCAGAAACTTCTATAAAATAGGTTATATATGACATCCGAACAAATTGGCAATGCCATACAAAAGCAACACCGGCCCATATTTGAAATATGGTTTAAAGGCCGCGCTTCGGTAAAAGGGTTGTTTATAAAAGGGAAAGACTACAATGAGTTAAAGCTGAAGAATTTTTGGAGAATTGTAGATGAGCGCAGGATCGCTGAATATGATAAGACGGGGGATCAGCAGTTAGCCCGTGTTTTTTTCGGAGATGGATTTATAAAGCTGGCGATACCCGCTAATGACTGAAATCAGGTACTACCGGCTTTGGTTCTGAACTCCGACAGGTAATAGGCAATGGACTCTGTAAGCAAGTGCTGTAGGTGCAGTATGTCATTTCGTTTATAGGCATACATCAGTTCTTTGGCCTCCCCGGATAATTGCTGCTGTAGCTGGCGTTCATATCTTCCGCGCAACTGTTGAAACACATTCTCATCTGTTTGGCGATCTAACCTTGCTGTTTGCTCTTTAAAATTATGATAAAGTTCTTCAAGCAATCGAGATGCCGTTTCCCGGAAACGATTTATAATTAGAACAGGGGCTTGCTCCATGTTACTTTTGTTTATCGGTTACTAAATGCGCTACCGGCCCGTATTAAATGGTTATACGATCTCCTCGATTGTGTTCCTTTATACATTTAATATAAATAACCAGGTTTTTATGCTGCCCTGTATATCGCAGTGTTACATAAGAGCCATTTATTGCTACTACGGTATATTGTCGCTTAGAGTCGAACGGAGATTCTAGGGTAACCGTGTCTCCAACTTTTATATTGTCCATTGATCCGTTTTTATACTTCTGTATTGATGCGGCTGGCATTCTAATGGATGCCGGCCGCATCCTTTCCTGTTACATTTGCTGCATAAACAGCCGGCGCTTTCGTTTACCTGAACGACCCGCCTGGTGCGGTACCTGGAATGCGCCTGGTTGTTTAAATGCATCCCCATGCATCGATGGTACATCAAACATGTGATCTTTTACAGCCGGGATCGCTTTCCTGATCAGCTTTTGAATGTTGCGTAAATATAGCTTCTCTTCATAATCGCAAAAGGAAATAGCAACGCCTTCTGCGCCGGCTCTTCCCGTACGCCCGATGCGGTGTACATAGGTTTCCGGTTCGTTGGGCAGCTCATAGTTGATCACATAACCCATCTGGTCTATATCAATACCTCTGGCTGCAATATCGGTGGCTACCAATACTTTTATTGCTCCTTTTTTAAAATTCACGAGGGCTTTTTGTCTTGCAGCCTGCGATTTGTTTCCATGAATGGCGGCCGCTTTTATACCCGCACCGGCAAGGTTTTGGGCAATTTTATCTGCCCCATGCTTTGTTCTTGAAAATACCAGCGCTGTCTGAACAGCTTCGTTTTTCAGTAACTGTAATAACAATGATGGTTTGTTCCGCCTTTCTGTGTAATAGAGCGATTGCTGTATGCGGTCAACGGTTGTTGCCGGCGGCGTTATTGCGATTTTTACGGGTTGGTTTAACAACGTATCTGCCAGCTGCTGGATGCCCGGCGGCATGGTTGCGGAAAAAAGAATGGTTTGTCTTTGCCGGGGTACCCTGGACAGGATCTTTCGCACATCGTTCACAAAGCCCATGTCCAGCATACGGTCTGCCTCATCCAATACCAGGTATTGAATATCGCTTAAAGAAAGGCAACGTTGTTCAAGAAGATCCAGTAAGCGGCCGGGAGTAGCGATAAGCACGTCTACATGCTGTTGTAATGCTTTCACCTGGCTGTATTGAGGGACCCCACCAAAAATGGCCAGGTGCTTTAATGAAAGGTATTTCCCGTAAATGGTAAAACTGTCCGCAACCTGCAGCGCCAGTTCCCTTGTAGGCACTAAAATTAAAGCCCGGCAATTGTTTTGCCTTGTTGTTTCCTGTATGTGCAGTAGCTGCAACAGGGGTAGTGCAAAGGAGGCCGTTTTGCCGGTGCCGGTTTGCGCACAGACCAGCACGTCTCTTTCTTTTAAAATTATAGGAATAGATTGTTCCTGTACGGGAGTGGGCGCTGTATAGGATGTGTCGCTCAGCGCCGTTAATAAGGGCGCAATAAGCTGTAAATTGTTAAATGACAAATTGAAAAAATTAAAAATGATAAATGGGTAAGGCTATTGCATAAACCATGCGAATACGATACCTGCCTCACGTTAAGCAATCACTATATTTGAGTGGAGGAAAGAAAACAAATCCAGTGTTAGGATAACATACAAGATTATAAAGATAGACTAATTATCTGACAAGGGTAATTATATTTCCCCGTAATACATACCTTATAATTTTAAAAGAGTATGACGCCGGTTTAATTCGTTTTTGATCACCGGCTTTTCGTCTTCGGGGTTCCGGTAATAAATAAATGGTCCTGGTTGTCTGAAAAGCACTATCTTTACAGGGATAGGCATAAATACTCCATCACTTCAAGGCGGGATCAGTTACATATCTACTAGACACCAATAGCATTTATTTTTCTCCTTCTTCTTTTTTTGCTGCCGCATTTAGCCGCTATTTTTAAAGAAAAAATTTATTACAATGAACATGTATGTTTCAAACCTGGGGTTTCATGCCTCCGACGATGATTTGCGCGAACTTTTTAGCTCTTTCGGACAAGTATCTTCTGCTAAAGTGATTATGGATAGAACCACCGGTAGAAGCCGGGGCTTTGGTTTTGTAGAAATGGGCTCGGTTTCAGATGCAGCACTTGCAATGAAAGAGCTGGATGGCAAGGATGTAGATGGCAGAAGAATTGCCGTTTCGGCCGCAAAAGAAAGGGAGGAGCGGTCTAATAGAAAATGGTAATGAATGTTCGAAGAGGCCGGACGGCCTCTTCTTTTCAACCTGTTGTTAAGCACAGCACTTTCGCTTCATTTAAAATAACATGCCATGCATTTTCAAAAACAAGACCTCTCCGGTACGCATTATACCTGGAATAGAGCGCAGTCTGCTTTTAGCGGTCAGCCCAGCCGCAGGAGCTTTGATAAGAACAACGGCGACCAGGTGCTTTACCTGATCAATTTTTACGCATCACTGGCCGGCCGGGTTAGTCTCCGGGAGGGCCGGATTATAGAACAGGCTATTACGCGGGATCTGCCGGACGCGGCAAAAAGTGAGATCTCCGCTTTTAACTGGATCAGGCGAAGTGCTTTTTCCAGTCTCTGGTAAACGTTTAAAGCGCGTTTAACCGGCATCGGTTATTACTACATTCTGTGGTGGTACATGCCGGTCCGGAATTTTTTTAATTTACAGGAGGGCTACCTGGAAAAGTAATACACCAAGTGAATAAAGGCAGGCGCTCACCGTTGATTTTAACGTATGGATATTAAACGGCTTGCCGATAAAATGATCGGCAGTTGAATTGGCCGGTTTCTCCAGGGCAGACATCAGGATTACCTTAACGTGACGTGTATTCGATTGAGCTTTGATCTTATTGCATAAGTCTACTCCGTTTCCATCAGGTAACATAATATCAAGTATCAGTACATCAGGGGTGGCTGTATTAATGGCGCTTTCTCCCTCAGCAACAGTTGCGCATACCGTTACATGATAAAAATCGTCTGAAAGAATATAGCCGATTAGATCACTGATATCCCGGTCGTCTTCAATTAATAGAATTCGCTTTTCTTGCATAAAAGGTAAAATAAGCGTAGTTCAAAATTTGTTCCTAAGATCTGGGGAGCTTAATGATAAAGGTTGATCCGATACCTTTGCTGCTCTTTACGCTGATTATTCCTCCATGACGTTCAATGATTTCTTTACTGATAAATAATCCTAACCCAAAGCCGGGTATGGGATCTCCCGGCTCCGCCACTCTATAGAATTGAGTAAAAATTTCCCCTATATGCTCGTCACTGATGCCGATTCCTTCATCCCGGATGTAAATCAATGTGTCTTCGGTGTTTTCTGTAACTGCAACTTCAATATTCCCGCCATTGGGAGAATATTTAACCGCATTGGAAATGATGTTGCTGAAAACCTGCTCCAGCCGGAGCCGGTCGCCATATATGTAAACGGGAGCCTCCGTGTTAAATTCAAACCGGTGACCGGATAGGTGCTGGTAGTTCATCAGCACCTCTTTAAGAAGTGCTGTTATTTCAAAGCGTTCGAGATTCAATGGAACTTTACCGTCACGAATGCGGGAAACGTCCAACAGGTCACCAATAAGCGATCCCAGTTTTTTAATCTGCTTAAGACTCCGTTCAATTAGAAAATAGCCGCGATGATCAGTGCCGATTTCTTGTTCCAGCATTTGCAAAAAGCCATTCAGCGATGTTAAAGGGGTCTTCAACTCATGTGCGGCCATTGCAATTAATTTATCCTTTCTTTTGTTCAGGAACTTCGCTTTCCGGTATAGCTGTTCCCGCTCGCGTTGTAGGGCTAATCTTTCAGAAATATCCCGGGCGATCTTTGATGCCCCGATAACCATTCCGCGCTGATCCCGTACGGGAGAAATGGTAAGTGACAGGGGGATGAGCTGCCCGTGCTTTGTTCTTCTGACTGTTTCAAAATGCTCTACCTTGTTTCCGCCGGCTATTTCCCTGATGATATAATCCTCTTCCTGTGCGCGATCACCAGGTATGATCATTGAAATATGTTTTCCTACAGCTTCCTCTTCACTATAGCCTAAAAGCCGTTCGGCTGCAGGATTCCAGCTCGTGATAATTCCCTGAAGGGTTTTGCTGATAATAGCATCGTCGGAGGAAGCAACAATCGCCGCTAATAATGCCTGCTTGGTGTCATCGAGTAGTTCAGCGGATAAATTAACCATACCTTAAAGATACAACCGAGCAACCAGAGCAAGGGAGATTGCGTAGCCAATTTTAAGATAATTATTTTGATTGGGGAAGTGGTTTATTTACTACGTACGTCGGATCACACTAAGGTGTTGATAGTAAGAGCCTTAAAGAATTAGTATTGAAACTTTATGCTCGCCTGGTTGTGATGCATGATGCGGCATTTATAATAACAAGTTCGTCAAATGACTAAGCAAAATGATACAGAAATACAACGTCACCAATATACGCTGGCTTTTTGTGGTTTTTGATCGCTAGAACGGCTTCAATAATGACTTTTGTAATGCCTCTTAAATCTGTAATCGATTTGAGTTTGGCGCTTAACTGAATTTCACTATTCACCAAAACGGGCTCGCCGAATTTGAAATGCTCGATGCCGTAGTTGATCTCCATTTTCAAATTGCGGACATCGGCTATTTGCTTCCATAGATAGGGGATCAGCGACAGGGTTAAATAACCGTGCGCAATCGTCGCTTTAAACGGGCCTTCTTTTTTGGCCTTTTCTTCATCTGTATGAATCCATTGATAATCCAACGTGGCGGCAGCAAATTTGTTAATCTGCTCCTGATCTATTGTGTGCCAATTAGAAACGCCTAATTCCTTGCCTAAATGCAATTTAAACTCTTCAAAACTATTGATGACCAGCATAGATTCCGAAAGTAAGACTTTTTTCTTTTTTTAATGGATGTTTTTACAACGGGGGATCCTGTAATCGATTAAACTATATTGAATGCCTGTACCGGACCGGATGGAGATGGCGAGTATTATCTGTCCGATGCTGTAAATGGTGAATGGAACGGATTCCTGTCTTAAATGCAGGGACCGGGAACAATAATCGATCCGGCCAGTGAAATGGTATTCCGGAAAATATTTTCAATGAGGATAGGGAGTTGTTTCATGTACAGCGTACCTTATATTATATCAGGCCGATTGCCCTGTCATGGAAAAAGAAGAACGGGAAAAATGCAAATCAGCACAGCGCAGGATCGGGTACATGTATTGCAAAGATGCATGGAATCGGAACCGTATCGTCCGGTTGCCTGTCTTCTTTTATTGAAATGGGTGGCAGATAGGGAGCCTGCTGTCCAAACCGGTATGTTTGTGAAGGCAGGAATCCGGGAACAGTTACTGCTGTTGTAAAGGACCGGATCCTTATGCAGCATTTTTGAAGGCCGTTGCTATTGCCGCTCGTATGCTATATATCCGGAGTGTTTGTATGTGAGACCACTTATATACATTCCTTTCTTTTATAGGGTACCGCTCTTTCATCCCGCAAAAGGCGCGATTGCACCCGACGGTAAAAGGCCGGCACCGGGAAGCATATGGTGCGGGCTATGTTTGGTCTTGCGTTGCAGGGCGGGTGCCATGGGGCTCCTTCCTGCTCAAGCGAGCTGGTGAGGCCGCTATTTATGAGAACGCTAAAGGATACCTGTTTGCCTGTAGACCGGTCACTTCGATATCACTAATTATAATTTTAAATGCTTGTAAAATGAAGTTAACAAAAGGATTGCTGGCGCATGTAGCCCTGCTGCTGCTATTACTGATTGCCTGTAGAAAATCTTCCATAGACGAAAGAAGCGCCTTAATCGGCGACACCAGGGGGAGTGGAACGGCTGCATTGACCTTGTCCGCATCCCCGGATTCCGTATTTGATGTAATTGAACAAACGACGGCCGTTACCGACAAAGCCCGGCTTAAGAACAGTTACCGGTTAACGGATTTTTCGTCTACGGGACTGTACGTGGATGCCAATGCGGTGCTTACCGTTAATGTACAGCAAACACAGGGAACGCGGTTGCCGGTGCTGCTTTTTGGTACCTATTCCCGGTACGGCACCTGGAACGATCAGCCCGTAGCCGTGCAATTGACCGCCGGCACCAATACCATCACTGCGCCGAAAGCGGGATTACTCTGGATCCGGTACACCAATGATGCGGCAAATTCAAAGGCAAAAGTGACCTTTGTAAACGGCTTCAAGTTTGCACCGTATTATGTTCTTGGGGAAACAACAAATGCAGACTGGAAGGCCATGCTTCAAACCTACTCCAGTGCTCCGGATGTGGTGTTGAAAGGATCTAACTGTATGATTGTGGTGAGCCGTGCCAATGCGATCACCTACCAGAACGAGGACCAGGATGCGCTGCTGAACAAGATAACGGAGGTGATTAGCAAGGAGGATGCCTTCAGCGGTCTTGATGGATCTTCATCACTGCATCAGCCAAGCCCGCATGGATACCTGTTGACGCAGCATTCTGACCCGGCGTATTATTTTTTCGCTTACGATTACCGCACCGCCTATACAAGCAGCGATATTAACCGTATACTCAGTGTAAGTAAAGTAGGCGGCATCGATGGCTGGGGCGTATGGCATGAGCTGGGCCATCAGCACCAGCAGGCATGGACCTGGGGTGCGATCGGTGAAGTTTCTGTAAATATATATTCCCTGAAGGTGGAACGCAGCTTTGGGGTTACGCCCTCCCGTCTGAAACGGGATAATGTTTGGCCTGCTGCATTTACCTACCTGGCCAATACCAATGCCAGCAAAGATTTTAATTCCGATAATTTCTCTAACAGCAACTGGATCCGGCTCTGTATGTTTCACCAGCTCTGGCTTGCCTTCGGCGGCGATACCTTTTATATGAACCTGCTGAAAAAGATGCGTACAGATAATGTGACCCTGTCTACAGACAACGACAAGATGCGGTGGTTTATGCTGGCTGCATGTACGGTAAGCGGAAGGAATCTGACCACGTTTTTCCAAAAATGGGGCTTTAAGGTGGCCGCATCGGTATACACGGATATTGCAAATCTTGGCCTGCCGGCACCAACGGTAGACCCCACCACATTGAATGAGGATAATATTGACCTGCTGGAGAATGGTGCCAACTACAAAATCATCAGTGCAGTTAACAATACAAGCCTGTTAGATGTAAACAGCTCCGGTCCGGTAAACGGTACCCTGGTTTCATTATGGTCGAATAATACCCCAACAACGCCTAACCAGGTATGGAAATTAAGGGTCCTGCCAAACGGGTACTATGTATTTAAAACGCTGGCCGATACCACCAAGGTTATGGATGTAACCGGTGGCGCATCGGCCAACGGAACGCAGATCGAAGTATATAATTACACCAATTCAACCGCCCAGCAGTGGCAACTGAACTATGCCGGCAATGGTTATTACAACCTTACGCCGGCTTGTGCACCGGGCAAAAACCTGGACGTAAACGGCGGTGCTGTCACCAACGGCACCAAGATCCAGCTATATGGGGCACATACCTACAACTCACAGAAGTTTAAACTGGTAAAGCAATAAAAATTTATAAACCATTAAAAAAAACGAACGGGATCATATGAATGTGATTGGCAAATTAGTACTACTAACAGCTGTTTTGTGCAGTTTTGTTTTTTCATGCAAGAAAGAAGAGGTGGCAACAGCAACCGAAAAGCCGGTTACGGATACGATACCCGGCACGGTTGCGGATCTTACGAAAGCGGTACCGATAGGTGGAAATTCTTTTGTCACCAATGGCGCCACCGGTGCTGCGATTTACGATGGCTCCAACTTTGGATTGCGTGACTGGACCAATTTGTCGGCAATTGTAAGTACTTATTTTAAAATAGGCGCGGCGGGCAAATTACACCTGGGCCTGAAAGGCTACGTAACTACCGGCACCAGTGTGGTGCGTCTTACCGCTAACGGCAAATCCTTTGATATTACCATGACCGGTGCTGCTCCCGCAAAGGTGTATTATGGCGGTGCGGTGGATATCAACACCCCCGGGTACGTAAAGGTAGATATACAGGCGCTCAGCAAAACGGCTACATATATTGGCAACATGACCGACCTGATGATTGGCGGACCGGCCAGCACAACAGGGTTGATTTACGCATCCGATTCGGCCAATTTTTACTGGTCACGGAGGGGGCCATCCATCCACTTAAATCATTCCCTGCCGGCTGGCAACAGTTATGAGTGGATGTATAGTGAGGTGAATGTTCCTGCCGGCCAGGACGTCATCGGTAGCTACTATATGGCCAATGGCTTCGGGGAGGGATATTTTGGTATGCAGGTAAACTCCGCTACGGAGCGGAAAATATTGTTCTCGGTATGGGATCCTTCCAATGGATCTACGGTGCTGGTT
This sequence comes from Niabella pedocola, assembly GCF_021044425.1. Classification (GTDB taxonomy): domain Bacteria; phylum Bacteroidota; class Bacteroidia; order Chitinophagales; family Chitinophagaceae; genus Niabella; species Niabella pedocola. The sequence continues at coordinate 239,257 of NZ_JAJNEC010000004.1, read as the reverse complement.
AGTAAAGGTGCCGACGTTATCGATGCAAACTTTGGCGGCGAAGGCACCGGAGGCAAAAGCAACCTGTTATTCAACTGGGTTACCGGAAATACATACCGGTTCCTCACACGTATAAAACCCGATGGTGCCGGCAATACATTGTATGCATCCTGGTTTTACGCGCCGGAGCTTGGAAAATGGAAATATATGGCCACCTTTAAGCGGCCCAATACTGCTACGTATGTTTCGGCGCCTTATTCCTTTCTGGAGAATTTTATTAACACCAACGGATACCTTGGCCGGAAAGCCTATTTTTCAAACGTTTGGGAGCGCACAACAACGGGCAGCTGGATCGAATCCGTATCTACAAAGTTTACCGTGGATAATTCCGGTAACAGCAACCAGCGGAAAGACTATAAGGGCGGTGTGGAAAACGGTAAATTCTTCCTGCAAAACGGTGGATTCTTTAATGATTTTGTACAACAGAATTCAACATTTACCAGGCCGGCAACCGGCACGCCTCCGGATGTTGATTTAACTACCTTACCAACGAACTAACCCGGTTATATTCCCTGAACTTGCCCGGTCCGTGATCTGTAAACGGAAAGGGTAAGTTCAGTTTCCGGAGTTGAATAAGCCTGAAAATAACCCGGTCTCTTTTAGAGGAGCGGGGCTGATTAAAGGAGTTACAGCCACGAATGATCCGGGGCTGTAAAGATGATTTTTGAGTAGAAAGTAGGTTGTTGTTCCCGCCATGCTGTTTAGCGAGGTGGCTACTGCAATGCAATAAGGGCACAGGCCTGGACCGGAGGGGTCCGGGTCTGTTTTTTTATGCCGGTACGAAATTATGGCTGCAAGTGTAGGACCCGGGTGGATGCCGGTACCGCAGTGCGCATGGTTGAGACCCGAACCGGGAAGGCCTGCATACAATAGAAACCAGGATGGTGAAAAGTCTTTCCGGAGCACGGTCAGGTATTATCCGTTGCAGGACTGCAGAATCCGGTATAAAAAGAGAAACCCCCGGAAGGGGGCTTCGAATTGCACACTAACGACTAACGATTAACGATGTTATGTAACGGTACGGGCCGGCTGCCTGAAGCCAATGACTCCTTACGCCTCCAGGTAGTTTGTACACGCATTGAAGCAGCCTGTATTATAAAGTACGCCGGATAGCTGCAAACTCCCTACCGGCCAACAAAATATATCATTGGCCGATGAATGATCCCGGAGGGAGGCCTCCTCCCGGAATAGCGCATTCTGCCGGCAGCAGGACAACAACGGGCCGATATTACAGAAAATCAACGCACATAAGCCTGGTATACCCGGCTGGCCCGGTACTATTTCAAGCAGCGGTTTTTTTTTAACAACTACCGGTTACCCGGGCATCCGGAATCCTGCCGTTATTTTATTTCTTCAGCGTATTTTTACCATAAATATTTAAAGCATTATGCCGGCTGATAAGCTTCGATTTCCAGGGGATGCAGCAACCGGGTCGAAAGACCTGATTGAAAATAATTATGTGGTGTACCAGGACTTTACAAGTTCTGAGGAGTTGAATTATTTTCCCGAGCAGTCCTTCACCATCATCCTGCTGGATCACTGTTCGGGTGCCTGTACCACCGATATTGACATGTATGATCTTAGTTCTAAACAGCTCTTTATCCATCTTCCGGATAAAACATTCAAGTGGAATATTTCGCCCGAATCCTATGGCAGAAGACTTTTGATAAAGCGTACCCTCATGGATACCTTTACCGTACCGATCCGGCATACTTTTTCAGCGGCGAACAAACACATCGCGCTGAAATTGGATGAGGAGGGCTATCGTAAATTCAGTGATGAGTTTGCGGCGATCAAAAAGGAAATCGGATCCAACCTGGTATTTCACGAATTGATCAATGCGCGGGCGCGGCTTATTGCATTAATCGTTCATTTGTGGAAAGAATATGTACACGGGCGCACCGAAGTATCGCAGGGGGCAGATATTTCCAACCGGTTTCATGCCCTGATAGACCAACACTATAAGTCAGAAAAAAAAGTGGCGTTTTATGCAGACCAGCTCTGCATTACCGCTAATTACCTGGGCGTTCTTTCCCGTAAAGCATTCAGCATGTCTCCGCTCGATTTGATCCGTGAGCGGGTGATCCTTGAAGCCAAAAAGCTCTTGCATAGTTCTAAAAAGTCGGTCAAGGAAATCAGTTTCGAACTGGGGTATGATAACTTGTCGTATTTCTCGTACTTATTCAAAATGAAAACCGGCATGACCCCAAAGGAGTACCGGCAAAAATTATCCATCTATTAGCCGGCTGCCGGAGTTGACACGATAATGTACTGCGTATGAACGTCTGTCAACGAAAAGATGTTCAATTTACATCAACCCGCCAGGTCAGGATACCAGCACCGTCATTTTTAAAGTTTATAGAAAATTACTGTTCTTTATGGTTTCCCGTAAGCCAGAACAATCCGTGCCCGTTATCTTAGTGCCAAAGAATGACCGCATATAAAAATGCAGCAAAAATGCGGGCTGATAAAAGTGCGGGGACTTAAAATTTTATGTAAAAACTATACTGTAGAAAAGTTTTCATACGGTTGAAAAAGCAGTGTGACGGTTTAGGAATAACACCGCGTTGATCCCCGTCTCTTTTCTTGATTTTAAAAACAATTACCATATGTCTCAGGATTTAATTAAATGTCCAAAATGCGGATCCTCTCAAATCGCCGCCGGGAAAAAGGGCTTTTCGGGAAAAAAGGCCGTGGTCGGCGGCCTGCTTACGGGAGGAATAGGCATTCTTGCCGGTACCCTTGGGAGTAATAAAGTCAAAATTACTTGTATGGCCTGCGGCAACAACTGGTTTCCCTCACAGTATCAAAGCCAAACGGTTAAGTATGAACATCGGCGCGTGCAACAGGAGGAAATCGATAAAGCTACCCAGCAAGCGGTAATAAGGTCAGCTCAAAAGGCTGCATTTAAAGACGCATGGAAGCGCAATGCGTTTGATAGTGCCGAAAAACACTACCGTGCATATTTTGGGGTGCCGGATGCAAATCTTACCCGCGAGCAAATGGAAAAAGCCTACAAAGACTTTCAATCAGAACGACGTGTGTCTATTGGTTTAGTTATTGTTGTTTTAGCAATTATCATTTATTTGATTGCCCGGTAGTACCAAACGCTGTTAGTGCAATACTTTATTCCTGTGTAGTGTAAGCCAATGGCGGATGAAATATTTATTCGGTATTCAGTCTTTCGGCTATATTTCCCGTTCCTTGCCGGGTCTCCCGGAGGGGACCCGGCAAGCGTTGAACGGAAAAAGTATTTTAACTCCGGATCCGTTCTTCCTCCAGGTCAACCTGGTGAATAAGCCGGTTAATGATGTCGCTATGGATCTCCGGATCATCATTGTGGAGGCCCACCAGGAACCGGCGTTGCAGATCCAGTAAGTCCAGGTAGGCTTTTTTTGAAGCCTCGGTTATCCTGAATTTTTCAGGTTCCCTGAGTTTGCGCTCCCATTGCTCCACCATATACGACAGGTGCGGATTGCCTGGTCCTTCCTGGTCGCTTTCCTTCAGAAATCGCAGCGTTTCCTTTAGCAGCAGTGTCTTGGCTTTATGTGTGGCTTCCTCCTCGCTTAATGCTTTGGAGAATTGCACGAATCCGACCCGCTTTATAAAATAGGGGAGCGTTAGCCCCTGTAGTAATAACGTGAGCAGGATGACGATGAAGGTAATGAACAAAATAAGATTGCGCTGCGGAAAGGGTGCGCCGTTCAACATGGAAGGGATGGCCAGTGCTGCGGCAAGCGATACCACGCCCCGCATACCCGTCCAGCCCATCAGCAATGGCAGGTGAAGGATGCTCCGCCAGCTGCGTTGGGGAGCAACCGGTATCACACTGCGCCGGAACAAAAAGGTAGCCATCATGGCGGTATAGGAACTAATGATCCTTGCGATGATGAGGATGCCGGTAACCAGGGCGCCATAGCCAAAGGCCGTGCGTACCGAAATGCCATCGGCACGCAGCCCGGCCACTACTTCCGGAAGCTCCAGGCCAATCAGCATAAATACGATCCCGTTTAAAATAAAGATCAATGCCTCCCAGAAGCTGAACCCCTTGATACGGCTGGCGCCGCTCAGGATCGTAAACCTCCGGCTGGATAAGAACAGGCCGCCGGAAACAACGGCCAGCACACCGGAGCTGTGCAGCTGCTCTGCGATCCAGTATAAAAAATACGGTTCAATAAGGGTAAATACGATATCGGAAGGGGCATCGGTCGGCAATCGTTTGTGGGCCTGCATAAACAACCAGCCAAACAGGAGCCCGATGCCCACTCCGCCAATGACCATCCACGAAAAATCGGTGATTGCATCCCGGAAAAGAAATTGCCCGGTACCCACCGCTACCAGTGCAAACTTGAAAATGATCAGTGAGGAAGCATCGTTAAGGAGGCTTTCGCCTTCCAGGACGGCGGAGGTTGATTTAGGAATGGTTACAAATTTTGTAATGGCAGCGGTGCTTACGGCGTCGGGCGGTGACACAATGCCGCCCAGCAGAAAACCCAGGGCGATCGTAAACCCGGGTATGAAATGGTTGGCTACAATGGCCACCGCAAATGCAGAGAAAAGTACCACCAGGAATGCGAAACTGCCAATGATGCGCCACCATTTTTTCATTTCTTTAAAAGAGATCGACCAGGATGCTTCAAACAAAAGCGGCGGCAGGAAAATAAAGAAGATCATATCGGGGTCAATCACTACCCGGGGCAACCCCGGAACAAAGCTGATCAGCAAACCGGCAACCACCAGCAGTACAGGATACGCAACGCGCCATTTTTTTGCCAGCATTTCAATCAGTACAATTGCAGCTACCAGCGCCAACATGAAGGGGAGTTGTTCATGCATATCTGAATGTTGGTTTTCTTAAAACAAAAATAGGGCATATTGGATTTGAAAGTTATGGAATGACAACACTTCCGGTACAATGTAGCGCCTGACGGGACTATTGGTCTTGCTAAGGCGGTTACAGCGCTGAAAAGAGGGCGGCATAAGTACAACTTTTTTTTGTTCTCATAAATTAATCGTAATATTGCGATGTATACTTGGTATGGGCATTACGAAATCAGAAATATTTAACCGGCAGCAGAACCGGTTGGCTACGGTCTTAAAGGCATTGGCGCACCCTGCCCGTATCGCCATTCTTCAGCATATTATAAAGGCTGAAGCCTGCATATGCAACGACCTGGTTGAGGAACTGGGACTGGCACAGGCTACGATTTCCCAACATCTGCGGGAATTGAAAAATGCAGGTATCATCAAAGGAAGTATTGAAGGCACCCGTGTCTGTTATTGTATCGACGAAAAAGTGTGGGTGCAGATCAGCAATGAATTTTCAGGATTTTTTGCATCGTTTACGCCCGTAAAAAACTGCTGCTAAAATTTTTTAAAAAGATTCATCGTAATAATACGATATTATAAACAATAAAATAAAACATATGAAGCTGTCTGAAGTTAAAAATAGATTGTCCGGTTTAAACAACGTTGAATTCCTGTTGCCGGATGGTACCAAAGTGCCGGAACATTTTCATGTAACAGAAGTGGGCATGGTTCATAAACAGTTTATTGATTGTGGCGGAACAACCCGTTCCGAAGCGAAAGTGAATTTCCAGTTATGGAACGCCAATGATTACGAGCACCGCTTAAAGCCCGGCAAATTGCTCAACATTATTCAGCGCTGCGAGCAAAAGCTTTCGCTTGATGCCGACCTGGAAGTAGAGGTAGAATACCAGGGGGCTACCATTGGCCGGTATGGGCTTGATTTTGACGGAGCAGCGTTCGTGCTGGTTTCAACGGTTACCGATTGCCTGGCTAAAGATCATTGCGGCATACCACCGGCAAAGCAAAAAGTATCCTTGCAGGAACTGTCCGTTAGCTCCGATGGTTGCTGTACGCCCGGAGGCGGATGTTGCTAACAGAAATCTGGGAAACGGATCCATATCAAAATTCATATAACAGGAACAGATGAAAAAAGTATTGGTGCTTTGCACAGGAAACAGCTGCCGGAGCCAGATCGCGGAAGGTTATTTAAGGCATTTTGCGGGAAGCAAGGCAGTAATTTATAGCGCGGGTGTAGAAACGCATGGGGTAAATCCAAAGGCGGTGGCCACTATGAAAGAAGATGGTATTGATATTTCTGGGCATACGTCCAACAATGTTACCGAGTACCGGGATATCGGTTTCGACTATATCATTACAGTCTGTGATCATGCAAAAGAACGATGCCCGGTTTTTCCTTCAAGGGCAGTAATGCTTCATTATAATTTCCCGGATCCGGCTAAATTTCAGGGTACAGAAGAAGCGGTAGCAAAAGCATTTGCGCGCGTAAGGGATCTTATAAAAACATACGCAAGCGATTTTGTTCAAACCTACCTGTAAACGGTCCCGGTAGTAGGCCGCCTGCTTCCCGGAAAGGCCGGCTAAACCGGTATTTCCTTGCCGGGTCTCCCGGAGGGGCCCCGGCAAGCATGAATCCTAATTTTTCATAATACCTTCCTGCAGCCATTGTTTTACAAACGCGGCAGTTACCGCATTTACTTCTTTGCCCGCCCGGTAAATAGCTTTCCATTTCAGGCTTTTGGCTTCATAGACGGGGTTTGTAAATTTTCTGTACTTGCCGGTGGTGGCCGCATTAAAATCGACTGTGGCGGCCAGTTTCAGGTATTCCTCCAGGCGCCGTTTTACAGCCATTGAAGGATCTTCGGGATATTGCTGCAGCCACCGGGTTTTATTGGGTGTGGGATCACTGTTTTGAGCGATCAACTGCTTTTGCTGGGCAATACCTTTTTCCATTTGCTGAATCATTGTTGCCGGCATTTTATGGGCCTTCATTGTTGTAAGGCTTGTTTCCAATTCTTTCAGCGAAGCTTTCAGTGCGGTGATATCGATCTGCATCGGTTCGGAGCTGGGTTTGGCCGCCTCCCGGGCCTGCTGGTAAGCTGCCCGGAATTCCGGGCTGTTTACATAGCTTTTTACATACATGCAAAGCGCCTTTGCCAGGGCTGCCTTGTCGCCGCTCGCTGCCTGTGGCAGCTGGTCTGCTACCGGTATCCGGAATTGTTTCCGTTGTGCATCGGCCGAAGGGGAATCGTTGCCGTCATCTTCCGTAACCGATACGTCAATGGGCTCGTGCCGGAAATCACCAACAATATTACCCAGGATATGTTGCTGCGCCGTTTGCGCCGACAGGCCGAGTTTTTCGATGATATCATCCGCCGTTTTAAACGCCAGGATGGCAATGGAACATACCAGTAGCGCTGTTCTGTGCCTGTACATAGTTGTTGTTTTTATGCCCGGATACTGCAGTAGCGATCCGGGCGGTTATTTATGCTTTTTATTTTTTATAGAAATTAAATTCCCCGGTGGTGGTTCCGGGTGTATAAGCCGGAGGAGCATCCGGAGCCGGGTTCCGGGTTTCTGTAAAGCTGCCGCTGATGATCCCGGTATTCCGGTCGTATACGCCCTGCAGCTGGTGTGTATAGGGCGGGTACCGGAACCGGATGGTAATGGCATTGCCCTGTATCGTATAGGTGCCCGGCAGCCGGGTTACATATTCCCAACCCTGTTTTACCCACTCAACGGTGCCGTTGGCATAAAAATTTATGGAGCGTACAGAATCTACCCATGCCGCAGTGGGCGTGTACCATACCCGGGCACCACGCCAGGTAATGGTGGTGATGTATTGCTTCAGTGCCGGAGGTTTTGCTGCCTTTGTGATCGTTAATGCGGGTTGCCGGGTGAGGGCCTGTTCGGTAAGATCCGTTGTTCCATATTCCGTTGTTTTTGTACAGGAAAAAAGAAGCAGTACGGAGAGGGCCAGGAGTGATATAAATGTTCGCATACTATTGAAGTTTGATTTATTTTTCAGGAATATTATTGAGGCTCTTCTTCGCATAGTTCCCATTTCCGGATGGTTAGTAAAGACCAGCCATTTGCAACCGCGATAGGTAAGGTACGTGCCGATGTATAGGTGGCAAACCCATACCGGATATTCAGCAGGTACCGTTTTTCTACCAGTTCTTCATAGCCCAGGTCCCAGGTTGCCTTAAACTCACTGAACCAGATTACGGGCGCTACTACTTTTATCGAAAAATCCCAGTTCCACCAATGCGATTGGTACCCGGTTTCGGCAACGGATACCCATCCGCCGGAAATGGCCGTGGCTGCGGTTCTCCATTCAAATTGTTTTTTTATACGGATCAGCCGTTTATCGTCCGCAAAAGTGCCGGGTATGGTAACATCTGTACCGGCGAGATTGCGGGCCCAGGCAATACCTCCGGGCGGAAAGCTTAAACTGGTTACAAATAAGGCCCTGCCTTGTTCGAGCATGGTGGTGGCGGAGGCGCCAACGATCCGCTCTGTATACGGGACCTCGAAGATCGTGGCTTTTCCATCCACACATTTCAGAGGCTCCGGTGCGGGAGGTGGTGGTGGCGGCGGATCCTGGTCGGGTTTGCGGGCGCCGCCACTTATCTTAAAGCCCAGGAACTCCGGATCAAATACGATATTTTTCTTCAAATTTTCCGGCAGGGCATTGATGATTTTTAACTGGTATTCTTTTTCATTGATGGCTGCTTTTTTCCAGGCGGCTTTTATAAATGTATAATAGGTAGCTTTGATATGCTCCAGCGCTTTGCCCGATTCCTCCGGCGACTTCAGTTCTTTGAACCGTTCGATATCCCGGAGGTAGGCCTTGTACATGCCGGTTTCATCCTTGCTGAACACGGCCTGCAGTCTCTCCTGTGCCGGTTTTACGATTTCCCCGATCCGCTCTTCCAGGTCGGCAGGAAAAGGAGAAGGTGGCGGGGGAAATTCTTTAGAACGGTCGATGCTGTCGGCTAACCGGAGTGTCCGGCTTCCTTTTTCGGTATAGGACCGGAACGCAGTAAGACCGGCGGTATTTTTTTCGTGTTGTTTGGTGCAATGGCAGAGGCAAAGCAACAGGAGCAGGAGTGGGGCGATTGGTTTCATATGCCTTGGTTTTAATTTTTGTTGATGCTGTAAAACTAGCCGGTGTTGACCGGGCCGCTTATCCTGTAAAAGGGGGATTTTTATCCATGCGCTTAAAATATCCCCGAAATAGGGGATGCCGGTGGCGGTAGCAATACCTTTTATTTGTAGAATGAAGACAACGCGACCGTTCTTCTGCAGGGGAGAAAAAATACTGCTGCTTGTTGTGCTGTTACTATTCATGAGCGTACAGGTGGCAGCGCAGATCAATAAAGACAGTCTGCGCAAGCGTATCAGCATCGTTCAAACCGACAGCCTCCGCATTGAAGCGATGTATGAATATATGCGGGCCACCCTGAATGATAATACTTCCGGGTTTGAGCCTTACCTGAAGGAAATGGTGCGTTTAAGTAAAAAGATCGCTTTTAAATGGGGACTGAGCACCGCCTATATTTTATCCTTATCCTATTATAAAAATATCGGCAACTATGAAACCGCATTGCGGTATGGGGACTCTGCCGCGGCGCTTTTAAACGGCGATACGGCTTCAAATCTGATCCTGAACCGGGGACATTTACACAATAACAGGGGCAATTTGTACTACAGCATCGGCGACTATCGTAAGGCACTTGACGATTACTTTCAGGCAGAAAAGATTTTGAAGCAACAACGGTTTAAAACCATCGCAAGTATTTACTCCTCCATTGCTAATTGCTTTACGGCGCTGAGCAATGATCAAAAGGCCCTGGAGTTTTCCGACAGGGCGGTGGAATCGGCCAAACAATTTGATGATCCGCGTTTATTGGCTACCTGTTTGATGAATAAGGCAACCATGCTTATGAATATCGGTCAGTATGCGTCTGCAGATGCTATTTTAAAGATCGTTTGGCCCGTTGTACAGCAACTGCAGAATACGAAAAGCCTGTTTACGTATTACCTGAATAAAGGCGATATAACGGCCTATTATCAAAAGGATACCCTGAATGCATTGAACTATTACAAACAGTCTTATGCCTATGCCAGCGAAAGTCAGGATGTATCGCAGATCGCCAGGGCATTAACGGCACTGGCGCAGCTTAAAACAGATCTGAAACAGGCCGGCGCGGTTGTGTACATCGACTCCCTGTGCCGGCTTGCCGATGAAAACGGCATGCGGAATGTACGGGCCGATGCACTGCAATTATATGCAGAATGGTATGCACAGGCGGGTAATTATAAAAAGGCGTATGCATTTCAACAGGAGCAAAAAGCACTTTCAGACAGTCTTAATTCGGAGGAGAGCCGGCAAAAAATAGCGATGCTGGAAGTGCGCTTTCGCATTGAAAATAAAGAGCAGGAAATTGTACAGTTAAAAACACAGGATACCATCAACCGGCTTTCTATCCGCCAGAAGAGTACGTTAAATTACATCCTTGTTGGGGGGGCACTGGGGCTGCTGATCATTCTCGGATTGCTGTACCGGAACTACCGCCATCGGCAGAAGCTGCAGCAGCAGCGGATTGCGGAGCTGGAAACAGAACGGCAGCTTACGGCCACGGAAGCAGTATTAAAAGGCGAAGAACAGGAACGCACCCGGCTTGCCAAGGACCTGCACGACGGGCTGGGCGGTATGCTGAGTGGTATGAAACATGCATTTCAGACTATGAAAGAAAATTTAATCATGACGCCGGAGAACCAGCTGGCCTTTGAACGCAGTATGGATATGCTGGACAGCTCCATTAAGGAAATGCGCCGTGTGGCGCACAACATGATGCCGGAATCGCTGGTGAAATTTGGCCTGGATACGGCGTTGCGCGACTTTTGCAACAGCATCCGGCTCAGCGGTGCGCTGCACCTTGTGTACCAGTCCATCGGGATGGAACAGGCCCCGGTTGATCAAACCACGGCGGTTACCGTTTACCGGATCGTGCAGGAGCTGGTCCATAATGTACTCAAACATGCGGCCGCAGCCAATGCCCTGGTACAGGTAAGCTATGGGGAAGGGGCACTTTCGGTTACGGTGGAAGACGACGGCAAGGGAATGGACCTGGCAGGGCTCGCGCAAAGCGGGGGGATGGGCTGGCAGAATATTCAGCACCGGGTCGATTTTTTGAAGGGAACGCTGGACGTACAATCGCAGCCGGGCGGGGGCATGTCTGTATTTATTGAAATACCTGCAGGAAAAGCTTAAACAAAAACAGAACTATTTTTATGACCTATCGTGTATTTATCGTGGATGACCATCATATGGTGATCGAGGGCCTCCGGTCGCTGTTGGGTGATGAAAAAGAAATTGAATTAGCAGGGCATGCAACGAGTGTTGCCACCTGCCGGGCCTTTTTGCAGCGGCAGCTGCCGGATGTGATCCTGATGGATATTAGCTTACCGGATGGAAACGGTATGGATCTTTGCAGGGAGGTACGGGCCCTTTATCCTTCGGTATTTGTGATCGGGCTCAGCACCTTTAGCCAGCAGAGTTTTATTCATAAAATGATGGAGCACGGTGCTTCCGGCTATTTGTTAAAAAACGCTACCAAGGAAGAGTTGCTGGAAGCGATCCGGGATGTGGTAAAAGGAAAGATCTATCTGAGTGAAGAGGCTTCCCAGATCATGAAAAAAGACAATCCGCCGGCAGTGGTGCTTACCCGGCGGGAGCAGGAAGTGCTGGCGCTGATTGCGGAGGGCCTCACCAACAATGAAATGGCGCAGCGTCTTTTTGTGAGTACTGCCACGATCGATACTCATCGTAAGAATCTGCTCACCAAGCTGGATGCAAAAAATACAGCAACCCTTGTGCGTAAGGCGGTGCAGCAGGAGCTGATACAGGTTTGAAGTTTCAGGTTTGACGTTTGACGTTTCAGGTTGGCTTCCGTGCAATACACTGAAACCCGGCCGCTAATAGCTAATAGCTGAAGTCTGAATCTGAAATCTGATAGCTGAAGTCTGAAATCCCAACCCCCTACTTTACATACTTTTTCAGATCGCGCTCCACATCCCGCTTTTTAATACTCTCGCGTTTGTCGTATAATTTTTTTCCCTTGGCGAGGCCGATCTCTATTTTAAACAGCTGGTTCTCGTTCCTGAAAATGCGCAGGGGAATGAGGGTGTACCCTTTTTCCTTCAGTTTGGCCTGTATCTTCTTTATCTCCCGTTTTTGCAGCAGCAGTTTGCGATCCCTGTCTGGGTTATGATTGTTTACCGTACCATGGGAATAGGGCGATATATGCAGGCTTTTCAGCCAGATCTCGCCCTGGTGAATGATGCAATAACTGTCGTTAAAGCTGGCCTTGCCTTCACGCAATGATTTTACTTCGGTGCCCAGCAGCGCCATGCCTGCCAGGTAGGTAGCATCGATGAAATATTCAAAGTATGCCGAACGGTTCTTTATGGAAACTTGGTTGGCCAAGGATTGGAATGTGTTTTAATGTTTACAAGTAACGGTACCTGCATTATTTTGCAGCAGGTACATGCACTGCAGCACAAGTGTGCGACGCAACGGGGCTGCCCATTGCACCGGGCCCCTGAAATTAATTCCGGAAATGCCGGAGCACCGTTGCCAGTTTGTGCTTCAGGTCCTTCCGGTTTACAATAAAGTCGAGGAACCCATGCTCCAGCAAAAATTCGCTCCGCTGGAAACCTTCCGGCAGGTCTTTTTTGATGGTTTCTTTAATGACCCTCGGTCCGGCAAAGCCGATCAATGCACCGGGCTCGGCAATGTTCAGGTCACCCAGCATTCCGAAAGAGGCCGTGATGCCACCAAACGACGGGTCTGTTAAAAAAGAAATATAGGGGAGCTGCGCGTCTGTAAGCTGGGACAGCTTGCCGCTGGTTTTTGCCAGCTGCATCAATGAAAAGGCACTTTCCATCATACGGGCACCGCCGCTTTTGCAAATACACATAAAGGGCAAACGATGCTGAATGCAATAGTCTACCGCCCTTGCAAATTTTTCACCGGCCACGCTGCCCAGGGAGCCCCCGATAAATGCAAAATCCATAGCGGCCACCACAATGCCTTCGCCTTCTATTTTCCCCACGGCTACCCGCATGGAATCGTCCATATCGGTATTGCTCCAGAAATCTTCCAGTCTTTTTTTGTACGGCTTCAGGTCGGTAAAACCCAGGAAATCTCTTCCGCGGATATTGTCAAACAACTCGGTATATTCCTTATCGTCGAACAGGATATCGTAGTACTGCAGGCTGCTGATGCGGTGATGGTAGCCGCATTTCGGGCAGACATACTGCTGCTCTTTTAACTCCGTTTGCGTGGAAATATAGTTGCATTCCGGACATTTTGTCCAAAGCCCTTCCTGCGTTTCCCGCTTTTCGGATGTTTTGGTAAGAATACCTTTTTTGATTCTTTTGAACCAACCTGCTTTTTCTTTATCCTGACCAGCCCCGCTCAGGTCGGCATCAAAATCTTCCATCTCTTTGGACATATTCAGTTTCCTAGTTTAATGTTTTGAGGAACAAATATAAGGATTGTTCATTTTTTACCAATTCGGATACCTTCCGGCGCACCGAAGCCGCTTTCCGTATCAGACGGCAATACCCGTTTTTTTGGCCAGCCAGCTGTTTTTGACGGGTATGATCCAGTCGCTTTCCAGTTCGGCCTTGTTGAGCACGAGGTTATTGAAATAAAGCGTTTCCGGTGTGAGGATCTGGTGCTGCAGAGCGTATTTTACCTGCGGCAGGGGTACAATTTCAATGTGATCGCCTTTTACAAAAGCCAGGTTCTGGCGGTCGAAAAAATCTACTTTAAAGGTTTCCCCCAGTTTTTTTATAAACCGGACGGAGCTGTCTGTGCTGCAGCCGCTTACTTTTATGTGGGTTTCATCGGCGATGAGTACCACAAAGCGCCCGAAGAACAAATGACCCTCGGCCTGCACATCGTCGCTGTGACTTACCCAGGCCTTGGTAAATGCCCGGATCTGGTCTTCGGCGTCAAAGGCTTCAGAAAGGCTTAACAGTCGCGAAGATTGGTACACCCAAACCCTTGAGTAAGGGGAGAATCCGGGATTTAAAAGATGTTGATATGCTAAATTCATGATTGATCTGTTTAAGGTATAACAGGATGCGGGCCCGTTTCGTTTAATTCCGCTACTTTTTTCAGGGCCTGCAGCACGGGGTTGTCTTCGCCCTGGGGCGGTTCCTGTTTGGCGCCGGGGCGGTCGTCGAGCTGCCGGATCTCCAGCTCGGTTTTCCCATTGTTTTCCGTTAAAACATAACGCATGGTAAAGTAGTGCTCCGGGCGGTCTTCAAGGCCGGGCCGCGGGGCAAACAACGTATAAGCGATCAGCTGATACGGCTGCACCTCCAGTACGGTACCCCATTGTTCAAAAACCTGCTCCTGCCATTTGGCCGTAAAGCGGATGGGGTTGCCGGGCTTCCAGTCGGTTGTAAGTTCGCTTCCGTATTGCCATTGTTTTACCAGCCCGGGCAGGGTAAGCGCATCCCAAACCTTTTGCGGGGAGGCATTGATGGTGATTTTTGAAATATTTGTAATCATATATTGATTTAACGGAACGGATCACTCCAGTTCGCCGGCAATAATTTCGGCAATATCCAGGACCTGTACGGAATCTTCTTTTTCAGCGTTTTTAACTCCGTCGGTCATCATGGTATTGCAGAACGGACAGGCCGAGGCAATAACCGATGCGCCGGTTTCTATGGCTTCCTTACTGCGGTCCAGGTTGATGCGGGTAGTGCCTTTTTCTTCTTCTTTAAACATCTGAGCTCCTCCGGCTCCGCAACAAAGGCCCTTGCTGCGGCAACGCTTCATTTCCACCAGCTCCGCATCCAGTAGTTCCAGTACTTTCCGGGGGGCTTCATAAATATCATTGGCACGGCCCAGGTAACAGCTGTCGTGATAGGTGATTTTTTTACCCTTAAAAGAGCCGCCCTCTTTTAATTTGATCCGTCCTTCCTCGATCAGCTGCTGCAGGAAGGTTGTATGATGGATCACCTCGTAATGACCTCCCAGCGCGGGATATTCGTTTTTGAGGGTATTAAAACAGTGAGGACAGGCGGTAACAATTTTCTTGATCTCATAGCCATTCAGGATCTGGATGTTCTGATAAGCCATCATTTGGAACATGAATTCATTGCCGGCACGCCGTACCGGGTCGCCGGTGCACATTTCCTCTTTTCCCAGTATGGCGTATTTAATGCCCGTTTTATCCAGCATGGCTGCAAAGGCGCGGGTAATGCGCTGGGCCCGCTGGTCAAAACTTCCGGCGCAGCCCACCCAAAACAACACTTCAGGGGTTTCGCCCCTCGCAAACAATTCCGCTACAGTAGCTATACTCATTCTTTTGTCAATTCTATTACCCACGAAGGTACGGAGGGAAGGGAGAAATGTAAAATGAGAAATATTCCATGGGCCCTGTAAAATATAAACTTATGGATCCGTTTGGAGCGGAAGCGTGCCGGGTGGTACCGGTAGCGCCCTTTGTGCAGGCCGGTGCTGTTTAATACGCGATACCGGATGCCTGATGCGATATTGTTTACTTAGGCGGCTTTTTTATTATTTGCCGCAGATACGCTGATGGGGCTGCGGCGTTTTTACTGCGCTATTGTTGAGTACGATTAAAGCGGTTACCGGATCTGCGTATCTGCGGCTTCAGGCTGGGTGCTGTTTAATATGCAGCGCCGGATGCCCGATATGATATTGTTTACTTAGGCGATTTTTTTTATGGCCGCTGATGCGCTGATGGTGCCTGCGGCGCTTCTATTGCGCTGTTATTGAGTACGATTAAAGCCGGTATCAGG
Source organism: Niabella pedocola (assembly GCF_021044425.1). GTDB lineage: Bacteria > Bacteroidota > Bacteroidia > Chitinophagales > Chitinophagaceae > Niabella > Niabella pedocola. The sequence continues at coordinate 223,534 of NZ_JAJNEC010000004.1, read as the reverse complement.
CCTGCGCACTTGCGGCTTAACGCAATGACATTGATTCTCTATAAGATCATACAGCCATAATGGGCATTACTTTTACACTCAATATTTTCCGTTGAGTATATTATATTCCGCAGGAGGCAGGGTCCCGGATTTAATCTTCTTCCCAAGGTGCAGCGCGACTCTTTTGGAGCGGCTTTCGCACAGGCCGGGTTTCGTTTAATACGGTGCAGGATGCGCAGTGCTCAATGCTCGGATCTGAATGCTCGACTCCCTGATCCGGAAGTTCTGCGGCATGCCTGATGTTACATTCAATATTTTACAGGGGTTATTTTTAATTCCCCACAGGGGGATGCTTATATTTGTGCATATTTTATTAATGAGTGTAAGGAATTTTTTTAAGAAGATCGTTAGTTGGGAATTGTGGAATTTTAATGTGCTGTACGCGCCGATCAGTCCGGTTTGGCTTTGGTACTGTTTACGCAGCAGGTCTTTCTGGTTTTTTACACCCAGTAATCCTACGATTGCTTTCGGCGGTTTTGAAGGAGAAGGGAAAAAGGAAATGTATGAGCAACTGCCTTCCGAGGTGATTCCGCTTACCATTTATATCCGGAACGGTATTCCTTTTGCCGCGGTGCTGGCCCAGCTGGAGCAGTCGGGGCTTCGCTATCCTTTTGTTGTAAAGCCCGATGTGGGCATGAAGGGCATCCTGTTCCGGGTAATTGAGAATGAACAGCAGCTGAAGAAATACCACGACCGGATGCCGGTGGAGTATATTGCGCAGGAAAAGATCGACTACCCGGTTGAAGTAAGTGTGTTTTATTACCGCTATCCCTGGGAAAAGAAGGGCGTGGTTTCCGGCTTTATTCATAAAGAATTGCTGCAGGTGAAGGGGGATGGTAAGCGTACGCTTCAGGAATTGATTGAGCAGCATCCCCGGGCACGCTACCGGCTGCAGGAAATGGAGCACCGGCACCAACACCGTTATAATCGGGTGCTGCCAGACCAGGAGATATTCTATTTGTCCTATGCCGGCAATCACAACCGGGGTGCCCGGTTTACGAACCTGCACCCGGAAATAGATGAATCATTGCTACAGGTGTTTGACGGGCTCAGTCATTACAATGAAAGCTTCTTTTATGGCCGTTACGATATCAAAACCCGGTCGATAGAAGATCTTAAGGCCGGAAAAAACTTTATTGTGCTGGAGTTTAACGGGGCAGGAGCGGAGCCCAATCATATTTACGATTGCAATATGCCGCTGGGTACTGCTTATAAAGTGATCCTTCAACACTGGAAAGCCCTGTATACCATTAGCCGGTACAATTATCAACAAGGTATACCCTACTGGTCATTCCGCAAGGGAAAGGCATTCCTCCGCGCTTCCAGAAAGCATTTTAAAATATTGGAACAATTCGATTAGCCGGTTAGCTGCCTCGCTGAGAGCCGGTATTCTGCTGTTTACTCACAAAGCCGGCGCTTTTGGGTTTTTGAATGAATTTGGAATTCGCAGAAGCTGCAGCGCCGCCCTTTTTATCTTTATTTTTTTTATCCTTCTGGTTCTTCTGATTCAATAGTGACATGGATGTATCGTTTTGCGTAAAGGTAACAGCAATCCGGCAAATTGCCAACAGCGCCGTGGAGGATGTTTAACCGCAGCGGGCACGATGATCGCGGAGAATTGCTGCGAAATTTCTTTGTGTACCCGGCGTATCCCTGGCCTTCCTTGCGGTTGAGTTTAACGGCTGCTATATAAGTGGGTACCGGTACAAAAGGAAATCTGCGCCGGGCTGCTGTTGCTGAAATCCGATCCGTTCATACAGTTTTTGCGCGGTAAAATTGTCTGTTGCCGTTTCCAGCTGCAGAAAATGTGCACCGGTTGCAGTTGCAAACGCCATCGCTTTGCGGATCAGCGCTTCGCCAAGCCCGCTTTTCCGGTAGGCGGCTTCCACAAACAGGTCATTCAGGATCCAGTTCTTTACCGTTCTTACCGAGGAGTAGGTGGGGTAGAGCTGGGTGAACCCGGCGGGATGCAGCGGTCCATCCTGTTTGGCAAAAGCCACAAAAATCACAGATTCATTCTGCTGCAGGCGCGCTTCAATAAATGCCTGTGCCCGGGGAATATCGGATACCTGATTGTAAAATACCCGGTACTGATCAAAGAGCGGTATCACCAGGAAGGCTTCGTTAAACTGGATTTGCCGGATCTCTACGGATGCCGGTGTAATGGTTTTTGGATTCATTGGCTCAAATGTAGATCATTCCGCGGATAGATTAGTGCTCGCTGATTTCGCAGACGGGCACAGATTAGGGCTGCTGCCTGGTACTGAATAATCCGTGACCTCCGTGTAACCAGTGAGAAAATTAATCTGCAAACAGCTCTTTTTTCTCAGCGGTGTGCACACTAAAATAGCCCAGCGCTCCGCCCGTTATATTGGATTGGGGGTTACCGGGGTTGGAGCTGTTGCCTTCGCCCAGTGCACCGGCTTTCAGCTGGCTGAAATAGTCAAAGGTTTTTTTGCTGATGCATTGCATTTCAACAATAACACGGTCGTATTTATCAATAAACGTAGGCGCATCGCTATCGGTAAATACATCCAGGAGTTCCAGTGTCATCTTATTACCGTTGAACAGGCGGTCGTCCTCGATAAAGATAGTGGTGCTTTCAAAGCCATCTACCGACAAAATGAACCGGTAATAATTACCGCTGGCGGCCGGGTCTGTAAAAGTGACGGTCGGGATCCGCATGGTTCTGCCCAGGATCGTTCGTTGGGTAATAAAAAGCGAATCAAAGGCAACCTTTACCGGCATCGTTGAAACGGCACTGTAGGCTGTACCTCCTACCTGGGCATTAAAGGTATAGCTGGATCCTGTACGGGTATCGACATGCGCGCTGTACAGGCCATTTCCCCTTGGTTTGAGGGGGATGGAAGTGCTGCCCTCCGGCGTAATGGAAACAACGGCCCCGTCTTTGCCGGAATAGATATTAGGATCATCCACGGCCAGGGTTTCGGAAATAAATACAATAGCGGAATCTTTCTGATCGGAAAGGGTGGCCTGTATGACGGTTTTGGGTGCCACACCGGCTTCATATTTCGGATAGATCACCTTTCTGCAGGAGCAGCAGATCAGCAGCAGCAACAGCAGCGTATAATGAGGTCGGTATTGGGGTATCATAAACCAGGGAAACCGCTGCACCAATCCGCCGGACCGGTGCAGCCAGGATTTTTTTTGGTAAAAATAATTCTTTTTCTTTTTTTAATTTCTTTTCTGTATCTTGCACGTGGTGTTTTTCATAGGTTAGCAACGGCCAGCTCTTTTCAGGGCAGGCCTTTTTTGTTTTATGCCGGTTTTAAGGATGCTGAAAGCTAAAAGCTGAATGCTAAATGCTGAGTGCTGAGTGCTGAATGCTATTGTTTGGTTCCTTTCAATTTTTATAGCAGGTGTTTAGGTTGCTGCATTCTTGTTGATCTGCGTCGTTACGAGGAATGGGTGAGAATGGGCCACGAAGAATGGAAGACACAAAGAAGCACAAAGAAATATTTATGCGGCAGTTAGCGTCTTCGGGTATGCTGATATTTACAAGCGGCCTAATCTGCCGTGGTTTTACCGTTTACACAACTGTTATGCGATGACGCAGAAGCACGCGATACCCTATAGCTGTTTTTACTGTTAAGGCTGCTGTGGTGCTGCATTTACAGAAAGATGGAAATTAAAACAGGCGTAGCTGGTTGCCTCCGCGCGCGATACCGGTTTCCTCCCCGGAGGTTTCAAAGTTTGAAAGTCCCACACCCAGTAGCCGTACTTTCCGGTCGGAGAGATCGGCTTTATCCAAAATGAGGCGAACCGTATCCAGCAGCCGGTTGCGGTCATTGAATGCGGTCAGCAGCGAATGGCTGCGGGTATTGATGGTGAAATCGTGAAACTTAAATTTAACCGTTACCGTACGCCCTTTCATACCGGCGCGCAGCAGGCGTTCCTCCAGCTTTTCGGTTAGTACCTCCAGTTCCCGGAGCATGGCTGTTTTTGTGGTAATATCTTCCTGGTACGTATCTTCCACGCTGATGGATTTTGTTTCCCGGTCGGCCTCAACGGGCCGTTCGTCGATACCGCGCACGATCTGGTAATAAAATTTTCCCGGCTTACCAAAATGCCGGATGAGCTCGGTTTCGGGCAGCTTTTTCAGATCGGCACCGGTGTGTAGCCCCAGCTGCTTCATCTTTGCCGCGGTGACCCGGCCCACACCATAAAATTTTTCCACCGGTAGTTGTTCCATAAATGTGGCTACTTTGGAAGGACCGATAAACGTGAGCCCATCCGGCTTCTGCATACCCGAAGCGATCTTGGCAACGAATTTATTAACCGATACCCCTGCCGATGCCGTCAGCTCCAACTCGTCTTTTATAGCCTGTTTGATCGCTTTTGCTATATCCATGGCATACCCGATGCCCGGCTTGTCTTCCGTTACATCCAGGTAGGCCTCGTCCAGCGAGAGGGGTTCAATCAGGTCTGTGTACCGGTGAAAGATCGCATGGATCTGCCGGGATACCGCCTTGTAAGCATCAAAACGGGGAAAAACAAAAATCGCCTCCCGGCAAAGCCGCTGTGCAGTTTTGGACGACATGGCCGAATGGATACCATAGCGCCGGGCTTCATAGCTGGCCGTAGCTACCACACCGCCACGCCCTTCCGGGGAACCGCCTACAATCAATGGCTTCCCACGGTATTCCGGAAAATCGCGCTGCTCCACAGAAGCATAGAACGCGTCCATATCAATATGAATGATCTTGCGCTGCAAAACCTCGTTTTATCCGCAAGGTAAGGATATCATTTCCAGCCCGGTTTTTTTTATTTTTTGGAAAACTCCTGATTATTTATTAGGATTGCATTTTAATTAAGTTAGACTAAGCTAACAAAATAACCAGTAATGTCAAAAAAATATATACGGGCAGCCGGAGCAATCCTGTTGTTGATGGTGGCCATGATAGCCTGTCAGAAAATGCTGCCCCGGGCGCCGGCAGAAGACCGCCTGCTGGATGGCCCGGTAGCGGAACTATCAACGGAGCAACACCTCCAGTTCCTGCGGGGCGACGTGGCTTTCAACGATGAGGTGTTTGTAGCTGAAACCGGCCTGGGGCCTTTGTTTGTGGCCACATCCTGTGGCAGCTGCCATGCCGGCGACGGAAAAGGACACCCCTTTACTACATTAACGCGTTTTGGTCAGCCGGATACATTGAGCAACCGCTTCCTGCAGCGGGGCGGCCCGCAATTGCAGCACCGCGCGCTGCCCGGCTTTTTACCTGAACAACTCCCCGCCGGTGCCACATTTTCCCGGTTTATGCCTCCCGCAAATACAGGCCTGGGTTTCCTGGATGCCGTGCCGGATGCCGAGCTACTGAAATATGCGGATCCAGATGATGCGGATGGGGATGGTATTTCCGGAAGACCCAACTGGATCCCGTTGCCGGGCTATGGTTCCTTAAGACCGGATGCCATACAACGAAACGGGCGCTATATCGGAAGGTTTGGTAAGAAAGCAGCCGTGTATGACTTATTGCAGCAAACGGCCAACGCCTATAACCAGGACATGGGCATTACTTCCGCATATGAACCGCACGATACCTATAGCGGACATGCCATTGATCCGGAGATCAGCACTTCCAAATTGCTGGATGTGGTTTTTTATCTGAAAACGCTAAAAGCGCCGCTTCCCCGCAATGCGGAAAACCCGGAGGTAAAAGCCGGCCGGCAACTTTTCCTGGAACTCCGGTGCAGCAGTTGTCATGTTCCGGAATTAAAGACCGGTTATTCGCCCGTTGCGGCGCTGTCCTACAAAGTATTTTATCCTTATACAGACCTGCTGCTGCACGATATGGGGCCGGGGCTAAACGACGGCTATACCGAAGGAACGGCGCTGCCGGAGGAATGGAGAACGCCTCCGCTTTGGGGGCTGGGGCTTTCGATGAATGCACAGGGTGGAAAATATTTCCTGATGCACGACGGCCGGGCGGGAAGCATTCGCGAAGCGATCCGGATGCATGGCGGGGAAGCACAGCAAAGCAGCAGCCGTTTTCAGCAACTGCCGGAGCAGGAGCAGCAACAGCTGATCCGCTTTTTAGAAAGTCTTTAAACAGTGAACAAAACAAATCTTGCTTTTGAAAACAGATGGGGAGTGCCGACCGGTGATGGTGCAGGTCCCGGGTCTGTAACGCAATAAAACCAGAATCATGAAACGGCAACAATTTATACAACAATGTGGGTTTACCTGTTTGGGTATCCTGGGACTGGGAGCGCTTACCGAAAGCTGTACACCTTCGAGGTACCTGCAAATGAACATCAATGACCAAAACCAGCTGCAGGTACCGCTTTCGGCCTTTATTGCGGCGGAAAAAAATGGTTCCCCGCAATATAAAAGCTACCTGGTGGTGAGCAATGATCGGTTGAATTACCCGATTGTGGTATACCGGAAAACGGCCACCAATTATACGGCTTTGTTGCTGCGCTGCAGTCATCAATACAATGAACTGAATGTAGCAGGGGCCTTGCTTACCTGCCCGGCGCACGGCAGTGAGTTTGATACAAATGGCGCGGTGGTGCAGGGGCCGGCGGAGGAACCGCTGCGTGCGTTCCCGGTAACGGTTGAAGAAGGGCGCCTGTTGATCCATCTTTCCTGAGACCCAATTCCCTGTGGTGTTTTTATATGAACGGCTTTACACATTTTATTAAAACCTGCGATCGCCTGCCAGGAGCAGGCATCCATGAAACTTTTCGGATGAAACGATTTTTTTTATTATCAATGCTGCTGGCCATAGCCGGTGTTGCTGCGGCACAGCGGGATACGGCGCTTTTTAAACGGATCGTTCCCGACTCCGGCCGTCTGCATATGAATATGGACGCTGTTTACAACCGGCCTTTTATACAGGCGGGAAAATTACCCGCTACGCTGGGAGGTTATGTTGAAGCCAACTCGGCGTACTTTAGTGAAAACGGTGTTTCGGAAGGATTATCGTTCCAGCTGCCCCGGCTGACCTTGTTTGTGGCGTCTACGATCCGGAGGCGGATTAAATTCCTTTCGGAAATAGAACTGGAGGAAGGTGGCCGGGAGATCAATATTGAGTTTGCATCGGTGGATGTGGAACTGGATCCGTTGCTGAACCTTCGCGGGGGCATTATTATGAACCCGATCGGAGCCTTTAACCAGAACCATGATGGTCCCAAATGGGAATTTATCAGTCGCCCGATGGCTGCTACCACCATTATTCCCGCCACCTGGAGCACGGTGGGGTTTGGTGTGTTTGGAAAATATGCGCAGGATAACTGGGTATGGGCTTATGAAGCATACCTGTCAAATGGTTTTGATGATAAGATCATCAACAACAATCAAAACCGTACCTGGATGCCTGCCGCTAAAGCCAATGCAGAGCGTTTTGAAGAAAGCTTTAACGGTGCGCCGCTGGTAACGGCAAAAGGGGCGGTACGCCATCGCCGGTTTGGAGAGATCGGTGTGTCCTGGATGGGCGGTGCCTACAATAAATACCGGGAAGATGGGATCGACCTGGATCAAAAAAGACGGGTGGATTTCCTGGCATTGGATTATAACAACCGGTTGGCTAAATGGAATACGGCCATTACAGGTGAATGGGTATGGGCCTTTATCGATGTACCTCCAACCTATACACAGCAGTATGGCCGGCGACAGCAGGGGGGCTTTATCGACCTGGTGCAGCCGGTGATTCAGCAGGCGATGCTGGGGTGGAACCAGGCTTCGGTCAATATAGCTTTAAGAGGCGAATATGCCGATTATAACGTGGGGCGGTTTACAGAAACCGGCGGGAATATCTATGACCAGGTAACCGCTATTGTTCCCGGGATCAGTTTCCGTCCTTCGGGGCAAACGGTGCTGCGTGCCAACTACCGGTATGAGTGGCATCGCGATCTGTTGGGAAACCCGGCTAAAAAGATCGCAGGATTCCAGTTTGGTATCTCCACTTATTTCTAAAAAGGCACGGCTGTATTAACAGGTATTTTCCGGTTTCCTTATTCGGCTGGTTGTTCCAGGTATTGTTGTATAAATGCCTCGAGCGCTTTTCCATGAAGGTTGATGGCTACGATCTTGTTTTGCCCGTTTACCAGTACGTTGAACGGAAGTTCTTCGATACCGTAATCGTTGGCTGCCTGGCTTTTCCAGAATTTAAGATCGCTTACCTGCGTCCAGTGAATCTTCAGACGGGCCACCGTTTTTCCCCAGGTGCGTTTGTCCTTGTCTAATGAAACACCCACAATGTCGAATTTTTGTTGCTTAACAGCGGGGGCAAATTTTTCATACAGGGCTTTTAACTCCGGTTGTTCTTTTACACAGGGTGCACACCAGCTGGCCCAGAAATCGATGAGCACCAGCCGGCCCTGCATGGAACGGAGCGAGAACGGGCTGCCATCAAGGCGCGGCAGACTGATCTCCGGTGCGGTTTGCCCGGTTTTTAAAGGAAGGCTTTGGCCCATGCTGTTGCCGGTAACCAGGCACATGATGAGTATGACTAGTATCCGGAACATTATTCTTCATTTACGGGGTATTGTTTATCCAGCCAGTCTGTTTTTATATTTTTCGGTATGTTGAGCAGCCATGCTTTTTTAAAGCCCATATCGGTTAGGGTTTGAAAAGCCGGACGGATATTCGGACAGCGGTCAAACGGGCAACAGCCGCAATAAAGCACTACTTCCCGGCTTCTGGGCACTTTCTTCAGGTAGCTTTTCAGTTTTTTTAGTTGCTCTGGATCGTGTGCCGGGCCCATGTTAACGGAACCTTTTATGAGTGCATCAGGCCCCACGGATAAAATGAGCAGGTGGCCGTCCTGCTTTTTATTGATTTGCTCGGCGAGGGTTTGAGTAGGCATCAGTTGTGCAGCACTCCAGGGCTCTTTTTTGTTTTGTGCTGTGGTGTTTTCCGGCAGTAAAAAAAATAGCGCGTACAGAAAAAATATATATTTCATAATCCGTCTTTCGGTAAAGATACAGGTTTGAGCACCTTAACCAAAAGGAGCAGCCTGCTGTATGGGAAATGCGGCCCGGGAACATAAAGCCCAGGACCGGCCTACTCCGGCAATTGCGGCCGGCGCATCCGGTACGGCACGCCCGTTAGCGTGTTTAAGAATGCCACCAGTTGTCTTTTTTCCAACGCGGTGAGATTTAATTTCTGAACCAGGCGATCGGTTTTCGGAAATAACGGGTCGTTTTTTTGCTCCGCCGTTTTTGCCGGTTGGGGCATTCCGCTGTTGTATATATTGATCACCCCTTCGAGGTTGTCGAATAGCCCGTTGTGCATCCAGGGGCGTGTTCTTTCCAGTTCTCTTAATGAAGGGGTTCTGAATTTGCCCACATCCGCAGGATCATGCGTAACATTGTACCGGCCCAGATCTTCGTACTTCCGTTTATAATAGGTAAGCCCGATGTTATGAAACGATGTATCGGTAAGAAAAGGCCCGCTGTGGCAATTCATACAGCGTGCTTTTGTACGGAATAAATTCAAACCGGAAATTTCATCATCCGTAAATGCATCATAGTCGCCGCTCATAAATTTATCGAACCGGGTAGCGCGGCTTTTGATAATTTTTTGAAAAGCGGCCAGCGCTGCCGATATCCGGTTAAAATTAACGGCGCTGTTTCCAAAGGCTTTTTCAAACAAGGGTTTGTAACCTGCTATTTTTTCCAGTTTATCCGCCAGTTTGGGCACTTCCATATTCATTTCATGGTGGGCGTTCAGGGGCTCCACCATCTGGGCTTCAAAACTGCCGGCCCTTCCGTCCCAGAATAATTTGGGGTAGATATGTACATTCAGCAGGCTGATGGTATTGCGGGTGCCCTGCAGGTGATCGTTGCCCAGTGCTACCACGCGCGCGTCCTGCCAGGCTACATCCGGATCATGGCAGCTGCTGCAGGAGATCTGGCTGGAGCCTGAAAGCCTCGGATCAAAGAACAGCAGCATGCCCAGGTGGGTTACCGGGTCCTTGTCTGCCTTAAACCAGGAAGTATCATCCTTGGGCATTACCGCCATTTCGGACCAGATGGCACCGGAATCGATAAAGGGCCGGGGCCACTGACTTACCGGCCGGCTGTATAAAAATCTTAAGGAATCATTATAAGTGCTGAATGCCGGGGTGGTATATCGGGTATAGGAAAAAGATATAAACCCCAGGAATAGCACCACCGCCAGTACCAGATACATTTTACGCATAACCTTACAAAAATACATTTAAACTATAATTGCACCATTCCAATGGTAAACTGCCAGCACAATCTGTTATTGCCCGGTAAGCTCATTGTCGCAACACTTCCCGGCTTTACATCTATATTCCGGTAGTACATATTAAATTGCACAAATGGATACGTTTTTTTGAATGGAAAAGTATATTTTATATCGAAACTGGCTGAAGTCGCCCGCGCGTTATAATAATAATAGTCTCTGTAAACAACGTTTTCTATGAAATCTGTTACTTGTGAAACTTCTGTAAGTGCTGCAGATTCCGGTATATATACTCCAAGGCCCACCGAAGTTTTTAAAAATGCTTTTTTTGATACATACCAAAAGTAACCTCCGTAAGCGCTGAAGTTTAAATACTGATAGGATGCACGAAGCGCATTGGTGCCGTTAGCTCTCGATAGGTAGTTTAAGTCCATTGAACCGCCTAATTCATATTTCGGTACGTTATTTTCTCTGTGTTCTAAAAGAGGTGAAATATTCAAGCTTTCATAAAAGTAGATGTAATTATTACCTCCATAAACATTGTTGTAATCGTGACCAAAATGATTTTTGTAATTTGCCCATACCTTCCAAATGTTTTTTGCAGATGTATACCTCCACAAAACGGCCGCATCCCAAAAGTCTTCATAATAGCTGCCATAAACGGGTTCTGTAACTCCAACGGTGCTTTGGACAGCCCTGCTGTAAAACCTTGAATTTGTTTTGGTACGGCTTGTGGTAACCAGCAATCCCCCAAAAGTAAATGAACCCTGGTATAAGCCCATCCATTTTGAGCCGATACTATTTCCTGTTAAATCCAATATAAATGATTTGCTGTTTTGAGCACCATATCCTTCCTGAAGCCAGGTAACATACTCAGGAGCTTGGTTGCTGTTTCTGTAATCTTCATTCTGATACCCGACCCTGGTATCTTCGCTGCCTTTTATAAGCCCGGCCTGCAAACCTACCTGATGCTTTTTTAATAGGCGATACAGAACCGCCGTATTGATATTCATTTTATAGGAAAAATACTCTGGTCTCGGGTCGTTGCTTCGCCAACTATCGGTAGTAACATAGTCGATATTGCTTCCGATGACCAGTTTGTCATTGAGTAAAAGCCTTGAAACGGTGCCGTTCAATGCATAGTCAATACTTTTCCAGTTTCCTTTCCGGGCGGCATACAGGTAGTAAGGGGCTGTATTTGACAAATCAGTTCTAAAAGTATACGCAACACTATCTGAATTTCTATTGGCATATTCAAAACTGCCGCTGACAATATACTTTTTTAAGCGTCTCGAGCCGTCTGTTCTAAATGAAAACCCCGTGGCGCGTGAAGCTTCCTGTGCCGTCCTGTTATCTCCTCTTTTGTTTTGGTAACCCAGTGCCAGATTCAGGTATCTTGCCGAATCGATAAAAGGCTGGGTGACTGGATTCGATGAATAGACCCTGTAATCGTTTTCAAAGTTCCTGGTAGCACTTACGGCAGGTGATATGGTATCTTGTGCTACAGCTGTCGCAATTGCATAGAGGAAGAGAAAAAGAGAAAGTATTGTTTTATTCATTGTCGCGTCCTGCTAACTAAGTGAAAAACGGTTATCAAGTTATTTATTATTTAAAGGCACCTACAGCTGCCTTAGGCAAATAATCGAAGTCGTTAGAGGAATTATTGGTATCCATCAGGACAACTCTTCCATTAATGATTTTACTTGTTTTCCTTATCGCTGATTGTGAACTGTACAATCCGCCGGGTACATTGGTTACACCCCCGTCTAATGCGGCTACGAGTTTTCTCGGATGCCGGTTATTCACAATCGTGTTTTGTATTTGAACGGCATCTATAATAATGGAGTTCGGCACCTGGTAATATAAGTCCGTGGTTGCAGTGATGGCTGTTACTGAAGGGTCAGGATATTTGGGGTAGCTATTTGGATTGGCAGGTTGCCCGTATGCGGGGAACGGCCTGTCGCTTTTAAAAATGAAATACGCATCCCTGCCTGTTAAATCCAGGATGAGATCCCTGTCGCCACCTGTCTCGCAAACAACTACGTTTTTAATATTGGCATTGTCAACATCCGAAGGATATGGGTTGGTAATAAGATCTCTCAGGTAAACTTCAAAGTTTGCTTTGCTTAAATCAAGAGTCAATGATGGGTCTTTTGCTGATATTTCTTTGCCGTCGGCACCTACATATGCCGCCTGGTGGTTTTGAGCAGAAGCTGCAATGACAATACTTTTGCCGGGTGCTACGGGAACATCGCTGCCGTTTCCAGGAATTCTGTATAAACTTTTTATATACACAAAATTGTTGTTGGCGGATGGGCCAATCGTTGCCGGCATATTCAAAGATTTACTCCAGTCAAACTGTTTATAAAGAATATTTCCCTGATCAGATATGTAATAGCCCTTCGCTAAATCGATCGATGCTGCAGTGGATCCGGTACCAGCCAGCTGCCCAAAGTATAAACTATCGGCAAATAAAGTGTCGTTTGAGTTATTGTAAATCTCAATAAACTGATCTCTGAAGGCTGCACCATTTGTTCCGCTTCCTTCATAATAGATCTGCTTAATTACCCAATCGCCTATTTTGCCTGTAGATAAAGGTAGCTCAAGGGTATTTGATGTTGTACTGTTTAATGTTACATTATTCAGCACGGCATTAAAAACGACTTCATCGTGATTTATCACAACGCCGGTTTTATTTTCATAATCAGCCTTGGTTATCTTAAAAGTGGCTTCAATATTATAAACGCCGGGGGTTACGCTGTTGAAGATCGCTATTCCGCTATTATCAGTTGATTGCGACAAACTTGAGTTTGTAGAAGTGTTTTTGAGGGTGACGCTGATATTTGATAGGGGAAAGCCATAGTCTTTATTGGATGCGTCATAATTCACTTTTGCGATGATGGTGACGGGCTGTACCCCGGGCATTAAGTCGTCTCTTTTACAGGAGACAGCAAAAACTAAAAGTATTAAAATGCCCAACGATAGCTGTTTCATATGCTCTATTTTATTGTTATTGTTAATTCGGCTCCGTAAGAAGGTTGTCCGTTGTAATATGTAATACCGGTTTCTATATTTTCTTTTGGCCGGATGTTTAAAAAGTTATAAGCGTTAAAGGAAAATCTCAGGTAATTCCCTATTTCTTTACTCAGCCGGGCATGTAAATTACCGTATACGAATTTTGGTCGGTAGGTGGTCCCCAGTCGTGGATTGCTTTGCAACAGATGGGCATATTGAGGTAAGGCGGCCTGCTCTGATGCGAGGGGGAAGTAGCGGAAATCTTTTGTATAATAACCAACAGGGTAGATGGCAGACTTGAGTAGCTCCTGTTTGCTTATCCAAAATATTTCTCCTGTTAATATAATTGCCATCCGGATCTTCGGGATATGTGTATTAGAAATGAATGTTGATTTTATGGTAGTACCTTTGTTTTCGTTCCGGTCAAAAACACCGTATATGGCATCCAGGTCGAATCGGGGTTTGTCTGGTATTTTTATTACTGTTCCTGTTTGTTTATAATAGGTACTGTAGAAGGCAACATTTCCATTAAATGACGTTTGTAATGCTTTAATTTTATCGGTATTGAACATGAGCTCAATGCCATTGCTCCGCGCATAATTGCCATTTTGTATTTTGCTATACGTTCTTACATAGGTAACAAAGGAGTCGGGTATGGCAGTGTAAACCGGCCTTGAGCCGGGGATAGAGGTAACGGTATAGGCGGGCAATGTAATATGAAAAAGCTGACTTGCGGGAGCGAAGCTATTCGAAGAAACAGATCTTGAAAGGATGGTCGATAAACGAAATTTTTTATGATCATAATTTAGCCCTGTTTCATATGTATAGCTTTTGTAGGGTTTTAATGCTTCGTTTTGCATAGGGATTACCTGTGTATAAGCTAGATATACGCTTTCGTTTACAGAGCCGTTATAGGCGTCTGCCAGTGGCAGATCGATGTATACGTCACCGGGGCTTATTTGTGATAAAGATGGGGCCTTTGTTGCGATACCGTAGGCGGCATTCCAGCTTAATTGTTTACTGAGCTTATAGTTGATATTGATCCTGGGAGATAATGTGAAAAAGTGATTTTGTATATCGCCTCTTAAACCGGCATTGGCAGAAAATGATTTTCCAAAAATGCTTGTAGTTAAATTGTTTTGTATATAAAGTCCAATATTCTGTATGTCAGGAGTTCGGTAATAGGGTCGGTTCCGGGACTGATCTGCAAATCTCGGCCTGTCGGGATCTATAACAATTCCGGCTCCCTTATTTGCATTATAATTATAGTTTGCCCCAATGGATAAATTATAACCCCCGCCTTTTAGTTTTACAGAGGTGTTGGTCTCTATCCGAGCCGCCGCATTAACAGGTTTGCCTATGATTTGTCTTACGGCTAAATAATATCCGGCTACATAATAGCCTTCATGTATGCCCGTTTCGGTAACATCTACTATGGGTTTTGCTATCGCAGAATTTAAATAGTACTGGTCGTAAGATTCCTGGAATCCCCACCTGTAATTAGCCTGTAGTGAGATGTTGTTAAGCCAGGGTTTCTTTATTGTAACAGTCGATCTGTTATTGATCCCGATACTTCTGTTTGTAAAGTTGGCGGCTCTTTCATCTTTAGCATCCGGATCAATTTTGAAATTGTCCAGGGTGCTTGAATAATCGATGCTGACAGTGTTTTTAAAGCGTGACTGCTGGTAACTCCACATGGCATTCCCCGAAACCCTGTTATACGATTTTAACCTGTTTCTGGGGTCATCATTACTGTTAAGATAGTTTAAACTAAAATTTATCGCACCAAGCCGGGGTGACAAACGCAGCCCTTTTGTGAGGGCCACATTCTGTGTTCCTTCATTGTTTCTTAAATTCAATTTCCAGGGAGTTACACCTGCCTGGCGATCGATAATCACCATTCCGGTACTGTAGTCGCCATAGCGGGCCGATGCAACACCCGAAACCACTTCTATTCTTTCAATATTTTCAACAGGGATCTCTCTTAAATCAATGCCGTTATCCGCTCTGTTCGAATGGTCGTAATATTCATAATTAGTGCCGTTCCTGTATGCTTTGGAGTTTTCCGGAGGATTTATCTGGTATGCTGAGCCCCTGGTGTTTAAGCTCATTGATTGCATGTTTGCATCGTTCGAGAGAACCGCTCCATCCATCACCACAGCAATGCCAAATGAATTATTCATGGCCTCTGTTCCATAAAGTGGAGCTGCGTTCCTCAGCGTTAACATTTGAGGCCCCTGAATGGATACATTTGGCTTAAGAATGGTTTTGCCAGGCAGGTAGTTTAGAACATTTGCCAGGCTTAATGATTGCGATTGCTCGATTGCTTCCCGGTCAAATATAATCGATGAGTTAGATGTTGTTGTTTTTTTTCTTACGGCACTCACTTCAATCTCGGGAAGTGACAGGTTTAATACTGATAGTACAATTTTTTGTGTTTTATTATAATCGGCTTTTGTTATTTCAACTGTTGCGCTTTTTTTACCTGCACCTGAAATAATTAGCTGTATTTTTGAAAATGTGGCCGGTACTTTCAATGAAAAGAAGCCCTTGTCATCAGTGGACGTGCCAAGTTCAATTTCTTCTAAACGTACAGTGGCAAGTTCAATCGGTTGCTCCTTTTCATCAATAACAAAACCTTTTATAGTTATTGTATTCCCCGTATTTTGGGTATATGCACAATAAAAAAGAACAGTCAGTAATGACAGTATCGATATTTTCTTAAGCATTGGTGGGCAAAGGTACTATACGCTTTTTCTTGCCGTTTACGAAATGCGGAAATTGTAAGCCACCTTAAATCAAAGAATAGGAATGCAAAGTAGCAGTTAGTTTTTCCAGATATCGTAAGCTGCTCCGCTGCGCTGGTTTTATCTTTGAAAAAATACTTTGTGCAATCATTATTCTATACTGCCTTAGTATCGCTGGCCGTGAGTAGATCTTCTTACTCCGCATTGGATAAAGATTTGAATGCGACACAATCTATCTATGTCTATAAAGACGCTTCCAGGAAAAAGGTCAATCTGCATAAAGGAGAAAATTTCGATGTTGAAAATGTGTCGTATCTCCTTGTTAAGCAACAGGGACGTTATACACTGGAAATACCTCAATTAATAGTAGTCATAATGCTTCAAAAAGATATTACTATATTGACCCGGGAGTATACATTGAAGATGGATCGGCCGCTATCGAATGTTTAACAACCTCTTGTGTAGGAACGGGGGACCCAGATGGAACTTATTTGCTGGGATCAACTGGTTATAATGACTCCGGTGCCGCTTGTGTTAGTGCAGGCCCCGGAACATTGTGGCTGGCCTCCAAAGTAGCAAATTTCATAACTACGGTGCCTGTTACAACGCTTATCAAAATAGAGGAGTCGCTGGTAGTAAATAAAAATCATTTAAATTGCTGGAAAAGAAATAATCCTACAGGGACAGTACTGCCGCAGTGATAAAAGGGAGATTATATCTCTCCCTTGACCGTCCGCTTATATACCCTTCCAAACGGTGACCAACTTGTTGCCATTATTTCCACCAGTGATAATAATTATGCAGTCCGTCGTATTCAAACCCGCAACGGGGGTAGAGATTATTGCCGATGGCATTGGTCTTTTCCGTTTCAAGCATTAATCCGCAGGCCCCGGTTTCCGCACACCATTGCTTGCTGCGGTCAATTAATGCCACGGACAATCCCCTGCCCCGGTAATCGGGATGTACAAACAGGTCGCTCAGTAACCACTGCTTTTGCAGTTTGGTATAGTGGAATAATTTATAAAGCTGTACGAAGCCCGCGGCCTTTTCGTTTACCAGTATCAAAAAAATATCCGATTCGTTGTTCAGTATCCGTTCCTTTAAAAAGGCCTTCCCCTTTTCTATATCCGGCTCCTGGCGGTAAAAAATACGGTAAAGGTTGAAGAGCTCCGCTGTTGCATCCAGGTCTTCCAGACCCGCTTTCCTGATTTTGTAATTCATTGCTGTTTTTTTTAATTGATGCCACAAAACTATTCTTAAACAGGACTACCTTTGTGGTCCAGATTATAGTTATTAAGTAGTCCAGAATGTTTCCACTAGAAAGCGTTATCCTGATCGATAAAGGACGTAAAATACCGGTGTATCAACAGATCGTTTATGCCATTACAGCGGCCATCCGTAGTGGTGCACTGGCCCCGGGTACGCCGCTTCCGGGCAGCCGTGAACTGGCCGGGAAACTGGGGGTGCACCGGAAAACGGTGATTGCCGCTTATGAAGAACTGCATGCACAGGATTGGATCCGGATCGTTCCCAGAAAACGGGTATCGGTGTCGGACCATATTCCGTTGTTAAAGCCCCGGAAATGGAATGCGGAACAGCAGGTCGCATCTTTTGAACATGATTTCGATCTTCCGTTCCGGACCGTAGCGCCTGTAAGCCTTACGGGTGCAAGGGCCGTTCCGGAAATCATGATTGACGACGGGCATCCGGATGTGCGGCTGTCGCCGGTTGATGAACTGCTGAAAACCTACCGGTCGTATACTTCAAGAACGTTTGCGATAAAGCATGCACATATCGGCACGGAGCAGGGGGCCCTGCGGCTGAGGGAGGAATTGGTTCGTTATTTATCTGAAACAAGAGGCCTGAATATTTGCGCAGAAAACCTTTTGATTACACATGGCGCGCAAATGGGGATTTACCTGGCGGCTCAGTTGCTGCTGCATCCAAGGGCCCGGATCATTGTTGGAAAGCCGAATTACCCGGTTGCCAACAAAACGTTTGAGGAAACAAAGGCCCACCTGCTTGAAGTGGCGGTGGATGCGTATGGCATCGATACGGATGCTATTGAGGCGATCTGCAAAAAGCAAAAGATTACCGCCGTATACGCCATACCGCATCATCATTATCCCACAACGGTTACCTTAAGTGTAGCGCGGAGGATAAGGTTGCTGGAGTTATCCAGGCAATATGCTTTTGCCATCATTGAGGATGACTATGACTACGATTACCACTATACATCGGCGCCTTATCTGCCGCTGGCGAGCGGGGCGCATACCGGAAATGTAATTTACATCGGCTCTTTTTCCAAAATACTGGACCCTTCACTACGGATCGGGTTCATGGTGGCATCGCGCAATTTTATCGCGCAATGTACGGCGCTCCGGGCACTTATTGATGTGGGAGGAGACGGGTACATGCAGAACGCGTTGGCGGCCTTGATAAAAAACGGGGAACTGAAGCGGCATCTAAAAAAAGCAAAAAAGTGCTACCATCAGCGGAGAGATTTCCTGGACCGGCTGCTGAAGGAGCAGCTGGGAACGGTTCTTTCTTACCAGCTGCCATCCGGAGGTATGGCCATTTGGATCCGGTTGTTGCCGGAATACCCCGCAGACCGGCTTGTTGCCATACCGCAATTAAAGATCCTGAGATTGGATGCGACGCAAAACGCCTTTCGCTTTGGTTTTGCTTCTATGAACGAAAAAGAACTGGAAGCCGCCGTATATGCTTTAAAGAAAGCCCTGAAAAGTGTTCATAAATGATTATGATCGGGAAGGGCACCAGGCGTCAGTTGCAGATGTTTTAATGCCTGCTGCCAGGTCACGATTTTTTAATAACGCGGCCGCATGGAGTGCAAGGTTTACTTCTTAAAATGCACGTCCGTTACACCCATGCGGGTGCCCGCCCGCTGAAGCTGCCTGCATGCTCTTAAATAGGCATGATGCTCATTTTACAAAATGAAGGCGTACCGGTGACCGGTTGTTGTTTCCCCGAAGTCTAGTCGGAGCCTTCTGTTTTTACAATTTTGTTGTAAACGCCGAACAGTAAAAGCGGTGCCACCCATTGCCCGATAAAAAGGGCGCGGTGGTCCTGCTTACAGATTTTTAAGGTAAGCGAAGTGACCATCGCAGCTACAGCGGTCCACAGGTAAACATCCGATGGGATCCTGGCGGTTTGTTGTTCAATACTTTTAGCGGTTTTTCCTTCTGAATGATTAGACATAATTAATTGTTTTGAGCGTTAAAAAATATTTATGGCGGATCTCTTTAAAGATCCTGAGGAACAGGTGCAACCGATGTTGCAAGAATTACTGTCGCCATGGTTTGTTTGGTCCAAAATGCCTGCCATGATGCGTAGGTCCAAAATATATTCCGGTATCAGGATGTTGTTTGATAAAACCTGCGTAGCTGTCTGAATTATTTAAATGTTGCGGAGGCTGGGATGCCGCATCTGCTTCCTGTTAGTGGGAAGGGGTTCTACATAATGTGGTTTCATTTGCTGCGCGCCAACGCGGCCGCGGGCATGAGCAGATAAAATGGCGGTTGCCGCATATGCATCTGAAAGCCAGTGTATGCCTGCCTGGTTTACACATAACTGGCCGGCGGATGTGCTTCAGGCCTGTGTGGTTATTAAAATAAAGCAACGGTTGGGTAAACCACCGGAAATGGAGCAGGTGCCGGCTTCTTGGTGATCTGTATACCCTGCAGACTGATCAACGTCGCCTGTGCTTTATGGTTACTTCGCTGCTGCACCTGCGTTGCTCATTTTGGGGACAGATCCTTATCCAAACACTTATTCTGGGCAATTCGTTCTACATTTTTTTTTAAGAAGGCGCTTCATAACAGAAAAGCAGGCGGTATTTCACATGGCATTGTATTTGACTTCAGATCTATAATGCCTTTACATTTACGATCATTAAAAGATAAAGCCTAGATTAAACACGGGGCTCCTTCCCACATAAATCCGCTTCTTATATATGCCTTCTGCGATCCATCATAACAATACGCCCTGCAACCAGGAAAACATGAAGCCATCGGAGACGAATGTGTTTAGTGCAGGTGATACCATTGCTGCCGTTGGAGGAGCATATACGTATAAGCGCATAAATGTGTTATGGGATTGCATGGCGGGGACCTGGTGCCGGCCATTTGCCGGATCTATACCTGCCGGCAGGATTTTTAAAACATTTCACATAAACCTGTTTTTCTTTTTGCAAACAATAAAGTCCGTAATGCCTTTCTTGAAAAGGGGGCTTAGCGCCCTGCCGGTATGGACGCCGCTTGCCGCTTTCTCGCTTCCAAGAGACCGGTTGCCTGATGTTGGAAAATAGGGTCCGGTGGAAAGAACACAACCCTGCTGTCATTACCCCTTAATCCCCGGAGCCGGTCCCTGGCCGGACATGCAGGATACTGCTACCGGGAAAGATATATCCATATTGCTCAAACCTAATAACATTAATTATATGCAAAGCAAAACAGACCTGGTCACGTTTTCACATCTGAGATGGAACTTTGTTTATCAAAGACCGCAGCACATTATCAGCCGTTTTACCAAACTGTACCGCGTTTTTTATATTGAGGAACCGGTGTTTAATAAAAAGCCGGATGGCTATGAAGTTACGTTAAGTCCTTCTGGAGTCCGGATCATGACACCCCATCTTCATGACGAGGACCACAGCTGCATGCACGAACGGCTGCAGCGGGTTATTGATGCTATTTTCGGCACCTATAATATACAAAGCTTTTATGCCTGGTATTATACACCCATGGCGCTGGAATACACCCGGCACCTGCAACCGGAAATGACCATTTATGATTGCATGGATGAGCTGGCGGCCTTTAAAGATGCCCCGGCTGCAATGCTTACGCTGGAGAACGAATTGCTGGAAAAAGCGGCCATCGTATTTACGGGCGGACAAAGCCTGTATAACGCCAAAAAGCACCGGCATTCCAATATACACTGCTTTCCCAGCAGTATTGACAAGGAACATTTTTTCAGGGCCCGGAATATGTGGTACGACCTGCCGGATCAGACAGCCATACCGTTTCCGCGCTTTGGTTTTTTTGGAGTGATCGATGAACGGCTGGATATAGATCTGATTGAAACACTCGCCGTCCGCAAACCCGAGTGGCAGTTCATATTCATCGGTCCGGTTGTGAAAATTGACCCGGAACGGTTGCCCCGGCATCAGAATATTCATTATTTAGGGATGAAGCGTTATGAAGACCTGCCCGGGTATATCAGTACCTGGGATGTGGCCATACTGCCTTTTGCCCTGAACATGCATACGCAGTTTATAAGCCCTACCAAGACGCCGGAATACCTGGCTGCCGGGAAACCGGTAATTGCCACAGCGATAACGGATGTGGTAACGCCTTATGGCGACATGGGGCTGGTGGATATTGCAGATACGGTGGATGACTTTATAAAATATGGTGAACTGGAACTGGTAACCTATGATGCCCGACGGGTTGAACGGACCGATGATTTCCTCGAAACGCTCTCATGGGATCATACCTGGGCGGGAATGAATCTTTGTATTGCGGACACCATCAATGATACACAACTACAAAAAGTTTAAAATGATGTTTGATTATTTAATTGTCGGATGCGGCTTTGCGGGCAGCGTGATCGCAGAACGGATGGCGTCTCAGTGTAATAAGAAAGTATTGATCATCGATAAGCGCAATCATATCGGCGGCAATACCTATGACTATTATAATGAGCAGGGGGTACTGGTGCATAAGTACGGTCCTCATATATTTCATACCAATTCCCGGGAGGTATTTACCTACCTCAGCAGGTTTACCGATTGGCGGCCTTATGAACATGAAGTACTGGCGAGTGTAGACGGGCAGCTGGTGCCGATTCCCATTAACCTCAACACGATCAATCAACTCTATGGCTTGAACCTTTCCGTTGATGAAATGGCTGCTTTTTTAGGCACGCAATCGGAAAAAGTAGCGCCGATACTTACCTCCGAAGATGTAGTGATAAACAGCGTTGGCCGCGTACTGTATGAAAAGTTTTTTAAGGGGTATACAAAAAAGCAGTGGAACCTCGACCCTTCAGAACTGGACGCATCTGTAACAGCCCGTGTTCCTACCCGTTTAAATAAGGACAACCGGTATTTTACAGATACTTACCAGGCAATGCCGCTGCACGGGTATACCCGGTTGTTTGATACCCTGCTTTCACATCCGAATATCCATGTAATGCTGAATACCGATTACGAGGAGGTAAAGGACAGCATTCCGCATCAGCAAACCATTTATACCGGGCCTATCGACCGTTTCTTCGGCTATTGTTACGGCCGGTTGCCTTATCGCTCCATCGATTTCAGGTTTGAAACCTTCGATATGGAAAGCTACCAATCGAAGGGTACGGTAAATTTCCCCATGTCGCAGCTGTATACCCGGATCACCGAATTTAAAAAGCTAACCGGTCAACATCATCCCAAAACCACCATCGTGTATGAATACCCGGTGGAGCAGGGGGATCCTTATTACCCGGTACCCAGGAAGGAGAACCAGGAAATGTATAATAAATACTGCCAGCTTGCAGCAGCGCTGCCGGATGTACACTTTACCGGGCGGCTGGGTACATATAAGTACTATAACATGGACCAGGTGATTGCACAATCACTTACGCTTTTTAAAAAACTGAAAGCAGCCATGGTTCCGCCATCTGCGAACGGAGCGGTGATCAATTTAAAGGATGCAGTTAAACCATGAATGCCATCAACCCTTTCCGGAGCTTCTGGATGGCCGGGTACGAATGCAGCGATCATCTGAACCTGCATGGAGACCGGATCGATCTTTTAAAAACGACCGGTCATTTAGACCTGTTGCAGACCGACTATCGCTTGCTGGAGCCCTTTCATATTAAAACCGTTCGGGAGGGGATCCGCTGGAGCATGGTGGAGCGCCAACCCTACCAGTATGACTGGAGCGAGATCCGGAACCGGAGCGCGGCAGCCATTCAAAATAACCTGCAGGTGGTATATGATCTGTGCCACTTTGGTTTCCCGGATGATCTTACACCGCTGCATCCGAAATTTACGGACCGGTTCCGGGCGATGTGTACGTCCTTTGTGCATTTTCATAAAACCTGTTTCCCCGACGAGCAGCTGATTATAACACCGATCAATGAAGCCGGTTTCCTTGCCTGGATGGGCGGTGAAGTCTGCCATACAGCTCCTTATTGCCAGGGTATTGGATGGCAGGTGAAATACCAGCTGATGAAAAGCTATATCGCAGGCATCAAAGCCATTAAAGCCGTTGATCCTGCGGCACGCATGCTTACCGTGGAGCCACTTACACAGGTATTGCCCGATATACATCATCCGGACGCGCTGGAAGCCGCGGAGCAGATCAATGAAAACCGGTTTCAATGTCTTGACATGCTTTGCGGACGGCTTTGTCCGGAGCTGGGCGGATCTATGGAATACCTGGATATACTGGGCTTCGACTATTATTACGACAGCCAGTGGTTTTATCCCGGCAACCGGATTGCAGACTGGAAGGCGCCGGAGCACCTGCCGGAAGCAAGGCCTCTGCATATATTGCTGCGGGAAGTATACCAACGTTACGGACGCCCCATCCTTTTAAGCGAAACCAGTCACCCGCTGGAAGACCGGCCTCAATGGATACAAATGATCACACGCGAATGCCGGAAGGTACTGGAGGAAGCGATTCCCTTTTGGGGGATCTGTTTATATCCGGTTTTGGACCGGCCAGACTGGAACGAGCCCGGGCGCTGGCATCGTTGCGGGCTTTGGGATATTCCCGATGATTCGCTGAAGCGGGTGCTTCATACACCCTTTGCTGCTGCATTAACCCGTTGCCAGGAAGAGCTGGCAGGAGTTATTGCTGCCATGGAAAAAAAAGAAACCCCGGCAGACTTTACAGACCTGGAAAAATGTGTAGGCCTGGGATGCACCGGGAATGGCATTTCCTGTATTAAAGAACAGGGTAGAAGCGGTGTGTCAGGTATATAATACCTGTTCATCTGTATAATAAGTGGAGCGGCTACCGAGCGTTGTTTTGAGGATGGCAGCACCCGAGGGGCTGTTTTTTTTGTGACTGTTGTGCACCTTCATAAAATCCCTGGCCTCTCCGGATATCGCCTCCGGTTGTTGTTTCAGGATCTGTTTTTCCGCGTTCTTTAAAACCTGCTTTATGGCTTTTGCAAGATGGGTGATGGCAGCGCCCGGTATCTTACCGGCAATGGAACCGGGTGCAATCCGGGCGGCCCATAAGATCTCATCTGCATACGCATTCCCGATGCCGGCAATCCGTTTTTGATCCATCAGCACGGCCTTAATCGTTGCCCGGCTTCCGGTGAGCTGTGCTTTTAACCATGCCGCGGATAACGTATCCGACAGGGCATCTGCTGCCTTTGCGGGTTCGGGGTTTAAGGTGAAATGGGCTGCTTTTTGAAAATCGGTCAGGGCAAGCGTAATCCCCGGAAACTCCAGGCGTGCGATGCAATGTTTGGGAGGCTCATCACCAGCTTCCAGCCATAGCAGCTTACCATGAAGCATCAGGTGCAATGCCAGTTGCGCGTTTGTACCAAAATCAAACAACAATTGTTTCCCGAGCCGGGAACCGCCTTTAATTTCTTTCCGGCGAGTGCCTCATTGAGTGCTTTCTCCGTGGTTCGTGTTTTTCCGGTTGTATCAAGATACAGATGCCGAAGCGGCTTTGTTTGAAGCGCGTGGCTAAGATTCCGGCTGAAAACCTGAAGGTCGGGCAGTTCGGGCATGAGGATGCATTTTTATGTTAGGAAATACATTGTAGGCCGTACAAAAAGCATGCTAGTGAAAGCGCTGCGCCCGGTCATGTGCAGCGGCCGGCCTTTCTGTAAAATGCCCATATCAACCGGTTGATTAACCTGATCAATGACCTGCCGGATACCTAAAATATCCGAAGGAAAGTTGAACCTGCACCGGCTGCCGTTAAACATCAATGAACTGTTGAGCGAGCGGGTAGAGGAGATCAGGAGAACCACGAAACATTATTTTGAATTGCAGTTTGAAGCGCTGCCAACCGCGCAGGCAGACCGGGAGCGCATTGGCCAGGTGGTGACCAATCTTTTGTCGAATGCGATCAAATATTCGCCCCGGGAAAGCAGGATCATTATCCGGACGGAACAAACAGAAGCGGCCATCAGGGACAGCATACAGGATGAGGGATATGATATTTCGGAAGAACACCTGCAAAAAATATTTAAACGGGTTTGCCGGGCAAATTCCGGAAATACAGGAACCTCACAAGGTATCGGCCTGGGTCTCTATATTGCGGAGCAGATCATCCGGCGGCATAGCGGGTGCTGGATGTGCAAAAGCAAAAACCGGGAAGGGATCTGTTTCCTCCTTTACACTCCCTTTATAAAATATGAAACGGCGGGATGGCTGCTGGTGGTACCTGATCGGTCAACGGGCGGGCTATGTATCCCGCATTTCTACATAGTGGGCAATATTTTCCACATGTTTATGTCGCAGGCAATGATCGAACGGAGCTGACGTCCATTGACATTTGTTTTTGCTGAAGCAAACGAAGGCAAAGTATCATTGAAGTTTGGTAAATTAGACGAAATGTTCCTGACAGGAAATGCGCAAGCGAGGGGGCCAGCGCTGCGGTAAGGGTTGCTGTTGCAACACCGGGGAGGAAGCGAAGGAAGGGTGGCAGCACCGTATGTGATAACAGTTTTAACTGGAATATTGCAGTGAACGAATGGAATGTTTTTTGTTAGTGTTTATCAACGATAAATGAATGATTTCCGGCTATGACAACAGCGGTTCAGATAGATGCAGTTGCGCCTGCAATGTTTATGGCACGAAGTGAATTATAAAAATGGATATTCAAAAGTCTGGTTTGGTTGATGAAGAGCGGCAGGCCCTGCTGGCTGCTATCGTATCGTCATCACAGGATGCTATTGTAAGTAAAACATTAAAAGGAATTATTACCAGCTGGAACCCGGCTGCCCGGCGGCTTTTTGGCTATACAGAGGAGGAGATACTGGGCCGGCATATTTCGCTGATCATACCGGAAGACCGGATCCATGAGGAGGATTTTATCCTGGAGCAGATCGGCAGGGGGCTGCGTATCGAACATTTTGAAACGATCCGGAGGGCAAAGAGCGGAAGACTGATTCCAATTTCGCTTACGATTTCACCGGTATTCAATGAACGGCGCGAAATTATCGGGGCCTCTAAAATTGCCCGGGATATCTCGGAAAATATTGCGGCCAAGAAGGAAAAAGAGCGGCTTTATGAAGAGGTGAAAACGTTGAGCCGGAAAAAAGATGAGTTTATTGCATTAACCGCACATGAGCTGAAAACGCCGATCACTTCGTTGCGGGGGTTTATGGAAGTACTTCAGATGCATACGGACCCGGAAAATTTGCATTTGGGTTTGATTGAACGGTGTGTGCGGCAAACCAATAAATTAACGGCATTGATGAATGATCTTTTAGATGTTTCGCGGCTTCAGATCGGTAAATTGCTGCTTCGGCGTGAACATTTTGATATCGTTGCAATGGTGCATGAAGTCCTTTCCGGTTTTACGCATGCAGCAAAGCATCAGTTCGACTTCAGGAACCAGCAACCGGTGATGATAGATGCAGACCGGATCCGCCTGGAGCAGGTGCTGACCAACCTGCTGAATAATGCCGTTAAATACACCCCTGCGGGCGGAACGGTAACGTTGGAGGTAAGGGAAACACCAGACCAGGTTGAGGTATCGGTAAGAGATGAAGGTGTAGGCATCGATGCGGAGCATCTGCCCCGGATTTTTGACCAGTTTTACCGGGCGGTTGATCCCGGGTCCCATATTTCCGGCCTGGGGATTGGCTTATATATCAGTAAAGAGATTGTGGTGCGACATGGCGGATCGATCAGGGTGGAAAGCCGGAAAGGCAGCGGATCTGTTTTTATATTTTCAATTCCCAGGCAATATTAGTCATGATGGGGTTTATTATAAATTAGCAGCGTGAAAAAGGATGTTTTAGTCATAGAAGATGATGATGATATACGCTACCTGATAGCCTACGTGCTTAAAAAGGAGCAATATGAGGTTCGGGTTGGGGCTTCTGCAGGTGATCTGAGCAGGGAGCTTTCAATAAAGCGGCCCGATCTGATTATACTGGACATTATGCTTCCGGACGGGAATGGTGTAGACCTGTGCAAGGCGCTGAAGAACGATCGTAGCACCCGGCATATACCGGTGATCATTATGTCGGCGCATCAGTTTAATAATATGGAAGAAGCCTGTGCGGATGACTTTATCAGCAAACCGTTCAGTATTAAGCAGATTGTAGCATCCGTTGAACGGGTTGCCTGAACGGAACATCCGCTGGTGCTGTCATAATGGAAACGTTCATAAAACACTTCACTTCATTGATAAAAACGGGTAAAGGAATGGTTGCTCCGCTCATACGCGCTGCTAAACATAAAGCGTTTTAAAGCGGCCGGGTTTGCTCGGTTTCCTGCACCGTTTTTTTGCCGGTTTCAACAGTAACTTCCTTCGTGGTAACGGCATAATCATTCGGATGGATATCGGCTCCATATGCTACGGCATAGGCCTTTGTAAATTCAGCACCCAGGTACAGGATAATGGATGAATAATAAACCCAAACGATCAGGATCACCAGGGAACCAGCCGCCCCATACGTACTGCCTACTTTGGTTTGCGAAATATAAAGGGAGATGCCAAATTTGCCCAGCATAAACAGCAAGGCGGTAACCAATGCGCCGGCAATCACATCGCGCCAGCGGATCCGAGCATCCGGGAGCACCTTAAAGATCACTGCAAAAATAATCGTGCTGATCGCTAATGTAAGCACCAGGTTCAGGATATAGAATACGACTACGGTAACATCCGGGTATCTGGCACGAAGTCCGCTGCTGATGCCTTCTACAACCCCGGATATGGTTAGTGAAACCAATAGCAGGAATCCCAGGCTGATGATAACGGAGAAGGAAAGGAACCGGTTCTGCAGCATTTTTAGCCAGCCTCTCCGGGGTTTTGCCTTCAGGCCCCAAATGGTATTGATGGAGTCCTGGATCTCTCCGAATACGGTGGTGGCACCAATCAGCAGGGTAACACCGCCTATAATGGCCGCAATCTTACTTTTACCGGTAAGGGAGGCATTTTTAATGATCTCCTGAAGCTGGATAGCAGTGTCCTGTCCTACAAAACCACGTAGCACAGAAAATACCTCTCCCTCAACCGCCTCTCTTCCTAAAAATAATCCACAAAGGGAAATGATCACAACCAGCAGCGGCCCCATTGAAAATACCGTATAGTAAGCCAATGATCCGCTGAGCTTGGTGATCTTATGTTCTGAAAATCCTTTAAAAGTTTCTTTGATCACCTTCCATATGCCTTTTAGGGTAACAGGCTTTCTTGTACGGGCTGCTGCTGATAATTCCGTCATAATGATAGCGGGGTTTATGATAAACGATCCGTATAGGTACAGGCCTTCTTATGATAAGAACGCTGAAACGGTATTAAAAGATAATAAATAAATATGCCAAACCCTTACGCATATACAATTAACGGGCATCCACGGGTTGTTTTCGGGCGGGGCTTATGTTCTTAAACGGGAATTTATTTAATGCCCAATGTATGGATCAGTTCCCGGGCTGCTGCTGCGCCCGCACGGTTAGCACCGATGGTGGATGCAGAAGGACCATAGCCTGCCAGATGGATACGGGGTTCTTTGGCTACCATGGTGGCCAACCTTCCGGCCATAAGAATGCCACCACCTTCCTCCCGGGGCAAAACGGGCTTTAAATGATCCAGGGCACTTTTAAAACCGGTATTCCACAGGATCACATCTGCTTTTTCTTCGCTGCCGTCTGCCCACTTTACACCGTCTCTGGTTATTTCGCTAAACATGGGGCGCGGGTTTAAGACGCCTCTTTTTTTCATATCCATCACTTCAGGTGAAAGGGGCAACCCGGTAACAGAAACCACGGACAAAGGCGCTAATCCCTTTCGCACCCTTGCTTCTACCTGCGCCACGGCTCGATGCCCCGCTACATCGTCAAAAGGCCCTTCCCTGAATTCGGGCGGGCGCCGGGTAACCCAGGTGGTTGTGGCAACTTTTGATATCTGGTCCAGTAACTGGATGGCAGAAATGCCGGCACCCACCACCACCACATGTTTGCCTTTAAATACATCAGCAGTTTTGAAATCTTTGGTATGCAGCTGCACACCCTCAAAAAGGCGGGCACCGGGATACTCCGGAATGTAGGGGTTTTCCCAGGTACCGGTTGCATTGATAATGCCCAGGGAAGAGAACAAGGCAGTGGGCGAGTCGATGTAAAAACGCTCATCATGAAAATAAACCTTTTCAACCTTTAACGGCCGGTATACGCGGATGCCCATTTTCTTTTCATACAGGTCGTAATAATGTGGCACGGCTACACTGGCCCTGACGGCCGTGTCAGTGGTGGCAAGGGTATCGTTAAAAGTCATGCCGGGCAGGTCATGGATCCGGTTCACCGTACTTAACGTAAGCGAAGGCCAGCGGTATTGCCAGGCGCCGCCGGGGCGCGGTGCTTCATCAAGGATGATAAAATCCTTACCTGTTTCCAGTCCGTTTTTCTTTAAATGATAGGCTGCGGAAAGGCCGGCCTGCCCGGCACCTATTACCACAATGTTGGTTTTATATCGGATCCTCGTTATCATCTTTTGTTCCGTTTACCGCCATCCCAGTCCGGGTGCCACATGTTCCAGTATGGATGAAAGTACGTGCACGTTGTAATCAACGCCCAATGTATTGGGGATCGTCAACAGGATCGTATCCGCTTCCTGGATGGCCTCATCCCTGGACAGTTCTTCAATGAGCTGATCGGGCGCTGCGGCATAGCTCCGCCCAAAAATGGCACGTTTATCTGCTTCGATGTTTCCGATCTTATCGGTTCGGTCGGCCTCGTGGCCAAAATAATAACGGTCCTGATCATTTACCAAAGCAAAAATAGACCGGCTTACCGAAACCCTGGGTGCGCGCGGATGCCCTGCTTCTTTCCAGGCTTGTTTAAACAACCGGATCTGTTCGGCCTGCTGTATATGGAACGGCTTACCGCTTTCATCAAATTTCAGGGTGGAACTTTGAAGGTTCATACCCACCTTGCCGGCCCAGATTGCGGTGGCATCAGAGGCGGATCCCCACCAGATGCGATCACGCAACCCCGGCGCAAACGGCTCCAGGCGCAGCAGTCCGGGTGGGTTGGGGAACATCGGGTTGGGGTTCGGCTCTGCAAATCCTTCGCCCTTCAGTTGTTCAAAAAACTCCAGGCCTTTCCGGCGGCCCATATCCACATCGCTTTCTCCTGCTGCCGGTTCATAGCCAAAGTAGCGCCATCCTTCCATTACCTGTTCGGGCGATCCCCTGCTGATTCCTAATTGCAGGCGGCCACCGGAAATTAAGTCCGCTGCCCCGGCATCTTCTGCCATATACAATGGATTTTCATAGCGCATATCAATCACGCCCGTGCCGATTTCAATTTTACGGGTGCGGGCACCGATGGCCGCCAATAAAGGAAAGGGTGATGCCAGCTGCCGGGCAAAATGGTGCACCCGGAAATAGGCACCGTCGATACCCATTTCTTCTGCTGCTACGGCCAGGTCGATAGACTGAAGCAAGGTATCGCTTGCTGTTTTAGTGCTGTACGCCGGGTGATCGGCCCAATGTCCAAACGATAAAAATCCTATTTTTTTCATGATCTTTTTATTTGCTTTATAG
The DNA here is from genome assembly GCF_021044425.1 of Niabella pedocola. Lineage (GTDB taxonomy): Bacteria > Bacteroidota > Bacteroidia > Chitinophagales > Chitinophagaceae > Niabella > Niabella pedocola. The sequence continues at coordinate 192,805 of NZ_JAJNEC010000004.1, read as the reverse complement.
GATACGACCTCTTATTACAATTACAAACGGGACGTATCATCCTCAAATGTAACAAATACCGGCATCAAATGGTTCCGGGTTGTAAGGGTGCAGAAATGCCTGCCTTCCCGGTTGATGGTACGGTTATAAGCCGGAGGTTTACCGGTTAACGGAGCTGATCAGTTTTTCAATCTAAAGCATATGAAGGGGAGGCCGTTACCGGCTGCTCAATAAGCATGAATTGCGGGAGCCAATTGATTGGAGATTAGATGTTTGAGGAACATGTTGCTGTTGCCCGCAGGTTGAAAATAATAACGGGAAATACAGGTGCACCGGTTTTTGGCATGCAATATGACATAGTAAGAGAGATAGGTACTATGCAGGTAGTGCAATTATTTATTCAAAAAAACATAAACTATGAAATGCAAATTGATTATTGGAACAATGGCCTTTTTTGGGATGCTCCAGGTGGCCCATGCACAGGGATTTACGGATGCAAAGTTTGGGGTCAAAGCAGGCTGGAACAACACAAACATTACCAACGGCAGGGAAGGTAATTTAGACGATAGTAAACGGTTGAATAGCTTCAATGCCGGGGTGATTGGTGCCATTCCTTTGGGATCTACTTTTGAAATCAGAACGGGGCTTGATCTTACTTCCAAGGGAACAGAGTCTTCCACGGCACTGGCGGAAGGGGTAAGAACTACGTATAAGGTGAATCCATTGTACCTGGAGTTGCCGGTGAATGTAGCCATCATGTTGCCTTTTAATGAAAAAGTAAAAGCCTACATCGGAGCCGGACCTTATGCCGCAGTAGGATTGGGTGGTAAGCTAAAAACAACCGTAGAAACCGGGGGGAATAGTACTACATCATCCAAAAACATTGAATGGGGGAATGATAACCCGTTAGATGGCGGTGACCGCAACGGTACGGTTGGATCCGGGCAGTTTAAACGGTTTGATTTTGGTGCCAATATTATCGGTGGAGTGGATTTCGGCAGGGTAGGTGTACATGCCCAGTATGGAATCGGTCTTACCAATACCGCTCCGGGAGGAAGCAACGATAATAATGCTAACAAAAACAACCAGCATCGTGCCATCGGTGTAAGCGGTGTTTTCTATTTTTAAATAAAGAACGATCCGGATGTATATAAGACGGACTGACCAAGACATTATTGGTCAGCCCTGTTTTTTTCCCCTGAATTTCCGGGAGGGTTGCTGGTTTTTTATGACGGCAGTTTACGCTTTCGGTCATGCTGAACTTGTTTCAGCATCTGTCGCTGTTAGGTCCTGAAACAAGTTCAGGACGACAAATTGTGTTTCAATATCTGTACACCTGGTCCTGAAACAGGAACAGATCCCGGAACAAGCCCGGGATGACATCTTAAGGACGGCAAAAGAAGATTGTTTTCAAAGGATACTACATCTTAATGGCTAACAAAATTAAATTTGTTATCTTACAGACGCATTGCACCTATAACCTGTGAAGCTATGCGTATCATTACTTACTCTGTTTATATCGTTTCCAATTATTTAAGAACCGTATTGTATATCGGTGTTACGAACGATCTTGTTCGCAGGATGCAGGAACATAAAAGCGGGGATGGAGCGGGATTTACCGCCCGGTATCATTGTTATTACCTGGTGTATTATGAGGATTTCTCCGACATCCGGAATGCTATCGCACGGGAAAAGCAGCTGAAACGATGGCACCGGGAATGGAAACTAAACTTGATCAAGGAACAAAATTCAGATATGAAAGATCTTTCCGATGAATGGTTGCAGTAATCGTTGAGCCAGATCGCGCTTTCAGTCATGCTGAACTTGTTTCAGCATCTCTAGGATATTTTTGAAGAGATAGTTTATACATCTATCATCAATCGGGATGTTTCAGCATCTATCGCTGTTAGGTCCTGAAACAAGTTCAGGACGACAAATTGTGTTTCAATATCTGTACACCTGGTCCTGAAACAGGAACAGATCCCGGAACAAGCCCGGATGGCATCTTCAGGACGACAAATCACATTTTCAGTCATGCTGTCCCGATGTATCGGGATGTTTCAGCATCTAGGATGATATTTTTGGAGAGACAGTTTGTACTTCTTGCCATGCTGTCCAGATGTATCGGGATGTTTCAGCATCTATCGTTGTTAGGTCCTGAAACAAGTTCAGGACGACAGAAAAAACAGATCCCGGAACGGTCCGGGATGACATCTTAGGAGTTATAAATCATATATCAGCTGCGCTCAGCAAAAACAAACCAATAAAACAGGATCAGTCTGTTTGAACCATTCCGGCAACCACAACCACTTCTCCGGCCAGTTGATCTAAAGCCTCCTGCTTTTTCCGCGCTTCCTGCTTTTGAAGCCGTTTCAATTTTCTTTTTGTTTGCTTTTTTTGCGGTGTTATCGCCAGTCCACCCAATCGAACTTCAATACATTGAGCCGGCGGTGCCGGGAGCTGAGGCACTGCATTGGTAAATGGATCTGCATTCGCCGTTGTTTTTGGCGGCCGTTTAGCATCGCTTGTTACAATGATGACGCTCTGGGTATCTTTTGGAGGTGTCTGCGCATTCCCCGCCTGGGACAAAGCAAAGAGCAATACAAAAACGGCGACGATCTTTTTCATGGATGACCATCCGGAGCCAGCAATATGCGTGGTAGCTGCGTAAATGTCCGCATACTCCACTGTCAGCTGCTTTTTGGTGAAGCGCCCGCATATTTTTTGTGACTGGTGTTGTACCAGATAGGCTGAAATAGCATCGGGCGACATACTGGTAAAATCCACTACTGTTTTGCAACAGGTATCGCAATAACGGTCGTTTTCACGGGGATGCATGGCTTCCCAGTTTTCCTGACAGGGGGTCGGGATCTGAATTTTCATGGCGATTATTTTTTCGCAGGGTTCAATACAACGATTCCCATAGTGATGATTTTTTTCTCGGTAGTAAGACTGTCACTTTTTAAAACCGGCAGTCGCTCCGTTTTATGCGATGGCCTCTTTTTTACCGGTTCTGGTTTGGGTGGACATACCGCTATTTTCCCTATCAATGGTTCCGGGGCAACCGTTACAGCATGCTTCCCCGAGTCTTTTTTGGCGGTTTGTGCCTGCGAGTTCTGGCTAAACACCAGGAACAACAAAAAGACGGCTGCCAGCTTGCGTGTATAGCCCAGTGTGGATTGCCATACCGACTTTGTTAAAGAAAGAAGTGTTGGCTGCACACCGTTGAGAGTTTGCTCACCGTAGAGTTGACCTGCCGTAAACCGCCCGCAGACCCGCTGTGATTGATGGGTTTTAAGATAGGCACCAATCGCCTCCGGGCTCATATCCGTAAAGTCAATAACGGTTTTGCAACAGGCATTACAGAAACGCCCCTTTTCTTCAGGCTGCATATTTCCCCAGTTTTCATGACAGGGATCAGGAATGCTGATATTCATAATTGCTGTTTATACCAAGGATGCCGGCAGAATAAAAATTACATAAGTAGCTACCGGAAACTTTTCCAACAGTTCAGTTGCTGAACGTTAATGCATGAAAAGCCGGCAAAGCGGTTGTCAGGTCTTCCTTGTTATTAAACAGGTAAAAAATATAGGCATCGGCCTGGTCATCGCGGTGCAGGGTTACCAGCATACAGTTGCTATACCCTTTTCCAAACACTGATTTCAGCGGATAAACCGTAGTGGCGCCCCAGCCGGCGTTAAACTCTCTTTTTACCGCTTCCGGTGGAAAGCTTTTAAAGCCGGGTACCTGCTGATGATTGCCGGATGTGTTCATGATCACGGTCAAAAAAACGGTTTGGTATATTTTGTTGGGATGGGCGCCTGCAAACATCTTCGAAGAGGTGTCCTTTTGTTTTTGTTCAAATTGTTCGATCCGTTCTTTCAGCGGGCGTATGGCGTACCGGATCTCCAGGTCCTTTGTTTTGCTTTTTAATGCCAGCTCATAGTTCATATCGGGGTTGTTTACAACGGCCAGGGTGTCAAAGTTGTCGGGCATTTTAAAAGTAAGATTCCCTTTTTGCAGCAGCGCCTCAAACTTTTTGTTCTGACTATGGCTGTTCATAAACCCCAAAAGCAGGAGGGGCATCAGGTAAAAGATTCTCATGGCAAATTTTATTGCATATGATGCCGTTACCCGCGTTTTTACATAAGGGGCTTAAAAATTTATTCTTCCTTCACCCGGGTAGGGGTGTCTTTACCGGCAATGATGGATTGTGCGCTGATACCGATAGACCGGATGATCTCTGTCATATTGTTAAGATCCAGTGTTTCCACTGTGTCACTTGGTTGATGATAATGCGGCTCGGTATCCATCTTTGAGGTGGATATGGTATGTGCCGGTACCCCTAGTTTGGCCAGGGTGGCATTGTCGGAACGGTAGAACAGCTGCTGAATAGGGTATGGGTCGGGGTGAAATGCAAAGCCCGTTCCGGCCAGGTTCTTTTGAAGAATGGATCCCAGTGATGATTTTTCAAACCCGGTAATATAGGCCGAATTCTTTCCCCATTTGCTGTCTGTACCAATCATTTCGATGTTGAGCATGGCTGCAATACTGGATGGATCCAGCTGTTGACTGAAATACTGCGAGCCAAATCCTCCGGATTCTTCTGCGGTAAAGGCTACAAAAATAATTGAGCGCTCATTGTTTTTTTGAGCAGCAAAATGATCGGCAAGCAATAGTACGGCTGTGGTACCGGATGCATCATCATTGGCGCCATTGTAAATCGAATCTCCGCTTACCGGCTTTCCAATACCGATATGATCATAATGGGCGGAAAAGATCACATATTCATCCTTGCGTGATTTACCGGGTAACAGCCCGGCTACGTTTGCAAGTTTATGCCCCGTAATAACATGTGCTGCCTTGATGGTATAGGTTTGCAGGGCGTAATTGCCCAGTACAAAAACGGTGGCACCGGGTCGCTTAAGAAAGTTCCGTTTAAAATATACCAATCGTTTAAAGTCCGGTGCAAAGCTTTCATCTACCAGCACAATATTGTTTTTGCCGTTGCTTACAGCTTCAGATGCTTTTTGAAAGAGCGAACTGCCGGCGGGGATTGCGCTGATGGTATATCCTGATTTTTCGGTTACTTCCAGTTCCGGCTCCCCGGTAATCACAATGATCTTATCTTTCGAAATTTCTTTTTGATCAATACGGGCGGTAAGGCCTCTGAATGCGGCGCTATAGGCCGTAAACGGCTGTAAAAAGGAGCTTCCCTGCAAGGGCTGTAAACCGCTTTTTTTAAAGGATGCCGCAATAAAGTCTGCTGCTTTATCGATCTCCGGCGAGTAAACCGGCCGTCCCTTCATTTCATCAGCGGCAAGAAAGCGGATCGCCTTTTCAACCGTAGCCGTATTGAAGGTGCCGGTGCTTTGAGCTGCTATCTGCGAAACGGGAATCAATGCCAGCAGCAGGAGTTTAAAAATGCGCATGGGGATCATTTTAAAAAAGAAAGATAATAAAAAATGCGTTTCCGCAGGAGCTCCTGCAGGATAAAGCCTGAAGGCTGATCCCGCCGGTAAGCCGGTAAAACGTAAAAGCAATGCCCGGAGCAGTGGGAATATATAGCGGGTGAAATCTGCTGATTACTGGTGGATCTCGCTGCTGAAATGAAATTTTATATCGGGGTTATTGGTGATCTCCGTATTCAGGAACCATTCGCTTTGTGCCAGGTATACCATGTTGCCGTCCTTATCTTCTCCGGTATTGGTTTGTTTGAATTTGCCAAAGTCTTCCAGTTTTTGAGAATCGGTACTGGTTAGCCAGCAGGCTTTGTAAAAAGGCAGCGCCCTGAATTCAACGGAGGCACCGTATTCATGGAGCAGGCGGTACTGTATTACCTCAAACTGGAGTTCACCTACACAACCCACAATCTTTTTGGTGCCGCCAAACTGCGTAAACAATTGTGCTACGCCCTCATCGGTCAGTTGCAGTAGTCCTTTCTCCAGTTGCTTGGTTTTCATCGGGTCTTTATTAATTACCTCTTTGAAGATCTCAGGAGAGAAAGAAGGGATCCCTGTAAAAAAGAAGTTTTCTCCTTCTGTTAAGGTATCGCCTATTTTAAAGTTGCCCGTGTCAAATAAACCTACCACATCGCCGGCATAGGCATCCTGGATGATGCTTTTATCCCGTGCCATAAAGGAGTAGGGATTGCTGAAACGAACATCTTTATCCAGGCGCACATGATGGAAATATTTGTTGCGTTCAAACTTTCCGGAACAAACCCTGAAGAACGCGATCCGGTCGCGGTGTTTGGGATCCAGGTTGGCGTGGATCTTAAAAATGAATCCGCTGAGTTTTTCTTCTTCCACGTTTACCTGCCGGGTGGAGGTTTCGCGGCTTTGTGGAGGCGGCGCTATGCGGATAAAGGTATCCAGCATTTCTTTTACTCCGAAGTTGTTGATGGCACTCCCAAAAAATACCGGCGATACTTTTGCGGCCAGGTAGTCGGCCACATTCAGTGCGCCATTTACCCCGTCTACCAGTTCCACGTCCTCCCTTAACAGGGCGGCGTCTGTAGCCCCCAGCCGGGTATCCAAAACAGGATCGTGGATGTCTGAAATGGCCAGGGTATCTTCTTCATCAGCCTTGGTATTGGCGGTGAATAACCGGATGTTTTTGTCGTACAGATTATATACACCCTTAAAGTCCTTCCCGCTGTTGATGGGCCAGGTCATGGGGTGCAGGGAAATATTCAGCTCTTTTTCAATTTCTTCAAGAAGGTCGAACCGGTTCTTTCCGTCACGATCCATTTTATTAATAAACACGATCACCGGTGTATCCCGCATCCGGCATACTTCCATTAAACGGCGGGTTTGCTCTTCAACACCGTTTACGCTGTCTACCACCAGTATTACACTATCCACGGCCGTAAGCGTACGGAAGGTATCTTCTGCAAAGTCCTTGTGACCAGGCGTATCCAGGAGGTTGATGAGGATGTTCTGGTATTCAAAACTCATCACCGACGTGGCCACAGAGATGCCGCGTTGCCGCTCGATTTCCATAAAATCCGATGTGGCCGACTTCTTGATCTTATTGCTTTTTACAGCACCCGCCACCTGGATGGCACCGCCAAATAAAAGAAATTTTTCAGTAAGTGTGGTCTTACCGGCGTCCGGGTGACTAATAATCGCAAAAGTGCGCCGGTGCATGATCTCCTCGTGATACTTCATAAGTGCGCGAAGATAGGAAGGTTTCCGGTTTTTTGGCCACTGAAAAACAGAAGCGCTAATGATTAGGCCAGGAGATAAAAACAGGCGTTTGTTGCCTCTGAAGCGGCTCGGGTATGCTCCTGCAGCAATTCTGTGTTTCCGAGTCTCTGCAACGTTAGTTGCACTTAAATACAGCGTGCCTTATTTTTTTGTTTTCTTTTTGGTTGCAGTAACTTTCTTTTTAGCCGGCGCTGCTTTTTTTTCGGGTGCTTTTTTAATTTGTTTTTTTGCGGTAGACTTACCGGATGTACGGGAAGGTTTCGCCGGAGCGGGTTTCACCGTTTTTTTTGCCGGACGGGGTGCCGGTTTTACGGTAGATTCCGGCATAGCCGTGGCAGCAGCCGTCCGGCTTTCGGTTTCTTCCTCGCCACCGCTTACCCGGTTTTGCATATAGTCTCCAAAGAAATCATAGGCCTTCCGCGCCATATTGTACATATTGGAATTCATTTTATTACCGAGGATAATGATTACGGCTTTTTCATCCAGCAGTCTTCCGAAAGCGGGGGTAAAGCCATGCCATTTTCCATTATGGTAAATCACATTCTTGCCATTGGGCAAATTCAGCATCCGCCAGCCCAGCCCATAATTATGAATGGAGGGTTTTTCATGACTGTGCGGCTGATAGGCAGAATCCAGCAACGACTGACGGATAAAGCTGGGGTTGTATAATGCCCGGTCCCATTTAAACATATCTTCCGGCGTGCTGTAAACGTTTTTATCGCCATAAGTATTGTCAAACTGATCATTAACCCAAAGTGCTCCGGAAGGTTTATAAGACATGATCACATGGCCGCTGTCTGCCGGTGTATACACAAAGGAGTGATTCATCTGCAACGGCTCAAAGATGGTTTCTTTTACATACTGCGGGAATTTTTTTCCTGTAACGTGTTCAACAATTAATGCCAGCAATACAAAGTTGGTATTGCAATAGGCAAAGCGGCTGCCGGCTTTAAACATCGGAACCGGTTTATATTGCTCCAGGAACCGCAGTACATCGTCGTTGGATATCATCTGCTTCGGGTTCCATTTGGTTTTATCTTCCATTACAGAAAGATAATTGGGCAAACCGCTTCTGTGCGAAAGCAATTGCTCAACGGTTACCGCAGGGTAGGGAAATGCAGGGAAGTACCGGGTAACCGGGTCCTGCAAACCAATTTTGCCTGCCTGTACCAGCTTCAATACCGTAACGGCTGTAAACGGTTTGCTGGTAGATGCCAGGTGAAATTGTGTTTGCGCATTGATGGTATCGCTTTTCCTGTTGGGATCCTGGAAGCCGTGATAGGATTCATACAATACATTGCCTCCCTTAGCGATCAGGATGCCTCCGTTAAATCCGCGGCGGATCAGTGCGGAATCAAAAAAATCACTGAGCACTTTCTGATACCGCGCTTTATCCGCTTCTGTCATTTGTTCCACATCAAAAGAAAGGGCGTTGGAATGGATGTCTTCCGTTTTGTCTTTCTGGGCCTGTGTTTTAGACTTACAACCAATCGTTAATAATGTCCACGCTATTATAACTGCAACAACTCTCAAGGTACAAAGATTTTAAAGGGACAAATTTAGTCGTATCTGCCACTGCATAAAACTAATGTTCTTAAAATTTTAATTTTTGTTAACTTATTTGGATATTTGCTCGTATGACAAATAAAAAAGAGACCAGTTACCCGAAAGAGAAAATCCGGATTTTATTTCTGGAAAATATCAGTGATTTTGCTGTACAACGTTTTAAGGAAGAAGGCTATTCGAAGGTAGAAAAACTGTCGAAGGCGCTCTCAGAAGAAGAATTGATCAAGGAAATAAAAAATGTACACATTCTGGGTATCCGGTCCAAAACACATATTACCAAAAAGGTGTTGGATGCGGCGGAAAAATTGCAGGCGATTGGCTGTTTTTGCATTGGCGTAAACCAGGTTGATTTGACCGCTGCTACCGAGAAAGGGGTGGTGGTATTTAATGCGCCTTACAGCAATACCCGTTCGGTGGCAGAACTGGTAATTGCTAATTCTATTATGCTTATCAGAAGGTTGCCGGATAAGATCAGAGCGGCACATGACGGAATCTGGATGAAGGACTCTAAAGGCAGCTATGAATTAAGAGGCAAAACCCTGGGCATTATTGGGTATGGAAATATTGGCTCACAGGTAAGTGTACTGGCGGAGGCCATGGGCATGAAAGTATTGTTTTATGATGTGGAAACAAAACTGCCATTGGGCAATGCGAAGGATGCGAAGACACTGAAAGAATTGTTGCAGCAATCGGATGTTGTTACACTGCACGTTCCGGATAACCCGCAAACAAGGAACCTGATCACCAGGAATAATCTGAAATATTTTAAAAAGGGATCGATTCTTATCAACTATGCCAGGGGAGAAGTGGTGAACCTGGATGACCTGAGCAAATTTATGAAAGAGGGGCATATCAGTGGAGCTGCACTGGATGTATTTCCCTGGGAGCCGGAAAAGAATGGCGATAAATTTACCAGTCCCATGCAAAATCTTCCCAATGTGATCTTAACGCCGCATATCGGAGGAAGCACGGAAGAAGCGCAGGAGAACATCGGTGTGGATGTGAGTTCCAAGCTGTTTAATTTTATTGAAAAAGGAATATCAAACGGATCTCATACGGTTCCGGCCCTGGCGTTGCCTTTGCAGGATGGCGTGCACCGGATTCTTCATATTCATTACAACAAACCCGGCGTACTTTCAGAGATCAATACCTTATTATCGAACAACAACATTAACATTACTGGACAATATCTGAAAACGAACGATGAAATCGGGTATGTGGTGCTGGATGTAGAAAAAGGGGTATCCAAGAAAGCGGCATCTATTTTGAGCAATGTAAAACATACCATTAAAACAAGATTGGTTTATTAAGATCATAAATGGAATGTAATAAAATAAGAGGCGGTCTTCAAAAATGCGAGACAGCCTCTTTTTATTTTGGTATAGGGTCATGAATGCCGGCTCCTAAAAGCGGCTGACACGCAGGTTAGGCGTCAGCTTTATTCAACTCCAACATACCGCAAATTTACTGATGGTGTTTTCTGCCCTTGAATCATCTGCGCATCTGCGGCAATCATAAAGATGTGCGGACGAAAACGACTGCCTGTTGCATTTTCAAAGAGCCGTATCGCCAGGTAGCAGCTGCAACAGTAATGTACAGGAAATGATTGGTATTAAAAAAGCCTCCGTGGGGAGGCTTTTACTTTATTGAACTTCGGTTACTTTAATTGTATTGGTATGTAACTTGAGGTGAACCGGGGTACTGCCGGTACTTACTGCAGTATCGCCACGCTTCAGGAATCCGTTTTTCTTGAGGATATTGATCTGATCAGAGAAAATGGTATCCAGGTCGTGCTGATCGTCGTCATAGAAAAAGGCACGGATACCCCAGCTCAGACTAAGCTGATCGATCAACGTACGGTTTTTTGTAAAGACGTACAGCGGCACTTTCGGACGATAGCTGCTGAGCATAAAACCGGTATAACCGCTCTGCGTCATGCCGATCAGTGCATCCGCCCTTGTGTCCTTTGCCAGGTTACAGGCATTGTAGCAAATGGCATCGCTGGAAAGGGAAGGCGAGTGCGGCTGCGGCTGCAGCTCATTGGCCAGGTCGTAGTGGTATTCTGTTTTTTCAATTTCAAGGATGATCTTCCGCATGGTTTGCACTACCAGGGTAGGATGCTTACCGCTGGCGGTTTCTGCACTTAACATCACGGCATCCGTACCTTCAAGTACCGCGTTGGCCACATCGGTGATTTCACTGCGGTTGGGTTTGGAACGGTCGATCATGCTTTCCATCATCTGGGTGGCAACGATCACCGGTTTAGCGCGGTGAATGCATTTGCGGATAATGCTCTTCTGGATCAGCGGCACTTTCTCTACAGGAAGTTCCACACCCAGGTCACCCCGGGCTATCATGATACCATCGGATGCATGGATGATTTCCCGGATATTGGGAATGGCTTCCGGCATTTCGATCTTTGCAATGATCTTGGCTTTGCTTTTATGTTTATCCAGGATCTTCCTGAGTTTTTTAATATCCTCCACCTGGCGTACGAACGACAATGCTACCCATCCCAGTTGCTCTCGGATAATAAAATCGAGATCCGCCAGGTCCTTGGGTGTTAACGCCGGCAGAGAGATTTTGGTATCGGGAAGGTTTACCCCTTTTTTGGAAGACAGGAATCCACCCAACACTACCTCAACCTTTACATCATTATTGGGCAGGATCTTGCGCACGATCACTTCGAGCTTTCCATCGTCGATCATGATCTTGTTGCCCACTTTTACATCCTTGTGAAAGTTAGGATAGGAGATGTAGATCTTTTCTTTGTTGCCCACCATTTTTTTATTGGTGAAGGTGAAGATATCGCCCGGCTCTACAATGATGCCGCCGCCTTCCATTTCTCCAACACGGAGTTTGGGGCCTTGCAGATCTCCCAGGATAGCCACAGTTGTCCGTTCTTTACGATTGATCTCGCGGATGTATTCGATGATTTGTTTTTTTTCTTCATGTACTCCATGAGAAAAATTCAGGCGGAAAACATTTACACCTGCTTTTACAAGATCGAGCAGTTTATCATAAGTATTACAGGCCGGCCCTACCGTAGCCACGATCTTTGTGCGGTTGAAGCTGTGGTCTGTATCTTTTACAACAGTTGTTGTTTCCAAAGACTTTTTCCGAACTTTTTGAGTTTCTGTCATTTTTCGATTTCTAATGTTAATATTCCGATGGCATCGGAAAAGGGATTGCTGATTAAAACCGGAAGCTACAAATTAAAAACAAAAAACCGCGCAGCAAAGGCGGTTTTAATTGTATCTGGCTTTAAATTTAGTTCCACTCCAGGATATTATTGAACAGGTATTCATCCGGATTTTCAAGATACTGCTTGGCAGCCTCTTTATCCGCTTCCGTCAGATAATGCAGGGCGTTTGCAAATACTGTTTGCGTATCTGCGCTTTGCATGTCGATCAGACGGGGTTTTACCTTGCCTTTTTCATCTGCCACATCTTTGAGATAAAGCGGTTTAACGTTTCCGGTGGCATCAACGGTAACCACGGCGCCGGTAACACTTTGATCAAAAAGTTGCTTTACACCCATTCCAAGGTAGGTGCAATATTCCAGGTCAAAAGCAGTAGGGGCCAGGCAACGGAGTTCGTAGCCCAACTCAACCGGCCGGCTTTTAACGGAAATATTCAGTTTTTTTAATTCGTTCTGTAAAAGAATGTTATAGATATGCGCCTTGCTTACGTTTCCAAGTTCCGGATGCCCATGATCGTCGTAGGTAAACTGGATACCTGAGGCCGTAATATCTTCATCGCTCATAAAATGGAATACCCCCTCGCTAACTACGGCTACTCCGTAAGGAATATTCAGGATATTTCTTTTTACAATAGACGAAACGATCAGTTTGGTGATCTTATCCAGCGTCAGTTTTGTTTTGTTGAACATTTCGGGGATCACGATCATCGGGTAATGGCAGGCTACACCAATACCGAAAGCCAGGTGACCCGCCTCGCGGCCCATTGCAGAAACCACGAACCAGTTACCTGAGGTACGGGCATCTTCATAAATGGTTTTACCCAGTTTTACACCTTCTTCCCTCGCACTCTGATAGCCGAATGTAGGCTGGCCGTAAGGGAGCGGGAGATCATTATCGATGGTTTTGGGAACGTGTATATTTTGAACCGGTACGTTCTTGTTTCGAAGGAAGGTTGCGATCCGGTTAGCCGTAGAAGCCGTATCATCGCCCCCGATCGTTACCAGTAATTGAATATTGTTTTTTTCAAAGAACTCGCTTGTAAATTCGTCATCTTTGGGTTTGTAACGGCTCATACGCAGAAAAGAACCTCCGCGGCTGAAGATATCATCGGCCAGTTTAAAGTCGATATCAGTGGTGAGTCCTTTCCCGTTGAAAAGGTTTTTATAGCCGTCGTGCAAACCAATTACCCGGTAGCCGTCTTTCAAAAACGTTTTAGCTACGGAACCAATCACTGTGTTGATACCAGGTGCAGGACCACCGCCGGCAAGAATTACAATACTTTTCTCCATATACAATTTATTATAACTTAAGTGCGCAAATATAAGAGAAATTGATTTTTATTCTGTTCTGTTTGCCGTTATTTAAAGATTATTAAAGCTTAACGGTCGTTTGTGGAAAATATTTAAATGAAACCGGCCGCGGGCCACCGATCTCTAAGCAGGAATGAAGCGGGCCTCTGTTGTATTTGTATATTTTGGCGAAATGGGAAGCTTCCTGGTCAACCCTGTACATGGGTTTTGCCAGGCGGGAGCATAGGTTATCCCGGTTTTCGTTGAAATATGCGCCGGTTTGGCAATGCCCGGCAATAACCGTGCACCGCACGGTTTAGCACCATTCAAACAGGTATTTTTCGTCGAACGGGATTTCGAAAGTGCTCAGCAATCCGAGGTATTCGGTTTTGAATGTTTGTTTTTGGTGATGTGTTTCCTGGTTTAAAATATAGTTGTATACATTTTCAATGTGCGAATGGGAGTAGGAAAATGCCCCATAGCCTTCCTGCCAGGAAAACCGGCCATTAACGAGATGCCGGTCATTGATGAAATTGGAGGAATTGTTTTTGATATCCCTTACAAGATCCGAAATAGCCATTGCCGGGCGTAATCCTACAAAAATATGCAGGTGGTCCGGCATACCGTTTACAATGATCGGTTTTTGTCCCTTGCCTTTGATGATGCCCGCAATGTATTTATGCAGGTCCTCTTTCCACGCATGATGAATCAGATTCTGCCGGCCTTTTACGGCAAAAACGATCTGGATGTAGAGCTGGGAGAATGTGTTAGCCATGATTTTGGTTTTTTGCAGGTTATAGCATGTCACCCCTCCGGGGTTTTGTTTGGATCAACGCGGGTGTTATAATAGTATCAGTCCTTCGGACTTATGCTGATGCGCACCATCCTGTTTTAAAATTAATCAATTTTAGCCGGAATATATGTGCTTTAATAAAGAAACAGATCCACCAAATCCCGCAGGAATGTCTTTATTCCAGCATTTTGTTCGTCAGGGGATGATTCCGTTAAACCCCGTGAGGGTAGTATATGGAATATCCGAATGGGTTGGGTTCATAATGCAATTCATTTATTCCAACCCCACAGGAGTGTCTTTATTCCTGCATTTTGTGCGTTAGGACATGATTTTGCTAAACCCCGCAGGGGTAGAATATGGGAATGTCTGAATGGGTTGGTTCATGATGCAATTCATTTATTCCAACCCCACAGGGGTGTCTTTATTCCAGCATTTTGTTCGTCAGGGGATGATTTTGTTAAACCCCGAAGGGGTAGTATATGGAATATCCGAATGGGTTGGTTCATGATGCAATTCATTTATTCCAACCCTGCAGGGGTGTCTTTATTCCAGCATTTTGTGCGTTAGGGATGATTTTGTTAAACCCCGAAGGGGTAGTATATGGAATATCCGAATGGGTTGGTTCATGATGCAATTCATTTATTCCAACCCCGCAGGGGTGTCTTTATTCCAGCATTTTATTCGTTAGGGATGATTCCGTTAAACCCCCAAGGGGTAGAATATGGAATGTCTGAATGGGTTGGGGTCACAACGCAATTCATTTATTCCAACCCCGTAGGGGTGTCTTTATTCTAGCATTTTATTCGTTGCAAGATAATTGGATTAAACCCCGCAGGGGTGACATGATTATAACGGCCGCCAGGCCGGAGCCTAAGAAAAGGAAGCGAGGATGTTTCGCACATCGCGTATATAGTGGCCGCCAAAGAGCCATGCATGCAGCAACAGCGGGTAAAGCTGGGTATACGGCAACCGCTGTTCCCACCCGGGTTGCAGCGGGTAGCTTTGATGGTAGGCCTTGTAGAAGCCGGTATCAAATCCGCCAAACAGACTGGTCATCCCAATATCCATTTCCCGGTGTCCGTAATACACCGCAGGGTCAAACAGGGCCGGCGACCCATCCGGCAGGAATAGGAGGTTCCCGTTCCACAGATCTCCATGCACCAACGCCGGTGGCTCATCTGGAAAAAGCTCCGGCAGCCGTTTGCAAAAATTGCCGGCGTTGGCCAGGTCTGCTTTATTCAATTTCCCGGCATCCGTCAGCGACCGGGCGAGGGGAATGATCCGCCGGTTACTGTAAAATTCCGGCCAGGTGTCCGCCGGGGTATTGTCCTGGGGCCATAGCGCCAGGTAATTGTCCTCGGCCAGTCCAAAAAAAGGCTGCGGTTTCCCGTGCATTTTTGCCAGGCTCAATCCGAGCGCTTCCCAGGAATGTTGTACCGGGGCACAGGCATGCAGCCATTCCAGCAGCAGGTATTGATCGGGGCCGGCTACACCCCATTTCAATGGGGCCGGAACCCGCAACATGCCAGCGCCTGCAAGTTCACGCAGGCCGGCGGCCTCTTTTTCAAATAACCGGGTATGAGGATGGTGCCGATTGATCTTCAGGAAGTAAGTTGTATGGGCTGTATGCAAACAGTACGAGCGGTTGATATCGCCTCCCGGAACCGGTTCATAGGTAGCGCCGGGCAACTCCAGCTGGTTGAGAATGGCATCTGGGATCATATACCGGCAAGTTAAAACAGATTTCCGGAAATGCCGCCTGCCGTCACTGACCGTTTTGAACCCTCCATTCACCGGTTTTATCCCAAATTTGGGGGTTGGATCGTAAAAGGGCTGTTATTTTACAGGTTACCATCGTTGGAAACAGGTATTATAGATGAGAAGGTTCAGTTTTTTGAAAAAGAGGTATCGGTCCGCCGAATGTTCGGAATCCAAATATTTAAAGTAAGTTTGGAATATCATTGGCAGGTGCCGTTAAAGGCTGGATTATTATAAGCAGATCAAGCAAGTAAAACAAGGAATGGAGAATACAACCATCAACGGTTATAAGCTGAAGTATAAATTGGGCGAGGGGGGGATGGCCGAGGTTTGGTATGCAGAAAACTACCTGCAAAAGCCGGCTGCTGTAAAGGTACTTCAAAAGCGTTTTTGCGGGATGCCTGAAGTGGTGGGTCGTTTTGAAAACGAGGCCCGGCTGATGGTACACCTCAATCATCCGCATATCCGGAATATTTATGATTACTCTACCGTAGACGGCTGTCCCTGCATGATCATGGAATACCTCGAGGGAAAGGATCTTGCACAACGGATGAAGGAAGGCGCCCGCTTTTCCAACCTGCAACTGATCACCTGGTGGAACGACCTGGTGGATGCGCTTCAGTATACCCATCGTAAGAATATCATCCATCGGGATATAAAGCCCTCCAATCTTTTTCTGACGGAAGACGGACAGATCAAAATCCTTGATTTTGGAATTGCCAAACTGCGGGATAACGTAACCGTAACGCAAACCGGCTCCCGTATGGGAACGCTGATGTACATGAGCCCGGAGCAGGTTTACGATGTAAAAACCTTGTCGTATAAAACAGATATTTATTCACTTGCGGTAACGTTTTATCATCTTGTGAGCGGAACGGCTCCTTATGATGCTGCTAAGATGTCCGACTTTGAGATCCAGGAGCATATTGTACGTAAGCCCATCGATATTTCGGCGCTCCCGGATCCCTGGCGCGGTCTGCTTCCGTTATACCTGGGGAAAAATCCGGAAGACCGGAAGGAACTCCGGAAGCTGGATGCCGGAACCACCAGGAACGACGAAACGATTGTTTTCACCCCGGTACCACCGCAGCCCATCGAAAATATTTACCCGCCCCTGTCCAAGCATCCGGCAAAAAAGACGGGCTCCAGCCGTTTCGGATATATCTTCCTGGTGTTCCTGGTCGTAAGCGGATTAATTGTTTTTGCGTTGAACAAGGATGAGATCCTGGGTATGTTTGGCGTAACTCCTGATACCAAAAAACCTGAAACAGAAACGCCGGCGCCCAGGCCACGTCAGAAAAAACAGGAGCCACCCGAGCCCCAGCTCACGCAGCCGGAAGATACGGTTGCTGCACAAAATGATACCATGACGTCTACACAGGTGGTTACCAGTGAAGACCTCGGCCAAAAAGAAGCAGCCGTTAAAAACAGGATCAACGATTATTACCGCATGCGGCAGGACTGCGGAAGTTTGTCCCGGTTTTTCAGAGACACAGTGCAACAATATTATAACCGCTCCAATGAGTTATTGACCCGTATACAAAAAGAATGTGTGGCCTATCATGGAAAATGGCGGTTTACAGAAGCGGATATTACCAATTCCTCCTATGTGTTTACCTACAATCCGAATGGGAATACGTATGTAGATTTTAGCATGCTGTATAAGATCCGGCAAAATGAAGAAGATGACTGGATCCCTTATAATATCGATGTATCGGTGGTATTTGATAAGGAAATGAAGATCGTGCGGATCGTGGAACGGAGGATCGAGAAGCTGTAGGGCGGGAGTTGTGAATGGGGAATAATGAATGGTTATTGAAATCTCAAATTGATACTATGTTTGATAAACTGAAAAAATGGCTGTTGCCGGATGAGGAGGAGGAAGAAGAAGTGCGGTTAACCAACCAGGCACTGGTGGACCAGGTATTGATTTCCTTTAAGGAAACGGTGGAACGGGAATCCTTTAATAAACGGATGATGTATGACTGCAGCTATCTTATCCTGATGCGGCCGGAAGATTACCGGCATGCTGAGCTGCGGCTGGCGGGTATTACGGAAGGAATCCTGGATGAGTTTTACGACTACATCAATCAGCGTAAGGACCAGTATCCCCGTTATGAACCCATCGGAAGTTTTTGGGATTTTCAGTATTGTCCGGCAGAACGCGGTGTAGACAACCAGGAGATTGAGCCGGGCACTATCCAGGTGGTTAGCACACCCACTTCTGAGAAGTCCTGGTCGGAGCTCTCCTCCGAACACATTAAGGTTTCGGTGAGCAGCAAGCACTCAAAATATTCAAAATATGATCTGAACCCTACCACTTTTTCGAACATCGATATATTATCCAAGGGACATTTCCGGGTAAAATTCCGGAAAGAATTCCTGGGTGATTTTACCTCTGTGCAGGCGCCGCCCGCAGGATCAAGGAACAGTGTGGCACCGGATAAGCTGGCAACCATCCAGTTTGTGCTGAACAAGCAACGGTATAGTTTCCCGATGCGTGAAAAGCAACTAAAAATCACGAAGGCAATCGATGGAATGACAAGTACGGCTACATTGCTGTGCATCAATGAACCGAGCGGGAGTTTGCAAAAAGAGCATATGATGATCCGGTATGATGAGGCGGCGCGGGCTTTTTATATTGCGTTGTTTGCAGATGCCTTCGTAAATGAGCAAAAGCTGGAATTAAGCCGGGTAGGCGAAAACCCTGTATGGCATCCGCTGAAAAGTGAATCTACCATTGTATGCGGAATTTTTCAATTGGATTTTAAGGCGGCAGTATAGCCGGTGCGGGTTTGGATCTGTTATTTTAAATGCGTTCCCGGTGGCAACGGGGATCTAATTCTGGGAAATTATGCTGGGTACCATAATGCTGATATTTATCATCCTGGTGTTTCTGTTACAATCTAAAGTGAAATAATGAGCAGGACGGTCGTTTTACACGGACAAACGGATCTGGGCCGCAGACGGGAGGAGAATGAAGATAATTTCATTACCGTTTCCGGTCTTTGGGGAACGCCTTCCCGGGCGCTGGCCGGCGCTATCGACGGTGTGGGAGGGTACGAAGGCGGGGCTGAAGCGGCCCTGATTGCCAAGGAAACCATTGAGGAATATTTACAACATTTCAGTTTCGGTGCGCCGCTGCAGTTGTTGAAAGAGGCCGCAATTGCCGCCAACAATAAAATCTTTGAGCAGCGAAGGGAGCATGCCACACTTGGCCGGATGAGCTGTGTACTTTCTGTGGCGGTACTGGATGCGGATAAGGAAATGATGTATATCGCCCATGTAGGCGACAGCCGCGGCTATGTTTACCGCAACGGCAGCATGTTAAAGATCACCCGTGACCACTCTTCGGTTGGAATGAAGGAAGATAGTGGTTATCTTACCGAGGCTGAAGCCATGCAGCATCCGCGCCGGAATGAGATCAGCAAGATGGCCGGGGAACAATTCCTGGATGCCGAAGATTCCAATAATTACTTTGATATCGCAGAACACAGTTTTTTGCCGGAGGATATCGCACTGTTTTGCTCAGACGGGCTTACGGACCTTGTAACACAGGCTCAGATGGCGGAAATCCTGTCTGCTCCCGGGTCGCTGCAGCTTAAAACACAACAGCTGATTGATAAAGCCAATGAGCTGGGCGGAAAAGACAATATCACCGTAGTGCTGGCCACGTATACCGCTGCGAAAAAGCCCGGACGCAAAAGAACAAAGGAAGCCATCGAGGTTCCCATTGCAACACCCAGCTATGAATCCAATGACATAATGCCTGCTATGAATACATCTTCTGCCAAAAAAAAAATAAAGCTGCTGCCGGTTATCATCGCATTTATCGTAGGTTTTTTGATGAACTGGACGGGAACACGGTCTTTTTTCGCAACAAAAGAGCCACCTGCTCCCGTGCCGGATACGATCGCGGTTCCCCTGGATAGTTTGCCGGTTGTGGACAGCGCCCGGTTGCGGCAACTGGATACATTGATTAATGCAACGGACACCATCTACCGGGATAGTGTTCGCCGCAATGCACTGCAAGGTTATTAAGAAATGAAGAAGAAAGTAACATTATATCCAAGAAGAATAGAACGTGTGCTGCTGGCGGCCGTTACCCTGTTGGTAGGTATTATGGCCTTCCAGTATTACCAGCATAAGAAAAATGATTTTATCAATGCTGACTATGGATACGAAAGCGGAAAAATGGTTAATCTTGTTGCTCCGGTACAGGCTTCCACGCTGCAACAGATCTTTACAAAAGGGGGGTATTTTACCGATGAAGCATACATCCGCTTTATTGCAGGGAAAATAAAAACGCTGGTTGAAAAGCAGGGCCAGTTACCCAACCTGGGAGCGCTGAATAAGAACAGCCTGATGATTCCGGCTACGGAATTTTTAAATACCTCCAGTGAATCGGGGAAGCTCCGCTTTTTAAATGCGATCACCCAGCTGGATATGGACAGCACGCTCTATACCGCTGAATTAAAAAATCCTGCAAAATATCCGGATGAGGTTGCGGTACAGAATACCAAGACCACACTATCCATTCATGGCAAGATCCGGCTGGCGGCTACCGACAGCAGCAGTGAGCAGGCCGGGGCGGGGGTACTCGTGAAGCTAACCGAAATTTTTCCATCCAATTATTATGATACGCTGAGTGTTCAGGCGGGCAATGATCCGGTTGAATTCTTTGCGCGTACCAACGAAAACGGATCGTATGAATTTTACAACCTGAAGGAAAACAGCAATTACAGGGTAATAGCTATAAAGCCGGGTTTTGATTTCGGCCCTGCAAAAGGGATCGCGGCCATTCAGGGCGACCAGTCGTTTCATTTCACCGGCAAAACGCACCGGATCCGGATCCTGGACCGCACCGAGTTTCGCCAGATCAAGAACGATAAGATCTTCACCGTGCGTACCCCTGCCGATTTTAAGAAGGAATATTTTACGCACCTGGTATTGTTTGTGCTGGCGTTCTGGATCTTTCATTTTGTACTCTGGTTAAAGAACTACCGGAGCGACCAGTTCATCCTGCCGCTGTTGTTCTTTCTTTCCGGTACCGGTATTATCGTACTCTATAGCATGCAGGATCCGCTGCGGGATATCATTCATGGAAGTGGTATGGCAGCGTGTGTGGTGGGTGTGCTGTTGTTCTTTTCCGTGGTGCTGTTCTTCCTAAGGGAACATGCGGTGATGCGTTTTTACCACTCAAAGTGGTTTGATCCGGTGTATAACCTGCTGCCGCTATCAGGGGGGCTGAAGGCTCCGCGCGGCTATTCCTGGATGCTGCTCTCGATCCTGCTGATGCTGCTGCTGGCATTTATTGGAACAGGGCCGGAAGGAAGCGGCGTAAAAGTAAACCTGTTCGGGTTTCAGGTAAGCGAATTGTCGAAGATCTGCATGGTGGTGTTTTTTGCCGCTTATTTTGCCGTCAACTCAGAATACTTCCGGAACATCCCCGATAACCGCTGGCTCACGCGGAATAATATAAAGATGCTGTTGTTGTTTGTGTTCCTTTTAGGTGTGTATGCCCTCTTGGGAGACCTCGGACCGGCGATTGTACTTTGCCTCACTTTTTTATTTTTTTATGCGTTTGCAAAGGAAGAATTTTTTCAGATGGTGCTGGCGGCCGTGATCTATGTGATCGTACTTTTAATCACCTCCCGGTTCATTAATAACGCGCAGCATAATTACCTGCCGTTGCTGGCTGCCCTCGCCTGCGCAGGCACCCTGGGCTATGCATTCTTCAAAAAGCGGTATGAGTCCGTTGCCTTTATTATCCTGATCATTTCCTCGTTTATATTGCTGGCGGCGCTGCCTTTTGAATTTACGCAACGGCTGGCCGACCGGAACGGGATGTTTAAAGACATTTGGGAAAATAAACTGATCGGGGGCGATCAGGTAGCGCACGGGATCTGGTCGTTGAATGCCGGAGGTTTCTTTGGCCAGGGACTTGGAAAAGGATTCTCCAGCGTAATGCCCGCTTATCACACGGATATGATCCTGGAAAGCATGGGTGAGGAGCTGGGGCTCATCGCGCTAGTTGCCGTGTTCCTGGCGTTTGGGTTGTTAACCTACCGATCCCTGCTGGCCGCCCGCCGCACGGGTAAGCCCTTTCTTTTTTACCTGGTAGCCGGTATTGCTATTGCTACGATGCTCCAGTTTTTCCTGATTACAGCGGGTACCCTGGGGCTGATTCCACTCACGGGTATTTCGGTGCCCTTCCTCAGTAAGGGGAATGCCGGTATCATCATTACCCTGGCCGCCTTCCTGGTGGTATTATTGCTTTCGAATGAAAAGGGCGATGCACTGGAGATGGAATATGTAAAAAAGAATTATGACAATGTAAATGCCTATGCCATTCTTACTTTTTTTGCAGTATTGATCTTTTTTATCGGTACCCTGTTCTGGTACCAGTATAAATCGAATACCTATATTACCAAACCGGCGCTGGTATTGAATCGCAAGGGTGCCTGGCAATACAGCTATAATCCGCGCATCGGGATCTTTTTGCGGGAGATCCGTTCAGGAAATATTTATGATCGCAACGGGGTGTTACTGGCTACATCCAACAAGGCTACTTTTGACAAGTTTAAAAATAAGCTGATTCCTTTGGGTGCCAACCCCGAATTGTATGCAGAGCAATTGAAAAGAGATCAAAACCGGTACTATCCTTTTGGTGCAGATCTTTTGTTTTGGCTGGGCGATTACAATAAAGAGATCGCCAATGAAGAGGCGGCGGGCTATGCAGCGGAATACCGGCATTATACACTGTTGAAAGGTTTTGATGTTACCTATGCAACCGCGCAAAAAACATCGGACCGGTACCGGGAAGACCGTTTCCTGCCGGTTACCCAAAAAGAATCCGAACTGGTAAAATACGATTACAGTGCCCTGGCACCTATTTTGAAAGAGGGAAAAGACGGCCAGTGGGTAGAACTGCAAAACAACAAGGACAAGGATATACAGCTGTCGCTCGATGTGGCATTAAACCAGAAGATCAGTGCGGTGATTCAAAATACCGCTGCGTCCAGTCCGTTCCGCACCTCGGTGGTTGCGGTTAATGCCAGTACGGGTGATGTGCTGGCCTCGGCTTCAAACCCGGCGCCTTCTTATAAGGATCTGAAGCTGATCAGTAATATTGACCCCTCGGATTACCGCACCATTTTTAAACAGATCTTCCAGGACCGGGTGGTGGTGCCGCAAGACCTGGGGATTACCTTCAACTCAAGGCCGGGTTCTACGGTAAAGATCATTGACGCAACAGCTGCCATGAACCAGTATGGCGCGTCTGCCGCGCAGTTCAGTTACTTTGTATACCCGGAAGAGATCATTCACCAGGGCGAACCGGTGAATATGAATGTGGATATGCGTACGGCTATTGTACATTCCAGCAATGTGTACTTTATCAAACTGGCAAATGATAAAAACCTGCAGGCATCTCTGTTTAATATATACGATGCCCTCGGGATGAATATCCTGAACCGCGGGGGATTTCATTTCCAGCGGCCGGAGGATTACGATAGTGAAACCTATTTTAAAGAATGGGGTGCGTTTGTAGCCCGGGGCAAAAATATCTTTAACAGCCAGCGGCTGATGAACACACGGCGGAGGCTGCAGTCGCCTTATTCGGATATTGCCTGGGGGCAGGGCGAGCTTTCGGCCACGCCGCTGCATCTGGCTAAAATGTCGGGGGCGCTGGCAGACAGTGGCATCTTACAACCTTCCCGGTTCCTGTTTAAAAGCTGGAATAATAAACCGGTTTTGCAAAAGGAAACCCCGGTAGCGAGTCAGCCCAGGTTTGCAGCACTGATCAGCGATTTTATGCGGGAGCAATCGGCCAAGGTATCCGCCGCATCCGGACTGGAAGTGCATGGAAAAACCGGCAGCCCCGAGCGGGATAAATTGATAAAGAAAGGCGACAAAACAGTGCTGAAGCGGGTTACAGACTCCTGGTATACGTTTTTTGTAGCTTCGCCTAAATTAAAGGCGCCCATTGCATTTACGATCCGTATTGAAGAGATCGGTAATTCGGAGTATGCAAAGACGCTGGCGGCTGATATATTAAAACAGCTGAAAGGGGCCGGGTATTTTTAAAGTGATCGTATTCCGTTACACGCGTGTTCGGCAAAACGGCAGGAAAACGAATAACGGATGGCTGATAAAACATTTAATCCAACAATATGAATTGGTTTAAGAAAAAATTTGAACAATTTTCGGAGAAGCTCAATGCGGATGATACCTCCTTTGGATCGGTTGAAAAAAAGGGAGCCGCAGGAGCGGCCGCAAAAACACCGGCAACTCCGAAAACGCCGGAGCGGGCAATCGCTTCCGCACGAGTGGATAATATAGAAGAGTTAAAAGAGATCACGCTGGGCGCCATATCCCAAACAGTACGGATGCTGGGGTATAGCAACACCGTGATTTCGGGGCTTGTATTTCATTCGGCATATAAGGATAATGCGATCGAAAATGTAGGACTGATGAGCCTGATGAAAGATCCGCAGTTTATAAACCGGATCAAGCGTGAATTTAAATCAAGAGGTATCGCCTATAAAGAAGAACTGGGGTTGGATGTGATCCATGAATCGCCCGATACGGCAAAAGTAACGGCCATTACCGACGGCATCGGGGTGGAAGTGCTGACGCCGAAAGACATACTGAAAAAGCGGAATGCACGGCTGGTAGCAACGGAAGGGATTACCTGGGAGCCTGAATACATCCTGGAGCCCAGTGGCAAACATTATTTCATCGGAAGGGGAAAGGATCCCAAAATTGAAAACGGTCCCAAGATCCATAATGATATTGCTTTTGTGGGAATTGAAGAAAAGAACGAAGAACAATACAAGATCAATAATTTTATTAGCCGTTCCAATGCAGCCATCGTATTCGACAAGGAAATCGGAGCCTATAAACTTTTTCGCTCGAAGTTTCTGAATAATCCGTCCAATAAGATCAAGGTGTTTAACGCATCGCTGGATGATTTTTCAGGTATCAGCCTGAGCAATGCAGCAGTACCACATATTTTAAAGAATGGTGACTCCATTTGTTTTAATGATACGATCGTGCTGGAATTTCAATTGCTGGACTAGATATGCGGGGCATGTAAATAATACGATAAGATTATCAGGAATCATTGAATAAGGAAAAATCGCATAGGAGTGAGCGGCAGATTGCCCCTTGGTCTTACGCGTAAAGCTCGAAAATAATGCAGGAATTAGCATCTAAATATGACATTCTTAAAGTAATTGGGCACGGTGGGTTTTCCGCGGTGTTTAAAGCCCGGAGTAAGGAAGACCCGGAGCATGTGGTGGCTTTAAAGCAGCTGGATTTTGTATTGGAGAATGAAGACGCTAAAGAATACCGCGACTTTAAGAATGAAGTAGAGATCCTGAAACGGCTGGATCATCCGAATATTGTAAAGATCTACGACGAGTATATACTGGATAACAAGCCCTCCCTGGAAATGGAATACGTGGATGGCGAAACGCTGGAGTCCATTATTCAGCGGGAAGGATATTTCTCCATCGAAGAAACCCTGGAGATGATTACGCAAATGGCATCGGCGCTGAGTTATTGCCATCATTATCATACCTATGATACGCCGCCACAGCATTGGCTTTCAGATTCGGTGATCATTAACCGGGATGCGATTATTCACAACGATATCAATCCCAAAAACATCATCCGTACAAAGAATGCGGATGGTGGTTACCGGTATGTACTCATCGATTTCGGCTTGTCGTTTGCAGATCCGGATGCCGTGCGGCATAGCAAAAAGGAAGATGGCATGGCCGAGTACAAGGCGCCGGAAAAATGGCGTGGCCAACTGGTAGATACGCCCTCTGATATTTACAGCCTGGGTATTGTGCTGTATGAGCTGTTGGTGGGGCAGGTGCCCTTTCCTGTGAAGGATTACAAACAAGCCAACGAGATGATTGCGCTGGAGGAAAAGCATAAGAGCGCGCCCGTGCCGGATATCTGCAGGAAACGGATGGAGGCCATTGAAAAAAAAGAAGGACAGCGCCCCGAAACCTGCGATATACCGGCCTGGCTGGAAATGCTGGTACGCCGCTGTCTTGAGAAAAATCCGCTCAGCCGTTTTAAAACGGGTAGGGAACTGAGCCAGTTCTTTTACAACGGACTGGATGGAAAGATCGAAACCCAGGAACGGCAGGCTGAGGTCATTGATATTGATCCATCCATGGGAGCAAAGAACGCGGGCGCCTATATCGAGGTAGAACCGAATATTCTTACAGAGGGGCAGCATTTTTTTATTAATAAAGACCTGGTCACTATCGGGCGGTGGAATGATCTTCCGGGAACAATTGCCGATTTCGGTATCCGGACTTCCGACCGGTTTATTTCAAAAAATCATTGTCAGATTGTCCGTAAGCCGGATGCAGCCGATGGATATAGGTACTTCTTGCAGGATAAGGCTCCCAGCAAGAATGGTACTTACTTCAATACCGAGAAAAATTCGATCCGATTATCGGATACCACAGAAGTGCTTTTGAAAGAAGGCGATTATTTCTGGATCGGCAATACCCGGTTGATTTTTCATCAGGGATAACAACGCCGCAAATTACAGGTAAGCCATTGTATCTGAATACAGTTTGGTAAACGCACGGGAATTGGCTGCAAAATTGCTATGATTATGATTGTTGGTGCTCTGCATACCCGCAGAAGCCAACAGATGCTTACTATTTAACCATCAATAATTGTAGCATATGAAAACAACGCTAATACTGCTGTTAACCCTGCTGTTAACGGGCATTTCAAAACAGGCCGCCGGCCAGTGTCCGTCCGGATCAAAAGTCTTTACCGCCAGCATTACCAGCATTGCTTCCGGGGAGGTTTATTGTGCAAGTAGTAATGTTACGGGAGTAACGGGACTTACAATTAATACCGGAGGCATATTAATTATACAACCGGGCATACATGTATCGGGAAGCGGACAGTTAACGGTGAACGGACAATTGAATATCCTGGATAAGGCTGCTTTTGAATACTCGGGTTCTGCAGTGCTTGGTGCATTCGGCTCGGGCGTTTCGAGTGCGATCAATTTGGAAAAATCGGCAGCACTTTCTTTTTCCGGTTCATTAACCGTAAATGATCCAACTTTTGGTCAAACCGGCAGTACAAGCACGGCCCATATAACACAGAAAGAAGGTAGCGTGGTAGAAATCTGTGCATCGTATGCGCAGAACGCTTCGGCTTTTCCGGGAGTAGTATACACGGGAAGCAATACTGATGGAAGGGCCTATTTTATTACCAAAGGGCCGGCTACAGGGAATGGTTTTTCCCGGGTTTCAGATCAGTCGCAGATCGATTGGATTGCTACCGGAGCGGTTGCCAACATCAACGAGGGCAATGCTACCTATTGCGGCCCTAACGCCACTGCTGCCACCTGCGCTTCCTGGCCGGCAGGCTTAAGTACCACCAGCTGTTTTAATGCTGTTACGATCACCGAATCCATTGCGTTGCCCGTACGGTTTGGATCCATTGCTGCTCAATTCAGGAGCGGACAATTAACAGTAGACTGGATTACCGTCAATGAAAATGGTAATGATCATTTTGAAGTAGAAGCGTCGGCTGATGGAACACATTTTATTAAGATAGGAGATGCGGTAAAGAGCAAGGCCGCCGATGGTCATTCCAGCGAGGCGTTTAGTTATAGCTTTACCTGGAAACCGTCGGCCACGACAGGCTTTTTGGGGATTTCAGCGATAAGCCTGGTTTTTTTGGGACTGACCGGCCGGAGAAGAAGATGGATGGCCGTACCACTGGTTTTTGTAGCAGTGCTGCTGACTGGTTTAAATGCCTGTAACAGAAGCGAACTTCAGGTAATCAATAACGGCGAAACCCCGTTATTTGTACGTATTAAACAGGTTAATAAAGACGGGAGCTTTGAATACAGCAAAATAGTAACCATTACCCGCATGTAAACTACAGTGTATAGATGCACCGAATAGAACCGGTGCTGTTTGTGGTTTACAGTTTATTGCCTTCTTTCGGAAATACGATCGTAGGCTGGTGCTTTTTGGCTTCTTCCAGCTCCATTAAGGCATAAGAAATAATAATTACCGGGTCGCCTACCTGCGCTTTGCGCGCCGCCGGACCGTTAAGACAAATGGTACCGGATCCTCTTTTCCCTTTGATCACATAGGTTTCCAGGCGTTCCCCGTTATGCACATTCACAACCTGAACCTTTTCATTTTCAATGAGGTTAGCCGCATCCATGAGGTCTTCATCAATGGTAATGCTACCCATATAATTGAGAAAAGCCTCCGTTACAACGGCTCTGTGGATCTTGGATTTAAAAACTTCTATAAACATAGGGGCGCAAAGGTACAATTTTCCAAAATATACGGACTTTCCTGCCGCAATATTCCTTTTGTTAACAAATTCTAAAGCTGTTTAGTTGTAAATATTATTGTAAATTCGTGCATTAGTAAGGATTTTTTTTAAGACACATCTTGAACACATGAAATCGTTTATTGTTACGGCCGGATTAATTTTATTAATGGGATCTGCCCAGGCGCAAAGAAAACTGACTGCTGTTGCTACTTCCCGTGGAACAGTAGTGGAGCACCGGGTTACTTCGGGGGAGTCATTAAAGTATTTAAGTACGAAATATGGGGTCTCTCTTTCTTCGTTAGCCAAAACTAACGGTATGAAAACCAGTCAGGATCTGAAGATCGGACAAACGGTAAAGGTTCCCGTAACGGCTGATAATCTGAATACCAAATCAAGAAAAGGCATCCCTGTTTATTACGAAGCGGGAGCAAAGGATAACTTAACCAGCATTAGCCGGAAATTTAACCGGGTGGATGTGAAAACACTGAAATCATGGAATAAATTACGGAAAGATGATGTTTCTAAAGGCCAGGATATTCTTGTAGGATATATGACCGACAATGCCGCCAAGAAAGAGCAGGCTGAAGCGCCCAAAGAAACCGTAAAAAACAGCAACACGGCTTTAAAGGCAGGTAAGAAAGTAACGGTAACCTCGGCGGTGAATATCCGCAAGGGCGCCAGCACCAATCAACCCGTTGTTGGTACTTTACAGAAAGATGAAGAAGTGACCATCGTTCGCATGGCGAACAGCGACTGGGCGGAAGTACGCACCAGCGGAGGTAAAAAAGGATACATGGCCACCCAGTTCCTGGAGCCGGCGGCAGCGCCACAACCTGTGGAGGAAAAGGAAACGGCCAAAAACAGCACTGATCTAAAGGCTGGCAGGAAAGTAACGGTAACCTCAGCGGTGAATATCCGCAAAGGCGCCAGTACGGGTCAGCCGGTTGTAGGCACTTTGCAGAAAGATGAAGTGGTGACCATCGTTCGCTTGGCGAACAGTGACTGGGCGGAAGTGCGCACCAGCGAGGGTAAAAAGGGATATATGGCTACCCAGTTTCTTGAGTCGGTAGCAGCAGCGCCTCAACCTGCTGAGGAAAAAGAAACCGCCCCAACCAGTATTGATTTGAAGGCGGGTGCGAAGGTAACGGTAACTGCTGCGGTAAATATCCGGAGGGCACCGGGAACAGATGAGCCGGTTATAGGCCGTGTTGAAAAAGATGAGGTGGTTACGGTAACCCGTAAGATCAATGACGAATGGGCGGCGATCCGCACGAGTGATGGTAAAAAAGGATATATGGCTTCGCAGTTTCTTGAAGCTGTGACTGAAAAACGTAAAGACGAGCAAAAAGAAGTAGCGCGAACCGAGGTGAAAAAGAATACAGGGCAAAAAGTAAAAGCGGCTACGGATACCTATATCAATATCCGCAAGGGACCGGGTACCGGTCAGCCCGTGGTGGCACAAGCGCAGAAAGATGAGATCCTCACGCTGGTGCGCCGGGTAAATGACGAGTGGGCTGAGGTACGCACCAAGGATGATGTAGAAGGGTATGCTGCTACGCAATACCTGGTTGACCCGTCTGCGGAACCGGCCGAGCGCCCGGTTGCAAAAAAAGAACAGCCTGCTGCAAAAGCCGAAAAACAAATGGCTATTGTAGGCTCTGGCATCAATATCCGCAAAGGGCCGGCCACCAACGAACCGATTGTAGGAAAGGCAGAGAATAGTGAAATGGTTACGGTAACGGGCGATACCAACAATGAGTGGGCTGCTATACGTACCGGTGAAGGAATAACCGGTTATATTGCTTCCCGTTTCCTGGGTACACCGGAACAGGCCGCCGCCCTGCAGGAGCAGAAGGACCGCGAGGCGAAAACGGAACCTGCACCCGAAGCGGTTGCTGTAAAAGAACCCGGAAAGCAATCTAAAGGAAAAACGTCAGCGTCCGTATCTTCCGCTCCTGTGGCAGATGTAACACCTCCTCCTGCCGGTTTTGATGAAACAGGATTCTTTAAAAATGCATATGAAATGCAGACGGGGGCAACCGCAACAACAGAGCGGTCTGTACATGCCGGGGTATTTAAAACGGATAAAGGCTGGGATGATGGAAAATATTATGCCCTGATCGATGATGTTCCTTCCGGAACGATCGTGAAACTGTCTAATCCAAAATCCAATACAACGATTTACGCAAAAGTACTGGGCGATATCAAAAGCCTGAAGCAGAAGAACGGACCAGCAGCCCGCATCAGTGATGCCGCCGCTACGGCGCTCCGGATCAATGCTTCGGATTTCGACGTAGTCGTATCCCATTAATGCCGGGAGGAATTTGTACAAATTTTTCTAAAACCGCAGTTGGCGAACCGGATCAATAGCCAGTGGCGCCCGCCGTGCGGGTGTCTGGTGTCGGGTGTTTAAATGAAAAATTTTTTATACGTATAAAAAATTTAACTTTGTCGTATAAAAAGAAACAACCATGGACGCCAAAGTTACTTTAAGCTTTAACCGTACGATTATTGAGGATGCAAAGGAGTATGCCGCTTCCCAGGGGTTAAGCCTATCCCGGCTCGTGGAATTGCTGTTGCAAAAAGTAATAACCACCGGTCAGCATCAGCATATTGAGCATATCCCCATCGAAGATTGGGTAAGCATGGTGGCTGAGGGGCCGGCTACTTACAATGCCAAACCGTTGGGCAAAAAACAAAAGGCCGCATATTATAAGCGCCATAAATAACGGCAGTGATGAAGTTGTTTATTGATGCGAATATCCTGGTAGCCGTGATCAACAAAGAATACCCGTTGTTTACCTATGCTTCCCGTGTTTTAAGCTGGGCAACGGCTAAAGGCCATTCATTAGTAACCACATCGGTTAGTTTGGCAATCACCTGTTATTTTGCAGAAAAGAAACATGGCAGCCGCTCTGCCAGGGATCGCATCGGGTTACTGGCTGCTCATTTTTCCATTGCGGACTGTGGTACCAGGGAAGTACAACAAGCGGCAACAGATAAGCATGTGAATGATTTTGAGGATGGGCTGCAATATTTTGCCGCATATAATTCCGGCTGTACCCACATTATTACCGAAAACACGAAAGACTTTTATTTTTCGATTATTGATGTGCAAACTGCCAGTGATTTTTTAAAGCAACATTACAAAGGCGGAGGTCAGCGATAAAATAATCCAAAATAGAGGAGGAGCAGGATCAGCGCGTGAAGCAAGGCTACAAGGAAATAACTTCTTTGCATTGCGAATCCTTTAACAATATTGATGACTACCAACAGCGCGATCAGCACCATAAAAAAGACAAGAGCCGTGCTGCCGAGGCCCGGGGTGCCGTCGCCATGATCCGGACTTAATTTTACGAATGCGAAAACAATAACCGATGCAATGATATAAAAAGACAGGATCAGTGTGTATGTTCTTTTCATAGTAGGGCTTTTTAAAAATACAGCGTTGCTGCATGCCCATAATGCTGCAAACTTTATGCTAAACTAAAAAATGCATGTTATTTTCGGATTTCTGTTTACCGTATTATCTCCGGCAGAAGCACACTGTTATTTAAACTGGTAGCCGCGCAGGAAATCGGTGATCTTCATCCGTTTTTTCCCTTCCAGTTGTATTTCCTTTACATCCAGCAATCCGTCTGTACAGGCAAACGAAAGATATGTTTTTGCATCTGTTATATATTCTCCCGGTGGAACGGTGGGGGTTTCGCCTTTGGGCGTGGCGCTGAATACCTTTAGCTTTTTACCATTAAAAAAAGTAAAGGCCCCGGGGTAGGGCGAAAGGCCTCTGACCAGGTTATGTACCGCTGTAGCCGGTTGGTTAAAATTGATCTGGCAGGTTTCTGTAAAGATCTTTGGTGCATGGTGCAATATTTCCGTTGCGGGTACCTGCTGCGGCGTTTCCGTAAGCGTACCGTTGGCCAATCCCTGTACAGTTTTTACCAGCAGCTGTGCGCCTACCTCTTTCATAACATCGTGAACCGTTCCGGCAGTATCTTCTGCCCCGATGGGAAACCGGTCCTGTAGCAAAATATTACCGGTATCAATCTCGTGTTGCAGTTTAAAGGTAGTAACCCCGGTTTCCTTTTCGCCATTGATCACGGCCCAGTTAATAGGTGCCGCTCCCCGGTACTGTGGAAGTAAGGAACCATGAAGATTGATAGTTCCCATAGGCGGCATATTCCACACAATTTCCGGCAGCATCCGGAAGGCAACACATATCTGGAGGTCTGCTTTTAAATGCCGCAGCGCTTCAAGGAAGCCGGGGTCCCGGAGCTTCTCCGGTTGAAGCACCGGCAATTGATGTTCCACCGCATATTTCTTTACGGCACTCTGTTGTAATTCCATCCCTCTCCCGGCCGGTTTATCCGGGGCGGTGATGACTCCTACAACCGTACTCCCGGCCTGGATCAGCGCGTGGAGACTCGCTACCGCAAATTCCGGCGTTCCCATAAATACAATGCGTAAACTTTTTGCCTGTTCATTCAACATCATCCCGCAAAAATAACGGTAAATCGTCTATCTTTAGGTAGCCAAACCGGCAGGGAGATCGTTCCTTGTTCTTCTGGCAAAGGATCCCAAGCCGGCTTGTTATATGTTTCTTCCTCTTAATCACCTAAAACTTATTTTATGAAACAGGTATTCCTGGGTTTATTTTGTATCCTGGCCAGCAGCTTTGCGGGCCCTGAAAAAAGTGAGATCACACCGGCGGACCGGAAGTTTGCGATCGATTATTATCTGAAAACAAAACAGCGGTTGCTTAACGACGTGCAACAGCTAACGGACGCACAACTGAATTACAAACCAGATTCCTCGAGGTGGTCGGTTGCGCAATGCATCGAGCACATTGCATTAGCCGAAAACGGAATATGGCAATGGTGTATGATGACGCTTAAAAACGATTCTGCAACGCTGATAAAGCCCGGGACGCCTGTTACCAATGAGCAACTGATTGCAGCGGTAACCGACCGGTCGAAAAAGGCGCAGGCCCCGGAGGTTTTAAGACCCGGCAACCAATTTTCCGGTGCAAAGGAGGCGCTGGCAGCTTATCTTTCAAAAAGGGATTCCACGATCCAGTTCCTGAAATCAACACAGGAGCCATTGGAAACGCATTATATGCAAACGCCGGCAGGCACACTCAGTGTTTTTCAGGGATTATTGTTGCTGGCAGCACACAGCGAGCGGCACACATTGCAGATAGAGGAGCTCATGAAAAGCCCCGGTTTTCCCCGGAAATAACAGCCGGAAGCCTGGGATCTCAAATTATAGCACCAGCATCATGGCATCTGCATAAAAAAGCCTACCTTGCCCACAAATAAGTTTATTCATTTTAAATTCAATCAATGCAACAAGCGAAAAAAGGCGATAAAGTAAAGGTGCACTACCACGGAAAACTGACCACGGGAGAAACATTCGATTCTTCTGAGGGCCGGGATCCTCTGCCGTTTGAGATTGGGAGCGGTATGGTGATCAAAGGTTTTGATGACGGAGTAACCGGTATGGCCGTTGGTGATAAAAAAACCATTACAATCCCTGCAGAAGAGGCTTATGGAGCGGTAAACCCGGATATGATCATCGAAATGCCCAAGGACCGTCTTCCACAGGATATGGAAGTGGAAGTGGGAATGCCACTGGTAATGAGTGATCCCCAGGGACAGCAATTTCAGGTAACAGTAAAAGAAATTACCGATGACAAAATTGTTCTGGATGCCAATCACCCGCTTGCAGGGAAAGACCTTGTTTTTGACCTGGAACTGGTAGAAATAGAAGGCGGAAGCCCGTTGATCATCATGCCTTAAAAATAACGGAAGATCATTTAGATAAAAGCAGCTTTCCGGGCTGCTTTTATATTTATTTTTATATCTTATATTTTTCATAGTATATTGATAATGTTCTTGTTGCTTTGATGAATGTTGAATTTTTGGTTATCTTTGTGCTTCACTGAATTATTGATCATGACCTATCATTTTACGGTTTCTGACCGTTTTTTAAAGTATGTAACGATTGACACCCAAAGCGATCCCCAATCAGATACGGTACCTTCTACTGCCCGGCAAAAAGACTTAAGCAAAATCCTGGTTGAAGAATTACTGGCGATGGGTGTAAAGGACGCAGCCCTGGATGATTTTGGCTACGTATATGCTTCCATACCCTCAAATACCGATAAAAAGGTTCCTGTGATCTGTTTTTGCAGTCATGTTGATACCTCGTCTGATTGTTCAGGTAAAGGGGTAAAACCTATTGTGCATTATGATTATGATTGCAGAGATATTGTATTACCCGATGATCCTGCCCAGGTGATCCGGCCGGGAGATCATCCTTATTTAAAAACAAAACGGGGAGAAGACATCATAACGGCATCCGGTACCACGCTTTTGGGTGCAGACGATAAAGCCGGCGTGGCCATCATTATGGACCTGGCACATTACCTCACAACCCATCCCGACGTAAAACATGGAACCATTAAAATACTGTTTACCCCCGATGAAGAGATCGGGCGTGGGGTGGATCATGTTGACCTGGAAAGGCTGGGGGCCGATTTTGGATATACGCTTGATGGCGGCGAAAGAGGCAGCTATACAGACGAGACGTTTAGTGCCAACGGGGTTACCATCCATTTTTATGGAAACAGCATCCATCCGGGCTATGCTAAGGATAAACTTATTAATGCGATAAAAATTGCCGGAACCTTCCTTGAGCTATTGCCAAAGGATGGCTTTAGTCCCGAAACCACGGAGGATCGGGAGGGATTTGTGCACCCGGTTCACATGGAAGGTGGGGCGGAAAAGGCCTCGCTGAGTTTTATTATCCGGGATTTCGAAACTTCAAAACTAAAATTGCACGAGGCCCGGCTGGAGCAATTTGCAAAACAGGCAACCGGCCGATACCCCGGCAGCCGGTATGAATTTGAAAGCAGGGAACAGTACCGCAATATGAAAGAAGTCGTTGATCAACACCCCGAAATTGGCGAGTATGTAAAGATTGCGATGGAACGAAGCGGTGTTACATTTAAAAAAAGCAGCGCACGGGGCGGTACAGATGGTTCGCGGTTATCTTTTATGGGCATCCCGTTCCCGGATATTTTTACAGGGGAGATGGCTTTTCATGGCAAACATGAGTATGTAAGTATCCAGGATATGCAAAAGTCTGTAGAAACATTGGTTCACCTGGTACAGGTTTGGGAAGAAAAAACGGATTCCTGATTCTTCTTTGTTAATGACAACATGTACGGATGTATTCAGTTTAAGGTAATGCCATTTGTGTTTAAAACGAACGCGCCGGTTAATGCAGGCCAGGTTTAATAAAAAACGGCTTGGATTATCCTCATAGCTTTATTGCGGACAACTTCCCGGATTTGGGGGTAAAATGCATGATTCTGCATGTGGGTTAATACGTACCTTTATAAAAATAAATGATTGTTATGGAATTTATTACAAACTTTTGGTGGGTGCTTGTGATACTGCTTATAATAGCAAGCGGGTTATTTACCATCAACCAGGGATATATTGGTGTTATCACGATGTTTGGCAGGTACCGTCGCATTGTAGGGCCTGGTTTGCACCTTAAAATTCCTTTTCTCGAAAAAGTGATGAAGCGGATCTCGATCCAGAACCGTTCGGTTGAATTGGAATTTCAGGCCGTAACACAAGATCAGGCAAATGTTTATTTTAAGAGCATGCTGCTTTATTCGGTGCAAAATGAATCGGAAGATACCATCAAAAAGGTTGCCTTTAAGTTTATTGGAGACCGGGATCTGATGCAGGCGCTGATACGTACGATTGAAGGAAATATCCGTTCATTTGTAGCCACTAAAAAACAGGCAGAGGTATTGGGGCTGCGCCGTGAAATTGTACAGTATGTAAAAGTGGAAATTGATCATACGCTTGAAGAGTGGGGCTATCACCTGCTGGATCTGCAGATCAATGATATCACCTTTGATAAAATGATCCTGGACTCTATGAGCAAGGTGGTGGCCAGCAATAACCTCAAGGCCGCCGCTGAAAATGAAGGCCAGGCATTACTGATCACCAAAACCAAATCGGCCGAGGCGGAAGGAAATGCGATCAAGATCAGCGCCGAGGCAGAGCGGGAAGCTGCGCGGCTGCGGGGGCAGGGGATCGCCTTATTCCGGGAAGAGGTGGCAAAAGGGCTGTCTTCTGCTGCAGTGGAGCTGCGCCAGGCTAACCTGGATACTAATTTTATCCTGTTCAGCATGTGGACGGAGGCCATCAAGAATTTTGCAGAATACGGCAAGGGTAACGTGATTTTCCTTGATGGCGGTACCGAAGGGATGGAACGCACAATGAAACAATTCCAGGGTATGATGATGCGTCCGTCCGGAACGGATGCTTTGAAAAGGGATCAGTAACAATAAACCTCACGGGGAAGTTTAACTTCCGTTGTTTGCAAAGGCAGCCATTACAAACCGCTGTTTTCCCTGCATATCTGTTTTAATTGACGCATGGAATCCTCCTGCTTCAAAAAGCTGCCGGGTTTCTGTTGCCAGTTTTTCATGCACTTCCAGGTAGATGCGGCCTCCGGGCGCAAGGATGGATGTTGCAGCTGCTGCTATTTTGCGGTAGAATAACAATGGATCCTCATCCGGCACAAATAGAGCGAGCCCCGGTTCATAGTCCAGTACATTTTTATGCATGGATGTTTTATCGGCAACGGGAATATAGGGCGGATTGCTTACCAGCACATCAACTATGGGTAGCTCCGGCCAGTTGGTTTCATTTAAAAAGTCAAGCTGTACCAACCGGATATCCACCTGATATCTCGCCGCATTCTTACGGGCCACCGCCAGTGCATCGGGGCTGATATCGCAGGCCGTAACCGTGGCCTCCGGAAGTTTCCGCTTCAGAATAATGGGGATGCAGCCGCTCCCGGTGCCAATATCCAGTATGCGTACGGAGGGCCGGCCCTGTTGTTCCCGGATGATGGTATCCACCAGTTCTTCAGTTTCCGGCCGGGGTATCAGCACCTGCTTATTTACAAAAAAGGCAATATCATAAAACCAGGCCTCGTTTAAAATATACTGGATAGGCTCGGCTTTCAACAGCCGTTTTTTAATATCCGCCAGCATGTTCAGCATGCAGGGATCGGGGTTGAAACGTTGGTTCCTGTTCGTACGCAGATCAAAACCCGTTAGACTTTCCACGGTCAGGTACCAGATCTGCTGCGCCTCATTTTCGGGATAAAGTACCTGCAAATCGCTTACAAAGCTTTTTTCTATGTTTTTTAAAGACATGCTGCAAACTTAATTCTTTTACTTTTGCAAAAATGGATACCGGAACACACGAAATCTATCTCCAACGTTGTTTTCAGCTGGCAAAGCTGGGCGCAGGAAATGTGGCCCCCAACCCAATGGTAGGTGCCGTGTTGGTGTATGAGAACCGTATCATTGGGGAAGGGTATCATCAGCAGTACGGAGAAGCGCATGCAGAAGTACACTGTATCCAGCATGCATTGGAGCAGCATGCCGGGCTTATTGAACAGTCAACTCTCTATGTATCGTTGGAGCCCTGTGCACATTACGGTAAAACGCCGCCCTGTGCAGACCTGATCATCCGGCACCGGATACCGAGAGTGGTGGTGGGCTGCCGCGATCATTTTGAAGCCGTGAATGGGAAAGGCATTGAAAAACTACGGAATGCGGGTGTGGAAGTAATTGAACAGATCGCCGCCCGGGAGGCCATAACGCTTAACAAGCGGTTTTTCACCTTTCACGGATTGAAACGGCCCTATATCATTTTAAAATGGGCACAGACAAGAGACGGCATCATGGCCTCCGGAAATGCGGAACGGTTAAAGATTTCCAATCCAGTAACCAACCGGTTGGTGCACCGGTGGCGGTCTGAGGAAGCGGCCATTATGGTTGGTGCCGGCACAGCTATGAAAGACGATCCCTTGCTCGATAACCGTCATTGGTTTGGAAAGGCGCCGCTGAAGATCGTACTATCCGGTTCCGGCAACTTGCCGGAGGAACTGAAGCTTTTTCACGCCGGGAATGAAACCTGGGTGTTCAACCGGGGGCAGACAAAGAAACTGGGGCGGGCCGCATGGATCAATGTAGAAAGCGACCACCTGATCAAAGGAATGCTGGATATCTTGTTTGAACGCCGGATCCAGAGCGTTTTTGTAGAAGGCGGTCGTCAGCTACTGCAATCCTTCGTGGATGCCGGCGTATGGGATGAAGCCAGAGTCATTACCAACACCGCTATGATCGCAGGCGGCGGATTGCGGGCGCCTTTGTTAAAGGAACAGGCGCTCCTGCAAACAAGCACGATCGATACCGATGAAATAACCGTTTATAAGAATATACATAATCAGTTTATAGTTTAAGATGGAGCAGGGGAACTACTATCAGACCATTGAAACCAGCGGACAGGCAGAATTTAAGGACCGGGGAAGCCGTTTTATTGCCATAGCCTATCCGCTTAAAAATACCGAAGAGTTTAAAAGAATACTGGCTGCTGTAAAGAAAGAACATCCCAAGGCCAACCATCATTGTTTTGCCTATCGCCTGGGAACGGATGGCAATACCTTCCGCGTAAGCGACGCCGGGGAACCATCCGGAACAGCGGGCAGACCTATATTGGGGCAGATCGATAGCCGGCAGGTAACGGATGCACTGATCATTGTGGTGCGCTATTTTGGCGGAACGCTGTTGGGGGTTCCGGGGCTCATCAATGCCTATAAATCTGCAGCAGCCATGGCATTACAGGTAACGCATCTGGTACGCAAACCCGTGCTGAAAACATTTCACCTTCAGTTTGATTATACCCAGCTTAACGAAGTGATGAATGTGGTAAAACAGTTTGACTGCACCATTATTAAACAGGAACTTCAGTTGTTTTGTGTAATGGATGTCGGTATCCCCAAGCATCGTTTAACAGAAACCGTTATGCGGCTGGAGGATATTAAGAACCTTGCATTAAAAGAGGTGATTGCAGCCGTCTGATAATCCCGGTTGTCTCCATCTTCAACGTCGGGCGCCTGGTCATTACGTCGTTACTTTATGAGCATATTCCGCTTGGCTGCTATTTAACAGCACCGGATTTGCCTTCAGTGTCGGCGGCGCTATTTTAGTACCCATTTTAAGGATACCGGGATGCCGGTTCGTATTTCTTTACCGGTAGGTTCCGGCATACCGGTTTCGGGATCGATTTTAAAAACAGTGATATTGTCGCTTTTCTGGTTAGCGGCGATCAGCCAGCGCCCGGAAGGATGAATGGTGAAATTCCGGGGGAAGTTGCCGTTGGTAGACTGGCTGCCCACAAAACGGATCTTACCGGTTTTGCGGTCTGTTTTATACACTTCAATAGTACTGTTACTGCGTTGGGATACATAAAGGAACTGACCGTTGGGGGAAAGATGGATGTCTGCGCCCGCGGCTTTTCCCTTTTCAGCGTTCAATGCATTTTCCGTTTGTAACAGTTGCAGCCTTCCTTTGCGGAGGGTATAAACGTTTACCGTACCAAACATTTCATCTACATTGTAAACAAACTTTTTGTTGGTTGAAATGACCATATGCCGGGGTCCGGCGCCGGGTGCTGTATGGATAAAAAATGCCTTTACGGTGTCCACTTTGCCGGTTGTTGCGTTGAAAGGATAAGTTACAATTTTATCGGTGCCCAGGTCGCACACGAATAGAAACCGGTTATCGGGTGCGATGGTTGTACTATGAACGTGGGGGGCCTGTTGCCGCGAGCTGTCGGGTCCGCTGCCCTCATGTTTGATTACCTGCGAAAGGCTGCCGAGCGATCCATCTTTTTGAATATTGTAAATGGCAAAGCTGCCGCTGGAATAATTGGACACAAACAGCCATTTACCGCTCCGGTCAATTTCCAGGTAACAGGGATCGTCGCCCATGCTTTTTACGGAGTTCAGAAACGTCAGTTTGCCGGTGTTTGGATCAATGGCAAAAGCACTGATCCCTCCCTCAGGAGTTTCATTCACCGAATAAACAAACTGCCGGTTGGCTGCTATTACCTGATAAGAGGGGTTTGTCGTTGCTGTTTCACCGGCGATTTTCAGATCTCCCGTTTGCGGATCAAAGTCATAAATATAGATGCCTTTACTGCTGCTGTTTTGATGGGTATAGGTACCTACTACAAGATACTGGCCAAACGCAGCGTTCATGGTAGCCGCAAGTGATAGCATAAGCAATGCGAAAAAGAAGGATTTCATGTAAAAAATTGAAATGCAAAATTACGATAAGTTTTAAGGTTTGAGGCCGGGAATTTTATACCCAATTAGCCCGGCTGCTTTTATCTGTTTTTTAACAAACCTCGTGCAATTTTTATGACCGATCTGGCTTCTATATATCAAAGACATTCAATCACGAATATATAAACAATTAAACTTTAACTACCATGAAACGGATTCTTACATTTTCAATCGTATCGGTTTTAGCCGTTGTTGTTTTGGCGAGTTGTTCCAAACGGGATCATTGGCGGGACGATGACCGCCTTCAGAATGAGACCGCAATTACTGTTTATGTTTCCGAAGTGGGATCACCTTATTCAGTAGTCCGGATGGACTATGATGGTTCTTACGGTATTGTTTACAGTCAGGAAAAGGATAAATATTACTGGCCGGAGATCAATGATGTAATCTATGGTGATTTTTCGGTGGGAAGCGGCCGGAC
Source organism: Niabella pedocola (assembly GCF_021044425.1). Taxonomy (GTDB): domain Bacteria; phylum Bacteroidota; class Bacteroidia; order Chitinophagales; family Chitinophagaceae; genus Niabella; species Niabella pedocola. The sequence goes on along the minus strand of NZ_JAJNEC010000004.1, from coordinate 152,004 downwards.
CCTGTACAACAAAACAGCCGGTTTCAATATCCGCTTAGAGGTTGATGAGTTCTTCGATTACAAGAACGATGCAATCAATGCCGTGATCCGGAGAGAAGACCAGGAAGGCTACGCAAAGGCGTTTAACAATTCAAAGATAAGTCTGCAAAGACGTACCGGAACGCCGATTCCTTCTGTTAAATAAATTTTTTAATTCGTTTCCTGGATAGGGCCGCTCAAACGAGCGGCCCTTTTTATGCCGGTAGGCTATAGCAAAAATACATGCGCTGATTAATGGTAGCAACCCTGATACGGGTATGTAAACCCCTGACAAGCGTTTCTGTGATACATAGGATGTGCTGTAATGTAGTATTCTGGCGGACGGGCGAAATAATCTATTCAGATGACTACAAATTTACTGAATCATCAGCAAACCGCTATTTGTCGGAAATACCCACTATTTGTCGGAATTGCCCAATGCTATTACCAATTATTTTTATGAGATTTGTATCCCAAACAAAACGGTCATTTTAAATAGCATTTATTAACAACCTAAATTCAAACAGAATCAATATGTCAGGAATCGTATTATTCATGCATACATCGCTCGATGGTTTTGCTGCCGGTACAAAAGGGGAAATGGATTGGATCCATGTAGATCAGGAGATTTTTGATTTTGGAGCGGAACGGATCACAAAAACCAACACGGCGCTGTATGGAAGGGTTACCTTTCAGATGATGGAAAGCTACTGGCCAACGGCAGCGGAGCAGCCGGGAGCCAGTAAACATGATAAGGAACATGCTGCCTGGTATAAGAGCGCGCATAAGGTGGTATTGTCAAACACACTGGATCCGGCAACACTCACCAATACAACGGTGATTGGAAAAGATTATGCCGCAGCAATCCGTAAACTGAAAGAAGAAACCACTGGTGAAATCTTGTTATTTGGAAGTCCTACCACGGCGCATGCCCTGCTGGCCGAAAACCTGATCGATGAGTGCTGGCTTTTCGTTAATCCGGTATTGTTAGGTGAAGGCATCCCTGTTTTTAAAGGTATTCAACAAAAACAGTCGTTAAAGTTGCTGAAAACGCATGTGTTTAGTTCCGGTGTGGTTTGTCTTCACCACGAACTGCTCCATGAAAATAAATGAGTGAAAAGAAACGGGTAAAAGTAATCGCGCTTTCGCACCTTCCAATTCAGGAGTATCATTCTTCTGTGAATCGACATAACATAAAGCAGCCGTCCCTTTATTTGAGACGGCTGCTTTTATATTGGTTACTGCCTTATAAACGTGCTTATTTTACCGCCGCATCGGCGGTATTACCCGCGTTCCAGATCCGGTATTTTAATTCATAGCCGTCCGGAACAAATACAACTACCGGAAGTTTGCTGTTGTAGCGGAGTTGCTCTGGTTTGGCCCCAACAAATTTTTCTGTTTTTTTACCATCGGGGCATGCCATCATGGTAGATACCACCGTGCCGTTAGAAGAGAATTCATAGTAGGTATAGCCCCAGCCCTGAACATCTTTTTCAACAATTTTGCCATTCAGCGAGCGGGTGTTACAGTCGGTTGGCAGTACCTTACCCGGTATCAGCTCCAGCTTAAGATCTGATTCCGATGCCCCTTTTTCCGATAAGAGGATCACATACCGCTTATATCCTTTTTTTTCTTTTGGAAAATGCTCCAGTTGTTTTTGTGCCGCTTCATTTCTTTCAACGGTATTTGCGGTTTTTTTGGTAGTACTGCAGGAGATCAGCGCCATTGCGAAGAATAAAAAGCCTGCTAATTGAAATTTTTTCATCATTACTGTTTTATGGTTAAACGATTGGTTTCCTGTTTGCAATATCCGGATGCGAAATCCTGTACGATTGCATAAAAGTCAGTACCCGCAAAACAGACCGGGGAAATACAGCAAAGGTTGCCTCCGTTTCATAATGATGATCCTGATCAAAAAATCAGGATGCAGGGTAGAGGGCGTAATAACGGCTTTTTAAACTTTGGTAATAGAGCAGGAGCACCAGCAGCAGACTGGTACTGCACAGCCATACATATTTGTTTGGAACCGTAACGCACAGGAACAGGCATAACAGCAGCAGGCGAATATATTCCAGCGGAAATACCCATTGCTTTTGTTCCAGCATGGCGCCGGTTGCAATAACACTAAGAAAAATAAAGACCGCGGCAATCAGCAATTGCAAGGGCTGTAAATAGTAAGAGAACAGTATTGTAAAGAACAGGATGGCCAACGTAAACGCCGTTTGCACGGAAATGGCTTTCAGTAATGGAGCGGAAGGGGCTGTTGGCTTTTTTTTGCGTTGGAATTTCCGTTCCAGTACAGGGCGGATCGATGCATCTACGGTATCCGGTTTGCCAAATAATAGTTTTATTTTATGAAGAAGGCCGGGGGCTCTTTTTACGGCAATGCAGAGCTCCATAAAAAAATGAAAATGCTGCCAAAGGAAACTGTGACTGTTGAGGGGCTGGGTAAGTCCGTAAACCGGCGTTTGGTCTTCCGCTTTAAAAGTGCCAAACAGTTTATCCCAGATGATCAGTACATCACCATAATTTTTGTCCAGGTATTCAGGATTGCTGCTGTGGTGTACCCGGTGATGAGAGGGGGTTACCAGAACATACTCCAGCCAGCCCAGCTTGCCGATAAGTTGGGTATGCGTAAAAAACGGATAAGCGCCATGGATAAGCAGGAGCAGGGTGATCATATGAGGCGGAAACCCGATCAGCGGCAGCACGCTCCAGAAAAGCCCGCGCAGCACCGATTGAAATACCGTGATACGGGCCGATACCGTGTAATTAAAATCTTCGCTTTGATGATGTACCACATGAGCGCTCCAGAACAGGTTTACCACATGTCCAAACCGGTGATACCAGTACCAAACCAGGTCCGTTACCAAAAAAAGAAGGATCCAGGTAAGCACTGTGGGCTGTATATCCAGCCAGGCATAATGCCGGTGGAGCCACAGAAATACGAAGAAGAAGGAACCGGAAGTAAGCAGGTCGCAAAGCCGTTCAGCAATGCCTACATTCAAATTGGCAATGGACTCCCTCCAGTGAAAAACGGGCCTATTCTTTTTTAACGCGTAACGGTATTCCAGCGCCATAAACAACAGGAACAGGGGCACAGCAAGTGCAATAAAATTAAGGTGCATTTGCGAGGCGTTTTAGTTCCGGGACAACAGGGCCGGGTCCCGGTTGATGATTGAATACCGGTAGGGCGCATGGATATTACGGGTAATGCCATTGATAAAATTACAGATATCATGAAAGCTGATACTGCCTTCAATATTCCATTCAATGCTCTGTTGATCGGAGGCAATGGCCCCCGACGAGCATTTTACACTGCGGGTATAAACCGCTTCTTTCAACAGCCGGACGAGTTGTATCAGGATAATGTCCGCGGCTTTCGGAACATTGATCAGGATGGAGTATGCCGCCATTTTTTTTGCTTTTAAGTGTTTATTAAATCGGCTCACCCTAACAGAACAAACACTCCGCAAACTACTTATTATCCACTAGTCTACTAAATTTATAGACAAATATATGGCAACATATGTAATCTGACAAGTCCGGTGGTTAGGAGGGGAGCATCTTTACGTTTTTTTAACCATTTCCGGGAAGGAACCATTGTGCCCCCGGGGCGCTTTTATGGCTTGCGGTTAAGGAGCCTGTGATAAACCCGTAAAAGCGGAGATTGTTATGCACAGCCCTTTGTTTCTTTAGCAGCACCACTTACATTTGCACCCCAACTATTTTTAAAATGGATACAAAATACATACATCAGATTGCGGCAGACCTGAACCTGCCCTTAAAGCAGGTAGGCAATGTGGGACAACTACATGCGGAAGGGGCTACCATCCCTTTCATCAGCCGTTACCGGAAAGAGGCCACCGGTAATATGGACGAAGTACAGGTGGGGAATGTGATTGATAAGATCCGTTACTATGACGAATTGGAAAAGCGGAAGGAAACGGTTTTGAAAACGATCGAGGCGGCGGGAAAGCTAACGCCTGAATTAAAAAACCGGATCGATGCCTGTATCAACGCCACCGAACTGGAGGATATTTACCTGCCCTACAAACCCAAGCGGAAAACCAAAGCCTCGATAGCTATTGAAAAAGGATTGGAGCCGCTGGCAGATCTGTTATGGGCCCAGGGAAATACACCTGTTGAGGAAGCGGCCGCGAAATTCCTGAATGAGCAGGTTGCGGATATTGCGGAGGCATTGCAGGGTGCCCGGGATATTGTGGCGGAACGTGTGGCAGAAAGTGAGCAGGCCCGTACCCTGGTGCGATCGATGTTTGAAGAAACATCCATGGTGGCATCCCGTGTGCTGACCACAAAAAAAGAAGAGGCCGATGCACAGAAATACCGCGATTATTTTGATTTTAAAGAACCGCTATCAAAATGTCCTTCACACCGGATCCTGGCCATTCGCCGTGGCGAAAAGGAAGGATTCCTGATTATGGATATCTCCATCGAGAAGGATTCAGCCATCGGGTCGTTAAAAAGCGAATTTGTTACCTCTTCGGGCGCGGCGGGCGGCCAGGTCGCATTGGCTGTTGAAGACGCTTATGCGCGGTTGCTGAAGCCTGCTATCGAAACCGAATTTCGGATGAGCAGCAAAACTTCCGCAGATGAAGAAGCCATCAACGTATTTGCTGAGAATCTGCGGCAGCTGTTACTGGCCTCACCGCTGGGACAAAAACGGGTGCTGGCCATTGATCCGGGTTTCAGAACCGGCTGCAAAGTGGTATGCCTGGATGAAAGCGGCACTTTTCTTAAATATGAAACCATATTTCCTCATGCACCGCAAAATGACTGGCGCGGTGCAACGGAGGCACTGAAGCGGTTGGCAAGCAAGTACGATATTGAGGCCATTGGTTATGGAAACGGAACGGCCAGTAAGGAAACGGAAAAACTGGTTAGGAGCATCGACTTCGGAAAACCCGTCTCCATCTTTATGGTGAATGAAAGTGGTGCTTCCATTTATTCTGCCAGCGAAGTGGCTCGGGAAGAATTTCCGGATGAAGATGTAACCGTACGCGGAGCCATCAGCATCGGACGCCGGTTGCTGGACCCGCTGAGTGAGCTGGTGAAAATTGATGCCAAAAGCATTGGGGTCGGTCAGTACCAGCACGATGTAAACCAGAACCGGTTAAAGGACAGCCTGGACCAGGTGGTGCAAAGCTGTGTGAACTATGTGGGCGTAGACGTAAATACCGCCAGTAAACACCTGCTGATGTATGTATCAGGCTTAACATCAACCACTGCAAAGAATATTGTAGAATACCGGGTAAAGAATGGCGCGTTCAAAAGCCGGGAAGAATTGCTGAAGGTATCGATGCTGGGCCCAAAGGCATTTGAACAATGTGCCGGGTTTTTACGCATCCCTAATGCATTCAACCCGCTGGACAATTCGGCAGTGCACCCCGAAAGTTACCCGGTGGTAGAAGCTATGGCGGGTAATTTAAACTGTACGGTGGGCGAATTGATCACAAAGCCCGAACTGCGAAAGGGAATCAGGGCCAGGGATTTTGTTACGGAAACAGTTGGACAATACACTATTGAAGATATCTTAAAGGAACTGGAAAAGCCGGGCCGTGATCCGCGGGAGGCGATTGAAGAATTCAGTTTTGCAGAGGGGCTTTCTGCAATCGAAGACCTGAAGCCGGGTATGAAGGTTCCGGGCATTGTAACCAATATTACTAATTTCGGAGCTTTTGTAGATGTAGGTGTAAAGCAGGATGGATTGGTGCATGTATCGCACCTGGCAAATAAATTTGTGAGCGATCCTAATGAGGTGGTAAAGCTGAATCAGAAAGTAATGGTATCCGTGTTGGAAGTAGATCCCGCGCGGAAGCGGATCTCGCTGAGTATGAAAGATGCGGCCGGCGAAGGCAAAACAAAACCGGCGGGCAATCAGCAGAAACAGCCGGCAAAAACAGCAGCTGCGGGCCGTAATAACTTCCAGTCGAGCCTGGATGCCCTACGGAAAAAGTTTGCTGATTGATGAAATCCTGATCCGGAAAGCGGCTATAAAACGAAAAAGCAGGTTGTTAAATAAGTTGATTTACGGCCTGCTTTTTGTCTTCCATGGTAAACCTGTTTAAGAAAAATGAAAAATAAAAGAAAGGCGTTGTTCCTGATCGGCATTGTGTGCTTCTTATTTATAACCACAAACCCCATTGCTGCACAGCGGGTCAGTGAGCCTAAAGATGTTCCGGCAGAATGGTCAGTGCCTTATCCGCCCTTCCGGATCGCCGGTAACCTGTACTATGTAGGCACCCGCGACCTGGCCTGCTACCTGCTTGTTACTTCTAAAGGAAATATACTCATCAATACCGGGCTGGCGGGATCACTACCTCTGATCAGAAAGAGCATTGAAACATTAGGTTTCCGGTTTAACGATATAAAGATCCTGCTCACCTCCCAGGTACATTATGATCATGTGGGTGCCATGGCGGCTATTAAGCGGTTAACCGGTGCACGCATGATGGTAAATGCGAAGGACGCACCTGTATTGTCAGATGGCGGCCGGTCTGACTATGAAATGGGCAAATACGGCGTGCAGTTTGAGCCGGTATCCGCCGACAGGTTATTGCATAACGGGGATACCATTACACTGGCCAATACCCATGTGATCCTGTTGCACCACCCGGGCCATACAAAAGGATCCAGCAGCTTCCTGGTCACGGTAAAAGATAATAACCGCTCCTACCGGATTTTGATCGCCAATATGCCTACCATTATTACGGAAAAGCGGCTGGATGCCATTCCGGCCTATCCGGGTATTGCGCAGGATTATGCCTATACATTGGATGCCTTGAAAAAGCAGTCGTTTGATCTTTGGGTAGCCGCACACGCCAGCCAGTTTAAGCTCCTGGAGAAGCATTTACCAGGCAGTCCGTACAATCCGGCATTATTCGCCGACCGGCAGGCGTATGATACGCTGGTAAGCGAATTGGACCGGGCCTACCGGGAAAAAATGCGTCAGGGCTCCCGGTAAGCAGAATCCCACCGCGGCTGATGAATACCGTAATAAAAGAAGGCTCCTGCAAAATAAGCCAGCACATCGCCCGCATCTCGGGTATAGGTTTTAGCAATGGCCGGCATGAGCCCTTCAAATACAACCGATGTATACAATGCCATAAAAACTAAATAGGAGCATGGAATCCGGTACGTTTCATTTTGCACAACAAAGACCCGTATGATCCGCAGGGCCACGTGTGCCACTAATGGCACAAATACAAAATCGGTGAGATAGCTGTTCAGGAAGGGAATGGGTGCACCTGCCCAACGGAAGCTATGAATCAGCCACCAGGCCAGGCCGTACCCCAGGAATAACGGGTCCAATAATCGTTTCATCTATAACGCGAAGGATACCGCAATCATAATTGCTGCAGATACAACCGTCAGTAATACCAGCACGATGGCGAAACCGGTGTGCTTCCCCAGTTTTATCATTGGGCTGTCTGTTTGTTTCACCGGCAGGATGTTTTCTCTCAGCTTCCGGTACAAGGATTTTTTTTCTTCCGCCGCAACAGGATCTTCCATGATGATTATTTTAGAACAAATGTACTAATTTTTCAGAATTAGATCAAATGTTCTAAATTTGAGCATGGATACCAAAGACCGGATACTGGAGGCCGCCCTGGAGCTCTATAACACGCAGGGGATACGCACGATCACTACCCGGCATATAGCCGCACACCTCAATATGAGTCCCGGAAACCTGCATTATCATTTTAAACATACAGATGACATTATCCGGGCGCTTTATGCGCGTTTGGCAGGGGCGTTTGATCTTGAATTGATACAGTTGCAGCAATCGGCAACGGTTACAATGAATGCAATACTTGATTTGTCGGCCAGATCTTTTCAGCTGGTATACCGGTACCGGTTTATTTTCCTGCATTTTGTAGAGATTGTGTGGCGGATTCCCGGAATTGGAAAAGACTACCAGGTGCTTACCAGGCGCCGTACCCGGGAGTTTACCCGGATCTTTCAGCGATTGATCGAAAACGGTATCTTCCGGACGGATCTGCCGCCCTCAATATGGCCGGCATTGGTAAAACAGCTGTTCATCGTAGCCGATTTCTGGCTTTCCAATAACGAATTAACCGACCGGCTCAATGAAAAAAAGGCCGTTGCGGCTTATCAGAAAACCTTCTACATGATGTTCCTGCCGTTTTTGGCGGAGCCGGAGAAAAACGGCCGCGCATCGTTTTAAAAAATAGCGGACAATCAGCCCGCCCCGGGATGATGCGCCGGAGAAGATCCGGATATCCACATCTTTGTTGCTTCCTGTGGGGAAGCGTTTACCACCGGTAAACATTTTCCCTTTATTTTTGTAATAAATACAACATAAAAATTTGTGAATAATAGTGTTATGCCGAAATCATTCGGCATATTTTTATAAACCATCTATATGACACAGGAAACAGGAGCAGAACGCGTTAAATGTTTGATAATAGGTTCAGGACCAGCTGGCTATACGGCGGCTGTTTATGCTTCCCGGGCCAATCTGAACCCGGTTTTATACCAGGGGATCCAGCCGGGCGGACAGTTGACCATTACCACCGAAGTAGAAAACTACCCGGGATATCCGGATGGGATCCAGGGACCGGAAATGATGATCGATTTTGAAAAACAGGCCAAAAGAATGGGCGCTGATATCCGCTTTGGGATTGCCACAAAGGTCGATTTTTCGAGCCAGCCGCATAAGGTTTGGATCGATGATGAAAAACTGATTGAAGCCGATGCGGTGATTATTTCCACCGGTGCTTCTGCAAAATGGCTGGGGCTTTCCAGCGAAGAACGGCTGAATGGTTTTGGTGTAAGCGCCTGTGCGGTTTGTGACGGTTTCTTCTTCAGAGGAAAAGAGGTAGCCATCGTAGGCGCCGGCGATACTGCGGCAGAAGAAGCCCTGTACCTTTCCAAGCTTTGTACCACCGTACATATGCTGGTGCGGAAGGAGGCTATGCGGGCATCGAAAGTAATGCAGGACCGGGTGTTCAACACGCCGAATATCAAGATCTATTTCAATACGGAAACAGAGGAAGTATTGGGAGAGAAAACGGTTAATGGTGTTCGGATCAGGAACAACCAGACCGGCGAAACGCAGGATATTGCTGTAAACGGCTTTTTTGTGGCCATTGGTCACCAGCCCAATTCCGATATTTTTAAAGGCTTCCTCGATATGGATGAAGCGGGCTATATTAAAACCATACCGGGTACCTCCAAAACCAATATAGAAGGTGTTTTTGCGTCGGGTGACGTGCAGGATAAAATTTACCGGCAGGCGGTAACGGCAGCGGGAAGCGGATGTATGGCCGCACTGGATGCAGAACGTTACCTGGGAGAGAAGGGAATTCATTAAACGACTTCCGGCATTTTAAACGTGCATTGCCGGTGGTAATCGTATGTATAGGACGGATGGCCGTTCAGCAACGGGCCGGTGCCGTACTGAGCGGTTTTCCGGCTTATTGCATCTTCCTTTTAGGCAGGGATGCTAAAAACAAATAAAATGGCACAACTCGTTACGATACACCTGGAGCAGCTTCGTTTCTTTGCAGGGCATGGTTTGTATGCCGAAGAAAAAAAGACCGGCAATGCTTTTGAAATGAACCTGACCATTTCCTTTCCCAAAGAGGACGGCGTGATCATTAAGCTGGAGGAAACGCTGAACTATGCCGAAATTTATTACCTGGTGAAAACGGAGATGCAGGAGCCACGCGAGCTGCTGGAGACCTTCCTTACCGAGCTGGCTGAAAAATTAAAGGAACGGTTCCCGGTCATTTCAGTGCTCCGGATGAGCTTGTATAAGCTTACGGTTCCAATTGACGGGTTTGCCGGAAAAGTAGGTGTGGAGCTGGAACGCCGTTTTTAGCATAACAGTGTTCAGTTGCCGGATGTTGCTGCAAATTTCGTTTCAGGATGGCCGTTTGCTCAGGGATATCCAATACATGAAGCACCCGTATAAAGACAGGTGCCGGCTTAAGCGGAGCCGGTTGCTTCTGGTTATGAAAATGTAATTGCAGCGCTGCCCTTGGCACAGAGGCCCGCAAAAACCTGCGGCTTTTAACACTACTTTCTGATTTGCTCCTAACAATACTGTTCGTTTGTTTTCTATCTTGTGGCATCATCTACTGTCATTTATGAAAAAACAATGCGTTACTGTTTTGATTTTTTTGGCACTGCTGGTTACGGCCTGTAGTAAGAATGATACCAGGTTGCCAGAAACAACCGAGCGGGAAACGGTTTCTTTGTGGGCCGAAACCGAAAAGCAATTAACATTGCCGGCCTACGCAGGGCAGGGTGCCGTGCTGGCTTCAGCAGATTCTTCCATAGCAACCGCTGCCTGGCAGGGCAACCGGGTGCTGGTAACTGCGTATGCTCCCGGCAATACGACGATTACGATGCGCAGTGTGGAACCCGGGAAGCCGGTGCTGCATATTGCTGTTTTTTCCCGGTCGGTAGAAACGGCCTATGGCTGGCGGCGTATAGAGAATGATCAGTGGAAAACGGCCGTTGTGGTAAAAGCCGGGCGTACCAAAGAGGGCAGGGCATTAGCCCAGCAGCTGCTGGATTCTTTAAAACAAGGGGCAACGGGCAATGGATTTATTTTCCGGTCAAACGAAGTGGCGGAATATGCCCGTGACCGTCAACTCTATAAAGTAGGATATACGTTTAAAAACTGGACACTGACCCTGAACCATGAATGCTGGCAGGAGCAAATTCCGCTTACCCCGGTGCAGTATAACGTTATCGGGTTAACGCAGGACCTTACCAAGGAGTATAAGAGCCGGTATCCGGGCAAGCATATTGTACAGGTAACGGTTACCCGTTATTTTTCAGAAGTACTGCCTCCCGGCTGATGTCCATGCTATTTTCAACGCTTAAGCAATACTTCCCAAATCTTCATTACTGAAGGCAAGCGGCAGCAGGTCCCTGATGGTATTAATGATGTAAACCGGCCCTTCCATCCCAGCCAGTAAAAGACGGATGGGGCTTCCGCTGCGTTTTTCATATTCCGACAAAGCCTGGCGGCACATGCCGCAGGGCGATATAGGCCGGTTGCTGTTTCCGTTTTGCGAATGATAGGTTACGGCAAGTGTTACAATGGGTTCATCCGTATATTGGGTACCCACGGTAGCCAGCAGTGCTCTTTCCGCACAAATACCCACAGGATAAGATGCATTCTCCTGATTGGAGCCTACCACCGTTTTGCCATTCGCCAGTTTAGCGGCACAGGCTACATTAAATTGGGAGTAAGGCGCATAAGCCTTTTTGGTTGTTTTACGCGCCAGCTGCAATAAAGCGGCATCTTCCTCGCTCAATGCCTGGCAGTCTTCAACCCAGGCATAAGAAAACTCAAACTTTTTTTCCTTCATCATGTGGTGCCCCCGGTGCTTTTTTACAGAGGGTATTAAAGATAAGGAAATATTTTTTGATCCCGGGGGGGGCGGACTTTACGTGGGTAGCAATGCATCGGTGTACCAATGAGCGATGTACTGCTAACCGGTGTTTCCCTTCAGGCATACCACAAGTAATCCGTCAAGTGAGGAAAAGTCAGCCAAAGGTTGCGGGGATTTTTGAATTTAATACGTTGGCTGGTTATCTTTATGATTCAAAAACCAACCGCATGCTGGAGCATTTTCCATTTTACCTGGTATTAATTATCCTGATTGTTTTGCTCATCATGCTGGGCAGCCGCATTAAGGTTGCCTACCCGATATTGCTGGTCATGGCCGGGTTACTGATCAGTTTTGTGCCAGGTGTTCCTGTGCTAAAGATCAACCCGGAGCTGATCTTTATTATTTTCCTGCCACCTCTTTTGTATGAAGCGGCCTGGGCAATTTCCTGGAAAGAGCTTTGGCGCTGGCGGCGCGTGATCAGCAGTTTTGCTTTTGTAGTGGTTTTTTTGACGGCGATGTCTGTGGCCTTTGTTGCCAACCATTTTATTCCCGGCTTTTCGCTGGCATTGGGTTTTTTATTGGGAGGTATTGTTTCGCCCCCGGATGCCGTAAGCGCGGGAGCTATCGTAAAATTTGTAAAAGTGCCCAAACGGCTTTCTTCTATCCTGGAGGGTGAAAGTTTGTTGAATGATGCGTCGTCATTGATCATCCTGCGTTTTGCCCTTATCGCTGTAAGTACAGGAACGTTTATATGGCATGATGCCGCACTGGGCTTTGCATGGATGATCATTGGTGGTATCGGCATCGGGTTGCTGGTGGGACTTGTTTTTATGAAAGCGCATCAATGGCTGCCCACAGATGTAAATATGGACATCATTCTTACGCTGGTAGCACCTTATGTGATGTATATAGCGGCGGAAGAGGTACATAGTTCCGGGGTACTGGCAGTGGTTAGCGGCGGTTTGTTTTTGTCGGCAAAACGGCACCGGTTTTTAAAAGTGTCTTCCCGGTTGCGGGGTGAAAATGTATGGCAGAGCTTTGTGTTCCTGTTGAATGGCCTGGTATTTATGCTCATCGGGTTAGACTTGCCGGAGATCACGGCCGGCCTGCAGCAGGAAGGTATCGGTTTTTATGAGGCTACCGGTTATGGCCTGCTTATAACGGGCGTATTGATTGCTGGCCGGATGCTGGCCGCGTTTGGAGCTGTTGTCGTAACGAAGATCGCCGGCCGGTTTATTACGGTAGCGGATAAGCATCCGGGACTAAAGGCCCCGGTGGTACTGGGCTGGACGGGTATGCGGGGTGTGGTTTCATTAGCGGCTGCGTTGTCCATTCCGGTGGTACTTGATAATGATGTGCCCTTTCCCAAACGTAACCTGATCCTGTTTATCACTTTTGTGGTGATCCTGTTAACGCTGGTGCTGCAGGGGCTGACACTGCCTGTGATCATCAAAAAACTCAAATTCCGGGATTATGGAGATCATTTTCCGGAAGCGGAAACCGAGGAATGTTTGCGGGCCGGTCTCGCCCGGGAATCTTTAAATTATCTGGAGCAGCAATATGCAGGCGAACTAAAGAACAGTGCCGTGCTGCAGCAATTGGCCGGGCAATGGCAGATCGATCTGGAAACGGAAGGCGCTATACATTATCCGGAACCGGTACGCCGGATCTACCGGGAGGTACTGGAACAGCAGCGCCGGTGGTTACTGGATAAAAACCGCAGCGAACAGCGGCTGGATGAAGAAACCGTAAGAAAATTCCTGCATCATATTGATATGGAAGAGGAAAAATTACGGATCGGGTAAAACCATTGAACCGGAAATCGTAAACTAGTACTGCTCCTGTTCATTGGGGAAATTACCGGCCCGTACATCGGAAATATAATGCTGCACAGCAGTGGTGGCCTGCTCAAATATATTGAGGTACTGCCTTAAAAATTTGGGTTTAAATTCGGTGTTGATCCCCAGCATATCGTGCATTACCAATACCTGGCCATCGCAATATTTTCCGGCTCCGATGCCGATCGTAGGAATGTAGAGGCTTTCTGTTACCTCCTTTGCCAGCAGGGCGGGTATCTTTTCCAGCACGATGGAAAAGCAACCGGCTTCCTGTAAAAGCTGCACATCTTTTCGCAACTTATTGGCTTCAGCATCTTCCTTTGCGCGCACTGCATATGTACCAAATTTGTAAATAGACTGGGGAGTAAGCCCCAGGTGGCCCATTACCGGGATACCAGCGGATACAATCTTGCGAACGGATTCCACCACTTCTTCACCGCCTTCCAGTTTTACGGCGTGCGCGCCGGTTTCTTTCATGATGCGGATCGCAGAAGCCAGGGCAATTTCAGAATTGGACTGATACGCCCCAAAAGGAAGATCTACTACCACCAGGCAACGCTTGGCCCCGCGGATCACCGATTGTGCGTGGTAGATCATCTGGTCCAGTGTAATGGGTAATGTAGTTTCATGGCCCGCCATTACATTGGAGGCGGAATCACCTACCAGGATCACATCAATACCTGCGCTGTCGATAATGCGGGCAAATGAAAAGTCATAAGCCGTAAGCATGCCGATCTTTTCGCCGGCCTCTTTCATTTTTGCCAGGGTATGTGTGGTTACGCGTTTTACTTCTTTATTGATGGACATATTTTTTATTTAATGTTTCAGGTAAAAAGTTCCGGTTTGATCTGTTTTATGCTGAATGCTCATACCTGATGACTGATATTATTTTGTTTGACGTTTCAGGTCAGGCATCGTTTCATATTTGATGATCAAATGCTGAAAGCTGATTGCTGACCGCTGATAGCCGATCGCCGAACCTCATTCCTGCTGAACGATCTCCTCGTACAAACTCTGGATCAATCCGTCTGCCAGCCCGATCTTGGGAACCAGGATCTCTTCGGCTCCGGCCCACTTCAGTACATTTATATAAATCAGTAGCGCCGGTACGATCACATCGGCCCGGTCTTCCCGTAATTTGTAATTACTCATCCGTTCGGCGAGCGTCATGCTGCTGAATTCCTTATAGTAGTCGCGGAGCAGCTCCAGCGAAAGCGGCCGCCCTTCCTTGCGTTTTGACAAGGAAAAGATCTTGTTGATATTTCCTCCGGATCCGATGCCGGTTATCTTTTTTATATTCCGGGTATTGCTTCGGATATAGGTTTTCATCTCCTCCCACTGAGCCTCCGCCACCTGCTGTTTCAGCAATCGGATGGTTCCGATATTGAAGGACCGTTTGAAATGCATGGCCCCGTTTACAAAGCAGGTGAGTTCGGTACTTCCGCCGCCTACATCAATGTACAAATACGCAGCTTCCTGGGTTAAATTTTCGGCTACATGGCTTTCGTAAATCAGGGCGGCTTCCCGGTCGCCGGAAATGATCTCAATTTGCAGGCCGGTTTCTTGGGCCACCTGTTCAATGATCTGTTGTCCGTTCCGGGCATCACGCATAGCAGCCGTAGCGCAGGCCTTTACCTGTTGCACTTCATAGGCATCCAGCAGATGACGATATGCCTTCATGGTACTGAGGATATGTGCTGTTTTATCCGGGGAGATCTCGCCGGTTTCAAAAACATCAAAACCCAGTCGCAAAGGCACCCGGATGAGATTCGATTTGATAAACTCCGGTTTATTCTTTTTGATCATCCGCACATCTGTGATCAACAAACGGGCGGCGTTACTGCCTATGTCGATGGCCGCTAATTTCAACTATACATACTTTTTATTGATGAGGTAATGGTAGATAGCCTCCTGCGATCTTACTTTTTTAGATGCCGAATGTACATATTTATTTTTAAGTTCATTGTCAAGGGTCCGCGCTTTTACATTATCACTCAGCTGGATATTCAGGATATCAATGAGTTCTTCTTTTAACAGGGGATCCAGAACAGGGCAGGTAGCTTCCACACGATGCTCAATATTCCGCAGCATCCAATCGGCCGACGAAAGGAAGACGCGGGGCTTTCCGCCATTATGAAACACAAAAACACGGGCATGTTCCAGGTATTCGTCCACAATGCTGATGGCCGTTACTTTATGCTTGAACTTTTTGTTTTGTGAGAGCATGCAGAAGATACCGCGTACGATCAGTTTGACCACCACACCCGCTCGTGCTGCTTCATAAAGTTTCTGAATGAGGTCAATGTCAGAGAGGGAATTCATTTTAATGATCATCTCCGCTTTTTTCCCTTTCCGGGCCGTAGCAATTTCATGATCGATCAGTTTTACCAGGAAGGTGCGGACAAGATATGGACTGGGCACAATGGTCGTGCATTTCTGTAAGATCAATTCATTGGATTTCGGATTTTCCAGGTAAGCAAAAATCCGGTTGATATCGGCCATTATTTTTTTGTTGGAGGTCAGGAGGCAATGATCGGCATAGATGCGCGCTGTTTTTTCATTGAGGTTCCCGGTACTTACAAATCCGTAATGTTCGATTTGGGAGCCTTTACGTTTTTTAATAACGCATAATTTGGCATGCACTTTCATATTGGGAAAGCCCGTCAAAACAGTGGCACCCACATCCTCCAGCCGTTGTTTCCACTCCATATTGGCCTCCTCGTCAAAGCGCGCTTTTAATTCCAGCATCACGGTAACCTCCTTGCCATTACGTACGGCATTAATGAGGGCATTAACGATCTTTGACTGTGAAGCCAGGCGGTAGCAGGTGATCTTGATAGACACCACATCCGGGTCAAAAGCAGCTTCGCGGATCAGATCGATGGTAGGCGTGAAGTTATGATAGGGATAACTCAGCAGTACATCGCGGTGCATGATCACATCCGAAATACGCTGCTCCAACAGCAGGGGATGGTCAAACGGTTCTTTTCTTCGGCTTACATTCTTAAATACTTTCGACGGGAAGTCGATGAAATGACGAAAGTTATGAATGGCGCCTGCGGGGCTGATGGCATCCTGTTTACCAAATCCCATACGTGTTACCAGGTAGTCCAGCAGGTCCGGATCCATACGCTCGTCATAGGTAAAGCGTACCGGTGTACCTTTCTTCCTGTTTTTAAGACCCGTTTCCAGTTTTTGAATGATCGTAGTATTGTCGGCCGTGTCGATGTCCAGTTCCGCATCCCGGGTGAATTTAAAGATATGCGCTCTGAACTCGTCATAGCCCAGGAAGCGGAAAATATCCGGGAGGTTGGAAATAATGGCGTCTTCCAGCAACATGATATCGTGCTGGCTGGAACGGGAGGGCAGCTCAATAAAGCGTCCAACAGCCGTAACCGGAACCTCAATGATCGCATATTTCCGGTCTTGCCGGTTAAAGCTCTTTCGCATCACCACACCCAGGAAAATAGACTTATCGCGGAGTGCGGGAAACTTTTTGATATTCTCAATCATCAGGGGAATAATGTTCGGGCTGATCTCCGACTCATAAAAATCCCGGATAAATTTTTTCTGGGTTACGGTTAGCTGGGGGCCTGTTTTTAAATAGATCTTATTCCTGTTGAGACTGCGCTGCACATTTTTCCAAACCCTTTCAAATTCTTCCTGCTGATCGGTCATCAGGCGGTGGATCTGGTCCAGGATCTTTTTTGGATTTTTCTCAGGATGCATATTCAGTTTAGACTCGATCCGCAACATCCGCTTCAGCGAAGCGATCCGGACCCTGAAAAATTCATCCCGGTTATTGGAAAAGATCCCAAGAAATTTGATCCGCTCATTCAGCGGAACGGTGGGGTCTGCGGCTTCCTGCAATACCCGGCCGTTAAAGGCCAGCCAACTGATGTCCCTGGGGATAACCTTCTGCATATCTTTTAGGTGTATACTCACAATAATAACACTTTATCGGCAGAATTACGGGGAATAATCGATGTTTACACCAGGTTGGGTTTTAAATTATTATTAAGTATTTCCGGGTGTTTTTACTGGGAGGATGAAGCGCCGGCAGGCCCGTTACACGGGCATCCGCAATTTGTAATTACATTTGCGCTTCACCAGATGAAGTTTTCATGACCAATGAACGAAGGGAAACACTGGAAAAAGTGATCGGCAAGCGTCAGCAGGGGCTGGGCATTGTACTCGAAAATGTATTTGATCCACATAATATATCGGCGGTGATGCGCAGTTGCGACGCGGTAGGGATCCAGGATGTGTACATTTTAACAACAAAGATACCCCGTCATAAAAAATGGGGCGCCAGGAGCAGTTCCGGTGCCGCAAAATGGATGTCGGTACACCAGTTTGATAATGCGGAAGCCTGCTTTTCGGTTTTGAAAAGTCGTTATGATAAAGTGCTTGCGACCCACCTGAGTTCCGATGCAGTGCCCTTATATAAGCTGGATTTCCTGCAGGATATTGCGCTGGTATTTGGTAATGAACATGCCGGTGTTAGTGAGGAAATAAGGCACCTGGCCGACGGCAATTTCATCGTTCCGCAGGTGGGAATGATCCAGTCATTGAACATCAGCGTGGCCTGTGCCGTTAGTATTTACGAAGCATTCCGCCAGCGGTCCGCAGCAGGGTTATACGAAATAGCGGCTGATTCACCCTATCATCAGCAGTTGCGCATGGACTGGGGCCTGCAGGAAAAATAACGCGACCAATGAACCGTTTACAGGAATAACAGGTAATGGATCCCGGGTATGTGTTTATTTTATATTGTAAATTCGATATTTGCGTAGTTCTTAGTAATTTTAAATTTTACATTCAATATTCTAAATTCTTCTGATATGCCTTCTTTTGATTTTACCAGTAAAGTAGATGCCCAGGCGCTGGATAATGCCGTTAATGTGGTGAAAAAGGAAATTACCAACCGTTTTGATTTTAAGGGGTCCCATGTGGTGATTGACCTGGATAAAAAAACGTTTAAAATTAACGTGGAAACGGAGGATGATATGAAGATGACGCAACTACTGGATGTACTGGTAAATCGCGCCCATAAACAGGGGATTGCTCCGGAAGCCTTTGATTTAAGTAAGAACGGAAGCCAGATTGGAAAGGCATGGAAAAAGGAAGTGGAGGTACGCAACGGTATTAAGCAGGAAGACGCTAAAAAAATCGTGAAACTGATCAAGGATGCCGGATTAAAAGTGCAGGCTTCCATTCACGAGGACGTAGTGCGGGTTACCGGCAAAAAGATCGATGACCTGCAAAGTGTGATCCAGGCCTCAAAAGGCTGGGATCTGGGCGTACCGCTACAGATCGAAAATATGCGGAGCTAACGGCGCAAACCGGAAAATTAGAAATTAGTAACTGGAAATTAGTAATTTATTGTACCTTTGCACCTCAAATTTTATTCATAACCGTACGGCAAAATCCGTACAACCTTAAAAATCATATAATTATGAAACAAGGGCTCCATCCAGAAAGCTACCGTTTAGTAGTTTTTAAAGACATGAGTAACGGCGATACCTTTTTAAGCCGCTCTACTGCAAATTCAAAAGAAACCATTCAATGGGAAGACGGTAACGAGTACCCGGTAATCAAACTGGAAATTTCAAGTACTTCTCACCCGTTCTTTACAGGTAAGAACGTACTGGTAGATACTGCTGGTCGTATCGACAAGTTCAAAAGAAAATACGCCAAAAAATAATTGGTGCTGTTTTTATATTTTTACAAACCCCGGCAACACCGGGGTTTTGTTTTGCCCTTATTTCTGTTTATCTTAGGCACCTCAATTTATGAGCGCAGTTATTTTCACCCATAAACAGTACCAGGCAGAGCAATTGTTCCCTTTTAGTCTGACCACCGCCGTGGAGGCATTCCCGGGCGGAATGATGACCAACCGCCGGCGCTGGGAGCAGATTGTGGCCAGTGAACTCAAGCACTGCCAGGGAGGAGATTGGTTTATACCGGCAAACCTGCTGCCGTCTGCACCCCTGGTTGCCCGGCTGCGCGCTTTTTCCCCCGGAGATTTTCTTCAGTTCGAAAACGGGGCCGTTATCGGTTATGGTGTATCGGAAGCCGGTTTTTCCGGCAAATCGCCTTTGGAAGTATTGCCGGGGAGCAATGGGGATTTTATCAGCTATAGCTGGGATATTTTTGAAAAAAATGCCCGCTTATTGCATTTTGATTTTACAATGCTTACAGCGGGACGGGAACCGGCACCGCTGGCCGCAGGTAACCAGGCCGTTAACCCGGCGCAGGTTTTCATAGAGCCGGGCGCTGATGTACGGTTTTCAATCATTAATGCGGAAGAAGGTCCGGTATATATTTCAAAGAACGCACTGATCATGGAAGGATCCTGCATCCGCGGACCTGTATTTATCGGTGAAGGAGCGGTGGTAAAAATGGGTACCCGCATCTATGGAGGTACCACCATCGGAGCCTTTTGTACCGTAGGCGGAGAGATTAAGAATGCGGTATTGTTCCCGTTTTCAAATAAAGCGCACGACGGTTACCTGGGCGATTCGGTAATTGGCAGGTGGTGTAACCTGGGCGCGGGCACCAGCAACAGCAACTTAAAAAACACTGCCGGAAATATTCGCATAACTTTGCCCTCTGGAAATTACCAGGCGGGTATGAAATGCGGGGTATTGATGGGCGATTATTCAAAGGCTGCGATCAATACATCATTTAATTCCGGAACCGTTACAGGTATCTGTACGAATATTTTTGGTGAAGGACTCAGCCCTAAATGGATCCCTTCGTTTTCCTGGGGGTACAATGATGCAACTCCTTACCGGTTGCCTGAAGCGTTAACGCACCTGGAACGTTGGATGCAAACCAAAAAACAACGACTCTCAGAAGAAGAAAAAGAACGTATTACCCTAATTTATAATCAAACAAAAACAAAGAAATCATGAGACAGCAAATAGCAGCGGCTAACTGGAAAATGAACTTAACGTATGTGGAAGGCCAGCAATTGCTAAAAGATATCCTGGACGAAAACATTGAAACAACCGAGAACCAGCTGGTGATCTTCGGTGTTCCTTTTCCGTACCTGATGATGGCTAATGAAAAGGTGAATACCCTGAAGAATTTTTACGTGGCAGCACAGAACTGCTCAAATAAAAAATCAGGTGCCTATACCGGTGAGGTTTCCGTAGATATGCTGAAATCCATCAATATCCAGTATTGCATCATCGGGCACAGTGAGCGGCGCGAGTATTTTAACGAATCGAACCTGGATATTTCAGAAAAGCTGGATCTCTTGCTGGGTGCCGGTTTAAAGCCTATTTTCTGCTGCGGAGAGCCGTTAAGCATCCGGGAAGCCGGTACTCAAAATGAGTATGTAGAAAAGCAACTGCGGGAATCCTTGTTCCACCTGTCTGCCGAAGATCTGAAAAATGTAGTGATTGCGTATGAACCCATCTGGGCAATTGGAACGGGCAAAACAGCTACTACCGAACAGGCCCAGGAGATCCATGCGTACCTCCGCTCTGTAATTGCAAAGCAATATGGCCAGGAAGCAGCCGACGGAATTTCGATCCTTTACGGCGGAAGCGTAAAAGCAAACAATGCAAAGGAACTGTTTTCCTGCCCCGATGTGGATGGTGGTCTTGTAGGAGGCGCATCCCTGGTTGCGGTGGATTTTGTAGAGATCATCAAGGCATTGAAATAAGCCGAAGCGCATGCTGAAGGTGCTCTGGCTGTGCAGCTGGTACCCCAATAAACGGGCTCCCTTTGAGGGAGATTTTGTGCAGCGTCATGCACAGGCAGTATCCCTGTATCACCAGATTCATGTTATAAAGGTTACGCCCGATCCGGAAGGAGCGGGCGTAACCTTTGAATTAACGGAAAGTCAGGAATATCCGGGCCTTACGGAAGAACACGTTTATTATCCCAGGAAGCGGGGCATTACCGGAAAACTAGGTTCCTACTTTTACTGGTATCATCTTTATAAAAAAGCCATCCGGCGTTATATCCGTACACATGGCAAGCCAGACCTGGTGCATGTGCACATCCCGTTTAAATCGGGACTGATAGCACAATGGATCAAAAAGAAATATGGGATCCCCTATGTAGTTACCGAACATTGGGATGGATACAATAACGTGGTAGATGACAATTTCTACCAGCGCCCGCGATGGTTCCGGTCGATCGTACGGAATACGTTTCATAAGGCAGCCGGCTTTCATTCGGTAAGTAATTATCTGGTGCGGGAAATTAATAAATTGGGTAAACCGGTTCCTGCTGTTGTGATACCCAATGTAGCGGATACCCGTATATTTTTTGCGAAACCAAAAGAACAGCAACAGCAGTTCCGGTGCCTGCATATTTCCAGCGGAGCACCAAAAAAAAATATAGACGGCATTATCCGCGCATTTGAGCAGTTGCCGGCATCCGTTTTTTCGTTATCGGTGATCGGTCTGGAGCCGGCGCGGAATGCGTTTTACCGGCAGCAATATCCTTTGATCGACTGGATGGGGGTGCAGCCGTATGACATCGTTGCCCGGCACCTGCAGGATGCAGACCTGCTGATCGTTTTTAGTGATGCAGAGAACTCGCCATGTGTAATCGGTGAGGCACTTTGTTGCGGGGTGCCTGTGGTATCGAGTGATGTTGGCGGCATTTCGGAGCTGATCAGTGATCAAAACGGGTTGATGATACAGGCCGGCGACGAAGCTGCGTTGGTTAAGGCCATCCGGTTGATGAAAGAACATCAGCACCATTATAATCCAGATGCGATTGCTGCAGCTGCATTGGGTAAATTTTCGTATGCGGTTGTAGGACAGCAAATCGGCCGCTGGTATCAAAGCCTGAAGGATCCATCGTAACCAGGTTGGCATTTTACACCAGCCATATTTATGGTTGCATTGACCCAAAACACATCAGAAGCGCTGAGCTGCGATCATCTGGCGGAAATCCTCCGAAGATTCCTTTAATGCATCGAAGGACCCTTGCGCAGCAACGGTTTTGTTCCTGATTAAAAAGATCGTATCCGCCATTTTGATGGTTGCCAGGCGGTGTGCAATGATGATGATGGTACAATGCCCGTGCAGCAGCTCCAGGCTTTTTTGAACGATGTTTTCCGTGGCGGAGTCCAGTGCCGAAGTAGCCTCATCTAAAACCAGGACTTCTACATTTTTATATAGTTCGCGGGCGATGGACAGGCGTTGCTTTTGGCCGCCGGAAATATAAATGCCATTATCACCTACCTGTGTATGCTCTTTTTCGGGAAGGGAGTCGATAAAACCATCCAGCGAAGCCTGTTGCACCGCTTTTTGAAACCGTTGCTGGTTTTCTGGTGTAGGGTCATCGAAAAACGTAACATTGTTAAAGATGGTGTCGCTAAATACGACGGGGTCCTGGGCAATATAACCGATCTTATCCCGGTAAGCATCCAGGCTTATTGCGCCTATTGGGCGGCTGCCGATAGATACCGAGCCCGTTGTTGGGGCAATGAGCCCGATGATCACATGGGCCAGCGTCGTCTTTCCGGAACCACTTTCTCCTACAAAGGCAACAGTCCGGTGCCGCGGAATATTGAGGTTGATAGCTTCGAGTATGGCACGTCCGGTATAGGCGACGGAAACTTCGGAAAGCCGGATTTCACCTACTTCGCTGAGCTCCGACAAATCTTTAGGTGCCGGTTCTTTTGATTGTTGCACGTCGCGGATCAAACCGGTTACCGAGCGGATGCTGCCGGTGTTCTGCGCAAAGAACTGCCAGCTTGTTTGCAGCTGGCCCAGTTGCGCCAGCGACCGGTAAAATAACAGGAGGCATACCAGGATCGCATTTTTATCACTCCCCGGGAACAGGTAAAATTGCAGCCCAAGTACCAGGGTGATCATTACAATAGCTACCGGCTCTTTAATGCCTTCCGACAGGGCACTGAAGAACCCCATTCGGAAATTCAGTTGTTCGATTTCTTCAATGACTTTTTTTAATTTCCCGAAATAACGTTTGAAATAATTGGTGGCTTTCAGGTACCGGTAATGCGTTATCGATTGAATGAGGTAACTGATAAAGGTATCGCTTTCTTTAGATACGTTAGCGGAGATCTTTTGGGTTTTTGAAAACAGCTTCCGGTACAGCAGGTTACTTGTAGCACCAAAAACCAGCACAATAATGGCAAATTGCAGGTTGGTAATACAGGCCAATGTGAAATAGGTAATCAGAATACCCACGCATTGCAGTGTACTTAAATACGCCGTAAGGGTATAATAGAGGCCGCTGATTTCCGTGGTAAGCGCGTTCTGTATTTTTCCCGCATTCAGTTTCAGAAAGCCGGTATAGGAAAGATTATTTAGCAGGTACAGCAGTTGTACACGCAGCTCCCGGATGAACAGGAAACGTATCCGGGATGAATAACGCATTTGCAAAAAACGTAAAAGTCCTTTGATCGAAAATACCAGGATCACAACGAAAATGGTGTTGGTGATGGTAAGTGGAATACCTGCCCCGGAAAGCAGGTTTGCTATGTAATGCATTTTACCGGTATTCAACAGTCCTTCGTTTCCGGCACCGAAAAGCGAGGAAAACAATGGCACGATCAATGCCAGGCCGATCCCATCCAGCAAACCAACCAGCACATTCAGTAACAGGAACAGGTATATTTTGTTGCCGAGAATGGAATAATAAAACCGGAAATACCCCCGGAAATTATATTTAAAATTTACTTCCACAACCAATAATTAACGGATGCGTGTTGGATAACATAAATGATCATGTTGTAAATTTATAGGTTAAATGTCAATTAAATCCCATTGCCGTAAGTACTCATTCGATCAGGATCCGTTCAAAGGGTAATTCATTAAGGCGGGCCGCATACATAGGAAACTCGGTCCGGTACATATTTTCAGTTCCGGCCGCATAAACTTTCAGGCTTTCCGATAAGAGGAAAAAATCTGTAAAGGATTTCAGATAGGTTTCTCCGGATTTTTTTGTCCGGTGATCGAAGTGATGATTCTGCCCGGGAAAGCAATAGATCTGCTCCAGCCCCACAAGGGAGCAGGAAAAACGGTAGCTGTCGGAGGTAACCAGCAATGGCGCTCCAATCTCCTGTTGAAAACGGATCAGAAAGCTGCTGCATTGCTGCATTAATGCCGTTTGTGCAGCTTCCGGCAACGCGGCTACCTGGTATTCTTCAAAATCACCCAGCAGGTTTTGAAAACGGAAGGCAATGCCAATATACCGGGAAGGGAGCAGGCTTCTTTTCTTGAGCAGTTCCTGTTCCAGGATGGGGGCCGGACGGAAAAGCTGCCGGAAGAGATCGCCCCAGTTATGCCGGGTATGGTAATGGGCATTGAGTGCGTCCAGTACATCGCGGTTGGCATAGCAATGCACCTGTTTTTGTGCTTTTTTTAAATGCAGGAGGCGTTGGATGGAAGGGGAGCCCACAAGGTTGAGATATTGCACATCTGCGATATGTTCTGCTATGGTTTCGCCTTTTTGTAAGGTCCAGTTATAGGTATTCGGGATCAAAAAGTCGGTTAATGCAAAAGGAAAGGTATAATGGATCCGGAACGGGATTTGGTGCTGGAGACAAAAAGCAAAACAGGAAACGATGCCCTTCATCCGGTCTGCAAAACCGCCATGAAAATTCCGGCCATCGACCAGTACCAAAAAAAAAGGAGGGGGAGATACGGGTCTCCCGAACAGGGTATACCGCTTCAGGCTGAACAAAAAGTCTCTGAAAGGAGCCGGACTTTTAGCTAAAACGTAGATAATGGCTTTCTTGATCATGACCGATCCATCAGTAAAAGATGCATTTTGAAAATGCCATTGATTCCTTGTTCCGGGAACTGCCGCCGTTTAGCCGATGGCTACATAATTTTGTACATCCCCTGCCGTAATGGTTTTGCCACTCAGGATCACCAGGCGTTCTACCACGTTCCGGAGTTCGCGGATATTACCGGTCCAGTTATATTGTTGCAATGATTCAATAGCGCCTTCATCGATGCCTTTTTTAGTGATGCCATAATCCTTGCAGATATCATCCAGGAACTGATCTACCAGCAAGGGTATATCATCCTTGCGCTCATTAAGCGAAGGCACATTGATAAGGATCACACTTAAACGGTGGTACAGATCCAGCCGGAAATTCTTATCTTCTACTTCCTGGAGCAGGTCTTTGTTGGTAGCTGCAATAACCCGTACATCTACACTAATATCTTTATCGGCACCCACACGGGTGATCTTTCCTTCCTGTAAAGCACGCAGCACTTTGGCCTGTGCATTTAAACTCATATCCCCGATTTCATCCAGGAATAACGTACCTCCGTTGGCTTGTTCAAACTTACCAATACGCTGTTTGATAGCTGAAGTAAAAGATCCTTTTTCGTGTCCGAATAATTCAGATTCAATGAGTTCTGTAGGTATGGCAGCACAGTTTACTTCAACCAGTGGGCTATTGGAACGGTTGCTTAACTCATGAACCCAGCGGGCTACGAGTTCTTTTCCCACACCATTGGGACCCGTTACCAGTACCCGGGCTTCAGTGGGAGCAACCTTATTGATGGTTTCTTTGATTTTTTGAATGGGCGCAGAAGTGCCGACAATTTCCTGAACCTTGGAAACTTTTTTCCGCAATACCTTGGTTTCTGCAACCAGGGATGTTTTTTCCATGGCGTTACGAATGGTGATTAGCAGGCGGTTCAGATCCGGTGGTTTTGAAATAAAATCGTAAGCGCCTTTTTTTACCGCTTCTACTGCAGTTTCGATAGTGCCGTGGCCGGATATCATAATGATTGGAACATCAGGTGCAAGGACGGCCGCCTTTTCAAGGAATTCCAGGCCATCCATCTTGGGCATCTTAATGTCGCACAGTACGGCATTAAATGTTTTTTCTGAAAATAACTTCAATCCTTCCTCGCCGTCGGTAGCTTCAGAAATCTTGTACCCTTCAAAAGAAAGGATCTCCGACAGCGTTTTTCTTATGGATGCTTCGTCGTCTATGATCAGAATCTCGTGTTGATTATCGTTGTTTTTATTTTTTGGCACAGGATCTTTTTATATAAATAATCAGGATACACAATATCCGGGATCAGCATTCCAGCGACACCCGATCAACGGGTTATTTCTTCGTATACATTACTTCTTTAACCAGCTTTACCGTACGGGGAACATCCGGCAATGCAGCAGCTACAAGGTTGGGTGCATAATGCAGGGGAGCGTCAGCCGCGGTGATCCGGCGTATGGGCGCATCCAGGTAGTCGAATGCATCTTTCTGAACCCGGTAAGAGATTTCGGAGGAAACAGAAGCAAAAGGCCATTGCTCTTCCACAATTACCAGGCGGTTAGTTTTGCGCACGCTGGCCAGGATGGTATCCATATCCAGCGGGCGGATGGTTCTCAGGTCGATCACCTCGGCACTGATCCCTTCTTTTTCCAGCTCGGCGGCAGCACCCAGCGCCACCTTCATCATTTTATTAAAAGAAATAATGGTTACATCGGTTCCGGCTTTTTTTACATCGGCCTTGCCCAGTTCAATATAATATTCTTCTTCCGGCACTTCCATTTTATCGCCGTACATTACTTCGCTTTCCATAAACATTACCGGGTCTTCTTCGTACCGGATAGCCTGTTTCAAAAGCCCTTTGGCATCATAAGGCGTGCTTGGCGATACCACTTTGAGCCCGGGAATATTGGCATAAAGTGCTTCAAATGCCGTAGAATGCTGAGCACCCAATTGTCCGGCAGAACCGTTTCCGCCACGGAAAACAATTGGACATGAAATTTGTCCACCGCTCATTGCCAGCATTTTAGAAGCGGTATTTAAAATTTGATCCAGGGCCAGAACGGCAAAGTTCCAGGTCATGAATTCCACAATCGGTCGGAGGCCGTTTTGCGCGGCACCAACACCAACTGCTGCAAAGCCCAACTCAGAAATAGGGGTATCAATAACCCTTTTTTCACCAAATTCGGCCAGCATTCCCTGGCTTACTTTGTAAGCACCATTATATTCGGCTACTTCCTCACCCATCAGAAACACGCGGTCATCTCTTCTCATTTCTTCGGTCATTGCCTCTCTGAGGGCTTCTCTGAAAGCTATACTCCTTGCCATACTTTGTAAATTGTCATTTTTAAGAGTGGCAAATTTAAGTGAGATGCGTCAGAATACCAAAGAAGGATTATTCGCTGTTTGCCGTTTAAATTTCCAAAACGCCGTTGCAAAACGGAACCGTTCTTTTCACCTGCCGGCCGGCGGGGCTGATTGCTGTGGATACATTGAATCAAAAGGGCCGAATCATTGTTGTGCTGCCGTTTACTCTCCAATCCGCTGTGGTTTTTGCTGGGGACTCAGACTCAAACGCCCCGGGGATGCAAAGAATACCACCAAGAGGGGGGGCAGCGTAAAAACATTCGAAGCCTCCGCGGGTTTCTGCATTTCCGCGCGCCAGCGGCAAATTATAGGCGGTCTTGTACAAAATTTGGTATTGGGGAGCCGATCCTTGAAATTTGCAGGATGCAGCATTTTTCGATCATCATTATCGGAGGCGGTCCCATCGGACTGGCCTGTGCCATTGAAGCTCAGAAAGCAGGCCTGGATTATGTGATTTTGGAGAAGGGCAGCCTGGTCAACTCGCTTTATAACTACCCGGTGAACATGACGTTTTTTTCCACTTCCGAGCGGCTGGAGATCGGCGGGGTACCCTTTGTTTCCAATAATCCCAAACCAACCCGGAATGAAGCGTTGGAATATTACCGCCGGGTGACCAGCACCTTTGATTTGAATATCCGGTTGTTTGAAACGGTACAGCAAATAAAGCGGGCCGTTGATCTTTTTGAAGTGATCACTTCCCGGGGTACCTATACTGCGGATCATATCATCATTGCTACCGGGTTTTATGATATCCCTTACCTGCTGAATGTACCGGGTGAGGACCTGCCCAAAGTGACCCATTATTATAAAGACCCCCATTTCTATGCATTCCAGGATGTGGTTGTGGTGGGGGCTATGAACTCCGGTGTGGATGCGGCCCTGGAAACATGGCGCAAAGGGGCCCGGGTTACAATGGTGGTTCGCGGGCCGGAAATAGGAACCCGGGTTAAGTACTGGGTACGTCCGGATATTGAGAACCGCATCAAAGAAGGCTCCATCAAGGCATTTTTCAATGCCTCTGTAAGGGAAATAAGGGAACGGGAAGTCGATATCGATACACCAGAAGGGATGGTTACACTGAAGAATGATTTTGTAATAGCAGCCACAGGCTACCAACCCAACCTGCAGTTTCTCCAGGATATGGGAATTGAGCTGAGCGATGACGCTGTACGCTGCCCGCTGTTAAACCCCGATACAAACGAATCAAGCGTAAAAGGCGTGTATCTCGCCGGCGTGATCTGCGGAGGGATGAATACACACCGCCTGTTTATCGAAAACTCCCGGGAGCACGCGGTGAAGATCATAAGAGCCATTCTTAAATTCTAAATCTTAAGATCCAAACTCGAAATTCTAAAATCCATATCGTTTTGTCAAAGGCTTTAATAGTATTAAAAAATAGCGCAGCGAAAGCGCCCCAAGCGCAATCAGCGTATCTGCGGCGATAATAAAAATCGCTTCAGTAAACGCTATTGATTCTAAATGCTAAGTCCTAAATGCCAAAGAGACAAGCGTAAAATCTCAAATCAGGAATCAAATTCACCGAACCCTGCATCTGATAGCAAAAGCTCAACGCTGATAGCCAATCATCACATCCGTTCCACTACCATTGCACTGGCACCGCCACCACCATTACAGATACCGGCGGCACCATAACGTCCGTTGTTTTGTTTGAGTACGTGGATCAATGTTACAATGATGCGTGCGCCGCTGGCACCCAGGGGATGCCCGATCGATACAGCACCGCCGTTTACGTTTACGGTTGCCGGATCCAGTTTCATACGCCGGGTATTTTCAATACCTACCACGCTGAATGCTTCGTTCAATTCCCAGAACTGAATGGCGCTCATCTCAAGTCCGGCCTTTTCAACCGCACGGGGAACAGCCAGGGAGGGCGTTGTGGTAAACCATTCAGGAGCTTGTTCCGCATCGGCATAAGACAGGATCCTGGCAATAGGACACAGGCCCAATGCCTCTGCCTTTTCTTTGCTGATAAGCACCAGGGCAGCAGCGCCATCGTTCATCGTGCTGGCATTTGCGGCCGTAACCGTGCCGTCTTTTTTAAAAGCCGGTTTCAGGGTCGCTATTTTATCAAATTTGACATTAAAGGGCTCTTCATCTTTTGAAACGATAACAGGATCGCCTTTGCGGGAAGGAATTTCAACCGGTACCACTTCTTCATCAAACTTCCCGGCTTCCCAGGCACGCTGGCTGCGGTTATAGCTTTCAATGGCAAAGGCATCCTGGTCTTCTCTCGAAATGCCACATTCTCCGGCGCACAATTCCGCCGCCATACCCATCGCTTCACCATTATATACATCGGTTAATCCATCCTTTGCCAAACCATCAATCGCCGCACTGTTGCCGTATTTGTTGCCCCAACGCATTTTATCCAGGTAAAACGGAACATTGCTCATGCTTTCCATGCCGCCCGCAACAATAATATCCGCATCTCCCAGCGCAATATGCTGTACCGCGCTGGCAATGGCCTTCATACCGCTGGCACAAACTTTATTGATGGTTGTACAGTTGACCTGATCCGGTAAGCCGGCAAACCTTGCGGCCTGGCGGGCCGGCGCCTGTCCCAGGTTGGCTTGCAATACAGCGCCCATGATCACATCGTTTACCTGTTGGGAATCGATACCCGCCTTTGCCAGTGCGGCCTTTATGGCAATAGCACCCAGCTGGGTAGCGCTAAGATCCTTTAAAGCGCCCCCGAAACTGCCAATAGGCGTACGAACAGCGGAGAGGATATAGACTTCTTTTGGTAACATCTTATTTTCGTTTCAACAAATGTAGGGGAAATTCTTTTTTAATAACAAGTGTTAGTGTTTTGGGGCGTAAATGCCTGATGTATGCTATAAAAATCAAACGATCGCACATGGCATTCCCGCTTCCGGTGCTTTATTTCCTGCGTGGGACCATGCTCGTTTTACATTTCTCCGAAGGATGCCGTATTTTAGCAGCTGCCACATTGATAAATAAAACGATATGAAATTGATTCTTTTGAACCTGTTGCTGATTTCCGCATCCATTTCCTGTGCCACAGCAAGGGGTCCGAAAACCCAACCAACAGATCCGGAGCAGGCCATAAAAACCGGCGCGGATCAAACTGAAAAATACATCCCGTACCTGACGGGTAAAAGGGTTGCGGTGCTGGCCAACCCTACCACACGCATCGGGAACCGGCACCTGGTAGACAGCCTGCTGGCCCGCGGCATTAAAATCGTAAAAGTGTTTGGTCCGGAGCATGGCTTTCGCGGAGATGCAGATGCCGGCGCTGTAGTAAATGATGCCGTGGATGCAAAAACCGGCGTCCCGGTAATTTCGTTATATGGCAAAAAGAGTAAGCCTTCCAAAGAAGACCTGGCCGATGTGGATGTGATGATCTTTGATGTGCAGGATGTAGGCACCCGGTTTTACACTTATATTAACGTTATGGGGCGGATTATGGAAGCCTGCGCCGAGAACAATAAGGAACTGCTGATCCTGGACCGGCCGAACCCCAATGGTTACCTGGTAGACGGGCCGGTGTTGGATATGCGCCTGAAATCGGGCATTGGAGCTTATCCCATTCCCATTGCCCATGGTCTTACCATCGGGGAGCTGGCACAAATGATCAATGGAGAGGGATGGCTACCCAATAAAATGAAAGCAACTATTAAGATCATCCCCGTTGCCCATTATACACACGATCTGTCCTATACACTCCCGATAGCACCTTCTCCCAACTTAAACACCCAGCAAAGCATCCTGTTGTATCCTTCGCTTTGCCTGTTTGAGGGAACCATTATCAGTCAGGGACGTGGAACACATTATCCGTTTGCTGTGTTGGGCGCTCCGGCATTGAAAGGTAAATATGCTTTTGAATTTACACCCGTTGCCATTAAAGGAATGAGTGCCACCCCGCTGCATAAAGACCAGGCTTGTTACGGACTGGATCTGCGGAAATATGATATGACAAAACTGATCCGTGAACGCAAGATCAATATCGGGTGGATGATCGATCTTTATAAAGCGTATCCGGACCCTTCGAAATTTTTTGATAAAACCCAGAGCAACCAGATCGGTGATATTAATAAGCTGGCCGGCGTTTACGATTTTAAAACGCAGATCACAGAAGGCCGGTCCGAGGCCGAAATCCGCAAGAGCTGGGAGCCGGGACTGGCGGCCTATAAAAAAATGCGGAGGCAATATTTGCTGTATCCGTAGCAACGGTTTATTTCCCCGTTGATGGTGCTGATGGGTATTACAGCCCTTCACTGAATTTCCGGTGTTTGCTCCGGGATCTGTGACAACAGACCTGCCGCTTCAATACAAAAAACGAAATGAAAAATTTTATGTAGGTTTGCTCCCTAATAAAAAAATAAGTGCAGGCTCGATTTGAAATAAACGGAACATATTTTTTAGACCCGGAAAACAGTGTTTTAACCGTTCAGACGGGCCCCGGGTATCTGGCCTATGCGGTTTGTGATGCATTGGGTTCAAAACTGGGAACACTTAAATGGTTTTCCACAGAAGAAAACAGCTTGCAGGAGCTCCTGTCCGGGATCCCTGAAATTCAAAGTCCTTTTCAGAAAAAGACCATTGCTTTTGATTTTCCGGCTTACACTTTATTACCAGCGGCGCTAAACACAGGCGACAACAGCGCCTTGCTGCACCTTGCCGGAGGAGATCCGCAGGACCATATCCTGAACGAACATATAGACAGTGAGATCGTTCTGAATTATTCGGTACCCTTTACATTGCTGAATCAATGCATTCATCATATCCCGGGCGCCGCTTACTGGCACCTGCAAAAGATCCGTATTGCGGAAGCCATGGTAGCAGACCAGGGAGCCGTAATGGACGTAAACGTGATTGATCATACATTTTCGGTGGTAGCGGTAAAGAACGGAACACTGCTGCTGGCACAGCATTATACCTACCGCGCACCGGAAGACGTATTGTTTTACCTGTTAAAGATTGCCGAAGCGCATCAACTGATGCAAACAGAGGTGCAGTTAAACGTGTCCGGACTGATCGATGCGGATTCGCAGCTTTACAAAATGCTGTATGCCTATTTCCTGAACATCCGGCTGATGAATGCCGGCTGGCTGGCCGATGAGGCGCAAACCCTGCCGCCGCATTATTTTACTACTTTAAAACAAATTGCTCTATGCGAATTATCGCCGGTGCACTAGGTGGACGGAAGATCAATCCTCCTTCAAAAATGCCCTATACGAGGCCAACCACTGATGTTGCCAAAGAAGGGCTTTTCAATGTGCTGCAGCACCGGATCGATTTTGAAGACATCAAAACCCTGGACCTGTTTGGCGGTACGGGCAGCATCAGTTATGAACTGGCCAGCCGGGGGGCAGGAGACCTGACCATCGTGGAGAAAGACAATGTGATGTTTGAGTTTATAAAAAAAACAGCCGCTACGCTGAAAATTGAAAACATGAAATTTGTAAAAATGGATGTTTTCAAATACTTGGAAAGCTGCAATGTTACCTATGATTTTATTTTTGCCGGCCCACCTTATGCGCTTACGGCCATCGACGAATTGCCAAAGCTGATCATTGGCAAACAGCTGCTCAGGGAAAACGGCTGGTTTGTGCTGGAACATACGCCCCGGAATGACTACAAGCAGTTTGAAAAATACAGCTTTGAGAAAAACTACGGTACCACTATTTTTTCCGTGTTTATCAATGAACCCGTGTAGCCACAGCGATCACCGGTGATATTAGACTCCCTCACATTTTTATTTTCCGGATGACAGGAGAAGGCGCTATAGCCATTATGCATCCCCGGTTTTGAAAACGGGTAGCCCCCTCGCAGGTTTTTAGTACCTTTACCAATGCTCAAGTCGGAAGCAAGAACAGAATATTTGCAAAAACGTGCCCAAATCACAATAAAGCAGCAGGCAATATGGGATGACCTGTTACTGATAAAGGTGCAGCAGCTGCCCATGCCCCCCCTGCATGCTGTATTTAGTTATGCGGCTATCGAACGCCGTAAGGAGATCAGTACCGATGCAATCTTAAGTTATCTCGAATTCCGGAATCCCGGTATGCGGATTGCTTATCCCGTTTACGATGCCCGGTCTTCCGCAATGGAAGCGGTTTGGGTAGATGAGGAAACCTTGTTCCGTGTAAATGAATTTGGCATTAGCGAACCCCTGAATGGTGTTGTGGCCCAGCCCCGGGAACTGGACCTGATCTTTGTACCGTTATTGTGTTTTGATGAACGTGGGTACCGGGTAGGATATGGGAAGGGCGTATATGATCGTTACCTGAAGGAAGTGCGGCCGGATGCGCTGCTTGTAGGATTAAGTTATTTTGAACCCGTACCGCTGATTGCGGATACCGATAAATTTGACGTACCTTTAAATTATTGTATTACGCCGCAAGGGATTTATGAGTTTTAAGAACGTTATCAACAAGAAGTATAAATTACTGTTACCCGTTTCATGGCTTTATATTGCCGGCGTTCGCATTTTTAGTTTTTTATATGATGCGGGATTAAAAAAAAGCCGTTCTTACCCGCTTCCGGTTATCTGCATCGGAAATCTTTCCGTAGGAGGTACCGGTAAGTCGCCGATGGTAGAATATATCGTGCGGCTGTTAAAAGAACGGTACCGGCTGGCAACCGTCAGTCGCGGATATGGCCGGAAAACCCGCGGGTTTCTGGTTGCCGATAAACAGGCAACGGCGGCAACGATCGGCGATGAGCCCATGCAGTTTCATACAAAATTCCCAGAGATCACTGTAGCCGTTGCTGAAGAAAGAACAACAGCCATCGATGCGTTGCTGCAGAACGAAAGGCCGGAGGTGATCCTGCTCGATGATGCATTCCAGCACCGCGCGGTTACAGCGGGGTTCAATATCCTGCTTACGGCCTATTATAACCGGTTTCCCGGCGATTATTACCTGCCCGCGGGGCAGCTCAGGGATCTGAAGGCACATTACAAAAGAGCCGATTGTATCGTGGTAACAAAATGCCCTGAAGCGTTGGCAGAAAATGAGCAACAGGCGATCATACATGAAATAGACCCGCAACCGGGGCAGCAGGTGCTTTTTGCAGCGTTGCAGTATGGAACCTTGTATTCCGTTTTTGGTGAAGGGGAAGGGCTCCCGGAAGGGATAGCGACCTTGTTACTGGTAACCGGCATCGCCAATCCGGAGCCGCTGAAAGAACAATTGCAGCAATATAAAAAAGAGATCCGCACCTTTTATTTTGAAGATCATTATGACTTCAGGCAGGAGGATATCGACCGGCTGCTGCTTGAATACAACGCCTTTAAAAACGGAACGGCGGCATTCATTACCACGGAGAAGGACAGTGTGCGGTTGCTCCGGTTTAAAACACAGTTAAAACAGGTAGCGTTGTTCGCATTACCCGTGCGGCATTGCTTTTTATTGGACGGGAGCAAAAAATTTGATACCTTGATCGGGGATTTTATTCAAAACTTTGAAAAACCACAAATATTCTATGGCAAAAAAAGTAAAGAAGAAAAAGAGTAAATCATCTTCTGGGGGAGAGCAATTGCTGAAGGGAACACTGGAGGTAACAAAATCCGGAAGAGGATTTGTGATCGTTCCTGGTTTGGAAGAGGATGTGATGGTCCGCCCGGAAGACCTGCGCAATGCGATGGACGGGGATGTGGTTCGTGTAAAACTTACATCGGGCTATGATGCAAAACTCAAGGGCAAGATCATGGAAGTGGTACAGCGGAACCGTACGGAATTCATTGGTAACCTTCAGTTAAACAGAGGATTTGGTTTTGTACTGGGCGATAAAGAAAAAGGATTGCCGGATATTTATATATCGGAGGAACACCTCAACGGGGCATTGAACGGGCAAAAGGTAGTAGCCAAAATGTTGCGCTGGGAAAAAGAAGACAAGCGCCCGGTAGGCGCCATTGTTTCCATACTGGGTGATGCACAGGCCGGCGACATTGCGATGAAAGAAACCCTGCTCGAAAAAGGGTTTTCGTTATCGTTCCCGGATGAAGCCATGGAAGTGGCCAACCGGATTCCGGATGCTATTACAAAGGAAGACCTGGCAAAACGGAAGGATATCCGTAACATTCTCACATTTACCATCGACCCGGAAGATGCCAAGGACTTTGATGATGCCATTTCGTTCCGCATATTGAAGAACGGCAACTACGAAGTAGGCGTGCATATTGCCGATGTAAGTCATTATGTGGTGCCCGGTACGGCGCTTGATGATGAGGCATACCTGCGGGCTACCTCGGTGTACTTGCCAGACAGGGTAAATCCGATGTTGCCGGAACATATATCCAATGTATTATGTTCCTTACGACCGGATGAAGACAAGCTTACCTTTTCCGCGATCTTCCAGTTAAATGAAAAAGCAGAAGTAAAACAATACTGGCTGGGGAAAACGGTGATCCGTTCCAAACGGCGGTTCACGTATGAGGAAGCGCAAACGATCATTGAAACCGGCCAGGGCGACCATGCGGAAGTGATTACCCTGGTTAACAAATTATCCCAGCGGCTGCGCCAGAACCGGTTTGACGAAGGGGCCATCAATTTCAACTCCACAGAGGTACGCTTTAAACTGGATGCGAATGGTGTACCCACCGGCATTGTATTAAAAGTGAGTAAAGAAGCCCATCAGCTGATTGAGGAACTGATGCTGCTGGCCAACAAATACGTGGCGGAAACCGCTTCAAAAGTAAAGATCAATAATAAGACACTGCCATTCCCGTACCGGATCCATGACACACCGGATGAAGAAAAATTATTGCCTTTTGTGGCCTTTGCCCATAAGTTCGGATACAAATTTGATATTTCAAGTGCAGAAACCATTGCAGCCTCTTTTGATAAATTATTAAAAGACATAAAAGGCCGTCCGGAGGAAGCCGTATTGCAACAGCTGGGTATCCGTACGATGGCGAAAGCAAAATACACTTCTTCGAATATTGGCCACTACGGACTTGGATTTGAGAATTACTGTCATTTTACATCGCCTATACGCCGTTATCCGGATATTATGGTACACCGTATTTTGCTGGAGATCCTGGAAGACAAGGCTAAAGTAGACAAGAAGCTCGAGGAAAAATGCAAACATTGCAGCGAGCGCGAACGGGCCGCCATGGAGGCAGAGCGTAGCGCCAACAAGTACAAACAGGTAGAGTACATGCAACAGTTTGTGGGTGAAGAATTCGATGCCATTGTAAGCGGGGTTTCCAAATTTGGTTTCTGGGCGGAAACGGTTGACCATTTGTGCGAAGGTATGGTGGGTATGACCAGTCTGGCCGAGTACGATGTGTTTAAACATTCCGAGGCCGATTATGCCATAGTGGGTATGCGCACCGGCATTAAGTTTACCATGGGGGATAAGGTCCGCATCCAGGTGGTGGCGGCCAATCTGGAGAAACGTTATCTCGACTATCATTGGGTAAAGCCGGCGACGTTAGACACACCCGCAAAAGGTGGCAGGGGCAGAAAGAAAAAGCAATAATGCCACACCGCCCCGGATGCAGAGTACATAATATTCTATGACACTACAGCCATTTCATTTTGAAATGGTTTTTTCATTTTGATAGGCTGCCAATTTGGAGCATTAACGGCGCTAACCTGTTAATGTGTTGAATGCTAATGGATTTTATGATTGCGCCTTACTGCTGGAATGAATTTGGGTACAAGGATGCATAAATCAGAAAATATGAATCAATATGAAATTCCGGCGATGATCGAAGATGAGTTACCCGCCATAGTGCATGAACTGGAAACTACCCGGCAATTTGGAAATGCCCTCCAAATAATGCAGGTACTGGTGCGTTTTGTAAAAAGAATGCTCACTGCGCACAATCTGCCCGTTGTGATAAAATGCATGCGCATGGTAGACGCGATCTATGAAAAGGGAGACCACATCGTGAAAAATGCAATTGAAAATGTTTTTATCCTGTCTTTCTCCGGCTTGCAAAAAAAGTGCAGTATGGCAGAGTGGAGGCTGCTGAGTACTAAAATACCCATTATCTTATATTCCGTGTATATACAGCAATTATATAAGCCGGGAATCTGAGTGGCAGCAGATGGAACAGCTCCCGGCCCCTGCATATATGCAGCGAATGGATATTATATCCACCGCTGAGCAGCCCGGGGAATTAGTAAATATTCAATTCAATTGCAAATGAAATATAACGATATCGTTGTGCGACAGGAACAGAGTGGGATCTTGTGTTTGCCGCATCTATAACCCATGAAATGGAGGCTTCTGCAAAGGCAAGAGGCTCGGGCATATCAAAAAGAAGCCCCGGATCGATCAAAGAAAAAACTGAGGGAAGGCCGGGCAGTAATCGCGGTAACAAAAGACGGACAAGGGGCCGGGTTTAAAAACTGTTTTTGCACCGCCATGTTGTTTGATCCGCGGGCAGCAGGAAAACAAAGGGTATGTAAAAAATGGCCGTTCATATGCCGTTGAACATCCTGCGCGGGCAGTACCGGTTTAAGCGGCCGGCGGTTTGTATGGGAAAATGAGGCCGGCAGGAAGGGTACCGGTCCGGGGATGACGGATGAATTCGGGACCAGGGGTTTTCGAAACTTCTTTTTTGAGCAAGAACCGTTATTTTT
Organism: Niabella pedocola; assembly: GCF_021044425.1. Classification (GTDB taxonomy): domain Bacteria; phylum Bacteroidota; class Bacteroidia; order Chitinophagales; family Chitinophagaceae; genus Niabella; species Niabella pedocola. Next base: position 114,065 of record NZ_JAJNEC010000004.1, on the reverse strand, counting down.
GAGCCATGCATACATTCGAAGAATTATCCGCTTTATTTTCGGAAACATTTGAAAAAACACATTTCCCGCAGGAGCCACATACGCTGTACCAGCCCAATAATTATTTTTTATCGCTCGGAGGAAAACGGCTGCGGCCTATACTTTGCCTGATGGCGAACGAATTATTCGGAGATATACACCCCGATGCCTGGAATGTAGCTACTGCCGTTGAATTATTCCACAATTTTACATTGATCCATGATGATATCATGGATAAAGCACCGTTGCGCAGGGGAAAGCAAACTGTACATACGAAATATAATGAAAGCACCGCCATTCTTGCCGGCGATGTAATGATGATACGGGCTTATGAATATATTTCCCGGATCGATGTTTCGCTGATACAGCGGATACTGGAACTGTTTAATCATACGGCTGTTGCGGTTTGTGAAGGACAGCAGCTGGATATGGATTTTGAGCAGCGCAATGATGTAACGATGGAGGAGTACCTGGGGATGATCACCCAAAAGACCTCCGTTTTACTGGCCGCCAGTTTGCAGATGGGCGGTATCCTGGGAGGCGGAAGTTTTGGCAATCTGGATCTTTTATACCAGGCAGGAAAAAAGATCGGTCTGGCGTTCCAGGTTCAGGACGACTACCTGGATGCCTTCGGAGATCCGGAAAAGTTTGGAAAACAGGCCGGGGGCGATATTCTGGCTAACAAAAAGACCTTCCTGCTCATAAAAGCCCTTGGTGAAGTGAAGGGCACACAAAAGGAGGAACTGAACGGATTGCTGGCAGGCAATGATCCGGATAAGGTAAACCGCGTGTTGAAAATTTACAAGGATTGCAATATTGATAACTGGGCTATTGAGCTTAAACACCGCTTTTTAAATGAGGCGTTGCAGCATTTTGACGATATGGCGGTGGTTTCAAAACGAAAAACACCCCTTAAAGGACTGGCGCAACAACTGGTAAAAAGAGAAAATTAGACGGATAAATTAAAAAAACTCATCATTTTATAATATTTTCACTAAAATTCATCATAGATGGGGGGCTCGATCTTTCGGAAAAAAAAGATAGAAAATATTATTGCTGAACCAGAAGAGCAGCTGCACGGCCTTAATAAAATACTAACTGTAAAAGATCTTACGTTTCTGGGAATTGCCGCAGTCGTAGGCGCCGGTATTTTTTCAACCATCGGCAGTGCTGCCTATCATGGCGGGCCGGGGGTATCGTTGTTATTTGTTATTACCGCTGTTACCTGTGGGTTTTCGGCCTTATGCTATGCCGAGTTTGCCAGCCGGGTTCCGGTATCAGGCAGCGCCTATACGTATTCCTATGTAAGTTTTGGTGAAATTGTTGCCTGGGTAATTGGGTGGGCGCTTATTTTGGAATATGCAATCGGTAACATCGTAGTGGCTATTTCCTGGAGCGGCTACTTTAATAACCTGTTGGTGCATGTATTTCATATCCATTTGCCCGATTGGTTGCTGGTGGATCCGGAAACGGCCGTCAACGCATACCAGGGAGCCGTAAAGGCCCTGGCGGGTAATACCGCCGGCCTTACGCCGGAAGAGCTGAAAAATCATCAGTTTGCGATCCAGGCGTATAACGCTGCGCCAAAGATCGGCACCATGCCTGTATTCCTGAATCTTCCGGCCTTTATTATTACGGCACTCATTACCTGGCTGGCCTATATCGGTATAAAGGAAAGTAAGCAATCGGCCAATTTTATGGTGATGTTCAAGATCGCGGTGATCATCTTTATTATTGTTGTGGGCGCATTTTTTGTAGATACCAATAACTGGACGCCCTTTTTGCCCAACCGTTTTGAGGGCGTATTGAAAGGTGTTTCGGCGGTCTTTTATGCATATATCGGGTTCGATGCCATATCCACAACGGCGGAAGAATGCCGGAATCCGCAGCGCGATCTGCCGCGGAGTATGATCTATTCATTGGTGATCTGTACGGTATTGTATATTGCGGTTGCGCTTATACTTACAGGTATCGAAAACTATGCATCGTTTAAAAATGTATCGGACCCACTGGCCTTTGTCTTTGAAAAAAGAGCACCCTGGGTAGAAAAAATCGTTTCCGTCAGTGCGGTTGTGGCAACCACATCGGTATTGCTGGTTTTCCAGATCGGTCAGCCGAGGATCTGGATGAGCATGAGCCGGGATGGGCTGCTGCCCCGGATCTTTCAGAAAATTCATCCCCGGTATAAGACCCCGTCCTTCTCTACGCTGTTAACGGGTGTCATTGTGGGATTTGGCGCTTTGTTCCTTGAAAGCAGCCTCATGACCGACCTGACAAGTATCGGAACCTTATTTGCATTTATACTGGTTTGCGGCGGCCTGCTGATCCTGCCGCCGGTAAGCAAGGAAGTGGGTAAGTTTAGAATTCCCTATATCAACGGACGTTATATTATTCCCGTATTGCTGCTGATATTTATTTACCTGTTCAGGGAGCGAACGGTTCAGTCGTTCCGCAATATCGGTAATGAGGGGTACCAGGAGATCCTGTTTTTATTGTTCCTGGTTATGGCCACGGTAATTACCATTAAAACAGTCATCCGGAAATACTCATTCGTTCCGGTAATGGGGGTTTTATCCTGTTTATATCTGCTTACCGAAATTCCGGCGATCAGCTGGCTATGGTTTTTTGTATGGATGGCGATCGGATTGGCGATCTATTTCTTGTACGGATACCGCAACAGCAAGCTGGCAAAAAAAGCAGGCTGATAGCTGCGTTTTATCTAATGTAACCATAACAAGGTGTCAGGGCAAGAAACAAGGCTCGCGTTGCATAAGCGGCAGCCCCTGTAATAAACCTTCATTTCACGGCGGCAGCTGTATTGATAACGGTACGCTACGTATATTTGCGTGTGAAATATCAGATAGGCGATAAAGTTTTAATCCTTCATTCCGACGAAGAAGGTGTCATCGTTGATTTTATTAACGATAAGATGGTAATGGTTGATGTACGCGGTGTAAAGTTTCCGGTATACCTGGACCAGATTGATTTCCCGTATTTTAAGAATTTTACCCAAAAGAAAAAGCAACCGCAGGCACCGCCCCGGAAATTTGTAGACGATCTTAAAAAGGAAAAGAAGGCTCCTGAAAGAGAAGAAGACGGCGTTTGGCTGAATTTTTTGCCGGTTTCAGATACCGACGAGTTTGGGGATGAAGTAGTGGAGCTGCTGAAGGTGCACCTTGTTAACAATACACGCACTACTTACCAGTTTAAATATGCCCTGGGCTTTTTTGGCGATCCGGAATTTGAATTGAAGAATACGGTAGAACCCTTTCAAAACTTCTACATTCATGATGTGCCTTTTGCAGACATGAGCGATAGCCCTTCTTTTGAGTTTGAGTTTTCGCTGGCACAGCCAAATAAACAGAAGGCAACGCATTTTGAAACCTCCGTTAAAATAAAACCCAAACAGCTCTTTGCAAAGATCGAAGAGCTGCGGCAGAAGAACCTGGCAACCTTCTCCTATAAATTGTTTGACACTTATCCGGATAAGGCACCGGAAGCGGATCCTATGGAAGCGTCGCTCAGCAAACTGGGCGAAAAATTTAAAGTGTATAACGCTAAAGAAGCACGTAAACACCTGGAGCCGGCAAGAAGCGTGGTGGACTTGCACATTGAGAAGTTAACGGACAATGCGGCACGCATGGATAACTTTGAAATGCTGACGCTTCAGCTGGATACGTTTGAAAAATTTTACAACCTGGCTGTAGCCCATATGCAGCCCATGCTCACCATTATTCATGGGGTAGGAACCGGGCGGCTCAGGGATGAGATCCATGATGCGTTGCGGCGGAAAAAAGAGGTGCGCTATTTTGTAAACCAGTATCACCCTTCTTACGGTTACGGCGCAACGGAGATCCATTTTAAATATTAGGAGCAGCAATTGCTGGCATCCCGGTAATGCCCCGGTTTTGCATTCTGAATTTTAGATTCTAACTTTGCAGGGTTACAAGCCGGGTTATCGCCTTTCGCATTGCGAATGGGAGGAAAGTCTGGACAGCACAGAGCAATACACCGGTGAATAGCCGGGTGTTTCGCCTCAGGCGGAACAACAGACAGTGCCACAGAAAATAACTGTCCTGCTTTTGGGCGGGATGAGGGTGAAAATGTGAGGTAAGAGCTCACGGTGTTTAGCAGTAATGTTGAATACGGGTAAACCTTGTATGCTGAAATACCATGTAAATCCTGCTTTTTAAAACGTTCCGTTTTAAAATGTGAGTTGCTCGTTTACAATTTCGCTACGGCGGGATGGCAGGAAGGGTAGGTAGATGGATTCATTGAGGCAACTCTCTGAACAGATAAATGATAACCATCCCGCCCCGGGCGGGATACAGAATCCGGCTTACAGGCTTGTAACATTTTTTTTCTCCTATCCCGGTGCATTGGCAGGCTTGCCAGACGCTTTCGGAGCTTTATAAGAAATCGCTATCCTGCTTTAGTTAAGGTACAATTCAGTTTTAGTAGTGTTGCAGGAATACGTGCGGCGTTGTTTTTCGCCGAGTGTTTTGCCAAACTTGTTACTGCATTTAAAGGCATCATTCAACAGGTTCCGAATACCGCGCACTTGGTAAAAAAAACTTTAGTTTTGTACCTGTTTTAAAGGTATGAAATCTTCAATTTTAGCTGTTTTTATTTTCCTCGTAACCGGATGTGCTGTACAGCGGAACACCTCTGCTTCTTTACCGCATCCGGCTGCACCCCTGTCCATCGAGCAATTGAAATTCCTGGATGTGTATGAGCTCCCTTTTGAGTTGCAATATAAAAGCACCTGGGTGGGCGGCTTATCGGGTATTGATTACGATCGCAGCGGCGATCAGTATTTTATCATTAGCGATGAACGGTCGGCCACCAGTCCTTCGCGTTTTTATACAGCGCGTATCAAAATCTCCGGTAATAAGATCGATACCCTGTTCTTTACCGGGGTGCAAACCCTTAAAATGGCCAATGGTAAAACGTTCCCTTCTTTAAAAGAGGGGGCCCAGGAAGCCGCGGATCCCGAATCCATCCGTTTTAACCCAACAACCAATCGGTTGATATGGTCCAGCGAGGGTGACCGTGCAGAACGGAACGGCATCATCAATATCAAAGATCCCTGGATATGGGAAATGGATCTGCAGGGACATTACAGGGATAGCTTTGCACTGCCCTCAAATATGCATGTGCATACAACGGAAAAAGGGCCGCGGGTAAACGGGGTATTTGAAGGGCTGGCTTTTACCGGCGATTACCGGCATCTTTTTGTAAGTGTGGAGGAGCCGCTGTTTGAGGATGGGCCCAAGGCCGATGTCGATTACGCCGGTGCACCGGTACGAATCCTGAAATACGATGCTGTATCCCGGAAGCCCGTGACGCAATATGCTTACCTGCTGGACGCCGTGGCCCGTAAACCCGATCCGGCCACCGCATTCCGGGTGAATGGTATTTCAGAGATCATGGCCATTGATGCCCATCGCCTGCTGGTAATGGAACGCTCGTTTTCGATTGGGAATTCGTATTGCACCATAAAAATATATGAAGCAGATCTTGATGGCTCAACAGACGTATCGGGAAAAAACGGGTTGCATATTGATAAAACGTACCGGCCTGCATCAAAAAGGCTGTTATTGAATATGAACGATCTGGGGCGCTATATCGACAACGTGGAAGGCATTACCCTGGGCCCGAAACTGGCGAACGGGCATTATTCATTATTACTGATTTCCGATAACAATTTTAGCAGGGAACAAAAAACACAGGTGTTCCTGTTTGAAATCATTCCATAAATGAAAAAACGAACGATTGCACTGTTGCTCTTTTTACTCCTGGCAAGCGGGTTTCAAAAGAAGGAAATAAAGTGGGTGGCCATTGGCGATAGCATCACTTATCTGAATGAGCACCTGGACGAAACCGGTAACCGTATTACGAAAGGGTATCTGACGATGGTGGCGGAACAACTGCCCTTTGTACACTATGTAAATAAGGGCTATAATGGCTGGACGGCGGGACGCATTGCTGCAAATTTTGATTCACTGTATATCCCTTATGCTGATGTATATACGGTATTGCTGGGAACGAACGACTGGTGGCAGGGAAGGCCTGTAGGATCGGTAGATGATTATAAAAACGCATCCGGCGATCGTACGATCTATGGAGCATTCAGGATCATTGTAAGCCGGCTGCGCAAGCTTAATACGCATGCCCGCATCATTTTGATAACACCCATGCGGAGAACCGATTTTGTATACCTGTTTAATATGAAGAACAATGCCTGGGGGTCGTATAAGGATAAAGACGGACAGTCGTTACAACAGGTAGCTGCGGCTATAAAAAATATAGCAGCGATGGAAGGATTGGAATGTATCGATCTGTACAACGATCGCGGGCTAAAGGAAAAAGACCTGGTGCGGTTTAAGTGGTTAAAAGATCCTGCAACCGGTAAATACCGCAGCTATGCCTATCCGTATTTTCAAACAATTCCGTTTCATCCGGAAACGGATGTTTACCCGTACCCCGAAGCGGCTATAGGCCTCACGTATGATGGCCTGCATCCCTCAGATAAAGGGAACCGCGTCATTGCCGACCGCATTGCATCCCTTTTGTCCCGGCAGCAATAAATAATGCACAAAAATAAATTTTGAACCGGTAGGGCTTTTTTATATCTTTATGATATCATTTTAATATTAAATTAAAGCTATGGAGAAGTCATTAAAACCCATGTCCGGCTATCTGGCGCTGTTTATTGCAATTGCGCTTACCGGAGTTGGTATCTATCTGCTTGTAAACGCGGAACATCAGGCTCCCTGGATCGTTGCCGGTATTTTGCTGGTACTGCTCAGCCTTTTCTTTTTAAAGGGGCTGATGATCATACAGCCCAATCATTCAAGGGTATTAAACTTTTTTGGAAAGTATGTAGGGTCTGTTAAGGAGAACGGATTGTTTTTTGTAAATCCCCTGTATGGTAGTTATAAGCTCAGTTTGCGGTACCAGAACTTTCAGGGACAAACTTTAAAGGTAAATGACAAGATGGGCAATCCCATCGAGATTGGGGCCGTGATCGTTTGGCGGGTAGGCGACACCTACAAAGCCGCCTACCAGGTAGCCAATTATATCGATTATGTACGTACCCAAAGTGAAGCGGCTGTCCGGCACCTGGCTGTGAGCTTTCCTTACGACACGATGGAGGATGAACAGGCCGAAATTACCTTGCGGGATGGCGGCGAACGGGTGAACAAGATCCTCGAGCAGGAACTGGCCGAACGCCTGGAGCCGGCAGGGATCCTGATACAGGAAGCGCGGATCAGTCATCTGGCTTATGCGCCGGAAATTGCGGGAGCAATGTTGCAGCGGCAACAGGCAACAGCCATTGTGGCAGCCCGGATAAAAATTGTGGAGGGAGCAGTTGGAATGGTAGACCTGGCCTTAAAAAAGTTGTCGGCAGACAATATTGTGGAGCTGGATGATGAGCGCAAGGCGGCCATGGTAAGCAACCTGATGGTAGTACTCTGCGGTGAAAAAGCTGCAACGCCGGTATTAAACGCCGGAACATTGTATCAATAAAAACGGCACCTTGAAAGATAAGAAGAGCTTTGTATTGCGCATCGATCAGGCGGCTTACCAATTGCTGGAAAAATGGGCTGCCGATGAATTCAGGAGTGTGAACGGGCAGATCGAATACCTGTTACAGCGGGCGCTGATCGAATCGGGCAGGAAAAAAGCAAAGGAGGAAGCGTCGCCGGTAAAGAAAAAGTAACCGAAATGGCACGGGCGATTATTTTCATGGACGTTCTGTTGTGAGATTTGACCTGAATGATGCTTTCGTCATTATTCTTTTTGTCAAGTTGAAGTTTCTCCGGCATCTTTTTAATGCACATGGACCCTGAAACAAGTTCAGGGTGACGGCAAGCGAAAATCTTCCTTTTTCAAGCTGAACTTGTTTCAGCTTATATTTGGTGAGCCCGGGAAGAAGCCTTGGATCACATCTTCAGACGACGGATTATTTTTTTCGTTTTGTTGTCCCGAGCAATCGGGATTATTTCAGCGCCTGTGCCGTCAGTTGCTGGAACAGGAACAGATCCCGGAAGGGTCCTGCGTGACCCAGGAGTCTGTCAAGCTGAACTTGTTTCAGCTTCTATTCGGCATAACATTTTAAAGATGAATATCCATATGTTTGTCCTTGCCCGGCTCTTTGGCCCTGCACCTTAACTACAACCGGGTATTTCCTTTAAAAAAACAGGATGAGGCCGGTGATGGCGTATCTTTTGAAAAGAGGACCGCATTGCTTTTTTTTAGCCGGCTTTCCGGATTGATTTTTAATCCTTAACTTGCTGATACAAGGTCTATTTATGAGAGTTTTTCCTTTTCTGTTCACTGCGGCCATTACCCTGCTGCTGGTATACCTGCTAAACAGACCCCTGGGCGATAAAGTACCCATGCCTGTTGGTAACTTCTTAAGTCCACAAACGGGCTTCTGGCAAAATGCCGAAGACACGGCCGCCCGTTTTGACGCCGATCTGGCATTTCCGCAATTAAAAGGAAAGGTGGCGGTCTGTTTTGATGAACGCCTCGTGCCTCATGTATTTGCAGAGAATGATGAAGATCTTTATTTTGTACAGGGCTACCTGCATGCAAAGTTCCGGCTGTTTCAAATGGATCTGCAAACAAAGGCTGCGGAGGGCCGGGTGAGCGAAATTGCCGGGCCGAAGGCGATCAGTTATGACCGCGAACAGCGGCGGCTGGGAATGAAATTTGCGGCGGAAAATTCGCTGCAGGCTATGGAGAAAGATCCGAAGGCGCATGCCGTTTACACGGCGTATACGGCCGGTATCAATGCGTATATTCATTCGCTTAGGAAAAGCGATCTTCCACTCGAATACAAGATCCTGAACGTTGAACCGGAAGAGTGGACCACCTTAAGAACCGCATTACTGCTGAAAATGATGGCCAAAATGCTGGCTTCGGGAACTGAAAAAGACCTGGCCTATTCCAGGTTGCACCAGGTTTTTTCTACGAGTCAGATCAATTTGCTGTATCCGCAGGTACCGGATTCGCTGAAGCCGATCGTGCCGCCGGGCACTGCATTTGCCAAACCCGCTGTTACGCCGGTGACGCCTGCCGGTGCAGATTCGGCTTATTTTAAAGAACAGCCCCCGGTAACAGCCTTTGAACAATATACGCCCGACCGGGATAACGGGAGTAATAATTGGGTGGTGGCCGGCAGCAAAACGGCAAACAATGCACCCATCCTGGCAAATGATCCGCACCTGGAATTATCCCTTCCTTCCATCTGGTATGAAATGCAGCTTAGTACCCCGCAAACCAAAACCTATGGTGCCACGTTGCCGGGTAGTCCGTACGTGATCATCGGTTTTAACGATAGTATTGCCTGGGGCGTTACCAATGCCCAGCGGGATGTAAAAGATTATTATGCGATCCGGTTTAAAGACAGCCGGCGGAATGCCTACTGGTTCGAAGACCAGTGGAAGCCGGCACAGCAGCGGATCGAGGCTATTAAGGTAAAAGGCGGTGCTACGGTTTATGATACGGTAGCCTATACCGTTTTTGGTCCGGTAATGTATGATGAAAGTTTCAGGGATACATTGACAAAACAGAACGGGCTGGCGGTTAAGTGGATGGCGCATCATACCGGTGACGACGGAAATGCGTTCTACCTGTTGAACCGGGCAAAGAATTACGATGATTATGTAAATGCCATCAAATTCTTTGAATGTCCCGGCCAGAATTTTGTTTTTGCATCCAAGTCCGGTACCATTGCGCTGTGGCAGCAGGGGCGGTTTCCGGCACGATGGAATAACCAGGGACAATATGTAATGCCCGGAACGGACAGGCGTTATGACTGGCAGACAGCTATTCCGCAGGAGGAGAATCCGCATGCTGTAAACCCGGCGCGCGGCTATTTGTTCAGTGCCAACCAGCGGCCGGCAGACAGTACATATCCGTATTATATTCCGGGGGCCTATATCACACCCCGGGCCAGCGCCATAGATCTGTATCTGCGCTCCATGAGTCATATTACCGCGGAGGATATGATGAAGCTGCAGAACAATTATTTCAACATCATGGCTCGCGATATGGTACCCTTGCTATTAACCTATACGGATACCGATCAACTGAGCCCCGGTGCAAAAAAATATTATGACCAGGTAAAGAACTGGGACCTGTTTGCCGGCCCGCTTTCGGTGGCACAAACCGTCTATCAGACATGGATGGATTCGCTTTCCATCAATATCTGGCAGGACGAAATGGCCCGGGCTGGTTTTAAGGTGGAATTGCCGGCGGAAGAAACACTGATGGAATTACTGAAGAAGGATCCTACGGTTATGGGGTATGTAGATAATATCAATACACCCGAACAGGAAACGATACAACTGCAGGTTACCGATGCCCTCAATAAAACGGCGAAAATGATGGCCGGTATTGAAAAAGACGGCCGTGCAGCATGGGCAAGGTTTAAAGATGTAAGTGTATATCATTTGTTAAAGGATGCGTTACTGCCTTTTGCGCATACGGGACTCAATGTAGGCGGGTGGGGCAATATCATCAACGCCGTTAAAAAAAGTCATGGTCCCAGCTGGCGCATGGTGGTGCAGCTGGGAACACCCACGGAAGCCTACGGTGTTTATCCTGGAGGGCAGAGCGGAAATCCGGGAAGCCGTTTTTATGATAATGCAATTGATACCTGGGTAACCGGCAACTATTACCGGTTATGGATGATGGGCAGCAATGAGCAGGGAGATGCCCGGGTGAAATGGCGGATGAATTTTGTAAAACAATAATAAACGCCGGATACATCGCCGGTTACCGTTTTAATAGATATGAACATGAAGTTTTTTGTAAGCATCGTTGCCATTGGTGTACTGTCTTATATCTCCGGTATGTACTTCCCCTGGTGGGGGATTGCGGTGGCCGGGTTTGTGGTAGCCGTGTTGCTGCGGCAAAAGCCGGCGCCTTCTTTTTGGTCGGGGTTTATCGCTGTATTCCTGCTTTGGCTCTTCCTGGCCTGGCGCATCAATGCAGCTAACGATGGCATTCTGGCGGGTCGCATCGGGCTGTTGCTGGGCATTGGAAAAAAACCGATGCTGCTGGCTGTTATCACCGGTATTATTGGCGGATTGGTAACCGGGCTGGCATCACTCAGCGGATCCTATCTGCACGCGCGCAGCAAGCAATGATTTTCCAAACATAGCCGTTAAACATACTCCGTTTCTTTATTCCTGGGATGCTAAAAATTGCGGGGATTCCCACTAAAAAAGGATGCCCCAGATTTGAGGCATCCCTGTTGGTTTTTATTGAACAGAGATTCCTTATCCCTCTGTAACCTGGAATGTGATTGGCTGTTTCCGGTAGGCTTTTACATTTTTGCCATTCATCATTGCCGGTTTCCATTTCCCGGATTGTTTAATTGCCCGTACGGCTTCTGCACCCATTCCATAACCAGGATCCTTGATAACTTTCACATCACTGACATTGCCCTCAACATCTACAACAAACTGAATAATCGTCTGGTAATTACCCGGGTTTGCTCCGTTTTCCACGGGAACCTCGCCCCGGAGGTTTTGCGTTAAGTACCTGGACCAATCACCCGAATACCGGGCATCCTGATCTACTTTAGTAAACACTTCTGGTTCATCCCTTATCACAACGGGTGGATCCAAACGTTTTGCTTCTTTCGTTCCGGCGTCTTTCACGATTTTGGGTGGGGTGAATTTTTTTACGGATACCTTAACTGAATCGGTGGCAGGTGCAGCAGTTGCCGTAGTTTCAGGAACGGCCGGTGATAATGCCTTTTCGGTACTGTCATGGACAACAACGGCCGGAACAGGTGCCTGGGAGTCCTTCGTTTGTTTGGTTTGCTGATCGGCCGACTGACAGCTGACCATAAACAGAGTGGCTGCAATCAGGAACAGGGGTAATGCCATCCATTGCCTTAATGCATAATAGCGGTGGTGCGCTGCGTTTGTTAACATTGTAATTCTTCTTTTTAGTTGGTTATTATAAAATGGGTGTACCAGCAGTTTTTGTTTGATGTGAAGGGCCTCGGTAACCAGCAGTGCCGCGTATTCAAATTCATCTGCATCGCGGGCCGCAAATGCATCAGCCGAAAATTCATGAACGGCTTTCAGCTCATTTTTCATCAGCCAGAAAAACGGGTTCATCCACGCCATAGCAGTAAGGATTTCTGTAAATAGCACGTCTGCGCTATGCCATTGGCGGATATGATGGCATTCATGCCGGAGTATTTTTTGACCGGCTTCGGAATATTCATCCACACTGCGCGTCCAGAACAGCCAGTTAAAAAAAGAATAGGGGGCAGACGGATCCTTTGTTTCGATAATGCGGATTGAATGCCACCGCTGTACATTACTGTTCACCCGTTTTTTTACAAGCGCAAGAATACCGGCCGCGATTTTTACAAAAAAGAAAAGCGCCACGCTTATATAAAGCAGGTACCAGAGCTGGACGCCTTCCGGCCCGGATGATTGCCGCGACGATACGATTACTTCCGGCAACAGGAGTTCATTGTATTTTACCAGCGTTTGAATACTGATATTGCTATCCTTTGTTAAGGAAACATAGAATGGCACTTTAATAAACGGCACCGCCATGCTGAGCACAAAGCTGCCGAGTAAAAAGAAACGGTTAAACCGGTGCAGCCTCCTGTTCTTGAGAAAAAGCAGGTAGTAGGCGTAAAGCAGGCCGGAGCATAAAAAAAGCTGTAGAAAATAAATGGCAATTGTTTTCATACTGCATCAGGTTTTAGTTAGGATACATTAAATGTGATCGGTTGTTTCCGGTAGGCTTTAACAACCCGTTTGTTTTGAAGGGCCGGATTCCATTTTCCGGAAAGCTGAATGACGCGCTTTGCCTCGGCACCAAAGTTATAACCGGGGTCTGCAATAACTTTTATATCGCTGATGGCACCCTCCCGGTCTACGATAAATTGTACAATGGCGGTGTAGGTTCCTGCAGGGGCATTATTTTTTTCGGGGAACCGGAGGTTTGCCTGCAGGAATTGTTTCCATGCGTCGGGTCCGCCGGGAAAGCTAGCGTCGCGTTCCACTTTGGTAAAGATCTCCGGTCCGCGTTCCTGGTAACGGGGAAGGGTATCGGCAGTTGGAAAAACCACTACCGGTTGCTCGGCCGGTGGCAGCTCGATCGATGGAATGGTTGCTGCACTAACTCCATTTGATATGGGCACAGCCATGCTGATCGGCTGCCGTGCCGGGCCCAGCTGCCGGAGCTCTTCCCTTGATGTTGTTTGCAGGCCTCCGGTGTTGGCCGGCATGCCAGAGAATGCTTCCGCATGTATTTCAGGACCCGGTAATGCAAAGGAGACCGCCAAAAGCGCCTTTTTTACAGGTGCAAAGGAAACCAGGAACAGCGCCGTGGCAATGACAGGCAATGCCATTGCTTTCCTCAGGTACTGCAAAACGGGTTGCCGGTTTTGGGTAAGCATTGCAATTCTTCGCTTCAGATCGGTATTGAAAAAGGGCGTCATGAGCGGATGATGGGCCGCGCCCAGGGAATGACGTACTAATAGTTGCGCATAATCAAACCGGTCCGTGGACCGGGTCACATGCCGGTCGGCCAGGAATTCATGCAGCGTATGAAGCTCTTTCCTTATAAGAAAGAAAAACGGGTTCAACCAGCAGCAAACGCATACCAGTTCAATAAAGAACAGGTCCCAGCTATGCTTTTGCCGTATGTGATACCATTCGTGCCGGAAGATCTGTTTTCCCTGCGGGGAATGCATGGAGAGCCTGGGATTCCAGAACATCCAGTTGAAAAACGAAAACGGTGTCTTCGGGTGATCCGACCAGAATAACCGTATCCGGCCAATGCGTTTACCGGGTTGCCCTTTTTTTAATTTCAATACATTCCGGCAGGCCATAAAGAGTCTGATGCTGAGTAAAAGGGACACACCGGCGTAGCACCAGGTAAGCCCGTTTTGTGGATGAAAAACCGTGCGGGTGTTGCTGGAAACCACTACTTCGTCAAGGGTAACAGGGGCCGGGCTAAGGCGCTGCCATGTTTGCAATACCGCATCCATGCTACCTGGGGTGAGCAGTGGCAGCTTCAGCAGCGGCAAACAAAAACTGAGTAAAACGATGCCAAGGAGAAAAAAACGGTTGTATTGGTGAAACCGCTCATTTCTCAGGAAGCAATAGTAGTATCCAAACAAAATGGCTGAACAGGCAACCATCTTTACCAGATAGGGGAACATGGCTTTTATTTTTTTGATTGCTGACGTTTGATCTGCTCCAGTAACTGTTCAAGCTCTTCGATGCTCAGATTGTTTTCCTTCACCATAAAAGATACAACGTTGCTGAAGGACCCCTCAAAATATCCTTTTACAATCTGCCGCATGGTTTTTTTTGAATAATCCTCTTTACTTACAGCCGGTACGTACTGGTGCTGCCGCCCAAACACATTTACCGTTACAAATTCTTTTTCCACCAGTATCTTGAGAATGGTAGCAACGGTATTCTGGTGCGGTTTGGGAGGAGGGAGGAGTTCCAGGATCTCTCTTAAAAACATAGGACCCTGCTGCCATAATGCCTGCATGATCTGTTCTTCGGCTTTTGTAAGTTGTTTCATGAAATCGTATTTACAGCAAGTTAAAACTAAATTATTAGTTTAACAACTATTTTTTTAGTTTTATTTTCCGCTTTAGTGGGTTTTTGCGTAAAGCCTATGAGCAACAGGCGTTTTGAATTTGTCTGGCTGGCCAAAAACCAGTACTTTTGCGGTGAAATTTGGTGCAGCCTGTAACTGCCCAATTAAAATTTTAATTATCGCGATACCCGCGGTTCAAATTTCAACAGACTATGGCATTGCACAACCGCATATCACGGAGGGAGCTAAAAGAGCGCATTTTAAAGGATACCACACCGCGTACCACCATCTCTTTTTATTGTTATTTCAAAATAGAGGACCCGGTTGCTTACCGCAACACACTCTATAAGTCTTTTTCCGCTATTGGCGTGTTGGGGCGTATTTATATTGCTGCTGAGGGCATTAATGCACAAATAAGTGTACCCTCAGACAACCTGGAGCGGCTCCGGTCCGTCTTAAGCCAAACGCCGGCATTAAACGAACTCCGTTTGAATATTGCAGTAGATGATGACGGAAAATCGTTTTATGTGCTGGATATAAAAGTACGTGAGAAGATCGTTGCAGATGGCATCACCGATCCGGAATTTGATATGGCCAAAAAAGGGAAGTATGTGGATGCCGGGGCATTTAATAATTTAACAAATGACCCTGAAACAATCGTGATCGACATGAGGAATCACTATGAGTTTGAGGTGGGGCATTTTGAAAATGCGATAGAGATCCCCAGCGACACCTTCCGTGACCAGCTACCGATGGCAGTGGATATGATGCAGGAACATATGGATAAAAATATTATTATGTACTGCACGGGAGGTATCCGTTGTGAAAAGGCCTCCGCTTATATGCTGCACAGGGGTTTTAAGAATGTGTACCATCTGGAAGGCGGAATTATCAATTATGTGAACCAGATCAAGGAAAAAAAACTGGCCAACAAATTTCATGGCAAGAATTTTGTTTTTGATCAGCGGTTAGGGGAGCGGGTAACCGAAGAAGTCATTGCCCGTTGCCACCAGTGCGGCAAACCTTCAGATACACATGTAAATTGTGTAAATGACGCCTGTCACCTGTTGTTTATTCAATGTGAGGAATGCAGAACAAAATACGACAACTGTTGCAGTACCGCCTGTCAGGAGTTTATACATCTGCCGGAGGAGCAACAAAAGGAAATGCGAAAAGGGATCGATCTCGGCCGGAATGTATTCAACAAATCCAGGTCGCGGCTGAAAGACTTAATAAAATAATAATGGCAGAAACGGCGTGGCAGCGGTTTTTTTACTACCTTGCCGCCAGCCTTTTACTCCATAGTTAACTATATTAAAAACCGGTTTTATGAAACGCTTACTATCTATTCTTTTACTGATTTTTCTTACATCAGTGCCCTCTCTTTTATTCATTGCCAATCACCGTATGCAGGAAGAAGAAAAAATGGCAACGTACCATCCCGTTCATCAAAGAGGATTGTCGCAGAATGTGGTTTTATCCTCAAATATCATTTCCGTACCGGAAGTGCGATAGGGATGTGGCAAAGAGCATTAAAAAGCCGGCCTCTTACAAGAGCCGGCTTTTTCAATTATAGAGTCTGCTAAATTTTAATGTACGCGCTCCAGTCCGCTAAAGAAGAAATCACCTTCAATTTTAGCATTCTCGTCGCTGTCGCTGCCATGCACGGCATTTTCACCCAATGAGGTAGCATACAGTTTACGGATCGTACCTTCTGCGGCCTTTGCAGGATCGGTGGCGCCGATCAGCTCACGGAATGCAGCAACTGCGTTTTCTTTTTCAAGGATAGCGGCTACAATGGGGCCGCTGCTCATAAATGCTACCAGTTCTCCGTAAAAAGGACGTTCCTTATGCACGGCATAAAACTCACCGGCTTTGTCGGCTGATAACTGGGTTACTTTTAATGCAACGATTTTATAGCCTTCTTTAATAAAACGATCAATAATAACGCCTGCATGCCCGTTTTTCATAGCATCCGGCTTGATCATAGTAAAAGTACGATTACTCATTTTAAGATTTAATTTAATTTGGCCGGCAAATTTAGGAAAAATCCTCCACTCTAAATCATAGATTTACCTATTTTTGCGCCTCATTGAAACCAATAACAGATATATTTCCTATTTTAAGACAGCCGGCTAAAGTGGTGATTACCATGCACCAAAAGCCGGATGCGGATGCTATGGGTTCTTCCCTGGGTTTTGCGCACTATCTTCGAAAGCTGGGCCACACGGTTACTGTGGTATCACCTACCAACTGGGCGCCCTGGCTCAATTGGATGCCGGGTGCCGGTAATGTACTCAACTACGACAAGGAACGGGAGAAGGCACAGGCGGCACTTTCTGAGGCAACCTGGCTGTTTTGCCTGGATTTTAATATTTTTCACCGCACCAAGCATTTTGAGCAGGATCTGTATAAGGCGCAATGTTTGAAGGTGCTGATCGATCATCACCGGGAGCCGGATGTGGATGCTTTTGATTATGGTATCAGCAATCAGGCTAAAAGTTCTACCTGCGAAATGATCTTTGATCTGATTGTGGCAGCAGGCGATGAACAGATGCTGGATAAAGAGATCAGCGCCTGTTTGTATGCCGGGCTTATTGCAGATACCGGTTCATTCCGGTTCGATGCCACCACACCTGCGGTACATTATATGGCCGCCCGTTTGATGGAGCAGGGAATCCGGCATACAGAAATTCACAGTTTACTGTTTGATAATTTCCTGGAGAACCGGCTGCGTTTTATGGGACATGTGTTTTCGCATCGCCTTGAATTCTTTTATGAATACAATACGGCGCTTATTGCAATCCCCAAATATGACATCTTAAAGTATGAAATAAAGACCGGGGATACAGAAGGGCTGGTAAACTTTCCGTTGTCTGTACAGGGCATCAAACTGGCCGCCCTGGTTATTGACCGGGAGGAAGAGCGGAAATGGAGCTTCCGCAGCAAGGATCATTTTGATTGCAACACGTTTGCCCGCACCTATTTTAACGGCGGCGGACATTTTAATGCCTCTGGCGGCGGATCAAAAGACAGTCTGCAGGAAACGGTGAACCGGTTTAAACAAGCATTGAAAGAGAACGAGCATTTATTACAATAATTTAATACAAAACAAAAATGAAACGATTAAGAACTGTAGGGCTGTTCCTGTTTACAGCAGTTGCTTTTACAGCTTGCAAGAATAATACGGAGTTTAAAACCACGCATAGTGGACTTAAATATAAGATCTTCGGAAGCGGAGGTAAAGATAGTTTAAGCGAAGGGTCTGTTTTGAAAATGAACATGACCGTAAAGGTTAGCGGGCATAAGGATACCGTACTGGCAGATACTTATGGAAAGCTTCCCTTTTTTACAGGTGCACGTCCTTACCCTCCGGATCAGCCGATATATGATCCGGCTGAAGTATTCAAGTTCCTGAAAAAGGGCGATAGCCTTGTAGCCATCGTTTACATCGATTCAGCGATCAAGAAAGGTATGTTACCCGAAGCACAAATGCCTCCTTATTTCAAAAAAGGCGACCAGATCATTTATACCTATAAAGTACTGGATGTATTCAGCGCCGATAGCGTGGCACGTAAAGACTACCAGGCAGAAATAGAAAAACTGCAAAAGAACGAGGAACTGGCCCTGGAAAAATCCGGTGAAAAAGCAAAACAGATTGCAGAAGTAGAAAACTATCTGAAGAATAAAAATATCAGCACGGTAAAAACACCGCTGGGTGCTTTTGTAAAAGTTGACGATCCGGGTACCGGTGCTCCTGTGGCAGACAAGAAATTTGTTTCCGTAAAATATACCGGAAAAAAAGTATTGAACGACAGTACCTTTGAAGGCCCGAACTCCTTCACTACACAGATTGGTGTAAACGGGGCGATACGTGGGTTTGAAGACGGGCTGCGTCAATTTAAACAAGGCGGAAGAGGAGTGATTTATATCCCCGGATTCCTGGCTTACGGAAAAACTCCGCCTCCGGGAGCTCCGTTTAAAGAATTTGAACCCTTGTATTTTGAGGTAGAAGTTACAGAAGTGGGTGATACCATGCCTCAAACGAAGATCATCACGCAGCCTCAGGCTCCTGCAGGAAAAGGGAAAAAGAAATAATTAAGAAAAAACAAGCGAACTGGCTGTCTTTGTTCAATAAGGCAGCCAGTTTACATGTAACGGTTTTCACAAATCAAGCAACGTAACATCTGAATAAACAATAACACAAAAACAAAAATGAAACAATTACAAACAATCGGGTTGTGCCTGTTTACGGCAGTAGCTTTTACAGCCTGTAAGAACGCGGATTTTAAAACGACGGCAACCGGCCTGAAATATAAAATCATCGAAGGCGGAAGCAAGGACTCTACAAAAACCGGCGACGTACTGAAATTTCATGTGATCCAGACCGTTTCGGGTGCAAAAGACACGGTGATGTATAATTCCTACAACACCATGCCGGAGTATATGCCCATTCAGCAGCTGATGCCGGAGCAAACCAACTACAGCCCGCTGGAAGTGCTGCCTAAATTGAAAAAAGGAGATAGCCTTATTGCGATTCTTTTTGTAGACTCCCTCATCAAGAAAGGACAGATACAGGAAGCTCAAATGCCTCCGTTCCTGAAAAAAGGCGATAAAATCACCTTTACATTTAAAGTACTGGAAGTATTTAAAAAGGATAGCCTGGCTATGGCCGACCGTCAGAAAGAAGGAGAAGCTTATCAGAAAAGAGAGGAAGCCAAGCAAAAAGCAGTAGTAGATGCGTTTGAAAAAGCGGGTGGAAAAGACAAGCAGATCAAGGACATGGAAGCGTATCTGAAAAAGAAAAACATTACGGCTGTGAAATCAGCACTGGGTACTTTTGTAAAAATAGACAATCCCGGTACCGGCGCACAGGTAGCTGATGGTAAATTCGTAACCCTGAAGTATGCTGGTAAAACAGTAGAGGGCGACAAGCCTTTCGATGCCAATACCATGACGGCCCAGGTAGGTTCCGGTGGAACCATCCCCGGTTTTGAAGATGGTTTAAAACAGTTTAAAGAAGGTGGAAAAGGTGTGATCTATATTCCGGGTTTCCTGGCCTATACACAGGGAGCACCTCAGGGCGCGCCATTTAAGGCATACGATGCGTTGTATTTTGAAGTGGAAATCACCCATGTGGGAGATGCACCTCCGCAGCAACAACAACCGGTAATGCCTGTTCCGCAGGAAGCACCAAAGGCGGAGTCTCCAAAGGCAGGCGATAAAAAATAAGTCAGTCAGCGTTTTGATATTTGAACGGTCATCCCAAAAGGATGGCCGTTTTCTATGTGAAATGGTGCGATTGTTGATACTTTTGTAAAAACAAAAAGATGGCAGCTACATTTCAAACATTGATCAATGGCGAAAAGCCGGTACTCGTCGATTTTACGGCAACCTGGTGTGGCCCCTGTAAAATGATGAAGCCGGTTTTGGAAGAAGTAAAGGCCAAAGTAGGCGAAAATGTAACCATTATTAAGGTAGACATTGACCAAAGTCCGCAGGCAGCATCCTTTTATCAGGTGCAGAGCGTGCCTACCTTGATCCTGTTTAAAAAGGGGCAGGTAGTATGGCGGCAAAGCGGTGTATTGCCGGCAGGGCAGCTGACCGCTGTTCTTGAATCCAATATGTAACCGCAAAAAACCGGATACCTGCCACAGATGGCAGTTAAATCATCCGCTTGCAAATGCCGGCTTCATTTTGTATGCGGATGCAGTACCGGCGCCTGGAGCTATAAACAGGAAGGAATGGTTTCCGGGTAATGCTGCAGCAGCAGGATCGCTTCCATTGCTTCCTTTACATCGTGCACCCGGAGTATATGCGCCCCATTCATAAGCCCGATCGTATTCAATACCGTTGTGCCGTTCAGCGCACCTTCTGCTGTTGTTCCCAGTGTTCTGTAAATAGTGCCCTTGCGGCTCACACCCAATAAGAGCGGGCAGTTCAGGATCGAAAATTGCCGCAGGTCTTTTAAAAGCGTAAAGTTATGTGCATGGGTTTTCCCAAAGCCAAACCCCGGGTCGAGTACCACATCCGTTACTCCTGCTTTTTTTAACAAGGCAAGCTTCTCAATAAAAAAGTCCAGTACTTCCTGGGTAACATTATCATAATAGGGGTGCTGCTGCATGGTATCCGGGCGGCCCTGCATATGCATCAGCACATAGGGCACATTGAGTGCGGCAACTGCTGGAAACATCTGCGGGTCGATGGTTCCGGCGCTGATATCGTTGACCAATGAAGCGCCTGCGGCAACAGCGGCGGTGGCCACGCTGCCATAGAAGGTATCAATGGAAAGAATGGCATCGGGAAACGCCTCGTGCAGGGCTGCTACTGCAGGGATCACGGCCGCCGCCTCTTCCTCGGCAGACAGGGTATGGCTTCCCGGCCGGGTGCTTTGACCACCGATATCGAGGATGGCGGCGCCGGCCTGCAGCATCCTTTCTGCGGTACTTAGTAAAGCATCGCTTGCCTGATGCCGGCTCGGCGCATAAAAAGAATCCCGGGTCATATTTAAAATGCCCATTACAACTGGCTTTTGAAGCGAAAGCAACTTTCCCCGGCAATTAAGCGTAAACATCCCGATTTGTTTGTTATTTTTGAGCGTAAAGATAAGATGTTGGCTGGTTTGATACCGGAACAATTGTGCGATTTAAAGTTTGAGAGAATACCGTTATGAATAAAACAAATACACAATACGAAAATGTGATCAGCGAATGCAGGGATGTGTTTTTAAAGAAAAACAAGGACTATGGAACGGCCTGGAGAGTGCTGCGAACCATTTCCATTGTGGACCAGATCTATATCAAAGCCCAGCGTATCCGTACTATACAGGATCTGAAACAGCAAAAAGTGGCCGATGATATTGCCGGTGAGTTCAAGGGGATTATTAATTATGGAGTAATCGGTCTGATACAGCTGGAGCTGCCAAAGGATGCCCCGGCAGACCTGCCGGAAGAAACCGTACGTACCTATTATGATCAATACACCGGTGCGGCCCAAAGACTGATGCAGGATAAAAATCACGATTATGGCGAGGCCTGGAGAGGGATGAGCCAGGAGAGCTTTGTGGATCTGATCCTGATGAAATTGCAACGCATACGGCAGATCCTCGATAACGATCATAAAACACTGATCAGTGAAGGGGTGGATGCCAACTATAACGACATTATTAACTATGCTGTATTTGCCTTGATTTTACAAAACGAAGCGAGCGGCAAAAAACAGGAAACAGCATGAAGATACTGGTTGCAATCGTCCGGGTCATTGTAGGAGTTCTGTTCATTTTTTCGGGGCTTATTAAAGCCAACGATCCTATCGGGCTCAGCTATAAAATGCAGGAGTTTTTTGAACTCTGGAAGCTGAGTTCGCTGAACGGCATCACCCTTACCTTATCCATCCTTATGATCGCTTTTGAGATCATTGCAGGAGCTGCACTACTGCTGGGATGGAAAAAGAAATGGATCGCCTGGTTATTGCTGCTGCTGATCGTGTTCTTTACCTTCCTGACCGGCTATGCCTACCTTTCGGGCAAGTTCAGCAACTGCGGCTGTTTTGGTGATTGCATTCCCATCAGCTCCAAAACCTCATTTATCAAAGATCTGATATTGCTGGTGCTGATCCTGTTCCTGTTTATAAATCTCCGGTATATCAAACCGGTCTTTTCGGAAAAAACAACAGCCGTGTTAATGGTGCTGGTTACGCTGTTTTCTTTCCTGGGGCAATGGTATACGTTAAAGTACCTGCCGGTACTGGATTGCTTGCCCTTTAAAGAAGGAAGCTTTATTCCCGATAAACTGAAAATACCGGCGAATGCGGTTCCGGACAGCACGGAGATCATATTCGTATATGAAAAGGCCGGCAAAAAGATCGAGTTTAATGCAGAACAATTCCCGGCCGATTTTAATGACAGCACGTACAAATTTATTGATCGTTACGATAAACTGATCAAAGCGGGGGCCAATAATATCCCCGAGATCCGGGGCTTTGATTTTACAGATACAGCCGGTAACAATATTACACAACAGCTCCTGGAAGCGGGTCATATCCTGTTATTGTTCAACGAGGATATGTCGCACCCTGTAAGCGACTGGAAGAAAGGGTTTGAGCCCGTCTATCAAAATGCCCGTGCGCAGGGAATACCGGTATACATTATCAGCAGTACTGCGATACCGGTAAAGCAGGCCATAGCCGGTACGCCGTTTAAAGACCTGGATGTACTGGCAGGCGACCGGGTAATGATCCGCATGGCGGCAAGGACCAATCCTACGCTGTACCTCCTGAAAAAAGGAACGGTTGCTGGAAAATGGAGTTATAAAAATTTTAATGAAGCATTAAAAGAACTGACGGCTTTAAAGACTACCCGCTAGTACTGCTGTTATCAAACTTAAATCACCGGTGGAATACAGATTCCTTTTATGTTAGGATATATCATCAGAAAAGCAATATATGGGATACTGGTAATGGCTGGTGTAGTGCTGCTGGTGTTTTTTTTATTCCAGGGATTCGGTGATCCGTCGCGGTTGGTGATGGGGCAGAGCGGCGATCAGAAAACCCAGGAAAACATCCGCAGGGAATTATACCTCGATCAGCCTAAATGGAAACAGTTCCTGCTGTATGTAAATGATGTATCACCGCTGGCCATACACAGCCGGGAAGAGATCGCGGCAAAGAAATTAAAAGGTTTTTTCATTGGCGGAGAAACAAAACTGGCCATCAAAGTGCCCTATCTGCGCCGGTCGTACCAAACCAAAAGAGCGGTAACCGGCATCCTGATGGAAGCACTCCCCGGAACGCTAATGCTTACGCTGGCCGCAATGGCGCTGGCGGTTGTGGTGGGGATCCCTTTAGGAGTGGTGGCAGCCGTACGGCAAAATTCGTGGCTGGATACCAGCGCTATTTTTTCAAGTATTGTAGGTATTTCGGCGCCTTCCTTTTTTATGGGGATCATCATCGCCTATGTCTTTGGTTTTATCCTTACAAAATATACGGGCCTGCACATTACCGGTAATTGGTTCGACATTGACCCGGTAACCGGCAGGCGGGTGCTTACGCTAAAGAACCTGATCCTGCCGGCCATCACGCTGGGGATCCGTCCGCTGGCCATTATCACCCAGCTTACAAGAAGCGCGATGCTGGACGTGCTGGACCAGGATTATATCCGTACGGCCTATGCAAAAGGATTGCGTAAGCGAACGGTGATATGGAAGCATGGCCTGAAAAATGCCCTGAACCCTGTGATTACCGCAGTTACGGGATGGTTTGCAGAACTGTTGGCCGGAGCGTTTTTTGTGGAATATATCTTTGGCTGGCAGGGAATTGGAAAAGTAACCGTAGATGCATTGGAAAAACTGGATTACCCGGTTGTGATGGGCTCGGTACTGATTTCAGCCGCCTTCTTTGTAATCATGAACATTGTTGCAGATATCCTGTATGGTGTATTTGATCCAAGGGTGCGGATCTAGTTAAGGACTGCGCATGAATTGTATAGGAGTTTAAAAATTGAAATGAAACAATACATTTTACTACTGCTTGTAACGGCCCTTTTTTGCGGAAAAGCTTCCGCCCAGGAAGATACTTCCAAAACGGCGCTCCGGAAGAAGTATGAAAATTCAGATATTCATAAAGAGTTGAAGAAAAAAATGGCTACGGACCGCAGTTATCCGGACAGCATTATATTGGCGCCGCTGCATTTTATCAATACCACTATTACCATGGATACGCCTGCCGTAATGTTTGAGCGTTTTTCTATGGACGTGCATATCAAAACCCCCATACCAGATGACTACCGGTTTTACATTTCGCCATTTAACGGCACCCTGAACCGGATGCAGTTTTACGGAGGCATACAGACGGCGTCTGACGGAAAGCCGGTCAGCGGCGGCAACAGCCAGGGTATTGGGCGGGGCGGCATCTTTTCCCGGTGGATGGAACGGAACCGAAACGCACTAAAAACAGACGGGTACTATGCCAGCAGTGATGCCGAAGGCGATTTCATCAGTGTGCGGAATAAGGTAAAATGGGACAAAGGCCACTACCGGCTCTCCCTGTATAAATCGGGTTATGTACCCGGGAAGCCGGTACCGGATTCATTTTCGTCGAAGGAGATCATTTTTTCCTGGGGTGAGTATGAACATAGCTGGGTTACCATGGAAGTGGAAGATTTAGACCGGCATGAAAAATTTGTTATAGGCTCCCTGGCCTTTCCGGGCAAGAACCTGCGGTTTGGAAGCTGGGAGGGTATTTTCCTGGAGCAATACGGAACGGTAATAAATTTTGCAGCGCAGAAACCGGCGATGGGTGGAAGGATCACCAACTACAAGGAGCTGCCGGTTGTGTGCCTCAGCATCAGCAATATCCAAATGAACGGGAAACAGATCCATCCGCTGAAGGTGCAAACCTTTCATAACCGTACACACCACCCGGAGCAATCAAAAATTCCGATGCCGCTTCCGCTGCTGTCCAAATCATCGTACAACGCCAAAACAGGAGTTATTGAATACGAAGTGGGGGCGTTTCAAAGCTGGCAAACACCGTCCAGGCCTGATCTTTAGAGGGTGAGATTGGAGATTGGAGATTCGAGATTCCAGATTCCAGATTCGAGACTTGAGATTTCAGACTTGAGATTCGATTCCTGGGATTTAGAATTTGAGCTTTAGGATTTAAGGCGTAGAACTTAAAAACCTATTTAACAATAACCTCTTTAATGATCTTTTGGCCGAGCGCTTCGTTTACGCGTTGAATGATTTTTTCGCGTTGGTAGATCAGTTCGTTTTTGAGCGGAGCAACTGTTGTGGAAATAATGAGCTTATCGCCGATGATCTGCAATTTGTCGGTATACCGTGCTACTGTTTTGCCCATGATCTCTTCCCAAACCCCGTCAATGCGCAGGGCCTGTATATCACCTTTGATCCGGCTTTTATTCAAAAATTCATTTAATGCCTCGCCTAAAGAGTATTGTGCCACGGTTCATCTGTTTTTGCAAAGGTAGCTTTTTAAAGGAAGGATTCAATACGGATTCTTCGCACTCTTTGTGGTTCAATTGTTACCGCAATGCACGCAAAGGATCTGCAAGGGACCAGGTTCCGCGAAGGCTTCGCAAAAGCATTCAATAGCGCCATCCCTTCATTGCGGGCTTTGCGGATTCTTGGCGCACTTTGCGTTAAAAAACAACGAACGAATCACCATTTATTACCGGATACTTTGCAGTTCATTTTCAACCGTAAGGAACCAGGTAGGCTGCAGATAAGTATTTCGAAACCCCTCCGTGAACTCCGTGTTCTCTGTGGTTAATTATTACCGCAATGCACGCAAAGGATCCGCGAGGGGCGCCAGGTAGGCTGCAGATAAGTATTTCGAAACCCCTGCATGAACTCCGTGTTCTCTGTGGTTCAATTATTACCGCAATGCACGCAATGGATCCGCAAGGGGCGCGGGGCAGGCTTGCAGATAGAGATTTCAAAACCCCTCGCAAGCTGCGCGTGTACTCTGCGCTCTCTGCGGTTCAATTATTCCCGCAGATGCGTCAGGAACCCCGATGGTTTTAAAGCCGGATAAATATTTTTCGTTTGTAAAGCACATACCCCATCAGCCAGCAGCACAACATAAAACTTACAGACCAGAGTAAAGAAGGAACGGGCCCTGTTCCAAACTGCCCCCAGGTAACCGTATAAAGCGCTTTAAAGAGGGATTGCTGGGTTGCCGTATAGTAATTGGAAAGCAGTATCGGGATCACTTCGCTGAATAAATAGATGAACAGCGCATTTTTACCAAAGACCTCGAAAAAACGAACGCCTGTCCGTTTGCCTTTAAAATCGATAAAATACAGTATGGTGGCGAGTATCAGGCAATCGAGCCCGGTGGTAACACATACAAAACTGCTCGTCCAGAGTTTTTTATTAATGGGAAAAACAAGGTTCCACAAATACCCTGCAGATAAAAGCAGGAACCCCGCAATGGCCAGTAACGCCAGCATCTCAAAACTCCGGGGATTCTTTTTTATGTGGGCTCCTGCCAGATAGCCCACCAGTACATTTACAATAGCAGGCAGGGTGCTGAGCAGCCCCTCGGGGTCAAACGCATTTTCCGGCCCCTTTTTGTACAGGTGCGGCGGCGTTAGTGTAAGAATATCCAGTTTGGTGGTAGCCGCACCAGCAAGGGTATAGTCTCCAAAAAAAGCAGACAGCAGCCAGTACCCCAGTAACAGGCCAGCGGCCGTGAAGAGGATCGTTTTGCGTGAAGAAAAATAAATGATCAGTGCACCGATCCCATAGCAGAGGGCAATGCGTTGCAGTACACCGAAGATACGGGTTTGGCCAATCGGAAAGGGATGTACCTGATTCTGCGGATCTATTTTTACAAAAGGCAGCCAGTACATCAGGTAACCGATCAAAAACAGCAGCAGGGTGCGCTTGAGTATTTTCAGGATGACCGTTTGCCGGGCCTGCTGTTCCCATTTTGAGGTTGAAAAGCTGATAGCATTGCCTACTGCAAACAGAAAGGAAGGAAACACCAGGTCGGTTAATGTAAACCCGTTCCATTGCGCATGCCGCAATTCATGAAAGGGATTGGGACCGCCGGTATTTACAATGATCATAAAACAGATGGTAAGCCCCCGGAAAACATCAAGGGCAAGAAAACGCGCGGGCGCAGACTGATTCATAAAAAAACGGGTTGATGGAAACTGATAATGCTTTAAAATTAACGCGAAATGAAATGTGTACCAATTAAAGTTCTACCAGGTGCACCTCCACATCAATGGCCTGCATATGTTGCAGTACGCGTTCTTTATTGGTATCCGTAATAAATACCTGGCCATCCATTCCGGTGCATACCTGGGCCAGCAGGCTACTGATACGGTCTTCGTCCAGTTTTTCAAAAACATCGTCCAGTAACAGGAGCGGGGTGAATTTCTTTTCCGCGGCGAGCAGTTCCAGTTCGGTTAGCTTTAAGGCAAAAAGGAGGCTTTTCCGTTGCCCCTGGGATGCAATATTTTTAAAGGGCTGATTTCCGAGCTGCAGGGTAATATCGTCCCGGTGAATGCCCAGGGTAGTGCGTTGCAGTACCAGGTCTTTTTGACGGGCCGCTTTCAGCAGTTCGTCGAAACCGGCTTCCAGCAGGCGGCTTTCATACAGGAGGGAAAGGTGTTCTTCCCGCTGCGCGATTTCGGTATACATCCGCTTTACCCGGGGCAGGAACGCCACCATCGCATCCCGTCGTTTGTTAAAGATAAAATTG
Organism: Niabella pedocola; assembly: GCF_021044425.1. GTDB lineage: Bacteria > Bacteroidota > Bacteroidia > Chitinophagales > Chitinophagaceae > Niabella > Niabella pedocola. Next base: position 86,207 of record NZ_JAJNEC010000004.1, on the reverse strand, counting down.
CCTGCCGGCACCAGTTGCTCGTCCAGCACCGCCAGCAGCGATTCGTCCAGTGACCCGCTTTCGGCCGCCGCTTTCAAAAAACTATTGCGTTGCTGCAACAGCTTGTTATAAAGGATCAGCTGCCGCAGGTATTCCGGGTCCAGCTGGGAAAGCAGTGCATCCATAAAACCCCGCCGCTCCTCACTGCTGCCGGTAATGAGCACGGCATCGTCCGGGGCAATGATCACGCAGGGGTACCGGCCGATATGTTTTGAAAACTTATCATAAAGTTCGCCGTTGACCGAAAACTCCTTCTTGCCGGTTTCACGGAGAATACAGGCTGCGCTTTCCGTGTGTCCGTTTTGTTCAAATACGCCGTCTATGCGGAAGCCCCGGGCTCCCTGCTGTACATTCACCATGTCTGTATTACTGAAATAACTTTTGGTAAAACAGAGATAATAGATCGCATCCAGGATATTGGTTTTACCCACGCCGTTTTTTCCACAGATGGCTACCACCTTTTTGGGAAAAAGGAAACTCCGGTTGGTGTAGTTTTTAAACTGGAGTAATGATATGGAGTTGAGCTGAAACGACATGATACTGGTCTCTGCGGGCTAAATTACTAATTGTCATTCTATTGACCGTATAATTTTCATGGAAACCAGGCCGCTACGGGTGTGTCTGCGGGGCGCTGCACTGCAGTTCCAGTGTGCGACGCAAGCCGGATGCCACCTGTACCGCAGCCGGGAAAATAAAAAACAAAGCACCCGGTATAAAAAAAGGCTTCGGGTGCATTACAAGAGGGTATAAATCAGAAATTTTCCCTTACTTTTGCTACTCAAATTTTTAGCCGTGGCAACAAAATTTTCAAAAGAAACCTACCTGTATTGGTATGAATTGATGCAGCTGATTCGCACATTTGAGCTTACAGCAGAGGAGAAATATAAGATGGAAGGGAAGATCCGTGGTTTTTTTCATGCCTATGTAGGGCAGGAAGCCATTGCTGCGGGTTGCATGACCGCCACAAAGCCGGAAGATATTTTTATCACTGCTTACCGCGATCACGGATTGGCCATTGCCAAGGGTGTTTCGGTAGACAGTTGTATGGCGGAATTATACGGAAAGGCTACCGGTTGTGCGAAAGGTAAGGGAGGCAGCATGCACTTTTTTGGTAAAGAGCAGCATTTTTATGGAGGCCACGGGATCGTAGGGGCACAGATCGGTACGGGTACCGGGCTGGCTTTTGCCGAAAATTACAAGGGTACGGATAACGTAGTGCTCTGCTTTTTCGGAGACGGTGCCGCCCGCCAGGGAATTTTGCACGAGTCCTTTAACCTGGCCATGTTATGGAAATTACCCGTAATTTATATTTGTGAGAATAACAATTACGCGATGGGTACCTCCGTTGAGCGGACTTCCAATATCCACGATATTTATAAGCTGGGAGCAGCTTATGAAATGCCTTCCGAGGTCGTAGATGGAATGAACCCCGAAACCGTACATGATGCAGTAGCCAAGGCGGTAAAACGGGCGCGGGAGAAAGGCGGCCCTACTTTGCTGGAAATTAAAACCTACCGCTACAAAGGGCACTCCATCAGTGACCCGCAGAAATACCGTACCAAGGATGAGGTGGATGAATACAAATCAAAAGACCCGATCAACCTGTTGCGGAAAAATATCCTGGATACCAAGCTGGCAACCGAACCCCAGATAAAGGAGATCGACACCCGTTGTGATGAAGTGGTGGCTGCCTCTGTCATTTTTGCGGAAGAAAGCCCGTTCCCGTCAGATGATGAAGTGCTGAAGGATGTATACATGGATCAGAACTACCCGTTCATTGTAGATTAAAACTAACTAAATAATATATATCAAAATGGCAGATAAGCGAAATAATGAAACTGTAAACGAGCATGTTGCGGATTCAAACGCTGTTGATAATTTAAGAGTGTTCTGGCTGAAAAACAGTAAAAAGATTGCGGCTGTCCTGGGCCTGATCGTAGTGTTGGGAGGCGGGTATATGCTTTATAAAACCTTTGTACAAAAGCCCAAGATCGAAGAGGCGCTGGACAAAAGCTTTAAGGCGGAAGAATACTTTAAGAAAGATTCGTTTAACCTGGCGCTTAATGGCGACGGTGTAAACCCCGGATTTATTGCCCTTTCAAAAAAATACAGCGGTACAGCTACCGGCAACCTGGCTAATTTTTATGCCGGTGTGTGTTATGTAAAGCTGAATCAGAACGATAAAGCCGTTTCATTCCTGAAGGATTTTAAAACGGATTCCAAGCAGATCCAGCAGCGGGCGTATAAATTGCTGGGAGATGCTTACGGTGATATGGGCAAAGGGGCAGAGGCGCTGGACAACTATAAAAAAGCCGCAAAGGAATTTGAAGCAGATCAAATGGCCTGTGCCGATGCATTGTTCAGTGCAGCCTACCTGGCGCAGCATGTATTGAACCAAAAAGACGAAGCGATTGGTCTTTACAAAGAATTAAAAGAAAAATATCCGCGTACCCAGCAGGGATTTGATGCTGATAAGTATCTGGCCCAGTTAGGTGTTTATAATGTAAATTAAAAAATGGCAACACAAGGAAACAGTTCTTTATATCATATTGACACAGGCATTCTGAAAGAGAATGCCTGTGTTATTTTAGTGAAAACAGAGTGGAATGCAGCCATCGTGGATGCATTGGAAGAAGGATGCAAAAACATCTTTGATCAATATAAGATCCGTTACGAAACACTTGTGGTACCCGGCGCTGTGGAACTGCCTTTTGCAATAAAACGGCATTGGGAGCGTACAAAGGATGGCGCTGCTCCGGACGCTTTTATCGCCCTGGGCTGTGTGATAAAGGGCGATACGCCGCATTTTGAGTATGTATGTGATTCCGTAACACAGGGCGTATTGCAACTGAACCTGATGCTTCCGGTACCTACTATTTTTGGTGTATTAACTGTAAATACGGAGGAGCAGGCAAGGGAGCGGATCGGTGGCGCACATGGACATAAAGGTGAGGAGGCTGCTGTTACGGCATTGAAAATGATTCATTCATAATGATTCAGCGGCGCTTCTGTTTTGCTTGTTTACTGGTGCTGTTGCTGGCTACAGCCTGCAATGAACCGGGTATAAAAAACAACGACGTCAAAGATACTCTTGTTGGTACGGCGCTTCCTGTTCCGGATACGGCAACGGCGGTACCGGTTGCCGGGGATGCAACCGAAGCAGCGGTAATGGATAGCCTACGTAAAATTCCCTTTGTTGCAGAAAGCCACCGGTATATTGATTCGTTCAGTCACCACAAACAAGGTATCGCATTTTTGATCGACACCATTTCTGATAAAGAAGTTAACTTTAGAGCCGGATATAACGGCGAGCTTCGCTTTGAGACCTATTATCTTTTTACCGTGAATCCGCAGAACTTCGATATAAAAGTGATGGAACCGGTTAACGGCGATCAGCTGACGATTGCCGAGTATCAAAAAGCGCAACAGCAATAAAATGAATGTACAGATTTTCATACCCTGTTTTGTAGATCAGCTTTATCCCGAAACCGGCTTTAACATGGTAAAAGTGTTGGAGAAATTCGGGTGTACCGTTCGTTACAATGGCAACCAGACCTGTTGCGGACAGCCGGCTTTTAATGCTGGTTTCCGGGAGGAATCAAAGGCGGTTTGCACCAAATTTCTGAATGATTTTAAAGGCAGCGATTATATTGTAGCCCCCAGTGCCAGTTGTGTAGGATTTGTACGCAATTATTATCCTACCCTTTTTGATAACTCTTCCGTGCATAATGAAGTAAAAGCCCTGGGTGCAAGGATCTACGAATTTTCAGAGTTCCTGGTGCAAGTGCTGAAGGTAACGGATACGGGAGCTGTCCTGAAGGGGAACGCCACCTATCACGACAGCTGCGCTGCTTTAAGAGAATGTAAGATCAAATCGGAACCCCGGGAACTGCTTTCCAATGTGCGGGGGTTAATCGTAAACGAGCTGAAGGATGTGGAAACCTGCTGTGGTTTCGGAGGCACTTTTGCCGTAAAATTTCCTTCCATATCCATTAATATGGGCGAGCAGAAGGTAGAGAACGCCATTGCCACCGGTGCAGACTACCTGATCAGCACGGATCTTTCCTGCCTGATGCATTTGCAGGGTTATATCGACAACAAAAAGTATGCTATTAAAACCATGCACCTGGCCGATGTACTGGCCAGTGGCTGGTAGCACGGCAATGTAATGCAATGCCGCAGCTGGTTGGGTAGTTGAAATGCCCGGAACCGGTTCATTGCTGCGATCCCTGTTTTACGGAGCAGGCAACGGCAGCAGACAGCACCCATATGAATATACAATTGTTTCCCCTGGCCGCCGGGTTACCCGGCCCCCAAAACATATCCGGTACTATATGAAACTACCGGCGGTATCTCCATGCTGCAGCGGCTGAATAAATGACGCATACGTGTTTTCCCGGGAACGTACCCATCAAAACTGCGGCACGCGGTAGCAGAACCCCGTTAAAACAAATTGTTTATATACCAGAACTGACTTATATTAGACTTTCTTAATTCAACCAAAAAATAAATATATTTTAATGGAAAAGAAAATCCTTCTGAATGAAAAAGACATGCCTACGCAATGGTACAATATTGTGGCAGATATGCCCAATAAACCGTTGCCACCACTGCATCCGGGCACCAAACAGCCTATCGGGGGCGAAGACCTGGCGCCTTTATTCCCCATGGACCTGATCCAGCAGGAAGTGTCTGCAGAACGGTATATTGACATACCCGAAGAAGTACAGGAGGCCTACCGGATCTGGCGCCCCACGCCGCTGATCCGTGCAACGGAACTGGAAAAGGCATTGAAGACGGATTGTAAGATCTATTATAAGTATGAAGGTACCAGCCCCAGCGGTTCGCATAAACCCAATACGGCCATTCCGCAGGCGTATTATAATAAAAAGGCGGGGGTAAAACGGATCATTACTGAAACCGGTGCAGGACAGTGGGGGACAGCCTTAAGTTTTGCCTGCTCGCATTTTGGGATCGACTGTGAGGTGTATATGGTGCGCATCAGCTTTAACCAGAAGCCGTACCGGAAAATATTGATGAACACGTTTGGGGCTAAAGTATACGCTTCTCCAAGTACAAACACGCAGGCGGGAAGGAGCGCCCTGGAGGCAAATCCGGATACACCGGGCAGCCTGGGCCTGGCCATATCGGAAGCCATAGAAATTGCCGCCGGCGATGAGGATACCAAGTACTCCCTGGGGTCTGTACTGAACCACGTACTGCTGCACCAGACGATCATTGGCCAGGAAGCAAAAAAGCAACTGGAATATACCGGCGACTATCCGGATGTGATCATTGCACCCCTGGGCGGAGGTTCTAATTTTGCGGGGCTGTCGTTCCCCTTTATAAAGGATAAGATCGAAGGAAAAAGTGTTCGCTGTGTGGCCGTGGAACCGGCGTCCTGTCCTAAACTGACCAAGGGAAAGTTTATGTATGATTTTGGAGATACGCAGGGCTATACACCATTGCTGCCGATGTTTACATTGGGACATACCTTTACACCCGCAGCGATCCATGCGGGCGGTTTACGGTATCATGGTGCAAGCGTACTATGCAGCCAGTTGCTGAAAGACGGACTGATTGAAGCGAATGCCATTCAGCAGCTGGAATGTTTTGAGGCCGGTGTATTATTTGCAAAGGCAGAAGGGATTGTGCCGGCTCCGGAAGCAAACCACGGTATAGCCCAGGTGATCCGCGAGGTAAACCGCGCACGTGAAGAGGGCGTGCAAAAAAACATCCTGTTTAACCTGTGCGGCCATGGCTTTGTGGATATGGCTGCTTACCAGGATTATTTTGACGGCAAGCTGGTCAATCATTCGTTTACGGATGAAGAGCTCACCGTAGCGCTTAAAGATATTGAGGTATTGCAGCCGCAATAATGATTTAAAAATGGATGAAAGAGCCGGCTTCAGAAGCCGGCTTTTTTTGTTCTATTGGGCAAACAACGGTTACCTGCAGGTCTGTTCCGGTATTAAGCATTATTGTGAACGATTCAATCTGCTAAAAATGAAAACAGGAAGTTCATTAACAGGTTCCGTAATGAAGACAGCTATTGTGCTTGGAGGAATATGCATTCTAACAGGTTGTGATCCTGTACAGGTCATGAACATACAGGCTACGGGGAAAAAAAACACCTCGGTAGTTCTGTATGGAAATAAGTCGCTAACCGGCACTGCCGCTGCGGCCGATACGGGAAAGATCCTGATCCGCGTTCCGCAGGGGGATATAACCAGCAGGAGGCTCTATTTTGAAAGAGGCGGCTGGAGCGATGCAGACCTGGATACCCTGATCAGGGATATTGATTCTGTAACGATCACAAACCAACAGGGCACGGAACGGTTAAATGATAAGAATGCCCTGAAAGCGTATTTACAGGCGCATCGCAGCGGTTTTGCACGCAATGAGCTGACGCTTGAAGCAAAACAGGGATACAAAGAATGTTGGTGGTTTATGCGCGTGGTTAAGACTTACCGCAAGCGCGGGGCGATTCTTAGCTATTCCTGCGGTTTAAAATGTGAATCGCGATGGTATAGGGACAAGGGTTACGGGGCTAATGGATAAATCCTGGCGCTTCTTTGCGCGCATAGCGAAACCCCTGCGGTAAAATCATGCCAGAAAGGAGCGAGGACATGAGGAACACAAAGCGGATAGGTTTCATTGCCACATTCTTATACTTTCAGCGGCTGAAATTGTAAACAGCTACGATGAAAATCCTAATATCCATCGCTTTGCAAACCTTGCAACCCTTCGCATTCTTTGCAGTTAAAAACCAACATCCTTTAAAACAATGCGCCCTGTTCTCCCGCCTTGTCCGGCACTTTTAACGAAAGCCCAAAGGATTGATTCATTGCCCGGATAAAATGTGCCGCAAGTAAGGGCGACTCCAGTTCTACATTCTGGTGCACAAAAAAATACAGTTTTTGCAATCCTTCTTTCCTCCATTTTTTGATCCGCTCAATCCATTCGTCCAGCCGCTCCACATCTGTGGGATGGTTGGCACCCACGTACCGCACAAAGGCCGTAGGTGCTGTAAGCCGCATGTGCAGCATATCCCGGCGGCCGGCGGTGTCCACAATAATATGGGCCATCTTCAGCTTTTCCAGCAGCCGGCAATAACGGTCGTGTATCCGGTTATCAGAAAACCACTCACCGTTGCGCACTTCCACGCCCAGGGGAATACCTTTCGGAAATTGCTCCAGTACGGTTTGTAACCGGTCGAAATGCTCGGGTTTGAAATTATCATGCAGTTGAAGAAATGCCATACCCATCCGGTCTTCAAAATTGCTGACCGCATCACAAAACACTTCGATCTCCTGCTTTACATCGATCAGTCGCTTGTAATGACTGATGGTGTTGGTTAGCTTGGGAAAGAATTTGAAACCCTCCGGAGTCTTGTTCTTCCAGGTTTCTACCTGCTTCCAGTCCGGCATTTTATAAAAAGTAGCATTCAGCTCAATGGCATTGAACTGTGTGGCATAATACTTCAATTCATCTTTAACGCCCCGCGGGTAAAAACCTTTCAGGTCTGTACGGTTCCATTTGGCACAGCCGATATATACCTCAAACGGCTGTTGTTTTTTTGTAGCGCCAAGCACCCTTGCGGTTTCGGGATGATCCTTTGGCAGGGTGAAATCAACAGCTCCGGGATTGCTTACTTGTCCAAACTTCATTTTTGGGAGAACGTTATTTTTTTATTAATAAATGCTTGCATGGTATATACATACACTTGTTGATGATACTAGGTCATCAGTTCCGCAATTTTTTTTCCTGCGGCAGGAGCCAGTGCCACGCCCATGCCACTCATCCGGAGTGCACAGAAAGAACGGTCGGTAAGCTGCTCCAGAATAGGTGTTTTTTCTTTGCCCATTGCCATGATACCAGCCCACCGGTGCGTGATCTGTGGCCGCTGTCCGGGTAAAATGACGGTTGATAAAAATGCCTCCAGCGCCTCCTGTATGGGCAACGTGGTAAACGGCTCCAGCGTATATTCCGTCTGAAAAGAAGTATTACGGGCTCCTCCCAGTAAAATACGGTTGTCCAGGTTCCGGAAGTAATAATATCCCTCCTGGTAATGGAAGGTACCGTTAAATTTTAAACCGGGAACCGGCTCGGTAAGCAACACCTGGCCTCTGGCCGGTACAAGGTCCATCCGCGGCAGGAGCCGGCTGCTAAAGGCATTTGTACAATACACGATCCGTTCTGCTAAGAGGCCTGGCCCCTTTGCCATAAACAGCTTTATTCCCTGCGGATGTTCCTCCACCATTCGTACTTCGGTTGCAAACAAAAAGCGGATGTTCATCTTTACGGCGAGCTGATGTAAGGCATTTAAAAGTTTGCCCGGGTGCAGGCATCCCTCAAAACGGTTTTCAACCAGGTGTGCTGTGTTGGCAAATCCAAACACAGGGATCAGTTCGTCCTGCTGGCAAAAAGTTACAGGAGCACCGGTAATCTCATAAAGCCATTCATTCAGTATCGGAAGGCGTTCAACGCTTCGGGGATCATCCAGTAATTCGTATCCCTTACAAACCGAAAAATCGATCAGTCCGTTTGCAAAGATCTTTTGGATGGCCCGCAGTCCTTCAAAGCGCATGTTTAACAACTGCAGCGCTTTTTCTTTTCCCATTGCTGCTACATCGGATAAAATTTCTGTAGGACTTCCAAAACAGGCAAAGCCGGCGTTGCGTGCTGAAGCACCGGCAGGCGTTACATCCCGTTCTACCACGGTGATCTGTTTCGACGGAAACTTTTGCCGCAGGTAGATGGCCGTCCAAAGGCCTGTAAAACCGGCACCAATGATGACGATGTCCTGCGGCGCATAAAAAGCCTCCTGCTCCCAGATGCTTATTTGATGTTGCGGATTCCTGATTGTTTTTTATTTTTATATTTTATAAAAATACTGATTACAAACAGGAACCACGCATCATTCTAAATTCAATATTTTAAATTTTATACTTCTTATGGCTTATTGGCTTATAAAATCAGAACCCTTTAAATACAGCTACGATCAATTGGTGAAAGACAAGAAGACGGTATGGGATGGCGTACGAAATTATGCCGCCCGGCTAAACCTGCGTGCTATGAAGAAAGGCGATCTGGCTTTTTTTTATCACAGCAATGAGGGAGTGGAAATTGTGGCGATTGCAAAAATTGTAAAAGAAGCCTTCCAGGACCCTACTACAACAGATGAACGTTGGGTAGCGGTAGAGGTGGCTCCATATAAGAAATTAAAGAAACCGGTGCCCTTATCCGAGATCAAAGAAGTGCCCCAGCTAAAAGATATGGACCTGGTACGGCTGGGACGTCTGTCCGTACAAACCGTAAAACCGGAAGAGTGGGAGCTGATCCTGAAAATGAGCGGCGAAACGGCCTGAGAATCACCACTGCTCCTTTATCCGGTATCAAAAAAAATGAGCGAAAACGTCGGCTGTTTATTAACTTACGTTTGTTTGTTTTAAATTGCATGTTTTTGTTGTATGAACAATTATAACAACCCGCTCATCGACCGGCTTCCCCGCCACTTGAAGCAATATATTGTGGCGCAGCATTACGAACATTATACCGCTGTAGATCATGCGGTATGGCGGTATGTAATGCGGCAGAACTACAGCTATCTGAAGGATGTGGCGTATTATCCCTATATACCGGGGTTAAAAAAGGCAGGGCTTACCATCGAACGGATCCCCGATCTGCAAACCATGAACGATCATCTGAAGCAGATCGGCTGGGCAGCAGTTACCGTAAACGGATTTATCCCTTCGCAGGCGTTTATGGAGTTTCAGGCTTACCGGGTGCTGATCATTGCGGCAGATATCCGCCAGATACAGCATATCGAATACACCCCGGCTCCTGATATTATTCATGAATCTGCCGGACATGCGCCCATCATCGGAGAACCGGAATATGCCAGGTACCTGCAGTTTACGGGAGAAGTGGGTACAAAAGCCATGCGTTCCCAAAAAGACCAGGAATTGTTTGAGGCCATCCGTGCGCTTGCGATACTGAAGGAACTGGCCGGTACACCGGAAACGGAGATCCGCAAAGCAGAGGCGGCGCTGACGGACATCCAGCAAAATATGGGCGCACCTTCCGAGATGGCGCTGCTGGCCCGCCTGCATTGGTGGACGGTGGAATATGGCCTTATCGGGAGCCTCGAAAATTATAAGATCTATGGTGCCGGCCTGCTGTCGTCTATCGGCGAAAGTGTTACCTGTATGGGGCCGGGTGTAAAGAAACTGCTGTATACCATTGATGCCGTACATTACCCGTATGATATTACCAAGCCCCAGCCGCAGTTGTTTGTGACCCCCGATTTTCAAAACCTGGTTCAGGTGCTGGACGGGTTTGCAGATACGCTTGCCTACCGGCGGGGCGGTATCTATGGCTTGCAGAAAGCCATCGATTGCGGTTTATTATGTACTGCGGTTTATAGTTCGGGGCTACAGGTGTCCGGCATTTTTGTGGAAAAGGGTATCGGAGCGGATATGTATATTATAACTGCAGGGCCTTCGGCACTGGCGTTTGATGACCGGGAGCTGGAAGGCTATGGTAAACAAACCTACCCGCAGGGCTTTGGATCGCCTGTTGGAAAATTGCGGGACTACGATCTGCCATTGGAAGATTTTACCATAGATGACCTGAAGAGCGCCGGTATTGAAACCGGCCGGTTGGCAGCTCTGCTGTTCCGGAACGGCATACAGGTGCATGGGATCGTGGAAGGCATACTCACCAGAAATAATAAGATCATCCTGATCCGCTTTTCGGGATGTACAGTAATTGACAGCGTTACTGCCCGGCAATTGTTTCAGCCCGAATGGGGGATCTATGATATGGCCGTTGGAGCGGAGATCCTGGCCGTTTTTTCCGGTGCTGCCGATAAAGAAGCGTATGAACAGGTAACCAGTGCCCCCCGGGAATTGCCACGTTCGGTATACAGCGAGGCTACCCAGGTATTGCACGCATTATACCGGCAGGTGCGGGAGATCCGGGAACACCGGGCAGATACCGGACCGCTGGAGAACATTGCCGGATTACTGGAGGTTCAGTATCCGGACGACTGGCTTTGCCTGCTGGAGATCCTTGAAATATTAAAAGACCGCGATGAAGCGCCGCTGCTGCAGGAGCATATCGTGCAAACGCTTACCCGCCTGCAACACCGGAAGCCGGAACTTAAAAAACTGATTGACGACGGATGGCATACCTTAGCACAGATTGCCATCCTGCCGGGAGCAGAAGGGCAACCCTGATCCTATTTTTTAATTATAAAATACCACTTGTAATGAACGATTCAACTTTTGCAAAAGCATTCATCCAGGAACTGGAAATGGAAACACGCGCTACCCGCAGCTGCCTCGAACGCATACCCACTACATTATCCGAGTGGCGGCCGCATGAAAAGTCAATGGGCCTCGGTTATTTGTCGGTACTGGTTGCAGAAATCCCCTTATGGATTGCTACGATGGTCAGGGATAATGAGATCGACTTTGTCACCTTTGCGCATATCAGTCCGGCCAATACGGAAGAACTGGTGGCACATTTTGATCAAAATGTTGCAGCTGCAAAAGCTGCGCTGGCTACGGTGAAGGATGGAGATCTGGAGGCGCCCTTTTATCTGAAGAGCAACGGGCAGGTCGTTTTTCAATCTTCAAAACGAGAAAGCCTGGAATCGACCATCAATCACCTGGTGCATCACCGGGGACAGCTTACTGTTTATATGCGATTGAATGATATTGCGGTTCCTTCCATCTACGGGCCTTCGGCAGACAGTCGTGGATTTTAGTGGTGAATGGTCAATAGTGAAGGGTGTACCGGGTAAGTAACGTGTACAGTAGAAGCAAATCGCTAAAGCGTGCATCCAATCTGCGCATCAGCGGCTTTAAGGAAACGACGTTGAATGCTGAACAGACAATCGATGCCGGATCCTTAAGCGGGTTTTTATGATTGCCACAGATACGCAGATAATGCCTGCGGCACCTTCGCTGCGGTGTTTTAGGAGATGCTAAAGCATGCATCTAATCTGCGCATCAGCGGCTTTACTGAAGCGATGTTAAATGCTAAACAGACCGTCAATGCCGGATCCTTAAGCAGGTTTTTATAATTGCCACAGATACACAGATGATGCCTGCGGCCCTTCTCTAAAGCATGCATTCAATCGGCACATCAGCGGCTTTAAGGAAACGACGTTGAATATTGCATAGGCCATCAATGCGGCATCCTTAAGCAGTTTTTTATAATTGCCACAGATACGCAGATAATGCCTGCGGCACCTTCTCTGCGGTATCTTGGGATATGCTAAAGCATGCATCCAATCTGCGCATTAGCGGCTTTAAGAAACGACGTTGAATGCTGAACAGACAATCGATGCCGGATCCTTAAGCGGGTTTTTATGATTGCCACAGATACGCAGATAATGCCTGCAGCACCTTCTCTAAAGCATGCATCTAATCTGCGCATCAGCGGCTTTACTGAAGCGATGTTAAATGCTAAACAGACCGTCAATGCCGGATCCTTAAGCAGGTTTTTATAATTGCCACAGATACACAGATGATGCCTGCGGCCCTTCTCTAAAGCATGTATCCAATCTGCGCATCAGCGGCTTTAAGAAACGACGTTGAATACGGAACAGTGAATGGTGAATAGGTCTGATCGGTTTCTTTGTCTTCAAGTGCCCAATACCATTATCGATTTTACGAAATACAATGCTTCACTATTGCCTATTGACTATTCACTATAGCACATTGCCTAATCCCACACTTTCTACTCTGCCCAGCTCATAATATAATCCGGGTTTTCAATTTCGAGCGCTTCCCTTGTAAGCATCAGCGGATGAAATGTATCTACCATTACCGCCAGTTCCTTTGTTTCCTTTGCACCAATACTTTTTTCAACGGCGCCGGGGTGGGGCCCATGCGGAATACCTGCCGGGTGCAGGGTGATCATCCCCCGGGTCACCTGTTTACGGCTCATAAAATCGCCGTCTACATAGTAAATCACTTCGTCACTGTCGATATTGCTATGGTTATACGGTGCCGGTATGGATTGTGGGTGGTAATCGAACAGGCGCGGCACAAAAGAGCAAACTACAAAGGCATTGGTTTCAAAAGTCTGATGTACCGGTGGCGGCTGATGCACCCGCCCGGTGATGGGTTCAAAGTCGTGTATGGAAAAAATAAAAGGATAGCAGCAGCCATCCCAGCCAATGACATCAAAGGGATGTGTACCATAATGCAGCCCGTACAGCACGCCTTTTTTTTTGGCTTTGATTAAAAAATCGCCTTTTTGGTCAATGGTCTCCAGGTCCTGCGGCGGCCGGATATCACGTTCACAATACGGCGCATGTTCCATCAATTGCCCGTTTTTGCTAAGATAACGTTTGGGAAACCGGATCGGGGTAAACGATTCTACAATAAAAAGCCGGTTGTGTGCATCGTTGAAGCGGATCTGGTAAATAGTGCCTCGTGGTAATACGATATAATCGCCTGTGCTAAACGGAAGCAGCCCGTATTGGGTTGTTACCACGCCCGATCCTTCATGTACAAAAATAAGTTCGTCCCCGTCGGTGTTTTTATAAAAGTAATCTTCCATACTTTGCTGTGGTGCAGCCAGTACCAGGTGGCAGTCGTTGTTTACCAGTATGGGCACGCGGCTGGCCAGGTAATCGGCGACCGGCTTTATTCGGAATCCTTCAAAGCTGCGGTGTTGCAGCATTTTTTCTTCTGCTATATGCGGGCTTACATCCTGCTGCGGTTCTGTCCGGATAATTTGGGTAGGCGGGTGGCAGTGGTATAAGAGCGCATAATCATTGCTGAATCCTTCGGTAGAAAAAAGCTGTTCACTGTAAAGTCCGCCGTCGGGTTTGCGGAATTGGGTATGACGTTTGTGGGGAATAGTTCCCAGCGTATAATAGTGCGACATTTTTTAATTGTTGATTGGTGATTGGAATTTGCAGCGCAGGCTGCATGCAGGTTAGGTAACCTGAAGTTTGAAACATGGCACCTTAAACCTAAACCGCGCCCATTGCAAGTGTGGCCAGCAGGAAGTAATACTTCCAGCGCCGTTTGTCTTTCCAGTAGATAAAATTCCTGTGGTAAGGCATAGAATAATTTCTATAGCAAAATTACCGCTTTTGATAAAATAACGTACATTTGTTATTATTTAGCAATTGAGACCCGATTATCCATACAAGATTTTTTCAGACAAGCGCGTGAACTACGTGTTACTGATCGAAGCGCTGGCCACTGACCGAAGTGGCATCTAATCCGTTCCCTTCTTTTTTACATTTTTATTTACTGTTAAAAAAATGGATCATGCCTGACACAAGTAAGGCGGCTGCAGCCATTCCTGCTACAGCTGATTTTCTTCCCCTGCAGGGTACCGATTATATTGAGTTTTATGTGGGCAATGCCAAACAGGCAGCTCATTTTTATAAAACGACATTTGGTTTTCAATCATTGGCCTATGCCGGGCCGGAAACCGGCGTTAAAGAAAAAGCCAGCTATGTGGTACGCCAGCACAAGCTCACTTTTGTGTTTACCACACCCATCCGGAATTGTGCGGAGGTGGAAGCGCATATTGCCCGGCATGGAGATGGGGTAAGCATGTTGGCGCTCCGGGTAAACGATGCCTCCGACGCCTGGGAGCAGACCACCAAACGGGGTGGCAAAAGTTATATGAAACCCGTGACGCTGGAAGACGAACACGGAACCGTGGTAATGAGCGGCATTCATACCTATGGGGATACGGTACATCTTTTTATTGAGCGTAAAGATTATAATGGTGCTTTTTTACCCGGCTATCAGCCATGGAAACCAGCATACAATCCACCGGAAACCGGGTTGCTTTATGTAGACCATTGCGTAGGAAATGTAGGATGGAACCAAATGAATAAATGGGTACATTTTTATGAGGAGGTAATGGGTTTCCGGAATATCCTGTCTTTTGATGATACGGATATATCCACGGAGTATTCTGCCCTCATGAGTAAGGTAATGAGCAATGGTAACGGGTATGTAAAATTTCCTATTAATGAGCCGGCAGAGGGCAAGAAAAAATCACAGGTGGAAGAGTACCTGGATTTTTACAACGGCGAGGGCGTACAGCATGTAGCGCTGGCTACCAACAATATCATTGAAACGGTAAGCGCGCTGCAAAGCCGCGGGGTGGAATTTTTGAAGATTCCAGCCTCGTATTATGATACGGTGCTGGACCGGGTAGGTGCCATTGATGAAGACCTGCTTCCTTTGAAGGAACTGGGCATCCTGATCGATCGTGATGAAGAAGGGTATTTATTGCAGATCTTTTCCAAACCGGTGGAAGACCGGCCTACGTTGTTCTTTGAGATCATTCAGCGCAAGGGTGCGAAAAGCTTTGGTAAAGGCAATTTTAAAGCCCTGTTTGAAGCACTGGAACGGGAGCAGGAAGCACGGGGGAATTTGTAAGGGAGCATCAATCACTCACGCTCTTGTTTCTGCCATCTCGTGTCTCAATTCTCGTATCTCAAATCTCGAATCTGGTATCTGGTATCTGTAATCTCGTATCTCAATTCTCAAATCAATACAACAATGAAATTATCACGGTTGGCCGAGAATACGCCGCCTTCGGGCATACTGGCCATCAGCAATGCGGTAAAGAAAAGAGCGGGTGCTGACGAACAGTTGCTGAATTATACGGTGGGTGATTTTAACCCGCAGTTGTTCCCCATTCCGCGGTTGCTGGAAGATGAAATTATAAAGGCCTATCGCAACCGGCAAACCAATTACCCGGCTACAGATGGAAACGAAGATTTGAGGGTGGCGATTGCAGCGTTTGTAAAAAAGCATCAGGAACTTTGCTATAATCCGTCAGAGATCATGATCGGAAGTGGTGGCCGACCTTTATTGTTTGCTACGTATCATATGATCGTAGATCCGGGAGACACCGTGATCTATCCTGTGCCTTCCTGGAACAATCACTTTTATGTACAGCTTACCGGTGCAATACCGCGGGTTATTGAAACAAAACCCGAAAATAACTTTATGCCTGTGGCGGATGAAATACGCCCGTTTATAAAGGACGCCGTATTGCTGGCGCTTTGCTCACCCCAGAACCCGACGGGCACCTGTTTCAAGACAGCACAATTAAAGGCGATCTGTGAAATGGTGGTGGAAGAAAATGCAAGGCGACACAAGGATGAAAAAAAACTGTACATCCTGTACGACCAGATCTATTACCTGCTTCAGTATGGCCGGCAACCGCATATCAGTCCGGTAACTGTTTGCCCGCAGGTACAACCGTATACCATTTATATAGATGCTATCAGCAAGGCCTTCGCCGCAACCGGCGTGCGGGTAGGATGGTGCTATGGCCCGGAGCCCGTGATCAGCAAGATCAAAACCATGCTGAACCATGTAGGAGCCTGGGCGCCGATGGCGGAACAGAAGGCGGTAACTGTATTGCTAAATAATGATAATGCAGTGGTAACTTATTTAAACGGGTTTAAGGAAGCGCTGCTGCAGCGGCTGACAAAAATTTATAAGGGCATCCTGCAAATGAAAATGAAAGGACTGCCCATCGATGCCATTGCTCCGGAAGCCTCTATTTATCTTTCCGTTAAAATAGAATTGCCGCAGGATATGACAACGGTGCTCCTGGAAGAAGCGGGCGTTGCCCTGCTGCCTTTCAGGGTGTTTGGTGCGGCACATACGCCTGATTGGTACCGGCTAAGCGTAGGTACCTGCAGGATGGAGGATATTGCACCGATGCTGCGCGGTTTGCAACGGGCACTGGAAGCGCATATGCAACCGCCACAGGACTGCTGTGCAGCAACCGCAAACAAAACGCGGAGATGAAAAAGAAGGCAGGAAGTAAAATACACTTGTTATGTAATGCATTAAATTTTTCCAATGAAACTGGTATCTTATTTAAATAACGGAAATGAGCAATTGGGGTTACTGGTAAACGACCGCATATACGCAGTTCCCTTTTTGAGGCCCGAAGAGCCTGTTACCATGAATTGGCTGCTTGAGAACTGGGACGCGTACTTTCAATTGCTGGTCGCGGAAAATGAAAAGCTCGAAGCCGGGCGGTTTCCGGATACAGGAATCGCATTGTCCGGTGTGGCATTGCTGGCACCTGTGCCCCGGCCAACGTCCTGCAGAGATGGCTATGCGTTCCGGCAACATGTGGCAGCGGCGCGCAGAAACCGTAAAGTACCTATGATCCCGGAGTTTGATCAGTACCCGGTTTTTTATTTTACCAATCACAATAGTATCATCGGGCCCGGAACGGTAACCTGTATGCCGGATCACTTTCAGAAACTGGATTTTGAACTGGAGGCATCCATTGTCATTTGTAAAAAAGGAAGAAATATTAAAGCAGCAGCTGCAGATGCGTATATCGGAGGGCTTATGATTATGAACGATTTCAGCGCCCGTACCTTGCAGATGGAGGAAATGATATTAAACCTGGGACCAGCAAAGGGAAAGGACTTTGCCACAGCAATTGGGCCCTGGTTGGTAACCACGGATGCCTTAAAGGCCCGGGAGGTAACACCCAAGGCAGGGCATACCGGTAAAAGCTGGAACCTGCAAATGCATTGTTTTGTAAATGGCATCCAGGTAAGTACCGGCAACCTGGCAGATATGGACTGGACCTTTGCGGAGCTGATTGAGCGGGCTTCCTATGGAACCGATCTTTACCCCGGAGACCTGATCGGGAGCGGCACGGTAGGAACCGGATGTTTCCTGGAACTGAATGGCACCGGCAAACTGCAGAACCCCAGCTACCAGGAGCAATGGCTGCAACCGGGTGATGTGGTCATACTGGAGATCGACGAACTCGGGCGGCTGGAGAACAAAATCGAAAAGGACGGAGCGGAATTTAGTATCTTAGAGAAGAAATTAACCGCGGAGAAGGGGAGAACGCTGCCGTAGCGCAGAGGCAGGATCATTCTTCAGCGGAACTTTTTAACCTTGGATAAATACCACCATTATGACTAACAATGAACTAAATCGGTTAGGGGGAGTTATTTTAGACGCCTGTATAACTGTACACAAAGAATTAGGTCCTGGATTATTGGAATCGGCGTATGATAATGCATTAAATCGGGAACTGGAACTGAGAAATGTTTTGGTGGGCATACAGGTGCCGGTGGAATTGGTATACAAAGAATGTTTTTAGGAAAGGTTTATGTAATAGATATGTTGATCGAAAATGAGATCATTCTTGAAATCAAGGCCGTTAATTCAATGGAGCCTGTTTTTACGGCACAATTGATTACGTATCTAAAACTGGCGGATAAAAAATTAGGATATCTTATCAACTTTAATGTTTCTTTATTGAAAGATGGATTCAGAAGAATTGTAAACAAATTCTAATCTTTGCGAAACACTGCGGCCACTGTTCTCTGCGGTTGAAAAGTGATTTTGAATATGATATTTGACTTAAAAGCATTAACGACACTGGACGTCCAGCACTACCTGCAGCACATCATTGCGCCCAGGCCCATCTGTTTTGCCAGTACGGTGGATAAAGCCGGTAACATCAACCTGAGCCCTTTTAGTTTCTTCAACCTGTTCTCTACCAATCCGCCGGTGGTAGTCTTTAGTCCCTCCCGCAGGGTGCGCGATAATACCACCAAGCATACGCTTCAGAACCTGCTGGAGGTGCCGGAAGTAGCAATCAATATCGTCGATTATGAGATGGTGCAACAGGTTTCGCTGGCCAGCTGTGAGTTTCCGAAGGATACCAATGAATTTATAAAAGCCGGCTTTACTATGGAGCAATCACGGCAGATCCGTCCTCCGCTGGTTAAGGAAAGCAAGGCTAAAATGGAGTGCCGCGTGGTAGAAATAAAACCGTTGGGCAATGTTGGCGGCGCCGGTAACCTGGTCATTTGTGAAGTACTGCTACTGCATATAGATGAAACCATTTTAGACGGAAGCAACCGGGTAGACCAGCAAAAACTGCAGCATGTGGCGCGACTGGGAGGGAATTGGTATTGTAAAGTAACGCCGGATAATCTTTTTGAAGTAGAAAAACCCAATACGCAGCTGGGATTGGGAATCGACGCCTTGCCGGATGACATTCGTAACAGCCCGGTACTTACAGGAAATGATCTTGGGGTGCTGGCCAATGCTACGGCAATACCTGGCATTGACACCGGATTTATGGATACCACATTATCTACATTGCTGCAGCAGGAAAACAGTGAAGAACGGGTACAGGCCATTCATCGGTATGCACAACAATTGATCCGGGAAGGGGCTGTACTGAAGGCCTGGCAGGTGTTGCTGGCGCGGAGCTGATTCTTCGGTAGCATCGGGCACCGCAGATCCACGCTGATCAGCTGCTACCCACTTACAAAGGCCATCCGGAATAAGCAAGCGCACTCAGCAATATGAGCCGCAGCAGCCGGCTGGCAAAAATCTGAGGCTGTTGGCGGAAACACGATGGCCGCCGACAAAGTTGCCGATTTCATCCCCTGAAATTAATTATCATTTCATTAACATCGGTTTTTACGTATCTGTTCGTACATTAGCTACGAAGAATTTCGTTAATTTCTTGTCTTAAAACCCAACTAATGAAAAAGAGATCTAATTTGCGAACAGCCGTATGGGCATTGCTGCCCGTTGCCTGTGCTGCGTCGTTATCCTTTACACCGCCGGGGCCCGCCTCCGCTTTTAAACCGGAGTATCCCTTTACCAGCGATACCCTGCCGGCGATAACAGAATTTGAAACCGGCCGGTTGGATGCGGCATTGAATTATGTAGAGGAGCAGATCCGTACCCACGATGCCCAATGGGATATAAAAAGGGATCATATTCAGCAAGAGGCCCATAATGTACTATCCGCTGTTGATCTTGCAAAAATTCAGGCGGAGGCAAGGGCGGCTGTAAAAAAGATCAATTTTGAGCAGTTGAATAAAGATATCGAAACAGCTATGGCCGGTATTGATAAAGCAACATTGGAACGGGACATATCCCGCGCAATGAAATCCGTTAAAAATATCGATGCAGCGCAATTGAAAAGCGAAATCAATACCACACTAAAAAATATCCGGCTCGATCAGTTAAAAGGACAACTGGAAGCCACCCGCAGAGATTTGAAGATGCAGCAGCAGCAACTGGAAATAGAAATGCGACAAATGAAACCGGGTATGAATAACGAGCTGCAGGAAACCCGCCGGCAGCTGCAACGGCTTAAAGATGCATACCAGGAAATGGAACGGGACGGATTGATTGAAAAGAGTCCGGCCAACCGGATCCAGTTCAGGGACGGGGAGCTTTACATCAATGGTGAACGGCAATCGAAAGAAACAAGCGAAAAATACAGGCATTATTTTAATAAACGGAAAACGGCTACCGGCAAAATTGTAGCCGTTTAAAAACAGACTCTTGATGACCGCCGGATGTGCGGGGTTCCTGTTCAATGATGAACGGAACGTTTAAAGGCTTCTGGCATGTCAGGAGCCTTTTTTATATTTATTAACAATACGGTTGAGGTTACTTTTTTTGTTGCACTGTATTAAGAGATGAAAAGGATGCTGCAGCATTCTTAAACGATGAAACAGCAAACCTGTAAGCAGCAATAACCGGCTTTGACAGGCCTTGCAGCAAACGAAACCATAAACAAGTGTAATCCAAAAAGCGAACGCCTGGGATATCCGGAGTCCCATGTTAACTGATTTCTGGCTACGCCATTTTCAAAACAACTATTAAAAGCAACACCGATGAAAATTGTTAATAAACTAACAATAGGGCTTTTTATTGCCTGCCTTTCAGCATGCGATGCTACTACGGTAACCTTCTCTGAAGCGCAGCCCTCCGGAGAACCCCAGCTAAGCCAGCTGCCGGACAGTTTGACCGGAACATTCTTCGATCATGATAACGGAACGGTATTGACCGTGTCCCGCTCTTATTTGATAACCCGTGATACCCTGAAGGATACGTTTAGTTATAAAATATTGCAGCCCTACGAAACGATCCGGGGCGATACCCTTTTCAATGGCCGGACCCGTGAGCAATATCCTGTCAGGAAGGCCGGCGATTCTTTATTTACCGGTTATGTATTGACGGATACGATCTTTGACCTGGAAAGAAAAAATGTGCTAAAAGCATATCAGCAACAATATTTCCTGAACCGGCCTTGGGACGACAGCAGCTGGGCTGTACAAAAACTTACGTACAGGAACGGCGTATTGCATATCCGCAGGATCAGTACCAGGAATGAGGTGGAAATGATGGAGGCTATTACAGGTACAAAGGACGATACCACCCGGCCATTGCGGGTAAGCCCCAGTAAGGAAGCACTCGGCGAATTTATAAAGGAGGATGGGTTTATACAGGGTAGGACCTTTATCCGGAGACCGGTTTCAAACAGCGCCCAATAAATTCATATCAACCGATGAAAATGAACACTGCAATCATTTATTAATTTTTAAATACTTTTTATGAAACGCCTTTTTTTTGCAATAGTTCTATTGCCCTGGCTCTTGTTTGCCTGTAACGATGGTCGTCATCAACGGATGGAGCAGCCTGCCGCAATGGAAATAGAAAACCTGAAAACCGCAACACGGGACCAGGCTGAAACGGTCTTTGACACCGAGGGGTATGCACCTATCGCGGAAAACACCTTCCAAACAGTCAAAGAATATCCGCTGTCAACCTTCTCCATTGATGTGGATAAAGCGGCCTATAGTAATGTGCGCCGGTTTATTAACGATGGCATACGGCCGCCGGCAGGAGCGGTGCGGGTAGAGGAAATGGTCAATTATTTCGACTACGATTACACAGCGCCTCAAAACGGGGATCCGTTCAATGTGATTACAGAAGTTTCGGCATGTCCCTGGAATACGGAGCACCGCCTGGTGCATATCGGCATCAAGGGTAAGGAAATACCCCAGGTTGCCCTGCCACCCTCCAACCTGGTGTTCCTGATCGATGTTTCGGGTTCCATGCAGGATGAAGATAAATTGCCCTTACTGAAGAAGTCAATGCTGTTGCTTACCGACAACCTGAGCCCGGACGACCGGGTGGCGATTGTTACATACGCCGGAAATGCAGGTCTGGTATTACCGTCTACCAGCGGCGAAAATAAATCGCGGATACGGGAAGCAATCGCCGAGCTGGAAGCAGGGGGCTCTACGGCAGGAGGAGCCGGCATTCAACTGGCCTACCAGGTAGCCCGGGAACATTTTATTGAAAAAGGAAATAACCGGATCCTGCTGGCTACCGATGGTGATTTTAATGTAGGGGAAAGCAGTGAGGATGCGTTGGTTCGTTTGATTGAGGAAAAGCGCAAGAGCGGAGTCTTTCTCTCGGTGCTTGGATTTGGTACCGGTAACTACCAGGATAGCAAGATGCAGCAACTGGCAGATAAAGGGAACGGCAACCATTCTTATATCGATAATATCAATGAAGCGCAAAAAGTGCTTGTTGCAGAATTCGGAGGAACCTTATTTACCATCGCCAAGGATGTAAAGATACAGGTGGAGTTCAATCCCGGAAGGGTACAGGCTTACCGGTTAATCGGGTATGAAAACCGGATGCTGAGTAAGGAGGATTTTAACGATGACGAAAAAGATGCTGGTGAAATAGGGAGTGGTCATACGGTTACCGCGCTGTATGAAGTCATTCCTCCGGGTGTAAAAAATACATTTGAAAAACCGGTGGATGATCTCAAATACCAGTCTGCTACCGGGCGCGGCGCGGCACCGGCATCTGCAGAGCTGCTTACATTAAAACTGCGTTATAAGGACGTGGATGCTGATCGCAGTAAGCTGATCACGGTTCCGGTTGCAGATAAAGCCCTGACGATCGGGGAAACCTCCAACAATTTCCGTTTTGCGGCAGCTGTGGCATCATTCGGACTCTTGCTGCGGAATTCAGCATTTAAACAAAATGCCAGTTACAAACAGGTGCTTAACCTGGCTGAGGGTGCACTGGGACAGGATGCAAATGGTTACCGGCAGGAGTTTTTAACATTGGTGAAGAAAAGCGCCGCCCTGCCTGACGATGGAACGGCCATGAATGATTAAGGACGTTGTTTATTGAATCGGTTGTATCAAAAGTTACAAAATCGGATGTCGTACAGAAGTTGTCAATCCATGGCCGCATGGTTGCCGTATTTGTATAGCATTTGCATGAACCCAGAAAAGCAACATGGATTCCGGAGCAATCCTAATATCGGCGCTGGGTGACATTCTCAGTGTGACTGACCTCAGCGCAATGGTCATTACCTCGTTGTTTTGTATGCATCCGATTGGTTCCTGGTATGACAGGCTAGCAGCTTTTGATACAACCCCTTTTTATTCTTGCAAAAGAGATGTTATTTTGTGTGTTGTAAAGTTTGAACAGAATGAAAAAGAAATTGGTCGTATTAACCGGTGCGGGTATCAGTGCCGAAAGTGGCATTAAAACTTTTCGCGACAGTGACGGATTGTGGGAGGGATATGATGTAATGGAGGTAGCGTCTCCGGAAGGTTGGACAAAAAATCCGGGCCTGGTACTGGATTTTTACAATATGCGTCGTAAAAACGTGGCGGATGTACAACCCAATGCGGCCCATTATGGATTGGCCGCATTGGAAACAACGTACGAAGTGCATATCATTACCCAAAATATTGACGATCTGCATGAGCGGGGTGGGTCTACCCGGGTGCTGCATCTGCACGGCGAAATTTTTAAAATGCGCAGCGAGCGCCTGCATAAACCCTCCTATGAGATTAGGGGAGATATCCGTTTGGGTGATATGGCGCCGGACGGAAGTCAGCTGCGACCGGATATTGTTTGGTTTGGTGAAGCGGTGCCCATGATCGCGCCCGCCTCCCGGCTGGCCGCGGAAGCAGATATTTTTGTTGTGATCGGAACCTCTTTGCTGGTGTACCCTGCAGCGGGCCTGATTGATTATGTGGCAGACAGGGTTCCGAAATATATTATCGATAGATCCATTCCTGCATTGCAGCAGCTTCCCAACCTGTATACGATTGAAAAGCCGGCTACAGCAGGTGTGGAAGAACTGATCCGATTATTGAAAATATAAATGGGAGCATTTTCTGCCGTTATCTGAGTGATCGATTGGGGTTGCAAATCAATGTAATAATGACAAATAGGATTAGGGTCATCCTGTCCCGATTGATCGGGACGGCATGACTAAAGAAAGATTGATGCCCAGAACAATAACATAGCTGTCATTGGCAGCTTGTTTCAGCAGCTGTATATTATTCCCGTAAGCCGCTCATACCGAACAACGAGTTGAAGGCATTTCAACTTTTATCCGTTATCTATACAAGATTCACATGGATGTTCAAACAGAAATAGACCCTGAAAACAATTCAGGGAGCTATGGTTCTGGCTTAGGTGATAAGTTTATTCGCCATCCGGGAGCAGAGGATCCGTCAGGACACGAGCCCGATCTTGTACCACCAGTCTACCTTACCGCTTACATCTTCCTTACCGTGGTTAAGCGTATTGCTTTCGCCATCGCTATTGTGCGTACCCCGGCCATACATACCACCTTTCCCCCGCATGCCGCCACCGCCGCCGCCATGCATTCCTCCGCGTCCGCCACCGGCACTCATATGGGTAGCAGGCGTACCGCGACCGGAGTAAGTATCCCGGGCCTGTTTCATCTCGGGGATCCGGATGCCAATGATGGTTTGACCTTTATGGATCATGAGCTGGCTTTTGGGAATGGACACCGTATACCGGAAAAAACCGTCTGCTTCATTCGCCGCTTTAAAGTGGAGCACCCCCGGCGCTGTATCAGCAGCGTCTACCAGTGCCACCTTTCCCTTATCGGTAAGCCGGGCCTGTTTATAAAAGGAAGTATAATCGCGCTCGTCGGTGCGTTGAATTCCCGCCTCCGGTTGCCCGGTTGAACCGGCTCCGGTTGTACGATGCCGGTCAACAGGGGCTTTTTCATGATCCGGATGAAAAGGGTATTCTACCAATCTTGTTTCAGACTTAGCGCTTGAAGGCGAAAAGTATATTTTTACACCCTCCCGGAGCATGCGCATCCGGGCAGCCGGGTTATCGGTTTCCAGGATCACGTATAAGTACTGGTCATCGTTCCGGAAATCGTAACGGATCTGGGTATGATCATCATAAAAGCGGGAAGGATAGTCCCGGGTAGTGGCAGCGTCCATATGAAGGGATGCTGCCGGAAGTACTTTGCTGCCGGAGCAGGAGCCTAAAAAAAAGAATACGGGTATTGCAGCCAGGAACAGGAATTTGCACATACGGGAATGTATTTTCCTGTAAGACTCCGTTTACTAAAGAATATTGCTGCAGCGTTGCGTTAAATGTTTTTAACAGTTAACTATGCAAAGACTACGGCACAAAGTCCGGTTGAACGTTGGTGCCTGTATGACGAACGCCTGACCCGTTTTACCCGCAAACAGGGTGATTGGCAGCACATGGAAAAATAAGGCAGTGTTTTATAAGAAATACAATAGCGCATCTTGCTTCGCTGCATCATTGCTTGTAATAAAAAACACGAAGAGCTACTAAATTTAAGTGACTCTTCGTGTCTCAGAATATTTATGACAGACTACATCCGTTCCGGCACGCGGATACCCAGTAATGCCATGGAAGCTGCAATGGTTCCCGCCGTAAGTGTGCAGATCTTCAACCGCAGGTTTTTCTTCTCCGGGGTTTCGGCATTGCGTACGGAATGTGCGGTATAGAAACTGTTGAACAGTTTCGCTACGCTAAAGGCATAAATGGCCAGGAGGGAAGGGTTGTGTTCGCCGGCGGCCTGCTTTACCTGTGTATGAAACTGTTCCAGCAAAATGATCAGTTCTTTCTCCAGCGGCTCCAGTTGCTCCGGGTCGGCAACACCTTCGGCCAACGGCTCATTCCGCAGGATCGACCGGATCCGCGCATGGGTATACTGGATAAACGGACCTGTAAAGCCCTGGAAATCGATACTTTCTTCGGGGTTAAAAACCATTCTCTTTTTGGGGTCAACTCGGAGCAGAAAGAATTTTAATGCACCCAGTGCGATGGTATCATAGAGCTCTTTAAGCTCGCCTTCTGAAAAGTCTTTTACCTTGCCCAGTTCTTCGGTTTTTGCCGCAGCCACTTTTACCAGCTCATCCAGCAGGTCGTCGGCATCTACTACCGTACCCTCACGAGTCTTCATCCGTCCGCTGGGCAGTTCCACCATGCCATAGCTCATGTGGTAAATGCCACCGGCATAAGGCTTATGGAGTTTTTGCAGGATCAGCTGCAGTACCTTCATATGATAATTCTGCTCATCGGCAATTACATAAATGCTTTGGTCGTAAGGAAAGTCTTTGTATTTTTCATCGGCAAGTCCCAGGTCCTGTGTAATGTAAACGGCCGTACCATCTTTCCGTAATACCAGCTTTTCATCCAGTCCTTCTGCCGTAAGATCGATCCATACACTGCCATCTTCCTTTTTAAAGAATACACCTTCATTCAATCCTTCCTCTACAAATTGTTTGCCCAGTATATAGGTATCACTTTCATAATACACCTTGTCAAAATCGGTGCCGATGCGTTTGTAGGTTTGATCAAACCCGGCATACACCCAGCTATTCATTTGCTCCCAGAGTGCAATTACCTCAGGGTTGCCTTTTTCCCAGTCCACCAGCATTTGCTGTGCGGCCTTCATAATGGGGGCATGCTTCTCTGCTTCTTCCTTGCTCATCCCTTTTTCAATGAGCTCTGCCATTTGTTCTTTATGCTTTACGCCAAACATTACATAATAATCGCCAACAAGGTGATCGCCTTTGATGCCGGTAGACTCGGGTGTGGCGCCGTTGCCATAGAGCTGCCAGGCCACCATCGATTTGGAAATATGAATCCCCCGGTCGTTGGAAATACAGCATTTTTGGATTTCACTGCCCGTTGCTTTGAGGATCTCGGCAATTGACCAGCCTAAAAAATTATTCCGCAGATGCCCCAGGTGCAGGGGCTTGTTGGTATTGGGAGAAGAATATTCCACCATCACTTTGGACGCCTGCTGTTCTTCTTTGCCAAATGAAGGGTCTGCGTAATTTTTATTAAGGAATGCCGTCCAGAAATTTTCTGCAATGGACAGGTTCAGGAATCCTTTGATCACATTGAACGAGCGGATCAGGCCGGGATGCTGGTTTACCAGGTACTGACCCATTTCCGCGCCCAGTTCTTCGGGCTTTTTCTTCAGTTCCTTAATAAAGGAAAACAACACAATGGTATAATCGCCTTCAAATTCAGGTTTGGTACTGTTGATGGCAATCGATGAAGGGCTCAGTTCTTTTTGATACAATTCTTTCAGTGCATCCGCAACAATCGGTCTCAACGTATCTACAATGCTCATTCTTAACAATTTTGATGCAAAAATAAGGAACACGGGCGCAGAAATCATGCGAATAAGGAATATCTTCGCGGCCGATGAGGCAGCATTTATATAGCGTAAGGGACCGTGTGCTCCCATTGATCGACTTTTTTTACCCGCCATTTAAACGGATCATGCCGCTGCAAACCTTCCGGTATGCTGTTTCCGGGGCATCCAATACCTTTCTTGGCCTGCTGTCTTATTATATTGCCTATAAGTTTATTTTCCGCGGCCAGGACTTTCATTTTGGGTTTTATGCGTTAAAATCGCACGTGGCCGCCCTGGTGGTGTCCTTCGTGGTAAGTTTCCTGGTAGGCTTTTTCCTGATGAAGTACGTGGTTTTCGACGACAGTAAGATCCGCGGCCGGGTGCAGCTGTTCCGTTACCTGCTGGTATGTGTGTTTAATCTTACAATCAATCTGGTACTGCTGAAGTTCCTCGTGGAAGTATGTGATATCTATCCCATTTTTGCGCAGATGGGCACTACGGTAGTGGTGGTACTGGTTAGTTATCTGGCACAACGGCATTTTAGTTTTAAACGGATACCGGAACCTACTTATTTGGAAGATGAGCCGCAAGATGGGAATTTGAAAATTTGAAAATGAGATCGTATATCAAGCAAGAAATGATTAAGCTGACATTGAACCTTAAATTTTAAACCAGAAACAAAAGCTGTACTGCTTACAGATCCAGTCCGGCCACTTTCAACAAAAGGTCTCCATTGCAATAAGCCCTTACGGCCAGCCATCCGGATTGCGGAAAAATACCCGCCACACTGATATCTTTAACACTTCCGCTGCCGGTGATCCCTTTTATAAACTGCCGGTTCAGTTGCTGGTTCATATTGGTCCGGGCGGTTGACAGCAGTTCGCTCAGGTCATATTTGGCCATTTTTTCAATTTCGCCGGTGATTTTTTTGGAAAACAGCCAGTCTGCCGTTTTTAACAGCGCGTTCCGGGATTGGATATCAAAGTCCACATCGGTTACCTGCAATGTTTTTGTTCCGGCGTAATACAAGGGTTTGCCGGTCACATAAAAAACGCCATCGTTGGTGCCGGTAAATTTTACCTGCATCACCAGGCGGTTATCGCGGTTGCCCAGGAGCTTGCACTCCTGGAAAATAAATTTCTTTTTTATGAAGGCTTTGCTGAACACAAATTCTTTTCCGGCGATCTGGCTGGTAAGAATGCGGCTGAGCGAATCATAGTTCATCACCAGGTCTGCATATACCTGAAACCCCTGGTTGCGGCTGAAATTGCTGATATGCGGTACCGGCGAAATGACCGCGGCCGGCTTTTCGAACCGTACGATGGGTTTGGCAGCCATTCCCACGCTAATCTGCAATTGATTGCCAGCCGTTTGAATGCTGTTGATACGGATCTTCTGCGGATTGATCTGCAGCCAGCCCATATTATTAATATTATACGGAGTATTGAGCTGGTTCCACATTGTTTGAAAATGCGGCTTCAGATCGATGCGGCCATAACTTTTTTCAAGATCTGCTTTTGATACGTCCAGTTCCTTTTTAAGTGCGTCCATGATCACAGGGGTAATATCCTGCCCCCAGAAACAAACCGAACACTTATCTACCGGCTCCGGCTCTTTCCGCGTCACCTGCATTTTTATGGTATAATTGGTCAGCATTGAAATGGCAATCGTAAAACCCACTTTTACTTTCCGTTCGCCTTCGTCAAAGCCGCACTGACAGGCGGGCGTCCAGGGGGTAACCGCCTTACCGTTTACACAGGCGCGGGTAGACCCCACGATTTTATAATAACCGGTAAAAGAAATGTCGAGGGTTGTATTTTTTAAGCTGAACTGCAGGGGGCCGCGCCGGAAGCTATATTTATAGCGGGTATCGCATCCCTGCTGCACCCAGTCGGTGGGGAACCGGGGAGAGGTGAACAGGGTATCTACTTTTTTATTGGCCAGGGCAAAGAAGGGCGCCAGATCTACCTGTACGGGGATGTTAAGTTCCGATTCGGGGATGACGGCCGCCGGGTATTCGGGCAGCGATAATGCCGGTGCCGGGGAATCGATAGCCTGTGAATAACCGGCAATTGCCAGGCAGAAGGTATATAAAAAGAGAAGTCCGTTCTTCATAATATCAAAATCTGGCGCTAAAATAGGAAATCAATGGCAGGAATAAATAAGCGCACCGGGATATTGAAAATTGAGTAGTTTTACATGCCGCGGACTGTAACTGCCTGTTGTTGAGCCTCTAAAATGACAGGATACGGCGGCCTTTCCCCGTCAGGACGTCTGGTTGCAAGGTGATTACACAGATTTCTGACATTTTTTCATATTTGGGTACTGCGGCATAATCATTGAAAGTTAAATTCTGCCACAGATTGTGGTAATTTTTAATAAAAGGAGAAATTTAAATATTATGGGTAAAATTATTGGTATTGACTTAGGAACCACCAACAGCTGCGTTGCGGTAATGGAAGGTAACGAGCCGGTGGTGATTGCCAACGATGAAGGGCGCCGTACAACCCCATCCGTTGTTGCATTTTTGAAAAACGGCGAGCGGAAAGTAGGGGATCCTGCAAAAAGACAGGCCATCACCAACCCGCAAAACACCATCATGTCTGTAAAGCGGTTTATGGGCCGCCGTTTTGATGAGGTTTCTGAAGAGATCAGCCACTGGAGCTACAAAGTTGCCCAGGGTGACAATAATACCGTTCGTATCGATATTGACGGACGTTTATATACCCCGCAGGAAATTTCTGCGATGGTATTACAGAAAATGAAAAAAACAGCCGAGGATTACCTGGGCCAGGAAGTAACCGAGGCGGTGATCACCGTTCCCGCTTATTTTAACGATGCGCAACGCCAGGCTACAAAAGAAGCCGGTGAAATTGCCGGGTTAACGGTACGCCGTATTGTAAACGAACCTACTGCCGCTGCATTGGCTTACGGGCTTGATAAAGGTGGTAAAGATCATAAAATTGCTGTGTTTGACCTGGGTGGCGGTACATTCGATATTTCTGTGCTGGAGCTGGGTGATGGGGTGTTTGAAGTAAAATCTACCA
Organism: Niabella pedocola; assembly: GCF_021044425.1. Taxonomy (GTDB): domain Bacteria; phylum Bacteroidota; class Bacteroidia; order Chitinophagales; family Chitinophagaceae; genus Niabella; species Niabella pedocola. The sequence goes on along the minus strand of NZ_JAJNEC010000004.1, from coordinate 55,815 downwards.
ACGGGGATACACACCTGGGGGGTGATGATTTTGATAAAGTGATCATGGACTGGCTGGCTGAAGAATTTAAATCGGAAGAAGGCATTGATTTAAGAAAAGATCCAATGGCATTACAGCGTTTGAAGGAAGCCGCTGAAAAGGCTAAGATCGAATTGTCTTCCTCCAGCGAAACCGAAATCAACCTGCCCTATATTACAGCAGTTGACGGCGTGCCCAAGCACCTGGTAAAAAAGCTCACCCGCGCTAAATTTGAGCAACTGGCAGATAACCTGTTTGCACGTTGTTTAAAACCCTGTGAGGCAGCATTGAAAGATGCAGGCATGAATCCTTCAGAGATCGACGAAGTGATCCTTGTAGGTGGTAGTACCCGTATCCCCAAAGTACAGGAAATTGTAGAAAAATTCTTTGGTAAAAAACCAAACCGTGGTGTAAACCCCGATGAAGTAGTAGCTATTGGTGCAGCCATCCAGGGTGCTGTTTTAACCGGGGAGGTAAAAGATGTGTTGTTACTGGATGTAACACCGCTTTCTTTAGGTATTGAAACCATGGGCGGTGTAATGACTACCCTGATCCCTTCCAATACCACCATTCCTACCAAAAAGTCGGAAGTGTTTTCTACTGCCAGCGATAACCAGCCGGGCGTACAGATCCATGTATTGCAGGGTGAGCGTTCCATGGCGAAAGACAATAAGAGCCTGGGAATCTTTAACCTGGATGGCATTCCGCCGGCCCCGAGAGGTGTACCGCAGATTGAAGTGATCTTTGATATCGATGCGAATGGTATCATGCACGTAACGGCGAAAGATAAAGGAACCGGTAAAGAGCAGAAGATCCATATTGAAGCAGGAAGCGGCTTAAGCAAGGAAGAGGTAGAAAAAATGAAGGCTGAGGCAAAGGCGAATGAAGCAACGGATAAGGCAGAGCGTGAAAAGATCGATAAATTGAATGCGGCCGACAGCCTGGTATTCCAAACAGAAAAACAGCTGAAAGAATACGGTGATAAGGTTCCTGCAGATAAGAAAGCTGTGATTGAAGGTGCCGTTACCAAATTAAAAGATGCCCATAAGCAGCAGGATATTGCTGCTATTGATAAGACTACTGAAGAACTGAATGCTGCCTGGACAGCGGCCAGCGAGGATATCTATAAATCCGGACAAGGTGCCGACGGAGCGCAAGCCCAGGCTGGCCAGCCCGGAGGTGATCAGGCTGCCGGCGGAAACGCAGGTGGTGCTGATGATGTTACGGATGTTCCTTTTGAAGAAGTGAAATAAATAATTTGATAGCAGAAAGTGATCCCGGTAAGCAATTACCGGGATTTTTTTTAAATATGCGGGCAAGCGTATTTCAATATCGTTCCCTTAGAACCGCAGATGTGCAGATTATTCAACATCAGCTTTAACCCAACCCAAAAATATAGCAGAAAAGGCGCGGCAGGCGCAATCTGTGCATTTGTGGCAATCATAAAAATCACTTAAGAAAATGGTATTGAATCGTATGCTACTGCAGAGCCGGTATCCCTGTTAAAAGGGCCCGACTACAGGCAGTGCGCTGCTCATCTTTATAATCTGAAGTAACAAATGACGCCCCGGCCATAACACGGCCGTGATTTTCTCCGCAGGATTTCCGCAGCGGACCTGCTTGTTATATTCCATTACCGGCGTCCCTTTCAGGAGATACCAGGGGGAAGGGGAGTTGTCTTTCGCTGAAGGTCTCGAGCGGATCTCTGCGGAGCATCATGCCTGTTATATTCAATCCCGGCAGCTCTTTCAGGGAACACCGGGATGAAGCGAAAATACAAGAGCAACCGTTTGCACAAAGGCTATAGTATTATAATAGCTATTTTTAGCATTCTAAATAACAAAATACTTCCATTATGAGTAACCGAAGAAGCTTTCTTAAACACATTGCTGTGGGAACCGGCGCACTTGCCGTAAATCTGCCTGCCCTGGCCGTTACCGACGAATCGATGCAGCGCTCTTTTGAACATGAAAAAAATGCTGCCCGTTTTAATATGAGTGGCTACCGCGCGCCAAAGATTGATAAGGTTCGGATCGGTTTTATCGGGCAGGGTATGCGCGGCCCGGGTGCGGTGCAACGCATGTCGCACATTGACGGTGTGGAGATCGTTGCTATCTGTGACCTGATTCCTGAGCGCGCCACCAAATCCAATGCCCTGGTGCAGAAAACCGGTCGTCCTGCTGCGAAAGAATATTCCGGCGAAAACGGATGGAAAGATATGATCCGGAAAGAAAAACTGGACCTGGTATACATCACTACCCCCTGGAGTCTACATACCCCCATGGCTCTTTTTGCTATGGAAAATGGCTGTCATGCCGCTTCCGAAGTGCCGATTGCACTTACCCTGGAAGATTGCTGGAAACTGGTGGAAACTTCCGAACGTACCCGCAAACATTGCATGATGCTCGAAAACTGTTGCTATGATTTCTTCGAGCTGCTGACCCTCAATATGGCCCGCCAGGGCATGTTTGGTGACCTGGTACATGCCGAGGGTGCATACATCCATGACCTGCGGGATCTTAATTTCAAAAAAGACAAAGGTTATCAGAATATGTGGCGGCTCCGTCAGAATTATGAACACAACGGCTGCCTGTATCCCACGCACGGTCTCGGTCCTGTAGCGCAGTGTATGAACATTAACCGCGGTGATAAAATGGACTGGCTGGTATCTGTGTCCAGCAACGACTTCCAGATGGGGCAGATGGCAAAAGATCTTGCCGCTAAGGATCCTTACTTTCAGCAGTTCGTAGGCAAACCATACCGCGGCAATATGAACACCACTACCATTAAAACCAATAAAGGCAAAACCATCATGATTCAGCATGATGTAACGTCACCCCGCCCGTACTCCCGTATCCACCTCGTGAGCGGTACGAAAGGTGTAGCGCAGAAATGGCCCGATCCGGAGCGCATTGCCTTCGGTCATGAATGGATCAGCAATGAAGAACTGAAAAAACTTTACGAACAATATACGCCCGAGATCGTTCGCAAAATTGGTGACCTCGCCAAACAGATCGGTGGGCATGGCGGTATGGATTTTATGATGGACTGGCGGTTGATCGACTGTTTGCGCAACGGTTTGCCGCTGGATCAGGATGTGTATGACGGAGTGGCCTGGAGTTGCATATTCCCATTGAGCGGCCGGTCTATTGCCAAACGCTCTTCCAGTGTAGATATTCCGGACTTTACCCGCGGCGCCTGGAAAACCAACGCTCCCGTAGAGTTGACGCTGAAAGGCGGCGGAACCACCGGCGTGGTGAATCTTGAGAAAAAAGATGCGTCTAAACAACTGAACGTACAATAACCGGTATGCCGGTTTTAAAAGCGCTCCTCACAAATTGAGGAGCGCTTTTTTATTTCTGAAAGTCGGGTTGCAGTGTACTATACCCCCTGTACCGTTCAATGTAAATGAATTGCATACACATCGACGGCTGTCAGGATATAGCCCTGTCCGCCGCAGTTGCCAGGTGGATTTTTTTGCAACTGCTCTTTTCCGCATGCATTCCAGGCATAACTTTTGAGATAGATCGGATAGACCCTCTTTAAAGAATGGTGACCGCAATCATTAAAACAAGCGTTATGCAAAAAAAGCAACTTGTGAAAGGACTGGTGCTGGTGGCCCTCGGAGCGGCGATTACCGCCATTATAAAACAACGTACTATACCCAGGGGTGTTAAAGCGATAACGGGCTTTGATAAGAACCGGTACCTGGGGCGCTGGTACGAAATAGCCCGTTTTGATTTTTATTTTGAAAAACACCTGAGCCGGGTATCTGCAAGGTACACGGCCCGGGATGATGGCAGCATACAGGTAATCAACCGCGGCTTCGATTACCGCAATTACAAATGGAAGCAATCCACCGGGAAAGCAAAATTTATAGCAGACGAGCAAACGGGGCGTTTGGGCGTATCTTTTTTTGGTCCTTTCTATGCGGGTTATAACATCATTGCCATTGATCCGGCATACCAGTATGCGCTTGTTTGCGGTAAAAACAGGAACTATCTTTGGCTGCTCTCACGGCAAAAAACCATGCCGGCAGCGGTAAAAGAAAGCTACCTACGCATTGCCCGGGATTTGGGATTTCCCGTTTCCAGACTAACCTGGACGCAACAAGATTAAAAGACCATTAATACCCGAAAAACCATTGAACCTTTTTGTTTTCCGGTTGTTTAGTATATCAAACGTGGTTGTTAAATACCAGACCGTGAAAGCACCCAGTACGAACAAAATGCGGTACTGTATTTAAACGTCATTTTTTTAATGTTTAAATAATGTAATCGTATGAGACCTGTAACGAAAGAAAACAATGTCGGTTTTTTTGACAAAGATTCACGCCATTTTTTGCCGGTAACTTTTACCGGGGATGCCATTCAGTATCTTTCTTCCTTAACGGCCTCTTTTAACATTAAAGAATGGGTATGGCATATGGAAGAGATCAATGGTAAAAAATACTGTATCGTAACCGACCGGTTGCAGCCGGGGAAAATGCCGGATTGTATGCCGGCCTGAGTCCGGTCATAGCAGGCAGCCGTAACCAAACGGATATCGGGGTACCTGGTTCCGGAGCTAAAAGCGCCGCTTCATGGGCGCCGGTACAGGTATATTTTTGGGCATAAAGATACCTGGAACATGATGAATGCTTACCTATTCCGCAATGCCCTGGTTGCGCTGCTTTAAATTTGTTTTGCCACGGAGCTGGTCAAAAGCGCTCTTTTTATCAATGCATTTGTTCCGGCATTTAATATAGACCCTGATCTGCAAGTGCGGACGGAAAGCCCATTAACGAAAGCAGACTTTTGGGCCAGCCCGGGCAAAATATTCCTGTTATATTAAGCCGCATGGCGATGATCTGTTTGTTAGGCATAAAATACAAATACTACTGTGTTGTGTTATGAATAAGACAGCATTCTATATTGTGGTAGATATGAAAACCCCTGATGGATATATATCCTACTGCCATTTTTTTATTGGCGGGGATAAAGACCGCGCGGAAGCGGTTTTTAATTCGTTGAATGGTATAATTCCCGATATAGCAGATAGTGCATATGTTTTAAGAATGTGCCTGGTTTGCCGGCACAACAACTCAAGCATTGTAAAGGCGATGCGTTATTGTACGCTTGATGATCTTGCGGTGAATGTTCCGCTGATCACCCGCGAGGTTTTTAAATGGCTTACCCTGCATTAGATGCGGTTCAATGGTTGTTGTTTGGTACTTGTGTTTGTTTTCAACGCTGCTGTTTTGATGTGTAGGTTCCCGGGGTTGTTTTTTACCTCCCGGAGTTGTATTTTTGAAAGAATTGATTTGCCGAAATACGATAAGCCGTATAACCAGCATTAACGATAAATTTAAACAATTACCAACAATCAAGTGAAAAAGAAAATGTTCTATCTGCTGTTTGCTGCCGTGATCGGCGCAACCGGCCTCAATGCCCAATGGAAACCGGTTAGTGGAAAAATTACAACGCCCTGGGCGGAAAAGGTAAACGCGGCAAGCCCTTTGCCGGAGTATCCGCGTCCTCAGCTGGTACGTAACCATAACTGGAAAAATTTAAACGGACTGTGGCAGTACACGGTACTACCCAAAAGTGGAGGAGACGCCATTCCCGGACAATACGAGGGCGATATCCTGGTACCTTACGCAATTGAATCGGCGCTAAGCGGTGTTGGCAAAACCGTAGGAAAAGATAGTGTATTGTGGTATAACCGGATAATCGAAGTGCCTGCTTCCATGCGTAAAGGAAAACTGTTCCTGCATTTTGGTGCAGTTGACTGGGCCGCGCAGATCTACGTGAATGGCATCAAGGTTGGTGAGCATGAAGGTGGCTATGATCCTTTTTCCATTGATATAACAGCCGCCCTTAAAAAGGGAACCCGCCAGTCGGTTACGGTACGGGTATGGGATCCCACCGATGATGGACCTCAACCCGCAGGAAAACAGGTTAAAAATCCGCACGGGATCTGGTATACACCGGTTACGGGTATCTGGCAGACCGTATGGCTCGAAAGTGTGCCGGAAACCTATATTGTATCTACCAAACAAACACCGGATATCGACCAGCAGCAACTACAGGTAACGGTAAATGCCGCTGGCCTTCAACCCGGTGATGAAATCCAGGTTTCTGCCTGGGACGGAAAAAAACAGGTAGCCACACAGGCTTCAGCAGATGGCCAGCATATCGTGCTTCGGATTCCCGACCCCAAATTATGGTCGCCACAGGCGCCCTTCTTATATGATCTGAAAGTGGCAGTGAAGCGGAAGGGAAAGAACGTGGATGAGGTTACTTCCTATTTTGGCATGCGTAAGATATCGATGGCAAAAGACGCCAATGGCATTCAACGGCTGATGCTTAACAACCAGTTCCTTTTTCAATACGGACCGCTGGATCAGGGCTGGTGGCCGGATGGATTGTATACTGCCCCCACTGACGAGGCCCTGAAATTTGATGTGGAGCAAACCAAGGCCTTGGGTTTTAATATGATCCGTAAGCATATAAAAATAGAACCCGCACGCTGGTATCATTACTGTGATCAGCTGGGTGTACTGGTTTGGCAGGATATGCCCAGCGGCGACCGGGGTGGAAACATTTGGTCGCAGCAGCTGCGTGTAAAAATGCCGGCAGGCAAAAAAGTAGATGATTCCCATCTGCTGAAAGCACAGGTGCCCGGACTGGTATTTGATAAAGACCGGAGTGCCGCATCGGAAGCTTTTTACCGCAAAGAATGGACTGCCATTATGGAGGCGCTTCACAATTATCCATCCATCGTGATATGGGTACCTTTCAATGAAGCCTGGGGCCAGTTCAAAACAAAAGAGATCGTAGACTGGACCATGAAGCAGGACCCCTCGCGGATCGTGAACGGTATGAGCGGCGGTAACTTTTTTGTGGGGGTGAGCCCCGTGGTGGATCTGCATTATTATCCGGGACCGGCAATGCCCGATCCGGAAATTTACGGGCAAAAGCAAATACTGGTGCTGGGTGAGTTTGGCGGCCTGGGGCTGCCTGTAAAAGAGCATCTCTGGCTCGATAAAGGCAACTGGGGATACCGCTCATTTGATAATAACGAAAAACTGTTTGAGCAGTACAGTGAGATGATCAGCTCGATCCCTGATCTGATAAAATGGGGGCTTTCTGCCGCTGTTTACACGCAAACCACCGACGTGGAAATTGAAACGAACGGTCTGTTTACCTACGACCGGAAGGTGTTGAAATTTCCTAAAGATAAAATGTTCCGGCTGCATCAGCAGCTATACAATAAAGGATTGGTATCCCAGTAATCTTACAATAACAGCATGCAGCAAACGGTTATTTCTTGATAACAGGAATAACCGTTTGTTTATATTTTTTATCGATGATCAACAGTAAAAAAGGGCGCGTGCTAAACGATTGTTTGGCGCCTTTTATTTTATCATACGACAACGCCAGGTAACCGCCATCTTTCTGAAGGGTGGTGTTTTCAAAAGAAACCGCATAGTCCGATACCGAATCGATCACGGCAATCGCATCCTGCTTTGTAAAATCGATAGGAGTGGGTTGCCCATTGCCTCCCATTGTGGTGGCCGTTCCAAAAATGGTATCAAAGCCGGCTTTCGTGGTAATCCGGGGATCCTCCAGCTGGCCATTTTTAAAATCGTTGCGAACGAAGTAATGGGTTGCCTGAGTAAAGGGAATCGCCGTTCCGTCCGGAAGCTCCTTATTTTCAGCGGTCGTTTCGGTTTTGGACGGCCCCGCGCTGTTGCAGGCACCAAAAATAAACATAGCCAGCACGGCAACGGGGAGGATGATTTTTTTCATATTACATTAATTTTGATAAGCGGATAGTTTCCGGCTGAAAGATAAGCAACAGTAGCGGATTCCCGAGGTTTGCATGTTTTTTATTTGCAGGGGGTGCTTTTGGGGTAATGCATTTGATGAATCAGGGTAAAATAGTTTATATACCGGATAAGAAAAACGATGGCGGAAATGCATTGAAGACCTACTTTTGATAAAGCGAATTTTGTAAAAATGGGTACTCGGGAAACGGCAATGCGAGCCAGCAGAACGGTTGCAGCCAGGATGTTATTCCGGGTATTTTTACAGCTTGCGGAATAACAGTTGATCATTTTCGGAACGTGAAGCCACAGTTTGTTGATATTATTTTTTCAAAGGCCGGGAAGATCCAGGTAAAAAAAACGGTTAAATCGAGGTTTGACGGTCCTTTTCACTTTCATCATCTATGCGAGCTGGTATGGGTGGAGGAAGGATTCGGAACGCGGATTGTAGGCGATTCGGTTTCCAACTTTAAAAAAAACGACCTGGTGCTGATGGCTCCCAACCTGCCGCATATCTGGAGAAGCGATGCGGAGCTGGATTTTGTAAAATCAACCACCATTTATTTCGATCCGGATTTTCTTTCCCATCTTACAGACGAAACCGCCACGCTGGACCGGTTTAAGCAGATGATCCAGAAATCCAGGAGGGGCATGCTGTTTCATGGCGAAACCCGTAAGAAAGCGGTAAAGCTGCTATCGAAGATTACAGAAGCAGAAGGCATTGCAAAGATCATCGATTTTCTGAAGGTAATTGACCTGCTCACCGCATCGGGAGAGTTTAGCGCCCTGGCCACGGTGTTGTACAATAACCGTTATGACGAAAAAGACGCAGGCCGCATCTTTACCGTTTACCAGCACCTGTTAAAGAACTTTAAAAGAGATATTCCGTTAAAAGAAGTTGCGGACCTCTGCCATATGACCACAAATTCATTTTGCCGTTTTTTTAAAAGCCGTACCAATAAACCCTTTACCCGGTTTTTAAATGAACTGAGGATCGGCTATGCCTGTGAATTGTTGCAGGACGAAACGCAATCCATTTCGGCTATCTGTTACGAATGCGGATACAATACAACGGCTAATTTTCATAAATTTTTTAAACAAATTCAGCATACAACGCCTGCCGGTTACCGTAAATGGATACAGGACGGACAAACGGTTTAGATACCGCAATAACGTAGCGCCATGTAGTATAAAAAAGAAGGACAATCTTTCGAATACATCTTAACATAAAAATTCAAAACGACGTGAAAAAAAAGTACCTGCTCTTTTGCCTGATCCTGGTGAGCTGCACGGTTGCCGCTCAAAAATATCAACCCAACTGGGCCTCACTCAATACCCGTAAAATACCGGAGTGGTTCGGACAAGACAAGTTTGGCATTTTCATTCATTGGGGCCTTTATGCCGTGCCATCCTATGCACCGGTGATCCCCAACAGTGGTGAAAGCTATGCAGAATGGTACTGGTACCGGCTGGCTGAAAAGAATAAGAGCTTTATGCCCTTTCATAACAAAAATTATGGTGCAGACTTCGAATATCCCCGCTTTGAACCCATGTTTAAAGCAGAACTCTTTGATCCTACGCAATGGGCCGATGTTTTTAAAGCATCGGGAGCCCGTTATGTAGTGCTTACCTCCAAACACCACGAGGGCTATTGCCTTTGGAACAGTGCGGAGGCCGACCGCAGCTGGGGCCGGCCCTGGAACGCCGTAACCGGAACGCCGCGGCGTGATCTCCTGGGTGATCTTACCGGAGCAGTAAAAGCGGCCGGACTTAAAATGGGTTATTACTATTCGCTGTATGAATGGTATAACCCGCTTTGGCAAAAGGATCGCAAGCGGTATGTAACCGAACACATGCTGCCACAATTAAAAGATCTTGTGAATAAATATAAACCCTCGCTCATCTTTGCTGATGGCGAATGGGATTTGCCGGATACGGCCTGGCACAGCCCGGAACTCCTGGCCTGGTTATTCAATGAATCACCGGTTGCAAAGGACGTTGTAGTGAACGACCGGTGGGGCAATAATACCCGGGAGCACAATACCGGCGCTACCTATACCACTTCCGAGTATGGCGGTGGCATGGATGCCAGCAGGGTATGGGAAGAAAGCCAGGGTATCGGACATTCATACGGGTATAACCGCAACGAAAAATTAGCGGATTATAAAACGGAGCGTGAGCTGATCCTGATGCTGGTGGATATTGTTTCCAGGGGCGGGAACCTGCTGCTGGATATCGGGCCAACAGCAGACGGACGGATACCGGTGATCATGCAGCAACGGCTGACCGCCATCGGTAACTGGTTAAAGGTAAACGGAGACGCAATCTACGGCACGCAGGCGTATACCCGGCCGGTACAATGGAGCGCCGGAACCATACCCGGGAAAAGCGGTAAAAGTTATATGGCTGGCTACAGCGCAGCAGCCCTGGTAGCGCCTAAAAAGGATACCGCACATATCGAATTATTCTTTACCCGTAAAGGCCGGGACCTGTACTGTATGTTGCCCGATTATCAAAACAAGCTGGTGATTAAAGACCTGAATGTACCGGCAAATACCACTGCCGTGCTGCTGGCCAACAATAAGGAAGTAAAGGTGAAGAATGCTGGTAAGGACTGCTGGGTAGATCTGTCTGGGTTTAAGCCGGGCGAACTGCCGGGGGAGTTGCTGGTTGTGAAGTTAAAGAACGTATTGTAACAGGGCACGCATAAAATCTCCCTGAAAATATCAGGGCCTGTCTGCCGGATTTTATTTGGAGAAAAAAGATCTCATTTTTAAAACCAATCGCCGGTAATTCCCGGGAACCCATATGCATAAAAAAAGAACAATAATCCTTTTATTGCTCCTGCTGCCTGTACTGCTTCAGGCTGCACGAGCCCAAACAAAGATCTTTGTAGCTACCACCGGAAACGACCAGAGTGCCGGCACACTGAGCGCTCCGTTCCGGACGCTTCAAAAAGCCCTGTCGGTAGCGGCAGCCGGAAAAAGCGCAGCAACAATTTTGCTTCGGGGCGGTACGTATTATCTCGATAAAACGGTTATCATTGATGCCGCCAGATTCAACGCAGCTGCCCTTGCCATTACCGCTTATAACAATGAACAGGTAACGATTAGCGCCGGGAGGCCTTTACAGCTGCGATGGGAACCATATCGTGACGGTATCTATAAAACAGCGGTACCAGCCGGGTTGGTATTTGAACAGCTCTACGTGAATAACCGGTTGCAGGTATTGGCACGTTATCCCAATTACGACAGCTCCGCACGGGTATTTCATGGTACCAGTGCCGATGCTATCAATAAAGAGAAGGTCCGGCAGTGGAAGAATCCGGCAGGCGGATATGTACACGCCCTGCATGCCCATGAATGGGGCGGCTTTCATTACCGCATCTCCGGGGTAAAACCGGATGGCAACCTGGAGCTGGACGGCGGTTGGCAGAATAACCGGCCGGCACCGATGCATCCGCAATACCGGTTCGTGGAGAATATTTTTGAAGAACTGGATGCGCCCGGTGAATGGTTCCTGGATCGCTCAAAAAATGAATTATATTATTACCCGGCCCAGGGCCTGCGGTTGCCGGAGGCCTCCATCGTGGTAGCCGCTTTAAAGAACAGTATTGTGTTAAGTGGTACGGTCGAAAACCCCCTGCGCCATGTGCGCCTGGAAGGGCTTAACTTTTTGCACAATGAACGCAGTTTTATGGAAACCCGCGAACCATTAGTGCGCAGCGACTGGACGATTTACCGGGGCGGAGCGGTGTTAATGGACGGTACAGAAAACTGTGTGATTAAGAATTGCAATTTTACGGAGCTTGGCGGCAATGCCATTATGGTGAGCAACTATAATAAACGGGATACAATCAGTGGCTGCCATATTGCGTGGATCGGCGCCAATGCCGTTAGTTTTATCGGCGATGCCAAAGCCCTGCGCTCGCCTTCATTCCGGTATGAGGACTATATATCGTATGATCAGCTTGATCAAACACCCGGTCCGCTTAACAGCAATTATCCGCAGCAATGTGTGGTAACGGATAACCTGTTGCATGACCTGGGGCAAATTGAAAAACAGGCAACCGGTGTGCAAATTGAAATGGCAGCTGCCATCACGGTAAGTTATAACAGCATCTATAATACGCCCCGTGCAGGACTAAACATTGGTGACGGTGCTTTTGGCGGACACCTGCTGGAGCACAATGATGTGTTCAATACCGTACTCGAAACGGGTGATCATGGTGCCTTCAACTCCTGGGGCAGAGACCGGTATTGGTCTGCTAACCGGCGCTATATGGATAGCATCGTGGCGTTGCATCCGGAGTTGATCCTGCTGGATGCCCGCGCGCAGACCGTTATCCGGAACAACCGTTTCCGCTGTGATCATGGATGGGATATTGACCTGGATGATGGGTCTTCCAATTACCATATATATAATAATGTCTGTTTGAATGGAGGTATTAAACTAAGAGAAGGCTTTCACCGGATTGTTGAAAACAATATTATGGTGAATAATTCATTTCATCCGCATGTATGGTTCCGGAACAGCGGCGATGTATTCCGGCATAATATCGTACTGAAGAAATACTTTCCGATACAGATTAAATACTGGGGGCTTGCTGTAGATTCCAACCTGTTTCCGGATGCGGCGGCCCTGCAGCTGGCACAAAACAACGGCACGGATCGCCACAGCCGTTTTGGAGATCCCCGGTTCAGGAATGCTGCTCAGGGCAATTATACCGTAGTGCCGGGATCACCGGCATTAAAGATCGGGTTTGTTAATTTTTCCATGCATTTTGGTGTACAGCTTCCTGCTTTGAAAAAGCTGGCACAGCAACCTGCCATTCCTGTAATAAACACCGGGGGGATAGGTGTCACCACAGCAATCGCCGATTTCCTGGGCGGCAAAGTAAAATCCGTTGAAGGCCTGGGCGACCGTTCGGCTTATGGCCTGCCCGATGAAACCGGGGTGGTGGTAATTGCTGCTGGTAGTAAAAGTCTGCTGGCCATATCGGGCTTACAGGAAAAAGACGTGATCCGCAGTGCGGATGGGAAAGCCATAAAGAATCTGAAAGATCTTATGGAAATATATAGCTCCAGCAACTGGAAGGGACATATCCCCGTAACCATTATCCGTAATCAGCAGTCCGTGAACCTGGAGTTAAAAACCCGGTGATGTCAATAGCCGGCTGGCGATGGTGCCGGTTGTATTTAGGATCATTTTGTTTATAAAACGGGTAACCGGATTGAACGCTTACCCGGATATTCTTTTTTATTTTACACTATTAAAACAAGCAATTCGTTATCAAGCCCGGCTCCGGCTTTTTCTAAAGTCAGTTCCGGGTTTTTTGTATAGAGCGGTTAACCCGGCTTTTTAGGTTGTTGTAAGTAGTAAGAACCACGAAGACGGAAAGACACAAAGAAACACAAAGAAAAGATTGGGCCTTCGTGCTGCTTCGAGCCTTCGAGCCTTTGTGGCGAACGCTTGCCCCTCGCAATAAGAATCACGAAGACGGAAAGACACAAAGAACCACAAAGAAAAGATTGGACCTTCGTGTTGCTTTGAGTCTTCGAGCCTTTGTGGCGAACACCTAACAGCGCACAAGTGATCAGGAAAGCATCAGCCTTCCGTTGATAATATAAAGCGCGCAGATCACCGCCTCACCCAGCAGCAGCGGCAGCATGCACCGCCAGAACCGGATGCGCAACAGTCCCGCAGCATAACAAATCAGGTCTGTGGGTGTAAACGGCATAAAGGCCCAGCCCAGGATCAGCCAAAATCCTTGTTTACCCTGCAGGCCCTGTTGAATCCGCTGCAGTTTTGGCGCTGCCGATAAGGCGGAAAAACGCAGGTAGCCCGCTGCATAGTAAATAAAGGCGGCCACTACCAGAATGCTGAACATAAATATCCCAAACAGTAGCAGGGGGCTGTCTCTAAAGATCAGGATACCTGCAAAAAGGAATGGGGTGGAGGGCAGGAGGAATAGGCCCCTCAGGATACAGATACTGAAATACACCAGCCATACCTGCTGCCGGTATTGAAGCAGGAAAGCGGCAATGGCTTCCTGTGTAAAATATTGCCGGTTGTACAGGTAAAAGAGCAATCCTCCAGCAATCAGCAGCACCCACAGGATGCGGACCCATTTCCTTACCGTTTGTTCCCGGAGATTAATGTTTCTGTGCATAATAAATAAAGGCAGGGGGAATATTGATGGGCTCAAAACCGAGCTGAACAAGCGGGAACGTACGTCGCAACAAGGCCCGGTCATTCAGTGAATACTGGAACTGGATGTAAAGCCCGCCCGGTTTTAATAGCGCTTTAACGCCCTCAAGGAGCTGCGCTTTTGTCCGCATATCCAGGTTGGCCAGCGGCAGTCCGGAAATGACATAGTCAACCGTACCATTGCACAGGTATTGCTGTAGCCGGCATACATCATCATTGACCGCCACAAAATTGTGCTGTCGCATGGCTTTTAATTTATCAAAAAGTTGCGGGTTAATCTCAAATGCGGTGAGCCGGGAGCGGATATTCATCTGTTCCAGCAAATGCCGGGTAATACTTCCCGTACCGGCGCCCAGCTCTACAATATGTACAGAGGCGTTGAAATCCACCATACGGGTCATTCGCCCGGCCAGCCGGGAGGAACTTTCTACAAGAGATCCTGTTTGCGCCAGGTTTTCGTATGCAGCTCTTAAAAAAGTAAACATAATGATTGTTTTTTTCTGTAAAATAGCGTTGATGGAGGCGGATAAGAAAATGGAATCGACCAGTGAACGCCCGGCGGCAGCAAGCGCACGGTTGCGGCAGATTAACGGAATATGGCGCCATGATGCCATTTTGTTGGATCCGGCCTCCGGTTGGTTGCCGGTAATGCCCCGTTGGTCGATAAAATTTGACCGCTGAACTTTAATCACGAATTTTATGGGATGAAACGGCGGTCTTTACGGAAATATATTTCTAAAACAACGGTACGGCGGGTATTGCGGCATACGTTATTCTGGATGGCCTTTTACCTGCTGCAGTTTTACTACGGTCTGGTATCGGTTTCAGGCCTGAAGATCGCACCGGCCATGTTTTTAAACCCGTTGCGGATCATCGTTGGCGCTGCTTTTGTTTTCTACCCGCTGATGTATGGAATCATCCCCCGTTTCTTTGCCCGGAAAAAATACAAGCAGGGTATTTTCTGGTCGCTGCTTTTATTCGGGATATTTGTTTTTGTGGATGCATTCTGGGAGATCCGTATCCTGAAGGGGTGTGCGCCCTGTTGGGAAGAACTACGTGTAAGGCAACCCGACTACTACAATTACCTGGACCGGGGACTGCTCAATACGGCAATCACCCGTTTGATCAGTTTGGGATTCCTGTATCAGCTGGTGATACAGCTCGCCATACCCATTGGTATAAAAATAGCGATGGCGTATTTCCAGCAACGGCTAACCACCGTTAAGCTGGAAAAAGAGAACAAAGAACTGGAGCTGCATTTTCTCCGCTCCCAGATTGCTCCGCACTTTCTTTTCAATACGCTTAATAATATTTACGGCCTGATCCTGAACGACGACAAAAAACGGTCGGCCACCGCTGTAACGCAGCTCGCCAGTTTTCTGCGGTATTCCCTGTACCAGGGTGGCAACGAAAATACCCTTGGAAAGGAGATCCGGATGCTGCAGGACTATATGGAACTGGAGAAAATACGATTGAATCATACATTAGTAAATTTTACTTTTGAAGCCGATGATGCTTCCGTCTTTTTTCCGCCGTTGTTGCTGATGCCCGTTCTGGAAAATGCATTCAAGTTTTGCCCGGATACCCCTGGCTCCGGCAGCTGGATCTGGATGCAACTGATCCTCCGGAAAGGATATCTCTATATCTCTGTTGCCAATTCGGTTGGAGCAGGACCTGCAACAGCCGGCGGCGGGGGAATCGGGCTTGATAACATACGCAGGCGGCTGCAACATTATTATGGCGGGAATCATACTTTTGTGATCCGCAATGAAAAAGACATCTATACTGTAGTGATTGAAATTAACAATGCCCATGATCCAGTGTATAATAGTTGATGATGAACCCCTGGCAAGAAACATCCTGGTACAGCACCTCAACCGGTTGCCCAACTGGTGTGTGCAGCACGAGTGCATCAACGCAGCGGAAGCCTGGCAGGCCCTGCAGGAAAATACCGTCCAGGTAATGTTTCTCGATATCCAGATGCCGGGCATCAGTGGGCTGGAGCTGTTACGCTCGCTCAAACATCCGCCGGTGGTGATCCTTACAACCGCTTACACCCATTATGCGGTGGAAGGATTCGATCTCAGGGTGGCTGACTATCTGCTGAAACCGATCACCTTCGAGCGCTTTACCCAGGCCATTGTAAAGGCGCAG
The DNA here is from genome assembly GCF_021044425.1 of Niabella pedocola. Taxonomy (GTDB): domain Bacteria; phylum Bacteroidota; class Bacteroidia; order Chitinophagales; family Chitinophagaceae; genus Niabella; species Niabella pedocola. The sequence continues at coordinate 39,623 of NZ_JAJNEC010000004.1, read as the reverse complement.
GAAGTGTTGGCAAGCCCTGTGGTTACCATCCGGGAGCAGTCGTCAGGCACGGCACCGCTTGTATCGGATCATCTGTTCCTGAAAGTAGATAACCGGCACATCCGGCTGAACTTTGATGAAACGCTTTATTTTGAAGCCCAACGCGACTTTACAAAGATCTTTTTGCAGGACCGGGCAGTATTGGTAGGCCTGCATTTAAAACTGCTCGAAAATATGCTGCCGGAAACCTTGTTTACCCGGGTGCACCGCTCGTATATCATCAATAAGCGCAAGATCTCCGGTATTGAAGGAAACCGGATCCTGGTTGAAAAAAGAGAGGTCCCAATCGGCACGCATTATAAAGAGGCCTTTTTTCGCTGGATGGGACTCTGATACCTGTCTATTGCTGTTTTAACGAATCCACGATATGCCTTACAAACAGGTCCCGCTGTTCCTTACTCATGCCGGTGCTGGGAAAGCTTTGATCGTAGTTTACCACATTGCGCCAGCCTTTACGGATATAAACCTGGATGCGAAGCTCCCCATTGCGATCATTTATAGAAATACGGGTGCTGTTATTGCTGCCGCAGGAAAGCGTGCCGGCAAGCAGTAGCAGTAAAATGAACTTTATGTGCATGCGATTTGTTTTTAAAACAATATTAAAACAAGCAGTGCCGCAAATATGAAAAAATGGGTTCAACCGGCAAAAAAATGGGACAAACCCGCCACCTGCATAATAAAATTACCGGCGAAGCGTTTCTAATGGCAGGTTGATGAATGATCATACCATGGATAAAAAACAAACGACCATTAAGCGCAATGAGGAAATTACAGAACGTTATCTTCAATTCCTGGATCAGCACCTGGATGACGTGGTAAGCGGACATGCTGCAGAAATGATGCAGCTGGCTGAAATTGCTACACGGCTTTTTATTTCACATCAACACCTAACCGACACGGTTCAGAAGACCACCGGACATCATCCCTGTTATTTTTATGATCTTAAAATCATCGATCGGGCCCGGCAGATGCTCCGGGAAACAGACTGGTCCGTTGCGGTTATTGCGTTGAAGCTGACCTACGACCCTTCTAATTTCTCTAAATTTTTCCGGAAGTTTACGGGAATGACACCCGGAACCTACCGCGCACAGCATCCGGACAAAAAACCGAAAAGTTCACCATAACCGGGCTGCAATAGCAACGGATCTTTGGTTGTTGATTGATTCTTTAAACAAAAAACAACCGTATGACACAAAAAGATCTAAAAGGAAAAGTGGTACTGATTGCCGGTGGCGGCAAAAACCTGGGCGGGTTACTCAGCCGTAGTTTTGCGGCACAGGGCGCGAAACTTGCGATTCATTATAACAGCGAAGCATCAAAGGCAGACAGTGAGGAAACGCTGGCGGCCGTGCAGGCAGCAGGTGCGGAGGCCTTCCTGTTTCAGGCAGACCTCACAAAGGTGGAAAATATCACCCGGCTTTTCGACGAGGCAATTACCCGGTTTGGCGGCATCGATATCGCCATCAACACCGTTGGCATGGTATTGAAAAAGCCCTTTGTGGATACCACTGAGGCGGAGTATGACACCATGTTTAATATTAACTCCAAAGTAGCGTACTTCTTTATACAGGAAGCCGGGAAAAAGCTGAATGATCACGGGAAGATCTGTACCATTGTTACCTCACTGCTGGCAGCCTATACCGGACTGTATGCTACTTATGCCGGAGCAAAGGCGCCGGTAGAACATTTTACAAGAATGGCTTCAAAAGAATTTGGAGGGAGAGGTATTTCTGTTACGGCGGTAGCACCGGGCCCCATGGATACCCCTTTCTTCTATGGCCAGGAATCACCCGATGCGGTGGCGTATCATAAGTCGGCCTCCGCACTTGGCGGCTTAACAGACATTAAGGATATAGCGCCATTGGTGGAGTTTTTGGTAACCGGTGGCTGGTGGATCACCGGACAAACCATCTTTGCAAACGGAGGATATACCACCCGCTAATGCGATTTTTATAGCACAAAAAAGGGGAGCAGGTACCAGCAACGGGAGCCTGCTCCCCTTGATTTAAAACTAAACCGGGTACAGCGCCCAAATTGCTGCAGGCGCCCGGGTAATTCCCTTGCCCGGAAACTATAAAGCAGTCCGGTATAACGGAAGGGATATGCTATCTTTAATATATTAAAATAACAAACCATGATCCTTAAAATCATAAACATCATTCTGATACTGGCCGCCGTATTTATGGGCTTTAAACAGGGATATGCGATGATTCCCGGTAAACCGGAGATGCTGGAGTTACTGGGGAAAGGGGGCATGGGCCCGATGGCGGTAAAGATCAATGGGATGATTACCATACTGGCAGCTATACTGATCCTTTTTCCCAAAACATTTCTATGGGGCAATTTTATAATGGCGGCGGGCATCCTGCTCATCGCCTGCATACAACTACTGGATAACAACATAAAAGGTGCATTGATCGAAATGCCCTTCCTGCTACTTAACCTGCTCATCATATGGCTGCGCCATCCGCTGAAACCATGAAACAACCCTGTTGCAATCAACATCAACAAATCATTTAAAAAATGCATACCGGAACCCATTACAGGCTGAGAGAATTTATTCCATGGACCTGGTCCAAGATCGGTTTTATGCTGCTGGTAAGCAGCATTCCCACTGCAATCTATTATATCACCGGGTGGAAATGGCTGGCCGTGCCCTGGGTGCCGGTAGCACTTGTTGGTACGGCGGCTGCCTTCGTGGCCGGCTTCCGCAATACCCAAACCTACAACCGCCTTTGGGAAGCACGGCAGATATGGGGTGCCATCATTAATTGCAGCCGGTCCTGGGGTATCATGGTAATGGACTTTATAAGAACAGAAACAGCAGCGGAGGCGGGTATACAAAGAACACTGCTGTATCGTCATTTTGCGTGGCTGGCGGCATTGCGTTTCCAGCTGCGGGAAACGCGCGGCTGGGAGCATGTAAAAACCAAAAGCTATAACCGGCGTTATTTAAAGCACTACCGGGTGCCGGAATGGGAAACGCAACTGCAGGATGTGTTGCAGCCCTATCTGAGCGAAGCGGAATGCAGTGCCATTTTAAAAAAGAAGAACCGGGCCACACAGCTGATCGCTGCCCAATCGGCGCAATTAACACAACTGAATCAGGAAGGACGCATCAACGATTTGAATTATGTGGAGATGGAACGGCTGTTAAAAGAGCTTTACGATCAACAGGGCAAGTGTGAACGGATCAAAAATTTTCCCTATCCCCGGCAGTTTGCCAGCATCAACCTGTATTTTGTATACCTGCTCACCTTGTTGCTGCCCCTGGGGTTTATCAGCGAATTTTCAAAACTGGGCAACGGGTTTGTGTGGCTCGCTATACCCTTTAGTGTATTGGTGGGCTGGATCTTCCTGGTACTGGAACAAGTGGGGGAAAGCACCGAAAATCCCTTTGAGGGAGGGGCAAATGATATCCCTATGACCTCTATGAGCCGCACGATCGAGATCGATCTCCGGGACATGCTGGGAGAAACAAACCTGCCGGAACCGATAACTCCGGTAAATAACATACTCATGTAACCGGCCGGCAAAATTTGCTTTTTGATGCCGGAATCTCAGAAAAAAGGTGAACTTTTGTAGTTGAATCATAAGACGGGATTTATTAACGGAATGGATCTGACTATGGAAAGTTTATACCTGCTTCTCGGAATTATTATCGGTGCGCTTATCGGCTACCTGATTGCACGGAAAATATTTGCAGCGGCGGCTGTGCCGCGATCCGTTGCAGATGAGTTACAAAAAAAGATCAGCGTGCTGGAGCAATCCAACGCAGCACGCCTGTCGCGGGAAGAAATACAGCAACAATATATTTCCCGGGAAGCGGGAGCATTACTGCAGGAAAATATCCGCCTCTTGCAGGAAGAGTTAAAGGATGAAAAATGGGCTGCGCAGCAACAGCAGAAAGAGATCCTGGCGCTGACGAAAGAATCGGAGCAGAAGTTTTCAAAAGCCGCGGTGGAGCAGCGCGATCAAAAGATCCTGCAATTGAATAATGAATTGGCAGGCTTAAAAGAAAAGGAGGGCGCGCTCACGGAAAAGCTGGCGTTGTTTGCCACCGAACTGGAAAAGCTGCACCAGCTTTCGCATGAACAGTTTAAAACGCTGGCCACCGATGTGCTGGAAGAAAAACGAAAAACATTTACGGAGGCCAATAAAAAGGAATTAAGTACCATCCTGGAACCGCTGAAACTGAACCTGGATCAGTTCCGCGAAAAAGTGGAAGCTACCCGTAAGGAAGATATCCAGGAGTTTACCTCGCTGAAAAAAGAGATCGAGTTGCTGCAAAAATTAAATGTGCAACTGGGTGATGAAGCCCGTAGCCTGGCTACCGCACTGAAGGCGGAAGTGAAAATGCAGGGGAACTGGGGAGAAGACCGGCTAAATATGATCCTTGAAACGGAAGGGCTTCAAAAATATATTGATTATACAAGGGAAGAAGTTTATCGCGACCGTGCAGACGAACAGGTACGGCGACCGGATTTTATCCTGCGGCTTCCCAACAGTAAGCATATTGTTATTGATAGCAAGGTTTCCCTCACCGCTTATGTAAACTATTTTAATGCCGGCGATCTCAATGCCAAACAGGAGTATCTCCGGCAGCACACCCGCAGTGTAACGGAACATATTGAACGTCTTGCTGATAAAAATTACCAGTCGCTGGCAGGATTGAATACCCCGGATTATGTGTTTCTCTTTATGCCGGTAGAATCGGCACTCACCCTGGCCCTCAATCAGAACGCGGAACTGTTTAACCAGGCCTTAAAAAGAAAGGTGGTCCTGATTACGCCCACCACACTGGTGGCCACCCTCAAGGTGGTGCGGCTGTTGTGGCAGAAGGAAAACCAGGTAAAGAACGTAGAAGAGATCTTTCGTCAGTGCGGTGAGCTGTATAACAAATTTGTACTCTTCCTGGAAGAAATGGACCGGGTGGAGCATGCGCTTTCCCTGGCATCCAAAGCGCACCGGGATGCCATGAATCATCTATCCGAAGGAACAAAAAAAGGGCATACCATTATCGGCCGTTTTGAGCGCATCAAAAATCTTGAAGCAAAAACCAGCAAACAGATCCCCGAAAAATATCTTACAGCGCTGGAACCATTGCCCGAAGACGAAACAGCTCCGGGGAATGAAGATGATCCGGGCATGTAAAGGCAGGACTGCCTGCCAGGCATTGAACGCATTGACATAAAACCTTAACCCTGGAATCCTCCGGTTCCCGGGATGTCTCCCGCAGGGGACGTCCGGGAGGTACCAGTGTCAGTCATTAGTTTTTAGTTGGGCTTCCAGGCAACGAATCCATCTGATGTTAAACATGAACTCTTGAACCTTAAACCTTGTTCCCGGGATGGGGACGTTGGGGAAGGGCATCGGGCGGCTCTAGCGTGAAACCTGAAAGGTTAAACGAAAAATAAACATTCATTCCATATGTAGCACCAATACCGGTACCTCGCTGCGCCAGGCCAGATTTTTGGTGATACTTTTATGAAACAGGCCCGAAAGAAAGCTGCGCATTTTATGGATGGAGATGATCAGCGATGCATTGTCTTTTTTTGCAAAATCATTGACCACCGTTGGCAGATCCTCCACGTTCTTAGCAACATGCAGCCGGAAGTGATAGTTTTGCAATTCCAGTTGCAATTCGTTGGCCAGCTTGTTTTCTTTTTCGTTCAGCTCATTTTTCAAACACCGGTGTACAGCGGTTACCCGTGCATTCAGCCGGTCCAGGAATTTATGCAGTTTAGCCCGGATGGATTTGCTCAACGGGGCTCTGAAGTCGGAGGCCAATACAATATGATCCGGAATGGTAATGGGCGCATATTTAGGCACCAGCAGTACCGGGTAATGGATCTTGTCTACACCCCGTTGCACATTATCACCCACAAGAAAGGTTTCGAATTCATCTTTAGGTTTAAAGCCCATGATCACCAGGTCAATATCCTCATCTGCGCAAACCTGGTTCACAGCCGTTGCCAATGCATCATTTACAACCAGGGTGGTAAGTGCCGCGGGAGGTTTCAGCTGATCGCGCACCCGCTCCTTAAGCAGTTGCAGTGATTCATGACGCCCTTCTTCCAGCGCATCTGCTTCCTGCATGCTCAGCGCCAGCGAGCCGGCTTCCCCGGAATCGTAGATGGGTACACTTTCATACGTATTCAATATGAAAAAATGGGTTGCGTCCAGCCGGTTCACCAGGTTGCAGGCATAATCTACCGCGTGGCTGGCTGCGTCAGAGAAATCGGTAACAACCAATAGCTTTTTCATAATCGCCGTTTTTGTGTACTTAAATTTACAAAAAATACAGCGGTTTTGGTTACCTCCGCAGATTCTTTCTGCGTTTTGTTGAATAACAGCCGCCGGTGCACAGATCAGGAAACGTGCATCTACGGTTGCAAACAAATGTATTGCCAAGCCTTTCCTGCCGGTAGCAGCGATTCAGTTCCTTTGTCTTACATTTGCCAAAACCCGGCCGGGGGTACCGGTAACTGAAGCGTGAAGTGTCAATATTATCCGTTTGATTTAAAATTCAGGCATCCCTTTACCATATCCAAGGGAACAAAAACACATCAGCCTACCTTGATCGTAGAGCTGGAACATTTTGGTATTAAAGGTTATGGCGAAGCGCCGGCAATTACCTATTATCATATTACGGTAGCGGATATGATACGGGACCTGGAGGCCAAGAAAACGATGATTGAGCGGTTTGCATTTACAGAGCCCGACCGGTACTGGCATTTCCTGCATCATTTATTACCTAATAATCCCTTCCTGGTATGCGCGTTGGATATGGCGGCCTGGGATATCTGGGCACGCATGAGCAGAAAGCCACTGTACCAGCTCCTGAAAGGCGATCCGGCCAACAACCCGTTAACGGATTTTACCATTGGCATTGACACGGTAGATAAAATGGTCGCAAAGCTGAAAGAACGTCCGTGGCCGGTATACAAGGTAAAAGTTGGCACTGCAGATGACCTGGCAATTGTAAAAGCATTACGTACGGTAACCGATGTACCGTTGCGGGTGGATGCAAACGCGGGATGGGACCTGGAAACGGCGTTAAAGCTGATCCCGGAACTGGAAGCGTTGGGAGTGGAGTATGTAGAACAGCCCCTGGCTAAGGATAACTGGGAAGGGATGAAGGTATTGTATGAAAAATCTTCGTTGCCCTTATATGCAGATGAAGCCTGTGTTTTTGAACAGGACGTGGAGAAATGTGTGAACCATTTTCACGGCATTAATATAAAGCTAACGAAATGTAGTGGTATTACCCCGGCGCTGCGCATGATAAAAAATGCCCGCAGGCTGGGATTAAAGATCATGATGGGCTGTATGAATGAAAGCACGATAGGCTCAGCCGCTATTGCGCACCTGGCCCCCTTTATTGATCATGTGGATGTAGACGGACCCTTGCTGCTGGAAGAAGATGTGGCCACAGGACTGGGATTTGATTACGGCAAACTCATCTATAGTAATGAACCAGGACTGGGCGTGGAATATAAAGGATTGTTTAACGTTTAATATTTCAGGCCACCATCTGAATTCTCAAGTCTGAAATCTCAAATCTGAATCTGAAATCTCAAAATGGCATATAAAAATCAACAGGAGTTTATTGACGCAATTGAAAAAGCAGGAGAACTGGTACGCATCAAAGCCTATGTAGACCCCAGGCTCGAAATGGCGGAAATCACGGACCGGATGAGCAAAGAACCCGGAGGCGGCAAGGCCATTCTTTTTGAAAATACCGGCTATGATTTTCCTGTGCTGATGAATGCGTATGGAAGCGAAAAGCGGATGTGCCTGGCATTGGGGGTAAACCAGCTGGATGATGTAGCCCGCGATATTGAAAATTTGTTTAAGTTACTATCGGCACCCAAAGAGGGCCTTATTGACAAGCTGAAATTGTTGCCCAAGCTAAGTGCGTTTGCATCCTGGATGCCAAAAGTAAAAAAGGGGCGTGGCGATTGCCAGGAAGTGGTCATTACCGATAATCCGGATATTACCAGGTTGCCGGTGATCACCTGCTGGCCGCAGGACGGAGGTCCATTTATTACCCTGCCCATTATCAATACGAAGGATCCCAATAATCATATCCGCAATGTGGGCATGTACCGGATGCAGGTATTTGGACCGCAGCTTACGGCCATGCATTGGCATAAACATAAGGTTTCGGCAAAGCATTTTAATGAGTATAAAAAACTCAATAAAAAGATGCCCGTGGCGGTAGCCCTGGGTGGGGATCCGGTTTATGCTTATTCGGCCACGGCACCCCTGCCCGAAAATGTAGATGAATATATGCTGGCAGGTTTTCTGCGGAAGAAAAAAGTAGAGCTCGTAAAATGCATCACCCAGCCGGAAATAGAAGTGCCGGCGGATGCAGATTTTGTGATCGAAGGATATGTAGACCCCGCGGATGAACTGCTTTGGGAAGGCCCCTTCGGGGATCATACCGGGTATTATTCCCTTCCGGACTGGTATCCAAAATTTCATATCACCGCGATTACGCATAAAAAGAACCCGGTATACCCGGCAACGATTGTGGGTATTCCGCCGCAGGAAGATGCCTGGCTGGGAAAGGCTACGGAACGTATTTTCCTGGCGCCGATCAAAATGACACTGGTGCCGGAAATAGAGGATATGGAAATGCCCGTGGAAGGGGTATTCCACAACCTGGTGATCACAAAGATTCATAAGGATTATGCGGGGCAGGGACAAAAAGTAATGAATGCCATGTGGGGCGCAGGGCAAATGATGTTTAATAAGATCCTCGTTTTGGTATCGCAAACCGTGGATGGAAGGGCGCTAAAACTAAGTGATTATAAAGCCTGTGCCCGGGAGATCTTTAAGAACCTGAACCCCGCCACAGATCTGTCATTTAGCCAGGGACCAATGGATGTACTGGACCACAGCTGCAGCAAAATGGGCTTTGGCGGAAAAATGTGTATCGACGGTACGCTGAAGTTTGAAGAGGAAACCCAGGATGGATATACAGCGCTGTCACCGGATACTGCCATCAGCTATGCTGCACTGCTCTCCGGGCGGTTTAGCGAAATCTCGGGTGTAAACGATGCGCTGTTGAAGGACCAGATTCCCTGTCTGATCATTTCTGTTAAGAAGCACCGTAAAGGGCATATAAAAGAACTGCACCGGGAGATTGCTGCCCTGCCGGGTATGGAATATATAAAAATGATCCTGTATGTAGAGCATACGGTAAATGCCGCGGATCTGCCCCTGGCACTCTGGCGTTTTTGCAATAACCTGGATCCGGTACGGGATCACGTGCTGGCGCCTACTCAAAAAGAAGGCTATAGTTGTATGGGACTGGACGGAACAATTAAGACCAAAGCCTTTGATAACTTTCAGCGGGATTGGCCCAACATCATCGTTGCGGATGACGCAACCATTAGCGCGATCGATGAAAAATGGGCATCGCTGGGGATCGGAGCCTTTATCGCATCGCCCTCCTTAAAGTACAAGGACCAGATGTACGGACAGGAAGCAGTGGCAGCGACGGAATAGTTCAGGTTAGAAGGTTATTGTTTTAGAAGGCTGAATGCTGATAGCTGATAACGGAAAACTATCGTATAAACCGTATATTTGCGTATACAAAACAGGAAATGGTGTCTTCCTGAACCAACCGTTCACGCCCCGTGCGGGATCTGATGGCGCCTGCAAATAGTAATATTTTATTACACCGATAATCTATTTGTAGGATGTATTCATTCAAAACAGAGCAGGGAAAAATCTTTCACCAGTTAGCACACTGGACCATCCGGCTGGTTCCTCTTTCATTTGTAACAGGATCTTTGGTAGCCTTGTTTTTATGGCTGCTGGACTGGGCTACGCATACCCGCTGGCAGCATTTATGGCTGCTGTTTTTACTGCCGCTGGCCGGTATGTTGATTTGGGCCTTGTATCACTATTTCGGGAGGGATGCGGAAGCGGGCAATAACCTGGTAATGGATGAAATCCACGAGCCGGGAGGTGGGGTACCTGCGCGCATGACCCCGCTAGTACTGCTGGGTACCATTATTACACACTTATTCGGTGGGTCTGCCGGCCGGGAGGGTACTGCCGTACAGATGGGAGGCAGTATTGCGGATATTTTTGCAAAATGGTACCGGCTGAAAAAGGAAGATCGTAGTGTCCTGCTGATGTGTGGAATGGCCGCGGGCTTCGGGGCTGTATTTGGCACGCCCGTAGCAGGTGCCCTGTTTGCCATGGAAGTATTGTTCATCGGCCGGATCAAATACCATGCGCTGATTCCCTGTTTAATTTCAGCGGTACTGGCGGATATTGTTTGCAGCAGTTATGGCATCATCCATACGCACTATACCATTCATACAAAGATCGCACAAACTGTAACCACCTGGATCCCCGGTTTTTCCTTTGATCTGCTGCTGTTATTAAAAGTAATTGGAGCCGGCATTGCTTTCGGATTGGCCGGTATGGCGTTTGCCCGTTGTACCCACTTGCTGAAGCGGGGCTGGACACGACTGATTCCTGCAAAATGGCTGATCCCGGTAGCGGGTGGTATTGTGATCATCGGAGGTTGTTATGCATTGGGCAATTTTGATTATCTCGGACTGGGCGTGGTAAATCCGAACGGGCATAACAGCATTGTAAGCGCATTTACTACAGGAGGGGTGGATGCCTGGAGCTGGTTATGGAAACTATTATTTACTGCGGTTACCTTAAGTGCCGGTTTTAAAGGAGGGGAGGTGACGCCTTTGTTCTTTATCGGTGCTGCGCTGGGAAACACCATTGCCGTATTAAGCGGCGCACCGGCCGATCTTTTTGCCGGACTTGGGTTTATTGCCGTATTTGCGGCCGCTACCAATACGCCCGTTGCCTGTATGGTGATGGGGGTGGAGCTGTTTGGTGGTGAAAACATTCTTTATTTTGCGGTTGCCTGTTTCACCGCTTATTATTTTAGCGGGCATTCTGGTATTTATAAGGCGCAGCGGATCGCTGTTCCAAAAATTCACAGGAAGTAATTTATTAAACTGCCGGCAAGGAAGCGTATCGGTATCCTTGCCGGTGTTTTGTGCGGGGGGAGAGGAAATTGAACCGCAATGTGCGCAAGGGTTTCGCAGATTATTGGCCAGAAAGTTTTTCTCGCGATCATTGCGGATGCGTTGCGCCTTAGCGGTAAAAAATGAACCGCAATGTACGCAAGGGTTTCGCAAGGTCATTGGCCGGGATGTTTTCCTTGCGATCATTGCGGGTGCGTTGCGCCTTAGCGGTAAAGAATAAACCGCAATGTGCGCAAGGGTTTCGCAGATTATTGGCCAGAAAGTTTTTCTCGCGATCATTGCGGATGCGTTGCGCCTTAGCGGTAAAAAATGAACCGCAATGTACGCAAGGGTTTCGCAAGGTCATTGGCCGGGATGTTTTCCTTGCGATCATTGCGGGTGCGTTGCGCCTTAGCGGTAAAGAATAAACCGCAATGTGCGCAAGGGTTTCGCAAGGTCATTGGCCAGGATGTTTTCCTTGCGATCATTGCGGGTGCGTTGCGCCTTAGCGGTAAAGAATAAACCGCAATGTGCGCAAGGGTTTCGCAAGTTTATTGGCCAGGATGTTTTCCTCGCGATCATTGGGTGCGTTGCGTCTTAGCGGTAAAAAATAAACCGTGAGGTGCGCAGGGGTTTCGCAAGGTCATTGGCCGGGACGTTTTCCTCGCGATCATTGCGGGTGCGTTGCGCCTTAGTGGTAAAAATAAACCGCGATGTGCGCAGGAGTCCGCCAGGGCTTACAAAGGTATTATTAGAGATGTTTTCCTTACATCATTTCGTACTCATTGTTAAAAATAGAAATGCTGCATGTATCAACCATCCCCAGCTTCTTCACTTTTATCTGCCTGATGCTGTTGCAGGGTTTGCTGTGTAAAATCACTGGGCGCTACACCAAAGTATTTTTTAAACTCCCTGCTGAAGTATTTCCGGTCTTCGTAACCCACCGCATAAGATACTTCATTAATGGTGAGTTCTTTTTGAAGGATCAGTTCTGCTGCTTTTTTGAACCGGCGGGTTTTGATAAATTCATTTACCGACATATTGGTGAGTGCCCGCAGTTTTTTATAAAGGATGGGCGTACTCATGCCCACTTTCCGTGATAGTTTTTCAACGCCGAAATCAGCATCTTCCAGGTGACTGTCGATGATATCAATGATCGTATTTAAAAAATCCGAATCGATCCTGCTTCTTGCGGTGCCGGATTCTTCCGGTAGCTGTGCCTGGGCTGCCCGCAAGGTAAATTCCCGGATGGTCCGTTGCTGCAACTTCCTGCGGGCTTCCAGCAGGTTGCGGATCTGCAATTCCAGGATCTTTATGCTGAAGGGTTTGGTGATATAAATATCCGCACCGTGTTCCAGGCCGGCCACCTGGTCGGCCTGTGTGCTTTTGGCCGTTAGCAGGATCACCGGGATATGGCTGGTACGGGTGTCGGTCTTTAAGCGGGTACAAAGTTCAATGCCGTTGACACCGGGCATCATCACGTCACTGATGATCAGGTCCGGTATGTTTGCGGTGGCCATTTCCCATCCCTGCAATCCATCAGCGGCCTGCTGTATATAATAGCCGGGATCCAGTTGCTGACAAATAAGCGCACGTAATTCGGGATTATCTTCCACCACAAGTACCGTATGTTGCCGGTTTGCCGGGAGCGGACTGGTTATCGTAGCCGCCGTTACAGTTGGAGGTTCGTTGCTCTGGAACACAGACGGGGGCCGTTGTTCCAGGATCGAAATATGCGGATCACTTTCAAAATGCGTTTTACCATGCGGCAGCGTTACAAAAAAACAGGTATAACCGCTTTGATCCGCTTCGGCGGGTGTACTTTCCACACGAATGTTTCCTCCATGCAGTTCGGTGATCTTCTTTGAAAGCGCCAGGCCGATCCCGTACCCGGTATTTTGCATGCCGTGATCAGCCACCTGGTAATAATTGGTAAAAAGTTTGTTTAAGTAAGGTGCCGCAATTCCCCTCCCGGTATCGGCCACCTGTATTTCCGTACTGGTTTCCTTCTGGTGAACGGATACCGTTATACGCCCACCTTCAGGCGTAAACTTGAACGCATTCGCCAGCAGGTTGAAAAATACTTTTTCCAGTTGCTTTTCGTCAAAATACAGCAATGCCGTTTCTGTATCGTGGTTAAAAGAGATCTGTATATTTTTTGCCAGCGATAATTCGCTGAAGCTGGAATAGATCTCCTGGAGGAAGGAAACCAGGTTCTGTTGTTTTACCTCCAGTTTCAGATGATCCGATTCGGCCTTCCGGAAGTCCATCAATTCACTTACCAGTTTCAAGAGCCGGTTGGAATTGTTTTTTATCTGGACGATTTGCTGTTTGGTGAACTGATCCGATTGGTTCACTTCCAGCAGCTTTTCAACCGGTGCCATAATCAGCGACAGGTGCGTTCGGAGCTCATGCGAAACATTGGTAAAAAAATTGAGCTTCACTTGGTGCAGTTCGTCTTCTTTTTTCAGCAATGCGCGCAGGAACAGGAAACGCGTGATAAAGAAAAGCACCCCGATAAAAAGCAGCAGGTAAATCGTATAAGCCCACCAGGTGCGCCAGAAAGGAGGCCGCACCGTGATCTTCATACTGATCGGATCCGTCCATTGTCCGTCGTTGTTGGCACCCCGTACAGAAAAGGTATAATCGCCGGGCGGGAGATTGGTATACGTGGCAGCAGGTGTGCGTACCTGTTTCCAGTCTTTATCAAATCCTGCCAGCCGGTACGAATAACGGTTCTTATTACTTTTTATAAAGTTAAGAAGGGCAAAATTCAGGGTAAACAGGTTTTGATTGTGATGAAAGGAAATGGCGGCAGTATGGCTGATATTGCGCTGCAGCAGTTCATCGGAAGCTCCGATGCGCACATCGGTATTGTTAAGGCGCAGGTTTGTAAACACAAGCGGTGCCTGGTAACGGTTTACTTCGATCTGATCCGGTGCGAAATAGGTAATGCCCCGGTATCCGCCAAAGTAAAATATGCCTTTGCTGTCTTTTAAGTAAGAATTGTAATTGAATTCCCTGCCGGCGAGTCCATCGGCCACCGTATAAGAAAGCACCGCCTTAGTTACAGGATCAAATCGCACAAGTCCTTCGTCTGTACTCAGCCATAAGAACCCCTGTTGATCTTTCAGGATGCCGACAATGTTTTTCGATTGTCCGGAAAGTATGGTAAACGGCGATAATGTCTGCTTTTTTTTGTTGTAAAAAATAAGTGTGCCATTTCGCGCACCGGCCCATATATTACCGGCTGTATCTTCCAGGAAGGTATTTACAGAAGTCGAGTCGCTAATGGTATGAAGTTGGTTGCCCTGTACGGTAAAAAGACCGGAAAGGCCACCCATCCAGATCCATCCATCGCGGTCCTTATAGATATTATTGACAGAAAACCGGCTGAGTTTTTTATCGATAAGGTCAACCGGTACCGGCTCCAGCTGGAGGCCCGATTTCTTGAAAATACGGATACCGGCATTGGTGGCAAGCCAGAATCTTCCCTGGTCGTCCTCTTCGAGCGAGGTAATTTCCAGACCAGCACTTTCGGCATCCTCCGGCTTATATAAATAATGCCGGAAGGTGCGGGTTACAGGATCCAGTACATTCAGTCCGCCTCCATGTGTTCCACACCAGATATAGCCCTGCTTGTCGATGTATACCACTTTTACAAGATTGGAAGCAATACTTCCGGGGTCGTTCCCATTATTTTTAAACACGCTCAATTGTCCGTTCCGGCGGTTATACAATACCAGTCCACCACCTTCGGTGCCGATCCAGAGATCTGTATTACGGTCTTCCAGGATACTGCTGACCACGTTATTGGGAATGGCATTCGGGCTGCCATCGTTGTGCATGATCCGGAACCCTGTTGTAAATGCATCCACACGGTTGACCCCTCCGAAATAGGTGCCGATCCAAACTGACCCATTTGCATCTTTATACAGACTGTAAATGGAATTCTGACTAAGACTTTTCGGGTCTCCGCCGTCGTTTTGAAAGGAAACGATTTGCCGGGTATGGGTGTTCAGGATGCTCAATCCTTCCTGAGTTCCGATCCAGAGGGAACTGTCATTTTGGGCCATCAGGGTCCGGATATTGTTGTGGATAAGCCCCCGTGGACCGCTGCCTTTGGCAAACTGTATAAAAGTTTTTGTGGCGGGTTCGTAAAGGTTAAGACCTGCGTTTTGGGTGCCGATCCAAAGATGTTGCGAGCGGTCTTCGCAGATGGCAGAGATATTGTCGCTGCTCAGGCTTCTGGTATCTGCAGGATCATGGTAGAACGACTCGTAATAATAACGGTTGCCGGTTTCCCATATCCGCACCAGGCCGGTAGTGGATCCGATCCAGATACGGCCTGCCTTGTCCTGGAAAATACTTTTTACCACGCTTCCTGCCAGGGGTTGTTTCCCGGTGGTTACGAAACAGGTAATCCGGTCCCGTGTGCCTGAAAGGGCAAAAACGCCTTTTGTCGTCCCGATCCACAACCGCCGCTGACGGTCTTCAAAAATACAGTTAACGGCTGTGGGCCCGCTAGCGGGCAGGGTCATTTTCTCAAAACGGTCTTTTTCATCATTATAATAGTTCAATCCGCCACTGGAGCCCACCCAAAGCCGCCTTTGGGAATCGCGGTACAGTGAAAGAATATTATTTGAAAACAGACCGGATTCCTGGATACCACCGGCGGTGTAGGTCTTAATCTGCGAGCCGTCGTACCGGTTGAGTCCGTTCGTAGTGCCCAGCCATATAAATCCCTGTGTATCCTGTGTAATGGAGAGTACCGAATTATTGGATAAGCCATTCTCGGATGTTAAATGATTAAAGCTGATACGTTGACCATAACAAATGGTTGTAAGTAGCACCAGCGATTGGCCTATGCACCACTTTATTACATATTGAAGACAGGTTTTACACCCATGTGACCTATTGAATAGTACAGCAGCTCTTTTAACACCCCTCATTTATGGTAGAAATATTAACTAAAGATAAGAAGAGAAATGACTTTATAGAAAGTGGTTTTATTAGCGAAAAGCTCACTTGTCCTGAAAAAATGTAGTACTGGCAAGGTGAGCAGTTTTAATTTTCGATGATTCAAGGTGACTTTTTACGATTATTCTTCTTTTGAGTGAACTGGGAATCTACCAAGAAAAGAATGGGCTGTCAAAAACGACGGTCCATTCTTTTTAACACCTTTAGGTTAAGCTGCAGGACCGCACTTGTTTTAGCGGTTGTCGTTTTTTGAAAATCAACATAAACCGTAATTTTTTATTATTGATTATCAATGTTTTAACATTCTATTTAAAATAATCTCCCCATTCTTTTAGGATTTTCATCCCCCGCCGGACGGCTCGCTGTCGATATTGCAGTCAGGAGATTGTACATGGGAGAAATGCTTGTCTAATTGCTGTCAATCATTACGTCTGCCGTCATTTTTCATTTTTAAAAAGTTTGTGCTTATGCCATTTAAGGATTCAGGCCATGGGCTTCGTCGGCGTAGTTGCTGGCTGATTGCCGTACTATTTTTATTGGTGCCTTCGCTGCTACATGCGCAGTCAAAGCAAGTTCAGGGGATTGTAACGGACGGTAGTAATACGTCGGTGCCCAATGCGTCCGTTGTAAATAAGACCACCGGGGCGGGTACGGCCACCAATACCGACGGCCGTTTTAAGATCAGCGCATCAGAGAGCGATGTGTTGGAGATTTCTGCTATTAATTATGAAACAACAACGGTTACTGTTGGAACCCAAACATCGCTAACAGTGAACCTGAAAGCAAGTGCCTCAAACCTCGAGGACGTGGTAGTAGTAGGTTATGGTACCCAAAAAAGGGTGAACCTGACGGGTTCTGTTTCAACCGTGGGCGCTGACAAAATTGCCAACCGTCCAGTAATGAATTTATCCTCCACGCTGGCCGGGGCTGCACCCGGCGTGCGCGTGACGCAAGGAAATGGTAACCCCGGTAGTGAAGGCGTATCTATATCAATAAGAGGTACTGGCTCCTTTAATAACAGTGCGCCGCTAATACTGGTAGACGGTGTGGTGGCTGATATGGTACCGGTAAATACAGATGATGTAGAAAGTATTTCTATTTTGAAAGATGCCTCTTCGGCAGCTATCTACGGATCGAGAGCTGCAAATGGGGTTATTTTGGTGACCACCAAAAAGGGAAAAAGGAACGAAGCTCCTAAAATTACCTTTAATGCTTTGTACGCGCGGGAAAAAGCGGTTACTGATTTGAAGTTTATGTCCAGTACCGCAGACTGGATGGATCTGCACAATATCGCAAAACTGAATGCCAATCCTACAGCTACTTCGCAGGACTATGCACAGTCTGTTATTGATGCTTGGCGTGCTGCAGATGCCAACCCGAATGGAATTTATACCAATCCCGTTACCGGGCAAACAATTCCCAATTGGCTGGCTTATCCGAATACCGACTGGGCGCAAATTCTTTTTAAACCAGAAACGTATCAACGATATGGTGTATCGGTTTCCGGCGGTAGCAAAAATTCCAATTATTTAATGTCCCTTGGATATCAAAACAATCCGGGAACATTAAAGAATACTGGTATGCAACGGTTCAACGTGCGTGCGAACCTGGAGACTAAGATCGCCGATCGTATTACGTTTGGTACGCAAACCTATGCAACCAAAGAGTATAAAGAACCTGGCAGCACTTCTATGACCTATCTGCTTCAGGCTTTTCCTGGCGTTACACCTATATATGAAGGGAAGTATGGTGCCAGTGAAGATCCGAATACTACACAGGTTAACAATATTTTGCAGTCGGTGGCATCGAATGGTGGTTTGAATAATTATACCCGTATCAATACCAGCTGGTATGCAAATGCCGATATCTGGAAGGGAATTGTAGCCGAAGCAAGGTTTAATTACAACGAATACATACGTAGTGACGAGAACTATTCTCAGAATATTCCTTTATATAGTTTCCGTGAAAGTTTTGATACGCCCAAAGAAGGTGTAGGCAATCTGGATCAGGCAACAACCTATCGGTATGCCTATAATTCGAACAGCTACACTGCGGATCTGTTGCTGCGTTATAACCGCACTTTTGGAAAACATGATATAGGTGGTTTGTTGGGGTATGAGCAATACCGTTCTCAAACCAGCGGATTTAATGCTACTAAAAGGGGATTATTGGATTGGAGCGTTACTGATATCACTTCCGCGGCTACTATGGAATCCATAGGAGGAGATGCAAAACAAGAATATGCCATGCTTTCTTATTTCGGACGCTTAAATTATGCGTTTGACCGGAAGTACCTGCTAGAAGCCAATTTTCGTTCTGATGCTTCATCTAAGTTTGCGCCTGGACATCGCAGTGGCTTGTTTCCCTCATTTTCTGCAGGATGGGTTGTTAGTAATGAGCCATTCTTCGAGTCGGCTAAGGACGTCGTAAATTATTTAAAATTAAGAGGCTCTTATGGCACTCTGGGAAACACCGTTAGCGGCAATTATGATTGGCAAACGCTCTATCAAAAAGTAAACAATGTATTCGGCGAACAGGTAGCTAACGGTGTGATACAGCAAACCATCCAAAACCTGAGCTTATCCTGGGAAAAGCTGACTACTTATAATATGGGTGTTGAAGCCAGGTTTTTAAGGAATCGCCTGAATGCGGAGGCCGATTTTTATTACCGGCATACATCTGATATTCTTACCGCTGCTATTATCTACCTCACTATGGGTAATATCAGTGCACCCATGGCTAATACGGCATCTCTAGGAAATAAGGGTATAGAGCTTACGTTGGGCTGGAACGATCGGGTTGGTGAATTTAGATATGGTATCAGCGGTAACGTTAGCTATAATATAAACAAGGTTACCGATTTTAAAGGTGCTTTAAAATATCAGCAGGATCCTTCAACACTTGATATATGGGGTAACCCTACCTGGCGTTATACCAACCTGGCCGATGTTTCCACCGGCGGTGATACTCGCCGCGTAGAAGGGCACATGATTGATGAGTGGTTCCTGCGTAAACCTTATGCAGGCGATGGAACGTATAAAAAAGCTGACGGCTCTGTAAATCCGAATGGTGGTCCTAAAGACGGCATGATCCGTACCAAAGCTGACCTTGAATGGGTAAAAGCGATGATCGCGGCAGGTTATTCCTTTAACAATAATACGGTGGGGTCAGGAGCAGCAAATATTTGGTATGGTCAGACGCTTATGGCGGACGTAAATGGTGATGGAAAATACGGTAACGATGACGACCGTGAATTTACTGGAAAATCCACCACCCCTAAATTTGTATTTGGGTTGAATATGACCGCAGCCTGGAAGGGGGTAGACTTGAGTATGCTTTGGGCAGGACGAGTAGGTTCTTACCACTACATTAACGAGCGTGGTGCAAACGGATCTATTTTGTCAAATACAAGAGACGGCGTTTCAGCAGATGCGTGGACAAAATACTATTCCTATGATGCGGTGAAGGCGAATACCGATTATGCCAATTATGATCCTGCGACAGACCCGAATGCAAATGTAAACGGAAAATTCCCGCGGTTGTTGTCTGCAAGTTCCATTATGACATCAAATACTTTTTACCTGTATAATTCCTCTTATTTGAAGTTGAAATCGTTGCAGGTTGGTTATACCATTCCTCAAAAATGGGTCAGAGGAGCAAGGATAAGCGATCTGCGCGTATTCTTTTCAGGGGAAAATCTGCTGACAATTAAAAATAAAGACTTTGAAGGCGTAGATCCGGAGTTGGGTAGCTCAATAATTGTTTACCCCATAGCCAGATTATATTCGGCAGGTGTTACACTCACATTTTAAAAGCCTGTGAATGAACTGAAACATGGCTATAAAATGTATGATTAGCAGCGTTTCATTCATGCATTACAATTTATAAAAAATATAAAGATGAAAAAGATAATATATTTCTTAACAATAGCATACCTAGCAGGCATGTTAACGGCATGTAACAGGCTATTGGAAACTGCGCCAAATGATAAAATATCCTCCGGTACTATGTGGACGACCGAAAGCCTCGTGGACCAAGGGGTTATAGGCGTGTACTATTCGTTGCAAAGACCGGTAAGAAGCGACGGGATTGTAGGTACCAGCGCGAACATTGGCTACTATGCATACGAAGCATTCGGAATGACGGGACAGGGTGAATATAATTTGGTAAATCTGTTTTCAAGTGCGGTAAATCCGAGCAATTCTTATTTTTCTTTTCAATGGAAATGGTTTTACGACGGCATTCACCGTGCCAATGATGCCATTGCGCATATTCCTGCCGCTCCGATGAATGAGGGCAAGAAAAAACGGTTGGTAGCAGAATGCAAAGTACTACGGGCATTTTTCTACATGCGTTTGAATGAGTTATATGGGCGGGAAGGCTTGGGTGTACCGCTTTATACAGAGCCGATCAGCCCTTCTGAGGCTAACAAAGGTCAAAGCCCGGAAGCAGATGTTTGGGCCTTAGTGATCCAGGATCTTACCGATGCGATCAATGAGTCGAACCTGCCCAATAATCAAATCAACGGTGAGGGCCGTGCCAGTAAGGGTGCTGCTTATGCTTTCAGAGGAAGAGCCTATTTGCTTACAAAACAGTATGACAAAGCCGTGGCGGATTTTGCCAAGGTAGGTGAAATGGGCTATAGTTTATATCCAGACTATAAACAATTGTTTAAAGTGGGGCAGGAACGATGCCAGGAAATGATCATGAGTGTTCAATACATAGAAGAACCTACCGGTTACGGTACGGCATTGCAAAAATATTGCGCGGCTTTTCAGCAGGGAGCCAAGGATAGCAGGGGGTGCTGGACCGATTTGCAGGTAACACCGGCGTTGGTTAACCTGTATGAAGTTGTTGTAAATGCAAATACAGTAAAACCCTTTAGCTGGTCCGATTTCTTCCCAGAATGGGATGCCCTTAGCGCTTCAAGTACGGCAAACAGGAAGGTGTTTTTCCTTCGTGATGAAAAAGTAAATGGAACAGAAGTGCACAGTACCATTACAACAGCTGTAAATGGGGAGCTAAATAAGCTTTCTGCACAGGCGAAGGATTTATATCTGCCTGAAGGCAATGAAGCACGTCTGAAATTGGCTTACGCCAACAGAGACCCTCGACTGGCTTTGAACGTGGTAACTCCCTACGCCAGCTTTAAAGGGGTAAACAGTAACTCTACGGCTGAGGGTATGTACACTTACCGGTTCCCTGTTACAGGAAAAAACTATCTAGATCAATCAGGTGCTGAACCGAATTTAAACAAGAATTTGCCGGCAACGTATTACACTTCTGGTAGTTGCAATGCTCAGGCGGAGTTTAAATATATTCACCGAAAATTCGTAGGAGAGGGGTTGGAGTATGCACGCCGCGAGCAGAACCCGGTTGATGAACCGATTATCCGCTATGCCGATGTATTACTTATGTGGGCAGAGGCATTGGTTGAAATGAACGATCTGGGTGGCGCATTGGCCAAAGTGAAGCAGGTACGGGATCGTGCAGGAGTGCCTACAATGGCCGCTTCTTTTGCCGATCAATCCACCGCACGTAATTATGTGCGAGATGAGCGTCGCAGAGAACTGATGGGTGAAGGAGTGAACTTCTTCGATGAAATGCGCTGGAAGACGCTGCGACAAACAAAATTTGATCAGAAAGTGGCCCAGCATGCATGGGGGGGGACAGAAAGCACCGGTGGTACGACCTATGAGTGGATCGGAGATCAGTGGTACACATGGCCCGTACCCAAAGCAGAGATCGAATTAAATAAGAATCTTAAACCCACACCGGGCTGGGTATATTAGATCTTTTAAAACTTTCCGGGAGTAGCTCAGGCCATTCCCGGAAAGTTTATAAATGCTTGCTGCTTGTAAAATGTAGGATTTCTTAAAGAAAGACCAGCGTGACTTTATATGAAAAAACAGATTCCTATGGAAGCACTCCGGAAAGACAGTGTCTAGTGTTGACATGTAGAATGTACGGATTGGATGTCTGTGAAGAGAACAAAAAAGTTGATTGGAATAAGACTTCATCACTGGATTGATAAAAAGAGCATCATATCGATTCATTAGGCATTTTCCCTCGAAAACAGATGCCGCATCAATACAATAAAATGTTCAGGAGTTTAAAACTGCCCGCTTGCACCACTTATTGTAAATAGACATCAATAGATTTTTGCATAAGCGATATCAAAAAATCAAATTAAAAATAAACACATGAGGAAGATCCTGTTGCTGTTCCTATTCTCTTTTACTTGTTTTTTAGCCTGTAGGAAATCAAGTGCGATGGCTGGTCAGCAACCCGGCCCTAGCCCTTTTGAAGGGCGTCCGGCGGTATATTATATAGCTCCCGATGGAAGCGATGCGAACCCCGGCACCAGTACCTCTGCACCCTGGAAAACGCTATCTAAAGTAAATAGTGTAACATTTTTACCCGGAGACCGTATCCTGTTTAAAAGCGGGGGAGTATGGAATGGAACCTTACAGCCCAGGGGATCTGGTACAATGAAGGCAAAGATCGTCATTGATAAATATGATGGTGATACAAAACCGGTGATCCACGGCGGAGGCAAAACAAATGGTTCGAGTACACTGCTGCTGGATAAGGTTTCCTACTGGGAAGTAAATAACCTGGAAATAACCAATACGGTTCCGGACGGCCTGATCTACGCCGCTACCGGGATCCGGGTGAACGGAGGAAGCCGGTCCGATTCTTTTTGTACGAATATCCGTATCAAAAATTGTTATGTACATGATGTAAATGCGGCAACGGCATTGCAGGCGAATTATGTGAAAGGAACGGGTGGTATTATTTTGAACGGCAAATTGAGCGATGTATGGATTCAGGATTGTCATATCGCCAATTGTTCGGTAGAAGGATTACGTACTACCGGATTTTCGGATATGGAGCAACGGTCAAAAAATATTGTGTTTGACAATAACCTTATTGAAAATATTTACGGTGATGGTATTGTTATGGCGCAGGTAAGTGGCGGGGCGAGAGTAACCAATAACACGGTATATAACGCCTGTATGACCAATGATATCAATTTTGCCGGCATCTGGACGGTAGCCAGCACGAATACGATTGTTTCCCGTAATGAAGTATACGGTATGAAAGGCGGGGGGCGCAATGATGGAATGGCATTTGATGCCGACGGCTGGGATGGACCTTCTGCCACCGAGGGCGATGTTTTCGAATACAACTATTCGCATGATAATAATGGCGGATTTTTCCTGTTTATGTCACAGGCCAATCATATTACCGTGCGGTATAACGTGAGCGTAAATGATGTTGGAAAAACGGGTGCAAAAAAGCTTTTTTTGATTCAGGATAGTCCTAATAAGGACCGCTTCGTATACAATAATATTTTTGTACTAAAGAATCCGGTAGACAAACTGTTTTGGGAAGGATCCGGTGCTGTTTTTTCCAATAATATATTTTATACAACGTCGACAATTGCAATGCTGGCTGATAAGCTGCCTGATGCAAGAGCTCATTTCAATAATAATTGTTTTTATCCGGAAACTGTTTTCGCTGCACTCAATTGGGGCGAAGCCGTACGCAATAGTAATTTTTTCGAAGACCCGTTATTGGTAAATCCCTTACCCGGCTCAGGGCTTGAAACGGCCCGTGGATATACTATAAGTGCTGCATCACCCTGTCGCAATGCAGGGATGATCATCAAAAATAACGGCGGAGCCGACTTTTTGGGAACCGCGCTTCCGGCCGGCAAACCAGACGTAGGTGCATTCCAATACATAATATCGGGTGCCGGCAGTTCCTTAAAAAAAGCCGTGAACCGGCGTTGACCTCTATATAAATAACTTTTAATTTGTATGTTTGAAAATGCTTAGAAAAAATATCTTTATCATACCGCTAGCGGTAGCGTTGCTGAACGCCTGTGTTACATCGAAAGAGAACAAACAGTCTCCCGTGAATAATTTCGTTGATGAGAACTTTTCCAATGGTGAGAAAATGCTGAAGCTGCAATTGGCAGATGCCGATCAAAAGTTTTCAGCCTCCAACGGCGCCTATCCCCGTACTACGGATAAGAACGGAAAGCTGGTGACGACCTCCATGTATGACTGGACACCGGGCTTTTTCCCTGGTAATCTTTGGTATGCCTACGAGTACTCAAAGGATGAAGCCCTGAAAAAGGAAGCACTGCGCTGGACGGAAAAAATGGAGCCGTTGAAAAATTTCACCGAACATCACGACCTGGGATTTATGATGTATTGCAGCTATGGTAATGCTTACCGGCTTACGCATAATGCCGCGTATAAGGATATTCTGGTACAATCTGCGCGTTCGCTGGCCACCCGTTTTGATCCCAGGGTGGGCAGCATTAAATCCTGGAACCGGTTTGCTTCCTGGCATGGCAATAAAACTTACTACTATCCGGTTATTGTAGACAACCTGATGAACCTGGAGTTGTTGTTCTTTGCGTCGAAAGCATCAGGTGATCCTTCGTTTAAAAATATTGCGATTACCCATGCGCTGAATGCGATGAAAAACCAGGTGCGGTCTGATTACAGCACCTATCATGTGGTTTGTTATGATTCCGCCTCATCATCCGTGGTGGGCCGGGAAACGGCACAGGGATATGCCGATAATTCTACCTGGGCCAGGGGACAGGCCTGGGCCATTTACGGGTTTACCATGATCTACCGTTTTACAAAGGATCCGCAGTTTCTGAAAACCGCGGAGGGACTGGCTGATTACTATGTACACAATAAGAACCTGCCGGCAGACAAGATTCCGTACTGGGATTTTAATATCGGTCAACCGGGTTATACACCGGGCATTAAATCCAACGCACTGAATGTAAAACCCCCGTACCGCGATGCCTCGGCTGCCGCCATCACGGCATCGGCATTACTGGAACTGAGCGGTTATGTAGGGGGGCAGAAAGCCGGCGAATACAAACAATTTGCCATTGCAACGCTGGAGTCTCTGGCAGGACCGCAATACCGTGCAAAAGCAAATACCAACGGAAACTTTATGCTCATGCACAGCGTGGGCAGTATTCCGCACAATAACGAAATTGATGTGCCCCTGGTGTATGCAGATTACTATTTCCTGGAAGCATTGCTTCGATACCGGAAAATAGCCCGTAACGAAAAATTGTTTGAAGAATAACACCAGATCTCATTGATAAAAACAACATATTTGCTGTATTAAACTGCTTTAAGCATGACACATATACAAAAGAAAATCGGGTTATCGGGGATCGTTCTGTTACTGGTAGCTGTTACGGGCATCGGTCAGCCGGGGCGCAATCCTAAAATAAAACTGGTGAACCCCGCCGGCACCACAGGAGCGCAGGACCGCGCCCTGTGGGTAAAGAGCCTGTACAAAATTGCATATCCCGTTGTACATAATCTTGCCGAAGGCACGTTAAAAAAGAATCTTCCGCTGGAGCAGGGGCCTTCGTATAACCTGGTAGTAAAGGATGTAACCTATCTTGAGGCCGTGGGCCGGACTGTTGCTGGGGTTGCGCCCTGGCTGGAACTGCCGGATGACCAGACCGAAGAGGGCCTGTTGCGTGCAAAAATGCGTAAGGAGTTGTTGCAGGGACTAAAGAACGCAGTAGACCCGGCAAACCCGGATTGTTTGAACTTCAAAAAACAAAGTCAGCCCATCGTAGACGCGGCTTACCTGTCGCATGCATTCCTGCGGGCCCCTAAAGCCTTATGGCAGCCGCTGGATACGGTTACCAAGCGGCGGTATATCGATGCGTTCAAATCCCTGCGCACCCGCAGCGGGGCCTACAATAACTGGCTGGTGTTTGCGGCCCTTACAGAAGGCTTTTTGCGATATATCGGGGAAGATTATGACCCCGTGCGCATCGATTATGCGTTGAACAAAATGAAGGATTGGTATACCGGTGACAGCTGGTATAAGGATGGCGACCTGTTCAGTATGGACTACTATAATTCATATGTGATCCATCCGATGCTGACGGACCTGATCGGCACATTACTGGAAAAGCGGCCGGGGAAAGTGCATGTAACGGCTGCTGACTATGAAACGGCTTTGCGCCGGATGGTGCGGCATGCAGAATTCCTGGAGCGCATCATTGCACCGGATGGTACGTATCCGGCTTTTGGAAGATCGGTAACCTACCGTACAGCCGCATTTCAGGTATTAGGCCAGGTGGCATTAATGGAAAAGCTGCCGGAGCATATTCAACCGGCGCAGGTACGTTGTGCGCTGACAAAAGTATTTTCCAATATGTACGAGGGCAACCAGAACTTTGACGCTAATGGCTGGCTGGTACTGGGCTTTAACGGACATCAGCCCATGATGGCGGATGTATATACCTCTACCGGAAGCTTATATATGGCAACGCTGGGTTTTCTGCCCCTTGGACTACCGGCAGGCAATAAATTCTGGACCGATCCGCCTGCAGACTGGACCAGTAAAAAAGCCTGGAGCGGGCAACCGGTTAAGAAGGATTATAAAGTGGAGTATTAGTTTGTTTAAAGTTTCAGGTTCGATGTTTGATCCATGCGAAGTTTTTGGGCCTTAAGAGGATCGGGGATCCGGACACATCAGGTGCCAGCCGGCGGTTTCGGGTCCCTATGATATTTATTTTTTCCGTGACGTCTCCCGGAGGGCAGGTCCGGATCTCAAAGGATTCATTCCTGAAACAGCGACGTTTATTTAGCGATAAGCGTTCCGTTAAGTCAGCGCCATCAAGCATCGGACGAAATCTAACCTGGAACTTTGAACCTGAAACAAAAAACTACCCCTGCAGCGCTTTCCGCGCGTAGCCCAGGCATTTTTTTACCTCCTGTACCGCATCGGACCCCTCCGGTATTTTATATTCCAGCTCAATAGTAACAGGGATTGGGTATTTGTTGGTTTTTAGGAGGGATAAAATTTCTTTAATCGGGGTATCACCTTCGCCCCAGGGCAGGTTAGCGCCCCCGTTGGCCGCTGTTTGCCGGTCTTTCAGATGCATGGAAGTGATCCGGTTATGCCGCTTCTTAATCAGTGCCAGCAGCGATTCGGTGCTGTGCCCGGTTGCCGCAATATAATGACCACAGTCCAGGTTCATGGAATTGTAGGGCGATTGTTCGAGGGCCGTATCCCAAAGGGTATCGGTAGCCTGCGTGTGGGCATGGTACCCGATGTATACCTTGTGTTTGGCTCCCAGCTTTCCCAGGCGTTCCGTTTGCTGCGGATCTTTGGGCAGTTCCACCGTAACGGCCGTTGCACCCAGTGCCTTTGCAGCGCGGAGCGCATATTCAATTTCGGCATCTGTGTTCTGAGCACCCAGCGCATTGGGCTTATAAGCATAAATTGTTACACCAGCCTTGTTAAACAGCTTTTTCACCGCATTAAATTTATCCATTGAAACGGTGGCCCGCCAATCAGCTACTTGCTTTTTATCGGAAGGACAGCCCGCATATTGCTCCACGGCATCACCCATCAGTTCTACTGCACTGATACCGCTGTTTACCGTGTGCGCCAGTACTTCCTGAAGGCTTCCGGGCATGCTGCGGTAAGAATAGGTGATAACACCGATCTGTACCCCCGCAATTTTTGAATCGGGTCCGCTAAACAGGTTTCCGGGCTTCAAAAGGGAGGGGGCTGTAAACAAAGCCAGGGAGGCTAAACCACCTTTTTTCAAAAAATACCGGCGTGAAACCGCCCCGGAGCATTTCGTGTTTGCAAGCATAATGATGTATGTTTTTTAAATGATCGCTGAAGGGGATAAAGGTACGGTGTTTGGCTTTATTCGGCCAGATTTCTCTATATTCGTTTATAAATTCACCATCAATGAGCCTCGATCCACTTACTATGGAAAGCACTCCGGATAAAAGACTGCACCGATTGGTGCGGGTGGTGCAAGAGTTATCGCTGGCAAGGACCCTGGAAACCGTAACCCGTATCGTACGCACTGCGGCCAGAGAGCTTACCGGGGCTGATGGTGCAACCTTCGTATTAAGGGATAAGGATAAATGTTTTTATGTAGATGAGGATGCGATCAGTCCGCTATGGAAGGGCAGCCGTTTTCCCATAGAAACCTGTGTCAGTGGCTGGGCAATGCTGAACCGCCGGTCTGTGATCATCCCGGATATTTACAAGGACGACCGTATCCCGGCCGAAGCTTACCGGCCCACTTTTGTAAAAAGCCTGGTAATGGTGCCCATCCGCACCATGGATCCTATCGGAGCCATTGGTAATTACTGGGCCACACATCATCATGCCACGGAGGATGAAGCACAGATCTTACAGTCGCTGGCAGATATTACAGCGGTAACACTGGAAAATGTGCAGATCTATGGAGAACTGGAGGAGCGGGTAAAGCTGCGTACGGCCGAACTGGAAGTGGCCAATAAACAGCTGGAGGCGTTTTCATACTCGGTATCACATGATTTGAGAAGCCCTCTGGCTGGAATAATGGGACTGGTGCAGGTACTACAGGATGAGTACGGCATTCAACTGGATACAGATGGGAAGGAGCTCACCGACCTGATCGAGCAGAGTGTGATGAATATGGCTCACCTGATCGATAACCTGCTGGTGTTTTTCACCACTTCCAAAAAAGAGCTCAACAGTGTGGACGTGTCCATGAAGGAAATGGCCATTGAATATTTTAATATACTTAAGAAACAGGAACCCGCAGAACGCTCCTTTGAATTTTCCATCAGCGATCTGCCGCATGTGCAGGTTGATGCTACCCTGATAAAGCAGGTTTGGCTCAATCTTTTGGGAAATGCAATCAAATACAGCCGCAAAAAAGACAAAACGATAATTCATGTTGGGTTCCAGGAAACACCGCAGGATATCATCTACTTTGTAAAGGATGAAGGCAGTGGGTTTGATATGATGCATTACGATAAATTGTTCAGCGCTTTTCAGCGGCTGCACAGTGACCAGGAATTCGATGGCAATGGCATCGGCTTGTCGCTGGTAGAACGGATCATTGGCCGTTATAAGGGCCGGGTATGGGCAGAGGGTACACCCGGGGAAGGAGCTGCCTTCTATTTTGCATTACCCAAAACACAGGGCTGAATCGTTCCCGTATTCGGCCAGCGATGAAAGAATGGATGGATACAAATTGATGCGCTATGAAACGAGCTGCTGCTGACAACCGGTAATTTACAGGGTATATCATTTTTAGTTCGTCGGCCGGCGGAGGTGCCCACGTTTTAAACCCGGCGTGCGGATAAATATAAATTTTATAGTGAGCGGTCTGGGGATATCCAGACTTTCTGAGACCCGAGAAAACAAACCGAACCGGGCAATCATTCTGTAACGTATATTTATAAACTGATAAAGATCCATATATGAAATCATTTTTTTTCTTACTGGCGATGCTGCCGGCCGTTGTTTTTGCGCAAAAGGAAAAACCGGCAGTCATCAAAGGACAGATACACACAACAGGATCGCCAAAAATGCTTTATTTGGTACACTATGACGCCAAAAAAAAACTAACAGACAGTACTGTGGCCGTGAATGGGAATTTTGAATTCACTATTTCTATAAAGGAACCTTCATTAGGTTATCTGAGAGCCAAATTTGAACGTCCGGATGATGGTAAAAGCGAATACCGGTTTGAGTTGCTGCCGCTGTTTTTGCAGCCTGGTGTAACCACCGTAACCATCCGGGATTCGCTGAAGCTGGCCGCCGTTTCGGGATCGGAGGCGCATAAAGCGTACCAGCGGTATACGGCATTGCAGCAGCAGGATAATGAGGCCCAGCAGCACCTGCGCCGCAGTTATATTGCCTACCGCGCAGAAAAAAATGAAGCAGGCATGAAGCAAATCGAATCGCAGATGGACAGCGTGGAAAACCATCGAAAAGAAAAAGTGATAGCCCCTTACCTGGCGGCAAACCTGCAATCGCCCATTGCATTACATGTGTTAAAAGATTATGCCGGGTATGATATGGACCCAAATAAAATAGAGCCATTCTATAAAAAATTGCCTGCAGCGGTAAAAGCAGCGCCCTCCGGGTTGCTGATGAAGGAAAAGATTGATAAGGCCAAGGCTACATCGATCGGTAATTTTGCCCTCAACTTTACGCAGCATGATACCCTTGGGCACCCGGTAAGTCTGAGTTCCTTTAAAGGTAAGTACGTATTACTTGACTTTTGGGCCAGCTGGTGCGGGCCCTGCCGAGCAGAGAACCCCAACGTGGTAAAAGCCTTCCGGCAGTATAAGGATAAGAATTTTACAGTACTCGGGGTATCGCTGGACCGTGCAGAAGGAAAAGAAAAATGGATGGAAGCCATTCATAAAGACGGGCTAACCTGGACGCATGTGAGCGACCTCAAATTTTGGGATAACGCGGTGGCCCGGCAATACGGGATTGAGGCCATTCCGCAAAACCTCCTGATCGATCCTTCCGGGAAGATCATTGCAAAAAATATTTCGGGGGAAGAACTGCAAACCAGGCTAAAGGAATTATTTAACTAGGAAATAAATACAGTGTTTGATGGCGGTGTAACCAACCGGCATACTGCAGGCAAAGCGAAATTATGAACGATAACGATTTAAAAAACCTGGCCGCCCAGCTGCGGCAACCGGATGGGGCAATGGGTATCGAAGTGGCCGATATGATGCATACAACCAATATCGGGATGACGGTTCACGCAATAGACCGTCTTCCCATTGCGGAGAACAGCCGTATCCTGGAACTGGGGCATGGAAACGGGAAACATCTCCCATACCTGCTGCAGCAAAACGAGGGCATAACGTATTACGGACTTGAGATATCGAAAGCTATGCGCCATGAGGCAGTAAGCCATAGCCAGGGCTTTGTAGAAAAAAAGCAGGCCGTTTTCCAGCTCTACGACGGGTTGCATATTCCGTTTGCAGATCACTATCTCGATGGGATCTTTACGGTGAACACTATTTATTTCTGGCAGGATCCGGAGTTCCTGTTATCAGAGCTATACCGGGTATTGAAGCCGGGTGGAAGGTTGAACATTACATTTGCCCAAAAAAGTTTTATGGAAATACTTCCATTCACAAAGTATGGCTTTACCCTTTATGATAATGAGAAAATGGAACAGCTCATCAAAAAAAGCCCGTTTACGATTGCGGATATGGCCACCCAGGTTGAAGCGATCGAAAGCAAAACCGGAGACCGTATTTCCAGGGAATTTACTACGGTTTCCATAGAAAAATAACAGGCGGAATTCATAAAAGGGAGTGCAGACTGAAAACGGCTGACACTCCTTTTTTATGCGGTTTACAGGAACCTGAATTTTCTGGAGTCGTAAAGCGTTTTCCTTGATCGGCTGCTGATGCATCTAATGGGAAGCTATTTTTGCGTGCTCGCTGAAATTGGCGATCCCTAAAATTTGGAAACCGGCGGGCGTACAGGTTACCTTCGTTACGGATATCCATGATTCAGTAATTCGTACCAGGCGCCCGCAGATAGCTGTTGGTGCCAGAAACTTAAATATGTAACCAAAACGTATACGTCCGTATTTCCGTACATCCTTCTTTTCACAATTCAAAAACATTACAATGAAAAAAGTAAGCATTCTTTTTACTGCAGCTTTTGCTGCAATGACGTTAATGGCAAGCTGGACTGCTATGAACAACGGTGCCGTTGTTATCAATGACGAATGGTGCGGTGTGTATGATCCTGATGGAAATTTTCATCAGATAGATGCCGCAAAAACCGTGGTCACAAAAAATTCATCAGGGATCATGTCCTGCAAATTCGACGGCTTTTCCAACTCAACCGGGAAAGCGTATGTACAAAAAGGCGAGGCCGGTTGCTGGTCTTACTCATTTCCCGGTCAATGGGCCGACTATACTTTTGTTGTGAGTGCCTCCGGCCAGGCAACACTTACCTGCCGCTTTAAAGCAGACTAAGAAAAGCACACATATAAAACATTTCTTAAGCGCCACGATCCTATGCCGTGGCGCTTTTTTAGTCCGCTTAATCCGTATACATATGAAAACTATTGTAATCCGGGTATTGGCTGCGGTGCTGATGATATTGGCCGTTGTCCTTTCCTTTTATTTGTTTTATAAACATCTGCATGCCGGTGGGCCCGATGTTTGTTCGGCTGTTTTTGGCAACAGCTGTAACGGGGCGCTCTCCGGTCCTTATGCCGAAGTATTGGGCCTGCCCCTGGGAGGCTGGGGGATACTGTATTATTTTGTTCTGGGCTTATTTTTTCTGATCCCGCTGCTTTTTGGGAAGGCATTCTTAGAGGGGAGCCGCTTTTTTATCTTCCTGTTCAGCTGTTGCAGTGTGGGAGCCGGCATCTACCTTATGGGCGTAATGCTGGTACACCCCGGTCTTTTTTGTCCGTTGTGTACCATCATCCATAGCATCAATTTCCTGTTGTTTTTCCTGCTTATAAAAATAAACGGGTATGGGTTTCCACAGTTTTTTACAAGTCTCCGGATGCGAAGAGGCGCCCGGCAGCAGGCAGCAACTGCTGGTTTCTGGAAGATGTTCGGATTTCTGGTAGCAGGATTGTTCATGGCATCCGCATTCTTCGGATTAAAGGCGCTGGCGCTTTCCGTGGCGGCCGGGCAGCGCGTAGATCTGAAAAAAGTACTTGCTGATTATGACCGTCAACCGGCACGGCAGATTCCCGTTGGCCCGGGAGATGCCAGTACAGGCAATCCCTCCGGGCCGATGACACTGGTGATCTTTACCGATTTTTACTGTCCTGCCTGCCGGATGTTTGCAGCGGAAACCGACTCCATTGTAAAAAAGTTCAGCAGTACCTGTCGGGTCGTATTTAAACAGTTCCCTTTAAGCACCGATTGCAATCCTACAATTCATAAAAATATGCACGCCGGCGCCTGCGAAGCGGCCCGGGCAGCACTTGCGGCGGCACAGCAGGGAAGATTTATGGAGTACCATCGTGAATTGTTTTCCAGCGATAGTCATGAAAAAAAGCTAGCGTCGGCTGCGCAGCAATGTGGGCTGAACCTGCCGGCATTTGAGGCCTTCCGTAACAGCCCGGCAGTAACGGCGATCCTCCAGGCGAATATAGCAGAGGGCGCCGCACTGGGTATCGATGGAACGCCGGCCGTTTTTCTAAACGGCCGGCAGATCAGGGACACCCGGCCGGGAGTGGTGCGGTCGGTTTTGGTAAGGGAGTTACAGTCCAGGCAAAGCAGCGCGGTCAACAAATAGTCAAAATGATAAACGGAAACTGAAAAATAGTGCATCTATTTTTATAGTGTATAAAAATTTTATTGTATTGATTTATAATATTAATAGGACATTTTAATACATTTTTTATTTAGTCTTTTCGGATTGTTTGTCCGCCCGGATCGCAGGGCAAACCGCCTGTTATTATTGGAATCCTCCTGTATATCCCGGTACCCTTCCGGCCGCCTAAATGTTCTGCTGTAAAATCTCGGCAGATTATCTTATTTTGCAGGCTTCCCATTGTAAAGAGGTGGTTTTGTAGAGGTATGACAAGCGATCAAATTGCGTTTTTAATTAATGCTTCACCGGCGCTGCAAATGTTGCGGCTGCGTAATGCCGGCTGGGTGCTGCCATTTTTATACAGCGTTTTTAAAGAAAACCGCAGGATGGTGGTCCGGGAGGATCAGCTGGTACCCCTGCTGGCCGAAACCCTGGGCGCGCATGCAGACGGTACGGAAGATTGGGAGGAGGCACGGATTGATTTTGGGGAGGATGAGGAGAGCCGCAGCCGTAAATACCTGCTGAGTTGGGTACAAAAAAGAATCCTGCAGGATTTCCCGGACACCGAGGGAAACACCAATTACCAGCTGAGCGCACATACGGAAAAAGTATTTCAATGGATGCAGAACCTGCAGCTGGGGCAGCATCATGTAGGAACGGAAAGCCGGTTTAAGATGCTGTTTTCATCCCTGCGCGACATGGTTGAAAATACAGAGGACGACCGCGAACGCAAATTGCAGATCCTGAAAGACCGCAAGGCGGAGATCGATAAGGAAATTAAGGCCCTGGAACTGGGGGTTGCTCCTCAGCGCTATAACAATGCACAGGTGCAGGAGCGACTGGACTTGTTTATTAAATTATGTTATGAGCTGATCGGCGATTTCAGGGAAGTAGAAGATAATTTCAAACAGATCCAC
This sequence comes from Niabella pedocola, assembly GCF_021044425.1. GTDB lineage: Bacteria > Bacteroidota > Bacteroidia > Chitinophagales > Chitinophagaceae > Niabella > Niabella pedocola. The sequence continues at coordinate 5,533 of NZ_JAJNEC010000004.1, read as the reverse complement.
CGCAGTATTGTGGAGCAACATACCCGTGCGGAACAAAATAAGGGTGCCATTGTGGGCTTTGCCTTTGAATCGTACGATGCACTGCGCAGCAGCAACCAGGGGAAAAGTTTTTATGCCTTCTGGGATTTTCTTATTTCCCGTAGCGGGCAGGAAGAATGGCGGCAGCTGACCGAGCAATTGTTGTCACTGCTCGACGATCGCCAGCTGGAAACCGATACCGATTTCCTCCAGAACATCAAATCCTTCCTGCTGGAACAGGGACGGTCTGTTTATGATGCCAATGACCGGATGGCAGAAAAACTCAGTCGCATCATTACCGAAAAGGAAATTGCACGGCACCGGAGATTGCGCCAGCAGATCGGAGGTATAAAGGAGCTCATTTTCGATTTAATGGAAGAAGAGCCGGTAACCGCCGGACTGGTATTGGATGAACCCTCCGATATCCGCATGGTGATGGACCGTACACTAACACTGGAGGCGAAGAAAACGGCGGGCGCTTTAAAACAACCCGCTGCAGCCGTGGAGAAGATCGCGGATATAGACCGGTTCAACCGGCTTTTGAACACCAGTTTTATCGACAAAAAACGGCTTTGGAAAAAAGTGGAGCAGGTACTGGAACATAAGCAAACCGCCACATTAAAAGAGATCATCGAGGCTACGCAATTGGAGCATGGCCTTGCGGAAGTGATCAGTTATTATAGTTTTTTAAAAGAAAAATCGAAAAAGGTACAGGTGGTAGGCAGTGCGGTAGAGCTGATCCCGCTCAACAGCAACGCCGACAAGTTTGTGGAGGTACCTTATTTGTTATTTAGTAAATAGAAGGAATCGGATGGCTGAAAAAATACACTCGTTTACCCCCGTATTTATAAAACTGCTGAAAGGACCGGTAGAGTATCTTGAAAAAAGTACCTGGGAAAAACTGCTGCAGTATAAAGCGGAGCTTATCGCATTTTTACAGCGGCTCGGGCTTACCCTGGTACTGGATGAACAGGATGGTTACGCCTATGTAAAGCACACCATATCTGAAGAAGATGCCACCAGCGTAAGCTGGGTGCAGCGCCGGGCGCTGGCCTATGATGAAAGCGTAATGCTCGTATTGCTGCGCGATATGATGGCAGAATTTGAAGTAGGAGAGGCTACGCAACGGGAATTGATCAAGAAACGGCGCGAGATAAAAGAATATGCCGAGTTGTTTTTTAAAGAAAATGCCAGCCGGGTAAAGATGCTCAAGGATATCGACCGGCTGATTGAACGGGCGGTGGAAAACGGATTCCTGGAACGTTCCGGTACACATGAGGTACCGGATGAACAGAAATTCCGGATCAAGAAGTTGATCAAAGCCCGGGTAGACAGTGAAGTTTTAGAAGATTTTAAACAGCAATTGACAGCACATGCAGCTAAGCGTATTCAGCACGGATAATGAAAAGAGCGGCTTCCGCCTGCAATATATGGAGGTATTTAACTGGGGTACCTTTGATGAACAGATTCATACCATTATTCCCGGTGGCGAAACCAGCTTGCTTACCGGCTCCAACGGAAGCGGGAAAACCACTTTTGTAGATGCCCTGTTAACCCTGATCGTACCGGAAAAAAAGTACCGGTTTTATAACCAGAGCAGCGGCAGCGAAAAAAAGGGCGACCGTACGGAGGAAACCTATGTGCTGGGCGGCTATGGCACCATTAACAGCGAAAATGGTGTTACCAAGGCGCTTTACCTCCGGGAAAGCCGGGAAGAAGCTTACAGCATCCTGCTGGCTAATTTTACTAATGAGGCTATGCAGGAGGTGACCTTGTTCCAGGTTCGTTACTTTAATAACGGCGACATGAAACGGGTGTTTGGTGTAGCCCATAAAAGTCTGCATATCGAAGAGGATTTTAAGCCCTTTGACCTGGGGAATGCCTGGAAACGCCGGCTGGATCAGCAGTACAACAAGGGAAACCGGAAACAGGTGGAGTGGTTTGATGCGGCGAGCAAATACGCTTACCGGCTGGTAGATGTGCTGGGTATGCAGAGTATACAGGCCCTCACTCTTTTTAACCAAACGGTAGGGATCAAAGTACTGGGAAACCTGGACGATTTTATCCGCACCCATATGCTGGAGCCCCGGGATATGGAGTCGCTATTCCAGGAACTGAAAAAGCACCTGGCCACCTTGCTGGATGCGCAGCGTAATATTGAAAAAGCAGAAGAACAGATCCGGCTGCTGCAGCCCGTTCAGGAACATTACGTCGGATTTAAGGGATTGCAGGTGCGGCAGCAGGAGGTACAAAAGGCCCTGCATACTGCCACAGCATGGAAAGGTTATACCCAGGACCGGTTGCTGCAGCAGGCGCTGGAAGAGGCCCGTGCCGGTATAAAAGAACTGGAAGAAAAAACAACAGCCGCAAGAGCCGGCATAGACGCCCTGCACGAAGAAGAGCGCATGACCCGGAACCAGATCGATCAAAACCAGGCAGGGCAACGCCTCAAACAACTGGAACAGGACCTTCAGGCGCTGAAACTTAAAAGGGTAGAGGCGGAAAATAACCTGGCATTATTTACAGATTGGTGCAGTATCCTGCACTTGGAAGATAAAAGTGCTTCGGATGAAGAAGCCTATAAACGGGTGTTGAAAGAAACCGCACAATCGGCACAGCGGTTGGAAAAAGAAAACCGGCTGAATGAGGCCGATGATTTTGATGCCAAGAATCAGCATAAAAAAGCAGGCGACGCCAAGAATAAACTGGAGGAGGAACTGAATATATTGCTCCACAGTAAAAGCAATATCCCGGCCCATTTGGTGCAGGTGCGCAAACAATTATGTGCGGCACTGAAGCTGGACACGGCGGAGCTGCCTTTTGCAGGCGAACTGATGCAGGTGAAACCGGAGGAGCAGCGCTGGCAACCGGCCATTGAAAAATTATTGTATGGCTTTTCGCTCCGGTTGCTCATACCGGATCAATATTATAAAAAAGTAACCCGGTACATCAACCAAACCAATACAGGTACCCGAATGGTGTATTACCGTGTACTGGATACGTTTCATGCACTGGCAGAAGATGGCACGGTGTATCATAAGCTGGATTTTCATCCGGAACATCCGCTTTCCGGTTGGGTAGAACAACAGGTGGTACAGCAGTTTTCCTATACTTGCCTGGAAGACGAAAAGACAATGGAGCGCTATGATAAGGCCATCACCGTAAACGGACTGATCAAGAACCGCGACCGGCATGAGAAGGATGACCGGCCGGGCAGCAATGATCCGGGGCGTTATGTGATGGGATGGAATAACGAAAACAAGAAGGAAGCGCTGATCCGCGATCGTAACCGGCTGGCCGATGAACTTTCCAATGCCGCGGAGATCATCGAACGTTGCCGTAACCGGGCCACCCGGTTGCAAAAGCAATTTTATGCATTGAACCGCCTGCAGGAACATGGCGGCTTTGCATTGCTGGATGTAGCCGGTATACAACGTAGCATACATAAAACAGAAGAACAGATCGGTGCACTGAGTAAAAGCAATAACCAGCTGCAGGAACTTACTGCCCAGCTGGAAGAGATTCTCCGGCAACGGCAGGAAGTGGAAAGGAACTGGGAGCGTGCCGCGCAGGAAAAAACAACCCTGCAAAACAGTGCCGCAGCTATGGAACAGCAGCGGGAACAACTGCATTTACTGTTGCAGCACATTACGGAAACGGATAAAGAAGAATTGATTCAGTTTCAGCAGCAGCATGCCCTGGTGCTGGCAGCCGTAACACTGGAAAATGTGGAAACGGTGTATGGGCAGTTTAAAGCAAAGCTGGAAAGCGAAGCGCAGGAAGTACAGCGGTTATTGCATAAGGAAGAAACCTATCTGAACCGCAGTATCAGCCAGATCAAAAACCCGTCCCCGGCATTGCTACAGCGTTTTCCAGACTGGTACAGTGATGTACAGTTCCTGCCGGAAGAGGCCGCCCATGCAGAGGAATTTAAAGAATGGCTTGATAAACTCGCCAGCGAAAACCTTCCCCGTTATCGCAAGGATTTTGAAAACTTTGTGAACGACACGATCACGTATAAGATCGGTGGGTTAAATGAAGAAATGGAAAAATGGGAACGGGAAATTAATAACAGCGTAAATAAGCTGAACCAGTCATTGGGCGGCATCAACTTTAATAAGCTTCCGGATACCTATATTCAGTTGGGAAAACGGAAGGTGCAGGATGCCACCGTAAATGCGTTCCGTAATGCGCTGCTGGACGCGTTACCCCAGGCGGCAAACTGGCAGCAGAGCAGCTTTGAAGACAAAGCAACGCATTTTCGTCAAAAGGTACAGCCGTTGATCGACAGTCTGGATGAAAGCGAAACCTACCGGGCAAGGGTAATGGATGTACGGAACTGGTTTGAGTTTTGGGCAGACGAAAAATACCGGAACACCGGCGAACTTAAAAAGACCTATCGCCAGATGGGACAACTATCCGGCGGAGAAAAGGCGCAGCTTACCTATACCATTCTTTGCAGTGCCATTGCCTACCAGTTTGGTATTACCCGTGAAGGAAAGAACAGCCGCAGTTTGCGGTTTATAGCCGTGGATGAAAGCTTCAGCAACCAGGATGAGGATAAGGCAACCTACCTGATGGAGCTGTGTAAACAATTGCATTTACAGTTATTGGTGGTAACACCCAGCGATAAGATCCAGATTGTGCAGGATTACATTGCCCATGTGCACCTGGCACAACGCGTGAACAACCGGCACAGTATCATGTATAATATGACTATCAAAGAACTGCAGAAGCAGATGAAGAAAGCGTCCTAGTTCCCCGCAGTGTCTCCCGCAGGGGACGCTGCGGAACAATATCGTGGTGATGGCGCTTTCCACGTCCCTTTCAGGAGACATGGAAAGGAAGAGAGATCTCGTTCCCCGCGGCGTCTCCCGTAGGGGACGTTGCGGATGAGTATCAAGGTGATGCTGCTTTCCACGTCCCTTCCAGGAGACATGGAAAGGAAGAGAAATCTCGTTCCCCGCGGCGTCTCCCGTAGGGGACGCTGCGGATGAGTACTATGGTGATGCTGCTTTCCATGTCCCTTCCAGGAGACATGGAAAGGAAGAGAAATCTCGTTCGCCGCGGCGTCTCCCGGGAGTGACGCTGCGGATGAGTACTATGGTGATGCTGCTTTCCACGTCCCTTCCAGGAGACATGGAAAGGAAGAGAGATCTCGTTCCCCGCGGCGTCTCCCGGGAGGGACGCTGCGGAACAATATCGTGGTGATGGCGCTTTCCACGTCCCTTCCTGGAGACATGGAATGGAAAAGAAATCTCGTTCCCCGCGGCGTCTCCCGCAGGGGACGCTGTGGATGAGTACTATGGTGATGCTGCTTTCTACGTCTCTTCCAGGAGACATGGAAAGGAAGAGAGATCTCGTTCGCCGCAGCGTCTCCCGTAGGGGACGCTGCGGATGAGTACTATGGTGATGCTGCTTTCTACGTCTCTTCCAGGAGACATGGAAAGGAAGAGAGATCTCGTTCGCCGCAGCGTCTCCCGTAGGGGACGCTGCGGATGAGTACTATGGTGAT
>NZ_JAJNEC010000003.1 GCF_021044425.1 Niabella pedocola | reverse complement strand
GATGCTGCTTTCCATGTCCCTTCCAGGAGACATGGAAAGGAAGAGAAATCTCGTTCCCCGCGGCGTCTCCCGGGAGGAGACGCTGCAGATCATAGGGGAATATGATTCATTAAAAATAACAAATGCGCTTACTCGGACTGAACAGTAATACAAATTATAAAGCAGAGATTCTGGCCGGCCTCACCGTAGCCATGACGATGATCCCGGAGTCATTATCCTTTGCTATCCTGGCCGGTTTGTCGCCCCTCACAGGATTATATGCCGCCTTCCTGATGGGACTCGTTACAGCTGTTCTGGGAGGGCGTCCGGGTATGGTTTCCGGCGGCGCTGGTGCAACCGTGGTGGTGCTGATCGCACTGGCCGCAGCGCATGGGGTGGAATATCTTTTTGCTACGGTAGTACTTGCCGGTATCCTCCAGTTACTGGTAGGGTTTCTAAAACTGGGCAAGTTTGTGCGCCTGATCCCGCAGCCGGTGATGTTTGGGTTTTTAAACGGGCTGGCGGTAATTATTTTTATGGCCCAGGTGGCGCAGTTTAAAACGCCGGAGGGCTGGCTTACAGGAACGGCATTGTATACAATGGCCGGGTTAACACTTTTGACCATATTGATCGTTATCGGGTTTCCGAAAATTACCAGGGCCGTTCCGGCATCACTGGTAGCGATACTGGTCGTTTTCGGTGTTGTGTTCTTTTTGGGTATCGATACCCGGAAAGTAGCGGATATCGCTTCCGTTAGCGGATCCTTGCCATCCTTTCACCTACCTGCCGTGCCCTTCACGTTAGACACCTTAAAGACCATCTTTCCCTATGCGCTGATTATGGCGGGTGTAGGATTGATCGAGTCGCTGCTTACACTGAATATGGTAGACGAAATCACAGGAACCAAAGGCGCTTCCAATAAAGAGGCGGTTGCGCAGGGCACTGCAAATATTGTAAATGGGTTCTTTGGCGGCATGGGCGGCTGCGCCATGGTGGCTCAAACCCTGGTAAATCTCAATGCAGGAGCCCGTACCAAACTGTCATCGTTGATCGGCGCCCTGGCGATCTTGGCAGTGATCCTTATAGGGGCACCATTTATTGAACAGATTCCAATGGCGGCCCTGGTTGGGGTGATGATGATGGTGGCCATCGGTACTTTTCAATGGGTAAGCCTCAGGATCATTACGAAATTTCCCAGGACGGATATCGTGGTAGGAATACTGGTGGCGCTCATAACGGTAGTGTTGCACAACCTGGCACTGGCGGTACTGGTGGGGGTGGTGATTTCAGCCCTTGCTTTTGCCTGGGACAATGCCAAACGCATCCGTGCACGCAAATACACAGACGATAACGGTGTAAAATATTATGAAATTTATGGCCCGCTGTTCTTTGCTTCCTGCACCGCTTTTCTGGAAAAATTTGATGTAACGAATGATCCGGACGAAGTGGTAATTGACTTCCGGGAAAGCAGGGTAGTTGATATGTCTGCCATCGATGCATTGAATAAGATCACCGGGCGCTATGCTAAACTGAATAAGAAAATTCACCTGCGGCATTTAAGTGCCGACTGTAAGCGGCTGCTGCAGAATGCCGGAGATACCATCGAGGTAAATGTACTGGAAGATCCAACATATAATGTAATGCAGGAGCGATAGTGCTTTCGGGGTGGAGCTTCCACGTCCTTTTCAGGAGACATGGAAAGGAATCGGATCCCGTTCCCCACAGTGTCTCCCATAGGGGACGCTGCGGAACAATATCGTGGTGATGGTGCTTTCCACGTCCCTTCCAGGAGACATGGAAAGGAAGAGCGATCTCGTTCGCCGCGGCGTCTCCCGCTGGGGACGCTGCGGATGAGTATCATGGTGACTGCTTTCCACGTCCCTTTCAGGAGACATGGAAAGGAAGAGGATTTCGTTCCCCGCGGCGTCTCCCATAGGGGACGCTGCGGAAGAATACCATGGTGATGAAGCTTTCCACGTCCCTTCCAGGAGACATGGAAAGGAACGGAAAAATCGTTAAATTCGCTTATGCCTGTGAAACACACCATAACTGCAACCGAAGGCGTATATTTTATAACATTTACCTGTTACCGGTGGATGCGATTGATTGCTATTGCAGATGCATACGATATGATTTACAAATGGTTTGATCATTTGAGATCTAAGGGGCATTACATTTGCGGATATGTGATCATGCCCAATCATGTTCATGCACTAATCGCATTCCGGAACACCGGTCAATTAATCAATACGATTGTAGGGAATGGGAAGCGCTTTCTAGCTTACAGTATTGTTGACCGTCTGAAAAGAGATGGAGCAGAAGGTTTGTTAGCGCAATTATCATCCGCAGTTGACAAACGAGGCAAAATGAAACATAAAATACATGAGGTATGGGAACCCTCGTTCGATTGGAAAGAATGCCGCACGAATACTTATATGCTTCAAAAATTGAATTATATACATGATAATCCCTGCAAAGGCAGATGGAAACTTGCATCCGCCCCCGCGGATTATATTCATAGCTCCGCTCATTATTATATTTCGGGAGTGCAGGGCGTTTATGATATGTTTCATTATTGCGAACTTGCTGATATTGACCTGACGCTTCCACTGCGATGAACGTCTGACTGCTTTCCACGTCCTTTTCAGGAGACATGGAAAGGAATCGGATCCCGTTCCCCACAGTGTCTCCCATAGGGGACGCTGCGGAACAATATCATGGTGATGCTGCTTTCCACGTCCCTTTCAGGAGACATGGAAAGGAAGAGAAATCTCGTTCGCCGCGGCGTCTCCCGCTGGGGACGCTGCGGATGAGTATCATGGTGACTGCTTTCCACGTCCCTTCCAGGAGATATGGAAAGGAAGGGGATTCGTTCGCCGCGGCGTCTCCCGCCGGGGACGCTGCGGATGAGTATCATGGTGACTGCTTTCCACGTCCCTTCCAGGAGATATGGAAAGGAAGGGGATTCGTTCGCCGCGGCGTCTCCCGCCGGGGACGCTGCGGATGAGTATCATGGTGACTGCTTTCTACGTCCCTTTCAGGAGATATGGAAAGGAAGGGATCAGCCGGTGCGGTATTTCAGGGGGCTTACCTGGAAATGCTTTTTAAATGCCGTGGAAAAATGGTGGGCATAGGCATAGCCCACTACCAACGCAATTTCATCTATAGTGGTTCGTGTATCCCGCAGCAGCAGCGCCGCATGCGTCATGCGTAAGCGGTGAATATACGTGAACAAGGTTTCTCCAAAAAGCTGCTTAAATCCTTTTTTAAGTTTGAATTCATTGAGCAGACTTACCCGGCTGAGTTGGTGCAGACTAAGATCCGACAGGTAATGGATATCGATATATGCTTTTAACTGATGTAAGCGCTCCTGTTCCTCCCAGGGTATGTTTGTGGTGAGTGACGGAGCAGAAAACTGTTCGATCTCCAATGCGATCAGTTCCAGTATACGGGATTGCAGTAAAAGGCTCCGCATGGTTCCGGTTTCTGTGCAATTAAGGATACTGCTCAGTAACAACTGCATTTTGCCGGAAACAGACCGGGCCAGAGGAGCACCGGAAAAGGGGCGCTGCGCTTCAAGGTTACGCTGCACCTGTTCGCTCCAGCGGTCGTTACAACCGATTGAAGCGGTAAAAAAAAACCTGTCGATAATGATATGTAACAACGACAGTGAATGATTGCCGGCGATACGATGATGATCACCAGCTTCCGGGGCATATACGAGGTTATGACGGTTTGTTTGCATATCCATCGGGTGTTCAATTCCCGTAAACCGGGAGTACATATGCCCGTCCAGCTGGAAATTGATATTGATGGTATCGCTGCTGGTGGCCCCGTGCATTTCCAGTTCCTCGGTCGTGTTCCATTGGATCTGCGATAAATGAATATGCGGAAACGTATCTGTATGCAGCTGTAGTGCCCCTGCGCGTGGGTGCAAACTGGTGACCTGTTCCTGTAGCGGATTGGGGGCGCCCGGTTCCAGGTTGGAAAGCAGCTCGAAATCGAGAAGATCTGTATTCAATAATTTAAAGGCCATAAATCCGTTTGGCGTAATGATCAATCCGTTTGGCGTATCCTGCAGTTACGGTATCCAGCTGAAATTTGCGCAAAAATAAATCATTTTATCATGCTTAGAAAAATATTCAAATGGAGTGGTATTGTCCTGGCTGCATTGCTGATATTAACATTAGTGGCATATGCCGGTATATCGTTGAATGTTCATAACCGGATGCAGGAGCGGTATAGATATACGGTTGCACCTGTTACTATTCTCTCCGACAGTGTCAGTCTTCTGAAGGGTGCGCATCTGCTGGCGATAAAAGGCTGCTACGAATGTCATGGCACACAGATGTCCGGCAAGATCATTGCCGACGATGGAATGATTGGAAGGGTCAGTGCTGCAAATCTTACCAGGGGCCGGGGCGGACTACCAGCAGATTACACATCTGAAGACTGGTTCCGGGCACTACAACATGGCATAGGAAAGGATGGCCGTCCGCTGGTATTGATGCCGGCACAGGAAACAGCGATGATGTCCGAAAGTGATATGGCCGCCATCATTGCGTATTGCAACCGGTTGCCGCCTGTTAACAATCAACTTCCGCCCACAAGCATTGGCCCGGCTGCACGTATCCTGGCTTTTTTTGATAAAATTCCGCTGTTGCCCGTAGAAAAGATCGATCATCTCAGGACGCTGGATAAGGTTGCCGATACCCTGGAGGGGATCGGCCAGGGAAAATACCTGGCAGCATCCTGCTCCGGATGTCATGGTGCAGACCTGAAAGGCGGCGAAGCGCTGCTGCCGGGCATGCTCCCGGCACCAGATCTCAGCGCCGGCGGCAATACCGGTAAATGGACACAGGCACAATTTATATATACCCTTCGCACGGGTACCACGCCTTCCGGCCATCCGATGAAGAATGAAGATATGCCCTGGCAAATGACAGCACGGTATACAGACAAAGAGCTGGCATCTTTATACCAATACTTCCGTTCGCTTAAATAAAATACATTATTTAAAAGTCCGGTGCTTCTGTAAAGACGTTCTGATCCATCTGAGCGCCGGATTGTTTTTTGCGTTGCCCGAATGGAGTAATCACTTCCATACAAATTTTATCACTAAACAATCATAAAGAAAAATGAAGATCAAACATGTTCTGCTTACCGCAATGGTATGTTCCCTGTTTTCCTGTTCCCGCAATGGTGCGGGGATCAGCACTACTTTTGAAGTAGATGCAGCCGCATCCTCCGTCGAATGGAAGGGTGCTGCCCCCGATCACTTTCACACCGGCGCTTTTGATATAACCGGTACCTTAAAGGCCGACCGGCATGGTCGGATAAAAAACGGAACATTCCGGATCCCGATTGCCAGCATCCGGGATTTCGATCTGGAAGATCCGCTGAAAGAACAGTTGCTGACCCATTTAAAAAGTGCCGATTTTTTTAATCTGCTGGTATATCCCGAAGCCCGTTTTCAAATTACGGAAGTGCAGCCGTATCATCAAAAGGAACCAACGGCCATCGATGGTGCCAATATGCTGATAACCGGCGATTTTACATTGATCGGACAAACACACCAGCTGCGTTTTCCGGCGAAGGTTACAATGACTGGTGACAGCATCCAGACCGAAGCCACGTTCAACCTGAACCGGCTAAACTGGGGCATGAACAGTTTTAGCGATCCGGAGCAGCCCTTGTACATATTACCCAACGTGGCGATAACCTTACACATCCGTACCATAAAAACAAACGATTAATACCGGCGTTTCCGGCGGCAAGCATACGCTGCCGGAAATCCTTATCGGCATTTCCATGAATGATAAAAACAATACAGATGCAAACAATATTACCAAAAACCATTACCCATCCGCTGATCGGGGATACCGTTACCTTTCTGAAAACAGCCGTGGAAACAAATGGCGCATATACGCTTGTTGAAGTAGTGCTGTTACCCGGTGGGGGCAACGATGCGCATTACCATGTAAATTACAGCGAGGCCTTTGAAGTGCTGGAAGGTACATTGAGCGTACAATACGGAAAAACCGAATACGATCTGAATCCGGGCGATACGGTAACGGTACCTCCAAAAGTGGTCCATCGCTTTTTTAACAGGAGCAACGAGCGGCCGGTAAGGTTCAGAGTGACCATTCAACCGGCGCGGCATTTTGAAGCAACATTGCGCATTGCTTATGGACTTGCGGCCGATGGCAAAACCAATAAAAAGGGAATGCCGCATATCTGGCACCTGGCCATCATCCTTCAAAAAGGAGAAAGTTACCTCCCCGGGTTGCCGCCGGCGATCCAAAAAGGAATATTTGGCATCCTGGCCCGTATTGCGCGTATAAAGGGCGTGCACCGGGAGCTGTATAAATATTATAAACCGGATGCCGGCTAAAGCGTATAAGAGCTGTATGCGATGGAACTATCATTGTTGCCTGAACTTTTAGCCGGTGATGCTTGTGTGATACAAAGGAAACTGTTTACCATAGCATACTGTTTTACACGCAACCAAAGCTTCCACATAAGAAAGAGAAGCGGCGCTTTAAAATGCGGTATGCAACGTACAGTGATCATTGTACCGGCTTTCCGTATCTTTATGCGATAACACGGTTGATTATTTTAAACACAGCATATGCAGCATAAAAACAAGCGAGCGCATACCCGGAGACGATTCATAAAAAATGCAGCTGTACTGGCCGCATCACCCGCAATGATTGGTCAGCATCCGGCAGCCCCCCGGCAGCAGGTAATTCATCATGTATTCTTTTGGTTAAAGAATCCCGATGCCGAGGCCGACAAGAAAGAGTTGATTGCAGGGCTGAAAACGCTGAAGGCGGTCCCGCAGGTACGGCAGTTGCTCATTGGTACGCCGGCTTCTACTGTAAAGCGGGAGGTAGTGGATAACAGCTTCCAGGTTTCGGAGCTGATGTATTTTAACAGCACCAAGGACCAGGACGATTACCAGGTACATCCTCTGCACAAAGCCTTTGTTGAAAAATGCAGTCATCTTTGGGAACGGGTGGTGGTGTACGATATGATTACAGACAGCACTGTATAAGTAGGTGCCTCTGAGACCGAAAAACACAAAGACAGATCTGATCTTAGTGCATCATTAAGCCTTCGAAGCGAACAGCTGGCTCGCTACGTCCTTGCCCCTCTGCGTCGTTTCGTGAAATAAGCATCACTAAGAGAAGAAAAGTACAATAAATATTAACGCTAATACATCTTAGAGCCTTTGTGCCTTCGTGGCGAACACCAGGCTCACCGGGTGAAATAAGAACAATGTACCCTTAGTGCCTTTGTGGTGCACGTTTATATTCGGGAAGGATTAATTGCCGGCCTTGATGGCAACAATCTTGTGGATGTGCAACCACTCCCGGAATTCCTCCGGGCGTTCGGGCGAAAAATGAATGATTTCTCCCGATTTAAGGAGGATGGTAAAAAAGCCCGCGGATTCCACAAATTTGTTCAGCTGTGCATGGCCGTATTCAAATTCCGGAAATAAAGCAGCAATGATCATATATAAACTATTTAACCAGGCTATCATACCCGGTATCTGTTAAATACTTGCCATAAAAGTATCAAAATATCCCGCATAAAAAACAGCCCGGCGTACCGGGCAAATATCCTGGGGACAAAAGGTGGAAATCTTTCAATTTGGGAAAGAAAACAGCAGCTTATCTGAAGCATACTGGCTTTTTGCTCTTGGAATGATCATTATCGTCACAAACATCTGCGGGTCTGCGGCAACAAAAACGTAGTATTGGCAAGGGATCGGCAATCCTAAGTATGTATCAGTTTCCGGTATTCGTTCGGCTGGATTTGTTTCATTTTTTTAAACTGCCGGTTAAAATGCGTGATATTGTTAAACCCGCTTTCATAGCAGATTTCCTTAATGCTTTTCTGACCTTCGGACAAGAGTTTACAGGCATGCCCGATCCGCAGTTCTGCAATAAACTGCGTATAACTTTTACGTGTGCAGGATTTAAAATACCGGCAAAAAGAATTAACAGTAAGGTTGGCAAGCGTTGCCACTTCTTTAATATAGATCGTGGATTTGAAATGTTGAAGGGTATAGTTGTATATCTTATTGATCCGGTCCGATTGGGTGAATGGATTATTACTTTGATAGGCCGTTGAGATCGTACCTGCTTTTTTACATTCCGAAAGGCAGATCAGCAATTCCAGGAGCAAAATTACCCGCCTGGTATCTGTGGCAGCGATCAGATCTGTAAGAAGCCCTTTGGCTGCTTCGGCCTTTGCACCTTTGAGCACCAGTCCTTTCTTACTCTTATCTAAAAGTGCTGCGATCTTCTGATTTTCCGGTATCGTTAAAAAAACCTTCCCCCAAAAATCTTCCCGGAACTGTGTCAGTTCTATATAGGATTTTACAGGCGTGTCGGACGTATACAAACTGTCGAACTTCCAGTAGTGGGGCAGATAGCTGCCAATAAACACCAGGTCTCCGCTTTTAAAATGATGAATACCATCGCCGGCAAACAACGTGCCGCCCCCTTTTATCACATGAATGAGTTCAAATTCCGGGTGATAATGCCAGCTATTGTTCTTGTAAGATTTACTGTCGGATCTTGCACTGAACGAGATCGCCGGACCAGATGTAATTTTAAGCAGAATAGGTTTCATACACAAATAATATTCCTATGTTAGCCAAAAGTAAGCCATTTATGTTAAAATAGTGTAGGTAATGGCACATACAATGCGGCTTTTCCTGCCGGTTATTTTATTTCTTTGTTGTGAATAACGAAAGTTGCCATGGTATTATCAAATAAAGTGATTGTTGTTACGGGCGGGGCCAGCGGTATCGGTTATGAATGTGTAAAGGCCTATATCGGTGAAGGCGCGCGGGTGGCGGTGCTGGACGTACAGCGGGAAACGATGGAACGGTTGAGTGCAAAGCCGGGCAACGCAGATCTGTATCTGCCATGCGATGTATCCGACGAAACACAGGTAAAAACAGCCATCGCCCAGGTCGAACGGCATTACGGAAGAATCGATTGTATACATAACAATGCGGGTATTGCTGCACCGGCAAAACCGTTGCATGAAACTACGGTTGGCGAATGGCAGGCCTTGATGCAGGTAAACGTATTCAGCATTTATTTAACAACGCGGTGCGGGCTTGCGGCATTACAACAATCGAAAGGATGTATCTTAAATACAAGCAGTATGGTGGGCCGCATCGGGCAGGCCAATCATGCTGTATATACCGCAACCAAGGGTGCTGTGGATGCGCTTACCAAATCGATGGCACTGGACTATGCCACTTATGGCATCCGGGTGAACGCTGTGGCCCCGGCCGGAGTATGGACGCCGTTGCTGCGGGAATGGGCAGCCGAACAGCCGGATACGGCGGATATTGAAACCTATCTTGACGGGATCCATCCACTGGGCTATTGTCCCGAAGCGGATGTGATTGCAGATGCCTGCGTATTCCTGGTTTCCGAAAAAGCGCGGTTTATAACAGGCTGTATCCTGCCCGTGGGTGGAGGAGCAGAACTGGGGTACAAACGGTAAAACACAGAACCGGAGCGATGCATACAATGCGGCGGTTCTGTATGAATGACATTTTTATTAAACATTTGACGGGAAGAATATATGATCCGGGATATAGCGATTAAGGACAGACGATTTTCATTATCAGGAGGAGCAGGCAGCGATGCGGTGCACCGGGATCCGGTTTATTCGTATGCGGTTACAGAGCTGGTAGATGATAGTGGGATCAGGGGTACCGGTTTTGCCTTTACACTGGGTGAGGGAAATGACCTGGTATGTAAGGCCGCCGCATTTTACGCAAATACATTAAAAGGGCTGGATATCGAAACGGTGATGTCGGACTTTGGTCATTGGTTCAACCGCTTGTCAAACGAACAGCAGTTCCGGTGGCTGGGCCCGCACAAGGGGATCGTGCACCTGGCACTGGCATCGGTAACCAATGCCTGTTATGATCTTTGGGCGCAAAAAAGAGGTGTACCCCTCTGGAAATTGCTGATCGATCTCAGCGCAGAACAACTGGTACATACGCTGGACCTGAGTTACCTGGAAGATGTGTTGAGCAGGGAGGAAGCTGTCACCCTTATCCGTAGTCAGGAGGCAACGAGCACCCTGAGGGAGTCGATCCTGGAAACCGGATACCCGGGCTATGATACTTCAGTAGGATGGTTTAATTACGATGATGAAAAAATTCGTGAAAACTGCCGCAGGGCTATTGACAACGGGTTTTCTGCCCTGAAGTTAAAGGTAGGATCGGCCGATGCCGAACGCGATATCCGGAGGGCTCATATCGTAAGGGCAACCGCCGGTGATACGGTAAAAGTGATGCTGGATGCCAATCAGCAGTGGACCCTGCCGCAGGCGCTGCAGATCTGCCGTTCACTGAGCGCTGTAAAACCCTACTGGATCGAAGAACCTACCCATCCGGATGATGTCGCCGCGCACCGCGTGTTGGCGGAAGCCATTGCGCCCGTGCCACTGGCCATTGGGGAGCATGTGCCCAACAGGGTGATCTTTAAAAATTACCTGCAGGCAAAATGCGCGGGCTTTATCCAGGCCGACGCGGTTCGATTGGGGGGCGTAAGCGAATTCATTACGGTTAGTTTGCTTTGCCGGAAATATGGCATCCCCGTAGTACCGCATGTAGGTGATATGGGACAGCTGCATCAGCACCTGGTATTGTTTAATCATATCAAGCTGGGACATGAGGCACTGTTCCTGGAACATATCCCGCATTTGAAAAAACAATTTGTTCACCCTGTACAGATTGAAAACGGAAAATATAAAACGCCGCAGGAGCCGGGCAGCTCCTGTGCACTGATAGAACCATAAAATGATGAAAGATGAAACGCTTTTGTTTAACGTTAGATCTGAAAGATGATCCGGAACTGATTGGCCGGTATGACGCCCATCACCGGGAGGATCAGGTGTGGCCGGAAATTATCAGCGGCATCCGGAGTTGCGGCATGCATACAATGGATATTTACCGGGCAGGGAACCGGTTAGTGATGATCCTGGAAACGGCCGATGATTTCGATCTGCAAGCCGGCTTCGAGGCCATGGCCGCATTGCCGCGGCAACAGGAATGGGCCCGGCTGATGAATGCATTCCAGCAACGGCTGTCCTTTGCAAAACCGGGTGAACACTGGGTAGAAATGAAACAGATTTTTAAGCTTTACAATTGATCGGAGTGTCTACATTATCCATATCAAAACCGGCCCGCTTCCTGGTGCCATTGTGTATTGTAATGAGCCTGATGTTCTTCTGGAACATGAGCCGGAACATCAATGATATATTGATCCCGCACCTGAAACGCGCCTGCCGGTTAACCGATTTTCAGTCATCGCTGATACAATCGGCCTTCTTCGGGGCTTATTTCCTGCTGGCCATACCGGCCGGTATGTATATTCACCGGAAAGGCTACAAAGCCGGCATGGTAACCGGGCTGCTGGTAGCCGCTGCCGGGGCCGCGCTGTTTTACCCCGCTGCAGAAATCCGTTACTACCCCCTGTTCCTGGGGGCGCTGTTTATCATGGCGGCAGGATTTACGTTCCTGGAAGTAACAGCCACCCCCTATATTTCCAAATTAGGGGATCCGTCTGAAGCATCCAGCAGATTAAGTCTGTCTGCAGCAGTAGGATCTGTGGGTGCAACCGTTGCGCCGTATATCGGAGCATTACTGCTGTTACATAAAGAAGATATCCCGGAAACGGTGATCCAAACATACTCCGCAAGTCAATTGCAAAACTTCCTGGCAGCCGAGGCCAATCTTGTAAAACTGCCCTATGTTTCGCTGGCATTGTTGTTTCTGATAATGGCCCTGGTATTGCTGTTTATAAAACTTCCGCCGATCCGGGATGAAGCCACAGGAACGCATTCCTTTAAAGCAATGCTCCATTATCCGCACCTGTTGCTGGGGGCCGGTGCGGTGTTTTGTTATGTAGGTGCCGAGGTGGGCATCGTAAGCTTTTTAATCCGGTATGCGCAATCGCTTAAGGTGCCGGGACTCACACAACAGAAGGCGGCATTGTTTATTTCACTGTTTATGGCACTGGTATTGGCGGGCAGGCTGGGTGGAGCCTATATACTGCGGAAGGCGGCTGCATCGCGGATGCTGGTTGTTTCTGCGGGAGGCGCCTTCCTGCTGGTGGTGTTGGCTATGTTGGTGAATGGTTATGGATCCTTATTCCTGTTATCGATGGTAGGCTTGCTGACATCCATTATGTACCCGGTCATTTTTACCTTAAGTATCGATGGCCTGGGCCGCCATACAAAAACAGGTTCTTCCTTATTGATCATGGGTATTGTGGGCGGTGCATTGATCCCACCGGCAATGGGCCTGGTTTCGGACCGGATGGGTATTGGCTGGGCATTTATCTTTCCGGCGCTCTGCTATATATATGTGCTGTATTTTGCGGTAAAAGGACACCGGCCCCGGTACGGAAATAACAAATAACAATAACATCATTTAAAAAGGTATAAACAATGAAGCAGATACAAATGATCGGGTTACTGATCCTTATAAGCAGCGGCCTCCTGGTGGCACAGGAGCAGGCGCCATACAGTACCATCAGCAAAAAAACAATGGAGGGGTTTATGGATAAACGGTTTGGAATGTTTATTCATTGGGGACCGGTTACGCTACGGGGAACAGAGATCGGCTGGTCGCGCAACCACGGAGTAACCCAAAACGATTACGACAGTCTGTATAAAAAATTTGATCCGGTATCATTCGACGCGGATGCATGGGTAAAAACCGCCCGAGATGCCGGGATGAAATACCTCACCATTACTGCAAAGCATCACGATGGTTTTTGCCTTTGGCCTACAGCCTATACGGCCTATAATATCATGAATACACCCTATAAAAAAGATGTGGTAGGGGCATTGGCAAAAGCGTGCAAAAAATACAATATCAAATTCTGTATCTATTATACGGTACTGGATTGGTACGACCGGCGTTACCCCCTGCATAACGACGGTAATGCAGTACCGGATCCAAAGGCAGACATGCAGCAATTTATACAGTATATGAAGAACCAGCTGACCGAACTGGTGACCAATTATCATCCCTATATGCTCTGGTTCGACGGAAACTGGGAGGCGCCCTGGACCGCAGCACACGGCCGGGAGATCTATGATTTTTTACGGAAGCTGGATCCGGAAGTGATCATCAACAACCGGCTGGGAAAGGGTACGCATGAAGTAATGGGCCCTGCAACAACCGGCGATTATGCCACACCCGAACAAAAGATCGGTGGCATCAATATGACGGATCCATGGGAATCCTGTATTACACTTTGTAAACAATGGGCCTGGAAACCCAATGATGCAATGAAATCACTGGAACAATGTATCCGCACCCTGGCGAGCACCGCCGGCGGTAACGGCAACCTCTTGCTGAATATCGGGCCCATGCCCGATGGCCGGATCGAAGACCGGCAGGTTGTACGCCTGCGCGAAATGGGCAACTGGCTAAAGAAATATGGTGCATCCATTTATGCTACCAAGGGCGGACCTTTCCCTCCGGATAGCGTACGGGCTTTTACCCGAAAAGGGAATAAGATCTATATCCATCTTTTTAAAAAACCTGCCGGACCGCTGAAGGTGCCGGCTATACCGGGCCTTAAAGTAAAGAAAGCTTATTTTATGCAGGGCGGTAAAATACCCTTCAGGCTGGAGCAGGAACAGATCATTCTGCCGCTTCCGGAACAGCTGCCGGATGAAAATGATTCGGTGCTGGTATTGGAAATGGATAAACATACCGAAACGGTTCCCCTGATCCGAAACTAGCTGTATCATTATCCGGTAAGCGACCAGGGCGCCGGGATCCTGATGCAGACAGCTGTTGCCTGACGCATCCTGAAGCAGCAGCACTTATACAGTTTTTATGTAGGGAAATACAATTGTGTTAAAATAGTGCAGGTATTGGCACATTTCAGGAATGGTTGAATGTAGCAGATGTATTTCCTTTGTAATGGATAACGAAGATGCGGTATACGGCATGTGCCGGTTGCAACAACTACATAGAAAACTGCCGAATTATATAATATGTCATCTGGAGGCCGGTAACGGATTTTTCCTGCGGCCGGCCGCAGACCCTTATCAAATAAAGATAAAATGGAAAAGAAAAGCTGTTTTTTAGCGGTCCTGCTTTGGTGGGCACCGGTGCTTTTTGCCCAGGATGACCTGAACCTGCAAAGCAGGATGCCGGCAGTGGTGCATCCATCGGCGCTATTTGTATCGGATTCATTTTATACCTGGTGCAGCAGCGTAATAAAAGGTGAAGACGGGCGCTATCATATGTTTTATTCCAGGTGGCCGCATGGAACGCGTACGGAGGCAGATGATTCGATGAACTATATTTTTAACGGCTTTAGCGGCTGGCTGAAGTATTCTGAAATTGCCTATGCCGTTGCCGACAAGGCGGCGGGTCCGTACCATTATGTAAAAACGATCCTGCGGGGCAGCGGCAATGCCGGCAGCTGGGATCGTTACACGATGCACAATCCGCAGATCCGTAAATTCGGATCGTATTATTACCTGTATTATATCAGCAACTCCTTTGATACGGATTTCCATTTTTCGGATAACCGTACCGTTGGTAAAGACTGGCTGCATTGGCTGAAATATAATTGCACCCAAAAGATCGGTGTTATAAAAGCCGCCAGCCTTACGGATCTTATAAGCGGTCGGTTTCAAAAACCGCCGGGGCCATTAATGCAGCCTGATAATGAACATACATTTGAGGTGGCCACCAATCCCAGCGTTACCAGTGGGCCGGATAACAAATACTATATGATGTTTAAATCGCGAAGACCCGATGTGGGACATATGACCATGTGGATGGCAGTGAGTGACCAGCCGGACCGGCCTTTCCGTTTATTGGGACAGGTATTTACAACTGCAGACCTGGCTTGCGAAGATCCTTACCTGTGGTACGATCGCCGGAGGAAACGCTTTTATGCCGTTGTAAAATATTATTCGAATGACAAGGTGCTGGCTCCCCAATTTGGAGCCCTGGCATTGGTTACTTCGAAAGACGGACTGCACTGGAATGCCGCAACACATTCATTGGTAGCGTTGCGGAAATTAAAGATAAAGGGAAGGCCTGCAATAGAACTGGCACACCTGGAGCGGCCTTTCCTGCTACAGGATAAAAACGGCAACCTGCAGGCATTATTTGCAGCGGCTTCCATAAAAGAGCCAGGTAAGGGTGATGCAACCCATACCGGTTTTGAATACAACAGTTTCAATATTTGTTTCCCGTTGTCAAAGAAATAATACAATCAATATAAGATTCGGGGTATATGCCTTCAGGCATACAGGGCATTTGCTTGCCCAAGGGCAGGACATGCCTGCTGCTTAAAATTTTTATTACAAAAACAACCATATGTTTTAATTATGAGAAGGATCAACAAACAATTACTCGTTTTATGGGTATTATGCTGTTCGATGGTAACATATGCACAGAACAGCGAAACACAGGTGACCGGTATCGTCAGGGATGAAGGCGGGCAATTATTGCCCGGTATCACCATTACAGCAAAAGGAACGCAAAACTCCGTAGCCACAGATTCCCGTGGCGCATTTCAGATTACGGTACCCCTGCCGGGTACAATCGTTATTTCCGGTGTGGGCTATGAAATCAGCGAACTGAAATTAACAGATCAATCAAAAATTGACGCAACGTTAAAAAGTGATGTAAAGGGGTTATCGGATGTTGTGGTGGTAGGGTATGGTACCCAACGGAAAGATAAGGTTACCGGGGCCATTGCCACCGTAAAAATGGATGATATACTGGGAGAACGGCCGGTAAGTACCACAGCATCATTGTTGCGGGGCGTAGTGCCGGGCTTACAGGTTACCATTCCTTCAGGTAGGCCCGGTGAAGGGGCTTCCATAAACATCAGAGGCGGAACGGATTTTGGCACGGCGCTGAACGCTTCCATAAATACCGGGGCACCGCTGATCCTCGTAGACAACACCGTATTCGACGGTCCGCTCAATTTAATAGATCCCAATGATATTGAAACCATAACCGTTCTGAAAGATGCCGGCTCTGCTGCGATCTATGGTTCACGATCGGCCTACGGAGTGGTATTGATTACCACGAAGAAGGGGAAAAAGAATCAGAAGCCGCAATTCAACTACAGTAATAATATTGTTTTTGCAACACCGGATGCGCTGCCACGGAAGGCCACGCCCCAACGAAGTCTTCAGGCGCTGATCGATGGCGGACTCACAAACTATTCTGTGGGCCAGGGGCAGGATCTCAAAAAATGGATCGCCCTGATCAGTGATTATCATTCCAATCCGCAGCAATATCCCGGGGGATATGCTACAGACAACGGTATTTTTTATAACCTGAAAGGCAACGATGCAGTGGGAGATATCCTGGGGAATGCCTCCCGCCAGTTTATGAATAATCTTTCCATAAGCGGTGGCAGCGACCGTACAACCTATCGCATTGCATTGGGAACAACCAATGAAAAAGGGATCCTGGTTCCTTCGGCGAATGCCGATAATTTCAAACGGTACAATATCCGCTCGGCCATTACAACCGATGTTACAAAATGGATGAATGTACAGCTGGATGCGAATTATACCTATGCCAATACGCGCCGTCCGGGCTATGCAGATCCGTATACCTATGCCGTAAGGATCCCGAGTTTCCTGGCAGAGGATTCCATCCCCGGGTATTCCGGGCAGATCGCCACCGGAAAGAACCTGGTATCGAATACGTATCCGACTAATTTCCGGTATGACCAATTGCGGATGATTGGCCGGATCATATTAAAACCGGCCACCGGGCTTTCGGTTACGGGGGAAGCCAGTTATGATAATTATCACGCATTAACCAGCTCCTACAATAAACTCATTTATTTACGGGATCCTTACGGATGGTCGAACCAGCCCTTTGGCAATGATATGGTCAGCAAAAACAATGAAGCCAAGGATTACATTACCACCAACATTTTTGCCACTTATTCAAAGGTTGTTCAAAAACACACGGCGTCACTGATGGCCGGCTTCAACCAGGAATTTAAGAATTACGAGCAGGAGATTACCTCCAAAACGCAACCCATCAATCAGGAGCTGCCTTCGATATCCACCTCAACCGGTGATGTAACCGGCGTGGATAACTACTCACAGTTTGCAACGAGGGGATTCTTTGGCCGCCTGAATTACGACTATGACAATAGGTACCTGCTGGAACTGAACGGACGCTACGATGGTTCTTCCCGGTTTCCTGAAGGACATCGCTGGACCTTTGCACCCTCGGCATCCTTAGGCTGGCGGTTAACCGGCGAATCCTTTATGCAGTTTATAAAGCCGGTTATCAATGATCTTAAGTTGCGGGCAACCTTCGGCACGGTTGCGAATCAGAATATCGGTGAATACCAGTTTATGGCCGCTATGAACCCCACCAATCCATCCTGGCTTAATAACGGGAACAAAGTGGTTACGGTAACCACGCCCGGGCTCATCAGCCCCGATTATACCTGGGAAACCGTAACCTCCCTGAACTACGGCATTACCATTGCCGCTTTAAAGAATAGACTAACGGCCGATGTTGATCTTTACACCCGTAATACCAAAGGGATTTTAAGTACCAATAATACGCCGGTTCCGGCCGTACTGGGCACCAGTGCGCCATTGATCAACTCGGCTTCTCTAAAAACAAACGGGTTTGAAATAGCAGTGAACTGGAGGGACAAGATCGGTAAGGTAGCTTACTATCTTTCGGCGAACCTGTACGATTTCGCTTCTAAGGTAACCAAGGTAAATAATCCCAACAACCTGCTCAGCCAGTTGTATGTGGGACAAAAAATGGGCGATATCTGGGGTTATGTAACAGACCGGTTCTATACAGTGGATGATTTTGAAACGGGGTCGCTGGATGCTATCTTAAAGAATGGAAAATTAAAAGCCGGAATTCCCAGGCTGGCCAATCAGTCTCCCAATCCCGGGGATATAATGTATAAAGATCTGGATACGGTGGGTAC
Source organism: Niabella pedocola (assembly GCF_021044425.1). Taxonomy (GTDB): domain Bacteria; phylum Bacteroidota; class Bacteroidia; order Chitinophagales; family Chitinophagaceae; genus Niabella; species Niabella pedocola. The sequence continues at coordinate 638,117 of NZ_JAJNEC010000003.1, read as the reverse complement.
CGGTAATGGCATCATTAACCAGGGGCTCAATACCCTCGCAAATCCGGGCGACCGCAGGGTCATTGGCAATAATTCGCTGCGGTACCAGTTCGGCATCAGGGGTGGCCTGTCCTGCTATAATTTTGATTTCTCCTTCGTTATTGCCGGGGTGCTCAAGAATGATCAGTTCAGCAACTCGTATCTGTTTTTTCCCAACAACTGGCAGGTATACGGTGCCCTGTATGAGAACCAGCTCAACTACTGGACACCCGATAATCCCGATGCCTATTTCGGACGTATCTATACCACCACGCCCAACGGAACGCCGCAGACTTACAATGAACAGGTACAGTCCCGGTTTATTTTAAACGGGGCTTACCTGCGTGTACAGAATCTTACATTGCGCTATAATGTTCCGCCTGCTGTTTTTAAACAGCCGTTGTTTACCCGGCTGTCTGTAGCCTACAGTATCGAAAATCCGTTTATTTGGGATCATATGCCCAGAGGGATGTACCCCGATATCAATAACCTGGGCGCCGGCCTCGGTTATCCGTTGTTACGGAAATCTTCTATAGGCATCAATCTTAATTTCTAACCATAGCCGATAAGCCTCATCACAATACGTTAACAGTTTTAAAAAAAATACAAATGAAACGATCTATACTATACCTGCTGCCGGTGCTTGCGATCCTCGCCGGTTCCTGCAGTAAGGATTTTTTAAACAGGCGCCCGGTTGATTCCGTTACGGACGCCACGGCTTTTATTTCGTATGCAAATTTTCAAACCTATACCTGGAGCCTGTATGATTATTTTTCGGGGTATGGAGGAACCGGTTCTGCATTGCCACCTTATTTTACTTCGCAGGAATTAAACTCCGACAATTACCAGGTATCGGCAGGTACAAACTCGTTGTACATTACCGGTACCAAAGCCATACCCGTACAGGCGGGTGGCGCCACCGGTGCCCTGCAGATAGCCGGATGGAATTTTGCTTATCTGCGAAGCGTAAACGTGATGCTGGATCATATCGATCAATCATCCATGGCACAACCGGATAAAGATCACTGGCGGAGCGTAGGATATTTTTTCAGAGCGCTCCGGTATTATGACCTCCTGGCGGCATTTGGGGATGTGCCCTGGCTGGAACATGCGATTAACATTAATGACAGCACGGTACTCTATGCGTCCCGCAGCTCAAGGGATTCTGTGGCGCAGCACATCCTGAATGACCTGGTATGGGCCGAGGCACATATAAAGGCAGATGAGGACGGGCCCAACACCATTAATGTACATTGCATACGTGCATTGCTGTCGCGCTTCGGCTTGTTTGAGGGCACATGGAGAAAATATCATAACCTGGCCGGTGCGGGTACCTATTTACAGGCCTGTACTACCTATTCTCAAAAACTAATGAATGATTTTACCAGCGTCCTGCCTTCCTATGATGATGTATACAACAATGAAGACCTGATGAAAAAGCCGGGTATTATCCTGTTTAAACAATATGTGTCGGGGATGCTCATCAATACGTCCACCGCTACAACCCATCATACCGCACGTTTTATCACCACGGGCAATTCCGGAAGCATTGCCTGCCCAACGAATGATATGGTGGAAAGTTATCTGTGTTCGGATGGTTTCCCGGTTTCAACAAGTACCGGCTATCATGGAGATTCTGTATACAGTGCCTTCCGCAACAGGGATCGCCGGTTGTATTTTACGGTTTGTCCTCCTTACCGCGTTACCATGACAGCAAACCCCGCCTACGGCTGGGCCCAGCCCTGGGTTACCTTTGATACGGTTAAAACGCCTTCTTCAAATTATAACGAGTTTATTCGGTTAATGAACGGACTGGCGGCAGGTACCGTCAGCAAGGCCAAAACGCTGCCGCTGGTTTCCTGGGCGCCTGCACCCGGCAATGTGATCCCGCAGATCCCGCATTTTGCCGGTTATATAAAAAGCCTGAATAACCTGATCTACGATAACGGAGCCAACGGTATTTCCGGGCAGGCCGGAAATATACTAGGGTATAAGGATTGGAAGTTATACAACCGGTTGTCCCTGGATGCCTCCAATGGCAGCAGTAACGATTGCCCGCTTTTCCGGATCGAGGAAGTTTGGCTGAACTATGCAGAAGCCATGTTTGAGCTGGGTCAGTTTACCCAGGGAGTGGCCGATGCCACTATCAATAAGCTGCGCCCGAGAGCAGGACTCCCCAACATGAATGTGGCACAGATCAACGGAACCTTCGATACAAAGCGCGACCCCGATGTGGATGCCGTTTTATGGGAAATACGCAGGGAACGCAGGGTAGAACTGATGGGCGACGGATTCCGTTTTAACGATATTAAGCGCTGGGCAAAAGGTGCCTACATGAACAAAGTAGTGCTGGGTGCACGGATGCGCGTAGCCGATTATCCGAGCGGCGTTACCTTCGACGCAAGTACGGGCACTACCTACCGGAATGTAAAGTCCCTGTTTGCCGCCACGGCCGGATGGAACGACAAATTTTATCTGGAACCGGTGCCCACCCAGGAAATGGTGACCAATCCGGCTCTGAAACAAACAGATGGCTGGTAAGAACTCGTTTTCTTTCTCTAAATTTGATCCCGTTGTTCAGGTATTAAAAGATACATATGAAAGTATATAACTACTGTTGTTTTATCGTCCTGCTGTTTACCGGTATTGTAAATCGTGTGGATGCACAGTCCGGGCTGCAGAAAGCGCCCAGGCCCAATATGGTCGTGATCTTTATGGATGATATGGGCTATGGCGACCCGGAATGTTACGCGGGTGCTCCGTACAAAACCCCGGCAATTAACAAACTGGCTGCAGAAGGAATGCGGTTTACAAATTTTTATGCGGCGCAGGCCGTATGCAGTGCTTCACGGGCCGGTTTGCTCACCGGTTGTTATCCCAACAGGATCGGTATGCATGGTGCCCTGATGCCCTGGGCTACATTGGCCTTAAATCCTGCTGAAGAAACCATTGCATCCACGTTAAAGAAAGCAGGATACCGAACGGGCATGATCGGCAAATGGCACCTCGGTGCAAAAGCGCCGTTTTTGCCGATGCATTACGGCTTCGACGAGTACCTGGGCCTGCCTTATTCTAATGATATGTGGCCGGTGGGTTATGATGGTAAACCGGTTACAGACACTACAGACCGCAAATTCAAATACCCGCCTTTACCCTTGCTGGAGGGCGACCGGCCGGTACGCTTTATTAAAACACTGGAAGACCAGGGCACGCTTACTGCGACCTATACGGAACGTGCCTGCGACTTCATTAAACGGAATAAAAAAAATCCGTTCTTCTTATACCTTGCGCATTCCATGGTACATGTACCCATTGCTGCGTCACCCCGTTTTTTAGGAAAGAGCGGCGCCGGACTGTTTGGAGATGTAATGATGGAGGTAGACTGGTCGGTGAGTGAAATTATGCGCACGCTGAAAGAACAGGGAATCGACCGGAATACCCTCGTTGTTTTTACCAGTGATAACGGTCCCTGGCTCACGTTTGGAGATCATGCCGGTAATACCGGCGGACTGCGTGAGGGAAAAGGGTCCAGTTGGGAAGGGGGGCAGCGGGAACCCTGTATTGTTCGCTGGCCGGCAATGGTACCGGCCGGAACGGTGTGTAATAATCTTTCCGCCACGATCGACCTGCTGCCAACACTGGCCGGTTTGGCCGGAGCACCATTACCTCGGCAAAAGATCGATGGAATAGATATTTCTTCACTGCTGTTTATGAAGGAGGGTGCCAACCCAAGGGATGAATTGGCGTACTACTACGGACGTAACAACCTGGAAGCGGTGCGCAAAGGAAGCTGGAAACTGGTGTTGCCGCACCGGGGGCAGACGTATAAAACCTATATGCCCGGGAAGAATGGTTTCCCCGGCGGTTATGCAGATGTAGCGGTGCCCCAGGCGTTGTATGATCTGGCCCATGATCCGGGTGAAACACAGGACGTACAAAAAGCGCATCCCGAAATGGTTGCAGTGCTCATGGAAGTTGCCGGCCGGTACCGCAGAACATTGGGAGATGATCTTACCAAAACACCCTGTGCAGAGTGCCGGGAACCCGGAAAAATACCAACAGGGAAGGAATGAAAGGGCATAACCCCGGGTAATTATCTGATAACCGTATATAATCCAAATAATATAAGATGATTCGTTTTAAGAAGCTATTTCTAATCAGCGGCATGCTGTTGGTGACGGGTGCTGGTTTTGCGCAAAAGAGCCGGAAGCCGCGGCAGCCCAATATCCTCATCATTGTTTCCGACGACCATGCATACCAGGCCATTGGCGCCTATGGAAGCAAGATGATGGCAACACCGGGTATTGACCGGCTGGCAACAGAGGGTGCGGTTTTTAGTAACGCCTTTGTTACTAATTCCATTTGCGGTCCCAGCCGTGCCTGTATTTTAACCGGAAAGTACAGTCATATCAATGGCTTTAAAGATAACATGAGCAGGTTTGACGCCAGCCAGGATCTGTTTGTGAAACGTTTGCAGAAGGCGGGTTATCAAACGGCATGGATCGGCAAAATGCACCTGGACACCAAACCCCAGGGATTTGATTACTGGGAGATCCTTCCGGGCCAGGGGCATTATTATAATCCGGATTTTATTACCATGACGGGCAAAACGGTACGGCGTACGGGATATGTTACAAATATTACCACCGAACTGGCCGAGAAATGGCTGGCTTCCAGGGATGCCTCAAAACCGTTTTGCCTCGTGGTAGGACATAAAGCCACCCATCGTGTGTGGATGCCGGATCTGCAGGACCTGGGCCGGTTTGATAAAACAACCTTTCCGCTGCCGGATAATTTTTATGACAACTACGAGAACCGTTATGCCGCAGCGCATCAGGATATGAACATTGAAAAAACATTGCGCCTGGGTTACGATTTAAAAGTAATGCAGACCAGCGACATAATGGGGGCGGAGAATTATAACCGGATGAATGATGAGCAAAAAATGACATACAGTGCCTACTATAAAAAAATCGAAAAAGAATTTATATCAAAAAATTTATCAGGAAAGGCACTTACAGAGTGGAAATTTCAACGGTATATGCGCGATTATTTAAGCACGGCGGCTTCCCTCGACCGTAATATTGGCGCGCTGCTGGATTATTTGGATAAAACAGGTGAGGCCCAAAATACACTGGTGATCTATTTGTCGGACCAGGGGTTTTATATGGGAGAACATGGCTGGTTTGATAAGCGGTTTATGTATGAAGAATCGATGAAGACACCAATGCTGGCGCGTTTTCCCGGGGTTATAAAGCCCGGCACGGTGTATAAGGATATGGTGATGAATATAGACATTGCTCCAACGGCGCTGAACCTGGCAGGGTTGCCGGTGCCAAAAGAAGTACAGGGAAAATCGATGTTACCGTTGTTTAAGAATACAGAACATCATCCGAGAGATGCGGTTTACTACCATTATTATGAGGCCGGGGAGCATTCGGTGATCCCGCATTTTGGGGTGCGTACCCAACGATACAAGCTCATCCGTTTTTACCAGATCGCCGATAAATGGGAACTGTATGATCTTGAAAAAGATCCCAAAGAGATGCATAACCGGATCGACGACCCGTCTTATGCAGCTATACGGCAGCAGCTCCGGCAGCAGTTAGACAAACTGATTACAACCTATGCCGATAAGGAAGCTGCAGCCATCCTGTTAAAAGAGCAGCAGGGTGCTGCTCCTGGTATGAATGCACGGTAGCGTTTGTAAGGCAGAGCTACATTATGGGTGATCGACGGCGGAACCGGTTTACGGATACCGGTGTTCAATGGTATATGTAAGGGCATCTGCTTTATTATACACCGTTATTAATACAGCCGGGAATGCATCCGTTACATAAATATAACGTTTGCGCATCAGGAGCGGTGAACCGGGTATTGTTTCCAGTTTGGCGGCAAGAAAAAGATCGGCCACCACTGCATGCAGCGTTTCCTGTATTTTTTCAATACCCAGTCCGCAGCCTTTTTCAAGGATCTCCGAAAGCGGCAGGTTGAAGTTCTCCGAAGCAGAAACCGGCAGCGCCGGATTGAATTCGGTAATGGTATATTCAAGGGGTGCTTCCATGGTGCCGTTCAGCCGCTCCCGCCGGACCACTTTTATAGGAGCATCAATCCCAAAAAAGAGTAGGGCCTCCTTGGATACGGTAGCATAAGACACGTGCAGCTCGAAAGGACGGTGGCCGGAATCGGGTTCCGCTGCCTGCATGGCAACCTGCGGTGCGGAGGCAGGTACCGGCTTGCTGCCAGACACACAGGTACCCCTTCTTTTTTTTCGCACCAGCACACCCTCAAACACCAGCTTGCTGATGGCCTGCCGCAACGTACTGCGCGAGATACGGAGCTGCTGTGCCAGCTGTACTTCGGGTGGAATGGGCAGCCCTTTCTGATACGCTTCTCCGCGGATCAGTTGACGCAGCCATTCTTCTGCCTGTTGGTGAAGCGGAACAATGCTGTTATGGTCAAGCGGTTTATACAGCAGCTGATTCATTTTAAAAAATGGAGTCAAACAAATGCATCAACCGCAACGGTTCATGCAGGGTACAAAAGTATACGGCTAAAAATCACCATCAAACGAAAAGCAAAATAACATAAGAAATAGGCAATATAGTGATGGAGCGATCCTGCAAAATGAAATAGCTTTACACCGATAAATAAAACGATGGCATATGAATGACCGGATCCGTGATACCACAAGCTTGCAGCGCTATGTACTGGGAACAGCCGGCCTGGGAGGTGTTTGGGGACCCGTTGATCCGGAGGCATCGGTTAATAGTATCCTCTATGCACTGGAAAGGGGTATTCCGGCAATCGATACTGCTCCGGCATACGGGGATGGGGAGGCATTTGTTGGCCGGGCGTTACGGCAGTGGAAAGGAGCAAGCCCGATGGTGAGCACGAAAACCGGGCGCCTGAAAAGCTATGCTTCCGATAATGGTATTTATAATTATACACCGGATGGTATGGCCAGGAGTGTTGATCATAGCCTGCGTATGCTGGGTTTATCAAAGGTTGACGTATTGTTCCTGCATGAACCCGCCGCCATTCCGGATAAGGAAATAGAACCGGCCGTTTTAAAGATGATGGCGCTGAAACAGGAAGGCTGTACATCACAGATCGGGTTGGGTGGAAACTACCCGGCTTCTTTTCTTCCATACCTGGATGCCGGTATTTTTGACGTGGTAATGGAATACAACCGGCTTAATGCCTGTTGCATAGATGCATTGGATACATCGCTGCCCGGGTGCAGCCGCCGTAATATTGCCTATTGGGCGGCCAGTCCGCTGCATATGGGATTATTGGGTGGCCGCTTTGAATCGTTTACCCGCAACAGGCCGCAATGGCTGCAGCAAAAATGCCTGGACACCGCCTCAGGAGTCAATAAACTGGCCATCGAAAAGCAGCTGTCCCTGCCATCGCTGGCGCTTCGCTTTTTGCAGAATATCCCCTGGCCGTTCCGTATGGTTATAGGCCCGGCAAATTGGCAGGAGCTCAGCGAAAGCCTGGAGGCAATTTTAGACGGACCGCTTGAAAACGCCATATACAATGAGATCATTGGATATATAAAAGAACAGCATTAAGTCATTACAATGTACCAGATCGATAACGAAGTGTTCCGGATCATCCGCGCTCAAATCAGGGTATTGGAGCCGGTAACCACTGTTACCCCATTTCAGGATGCTACCATGGGGCCCTTCCACGCATTCGGACTTTCCATCCTCACCATCGAGGATGAGGGTGGAAATACAGGCGAAGCACCGGTATTCAATACCTATATAAACATCCTGGAAAAATGTTTTTTCCCGATACTTTTTCATTCCGGCAACCTTCCCTATAAACAACTCTATACCCTGTTGTACTGGTCTATCCGCAATGAAGGATTCCGGGGGCAGGCGGCGGCATTGCTGGGGCAGCTGGATATGGCCCTGCATGATCTGGCGGCCCGGCGAAGCGGCCAACCGATGCACTGCTACCTGAATGCCACGCGGAACTGGACCCGCATGTACGGAAGTGGCGGCGGTACCAACTATAGTTTGAAGGAGCTGGAAACAGAAATCGGCCGATTCCTGGATGCCGGTGCAGACTGTGTCAAAATAAAGGTGGGCAGGGATTTTGGTACCCGGATGGCCGAAGATATCGAGCGGGTCAAATTTGTACGGCAACTGATCGGGAACCATACCCGGCTTGCGGTAGACGCCAACCAGATATGGACATTGGAACAGGCGCTGGATTTTATTAATAAGGTAGCGCACCTGGATATTGCCTGGCTGGAGGAGCCTGTTCATTCGGCGGCTTATGCCGAAATTGAAAAGCTTTGCAAAAGATCCCCGGTAAAAATAGCTTACGGAGAATCGGAGCGAACGGCAAAAACATTTCCCGCACTGGTTAATGCCGGCGTAGCGCATTTACAGCCGGTGCCCACACAATTGGGCGGCATCAGGGAATGGCAGGAGGTAAGAGACCTGGCCGCAACGCAGCAGATCGATTTTTCATCGGGCGGGCACTCTCTTTATACGGCTTGCTTGATGACAACGGCACCGGAGGAATGGCCGGTGGAATATTTGTATGCCATTATGCATGGCCTGGAGCAATATTTTATGGTGTATCCGCAATGGAAAAACGGCCGCTTTATCCTGCCCGATATTGAGGGGCTTCCGTTACGGATCGACTGGGATTACTGGAAACAAAAACATAAAATCATCATGCACCGTACCTGGACAAAAGAAGATGTAAAGAAATATGAACCGGCGGTAAACATGTAAGTATATAAAAAGCGCATCGATGCATATAACGCTTGAAATTGCAGACTATGTGGTGTTACTGATATACATCGTCCTGCTGCTTGCGATCGGGTTTTATCTCAATAAACGGTCTGCAGGCGGCCATTCCGACATATTTCTCGGTGGCAGAACGCTTCGTTGGTGGCAGATCGGTTTTAGTTTGTTTAGTGCCAATGCCGGTCCGATGATGCTGGTAGGTTTTGCAGGAATCGGGTTCTCGCACGGGGTAGTGGGCAGCAACTTCGAATGGCTGGCCTGGATCTTTCTTTTGTTACTGGCGATGTGTTTCCTGCCACATTACATGGCTACCAGGATCAGTACCATGCCCCAGTTTTTAAAATTACGCTTTGGAAACCGGGCCTACTATTTTCTGGTGCTTTACAGTCTTATTTCCATTCTGCTGGTATGGCTGGGAAGCGCATTGTATGCAGGAGGGCTGATCATATCACAGGTATTTGGCTGGTCGCTTACATTTTCGGTGGTGCTGGTTACCGTTATTGCCACCAGCTTTACGGCCGTTGGCGGATTAAAAGCCGTGGTGCGCACCGGTATCTTTCAATCGGTGATCATTATTTTTTCATCGGTGGTGCTTACATGGCTGGCATTAAAACGGATCGGCGGCGTTACGGCATTTGTGCAGGCGCTTCCGGATCATTACTGGAAACTGTTCCGGCCGGCTGCTGATCCCGAATATTCCTGGATCGCCATCCTTGCGGGATACCCGGTAGTGGCTGTATATTACTGGTGTGCCGATCAAACGATCGTGCAAAAAGTACTGGCGGCCCGGGATCTGAAAGAAGGGCAATACGGTGCCTTGTTCCTGGCGGTATTAAAAATCATTATGCCGCTGATCTTTATTTTTCCGGGCATGATGTGTTTTGTATTGTTTAAAGACACGGCACAGGCAGACAATGCGTATATTACATTGGTGACCGGGCTGATGCCGCATGGGTTGCTTGGATTATGCCTTGCTGCGCTGATTGCCGCATTGATTGATACGGTTTCGTCTGGCCTGAATTCGTTCAGCACCGTTTTTACCCTCGATGTGGCCGGCCGTTTCCGCGAGATGGACGATGTGGCAAAACGGCGTATGGGGAAATGGGTAACGCTCATTGCCGGTGGCCTGGCCATTGGAGTGGCCATGTTGTTCTCCCGTTCCGGAAAGGGGTTCTTTGAACTGAGCCAGGGAATGGTATCGATACTGGCGCCACCATTATCGGTTGTTTTTCTTACCGGCATCCTTTGGAAGCGGATGAGCCGTTTAGCGGCCGAAGTGGTGTTGTATGGAGGTGGAATGGTTTGCCTGGCTGTGGGTATCTGCAATGTGCTCAATATGCCCTATTCCGGTTTCTGGCCCCATTTTCTCATCCTGTCTGTGTACCTTTTTATCGGGTTATTGGCCGTGGGTATCATCATCTCGCTGTTGCCAATAGCTGCCCGTCCTGCGCCGGCACTTCCGTCGCTGCTGGAAACCGATAAGCGCAGGGGAAGCAACCTGCGTGGTGTATGGCTGGGATGGGCATTGCTCACGATGGTGATGACCGTCATTTACTGGTTATTCCGGTAAAGGCCGTTGGATAAAGAAGGCATGATCACAAACGATCAACAATAAAATAAAAACATGTATACAAAAATAAAAAGCCGTTTATTCCTGTGCCTGTTACTGGCATTGTTTACAGGAGCGGTATCCTGCAAACGATCTAAAAACACCGGAGCGCTGGAGGAACGGGTCTTTGTGGTAACCATCGCTCCGGGTGATGAAAAGATCCGCGGGTACCTGGATCATCATCAACATATCTGGCCGGAAGTGGAAGCTGGTTTTAAAAAAGCCGGCTATAAAAAGATCACCCTGTCGCGTTTTGATCACCTGGTGGTGATGTCGATCCTTGTACCTCGTGGTGCAAACCTCGACAGTATGAGCAAGGTAGCGGAATCATACGATAAGCGCTGCGCGGAATGGAACCGCCTGATGGATACTTACCAGCTGGGTGTACCCGGTACGGCACCTGGCCAGAAATGGGTAGAAGTAAAGCCGTTCTATACGTTTGAGCATTGAGAAGGGAGACAGGAGGATCAGGAATTGAGCCATCAGCTCTTTGCATTCAGCAGCGTGCCATTTGTTTTTGCACGGATGCTAAAGACAGACAACCCGGTTTCAATTCCAGACCTGTCATAAAGGAGTGGCAATTGAAATTTCAATTACTGTTTTCATGTATTGCAAGTGCTGTTGCTATGGCTTTCAGTAATCCGCACGTTCCTTTCAGTCAACGGATATGTTTAAATACAGAAGGCTGACAGCCGACATCTCTAATCTCAATGCTCATATCTCGATTCTGGTGTCTCGTCTCTCAATTCTGAAGTCTCATATCTCAACTCTGGAATCTCGTATCTCGATTCTGGTGTCTCGTCTCTCAATTCTGGAATCTCATATCTCAATGCTGAAGTCTCGTCTCTCAATGCTCCTGTCTCACTGTTCCGAAACCTGGTACCGTTTTACAAATGCTTTCGGAGAAACCCCCTTGATCTCTTTAAAGTGCTTGTTGAAATTGGAAATATTATTGTACCCGCTGTTGTAACAGGCTTCAGAAACATTGTAGGTGCGTTCCAGCAATAGTTTAGCGGCATGCCCGATGCGCACTTCTTTTATAAAATCGGTAAGGGTTCTTCCGGTTTTGGATTTAAAGAAACGGCAGAAGGCTGCCGATGACATCGGAATAAGCGCCGCTACTTCCTCCAGCGTGATCGCATTCCGGAAGTTTTTAAAAATATGATCAAATATATGGTTGATCTTATTGGCTTCACCCGAGCTTTCGATAATGTTAAAGCCCGGCGAACTCAGGATCCTGGAGGATGGGGAAAGCGCCATCACGTCCAGTAACTGCAGCATTAATGCCGACCGGCTAAGTCCTTTTTCGTATAACATTTCCTGCAGGATCATTTTAGCCTTGCGCAGCGTTTCGCCGGTAAACAACACGCCCTTAGCCGCATCGGCAAACAATTGGACCAGGTGCCGCGCCTCTGGTTTTCGAAGCAGGTCTGCACCCATAAAGTCCGGGAAAAAATGCACAACAATGGCATGTGCAGGTATCAGGGGGTCGTTTGTACGATAATATTGCCAGCAATGGGGCAGGTAGCTGGCCATGAGCACCAGCTCTGTGCCTTCAAACTCTTCCATGTGATCACCAATAAAACGCTTTCCGGTACAATTCTCAATAAGCGCAATCTCAAAATTCACATGGCATTTAAAGGACTGGTATTTTTTTACCTCCAAAAATTCGGAGCGTATGGTAAAGGACTGATCGGGGGGGAAAGTAAAGTTTTCGTATATAAACTGCATCTGGAACTGATTTAAAATGGGATGGCATCCCTGTGATGAATGTATCTGAAAATAACCGGTGCACCCGGCACCATTGGGCCCTTGTCTTCCCGCGTTTTTACGCCGGCTATGGATGAGCGGTAAACACGCCGCTGAACAATAAAAAGCCTGTAGTGCTGCTGCATATTGCCGTTATTTTCTGATTCTTGCAATCGATTACATAGTGATTGTTGATCCTGCAAAAATAACATCAAATCTCGTCAATTCTGCTGTAGGCGCCTTTCTATTATTTCACAAATTTTATAATCATAATTTTTTCTTAAAAACCTGCTTGTTTTTAAGCCATATTCTAATATTAATTTTTATGAGTCAACTAACGAGATTGCTATTTCGGACCTGGAGCGTGATCGGCCTCCTGCTCCTTTCAGTGAGTTCCTTTTCACAGGGGAATCTAAAAGTTACAGGCCGGGTTATTGCTGCCGGAGACGGTGCTCCGCTGCAGGGCGCGTCTGTTGCCCAGGACGGCGGAAATGCCGCAGCCATCGCCGGTGCAAACGGAGCCTTTGAGATTGAAGTGCCGAAACGTTCAAGACTGGTGGTTTCGATGGTGGGTTTTGAATCCCGTACCGTTACACCAGGCACCGGTATGCTTACCATTGAATTAACACCGCGACAGGGGAGTATGGATGAGGTGGTAGTGGTAGGATACGGATCCCAGAAAAGGGAATTGCTTACCAGCTCGGTGGTAACCCTTAAAATGGATGAGGCCCGCCGCAATACCCCCACAACGGCATTGGGCAACCTGCTCGCCGGCCAGATGTCGGGCGTAAGAGTATCCACACCCGCCGGCCCTCCCGGAACACAGCCCGGTATCAACATCCGGGTGAAAACTTCGTTCAGCGATCAGAATATTCTTTATGTAATTGACGGCAAGATCAGTGGCGCCGGGGATTTCAATAACCTCAGTCCGAATGATATTGATAATATTTCCGTATTAAAGGATGCGGCATCTGCCGCGGTATACGGAGCACGTGCTGCCGGCGGTGTTATTGTGATAACCACCCGCCAGGGCTCCAGAAGCAGCCGGCCGCAGATCAATTATTCATTTAGCACCGGTTTTGACAAACGCGGAAAAAATGCGGCGCTTACCAGTGCGGTAGAAACCGGTGAGCTCTACAACCGTATTAATCCCACTTCCGACCCCGCGGGATGGAAATGGACCCAGGAGGACCTCGATTACTTCAGAAATATCAACGGCGGATGGGGATATGATCAGTTGGGAGCGGTATACAAGGATCCGTATACAACGGCCCACAATTTAAGCGCCTCCGGCGGAAGCGATAAGGTGCGTTATTATGTAGGAGGCTCCTATATCAAAGCCGGGGCTTTTATGAAAAACCTCACCTATGATAAATACAACCTGCGCACCAATATTACCGCAGACCTTACAAAAAGCCTGAGCCTTTTTGCGGGGATGACATTGAATAATAATATTTCCTACGGACCACCCAGCACGGCTGTGGGAGATGTGTATGGTATTTACCGGAAACAATTACTATGGCAACCGGATCAGCCGATCTGGACAGATGGGGGGAACCCTATCGATTACGGCTGGATCGGTAACGTGGGCGCAGAAGTAAGAGGCGATGGCGGTTATATAAAAAGCAATGGCATCAAACCCATTCTGAACCTGAAAGCCACCTATAAAATTGCGGCGATACCCGGTTTAAGTGCTTCCGCACAGTTCAATAAATCATATACCAACGACCGTACCAAATATTTTGAGAAACAGTACACCATGTGGGTAATGAAAAAAACGGGCTTGCACCAGATCAGTACAAACGACAATGACCTTACCGCCCTGAAAAAATCTTCACAGATCGGTAAAAGCTTTATCCAGGAAAACTACAACTGGAGTAACGACAACCAGCTGAACTTCCAGTTAAACTACGAACGTACATTTGGCCAGGTACACAATGTGAAAGGCTGGCTGATTTACGAATCGGCCCGGGCGCAGGGAGGTGGTGTAAGTGCCGGACGGGAGAATTTTCCGGTATACCTTACCGACCAGTGGTGGGCGGCCAGCGGAGACCGGCAGGATTCCTATGTGAACGGTAACGCCGAATTTATTACCGGCCGTAAATCGTGGGTAGGACAGTTCTTTTATGATTACAACCATAAATACATGGCAAGCTTTGCTTACCGGTACGACGGTTCTATGAACTTCGCACCCGATCAGCGCTGGGGATTTTTTCCCTCGGGTTCTGTAGGCTGGATCCTTTCGAAAGAAAACTTCATGAAAGGGGCACGGGGGATCGACCTGTTGAAATTACGCGCCTCTGCCGGTTTGAATGGTAATGATGGGGTAGGCGGCTGGCAATGGCAGCAGTCTTACAAAACAGGTAATTCCGCTTTCTTTGGCACCAACCCGGCCACCAATGCCGGTATTACTTACGGATCTGTGGTAAATGAAAACCTGACCTGGGAAAAAACATTGAATTACAACATCGGTATCGATATGGAGTTCCTGAAACGCTTTACGGCAAGCATTGAATATTACAATACAAAAACCTATGATATCCTCGGGCAGCGGATCGCATCTGTACCACCCACGTTTAGCCTGTCGCTGCCCTCGGTAAACTACGGGGAAATAAAAGCACAGGGCGTGGAAGCCGCTGTTGGCTATCGCAATGATTCGCGGGCGGTGGACTACTATGTAAATATAAATGGTGCCTATGGTGCAGCCGTTTACGGGATACAGGATCAGAATGTAACCTATCCCTGGCAGAAGAACCCCGGTTATTCCACAACCCGGCAAACCGGCTATACCGCTACGGGGATGATCCGTACCCAGGCAGACCTGGATGCCTTTGTGGCAGCAAACCCGAATTATAAATTCAACGGCGTGGTTCCGGCATTGGGACAGCTAACGTATAAAGACCTGAGCGGTAAAGACGGAACGCCGGATGGGATCATCGATTCCTGGGATATCAGCACCCTGTTAAAAAATAATAACCCGGTTGTATTGGGGGCAAACTTCGGGGTTGCATGGAAGGGGATCAGCATCGATGCCAGCTTTAACGGTAATTTTCACCAATGGCGGTTTGTAAACAACCTGGTAGACGGTAACGTAGAGTGGAACCGGATGTGGCGGGATTGGTATACAGACGGCTGGACGGCGGAGAACCCCAATGGAAATCTTCCAAAGCGGTATTCTGCCAACGATGGAACAAGAACGGTAACCAATTCAGGTAGCACCTTCTGGCTGGAAAGATCGAATTTCCTGCGGTTGAAATTACTGAATGTGGGGTATACCATCCCTGCATTATTAACCAATAAACTGGGTATTGGCGGGGTGAAATTTTATTTCAGCGGATCGAATCTTTTTGTGATCAGCAAATTCAATAATAAGTTTTTTGACCCCGAGATCGGCGATGGTTTTTCCTATCCCATTATGAAGAACTTCAACTTCGGTGTTAACGTATCGTTTTAACAAAACTAAATCCTGACGAGTATGAAATTTTATAGTCAATTCATAAAATTACTGACCTGTAGCCTGCTATTGGCGGCGGTAATGCCGGCCTGCAAAAAGGGGCTCGATTTTGAAAATACGAATAATATCAACCCGGATAATGTTTGGTCCGACCCGGTGATGATCAAGGCCTTTTTGAGCGATATTTACGGCGGGCTGCTGCCGGGATGGCCCTTCAACGGCGGAAGTTCAGATGAGGGCATCTCCACTGCAAAAAGCCTGGGAAACTACCAGCGGGGCATTGTTTCGGTGGATGCCACTACATCCTCCCTGAACTATGCGTCCATTGATAAAGTGAACTTCTTTTTAGATGAGCTGGCTGGAATTCCAGCATCCATACTTCCGGAAGACCTGAATAAACAATATACGGGTGAAGCAAAGTTCTGGCGGGCCTGGTCGTATTGGGGAATGGTAAGTAATGTAGGCGGTGTTCCGTTGATCCTGCATAAACAGGATCCGAAAGACGTAGCCGGGTTATTTAAGCCGCGCAATAAGACATCGGAATGCATCGCACAGATCGTTAAAGACCTTGATAGTGCCATCCTGTTGTTGCCCGGCGTGTATCCCGGTGCGGGTACCGACTATGGCCGTATCACGAAAGTGGCCGCTATGGCCATGAAGGGACGGGTATTGCTCAATTATGCGAGTCCTTTATTTAATCCGGCCAATGATCAGGCCCGCTGGCAGGCGGCATATGATGCCTGTAAAGCAGCCGTGGACTATGCCGTTTCACAGGGACATGCACTGCACCCGGATTTTAAAAAGATCTGGACCCAGGAGCGGAATAAGGAGGTGATCCTGGTAAACCAGTTTTTTTATCCCACACATGCCAATAATTTCAATGTGGTGCGGCCGGAGCCATTGACCAAAGATGCCTCCAACAGCAATCAGCCATTGTTGTCGCTGTTGCTGGCCTTTCCCAAAAGAGACGGCAGTCCGCTGCAGTTTGATAAAAATATGTTGAACGATGCGGCATACAATACGCAGTTCCTGACCGATTTTTATACCAACCGCGATGACCGCTTTTATGCAACCGTTTTTTGCGGAGGCACACCTTACCCCACGCCGGATGAAGTGTCGCCCATTTATGTAAAGGGCAATAGTTTCTGGAATGTGTGGCGTTTTAATGCTGCTAACAACAGCTACGTGAACCTGCTCAATGTGATTCATCCGGGTATGCCTGGCAACCCCGGGATCACGGGTTTCTTCCAGCGCAAAGGGCTGGACACTACATTGATTGCCGGTTTGTCGAACCAGGGGCAAACGGATTGGGTGGAAATGCGTTTTGCAGAGCTGTTATTGAATTATGGGGAATGTGCCAACGAACTGGGCAAAACCGCCGAAGCCTTACAGGTGCTTAAAGACATCAGGGCCCGTGCCGGTATTACAGCGGGGATTAATGGAAATTACGGTATTACGGGGGGGACCATTGCTGCCATCCGCGAAGCCTATATCACCGAGCGCCAGGCAGAATTTGCCTTTGAAAATAAACGTTTCGGTGACCTGCGCCGGTGGAAACGGTATGACATCCTTAACAGCCAGGGCGCGCGGCACGGATTGTATATCACTGCAAAAAATGCCGGAGATCTGCCCACTCCCGCAGATAACATCATGACGGCATCTGTGCGGGCGAAGTTTACCGCTAATTATATTGATAACCTGGACGGTGATGATAGCTTCAAATTCAACCTGGATCTCAGTCACTGGTTTTATGCCATACCGCCTTCCCAGATCTCCCAGTCGAAAAATATACTGGAACAAAATAAGGAGTGGGGCGGCAATTTTGATCCGTTACAGTAGGTGCGCTGTGTATTACATCCGGTCAGGCGCACTCAGGTACCGGTGTTGTAAAAGACGATCATTGAAGTTAAGGCACATAGCAATCTGTTAGCAGTACACCGGGGCCGTTGCTTTGCAGCGCCCCGTTTTTGATAAAAAAGTACGTATTATGGTCAATACAGTGGTAGTTGATTTGCCATTTTTGTATAATCTTTATAACAGTAAAGCTTGCGGTGCGTTTCGGGCCGGGTTTAAATGATGGCTTTGGGAGAATATGAATTGAAGACGTACTAAAATATACCGTCCGGTCTCAAGCCCCTGGTACCGGGAAAAAGCTGTCTGCAAAGGACGGCTTTCCCCGTTATTACGCATCATTGAAACGGGATAACGTGTCAACCGGAGTTGTAGGTATAACATAAATACAGGAATATGAATTATCAAAAATGGGTTGTTTGTTTTGCGCTGCTGCTTTACAGCAGCTGCCTCATGGCTGTTGAACTAAAGACCAGCGCAACCCGCGTTATTATTAACGACAAAGGCTTTTATACGTCTGTAAAAGTAAATGAACAGGAACTGATCGCGGAGGGCACCTATCCGCTGGTTTCCGCAGTAAAGAACGGGCAGATCCTGCTTCCCAAAGCCTTGAAGGTAAACGGGAATAAGTTTTTGCTCACAATGGACGACAACCAGGTGATAGAGTTGTTGGTGAACCAGCAGCAGCAGGCCATTACGTACGAGATCCGTAAAATCAGCGGCGACTATAAAGCCGTGGTGTTTGGGCCGCTAAAACTATCCGTTCATGAAGTGGTGGGTGAGGTAGTAGGCGTGGTCCAGGACGGTAATATTGCCTTTGCCATGCAGGCACTGAATATAAAAACCAATGGCGGAATTCCGCAGGAATATGCAACAGCTTATGGCGCCCTGTTTAATTATGCGGGTCGTCAAACCGATCTTTCTGTTTCGAGTACCCCTTATTATCATTTTGCAGCAGCCGATACAAAGGAAGGCGCCGTGTTCCAGTTGTCGGCCCGGAACCGCTCAATGCAGGAGTACCGCAAAGTGAACCAGGTTGAAAACGCACTGGTGCTTCCGGTAAATGGTGTGGAGGGTGCGATCGCAGGAGCAAAGATCGCGGTGTTCGGCGATCTGCGCAGCCGGATATTGGACCGGATCGGAAAGGTGGAAACCGAACAGGGGCTGCCGCATCCGTTGATCGAAGGCGCCTGGGGTAAGGTGTCGAGAGGGGCGATGCGCTCTTATCTGATTACCAATTTTTCGGAGGAGAACATCGACTTTGCACTGGAAAAAACGCAGCTTGCCGGTTTTAAAACCATCTATCACCCGGATCCGTTTAAAACCTGGGGGCATTTTGAATGGAACCCTTCATTAACAAAAGGTGGTGATGCAGGTATGAAAAGCCTGGCAGAACGCGCTTCAAAAAAAGACATAAAGATCGGTGTGCATACCCTGTCCAATTTTTTAACAACTAATGATGCATATGTAGCACCGGTTCCTGCTAAAAATCTATTGAAACAGGGCCGCTTAAATCTTACGGGTAACATCGATGATGCTCAAACTGCTTTTGACGTAGTGGCTTCCGACCTGTTTCATGTACCCCTTACATTAAACGCCCTGCAGATCGGTAATGAGCTGATCACTTATGGTAAGGCGGAAAAAAGTGGCGACCGCGTAACGCTTACCGGCTGTACCAGGGGCGCATTCGGAACGCAGAAAGCCGCCCATGAAAAAAGCGAGCCGCTTTATAAATTATGGGATTATCCTTACCGTACCCTGTTTCCCGACCTGGAGTTGCAGGACAGCTTCTCGCATCGCCTGGCAGATATCTTTAATAAAACAGGATTAAAGCAGATCTCTTTCGACGGGCTGGAAGGCTGTATGTATACCGGGCAGGATTATTATGCCACAGCAAGGTTTGTAACGGAATACTATAACCGGCTTCAGAACAAGACCGATCTTATTAACGATGCCAGCCGCCTGGATCATTATCTCTGGCATATTCATACGCGGATGAACTGGGGTGAGCCCTGGGGTGAGGAAATGCGCAAAGGCCAGGTGGCCAGCCGGATAAAGAACCAGGATTATTTCAGAAGAAATTTATTTCCGCGGATGCTGGGATGGTTCCTGGTGCGTTTGGCCGAGCGCAACTTTGAGGCTACCTCCCTTGAAGACCTCGAATGGGCCTTATCGGAGTCTGCAGGTTTTGATGCCGGATATGCCATGAGCATCAACATGAAAACATTAAAGAATCATGGCCAGATTAATACATTACTGGAGGCCATGAAAAACTGGGACGAATTGCGTTATGCCAATGTATTTACCGAAGATCAGAAGAACCGGCTGAAAGATCCCGAAACCGAATGGCACCTCGAAAAGCAATCGGAGAAGGATTTTCTTTTATATCCGTTGTTTATCTCCGACCGGTTCCGTTGCAATTTATCGGAGATGCAGCCGGGACAACCGGGAGGCGCCGACTGGTCCTGGCAAAGTCCGGAGGAGGGAACCTATGCGCTCCGGATAAAAGTGGAGGGAGACGGAATCATTGCCAATCCTTCCTTTACGACCTCGTTGGGCGTTATAAAGATCGAAGGAAAGCTGCAGGCCAACCAGTATATCCTGCTGGATCACCAAGGGATGGCAACATTAACAGACCAGAATTATAATGTGCTGTCGGTACTCAATGTTCAGGGAAAAGCACTGTTGCCCAAAGGGGCAGCGGGAGTATCTTTTTCCTGTGAAGTAAATGGTGACAGCCGCCCGGATGTTGTCGTGCGGTATCAAACCAGGCGCAGTCCTGAAAAAATAAGTGTTCCTTAAAAGGCTGTTTCCAATGGGCGCATACCGCATGCTGCGCCTTAAGGAAACCTTAACTGCTAAATAATGTAGATGCCAGCCAGGTAACTGTTGTATTGCAAAAAAAGTATTGAGTTTTGTCAAATTTGCTGTTGTGGTACTGTTGCTTTTTTTGAATCTTTATGATAGAAAGATAATTATATAAAATGAATCGAAGCTATTTAATGAGCCTGCTGCTTTCCGGGGCGCTGGTACTGGCCACCGTGCAACTCCGGGCTCAATGGGATTTTAAAACAGATTATTTTAAAATCCACGTCAGCAATAACGGCTTTATCACCAGTATGAAGAATATTACAGTGCAGCCGAACCGCGAATTTAGTCCGGCAGACCGGCCTTCGCCGCTGATGCGGCTGTACGATGGTGCGAAGCAGGTTTATTATGAGCCGGTAAACGCTTCTTATAAGGCAGCAGAAAAATTATTAACGCTCACTTATAGCAACGGATCGGTAGCGCGTATTCTTATCGCCCCGAAGAAAAAATATTTAAGGCTGCAATTGCAGTCGCTCACAAAGCGCGAAACAATCGAAGCCATCCAGTGGGGATCGTACCATACCAATATCACCAATCTTATGGGAGAGATCATTGGGGTAGCGCGCGATACCAGCGCAAGGATCAATTATGCGATTGGTATGCTGGCCCTAAATGACAATACCCTGGGAGGCCAGGCCACTACCGTTGGAGACGCAGCACCGTTTCAATACATTATCCACACACCCGATGCCCGCCGTTTTCCGCTGCCGGATAGCCTGCATGAGGGGCAGGTATTTAGTTTAGGCGGCAATGGCATCAGCGATGTGGCCTTCTATGCGCATAAAGAACCCTGGTACCGGATCCTGTACGGTGACGCGGCCCAGGTGGACAAGGCCGGGCGGATCTCGATCTCCTACCAGTCGCGGGACCGTTCGAAGAGAAGGGAAGTGTTTTTTTCGCTGATCCCGCATATGGCGGCAAATATTCCCAATCATATCGATGTGCAGCCCCTACCGGGCGTGGATTATATAGGATCTTCGGTAGCCTTATGGGGAAGCCCGGATAGTACGGCATTGATGGACGTGATCCGGAACATTGTGTTGGCAGAAAAGTTGCCCTATCCGACCATCAACGGAAAATGGATCAAGGATCCCGCTGCATTTGTACCGGATGCCCTCACCGCCGGAAATCTCAACGACAGCATCATCGCCTATACAAGCCGGCTTGGCTTTAAGGCGATCAGTTTATACGACCAGGGATTTTTACGGGCCAACCGGGGAAATAAAGGATATATCGATGGATTGAATTTTGAACGTACGCCGATAAAAATGACTGCGGGCAATTTATCGCACAAGGCCTTTTCTGCGCTTGCCGCGAAGCAGGGGATCCTTATCGGCAGAACGCCCATCACCAATGCCCTGGCCCCGGGTACCCTGGATGCCAGCCCGGTGCCCAGTGACAGTCTTTGCTACCAGCAAAAAAGGTTGCTTGCCAAAAGCATCAGTGCTACGGATACGATCATCATAGTGGATGATCCGCGGTATCTTGAGGAGATTGCCAGTTGGGAAGGGCATTGCGAAAATCTAAATATGATAAAGATCGGCAAGGAACTGATCCATTATATGGGCGTATCAGACAAGCCGCCATACCGGTTGCTGCACGTAAAACGCGGTTACTGGAAAACCACACCTGCGGCACATCCGGCAGGGGATACGCTTTATAAGCTGCAGGTAACGGTAAATTATGGGTACGACGGCGTTATTCCCAATATGGAGTTGCAGGACGAGATCGCAAAACACTTTGCAGACGTTTGCAACATCAACGGGATCGCCTATTATGATTTCGACGGGCAGGAGTTTTTGTTTAACACCGGGCATGGTTATTACGGAGCCAAACGTTTTTTCCGCAAGATGTTTGAAAGGGCTGCAGCTACCGGGGTGCCGTATATCCGCTTTACAGGGGCTACCTTATCCGAAGGATCCTGGCATTACCAAAGCATCTGGAATGTGGGTGGTGGTAAAAATCTGTATGATGCCGAAACGCGGGAATGGGGCAGTACGACCAGCCAGGGTAAGGATCTCCGGGATGTAACCTATAGCAACTTTTTCCCGGTGGGCATGGGCGGCAATTTTCCGGTCAAGAAGAATTCTACGGTGGAACAATATGAACATGTGCAGGCTATTTCGGTAGGGGTGGGTACTACTTACAGTTTAACATTAAATCAAAAAGATGTGGAAAGCTGCCCGCAAAAGGAGGCGATCTTCAGCGTGATCCGGACCTGGGAAGACGCACGTGCCGCCAATGCATTTCCGCGATGGCTAAAAGCACAGTTATCGGATCCGGCCAAAAGCTGGAGGCTGGAAGCGGGGAAGGATAAAAATACCTGGGTCCTTTACCAGATGATTGGGGGAACCAAAACGCAGCCCATTGTATTGAAAAGAGCAAAAGGATATGAATAAGGACCATTACGTATCGGCGACTTTAAACTGTGAAGAGGCAAGGACACGGAGATTTTGATACCTGCAGCGGGGTGAATTTTGTGGCGGATTGTCACTGAAGCAGTGAAAAATCTGTGCCGCAATGGCGCTATAGCCTGCGGGAGCCGGTGTGTTTAAAAGGTTTTAATACGATCTTTGTGTTGGATAGTGATGGTTGCGGTGCAATATGCAGAACAGGCGGGTATTGGCCGGCGGTCATGCATCGTAAAATGCGGCCGTTCAGAACGAAGTACTTTAAACAATAACATGCGCCGAGGGGAACGCCGGAACTAAAGATGGGGCCCGATCCTGATAAAAGGACCTGATCATAGGAAGGCAGCCGGACCATATTACCGTTTACACGGCTCCTGGTAGGGACCGCCGGTTATATGATTTGTTACTATCACCTTCCGGAGCTCAAACCGAAGCCGGCCGGAACACAGCATGCACGGGTGCTAAAGACCAGTTCGAGACACCGGATGGCATTGTCCGTAATCTACTACAGTCCCCTGCAGTTTATGTACCGGTATGATAAGCCGGAGGATTTGCAGGATGAACCGGAACAGGAATTTTTTGATCGGGTGCCCACTGTAGGGGATGCTGCAAAAGTACTGGACGGCGCCATCGGCCCGTATGTGACCATTGCCCGCAGAAGCAACAGCGAGTGGTTTGTGGGCAGCATCACCAACAATGATGGGCGGGATATCAAAATAAACTGTTCCTTCCTTCCCCCCGGGCAAAAATACATTGCGTCGTTTATTACGATAACCCGGATTCACCGGTATGCACCCGGATGTCTATAAAACGGGTGGGGTAGATGCTTCCTCTATACTGAACGCCCGGCTGCTGCCCCCGGTGGAACAGGCCATCTGGATATGCTCCCCGAAGTAAGCCAGTTGACATGATCCGTTTAACGTCTAACGCTCAGGGTGCATCCGCGTCCTGTTTGAAGCAGATCTCAATTCTCAAGTCTCAAATCTGAATTCTCAAATCTTCAAATCTTCAAATTCCGACAGGGTATTATTTCCCGTTGAATTGCACCCATTTGATATTGTCATGCATCTGGCTTTCTGTTCTGTAAATAAAATACAGGGTATGCAACTGTCCATCGGTTGTTCCTTTAACAGGGATCGACGCCACAGTTTCTTTTGCCTCTTTTGCAATGGCCGGTACAGTCTTGCTGCCTAATAACGGCCCGTTGGCGGCATCCAGCCGTACTTCCAGCACGGATGTTTTTCCCGGAACTTCCTGCCGGTCGTAGGCAATGCTCATAGAGTGGACAGCTGTCAGATCCATTTGTTTTAATACGAGCCATCCCTCTTTTGTTTTTTCGGTTTCGCCAAAGGGAATCGTATTGCTTCTTAATAAAAGGGTATTGGTCCCTGTCAGCGACTTGATATTGGGTCCGCCTTTATCCGAATAGCTGGCAGATAAAACCAGCGCACGATTGGCTTTTGCATCAGCCGGTGGCACGATGACGCCGGAGGCCGGCAGCGATTTTTTTACTGCGTTCCCGTTGCTTAACGACAAGATCCAGGTAACGATCTGGTGAACATCTTCCTGTGTGAGCGTAGGGTGCGCAGACATAGCCGTTTCACCCCACACCCCACTGCCGCCATTGATTATTTTTTCCGAGAGGTAGTTTACCGCACCCGGATCTTTGCCATATTTTTCCGCTACCTGCATAAACGACGGACCAACCGATTTTTCGGCTTCTTTATGACAGGCTTTGCAATCCAGCGACAACATGATGTTTTTTCCGCTGACACTTGCCTGACCCTGTTGATGGCCCATAGGCGCGCCGGCTTTATCAAGTCCTTCAATGAAATCAGAGGATACAAAGAGATTGGCCGGGTCAAAGGCAGCGGTATCTTTTGGATCAGTTGCCGTTATTTTGTAGCGCAGCGGCACGCCGGGCATATAAAAGGACCGGTTTCCTCCGGTAATAACAATATTTACCACCGGTGTTTCATTACCCGCGTAGATGCTTATCGCATCGCTTTTGGTAGCAGCACCTTTATTATCTTTTACGTCAACGGTTATTTTAAAGTCGCCGGATTTGGTATACGTATAGGAGAGTTCCGGTACATCGGTTTCTTTATGAGTTCCGTCTCCCATCGTCCAGGCATACGTTACGTTGTCGTTATCCGGATCTTTGGCAGCTACTGCAATTTTAACGGTGAACGGCAGTACGCCGGTTGTTTTATCTATTTTAACGGATTGGATGGCCGGGGCCCTGTTACCGCTGTTGTAGTGGATCCGGGCCAGGCCGGCGTCCGGGTTCCTGGAGAACCAGCCCGATCCGTACTCCAGCAGGTACAGCTGGCCATCTGGGCCTACTTCCATATCGATCAGCGAGTTTACTTTAACGGCGCTGGCAAAGGGCTCCATCTTGTCGAAGTCGCCATTGGGCAGCATGGTAACCGCCTTCATCCATCCGCGGATCCAATCATAAATGATGAGCTTGCCGTTGTAATAGTCCGGGAGCCGGGTCTCTTTGGGAAACAGATCCGTATAATATACAGGGCCAGCCATGGCATTTCTGCCACCGGAGCCTACCTGGGGAAAATCGGGGGAGGCTGCATAAGGATACCAGATAAATGCGGGTTGGGCAGGAGGCAGTTGCGTGAGCCCGGTATTGTTCCTGGAACGGTTAACGGGATGTTCGGGGTCGAAATTATCGCCGCTTTTGCCCGTGCTGTAATCATATTGCCGGTACGCATAATTATTACCCACAAACAGCGGCCACCCAAAATAGCCGGCTTTGCGTGCCTGGTTCACCTCGTCATAACCCCGGGGGCCCCGCTCTTTAAGATTGTCGGAACCGGCATCAGGGCCCACTTCGCCCCAATATAAATAACCTGTCTTCTGGTCTATAGAAATACGGTAGGGATTCCGGTTGCCCATTACATAAATTTCAGGTCTTGTTTTATCTGTGCCCTTCGGAAAAAGATTGCCGTCCGGAATTTCATAGCTGCCATCCGGCTTTACTCGTATCCGGAGGATCTTTCCCCGAAGGTCGTTGGTATTGCCGCTCGATCTTCCCGCATCGTACTGCTGGTGGCCGGGGATATCATTCATGGGGCTGTAACCGTTATTTACGAACCGGACACCCGGCTCGTCAAAGGGCGTAGAATTATCGCCGGATGAAACATACAACAGTCCATCCGGACCAAACGCAATGGAGCCGCCGGTATGGCAGCAGATATCCCTTTGCGATTTTACTTCGAGGATCACTTTTTCGGTAGCAGCGTCGAGCGTATCATTTTTAAATGTGAACCGGGATAGCCGGTTTACCGCGCTGTCGGCCGGACTGTAATAAATATAGACCCAGTTGTTCTTTGCGAAATCCGGGTCCTTCTGCAAGCCCAGCATTCCTTCTTCCGCATTCACGCCCGGCACATCCGTTTTGTAGTAAACGTTTAAAAAGCCTACCTGGCGCACGTTCTTCGTTTGGTTCTTATACAGCATAATTTCTCCGCGTCGCTGAATTACCAATACATCAAGGTTAGGCAGGATCGTCATTTCCGTGGGCTCAAAAAACGTACCCTGCGACAGCTGTTCTTTAGAGAACCGGTCCTCATCGGGCGGCATCTGAGTGGTGGCCTTTGAATAATCAGGGGTTTTGTTATTGCCGATGGCGTATTGAATACCGCCCAAAATATGTTGCAGATATAGTGAATCAGAAAAAGATTCCGGTGTATGCCCCAGTTCGGTATAAAAGGCCCGGCCTCCGTCGAATTCGTGGTACCAGGCAATGGGATGTGGGTTGCCGTTCTTGCCCCCCTGGTAGCTTTTTTCATCAACGGTCAGGATCACTTTTACGTCTTTGCTCATCTTCTTAAAGTTGTAAAACTCATCCGTTTTTTTCCATTCACGGGGCAGGTGCCGGGTAGCCATATGCGTGCTGTCTGTTACCAGCAATATTCCCGGCTGCACATTGGGGAAACTATCCGTAATGCCCGGGTGATCCATGAAGTAAGCACCCGCCAATCGTCCATACCATCCCCAGTCCGGTTCGCAGTCGGTAGCTGCATGAATGCCCATATAGCCGCCTCCTGCCTGTATATAACGTTCAAAAGCGGCTTCCTGCCGGTAGTTGAGTACATCTCCGGTGGTACTGAGAAAAACAACCGCTGCGTATTTTTTTAAACTGTCATCTGTAAAAACAGCGGCGTTTGTTGTTGTATCTACATCAAAATTATTGGCCGCGCCGAGTTGTTGAAGGGCGGTATTTCCGTTTGCAATCGACACATGATGAAAACCAGCCGTTTTACTAAATACAAGTATCCTTGGCTTTTTGTTTTTTCCTGCACAGGAGCACAGGAACAGTAGCATAACGAAATAACACAGGCCTTTTAAAAACGCAGTAGACGGGCGCATATGGATGGATGTTGTTGACTTGATGGAACAGAACCGGTACCAAAAGCGTAAAGGATCCCCGGACCGGAAATAATACAGCCGATCCCTGTTCTGACGACAGCAGCTGAAAACCAGACTTTACCGCTGGTTGGGGACGGGTAAAAACGAGGGAATGGCAACCGGCTATTTTAATATTCAAAGAATCGTTCTTATTGCAAAAATGCAAAAAATAAACGTTAATAAAGCGTGTTGGTAAAAATAGTATCGGATCTTGCTAAAATAATTGTATTTAAATACCGACCCGTATTGTTCCCGCATTTCTATCAGCTCAGGCAATATGTTAACGATGCCGTGGAGAAAACGAACGGGCAATCCGTTTGATGATTCAAAGGCGGGGGACAGGTGTACCCGGACCGGCGCCTTTGAATCCGGCTAGCTTTTGAAGTAACTGTATCCTGCCGTATACATAGAAAAATGTATTGCGGGTAGCTGTATCAAAAGATCCTCATTTTTTAGAGAAAAAAGATGCTATTCACTAATAGTGCAATGGAAAGTGCCAGGGGGTTAAAAAAGTATTGGTCTTTATCAATCCGGTGCAGGCTTAATGAATCAGGATGAGATAATTTTACAAACTGGATGTACGCCTGTAAACAGCTGATTGAATATAGAATTTGAATAGTATAAGATGCCGAAAGTGAAACGATACGGTGACGGTTGTTTTTTAAACGGGAAGCGTGAGCGACCGCTCACACGCAGCATGCCGCCAAAAACAAAAGCCGTACCGGATACAGGTGAAGTCGGAATAAAAGTAACGAACCCGGCCAGCCGGGTTGCTATGTACAATATTTTGTTACACAGCTAAAATTAACTTCTATATGACGCGTAACATTTGTATGGTATTTTTTTGGTTCATGAGCCTGGGCGGCTTGTTTTGGCAGGCAGCCGGGGCACAGGACTTCAACGCGGTTGATCGTTGGATGCAGCCGCTCAACGGGCATCTGCAGGCAAGCATCAGAAAATATGATGGCACGAAACTGATCGATGAATATGTAGCCACAGCACAGCAGCCCGCACTGCCGGATGGATGGCAGTTGCAATTGCAGGTGCGGCCGGTTGAACGGGTACCAGGGGCGCTGGATATAACCGCGGTGTTTGCATTAACAAAGGGTGTATCCCAAGCCACTGCCGTAAATATAGATTTCGGGTTCAATGACTGGAGCCCGGATAACTATGTGCTGGTACCGGCGATCGTGTACAACGGCAACCGGTATCCTTCTATCGGTAACGGGTATAACCCGGATTATCCGAAGGAAATGTATTATAACCCCAACGTACCGTTAACGATTTCTAACAACCCGCGTTTATCTATAGAACCGGGAACGGCATCATTGGTGGAACTCCAAACAGGCAATATGGCCACCCCGGCACTTTGTTTTTACACACCGGCTACACAAAAAAGTTTCATGGTACTTACAGATCAGCGGTCGGCCTTCGGCAATCACGGACTTACGATAGCCGAAAACGCAGCCCGGGATCAATGCCGCTTTTCTGTTACTGCACCTGCCATGCGCAGGCTGGCGCCCGGTTTTGGCGACTTTCATCCCAGCGGCGACAAAGCACCCGACTGGAAGGCGGGCGACCGGCTTACCCTGCATTTCCGGATTTATGTAATGAATGCAAACGGCATTCCCGGGTTGTTACGCACGTTTATGAAATACCGTAAAGATGTTACCGGTCCCAATCGGCCCCGCAACTGGTTGCCGATGAGTTATTACACACAGCTGGCTACCACCATTACCAGCAATCATTTCCGCACATTTCCGGTGGGCAGTTATTATCTTCCGGAGAACAGTAAAGACTTTCAGCTCGGCTGGGTAAGCGGGATGATGAATACCTACCCGATGCTGGCATTGAATAACGAAAAGGAACGGGAACGGGTGGCGCAGGAACTGGATTTTGTGGTGCATAAACTTCAGGGCAGCAGTGGTTATTTTTATGGAGGCATTACGGCCGAAGGTAAGATCCGGCCGGAAAAAATGAACCCGGCATTTCCGGAAGTACAGGCCATGGTGCGTAAAAATGCTGATGCCCTGTTGTGGCTGCTGAAGCACCTGATGTTGTTGAAGGCGCAGGGTTATGATACAGCCATCAAACCGGAATGGGAGGCTGCGGCTAAAAAACTGGCGGCAGCCTTTGCCCGCACCTGGAAAGAGGACGGCCAATTCGGACAATACATCGCACCGGCAACCGGAAAGATCGCCGTATACAATTCTACCGCCGGGGCCATTGTGCCCGCGGGACTGGCGATTGCGGCGGATTATTTCAAGCATACCGAATGGTTGGCGATAGCCAAAACATCCGCAGCCTATTATTACCAGCGGGATGTAGTAACACAGGGACTTACAGGCGGCGATTGTGGTGATATTTCAATGGACGCCAATTCGGAATCGGCCTTTGGTTTCCTGGAGTCGTTGATGGCCCTTTACCAGTATACCGGCGATAAGGCCTGGTTGGAAAGGGCCGAAGTACAGGCCGCCCTCTGTGCTACCTGGACCATCTCTTACGACCCGGTTTTCCCTGCCGGCAGCCAGATCGGCAAACTGGGCAGCAAAATGGCCGGTGCAGTATGGGCCAGTATTCAGAACAAACATGCGGCACCCGGTATCTGTACGGCTTCCGGCGATTACCTGTTCAAACTTTTCCGGGCTACCGGTAACGTCCTGTACGCCGATCTGATCCGCGATATCCAGCATGCCCAGGCAGAGGCGGTGAATATTCCACCGGATCATTCAACGACCAATAATCTGACAGGCAGCAGCATGGAACGTATTCAGCCAAGCGATGCTGAAGGAAGGGGCAGCATTGGTAACTACATTAACACCCGCAATTCCTGGACAGAGACCAACGGTGCCTTAATGGCGATTGAACTGCCGGGGATCTATGTACAGCCGGATAAAAAAATACTACGGGTATTTGATCATGTGGAGGCAAGGATCATAAAATCAGATAAAACCGGTATCACACTGGCGATAAAAAATAATACCCACTATGATGCTTCCGTATCAGTACTTGCAGAAACCAGTAAGCAGGCCGCAACCCCCTTGTCGTATACAGCTTTTGTGCATTGGCCAAAGGTAGCAGTGAAATCCTGCACAGAAGTGCTGGTGCAGGTAGCAAATAACGGAGCACTGCGCCGGCATTAATACAGCTTCATTCCCAAAAAAACATTTCATGCCCGATTTTTTACTTCCTACCTTGCGTTCCTCATTATTTACAATTTCTCATGGTACTTCAAAAAGATAACGGCAAACAGATCAACGGTCCTTACTGCTGGCTGTTATTGCTGTGCGTGTGCTGCGTCGCCGTTTTACGGGCCCAGGTTCCGGTAACCATTCATGCGGCCGACTACGGTGTAAAAGCAAATAGCTACCAGAACGCTGCACCGGCGTTGCAGCGGGCCATCGGGGCCTGCCGCAAATATCCGGCAGCCATTTTAAAGTTACCGGCCGGACGTATTGATGTTTGGCCCGAAGGGGCGCCCAAACGGGAACTCTATATTTCCAATAGTACTGAAGCCGATACGCTGAGTAAAGTAAAAAGTATGGCCTTCCTGCTGGAAGACAGCCGGAATATCACCATTGATGGAAACAACAGTCTCGTTATGCTGCATGGTAAAATGGTTTCGTTTGGCGTGTTGCGCAGCAGCAATATCCGTATAGAGCGGATCCGGTTCGATTATGAACGCCCCACCATGAGCGAACTAACCGTTACTGCGGTGCAGGAACGGATGGTGGAACTGCGCCTGCACCCGGATTCCCGTTTTGCGGTTGATGACGGAAAACTGGTACTTTTTGGAGAAGGCTGGAAGGTGGAGCACGATCATACGATCCTGTTTGACCCGGTTAACGACCGCCTGCATTACAGCAGTCTGAAGCCATTACAACAGGCCGTTGCCCGGCAAACGGGTCCGCTTACCGTAGTATTTGAAGGCAAATTTAAAATGCCGCCTTATAAGGTTGGGGATGTGTTAACCATCCGCGATCCTTATCGGGATAACTGTGGCGGACTGATCGCGCAAAGTAAAAATGTGGTACTGGATGATGTGCGGATGCACTATATGCATGGGCTGGGCATCGTGTCGCAGTTCACTGAAAATATTACCCTGCATAAGGTGGCGGTGGCACCCCGGCCGGAAAGCGGGCGGATCATTGCGGCCTTTGCAGATTGTTTTCACTTCTCGGGCTGCAGGGGGAAAATCCTGATCGACAGCTGCCATACTTCGGGAGCACATGATGACCCGGTAAACATACACGGCACCCATCTTCAGATAACGGGTATCGGCAAACAGGAAAAACTTACGGTGCGGTTTATGCACCCGCAAACGTATGGGTTCCCGGCATTCTTTGCGGGCGATAGCATTACGTTTATCCATCCCCAAACACTCCTGCCGGTTGCCGGAGCCGTGCTTCAGTCGGCAGTAATGATCAATAAACGGGAGATGGAATTACGACTCAACAGGCCGTTGCCCAGGGGTGTGGATAAGGGGCTATGTATTGAAAACCGTACCTGGACGCCGGAAGTGGTGATCCGTAACAGCCGCTTTGAACGCGCAAATACAAGAGGACTGCTCATTACAACGCCGCGCAGGGTACTGGTGGAGCAAAATGTATTTTACCATACGGGTATGTTTCCCATCCTGATTGCCGATGATGCCAGCAGCTGGTTTGAATCCGGCGCGGTGCAGGATGTAACCATCCGGAATAACCGGTTTGACGCATGTGGCTACAATAGCGGAAGTGGCGCCATCGCTATTACCCCCGAAAATCACCTGCGGGTTCCGGGAAGTTATGTACACCGGAATATCCGCATCGAAGGAAATACATTTAATACCCTGGATGGAAAACTGCTGCTGGCACGAAGCGTGGATGGACTGTCGTTTACGGGAAATAAAATAACTGCCGATCCGGCATCGGATCCCGAAGGTTTAAAGAAACCGGTATCCCTTACCGATTGCACCCATGTGCGCATGCTCAATAACCAGGCAGCAGGCACCGCCCCATCAACCATAGAGCTATCGGGTATGACGGAAAAAGATATTCAAACAAATTGGAAGCTCCGCTCAAACCAATAAAACCATGGTTGCGTTCAATAAAAAGCATAACAATATCAATAAGAAGATCGGTTGCTGCCAATCCGGAGACCGCATGCTGCTACTTACTTCTAATAGCGAAACCTTTTCCGTCTCTCCATTTCCGGAATGAAAAATTTTCAAGGTCCGCATATCATCGAAAGGATGGTTCCAACGCCATAAAAAATAGTAATATTGGGCATGAAAAAAAGAATACTGATTGCATTATTGACATTATTGACAGCTTCCGGTATATGGG
The DNA here is from genome assembly GCF_021044425.1 of Niabella pedocola. Lineage (GTDB taxonomy): Bacteria > Bacteroidota > Bacteroidia > Chitinophagales > Chitinophagaceae > Niabella > Niabella pedocola. The sequence continues at coordinate 605,628 of NZ_JAJNEC010000003.1, read as the reverse complement.
CCCAGGATAAAAACTCCTTTGTTTTATGGTACAACAAACCGGGCACCAAATGGGAATCGGAACGGCTTCCGATCGGCAACGGGCGTATGGGGGCCATGCTGATGGGCGCGGTAGCAGCAGATACCATTCAGTTCAATGAACAAAGTCTCTGGAGCGGCGATAACAACTGGGATGGTGCCTATGAAACCGGCGATCATGGTTTTGGGGCCTATCGCAATTTTGGTGAGCTAAGGATGCAGTTTACAGGTGCCGGAGCGGTTGCCGGTTATAAACAAAGCCTGAACCTGGTTTCCGGCATCTATAACAGCACGTATACCAATGGAGGGATCCCGTTTCAGCGCGAAGCTTTTGCCAGTCATCCGGACCAGGTGATGGTATTCCGGTATACCGCAGGGAAAAATGGAAAATTATCCGGTCGCATCAGTCTTTGGTCGGCCCAGGGGGCAGCCTCCGTTGCCAGCGGAAACCTGCTGCAGTTTTCCGGAGCGATGCCCAATCAACTCAGGTACGCGGCACAGGTGGCAGCGTTGCATGAGGGCGGCAGTATTACAGTAGCCGGCAGTGAGCTGGTATTTACCGGTTGCAGAACGCTCACACTTTACCTGGATGTCCGTACCAATTATAAGCCGGATTATAATGCCGGCTGGCGCGGCGCAGATCCCTTGCCGCAGATTGAAAAAGAGCTGAAGGCTGCGCTCCATAAAGGCTATGCTTCATTGCGAGCGGCCCATGTAAAAGATTTTACAAAACTTGCTGCTGCGGCCCGCATCGATGTGGGTACCACGCCTGCTGCATTAAGCGCATTACCCACCGATATACGCCGTGCGAAATACGCGGCAGGCGGTACGGATCCGGACCTGGAGGAAACCCTTTTCCAGTATGGGCGTTACCTGCTGATCAGCAGCTCGCGGCCCGGCGGATTGCCTGCAAACTTGCAGGGGCTTTGGAACAACAGCAATAATCCGCCATGGGCCAGCGATTATCATAACAATATCAATATCCAGATGAATTACTGGCTGGCGGAGCCGGCAAACCTTTCGGAATGTAACCAGCCCCTGATCGACTATATCGTAGCGCAGGCCGAGCCCTGCCGGCTGGCTACGCGCAAGGCTTTTGGTGCAGATACCCGGGGATGGACGGCCCGTACCAGCCAGAGTATTTTCGGCGGTAACGGCTGGGAATGGAACATACCCGCCAGCGCCTGGTATGCGCAGCATGTATATGAGCGCTGGGCTTTTACAATGGACCGGGTATATCTTAAAAATACAGCCTATCCTGTTCTGAAGGAGATCTGCAATTACTGGGAAGACCGGCTGAAGCAATTGCCGGACGGGAGCCTGGTGGTGCCCAATGGATGGTCGCCGGAACATGGCCCGCGGGAGGATGGGGTGATGCATGATCAGCAACTGGTTTGGGACCTGTTTCAGAATTACCTCGATGCCGCCAAAGCGTTAAACATTGATGCCGGCTACCAGGCAAAAGTGGCCGATATGCAGCACCGGCTGGCACCCAACAAGATCGGGAAATGGGGACAATTACAGGAGTGGCAGGCAGACCGCGATGATCCGGATGACCAGCACCGGCATACCTCGCACCTGTTTGCCGTATATCCCGGTCGCCAGATCAATCCGAAGCAAACACCGGAACTGGCAAAGGCCGCCATCATTTCTTTACGCAGCCGCAGCGGTAACTATGGTAAAAATAGTAACAAACCCTTTACAGTTGCATCAACGGTCGGCGATAGCCGCCGCTCCTGGTCCTGGCCCTGGCGTTGTGCCTTGTGGGCGCGCCTCGGCGAAGGTGAAAAAGCAGGCATGATGATCCGCGGGTTGTTTACCTATAACCTCATGCCCAACCTGTTTACCACGCATCCGCCTTTCCAGATCGATGGCAACCTGGGCATCAGCGGCGCCATTCCGGAAATGTTATTGCAAAGTCATGCAGGAGAAATCAACCTGTTGCCCGCCGTGCCGGCAGCCTGGAAAGCCTCGGGTTCTTTTAAGGGATTAAGGGCCCGTGGCGGGTTTACGGTAGATTGCAGCTGGAAGAATGGATGGGTGGTACAGTACCGCATCTATTCAAAGACACCTCAAAAAGTATGGGTAAGGGTGAATGGAACAGTAAAAGAGGTGATGGCCGGTACGGTAAAGAAATGAGTACAATTACCGGAATCAGATGAATGCCGTAAACGGAGACAAAAGTTTAAATAAAAATAATGAAGAACGGATTTTTAACGGGCCTGTTTGTATGGGCCATATGCTTATTGAACGCACAACCGCAGGTACGGATCATTCCCAAACCGGTAAGCCTGCAGCAACAGGAAGGCGTATTCCTGTTCGATAAAAGCGTACAGGTGCAGGCTCCCGTTGCCCGTAAGGACGTAATGGGGGTGGTAAATTATTTCACCAATGCGGTAAAGCAGGTGAGCGGTAATACCTTGCCGGTGAAAACGGCTGTTAGCGGAAAAACAATTCGCTTTCATATAGAGCCAACAGCGGATGTGGGTACAGAAGGTTACCGCTTGCTGGTTACACCGGCTTATATTGAGATCCGCGCCGGTAAACCGGCAGGCCTGTTTTATGCGGTGCAATCCTTACTGCAAACCCTGCCGGCCATCCGGACCAACCAGGTACTGCAGATCCCCTGTATGACCATCACTGATGCGCCCCGTTTTAAATGGCGGGGTATGATGCTGGATGTAAGCCGTCATTTTTTTTCGCCGGAACTGGTGAAGGAATTTATTGATCTGCTGGCGTCCTACAAAATGAATACGTTTCACTGGCACCTGGCAGATGGTGCGGGCTGGCGTATAGAAATCAAAAAATATCCGAAACTGACGGGCCTGGCCGCCTGGAGGGTGGATGACTGGGGTAAATCCTGGGACTGGTCGCAGGTTCGTTTCAATGCAGATCGCAGCAAAGCCACGTACGGCGGCTTTTATACACAGGAGCAGGTAAAGGAAATTGTGGCCTATGCAGCGGCAAGGCAGGTTACCATTGTTCCGGAAATTGAAATGCCCGGTCACTCCGAAGCCGCAATGGCGGCCTATCCGGAATATTCCTGTTTGCCGCATAAACATTCATTCCAGGAGTCCGGTGATTTTTACGGCAAGGATGTGCATCCGAATTATTGTGCGGGTAATGACAGTGCATTCATATTCCTGCAAAACATCCTGAAAGAAGTGATGGCATTATTTCCATCGCAATACATTCATGTGGGCGGTGATGAGGTGGATAAAACCAGCTGGAAACAGTGCGCGCGTTGCCAGCAACGGATGAAAACAGAGGGGCTGAAGAACGAAGAGGAATTACAGAGCTACTTTATACACCGGATGGAAAAGTTTTTGATCGCTCATCAACGGAAACTGATCGGCTGGGATGAGATCCTGGAAGGTGGCCTGGCGCCACAGGCAACGGTGATGAGCTGGCGCGGAGAGTCCGGGGGGATAAAAGCGGCTCAAATGAATCATGATGTGGTCATGAGTCCGACCGGCCCGCTTTACTTCGATTACTACCAGGGCGATCCGGAAACCGAGCCGCTCGCATTCGGTGGCTTCAATACCTTAAAGCGCGTATATAACTATGAGCCCATTCCTGCGGCGTTAAATAAAAGCCAGGCAGCACATATACTGGGCGCACAGGCCAACCTGTGGACGGAGCAGATCTCAAGCCATGAACATGTGGAATACATGATCCTGCCGCGGATGCCGGCACTGGCGGAGGTGTTGTGGAGTGCAAAGGAATCGCGTAACTGGAGCGATTTTAATCAGCGCCTGCAACCACATCTTGAAGGGTTTGAGCAAAGAGGCCTGCGGTATTCGAAAGGGAATTTCAAGGTAGATATAAACCCGCAGGTGGTGAACGGTAAACTGCTCGTAAGCCTGGAAACCGAAAATGAAGAAGGGGTGATTTATTACACAACCGATGGTACCGAACCGGGCACAGGCAGCCCGCGCTATGAAAAGCCTTTTGAGGTAAAAGGTTCCATCACGGTAAAAGCAGCATTGGCCATCCATAACAGTATGGTTAGGGGACGGCCCGCGCAGCAGTCCTTTACGCTGAATAAAGCAACCGGCCGGCCTTTGCAATATGCAACGCCTTATAGCAAATATTATCCTGCCAACGGACCGTTTACACTGGTGGATGGCATCCGGGGTACTACCGATGCGGGAAAACAATGGCATGCGTTTAACGGAACCGATCTGGTGGCCACCGTTGACCTGGGGCTGCGTACCACAGCCGGCTCCATAACCCTGGGTTGTTTGCAGCACTACGGTCAGTGGATCTTTTTCCCGCAATGGGTAACATTTGAAGTATCTGACGACGGAAAACAGTTCACCGAAATTGCAATGGTACGCAATACCGTTCCGGTGGCGGATAAAGCTCCGCAAACAAAGGATTTTACGGCCCGCTTTGATCCGCGCAGTTTCCGTTATGTGCGTGTTACCGCTAAAAACCTGGGACAATGTCCAAAGGGACATCCCGGCGAAGGACAGGCCGCCTGGCTCTTTTGCGATGAGATTACTGTAGAGTGATAAGAACCCAGGCCTTTCGCGAAAATGGAATGACCAGGGGCCGGCCTGCGAATGCCTTTTAAAAAAAGAGGTAATGAACAAACGATTGCATAAGGCGTATGGTTGGCGTACGCAGACAGCGAACGGTGTTTTTTAACAGGCATGAACTATTTTTAGAGACCCCAACGGGTTGCGGTTATGAAGGGCCGCCCGATAGGAAAACCTTCTGGACACGTTTAACTAAATCGGCATTGAATGAAAATGATGAAAAGAATCCGGATCTTATGCTTCCTGGTTATTGTAGCTGTAGCAGGAACACCTGTATGGATACAGGCACAAACCAACCCTGCACCCTTTGTGATCCCGGCATTACGGGAATGGCAGGGCGCAACGGGGTTCTTTGAATGGAAGGCGGCGACCTCTGTAATTGTAGATCCGCAGTATCGTAAGGAATTGTTGCCCGTGGCGCGTTTACTGGCAGAAGATCTTGCGGTAACAAAATCCGGAGCCCTATTGCCGGTGAAGACCGGGCAGGCCGGGAAAGGAACCGTGTTTTTTAGCCTGGATGCAACGGGCAGCACATTGCCTCCGGAGGGATACAGCCTGCAGATCGGCGACCGCATCATCATAAAAGCAAGGGATGTAACAGGCGCCATCTGGGCCACACGTACATTACTTCAGCTATTAGAACAGGATCCACAGCACAGGACCCTGCCAAAAGGAGTGGCACGCGATTATCCTAAATATGAAGTACGCGGATTTGTATTGGACGTGGGCCGTAAATTTTTCAGCCTCGATTTTTTGAAGCAGTATATCAAATTCATGTCGTACTATAAGATGAATGATTTTCACATTCATCTCAATGATAACGGTTTTAAGCAGTTCTTTGGTGATAACTGGGACAGTACCTATTCGGCGTTCCGGCTGCAAAACGATACCTATCCGAACCTGACGGCAAAAGATGGCAGTTATACAAAAAAGGAGTTTATCGAGCTGCAGAAAATGGCACAGCGGTATGGCGTAAACATCATACCCGAAATCGACGTGCCGGCACATTCCCTGGCTTTTAGCAAGGCCGTACCGGGTGTGGGCAGTAAGCAGTATGGCATGGACCACCTGGACCTGGACAACCCGCTTACGTATACCGTGATCGACAATGTGTTCCGGGAATACCTGCAGGGGCCCAACCCTGTCTTTATCGGAAAGGAGGTCCATATCGGCACCGATGAATATGCCAAAAAAGATGCAGAAAAGTTCCGGAAGTTTACGGATCACTATATCCGTTTTGTGGAGGGCTTTGGTAAACAAGTACGGATGTGGGGATCGCTGACGCATGCGCAGGGAACCACACCGGTAAAGGCCGCGGGCGTTACCATGAACCTTTGGTACAACGGCTATGCAGAACCCAAAGATATGTTTGCATTGGGGTATAAGGGCATCAGTACACCGGATGGCTGGCTGTATATTGTGCCGGCTGCTGGTTACTACTACGACTATCTGAATGTGAAAAAACTTTATGAAGAATGGACGCCCAACCGGATCGGAAAAGAAACCTTTGAAGAAAATGATCCCCTGATAAGAGGCGGCGCTTTTGCGGTGTGGAATGATCATGTAGGCAATGGGATCACAGAAAAAGACGTGCATCACCGGGTGTTTCCGGCCATGCAGGTGTTATCGCAAAAAATGTGGGGCGGCAGCGCAAAGCCGATGAAATATGCCGCTTTTTCAACACAGGCCAAACAGATCGGCGAAGGCCCCGGGTTAAATATGCTGGGCCGGATCGCTTCAAAGGATTCACTGGTGTTGGCAATGAATGCGGACGGCAATTTTAGCGGGCAAAAGAAGCAATCCGGAACCAATAGTTTATTCGACCAGAAAGAAAAGGCCCTTCGTTTAAAAGGCGGGTCAAGCTTTTTATCGACACCGTTACCGGGAATCGGGTATGGGTACACCGTTCGCTTTTCGATAAAGCCGGAGCCGGATAACCTACCCAATGCCATCCTGTTTGGCTCGGAGGATGCGGTGGTTACGCTCAATCAGCAGGGTACGGGAAAACTGGGTTTTACAAGAGAAGGCTATCATTACCTTTTTGATTATGCCGTTCCGGTAAATGAATGGACAACGATCGTTATTGAGGGCAATCATAAAGGCACATCGCTTTACGTAAATGGGGTTTTAAAAGAAAAACTGGAAGGCGCCCAGCAGACATTTGCCAATGGAAAGCAGATCGCAAAGGTACAAACACTTTTCTTTCCGCTGAAGTTCATCGGTGATAAAACGAATGCCGCCAAAGCCCTGATCCGTGATTTAAAAGTATTTAATGTAATGCTTTCCGGGGATGAGATCCGGAACCTGTAGCAGCATACGGATCAGCGCTACCGGCATATCAAAAGCCGTTGGTGGACGCTGGTGTCCTGTTTCCAAAAACCGGGAGGCAAAACCAGGGTACTATTTATAAAGGATATTTTATAACGCAACAACATAAAAGCATGCGATTTTTTTTAAGCCTACTGGCCGTTATTCTATGCTGCAATAGTGCCCCCGCACAATCGCCCTTTACCCGCCTGGGCAATGCCGGAACTGCGTCCTTTGATGAAGGATGGTTGTTTAAACGGTATGGATTGCAGCCCGACGGCTCAAGGCTGGAAGAACCATCGCAAGCCGCGTCCGCAACATTTAATGATCAGGACTGGCAGCGGCTTTCCCTGCCCCATGACTGGGCTATTACCGGGCCCTTCCGCATCGATCTGGCGGGCGAAACAGGCAAGCTGCCCTGGAAGGGCATCGGCTGGTATCGTAAGCATTTCAACATCCCGGCCGCAGATGCCGGCAAAATGATATTCGTAGATTTTGATGGGGCCATGGCTTATGCCGAGATCTGGCTCAACGGGCAGTATGTGGGCACCTGGCCTTACGGATATACCTCGTTCCGTATGGACCTTACACCCTATATCCGGTTGGGAAAAGAAAACGTACTGGCGGTAAAATTGAATACCGAAAAATGGGATTCGCGCTGGTATCCTGGCGCCGGTATCTACCGGCATGTGTGGCTGGTAAAAACCGGGAAGGTGCAGGTAGCGCACTGGGGCACCTATATCACCACGCCAAAAGTTACTACGCAGGCGGCAGCCGTAAAAATGGCGGTAACCGTGGCAAACGAAACCGGGAAGCCCGTAACGGCAGTATTACAAACGGACGTATATGAAGCGGGCACAGGCAACACCTTCAAAAAGAAAGTAGCTACCGTTGAAAATAAACCGGTGGATCTGGCCGCAGGCAATAACAATATAGATGTAGCGGTTACCATCCGCAATCCCCGGATATGGCGTATTGAAACACCCAGCCGCTATTTTGCCGTAACAACGGTGTTGGTCAACGGCAGGAAAGCGGATACCTATTACAGCACTTTCGGGATAAGAACGCTGGAATTTACGGCACGGAACGGTTTTTTGTTAAATGGCAAACGGGTGGCCATCCAGGGCGTGTGCAATCATCACGACCTGGGCGCTTTGGGGGCGGCGATGAATACAAGCGCATTAAAACGCCAGCTGGCATTACTGAAAGAAATGGGCGCCAATGCCATCCGTACCTCGCATAACCCGCCGGCTCCCGAGCTGCTGGCATTGGCCGATGAAATGGGTTTCCTGGTATGGGATGAAGCCTTTGATGCCTGGAAGCACGGAAAGAAAAAGAACGACTACAATAAGTTATATGACGAGTGGCACGAGAAGGATCTTGTAGCGTTGGTGCACCGGGACCGGAATCATCCATCTGTAGTGATCTGGAGTATCGGAAACGAAGTGATGGATCAGCGGGATGTAGCCATGACAAAAGAGCTGGCAGGGATCATGCGCCGGGAAGACCCGACGCGGCCGGTTTCGAATGGTTATAACGATCCCGACGGCGGAAGATCATCCGGCGCTGTTCAGGGGCTGGACCTGATGGGCGTGAACTACTTTTTTGGACAACAGCCAAAATGGGATGCGGACCCGCGTTATGCGAACATGCCCACCATGGGCAGTGAAACCTCAAGCTGCGTGAGCTCCCGGGGCGAATATTTTTTTGGAACAAACCGCCGGAACTGGCAGATCAGTTCCTATGATCTTGATCATCCGGGCTGGGGTTGTAAACCGGATGAACAATTCCGCACCAACGCGAAGTTCCCGCACCTGCTGGGCGAATTTGTATGGACGGGTTTCGATTACCTGGGTGAACCCACCCCGTACGGATCGGATGAGACCAATTTGCTGAACTTCAGGAATGATCCTTCCAAACGTGCGGAGCTGGAAAAAGCGTTGGACGAACTGCAGAAAAATAAACCGCCTTCCCGCAGCAGCTACTTCGGGATCATTGACCTGGCGGGCTTTCCAAAGGATCGCTTTTATCTCTATCAATCGCACTGGCGCCCTGATCACCCGATGGCACATATTCTTCCGCATTGGAACTGGCAGGAGCGGATCGATTCCATAGTGCCGGTGCATGTATATACTTCGGGCGATGAAGCCGAATTGTTTTTGAATGGCAAAAGCCTGGGGCGTAAAAAGAAACAAGCGGGCAAGGATTTCCGTCTGGTGTGGGATGCGGTGCAATACCAACCCGGCGAATTAAAAGTTGTTGCCTATAAGAACGGAAAATACTGGGCAACGGACGTGGTGAAAACAACCGGTGATGCTGCAAAACTCTCATTGAACAGTAATGTAACGAAGATCATCGGTGATGAACTGGCATTTATTACCGTACGCGTGGAAGACCAAAATAACCGGATGGTTCCCCGTTCGCATCCGAAGATCCGGTTCCGCGTGGAAGGCCCCGGTGAACTGGTAGCCACCGACAACGGCGATGCGACCAGCTTCGAATCCTTCCAGAGCCCGGAAAAGAGCGCCTATAACGGAATGGCCCTGGTGATCGTTAAGGCGAAGAAAGGTGCGAAAGGCCTCGTTCGCATAAAAGCGGAAGCAGATGGACTTACTATGGGACTAACCACAGTAAGCGTGGATTGATCATAGCGGGCAGGGGGCCATTGGGATGTTCCAGGGGAACTCACATTAGGTAAATCTGTTGCATTTGCCTTGGGATCACCAGGAGTCGTTACAACATCAAATAAACGTCAGTTGTAATAGGAGTTGGAACTCCTGCTCAACTTAATAGAACAATTTCATAGGATGTAAATGTTGGAAGACTTGATCATATGCTATCAAACACTTAGAATTATAGTTCTCCAATTGCCATATAAATCTTGAAAAATGAAAGTATATGATTTCTTATTGTTAATGCTTTTGATGCTGAATATAAGATGCGTTAGTAAAGGAAGTGAGGAGAAAACGTTTAAAATGAAAATTGATCCGCCATCTCGAATTGTGAAGGTTCTTGATGTAGGCAGAGGAGATTATTTGCTGGTATTTAAGCGAGGTGATCTACTCGATACTATTCCTTTTTATAGACATAGCCCATTTGCCCGGCAGATAGACACACTATCAATGTTGAACAAGGAGTCTAATAGCTATAATTTAGAAATAAGAGGCCTAAGGCGAAAGGATGATTTGAGGTATGATTCCATTTTCAGACTCTACTATTGGTGAATTTAGCCCTTTTGCTGCTTATTTAAAAGAGAAAATATGGTTCAGGTATAATTATAGGAATGGCGTCCAGGATGGAGCGCAATTATGATTTAATGAAAATGGGGATACCACCAGCGGGCAAGGATCAAACGGGGATGCATTGATTTTTAGCGATACAGGCGCGTTTCGAGCAAAGCCCGAAGTGACATGATATCGTGAAAGCCTGAACACCGGTTATTCACGCTCACCACGACAAGCACCAATGGCATGAAAATAACGGTTCCGGAGCCATTTTAAAATTGCTCTGACCATGCTGTATGAGTATACATATGTCTATATTAGATGAGAATATTGAAGACGTATGAAGTACCCTTACCTCAATGCTCGTTTTTATTGGTAGACCGGGTGCTGATACAACCTGTAAATTTGTGCTTGTTATTTAGGTAAATAGTAATATGAAGAAGTGTATATATATTATTTTGATGGTGTCGATAGCAGCTTGCTTAAGTAAAGGTAAATCAAACTTATATGACTTAGATAATTATTATCTTGTTCCAGATCCAAACAACAGCTTGGACACGGGTGGAAGACTTTATTTATATAAGAAAGACACAAGTTATTCGGCACTAAAAATAAATAAAGGAGCAGGGGATAGTGTAATCGTATTCTTTCATAAGATGAAAAAAAATGGGCCTTTTACGGTGTACTTAAATGGTAAAATTGGTTTTAAACATAATTATAAGAATGGCGTCCAGGATGGAGCGCAATTATGGTTTAACGAAAATGGGGATACCACCAGCAGGGAATATTACAAAGATGGAGTAAAAATGGAATAGGTTGAATGGCTCTTATACTTTTCGGCAACACAGTAAAAGTAATCGGAAGGCCGCTAATATTCCTCTTTATTATCTCATATGTGGGTACTTAATTAAAGTATCAAAAGCAGCCACAGGCCGCGGATCAGGCAATAAAAGATTTTCATTCCCGGTGGCGGGTGCTGCACCCATACATGGAGTTAGCTGCGCAGCCACTGTATCATGGCAGGATAGGCCGGCCGGTTAAGTGCTGCTGCCATTTGCGGCTCGGCAGTCATGCCCGCATATTGCAGCATGGGTACGCCAAACCATTGCCCTGCTTCAAACTGATCTGCTATTTGCTTTCCACCGTTCTGGTATCCTTCATCGTGAAACACAAAATAAGGATCAATGTTGAGGTACTTGCAGGCAGCATAGGACCAGGCAATGGCCATCATCTCTTCTGCCGCACGTTCGGGGCGCGCAGCGATTTCCGCGCCGCAAACTGTGGCGCGTTCCGCTGCCGGGATAACGGCAATATGTCCTGCTTCGTGCAACACATCTCCGGGGTATTGCAGCCGTTCTTTATCGATAATAATACCGCCCTCGGATATCAGTATGCCGGGCAGAAACGTTGCTTCTGCAATAGAATGCTCTGTAACCGGTATCCCGATGGACCGTATAAAAGCGATGCTGCGTTCAAGATGATCGGAGTGCATATACGGGCGAAGATCGTACTTTCCGCAATTATTCAGCATACAGGAATTTTAATAACCAAACGAAGGGAACGGAGGTCCGTTTATGTTTTCACCAGACCCAGCGGCGAAAAGAGTATAAATAGCAGGAAGGCGGCCAGCACCAGCGCCAGTCCCACAATACGCCGGTAGCGCCAGGGCCGAACCGCAACCCTATTATTTTGCTTGAGCTCAAAAGGTACGGGCATGGGCTTCCACCGGCCGATCAGTAACATGATCACCGTGGTGAGCACGAACAACAGGGCCAGCACATGCAGGAAATGCAGTTGGATGTTAAAGAATAATTGGGTGGCGCCATAGCTGATGACAAAAAAGAACAATCCCACTCGGGCGGCCAGCGGCGGTACACGTTTGGTAAGAAACCCCACCAGCATGATGGTAAAGATGGGCACGCTAAACAGTCCGCCGATCTTTTGAAGATAGGTATAGAATCCCCCGGTTGCAAACAGGATGAACGGAGCAATCAGCATGGCGACAAGGGCAATACCTGCCTGGAATCTTTTGGCGGTGCGTACCTGGTCCTGCTCCTGAAGAACCCGGCCTTTTTTGGCCATCAGCGGCCTGTAAACATTTAATACAAACAGCGTAGCCGAGCTGTTAAGACCCACAATAAACGTGGTGACCGTAGCGCCAAACAGTATGGCAGCAAGGTAGCCGGAGTATGCCGGCGGTGATACGTCCCCGGCCAGCTTTGAAAAAACGGTGGAGGTATTGGAAAGCCCTGTATAAAGGTGGGCTGCAATAACGCCGGGAATATTCAGCAGCAGCGGAAGCATCAGCTTGCCCAGTGCTGCCAGCGCCATTCCCTTCTGGCAGGTGGCCAGGTCCCTGGATGCCAGTGCCTGCTGAACAATGTATTGTTCGGTGCCCCAGTAATACAGGTTTACCAGCAGCATACCGGTAAAGAGGGTGCCAAACGGCACAGCGTCTCCGCGCTGGCCGATGCTGTTCAGGTGTGCTGTTTTTGAAGACAATATGGTTTGTAACCCCGCGTGCCAGTTGCCCCCGCCCAGGTAGCGCAGCGCAAAATAGGGCAACAGCAGTCCGCCCGTAAACAGGGCAAATCCAAGTAACGTATCAGAAATCGTAAGGGCCTTTAAACCGCCCAGCAGGGCGTACAGGGTAGCCAGGATGCCAATGCCCCATACGAGGATCCATACCGTGGCCGGATGCGGGATCCGGAGCTGCTCCGAGATATCGAACAGCCCGTCAAATGCCACGGCGCTGCCATACAGCACGGCCGGCAGCAGGTTAACGATATAGTTGGCCAGGAAAAGAATGGAAACGATCGATTTCACCGAGCGGTCATACCGGGCTTCCAGGAAATCGGGTGTGGTGGCGATACCGGTTCTGAGATAAATGGGAATGATCAGCTCGGATACCAGTTGCATCGCCAGTACGGAAGTAACACCCCAGGCCATTACACTCATGTTGTTGATATAGCTGAGTTCGTTTTCACCGATAAAGGATGCGGTATTGATATTGGTAAACAACAACCCGCAACCCACAGCTGCAAATCCAAGCTTGCGGTTGGCAAAGAACAGGGCATTGAGGGTACCTGTTTTTTCCCTTCTTGTTTTGAACCAGGAAAATAACACAATGCCGAGGATGATGATCATAAAGCTGGTGAGTGCCATCTTATGGAAGCGTTATATCCAGCGGCTTTTTCCCGTCCCACCGGTAATTGCGTCCCGGCTTTCCGTTTTCCGTTACCGTAATGCGGTACATTCCTGAAACCCGCTGTACCAGCAGACCGAAGGTGGTGTGGAAGGCCTCTATATTTTTAAGCGAAAGCTGGTTCCAGTTTTTGGGAAGCCGCGGACAAATGGAAAAGGACCGGAGGCCGGTTGGTTCAAAACCAAAGAGTCCTTCCACCAGCGCCCGGCAATACAGCCCGCTTTCCGCCGAAAGATGACGCTGGTTGCCTTCGGGCCAGGCCTCAATGGCATACGGCACATGCGCACCCAGCAGGCGTTGGCCGGAGTAATAAGAAAGATAGGCCATAGCGGTATCGGTAGCGCCCGCTTTAAATAAACCTCTGAACGCATAGAGGGTAGACCGGTCCCAATAGGTACTGGAACCCGACTCGGTAAGCAGGCCGTTGGGTGACCATAATTTCGGAGACAGCAAGGCCGCCTGCGTCTGGTCTTTACGGTCATAAATGCCCATTACCAGTGGCAGGCAGATCCAGGAACGGAGTTTGTCATTGCCTTTGTAATATGTATACGTTTGGTAGCCTTCCACGGTACCGCCAAAGTACGTTTCCATATGCTGCTGGAGTGCCCGGGCTTCCTGCTGCCATTGTGCAGCGGTTGTTGTTTTACCGAGTGCTGTTGCCAGCCTTGATCCGTATAAAAACGATCCGTATGCCAGGGCATTGGTGGAGAGGTTCACCTTCCCCGCAGGAAACCGCCCTTCCAGTTCATCAGACTGGGAGGCAATAACGCTGTCGGCTGTTTTTTTTCGCAGCAGGTAGTTGTTGCACCATTCGATCAGGGGCCATAGCGTAGCTGCCTCAATCGTATCCCCAAGGGTTAAGGCAAACTGCGAGGCGCCATAACCAATCATAGCCTGATCACCGCGGTCGCCGGCTCCGTTCCAGTAACCGGCACCTTCAGCAATAATTGAGCTGGGAATGGGTGTGTAGGAGGGGTTCATATAACCGGCAAAAAGCCGGTAGCTGTTGCTGGCCGATTCCACACCGGCGGCATTGCCCAGGTAGGCAAAGAACGGGTTGACGTATTCGGCCTGGTCGTTGGCCCAGATCGCAGCATAATATTCTCCGCCGCCCGGGCCATGCATCAGGCCTTGCTTCGTTTCATAAATGCTTTCGGCCGCCCGGATCTTGGCAAAGGCAAACATGCGGTTAATCACCGGATCGGGGGTTTGAAGCACCAGCTTATTGTCGAGTTCGCTGATCAGCGCTTTGCGCTTTTCCAGTTCATAACCGGCAGCGAGATAGCGGTGGTCTTCAAATTTTTTCCTTGCCGATATCACGATCCAGAAATGGCGGGCCTCCTGTGGCCGCAGGGTGAACGCTCCGCCGTTATATAGCGTTGTTTGGATCACATAAGATCCGTACACCCCCTTTTTTTCATCGGTTGTGATACTACTGTCGATGATGGGGATGTTTACGGAAACGGTTTCCGGGCCCTCGTTCCGCAGGATATACGACTCAATATAGGCGGCATGATCGGTGGAAGGAAATACCGTCCGGTTCAGGACAACGGATTTGGAAAGTGTGCCGGTTGTTTGCAGGTAGCCATGTATCAAAAAACTGCGGGGCATTTCAGTGGTCCTGCTTCCGTCGATGGTAATGGAATCGGTGATATTGCCCGTAAATTCACGGATCAGGTTTCCCCGGGTATCGTTGGGAATGGTACGGAGCATCGGAAACACAAGCTTCCTGCTCAGGGCTAAGGCGCCGGATGGCTGAACCCCATACTGTACAATGGCAGAAAGCTGTTTGCCGCTCATTTCTATATGGTCTTTATGGGTTTGACCCGGCTGTACGGTCCATTGAATGCCGCCGCCGGTATGCAGTTTCCAGTAGCGTTGCTGTGCAAAAAGGGTAAAGCCGGAGCACAACAATACCGGCAATAGGAATCTTCTCATGATGGCGGGAAATAATTTTATACAAATAGTTTTAAAGGGTATTTCTTCTGGTGAGGGTGGTGGGTATTGTTGCCTGTATGGGCTCATTCTTCAGGATCGCCCCGGCCGCCATAGTACCCATCAGTGCAAAATCGGCAGAGTAGGTGGTGATGCCTACAAACTCTTTAGCCGGTTCATCGTTGTGCGAGAGAATGCCTACATCTTTGCCCGGTTTGAGTTTTTTTACCTTGCATTCTTTCAGGATCTCCCACATGGCGAAATTGTCCAGCGTAAAATAGACCTTACCTTTTTTAACCGTACCCGGAACAAATTCGCGGATCAAGGTTCCGTTGATCTTATACTTTTTGATGAATTTGCGGAAGGAGGTAACGATCTCTTTGGGATCCAGGGAATCGGGGGAGTGATAAAAAATAAATTCGTCAAAGGCCCGGATCTCGTTCACGAGCTGTTCAAATACCTGGTAAGACGAACGTTCAAACTCCTGGGTAATATGATTAAAAACACCGTCAATGGGTTCATAACGGTCAAACATCAGCAACTGGTTGCGTGGAATGGTCTCCAGCAAATCTTTGGACCGGGGATGGGGGATGGGGGCTATCACATACATACCGAACTGCCGCCGGATCCGCTGCAGGATGGTTTCAAATATTTCGATGTTCCCGTGATGGAAGAATACCTGCAGGTTGATCCCCTCGCCCAGGGTTTTGCGGAAGTTGCGGTAGAACTGTTCTTCAAAACTATCCAGGTTATACATGAGCAGCGCTACCCTTAATAATTGCTGGGTGCTTCCGTTGGCCACGAAATACCCCAGCCGGTTCCGCGAGGCTACAATACCGCGGCTGATCAGGTCGCGGTAGCCCCTGATGATGGTTTCCCTGGAAAATCCCAATGTGCGGATCATCGCATTCACCGAGGGAAGGGTATCGCCAGGCGACAATATCTTTTCATTAATGGTGTTGATCACCCCCTGCACGATTCGGTCGTGCTTTGAGTAGGAGCTGACCTGTTCCAGTTCGGTGATCTTGTCAAATACAGTTGTCATTGAAAAAGCCTTTTCGGATTTTGTTTAAATAGGTTTAGAAAATAACAGCAGTTACTTTTCCCCCGGGAGCAACGGCAATATCCGTATAAAAAACCGGTAACCCTTCAGGCGTTGGTTGCTGAACGGCTTTTTTGCTTTTGCCGTTAACCCGGATCGAACGGCCCGTTCCCCGGAAGCTTGCCCGCCAGTAAATGACCGAATGCCCGTTGTTAACAAACGTAGTGCCCCCGTTCCAGTGCCGAACCCCGATGCGGGAGGATAATACCGCAAGATTGCTTAGTTCGCAGGTATCCACGGAGGGATGATTGTATAGGGTGGTAATGCGGTTTTCACGGGCATCGGCAGCTATACCCATAACGCCCTGTACCAGTCCTTCAATAACGCCAAATGAAACTTCGGGGTAATCGTGCCGTTCGGTGGTGGGGTTGGCCAGGAACAAAATGTTCTCACGGGCCTGTTTCCCATAGCCGTACCGTGCCAACTGGTAAGGAAGATAGGAGCGGTTCTCCACATTCCACTTTGAGTTAAGAAGATGCCGTATCGTATGCCGGATGCGGCTGCTGTCGGTTAATGCGTTGTACCAAAGCAGGTAGGTTTCGCCCTCACCGCTTCCGAATGTACCTCCTGCTGCATAATAAGTGTGGTACCGGTTGGTGGTATCGTTCCACCAGACGGCATCCAGTTGCTCCCGGTAAGCCGCTGCTTTCTGACGATAGAAGGCCGCCTTTTGGTCCTGTTTCCATATTACCTGCATGGCTGCATAGCTCGTTAGCCCTCTATAAATAGCTGCTACCAGATCAATCCCCATTTTTACGTCGTGGATCGCTTCATAATAAGAAGGAATGCCCCTGCACCGGTGAAAATAGTCTGCGGCGTTAAAGGGTACCGGGGCGTTCAGGTAAACAGGCCGTGTTAATAATGAATCTACCTGAAGCTTCCAACGCTCGAGGTAACGGGTGGCCGTAAGATCAAAGAACGTTTTGAATACCGGATCGTTTATATAACGGGTATCGCCCGTCCACAGGTACATTCGCCAGCAGGCATGGATGAGCTCGAAATTGGCATTGAGGTTGTACCAGAATTCCCGGTCGTTGCGATAGTCTTCCGGTGCGGGCGCTCCGTTCCTGTTCATTTCCCAATACGTGCACCAATCCTTGCTTTCGGAGATATGGGATACGAAGCGGGAGAAGATATTCTTATTTTCAGCATGCATGCCCAATACTTCGGCGGGTATGCACTGGTGCGATACGTCGCGGATGCAAAAGGCATTCCGTGCGGGTAACGCGGCTTCATACCAGGGCCCTACCGGATCCGAAGGGTTGCCCCTGCAGCGGAGCGCCATTTTCTTTGCCCTGTAAAAGGCATTTTGAAGCGCGGTATCTGAAGATCGGAACGCAAGTGAGGCGGGCTGTGCTCCTGCATAAGCCGACCAGCAGAGCGGAACAAAAAACAGGATCATGCCGTTCCTTATCCTTTTTGATACATCCTTTATCATCGGCTATTTTTTGTTATGTGCAAATTTATTGTTTATACAATTATCATTTTGTTTGCTGTGTATCAACCCCGGCAACCGGCAATGCCTTCAATTTCGCTCTTTCCGCCCGGCGCGGCAGGTGGGTCCGTTGTCATTGCTGTGTGATTGGGTGCGGGCAAATTGAAAAACGCAGCATGACCATCGCCATTTTTGATCTGAAAAGAGCGGCCTCTTTAAGGGCAGCCATTAACGGCCTTTTCCCGTACCGTGCAGTTCAGGAATGCTTCCGGCCCCATGCCCAGGTAGGCCGGCTGACCGGAAGCATTGGAAACCCTGCCCGATATAAAATCCCGGTACCAATTCATCCACGGAAAGCTGTAACCATATCTTTCGGCGGCATGCACGGTATGCCCACCGGATTTTTCCGGAAGGCTGAATCCCAACGCCTGGTAATAATTTTCGCCTACAGTATGCAGCCATTCATGGATCCAAACCCCCGGGTCATTTGTTTTGTATTGACCGATCGCTGCATTGATATCAGTGCCCGGATCAAATTTGATGGTTACGTACCCTGTCCTCATCGGCTCCGCCATCGGGTTCGTCCAGGCCAGTCCGAAGTAATTACTCTGGAAACTGCAGGGCCCTTCTTTTTCGCGCCAGAATACAAATACGCAGTCGTAGGTCCCCGGTTGTATCTGGGGCAGCAGTGCGGCTATAGAAGCGGGCTCTACCGTATACCCGATGCCCCCTTTCGTGAGGATAACCGGGCTGGCGATGTCCCTGCGCTCCACTTCCCATTTCATCGTACCGTAGGCATATTTTTCAAAATGCTCCTTCAGGCTCCAGGTAAAAAACTGGTAGCCGGCATCCAGGTCTGCGGCTGAAAAATGCGTGCTGCAATCCCCGGTTCCGGAATTACCCCGGGTTTCATACAACCCGATCCACAGGGCTTTCCAGGTTTTGGGTGCCGGCTTATCTGTTAAGGTAAGGGAAACCGCCGTACCGGCCGTGACGGTAACCGCCTTTTTCAGGTAGCTCTCTGACTGTTTCAATGCTACGCCAATGGTATGATTGCCGGCTGGAAGCCGGATGGTTCCCGGTGCCATCATACCGGTATACGTTCCATCAATATACAGGTATCCCGCTTCGCCCCCCGGCGTCGATACGGTTACAGGAACCGGGCCGGGAAGCGAAGGGGCACTGTCCTTTTTACAGGCAGACAGGAAAGAAATAACAATGGCCAGTGTGTAATAAATGGATTTCATATTGCTGCTGTTGCCACAAAAGCGGATGTATGCATTTTTTTATATTTCGTTACTCCGGAGATATGCTGTTGCATTTGTTTCAGGATCTGTCGTAGATATTGAAGCCGTGAACACCATTAAGAAGTGAAGCTGCAGGAAGCACAGGATCACTTAACCGGGGTGAATGCTTTAATCGTTTTTATTCGAACCTGGTAAACCATATTAGTTATATCCGGGGTTCTGCTGCAGACCGGTTCTTTTGATCTCCGTCCGGGGAATGGGCATCAGGTAATGTTTGCTTTTATCAAAGCTCCGGGCCTCAATATCCTTATACTGGTAGGTTTTTACCCCCGTTGCCGCATTGCGGGTAATGATCACCTGGCCCGCGGGTTTATTCTCCGTTACCTCTGCTATTTTCCAGCGGCGCACATCATAATACCGGTGGCCCTCAAATGCCAGCTCTACCTGCCGCTCATTGCGGAGCCTGGTTTCCAGCGCAGTGCCTGTTTCCGTAAGTGGTGTATGGATGCCGGCTCTTTGCCGTACCTTATCCAGGTAGGTTCTTGCGGTGGACTCATGACCCAGATAAAATTCGGCTTCTGCATAGTTGAGGTAGATTTCACCCAACCGTGCCAGGATCCAGAATTTGTTGGCCTGGGTAGTGGCGTTGAAATTAAAGGTCGTATCCATATATTTCCGGAATGCATAGCGGGTTAAACTGTTGTTCCAGGCATCAAATCCCTGGTCGGAGTCGTAACCGCCTTCGTAAAACTGCGCGGCTGTAGTGGTGCGGTCCGAAAAGAATGCCGGGTTACCGGTGGGCCTTCCGTCATAGATAATGATTGCGTAAAAACGCGGGTCGCGGCTCACATAGGGCTGCTGCGCATTGTATCCGGAAGCAGGGTCTGTGATATATTTGCCATCGGCAGTGCCAAACGCATCTACCAGGTTTTGTGTAGGGGCAAAGGCGGCCCATCCATGATAGCCATTGGGGAAGCACATCATCTCCAGCCCGGTAAAAGGATCCCATTCCCCTTTATAACCGGAAAGGTGCACACCGATCAGCTCGCTATTAAACGAAGTAAACAGATCGGCATAATTTCCAGTAAAGAGGCTGAAGCCAGGCAGGTCGATAACGGCTTTTGCTGCGGCAGAAGCAGCGGTCCATTTCGCGGGATCATTGGAGGGATTCCACAAGGGGCTTGCGGCATATAGCAGTAACCTGGATTTAATGGCAAGCGCCAGCGGAGCAGAAACCCGGCCTCTTTGAGCGGTGGCACTGGTTAGTAAGGCAGCGGCTTTGTCCAGCTCATTGCTGACAAATGTTACGCCTTCCTCGAAACTGTTCCTTGTTGCTTTAAAATCGGAGTTCAGATTGAAGGGCTGTGTAATGAGCGGTACGCCGCCGTAATCGCTGATAAGCTGAAAGTAGGCATAGGCACGGAGGAAGGTTACTTCCCCTTTTATGCGGTTACGGTACGCATCATCGCCCGGAACATTGTCGATCTTTGAAAGGAAAATATTGGCATTTTGGATCTGGCTGTAATTTTTTGACCAGATATCGAAACTGCCGGCATTATCCGGAGACAGCAAACCCTTGTTCAGCACGTTCCTTGCGCCGCAGGTATAACCATCGCCAAACTTGGTAAACCCTTCATCGCAGGCGGAGGAGAGCACCACGCTTCTGTTGAGCGAGCTGCCCCAGTCAACCGTAAACGTTGGTAACACATTGTAGATATTGTTGGCATAGGCTTCTGCCAGCTTCAGATCCTTCCATACAGATTCGTCGGTATAGGAGTCCAGGGGCGCCTTGTCCAGCACCTTTGAACAGGACGCCAAAAATGCGCCGGTCCAAAGGATGCCGATTGCTATTCGTATTGTTGATTTCATCTGTTGATTTTTTTTTGTTTTTAATGATCGGCTACCATTTACAATCCAATATTTACACCAAACCGTACAATCCTCGACTGCGGATAATTAACCCCGGTGGTATTGTTGGTTTCAGGATCTACCCCGTATTTTTTCAGGTGATCAAATGAGAGCAGGTTGTACCCGGCTGCATACACACGTACGGATGAAAGGCCAAGCCGGTTATATACCTGTGAAGGAATGCTATACGATAACTCCAGCGTTTTCAGGCGCAGGAATGCAGCATTCATGAGCCAGAAGTTGGAATTGTTATAATAGTAGGCATTGGTGCTGTTGTCGTTAAAGGCCCGGGGATAGATGCTGTTGGTATTGTCTGTTGTCCAGCGGCCGTCATAAAGCCATTGCGGTGGTGCAATCAGGGAACCCTGCATCTGTGAATTGATCAGCTGACGCGCCTTTGCCTGGCCGGAGAGCAGGATATTTAACCCAATACCCCTGTAGTTCAGTCCCAGTGCACAGCCGTATACGATCTGCGGAACGGCAGATTCATAGGTGCGCACCGCATCGTCAAAGGTAATGGAGCCGTCGCCATTGGTGTCCTTGATGCGTATTTCGCCAACCCGGGCGCCGGGCACATGTATGGAATGATCTATTTCATCCTGCGTACGGTAAATACCATCGCTGGCAAATAAAAGCCAGGAGTTGATGGGGTGTCCTTCAAATTTCTGCCATTCGGGTACGGTTGCGGCTTCATCACTGAAGATCACTTTGCTTTTTGCAAAGGTTCCGTTGATGCCGATCGTATATTTAAGATCGCCTGCAGCATCATTGTAACCGATGGAAAAATCAACGCCGCTGTTTAACGATTTACCGATGTTTTCACTGGGCAGGCTCATACCGGTATACAGCGGTATGGAGGCATTACGGGCTGCAAGAATATCACTCCGCAGGTAACGGAAATAATCCGCCGTAATATTGAGTTTATTGTTTAACAGGCCAAGGTCTAACCCGATGTTCCGTGTATCCTGCTTTTCCCAGGTGATATCGGGGTTGGGTGTGCTGGACAGGTACAGGGCATTGGCCAGTCCGTAATCTCCGAAATAGGTTTGATAACTGGTATTGGTGATTAACTGGTACCTGGTCAGAAAAAGATACTGGGCTACAGCATCGCTACCCAGGATGCCCCAGGAGGCTCTTAATTTTAACTGGTCGATAAAGGGCACAGTTTGTTTGAAAAATGGCTCTTCAGAAATGCGCCATCCGGCAGAAACGGAAGGAAAGAGGCCCCAGCGCTTGTCTTCCGGGAAGTTGAACGACCCGTTGTAGCGCATGGTTACTTCCGCTATATATTTATTACTGTAGTCATAAGCCACCCGGCCCAGGTAGCTGGCGCGGCCATCCTGCGCGGCAGATCCCGTAGCTACCTGCCCTTCTGCCGAACCGGTGAAGATCTGGTCGATCTGATCGCTCAACAGGTTTTTCCGGTAGGCATAAGTGCCCCAGTTGGTAGTGCTGGTAGCCTCGTAGCCGGCAAAGGCATTGATGTTATGGCGGCCAAACTGGCGGTCATACACCAGCTTGATAAAGCGGGTGCTGCCGTTATACATACCTTCATTTTGGGTAACACTTGATATGGCCGTACTGGTACGTACATTGGAATAAACGCCGGTGGTTTTATTGTAGGAGTAAGCGTCCCAGGGCTTGGTAAATATTTTTTCGTGCCGCATGTTCACATCATAAGAAGCATAACCGCTCAGCGACAATCCTTCGGTAACAAAAGGAAGCTTCCATTCGAAACCGGCCAATGGCGTCAGCACATAATTTTTGATTTTATCATAGCCGGGGTCACCGGTAACCAGGATCACCGGGTTACGCCCTGCTGTAACACCTGCACTGGGTGAGCCGTTGGGCCAGTGCGTGGGTATAAACGGGTACATGGAGCGGGTTTCATGTAAAATATTGCCCACGCTCCAGGTAGGATATGTGCGGTCTTCCAGGCGCCCGGCCACATCCAGGTTTACCTTCAGGTTCTTTGAAATACGGGCATCGATATTTGAGCGGAAATTGTATTGCCGGTAATGCTCGATGCTGTTCCTGAAATTACTCGACTGGTCTACCAGCTGCCCGGAGAAATAATATTTTACGTTATCCGTACCGCCGCTTACCGAAAGCGAGTGAGTTTGCTGCGGCGCGGTTTTGCGGAATACTTCGTGGATCCAATCCGTACTGGTATAGTTGGGGTCGTTGCCGGCTTTGTATTTGTCGATCTCCGATTGCTGGTAGGTACCGGGGTTGATCTCGTTGTAATAGGCCATATACTCCCATGCATTTACAATTTTGGGCAACCGGGTCAATTGCTGTATCCCATAGCTGCCGTCATACTGGATGGTCGGTTTGCCGGATTTTCCACGTTTGGTGGTTACCAGTATGGCACCATTGGCCGCACGTACCCCATAGATGGCGGCAGAGGCATCTTTTAGTACGGTGATGCTTTCGATGTCATTGGGGTTAAGACGGCTGAAATCCCGGTCGGGTACCCCGTCTACCACGATCAGCGGACTGGTGCCGCCTCCGAAAGAATTGAATCCCCTGATGAAAAGCGATGATCCGTCATCTCCCGGGCGGCCGGAACGGTTATTGGCAATAACACCGGGGATACGGCCGGCGATGGCGTTGGCTACGTTGGCCGAGCTGCTCTGAACAAGGGCCGTTCCTTTTACTGTTGCTACTGCTCCGGTAAGGGTGGTTTTTTTCTGGGAACCATAACCAACCACCACTACTTCATCCAGCGACCGGTTGTATGACTGTAATGCGATGGAAAGCAGGGACTGACGTCCTGCCGTTACTTCCGTTGGCTGAAAGCCGGTATGTGTAACAATAAGGATGGGGTTGCTGCCGGAAACCGTTAGCTCAAAGCGGCCGTCTTCCTGGCTGCGGACACCATGCCGGGTGCCCTTTTCCACTATAGAAACATCGGCGAGGGGTGTCCCTTTTTCATCGGCAACGGTTCCCCTGATTTGCCGCTGATTTTGCGCAAACAGGAGCGGAGCAACACTGAACAACAGCAGCAGCAACAGGAGCGCTGCCGGCAATCGTTTGGCGGGAATAAGGCAAAAAACAGCCCTTCCCGTATAGAAACAGGATTTCATCATTTGTTTTGATTTAACTGAGGAATAATTAATGTGGCACAAACAGGAAGCGGCCGATCAGGTACTGTCGAAGTGGTGGGAATTCTTTTTTTTCATTACAATCGTTTTTAAATGATACGCAGGAAATCGTTTATTGATTTTTAGGTCTGGTCTAATCTATTCTAATGCAAATATAGTTGCTTTTTAAAACGGGATTGTTCATTTTTTAGTTTTGTATGGCAATATTTTAACATTTAGCTCAAAGTGCTAAATTGCATTCAAATTGTTTTTGCAATATGAGAAGCTTGCAGTTTTCTGTACCTACGGCCGGCGATGCCAGTATCGATATCCAGGAAGACCGGTTGCCCGGTTTTTATCCGTACTTCCACCGGCATGAAGAAATCCAGATCATGTGGATCATCAGGGGTGCCGGCACGCTGGCTATGGAGCAACACCTGATCGAGTTTAATGCCGGGGATATTTTTTACCTCGGGGCCAATCAGTCACATGTCTTTAAAGCACGTTTTAATGAAGGCGAACCACACCGGGTGCATGCCGTTTCGGTTTTTTTTGATCCTTTTAAAAAGCTTGCGGCACTCTTTAACCTGCCGGAACTGGAACCGTTGAAGGCATTTGTGCTGCACACCGAAACCGGTTTTAAAGTAGCGCCCGCTTTAAAAAAAACGGTAGGGGCGGCCCTGCATGCATTGAAGGCGCAGCAAGGGTTTGAGCGGATTTTCTCTTTTGTGAGAGTGCTGCATTACCTCCGGGAACACCAGCAGCAACATATCTTTTTATCAGGCAGTAAGCACCGCACTGCATCCGTGTCAGACAGCGACCGACGCATCCTGGAGGCAAAAGAATATATCCGGAAAAAATTCACCAACCACACCTTGTGCTTACAGGAAATAGCTGCCCAGGCCAACCTGACGCCGCAGGCATTTTGCCGTTCCTTTAAAAAGCATACAGGTACCACTTATATTGAATGTCTGAATGAACTACGTGTACAGGAGGCTTGTAAATTGCTTGCAGCCGACCGGCTGAATAGTATTTCGTCCGTGGCGTATAACAGCGGGTTTAACAGTCTTACGAATTTTAACCGGGTATTTCGCGCGCTCATCGGCTGCCCGCCGAAGGAATACCTCAAACGGTACCGGAGCACAACGGCAGTTGAATAAACCGGTTAAAATATGGTCAGCATTGATCAAAAGCTACATAACGCGCTATGCCGGGTGCGGTTAGTTTTGAATAAAAAAACAATGAGTATGAAACCGGCATGGAAGGGTATTTATCCCGCATTACTAACGCCTTTTACGGCAGACGGGGCGATCGATTTTGAAATGTTTGCCAAAAACACGGAGGCACAGATCACAGCAGGTGTAGATGGAATCATATTGGCAGGAACCCTGGGGGAAGCCAGTACCCTGGAAACCGGCGAGAAGTTTGAGCTGTTGCATGCGGCATTGAAACAGGTAAATGGCCGGATTCCGGTGATCCTGAATCTATCGGAAAATACCACGAAAAATGCGATTGAATTTGCACGGCGGGCAAAAGAATCCGGCGCAGATGGACTGATGTTGCTGCCACCGATGCGTTACCGGGCCGATAACCGGGAGGTGGTGACCTATTTTAAAACAGTGGCAGCGGCAACCGATCTGCCGATCCTGATCTATAATAACCCGGTTGACTATGGCATTTATGTAACGCTGGATATGTTTGAAGAACTGATTGAATGCCCAACGATCCAGGCTGTAAAAGAGTCTACACGGGACGTAACCAATATCACCCGGATGATCAACCGTTTTGGCAGCCGTATAAAGATCCTCTGTGGTATTGATACCGTTTGTCTGGAGTCGCTGATGCTGGGAGCCGACGGAGTGGTGGCGGGCCTGGTAGACGCATTTCCGAAAGAAACCGTAGCCATGTACCGCTGCCTGCAATCGGGTGATGTGCAAAAGGCGCTTCAGATATACCGGTGGTTTATGCCCTTGCTGGAGCTGGATATTCATCCCAAACTGGTACAGTATATTAAACTGGCGGCTACCAGCGAGGGTATCAGTCATCCTCATGTACGGGCACCGCGGCTTCCGTTAACAGGGGAGGAGGCCAGCCGGATCCGGCAGATCATTGCGGACGGCATCGCATCCCGCCCGGTATTATAACACGCTTGTAATTGCTGATTACCGGAAAGCTCCGGTTTAAAAAAAATAAAAATGATGCTATCTCAGTCAGTGTTGGATGCATATGCGGTTTCGGCCGGTAGTGCCTTTCAGTTTTTAAAAACGACCACTGTAAAAGAACGTGCGGTTTTTATGCAGGCTGTTGCGGATCAGATCGAAGCCCTGGGCCCAGAGCTGCTGGATGCCGCGCACCGCGAAACGGCACTGCCGTTGCCAAGGCTTACCGGTGAAAAGGCCCGTACCGTTGGTCAGTGGCGCGCTTATGCCGATGCCGTTGCCAAAGGGTTATACGTAGAAGCCCGTATTGATACGGCCCACAAGGAAAAGGCAAAGAACGATATTCGCAAATACAGTATCGGGTTGGGCCCGGTGCTGGTTTTTGGCGCCGGCAATTTTCCGTTTGCCTTTTCTACGGCCGGGGGCGATACCGCCAGCGCTATCGGCGCGGGTTGCCCGGTACTGGTAAAAGCACATCCCGGACATCCGGAAACATCCCGGATCATGGCGGCGGCAATAACGGCCGTGGTTGAAGCATCCGGGTGGCCACCGGGGGTGTTTTCACATATTGACGGAGATGAAGTGGCTGGTACCGGTGAGCGTACGGGGGCCTACCTTACTGCACATCCACAGGTAAAGGCTGTAGGCTTTACAGGTTCTTACCAGGGAGGTAAAGCCTTGCTGGATATTGCCGGCCGCCGGGAGGAGCCCATTCCTGTTTTTGCAGAGATGGGAAGTATAAACCCTGTTTTTGTTTTTCCGCAGGCACTGGAACAAGGCGCCGAAGCGCTGGCTAAAGAATATATCGCGTCGCTTACATTGGGCACCGGGCAGTTTTGTACCAATCCCGGAATGGTTATTGGTGTTAAAAGCGCGGCATTGGACCGGTTTAAACAGACGTTGCGCACCGGTATCCGGGATATACTTCCTTCAGTGATGCTGAATGAGCACATTTATACGAATTTTGAAAAGCGTAAGACATTGCTGAGTGAGCAGCCGGAGATCCATATCTGGGCCGAGTCGGCCATACCGGCAACCGGCGGCCAGGGACGAGCAAGGGTGGTGGAAACCACGGCCGCCAGCTTTTTAACAAACCCTATATTGGGGGAAGAGGTATTTGGTCCTTTTGGCATCCTTATAGAAGCGGGCTCATGGGATGAAGTGGCGGCCGTTGCGGCACAGTTAAAGGGACAATTAACGGTTACGCTTGTTGCTACTGCGGCAGACATGGATGCATACAAAATGATTATTGAGCGGGTGAAGGATAAGGCCGGCCGGCTCTTGTTCAACGGCATGCCTACGGGTGTGGAAGTGGTGTATGCCATGCAGCATGGCGGCCCTTTCCCGGCCTCCACCGACGCACGGTTTACATCGGTGGGACCCGATGCGGTGAAACGCTTTGTACGGCCGGTAGCATTTCAGAACTGGCCGGAGGCCTATTTACCGGAAGAATTAAAAGATGAGAATGGATTGCAGATTTTGCGTATCGTTAACGGGCAGTTAACGATGGAAGATATATCATCAGGCGTTTGTATCTAAAAAGCTCATATGCGGAAAACATTTTTTTGTATCGATGCACATACCTGTGGCTGTGCGGTAAGATTGGTAGCTGGTGGCGCCCCGTTTCTCAACGGCAATTCCATGATGGAACGCCGGCTTCATTTTATGGAAACCTACGACTGGATCCGGAAAGGATTGATGTTTGAACCGCGTGGTCACGACATGATGAGCGGCAGTATCCTTTATCCGCCGGCCGATCCTGCAAATGATGTAGGGGTTTTATACATTGAAACCAGCGGATGTTTACCGATGTGCGGACATGGAACCATCGGAACAGTGACCATCGCCGTTGAAGAAGGATTGGTTACGCCAAAGGTTCCCGGGAAACTCCGGCTGGAGACACCTTCGGGCCTGGTGTTGATCGATTATATACAGGAAGGGAAAAAGGTAAAGTCGGTAAAGCTCACCAATGTAAAAGCATTTTTATATAAAGAGGGGCTTACGGTAGATTGTCCGGGGTTGGGCGAGATTGCAGCGGATGTGGCTTATGGCGGCAATTTTTATGCGATCGTGGACCCGCAAAAAAACTTTAAAGACATTGCTGATTTTACAGCGGCACAGCTGATCCATTATGGCAAGGTGATCCGGAAATTGCTGAATGAAAAATATGAATTCCTCCATCCGGAGGATCCGCATATCGGGGGACTGAGCCATATTCAGTGGACCGGCAAGCCTTTAAAAGCCGGTTCAACCGGAAGAAATGCCGTACTGGTGGGGGAGAATGCACTCGACCGTTCTCCCTGCGGTACCGGCACTTGTGCAAGAATGGCGCAATGGTATGCGAAGGGCAAACTCCGGAAGGGGGAAGATTTTATCCATGAAAGTTATATCGGGTCTCGGTTTACCGGCCGCATAGAGCAGGAAACCTCGATACTTGAAAAAGCAGCGATCATTCCCTCTGTGGAAGGTTGGGCGCAAATCACGGGCTATAACCAGATCATCATTGACGACGATGATCCATACAAAGAAGGATTCCAGGTGGTATAAATGAATCAAAACAAAAACGGATGCATCATAAAGGGAAAGTGATTATTGTGGGAGCGGGGATCGCCGGGCTATCGGCGGCCTATTACCTGCTGAAAGACGGATGGGAAGTACAGGTGCTGGAGAAAGGGGATGGTACC
This sequence comes from Niabella pedocola, assembly GCF_021044425.1. Lineage (GTDB taxonomy): Bacteria > Bacteroidota > Bacteroidia > Chitinophagales > Chitinophagaceae > Niabella > Niabella pedocola. Next base: position 576,775 of record NZ_JAJNEC010000003.1, on the reverse strand, counting down.
AACAACTGCTCTTATGGCAATGCCGGAATGATTGTACCCAGCCATTTTACCCCATTGGCTGCACCGGGCATTGTAGCACAGGGATTGAAATGGATGCTGAACAGTAAGAGCCCTTTTTATATCCGGCCTTCGCTGAATGTGTCACTGATCGATTGGGGACTCCGGTTTCTGCGGCATGCCAATGAAAAGCATGTACAACGGAATGGGGAAGCGATCCGGGATCTGAACCTGTACAGCAGCCGGTTGTATGATGAACTCGCTGCCGAAGAAGGATTCGGTTTTGAGCTCCGGCAAAACGGCATCCTGATGTTGTATCAGACCAAAGCCGTTCAGCAGGAGGAAATAGAACTGGCCGCGGCCGCCCGGCGGCTGGGTTTACATACCGAAGTGCTGGACCGGAGCGGCATACAGGCCTTAGAACCGGGCCTGGAAATAAATGCACTGGGTGGTGTATGGTACGCTTGCGACGGCATCCTGTACCCGCCCAAACTCATGCAGCAGCTTACCCGTTACCTGTTGGCCCGCGGCGTGGAGATCCGGTATCAAACGGAGGTCAGCGGCTTCCGGTTATCGGGCAGCAGGATCGCCGAAGTGATCACATCAAAAGGACATTACCACGCAGATGAGATCGTGATCGCCGGAGGTGCCGCATTGCCCAAACTGGCTTCCCGCCTGCAATTGAAGCTGCCGCTGATGCCGGGCAAGGGCTATTCCTTTATGCATGATCCTAACGGAACAAACACCCTGGTACATGGCACGTTGTTGCTGGAGGCAAGGGTTGCGGTAACGCCTATGCACGGGCAGATCCGTTTTAGTGGTACGATGGAATTGGGACCAGCCAATGACCGTGTCTATGAAAACCGTGTAAAAGGTATCGTGGAATCCATTCCCCGGTATTTTCCGGGTTTAAAGGTGCCCTATCCTGAAGATATATGGTTCGGTTACCGTCCCTGTCCGCCGGACGGATTACCCTACCTTGGAAGAACCCGGCAGTATAGCAACCTGAGTATCGCCGGTGGCGGTGGCATGATGGGGTTGAGCCTGGGACCGGCATTTGGTAAATCCATTGCAGACCTGTTGTCCGGAAAACCGGTGGCTACTGCAATTGAGGGGTTCAGCCCGGACCGGTTCTGATGTGTTATTACAGTTTATAATGGCTTCTTATGGCAGTGAGCACCTGGTTTATTCATTTGCCATGAAGTTCGTTCCGCATTGTGATCACGAGCAAAATTTTTATTTCCCTCCGGATGCTACCCGCAGCGGTGCAACCGATTCCCCGGGGCGGAACATACAATGCTGTGGGAGATTGGGTGCTGTGGCGGTTATGATCCTCCCAGCTGCTCCAATGCTTTTTGAGCCGGTCCGCTCAATACGGCACCTGTAACATCAAAACGGGAGCCGTGGCAGGGACAATCCCAGCTCCGCTCCGCATTGTTCCATTGTACCAGGCATCCTGCATGCGGGCATACAGGGTCCAGGGTAAAGATCTTACCCTGTGGATCTTTATATGCAGCGATCGATTGCCCGTCATATTTAACCACTTTTCCTTCCCCGGGGGCAAGGGCGGCCAATACTTCCAGGGTTTCTACCGATAGCCGGTCACCGATAAAATGCTTCACGACGTCGGCATTTTCTTTTATAAAATTGGTGAACCCGGCCACCGGTTTGATACGGGACGGGGCCAGCAGATCTGCATATGGGTTATCGACGCCGGTAATCAGATCCGATAGGATGCGACCCGCCAGTGTGCCAAAGATCATTCCATTTCCGCTATAACCGGTTGCCACATACAGATGATCGTCGTTGCCCGGAAGCAGGCCGATATAAGGCAGGCCATCCGCCGGTTCATAATATTGGGAAGACCACCGGTAAGGAACGGAACCGATGTTGAAATAGGATGCGGCATAGGCTTCCAGTTCGCGGAACACCTGTTCCGTGTTAACCTCATGACCGGTTTTATGGTCGCATCCGCCGATGATCAATAAAGGAGTTCCCTGGTACCGGGCCGTCCGGAAATAATGGTAGGGGTCTTCAATGTCATATACCAGGGCGTCGGGATAAGAGTTGTCTTTGAGCCGGATTCCCAACACATAGGAGCGATAGGGCGCACACCGGAAATGCAACAGGTTTACGCCGGGTGGAATATGTGTGGCATATACAATGTCGGTGGCGCGGTATACACCGGTTGTTGTGAATACTTCCCGGACGTTCTCTTTTTCTGCTACCTGCTGAACCATCGTCGCTTCCCTGATGGTTCCCCCTGCAGCCAGGAACTGATGGATCAAAGCAAACAGGTACTTCAAAGGGTGGAACTGGGCCTGTTCCGGAAACCGGATCGCTGTTGTAAAAGGCACCGGCACCGGGGTTGTAAGGCTGGGGGCGGCTTCAATGCCAACGGTAAGCATCCCTTCAAGCAGCGTTTCCAGTTCAGCATCTTCTTTTTTATTCTGGGCATACAGGTATCCTGTTTTTTCTTCAAAATCACAATCGATCTGATAATGCCGGATATGCGCTTTGATGAGGTGGATGGCTTCCTTGGCACCCTGTGCTATTAAAAGTGCATTGTTTGCTCCAAATTTTTTAATAAGCCCCGGATAGGTATTATCCAATACGGTGTTCAGATGTGCCGTTGTGGCTGAAGAAGTGCCAAAACAAACAGTATGCGCTTCAAGAATCAGGCATTTTTTACCGGCTCGCTGCAGCAGCAGGCCCGTTGTAATGCCGGTAATTCCTGCACCAACGATGATGACATCAAAGGGCACATTGCCGGTTTCTTTCTCCGGGATGCGGATGTTAAATCCATCCTGCCAAAGGGTAGTGGTAAAGGCATCTCTGTTCATAATACACGATTAAAATATGGTGAGAAGAAAATGGAATGTGGTAACAATGACCGCCGCATATACCAGGTGACCGGTAAAAATCACCACCAGGAAAAGCCGTACCGGAATCGCCGGCGGATGCGGATGCAGCCGGAGCGCAAGATACCAGGTAACAACCGCCACGATACCGATATTAAAGCCATATAACAGGCCGTTTATATAACCCTCGGGCAGCACCCCGCTGCCTGCCAGCCAGGCATAGAACAAGGTAAAAAGGATGCCGATAACATAATGCACGGCCGTACCCAACAGCAATACGGGCAGTCTTTGGGATGCTTTTCCGGAAGGGCTGGTGCTGGAGGTTAGTAAGGAACCGAGGATGCGTGGTACAGAAAAAGGGCTACCGGTGGCCATACCCGTTAAGCGGATGAACAGGGTCATCGCTAAAGTGCCCATGATGCCCGCGAGTATGCTGTCGAGTATGGTGAAAAGTGCCATTGCTTTGTGAGCACAGGAACTATGCCAGTGTGCGCTTTTTTGTGTTAAACGCAATCCCGGAGACCTGAATAGGATTCATTGCCAGCGGATATTAAAGCACAGGTGGCCATCGTTGCCGGCAATGCATCCGGGATTGAGAAAAAAAATCCCCATATCTTTCTTCCGGGCACCGTGTATATGCGCGGCAGCCGGATCGTGCTTCATGTAACTAAACGCAATAACCAAATCCTTTCTACAGGTATCTTGATTGGCTAATGAAAGGATGCTAACAGCCATTCAGGAAAAATTGCAACACATTGTGGCGGGGTAGCCCCTGCACGTGGTAGAAAAGGCCATGGAATAATCGCGCCCGGTTTTTGGTATTGATCATTTTACGGTGCGGTCTGTACTGCGTGTCCTTTTAAAGGATCAACCGGCCGTAGGCAATCCTCATGGCCGATAATTTGCATTCATAAAATAAATAAGGGCATCGTTAAAACACTCCGGATGTTGTTTGCAGTGCCAGGAATTTTTAATCTATAAAAACTTCAACATGGGCAATCATTCAGAAGGCGTTTCCGCTAAAACAATTGAACGGCAAACTGCAAAAATCCCACCGGATGTTTATTTATGGACAGCCGTGGCGGCAATGGTAACATCGCTTACATTAAAGATCTGTAAACAGGAACATCGGCACTTTTTATCGGGCAGTGGGTAGCTCCGTTTTTATTATCCGGAATTTATAATAAAATAGTAAAAACGCAGGGCTCCGATGCCACATCCGGGAAGGCATCATAAATAATGATTTTGTACAGACGTAATATCCGTTATTATGTTTCATCTGGTAAAAGAATCTGAGGCACCTGCCGAAGAAACGGTGCCGCCGGCGGAAATGGACCGGGAACCGGAGCTGCACATCGAGGTTCCGGATATAGAAGAAACATACGTTTGTAATGAAATGGATCGGGAGCCATCGCTACTACCGCCCGAACGTTTCTTGCAGGCTGGGCATGAGCCTTGTATTCAAACGGCCGGATGTTTTATGTATGCGGACCTGATACACCTGCTGGATACCGCTATTGGTTCAAATCCAGGAATTGGATTAAAACCGGTACCACAGACCGGTATAGCGTATCGCCAGGCGGCGAAGCTACCCGCTCACCAATATATGCGCCGTGACCTCCCGGGATAATGGTGGCCTGTCCATTGGGAACCAATTTAGCCATAGCCGTAATATGTTCCGGGCTGCCTACATCTGCATCTCCGTTAATAAAGAGTACGGGCGCCCTGATTGACCTGATTGCTGCATCGCTGAAATCGGTAAAGGTCTTCATCCGGTTGGCACACCGCTGAAACAGGTTCCGCAACTTAGCGGTATCCGGGGTTACTTGTAGAAAAGCATCTTTGTAAGGTTGTGGCATTTGTTCAAAGCGGGCGTGTTGCATCGCTTCCCAGAACTGCGGAGCCGTTCCGTTGCGTTTTAGCAGAACCGATCCGGCAATCACCTTCCTGCATAACTGCGGGTACCGGATGGCGATTTTAAGCGCCGTATTTCCCCCATTGCTAAATCCGAAAAAATCCGCTTTTTTTATAGAGAGATTATGCAACAATGCCGCTACATCATCGGCGTCCTGATCAAATGAAAGGCCCGTATCACGGTCTTCGGTGCGGCCATGCGCCTGCAATTCTACGCAGATCAGTTGCCGGTGCTGCGCCAGCAGGGGAATCACGCGTCCAAAAGTGGTTTGTATGGTGGAGCCGCCGCCGTGCAACAATACCAATGGAGCACCCTTGCCATAGATTTCATAATACATTTGAATCCCATTCACCCGCGCGTATCCTGCTTTACAAGGAATGGAATCGCGGACCAAGATGGGATTGTTTGCGCCGGTTGAAACACCCATCTGTGCAGTGTAGCACAGGAATAAGGCGGCGGGAAGCCATACCGGTTTCATAACTGTTGATTGAGACGGTTAAACATTTCGATCCAGCTTGGGAAGGCGCCGGTCGCTTTTGCAAGTGATGCCGCTACCGTCTGGTGCAGGGTCATTTCTGTTTGAGTTCCCAGCGGTTTAAATTGAAGGGTTACTACTGTTTTGGCCGGCCAGTCGGCAGGCATACCCACTGTTACCGGGTCTATGTCATTCCCGTTTGCATCGGTAACTTCTGCAGTAAAAACCAGTTTCCGGGGAGCATCCACTTCCAGGTAGGTGCCCTTGCACCAGCAATCGCCGTGCGACGGGTTGTGGATGCAGGAATGATACTGACCGCCTTTGCGGATATCGGCTTTTTTGAAAACGATCGTACAGCCATCAGGAGCATACCAGGCGGCCAGTTGCTTTGGATCCGTCCAGGCCCGGAAAACAGTTTCCGGATCTGCGTTAAATAGATGGGTGATCCATACCTCCTGTGAAACGGTTTCAGCGGGACTTTGTGCTTTTTCCATTTTTTGACTTTTGGGTTTTAACGGTTTCTAAATAACGATCCAGGGCGCCGAACCGGCCTTCCCAGAATTTTTTGTATTGCGTTGCCCAGGATGCCACTTCGCTTAGCTTGCTGAGTCTTGCCTCACAATACCGTTCCCGGCCTTCCTGCCGGATCACCAGGAGCCCGCATTCTGCAAGGATCTTTACATGTACCGAAACGGCCTGCCGGCTTACATCAAATTTTTCTGCAATGGCATTTACATTGAGCGTTTCCTGTGCCAGGAGGTCGATGATCTGCCTTCTGGTTGGGTCTGCTATTGCCTGGAAAACATCACGTCTGATAATCATAATGTGCAACTAAATGATTGCAAATATAAGTGCAATTATTTGATTGCGCAATTTTTTTTTGATGGGAGCATTATGCTATTCACCTTGTAGTTTCCGTCCATCTTGCGGTAACATTCAAACGCAAGGCGCGCGAGGAAAACGCGACGGGCGCGGGGGAGAGCGAATATTTGCGAAAGTATTTCCTGATGTCCTTTGCAGTTCCTGGCGCATCTTGTGGTAACAATTTAAACGCAAAGCGCGCGAGGAAAACGCGACGGGCGCTAAGCGTTTTCGAACACGATCTGTAGTTGCTTTAGCGGCCCTTGCGGATTCCTGGCGTACCCGGCGGCTTTGTTTTTACAGCGACGGGCGCGGGGGAGAGCGCATGTTTGCGAAACTATTTCCTGATGTCGCTTGCAGTTCCCGTGCATCTTGTGGTAATAATTCAAACGCAAAGCGCGCGAGGAAAACGCGATGGACGCTAGCGTTTTCGAATACGATCTGCGGTTGCTTTAGCGGCCCTTGCGGATTCCTGGCGTACCTGGCGGTTTTATTTTTGCCGCAAAGGGCGCGGGGGAGCGAACATTTTCGAAAATATTTCTCGCACACGTTGCGGTTTGCTACCGCGTATCCGTTTTCCGGATATCTTTTGCCTTATTAAAAATAGCCAAACAGCTTTCCAGTGGCTGCCCTTGCTTATAAATACAATCGCAGAAAGCCTCGCAGGCCTCCGGATTTTTACTGCCCGGGCATTGGTTCCGGGCTTCGGCTTCAGAATCGCCCGGCACTATTTCGTATAAATAGGAAGTACCAATAATAATAACAGCCAGTGCAACGATGCAGCCACCAAAAAATACAAGACGCAGACGCATGCCCAATGGTTTTTTAACGGGCCGTGGCGTTTCGGGCGGTTGCCTGAAGGGCAAAATATGTTTGATACGGTCATAATCCCATATCAGCAGATACAGGCAGGCCAATATCATAATCGTAACGATCCGTGTCCCATGAAAGCGGGTGGCATACGTCAGCACACCAATATTAACGATCACGCAAAAATACATCAGCGTGCCAAGCAGTGCGGTCCTTGGTATCAATATTAACAGGGCGATCACAACTTGGGTAACTCCAATAAACGTATAGTAGTGGCCTGTTGCCAACAGGGCGTCGAAGTAACGCCCCAACGGATTGTTATGGGATAAACCTTCAGCAAAACGCTGGCCCATTATTTTAACATAGCCAGACGGAAGAAAACTTGCGGCAAGGGCAATGCGGCAGAAAACGGCAAAGTTTTGAAACCATTTATCCGACTTTGCTTCACGGTATCGTTCTTCAATACTGTTCATACCGGGTATTAATGTTTAACCCTGAATTGTCGGGCAGATCTGCTTCAATGTTTGAGATAATTGATAATAAAGTATGCAGATCCTCCAACACTCAGGCCTTTTTACGAATGACTATTTTGCTGAAGACGTAATGAAGAATGAATGCGATGGCCGCCCAGTAGGCCGCAAACGCAAGCAATAAAACAGGAGGCGCCGGATCCGGATCTTTAGCCAGAAACGACAAGGGACCTATCAAAACAAATTTGACAGGGTATAGAACGGCAGCCAGGGTACGCTTCCAGCCTGTTGGTGACCCGGCTCCCGGGAACCACTCGCCGTTTGCAGGAAAAAGCCTGACCTCTGGTCCTAAAACCGAGTTCGTGATAAATTGAAAGACAAACGCCGAAACAAGAAAGATGAGGACGAATTTTGTTCTTGATATTTTCATTATATCGCGTTTTTACTATTATTGGAAAGTACTTTGTATTTCAAAGTTAATCGGATTATTTAGGATCGCAAAATTTTTCCCGCGGGTATACGGAGAATGAATAATTTTATACCAAAGGGCCGGTAATGGCGCCGGGTTTGCCACCGGCATCATTCAGGTGATAAAAATAAGAATATGAAAAAGGTAGTTGCCGCAATGAATATGACACTGGATGGGATTTGCGACCATACGGCCGGGATTCCGGATGAAGCGATGCACCAGCATTACGCCGAACTATTAAATGATGCAGACGTTGCTTTGTATGGCAGGATCACTTATCAATTGATGGAATACTGGCGCCCCTTTGTAAAGGAACCCACCGGTGAACAATCAATGGACGACTTTGCGGTGGCGATAGACCGCATTCCAAAAATTGTTTTTTCACATACCCTGAAGCATGTAGACTGGGAAACCGCATCGCTGGCAGACCAGGAAATTGAGCAGGTTGTTTCTACACTAAAACAATCGGGCAACGGCAATAACAAGAATATTTTGGTATGTAGCCCGAGTTTGATCGTAGCGCTGACGAAGCTACGCCTGATAGACGAATACCAGCTTTGTGTGCACCCTGTAATAGCAGGCGACGGTTTGCCCTTATTTAAAAATATCCATGAAAGAATGGTGCTTACACTTCTGAAGACAAAAACCTTTGATTCTGGCGGGGTGATCCTTTATTATAAGCCCATAAAAGAGAGCGGCACTTATGCATAACAAGGTTTTATAGTGGCGGATTAAAAACAACCACGGGAAATAAGGAAGCATTGTTGTAGCGACGGCCGGTTCGACACAAGCCGTTTTATATACGTTACAGGATCCTTTCAGATTAAATAAGGCCCTTTGTATAGGCAATCCGCAAGGCCTGCGCCCGGCTGTTAACATGCAGTTTCTGGTAGATACTGATACAATGTTTTTTTACGGTGTTGGGGCTGATGAATAATTTACTACCAATGTCTTTATACTCATATCCCTGGCTCAGCCATTCGAGGATTTCTTTTTCGCGCGCAGACAATTGAAAAATATCGGCTCCGGTTTCAGCTTTTCTAAGACCGGAAGCCGTTTGGCCCTGCACCATCTGCAGGATTTTATAAGCGATACTGGGTGAAATAGGCCCGGCCCCGCTTTCCCAAAGATTGATCAGCATATCGGCAATGACCGTACTACTTTCTTCCTTCAGCAGGTATCCGCAAGCCCCGGCCTTGATAGCATTAAAAATTTTCTCTTCATCATCAAAAATGGTTAGTACCACAAACCGGAGTTGTGGGTATAAAGAAGAAGCGGTAGCAATAGCAGTGATCCCGTTCACATGGGGCATCTCAAGATCCATTAATACAATGTGGGGATGATTTTCGGGCTCAATGACGGTCATTTGGTGTAAAAAATCTGCACCGTCTACGGCAGCTATAACGATCTGGAAGCATTTGTTTTCAGCCAGCTTCTCACTTACAATACGCCTGTTTGTTGCTTTGTCGTCAACTATTGCTACGCGGATCATACCTGTCTTTTTACAAAATTGGAACGCAATCGCTTTAAAAACAATACTCCATTTGGATGATTTAAACTTTTTAAACAGAAAGGCTTATCTCCGTTCCTTTCGATGCATTGGAGGATATCACTAGTCGGATGCCCGATGCTGCCGCACGCTGCTCCATGTTTTTTAACCCGTTGCTTTCTTCTTTCTGAGCCACCGCCGGGTTGAATCCAATGCCATTATCATGCAGAACAATTTTCCAATGATCGCTTTCTGTTGTTGAAGTTATTATAATTTCAGTTGCCCGGCTATGCCTTATGCTGTTATTGGATGCTTCCTGTATAATCATTAAAATATTCAGGGCGGTAGCCGGGGCAATCACAAAGTCGCGGGTTACATTACCGGTAGTGAGAAAAGTAATCCCCGGATAGCTTCGTTTCATCTGGCCCATAAAGTTTAATATTCTGAGCCACAATTGCTGTGCAGTCGTATCCGTGGTTTTGAGCGCCCAAAGCGTTTCCCGCAAAAAGAACAACATGTCTTTGGCTGTTTCGTTCATATGCGCCACAAGATTCGTGTCATTGATACGCTGCGCCTGTTTCAGCAATTCGCTGGTGTATAAAATAACATTCGCCTGCACACCCAGATTGTCATGTAGGTCGGCGGCGATCCGCTTGCGTTCTTTCTCTTCTGCGTCCTTTATGGCTGTTTTGCTTTTTTGTATCTGTTTTTTGCGATAGTCTTTAAATAGTACAAAAACGGCTGCAACTAAAAGTAAGATTGCGGCAGATATACCAATAATAACATTCTGCCGTCTTGCCAGCATTAAGTTTTGGTTGGCGATGGTTGTCTCTTTTTTCTGTACTTCATATTTTGTTTGAAGATCTGCCAGTGTTTCTGCAGCATTTACTTTATAAAAACGATCCTTTTCTGTAATGATTTTTTCGAGCTCCAATGCGTAGTTTTGGTAATCCGCTTTTTTCTTGTAACATTTCGCCAGCAGATTGTGTACATACATTTTTTGTATATCGGTACGGTTGCTGTCCAAAGACAAATGATGTTCCTTTTCATAAATGCTATCCTGTCGCAATCCCTCGGTCAAAACAGCGATCGCTTTGTCTGGTTTGTCCCAGTTCATATATATATTACCCAGGGCCATCAGGTTCCGGTTACTGGGGATGGAACCGTTCAGCTTTTTGTAAATTTCAAAACTCTGCAATACAGATCGTTCTGCCGCTTCAAACTCTTTTTTTGCGGTTTTTATGGACCCCATTTTTTGCAATCCATAGTATTGGAAATTTAAGTTTTCATTTTTTATACTATAGGCAATGCCTTTTCTTATGCAAAATTCTGCTGAGTCTAATTTGTCAATCCACCAATACTCTTCTCCAAGGTTCAGATAGATGCCCGCCAGTAAATTGTAGAAAGCGGGGGTGGGCGAAGTCCAGGACAAGGCCTCGTAGCTGTATTGTATAGCCTTATTTGTAAAATCCAAATCATAATTCCAGCAGGCGAGGCTATTATAGGCATTTCCTATAGCAATGGAATCATTATATAGCTCAGCTTCTTTAATGATTTTATAGGCAATAGCGGAAGCTTCCTGATAATGATCGCTGTAATTTACGCAGTCGATTTTAGCTTCATAAAGTTTAAAATAGAGCGCTTTGTTAGAAGGCGTAACACGAGGATATTTCTTTAATTCTACTTCGATGGTTTCCCGTGCCTCTTTCAGTTTTCCCTGCCGTATATATAAATGTACTTCTGCAAGTACCAGTTTCGATCCGGTCTTTTGATCATTTTTAATCTGGTTCAGCATTTTTGCCTGGCGGATATAGCCTGATAGCGTATCAACGGAGAGCGATTCTCTTTGATCAAGCAGATCCAACAGGGTACTTAATTTTTGCGCATCAGTAACACTATTCAATAGTCTGCTTTTATAAAGATCAATTTTCGTAGTCTGGCTTTTTAAACCCGGAGCAATGCACAATAATACCATTATGTAAAAAAAACGGATGGTCATTACAACAGTGTTTTAGTACGTCTCATGCAGCTCTTAAAGTTTAATTGAAAGATATGAAAGTTCGGGGGCAAAAAGTCCGCTGTATAGAGAATGTTTAAAAAACTATCCAGATGGAGTATTGTTCCATCACCAGTTACCAACCACTTTTGTAAAGCAAAATTGCGGGAATGGCGCTGCTTACAGTAAACCCCATCCGGCAGATTGTATCGTATGCAATCTGAAGGAATAGCGCGAAACCGCCACCAAAAATGTAAAAACTGAAAATATGCAGATGAAAAAGAATCCGTTTATATATTTAATCTTCGCCTACATTTACCTGCTGTCACCGGTAATCATACAGGCACAGATACCGCCTGCTGTACAGTGGCAAAAATCGCTCGGAGGCAGCGGAGATGACCGGGCGTATTGTATAAAGTCTTGTTCCGATGGAGGTTATATTGTAGCCGGCTCTTCTGGCTCAGCAGGTGCTGTAAACGGAGATGTGACCGGCAATCACGGGAGTCTGGATTATTGGGTTGTAAAACTAAAAAACGACGGAACAATCGATTGGCAAAAATCGCTCGGCGGCAGCGGGGCGGATATTGCAAGTGCTGTAGCGCCTTCCAATGATGGCGGTTATATTGTAGCCGGATATTCCAATTCCACAGACGGAGATGTGACCGGCAACCAGGGCGGGAACGATTACTGGGTGGTTAAATTAGATGCAGCTGGGAATATCGCATGGCAGAAATCGATGGGGGGATCCAAAACCGACAGGGCTCAATCTGTATTGGTGGTTTCAGACGGCTATATTGTAGCAGGTTACTCCCAATCAACAGACGGCGATGTAGGGGTTACCCAGGGCAGTTATGACGGCTGGGTGGTGAAACTGGATAACTCAGGAAACGTACTATGGAAGCAAAAAATGGGTGGTCCGGGTTGGGACGACATTTATTCTATACAAGCTACCGCCGACGGTGGCTTTATAGTGGCCGGCTCTTCTGAGTCCAAAACCGGTGATTTTGCCGGCAATCATGGGAGTGCAGATTACTGGATCGTAAAATTAGATACCAACGGCAATGTGGTGTGGCAGAAACTGCTGGGCGGCACCGGCGCAGAGTATGCCACGTTTATACAATGTACAGATGATGGAGGATATATCGTTTCAGGATATACCAACAGCGCTAATAGCGGCGATGTGGGCGCCAATCACGGCGGCATTGATTGCTGGATCATCAAATTGGACGGTATGGGCATAGTACAGTGGCAAAAAATGCTGGGTGGCCCTGGAAATGATAACGCCAATTGCGTGCAACCGGCAGCGGATGGCGGTTATATCATCGGAGGGTATTCCGCTGCGACAGGCGGCGATGTTACCAGTAATTACGGCGGCTTCGATTACTGGGTGATAAAATTAGATGCCACGGGTACGATGAAATGGCAGCAATCGATGGGCGGTACAGGAACGGATGATATTTATTTCATACACCCCGCGCCCGACGGCGGATATATAATTGCAGGCTATTCCAACTCTGCAAATGGTAATGTTTCCGACAACCACGGCAACAATGATTATTGGATTATAAAGCTGACCAGCGATCATGCCCTCCCGGTAACATTCGGCGATATCAGTGCCGCTATCAGCAACCATACGCTGCATGTCCATTTTACCTGTCTGCTGGAAAAAAACAGCGACCGGTTTATTATTGAGGCCTCCACAAATGGAACGGATTTCAGAGCAATTGGTACGGTACCGACAGTTGCGATGGATGGGAACGCCAATATGCCCACACATTATAGTCTGGATTTTAATGCCGGCAGCCTCGGGCTGGCAGGCATTGGCCTGTTTGGGGTTTTATTATTGACTTATAGGAGGAACAGGTACCTGATTGTGGTAGTGATCACCTGCCTGATAGTGTCCTGCATCAAAAAAGGCAGCGCACTTCAGCCGGCCCCCTTTGATAAAATGTACCTACGAATTGTTCAGGTTGATAAAAACGGGGAAAAGATGTATAGCCGGATCGTACGGGCCGTAGCCGAATAGTTGTGCAATAGGGAACAGGCAGGAATTCGCCGTTTGTTTTAAACAAAAAGGTTGCAGGCAGATCGCTTACAACCTTTTTTCGTGCCTGGTACTGAAAGGGCTGCTCCAGGTATGAATTAGCCAAGCATAAGGAGTGTCAATAGAAGTCGGCATGCGGTTTAGTACCTTGTCCAAACATGTTGTGCTGTATTATTGAGTGTCATTATAAACGTCTGCAGGATACAACCTGTATGGTGAAAAACGGATCTTTCCCCGGCCCCTGATCTGATAGATGCTTGGATCTTCTCTTCATGGCCTGTTCTGTTACTCCGCTGGTATAAACGCCATTTTAGTAGTTGTATAAGATCAAATGCCGGGCGTTTGTTCTTTCATCGTGCAAAAAAAATAGTTGCTTTTTGCTGCATAAAGTAATTGTGAAGCCCCCGGCGCCGTAAGTTTGTACGAAATGTCCGCAGAAAAGGCCAATATCGAATATGACATGCTTTGCCGGTTGAAGAACGGTGAAGAGGGCGCTTTTCTTTGGCTTTACGATAGCTATCACGTCCTTCTCTATAATTATATCTTCCATTTTGTTAAATCGGTGCCGGTGGCGGAAGATCTTTTACAGGATGTCTTTATCAAAATCTGGCGGGCCCGGGAACGTATCGATCCCGTACGGGGCGCAAAAGCGTACTGTTACCGGGTGGCCAGGAACGCGGTATATAGTTTCCTTAGCTCCATGGCCCGGCAAAAGGAACTGGAGGCGGAGTTTTTAAATGTGAGCGGCGTACTTTCCGCTCCTGATCATTTGTCGGAGACCGAGCAGGAGCAGCTCGAAATGCTGCTCTACAATACAATAAACGATTTGCCCGAAAAGCGTAAAATAGTATTCAGGTCATGCCGGATAGAAGGAAAGAGCTATGATGAAGTGGCAGATCAGCTGGGGATTTCCCGGAACACAGTAAAAGAACACCTGGTGCTGGCTATAAAGTTTATCAAAAAAAGAATGGAAGAACAGCTGCGGGAAAAACCTATTTTATTGATTTTGAGCCTGCTACTGCGGTTTTAATGGCAAACAATTGCAGGTACAGTTTAAAAAATAAAAAAAACCGGCGAAACACCCACCCATTTTCTTTTTTCCAGGTATTATATATAAAGCGATTTGCCTGATGGATAAAGCGGCGTATTATAACGAGTTGTTTCAGCAATTTTTAGCAGGTACGATCACCGCTGAACAGAAAGACGAGCTGCGCAAGTACCTCGCATCTAAAGCGGCTACAAAACAGCTGCTTTCTCAATTGAAAAATGATGCTGATAACTGGGAGGCATTACCGCATCATATTACTTCCGAGCAGGGAATCCGGATCCGTGAAGCACTGATCAAAGAAGTGCGGGCAACCCGGGTGATTGCGTTTAATAAGAAGCGAAGGTTTTATTACGCTGCGGCTGCGGCCATTTTTATATTGGCATTTAGCAGCATTTTTTATGTATACCGGAATGATTTTTCCGGCAGCGGCAGCACCCGAACGGTGGGCAGGGCCGCAGTAGATCCGATTATACCCGGAAGCAACCGGGCCATCCTGAAACTTGCAGACGGATCCGTTGTTTCTCTTACGGACAGCATGGCTCCCGAAATTGCCTTGAAGGCCGGCTTTGTTGTTGAGAAACTGCCGGATGGGGCGCTCGTTTATAGGGTGCATAATGATTCCGGTGCATTTGCTAAAGGAGCCCCGGCCGTAAACAATACCATACAAACCCCGCGGGGCGGGCAATGCCGGTTGATTTTGCCGGATGGTTCGCAGGTATGGCTGAATTCGGCTTCATCCATTACCTTCCCGCAGCAGTTTAGCGGAGCAGAAAGAAGAATTGCTGTAGATGGCGAAGCGTATTTTGAAGTAGCCCATAATAAAGCAATGCCTTTTAAGGTATCTACGGGGCCGCAAACTGTGGAAGTACTCGGTACGCATTTTTCAATAAGCTCCAGTGCAGATCATAAGGTAATCAAAACCGCTCTTTTTGAAGGAAGCGTGCGCCTTTCCAATGGTTCCGATTCAAAAACATTAAAACCGGGCCAGCAGGCAAAATTAACGGCTGGTGGAGGTGGCTTTGCCGTTACGAGCCTGGTGAGCGCCAATGCCGAACCTGATTGGATCGGGGGCTATTTCTCTTTTGAGAATGCTGATTTTGCAACCATGCAGGAGCAGCTGGAGAAATGGTATGATGTAACTTTTGTGTATGACTCGGTGCCCCGCACTCATTTTTATGGAAGAATGCAGCGCAGCGCGGATATCGCTGATGTTTTATCGATGATGGAAATTGTTGCCAAAAATATTCACTTTAAAATCGAAGGCAGAAAAATTTATGTAATAGAAAAATAAAGAAAATAAAAAACCGGAAGTGTTGACGCACTTCCGGATAACGTAAGGCCATTGATGACAAATTCGGGGAGAATTCATCACATCTTTTAACCAAACAATACAAATGTATGATTTTTAATTTCTACGGAAGTGTCTTCCGTTGTTTTCGGTTGTTTGCACCAAAAATTGCTTATAACGATTGCTTAAAGATTCTTTTAGTCATGAAACTAACCGTTTTATTGCTTGTTATTGCGTGTTTCCAGGTAAATGCATCCACATATGCCCAACGCATTACGCTGCGTTACAGTAATGAGCCGTTTCGAAATGTCATTGAAAAGATCAGCCGGCAGAGCGGTTACTCCGTACTGGCCGATGCAAAGGACATGCAGGATGCGCAAAATGTAACAATCGATGTAAAAAATGTGTCCCTGGAAGATGCGTTGCAGGCATCCTTTGCCGGGCAATCTTTTACCTACGAAATTGTAAAACGAACGATTCTTATTAAAGATAAGAATCCCGCCTGGGTCATTTCGGGAACCGTACTTAGCAATGGCGGCGGGCCGGTACCGGGTGCTTCGGTAACCATTAAAGGAACCACGCGGGGCACTACAACCAACGCCGACGGCACATTCAGTATTAATATCGCTACGCCAAATGCCGTGTTGGTGATCTCTTCTATCGGTTATGCGGTGCAGGAAGTGTCTGTATCGCAGTCCCAGCCGGCCATTACCGTAATGCTCGTGGCGCAGGAGCCCGTAATGGAAAATATTGTAATCGCAACGGCCCTGGGGATTAAGCGTACAGAACGCTCACTCACCTATAGTGCACAACAGGTAAGCTCGGATGATGTTACAAAAGTTAAGGATGCCAATTTTGTAAACAGCCTTAATGGTAAAGTGGCAGGGGTTACCATCAACAGCAGTTCCTCGGGAGCCGGGGGCGCCACAAAAGTGGTCATGCGCGGTACAAAGTCTATTGCCAAGGGCAACAATGCCCTTTATGTAATAGATGGTGTTCCGATGTATAACAACGGAGGTTCTTTTGGAACCGGCCGTTTTGGGTCTACGGGCGGCTCCGAGGGTATAGCAGACCTGAACCCCGATGATATTGAATCGATAACCGTACTTACAGGAGCATCGGCAGCGGCATTATATGGTAGTGAAGCGGCCAATGGTGCCCTGCTGATTACCACGAAGAAAGGTAAGGCCGGAAAATTAAGCGTAAGCTTTTCCTCCCAGGCAGATTTTATGAAGCCATTTGTATTGCCCCGGTTTCAGAACAAATATGGAAATAAACCGGGCGATATTAAAAGCTGGGGCGATTCCCTGAGCACTCCCTCCGACTACGATCCGGCCGATTTTTTCGAGTCGGGCAGCTCGCTGATGAACGGCGTGTCGCTTTCCACCGGTACAGACAAAAATCAAACCTTCTTTTCTGCTTCATCCGCCAATGCCAGTGGTATCGTACCCAACAACCGGTATAACAGGTATAATTTTACGTTCAGAAATACGGCCAAGTTTCTCAATGATAAAATGCTGTTGGATGTGGGCGCGAATTATATTCTGCAGTCTGACCGCAACATGAGAAACCAGGGGGAGTATTTCAGTTCCATTGTTCCTGTGTATCTATTTCCCCGCGGGGAAGATTTTAGCGCCATCCGGGCGTATGAACGTTTTGACGAAGGCAGCCTGGTGAGTTATCCCTACTGGCCGTACGGGGAGGGGGGCTACTCCATGCAAAATCCCTACTGGGTTGCCAACAGGATCGTGAACACCACAACCAAAGACCGGTACATACTAACCGGATCATTAAAATATGACCTGCTTTCCTGGTTGAGCGCTGCCGCGCGCATTCGCTATGACAATGCTACTGTAGGAGCGGAGGAGAAAAGGAATGCAGGTACGTTGCTGCAGTTCACGGGCAATAGTCCTAAGGGCTTTTACGCGCATTTAACGGGTTTTGAAAAACAAACCTACGGGGATTTTATTTTGTCGGCTAATAAGAGCATTGACGATTATTCTTTAAGTGTGAATGCCGGCGGTATTTATTCGGATAAGCATAACCGGGTGCGGGATGGTTTCAGGGCACCCTTAAAGGAGGATGGTATTTCTAATTTCTTTTCCCCGTATAACCAGCGCTTAAGCGGTCAGGATGCGGGTCCTGTTGTAAGCTATAGCGGCACGCGCACCTATTCCCTGTTTTTCAGCGGGGATCTTGGATGGCGCAAAATGCTGTATCTTACTATTACCGGAAGAAACGACTGGGCGTCTTCCCTGGTAAATACCAAAAACAGGTCGTTTTTCTATCCTTCTGCAGGCTTGTCGGCCATCGTAAGTGAAATGACCACATTGCCACAGGCCATTTCCTTCCTTAAAGTGAGAGGTTCTTTTGCCAGGGTGGGTAATCCTCCAACATCGGGCCTTACTTCGCCTACTTATACTTATGATGTACAAACCAGTACCTGGGCACCTCCCGGTTATGTACCGGTTCAGGAGCTGTTCCCCGAACAAACGGACTCGTGGGAGGCCGGCATCAATGCGCGGTTCCTGAATAATAAACTAAGCTTTGACGCCACGTATTATCATACCAACACGTTTAAACAAACATTCAACCCTGCCATCAGTACCACATCGGGCTATTCGTCTATATACATTCAAACCGGTAACATTGAGAACAAGGGTGTAGAAGCCATTTTGGGATACGCCGATAAGTACGGCGGCGGGTTTGGCTGGGATACAAAACTGACGTTCTCAGCGAATAAGAATAAAATTATTGAGCTGGTCAATCAATACAAGGACCCTGTTACCGGAGAAAGTTATTCGATCAATGAATTGCGCCTTGCCGCCGTTTCTGATGCGCAGTTTATCTTACGCAAAGGCGGTACGCTCGGCGACGTTTTTTCCACTACGGATATCCGGCGGGATGAAAACGGGCAGTTGTTCGTTAACCCGGTTGATGGAAATATCTATCCCCAAACCAATGTAGAAAATTATCTGGGTTCCGTTTTTCCCAAGTATAATGTAGGCTGGAATAATGAATTTTCCTACAAGGGCATCAACTTCGGGTTCCTGTTAACGGCACGTGTGGGGGGTATCGTCATTTCTTCCACACAGGCGGTTTTAGATAATTTCGGAGTGTCTGCATCTTCTGCTGATTGGAGGGATAAAGGTGGTATACCCGTCAATTCCGGCCTGGTGAGCGCTCAAAAATGGTTTGACGTAGTAGGCGCCAGCCAGGGAATGACGGCCTATTATACCTATAGCGCCACCAATGCCCGCTTACAGGAAATGCACCTGTCTTATGAACTGCCGCCATCCTGGCTCAAAAATATACCCCGCATTACGATCGGAGTTACGGGGCGCAATTTATTGATGATCTATAACAAAGCTCCATTTGATCCGGAAACTACCGCATCTACAGGCAATTTTTACCAGGGGTTGGATTATTTCATGATGCCAAGCCTGAAGAGTATGGGTGTTAGTTTAAAACTTCAATTTTAATAAACTGCTTTGAATATGAAAAAGAATAATATAAAATTATTGTTGCCGTTCGCTGTGCTGGCTAGCCTGGTTATGGGTGCCGGGTGCAGCCGCAGCATGGATGATGTGAATACAAACCCGTTTTTGTTAACCGATAGTATTGCCAAAAGAGATGGATTTAACCAGGGTGCTTTTTTCCTGGTAATGCAAAATGAAGTGATCCCCGTGCAGGAAAACAGGTATCAGTTTGCCGAGCATATGATCGGGCTTCCCTACGGCCGGTATCTTCCGCCGATTAACAGCTGGGCCGGGCAGAACTTTCAAACCTTTAACCCGAATCCGGATTGGAACAGTACACCCTTTAACGATGCATTTGGAAATATTTACCCGGCTTTTTTCAACATTCAGAAAATTACCGGCGAAAGCGGCGTAAACTATGCCTGGGCAAAAATTATACTGGTGGCCGCCATGCAGCGCATAACCGATATGTATGGCCCCATCCCTTATACAAAAGTGCGGTTCGGACAGCTCAGTTCGCCGTACGATCCGCAGGAAACGGTTTATGACAGTATGATCGCTGATCTCACCGAGTCGGCAGCGATTCTTCAAAACTATGTCACCGCATCTGGCAATGCCAAACCGATGCTTTACTATGATAATGTATACGCTGGTGATTTTAGCAAGTGGGTCAGGTTTGCCAATTCGCTCAAATTGCGAATGGCCATGCGTATGGTATATGCCGATGCCGGCCGGGCCCGCCGGTATGCGGAGGAAGCGGTAGCCGCCGGCGTTATGACATCCAATGAGGATAATGCTGCCGTAAAAACGTTTCAGAAAAATCCCATATATATTATTAACGGCTGGCCGGAGTTGCGTGCCAGCGCCGAAATCGTATCTTATTTAAAAGGATTTGGCGATAAGCGCCTGGAGAAATATATAGTTCCCGGCAGTTATAACGGTGTTACCGATTATTATGGTGTGCGTTCCGGTCTTATTAATATGAACAGGGATGTATTGGGCAAAATCTACTCTTCGCCCAATATCGGCAACGATGCGCGCCTGCTTTGGATGCCGGCAGCAGAAGTTGCTTTTTTAAGAGCAGAGGGCGCTGTAAGAGGCTGGAATATGGGCGGCACTGCCGAGAGTTTTTATACACAGGGGGTAAGCCTGTCGTTTACCCAATGGGAGCTCTCCAGTGCGGATGCCACCACGTATCTTACCAACAATACGGCTAAACAGGCTAATTACACGGATGCCCGGGGCCTTAACTCAGCAAATGCCGTGAGTACGATTACCGTTAGCTGGAACGAGGCGGATAATGCGGAAACAAAACTGGAACGGATCGTTACGCAGAAGTGGATCGCGCTGTTCCCACTGGGCACTGAAGCATGGTCTGAATATCGCCGTACGGGTTATCCTAAATTTTTCCCCGCTGTAAACAATCTGAGCTCCGATGGTGTAAACTCCACGAGCGGTGCACGACGGCTTGTTTTTCCAAGCAAGGAGTACAACAATAACAATGCGAATGTAAGCGCTGCGGTTTCCTTTTTAAAAGGAACAGACGCACAGTCGACCAAATTGTGGTGGGATGCCAAAAACTAAATGTTCCGGCGCGCATGATCACCCTGCCTGCAGGTAACCATTAAAAAATCGATCCGGCCGGGTGCTTCCGGTGGATGTAAAAAATATACAAATGAAAACGTACAGAATATATTTATTCCTTTTGCCGCTCCTTGTTTTTGCTGCCTGCAGTAAAGACTGGACGGAGGCCGAACGAAAAGATATCACCGGCCTGGGCTTTGGACTCAACCCTCAAACAACAAAGTCGGCCGAATACTATGAGGCACTACGGTCCTACAAAAAATCAGACCACCCGGTAACCTTTGGTTGGTTTGGAAACTGGACGGGTACCGGTTCCAGTCTGGCCAATTCCCTGGCGGGGCTGCCCGATAGTACAGACTTTGTGTCTTTATGGGGAGGATGGAAAAATTTAAATGAGGCACAAAAAAGTGATCTGAAGTTTGTACAAACGGTAAAAGGGACCAGGTGCCTGGCTGTATTTATTGTAGCCAATCTCGGGGATGGCCTTACTCCGGCACCGTATAACAAAACACAGGACTCTACCAAACTATTCTGGGGCTGGAAGGATAGTGATGATGGATTGATCGATCAGGCGATTGAAAAATATGCAGGCGCCATACTGGACACCATCAATAAGTATAACCTGGATGGTTTCGATATCGACTACGAACCCAACTTCGGCGCCCCGGGCAATTTAGCAAGCTACCCGGCAAGGATGCTGAAATTTGTTCAGGTGCTGGGAGCCAGGATCGGGCCAAAATCCGGTACCGGAAAACTTTTTGTGGTTGACGGCGAGCCGCAATCCATGCCGCCGCAGTCGGGCCCTTATTTTGATTATTTCATCGTTCAGGCTTATGCAGCCAGTGGCGATGCGAATCTGGACAGCCGTTTATCAACCACCATCAATAACTACAAAAATGTATTGACCGGGGAAGAAGTTGCCAAAAAATATATTGTTACGGAAAACTTTGAAAGCTATGCCCTGAATGGAGGCGTAAGCTTTACAGACAGGTACGGCAAAAAAATGCAGAGCCTCGAAGGGATGGCCCGGTGGACACCGGTGATCAATGGTAAAAGGGTTGCCAAAGGTGGTGCCGGCACTTACCACATGGAATACGAATATACCGTATCCGGTAAACCCGGTACGTATCCCTTTTTACGTCAGGCCATGCAAATCATGAATCCTCCGGTACGCTAAACAATTACTCAAATCTTTAAGAACATGAAAACTCATACGAAAAATATATGCGTTGCGGCATTGCTGATCATCATCGGTTTTACTGCCTGCAAAAAAACGCCCGGGTACAGCGTTATCACAGATGCTATTTATTTATCGGAAGCGGCACAGGGCGGCTCCACCAAATTGGTCATCGACGAAAACGGCGCAACAGTAACGGTAACTCCCCGGATGGCGCAGCCTGCAACCCGTGCGATTATGGCAAAAGTAGTGGTTGACGCAGCGGCGCTCAATGCTTTCAATAAGAAGAACGGAACCAATTATCTGCCGGTACCCGCCGAGCTGGTCACGCTTTCGGAAAACACGGTATCGATACCTGCAGGTGCGGTTTCGGCGCCGGCCGTGAACGTATCCATACGCCCTTTTACAACACAAATGGAACAATCGGGCGACAAGTATGCTTTATCGCTTTCCTTAACGGATGTAAGCGGTACCGGGTCGCTGGCCTCGTTAAGCAATTTTGTATACGAATTTGAGCCGGTGATCGTTACCGCCGTACCGGTGGTGAACCGGAATAATGCCATAAAAATGGCCATGCGCCAGGATTATAGCTTGCAGGCATGGTCGGTGGAAATGCGGGTAAATATGGACCGGTTGGGAACATCCATCGGGCAATATAATAACCAGGCACTTTTTGGCGCTTATCCCAGTGAAATATACATACGCTTTGGCGATGCGCCCATCCCCGGCAACGTGTTGCAGGTAAAGCACCAGGGCACACAAATTAATTGCAATACGGTATTCTCTGCCAGTAAATGGTACCACCTGGCGTTTGTGAGTGACGGGAACCAGTTGAAGATTTTCGTAAACGGGGAACTGGACGCCACGCTTGCGTTGCCCGGTAACTTAACCAACCTGAGCCGGGACCAGTTTTCTATGATCGGCAGCGGCAGCTATTTTGTGGCAAACTGTATGCTGAACGAAGTGAGGTTCTGGACAAAGGCCATCTCCCAGGACCAGATAAAAAATAATATGTATGCCATTAATCCCAAAACCGACGGGCTGGAGGCGTACTGGAAAATGAATGAGGGCGTGGGCAATGTGTTTGCAGATGCAACCGGCCATGGTTGCACGGCCACTGCTGCCGGCACGGTAAGCTGGAGCGAGGGCGTAAGAATGCCGGCTCAATAAATAAATCTTACAGCATATAACTGGAAAATATCGGGATGTATAAGGTATAAAGAATGCCTGTATGTTCCGGATCAACCGAAAATAATCGTTTATCAAAACAATGATTACGGGAACAGCCCGGTTGTTCCTGTAATGAAACAATAAAAATAGTTAAGATATGAAATTAGCTTTTTTAAATAGATGGGGTATTTTGACGGGTATGGCCTTACTGGTGGTTTCCTTCTCCTGCAAAAAAAATGAGAATGGTATACAAAATAACGAGTTGTTTGTGTATGCACCAACCGGGTCCATTGCGTATAACGCTATCGGCGTTGACTCGCTGGTTGTATTGGAAACAGGAACCACGAAAAATGACGGGATTGCATTCCCGGTTAACATTACCCGGCCGGTTGACAGAGCGATACAGGTTGCAACCGTAATTGAACCATCGCTGGTAAGATGGTATGATAGTGTAAATAATAACCTCACTGCGCCTTCTCCCGAAATAACGCCCGGTTCGGTGGAACTGGCGAACGGAGGTATGGTTCATATTGAGGCCGGAGCTACGCAATCCTATGATTCAGTAAGAATAATCATTAAGGATCCGTCGCTTTTTGCCGGGGGAAATCTTACTTATGTGATACCGGTTGTGATCAGCTCCACCACCAACGGGGTGCCTATCAGTAATAACAGGAAGGTGATGTTTGTAACCTTGTATAGCAGGGTTATGTCGGCCGGTATTTCCACTTTTTCCAACACGACGGTTATTAACGATTCCATTGCAAAGAATGGTAATGATATCGCAGGCAACAATTTGTTTTATTTGAGGGGGCTTGTAACAGAGCCCGTGTCGGGGCAGCAAACCGTGCAGGCAGAGATCAACAATGCGTTGATACCTGCGTATAACGGGCTTAACAAAACCAGCTATTTACCGTTTCCGGCTGCTGTTGTTCAATTGCAAAAAGCTACCGCAGTGATACCGGCCGGATCCGTCAGCGATAGCCTGGCGGTTCGGTTAGATAATTTAGGCAGCCTGGAAGCAGGGAAGCAATACCAGGTACCTCTTCAGGTGAAAGGGGTTTCGGGCACCCCGCCATTACCGGTGGCATACAACAGGAAGGTAGTTTACCTGAATATAAAGGTATATGCATCCAATCTGGATCCACGGTATACAGGGCTTACCGGCACTGCCGTAACCCGTAGCGGCTGGTCTGCTTCGGCGAGCGCCACTTATTCAACAAACGTTGCACCAAGAACCATTGACAACAGCACCAGCACCAACTGGCTGGCCACCGTGGCTTCGTTGCCGGCAAGCCTGGACCTGAATCTGGGTGCGGTAAAAACAATCAAGGGCTTTAATGTGAATCCTCCAACGACCAGCAGTTATAATTTCCTCACCATGCAGATCTACTCAAGCCAGGATGGTGTTTCATGGAATCTTGAAGGCACCTTTAATGCTACGGCCAGCTCTACAGCTGTTAAAGTGTTTAAATTTGTAACCCCGGTAACCGCGCAATATTTCAGATTTAACATCACAAGAGCATCAGGTACTTCCTATACAGGTATTGCTGAAGTAAACGCTATTGAATAACGGTGATTCAAAATAAGGGCTGGCGGAAATGACGTTCCGGCCCATCTTAAAATACCTCCTGCATCATCCATGCAGGAGGTATTTGTTTAAAGCAGGTATGACAAACTCCGGTCGTTTGCATTTGATTAAATACCGGGCGCAGCTAAATGTTTCCTATGCTGGCTGACTCCCTGCTGTTGCAATTTTTACCCAGGCAGGGGATTTAATTTCAATCGCATCCCGTATCCCAGGGGATCATGGACCTGAATCCGGCTCTTTTTCAATTGAATATGAAGACGTTCAGGTTGGTATTTGGCCAGGCATAAAACTTGATGGTTAACATTCGTTGCACTTCCGCTTGGTGCTGAAATAAACCGAGTGTGGGAGAAAGCAGCGCAATGAAAGAAATGCCACTTTATTAAAACGTAAATGTATATGCCTAATCCACCGATGCCCAATAATGATGGGGCGAATGAAAAATTGACCGACCTGGAACCCGAAAAGGAACAGGCAATGGCGCAGGACATGACCAGCAATCAAGGTGTAAAAGTAAATGATGATCAAAATTCGTTAAAAGCCGGTGAACGGGGATCAACCTTGATGGAAGATTTCCTCTTCAGAGAGAAAATGACGCATTTTGATCATGAACGTATTCCGGAACGTGTGGTTCATGCGCGTGGTTCGGCAGCGCACGGAGTCTTTAAACTGTACAAAGCGTTGCCTCATTTGACGAAAGCTGCATTCTTAAATGATGACACCGGAGAAACGCCGGTGTTTGTACGCTTTTCAACAGTAGCCGGTTCGAGGGGCTCAACAGATCTGGCACGCGACGTTCGGGGCTTCGCCGTAAAATTTTATACAAGGGAAGGCAATTTTGACCTGGTGGGCAATAACATGCCGGTGTTTTTTATCCAGGATGCGATCAAGTTTCCGGACCTGGTTCACGCAGTGAAGCCGGAACCTGATAATGAAATGCCACAGGCAGCCTCCGCACATGATACCTTTTGGGATTTTATCTCGCTAATGCCCGAATCGGCACATATGATCATGTGGCTGATGAGTGACAGAGCCATTCCCCGGAGCTTCCGGATGATGGAAGGCTTTGGGGTACATACATTCCGGCTGATTAATCATTCCGGTGAATCGCATTTTGTAAAATTTCACTGGAAGCCATTACTGGGGGTGCATTCCGTGGCCTGGGACGAGGCACAAAAAATATCGGGCAAGGATCCTGATTTTCACCGGCGCGATCTGTGGGAGGCGATTGAGCGTGGCGCTTTTCCGGAATGGGAGTTGGGCGTGCAGGTGGTTGCGGAAGCAGATGAACATAAATTCGACTTCGATCTGCTCGATGCTACCAAGATCATTCCGGAAGAGTTGGTGCCGGTGCAGCGGATAGGAAAGTTAACCCTTAACCGCAATCCCGACAATTTTTTTGCCGAAACCGAGCAGGTAGCATTTCATGTAGGAAATGTGGTGCCTGGAATTGATTTTACGGATGACCCGTTATTACAGGGACGGCTGTTCTCGTATACAGATACCCAGCTCATCCGGCTGGGAAGCCCCAACTTCCATGAAATACCGATTAACCGGCCTGTGGTTGCCATTCACAACAATCAGCGCGATGGCTTTATGCGCCGGCAGATCAACAAAGGACGCGTTAGCTATCATCCCAATTCATTGGGCAGCGGGTGTCCGTTTCAGGCGTCCATGGCCGATGGTGGTTTTCATTCATTTGCCCAGAAAACAAGCGGACAAAAGACCCGGCGAAGAAGCCGCAGTTTTTTCGATCATTTCAGTCAGGCAACATTATTTTTCAATAGTCAGTCCGATGCTGAAAAGCAGCATCTCATTGATGCATTTTCTTTTGAACTCGGTAAGGTAAAAGTGCTGGATATCCGTAAACGCATGCTCGGAATCTTGTCGCTCATCGACGGTACGCTGGCGGCCAGCGTTGCCCTTAAACTGGGACTTCATGTGCCGGAGGTGGAGCGGCCCATTAATAAAAGCATACCGGCCGACGGACACACGGATGATTTTGAACCCGAACTAAAAAAGCCTTCAATAGCGCGATCAGAAGCGCTGAGCATGGCGCATACGGTAAAAGAAACCATTAAAAGCCGGAAGATCGCGATACTGGTGGCTGATGGTGTAAACAGCGAGGTTTTGATACGGATGCAGGACGCACTCTCGGACCAGGGCGCTGTTACAGAAATTATTGCACCCAAACAGGGATCCGTCATTGCGGAAGACGAAACGCTGGTGCCGGTCAATCAAAGTTTTCTCACCGCGGCTTCGGTATTATACGATGCGGTTTTTCTGCCCGGAGGAACGAATAGTGTGGCAACCCTGGCGGCAGATCCGGATGCCATTCATTTCCTGAATGAAGCATACCGCCATTGTAAAGCCATTGCCGTGGATGCGCAGGCGGATCAGGTAATACAACAAACGTATTTTGCTAAAAAGATGAACGTACCAACCGGAGATACATCTGAGGGAATGTTGATCAGCGGCGATATGGAACGTTTAATAGAAGGGTTTATAACCGACATCAAACAGCATCGCTTCTGGGATCGTGAGGCGATGCGTAAAGTGCCCGCATAGGCAGTATGTAAAAATCACCGGCTTAGTTTGGGAAACACATGTTAACAAAAGGCTTTACATGTGGGGCAAAATGATAACATGTAGAAGGGAGGATTGGTTCCTCCCTTTTTCTTATTTAAGGGTGTAAAAAAAAGAACCATCCATTTAAAAAATCAGCCGGGCAAATTACGTTGAATCCCATCTCCAGCCGCAGGTGGTGAATGCGTATACCGGGCACTTGTTATCGCATCTGTCTTTCTGTAAAACAAAAAAGGTTGCAAGTTTATTACTTACAACCTTTTTGTGCCCGAGACTGGATTCGAACCAGCACGCCGAGTTACCAGCGCCACCACCTCAAGGTGGTGCGTCTACCAATTTCGCCACCCGGGCAAATTCAAAGCCACATATAAAATGTATCCTTGGGTTATAGTAAAGAACGTTCCTAATGACCGGCATTTGCCGTTTAAGGATTGCGAAAATAGGTAAAAGACTTCACTTATTGGATAAATATCCGCGGGTATTTTTTAGGCAGCTAAAAATACGAACCGCAGGGTTGAAGTATCCGGGCTGCGTATCTTTGTGTTTTTAATTATGACTTATCAGCAAACGCTGGACTATATTTATGCCCAACTTCCCATGTTTAGCCGCGTGGGCGCTGCCGCTATTAAACCCGGATTTGAAAATATAAATGCGCTTTGTGCGTTTTTGGGCGCACCGCAAACAAAAATAAAGTGCATTCATATTGCCGGCACCAATGGTAAGGGCTCGGTAAGCCATATGCTGGCTTCCATATTGCAAAGCCAGGGCTATAAAACGGGGTTGTACACGTCACCCCATCTCACCGATTTCCGCGAGCGGATCAGGATCAACGGAAAAATGATCAGCGAAGCGGAAGTGGTAGCCTTTATTGAAAAAATACAACCGGAGATCGGGCGGCTGGCTCCCAGTTTTTTTGAGATCACCGTAGCGATGGCCTTTGATCATTTTGCAAAAGAGGCCGTGGATGTTGCCGTGATCGAAACCGGGCTGGGTGGGCGGCTGGACAGTACCAATATCATCCGCCCCGTGGTTTCGGTGATTACCAATATCGGCCTGGATCATGTACAGTTGCTGGGGGATACATTGCCGAAGATCGCGGGTGAAAAAGCGGGCATCATTAAAGAAGGAATCCCCGTGGTGATCGGGGAAACCCATCCGGAAACGGCACCGGTATTTATTGAAAAAGCACGGGAACTGGATGCGCCTATTCATTTTGCAGACCAGGTGTATCATGCAGAAAACTGGTACTACCAGGAAGAGACGCTGATCGCCGAGGTTTCGAAGCAGGATGCGGTGGATCACCTCCGGTATGCCATGGAGCTTTCAGGTGCCTACCAGGTAAAGAACCTGCTGACCGTTTTGGAAACCTGCCGGCAGCTGCGGCAACTGCATATCGTGCTGGATGAAGATGCGGTTGCAAAGGGGATCGCACATACCAAAAAATTAAGCGGATTGCACGGCCGCTGGGAAACCATTCATAAGAACCCGAAGATCATCCTGGATGTGGCGCACAATGAAGACGGCATACGCCAGGTGCTGAACCAGCTGGAACTGACATCATACCGGAAACTGCACCTGGTGCTGGGTATGGTGAAAGATAAAGACATCGATAAAGTACTGTCGTTGTTACCGGCTTCTGCAGTGTATTATTTTACCCAGGCTAACCTGCCGCGGGCCCTGCCGGCGGTGGAGCTGGCGGAAAAAGCAGGGGGCTTCCAGCTAAAGGGTACTGTTTGGCCGGATGTGAATGCCGCGCTCGATGCCGCCAAAGCACAGGCGCATACAGACGACCTGGTCCTGGTATGCGGGAGTATCTTTTTGATAGGAGAGGTGAAGGAACATTTTTCTCACTGATTTTTGGCTTTTATTTTTCGCAGAAAACACAGATGGACATAGCGTGCTTTTAAGTACGTGTGCGATACGTTCGCTCTTTCTTCTGTGCATTTTCAGTAAAATCAGCAGCGACGACCCCAAATAAAAAACCGTTCCGGTAAGGGAACGGTTTAAAAAAAGATACGGGAAACCAGTTATGCTACGGGTTCCAGGTATTGCGAATAGGCATAGCCCTCGGTGCCATCATCTGTACGTACAGATGACCACTGGTCATTTGCCTGGCTGATCAAGGTAATGATCTCATCTTTCTGGGCCTTGCCCACGATCGGCTGATCCGTGCCCGGTCCTTTACGGATATTGAGCGCGGTTTCCTGGGTAGCTACCCGTACTTTGGAGCCGGCTTCCGCTTTGGCGTTCACATTCAGGATCAGATCACCACTGGTATAGTTAGGGTCGATCTGGTCGTAGATGCTCCAGAGCTGGTCTTTAACCGCTCCGCTGGGTGCATCCCCGTCAATATATAAAACACCGTCCTGTTCTCTTACCGCAAGGTTTGCAACACCCGCAGTATTGGCGGCATCAATCAATGCTTTGTATTTTTCTTCCAGTGCCATAGTTGGGTCCTCCTTTTATTTTACGGTTAATTTTTGCTCCACTTTTCTAGGGTGAATGGAATTTACTTTTTGCATCAAAGTAGCGAGATCCGCTTTTTTGATTTCACCGGTCAATGTAACCACGCCGTCTTTTACTTCGGCTTTAACACCCGGGTGATCTTTGATGGCATCTGCAACAGCCGTGTTCAGCAGGTCATCCGGATTGATGGTAGGCGGTGGCGGAGGCGGCGGAATGCTGGCGTTGTTTACAACGGATTTTACACCTTTTACTTCCTTAACAGCCGGATCTACGGCGGTTTTGGTGGCATCATCTTTTACGGTACCGGAAATGGTAACTGCTCCATCTTTAACGTCGGAACTGAGCTGCGCAAAATCGGGGTTGGTCGCTAACTTTGCATCCACTTCGGTTTTGATGTCTGCATCGCTTTTTCCTTTACAGGATGGTAGCGCAAAAGCAAATGCAGCAATGGCAATCATAGCCAGAACTTTTTTCATTTGATTCGGGTTTTAGTGAAGAAATTTAATTACAAACGAATATAAGTTAATTCCGATACAAAAAAATTCAGGACAGATTTTTTATTTCTTAAATTTTAAGGGGTATAGAAACGCGGGCTGCGGGCTTCAGTTGCGGGTATCGCTGCCGGTTCAATACCTTCTGCAGGCTATTTTTCTGGAACGGGATCCTGCTGATAGCGGCGTTGGAACCTGCCGGGTGCTTCTTTAAAGATCAGCAAACTGATCAGCGCCAGTGCCGAAACACCGGCTCCTCCATATAAAAAGATCCGGGAAAAACCCTGTTCCAGCGCGTTGCCCAATACACCGGGTTGCAATGCGCCCATTGCGGTTTCCCGGGTTGCGATCTGCTCTGCCGTAAGGCTTGCAGCCACCAGCTGTTTGGATAATTCAAACAGACCGGTAGCATCTGCGGCAGGAAATGCCTGTTCCAGGTAGGAGAACGTACCCTGCAACAGCAGGAAACCCATCAGGGCAATATTGATCGCAAGCGTAATTAACCGACTGCTTACATCGATCCCGGAGGCCATGCCGGCGCGGTTGCCCGGCACTGCGGCCGTGGCGGTATTGGTAACCGGTGTATTAACCATACCCAAACCACTGCCGGCCAGTATACAGCCGGGCAAAAACGAGGGCCATCCGGAGCTGGCAGTACCGCCACTTGCATAGAGGAGTAAAAACCCGGCACCAATCAGCAACAGTCCGAAGGGAATGACACGGCCCGCGCCATACCGCAATGACAGGCGCTCACCCAGGGGTGGAAATACAAGGGTGGGCAATGTATAGGCCAGCAGGTACATGCCCGTGCTCAGCGGATCATAATGCAGTACTGCCTGGAAGTATAAGGGAAGGAAAACCATTAAGGGCCAGAAGGAAAAATTCATCCCGATGCATCCCATGATGGCCCCTGTAAACCGGGGCGCCCGGAATACATGGAAGTCGATCATGGGATAAGACCGGCGCCGTTCCACGATTATAAATACAATGATCAGCATCACGGCCGCCAGCAGCACCAGCAGGGATGTGGCGCTGGTAAACCCCGCTTCCGGCGCCTGTGTAATGTAATACGTGAGCCCAAATACAGCGGCAGACAGTGTTAGTATCCCTGCCAGGTCGAGCCGGCCGGCATTGGGGTCTTTTGATTCGGCGATGGATGGCTTCACCAGCAGCAGCGTACCCAGTGCCAATGCTCCATGGATCAGGAATACCCATCGCCAGTTGATGGCAGCGCTGATAATGCTGCCAATGACCGGCCCAAAGCCCAGGCCAACACCGGCAATAATGCCCCAGGCTGCAAATGCTTTGCTGCGTTGCGGGCCCTCCGGAAACCGGTGCGAAAGCAGGGCGATGGTACAAATGAACATCGCACCGCCGGTCATACCCTGAAAAAAACGGGCGGCGATCAGCAGCCCGGTGGTGGTAGCGGCGCCACAAACCAGGGAGGTGATGCCAAACCCGGCCACGTTGATCATGAATACTTTTTTACGCCCGAAACGGTCGGCTAACGTACCGGTGGCCATCAGCACCATGGTACAGGCGATGGTATAGGCGTTCATAATCCACTGCAACTGGCTGAAATGACTGCCCAGTGCTTTTTCAATTGTGGGAAGGATCACCGGTACGCTGGTAATCTCCAACCCAAACATCAGCGCGGCCAGGCAGATGGCTATCAGCGCCCGGCGGTCTGTTCCTTTTTCTTTTTGTTGATGCATGAATGGTTTTTTGATAAGGCTGCTAAAGTATACCGGTGTTTGTCAAAAAATCAGTATACTTTTTATAAAAAGAAGTACTTTTAGCAGATGGTAAGATTCATGATGCATACGCCGCTTGAGGTGATCCGCCAGCATATGGAAGCCGGCTCTACGGTAGATTTTCAGAATCATTTTTTCCAGATCTGCATGGTGGTGAGCGGGCTGGGTTGCCTGGGTGTTGGTGCCCACCGCACGGTATTCAGACCGGGAAGCGTGATCCTGCTAACGCCGGATGATGTACATCATTTTGAACTGGAGCAGCCCACGGAGTTCCTTATGGTGCGCTTCAGCAGCAGTTATATCCGGTCTTTTGAGTGGAAAAAGATGAACCAGATGGAATGTTTGCTCTATTATGCCCGTCATCTTACGGGGTGCATTATGCGAACGCCGTCCGACAATGTGCTGGTTACCTCCATTGCCACATCGTTGCTGCATACGCTGGAGCACCCGGATCTTTACCAGGAAGATGTGGTAAAGCATTTTGTTAATGCGCTTATCGTGATTGCTGCGCGCAATATTGAAAAAGCGGGGCCGCCGGCCGCATCGGAAAATACCGACAAAAAGCTGCTGGATATCATTCATTATATAGAGGAGCATATCTTCGACCCGGTGCAATTGAAGGCGGCATGCATCGGGAAGGCCTTTGGCGTTTCGGCCGGCTATATCGGGCAATACTTCCAGCGGCGCTCAGGGGAAACCCTGCAGCATTTCATCACCCAATATAAACTGCGCCTGATTGAGCACCGGCTGAAATTCAGTGATATGCGGGTGAATGAAATTGCAACCGAATTCGGCTTTACGGATGAAAGCCATTTAAACAAGTATTTTAAAAAGCAAAGGGGTGTGGCATTAACCCGGTTCCGGAAGCAACATGCTGCAAAAGCAGTGCTCACGCATGCGGAAGCCGCTGCGCAATAGGCGCGCAAAGACTTCGCGCAAATCCTCCGGCGGCTTAGGGTACAGCAGAAACCTGTTTTGGGAGTAACCCATCCCGGCCGGGAAAGTAAACATCGGCAGAAATAAAACAGCACACTATAAGCCCATGTGCAAAACAGGATATGCTTTTCCCTGCCCGTCTAACAGCGATCGGTTGAGCAGATGAAACCCCATGTGTTTATAAAAATCAACAGCCCGGGTGTTTTGTTCATTTACATCCACCCGGGTGATCTTCAACTGATCGATCCCGTATAAAGCCAGTTTTTTACCGATTCCCTTGCCACGGTAATCGTTATGGATGAAGAGCATTTCAAGGTGTTCTCCGGAAACGCCTATAAACCCAACCAAACGGCCGGCTTCTTCGTATCCCAACAGGAGCACCTGTTCAAAATACAGGGGCAGGTGCTCCTTATAATAATTAAGATCTTCTTCTTTCAAAAAATCGTGTGTATTCCGTACCGCACTTTCCCATATTGTTATCAGATCCGGGTAATCCGCTACCTCAATGTTTCGAATCATAGCTATTCATTTGTGATCGCAAAATTCGGGATATCTGCCCGCTTCATACTAAACCCGTGTTAAAAAATGCGTATCCTGCTCAACGTCTGCAGTAGCCGTACTGGTTGATGTTTGTTTTATAGAACAGGCATCCTTCGGTCATTACGCGGTTAATCACCCCATTTTTTTTCGCAGCCATTTGCGCACCGGCTCGTCGTACCATTTCAGGCTGGCATATGCCAAAAGAATACTACCCAGCAAGATCAGCGTTGCATAAGGCCAGGCCTGCGCAATGGTGACGCCTTTATGTTTACTGATCCAGGCCACATAAAAATATACCAGCGGATAATGCACCAGGTAAAGGGGATAAGAGATATCGCCTAAGAATTTGCAGATCCTGTGTTCCCCCCGGGTATGTATCATGCCACTGGCACCCAGGTAAACGATAAGCGGGAAAACAACAATGATACATACGGACTCATAGAGTCCGTTCATCCAAAGATGGGTGGCTCCGCCGATGCGTGGCATGTACAGGACCAGCGCAATCAACAGGCTGCACCATAAAAAAGCATGTTTAATGCGGGTGGGTTTGGCAACCCGGGAAAGCAGCAGGCCGGCAAAGAAGGGATACATCGTCCGGGTGATACCGATGCGTAGTTGTTCGGCGTTTAGCGTCCAACCACCGCTAACATCTCCGTTGGGGCTGGTGATGGCCAGATGTGCGAGTGCCACCGCTGCAATAAATACAAAAATGCCCAGTGTCTTATTCGAAAACTTCCGGATGCCGGTGGCGTAGAGGATATTGGCGATGTATTCAAAGAACAAGGACCAGCCTACACTGTTGAGCGGATGCATTTCCTGCCAGCCCCGGATATCCAGCGATAAGGGAACGGGCAGTATCGTATAACCGATGAACAGCACCAGCAGCATTTTCCAAAGAGGTATGGTATGAATGAGGGGCCAGATCGGTGAATCGGTGAAATAGAAACCGATTGCGCCAAGGGTCATCCCCAACAGCACCATCGGTTGCAGCCGTTCGATCCGTCGCTTAAAGAACGTTCCGATGGACATCTGATGCCAGCGATCATCGTATGCATAGCCGATCACAAAGCCGGACAACAGGAAGAAAAAGTCAACGGCCAGGTAACCATGGTTAACCAGGATGTCCAGGTGCCCGGTTCCCAGTGGCTCGGTGAGGTGAAAGGTTACTACGATGATGGCAGCAACACCACGCAATCCATCCAATATTGGATAATGCGGTTTTGTGGGAATACGATTATTATTCATGGGGCTTTAAACAAGCGGCTTAGCGTGATAACAGGGATAAAAAATTATGCGGCGCCCACACTGTAGCTCCGTTTCTACGCGGATGGGCATGACCGGCGTTTTTCTTACCGCACGCAATGACCGGGCCGGCGTAAACCGGACAAACCTTCAGGGCGTCAATCTTCATACATTCAATTATCGTTATAAAAATGCTGTTTAATGGATTTGTAAAAATAAGTAAGTGATGAGTCCCAGGCAGATCAAATTGTATCAAAAAACACACAAATAGTCTCATTTTATGCAAAAGGAGGGCCGCCTGATCTGGTGGTATCGCCCGCACTCCATATGCCTGGTTTGTAAAACAGCCGACATCGCGTTCAAATACATGTTCAACCCGTAAGATTTGAAGCGGTTGCCCCGGTTGGTATGAGCTTGTGGTTAAGGTGGCCGTTTTTAGAAAGTGACAGCTAGTGCATCCGGAGCTTCTGTTCCAATTGGTCTGCGAGTTGTGTGGCAGCGGGCGTGTTTTGCAACCGCAACGCAGCAATGACCTGTTTTTGTTGCTCAACATCCACCGCTTCGGTTTTTGTATGTGTATGCGCATGACTGAACAGTTCGCGCAGCCAATCGTTTACCAGGCAATCGACCACTAAATGCACCCGGTCTGTGGTACCCTTATTACTTACCTGGTGTGTGAGATTGGCGTTGATATACCAACATTCTCCCGGCTGCATATTCAGGCGCGTATCTTCCACGAAAAATGCAACATCCGGGTTGGTGAGGATTGGAAAGTGGAGCCGTGCTTCTCCCATTTCAAATGCCAGTTCATGATCACGATGCGGCTTGATATAGGCACCCGCTTTTAAATTCAAAAAACGTACAGACCGTACCGGGCAATCTAAAGAGCGGAGCAACGAACCAACGGACGGAAAATATTGCATATGTACGGTATCTGCATAGCCTTGCTCACCCATCAGATCCGGCACAATATGATCCTTCCCGCCTGGTGTGCGCAGCGGCAATACGGTCCATTCTCCCTGGTAATGCAACGTATTGAAATGTGCCTGCCAGCCGGATGGATAGGAGGCTAACTCTGTTGCGATGGAGCCGGGGGATACAAATGGTATTTTAGCAAAACAGATCATTGAACCAAATGTAACATTTTTTCAGTAGAAAGAGGGGGGCAGGGAACAGGTGTTAGGTATGCTTTGTCAGGCTGTCCGCCGTGGCGGATCAGCTTCTATTAACATGATATGCGGGCAGATTCAGGAACAGAAATATATATCGGGACTAGCCCGGGATGACTCCAGAATCCGGACAAGGCCGGGGTGACATTTTCAGGATGACTTCTCAAAAACGCCGTCGCCGCCTCATTAATATGATTCGGCCCGATACTGGTTCGCCGCCGCACATCCGCTTTATTACCAGGGTATTTCTCCCGTTTCGGGGTTGTTTTCTTCACTAAAGAATTTTCCCGTTGGTCCGTCTTCGCCGATCAACGCATACGTTATAACCCGCTTTCCTGCATCTTCAACACTTCCGGGTCCGCGATGACCGTTGAAATCCGTTTTTGTAAATCCCGGGCAAACAGCGTTTATTTTAAAGCGGCTATCCTTTAGCTCATAGGCCAGTACAACCGTATACATATTCATGGCGGATTTGGAAGAAAGATAAACCGCTCCTTTGTAATCGTAATACCGGTAGGAGGGATCGCTGTGCAATGTAAGCGAACCCTGGCTGGAGCTTACATTTACAATGCGCGGTTCAGGAGATTTTTTTAATAAATCAATAAATGCCTGTGTTACCCTTACCACGCCGTAAACATTTACATCGTATGCGGCTTTGAACTGGTTTATGGTTGCATCAAGCGCCGCCTGCGGGTAGCCTCCATAAATGCCCGCATTATTGATCAGTATATCCAGGGCTTTTGTTTTCTCACCTATTGCTATACGGGCATTTTTTACCGATGCGTCATCTGTAATGTCAAGCTGGATCGCTTCCGCATTATTAAATCCTGCGGCTTTTAACTTGTTTACGGCCGTAAGGCCGTTTTCCAGGCTGCGACTGCCGAGGTAAACATAAATTCCTTTTTGAACAAGTTGCCGTGCAACTTCAAAACCAATACTTTTGTTAGCGCCTGTTACTAATGCTGACTTCATTTTTAGTTGTTTTAATTAATGAAGTAAAAGTAGCGTGCTAAAAAACAGGGGAGATGGACAAATCCATTTATGATCCCGACAAATCTTGCCGGGCTTCTAAAAATTCACTGACACTTTTGCCCGTACACTTTTTGAAAAATCTCGAAAAGTAATCCGGATCGTTAAACCCCAATTCGTAAGCTAATTCTTTTACAGAAAGGGGTGCGTACTGTAATTTTCGCCGGGCTTCAATCATTAACCGGTTGGTGAAAAAATCTTTAGGCGAAACGCCCGAGTATTCTTTTACAATCCGGTACAAGCTGTTAGTGGTTAATGCCAGTTTTTCGGCTATTGCATTTACAGAAGGCTGCTCTGTAAGATGGGTTTCTACCATTAATTTGAACTCAATAAACTTCGACAGATTGGTGTTTAAAATATTAGCCGGTGCTGTGTTTTTGAAATAAGCGCTGTTTAATTCGGTTAATAATGAATTCAGGTATGATAAGGTGATTTCTGTATCGGTTTGATGTTCGTCCAGGTAAAGTATCTGATTTAAAATCTCAAAAACATTTCTTACCCGCGCCCTTGTAGCTGCGTCAAAAATTATAGTCTGTGTGTTTAATGGGTTCACCAGAAAAGGAAATTGTTGTGGCAGCAAGGCCAATGTGTTTTCATCAAATAGTACTTTAAAATATTTGAGATCAGCCGTTTTGGGTGGCGGTACAAATACCTGGTTCGGCATCGCAAAAAGCAAATGTCCGTCACTCAGCGTTATGTCTTGCAGATCCAGGTTGTATGTAATAGAGCCGCTGTCGATCAACACTATAAAATAGGAAGTCAGTCTGCGGGGTTGTAAAAGCTTTTGCTGCTTATCGGCAGACGGATACGGATTATTGTTTGACACAACCTTTATGCTCAACCGGTCGTTTTGTGTGTGCTCAAATTTTTCGTTGCTATCCTGCATTTGTCTGTTCAACGTTTTGATGAAAAAACAGCCATTCTTCACCAGGCATTTTTGCAAACTCTTCCCTGTGTTGCCGGGGATCTATCAGCCACCGGCAAAGTAAGGACAAAAAAAGGGGACAAGTCTTTTTTAACTTGTCCCGGATGTGACCCCTCAGGGACTCGAACCCTGGGCCTACTGATTAAGAGTCAGTAGCTCTACCAACTGAGCTAAGGAGTCGGATCCCGTTTTATGATTCGGGGGTGCAAATATAAGCGATTTATTTTGTTTGTGTAGAATCTGGCTTCGTAAAATCGATGACCATTTTATTTTCGCCGCAATTCAGCATCGTGTTTCCGTACTTGGGATCCTTGTTGCCCAGGTAGGGATTCACCACCTCGTTCTTACCGCTCAGCCAGTTACCGGGCTGGCCCTCTCCAAAGGCCATCGGACATTCCTGCCAGTAGGCAGCGGCCTGGTCGTACTTAACGGTCAGCAGCAGCATCCGCAGCGCATCGGACAAATCATTCAGGGCATGCCTCCTTTCCGTCCAGTCCTGCGAACCCGCAATGATACCGGCATTTGTTTTTGCCGTTTCCAGCGGGTACTGGGCGGTTTGATAAATAGCGCTGTCTTTCTTCAATTCATCCACCTTAAAATCTGCCAGGGCGGTCTGGAGCGATTGTACACCTTTTCCAACAGCGGCGCTGTCCCAGTTTACAAATCCTTCCGTCATTCCATAATAAGCGGTCAGCACGGCTTCCATGGAGCGGTTAAACAGGTCGCTGTGTTTGCTTACGGCAATGGGAACGGGCTCCGGCCTCGGAGGTTTGTCTTTTTTTAATAATTTGTAAACAAGAAAAGCAGCTGCCAGCACTGCAATAACGATCAAAAGCTTTTTCATATCACGTATAGTATCATTTACTCGTCTGTATTGACTAAATTTGCAGATTCCAGAAAAACAAAAATACTGATAAACAATCAATTATTTTAACAGAGGGGTAAAAATCAGGGGAAAGATATGTTAATCGGCTTACAGAATGTTACGTTTGAATTTGGTGCACGCATCATCGTGGAAGATGCCACCTGGCATATACAGCCCAATGAGCGCATCGGGCTTATTGGTTATAATGGTACGGGTAAATCGACCCTGCTGAAATTGTTTGTAAACCAATAC
Organism: Niabella pedocola; assembly: GCF_021044425.1. Lineage (GTDB taxonomy): Bacteria > Bacteroidota > Bacteroidia > Chitinophagales > Chitinophagaceae > Niabella > Niabella pedocola. The sequence continues at coordinate 537,802 of NZ_JAJNEC010000003.1, read as the reverse complement.
GCGCCTTCCGCAGGAACGGTGGAGCGCAGCAAGGAAACCACGATCGGTTACCTGCACCAGGACCTGCTGAGCTTTGATACCAATGATTCTATATTACAGGTGGCCATGAGCGCTTTTGAAAAAGTGCTCAAGCTGGAGAAAGAAATTGAAGTGCTGGGCGCCGAGCTGGAAAAGACCGGCGATGAAAAGACCCTGCTTGAATATACGGATAAGCTGCATGAAATGGAGCTGCTGGGTGGGTATAACATCCAGCACAAAACCGAAGAAGTGTTGCAGGGACTGGGATTTTCGAATGCCGACCTGAACCGTCCGTACAAAGAGTTCAGCGGGGGATGGCGGATGCGGGTATTGCTGGCCAAGATGATCCTGGCCAAGCCAGACCTGCTGTTGCTGGATGAGCCTACCAACCACCTGGATTTACCTTCTATTGAATGGCTGGAAAAATACCTGCAGCATTACCAGGGTGCGGTGGTGATCGTGAGTCACGATAAATTTTTCCTCAACCGGATGGTGACCAAGATCGTGGAACTGTACCAGCGGGAACTGCATTTTTATAATGGCAATTACGAGTTTTATGAAAAGGAAAAAGCCGTGCGTATTGAAATGCAGCAAAAGGCCTACGAGAACCAGCAGGACTATATCCGCCAGAACGAGCGACTGGTAGAGCGCTTTAGGGCCAAGGCCAGCAAGGCAGCCATGGCGCAAAGCATTATGAAGAAACTGGATAAGCTGGAACGCATTGAAGATGTGGCGATTGAGCGGCCCGACCTGCGGATCAACTTCAGGGTGGATAAAGTGCCCGGGCGGGTACTGGTAGAACTGGATCATTTGTCGAAAGCATTTGGCGATAATGTGATCCTGAAGGATGCCAAGGCGGAGATCGACCGGGGCGATAAGATCGCGCTGATCGGAGCTAATGGAAAGGGAAAATCTACTTTGCTGCGTATTATCGCAGATGCAGAGTCGTACAACGGCAACCGTAAATGGGGCCATAATGTGGAAGAAAGCTTTTATGCCCAGCACCAGCTGGAGGCATTGAGCCTGGATAATACCATCCTGGATGAAATGCGGGGTTGCGGCAGTCAGATGACGGACCTGGAGTTACGGGCGTTGCTGGGTTGCTTTTTGTTTAGCGGTGATGATTCGGATAAAAAGATCCGGATCCTGAGCGGGGGCGAGAAGGCCCGCGTGGCCCTGGCAAAGACCATTGTAAGCAAGGCCAATTTCCTGATGCTGGATGAGCCTACCAACCACCTGGATATGCACAGTGTGGACCTGCTGATCAATGCCCTCAACCGTTACGAGGGTACCATGATCCTGGTAAGTCACGACCGGCACTTTATTTCAAAAGCGGCCAACAAGATATGGGAGATCGTAGACGGGAAGATAAAGGAATTTAAAGGCCCTTATGATGAATGGGTGGCCTGGAATGAGCGGATGCGCAAGCAGGCCGACGCCGAAAAACGGGAGGCCAATGCGCAGAAATCGAAACCTGCTGCAGTAGCGGCACCGGTGCCCACTCCGGCTCCGGTTAGCAATGCTCCCATTAATAAGGAACTGAAAAAGGAGCTGCAGCGTCAGCAGAAATTATTTCAGCAAACCGAAGAGGCGCTGAGTAAAAATAAAGCGCTGATGGCACAGCTGGAAAAAGACCTGGGAGATCCGCAGATCTATTCCGACCGCAACCGGTTTGTAAAAGCCGAGCAGGATTATGCGGCCGCTACCAAGGAAAACCAACGGCTGGAAAAGGATTATGAAACCATTTTTACCAAACTGATGGAGCTGGAGGAGCAGCAATAGCCGGCCGGGATGAGCAGTCTTTAAGGAAATTGATCTTTTAATAAATAAAATGTATTGTTGTTTATTATTTTGATTAATATGTATTTGCATACATTTATTTGATATTTTAAGTAAAGTTTTGATTCTATCGGTATCGTCCTGGAGATATTAGCTCTGGCTTGTCCCGGACTCCGGGAATCATCCTGATTTTTATTTGCCTTGCAAAATCAATGTAGCCATGACATCAAATGCTTATGGTCATCCTGAACTTGTTTCAGGATCTGCCTAAACCATGCATAGATGCCGAAACAATCCCGATTGATCGGGACGGCATGACTAAAGTATGATTCATTGGCAATACATTAAGAAATCTGTCATAGGCAACTTGTTTCGGGATCAGTGCGAGATGATCCTACTTTCGTTACCTTGAGCGGAGCATAGCGAAGTCGAAAGGTCTCCCTATCATCGGGCAAATTCGGGTATCACAGGGATGCTTCGGCCAGGCTCAGCATGGCGATTGTGTGATTGTTTTCTATTTTATAAGGATTCTGTCATTGGCAACATTCAATTCCTCAGGCAGGAAGGGGTATCCGTCACCTCGACCGCAGGGGAGAGGTCTCCGCGGAAGTATTCCGGTAACAGCGCTTTGAAAATTTATTTGTTCAGGAAAGTGATGACGGAAAGATTTCTCGACTACGCTTGAAATGACGACGGCGATACTTTTTTGCACATAATATCTCACAGGGGTGAAAAAGGCCCTGTTGCCGGCTACAACACCGCCAGGCTATCCACCTTATCCTGGTCGATCTGCTTTACCAGCGCTTCCAGCGAATCGAAACGCACTTCCTCCCGCAGGAACTGCTTTACATACACCCGCAGGGTTTGTCCGTAAATAGAAGCATCAAAGTCAAAAATATTCACCTCCACGGTGCGTTTGGTTCCGTTTACGGTGGGGCGCAGGCCGATGCTCATCATGCCCTTATAGCGATGGGGATCACCGGCCAGGCTTACATATACAGCATAAATACCATTGCCGGGGATGATCTTTTCGTCATCGGTGATCTTCAGGTTGGCGGTAGGGTAGCCCAGTTCCCGGCCCAGTTTATCGCCATGAACCACTTCGCCTTCAAAAAAGAAATCATAGCCCAGTAAATGGTTGGTGGTAGGAGTATCGCCCTTCAGGATGGCCTCGCGGATCTTGGTAGAGCTGATAGAAATATTATCCAGGATATGTTTGGGGATCTCCTGCAGTTCATAATGATATTTTTCCTGCAGCTGTTCCAGCAATTTATAGTCGCCCATGCGGTCGCGGCCAAACCGGTGGTCGTACCCGATAATAATGGTATGCGGCCGGAACTTTTCGATCAGGAAATCGCAGAGATAATCCTCCGGCAGTTGGTTGGCAAACACCTCGGTAAAGGGAATGATCACCAGGTGGTCGATTTCCAGCAACTCCAGCAGCTCGATCCGTTCCGCCAGGGTATTGATCAGGCGAAGCCCCAGGATGGAAGAATTCACCACCTTACGGGGGTGCGGATGAAAGGTTATAATTACCGATTCGCCGTTTACGGCCCGGGCCTGGGCGGTGAGCTGGCGGATCACTTTACGGTGGCCCTCATGCACCCCATCAAAAGTACCAATGGTAATAACGGCATTTTTAAATGCAGGCAGCGCCTCAATATTCCTGTGAATTTGCATCAGGCGCAAAATTAGCGGCGAAACTTCAAACTTCAAACCTCAAATAGCAAAACCTGTCTTATCTTAGCGGCCTTAACAAAAATAAGATCAATCGATGTCGTTGTATTCCAAAAGAGGGGTTTCTGCACAAAAGGAAGAAGTACATGCTGCTACACAAAAGCTGGACAAAGGGCTTTATGAAAAGGCTTTTTGCAAAATTTACCCCGATGTGCTGGTAGGCGATGCCGATTGGGCCAATGTAATGCATGCCGACGGCGCCGGCACCAAGAGCATCCTGGCCTACCTGTACTGGAAGGAAACGGGTGATGCCAGCGTTTGGCGGGGCATTGCACAGGACGCCATCGTTATGAACCTGGACGATCTCTTATGCGTGGGCATCTATGATCAGCTGGCATTTTCATCCACCATCGACCGTAATAAAACGGTGATCCCGGCGGAAGTACTGTCGGAAGTGATCAATGGCAGCCAGGAGTTTTTTGACACCATGCGCCAATTTGGTATCGACATCACTTATATGGGCGGCGAAACAGCGGATGTGGGGGATGTGGTGCGCACCATTGCGGTAAATGGTACCATGACGGCGCGCTGGCCCCGCAAAAAACTCATCACCAATGAAAAGATCGCCGCCGGAAATGTGATCGTTGGACTGGCATCTTTTGGAAAAACGAACTACGAAGCATCCTACAACAGTGGCCTTGCCAGCAACGGGCTCACCAGTGCCCGGCATGATGTGCTGAAAAAGGAATACGGACAAAAATATCCCGAAACCTTTGAGCCCGGTCTGCCGGATGAGGTCGTATACATCGGGCCTCATGGCATGACGGACACCATCGATGTGGACGGTGCTCAAACCACCATCGGGAAATTATTGCTGAGTCCCACCCGCACTTTTGCCCCGGTAATGAAGGTATTGCTGGAGGAACATTTTGATGCCATCAATGGTCTTATCCATTGCAGCGGCGGCGGGCAAACCAAGTGTATGAAATATGTACCGGACGGGGTAACCATTATAAAGGACAACCTGTTTACACCACCGGTTATTTTTGATATCATTCAAAAAGCCAGCGGTGCCGATGCCCGGGAAATGTACCAGGTATTTAATATGGGTACGCGGCTGGAGATCTACACCAACGAAAAAGATGCCGATACTATTATTAAGGTAGCAACGGCGCTGGGTGTGGATGCGCAGGTAATCGGCAGGGTAGCAGCCAGCGAAAAGCAGTCGCTCGAAATTCATACCGGCAGCGAAATCATCCGGTTTTAGTAGACATAAAGGAAAGCTTTCAATATAAGCGGTCACCTGCAATACATATAGGTGATCGCTTTTTTACTGGCTTTCCGGAAACAGGCAGCCGTATAAAATTTTAGCCACAGATGCGCAGATCCTTTTTTATACTTTCCTGTATAATAAATCAGGTACTTCCGGCATAAAATCTACGCATCAGCGGCCATTCAAATTAAAAAACAGTTAGGATATTGTTTTTAAACTAATGGCACCCAAGACTCCCAAAATGAAAAACATTTCCAATTGCACCTGCAGATGTTGTAAAAATTTTAGCCACAGATGCGCAGATGATTTTTTGTGCTTCCTGTAAATGAATCAGGTATCTCCGGCACAAAAATCTGCGCATCAGCGGCCATTCAAATTAAAAAACAGTTAGGATATTGTTTTTAAACTAATGGCAACCAAGACTCCCAAAATGAAAAACATTTCCAATTGCACCTGCAGATGTTATAAAAATTTTAGCCACAGATGCGCAGATCCTTTTTTATACTTTCCTGTATAATGAATCAGGTACCTCCGGCATAAAAATCTGCGCATCAGCGACCAACGCTCTTTTCTGTTAAGTCTCCCTGTCTCCTAATATAGTATAGGGGCACTATTCCCTATTTCTCTTTTGCAACCGGGCCTGGGTCATCCGCTCGCGCAGGCCACCTTCATTAATAAATGCATGTTCCAAAGCAGTTACCTGTTTCCCCTGCAGGTAGACGGTTATTTTTACCAGACACCTTAATACATTGGCACTTATTTCCGGTTCTTCATGTTCGATGGCCTTTTTAAAGGTATCATAATTGGAGCCTGGCGTTTGATTGAGCTGATCAAAACGCCGGGAAAGGGGATGACTGCGTTCCCATTGAGGCAACTTATGCGTGCGCAGAAAATCTTCATAATCCAGTAACAGCTCTTCCAAACTGGCCCGGGCCACGTTGGTAAGCCTAATTTCCATTTCTTTTGAGGTGGCCGAAGCCATGCTGGCCTCTGCAATATTCTGCTTTCCGGAACGGGCCGCCTGCACCATCTGGTCAATAGTGCGGTCATATTTATTAAAATAGCGACCGGTAAAAAATACGGTACCGTCATAGATGATCTCTGCTTTTTGGAAAGTGATCAGTTTTCGGTAGCCTCCATGCATAGGAATAAATCCCTGAGGATGTTTTTCTGTGGTCATAGGTGTTGTTTCGTTTAAAGTTACAAAGTTTTTGGAAGCAACCGTTTTTTGGGGAGTATGCCTCCTTTTGGAGGACTGGGACGCCGCGGTAAACGCCAATGTCTCCCAGTGACCCAGTCTCCTGAAAGCTGCCATTCAAATTAAAAACATTTAGTATATTTACAGCAATCACAATAACGCCCCAACACCTCAAAAATGAAAAATAGCACCCATTGCACCCGCAGCCTTTTTACCAATCGCCGGAAACCCATAAATTTAGCCTTTTAAAACAGCACAGTGACAACCCCTATCCCCTTAAATATCACCAACGCCGACATCCTCAAAGCCGTTCAGGAAACGGAGCTTTCCGCCATACCGCCAAGAAGATTCTACACCAAGTACTACCTGGTGGTGGAGGGCAAAAAATACCCGCCCAAATACATCCTCTCCCGGGCCAATCAATACGCCAACGGACAGCAACTGGGCCTGGATGCGTTCACCACGCAGCAGGCCGTAGCCTACTTCAGCAAAATGGGTTTCCAGGTGGAGAAAAGGGAAGAAGTGCCCAGCTACTTTGACGAGCTCAGCCGCTTCCTGGAGCAGACCCAGACAGATGATTTAAAGTCCCGTAGCTATCAGAAAAGCTTTAACAATCTCAAAGTAAAAGTAAGCTTTGGACAGGGGGTGAAGGCAGATGTGCCTTGGATTGCTTTTCTAAAAGAACCCAATACCGTTCAAAAAGGTATATATCCGGTTTATTTGTTCTATAAAAATCTAAATCTATTGGTGTTGGCTTATGGGGTAAGTCAAACCCACAAACCCCCAAACAACTGGAAGCTCCGGAACCCCACCACCATCACAAAATATTTTGCCGAACACCATTTGGGCAAGCCGACCAATTATGGCAGCTCTTATGTGTATAAGGTCTACAACACCAACAACCCCTTAAACCGGGATGAAATAGAGGAGGACTTGCTGGATATTATTGATCTGTACAACGAAATGCAGGAGGATACCGATATGCCAACCACCCACACCACCACCGGGCAGCAGGAGTTTCAGCTCTCCGCTTTTTTAGAAGCATTGCATACAACCGGTCTCAGCTTTAACCCGGCGCTGGTCACCCGGTTTGTGGGTGCGCTGCTGGCGAAGCCTTTTGTCATCCTTACCGGGCTTTCGGGTTCGGGTAAAACCCGGCTGGCGCAGGCTTTTGTGCAATGGATCTGTGAGGATGCAAAACAGTATTGCATCGTGCCGGTGGGGGCCGACTGGACGAACCGGGAACCGCTGCTGGGCTATCCCAATGCGTTGGATCCGCAGGAATATATAAAGCCGGACAATGGTGCGCTGGAGCTGCTCCTGTATGCGAGCGCGCATGCCAACAAACCCTGTTTCCTCATCCTGGATGAAATGAACCTGAGCCATGTGGAGCGCTACTTTGCGGATTTCCTCAGCATTATGGAATCGCAGGAGGCTATATCCTTACATGCGGGCGGTGCACAAAAGAAATCGGGCGTTCCGGCTGCCATCAAGTGGCCGGCGAATTTATTTATTATTGGCACCGTGAATATTGATGAAACCACCAATATGTTCAGCCCCAAAGTGCTGGACCGTGCCAATACCATCGAGTTCCGGGTAACGGCGCCGGAGATGGCGGCTTTCTTAAATAATACCCGCACGACAGATAAACAGGCGCTCCATACCACCGGGGCTTCCGGGGCGGGAAGCTTCCTGGCATTGGCCGGGGCAAAGGAAGTGCAGGCACAGGGGGCAGACCGCGCGTATATCAATCAAACCTTGATCAGCTTTTTTAAAGAGCTTAAAAAAACGGGTGCGGAGTTTGGCTACCGTACGGCCACGGAAATATTGCAGCTGCTCCACCAGTTGGAGGTGATCGATCAAAACCTTTCCTTAAATCAAAAGCTGGATATGGCCATTATGCAAAAGCTCCTGCCCAAGCTACACGGATCGCGCCGCAAGCTAATACCCGTGCTGAGTACCTTAGGGGCGCTTTGTTTTAAGGGCAGCAATCTGGAAAAGGAGGTGTTTGAAACCGATGATTTTGATTATGAAACCGACCAGGTGCTCTTTCCCCTGTCGCTGGAAAAAATAACCCGGATGTACAAGGGGGCTATTGATAACGGTTTTGCAAGCTTTGCCGAAGCCTGATATGAAAACCCTGTCTTCCATAGAACTCCATTTGGATCAGATAGCTCCCGGTCTGCGCCTGTACATCGATGCCCGCAAACCGGATACCCTGTTTGACGGGGAGGAGGACGCGGCCGAACATAACGAAGCGCGGTATCAATTGATGGAAGGTTTTTTTTATGATTATGCATTTAATCATCCCGGTTACCAGTTGGGCGATGTGGGGGAAAACATCATCATCCCGCATAAAAGAAATACGCACACGGGTACGCTGGCGCCCAATATTTTTACCGGCACGCTCACCATTCCTATATTATTCAATCACCAGCCGGAGCCGGTTACAAGCATTGAGCTGGAAGTACAATCCACCAAAACCAGCTACCGTAACGATTACCGGGATATGCTGGAGCTCATCACCGAAAAATGTACCGACCTGCTGTTGCAGTCCAACGCGCCGGCCGCGCATTATTTCGATATTGATTATACCAAAAGCAGCCAGACCCTTTATCAAAAATTCGCCTTCATCAAATCGGTGATCGGTACAGATGAGTTTGCCGAGGCCATTCACCGCATTGTTACGGCACCCGTTACCCAATGGGCAGACGCGCCGGAACCGCGGGATGTGCGCCAGCTGCGCCGTCTTTCCAATGCGCATGTAAAGGAATTATTAAAAGGCGGTAGTCCGGCCCTCCTCCCGGAGTCCTTAAAAAAAGCCGGGTTCCACAGCCTGCCCCGGCGTATTGCGGCCACGCGCAAAACAGACGCGGTGGATACACCGGAGAACCGTTTTGTAAAACATGCGCTGGAAGTGTTCTTACAATTTTGTACGGAGGTGCACAATGCCGCCGCGCCGCAAAGCAAGCTGTATAAGGAATCACTCTTGCTCATCCGCACGCTGGAAGGCTTTTTGCACCACGGCCTCTTTGCAAAAATTTCGGCACCCACCACGCTCCGGCTCAACAGTCCGGTATTACAGCGCAAGGAGGGCTACCGGGAGGTGCTGCGCACCTGGCTGTTGTTTGATGCAGCGGCGCGACTGGTGTGGACGGGTGGCGATGATGTGTACCAGGGCGGTAAAAAAGATGTGGCCACGCTGTATGAGTACTGGCTGTTCTTTAAGCTGCTGTCGCTCTTTCAATCCCTGTTCCAGTTAAACGCGGAGGATATCAGTCAGCTTATCGAAAAAACGGAAGACGGGCTCAACCTGCGACTCAAACAGGGCCGGCATTATCCCGTAAAGGGCGTGTACGATGCGGGCAGCCGCAAGCTGTCCATCCGCTTTAGCTACAACCGCTCCTTCAGCGGCAGCAAACCCTACCCGGATGCCGGCAGCTGGACCATGCACATGCGGCCGGACTATACGCTTTCCTTCTGGCCCGCGGGCATTACCGAGGCGGAGGCCGAGCTGCAGGAGCTCATCGTGCACATACATTTTGATGCCAAGTATAAAATTGATCACCTCAATAAATTTTTAGAGCCTTCCTCCAACGCCGCGCTGGCGCAGGAAAAAAAGGACAACAGCAAGGGTATTTATAAAAATGCGGACCTGCTTAAAATGCATGCCTATAAGGATGCCATCCGGCGCACGGGCGGGGCCTATGTGCTGTACCCGGGGCATAAGGACCTTACCCGCAAGGGTTTTCATGAAATACTGCCCGGACTGGGCGCTTTCCCCGTGCGGCCTTCCAAAATAGAGGATGGCACCGGCGCCTTAAAAGCCTTTATCACGGCCATTATCGATCATTTTATCAACCGCAGTTCCCAGCGGGAAAAATGGGCCTACCATACCTTTGACGTATTCAGGCAAAAGCCGGGGGAAGACAACATACTCAACGAGCCCTTGCCAGAGCCCTACGGTGCCAACCGGGATCTGTTGCCGGATGATAGTTTTGTGCTCATCGGCTATTATAAATCCGCCGAACAGCTGGCCTGGATCCGGCAGCACCACCTGTACAATTTCAGGACCGGCAGCGGGGCAGGGGGCCTGGTGCTGGATGCGCCCACCGTAAGCGCCCGGTATCTGCTGTTGCATACCGCCGGGCAGCAGCAGTCCGGCGAGCTGTGGAAAATCATCAGCAAGGGTCCGCAGGTCTTTTCCTGGCAGGAGCTGGTGGACAAAAACTATCCTTCCCCCACGCAAGATCATTACCTGGTCATTCGCCTGGCGCCTGTGCTGGAGCCGGAGTTGCACCACCTGCAATGGAATTTTAAAAACCTGCCCAACTATACATCCGGCAGGGCCTCCGCGGTTCCCTTTACCGCCACCCTGGCGCAGTTGATGAAGGTGGTACAGGCCCGGGAGTAGCGCTATCGGCATCACAGTAGCGGGCTCTTTTTTTGGGCGTGCCCCCGGCCCGCCCACGCATCCCGATGGCTATCGGGACCTGCACACGGCCGGGGTCGGGCTATGCAGGGGTTCCGTGCTGCGCACCGGCCGCTGTTGGCGGCCGCCCTTTCTATCCCTCACGCGGGCATCCGTGCTATAAACCCGGTTTGCGTTTAAAGAAGAATGACCAATTCCGTCCACATCATCCTGAGCGCACCCCGACGAAAGTAGGATTGTCGTACGTCATCCAGCGCAACGAAGTGGAGCCGAAGGATCTCCCCATTGTCGGACTGTTCGCTCCACTCAATAGGATGCTGAAGAATGATTTAAAGCTTCAACCTTTCTTGCTGTTGTATTTTTCTGTAATCCAAATTGGAAGTATCTTTAATAAAAAAGGGCGGCCTGATATCCCCTTTGAAATTCGCGCAGCATATGAAAAATTATAAACTATTGCTTATCCTCATTTTGTTATATGTCAAAACCTTTTCTCAGGAAAATTCACTAAAAGAATATTATATTGTTGATAGCAGTATCCTTAAAAACAGGGTTAAACTGCAAATGGATACACTGAAGGATCCTCCCAAACAAAACGAGGTTACCGAATTTGATACATTGGGCAGAAGGATTTACTCTTACCGCACAAATAGCGAAATCAAATACAAATACGAGTATAAAAACTCGGCAGATACCGTTTTGTGTTTTCTTAGTATTATTTCAGGTAAAAACCCGGATGGCCGGCTTATAGAAATACAGAAATATGTATACAACCAGCAGGGAAAAATTCTCCTTCGTACCAATTGTTATCAAAACTCTAACCACATTTCGGCACAGTTAACAAGGTTTTATTATGATTCATTAAATAAAATGACCGCCAAGCACTTTTATTATGCGCATAATTTTTCAAAAACGCTGGATGAACACTATTCAACCAATGCATCTGACTATGAATTGAATAGTGCCGAAAATTATTTTTATGATAATAAGGGGAGGATGGTATCCGTTAAACAAATGACCGGGCCAAAAGATGAGCGCTTTACCGAAAGTTTACAATATGATGAGCGTGGAAGAGTAAAAACAATAGCCCGGTTTCAAAAGTATGGAGCTATGGGTGAATTAAGGCTAATGAATATTCACCAAAGAACGAAATATGTTTATACGGATAGTAGCTGGACAAAATATGAATTTGTTTTCTCTGGTGATAAAGTAAAAAAAGATGAAGCCGGGCAATATCACCCAACAATCGAGAAAGTCTTAACGCCAGGTGGATTGATCAGTAAAGAATACCTGGGCGGGGGTAAGGATAAAACACTACGTAGGAAATATGTGTATATTTATTTTGAGTAAAAATGGCGCCGGATAATCATTAGTGGTTAAAATATCGTTTACCGTATTTCATTTCTATGCCGCTCCAAATAACTATGATTTTCTACCGACAGGTTTTTAATGGTTTCCCGGCCGGTAACACCTATTTTATCATAGGCGCTGGCGCGCAGCGCGGGGGAAAGGATGATTTTTCCATTGTTTTCAAAACTAATCAGGTGTTGGTCAAATAAGGCATCATACACCGGGGATAACAAAATGCCGTTGTGCACATCCAACCGCTCCAGGTTGTTGGCGTCCCGCCAGGGCACAATATGGGAGGCAATTAATATCTCGTGTTTTGTATAGCCGGTAACGGCACAGGCAAACCGCCAGCGATGCAATACGCTTTTGCGATAAGCACCCTGACCAATACGGGAGGTTACCAAACCCTTGCGCTCCGTTTCGTTGGGTGGAATGGTTTGTTGTTTTGGGGATGGCTCCTTTACCATGATCCCCTCCAGTTCCGGTTCATAGGGCAGGGCAATGCCTTTTCTTTTAAAAAAGAATTTTATGGCCATCCGCTGTTGGCCGTCTCGGTCCGGAGCGGTAAAATAATCATACTCTATCAATTCCAGCTCGCCTTTGTATTGTACATAGCCTCGTTGCACATACTCAAACAGAAATACCCTTTTGCCTGTATTTAGGTGTTCGGCTAATGCCAAATTGCCCTTTGCCAGTTGCATATCGCCCGTTTGGCCCTCTCCGGTGTAGGAAAACACATCGTCGTTTTCCCATTGGTCTTTATAGCCGTGTTGCTGGCCGGTAGCCCCTGAAAAAATCAAGATAAACGGATAGCCGGCCGGGGTGGATATACCCGCCTGCCGATTGCCACCATACCTATCATGTATTATAGCCCGTTGCAGGGTTTCGTTGAGTTTAAAATGAGGTGGAGGGGCCTGCCCCTGTATGGTATTATCCGCCATAATGTATTGCTGTAGCGCCTTAAAGATACGGAAAAATAGACCCTTGCCGTTGGCCCTGGAAGCCGAAAGGCTGGCCGCATAAAATAATTTAACTAACGGAAAATTTAGATTTTTTCCTATATTTAAAGGACCAAGCGAAAAATTGACGATTGATGAAATAACCCGCATCCTGCACTTAGTTCATTTGGATAAATCAGAATTAACTTAGATTTATTTTGTCTGCAGTAAAATCGTACTACATTATGATAGAAGTAAAAACAGAAGATAAGCAAAAATTTTGGGATAAAAACCATCCATTCAATAATTCTCCTAAATTGATAGATATAGGAAAATATATTCACTTGTGATAATAATGTATAAAATGATTTTTCATATTGTGGTGGGTAACATAGCACCAAATCCTTTGATTACACTAAAAATCCTTAATTATTATGGTAACGAAATTTTTAAGAGCTGGGACAGGTGATGCCATTTTGATACAACACCTAAAGCATAATATAATTATTGATGGTGGCAATGATAGTAAATATTTGCTCTCAGAAGTTGATACAATATTTGAAAATGAAGAAATAATAGATTTATTAGTTATTACTCATCATGATGATGATCATATAAAAGGGATAATAGATTTATTAAAACATGTTGAAAAGAATAGATATCACATTGAAAATAAGCCTTTTATCAAACGTGTTATTTTTAATTCGCCAAGATTAGTATTAGGTAAAATAACACTTAACGATTCGAAAGAGCTATCCTACCAACAGGCTTATGAAGTTGAGGAATTACTGATCAAACTAAATCCTAAATGGGAGATGTATATTGATGAAAGTGATGATATTTCTTTTGAAGATTTGACTATTGAGTTTCTTTCTCCTACTAAAGGGGATCTAAATAAATATAGCACTCAAAAAGGAGCATATTTAACAGGTGACTGGAAGCGTGACTGGGATTCTCCAATGTCTAAGTTAGAGCCATTTATACAAGATAAAAGTCAAGACAATTCGATTCCAAATAGAAGTAGCATAGTTCTAAAAATATCCTGTGAAAATAAAAAAGTACTTCTAACTGGTGATGTAACGCCGGATAGATTTGATGTTATTGCTTCCAAATTATTTAGTGAAAATGGTAATAAACCTGTGCCATTTGATGTGATAAAATTACCTCATCATGGTAGCTATCGTAGCTTGTCAAAAAGCATTTTAGAAAAATTGGAATGTAGCGATTTCATTATTAGTACCAACAGCAAAAAGCACTTCCTTCCCAATAAAAGAGCGCTACTAAAAGTGATTAAATATATCAATAGACCAAATAAAGAGCCTATAAAGTTTATTTTTAACTATGAAGATGCTATTATAAATCTTGGTATAACAAAGCAGGAAAAAAAGGACTACAACTTTGATACAATATTGAATAACGAAAAATATGGCGTTAGTATCTGATAACTTAAAGAAAAATGGCGTTAAAATCATGACTCATGTAGGAGGTGTGCCTAGTGTAGGGTCTGGCGTAGTTTATGAAACACCAAATTATTGTGACTATAACTATGTATTAACAGCTAAACATATTTTCCAGGAAGATTCATTAACACCTTTTGACCTGAATAGCTTATCATATGTTGAGGTTTTTTATTCAGATACTGGAAAACTCAAAAGGCTGTACTATGTAAAAAAAGCTGAATTAAAAAAACGTTTAATAACGTTTGATAGTGATTTTGCCATTTTAATTATTAATAAAAAGGACACAGTCAACTTTCATCAAATCTTTGTCACAGATATAATTGATGATAATGACAGGAATTTTTTTTCATGGGGGACTTTTGCAGCAAATGAAAACGAGATACATTTATTCAAGTTTAAAAGAAATGATAACGAGGTTAAAAGATTAAAGCTTAGCGCACCTCCATCATGTGAAGCTTTACCTGGCATTTCGGGTTCTGGAATTTTTATCAAAAATAAGCATGTTCTATATGGGATAATTTGTCGCTATCCTAATGATAATTTAGAGAATGATACTATCGATTGTACTCGTATCAGTTTTGAAGAGATAAATATTCGTTTGATATCTTTAAAATTATTACCATTAGATACTCAGTCATCCAAGTATAAGAAAGAAATACAGAATGTTGTCGTTGATATTCATCAGGCTATTATAAATGGAGTATGTTTAGACTTGGAACTAGCCAGAAAAAGATTACAAACAGATATTGCAGATGACTGGTTTCATGATCCACTTAAGTATATTGATTTATTAGATCAAGGTTATTTATTTAAGCAGTTTGCTAAATATTTTAATGGCAAAAAATATGTAGCTACAAGAGCAGAGCAATTCTATGTGCCTAAAAAGAAGCTAACTCTACGCCAAGCATTGATATTGCCATTTATAGATCGAATAATGTATATGGCCGTTGTCGGTGTGTTAGCCGAAAAAATGGAAAAATCTATGATTCCGACGGTTTATTCGGCCAGATATAATAAATATTCAGACAGTCAGCTTATACTAAATGGAGTAGAACAATGGAAGAAAATGAAATATGCGCTGTTGGAACATGCTAATGCTAAAGATACTCATGGCAATTATATGTATGGGGCTGTCATTGAAATTGATTTATTGAACTTTTATGATAATATAAATAAGAATCTTTTAATAGAAAAAATTAAGAGAGTTTGTGATACAGAAAATGAGAAGCTAGCATCTGTGCTGTTAAGCGAGATGCTACAAAATTTTTCTGAAAGACCATTAGGGCTGCCTCAAAATAGTGACGCGTCTTCACTCCTCGCATCTTTTTATCTTAACCAGGTAGATATTTTTATGCAGAATAACACATGCTGTTATTTCAGATTTATGGATGATATTCGAATATTTTGTAAAGACAAATATGAAGCTAGGCGAATACTTCAGGATTTTGAAGCAGAATTAAGACGTTGTGATTTGTCGGTAAATTCTCAAAAAACTGAAATTAAGACAATCATTGCTAAGACTACAGATAAGCCAGGAGAAATACATAGAGAAGATTTCGATTTAGTTTTTGATTTAAGATTAAATAAAATAGCCAGGTTGAGAAATGCAAATAATTATGCATATCTAAATCAAGCATTTCACGAAAGTGTAGCATTATTGGGTGAGAATATTCAAGAAGATTTGATTGATGCCGATGATGCTGCTAAAAGATTGAATTATGCATTAAACACTATTGAATTTCTAGGGCAACGAAGCATACAATTAAATAGCAATAATTTTTTTGAAAATATATTGGCAGCGACTAAAAGCTTATATGATAAGCCTTGGCTTACGACTCAAGTTTGCAAGGTCTTAAATTTAATTAATAGGGACAAGATAACCGAAGAGTTATTGATTGTCTTAAAACAGATTATTACTGAAGAAAACTACAACACCTATTCTTTCCAAACATACCAAATTTGGTTGCTGTTAGCCAAATTGAAATATAAATCAAAAGAATTGATTCGATATGCGACAGGCCAAGTGGAAAAGAATGATGAAACAAACAGACCTGTAATAGCCGCCATGATTATTTACTTATGTTCTGTCGAAGATGACTACAAAAGAGTCATATTAAGAAAATTTGGCCAGGGATTTACGCGCAGGTATTTTCAAAACCGAATAGCCTTAATTGCCCTTAGGTCGTTTGAGCCAGAATTGATTCCCTCAAAACAAATATCAGCATCTTTGAAGGATGCACCTGAATTTACTAATAAGTTTGGACATAGGGATTTAGTATATGTATATGGGTTAGATGAAACAAATGATGATCAAGAAGAAAATTTCGAACAATTATATTCTTTATAGGTATGAGTACTTTTATAGTAGCCCTTGTAGATCTGGAATGGTATTTTATTGACGTTAATAATTTAGGTGATTTCTCTTCTTCATTTGTATTCGATAAAGAGGACATTCTTGTAAGTTTTCAGACGACAGACTTGATTAGAGAAATCTCTTCAAGAGAAGCAGTGCTTCCAATTATAATAGACTTAGAATCCTTAGAAAAACAGGTTGCTCAGGAGGGAAAAGATCTACGCAATTATAGTGAGTGGAAAGTATTAAAACGGCTAAAATATCACAAAATTATTGATCCCAGCTTTAAAATCACTAGAGAAAATATTAAGGATTTTTTGCAAAATATCTTCAATTTCTATAAATTTCTTATTGAAAAGGATAGTACGGAAACCGCAAGATTTGAAAATATAGAAAGAAAAATAAATGCAATTATTCACAAAGTACAGAAAGCGGGAATAAGTGTAAATTTAGAAATAGCAGAAAAACGATGTAAGGAATTGGAAAAGATTATTTACGTCATAAAAAATGAATTACAATTAAAGCATTTGATTTTTGCTCCGGATAATATAAAAGCACAAATTAAGTACATAAAAGAAAGAAATTACCCTATTATAAAATCTCCATTTTACACTTTTCGAATAAGGAAGAGGGGAGACGAAGTATGTAGACTATTTTATGAACTAATAAGGAATCAAAGAGATTTAGATAGTTTGCTTTTCATGTTATCGCAATGGGGTGGAAAAAAGCACACTCATCCTACGTATTTAGGTTTTGGCACTATTACCTCACGGATTATACTACGAGAACCTTCTTTGCAGAATTTAAGAAAGTCAAATCGAGATATCATTGTACCTGATAAGGGAATGAAACTATTGTACATAGATTATGCTCAATTCGAAGCAGGAATTTTGGCATCTTTGAGTAAAGATGCTGCTCTTATTAATTTGTATAAATCTGATATTTACATTGATATCGCTACTAAAGTATTAGGAGATAAAAACGAGAGAAGTGATGCTAAAATAATATTTTACCGTTATATGTATGGTGATAGATCTCTACCCAAAGAAGCTATCTTATACTTTCAGCAATTTGATAAGCTACAAGCATATGAAGCAGAGGTTAAAAATGAGCTTTTGAAGGAGAAAATCATTGGTACAGAAAATGGAAACTTTAGAAAGTTATATGAAGATGAAACCGGATGGGCATTAAGTCACAAAGTGCAGGCAACCGCATCTTACATTTACAAGTCTGCTTTAATTAGAGTAGCAGATGAAGTAAAATCTGCAGAATTTTTAATTCCAATGCATGATGGGACAGTTTACCAAATCCCCATAAAGGACAATGGAACTGTAGCTTTATCAATAAAAAACATATATAAAGAAGAGTTTCAAAAAATCTGTCCTGACATTGAGCCTATATTTACTGTAAAGGATTCTTTCCAGTGATATTAAGCTTTTATTCTAAATAAAATTATTATACCTGGGCCTTAGCCGCAAAATCATTTATGAGTAAGTCATTTTCGATTTTAAGTGCAGTTAGAATAATGAGTTTAAGCAAAATATAATAATCGGACTGATGCTCTTTTTCAGAAGAAGAGTTTGATCCATGAAGATATTTGTTCCTAAGATCAATACCATTTGTAAACTCTTTTTTATTTAGATAATAGTTGTAAAAACTTATTTCCTGTCTGGTAAAAAGTGAACTGCCTGCGGCTAATTGCTTTTCATTTATAAGTTCGTCGATCATATCGCGAACCGGCTTTTTATGGTGCCAATAATTTAATACTTCATCTTTATAAAGTTTGCTTACGATATATAATAATGTTTCGTTTTTTATGCCAATAGTGTTATTATCATTTATTAATATGTAATCTTCTTCAATCAATTTTTTGATCTCAGGCTGCTGATAACTTTCAAAATCATCAAAGCTAACCTGTTCATTTTTTAAAAGATCATAAAGGTTATGATATTTATCTTTATACTTATCTGTATAATACAATGAGCTCTGATCTGAGAAAAATAGATACAGGAGTCGGCCAATCGTTTCACTATTTGTATAGATATATTTCTTGCTCACCAAACTGCGTATTTCATTCAAGCGAATGGGAGCAGAACTTAATCCTAAAAGATCAAAGTCTATGACGCCATCATTTACATATGCTTCATATTGCCGCAACAATGACTCAAACTCAGGCGCTAAAACTCTTATTTTTTCTAAGAATGATAAATGTGTGCCAGACGGCTGAAACCGTAAATGCTGTACACGATAATGTGTATTAAGATGCTGATTAATAAACGCGCTAACAATATGTTCGACAGAATTTTCTTTGGACTTTAAATAACTATTTAATAGCACTATTTGCCCCTGTGCTAAAAAAGCTTTTCTTTTAAATACAATGCCGTCAGGGTAAGCATTTTTAGACTTCATAAATATTTTTTCCATAACGTCCATTTCACTTTCTTTGTTGACCAAAGTCGATAATCCATGCTCATCGATATAGCAAAATGGATGTCTGAATACTTGAAAAAGTTCTGTATCTGAGGTTATCGTATCAAGATAGTCGCGGCTATATATTGCTCTAAAAACATCACCTTCATAATAATACTCGGCAAGCTCTTTCATTCCCGAATCTAAACCTATATCCACACCTATACACCATAAATGATCTTTATTGCTCTCTAATATTTCGTTATTTAAAACTTCTGATTTTCTTTTTGCTTTCAACCTTATTTTAGGCGAAAACTTGAGGTCATTTGAATCTTTCGACTGCTGTACCAATTGCAGATAATTCAAATTGGCATTTTCACTGTCTATATACTTTTCTATTATCTTTTCCTTATCTGTATGGTTTAAGGAACTGGGGAAATTATAAGCCGGTGCTTTATGCCTATGTTCTTGTTCAAATTTAGATAACAGTAATTCTGCAGCTTCATCATAGTTGAATAAAAAGCTCTTTATTTCGTTATGAAAATGCTCAACAAGGTTTTTATACAAAAGAACTTTTCTAATTTGTGATGGTTTGCTTTCAAGAATGAGAAGAAAATCTGCTTTGTCTACCTTTTTATAGATACTTAAGTCATTAAATAATCTCCAGAATGATTTTAAATATTCTGGAGAATCCAGGCTTTTAATTATACTTATTATATCTGTACCAGGAAGCGCAAGCATAAAACGCTTTAGTTTGTCAAAGGATATTTTTACGATCCCTATAAAAGCTTGCTTCTTTGCCTCATCCCAGGTAGGAAGAAATAAACCAGAATCAAAATAGAGATGTATATGATATAGTTCTAGCAAGTCATTAATTTCTGATCTTGCATCAAGATCAAGAGTTATCAATAAATCTTCAGCCATTGTTAGAAAATGATGTGCAGAACCATCTTCTTTAGAAAAAAACACAATTCTCATGCGTTTCGCATTCATTTAAATAGATGATTTTTTGAAGATTGCTGTCCATCCCCGCGTGAGGGATAGCAGCGGCATCCTTTTGTGGAGTGCAACGAAGCAAAAAATATAGCGGATTATTCGCCATCTTTTTTATTGTTTTTTAATGGTGCTCATGAGGGCTTCGCCGTTGCCCGACCGCTGCCGTGTGTTGATCTTGCGCGCTGGCAGGGCAGGGGGCACGCCCAAAAAAATTACTTCGCTGGTATTAGCTTTTTTAGTTCGGTCATCATTTCATCTTTTTCCTTTAGCATGCGTTCATATAAGGCCATCTTTTCTTCATGAAGTTTTAAGACTGCCTCAACTGGATTAAAAACAGGATTGTGCTGAATAACTGCTGCACCATCATTAAATGTACTTGAAATTACAGTTATTGCTTGTTCTTCGTCAAAATTCTGGATGGCTTCGGCGGGTATCTTAAGCGCGGCGGAGATCTGCTGCAGCAGGGCGGCATCGATGGTTTCTTTGGTTTCCAGTATGGATATTTTTTTCTGATTCCAGTCATCGCCCAGCTCAAGGGCCAGGGCATCCTGCTTGATGCCCAGCATTTCGCGGAAACGCTTTACATTACGGCCTTCGTGTATCTTTTTCTCCATAGCATTTGTATTTGTCATAGGTTCAAATTTAGGGTGAAAAAACGAAACAGGGTTCCTTTATAAAGATACGTAAAATACATGGGTAAATAACAGCGTGGGGCCGGTATTTTACACACCGGCAATGTTGCATACGGGGTGGCGGCGGAGTACCTTGGTGCGGATAAAAACCCCAATGGATCACCTAAAAAAACAACCATGATAACAGAACTACCCCAAGAGGGTGTGAGGGGGGCTTGTGATGCTGAGCCGGACGCCTGTCCGCCCGTGGGGGAAGCGGGATGTTTGTTGCGCTTTAGCGGGCTCAGGGTGACAGGGGAGCGGCTGTGCTTCAATGTATGCCCCGAGCCTATGGCTCTGTGTTCTGTATTATGCTCCTGTACTGCGAACTGAAGTTCGCAGTTGCTGGTTGGCCAAGGCGATGCCTCTTGCCCTTCGAATAAAGCGCCACAGAGCGGAAGGGTCTCTCAATTGCCGGACTGTCCGACATTACGGGGATGTTTCCCCGCCCGTACCGAGCGGTTCATCCCGAGCGGGGGCTGCGCGTTGCTCCGCTCAACAGGACGAAAGTATGATTGTTGTGCGCCGCATCTGGTGCCGTTATTCTGAGTTTTTCATTTGTAGAGCAGCATTAATGAAGCCATGACAAATCTGCTTTGGGTCATCCTGTCCCGACGAGTCGGGATTGTTTCAGGATCTGCCTAAACCATGCATAGATGCCGAAACAATCCCGATTGATCGGGACGGCATGACTAAAGTATAATTGCCAATGTGTAAGAGTGTGTTTGATGTAAAGCTGGAGCAAGAAACCATTTGGCTGGTGCCAGCACAGGTTCAGTTAATTCCATTTTGGAACATACTGCCCGAATAGGTTAGCCTTATTTTCTAGTAGTTTTTAAGCCTATTATATAAAAGCAGATGGAGCATTGTACGCCGCCCGGAGATCTGCCTCATCAATAAATGGCTGGCTGTCAAAACGAGTGCGTAAGAAACGGCTCCTTGTAAACAGGACTTATGTGAATGATTTTTGTGTTGACAATTTGGCTGTTCACAAATTTGTGAACACGCGTTTTGTGAACATTATTTTTGTTCACAGATTTCTTGTTCACAACATGGCCAGGGAATGGGGAATTGGGGCCGTTGATCGCTTTGCCGCTGACATATACATGTTAGCGTTGAAGGCATTGAGTTAGGGATTACACACGATGAGCGTTAAGTTGAAGACATATATCGGGCGGTTCTGCTATTTCGATGCGCTAAAGCTAAGGAGTAACACCCGTTAATGTAGCGTTAGTATAATTGATCATTAAACAGATCAAGTTGGCGGTTCTGAGGCGGCCGGGCCTTACCAAATACCGTTCTGCCGCCATATTTCCAGGAGTTGGCCCTTTCATGCGCAATGACTTCGTCAAGGCTTCCATCCGGAACAAAATCCTCTGCCAGTCGAGCCGTAACTTTTGAAAGCGATTGTATGGCCTGTATTTTATCCTGCCGGCCCAGCTTCGATCTCTGTATCGCCTGTGCAAGGTGTCAATCGTTTCATCATAAACCCGGGTAGGCGCCGGGAAGGGGTGACCATTTTTGCCGCCATGAGCAAAGGAAAAACGGGCAGGATCCATAAACTATGCCGGCTGTCCATAGATTACCTCACTTACCAGTGCCAGCAACTGCATTACCAATTTTTGGTAACTTTTGCAAGATTAAGGATTATTTGTTATCGTGAAGTTTACCCGGTTTTATTGTTTCTCCACCCACACATAGCCCCGCTTGCTGGGATAGTCGGCATCTTTATAGGGATAGCGCTCAATGGCATCCAGCTGGGTAAAGCTCGCCTGGGTCACAAGCCGAAGGATCTTATCCATTGGAAAAAAATAGAGATCGATATCCACTTCCTTATCCCGGGCTTTGTCAAAATGCACGGTTTCCTCGCCCACATGAAAGGAAAAGAGGAATTGTCCGCCCGGTTTTAGCACCCGGTACACCTCGCTAAAGGCGGTAGCCAGCTCCGCATCCCTAAAATGCACAATGGCATAAAAGGCCAGGGCCGCACCAAAATGACCGGAGGGATAGTCGAGTTTGAGCAGATTGCCGGTTTCAAATGGTATTTGCGGAAACAGCCGGCCCGCGGCCTGTACCATGGCTTCGGCAATGTCGATACCGGTAATATCCGTAGCCCCGTTATCATACAAAAACTTGGTGGTATGGCCCGGCCCGCAGCCAAAATCGGCCATGGGGCCTTTACCGGCATTTAGCCGGGCAAATTCCTTTAGCAGGAGGCGGTCCAGCGGTTTTTTCGAAAGTTCGTCGCTGCGCTCGGCGGCGTAATCGTTGGCCACGGTGTTATACGTGGTTATTATTTTGTTGAGTGATTGCATAGATACATAAATAATAATGAATGAACGGGTTTAAACCGGCTGCTGCTTTTGATGATAGGAGTTCGGTTATATCTGCCCCCACAATAAGCGAATCGTCCTTCCGCTGATGGCTGCGGTTGGCGCCGCCCGGTATAAAAACCGGTTTATGCATATGGATGGTATGGGGGGTTAAACAACATGAAGACCGGGTAAAGCATTTTCTTAAAAAACTACCGATGCTTAAAGATACTTAAAATAGCCGTCAGAGGGGTTTGCCGCGCAGCTGATAGCGGTGTATGGCGTTGGGCTGCCGGTACGGGGCGAACCGTGCTTGCCGGAAGAGATGACGACCAGTGAATGGTTAATGTGTAATTTGCTGACGGCTAACGGATTATTGGCGGGGTAATATTCCCGGAGCGAAGCTATGCCGGCTGATAGCGCTCCTGTTACATATTTTATGCGGTCGGCGATCAAATAATTCCCTATATTGTTGCGGTTTTTAAGGAATAACCTGTAAAACACAATCCTTCCTTTTGTTGAAAATGACTAAAATAATGAAAAAACAGCTGCTGCTTATTGTATGCGTAATTACCGGTATAACTAGTTTTTCCCAAAGCAATTATCAAAAAGCCTGGACGGCGCTGAATAACAACGACCGGGCATCGGCCACGGGCTTTTTAAAGGAGGCGCAAAAGGATGCCGGTACCCGCGGGCAGGCATTTATTACCAACCTGCTGCTTCAGTCGTTTAACAGTAATGCGGGAATGACGCGGTTTGCGGATTCTGTTTATACACAAATGGAAGATCCGTATCCTTATATCTATGCCCTGTGGTTTAATCCGGCGGTTGCAGGGCCTTACGCGGTTAAAAGAAAACCGCATCAGCTCGCATTGCTGCAGAAACTTGCCGGGGATACCCAAGCGCCCGTCTTAATGCAAACCTCCGCCAGTTACCTGCAGGCCTCCAATGAAATCCTGGCCGGTAAGCTTGCTACCGGCGCGCCGCAGGAACCGTCTGTTGGCGCCATACGCAATTGGCAGTACGCGGGGGCTTTTGAAAACCTTTCCGGCAGCGGTTTTTATAATGCATACGATCCGTTGAAGCATCCTCAACCGGAAGCTGTTTTTAAAGATGCCTCCGGCAATGCCATCAAGTGGTTCACTCCTGCATTTGAAAACCCCGACGGCTGGATTACGCCCACTTTTGTAATACCGGTTACCACCGGCATCGTATACACCCAAACCTTTGTGGATGTGCCCGAAGAAAAAGCCGTTACACTGGCTATAGGATTTTCCGGCAATCTAAAACTCTGGCTCAACGATCAGCTAATGATCTCCGAACCCCGGGAACGGTTTACGGATTTTGATGCCTACCGGACCAAAACGGTGCTTAAAAAAGGAACCAACCGGCTATTGGTGCAGCTGGGGTATACCAATAATAACTATCCCAATTTTACGCTCCGGTTCCTGGATGCGGATGAAAAGCCGGTAAACCTGAAGGGCTCTCCGGTATATAAGGCATATAACAAACCGGATGCCGCCGCACCGCTGCCGGCATTATTACCGCATTTTGCAGAGCAGTATTTTGAAAACCGCCTGGCAAAGGATTCTGCAGACCTGCTGAATTATGTGCTGCTTGCCCAATGTTATTTACGCAGTAAAAAAACGGAAGGGGCCAAACAGGTGATGGCGCAGGCGCTGGCAAAAGCGCCTGGTAATTCGCTGTTAAGATCGGTATACATCAATATTCTTTCGGATGAAGGCAATAATGCATTGGTTGAAACCGAGAATGAACGCATAACGCGGCTGGATAGTAACAGCGCATATGCCATGACCCTGTCTATGCAGCAATTGAGTAAAAACGAAAAATATACGGAACTGGAACAGAAGCGGAACCGGTATATACAACTATACGGGGAGAACGAATATACCGACGGGTATTATTTTCTGCTAAAGTCGAAGGAGCAAAAAATAGAGGAGATCGTAAGCATTGCTGAAAAGATAGCGCAACGTTACCCGGATGACCCCAGTATGCCATCGGCCATTTATAAACTGAGAAAATTAACCGGAAAATCTCCTGAGGTGCTGCTGGACACCTACCAGTCTTTTTTAAAGAACAACTACAATTACAATGTACTTTATGCATACCTGCAGGCACTGCTGGACAATGGTAAGAAAAAGGAACATCAGGCATTGCTGGAAGAACAGATAAAAGTGTTTCCGCATGTTCCCCAGTATTATATTACCCTGTCTGAATTTTTTCTAAGAGAAAAACAATATGACAAGGCTGAAAAATATACCCTTGGAGCCCTGGCCATTTGCCCTTATTATGATGTTTACTGGAAATTGCTGGGCGACATCCGCCAACAAAAAAATGAAACAGCCGGGGCGCTGGAAGCGTATCATACGGCGCTAAAGTACAATGCCAACCAATATGAGCTGATCAATACGGTAAGAAAACTGGAGGGTAAGAACGAAGCTTATAAACTGCTGCCCACCGTTGATGAAGATAAAATCATCAGCAGCGATGATTATAAGGGCGCAGACAAGGAAAAAGCGGGATATTATTTCTTACTGGATCAGCGGGATGTGATCTTATACCCGGATGGAGGCAACGAACAGTACACCACCTCCATGGTCAGGATTGTGAATGAAAAGGGCATTGAACGGTATAAAGAGGTATCGTTGAATTATGACAATAATCAGTCCCTGCTTATAGAAAAGGCCGAAGTGATCAAAAAAGACAAGCGGGTGCAGGGCGATAAAAAAGAGGGTGATATTGTATTTACCAACCTGGAACCGGGGGACGTGGTGTTTATCCGGTACCGGTTGCGCACCTTTGCGAATGGACATTTTGCAAAAGATTTTGCCGACCAGTACTTTTTTACAGCGGGTGTTTATTGCTATGCATCGCGGTATACCTTGCTGACCCCGCAAAATGCCCCCATCGGATTCCGTTTTAGCAAGGATAGCATCCGGCCACAGGTTAGTCAGGTGGAGCATTTTACCCGGTATTCCTGGGAGGTATTGCACTCCGCTCCCGAAAAAGACGAACCAATGATGCCGGAAATGGTGGATGTTGCAAATGTGCTGCATGTATCTACCATTGGTGGTTGGGATAAAATTGTTTCCTGGTATGCGGATGTAGTCAACTATAATGAACCGGAGCAGGAGGTAACGGATGTATTTAATACATTATTCCCTGCCGGTGCCAAACCGGAAAGCCAGTTTGAAAAAGCGCGGCGTATTTATAATTATATTGAAAATAGCATTCATTACAGCTCTGTAGCGTTCCGGCAAAGCGGTTACGTGCCGCAAAAGCCCTCTGTTACGCTCAATACACAGCTGGGTGATTGTAAGGATCTGTCGCGGCTCTTTGTAGCCCTATGTCATAAAGCGGGGATAGCGGCTAATATGGTATTGATCAATACACGTAATAACGGTACAAAAAGTATGCTGCTGCCTGCAATGGATTTTAACCATTGCATTGCCAAAGCCACGCTGGATAATAAGGAGTATTTTATTGAGCTCACGGACAATAATCTGCCCTTTGCGGCATTGCCCAATAGTCTTAGCGGTGCGCTGATGCTGGATATTCCACGCAACCCGGCGGTATCCGGTGCCGGCGTTACCTACCTGCATACCCCCAACCGGTCCAGGGATAAAATTCTCCGGATGATAGAGATCCGGCCACAGGGATCCGATCTGCAGTATTCCAACAACCTGGTTAAAACAGGGCACCTGGCATCAGCCACGCGCGCAAATTACCGGCACAGTGATGAGGAGAAGCGGATGAAGGATATGGAGGAAGCTCTGGCAGGGGGCTATTCCACGGCTTTAAAACTGAAGGACCTCCGGTTTTCCGGGTTGGATGCGCTAACAGATTCTGTACAATACCAGTTCTCTTATGTGGTTAAAGACCAGGTTTCTGAAATAGGCCCGATGAATGCCTTTAAAATTAATTATCATGATGTGGTAGCAACGATGGATAAATTTCCGGCGGAGAAAAGAACGCAGCCGGTGGAATACTGGAGTTATGAAAATACAGATGTTTATGAAACCCGGGTAACCGTTTTTGCACCGCAGGGCACGAAGTTTACAACGCCGCCAGCTTCAGTGTCTTTGTCGTTTAAGGACCTGCAGTATACGCTGCAGTTTAAATTGATGGCGCCCGGTAAACTGCAGGTTAACCGTACATTTACCAATAGCCGGCAGCAGTTTTATGCACCGGAAGACTATGAAGGGTTGCGCTCTTTTTTTGAAAAAATTATAAAAGCAGAGCAGAAGTTTATCGGGTACCAATAATTAGAGCGAGCGATCATTGTAAAAATTTACTGCTGCTGAAATGCAAAGGGGGTATTGCGGAGGAAGCGGCAAACCGCTTCCGGTCTGGAAAAATTAAACCAATCTGCACCGGATTATTTTATAGCTTTAGCAGTGATGAAAACATTTGCAGACAAGGTGATCGATTTTAACAGCCGGTTACACTATACGGGGGAGCTGCCGGATGGGTTCCGGGTGATGAACCCCTACCTGGATAATCCGGAAACCCTGCAGGTAATGCGGACCTTTTATAACAAGTATTATAAAGATACCCGGCAACGGAAATTTTTGATCGGCATTAACCCCAGCCGTCATGGGGCCGGCGTTACGGGCGTGCCTTTTACAGATACCAAGCGGCTGGAGCAGGTTTGCGGCATCCGTATGCAATCGGCCTATACGCACGAGGTATCTTCCGTATTTATGTATGATATGATTACGGCCTGGGGTGGGCCGGCTTCTTTTTACCGCGCGTTTTACATCAATTCCCCGTTTCCGCTGGCCATTATCCGCAGCACAACGGATGGAAAATGGGTAAATGCAAACTATTATGATGATCCGCAGCTTTTTGAAATGGTAACGCCGTTTATGATTGCATCCCTGAAAAAGCACATCAGCATGGGATTGGATACCTCCGAAGTGTTTATCCTGGGAAAGAAAAATGCGGCATTTATCCGTAAGCTGAATGACAGGGCGAAGTTGTTTGAACGGGCAACGGTGCTGGAGCATCCCCGGTATATAGAACAATACCGGTCGAAAGATAAACCATGGTATATTGATAAATATATCCGGGAGCTGGGAAAAGTGGTAACAAAAAAGAAGATTGATGAATAAGAAGCTACTCCTTCATTGTACCGGGTATTACAGACTTTTTCGGTTGCGGTACGCACGGATACCCCAAAAGCAATTTTTACCCGGTTATTGCCGCAACCGGTATTGGGCGTTCATTTTTTGCTGGAGCCTTTTATCTTGCCATTATGAGGATCGCCAACCGGCTGCCGTTGCAAAAGGAGATATGCTTGCAACAGCACCGGATGAAAATTACACCATTCATCCGGAGGAAATACTGAAGGACTATGACAGGTGGTATGCGTATACCTATGACAAGGTGCCGCTATCGCAGGATTTTATCGGTCTGGATGCAGATTCCAATCGCATTGATAAACGAACGTTCCTGCACCAGTTAATAACGGAAGATGTAATTGCCTTCAGGATCCGGCTCGTGCAGGGAATGCCGGTATACAAATTATACAAACCCGGCCGGCACCTTGATAATATCCGGTCAACCGCAGCACAACTGGCTTCTATTGAGATGAAAAATTTTCAGATGGAAGGAGCCCTGTTACCGGAATTCCGGTTTACGGATCTGAACGGACAGTCTTATACAAATGAAGCTGTGAAGGGGAAGCTACTTGTATTAAAATGCTGGTTTATCCATTGCGTGGCCTGCGTACAGGAGTTCCCCGATTGCAATGCCCTGGTGGATGCGTATAAGGACCGGAAAGATGTACTGTTTGTGAGCCTGGCAATTGACAAAAAAAAGGAGCTTGAGGCCTTTTTAAAAACACGTGCGCTCCGGTATGCAGTTATCCCGGAAACGGGGCCGTTTATGGTTGATAAACTACATATTAATTCATATCCAACCCATATCCTTATTGGCCCGGATGGAAAAATCTTAAAAGTAGTGAGCTCCATT
Organism: Niabella pedocola; assembly: GCF_021044425.1. Classification (GTDB taxonomy): domain Bacteria; phylum Bacteroidota; class Bacteroidia; order Chitinophagales; family Chitinophagaceae; genus Niabella; species Niabella pedocola. Next base: position 508,942 of record NZ_JAJNEC010000003.1, on the reverse strand, counting down.
GATCAATTAAAGCCGTTTTTGAAGCGCGCTGCCGGTCGTTTGCCGGGTCATTGATAAAAAAAGCCATCCGCTATTTGCTGCGGATGGCCATATCTACCATAAAAGCAGATGCTTCCTTTTATACTTCCAGGGCTGCTACAATGCGGCGGTAGAGCTCCTCATCATTTACGGGCTCCGGCTGAAATGCGCTGCCAATTACTTTTTCATATAATTCAATATAGCGGTTGGAAATGGTTTGGATCCATTCATCGCTCATTTCCGGAACCGTTTGGCCTTCCTTGCCCATAAAATTATTGGCGATCAGCCATTCCCGCACAAATTCCTTACTGAGCTGTTTTTGTTTTTCGCCGGCAGCCAGGCGCTCCTCAAAACCATCGGCATAAAAGTACCGGGAGCTGTCGGGGGTGTGGATCTCATCCATCAGGATAATGGCATCGTCCTTCTTGCCAAATTCATATTTCGTATCTACCAGGATCAATCCCTGTTTGGCAGCCAGTTCCTGTCCGCGGTTAAAAAGGGCCAGAGCCAGGCGTTCCAGTTCCTTCCATTCGCTTTCGGAAGCGAGTCCCTGCGCAATAATGGCTTCCTTGCTGATGTCTTCATCGTGCCCTTCATCGGCCTTGGTGCTGGGGGTGATGATGGGACTGGGAAAGGCTTCATTTTCACGCATGCCTTCGGGCAGCGGCACGCCGCATAATTCTCGTTTCCCGGATTCATAGGTTCTCCAGGCATGGCCGGTTAAATGTCCGCGCACCACCATTTCAATTTTAAAGGGAATGCATTTGATACCGATGGAGGCATTGGGCGCTGGCACCTGCTGCAGCCAGTTTGCACAAATATCGCGGGTGGCATGGAGCATATACGCCGCAATCTGGTTCAGCACCTGTCCCTTAAAAGGAATGGGGCGGGGCAGGATCACATCAAAAGCAGAAATACGGTCGGAGGCGATCATCACCAACCGGTCGTCGTTAATGGTATACACATCCCGTACTTTACCCTTATAAAAGGCGGTTTGGCCTGGAAAATTAAAGTTTGACATGTTGCGAAAATAATCAGCCTTTGAATATGAACGGCTTCCGGTCGTAAAAAATTTCCGGGGAATCCTTTTATGTTGAAAATTAAATTTTTAATTACGACTAACAAGTGTTATTTTAACATTCAAAATCACTAAACCACTTAAAATTTATGAGACGCGCGATTCGCTTATCAACCTTTGTATGCCTGTTTAGTTTTTGTTATACCCTTGCCTTTACCCAAACAGGAACGATTACAGGATCCGTCAAAAACAGCGAAACCGGGGAAGCAATCAATGCCGCCTCCGTAATTGTTGCGGGAAGTGTGTCCGGCACCTACACCAATACGGCCGGTAGCTTTTCCATCCGGGTATCATCGCTGCCGGTAAAACTGATCGTAAGTTCCGTTGGATTTGCCACACAGGAGCTTACGGTAAACTCCTATGACCCGGTGACCGTTTCCCTGGTACTGGGAACCGCCCTCGGCCAGGAAGTGGTGGTTTCGGCCAGTAGAACAGCAGAGCGGCTGATCGAGTCGCCCGTTACCATAGAACGGGTGAGTGCTGCGGCGATCAAGAACACGCCGGCCGCCAGCTATTACGACATTATTTCCAAACTGAAAGGGGTGGATGTGGTTAACGCATCGCTTACCTTTACCTCACCCACCACCAGGGGATTTGGGGGGAGTGGTAATACCCGTTTTAACCAGCAGGTAGATGGCATCGACAACCAGGCACCGGCGCTTAACTTTTCCGTAGGAAGTGTGGTGGGCCTGAGCGAACTGGATGTGGAGAGTATGGAACTGCTGCCCGGTGCTTCTTCTGCACTGTACGGCTCCGGGGGTATGAACGGTACCTTGCTGGTAAACAGTAAGAACCCCTTCAACTATACGGGGCTTTCTTTTCAGGCAAAAACCGGGGTGATGAACCTGGATAATAAATGGAGGAGCGCATCGCCCTACTACAATTTATCCCTGCGGTGGGCGCAGAAGGTATCCGAAAAATTTGCGTACAAGATCACGTCCGAATATATCCATGCAAAGGACTGGCTGGCGCGGGATTACCGCAACTACGGCCGCGTGGGTACCAACGGGGCCATTAAGGATGGTACCCGTGAAACCGATCCCAATTATGACGGGGTGAATGTATACGGCGATGAAACCACCATTAATTTACGATCGCTGGTGCTGAATGCCATTGGCTCCCAGGTGCCCTTCTGGCAATCTTATATCAACCAGCTGCCGGGCAATATCCCGGTTTCCAGAACGGGTTATACGGAGGATGAACTGGCCGATCCTAATACCATCAACTACAAACTGGCGGGAGCGCTGCATTATAAGATCACCCCAAGAGTGGAAGCCATCCTGATGGGACAGTTTGGAACGGGTAATACCATTTATACCGGTAGCGACCGGTATTCGTTAAAGGATCTGAAGATTGCACAATATAAGTTTGAACTGCGGTCCGACAACTGGTTTGCACGCGCATATACCACCCAGGAAAACGCCGGGGAATCGCATAACCTTACGGCCACCGCCCGTCAGTTTAACGAGCTGTGGAAGCCCAGCACCCAATGGTACCAGGAATATGGGTTTGCTTACCTGAATGCAAAAATGGCGGGTATGAACGATCTGGATGCCCATAACCAGGCCCGCACGGTGGCAGACGTGGGCCGGCCGGAAGCCGGTTCTGCTGAATTCCAGCGCATGTGGGATTCGGTACGCCTAAAACCTATTTATAAGAACGGAGGTTTGTTCCTGGATAAATCAGACCTGTATGTGGCCGAAGGTCAGTATAACTTTTCATCCTTGCTGAACCATGTGGTGGATGTGCTGGTAGGCGGCAACTGGCGGCAGTTTGTGCTCAACAGCGAAAAGACCCTGTTTCATGAAGTGAACGGTCCCATTAAGATCAATGAGCTGGGCGCTTATATGCAGGTAGGAAAGGAGATCATTAAAGACCGCTTAAAATTAACCGCTTCGGGCAGGTATGATAAGAACGAATACTTCAAAGGGAAATTTACACCCCGGATCACCGCAGTGATCCAGCCGGCAAAGGATCATAACATCCGTTTGTCGTACCAGACGGCTTACCGGTTCCCCAGTACCCAGCAACAGTGGATCGATCTTACAGTGGGCAGCGGTACACTGATTGGCGGAAATAGAGTGATATGGGAGTCCTATGACCTGATCAACAATCCCGGGTATTCTGCACCGGAATTCATCGCCAACCCGGCCAACAGGATACCGGTAACGTATAAAGAAATAAAACCGGAAAGCGTGGCCAGCTATGAACTGGGCTATAAAGCACTGATCCAAAATAAAGTGCTGCTGGATGCCTATGTATATACCGGGCAGTATGAAAATTTTATCGGGAGAAGGGATGTGGTGCAATTTTATGATCAAAGCGATCCTACCAAATACAGGGGCATTTCGGTAGTGGTGAACTCCGATGTAAAGGTAAAAACCTTTGGCTGGGGTATGAGCATCGATTGGCGGCTGCCATCCAATTTTGCGGTGAACGGAAATATTTCGTCTGATGAGATCAAAGACGTGCCCGATAATTTCAGGGCCTCGTTCAATTCGCCCAAGTACAGGGCCTTGCTGGGATTGAGTAATTCCGGCTTTGGTCCGAAAGACCTGTTTGGATTTAATGTAAGCTGGCGCTGGCAGGACAAGATCGATTTTGAAGGCGATTTTGCCTCCGGTCGCATTAACCCCACCCATATTGTGGACGCGGCGCTTATGTACCGGCTACCGGCCATCAAATCGCAGTTGAAGCTGGGCGCCAACAACCTGCTGAACCAGTATTACATCAATGCCATCGGCAACCCCAGCATCGGGGGCCTCTATTATCTTGCGTTTACCTATAATTTACAGTAACCCCATTGCTTACATTAAACATGACTTCATATGCGCCTTAATCATACATTTTTTAAGAGAACCGGATGCGTGCTGTTTGCTGCAGGATTGCTCCTGCAGGCTTGTAATAAAGACCTGCCGGAGGCCGTGCCGCTCACACCGGAAGCACCAACAGCTACAGAAACCCTGCTGCAAAAGCTGAATGCACCGGAATTTTCTATTTTAAAAACAGCCGTTGAAAAAGCAAGTACGTTTGCGAGCACCACCGGAAAACTAACAGACCTGCTGAGCAATGCCAACGGCGAGTTTACCTTTTTTGCCCCGGACAATACCGCAATTCTAACCTCCTTTAGCCTGCTGGGGTTACCCGCAGATGCCAATTCATTAAATTTCTTCCGGGCCGGTCAACTGGATTCGATGTTAAAATACCACCTTATTGGTGGCACACAGCTTACCAGCAGCCGTATCAGCAGTACAGCCCCCGCGCTGAATATGTATTTACAGAGTATGCTGATACTGGCAGCGCCTTCAGCAAATTTGCCCCCCGGCTACCGGATGCCCATTTTCCTGGGCAAACAGGGCTCTGCCGTTTTTGTAAACAATGTTCCGGTTAAAACGCCGGATATCATGGCTTCAAATGGTGTGATGCACAAAGTGGCCGTGGCCTTGCTGCCGCCGGATAAAGTACTTTGGCAAACCATTGCCGCCAATGCCGGCGGAAGCTATACGTATTTTAAAGCCGCGGTGATACGGGCCGATGGGGGAGAGAGTGCCACCGGCCAGTTCCAAAGCGCACTGAGTACGGCTAATGCCAATTTTACCGCTTTAATACCGACCAATACGGCATTTGAACAATTACTTGTTGGACAAATTACCAAGGCGCTGATGGATAAGGGCATGCCGGGCCCTGCGGCGGGTACGGCTGCCACCGCATTGGTAGCGGGTTATGGTGTAACGCTTATTTCAAACCCGGCTTCCGTACCGGTTTACGGGCCGGATCTGGCGGCGGTGATCACTCCCCAGCTGTTACAGGGGCTGGTGGCTTATCACCTGCTGGCCAAGCCGGGAACTACTGTTTTGGGATACCGGGATTTTACCGTGAATTTTCCGGCGGATAACGCCGTAAATGTACCCACGCTGGTGAATGCCTCCGTACCGGCGCATCCGGGCGTAAGCCTGAAGGCCACCTTTTCCGGCGCCAGTCTTACATCCGCTACGGCAAAAGGCCTGGGCAATGCCACGGCATCCAATATCATCCTCAGTGCACCGCCCAGCAGCACCAATGACCTCAATCATGTAAACGGGGTTATTCAACGGATCGATCAGGTATTGCTGCCGCAATAGGTTTTGAGGCGGTTCATAATACGAGGCACTGTTTTTGCAGCAACTATTTTAATGGCTGGAGACGGATATGAAAACGAAAAGCAGCACGGGTTGATGTGCTGCTTTTTTGTGCATCCTTACGATGCTGTTTATGATGGAGTTAGTAGTGTAGATGGCGGCGGTTCCTGCTCCGGCCGGGGCCGGTAAATACCGGCGGCGATGCGCTCGGTTATTATTTTTGGAAAAAACTTTGGGAGTACCGCATTCAGCCGGTTGGTAAACCCCGGGATGATTTCAGCCTTCCCTTTAAACATTCCCCTTACGGCGATGCGGGCTACTTGTTGCGGCGTCATGTTAAAGCGATCGGCGATCTTTTTTGTGTGGGCAGCCATACCTGCGCGGTTCACAAAATCGGTATCCGTGCTTCCGGGACTCAAACAGCTTACAGAAACCGAAGAGCCTTTCAATTCCTGTCGCAGGCTTCTGGTAAACGATAATACAAAGGCTTTGGAAGCGGCATAAATAGACAGGTAGGGCACGGATTGGTAGCTGGTGGTACTGCCTACATTCAGGAGGTAGGCGTTGGGAACTTGCCTTAAAACCGGTATGAACAGGTGGGCGATCCGCAGCTGGGCCTTTATATTTACGTCGATGATATTCAGCTGCTGTTCCAGGCCAAGGGTTTCAAACGCTCCGTTGAGCCCATAACCGGCGTTGTTGATAACGATCTGCAATTTGGAGTGGTAAAATACGGTTTGCCGGAAGATATAAGTGGCCGCATGCGGATCCGACAGATCGAGCGGGATGGACTTAACGGAGACTTCATATTTCGTTTGCAGGTGGGCGGCCGTTTTTGCCAGCTGTTCTTTGTCAACATCTACCAGGATCAGCTGGTAGTTTTTTGCTGCTAAATCTTCTGCAATGGCGCGACCGATACCTTTGGCCGCGCCGGTAATTAATGCGTATGACATGGTTTTTGGATGCGTCGGTTTAAAATTCGTTTTCGTATAAAAATGTAAAGGAGGACCCAGATCATGCTATCAGGTATTGAGTTCAGGTAATAAAGGAAGCGTTGCCTGCTGCTCCTGCTTTTGTTTTCTTTTAAACAGGAGCGGACTCCGTTTGATGCCGGCCAGCTGATGATAAAAGGGCGTGGTGCTGTTGGCATCTTTGGGTTGGTAGTTGCCGGTAATAACCGGAATATACATCACCCGCCTGCGGCTTTTTTCGCCCGTGAACGGCGATTGTTGTACCCGGTGCCAAAGTCTTCCGTCGTGGATGGTAAGGTCGCCGGCCTCGATGGAAAAGCCGGTTTCATTTTTATCCGGTGTATGATCGATAAAGTATTTCTTCTTAAAGAAAAGCGTCCACAACCCCTGGTTATGCGTACCGGGCAGTATGCGGAGCCCGCCATTTTCATAAGGGCAGTCGTCCAGATGCAATCCCACATTCAGCATGGGCTTTATACGCGAACCGAGAAACAGATCTCTCGGGCTATCCGTATGCCAGCCCAGGCGTGTAAAGCTGCTGTCCCCGGAATTGATATAATGATTTACTACAAGACCGTCCTTCTCGTCTTCACCAATGCGGCCCCGGTAGGGTGCCAGCAATGCCGTAAGCGCACCCAGTGCCTCACTGTTTAAAAAACGGTGCAGGGTATTGCTGTACTTGGATGCAAAAGCAATGCGCTGGATGATGGGCCGGCCATCGACACCCGTTCCGTATTTAAGCGGGATGCCGTTTACTTTGGTGATGTGCCGGGCAATGAGGTACTGCTCAATATGCCCGATCTCTGCCAGGAAACCGGCAACAGTGCTTTGGGAAACGAACCGTTTAAAATGCAGCACCCCGTGCTTTTTTAAATAGGCCTGGTGTACCGGCTCAATATGGCCATTAAAGGTAAAACTTTGCAGATGATGATTCATGGAACTGTATTTTTTAGGAATGATTGAATGTGGAAATAAACAGCATGCCGGAAACGGCGCCCGGAGATGAGCTCCCCGAAGAAAGGGCATTAACAACAACACATTCGGCAGGTAGCCGGCAGAAGACCCGGACGGCAGAAAACCTTGTATGAAGAATGTGTTTGCACTGTTGTTTTATTAGTCTACTTATTTTGTAGACTACAAAAATAAAAAGATTTTTCATACGGCCAAATTTTTTTACTACAGTTTTTAAAACAGGAGGGATGCGACCGATCTGCGGGGGAAGTTTTCGTTTATGAATTGATACGTTTGATCAGCTTTAAGGAGTGGGAAAAGGTCTTTGCTTTTCGATATATTATTTGCAAGATGGTTCAGGGTGTATTTGATGAACAGTGGCATTCAGTGTTATGGTCTTATTGTTCCGTAAATATCCGGGAAGCGATACGATCGCATTCGATCTAAAGCAATGCTGCTTTAATCACGTACAGGCACCTGTTAACGGGTACGGGGTTATGATCGTCAGTGCGGGTAGGGGCAAAAAAAAGCTGCTCAGAAACTGAACAGCTTTTCATGATCATGATCGGTTTATAATAGGTTTATCCAAAGATTCCTTTTCTCAGGCTACGGATTCCTTCACCGATCTTAAATCCATTATGATACACTTCAATTTTATAATCTCCGTGTGTAAATCCATCAGGGTTGCGGATAGGGAAGGATACGCCCTTACGGGTTCCCTGCTCATACTCTACGGGCACTTTCGCTGTAAAGTTGCGGTCGCCATCCTGGCGGGTGGTCATGGAACCGGAGGACAGTTGTGTATTTTGAACTACCTGTCCTTTAGGATCGGTAACCACTACATAAAGATCTGCAGGGCCTGAGGTAGTGATCCGGTTTTCTACGTTAAAGGCAATACGTAACATATCTACCCGGCGCGCAAAACTGGTTTCCTTTTCCTTGCCGTTGCGTTTTTCTTTTAAAGGGGTAATAGACATACCGGAAGCGGATAATGTGCTACCTACGTCTACCGTGCTGGCCAGTTCATCATTCTCCTTGGTGCGGGTATCCAGGTTTTGACTCAGGATATCTTTTTCAGCTGTTAAATGCGTATTTTTTGCGTTCAGCTCCATGTTCTCACCTTTGAGCTGGGCTACCTGTGCTTCCAGCCGGCCGATCTGTCCGTTCAGCTCGCCGATCATGTGGCGGGCCCGCTGCAGATCGGATGCCGTAGCATTTTTATCGTTCAGAATTTTGTTGATCTCGCCCTTGCGATCTTCGATCTCTTTTTGAAGCGCGGTTTTTTCTCCCTGCAAACTGTTGTTAGCGCCGGTAATAGAGTCCAGCCGCATTTCGGCAAGGTTAAACATTTGCCGTAGTGAATCGGATTCGGACATCACAGTGGCTACTTCAGTATTGGTACCCTGGGAGGTACCGGCACCACCAGGTGCGTTTTTGCTCCATAAGATATAACCCCAGGTTCCCAGTAGGGCAGCTACCAGTAAACCGATCAAAACGTTCCGGCCGGTATTGTTGCTATTAGAATTGCCGGAAGGAGAACCTGTAGTTTGTGAAGAAGCGGAAGGGTAATTCGTATTTGCCATAATCTTCAAAATTTAATCGTTTTTTATCGTGTATGAATTTAATTGTTCCGAAATATATAGTTTAATGTGGATATGTATCGGATGCTAATTATGATTGTAAACAGAAATTATGCCAAAGCACTTTTTTACGATAAACATATGCGTATTTATATAATATTTACAAATTGTTAAAAACGCTATCTTGCAGGTTATGAGCGTGGAAAAAATTCTCAGTGAATGGAAGAAGAATAGTTATAAACCGGTTTATTGGCTTGAGGGCGAGGAGGATTATTATATCGATCAGTTGGTTAATTATGCAGAAACACATATCCTTACAGAAAGCGAGGCTTCCTTTAACCTGGCCATTTTTTATGGAAGAGATGCTGCCTGGGCCGATATTGTAAATGCCTGCCGGAAATACCCGATGTTTTCCGATAAACAGGTGGTGATCCTTAAAGAGGCCCAGCAGCTAAGGGAAATAGAGAAACTGGAGGTGTACCTGAACCAGCCGCTGAGCTCCACCATTTTTATAGTAGCCTATAAGGAAAAGAAGCTGGACGCCCGTACAAAATTTGCAAAGCTGGTAAAGGAACGCTCCGAGTTCCTGAGCACTAAAAAGATTTATGACAGCGCCCTGCCGGAATGGGTAAACGCCTATGTAGCCCAACTGCAGTATACCATTTCACCCAAGGCTACTATGCTGCTGGTAGACCATATTGGCAATGACCTGGCCCGTATTGAGAATGAGATTCAAAAGATCCTGATCAACCTGAAAACACGCACCGCCATTACTGAAGAAGATGTAGAGAACTTCGTAGGCATCAGCAAAGACTTTAATATTTTTGAATTGCAGACTGCGGTGGCCAACCGGGATCTGGCAAAGGCCATGCGGGTGATCCGGTATTTTGGCGATAACCCCAAGGCGGCGCCCATCCAGTTGGTGTTGCCATCTCTTTATTCCTTTTTCAGCAAGGTGTTTATGATCTTTGGAGCCTCAGGTGCTGATGATGCCATTGCCAAACAGATCGGGGTGAATGGGTTCTTTTTTAAGAGCTATTCCCAGGCTTCCCGTACGTACGGGTATGAAGGTGTTGAAAAAATACTGCTCCTGTTGCACCAGTATAATTTGCGAAGCATTGGTATCAACGCCACGAGGATCGAAGATGAATCCCTGTTAACAGAAATGGTAGTAAAGATAATGATGTAGGAAGGAAGCACAGACTTGAAACCCATGGCGATGCAGCGCCAACGCGCCGATACACCGGAATTCAAATCTGAATTCTGAATTCTGAAATCTCAATTCTCGAATCTCAAATCTGGACTCCCAAACCTACGCCTTCTCTAACGCCTGCTCAATGTCATAGATGATATCATCCACATGCTCCAGGCCTACAGAGATCCGGATCAGCCCGGGTGTAATGCCTACTGCCAGCTGATCTGCCGGCGGCACTTTAGAATGTGTGGTACTGGCCGGGTGGGAGGCAATACTCCGGGAGTCGCCGAGGTTGGGTGTTAGCGATAACAGCTCCAGTGCATCCATAAACCGGCGCCCGCTTTCGAGTCCGCCATTCAGTTCAAAACAAACAATACCGCCACCGGCTTTCATTTGCTTTTTGGCAATCTCATACTGCGGGTGAGAGGGGAGGAACGGATATTTTACCCATGTTAATTTGGGATGATGCTCAAAATGTTTGGCCACTGCCATGGCGTTTTCCGAATGCCGCTGGATACGTACATCCAGGGTTTCCAGGCTTTTCGAAAGTACCCAGGAATTAAAAGGGGAGAGTGCCGGCCCCATATTGCGGCAAAAAAGATAAATATCGTGGATCAGTTCCTTTTTACCCACTATCACACCGCCCAAAACACGGCCCTGCCCATCCAGCCATTTGGTAGCAGAATGAATAACCAGGTCGGCCCCAAAATCAACCGGTGTTTGCAATACCGGCGTTGCAAAACAATTGTCTACATTATAGATAATTCCGTGCTTGCGGGCCAGCTGACCTACGGCTTCCAGGTCTATCAGCTCCAACTGGGGGTTGGTGGGCGTTTCCAGGTAGATCATTTTGGTATTCGGCTTGATGGCCGCTTCCCAGGCTGCAATATCGTCTGTCGGAACAAGGGTGTATTCAATACCAAAACGCGGCAGGAATTTGGTAACCACGGTATTGGTGCCACCAAACATTGAGCGGCTGCAAAGCAGGTGATCCCCGGCTTTTAAGAGTCCGAAGAACGACATGGAAACAGCTGCCATACCGCTTGCCACTGCAAAACCGGCCTCGGCTTTTTCGAGCAGCGCCATCTTGTTGGCAAACTCATCTACATTAGGGTTACTATACCGGCTGTAAATATTGGCATCGATCTCATCTGCAAAAGCGGCCCGCATGTCTTCCGCCGAATTAAATGCAAAACTGCTGGTAAGATAAAGAGGGACGGAGTGTTCCATTTGTGCGGTGCGCTCCATCTGTGCGCGAACTGCCAGTGTAGAAGGATGTAATTGTCTGTTGCTCATTACGGGAAATCGTGGATGGTTAATAGTGAATGGAAAAAATTAAGCGCCGGGATGAACGATCACTTGGGTGCGGATCGTTGCGCCGGCCTTGGTAAGCGTTACGGCCACAGAACAGTATTTGTTCATGGAGATGTCTACCGCCCGTTGGGCCTTGCCTTCGTCTACATTGCCTGTTATTTCAAACACCAGGTCGATCTCCTTCCATAATGAAGGTTCCACACCTGCTTCCCGCTCACCGGTAACGGTTACCGAATAGTCTTTTATTTCCTGGCGTTGCTTTTTCAGGATGCTGATCACATCAATGCTGGCGCATCCGGCAAGCGCGTTTAATAAAACCTGCATGGGACGGGCTCCGTATTCGGTGCCGCCCATTTCCGGGTTGCTGTCCAGCTTTATCACCGTTCCGTTCTCATTAATGGTATCAAAACCATAATCACCGCTCACTCTTTTTAATACAACTTTTGCCATGTGCTCGTTTGTTTAGGCCGCAAAATTATTTGAAAATGTGGAAACTTAAGAATTTGAAAACTTTAAAATGCGAAAATGTGACAATGAGGGACCTGCATCAGGGGTAAAACGGAACCCAGGCTGGATCTTTAGCTGTCAGTTATCAGCTTTCAGTTATAAATAGCCCTTCAGCGTATTACACGCCGATACCGGACCAGAACCCAACCTGAAACATGAAACATCAAACCTGGAAACCTAACCCCGTCCCGGATAAAGCTCCATATTGTCAATGAGGCGTACAGGTCCCAGGAAGGCCGCAATAAGAGCCGTTACAGGTGTTTGCCCGTCCCAATACATGCATTCCTCCAGGGTATCCGTTTGTGCAATGGATATGTAATCCGGCCGGAAACCTTCGCTGATCAGCCGCTGCCGGGCCTCGTCCAGCAAAGGAGTGAGATCTCCCGGTGCCAGCTGCGCCTTCAGGTAATTTAATGTTTGATAAATGGCCGGCGCTTTTTGAAGCTCCCCAGGGCTAAGGCGGGTGTTCCGGCTACTCATAGCTAAACCATCCGCTTCGCGCAGGGTGGGTACCGTATGCATGCGGATGCGGTTAAAATCGGGGTTCAATGCAATTAGCTGTTCAATCACCTTGCATTGCTGCAGGTCTTTCCGGCCAAAAAAAACATGGTCGGGATCAACCGTATAAAAAAGGCGGCTAACCACATCGGCCACGCCCTGGAAATGCCCGGGCCGGTATTTGCCTTCCAGTATATATTCCAGTTGGCCCAGCTCATAATGAGGCGGGTGGGTGGTGCCGGAGGGATAAACCTCCGCTACATCCGGGTAAAAAACAGCGTCACAGCCCTGCTGCTCCAGTAATTGCAGGTCTTTTTCAATGGTACGCGGATATTTTTCAAGGTCTCTGGGATCATTGAATTGGGTGGGGTTTACAAAGATGCTGCATACCGTAAAATCGGACTGCTGCCGGGCTGCCTGTACCAGGCTGATATGGCCGGCATGCAGTGCACCCATCGTTGGTACAAAGCCAATTTCCTGTTTTTTATCGTGTAAATCAGTAATAAAACCCTGAATATCACGCTTCTTTTTGAATAAACGCATCCTGCAAAATAGAATATTCGCACCAATTTTGCCTATAATAATGTACCTTTGCAGCCTTTAAAGTTTGTAAAACATGTCAGCAAAGAAAAGAATTTTATTTATAGCCAATGAAATGTCACCCTATCTTGAATTGACAGAATTCTCCGAAACAGTTAACAAACTTGCCATAAAAGCCAACGATAACGGATTTGAAGTGCGGTGTATTATGCCCCGTTTCGGTAGTATTAATGAGCGCCGGCACCGGCTGCATGAAGTGGTTCGGCTTTCGGGGATTAATGTTACGGTAGACAATGATGACATGCCTTTACAGATAAAGGTAGCTTCTTTGCCCAGTGCGCGCCTGCAGGTGTATTTCCTGGAAAACGAAGAACTGTTTAAGCGCAAAACGCTTTTTCATGATGAGAACGACCAGTGGTTTGATGATAATGACCTGAGAACGGTTTTTTATTGTAAAGGAGCCCTGGAAACGGTAAAGAAATTTGGCTGGTCGCCGGATATCATTCATTGCAGCGGCTGGATGACCGGGCTAATCCCTGCTTACCTGAAAACCGTTTATAAAAAGGAACCGGTTTTTGCCCATAGCAAGATCGTATACACCATTGGTGAAAGCACCTTTAAAGAAAAACTGGGAAAAGATTTTATACAAAAAGCACTGATCCATCCGTCTTTAAAGGAAAAGGACCTGGATGTGTATAAAGAGGGAACAAACGTTGCCCTGATGCGCGGAGGCGCCACCTTTTCCGATGCGATCAGCTTTGGCTCCGCAGATGTAGATAAAAAACTGGTAACAGAGTTCTCAAAAGTGCGGGGGAAAAAGACCCTGCCGTTTAAAGAAGACTCTGATTTAACAGAGTATTTACAACTGTATCACGATCTTGCGAGCTGATGAATCTTTTACGCTTATTAAATTCAATATTTTTTGTGAAAAAAAGGCATTTTATTGCACTCGGTCTTTTCATCCTGGCTGCCGGATTTATTGTTTCCTGCAGCAAGATTAACCTGGCTACTGAACTGGGACAGGGATTAATTCCGGAGGTAGACAATATCCATACGTTTGATACGACGCTGGATGTGGAAACATTTAATAAATTATTTACACCGGCAAACGACACTTTTAAAACGCTTTGGAGCGACCGGCAGTTTCTGGGCGTAATCAGCAACGACCCCATTTTTGGTAAAACAGATGCCCGGATGTATTTCCAGTTGCTTCCCTTTAGCGGAAAAAATACATTGAAAGGGGCTTTGGGAAAACGGTACCTGGATTCCATCGTGCTGAGCGTGCGGTATGCCGGAACCTATGGTGATACGGCGATGACCCAGACCATACAGGTATCTGAAATTGACCAGGCAACACAGTTCCATCTTTATAATACCCGTGATACGGCGGTAGCCTATTCCGTTAGAGACAACAGCTGGTTAACCACCGCAGGCATCCTCGGATCCGCAAGTGTGGTGCCATTCCGTTTGAAGGATTCCACTACCGACATCCGCGTGCTGGATACGGTAAAAATCGCCAATCAGCTGAGAATACGGCTGGATAATAGTTTTGGACAGCGGTTGCTGGGTTATGATACAACCGGCGCAAATGATGCCTATTCTTCTGATTCTGTTTTCAAAACCAAGGTGAACGGATTTGCCCTGCAATCTGTTGGCGGAGGAAATGCATTGCTCGGATTTGCGCTGGCCGATACGGCCAATACCCGTATCACTGTTTACTACCGGTTTGAAAAAACCGATACTCCTGGTGATATTGATACGGCCGTTGCGGTATTGAATTTCGCCAACCAGTCTGCCGCAGCCAATTATATTGGCCGCGATTATAACGGAACCCAGATCATTTCGGCCACTTCGGACGATATCGCCGATAACATCCTGTATATTCAGAATACACCGGGCTCTTATGCCAATTTGAAGATCCCCGGGTTGAAGACCTTCCCCAAGTATATTATTCATTTGGCAGAGTTGCAGATGGAATCGATATACGATGTTTCCGATACGGTGTTCAACGCACCTGGTAATATGTTCCTGGATGTATATGATTCTACCAAGAGTAAGTATAAGCTGATGCCGTATGCATTCCAGATTAACACATCAGGGGGCTTATCCGGGTACGATCCGTTCTTCAGTGCAAGAACACAGGGGCAAACCTACTATTACAAAAAAGATCCGTTAAGTAATAACAGCGTTAAGCAATGGCGTTTTAATCTGACGCCTTATGTACAGAAGCTGGTTACGGGCGCCGTGCCGCTTTATACCATGCGGCTTTACGCACCGGCCTATAGCCGCCTGTCATTGGGAGATCCGGGCATCAGCGCAGACCTGGAAGCAATTAAGTTTGTGATCCCGCCGGCAGCCGCTACTTCCGCCATTCCTGCAGTAGGCCGGGTACGGATCGGAGGCGGACAGCATCCTACCCAGAAAATGAAATTGCGGATCGTTTACTCAAAGCTGTGATCCTGAACTGATATTATTTTATTTAAATAACAACGGGTGCTATATTTGCACCCGTAAATTTTTAATTATTTCTTAATAACCCATCGTTTATGCCTTATTTATTTACTTCTGAAAGTGTTTCTGAAGGACACCCGGATAAAGTAGCCGACCAGATCTCGGATGCACTTATTGATAACTTTTTAGCCTTTGACCCGCAGTCGAAAGTGGCTTGTGAAACACTGGTAACTACCGGACAGGTGGTTTTAGCCGGAGAAGTAAAGTCCAGGGCATACCTCGATGTGCAGGAAATTGCCCGGAGCGTGGTAAGCCGGATCGGTTATACCAAGAGTGAATATATGTTTGAAGCCCGTTCCTGCGGTGTATTGTCGGCCATTCATGAACAATCATCCGATATTAACCAGGGCGTAGAGCGGAAGAAAAAGGAAGACCAGGGTGCGGGCGACCAGGGAATGATGTTTGGATATGCCACCAATGAAACTGCCAACTATATGCCACTGGCGCTGGACCTGGCACATACCTTACTGATCGAGCTGGCGGCGCTCCGTCGTGAAAACAAAAAGATCCAGTACCTGCGCCCGGATTCAAAGAGCCAGGTAACCCTGGAATACGATGATAACAATAAGCCCGTTCGTATCGAAGCCATTGTGATCTCTACCCAGCACGATGATTTTGATAAAGAAGCAAAAATGCAGGAGAAGATCAGCAAGGATATGAAAGAGATCCTGATCCCCCGCGTGATCAAAAAATACCCGCAATACAAGCACCTGTTCAATAATAAGATCAAGTATCATATCAACCCGACCGGGAATTTTGTGATCGGTGGCCCACATGGTGATACCGGTCTTACCGGAAGAAAGATCATCGTAGATACCTATGGTGGTAAAGGTGCGCATGGCGGTGGTGCGTTTAGCGGCAAGGACCCCAGCAAGGTAGACCGTTCTGCAGCCTATGCTACCCGTCATATTGCAAAAAACCTGGTAGCTGCCGGGCTTTGCGATGAAGTACTGGTACAGGTTTCTTATGCCATTGGCGTGGCAGAACCCACCAGCATCAACGTAAATACCTATGGTACGGCTAAAGTAGATCTGCCCGATGGTCAGATCAGCCAGATGGTAGCACAGATTTTTGATATGCGCCCTTACTTTATTGAGCAGCGCCTGAAGCTTCGCAACCCGATTTATAGTGAAACGGCAGCTTATGGTCATATGGGCCGGGAGAACAGTGTGGTGGAAAAGGTATTTGTAGCTCCTGACGGCAAAAAAGTAACCAAGAAGGTAGAACTGTTTACCTGGGAAAAGCTGGATTACGTACCCAAGGTAAAGAAAGCATTCGGTTTGAAATAACCACATCATAACCTTATAAAAAGCTGCTCTTCGGGGCAGCTTTTTTATTTTGGAAGCTCCGCTTATACCCACGGGTATTCCCGGAAAACATTAAACGTTAGATGAGGGGGTAAAAGGGCGTAAAAAGTGGATAATTCCCGCTAAAAAACAAGGCCCGGGAAGCACAAATACGGCCCGGAAAAGTTAAATTTGCATATAGTGCATTTTGCAACATTCAGAATGATTTAGAATATATTAGATGGAAGAAAATTTAGATCCGCAGGCAACACAGGACAACAATCGCATCATCCCCGTAAATATTGAAGAGCAGATGAAAACGGCCTATATCGATTATTCGATGTCGGTGATCGTTGGTCGTGCCTTACCCGATGTGCGGGACGGTTTAAAACCCGTTCACCGCCGCATCCTTTACGCCATGAATGAATTGAACCTGAGATCAAACCGCCCGCACCGGAAATCGGCGTTGGTAGTAGGTGAGGTATTGGGTAAATATCACCCGCACGGTGATAGTTCGGTATATGACGCGATGGTGCGTATGGCGCAGGACTGGAGTATGCGTTACACCATGGTAAACGGCCAGGGTAACTTTGGTACCCAGGATGGTGATGGTCCGGCGGCCATGCGTTATACGGAGGTAAAACTGGAGAGTATTGCAGAACATACGCTGCTGGATATTGAAAAAGAAACGGTAGACTTTCAACCGAACTATGACGATTCCAGGGAGGAACCTGTGGTACTGCCTACCCGTATCCCACAGCTGCTGGTAAACGGATCCAGTGGTATCGCCGTGGGTATGGCTACGAATGTAATGCCACATAACCTTTCTGAAGTAATTGATGGATGTGTGGCCTATATTAACAACCGGGAGATCTCCATTGAAGAATTGATGCTGCATGTAAAGGCACCCGATTTTCCAACCGGTGGTATCATCTATGGCATTGAAGGCATCCGGGCTGGTATGCATACCGGCCGCGGACGCGTGGTATTAAGAGGAAGGGTGCGGGTAGATACCAAAGCCAGCGGAAGAGAGCAGATCGTAATCTCGGAAGTGCCGTACCAGGTAAACCGTGATGCGCTTACAAGCCGTATCGGCGACCTGGTGAATAACAAGATCATCGATGGTATTGCCCACGTAAACAACGAATCGAATAAAAAGGAAGGCACCCGTATTGTGATCGATTTAAAACGGGATGCCATCGCCAACGTGGTCATCAACCAGTTGTATAAGAATACGGATCTGCAAACCTCTTATGGTATCAATAACGTAGCCATTACACAGGGCCGTCCGAAGATCCTGAACCTGAAAGACCTTATCAGCGAGTTTGTGGCGTTCCGGCATGAAGTGGTGGTGCGCCGTACAAAATTTGAATTGAAGGAAGCAGAGAAGCGGGCGCATATTTTACAGGGGTACCTGATCGCCCTGGATCACCTGGATGAAGTGATCCGTTTGATCCGTAATTCGCCCACGCCGGAAGTGGCAAAAGATAACCTGATCAATGCCGGCTGGGGATTGGATGAGATCCAGGCAAAGGCCATCCTCGAACTGCGTTTGCAGCGACTTACAGGAATGGAGCGCGAGAAGATCAAGGAAGAGTTCGATGAACTGATGAAACTGATCGCGCATTTGAAGGAGGTACTGGCCAATGAGGGCATGCGGTACGACATTATTACAACCGAGTTACTGGAGATAAAAGAAAAGTTCGGTGATGCCCGTAAAACCGAGATCACCTACCTGAATGATGAGGTTTCTATCAAAGACCTGATCAAGGAAGAAGATGTGGTGATCACCATTTCTCACCTGGGTTATATCAAGCGTACACCGGTTGATGAATTCCGGGCGCAGCGCAGAGGCGGAAGAGGTGTAATGGGCGGAAAAACGAGGGACGAGGACTTTATTGAGCACCTGTTCGTGGCATCTACCCACCATACCTTATTATTCTTTACCGAAAAGGGCAGATGCTACTGGCTGAACGTATACGAGATCCCCGAAGGAGAAAAGACCGGAAAAGGAAGAGCCATCCAGAACCTTATGCAGTTGCCACAGGATGATAAGATCCGCGCCATCATCGATGTTCAGGATCTGAAAAATGAGGCATTTGTAAGCAGTCATAATATTGTGTTGTGTACCAAAAACGGGATCATTAAAAAGACGGCACTGGAAGACTTTAGCCGTCCGCGCCAGACCGGTGTAAACGCCATTACCATTAATGAGGGCGACCGTCTGCTGGAGGCACGCTTAACAGACGGTAAATCGGAAATTATGATGGCGGTTAAAAGCGGCCGGGCCATCCGTTTTTCGGAGGATAAAGTACGTTCAACCGGACGGGGGGCCATCGGCGTTGGTGGTATTGAGGTGGATGATGAAAATGATGAAGTGATCGGAATGATCTGCCTGTCTGCCGAAACTTCCAAATCCGTATTGGTGGTAAGCGAGAAGGGATATGGCAAACGGACGAAGATCGATGAATACCGCTTTACAAACCGGGGCGGAAAAGGGGTTAAAACGATCAGTGTAACCGAGAAAACCGGGTCGCTGGTAGGGTTACTGGATGTGGATGAAACGCAGGACCTGCTCATTACCTGTAAAAGCGGCATCACCATCCGGATGCGTGTAAAAGATATCAGTGAACTGGGCCGTGCCACGCAGGGCGTAAAACTGATCCGTTTGGAAGAAGATGACCAGATCGCCGCAATCAGTCAGGTAGATGAACAGGAAATAGCCGAGGAAAGTGAAACAACGACAGACGCAACGGATACCGCATCTGAAACGTCAACCGGAGAAAATGATGTACCTTCCGGTGAAGATTCTGGTGAAGAAAAAAATAATGAAGCAGAAACATCAGAAAATTAACGGTTTTGCGTTATAAGTTCGGAACGAAAATTGCCGTTTATGACGGACGGCCGTGTTGTTAAAGCCTTGAACAATTTAGAACTTAAAAACTTAAAAAGAATATGAAGAAGAAAATTACGCTTTTTGCGTCTATACTGCTGGCAGGATCGGCGGTATATGCACAAAAATACGATCCGATTAAAGGTGCTTTGTTAACAAACAATATAACAGAAGCACGCAAGCTCTATGATAAAGAGTCTGCCAACGAAAAGTTTTTTTCAAAACCAGAGGGGTACATTATCAAATCTTATATTCTTGCTTTTGATGCACTGGATAGCGCTAAGGCAGGAGATGCAGAAAAGAACAGGGAAGCAGGTCTTGAAGCATTTAATAAATATAAGGAGCTGGATCCTACCATGAAGGACCTGGATACGTATAAAAATGCGCCCTACCAGCTGTATGCGTCTTATTTCAACAGCGGCGTATCCGATATCAATACAAAAAACTACGAGGCGGCCTACAATAAGTTTAAAAATGTAGTGGATCTGTCGGACCTGCTGATCGCAAAAAAGATCAACCTTCCTGGCCCTATTGATACCAATGCGGTTTACTACGCCGGTGTACTGGCCGAAACCAATAAGCATATGGAAGATGCGGTAAAATACAACACCCGCCTGGCTGATCTTAAAATTACCGGTCCTAATTATGAGCAGGTATACCAGAGCCTGGTACGGTACTATGCCGGTAAAAATGACGATGCGAATTTTGAAAAGTACCGTAAACTGGGAAAAGAGCTATATCCTCAGAGTGAGTTCTTTAATTACAACAAGCTGGACTTTGCCATAGGCGGCAGTAATAGTTTTGAGGAAAAAGTAGCCAATCTGGAAAAGATCGTAACGGCTACGCCTGAAGATTATAAAGCCAACCTAGCATTGGGAGAGGCTATCTTTGAAAAATTAAACCGGGCAAAAGAGGGCGATGCAAAACCCGCAAATGCAGCAGAACTGGAAACAAAAATGCTGACTGCATTAAAGAAAGCAAACGCAGTTAATGGCAACGAACTGCAGCCGATTTTACTGATGGGCGACCATTTTATGACCAAGGCCAGCGCACAGGAAGAGGAAATGCGGAATGCAGAAAAAGTGGTAGATAGCAAAGGTGCAAAGGCAACAGCTGCAGACAAACAAAAATTTGCAGACGCCAAGAAAGCATATGTAGCCGAATATGCACAGGCCGCGGAGAATTTTGAAAAAGCTGCCGACATGCTGGGTAAGGTAGCGCAACCGGATAATGTACAGAAGCGCCAATACCGGGTTATTGCCGGAAACCTGGCTCAGTATTATTTCGTTATCGGTCAGGATGCAACCGGAGCCAATAAAACAAAGTACAGTGCCCTGGAGAAAAAATACGATACGATTTACAAGAGTTTGAAATAACAATAAAAGTACCAACGCTTTTAAGGCGGGGATGTGAAAGCATCCCCGCTTTTTTATGGGGCCAACCAGCAACCTGCTTAATGGAAGCGACTGCCGTTTTTTGACCGGGGCCTGTTTTTCCAGAATCCCTGTTGCGTGTGTGTGTATAGGCCGTGTATTGTAACTACTAACGGGACCGGCAGGTCGGGACATAAAAAAAACCGTTCCGATAAAATCGGAACGGTATCCAATAGCCTTATTAAAGGATATCAATAACTACTTAATTATTTTTTAATAGAATCAGCAGCAGCTTTAGCAGCTGAATCTGTAGCAGGAGCTACTGTTGCAGTATCCGGAGCAGGAGTAGGAGCAGGAACTACAACTGTAGTAGAATCAACAGCAGGAGTTTCTTCTTGCTTAGTTTCAGAACTGTTACAAGCTGCGAAAGAAACCGCGATCAGAGCAATTGCAAATAATTTTTTCATTGTTTGTTTTTTAATATTAAAATTATAATTTGATATTAATACCGGTTTTTAAAAAAGGTAACCAATTTTTATAAAAAAATATTTTCAAACTAACGATTGATTATTATTTACTTATAAATTATTATAAAAAAAATATAAAAAAGTTCTCAGTAGGGTTAGAGCACCGGGTTCTGGCGCACCAGGCTGTTAAATTTTACGGCGGAAGCTTCCTCCTTGCCGATCAGATCGGCTAAGGTGATCTGCACCAGCAATTTATCGATCGTTAGCTGTAATATCTGCCATAAGGAGCGGGCGGAACAATCTACCGAATTGGTGCAAAACCGCATATTGCCTGTATGGGCGCCACAAAAGCTGGTGTCAAATAATACGCCGCCCAGGGCCTCCAGTACGTCTTTAATAACAATTTCCCCTGCCGGCCGGGCAAGAATATAGCCACCTTTATTGCCCGGTGTGCTGCGTATAAAATTGGCCATGCGCAATGTGCGGGCAAATTTTGCCACATAATGCGTGGTCAGGCCTTCTGCCTCGCTGAGCTGGGGAATACTCAATCCTTCCTCATCCTTGCATGCTGCCAGGCGGATCAGGATCCTTAAACCATATTCTTCCTGTGCGGTAATTTTCATTATTTTGATTTCTCCCGGATTTTTTGTTCCTGTTTTAAATACTGTTTCATAAAAATCCCAACTCCAGCTGAGCCGCTTCGCTCATCATGCTTTTATTCCATGGCGGATCCCAGGTAATGGTTACCTCCACATCGCTTACCCCATCAATGGCGCGGATCTTTTGATCCACTTCTACGGGAAGCGATTGTGCCGCAGGACAGGAGGGGGCCGTAAGCGTCATGAGCACTTTTACATAATTATTATCGAGCACTTCTATTTTATAGATCAGTCCCAATTCAAAAATGTTTACCGGCAATTCGGGGTCGAAAACCGTTTGCAGTTCTTTTATGACCTTTTCTTCAATTGTATCGGGTTCCATATTTTCCTGTTTGAGGATTAAGTTTAATTTCAGGCGTCAAACTTTAAACTTTTAAATGCCAGTGCGTAATGCTTCATTTGTTTTACCATGGCACGCAATCCGTTGGACCGGGTTTGAGCCAGGTGGCTGGTCATACCAATCTTATTGATAAAATCCATATCCGCGTTCAGAATTTCGTCCGGCGTATGGTTCGAGAGTACGCGAATGAGCATACTGATCAATCCTTTTACGATCACCGCATCGCTTTCGGCTTTATAAATCACATGGCCGTCCTGGTAATCGGCCACCAGCCACACGGTCGATTGGCAGCCTTTTACCTTATTTTCATCTTTTTTAAAAGCGTCGTCCAGCGGTTGCAGTTTTTTCCCCAGGTCGATGATGTATTCATATTTATCGTCCCAGGAATCAAAAAGCGAAAATTCATCTACGATTTCTTCCTCTATTTCTTCAATGCTTTTGTGCGCTGCCATTGTTCGTGTTATTTATCAGTTCCTTTCACCAGGTCCTTATTTCTCTATATATTTTATCACTGGTGCCGGCGGAAGTGCGCAATCCTGTTGCTTTTACATCCATATCCTCTTTTATAGAATCGCCGGCAGCGTTTTATCGCAATAACCGGATAGCCTTCTTTAATCCGTCTGCCAGTTTATCAATCTCTTCCAGGGTATTATACACCGCAAAAGAAGCGCGAATGGTACCAGGTATACAAAAGCGGTTCATCAGGGGCTCGGCACAATGATGACCGGTACGTACCGCAATGCCTTTATTATCCAGCAGAATTCCAATATCCTGCGGATGCACACCGTCGATCACAAAGGAAAGTACGCTTGCTTTTTCCGCTGCTTCACCAATGATACGCACGCCCTCCAGTTCCGTTACTTTTCGGGTGGCATAGGAGAGTAGCTCGTCTTCATGTTTGCGGATATTTTCCTTGCCCAGTGTATTGATATATTCTATCGCCGGCTTAAATGCTACAAAGTCTGCAATATTCGGCGTGCCCGCTTCAAATTTATACGGCAGTTCATTGTAGGTTGTTTTTTCAAATGTGACTTCTTTAATCATTTCACCGCCACCGTTAAATACCGGCATTGCCTCCAGGATGTGTTTTTTGCCATATAACGCACCGGCACCGGTAGGACCGAACATTTTGTGCGCAGATAACGCAAAAAAATCGCAATCGAGTTCCTGCACATCAATATCCAGGTGCATCGACGATTGCGCACCATCGATCAGCACCAGGGCGCCTTTGGCGTGTGCTTTATCGATGATGGTTTTTACCGGGTTGATGGTGCCCATTGCATTGGAAACATGCACTACCGAAACCAGCTTTGTCCGTTCTGAAAGCAACTGGTCGTATACCTCGAGGATCAGTTCGCCCTTTTCGTTTACGGGGATCACTTTCAGCACCGCTTTCTTTTCCTCGCACACAATTTGCCAGGGAACGATATTGGAATGGTGTTCCATTCCGGATATGATCACCTCGTCGCCTTCCTGCAGGTTTTTCCGGCCCCAGGTATAGGCTACCAGGTTAATGCCTTCTGTAGTCCCTTTTGTATAAATGATCTCTTCCCGGTGCGCCGCGTTGATGAACTGCCGGAGGGCATCGCGGGTGGCTTCAAAAGCGGCAGTAGCCTCTTCGGCCAGTGTATGAATGCCACGGTGCACATTCGCATTCAGCTGGGTGTAATAATATACCAACGCATCGATAACAGCTGCCGGTTTCTGTGAAGTGGCCGCGTTATCAAGATATACCAGCGGATGTCCTTTTACCAACCGGTTGAGAATCGGGAAATCATTCCGGATCGCTTCAATATCCAACACCTTGTTTCCTGCTGCAGTTTCCGCTATTGTTTCATTACTCATCACCTGTATTTTTAATCGATTTGGATCTTTTTAACGGCTTCGTTGCTGTTGGCCTGCTGTTTTTTACGGCGTTAACCCAGGTTCAGACTGGCGGTTACCAGCTTGTTCACATATTGACGTACGTCTTCAGAGCCGATCTTTTCCAGTACATCCAGTGCAAACCCGTGTAACAGCAGCGAGCGTGCTGTGGCTTCAGAAATACCACGCGACTTCAGATAGAACAGCGCTTCTTCATCCAGGCGTCCTACGGTACAACCGTGGGAGCATTTTACATCATCGGCAAAAATCTCCAGCTGCGGTTTTGTATTTACAGTGGCGTTGCCGGAGAGCAAAATATTTTTATTGGTCTGGTATGCGTTTGTTTTCTGCGCGATCTGGCGCACAAATATTTTTCCGTTGAATACCCCGGTGGCGTGGCCATTCATAATGCCCTTGTACAATTCGTTACTGAGGCAATTGGGCTGACGGTTGTCTACCACGGTATGATTGTCTACATGCGTATGTCCGCTTTGCAGGTATAACCCGGAGAGGTTAGCTTCGCAATAGGGGGCAGACATTACCATATTGAGATTATTACGTACCAGGCCGCCGCTTAATGAAATGGTTACCACATTGGCAACGCTTTTTCCAATCTGGTGTACATGTGTGGTACTAACGATGGTAGAATTAGCGGCATCATTCTGGATCTTGTACAAGCTGAGCACGGCATTTTCCTCCACGGCGATTTCAAACACCTGGTTGGTAAAGCTTTCATCGGCACCGATGGTGGCAAAGGTTTCCAGGATCTCCACCTGCGCATTTTCGCCTACATGTACCAATGCTCTGGGCTGTGCAAAAATATTTCCCGAACGGGCATCGGTTACATTATAAATATATACCGGGTGGTTCACCGTTTTGCCCTTTTGGATATGAATGAATACGCCTTCCTGGATAAACGCCGTATTCAGGGCATTAATGCCGTCCTTATGATAATCGGCGCTATGGCCCAGATGTTTTTCTACAATACCGGCATATTGATTGTGTGCAGCAGCTTCCAGGGAAATGATCTCCAGTTCTTCCGAACGCAATACCGAATGCTCGGCATGATAATGCCCGTTTACAAAAACAATGATATTGGCATTTTCATGCCCCGGCAACAGGAAGGGCTGCAGCTCGGCGGACCGGAATTGCTGTTCCTTCAGGTCCGTAGTAAAATGATAATCCTTGTTGAAAAAATCATTGATCCTTGTATATTTCCACTCCTCGTGTTTTACCGTAGGAATGCCTGTTTGTTCAAACGCGCTAAAAGCGTCGTCCCGTAAGGATTTCAACCGGGAATCGAGTTGTTGTCCCTGCAGCTTTTCAAAACGATCTTTAAAATATGTTATTGTATCCATTGTTTAATTTGAAAATTCGAGCATTTGAAGTTTTGAAAATGAATGGACCCACAACAGCTCCAATGATCAATGGCCTAAAAACGCCGCTTTGATCTGTGTCATTTTCAAATTTTCAAATTAGCACATGATGCTACACCAGCTCGCTTTTTATAAAATCATATCCTCTTTCTTCCAGTTCGTAGGCCAGTTCCTTGGTACCGGATTTTACGATACGCCCGTTATACAACACGTGTACAAAATCGGGGATGATATAATCCAGCAGGCGTTGGTAGTGGGTGATCACCAGGATACCATTTTCGGGGGTACGCAGTTTATTGACGCCATTGGCTACAATACGGATGGCATCGATGTCCAGACCGGAATCGGTTTCATCCAGGATCGCCAGTTTGGGCTCCAGCATTGCCATCTGGAATATTTCGTTCCGTTTTTTCTCACCACCGGAAAAACCTTCGTTGAGCGAACGGCTCAGCATAGACTGGTCAATTTCTACGAGGGCCATTTTCTCTTTCATTTTCTTTAAGAAAGAAACAGCATCCAGTTCATCCTGTCCGCGGTATTTGCGGATCTCGTTCACTGCTGTTTTCATAAAATTGGTGGTGCTTAATCCGGGTATTTCAACCGGGTACTGAAAACTCAGGAAAATACCTTCGCCGGCTCTTTCTTCGGGTGCCAGTTCCAGCAGGTCCTTGCCTTCAAACGTTACAGAGCCGCCGGTTACTTCATAATCCTGTTTTCCGGCCAGCACCGATGCCAGGGTACTTTTACCCGAGCCGTTGGGCCCCATAATCGCGTGTACTTCACCTGGTTTAATGTCCAGGTTAATACCCTTTAATATTTCCCGTTCTTCGATACCTGCGCGGAGGTCTTTGATACTTAACATTTCTTATTTGTAATTTTTCGTTTTTATTTAGTTTTAAGTTCTAAGTTTCAGGTTGGAGCCCGGACTTGAACTTATTGCCCCGGAAATCATTATTGCCATCCTGCTCAAAACCTTCAGCTATGTTTTCCGGATGTTGAGATCTTCAAAGCGTTTTACGATAAGCCTGTTTTAGGCTTGATGTTCAAAGGCTACTCTTATTACCTTGCTCCGGCAAATTGCCGGGTAATGTACTGCAAAACAAGTGAGTGACACAACGAAGCCGATAGGCATTCAACTGCTGGCCCAATAATGCAGCTCGTAGCCTTAAACGTTGAACTACCCAACAGAACCCTCCAGACTAATTGCCAGTAGCTTCTGCGCTTCTACTGCAAACTCCATCGGAAGCTGGTTCATCACCTCTTTTGCAAAACCATTGATGATCAGGGCTACCGCTTTTTCGGTATCGATGCCTCGCTGGTTGCAATAAAAGATCTGGTCTTCGCCTATTTTTGAAGTGGTGGCTTCATGTTCTACCACGCCTGTATTGTTTTTTACTTCAATATAGGGGAAGGTATGCGCCCCACATTTATCGCCTAATAATAAGGAATCACATTGAGAGAAGTTCCGCGCATTGGCGGCATTTTTACCTACGCGCACCAATCCGCGATAGCTGTTCTGGCTCTGCCCGGCAGAGATCCCTTTGGAGACGATGCGGCTTTTGGTATTTTTACCAATATGCAGCATCTTGGTACCGGTATCGGCCTGCTGAAAATTATTGGTTACCGCTACGGAGTAAAACTCACCGGTAGAATAGTCGCCCTGTAAAATTACACTGGGATATTTCCAGGTAATGGAAGAACCGGTTTCCACCTGTGTCCAGGAGATTTTGGAATGTACGCCCTTACAGATCCCTCTTTTGGTAACGAAATTATAGATACCGCCCTTGCCTTCCTTATCACCAGGATACCAATTTTGCACGGTGGAATACTTTACCTCGGCATGGTCCATTGCAACGATCTCCACAATGGCCGCATGCAGCTGGTTTTCGTCCCGCATGGGAGCGGTGCATCCTTCCAGGTAACTTACATAGGAGCCTTCTTCGGCAACGATGAGGGTGCGTTCAAACTGACCGGTATTTTCGGCATTGATCCGGAAATAGGTAGAAAGCTCCATGGGGCAGCGTACACCCTTGGGAATATAGCAGAAAGAACCGTCGCTGAATACGGCGGAATTCAATGCTGCGTAAAAATTATCGGTAACGGGAACCACGGAAGCCAGGTACTGCCGTACCAGTTCCGGGTGTTCCTGGATGGCTTCGCTGATGGAACAGAAAATGATGCCCAGTTCGGCCAGCTGCTCTTTAAAAGAAGTACCGATCGAAACGCTGTCGATCACCGCGTCTACCGCAACGCCGGTCAGGCGTTTTTGCTCATCCAGTGAAATACCCAGTTTTTCAAATGTTTTGATCAGTTCGGGATCTACTTCATCCAGGCTGTTGGGCTTTATTTTTTGCTTGGGCGCTGCGTAATAAATGATATCCTGGAAATCGATATCCGGGTAGGTCAGATTGGCCCAATGCGGCGGCTTCATTTTCTGCCATTGAGCAAAAGCCTTTAACCGCCATTCCAGCATCCACTCCGGTTCATTTTTCTTGGCTGAAATAAAACGAATGGTATTTTCATCAAGACCTTTAGGGGCCGATTCCATCTCAATATCCGTAACAAAACCATACTTATACTCGCTATTTACATGATTTTCAATAACATCCGGTTCTGCTGCTGTGTTGCTATGCACTAATTGATCAGTTTCCATATTCATTTTGCAAAGGTACGTTT
This sequence comes from Niabella pedocola, assembly GCF_021044425.1. Lineage (GTDB taxonomy): Bacteria > Bacteroidota > Bacteroidia > Chitinophagales > Chitinophagaceae > Niabella > Niabella pedocola. The sequence continues at coordinate 480,728 of NZ_JAJNEC010000003.1, read as the reverse complement.
TTTATTTGTACAAAAAAGTATAAATGAAGGGAAAATGCGGGTGGGCGGTCGCCTTTTTATACCTTATACAAACGTACCTGTACCTTCGCAGATCCACCCGTTGTGTTGTTCCTGAAAAGGCATGCAGTGCCCGCAAGTCTGTTAAACATATGCAAATAAGCCAAGCACCGGAGGAATATCACCGTGTTTCCTGGCCGAAAAATACCGGCTGCTTTCTGTATGATTTTATACTGCGGTTTTTTCTAAAGGCCGGGATCCATTGGGGCGATTGTCGGACAACGTTTTCTGCAATCCTGTCAAAAGTGGGGTGTAGGGAAGTACTCACATACACATCGGCTACTTTTCCGGCTTCATCAACTGTAAAGCTTACGATAACAACAGCTTTTCCATCATTGTCGAATTTATACTGAGTCGGGAAGTATAGCTTTTTCTGAAGATATTTTGACCAGGCATTTGCGCCTCCGGGGAATTCCGCTTCCCGTTCTATATCGGTGGTATCTGAGAGCGGGCTACCAGTGATATCGAAATGCTGACGGGCGGTCAGGGTGCCATTATTGTACATTTCAACGCAGCTAGGTTTTCCGTTTTTATGAAAATAGACCCATTTTTTGTCGGCCTTTCCTTTTTCGGAAAAACGACCGGCGGAGGAAGGCATTCCATTATCGAACCATGAGGCCCTGAGCCCCGAACCATCCGGACGGTAAATAGCCGAATCACTCAGGTAGCCATTGGAATGCCAGCTTAGCACAAGGCCGACGGGGCGGTCATTATGATAGGAAGCTGAATCCTGCAGCATTTTATTGGGATAATACCGCAACCAGATCCCTTCTTTTTTCCCTGACCTGAATTTTCCAACAGAACTGATCTGTGCATTGGGATAAAAATAGAAAAAAGTACCGTTGGGAACCTTGCAGTCCTCATCCTGGTAAAGGCCTGCCATCTGTAATTTCTTTTCCCGCAGGTAATAATCCCTGCGATACCAGCCGGTGTCTGTTTTGATAACCGTCGAATAAAACAAGGCTTCCTCAGGTTTGCAGGCCTTCCATGAGTAATCGTAATAACGTTCGGTAGTTTGGGCATTTAAGCTGGTACTAATTACCATGCCCAGCAGCAGCAGTTGGAGTTTACGGTGCATCTCTTAAATTATTTATACAAAAATAGCGTTTCCCTAAAAAAAGCGGGCCGCACTTATCAAAAGTGCGGCCCGTGGAGCATAAGGGATAAATTTTAGAATGTATACCGTGCAGAAACACCGGCATTGGGGTAAAAGCTGTTGTGGTAATCTACCGCTTTAATTACATGGATGGTAGGACGCACATCGGCAGAAACGGCCAACGGAATTTTTGAAAATTTGTAGTCGGCGCCGGCAGTAGGGAACAGTCCCAGGCTAAAACCCTTGTAATAATCATTGGAGGAAAAAGAGTTGGCTGCAACAACACCGCCGCCTACGAACCATTTCAGTCCGTCAACAGGTTTAATCGGGAAATGGTGCTGATAGCCCACCGATGCCGACGCATTTACCCAACGGTATCCTGTTACACCATAGGGGTGAAAACCGGCATTCACTTCCAAAGCACCGGCTTCGTTTAAAAAGGTTTTGTATGCCGCAGAAACTATATCATAATAGCCGCTACCAAACCGTAAACCGATCGATTGTTTGTAGTCGCTTTGGGCAAATAAAGCAGTTGCAGTAAAGGCAAGTGCAACACATAAGGTCATTTTCAATTTCATAATGGAAAAAATTTCTGCAAAAGTAAGGGTCCCGTTGTCTAAAAAAATACCTGTTTTTAGGTAGTTTTTTTTATAAAACAATAGTATACAAACTGCGTTTTTCCTTTGGCGTTCCCCGTTGTATGTCTTTTATATATTTGTTACGAGTTTGAAGTTTGTAGCTGCAGCAGCCCTTTTATGCAGGCGTATCAACAACACTATATGGTAACCATCGTCCGGTGGTGCAGGAACCTGAAGCCTTCTTTTTCGTGTGGGGTATTGAAAAATCCATGAACTTGAATATATTTGTATGAGCTATATTACTGCTGTTGACGAATGATTAAAAATAACGCTGTACCTAATCTATCTAAAATATGAATGCATTTTTTGAGGGAATGCCCTCATTGCTCCAGGGATTCTGGTGGGTAGCCATTATCACCAGTGTGATCTTTTTGATCCAGACCGTGCTCACGTTTGCCGGCGGCCATGGTGCAGATGGAATCAATGCCGATTTCGACGGGGACCTTAGCGGCGCGGACGCGCCTTTCCAGATGTTTTCACTAAGAAATCTTATTAATTTCCTGATGGGATTTGGCTGGACCGGTGTGGCCTTCTACCGCTCCATTGAAAGCAAAGCCTTGCTGACCGCCCTGGCAGTTGCCGTTGGGATCTTTTTTGTGCTGCTGTTCTTTTTCGTGATCCGCCAGCTGATGAAACTGACGGAAGACAATACCTTTAAAGCCGAACGCCTCATCGGCAAGTCGGGGTCTGTTTATTTAACCATCCCGGAACACCGGAGCGGCGTAGGCAAGATCCAGATCAGTTATAACAATACCAGCCACGAACTGCTGGCCGTTACCGAAGGGGAACGACTGGTATCCGGCACCCGGGTTAAGGTGCTCGATATCGAAGACCGTGTACTCATTGTAACCAAACTTTAATAAAAACAATCCACTTATGAATTTCGACGGACCATTTATCCTGATCCTTGTAGGAGCCCTGATCCTGTTTGTTACGATTGTATCGCTGATTTCGCGGTACAAGCGTTGTCCTTCTGATAAGATCCTCGTGATCTACGGTAAAACAGGCGGCAGTTCCGCCCGTTGTGTACATGGAGGCGGTGCCTTTATATGGCCCGTGATCCAGGACTTTGCGTACCTGGATCTGAAGCCTATCTCTATCGAAGCCAATCTGACCAATGCATTATCCCGCCAGAACATCCGTGTGGATGTACCCTGTCGCTTTACGATTGCCATTTCTACCGAACCGGAAAGTATGGGGAATGCGGCAGAACGCTTACTGGGATTGAGTCCGGAGCAGATCCAGGAATTGTCGAAAGATATTCTGTTCGGACAGCTCCGCCTGGTGATTGCGACCATGACCATTGAAGAGATCAACTCAGACCGGGATAAATTTTTAGACAATATCTCAAAGAATGTTGATACAGAACTGAAGAAGATCGGTTTGAAACTGATCAACGTGAACGTTACCGATATCCGGGACGAATCCGGTTATATTGAGGCGCTGGGTAAGGAAGCCGCTGCCAAAGCGATCAATGAAGCCATTGTGAGTGTGGCAGAGCAAACAAAGATCGGGGAAACGGGAAAGGCCATTGCCGACCGGGAGAAGGATACACAGATCGCAGAAACCAACCGCGACCGGGATGTAAAGATCGCCATCACTCAAAAAGATAAGGAGATCAGTATTGCGGCGGCCGGGAAAGACGAAGCCATTGGTAAGGCCGAAGCTGAGCGGGATGCGCGTATTGCTACTTCCGAAGCCAACTCACTGGCGGTAAAAGGAGAGAATGATGCCAAGATCACCATTGCCAATTCAGATGCATTGCGCCGGGAGAAAGAAGCGGAAGCATTGAAAATAGCGGTAACAGCCGAGAAAGTGCAATCGGCCAGGGCATTGGAGGAATCGTATCTCGCAGAACAAAAAGCCGAGCAGGCCCGTGCAGAGCGGGAGCGTTCCACGCAGAATGCAAACGTGGTGATACCCGCGCAGATTGCCAAGCAAAAAGCCATTATCGATGCAGAAGCAGAGGCGGAGCGCATCCGTTTAAGAGCCAAGGGGGAAGCCGATGCCATCTTTGCAAAAATGGAAGCAGAAGCAAAGGGTTTATTTGAGATCCTTACCAAACAGGCCGATGGGTACGACAAAGTGGTGAAAGCTGCCGGTGGCGACGCTACTAATGCATTCCAGTTGTTGTTACTGGAAAAACTGCCGGAGCTGGTACGTACACAGGTTGAAGCGGTGAAAAATATCAAGATCGATAAGGTAACCGTATGGGATGGCGGAAACGGTGAAAACGGTAACGGTTCTACCGCTAATTTTGTACAGGGGCTGATGAAATCGGTGCCGCCGCTGAATGACCTCTTTAATATGGCGGGCCTGAACCTGCCCAGTTATTTAAAGGGTACAGACCCGAAAGAAACGCAAACGCCTTCGACCGATATTACTACGGATCCGAAAGGATAAACGGATGGTAAAAGCGCTTCTTTTGGGGCGCTTTTTTTACTGATTGCCCGATAACGATTCAATTATTTGTCTTATTAACTATTGCTATTATCATGTACAACCGTAAAAAATTTATCCGGAACGCGCTCATGAGCACCGTTGCCGTTGCTGCGCTTCCAAAGTTGTCCGGAGGAACCGGAATAAAAAAGTATCCGCAAAAGAAAGACCTTGTGCGGCTGGCCGTTATTGGTAAGGGGCGTATGGGATCCAGCGATCTGCGTACCGCCTTATCTACCGGCATGGCTACCCTGGCGGGCGTTTGTGATATCTATGATAAAAACCTGGATGCCTTGCGGCAGCAGTCCGGGAAAGAGGTGGTGTTTACCCGGGAATACCGGGATATCCTGAACCGGAAAGATATTGATGCGGTCATCATCGGTACTCCGGATCACTGGCATCAGAAGATCGCCATTGAAGCCATGCAGGCCGGCAAGGATGTGTATTGCGAAAAGCCGGTGATCCATTCGTTGCAGGAGGGCCAGGCGCTGATTACAGCACAGGAGAAAACCGGGCGTATTTTTCAGATGGGCAGCCAGGGCATGTCGTCCTGGGGTAACCAGCTTGCAAAACGTATTGTAGAGGCGGGGCTGATCGGCCAGATAACCCAGGTTGAGGGACAGTTTACGTCGCCGCCGCAGGCTTTAAGGCCATTTACGGCGCCTGATGATGCAACAATCCAACATATTTGGTGGGATCGTTTTTTGGGGAATGCCCCCAAGCGTGCTTTTGATGCACAACGTTTTTTGAACTGGCGGAACTGGAGCGATTATGGCACCGGAGTTGCCGGAGATCTGTTTGTACATGTAATTGCAAGCACGCATTTTATCATGGGTGCCGGTAAACCGGAAAACGTGTACAGCACGGGTGGGATCCGGTATTATACGGATGGATCCAGGGATACACCTGATGTGCTGTTGGGCTACCTGGATTATCCGGATGTGCAGAAAAAAGGCGCATTTACCTTATCCCTCTCTGCCAACCAGGCCGATGGGGTTTCAAAAAAATGGGGAAGTACCGATTTTACCATAAAAGGTACCCGGGGCCTGTTGAATGTAGGCTGGGATCAACTCACATTGAAAACGCCCGGTAAAACTGATATCGCAGCCTTCAGCCCGTTAAAGGAATGGTCCGGTGACCCGGTTAAGGTGTCTGACAACGAATACGTGTTTAATGGGCCTAAAGGGGCCAAGGGCGCGCATCACGATCATTTTGTAAACTTCTTTACAGCCGTAAGAGGCGAGGGGAAAAATGTTGCGGATACCCGTTTCGGGGTGCAGGCGTCAACGGCGGCTTTATTATGTCATGAAAGTTACCGGAAACGGAGGGCACTTGACGGGCGGTCCGGAAAAGGTGCATAAGGCTGGGAGCCGGGGCGATCTGCCGCACTAATCCGGTGTTGCATCCAGGTAGCGCCAAAGATGAATACTGGCATAAGTGCGGTAGGGTTTCCAGTTTTCTGTAACGGAAAGAATCCTTGCTTCGAATTCTTTCTTATTGGTATAACTGATATCATAAAGTTCAGCCACCGCTTTTTGCAGTCCCAGGTCTCCGATCGAAAATACGTCTTCCCGTCCCAGGGAAAACATCAGCAGCATTTCAGCGGTCCATTTTCCAACGCCTTTTATCTGCGTGATCAGGCTGACGAAGGCATCATCCGTTAAGGCATGAATTTTGGCATCCGTTAGTTTGTGCGCAATAAAAAAATGACATACATTTTTGATGTAAACCGCTTTTGCATTTGACAAACCTATGGCACGCAGGGTATCATGCGGAATGGCGAGGATCTTTTGCGCAGTAGGTTTTTTGCCATCAAATAACTCAAGAAACCGGTTGCGGATCACTGCCGCCACCTTTGTACTCAGTTGCTGTCCCATAATGGAACCACATAAGCGGAATAAAATGTTTTGCTGCAGTTGCAGGGCATGGAGTCCCTGTTCCCGGATCAGCTTTTTTAAAACTTTGTCTTTTGACAGATGTTTGTGATATGCCATGGTATAAAATTAAATAAATAATTCCACCAGTTCCGGATAATTCAAATCTGTACGAACGGCATCCTGTCATCCTTACTTCTTGATCGATACACATAAAATCAATAAGGCCGTCCAAACACGCATATGGTATCGCGGAATAACCGTATCTGTTTCGGGCGCAATTATACTAAGGACAATTGAAGGGCACTATGCCTGTATAACGATTGCCTGTGTGCCATGCAAAATAGCTCCGCGCATTTACGGGGATCCGATAATGGTATCCTGATCCGCATCCGTTTTTTTAATGACGATTTTTCTTTTCTCTTTAAGCAGGAATCGATAGTTTTGCGCAAAATTATTTCCTTGTTTAAAAGAATCATGGCCTTGTTTTTTTTGATGACGTTTACGATGCAAACGTTCAGCAAGACCATTATGATGATCGACTACAGGGTAAACCAGCAGGCCTACGCAAAGAATTGCGTAAATAAATTTCGTCCGAAAATGCACTGTAACGGGCATTGCCAGCTGATGAAACAGATTGAAGAGGAAGAGAAAAAAAGCCAGCAGCACCCGGAACGGAAGCTGGAATTCAAAAACGAAATCACCCTTTCCTCGAAATCATTTTTCCCCGAACTTACTTTTATTACACTTAGCCAGCCTTCTGTTTATCACCAGATCATTATGGGCATGGAGATCAAAAGACCGCGTTCGGTTTTTCATCCTCCTGCTTTACGCCTCAATGATATGGCCTGATTTGCGAAACTGCTGTTTCCTGTTTCCTTATGCTATATGCGGTATTGTCGTGTATAGCACAGATAACGCACATAGGAACCGTAGTTGAAGCTGCTTTTCTCCGACTACTTCAGGTCAATCCTTTATGAAATTCAGTACTGTTTGTACTTCCTGCGGGTGCTGCTGCAACGTAACAGCTATTGTATCCGTTGCCGGGAGGGATTATTTAACCAGTGTTGAGATGAATACCGGAAGCATCTTTTTCAGCAAACAGGCCTGCCGTTCGCTGCTGAAAAAGAGCTAACGCCTGCGTGTGCTGCACGGTCCCTGAAACTATTCAGGATATGTTGACCGTGTAGCGTTAAATGGCTTCCAGGAGCATCTCCAGGCACGCTATTATCTTTTTAATATGAAATCATTATATACTTTTTTTATGACGCTGCTGTTTGGCGCGGTCGTTTTGCTGACCGCTTGTTCTAAAAACCCGGTAGAGCCCAATTATGACCAGCGCGCGCTGGCGCCGCTGGCTGTGGAATTCGACAATATCGTTGGCGGACAAAAACTGGTATTAAATACGGGTACCTATGTCAATGCGTTGGGGCAATCATATAATATACAGCTATTGCAGTATTTTATCAGCAATATCCAGGTTAAGAAAGCAGACGGAACTGCCTATACGGTTAATGCGGACAGCAGTTATTTTTTGATCCGCCAGGATGATCCCACGAGCAGATTCGCCCGTGTAAAAGTGCCGGAGGGCAATTATACCGCACTCACTTTTACCGTGGGAGTAGACAGTTTGCGGAGTATCATGGATATCAGTAAGCGTACCGGCGTACTGGACCCCGGTGCAGGGAATCATGATGGGATGTACTGGGGATGGAACAGCGGATACATCTTCTTTAAAATGGAAGGTACCGCTCCTGACGCACCGGCGGATCCAACCGGCCAGCATAAGTTCCGGTATCACATCGGCGGCTTCGGAGGGTACAATGCACCAACGATCAATAACATCAAGGTAATCACTGTTGATCTTACGGCCCGGGGAATCGCCCAGGTGCGCAAAGACCGGTTGGCGAATATTCACCTGATGGTAGATGTTTCAAAAGCGTTGAACGGCTCAACAAATGTAAGTTTTGCCACCAATCCGCAGGTAATGTTCAGCGACTACAGCGTACAGATCGCCAACAACTATGCAAAAATGTTTGTACACGATCATACCGAAAATTAAAATCATGAACCGGAAATATATCGCAGTGATCGGCACCTTGGTGGTGCTGGTATTTGCCTGCTCAAGGAAACTTCCGGGTGACGACGCTCAAAACGATACAGGAATATTTGCCGGGTTTCAGCAGCCCGGCAACTTTCCGGTTCCGGTGTATCATTTTGAAACCAACCCGGTTACAAAGGAAGGATTTGAACTGGGACGAAAGCTCTTCTACGAGCCTCGTCTATCCCGGAACAATACCATTAGTTGCGGAAGCTGTCACATTCAGTCGTCGGCCTTCACCCAGCATGGACATGATGTAAGTCATGGCATCGACGACCGGTTGGGGAGCCGGAATGCGCCGCCCATTATGAACCTGGCCTGGAACCCGCTCCTGATGTGGGATGGCGGTATATTCGACCTCGATCTGCAGCCTGTAGCCCCCATAACCAGTCATGAGGAAATGGATGAAACAGTGGCCAATGTCGTCAGCAAGTTGCAGGCATTACCTCAGTACCGGGTACTTTTCAAGAAAGCATTTGGAACGGAGCAGATCAACACCGGCAACCTGATGAAAGCCTTATCGCAATTTATGGTGATGTGTGTTTCGAGTCGCGCAAAATACGATAGTGTGATGCGTAAAGAAGGTAATACCACTTTTACACCCGAGGAAGCGGCGGGGCACACACTGGTATCGGAAAAATGTGGCGGCTGCCACCATGAACCGCTGTTTGCCGATGGCACTTTCCGCAACAATGGTATCGGGGTAGGTGCCAATGATGATCAGGGCCGCTTTATGGTAACCCTCCGGTCGGAAGACCGGTATCTTTTCAAAGTACCCAGTCTGCGTAACCTGGCCTATACCGCACCCTATATGCACGACGGCCGGTTTTATACGCTGGATGCGGTGCTTGACCATTACAGCACGGGTGTAAAATTAACGCCGAACCTGGATCCGTTGCTTGCTACTGGACAAGGAGGTATGGCACTTACACCCGGTGAGCGGAAAGCGATCCTGGCCTTTCTGAATACATTGAACGACCGGGCATTTATTACAGATAAACTTTTAGCTGAGCAGTAGGAGCCGGATAAACTTCACCTGCGCGTATGCCGGCAAGCGAATGAAAGATCAACACCGGCATTGTTCACGCGCTTAAAAAAACAGATACAATGAAAAACCAATGGATAAAAAAACTCTTTTTCTTTCTAATAGCTTCCGGTGCTTTTTCAAAACCGGCTACCGCCTGTGACATCTGCGGCTGCGGCGTGGGTAATGATTATATCGGTATTCTTCCAGATTTTCACCGGCATGTTTTCGGGCTGCGCTACCGTCATAATGCGCTTTTAAGTCACCTGGGCGTGGGCGGACAGCACACCTATCTCACCACCTCGGAGCAGTATCGTACCCTGGAAGCCTGGGGCGGATGGAACATCTCTGAAAAGTTCCGGGTAATGGCCGTGGTTCCCTATAGCAGCAACCGGCGCAGCAACCAGGATGAAAGCGTTACAAAGAGTGGTGCCGGCGATATAACCGTATCGGCATTTTACCAGCTGATCAATAAGCGGGAGCCCGCAGGAAACAAACTCCTGGTGCAAAGTCTTTGGCTGGGAGGAAATATAAAACTGGCCACGGGGAACTATAACCCGGCGGATAAAAGCGCTGCAGGAGAGAGCGCTAACCTGTTTCAGCTGGGCTCCGGGAGTACTGATTTTGCACTAAGCGGTATGTACGACCTGCGGGTACAGGATGCCGGCATCAACCTCAATGCACATTATAAAATCAATACTGCCAACCGGTATGATTACCGGTATGGAAACAAGCTCAATCTGAATGCGCAGGCGTATTACAAGATCCGGATAGCGGGGGCGGTAATGATCGCGCCTAATGCGGGTGTACAATATGAAAAAGGGAAAACCGACGTGGACAATGATGTACTGGTTACGGTATCGGGGGGGAATCTTTTGATGGGGACGGCAGGGTTGGAAACCGCCTATAAAAAAATAGCGATCGGTGCCAATTTTCAAACGCCGTTTTCGCAGAACCTGGCCAACGGTATTGTAAAGGCCAATAACCGGGTAATGGTTCATGTATCTTTAGCGCTGTGAACAGCAGATCGATGCAAAGCATCGGGTATTAAACGGGATCAACATGCAGCGAATGGGCAATAGTAAATAGGCAATGAGGTTCCTGGAGTGAAAGCCGTATGCGTCAAACCGGAAACAAATTTCAGTGATCCGCTTTACCCGGTAGTGGGGGTGGAGCGTCATCCGGCTTTGTGCCGGCAATGCAGTGATCGTTGCTCCTTCGCGCCGGTGCGCGGAATGAATGGGAGCATTGTAATGAGGGCCGTAATCGTAAATTCCGGATATTTGCGGAATGGACTTCATGGCCCCCATACAGATGGAACCGCTGTCGCCACCGATCCGGTATGCGGATAAGCTCTTGCTGATCGGCTCCTGCTTTACCGAGCATATCGGCAATGCATTGGCCGAGCACAAGTTTGAAACGCTTCAGAATCCGCATGGGATCCTGTTTGACCCGGCCAGCGTATACCACAGCCTGATCCGCTATATAGAAAACAAGCCGTACACGGAAGCAGATCTCTTTTACCTGAATGAAGTATGGCAATCCTGGCATCATCATTCTCGTTTTTCCGGTACGGATAAGGAAACGGTATTGCTCCAGATGAACGGAGCACTGGAAACGGCACACCGGTTCTTAAAACAAACCGGGTGGATCATTATTACATTGGGTTCTTCTTTTTCCTACCGGCTCAACGCCAATAATCCGCAGGCAGCACTATCGGGGCTGAAAGTGGCCAATTGCCACCGGGCGCCGGGGCAGTGGTTTGATAAGAAAATGCTGGAGATCGAGGAAACCGTTTCCCTGCTGGATAACCTCTACCACCGAATCCGCATCTTTAACCCCGGTGCAAAACTGCTGTTCACCATCAGTCCGGTACGCCATCTCCGGGATGGTGTGGTAGCCAATAACCGGAGCAAGGCCCGGCTGATTGAAGCGGTGCATCATATGGTGCATAAATTCGAAGGGCTGTATTACTTTCCGGCCTATGAGCTGGTAATCGATGTACTGCGGGATTACCGGTTTTACGACGTGGATCTGGCACATCCCAACTATCCGGCTACGGAATTTGTACTGGAAAAATTTACCGAAACCTGCATTGACGAACCGTCAAGGCAACTCATGAAAGCGATCCGGCCCCTCATGATCGCCAGAAGACATAAACCCTTTCATCCTCAAACAAAGGCGCATCAGCAGTTTTTGAAAGCCCAGTATGAAAAGGCCCGGAACCTGATGGAGCAATACCCGTTCCTGGATCTGAAGGAGGAAATGGCCTATTTCAGTCAATAAAATACTGCATAAGATGTTTAGTAACTCCTGTGTGTGCCGCTGAAAAGAAGGCTGGGCTTTTGTTGGAAAAAAGATAAAAAACAGTCTTCCCGATCTTCAGCGATGATGGATGCCGGAACAAGAATCAACAACTCAGTATTTTAAAATCGCCGGGCTTTCCTGCAAGGGTGCGGCGTATCGTTCATTGCTTTTATATTTCTATATACCTCCCTTCACGATTGGTTCAACTGCAGGGAACGCATCGCTGTGCTTCAGTGGCCGGTAAATTTTTCCCCGGTCCGTATCGGAAACCGAATTCCTGTTACCTTTATATACAGGAAGAGTGATAACGGAGCCTGAACCTCACGGAATACCAATAAATAGAAGCAAGGGCTTCGCTTCGCTCTAAGAAAACAAATTACCACACAAAAAAATAAAAGCATGATAAACGCAAAAGGATACGCCGCGCACGGTAAGACAGAACCCTTACGACCCTGGGATTTTGAGCGCCGGGAATTGGGTGCGGACGATGTACTGATCGATATTTTATACTGCGGCATCTGCCATTCGGATATTCACCAGGTGCGCAGCGAGTGGGGACCGGCCATTTATCCGATCGTACCTGGACATGAGATCGTTGGCCGGATTACCGCAGTGGGGGCTAACGTAACCAAATTCAAGGCTGGCGAACTGGCGGGCATCGGCTGTATGGTTAACTCCTGCCAGCATTGCGATAGCTGTGATCATGGACAGGAGCAGTTTTGCGATAATAAGCAAACCGTATGGACCTATAATGCACGGGATAAAGACGGATCGGTAACCTACGGCGGGTACTCCGATAAGATCGTTTGCGATCAGCATTTTGTGCTGCATGTGTCGGATAAATTAGACCTGAAGGGGGTAGCGCCATTACTTTGTGCCGGCATTACTACCTATTCCCCGTTGCGTAAATGGAAGGTGGGGAAGGGACATAAGGTAGGTGTGCTGGGCCTGGGTGGACTGGGACATATGGCCGTGAAATTTGCGGTTTCTTTTGGTGCAGAGGTAACCATGCTCAGTACTTCACCCTCCAAGGAAGCAGATGCCAAACGTTTGGGCGCGCATAAATTTGTACTTACCAAAGATCCCGAACAGGTAAAAAAACTCGACCGCTATTTTGATTTTATTATCGATACGGTTTCTGCGCCGCATGATTACAATATGTACCTGCAGATGCTTAAAACAAACGGGGTGCAGATCTGCGTGGGATTACCGCCCGAACCGCTAAGCATTGCCGGAGGCAGTTTAATGCGGGGAAACCGGGTGTTAACGGCATCTTCCATCGGCGGCATTCCGGAAACACAGGAAATGCTTGATTATTGTGCCGAACACAATATCGTAAGCGATATCGAGCTCATCGATATCAAAGACGTAAACACCGCTTACGAACGCGTGTTAAAAAGTGATGTAAAGTACCGGTTCGTGATTGATCTGGCTACGATTTAGAAGTGGTGCAGATTTGAGATCCGAGATTTGAGAAAGTACATTGTAGTTGACTGGTACCACAGGAACCTGTGTACCGGCAATTAGTCAATTGATTTCTCAAATCTCGATTCTCGCTGCTATCCCTTCTCCGTAAGCCTGTACGTTGTCTTTGTTTGATACACTTCGCCCGGGCGCAAGATCGTATTTGGGAAGGAAGGAATATTGATCGCATTGGGATGTACCTGTGTTTCAAAACAGAAAGCAGAGAAGGCGGTATATTGCTGACCGTTTTTCCCTTTGATCTCCGGAGAACCATAACTGTTGTAAAGATGTACCAGCGGTTCGGTCGTATATACTTCTAATTTTACGGCTTCTTCATCGCACCAGGCCTCAGCTGCCACCTGGTGTATGCCCGGGCTATCGAGCGGATAACTGATATCGATACCTTGTTCCGGGTTTTCAATATTCCCGGTTTCCTGCCAGTTGCTGAAATCATTCCGTGTACCCTTTACCGGAAGTACGTTTCCTGTAGTACAATAGTTGGCGTCCTGTTCCAGGTAATTGGAAGCATGGATGCGGAGGTGCTGCTGGTCGATGCGGCCCTGGCCGTTATTGAGGTTAAAATAACTGTGGTGCGTAATATTTACCGCCGTTGGCTGATCGGTTGTTGCCCGGTATTCGTAGCTGAACTCATTATCCTCGTTCAATGAAAAAATGATCTGTACGGTAAGGTTCCCCGGGTAGCCCTCTTCACCATCCGGGCTTATATATTGCAATACCACATGACCATCGGTTGCAGAAACCTTATCCCATACTTTTTTGTCGAAGCCTTCCACGCCACCGTGCAGCTGATAACCGGGATTGGTACTGTTTAAAGGATAATCCCTGCCATCAATAGTGATCGCCGCGTGGTTGATCCGGTTAGCATAACGCCCGATAGCGGCTCCATAGTAAGGGTAGTTTTTAAAGTATGCTTCCGACCAGTATTCCTGCGGGGTATCAAATCCTAAAACAATATCATTAAAAGTTCCATCCGATTTCCGTACTTTTATCGACATGATAATGGCGCCGTAATTCGTAACCGTTGCTTCTGTACCGGAACCGTTTTTGAGGGTGAACACATACACATCTTTTCCGTTGGGGTGCTGCGTAGCAAGCTGCTCAGTTATTTCAATCATGAACGTTTAATTTTGATAAAAATAATATAATTGTTATGACCATTGGAGATTTGCAAAAAGAATTTGAAAAAATTTACCATAAACAACCGGAGCATATTTTCTTTTGTCCGGGCCGCGTAAACCTGATCGGGGAACATATTGATTACAATGGCGGACAGGTAATGCCCTGTGCCATTTCTTTGGGGACCACGTTGCTGGTGGCGAAAAATGAAGACCGGAAATTCCGTTTTCACGCACTGGATTTCCCCGAATCTGCGGAGATCGCTTTTAGCCAGGATGGATATAGCAAACAGGGACCGGAATGGTTTAACTATCCGCTAGGTGTACTCCATGAGTTTCAGCAAAAGGGCAAGGAGATCACGGGGCTTGATTTCCTGTTTTCGGGTAATCTTCCCATTGGATCCGGACTATCGTCCAGTGCCTCGATTGAAGTATTGACCGCCTTTGCATTAAACGAAATGTTTAACGGCGGACTTTCAAAAGTAGACCTGGCGCTGTTGGGTAAAAGAGTGGAGAACGATTTTATGGGACTCAACAGCGGTATCATGGATCAGTTTGCTGTGGCCGTAGGAAAGGAAGCGCATGCTGTTTTATTAAATACCGATACGCTGGAATATGAATACCTGCCATTTGAGATTGGCGATTATGTACTGGCGATCATCAATAGCAATAAACCCCGCAAGCTGGTAGAATCCAAATACAACGAACGCTTCAGCGAATGCCGGGAAGCATTGAAACGGCTGCAGGACAAATTTCCGGTGCAGCACCTGGTAGAGATCAGCGTGGATGATTTTGAACAAGAAAAGGGGCTGCTAAATGACCCGGTACTGGAAAAACGGGCCCTGCACGTGATCACAGAGAATGAGCGGGTGAAAAAAGCAAAGGATGCGCTTACCAGCGGTGATATCGAAACATTTGGAAAATTGATGTATGCTTCGCATGATTCACTGCAGCAGCTGTATGAAGTATCCGGGATCGAACTGGATAGCATAGTTGATTTTTGCAGAACCTACGAAGATTGTATCGGTGCACGCATGACCGGCGCCGGTTTTGGTGGTTGCGCCATTGCACTGATCAAACAGGAAAGCTTTGATGATTTTGCAGAAAAGGTAACAGCGGCGTATGAAGAAAAAATAGGCTATAAGCCGGGCGTATTTTCCTCTGTGATCGCAGAAGGAGTACGTACGTTAGTGTAAGAAATGTAGTGTATAAAAGGGGCTGTATCAAAGCTGTTTACATCGCATTGTCATGCTGAACTTGTTTCAGCATTATAGTAGTAAAGCGGATCCTGAACCAAGTTCAGGATGACATTCCAGAATGACCTTGATACAGCCTTTTTTTTGCAGTATATTAAGCGGTGCCGCATATGGACCGGTACCGGAATTTGCCACAGGCAGCAGGCCTATTTCAACACCCACTGTTTATACCTGTCCAGCGCCTCCATATAATAATAGTCGGCATAAGACAGCGATACATTTACTTCCGATTTTCCCGGCAAATGCCCAACACTCTGCGTGAGGATAAATCCCTTGCTGCCGCCCGGCTTGGATTTATAGATGGCGGACATTGAGCGGATCATGGTTGCCGCGTTTGCTACGTAGGTTGCTTTTTGTTGCGGATTGCTGTATTGGGCCAGCTCCAGCAGGGCAGAAGCCATTACCGCTGCAGCAGATACATCCCGCGGAGCTGCTGGAATATCCGGTGCATTGAAATCCCAGTAAGGTACTTTATCTTTTGGCAGGTTCGGATGATTCAGGATAAACGCTGCGATCTTATGTGCATGGGCCAGGTATTCCGGCTTTTTTGTAAAACGATACATCATGGTATAACCATAGAGCCCCCAGGCCTGTCCGCGCGCCCAGGCCGATTCATCGGCATATCCCTGGTGTGTAACCTTCTTTAAAACCGCACCGGTAGCGGTATCATAATCTACGGCATGATAGCTGCTGCCATCCGGGCGAAAATGATTTTTTAATGTTGTGTTGGCATGGTTCTCTGCAATTTCGGCCAGCCGTTTGCTGCCGCCGTTACGGGAAGCCCATTCCAGCATTTCCAGGTTCATCATATTATCTATGATCACCGGGGCGTTGAATTTTTTACTTTTATTCCATGACTGGATGGCTTTCATCCCCGGTTTGTACCGCTTGGTGGCGGTTTCCGCCGCGGTAAGGATCACTTCTTTGTAATGAGGGGCTTTTGTAATGGCATAAGCATTGCCAAAACTGCAAAAGATCATAAAACCAATATCATGGTTCCCAGTGTAATATTTGATCGGTTCCTCTAGTACCAGCCGTTGTTTGGCTTCGGCCAGGATCTGCGGGTCCTTGGTTGCTTTGTAGATCAGCCATAGGGTACCGGGATAAAATCCACTCGTCCACCAATCGGTAGCAGAAGTTACCAGCTGATCTTTAGCCGGATCATAATTTTGGGGCATTTTATCGGCCGGTATATTTTTCATCAGCAATTTGTACTGACTGGCTGCAAAAGCCGCGTCTTTTTTAATAAGCGCTCGCATATCTTTTTGAGCACCTGCAGTTAAAAAACAACACATCAGCCCGGCAGCAATACCCAGTTTAAGAAAGCATTTCATTAACAGAAGTTTAAAAATTAAAAGATCAACGGGCAAAATAATAAAAAATAAAAGGTTCTGGTAATAATCCTGATTACTTAAGTATTTTTAGTTCCAAAACTGGAGTTATGAAACCGATTGCGCACATGATTTGCTGGTTGCTGTTTTTATTGGGCACCCCTGCTTTTTCGCAAAAAAACATGATGGACGGAGTATCCGGGAAGGCGCATCCGCGTTTGCTGCTCACCAATGGCGAAGAAGCACAGGTAAAGCTGGCAATGGATCGGAACCCGGACCTGAGGCGCGTGCACCAGTTGCTTTTGGATGCATCCGACCGCATCTGTGCCGCAGCACCACTGGAGCATAAAAAAATCGGGAAGCGCTTGCTCTCGGTTTCACGGGAAGCCATCCGGCGGATCTTTTTTCTTTCCTATGCCTGGCGGATGACGGGGAATAAAACCTACAGGGATGCAGCAGTACAACAATTATTAACGATCAGTTCCTTTGCAGACTGGAATCCCACACATTACCTGGATGTGGCGGAAATGACCATGGCGGCGGCTATCGGATACGACTGGTTATACAACGAGCTCTCCCCGGATGCGAGAACGAAGATCAAAGATGCGATCCTCGAAAAAGGGATCCGCACTTCTTTGGATTCGAAATATAACTATTGGCTCAGGGTTGAAAACAACTGGAACCAGGTTTGCAATACCGGGTTGGCTTATGGAGCCTGGGCCATTTATGAATCCGCACCGGAGCAATGCAGCCAGGTGATCCGCCGCGCTATTGAATCGATAAAGATCCCTATGAAACAATATGCACCGGATGGCGCTTATCCAGAGGGCTATGGGTACTGGAGTTATGGAACGACTTATAATGTATTTTTTCTCGATGCCCTCGAACAGTTAACAGGGAGCGATGAAGGACTGAGCGCCTTACCGGGTTTTTTGAAAACAGCGGATTATTTCCAGCATATGATCACTCCCAGCGGACTTCCGTTTAATTATGCCGATTCCGGTCCGGGTGCCGAATCCAACGGGGCGATGTTCTGGTTTGCAAAAAAATTAAAAAGACCTTCGCTGGCCTGGAACGAGTTGCAATACCTGCACAATGATAAAAACAAGCGGGCATTGGAAGGCGATCGTTTTTTACCAACCTTACTTATCTGGGGCAAACAGCTGGCGGCAGCCGGCGTTACCCCACCAGAGAAAACCTTCTGGGAGGGTGGTGGTGCCAGTCCCGTGGTAATGATGCGCACCAGCTGGACCAACCCGGATGCATTGTTCCTGGGTTTTAAAGCCGGTTCTCCCTTTGTGAACCATGCGCATATGGATGAGGGTTCTTTCGTATTTGAAGCGGAAGGCGTTCGTTGGGGAATGGATTTCGGCATGCAGAACTATGAATCGCTGGAATCAAAAGGACTGAACATCTGGCTGCGCACACAAAACTCCCCGCGGTGGACGGTTTTTCGCTATACCAATTATGCACATAGTACCCTTACGTTTGACGACAGTTTGCAACGTATGGAAGGGGTAACCGCTATTACCCGGTATGGTAACCGGCCGGAGTTCAGTTTCGCTCAGTCGGATCTGTTGCCCGTATACAAAGGACAGATAAAACAAGCGGTACGCGGAGTAGCTCTGAAGGATAAGGCGTATGGACTGATACAGGACGAGATTGAAACCGGCGATCATGCCGTAAATATGCAGTGGCGTATGTTAACCCCGGCCGATGTAGAGGTTAAATCATCCAACGAATTGGTACTAAAAAAGAACGGCAAAACGCTGCTGATGCAGGTTGTTTCCGATCAGCCGGTTACTGTAAAAACCTGGAGTACGGCGACCGCCACTGATTACGATGCGCCCAACCCGGGCACCGTACTGGTAGGCTTTGAAACGAAGCTTCCGGCATCCGGTAAAAAACGTTTTGTGGTGCGACTGGTTCCGGAAAATAATGCATCAAAGGTGGATGCCAAGATTGTACCGCTCAAGGACTGGAGATAACGATTTGGGCCGCCATAGAAGAGCTCAATCTGCTTTTAACGGGGGGCCTACTACTTTCATTTCATGATCTGCAAATACACCGGCGATGGCTTCTTTGGTAGGAGCGATTGCCCACTGGCTGGTTACCGCAAAGAAATCCTCCATACGGCCGGCGGGACAGTAGGAAACAATCACACTGGCCTTTTCCGTAAGCTGGATAAATGCGTGCGGCACCTGGCGAGGCAAAAAAATGGTATCGCCTGCGTGCATATCGTATAGATCGTCTCCCACCTGGAACCGGTATTTTCCTTCCAGCACATAAAACCATTCGTCCTGATTCAGGTGGATATGCAGGGGTGGTCCGCCTTTATAGGTGAGACTTGTTTGCTCAAAAACAGCCAGCCTGCCATCGGTGTCCTTACCCGATATTTTAATGTCCAGCCGGTTCAGGGTAACGCCTTTCATGTTGTAATGAACACCAAACCGGGCCTGTCCGGCGGGAACTTTAAACCCCTTTACCGTCTGCAGCACATGGGTGGCCTTTATCTTCATCCATGTGAAAAGCGGAATAGCTGTAAGCACTGCAGAAATAAAATAACTACGTTTCATAGCTGCGTGTTAAATGGTACGGAATGCAGGGCAGTAGGTCCGCGAATGAAGCCTTTGCCAAAATAAAGACCTACTGCTATTATAAATTTACACATTTTTAATATATATGGAGTACGTATTGCAACAACCCTAGGGATATGCACCCAAGCTATTGGATAATAAGTGCGAACTTTTAGTTACTGTTTTTTTATCAGAAGAACAACTTCCGGGAAGTTGCTGTGTCATTCCTGCATATAAATGCAAGCGTTCGCGTATTTTTGATTAGAAAAATGATTAAACCACCCTGCTCATGACTGATACCGGCATCATTGTGCTCCTGCTGATCCTGTTGAATATTCTTTTTTCCTACAAGGGATTTACCAATCGGACCTTTTTTGATAGTTATCAGTTTGAGATAGATCCAATACTGGTTCGCAAAGATTATAAACGTCTGGTTACATCGGGGTTCCTGCATGTTAGCTGGCTACATCTTATTTTTAATATGATCAGTCTTTATGCTTTCTGCGGGCTGATCGGAGATCACCTCGGTGGCCTGCGGTTCTTGATTATCTATTTTTCGGGACTGATCGGTGGCGGGCTGCTTTCTTTGCTGATCCACCGGCATCACGGGGATTACAGCGCAGTGGGCGCCTCCGGAGCTATTTGCGGGATCATTTTTGCGGCGATTGCCCTGTTCCCGGGTATTGGGATTGGTTTCTTTGGACTTCCATTCACCATTCCGGGTTGGCTGTACGGGATCCTTTACGTGCTGTTTTCCATTTATGGGATCCGCTCAGGTAAAAATAATATCGGACATGATGCACATTTGGGCGGTGGGGTCGTTGGCATGCTTACAGCTTTAGTGATGAAGCCGGATGCTTTTGTACACAACTATTTTACAATTCTACTGATTGCGATACCTTCCATTGCTTTTATCTGGATGATGATAAGAAGACCGGATCTACTGGTAGTAGATAATTTTTGGTTTAAAACCCACCATAAAAATTACTCCATGGACGACCGGTACAATGCGGAAAAGAATAACGCACAGCGGGATATTGACCGCATTCTTGATAAGATCCATAAACGGGGAATGTCCAGTCTCAGCAGGGCTGAGCTGGAAAAATTAAAAGAACATTCGAAAAACATACCTTAGGAGCGTTGTGGTAAAGAATGGTAAGCAGTACGTCTTAACGATGTTCCCCGGTAATTATCCCTAAATTTGAATAAACCGTAATACGATGACAAGCAGGAGCAATGCGGAGATGATGGAATTAATACTGGAGGTGGCAAAGGATCCCCGGATACTGGCCGTATTACAGGATGGATCGCGGTCCAATCCCAATATAACGCCGGATATCTTCCAGGATTATGATATCATTTATGTGGTAAATGCATTGCAGTCCTTTTTGCAGGATCATGGCTGGGTGGATGTATTCGGCGAACGGATGATCATGCAGCTGCCGGAAGCAATGGAACTGTACCCGCCTGCACCGGAACTGGAAGGCGCTTTTTCCTACCTGCTGCAGTTTAAAGATGGCAACCGGATCGATCTCACCATAGTGCCCCTGGATCGGTTGGAACAGTTTACCCGAGATAGTCTTTGTAAAGTGTTATGGGATAAGACCGGGATCTTTACGAACCATCCGCTGCCGCCTGCCAGCGATGCCGGATATAGGGTACAAAAACCTTCGGAACGCTCTTTTGTTGATTGTTGCAATGAATTCTGGTATACCAATGCCGGCTTGGCAAAAGGTCTTTGGAGAGGGGAGGTGATCCTGGCCCAGGAACTCATCAACCAGGTGATCCGCGGCGCACTCCTGCAAATGATAGACTGGTATATTGGTTGCCGGCATCATTTCAACGTAAACCCTGGGAAATTTGGAAAGCATTACCAGCGTTATCTCGAACCGGCTACCTATGAAAAGTTGCTGGCCACTTATCCGGTTGCGGATCTGGCGCAGATCTGGCAGGCGGTATACGCGATGCAGGATCTTTTCAGAAGTACCGCACAATTTATTGCAATAGAACTGGGCTACACTTACCCGGCAGACTGGGATAACAATGTGACTGCTTATATGCAACATGTACAACAGCTGCGGGGGAATGCGCTAGGAATCTACTAGCTATTTTCGATATCGATCACCCACAGCAGTGGCCGGTGATCGCCTCTAGTTGGAGGGGTTTTCCTTTATTCTCAGATCTGCGGGTGCAACCCGGAATGTTCTTCATTTTTGTAGTGTTGGGCGTTATTACGGTTAAAGGCGATACTAACTTTTTTTAATGGCCGCAGATGTACAGATTTTTGTGCCGGAGCATTTTACAGGAACGTATAAAAAAGAATCTGCGCATTGTGGATAAAATCTTTATGCGGTTGCCTGTTTCCAGAAAACGAGGAAAAGTACCTCCCCGCACAAAAGTCCTGCTTATCATTACCTTTTTTTTGTAGCGGGATGTTTCAAAATGTTATTACAAGCAGGCTTCCATACAGATATATGAAGCCGGTCGCTCAGGCCTTATGCAGCCAGGACGTGCAGGAGCAACGCTAATTAATAATAGCGCCTTTGTTATTGGCCAGCTTTTCCCGCCATTGACGCAGCTGCTCCGGCGTCAGCCGGTCCCAATCAGCCACCTCACCAGTGATCTTCAACGGCGCCGTACTGCGATACGAACGCGTAGGATTACCTGGAAATTTTTTATCGGTTACGTTCGGATCATTTTCAAAGCTGCCCGTGGGTTCTACGATATATACACGCTCGGGCCCGTTGCCCTTTGCCAGTGCGGCTGCCAGCCCTGCGCCATTGACCAGGCCCGTAAAGTAAATATGATTCATGACCACATCGCTCTGGTAATTGGATATGCCACCTGCTACGAGCAGGTCGCCCGGCTGCAGATCGGCCCGGGTGCCATGATAAAAAGGTCCTTTGTCTGGCAACTGTGCTCCGGCCAAGACAGCCAATCTGTGGTATTTCTTTTCATTGTCCGCATCACCCAGGGCTGTATAGCATTGTGCCATATTGGTGTACAGGGAGGGCAGCGCGCTCTTCACCGCATCGCTGTTAACACTTAGTCCATGCTCCAAAGCAGCGTGCAGCCAGGTTAATTTGTTACGGGCATCCTGTTGATGCCGTGCCACAAAATGCGCAGCGATAAATTTTTCAAAATCGTTGCCGGCTTCATTCCAGGCTTGCAGGAACACCGAAGCCGCGGCTTCGGACTGGTCTTTTTCTGCCAGCTCCATGCCCTGCATGCAGCGTTGTATAACGGGGTTGTTGGGGTTGAATTCCATTCGATTATTTTTGATTGAGTTGATCTGTTTTATGCTGCATGATCTCCAGTGCTTTTATAAAATACGTTTCCAGGGTCTTTAACCCTGCAGCGGAAAAAGAAGCGAAAAGTCGGTCCGTATCGTCCTGGAAATCCTGGTACAGCGGTTGCAGCAATGCCCGTATTTTATCAACATCAGGAACGATGATGATCTTGCGTCTGTCGGTCTTATCGGGTTGCCGCTTCAGCAGCTTCTTCTTTTCAAACCGGTCTACCAGGCCTGTTACCGCGCCGGTGGTAAGACCGGTAATATCGGCCAGCTCGCCCGCCGTCATGGAGCCCTGCTGCAGCAGGAAGCCCAGGTATTTGTGATCGGTGCCCGACAGCCCGGCCTTACGCCCCACGGCCTCGTGCATGCGGATTGAGGCATAGGCATATTGCTGGCTGAGCTTTCTTAACTGGATGACCTGGTTCTTCATTTTATCTTCCAAACTAATTATCTTAGTTACAAAGATAAAATAAATTTTCGAAAAATGATCAAAAAAATACGATAGGAGGGCAGTGCTGAAAGGAAGCTGCCATGAATGAGTAGAAGGTTATGAGACTTCTTTTGAGGGCCGCGTAACGTCGAAGCGTTCATGAGTATTATTAAAAATAAATAAAAAGATAGCGAATAATCCACCTGTAGTCCTCGCTCCGGCTAAAGCCGTGGCTATACATCCGGGCTGTACGCGATAGCATTATAGTACCGCCGGCAGTGCATTATCCGGCTGCGAAAAATTACCATTAAACGATTATTTTTATCGGCAAAATGAAGACCCCATGGCTAAAACAGACTTCAAAACGATTGACGAATACCAAAACACCTTTCCCGCAGCGGTGCAGGAACGCATGCAGCAGATTCGCAGGATCATAAAAGAAATGGCGCCCGAGGCGGAAGAAGTGATCAGTTACCAGATCCCGGCCTTCAGGATCGGCAAACAGTTCCTGATTTACTATTCGGCCTATGCCAAACATATTTCCC
The DNA here is from genome assembly GCF_021044425.1 of Niabella pedocola. Classification (GTDB taxonomy): domain Bacteria; phylum Bacteroidota; class Bacteroidia; order Chitinophagales; family Chitinophagaceae; genus Niabella; species Niabella pedocola. The sequence continues at coordinate 457,159 of NZ_JAJNEC010000003.1, read as the reverse complement.
TTTCCAGCCCCTGGAGCCCGGCATTGCTGAAGGAATTTGAAACCGAGCTGGAAGGGCTGAAGGTATCCCGGTCTGCCATCCAGCTCCCGTCGGACAAGCCGCTGCCCACAACGTTTATAAAGCGGCTCATAACGTTCCGAAAAAAAGAATGCGAGGCTAAGAAGTAAAATATCATTATTAAAACAACCTGTAGTCCCGGTCATGTAAAACAGCGTTTCGTTTTTCTTTACCGGGTATATGCTGTAAAAAGGTCACCTCAACTACAGGCTGTAGAAAAAGCTGCGCAGCTCGCCTGTCCAGTCTTCGGGCACTTCCAATGCAGCAAAGTGACCGCCCTTTGGCATTTTATGAAACCGCTGTACATTGGCCATACGTTGCGCCCATTCTACCGGCATGGGTGCTTCGGCAGGGAAGACGCTTACTCCTGTAGCTGCTTTCACATACTGCGCCGATGGCGACGGGGTACCGGACCAGGCGGCACGCGCATTTTCCAGGTAACTGCGTACTGATGTATTGATGGTCTGGCTGACCCAGTAAATCATGATATTTGTGAGCAGCTCATCTTTGGTAAAGCAGGTTTCGATATTGCCGCCATTGTCGCTCCAGCTGTAGAATTTTTCCAGTATCCAGGCAGCAAGTCCCACGGGCGAATCGTTAAGGCCATAGCCCAGGGTCTGCGGCTTGGTGGATTGAATCATGTTATAAGCGCCTTCGGTATACCACCACTGCTGTATGTAGCGACCAAATTCCTGCTCCGGCGCCGACATTGTGGCCCAGTCTTCCTGGCCGGTGGGATATCCCACATCGGTAAGATGGATGGCACTTACACGATCCGGCTGCTGGTTGGCCAGCGACTTGGTAACGATGGCGCCGATATCGCCGCCGGCCGCCACGTATTGCTCATAGCCCAGCACGTCGGTCATAAGCTTTGCCCAGAGCGCCGCTACCTGGTCGGTATTGAGCGCCACCTTATCCGAAAAGCCAAAGCCGGGTAAAGAGGGAATAATGACATCAAAAGACTGGCCGGCTGGGTCGGTCAGCATGGGGATCGCTTTATAAAAGCGGTAAAAGCTGTCGGGCCAGCCATGGGTAAGCAGCAGGGGCCTGGGGTTGGGACCTTTTCCTTTTACATGAATGAAGTGGATACCGGTGCCATCGATCTCGGTTTTAAAATGGGGCAGGGTATTGAGCATGGCTTCATGGCGGCGCCAGTCGTAAATCTTTTGCCAGTATGTTACCAGCTCTCTGAGATAGGCGGGATTGGTACCGTAGTTCCAGCCGGCATCGGCGGGCTCGTCGGTCCAGCGTGTTTTTTGCAGGCGTTCCTGCAGATCGTCCAGTACGGATTGGCTTACTTCGATACGGAAAGTGTTTGCTGTGCTCATACCTTTTTGTTGATTGTTTTAAAGGATCAACAATGCAAAGATGCATACAGTAAGGCCGTTCAGACAGGTACAAAGGACGGGGAAAATGGTAGTTTTTTCGGTTTCTGCCATTTACAGCTTTTTATAGGCGGCAGGGGTAAGTCCTTCCCATTTTCTAAAGGCTTTGGCAAAATAGGAGCCGTCTTCATAACCCAGGGTATAGGCTATTTCCTGTACCGACATGGTGGTTTGCCGCAGCAGGCTTTTGGCTTCCATGGCGATGTATTCGTCTATAAGCGTCTTGGCAGGCTTACCCAGCTGGGCCTGCAAAACCTCGCTCAGGTATTTGGGAGTAATATGGAGCTGCGCTGCATAAAAGCCGACATCCTTCTGCGCGGCAAAATGCTGTGCCAGCAACTGGCGGAAACGGGCGGCCAGCTGCTCCTGGTGCGAGCCGCAAGCCTGTGCCTTACCGTGCTGCAGGTTATGGTATTTTTTAACGAGCATCAGCAGGGCATATACCAGGCCGGCGATCACCTCCTTATCCTTGTCAAAGGTTTTGATCGTACCAAACAAGGTGGACAGCTCCGCTACCTGCTCCGGAGGCAGTGCAATAACATGATTGCCACCGGGCATAAAAAAGGGCAGCGATTTAAGAAAAGACACCCTGAGCGTGTCGGAAAACAGCGCTTCGGTAAAATAAACCGTGTCGTGTACGGCGGTATAATCGCCCATCCAGTGGCATACAATACCGGGACCAATCGTGGTAAGACTGCCGGTTTTGACCTCGTAATCCATACTGCCGATCCGGAATTTATCGCCGCCGCCGGAGTACGTGATGCCGATGCCATAGGTAAACGTGCGGAAGGGAAAGCGCACGCGGGCATCGCGGTAGGCATCTTTGTCCGCCAGCAGGTAGGGCACGCTCATGTATTGCCGCTGCTGCTCTCTGAGATAATCAAAAAGATTGAAAGTTTTAAGATGGAGGTTCTTGAGCATAAGATGACGTTAAAGTCAGACGACTGATCATACTAAATACGCATCAAATGTAAGATAAATACGCTGGCAGTTTATTTCAGTTGTTACCGGTATCCAAACCTGCTTCTCTGCCGTAATAAACCGGTATGGCGAGTAATACAAAACTGAGCATGCTGCTGAGGGTCCTGAAAAAGTGAAACTGTTTCCAGGTAGTTCTTAGCGCTGTCCAGTTATCCGGAATCGTGGTCGGGGTCCAGGTTTTAATCTGGTTATCGATCGGCACTTCAACAATTAAGGTGATCAGCAGGAAAATGATCATAAATATAAATGAAGCTGCAAAAAAATAAATGGCAGGCTTTTGTTTCCGGGAACTAACACCAAGCAATAGCCGTACCAGCAAGGTTGCAGGCATCAGAATCCGCATAGGGAAAGCCACATTGGCAATAATGGTTTGGCCAATCCGGATAAAACGATCGGGAGGAAACGTTTCCAGGCTACGTGTAAGGGTGAACCAGGTGCCCCAGAACACTCCGGTAACCGGTATACCAGGAGCCGGGCTGTTTTATACTACGTATATAGTAGAAATGCAATCAATTCTTTCTTAAAAATCGTACATACAGCCGATTGCACACTTTGTATAGTTAATTCAACTTTGCACGCTCCCTTTAGACCTAATGTCGAATATGATTAAAATAATAAAATGAATCATTTACTCATAAAATCAAAAAGGCAAGGGAGCTGGACTCATACAAACGATATACTTTTTGCGTCTATTGAATGGCTTGGCAGGCAGGGCACACAAAGGAGCATTGATACTATTCATCCTGAAAAATCCAAAACTCTCCCAGGAAAAGTCAGAGAAAGTTGAAAAGTAATATTCCAGGCAGCGTTAAATAATCAGGTATTATAAAGGAGGCAACGTCTTTTTTCAGATCCCATATCATTCAAAACTTAATCTTTCCCCTAAGATGACAAAAAAAATACATTTTCTATTATTCGCGGTGGCGCTGTCGACAGCTACCGGAAATTTACATGCACAAACATTAAAACTGGCAACCGGTGGAACCGGTGCAAATAAAGATAAGATTTACTGGTTTGATTTTACAGGGGTAAATATGGCTGCCGGCGAAAGCACCTCCAAGACTTATTCAATTAATGGTATTTTGGTTACCGTAATAATTGATAACGTCCGCTTCAGCGGTGAAACGAATACCACCTTTTATCCCGGAAGTAGCGCGGCTAATGCAAAATTACAAGGATATGTTCCTGGCACCTGGCCCGGGGATGGACTGGACGATCTTTATAATATTGGAGGAACAGGAACATCAAATACATTGATAAATGCATTAAGCACGAATTGGGTAGGTGGCGGCTTTTCAGACACCGCCGGACTTACCGCCAATTTTAGAGTACGGGCATATGCCACATTAGGCGGCCAGCCAATTAGTCTTGGACTCGTGTTTAGCAGTGCTGAGGATGATAGCGGTGTTACATCGACAGGCAATCCTGAATATACCCAAGGAACTACAAATGGCACTGAATGGCGATTACTGGAAGGTGTCATTAATACCAACACAACCAGCCGACAGATTGCCTATTCAAATTCAAACCGTACAGCGAGGATGCGGATGGGCGGAACCGGTGCTCCAACACCATCTACAGCAAATGTTGCATTGCTGTATACCTCACTTCAAAACACCAGTAGCTCCAATCCGATGGCTGTTGATCTGCAGATTTTTGGAGCCGGTCGTTCTGCAGAGGCACTGGGTTTGATCATTAATCAGGATTTTGGGGATGCTCCGGTGTCTTACGGCCTGGCAAGCAATTTTTTCTTCCCGGTAATCACCGGAGGAAGCAATAATCCTCCCGCATCGGGCGGGATGGTGTATTTATCTTCTGGAACTGGCGGAGGCTCACCGATTATTACTGCGGGAACCCTAACACCACCGCAAAATCCGAGACTGGGCGCGATCGGGGGTGATAACGAATCAGTGGCCAGCACAGGCAGTACTGCTACAGGAGATGATTTAGATGGCACAGATGATGAGGATGCCTTCCCCTCCGGGCTTGGAGCTATTAACCTGGGCGGGGGCAGTTCTTATTCGTTAACAATTCCGGCTTTTAAAAATACAGATGATGCTACTACTCCGGTTTATATTATGGCCTGGATAGATTTCAACGGCGATGGCATATTTAGCAGCACTGAATATACTACAACTTTATTTACCACTAATAATAGTACGGTAAATGTGCCTCTTATCTGGGATTTGTCTTCCACACCTGTGAGCACCATGATACCTTATGCCCGCTTTAGGATATCGCCCACTGATCCTCGCGCTCTGGCGGATAACCCCAATACATTTGTGGACGAACGCAGTTTTGTGGCGTTAGCTGATGGGGAGACAGAAGATTATTCTTACCCGGCTGCGCTACCTGTAACATTCGGTACCATCAGTGCAGTCCGGAAGGGAGATCTGCTTATGATAAACTGGAGTAGTCTGAAAGAAACTAATAATAGTTATTTTGCTATAGAGGCCTCTAATGATGGTACCAATTTCACTCAAATTGGCACAGTGCACACAAAGGCGGATAATGGCAATTCAAGTGTAGAAATGGATTATCATTTTCAAACAACATTTCCCGCGACTACCGTATTTGTATTCATTGCCTTTGGAATGTTACTACCGGCCATTAAAAAAAGAAAATGGACTATGTTTTGTACGGCACTAGTGGCAATGATCTTGATAAATGCATCCTGTAATAAAAATTCAACTATTATTGAAAGGGAAGCAAGTGCTAAATTGTTTATCCGGATCGCCCAGGTCGATATCAACGGCAATAAATCGTATTCTAAGATTGTGTCAGTAATAAACGAAGCGCAGTAACTGGTCCGTTTTAACCTTTACAAATACCGCAAAGCGTGTTTCCGGTGGTCTTGAAAAAGACCGCTGGTTTTCGCTTTTTTTAGCAGGAGGGGAAGATCCGTTACCGGCATTAACGCATTTTGAACAAGGCATTTTCTATGAGAACTACCCGGTGTTGTTTCTACTTCCGCCGGTCATTATTAAAATCCGGCAGGCTGTTTTAAGCACATTTTACCTTGTAATGCTTTCCGGCTTTTAATCAGGAACAGCGATGTTTCGAACAATAAAGGCAAAAGGAACGTAATTTCTTAAACCAGTTTAATGTATACAAAATGGATTGCTGGTTAACTTTACGGAAAATTACGGACATATGGGTACCCGCGTTACCACCTGCACTCAACTCTTTTTAAGACTCGCTATTTCAGGTGCTTTCCTGTCGGCTGTAGCGGACCGGTTCGGCTTATGGGGCAAACCCGGCAGCCCCCGCGTGGTTTGGGGCAATTGGGAAAATTTTCTCAGCTATAGCAACGCTGTAAATTCCTTTGCAGGACCTCAATTGAACAGCCTGCTGGCTATTACGGCTACAGGCCTGGAAATACTGTTGCCCTTATTACTGATAACGGGATATAAAATCAGATGGGCATCCATTGCAACTGGTGTTTTATTATGCTGTTTTGCAGCTGCCATGACCTATAGCTTTGGCATTAAGCCCAGCCTGGATTATTCTGTATGGACAGGGGCTGCTGCCGCTTTTTTACTTGGCAATTTCAGCCGGTACGGATACAGTATCGACAATCGGATCGCCAATAAAAAAAAGATGGCAGTATCCCTTTAAGCCGCGACTATCAAACGGGAAAAATGAAATTCGGGAAATGGGTGCATGTATCTTTTGGGAGTTAGTAGCTATTCTTTTATGAAAGGTAACCTGATATTAGTGGTCTCAGTGAAACGCTGGGTTCTCAAAATTATTCAATAGAAGCACTCCGCTGTAAGTATTTCTCGGTGTATCCTGCATCAACCGGGTCAGGATTTATCCGGTCCTGCTACCGGTACGCAGACCTGCTTCTATGCCGGAACAAAACCGGTAAGGCGAGTAATACAAAACTGAGCATGCTGCTGAGGGTCCTGAAAAAATGAAACTGTTTCCAGGTAGTCCTTAACGCTGTCCAGTTATCCGGGATCGTGGTCGGGGTCCAGGTTTTAATCTGGTTATCGATCGGCACTTCAACAATTAAGGTGATCAGCAGGGAAATGATCATAAATATAAATGAAGCTGCAAAAAAATAAATGGCGGGCTTTTGTTTCCGGGAACTAACACCAAGCAATAGCTGTACCAGCAAGGTTGCAGGCATCAGAATCCGCATGGGAAAGGCTACATTGGCAATTATGGTTTGGCCAATCCGGATAAAATGATCGGGGGGAAAGGTTTCCAGGCTACGTGTAAGGGTGAACCAGGTGCCCCAGAACACTCCGGTAACCAGCATAACCAGGATCAGACTGCAATACCACCAGAATTTTTTCATGGCTTATTTTTTGAATGCGTTAGGCAACACGTTGTTTCAAACAATAAAGTTATTGCATTTTGCCAGAAAATCCTATAGCTGTATTTTACAAAGAGGATGCTGCTTTCCGGCGCCGATCGCCCGGAGGTGGTTCAATGGAGCAAGCAGGTTATCAATACAAGGTTTATGAATGACCGGGAACGGCCTGGAACTATTTTTATGCTTCTGTAAGGCAATAAGGTATTCGTTTTCAGAAGTGCAACATTTGTAATCAACTACTTCCTTAAGATCTTCTCCATGGCCTTACCCTTGGCCAGTTCATCAATCAGTTTATCGAGGTAACGCACTTTCCGTATAAGCGGGTCTTCTATTTCCTCCACCCGGTAGCCACAGATCACTCCCGTGATCTTTGAAACATTCGGATTCAGTTGCGGCGCCTGCGCAAAGAAATCTTCAAAATTTGTCTTGTTGTCAATCTGGGCTTGCAATGTTTTCGAATCATACCCGGTTAGCCAGCAAATAATGGTATCCACTTCTTCTTTTGTACGGCCTTTTTTTTCCGCCTTTTGAATGTAAAGCGGATAAACGCCGGCAAAGGCCATCTTGTAAACCCGGGCATTATTTGCATTATTCATGTCAGAACGTATTGATGGTTAAAATTTCAATCAGCACTGCAGGGCAAGGGCAACGCGCCCACGAGTTGCAGGTTTGTCAAAATTACGTAAATAGATGCACCGGCAACTGATCATTACGCTATTTAAAAATGCACATCGTTTTCCCTTTATTTTATCCAGTCATATACATACCCGGCTACTTCCTCCCAGTTTTTATCGCCGCAGATAAAATGTCCCCGGCTTTCAAAAAGTTTAAAATGCGTGATGCTGCAGCCTTTACCCAGGTAATAGGATCAAAACCTGCATAGGGTTCACCGCTGATTTGCCACCGCGGCAGGCCCGGTGCCGCACCAACAAAAACAGTATGGCCGTTTAACAGGTAGCGTCCGTCTAAAGCCCTTCCATATAAAAGACGTTAAACCGGTGTCCGTCCGGATCTGCAAAAACAAAGCCGTAATACCCCGCTCCAAATGCTTCCGGGGGAGACACTATTTTTCCGCCCGCGGGCTCCACTTCTTTTGACCAGGCATCCACCTCATCCTTGCTGCCGGCAGAGAGTGTACATATAATTTCGTTGGCGGTCTGGGCGTCGGCTATTTCACCTTTCATGCCCGGTTTGAGTGCATCTCTTAAAAAGAAATGAATGATAAAATCATTTTCACCAATAATAAAACTGGTTAGTGCATTATTGGGAGTGCCATTGGGCTTAAATCCCAATTGGGTATAAAACGCGGTAGTTCGCTCCAGGTCGTTTACGGCCATATTGGCCCATATCTTTTTTGGATTCATGTGTTTAATTTTTCGGGGCTTATACGTCATGCGCTATAAATCGGCAGCCCCTTATTTATATATTAAATTGCTTTCACAAAACTACTTCAAAGCCTGGAGTATCAAACAGTGCAAAAACGGCATTTGACGGGGGGATTTAAGACAATCCGGGCAACGGCATGCCATGCATAAGCGAAGTATGTAATATTAATGATACAAGAAATACCGCAGAACCAGGAATAGGAGGTATGCATACACGGCAGCCACGGGCAGGGCATAATACCATCTTTGTGGCAGTTTTTGTTTGTATCGATCCTTGCCCTGATTTCTTTGATAACCGCGGGGGGAATCAGCTTAAGGGTAGCCCTGATGAGTAGTGGTACAATGATCAGATCATCCAGCAGGCCCAGTACGGGGATAAAATCGGGGATCAGGTCTACCGGGCTTAACACATAAATTACGGTTAGCGCTGCCAGCAGCTTTGCCACCAGCGGGGTACGCCGGTCGTGCAGGGCATAGTAAACCGGAACGATCTCCCGCTTTACCTTTCTTACGCGTTCCTTCAGCTTATTAAACATACCACTTGTTTATATGGCAACTGAGGCGCTGAAATACGGAGCTTTATATTTTCCTTTCTAAACCGGATCTGCAACCAAATAGATCTGCGTTCCTTTTGTACACGGTATTAAGATGCCCCTTATTAAACAAAATAATAGCTTCTGTGCGGCTGTGCCTTTGTGACGCCCACGCTATCAATCGATCTTTTCAAAAGCAGTAAAGGGATGCTTGGGCTCATAATAGTTCCAGATAATGCTTGCGAGTTTCCGGGTTAGTACTTCTGCTTCGTTATTATCGGTCCAGCTCCGGTCCTTATTATTTTTTGTCAAAATGCAAAAAACAATATCGCCTCCGGGTGCATTTATCAGCACCACTTCTCCACGTGCGTCATCCACCGATCCGGTTTTACAAATCGTACTTACCGTTGCCGGCAGCTGCGATAAGGAGCGGCCATTATAGAACTGGTTTTTCAAATAACGATACATCTTATCGGAATGCCGGGCATCCACCACCTTGCCCTGCCGGATCAGCGTAAAAAGCTGTGCCATTTCCCTGGGTGTGGTTTGCCCCCAGCCGTATTTCTTCCAGATGTCCTGGCGGCCCGCCGTACGGGAGTTCACTTTTGTGTTGGGCAAGCCCAGTTGATCCATGATCGTGTTGATAGCGGCACCACCGCCAGCCAGCTCCTGTAACCAGATGGACGCCACATTATCGCTGTATGTAAGCATCAGGGAGATCATCGTCGACAGATCGGTACGGGCACTATCTTTGTAAAACTGCATCAACCCCGAGCCGCCATACACCCGTTTGGCATCATACACAAACTCCTGCGACAACTTCAGCTCATGTTGTGCAATCTTATTAAAGATACCTGCCAGGATGGGCACTTTTACAATACTGGCCGTGGGAAATACGGTATCTGCATTGATGGCCACTGACCTGTTTTTCTTCAAATGGTGCACGTACACGCCAATATCCCCATGAAAGTCGCCGACCGCCTGTTCAATACGCGTTTTTAATTTTTTGTCTTCCTTTTGAGCGTAGGTTAAAGTATACATGAAGAGCAAACTTGCAAGCAGGATATATTTTGACATGGTAAACCGGTTTTGACAAATATAGGAAAAGTCCGTTCCGCGTACGGAGTACAGAACGGACTTTATTTTAAAAAGGACCATAGAATACCTGAAAGCAGGGCAACTGCAACTCCTTCCGCCACATATCCACTACCTGATCACGATCATCAAGAACCAGGGAAACATGATACCGGCCTTCTATTTGTTGTTTGAACAACTCTTTCTTCAATACGCTGTCCTTTATATAGTTTCCGGAAGGGCGCATCCACAAAGCATCGAAATGGATAGCGTGTTTCTTCAAGAAACGAAGTGTTTGTTGCTGGTATTTATCTTCCCTTCCCGAAACCAGTAAAATATGATGCCCGTTCTGTTGATAAAAAATCAGTGTATCGGCAACTGCTTTGTTCAACCGGTCATTCTCGCAATCGGAAGCATCAAACGGATCCCGGTGATCCATTAACGCTAGGGTTCCATCCAGGTCACAGATAACGGCCCTGGGAAGATTTATATCCTGCCTTTTAACCGTATTACACATCCGTTGACGATGCCTCACAGAAAGATCAAAATTGGCTTTCAATTTTTCGAGAGCATCTGAATGACGACTGATTGCTTTTGGCGGTATCCATTTCCCTGTTGCTGCTTCCCGCTTTTTGCAGCGCAACAACAGCTCCGCTTGGGGGATATCGAAAACCTTAAACGCAATATCTGCCAAATGTGCGAAAGCAGCTGTATATTGTTCCAGATATTCCGCCTTGGTATGTGTTGCATCCACCAGCACATTCATTTTTCTCGTTAGCGTCTTTTCAATCGTTGCAAATATCATTTCCGTAACAGCTGCTTCCATTTCATCGGAGAGAAATGTTTGCGAAAATTGCATGGTACGGAAATCATCCCTGCAAACGCGTACCCAGTTTATGTGTGTTCGCACATGATATTTTGCAAAAGTGGTCTTGCCGCTGCCAGGAGCACCTATAAGTATCAATAGTTGCGGGTTTTTATTTTTCATGCTAAAAAAGTTAAAAGATTTTATAACGCGTGGTCCAGCCTGCTCTCTGTTGCTTCTTCCAGGATCCGGTCGAGCATCAGGTTTTTATAATAATAGTTCTCCGGGGTAATTTCGCTATAGGGTACCAACAATAATTGATAATTGATTGCCCAGTCATTAATGGAGCAGGCTAGTTTACCGCGGATATTCCGCTTTTTGACCTGATGCTCCAACTCATGCTGAAAATGTACCCCATATATCATGGTCAGGTAGTTGTTATTTCTTACTTTGAATGCCGGCGGTAATCCCGTTGCAAATGCCTTAAGGGGTTTAATAACGATACCTTCTTCCATTTCCTCGCTCAGGGATGTAAACCATTCATAAATACCAGTCGCACTTTCCGCTATTTCCAGCTCAGAATTTAGGTGTAATACCTTCATTTCGTCATCATTGATTTGCTGATAGGTGCGGTTATCATTCGGTATTTCCTCTCTTCCGGTTGCATATATCTTTTTTAATATATTGAAAGGCTTAAAATACAGTGCCGCTTCCTTGCCATAATGCGTAACCTGGTTTTCAAAAATGTGGACCCCTTGGGTGTATTGGGTTATGTTTGGTATATCAAAGTCCCGCAATGCCTCATACTGGCGAATAATGTGAGCCGGGTATTTCGCTTTAAAAGCGGCCGGTTTCAATTCCATACTATCTTTGTCAAATGTGGTGTATGCTTCGCCCGATTTGACGCTTAGGATCTTATTCATCAAGGTGGATTCCCGGAAAAATGACAGGCGTTCTTTATGTGCATTTAGATAAGCTTCGAATTCTTTTTCAATCAGCCCTTTTCCCAGCACATTCCAGGGTAATAACTCTGCCTGGATAATGACGATCTCCAACTCTGTCCAATCGAACCGGTCATATAACCCTTCACAAGCTATTTTGGCTTCTGTAAGATTTATATGTTCTATTTTATGCCCGTTCCTGCTTACAAAGTAGGTGTCCTCAGGGTTCTTATGCAGGTAAATGTCACAATATGAGCCCATATACTTCCTTTGTATTACCACATCCTGTACTCCGTTCCTTAAATAATAGCGCAGTCCCTCATAAATACTTTCAATTTCATTACGTTCAACTGATTTGGGCGCAGGAGCAATGGTAGGAGAGAACGCATTGATTTTATGCTGTGCCATCCAGTCGATCCTCGCTCTTATTTTTCTAAGTTCCTGAATTTTATCGTTGCTTTTCATCTTGTATCTTTTTTTTGATAATTGCCAACTGTGTAGGACAAATGCCGTTTAGCTCATCGCCAACCTGCATGTAGGTTACCTGTATATCCGCTCTGTTTTCCGTGCATGCTTCAATAAACAAACGGAATTCTTCACCCGTAAATTCGAAATGATGGTCCTCGTGACGGAATCCGTTTTCAAAATAGAACTTATTAAACGCTGCGTTTGGAGTGGAAATAACCAACTTGCCAAAGTCAAATAACAAAGCCCTTTTCACCAGCGCTGCAGATACTTCGGGGGCATTATGTTCTATAACCTCTGACATAATGATATTTATCCGCTCTTTAGGTAGCACTTCATCAATACGGGTATAAAAAGAAAGGTTGTCCGTATTCATCCTGTTCATAATATTTTCCCCCAGCCGCCTTAGATTTTCATCCCGGTCTACCGCATAGTATGAATGCGCAAATCCTTTGTTTGTAAGCTGTTTGTAGTAAGCGAACTCACCACAGCCAATATCCAATACCGCATGATCTATCCCGATTTCACTAGTAATAAATCCAAGCCGCGACCGCTGCGTGTCCTCACTGGTAAGATTTGCGGCAATGCCATATTGGGCCAGGTAGGCTTCTAAAACAGGTTTCACCAGCGTAAACTGGGCGTTGTTCTTTACCGCTCGCTTTATAAACAGATACAATACAAAATAAGGCACCTGTTCCAGGTTAGTAAGTACGCGTAAGTATTTTTGCGCAAAGGAATCATCAATGAATGTGTTAAATGCATCTACATTGGTCAAGTGCGTAAACAGTGCTGTAAGATTCAGCAAATTCATTGCTTCAAACAAAGTGGAGGCGGTTATCGTAAGGTAGTAATTATTACCCACCATCCGTTTTACATCGATCCCTTTAAAATATCTTTCTAAAAGGAAAACACCATTGCGATACCAGCTCGAATTAATATAAAATACAGGCACCTGTATGGTACAGGGTTGTGTATCTGCCTGTCCTCTTGTTAACCCGTTAAGCCATTTCATTTCCTGTGCCTCGTATTCGTTTTTTTCTTTCAATACATGACCAAATAATTCCGTGCAGCTGTTTAAAACGGCTAACGGATTACATAGACTCTGGAAATCCAGCTGATTGCCGGTTTCTTCCGTAAAGCCGTTACTCATGTCCTGAAACAACACTTCATACCGATGCGCTGAAACTACGTTGCCAATAACAATACCTGATTTTAGCGGTTTGGCATATAAACCCTCATCTGTCTGTGGATTTTTATGCAGCAGGTCAGCCAAATGGTCATTATTACTGTAGATTTTTAAAATCATACCCTTTTATGTTTTGTTGAAACAAAGATGTTAGCAGTACTACGCAATGTATTTGCGCAGTAAAAAATATTTCCCGATTTTTATAAAAAAAGAGCGATGGCGATCAATAAACTGGCATTAATCCGTTATAAGATCATTGATGACTGTTTACGCAACAGAATGCGGAAATGGACGTTGGAAGAGTTGATCCATACGGTATCCGAAAAATTGTATGAACAGGAGGGTGTTGAAAATGGGGTGAGTAAACGGACCATTCAGGGCGACATTCAGATCATGCGCAGCGATAAACTTGGCTATAATGCGCCCATAGAGATAGCTGAACGTAAATATTATTATTATACGGATGAAGGCTATAGTATTACCAAAGCACCTATGAACGAGGTGGACATGAACCGCCTAAAAGAGGTAATTGAGCTTTTGAAACAGTTTAACGCCTTTCAATACCTGGAGGATATGGGAGAACTGGTGGCCCGATTGGAGGACCGGCTTTACAGTTCTGCGGGGCAAACAGTTAGTTATATTCAATTTGAGGCAAACGCCCTTCTGAAAGGGCTGCATTTTATTACGCCGCTTTACCAATCAATCCGGAATAAAAAAGCATTAGTCATCACCTATCAGTCGTTTAAGGCTTTACAGCCGGCAACGGCGGTATATTATCCCTACCTGCTGAAGGAATACCGCAACCGTTGGTTTCTTATCTGTCGGAGTAAAAAAGCAAGTCATCTGCTAAATCTGGCACTTGACAGGATCATTGCCCTGTCCGATGTACCGGGAGAGCCTTTTGTGGAGCATACCGGTGTGGATTGGGACCGTTATTATAACGACCTGGTTGGGGTAACAAAAAACCAAAATGATCGTGCCCATAAAGTCATTATCCAGGTAAATAAGGCCAATGCTCCTTATGTATTAACAAAGCCGCTGCATCATTCTCAACAACTGCTTGAAGAAAATGACGAGGGCATCATTATCCGGATCGATGTGATTTTGAATTTTGAGTTGGAACGGGAGCTGCTTAGCTTTGGGGAAACCATTAAAGTACTGGCACCGCGTTTGCTGGCCGGGCGTGTGGCAAGGCGGTTGTTACAGGCAGCCAGGTTATACGGAGGTATTTGATCTTTGGTTGGAAAACGGAACAACATCACAAGAAACCGGGTCCTTATTTATTTTCTGCTATCCTCCAGGTGTTCCAGCACCGCATCAATGGTATTGAGTTCCATAAATTGAGGGTGTTGCAAAGTATTGTCGTACTGTTCATGTGTCCATGTAACATGATAGGGAACGTGCGCCGCAAAACCGCCCAGCTCCAAAACCGGCATTATATCCGATTTGATGGAATTACCCACCATCAGGAAGTTTTCAGGCTGGCAATCCAGGTGGTTTAACAGTTTTTCATAATCGCCCCGCTTTTTATCGCTCATGATCTCGATATGGTGAAAAAATGGTTCCAATCCCGATTTTTTAAGTTTCCGCTCCTGATCCAGCAGGTCACCCTTGGTGGCCACCACCAGGCGGTACTTTTCCCGGAGGCATTCCAATGTACTTTTAACACCGGGTAGTAATTCGATGGGCTTTTGCAGCAGTTCCCGGCCCAATGCAATGGCCTTGTTCACCAGTTGCAGGGAGGCCGTTTCTCCAGACACCCTTCCGATCGTTTCAATCATGCAGAGTATAAATCCTTTTACGCCATAACCGTAGAGATGCAGATTTTGCATTTCAGTTTTGAACAGTTCCTGCGATACCGCATGCTGCGGCAGATAATCTTCCAGTAGTATACAAAATTGCTGCTCTGCTGCCTGAAAGTATGGTTCGTTTACCCATAAGGTATCATCTGCATCAAAAGCGATGGTGGTAATTCCTGAATTCATTTTATTTTTGTATTATTCTAAAAAATGCAAATTTCGTTGCCGGCCATGGGGCTGGCAAGGACATTTGTCCCGGAATGATATGTTACGTACCAACCAGTCTTTTTTGACCTACATGCAGCAGCTGTACGAGACGCAGCAGCGTAAAGAAGACATTATTCGAAAAACCTTTGTCAAAGGGAAAAAACTGCTGATGCAACATGACAAGGTATCCAGGGTAATGCTCCTAAAAGAGGGGATCGCCAAATGTTTTTTTACAGAGGAGAACGATAAGGATTACATCGTAGAGTTTTTGGGCAAAGGAGAGATCGTAGGGGAGATCGAGTCCATTCGCGGAACAACCTGCCTGTGTACCATTGAGGCAATCACCAATGTGGAGGTGTATGCACTATCCCTTTCTTATTTTTCGGCGCTTATCAAAACAGACCTTAAACTCAATAACCTGTTGCTGGATGTTTTTGCGCAACGTATTGTGCACACATCCAGCCGGGCATCCTATCAGCAGCTTTATACCATAGAGCATTCACTTTCGCGGCTCCTGGCTTTGCAGGCACAGCAGGCTGTTGCCATTACAAAAGAAGATATGGCAGCGTACCTCGGTGTTACCATCCGGAGTTTAAACCGGGCACTAAAGACCGTGCAGGAAAATGACGGGCACCGCTGATGCTTCAGATGCACCAAACGCCCAAAAGGCAAGGAACTGTTAAAAACAGTCTGTGGTGTTCAAGCAAGACTACAAAAATTGCATTTCAATTGCGGCACTGGTGTTATTTTATTATATTGCCGGGAAGCATTGTTTGCCAATTAAAAGCGATAAGAAATGAAATGTCCTAATTGTAATGAAACCTTGTTAATGACCGAGCGGCAGATGGTTGAAATAGATTATTGCCCCAATTGCAGGGGGGTGTGGCTCGACCGGGGCGAGCTTGACAAATTATTACAGGTTGCTTCCGAACAAAACAACATATCCGAGCCTCAGCAAACGAAGAATTATGAAGCGCGCAGTGACCAGTACTCCGGTCATAGAGGTCATAAAAAATATGAGCAGCAGTATCCGCGTAAGAAGAAATCCTTCCTGTCTGATTTTTTTGACTTTGATTAGCAGTAACGCTTTTCAAATACGGTACTCAATGCGCTGATAGACGACACGGGGGCATATTCCCTTGCTGCGCGCTTAAATTGATGGTCCTTTTAATTCCTGCCCGGCTATACCGTTTGGTTTAACGCGACCAACCTGGTACCAGACAAGCCTTTTAGACAAAGGTTGATGACTAAATCGGGATCGCAGCAATGATCTCCGTTCCGTCTTTCGAAGAATGGATATTCAGGGTTCCTCCCAGCTCTTTTATTTTGCGCTGCAACGATGAGAGTCCTATACCATTTTTCTTCCGTTGAAGCCTGACATCAAACCCTCTGCCATTGTCTTTAATCTGTGTAATGATCGTTTGGTCTTCTTCGTAAATATATAAATACATCTTTCGGGCGGCAGCGTGTTTTAAGATATTCACAAATGATTCCTGTATAACACGCAGCAATGCTATCCGTACCTGATTGGAGACCTTTTGCATCGAATCATCATCTATTTCAATCACTTTTTCGAATTGTCCGTCGGGCAACGCATATGCTGTGATCTTGTTGACGCTTTCCCTGAACGCAGTTTGTTCTTCCTTCAATCCTTCGGCATACCATTCGTGGCTTTTATTCCGGGTGTCCAGGTACGTATCCCTCGCCAAATCGCAAATAACCTTTAAGCTGTTTCTATGGGTGGGGTCTGCCTCATCCAGTATTTTTTTGTCGATCGTGTTACACAGATAAACTAATTTGCCTGCTATATCGTTATGAAGCTCCATGCCCAACCGGCGCTGGATTAAATTAGCCTTAATCTCTAATTCAGCGATCTCTATCTGTGTGAGCCGGTTCAGCGCTTCAATTTTACGCCGGTTCTTTTTGTCTTTTCGCCGCATCAGCACCACAAGAAAAGCAATACATAGCATCGCAAGGAGAGAAGCCCCGGCGATGATCATACGTTGCTGCTGCTTTTGTTTTTGAAGATCCGTAATTTCTTCCTGCTTCTGCTCGGCAACAAGTTGCGCATACAAGTTATTATTTATATCTGCCGTTTTAAGATCGATGATTGAATCGTTTATTTCGTAAGCATCTAAAAGATCATGATAAGCCCGCTGAAAATCATGTTCGAGTGCGCTTATCTTCGCCGAATACAGCAATTCCGTGGTATATTCACCGGGATCATTTTTATTACGCTTCCGGGCAAGCAATTGCAGATAATACCTGCTGCTGTCTGTTTGATTGCGGGATAAAAAAAAGTCAATATACTTTACTAACAACGCCCTTTCAACCGACCTGGTCCATACCTGATTGATGGTCGTATCCGAGCGGATGACGGTATAACTGCTGTCCAATATCGCTCTGGCAATCTCAGCACCTCCTTGCACCCGGTTTGCCGTGTATTGTACCTGATAGTATAGATACCGGCATTGATCCATTTTGTCCCTGGTAAGATTGCTCCTTTCCTGAAGGCTATTCCAGAGCTTTCCTGAAATACCCAGTATGACTACCACCATGGCAGTATCTTGTATATGGGCATACAGCCTGGATGCATTGTTGAGGATCGTCATTGCATTTGTACACGTATTTGGGGGCACTTCCTGATTCAGTATATATTGCGGCAGGGCTTTCAAAAAAGGCAATACGCGTTCAAAAACCGCTTTCCGTTTTTCATAATTTGCGTTTTCGTTCGTGCCATAAATAGTGAGTAATTGCCGGGGTTCATTCAGAGAATTGATGTATGGCTGCTTTTTTTTCAATTCTTCCTCTGCTTTTTGGAGGTAATAGATAACGGCGCCATCTTTGTGTGTAAAAGCAGCATTATTGGCTAAAAATGAATAATACTTATACCGGTAGGCCTGGTATTGCTGTTTACGCCACACAATCTTTTTATAGAGCTCAAGATGCTTCTTAAGCAGCATATCCTTAAAAGACTTTTCAGCCAATAGTTGAACGCTGTTTAAATAAGAGGTGTCGTTTATTTTGCCTGAGTTATATAGTGCATCTAACTGTTTCCAATGGTTATCAGTTATCTGACCCCATCCTGTATATCCGCAAACGATCAACGCGATACCAGGCAGCAATTTTCTGAATACCGGCAATAAGTACTCACAAGCGGTTATATAGAATCTTTTCGGCATAAACTAGTTGATTTTTAGCGGAAGCATAGCTGTCCCTCAACCGTAACAGTATAAAAGAACAGGATCTATAAAGCATATTTGCAACAATAAAAACGGTTATTTATATCAAATGATGATCATATGCATACTTTACCAGGCCCACAACCGAATGCAGGTTTAGTTTGTGCATCAGATTCCGTTTATGTGTCATAATGGTAATAGGGCTTACATGAAGCAGGTCTGCCACTACCTTTGTTTTATGGCCCGCTGCTAAAAGTCTTAATACCTCTAATTCTTTTTTAGTGAGATTTGTATGCTCAATGTGCAATACACTGCCTGCCAGCCGGCCACTCAGATCGCTGCTGATGAATTTAAGTCCTTTATAAGTATTTTCAAATGCAAATTTGATTTCCCCGGGTGTTGTAGCTTTACTTATGTACCCATGGATGCCTAAGGATAAGCATTCTTTGATCGTGTTGGTATCGATAACACTGCTTACAACAAGAATGATCAGATCGGGATAATGGGCGCGCAGGTAAGAAATAAACCCGGATACCTGCTGGCCGGGCATCACCAGATCGGTAAGCACAAAATCATACTGGATCTTTTGAAGGCTTGCTTTTGCTTTTTCTATTGAATCAGATATGTTGATGATGCTGTCTGCCGGCAGCATTTTTGTCAAAAGTTGCCTGAGACCTTCCGCTACCAGGGAGTGATCATCTATCAATAAAACATTGATACGCTGGATATCTATTTTGTACTGCATCATTCATTACAAAGCTACAATACCCTGTCTGATTATTATCTACTATAAATATAGTAGATAATTCATAAAAATGATATTTAAATTCCTGTATATGTATGATTGTAAAACCGGATGATCTGTTTGACTTTTACATATCCCTTTATGCTGGCAACGTTTATCTTATTTAAACAATTATGAACTAATGATACAGATTCAACAGGCTAAAGGGAAGCCCATTTTAAACTTCCTGCTTTCATGCTGCGGCGCAACAGTAATACCTAATAAATAAATTTCAGCCGCATAACCAACTGTTTCTATAACTCCTTTTTAATATTCAAGAACATGAAAAAAAAAGTGCTCACTGGAATACTTATTTTCCACATTGCGGGAACGGCTTTCTCCCAAAACATCATTCAACTGGTAGGCGCTCCGGGCGCCGGTGGTCCTGCCGGTAAAGGTCCTGAAACCACCAATCAAACGGTAACATTTTTTGTTAACAGCACAACGCCAACCAACCCGGCTGTTACGGCTATGTATTCTTTGTCCAACCAACAATTCAGTGCTATCGAAGGAAATCCTACCACGCCTGGGGTGGCTTTTGGCAGCAATCTGTCCTTAGGCACAGATGTAAACCTGGTACCTGCCGCCGGCAGCGGGGAACTGTTCTACCCAACCATGAATGTTGTAGGCAGTCCGCTGAACAGTTATTTTACCCCCTGCAATGGCTGTACGCCGGGGTCAGGGATTAACGTGGCAGCCAACCGGGCAATAGAGCTGCAACCTTTTGCCGATGCACTTATTGATGCAGCTAACAATAATTTATTTGCAATTACAGCGAGGGTTCGGTTTGCCGATCTTACGATCACCTTCAGCAAACCTGTTTCTAATCCGGTTTTACATTTTGCAGGTATCGGGGGCCAATATTACTATACTGCCGGTGGAAAATATTACAATCATGGGTATGCATCAGAATTTGACCTGCTTACACCTGGTATAAGCCTGAAAAAATTATCGGGCAGCAGCAAATTTGACGTAATGGGCAATACAATCAGGGATACAGCAGCAAACTTAGGATTTAACGCAGTGGGCGCTCTTCTTAATGGTACTATGCGATATGGTGCTGCCGGCAGCGTAGCTGTATTGGGAACCAATATTACAACACTTACATTCAGGATTTTTATCCAGGGCGATCCCGGGGATGTTACAACTGCTGCGGGAGCACAAACAATCGCCGATGCCGGCCGTACACCTAAATGGTCTGCTGCGTTAGGAGGTGTTGATCCCGCCGGAGGATTATATGGAGATGCCCTGACCATCGGCCTTTCATTACAGGCACCGGTGACTATCAGCGGCAACGTATTTAATGATCCGGATGGAGGTAATGTAAACAACAGCAGTGGTGTTGCCAATACCGTGCCGGGCGGTATGTATATAAACCTCGTGGATGCAAATAATATGGTGGTGGCCTCTGTTCCCGTATCAACAGACGGTACATATACGTTTCCCTCAATATTCGAGGGTACCTATACTGCTGTATTATCAACAAATGCCCTCGATCCGCAAACCACGGCTGCCACCGGTTCTGTGCCGGCAGGATGGCAAAATACGGGTGAATATAACGGAGCACCCGGCTCGGGTAATGATGGGCTAGCGGATGGTGCCAGCGCCGTATTTACCGTAGGTACAAGTGACGCAGTTGATATCAACTTTGGCATCAGACAAGTGGCGCTGCCGGTAATTTTCGGTGATATTTCCGCCACCATTGTCGACGGCAAATTAGATGTAAAATGGAGCACTCTTACCGAAATCAACAATAACTATTTTAATATTGAAGTATCAAACGACGGAAAAACATTTACCAGTATCGGAACTATGAACAGCAGCGCTGTGAACGGTAACTCCAGTATAAAGACCGATTATCATTTCCAAACGGCGTTACCGGTTGGTGCTGCATTTGCGGTAATTGCCTTTGCCATCTTGTTGCCTACATTCAAAAAGCGAAAATGGCGGTTTTTATCACTTTTAACCGTGCTGCTGGTAGTTATCAGTGCTTCCTGCAATAAAAACAACAGCGTCTTATCCGATAATGCAAACAACAGGCTGTTTATCCGGATCGCTCAGGTAAATATGGATGGGCAAAAAACATATTCAAAAGTTGTTTCAGTAGTAAGCGAAACGAAGTGATTCGTTATGGACAATTATTAATATACAGATATTCTTAAAGAAGTATTTCTCGTGTAAATTACCCGGTGTTGTTTCTACTTCTGCCGGTCATTTATAACGGAATCGGTGCCTTTACCACTGCCCGTTGCAGCAAGCCTTTTCTAATCATGCACTGGTTCTGCCAGATCAAAAAAGTTGCCCTTTGTTTTGTCCTTGGAAAGCATTTTGAAATTTTCCGGGGTGGGGGCCAGGTCAATGTATTTGTCTATAATACGCCGGTGTTTATAAATGATAAAGGTGTTTGCGGCATCCGGATTTATTTTATTAACGTGCACTTCGGTTTCCTTGTCATAAAATGAGGGCACAAAAGTTAAGGCGACGTGTTTGATATGGAGTTCGGTTCCTAATTTTTCCAATTCCGCTTGCCGTTCTTCTTTATTATAACCGTTATCGTTGGCGTATACAAAATACACTTTCAGGTAATTTTTATGCTCTTCGCTTTCCCCGTCTAAAAACTGCAGCCAGTTTTTTACGGCCTTCCAATCGGGTCGGTTGCCCACAAAATAAACAATACCGTGGTAGCGGCCGTATTTACAAACAGGGCAGGTTTGTGAGTCCTTGTCCGGCCCAACTGCATGAAAGGGTGTAAATGAAGGCTGGTCTTCGCCGATGCTTCGGCCCGATCGTGTTGCTGCGGTTATTTTCTTTGGGTAACCAGGAATGTTCAGTCCCAGGATAATGTCGTGCGCCGCAATCTGCAGACGGTCCTTGAGCAGTATTCTTACAATGCCGCTTCCTCCGCGGTTTTCCTGCGGGTATTTTTTGAAGTGGGGGATCAATAAAGGATCATCGTCAAAATTGATCTCATCGGTGTAATATTCATTGGCTATATCCGGTTCCTTAACGGACAAATGAATATGTGCAGGCAGCACATCATCCGGGTAGGGGGCAGGGCGGATGGTGCGGATGGTATATTCCCCGTTTTCCCCGGTTTTAACCCAGCCGCGGATATGCCCGTGGCGCTTTACCCGTTGATCCATTCCCGGTACCGGTGTGTAATACCCGTTATGATCCGTTTGCCAGTAGTAAATAATTATGCCCGGAGCAGGTGTTTTTCCATCCAGCTGAAAAACGGTTCCGGTAACCACCAGCTTTTGTCCTTTTTCATTCCAACCGGGACTGGTATCAACCGCGTGCAATTGCTCCGGCATTCCGATATACATCAGTTCGCAACCGTCGCAGCCACCGCCGATTGGCGGATGCTTTTCGTTTCTTGCCCTTTCATTGACTTGTCCGCTACAGCTTAGAAATACCAGGGACAGCAGCATCAGTTGATAAGTCCTTTTTTGCATAACTGATTTTTCTGCAAAAATGACCGTGGAAGCCATTGGTTTTCAATTAAAATATGCCGAGTGGAGTTTATTTTATGGTAAGCTGATGCCGTTCCGAAAACCGGAGCTTGAAATGCTTCGCATAATTACGGCTCACGCGCAAAACCGTATCGTCCAGGAGGGTAATATCGTAATCTCCGTTTTGCCGCGATTGCATGGATGCAATTTTATGGACATTTACGATATAGGATTTGTGGATGCGTACAAACTGATGACCATTCAATTGTGTTTCCAAAGACCTCAAGGTGCCGGTATGCAGGTGTTTTTTAGAATGATGGATGTTCACATAAGGGGGATTGGCCGAAAAATAAAGGATGTCCGCCACCGCTAACACCAATTTTCTATTATTACCGTCGGCAATTAAAATGGAATGGATGAATTGCGGCAATCCGGTTTCCGTCCCCGCTTTTTCAGGCATGGGTGCCGGCTGATGGTTTCGAACCGGGAACGGATAAATGGTCAGCAGAAATCCGTAAATAAGCACCGTTTTTATGAAATAAGCCGATAAACCAAAATGAAAGGTTTGCATATAGTTAAACGTATGCGCACAAAATACTTTTGAAAGCATCCAAACCAATGCGGGGTATAAAAGCAAATGTAGTACAATGGCTGAACCGGCGATTAGTACCCTGGATGCGGCTTTTTCCGGTTTTTCAGCGCGCTTTAAGGCCAACGTCAGCAATGGAAGAAACAACGCCCAATAAGAACTGAACAGCAGCGACTCGGAAAAGTAGAACGCACTGTTTTGAACCCGGGTAAATAAATAATCCAGCACCACATTGGCAGTTATCAGCAATCCTAAACAGGCCGTTAAAATATACTTCGGCTTCAGCCTGTTTTGGAAAAGAGAATAGAATAAGCGACTGGTCAAATTCATTTTTTATATGGCACAAGGTAGCTTAAAACAGGCAATGTACCATTTTTACGGTGTGGCAGATAAAGAAGAAAATAGCGCCTGTTGATTATAACTGTTGTTCATCGAACAAATCCAACTGGCGGTTTTGAGGGGCTTTTGCCTTACCAAAAACGGTTCTGCCACCATATTTCCACGAGTTGGCCCTTTCATGGGCTATGTATTCGTCGAGACTTCCATCCGGTATAAAATCTTCTGCCAGTCGGGCGGTTACTTTTGAAAGCGATTGAATAGCCTGTATTTTATCCTGCCGTCCCAGCTTCGATTTTTGTATGGCTTGTTGTAAGGTGTCAATTGTTTCATCATAAACTCTGGTGGGAACAGGGAAGGGATGGCCATCTTTGCCGCCATGCGCAAAAGAAAACCGCGCCGGATCTTTAAACTGCGCCGGCTGTCCGTAAATCACTTCGCTTACCAAGGCCAGTGACTGCAGTGTTCTGGGACCTAATCCCTCCAATAACAATAGTTCTTCAAAATTGCGCACATGCTGCTCCTGCGCCAACCATAGAACAGCACCCAAACGTTTTATGTCAACATCCTTTGCAGTTACGTCATGATGCCCGGGCATGACCAGGTGCCGGATCCTGGAGATCTCAGATAACATTTTATCCGGATTTTCTGAGGTTACCTCCAGCATGGCTGTTTTCAAAGGCCGGGCCATTTTATCGGTAAGGTTGAGGATATGGCCCTGGTTTGCTCCATATATACTAGTATGCGGCTCTTCTGTAAATGATTGCACAGAAGGGGAGTGCCAGTGATAACGACGGGCAGTGGCGCTGTTGTTGCTCATGCCTTGTTGTATAACCGTCCACTCACCTTCATTACTTAAAACAAAATAATGCTGATACAATTGAAACCCATCCTGAACCGCCGTATTATCCACTTTTGCACTCAATTTACTGCTCCGGACCAGGCTCTGCGCCGGCAGCCCGGTGGTTTCAGCAAACCGTACAATATCGTTTGGTGTATTCCTGGATTGTTTGCCTTTACCACCACAGATAAAAATACCGAATTCTTTAGCGAGCGGATTGATGCTTCTTTTTAAAGCGCCCATTACCGAAGTGGTAATCCCTGAAGAATGCCAGTCCATACCCATTACTGCGCCCAGGCTCTGGAACCAGAAGGGATCACTTAATTTAGATAACAGGGCATTTTTACCCTGACCGGAAATAATTTCTTCTACAATGGCTTTTCCCAATTTAGCCATGCGCTCCGCCAGCCATGGCGGAACATGGCCATAATGTAACGGTAAATCTGCACTGCCGGATCTTTTCATGAATTACTAACAAAATTAGCATTTTAAATTTACTTAATGAAACAACCTATCCAAACCGGTCGTTTTTAAGATGCTCAAATATGAGTATAGCAGGGCTGCCTTACATTATGTTAAATTAGGAGGCGGATAGGTTTTCGCTATTAGGGTAGTTCAAAGTGTCATTTTCATCATATATAATTGTAGGTAATATGTATTTATACTCATAAAATCAGCTCAGTATAGAAATTCTTATAATCAGACAATAGGCAACCAACACCTGCAATAAGGCTTGTGTAACGTTTCGTATAGCGTGTTCGTGTGCGTGGCCGGCCAAACGGCGGAGCATCCGTTGACCTTGATTTTTTGTTATTTTAAGACAAAGGACTAATAAAAATATCCTAAGCGCCGGCAAATTTCTTTACGCGTGGCTCAAGGAGGAAATTAAATCCAGTGCCTGCGGGCGGCTCTGCGCGTAAAATTTGTGGCGTAAATTTCGAAAAATCGCCACCAAAAATTTTACAGGCAGATAGCATGGCCACAGCGCTAATCAGGCGCAGCCCGCAACGCAGAACCCATCATGCGTGACCATCAATAATGGGAATCATTTTGTGAATAGAATAATCCGCCTGCACCATATTTGCGCTCCTGTAAAAAAGAATGCCGTTCACACACGCCGGTCCTAAAGAAGATGATCGGTTGACCATCACTTCACTGAAAATAAAATCAGCGCCATATGGAAATACAGCGCTGTCGTTTTTAAATGTAAACCCTAACTAATGCAGGCATAAATATCCGGCCAGGAACCCGGCCAGGTGTTCTATACATGCATCTGCAAAGGTACGTCAATTATTTATTTCTTATAATTTATATTATGTTAAATAAATAAATTACCATTTCCAACCCATATCTATCCAGCTGTTACCACTCATAATTTACAGCGCTCCGGAAGCTGGATATTTGTGTATTTTCACCCCTATGTCCTTAAGTATCATTTTAATTCTTGTGATCAGTTTTATTGCTGCGCTCGTAAGGTCAACCCTGGGTTTTGGGGAATCATTAATTGCCGTACCACTTTTCCTGTTTTTTCTGCCTGCAACTACAGCTGTGCCGTTATCGGTGATGCTGTCTATTGTTATTGCGTTGATCATTGTGATCCAGGACCACCGGAAGATTCATTTTTACAGTGCGAAATGGCTCATTCTTTATGCAGTTCCGGGCATTCCGCTGGGCCTGCTGGTTCTTATATATGGCAACGAAATCCTTGTAAAAACAGTGCTTGGATTGCTCATTATCGGTTACGCATGGTATACATTGGCTGTTAAAACCACAAAAAGTTTAATGAAGGATAATCATTGGTGGCTTTTTATCTGCGGCTTTTTGTCGGGTGTGTTTGGCGGCGCCTATGGATTGAACGGTCCGCCCCTGGTGGTATACGGCAATCTCAGGAATTGGTCGGCGGTCCATTTTCGCGCCACGTTGCAAGCTTATTTTTTACCCGTAAGCCTGCTGGGTTTTATCGGGTATGCCGTTAAGGGATTGGTAACGGCTGAAGTGAATTACTATTTCCTGATAGCGCTGACCACTTCTATTCCCGCCACCTTTTTAGGCAGATGGCTGAACCATAAATTAAATAGCCGGTCCTTTCTCCGGTATGTGCTTTACGGACTGATGATCATTGGGGTTATTTTAATGCTGACGGCCTGGTATCAGCCCCCGGCCACCATGGCATGATGCTCATTGCCCCACGGGTTTCACCGGTAGTTGATTTTAGACACTGTTTATTTATCGGAAGTTTCGGCTAAAGGTGTTTTCACCCGGATATATGTTTCAATATTGTACCGGTTTACATTGCTGCCGGCAACTTTTTCGATCCCTTGCTGTACGAGTGTATCCTGGTGAATGGAAACTATAAAACTGAAATCATTGCCTTCCCAATCCCGGGCGTTGCAATATTCGAGATGCTCCGTATACACACTGTCTTTAAGCGTATAAGCACCGCCGCCTGCAGAAAAGACAGCGGAGTCCTTCCCGTTTTCTAACCCATGATGCAGAAAGGCAAAATGACTGTTGTTGATGATCTTTATGAAAGACCGGTCTTTCGTATAATCCGTAATGGTGGTATCGCCGTTTTCAATAAGTGTTCCGCTTAAAAGCTTCCAGGTACCGTTGATCGGCGGCCCGGCCTGCTCAATCTTTTCTTTCGTTTCTTGGGCACAGGATATAACAAGGGTGCATATAAAAGCGACCGCAATTTTCAATCTCATAGAATATCTGTTTACGATTTATTCAATGAAGATAGTAAAAACTATTCCGTATTGTTTCCGGGTTTATTTTAAACGCAGGGAACGCCAGGTTTCTGCAAAGAACGCAATATTATTTGGGTACCGGTTACCTCATTGCGAACATGGCGGATGCTTTGCGCGCCTGGCGGTAAATACCGAACCGCAGGAAAAGATGAAAAGACGGTATTAAGTTTACATCACTTCCTTAATAATTAATGCATTTGATCTAAATTGTGGAGATAAATATGAAACTGCAAGCTACTACCCTTAACCGGCGGCAATTTGTAAAAGCCGCGGCATTTGCCGGCCTCGCATGGAGCATTCCTGCTGCTGTATTGGCGGCATTGAAAAAAGAAATTATTCAAATCGGTATTATTACCGACCTGCACCAGGACCTGATCCCCGATGGCTATGAGCGTCTTACTGCATTTGTGGCGGATATGAAAAAAGCCGCGCCCGATGCACTCCTGCAAATGGGTGATTTTGCCTACCCCGGTGATAAAAATAAAAAACTGATCGACCTTTTTAAGAACGCGCATCCTACGACCTTGCACGTGATCGGCAATCATGATACCGATGCGGGTTATACCAAGCAGCAGTGCATCGATTACTGGGGCATGCCCGCACGGTATTATACATACCTGCTTAAAGGAATACGTTTGCTGGTACTGGATGGCAATGATAAAGGTTCGCCAGGACATAAAGGAGGCTATCCCTCCTATATTGGTCCGGAGCAAGCGGCCTGGCTGAAAGAACAGCTGGAAGCCGCGAAAGAACCGGTGATCATTGTATCGCACCAGCCGCTGGCAGGTTCTGCGGCGGTGGATAATGCGGCTGAAATACAGGCAGTGCTGGAGCAGCACCGGAACAGGATCCTGATGGCCATCAACGGGCATACCCATATTGATGCACATCTGCAGATAAACGGTGTTCATTATGTACATATCAACTCCGCCTCCTATTACTGGATGGGTGAAAAGTACAAACACGCCATCTATACCCCTGCTGTGCACCAGCAATACCCCTATCTTTCCTATACCTGTCCCTATAAGGATGCGCTTTTCACAAGGCTCACTATCGATCCCGTTAAAGGCAGGATCCATATAAAAGGAAAAGCCAGTCAGTGGGAAGGAAAATCCCCGGAGGAACTGAACTATCAAAATTCAGCAATGCTTCATGCCGGAAAAGAGATCGTACCCCGGATCAGCGAAGTAAAGTGGTAGCTGTTACAAGAATCATTCCCGGTTGTTGGTTACGCAAGTTTACCACAGGTTTATCTCAATACTGCCTGCTCTGTTCCTGCAAAAATAATTTTCGTTTTAAGCCTTTGAAGCGCCGATTTTGTAAGGTTGCTGATTGAGCAGGATCGCATTGACGGATATCACCTGTTTATAAACCCGGCGCTATTGGCAAAGGATATTGCATTTTCAAAGAGAAAAAGTGTTAAAACCTGTACCCGTACTTTTCCCAATAGAATTATTGTTCCTGCTTATCTGCGGGCCTGCCCTGTTTTTTCCACCATTCGGGAATAACCAGCCCCGATTGTTCTGAAAGTAACGGTCGATTAAAAACGGCATAGTTTTAGACCCCGTATAAAGGCGTACTTATCCGCGCATTTTTATTACTCTAAAACCGATCAATCATGAGCCAGGAAAATCTATCGTATACGGAAGCTATTGAAAAGCTTCAGCACCTTGTAAATAAAATTGATGTTTGTATGTTTTGCTCCGCAATCCGCAATGGCAGCCTGCATGCTGTGCCGATGAGCCGGCAGGAAATAGATGATACCGGCGCCATCTGGTTCCTGCTTTCTGCGGAAAGTGACACCTGTAAAAATGTACTGGAAGATCCGCGGGTGCAATTGCTGTATGCACATGTAAGCGATTATAATTTTATGACCGTTACCGGCAGCGCTGTTATTAGCAGGGATCCTCAACGTATTGAAAAGTACTGGAGCAAATTTACCGAAGCCTGGTTTGAAAAGGGCAAAGAAGATCCGAATATCCGTATTATGAAGGTAACGGTGGAGGATGCGCATTACTGGGATAATAAAGCCAATAAGCTGGTCACTTTCCTGAAACTGGCAGCCAGCGCGGTTACGGGAAGCAAACTGGATATGGGACGGGAAGGTGATATCGACCTGCCGGGAAATGCCTGATGGTGTTGCCCTGGTGTGCTTCAATGAATATTACCTTGCCGGTTACCCCCTGCAGGATTAGTAAATTTATTGTATACCCGGAGCATTTAGCCCAGCTGCTTTTCGGTTAGATGCCGCCAGTAACGCCTGGGAACATGCCGGATATGCAGCCGGGTGTTTTTACGTTCCTGAATATTCGTGCTTTTAAAATAGTCTTTCCAGAGTGTGCTGTATAGGGCTTCGGAAGCATCCAGCATCATTTCAGCAGCATGAACTACCGTGCCGGCGGCCGCTGCTTCAATCAGCACTTCATGAATGGCATGTAAGTCATAGTAGATCCCGTATT
Source organism: Niabella pedocola (assembly GCF_021044425.1). Classification (GTDB taxonomy): domain Bacteria; phylum Bacteroidota; class Bacteroidia; order Chitinophagales; family Chitinophagaceae; genus Niabella; species Niabella pedocola. The sequence continues at coordinate 427,624 of NZ_JAJNEC010000003.1, read as the reverse complement.
TTCTTTTACGGTCATAGATCAACCATCGCTGATCGGCATACCGGTCTTTAAAATGTTTACGGACCAGCGGTAGCACGTTGTAATCGGGCTCAATGGCAGCGATATACAACCCGCAGGCTGTTTTTTGAAACCGTACAAAAGCCTTCATCCGGTGCCGCTCCCGGCTTACTTTTTGGGCCATCTGCTGAACGGCCATCACCGCCGGATGTCCGTAGTTGGCGGCAGCACCGGCAGCGTGATCAAAAACAAAACGCGCATAATTGAAAAGCTGCTGCATAACAGCAGCATCTTCTGCAAGAAAAGCACTATAATACTCAACCTGCAGTGCGGTGGTCAGTTTCTTTTTTAACCCCTTCCATACGCGTAAGGCTTTTTCCGGTGTTGTAGTAATGATGACCACCGGGTCAAAAAAATTATTTCGGGCCTTATCTTGTTCAAACAGCGCAACATGACAATGCCGGGCGGCATAACTTTCAAACACCGCTGTTAAAAGGCCGGAAAAGCTTCCGTCAAATAGATACTGAACAACCGAGTGGTGTGTAATTAAATGTGGCATGATCAAAATAAGGCTAACTGTGGCGCCAGTAAAGAAGCATACTTGCTTTGCACTGTTTTCAGGATCAGCGCCCGCAATTGCTGCGGATCTTTATCTGTATACCGGTTCAACGCATCCGTGCAGGTAATAAAATACTGCGCCCGGTTATAGGCAACACCCATCTTTTGCAACTGGTAAACATAAATATTGCCGAACTGTCGTGTTGCAATGATTTTTTGGGCAGACTGTCTGCCGATGCCAGGCACGCGGATAATGGTTTTAAAATCGGCCCGGTTCAGGTCTACAGGAAAGAATTGCGGATGACGCAGCGCCCAGCTCAACTTGGGATCGATCTCCATTTCCAGGTGCGGTTGCGCAGCATTGACAATTTCCCCGGCCGCAAACCCGTAAAAACGCATGAGCCAGTCGGCCTGGTATAAACGGTTTTCCCGTAACAAAGGTGGCTGGCTATTCAGCAACGGCATGCGTTCATCGGTATTTACCGGAATATACCCGCTGTAGTATACGCGTTTCAGTGCATACGCGGTATAAAATTCGGCGGCCGTTTGCAGTACCTGCAAGTCTGTTTCGGGCGTTGCGCCTACTACCATTTGCGTGCTTTGCCCGGCCGGAACAAATTTTGGAACACTGCGGATCATACTACGCTCATCATTGAACCGGATCAGCTGATGGTTTACCGTTGCAAGTTGCCTTCGTACTTCGGTATGTGACTTTTCTGGGGCCACCGCTTTTAATCCGGCTTCGGTGGGCATTTCCAGGTTAATGCTCATCCGGTCTGCATACAAACCGGCTTCTCTCACCAGCTCCTGGCTGGCACCCGGGATGGTTTTTAAATGGATATATCCGTTGTAGTTTTCCTCCAGCCGCAACTTCTTTACAATGGCCAGCATTCGTTCCATAGTATAGTCTGCATGCTTAAAAATGCCGGAACTCAGGAACAATCCTTCAATAAAATTCCGTCGGTAGAAATTCATCGTGAGGTCTACCACTTCTTTTACTGTAAAGGCGGCCCGTTTGACGTCATTACTTTTTCTTGAAATGCAGAAAGCACAATCGTAAATGCAAAAGTTGGTGAGTAAAATTTTTAAAAGGGAAACACAGCGTCCGTCTTCGGTATAGGAGTGACAAATGCCAGATCCGGTATCCCCTATCCCTCCATTGGTATTTTTCCTGTTGCTTCCGCTGGATGCACAGGACACATCATATTTGGCAGCATCTGCCAGGATGCGTAGTTTTTCCCTGATTCGCTCCATGAATATTTTTGATGGCAAAATACTAAAAATATTAGTATTTTGAATTATTGGCGAATACATAATATGCAATTAAAAAATCAGCATATATAATGGCCACATAATAAGCATGCTTTTAGGACTGCTACACAGATGTCCCTTTTTTAATATGTCGACTGTATTTATAAACGGCGTTAATAAGGCCATGATGCATACACCGGCAGCACAACACAGGATTTATGACGTTTTTCCTTTTCCGAAAGCCGGATGCATTGGCAGGATACCGAATTGCTTTTTATGTATCAAATAAGCCGGCATCAAAATAAAAAACATGATCGCCCACTACCCTTGCTGGTGCCGTATAAGGATGTGTTGCTGCCTTACCAACCGCCATAATATGCAGCACCTTCCAACCCTTTGCTTTCAGGTAGTCTGCAACCAGGGAGCGGTGGCAACGCCACCATACCGCTTCGGAACACATACAGGCGGTGGGTTGTTTTATAGCAAATGCTTCCAGTTTTTTTATGGCTTTTTCAAAGTCAGGTGTCTCCATATAATCGGCATAACCTCTGAAAGATGCATTGTGCCAGCGATCGTTCCTGGAATGTTCCTGCACTTTTCTTCTTCCGCCCAATGCTTCCAGGTGCACATATTCAATACCGTTGTTTTTCAGCGTTGCTTCCAGCACTTCACCGTTAAATTGCGGAAATTTCTTTGATCCCGGAAAACGCCGGATATCTGCCAGCATGCGGATATTGAATGCTTGCAACATCCTGATGAAATCTTCTATGCTGTGTGTAGAGTGGCCTATGGTATAAAGGGTATGCAAACCGGTGTAATAATATGCAATATACGAATTCCCGCTGTTCCCGGCCGGCAGAGACCCGGGGCAACGACGTTGCATCCGGTCAACGGTTCTGCCAGCGGTCAGTTGCCCGAAAGTCTTTTCACCTCCCGCAACAGCAGCGGAAATGCCGGTTGTGCCATGCCACCGTGATCGTAGCCCTGCAGTTCATAAAGTTGTACCTGGGTATTACCGGTCAGTTTCAACATCCGCAACAGGTAGGCATTTTCTTCATAGCGGCCATAGAGCTCCTGCTCGCGGTCGCCGGTGATGAGCAGGATTGCGGGCCTGGCTTTGCGTACATGGTATAATGGCGCCAGTGAATCGATCCTGGGTTGCAGAGGCGTTATGCCCTGCTCTTCCCGAACGGTAAAGTGCGTGATACATTGGGGGCTAAAAGGTACAATTCCCAATATGCTGTCTGCATCGATATTATAATGCCGTAAATATTTTTTGTTAAGTGTAAGCATCAGATCCAGGTAGCCACCTGCAGAATGCCCGGAGAGCACGATGCGGGAAGCACTGCCCCCATATTGTTCGATGTGCTGAAACGCCCAGGCCACCGCTGCGGCCGCATCTTCGATATATTGGGGCGCCTTCACCCTGGGTGAGAACCGGTACCCCACTCCTATAATAATATATCCTTTATTCATCAGGGCTTCCGGAATTTCTTTTTTCCCGGCTTTAAGTCCTCCCCCGTGAAACCAGATAATGGTAGTTGTATTGCGTTTGTTTTTCGGATAATAAATATCCAGCCGGCATTGGCTTTGCTGGTATGCATCCTGTTTAACAGATGCCGGATAGTAGGGAATATCTTTTTGCCAGTCGTAACCGTTTTGTGCTTTTACCTGGAGCACTAAACTCAGCATTACAAAAATCAATAATTGCTTCATATCAGATCCTTTTAAATCCTGATCAGCAAGATACGGCTTTCGCTCCGATCAGGATGGCGTCGGCATCCTGGTAACATTCTCATGAACGCTGATCGCGGATTTAGTGATCGGGTTTGTAATGGGCTTTTTTATAGATGGATTCCAGGGTCACCGGAAGCCCGTTTCTCTTTTTGCTTTCATCGGCCGCTTCCATAAAAGCCAGGATGTCCAGCGTTTCATTGGCGGCCACCGGTGCTTTGCCTGTTTCAAAAAAACGGATGATTTCTTTTAATAAAGGATCGTATCCTTTAAAACTACCCAAGGTTACGGTCTTCTTTTCCGTAAAGATGGTACCGCCGTATTCCGATTGTCCACTGCGCGTGCCGCGGAAGCTCCCGATGCGTCCATCGTTCCAGATGCCGGCCACCACATCAGCATCCGGTGTATGCAACCGGATCACCGACCGGCAGCCTGGTCCCATGGCTGTAAACAACATTTCTACCCCGTGGATGCCATACCAGAACAGATCCGGGTGTGTTTTCTCCAGCGGAGCCGGGCTATACGTTTGGGCGCCGATCACTTTCCCGTAGCTGCCATTAAGGATCGCATCCATACCGGTAATGTACCGGAGCGAGGAGCTGGAGAATACCGGTACCTTATACTGGGCCGCAGCTTTAAAAATTGCAACCGCATCTTTCAGCGAAGCGGTGATGGGTTTATCAATAAAAAGTGGTTTGCCGGCCTTTAATACCGGCAACGCCTGCTCCAGATGCAGCCGTCCATCATTGGTTTCCAGGCAAACGGCATCTACTTTTGACAGCAATGCTGCAATGGAAGGGGTGATATCCACGCCATATTTCTGCACCTCAGCGGTAAAGCCGGGAATGCGATCTACACTGCTTGGGATATCGTTGCTGCCCCGGGGATAAGCGGCCACAACGCGGTAGCCCATAAACGCCGGATCGGGATTGTTCCCGTTCAGCGATTTTACAAAAGCCACTGCATGCGAGGTGTCCAGCCCGATAATTCCGATTCTTTTACCTTGTGCGAAAGGTTTATTCCATGTTGCGGAGGCACTGCTGCGGATACTGAGCCCGATACCCGCAAGCGCAGAAAGACGCAGAAATTGCTTCCGGTCCATCGTTGGTTGATTAAGCATGTTATCGTTTGTTTGGAATGCCGTTATATAGCCGAATATTCCGGTTGCCACCGTTGCACCTGGCCGGTTTCTGCCGCCGTATTGCCCATATGAACCGCAATAGCTACATCTTTTCCTGTATGTACATTGCTGGCTACCGGCGTACCATTGATAATGGAATCGGCAAACCCGCTAAGCGCAAAAAATGTTGGCTCTATTTTTTTCTCATCCTTGTATACATAAATTCCCTTGCCTTGTTGCAGGGCCTCTTTGGTAGCGCCGGTGACACCGTCTACTGTGGCATAGGTTCGAACCCGGTTCTCGGTATAGAACATGGCCGTATCCCGTCCCAGTTCAAAGGTACCTTTAGAACCAAAGATCAGCATCCGGTAGCCTACAAATTCATTGCTGAGCCGCGAGCCTACCAGTGAACGCACCCCGTTGGGATATTCATAAACAGCCTGGATATTATCATATGTAGTACGTCCGTCCTTCCAGAAGTCAATGCCCCCCATGGCCACCGCGCTTTGCGGGGCGGCTCCTGCCAGCCAGTTTACCAGGTCGATCTGGTGAGCGGCCAGTTCTGCAAGCAGTCCGCCGGAATATTCTTTATACATCCGCCAGTTAACGGCCTTCTCACTGCGCCCTCCTTCTACCGGCCGGCGCCAGTCGTTATTGCGGTTGTACTGCGATTCGAAATGAGTAACGGTACCAATCATACCTTCCGCCAGCAGCTTTTTGATCTTTGCATACATTTCATAGTAGCGGTATTGATGACCTACCTGTAATACCTGCCTGGGATGCTGCTTCATCATACGGGCCAGCGACAATGCCTGTTCGATATTATAGGTCATGGTCTTTTCCACATATATATGCTTACCCGCGCTGATGGCATCCATTGCTATCGGGTGATGTAAAAACAACGGCGTGGCAATGATCACGGCTTCTACCTGCTTATCTGCCAGCAGTGCTTTATAATCCTTATAAGAGCGGGCGCCGGGTGCTGCCACCTTCATGCCCGACTGCAAATGGGCCTCATCAATATCGCAGCAGGCTATCAGCTGCACGGTCTTTATTTTTTGGAGTGTTGTGGCAAGGCCTAATCCCCGCTGACCTACCCCAATCAATCCCACCCGTACATACGTTTTGTTGATCAGCGGCGTAAATGCAGCGGCTCCCACAGAATACCCGGCAACAGCTACCGAACTTTGCTTCAGGAAATCACGGCGCGAAAATCGTTTACTCATTTTGTTTGTTTAGTCTGCTAATATATTTAAGGATTTCAGATGCATCACAACCGCTCATAAAATAACAGCATCACTGCCGAACAATCCTATGATCCATCAGCCCCCTCTAAAGATATTCAATTATGTGCATGTACCGGATAATATTTCCGGTTACGTTACCGAAAATATCAAAAAATGGAAGGACGGCAAAAAACGTGTTGAAAGGATTGCTGTTGGTTTAACGTACAATTTTTATTTTGATCCGGTAATAGCTGAATTGCCGGCCGGCTTTTTCATAGTCGCTGTGTACCATATTGGTGGCGTAGTAATACAACCAGTAGGTATTTTTTCCAGCGGGGATCAGACCAGGACTTATGATGGCCCAGTTATTTTTACTTTTTTCCAGCAGCGCTTCTGTCAGATCAATATCCGTGGAAAAAGCCTGATTACGATACATATACAACACGCCAATGCGAATACGGTTGGAGGCTTCATTAAAATAGGTGGGAAAAAGCAGGTCCAGGTCGGCGTCAATTTTACTGGCAGCCGGGTTGTATAAGTGTGGAAAATCACTGGCGGGATCCGCAGTAAAAACAGTTACCGGTTCCTCAATCGTATTCCAGTGCTCGTCTGTGATTGCGCGACCGATCGTCCGGTACCGGACCTTATTTACCGTGGTCCAGTAACGCAGATAAATATGAAACCGATCGCCTTTTTGTACGACCGAAAACTGCGAATCGTGTTTGCGGTTCCACAATACTTTTGCGGGCCGCCATTGTATCCCGTCGGCAGATTCCGTGATAAATGTTTTCTCCTTATGCCCGTCTCCGGCATCTCTGGCCGTATAAATCATTTTGTATGGATATGGGGTGCTGCGGACGATAAAAACATCCTGCTCAACCGCGCCGTCCCGCTTCGGATGCCCGGTACCCATCAGGATATTTCCGGCATCACCCGGAAGGTTTTTCTGCCAGCTACGGCCGTCTTTTGAAGCTGCATATAAAAGGTAGCCGGAATAATCGTCTTTGCGATGGTTATCCCAACCGGAATACCACATCTGCCAGTAACCGGGCCTTGGCTCCAGCACCTTGAAGTATCCCATCATTTGTTCTTCCCAGGGAAGCGTTTGCTGCAGCACCACCTCCCTGCTGTGGGGCACTACGCTAACGGTAAACGGCGGTTTTGACGGTTGAGTGGCACTGCCCGGTTGAACGGCACAGCCAGTAATCAGGGAAATAAATACAGCGATGACGGTTGACAGCCAAAATGGCGGGCAATGAAGCATAACATTCGTTTTATGAATCGTACTTATAAAAATCAGCCGGCAGGTAAGGTTTGCCGGAACACCGCACCGTTTTAAAGCGTGTGCCGTATGCTAGCGCAATATAATAAACATGTATGACATATTTCTTTTTTTTAACCCGCTTTTGTAAGTCAACCGTTTGCACAACAACGCCCGCAACCGGCTGTTGCCAGGTGCGGGCGTTGTTTTTCCGTTATACCGGTGGTCTGTTCCTACAGGGTGATCTTTGCAGCAACCGATTGCGGTACGGCTTTTTTATTCACCAGGATGCTGGTGGTTTTAAACTGCACATAGGCTTTGGTTACATGCAGGTAGCCCTTATAATCATTTCCGGTGCCCCAGGAGTTTTTAACAATATAATACTCCTTGCCATTCTGATCTTTGGATACCCCAACGATATGCATACCATGGTCATCCGATGTCTGGCCATTTTCAATGCCCAGCTGCCGCAGTTCTGCGGTAATCTCCGGTTCGGATTTAGGACCACTGAACAATTCTTTTTTCTGGGCCGCACTAATGCTCTTTACGTAAGTCATGGGGTTTTGCGGTACAAATGCCACACCATTGGGCCAGCTGAAATAGGGTTCAGAAACATCGGTGCCCCAGGCTACGGTATACCCGCTCTTCAATGCATGATCGATAACCTCGGTAATCATCGCAGGCGGAATATTATAATCCCACTGGAACGCCCAGTTATCCGGTACCATCATCATGGCTTTCTGCCAGTAGGGCGTATTGTTTTGGGAAATAAACTCAATGTACTGATTGGGATCGAGTCCTACTACTTCCTTTGCAAAGCTCTGCGGTGTATAACTTTTGTTCTGATAGGTAAACATGGGAGGCACCGGTCCCAGGTAGGCATCCAGGGTAGCCGAAAAGGCTTTCTTCCAACGGGGAGAAAGCACGCCGGCAGGGTTTTTAATAACTGCATCCAGCATCGCTTTCAGGATGGCCTGCATTTCACTGAAGTTGTTGATGGTTGCGCCGTTCAGTAAACCCGTATATACCTCTTCGGGTACGGCACCGTATTTGGCATACATATTAATTACATCATGCGGTTCGCCGCCATCGCCCCAGCTTACGGCGCCATTCATTTTTACATAGTTCTCCGCTTTATCCTCATAAGACTTCCGGGCGGTATAGATCTTTGCCAGCGGCACCGGTTTCCGCCCGGCCTTGATCATTTCAGCTTCTAAAAAAGAGTTGGCAGAGTAGCTCCAGCAGGTGCCGGAGGAGCCCTGGTTTTCTACCGGTGTAACGGCCAGGTTAATCACATCGGTAAACCGGAAACCGGTACTGTCGCTGCTGTTGCCGCTGATCTTCTTGATGAGGTCGTCCTGGGCATGCAGCCAGCTGCTGCCGGCAACCGTTACGGATAGCACAGCAGTTAAGAAAAACTTTCTACGCATTTTATTCAAATTTATCAGTTGTTTGTAAGCGGATCCCCGCCAAAGCAATACTTAATCCCGCAAAGAAAAGATTGTTGGTTCAAATAATACGGAATTTTTTATGAACGGCGCCGTACCCAAAAACAAAAAACGGAGCCGAGGCTCCGTTCTGTACTATACGTCTGTTTCTTTTATGCGTACATTTCATCCCGCAACGCTTTTACGCGTTCATCTTCCAGGTACTCATCAAAGGTGCTCAAACGGTCGATAATCCCTTTGGGCGTTAACTCGATGATCCGGTTTGCTACGGTTTGCATAAAGGTATGGTCATGGCTGGTCAGCAGTACAACGCCGCTATAAACCGTACATTGTTCGTTGAAACTCTGGATGCTTTCCAGGTCCAGGTGGTTGGTTGGCTGGTCGAGGATCACCACATTGGGATTTTGCAGCATCATTTTACTCACCATACACCGTACTTTTTCACCCCCGCTTAATACATTGGTCTTTTTAAGTACTTCTTCCCCGCTGAACAGCATTTTACCCAAAAATCCGCGAAGGAAGGGTTCATCCACATCGGTAACATGAGACGGTACAAACTGACGCAGCCAGTCCATTAAATTCAGGTCAGACTGGAAGAATTTACTGTTCTCAATGGGCAGGTATGCCGGGGTAACCGTAGTGCCCCACTCAAAGCTGCCTGAATCTGCTTTCGCCTCGCCGTTAATAATTTCAAAAAACTGTGTTACGGCCAGCGGATCCCTTGAAATAAAGGCGATCTTATCTCCTTTATTTACACTAAACGTTACATTGTTGAAGAGCACCCGGTCTTCGGTTGCCGATTTTAATTTTTCAACATTCAGGATCTGGTTTCCTACCTCCCGCAGGGGCTGGAAGATAATACCCGGATATTTCCGGTAGCTTGGTTCAATTTCCTGGAAGTCCAGCTTTTCCAACGCCTTTTTACGGCTGGTAGCCTGTTTGCTTTTGGAAGCATTGGCACTAAACCGGGCAATAAAGTCCAACAGTTCCTTTTTCTTCTCCTCCAGCTTTTTATTCTTATCGCTGATCTGGCGCGCCATTAATTGCGAGCTTTCATACCAGAAGGAATAGTTACCGGTAAATACTTTGATCTTCTGACGGTCTACATCGGCCACATGGGTACATACTGCATCCAGGAAGTGACGGTCGTGGCTCACTACCAATACGATGTTTTCATAATCAGCCAGGAAGTTCTCCAGCCAGCCGATGGTTTCAATGTCCAAACCGTTGGTAGGCTCATCCAACAGTAAGATGTCCGGATTTCCGAACAGGGCCTGGGCCAATAATACCCGTACTTTCATATTGGAGGGGATATCCTTCATCAGCATCTGGTGCAGCTCATCTTTTACACCCAATCCATTTAAAAAAGCCGCGGCATCACTCTCCGATTCATAGCCTCCCATTTCACCATATTCGGCTTCCAGTTCAGATGCCTTCATATAATCGTCTTCCGTTGCATCGGGGTTGGCATAGATCGCGTCCCGGCGCAACATGGTATCCCACATTTTTTTATGCCCCATCAATACCGTATTCAGCACGGTCTGGTTATCAAACTCAAACTGATTTTGTTTCAAAACCGCCATGCGCTCACCCGGAGTAATGGATACGGTGCCTTTGTTTGCCTCGATTTCCCCACTTAAAATTTTCAGAAAAGTTGATTTTCCAGCTCCGTTGGCCCCAATAACGCCATAGCAGTTCCCTTTTGTGAAGTTTACGTTCACATCTTCAAACAATACCCGCTTGCCATAAGCCAGTTTCAGATCTTTAACACTAATCATGAGTCCGTCTTTATTTATCTGTTTTCAAAAAGTGGTGCAAAGGTAACGCAAAGTTGACAGGTGGCGAAGTTTGACGGTTTAAAAGTTGGGAAGGGCTTCTCTTTTAACTTGCTTTCCTGTTATTCAGGCCGATAGATCATCAAACGCCGGTGATGATCCTTAAATCCGCTGGCCTCGTATAACCCGGCGGCCCGTTCGTTATGATGTTCTACTTCCAGGAAAATGGCTTTCAGGTCATTACCGGCGGCGTAAGCCTTTACAAAATTCACCGCGTATTTCCCATAGCCCTTTCCGCGGGCCTTATCACCCAGGTACAGTTCATCCAAAAAAGCGATGCGGCCGCCAAATTCAAAGCTGAACATAAAGGCCAGGATCAGGAAGCCGATCGGGGTTCCGGCTTCATCAACGATCATAAAGATCTTCCCTACTTCAGGATGGTCCAGAAAATAGCCGGTATTCTCCCGCATAAGCGCATCATCGAACGGATACCCGTCAATAGCGAAGAAATCCCGCTTCATATCTATAAAGGCGTTCAGAAAAGCCGGGGTGAGCGGCCGGATGATTTCATGATGCATATATTTCAAAATTTTTAAGCGTTTATTCCTGCAAAAATAAACCGCCCCGGCAATCCGGGGCGGTTCCTGTATTCTTTAAGAATGTGATTAGTAGCCCATGCCACCCATATCCGGACCGCCTGGCATTGCAGGAGCCGCAGCTTTAGGTTCGGGTTTGTCTGCGATCACACACTCAGTTGTCAGTAACATACCTGCAATAGAAGCAGCATTTTCCAATGCAACACGGCTTACTTTTGTAGGATCGATTACACCTGCTTTGAACAGGTTTTCGTAGTTCTCTGTTCTGGCGTTGAAACCGAAGTCAGCTTTACCTTCTTTGATTTTTTGTACAACGATCGAACCATCGATACCGGCGTTGTCAGTAAGGGTACGTACCGGAGCTTCCAGTGCACGCTTAACAATAGCCATACCGGTAGCTTCGTCTTCGATTTGTCCTTTTACTTTTACATCCAGGCTGTCGATTGCGCGGATATAAGCCACACCACCACCAGGAACGATGCCTTCTTCAACGGCCGCTCTTGTTGCATGTAATGCATCATCTACACGGTCTTTCTTTTCTTTCATTTCCACTTCAGTAGCCGCACCTACATACAATACAGCCACACCACCGCTTAATTTAGCCAGGCGCTCCTGTAATTTTTCACGATCGTAGTCGGAAGTAGTATTTTCAATTTGTGCCTTGATCTGATTTACACGACCTGTGATATCTGCTTTTTTACCTTTACCGCCTACAACAATGGTATTGTCTTTATCGATGGTAATAGAAGAAGCCTGTCCCAGAGCAGCGATATCTGCACCTTCCAGCTTATGACCCAGATCTTCAGAGATCACGGTACCACCGGTTAAGATTGCGATATCAGTCAGCATTTCTTTTCTTCTGTCGCCAAAGCCCGGAGCTTTAACAGCCGCCACTTTCAGGGTTCCACGCAGTTTGTTTACTACCAGGGTAGCCAGCGCTTCTCCTTCCAGGTCTTCGGAAATGATCACCAGCGGGCGACCGCTTTGTGCCACTTTTTCCAGGATGCCCAGGATATCCTTCATGGTGCTGATCTTTTTATCATAGATCAATACATAAGGATTCTGCAATTCTGCTTCCATTTTTTCGCTGTTGGTAACGAAGTATGGAGAAATATAACCACGGTCAAACTGCATACCTTCTACCACATCAACAGTAGTATCGGTACCTTTTGCTTCTTCAACGGTAATTACACCTTCTTTACCCACTTTACCAAATGCCTGGGCAATCAGTTCACCGATCTGCTCGTCGTTATTCGCAGAAATGGTAGCTACCTGTTTGATCTTTTTGCTGTCGTTACCAACAGTCTGGCTTTGTGCCTTCAGGCTCGCTACTACCAAAGAAACCGCCTTGTCGATACCACGCTTCAGGTCCATCGGGTTGGCGCCGGCGGCTACCATACGCAGTCCTTCGCCAATGATCGCCTGTGCTAAAACAGTTGCGGTAGTAGTACCGTCACCGGCAATATCAGCGGTTTTAGAAGCTACTTCTTTCACCATTTGAGCACCCATGTTCTCTACTACATCTTCCAGCTCAATTTCTTTTGCTACGGTAACACCATCTTTAGTGATTGCAGGTGCACCAAATTTTTTCTCAATTACTACATTACGTCCTTTAGGTCCTAATGTAACTTTTACAGCGTTGGCTAAAGAATCAACGCCCTTTTTCATTTTATTTCTTGCTTCAATATTGAAGAAAAGTTGTTTTGCCATTTTTATTCTGATTTGAAAATTTGAGGATTTGAAAATTTGAGAATCAATTTGAATATTATTTGAAATGGCCAATCGTTTTTATATCAGCACATTATCAATTTTCAAATTAAACAATCGCCAGGATATCGCTTTCTCTCATAATTAAAAGGTCTTCGCCGCCAATCTGGATTTCTGTACCGGCATATTTTCCATATAATACGGTATCTCCGGGTTTTACTGTTACGGGTTCATCTTTTTTGCCAGGACCCGCTGCTACTACTGTACCACGCTGGGGTTTTTCTTTAGCGGTGTCAGGAATGATAATACCACCTGCTGTTTTTTCTTCTGCTGCTGCTGGTTTTACAATTACCCGGTCGTGCAAAGGGGTAACAGTTGTTTTTTTAGCCATAATCGTATTGTTTTTTTTAAATTTTAATTTATAGTGCCAAAATGTAATTTTTGGGCTGCTAAAGTAGCATAAATAGTATGCCATCCCGCTGTAAAGTGAAATTTTTTCAGTTTCAGGCCCGTTCTTGCAAGAAATGTGAACCCTGTTATTCCCATTCCTGTCAAAATTGCACATTGCTGCAATGCACATGCATAACCTGTTTTAAGCCCGATCAATAGCATCAGCAGCCGGCTGGCATAACTTAAGGATCTGTAGTTTTCATTTTAGTCAGCGAGGGCGCCGGCTATAAAATGAAGCAGGTAATTTGGGGTGTTGTCCTGCATTTTCTCCGGTTTTTTCTTTAATAAGGTACAAATCAACTATCTTCGCAGCCGCAAAAGAGTTCATTCAATCAATGATTAGCAGAAGAAATATCAGGGTTAAGGTGATGCAAACCCTATACGCATGCAGCACGGAAGCCGAACAGAATAGTAAAGTACCCAGTCCCTCCAAAGTTTTAGACCAGCATTTTAATCAAACCCGCAGCCTGTTTGTTTACCTGATCTATTTTTTAACGCAGATCGCCCGTTATGCGGAGAAAGACGCGCATAAACGTGCCAGTAAATTCATTCCTTCTGAAAACGATCTGAATGTAAATACCAAACTTGCGGGCAGCAGCCTGCTCTGGCAGATCCTGGAAGATAAACAACTGGAAGAACAGTTGAAAAAGGATAAACCCGAAAATCTTATTGATGAAGAGTTGGTAAAGAAAATTTACAATCAACTGGTAAAAACACCTGAATACCAGCAATATATTTCAGTAAGTCAGCAGAATAAACAGGAAGACCGGAAGATCTTCGAGTTTATTCTGAATGATTATATGCTGGGTAACGAGGAATTTATCAATCATACGGAAGAGCTTTTTTCTAACTGGAGTGATGACGGGGAAATGGTGGTACAATTGCTGCAGACCTACCTGCACAAACCAGGATCGGCCAAGTTCCAGGAAATGATCAGCCCGGATAAAGCGCGTTTTGCACAGCAACTGTTAACAACGGTTCTTGATAAGAATGCCTACCTGCTGGAATTTATTACGCCCAAACTAAAAAACTGGGATCCCGAGCGGATTGCCTTGCTGGATATGGTGATCATGAAAATGGGGGTAGCGGAATTCCTGTATTTTGAAACCATTCCGCCAAAAGTGACCATCAACGAGTATATTGATCTTGCCAAAGAATACAGTACCGCCCAGAGCGGGCATTTTGTAAATGGTATTCTTGATAATATTCATAAAGAACTGGTACAGGAAGGCCGGTTAAAGAAAACAGATTACAAGAAAGCCTGAACCGGTTTGTAAAAAACGTTCAGCGTGTTGTATATGTTCCTGGCAGGCTTGAAGGAAAAGAAAAAAGGTGATGGTCTCCTGCTGATTTTGAACTAAGTTTGCAATCTTAAAAAGGAATTCATTGAAACAAGCCGGATATACTGACAGTTATCAGTATTTTCGCAGGATAGCGTGATAATTTTCCGGATCTTTCACGAACATCCGGAGCGACCATTAAATATAAAAAATAAACTGATGAAAAAGGGGTTACTCGTTATTGTTGCAGCAGCAACGCTGATTGCCTGTAAGAATTCATCCGGAAAAGGCGGCAGCGCTTCCGGCGACAGTATTACTACAGCGCAAAAGGAAACAGCACTAACCGATTCTGCAAACTTTACAACTGCCGTTTGGGTAGATTCCACATTTAAAGATATCGGCAAGGTAAAGAAAGGACAGATCGTTGAGATCCCCTTCACGATCAAGAATACCGGCGATAAGCCGCTGGTGATTGTTTCTGTAAGCCCGGGCTGCGGATGTACCGTTGGCGAGAAGCCCGAGAAGCCCATCATGCCGGGTGAGGAAGGAAAGGTAGTGGCTAAATTCAACAGTGAAGGACAGGCAGAAGGTTCTCATAATAAGAACATGGTGGTACGTGCCAACACCAAACCCTTTACCGAAACCGTTTTAAATTTTAAAGTAGAAGTAGTTAAATAATCAAAGCGTAAATAGAAATGACAAATGTATTATTGCAGGCGCAGGGTGCGCCAGGCCCTTTCGGATCGATGACCACAATGATCTTCATGTTTGGAATGATCATCGTTTTCTGGTTGTTTTTTATCCGTCCGCAGGCAAAAAGAGCAAAAAATCAGAAGAAATTTATTGAAGATCTTCAGAAAGGCGATAAAATAGTAACCATTGCCGGTATCCATGGCAAGATCAACCAGGTAAACGAAGATGGAACCCTGAGTATTGAAGTAAGCCCGGGCAACTATATCAAGATTGAAAAATCGGCGATCAGCATGGATTGGACGAACCAACTGAATAAGGGTACCACTGCCCCGGCCAAATAACAATCAGCCTTCAGTCGTCAGTAATCAGCAGACGCTGAACCGGATTAATGAATAAGAACATAAAACACGGCAAAGAAGTATTTTTGCCGTGTTTTTTATTTTCCTGCCGCAGTGGCACTGAGACACAGAAGGTTTTAGACTTGTGGATTGAGACGAATGAGGGGGGCGAACGGTAAGGGACTTTTGTTGAAAGAATACCACAAACCGTGTTCCTGATCATCCGTTACTATGGATGCCGGAAAACAGGAATCAAAAACTTAGTATTCCTGTGTCTCTGTGGCAAATTAGAAAAACGAACTTCATGCTTAAAGTAGGTATTACCGGAGGGATCGGAAGCGGCAAAACGCTGGTGGCAGCTATATTTCACACGCTGGGTATACCGGTATACGATGCCGATGCTGCAGCAAAAAGACTGATGAATACCAGTGCGGAGATCCGGGAACAGATCGTTCGTCTGTTCGGGAACGATACGTATAGGGGGCAGCAGCTGGATCGTGCTGTATTAGCCTCAAAAGTATTTAGCGATCCGGAAAAATTAAAACAACTGAACCAGGTCGTACATCCGGTTACCATTCGCGATAGTCAGGACTGGTTTACAAAGCAGGCAGCTCCTTATGCCATTAAGGAAGCCGCTATTTTTTTTGAAAGTGGCAGCGACCGGTATGTAGATTATATGATCGGCGTTACGGCACCGGAGGCATTGCGCATCCGCCGTACCATGGAGCGCAACCATATAACGGAGGAACAGGTTCGGGAGCGCATGCAGCAACAAATGGACGAAGCTGAAAAAATGCGCCGTTGTCATTTTGTAATTGATAACAGTGAAACTACATCCCTGATTGCCCAGGTAATGGAGATTCATCAACAAATATTAGCGCTGCAAAAAAACGCGTAACAATTTTCCTGCAGGCAATAAAATCAAGAAGTGATTTGATACACGTTCACCACTTGCGGGTCTATCTTTAAATCGGGACGAAAATGCCTGATACCTTTTATAAAATGCGCGCGCAAAGCATTGCCATTAGGTACCAAAAAGAGTTTGAACCTTATTGGCTGCATTCGAACAGCTCCCGAATCGTCTTTGATAAAAACACAGAGTTCCAGATCTCCTTCACTGTAGCCCATATCGGTTAAAAGCACGTCATGTATGCCTCCCCTGTTATTGACCAACAGCGACTCATAAAGCAACGATACTGCCCGTCCTGTTTTAGTGAAATGGTGCATCCCCGTGGCATCCACCGATAGATGCGTAAACTTATGCGGCCCTTTGCTTGATTGGTAAGTAACAAAAGCCAACCAGATCAGAAGCCCCAAAACGACTATGGTAAAGCCAAAAACCGGAAGCCGGTATTCCGTCTTTTTTAGCTGGAAAGCAACAACGGCCATCACCAACAGCCCGAACAATAGCAATGCGAAGAGGCTCAGCAAAAAAACGTTCAGCGCCATGGTCCGCGCTTTGGCAGGCGTCGAATAGAGTGGTTCAAAATTTTCGTTAGCGGTTAACATTACCATGTAAGGTACGGAATAACTTTTATCCCCTGCAATGCTAATGGTAGTTTTGATGGAAGAAAGCATACCTGCGCCCTTGTTTTCGTTCATTGCCGGCCTCCCGGAAAGGGATCCGGGATATCTTATCATTTTCACCTCCCTTTCCGGAAACGCCGCTGGAACGATTCGTGTTTCGGCGACTCCGCCGCTGTATCCCAAAATAATTTTTTATCTTTGAACCTTTTATAAACCTTCTTGTTTAAAGGTATTCACTGGCTACAACTGTGTTACGGAAACTGACCATATTACTTGTTTTTGTTTTTTATGCCCTGGCATCCTTTGGGATTAGCCTCCATTTTTTCTATTGCTGTGGCAAATTAAAATCGGTATCCTTAACGTCTCATGTTTCGGAAACGAAAGATTGCCCTGTACAAAAAGGAAAAAACTGCTGTGAAAACAAAACAGTAGATGCAAAGGTTTCTATCGATCAAAAAACCAACGGCGCATCTGTTTTAGCGCTGGCACAGCCCGGAGCATTTTTCGTTACTCCTCCTGCCCTGTTTGGCAATATACCGGAATTGCCTTTTGCCGCCTTTCTGCCCCGGCCTCCCGCCGGTCCCCCGGAGCCACAGCAGGAAGACCGTTCCATCTTTTTGGGCGTTTTTAGAATTTAGAACAAACAACTTTTTTGTTTGCAGGCCCTGCTATTGCCGGTGCCGCCCTGTTGTTATTGTTCTTTTCTAAAAACAAATTCATGAACCACAAATATCTCTTCATTGTATTTCTACTGATTACAAAGATTGGTCTTGCTCAAAAAAATATAAAGACTGCCACTTTTAAAGTACTGGGAGCCTGCGAAATGTGCAAAGAGCGGATAGAATCTACCGTGCTCGATCATAAGGCCAAAACCGCAAAATGGGATGCTATTTCCCAAATCCTTACAGTGAGCTATGATCCGGCGAAAACCACCGACGAAAAGCTCCTGAAAGCCGTGTCTGAAGCCGGTCACGACAATGAACGTTTCAAAGCTCCGGATGCGGTATACCAGGCCCTGCCCGCCTGCTGTCATTATCACCGCGATACCGATTCAGCTGCTCCCAAACAAAAACAGCTGATCACCGGGGTGGTGCTGGAAGAAACCGCTAAAGGAAAGATCAACCCCATCGCCAGTGCCACGGTAAAAAGCCTGCATTCGAACCAGTACTTTGTTACCGACAGTACCGGTGTTTTCCGGCTGGAGACAGATCTTCCCACCCATATTGCCATCAGTTATGTGGGGTTTCAATCGGATACCATCAGCGTTAAAAATCAGGAGATGCTCACCATCATCCTGAAAAATTCATCTACCGGCGATCTGAAGGAAGTCATCATCAGTTCCAGGAACCCCTCCACTTTTGTATCTACCATGAGCATCCTGAATACACTGAATATGGGTGCAAAAGAGCTTACCAAGGCGGCCTGCTGCAATCTTTCCGAGAGCTTTGAAACCAGTCCTTCGGTGGATGTGAGCTACAGCGATGCTGTTACCGGTGTAAAACAGATCCAGTTACTGGGACTGTCGGGAAATTATACACAGCTGCTGACCGAAAATGTTCCGGAGATCAGGGGGCTTACCGCACATTACGGACTTACGTATATCCCCGGTCCCTGGATCGAAGGCATTCAGCTTACCAAAGGAACCGGCTCCGTCGTGAATGGCTATGAAAGCATTGCCGGACAGATCAACGTAGAGGAGAAAAAGCCGGACAATTCCGAGCAGCTGTTGGTCAATACCTATGTGAACAGTATGGGGCGTCTTGAAGCCAATATCAACACCGCCCAAAAACTAAATGATAAATGGAGCACGGCCCTGCTTACACATGGCAATTACAGCAATAAAAAGATCGATCATAATATGGACGGGTTTAAGGACCTGCCCACCGGATCGCAGTGGAATGTGATCAACCGCTGGAAGTATATGGATAATAATGGCTGGATCGTTCAGCTGGCGTTGAAGGCACTGAACGATCAACGCTATGCCGGTCAAATGGATTTTGACCGTAACAGCAACCGGTATGGTACCGATTATTACGGAGTGGGGATCGATGCGCAGCAATACGAGTTTACCGGTAAAGTGGGCTATGTGTTTCCGCAGCATAAATACAAAAGCCTGGGGCTGATCCTGTCTGCCAACCAATACACCAACAATGCGTATTATGGCCTAACGGAATACAGCGGCAAACAAAAGCAGCTCTATGGTAATCTTATTTATCAGTCCATCATCGGCACCACCGATCATAAATTCCGCACCGGTCTCAGCTTCTCCAATGACAATTATAACGAGCGGTTAAACCAGCGCCTATTCAAACGCAACGAGATCGTTCCGGGCGCATTTTTTGAATACACTTATACCGCTTCGGAGAAGCTTACAGCTATTGCAGGATTACGGCTTGATCATCACAATCAATACGGCTTGATCACCACCCCACGGGTACATGTAAAATATGATTTCACCCCCAAAACCAACCTGCGGTTATCCGGCGGGTCCGGTTTCCGTGTAAGCAATATTTTTGCAGAGAACATTGGTGTTTTTGTAAGTGCCCGGCAATACGAGATCCAGCATCCCGGCTCCACCTATGGCTATGGCCTGGATCCGGAAAAAGCCTGGAATTACGGGCTCAATTTTATACACCAGTTTAACCTGGGCAACCGCAAAGGGTCCATTGCCCTGGATGCTTACCAGACCCGTTTCCGTAATCAAACGGTGGCCGATCTGGACGCTGATCCCCAGGCCATCCTGTTTTACAATTTAAACGGCAAATCGGTCTCCAGCAGTATTCAGGCCGAGCTCAATTATGAATTGCTGCGCAAACTGGAGCTTCGTATGGCTTACCGCTGGCTGGAGGTGCAAACGCAATACCACCAGGGGTTACTGGATAAGCCATTTACAGCAAAGCACCGGGCTTTTGTGAACCTGGCTTATGAAACCCGGAGCAAATGGAAGTTTGACTATACCACGCAATGGCTCAGCGGGAAACGCATTCCTGGCACTGCTTCCAATCCTGTTGGCAAACAAATGGATGCATGGTCGCCCGCTTTCTTCCAGATGGCCGCGCAGGTAAGTAAACAGTTCAGTAAACAATGGGAAGTATATGTGGGCGGAGAAAATCTTACCAATTATGTGCAGGAATACCGGATCATTGACGCACAAACGCCGTTCAGTCCGTATTTTGACGGATCATTGATCTGGGGACCGGTTACCGGAAGAATGGTTTATGCCGGTATGCGGTTCCGGATTCCGTAGAAAAGGCAATTTCAGGTTTAATGTTCAACGTTTAAGGTTGGGGGTCGTTTGTACTCGATGCCGTTGAAAACGGAAGGCTAAAATTCTAATAAGACAAATCTCAAAAAAACAAATAACAAGATCCAAAAAGCAAATAGCAATTCCCATGGCTGAAAACAGATAGCTGAAAGCTGAATCGGGACCAGGTTGGATTTCGTTTTATACGGGTGTGTTGAACATCAGCATTTCGCTCTTCCGAAACCGGACTGTTTGATGCCGGATGACCGCTTGGGTAACGTTGATCCGAATTTTGTTCCGGAGGAAAGACCATGGAATGACAGCAGGCACTGCATTTTCAAATTTCCAGATTGCTACATTTTCAAATTCCCCCAACCTTTGGCACGGGATTGGCTTTTAAAGAGCAGCAGCCACTTTATTGAATCATTTTTAAAAACAACGATTATGGAAGAAAACAAAGCGTCGTTTTTCGACAAAGCCAAAGAAACCCTGTCTGACTTAAAAGAGAAAGCCGGTGAAGCCTGGGACAAAACCAAAGATACGCTGGAAGACGCCTGGGATGTCACCAAAAACAAAGCGGAGGAGCTAAAAGATTCGATCGGGGAAAAAATAGATACGGTCCGGGGAAAGGACGATTCGTCCGGTGCCGAAAAAGCACAGGAAAAGGTAGCCGATGCGGAAGCATTTGCTAAAGAGAAACTGAATGCAGCAAAAGAAGGCGTTGCCAATCTTGCAGATAAAGCCGATCAAAAGCTGGAAGACCTAAAAGATAAGGAATAAGGATACATTTTTTTGTTTAGAGCCGCCTCAACAGGCGGCTTTTTTATACAGTGAAGCCGCCCGTGCCGGTGCGCTTTTTCAATACAGACTATACCCGGATGGGATCAAACAACAACAGCCGCTTCTATTTTAAAATTTGATAGTTTACATGGGTTGGTTTAAATTGCTCCATGGATACTTCGCTGATTGATGAGTTGAATGACAAACCGTCCCGGAAAAAATTATTATACCCGGTGAATCCGGAGCTTTCGGCCTATTTGAAACACCAGGGACGGGAAGTGAAGTTACCCGTATCGCACCGGGATCTGCTTAATTTTACCTGGTCCATCCCCATAAAGGATAAAGATGGCAATTATACCCATTGGGAGAAGGCGATCTATGACAAACGCGACTGGGATTTTTTAAAAGAGGGGCTGGTAAAGATCTATGCCATTTTAAAAACGGAGGGCGATATGAGCTTTGCCGACCAGCTGGATGTGGCCCGCATCGATTATTGCAACTTTGGCAACTCCCTGCCCTTCCGCATCCGCATCATCAATAAGTTCAATGCCAATTTCGATCATTATTATATGAAGATCACGGATGCCTCCCGCATCTACGGTCTGGAGATGGAACATATCCTCTCCCCCAACCGGATCACTTTTTATACCGATGGCGGCACGCTCGTTGAAGAACATATTCCCGGTATACCGGGTGATGTGTTCCTGAGCCAGTACCTGGACCTGCCCGAAACCAACAAGACCCGTTTTGCCAAGGAATTTGTAAAGTTCAATGAACGTTGTTTTGTACGCCTGCTGGGCGACATGCGGAGTTATAATTTTGTGATCGTAAGCACACCGGATATTGAGGGATACCAATACCGCATCCGCGCGATCGATTTTGACCAGCAAAGTTATGAGGGACGCAAAAGCCTGTACATGCCCCAGTTCTTTAAAGAAAATAACCGGTTTGTACAAACCGTGCTGAGCCATTTGAATAAAGAGTCCATCGAACAATATAAGGCCGAAGAGCGATCCTCCATGGCCTTCCGGGTTGCCGCCGGACGCTTCCGGCTGATGGAATTGCTGAATATTATGTCGCAGGATACCATCTCCCCCATTGCCAAACAAAAACAACTGGCGGAACAATTAAACCAGCATTTTCATACGGCGGCTTTTAACCGCTGCAATTCTATGGGACAGATCCTGAAGCTGCACCTCAAATATATGCTTCGAGAAAATCTGAAGCTGATCCAGGAGAAAACACGATCACTCAAGAAACCGGTTTTCCAGCCGTTTTCGCGGAATACCGGGAAATAAATCAGGGTTTTGTGTAAAAAATACACATTCCCGCACCCAAAACCGCAGCCTGATTATTAAAAATTCACATTTCGGTAAAGAAGTTTGAACAACTTCAATATATTCACCGAAATGGCAGATAATTTCTCAGGAATGGTTAACTTAGCGCCTCGTAAAACGAAAAATACAGTTGTTTTAAAAATTTTAATGAATGAGTAAATACAGAGCCGGGGTTTTATTTGGCAAAGAGCTGGAAGACCTCTACAACGACGCAAAAGACAATCAGTTTGCATTACCTGCAGTAAACGTAGTGGGAACCGACAGTGTAAATGCTGTTTTAGAAACCGCAGCAAAAGTAAACTCCCCTGTAATGATTCAGTTCAGTAACGGCGGAGCTCAGTTCTTTGCCGGTAAAGGGATGCCGAACGACAAATTACAGGCGAATATTTCCGGTGCCATCAGCGGTGCCCTGCACGTGCACAATGTGGCCAAATACTACGGAGTTCCGGTAGTATTGCATACCGACCACGCTGCAAAAAAATGGTTACCCTGGATCAGCGCGCTGATCGATGCCGGCGAACAATTTCACAAAGAAAAAGGCCAGCCACTGTATAGCTCGCATATGCTGGATCTGAGCGAAGAGCCGATCAACGAAAACATCGAGACCTCTGTTGAATATTTCAAACGCATGGCCCCCCTGGGCATGAGCATTGAAATTGAACTGGGAGTTACCGGTGGTGAAGAAGATGGCGTGGATAATACCGACGTGGACAACTCCAAATTATATACACAGCCCGAAGACGTGGCACAGGCATACGAAGCACTAAGCAAAGTAGGCAACCTGTTTACGGTAGCTGCAGCATTCGGTAACGTACATGGTGTGTACAAACCCGGTAACGTGGTGCTGACTCCTACGATCCTGGATAACAGCCAGAAATTCATTCAGCAAAAATTCGGCACAGCCTCCGACAAACCGGTTTACTTTGTATTCCATGGCGGTAGCGGTTCTGAAAAAGCGAAGATCACCGAAGCCATTGGTTACGGTGCTATCAAAATGAACCTGGATACCGATATGCAGTGGGCCTTTGCTGAAGGCGTGTTCGATTACTACAAGAAGAACGAGGCCTACCTGCAAGGTCAGCTGGGTAACCCCGAAGGTGACGACAAACCGAACAAAAAGTACTACGACCCCCGCGTATGGTTGCGCAAAGGCGAAGAAACATTTGTAAAACGTTTGGAAGAAGCCTTTGTCGATCTGAACTGTATCGGCAAAAACGCGTAAGACATATCTTCGTTTTTATAACGTCCCTGCTCCTTCCGGAGCGGGGATTTTTTATGTTGCAGCGATCGTCGCCACTGAAACACTGAGGTTTTGTGCAAACGCTTCAGTAACGGATTACCTGGGAATCACCAGGGCCCCAAAGAATATCACCTTAGTACTTCTGCGATTTTATTTTACACGGAGCGAATGGCTACAACATTTCCAGGAGCTCGTTTTTCGACAGGGTCTTAAAGAAAGCCGCTTCTGTTTTAATCAATCCCTGCGCCAGCTTTTTTTTCTTTTGCTGAAGACGTACGATTTTTTCTTCGATGGTGTTGGTACATATCAGGCGTACCGCAACAATGTTCTTCTCCTGCCCGATCCGGTGACTCCGGTCAATGGCCTGGTTCTCTGCCGCAGGATTCCACCAGGGATCCACCAGGTACACATAATCGGCGGCTGTAAGATTTAAGCCAACACCGCCGGCTTTCAAACTGATCAAAAACACGCGTACCTGTTCATTGGTCTGAAAATGGTGCACTTTCGCGCCCCTGTCTTTCGTTTGCCCCGTTAGGTATTCGAACGGAATATTACGGCGTTCCAGTTCCGCTTTAATAAGATCGAGCATCCCCACAAACTGGGAAAATACTAATATTTTATGTTCTTTGGATTTGTTTTCGATTTGTTCCGTGAGCACTTCAATTTTAACGGAATGTTCCCCGGAATGGCCTTCTTTCAGCAAGACCGGTGCATTACAGATCTGGCGCAATTTGGTTAAACCGGTCAATACATGCATGCTGTTTTTATGGATGGTTTCTTCATCTGTTGCCGAAATCAATGCACGTAGTTCACGTTCGTAATGGTCGTATATTTTACGTTGTGCTGCATTCATTTCGCAATAGATCACCATTTCGGTCTTTGCCGGCAACTGCGTTGCTACCTGCTTTTTGGTTCTTCGTAAAATAAAGGGCTGGATCTTTTGCTGCAGTTCTGTTGCGCGCTTGCTGTACTCAAATTTATCAATCGGTATCGCATAAATGTCCCTGAAATGCTGTTTGCTCCCCAGTAACCCCGGGCAGGCAAAAGAAAGCTGTCCATACAGGTCAAATGTATTGTTTTCAACGGGGGTACCCGTTAGCACTATTTTATTCTTCGACTGCAAAAGCCGGGCGGCCTTATATCGTTCCGAACCCGGATTTTTGATGGCCTGCGATTCATCCAGGAAAATATAATTAAACCGGAAGGCCTTTAAAAACCGGATATCCGAAACCATCATTCCATAACTGGTCAGCACCACCTCGTAATGCCTCAACGCATCTGTATCCCGCTGCCGCTCTGCACCGTGATGCAGCAATACACGTACTGAAGGCGCAAACTTTTGCAGTTCCTCCTGCCAGTTAAACAACAATGAAGTGGGCACCACCACCAGGTTGGTCTGGTGGCCATATTTTTCCCGCTGCCATAAAATGAATGCGATGATCTGCAGCGTTTTTCCCAACCCCATATCATCGGCCAAACATCCCCCAAAATTAAACTGGTCCAACAGGCAGAGCCAATTGAGCCCTTCATGCTGATAATCCCTCAGTTCAGCATTTAAAGCTGCCGGTACCGTTGTATGCGGAAGCCTCCGGATACCGGAAAAGCCTTGTGTATAGGCATCTATTTCCTTTTCAACCGCGGCTCCCAATACTTCCGGTTCAAATAAACCAGATAGCTCGCTAAAGTTGGTCTTGGGTATTTTCAGCAGGTCACCATCAATATCTGCTGCGTTGAAATAACGGTGTATGCGCCCGATCCATTCATCCGGTAATATGCCCTGGGTTCCATCATCCAGTTGAACAAATGTTCTTTTATTGCGGATAGCGCTGTGTAACTGCTTTAACGAGGCCTGCTGTGCTCCAAAAGATACCGTCAGCCGGGCATTGAACCAATCGGTACCGCTGTTAACCGCAATACTTATTTTTGCCCGGTGGGCATTCCGTTTATTATTTTTTATTTCATTAAAACCAAGGATCGCAATTCCTTCATTGCGCCAGGTTTCAAAAGCATTCAGAAACCACTGCTCGTCTAAGAACTGATCTTTATGGAGGTAAAAATATTCGTGTGCATCTATTTGATTTGCAAAATCGGTATGCTGCTCCATTATTAAAGCCGTGAAATGGATCTCCGCCTCCTGGTCCCGTTCTATTTTAAAAGTGTTTCCATTTTGGTCTGTATCAAACAGCTGTTTCCGGGAATATACCGGTATCTCTACCGAACCGTATTTCATAACCGGTGTGAGGGCAACAAAATTCCCCTCCTGCTGCAGGTAGAGGATCCTGCTGGTATGAGCGGATCTTTCTGTTAGTTGTGCCGGCGTTGCTGCATGAATATACCCATAGTTGATCTGCACCCGGTGTTCCAGCGGAGCAAGGATCGTTTGGGAAAATGTATCATATTTGGATGCATGAATGAGCAGCCGTTCGTTATTTGTTTTAAAGAACTGAATCATGCGCTGCAGGTCCGGGTCTGCAACCAGACGCCATTTCCCCTGGAGGTATAAAAAATATTCGTTCCTGATCACTGCTTCTTTAAGCGGCACAACGCCATCATCAAAAAGCAACGCGCCGGTGATCTCATAAAAAGGGTTCTTCCGTAGCACGGTAAGCTGTATCGCTGCATTGAGTATTTCCAGTTTAACCGGCTGCAGGGATTTTGCAGCAATGGTTTCCGAAAGCTCCCGGTCATGATGGTATACTTCCAGGTTCATTGGGTTTTGAACGATCTGCTTCAATGCTTCCAGTTGCATAGCATTGCTCAACTCCGCATATTTATTCTGAAACGTAGTGATGGCCGTATAAAATTTGATTTCCGGAGGTTGATCCGTTTTCCAGATGCATTGCAGCGGGTCAAGATTCGTTACGGGATTTTTGAGCTTCCCGGTTTGTGTGCGGCCAGCTTCCATCAGCAGCAGGTTCAGCTGATTGGAGTAGCGGTGTTTACAGATCACCAGTATCGGTTTTTCACGCGCATCGGCCGCCGCCCGGTCCTTTACAACGGATACCCGTTGGGGCAGCAGGGCTTTTTTAACGACCGGCTCATCTACCGGAAGAAGCTCTTTAACGCAGGGTTCAATGTGGAGTTTCCCTTCCAGTAGGGCCAGGTGAAAGTAACGGTCCAGATCCGGCTCTGTTTCTAAACCGTATCGTTTGGCTGCAGGCAACAGCAGCTCGCGCCGCAATGCTGTATCAAAAAAAACGCGGTAATTTTTTTGTTCCAGGATACAACAAATGACCGTTGCCTGGTGCACACATAACCGGGCGGTATCATTATTACAGGAACAGGATAACACCAGCGAGGTGTCGGTTTGACTAACGGCAACTTTTGGAACATCGCTTGCCGGCATTCTTTTCGTAAACACGCCGGTATTCAGTTCAAGCGTGAGCGGGTAAATATCCCGGAGGTTTTCGGCTTCCATAAAGCCGGTAGCGGCAGTATGTTTCAGCACATCATACGCTGAAAGCGTGCTGATGGTTGTATGGGGCAGCATGTAAACTCCTGGTATTGCCATATTGTTCCAATCCGAATTTCCGGATGGGTAAAAATAGAAAAATTCTGCTGACCAAAATGGTAAATAACTTTTTATGTGATCCCCTAAAATGGCCTATTGCTATATCATTAAGCCATGCTGAAAAATTGTGGTCGGGTGCGGTCCATAAGCATGAAAAAACCGCCCCGGTGAGGAGCGGTTTACCATTATAAAAATTTCAACCCTTATAGTGTTTTATCATCGTTATCCGGTTCCTTACCGTCTAGTACATAAACTTTTACAGGAACTACACCCGAGTTAACGGAAGCTATTTTCTGGAAGGCGGATCTGCTCAGATCTACCCTGCCTTTCATATGAGGAGCCATTCGGTCATTTACCACTACCTCTACTTTTTTGCCGGTGCTCTTGTTTACCACGAGCAAACGGGTACCCAGCTTATAAATATTGGAAGCGGCGGTTAAAAGATGATCCCAGTATGTTTCTCCGGTCGCGGTTTTACGTCCGTTAAAACTTTTACTGTAAAATGATGCTTTTGCAGAGGTTCCATTCCCGCTTTGGGAGAAACCGGCCAGGGAAATGGCCATTGCGGTTACAAAGATTATAACTCTCTTCATGTAACAGGTTTAAGTTAAACAATAGCTTCCAAGGAATTTGTTTCAGTGGAAGTTTGAACGCAGTGTCTTTGCAGAAACTGTGAACTTTTTTAGAACAGTCCTTCCGGGCTGTTTTACTGAATTACACGAACTGGTTGCCAAACCAGAAACGCAAGAAAGATGCAAAGGTAATACATCTGAACCGAATTTCCAAGCAAAAATGCTAACATCTGTTCACAAGTAGTTCACATCCGCAGCTATTTTTAACAGTATAAAGCACCGTCCGCTTTTTATTTAATTTGATATTCAAAAAATCAATCTATTGAAAATCAAAAAATTAAAAAGTAAACATACAGTAAATACACAAATAAAATTGGGAATGGAGCTTTGATGAACGTTAACGAATCTTTTTACGACAACAAACCGGCTTTAATGCTTCTGCCGGGTAAGATGCTTGAACCGGCTAAAGGTTTCCGGCTTGATGTTTAAATAAGAGGCCAGGTATTTTTGGGGTACCCGTTGTAATATTTCCGGGTATTTATCTACAAAACTCAAAAAGCGTTCCCTGGGGGTTTGACGAATCAGGCTGAACTGCCATTTATCTTTCAATACCATGGTGTGCTCCGTTACCAAACGGCCCAGGCGTTCCAGGTTATGGCTCGATGCAAATACCTTTTCCAGGACATCATATTGCATGCTTAAAACAGTGGTTGGTTCCACCGCATCAATAAAATATTCGGAAGGTGTGCGGGTATAAAAAGATTCCTGGCTGGAGATCAGGTGCCCTTCAATTGATATTTGCACAATGATCTCGTCTTTGTCCTGCACATAATATTTGCGCAGGGTACCCTTCTTGATAAAATTCATATACTCTTCTACCTCGCCCGCACGGGTAACCACGTCCCGCTTATTAAACTCCCGAACCTGTATTGCCGGAAGCAATATGGTTTTCACCTCTTCCAGCGAAAGCGTTACAAACTGGCGTAGAAATGTTATAAAGTCGTCAATATCGGTTAGGGTCGCATTCATACGCAAATGTAAGCGAAAAAAAAGACGCCCTGCCAAATGTATTGTGAATTCTGACGAGAAATATTCTATGAAATCGCTAGATTTGCGACTATCACTTTTTATTATTAAATCAAAATAAGATCATGGCCCAGAAAATTAAAGTAGCCAACCCGGTTGTAGAACTGGACGGAGATGAGATGACAAGGATCATTTGGAAATTTATTAAGGATAAACTGATCCTCCCCTATATTGATGTGGATATTAAATACTATGATCTGGGAGTGGAACACCGGGACGCTACGGATGACCAGGTTACGATTGACGCTGCAAATGCCATTAAAGAACACGGTGTGGGTATCAAATGTGCCACCATCACACCGGATGAAGCCCGTGTAACGGAATTTAACCTGAAACAAATGTGGAAGAGCCCTAACGGAACGATCCGGAATATCCTGGACGGTACCGTATTCCGCGAGCCCATTGTGATCAGCAATATCCCCCGCCTGGTTACCAACTGGACGGCCCCCATTATTGTAGGACGTCATGCCTTTGGCGACCAGTACCGTGCTACCGATACTGTGATCAAAGGGAAAGGTAAACTGACCATGACCTTTACTCCTGAAGACGGTGGTGAGCCGCAGGTTTTTGATGTATACAATTTCAAGGGTGACGGTGTGGCGATGACCATGTATAATACGGATGAGAGCATCAAAGGTTTTGCAAGAAGCTGTTTCAATATGGCCCTGAGCAAAAAATGGCCTTTGTATCTGTCTACCAAGAATACCATCCTGAAAAAATATGATGGCCGCTTTAAGGATATTTTCCAGGAGATCTACGAAAACGAATTCAAGGCTGAATTTGATAAAGCCGGTATCACGTACGAACACCGCCTGATCGATGACATGGTGGCCAGCGCTTTAAAATGGAATGGCAACTTTGTATGGGCCTGTAAAAACTATGACGGCGATGTACAGAGCGATACCGTGGCACAGGGCTTTGGTTCATTGGGACTGATGACTTCTGTACTGGTAACACCTGATGGTAAAACACTGGAAGCAGAAGCAGCACACGGTACCGTAACCCGCCACTACCGGGATCATCAGCAGGGTAAACCGACCAGCACCAACCCGATTGCCAGCATTTTTGCCTGGACCAGGGGCCTGGCCTTCCGGGGCAAACTGGATGGCAACCAGGCGCTGATCGATTTTGCCAATGCACTGGAAGCGGTTTGTATTGAAACCGTAGAGCAGGGCAAAATGACCAAGGATCTGGCCGTTTGTATCCATGGCTCCAAGGTTCAGCACGGTGAACACTACCTGTATACCGAAGAATTCCTGGAAGCTATTGATGAAAATCTGAAGAAGAAACTGAACTGATCCGGTATATAAATGATCTGGAAAAGCACGCCATTGTGGCGTGCTTTTTTTGTGGTTTATTTTTTCTTACAGATGACACGGATTTTCTATTGATCTTTCAATCCGTATATCCATAGAGTCGCCTCTTCTGTATATTTCAGTGGAAGCCGTGAGTGCTTTTTTGTTCACAAAGGCGTACTTTCTTAACGTTGTGCAGCGGCGCTAACGCAGGATGGCCGGTTTGCCGGTGTGTTGTTCAAAGAGCCGCACTGAGCCCAGTAAATGGCGGGATGGTTTCCCAGGATGCTGGGGCAGGAAGCTGAAGTCTAATTCGATCCCCTGCTTTTTCTCTGTCCGTTTCCAGATACCGGTCAGTTTTTGTTTTTCCATCATTACCGGCCGGAAGATTCCATTGCCCACCAATGCTCCATCACCGTCATAAAGCAATCCGCGACTTTCGGAATAGCTTACCGTAAGCTCATCATAGGGTGGTAATAAAAAAGAATGCGGCATTGTGGTCAGTGCCGGTGTCTTTCCATCAAACGTCCAGTAAGTCGTTCCATTTACCGTTACGGCCGTCAGTTGTTTTTCAATCACCTTCCAGCCCTTTGTGGCGTCGGTGACCGCAAGTCCGCTCCACCAGGCAAAGTCTTTTATGGTAGCAGGACCCCTGGTTTTGAAATAGAGCATGGCCAGTTTTGCCAGCGCCTCTTCCCTGCTGATAGCAGCAGCCGGCGGTACCCGTTTATCAAATAGTGTATAAGTAAAACGCCTGCCTTTCCGTTTGCCGCTGCAGATGATCATTTCCGTTTCTGCACGGATCAGCAGCTGGGTGGCCAGCAGGTTATCTACCTTTATTCCACGCAATGCCAACCGTTCCAGGAGCTCCTCTTTGGTGAGATCCTCTCCTTCCAGTTCTTTTTCCAACACCTTACGGGCCTTTGTATAGATGGCGGTGGTAAGCCCGGTTTGCTGATCGATATACCGGGCAGCTTTTTGTATGGAAGGTGCGGACAATTCCATCATCCAGCGTACATTTTCTATGGTTACAAAATGCCAGGTGGGCCGCACTACATGCAGCCGGATAATTCCACCGCTATTAATAGCGTCTTCGATAGGCTGTTCGCCGGGGTCCTGCATACGCAGGCCGATCGCCCATTTGGCCATGGCATAATCCTGCGCTTGTATGGCTCCCATATGGGCTACCAGGGATTCCGGACTGTATGCTTCCGGCCGGTGCAACTGCTGGTTATAGATGCGGTGTTGTAGTAATTCTTTTAAGATCATAATGCGGGCATTGAGGCGCCTGCTCAAAAATAGAACAGATCGGGTAATTTTCCCGCAGATCGCTACCAGGTATTTTCTGGCTGGTTAGCCCGCTATTACGCCTGTTGCCTGTAACATCAGCTGGTGCAGGTCGGTATTTTTTACAAAGGGTTTTAAAAGCTCTTTTCCCGGACCAAACATTGCCAGCTCTACATAATCGCCGGAGTGCTCCATCGATCCCCACCCAATAGAGGTATAGGATTGCTGAAGCGCTGCCAGGGTTTTAAAGGGCAAATGCCCGGAGTTGTATACGCCCGCTTCATCCAGCTGCGCGTAATTTTTTAAAAGGAGGGCCGCATCTTCTTTTTTTAATGCAAAGCCCTGCGCGGCTTCCATACGCTCCAGCACCTGTGCTACTGTAAAATTTTTGTTGATTCCGTTGAGCAGCCAGTCATTGGTATGTTTAAATTGATGCAACCGGTCAAAATTCCGGTTGGCCTCATTGCTATAGAATAAACCTGGGTTTGCATTTCCATGATCGGTAGTGATAATGACCAGTGTCTTTCCGTCTTTTTCTGCAAAATCAACCACGGCTTTAATGGTTTCGTCAAACGCGATCTGATCGTACAGCATGGCGGCCGCATCATTTGCATGTGCTCCCCAGTCTACTTTACCACCTTCCACCTGCATTACAAATCCGTTGGGATAGGTATTTAATTTTTCGATGGCTTTTTGAGTCATCTCAGCAAGTGTGGGTGTTTGCTGTTGCAAAGCGGTATCATGTTCCCGGTCCAGTGCATACGGCAGGGCCCCGTCGTGAAAGACACCCAGCAGCGGTGCGCCGGTTACCGGTTGCCGTAGTAAGGCATCCCGGCTGGTCACCACTGTATATCCCTTTTTTTGATATTGCTGCAACAGATCCGTTTTGTCCTTCCGGGTGGTGGCTTTAAAATTATCAGCACCGCCGCCCAGCATTACGTCGAACCGAAGGTCGAGGTATTGCCGGGAAATTTCATCCATGTCGCCCCGGCTGTCATTGTTGATGCAAAAGCCGGCGGGTGTGGCATGTCCGATAGGTACCGTTGTAACACAGCCAACAGCCTTGCCGGCTGCTTTAAATTTTTGGAGGATGGGCATGTAATGCTCACCATTTGCACCTACATTCAATTTGCCATTGGGCACCCGTACACCACCGCCCCAGGACGAGCTGCCGGCTGCCGAATCGGTGACCAGGGAACTGGCAGAAGCCGTATCCATGAGGGCGCGAACGGCCCGCTGTTCATCATACAAGCGCAGCCAGCTGCTTCGACGGCCATATTTCCGTTGCATCAGCAGGTCTGCCATATTCAGGGTGCCCGTGCTCATACCATCGCTCACCATAAAAATAATATTTTTGGTGCCACCTGTAGCACGGCGTATCTGAGTTGGGGGTGTTTGACCCAACAGGTTTCCAGACAATACTGTTCCGGTTAATGCCAGCGCGCTGTTCCTAAAAAAATACTTGCGGTTCATCGGTTCCATTTATTTGATTGTGATCGATCTTCATTGCGTTCAGATGCGCCGCAAAATACCCGTTCTTCTGCAAGTGTGTTTGCTCCGGCCAGGAAACTTATCCTCGCTTCCTGTTATCAAATTGTATCCGCTATTTTTGAATCGTTGCCGGGTGCTCATTGAAAACGGTGGTATTTCCGTTGTAACCGGCGCGCTGATTGCAAACGCATCAACGATCGCCTTGCTGCTATATTCAATTATGTACAGCCGGTACCCAATTATATGGCGGGCTACGATCAAAACCGTAACTTGTGCCCCTCATATCTACTATTAACGATGCGTATGATCAAAGCTGTTATCGCAAAAAGAAGTTTCTATTCAGCTCTCTTTTTTATGTTGGCCGGGGTGCAACCGGTGCGGAGCCAGTCGTTGCCGGTTTGGACAGAAAATAATCCCACATTTTCCAGCAGCGACTGGCTGGTGACGCCCGTTACGGCAAGGGCAGCGGTGTATAAAACTGCGGATGAAAAAGAGCTTATTCTTGATAACGGCCTGGTGCAACGCCGGTTCCGGATACAGCCCAACCTGGTATGTATTGATTACAAAAACAAGATCAACAACCAGCAGTTACTGCGCTCGGTGAAAGCAGAGGCCGGGGTAACGATCAATGGTCAATCATACAATGTTGGCGGGCTTTACGGGCAAAAAGAAAATGCCTACCTGCTTCCTGAATGGGTAGATCAGCTGCGAAAAGGCAGCAGGGATTTTGAATTTGTATCCTATGAGGTAACCGGGCTACAGCCCTATCTCAATTCCAGGTCTTCATTCTGGGCAACCAATCAGCGAGCGGCCACGGGAAAACGGGTACGTTTCCTGTTCCGGTCTCCCCTGCCGGAATTAAAAAATATTGATGTAGAAATCAATTATGAGCTTTATGACGGCCTGCCATTGATGGCAAAATGGCTGCGGATCCTTAATCAATCGCAACAGGCCGTTCACCTGGATAAGGTGGTACATGAGATCCTGGGAATGGTGGAGGAAGAAAGCGCCGTGGTGGGCAGCCCGTCGCAAATGAAAAAACCGGCGGGGTTATATATCGAATCCAACTATGCATTTAACAATGCTATGCGCTATGATCTAAGTGATCAGACCACACACTGGAAAACCGATAGTACCTATACATCACAGGTGAATTATAATTATGAAACCCCCTGTTTACTGGAAGTATACCCCGAGTATGGGCCGGGAATCGACCTCGCACCACGCGATTCGTTTATCTCCGTTCGCACGTATGAACTGGCCATGGACAGTTACGACCGGCAGCGCCGGGGCATGGCGATCCAGAAAATGTACCGTACGGTAGCCCCCTGGACAACGGCCAATCCCATCTTCATGCACCTCGTCAGCAAAAACGATGAAGAAGTAAAACAGGCCATCGATCAATGCGTGCAAACCGGATATGAGGCCCTGATCCTGAGTTTTGGCAGTCATATTAATATGGAAGATAACCGGGATGCCAACCTTACGCGCTGTAAGGCCCTGGCAGATTATGCGCATCAAAAGAGAATAAAGATTGGTGTATATTCTCTTTTTAGTTCACGGAAGATCAGCGAAGCCGATGATGTGATTAACCCGTTAACGGGAAAGACCGGTGGCGCTTTCTTTGGAAATGCACCTTGTTTCGGCAGCAAGTGGGGATTGGCCTATCGCGATAAGATCCAGCAATTTTTTACCGTTACCGGATTTGATATATGGGAAAATGACGGGCCTTATCCGGGAGACCGCTGTGCATCTACCACACATCCGGGGCATAAGGGACTGGGCGATAGCCAGTGGCGGCAGATGGAGATCCAGAAGGGATTGTATCACTGGCTAAACAACCGGGGTATTTATATCAATGCGCCCGATTGGTATTTCCTGGATGGTACCAATAAAATTGCGCTCGGCTACCGGGAGGTAAATTTTTCACTGCCCCGTGAACAGCAGAAAATATTAAACCGCCAGAACATATTTGACGGTACCTGGGAAAAAACACCATCAATGGGATGGGGCTTTGTTCCGCTGACCCGTTACCAGGGAGGCGGACCAGAAGCGGTGCTGGAGCCGCTTTCGGAACATCTGAAGGACTACGAACAGCTGATGATGCAGTATTATGGTGCCGGTGTTCAGGCCTGCTACCGTGGCCCCCGGCTTTATGATACGGACGCTACCCGGCAGACCGTTGCAAGCGTGGTTACCTGGTATAAGAAATACCGGGAGATCCTGAATGCCGATCTGATCCATTTACGCCGTGCCGACGGCCGCGACTGGGACGGATGGCTGCATGTAAATGCCGCACTAAAACAAAAGGGTTTGTTAATGGTGTTCAACCCTACTGACCGGCCCATAAAACGTACGGTCATGGTTCCGCTTTATTATACGGGATTAACTCAAACGGCCCGCATCCGCGAAAAGGAAGGGCCGGCTAAAAATTATGTGCTCAACCGCAATTATGAGGTAACATTGTCCGTTACGCTTCCGCCGGCTTCTTATTCCTGGTGGGTTATTGAGGGCGCCCAGCGGGGAATGTAACATCTTAAATAAAAAAAATCGTTGCTGCTTATTAATAATATGTGGTTACGTATCCTTTTATCATTCGTCCCTATGGGACGCTATGTTGTTTCGTTGATTGGGGTATAAAGATTGCGCTCCTATGGAGCTGGAGAACGATGTCACATGCCGATGAGGCATTCATTTGCTCATTTTCAAATTTTCAAATCTCTCATTTTGAATCTCGTTCAGTAGCATCAGACCTATCCACCACTTCTACGATCCTGTTTTTATGTACCGCTGGATTGGGAGCATAAATATTGCAGTCCTACGGAGCTGGAGAATGATGTCACATTGCGATGAGGCATTCATTTACTCATTTTTAAATTTTCAAATACTTTTCCATTCCTTATTCCTCATTAATGGATCGTAACTTTCTTCATTGTTTCTCTGCCGTAAAAAACCGGGTAGTACATCAGCTCGGCTTTGGCGGGATTTAATATATAATTTCCGGTGTATCGGGGCATCAGCTGAATATCAAACGTATAGCTTCCCTGCTGCATTTTTGTACAGAAGATGGCGGTTTTGTTTTTGAAATATTCGCGATGTGTTTCCACGCCCCAAAATCGCTGCATCTTATTTTCATAACTGCACCCTGCGGGGATGGGTATTTCAATCATTACATAATCTGCATCAGCCCTTGCCGTTACCTCCACCCGTAACAAGGCTGTTTTACCGGCCTTCAATACCTGTACATCCTGGTTATCCTGTATCAGGCGGGAGTTTACTGTAAAATCTTTGGATATGGCCTGCGGCGTCCTGTTCTGAAACTGCTGGTAGGCGGTGATATATACCGGCATGTCGCCCTCTTTTTTAATCTGCAGATGAGTACCAGCTTCATATTGCTGCTCAAAGGGGAACTTGTCGAACCGTGTGCGATTGATCTCAACTACGGCGGGTTTGGGTTTCTTTTCCGCATCAAATAATTCCGGCAAAATAGTTTCAAGTATCAGGGACGACTCGTATGTATTGCGCCATTGCCCATCTTTCCGCTGTTCCAGGAAATACTGGCGGATCTGGCTCAGTTCGTTGGTATGGCCACCGGCGCGCCGCAGTATCCGGTACATCATCAGCGTATTCTGGATGCTGTTATTCCAGAACCGCCAGCCATCCTCGCCCCAGTAAATACCGCCAAACATTGTTTGTTTATGCAGCTTTACAAGGGAGTCTATACGGACCGTCAACCCGCCCTGCTGCTTTAATTCCAGTAATTCCAGCTGTTCATACAATGTCTTTTTCCGTTTTTGGTAAAGCGTGTCGGCTTCTTTTAACCGGATCCAGTCCCGGAGCACCTGGTTACCATTCAGCTGCGCCAGCAAACGCACCAGTTTGGGATGGGCATCGGCGCCCTGGTCGGCAACTTTAGCCTGCAGGTAACGGTACAGCAGGTCGGTATTCAACGTTGTGGTATATCCCTGGCGTTGCGCTTCCATCAATGCTTCCACCACATGCAAGCTGATCCAGGGTTCTACCACCGTTCCCTGCCACCAGCCCCAAAGACCGTCGGTTGATTTATTGTCGTCCAGTTTTTTCAATACCACCCGGATACTCTTTTCATAAGGAAATGGTTCTTTCATATACGCCCGCAGTTTCTTTTCCAGCAACAGGGACTTTAGTTTGGAGGCCAGTTGTTCGTTACACAGGTATTCATAATCCCGCAGGCGTTTCATCTCATCCAGCAATACAGGAAAAACAGAGGTTTCTGCCCGCACAATGCCGGCACCTTTGTCTTTGTGGAGCCGGTATTGCAAGGCCGTATCTCCCAGTAATACGGAAAACCAACCTACCGTTTCCTTTACACCAGCCGGATACAGGGGGATGCTTCTCCGTTCTCCGTCAAAATAACCATTGGATTGTTTGAGTGCATATTCAAAGTGCAGGCTATCTTTTCCCTGTGCGCCGATCATTACCGTATCCAGGTGGGCATGCATAACGGTTAGCTCGCTGTTGCGTAACGTGGTATCCATAAACCTGAAGCTACGTACAAGTTTCTCCGGTATTGGCGTATAATTCATCAGTTTCCCAATCACATTCATGCTATCCCCTTCCACTGCAAACTGCGGCGCAACAAAATTAGCACTCAAGGTTTTGAAAGAGCGGATGGTTTGCTCGAGGTAGCCGCTTTGCCGTTCACCGGTAAGGGCAATCAGCCGGGTTTTCCAGCTGGTGATATCATCCGGAAAAGTTACTGTAAAGCTGGCCTCTCCGCTGGCATCCGTTACCAGGCGCGGCTGCCAGAAACCTTCATCGGAGAAACGTGCACGCAGCGTTTGAGCTCCTTCCTGCAAGACACCCGATTCGTTGACCACACTATTACCTTTTTTGGTTTTAACGATCACAACTCCGTTTGCTCCTCTTGATCCGTAAATAGCCGTGGCATCGGCTTCCTTAAGGATATTCATTTGTTCAATATCATCCGGGTTCAGGGCGCTGATATCCCCATCAAAAGGAAGGCCATCTACCAGTATCATCGGATTTTTTGCGGGCAGCGTGCCGGTACCCCTCAGCTGAATATCACCTACTGCCACTCCTGCTACCCTTCCGCTTAAGGAAGTAGAAAGACGGTTATTGGAAATGCTCGTTACCGCTCCTGTAAGATTGCTTTTCCGCTGCGTACCATATCCTACTACCACTACCTCGTTCAGCTGTCCTTTTGCGTCTTCCAGTATAATGGTGTCGGAACGGCCACCGGCCTCCACCTGTTTTGAAAGATAACCCAATGCGGAAACGGCAAGCGTTCCTCTTTCAGGTATTTTTAAGCGGAAGCGTCCGGCTTTATCGGTAACCGTGCCCACCTGTTGGTTCAAGCCCTGTATTTCTACCGTTGCTCCTCCAATGGGTTTGCCATCAAATGACATCACTACGCCTTTTACTTCCTGGTGCAGTACTTCCGGGTTAAAATACGATTTATTAAACAGGCGGATGATCGCTTCCGGTACGGGTGGTCGGTAATAACCGTATTGCGTGCGCTTATCTTCTTTGATGTACCGGTCCAGCGACAGGGTGAAGCTGTCTGCCGGATGGATCTTAAACTGCGACCAGGAATAATAATTAATGCCGCTGGCTGTTACCTGTACGTTATCGGCTTTAAAATAGCGGTTGTCCTTTAAGAGAAACAGGAGCTGATAATGGCCCGGCAATAAGGGCGCAAACGCTGTGGCAGCACCATTGTATACCTGTAAAAAATGTGGCCGTGAAGGGTCTGTCAGAATGATGTTTTTTATATACGGCAGTTGATTCGTGAATGCCGTATCGATATAAAAGCGCAGTGTACCGGTGGTTTTCTCGTTCGGAGCATATGTTGAGAATAATTGCGTGGTGCGGCTGCGCAGGTCGAAGAAATCATTCCACAGGGTATCTATATCCGCATTACGCAGCACCTGCTGGCGGTAATTTTGGCTCAATGCATTGTTGCCCCGGAGCAGGGTATCAAACGTGTACATACCGGGATACGATTTTTGTTTGATTAACCCCGGGGAAAACGTGTATACAAAACCGGGCTCCTTGGTAAACAACTGGTCTATCAACTCCGACTGGAAGAATAGCCGGTCGGTTCGTATAGGGCCTACCAGCAGATCGCGCTGCCATGAGATGGATGTTCCGGGCGGATTGAGCAGCAAACGAATGGAGTCATACCGGATAAAGGTTTGCCCGTCGTTAAAATTATCTTGTACGCGCAGAAAATAAGGGTGCAGCCGCTGCCGTTCTACCGGCGTTAAAATGTTCTTCAGGCGGGTTACCCGGGCCTGCGTGTTCAGCGTATCGGCCTCCACGCTGAATACGGTGCGCATTCCTTTTTTAAAATAAAAGTCCCGGATCCATACCTCATGTTCCGGTGTTCGCAAACGGATGCTGTGTGCACCGGGTGTGATGCGAAAGGCATAGTGCTGCAGCTGTTGGGCCTGCTCAAAATACACGGGCACTTCATCTACATAAACGATGCTGACCGGTTCTATAGCGCCGTTGTTTACCACAAATGGCGCAAACTGTGTAAGGCTATCTTTTATTGCTTCGGTTTGCAGGTATAAACCCCGGGGATTGGTAAACCGATAGTACTCGATGGTATCCAGTCCCAGCTGGCGTCCCCATTTCTGCCAGTTCATCCGTATGTTACCACTGGCCCCCGCGGCTTCTCCCTCCAGCTCAACACGCCAGGTATTCCGTGCATAAAAGCTGCGGCCGAAATCACGTACAAAGGGTGCAACCGAATTAAATTTAGCGGTATGGGCATAGGCCGTCAGATCTGCACCGGGCACGGGTTTATTCCGGGCATCGGTTATTGCCACTTTCATGTGCACTTTTTGTCCCGGGTAAATCACTTCCGGTGCCAGCAATTTTATATTCAGTATTTGCGCATTGTAAAAACTGCTTACTTCTTTTTGTTGTTCCGCATCATTCCAGAAATAACTGATATGAAAATGTGCCGCGCGTTTGTTCGTGTGATTGATCACTGTATCGAGTGTTGTGCCATATCCTCTTAACAATACGTCACTTCCGGAGAGCACCGTATACCAGAAAGGGATTTTATGTTCGTTGGCAACCGCGAGGTGTACCTGCTTTTCTGAATGAACCGCGGCGATCTCGATACCATCATCAAATTGATACGGCGATTTTATAGCTTTCACGCCATTGTCCAATACCAGTTCATACCAGGCGGCCTGATAGTTCATTTGAAGGGCCAGCGGTAATTGCACCCGTTGGGAATCGACCGGCTGTTCGCCGGAACGGGTATAAAGCCACCCGGCCTGCGGTTGTCTTATACTATCTTTTTGGTACTCCAGGTAAAGACTGTCTTTCACAAAACGCGCTGCAATGGTTCCGCTGTCTTTGAGCTGTTGCTGATCATAATTCAGATACAGGTCTGCCGTGCGGGTTTCATTATTACTGTTCAGCATTTTGAAATGGAGGCTGTAGGAAAGCCGAGCCTCCGGGAAAATGCTATCGGGTATAAACAACCGTGTCTCGCCCACCGGATCGAGGCTGACCGTGGTTTTCCAAAGGGTGTCCGGCACAAAAACAACGTCCTTATAAAAAGAGGCAACTCCTTGCGTACGCGCAACGATCTCCACGCGTGCATCCGGAACCGCCAGCTCGTTTTCATCCGTGGCCTTCATATAAACTGCAATGGGTTGACCGGGATATTGTATTTTCTTGTCTGTTCGTACCGCAAAACGCAATGCATTTAATTCATATTCCTCATAATAAAAATTTCCCGATGCCCGTGTAACCGGCCGGCCGGCCACAGAATCCATAAGCAGGATCTTATACGGTTGATCCAGCATTAGTTTCAGCGAATCGGCCAGTACAAACTGGTATTCATAGCCCCCATCCCTGTAAGGGTTAAGCAGGGTTAGTTGCTTTTGCCCGGATGGCCCGCTAAGCAGCACCTGTAAGGGGCGACGCTTACCTGCTTCCTTTTTATCAGAAAAGAGATAGGCTTTAAACCTTACCGTGTCGTAGGGTTTGTATTTGGGTTTGCTAAACACGAAAAAACTGCCGGGGCCCGTTGATACCGCCCTCCGGCTCGGCTTCTTTACAAAAACAGACCGTACCTGTTTTACCGGGAACACGGAACGTATCCGTTTCCGGAAGGATGGCCGGCCGGGTACATCCTCATCATCTGAATCGTAGGTAAAATAGCTGGACACGCCTTTATGTACTATTTTCAGATAGGCCGCTCCGCTGGGGTAACGCCCCCTGTACAAATGGGCCGCCGGGTTATAATACAACCGTTTGCCCCGGGCTGTAAACACGGTTGCATCTACAACCGGTTTTCCGGCCGGATCTGTGATGCTGAACTGAAACTCCTTTTTATTGTTAATAAAAGAAAGCCGGGTATTGCCATTCATGATCAGGGTATAGTGCAACTGGTTGCCCTGTGCCTGTACGCTGAGGTAATTTCCATAGGGCAAGGCCCGGGGCTTTCCGCTTTTTGTGTCGTAACGGTCTACTAATGTGTGTAGGAATGCATCGGTTAATGACAGGGGTTTAAGGATCAGCAGTTCTGTTTCCTTATCCGTAAGCTGGTACACTTCGGTAAGGGGGCCATTGGTAGCGCTCACAGACAGGCGGCTTTGAGCCCTTAACGTACAGATGGAAAGCAGCAGCGCAAGTAGTAGTATCGTTTTTCTCATAATATAGATATGCTATGCACAGGATGCAACCCGCTGCGGAATTACACAAGGAACGCGGAATATTTTTTTAACGGCGGCTGATATGCAAATGTTGAGCGCTCCTTTATAGATGGCAGAAAGACAGCCCGCTTATCTGCGGTAAAACAACAGGTTCCTGCCGCACGTTGCTTATCCTCTGC
The DNA here is from genome assembly GCF_021044425.1 of Niabella pedocola. GTDB lineage: Bacteria > Bacteroidota > Bacteroidia > Chitinophagales > Chitinophagaceae > Niabella > Niabella pedocola. Next base: position 385,957 of record NZ_JAJNEC010000003.1, on the reverse strand, counting down.
TATTTGCTTAATTTTATGGCCCCGGAAAGGCACTCACCGCTTTGCCGGTAAACAAATAAGAATACAATGAAACTCTATATAAAAAATATGGTATGCAACCGCTGCAAAATGGCGGTAAAAACCGAATTGGAAAAGCTACACCTCCACCCCGTTTCTGTTGAATTGGGTGAAGTAGAACTGGAACGAGAACTTACTCCCGGTGAAAAACAGCAGCTGGAGACCGGTTTGAACGAGCTGGGGTTCGAGCTGATCGATGATAAAAAAAGCCGGATGATCGAAACCATCAAAAAACATATTATACAACTGGTACATCAACAGGATGGGGAATTAAAAGTGAATCTTTCCGATTACCTCAGCAGCCGGCTGCATCATGATTACAATTATATGTCGAATCTTTTTTCCGAGGTAGAGGGTACCACCATTGAAAAGTACTTTATCCACCAAAAGATCGAACGTGTAAAGGAGCTGCTGGTATATGATGAACTGTCCCTTAGCGAGATCGCCTTTCAGCTCAATTATTCCAGCGTGGCCCATTTAAGCAACCAGTTTAAAAAAGTAACCGGATTTACCCCCAGCCATTTTAAAAACATCCGGGCAGAAAAACGCAAACCGCTGGATATGGTATAACTGCATTTATTTCACCCGTTCGCTTGGTTGCAGTACCCTTCTTACCGGAGCCGCACTGTAAAATACATTACCTTTAGCGCGGTAATATGACCCAAACGATAACCATCAATCATTGGATACAGGAGGCACAAATACTGCCCCTGGTGGATGTGCGTACGCCGGCAGAATTCACACAGGGACATATTCCCGGTGCTGTTAATGTACCGTTATTCAGTAATGAAGAGCGGGCGCAGGTTGGTACTACGTATAAGCAGGTGAGCCGGGAAGCAGCTATTCTCCTGGGTTTTGAGCTCACCGGTCCCAAATGGGCCGGCTTCATCCGGCAATGCCTGCAAATAGCCCCTGGTAAACGGATTGCCGTACACTGTTGGCGGGGCGGCATGCGCAGCGGTGCCATGGCCTGGGCCCTGGGCTTGTATGGCTTTGAAGTATATACCATAACCGGAGGTTACAAGTCTTACCGCCGCTGGGCGCACCGACAATTTGAGCGGAGCTATAATATCCGGGTATTGGGCGGCATGACCGGATCCGGCAAAACGCGTTTACTGCAGTATATGAAAAAACAGGGGCAACAGGTCATCGACCTGGAGGAGCTGGCACAACACCAGGGTTCTTCTTACGGTACTATGAATAAAATGGTACAGCCTACACAGGAGCAGTTTGAGAACGACCTGGCCTGGCAGCTAAAGGATATGCACCCGGAGCCGCTGTTGTGGCTGGAGGATGAATGCCAGAAGATCGGCAAACGGAGTATTCCCCTATCCCTGTGGCAGCAAATGCGCACCGCTTTACTCATCGACTTACAGGTTTCCCTGGAGCAGCGGGTGGCTACTTTACTACGGGATTATGGCCACCTGGATCCCGATTTTTTAGCAGAAAGTACCGAGCGCATCCACAAACGGCTGGGCCCGCTGCAGACCAAACAAGCCGTTGCCGCTATCCGGGAAGGCCGTATGAACGATTTTATCCGCGTAGCGCTGGTGTATTATGACAAAGCCTATCGCAAAGGCCTGGCCATGCGCCCACCGGGTAATGTGTTTGAACTGCAAACCTCCGGTGAAGATATGCCGGCGGATTATCAGCGGCTCGTAGCTTTTACCGAAGCATTTTCAACACCATAAAAGGCGCAGGTATCTGCCATACAGTTTCAGACCCATACCGGTAACAGAACATTTTTTTATGGAAACAACAACATTCAGACTCACTCAATATTCGCATGGTGCCGGCTGTGGCTGCAAGATCAGTCCGGCCCTGTTGGATAAAATATTACATACAGCTATTCCTACAGCGATAGCCGATCCGCGCTTGCTGGTAGGCAATGATAAACGCGATGACGCGGCGGTGCTGGACCTGGGCAATGGCACCGCGCTGATCTCCACCACCGATTTTTTTATGCCGATTGTGGATGATGCCTACGATTTTGGCCGCATTGCCGCAACCAACGCCATCAGTGATGTGTATGCCATGGGCGGCAAACCCGTGCTGGCTATTGCCATACTCGGCTGGCCCATCGAGAAACTTCCTCCGGAAGTAGCCGGCCTGGTACTTGACGGCGCCAGAGCTGTTTGCGCCGATGCAGGTATTACCCTGGCCGGAGGGCACAGTATCGACTGTCCCGAACCGGTGTTTGGCCTTGCCGTAAATGGCCTGGTAGCACTTTCGCATTTAAAACAGAATGCCACGGCTTTGCCGGGATGCCGGTTATACCTGACCAAGGCGCTGGGTGTAGGCGTATTATCCACTGCTCAAAAACGTGGGTTATTGCAACCGGAAGATGCAGCTATCGCCCTGAAAAGTATGACGGCGCTCAACAAGCCGGGAGCAGTATTGGGAGGATTGGATGCCGTTAAGGCAATGACCGACGTAACCGGCTTCGGGCTGTTAGGGCACCTGGCTGAAATGTGCGCCGGCAGCGGGTTATCTGCTGTGGTGGAATTTGATAAAGTACCCGTGATACCCGGTATCGATACCTACCTGAACCAGGGCTGTGTACCCGGTGGTACCCTCCGCAATTGGTCCAGTTATGGAAACAGGATCGGTCCGCTGACCGAGCATCAGCAACAGATCCTTGCCGATCCGCAAACCAGCGGCGGTTTATTAGTAGCCGTATCGGAAGATGGCACCGGTCGTTTTGAACGACTGATGCAGGAACAAGGCTATCATTTAACATCCTTCGGCTGGTTGCAACCGCAGGACAACGGGCCGCTGATCCGTATTGCCTGATATCCGGTCAAACCCAGATTCGCTCAGTATATACAATTGCGTTCAGATCTGCTGTTGCAGCTGCCAGTAATGGCCAAACGGATCTTTAATGGTCGCCTGCCGGTAACCATAATCGTAATCCTGTGCAGGGCTTATTTCTCCGGCACCGGCCTCCAGGGCGTTTTTCACGATAGCATCCACATCGGTCACAAAAAGGCCGATGCAAACCGTTGTACCGCTGTGTGCGTCCGGCGAAAAATAATAGGACTTTGCCGTGGTTTCATGCAGGTGAAACAAAGCCCCATCAATACTTAGTTCGGATACATGAATGCTGCCGTCCTCATTGGAAAAGCGTCTTAATTCTACAGCCCCGAACGCCTTTTCATAAAAGGAAATATCGTAGCTGCCGTTGGGAATAAAGAGCTCGGGCGCAAAGAATGTATGCTGGTTCATAGTTATAAAATTAGCAAAAAACACGTATCTCCTTCTTCCTGTTTCTCCATTTGTTTCCCATTCTATTTTGCGTACCTTTATGCATACGATGCCTGACTGGTTCTGGAATACCAGGAACTCCTGTAAATGCAGGCAGTCATTTTTTTTAAATCGAATGACCATATGAAGAAACAGGTTCTTTTTATACAGGGTGGCGGCAATGGCGGATATAAAACCGATATCCCTCTGGTTGCCTCTTTGCAGGCGGCACTGGGCAGCAATTACGAGGTGCATTATCCAAAAATGAGTGCTGATGAAACCGCACCCGATTTTGCAGCACAATGGCTCCGCCAGATCGGCGAACAGATTGCCGTGGCCGAAGATGGACTTATACTGGCAGGCCACTCGCTTGGTGCTTCCCTGCTGGTAAAATACCTTTCAGAAAACACTGTTAAAACAGCCATCGCCGGGGTTTTCCTGGTAGCCCCCCCTTTCTGGAATGGCAACCAGGACTGGGTACAACCATTGAAACTACAGGATGGTTTTGCGGAGCAATTACCCCAGGATTTACCTATTTACTATTACCAGTGCCGGGATGATGAAGTGGTGCCGTTTGCGCATTTCATCCATTATCAGCAACAATTACCCGGCGCCATCTTCCGGGAACTGGCCAGCGGAGGGCATCAGTTGCATAATGACCTGTCCATAGTAGCTACAGATATAAAAAGGCTGTAAACCGTATCGTGCGAAATAAACGGTAAAGCAGGAACGGTATCCCGCAGACCTGTGCAGACACGTACGCCAAACCAATGTCATCTTGCGCCAATTCAAGAGATAAACGATCAGCCCTCATCTGCATAAACCTGCGGGAAATAACCGTCCTTCAATTATTTCCATCCACCGCCCAATGCCCGGTAAATATGGGTAACCGCACTGAACTGCTGCTCCCGGGTTTCTACCAGCTCCAGCCGGGATTCCAATGCATCCCGCTGCGTCATCAATACTTCCAGGTAATCGGCCCTTGCGGCCTTGTACAATTCATTGGATACAGCAATAGACCGGCCCAATGCGTTTACCTCGTTATTTTTCAGCTGGTACTTTTGCTCCAGGTTGCTGATATTGGATAGTTCGTTCGATACTTCCCGTACGGCATTTAATATGGTTTTTTCGTACGCATACAGTGCCTGCTGCTGACGCGCATCGGCGCTCGCAAATTCCGCTTTGATGGCATTTTTGTTGATCAGCGGCCCGGCCAGTTCGCCCGCCAGGGAGAAGAGCACCGATTCCGGCAACTTTGCCAGGTAGGAAGGTTTAAACGCCTGCAATCCGATTGCCGCAGAAATATCCAGTGTAGGATAAAAAGCCGCCCGGGCCACCTTTACATCCAGCCGGGCTGCCGCCAATGCCAGTTCTGCCTGACGGATATCCGGCCGGTTGGCCAGCAACTGCGACGGGATGCCTGTACTTACTTGCCGGGGCAACGCGGTTAAAAAGCCGCCGGAAGACCGTTCTACCGGCTGGGGATTTCGTCCCAGCAGGAAATTGATCTTATTTTCTCCTTCCTTTATTTGCTGCAGGATCTCGTATTCGCGGCTTTGGGAATTGAGCACTTCTGCTTCAAATTTTTTAACCGCCAGTTCGGTAGCCCTTGCCGCTTCCTTCTGCACCTTTACGATCTCCAGTCCATTCTTCTGCAACTGTATACTTTCTTTTACAATAGCCAGCTGGTTGTCCAGCGCCAGCAGTTCATAATAGGAATCCGCGATCTCTGCAACGAGGTTGGTCATAACAAAGTTCTTACCTTCCACGGTGGCCAGGTAGCGATCCACCGCCGCCTGTTTGCCATTGCGCAGTTTTTTCCAGATATCGGCTTCCCAGGTGGCATAAAGCCCCAGCTCATGATCACCCAGGACATCGGGTATTTCCTTGCCCGGTTCAATATCCGTAGAGGCATCTCCCGCACCCTGGCTGGTATAGCGGCCTACTTTTTCTACCCCGCTTCCGGCCTTGGCCATTACGCTGGGTAACAGCTCTCCTTTTTTTACCCGGATATCATTGCGGGCGATCTCAATTTCCTGCAGGGTACTCAGCAACTCCCGGTTATTATGGAGCGCCGTATCCACCAGTTTTAGCAGGTAAGGATCGGCAAAAAAGTCCTGCCATCTTACGGACGCACTGCTCAGGGTATCCGCCGGCGAAGCTTCAAAGGATGGCGGCGGCGCCGTTTTTACTTCGTGGTTCACTATGGCCGGCACTTTACAACCCGTAATGCCCGCGAAGGCAAAGGCTGCAGTACCGATCAGGTATATTTTAATGCTATTCATTATGATCAATTTCTTCTGTTAACGGGTTTTCTTCTTCATCTTCCACCAGGATATGCCGTTCCGATATGCGGGCAAAAATGTAGTACAGGCCGGGTATAATGAGCACACCAAAGAGGGTACCAAATAACATCCCCCCTGCTGCTGCGGATCCGATGGTATGGTTGGCGATGGCTCCGGGGCCGGTAGCTACCATCAGCGGAATCACACCGGCAATAAATGCAAAGGATGTCATCAATATCGGGCGTAACCGGGCCGCCGCTCCTTCAATAGCTGCCTGCGCCGGTGAATAGCCGTCGCGGTGCCGTTGTACCGCATATTCCACGATCAACACGGCGTTTTTTCCCAGGATACCAATCAGCATAACCATGGCGATCTGTGCATAGATATTATTTTCCAGTCCGAAGATCTTTAGAAAACAAAATGCACCAAAGATGCCGATGGGCAATGAAAGCAGGATGGGCAGCGGCAATACGAAACTTTCGTATTGCGCAGACAGCACCAGGTATACGAACACCAGCGATATCAGGAAGATATAGATGGCCTGGTTGCCGCGGCGGGTCTGGTCTTTTGAGATCCCCGCCCAATCGATACCAAAACCTCTGGGCAGTTTTTCTTTAGCCACTTCGTTGATCACATCAATCGCCGTACCACTGCTAACGCCGGGGGCGGATCCTCCGCTGATCTCTGAAGCGTTGTACATATTATGCCGTGTGATTTCCGATAACCCATAGGTTTTCTTCATGGTCATAAAAGCCGAATAAGGCACCATTTCATCATGATCATTTTTTACATAATAATTGAATACATCTTCCGGTAACTGCCGGTACTGTGGCAGTGCCTGCACCATTACCTTATAGGGTCGGTCGAATTTGATGAATCCTGTTTCATAGTTGCTGCCCACCAATGTGGAAAGATTGTCCATCGCATTCTCAACAGAGACACCTTTTTGCTTGGCCTTGTCGTTATCCACCGCCAGCTGATATTGTGGAAAACTGGCACTGTAAAACGTAAATACAGAGCTCAGTTCGGGCCGTTTGTTCAGCTCTTTTACAAAGTCACGGCTAACGGTTTCCATTAATTTATAGTCGCCCGTACCCGCTTTATCCAGTAACCGCAATTCAAAACCACCGGCCGCACCATAGCCCGGTACAGCGGGCGGCGGAAAGAATTCCAGCGTGGCCCCCTTAATGTTTTTGGCTTTTTCCTCCAGCGCTTCCATCACCTCCTGCATCGAATGTTTGCGTTCGCTCCAATCCTTCAGGTTGATCAGTACGGTTCCGGAATTGGAGCCGGTTCCTTCCGACAGTACTTCATATCCCGCGGTAGTCGATACCGACTGGATGTCGTCCATCTTGGAAGCGATTTGCTGCAGTTGGGCCGCTACGTCGTCCGTACGCTCAAGTGTAGATCCCGGAGGGGTAACAATAATGGCGTAGAACATGCCCTGATCCTCGCCGGGAATAAAGCCGGCGGGCACAGCCGTACTGAGGCCCCAGGTTCCGGCAATAAAGGCGGCCAGCACCAGAAACGTAAGTACACGGCGATTTACAATGACTGACACCAGCTTCTTATACCAGCCCTGCAAATTGTTAAACCAGTTATTAAAGCCGTCAATAGCGCGGTTGATCACCGTTGCCTTCTTTTTACCATGTGTATTTTTCAGGATCATGGCGCACATAGCCGGGGTAAATGTAAGCGCCACAATACCGGAAAGAATGATGGCCGTTGCCATAGTAACCGAGAACTGACGGTAGAATACACCTACCGGCCCCGACATAAAGGCAATGGGAATGAATACCGCAGCCATGATGAGCGTAATGGCAATAATGGCACCGCCTATTTCATGCATGGCCGCCATGGTAGCGGCTTTGGCGCTCAGGCCCTCGCTTTCCATTTTTGCGTGCACCGCTTCTACGACCACAATGGCATCATCTACCACGATTCCGATTGCCAGCACAAGGGCAAAGAGTGTGATCAGGTTTAATGTAATGCCCAGGAACTGCATAAAAAAGAAGGTACCAATGAGTGAAATAGGTACGGCCAGGATGGGGATCAGGGTCGAACGCCAGTCGCCCAGGAACAGGAACACTACAAACCCTACAAGGATAAAGGCTTCTACCAGCGTGTGTATTACTTTTTCCATGGATGCATCCAGGAACTTGGATACATCATAGCTCAACTCGTAATGCATACCTTTGGGAAAGGAGGATTCTTCGATCTCTTTCAGCTTGGCCTTTACATTTTTGATGACTTCACTGGCATTACTTCCATAAGATTGTTTGATCACAATCGCCGCCGATGTGCGCCCGTTCAGTTTTGAATAAATATTATAGAAGGCACTGCCCAGCTCAATATCGGCAATGTCTTTTAAGTGCAACAACTGACCGTCTGGCCCGGTTTTCAGCACGATGTTCTCATAATCTTCTTTCTTGTTATACCGGCCGGTATACTTAAGTACATATTCAAAGGCCTGTGACTTCTTGCCGGAACTTTCTCCCAAACGGCCTGGTGATGCCTCAAGACTCTGATCACTGAGCGCTTCCATTACTTCATTAGCGGTGATCTTATACGCCAGCATACGGTCGGGCTTCAGCCATACCCGCATAGAGTATTCTTTATCGCCCAGGATATCCGCAAACCCCACTCCGTTCACGCGTTTCAGTTCCGCAAGCAGGTTCAGATCGGCAAAGTTGTAAATAAAGCTGCCATCCAGCTTGGGATCGTCGCTGTACAGGTTTACATACATCAGCATATTGGATTCTTCCCGGGTGATCTTTACGCCTTCACGTACTACCAGAGGGGGTAATTTGTTTACGACTGCCGCCACACGGTTCTGAACGTTTACAGAAGCCAGATTCGGATCGGTACCTAGTTCAAAAACCACCTGGATGCTGGCTTCCCCGTCGTTACCGGCATCGGAGGCCATATATTTCATACCGGGAATACCGTTGATGGCCTGTTCCAGTGGAATCACCACGGCCTTGATCATCAGTTCGCTGTTGGCACCGGGGTACTCCGCTGTAACGTTTACCTTGGGCGGAGAAACCGATGGAAACTGGGTTACCGGTAATTGGGTAAGCGCCAGTATGCCCAGGAATAGGATGATGAGTGAAATAACTATGGACAGTACGGGCCTGTTAATAAATTTATTAAACATAAAAACTGTTTTGGAATCGCATTTTTAAGGGTTCAGGAGTTGCAGTTTACGGGCTACCTCTTCGGGTGCGGTGTACACCGGCTTTATTTTCTGGTCTTCCTTGATGGTTTGCAGGCCTTCCAGCAAAATATGGTCGGTTGCTTCCAGACCATCACCGATCACATACAGGTTGGGCAATTCATATTGCACCGTAATATTCCGCGACCGTACTTTATTATCTTTATCCACTACATATACATAGATCTTGTCCTGGAGCTCATAGGTCGCTTTCTGCGGAATTACGAGTGCGTTTCTCAGCGGGATCTGCATCAGCACTTTTCCGGTTTCGCCGTGTTTTAAAAGTGCATTCGGATTGGGGAATTTTGCCCGGAACGCAATATTTCCGGTGGTGTTGTCAAACTCACCTTCGATGGTTTCGATCCTTCCCGGATAGGGATACCGGCCGGCATTGGCCAGTGTAAGTGCCAGTGGTGTTTGGGTAGTACCACTGCTATCCGTTTTAAAATTCAGGTATTCACTTTCCGATACGTTAAAATAGGCGTAGATACCGCTGTTGTCGGATAAGGTAGTCAGTAAGGTACCCTCATCAATAAGGCTTCCCTGTTTAAACCGGATCCGGTCGATGACCCCGCTGAAGGGTGCCCGGATCTCCGTAAAGGATAAATGTGCTCCGGCCAGGGTCATTTCGGCCTTCGCTACATCGTATTTTGCTTTCGACAGGGCGAGCTCATTTTTGGAAACGATCTCTTTATCTGCCAGCAAACGGGTATTTTGCATTTCCAGTTCGGCAGAATGCGCTTCCGCCTTGGCTTTTTGAAATTCTGCTTCGTAAATCCGGGGCATGATGCGGAACAAGACCTGGCCGGCCTTTACATATTGCCCTTCGTCTACATAGCTTTTTTCAAGATATCCCTTCTCCTGGGCGCGTATTTCTACATTGCGCACCGATTGCAATTGTGCGACATATTCTTTTACATAATTGGTATCGATTTTTAATGGACTGGTAACGGAAAACGATTCGGTTTCTGCTTTTTCTTCTTTGCTCGACTTACAGCCTGTTGTTCCGTACGTAATCACGCACAAGCTGATCAGCAATGCGACTTTGTTCATTGTTGAATGGAAATTTTAAAGGAGTACAGCCGGCTCAGCTGGAAAACTGGAGGCTGCTAAAAATGGCCACAACTGCGGAAGTAACACTTACCGGAGTGAAAGGTTTGGGAAACAACTACGGCGGATTCGGCATCACCGGTGCCGTAAACAGAAGACTTTTGCACCTGCGATGACCCTGTAATCCGTACATCCGGGATATGCGTTCCGGCGCATGCGCTTATCTTATACCCTTCCTTATGGTTTATAAGTATTGCTCCGGCTAACTGGTGGCCGGGGTTGGTAATTTTGATTTATATTGTTGTAGAATACGCAGACGCGTTTTAAGATCATTCCAGCGAATCTGAAGTAGAATATGGTGTTTAACGCTGGGCTGCAGCCGTCATACCCGGATGGAGCGGAAGAAAATATATTTCCCCGCAGTCAGACAGGCCGGATAAGGTCGCCGGTATGGTTTTTCTTTATCGTGAATATGAAGCAGCCGGTTGGTGACCCAATTAAAAACCCAGTGCGGTACATCGGCAAAAGTATGTTCATGCAGCCCTGGCGCCACGTCTTCTTCCTTGTCATCGGTGCGATCCAGAAAAAGATCAGGGGGAAAAACAGGAAGATCCGGTGTGGCAGAGTAACGGGCGTCTTTTTGTACAAATACCGGGGCAGGAGAACGGTGTGCCGCTTTTTGCGCAGAATTCCATATTAAAAATCCCCCCGCAAACAGCAGACTGTAAACCACTATCAAAACACCGCCCCGCTTCATAAGGGCGTAAAATTAATTCTTCCGGCTGTTTTGCAAAAAAATACTTTTCAATTTAAATATTTTATAACACCGTGCTTTAAGTATTACGGGTTGGGGGGGTATTTTTAAACGCTAAGAGCGCAAGGAATCCGCAATGCTCGCAAAGAATACCGTCAGCCCAATTTATCATCGCGGCCTTTGCGTGTTCCCTGCGCGCTCTGCGGTAAAAAACAACCGCAAGAAGCGTCAGCATTAAAAACTTACAAACCTCGGGGTTATCTTAAAACGCTAGGATCGCAAGAGGGCTGCAATACTCGCAAAGAATACCGTCAGCCCAATTTATCATAGCGGCCTTTGCGTGTTCCCTGCGCGCTCTGCGGTAAAAAACAACCACAAGAAGCTTCAGCATTAAGAACTTACAAACCTCGGGGTTATTTTAAAACGCAAAGATCGCAAGAGGGCTGCAATGCTCGCAAAGAATACCGTCAGCCCAATTTATCATAGCGGCCTTTGCGTGTTCCCTGCGCACTCTGCGGTAAAAAAACAACCACTGGAAGCGTCAGCATTAAGGGCTTACAAACCTTGGGATTATTTTAAACGCTAAGAACGCAAGGGGACAGCACTATTCGCAAAGAGTACTCAGATGCCGGCTCAACTTACCATCGCGCACTTTGCAGATGCTTTGCGCACTCTGCGGTAAAAAAACAACCGCAAGAAGCGTCAGCATTATTACGCAGCGCCTGCATCTTTTACAATCGCCTCCACTGCCAGCGCCCCGCTGGGGCAGCGATGCACCTGTTCAATGATCTGCGTTGCAGGGGCACCATCTACATCTACCCATTTTTTCTCCTTCGGCCGGAATACCTGCGGCAGCTCCTTCCAGCAACGGGTGGCATGCTGGCACAGCTCAGGACGCCAAACCACCGCGATTGAATCATTTTGGTAAAGGATCTTCTTCGCTGTCTCCGGATCCCGCTGCATAAACGTACGTACCGTAACCTGGTTTTCCAGTATCCTGGATATCGGGCAGGCTTTGGCAATTTCCTGCAAACGCAGCTTTTGATCATCGGGTACCGCCTGTGGAAAATAAATATCCCGGTCAATGACCGTAATGGTTGCCCCCTCCCGGATCTCGCTGTACATATTGGTATTTACCCGGATCTCGGGTACCTCCCATCCCTTGCGGTCGATATACATCCGCAGGGTGATCAGTGTACAGGATGCCAGCGAAGAAAGCAACAAGGTATAGGGATCCGGACCGCTGTCCCGCCCACCCTGGCTTACCGGCTCATCCGCAATAAAACCACCATTACGCCAGGTAATGGCGCATTGGTATTTTTCAGTGCCGATTGCAGCATTTATTGGTTTTTCGAATCTGTATTTCATACCTTTTTATTTAGACAGCAAGCTACATTATTTCGTTTATTCTCCGGTTAATCCAGGTTAAGTGGACGGTCACAGCATCCAGTTCCTTTTCATTTCTGTAAATATATCGCTGCTTACGGAAACAAAGACGCCGAAACCGCCGGTCATTGCTACCGCGTTGAACCTTACGCCTCTGTAACCAACAGACCTTGCAATTATATAAACCAAATCCATAATTGTGTAACAGTGCTGCCAGTTGCCTGAACGAACTTTGCAGGGAATCACAAAACGATTATTATGACAACCGATCCGTTAAACGCAATAGCCATCCCGCTGGAAGGTGTAGAAAGTGAACATTGTGCCCTTATTGTAGAGAAGGGACTGGACAAAGTGGCCGGCATTGCTACGCATAAAGTGGAGCTGAACAATCGCCGGGCGGTGATTACTACCGACGAAATTGAAGTGGTATCAAAAGCAGTATCAGCGATCCGCGACCTGGGTTATGATGTACCCACCGTAAAAAAGAACATCCCGGTACTGGACATGACCTGTGCATCCTGTGCCATCAGCGTGGAAAGCATGCTGAAAAACCAGCCGGGGGTCGTATCCGCGTCGGTAAATTTTGCCACTACTTCCGTGGCGGTAGAATACCTGCCCAATATCATTGATACCGCCGGCATGCAAAAGGCGATCCAATCCATCGGGTACGACCTGTTGATCGAAAGCGCGGAAAAAGAAGCCGAAACGCTGGAAGCCATCCATCAGAAAAAATTCGGAGCGCTCAAAAAGAAAACGCTGTGGGCAGCCCTGATCACGGTTCCGTTGGTGATTATCGGTATGTTCTTTATGGACATGCCCTATGCCAATGAGATCATGTGGGTACTTTCCACACCCGTGGTACTTTACTTTGGAAAAGATTTCTTTATCAACGCCTGGAAACAGGCCCGCCACCGTTCGGCCAATATGGATACATTGGTGGCGCTTGGTTCCGGAACGGCATACCTGTTCAGTGTGTTCAATACGCTGTTCCCGGGGTTCTGGCATAGCCGCGGACTGCATGGGCACGTGTACTTTGAAGCGGCGGCGGTGATCATCACTTTTATTCTTCTTGGAAAGCTGCTGGAAGAAAAAGCAAAAGGGAATACATCTTCGGCTATTAAAAAGTTAATGGGACTACAGCCCCAAACCGTTACCATTATCCGGGCCGATGGCCAGCAAGTTGTACAGCCCATTGAAGCGGTACAAAAAGGAGACATCATCCTGGTAAAGCCCGGTGAAAAAATAGCCGTAGACGGTTTGGTTACGGGGGGTAGTTCCTATATTGATGAAAGCATGCTGAGTGGGGAGCCGGTGCCGGTATTAAAAAATGAAAACGACGCCGTATTTGCAGGTACCATTAATCAGAAAGGCAGTTTCCGGTTCCGGGCTGATAAAGTAGGATCCGAAACCATGCTGGCGCAGATCATCCGTATGGTACAGGAAGCACAGGGCAGCAAGGCTCCGGTACAGAAGCTCGTGGATAAAATTGCAGGCATCTTTGTACCCGTTGTTATCGGTATCGCCATCCTGGCTTTTGCCAGCTGGATCCTGCTGGGAGGCGATAATGGATTTACACAGGGCCTGATCGCCTTTGCCACGGTTCTGGTAATTGCCTGTCCCTGTGCCCTGGGCCTGGCCACACCTACCGCCATTATGGTTGGCATTGGCAAGGGTGCAGAAAAAGGCATCCTCATCAAGGACGCTGTAAGCCTGGAGCTGGCTAAAAAAATAACGGCGATCGTGCTGGACAAAACCGGCACCATTACCGAAGGGAAGCCGGTGGTTACCGATAGTTACTGGGCAACTGAAGACGCCCGTTTAAAACAGCTTTTCTTCAGCATTGAAAAACAATCGGAGCATCCGCTTGCAGAAGCCGTGGTAAAACATTTCGGAGACTTATCCCCCACGGCTATTACAGACTTTGAAAGCTTAACCGGCCGCGGTGCCAGTGCCCGCGCCGGAACAATGATATACTATGCCGGCAACCGCAGGCTGTTAGATGAAAAAGGGATCCGGATCGATGCGTCGTTTTTAGAAAAGGCCGCAGCATGGAGCCTCGCCTCCAAAACCGTGATCTGGTTTGCCGACGAACAACAGGCATTGGGTGTATTTGCCATCGCCGACCAGATCAAGCACACATCCCAACAGGCCATACAAACGTTAAAGCAGGCTGGCATCGAGGTATACATGCTAACAGGAGATAATGAAGCCACTGCAGCAGCTATTGCCCGGCAAACCGGTATCAATGCCTACAAGGCAGAGGTGTTGCCCGAACAGAAAGCCGCCTTTGTAAAACAACTGCAGGCGCAGGGTAACACCGTAGCGATGGTAGGCGATGGCATCAACGACAGCACAGCACTGGCACAGGCCGATGTAAGCATCGCAATGGGTAAAGGCAGTGATATCGCAATGGATGTGGCTAAGATGACGATTATTTCATCGGATCTGAACAAGATCCCGGAAGCCATTCAGTTGTCCCGCCAAACGGTAGCCACTATCCGGCAGAACCTGTTTTGGGCCTTTATTTACAATGTGATTGGCATTCCGGTAGCGGCGGGCATATTGTATCCGGTGAACGGGTTCCTGCTCAACCCCATGATTGCCGGAGCCGCAATGGCACTCAGCAGCGTAAGTGTAGTTACCAATAGCCTACGTTTGAAATGGAAACGGTAAAACATGTAAGAATTATCCGGAATGATGTAATGGTTCACCGGCCGGCAGAAACGAAATTTGTGTCTGAACTTATAAAAGAAAAATAATAATTATGAAAACAATTCAAATCGCTATTCCCGATATGCAAAGTACCCATTGCCAGGCACGCGTTCAACAGGCACTCGGTAATGTGGAAGGTATTCAGGTAAATGAAATTCAGGCAGGCCAAGCCACAATAGTCCTGAACGACCCGCAGCAGCAATCTGCGGTTACCGCAGCCATTGAAAAGGCCGGTTATACAGTGGCCGGTATTGCACCGGAAGATGAACCGCAGGCAGGCACCGCCCTGAGTTTTAAAACGAATATCAACTGCGGTGGCTGTGTGGCAACCGTAAGACCGGCACTGGATGGCAACAGCGGCATTGCCGAATGGCATGTTGATACGCTGAACAAGGATAAGATCCTTACTGTAAAAACTGCCGGTGCCACTTCTGAAGAAATCATCAATACCGTAAAAAACGCAGGATTTAAGATCGAGGCTGTTTAATAGCCCTTTAAAACAGCCGTTCAGGAACCATTAAGATATGAAGCGTCGTTAAGTTTTGTATGACCTTAATGATCCTTAACTTCTTAATGGTTTTCAGAATGCGCTGTAAATGTCTTTTCTAAACCGGCATAAAAAATAAGTATATGAATCATCACGTACACCCTGTTCCCGGATCCGATGTACAAATGCATCTTTTAACAGCGCCGGAATCCATTATCCCGGGGAAGGAAACACCGCTTTCATTTAAGCCCATCCGGCATACAGCATCCGGAAAACCGGTGCCATTGGTGCAACACCACGAGGCCGCATTTCACCTGATCGTACTGGATGCATCCCTTACCTGGTTCCGGCACCTGCACCCGGAATTACAGGCAGACGGCAGTTACAGGATCACAATTACCTTTCCCCGCAGCGGCAACTACCTGTTGTATGCAGACTACCAGCCAGAGGGAGCAACGGCCGTGGCGGACCGGATTCCATTAACCGTTGCGGGCAACGGCCCTCATGCAGCCACAGCAACCGGCGAAAAATTAACCGCAACTACCGCCAACCTTGATATTGAAATTGATCTTACAGCGCCCTTGCATACGGGAGCTGCCGCCGAGCTTCCCTTCCGGATCGGGCGTGAAGGGAAACTGTTGAGAGCGACCGAGCTGTTACCTTATCTTGGCGCCGTGGCACACCTGATCCTCATTCACCAGGATGATAAAGACTTTCTGCACATTCATCCCCAGGCGGGTACGGATGTTCCGGTAGTGGCACATACGCAATTTCAAAAGGCAGGTCTTTACCGGATGTGGATCCAGTTTAACATCAACGGCACGGTATACACGGCAGATTTCACGCTGGATGTAAAAGAAGCACCCCATTCAAACCTGCCACAGCAGCACCACGCGCACCATCATGGATAGCCGGAACCGTTCCTGTTCAGGATCTAAACGGGACAGATGCCGGAACGATACCGATTGATCGGGACAGCAGGACTAAAAGAATAACCTGTCGCTTTGAAAATGTCATCCCGGGCTTGTTCCGGTTATTTGGATATCAAAAAAATCCATGATCGTATTCTGTCTTTCGGCACCGCTGTGGTGGTATACCGGTATTGACATAAAAATAATCATTGCATTAGAAAGAAACGGAATATCTTGCGGGTGAAACTTTTTAGGCATGCAACGATACAGGAACCTTCTTTTTTATGTGTTAACGATCACCGCTGCTATCGCGATCATCTGGTGGATCCTTACCATGGGCAACCAGTTACAGTCGCAAAAGAATATCAAATCCATTATCGACAGCAAGCCGGCACTGGGTATTCCTTTTACGGCGGTACTGAAGCATAATATCCGGGAACCGCTGGCCATCCTGCTGCTGCAGATCTTTGTGATCCTGCTGGCCGGTTCATTAATGGGCTTCCTGTTTAAAAAGCTCAAACAACCCCGTGTGATCGGTGAAATGGCCGCAGGCATCCTGCTGGGGGCTTCATTCCTGGGCTATTATTTTCCGGAGGTTTCAGCCTTTGTTTTTCCGCCAAAATCACTGGGCAACCTGAACCTGCTTAGTCAGATCGGACTGGTGTTATTTATGTTCATTGTCGGGTTGGAACTGGATCTGTCCATGCTGAGAGGCAAGACCAATGCCGCAGTAATGATCAGTCATACCAGTATCATTGTACCCTTTACCCTGGGCGTGGCCACCGCCTACTTCACCTATCAGCAGTTTGCTCCGCAAGGTGTGCAGTTCATTTCCTATGCCTTGTTTATCGGTATTTCATTAAGCATTACCGCCTTCCCCGTGCTGGCCCGCATCATACAGGAACGCAATCTGTCTAAAACCAACCTGGGGGTACTGGCCATCACCTGCGCCGCAGCGGATGATGTTACGGCCTGGTGTATCCTGGCGCTGGTGATCGCGGTGGTAAAAGCCGGCTCTGCCTGGAGCGCCTTATACACGATCCTGCTTTCCATTGCCTATATCCTCGTAATGATAAAAGTGCTGCGCCCCCTGATGGCTAAATATTATAAAAAAGTAAACAACCGCCTCACAACGCCCTTTATAGCGATCTGCATGATCGTACTGATCGCCTCTGCATACCTTACCGATGCCATCGGGATCCACGCCTTGTTTGGTGCCTTCGTGGCCGGTATGATTATGCCGGCAGACATGGAGTTTCGCACACAACTGATCGAAAAGATCGAAAGCGTGGCCCTGCTCCTGCTGCTGCCGCTGTTCTTTGTTGCTACAGGGTTAAAAACACAGATCGCCTTGCTCAATAATCCTGCACTCTGGAGCATTTGTATCATTGTATTGATTATTGCGGTGATTGCCAAGTTTGGTGCCAGCGCTGCAGCCGCCCGGTTCACCGGCCAGTCATGGAGTGAAAGCCTCCAGCTGGGCGCACTGATGAACACCCGCGGACTAACGGAACTGGTGGTACTGAATATCGGTTATGACCTGGGCGTGATTTCACAGGAGATTTTTACGATCCTGGTGATCATGGCGCTGTCTACAACCCTCATGACCGGACCGGCACTCAACCGGATCCAGAAACTATTCCGCTCTTCCAAAAAGGCAGAGGCCATAACTCCTTAAGGAAAACAGCTATCCTGCTGAGATATCCGACAACCAACACCTGCGGATATCCGCTGAAAGGAACCGTTGACATTTTTTTCCTGTTTCGGAAACATTTCGCAGCTTTCCTTGTTTATATGTTGAAACGCTGCGGGAGGATCTGTGAGCGGCATTATTTTAACGATCTAATCTTTTGTAAACTAGCTTTTTTCGTTTATTTTCACGTACAAAATTGACAAAACAATGGAAGACAATTATTCAAGAAGCACTCCAGACAGTATTTTTTCGAGAAATGAGGCCGTTGGCTCCCGGTCGCGCTCCTTTCTCGCCAATGTATTTACCTATATGTTCGTGGCATTGGGCATCACTGCGGTAGTGGCCTATTTTTTTGCGAGCAACCCAGAGCAATACATCGCCCCGATTCTATCCAATAAGCTCTTGTTTTATGCAATTGTATTTGCACCACTCGGATTTGTATTGTTAATGTCCTTTGCCTTCAACCGGCTTTCCGCTCCTGTTTTAATGGCCTTACTGCTGGCTTATTCGGCAATAAACGGAATCAGCTTCAGTTTTATTTTACTGGTATATACGAGCACTTCTGTATTTGGCTGTTTCCTTACAGCAGCGCTGATGTTTGGGATCATGGCCGTAATGGGTTATACCACCAAGCAGGATCTTACATCCATGGGACGTATCATGATGATGGGTCTTATCGGTATCATCATTGCCTCTATTGTGAACTTTTTCCTGAAAAGCGACTCCATGGGTTATATCATCAGCTTTATCGGGGTGATCGTATTTACCGGTTTAACCGCATATGACGTGCAGAAACTGAAACGGATCGGCGAAGGGATCGACCAGGAAGGCAATGTGATTGCAGGTGATGTAAAGAAGCTGGCCATTATGGGTGCTTTAAGTCTTTACCTGGATTTCATCAACCTGTTCCTGATGCTGCTGCGTTTGTTTGGAAGAAGGAATTAATATTAATAAATCTTATTTTTGAAAGCCGGTTTTCCCGGCTTTTTTCTTTTAACCTACTGTTATGAACCTCCCGGTGTTGCTTTCAGCATCCATCAGAAAAGAAACCGTTGCGGAAATCGTCGAATGGATCGGCGCAGATCAAAAGCGGTTTGCTCAGTTGTTTCTGCTTTTTTCAAAAGGTGAACGCCGCGTGGTGCAACGGGCTGCCTGGCCCATGAGCTATTGCGTGATCCGTTATCCGGAGCTGATTACACCGCACTACGGGAAGATCATCCGGCTATTGAACGATCCGGCACAACCGGCCGCAGTAAAAAGGAACATCCTGCGTTTGATGGATCAGAGCCCGGAAGTACCCAAAAAGTTTCATGGCCCGGTGATGGATAATTGTTTCCGCATCCTGGAAGACCCGGAGGAAACGATTGCCGCGCGTGCCTTTGCTATTGGCATTCTTTCCCGTATGACCGATGTATATCCGGAAATATTACCCGAGCTGAAAACAGCAGTAGCATTTGTTTTGCCCAATGCCTCCCCCGGTGTACGCAGCCGGGCATTAAAAGTGTTGAAGAAAAAGTGAGGGGTGTTGAAGCAATAGCCACAGAGGCACTGAAACACTGATGGCTATTACCTTCCTTGCTTCCCTGCTCCTTTGCGTCGTTGCATGAAATCAGTGCCTCAGCGGCAGCAATTTATATCCCTTTGAAAGGTGTTGGCGAAAAGTAGACCCGGTAATCTTTGATCCGGCCGTTGGGATTGTCTTGCCGGGGCAACAGCTTTAAACCGGCTATTTTATAGGCTTTACCCAGATCTATTACCACCTGGTGGGGATGTTTGGGGCTTCGGTCCTGCCATTCGGTATGCCAGATACTGGTAAACTGCAGGTCGAAGAGATTGGATGCATTCCCGTCGTCACCATCCAGTTCCTCACTGTCTGCATACACCACTTTCCAGGTGCTGCGCGGGATCTCTTTTCCATCCGCATCTATCAACTGGATCTCTGCTGCAGAGGCATAGGGCTGGTTTTTAAATTCATTTAGGGCCTCCAGGCAAAAATACCGGGCAGTTACGGGTTTAAAAGAAGTGGTTTGCCATTCCTTGCTGTCTTCAAAACTGCCGGAATGATATGCCTGGGCCACCGGTACCAGCCATTTTTGCGAGGCCTTTTTATGGCCCTCCGCACGCTTTTCAGTAACCATATCCAGGATGGGTTTGTCCAACCCGCGTAGCTCCGGTTTATTCGTGCCCAACAGATCAAACACCACCACCTCGTTCTCCCCCTTCTTCAGCCAGCAACCCGGCAGGTACATGGTTTGTGTGGGTCCGATATTCCAGTACCGGCCCAAACAAACGCCGTTTACCCAAACCAGCCCCTTATTCCATTGCTGCAGATCGAGATAAGTATCTTTAAGATCTTTCACCCGGAAGGTGGCTTTATAAAAACCGGCTCCTGCCGGCACCTGGCCGGTTAGCGGTTGATATTTTACTGGAATGTTTTGATCGCCCAGCCGGATCGGGTACTGCTTCCATTGCCGTAATGCTTTCTTTGTAGCTCCGTCGTTCAACACTACCGGACCATGAATACCCTTGCGGTCGTGCATCAGGTACCCGTAATTCACCCGGCCGGTGGCTTCCACCAATACGCTGAGCGGAGTAGCCCTGGTACGGGCAGGAATGCTAACGGTAAAGTTGCCTTTTCTCCGGTCCAGAATAGCGGTCTGTTTGTTATTGATATACACCAGGGCATAGTCATGGATGTCTGCAAACTGAAGCGTAGCCGTTCCTCCGGCAGGTAGTGTGGTCTGATACAATACCGCGCCATATCCCTGGTTCAGGTCTTCCATAAACAATGTGGTATCCGAAACAACGGGAGCCGGTAAGTTTTTCCATAAAGGAGCCACTGCCGTAAAGCGTATAGGCGCTAACAGCTGGGCATCTGCCGCCTGTGGTACCGCCGGAAGGGTTTCACCGGGTTGCAGGTATTTGCCCAGCAGTTCCCGGATTGCATAAAACTTGGAGGTTGGGTTTCCTGCTTCGTTAATGGGTGCATCATAGTCGTAGCTGCTGGTTTGCGGCAGGTACGGCGGTGCGTTGGCGCCGGAGTAAGTGCCAAAGGTAGTACCACCATGCGCCATGTAAATACTAAAGGATGCATTATGATCCAGCATCCATTTCAGTTCATCGATTACGCGCTGGCTGGAACCGGTGTGATGCGGCCTTCCCCAGCTGTCGAACCAACCGGGATAATATTCGGCACACATTAACGGACCATGTGCCTGAACCCCGCGTAATGCCTTAAAGCCGCTTTCGGGATTGCCTCCAAAATTAACCGCAGCAAAAATGTCCGGCCGCACATCATTCTTTAGCTGAACAGGTCCGTCGCAGGTAAAAAAAGGGACGGTAAAACCGGCAGCTTTCAGGTAATCTCGGATCAGCCCGATATAGGCTTTATCAGCGCCAAAACTACCATATTCATTTTCTACCTGCACCATCAGGATATTACCGCCATTGCTGATCTGCAGGGGCGCCAGCTGCTTTCCAACCTCCAGCAGGTAACGCTTACATGCTTCCAGATAATGCGGGTGCTGGGTACGCACACGCATGCTTTTATCTTTTAGCAGCCACCAGGGGAATCCGCCAAACTCCCATTCCGCACAGGAATAAGGTCCTGGCCGGAGGATCACATACAGGCCCTCCTGTTGTGCCATCCGGCAAAACTCGGCGGCATCCGCCTGTTCGCTCCAGTTGAATTTCCCGGGCTCCCGTTCCGTAAAATTCCAGAACAGGTAGGCACACACGGTATTCAGCCCCATGGCCTTTGCCATTTTTAACCGGTGCCGCCAATAATCCCTGGGGATACGCGTATAATGCATCTCCCCGCAACGGATCACAAATGACTGGTTGTTTAATAAGAAACTGGTATCACCAATGGCAAATGACGACCCGGCTGTTTGTGCGGTGACTCCGTATTGTAAGAGCAACGACACACATATAAGCATCAGACCGCAACGGAATCTTCTGTAGCAGTGCATGAAAGAGATGCGTATTAAAAAAGTTAGAGTCTCTTGATCTTGATATTACGGAACCATACTGTATTGCCATGATCCTGCAAACCGATGCGGCCTGATTTGAACGCAGCAAAATCCGGAAGATTTTTAAACTTGCTTTGGGCTACCAGTGCACGCCAGTTATCATCCCACATACGGGTATCAATAACATGCACCCCATTCAAATAGAAATCCAGTTTGCCATTCAGACTTTTGATGACTACATGGTTCCATTCTCCAACGGCCTTTACAGGCTCGCTGCTGCTTTTAATAATATCATACAAATCACCGGCACGGTGCTTGGTGATCTTTCCATCCGGATGCCCGTCATTATCCAGGATCTGCATTTCGGGTCCGGTATACCACATATACTTATACTTGTCTTTGTTATCGATCACATAAAGACATACACCGCTGTTTCCTTTTTGAGAAATTTTCCAGTCCAGCTGCAGCTCAAAGTTGCCATACTCCTCATCACTTACCAGGTCGCCCCTGCCGGATTGGGCATCACCGTTCAGTTGCAGGGTACCATCCACCGCCTGCCAGGCAGTTCCCGGAGCCGTGGTACCATAGGTATGCCACCCGGCCGTTGTTTTGCCGTCAAACAGCAGCTTCCAGCCAGCTGCCTTTTCTTTTTTATTAAGCGTATTCGGCGTTTCATTTCCCTGGCTGTGCTTCTGGCCAGAACAGGAATAGGCCGTCAGTCCGAGTGCGGCGGCGATCAAAAAGGTTTTTGTCATAATCAAGGTTTAAATCGGGTTATTTTTTTAACAGCAGGATGTATTTTACCATAGTCTTGGCATCGGCTTCAGACACATTCGGATGTGGAGTCATGGGCACTTCACCCCAAACACCGCTACCACCGGAAATTACTTTCTGCGCCAGCTTAGTAATCGTAGCATCATCGGCACCGGCATACTTATTGGCCACATCGCGGTAAGCAGGACCCGTTAATTTTTCGTCGATCTTATGACAGGTGATACATTGATACTGGCCTACCATTGCCAAACCCGCCTGGTAATCCGGATTGGCGGATACATCGTCCTTTTTCTCGGTTGATGAGGGCTCCGTGCCGGTTCCTTCCGATTTCTTTTGCTCTCCGCCACCACATGCAGCAGCGATGGCCGCCACGATAACCGCAGATAAAATAACTTTCTTCATGTTCTGTGTATTTGTTTGAATTTTTTTATAAAGATATTAATTGATCCCTAAAACTTTTCGATTTAATGCGTCATCTTTTACCGTAGCGGCAAAATCGTCGAACGCCTTATCGGTAACCCGGATGATATGATCTTTGATAAACTGTGCGCCTTCTCTCGCTCCGTCTTCAGGATGCTTGAGGCAGCACTCCCATTCCATTACGGCCCATCCCTTAAAGTCGTATTCGGCCAGCTTGGAGAAGATGGTTTTAAAATCTACCTGGCCATCACCCGGGCTCCGGTACCGTCCGGCACGCTTCAGCCAGGGCTGGTAACCGCCAAAAGCCCCCTTCCTGCCCGTTGGGTTAAACTCCGAATCCTTTACGTGAAAAGCCTTGATGCGTTCATGAAAGATATCGATGTACTCAATGTAATCCAGGCATTGCAGTACAAAATGCGAGGGGTCGTATAGCAGGCAGGCCCTTGGGTGATTGTTTACTTTCTCCAGGAACATCTCATAGGTATCCCCGTCAAACAGATCTTCCCCCGGGTGGACCTCATAGCATACATCAACCCCCGATTCGTCAAAGGCGTTCAATATGGGCGTCCACCGGCGGGCCAGTTCGTTAAATCCTTCTTCTACCAGTCCGGCAGGCCGCTGCGGCCATGGATGAAATGCATGCCATAATAAGGATCCGCTAAACGTGGCATGTGCGTTCAGTCCCAGGTTCTGCGAAGCCTTTGCCGCATACTTCATTTGCTGGATGGCCCATTCAGTACGGGCTTTTGAATTATTGCGCACCGATTCCGGCGCAAAGGAATCAAACAACAGATCGTAAGCCGGATGCACGGCTACCAGCTGCCCCTGTAAGTGAGTAGAAAGCTCGGTGATCTCCATTCCGCTTGCGTTTACGATGCCCTTGATCTCATCCGCATAGGTTTTGCTTTCAGCGGCCTTTTGCAGATCGATGAACTGGTCATTGTTGGTGGGGATCTGTACGCCCTTAAATCCCAGTGAGGCGGCCCAGGTGCAAATAGATTCCAGTGTGTTAAAGGGAGCTTGATCTCCGGCAAATTGTGCCAGGAAGATACCGGGTCCTTTCAGCGTAGTCATATATAATCGTTATTTATTTTAATAATAGACCGGCTAAATGTACAAAACTTTCAATAATCCAATTCAGTTTTTCGTGTATTCTGAACACTTTCTCCTGTTCCTGTAATATAAACGGTTGGGATACCAAAATCGTCTGTGTAATTACCGTCTTTTTGGCGGTTTAAAAAAAATCAGCATAATTATTTTCAAGAATGAAAAAATAGTACATTTAGCATCTGAATACGTTTTAACGCAAAAATTAAATAACGAAAGCATTGGTATGAAGTCCATTCAACGTCATCAACTATTTGTAGCAAGCTGCCTGGCACTTCTGGTAACTTCGCTCTCTTTTGGAATCAGAGCCGGGATATTAAATAAGCTGGGTGTAGATTTTGGCCTGGATAAAGCAGAATTGGGTACCATTGCGGCCACTGCATTCTGGGGGTTTCCGTTAGCGGTTATTATCGGGGGCGTTGTAGTAGATATTATTGGCATGAAGCGCCTGTTAGTGGTTGCATTTGTCTTCCATCTTTTAGGGATCCTGTTAACGATCTTTTCCGGAAAATTCGGCAATCCGTTCTGGGCCCTGTTCTTCTCAACCCTGCTTATTGGTATTGCCAACGGCACGGTGGAAGCGGCCTGCAACCCGCTGGTTACGGCACTGTATCCTGAAAATAAGACCACCAAGCTGAATCACTTTCATTTATGGTTTCCGGGGGGCATTGTGCTAGGTACACTTATTGTTTACTTCTTTGATAAAGCCGCATTAAGCTGGCAGGTTCAGGTAGGTATCATGCTGATTCCGACATTGATCTATGGATTTCTTTTTTCCAAACTGAAGTTCCCGGTAACGGAGCGCGTTTCGAGCGGAATTTCTACTTCTGAAATGTACCGTTCACTCGGCAATCCGCTTTTTATTTTTATGCTGATCTGCATGTTCGGCACGGCCATCACCGAATTATTTACCGGTCAGTGGATCGATGTGCTCCTGCGCAACATTACCGATAATGCCCTGCTGGTGTTAACGGTATCTACAGGTGTTATGGTCATCGGCCGGGCTTTGGCCGGACCGATCGTTGAACGTCTGGCACCACAGGGCGTGCTGCTGATGTCGGCAATTGTGGCTACCATCGGACTTTACCTGTTAGGCAATACTTCAGGCAATATGATTTTTAT
The DNA here is from genome assembly GCF_021044425.1 of Niabella pedocola. Lineage (GTDB taxonomy): Bacteria > Bacteroidota > Bacteroidia > Chitinophagales > Chitinophagaceae > Niabella > Niabella pedocola. The sequence continues at coordinate 360,771 of NZ_JAJNEC010000003.1, read as the reverse complement.
AGGAGCCCTAATTTTTGGAGCGGGTGTTTGCTATTTCTGGCCAACAATGCTGGGTTTTGTTTCCGAATACCTTCCAAAAACCGGGGCCATCGGGCTCAACCTGATGGGCGGGGCAGGAATGTTTGCCGTGTCCATATACATGATGCTGATGGGCGGTGTATATGACCGCCTGATTGGTGAAAAGCTGCCGGCCGGAGCCGACCTTAAGGCCTACAACGCGCCGGAAGCTTCCCTCGAAATGAAGACGGCCCTGGCGGAGGCCAACAAAGCAGCAGGTCCTGAAATCATCAATACCACACTCGTGATCCCGATCGTGCTGATCGCTGCCTTTATTGGCCTCAATATTTATATGCGTAACAGAAGCAAAAAGCTTCAGGCAGCCTGACCGTTTTTTTAGCCCTTTTCAAATTATCTTTTCTTACTAAATATTTAAACGTCCGTTAAAGTATCAATATGAGATCATCCATCAAAGTTCAGTTATCGGTTATGATGTTCCTGGAATTTTTTATCTGGGGCGCCTGGTTTGTAACACTGGGTACCTACCTGGGAACAAACTTAAAAGCAGACGGCCTGGATATTGCGAAAGTATTTTCAACCCAATCTTACGGAGCCATTATTGCGCCCTTTATTATCGGGCTGATCGCCGACCGCTTCTTTAATGCCGAACGGATCCTGGGTGTTTTGCATATTGCCGGCGCCATCCTGATGTACATGATGTATACGGCTCCGGATGTAAGCGTATTTTATCCCTATACCTTTGGCTATATGATCGTATACATGCCCACACTGGCCCTGGTGAATTCCGTTTCTTTCCGGCAGATGACCAATCCCGAAAAGCAGTTCTCCAATATCCGGGTATTTGGTACCGTTGGCTGGATCCTGGCGGGTTTATTGATCAGCTGGCTCAAATGGGACGAGGTGCAAAACAATACCACAAACGGCACCTTAAGGAACACCTTCCTGATGGCCTCCGTTGCTGCCGGTATACTGGGACTCTTCAGCTTCACCCTTCCCAAAACGCCACCCAAAAAAGCGCAGGGCAATGCCAGCGTTTCGCAGATTCTCGGGCTGGATGCACTCAAATTGCTAAAGGACCCCAACTTTTTGATTTTTTTTCTTGCCTCCATCGCTATCTGTATTCCGCTTGCATTCTATTATCAAAATGCCAATCCCTTCCTTACAGGCATCGGCCTCGAAAATGCTACCGGAATGATGGCGTTCGGCCAGGTATCCGAAGCCCTGTTTATCTTACTGCTGCCCGTATTCTTTAAACGTTTTGGATTTAAGAATACTATTCTTGTTGGGATGCTTGCATGGGTAGTCCGTTATATCCTGTTTGCATATGGCAATTCCGGCGAACTGGCGTTTATGCTCATCACCGGTATTGTGCTGCATGGCGTATGTTATGACTTCTTCTTTGTATCCGGACAGATCTATACGGATGCAAAAGCCGGTGAACAATATAAAAGTTCAGCTCAGGGGCTCATCACATTAGCTACCTATGGCGTAGGGATGCTGATCGGTTTCTGGGTAGCAGGTTTTATATCCGAGCATTATAAAACGGCAGCAGGAACGCCCGAATGGAAAATGGTGTGGCTGGTTCCGGCAGGTATTGCGGCCGTAGTGATGATCTTATTCGTATTACTTTTCAGGGATAAATCAAAAGCAGCAGAATTGCCACAATAGTTATATGAAGAAGACCTCCCGCAGAAAAGCGATCCAAACCATTGCAATAACAGCAGCCCTGGCCGGCAATGTTTCCGGCTGGAGCTCGGTTTTAAAGAACAATAAAAAAAACATGAGTTTAAAAGGTAATATCAATCATAGTGTGTGCCGCTGGACCTATGGAAGTCTTTCGCTGGAGCAACTTTGTACCACCGTGAAAGAGTTAGGATTTGCCGCCATTGACCTGGTAGGACCAAAAGACTGGGATACACTAAAGAAGCACGGCATTTATTCCAGCATGTGCAACGGGGCCGAGATCAACCTCGTGGATGGCTGGAATGAGCCGAACTTTCACAGCACACTGATCAAAAATTATACAGAGCATATCGAATACGTAGCCAAAGCCGGCTATAAAAACCTGATCTGTTTCAGCGGCAACCGCCGGGGGATGGATGATGAAAGCGGTCTCAAAAATTGCGTGCAGGGATTAAAAAAGATCCTGCAACATGCAGAAAAGCACAATGTGACCCTGATAATGGAACTGCTGAACAGCAAGGTAGACCATCACGACTATATGTGCGATCACAGTGCATGGGGTGTAGAACTCTGCAAGCGTTTGGGATCGGATCATTTTAAACTGCTTTATGATATTTATCACATGCAGGTGGATGAGGGAAATGTGATCGCGAATATACGGTCCTTCCACCCCTATTTCGCCCATTATCATACGGCAGGTGTTCCGGGCAGACACGAGCTCAATGAGCTCCAGGAGCTGAATTATCCGGCGATTATGAAAGCCATTGCCGCAACCGGTTTTAAGGGATATGTAGCCCAGGAATTTATTCCAACAGGAAAAACAGACGAAGACCGTAAACAGGCCTTAAAAGATGCCGTTCTTGTATGTGATGTGTAATTACCCGCTAAACGTATAAATTATGTATAATAGAAAAGAATTCTTAAAAAGGTCTGGCGGCGCTGCTCTTGGCTTAATGCTGGGATCAACGCTGAGCGCAGCCTGTAATACTTCGTCCCGTGTAAAAATCAACGGCAGCATCAAGGCCCTGGGCATACAGCTTTACAGCCTGAGAGACGATCTGCCCAAAGACCCGAAAGGCATTCTGAAACAACTCGCCGCTTTTGGCTATAAAGAGATTGAGAGCTATGAAGGAGCACAGGGCATGTTTTGGGGAATGGGAAATAAAGGATTTAAATCGTACGTTGACGGTTTGGGCATGAAGATCGTAAGCAGTCACTGCGATTTCCGGGCCGACTTTGAACGCAAGGCAGCCGAAGCGGCTGAAATCGGAATGAGCTACCTGATCTGTCCGTATGTGGGTCCGCAGAAAACCCTGGATGATTACAAGAAACTGGCAGATGAATTCAATAAGGCGGGAGAAATCTGTAAAAAGAACGGGATCCGGTTTGCCTATCATAACCATGATTATAGCTTCCGCCAGCAGGACGGCCAGTACCCCCAGGATATTTTTATGCAGCACACGGACCAAAGCCTGATGGACTATGAAATGGATATTTACTGGGTGGTTACGGCCGGGCAGGATCCCATTGCCTGGTTAAAGAAATACAATGGCCGGTTTAAACTCTGCCACGTAAAAGACCGGAAGAAAGGCGCTGTTCCGCAAAAGGGAGAGCCGAACCTGAGTGTGATCGTAGGTACCGGCTCCATCGATTTTAAAACCATCCTGGCAGCCGCCCGTGCAGAAGGTATGCAGCATTATATCCTGGAGCAGGAAGCTTACGAAAAGGCCCCGGTTGAATGTGTAAAGGAGGGTGCGGCTTATTTGAACAAGCTTGTTTTTTAGCGTAAACCAAATCATCTATATCAAAAAAAACCGGCCTTCCAGCCGGTTTTTTCATATACTTAATATGATTGTTTCAATGTATGATTACGGATGTGCCGGTGGTGCGGTGTTCTTGGCCAGCCGGTCAATATTCACCATATCATCCACCACATTAGCAGCCTGGTTCAAATAGATATCTTCGCTCAATATCTTTAACCATTGCTTGGCCCTTTCTTCCTTATTCTTGTCTTTTGCAAATTTATTTGCTTCAGCCGGTATAAGGGTCACATCCATTTTATTCTTTAATTTCTGAGCGGCATTCATCTGATCCGATTTTTCCTTGATCGCCTTCCGCTCCTGGCGGTAGCTTTCGATATTCAGCGAGCTTTCATCATTCTCCCGTACCAGCCATTGGCTGTTCTCTTTGATCACTTTGAACGACGAATCTGCTTTCAGCCGCTGTTCGCTCAACGCCTTTATTTCAGGCAGGTTCCAGGCACTTTTCCAGGGCATATAATCGGCCTTTGCAATTTCATCATAAGGCAAGGCATCTTTATTGTCTTTCTCTTTCAGTTTCAGCACATCCATATAGCTCGGTAACACGATATCAGACTCTACTCCTTTTAACTGGGTAGAACCTCCGCTAACCCGGTAGAACTTCTGGAGAGTCAGTTTTACATTTCCCAGGTCAGACTCTCCGTAAGTGATACCATTTTTTGCATCCAGGCCAAAGTTGCGCTGCACTGTTCCCTTACCAAAAGTAGAAGTGCCACCAATGATCACCCCTCTTCCGTAATCCTGTATGGCAGCCGCAAATATTTCAGAAGCCGAAGCACTGAATTCGTTTACCATCACGGCCAGTGGTCCGTCATACAACACCGACTCATCTTTTACGTCCAGCACATCGGGCTTGTTGATTCGGCCCTTTACCTGAACCACGGGGCCCTTTCCAACAAAAAGACCCACCATCTGTACCACATCATATAAAGAACCACCGCCATTATAACGCAGATCGATAATGATGCCGTCCACTTTGGCATCTTTGAGTTTTTGTACTTCTTTGGCTACATCCAGGTAACTGCGGCGCCCGTTCGGATCATCAAATGCAGCATAGAATTCCGGCAGATAAATGATCCCGACATTTGTATGTTTTACCGGGTCATTGATCACCGCGCTTCTGGCGTAGGTATCAAAGTCATTTTCGATCTTCTCCCGCTTCAGGCTCACTACTTTCACCACACCGTCTGTTTTCCGGACCGTCAGTTTTACGATGGTACCTTCTTTACCACGGATCAGCTTCACGGCATCCTGTACATTATATCCCATCAGGTCTTCTGCGGGGCCATTGCCCTGTGCCACTTTGGTAATGATATCACCGCTTTGTAATTGCCCCGATTTTTCAGCAGGACTTCCGGCATTCAGTGAGGTTATTTTTATCTTCCCATCCACCTGCTGCAGTGCCGCGCCAATACCAAAGAACACACCGCTCATTTCTTCATCAAAATACCGCTTATCAACCGGCGCCATAAAACTGGTATGCGGATCCATCGTATTGGCAATGTCGTTCATAAACATATCGAACTTATCTTCATCGCGATACTTCGCCTTATACCGCTCAAACAATCTTCCGATCACTGTATCGGTGCGGCTGCGCGCCTGCTTTTCCAGCTCCGTATCGTTCTTAACCACATAGCCCTTCTGGTTCTTATTAGCCGTTCTTTCATCCAGCAGGTCAACATAGCGTTCAAGTGCCAGGTATTTCAACTTCTTTCTCCAGCGATCCTGCCGCTCAGCAGTGCTGGTGGGGTACTGCAGCTTATCCGCATTCAGGGTGATCGATTCATTTACGGTATAGTCGAATGGCTTTGCAAGAATGTTCTGACTCCATTCTGCCGTTTCCTGGATCCTTCTGTCGAACACAGAAGACACCGCCAGGAAACTCTGCACCGGCGCACCTTTTATTTCATCGTCGATCCGCGTAGCATACAAGGCTGCCAGCGAATCATAATCGGATTTCAGGAACACATTCTTTTCAAAGTCGAGGTCGTCCATAAACTTGTCGAACACTTTTTTTGAAAAGTTATCATCAATATTCTGAGGGCTGAAATGTCCTTGAACCAGGAGCTGACCCACCAGCCCCATGATCTGCTCATATTTGCCCGGAGGTGTACGGGCCATGGATGATTTAAATGCAAAAAAGGAACCCGTTAATAATATAATTAACAGTATAAAAGGTAATCTTTTCATATTCAATATATACTTTAACAAACCACGCATTTCCCAAAAATAATATTTAAAACGATGACTTACGTATTTCGTTATTTTTTTTAAGACAATAAATTGGTAAATTTTCCTAATAAAGTTACGCCATTAAAAATATTTGCTCCTAAATAAATAATTTCTTGCCTTTTATATTCATTTTTTATTTACATTTGCAGCCCTGTTAATGGTGGCTATAGCTCAGTTGGTTAGAGCATCAGATTGTGGTTCTGAGGGTCGCCGGTTCGAACCCGGTTAGCCACCCTGATCAAACCCCGAATCGTTATTCGGGGTTTTTTTGTAAGCACCTCACGACAAAATTCATTTTTATGTCCTATTGCTTATTACTACTCCTTCCGGTTTCCGCCCTCACTGGTTGGTTGCTTCATGTTATAGCGGGCAATTATTTCCTGAACCGGTACCTTCCGGCGCAGGATGCACAACTAGCCGCTAAAGCAGGTCAATGGGCCGGCGCACTCGTAAACCAATCATTAAATATCGAACAAAAGATCAGCGATCCGGCGCTTATTGAAAAAGCAATGCCGGCGATTGAGCAACATATTGATGATTTTTTGAACGTGAAGCTGAAGGAAGAGATCCCGATGCTGGCCATGTTCATCGGCAATAAAACTACTGATAAAGTAAAAGAAGTATTTGTAAATCAACTGAAGCTCCTGTTTCCCCAGGTAATGCTTCAGATCGCCGGAAATTTAAAAACAGAGCTGGATCCGGAGCAGATCGTAACCCGTCAGCTGAACAACCAGCCGGTATCGGCCCTCGTTAAAAAGCAGGCGTCTCTGCAACTCCGGCAATACCGGAATGCAGGACTTCTTTTAGGGCTGGTCATCGGGTTGATAAACCTGTTGTTCATTTACCTGATCCGGTGCTGATTGACCGTTCATATAATGCATACCACCTTTTTTTTACGCGGTACAAGTATTCCTTTAATTAACCGTCTAACGCACTAAAAATAATTTTTGATGAAAAAACAACTCTTCCTGGGGCTGATGCTCTTATTCGCAATGGGTATCAATGCCCAGAATGGCCAGATGCCTGCAGGATCACTTTATGGAAAAGTAGTTGATTCCGCTACCGGAAAAGGGATCGACGCCGCATCCATTCAACTGTTACTGGTAAAAAAAGACTCGGCTACCGGACAAAATAAAACGACGGTAGTTAGCGGCATGCTGACAAAGGCCAATGGAGAATTTCGCCTGGACGGTGTACCTGCTATGGGCCGGTACCTGCTGGAAATTACCGGCATTGGCTATATCGCTTATAGAAAACCGTTTTCCTTTATCGATCCGTCCAAGTTAAAACAAGGCAGCCGGGATATTGCGTCCCTGCTGGGCAACCTGGACAAGGATCTTGGAAATATCAAATTGGGGATCGACAACCAAACGCTTTCCACGGTAACCGTTACCGGTTCCAAGCCATCGGTAAGCCTGGGCATCGACCGCAAAGTATACAATGTAGAAAATAACCTGATGGCCGCCGGCGGTACTGCAACGGATCTGCTCAAGAACATTCCATCCGTAAACGTGGATATCGACGGCAACATCAGCATCCGCAACAGCAGCCCCCAGATCTTTGTAGACGGACGCCCCACTACCCTTACGCTGGATCAGATTCCTTCTGACCAGATCGAAAGCGTTGAAGTGATCACCAATCCCTCGGCCAAGTATGACGCATCCGGAGGAACCGCGGGCATCCTGAATATTGTACTGAAGAAAACAAAACGGGTTGGTTACAGCGGTAATGTACGAGCTGGTATCGATCAGCGGGGAAAAGCCAATTTTGGAGGGAATATCAATATACGGCAGGGCAAATTCAATGTGTTTGCCAATGCCAACTACGGTCAGCGGAAATCCATTTCGGATGGTACCACAACAAGGAAAACCTTTTTAAAAGATACCACTCTGCAACTCCTTCAAACCGATCATAATGTAGGAGACGGTACGTTTATGTTTGGCAGGGCCGGTTTTGATTATTTCCTGGATAACCGCAATACCATTACCGTTTCCGGAATGGGCGTGAAGGGTAAATTTAAAAATTATACCGGCAGCGACCTGTTCGTAGATACCCTGGCCGATGGTTATGCCGCGCATTCCAGAACCATAAGGGAATCGAACGGCAATTTCAGTTTCCGCAATCTTGGAGGAAGCCTTGGGTACGTACATAATTTCCCGAAAAGCGGGCACCAGCTTACGGCTGATTTCAATTATAACAAAAGCCGCAATGATAACAATACCGCAATTGGCAACCGCATTTTTGACGATGCCTCCGGGCCGCAAACCCGGAGCTTCAGCCAGCAGCAACTGGGAGATGGCAATAACCAGCGCATCACCGCACAGGCCGATTATACCAATCCCCTTTCGGATAAATCGAAACTGGAAGCCGGCGTGCGCATGAACCAGTCCAAAGTGGCCAGCATTAATAATATGTATTATATACAGGCCGACGGGTCTTCGATCTTACAACCCCTGCTCTCTTCGCAATTCAATTATAAGGACCAGGTACTGGCTGCCTATGGCAACTTTTCCAGTAAGATCGGCGAACGGTTCGGTTACCAGTTGGGCTTAAGGGTAGAAAGCTCCAACTACGACGGTACCGTGCTCACGAACGGCACCAATCAGCATTTCAGTATCAAATATCCCATTAGCTTATTTCCAAGCGTGTTCCTGAGTCAGAAGCTCAATGATCAGCAGGATCTCCAGCTGAACTATAGCCGGCGCATCAACCGGCCGGGCTTCTTCCAGTTGTTTCCCTTCATCGATTATTCGGATTCACTCAATCTTAACAAGGGAAATCCCAACCTTAAGCCGGAGTTTACCAATTCCTTTGAGTTGTCTTATTCCAACAACTTTAACCGGAATAACAACCTGATCCTTTCGGTATACTATAAACATACCGCAGGGCTCATTACCCGGTACCAGTCGCCCGATGTGCATCCCATCGATAATCGCCAGATATTGGTTAATACCTTTATCAACGCCAATTCCAGCTTTGTAGGCGGCTTTGAGGCCGTTGGTAAAAACAAGCTCACCCCCTGGTGGGATCTTACCAGCAATATCAATGTCTATACATCAAAGATCACGATCGATGACCCCACGATCCCAACCGCAGATCAGCTTTACAGCTGGTTCGGAAAGATCAATAACGACTTTAAACTGCCCGCTAACTTTACATTGCAGTTATCCGGTGATTATAATTCTAAAACCGTGTTGGGTCCCGGTGGCAGCAGCGGCAATAATTCCGGCGGGGGGCGCGGCTTTATGGGTGGTACTGTAAGTGGTAATGCCCAGGGATATACCATGCCCAATTATGGTATTGATGCGGCATTAAAATATGAGTTCCTGAAAGGCAAGGCAGCTTCCGTTACCCTTAGTGTAAACGATCTCTTTAAAACACGGAAAAGCGATATCTATACCAGCTCCGGCTTTTTTGAACAGCACCAGATGCGCACCCGCGACCAGCAGTTCTTCCGGCTCAATTTTGCCTATCGCTTCGGGAAATTCGATGCTTCCCTGTTCAAACGCAAGAACATGAAAGGCGAACAGGAAAGTATGCAGAGTGGCATGCAGGGCATGGGCGGACAGTAAATGGCAATCAGTTTTCAGATATCAGACGCTGCGTTCAGGATAGGGAGATCATTATTCAATGCGGATGCTTTATAGTTCTGTTATACCCAACAGGAGATCAGCGCTAGAAGGTAAAAGGCTAAACGGTGTTTTACATTTCAACGTTCAGGTCTGGCTTTCAGGGGTCAGGAAGACCTGGGGACGGGGGATTTTGTTTAATGCAGGAGCTATCTTGCCTATTTGCTATTACGTCATTATCACATTTCCACATTCTCAAATTTTCAAATTTCCAAAAAATTATAAAGCAGTAACGGCATCTCCACTTCTACATTGAATATTCTACATTGAATATTTTTCATTCCCCGCAGGGGTTTGTTATATTTGTTTCTTGAAGCAAATCATTCACATCGTGGGGAACCGGCCCCAGTTTATCAAGCTGGCTGTTTTATACAAAGCGATCGCAGCACGAAAAATAGCCCGGCAGCTGATCCTGCATACGGGTCAGCATCACAGTCAGGAAATGAGCGGGGTCTTTTTTAATGACCTGGCCTTGCCTGCCCCGGATATCCAATTGCAGGTTGAAAATACAGATCCCGATCTTTTTATAGCGCATACAACCCGGCAGATACAACAATGCCTGGCTCAGGAAAAGCCCGGTACCGTTATCATTTATGGAGATACCAATACCACGCATGCCGCAGCAATAGCAGCCGCACGCACGGGCCAGTTACTGCATCATTTTGAAGCCGGTGTGCGTACCGGGGATCTGAAAGCGCCGGAGGAAATCAACCGCCTGTTGGCAGACCGCCTTTCGTCCGTGCACTATTGTTGCACGATGCATAACCTTCAAACATTAAAAGCAGAAGGTTTTGGCACGGCCATAACAGCCAGCCCGGTTTTTACCGGCGACCTGATGCTGGATGCGTACCTCAAAATACCGGAAGATGTTTCCTTCCGGCCGGAAACGGCCCCCTACGTGGCCTGTACCATACACCGGGCAGAGAACATCCTTGTAAAGAAAAATCTAGAGGCGATCATTAACGCGCTGAACGATCTGCACCGTCAAATACCCGTAATCGTTCCCCTTCATCCGCATACGCAAAAGAGGATCGCAGAAACCGGGGCAACCATCTCTTTCCGGGTGATGCCGCCCCTGGGCTACCCGCAGATGAAGGCATTTATAAAACAGGCGAGTTTTGTAATTACCGATAGCGGGGGCGTGAGCCGCGAAGCTTACTTTGCCGAAAAGCCATCACTGGTTGTTATGGAGCGCCCGGTATGGCCGGAGATCATCCGGTCCGGAGCCGGCCTTACCTGCGCACCCGACCGGGATGCCCTCCTGCAGGCATTTATGCGACTGGCACAGTTAACACCGGGATATGAGGCCGCACTCTTCGGGTATGGTAATGCCGCACAACACATTTGCGATCATTTATCCGATTCTCTGTAAATTCCGTTATGAAGAGCAAGCGCATCACCGTATCTGTGATATCTGAAGTAACAACCGATCAACGGGTGATACGGATCTGTACCACGCTTCAGGAAATGGGTTTTGATGTACGCCTGATCGGCCGGGCCTTTGGAAACAGTTTGCCCCTGGGCGATTATACTTTTCATGCGCAACGAATGCGCTGCTATTTTAAAAAGGGCGTTTTGCAATATGCCGAATTTAACCTCCGGCTGTTTTTTAAATTATTGTTTTGCAAAACCGATTATTTGCTGGCCAACGACCTGGACACGCTTGCCCCCAGCTATATGATCGCCAAATTGCGGAAAAAATTCCTGTTCTATGATACCCACGAATATTTTACGGGCGTACCGGAACTGGCAGGTTCACCCGCAAAAAAACGATTCTGGAAGCGCCTCGAAGATGCCATTTTTCCCCGGCTTCCCATTGTGTATACCGTAAGTGATGCGGTAAAGGCCAAGTACCAGGCATCCTATGGAACACCCATCTCTGTTGTGCGCAACCTGCCCGTGCCTCCGCCGCCTTCTTCCATAGCGCGTCCGGTAGCCTGGGTGGGCAAAAAAGTGCTGCTGATGCAGGGAATGGGGATCAATCATGGACGCGGGGGATTGGAATCCCTGGAGATGATGCAGTACCTGCCCGATGATTATTACCTGGTATATATCGGTGGCGGGCTTCTTTGGGAACAGATCCGGCAAAAACGTGCGGAGTGGGGCCTTGAAAACCGCGTGGAAATGATCCATAAACTGCCCCCGGATCAGTTAAAGAATTATACCCCTCATGCAAACCTGGGGCTGTCGCTGGACGGGTTCACCGATGAAAATTTCCTTGTAAGCTTGCCCAATAAGCTTTTTGATTATATATTAGCTGGTATACCGGTAGCGGCCACCCCGTTGCCGGAGGTAAAACGCATCATCGAACAATACGGTGTTGGATTTTGTTTAAATAACCGTACCCCAAAAGAAATGGCGGCTGAAATAGCACGCTTCCTGGAGGATGTTGAAAACGTGCAGCAGGTAAAAATGAACGTGTTAAAAGCGCAAAAAGTGCTGAACTGGAACCAGGAGAAGCAGGTACTGATAAAAATTTACGAACCTTATTTATAATGCAGCAACACTTGCATATTGTTTGTTTGGATGTGCCCTGGCCGGCAGACTACGGAGGTGTAATCGATATGATGAACCGTATCCGGGCGTTTCACCGGTTGGGAGTAAAGGTTCACCTGCATTATTTCAGCTATAACGAACGGGGCGTTCCCAGGGAATTGAATATTTTCTGTGAATCCGTGCATGTGTATGAACGCCGGAAAAAAACGGAATGCCTGAACCTTTCCCTGCCCTATATTGTTTCCTCAAGGATCAATGAAGCACTGAAAGAACAGCTGGCTAAAGACAATTACCCGGTGTTGCTGGAAGGGTTACATTGTACGGGCATCATTCCCTTTATAGAGCAGATGGATCGAAGGATCTGTGTGCGGATGCACAATAACGAAGAAATTTACTATAAAGAGCTGGCCCGGGCCTCTTCCGATCTTTTTAAAAAGCTGTACTACAAAACAGAAAGCCGGCTGATAAAGAAATACGTACCTACCCTTCCCAAAAACATCCTGCTTGCCTGCGTTTCCGAAACCGATGTTGACTTTTTTAGGGAGCAAGGGTTTGATCAGGCCTTTCTATTGCCCACTTTTCCATCCTGGCAAAAGGTAAACAGCCTGGAAGGTATGGGTACCCATTGTCTTTTTCATGGCAATCTTTCGGTGGCAGAAAATGAGGAGGCGGCATTATGGCTGCTTAGCAAAGTATTCAATAAAGTACGGGTGCCCTTTATCATAGCGGGTAAAGATCCCGGCCGCCCTCTGCAGAAAGCCGCTGCGCTATGCCAGCATACCTGCCTCATCAGCAATCCCAGCGAATCGGAGATCAACGACCTGGTTCAGAAAGCGCATATCAACGTGCTCCCCTGCTTCAATAAAAATATAACAGGAATACGTCTAAAGCTTTTACATTCACTATTTTCTGGTCGCCATTGCGTAACCACACCATCAATGGTAACCGGAACCGGCCTGGAGAGCGCCTGTCATATCGGCAACAACTCCAATGCCATTGCATCTATTATTTCCCAGCTCTACTACAAACCCTTTGAGGAAGACGAGATCCGACTGCGGAAATCACTCGTCGAAACCTCCTTTAATAACGACCGCAATACCAGTCAGCTCATACAACGCCTTTGGTAATAGTCTGCTCCTGAAACGGTATTCCCTATTTCCCTGAAGAAATCTGCACTGTTATTTGGGAAAAACCGAATATATACTTTATATCAACTATAAATATACATTATCATTTTAATTTGGTGTATATCAGCACAAAACAATGTATTTTATCCTAAATACAAACATGTTTGCAATACTGAATTCCGGAATCAAAATAGCCTCATTTTGTATCATTTTAAATAAAATTATACACATATTAAATACTTATTAATCAATCAATTGCTAATATTTTTTAAAATCAAAAATATTAGTATTCTTTGAAGCCTTTGCCTGGCCTTAATTACTAAAAGAAATGGCATCAGCCGCCTGGGTTTTAACAGTGCATTTTTCGCAGCTTCAGTAAATGCCCTTAATTTGCCCTCATTAATATTCTAGGAAATGAAGAAATTCTTTTTTGTATTGGCCATTGCCGTGCTTCTCCTGCCCTCCTGTATGCGGTACCAGGATATCAAATTTGTGGGTATTGAAAACGTGAAAATGGGTAAGATCGGGATGAATGAAACAACGATGGAGATGAATCTTGTTTTCAATAATCCCAACAAACTGGGCGCCCTGCTGAACAATGCCGGCGGGAAGGCGTGGATACAGGATATTTATATTGGCGATTTCCTGCTAAACGAAGATGTAAAAATACCTGCGCGAAGTGATTTTTCGGTTCCGGTACGGTTAAAGGTAAATATGAAGGATTTGCTGACGAATTCCCTCAGCCTCATCACCCGGGATTCCGTTAACATCAGGCTGGATGGCAACGCCCGTCTCAGCAAGGGAGGCGTTATAAAAAATTTCCCGCTGCGGTACAGCGGGAAAAAGGCATCCAATGATTTATTGAGTCAGTTTAAATTTTAAACCCCTGTCCAGTTTGCCGGGTCTTCCCGCCATTTCAGCAATAATCCGGCATCTTCTTCTTTGATCAATCCCTTTTCCTGTGCCAGCTCCAGTAAAACCGGGTAGCTGGTAAGCGGGTGATACTTGATCTGGCGTTCCGCAAAGGCAGCCTGGGCCACCGCAAAATCGTAGGTAAAGATCGATACCATTCCTACAATGTTAAGCCCCGCAGCTTCCAGCGCATCTACGGCCTGCAGGCTGCTTTTCCCGGTGCTCACCAGGTCTTCTACCACGGCTACTTTCTGTCCTTTTTCAAACAAACCTTCCACCTGGTTACCCAATCCATGCTCTTTGGGTTTGGGACGTACATAAATAAAGGGCAATTTGAGCTGATCGGCAGCAAGGGCGCCCCAGGCAATGGCCCCGGTAGCTACACCGGCAATGCAATCGGCATCGCCAAACTGCTCAAACAGAACGTTGCACATTTCACTTTTAATAAAATCGCGCACAAACGGAAACGAAAGCACGCTCCGGTTATCGCAATAGATCGGGCTCTTCCAGCCGCTGGCCCAGGTAAAAGGCTCCTGTGGCCTTAGTTTTACCGCATTTACCTGCAGTAACTTTTCTGCAACTACTTTTGCATCGTTCATAATAGCTCCCTAAATTTAGGCTGCGAAATTAAGCGCATCTTTTATAAAACAGAAATTATATGCAAATTAAAATACACACCCATAATAAAGTACTCTATCTCTGCGACCAGCCCGATGACCTGCTCCGGGAGTTGCTCCACCACCCCGAAACGGTATTGATCGATGAACTGGACACGCATTCGATCAAGGCGATGCTGCGGGAACTAACCCTGCCGGAAATCAAAACCGGCATCTTTATCCATCCGGATTTTGAACAGCTCAAAAATGCATTTTTCCGGAGATTCGAAATCATCCCGGCCGGTGGCGGCCTGGTATTGAATGAAAGCGGTGAAGTGCTGATGATTCACCGGCGGGGGTTCTGGGATCTGCCCAAGGGTAAACTGGACGAGGGAGAAACCATCGAAGCCTGCGCTCTCAGGGAAGTAAAAGAAGAAACCGGGCTTTCGAAGATTGAGCTGGGAGCCCCCTTGCTTATTACCTATCACACCTATGAACAGGGAACGCATCATATCCTGAAAGAATCGCATTGGTTTATGATGAAAGGAACGGCTACGGAACAACTGGTGCCGCAAACCGAGGAAGACATTACAGCAATCAGCTGGGTGGCCCCTGTACAGATAGCCGCCTACAAGGAACAGGCCTACCCTTCCATCGTGGATGTACTGGATGCCTGGGAACAAGCCTCATGAGTTTGTGGATAGCCCTCCTTCTCTGATAAAAGTTTAAACGCAACGTGCGTAAAGAAATCGCTAAGGCCGCAATGGCAATACGGTCAACACTTATATCGCTGTGCATGGCGAACATTGCGGAAGCCTTGCGCCCGTTGCGTTAAAAAAGAAACCCGGGAGCTGCAGGGGTTACATTGATCAAAGAACTGCGCAGAATAGGATCATCGTATCATTAAATCTCCCCCTCGCCCTTCTCTGGTAAAAGTTTTAACGCAACGTGCGCAAAGAAATCGCTGAGGCCGCAATGGCAATAGGGTCAACACTTATATCGCTGTGCATGGCGAACATTGCTGAAGCCTTGCGCCCATTGCGTTAAAAAAGAAACCCGGGAGCTGCAGGGGTTACATTGATCAAAGAACTGCGCAGAATAGGATCATCGTATCATTAAATCTCCCCCTCGCCCTTCTCTGGTAAAAGCATAAACGCAATGTGCGCAAAGAACCCGCTAAGGCCGCAATGGTTATACGGTCAACACTATATCGCTTGCATGGCGAACATTGCGAAAGCCTTGCGCCCATTGCGTTAAAAAGAAACCCGGGAGCTGCAGGGGTTACATTGATCAAAGAACTGCGCAGAATAGGATCATCGTATCATTAAATCTCCCCCTCGCCCTTCTCTGGTAAAAGTTTAACCGCAACGTGCGCAAAGAACCCGCTAAGGCCGCAATGGTAATACGGTCAACACTATATCGCTTGCATGGCGAATATTGCGAAAGCCTTGCGCCCTGCGTCTTCGCGGTTAAACCCCAATCCAAGCTGCACAAAAACACCAAGATAGACGCTGCTTAACCTTAGTAATTTATTAACGCTTTTCTTGCAGACTTTTTCTTTAGAATCACGTCTATATAACAGAACAACATTCATCAAAAAAACAAAGGAGGTCGTTATGAAAAAGTTATTCATTGTAATGATGCTGGTAAGCGGAATGGCGGCAGTACAATCTGCAAACGCGCAGGTAAACATCAATGTTAATATCGGGAACCAGCCACAATGGGGACCTCATGGCTATAACCAGGTCCGCTATTATTATCTGCCGGAGATCAATGCGTACTACGATGTATATAACCGTACCTATATTTACCAGGACCGGAGAAGCTGGGTAACCGTACGCCAGCTGCCCCGTCAGTTTGCAAACATTAATCTTTATAACACCTATAAAGTAGTGATCAATACACCCAATCCCTGGAGGGATAATATCGCCCACCGCAACCGTTATGACCGGTACCGGTATGATCATACACAGGTATCTATAAGAGATTATGCTTACCGTAGTAATAAACGGGACAAAGGCACCTATGATCGCGTGAACCGGAACAAGGATTATGCACACGACCGGGGCGGTAACAGACGTTATTAACTGTTTTTGTTGAAGGAATATCGGGGCTGTGTCCGTATGCGGATACAGCCCTTTTTTTATAAAGCATTTTATGGCGCCTTATTTCTCCCGTTTGAGCAGGTAATTTCCAGCAGAACAATAAAGACATTTACGGGCATCACAGTAGCGGGTCTTTAATTCAATAAATGCCTGCGAATCCATCGCCGACTGGCTGGCCGCCCCCAGGCATTCGAATCCCTTTGTAATGCTGTTTTTCTCTGGCTTTGTTTCTTCCAGCCACCGGATAGCCTTTTCCTTCAACTGGTCATTTCCATATACATTACCATAGGCAAAGAGCATGGGCGCAATGGTATTGATAATGATATTATCGATCATTGAAGCACCTACCGATTTTACCTTCATTGTGCTGGATTCATTTAGCGTATAATGATAATGCCAGAAATCGTTGGCATCTACACGGAACCAGGCCCGCACTGCATCCAATGAATCTTCGCGGATGATTTTTGAGAATAAATGTGCCGACGAGGCGATCACCGCTGCCAGTTGAGCCAATCGCACGGTAGGAAAACTGCCGGGGCGCATCCGTAAAAAATGTACCGGATGGGCAACCGGCTTGAGATTATATTTCTTTTGAAGGAACCGGTATTCCCGTTGCAACAGGACCGGATATGGATCTTCGAAACGACCGTCAAGCAAGCCCGCCTGCCCCAACAGCAATGCTTCCAGCTGCTGGATCCGTTGCTTATGTTTGGCCAGCAAGGTTACCGGAAGGCTTTTTGCAATGGCTTCAAAGGTATCTGCATTAACGGGCAAACCGAAGTTTTTTGCCAGCAGCCACCAGAAGCTTTCTTCCCAGTGCTGATGATTGACCTCCAGGTAATCTTCGATCAGGGCGCCTTTCCGTATAAGGCGCTCGGCTACCAGCCTGCTTTTCCACACATTCAGGATAATGCTGGGTACAGTGGCGATCATTTTTTCGCAGGGAATAAATGCCCGGGCATTCAGCAGGCCTTCATACCGGTGCAGCAAGCTTCTTGAGATCAGTGTTTTCAGCTCCACCACCGGAAGTGCCGCTGTGCCGGCCACATCATCTTCGTATACTACATGGAGGATCACTTTCCGGTAGTTGCGGTCGTGTTGATGCAGGTGCCGGTCCCAGTCCGAGGTTCTGAGATGCAGTTCAACGGAGCCGGCCCATAAAGTGCTCCCGATACGGATGCGTGCATGTTCAAAATCCGGTCCCTGGTTACGGTTCAGCATGCCTACATTCAATACCTGAACAGGCGTTCCATCTGTGGTAGCTAAAGACCGGGCATTAAAATACTGGAACTGCCAGATATACTGGAGTAGCTGTTCGTTCATATGGTTGTTGTTTTTCTAGGTTATTAAATACCTATTCGTCTTCCACGAATCGGTACTGCAATTTACGCATTTCCTGTAATATTCTGCTCACCGGCAATCCCATTACATTATAAAAATCCCCGTTGATATTTTTGATACCTGCCACTCCGATCCATTCCTGTATGGCATAGGAACCGGCTTTATCAAAAGGCTGGTACCGGTCTATGTAATAAACAATCTGCCGGTGTGTTAACGGGTGAAAGGTTACTTCCGTTATGTCTGAAAAGAGCAGCTCCTCCGGCCCCTTTACCAGGGCCACCCCGGTAATTACCTGGTGGGTACGATCCTGCAGGCGGGTAAGGGTGTTGATCGCCGCTTCCCGGCTTTTGGGCTTGCCAATTACCTGGTTGTCCAGTACCACTACCGTATCCGCCGCCAGCACAATGATATCGGCGCTTACACCTTCCAAAATGGCCTGTGCCTTCCGCAGGGCCACGTCTGCAATGGCGGATGGCAGGTCAAGTTCGGGATTAAAGCTTTCGTCAATTTCCTTTGTGCGGATCTCAAACGGCACATCGGCCCATTCCAGGATCTGTTTCCGGCGGGGCGATGAAGATGCAAGGATAACTCGGTTACCGGCCATACGTTATAAATAAAAATAAAAAATACCCATGGATAAAATACCGGTCAACATCAACCCCTTTGTTACCATACTCAGGTAATGATAGTCTGCAGGCGTACTTGCCGGTATTAGCTTGCGGAACAGGTATCCGGCCGGCAGCAGGATCAATGCCACACAATATACCACACCCGGCCACCAGCCAAGTTGCAGGATATAAAACTGCACCACCAGCAACAGGGCGATCAGCAGGGTCAGCCAAACGGCCACATACACTTTGGTAGCATTTACACCCCAGGCAATCGGCATGGTATTACACCCATACTTGCGGTCGCCGGCGATGTCCTCCACATCCTTTATAGCTTCCCGTACCAGTGAAATAATAAAAGCAAAACCGGCATACAATACTGCAAAACGAAACAGCTTCAGCTGGCCCGGATGTCCGTTTCCGAAAGCATCTGAGAAGGAAAATTTGGAGAGAAAGATGATCATGATCGTCCAGGC
Source organism: Niabella pedocola (assembly GCF_021044425.1). Lineage (GTDB taxonomy): Bacteria > Bacteroidota > Bacteroidia > Chitinophagales > Chitinophagaceae > Niabella > Niabella pedocola. Next base: position 341,728 of record NZ_JAJNEC010000003.1, on the reverse strand, counting down.
CGTAAGCAATGAGATCACTACATTGCCGATCAGGATCTCCTTTTTAAATTTTACAGAATAGAACCAGAGCAGCAATACACAGGCAATATTAGCCACCACAAGATACCATCTCGAAAACGGGTTAACGGCAACGGCAGTTAATGCCACTCCCAGCACACTCAGGCCCAGATGCCATACCAGGGCCCACCTGCGGTTGATGTATTTGCCGATGACCATTTTCTGCGGCTTGTTGATCCGGTCGATATTCATATCGAAATAGTCATTGATGATATTTCCCGCAGCGGCAATAAAAACGGATGCCAGCACCAAAAGTATAAATTGTGTCAAATCGCCGGCCGGTATCCGGTCATGGTAAATGGGATAGTAAATGCAATACTGGAACATCGCCTGCGTGAGCGCAATAAAAATAAGGTTGGGGTAGCGTATCAACCTGAAAAATGCAGCTATCTTCTTCATCCGGTTTTTTAAATTTAAGTAGAAGCAACCTGTGCATCATTTCCCCAATGATCATTGCTGCGGAGTACTTTTTCGATCACTTCCCGCACACACCCCCTGCCACCCGGATAGCCGGAAACAAAAATGGCTTTATGCAGGATCTCGCTCACGGCATCCGCAGGACAGGCCGATAAGCCTACCAAATCGAACACCGGCAGATCGGGTATATCGTCGCCCATAAACAATACCGTTTCAGGAGCCACCTGCCGTTCCTCCATCCATTGCCGGATAAAGGCCTGTTTATCTTTGATCGCAAAATGAACCTCACGGATACCCAGCTTATTCAAACGTCCCAGCACCGCCGAGGGCGCGGATCCGGAAACCACAAGGACCGCATACCCCTGCTTAATGGCCAGCTGCAGCGCATAGCCGTCTTTCACATACATTACACGGGCCATTTCGCCGCTTTCCAGCACCAAAAGGTCGCCATTGGTAAGTACACCATCCACGTCAAAAACAAACACCTTTATTCGCTGAAATCGCTGCAACAGGTTCATGTGATCTTTATTATTGTTAAGGGTGATGCAAATGTATTGGATTCAAGTGAATCGCCGAAACGGGATAGAGGCGTTTTCCCGTAGCCTGAAGTTTTTAATTCAACCGCAAAGTACGCTATGGACCCGCAAAGAATACGCAACGAGGATTATTGGGGATAGATATCTTCGCGAACCTTGCGAAAAAACCTTGCGTCCCTGGCGGTTTAAACTGAACTGCGAGTATCAACGCACCCCAACGACTGCAATGGAACAAATCCTGCGTGCGTTTGTGTTTATTTCATCAATGCCGCATCAGCGCCTCCGTTAAAAAATTATATACCATAAGGTGCTCGGGGTAATCCTTTAAAAGTTCCTGATGTTTATGAATCGTATCCAGGTCTTTTCGCACAGCAGGCCCGGTTTGCATCTGGGAAGGCGATTCTTCGTTCAGGCGTTCCACCGTATTGCGGATCAATGGCAGCAATTCGCTGAAGGAGATCCCTTCTTTGTTACAAAAGGATGCTGCCAGGTCAAACAGATAGTTGGTAAAATTGCTGGCAAATACGGCCGCCACATGCAAGCGCGACCGTTTGTCGAGGTCTGCCGGCTGCACCGGGTTATTGGTAATAGAGGCAGCCAACTGGTCCAGTACTTTTTTTGTATCCGCGTTGGAAGCCTCCGTGTAAATTGTTAGCTCCGGGCTGTTTTCCTGCTGCTTGCGCATGCTTTGCAAGGGGTAAAACACCCCATAGTTGTCCGTAACCCCCTTTAATACATCCATCGGTACGGCTGCGGCGGTATGTGCCACGATCTTGTTCTTCAACCGCAGGTCTGCGGCAACAGCAGCAATAGCCGTATCGGCCACAGCTATCAGGTATACATCGGCGGTTTTAACAACAAGGCTGGTATAGTTGGCCGATTCCGTATTCCATTCGTACGCAAGCTCCGAAGCCGCGGTTGCATTGCGGCCGTAGATCTGCTGGATCACATGTCCCGCCTTCAGCAATTTACGGCCGAGTACTGCCGCCACATTTCCCGACCCGATGATAACAATGTTCATAATAAATATAGATACCTTTGCGATCGCTGATGAAATGGCTATGAAGCTCCCGGATATATTCAGGAGTAGGTTCAAACCAGGTTCCATCCGACCATAATACATCCACCAACGGCGGAAAATAAAAATTCAACGGATGAAATTACAAAATTTTATAAAGGAGCTTTACAAAACCCGTATCCGCCTCCTGGCACTGGTATCCAAAGAGCGGGCGGGCAACAATGCTTTCCGGCTTTTCTGTACCCCGTTGGGTAAGGCCGGTTATGCATTGAGCCCGTTGCTGCAGTCGGCCGAACAGCGTTCCCTTTTGTACGGGGAGCAGCAGCTAAAAGGATACTGCTGGAATAAAGGCGGTGCCCGCAAGCTCCTTATTGCGCATGGCTTTCGCTCGCATACACAACGTTTCGAGCACCTGATCCCTTTGCTGGTAGAAAAAGGATATGAAATTACGGCTTTTGATGCGCCGGCGCACGGGCGCAGCGGTGGTAAACGGATCAACGCCATTGATTATATGCAACTGGTTACACAGTTAACAGAACAATATGGTCCTTTTGATGCCTATATCGGTCATTCCTTCGGTGGGCTTGCCGTAACCCTGGCCGTTTCGGAACTGCCGCATAACGCCTTGATCAAAATAGTGCTGTTTGCCCCGGCGGCCGACACCACCGGCCTTGCCGCCACCTTTTTACAACAAATGGCCATTAGAGACCCGCAAATACAGCAATCATTTTTTAATAATGTAACCCGGCTTAGCGGCAAAGACCTGAACTGGTTCACCATAAAGAGATGCCTGCCGGCACTTAAAAGTGATATTCTTTGGATCCACGACAAACAGGATCCGATCACTCCCGTGGCGGAAGCCTACGAAATACAGCAAATGGCTCCTGCCCATATTCATTTTATTTTTACTGAAGGGCTTGGGCATAGCAAGATTTACCGCGATGCTGCCGTGCTGGAAAAAGTAGCCGGTTTTCTTTAAAACCTACCCGGCAAACAACCATTCGTTTGACACTTTTCCCACCTGTGGCTGCTGCTTTGAAGGGCATCACAGAATTATAATATATGGTATAACCCGATGAAAAACAGCAACTGAAATGTAAAAACGGGAACCGCCTCCGGGGAAAAAATAAGCGGATTTAAAAAAAAAATTCTAATCTTGCCCAAAATTTGGTAATAAAAAGCGTTGTTCAGAAAAGCATATGGCGAAGAATTTACTGATCGTAGAGAGCCCGGCAAAGGCAAAAACCATTGAGAAATTTTTAGGCAAAGACTTCCAGGTTAAGAGCAGTTTCGGGCACATTCGTGATCTTGAGAAAGCAGGAATGGGTATCGATATTGAGAAGCAGTTCCACCCCCGCTATGTGGTTTCGGAGGGAAAAGAGAAAGTGGTGCGCGACCTGAAGCAACTGGCCTCAAAAAGCGAAGAAGTATGGCTGGCAACGGATGAGGACCGGGAGGGTGAGGCCATCAGCTGGCATTTATGCGAGGTGCTGGGACTCGATCCTAAAACAACAAAACGCATTGTTTTTAACGAAATTACCAAACCGGCCATCCAGCAGGCAGTGGCAGCTCCCCGGCATGTAGACATGAACCTGGTAGATGCACAGCAGGCCCGCCGGGTACTGGACCGGATCGTTGGATTTGAGCTGAGCCCGGTATTGTGGCGGAAAATAAGTGTAAAGAACAACCTGAGCGCCGGAAGGGTTCAGAGTGTGGCGGTACGGCTGATTGCTGAAAGAGAACGGGAGATCAACGCGTTTGAACCACAAAGCAGCTTTAAAATTGTTGCTGTTTTTACGGCAACGGATATCGCCGGGAAAAAGATCTCATTTAAAGCAGAAGGTGCCAAATTCAACAATGCCGCAGATGCCGAACGTTTTTTACAGTCCTGCCTGAATGCCGACTATACGGTAAAAGATATCCAGGTAAAACCGGGAAAGCGGAGTCCGGCACCGCCCTTCACCACGTCTACACTGCAACAGGAAGCCAGCCGGAAATTTGGCTATAGCGTAAGCCGTACCATGCAACTTGCACAGCAATTGTATGAGAACGGGCATATTACCTATATGCGTACGGATAGTGTGAACCTGAGTAATACGGCACTTGGAGATCTTACCAATACCATTAAGAGTATGTACGGGGAGCAATACCATCAATTCCGCCGTTTTAAAAATAAGAACGAAAGCGCACAGGAAGCGCACGAAGCCATCCGTCCAACCTACATGAACAACACTACCGTTGAAAATGCAGATTGGAAGCGGCTGTACGATCTTATATGGAAGCGGACGATGGCCAGCCAGATGGCCGATGCGCAGCTGGAAAAAACCACCGCCAAAATAGAGATCTCCACCAATAAGGAATTCCTGTCGGCAACCGGTGAAGTTGTAAAATTTGACGGGTTCCTGAAGCTGTACCGCGAAGACCGGGATGATGAAGACATCCAGGAGGATGAAGCGCAGGAAGGCATGCTGCCGCCATTAACCATCGGGCAACAGCTTCCGCTGGTGGAAATGACCGGCACCGAACGGTTTACCCGCCCTTCTCCCCGCTATACGGAAGCTTCTCTTGTAAAAAAACTGGAAGAACTTGGCATCGGACGCCCTTCTACTTATGCCCCCACTATTTCAACCATCCTGAAACGGGAATATGTGGAAAAACGCGATAAGGAAGGGCTTGAGCGCAAATACCGAATCATTACCTTAAAAGAGAACCAGCTTTCCCAAAAAGAGCATACTGAAATCACCGGAGCTGAAAAAGCCAAATTATTTCCAACAGACCTGGGGCTGGTGGTAACCGATTTCCTGAAGCAATACTTTGAGAATATCATGGATTATGGCTTTACCGCCAGGATCGAGGAAGAATTTGATGAAATTGCCAACGGTAAATTGTTGTGGAATAAACTCATCGACGAATTTTATCATCCCTTTAAGGAAGGTGTCGATAATACCATTGAAACCGCCGAGCGCATTAAAGGCGAACGGGAACTGGGTGCCGATCCTGAAACCGGCAAGCCGGTTATTGCCCGGATGGGCCGTTTTGGTCCCATGATCCAGATCGGAAACGCAGATGATGAAGAAAAACCACGGTTTGCCACGCTGCGGAAAGGCCAAAGCATTGAAACCATCACCTTCGAGGAGGCTATGGACCTGTTTAAGCTTCCGGTTACACTGGGCACCTATGAAGACAAAGAGGTATCTGTAAATGTGGGCCGTTTTGGTCCTTATGTGAAATGGGGTGAAGAATTTATCTCTATCCCCCGGACAGAAGATCCCCTGTCCGTTGATATGGAGCGTGCTGTTGCATTGATCAGCGAAAAACAGGTAGCAGATGCGCCCATTGCTCATTTTGAAGAAAAACCCGTTACAAAAGGCAAGGGCCGTTTTGGTCCCTATATCAAATGGAATGATCTGTTTATTAATGTGCCGCGCCGTTATGATTTTGATAATCTTTCGCAGGGAGATATTGATGAGCTGATCAAAACAAAGATGGAGAAGGAATCCAACCGGTACATCCAGCAATGGCCCGAAGAAAAGATCGCTCTTGAAAACGGACGCTGGGGCGCATTTATCCGTTTTGGTAAAAAAATGGTGAAACTCGGAAGAAAGGAAGACGGTACAAAATATACGCCGGAGGAAGTGGCCCAGTTAAATATAGAAACCGTTAAAAAAATGATCGAGGCAGAGCTGCCGGGAGCGTTTACAAAACCCGCAAAGAAAACCGCAGCAAAAAAAGCGCCTGCCAAGAAGAAGGCGGCGGCTAAAAAGGCCACGAAAAAATAAAATACCGGCCGATGCGTTGTAAGCGATGTTGAATGGCTCAACCGCCGGATGACCGAATGAAGGCATTAGCCGATCTCCGTTCCGGAGGGCCTGTTGTACGGGGCATGCCTGGAAGATACTTTCAGAACAGCGATTCCGCCCCCCGGTCAATGCCAGAAGCTGTACCTAAATTTAAACCGGATCGTCGATATCTGAACGGGTTGCACATGTTGTGGATCAACAGATAACCGGCGAATACCACCATAAATATGGAATTACATGTTGCAGCACCCTCCTCTTCCCGTTATTGCTATCGTTGATGATCATCCCATCGTTATTGAGGGACTCAAAAACCTGCTGACTTCAGAAACCCCGTTTGAAATTGTAAGTTTTACAAGGGGGAGCCAGTTCCTGGATTATCTCAAAACCAATAATGCGGATATGGTGTTGCTGGATGTAGTGTTACCGGATATGACCGGGCTGGAGCTTTGCGCAGCGGTGAAAAAGAACTATCCGGAAATAACCGTGCTGGCGATCAGTAACCAGGCCGAACGCAGTATTATCTCGCAGATGCTTCAAAACGGTGCCAGTGGCTATCTCCTTAAAAATGCCTCGGCCGATGAGTTGCTGGATGGTATTGAAAACGGACTGAAAGGAGAAACGGTGTTGAGCCCTGCCGTTAAAGAGATCCTGTCCCGCCCAAGCCCCAACGACTGGAATGGGATCCCGGTTCTTACGAAACGGGAAAAAGAAATCCTTCGCCTCATTTCGGAAGGACTTTCCAGTACGGATATTGCTGATAAATTATTTCTGAGCCAGTTAACCGTAGAAACCCATCGCAGGAATATCATACAAAAGTTCCAGACCAGCAATATGTTCTCCGTGATCAGGCTGGCCCTGGAACACAAGATCATTTAAGCGGTGAGGGACGGAGTACCACAAAGCCTCAAAGACACTAAGACGCACGAAGAAACTTCGTTGTTACGATGCAAGCACCCCTTCCAACTCCGGCCATAAAGTACGTAAGACTTCAGGTGTAAGGTGAAGAGCAATGTAAAGATCTTTATGTTACTTGGCCATTGTGCACGATGCGGAAAAAATTAAACCGCCAGGTACGCCAGGAATCCGCAAGGGCTCTAAGGTAACCGCAGATGGCGTTCGAAAACGCGTTGCGCCCTTCGCATTTTCTTTGCGCCCTTCGCGTTTAAATTGTTACCACAAGATGCGCCAAGACCGGCAAGGCGCCTTTAGAACAGCCAGGATTTATTCATCTGGTCTGTAGCCCGCGTTACCGCTTCCTGCGCGGCAAATGGTAAACCGCAAGGTACGCCAGGAATCCGCAAGGGCTCTAAGGCAACCGAAGATGGCGTTCGAAAACGCGTTGCGCCCTTCGCGTTTTCTTCGCGCGCCTTGCATTTAAATTGTTACCACAAGATGCGCCAAGACCGACAAGGCAACTGCAGATAGCGTTCGAAAACGCTTTGTGGCATTAGTCCCTTTCATTACTTCCCAGCATCGTTTGCCGGATGCCTTCCTTATAGCTCGTAGGCTTAAACCCAAATGTTTTTGTAAACTTTGAACTGTCAAAATAGTAATCCTGGTTATTCTGGTATTGCATTTCCCGGAGTTCTTTTATCGTGCGGGAAAACAATCCGCCCAGTGCCAGCAGTAATGGCGATAATACAAAGTAGCGGGGCTGTACCTGCATTTGTGCGGCTGCCAGCTCAATAAATTGTTTCCCCGTAAGGCGTTCCTCCGATGTAGGCAGATGCCATACCTGGCCATAGGCCGCTTCGGTATTACCCAATAGCGCCGTGGCCCTTGCCGCGTCGGGAGTATAGGTGAAGGAGTGCACTTTATGTACATTGGCCTGCCAGTTGGCGCGGCTTCCTTTTTTAACATTATTCAGCACAAGCTGGTTCAATATACCGTTGCGTGCTTCCGGGCCATAAAAATCGGCGCTGCGTGCGATCAGGTATTGCAATCCCCTTGTTGCAGCAGCCGCAGTCAGCATCCGGATCAGTTGTGCCCTTACCCTGCCCTTTCTTGAAGGAGGATCGATACGACTTTCCTCGGTCATGTGAGGTATTGCTGTTTTTGCATAGGCATACACATTATCAAAAAATACCAGTTTGCACCGATGCCGGACACAGGCGTCAATCACGTTCTGCATCATCACCGGCCATTGCTGCTCCCAAACGGAGGCATTATACGGCAGGCCGGCGGTTATATATACCACCTCGCTGCCCGCTACGGCCTGTTGCACCAGCGCCGCATCCTGCAGATCGCCGGCCATCAGTTCATCGGTTTCATTTACTTTTTGCGGATGTCGTCCTACCAGTCGCACCCGGTTAGTATAAGCACTTAAAGCAGTGGCAAGAAATTTTCCAATATCGCCACCGGCTCCTAAAATTGTTTGCATGATCGGTTGTTTTATAACTGCAAACCTACTGCCGGTCTTTTACTCAAACGATGATCTGTGTTAAGATTTCTGAGGAATCATCATGCGCTTACGGATGCGGCTCAGGCTCTCCGGGGCAATTCCCAGGTACTGGGCAATATAACGTTGCGGCACCCGTTGAAATAACTGGGGCTTTTCCCGGAGCAGATCTGTAAACTGCTTTTCAGGTGAAAGCGACAATAGCGATTTCGTACGTCGGATATTTTCGGCGGCTACATTTTCCACGATGAGGCGAAAGAATTCTGCAGTAGCGGGAGATGTATGCAGGGCCGTTACCAGGTCTGGGCAGGCAATGACCAAACAGGTAGTAGGTTCAAGCGCCTCGATGCTGGAAGCCGACCGCGACTTCCTCGAAAAGCTTTCAAGATCGGTAAGGAACTCCTGTTCCATAGAAAAATTACAGGTACGCTCCTGTCCGTCTTCATTCAGAAAGTACTGGCGAAGGCTGCCTTTCATAACAAAGAAAACTTCATTGGCCACCTGCCCTTCTTCCAGCAAGCGGGCGCCTCTCTTATATTTTCTTTCAGAAAAAAGAGACAGGAAATAAGCCGCTTCTGCGTCTGGAAACGTTGTAAACCGGCGTACCGTAGCGATCAGTGGATGCAACATACCATAAAGATAAACAATTAAGCCTCCGGCAGGTTACCGGAGGCTTAATGCTATATAGTGCTGTATGTAGCTTTATGCGTTCGCCAGCTCAAACTGTTTCATAAAATCAACCAGCTTTTGTACGGTTTCCAACGGAGTGGCATTATAAATGCTCGCCCGCATGCCACCAGTGGTGCGGTGTCCCTTCAGGTTTACAAATCCGCTGGCATTTGCTTCTTTCAGAAACTGGTCGTCCAGCGCATGATCCTTTGTAATAAAGGGCACATTCATAATAGAACGATCTTCTGTAACCGCGGTACCGCTGAACAATGCCGAATTATCCAGGAACTCATACAGCACACGCGCTTTTTCAATATTTATTGCAGCGATGGCATCCACCCCACCCAGATCTTTCAGCCATTCATAAACCAGCTTACACAAATAAATGCCATAGGTAGGCGGTGTATTGAACATGGATCCGTTGTCTGCATGATTTTTATAGTTCATCATTGCAGGAGTAAATTCCATAGCATTTCCCAACAGGTCTTCCCTTACGATGACCACGCACACACCCGCTGCACCCATATTCTTTTGAGCGCCGGCATAGATCAGACCGAATTTCCGGACATCGTAATATTTTGACAGGATATCGGAAGACATATCGGCCACCAACGTTACAGCACCGGTATCCGGCAGCTCATTGTAGCGCGTACCGTAGATGGTATTGTTAGTGGTAATATGAAAATAATCCGCATCCGGTGTAAAAGTAGCCGGATCCAGCTTGGGTATATAGTTAAAGATTTTATCCTTTGAACTGGCCACTACATTTACGGTTCCATAGCGGGATGCTTCTTTGATCGCTTTATCGGACCATACACCCGTATTCACATAATCGGCTTTTTTACTCCGGCTCATCAGGTTTAAGGGAACCATAGCAAACTGGCTGGATGCACCTCCCTGAAGGAACAATACTTTGTAATTGTCGGGTACCTGCATCAGCTCGCGGAACAATTGTTCTGCTGACTCAATAATGGCCATATAATCTTTCGATCGGTGACTCATCTCCATTACGGACATTCCGGTATTGTTGTAGTTCAATAACTCTTTTTGTGCTCTTAATAACACCGCTTCCGGTAATGCACAGGGCCCGGCCGAAAAATTGTAGACTCTTTCCATTCTGAAAACTGTTTTTAAAATAAATGAGGTGCAAAATTAATAAGAACCGCGCACCCCGTTAAAGGCTTTAATTAATTTCTAATAAGATGTTGATCTGTTGATTTTTTTTCAACAAACATCATTGTTTCGCAGCATATCTGCGCCGTTAGCAGGAACAATCTGTTTTGAAGGTTCCGTTTACCGCAATGATCTTTGAAATATCAAGGGTAGTGCCGTTATCCAGCACCAGGTAATACGAGCCATCCTTCTGAACGATCTTGTGGATCATTCCTTCGGCCCGCTCCCAGCCGCCGATATCGGACAACAGGGACACTTTCTGATGGTTTTCCAGATGCGATTTCAGCAGCTCCAGGAAACTGTCTGCAGCATCCAGTGTATATTTATAATCCATAGCTTATCCCCAAAGATAATCAATTCCGAACGCATTCATACCCAGTGTGTTTTATGCGTGTAAATATTATTTATTCACACACATACGATTTGGGGTCATTTCAGCGTTTTATCTTATGTTCAAAACATATTAGGAATACCCGTAAACTACCAAGCAATGGATATAAACAGAATGCAGGACAAAATCATCGCAGAGTTTGAGCATCTGGCCGCTGCGGTTAATAAATTCTCTTATTTCCGGCACCTAAAACAGGTTTCCAACGGCACTGGTTCAATGGATGTGGCAGATAAGAATGATGAAAACCTGGTTGCCGGATGCAGTAAAAAAGTATGGGTAATCGCCTATAAGGAAGATGGACGGATCTATTTTAAGGCAGACAGTGATCACAGTATCACACGCGGCATGGTCAACCTCCTGTTAAAAGTATATTCCGGGCATACGGTTTCCACCATTACCAATACCGATCTGTATTTTTTGCATGAAATAAAATTATTTCAATACCTGTCTGCCTCCTGGCTGCGGGATTTCCTTTCGGTAGTACAGCGTATCAAGTCACTGGCGATTGTGCAGCACCTCGAAGTAGCTCCGCAGAAAAATAGTCCATACTAAAATATCTACAACTACGTTCTCTTGCCAGCCTCTTGCTGAAAGCGTTTGCTTTTACTACTTTTGCATTTTACATTCCCGATTTCGTATTTTCTATTTCTAATGGTATCCATGCAAAACAGCACCCTTCGTTTTAGTAACCGTGTAGAAGACTATGTAAAGTACCGTCCGCATTATCCGGCCGCCATCATTCCCCTGCTGGAACAGCAGCACCTGTTAAAACCGGGGCTGCCGGTTGCAGACATCGGCTCCGGTACGGGAATCTCGGCTGAACTTTTTTTGCAAAAAGGTTATACCGTATGGGGCATTGAACCCAATGTTGAAATGCGGCAAAAAAGTGAGGCATTACTTCAATCGTACCCGGATTTTAAAGCAATTGATGGCACCGCGGAAGCTACCACCCTCCCGGATCATAGCGTGGCACTGGTGGCAGCCGGACAGGCGTTTCATTGGTTTAACCGCGAGCAGTGCCGCCGGGAATTTAAACGGATCCTGAAACCTGGTGGTGGTGTGGCGCTCATCTGGAATGAACGGCTTACGGCAACCGCCTTTGAAAAAGATTATGAGGAACTCATTGTACGGCATGGCAACCAATACCAGAAAGTAGACCACCGGAATATTGATGATGCTGCTATTGAAGCATTCTTTGCACCCGGAACGGTAACCTTATCCGTTTTCAATAACCAACAGGTCTTTACCTATGAAGGCCTTGAAGGGCGCCTGCTTTCCTCTTCTTACATGCCGGTGAAAGATGGGCCGGGATATACAGAAATGGTTGCCGATCTTAAAGCACTGTTTAATCAGTACCAAACCGGCAACCAGGTCATTATTCATTATGCCACCAAGGTTTACTGGGGCCGGCTTAGCTAAACCGCACGTCCCATACCCGGATCTGTGATCCCTTCTTTTGTTGTTTCCACCCGACCTGCATATCGTTTTTCAAAGCGCTCATCGCCTTTGATCTTTATGCTGAAATCATACCAGCCGGCACTTTTCGTCAGATTGAGCACCAGGTTCTGATTGCCGTTGATGGCTTTGCTAAGCGTGTTATTTTTGTAAGCGTTGTCAACAATATCAATGGTTACCGGCACTGCGCTGCTAAACTGTAGCAACACATTGCCTGTAGGCTGATCCCTGTTCATTTCATAGGTACACAGCACCTTCAACGCAGGATCCTGGCGGCTGCCCCGGAACTCCCTGTAAAATCCGTTGGGGCCGTGCAGCCGGAGGTGATAGTTCCCATCGGCAAAAGCTTTCACCGGCCATTCGTAGCTCAGTTTATCTCCTTTCTTTACCGCAAACGACCAGTTACGGCAAACATCGGTATTGCCTTTTTCATCTGTAAATGCCGCCGGCGCATAAACGGTAAACGGAGCTCCCTGTGCTTTTTGACCAAACACGGTGGTTCCCGCCTTTAAGGAAACAAGCAGGGATGTTTTATCCTCTGAAAGATTTCCATCAGCATACCATTCATATGGAATTGCGGGAGAAGGACGGGTGCCCTGCTCCTGCCGGGGCATAAAAGCAAATTCCTGTCCGCCTTTTCCGGCCTGTTTCAGGTCATGATCCGAAAGGCGATGAAATCCCCCGGGGTCCTTTTGAAACTGTGCGTTGTAAATGGTTTCCACAAATGCGTCCCGTTTCAGGAAGGGCAGTTGGCGCACCGGTTCCCCGTTAAAAGGACTGAATGCAGAAGTAAGATCACCGCTGATGGCCCTGCGCCATTCGCTGATATTATCAATACGGATCTTTTTATTATACTTCTGGTTGAGAAAGGTTTCCAGGAACTGTAATGTGGACGTATGCTCAAATAACTGGGAGCAAACCTTACCACCCCGGCTCCAGGGCGAAGCAATCACCATCGGTACCCGGAACCCAAGCCCGATCGGAGCCTCACGGGCCTGCTTTTCGGGAATGCCCTGTTTTAATTCATATTCCATCCGTACATGTTCCACCTCAGTGTCGATTCCCGTACTGCATTTCCCGGTGCCGGGCTTTTTATTATCGGCGATCGAAAAAGGCGGCACATGATCATAATAACCGTCGTTTTCATCATAGGTAAGGATAAAGATGGTCTTTTTCCAAACCTCGGGATTCTTCGTAAGAATGTCCAGGATCTCCGAAACATACCAGGCCCCATACCAGGGTGCGCTGGGATGGTCTGAAAAATTCTGCGGCCCCGCCAGCCAGGACACCGTGGGCAAACGCCCCTCATCTACATCTTTGCGGAACTGGTACAGGAGATCGCCGGAAGGAACCGTCATCAACCGCTCTGCGCCGCCATCGCCGTATTTGAGCTGGGAAACCGAGCGATAATCTGCATCTTTTTGATTGTTGACAAAAGCACTGTAAAAAAGTTCCTTTTGCTTTTCCGTCAGCCGCTCAAAATTGGTCCGGCTCCAGCGCTCCAGCTCGGCCCGGGCATTGTCCAGTGCCGCCTGTTTTTTAGCAAGAGCTGCCTTTATTTTTTTTGAGGCCTCTTCGCTGGAAGGGCTTTCCTCCTGCAGCTGATTGATCTCTCCCGGCAGTGTTTCCACCAGCTGTTTTAACCCTTCAACATAGCGGGGGGTATATTTTACATTGTATGCTTTAAAAAACTCCAGCAGATTGCATCCGAAGTTCGATAACCAGGAACGCTCTTCACCCTTGTATCCGCCGCCACAGGAAATATCATTCTGGTAGAATTTCCAGTTGATATTATTTTCCGTAAGCAATTCCGGAAATGTTTTCCAGCTCATTTTTGCATGTGCAAAATTATCATTGCGGATATTATCCCTCGGATACCCGTCATCCGTATCCCGGATCTTTCCGGTCCAGAAAAAAGACCGGTTCGGCGTAGTGCTGGTCATGGCCGAGCAGAAATTCTGATCACATACCGTAAACGCATCTGCCAGCGCGTAGTTAAACGGCAGATCTTCCCGGGTATAGTAGCCCATGGTTAGCGGCATGGCCGCGTATTTTTTGTTCCCCATTTTTTTTGCAGGCAACCATTTATCATACTTGCCGCTATTAAATGCATCTACCTGGCTGTGGCGCGAATGGGGCAACGCCCCCAGCCAGGTGGCCTTGGTTTCTTTAATGTTCATCCGAAAGGGAGCATAGGTTTCGCCTTTTTCGTTGGTCTGGAACCAAACAGGCTTCTGATCAGGCAGGGTAATGGCCCGCGGGTCATTAAAACCGCGTACTCCCTGCAGGGTGCCAAAACAATGATCAAAAGAACGGTTCTCCTGCATCAGGATCACAATGTGTTCCGCATCTAAAAAGGTACTGCCCGGTTTGGGGTCGATGGAGAGGGCCTTTAAAAGGCTATCGGGAACGGCTGCCTTTATCCCCGCTGCGCCCGACAATAGCATGGACTTTTTGAGAAATACGCGTCTGTTATCCATTCAATCTTTTTTATTAATGAAGCAATTGTTTAAAGAACCGGTCAAATATAATTGAACAAAGCCCAGGGCCAGATTAAAACATTGTTAACCGGTTCTATGCGTCCTTTGACGGTAGAAAATTAAGAAAGTTTAACAGAAAGAAAGAAAAATAAAGAGATAAAAAGTATTGAGGGATTTTACTGATCGCTTAGATTCAGTTTTCAGCTGACGCCGGCCAGACCAACTGGCACGGGGGAATTTAAATAAGAAATGAAAAATATTAAATGTGGAGGCAAAGATGCCGTTACGGCTTTATGATCTTTCCTTCGATCAGGATGGTTGCAGGAATCAGGAGTTAAATATTTGTTCCAGGCATAGCACGGATCTAACCTGGAACGTTGAACCTTAAACCTGAAACCACTCTATATCAACACATCCTCTGCAAAGAGATCTTCCTGGCGGGTGTCCCGCTTTAATGCATTGGACCGGATGCTGACATTGATCTCAAAGCCAATCAGCAGGATGAGTGAATTAATGAAAATATACACCAGTACGATCAGCACGGTTCCGAGGGAGCCATATAATTTATTAAAATTGCCAAAGCTGCTCACCCACCACGAAAAGCCCAGGGCCAGTATCGTCATCAGCACTGCAGCCAGAACAGAGCCCGGTGTGATCCATGTCCATTTTTTATGCACCGAGGGAACCGCCCGGTAGATATAGGAAACAATTACCCAAAACAATCCTGCCACTACCACCCAGCGGGTACTGCTGATAAGGTTGATGAGCCATTGCTGCTCAATACCCAGCCATTCCAGTACATTGCCCTGTGCGGCCAGCAATGCCATACAAAGTATGAACAGGAAATCGAGTACCAATGTTACTTTCAATGCATTTCCCCTTTTCTGCAGGCCTTTTCGCTTAATAAAACCAGGCAGGTCTTTATCAAAGGAACGCATCAGTCCCATAATGGCGTTTGATGAGAAGAACAATGAAAGCAGGATACCCGCCGATAAAAGGTCGGTACGGGGCCGGTGAATGATGTTAAAAATAAATTCAAGAATCGGCTCGTAATTTTTAGGAGCAGGAATGACACCCTTGATCAATGTTTCAACCTGTTCCTCGATCTGGGTCTTAAAATCAAAATTGGTAGGAAACAGCCCCAATATAACCGGCACCAGCGTAAATAAAAAGATCATCGTGGGCGGAATAGCCATAAAGAAATTATACGAAATGGCCGAAGCCCGCTCGATAATATTATCGTCTTTGATCTGGCTCCGGAATCCGCGGAATGTATCCAATACCGAAACGCGCTCAAAGCCGGGGATAGCGGTTGTTTCGCCTTTATGCCGCAGCCAGCCTACCCTCCGGGAATTTTTGATGTGTTTGACGATATTTTTTATCGGGCTCATGGTGTTGCGTTGATACTATCCCTTTTCCGGATCTGTACATCCAGGGCCTGCTGGTACATTTTAGCAAACTTAGTATGTTCGGTATAATTACTGGTAAAAACATGCGACCCGTCAAAATTGCTGCTGGCCACAAAATACAGGTAATCTGTTTTGGGCGCATTCAATACCGAATCGATGGTCGATTGCTGGGGCGTACAGATGGGCCCGGGTGGCAAGCCTTTATTTTTGTAGGTATTGTAGGGCGATACTACGGCCAGATGACCAAATAGAATGCGCTTGATCCCAAAATCCTTTAGAGCAAACTTTACCGTAGGATCGGCCTGCAAAGGCATTCCTTTGGCTATACGGTTCATATAGGTGCTGGCAATTTTAGGTTTATCTACCGCTTTATTGGTTTCCTCATCAATAATCGAAGCCAGTGTGATCACCTCCAGCTGTGAGAGTCCCTGTCCTGCGGCTTTTTTCGTCCGGTCACCGGTCCAGAATTTTTTATAGGCATCGAAGAACCGGTCAAAGATCGCCCGGGGCGTTGTGTTCCATTTTATTTCATAGCTCAGCGGCAATACCGCGGCCATTACCGTATTGCTATCCAGCTCATACGCCGCCAGCGAATCATTGCTGTTCAGGAACCCGATCGTTTTCAGCGAATCGCATTCAAACAATTTCCCAATCCGGCCGGCCAGCGCCTCTTTTGTGCGGATCTTGGTAATCACCAGGTCTACCGGCACCTGATTGCCATTTTTCAGCATCCGCACCAGCGAAAGCAGGCTGGTACCTCCTCCTACTTTGTACTTACCGGGTTTTACGGCTTTAAATCCCAGTGCACTTGCCGCCATATTGAACCAGGTAGTTCCCGGAAGGAATTTTTCGTTCACCAGCTGTGTTTTCAGCTGTTCCATCGTGGTTCCGGTTTTTACATATAAAAAGCCTTTTTCCGTTTTGTGGGCAGCGGGACCGAGGAACTTAAACAGGATGAAAGCTGCCAGCAAAAGCAGCAGCAACAGGAGATACGGAATCTTTTTTTTCTTTTTTGCCATGATTATAAGTCAGATTTTTCAGCAGCCCTTACAGATCCTCCCGGAAAATGTGAAAGCTGCGGTAATTATTTTTGATATTGAATTTCGATGATTTCCCCGGTACGATCTGTTACCCGGAAGCGGTTATCGATGCGCAAACCTACTACCCAAACGATCTTTTGGCCCATTTCCAGTACCCATACTTTTTCCTTTTGAGTGGTCGTCAGTTTAAGATCGATCAGGAAGCGGGCCACTTTCTTTTTTTTGGTCATACCCAACGGGTAAAAATAATCGCCCGTTTTCCAGGGCCGGAGTGTGAGGGGAAACACCAGCAGGCGGGCATCGATCCATGCAGTGTTTGCTCCTTCGGGGATGGCGCCTGCCTTTTGCTGTTGCAGGATCTTTAACCGCCCTTCCTCAAAAAAATGATCTCCCGGTGCTTCAATCAGTATGCGTGATCCGGCCGACACGGCCAACGGCGCTATAATAAGATGCTTCCGGTCGCGGATCACCCTGTGGGTAGCCGATGTAATAAATTTTCCCGGGTCGGATCCGGTAAGCGCAAAAACCTCCGGCAACTGCCCGGCACTAAAGCCATAGTCTTTGACAATTTCAAACAGCACGGTAGCAGGGGCAACCGTTTTCAATAACAGCAACACCGGAATATGCAACTCATTGCCCTTCTCCGTTACCAGCTTTTTCCGGTATTGTGCAACCGACTGCTGGTATAACGCATGCACCTCCTGAAAACGATGAATATTGCCGGCCAGGTTCTGTTCCACCTCAGGGTAAATAGTTGCCACTTGGGGAAGCAACCGGTTCCGGATAAAGTTGCGGGTATAATCGTCTTTCAGGTTCGAAGCATCCTGCACAAAGGAAAGCGACTGCTCATTCAGGAATTGCTCCAGCTCGGTTCTCCTGGCAAACAACAGCGGTCGTACCACGGCACCGTTTTTTTCTTTGATGCCGGTAAGTCCGTTGATGCCCGTACCCCGGAAAAAACTCATCATTACCGTTTCAATATTGTCGTTAACATGATGCGCGGTAAGTACATAGTCAAATACCTCCCGCTTCCGGATCTCCCCAAACCATTCGTATCGTAACAGCCTTGCAGCTTCCTGGGTTGACAGTTTGTTTTCTTCGGCAAAAGCGCGGGTATTAAAGCGGATGCTGTAAAACGGAACGTTCCAGTTTCCGGCAAGCGTTTTTACAAACTGCTCGTCGGCATCGCTATCAGCCCCTCTTAATTGAAAATTGCAATGCGCCACCCCAAAATCAAAACCGGCCTGTTTGCAAAGCTGCCCCAGTACCACCGAGTCCACTCCCCCGCTTACGGCCAGCAAAAGCCGGTCATTTTTTGCAAAAAGATGCTGCTCATAAATATGCCTTATAAACCGGTTTAATAAATTCATTCCCTTTTTTTAAAATTCGAGGTATTCACAAGCCGCCCGGAGTTCATTATACGCGTGCCGCTCCCCCAGCCGTTGTGCTACTTCCATTCCTTTTTTATACACGGTTATCGCTCCGGTTTCATCCCCGCTGCGCTCCAGCAATTTGCCCAGATGATAATAACTGCCCACATAATCTTCGTTCTTTTCCAGGAGGTTTTTAAAAATTGTACCAGCTTTTGCATCATCGCCCGTCTTTACATATTCCAATGCCAGTGCATGGTTCAGGAACGCGTCTCCGCTGTTTTCCCGCAACAATTCCTCTAATTTTTCAATCCGGCTCATTATGAACTTTTTTTTAATGATCACGTCCATTATTACCTTACAACTGTTATCTTTGTTTGGTTACATAAACAGTTGCATAAACAACTTTCAAACATAAAAGTGATACCATAATGAAGATATTAGTTTGTATTAGTAAGACGCCTGATACCACGGCAAAAATAGCCTTCACGGATAATAATACGAAATTTGATGCGGCGGGTGTACAGTGGATCATTAATCCCAACGATGAATACTATGCACTGGTAAGAGCCATCGAGTTGAAAGAGGCCGATCCTGCTGCTGCCATTCACCTGATCAATGTAGGCGGCGCAGACAGTGATGCCATCATCCGTAAGGCACTGGCCCTGGGGGGTGATGAGGCGATCCGGGTAAATGCAGAAAACCTGGATAGTTTTGGAATTGCCTCTCAGATCGCGCAGATTGCAAAGGAAAACAATTATGACCTGATCTTTTTAGGAAAAGAAACCATCGATTACAATGGCAGCGCTGTAGGTGGCATGGTGGCCGAATTGCTGGACCTGCCTTATATTTCACTGGCTACAAAATTTGAGTTGAATGGAACAACGGCTACGGTTACCCGCGAAATAGAAGGTGGCGAGGAAGTATGCGAAGTATCCCTGCCTGTGGTGGTAAGCTGCAACAAAGGAATGGCAGAACAGCGGATCCCCAATATGCGCGGTATTATGGCGGCCCGTACAAAACCGCTTAAAGTGGTAGAACCTGCGGCATCGGATGCGCTTACAGAAGTGGCCGCATTCAGTCTTCCGCCTGCAAAGGCCGGAGTAAAGCTGGTTGATGCAGATAATGTGCAGGAACTGGTACGGTTGTTACACGAAGAAGCAAAAGTGATCTAAGTAAATAATTTCCGGTTTGTCATTTATCGGCGGCAGCGAACACCATAAACGACAAATAAAAAACAATAAACTTAAAAATGTCTGTTTTAATATTCATCGATATCAATGAAGAAGGTGCGGTAAAAAAAACATCGCTTGAAGTTTTAACCTACGGAGCCCGGTTGGCACAACAGCTGGGTGTACCGGCAGAGGGGCTGGTACTGGCACCCGTAAAAGAAGAGCTGGCGGCTCTTGGAAAATATGGTGTGCAAACCATTCATCAGGTTCAAAACGAGGCCCTGGCTCATTTTGATGCGCAGGTATATACCAAAGCCATTGCGCAGATAGCAGAAAAAACAGGTGCAAGTGTGATCCTGTTTTCCAATAACACCGATGGTAAAGCGCTGGCTCCCCGCTTATCGGCACGCCTGAAAGCAGGCCTGGTATCCGGAGCCGTAGCATTGCCGGAAACGGCCAACGGCTTTATCGTAAAAAAATCGGTATTCTCCGGGAAGGCCTTTGCCGATATAAAGATCGCTACGCCTGTAAAGATCATTACGCTCAATCCGAATTCCTTTACCATTGAAGCAGGCGCAGGTACGGCTACCGTTACTCCGGTTGAAGTAACTGTTGATGCTCCAAAAGTGAAAACGGTTAGCGTTAACCGCCAGTCTTCAGAAGTGCCGCTGGCCGAAGCCGAACGCGTGGTAAGTGGCGGGCGTGGCATGAAAGGACCGGAAAACTGGGGTATACTGGAAGACCTGGCAAAAGCATTGAATGCCGCCCTTGCCTGCAGCCGCCCGGTGGCAGACGCTCACTGGCGCCCGCATAATGAGCACGTGGGTCAAACCGGTGGTGCCATTGCACCAAATCTTTACCTGGCAGTAGGCATCTCCGGTGCCATCCAGCACCTGGCGGGTGTAAACCGCAGCAAGGTGATTGTGGTGATCAATAAAGACCCCGAAGCGCCTTTCTTTAAAGCAGCCGACTATGGAATTGTTGGAGACCTGTTTGAAGTAGTACCCAAACTAACGGAAGCCATCAAACAACTAAAAGGATAATATTAAGAACCGGGATTTTTTCCCGGTTTTTTTATGCAAAAAGCGGGTTTGTAGCATCATGTCCGGAAAACGGACATGAAATATCTCATTATTGCAATGTTATGCTGTACTACAGCAGCGCGGGGCCAGGAGGCAACAACACCTAAAAAACCGGCCCACTTAAACTTATATTCCATACCCAACCCCTACATTATTGACACCGCAACGATTAAGAAGCTTAACGATAAATTTCATGCAGGCATAGCCGGGCAGGATCGCATGCCGGTACTGCTCCCATACAGAACCGGCAAGCCCATTCTGAATGCCGGCAAGAGTATAAACCATGCAGGCCGTATACCCAATTTATGGAACAAACCACAAAAGGACAGCACCACCCGGGATCAACGCTTTTATAAACGGCCGCTGTATTACGATGTTATTCCTTCATTGTCTGCCCGGTAAAACGGATCCTTGTTGATAACCGGTCAATGGAGCGGCGCCCTTCCCCCTGTTTGGGATCCTCCACAATGAGCACACCGGCGACCCGCTGACTGACACGTTTTTAACGGATCTGTTTACTCAGAGAACCATAAAAATCGGTATCTTCCGTGATGGATGTGATCCTTAATCAAATCAATTATTTAAACCCACTATATGATCTTTAACCTGCGATCGGGGCTCGCTGCAATCGGACTAACCTTTCTCACCCAAACCTTAGTTGCCCAGGATCTGCTCATGACCACCCTTTCAAAAGAGCTGCAAAGAGAATTTGATCAGCTGAAAAAGGCGGATGACCGGCTGTATTATATGAGTTACCGGGTAGATGATATTACCACTTATAGTATCCGTACTTCCTTTGGCGCCATTACCGGTATTGATTCCTCCCGGTACCGCGTGTTTTCACCCACAGTGCGGCTGGGCAGTTACAAGCTGGATAATACCCATAATGTTGGATTTGGACAGTTTCCGGGGGGCATACCCGCAGTAGACGACGCCGCTATCATCCGGCTGGCAGTCTGGAAGAATACAGACAATGCTTACAAGAACGCGGTGCAGGCTTACGAACAGATCCTTACCAATAAAAAAGTAAAGGTAGCCGAGGAAGACTCAGCCGCCGATTTTTCTCCGGCCCCTAAAGTGGTGTACCAGGATCCGCCCCTGCGTTATGCTGCGCTCCGGCCGGATCTGGATGCCCTTGGTAAAAACCTTGCCGCCTATTCAGCCGTTTTAAAATCCAACCCGGATCTGCTTACCGGGATAGCGACGATTGAATTCAAGATCATCCGTAAATATTTTACAGATACCGACGGATCTTCCATTATAGAAAACAGTACCAGTACCTGGCAATCGGTATACAGCTCCACCAAAGCCCCGGATGGCATGGAACTGCCCCTGTTTCAAATGTACTATGCCTATGAACCTTCGGGTTTACCCTCCAGGGACAGCGTATTAAAGGACATCCGTACCATGAGTGCCAAGCTTACCGCGCTCCGGTCTGCCCCGGTAGCCGATCCTTTTGTGGGACCGGCCATTTTATCCGGGCGTGCATCCGGTGTGTTTTTTCATGAGATCTTCGGACACCGCCTGGAAGGGAAACGGATGAAAAGTGATTTTGACGGTCATACGTTTAAAAATAAGATCGGAACACCCGTGCTACCGGATTTCCTGAGCATCACGCTGGATCCAACGATTAAACAGGTGGGCCAAAACGAAGTGAACGGATTTTACCGGTATGACGATGAAGGTGTTGCTGCCCAAAAAGTAAATGTGGTAGAGGCCGGTATCCTCCGGAGCTTTCTGATGACCCGTACCCCCATCAATGGTTCCAGCGGCTCAAACGGACATGCCCGTACAGCCCCGGGTGGTATTCCCGAAAGCCGGCAAAGCAACCTGATCGTTAAAGCCTCCGCAACCCAAACAGCCGATGCCTTAAAAGAGCTGCTCCGCAAGGAGGCCAAAAAACAGGGGCATGAATACGGCTACTATTTTGAAGATGTACAGGGTGGTTTTACCACCGTTGGCCGCACCACTCCCAACGCATTTAATGTAATGCCGATTGAGGTATACCGGGTCTTTGTAGATGGCCGTCCGGATCAGCTGGTACGGGGTGTTGACCTCATCGGCACCCCGCTTTCGATGTTCCGCAGGATCATTGCGGCCGACAATACCCTGGAAACCTTTAACGGCATGTGCGGCTCCAATTCGGGCTGGGTACCCGTTTCCGCTTCCTCCCCCGCGATTTTTGTGGATGTGATCGAAACCCAGAAAAAAAGCAAATCTAATGACCGACTACCGGTGCTGCCCAGGCCCGATCTTGACCGTTCAGCACATTCCTCCACATCTACTTCTTTTTAAAATCATCCGATGTTAAAGAAATTTTTATTGTCTGCCGCTGCCCTTTTCTTCATTTTGATAACGGATGCACAGGAGTTGCGCGATAACTTTTATGTAAAAGTACTTTCGCAGGAACTCAACCGCAACATAGAGCAGTTGCGTCTTCCCGATCTGGGGAAACCTTTTTTTATCAGCTATAAATTAAGAAATGCCGTTTCGCAAACCATCCGTGCCGAACGGGGCCGGATCGTAACCCCGTTCTACGGACCATCGGAAATAAAGACCGCATCCGTAAAATTGCTGGTAGGCGACTATCACCGGAATTTTGATTATCTTTTTGACGACGGTTCCTATGTTATGCTGCCGGATGAAAACAATGCCGATGAATTCCGGCGCCTGCTCTGGCTGGAAACCGACCGGGCGTATAAAATGACGGCGCAGCAATACAATGCAACCACGGCTGCATTAAAACGGGTAACGGTAGACCAAAAGGAACTCGATCTGCCGGACCTCGCAAAGATCGATCCGGTTGTTAAAGACTATGGGGGCCTTCCCGCAATATCCGGTGCGGAACGATGGAAGCCACTGCTGGAAAAGCTTTCCGCACTGTTTATTGCATATCCGCAGATCACCTCATCAGCCTGCTATCTGGCCATTAACAACGGGGAGGAATACCTCGTATCCAGTGAAGGCTCCATTGTACGCAAACCCGTTTCACAAATTACGCTGACCATTTCAGCCTCCATGCAGGGAAAAGAAGGCAGCAATATTTTTGAAACCTATAATACATATGTTACCCGGATGGAGGAGTTACCCGATTACAAAACACTGGAGGATACCACCCGGGGGCTGATCCGTAAAATCATTGAGCGCGACAATGCGCCTCAGTTTGAAGGCTCATATCTTGGGCCGGTGCTTTTTGAAGGTGCATCGCTTGCTGATCTTATTTCCGGTTTTTTCCGCTACAGTCTTGGAGTAAACAGAAAATCGATCCTTTATCCGGATAATGGTACTACGTTTTATGAAGACAAGCTCGGGCAGAAACTGATCGCCTCCGGCTTAACGCTTACCGCACTGCCCCATTTAAAAACCTATGAAGGCCGGCATACCACCGGAGCCTTTGATATCGATTATAATGGCGTAATACCTCCGGATTCACTGGTACTGATACAGAACGGCGTATTAAAGAACCTGCTGAATGGCCGCACCCCTACTCAAAAATTTCGCGCACCGGGAGGGTTTGCCGCCGGCGAGCGCGGCTACAGCGCGGGTATACTGAACCTTTCGGCGGATGTTGTGGTGCCATTAAATAACATGAAGAAAGAGCTGGTGAAAGCCGCCCGGGAAGAAGGGCTTCCCTATGCTTATATTGTACGGGGGGTGAACGTAAGTTATGGCCAGGTACCCTACCTGTACCGGGTTGATACGGCTACCATGAAGGAAGAACTGCTTACCGGCTTTAAATTTACCAATCTCAATATGCGCAGCCTGCGGAGGTTTATTGCAGCAGCAGACCAGCAGCATTTGTGGAACCAATCGTTATACTCCGTTATCTGTCCGCAAAGCATGATCATTGGCGAAATCGAACTGGAAGCAGAAAACAGCG
This sequence comes from Niabella pedocola, assembly GCF_021044425.1. GTDB lineage: Bacteria > Bacteroidota > Bacteroidia > Chitinophagales > Chitinophagaceae > Niabella > Niabella pedocola. The sequence continues at coordinate 317,381 of NZ_JAJNEC010000003.1, read as the reverse complement.
TGGTAAAAGCAAAACCGATCATTGTGAGCAATCCCCTGCTGGATAAAGAACCGGAGGCAGCAGCGCGGAAATCAAAGGTAAAAAAACGCTAAAATAAGAACCGCGAAGACGGAAAGGCACAAAGAAACACAAAGGACCATTGTGCCCTGCCTTATGCGCCGTTGCGTGCAATCCAAAACTCCGGGAAATCAAAAAGCATTATTCATCCGGACAACATGAACCTACGGATTCTGTTGCGTCCTCTGCGAGCGATATACTAAAATGAACCCGCTGCGCCTTTGCTTCGTAGCAGCACAGCGTAAAACAAGCACCACCTGTCGCATACCTTGCAAGAACCGTGGGAATAAAAAAAGCCACCCGGAGGCGGCTTTTTCTTATCCTTAAAAAGTTCTTACCATTTTTCTACTTCTTCATGATTGCTGGAAGCGGGAGCATCGTTCTGCGAAGCGGGTGTATCCAGCTCCTCCTCGGCTTTTTCACTGGCAACAGGCGCTGCTTCCGGTGCAGGCGCCGCCTCTTCTTCCGGCAAATCCGGCGTGGCTGCAGGTGCCGCTACAGATGCTGGCTGGTAGGCTACAGACCCGCCTTCTTCATCATAGTCTTCATGATTGAATGCATCAAAATTAAAGTCGGGCATCAGGTCTGTTTTCACATAGTCGATCGCCTCATTCAATGCTTTCAAAAACTTATTAAAATCTTCTTTGTACAGGAACACTTTGTGACGGTCATACCCATTATCATCAAAACGCTTGCGGCTCTCTGTAATGGTCAGGTAATAGTCATTCCCCTTCGTAGACCTTACGTCAAAGAAATAGGTTCTTCTTTTCCCGGCACGGAGTCTCTTGCTGTAGATGCTCTCCAATTTACGATCGTTATGCTCGTTCTCCACGTGTTTCTTTTTTTAAGTATAAAGATTAATACACAAACAAATATATGTATGTTTTCAATAAAAATTAAATTTATTGAAGTTTTACCATATTTTTTTAAACAATTTTTATATGCACAAAATCAGGCATCTATAAGACCCATTACTGGTAAATTTTATACGATCCGGGAGCGCATCCTTCTTTTTAAGACCATTAAAACACCGGAAACGGACGGCACAAACAATCCCACAACCCGTAGCGTTTTTTATTATAACCGTATACGATACATAGCTGTTGGCTCCAGGGCTAATGTACCCGGCATAAAGGGTCAAACCGTTTCTTCAGTACCCAATCCCATTTGCTGCCGTTGATACAGGCGGGCGTAAAACCCATCGGGGATCTTCATCAGTGCTTCATGGGAGCCCTGTTCAGCAATGCGGCCCTCGTCCAATACGATGATCCGGTCAAAGGAAAGCAGCGAAAAGACCCGGTGCGTTATGATGATGGCCGTTTTCCCACTCAGGTAAGCGTTCAGCCGTCCCATAATCTCCTTTTCCGTTTTTGCATCTACCGCACTCAGCGAATCGTCAAAAATAACCAGCGCCGATTCCTTGATCAGCGCCCGCGCAATGGAGATGCGCTGTTTTTGACCGCCACTAAGGGTTACTCCCCTTTCGCCGATCAGGGTATCATACCCCTTTTCAAATCCGTTTATTTCTCCTGCCACGCCTGCAATTTCGGCTGCCGCAACCACCTCTTCCCTGGTGGCGCCGGGCTTGCCAAACCGGATATTGTTCTCCACCGTATCGCTGAACAAAAACACATCCTGCGGCACATAGCTGATCTGTTCTCTGAGAGCAAAAACATCCATATCCCGGATATTCCGGTCATGCATAACGATCGATCCATCGTTGGCATCATACATCCGCAACAGCAGCTGGGCAATCGTTGTTTTACCGCTCCCGGTCTTTCCGGTGATAGCGATCTTCTCTCCTTTTTTTATCTTCAGGTCAAATTGCTGCAACGCCCGGATCCCGGTATCGGGATAGGTAAAATTGACATCATTAAAAGCAATTGTTCCGTCGAGGGCAACCGGTGTGGCGCCTGTTTCATTTTTTATTTCCGGTACGATGTCCAGGAATTCATTGAGCCGCTTTTGAGATGCCGCTGCCCGCTGAACCATGCTGGCCGTTAACCCAATGGCGCTTACCGGGAAGGTGAGCATATTTACATATACAATAAATTCTACGATGGTTCCCAACGTGATGTTGTGTTCATGATGAATATAATAAAGTCCGCCGATCATAATGGTAAACAGCGTGCTGATACCGATCAGCAGCTGGATCGACGGAAAATAAATGGCTTCTACCCTTGCCAGCGCAATAGCATTTTTCCGGTACTGCTCACTGTTAATGGCGAAAAAACGGAACATCGCATTTTCCTGAACAAAGGATTTGATTACCCGGATCCCGGAATAGGATTCCTGCGCATTGGTAGTGAGGTCAGACAGGGCCGCCTGGATCCTTTCGCTTTTTTTATGAATATTACTGTTTACAATATAAATGATCACCGCCAGTACCGGCAGTGGAATGAGTACATAGATGGTAAGTTCCAGGCTGCTTTGCACCATAAAAAACACACTGAGTACAATTACCGTAACCAGGTTAACAATATACATGATCGCCGGCCCGGTAAAGATGCGCACCCGGCTTACATCTTCAGCAATCCGGTTCATCAGGTCACCGGTGGTGTGGTTTTTAAAAAAAAGGCTATCCAGGCGCTGATACTGGGTATACACTTCGTTTTTCTGATCGTATTCGATATGCCGGCTCATTACGATAATGGTTTGCCGCATCAGGAACATAAAAAAGCCCCGCAGCAACGCCATGATCAATATAATGATACTGGCAACCAATACCACCTGTGCAATGCTGCCGAATTGCGTGATCCATTCCACCATTTTCTTTACCAGCACATCATATCCCCGGGTTTCCGTAAGATGACTGCTTCCGGTAAGGGTAAGCGACTGATCAACGTAATTCACAATAAAACGCATCAGCTGAGGTGACAATACATTAAAATAATTGGACAATGCCACAAACAGAATGCCCGCTCCCAACCGTACCCGATACTTCCAGAAATATTTTCCCAGCGCGCCTAAGTGCTTCATAGATGCAAAGTAAAAGAAAACTCAAATTACAATTACTAAAATCAAAATTCTAAACCATAAATTCTAAATCCTAAAAATATAAATACTGAAATCTCAAATCTGATACCTGGTATCCCAACCCCGGATGCTCAAATCTGGATTCTCAAATCTCGAATCTGGAATCTGGATTCTCAAATCTGGATTCTGAATTCTCAAATCTGAATATTCAAATCTCAATTTAAAACAGTATCTTGTTTACACAAATTGTTACTATGGTTCCGGAACTCAGACAGGCTTATAATGCGGCATTTACCGATGAGAAATTCCAGGGTTTTGTACAGGCATTGAACAGGTATCGTACCCCGATACAGTTCCGCATTGCCGAAACGCCCGTTTTTGTTCCCCGGAGTTTTTCCCGGCAAATGATCGACGCCTGCGAGCAGATCGTGGATGTATTGACACAACCGGATTTCAGGGAAAAAACGGAACGCGCCATACCGGAAAATTTCCGGGTGCCCGGGGAAAATGCCCACCCGCATTTTATTGCCTTCGATTTTGGCGTTTGCCGGAATGCCTCCGGCGGGCTGGAGCCGCAACTGATCGAAATGCAGGGCTTCCCCACCCTCTTTGGTTACGAGGTACTGCTGGATGATGTGTTCAATGCACATTTCGGCATTCCGCCGGGATATTCCTCCTACCTGGGCGGGTTAAACCGGAACACCTACCTGGAATTGTTCCGGAAGATCGTGGTGGCCGGGGAAGACCCGGAAAACGTGATCCTGCTGGAGATCTTTCCGCAGCAACAAAAAACCAATATCGATTTCTATTGCACGGAAGACTACCTGGGTATAAAAATGGTATGCATTACCGAGCTGATCAAAAGGGGAAATCAGTTGTTTTATCTCAAAGACGGAAAGGAAACGCGTATTAAACGGATCTATAACCGGGTGATCTTCGACGAATTGCAACAGCAGGACGCCGCCATTCAGGAAAAAGCAAAGGTCCTGTTTGAAGATCTGGACCTGGAATGGGTTACCCATCCCAACTGGTTTTACCGGATCAGCAAATTCACCCTCCCCATGATCCAGCATCCCAATATACCGGAAACCCGCTTTCTGAATGATGTAAAAGTAATTCCTGAAGACCTTGAGCACTATGTATTAAAGCCGCTCTTCTCTTTTGCAGGTCAGGGCGTGGTTATCGACGTAACCCCCGGCGACATCAGTGCTATTAAGGATCCGGAGAACTGGATCCTGCAGAAAAAAGTGGAATATGCGGCGGTGATTCAAACCCCCGATGAACCAGCTAAATCCGAAATACGCATTTTTTATTTTTGGGAGGAAGGCGCTCCGCGGCCCCGGCCGGTGAATAACCTGGCGCGGTTAAGTAAAGGTAAAATGATCGGCGTACGTTTTAACAAGGACAAAACCTGGACGGGTGGCGGTTTTGCATTGTTTGAGCAATAAAACCGGCAGTTTCAAACTTTATAAAACATGCTATAGCGCCCTTGCAGTTTTAAATTCAACCCCAATGAACACAAAGAAATCCGGATAATTCCTGTCATCTTCCTATAGTGCTCTTTGCGGACCCCTTGCGACCTTAGCGGTAAAAGCCCAACCGCAATGAAGAAGCGCATGCCTTGCCGGCAACGTCTCATTGAAAACATCTTCGCTGCAAAAATTTTAAATTCCTTATTTTAGATTTTATATTCCTTAATCCATTATGAGCCTCTTCTCATTTCGAAAAAAACAAAAGATCATCGGTCTCACGCTTTCCGGTGGCGGCATGCGCGGTGTGGCACATATCGGCGTATTAAAAGCCCTGGAGGAGTATGGTCTTAAACCAGGTATCATATCCGGAAGCAGTGCGGGTGCAATCATCGGTGCTTTTTATGCCGCCGGCTTTTCTCCCCAGCAAATGCAAGAGATCGTGATCAGGACCTCTTTTTTCTCCCGGTCTTCGTTCCGCCTGGGTACCACCGGCATCTTTAATACAGTCTTTTTGCAACGGCTCTTTAAAGAGTCTTTTCCCGACGATAATTTTAACGTACTTAAAACCCCTTTGTATGTCGCCGCAACCGAAATTACCCATGGCAGAACGGAATATTTCTCCGACGGCAAACTCTTCCAGGCACTGCTGGCTTCGGCAAGCATCCCTTATATTTTTCCCCCGATCCGCATCGGCAGTAAGGTATATATGGACGGAGGCATCCTGAATAATTTCCCCATCGAACCCATTTATAATAAATGCGATGTACTTATCGGTTCGCATGTAAATTCATTGATGTACGATGACATGCAAAAAATAAGCGCCCGCAAAGTATTTGACCGGGTAGTGCACCTGGCGATCGGTAAATCTGTTTACTCCAAAGCACACGCCTGCGATCTGTTCTTTGATCCGCCCGGCATGACACAATTCAGCCTTTTCGATAAAAGAGGGATCCCACAGATGCTGGACATTACCTACACCAATACTGTACGGGTACTGGAAGAAAAGGGATACCGGAGGCAAATGCCGAATGCTAAATCTTAAATTCTAAATACTAAACCCTAAATTCCAAAAGGGTAAAAACTGAGAACCAAAAAACAAATCTCAAATCTGAAGTCTCGATTCTCAAACCTCAAATCTCAAAAAACAAGATCCAAAAAAGCAAATAGCAAGCCCGGTGCTTGAAATTCTAATTAATAAATACTAAACCCTAAATTCTAAAAGGGCAAAATCTGAGAACCAAAAAACAAATCTCAAATCTGAAGTCTCGATTCTCAAATCTCAAATCTCAAAAAACAAGATCCACAAAGCAAACGCCCGACTTCAAGATCTGACAGGGCCATCTGAAGGCTGATGGCTGAATTCTGCACTATGGTTACATTAAAACCCCGCGGATTATTTGTTCAGCAATTTGCGATGATTTAGCTTTGCAACCAATGAAAGGATTCCTGTTTCTTTTTGGGTTTTACCTGTTATCGCTTATCGCCGTACCTTGTTCGGATGGCGGTGATGCCTGCAATGGCGACGATAACGTAGTAGCCCTTCAAACAGCGTCCGGTCATACACATACCACCGAGCATTGCACACCACTTTGTTTGTGCAATTGCTGCAGTTCTGTTGTAGCAAAAATTCCGCTGGCACCCGCCGTTTCGTCCGGTGCCATTGTTCCTGCCGGTTTTAAAACCGCCCTTTATGCAGATCAGTACCTGGCCGGTTTTAAAGCCCGGATCTGGCAGCCTCCCAAACCTGTTTGCTGATTCCTTTTAGCGACGGATTTTCTCTAAAGCCTTTGTTATTTCTGTATGTATACAGATGCATGCCGCGCAATCATTTGTGCCGGTTGCAGCAGCGCCGTCGTTTCCCCTTGTTTTAAGGATGCCCTAACGGCATTACCGTCTTTTATCATTAAACCGAATTCATGTGTTAGAAAAAATCATACGTTTCAGCATACAGAATAAACTCGTTATTGCCGTATGTACACTCGGGTTGATCATCTGGGGTATCTGGAGCGCCAGCAAACTACCGATCGATGCCCTTCCGGACATTACCAACAACCAGGTGCAGATCATTACCCAGTCGCCTACCCTGGCCGCCCAGGAGGTAGAGCAGTTTGTAACCAGCCCCATTGAACGGGTAATGGCAAACCTGCCCAATGTGGTAGAGATGCGTTCCTTTTCCCGTTTTGGATTGAGTGTAATCACCATTGTGTTTAAAGACAATGTAGATATTTATTTTGCCCGCCAGCTCATCGGTGAAAAACTTAAGGATGCCGAAAAGCAGATCCCTGAAGGTATGGGCAGCCCGGGCATTGCACCTGTAACCACCGGCTTGGGAGAGATCTACCAGTACGTACTGCATCCCAGAAAAGGCAGCGAACAAAAGTATACACCGATGGACCTGCGGACGCTGCAGGACTGGATCGTGGCGCGCCAGCTGGCCGGCATTGAAGGCGTAGCCGAGATCAGCGGCTTCGGTGGTATAACCAAACAATATGAGGTGAGTTTGAACCCGGACCGGTTACAGGCAATGAACATTACTATACCCGAGGTTGTGGCCGCTCTTGAAAAAAACAATCAGAATACCGGAGGCGCCTATATCGATAAAAAACCCAATGCCTATTTTATCAGGGGCATTGGCATGGCCCGGGATTTCCGGGACATTGAGAACATGGTGATCAAAACCGCTTCCAATGGCATTCCGGTGCTGATCCGGGATGTGGCCACCGTACAGTTTGGGTCACCACCCCGTTATGGAGCGCTTACCTATAATGGCGAAAAAGAAGTGGTGGGCGGTATTGTGCTGATGCTGAAAGGCGCTAACAGCAACGAAGTGGTAAAGCGGGTAAAAGAGCGGATGGTCTCCATCCAGCAGTCCTTACCCGCCGATGTGGAAGTGGAACCTTTTCTTGATCGCAGTGCATTGGTGAACCGGGCTATCGGCACGGTAGAAAAAAATCTGATCGAAGGGGCCCTTATCGTGATTTTTGTATTGCTGCTTTTCCTGGGAAACCTGCGTGCCGGCCTTATTGTAGCTTCCGCTATTCCGCTCTCCCTCCTGTTTGCACTCGGCATGATGAACCTCTTTGGCGTAAGCGCCAACCTGATGAGCCTTGGTGCGATCGATTTCGGGCTGATCGTAGACGGTGCCGTGATCATTGTAGAAGCAACCCTGCATCATCTCTACAGTAAAAAACGGATGCAGCGGCTAACCCAGCAGCAGATGGATTCTGAAGTATACCAGGCTGCTTCTAAAATAAGGAGCAGTGCGGCTTTTGGAGAGATCATCATTCTTATTGTTTATCTGCCCATTCTTACCCTGGTAGGCATCGAAGGCAAAATGTTTCGTCCCATGGCACAAACGGTAAGTTTTGCCATCCTGGGAGCCCTGCTGCTTTCTTTGACCTATATCCCCATGATGTGCGCACTGTTTCTTTCAAAAAACGGCGCGCAGAAGGAAACCTTTTCCGATCGTATGATGCAGCGGTTACAACGCTTTTATCACCCGATATTGCAAAAAACACTCCGCGTTAAGAAAAGCGTGGTTGCCATTGCCCTGGTATTATTTGCGGGTGCCCTGTTTTTATTCACACGTATGGGCGGCGAATTTATCCCCAGCCTGGAAGAAGGTGATTATGCCATTGAGTTCGGACTGCCGCAGGGTACCTCACTGGCGCAAACCATAGAGACGGCTTTCCAGGCAGAGAAAATACTGCGGACATTTCCCGAGGTAAAAATGGTTGTGGGAAAAACCGGATCCGCAGATGTAGCAACAGACCCCATGCCTATGAATGCATCAGACCTGATCGTAGTGATGAAGGACAAAAGCGAATGGACCACTACAAAGGACTATACAAAAATGGCAGCGCTGATGAAAGAAAAACTGGAAACATTACCCGGCGTTATTGCCGAGCCCAGCCAGCCCATTCAAATGCGATTTAATGAACTGATGACGGGCATCAAGCAGGATGTGGCCGTAAAGATCTTTGGAGAGAACCTGGACACGCTGCTGGCACAGGCACAGAACATTTCAAAGGCCATCAGCGGCATAAAGGGTGTATCGTCTCCCCAGATCGAACGGATCGCCGGCCTGCCCCAGATCACCATTGAATACGATCGCGCGCGCATTGCCAGCTATGGGTTGAGTATTGCCGCCATCAATGATGTGGTTACCACGGCCTTTGCAGGTACGGCCGCCGGTGTAATCTTTGAGAACGAACGGAAATTTGACCTGGTAGTGCGTGTAGACAGTGCCTACCGCAGCTCACTCGAAAGCGTGGCCTCCCTGTTTGTTCCAACACCGGCCGGCCACCAGGTACCGCTTTCCGAACTGGCAGCCGTTACCTTTAAAGAAGGGCCGGCGCAGATCACGCGGGAAGACGCCAAACGCCGGATCGTGATCGGGTTCAATGTACGCAACCGGGATGTAGAAAGCGTAGTGGAAGATATCCAGCAATTGCTGAAGCAGCCCCGGTTTCAGCTGCCGGCAGGTTATTATACTACATTCGGCGGTACGTTTCAAAATCTCAAAGAGGCCTCGGCCCGTTTACAGATCGCCGTTCCGATAGCCTTACTGCTCATATTTGCCTTATTGTACTTCACCTTCCATTCCGTAAAACAGGCCTTACTGATTTTTACAGCGATTCCATTAAGTGCTATTGGCGGCGTTTGCGCCCTGGCCTTGCGTGGTATGCCCTTCAGCATCTCCGCCGGTGTGGGCTTTATTGCCCTGTTTGGAGTAGCCGTGCTCAACGGGATCGTGCTGGTAGGTACGTTTAACCAGTTAAAAACAGAAGGCGAACAAAACATCTACCGGCGTGTGATCACCGGGGCTATGACGCGTTTGCGCCCCGTACTCATGACAGCGGCCGTTGCCTCCCTTGGTTTTTTGCCCATGGCATTGAGCCAGGGGGCGGGCGCCGAGGTGCAGCGTCCGCTGGCTACAGTAGTGATCGGCGGACTGATCTCCGCTACCCTGCTTACATTGATCGTGCTTCCCTGTCTCTACCTGTTGTTCAACCGGAGCGAAACAAGAAGCAGTACCACACCGGGAGGCTCCTCCCCTTCTGTTAATCCTGAAAATTAAAATCATGAACCGGATCCTATATCCATATATACTTTATTTGGTCTTGTTATGCATGGCAAGTCTGCCCGTTGCGGCACAGCGCATCACCATTGATGAGGCCCTGGCTACCGCCGGTGCCAATCTGGAATACGACGTAAATAAAGCGGAACTGAAAAAAGCCAATGCCCTTACAAAAACGGCAAAGGGACTGGCGAACACGGGCATCTTTGCGGAAAATGAAGACCTGCAACCCGGCAATGCCAAAGGCGTTTTAAAGATCGGTGTGAGCCAGAGCCTGGAATGGCCCGGCGTTTACAAAGCCCGGCAGCAATATTTTAAAGAACAGGCCCGGTATTATGAAATGAATACCGCTGCTATAGAAGTGCAAATAAAAAAAGACGTGCGGAAAGCCTATTATCAGCTTTGGTACCTGCAGGGCCGTTACCATTTATACAGCCAGCTAGACAGTACCTACCGTGCCTTGTTACAGGCTGCCACACTGCGGTACCAAAAAGGAGAAGCCGCGGGCATTGAAAAGATCGCGGCGGAAATGCGGTTTAAAGAGCTGCAGGCACAGGCAAAAGAGGTACAGAACGAAATGCGCGTACAGCAACAACAGCTGATGTTGCTGTTGAACACAGACCAATCCCTGCTGCCCCCGGATGCTCCGTTGCGGAAACTGCTGCTTCCCGGCGGGGAAAACGGCCAGTCGCATCCGTTGCTGGCACTTCAGCAGCAAAATATAACCATCGCCGCCTCCAATATCCGCATGCAAAAAAACGCCGTAAAACCTGAGTTCTCAGGGCGCTTTTTTTCACAGGCGCTGTATGGGATGAAAAATCCGTATTCAGGATTTTCTGTTTCTGTAGGGATCCCGATTTTTAGCGCAGGAGCCAATAAACAAAAAATGCTTGCAGCACAGGCAGAAATGGAAGCGCAGCAAAAGACGCTGGAATGGCAGGCACAAAAAATGGAGCATCAAAAACAACAGGCTCTTACTGAAACCGCACAGGCAAACGCTTTACTGCAATATTATGAGGACAGCGGCCTGCACCAGTCAGATGCCATTATTAAAGCGGCTACCATCGGCTATAAAGGCGGTGAGATCAGTTTTATGGAACTGACGCAATACCTGGGCCAGGCAACAGATATGCAGAAAAACTACCTGGATGCATTAAACCGGTATAACCAGGCCGTAATCCAGTATCTATATTTCATTCATCAATAATCCAAACACATGCTAAAACAGATCCATATATTATCTATCGTATTTACAGTAAGCCTTCTCTTTGCCTGTAACAGCAAGCCGGAACCGGCCGCTGAAGAAAAGGAAGCCGCCGAAACAGAAACCCATGCGGAAGATGGTGTATCCATGACGGCGGACCAGATCAAATCTATCGGGCTGCAGTTAGGCCCTATTGAAAACAAAGAATTGTCCAATACTGTAAAGGCGATGGGCATGCTTACTGTACCCAATGAGAACAAGGCCTTTGTTACCCCATTATCCGGAGGCGTTGTACGCACCCTAAATGTGCGGCCCGGGGCATTTGTAAACAAGGGCCAGGTACTGGCCATCATTGTAAATCCGGACCTGATCCCCCTGCAACAGCAGCTTCAGCAGCTCAATGCCCAGATACAGCTCGCTGAGCTGGAAGTAACCCGCCAGCAGGATCTGTATAAAGGCAACGCTGCGCCGCTGAAGAATTACCAGCGGGCCAGCACCGAATTAAAAACACTGCGCAGCCAGCGTGCCGGTATTGAGCAGCAACTTAGTGCTATGGGTGCCGGCCGTTCGTTCTCCGCCACATTGCCGGTACGCTCGCCCATCAGCGGTACGGTAAGCAAGGTAATGGCACAAATTGGCAGTAATGTTACGGTAAGTGCCCCTATTGCGGAAATCGTGAATAATTCCCAGATTCACCTCGACCTGAACGTATATGAAAAAGACCTGCCGCTGATCAGCGTGGGACAGGTCATTCATTTCACGCTCACCAACAACCCCGGTAAGGAATACGATGCAAAAGTGTTTTCGATCGGAACAGCGTTTGAGGGAGATACAAAATCGGTACCCGTACATGCATCGGTGACAGGCGAAAAGACCGGGCTCATCGATGGAATGGGCGTAACTGCAAATATCAGTCTGAACACCCAAACAGCCCCCGCTGTTCCGGATGCATCACTGGTCAATTTCCAGGGGAAGGATTATATTTTTATTGTAGCAACCGATAAACCTGCACACGGAGCCGACGAACATGCACAACATGAAAAAGGGCATGCGGAAGAAACGCATTTCATGATGGTTCCGGTGGCCCGCGGGGTATCGGATGTAGGCTATACACAAATCACCCCGCTGGCCAGTATCCCGCCCGGTGCGATGGTGGCCGTAAAGGGAGCCTTCTTCCTGCTGGCAAAAATGACCAACACGGAAGGACATGCACATTAAATCCATCGGAGTAAATGATGCGCAGCGTATAGTTCAGTTTTAGCCGAAAGGGATGCAAGGGTTTCGGCCGGAATAGTTCCATTGCGATCGTTGCAGTAAACGCAACCGCAAGGACACGACAACCTCACGAGATTAGCGAAGATAGCTATCACGTTCATCCTCCTGGTGCGCTTTGCGGTAAAACTAAACCGCAATGAACGCAAGGATTTTTTGAGCAGCCGGCGAGTATATTGACCCGAATGTTTTCATCGCGCTCTTTGCAGTAAGTGCAACCGCAAGGGCACAGGGACTTCGCAAGGATCTCAAAGATATCTGTTACCATTATCCTCCTGGCACCCTCAGCGGTAAAAACCAAACCGCATTGAACGCAAGGATTTTTTGACCAGCCAGCGAGTATATTGACCCGAATGTTTTCATCGCGCTCTTTGCAGTAAGTGCAACCGCAAGGGCACAGGGACTTCGCAAGGATCTCAAAGATATCTATCACCATTATCCGCTTTGCGCCCTTAGCGATAAAAACTAAACCGCAATAAGCGCAAGGATTTTTTGAGCAGCCAGCGAAGGTATTGACCCGAATATTTTCATCTGTTTGCGATAAGTACAACCACAAGGGCACAGGGATTTCGCAAGGGCTCCAAATATATCTATCACCACTATTCTCTTTGCGCGCTTTAGCAGTAAAAACTGAACTGCAAGGTATCTATCTCCCATATGTCGCAAACACCCCCTTATATTGTCCGATCTATCAATTATAGTACAATGCCGCATGTTTAAATTTGTACTTCATTAAAAAAAGAGACCATGTTGCTACAAAATAAAAATGCAGTTATTTATGGCGCTGGTGGCTCCCTCGGCGCAACCATCGCCCATGCCCTTGCAAAGGAAGGCGCACATGTATTTGTAACCGGTCACCGGGAGGCACCCGTACAGGCAGTAGCTACAGCCATCCGCAACACGGGAGGAAACGCTACTATGGCCGTTGTCGATGGATTGGATCAATCATCTGTCAACGAACACCTGCTGCAGGTTGCAGCAACAGCCGGTACGGTAGATCTTTCAATGAATCTTATCGGGCTTGAGGACACCCAGGATATTCCGCTAAGTGCAATGGACCTGGAAGACTTTCTACGCCCCATTCACCGGGCGATGCGCTCCCATTTCATCACCGCAACGGCCGCAGCCCGGATCATGCAGCAACAGCGTTCAGGAATAATCCTTTCGCTTACCGCTACACCCGGCGGCATTGGTTACCCGTTAACCGGCGGTTTTGGACCCACCTGCTGCGCCATCGAAAGTTTTTCAAGAAACCTGGCTTCAGAATTGGGTCCCTACGGCATCCGCGTGGTCAATATCCGCTCGGCCGGTTCACCGGATTCGAAGGTATTCCGCGATTTTGCAGCAATGCATCCGGCTTTATCAAACGCCGTACTGGGCAATATGCGCAATGACACGATGCTAAAAGCACTACCGCTGATGCAGGATATTGCAGATGCCGCCGTGTTTCTTTGTTCTGCCAAAGCGTCCAGGATTACCGGAACCACCATCGACCTTACCGTGGGTACCACCGGCGCTTTAAATTATCACTTCCAACAACCTGTAGCCGGCACCAACCTGGTGAAGGACGGCAGTTCAGGTCAATCATTTTTTAATCCCAAATACCAATAATTGATGACCAGCGGGGTGCGGGTTTCGCGCAATGATGCAAGAGACTGCGGTGCAGCGCTCCTTCCGTTACCGCAGTGTCTCCCGCAGGGAACGCTGCGAACACCAATTAGCCCAGGTTAGAAATAACGTTCAAACAACACCCCGTAGGTAAACAACAGGTTTTCTTTGCCCGTCCGGTTAATGCGGTTATAGTTCAGCCGGGTTGATAAAGAAAGCCATTTTACCAGCTTAAGGTTGAGCCCCAGCTGACAGGTAACGATGTAATCATCCATGCTCTTTAACGACGGCTGCCAGAATGAAGTGCTTTCAAAAGAAAGGGCATGGTAGGGATGCCACCGCAACTGCAGGCGCAGCGAGTTCCGGAAGGTATGGTAACGCTCCCGGGTACTATCGGTTGGTGCGATATCGCTTTGTTCAAATAAAATACCGTCACTGATCCTGAAATACAACAATCCGTCATCGATCAGCTTATACGCCCCTCCCAGTCCGGCCTGGAACTGACCGTTGATCCGTAAGGAATAACTGCTAGTGTAGGCGGTAAGACCCCAGTAATTTAAACGGGAAGCTGTATCCCTGTAAATATTAAAATCGAGCGCTGTGGTAACATCATTATTGGTGATGCCGTCATTATTTTGTCCATAGATCCAGGCGGCATTTGCATTAAGCTCCGACTTCCGTTTATAGAACCGGTATTTTAACGCGTTATTTAAAAGATAGTTCTTACTGCCGGAAGACTGGTTCAGCGTACCCGATAAACCCGCATTCAGGTAATGATGGGTCGAATCATTGAACTGCGCAATAGCCACCTGCGATATCCACAAAAACAATAATGTTAAACAATATCTGCCCATAGTTACGAAAATAACACGGAATTTTTTAAATAAAGCCTCTTCTGCCGGAGCCATTGCGGCAAACAGCACGGTCTTCCTTTCCGCGTCTCCGGGAAGGAACGTGGAAAGCAGCATTCCCATCTGCGGCGTCCCCTGCGGGGGCTCCTAAATTCATGAACATCAACAAAAGCGCCGGGAATACAGTGCAACTCCTAAAAAGCATTACATTTGAGCATAGGTAACTGAATGTAAAAATGTTGAAATGGTTGTACCAGAGATTTATCGCGAAAAATCCCCGTTGTCTGAAAAAGATTGCTTTGTTGTATTTGACCGCCGTAAATCCAGTTTTACCTTTCCTGTGCATGTACATCCGGAATTTGAGTTAAACTTTGTAGATGGTGCAGCTGGTGCGCAGCGCATCATCGGCGATTCTGTAGAAAGCATCGGTGAAAAAGACCTGGTGCTGATCGCCAACCCCGAACTGAAGCACGCCTGGAAGGACGGCGGCTGCAGCTTTACCAATATCCACGAAATCACCATCCAGTTTCATCCGCAGCTCATCGAACAATACCTGAATAAAAACCAGTTCCGGAGCATTCAGCGGCTTTTTGAACGGGCCGCCAAGGGTTTGTGTTTTGGTGTGGCCACCATAGAAAGGATCCAGCCATTGCTGCACATCATCACCATGGAAAATGATGGTTTTTATTCGGTCATGCGTTTGCTGATCCTGTTGCACGAGTTATCAAAATCCGAGGATTGCCGCGAACTCTCCAGCGGTGCCCCTCCCGAAATAACCCGGAGCGCCGAACGCTTCAACCGGCTCCAGGATTACGTGAGCCAGCATATCACCGACATGATCCGGCTCTCCGACGCTGCTGCCCTGCTCAATATGAGCCGCTCTACCTTTTCCCGTTTTTTGCAAACCCAAACCGGCATGAGCTTTACGGATTACCTGCTCGATTTCCGGATCAATGTTGCCATGCGGAAGCTCAAAGGCACCGCAGCGATCCAGGATGTAGCCGATCAATGTGGCTTCAACAGCATCTCTTATTTTTATCGCGTATTTAAAAAAGCAAAAGGCGTAACACCCGCCGAATTCCGTAATAATTTCAAAAAGCAACAGGTGATCGTGTGAGTGGTCTCCGGGACGGTTCATTTCACGCAACGACGCCAAGAGCCAGCCAATCCAACGATCCCATCCCTTTGTGTTTCTTCGTGCCTTCCGGTCTTTGTGGCGCTCATTCAACGCAACGACGCCAAGAGCCAACAAACTTAACAGATCCTCCCCTTTGTGTCTCTTCGTGCCTTCCGGTCTTTGTGGCGCTCATTCAACGCAACGACGCCAAGAGCCAACAAACTTAACAGATCCTCCCCTTTGTGTCTCTTTGTGCCTTCCGGTCTTTGTGGCCCTTATTCCACGCAACGGCGCCAAGAGCCAGCCAACCCAACGATCCCATCCCTTTGTGTTTCTTCGTGCCTTCCGGTCTTCGTGGCACTCATTCTACACAACGACGCCAAGAAGCGCTGCACACACTACATGAGCCCATTATTCAAGCCGGATGAACCAATCGTTCAATAAATGGGTCTTCAGCAGATACCGGATAGACCGCCACTCAAAAAATCTGCACCGCTGATCCAGTATTACCCGACTGTTGTACTTACTTTATTTATCATTAGAATACCTGCTTTCCCGCATGAATGCCGGGTTTCCATAGTCCCCTATTCATCTTTATAAAAAGAACGGATTGTTCAATGAAGTTGATGCGATTGTGAAATACTCCTGCGGCCGTTTCAGTTAGTTTTACCCTCTAATTTTTTTACCAAACAAGCCATATGTATGAAAAAAATAGTACTCATACTGCTTTTAGGAGCCATTAGCCACCTTACGTGGGCACAGCAAGCGTTACAGATCAAAGGAACGGTACGGGATAAGAATAACAATCCCCTGCCAGGAGCAACTGTAACCGTAAAAGGAACGGGAACCGCAACCGTAACCGACCAAAACGGAAACTTTATTTTAGATGCCGCCAAGGGACAAACCCTTGAGTTTTCCTATGCCGGCATGCAAACCTCGGAAACCACCATTACCGGAGCCAACGCCATTTCTATATCGCTGCTCGAGAGCAACCAGATGGATGAAGTGGTGGTGATCGGATACGGTACCGTAAAGAAGAAAGATCTTACCGGAGCAGTTGCTTCCGTAACCGGTAAGGACCTGCAGGCCAATTTAGCCAAGAGCGTGGCCGGTGCCCTACAGGGCCGTATCGCCGGCGTAACGGTATCCAATGCCGGAGGACAGCCTGGCTCCGGAATGAGCGTTAATATCCGCGGGTTAAGTTCACTCGGCTCCAACACGCCGCTATACCTGATTGACGGCGTTTACGGAGATATCAATATGGTAGACCCGAACGACATCGAATCGATCAACGTTTTAAAGGATGCTTCTGCGGCTGCGATCTATGGCTCGCGCGCTGCCAATGGTGTGGTGCTCATCACTACCAAAGGAGGAAAAAAAGCGGCGCCACCCACCATCAGCGTAAATGCCTATACAGGAGTGCAGAACATCACCAAGAAACTGGACCTGATGGACGCCCCCCAATGGAAGGCGTTCCAGAAAGAATACGGCTATCTGCCCACGCAGGCAGCAGATTTCAACAGCAATACCAACTGGCAGAACGAAGTCTTTCGCACAGCACCGGTGAATAAGATCAACCTGGATGTTTCCGGCGGTGGCGAACGGTCTACCTACAGTGTTTCCGCCGGTTATCTCGACCAGGACGGGATCCTTATGACCACCGGGTATAAAGCTTTTAACATCCGTGCAAAGAATACGTTTAGTTTTTTCAATAATCACTTCCGCCTGGGGAATACCTTCCTCATAAAATCGGGCGATCTCAAATCTTCGGATATGGCCATCACCGATATCCTGCGGCAGAACCCGCTCCTGGCCATATATGATCCAACCATCACAGGCGGCTATGCTACCTATGCCGGATGGATGAAAAACCTCGAAAACCCGGTAGGTTACCTGAATTTACACAACCGGCACAATTATCAAACAGACATCCTGGTGAATGCATATGCTGAAGTGGACCTGTTTTTAAAAGGGTTAAAATATAAATTCAACTTAGGGGTTAACCGCACCACCGGTCGTAGCTACAATAAGAGCGAGGCCTATGTATATGGCAGTGCCCTTAATAAGTCGGCATTGTCTGAAGGTACCAGCGCCAATAACCAGTGGTTAGCCGAAAATACCCTGCATTACGACCGCGATTTTGGCAAGCACAATATTTCCTTTTTAGCCGGTTATTCTGCACAGGAAAATGCCATCCGCTCTTTTGGCGCCAGTCGCACCGATCTTCCGGCAGGAACCGACGCTATCGATGCAGGATCTCCTACCCAGCAAACGACCTCGGGAAATCTGCAGGAAGCAGCGCTGATCTCTCAGTTTTCCCGGTTGATCTACAGCTATGACAACCGGTACCTGTTCACCGCCTCGGTGCGCCGGGATGGATCCTCGCGCTTTGCAGAAGGGCATCGCTATGGCGTATTTCCCTCCGTGGCCCTGGGCTGGAACCTTATGAACGAAAAATTCTTTGAAGCCGCCAAAGACAAGGTAAACGAACTGAAGATCCGCGCCAGCTATGGTAAGCTGGGCAACCAGGAGATTTCCAACTATAGTACACAAAGTGTAGCGGTATACGGCATCAACTATATCCAGGGTGGTACCTGGTGGCAGGGCGCCAGCACCGGTATTAACTGGGTTTCTCCAAGAAACCTTACCTGGGAAGAAACCGTTACCAGTAATATTGGTTTGGACCTGGCCTTCCTGAAAAATAAACTCACCATTAATGCCGACTATTATACCCGGGAAACAAAGAATATCCTCTTGTATATTAACCAGGCACCATCAGCAGGACTTGGCGGCCGGCCCTATATGAATGCCGGTACCATCCGCAATAAAGGTTTTGAATTTGCAGCCAACTACCGCAACTCGATCGGTGAGCTCACCTACAATATCGGTGCCAATGCTTCCACTGTAAAAAATGAGGTAACCGCCGTAACCGTAGGCAATGTGCAGCAATTTGAAGGATACAATCCACAGGGTGAAGGGGTCATTACCTGGGCCAAAGTAGGATATCCCATCGGCGGATTCTGGGTTATCAAAACAGATGGACTCTTTCAATCCGATGCTGAAGTGCAGGCGTATAAGGATGCCAAAGGCAACGTAATACAGCCGAATGCAAAAGCCGGTGATATCAGGTTCATCGATTTCAACGGAGACGGCACCATTACTAATGACGACCGTCAGTATGTAGGCAGCGCCTTCCCTAAACTGGCCTATGGCATCCGCGGCAATTTCCTGTACAAAGGCATTGATCTGGGCTTTTTCTTTGACGGCATGTATGGCAATAAGATTTACAACTATACCCGGGCACGGATCGAATCAACCAATGAAGTAAATAACCATTCTACCAGCCTGTTAAATTCGTGGACGCCGAATAATACCAATACTGATATCCCCCGTTATACCCGGCAGGATCCCAATGACAATAAGCGCCGCGTAAGCGATCGCTGGATCGAAGACGGAGCCTTCTTCCGCTTAAAGACCATTGAGCTGGGCTATGCGTTACCTGCTCAATGGTTAAGCAAAGCCACCCTGAAGACCGGACGGGTATATATTGCGGCCGACAATTTGTTTACCGCCACAAAATATAAAGGATACACACCCGACCTTGGACAAAATGACGGACAGAACTCGGGCGGTTCCGGCGCATTGACCGGCGGTACAGACCACGGCCGTTTTCCGTTGGCCCGCACCATCATCTTTGGCATCCAGGCGAATTTCTAAAGACGGTATGAACATTTTCACAACAACTCTTATTTCTTAAAAACGATATAAATGAAGACTTCAATAAAAAACTGGTCGGTTGCAACAGCGCTTCTGCTCGCTTTGGGAAGCTGCAAACCGAGCTTCCTGGACCGGGTAAATCCTAATTTACCGGTTGAAGAAACCTATTGGAAAACAGAATCAGACGCCCAGGCTGCTATCGCTACCATCTATTCCCCCATCCGGGGTCAGATGTATGGCTATTACGGGGGATACACCGGCTGGCATACCATGAACCGGGCAGATGATATCTGGTTCTTTTCCGGAGAAGAACAATTTAGCTGGGAGTACGCCAACTTCACCAACACCGCCGGTACGGCCGAAAGCGAATTTGGGAGACTGTATACCGGCGTAAACCGGGCCAATGTGTTCCTGAAAAATATATCCAGGGTTACTATGGATGAAGAACGGCGTAAGCAACTCATCGGGGAAGCCAGCTTCATGCGCGGTATCTATTATTTTTTGCTGGCATCTAACTTTGGCGATGTACCCCTGCGCCTGGTTCCTGCAGGCGATGATCCTGATGGTTCCAATAAGCCGGCTTCACCGGAAGCAGCGGTTTGGAAACAGGTGGCGGAAGATTTTAAAACGGCCAAGAACAACCTGCCGGTTACAAGACCCGCCGCAGAAGCCGGAAGAGCAACCAGGGGTGCGGCTATCGCCTTCCTGGGTAAGACCTATGTATATATGAAAAGTTATACAGAAGCAGAAACCGAGCTGAAAGCATTACTGAGTGCTCCATATACCTACGACCTCACGGACGACTTTGAAGACAATTTTAAAGAGACCACCGAGCTGAACAAAGAGTCGGTTTTTGAACTCCAGTACGACGGCAAATACGGTTCCGGCAGCTGGGGTGCCGAATGCGCTACCTGTACACAGGGCTTTGTAATTCCCAACTTTGCCGGCCCCGCAGAAACAGGTGCCTGGTTTAAATGGATGCCCGGCGCTTCCGTGGTAAAAGACTTTATCGCAGAAGAGCGTCCTGCGGGCTCCGATACCCGCTTCGACAAGCGGATGTACACCAGCTTTTTTTGGAAATACTCCGATTACAATGATAAGATTGCGGATGGTGCATGGTTTGGCAACCAGTCTTTCGACAAAATGTGGGACAATGCTTCCGGTAAACGGCAGCGCGGTGAGCCTGTTTACCCTGTAATCGATGGTAAAACCGGCCGGTTCCTGATCAAAAAGTTCACCAACTTTTATAAAAATGTAGCCGGCGCCAACAGTATGTACGACCAGGCTAATCAGAATAATAATTTCCGGATGTTCCGCTTTGCGGAGGTATTGCTGCTGCATGCCGAAGCCTGTATCAAAAACGGGAATCTGCCGGATGCCATTGCCGATCTGAAACGTATCCGCAAACGTGCAGGTCTTAACGAAAACAAAACCTGGAATGGAGCCGATGCCCTGATGAATGAAGTTATCAAACAAAATGAACTGGAATTCTTCTTCGAGGGTCACCGTTTCTTCGACCTGAAACGTACCTATCCTTATGCCCAGATGAAACAGATCTTTACCGATAATAAAAAGCAGGGTGCCGAATACTTCCAGGCCAAGCACTATTACCTCCCGATTCCTGAATCGGAACTCAATACCAATACCGCCATTCAGCAACATCCGCTATGGCGGTAACCCTCCGGTTTTATAAAGAGGTTTATTAAACGATTTCATAAATGGCGGCGTTCAATGTACCTTCTTAGGTTTCCTCTCCCCTCCGGGTTTGCCGCAAAGCGCCCGGAGGTTTTTAAGTAGCCGATGTTTCTCATTACCTGGTTCTTTCTTTGCTATATCGAAAGCAACTGCCAGGATCAAATCATATGCACGATGATCCTATCTGTACGGTTAAAAACAGCGTTCAGGAATATGCTACAACGGCAGGGCCTGTTATGGCTGCTGCTGCTGTTGTTTTCCTGTAGCCGCAAGAACGATACCCCTGTTCAAATAGCATCCAAGGCCACCTTGCAGTCCCGGGCAGACAAAGGGGATCTTTTAAATGATGTTTCCAAAGCAGGCAACACCTATGTGTTTAATTTTGAAACAGGTCCCTTAACCATTCCGGAACAGGAAATCACAAAAGTGGCTGCCGAGCCGGAACGCTGGAGAACCACCCTTACCTTCAGTGATGGATCCACCTTGATCATTCCCTCCAAAGGAACTTCACTGGATTTTATTGTGGAAGATGTAAAACTCAATCCCTCCGGGTACAACCCACTGGCGGCAATGGTTTATTTGCGGCTGCCGGCGTTGGGACGGGTAAAAGTGACGGTGCACGGCAGGAATGGCGAAGCCGGCACGATCACTCATTTATTCCAGGAACAAATGGAGCGGCAGAGTATTCCCGTTTTGGGTTTGTATGCCAATTATGACAACAAGGTGGATCTTACCTTTACCGATAAGGACGGCAAAGAACGGGGTACCACACAAATCAGCATACGTACCGCTGCCATTCCTGTAACCGATTTTCCCATATTACAGGTCATAAAGTCCGATCCTCAGAAAATGGAGCCGGGGGTGAACCTGGTTAGTTATCCCGGAATGAGCGAGATCGATGTATCCCTTCCCTATATGTTAGACAGCCAGGGAGAAATACGGTGGTTGTTGCTCCTGAAATCATCCCCCGACCTGCAAAAACTTTCGGCTTCCATCGGGTTAAAACGTACAAAGAAGGGCAGTTTTATCGCCGGTGATCAGATACAACAGCGGATTGTGGAGATGGATATGTTTGGTAACCTGCTGCACCAGTGGGATCTGCAGAAGCTTGGTTACACGTTTCACCATGAAGTTACCGAGGCCGCCAATGGTAATTTCCTGATTACCGTAACCAAATCCGCTGCAAGGCTGAAGAACGGACAGCCCCGGGTTAACGATCATATTATTGAGCTGGATCCTGCCGGAGGTACCGTTGTAAAAGAATGGGACCTTACCACACAGCTGGATTCTTCCCGCTACCAGAAACCAGACGGTATCACCCCGCCCGAATTTTCGCAAACGCCCAATAACTGGGCACATAATAATTCTATAGGCGAAATAGGGGGTAACCTGCTGGCTACGGCACGTTACCAGGGTATTTTTAGCTTCACCCACTCGGGCGCGGTGCGCTGGATCATTTCACCCCACAAATACTGGAGTGCCTCCTATCAGCCCTACCTGTTGAACCCTGTTGATAAAAACGGGCAACCCATTACAGACCCGGACGTGATCTCCGGTGATGCGGCCGCGCCTGATTTCGACTGGCCATGGGGCCCCCATACGCCCGTGGTACTTCCCAACAACAACATCCTCGTATTTGACAACGGTTATAACCGGAACTGGATCCCCAACAGTCTGCGCTCCGACAACTATAGCCGCGCGGTAGAATACAGGATCGATGAAAGCAAAAAAACCGTACAACAGGTTTGGACCTATGGACAGGCGCTGGGTGCAGAAGGCTTTGCACAGGCGGTGTCGGGCGTGCAATACCTCAGGCAGACGGGGCATATCCTCTTCTGTCCGGGATTGGGTGTTCGCACATCCCGCGGATACGGAGGAAGGATTGTGGAAATAGATCCCGTTACAAAAGCCGTGAGCTTTGAAATGGAAATCACGGCGCCGAGTGGTACCGCATTTCACCGGGTAACCCGCATGCCGTTGTATCCCGATACATTCTGATAATGATCCAAAAAAGATTCGTGCAAGAAAGACAGTAATTATGACAGAACATTTTCAGCAACGTTTGGAGACCATCATCCGGGAGCAGGAACTCCTGATTGCCAAAACCAATACCCCCATCGCCGATTATAACGGCATTGTGCGCAGATACCAGCATCCGGTAATTACCAGGAAGCATGTACCTATTTCCTGGCGTTACGACCTGGATCCCCGTACCAACCCGCTTTTTATAGAACGCATTGGCATCAATACCACCCTGAACGCCGGCGCCATCAAATGGAAAGACCGGTACCTCCTGATGGTACGGGTGGAAGGTGTGGACCGCAAATCGTTTTTTGCCATTGCAGAAAGTCCCAACGGCATCGACCAGTTCTGCTTCTGGCCCCGGCCGGTTTCACTACCGGATCTTTCGCCCGCTGAAACAAATATTTATGACATCCGGCTTACCGAACATGAAGACGGCTGGATCTATGGAATCTTTTGTAGCGAACGGCAGCATCCGGATGCTGCACCTGGCGACCTGACTGCCGCCTTCGCCAGCTCCGGCATTGTACGCACCAAAGACTTTATACACTGGGAGCGGCTTCCCAATATACAGGCCTGCAGCCAGCAACGCAACGTAGTGCTGCATCCTGAATTTGTACAGGGGCGGTATGCATTTTATACCAGACCGCAGGACAATTTTATCCTCGCGGGCAAAGGGGAAGGCATCGGCTGGGCCCTGGTAGACGATATCCGCAACCCGGTGATCCGGTCGGAAACCATCATTAACAACCGCCATTATCACACCATAAAGGAATTAAAGAACGGTGAAGGCCCCCCTCCCATTAAAACATCCAGGGGCTGGCTGCACCTGGCACATGGCGTACGCGGCTGCGCTTCCGGTTTGCGTTATGTATTGTACGTATATCTTACTTCACTGGAAGACCCTTCGGTACTGATTGCCGAACCGGGCGGCTACCTGCTGGCTCCTGAAAATGAGGAACGAACCGGTGATGTATCCAATGTACTATTCTCCAACGGCTGGATCGCCGACGAGGATGGCACCCTGTACATTTACTATGCATCCAGCGATACGCGCATGCATGTAGCGGTATCATCCACCGACCGGCTGCTGGACTACTGTTTACATACGCCGCGCGACGGCTTTCGCTCCGCGGAATCGGTGCGCCAGATCAATGAACTGATTGATAAAAACAATGCATTCCTGGAGCAATACGCATAGAATATGCAGGCCGTTGTTACAGGATGACCACCTGCAACGGACGCAGCAACAGGTCCGGATGCAAGCTGCTTTATGAAAATTCTTCCGGGAAGCCGATATTTGCGCATCTAACGATTAAAGGATAAAATATGTTGCATGAAGCTTGAATGGATCGATGCCCTGATTATTGTCGTATACCTGCTCACGATGGTCGTTATTGGGCTGGTGCTCAAAAAAAAGGCTTCGAAGAATATGGATACTTATTTCCTGGGGGGCAAAACCATGCCCTTTTACCTGCTGGGACTTTCCAATTCTTCGGGGATGTTTGATATCTCGGGCACCATGTGGCTCGTATACCTGGCCTTTACCTATGGTTTAAAAAGCCTTTGGATCCCCTGGCTATGGCCGGTGTTCAACCAGATCTTTATGATGGTGTATCTTTCCGTATGGCTGCGCCGCTCCGGCGTGCGTACCGGTGCCGAATGGATCCGCACGCGGTTTGGTTATGGAAAAGGCGCCAACCTTTCCCATACCATCGTTGTGTTGTACGCGGTTATTGGTGTGGTGGGATTCCTGAGCTATGGTTTCGTTGGTATCGGTAAATTCATTGAAGTGTTCCTGCCCTGGAAAGCCGTAGCGCCCTATATTCCGTTCCGGATCGATCCGCAATATGCACCCCATGTTTATGGCATTTTCTTTACTGCCATCGCTACTTTTTATGGAATGCTGGGTGGCATGAAGGGTATTGTATGGGGCGATGTGATCCAGTTTGTGATTAAAACAACGGCCGGCATTGTGATTGCGGTTACCGCCATCACACGGGTAAGCCCGGAACTGCTGGCAGCCCACATACCGGCCGGCTGGGATACCCCTTTCTTTGGCTGGACGCTGGACCTCGACTGGAGCCTGCTCCTGCCTTCCATTACACATAAAATAGCAGAAGACCAGTACGGACTGTTTTCCATTTTTGTAATGATGATGTTGTTCAAAGGAATATTCTTCAGCATGGCGGGCCCTGCGCCAAATTACGACATGCAGAAGATCCTGGCCTGCCGCACACCCCGGGAAGCGGCATTGATGAGCGGTTCTGTATCCGTATTCCTGCTTATTCCACGATACCTTATGATCATGGGCTTTACCGTACTGGCAGTGGTATTCTTCAGCAGCGACTTCAGGGCACAGGGCACCGGGATCGATTTCGAAACCATTCTCCCCCGGGCGATTCATCAGTTCCTGGGTGTTGGACTCACCGGTTTGTTACTGGCGGCACTGTTGTCTGCCTTCATGTCTACATTTGCATCAACCGTTAATGCAGCGCCCGCCTACCTTATCAACGACGTATACCTCAAATACATTAACCCGGGGGCATCTTCAAAAGTACAGATCCGTGCCAGCTATATCATTGCCGTGGTAGTGGTTGCTTTCAGTACCATTATCGGTATCTATATCCATAACATCAATACCGTATTACAATGGATCGTATCCGCATTATATGGAGGATATATTTCCGCAAACGTGCTCAAATGGTACTGGTGGCGGTTTAACGGCAACGGATTTTTCTGGGGAATGCTTACCGGTATTGCCGCAGCAATGATCATTCCCGAATTCTTCCCGCACACCCTTCCGCTGTATTATTTCCCCATACTGCTGATATTGTCCTTTGCCGGCTGTATTGCGGGCACACTTACATCCCGGCCAACAGATATGGATACCCTCATTGATTTTTATACCAAAGTACGTCCCTGGGGTTTCTGGAAGCCCGTAGCGCAAAAAGCGCGGGAGCGGTACCCCGGCCTGCAAACCAATACCGGCTTCAAACGCGATATGCTGAATGTGGCCGTGGGCATCATCTGGCAATGCTGTTTAACCCTCATCCCCATGTATATCGTACTTCAGCAGAAACTGTCGCTGATCAGCACCATCCTGGTACTGGGCATTACCACATTGATCCTGAAAAAAAACTGGTACGATAAAATGAACCGGGAGGAAAAAGCCTACGATGCATTCATGAAATCGCTGGAACAGTAATAGCGGTTCATTCACCCTCCATCTTTCCGCAACCACCCGTTGCCGGCAATGCCGTCATATATGCATGAACATAATGCTTAAGCGTATTAAACGGGTGATTTTCAACAAACATTCAATTGTTCATACATAACCACATAAACCCTCCCGATAATACCCTGTTTGTGAGGAAAGTTCTATCATTTTTAGCGAAATTGAAGCACTAAAATCAGCGAGATGGCAGAAAACCAATTATTTGGCATTCTTTTTTGTACCTTTCATCAGCTACTGGTATACTCCATATGTATAGCAGCATAGCAGGTAATAAATGTATAAATAGTTCTATTTTTGTCTTTAAGAATTAAAAAACGATGAAACTTTCGCTGGATCATAAAAATCATGTTCCGCTTCACGTACAGGCCGAACAATTGCTCCGCAACCTGATCAAGGATCCCCAGTTTGCCAATGGAAAATTATTGCCAAACGAGGTAGACCTTGCCAAGCAGTTGGCGATTTCCCGTACCACATTGCGGCAGGCGCTGAACAAGCTGGTGTATGATGGTTTATTGATACGCAAAAAAGGGATCGGTACCCGCGTTGCCGGAACTGCTGTAAGCTCCAAATCCAACAACTGGCTGAGTTTTTCGCAGGAGATGCAAACCCGTGGTATTCCCATTAAAAACTATGAATTACATGTAAGCTGGGTGCATCCGGAGGAAGCTATTGCTAATTTCTTCCAGATCGCACCGGATAAAAAGATCCTGAAACTGGAGCGCTTACGCGGACGTCCCGAGGCGCCCTTCGTGTATTTTGTTTCTTTTTTTCATCCCCGGATCGGGCTCAGCGGTGAAGAAGATTTCAATACCCCGCTGTATGAGATGCTGGAAAAAAATCATCATATCGTGGTGAATCTTTCCAAGGAAGAGATCAGTGCCAAACCGGCTTCCAAATTTATTGCGGAGAAACTGGAGATCCCCCAGGGCGATCCGGTACTTTTCCGTAAACGGTTTGTATACGACCGGGGCGAGCGCCCTATCGAATACAACCTGGGTTATTACAAGGCCGATTCCTTTGTTTATACGGTCGAAAGCCGCAGGGATCAGTAACCACACCCCTCTTCCGACTTGCAACGCGCATCAGCAGCGCTTTCCGGCAGCAAGCCGGTTGTCAAAACAGGTTCCTCGAAAGCAGGGCGATGGCCAGTACAAATGGCAGGAAAACCAGCAGGATGGCAAGGGATAAGGAAAGGTATTTCAGCAATCCTTTGATCGGTCGTCTTAATATGAGCAACAGGAGACCGCCGATCATAAATAACAGCAGGGCGATCACCACGTTTACGATTACCGGGATACCGGTATATAAAATGGCAAACAAGGCCGGTTGAATCACGATCCCCGAAATAAGTCCGTAAAGCCCCCCCTGCCACCAAAGCCGATCCCAGTAGCAGCAATCCGTACTTTAATCCTTTTTTAAAATGAACGCCAAAATAGCCCGCAGCAGGCAAAGTACGGATGGCCTGCAATTGTGCTTCATTCCTCGCCGGGCGGGGCGGAACAGCGCCCTTCTTCCCCTGCTGTTTCTTAAACCGGGGCCACCACACGATGAACCCTGTAACAAATAACAACGAGGGCACCAGCCCTCCCAAAAATGCCAGGATGCGGGTAGGCAACCCGCCAAAAGTGCCCAGGTGCAGCGGTACCAGCCAGGTAAGATAACTGTTCCCGATATTTGGAAAATCCGTTTCACTATTCAACAGGATCTTACCGGTATACTGATCAATACTCAGCATGATCCGATTTCCTTCCTTCGACACTCCATCAGACCGCATATCAAAACGATAGGCCGCGGTACTGTCGGCCGGGTACGCAATCCCCCGGATAACGGCATCCGGAAATTGCGCCCGGGCTGCCGTTGCGGCACCTGCCGGCGTAAGGGCCTTACGGCCCTGTACCCATTCCGATTTTTGTCCGAAAATCTGCTGCACCGACTGTGGAGACCGGCCGGTAAGAATAAATAAAAATGCGATAAAAACCGGGCCGAAGGTCAGCGCAAAACCGGTTAGTGAAAGCATCACCACCACTGGTGCAGAATAAATCCCCAGCACATTGTGCCAGTCGTAGTTCTGTCGCTTCCATCCCGACCTGAAGTTTACGGTAAGTACCGACCGCCACTGTTTCCATTTCCGGTATTGCTGCGGCACCCACAAACGCAAACCGCTTATCGTAAGGATCAGGAGACAAAGCGTGGCCAGGCCTACGATGTATTGCCCCGGTCCGTGCATCAGCAGGTTGGTATGCAGCTCGGTAACAAACCCGATAAAGGAACTGTGGTGTAAGCGCTTTCCCGTTAAGGTTGCCGTGTAGGGGTTGATAAAGAACTGCTCTTCTGTAGTAAAATTGTAACAGACATAACTGATATTGGGATCGTTTTCCTTTGGCAGGAACACATAATCTACTCTTTTGCCGGGGTATTTTTGTGGCACCAGGGTGGCGATTTCCTCGATGGAATACCGCCGTTGGGACGCCATCGAACGGAACAGTTCTTTATTCAATGCCTGATCGATCTCATCTGCAAAAACCAGGATGCTGCCGGTAAGCCCCACCACGCAGAGTACAGCACCTGCAATAATACCCAGGTACAGATGCCATTTTCCAAACCAGCGTTTCTGGTGAACGGCCCATTTCAGCTTGCTGCTCTTTTTGTCGGTCATAACATTGCTTTCAAAAAATGCAGGTGCCTAAAAGCACGTTTAAACGCCCGCATCGCGATCGTTAACGGTTAAAATTTATAGGCAATGGTTCCGATCAGCTGCCGGGGCATCTGCGGAATAAAATTGGTCCAGCCCTTCCAGTATTTTTCGTTGCTTACGTTGTTCGCCTTTAATCCCAGGCGGTAATGTTTACGATCGTAGGTCAGGTGCGCTCCCAGTATGGTGGCTGCCGGAAGCACCAGTTTGCCATCGATATTACTGTTTACCGCATTGGACTCACCGGAATGATTCAGGCTGAAACCCACACCCAATCCGTTCAGCGCGGTTGTGGTAAACGTATAGTTCGTCCAGAAATTAAAGGTATTGTAAGGCCCGGCAGGTACGGGCCGCAGACCGTTCACATCGGCATCGGCCTTTTGCATCTTGCTATCGTTGTAGCCGTACCCAAAGAGCAGGGTCCAGCCTTTATAAGGGTTGGCCAGCACTTCTACTTCTACCCCCTTACTGCGTTGTTCTCCATCCTGGATGCTGAAGCTGGCATCCGACGGGTCCTGCCGGATCACATTTTTTACCAGGATGTCATAATAACTGATATTGCCGGTAAGCTTATTTCTAAACAGGGCATATTTGACGCCGATCTCTTTTTGATTGGCTGCTTCCGGTTCGAAGGCTACATGGTTCTTGCTTTGTCCAAACTGGTTGGTAAACCCGTTCTGGTAATTTGCAAAAAAAGACAACTGGTCTTTTACCGGCATAACGATTAAACCGAATTTGGGAGACAGTTTCGCCTGGGAGGGTTTTACGCCTTCCGCAACCGCATCCTTCAACATATTGTCAAAATGATCGATCCGTAGCCCCGCAGACAGGATCAGGTAATCGGTAACATTGGTGATGTTGTTGATATAGCCACTGAATACATTGGAGTGCTGATTGTAGATACTGGCATCCACACTGCCACGGTTTTGATAAGCGGCATCCAGGTTAGACTTGTTATACGTAAGATTAGCAGCCGAGCGACCGTTGGCATCCACCACATCAAACAGGTACGGATAAGGCACCACATTGTGCAGCATCCCGTAAAAATAATAGTAGGTCACATCCGAACGGTAAGAAAGGTAATCCAGTCCCAGAACGGTGCGGTTCCGCACTTTTCCAAAATTATAATCCGCAACAAAGTTCTGTTGCACATCAAAGGTTTTGGTACTGCCTACCGGCTTCCATACCATACGGGCTACACTATCCGTACCGGGCGTACCAAAATCCGGGTTCCCCGTACTTAAAAATGATTGCAGGAAATGCCCCAGGTAATTGGGCAACAGGTATTGAAAACCGGCATACCCGTTGTTATGACTGAGGCTATAGGTAACCGATGTTTGAGAAGTCCAGTGGTCCGATAACCGGTAACCGGCATCTGCAAAGAAGGAGTTGGTATTGGTTTTCGAGTATACATCGTTGCTGATAAAGGAGCGGTTATAATCCAGTTTCAGCTGGCTGATCTGATCTGTTCCATAAGCTTCCTTCAATGTTTTGGGAGCCTGGGCCATAATGGCATTTACCGTAGCTTCCGGAAGACCGCTTTGTCCCAGCATTCCGGCCATTGCTGCGTTAATTGTACTGGGCGGCAAAATAAACATAAAATTACCGCCATTGCTGTTTCCTTTGGAGCCCGCAATCTCTGCATCTACATTCAACGTAAAACGATCATTGGGCTTATAAATAAAGGAAGGTGCAATAATATAGTTCTGCTGAAAGCCCGCATCCTGCCAGCTATCCTGGTTTTGCCCGGCTACGTTCACCCGGAAGGCCATTTGATCTTTTTTCAGCACCACATTGGCATCGGCAGAAGCCCGCATAAAATTATACGAACCGTAAGCCACATCCACATATCCGCCGTTATAAAAATAAGGCCGTTTGGTGATCCGGTTAATCAGTCCGCCATATGAGTTTACGATGCTGCCAAACAGGGTACCCGAAGGGCCTTTCAGTACTTCAATGCGGTCCAGGTTGGCCATTTCAACGTTGGTATTTACAATATTGGGCAAGCCGTTCCGGGCCTTGGTAGTGGTTTGAAAACCCCGGCTCACAAAAATGGAACCGCCATCCGGGCGGTTAGTGGCATCCCAGATCTTCGAGATCCCCGCTGCATTTTTCATGGCATCCTCCAGGCTCATGGCGATCTGCTTCCGCAGGATCACATCCGGGATCGCCGTCACCACCTGTGCGTTTTCCAGGTTTGCAAGCGGCATCTTATTCGAGTACACGCTTGCCCGGTTCATGATCTTGTTGGTTTCCACGATCACCTCGCTGAGGTCTTTCGAGTTTTCGCGGATGCTGAAATTGAGTTCTAAATTGGTGCCGGGGTATAAAGAAACCACTTTACGTTCCCTGGTATCACCAGTAAAAGAAAGTTCCAGCGTATATTCCCCGGGCTTAATATTTTTTATCTGAAACAGTCCATTCTCATTGGAAACGGTTCCCCATTTGGTGTCTTTGAGTACAATACTGATCAGCGATACCGGCTGTCCGTCGGCAGTGGTTACCTTTCCATGGATGGACGCCTGTTGCGCATATAAAAACAAAGCGTTACTTATAAAAAGCAACGCCATCACAAACTTCTTTATCATATCGTCTTATTTAAAATCAGAAGGCAAATTTACCCGCGGTTGCGGCCTGCCCCGTTTCGAGATCGGGAAAAATAAGACGTGTATTTTTTTTTCGGATTGCGTAAATGAGGTGGAGTACTGAGATTACAGATTTGAGATTTGAGATACGAGATTTGAGATTTGAGATACGAGATATCAGATACTAGAATTCATATCTGTTATCTGGAATCTGAGGTCTGAGGTCTGAAATCTCGTTTCTCCTACCCAAAAAGCGAGCTGCTCAGATACCGGTCGCCGCGATCGCAGGCAATAAAAACAATGGTTCCCTGTTCCAGCTCGGATGCGATCCGGAAGGCTGCGGCCGCCGCGCCGCCGGTACTCATTCCCGCAAATACGCCTTCTTCCCGGGCCAAACGCCGGGTGTAATCGATCGCTTCCTGCTCGGTAATATCCATCACGCGGTCTACCCGCTGTGGCTCAAATATCTTTGGCAGGTAGGCTTCGGGCCATCTGCGGATGCCGGGTATAGAGGCCTCCTCGGTGGGCTGGCACCCGATGATCTGCACGTTGGGGTTCTGTTCCTTGAGGTACCTGGAACATCCCATAATGGTACCGGTGGTACCCATGGCACTTACAAAATGAGTGATGGAACCGGCCGTATCCGCCCATATTTCGGGAGCGGTGGTTTTATAATGTGCGCCCCAGTTATCGGGGTTGGCAAACTGGTTTAAAATAAAGGCTTCTCCTTTTGCAGCTTTTTCTTCTGCATAGTCGCGGCAGGTTTCCATGCCGGTGAGCAGGGTTACACGGGCCCCAAACGCTTCCATGGTCAGCGTGCGTTCACGGGTTGAAGTATCGGGCATGACCAGTTCCAGGTCCAGGTTATAAAACCGGGCGATCATGGCCAGCGCAATACCCGTATTGCCACTGGTAGCCTCTACCATTTTATCACCAGGCCTGATATCGCCCCGGTCCAGCGCCGAAGCGATCATATTGAACGCAGCGCGGTCCTTTACACTTCCACCAGGGTTGTTGCCTTCCAGCTTGGCGTATATTTTTATGTTGGGATTGCTATTGAGTTTTTTTAACTCTACCATCGGCGTATGGCCGATCAGTTCCAGTAAAGAAGCCATTTTATAAATTCTAATCTTAAAATTCGAAGCACTGATTTCTAAATCCTAAATTCGAAGTCCGGAATTCTAACCTTCAAATAAAAAACATACAACTGCTGCGTTATCATTCTGATAACCGAACGCTAAAACCGATTACGGATAGCTTGCCGGCCCTACTCCAATATATCCTGTTCTACCAGGTCGATGGATGGGCGGTGATAGACTTTTGAATTAGGAGGGATACTCCGGGTGAGCCACACATTTCCCCCTACAATACTGTTGCTGCCGATTACGGTATCGCCGCCCAGGATGGTGGCGTTGGAATAGATGACCACCCCATCTTCCACCGTGGGATGCCGTTTACGATCCATCAGGCTCTTGTCTACGCTTAAAGCGCCCAGCGTTACTCCCTGGTATATCTTTACATGACTGCCGATAATGGTCGACTCCCCGATCACCGTACCACTGCCATGGTCGATACAGAAATAAGCACCGATGGCGGCACCGGGATGAATATCGATTCCTGTGATGCCATGTGCATGCTCCGTTAAAATACGCGGCAAATGAGGTACCTGCAATGTCAGCAGGGCGTTCGCCATGCGGTAGTAGGCAATGGCGAAAAAGCCCGGGTATGCCCGGATCACTTCAAAACGCGTCTTCGCCGCCGGATCACCCGAAAGGATGGCTTCGATATCGGTATTTAATAACCGGTACAGCTCCGGAAGTTTCCGGAAAAAGCCCGTTGCCTTATTCGATATCTGCCGGCAGGTATCGGTAGCCGCCATGATCGACTCCAGCTCTTTCTGCCGGATAGCAAACTTATGCTGTATTTCTTCGGGGCTAACCGGAAAACAATCGGCACGTTCGGGAAATAATAAACAAATCAGCCCATCTGCCCAGGCAGAAATTACCTGGTTGGGAGGCACGGCGGGTACGCCTTTTTGCGATTCAAATATCTGTTGATAAAAATTCTGGTCCATAATCACCTGCTCATACCCCACAAATCTACCATAATAATTAAAAACCAGGGCTAAAAAAAATATAAAACCCGAACACACCGGAGCAATACCGGCTTTATAAAGCCCAAACAGGTAGCGGGGTCCTGAATAAAACGCGCAGATGTTACGTCAGAGATCCATGCAGTGGATCAGCCTCCATCAGAATCGGTACCTGGTACTTATTCCATAAAAAAAGGTCGCTCCCGGTTTTACGGAAGTGGCCTTCCCCTTGCGTTCCTGAATGCCCAATGAATGTTGGTAACGCTTTTAACCGGCTTCCACAGCTTCTGCCGGGGAGGTAACACCGTAAGTAGCCAGGGCTGCAACAAATTGCCGGATTAGTTCAGGCGCCGGTGGCTCCGATGGCATGGGAGGCAATTGTAATTCCGGTGCGGGAATGCTGAATTCAGCAAAGAAATCTTCCAGTCCTCCCGGTTCAATCAGGATGATGCATTTTGCCGTTTCGGTTTCAAGCGTAAAACTATGCTGCACATTTACCGGCAGGTATACACAGTCTCCCGCCTGCGCCTTAAAAACTTTGTCGCCAACAAAAAACCGCATAACGCCTTTCAGGATATAGTAGGTTTCACTTTCCTGCGCATGAATATGTGCAGGCGGCTCAAGTCCCTTGCGGATCGTGGCTTCAAGGATAGAAAATTTGCCCCCGGTTTGTTTTGCCGTTACCAGCCAGGTAAACAGGTGCCCCATGTACCATCTTGAATTGTCTGTTGTTGCAGTAGCTTTAAAGGTTTCAATCATAAACTATTTTTTAATGAATTATATCAGGTCTGGAATTGCATACTTAATACCTGAAAACACAAAAATAGACCGGGTTCAAAACGACGGGAATGCCATCCTGCCTGAAAATGCCATATAACCGTATCAGCTGGTAAAAAGAGCCGCTGAGTTGATTTTAAAAAAATCTGTTCGCCTTAAATAGCTCCCCTACTCAATGAATGATTAAAGCGCGTGTTAATATAAACAAGATGCATTCCAAATAACCGCAACCTTGTTTTCGTTATACCGGTTTAACTGGTTGCTTTCAAAAAAACTTATACAGGAAATTTTCCACAGGTAAGAAAACGCACCTTATTACGCTTTGCCCGATCCCAGATGCAGGCTTTATTTAACGCTGTTGGTTACCGGCATTTAACCGCAACATTTCGGTGCCGGCTAACAATACGGCGCCCAGTGCATGAAAATCATTCAGGATCCTGGGCCGCTGGTAGTAAAAGGCAATATTATCAGCAATGCCCGTACCGATGCAAACATCCTCAATATTACCGTCTGCCCGTACTTTCTCAGACAATCCTTTCCATCCCTCAATCGCTATTGATTTATAAGAAGCCGGTATCCAGTGTTCATTTACCGCACGGGCAATGGCATACACAAACATTGCCGTACCCGAGGTTTCAAGATATGAATCGGGTTTGTCGAGTACCTGGTGCCAAAGGCCGCTTTGATCCTGGAAACGGGATATACCCGTAATCTGTCTTACCAGCAATTTGATCAGTTCATTTCGTTTAGGATGCGTGGCCGGCAGGTTATTTAATAATTCAACCTGTGCCATCGCAATCCATCCGTTACAACGAAGCCAATGCGCTACGCCATTTTGTTCTACGTCGCTGTACCAGCAATGATAATACAAGCCGTTGGCAGGGTTAAACAAATATTTATTAAAGTTCAGCACCTGTTTCACCGCATCATCCACATATTTGCGTTCGCCGGTTACCCGTCCCATCCTGGCCAAAAAAGGGACACTCATATACAGGTCATCTGCCCACAACGTCATATTATGCGGATTGTTCCGTGAAAGCGTTCCGTCGCTCAGCCGCAGTTGTTTCGTAAGAATATAGTCCGCCGCCTTGGCAAGGTACGCCTGGTATTGTTGGTTCTTTGCCGGTTCGTTGGCGTCTGCCAACGCCGCAGCCATCGCACCGCAATCATCCAACGAGCCCATGCGGAAGAACGGCGCCCATTCCGATCGTTTATTTGCAGCATAGAGTTTATCAAAATAGCCTGCATTCTTAAATATAAAATCAAAATTCTTTTGTACATAATCGGCATATGCTTCCTTGCCAAATGCCCTGGCGGCCTTTAACATCCCGATCATCATTACACCATTTGAGTATTCCCACCTGTTGTAAAGCGATTGTGTCCGGATAACGGCATCTGAGGGAAATTGGGCTGTACCGGTATAGCTCGTTTTTGTTTTTGTATCTATAAATTTATAAGAAGTGTTTCTCATAATATTATCGGCAACGCTGTGCACAACGGCTTCAATGCTTTCATTTTGCGCACCGGCGGTAAACGAAAAAAAACTCAAACAACAAATAAGGATCGTACTGCAAACAAATTTCGCAACGTGAAAACGGAAACACTTCTTCATACAGAAAAGCGGTTTAAGATTTTAATAAAATGTTTGATGATGGATCGCTCCTGCAACCCTTCTTCAGCAAGCGCTTAAAGAATGGCCCTGACAGCTGCAATCGCCTGAATCATTTGTGAAGCGAAGTAAAAAATTATTTTCCGTTCGCTTTATTCAAGTTTTTGTCGATTCATTCCAAAATACCGCAACACACGCAGCAAGTACAGGTGCTGTACAAAAAGCCCGGGCAGGCGCCGGGCCGCGATTAAAGCGTAACGCACAGGTTGGTGTTTGAAACATCCGCCCGTCCGACGCTTTAACTTCATTTTACGGCACAATGGCGAAAATCCGCGGCATTTCATCGAATAATAAAAATTCAGGCGGTAATCTGTATTACTTTTATTACGGTTTAGAGGGCTTAAGAGGGCTACAGGATTTTTCCAGATCATTGTATTCCCTCTTATTTTTTTGCCTCCGCTTTACCAGATGCTGCAATCCTTATCAACCGGTTTATACCGGGTGTGCTGTCAATAATAAAGCCAGGGTGGAAACCCCGGCCGGAACTCTAAGTTTTAATCTTGTTCAATTGTGGAAGCAAATTATTCAATATTTCAATAAGCGCGTATCACGAATTTTAGTGACAAGACGCGGCCGCTTTACCTGCTATCCCCAAAAAAGCCTGAAGAACACAGAAAAACCGAGGCACCGGCTATGATATAAACCGGCCGGAACGCTTTAGCAGCCCCAAACAGGCCATTTCACCCCCACCTCAACGGTGGCCGATTTGATATAAAACCCGCAGCCCCGGCTAACTCGGCACCGGTTTTTGGAAGTAAAATTCCAGTACAGCGTCCATTTTTCTTAAAAACAGGGTAACAAAACAACCTTTTGGTTGATCTGCAGGCAAAGCAGTATTAACAATAAAACAATATATTATGAAAAAGTTTCTGTTTGCCGCACTTATTATCACGATAGCAACCCGTGCTTTTACACAACAAGCGGCTGTGGTTTCCGGCAGCGACACTGTAAAAGGAGGGCTTACAAAATCCGGGGCGGCTTCCGCATCCTATGCAGCCGGACGTCTTTCCATGACACCTACTACCACAAAGCAAACACAGGGAAAGACCTTTGGCGAAAAAGTAGCCGGCGGACTTCAGTCAGGCGCAAATGCCGTGGTAACCGGCGTGTCAAGCATCGGCGGGGTTTCAAAACCCGGCGGAGCGGTTTCCTCTTCTTATGCAGCGGGACGTCTTTCCATGACACCTACTACTACCCGGCAGACCCAGGGAACAAATTTTGGAGAAAAGGTGGGCGCAGGGAACCCGTTATATGAATCCGGAAATCAAAGCGATGTAAATCCAATGCACGGATCCTCAAGCATGGCCCGGCCAGGTACCCCCATTGGCGGCATTGTGGTAAAAGGCGGCAAAAATCCCGGAGGAAATATGACGATTACAATAAGCAATGAAAGGGGCATATTTGAATTAATTGGCCTGGAACCCGGTAGTTATCAGTTTACACTTATTACACCCGACGCACCCCAGGAAAGAAGCATCTCGGAAAAAGGAGTAAAAAGACAGGAAACGGCCCAAACAGAAACCAGAACCTATACCGGCGGACGTAAAAATGAGCTGCCGGAAA
Source organism: Niabella pedocola (assembly GCF_021044425.1). Lineage (GTDB taxonomy): Bacteria > Bacteroidota > Bacteroidia > Chitinophagales > Chitinophagaceae > Niabella > Niabella pedocola. The sequence continues at coordinate 279,694 of NZ_JAJNEC010000003.1, read as the reverse complement.
ACAGTATTGATGAAAAAGACATCGTAGCTCCCGGGCAGTCCATTGGCGGCATCGTGGTAAAAGGCGGCAAAAATCCCGGGGGCGTCATGACCAGCCTGCAGGTTAGCGAAAACGGCGAGATCCGGTTTGAAGTGTTAGAGGCCGGCAATTATCAATTCATGATTCAGGTTGCTGAAGACGCCCATCAAAATAATACCAATCAGGAAAAGGTTGTTGAAAAAGCAACCTCCGGTTTAAAGGATACGTTAAAGACAAATGTATAGCGGTAACTTATAAAAACCTGCCGGGATATTCCGACCCCCATCGCTATTGATCCGGGATATTTACCGGCAGGTTTAGATCCGGCTCCTATCAGAACGTTTTCATGCTCCAGATGGACCCGTTTTTGGTCGGCTGCATTTCCAAACTTCCCGCTTTATTCAATGCATTCAACAGGGTTTCACTCTCCAGCCGGGGCAATTCCGAAAGTACAGAGAACTCTTTTGCGGTTAACGACGGATACTTCGAAAAAAGCGCCTGCCAGCTTTGACCATATGCCGTTTTTATGGCACCCGGATATAATTTCAAAACCGCCGCTTCATAAAACGAATACGGCTTTGTACCATATACGATCTCTTTATTACCCGATGCATCAACAAAGAACATCGTAGGAAATCCCCGAACGCCCATCGCACCTGCCAAACGCAGGTCCTCTTCAAATAGTGTTTTTGCATTACCGTTCATCGCTGCTGTAAGTTGTGCCGCATCCAACCCGGATTTTTCAGCAGCCGTTTCCAAATGCTCTTGCCGGGTGATATTTTTTTTCTGCAGGAAAACCATTTCCCGGATCGTTCTTAAAAACAATACCGCTTTCTCGTTGCTTTGTATTTGTGCGGCCTTAAACGCAATGGAAGGCGGATAGGAAGAAGCCAGCGGATCCTCTAACCAAACATCGCCGTCAATAGGCATATCATAGTAAACACTTACTTCATCCCAATGATGCGCCACATCTGAAGGTTTACTGATACCTCCGCTGTTGTAGCTCCAGTCCGGCAACAAACCGCCCATGCGGTATTCTATTTCGATCGCATTTCCATATTCCAGTTTCAGCTTTCGCAACTGCGGCTCAATGCCCCAGCAGGAAGAGCAGATCGGATCCGTAAAATAAATAACCTTTACCGGCTTTTCAGTATTCTGAACAGGAACCTCCTTGCCTTCCCTCCCCGTGGGCAGTTCGCAAACGCCCTCCGCAGGGTCGCACAAAAGCGGGTTATGTTGTTGTTGCATGGTTCAATTTATTTTTATCTTTGTGCAAAGTTGCATTGTATCATTTTCACCAGCAATAAGTCAGAAATTTATGACCATCCCCGATTTAGCACAGCCCACCGAAACCTGCCCGGCACAGGGGCTTTTAAAATCATTGTCGGGTAAATGGAAGCCCGAAATTTTCCGCCTGGCCGTTGAATCACCCATAAGGTTCAGCAGCTTGTTGCGCCAGATCAATGGCTCAAACAAGCAAACACTGTCGCTTGCATTAAAAGAACTGGAGGAAATCGGTCTGCTGGAAAAAGTAGTTATAAAACAAAAGCCATTACATATAGAGTACCATTTAACCGCAAAAGGAAGGTCCCTGGTACCGGTCTTTCTCCAGTTGGAGGGGATTGTATAAAGCATGGCCATATGCATCCTCCAAATACCGTCGCAAAAGGAATTTCCGGGATGTCCATTATCCACAAATGAATCCTTCCTTACCGATTGACCTACATTCAATACAATGATAAACGCAGAATGTATTCATACTATAACGGCCGTTGTAAGCAAGCGCTTCCCGGAGTTTGAGATCAGGGAAGATATGGAGGGCTGCCAACAGTAATCTTCGGTTTTTTAACTGATCACCTGATCCGGTCGTTCAGAGCAGGCAATATAAGCGTAGTAATGTCGTTTATTGATCTTGTCAATGATTTGTTCCGGTCAGATGACTTCATTGCCCGTTCCTGCCTGGATGAATTGGTGATAAGTTTGCATAGCGAAGCTGGTGATGTTTATACCGGGTTCAGAAAGCAAGTTCCCGCGACTGATTACAGCATCATCGACGTCATTGACCTTGAACACAGAAAAAGATATTTATAAATAAAGCAAAAGCAACCTAATCGGTGGCTCTTGCTTCTCTTATCAAGGGCGCAATTCTAAATATATTCTCTTTTTCAGAATCAACAGCCCAATACTCCATCAATTCGCTGAAAAGTCCCCTTCCTGATTTTAATATTTTTTCAATTTCATACCACCTATAATCTCTTTCTAATTCCCTGTCATTTAAAAAATCCTCATAAGAAGCAAGTATAATGGACATTGTAGCATATTTCACTTCAGCAGATAAATCATTTTCATTGTAATAAGAAATAAACTCATCAATTCTATTTTTATCTGCCAATTCAATATCCCAATCCTGCTCAACACTCAAATAGGGCAATGACAACTTCTTACTTAGCTGCTCGATTATTTCTTTTCTTAAAATCATAAAAACAGAATTTAAGGAATTAACGGATAAGCCGTCTCAACCCCACTTCCACCAGATACTAATCGAATATACGTAGGAACTTTGAATGTACCATCTAGCATAATAATTCTTGCAGGAAAGCCACTTGGCAAAGGAATATTTACAGCTCCATTAGCAGTTTTCCTACATTATCTAAAATAAATTGAGCCGCTTTCTGATTATCCAAAAATTGACCTTATGCCATCTCTGATCCTTTAGCCCTTGTTAATTAAAAACACCCTCATATCTTCACGTGAGTTGTCAATGTATGTCCAAAAATCTTTTTAGTTAGCTGTATCTCCCTTAGCGGCAACTAAACTGCTACTTCATTTAGATCAATATTACCTATATTGTTTTCAACAACCCATCCATCAACAAAACTATTTTCGAACCCTTCTCCTTTATTACCCAAAAGATTTGTACCCTTGACAAAAACGTTATTTCTTAATTCAATACGATTATCAAATTGACAATCGAAGAAATTAAAAAATCCTGTAAAAATATTACCTTCAATAACTATTGGTTTCGCATTATGCCCTCCCATTTGATAATCAACATGGTTTTTGACGATACAATTCTTTAATAATAATCCATTCACAAACCAACAAGAATGAATTTTCAAATTGTTGATTAGGCATTTTTCTATAGTCAAATGGACATTCAATTCGAACTCTCCAATCAAATCAATTGTATCGATTATACAATTGGTTAGAAGAAAACTATTATGACCTTTTAAGTCTTCCTGATGTAGAATATCTATATTTTGATTTTCCTTTACCATGTTACATTTCCAAAATTTATTACTGTTCCATGGGGCACTCTGTTAGAGATTCCTGGATACATATTTACTGATAAAATTTTCCCATCCTGAACAAATGCTTTGAATGACTTTTGTATTCCATTGATGTTGCCGATTAAAGTATTGCCTCCTGCTTCAAAAAAAGGCATATTCTGTTCTACCAGATTAAGTCCTTTCGATGCCATCGTCTCCACTGATAATCCTAAATCTGCATGACGGCCACCGGCAAAAGCATGTTTTGTTAAAATTCCTAAAACACCTTTTGTTAAATGATAATCCCCCTTTTGCGGCAACTGTTGAAGATCCACCACCAAACAACGCATCCCTTCCATAAGTACTGGCCGCCAGAACTACAATTATAGGCCGCTTTACAGACATTTACTTTCTATCTTACAAACTCAATTCATAAAGTCCACCTCCTTCAATATTCTATCCCAGAATCCAACCTCTATATTGCTGAGGGAAGATATCATGTTTATATAATTTCCCGGATTCATTTTTCTATCGGAAATAGCGGTAGGAAGCGTAAAAAAGCGGCTAAACTCGACGGCCCTAAATAAAAAAAGGGTTGTAAGCTTACTTACAACCCTTTTCGAGTGCCCGGGACTGGATTCGAACCAGCACATCCTTGCGAACGCTGCCACCTGAAGACAGTGCGTCTACCAATTTCGCCACCCGGGCATTTATGTTACAGATCTTTATACCGCCTGTTGAAAACCTGGTATTTACCGGGAATCAACGTTAAAGATCCTTTGATCAAATTAAAGAACTGATTGCGTTTGCGCTGTTTCCAGCATCACTGCCTCGGCAGGGGTTGCAAATATAGGTAAATTTCAAATCCAATCACAAAAGAAACTACTTTTTTTAAAAAAATATTGTTCCCGGTTATCTGCCTGCTGCCGGGCCGGATTGAAGTACCCGGGCTTTGACCGCAATCATCCGGTCAGCCAATATCCGTCATTGCCATTGCCCCGTTTTATACCGTAGTTTGCAGCATAACAGGAACGCCTGTTTCCTGCAGCACGCAAACAGCAATTATGAAAAAGATACTTTTTGTATGTGACGAGCATCATTATCCGCAAGGCGCTTTCGAATGGATCAGGGAACTGCGCAAGCAGGAACACCTATCCGTAAAAGGTCTTTTTTTTAAGGCGCCGGCGATCACAACAGCAACCCGGCATCCTGCCGCCGGCAAAGAAGATCTGCCCCATTTCAGCAACCAGGACACGGCGCAGTTTATGGATCAATGCCGGAACAGCGATATTTCCTCCCATACCGTTGAAAAAAGCAACACTGAATGGCAAAAAGCCTTTTGGAAACATGAAAGCCGGTATGCAGACCTGCTCATCTTCAGTCAGGCGCTATTGTATGCCGGCACCGCAGCACATCAGCCGAACGGCTATATGCAACAGCTGCTGCGCTGGGCGAACTGCCCGGTGCTTGCCGTACCGGAAAATACAGGTGCGCCCGAACAGCTCCTGGTGGCCTATGATGGTAGTCCGCAAAGTATGCATGCCTTAAAACAATGCTGCCTGCTGTTTCCCCAATACGGGCAGCTGCCCGTGCGGATCGCCTATGTAAAAGAAGAAGACAGTGACCACATCCCGCAGCTTCAGCTACTGACGGAGTACGCCCATGCGCATTTTACAGATGTAAAGATCCTGAAGCTGCACTGGGACTCCGACAAACACTTCAGCACCTGGGTCGAATGTTTCCGGAACCCCCTGCTGATCACAGGCGCATTCGGGCGCTCGGCCCTATCCACCTCTTTTAAAGAGAGCTTTGTTACAAAAATCATTACCGATCATGTGGCCCCGGTTTTTATAGCACATTAACCAACGGCAAACCGGCCGGCCGTTATGATACAGCGGCTGAGTCGCAGATCCAATACAGCGCATGAATGATAAAGATCAGCAAGGCCCCTAACCTTACTCATTGCTCCCCCCGTTCAACAGATCTATTTTAGCACTTTAAATAAAACAAGCAGTCATGAAAACAGATCATTTGTGGAATGAAGACCAGGCGGCCTATCCCGGAGGGTTTGTGCCCGCCGCCAACGCGGGCAGCATTGCCGGGATCCTGCAGTCCATTGATGTGGAAACCATTCCTCCGCGGGTAAATATTACCGAACTGAAAGACGGCTATAAAATTGAACTGGAAGCACCCGGGCTGAAAAAAGAAAACTTTATAATACAGGCAAACCATCACATCCTTACCATTTTTGCCGAGAACACGGAGCAGGGACTGACGGCGGGTGCCAGCTACCTTTTGCACGAATTCAGTAACCGGTACCTGTTCCGGGACATTGTACTGCCTCCGGACGCAAACACATTGTTCCTTCACACACAGTATGAAGCGGGCATCTTAACCATTCACGTATCTAAAGCAACAGGACGCAAGGATGATGTTCCCACTGTCGCCTGTGTATATTAAACTTAAATAAAGCCGGACGGTTCCACAAAGACGGTGACCGCCGTATCATCATCAAACAAATACATTCTTAATGGAATACAAATCCCATTCCCCCGTTCCAAAAGCGTTGCGGGAATTTACAGCCAGACCAATTGCTGCTATGTAAGCAGGGCCTTGCCCGCTTCAACTAGCCGTGTTCTATTGAACATGGCTTTTACTACTAAAAAAGTTTTTGTAAAAATATGGACGACCCGAAATTTCAACAGATACAATACGAATGCGATACCTGGAAAAGGGCGGTAACGTTCATGATGGAAGAATCCGTCATTATGAAAAACCGGTTATCTGAAGTGCTGCGCACCCATTTTAACCGGAACCTCCTGGAAGGCATCGAACTTCTCCTTAATAAACTGATCCGGAACGAAGAACGCATCGGCATCTTCCGCGATGACCTGGTCTTATTGAATGAAGCAGGCGCAGACTCCTTTACAGAACAGGATGAAAAACTATTTGAAAGCCGGATCCGCCTGCTGCACAACGATCTGCTTCAAATGGAAAAACAATTTGCCAAACTCAAATCCGAATTCAATCGTTACCTGCTGGACCAGATGAAACGTTCGGAGCGCCAGGGGCAATAGGCCTGCAAATAGCAGCATACCGTTGTGCAGCACTCGTTCCTTTATTTTATCCATTATTATCATTGGCATGTTATGTTCAGACACAAGGGAAAAGCCCGCCGCCCCGTTCACAACCTCAAACTGGCCGCACTGTTGTCATTCGTAGCCGGCATCGTAAACGTAGCGGGTTTCTTTTCTGTAAAAGTGCTCACCACAAATGTAACAGGCCACTTTGCCTATTTCGCAGACGAAGTAATTAAGCAGCATATTGAAAACGCCGGCGTTTTCCTGCTCTATATCCTGGCCTATCTTTCAGGGGCCTTTGTATCCAATACCCTGGTGGAAGCTACACAAAAAGTAAATCCGCGTTATACCGATGCCGTTCCCGTATTTACAGAAATCGTATTGCTAACCGGTGTTGCTCTCTTGCCTACGGCTACCATTCAGCAAATGGCACAGCTCGTTGCCGGTATCCTTTTATTTACCATGGGCCTTCAAAATGCAATGGTTACACGCATTTCAAACGCCGTTGTGCGCACCACCCACCTTACCGGCCTGTTTACCGACCTTGGCATTGAGCTTTCACAATTGCTCTTTTACCGGAAGCCGGAGCACCGGAAAAAATTAAAAGCCTCGGTGCGGCTGCGTTTTGCGATCATCAGTTTTTTCTTCCTGGGATGTGTAGCCGGGGGTGTGGGTTTTACCTGGTTGCATACCCGCATTCTTTTTCTTGCCATAGCGATCCTGTTTACCGGCATCATCTACAGCGATATCCGCTACCGGATCCTGTTGCTCAAAAAAAATTTATCAGAAAACAAAGCCGGGCCTCCGCTCCGGCGGTAAACCTGCTCTTATCTGCGCGTTATGCAATGGTTCTTTTCAAATGGCGGAGCTTTCAGTTCAGCAGATGCTCCAGCTTCTTGCGGTTTAAGATAATAATATTCCCTTCCTTTATATCAATCAGCTTTTCACTTCTGAAATCACTCAGCGTACGAATGAGTGATTCCGTGGCCGTGCCTGCAATAGCAGCCAGACCTTCCCGGCTGATGGTAATGGCAAAGGCTTCGTCTTCCTCCTGCCGGTATTTTTTCTCGAGCAATAACAAGGCGTCCGCTACTTTTTTCCGCAACGAGTTATACGCCAGTCCCAGCAGCTGTTCTTCTTTTGCAGAAATATTCTTTGCCAGCAACCGGATGAACTTTTGTGCAACCATCCGGTTATTATCGATGAGTTCCGTAAACTCTTCCTTGGGAATAATTGCCAGCTCCGACTCATCCAGGGCCTCCGCTGTATCCCTGTAGGCCGTTCCCTCCAGCAATGCAATGTATCCCAAGAAATCGCCGGCACTGTAAAGCGCGGTTGTCAACTCCTTTCCATCGTCATTCGTACGATACGTTTTTACCTTTCCCTTCAATACATAATAAAGACGGGAAGGATGGTTCCCTTCGGTATAGATGATCTGCTTTTTCTTATATTTATTTATATCCCGGTCCTCGGTCAACTCGGTTAATGCAGCTTTATTATCGGAAAGCTTCAGCAACTGCTCCAGTCCGTTCAGGTCCGGCGAAAACTCCTGTTTTAACAGGTCTGTCTTTTTCAGCCGGCCGTCCACCGCGTTCAGCAATTCCGTACCACTGAACGGTTTGGTAATATAATCGTCTGCGCCCAGCTCCATTCCTTTCCTGAAATCACTGCGCTCCGTTTTCGCGGTCAGAAAAATAAAGGGCACATTCCGTACGGATTCATTTTTTTGAATGGCATGCAATACCCCATAGCCATCCAGCACCGGCATCATAATATCACAGATGATCAGGTCCGGCATATGCGCGATGGCCTGTTCCACACCAAGCTTGCCATTGGCTGCCGTAATGACCGTATAATTAGACAGTTCCAATATTTCCGCCGTATTGTTCCGGATATCGTCATTGTCTTCAATCAGTAATATTTTCTTCATCAGATCTATTTCTTTCGGTTTATTTAAACGGCTATTTTCTGCGGATCAGCGTTACACCGGGCGCCGGCATCCGTGTTGCTGAGCACTTTTTATTCTTTTACCGGGTTTTGCTCAAATGTAATGATAAACGTTGTTCCCTGATCAAGTTCACTGACACATTGTATCGAACCGTTCATCAATTCGGTATACTTTGAAATGATGTGCAGTCCGAGCCCCGTTCCCTGTATATTGCCCGCATTGGCCGCCCTGAAAAAGCGCTCCATTAAATGTTTTTGATCTTCACTCGAAATACCGATGCCATGGTCCTTCACCGAAAGCCGTACCTCTTGCTGCTCAACAGAAGTTTCAATGACGATCGGCCCGTTTTCCGGCGAAAATTTACTGGCATTGGATACCAGGTTGAGGATGATATGTTTTAACAGGGATGCATCCAGCTCCACCACCGGCTCGCCCTGATGGTGATACATCAGCTGTTGCCCCGCCCTTAAGGTCACTTCCATTTCCCGTACAATACCCCATACCAACTCCTGGATATCGAAGCGGGTGAACCGCACCTGGATCTTTCCTTCCTCGATTTTTCCAACACTCAGAAAATCGTTCAGGATATCGGTGAGCAATTGTACCGAAGATACGATCCGTTGCAGGTGTTTTTCCCGCCGGGGCTGCTCCTCTGTACGCGTATACCGTTCGATGAGGTATGTAGAGGAAAGAATCGTGCTCAGCGGGGTACGGAATTCATGTGAAGCAATGGTAACAAAACGCGACTTCAGCTCCCCCAGTTCTTTTTCCCGCTCCAACAGTTTTGATAATTCATCTTTCGACTGCTCCAGGTCCTGCATAGCGGCCGTAAGCTGGCGGGTACGCTGCTCTACCGTTGACTCCAGCTTATTGTTCAGTTCTTCAATCTCCGCTTCCGCTTTTTTCCGGATGGAGATATCACTGATAAAAGCAATAATGAATTGCTTGCCCTCGTCCTGGTAATTACTTAAACTTACTTCCACCGGAAACTCGCTGCCGTCTTTTTTGATCGCAAACAGATCCATACCCACACCCATCGGACGGGTTTTAGGGTTATGCGTATACCCGTCCCTGTGGCCTACATGCCGGTTATGGTAACGGCCGGGGATCAGCAGTTCAATGGGCTTCTGCAACAGTTCTTCCAGCGCATAACCAAATAAACCAAGCGCGAAAGGATTGGCCGATTGTATTTCAGCTGCGTTATTCACTACAATAATACCCATCGAAGCCTGGTTAAAGAGGGCTTCATAACGATAACTTTCATGCTTTTTCTGATCAGAGTCTCCCATGGACAAATATTGCGCTGCTATTTATAAGTATGCATAAAGGTAACAAAATAAGCTATTTAAAAATGAATGGGAACAGGAATAAGCCACCTCCGCAGGAAACCTCCGGTAAATGACTGCCACCAGGTGTTGTTCCATCGTTAAACAACCTGTATCATACATAACCTTCATATGTTTGGACTGCATGTATGCACTCCGATGTTTTTTTATGTTTTAGCCGTCAAAACGCTGTTCCAAACAATACTTTATGCTTAAATTTACTTTGCTTAGAGCCATTTTCAGCAAACATTTCTTTTATACTACAGCGATGAAATTTACGACGATTGCCGGCATCACTTTCATGGTGTTCATTTTTTCTGGACTTGCTGCAGGTTGCGGAGCCCTTACAAAAAAAAGCAAAGCCAAAAGCAAGATCAGCTATAACTATGATGTTCGTCCGATTCTTTCCGACAAATGCTTCGCCTGCCATGGCCCCGATAAAAACAAACAGGAAGCCGGCCTGCGCCTGGATATTGAAGCCAATGCCAAGGCGCCGCTCCGGGAAACAAAAGGCGCTTACGCCATCGTACCCGGAAAGCCCGAAGCATCGGAACTCGTTAAACGCATCACATCCGCAGACCCCTCCTACCAGATGCCTACACCGGAGTCGCACCTGGGGGTACTGAATGAACGGGAAATCGATATCCTTACACGCTGGATCAAACAGGGTGCACCCTACGAAAAGCACTGGGCGTTTATGGCACCCCAAAAAGCACCGCTTCCGGATATCCGCAACAAGGAATGGCCCCGGAATGAGATCGACTATTTTATTGCGGAGAAAATGGAAGAACACGAATTGCAACCCAATGAAGCCGCAGATAAAAGTATGCTGCTGAAACGGGTATCACTGGATCTTACAGGGCTGCTTCCCGATCTGCAAATGCAGGAGGCCTTTGAAACAGACAACAGCAATACCGCTTATGAAAAAGCGGTTGACCGGCTGCTGGCAAGCCCCCAGTTCGGGGAAAAGATGGCCCTGCACTGGCTGGACATTTCGCGCTATGCCGACAGCTATGGCTACCAGGACGATGATATCCGTACGCAATGGCCCTACCGCGACTGGGTCATCCACGCGTTCAATAACAATATGCCCTATGATCAGTTTATTACCTGGCAGCTGGCCGGAGACCTGCTGCCCAACAGCGGAAAAGAACAACTGCTGGCCACCGCTTTCCTGCGCAATCATAAGATAACCGAAGAAGGTGGTGTAATACCGGAGGAGTACCGGGTGGAATATGCCATCGACAAAGTAAAAACGTTTTCCAAAGGCATACTGGCCATGACCGCCGAATGTGCCCAGTGTCATGATCACAAATACGATCCCATATCACAGAAAGACTATTACCAGCTATTTGCTTTTTTCAACACCAGTAAAGAGCAGGGGCTGGAAGGGCTTGTAAATTCGGGGCCTGCAAAAACACCGGTCCTTACGTTAACAACCGATGATACAAAAAGCCTGCTCCGTTTTATCAATCCGAAAGATACCGCCCGTGTGAATGTATCGGTAATGGGCGAACTGGACACCCTGCGTACCACCTATATTTTAAACAGGGGCGTTTATGATCAGCACGGAGCGGTGGTAACAGCCGGCGCCCTGCAAGCCGTAATGCGGTTTGACACCACCCGCTATCCGAAAAACAGGCTTGGCCTGGCGCAATGGACGGTGAGCAAACAAAATCCGCTTACCGCAAGGGTATTTGTAAACCAGCTATGGGAGCAGCTTTTTGGCAAGGGCATTGTAAAAACGGTAGGCGATTTTGGCATGCAGGGCAACCTGCCCACCCATCCCGAATTACTGGACTGGCTGGCCGTAGATTTTATGGAACATGGATGGAACATGAAGGAACTGATCCGTAAAATGGTGTTATCTGCCACCTATCGGCAATCTTCACGGATCGATCCGAAGGCCAAAGAAAAAGACCCGGACAATGTATACTACGCCCGGTCTACCCGTATCCGGCTGCCGGCTGAAAGCATTCGGGATGCCATACTGGGCAGCAGCGGCCTGCTCAATAAAACCATCGGTGGCCCTAGCGTAAAACCCTATCAGCCGAAAGGTCTTTGGGAAGCCGCTACTTCGGGTAGGGGCGCACTTACCTCTTACAGCCAGGACAGCGACAGTGACCTTTACCGCAGAGGCATTTATACCTTTATAAAACTTACGGTGCCGCCGCCCTCCATGATCATTTTTGATGCCAGTAACCGGGATCAGTGCGAAGTAAACCGGCTTACCACCAATACCCCGCTGCAGGCGCTGATCATGATGAACGACCCTACCGTGCTGGAAGCATCCCGGGTGTTTGCAGAAAAACTTTCAGAAAAAGGAACGGGAATGGAACAGGCTATTCGCATTGCCTTTGAAAGCATCCTCTGCCGTAAGCCGGCCGCCAGGGAAATGGAAATCCTGAAAAAATATTATACGGATCAGCTGAATGTATTTAACCAGAAAAAAAAGGAAGTGGGTAAAACACTGGCCGTTGGAGAATACCCGCACCGTACCGATCCGGCCGGCAATATAAAGGCTGCTGCATTGATGCGGGTGATCAACATGATCTATAATATGGAAGAAACCATTGTAAAAGTATAAAACAGCGATATACATATACGCACATTAACGCGTTTAAATCTGATAACATGGAAAAAGAAGTATTAGAGCACGGACTCAACCTCAACCGCCGCCGCTTTCTCACAAAACTCGGGATGGGCATCGGCGGTGCGGCACTGGGTACTTTGCTGATCCCTGATTTTTTCAGCGGAAAAGATGTGGAAGAAGCCATTGTTTCCGGCCTGCCGCATTTTGCGCCGAAGGCGAAACGCATTATCTATCTCTTCCAGAACGGGGCGCCCTCCCAACTGGATCTGTTTGACTATAAACCCAAACTGAATGAAATGCAGGGACAGGACCTCCCGGAATCAGTACGCCAGGGGCAGCGTCTTACCGGCATGACGGCCAATCAATCAAAGTTCCCGCTGGCCGGAACCCTGTTTAAATTTAACCAGTACGGTGAGCACCGCGCCTGGATCAGTGATCTTTTACCTTATACGGCACGCATTGTAGACGATCTCTGTATTGTAAAGAGCCTTTATACCGAGGCCATTAATCACGATCCCGCACTCACCTTTTTTCAAACCGGCGCCCAGGTAGGCAATCGCCCGAGTATGGGTGCCTGGCTGAGTTATGGGCTGGGCAGCGAAAACAAAAACCTGCCGGCATTCTGCGTACTCCTTTCCAAAGGGAAGGGCAACGGGCAGGGCGTATACTCCAAACTCTGGACCAACGGTTTCCTGGACTCCGTTCACCAGGGTGTTCAATTCAGTAACGGCGAAAACCCGGTACTTTATCTGAATGACCCCGATGGTATGGATAAAACTGAAAGAAGGAAAATGCTGGATCATCTTTCAGAATTGAACAATGAAAGCTATGCTGTAGTGGGCGACCCCGAAATAAAAGCCAAGGTACAGCAGTATGAAATGGCGTACCGCATGCAAACCGCCGTACCTGAAGTAACCGACCTTAGTAAGGAACCGGAATCGATCATCAAACTCTACGGCCCCGATTGCCTGGTACCCGGTACCTATGCCGCCAACTGTCTTTTAGCCCGGAAATTATCAGAGAACGGCGTACGCTTTGTACAACTGTATCACCAGGGCTGGGACAGCCACGGCAATCTGCCCAATGAGCTTGCGGGGCAGTGCAGGGATACCGACCAGGCATCCGCAGCACTGGTTACCGACCTGAAGCAAAGAGGCATGCTGGATGAAACGCTCGTCATTTGGGGCGGAGAATTCGGCCGTACCAATTACTGCCAGGGTGCGCTTTCAAAAGACAATTATGGCCGCGATCATCATCCACGTTGCTTTACGATGTGGATGGCCGGCGGCGGCGTAAAACCCGGTGTGTATGGAGAAACAGATGAGTTTGGTTACAATATCATTAAAGATCCGGTGCATGTACACGACTTTCACGCAACGGCCCTTCACCTGATGGGACTCGATCATGAGCGCCTGGTATATAAACACCTCGGGCGCCGTTACCGGCTCACCGATGTTGCAGGAAAAATTGTAACAGGACTAATGGCGTAGAGAGATTTGAGATTTCAGATTTCAGAATTGAGATTTCAGATTTGAGATTTCAGATTTGAGGGTTTGAAATTTGAAGCTTTATTATCGTAGTATCGGGCAGCTCTTAGCCAAAACCCGGTATCTGAAAATTATAAAAAAAATATGAACAGAAAACATTTTATCCGCAATACTGCCCTGGGCCTTACCGGCATGCTGTATACTCCGGAATGGCTGATTAAAAACAATATCGTATTGGGACAAGGCAACAAACGTTACCGGTTAAACACCACCTGGAGCCAGGCCGATGTGGCCCGGTATCCGGTAAACGATTGCCACGAAATGGTACAGGACAGTAAAGGACGCATCCTGCTGCTGACCAATGAAACAAAGAATAATGTGATTATTTATGATAAGAATGGTAAATTATTAAACACCTGGGGGACCGAATACCCGGGTGCCCACGGCCTGACCCTCTTTAACGAAAATGGAACCGATGTGCTGTTTATCTGCGATAACAAGCGGCACCAGGTTATCAAAACCAGCATTGATGGTAAGGTACTGCTCACGTTGGATTATCCCAAAGAAACCGGTGCCTATTCCAAAGCGGAGGAGTATATACCCACCGAAACGGCCATAGCACCAAACGGCGATATCTACGTAGTGGATGGGTATGGAAAGGATTTTGTGATCCAATACGATCATAAAGGGCGCTATATCCGGCATTTCGGCGGCCGGGGCAGTGAGCCGAAGCACCTGCTGAATGCGCACGGCATCTGCATCGACCACCGGAATAAAAAACCCGAGCTGATTGTAACATCCCGGAGGGAAAACGCATTCAAACGCTATTCGATGGACGGCGTATATATCAATACGATCGCAATGCCGGGTGCCTGGGTTTGCCGGCCGGTGATCAAGGGCGATCATTTATACGCGGCCGTTTTACAAAGTAACAGTAAACAGGACCAGCGGTCTGGCTTTGTAACCATATTGAACAAGAGAAACCAGGTCATATCCAACCTCGCCGGTGCGGCACCCCGGTATACAGAAGGAAAATTACAGGAGTTATACCAAAGCGATCCGGTTTTCCAATATCCGCATGATGTATGCATTGATGATGAAGAGAACCTGTATGTGGCACAATGGAACTCCGGCAAGGTATATCCTTATAAGCTGGAGCCTGTGGTTTAAACCAGCACTATCTTAAATATTGGAGCAAGCAAACAAACCAATCATGAAGCAATTGAAGTGGAGGGAAATCGTTTTTAATGCATGCATTGCACTGAACGGCCTGTTATTATTCCTGGTGCTTTTTGACCACTACCTGCAAATACCGGCCTTCCTCCAGGTAGCCGGCCGGGCACATCCGCTGGTACTCCACTTTCCTATCGTATTATTACTGGTTGCATTTTTATTTGAACTATCGCTCCGTTCGCCCCGGCAGGCGGCACATCAGCCAATTGCCGACGGTTTGTTGCTGGCGGCTTCTTTTACCACCGTTATTACCGCCCTGATGGGACTGCTCTTATCAAAAGAACCCGGGTATGATCCCGCGGTTATCAGTGCGCATAAGTGGATGGGCGTTCTCTGTGCTTTTATCAGCATGCTATGGTACAGCTTCCGCAACCGTATACGAAAACAGCGCAGCCTGATACTAACCACGGGCCTGCTGTCTACCGTTGTGTTGCTGATCGCAGGGCATAAGGGCGCCACCATTACGCATGGTGACGACTTTCTTTTATCCCCGGTCCTTTCCGTTAATAAAGGCCCCGATATACCCCTGGAAGCGGCCGTTGTTTATACCCACCTGGTACATCCGATCCTTGAAAAAAAATGTATGGGCTGTCACAACAGTGGCAAGGCCAAGGGCGAACTGGTAATGGAAACAACAGAACGCTTACTTAAAGGAGGAAAGAACGGGAAACTATGGGATACGGCAGCCGTTGACCTGGGATTGATGATGCAGCGCATCCATATGCCCCTCGAAAGCAAGGAGCATATGCCGCCAAAGGGAAAACCCCAACTCACGGAAGACGAGGCCAGGATTCTTTATTTATGGATAAAGGGTGGTTCTGATTTCACCAAAAAAGTAACCGATCTGCCGGCCGGCGATTCGCTGCGGATGCTGGCGGCCAACTTCTTCAAAAGCGAAGAAAACGAGGTATACGATTTTAAGGCGGCAGACGAGCAACTGGTTGCAGGTCTCAACACTGCATACCGGGTCATCGCTCCCCTTGCAACCGGTTCACCGGCACTGGCGGTGAATTTTTACGGCAGTTCCCGGTTCCGGTCTGAACAACTCAGGGAACTGGAAAAGATAAAAGACCAGATCGCGTCTTTACAACTGGGCAGGATGCCGGTGACCGATGAGGATCTTAAAATGATCGGAACATTCTCCAATTTGCGCACCCTGAACCTGGCCTTTACAGCCGTTAAAGGCGAGGGGCTCCGGCACCTTACCCACTTACAGCATCTGAAGCAGTTATCGCTCTCAGGAACCGGTGTGCGGCCCGAACAGCTCTATGTTCTTGCACCACTGCAAAAACTACGGTCCGTGCAGATCTGGAACACCGCTTTCACGGAAAATGATTTAACACCTTTGAAAAAACGGTTTCCAAAAACAGGGTTTGATATCGGGTACAAAGGCGACACGGTGATTGCGAAACTGAGCACGCCTGTAATTAAAACAGAACAACGCATCTTTAACAGTACGCTTGCCGTTGAAATTAAAAACCCGGTAAAGGGCGCTGTAACCCGTTATACGCTGGATGGCAGTGAACCGGACAGCCTTACATCACCCGTATACTCAGCTCCGGTTACGCTTAGCAAAGCGTCTGCTATTAAAGCACGGTCTTACCTGGCCGGCTGGATCACCAGCGACCTGGCAAAGGAAACCTTTTATAAAAGCAGTGTACGGCCAGACAGTATCCGGTTAATGACCCTACCGCAGAAAGAATACCAGCAGAGAGCGCGGGAAGGAAAAGCGCTGATAGACCTGCAGCTGGGGAAAGAGAACTTTGGTACCAGGGAATGGGTTGGATATAAGGATGCCCCGTTTGAAGCACTCCTGTTTTTTAAACAACCCGTACCCCTGCAATCCGTTACTTTTAGTTCACTGGTATCGATCGACAGTTATGTGCTGCCGGCCCGTGAACTGGAGGTTTGGGGAGGCACGTCGGTTCAATCGCTAAAGTTGTTAGGCCGCTCCAATCCCCCACAACCGGCTTCACCGGCACCCGCTTATACAATGGGTTATGAATGCCGCTTCCCGGCACAAACCGTTCAGGTGATCAAACTAACTGCAAGGCCCGTTAACCGGCTTCCAGCCTGGCACCGCGGCAAGGGCGAAAAAGGATGGATCTTTTTAGACGAACTCCTGTTCAATTAACTGCTGCAGGTATAAAAAAACCCCTGGTAAAGAATTACCAGGGGGCGGTTCTTAATTCTAAAACTGAAACTAAAAACTCTTGAATAACTTATTCCTGTACAGCCTGTATTACTTTACTATAGGAGTATCCGCCATCTTTATCAACCTGCTTAATACGGATGAACAGTTTTGTACTGGCATCAACCGACGGCGTTTCCTGTTTTTTACAGGACGAGATTCCAAAGAGACCGGCGCCCATTACCACAGCAAGCATAAAGATCCACTTGTTCCTGCGGTTTGCCAGCAAGCCGGCAAACGCCAGCACGGCAATAGAAATGCCCAGCAGGCCGGTGGCCGCGCTCTGGCTCAGGCTAAAATCATAACTAAGGGGCATATTGGAATACCCGTTTAAAGCCTTACTGGCAACATCTCCGATCTTTACGAACGCTTTGCCGTCTTTTGAGGCTTCAATTTCAAAATGGCTATTGTTTTGTTCTGTGAGTGTTGTAAAGCTTACCTGCAGCAGGTTTCCTTTTACAGCCGCACTTAACTTGTCAAACGAGGCCGGCAGGAAGATGTCTTCTGCTTTGATCACTACTTCCGAGCTGGTGGTGCCACAATCGGTGGTTGCCGTATAGGTTACTTTGATACCGGCATTATTTCCGGTAATGGTCAGTAACCCGGTTTGGGTAATGGTTGCCGGACCGGTTACACTAAAGGTTCCTCCTGCCGGTGTAAACACCAACTGTATCTGGTCTCCGATATGCAAAGAACCCTGCGGCGGAAACAAGGTAGTGGCTCCCGAACTTGCACCGCAGATATCCATAACAGCAGTGGCGGAGAAATTATAGGTAGCTTCATCCTGATCATTAGAAGTACCATCGGCCATGCTGCCATTGATCCGGTGTCCTACATAGCCATAGCGGCCGCTGCATTTTTTCACCACCATGGACGTGTGTCCGCCCGTTTCAACCGCCATCATCACATCGGAACCAGATAAACCACCGATTACGTTTGTGGGGTTCACATTACCGCCACCGGAAACACCCAGCATATTGCGTTCGTTATTACCCCATGCCCATACATTACCGGTATTGGTTAGCGCATTTACGGCCGAATTACCGTAATTATCATGTTCGTTCGGGCTGATCCAGGCAATATTGGCCAGATCCGTATTACTGCCCGACTTCACGCGTACCCAGCTTGTTCTTTCGGTGGAACTACGGTCACCCAGCTGCTGCTCACTGTTATCCCCCATGCTGTACACATAGCCATCGGTGCCCAGCGCATAGTGGCTGCTCCTGCTCCGGGTACCGGTCATACCGATCATTTTGGGTGTAAACTGATTTGAAGAATAAGTACGCGTCATTTTCCTGGCCCTGGATCTGGTTCCGTTACCCACGTTCAGATTATTGCCGCTGGTATTGGTGCCCAGGTATACCTGGTCGCCCCAGGTCCACATATCCCCATTGGCATCCAGCGCCATCAGGCCGCCGGGTGCACCTCTTACTGCCACGATATTACCGAGGTTCCCGGCGCTTGTATTGTTATTACTGCTGGTAGCGGTACTGTATTCTACCCGGGCCCAGGTGGAGGCATCGCCGCCATTACCGTTCCCGCGCATATTCCCGTTTTGTGAAAGCACATATACGTCTCCGGTACAGCTAAGGATAACCAGGGTCTGGTATGTACCAAACAGCATCTTTACCTGGTTGGGTGCCACCGGAAGTTGTGCGGTGGTCATTACCTTGGCGAACGAGGAACTGGTGGTCCAGCTGCTGCTGATGAGCTTTCCCTGGCTTCCCCAAACAAAAAGGCCATCCGTGGTCAGCACGGCAAACTGTACCTGGTGACCATTAGTTGAACCTGCATTACTTCCTCCTGTAAATTTCAGGATAGTGCCGGTTAGCCCGGCGTAGTTGGCATTATTCATTTCTGCCGGCACCAGGTTATTACCGGTACCATTGCTTTTGGTATCTTCTCCCCAAGCCAATACGCGCCCGTCTGCCTGCCGGGCCAGCGTACTGTGAAAGGTGCTTACGATATTATCATACTCTATCGAGCTGTTATCCGTAACATTCAAATAAGCGTTGCCGCATACGGTACATTGCGCCTGTGCGGAACGGGATAAACCCAAAAGCATTATGCAGAAAATTGCCGCTAATGCTGCTGTAGTGATTTTTCGTTGTGTCATTTTCTGATTCAGTTTTATGAGTGATTATATTTTAGCCGACAGTAAACCGGTGCACAAAAGCCATTGACTTCCCGTTTGCACCAGTCAATAAAATGCCTGCGCTGCTTTCAGAGCCGTTCCAAAAACAACGTTTCCCTGCCAGGGCCGAAGACAACAAACCTTGTAACGGAGCGTGCCGATCAGGCAAAGACAGTAATCCTTGTTTGTTAAAGGTTGCCAAGTTTTCCGGGGGCGCACCTCTAACCTGTACAAACATCCGAAGCGTCAACGCACAATCAAGTAGAAGGACCCGGGTAATGATCCTTTTATGACGCATACAGATCCGTAGCGGATCCAATATTGTTTAGAAGCTGGTAAAGGGGATTGCTTTTCAGAACAACCATACAGACCGATCCTGTTATGATACTGTATGTATGATTGCAAAGACTATAAAATACAGCCACAGTTGGAATACAATAAACATTGTATGTTGCATTTCAAAAGCAGTGCTGCTCTGCTCTTTTATAGTCTTACTTTTATTACAACTCAAAAATAGGCGCCTTTAAAATGGTTCCGAAAACAATTCGATGAGTGCTGCTTTTTATTCGCCGGACACGGTTTGTAAACGGTTAACATTTTTTTGGGGAGTACACGGTAATAATTCATTTATGGCAGAGCGGTCCGGAACCTCGGTTCGCAGGAACATCCCACAAAAAAAGAAGACTATTCCTGCTAAAGGCGGGCAAAAAATTTGGGCAGCTGTATAAAAAAAATCTTGGTAATTGTACTTTTTACAGCCCTCCTTCCTGCTTATTAAACCCAGGAAGTAAGCAGGAAACAACGCAGGTATCTACCCGGCATTCAGACAGCCGGGGTGTGCATATCTAACTACTGCAAGCAGGTTCCCTTATAACAAGGTCATAGCCACCGGTCAGGCCGTTTCATCATCGGGCATATCTACCGGTTTTGATTGGGGTGAGCCCTTTTGACGAAACCATATCGACAATAATACCAGGCTGGCCACGGCAAGAAATTCACTTTGCCAGTTTTGG
This sequence comes from Niabella pedocola, assembly GCF_021044425.1. Lineage (GTDB taxonomy): Bacteria > Bacteroidota > Bacteroidia > Chitinophagales > Chitinophagaceae > Niabella > Niabella pedocola. The sequence goes on along the minus strand of NZ_JAJNEC010000003.1, from coordinate 259,403 downwards.
AAGGATTCAAACCAGAAACGCGGTTCACCTGCATACTCAAACGCTGATGCCGCAGGTTGCCCTTTCCGGATAGCCTCCTGGTTAAAGTCTTTAAAACTTCCATAGAAATGCGCTAAAAAGCTTAAAATGAACAGCAGCGCCAGCGCCAGCGAAAGGGAACGTTTATACCACCACAGCCAGGCGCCACCTTTTTTTACCGGCCATGGGGCACGCGGATGTGGCTCGGGCTCCCGGTCTACTTCCTCCGTCTTTTCAAGACTCTTGGATTCTCCGGACCCTTTCTGCCGTAAAAAAACGGTCAGAACCACATACAACATCATCTGCAAAAATTCGCTTTCCCAATTCTCAAAGGTGGCCTGTATAAAGTGTCCGCTGTGCAGGTATGGCCAGAACTGAAGGGCCGGCAACCCCGCCTCCTGCTGCTCTTTATTAAACACGTTCCATCCGGTAATCATTTGTCCGGATAAAGAGGCAAACATTAAAACAAACAAAACAATACTAAGACCATTGCGGTAAAAAAATCCCTGTTTTTTCATGACATCCTCCGTTTTATTACTGCAGTTATCTGTATCTTTTCCATATCAAAAAAAGCCCCCCGCATATAGCGGGGGACAAATTTTCTTTCTTCCTTCGCCGGTATGATCCGTTTCAGGTACAACGGGTTTAATCTCAGTGTATATCTTTCGATAAAAACACACCCCGGAAGAAAACTTTCTAATTAAAGTAGAAATATAATGCCAAATATCTTTTCCCGTTTCATTGATCGGGGCCCAAAACAATCCTTTCATACAGAACCGGTTAACAGCCAACCACTTTTTGGATAACCGGCGCCAACATAAAGAGGCTGTAGCACCGCATTCCGCCTCCGGATTTTTTTTCCCATTCTGTGTAACATTATCCGCAGTTCCGTTCTTAAAGGCCACCGATCTATCCGCGGACATTTATCGTTGACGAAACAAACGCCATCCCATCCACCATAAAGCATACGCAGCAATCAATATCAGGATCACCGGTTTCCCGTTTTGTGTATGCGTCCCCGGTTGCTGCTTACGTATGCGCCTGATCCTTCCTACAAAATTGCTGATGCCTTTATCCGAATAAATGCCGTATGCATCCAGCAATGTGCCTTTTATACCGTCATGGGTTTGTATCAGATAAAGGATCGCACTGTCTGCCGGATCACTTTCGCCTTCAAACCGGTAAAAATTCCGGATACTGACGGCATCCGGAGGATACACCCGCCGCGCTCCCTTCTAAGACAGCCCCGTATCGCACACAAAAAAATCCGTTACATATCCCAATTGCATGGCCCTGCGAAGACACTCTGAAATCGTATTCATTTTTTCCGATGAGGTTTCTTTTTCCATAATCATTTTTTAACACCGTTATTTGCAAAAATGCTGCCTGCATCTTTCACCGCGTAATCCCGTTTAAGTGCGCATCCACAAAAATCAACGGAATACCCGCCGGCACAATTGCTCAACAACAGACGAATCCTCCTCTTACGGTCTTATTCAAGCATCCCCGATAAGGTTTGTGCATTCGCCACTGCATAGCCTTCCTGGTCATTATCAAAATAAACATATACATCCTTTCCGGCCGCCTGCCATTCGTTGCACCGTTTCATCCAGCTTTTTAAAACCGCTGTAGTGTACCGGCCCTGGTACTTGCCGGCAGGACCATGTAACCGAACGTACACAAAATCAGCCGTCACCATTAAGGGCGAACGATGTTTATCGAGATGATAAATACAAAAAGCGCATTGATAGGTTTTCAGCAAGGCATAGATCTGCTCATCATACCAGGTTGGGTTCCGGAATTCAAAACAGTACCGGTGCTGCGGCGGAAGTTTTTGCAGTAACAGTTCCAGCCGCTCGGGGTTTATCTTCCACAATGGGGTTAATTGAAACAACACAGGTCCCAGCTTTTTCTTCAGGTGTTGTATATTTTTAAAAAACGGCTGCAAATCACTTTTGGTCACCAGGAGCTTTTTCATATGTGTAAAAAAGCGGCTCGCTTTAACCGAAAAAATGAAATCTTCAGACACGGCTGAAGCCCAGGCAGTAAATGTTTCGGGAGCAGGGAGATGATAAAAACTGTTATTGATCTCAACTGTTTTAAGATAGTGCTGGTAATAGTTCAGCTGGTCTGACTCCTTTACCGTACCGGGGTAAAACACCTCCTTCCAATGTTTATAGTGCCACCCTGAGGTGCCGATATAGATCTTTCCTTTTTTCATAAACCATCGCCTCAATGATACCGCTTTTAAGGCTTCCGGCAACAGACTTGCATTGCCACAGTAACCGCACGGCATCTGCCCTAATAGGTCCGGCGTTGCTGCATCACCATGCTGCCTACCGTTTTTATATATTCCAGGTGCTGCTCCAGCACCGGCAGGCGGAGAATAGCCCACCGGAGCAGATCAGAATCCTTGCCCGCACTGATATATCGTTTAAATAATTCGATATCGCTTCCATGCATCTTTTTTACCTGCTGCAGATACCGGTCATCAAATGCAGTGCCTTTTATACCCCGCAATTCATGCAATAGATTTCCATCCGCAGGCGCTGCAGGTATACTGATATTTTTCTTTGCGGCAATGCCCTTTAGCGCCGCATTGGCTATTGCATATTCATGCGCCATACTATCGCCCAGTTGCCGCACCAGTTTTTCAGAAGCCTTATCAACCGCTGTAATTCCCAGTTCTGCTTCCGTCATACCCGATCCGGCAGCATCAACTGCGAAACGGGCATCCCGTTCCAGTGTTGCGGCAACCGTGTGGTCACTTTGTTTTTTAAAACGCGCCGCATTACTGTCACTTGCAGCGTTTTGCTCGCCGGCAGGGCGCGGGTTACAGGATAAAAAAGTTCCGGCAATACTGCAGCTGATCATTAAAAAAAATACATACCGTCGCATTTAAAATAGATTAAAGTGGATGAGCTGTTTTCTAAAAAATAGGGAGCACATCAGCGCTCCCCTTAATTTCCGATGCTGAAACCTCGAGTTACCGGAAACCGCTTCTTCACGAATGTAAAACGCAAGCAGCGGGCCAAATATGCACCCACCCCGCTACCTTGCTATGAGCAACGTTGTGCCTGGCCATGCGGCTGGGTTACCCCTGGTAAAAATTTCCACACCCTGTGGTCTTCCGTTCCCCTTATTTGTAATCGCGGGAGCAGCTGTTGTACGGATAGGCATTGTTTTTTTATACACCGGCCCGGTTTTGGATTACAATAGCAGAAAACCGGTTATCCGGTACAGCTAAACAATTATTACTTGCGCATAGCAACCATACATACCACTCTGCCCATGACAAACCAATTGTCCGGTATCCTTTCCGGAGACCCGGTAAAAAGCGCTGCAGCCGCCTCCTTAACGTATATTACGGCGAACGGATCCGGTATACAACGAATCAAAAAAGGAAAGGGATTTATCTATATAAAAAATGCGCAAACGATAAGGGACACGGATACCCTGCACCGGATCAGAAGCCTGGTAATTCCGCCCGCCTGGCGGGAAGTTTGGATCTGTGAAAACCCTAACGGACATCTGCAGTGCACCGGAATTGATGTAAAAGGACGCAGGCAGTACCGGTATCATCCATCATGGAACGCGTTACGAAATGAAACAAAATTCCACCGTTTGCTGCTGTTCGGAAAAACACTTCCGCAACTAAGAAAAACCATCCGGAAACATTTACGGGAAAAAGGCTGGTCCAAGCAAAAAGTGCTGGCGGCGGCGGTCAGCATTATGGATAAAACCGGCCTTCGGGTGGGCAATCATTTTTATGAAAAACTCTATGGCTCTTTTGGTTTATCGACCCTTCAGAACCGGCACCTGAAGATCCGGGGCAATCAGCTCCTGTTCAGCTTCCGGGGCAAAAAAGGCGTGGAGCAGAACGTATCGCTTCGTAGCGCAAGGCTGGCACGCATCATTGCTAAATGCAGGGAAATACCCGGCAAGGAACTGTTTCAGTATATCGACGACTGCGGCCAGCACCAGGCCATTCAAAGTGAAGACATTAACGCATATATACGGGATGTATCCGGCGACCATTTTTCCAGCAAGGATTTTCGTACCTGGGTAGGAACCGTTACCTGTGTGGAAGCGCTGATAAAGACAGGGTCCTTTGAAACGGAAAAGCAAAAAAATGAAAATATCGTGCAGGCCCTGGATAAAGTAGCGGCAACACTGGGTAATACAAGATCCGTTTGTAAAAAACATTACGTGCACCCGCAGGTATTAACCGCTTATGAAACAGGGAGCCTGTTGCGGTACGCATCCGGAACAGGTGCACAGGGCAGTTCCCGTACAGAATCCTTGTTGCTGAAAATATTGAAAAAGGGAAAAGATTAAACGCCCCAGGGCGTTCTCGTATGCTCCACAGGATCCGGCACCGGAATGGGTTCTATTATCGTTTCCGGATGCGGCAAGCGGTCGGTCACTACGCAATATTGCACACCGTTAATCACTTCAACATGCCAGATCCATTCGCGGATATCAAATGGCGCAGGTTCGGAGGCGGTCAGCTGATTGATGGCATCACCGGTAAAGCTTACCGGAAATTTATGACGAAAATCGGGGCTGAATATTCCGTCATCTTTGGGTTTTGCAGGTGGTCTCATATTTTTATCAATTATTTAAATGCGTTATCGGGCCAAAAAGTGTTTTTCATGCAACAGCAAACATTATTGCTTTTTCAATATCGGAAAAGTGTAGCGTATCTAAAGAAACAAAAGGCTTGCCAAATCTGCTTAAAACCAATGGCTCATCGCATCCTAACCTTAATTTTCCCGGAAGAAGCATTGACCCACAACCCATAAGATCCCTGTTTTTTTAACACATTGTTCTCTAAACGCATACCGGTATCAAAAGCAGCCATTCATGTTGTTGCGGCACCATATCACGGCCTGGCTATATTGATGATCCTGTTCCCCATTTCCACCGCATCGTTATAGATTGGAAATGATCAGGAAAACGAGATTATATAAAAGTTTTGTCGAACTGGAAAGTGGGAACCTTTCCGCAAGCTCCTATGTACCCACATCCGGGGGAATAAATAGATCGTGCGCAAAAGCAACCGCATCGTTAAACCGGTGCAGCATAATTGTTTGCAAATGCTGCAAATACTTCCAGGATATATTTCCAGCCTTTATCCGAATTCATTTGTCCGGCATAAGCGACGGCCCCTTCCCCATGGTTTTCAAAGCCTGTATGCCATAGCGTAACACGGGTTGCGCCCTGTTCAATTGCTTCAAACTGCACCTGTACCACGCTGGCCTTATCGGGGTTGGGCTCGGGCAACCGGTAAGGACTGATCTGCCAAAGAAAAACCAGCCGTTCCCCGGTTACCACCTGCAACACGCGTCCCCAATCACAACGAAAGCCAAGCGGGCCTGTTTCCGTACACCATCCGTCAACCCTTGCATCTATCTGAATGTTTACCAATGCATCACCGGACCATGTATACGCTTTGGGCCACCAGCTGAGAAACCGGTTAACAAACAGATCAAACACCAATGGTTGTCGTTTCAATACCTCGATATGTTGTTGTACTTCTGTCATCTGCTTTATTTTGCAACACGGTCAGCGGTGTGGCAATACGCACCGCTGAGACCTCCAGGTTTGACCTGTTACAAAATCACAAAGACTATACCAGCAACACCCCTGTATCCGCTGTACAGGCAGCCGTATTTGGCGCAATAGTTGAACTCGTATAAAACGGCTACACACGTAAAAGCATAAGCGGGAAATGATTCCCGGTTAAGGTAAACACCATTAGCAAACCGATAAAAACAGATGTTATGAATTACCAGGATCACAGCATGTTGTTAAACGATCTCATCCGCATTAACAATGACCGTATTGCAGGATACGAAAAAGTAAGCAACGAATTAAGGGAAGGATACGATAACGACCTTAAGCTCCTTTTCAGTAAAATGATCATCAATAGCAATGATCTGAATGCCGACCTGTCGAAAATGGTTAGTTTCCTGGGCGGAGAACCGGCATCCGGTACCACAGGTGCCGGCAAGCTTTACCGGCTTTGGCTGGATGTAAAAGCCATTTTTACGGTTACAGCCGACCGGAAGACGGCGCTGGAAGACTGTGAGCAGATCGAAGATGCGGTACAGCAGGCCTACAATGACGCACTCAATGAACCCGGGTTACCGCCGGAGATCTTTGCGCTGCTTTCATCACAAAAGGCTTCCTTACTCGAAGCGCATAACCAGGTAAAAGTGCTGAGGAATATGCAGCATGCATAAGAAGGATGCATACGAGCACGCCGTCCGTAAATAACCGGTAACTGCTGTAAGCAATTACCTATTATAATACTCACGGCAACGGCTTTTTCTTCTAACATGAAGGTCGGCTTGCCGGCAGGCGCGGACCTTCTTATGGATCATTAAAAACAATAAAAAATGAAAACGATAAATACCGCATTGATCATGGTGATCTTATTCTTATCCTGTGGTCAGCAAACGAAAACGCCGGTTGCCGAGGCCGACTCAACCAACGAGGCAAAGCAGGATAGCGCCGCAAGCGGCCTGGCCGTTACGGCCGACAGTTCCAGCGCCGCCTTTCTTGTAAGAGCCGCTGATAATACACTAAAAGAAGGCGACCTGGCGGCGCTCGCAGAACAAAAAGCTACCATTCCCACGGTAAAGCGTTTTGCGGGCATGCTGGCACAGGAACATAAAAAATCAGGTGCAACCATCAAGGATCTGGCTGCGCGAAAAAACATCAGCATTCCTCCCGCTGCCGGTGATGCACGCCCCATGGGCCGGCTGTCGGAGCTTGTAGGAAGCAGTTTCGACAGGGCCTATATCAATGAGGTCATCGATGAACATAAGAGCGCTGTTTCCAAGTTTGAAGATGCGGTCAAACATGCGCTTGACCCGGATATAAAGGCCTTTGCCGATCAACAGCTCCCGGAACTTCAGAAACACCTGGACACTGCAAAAAGCATAAAAGCAAAATACTGGAAATAAAGCAGATCATTCAGTAGGATGATTCCGGTTACAAAGCTGGTTTTAAGTAATGAATAACGGAGCGCCGGATGACCGGTAACGCACCATATCGCTACAAGGATACCGGTTCGCTCCGTTTACCAAAAGTTTCAGTGGTGGCCGGATCATTTCTTCAGGTTTTTACGGGCGTGCTGTTTTTCCCGGCGGTTATGGGTTATATCATCGCCTTTAAATAATTGTTCTTCTCCTTCACGGCTATCCAATGTATCCTTGTTCTGACGGCGGGCCCCCATGCGGGTTGGTGTTCGTTCCTGCATCGATTGGGTTTTCTTGTTTGCTTTCATAATATATATTTTAAAAGAGAATGGGTGGAATGACGGGTGGTAACGACTCTTCTGTATCCTGCTTGTAAGGCACGCCGTTGATAAAGTTGATCAGATCTTTATTCAGCCGCCCCCGGTGTGTATAAAACAATCCGTGAGGAGCACCGGCATACACTGCGTATTGTACCTGTGGTAATAACTCAGCAAGCCGGTCTGAACTCGCTTCCCGGGGAACAATCGCATCTTCATCTCCGTGGATTAGTAACACCGGGAGATCCATTGCCTCCAGGTCTGGTCTGAAGTCCGTGGCCGAAAAACTTGTAATGCAGTGAAGCGTAGCGTGCATGGCCGCGCGGGAAGCCAGTGCCCGGTAATATTCCTGCAACGGTTTATCTGCCGGCTTGTTGAGCAGCGAAGTGCCAAAAAAGTCTTTAAGAAATGCATCCAGGAACCCGATGCGGTCTGTTTTGATACCGGAGATCATTGTTGAAAAAACGGCAGCATCTACCCCAGCAGGGTTTCCGGTGGTTTGCATCAGGAAGGGTAACACCGGGCTGATCAATACCACGCGGCTGATGCGGTGGCTTCCGTGGTTCTTCAGGTATCTTGCTACTTCGCCACCGCCCATGGAAAAGCCCACCAGTATTACTTCCTGCAGATCCAGCGCTACGATCAATGCATCCAGATCAGCTGCCAGGGTATCGTAATCATATCCGACCCAGGGCTTGCTGCTGTTTCCAAAGCCCCGCCGGTCGTATGAGATCACCCGGTTACCGTTATCAACCAGGTCAGACCATTGGTACTCCCACATTTCCATGCTCAGCGGCCAGCCATGAATCAATACCAGCGGCTGGCCGGTACCATAATCGCAATAGGCAATATCGATCGTTTCCTGCTGTACCGGGTCTCTGTAAGAAATGGTTTTCATAATGCTTTTTTTAATGAGGTTATCTGTACAGGCTCCAATAAACAAGCCTGAAATCTTACCGTCCGGCCCGTTATTATTATCCGTACCGGATGTGCATCCATGGGTATTTTTTTACGCATCCGGGCAAAAAAATCCACACAATCCCCACCCGTGATCGTCACCGGCATTTTAGGGATTGTTAAACCGCGTGGCGGGCTTTTTGCCCCCCTTTCTGCATGAGCTCCCGCCAACCACCAGCCGGCCGGTAACGGCGATGTGTGCATTGCGGTAAACCCCGGTTCGTCCCCTTATCCGTTGTTTGTTCGCGGATGATCACCTGCGGTCCTTATTAAAGGATTCATCACCGGTATTGGATGGTTTCGGCAACAAACCGCTGATAACCGCCCCCGCGTACGGGGCGATCGTTTCAATCATATCAATGGGGATATTTTTTCAGTCACTCGTTGATGCAGCGGGTCATACCGGGAATGCGGAAATGATCGATGAACTGTTTCTCAAAAAACTGGAACATATAAAGTACTGGCGCCCCGGCACCTCCGGACGTGTTACAGGTAGCTTGTTTTGAAACAGCTTTTACCGGTATCTGTCGTTTGAAGCCCGGCATGATGCGCTTCCGCGCTACCTTAGAAAGATGGGCTGGTATGTTACGTGTTTCACAGGCTTTCCTGCACTTCCGTATTATTGCAGCTGCAGAATACCGGCATCAATCCGGATCTTCACTGCCCATCTGGCCAGCAGATCCAGGGTAACACCATAGCACGTCGGGAAAGCATGGACGCCGCTGCGGGAATATTGACCCCGGCATGCTGATTATCTTCGTTACCCAAAGAATTACCCCCAGGGGGCTGTGGGTAACGGGAGTGGATCTTTTTTATTCCATACCCTGGAATAACTTCAATTTATTATACAGCGTTTTCCGATCTATTTTCAGCAGTTCAGCGGCCTTTTTCTTATTGAAATTTACTTTTTGCAAAACCGACATGATCACCTGGTATTCTGCCCGGCCCGCCACTTCTTTTAACAGATCCTGTTCCTGAACCGGCAGCGGATCGGGCGGCCCGGCATCCAGTTCCATATGGCTGTAAGAAATTATTTCCGGTAATAAAACATCCTCTTCAATCGCATTGCCGGAAGTGGTAAGCAACACAGCCCGGCGCACGGCATTGCGCAGTTCGCGAAGATTACCCGGCCAGTCGTAGCGCTGAAAAGCGGCCAGCACCGGTTCCGAAAAAAACTCCACCTGCTTCTCACTTTCCTCGCAGGATTTTTTCAGGAAAAATTCCGCCAGGTGCCGGATATCTTCTTTCCGGTCCCGTAATGCCGGTAAATGAATCGCAAACTCATTTAAGCGGTGATAAAGGTCTTCCCGGAAGCGTCCTTTCTGGCAGGCCATTTTCAGTTCCTCGTTGGAGGCTACAATGATCCGCACATCGGCTGCGATCTCCTTATTGCCGCCCACCCGTTTAAATTTCCGTTCCTGTATGATCCGGAGCAGGATCGCCTGGATGTCGGTAGAAAGATTGGCGATTTCATCGAGAAAAAGCGTACCGCCGTTGGCCATTTCAAAATGACCTTCCTTATCCTGCAAGGCACCCGTAAAAGCGCCTTTTACGTGGCCAAAAAGTTCACTTCCGGCCAGTTCGCGTGAGAGTGTGCCGCAATCGAGCGCCACAAAGGGCTTCCCGGCCCGCTTACTGTTTTGATGAATGGTACGGGCAATGACTTCCTTACCGGTACCGCTCTCCCCATATAAAATCACACTGTAATCGGTAGGCGCCACTACGTTCACCTGCTGGTACAGGACTGCCGTGGGCTTCGATTTGCCGATATAATAATCTTCCGTAAAGGCACTGCTGTTGCTTTTTATAGACGGTCCTTCTTCCCCGGATTGCTGCCGCGTGGTCATTTTTTTTAACAGCTCCAGCACTTCTTCCGGAACAAGGGGTTTGGGAATATAATCAAACACTCCCAGCCGGGTCACTTCAATAGCCTGGCGGATATCGGAGTAGCCCGTAATCACTAACACAGCCACCTTGCTATTAAGCTCCTTTAACTCCCGTACCAACTGTACCCCATCCATATCTCCCAGCCGGTAGTCGGTAATCACAGCATCAAAATGATCCGCCTTATATTTAGCAATTCCCTTATTGCCGGAGTAAGCAGTTTCTACTTCATAACCGTTTTTTAAAAGGTAACGTGCCAGCAGCTGGCACAAATCAACATCGTCATCAATAATAAGAAGCTTAATGGGCATATTCTGAGGTTTTTTTTACACATTCAATTTATAGCGCAAATCGTGCCGACTTTTACATTTTTAAAATTCACAGCCTGCAAACCGCATTTGGCAGAATAATTGCCGGTAATAGAAAAAAGTGGAAAGTAACGTTTTCCCATATCATTCCGTACACCCGCCGCAAAAAAAGCCGTCACTAAAAACGCTGATCATTGATGACGAAGATGATATATACTATCTTCTCCGTAATATACTGAAACAACGAAATATTGACGCCGTATATGCCGGATCTATCCACGACGGGTTGGAGGTGCTGAAACAGAACCCGGGTATCTGTTTGATCTTTCTGGACAACCGGCTACCCGATGGTCTTGGCGTTCAGTATATCCAGCAATTCAAAACCATTGCGGATGTGAATATCGTGATGATGACCGCCTATGACACCAGCTACGACCAAAAAATGGCCCTTAACAACGGTGCGGACCATTTCATCGGGAAACCCTTTACCAAAGAAACCATTCTTTCCATCATCGATCAAATAACTTCCGGACATAACACCGGTTTATCCGGTTTTATACCAGATCAAGAGACACGATAAACACAGTACCCTTTCCTTTTTCGCTTTGTACCCGGATATTGCCTTTATGATTTAATATAATGTTTTGCGTATTCGTAAGCCCCAATCCGTTGCCTTTGCTTTTCAATGTAAAATAGGGCTCAAAAAGATGCTGCAGGGTATTCTCATCCATTCCGCTTCCATTGTCCCGAACTTCTACCACACACTTACCTGCTGTTTTCCGGGTAGCCAGTTCCAGCACTCCGCCCTCTTCAGGCATCGCCTCAATTGCATTTACAATGATATTCAGCAAGGCCAGTTTCATCCGATCCTTATCTACCAGCACATCACAAAGATCCGGTGAGTAATCCTTTACCACCTGTATTTTCTGCAGCAACAGCCGGTCTTTCGCCATATCCAGGCTTTCATCGAGTATTTTATTGATATCCTCCCGTTGTTTATCCAGCTGCATAAACTTCGTAGCATTAAGCAGGTCGGCCACCATCTGGCTGATGCGCGATGAATTCCGTTTAATGATAGCGATCAGCAATTGCCCCTCTTCATCATTTTCGATACAGGATATATCCCGCAACTGTTCCGCAGCCAGGGTGATATTGGTAAGCGGGTTACGTACCTCGTGCGCCACCACCCGCGACACGCGGCCGATGGTGGCCAGCTTTTCAATCCCCTTCAGCTCATTCAGTTCCGTATTCTTATCGCTTAGTTCCTTTACATTGCTTTCCAGTTCCAGCCGGTACTGGTCTGCAATCGTATTCGCCTTTTTCTTCTGCCGGTACTGGCTGTTAAAAGTGAAGATCGCATACAGTACCGCAATCAGTGCCATAAATAACGACACGATGGTTACCGCTTCCGTACTGCTGTAAAACTTATTCAGTTTTGATATCCGCCCTTTCATAAGCCGTTCTTCAAGCAGCGTCATCTTTCCCATCTGCTCATAAATGCTGTCTGCCTGCGCTAATTTTGCTGCGCCTATGGTAGACATGCGCAGCGCGGCCGATGTATTCTGGTTCAGCAATATGGAACTGGAGAGCTCGGAAAGCCGGCGTTTGGTCATGGAATAAAGCCGTTCTTCGTTTGCCGACTGTACTGAGTCCTCCTTCGTCAGCTGTTTTATTTCTCCGTGTAATTTTTCCAGGTTAGTCCGGGCTGCATAAAAACCTTCCAGGAACGGGGATTGTTTATTGATAATATAACCCCGCACATTGGATTCGGCTTCGCTCATTGCCATTTTAATATCCCCCATCTTATTGATCAGCGTGTAGTTGCTTACGATCCAGTTCTTCTCTTTCTGAAGCCTGCGGTTCGTGGAAAAGATCAGGATATACGATACAAGGAGCAACAGAGAAGATAACGCATATCCAAACCTTATTTTATTCAAGGACAAAATCATACTGAAAAATTAATATACAGGAACCGGGCAACAATTAAAAAATCACTCCTACAAACACAAAAAAACCGGGGAAAACAGACGAGCATTAATCCGTCATTTTACAACGCAGCCACAACCAACTCCTATAGGGCTTACATAAAAATTAGTCTGGTAAATATACATAACTTTTTTGAATAATAAACACCCGTACACAAACCGGCAACGCAGATTCCGCGTTGCACCGGCAGTGCACATTTGCCGTTCCGGAATTGCAAACCATAGTTCCCGATACCCTCCGAGGAAATAATTTCCCGATCCCCAGACATCTGTTTTATTTCTTACCGCTTTTAAAAGAAACAGCCGCTTCCCGGTATTCTGAACATCTACAAAGAATGGTTGGCGGATGACGGATGTAAAACCTCAGAAACTGGTAAATACCACCGGCGAACAGATCGCGCTTTGGTATGAATGATCACACGCAAATTTTTATTATGGATACGGGGCGATATGGTTCCCGGAAAAGCCCGTTACAAAAAAACATAACAGCCTGTCCGCATTACGGCAGCTCCGGTTGTTTTGTCCCGGCTCCGGGATCCTGTACCGGCCGGGCCGCATCCGACGGCTGCCTGCCGTGCTGGTTCTTACGTTCATCTATTTTACCGGATAAGCGCTGATAGTACCGGTGCAACACCTCCAGCTCATCTTCTGTCAGGTCTTCGATATCCACCATGCGGTTACTGGCTTCCTTACTGGCAGCAATCAACTCATCCAGTTTCAGCTGCGTAGCCCTGGAATCTTTATTCTGGGTTTTCTGGATTAAAAACACCATCAGGAACGTAATAATAGTGGTCCCCGTATTGATCACCAGCTGCCAGGTATCGGAATAATGAAAAACCGGGCCCAGCACCAGCCAGATCAATACCAATACAAAGGCAGAACCGAATGCTGCAAAACTACCGGTCCAACAGGTGATACGGGCGGCAAGCCGTTCGAAAAAATTAACCTTCTTTTTATTCATGGTCTTCCTTTTTGTTGTATACATAATTTTAGTCGGTCATCCGCCATACGTTTGGTGGAACGTTCTCAAATAATAATAGCGGCTGTTTGCCTTGATTTGCCGGTTACGGCAAAGGCATCTTAATAGCCTGCGGAAATGCCCTGGCTGATACATGCATGTCCCGGCATAATTTCATCCAGGATCCTTTTTGCCGTATAGGAAATCGTTTGCAGGATGATGGCTTCCGGGGATCCGGTAAATTCCATACGCTCTGAAAAGATCCGGGTTCCGGTCTTTATTCCATAAACAAACATGGTACCAACCGGCTTCTCCGGTGTTTCGCTTCCTCCCGGAGCTGTTAGCCCCGTAATGCCTACATGAAGATCGGCAGGGATCAGCGGTATCAATCCCCGTGTAATGGCTTCCGTTACTTCCTCCGACTCCGGCGTATACGTTGCTACCAGTTGGGGCGACACCTTCAATACCTGTTCCTTTAAAGATGCATCATAGCATACAAATCCTCCTTTTAAAAAATTGCCCGCGTCCGGCAATAAGGCAAATTCGGCGGTAAGCCTGCCGGCGGTGGCACTTTCTGCAAATGCGATCGTAAGCTTTTGCTCCCTGAGCCGCTTTCCGCATTCCATAAGATATTGGTTCATCATAGTATAAAAAATTTAACCTATAAAGCGTTCTCCGTTGGTTTGGAAATAACCATAACACCTACAACAACCGGAGCAACATCACAGTAAAACATCCGCAGCAACCGTATGCAAATACCGGTCCTGAAATACCGTAAGAGGCGTTCCACCGGTTCTTTACAGATAAACCCGCGAAACGCTACCGGGATCCTGAACGAGAGTGTGCCAGGCTATGGTGAACACCCGCCGGCTTCGCTAGGCTCGTTGGTGAACTTTCACCGGCATTGAAAAAAACGAATACTGCATGTGGAAATAATTCCACGAACAGCTGAATGTGCATGGTTTTTGATACTCTAGCGATGCAGCCATTCCGGGAACGGATTACGCTGTCAGAAAATCCGGTATGCCATCGGTAATGCCGGATACATACCGAATATTAAACCTGATTACATATGAAAGCAATTTGGACCGGTGCCATCGGTTTTGGCTTAGTAAACATCCCTGTAAAAATGTATGCGGCTACGGAAGAAAGCAGCCTCGACCTGGATATGCTGGATAAAAAAGACCTTAGCAATATCCGGTTTAAAAGAGTGAATGAACATACCGGGAAGGAAGTAGACTGGGAGCATATCGTAAAGGCCTACGATTATGAGGGAAAATATATTGTGCTGGATAAGGCCGATTTTGAAAAAGCAATGCCGGAGAAAACAAAACTGCTGACCATCGACCAGTTTGTAAAAACAGAAGAGATTGACAGCATTCTTTACGAATCGCCCTATTACCTGGAACCACAGAAAGGCGGAGAAGCTGCATACGGGCTTTTAACGGAAGCGTTAAAAAAAACCGGGATGGCCGGGGTGGGCACTTTTGTATTACGCAACAAGGAAGCATTGGGCGTGCTGCGCTTTTATGAAGACCTGCTGCTTTTTCAGCGCATCCGGTATGCGCAGGAAGTAAGAGACAGCAAGGACCTGAATATTCCCAAGCGCGCGATCAAACCCTCCGAATTAAAAATGGCCACCGCATTGATCAGCCAGTTGTCTCAACCATTCGATATCAGCGCCTATAAAGATAATTATACAGACGAGCTTCTTAAAATTATCCGGTCTAAAGCAAAAGGCAAGAAGATCACCCGGCCAAAAATGAAGGTAGTATACAACAAATCCAAGGACCTGATGGAACAATTAAAAGCCAGTCTTGCCAGCTCCAAAAAGAAGAAGGCTTCTTAAACCGGCGCGCCGGCAATGCCAAGCATATCAATCGTGGCTACATTAAAAAAATACCAGCAGAAGCGGAATTTTGAGGAAACCCCCGAACCCAGGGGAAAAAAGACAGCATCCGGGAAGCAGGGCCTGCATTTCGTAATACAGCGTCATGCGGCCTCCCGCCTGCATTATGACTTCCGGCTGGAAATGGACGGCGTACTTAAAAGCTGGGCCGTACCGAAGGGACCTTCGCTCAACCCTGCAGATAAACGGCTGGCCATGATGGTAGAAGATCATCCGTATGACTACCAGTTCTTTGAGGGATCTATTCCCAGGGGCCATTATGGTGCAGGCGAAGTAGAGATCTGGGATAAGGGTACCTATGAAGCGCTTGAAAAACAACCGCGCAAAAAAGAAGAAACGGTTCTGTTGGAAGGCGTAAAAAGCGGCTCTTTAAAATTCATCCTCCACGGACAAAAGCTAAAAGGTGAATTTGCCCTCGTGCGCATGAAACATACTGCGGAAGGCAATGCCTGGCTCCTGTTAAAACACAAGGATGCCTATGCGGTTACCACGCCCTATAATGCCGAGGCGCATGTAAAAAAAAAATCAAAAGTAACGGCCGCCGTGCGGGAAAAAAAAGTCAAAAAGAATAAAGCCGTTGCCGGGAAACCGTTACCGGCTGAAGGCACGGGACGGAAATATACCCATTTTATAAAACCCATGCTGGCTACCCTTTCATCCCATCCGTTTACCGATAAAGACTGGATCTTTGAAATAAAATGGGACGGATACCGGGCCATTGCCGAAATCGGACGCAACTTCCGTTTCTATTCACGGAACGGGCTCAACTTTTCGGGAAAATACCCGGTTCTGGCAGACGCATTACAGCAACAGGAGCATGAAATGGTCATAGACGGTGAAATTGTGGCGTACAACGACGCCGGGCTTCCCGATTTTCAAACCCTACAATATTATGGAGAACACCCCGATGTGCCGATCATTTATCATGCATTTGATCTTTTATACCTGAACGGGCGCCGTACCGAGGAGCTACCGCTGCTACAGCGGAAAGAACTGCTGCAACAGGCATTGGCAGAAAATGATTGGGTACGCTATTGCGATCATGTAAAAGCAGACGGCGCACGTTTCTTTAAAGTGATTCAACAGAAAAACCTTGAAGGCATGATCGCCAAACGGTCGGACAGTCATTATACCGAAGGAAGAAGAAGTTCGGCCTGGCTCAAGATCAAACATCACCACACGGAGGAAGTGGTCATTGCCGGTTATACGGAACCCCGCGGTTCCCGCAAGAAATTCGGTGCATTGATCCTGGGGCGATACCAGGATGGCAAACTGGTGTATGCCGGCCACACCGGTACCGGTTTTAACAGCGCCTCCCTGAATGCGCTCTTCAAAAAAATGCAACCGCTTGTGGTGGCAAAATCACCTTTTCAAAAGCCTCCGAAGACCAATATGCCGGCAGTGTGGGTGCGCCCCAGACTGGTTTGCAATATTAAATTTTCCGAACTTACCAAAGAACATATCTTCCGCCAACCCGTTTTTCAGGGACTCCGGGAAGATAAGGCCGCAACTGAAGTGATCATTCCCAAAAATGAACAGACTATGACGGATAAAACACCGGTTAAGAAAAAGAAAGCGACGGCCAGGGCAGCCGCTCCTCAGGAAAAGGAGGTCTTCATAAAAGCTGATGGCAAACAGGTAAAACTTTCCAATCCACAAAAGGTATACTGGCCGGAAGAAGGCTATACCAAGAGGGATCTGATCGACTATTATAACCAGATAGCCCCATTCATTCTCCCCTATCTTAAGGATCGCCCGGAAAGTCTCAACCGCTTTCCGGACGGCATCTCCGGCGAAAGCTTTTATCAAAAAGATGCGGGGGCCATCGTGCCGGACTGGATCAGTACTGCTCCTATCTATTCAGAAAGCAATCATAAAGAAATCGACTATGTGGTATGCAATAACCGGGCATCTATGCTCTATCTCGCCAACCTGGGCTGTATTGAATTAAATCCCTGGAACAGTACCACCAAAAAACCGGATACACCTACGTATATGATCATGGATATAGATCCCTCCGAAAAAAATACATTTGAACAGGTAATTGAAGCCACGCTTGTCGTGAAACAGGTGCTGGATGATTGCGGAGCGGTTTCTTTTTGCAAGACCTCCGGTTCCACCGGTTTGCATGTGTATATTCCGATGGGGAATAAATACAGCTATGAACAGGTAAAAAATTTCGCACACCTTATTGCTATGCAGGTAGTAGCCATGTTGCCCGAAACCACCACACTGGAGCGGAACCTGAAAAAAAGAGGCAACAAAAAAATATACATCGATTACCTGCAAAACCGGAGAGGGCAAACCATCGCCTGCGCCTACAGCGTACGGCCCCGGCCCGGTGCCACGGTATCTACCCCTTTAAACTGGGAAGAGGTAAAGCCAGGACTGGATCCCCGCCGGTTCACTATAAGAAGCATCCATAAGCGGCTGGAGCAAACCGGTGATCTGTTCCGTCCCATTCTTGGCAAAGGGATTAACATGCTGCAATGTATTAAAAAGCTCTCCGGTTAAAGAAAACGGACCTTTTCAAATTTGGCGCAATACTTGAAAACTTTAAAATGGAGTTATTCTCTCCTACATTTTAAACAACCGCCATGCACAATACACGAAACAAGATCCGGGAAATGGAAGCGCTGAACGACCTGATACAGATCCATGCAGACAAGATCGAAATGTATGAAAAATGTAAGCAATACTGCGCCGGCTGTTACCTGGCAGAACTTGTGGAAGACATGGTACAGCAGGGGCATTATTTTATACGGCTGATGAATGCCTACCTGCGCAAAACAAATGCCGGTGAACCCGACTCCGTTAACCGCGGTATTTACCGCACCTGGCTTGAACTCCGGGCGCTGTATGCGCTTCATCTAACAACCGGCCTGCTTGCCGCCTTCGAATTTAACGAAGATGCCACCATCCGGGCATATGAAATAGTACTTGCGGAGCTTGTACCCCATCATGAATTAAAGCAGATCCTGCAACATCAAAAGCAGATACTCATAAACAATCAACGCCATATCCGTTGCATACAGGATCCGCCGGAACAATGCCCGTATCCATAACCATCCTGTATCAGAAGCGGTAAAATATTCAGGGATTCTTTTGAGGTGGAATAAAAAGCACCCGAATTACTCCAAAGAATAATACAAAAAAAGCATCCGGTAAAAAAATACTGCTAAACGTTGCATAAAAATATAAAAGAAGGACGGCCGCGGATTCCTACGTAGTAAACCGAGCGGCCCTGTTATAAAAAACGCATATCAAAATTGCCAACCATCTTCCAGCACCTGTTGTACCGCAATGGCATATCCTTAAAAACGGGCCTCCGGATGCGATTCTAAAAGCCCCGCCACCTGCTATGCCTGCTGCAGGTGGGCCTCCAGTACCGGCAACTCCCGTTTAGCCCATTGCACCAGGTTTTGACCGGCGCCACTGCCCGTATAATGCCGGAATGCATTTATATCTTCCTTATGATCTTCCACCATCAGCGTTATATATGCCTTATCAAATGCAGCGCCCTTCAAACGCAGGAACCGGTTATATTTTTTCTTCATCCCATCGCTCAGGGATGCGGGTAATGAGATGTTTTTTTGAGTTGCCAGCTTTCTTATTTCTTTGTTAGCCTCCGCATGGTCGTTGATCATCCTGCGGCCGAAATTCCTTACTTCCTTCCGCCCGCTATTGCGCTGCGCCAGTTGTCCAAGCGCCACCTTTCATCAATCCTCTATCTGCTGCGGTTACTGCAAAGTCTGCATCTTTTTCCAGTGTGGCTACGGAGGGATTCGCCGTATCGGAATCCTCCACGGCCTCTTTACCATCGGGCACCGTTCTGCAAGCCAGGGCAATCATACTCATCACCACAACAAAACCCGTCAGAAGAAAGCATATATACGGTTTCATGGAGGATCTTTTAATCATTCTTAATCGCATACCGGATCATTCTCAACAGCCCGGCAATGCTTTTAATCTGCGCCTGCGCCCCTGTCCGACCGCCGTTTTAAAAAAAAGCCATTTCCTCATTTGTTAAGCATTTTAAGCTTAGCTGCATTACCCTAGCCGTTGATGATCTCACCCCCATTGGGATGCAATACCTGTCCGGTCATAAAACTGGCATCTTCACTGGCCAGGAACACATAACAGGGCGCAATTTCATTCGGTTCGCCCGCCCGTTCCATTGGCACATCACTACCAAAGGAGGCCACCTTCTCTTTGTCAAACGAAGAAACAATCAGGGGGGTCCATACCGGTCCCGGGGCTACGGCATTGACGCGGATCCCTTTTTTAACAAGGTTACCGGCAAGGCTTCTTGTAAAACCCACGATGGCTCCTTTAGTGGCTGCATAATCCATAAGCGCGGGACTACCCCTGTAGGCCGTTACGGATGTCGTATTTACAATAGCGGCTCCTTTTTTCAAATGACCCACCGCGTATTTGGTCATCCAGAAATAA
This sequence comes from Niabella pedocola, assembly GCF_021044425.1. Classification (GTDB taxonomy): domain Bacteria; phylum Bacteroidota; class Bacteroidia; order Chitinophagales; family Chitinophagaceae; genus Niabella; species Niabella pedocola. Next base: position 239,626 of record NZ_JAJNEC010000003.1, on the reverse strand, counting down.
GAAAAGAAATTGGTATAAAACGTTTGCAGCAATTGTTCGGTGCTGATATCTTCAATGGAAGACTGTTCCCACTGTGTGCCCGCATTATTTACCAGCACATCGAGCCCGCCAAATAATTGCACCGTTTCTTCCACAGCCTGCCGGCATGATTCTTCCTTACTAAGATCCGCTTTGATAAGCCGGCAGGTGCCACCAACAGCCGTAATTTGATCTTTTGTGTAAACGGCATCCTCATCTTCTCCCAGGTAAACGATCGCCACACGGGCCCCTTCTTTTGCAAACAGGATAGCAACGGCCCGTCCGATCCCGCTGTCGCCCCCGGTGATCAATGCCGTTTTACCGGCCAGTTTTCCGCCTTCGTAGGATTTGGGCTCACTCTTCGGCCGGGGCTGCATTTCATTTTCAATACCAGGCCTTGCCTGTACCTGGCCAGGTCGTAATTTTTCTTTCTTTTTATTTTCCATAATATTGTTTTTTTATATCCGTAAAAGAAGGGCCTCAAAAACCGGGGCAATGGATAAGGCTATTGCAGGGCCTGCTGCGGTTCCGCTTGTATTCATCCTCGTCGTTTGCATCCTCAAATCCGTACTTATAGCTCAGTTTGCAGATCTCTTCAAAAGCGGAACGCTCCGGATGCGGGCTCTTTATACGCCGTGCCCCTTGCTTTGCTTTCATCAAACTTTTTTAGATTTAACAATAAATCTCAATACTTCTATCAAAACAAAACAATCAATGCGCCAATACCTTTTTGGTTGAGCGCTGTCCCCTGAACGATGGAGCGTCAGCCGCTTCTCCGGTGAGCGGTGCCGGAAGCCGAACACCCGGAACATGTGGGTCTTAGGAACCGATCCGTTACTCCATGATAGCGGTAACCGGTTCCATTAAAATCTTTTTGTGAAATCTTTTCAAACGAAGATCTCCAGGCTATTTGCATCTCAGGCCGGAAAATATCGCAACACGCTATGAGGAAAAACTGCCTCAGGAGTTGCAGGCAGAAGCCGCACCGTATTATCTGACCATGGAGTTAATATCGCATTCAGCAGTTCCTGCTGTAACGGAGCAATCGGGTGATACAGGAAGTAGTGCACATCCGGACAGAAAGTCTTCGGTTTGTTATATGCCCGGCATAGGGCATACAGCATCGGTAACCGGGATAAGACCGTCAGGTTTCAGGGGTTCAGGGGAAAACAGGATATCCGCCATCAAAGCAGCAAATGCGCCGGTGCTACTTACCGGTTGGTTACGCGCATCTGATTCATATCAAACTGGTCATTTGAAAACGAAACGGAAAAATGCTTCACATAGCTTGCAAATACATCCATATCCAGTATCCCTTTAAATTTTTTAACCGGCAATGCTTCTCCGGTTTGCGGTTTTTCACCGGCAGCGTGTGCATATAAGGCGATGGTAAGATGGTCCTTCCCAAAAGCAACTTTAATGGCTACCGGAACAAAACGCTGAGGATTATAGTTCGGAAATATTGCCGACAAAAAAGCATCCTGTCCGCTTTTCAGATCAAGCGCCGCATAACCGACAAGATCGTGCTCTGTGGATTCAAAAGGTTGTTCCTTCATGTATGTTTTTTCGTTTTTATAATCCGTACGCATGTGTAAACCCTGCAGCGCTTCGGAATCACTCGTTAAGTACGGGAAACCCTGTACGATACCCTTGGCTGCTGTGGACCATTGTTGTAAAATAATCCGGCAATAATGGCCGGGGCTCCTTCATCTCCTACCCACAGTAAAACTCTTGTGGATATTTGTTCCCTTTATGGGGATTTTTTTCTACATAAACTTCCGGATCAACGGCCAGCGCTTCACCATTTTGCGCTACGTTAAAGTAGTTAAAAGCCATTACGGTATGATGCTTTACACATACTTCCACATAAAAATCAAAAACCTGGTACCGCGTACAAAGCACTTCTTCTTCCTCCCATCTTTCAGAAACGAACCGGGCGTTCCATAAAATACGAAGCTGTTCTGCTTCGCTTGCCTGAAGAAATTGATCGAGTGTCATAAGGTTGTTTTGTTGGTTTAGATAAGCTAAAAAAATCAGTACCACTATCCGTTACTCATCCGGCCGTAAGGCCGTGCATCCTATGCCCACGTTTTTTATACAAAAGCCCTGCCAGGGTACCTACCGTTATAATAACACCGAGGCCGATCTTCAGATACTGACCCAGTTTCATCTTTATATGTGGCGCCTGCTTCTGTATATCGCTTACTTCTTTTACAAACCGGGTGATACGCGCTTCCGCATACGGACCATACGCATCCAGCAACGTTCCCCTCACCCCGTCCGTTGTCCGCATCAGGTATAAGATCGCATTATCGGCAGGATCACTTTCTCCCTCAAAGCGGTAGAAATTTTTTATCGTTACCTCGCCAGGTATGTATATTTTTCCGGCACCACTATAGGAAAGCCCCTCTTCCGTAATGAAGAAGTCGTGGGTATATCCTGTTTTAACCGCATTCCGGATACATTCGCTGATGGTATTCATTTCTTCGGAGGACGTTTCTCGTTTCATGATGCTGCCATTTTATTATTGCAGTTGCAAAAATGCTGCCGCATGTGGCCAACAAATCCGGAGCGCCTTTTATTATAGAAACGGCTCATTTATTGCAACGGTTCCGGCAGGTGATGGTGGTGATAAAATGCAACAGCGCATTCATTAAAAAGCACCCTTAATGCAGACACTGCCTAATTGTTAAATAACACGCAATGATACGCAAACTTAAATCGGGAAAATACCGGCTGTACTCAAGGAAACCGGATCCCAAAACAAACCGGCGCCGGAACCTGGGCACATTTGATACACTGGAAGCGGCAAAAAACCACGAACGGGAGATCCAGTACTTTAAACGGCATTCCTGAAACATCCTTCAATCGCCGTTATCCGGTTTCTCCATAATGGCCGGCAACAGACCAACCGTGTCCGGGTTCAGCGCCGGCCTTCAGGCGAAAGTGCCTTCTGCAAAGAGACCGGCCCGGTCGTTCCCGCTTTGCCGGATCAACGGCAAGCATACGGCAGGTGTATGCGCCCATCGCTTCGCTAAAAAACGCTTGTTTTTTTCCAGTGTTTTTAGAGACCAATCGCTTTGCCTAACCGCTGAAAACGTTTTTAAACCACCGTATAGACCCGGATATCGGGGTGATGTTGCAGGTATGGTTCCAGTGCCGGAACCACTTCGTTATTAAAGAGACTGCTCAACAGGTATTCCTGTGCCGCATCGTGGGTTTCAAATCCATGCAACACCTGTACGCCCGCTTCATGCACCAGCAATTCCTTAAAAACGGCGCCCCGCACCGTTTCAAGAAACGGAGCCCGGTATCGACGATACACAGCCGCGGCATATTCCCGGTTTCCTTTATCAATATGCATACTGATCTGCAAATACGCTTTTATCATTGTAATCGGTTTATACTTTTACAAAACAAAAGTCTGATCTAAACCGTATCTGAAAAATGTACAAACAGGAAAAGAAATGGTAGATTCAGGAAACAGCGCGCCGGAACTCTGAAGGCGATGTATGCGTATGTTTTTTAAAATATTTCACAAAATAGGAAGGGTCATCAAATCCCAGCCGGTACCCGATCTGATTTACATTTAAATTGGAATGCAGCAACAAGCGCTGTGCTTCCAGGATTATCCGCTCCTGTATGATCTGTGACGGCGTTTTACCAAGGGTTTGATGCGTAAGATCCGACAACGTACGGGACGAAACATGTAGCAGGTCTGCATATTGAGCAACGGAAAAGCCTTTATCATAATTCCTGTTGACCAGGTCTACAAACTCAAGCAGCTGCACCCTTTTTTCATCGGGTATGTAGGCTGTTTTGCCTTCCTGTTTATCGGATACCTGCTTTCCGCGCTGCAGCTGGATCAGGAATGCTTTCAGATAGATCCGCAATAGCTCCTCACGGGCAAAGCCTTCTTCATAGTCCAGCTCCGTCTTTATCAATTGCAGATAGGTTTCCAGCAGTATCGCCATATCCTTCCCAACAGAACAGCAGGGCGTTTGATAAGGATTGTTAAACAAACTGCAGTTGACCAGGAAATCAAATCCATGATCATTGTTACCCAGTAACAGCTCATTAAAATGGATCAGGATACCCTTATAATGGGTCTGCTGGTCGAAATAATGCACCTGGTTCTTCGCTATAAAAAACAGCGTATCCCGATAAACATCGTATGCTTTGAAATCAACAAAATGTTTCCCCATGCCCTGTCTGAACCAGATGAGCTGGTAAAAACTATGGATATGCGGCCGGGTGGTGTCATGTTGATATTGCTTCAGGTAACTGCCCAGATCATGAAACGCCAGCTGCGGCTGGTCTGGCCGGTGCGGATTCAGATGATACTCCGTAATAATGGATTCCTTTTTCTTTGCCATAGTATCTCAACAACGCTTAGCGGTCATTCCCGCCTCTCCGGTACGGGTCTTAAAAGTACGCCGCTAAAATACGAAATAGATACCGGCAAAAGCAATGGCCCTATCTCAACACCGCTTTTGTTCGAACCCGATGGCAATAGCCCCGACCGGTTTCATGCATCGTATCAGCTGTTGTTGATCATTTCCGGTATCAGGCCCGCTGCCGCAGATGCATCGTTACCACAAAAAAGGAAATATCCAGGCCCGCCAGCTGTAATCGCGGTTGGCCGGCAGCGCCTATAACTACCATTCTTTTTCCGATATCTACCACAAACTTTTTATAATACCGGTCAATTTTGCAGCATGGAACAGGAAACAACAGTAGCAATCGTCGGTGGCGGGCTAAGCGGACTTGCCCTGGCCTGGTTATTACGTCAAAAAAATATAAGGGCAACGGTTCTTGAAGCATCGGACCGGCTGGGCGGACGCATTCAAACGGTTCAGGGAACGCGCGGAACACCCCTGGAGCTGGGCGCTACCTGGTTCTCCGATCAACACCCCAACCTGCTGGCGCTTATCAACAGGTTAGAGCTGAAAACATTTCCTCAATACTCGGAAGGCATTTCCCTGTTTCAAACAAAGTCATTTGAGCCTCCGCAGAAATTCTTTATACCGGCTTCTGAACGTCCTTCCTATCGCGTAGCAGGCGGAACGCAGTCGCTGATCAATGCGCTCGCGGGAGAACTACGGGAGCAGATCTATCTGAATACACCGGTTACAGCGGTCAAAGAAGCCGGTGATCAATTGTTGCTGGAAACTATTGACGGGTGCCGCTGGATCGCCGGCCGGGTTACAGTTTGCATTCCACCGCAGCTGGCGGCTACAAAAATGACCTTCTTCCCCGCATTACCGGAAGCACTCCAAACGGTACTGCCCATGGTGCAGACCTGGATGGCCGGCGCTATCAAATTTACATTGGAGTACGCCGAACCGTTCTGGAGGAATAATGGATTTTCCGGTATGTTGTACAGTCATGCAGGAATCATTATGGAAATGTATGATCATACCAATCGGGAAGAAAACAAATTCGGCTTTACCGGTTTTCTCAACGGAGGCGCAGCCGCTTATCCTCCGGATCTGCGAAAGACACTGGTGTTGCAGCAACTGGAGGAACTGTTGGGAACCGGTGCCCAAACGGCGCTTTCTTATTTTGACAAAGTATGGAATGATGTCTTTATCCAGGAGGGCATTCCCGTTTTTCAGCAACCACACCAGAACAACGGACATCCCTTATTACAGCAATCCTTCATGAATGAAAAACTATTTTTTGGTGCAACGGAAACCGCAACCGCTTTTGCGGGTTATATGGAAGGCGCTGTAATAGCGGCAACCAAACTGGCCGCCCGGTTCTGACAGAAGCACATTTCATTAAAACACTATTTTTACGGGTCCTAATTCTGCCTATTGTCTGAATCCGGTAACATACATCCTTCTGAGCGCAGCTCTAAAAAATTAAAAGAAATTGCGTTTTCCAGTCTTAAGCTGGGATGCATTGGTTTTGGCGGCATTGCCGGAATGGTAGCCACCATTGAAAATGAAATGGTCGTAAAACGTAAATGGATCGATCACCAGCACTTTATGGACGTGTTAAGCACCTCGTATATCATTCCCGGACCTAATGCTGTTGAAATTATTATGCATTGCGGAAAGGAACGCGGAGGACGCACCGGGCTCGTGATCGCAGGCATCTGCTATATCCTTCCGGCCATGCTCATCTGTTTAATCCTTGGTTATCTCTACCAGCGGTACAGCGCGCTTCCCGATGTGCAGGATTTTATGTTCGGGCTTCGCCCCGCAACCACCGCACTGGTTATTGGCACTGTTATCCGGCTTTCAAAAAATACTTTTACAAACAACCATACCTTGCTGTTGCTTTGTTTACTGGTATTTGCGGGATCACTTGCAGGGATCAACGAGGTGATCTTAATCATAGCAGCGGGGAGCCTCAACTATCTGCTGCATTTATTTAAAAAGCAATTACCGGTGGTTGCAATATTGCCGCTATTTTCAGCCATTATCCAGGCCACCGGCAGGTATACCCATGAAAAGCTTTTTTTTATTTTCTTAAAAATCGGAGCCGTTCTTTACGGAAGCGGTTATGTATTGTTCGCGTACATGGATGAATCGCTGGTGCGAAAACATCACTGGCTTACCCACCAGCAACTGACGGATGCCATTGCTGTGGGCCAGATCACACCAGGACCCGTTTTATCCAGTGCCACATTTGCCGGATACCTGGTGCATGGTGTTAGCGGCGGCATCTGGGCAACCGCGGGCATTTTCCTGCCTTCCTTTTTTATTGCCTTCTTTCTGCACAAATTGCTTTCATCTGCCCGCAAAAGCCAACGCCTGAGGATCTTCCTGGACGGGCTGAGTGCCGCTTCGGTTTCTATTATTGCTGTAGTTGGCCTACACCTGCTTGCTACCGCCGTTGAAACCTGGCGCGGCACGGTGATCCTTATCCTATGTCTGGCGTTGATCCTTTTATTAAAAAAGCTCAATACCGTTTATATCATCCTGTTGGGCAGCCTGGGTGGCTTTCTGTTATTACATTACTAAAGCAGCGCCTGCTTTTTTGAGGAGGGATCCTCAATAGTGAGTACTAAAGAGAACCGCAAAAGCCGACAAAACAAAGTCCGCTTTTTGTCTGAACGAACCATCAAACAATACCGCAGCAATTTGATGCGGGAAGTAAAGGCAAAAAAATATAGCAGGGTTATCAGGTTTGCCATATAGAACGGCATCCTGCTGTGCATAACCCGAGCCGGCCGCTTGATACGCTCAGGAGGCCTCGACCAACTTTTTGAGCTCCTCCAGCATTAGATTCCAGTTCTTCTCCGATTCTGCCCGGCTTTTTTCAGTTTCATTTTTATCCTGCTCAAGGGTGATCTGTGTTTGATCATCTTCCGCATCAAGCAGCACGGTTACCGTATGATAATTGTCCGGAATATCCGCTTTGCCCGATAACGGGCTAAAATGGCTGTATACCAGCCGTTGTTCAGGGATGAGATCGATTATTACGCCCTTATCCTCGTACTTTTTCCCGTTGATTTCACCCGTCCAGGAAATCGCGCTTCCTTTTGTCCAGTTGGAAGACACTGTTGCTCCGAACATATACTTTTTAATTAAATCCGGATTGATCAATGCATCCCAGACTTTTGCTGCAGGTGCGTTTACGGTTATTTTAGATGTTGCGATTAGATTTTCTGTACCCATAACCCTATAATTTACTGAATGCATTTGGGGTGTTCCCCGTTATAAAACAGGACACCGGCGTACCCCGGAACCTGTATAATGCATGAAAGCAAAAACCACACCTAACCGTTCCGCAAAACGGTAAAAAAATGTAAGAAGCACCGGCTGTGCTGATACGTGAGGTGCTGAAGGGGCGGATACTGACCGTTCGTGATCAACAACTAGCCTCCCCTGTTTTTTGTCTTCGTCTCTTCATTCGGGCTCGTGCTGATGCGGCCAGGGCCGGCCCTTTCCGGTTTCACAATAACGCTTCAAACTGCTTAGAAACCGCCCCCAGGTATAGCTGCATTCCGCGAACATTAATGAATACGTTTTCCATGCTTCATGCCGGAACAGCAACAAGGTTGCTGCGCCTTTATCCTTCTGCTGTTCCAGCTGCCCCCCTATCTCCGGGTACCGGTTTCCCAGCTGCTGCTGATCACCGGTATAGAGTGTAAAGGAAATATGTGTATCAATCCATTCACCGGCACCAGCGGTGCAAATCCAGCAAACCTCTTCCTGCGGCTTTAGTACCGTTATTTTCATGGTCTTAAAATACACCGGTCCAAACGGAAACCGCGCCATACTTCCCAGTTCCGGCTTCGCTGTTGTGCCGGGCGTCCACCAGGCACGCAACCCTTCCTGGCTGGTGATGGCTTTGTACACTTGTGCGGCGGGTGCACCAATCAGTACTGCATGATGAATAGCTGGCATGGTTCTGTTTTTTTAATCAGGCGCTACCGGTTGCTTTTGTGAATGACCGCAGAAAGCACTTGTATGACCGGTTGCGTTGAATCTGTTCCGTTTTTTGAAGCGCCGGATTCATTCAGCAATCTTAATAAAAAAATTGTTCCGATATGATCTTTCCATCCCGCACCTCGTACAACATGATCTCATGGATCTGTACCCTTCCGAAAGGCGCTACGTCGAGATCCATCGCGCTTCCTGCTACAAAATGATGCGCCGCTACAATGGGCGCTGTAGTATGCAAATGATGCACCGCACTGATCCGCTTCACCCAGTCTTCGCCTTTTTTACGCACCTTGTCTTTTCCCGCTGCATAGCCCAGGTATTCGGAACCTGGAGGGTCGGTGCTCGTTATATCTTCCGAAAAAAGCGCATCCTGGATCTCGAACCACTTTTCCTGTTTTGCAAGCTCATAAAACTGTTGTGCCACATCCTGCGTTGTAAATCGTTTCCTGTCCGTCATTGTATCTTATTTAGAAATAACATCCTCCGCGTTCAACTTCCGGTTTTCAACAAGGCCGGTATCAAACCCATCCTTTTGTTTTAAAACAGGGTTACCCTTCCCGGTGGTGATGCGCTGGTACAGGCTTTCCCCAACCAGCTCATCCCAGGCCGATTTACATATATCGTAGCAGGCGCATTCCTTTACCAGTCCATGGTGCGTAAAATCTAGCCGGGTCCCGTCCCCTTCCCGTTGAATGGCAAAAATGATCTTTGTACCTTTCAACCCCGCATCATCCTGTGTAAAATCGAAAAAATTATCTTTTACAAACCACACGATTTTCTCATCCCGTTTCAGTTCTACGACCTTTAACTTCATTAAATGGGCGTTCCGGTAATGATAAAACAATTCGCCACCCGGTGCTCCGGGTTCGCCCTCAATATTCTCAGACCACCAGCCGGCAATATCATTAATGGCTTCAAATACGTTCTGTGGAGATGCATCCACAAAGATCGATGTCGTATAGGAATGTTCGTCTTTGGAAATATTAGCCCCTTTGCCTGTTTCGGCCAGTTTTTTTAAACTGGTTCTTATAAAGAAGTCCCATGAATTGGAGCAAACATTAAAACATTCCAGTTTAGGGATTAGCCCCGCATGGGTAAACAGCACCGCAGTACGGCCCTCCTGTTCCAGGATCTCAAAAATGATCTGTGTGCCGTTCCACTCCGTTCTATGATCAAAGAAGGTGTTGTACGTTTCAACTACATCCCACACAATTTTTTGCGGGGTCAGCTGCACTATATGCATCCGGGCCGTAAGGTATTTGTCACGGTAAATAAATACATCATCCGGTTGGCTGGTACTGCCTTCAATATGCTCCGACCACCAGCCGCGTACATGGTTGATTGCCATAAAAACCTCCCGTGGAGTTGCATCTGTAACAAAGCCTGTTGTAAAATCCTGTTTTTTCATGACCCGTCATTTTTGTAGTTGAGATGGGCGATCCAGCCCGGTACATCCTGTTTGCAGGTTCAAAGGTACTCATAGGAACCGGTCTGTGCGGGGTGCTAAGCAGACATTATAGCGGGTGTATTCAGACAAAAAACTGCCAGGCTTCGCCCGTGTGCAGGAAGTGGTTGCTGTAAAAGGCTCCTAATGATAACTGAGATGAATATCCAGGAACATTTTCTTTTTTGATCTATGTCAAGGTTCAGTTTTTTGGGCAATTGCAAATTTGCACCTGAAATATTTTAAAACAGTAGTTTATGAGTCTACCATCAGAAAAAGAACAATCCATGCATTTTTACAGAGCGATCATTCCCATTATCCTATCGGTCTTCGGTGTTTATCTTACAATCGGCATCGTATTAGGCGTCCTCCCTGAATTTGTTCAGCGCGGCCTGGGTTACGGCAGTATTGTTGTAGGACTGGTTATTGGATTGCAGTTCTTATCCACCCTGCTCACCCGTGCTTATTCCGGAAAGATAACCGATACCCGCGGGGCCAAAAGAAGTAACCGGTATGGTATGGTGCTGGCCGTATTTGCCGGTGTTGCCTATGTGTTGGCCGTATTATTCCGGGAGCATCACCTGCCGGCACTGGTATTACTGCTGCTCGCAAGGATCCTGCACGGCGTTGGGGAAAGTTTTTTAGTTACCGGCGCACTAACCTGGGGCATCGGTTTGGTGGGTCATTCCAAATCCGGAAAAGTAATGACCTGGAACGGAATTGCCATGTATGCGGGCATTGCCATCGGCGCACCGTTGAGCATTGCATTGAGCTGCCATTATGGTCTGTTACCGGCATTTTTACCGGTGATCTTATTGCCTTTTGCAGGCGGACTGGCTACCGCAAAGCTTCCGTCGGTACCGGTAGACAAAACGCATATCCGTACCCCGTTTTACAAAGTAGTTGGAGCCATATCCGCACAGGGGTTGAGCCTGGCCCTTTCCTCATTCGCATTCGGATGCATTGCTTCGTTTATTGCCTTATTCTTTACGGAAAAGCATTGGGGAGACGCTTCCCTTGCATTTACCGTATTTGGCATCTGTTATGTTTTAACCCGGGTATTTCTTGCCTCCTTTCCCGATAAATTCGGAGGGTTTAATGTAGCCTTTATTTCGTTGCTTATCGAAATTGCCGGGCAGCTGCTGATCTGGTCTTCGGCATCCAAAGCCGTTGCCATCATCGGATGCGGATTAACGGGCATTGGTTTTTCGCTGGTTTTCCCCGCACTGGGTGTTTTGGCCATTCAAAAAGTAAGCCCGCAAATGAGAGGCACAGCCCTGGGCGCCTATGTGGCCTTTGTAGATCTGTCATTAGGACTGGCCGGGCCGGTAGCCGGGTTCGTTGCCGGATGGTTCAACTATCAGGCGGTATATGCATTCGGCGGCATCAGTTGTATGCTTTCACTCCTGCTGTTGGTGTATAACAAAAAACGGCACTGAATTTATTCAATTAAAACAAACAAAAAAATGATGCAGCAAACACCATCTAAAAAAATACGTTCCGTATTTAAGGTTAAACGGAAAAGATACCTCACCCCCCATTTTATCCGCCTGGTATTTGAGCTCAACGACGCACAGGTCTCGCTGCTATCCGGTGTCCGTTCCGGCTCTAACAATAAGCTGTTCATCCCACGGTCGCATACAGCAGGCGTTTTTTTACCGGAGCCGGCAACCGGGACCAGCGCGGAATCAACCACAGTTACAAGAACGTATACCAACCGGAAGATCGACCTGCAAAACCGGGAATTAGTTATTGATTTTATCGCACATGGCGAAAATGGTCCGGCTTCAGGCTGGGCGATCCATGTAAAACCCGGCGATACATTAGAGATCGGTATGAAGCTTAGCAATAAACCATTGGTTCCTGAAGCAGATGCTTATCTGTTGGCCGGAGATGCAACAGCATTACCCGTGATCAGTACAATAGTGGAACAGTTGCGCCCAACTGCGGATGTAACGGTTATTTTGGAGGTATACAGCAAAGCGGATGAACAACTTTTGTGCCCGGCGGCTTCAGTCAATGTACAGTGGTTACACAATCTCCATCCGGAAAACGGAAGCAGCCTTGCGGAAGAAGTGCGGTCTTTCAACTTTCCGCATCCCGGGAAAAAGAATTACATCTATATCGCCGCCGAGTATACTACTGTAAAGGACCTGCGCCATTACTTCAGAACGGAACTTGAATGGAATCCGGAACTGTTGTATACCTGCAGTTATTGGAAAGCGGGCGCATCTGAAGATGCCGCTATACCAGAGCGGTAAAGCAGGAAAACGATTATTAAGCAGCATTTGATATCTTTGCCCGCCACCGATTACAAATGCATGGAAGAACGTTTAATTTCCTATATCAAAAGCAAGATCACTGTTACCGATGAAGAAGTAGCAACGATCCTTTCCTATTTCAGACCCATGCAATTAAAAAAGAATGAAATGCTGCTTACTAACGGGCAGTCCAGCCAGCGGACTTATTTCGTTATTAAGGGCTGTCTGCGCATCTTCTTTATAAATGAAGAGGGACAGGATTCTACCCGGTATTTTGCATTTGAAAATCAGTTTGCAACGGCATTGGTTAGTTTTATTACCTCCGAGCCCTCCGAAGAATTTATCCAGGCAGTTGAAGATTCGGAGGTATACGCCATCACCCACAAAAATTTTTATCACCTGCTGGATCTCATCCCCCAATGGGAAAAGTTCTACAGGATTTACCTGGAAATCGCCTATGTAACCAATACCAAAAGACTGATGTCTTTTCTGATCAAAGACGCATTGGAAAAATACCGCCAGTTACTGGATGAAAATCCGGAAATCGTACGCCGCCTCTCCAATAAAATGGTAGCCTCCTATCTCAATATCTCCCAGGAAACCCTGAGCCGGTTAAAGTCAAAGAGGGATAAACGTTGATAACCGTTGCTGACAGACGGATCAGAGATGAACAGCGCCGTCTTAAGCTTCATCCATTCGTTTGATCCACTCCCGGATGATCGCCTGAAGGTTTTTACTTTTTGCAGTAACTTCAGCCATGCTCTTAAATTTGGCGTATCCCTTACCCTTGGGTGCCGGTTCCAGCACATCCTTTGGAGTTAGCCCTTCCGTCTGATGAAACACCAGTACGGCAGCATCTTTAACCCTCGGACTGAAGGTGGCGATATCACCCTTATAATAAAAACTAGGCCCACCCCATTTAACATCCTCCGTGATATCAGGGTGTACGTTCATAATGGTGTCACGCAGCACACTCATTTCTTTTTTCATCGGATGGTCCAGCTTTGCCAGAAAGTCATCCACTTCTTTTTTTCGCATATGTTTCTGTTTTAATGAATATTTCAATAACCGGTATGCCGGCTTTGCAATAGCGAAATTCTTACAGGCCGCTGAAAAGAAAAATTACAAATGTTGAGAAATGGAAAAATTATTTGCCGTTGATGATACGGCTTAATTGCGTAGGGGTAATACCAAGGTAGGATGCAATATGGTACTTTTTAAGACGGGGCAGCAGGTGTTGGTGCGATGCCAGGAATTGCCGGTAACGTATAGCAGCAGTATCAGAACGGAATGCAATTTCGAGTGGTTCCTTTTCTATTACCCAATGTTTTTCCAGGTAACGGATGTAAAACAGCGCAAGATCCTGATGCTGATCAACCAGCTTCCTGAACGCGCTGAAATCATATTCCAGTACCACAGCGTCTTCAATAAAAGCGATCGTAAATTGGCTTGGAGTACCGGTCATGGTTGCCGTAACCGACGCTGCCAGGCGGTTTTCAGGGAAAAAGTATTTGATGATCATCTCCCCGTCGGCGGGCAAATAGTACTGATAGGCTAATCCGCTGCAAATGAACGCAAACTTGCGTGGCACCTGTCCTTCCGTTACCAGCCGCTCTCCTCTGCGGTAGGTTTTTTCCTTTAACAGCTCCGCCCATGCCTGCTCCGCCTCAATGGTAATTGGGTGGTATTTGCGAACCTGCTGGAAAAACTGTGGGTAGCTCATCGTGTTTGGAATGAACATCTAAATTAATCATTATTACCTTTAACAGGCGGGTTACCGGTTGCGGGCCCTTTTCATATAATAAAAAAATCAGATCATTGCGCTGCCGGATCCTGTTATGAAACACATGATTGCTTTAAAACGCAGCCCGCGCAAACCTAGCCCCTCCCCGAAATGATGCATTATCCGGCAGCTGCCGGAAGATTGTTTTTTTATTATCCCCGGCAACTCCGTTTATTTTTATAAAAAGAGGTATTTTGCAGCGTGAGCAGCTTCTATTTAACCTCCCTGAATTCGGGCAGTAACGGCAACTGTTATTATATCGGTAACGACGACGAGGCCGTATTGATTGATGCCGGCCTGTCTTGCCGGGAAACCGAGAAGCGGATGCACCGGCTGGGGCTGACCCTTAAAAAAGTAAAAGCCATATTCATCTCGCACGAACACGGCGATCATATCCGCGGCCTCGAGGTACTCTCCCGGAAACATCAGCTCCCTGTTTATATTTCTTCCGGCACCCTTCGCCACTCAGGTCTGCAGCTGGATCCGGCACTCGTTCGTCCGCTAAGCACCGAAGGCCCGGTATCGATTGGTAGTTTATTGATCAGCGCGTTCCGGAAATATCATGACGCCGCAGATCCGCATAGCTTTACAGTAGCCGATGGCCATACCTGTATCGGCATTTTTACCGATATCGGGAAAGTTTGCGAAAATCTCAGCAGCCATTTCAGGAAATGCCATGCCGCTTTCCTGGAAGCCAATTATGATGAGGTGCTGCTTGAAAAAGGCCGGTACCCTTATCACTTGAAAAAGCGGATACGCGGCGGCCAGGGACATTTATCTAATAAAGAAGCACTCGAACTTTTTATCTCCTGCAGACCGGCACATATGAGCCACCTGTTTCTCTCGCACCTTTCGGCCGACAATAATGATCCGGACCTGGTTCGCGATCTTTTTACAGGACAGGCAACCAGTACCCATATCATCATCGCATCCCGGTATAAAGAGACGCCGGTGTATACCGTTGCCGGCAGCAATGTACGTTATTCCAACGCGCCCCAGTCCCTGGGACAGCTCCGTTTGTTTTGAGGGCAAGCAGCGTTTTGTTGTAATATATGAATGTGCAATTTTTTTGCAGTTAATTTCAGCTACCTCAACTAAAGCGGGGTAGCTTTTACGGAAGCCAGGTATCAGCCATTATAGTATACAGGTCATATCAAAGAAAGGTACTTCAAAACGAAACGCCTGATGCAACGTGCACCCAATGATTTGTTTTAGCCCGGAAGCATACTTCCTGAAGCATTGAAGATCATCCTGTAAGTATCCCTGTGTTCACGCCCCATTGATCAAAAAAAATGAAAAATATTTCAAGAATTCTGTGTTTTTTTTTGGAGCAATAAATTGATTCCCTTATTTTTGCACTCCCAAACGGGAACGCAGTTGATTCCGTAGCTCAGTTGGTAGAGCAATACACTTTTAATGTATGGGCCCTGGGTTCGAGTCCCAGCGGGATCACAAAGAAAAAAGTTGTCTTCACAGGCAGCTTTTTTCTTTTTATATATCATCCCATTCTATTTTTCAATGCGTACGTTTCGTTAAACCGTAAGCCCCGGAATATATATTGCATCAACCGGTGCCGCTATCCGGATCTTTTTACGGATGCCGATGGAACGGCCCGCTTAAGGAAGGCGTTCCAACTGGTAGCCGCGCGCACGCAAAAAACGGATGATGGTTTCCAGCTGATGATAAAATTTATCCGTTCGCCGTTCATCCGTACCATAATGAATCAGCAGGAAATTGCCCGCCAATCCTTTTTCTGATTCCACCTTTTTTAATTGGCTTAACAGCTGTGCACTGCTTTTATAATTCGATTGTTCCGGCCAGGTATAATCCGCATTCGTACCTGTACCAGGTGTAAAATTGATAACGGTCAATCCCTGTTCACGGGCCCATGCTACGATATCTTTATTGTACCATTCATAGGGCGGAAGAAACCAGCGGCCCTTGGGTATCCCCATCTCAGCAAGTGTTTGATAGGCATGATCCAGGTCGGTTACAAACTGTTCCTTAGATACCAGTAGGGAATCCCGCTGCTTCCAGTCGTTATACAACAAATGCTTATCGGAATGGGAAGCAATATAATGTCCTTCCTTTTTTAATTGTAATACCGCCGGCCTGAACTGCGGATCGCGTAAAAAATCGCCTGTAAAAAAGAAGCTGGCTTTTACGCCCTGTTTTTTTAATACCTGCTGAATGTAGGCACCGCCCTCCCCTTTATCATGTGCCGAAAAGATGAGGTATACCTTTTTTCCGGGCATGCCGATCACCGCGCCTTCCGTATCCCTGCGTACCACATCCGTACCCGATGCCGTGGCCTGCATCTTTGAAAAATAATAGGTCAAACTGGCCGTACCATCCATGGTTGGCTCATTGCTGGAATAATCGCCATAGTCATCATGGTAGATAACCAGCGGCGACTGGAATGCCGCAAACGAATCCGGCTTATACAATTTGATCCCGATCAACTTATTCCAGATACTTCCATAAATGGGCCCGTCTACCAATCCGCCGGAGATCTTGTATCCATGCAAATGTGTAAAGGCCGAATGCGGGTCCTTTGGAGCCACACCCTTTTCCGGCAGATCACAGATCATACTGGTACCCCAGGGATTACAGCCCAGCAGCCAATCGCGCAAAGCAGCTTCCAGTTCGTCGTACTGATGATCGCCGCTGGCTTCCTTATACAAACTGATCTGCGTTAGTATGGCCACCGTAAGATTATTCGAACACCAGATAAACGGCACCCCCATCAGGAACGGATTTCCGGCCCCGCGTTTCTTTACCCGGTCGATTCCCTCCTTCATAAAGGAAAGATATTCGCCCCGGTTATTGCCGTGCCCGGTACCCAGGTAATGCCCCAGGTTCAAAAACGGGTACCACTGGTAATGGCGGGCGGTATCGGCGCCCATCCAGGGCGTTACCGGTTCCTGTCTTGCAAAACCGATTGCCTCATCCAGGTAATGCGTCTTTTTATCCACTTCGTACAACGACAGGGCAGCCAGTTCCATATCATCTACATAATTGTCTTCCTCATAGAAATAGGGAGCCCCAAATGGAATGGTCTGGTTATTTCCCGGGTATTTTTTTCCAAAAGCGTAGGCATCCCGGGCTTTTTCCGTTAATGTGGCGGCAAAAACAGGATCATATCCTTGCAGGATCTTTGCGCCCAGTGCAAATGCCGAGGCAAACTTGCCGGCACTGGAAGCCACCCCCTTTGTGCGGTTTTGATATTTTGGCCCCTGTGGTTTACCGGAAATAAAGTATACCGGGCGGCTCAGTCCCATATGCGGCGCGTATGTTACCGTATCCTGATTGGGCAGGCGCATACCCCGGTGATCCCGGTCATCAGCAATCTGGTTATAGTACTCCTCCTTTCCCGGGTTCATTTTCACCATCCATTCCAGGCCCCACCGGGCTTCATCCAGTATGTCAGGAACCCCGTTACTACCGGCTCTCCCGCTCGCGTCGTGCCGGTCTTCAAAGCTTCCCGGGTTTTTCATATAAGCAAACAGCAGCTGAAACGTGGCATTGGCCGATGTGGGCAGGTATTGCAGGTAATCCGATGCATCATGCCACCCTCCCGCCACATCGATGCGTGTGGAATCTTTACGCGGGTCTTTATGATATACAATAAAGCCGTCTGCAGTATGGCAACTGTCGTTTAAAAAAGGATTGAACCTGGAGCGTTGCTGCCGCATGTATTTCAGCACAAAATCCGCGGTACCGTCGTACACCTGGTTGTTGACCGGGAATACGGGGGAAACCACATCGCCCGCCTTTATATAATAGCTCCCCGGTTTTTGAAAAGCCGTAAAATTCAGGCGGAACCCGCTTTCAAAGGCCGCATAGGCCGGAAAGGATTGCACCTTATCACTGGTGTACACCACTTTGTTTGAGACGGCATCGACCAGGGAGAAACGCGTGCAGGTGATCGCATTTTTAGACACCAGCACCGCCACTTTTATATCCTTTTCCGTATAGCCCAATTGATTGATCCGTACCCAGGACTGGCCATACCCGGTGGCCAGCAACGCACTCAAAGCAATGGCAGGCAGTATTTTCTTCAGCAACAGTACCATATACGCGGTATTAAAAGTTATTTTTTAATATTTTATAAGTAGGTTTGTTGAAATTTTTTCATTAGCCGCATGAACGAATATTACAAAGATAAGGTGGTGGTGGTTACGGGGGGTACAGATGGAATCGGCCGGGCCCTGGTAGATGTGCTGCTGGGTTTTGGTGCCAGGGTAGCCACCTGCGGGCGCAATCATGATAAATTATATGCCCTGCAGGCCGCACATCCTTCCTCTTTTTTACATACCCTGGTTGCCGATGTAAGTGCGGAGGCCGACTGCCAGCGCTTTATCGAATCTACCGTGGACGTATTCGGGCGCATCGATGTGCTGATCAACAACGCGGGCATCAGCATGCGCGGACTTTTTAAAGACCTGGATGTTTCCGTCATTAAAAAGCTGATGGATATCAACTTTTACGGGGCCGTATATTGTACCAAGCTGGCCCTTCCCTGGCTGATCAAAAGCAAGGGTACCATTGTGGGCATATCCTCCGTTGCCGGCTACCGCGGACTTCCCGGAAGAACCGGCTATTCATCCAGTAAGTTTGCCTTACAGGGATTCCTGGAATGCCTGATGACCGAGCTGCGTGATGACCAGGTACATGTAATGTGGGTGAGCCCCGGGTTTACGGCCTCCAGTATCCGCGACAATGCGCTGAATGATAAAGGCGAAAAACAAAAGGAGAATCCTATGGATGAAGGAAAAATGATGACGGCTGAAGCTGTAGCCTTACGTATATTAAAAGCCATCCGGAATAAGAAACGTACGATCGTAATGACCACCACCGGAAAGGAAACCGTTTTCCTGAACAAATTTTTTCCTTCACTCGCCGACAAACTGGTTCATAAATTTTACTTTAAAAACAAAGAGTTGATAAAGTAGTAAATGGTCATTTACTTTGCAGGATATACCCTAACAAAAAATACGTGAATCTACTGAACAGGAAATGAATTTTGTAACATTAACATCTGATATCGGGTACCAGGATTATTTAGTGGGCGCCATTAAGGCGCAATTGTTACAAGTAAATGCAGATCTTCAGCTGGTAGATATTTCTCATAACATTACACCGTTCAATTTTCCCCAGGCTTCCTATGTATGCCGCGGCGCATTTAAAAACTTTCCGGAGTTTACCTTTCACCTCATTCTGGTGAACCTTTTTGGTACCCGCCCGGAAAACCTGCTGGTGGCTTTTCATAAAAACCAATACATCATTTGTGCCGACAACGGGTTGCTGAGCATGATCCTGGAGGAAAAACCCGATATCATTATCGGTATTCCGCTGAGCCGGAGTGCTATAAAAAACACCCTGTATGTAACCGAAGTGATGGCAAAAACCGTGGAACGGCTGGTAAACGGTGAACCCATACAAAAGATCGGAGTGCCCGACTTCAACTTCCGCGAAAAAAATCCGTTGCAACCGCTGGTTGACAGCAACTATATTGAAGGCCAGATCATTTTTATCGACAATTTTGAAAACGTGATCGTCAATATCACCCGTGAGCAATTTGAGGAGCAACGCAACGGCCGCGGTTTTAAGATCGTGTTCAAACGGGATGAAGTCATCGACCGCATCAGTGAATCCTATGCCGATGTACGGGAAGGCGATAAACTGGCACTTTTTAACAGTGCCGGGTACCTGGAAATTGCAATTAATAAAGGCAATGCCGCCGGCCTGTTCGGACTGAAAGGTTTTTCCGATAAGGCCAGCCAGTCGTCCAATATCATGCAGAACCAGCTTTTGTACCAGACGGTACGGATCTATTTTGAATAGCTGTGTCAGATTTGAGATTTGAGATTCAGGCATCGGTATCGATCGTCCATAGGCCCGGACTAAAAGATCCGTTGATTCCCCTGCACCAGAGATCTCAGACCTCCTGTCTTAAATCTCGGATCTCAGATCTCGATTTCCTACTGCGTTTCAAACCAAACCGGTTTCTGCTCATCCCAGCTGCCTCCGTAATTGATAAACAATTCCTCGCCTGCCTGGATATCCCGCACGGTTATGATCTGTATCGAATCGGTGGTATAGTCCATTTCATAGTCGCAATTAGCCGTATACGAATGATTGTAAACAGCCACCCAGCCCAGGGCCATGGCACATTGTGCGCCCTCGGAGCCCCATTCAAAAATATAATCATGCAACAGGGTCTGATCCAGTAATGCCCGCTCCCGTTGCGACATTACGACTACCGGGGCCACCTCAATCACCGATCCTGCCGTAATGGCCACGCTGGTGAATACCCCCCTTCCCATTTTTTCCGTCTGCGCGATATATAAGCCGGATGCGATCACACTATTTATAATTTAAACCAAGATACATAATTAACAGAAACTTAATCTCCGCAGCATCAGTATCTGCGGTCTGCAAAGTACACAAACTTCACAGATTTCACCCATAAAATCGGCACCGGATCCCTCAGGTCAAAACGGACCAGGTAATCAAAACATTTCATCGGATCTGTTGAAACGGGAATGGAAAATTTTATGTACGTTTGACGCATGTCTTTTGAAGAAGAAGATAAAACACTGGTAGAACTTTTTAAAGAGGTCATCCTTACGGAAGATAAACTGGAGATCAAAAAATTTTTAGATGCCCAGAATATTACCGACGTGGTTGACCTCATCTACGAAATGCCGGAGTACGACAGCCAGATCATTGCCAATATGTCGATACACCGGGCAGCCAGCGTGTTCAAATTACTGGAAACCGCCAATCAAAAAGACATTATTCACGAACTTCCCCCCAGCAAAGCGGCCGAACTGCTCAACGATCTGCCGGCGGATGACCGTACCGATTTCCTGGAGGAACTGCCCTCCAATGCCGTAAGAGAACTGATCAAGTTGCTGGATCCGGAGGAACGCAAGATCACGCTTTCCCTGCTCGGGTATCCGGAAAACAGTATCGGGCGTTTGATGAACCCTGACTATGTATATGTATATGCATACAACACGGTAGCAGAGGTATTTGATACCATCCGCAAATACGGGAAGAACAGTGATGCCATCAACGTTATTTATGTAATCAATCATAAAGGGGAGCTGCTGGATGATATCCGCATCGGAGAGTTTATCTTAAACACACCGGATACACCTGTATCCGACCTGATGGATGAGCGGCGGGTGATTTCGCTGAATGCCTATGACGACCAGGAGACCGCCAGCGAGGTCTTTAAAATGAACAACCGCATTGCCCTGCCCGTTGTAAGCCAGAGCAACAAACTGTTGGGTATTGTAACCATCGATGACGTATTATGGGTGGCCACAGAAGAATATAGTGAAGATATGCAGAAAATGGGGGGTACCCAGGCGTTTGAAGAGCCCTACCTGGATATCGCCATTTTTAAATTGTATAAAAAAAGAGTCGGCTGGCTCATTATCCTTTTCCTCAGCGAAATGCTAACGGCTACCGCTATGCAGTTTTTTGAAGTGGAAATTGAAAAAGCCACCCTGTTGGCGCTGTTTGTTCCGCTCATCATGAGCAGCGGCGGCAACAGCGGTTCGCAGGCTTCCACACTCATCATCCAGGCCATGACCCTGGGTGAGGTAACCATTGCCGACTGGTGGAAGGTGATGCGCCGCGAATTGTTTTCCGGCGCCATGCTGGGGCTTACCCTCGGCACCATCGGGTTGCTCCGCATTATGATGTGGCAGCAGCTGCACCTGTATGATTATGGTCCGCACTGGCTGCTGGTAGGAATTACCATTTTCTTTACCCTTATCGGCATTGTGCTGTGGGGAAGCCTGATCGGCTCTATGCTACCCATTGTATTAAAACGGCTGAAACTCGACCCGGCCACCTCCTCTGCCCCTTTTGTGGCCACCCTTGTAGACGTAACCGGCATCATTATTTATTTCTCTGTAGCTTATATGGTTTTAAAGGGCACGCTGCTTTAAACAAATATTTAATAATACTGCGCAAACGATTGCACAAAACTTTGTGTATCTTCGTCTTCTTTAGTAAAAACACGAAACATCATGTGCGGAATTGTTGGTTATACCGGTACCCGGGATGCGTACCCCGTTATAGTTAAAGGATTAAAACGATTAGAATACAGAGGCTACGACAGTGCAGGCGTTGCCCTCCTCCATAAGGATCAACTCAAAATTTATAAGAAAAAAGGAAAGGTGGCCGATATGGAGGAAGCCATCGGAACAAAAAATGTAGAGGGCACCACCGGCATCGGTCATACCCGCTGGGCTACACATGGCGAGCCCAGCGATAAAAATGCACATCCCCATCTTTCCAAAAGCGGCACCATTGCCATGATCCATAACGGGATTATTGAAAATTATGCCCAGCTGAAAAATGAACTGCTGAAAAAGGGATACGAGTTTTCAAGTGACACCGATACGGAAGTATTACTCAATTTTATTGATGAGATCCGTCAACAGAACGACTGTACACTGGAAGAAGCAGTGCGCATTGCACTGAAACGGGTTACCGGTGCCTACGTGATCCTGCTGATTGAAACCGCCAATCCGGATACCATCATCGCAGCCCGTAAAGGCAGTCCGCTGGTGATCGGCGTTGGTAAAAATGAACATTTCCTCGGGTCGGACGCGTCCCCGATGCTGGAATATACCAAAGAGGTGGTATACATTAACGACTATGAGCTGGCTATTGTACGGCCGGATCAGCTCATTCTTAAAAATCTTGGTAACGAAAGCATCACGCCTTATGTACAAAAGCTGGACCTTGAGCTGGCCGCCATTGAAAAAGGAGGCTTTGATCACTTTATGTTAAAGGAGATCTTCGAACAGCCCCAGACTATTTTTGACTGTATGCGCGGACGCCTCAACGCGGTCAATGGAACCATTACCATGGCCGGCATTCAGCAATACGCGGAACAGATCATCAATGCCAACCGCATCATCATTATCGCCTGCGGTACCAGCTGGCACGCAGGCCTGGTGGCCGAATATATTTTTGAAGAACTTTGCCGCATCAATGTGGAAGTAGAATATGCGTCGGAATTCCGGTACCGGAACCCGATCATTAACAAGGGCGATGTGATCCTTGCGGTGAGCCAGAGCGGTGAAACGGCGGACACGCTGGTGGCTATTGAAAAAGCAAAAGAAAAAGGCGCCATTATCCTCGGTGTGGTTAACGTGGTAGGCTCCTCTATCGCCAGGATCAGCCATGGCGGCGCTTATACCCACGCCGGCCCCGAGATCGGGGTAGCTTCTACCAAGGCCTTTACCGCACAATTGGTGGTGTTAACCATGATTGCCCTGAAGATCGCCTATATCAAGGGAAGCATTGATGAAAACCGGTATAAGAAACTGTTGCTGGAACTGGATGCCATACCGGAGAAGGTAGCCTGGATCCTGAACCATCATGAACAAATAAAAACCATTGCTCAAAAATATAAGGATGCACGCGACTTCCTTTACCTCGGCCGCGGATATAATTTTCCCGTTGCCCTGGAAGGAGCCCTCAAACTAAAGGAGATCTCATATATTCATGCCGAAGGCTATCCTGCAGCCGAAATGAAACATGGCCCTATTGCCCTTGTTGATGAACAGTTACCCGTGGTGTTTATCGCGAGCAGGGATGCCTTTCATGAAAAGATCATCAGCAATATGCAGGAGATCAAAGCCCGGAAAGGAAAGGTAATCGGCATTATTACGGAAGGCGACGAAACCAGCAAGGCGCTTTGTGACGACTTTATCAGCATTCCTGAAGCCGATGAGATCGTGGCGCCCATGCTGGCGGTGGTTCCCCTGCAGCTGCTCTCCTATTATATCGGCGTGGCAAAGGATTGCAATGTAGATCAGCCGCGGAACCTGGCCAAAAGCGTTACGGTGGAGTAATTGAGAATCGAGAAACCAGCATCCAGAATGGAGATTTGAGCATCCAGCATTGAATGGGTTACCGGAAGTATCAAACCGCAATCCAACCCCAACGTGATAGCTGCCAAATAGCATCTCGAACCGGAAACATAGCAAAAAACTTCAGGATCTTCTGGCATCTGAAATCTCAAGTCTGGTATCTCAAACCTCAATTCTGACATCTGAAATCTGACCTCTAATATCTAAATACGACCATGAACCAGATCAAAAAACATCCGGTAGAAAACCTGGGTTACAACTTTATTCCGCAGGAATTTTTGCCGGAGGGTAAGGATGAATTTTATATCCGTTTTCAACAAAACCCGGCTACCGATTACCGGCAACTCACCAAACAGGAAATTGCCATTCTGAAATCCAATGGAAACCGGTCCGACAACTGGTCGCAGGTACGGGTACGGGATGGGATCGATATCCTGCTTATTGAAGAATGTACTTTCTTCGGATTGGTACGCATCGGGAAACTGGAACCCTATTTCCTTGAGTTCAGCCAGCTGCGAACCCCCGTGGGTCTTTATCGCAGCCTGATCGTAAGTTGCGATATCGGCAATAATGTGGCCATTAATAATGTTCGCATGCTCAGTCATTATATTATCGAAGACGAGGCCATACTGATCAACGTTAATGAAATGTCCTGCACATCGCACAGCAAATTCGGCAATGGCATTGTGAAAGACGGGGAGTCCGAGGATGTGCGCATCTGGCTGGAGATCTGCAATGAAAACGCAGGCAGGAAAGTGATCCCCTTTGATGGAATGCTGCCCGGCGACGCCTGGCTATGGTCGAGATACCGGGCCAGTGAACGCCTGCAGCATGCCCTGAAGGCTTTTACCGATCAGAAATTCGGCACCTACAGGGGTACGTACGGAACCGTTGGCAAACGTACCGTGATCAAGAACACGCATATCATCAAAGATGTAAAGATCGGCAGCGATGCCTATATCAAGGGCGCCAACAAATTAAAGAACCTTACCATTAACTCCAATGAAGCCGCCAAATCGCAGATCGGTGAAGGATGCGAAATGGTAAATGGTATCATGGGTGCAGGCAGCCGGGCATTCTACGGCGTAAAAGCCGTACGCTTTATCCTGGCCCCCTTCTCCCAGTTAAAATACGGCGCAAGGCTTATTAATTCGTACCTGGGTGAAAATGCCACCATTTCCTGTTGCGAAGTGCTCAACACCCTGCTGTTTCCCGCACATGAACAACACCATAACAATTCTTTTTTATGTGCCTCCCTGGTAATGGGTCAAAGCAATATTGCTGCGGGTGCTACCATTGGCTCCAATCACAATTCAAGAGCAGCGGATGGTGAACTGCAGGCAGGACGCGGCTTCTGGCCCGGGCTTTGCGTAAGTCTCAAACACAATTCAAAATTTGCTTCCTTTACAATGATCGCGAAGGGCGATTACCCGGCAGAGCTAAACATTCCCCTGCCCTTTAGCCTGGTGAGTAACGAGGTGCACAAAGACCGGCTGTTGGTAATGCCAGGGTACTGGTTTATGTATAATATGTATGCCATCCTTCGCAATGAACGGAAATTTGCCGACCGGGATAAACGCCAGGAAAAAGCACAGTTGCTGGAGTACGACTTCCTGGCGCCGGACACGGTTAATGAACTCTTTGATGCGCTGCGTTTGTTATGCCGCTTTACCGGACAGGCTTTCTACCAACAGCACCAGATAATCGGCAGCAGTGCGGAACATGAACAAAAAGGGAAAGAGCTGCTCGAACAGCAGGCCCCGGTAGTAAACCAGCTGGAAGTATATGCTTCCGGTTTTGAAAATTCGCACCGGCCGGTGCTGTTGCTCAAAGTACAGGAAGGGTATGCGATCTATAAAAAAATGATTACCTATTACGGGGCGGCGCTTCTGGCAACCCATCTGGACCAAACCAGCAACAAATCCCTGCCCGCCATCCGGAAACTTTTCGAGGAAGCGGATGAACGCACTACCTGGTTAAATGCCGGCGGACAACTGATTCCGGAGGCGGAGATCCACCGGCTGATCCGGGATATTGAAAACGGAAAACTGGAAAACGGATGGCTGCAGGTACATGCATTTTATAAGGAACAGGCCGCTCTTTACCCCACACGGAAACTACGGCATGCCTTGCGTGCATTGATGGAGATCCGGGGCTTTGCAGCAGCGGCTGTTGACGGGCCACTGATCCGCGAATTGTTAACACTGGCCGCCGACATCAAATCCTGGATTGCAACATCTGTGTATGCCTCAAAGGCCAAAGACTATGAAAATCCATTCCGGAAAATGGTGTATGCGTCAACAGAAGAAATGGAGGCCGTTGTGGGAACGCTGAAAGACAATCCGTTTATTAATGAACAGCTGAAGGAAGCAGAAGAATTCCGGCAAAAAACTGAACAGGTACTGGCAGCGATAACCTTTTGACCGGTTTCGCCTGATCACAATTTCTACCGGTCAATCTATTTCCTTCTGATGCTTATTTTTTTAATGCTTCTTTTCCAGCCTCAACACCCGCCTTTGCAGCGTTGCTCAATTTTTCGGCACCTTCTTTTACAGCATTGAGCCCTTCCTGCGCTTTCTCTTTCGCTTTATTGCCCAGCTCCACCGAGCGGTCCTTTACCTTACCGGCAGCGCTTTTGAAATCCGCTTTCAGGGAATCACCCAAACTTCTCAGGGAACTGTCGGCATCCTTACCGGCTGCCTTAATACTGTCAGAAACCGCCTTCGTGGTACTGTCTGTGATTTTCGAAATGGAATCGGAAGAAAGCGAGTCTGCATTTGCTTCCGGGCCTTTGCCCGAGCTGAGATTGCAGGCAGCCAGAAAGAATATGCATCCGCAAGCAGTCAATTTTAATTTATTTTTCATAACGATCTTTATTTTCAGTTTGATTCCCGAATCCACTCAAAGTAACCTGCAATGAACGTTATTTTTTTCTAAAGAACAGGCGAACGGAAACGCCGCAGAAATCAAAATTTTTACGCAGCTGGTTTTCAAGATAATTCCGGTAGGGTGTTTTTACATCGTCCGGAAAATTGCAGAAAAAAGCAAAGGACGGCACAACGGTTGGCAGTTGCGTAACAAATTTTATTTTGATCGAATGCCCTCGTACCACCGGTGCATGATGCGCCTCTACGGCCTTCAGCATTACCTCATTCAGTTTGTTGGTCGGTATCCGGCGCTGGCGGTTCTGGTACACTTCCAGTGCGGTTTCGATGGCCTTATAAATTCTTGTTTTCTCGGTTGCCGACACAAAAAGGATCGGCACATCGCTAAACGGTGCCAGCCGCTTTTTTAAGGTGTCTTCATATTCTTTGGCGGTATTGGTTTTCTTATCTTCGATCAGGTCCCATTTATTTACCAGCAATACAATCCCCTTTCCTTTTTTTGCCGCAAGGCTAAAGATATTCAGGTCCTGCGCTGTGATCCCTTTTTCGGCATCCAGCAGCAGGATGCAAACATCAGCTTCATCCATGGCCTTGATGGCGCGGATTACCGAATAAAACTCCAGGTCTTCATGCACCTTCGCCTTACGCCGGATACCCGCGGTATCAATCAGCACAAACTCCTTCTGGAATAAATTGTAATGCGTATGAATAGTATCCCGGGTGGTACCCGCTACATTGCTTACAATGGTGCGCTCTTCCCCGATCAATGCATTCAGCAACGACGATTTGCCTACGTTTGGCTGACCAATGATCGCAAACTTCGGCAGCTCCGCAATGTGTTCATCAATTCCGGTATGCTCCGTCATCAGGTCGGTAACGGCATCCAGCAATTCGCCGGTGCCGCTTCCGCTGGCAGACGCTATAAAAAATACCTGTTCAAACCCCATGCTGTAAAACTCGCTGGCCTCCAGCAGGCGTTCGTTATTATCTACCTTGTTAACAACCAAAAAAACCGGCTTCGTACTTTTCCGCAGCACCCGGGCCATCGAATCATCCAGGTCCGTGATACCGGTAGCCGCATCCGTCATAAAAAGGATCACGTTGGCTTCTTCCACGGCTACCAGCACCTGCTTGGCGATCTCCTTTTCAAACACATCCTCACTGCCGTGTACAAAACCACCGGTATCAATTACGTTAAACGTTTTACCGTTCCACTCACTGATCCCGTATTGCCGGTCGCGGGTTACACCGCTCACATCGTCAACGATCGCCTTTTTCTGCTCCAGCAAGCGGTTAAAGAGCGTGCTCTTTCCCACATTGGGCCTTCCTACAATTGCTACGGTAAAACTCATTTTTTTTATTTTTTAGTCGTCAGTGGTGCATTGATCATCTTTCTTGCCACGCTCGCTTGTACACCAGTGCAGGCGGCGGCTTTTTATTCACAGGAGGTACACCGTTTTCGCTTCTTATAATACGGGGCGAAAACTGTTCGCCCGCTACACTTCATCCGCCCTGTTAACGATTTCGTTTTTAACCCCTGCAATGAATTCCTCAACGGATTTAGTACCGGCATCGCCCTTGCCCTGCCTGCGGATGGCCACTTTACCTTCATTCACCTCTTTCTCTCCGATCACCAGCATATACGGTATCTTCATCAATTCCGTATCGCGGATCTTTTTCCCGATCTTTTCATTGCGGTCATCGATCTCCGCGCGGATGCCCGCCCTGCGCAGGGCGCGGTACACGTCTTTGGTGTACTCCGAAAATTTGTCGCTGATCGGCAGAATCTTTACCTGTACCGGGGCCAGCCACACCGGGAACTTGCCGGCATAATGCTCCAGCAAAAACCCGATGAACCGTTCATGGGTACCCAGGGGCGCCCGGTGAATGATCAGCGGCACATCGTGTCCGTTATCTGCTGTAGTGTACTGCAGGTTAAAGCGCCGTCCCTGGGCAAAGTCTACCTGGTTGGTAGCCAGGGTAAATTCCCGGCCGATGGCACTCCAGATCTGTACATCGATCTTGGGTCCGTAAAAAGCCCCCTCGCCCTTCACTTCCACAAACGGGATATTGGATTCTACCAGCACTTTCCGCACCAATGCCTCGGTTTCGAGCCATAGTTCCGGTTCGTTGATGTATTTCTGTCCCAGTTTTTCCGGGTCATGTAACGATAACCGCATCACATACCGGTCGATCCCGAAGATCTTAAAATACTTCAGGTACATATCGTTAACAGCTCGGAACTCATCCCCGAACTGCTCTTTATTGCAATAGATATGCGCATCGTTCATATGCAGACAACGCACCCGCATCAGTCCGAACAATTCACCGCTCTGCTCATAGCGATAGCAGGTTCCGTATTCGGCCAGGCGCAGCGGCAGGTCCTTATAACTCTTAGGCTCCGCTGCAAATATTTTGTGATGGTGCGGACAGTTCATGGATTTCAGGTAATATTTCTGTCCGTCTACCTCCATTGGAGGATACATGCTATCCTGGTAATAAGGGAGGTGACCGCTGGTGAGGTACATACTCTCCTTCGCAATATGCGGTGTTACCACCCGCTTGTAATCGCCGGCATCCTCCGTTTCCTTGGCCAGTTTTTCCAGTTCTTCAATCACAATGGTGCCATTGGGTAACCACAGCGGCAATCCCTGGCCCACATCATCGTCCATCGTATAAATACCCAGTTCTTTACCCAATTTGCGGTGATCGCGTTTTTTAGCTTCTTCCAGCATCTGCAGGTACTCGTCCAGTTCCTTTTGATTGGGGAAGCTGATGCCATAAACGCGGGTAAGCATTTTATTTTTTTCATCGCCCTTCCAGTACGCACCGGCCACGCTGGTAAGCTTGATGGCTTTGATGATACCGGTAGCCGGAATGTGCGGGCCACG
The DNA here is from genome assembly GCF_021044425.1 of Niabella pedocola. GTDB lineage: Bacteria > Bacteroidota > Bacteroidia > Chitinophagales > Chitinophagaceae > Niabella > Niabella pedocola. The sequence goes on along the minus strand of NZ_JAJNEC010000003.1, from coordinate 210,034 downwards.
GCAGAGATCTGTAAAATTTCCCTGGGTATAAAAGGTAATGTTACCATCTTCCAGGTTACTCAGCAGATCCAGTTTATATTCATCGCCCTTCTCTGTAAAATATTGTATGGCCTCCTGCTTGGGCACATCCTTACGCACATAGGCATTATTCTGCTTCGCCAGTTCATTCATTTTTTTCTCGAGAGCACTCAGCTCTTCTTCTGAAAGCTTGCGGTCGCCAAGATCCATATCATAATAAAAACCTCCGGAATCCAATGGAGGGCCTACCCAAAACTTAACGCCGGGAAAGGAAGCCTCTACCGCTTCCGCCATCAGGTGCGCCGTTGAATGCCAGAAGGCCTTTTTTCCATCAGCATCACTCCAGGTTAATAAAATAACAGCACTATCGGCATGGATCGGGCGCGTGGCGTCCCAAACTTCTCCGTTTACATTTGCAGCAATTACCTTTCTCGCCAACCCCTCAGAAATGGATTTGGCGATATCCAGCGCAGTAACGCCGGCCTCATACGCACGTTTGGCTCCGTCGGGAAATGTAATATTGATCATATTCATTAAAATTCAATAAAATAAGGTGGCAAAATTAACAAAGAATCACCAGTACACAAAAGGCAATATCGGCAAAAGGCTTCCGGCCGGATAATATTCAACAAAAAAACTGCTTTTGGTAAAAAGATCCACATACCGGTCCGCAATTCCCGGTTCCGGTTCCCGATATCTATCTTTCTTTTATTTGCACGGCCGATATCCTGCATGCCGCGCCAATCAACGTCACCCGGCGGTTATGCGGTTTTACCGGTATCTCCGCCCGGCGCAAAACAGACTTTTGTCAGCCAGGGCTGAATGTTCTGGCATGATTTTCCGGGCTTTTACCTGATAAACAGATTCTTAAAAAGAAAACCGGATTCCTTGAACATTCAAGGCCCACTATCCGTTTAACAAACAGATAGCGTCTGCCAAACATTCAAAACATGAAACAATGAAGCACTTATTTATTTCTGCAATGCTGTTAACCACAGGAAGCCTGGTGGCAACGGCACAAACCGGCTGGAATATCGGCGACCGCGCCGCGTTTGGCCACAGCTGGACAGTGGGTAACAAACCGGATGACGCAAAGCGGCAGTTCCATCCCACCTTTGAAATTGGCCGTACCGCTACGTATAATTTTACGGATGTGGCAGGTGTTGGCTTTGGTACTTTTTTCAGCAGCCAGGGCGCCAGCTTTAAAGATGAAGATACCGACAATCGTATTGTGGGAAGAACTAACTATATAAAAGTCCCCGTATTTGCAAGCTTCAATTTTGGAGATGCGGAGCAGCGCGTACGTCCGCGTTTAACCATTGGCCCCTCGGTACAGTTCCTGGTTGGCGGTAAAACATTTCTCAAAACAGACGAGGATGCGTTTGCCGGCGTATATAGCACCAAGGCCCTGAATACAAAAATCGATGTGGGCGGTAATGCCTCGCTGGGATTTAATATCCGCGTCTTTGACGGATTTTACCTGAACCATGAAATCAATTATTATCATGGATTCGTAGAACAAAAACCCAATACCCCCAGCGAAACACCTTCCTTTACCAATCGTAACCTTACCATGAGCCTGGGCATGCAGATCAATTCCGATGCCATGAAAAAATGGAAGGGGAAAATGATGAAGATGCATCATAACAGACGATAAAAGGATCCGGAAAGCAGGTTCCTGTTGCTCCGGCTATCTTTAGGCTTACAGCGGCTGGGATATTATTTAGCATGATATTTCAGTCGCTATTTTTATTTAAATAAATACCATATTTAATTTATTTACAATTAAATAAATCCTATTAAATACATTTTACCCACAGATATGCAGACCAACTGCGGCACCGAAGCATACAATCGTACGCTACCACAGACAAAAATGAGGCATTACGATGCCGTACATGACCATAAATTAAATAAAATGTATTACAATACATTTAAAATCAATAACTAAATACATATATCAACAATTTCACTATAGATTATTGAGCCATTAGTACTTAGCTGGCAGGCCTGTATTTTTTAAACCGAAACACGGTATCTTTAGCTCATAAACCACCTGTAATGTTCAGAAACCTTTTATTGTTTTTCTTATGTACCTGCGGTCTTGCTTCAGCTGCCCAGAACCTTGAAATCATCAGTACCGGAAACGGAACAAATCTCCGGGGAATCGGAGGTATTAAAAATACCATCTGGGTCAGCGGCAGCAATGGGTATACCGGCCGCTCGGCGGATGGCGGTAAAACCTGGAAATGGCAGCAAGTGCCCGGTTTTGAAACCCACGACTTCAGAGATATTGCCGTTCTGGACGAAAACACAGCGCTTGTGATGGCCATTGCGAGCCCGGCTTATATACTGAAAACAACCGACGGGGGGCGTTCCTGGAAAAAGGTATATGAAAACCGCGATACCGCCATGTTCCTGGATGCCATGGCTTTTTCCGGTGCAAAAACGGGATATGTGATCGGGGACCCTATCCGCGGCAAAATCTTTATTGGTCAAACAGCCGATGCCGGAAACAGTTGGAAACAAGTACCGGGGCCGGCAGCCTTACCCGGAGAAGCCTTTTTTGCAGCTAGCGGCAGCAACCTGGTCGTTGCGGGTAACAAACTGCGGATGGTAAGTGGCGGAACCGTATCCCGGTTTTTTGACGGCTCCAAAACAACGGTGCTTCCCTTAATGCAGGGGTCGGCCACTATGGGTGCTAACAGCATTGCAGCCCTTGGATCCCGGCTGATGATCGCGGGAGGTGATTTCCAGGATCCCAGCCGGAAGGACAGCGTGCTATTGCTCAGCACCGACGGCGGCAAAACCTTCCGGTTTCCGCACAAGGGCCCCGCAGGCTACCGGAGCGCCGTTGCGCCGCTAAACAAGGATACCTGGATCGCGTGCGGACTTACCGGCATAGATGTTAGCACAGATGGCGGATTAAACTGGACGCCTGTTTCAGACAAGCCTTTTAATGCCATTTTTATAAATCCCGCCACAAAAACAGCCTATCTGGCGGGTCCTAAAGGCACGGTGGGGTGTATCCGGTTTTGAACCGAAGTACAACAGTTACGGGGATCGCACAATCTTGAAATTTCACGCAGCAATCGCATTATCCGGCCCTGGCAAAGTCGCCGGACAACATTTAGAAAGGCAAGCATCGCAAATACGTTACCGAGCTTCAACGCCACCGCGGCATTTGCTAACCCGTAGTTTTTTTACAGTGATGTTAAGCAGCTACAGGGTCTTCCGTTGTACCCTTCCCTGTTCCCGGCAATGCAGCAGCAGGCTATGCCGGGTGGTTGTGCAAGGATCGTAATTATGCTGTAAATTTTCTTTTGACGCGCATATTGCAGTCCGTTTCTTCAAAAAAAACAGGGGCCGGTTGGCCGGCCCCTTTCATCAAAACATAATCGAAAAGATCTTGCTTTCTATTTTTTAATATCTTCTACAATTTCTTTTGTCTTGTCGCCCACTTTCTGAGCGCCTTTTTTAATAGCCTCACCGGTTTTATGTGCCGCATCCTTTGTAGCCTCTACACCTTTCTCCACTCCTTCTTTTGTGGCGCCGGCAGCTTTCTGTGCGGCATCCTTGGTAGCTTCGGCACCTTTGGCTACGCCTTCCTTGGTTTTATCCCAGGCATTTTCAACGGCATTGCCTGTGCGGTCGAAGAAGTTACCGGACTTATTCACATATTCTCCTTCTTGCAACACTACCACTTTGCCGTCCTTGCTCTTTACTTCACCATTGGGGGCAATGATAATTCCGTTATCCAACTTGATTTCCTTTTCTGCTACCACCCAGTTTCCATTCGTATACACATAGGTTTTTCCTTCTTTAAGCATTACATCACCTTCCGTGTACAAAACGGCTACAGGCGGTGCTGCCATATTGGTATCAACGGTTACAACAGCGCTGCCCGAAGAATCTGTTGTTACCTCGGCAGATTGATTTTCAGAACTGTTACAGGCGGCCAGCAGGGCAACACCCAATACGATCCCTAAAGTTTTTTTCATAATTAAAGGTATTAAATTTTAAACCATTTGTACATAAAACAAATCTCCTACAAACATTTTCCCAGGTTATTAAAAACGGCCCGATGTTACCGGACCGTTTCTCTATTTCTTACGCCACTAATAGCCGTCGCGCTGGCGTTGTTTCTTGTCTACAATAGCGCCCACACCGGCACCGGTAGCGGCACCAATAACACCGCCAACCACACCACCGCCTAAGCGGTTTTTACGGTTAGCCACGGCACCGATTATGGCACCGGAAGCGGCTCCCACGATAGCACCTTTAGCTGTATGGCTCATCCCTTTCTTTCTTTGAGGGGCCGGAGCCTGGGCTACAGTACCGGAAGAACCTGAAGAATAATCGCCTCCGTTACCGCCGCTTCTGTAGGTAGTGCCTCTGCTACTGCTGCTTCTGGAACTGCTGCGTGAGGAGGAAGCAGAAGAACGGGAGGTTGCTGCAGGCGCCACGGCACCGGCATTTTCCAGTTGCTGCTCCTGCTGCAAACGGTTTCGTACTTCATTTTCCATTTTCCACTTTTGGTATTCTGCTAAACCCAGTGTGTCCTGAACCGGTATCGTACCGGCGCTGTCTTCCTTCTTCGTATTGCGACACGCAACAACCAAAATCATAATTGCGATTACCGCAAAAGGCATTATTCTTTTCATCATAATAGATACGTTTTAAAAGTCCGAATTAAAAATCTATTTTGATTATATAGAAAACTGTGCCAAACTCTGATAAAGAAGCCTAAAAACAATATCCAACATACTAAAACTGCGCAGTTTAGCATTCTTTTTGGTCCCGGTTCGTAAATCGGTAGCGGTGCCGCCGACGGCCGGCACCAATACTTCAAAAAAAAGCCCCGCTCCGGAGGAACCGGGCGGGGCTGAATCATATAGTAATGAAATTATTTTTTCTTTTACGCGTTGTGTGGGTTTATGCAATCATTTTTTCTTTACGCCGCTTTACCTGGTTTACCAGGGAATCAAACGCATTTTCAAACGATTCTTCAAAAGATTTACTGGTGGTTTTTACAAAAAAACTATGCCTGGGTACCTGCACCCTGATTTCTACTATCTTATCCTTGATATTGTGCACGATATTGTCCAGTTTCAGGTAGACGTCTGTACCAATGATGCGATCGTGAAAGGTAGCTAATTTGTCCATTTTGTGATTGATAGCCTCAATCAACTTCCTGTCTGCGTTAAAATTAACTGTTTGAATGTTCACATTCATGATAGTTGAATTTAAAAGTGAATAATCGATATTTTCCTATTTCAAAGACCTTTTGTCCTTCAGTCTAAAGTTAAATAAAAAACAACTCGATTCCCAAAATTAAATGCTAATTTTTGAGAGAATTTACAGAACGATTACCATCTTTTTTACCGGGCCTTGGGATGGGCTTTCCGGTATTCGTCCTTTAATTTTTCAATAGAATTATGGGTATACACCTGGGTAGCGGCAAGACTGGCATGGCCCAGCAGTTCCTTTACAGCATTAATTTCGGCTCCGTTGTTCATAAGATGCGTAGCAAAACTGTGCCGGAGCACATGCGGGCTTTTTTTATCAAGCGTTGGGATGGCCGACAGGTATTGTTTTACCAGCAGGTAGGCATATTTCGGATAGAGTTTTTTGCCCTTTTCAGTAACCAGCAATTCATCCGGCAGGCTCGCAAATTGCTTCCGTTTCAGCGCTTCATATTCCTGTACCAGATCAATCAATGCCGGGCCCAGCGGCAGCACCCGCTCCTTATTTCCCTTTCCCAGCACCTTTACCTGTTTCCGGGAACGGTCCACCTGGGCTCCTTTCAGCTGAATGAGTTCGCTTAACCGCATTCCGGTACCATAAAAAAGCCCGATCAGCATCCTTGCATTCAAACTTTTCCAGTCTTCCGTAGATTGGGAAAGTGTCGTATGCAGCTCCTTCATATCCGTTTCATTTATAAAGGCAGGAAGCCGCTTACTGGCCTTGGGCGCAATTACCTTGAACATCGGGTTCTCCCCGATGGTTTCCATTTTGATATGGTACTTAAAAAACGACTTCAGGCTGGAGATCTTGCGGTTGATGCTCCGGGAGCTGATTCCCTGCTCCATCAGCCGGGCCAGCCAGCTGCGGATAAACGTATAGGATACCTCACGCAATGGTGCATTTCCGTAAACGGTTTCAATAAAATCACAAAACTCCTGCAGATCCGTTGTATAGGCTGTTATCGTATGCCGGGAATACCTTTTTTCAAACCTCAGGTAGCTAACAAACGGCTCAATATGATCAACGATGCGTTCAGGCATAAAAAAACCTCAAGTAAGTACTTGAGGTTACAATATTATATAAAATATAAAATATTTTATAATTCTATTTTACCGCTTGCGATCTGCTGTTTGTAGATTGCTTTCAAACGCTGGCCACGGCTCTTCACCGAAGGCTTTGTAAATGCCTGGCGCTCACGCAATTGCAACAATGTTTTAGACTTTTCAAATTTCTTCTTGTACTTTTTTAAAGCCTTGTCAATGTTTTCGCAGTCTTTAGAATCAATGATTAACATAAATATTTTATACCTCCTTTGGTAATTTTTAATTCCGATCTTAATTATTGGAACGCAAAGATAAACAAAAAAAATAAAATACCAAATTTCAAACACCAAATACCTGAACTTTCAATTTCTTACCGGAAATTTGACACATGTTTACAGGGATTATAGAAGCAATGGGAACGGTGGTTTCCCGGGCGGAAGCGGGCTCCAACATTACGTTCTGGGTAGAAAGCTCCGTTTCAAAGGAATTAAAAGAGGATCAGAGTATCAGTCACAACGGTGTTTGCCTGACCGTGGAAGCCGTTGAAGAAAACCGGCACCAGGTAACGGCCATAGCGGAAACGCTGGACGTAAGCAATCTCGCCAGCTGGCAGCCCGGCACATTGGTGAACCTCGAACGCTGTATGGTAATGAACGGCCGGTTGGACGGGCATATTGTACAGGGGCATGTAGACGGAACTGCTGTTTGCCAAAAAATCGTTTCAAAAGAAGGAAGTACCGAATATACATTTGCATTTGATCCAAAATTTGCACCGTTGGTCATTGAAAAAGGATCGATCAGTTTAAACGGCATCAGCCTGACCGTTTTCGATGTAACCGAAACAACATTTACTGTAGCCATCATCCCCTACACCATCAGCCATACCAATATGCGCCAGGTTGAAACAGGCAGCATCGTTAACCTGGAATTTGATGTGATCGGGAAATATGTTTTAAGACAGCTGAGCCCTGCTGCGTTACTGCACAAGATACCGCAGCTTTAAAAACCGCTTCTCCAGGCAATGCCAGGAAAGATATGCCAGCGGCGTACAAATGACCAGGGTACATACAAACAATACAGCTGGCTGGATGTGGTTCTCCGACAGGTGAATCAGCATTTGCTGAACGGGAAAAGACAATACGTATAGCCCGTACGTAATGTCGCCCTTTTTGGCTGTCCCGGAAAATATGGTTTTCTGGCTTCCGACCAACAGGATCAGGAAAGGCAATACAAATAATGTGGCAACGATGGTATGGCGGATAAGAACATACACAATGGCAACGGCTAAAACGATGACCCAGTTATTGATCCGCCTGAATGGGATCTTCAAAAAATAACACAAAGCCCCATTAAAAAAAAGCACATAGTATTGTGTAGTATAGTTATCCAACACACCGTAGTTCAGGCCCAGCGTTTTGAAATGATTGAGCAGGTATACAATGTTCAATAACGCTACAAATAGCATAAACCATTGCTTCCGGCGGCGATGAACCAGGAACAACAATCCCATGGCAAGATAAACCCGCTCTTCAATGATCAACGTCCACAATGAGCCATTCACCCCTCGCTCACCGATGTTATGCTCGAAGACGCCAGGTAAATGAAATTGTATTCCCAGCACGGGAAAAATGGTTCGAAGGTATGACCAGGAGCTGCCACTTTTAAAATAAGCACCCGTAGACCAGGTTGTAAAAAGCGGACCGATCAAAAATACAGTCAGCAAGCAAACAAGCGTTAGTAACGGTTGCACCCTCAGAATCCGCTTCCACAAGTAGTTTTTCAGTGAGGACGATTTTTCAACGCTTCTTGCGATCAGATAACCGCTTGCCGTAAAAAAAATCCCCAGCATGATCACCGTCAGATTAATCTGCTTATGAAATAATTTATCCAGGCCGATATCGTCCTGTAAATTCAGCAGATGATACGAGTGCAGGTAGATCACCCCCACTGCACCCAATAACCTCAAAAAATCGAATGAGTTGGTAAACCGGTTCTCAGAGACTTCCATCCAGGCAAACTTTATAAACACAATTCCACACTATGGTATAACCGCTTATCGCATCAGGTACATCTTACCGTATCCTTTATTAAAGTATTTATCCGTGTTATCGTCCTTGGCCTTGTACTTTTCGAGCGATTTTCCATTAAGATTGGTAATTACGCGGTAAAGATACACACCATTAGCCAGCTTTTGGCCATATTGATCGGTACCATCCCAGCGAAAGTCGGTTATATTCCTTCCAATACGCAGAGGCCCCAGCTCAGCTGTTGTGATCTCCCGAACGATCTTACCGGTTATGGTAAGGATCTGTATGCGGATGTTCTGCGGAACCTCGGAGCCTGTTAAGGTAAATACAAAGGCGGTGGCTGTAGTAAATGGATTGGGATAGTTAAGCATATTGGAGATCATCGGCTTGTTGATCACCTGGAAGGCAATCTTGTAGCGGATCTGGCTTACATCATTGCCGCTCTTATCTTTTGCAGCTACCTGCAGTTCATAGTCGCCATCTTCCAGGCGTGGCCTGAAGTTCATCGTAGCCGTGTTGCCACTCCCCTGGCCTGCGGGTGTAAACTGAAGCGTATCGGTACCGGCCTTGTAATTGTAGGTGATACCGCGGGTCTTATCAAACAGCTGTACCTGAATGAGAGCCGGATCATCTAAGATCAGCCATTTGGCATCGTCGGTCAGTTTTACCAATACATCCGGCTTGCTGGAAACAATATCCTTATTCAGGATATGTACCCCGTCAAACGTTACATCCATATACGGGCTGGTGGAATCACCTTTAACAAAGAAATTCTTATACAGGAAATTGTTGAACGGGTATTGCTCCGGCTGCTGTGGCCCGGGGTTGAAGTCTACAAATAAGGTATTGGTTCCCCTGAAGTTCTTTGTAGGCAGCGGAACCGAGAATTTAATAGTATCGCCGGCTAATAAGGCCTTTTGATTGGGAACAGGGATGATCGTTTCCACATTGCTTTTATCCCGTATCGTCAGTTTTACGGCCACACTATCAAATTTGCTGCTGCTGATATTTTTAAACGCTACAGCAAAGTTCAGGGGCTCTCCAATTTCCAGCGTGTCTTTCACATTGAGATAAAGATTGGGAGCAATGGCACCCTCCGGTGCCGGGGTATATAATAACCGAAGCAACTTCAGCTGATACGGCGTGTAATCGACGGTATCTGCGAGGGTTGCTTTTAACCGGAGCTTAGCGTACTTCCGTGCATCTATATCTGAGATATCCGCTGTTTTATTTGAAGTAACCCCGTTTATTGTTTTCAGTAACTCTTCAGAACCCGAGTTGGTAACACCATATATATCGAATGACACCTGATCCTTGGACCCGGTTTCAGCACTGTTACCATCCCATACCAACTTATCCCAGGCCTTTGCAACACCCAATACCGGGGTTTTTAAGGTACCCTCATGAAACAACGTTTTTACCGAAACCGATTCAACCAGCTTATCTTCCTTCGCAGCTCCAACTGCTTGTTTCAATGCGCGGCCCGATCCCTTCTGCAGGAAAAGAATAAACGGAGCATCCGTTTTTATCTGATCCAGCACCGTAACCCCTTCTTTCACCAGTTTATTGTATAAGGTATTACCCGCTCCATATACCGACTCATCGGCCAGCCATTCAGAAGGCAATACATTCGGAAGCATCGGGCTACTGGTAATGACGATAAAAAAGTTTTTCGGGATCAGGTCAATAAAATCCATCACATTTTTCCGTTCCTGTGCCGTGCGCACTTTAAACTGGAAGAACGTAGGAATGGTATTGCTTTGGGCGGGTGTGGGTTTTACACTTCCATACATACCGGATGTACCTTGGTCTACATTTTCCCATACCTTCATCTTCCGGTTGTCGATCACATAAAAACGCAGGGTATAATCATTTACATTTTCACTACCGCTAAAGGGGCTTAACATCCACCGTTGTACTGCAAAATCATTGATCCGCATTTCCATGTCGGTGGCTGCACCGGCATAAGGGAAAAAGCCCATTGTAGTGGTAAGCCCCGCTACGGTTGAATCAAAATGCAAGGCACGATCGTTTTCCTTTAACATCAGCTGAGAAAAATCGGAATTCAGCATCTGGTAATAATGCGATTGGTTGATACCGGAAGGGCTTCCGTTTAAATAAAGGAATGAAGAACTGTTCCAATGCGGTTGATCGCTGTTATCCGGTTTGGCAGCTACCCGCCAGTAATATACCGTATTGTTCTGTAAACTTCCCGGTGCGAACTCTACAACACCACCGGCAGAGGTCTGCGTTTGGGCAACCTTAAGCGGGGAGTTGAATAATGCTGTGGTATCCAGCTCCATCAGGTACGCTCTGGATGCCGTAAGCGCATTGGCCGTGGACGCTGTCAATTTAAAACCGGCCTGGTTCACGATTGCATATTCATACGGATATACCGGGCGCAACTCATCCTCGTAGATGTAAATATCTTTTGTTACGGTATTATTTCCCTCATTGAGTTCCTCGATCGTATTCTCCGGATCTACGGTAACGGTGATCTTTGAAGCGCCTTTATCTCTTAGCGGATCAATAGGCAGGGTATAGTTTATAGAGTCTGCATACCGGATAAGATCCAGCGTATCTCTTCTGAAAACCTGAACAGACTGGTTGGGGAACGTCCGCTTCAGCTCAACGATCACTTTACGATCCGCTGCTTTTCCAAGGTTATTGATCTTTGCCTTTACGGTAAATTCGGGTTCCGCAACAGAAATAAAACTGGGCGCCACTACCACTGAAGCGTCTTCAATTGCGTAATCCGGCTTGTCGAACTGGTAGAGCCGGATCGCCGGATCACCATTCAGCGTATATTCTTCGCACTGAGCCCGCTGGAGGAATTCATTTTCACCGGTGGGCCGCTTGTATACCTCTTTAATGGTGTTAAGCATCAATTCCCCAATCGTTTTGCCATAATCCTTTCCCGAAAGGATCGTATACAATAACGTGTTGTATACATCCAGGGTTGATACATATCCCACACTGGTGCCGGCCATCATACCGATGCTGCCTCCGTCCTTTGCCAGCAGGTATTTCTCAGAGATGGTTTCCACCCCGGTTAAACGGGCGGTACTGTATCCGAAAATATCCCCCACGTTACAACCCATCATATTGAAAAGCGGATACTTGCCCTTGTTGGTATAATTGGATGGATTCTCCAGGTTATAGTCCAATGAGGTAGAGGATGAGTGTCCGAAATAGGTCAGCAACCCTATCCCATTATTTATCAAACTCCGCAGCCGGTCGTTATTTGTATTTTGAATAGTCCCCGAAGTGCTTTTCACAAAGTCAGATACATTGGCTCCATACAACGGCCCCTGGATAATGGTTTTGTGATGTTGCAGCAACTCGTCCAGCAAACTGATGGTGGCATCATCGCTGGCTCCAACAAGATGGGCCACATTCTTTTTCCAGGCGCTTTCGCGGATGCCCGGTGCAGTGGAGGCCAGCTGCTGTTCATACTCTTTTATCTTCCCCAGGTAAAGGGTTATTTCATCGCCATTGATCACCGATAACCTTCCAATGGGCGTCAGCGGCTGCGAGCTGCTTCCTTCTGCACTTAACAGCACATCCGAGGACGGGCTTCCAAAAGTGGGTATCAGGTTGAGTTGCGGCAATTGCGGCGCCAGGTCATAAGAAGGATAGCTTCTTGATGCAATATATGAAACGCCCTTACCGATCAAAAATGCCTGCCGGGGCAGCGATGCAAACCGGGCTCTTGCAAATCTTAAGAAATTACGTACACTGAGGGAATGATATTGAATGCCATAGGCAAACTGATCCGTGAGCTGATCGATCAGGTAGATCTTGGCATTGTATGCACCACCGACAGCAGAAGCACGGTAATTGCGGTAATCGTTTACCGGCTGCGCACCGTTACTGCCTGTTAAAAGCGATTTATCGGTAATCATGAGGTAATCACCCTGGTTAGCCGTAGCGGCATAATTTACGAAGGTCCGCACTTCCAGCGCCGGCACCAGCCGTACATTTGCCGCGGCCTGGCTGGTTAACAACAAATCCTGCGATGTTGACGTACCAGGCAAAAACACTTTCAGCAGAGCCGGGTTGGTTGCATCCACCACATATCGTTTTCCATTTGCCAGATCATACAATACCGGTGCCCCTCCGGAGAAATTAAAATTGGATATTTCCAGGTAGTAGCCGGTACTGCGGGCAGGAAGACTGAACCGAAAATTGCTGGCGCCGCCAAAATTAAATTGCCGGGCATAGGTCACTGCGATGGAAGCCAGCCGCATCCGGCTGGGAACGGTTGCCGTATTGGTAACCGAAAATGTTTCACTTCCGCCGTTCAATATACTGGCGGGGAGTGTCTTTGAGAGTTTCAGGAACCCAAAATTGGGCAGTACCTGATCAAAAACTGTATTGCCGTTTATTGTTAGCTGGGCTCTCCGGGTTGCAACATTGCTGCCCATTACATTCATTTGTATCATCACATCCGGCGCACCCGAACCGGCATAGGGATATAGATTTTTCTGGTAGCTCCTGGTCTGGTCTTCGCTGATCTCTGAAGAAGCCCATCCTTCCCCATCCTCAAAAGATGCCATATATAATGTACCAACACCCGTGCCCTCCGAGGCACCGTAATGAAACTGTTCCGCAAATGAGGTATCGGATCGGTAAATAAAATAAGGTTCCGGTGTGGCTCCGCCCGGCAGATTATTGGGAGCATTGGCCAACCGCCTGTTTCCTCCTGCAGTATTGACCGTTAAAAAATAGGCTGAAGAATCGGTAAATAAACTTTTTGCGTCCAAAAGCTGCTGATCCGGTGTCCGGTATAGCGGATTATCGGGCTTTCCATCGTTCTTCTGTCCCCAGAATTCGATATAGTCGCCTGCGCCCAGGGGCCCGGAGTTCACCGATATATAAAGTGGTACCTCTACCCCATTGTTCCATAATTGAAAATGCGCAGCGTCTGTTGCTCCCAGGTTGGCCGCCGAAAGTGCTGCCGCAGGGATCCGGTACAAGCCGGTAACTGCCACTTTAAATTTGTAATAGGTTTTGTTATAGTCGATCCATTCATTGCCGAATTGCTGAGCATGGGCTGCAATGGAAAAAATCAGTAATCCTATCGTAAGCAGTTTTTTCATTCGTCGCCACTTATTGATGATCGTTTCTTTTTCTCCGGAAATCCATTTTCAATGAGAACACATGGGTAAAAAGCGGGTTCGACTGGTTCGCCAGGTTGGTGAACGCATAGTCGATCATAAAGGACTGGATCCTGAAACCCACCCCCACACTTGGTTGAAAGATCCATACCTTTTTCAGGTTCAGGGTATCTCCGTCTGCAAGCCCTTTCTGAAAATTGTTTACCCCTCCTCTTATAAAAACCACATCCTTGTAATTGTACTCCAGTCCCAGTTTGGGATCGATGCTTACGGGGTCGCCGCTTACAACAGTATTCCGTTTCCCGTCAAAAGTAAGATCGAGGTTGGCCTCTGCCATCAGTCCCGATTTTTTTCCCACCGGAAATATGCGGGCACCGCCCAGTATCAGGCGGGGAGATGTTAATTCGGTTGATTTTACCGGGATATCGTTCTTGGCCAGGTACAATGCCTCTTTTTCCTGTTCGGTGAAACTAAAAGCCCAGCTATTAAAAGTGGTGGTAAGATCCCGGCCCACAATCCCAAAACGCCATTTATCCTGCATAAACTGCAAGCCGGCATCCAGACCAAATCCCCAGGCCTTGGCAAAACTGCCCACGCTGCGGTGAATCACCTTTGCATTCACCCCAAAGTTTACATGCTTATTTTCCGTGCGCTTCAGGCTTTGGGCATACGATAACAGGAAGCCGTAGTCTGCTGAAGAAAATGATTTGATATTGTTATAGTTCAATGACCCGTCCGGCTCTACCAGGAACAGGGTGTTCATGATATCGTCCACAGCAAACCGCAGGGCAGTGATTGCCAATGTACGTTTGGTACTGGTAGTAGGCAGGGTTACGTTCAAATAATCGTATTTACCAATACCAGCAAAATACTCGGAATGCATAAGATTTACCTGTACATTATCCTGAACATTTACCAGACCCGCCGGATTCCAGTATCCCGCCGTGCCATCGGTTACGCTTGCTACCTGGGCGCTTCCCATCCCCAGTCCCCGGGCGCCGGCGCCGATATTCAGAAACTCATTGGAATACTTCCGGAACTGGGCGCGGGTACCAACGCCAACCAGTATAAGCAGCAGTAAAAAGCATGGCTTCAATGCTTTCATTTACAATTCGATTTAGTTAGGGTCCACAATTTTCTGATAAGTATATTTACCTGCAACGAAATTAGGCATAAAGCATTTAAAAATAGCGCTTTTTAGACCAGATCCCCTATTTATTCGCTCAACCGTATAAAACCATATTCGAAGATTCGTTCTTAAGCTGGGATGGCGTACCTTTGCAGCCCGATCAAAGGGCTATAAAATTATGAATATCATAAAGGAATTGCGATGGAGGGGTATGATCCAGGATATCATACCGGGTACAGAAGAACAACTGGGCAAGGAGATGACAACGGGGTATATCGGGTTCGATCCCACGGCCACCAGTTTGCATATTGGAAGCCTGGTGCCCATTTTGTTGCTGGTACACCTTCAGCGGGCCGGACATCGCCCGGTAGCTCTTGTGGGAGGCGCTACGGGTATGATCGGCGATCCCAGCGGCAAAAGCGAAGAACGGAACCTGCTGAACGAAGAAACTTTGGCCGCAAATATTGCCGGCATAAAGAGCCAGCTGGAAAAGTACCTCGACTTTTCTCCCAGCCACCCGAATGCAGCCATTATGGTAAATAACTACGATTGGTTCAAGAATATCAGCTTCCTTGAGTTTTTAAGAGATGCCGGAAAACACATCACGGTAAACTACATGATGGCCAAAGACAGCGTAAAAAAGCGCTTTGAGGGCGAAGTGGGCATCAGCTATACGGAATTTGCCTACCAGCTGATGCAGGGATATGATTTTTTTCATTTGTACACTACCGCAGATGTAAAGCTGCAGATGGGCGGCAGCGATCAATGGGGCAATATTACTACCGGCACCGAATTCATCCGCCGCAAAGCCGGAAAAGAAGCTTTTGCCTTCACCTGCCCGCTGATCCGGAAAGCAGATGGTACCAAGTTTGGAAAAACAGAGAAAGGAAATATATGGCTGGATCCCGAAAAAACCTCGCCGTACCAGTTTTACCAGTTCTGGCTGAATACCAGTGATGAAGATGCCGCTACCTGGATCAAAATCTTCACCTTCATTGACGAACCGGCCATTGAGCATCTGATCGGGGAACATCAGCAAAACCCGGCCGCACGCCTGCTTCAAAAGACCCTGGCCAAGGAGATCACCAGCTTTGTGCATGGCACAGAAGAGTATGAAAAAGCCATTATTACTACAGAAAAACTATTTGCCAATCAAAGCCGGCCGGCTTCTGAAATGAGCATTGAAGACCTGGAAGGACTTGAAGGGGTGGTAAAAGCAGCCATTTCGAAAACCAACCTGGAGCAAGGAATCGATGTGGTATCCCTGCTGGCCGAAACAAAGGTAGCACCCAGCAAAGGCGAAGCACGGAAACTGATCCAGGGCGGAGGGATCAGCCTCAACCGTGAAAAAGTAACCGATGCACAGCTGATAGTGACCAATGCCCATCTTTTGCATGACCGCTATATCCTGCTGCAAAAAGGGAAAAAGAATTACTACCTGGCGGAGGTAGAAATCTAACTATAGCATACAATTTTAAATGCAACATGCCGCATTCATTGCGGCATGTTGCATTTAAAATAAGGTTACGCAGAATAATCCCGGGGGCCTATCTGCAGTAAAGCCATCAGACAGCAATGGGATCATTAAACGGTTACATTTAAAATTCCAGATTGCTTATTTTATATTGCCCGGAGTTTACTTCAGGGACTTGATCACCTTCCACATAGCATCGGCCACCAGCTGGTTTCCTTTGTCATTCAGATGCACCCGGTCCCGCGTAAGGATGTCCTTTTCTTTATTTTCCGGGTTATTTGTTTTCAGATAATCCAGGAACAGTTTGCGTAAGTCTACCAGCGGTACTGCATTTTGAGCAGCATACTCGCGGATCCATTTAGCATAAAGGTTCAGATCTCCATCCTGCTGGTTGGTGAAATCATTCCGCTCACCAATAACCGAAGGAGTACATACTACCGGCTGGATCCCCCGTTTTTTCAGCGTGGAAATAATGGCGTCATAGAATTTACCGAACTTATCGAAGTCGGTGCCGGTACCGGCGGATGTTTTATGCCACACATCATTGATGCCAACATAAACAAAAACAATATCCGGTTGCTGATCCAGCACATCGGGCTGAAACCGCAGAAACAGATCATACACCTTGTTTCCCCCGATTCCTTTTCCCACAAATTCAAACTGGTCGGCCAATTTCTCCACCTTGCTCATACTATCGATCCGCGTAATATACCCTCCGGGACCGGCGCCCTGCTGGGTAATAGAATCTCCAAAGAAGATCACTTTCTTTTTCTTAACCGGCTGAAAAGCGAACATCATCAATACAAAAGGCAATAGCAATGCCGTTTTTTTCATCATCGTTAATGTATTTAATATTTAAATGCGAATGGCAGTTAAAATACTGCAGGGATCAGAAACAGGATACCCGCCATTTTCTGTACCATTCAACGCAAGGGTACAAAAATAGTAACATCCGGTTAGCTGGCCTGATCAAACTGGATGATTTTGGAGGGATATCTTTTGGCGTATGCAAACAGCATATTGGTAATGGTGCTGTTTTCTTTGTAGGGCGTTACATATTCCCGCAGCTGTTCGGGCCGTTCGATCTGTACTTCGCCCGAAATAAATCCCATACCATAAAAGCTCCCCCTCCAAACCAGGATACAGGACCGCTCATCATGATGGATGCCCCGGTCTACAATAGCAAAGGACGGAAGGTTTTCCAGGTACCGCATGGCCTCCAAAACCCGCTGGTTGTAGCGCTCCGGTGTCTCCCTTTTTTCGCAGGCACCTCCGCAAAGCAACCGGTGCATTGTTTCGTCGAACAGCTGCTCATCGATAAAACATAAACGGGGGCATAACTGATGATCCTGTACCAGCTGCCGCAGGGAGGCTTTGGCACCTTCGAGATGGTGAAACGAGTTCAATAGCTGCTTACCCCGAACCATTTTGTCTACCCCCAACCGTAAATATCCGTTCTGATCTTCGTAAGAAATGATACCATACAGGTCCTCCCGCTTTTTCTGCGAGGCATTAAAACGGGGCCAGAGCCGTTTGATCTCTGTAGATTCTTTCACGGCGGCCATCAGTTCTGTTCCACATTCCTCATAACTGATATGATACACGTACCGCATAAAGTGCTGCCGTTGTCTTCCGGTAGAATTATTACTGAAATGACTGCTTACGCGATAGCGAATGTTCTTGGCTTTACCCACATAAACCACTTTCCCTTTATCATCATGAAAATAATACACACCCGGTGTATAGGGCAGCTGGTCAAAATCGGACTTGGGTACATTAGGAGGCAGGGCCTGTTCCCTGGATGTTTTTTTCAGGCTCTTTGTAATATATCCTTCAGCATCCTTTTCTAACAACAGCTGAAACAGGGCCACGGTTGCATCCGTATCCCCTCCTGCCCGGTGTTTATTGTAATGCCCGATCCCAACCGCCTCACAAAGCCGGCCCAGGCTGTAAGATGCATAGCCCGGTAATAATTTGCGGCTCAGGCGCACCGTGCATAGCTTATTTGCATTTAGGTCGTACCCGCAGGCCTGCAGCTGGCTTTTTACAAATGAATAATCAAAATTGACGCTATGCGCCACAAAAACCTTATCATGCAGCAATGCATATACTTTTTCTGCGATCGCTTCAAATAAAGGGGCTTCCGCCACCATTTCGTTGCTAATGCCCGTAAGTGCCTGTATATAGCCCGGGATCTGGTGCACCGGGTTCACCAGGGTTTCAAAACGTTCCAGCACCACTCCGCCGGCATCCAGCACCTGAACGCTGATCTCCGTAATACCGCTTGCGGCTGCATAAGAGCCGGTGGTTTCAATATCAACAATTGCGTATTGCATTCCTGTAAAAGGCTAATTTCGCAAAAAAAACAAACTTGAACGAAGAAAAGTTTATCATGTTCCGCAACCGGCTTACCAAGGTTTACCGGCATCTTTCAAAACAGGCGCAGAAACAAGGGGTTACCTGCTACCGGCTGTACGATCATGACCTTCCCGAATTTCCGGTTTCTATTGAGCTGTACGAAGGGCATGTGTATGTAGCGGAATACAAACGCCGGCATCAATTGGATGAAGATGCACATTATAAATGGATGCAGCAAACAACGGAGATCATTTCAGCAATCACCGGTATTACAACAACACAAATCCATACCAAACTGCGGCAACGGAAAGCAGGCCGACTGGGGCAGTATCAAAAGACGGACTCCAAAAAGAATGAGCTTGTTGTACAGGAGCAGGGATTAAAATTCATTATAAACCTGGAAGACTACCTGGATACAGGCCTCTTCCTCGATCACCGGTTAACCCGGAAAATGGTGATGGCGGAAAGCAGTGGCCGGCGGGTATTGAACCTTTTTGCCTATACCGGTTCCTTTTCCGTATATGCAGCAGCAGGCAAAGCAGCGGCCATCACTACCGTTGATCTTTCCAATACATACACCCAATGGGCCGAAAGGAACATGCAACTGAATGGCCTGGATCAACCTGGTTATACGTTTTTACAGGCCGATGTGCTCCGCTACATTAAAGAGATTCCGTCCGGGACATACGACCTGATTGTAATGGATCCGCCAACCTTCAGCAACAGCAAGCGGATGAATGATATCCTGGATATCCAGCGCGACCATGTATCCCTGATTAATGACTGCCTGCGTATACTGACACCGGGCGGCATACTCTATTTCAGCACGAATGCCCGAACATTTGTACTGGAAGCGGATAAACTGCAAACAGACAAAATAAAGGATATTACCCGGGCCACTACCCCCTTCGACTTTGAAGGCAAGCTATACCGCTGGTGTTATAAAATAGAAAAACAGTAAGATAAGCGCCCGTCCTACTTCCCGTATTGTTTTTGCAACAGGTAGAGATACGGTGCAAAATGATGATGCGCAAACTTGTCGGCCGCATCCTTCCCGTATTTTTGATAGTACGCAGCGTCCGGCATCAGGATCACCGGAACGCCTGCACGCATATAATTCATCGAAGGTCCATATTCCGGTTCTTTCAGGTCGGGCAATGCCTTTTTGATTGCCAGCTTATATAGTTTATGTCCAAGGATTTTGGTATATATTCTTTGTGCTTTCCTGGTTTTCCGGTCCAGTTTTCCATAATACATATTTCCGGCCAGGCGCAGGAGGAACTTTTGTTTCTTTAATGTTCCCGGAATATCAACGATTGGATTTACCGTATTCATATCCGAAACCCGCTGAATGCTGTAAGGAGTTTCCGGCACCCAGTCGGCTGCATTCACTACAGCATACGCCCAGCCACCTTTATGAATAAAATCAAAATCATACGCATACTGCATATTGCCGGGCTTAGGTGCGGCACTGGTATAGGTTTTAAACCGGATGTCGCCAGGTAGTGCCCCGGCCTGCCGCTGGTAATAAAAATAGGAACTCACCAGGTAGCTTAGCGCCCCTCCCTGGCTATGTCCGAAAATAAAAAAGTCGCGTACACCTTTTTGATACAGTTCTTTGATCCTCGGCATCATATCGGTTACCAGGTAGGCCATACCGATGGTCCAGCCGGCATGCACATATGCTTCGTTGCTTTCCGCCAGTTTATAATCAAATTTTGTGGTTGCATTCAGTTGTAAAGAACCCGTTGCCGGAACCATCGGACAATAATAGTTCTCCATCCAGCTAACCATATCGCCCACCGTTCCGCGGATCACAATCACGGCCTGGTTTTGTGCGTTGGTATACAACCACCAAAGGTTTTTCATACCTACTTCCGGTGATTTATAAACCAGGTGGTAAGGATCCTGCTGTTTTCCGCGCTGCGCTTCATCAGGAATGCTGCTTTCATAGTGCGCCATGGATAAAAAGTCGGCATATTCTTTTACATTAAATACCGGTTCAAACTGCTGGGCAAACGTCAGCTGGGCAACCAGCAACAAAAGGGTAAAAAACCGTATACGTAAGTGCATCATATTCGCTTTAGTTGATGCAAAATTAACCATTCAAACCATAAAAAGTCCGGAATTGCGCCACAACCGCAGCCATCCGCTGAAAGCATTTAACCGGGGACATTACCAAAGCAGGAGTATACCCTATATTCACCAACAAAAGATCCCGGCTGAAAAGGCCGGGATCAACATGTTATAAAATGCCATTAAAGCGTTTTCAACACATCATTCATGTTGCGTACGGCATCGGCGCTTTTATTAAAGGCCGCCTGTTCTTCATCCGATAATTTAAAATCAAGGATCCGCTCCCATCCATTACGGCCAAGGATCACCGGCACTACCAACGAAATATCGTTTTGACCATACTCGCCTTCCAGGGCTACCCCGCAGGAGATCAGCTTTTTCTCATCCCGCAAAATACTTTCCACCATGGCAGCGGTGCCCGCACCGGGTGCGTACCAGGCAGAAGTACCGATGAGCTTGGTAAGTGTAGCGCCCCCTACCATGGTAGCTGCTACTATTTTATCCTGCTGCTCTTTTGTTAAAAAGTTTGTAACCGGCGTGCTGCCCCAGGTGGCATGACGGATCAGCGGGATCATCGTGGTATCGCCATGTCCGCCGATCACTACAGCATTCAGGTCACCGGGGGAACATCCCAGTTCCTGACTCAGGTAGTACCGGAAACGCGCGGAATCCAGTGCGCCACCCATTCCCAGCACCCGGTGTTTGGGCAAACCCGATGTTTGAAGCGTCAGGTAATTCATCGTATCCATCGGATTGGAAACTACGATGATAATGGTATCCGGAGAGTATTTTAAAATATTTTCGGTAACACTTTTTACAATTCCGGCGTTTACACCAATCAGTTCCTCGCGTGTCATGCCCGGCTTACGGGGAAGTCCGGATGTGATCACCACTACATCCGATTGTTCGGTAGCTACATAGTCATTGGTAACCCCCTTGATCTTGGTATCAAATCCCAGCAATGCAGCTGTTTGCATCATATCGATGGCTTTCCCCTCGGCCACCCCTTCTTTAATGTCAAGCAGCACCAGTTCCGATGCTAATTCTTTTCTGGCAATGTTGTCGGCACAGGTAGCACCTACAGCTCCGGCACCTACTACAGTAACTTTCATATAATCGTTTTAAAGATGAATTGAATAGAAACAAATTTAACTGATTACATTTCAATAAACCAACCTGCATTTAAAATCGTAGCATAAATAAAAAAATCAAAAAAAATCTTACAAAACATGTTGTTATAATTGTTTGATTTCCTATATTTGCAATCCCAAATCTGACAGGTGTCAGCATAAAGGTCGGATTGATCCATGGTGTAACGGTAGCACTACTGATTTTGGTTCAGTCAGTTAAGGTTCGAATCCTTATGGATCAACAAGCGGTACTAAAATTTAGTACCGCTTTTTTATTTGATATCGCCCCAACCGTGTACATGGTCTTTTAAAATTATTGCAACAGCGGCGCCTGCGTTATTATACATACATAGTATTCAATTATCTTTGAACGCACAAATTCACATAATGTTAAAAATAGGGATTGTTGGTGTAGGCCATCTGGGAAAATTTCATCTGAACAACTGGCTGGAAATTGAAGGCGTGGAAGTAATCGGTTTCTACGATCCGAACGAAGACACCGCCAGGGAGGTAATTGAAAAATATCACATCAAACGTTTTTTTGATGTGGATGCTTTTTTAGAGATTTGCGATGCGATCGATATTGTAACGCCTACCACTTTTCATTACCAGTGGTGCGAAAAAGCCATTAAGCTGGGGCGTCATGTATTTGTGGAAAAGCCGTTTGCCGATACCATGGATGAAGCGCGCGAACTGGTAAAACTGGCGAAAGAATCCAATATAAAGCTGCAGGTAGGACATGTGGAACGTTTTAACCCCGCCTTCCTGGCGTTGAAGCATGTACCGTTGAAACCTATGTTCATCGAAGTGCACCGGCTGGCCCAGTTCAACCCCAGGGGAACAGAGGTAAGCGTGATCCTCGACCTGATGATCCATGATATTGACATTATCCTGAGCATTGTCAAAAGCGATGTAAAACGGATCTCCGCCAGTGGTGTGGCCGTACTTACAGAAACGCCGGATATTGCCAATGTACGGATCGAATTCGATAATGGTTGCGTGGCCAACCTTACCTCCAGCCGCATCTCCATGAAGAAAATGCGGAAGATGCGCCTGTTTCAGAAAGATGCCTATATCGGCATCGACTTTCTCAATAAGAAAACGGAGATCATCAAACTGAAGGAAGCTTCGGACGCCAATGTATTTGCATTTGACATCGATACACCCGGCGGTAAAAAAACCATTGCGATGGCCAACCCCGCAGTGCCCGAAGTAAACGCGATAAAAAAAGAACTGGAAGAATTCCGGGATGCCATTTTAAACAATACCCAAACCGTTGTTTCGGAGATCGATGGTTTAAAAGCGATGGATGTGGCACACCAGATCCTGGAGAAAATAGGCAACAACACAATTAAACATTAGTGGAAAATCCTAAAAGCATTTCCGCTTCCTGGTACCTGGTAGCCGACTACCTGGGGGCTGCGTTATCCTGGCTGATCTTCATCAGCCTGTTGCGCAGAGGTATCGGGAACCTGGAGCCAGCCGACTGGCTGGTGACGCTTTTTATTGTTCCCGTATTGTGGCTGTTATTATTTACACTGGCAGGCAGTTACGGCAACCTGTATAAAAAATCAAGGGCGGAAGAATTCCTGGTTACGCTGGTTTGCTCCATTATCGGGAGCACCTTCCTGATTTTTATTTTCCCGGAATTAAAATACCATTTGTACATTGGTATCCTGCACCTGCTGTTCCGGTTGATCTTTTTACACTGCATCATTACCTGTGTTTTCCGGGGCATAATCCTGGCAGTGGTAAAGCGGCAGATCAAAAACAGATCTGTTGTTTTTAATACCCTGCTGCTCAGCGACGCTCCTTCGGTGAACACGATTGTAACAAATACCGGAAAAGGGTTGTCGGAGGCCGCCTTTCATTATGTGGGTTATGTAGAGCCGGTTCCGGCTTCGCAGGCGGCCGCTGCTTTCATTCCGCGGCTGGGTGCATTACCGGAGCTGGAAAACGTTATTGCCCAGCATAACGTAAAAATGGTGATCATTAACAGCAACGGCTCCTCCGCAGCGTTGCCGGTTGAAGACCTTGTGACCCGGTTAAGCGAAAAGGACGTGGAAATTAACCTGGTGCCTAAAACAATCGATATTCTTTCCGGTTCTGTAAAAATCGGCAGTTTACTGGGCGGTGGTCTTGTAAATATACCCAATACCCTGCTCAGCAACTGGCAGTCGAATGTGAAACGTGTACTGGATGTGGCCTGCGCTTTTTGGGGATTGATTTTTTTAGCGCCGCTCTATCTTTTTGTGGCGCTGCGCGTAAAATTCAGCAGCCCCGGCCCCATCATCTTTAAGCAGGAGCGGATCGGATATAAAGGAAAGCCCTTCATATTATATAAATTCCGGTCCATGTATATCCACGCGGAAACCGGCACGCCCCTGCTCTCCTCCAAAGAAGATCCGCGTATTACCCGCTGGGGCAGGATCATGCGCAAATGGCGGCTGGATGAGCTTCCCCAACTCTGGAATATTTTAAAGGGTGATATGAGCCTGGTGGGGCCCCGGCCGGAACGGGCTTACTTTATCGATCAGATCGTAAAACAGTTCCCATCTTACAAATATGTGCTCAAGGCCCGGCCCGGACTTACCAGCTGGGGAATGGTGCAATTTGGCTACGCCGAAAACCTGGAAGAGATGATCGAACGCAACCGCTATGACCTGATGTATATTGAAAACATCTCCCTCCTCTTGGACCTTAAAATTTTATTGCATACTTTTCGGATTCTTTTACAGGGAAAAGGAAAATAATGGAGCCCAACCATCCGATCCGGTTTTATAACAGGGAAGCGATCGACACGGACCGCTGGGATGCTTTTGTAAAAAAAAGCAGTCAGTTCCGGATCTATGCCCTCAGCACCTGGCTGGATCATTTTACACCCCGCTGGGGCGCATTGATCGATGACGGGTATTCGATGGTAATGCCCCTGCCCTGCAAACGGAAATACGGGATCCGGTACCTGGCACAACCGCGGTTCACCCAGCAGCTGGGGTTTTATACACAGCACCCGGAGGCGATGAAAACAAAGGATGCATTTCTTCAGCAGGCCATGCGCCTGTTTCCGTTTGGTGACGTTTGGCTGAATACCCCGGTTGAAAACGTGCCCAGTTTTGAGCGGAGGAATTATGTGTTGTCATTAAAGCCTTCCTATACTGAAATCTATCAGCAGTATTCCAAAAGCCTGGTGCACAATAGCCTGAAACCCGCGTTAAAACAGCAGTTAATATATGACGTTCAGCAGGATATCGACAATGCGATTACTGCCTATCAGCAAGGCTACCAGCGCCGCATGCAGTTGGCCAACGGCGACTATGCACAGTTAAAGAAACTGGCTGTTGCATTGAGTGCCCCGGGAAATTGCTTCACCCGGACAGTAAAAGATGAAAACGGCGGGCTTCTTGCCATCAGCCTTTTTTTTTGTGATGATCAGCGGATCTATAATCTCTGTTCCGCCACCACACTCAGCGGCCGGAAACGGAATGCCAACTATTTTTTATATGATCAGCTGATCCGGGAGTTTTCCGGATCGGGATTGATCCTCGACTTTGAAGGCAGCAGCATTCCGGGCATTGCGGCTTTTTACAGGAAATTCGGCGCGGTTCCTGAACCATATTACGCGGTAAAATGGAACCATCTCCGGTGGCCTTATACTATTTTTAAAAAATAATTTTCGGCATTTGTCCAATTTCATAACAGCTGGTTGTTATAGGGTATAAACATTTAATAACCGTCCCGCATAGCGGGAAAAAAATTGAAACTATGGAACAAAGAATCAAATTCACAGAAATCGGAAAAGATGCATTAGCCGCCTTATACCCTGTCGGAAGGTACTTGAAGCAAACAACGCTCGATCAGCAACTGTTACACCTGATCTATTTCCGGGTATCTCAGATCAATGGCTGTGCCTTTTGCCTGGATATGCACGCAAAAGACCTGAGAGCCGGTGGAGAAACCGAGCAGCGCCTGTATGTACTGGATGCCTGGGAAGAAGCTCCTTTTTACAGCGATAAAGAACGGGCGGCACTGGCATGGGCAGAGGCATTAACCAAATTGGACAGTACCCTGGTACCAGATGAGGTATACAAAAAAGCTACAGAACATTTTAGCGAAAAAGAGCTGGTTGACCTTACCCTGGCCGTAACTACCATCAATACCTACAACCGCTTCAACATTGCATTTGGTGCACCGGTAGGTACATACAAAGTGGGTCAGTTTGCATAACCATATTATAATATTATAAAATACATTTTATGAAAGATTTTTTATTCCTGTTCCGTGCCGATTACGTGGAATATGCCAAACGTTCCCCGGAAGAATTGCAGTCCATGACCAAAAAATGGATGGACTGGATCGGCGGTATTGCTGCACAAAACAAACTGGCCGACCGTGGCAACCGGCTGGAAACCGGTGGGCGGGTGATCCGCCCCGGCAACCTGGTCACAGACGGACCTTTTTGCGAAATAAAGGAGAGCCTTGGAGGATATATCGTTGTAAAAACCACTACAATTGATGAGGCTACAGAAATCGCGCAGGGATGCCCCGTATATGAAATCGGAGGATCCGTGGAAATCCGCGAAATCAGTGTAATGTAAGATCATGGAAGAAACCGGTTTGCTCCCACACTTATTCCGTACAGAGTACAGCAAAATCATTGCTGTACTCTGTAATCATTTCGGTATGGAACATATAGAAGTAGCAGAAGATATTGTAAGCGATACCTTTCTGACCGCTGCTGAGCTTTGGGGAATGAAGGGTGTTCCGGAAAACCCGGTGGCCTGGTTATACACGGTTGCCAAAAACAAAACCCGCAATCATTTAAAACGCCATCATCTTTTTGAAAAAAAGATCGCCCCGGATCTCCGCTATCCGTCTGCAGATACGGGAACAGACATCGATCTTTCCACCACCGCCATAGCAGACAGTCAGCTGGCCATGATCTTTACCGTATGCCATCCCTCCGTTTCAAAAGAAGCACAGATCGCCCTGGCCTTAAACCTGCTCTGCGGTTTTGGCGTACAGGAAATAGCCGATGCTTTTTTAACCAATAGAGAAACGATTTATAAGCGGCTGAAACGTGCCAAAGAAAAACTGCGGGAAGAGAAGATTGCCATTGCACCACCCACGGTACAGATGGTGGCAGAACGGATGGAAATCGTATTAACCACCCTTTACCTGCTATTCAACGAAGGTTATTATTCCGTTTCGGGGCACCATCCACTGAAAAAGGAATGTTGTATGGAAGCCATGCGCCTTTGCCTTCTATTACTGGGGAACCCGCTTACCCATACACCGGCCACCAATGCACTGATGGCGCTTATGTGCTTTCATGCATCCCGCTTTGAAGCCCGTACGAACAGCAAAGGTGAAGTCATCCTATATGAAGACCAGGACACGTTACTTTGGAATAAAGACCTGGTTGAAAAGGGCATTTTTTATCTCAACAGTTCCGCATATGGCAACCAGTTAAGTAAATTTCACCTGGAAGCCGGCATTGCATACTGGCATACCCACCCGGAAGATACCCGGGAAAAATGGGAGGCCATCCTGCAGCTATACAACAAACTCCTGATGCTGGAATACACTCCCGTAGCCGCGCTTAACCGTACCTATGCCCTGGCCAAGGCCAACAGCATTGATGAAGCAATTGCGGAAGCAGAAAAGCTACAACTTACCGACAATCATTTTTATTTTGTACTGTTGGGCGAACTTTATGCGCAGCTTGATCCTGAAAAAGCGAAAACACTTTTACGAACAGCAAAAGAGGTTGCACGCTCTGAAAGCGACCGCCAGCTGATCCAGAAAAAAATAGCCGAACTGGAAGAGAAGCCCTAACTTAGAGGAGCGTTTCAACGTATCATTTCATATGAGGTATACGATAAATGTGGCCGGATCAGTTGCATTCCTCCACCACTATTAAAAACAACAGATTTTTTGTGTGCTGGCAGGACGGGCAACCAGGTGTAAGCAAACAGCCGGAGCATTAAACAAACAAATAGATCAACAATAGAAACAGATGAAAGCGATCGTTCTTGAACAGTTTGGAAGTATTGATGACCTGCAATTTAAAGAATTGCCGGTTCCGCAACCACAGGCCGGTGAACTCCTGTTAAAAGTAGTTTTTGCAGCTGTGAACCCCTACGACCGTAAGGTGATAGAAGTATATGGAAAAGAAGTGGGCGTTCAGGTGCCGGTAATACCGGGCTCAGAGCTTTCGGGTATTGTGGAAGCCACAGGAGAAGGTGTTGCCGGTTTCGCGCCGGGAGACGCGGTTTGCGGCAACCTGGGAACCTTTGGTGGTTGCTACGCCCAATACGCCGTGGTAAAGGCAACCGACGTAGTGAAAAAACCGGAAACAGTTTCTTTTGAAGCCGCTGCTGCTATTCCCGTTGCCGCGCTTACCGCCTCCAAGGCAATCCTGGATGAAGGTGGCTTGCAGGCTGGTGAAAAGATCCTTATTCATGGAGCATCCGGAGCAATTGGAGCCATGGCTGTACAACTCGCAAAAGCAGCCGGCGCCTATGTATTTGCTACGGGCTCCGGGAAAAATGAACAGCGCATCAAAGACCTGGGCGCCGATGTTTTTATTGATTATACCACACAGGATTTCACCACGCTGGCAAAGGAAATAGACCTGGTACTGGATACTGTTGGCGGTAAAACCCAGGAAGATTCTTTTACGGTACTGAAACAGGGAGGCCGGCTCATCAGTCTCGTGCAACCGCCTTCTGAAGAAAAAGCAGCACAGCACCAGGTACACGCAAAAATGATCTTCGGCGGTCCGAACGCTGCCCGGCTGACGCAAATTATGCAACAGCTTGCCGACGGCATTTTAAATGTAACCGTAGAAAAAGTATACGTGCTTTCAGACGCCAAAGAGGCGCTTCGCGCGATCAAGACCGGGCACCGCACCGGCAAACTTTTGTTAAACCCATAATTTTTGCCGCCATACCACAAACACGGATCTGCATTTCCCGGATCTTAACGGTACCTGTAATAACGGATGTATATTGCGCACCTGGGAGCCCGGGCGATTCTTAACGTATAAAAAATAGTAAAAAACAACCCATGGAAGCATCGCTAAGACGGATCAGTTTCTTCTTTCTGCTATTGATTCATTGTTATGGTATGGCTCAAACAACAGCTTCCCTCAGATCGGAGGAAGCCGCTGCGGACAGTCTTTTCCGGCTTAAAAAATATAGTAAGGCTGCCGCCGCATATGCAACGGCAATTGATCTTGCAGATTTTAAAATAAAAAAGGCCGGTCTTTATTACAGCCTGGCCAATGCATGGGCACTTGCAGGCGATAAGGACAACGCCTTCAACGCGTTGAAACAGGCGATCAACCTGGGATACGATGATAAAGCACATATAGAGAACGATAAAGACCTTCTCATGCTTCATCAACAATCCGGATGGGCTTCTTTGCTGGCCGGTGTTCCAAATGCCAGCCTCTTGAATGACGATCCGGAGAAAACAGCATTCAGAACCGATGATATTCATCGTTTCTGGAGGGCTTATGATGCCGCATTGCTTGATACGGCAAACTATGCCCGGATATTCAGGCTGCACTATTTTGACAGCGCCAGTGCCGGGATGGAAGATTATATGGCCTATAAAGTGAACAGCATCGATGACTTCATCGCACATATCCGGTCCGCACCGGTATTTTATCATTCGATAAGGTCCGCCACCTTCCAGTCAGATGCATTCAAACAGGATTTCCTGGCTTCATTTAAAAAATTAAAAGCCCTTTATCCTATTGCGAAATTCCCGGATGTCTATTTCGTTATGGGGACGTTTACTTCTGCAGGTACCGTTACCAGAAAGGGCCTGCTGATTGGTATCAATCAGGTCAGCAAAACAGACAGCACCTACACCGGAGAGTTAAGCGACCGCTTAAAAACGCGCATGAACAACATCAGCTATCTTCCAAACATCATCGCACATGAAGCCATTCATTTTCAGCAGGACGGCATGAATAGTGACGATACTACTACACTCCGCTCGGTGATTGTGGAAGGCATGGCCGATTTTATAGGCGAACTGATCAGCGGAGCCACAGCCAATCCGGTATTATTCAGTTGGGCAAAGGGAAAAGAGAAAGCGATCTGGGCCCGGTTTAAGAAAGACATGTATCAAAGCCGGTACAGCAACTGGATCGCAAATTCCAAAACATCTTCTCCGGATAATCCACCAGACCAGGGTTATTGGATCGGTTACCAGATCTGTAAATCATATTATGAAAAAGCCCGCGACAAAAAAAGGGCCATTTATGATATGCTGCATATTAGAGACTACCGGCAGTTCCTGAAGCAGAGCGGCTGGGAGCAAAAACTGGCCGGCATGTAAATTTTCCATAATTTCATATTGTATTAAACAGCCAGATAAATCATGCCAGGTATCCAGTTCCTGATCACCATCGGTATATTTCCCTTAATGTCATTTACGGGGTTTTATCTGTACCGTTATATCAACCAAAAATTACGGGCCGCGGAAACCTGGGCACAGGTCATCGTTTTTGGGTTGCTGTTATTTGCAGGTATTGCAGCTATTCTTTCCGGAGGATTTTTACTAATGGCCTGGCTGTATCAGGTTTACCGGAATTAAGCCGGATCCAGTAGTTGCGTCGCAATCATCAGATCCACCGGATGTGTGATCTTAATATTGTTTTTTTCGCCTTCCACCAGCGATACCTTCATGCCAAATGCTTCCACCACGGATGCTTCATCGGTGAATTTTCCTTTTTGTTCAATTGAAAAAGCGGGAATCAGCAGTTTGCTGTGAAATACCTGCGGGGTTTGCACCAACATTACTTTCTCGCGGTCCAGGGCATCGCTGCCATCTTCGGTAAGCAACCGCACACTATCGCTGGCTGCAATTACCGGGATCGCGCTGCCGGTTTCAACCGCCTGTTCATAACAACGCCGGATCAATTCCGGTGAAACCAGGCACCGTACTGCATCGTGCACAAAAATAATGGCTTCTCCTTCTACCAACTGCAAACCATACTTTACCGATTCAAAACGGGTAGCACCTCCAATGGTAATGCGTACGCGGTCTTTATCAAAATAAGCATCGATGATTTCCTGCCCCATATCGGTATAAGCTTCGGGCAGTACCAGTATAATATCGAGGTCCTCATAGGCCTTTAAAAACGTATCAATCGTATAATATAAGAGCGGTTTGTTCTTCAGCAATAAAAATTGTTTGGGCAACTCAGCCCCCATTCTCATTCCCGCCCCCCCTGCTACAATAACCGCTGTCTTCTTCATCTGTCCCTTATTTCCGTTTGAATTTATTGGTAAACCTTGAAAAGTAACCGGTGCTTAATACATCGCCCTTCCGGTTTTAACCATTCATCTTAAACCATTGCCTGTTCACGATTCCTAATCATCCAGCTTTAGTACCGCCAGGAATGCTTCCTGCGGAACTTCTACGTTACCGATCTGGCGCATCCGCTTCTTTCCTTCTTTTTGCTTTTCCAGCAGTTTCCGTTTCCGGCTGATATCACCACCGTAACATTTGGCGGTAACATCTTTCCGCATGGCGGAGATATTTTCCCGGGCCACGATCTTGGCACCAATAGCCGCCTGTATGGCGATCTGGAATTGTTGACGGGGCAATAACTCCTTCAGTTTTTCACAAAGCTTTCTACCGAAATCATGGGCACGGCTGCGGTGGATCAATGCACTTAAGGCATCTACTTTATCGCTGTTCAACAAAATATCCATTTTTACGATATCGCTTTCACGGTATCCCAAAGGATGATAATCAAATGAAGCATAGCCCCGGGTTTGCGATTTCAGTTTATCATAAAAATCAAATACGATTTCTGTCAGCGGCATTTCAAAGATCAGTTCCACCCGCGTTGTCGTCAGGTAGCTCTGGTTGATCAGGATGCCTCGTTTACCCAGGCAAAGGGTCATGATATTGCCGATATAATCCGGCTTGGTAATGATCTGCGCCCTGATATAAGGTTCCTCGATCCGGTCTGTTTTTACAGGATCAGGGAACTCGGTCGGGTTGTTTACGATAATGGTTTCGTCCTTTGTAGTATGTGCAATGAAGCTTACGTTAGGTACAGTAGTAATAACGGTTTGGTTAAATTCCCGTTCCAGCCGCTCCTGTATGATCTCCATGTGCAGCATTCCCAGGAAGCCGCATCGGAAACCAAATCCCAGCGCCTGCGAGGTTTCGAGTTCAAAGGTCAATGAGGCATCATTCAACTGAAGTTTCTCCATGCAGTCCCGCAATTCCTCAAACTCATCCGTATTTACCGGGTAAATACCCGCAAATACCATCGGTTTCACTTCTTCAAATCCTTTAATGGCTACCGGGTTGGCATTGCCTGCCAGGGTAATGGTATCCCCTACTTTCACCTCTTTGGCATTTTTGATACCGGTAATGATATAGCCTACATCCCCGGCGCGTACTTCATTCCGCTCGGTCATCTTCAGCTTCAGGATACCGATCTCATCGGCTTCATATTCCTGCCCGGTACTTACAAATTTTACTTTATCGCCTTTTTTCAGCATCCCGTTCAGGATCCGGTAATAAACGATGATACCGCGGAAACTGTTGAAAACACTGTCAAAGATCAGGGCCTGTAATGGTGCCTCCGGGTTGCCCTTGGGTGCCGGTATTCTTTCAACAATTGCTTCCAGCACCGCGTCAATTCCCAAACCGGTTCTTCCGCTGGCCAGTAAGATATCTTCGGGTTTGCAACCGATCAGGTCAATGATCTGGTCTTTCACCTCGTCGATCATGGCGCCGTCCATATCAATTTTATTGATCACCGGAATAATTTCCAGGTCATTTTCGATAGCCAGGTACAGGTTGCTGATGGTTTGCGCCTGTATGCCCTGAGTGGCATCTACCAGCAGAAGCGCACCTTCGCAGGCAGCCAGGGCGCGGCTCACCTCGTAGCTGAAATCTACGTGGCCGGGCGTATCGATCAGATTCAATACATAATCTTCACCAGCCTTAGACCGGTAGTTGATCTGGATGGCATGGCTTTTAATGGTAATGCCTTTTTCGCGTTCCAGATCCATATCATCCAGTACCTGGTCCATCATGTCGCGATCGCTGATGGTATTGGTAGCCTGTAACAAACGGTCTGCCAGGGTACTTTTACCGTGATCGATATGTGCTATAATACAAAAATTCCGTATATTCTTCATGCTGATGCCCTCATTTTCAAGGGCTGCAAAGGTACACTTTTTAGAGGAAACTCCGGGGAAATTCCGGCTTGGCACTTATTAAAAAGCTATCACGTGTTAGCATGCCCGGGCAGGTGATGCGTTGCCGGGCCATCGCTTTCCTGCGGGTTATATACCAGGTCCTGTATGATTTTACGGCCGTTAAACAATGCATTTAAAAATGCGATCAGCAGTTCCTTATGCGGTTCCGGGCCGAAGATCCGTTTAAATCCAAAATCAGTTAGCGGGTCGATGTACCGGCCTAAATATGAATTATAGCCGTGCCCGCCGGGGGCAGGCGGCCCATCTGTTAAAATTGCCTGTATTCCTGGTAAAATCTCAAATTTCAGTCACTGTTTAAAATAAAATGATTAGTTTAGAAGGACTAAACGATTTGAATTTTATAATTTTTAAACCGCCATCATGAGTACAACAAACGCGAAAAATACCCCCCTGGCCAGTCTTGACGAATGGGAAGATGACTTGCTGCGCCGATATCCTGATCCTGAAACCATTGCCACATCAAAAGGCACCGATGAATACCGCAATTATGAAGATCCCCAGCGGGACACTGTAAAAGAATTTTACCGTTTAAACCATACCTTTCAGACCCACGATTTCGTGATGAAAAAAAGGGCCGACTTTCTCAAATTCAACCGGAAAGAAATGACGGTTTGGGACGCGTTTGATTTTTTGAACCAGCTGGTGGATGACTCCGACCCCGATACCGACCTGGATCAGTTTCAGCACCTGTTGCAAACTTCGGAAGCCATCCGGAGGGACGGGCACCCGGACTGGATGGTACTTACCGGGCTGATGCACGATATGGGTAAAGTACTCTGCCTTTTTGGCGAACCGCAGTGGGCTGTGGTGGGCGACACCTTCCCGGTAGGATGCGCCTATTCGGATAAGATTGTTTATCCCGAGTTCTTTAAAGAAAATCCGGATTATGATAACCCCAGGTACAGTACCAAGCTGGGCTTGTATGAAGCAGGATGCGGATTACGAAATGTGACCATGTCCTGGGGGCACGATGAATACATTTACCAGATCATGAAGGATCATTTGCCGGAGGAAGGGCTGTACATGCTGCGCTACCACTCTTTTTACGCCTGGCACCGCGAAGGCGCCTACGAATATTTAACCGATGATCATGATAAGAAAATGCTCAAATGGGTAAAAATGTTTAACCCTTATGACCTGTATTCCAAAAACCCGGAGCCGCCGGATTGGAAAAAATTACAGCCTTATTATGATAACCTGGTAAAAAGCTATCTTCCTTCCACATTAAAATTCTGACGGGCGATCAGGGTCTGCCCGTTTCCGGATGCCACAAGCGGGCAGATCCGCCTTTTCCCGGAATGTAAACGAGTTTCAACAGCCATCATGAAGCATTCCTGGTCGCCGAACAATGGCAAAACCTACCTGTGCCCGGATCCCTGGTGGTATTTTGCTGTTTGTTTTAAAACGCTTTCTCCAATTCCATTAAGCCAAACGATCGCTGATGCATCAATTACAACCACTGGATTATCTTGTATTCCTGATCTATTTTGTAGCCGTAGCCGCATATGGCTATTATGTATACCGGCGTAAAAAATCAGCCACTCCCAGCTCAAAGGACTTTTTTCTTGCGGAAGGATCCCTAACCTGGTGGGCCATCGGCGCATCGCTGATCGCATCAAATATATCGGCCGAACATTTTATCGGTATGAGCGGATCCGGCTTCGCATTGGGACTGGCCATCTCCTCTTACGAATGGATGGCTGCCGCCACCCTTATTATTGTAGCCATCTTCATCATACCGGTATACCTGAAGAATAAGATCTTCACCATGCCTCAGTTTCTTTCGGTGCGCTACAACGATAAAGTAAGTACCATTATGGCGATCTTCTGGTTGCTGGTATACGTTTTTGTAAATCTCACCTCCATTATTTACCTCGGCGCCCTGGCCATTTCATCTATCAGCAACCTGAGCTTTGAAGCAGCCATTATTGGATTGAGTATATTTTCCGTACTAGTAACCCTGGGCGGTATGAAAGTGATCGGCTATACAGACGTGGTACAGGTAGTGGTATTGATCGTTGGCGGACTCATTACTACCTACCTGGCGCTTTCCCTGCTGGCAGACCGGTTTGGTTTTGATGGCAGCATCTGGAAGGCGCTGGGCATTTTACGTAAAGAAGCCCCCACTCATTTCCACATGATCTTTAAAAAGGATGATCCACATTATTATGAACTGCCGGGGATGTCTGTACTTATTGGTGGAATGCTGATTAATAACCTGGCCTACTGGGGCTGCAATCAGTACATTGTACAACGGGCATTGGGTGCCGATCTCAAAACAGCACGGAAAGGGATCCTTTTTGCCGCTTTCCTGAAACTGCTCATACCCGTTATTGCAGTATTGCCCGGCATCACCATGTTTGTGTTGCACAAGAATGGGATGTTTCAGTCCGAAATGGCTGACCCAACAGGCGCTTTAAAGCCCGACCATGCCTATCCCACCCTCATGAATCTCCTGCCGGCAGGGTTAAAAGGCGTGGCATTTGCCGCCCTTACGGCAGCTATTGTGGCCTCCCTGGCCGGAAAAGCCAACAGCATTTCTACTATCTTTTCCCTGGATATCTATAAAAAATTCTTTAACAAGGAAGCCTCCGAGCAAAAACTTGTGCGTGTAGGCCGCTGGGCCGTTATTATAGCAATGGTACTGGCCGCCCTGGTAACGCCCGCCCTGAAATCGCTGGACCAGGCCTACCAGTTCATCCAGGAATATGTAGGTTTTTTCTCCCCCGGGGTATTAGCCATATTTTTACTGGGCATGTTCTGGAAACGCACCACTGCCGGCGCTGCCCTGGCCGGGGCGGTACTCACTATTCCGGTTTCTACCGTGCTCAAATTCCTTCCGGTTTGGACGCAGGGCGCGTTCCCCGATTACCCTTTTCTTGACCGGATGACCATTACGTTTTTCTGCGTCGTACTCCTTATGGTGATCATTAGCCTCTCCACTACCCGAAAAAACACCGCCGGGCCCTCCATCGAACTGGATCAACAGCTTTTCCGGGTTTCGCCGGGGTTCCTCATGGGCTCCGTGCTTATTTGTGGCATTCTAGCGGCTTTATATACGGTGTTCTGGTAACACCGCTCCTTTAAAAGCCGGCAGCCGATTCCACTACTTGATCCGGAACAAGTATTGCCTCGTTTTAAGGCTATTTTCCCCTATCCGACAGATTTTTCGTGTTTTGATGTTGCGTTTTTATCCATTATTGCGTTACCTCTAACAGAACAATATTTGTATTCCTCAAAATATAAAAATGATGAAAAAAGTTTCGCTGGCTGGTCTTTTATTACTATCCGTTGTACTCCTCGGTTCCTGCTTAAAACACAAGGATAGCTACTACGACAGCCCTGAATTTCAAAATGCCGCGGCGGTAAGCATTATCAATGGCGCTCCGCTGGGTATGCCGCTGGATATCCAGTTTGATGGAACCCAGCGCTGGTTGCTGAACGAATTTAATTATACGTACCGGACAAATTATACCCGTGTGTATTCCGGCGACCGCAAGCTTTACGTGTTTAACCGGGGAGAATCCAAGGCCCTGATTTCAAAGAACATGACCTTTGAGCCCCGCAAACGCTATTCCGTATTTATTGTAGACACCCTGAGTAAAATGGATGCAATACTGGTACGCGACAGCGTAATGGAGCCCAAGGGGGATTCCGTTTTACTGCGTTTTGCCAATATGAGCCCGGATGCCGGATCGATCGACCTTTATATACAGGGAAATACAAAGCCCATTGCCCAAAACATCGGATATAAAAATGTAAGTACCTTTGTAAGCTTTAAATCCGATCGGGATATCAAATTTGAGGCAAGGGCCGCCGGCACGAACACTGTACTGGCAACCTCGGATGTAAAGAATTTATTTAATGGAAATCAATATACTATCTGGACAACAGGATTTAAGTCAATGAACACTACCAACGGGAAGCTTATCGTAGAGTTAATGGCGCATTATTACTAGTATATCCCATATATTTCCATAAAAAAATCAGTCCGCCATTGTTAAAAAAAGGCTGACTGATTTTTGCTATATTTAAAGAAGAGTGTAAAAACATAAACAGGGAATTGGGAATACAGGACGCCGAACTGGAACTGGTGCTGAAAAAATGTGAGCAGGACTCAGTACCGCATAAAGAAGCGCTTTATAAAGGCTATTATGGCTTTATAAAAGGCGTGGTGAGGCGTTATGTAAATGATTATCATGTAATGGAAGAGCTTGTAAACGACTCTTTTGTAAAGATTTTTAACAACCTCAATACATTTAAAGCACCCGGGTTTTCGTCGGATATCGAGCAATCGTTCAAAGGCTGGGTAGCCAAGATCGCATCCAGAACTGCAATCGATTTTTTGAGAAAGAAGAAAATGAACTTTTTGCAGGAGGAGCCGTCCGAAAACCATTTTCCGGAGCAACAGCCTTCGGGGGCGCATGCCAGCGAGGTAAAAGACATCATGTCCTTGCTGAATCAACTACCTGAAATTCAAAAAACCGTTTTTAATTTATACGAGATCGAAGGATTTAGCCACGAAGAAATAGCCCGTTTACTGCAGATTTCAGAAAATGTTTGCCGGGTATATCTTTCAAGGGCAAAGAATAAATTAAAGGCGCTTTATATAAAACATTTTTAATAAAAAGTCATGGAAGACCATCAGGATGATTTTTTAAAACATATTAA
The DNA here is from genome assembly GCF_021044425.1 of Niabella pedocola. Taxonomy (GTDB): domain Bacteria; phylum Bacteroidota; class Bacteroidia; order Chitinophagales; family Chitinophagaceae; genus Niabella; species Niabella pedocola. The sequence continues at coordinate 172,477 of NZ_JAJNEC010000003.1, read as the reverse complement.
GGGCGTGCTCCGGGATCATGAGGAGGAGTACCGGCCGGGCGCCTGGGAGCAATTTTCCCGGCAGCACCTGCAGGCCACTCCAGCCAAGCCGGCGCGGATCATTCCTTTATGGAAAAGGGCTGCCGTTGCGGCGGCGGTGCTCGCAGGTGTATTTCTGATCGCCAATTATTTTATCGGCAACCACCCCAACTTACCCGGGGATGTCGCAAAAGAAGGTCCGCATCCGGGAAAAAGTGGTACGGGTCCGGAAAACAGCGCCAGCCCTTCCCGGCCGGGTCTTCCCGTAACCAGCGATCCATCACCCGGAAACAACGGGCCGGCCCGCCAAAAGGAACCGGGTACCATTACGCCTTTTTATCCTGCCGGTCAGCCGGAACAAATCGCACAGAATGACCTGGTGAAGGGAACACCCGCAATTCCGGACAATCCTCCTTCCGCTGCGGTAACCTCTTCCGGACAGGACCCGGTAAAGCAAACACCACCGGTCAATACCCCGTCTGCTCAGCGCCCTGTTCAACCCACCAGGTCCGCACCTTACGAAGCAACAAACCGACCTAACAATACATTCCCGATGATGGCGCAGCTACCTGCACCTGAACGGGAACACGACCGTTCGCGAAAATGGACCCCCAGCCTTTATGTTTCCCCGATGTTTGGAGAAACAGATGTTAACGTTGGCTATGGGATCTCCCTTGGCTATGCGGTTAATGATCGCATAAAAGTTAGTGCCGGTATCGCTCATAACAAGTTAACGGCCTCCCGGGATTTTGATGTAACGGCTCCGCCCTCCAATGCGTCACTGAGTAATTCCGGAAACAACGCGCTTTTTGCCGCCAGAAGCCTGGTGGGCGCAGATGCGGCCCCTTCCCAGCCACAGCTGGAAACGGTAAGAGCGGCGGTCAGCGGGTTTGATATCCCGGTAGACATCAGCTACAGTATTTCAAAAAATCTTTACGCCAGTGCCGGTGTTTCGGGCCTGGTAGTGGTAAAGGACAATACACAATACACATATGTTACCAGCACCAATACAAGGATTTCGGTAGAGAACAATGAGGGTATTCTTCAGGAAGATAAAAATATGCGGATGATGGAATATGCTACTTCCAACGCTGCACCGGAAGCATCTCAAAAAGAGCGCACACCTTTTATCGGTTTTTATAACCTGTCCATGGGCTACAAACAAAAGATTACGCCAAAGAACAACGTAGCTATTGAGCCCTTCGTGAAAGTACCAATGAAAACCGTTTCAGATCAGAAGCTCAACTACACAGGTATGGGTATCCGGCTGAAATTTGATTTTTAGGATCTTGTTTTTTTAGTTATAATGATGGATGCGGGGATGATTTGCCCCGCATTTTTATTTTAAAGATTCCTATCTTTAGATCCAGCCATGAAATTACTGAACGCAGCACAGATACGGCAATGGGATGCCTTTACAATAGAACATGAGCCTATCGTTTCATTGCAACTGATGGAGCGTGCCGCTAATGCCTGTACCCGCTGGTTGCTGCAGCATACACTGGCGGATGTATATTATATTTTTTGCGGCAAAGGAAACAATGGCGGCGACGGCCTGGCCATTGCCCGTTTGCTTTATAACTCCGGCAAAACGGCGAAGGTCTTTATCCTGGAATCGGATGCAAAAGGTTCGGAAGATTATATCTCCAATTTCAATATCCTCCATCATTTGTCGGCCATTCCTATTTACCAGCTGCGGTCGGAACAAGACCTTCCCGTGATCCCCGAATCCTGTATCATTGTGGATGCGCTTTTCGGAACCGGGCTGAACCGGGGGTTAACGGGCCTGGCCGCCCAACTGGTGCAGCACCTGAACAATGCCCAGGCCCCCACCATCGCTATCGATATACCCAGCGGGTTGTTTTGTGATCAATCTTCCCGAGGCCAGAGCGTTATCAGGGCGCGGCATACGCTCACCTTCCAGGTGCTTAAAATGGCCTTCCTCATTGCGGAAAATGAGCCTTTTTTCGGGCTGGTACACCTGATGGATATCAATCTGCTCCCCGCTTTCCCCGACCTGGTAAGCACGCCCTTCCATATCATCAACCAGGCACTGGTACAGCGGATCTACCGGCCGCGTGCCGCATTTGCGCACAAAGGCAATTTCGGCCATGCCCTTATCATCGCCGGTAGCTATGGCAAAACCGGCGCAGCGCTCCTCAGTACCCGCTCCTGCCTTAGATCGGGCGCCGGCCTGGTAAGCGTACATGTACCGGAAAAAAGTGTAGCAATTATGCAAACCGGCGCACCCGAGGCAATGGTACTGCCGGATGCAGATGCCACCACTATCACCCGGATGGATTATGAACCGGATCCGTTTTCGGCAATCGGGGTTGGGCCCGGCATCGGAACCGGCATTAAAACCCGCTTCTTTTTACGCGAGTTGCTGGAACGGGAAACAAGCAGCCTTGTGCTGGACGCCGATGCCCTAAATATCATTGCGGAAAACCCCGAACTGCTAAACCTCCTGCGCCCCGGCAGCATCCTTACGCCACACCCAAAAGAGTTTACCCGCTTGTTTGGGACACAGGAAGACGACTTTAAGAAAGTTGAGGTAGCCATATCTAAGGCAATGGAATTTAATGTTGTAATAGTATTAAAAGGGCATCGAACCCTGGTGGCTCTCCCCGACGGAACCGGCTTTTTTAATATTTCGGGAAATGCAGGTATGGCCAAGGGCGGCAGCGGTGATGTGCTTACGGGAATGCTGACCAGTTTAATGGCACAGGGATACTCCTCAAAAGAGGCCGCCATTATGGGCGTCTTTTTGCATGGACTGGCAGGGGATTTTGCAGCCACTGCCCGCGGAATGGACGCTATGATTGCGACCGACATCATCGAACATATCGGAAAAGCCTTTGAACAACTGTTTTAAAATGCTGCCGGAAATACTACTTCCGTCTGGGCAATTTTTAACGCCTTCCATAGCAGATAATAAACCGGAACAGGCCTTGCTTTTGCTTCTCTTTCAAAGCTTTCAAAAAAGATTTATAAATGATTTAAAAGTTTAAATAAAAACGGTTACCCGCTCGAAAAACACCTAATAGCCTCATTAAAAATAAGATTCCACTTATTGAATGCAACACTTATATTTGCAACCTTGCTTATGCCTTATATAATATATTAATGTAGAAAATTTATATGCAACATCTGATCTATTTAGTACCTCTAATGGCTATTATCGGCCTCATTTACACTTTATTAAAATTTCGATGGGTTGTTAAACAAGATGCAGGAACACCAAGAATGAAAGAGATCAGCAATCATATTGCTGAGGGCGCTATGGCTTTTTTAAAATCTGAATGGAAGATCCTCGGCTATTTTGTAGTGATCGTTGCAATTTTACTGGGCGTGCTGGCCAATGCTAATCCGCACTCCCACTGGATGATATCCGTATCTTTTGTTATCGGAGCCGTATTGAGCGCCGTAGCCGGTTATATCGGGATGCGCGCGGCCACTTTTGCCAATGTACGTACAGCCAATGCGGCCAGAACCAGCCTTCGTAAAGCGCTGAATGTTTCATTTGGCGGCGGAGCGGTGATGGGCGTTGGTGTAGCCGGACTCGCCGTGCTGGGCCTGGGGGGGTTGTACATCATCCTCAAACATTTCTTTGCGCCGGATGCCGACCTGAATTCTTCAGAGATGCTCACCACTATTGAAGTATTGACCGGTTTCTCACTGGGAGCGGAATCCATTGCATTGTTTGCCCGTGTGGGCGGTGGTATTTATACCAAGGCTGCCGATGTAGGCGCCGACCTGGTAGGTAAAGTAGAAAAAGGCATTCCGGAAGATGATCCCCGCAACCCGGCCACGATTGCCGACAACGTGGGCGATAACGTGGGTGATGTAGCCGGTATGGGCGCCGACCTTTTCGGATCTTATGTAGCCACCGTACTGGCCACTATCGTTTTAGGACAACAGATCGATGTAGCGGATGGCGCAGACTTCCTCGGAGGCTATTCTCCGGTAGTATTGCCCATGCTTATCGCAGGCATTGGCATCTTGTTTTCGATTATCGGAACCTTTTTTGTAAAGATCAGCGAAAACGCAGGCGTCAATACCAAAACCGTTCAAAAAGCATTGAACATGGGCAACTGGGGTTCCATTATATTAACAGCAATAGCATCTGCCGGGCTGGTTTACTGGATCCTGCCGGAGCAAATGGAATTGCGCGGTTTTGAATTTACCAAAAACGGCGTGATGGGCGCCATTGTGGTTGGACTGGCCGTAGGCGCGTTAATGACCATCATTACCGAATACTATACAGCCATGGACAAGCGTCCGGTAAACTCGATCATTAAAAAATCATCTACCGGGCATGCCACCAATGTGATCGGCGGCTTGGCGGTAGGTATGGAATCGACTTTTTTGCCGATCCTGGTTTTAGCCGCGGGTATTGTAGCTTCTTACAAATGTGCCGGTTTATATGGTGTATCCATTGCAGCAGCAGCCATGATGGCCACTACGGCCATGCAGCTGGCCATCGACGCTTTTGGCCCCATTGCCGATAATGCCGGGGGTATTGCCGAAATGAGTGAACTTCCCAAAGAGGTACGCGAAAAAACCGACGTACTGGATGCCGTGGGAAATACCACTGCTGCTACGGGTAAGGGATTTGCCATTGCTTCTGCAGCATTAACTGCCCTGGCATTATTTGCCGCATTTGTTGGCGTAGCCGGCATTAAGGGTATCGATATTTATAAAGCCAATGTATTGGCCAGCCTTTTCCTGGGTGCTATGATTCCTTTTATTTTCTCAGCACTGGCCATCCGGGCGGTAGGCGAAGCCGCTATGGCCATGGTGGAAGAAGTACGGCGGCAGTTCCGCACCATTCCCGGGATTATGGAAGGTACAGCAACCCCTGAATACGATAAATGTGTGGCCATTTCTACAGAGGCTTCTCTGAAGAAAATGGTGGTACCCGGTGCCATCGCTATCATCTCTCCCATTATCATCGGCTTCCTGCCCGGATTTGGCGCGGAATCCCTGGGTGGATTCCTGGCCGGCGCTACAGTATCCGGTGTATTGCTGGGTATGTTCCAGAACAATTCCGGCGGTGCCTGGGATAATGCCAAAAAATCGTTTGAAAAAGGCGTGGAGATCAACGGGGAAATGTTCCATAAAAAATCAGATCCACACAAAGCATCCGTAACGGGTGATACCGTGGGCGATCCGTTTAAAGATACCTCCGGTCCGTCTATGAATATCCTGATCAAACTCATGTCGATCGTGTCACTGGTCATTGCGCCTACGCTGGCGCAGGTCGAGGGAAATGTAGTCAAACATCCGGCACCGGTAAAACAGGAAATGACCCGCAATACACCGGTTGCTCCCGGTAAGATTGCAGCAAATTTCGGCGGTATTTCAAAATAACAGCAATCGCTAAAAATAGATCCGGGTTGTTTCTGCAAAGAAGCAACCTTTTTTATTAGGGAAATAGCCACTGAAACACAGAAGCACTAAATGGTTTTGGAAGGCTGTAGTGGGTTGTTGAAAATCCTTATAAACCCGTACATAATACCCACCCGGCGTTTATCGCGGATAGAAGGTTTTTCTATAAAATGGCTGATTGTAGCGTTTTGTTGTTTTATTACGTTTATGATCTTTATAAACTCAACGCAAAATGAGAACAATTCTAACCCTGCTGTTTATAGTATCGCTTACGGCATGCTCCAAAAGCCGCGACATTAATCCCGAATCGCTAAAAGGAACCTATCAAGGACAACAACAATTCGTTACCACGGCCTATATACTGATATATCCCATCAACCTGGATATTTCACTGGATGGTACGTTATGGAGTGCCGCCGCAAAGACAACCAGCTCGGGCACTGCATCCTTTATTTCGGGTAACTACAGGATCGAAAAAGACAGTGTAAAATTTACGAACCACAGGCCCATCCAGGATGCACCGGTCCTTTTAAACACAAATTATAAGGTTACAGTGCGGGGAGATAGCCTGTATTTAAGCCGGGTGATCAATGGTATCGGAGAGATCTATTCCCTAAAACGGACCCAATTTTCTGCACAAGGACCTGTAGTCTGTTATTATTAATATAACCGGGTAGCAGTTTCGGATTTATTATTTTCCGATAAAATTGCCGAAACTTAAAAATAATACGGCGCTTCAGTGCTTCTGTGGCATCTTCTACTTGATATCCGCAAATACAAAATATACCGCCCCAATCATCAATAAAAAGCTCACCAGGTATTTCCAGTGAAACGCATTATTGGCAAACGCCACCGCATAAATCGTAAATACGACCAGGGTGATTACTTCCTGGGTGATCTTTAGCTGGAACAGGTTAATACCCGCTTTCTGTCCGATCCGGTTAGCCGGTACTGCCAGGCAATATTCAAAGAACGCGATCAGCCAGCTTAACAGGATAGCTTTCCACAAAGGCCAGTTTTCATTCTTCAGATGATGGTACCAGGCCAGTGTCATAAAGACGTTGGAGCAGATCAGCAAAAGGATGGTTCTGTAAAACATGAATGCAGACGGGGTTTAAATTTAATGTAAGGCCTTTTTAAAAGCGGCAACAGCCATAGGATCAATGCCGGAATGGCCGATACTTTCCGCATCGTTCACAAAAGCAGTTGTGTTGAATTTCATTTTTGAGGGGATCATTTCCCGGAGCGAACTGTGAAATTGGGTACAGCCGGTGCTGGCCGCCAGTGCTTTTACATTGTCTGCACGAACCCCGCTGCCGGGCATAATAATGATGCGCCCCGCGGCCCGCTCGTTCAGCTGACGGATCAGTGGAGCCCCCTGAATGGCTGTTAATTCCTGTCCGCTGGTAAGGATCCGTTCACAACCCGTTTGAATGATCTGTTCCAGGGCTTCCAGGGGATCTTTACAACGGTCGAATGCGCGGTGAAAGGTAACACCCAGCGGATAAACCGCCTCAACGATCCGGGCGGTACGATCTTTATCTATAGTTCCATTGGCTTTCAGAAAACCGATCACCACCCCATCGCAATCCAGGTGTTTGCAGTTAACCGCATCCGCCAGCATGCATTCAAATTCTTCGTCGGTATATAAAAAATCTCCGCCTCTAACCCGGATAATGGGATAAATGGGTACCTCAAATTTTTCCCTGCAGGTTTTGATCACCCCGTACGACTGGGTGGTACCGCCCTCGCCCAGGTTCGCACAAAGCTCTATACGATCCGCACCGCCGGCAACGGCATTCTTTGTCGATTCAAAATCAGTGGTGGCAATCTCAATAGTGAAGTCATTATATGTCTGGGGCATAAGGTTTCTTTGTTTCAAGTTTAAAGTTGCAAGTTTACGGCTGGATCCGCAGCGGTGCTTAATGTATACGTTCCTTCCGGCAACACAAAATCTGCTTTTCAGACCTCGTCTCCGGAATCTCAAAATTCAATCTGCAGATCGACTGCCGGCTGCTGATAACTGAATGCACATCGCTGAACATAAATCAGGATGTGAAATGATAATTCGCATCTACAAGGGTTTCTTTTGTTTTTGTTTTGATTGCATAACTGAACCCTTTATGTATGGCAAAGGAGCCTACCACTCCGTTTTTATTGATCGCGATAAATGCCACCTGTATTTTCCGGGCATCTGCTTTCTTGATCTTTACAATGCGTTCGATGATTTTCCGGCAGGCCACCTCCGGTCCATATCCCTGTCGCATCATTTCTACTACACTGTGCGAGCCAGCAACACGGATCACGTCTTCGCCCTGCCCGGTGGCTACACAGGCGCCTACTTCATTATCCACAAACAACCCGGCACCAATGATGGGTGAATCGCCCAGCCGGCCGCGCATTTTAAAGCCCATCCCGCTGGTGGTACAGCTGCCGCTGAGGTTGCCTGTTGCATCCATTGCCAGCATCCCGATGGTATCGTGGTTCCATTCGCCATTGTCAAACCGTTGGGGTGCAAACGGGCCATGCCCTTTATTTTCGCGGTTAATAGCTGGCTCGTATTTGGAATTTTCCAGCCATTTCTTATACGCTTTCTGCGCATCTGGTGAAAGTTCCTGCGGCTCCAGCGGAAATCCCTCTGCCACGGCAAACTGCTGCGCTCCACTTCCCACCAGCATTACATGCGGCGTTTTTTCCATTACACGGCGCGCTACCGAAATGGGGTGCTTGATCCGCTCCAGAAAACCTACACTACCACAATTAAACTGGTGATCCATAATGCTGGCATCCAGCGTAACAATACCATCCCTGTCTGGGTTGGCACCCAAACCCACACAACAGTTTTGTGAGTCTTCGGTTATTTTTACGCCGTTCTCTACAGCATCCAGCGCGCTTCCTCCTTTTGAAAGAATTTCCCAGGCTCCTTTATTGGCGGCCAGTCCCGCATCCCAGGTAGATATTACCACCGGTCCGTTTTGAGTGACCACCTGCCCCCGGCTGTTTTTTACTAATAGTGAGGTAACTCCGGAAAGGAGTCCGAGCTGAAGAAAACGCTTCCTGTTGATCATACACCTGATTTTTTTTCGAAATTAATCATTCCCGTGCATTCTGATCATAAATCCCTGTTACCGGTGTTCCGTAACGCCTCCTGAAGCATACGCCTGTATAAAAAGCCTTCCCCGGGTCTCCCCTAAGGGTACGCCGGGAGGAAGCAGCTATTGATCAAACGAATCGGAACGGTACCGGCGTTTATCCTCAGGCGGAACCGGAGGTTTGGAGTTTGAAAATTGGATCAGCCGTTGCCGGTACTCCCTTTGTACCCGGCGTTTCATAAAATTAAGCCATCCAAAAAGCTGCCCCTTCAATCCATAGGCCTGAACAATCCATTTGGTAAGACTAAAGCCGTCACTGTGCTCAATGATCTGGTTACCGGAAAACCGCATAAACGATTTGGCCTCAAAAATGAATTGCTTTTTTGAACGGGCGCACTGCCATGTGGCCTTCCACTGGCAGGTAGCATACTCGTGATCAATTTCCTCCGTTTTGATGACGGTTAAGCGAAAATCCCGGATATCCTGGAAAAGCAGTTCCCATTTATCCCTTACCGCTTCCCCCTCCAGCATTCCGAAAAGCGGGTCGCTATAAACAATATCATCACTGTAGAGGGCATTCATGGCCTGGTGATCCAGGTTTTTAAAAGCCGTAAAAAACAAATCGATTATTTCAATATTCGTCATCCTAAGTAAAAACTCCTTAATTATATGATTTATAAAAACCGGGCAAAACGCGAAAATAAGACAATCGTTTGCATTGCCCCTTCTTAATTTCTAACTCAAAAAATCCTTAACTTGGCGCACAAAACTCAATCTCTTCATATGCGTGTCATTTTATGTGTTATTGCTTGTTTCAGCCTGCTTTGTGTACGAGCGCAGGAAGTAAGCATCATTCCTCAACCCAAGTCCGTTGTTCTTAAAAACGGCAGCTTTGTCCTCAACCGCTCTACTCCTATTGTGGCGCCTTCCAAAGACGATAAAAATATTGCAGCACTTTTTAATACCTATCTAAAATCGTATTACGGATTTACCCTGCCGGTGGTTTCCAAAGGTACCAAGGGTATTTTGTTAACAACCCGGTCTGCATCAGGAGACGGATATACGCTGGATGCCGATAACGCCGCTATCCGGATCACCGGTAATTCAGCCGCGGGCACTTTTTACGGAACACAGTCGTTGATCCAGCTGCTGCCAGTTGAAAAAAGCAACACGCTGTCCATTCCTACAGTATCCATTACCGATGCGCCTGACCTGGCATACAGGGGGCTAATGCTTGATGTAGGACGCCACTATTTTCCGGTTGCCTTTGTAAAAAAATACATCGATTATATTGCACTTCATAAAATGAACTATTTCCACTGGCACCTTACAGAGGACCAGGGATGGAGAATCGAGATCAAAAAATACCCGAAGCTAACAGCTGTTGGCGCCTGGCGTAACGGTACCATTATTGGTAATTTTCCGGGTAAAGGGAATGACAACAAAAAATACGGCGGTTTTTATACCCAGGCCGAGGTAAAAGACATCGTTGCCTATGCCGCCAAACGTTATATAACCGTGATCCCCGAAATTGAAATGCCGGGCCATGGTGGTGGCGCTATTGCCGCCTATCCTTATTTAAGCTGCTTTCCGGACAAACCCACCTTTGACTATTTTCCTAAACAAAGCACCTGGGCCGGCGATAAATCCGGCAAACAGGTACAGCAGGCCTGGGGCGTATATGAAGACGTGTTCTGCGCCGGAAAAGAGAGCACTTTTAAATTTCTGGAAGATGTGCTGAACGAAGTGTTGCCGTTGTTCCCTTCAAAATATGTACATATCGGCGGAGATGAATGCCCCAAAAAGAACTGGGAAAAATGCCCGCTGTGCCAGAAAAGGATCCAGGAGCTGGGGATTAAAGGCGATAAAGAGCATAGCCCGGAACATTACCTGCAAAGCTATTTCATTCAGCGGATGGAAAAATTCATCAATGCAAAGGGTAAGCATATTATTGGCTGGGACGAGATCCTGGAAGGTGGTTTAGCACCAAACGCCACTGTAATGAGCTGGAGGGGTGAAAAGGGCGGCATTACCGCTGCGCGCCAGAAACACCAGGTGATCATGACACCAAATAACTATGTGTATTTCGATTATCAGCAATCACCCAAAGAAGATTCTGTGACCATTACCAACAACCGGAATTCCCTGCCCATTGAAAAAGTGTATAACTGGAAAGTGGTTCCGGACAGTCTCACTGCAGCCGAACGTCCCCTGATCTGGGGCGGACAGGCTAACCTGTGGACCGAATACATCAGCAATCCCAAAAAAGCGGAATATATGCTGTTTCCCAGAATGAGCGCGTTAAGCGAAGCGTTGTGGAAACCGAAAGCAGACCGTAACTTTGACGATTTTAAAAACCGGCTGGAGGTTCAAAAGAAACGGTACGACCTTTGGGGCGCCAACTATTTTGGCAAATAAGGCCCAACTGTTTCATTCAAATCATCAATCAATATAAAATAATATAAAATGCCTAAGTCACAAACTGCTAAGCAAAATCATTTGGACACGCTGGAAAAGGTGGAAGTGCAGATCTTCCCGGATCTGAAAGCTGGTTCGCTGGCCATCGCGAAGACCATCGCCAGCCTGATCCGCGAAAAACAGAAGTTGAAACAAAAATGTGTGCTTGGTTTGGCCACCGGTTCCAGTCCCAAAACGCTGTATGCGGAGCTGGTACGGATGCACAAAGAAGAAAAGCTGAGTTTTAAGAATGTGGTTACGTTCAACCTGGACGAATACTATCCCATTAGCAAGGAAGCAATCCAGAGCTATAACCGCTTTATGAAAACGCATTTATTTGATCATGTAGATATCAATCCAAAAAATATTCATATTCCCGACGGTGAGGTAAAAAAAGAAGATATCAAGGCCGCCTGCTCAGCTTATGAGCAGCTGATCGAAAAGGCCGGCGGAATCGATTTACAGATCCTGGGCATCGGTAATAACGGGCATATCGGTTTTAACGAACCCGGCTCCGGTATTTATACCAAAACACGTCTCATTAATCTCGACAACTCTACCCGGATCGCCAATTCGTATGAATTTGCCAACATCTCCGAAGTACCGCGGATGGCCGTTACCATGGGCATCAGCACCATATTAAAATCAAAACAGATCATCCTGATGGCCTGGGGCGCCGGAAAGGCCAAGGCCGTAAAAGCCGCTGTGGAAGAGGATGAAACCGAGCATGTACCGGCCTCCCTGTTGCAAAGCCATGCCAATGTTACCTTTATTGTAGATGAGCCGGCCGCTTCTGAGCTTACCCGTTTAAAATCGCCCTGGCTGACCGGGGAGGTAGAATGGACTCCCAAAATGATCAAGAAAGCGGTGATCCATATGGCCCTGCAATTAAAAAAACCTGTGCTTTCTCTTACCAATGAAGATTACAACGAGTATGGCCTGAGCGATCTGCTGGTGGAAAAAGGCAATGCTTACGAAATCAACCTGGAAGTATATTATATGCTGCGCGACAGCATTACCGGCTGGCCGGGAGGCAAACCCAACGCCGTTATTCCTTCGCACCCCGAACGGTCTACACCTTATCCCAAAACGGTACTGATCTTTTCGCCGCACCCGGATGACGATATCATCAGTATGGGTGGTACGTTTCAGCGCCTGCACGACCAGGGACATGATGTGCATGTAGGATATCAAACCTCCGGTAACATTGCCGTAACCGATGAGTTTGTAACCCGTTTCCTGGATTTTGCCGTAGGCTTTAACAGCATTGCAAAGATCGACTCCGATAAGCCAGCCAAGATCCTTTCCCAAACCCGCAAATATGTGGCAGGGAAAAAACCCAACCAGATCGATACGCCCACCATCCGGGAGATCAAAGGATTGATCCGCCGCGGGGAGGCCAGCGCCACCTGCCGTTACGTAGGTATTCCCGACAGCAATATTCATTTCATGAACCTGCCGTTTTACGAAACAGGCACCATTGAAAAGAAGCCCCTTGGTGAAAAAGACGTTAAGATCACCATGGAATTGCTGCGCAAAATAAAACCCCAGCAGATCTATTGTGCGGGCGACTTCGCCGATCCGCATGGCACGCACCTGGTGTGCTTCAACGCGGTTGTAGCAGCATTACAGCGGCTCCGCGAAGAAGGTGATGAATGGATTAACGACTGCTGGCTGTGGCTGTACAAAGGTGCATGGCAGGAATGGAATATCGAAGACATTGAAATGGCCATCCCGATGAGCCCGGAGCAGGTGCTGAAAAAGAGATTCGGTATCTTTATTCACCAGTCGCAAAAAGACATGGTACCCTTCCAGGGGTCCGATAACCGCGAGTTCTGGCAACGTGCAGAAGAGCGGAATGCCAATACCGCTACCATTTATGCAGACCTCGGGCTTACGCACTACGCAGCAATGGAAGCCTTTGTACGCTGGCATTATTAAAGGTTACCGATATATACCCGGAGCGTTTAGAAAACCTTCCGCATAAAAAATGCGCCAATCTCCGGATTGGCGCATTTTTTATGCGGTGACGCTGTATCGCTTAATAAATATGTGTACCCGAGCTTTTTCCGGGAAGCCCCCCTGCAACCACTGCTCCCAACCGTTTCCGGAAATATTGCGTTTCTTACCGGCCCCAGCTAACCGAAACCTGCACGGAGGGCGAAACATTTTTGAGCAGCCCGTCAAAATACATGGAAGGCCGCAGGGTCATGGCCCCGTATTTAATACCCCCGATTCCAAAATTGAAGGTATTCTTTTCAAAAAAATCACCCCGCCTTCTAACCAGGTAAGCAATAGAGATGGGCGCATAAAATCCCAGCCGGTTATTACTGCTGCCCCGCCGGTATTCGTAAGCGATGCCTACAAAATCACTCCGGAACGTTTCCAGTTTTCCAGCCGCATTTTTATCAAAAAGAAACAACGGCTCCCAATAAGCACTAAACCGTACATATTCATCTTTTTGAATTCCCTTCAGATAGAAGTCAAAACTGGTATTGAACGAGGGAGTCATATAACTTTTAAAATTTTGCAGCGATGCCGCTACAGATACCGATATATTTTTGATCCGGGAAACAACCGGTTGCAACGTTCCCTCCACAGCGCCATTCTTAATGGCATAGGTTCCGGTAAACCTCGATTGGAAATCAGTTGTATAAAAATTCCGCCCCCGCACAACAGGTTTATAGCTCTTTCCTTCCGCCCCTATATCTTTATTTACGGCCTCAATAAAATCATTGATGGTGTTTACGGTCAGATACGTCCGCAGGTCCTCGATACGGTTTACAATAAAAGAAAAAACAGAAACCCCTTGCTGGCCTGCATTTCTTGGATAAATATTTACCGTGTCCTTTCCCTGTTTCATAATGGAAGGCTTGCCGTCTACAACCACATATTGTTGCTGCCAGGCCCTTCCGGGAATGACGGTAAGCCCATTTTTACCGCCGGCGTTATAAAAGAAATGCAGTTTATTCGACAGCGATTCGTTTACACTATCGCGTATCACATCATAGTTCAGGAAAAATGCGTTCAGGATCACTCTAAAATCCATCCCGTTACCCACTGTGAGCGCATTATTCGTATAGACGATTAACTTATTTCCACCCGCCAGTTCCAGGTTAATTCCCTTGCGTTGTTCGGCATTGTTAAACATATTGGACGATACCTCCCAGTACGTTTTTTGAGCAGCCGCATCTTTCAGGCATACGGCAAAAACAGCGCATAATAACATTACCCTTTTCATTCTATTAAAATTTAACGATGGTTGATGATGATGAAAGCTTTTCTCCGGTATAATCCGTTTGCCGGGCTCTTGCAGCCAGGTATTTCAAAAACCGCTTTTGCTTTTCAGACCGGGGTTTCCCGGGGTTCACAACGGCCTCAAATGCTTCTTCTGTCAAAACAGGTAACTGACCGGATGGCTTACCTGCTGATGCCGCCGGCGTTACAGCCGCCGTTACCGGCTCCGGCTTTTGCGGGTCAGTTGTTCCGGTAGCGATTGCTGGTCCCGTATGTAACGGAACGGATTTTTCAACAACCGGCTGCATCCGGGTATACGACGGTTTTGCAACCGGGGCATGGCTCCGGAACTGCTGCTGTATACCCGTTTTCTCCGGAGGTACCGGCGGGTGCAGGCTTCCATCATTCACCATTGCCGGCAATGTATTGTTCATCAACCGTACAGCTGCCAGACCTGCCCTGTGCGCTGTTTTCCCCGAATGATTGCTGTAAAGAAAGGCCCCTGCGATACATGCGATCAAACAGGCTGCCGCGGCATAGCGCCAGCTTAGGATCCGTTTTTTACGGGGATACAGCCGCTGCTCCAGTTGTGCCCAACCGGCATCCGGATCAAAATCCCCGATCCGGTACGCGTTTACTTTGTCGCTTATTTGACGATCCCTATTTTCCATGTACCGTTATCATTTTTTGTAATAAAGCCCTGGCCTTGCTTAGCTGCGACTTTGAAGTACCCTCTGTAATTCCCAGCAGCCGCGCAATTTCTTTATGACTCAGGTCTTCTATCACAAAGAGATTAAATACCGTAGCATACCCTTCCGGTAATTTTAAAATCAATTCAAAAATTTCTTTGGATGAAAGACGTTCAACCGGCGTTTCTGCCTGTGTTATCGCCAGACTTCGATCATCGATCTCCTCAAAAACAACTTTCCGTTTTCGCAGCAGCATCAGGCATTCGTTTACCATGATCCGTTTCAGGTAGCCGGCAAAAGCCGCTTCGCCCTGAAAAGTAAAGGAATGGATCTGTGTAAAGAACTTTTCAAACCCCTGTAACATGAGTTCCTCTGCATCTTCTTTCCGCTTCACGTAGCGGATGCACACAGCCAGCATCTGGGATGCATAGGTATGAAACAGCTGCCGTTGGGCATTGCGTTCCCTCCTTCTGCAACCCTCTAGTATGTGTGCCAAACTCAAATCAGTAGTACTTATGTCACAAAATGCAAATCTAACGGAGCCGGTTGCCCGGGATGGAAAAATTATTGTAAGACCCGGATGCCGGTACCGTTACCGGTAACCGGATCCTTTCCGGTTAAACTGTTTTGGTATAACAGGAGGCCTGCAGCCGGTAAATTTTAATGAATATTTCATTCTCTTTCCGGCCACACTTTTATAATTTTTTAAAATAAGTAGCTATAGTATCATAATAATTTTTATCAAACAGCCTTCTTCATTAAAAAGATACAAAAAAACAACGTTGATTATTTTAGTTATTTATTTGGCGGGCTTATCTTTAACCAGCATTAACGGTTTACTAACTTCTTAAAGCCATTAAACATTCATATGAATCGCAGAAAATTTATTAAGAACAGTGCTGCTTCATTTGCGGCATTTACCATCGTGCCGTCCTATGTGCTGGGAGGTCCCCGGCATATTGCGCCCAGCGACCAGCTGACGAAGGCCATTATTGGTGTTGGTTCCATGGGACAGGGGCATATTGCATATCCGGGCGCACGCCTGGTGGCCATTTGCGATGTTGACAAGAAGCACCTGAACGATGCCCTGGGCAAGTCTCCTAAGGGAACCAAAACCTACCATGATTACCGGGAACTGTTGCAGGATCCGGCCATCGACATTGTGCATATTGCTACCCCTCCGCACTGGCATGGTATTATGAGTGTGGATGCGGCCAATGCCGGTAAAGATGTATGGTGCGAAAAACCCATGACCCGCACCATTGGCGAGGGCAAGCGGGTACGCGAAGTGATCCAGCAGAACGAACGCATGTTCCGCCTCAATACCTGGTTCCGTTTTAAGGATAATTTCTATGGGATGAATACGACCGTAAAACCCATCAAAAAGCTCGTGGAGAGCGGTTTGCTGGGATGGCCGCTGAAAGTGACCGTAAATGCCGCTACCGGGTTTAACTGGAAGTTTTTCTGGGTAGGCAAAACGGTGCTCGACGTACAACCCGTGCCGCAGCAACTGGATTACGACTTCTGGCTGGGGCCCGCTCCTTACAAGCCGTACAACCCCCACCGCGTGCATCAAACCTTCCGCGGCTACTGGGATTATGATGGCGGCGGACTGGGTGATATGGGACAACATTACCTGGACCCGGTGCAATACTTTTTAGGAAAGGATCATACCAGTCCGGTAAGGATTGATGTGGATGCACCGGAGCAGGATCCGGATGCTGCAGGCACCTGGAAGCGCATTGAGCTTACGTATGAAGACGGCTGCAAGATCATCCTTGACGGGGAAAACCGCGACACGAATGCGGCGTATATCGAAGGCCCCAAGGGAAAAGTGTTTAACGGGTTCCGTACCACCATCCCCGACCTTGATAAAAAGCTGGCGGCCATGCCCGATCCGGAGCCACAGCTCATCGACTTTGCGCAGGCGGTAAAAACCCGCCAGAAATTTGCATTGAATGAAGACAACGGTTTCCGTTCTGCCACCCTGGTAAACCTGGCCATCATAGCCGTGCGCCTGGGACGCTCGCTGGAGTTTGACCCGGTAAAGCTGGAGTTCGTAAACGACGCTGCAGCCAATGCACTCATTAATCAACCCATGCGCGGACCTTGGTCCATTTGATGATCCTAAAAAACCAGATGATGAAAAAATTTACTATACTAACTTTTATATTACTACTGCTGGCGGGCATCGCTCCTGCGCAGCAAAAAACAGATGTACGAACCATCGAAACAAAAGTGGCCGATCTTTTAATGAAATTACCGGCGCAGAATTCTGCCGCGCTGGATGCGGCTATGAAAGAGCTGGTAAGCATCGGGGAACCCGGTTACCGGAAGATCATTGCGGCCATTCAGCCCCCGGGCAAACGCACTGATGAAGCGGCCCGTTATGCCATTGGCGGGTTGTCAAAATATCTTGGAAAAGGAACCGACGCTATGGCCAAACGCACGGCGGCACTGGCACTGACCAACGGGATCAAAGCCGCCAAAAGCGATGAAGTGAAAGACTTCCTGTTGCAGGAACTGCAATACGTAGCCGGCGACGAAGTGGTACCTGTTGTAAAGGGGTACCTGCTTAACAAACGCCTCAGCGACCCAGCAGCTCGCGTGCTCGTACGGGTAAATACCACCACTGCAGCCAACGCATTATTATATGCATTAACCACGGCAAAAGGCAGCCAGCAGATCACGTTGATCAAAGCACTGGGTGACATGGGCTATGCACCGGCCGCAAAAAAACTACAACAATTGTATACCGGGACTCAGGATGCAAATACACAAAAAGTGTTGTTATATTCCCTGGCTACCATCGGAGACCCGCAATCTGCCGCCACAATGAAAGCGGCAGCGCAAAAGGTAAACTATAAGGCCGAAGCATCCAATGCCATGAATTCTTACCTGCGTTATCTTTCTAAAACAGCAGCAGGCCCCGGAAAGGCCAATGCAGAAACAACCGCCCGTGCATTACTGGCCATGAACGGCCTGCCGGCCCAGTTTAAAAATGCGGCCCTGGGCCTGCTTTATAAAACAGCCGGCGAAAATGCACGCCCGGAGCTGCTTTCAGCGCTTTCATCATCGGACAAACAATATCGTGCGGCAGCCGTGGCGTTGCTGGAGCAATCCTACGATGCACAAACATCTGCCCAAATACAGGATGCCGTAAAAAAAGCAAGTGATCCCGATCAGCAGGCAGACCTCCTATATGTATTCGGAGCACATAAAGATCAGTCCGCATTGCCGCTGCTTACCAGTCTGCTGGGTTCTAATAACAAACAGGTACAGCTGGCAGCCATTGCAGCTATTGCGCGTGCCGGTGAAGACAAGGCCATTGCCCCCTTGCTGAACCTGATTAAATCCGGTGACGCAGCCGTTGCCGGCGCTGCTAAAAATGCGCTGCTGACCATCAAAGGTGCCGACGTAGCCAGTCAGGCAGCAGCCCTGTTGCCCCAGGCTTCGGGTACCGCACGCACTACGCTGATGGATATTGTAGCCCGCCGTGGCGGTGAAAAATATGCTTCAGCCGTTTTTGGAGATGTTACCAACAACGATGCCGCTGTACGGCTTGCCGCAATAAAGGCACTGCCTTATGTAGCTGCTGCTGGTGATGAAGCAAAGATCGCCGGCCTGTTGAATCAATCATCCAATGCGGAGGAAACCGATGCCCTGCAACAGTCGCTGTTTGCAGCCATTAAAGAAAAGAAAACAAAGGCCGACCAGGTTGCAGCCGTAAAAGAACTCATGAATGGTACGGGAGCCAACAAAACCCATTACTATTCCGTGCTGGGTGACATTGGAGGTAAAGAAGCCCTGGATGTGGTACGAAACGACTTCAATACCGGCAGCCAGGATCAGAAAGCAGCGGCGTTAAAGGCCCTTGCATCCTGGAGTGATTTTACAGCATTGGATGCACTCTATGGTATTGCAAAAGATCCTGCCAATGCCACTTTTAAAAATGAGGCACTCAACAGTTTTATCGCTGGTATCAACCGGTCTAAAAACCCGGTGGATCAGAAAATACTGATGTTCCGCAAGGCGATGGACCTGGCTTCCAATAATGCACAGAAAACAAATATCCTGCGGGGCATCTCCAGCAACAGTTCGTTGTTATCCCTGGTATTTGTTGCTAAATACATGGATGATGCGGCATTGCAACAGGCCGCCGTACAAGCAGTAATGGCCATTGTTACTGATCATACAGATCTTTACGGGCCGCTGGTAGAAAGTATCGTAAACAAAGCGATCTCCCTGAACAAAGATGGCGAAGCCGCTTATCAGAAAGCTGCTTGGGTAAAACAGCTGGCTGGTCTTCCAAAGGAGCCGGGCTATGTTTCTATGTTCAATGGCAAAGACCTCTCCGGCTGGAAAGGCCTGGTGGGCAACCCGCTGACCCGGGCAAAAATGACCGCCCAGCAACTAGCCGAAGCACAACAAAAATCCGATGAGCAGATGCGCAGAGACTGGCGGGTAGAGAACGGCGTGCTGGTATTTGACGGCAAAGGATTCGACAACCTGGTATCTACTAAAATGTATGAAGATTTTGAACTGTTTGTAGATTGGCGGATGGAAGCCAAAGGTGATGGCGGTGTTTATTTAAGAGGATCACCGCAGGTACAAACCTGGGATCCTTCACGTACCGATGTAGGCGCACAGGTAGGATCCGGGGGGCTGTACAATAACCAGAAGAACCGGAGCACGCCGCTGGTGTTTGCCGATAACCCGATCAACGAATGGAATACCTTCCGCATTAAAATGGTTGGTAATAAAGTAACCGTTTACCTGAATGGCCAGCTGGTTACCAATAACACCGTGCTGGAAAATTACTGGGATCGTAAGATTCCGATCTTTAGCAAAGAGGCCATTGAACTGCAGGCCCATGGCACGCGGCTGGAATTCCGGGATGTATATGTACGCGAAATTCCCCGTCCCCAGCCTTATGTGCTGAGCGAACAGGAAAAGAAAGAAGGTTTTGTACCGATGTTCAACGGCGTAGACATGAAGGGCTGGACCGGCAATACCGAAGGTTATTTTGCACAGGATGGAAATATTATTTGCGATCCTACGATTGCGGTTCCGGAAGGTGCCAACCGGAATGTGTATACTGAAAACGAATACAGTGACTTTGTAATGCGTTTTGAATTCCAGCTAACACCAGGCGCCAATAACGGGCTGGGTATCCGTGCACCGTTAACCGGCGACGCCGCTTACGAAGGTATGGAATTGCAGATCCTGGACAATGAAGCGCCCATCTATAAAGAGCTGCAGCCTTACCAGTACCATGGTTCCGTTTATGGCATCATCCCTGCGTTAAGAGGTTATTTAAAACCGCTGGGCGAATGGAATTACCAGGAGGTACGGGCGGTAGGCAACCACATTACGGTGATCCTGAATGGCAAAACCATCGTAGATGGCGATATTGCCAAGGCCAGTAAAAACAATACGGATACACCGGATCATAAAAAACATCCGGGGCTGTTGAATAAAGCAGGACATATCGGGTTCCTGGGACATGGTTCCTATGTAAAATTCCGGAACCTGCGGATCAAGGACCTGGGAAAGAAATAACTGTTTTATAGCAAAAAGCAAAATGGCTGTCTCAAAAGGGCAGCCATTTTTTTTAGACCTATATGACCGTTTTACCGGAATGTATTCTTGTAAACTAAAGCCGCACTACCTGTCCGGTTTTTACCGACTCATCGCAGGCAAATGCGATCCGCAGGCTGTTTACCGCATCACTCATATGATCGCTGAGGTCTGCATCATTTACAATAGCATCGTAAAAATAACGTTGCTGCCGGTTGCACAATTCCTGGTGATCCGGCTCGTCCTGCATATCGATCCATTCATCTTTTTTTGTAAACCGGTCATCGGCATCGATATCCGCGTGGTGCCATAAAATGGATTCTGTTTTCGTATGCGCATCAATATTGGAAGATGCTCCCACCCCGCCTGCATTTTTGGCAACGATGGAAACCGAGCCCTTCGGACCGATCACATCCTTTACAAAAAAGGCCGTTTCACTGATCATGGGCCCCCAGCCCGCTTCATACCAACCCACGGAACCATCTTCAAAGCGAAGCTGCAACTGGCCATAGTTGTAATTGTCTTCCGGCACAGCTTCCGAAAGGCGTGCGCCGATGGCGGTTACCTGCACCGGTTTGGACCGTACCATCTGGCACATCACATCAATATAGTGCACACCACAATCCACAATAGGGCTCATATTGGAAAGGAATTTTTTATGTACCTGCCATGCATGACCGCTGCTTTGCTGGTTCAGGTTCATCCGCATCACCAGCGGCCGGCCCAGCCCCGAAGCCAGTTCAATAAATTTTTTCCAGGAAGGATGATGCCGCAGGATATAACCGATCACCAGTTTCCGCCCGTACTCTTTAGCCGCCGCTACCACCCGCTCAGCGCCGGCAACGGAATCTGCCAGCGGTTTTTCAATAAACACATCGGCGCCGGCTTCCAGTGCTTTTACAGCGTAGTCCTCATGGGTATCCTGGTAAGTAGCAATGCAAACCGCATCCGGCTTTGTTTCAGCAAGGGCTTCGTAATAGTCCGAATAAAGCGGATAGCGGGTCCCCAGTTTTTCATTGAGTTCCTGGTTGCTATTGCCCCTGGATACCAGCCCGCAGATTTCAAAGGCTTCCATTTGATGATAGGCCGCAGCATGTGAGCTGCCCATATTTCCGCAGCCAGCCACCAATATCCGTATACGTTTTTCACTCATATGACTTCATTCATTTTATATTCAGTAGATACGTCAAACTTACAGGAAATCAATGGAAAAATCATGCCCCCGATAGTGCTTCTTTTATGCCAGGGAAACGCATAAAAACAATCGTTAATCGATGCTCTAAACCTTCCGCAAAAATCCCCGGAACCTGCGGGTAGTCAAAATTTCAGTGGCTCCGTGTATCTGCGGCTATTTACCGCCACTCGGTTTATTTTTCGTAAATTCCCCGATCAAAATCACAACTATGGATTTTTTAAAAACACTGGGCATTGAAAAAGCGAACCAGGGTACCAGTACCGGCAGTACGTGGCTGGGGTCGCTATCTGAGGATATCAGCTCCTGCTCACCGGTAGACGGCCGGCAGATCGGCGTTGTAGCAGCTACCACTGCAGCTGATTACAACGAGGTGGCAGCAAAGGCACAGCTGGCTTTTCCAGCATGGCGCAGCTGGCCTGCACCAAGGCGGGGCGAGGTAGTACGCCAGATCGGCGATGCCCTGCGGGAGCATAAGGATGCCCTGGGCAGACTGGTATCCTATGAAATGGGCAAAAGCCTCCAGGAAGGCTGGGGCGAAGTACAGGAGATGATCGATATCTGCGATTTTGCGGTAGGGCTCAGCCGGCAGCTTTATGGCCTTACCATGCATAGCGAACGGCCGGGGCACCGGATGTATGAGCAGTACCATCCGCTGGGAGTAGTAGGTATTATTTCTGCATTTAATTTTCCGGTAGCCGTTTGGAGCTGGAATGCTATGCTGGCCTTGGTTTGCGGCAATACCTGTATCTGGAAGCCCTCTGAAAAAACACCCCTTTGCGCCATCGCCTGTCAGCAAATTGTAGCTAAAATATTTAAAGCCAATAATGTACCTGAAGGGGTTTGTAATTTAATTTCCGGAGGAAGTGCTGCCGGCGAATGGCTGGCCCAGGATACCCGGGTGGCGCTTGTTTCTGCAACGGGCTCTACCCGGATGGGCAAGGCTGTAGCCGCCACGGTGGCCGGGCGGTTAGGCCGCTCTCTCCTGGAACTCGGCGGCAACAATGCCATCATCATTTCAAAGGACGCCGATCTGAATATTGCAATCACCGGGGCATTATTCGGTGCTGTGGGCACCGCCGGGCAGCGCTGCACTACTACCCGCAGGCTCATTATCCATGAAGCCGTTTATGAAACCGTAAAAGAGAAATTAAAGCAGGCTTACGCGCAATTAAAGATCGGGGATCCCCTGGATCCGGCAAACCATGTGGGGCCGCTTATCGACACGGGGGCCGTAACACAATACCTCAATGCCATTGATCAATGCCGGGCAGAAGGTGGAACATTCCTGGTGGAAGGCGGGGTATTGAAAGGTGCAGCCTACGAAAGCGGATGTTACGTAAAGCCCTGTGTAGCAGAAGCGAAACCTCATTTTTCTATAATTAAACAGGAGACCTTCGCACCCATTTTATACCTGCTTAAATATCAGACACTGGAAGAAGCCATCGCGCTGCAGAATGCTGTTCCGCAAGGGCTTTCGTCCGCCATCATGACCCTTAACCTGCGGGAAGCGGAGCAATTCCTTTCCGCTGCGGGAAGCGATTGCGGTATTGCCAATGTAAATATCGGCACTTCCGGCGCGGAGATCGGCGGGGCTTTTGGTGGGGAAAAGGAAACGGGTGGCGGAAGGGAAAGCGGCAGCGATGCCTGGAAAAATTACATGCGGCGGCAAACCAATACCATCAACTACAGCACGGCCCTGCCGCTGGCGCAGGGTATACGGTTCGACCTATAACTGATAAATATTACTTAAAGAAATGCAAAAGTGCAACGGATCCATCCGATACCACATCGTAAATGATAGACGGTACCTGGCTTTAAAGAGGCCTCTTTTAAGATAATCTTTAAACATGATCCGTTAAATTTGCAGCTTTTGCATACGAAAACTCAATCTAGATAATACATGATGAAATCGTTGAAAAAAACCGGTTTGGCCCTGTTGGCAAGCACGTTGCTGATGACAGGTTACGCGCAATCCGACGTTCCGAAAGGATGGCACCTGAAAGATCTGAAAACTGATGGTTATTACGGCATCAGTCTTGACAAAGCCTATGATTTCCTGAAATCGAAGAACAAAAAAAGCACACCGGTGATTGCCGGCATTGTAGATTCGGGTATCGATACCACGCATGAAGACCTGCGTCCTGTTTTATGGACCAATAAGGGTGAAATTCCCGGTAACGGGATCGATGACGATAAAAACGGGTACATCGATGATATGCATGGCTGGAATTTTATCGGCAGCCGCGATGGAAAAGCAAATGTGACCAAGGATTCTTACGAAGCAGCCCGGGTTTACTGGAGTTTGAAGAGCAAATACGACGGTAAAACGGCCGACCAGGTTCCCGCCGCCGAACAGGAGGCCTATAAAACCTGGGTGCGTGCAAAGGAGGATGTATTTAAACCCGATGAAAGCGGGTCTGATGACGTGTTCCTGGAGCGGGCCCTCAAAATGATGAAAACCGGCGATGAGATCATCCGCATTGATCTGAAAAAAGAAAAATATACGGTAAAAGATCTCTCCGGCTACCGGGCAACCACCGTTAATGCCAACCAGTTCAAAGCCTTCCTGACCGCTTTCAGCAAAGACAACAACAGCGAGGATCTTACCAATAAGGACCTCATCGAAGTGGTAGAAAGGGATGTGGAAAAAATGAACAACAGGAAGCAGGCACCGGCAGCCTACCGCGATGAAGTGGTAAAAGACAACTATAACGACATCAATGACCGGTACTATGGTAATAACAATCTTACTGTAGATGATGAGTCGGCAATGCACGGTACACACGTGGCCGGTATTGTGGGCGCAGCAAGAATGAATAATCTTGGTATGGATGGGGTGGCCGATAATGTGCAGATCATGGCCGTGCGTGCTGTACCCAATGGCGATGAGCACGACAAAGATATCGCATTGGCCATCCGCTATGCGGTAGACAACGGCGCCCGTGTGATCAATATGAGCTTTGGTAAAGGCTTCTCCCCCGAAAAAAAATGGGTGGATGATGCCGTTAAATATGCCGTTGATAAAGGAGTACTGCTAGTTCATGCTGCAGGAAACGATAAGCAGAACAACGACACTACCTTCAATTTTCCTTCGGCATACTACCTGGATAAAAGCAGACCCGCCACCTGGATCACCGTTGGAGCCAGCGGGCCGGATGCCAAAAGCGGACTGGTTGCTAATTTCTCCAATTATGGGAAAAAAGAAGTAGATGTTTTTGCACCCGGCGTGCAGATCTATTCCACGCTGCCGGGCGGTAACGTTTACGGCAATCAACAGGGCACCAGTATGGCAGCCCCCGTAGTTACCGGGTTGGCGGCGTTGATCATGAGCTATTACCCCGAACTCAGCGCCGTACAGGTAAAAGAGATCATTGAACGGTCTGTGGTAAAACCTGCCGAAAAAGTAACCAATCCGGAAAACGGGGCCATGGTTTCCCTTTCCGAATTATCAACAACCGGCGGTATTATCAATGCCTACGAAGCCGTTAAGCTCGCTGATACCTACCAGAAAAAGGGCGGCACCACTCCAAAACCAGCGGTTAAAAAGCGCAAATAAAGATTTTTGATATAGCTAAGAGGCTGTTTCCATATATTTGGGGGCAGCCTCTTTTATTTGGAAGCCGTTAAATTGTTAATTCTGTAAAGCAAAAAGGCACAATCTGCCCCCTTTACAATAAATTTGTTGATTAAAATAGTTTGAACCGATGCCACTGTACCATTTATTTGTTGTCTATCTGATCAGTACCCTTTTGGTTTTTCTTCCTTCCTTTGGTTTGGCTCCGCTGTTTAAGAAAGCAGGACAGGCATCCTGGAAAGCGTATATTCCTTTCTATAATACCTGGGTGATGCAGGAAATTACCGGGCGGCCCAAGCACTGGGTATTCTGGCAGTTTATTCCGGTTGTGGGCTGGTTTATTACCCCCGGTATCTTTATCGAATTTGCAAAAGTATTTTGTCGCTTTTCCTTCGCCGATCATTTCTTTGCCGCCTTATTTGCTCCTTTTTATTTTCCCTGGCTCGCACGCAATAAAGACGCCCGTTTTATCAAAGCCGAAGGTGTTAAACACCACCAGAAGCCCGGATGGAGGGAATGGGTGGATGCAGCGATCTTTGCTGTGGTAGCCGCTACCCTGATCCGCATCTTTATCTTTGAAGCGTATGTGATCCCCTCCAGCTCAATGGAAAAAACACTGCTGATCAACGATTATCTTTTTGTAAGCAAATTCAGTTACGGACCGCGGATACCCAATACCCCGCTTTCGGTTCCTTTTGTACATAATTACCTCCCCGGAAGCAGTGCCAAATCCTACACCACGCTGGTACAGCTTCCCTATATCCGCTGGTTTGCATCACCGGTAAAAAGAAACGATTGTGTGGTATTTAATTTCCCGGAGGGCGATACCGTCATCAATAAAGAAGGATATCAGTCCTTCCAGCCCTATTATTCCCTGGTAAGGGCTTACGGACGGGAACAGGTATTGAACAACCCCGAATTCCAGCCGCTGGCCGTGCACCCGGTTGATAAAACGGACAACTATATTAAACGCTGTATCGGGGTGGCCGGTGATTCGTTAAAGATCGTAGACGGTATTGTGTACATCAACAATGAACCGGGTTATGTGCCACCCACATCGGCTACTTTTTATTTCTTCCGCACCAAGAATAATACCCCCGTTGATGCCGATTTCCTGCGGGAGTCCGGCATCCGGCTTAACATGGAAGGCACCGGTCCGGATTTTGGCATGATGAGCGGCGGCAATTATACGATCAACCTCACGCTTCCGGAGCTCGACATCCTGAAAAAGCTTTCCGTGGTAGATCCGAATAGCATTGTTAAAGATACCTACCCGGCGCATTATACGGAACAAGGTACTTTCCCCTTTGATACCGTGCATTTCAAATGGAACCGGGACAATTTCGGTACCATCTGGATTCCTAAAAAGGGCGCAACCGTTACCCTTACTCCAGAAAATATAGCGCTGTACCGCCGGGCCATACAGGTGTATGAGAAGAACAGTCTGGTTGAGAATCCAAACGGCAGTTTTGTGATCAACGGTGTGGCCACCAACAAATACACCTTTAAAATGGACTATTACTGGATGATGGGCGACAACCGTCATAAATCGCAGGATAGCCGTTACTGGGGTTTTGTACCCGAAGATCATGTGGTAGGAAAAGCGGCGATGATCTGGTTCAGTTATGAGAACGGTCCCCGCTGGAAGCGGTTCTTTAAGATCATTAAATAAACAAGCTGTATAAAACCGTCTTCAACGGGTGCATACCGGGTATGTACTTTTGAAGACGGTTCTTTTTTGCCCGCAACGCAACGTTCGGGGTAACCCGGTGGTACGAACCTTTTAAGGGCAATACCGTTATAGGATTAACCCAGGGCATGCTATTAAAGACCTTTATGCGATGGAAGTAATTACGATAAGAAAAGCCAATCCGGATGATGTATTGCCGTTACAGCAGATCGGCCGGCAAACATTTTCTGAAACCTTTGCGGCTGCAAATACAGCAGCAAATATGTTGAAATACCTGGAAGAAGGTTTTTCAACAGCGAAGCTTACCCGTGAACTGAAGGATGAACAGGCCCAATTTTATTTTGCACTAGCGGATCAGGAAATTATCGGTTATTTGAAATTAAATACAGGTAGCGCTCAAACCGAAATAAAGGACAACCGGTCGCTTGAAATAGAACGGATCTATGTATTGCAGTCTTTTCAGGGCAAAAAAGTAGGCCAGCTGCTTTACGAAAAAGCCCTCCAGGTAGCCACGGATCAGGGCTTCGAATACCTTTGGCTGGGGGTTTGGGAAGAAAACCAGCGGGCGATTTCTTTTTATAAAAAGAATGGATTTACAGCGTTTGACAAACACATCTTCAAACTGGGCGACGAGGCCCAAACAGATATCATGATGAAGAAAATAATAGCCGGAGGTGTATGAGTACCCCAAGCGTTTAACATAAGCAAAAACCGAAAAAGACGGCAATTAGACACAGATCGATCCTGCGGAGAAAATGCACCGTGCCGATGGTGCTCAACACGCTATTGGGAGGTACCCTACCCATAATCAATTCCGGAGTTATCGTATACATACAGCCCGATGGCGTTACCCTTAATAAGTGATGGCAACACATTTAACATCGCACAAACCAGCGGCTATGCGCCGGTTTTAACCGTTGATGAATGCAGCCCGGTAATAAATCATGTTGCCTTCATGTGCGTTGTTTCCAATAAACAGCGCAGCAATATAAGGATCTATAAGCCGGGCATCTGCGCCCGTTTGCAGCATCCAATCAACGGCAACCTACGAAAAATCAGCGCAATTCAGCAGGGAACCTGCCCGTAAAATGCATGCCCCTCCAGGCAGGAACGCCCCCAACCTGAAA
Organism: Niabella pedocola; assembly: GCF_021044425.1. Taxonomy (GTDB): domain Bacteria; phylum Bacteroidota; class Bacteroidia; order Chitinophagales; family Chitinophagaceae; genus Niabella; species Niabella pedocola. Next base: position 144,427 of record NZ_JAJNEC010000003.1, on the reverse strand, counting down.
CCTAATTGATCAGCGGCTTTACCTTTAACACCATATCCGCTGCAGACTGACGTTCGAGGTTTTTGATCTCAAATGCCGTGAGCGCTGCTTCCAGCTGTTGCAGCTTCGTTGTGTTACCGCTTTTTTTGTATTGTTGCTTCAGCACGCGGATCTTTTCAAAATCCTGAACGCCTTCGATCATTTTTTCGAAACGGATAGAAGTTGCCGGCCCGGGGTATACCTGGTAGGTATCACCGGCAGGCCAGGTACGGAAACGGCTGTCATTTACCGGATCTGCCACCCAGCTGTTATACGCCCAGCGCAGATACCCCTGCATGTTCTTGGCAGCTGTGTACCAGCCCACCCATACATGTTCTGCAGGCGGCGAAAACGTAAAACCGTTGGGATATTTTTCTGTACAGCAGGTATACCAGGTACTTAATTGTCCGCGTTGCGCCCTTGCCGCCAATACCGCAGCCGGAAACTGGTGCGCGGAAGCAAGACAATAGTCATCAATATCCTTTTCAATCTCGGCATGGTAATCCCCTGCCAATGCCACCTTCCAGTCCTTATCGATTCCTTTTAACAATTTGATCACGGCCTTCATGGCATCCATCGGGCGCTCATCCATAGCGATCGTGGTTTTCCCAAACCATCCTCTTGCTTTCAGATGACTGGTAAAATCCCTGAGCATCGGCGTCCAGAAGGCATTGTATTCCTCCGACCCGATCTTACCGGTAAATACCGTATCGCGCCCCAGGTTTTCATCATAGTACTGAAAGGCCACCTTCCAGGGCACCATACTGTAACAATTAATGCGCTGATCAATTCCGGTGCTCATCACAAATGTTACATATTTATCAAAGAGGCTGTAGTCAAAGCTCCAGCTACCATCTTTCTTTTTGGTCCATTTGATCAAACTGGGATAATCATCATAGGTCTGATGTCCCCAGGGCTCATTTACAATACTGGCGGTAATGTATTTTTGTCCGGCCTTCGCCAGCATCGTATAGTATTTCCGCATCAGGTCAAAATGCGCATCGCTCCACAACGGTACATTATGTACCCGGGCTACTGCTGCAGGGTGCTGCCACAGATCCAGCCGGAACGCCCAGTCGGACGTAGCAGGGAGGGTTTTATCCAGTACCCACACCATCAGCTTTAACCGGTATTCCTTATCCGCTTTTACGGTAATGAAGCCTTCATAGTTGCCAGGCTGTGCACCCGCCGGCACATCCACGCTTACCCACACGGGCTGCACCTGATTTTGTTTTACCGTACCGCTGCGCTTTTCAAAATGAATGGCATCGGCTACCAGGGAAGAATCAAAATCTTCTGGTTTCCGGTGCCCGCAACCGTTGCGGAATTCATCCGTCATTACATAACCCATCAACCCGATCTGTACCTGGTCCGCAGGAATAGCCGCACCACTCTTAGACTTAAGGGCGCCCACGGTTACAGCCACCTGAACTTCTTTCCCGGACCATACACCCAGCTGGGTATGTACCCGTTCTCCCTTCCAGGCCACCAGTGTTTCGGCATTTTGAGCCGTTGCTTCAGGCACCCGGTCCTGCGGATATCGTTTATTACTGTTCAGGAAACCTACGCGGGTTCCACCTTTCAGGGTTTGCCAGCGGGCATTTTTTTCTGCCAGGGTCAACGGGGGTTCTTTCTGCAGGGCAAGACTGATATCCTGTGCCGTTAAAATACCAAAGGTGCATAGCAAGACTGTTGTTAGAAGATAACGCATGATGATGATTTGAGTAGGTGGCAAAATACATCATTCTCTTCTTAAATCCAATGATAGTGGAAACGATTGCACAGGCAAAACAGTGGTTCAGGCACCTTCCGGCATCTATTTAAAACCACTGCCTACTTCTTTTTGGGGAATACATTGTTTTGATGCGCCCATTGCTCCCACAATGCGCTCAGATGCTGCACCTGTTGGGGATATCGGGCAGACAGGTCTTGCAGTTCGGATGCGTCCTGTTGCAGGTCAAAAAGCTGCCAGGGTTTGCCCGGAGCTGCAACCAGCTTCCAGTTGCCATCCCGTACATAACGGGCGCCAAAATGCTCATTAAAAAGGATACGCGGCGCACGGACTGCCTTCTGTTTGAATGAGGGTACAATACTCATACCCTGCATCGGCTTTATGGCGTGGCCGTTATACTGCGACGGATACCGGGCATGTGCCAGCTCCAGGAAGGTGGCCATAAAATCGATCACATGTCCCGTGGTGCGCTCAATACGGCCTTTACCGGTAATTCCTTTCGGCCAGCAGGCAATCACCGGGGTGCGCACCCCGCCTTCAAATGAAGAAGCTTTTGCAAAACGGTAGGGCGTATTGGCTACGTTGGCCCAGGCTGCTCCGATAGAAGTAAAACTGGTTTGCGGCCCGGGCAGTACCTCCTTGTCTACCGGGTAACGGATGCGTTCACCTTTTCGGGTAGCACCGGGGCGGTCAAAGCCCGGCCCGTAAGCCATTGCATTCTCCGGACTGGCGCCGTTATCACTCAGAAAAATGACCAGCGTATTTTCCAGCTGTCCTTCCTGTTTCAGTGCTGCAATAATGCGCCCGATCCCTTGGTCCATCCGGTCTACCATTGCCGCATGTACCGACATCGCACGGGCATCCCAGTCTTTATCAGGATTTTCTTCCCAGGTTGCAGCCCCGGCTGCTCTTGTTGAAAGCCTCGTAACCGCCGTATCGATCAAACCCAGGGTTGTCATTTTACGATAACGCTTTTCCCGGATGACATCCCAGCCTGCTTTATAGGTATTTTCATATTTCCGGATATCTTCCGGCAGGGCCTGAAGCGGCCAGTGCGGCGCGGTATGTGCCACATAAAGAAAAAAGGGCGCTTTTTCCCTGCTTAGTGCGTGCACATATTGCACAGCTGTATCGTTGATCGCATCCGTATGATAATAGTGCTCAGGCACCTCGGTTACCGGCCTGGTACCGCTTACCAGGCTGAAGGGATCAAAATAATCCACCACACCCCAGATGTTTCCAAAATACCGCTCAAATCCACGATTGACAGGATATTGTTCCGGAGGTGAAAAATAAGGGTGGACATCCTGATGATTGAGCCAGCGGAGCTGGGATTCCGGCGTGGGCTGCTCCAGTGTATTGCTTACATGCCATTTACCCGCCATCGCGGTATGATAACCGGCAGCCTTCAATACTTCTGCGAGCGTAACGGTGTTTGCGGACAACGCCCCTGCATACCCTGGCAAACCCCGGTTGGTGGTCATTTCGCCGATACCGGCGTTATGATTGTACATGCCGGTAAGCAAGGCAGCTCTTGTAGGACAGCAACGCGAAGTATTGTAAAAACTGGCATACCGGATGCCGTTTGCCGCCAGCCGGTCCAGGTTGGGCGTTGCAATTTCACCGCCATAGCAGCCCAGGTCCGAATAGCCCAGGTCGTCTGCCAGGATAAGAACGATGTTGGGGCGTTGTAATTGTGCCGATCCGGAAGACCGGAATCCCAGACAGAAGATCACTATAAAAATGATGCGTAGGTAGATCACTGCTTTCTATTCAATAATTAAAAAACACAAGCACATCGTATCGAGGACTTCCTTACATGGCGAGGCACATAAAACAACACAAATGTACAAACGAAATTGTATCCATCCTTTGCTCCCTCCGCTCAGGAAACAACATTAAAAAAATCGATACACGCGCCATTCAAAAATCAGGCGTTTGTATCAAAAGGCGTTTTGATCCTGCTGAATCAGGTTCAGCAGGATCTTATACGCTTAGGCGGCTTTTGATACAGCCGCTGCCGCCAAGACAGTCTGCCGTTATTTTGCATCACCTGCATAAGGGATCCGAACCCATATTTCCTCATTATACGCACCGGGTTCTCCAAATCTTGAATTCATTTTTTCAGGGGTTAAAAATCTGAAACCGGTAATACCTGGTTTGGGGTTAGAAAAATAAACCGATTTTGTAAATGATTCTTCAAACGTTGAATCTGATAACAACCGGTAGGTTCCGTAAGAGGTAATAAAAGTGCCTTTATCGGTCACCTGGAATAATTGCATGCTGCCATCATTGGTAAACAGCTTGTATTGCCCCGGCCTTACGGGGGTGAACGCCGGCTGTCCCCGCATTTTTCGCTCCTTCAACTCCCAAACGCCCCAGAACTGCGCTGTTGTTTTTCCCTGGGAAGTAGCACGCTTAAAATATAAAAGCCCGGCAAATAGCAACACAAGGAACGGATATTTTTTCATATACTATTTTATCAACTACTGTACACTTCGAATCTGAAGATAGCAAAATTCTGCATCTCCTCACAAAGCCAATGTTACCGGATGCCTTGCCTTTCAACGCCCGCCTCCCCGGGGAAATAGCAGGTCTCCTTCCGGTAGCAACGCTTACCACTGGATTGCCTGATCTTCATCCGGTATCTGTGTATTGATCTTTCTTTCCATGATCAACGATCCACGAACGGTATAATCGATGGACGCATTGGTTGCCGATGTATAATCGGTAAAATTGTAATCAATATTATTGATGGTAACATACCGGTGAACCAGATAGGGCTGAAGCTCATCTTTAACATCTTCAACAGTATAATAAATTTTTTGATTTACATTTAACTTCATGGCAGGGTTATCAGAACTAAGCGTAACGGCCTTGGTCTGATCATCAAAATGGGCGTATATTTTATAATACCTTCTATCGGTTTTATTTTCATCTACAGTACCGGCGTAGAAAAAAACTGAATTTTCGTCAACAACATACGCCTCTATTTCGCTCTTCACGATTGCGGATCCGTTTTCCTCTCCTTTTAAATAAATTTTGAGCGCCGTGCCGCTGTAAATGCCTGAATAATCATTAAACGGTACGATCCTCAATAATGCTTTCGAATAATTCCTTCTTGGGTTGGGCGTGTAACCGGTTGAAGGCTGAATGGTCAGCGGAAGTATCCATTTGTTTACCAGATCAATATTTTTAAGTGAGAACCCGATGTTTACCGTGCTGGTATTTGCCTCTTTTGGTATGGACACGGTATCAGGAATCGTAAAATACTGACTTGTTAACTCTTTGTAATAAAGGTCTGTTCTGTTTTGAAAATTCGCGTTGTTGAAGGCACTCAGGGTATCGGGGTCAACCCCGATATGCACCAGTAAATTATTGTCGTTGTTGGTGGAACCACTAACGATTACCGGTAATTGATAATTAACAACACCGTCCGGCTTGTAGCGGATATAAACAGGCGTAACATCATCGCTGTTTAACGGTGCTTTGAAGGAAACATAATGCTCAAATTGTTCAGAACCCCAATCCTTATTACAAGCTATACACCCGAAAACAAACAGGATGGATAGGAATGCAGCTATCTTTTTCATTCGTAAATGTTTTAATTATTTATAAGTTTGCCAGCCCGGATTTTGTGTTAAACGGGCATCCCGCCTCAATTCATCGATTGCAATAGGCCAAAAATACATTTTGGATGCGAAGGTGCTTTGAAGCGCAAAGGCTGCCACGGGCTGATGAAATAAATCTCTTTGCGTTGCGGTCATAAGCGTATTGTAGCCATATATAGGAAGGGTTAGCTCTGTAGCCGCATCTTCCCATCTGCGCAAATCATAATACCGTTGCTGTTCACCCATCAATTCAATTTGCCGCTCACGTTTTATAGCGGTGCGCAATTGAGCGCTGCTTGTATAGATGGTACCGGCATAGTCGGGCACCCCAGCCCTGATCCGCACAGGCCTGATTCCTTTGCGCATTTCATCAACGTCCCTGGCAATGGTATAAACCGCCGAGCTGTCCCAGCTGGGTATCGAATATGAACCGTTTAACTCGTTTAAAGATTCGGCGTAGGCCAATAATATATCTGCATAGCGAATGGCCGGCTCATACTTTGGTACAACCTTACTCAAATTTCCATTTTCATAAGTATCCTGCGGATTTACATATTTCATTACCCCGATACCGGTTCTTAGCCAAAACATCGTGTTGGTATAACCATTACCCGACCCCCGATAATAAAAAACCTGTTTTTCCCTGTTATTGACCTGCGACTCATTGGTGAGGTGCCATACACTCCCATTATAGGCTACCGAAGCATAAAATCTCGGTTCCCTGTTCGCAAATTGCAAGGAAACACCGGACGCCAGGGGCTTATATTTCCCACTTGTAACATCCTGATCGGTTACAAAACCTCCTACCCGCTGGCTGCCATCTCCTCCTCCATACTCCATCCCTTTCCCCGGCACATCGGCACCGTCGCTCATATAATAAGCATCGCACTGTTTTAATGTTAAACCATGTGTGTTCCAACCGGAGGCGATGCGGGGTAATTGGTGCGCCACCATCACATTTATACCTTCGGAGGATTGATTCTGCCCCCGTGTAAAAATCAGCTCGGGGTTGGAAGAAGCAGGCACCTCGCCGTCAAAAAGGGCACGATAAGAATCGAATGGGTCTATATCAGCCCATCCTTCAGGCCATGGTTTATCCGAATACGCTGCGTTATACGGGGGGGCAATTGTAGCAGGATGGGTTATAGTGCCCGACGATTTATAGGGCGAAACAAACAGGGAATAAACCCCCAACTGCATCACATCTTTTGCCGCAGCGGCTGCCCTGGCCCATTTTTGTTCGTCATATGTAAGTGAAAGCAGCGGCGTGCCTTTATCATCTACTAATTGTGTTTTATAATCCATACTCAGCTTGCCTCCATTCATCAACGGGCTCGCCGCATACAAAAACACTTTGGCACGGGTTGCCAATGCGGCACCTTTGGTTGGCCGGGCTATCGCCAATTGACCACGGTTCTGTGGCAGATCCCTGGCCGCCAGCGCCATTTCTTTGCCAATATATTCAGCGCATTGTTCATAAGAATTCCTGGGCAAAGCCAAATCGGCATAACTGTCTGTATAATCCACTCCATCATCGGGAAGAATAGGAACGGGTCCGTACTTCCTGAGCAAAAGCCAGTAACAATAAGCGCGTAAGAACCGGGCCTGCGCCTTATAATCCGCTTTCTTAACCGCGTCTATTACGGTAGATTGATCAATATTTTGTATAAATATAGAAGCGCTCCGGATTCCCTGGAAGCACTTGGCCCAGGACTGAACATCCCCCTCGTGATAATTGCCAAGACTAAATTTGTTATAATTCAAAGAGTTGGCATTCTGTGGGTCATACGCTCCATCCCTGTCGCCGTAATACATATCATCGCCAAAGTTAAATGGCTCGTAGCCTTTACTTGCCACATCGGCATTTATCTCGGTAATGTAGGAGAAGGAGTTTGCCAACCATTCTTCAATGTACTTTTCATTATTAAATGATTTATCTAACGTCATCCGATCTTTAAAATACTGATCGGTATTCAAATATTTTTTGCAAGAAATCAACAGCGTCACCACCGCAATAAAAATGGATATGGTTGTTATTTTTTTCATCAAAATACGTTTTATATTATAAACCGATTGTTAGTCCAACAGTAACCGACTTGGATAAAGGATAGGTTTCGCCTCTTGGGTCTGTTGTTTCCGGATCCCATAATTTGAAAGGCGCCCAGGTTAATAAATTAGTACCCAAACAATACACGCGCAAACTGCTCATATGTATTTTATTGAGTATTTGTTTCGGAAGCGTATAGCCAATATCCACATTTTTGATCCTTAAATAAGCCCCGTTCCGCAGCCAATAGGATGAATTGCGATAGTTATTGCCATTTCCGTTATAACTTAACCTCGGGTAGGGTGCATTGGTATTTTCGGTTGCCGGATCTCCGGAAATATCTGCCGATATCCATCGGTTTTCAACCATCCCTTTCAAAATGTTACCCCATTCGCCTTCACTGAACGCATAAACTGTTTTTCCATATATAAAGAAACTGGATTCGCCTGCGCCCTGAAACCGTATCCCCACATCCAACCCCTTCCAACTAACGGAAGCAGCCATGCCATATATCAAATTCGGGGTGCTGGTTGAGCCTATGGCAACGATATCATCATCATTGATTATACCATCCCCGTTCACATCTTTATATTTAATATCGCCGGGCTGATAGACGCCATACGTCTGCGTAGGGCTGTTCCTGATATCTTCATAATCTTTAAACAGTCCTAAGGCAATCAACCCTCTTGTTTGATTAACACGGTATCCTTTTTGCATCTGATAGGGATATACACTTTGCTGTTCATCCCGCTCCAGTATTTCATTTTTGCTGTAAGTTATATTACCACGCAGGGTTACATTTACTGCATTAAAATCATGCTTCAATGTAACATTTCCGTCGATGCCCATAGAACGTACAGCCCCTACATTTGCACTTGGCACACTGGTAAGGCCCACATAACCAGGTAAGAAGTTTCTTTGCATATAAATGCCTGTGCGCTCATCCTTAAAGGCATCAACCGTCATAGAAAATTGATCTTTCCAAAGCGACAGATCCAGACCAACGTCTTGTTTGGTTGCAACTTCCCAGGTTACATACGGCGATGCTACCTGGGTAAACCCTAAGCCTCCGTAGCCCTTATTGTTTCCATATTCGGCCCATTCATATCCGCCCAGCCCCTCTGCGATCGTATATAAATACGGGAACCGGTTATTTCCCAGGTTATCATTACCCGCCTTACCATAAGAATAGCGGATCTTGAAGAAATTGATCCATTTTAAGTGATCTTTAATAAAGCCCTCTTCAGCAATATTCCATGCTACTGAACCTGCGGGAAAGAAACCGAACTGATGCCCGGGGCTAAAATTTTCCGATCCTGTATAGCCGAAATTAAAATTGGCATAGTACCTATTTCTCCAGTTATAGGATACCTGGCCGGCAACCCCCAGGTTTTTCTTTGCGATACCGTTTTTAATATCAGTTCCCAGATTCTGCGTGAAGGTATTGGCCTCCTGCGTATACCGCATATCCACTCCTATATTATGATCATTTTTTATAGTGCGGCCATACGTGAGCAACGCGATAAGAAATTCCCTGCGGCTGCCATTGGAGCTGCTTGACTGCTGCAGTTCGCTTGGGCCGGATATGTTGGTAAAAACCAGGTTACCGGCAGCATCTCTATGCCGTTCTGCCCGCCATTGCTCCGGCCACTTACGACGTTCGATCGTGCTGGAATTATAGGTATCATAGCCAAAACTACCCTCAAATCTTAGCCCCTTTGTTATAAAGTTCAGATCCTGGTTTACCGTAAGATTTGTTTGAATATTATTTTCCCATGTTTCATTATAACCGGTTTGAGTGGCCGCCACCCAGGGATTGGTTTTATTGCCGGTACCCACAGCAGGCACATACCCGTTAGAATAATAGATAGGCGTGCGAACGGCCGTATAGCCAAACAGCTCTCCCCACACATCCGCATCTCCCAAACCGGGACTGTTCCTTTTTCTCAGGGAGCCCGATACGCCCAGTTTCAGTATCGTCGTTCTGGTTACATTCACATCCGTATTGAGCCTGTAGGTCCATTTTTTATAATCGGCATTCGTATTATAATCGTTTCTTATCGCATCGTCTGTTTTATACATACCTTTCTCATCCAGGTAAGCACCTGATACGAAATACCGGGCCGTGGTACCGCCCCCGCTCAGGTTCAGATTCGCGTTATAGGTCATAGCTCCGTCTTTTAACAGCTGGCGAGACCAATCCACATTCGGATACAAATCCGGATCTAGGCCTAAACGTAATAATTCCAGCTCAACAGGACTATATATGGGAGCACGATTCCGTGTTATCTGCGCTTCATTAATTAAATGGGCGTAGGTGTTCCCGTCAACAAACTCAGGAGTAATGGTACGGGCGTTATAAGATGATTCCACCTTGGCGTTGATATTGGTTTTACCAACGATTCCGTGCTTTGTCGTAATCAAAACCACACCATTTGCTCCTTTAGATCCATACATTGCCGTAGCAGAGGCATCCTTAAGTATAGAAATGGATTTAATATCGTCAATGTTCACCTCATTAATGTCTCTTTCAAATCCATCGATCAGCACCAGGGCGCTATTGTTGGCTCCAAATGTAGAGATGCCCCGGATCCAGAAGTTCGAGATATCTTTTCCGGGCTGTCCGGAAGTCTGCATAGCCATAATTCCCGGCACATTGCCCGCCAATGAATTGACGATGCTGGCACTTGGGGCCGATTTCCTGATGGCTTCCATATCAACCGTAGTAATGGCTCCGGTAACATTAATCTTTTTCTCAAGGCGGGTACCTGTAACAACAATCTCGTCCATAACGCTTTTATTCGATCTTTGCATCAAAACATTCACGTTGTCCTGATCGGTTATCTGCACTTCTACCGTGTCATAGCCAACATACGAGAACAATAGTTTGTGATAGGCTTCCACTTTAATGGTGTATACTCCTTCTTTTGTTGAAAACGTACCCAGCCCGGCCGAGTTAATTACCGAGATGCTTACACCCGACAAAGGCGCTCCGCTTTCCTTATCGCTTATTTTTCCATGAATAGTCATCCGCTCATTTTGGGAAAAGGCCGTCGTCACGGTAAAAAACAGGAAGAAAAAAACAGTAAATTTTTTCATCAGCAATTTCTTCATAGCAATCATATTTTAGTTTTCCAATGAGATTTTTCTAACACAACGATTCATCCAGTCGCCCACATAAAACACATGGTTTACCGAATCATAGGCCAATCCTTCCGGCCGGTCAAAGCGGGCTTCTGTGCGCAGTCCGCCATCAATATAGCCAAACGGATCAGGATTAATACTGGAGCTGCCTCTTCCCGCAAAAGTGGTCACTTTTCCCTGGGGCGTGAGGATACGGATATCATGATTGTTTTGCTCGGTGAAATAAAAATCATACTCATCTTTTTTCCCTGCGTAGTCCGGATTCCTGACAAATACCCCCTGATAGGGATTCGATAATCTGGCCGTTGTGCCTACACCATCAACCCATCCCGCCGAACGCGGCTGCCCGCATACCACGTAGGGCTGCGTAAAAGTTTTGTTGCTCCAGTCATAATCGGTTCTTAATATATACTGCTGATTGATGACAATGATATAAGCATAGTCTCCGGTTGGCGCAATGTTAATATTAAACTCCCAGTTATTGTCCTGGATCTTAAACAGCTCCTGGTAATCTTTAATACCCAGGTCATGATTGGCAATATACCGGTTCAGATCAAACCTGTAAAACTGCCCTTTTTCATAGCTGTTAAAATACAGTTCACCGTTTACAGGATGTATCGAGGCCCCGTTACATTGCTTATAGGAAGTGAGCACCTGCGGGTCTTTGAAGCCAGTTGCCCGGGATAAGATGGAAGTACTCTTGCCATTCACATCGCCCTGGTCATTGGCAATAATCATATAGTTCTGATCCGGCGTAAAAGCGATTGTCCGGATGCGCTCCCAACCACCCATGCCGCGCGTAATGGGGGTAGTAACTGTTTTATTGTTAAAGTTCAGCAGTCTTATATCTCCTCCGTCCTGGCCCATATATAACAGGTTGGGGTCCTTAGGATCGAAGACGAGCCATGAAGGATTCAAAAAGCCTCCGCAATCGCTAAACGTGCCGTCTTTTATATCGTAATTGCCCCTCTGATCTTTCTTACCGGCCAGGGTAGTTACCACCATTCTCTTCTGGTAATTGAACGTTTCTTTTGCTACCGCAACCTCCTGCCCGGCTCCCAGTGTTACCTGTATCTCACCTGTATAAGCCTTGTCAGGAACAATACAATAAATGGCATCGCCGTGCACATTAATTATGGTAGCATCCTTGCCACCTATTTTGACGGAAACGATGGACTTGTCGTTTCCAAAATTCTCCCCGTAAATCACGAGCTGCTGTCCGCTGCCTCCAGTTTTCGGGAAGAAATCCTTTACAACCACTTCTTCTGCCGGGTTATAAGGAGCTCCGCCTGTAGGATCAACAATACCTTTTTTCTTGCAGGCAAGGGCCATCGCCATTACCGCCAGCAGGCCAAACAGCCATTTGAATAATAATGAACCAGATCTTTTCATTTGTATGTATTTTATTTTTAGCATTATTTACAAGCAAAACCGCGGGCTGAGCTGCGGGGCGTTGGAAGGACCGCCATCATTTGCGACGAACTACCCGGCAACCGGTTCCGCGGCATTACATCGGAAATTTCGGATTGGCCGGCTTTAAGCATTCGCTTATCGTTTCCTGTACAGGCAATAAGAGCACGCTTCCAAACAGCAACCGCAGGTCCTGACTTTATCATATCATTAAACATATTTATTGTACTGGTCTACACTGGAAGAAATCTCATCCGGAAATGTACTCATGACCGGGCTGCGATTCTTTTAAACAGGAATAACTCTATGGAAAAATTATACAGTATAAGCAGTATAGCCACCATCCCTAAAGGAATCATTCGTTTCATATGCAAGAAATTCAGGCGATTTAAGCATTCGTACCTGGATGTCAAAATTAAACGGCTGCTAAAAATGTCTTCATTCATTTCTGATCAAAAACCTTTCAAATTGTCTCAATTTTTAATATTTAAACAGATCTTATTAATTTACGCTGCATCTTGTAATGAACAGCGCTGTTGCTGCAGATCGGTCGCAGCTTTTAGCTTTGATTATTGCATGAGCCGGTCGCATTCACTTTTTGAATCTTTTCCCGATGCACAGGGTACGTATTATTGGCTTGCTTTTTTTTATGATGACGGCTGTCTGCGGCCGCAGTCAATCTATTTATTTCAGGCACTACGAAGTAGAGAACGGCCTCTCCCATAACTCTGTAATCGCTGCGCTACAGGATAAAAAGGGCTTTATGTGGTTTGGAACGCCTGACGGGTTGAACCGGTTTGACGGATACGCGTTTAAGATCTACCGGAGCGGAGGGCCGCGTTCACTGGGTAGCAATGCGATCTTTTACCTGCACGAGGATAAAGCCGGCACACTTTGGGTAGGTACCGAAAAAGGGATCTACTTCTTTGACGCCAGCGGAGAAAACTTTATAAAGCTGCCCGGCTCCTCCGGCAAAACCATACGCGCCATCCAGGATGACGGTAAGGGCTATCTCTGGTTTGCTGAAGACTCTGGTCTTTACCGGTATCATTTTGCAACGAAGCAGATCACCGAAACCGGAAAAGGCATCATTAAAAACAGCTCATCCATTCTTTGCGATCGCACCGGTACCATTTGGGTTGGCTATGGTGAAGGACGGCTGGCGCGCTATCAGGCAACCACAAACCGGTTTGAAATACTCCCCCCCATTCCGGGTGCCGGACATAACAATTCTATTGAAAAAATATATGAGGGCAACGACGGCACGTTACTGATCGGCACATCCAGGGAGGGACTAAAGCGGTTTGATCCGGTTACCGAGTCCTGGAGTGCCAGCCGGCTAACGGCTTTTAACGGAAAGAAATTATTTGTAAGGGGTATTCTTCAAACCGGTGACAGCGAATACTGGATTGCTACGGAGTCGGGCCTGTTTATATACAATAGCCGGTATGATACAGCCCGGCATATTCAGAAGATCGCCCAGCATCCCTATGCTCTTTCCGATAATGCGGTTTACTCCCTGTGCAGGGATGCGGAGGGCGGCATTTGGGCCGGCACCTATTTTGGCGGCATTAACTATCATCCGGATGCAACGCTTCATTTTGAAAAAGACTTCCCTTCACCGGGCAAACACCGGATTGCCGGCAATGTGATCCGTGAAATTACCGAAGACAACAGCGGCAATCTCTGGATCGGCACGGAGGATAAAGGGCTGATAAAACTGAACGGCCGCACCGGGCAATTTGAAAATTTTATTGAAAAACAAATGAAACCGGCCATCGCCTCCACAAATATTCACGGGTTGCTGGCGAACGGGCGCTACTTGTATATCGGCACATTTGAACACGGTCTTTATATCATGGACCGGGAACGGGAACAATTACTGGCACATTTTGAAACAGATGGTACGGGCAAAGGCATCAGCAGTAACTACATCAATATTATTTATAAAACAAGGGCCGGACATATCATTATCTGCACGGCTAACGGGCTGTTCCGGTATGAAGCCGGTACACAGCGGTTCCTCCCCTTTAAGGGCATTCCCCAGCAGGCTTTTTATTCTGCCATCATGGAAGACCGCCAGCAACATCTATGGCTGGGTACACATCATGAAGGCGTGTTCTATATCAACAACCGGCAACAACGGGTGCGGCTTTCAGTTATGGCCGGAGGAAAAGACCTCCTGAAAGAAAGCCGCATCCTCAATCTTTTCGAGGATCAGCAGCAGCAGTTATGGATCTGTACCGAGAACGGGTTATATTGTATCGACCTGTTCCGGAAAACATTCCGGTTATTCAATACCAGCACGGGTTTACCCGGCAATATGGTATACGCCATCCTGGAAGACGAAGGCCATCATATCTGGGCCAGTACATCAATGGGCCTGGTACGTATTGATGGGGAAACGGGAGCCATCAAGGTTTTTAAAAAAACCGACGGACTGGTAAGCGAGCAGTTCAACCACCGTTCTGCATATAAGGACAGCAGCGGCATGTTTTATTTTGGAAGTGTAAAGGGGCTGATCAAGTTTGACCCCAACCAATACAAGGTCAATCATCACATTCCCTCCATTTATTTTACAAAGCTGCAGCTATTCAATAAGAACGTGGAGCCGCAAACATCCGGCTCGCCGCTCCGTTCTTCCATTTTAAACACCGGCAGTATCGACCTGGATTATGACCAGGCCACCCTCAGTTTCGACTTTGCGGCGCTGAGTTATACATCGCCGGACAACCTGCAATACGCCTACAAACTGGAAGGCCTCGATAAGAACTGGAATTTTATCGGCGCTGAACGCAGGGTTCACTTTAACAACCTGGCGCCGGGAAAATATATATTAAAAGTACGTTCTACCAACAGCAGCGGACTGTGGGTATCTAACGAAAAAGCGATTCGCCTGCAGATCCACCCGCCTTTCTGGAAATCACGGACGGCGTATACGCTCTACGTGGTTTTTACCGTATTCTTACTCTTTAGCATCCTAAAACTGCTGCACCGCCGGCAGGAAGAAAAACAGCGGCGGCAGATGCAATTGTTTGCCCTGAATAAGGAAAAAGAGCTTAACCAGGCTAAGGTTGATTTTTTTACGACGGTTGCCCATGAAATCCGCACACCACTTACCCTGATAAAAGCCCCCATGGATAAGCTGTTGAAAATGGCCGGAAAAATGCCGGAAGCGGAACGGGAATTATCGGTGATGAACCGGAACACCGAACGGCTGCTGGCACTTACCAACCAGCTCCTGAACTTCCGGCGGATTGAGTCCGGGAACTACGAGCTTCATTTTACCACCATCCATATTACGGCACTCACAGAAATGATCTGGGAACGTTTTAGCCCGGCGGCTGATAAAAAAGGCATGGATTACCAGTTTCATAAAACAGATGCTGTAATTTCTTTATACGCCGATGAGGATGCCTGTACAAAAATTATCAGTAACCTGCTGGACAATGCTATTAAATACGGCCACCGCCTGGTACGTTGCGAAGTAGCAGCAATAGCAACTACAGACGCTGGGGCGGTAACAATCACCATTTCCAATGATGGCAGCACCATTCCGGCTGCGGTCCGTGACAAGATCTTTACCCCCTTTTTCCGGTCGAAAGAAGGTAGCTCACAACCGGGTGCGGGAATCGGGTTGTCCTTGGCCCGCTCTTTAGCCGAACTTCACAAAGGAACGCTGGAATACCGGGAGGAACAGGGATTGAATACCTTTATACTGGTATTACCGGCTGCTGCACGGACGGATGCATAAAGATCGTGCAGACCTGTTTTATATTTCAACATAGCCGATGCAAAAACCTGCCACGCCGGGCTATTTACCTATCAGGTGTCTTTGTGTTTATTAAAAGTGCCCGATACTTTTTCAATATATTCCGAAGGCGCCATTTTAAATTGCTTCAGGAAATTCCGTTTAAACTGGCTGGAAGAACTATAGCCCACCAGCTCTGCCACCTCGTTGATGCGGTGGTTTCCTTCTCCAATAAGTGCGGCCGCTTTCTTTAAACGGGTCAGGTTAATAATATCATAAGGCGCCAGGCCGGAAATAGACTTGATCTTACGGTACAAGGTAGGCCGGCTCATATTCATACCCTGTGCTAGTAATTCCACATCCAGGTTGGGATCATCCAGGTTGCGCACAATCAATGCATGCAGGGCTTCCAGGAACTCCATATCCATTTTTGAATAAGCCATACTGCTGATATGTGCCATGGGGGATCTGGCATAAAATGTTTTCAACCGGGCGCGCCCTTCCAACAGGTTTTCCATCTGTGCATACAGATGTTCCAGCGAGAACGGCTTTTCGATATATGCATCTGCACCGGTCTTCAACCCCTGAATCTTCGATTGCAGGGTGTCTTTTGCAGTAAGGAGGATTAAAGGAATGTGGCTGTACTCCACGCTGGATTTGATCTTCTCGCAAAATTCAAAACCATCCATATTCGGCATCATTACATCACTGATGATGAGCTGTACCAGCTCCGCATCCAGTATCGTGCATGCTTCCCGGCCATCGCGTGCTGTTAATACCGTATAATGGATTTTCAGATCTGCGGCAAGATAATCCAGTATTTCTTCATTGTCGTCAACCAGCAGTATAACCGGCTGCAGCTCTTTTTGATCAGTGATCCACGCTTCCATTTCAAGTTATTTCCCGTAATTTATTTTGGTCCTGCGATTTTCATCCCAATAACCCTGTAAATTACAAAAACCAACGGATTCTTCCAAGATGCTGCCATTCCGTACCGGTTTCACAGAATGACACCGGTGTCCCTATTTTACGTTGTACATCGGTGTATTTCCTATAATCCCCGGGAAACGGAAAACGGTTGATCCGTTTTATTCAGGCCTCTTTTTTTATTGGGCGTTCCGCTCATCATAAAAGACAGGTGACCGCCTTTGACAAGGTCCTGGTAGGTTATAAAATTTTTGGAATACGGCTTGCCGTTGAGCAATGCCTGGCTGATATACACATTTTGTGCTGAATTATGCTGCGCCTCAATAACAAATTGTTTGCCGTTTTCCAGCGTAATGGTGGTCTTCCTAAACAACGGGCTACCGATTACATATTCGTTGGTGCCCGGCGTAACGCTGTAAAACCCCAGGGCGCTTAATACAAACCAGGAAGAGGTTTGTCCCTGGTCCTCATCACCGGGATACCCGTTCTCTGAAGCATTGTAGAGCCGTTTCATTACTTCGCGCACATGGTACTGGGCTTTCCAGGGCTCATTAGCATAATTATACAGGTATACCATATGCTGTATGGGCTGGTTGCCGTGTGCGTACTGCCCCATATCCGCCATCACCATCTCCGTCATTTCATGGATCAACCCGCCGTAGGTACCCACGTTAACGGTATTGGGCACGGAAAAAACCGAGTCCAGTTTTGCCGTAAAGCGCTGGTCTCCGCCCAGCAATTCTTTCAACCCCGCAATGTCCTGGAATACAGACCATACCCAATGCCAGGCATTGCCTTCGGTATACGGACCGCCCCATTCGGTGGGATCAAAATTTTTTACCCAGTTCCCGTCGGTGTCTTTTCCCAGCATAAACCCGCTGCCGGGCTCATATACATTTTTATAATTGAACATCCGCGGGCCAAACAGGTCCATATATTTTTTGCTGCCGATGGCTTTCGCCAGGTAATACCCGCAAAAATCATCATAGGCATATTCCAGCGTTTTTGCTGTAGCCTCCCGGTACTTCGGATAAGGCACATACCCCATTTCATTATACTCCTTATATCCGTCCCGGCCATTCGCCGGTCCCCAGGGGCCTTTATGATTGGCTTCGTGTGCATAGGCATCCAATGCTTTTAACGGATCAAAGGTCCGGATGCCTTTTGCCCAGGCATCTGCGAGCAGGGAGATGGCATGGTTGCCGATCATACTTCCCTGCTCATTCGGAAAGGACCAGGAAGGCAGCCAGCCACATTGCTCCTGTGCATCCAGCAACGCACTTACATAACGGCTGTGCATGGCAGGATGCAGCAGTGCATTTAACGGGAACTGCGCCCGGAATGTATCCCAGAAACCGGTGTCTGTAAACAGGTACCCTTTGTGAACAGTACCGTCATACGGACTGAAATAATACGGATTGCCCGCCTGATCCAATTCATAAAATTTACGGGCAAACAGGCTGGCCCTGAAAAAACAGGAATAGAACGTAGCCTTATCCTCCTCGGAATCGCCTTCAACCAGGATCTTCGACAGGTGTTCATTCCAGATCTTTTCCGCTTTTTCCCTGGTGGCTTCCAGTGTTTGATCCGCTCCCAGTTCGCTTTCAAGATTCCGTACGGCCTGCCCGGGACTGATATAGGAAGACGCCACCTTTGCCTGCACGGTTACACCATCCGCAAACCGGATATAAGCGCCCCGCCCCGGCCCCTCTGCTTTTTCGTTGCCGGCACTGATGCTGTCCGTACGGTTTTCCCAGGTACCAAATGCGGTAAAGGGACGGTCGAACCGGATCACAAAAAAGCTTTTCCAACCTTTTTGAAATCCACGGCCATTGTTTACATAGCCCGTGATGCTGTTTTGCGCCGGATGAATCTCCACGCCGCTCAGGCCGGTATAACCATCCAGTACCAGGAAACTTTTATGCCCTTCCGGAAAACGGAACCGCAGGTGCACGCCTCTTTCTGTGGGCGACATTTCTGTAGTGATGTCATTTTCCAGCTCCACCTTGTAATAATGCGGTTGGGCAATCTCTTTTTCATGACGGAATACTGCTGCGCGGTCGTGCTCATTTACAACAAGATTATCCACCACCGGCATCAGGGAAAAAACGGCATAGTCATTGGTCCAGGAGCTGCATTGATGTGCCTGTTGAAATCCCCGTATCGTATTTTTTGAATACTGATACTTCCAGCCATCTCCATTGCGCCCCGTTTGCGCCGTCCAGGTGTGCATACCAAAAGGCAGGGCCGTTGTGGGGTATGTATTTCCCCTCGTAAGCTCATGCACCGAATTGGTACCTTGTAAAGTATTGACATATTGAACAAGCTGGCGGGTCTGCGCCAACAGACTGCCTGCAGCCACCACAGCCATGCATCCTGTAAAAAAAAGTTTCTTCAACATCTTTATACGAATATCCAATTTTAAAACCATATGTTATACAGTTCCATCTGCATTAACGATATTTCATCGCCAAAAATACAACGGACATCAATATACCGGAAACTGTGCCACCCGCAGCTGCGTAGCGCCATAAGGAACCAGGATAATAGAATCTTCCTTATCCAGGTGCAGCCCATACGTAACACTGTAAGGCAGGGGCCCCGCCGATTCATTGTACAACTGCCAGCGTTTAAAGCGTTTTCCGGTTGCTTTAATCGATATGGGCACTGTTGAAAGTGTCCAGGGATAATTGCCGGCAAGTGCCGTTTGCTCCACTTTAAAATGTTCGTTCAGCTGCGCTTCCGAAAAATTGGGCAATCCGTAGTTCCAGGGTGTAAGCGGACGTATTTCATAATACGTTGCACCGTTTTCAACCGGGTCCTGCGTATTGGTGATCATCTTTTTGCTTGTACCGATCTTCAGTGCATAGGTAAGCGGCCCCCGCTGAATGGAAACCGAATTCTGCTGCCAGGTATGTTTCCGGATCTGCATAGGCAATTCCAACGTTACCACATCGCCGTTATTCCATGCTCTTTCGATCTTTGCCACCGTATTGCCCTTTTCGTTCTGATAGGTGACGCCGTTTATTTTAATATGTGCCTCCGTGCACCAGGCCGGTATCCGGATATAAAACGGAAAACGGGTTGCATTGCGGCTCTTTGTTTCCAGCACAAACCGGATCGATGCATCAAAGGGATAGGTTGTTTGCTCTTTAAACGTAATTACAGTGCCATCCGCCACCTTTGCCGTAACTGCGGAAGGTGCATAAACCAGCGCTGCCAGGCCTTTATCAGCAGTAGCATACCAGAGGTTCTGGGTAAATTTCGGCCATCCCTGATGCATATTTGAAGTGCAGCAGGCATAACCGGTCAGTAGCCCGTAGCAGATATCCGCTCCATCATGATCCACACTAAAATTACGCATATGCCGGGTAACCATTACCTGGTTGGTCTGCTGGTAATACTGGCGGTTCATAAACTGTTCGTCAATCTGTGCCGGCAGGGCATTAAAGGCTACCTGTTCCAGCTGATCGGCATAGGTTACCGCTCCTGTGATCCTTAAAATGCTTTCGAGCGAAAACATCATTTCTACCGCCGTACACAGCTCCGAACCAAACACGGGGTCATTACCGTGCAGGGCTTCATCACCTCCGAAGAGTCCGTTTGCCAGGCCATTGTATGTACGCAGATCTCTGAATCCTTTATCCACGGCATCCAGGTAGGAAGCTTCCGGTTTGCGTTGGTAATAGATCACCGGTTCTTTGATCCCCTGTGCAAGATTTACACAATGAATGCTGCCGGGCCTGCTTAACAGATCGGTATTTAAAAATGCATGGCTATAATCAAAGGTTTGTTTATGGATCAGGTCTGCAAGATCCAGCAGGAATGCATCACCGGTTATATTATACAGCCAAAGCACCACCATCAGGTTATCGCCTGCCCGGTAGCGGGCCCAGAAGGTCCAGTGATCCAACGGGTTTTTCGGCAGGGTTTTCAGCTGGTAACGGAAATAAGCCGTCATCAGCCGGATAACCCGCTGATCGCCGGTTGCCATATAATATTGCTTCAATACTTTCAGCATTACCATCTTGGGCCACCAGTCGCGGCTGTTATCGCGCTGGATACCCTGCTCCGCAGGATAGTCCTTTGCCGGGCCAAAATAGCCATCTGGCTGCAGGCTGTTTAACGACCATTCTACCCAGGGTTTTACCTTTGCGATCAGTTCCTTATCCTTTAACAGGTAGGCCAGCGGCAGCAGGCCGTCGATCCAGTACGGCCCCCGCTCCCATTGATCACCGTCACCACCCAGCCAGCCATTGCGCCCTCCCATTACCTGGGGATATAATTGGTCCAGCTTTCCGGTGGCACCGTTCTTTTGCCGCACCAGCATCTCCTTCAGCCATCCTTCCGGCGCTATTGCTCCAATCGGCAATTCTAAGAACTGAAGCGGTTGCAGCGGTGCCCTGTTATTCAGGTAAGGCAGCTCTTTGGTTGCCTGGGCACCGGAAGCGTAAAAGAAACAAAGGGCTGTTAGCAGGCTGCCCAGCCTTTTCCATACTCCGTATTTTTTACAGCTCATATTGAATCGATAAAGAAAAAGCAACCGGTTTCTTCCTTCCGGTTGCTTTAAATTTTAAAATAGACCCGGTACATTACAACGCGTACCTCCGGCTGTGGCTACCATATCAAAAATAGAGTGTGCGTGCCTTACCGTTTGTTCAGTTGGGCATCAAAGGCTTTCATATAATAGCCTCCTACAACACTGCGTGCCTGAAACCCGACCTGTTTTCCATCTTTTGTTTCGTGCCAGTCGCTCATCGGCACCCGGCTTTTTGTTTCTGTGGCATAACGATATAACGGTTCTATGAATTTTTCAAAATCGCTCCGGCTATTCGCGATGGTTGCGGTCCATATAATCCAGTCTGACTTCGTATAGGTTTTCCGGGAGTCTAACGGCAACCCGTACCGCAACTGTTGTGTTAAGTAATAACGGATCTCTTTGTCATATACCGATTGCGGAAATAGGTTAAAATTTAATACCTTATCCCAAACCAGGTTGTATTTCTGGCTCCAGGTGCCCTTTTTTTCAAAGGCCAGGGTATAATGATCGCCGTCGTTGGCCAACTCCATCCATTTGGGCACCATGGGCGTTACCAGCGCTTTGTATTTTTTTGCTGTTGCCCCATCACCCAGCATTTCCGCGAGCATTGCATAACTGCGCAATGCCATAATAGCCTTTGCAGACAGGTTTGCATTCCGTGCCATATGACCGGCAAAATCATCGGTACACAACTGGTTCGCTGGATCAAATCCTTCTTTGCCCAGGTAATCGGCCCAGGTGGTTAATGTTTTCCAGTGCTTTTTTGCGTAATCTGCATTCCCATCCACTTTGGCAATGGCCGCCATCAGGATCAGCATATTGCCGGCCTCTTCTACCGGCATATCTTCTCCGTAGGTTTGACCGTTTGCCAGCGGATAGGTACCCAGGTCATGTGCGGCAAAAGGTTTGGTCCATTTTCCGCTTTCACTGTAGTAAAAGATTCCGTTCATCATTCCCTTTTGCAGGGCGGTGTTATACATCAGGAACAGCGGCGCTGAAGGATAGGTAAGATCCACTGTGTTAATGGATCCGTTGCTGAAATTTTCTTTTGATAAAAACAGCAGGTCTTTCTGCGGGCTCTCAACCAGCGCATGTGCAGCAATGGCCTGGCGGTAAACAAGTTCGCAAAGTTTTGCATAGTCTGCCCCTCCTGCTTTAAATGCATCATTGTGTACTGTTTCATCAAAATCATTTACTTTTTTCATAACGGATTTATACGAAGCAGCAGCTTCATCCATCACGGATGTAAAGGTTTTACCGCCATTTTTGTTCCACCAGGGCCTGAGATTATTATGAAAATACTGAATGGAATACAGCTCATCATATCCCAGCAGCATAAACTGCTCAACGCCGGAGGTATTCACCTTTCCCAGGTTGAGCACGGTATTCAATACCAGGTTCCGTCCGCGGATCCCCGACTTTGCCGCCCTGCCTGCGCTATTGCCGATAAACCCGGCAATGCCTTCCCTGGGGCTGCCTGTAATGAATTGAGTGGTGCTCCCCTTATCGCCGCCCACATAAAAATAGCCCCAATCGATACGAAGATCATCTCCTTTTTTTGCCAGCACCGGCTGACTGGTGGTACCGGTTTGCAGCAATTTTAACCGGCTGCTGTTTACTACATTGGCCATCACCTCCTGAGAAGCCTCATTTACGGCAATATTGGAGGAAGCGCCCAGGTAAACTTTTACATCGTGTGCGCGGCCGTCGTTTGATTTTACAGCATAAGTGATATAAGAAACGGGGCGGGCCATCAGCTCTATTTCTTTTAACAATAGCGGAGAAGTAAAATTAACGTTCAGATCAACGCCACCGGCTTTAAATTCATAGACCGTTTGTAACGCTTTTACAGTGGCGTTCACCTGGGTTGCCTTCAACAGTTGTTCGGAGGGCGGCGGTGGCATATTACGGGAAATACCCAGGTCCAGGTGACGGCCTCCTGCAGTATTGCGCAGGTGAACAGCAAGCAGGTTTTTACCAGTCTTCAAATTTGCTTTCAGCGCATCGTTGAGGTTCAGGTAGGTCATGCGGTTTACCCAACCGGTTTTATGATAGATCAATTTGCCATTCAGGTACACATCAATATTGTCATCATGATTGATCTTGAGGTACAGCTCATCATCCACAGGGCGTTCTACCTGGAAGGTACGCCGCACCCATAGGTCATCCGAGCCCCAATAGGTTTTGGCAACAGACCGGTCATCTGAAAAGGGAGCCGCACCGGTTTTCCAGTTGCGGTCATCAAACCCCGGTGTGTTCCAGCCTTCGCCCGGCTGCTGTTCTGTATATTGAACGGAGTATGCCTTTTCATCACTTGTTGGAACCAGCGCAGCAAATTGCTGTGGCTCCCGGCCCATGAAACGGTAAAACCGGTCGTCTACTTTTATAATCCCCACCAGTGAGTGTTCTGTTCCCGACCAGTGTGTGGTTACCGATTCATTCAGTTGATCTGTATTACTCCAGATACTGAAATAAGGGGTATGTGTAATCAACGGGTATGCGGGCGCTTTTTGCTGGCTATAACCGGCACCTGCCGAAAGTATGAAGAGCATCCATAACAAACACGATCGGATTCCCCGATAAGATAGCTGAACCATAGAACTATTGATTTCGTTTTAAAAAGTTTCAAAGTCATCACCGCTGAACAGGTCTGCCTTTACCAATACTGGTACCGGATTGCGGGAGCGCAATGAGCAATCCATCATATGACAAGGCAGTTTTATCCAGACCTCCGGCGAAATTCTAAAAAAAAGTGCACATATATGCAGCAAAATGTCTCAATAGTTAGTCAAAATTGTTCAAAATATTGAAAATTGAACCGAACTATCGAATGCCTTGCGTTGCTGACATAGCTCGGGGGTGACCTTAAACTGCAAAGGACGCGGGGGATCCGTAACGGACGCAATGCAATATTTGCTGTAGTCCGCTTTTGCTGTAATAATTCTTGAGGGGCCTGACGTAGCTTTGAGTTATTATTAAACCGCAGAGGACGCCAGGGCACGCAATGGACGCAATGCTATATTTGCTGTAGTCCGCTTTTGCTGTAATAATTCCTGAGGGGCCTGACGTAGCTTTGAGTTATTATTAAACCGCAGAGGACGCCAGGGGCACGCAATGGACGCAATGCTATATTTGCTGTGGTCCGCTTTTGCTGTAATAATTCTGAGGCGCCTGACGTAGCTTTGAGCTATTATTAAACCGCAGAGGACGCCAGGGCACGCAATGGACGCAATGCAATATTTGCTGTAGTCCGCTTTTGCTGTAATAATTCTGAGGCGCCTGACGTAGCTTGGGGTTATTATTAAACCGCAGAGGACGTAGGGGATCCGCAATGGACGCAATGCAATATTTGCTGTAGTCCGCTTTTGCTGTAATAATTCCTGAGGGTCCTGACGTAGCTTTGAGTTATTATTAAACCGCAGAGGATACGCAAGGGGCCGACAGCGGGCGCAAAGTATTCTTATAATAGGCTTATCATCCCTCTAGCGAACCTCGCGAATCCTTTGCATAGTTGGCGGTAAAACATCAGCATAAAGAATACGCCTTATTTTTTACTTCTTGCACGGGCCATGCCGATACGACGCATCCCGATGTCCAGCTCACCTTCCTCTCCCATCAGCATGCCCCAGGCATGTAAGCCATCTACCCGGTCAAAGATGATTTTTAATATGGCCAGGAACGGAATGCAGAGAAACATCCCGGAAATACCCCAAAGCATCTCCCCTACGATAATGCCGATAAAGGCGATCATCGGATTCAGCTTCACTTTGGAACCCACCACCAGAGGCATTACGATATTGCTATCGATGGCATGTACAATAATAAATGCAATTATAACCAGCAGTACTTTTCCGCTACCCACCGTGGCAAAGGTTACCAGGCAGCTAAACAGGAGCGCCGTGATGATGCCCAGATACGGGATCACGTTCAGGATCCCTCCCATAAAGCCCAACAGTACCGCATACTTAACACCGATAAGCGAAAGCACGAGGATCAGTGCTACCGAAACGATGAGCATCTGGATCAGCAGTCCGATGATATATTTTTTAATAATCGTTTTCACCCTCCGTACAATTCCCTCCACCCGCGGCTTGTGCGCGTCACTGAATACAGAAACCAGGAAGGCATACAAGACCCTGCGGTAATTAAGGATAAAAAAGGTGAACAGCAGCGTAAACCCCAGGAAAATAAACGTAGCAGAAACGGTGGACAAGGTAGTGCTTACAATGGCTGCGCTCTGGGAAAATAACTTCTCCGCTCCCTGGTTAATATAATCCCACTGTTTTTTTGCATTGATATGAAATTTTGAGCGGATCCAGTCCTGGGTGGTTTCAAAAGCCTGCATGCCATGTTGTTTCAGTTGCGGCCAGTCTTCAGTAAACGACCGGGCTTCAGTACTGAAAAAAGCGATCACCCCGGCAAATGTCAACAACATCAGCACGATCACCACTGTTGTGGCAATGGTTCGCGGAAGGCGGCATTTCCGCTCCAGGAATACCGCTACCGGCAAAAACAGCAGGGCCATCAGGAACGAAAAAAACATCGGCGCCAACAGGGTTTGCCCCAGCATCAGCAGATACCCCAGGCTGATCATGCAAAAAAGGACCAGCGCCAGTTTTGTTAAAAAGGGAAGTGATTGATTCATATATGCCGTTATTAAATGTACGGGTATGTTATATTTCGGGCGCCTGTTCCTTCAGTATGCGCAGTTCTTTCGGATAGTAATTATTGATCCGGTTGGGCAGCACGTTCATCCATCCCAGCGGATGACCACCGAATGTGGCCAGTTGCCATCCTTTTTGCGCGTTTTCCAGCACAAAATCTTTCCGCTGCAGGTAACGGATGGCATCCTCTTCAGACAACGCTGTGGCAGCAATAGCAGCCGGCAGCCGTTTGCTCAGCGCGAGGGCATGATCGGGGATCAGTTTATCACGGATCAGTTCACCGGTAAGCACACCGGAATACACCACCTTCATTTTCCCTGCCAAACGATCCAATGCTTCAAAGAGATTTTCCGGCCAGGCATAGATACGTCCACCGAATGCCACAAAAGCCTGTCCATCCACACGGATCCAGGAGCGCAATACCCCGGTTTCCTTCGCCGAAAGCGGCTTTGTTTTCTGCCGGTATTTTTCCGGTCTTTCTGAAAGCACTTTTTTCCGGAACGCCC
This sequence comes from Niabella pedocola, assembly GCF_021044425.1. Lineage (GTDB taxonomy): Bacteria > Bacteroidota > Bacteroidia > Chitinophagales > Chitinophagaceae > Niabella > Niabella pedocola. Next base: position 118,077 of record NZ_JAJNEC010000003.1, on the reverse strand, counting down.
CCATAAAAAAGCCTTCCCCTTTCAACCGATACGGCCAGAACCGGTAGCCAAAACTATTGCCGGTCTTTACGCTGGTGATGTTCCATTGCGGGTCGGTGACTAATTCAATACCTTCCATATCGAGTGTAAGCAGCCATTGCAGGATGTCCTCATCTTCCTGCCGGGAATAGGAACAGGTGGAATAGATCAGCACCCCATCCTCTTTTAATGCCGGCAGCACATCAGCCAGAATGCGCTGCTGACGCTGGCTGCAGAGCGCAACATTACCCGGGCTCCACTCCTCAATGGCGGTTTCATCTCTCCGGAACAAGCCGCTGCCGCTACATGGGGCATCCACCACCATTACATCAAAAAAGCCCGGCAGCGTCGAAAATCCGGCGGGGTCATTATTGGTTACGGCTATATTATGCGCACCCCATTTGATCACATTATCTTTTAATACAGCCGCGCGGCCACGGATCACCTCGTTGCTTACCAGCAGGCTGTTTGCCGATATCAGTGACTGCAAATGGGTTGTTTTTCCTCCGGGGGCAGCGCAAAGATCCAGTATTGTTAACGGCTGTGTAAGATCAACAGTTTGTTGCAGCGCCTGCTCCAAAAACATACTGCTGGCCTCCTGTACATAGTAGCAACCTGCATGAAATAAAGGATCGAAAGTAAACGAGGGACGCTGGGAAAGATAATAACCATAACGGGACCAGGGAATAGGCGTATGCGCTACAGCAAACGGAACTTCGGAAATTTTATGCGGGTTGATCCGCACGGAGGTCACCTGGGCGCCGGACTGGTGTATATCGATAAATGCCGGTTCATCAAAACCCGGAAGCCCCCGTAATGACTCTACTAAAGCGATTGGTAATTGCACCCAGCAAAAGTATAAAAACCGGGGAACTTATTTGGAACGCGCCCTGATTTTTCCGGTTCCCGCCGGCACGGCATACGGCCATCAGAACCGGAGCCCTATTTTTAATGCAATACGCCTTAGCATATATTTATCACTCGTCCTGTTGCTCCAGGCCCAGTTGAGCGGTTGCGACGTATCATATGCTTTTACATAACTATCTGCCCGGAAACTTTTAAAACTGTAACCGGCTGCAATGATGAGGGCCATTTGCTGGTTGAGCCCTATTTTATATCCAACGCCCCCTTCATAAAATGCGCCCGTTTTATGATCGATTTTTCTATAACTTTCTTCGATATTACGCCAAACCGGATTGATACCGCCCTCTCCATATATAAAAGGACTGTTGGCAGTATTGAAAATATCCTTCCGGACGTCTATAAAAACCGGAAATGACCGTAAAAAATAATCGTCAAGGGAAACGCCGATCCCTGCGGACCAGGTATCGCTTTGAATACCATGAATGGTTTGAACCTGTAACTTCGTATTGTTGCTTCCAAAAACAGCACCGGTATTGATGATGCCGGAATAACGGATGGGCCGCGACTGCGCCCTGCAAAAATTTACGCCAATAATAACAACAGCAAGCAAAAAAAGATATCGCTTAAACATTGGATGGTTTTATTGAATGGTGGGTAAAACAGTGTGCTTTTACATGCATCACCTGTATTTCAGCTTTAGATCATTCGGCGCCATCTGTGAAAACACCACAGAACATGCGCCGCAATGATGGGATCCTATTTCTTCAGTTTCAGACTACTGAGCAGCTTCAAAGCCGCGGGTTTCTTATAATCATACTGGTAAATACCGTCAACTGCCGAAACGATCGCCAAACCTCCAGATGCTATAACATCATAAGGTTTTATGTCCTTAATCTGTTGCAGTAATTTCATCGCATTTACATCGGTTATATCATATACTTTCAGCCCGGAGCTTCCATCGCATACCAGGAGTGTATTGCCATCAACCGCCAGACCGAAGGGGTTATCCAATGGATAGGATTTTACCAGCTGAAGTGCCGTTGGAGTTGTTGCCGTTAAAATTTGCAATTCGCTTGTATTTCCGCCGCAATTGCTTCCGCCTCGCAGTGTAACAAAAACATGCTTGCCGTCTGTAACAACGGGGTCGCACCGGCGTATATGCCCGAACGATCCGATTTCTGCGGGGTTATCAGGATTTGTAAGCGCAAATACTTTGACGCCTGAAACCGTTCCTACAAACAAATGATCTCCAAAAGGAAAAATGGTTTCGATGCCTCTATCCAGCTCTTTGCGCATAACAAAGGCTGGCTTGAAGTCATCGGTAATATTGAACACACCCATATTATTGTGTCCTACCGTAAACAACCGCTCCTTTGTGGCAGCAAAACGGGCCATTGAACCTCCCGTGCCGTATGTTCCTGAAGTGCCGGCGGATCCGGCAGGCCCGGCCATACCGTCAAAATAAGGTGACCAGATTTCTCCATTCCTGGATTTCGCTTCCGTTCTTGAATGGATAACCGTATCTCTTTTGCTCCAGCGTATCACCAGCTTATAATTCTCGTCTTTCCATATCGGAAAGGGAAAAGCGCTCTCGGTTATTGTTTTTAACTTCGCCTTTTGCGGATCGGTAATGTCGAAACCGAGCAGGTCAGGTCCCATATCCGCATACAATGCCTGATTCTTAACCGCCATATCGGCGTTATAGGGAATTTCGAGATAGCCTATATTTTTAGGAGAAGCCGGGTTGCTGTTTTCAATAATGTGGATGCCCTTGTTTCGCTCTCCTACAAAAATATAGCTTCCTTTTACATAGATCTTACCGGGGCTCTCTATATCTTTCGGTGCAAGCGTTGTAAGATTTTCCCGTATTTCTTTAACGGTTTTGTATTCCGGGGTATAGATAGCGTACCGCAATGTGGTTTTTACCTCGTCTTTCAAACAACCGGCAAAAAAGAGGGCCAGGCCCAAAGCACAAAACAGTAGTCGGTGTGCATGCAATGGTCTTTTCATAAACACGTTTTTGGTTTTAATGTACTAAACCCATAAACGCTGTTCCGGGAGGAAACGCAACAGTGTATTTCAATTTTTATCCGCAGACGGGCTCAGCTGTTTTTCAGCTCGGTTACCAGGTCCTGCAATACTTTTTTAGCATCACCAAACAACATGGAGGTTTTAGCACCGGAAAACAAAGCGTTATCAATTCCCGCGTAACCGGGTTTCATGCTCCGTTTGTTGACAATTACCGTTTTGGCCTGCTCCACTTCCAGCACGGGCATTCCATAAATGGGGGAAGCAGGATCTGTTTTGGCCGCTGGGTTTACCACATCATTGGCGCCCAGCACCAGCACCACGTCCGTTTGAGGAAACAATTCATTGGCCTGCTCCATTTCCAGCAGTTTTTCATAAGGTACATCCGCTTCGGCCAGCAATACATTCATATGACCCGGCATACGTCCGGCAACGGGATGGATGGCATACAGTACTTCCACTCCCCGCTGTTCCAGCAACCTTTCCAGTTCATGACAGACATGCTGGGCCTGGGCTACGGCCAACCCATAGCCGGGAACGATCAGCACCCGGTTGGCATATCCCATTACAACCGCTGTATCGGAGATACTGATTTCCTTAATAGCCCCCTGCTCCTGTTCCCCGCTTTTAGCGACTGTATTTCCGCCACCGAAAGAACCGATCAGCACATTGGCCAGCGAGCGGTTCATAGCCCGGCACATTAAAACCGTAAGCAGGGTTCCGGCGGCGCCTACGAGTATTCCGCCGGTAAGCATTACTTTATTATCATATAAAAAGCCGCCACAGGCTGCCGCCACCCCCGTAAACGAGTTGAGCAGCGAAATTACTACCGGCATATCAGCCCCTCCAATAGGCAGCACAAACAGGACCCCGTACAGCAACGCCAGTCCAAGAATAAGGTAAAACAACGTTCCCATCAGCGAAAGATCAAAACAGAACAGGAGGTAAACAGCGCCCGCCACAATAGCCAGCAACACCAGCAGGTTCAGAAGATGCTGCCCCTTGAAAGAGCGGTCTTTGATCTTACCGTTTAATTTTCCCCAGGCAATCATGCTTCCGGAAAAAGAAACCGATCCGATGATCAGCCCCAGCAGGATGATGATCAGCAAACCCACTGGAATCAACATCCCGGATGCGGTGGTCCCTTCCATGACAATAATCGCATGGCGCCGGAAATGATCAAACTCCACAATAGCGATCAATGCCGCACAAAGTCCGCCCATGCCGTTAAACATACTCACCATTTCGGGCATGGCCGTCATCTTTACCCGCTTTGCCGCCAGGGTGCCGATGAGTCCGCCAATACATATACCGCCAAAGATCCAGCCATAATTTCCCAATCGCTGCCCGGCATCATCCCTGTATAAAAAAATCGTTCCCAGTACAGCCACACTCATACCCGCAGCAGCCACCAGGTTTCCCTTCCGGGCGCTTGCCGGCCCCGATAACATTTTCAATCCGATGATGAATGTTATGGATGCGAGCAGGTAACAGAGTGTTAGTATGTTCATGAGTTTGTTAAATTCTAAGCACTAAATTCTAATTCATAAGATCTGATTAGCCTCCAAGTTTTCGTAAAATAGCTGCGAAAATTTTCATTAGCTCCTCGCTTTCCTGAACCAAGGCCTGCCGTTCATCTTCCAACTCGATCCGATCATAAACCAAAAGGTGTTTCATCCAAAGTTTTGTTTCCTTAGACTCCTTTTTACAGATCTTTATTTTATGTTTTAGGTCTTTATCTCCCAGATTATCGTTGGCCTCAATATAGTTTGCAGCCACAGAGCCGGCTGATCGAAGCACCTGGGAAATATACACCCGGTTAAATACATCGACCCGGAGTTCCAAACAAAAATCCCGAACCCGCAATGAAAACCGTTCAGTCCTTGCTTCTAAATCATATATCCTTTCCTCCGGCATAAACGATTACTATTTTAGGATGCAGAACCTAGTATTTAGTATTTAAGATTTAGAATTTAATGCTTAGGCTTTCGCCGTTTGAACATTTCCAGCATCCGGTCCGTTACCACAAAGCCTCCAACCACATTCAGGGTGCCTACGATCACCGCCAGGAACCCGAGTATCAGGGCCAGGTAATTGTCTGGTTCGGCACGCCCCATAACGATAATGGCACCGATAATGACCACCCCATGTATGGCATTGGCCCCGCTCATCAGCGGCGTATGTAATACACTGGGCACACGCCCTATGACCTCTATCCCCACAAAGATCATGAGTACCACAATATAGATGATCTGCTGATTTTCGGTGATCCAGTTAAAGAAGCCCATAAGATTTTGTTTGAAATTCTAAATATAAAATTCTAAATCTTAAATACTAAATTCTAAAACCCCAATACGAGCACCCCAATACTAAGCTGGTTCTGTTCCGGGAACGGGGTCCTGCTGCTTAATTTTTTCGTTAACGATTTTTCCTTCATAAACCACGCAGCTGCCCTTCACCAATTCATCTTCAGGATTCATGATCCAGGCACCATCTTTATCAATTAACAACTGCAGGAAGTTCAGGATATTCCGGCCATATAGTTTACTGGCATCGGCGGGCATGGTTGCCGCCAGGTTTGAATGCCCCACAATGGAAACACCATTATATAGCACGGTTTCGTTATTTTTTGTAAGTGGAGTATTTCCTCCGGAGGCCGCCGCCAGATCGATGATCACCGATCCTTTTCGCATAGCGTTTAACATGTCTACATTGATCAACACCGGCGCCTTTTTCCCGGGGATCTGTGCCGTGGTAATAATCACATCCGACTTGGCAACGCTGTCTGCGATCCGCTGTTGTTGTTGTTGAAGATATACAGCAGACTGCTCTACCGCATACCCTCCTGCCTTGCTGGCATCAGCAGCACCTTCCACCTCAACAAACTTCGCCCCCAGACTCATCACCTCTTCCTTTACCGACGGCCGGGTATCAAACACTTCAACCACTGCGCCCAGCCTGCGTGCCGTAGCTACCGCCTGTAAGCCAGCCACACCGGCACCAAGAACGAGCACCCTGGCAGGCGCTATGCTTCCGGCGGCCGTCATAAACATCGGAAAGTAACGGGGATACATGCCCGCAGCCAGCAATACCGACTTATAACCCGCGATATTCGCCTGTGAGCTGAGCACATCCATCGCCTGCGCACGGGTAGTTCGGGGCAGCAGATCGAGGGAAAACAGCGTATCGCCCCTTTGTGCCCAGGCACGGATCAATGCCGGATTGGATAAGGGTTGATAAACACCGATAAAAACCGGGGAGCGCTTTTCTGCTAAAGGGCGGGATGAGGCCGGGAGCTGTTCAACAGGATGTATGGCCAGCAGAATATCTGAAACAGCCAGCACCTCCGAGCGGGGTTTTATCTGTGCTCCGGCATTTTCATAGTCTGCATCGGTACAAAAAGCGCCGGCACCGGCACCCGTTTCCACATAAACAGTAAGATTCTTTTTTGCCAGCTGCACCACGGCTTCCGCCAGCAAAGACACTCTTGTTTCAAAAGAAGGTTCACGCAAAACTCCAATGATCATAACAAGGGTTATAACAGGTAAGTTAACTATTTTAATTGTAATAACCGAAGGCCGTTGATTGTTTTTTAATTATTTTATATGCGGTGAAAAATCTGCATGCGCATGAAACAACAATTTCGCCCGTTTGGCTGTTAAAAGGCGGTACAGTTATTGAAGCAAGGTAACAGGATGGGATGGCCGTTTTTATTTTTCCGGCTGATGCTTTCACAAATAAATTTATTTTCTTTGTACCCTTGCGTTTATTCGATCTAAATAATAAATTTTATATTATGGCTGAAATTACATTGAAAGGAAACCCCGTAACCACCGTAGGCAGTTTGCCCGAGAAAGGAAGTAAACTGAAAGATTTTACGCTCGTAAATTCCGGGCTGGCGGAAAAGAAACTGTCGGACTATGCCGGCAAAAAAGTGGTGCTGAATATCTTCCCAAGTGTGGATACCGGTGTTTGTGCCGCTTCAGTAAGAAAATTCAACGAAAAAGCGGCGGCGCTGGATAATACCGTTGTATTAAACGTTTCCAGGGATCTGCCCTTTGCCCTCAATCGCTTCTGTGCTGCGGAAGGCATCAGCAATGTGGAAACCCTTTCCGACTTCAGAGGCAATTTTGGCGATGCTTATGGCGTTACATTTGCCGATTCGCCAATGAAAGGCCTGCTGAGCCGCGCTGTAGTAGTGGCCAATGCAGATGGCGAGATCGTATATACCGAGCAAGTTCCGGAAATCACCACAGAACCCGACTATGATTCAGCGCTGACCGCCTTACAATAACCGGTTTTGCAAAAAATTCCCAGGTGTATAAATTCTCTTTATATTTATACACCTTTTTTATTGTGTGTATATGACCAAATCAAGACTTGAAGCATTCAGCGATGGCGTACTGGCCATCATCATTACCATTATGGTGCTGGAATTAAAAATGCCCGAAGGAGAAAGCGAACAAGACCTTAAGGCGCTCATTCCATTGATTCCTACGTTTCTCAGTTATATACTCAGCTTTATCTACGTGGGCATTTACTGGAACAATCATCACCACATGTTTCACCTGGTAGATAAAATAAACGGAGCCGTGTTATGGAAGAACCTGAACCTTTTGTTCTGGTTATCCCTCGTTCCGTTTACCACGGCCTGGATGGATAAACATTACGACAAACCGATTCCCGTTGCCCTGTATGGATTTGTATTATTAATGGCGGGTATTGCATATGTGATCCTGCAAAAAGAGCTGATTAAAATCGGAGGGCCGGATTGTAAACTGGCAAAGGCAGTTGGTACGGATGCGAAGGGAAACGCATCCTGGATCCTGTACCTGGCAGGTATCAGCGGCAGTTTTATTTCGCCCTGGATCGGCATTGGAATTTATGCGCTTGTTGCCATCATCTGGTTCATTCCCGACAAACGTATCGAGCGATTTTATAGCACCGATCAGGAAATTTAAAACCGCACAGCAAACGCCTGTTTTTCTTTAAATTCTTTCCTGAAACTTAAAATACCAATATAGAACAGGTCAATATCGCAGGTTACAGCATCCTGTACCACGATATTATCCCAGGCCGCTTCCATTTCCGCGCTCCAATGGATATCGTCAAATACCAGCAGGGTTTCATTATGGATATAAGGCAATAGCTGCTGGAAATAACGTTCTGTTGGTTCCTTCCGGTGATTGCCGTCAATGAATACAAAATCAACTTTTTCCAGCGCATTCAAAACGGCCGGCAGCGTATCATCGAAGTTTCCCTCTACCAGCTCGATATTGTTCAACCCCAGCGAAGTAAAGTTTTCTCTTGCTTTTTGTGCCACCGATGGCGCCCCTTCCAGGGTTACCACCCGGGCTTCCGGGTTGGCTGCTGCCAGGTATGATGTTGTGATCCCTAAGGAGGTGCCCAGCTCCAGGATGCGCAGGGCTCCGTAATGACGGATCATGCGATACATCAATTGCCCGTACTTGGCCGGTTTGGCGGCATTTTTTGCAATGGATGCCACCTTACGGGTACTGGCGCTGCTTTTAGCAGATCCCGCACCCAGATCCTGCACGGTAAGCACCGAAGGGTCGTTTTGCAGTTGTTTGCGAAGGGCTTCCACCCGCTCATAATCCGGATACCGGGTAAAATCATTCATCACTTTCGTGATAAACTCAAACACAAAAGGAGAATGCATTCCATGCCCCTTACTATTGGAAGCGTGGATGTAATATTTAAAGTATTTGGATGCGGCAATTAAAGGAGAATAAACCATTAAAATGTAAAATATAGAATTTTAACTGCAAAATGTAAAACTGCTTCCAAATAAGCCGGAGCACTCCCGAACCGGTGCTGCTAAATTTTACATTGAATATCGATCATTCGACAGGCTACATTTAATTGCGTTCCCAAAGCTCAAATGTATAATCAAACAAATGCTTCTCGTCCGCCTTGTATTCCTGCTTACTTTTCAACGCCCAGACATTTTGATCAAATACCGGGAAAAAAGCATCCCCTTCAAGCGCCGTGTCTACCCGGGTAAGGTAAATACGGTTCGCTTTGGGCAGATACAGCTTGTAGATCTCTCCCCCTCCGATCACCATCAGTTCTTTTACGTCCATTTCCTTTACCAGCAGTTCCACGTCCTGCATGCTGCGGGCTACAATGGCATTATCGATTTTCAGGTTCTTATTCGTGCTGAGCACGATATTCTTCCGGCCGGACAGGGGCTGTTTAAAAGATTCAAAGGTCTTACGCCCCATCACTACCGGCATACCCCAGGTTACATTCTTAAAATGCTTCATATCATTGGGCAGGGACCAAAGAAGTTTGTTGTCTTTACCAATGACGTTATTATTGGATGCAGCGGCTACTAAAGAAATCAGCATAAAATTAGAAATAAGAAATGCTAAATTAGAAATAAAAAAGTAATTACGGGCGCAGGTTATTCATCTTTATGGTTTCTGTGCTTTTTAAAACGATCGCCATTAACCGGGTTGCTTCATCAAATGCACGCCCTATCTTTTTATGTACAATAACCGGCTTTCGCCGGATCATTTTAAGATTAACCCTGGATGCTCTTATTTCTTTGAGTACCAGCTTTATTTTGTGAATAAAACCGGCCCTCGATTCAGCCGACTGCGCTTTTCTGTAAATCAAGGCACTGGCGGTGCCGCTCTTTGATAGTTGGCATTCCAAATTTTGTCCGGCCTTTGCAGATGGTACCAATTCGCATACATCCAGGCATCTACAGGCAAAATCAACCAACCGATCTTCAAGATCGAATTTTTGTGTGGTATTTTTCATGGTTTATTATTTTCAAATTGATTGTTTCATATTCCTCATTTTAAATTCTTAAACCGCCACCACGCCTTTAATACCGGGATGAGCCTGGTAATTGACCAGCTCAAAATCGTCAAATGAAAAACTAAAAATATCTTTTACCCCGGGGTTTATTTTCATTTGTGGTAACGGGTACGGCGTGCGGGATAGCTGCAGCTTTACCTGTTCCAGATGATTGGTGTAAATATGTACATCCCCAAAACTGTGTATGAACTCGCCTGGTTCCAGGTCGCATACCTGCGCAATCATCAGGGTAAGCAGGGCGTACGATGCAATATTGAAGGGAACTCCCAAAAAAACATCCGCAGAGCGCTGATACAACTGGCAACTGAGGCGTGGTTTCCCCGGTTTCCCGTCGGCCGTTTTCGGCGCCGCTACATAAAACTGGAACAGGGTATGGCAGGGCATCAACGCCATTTCCGAAAGCTCACCTACATTCCAGGCGCTAACGATCAGCCGCCGGCTATCGGGGTTTGTCTTGATCTGACGGATCAGATCCGTGATCTGGTCCACTACTTTACCGTCTTTCCCCTCCCAGCTCCGCCATTGCTTTCCGTACACAGGCCCCAGGTCACCATTCGCATCGGCCCATTCATCCCAGATACGAACCCCATGTTCCTTCAGATAGGCAATATTCGTTTCCCCTTTCAGAAACCAAAGCAATTCGTGGATAATGCTTTTCAGGTGCAGTTTTTTGGTGGTTACTATCGGAAAGCCCTGCTGAAGATCAAAACGCATCTGATAACCAAAGGTGGAGATGGTGCCGGTACCAGTACGATCAGTCTTCTCAACGCCTTCATCCAGAATATGTTGTAATAAATCTAAGTATTGCTGCATGGCTGCAAGATAATCATTATAACGCCATCCCGGAAATCTGCGGTGGTGCCTGTGTGAAACCTGTGTATAGATGGTTTTTAGCTATCGGCGGTCAGCAGTCAGTGCGCCGTATTGACTATGGGCTGGCCATGAGATCTGATCCTAAACCTGGACCTTAAATCTGAACCGCCCATCTTTCAACTCCTCAAAGCAGCATACTCAACGCTTCACGGTCTCCGCTACCGGCCACTGGTAAGCCTGTGCCCATGTCCTGAGCGCTTCCATTTGCCCGCGGTGATCCTGAATCCACACCTCATTCATCACATTTCCCGAGGGTAAGAAAACCAAATGCGCAAAACTTTCGGTAAGTCCTTTTTTATGCATGCCCGTAAAAAAGGGCAGGTAAAAACTTCCATAAAAACCATCATGTCCCTCCTGTTCTGTTAAGCTGTTGAAAGCCTGCTTTAACAGGTAAGCAAACCGGTCGGCCGGAAGCATTTCTTTTACCGCTGCATTAGCGGATGCAGCTGCAGCACCCAATTCCAGCAACAATTCCATGGATCCGAAATCATCATCTGCAGTGGCTTTCTTTTTCCCGGCTCCCGCTAAAACCTCAGGGGCTATATCCACCGCATATTTCCCGGAATCCAGGGTTCTTATGTTGCCTTCCACAATGGAACGCAGCAGGGTCAGCGCTTCTTCTGCGCGCTTGCTTTTATTGTCATACAACAGGTATGTGAGCAAGGGCATCATCGCCGCAACCTTATTTTTCCGGTAGTGCATGATCCGCCCCAGCATAAAGTGTGAAGCGGGGTGACGCGGGTTCTTTAATAACGACAGCTTTAGTTCGGCAATTCCCTTCTCCATTTCATTCATCCGGAAATAGGTAACCGCCTTATTATAGTTGAGCATATAATATCCGGGCACCTTTTTTATTCCTTCGTCATATATTTTCAACGCCTGCTGATGATCGCCACTCTCATCCAGGGCAGAGCCCCAGGTACTGTAGGCATTACCGGTCATACCCGGCTCCGCGTTTTTATTTTCCGCAATGGCCCGGCTTAACACCATCGCCTCCTTATAGTTTTTGGATGCCATCAGCGAATAGGACTTCTCGTATTGGGCTACAAGATTAACGGGATCTATACGCAGTACCGTATCGTATTTTCTGATAGCCGCCGCATATTGTCGCTGATCATGTAAGCTGATACCTTCCGTAATAAGCGTTTTTACCCGTACAGAATCCTGCGCGTGCAGCCATATTCCGCTGCCCAGCATTCCCACCAATAATAAGCATTGTTTCATCGCCGGCATTTCTTTCAAAGTTACAAATCCCGGAGGAAGAATAAAGAGCCTATCATTTTTTGGCGGCTGCGGTGAATTTTTCTGCAACAGAAATCTGACTGGTTTCCTTTGTAAAAGGACAAACTAAAAATCCGGCCACCTGCCTGCACAGACATGGTGATCCGGATGTGTTACACTGTCGTTTTAAGTAGTTCCGGGTTAATAGCCCGCGGTAAACCGTTTGCGGATATGGGCGGGTTGCGCTGCTTCATCAAGAATGGCAACAGCCAGATCCTCCACAGACAAGGAACTTCTCCCCTCTGCATCAAAAACCGGGCTGTCGGTGCCCAACCGGTAGCGGCCGGTACGGCCGGTGTTTATGCCCGGGTTCATTTCAATGGCCGGACTAAAAAAGGACCAATCCAGCTGTTCAGTGGTCTTGAGGTGCGTCAGATAATCTCTTGCCCCCATGGCTCCTGCTTTATAGGCAGTGGGAAAATCCGGACCATCCACCAGCTGCCGGCCATCGATTTCCAGACTGCCGGCTCCGCCTATTATGATCAGCCGTTTCACACCCGATTTTTCAACGGCCGCTTCAATATGACGTGCCCCGGCAAGATAGTCGTTATACAGGTTGGGGTTGGTCCACCCGGCATTAAAGGCACTAATTACTACATCATTTCCCTTTATCGCGTCTGCTAACGCCGCTTCATTTGTTACATCCACGTCAATTGCCTTTACCCCGTTACCGGCTTCGGCAATCGCCGATGTATTCCGCGCCAATGCGGTAACCGTGTACCCTCTCCGAACAGCTTCCTTTAAAATAGCGCTACCTACAAAACCGGTAGCCCCGATAATTACCATTTTCATGCGTTGTTTTTTTATTGTTATATGTATTATTTTTTATTACAGTTATAGCTAAAAAAAATTACACTTTATCCAGCAGGTCCTGGATGCTAATGGCATGCAGCCGTTTGAGTAAGGCCTGCTCCGCTTCCACATTCAAATTATCCATAATAGTGCCGATACGCCGGCCTACGGCGCAATGCTGATTGGGCATGTTTTTGGAATGCGTAAATAAGCCCTCCCGGTAAATGATCTTATACAGATCGGAAAGACGGATCTTTGAGGGCCGAACGGCCAGCCGGCTCCCACCGTTCTTACCCTCCTGCGTTGCCACAAAGCCTGCGTCTCGCAACACGCTGATCTCCTTGCGTACCAGCACCGGGTTGATATTGATGCTGCCCGCGATATAGGAAGATGCTACATCGCCTTCTTCCCTGGCCAGGAGAGTGAGTATGTGAATTGCCGTTGCAAAACGTCCGTTGATCATTCTGTAATTATTTTTATTACAGAACAAAGATAGGAAGAAGTCGGTTAGAAAATCAAATCCGGTATGTTAAAATTTTTACCAGCCCGTATTTTAAGGGTTCCGCATTATTTCCGTTACCTTAACGGCAAATTATCAATTATGTCCAAGCAACAGTTCAGCAATCATGTACGTTACTATACCCCGCATCACTTTGTATTTTACCCGATCATACTGATACTGGAAGCAGGTGCGGTTTACCAGGCTTTCGCCGATCCCGCTCTCAGGATGGTATGGATCTTTATTGCCTTACTGATCTTACTAACCGGATGGTTGTCATTTATGTTGCGCCAGCATTATGCTTTAACCCTGCAGAACCGGATCGTAATTCTGGAAATGCGGCACCGGTACCTGGTGCTGACCGGCAAAACCTTTGAGCCGCTGGAACAGCAATTGTCATTTTCCCAAATAGCCGCGCTCCGGTTTGCGGCGGATGAAGAGCTGCCGGCATTAATTGAAAAAACATTGAAAGAACGCTTATCCCCTCAAGCCATCAAGCAACAGATCCGGAACTGGAAAGCAGATAACAGGCGGGTGTAGTGATGGCTGCCACAGGGTTTGGTTCTTTGTTGTTTGATTGCACGCAAAGAATATGCAGGGATGCCACGATTGAAGCACTGGCTACAAAGAACCAGGAAGGCGCATGAAGGGTTGGTATTACTTCACGTTTCTTTGTGTGCTTTGCTCTTTGCGGTTCCAATTTTGTGCAATGACGCAGCGCAACAGGAATGCCACGGGTTCTTAAAGATGCTGTTTCTTTAATTCCTCAATGGCATGATCCACTGCCCGCGCGGTAAAGGCCATATAGGTGAGTGAAGGATTCACACAACCCGCCGACGTCATAAACGATCCGTCGGTTACAAATACATTGGGTGCATCCCATACCTGGTTCCATTTATTCAGCACGGATGTCTTGGGATCATGGCCCATGCGGGCGGTACCCATTTCATGAATTCCCTGCCCCATGATACCGTCATTATCGAAACCATATACATCCTTTACACCGGCTTTTTCCAGCATTTCCTTGCCATCGCTAACAATTTCTTTCCGCATCTTTTTTTCGTTCTCTTTTAATTCCGAATCCACTGCCAGCACATTCAACCCCCATTTATCTTTCCGGTTCTTATCCAGTGTAACCACATTTTCGTGATAGGGCAACACCTCCCCAAAACCCCCGATCCATACGTTCCAGCTTCCGGGCTCCGTAAGCGCTTCTTTTAATGCAGCGCCCACTGCTATTTCTTCAGCAGCCCTGGTCCCCCGGCCCCTGCCGGCACCACCCTGGTAACCAAATCCCCGGATATAGTCCCGCTTCTCCCCGTTCAGGTTGCGGTACCGGGGAATATACACGCCATTGGGCCGGCGGCCATACGTATACATATCTTCAAACCCCTCTACCCGGCCACCCGCGCCGGAGCCCAGGTGATGGTCCATCAGGTTATGTCCCAATTCGCCGCTGCTGCTGCCCAATCCGCCCGGCCACACGTCCGTGGCGGAGTTTAGCAATATCCAGCTGCTGTTAAGTGTGGAAGCATTAAGGAAAACGATCTTCGCCTTGTATTCATAGGTTTTATTGGTTTCGGCGTCCAGCACCTCCACTCCTGTTGCACGCTTTTTATCCTTGTCGTACAGGATCCGGGACACGATACTCCAGGGGCGCAGGGTAAGATTTCCGGTTTTCATGGCGGCGGGCAATGTAGACGACTGCGTGCTGAAATAGCCGCCGTAAGGGCATCCCAGGTGACATTTATTGCGATACTGGCACTTGTTCCGTCCGGGCAACGCCTCTGTAAGATGCGCACACCGGCCGATGATCATACGGCGCTGGTCGTTATAGGCCTGCTTAATACGGGCGGCAATATCCTTCTCAACAATATTCATTTCCATTGGCGGTAAAAACTGCCCGTCCGGCAGTTGCGGAAGATTTTCCATACTGCCGCTCACTCCTATAAAACGTTCCACATGATCATACCAGGGTGCAATTTCATGATAGCGTACCGGCCAGTCGATGGCGATCCCGTCTTTGGCATTGGCTTCATAATCGATATCGCTCCAGCGATAAGTTTGCTTACCCCAAAGTAACGAGCGCCCGCCTACCTGGTACCCGCGAAACCAGTTGAACTGCTTGATTTCGGTATAGGGTGTTTCAGCATCGTTGGCCCACCAGTCGAGGTTGATCTCGCTGGGACCGAATCCCCGAATGCGGTTGGGATACTGTTTTTTTTGTGCCCATGTCATATCACCACGATGTTCAAATTCCCAGGGAGCCTTCCCTGCATTTACATAATCGGTTATATGCTTCACCTCTTTGCCACGTTCCAGTAACAACACTTTTAACCCTTTTTCACACAGCTCTTTGGCGGCCCAGCCGCCGCTGATGCCGGAACCGATCACAATTGCATCATAATGTGTTTCTGCCATAAAAATAAATTTGCTTTAAGAATCTGTAAAACGCCGGGCAACGTTTTTGCACAAACCAACTGACGGTACCCAGGGAATAAATATACTATTTTTTACAATAATGTAATCGATTACATATTTTTATTCAAAAAAACCGTCCACGTATACGCATGAACGGAATATTTGATTTACACCCCAGAAAATACGGTTTTATAGAAAAATCGCTTCCAGCGGCCTGCTAGCCCTTTCTTCTCCGCTGCAGCTCTGCCTGGATCAGTCCCAGCTCACGCCCTGTTTGCCCTTTCACAGATGTGTTCTCCTGTGCACGCCGCATCAGGTACGGAACCACATCTTCGATGGGACCGAACGGCAGGTATTTACTAACACTGCACCCGGCGGCCGCCAGGTTAAAGGTGATATTATCACTCATCCCATACAACTGGCTAAAATGTACATGCGGATGATTGAACGGAACCTGGTATTGCTGTAGCCAGGCCACTGCATCCAGATTGCTTTTTTCATTGTGGGTAGCAATAACCAGCGCAATCCGGTCCAGGTGTTCAAGACTGAACTGTACGCCTGCATTGTAATCCCGGTCTGAACTGGCCTTGTCCGGCTGTATGGGCGAGGGATAGCCCTTTTCTGCTGCCCGTGCCCGTTCCTTTTCCATATAGGCACCGCGTACCAGTTTTACGGCCAGCAGGAAATTACGCTCCACCGCAGCTTCATAACAATCTTTCAGAAATTGCAGCCGGTCATGCCGGTATAATTGCACGGTATTATAAATAACCGGTGTGATCTTATTAAAAGAATCCATCATTAAGATGGTTAATGCATCTACCGGATCCTGTATCCAGGTTTCTTCGGCATCAATCAACACGCCTATTTTTTTCTCCGCTGCCCGTTCACAGATCCGTAGCAGCCTGGTGCGCACCCGGTGCCACTCTTCTTTTTCAGCGGTATCCAGCTGCTCGATCACCTGCAGGTAGCGTTTGATCAGGGTTCCGCTGGCCGTGGTCATCAACCCGTCGATCTTCTCCAGCAGCGAAAATCGCGAAAAGCCGGTCACCTTTACGCTCATAAACGGAATGTTGGATTGCGTTGCCGCATAATCAATCACCCGTATAAACTCGTCCGCTGCGTGATCATATTCCTTTTCAGAATCTTCACCCCCTTCCACCCCATAATCCAGGATCACCTGTACCTGATACTGTCCTAAACGGGCCGCAACCTTTGCGGTTTCTTCCAGTGTTTCACCACCCACGAACTGCCTAAAGATCGTGCTTCTTACCAATCCCTTTATAGGTAGCTTGTTTTTGATCGCCCAGGGCGTGATGCGGGTACCCAGTTTTACCAATGCCGGTTGCCCCATCATCGAAAACAGCAGTCTTGCTCCTTTTAACTCGCTATCCGATTTGTATTTAAATGCGAACTCCGTATTATCGAATGAAACCGGTAATTTTTCTTCTTGCATATAACCTTTACAATATCCGGCAAAGGTACGGTTGGCACCTGTTCTATGTGCAAAAAAAATGACCAGGTGCAACCGTTTGAACAGCGGTTTTCTAAATTAGCCGTATCCTGTTACTTTTGCAAAAAATTTAAAGATGGCGAAGAACCCTTCAGACAGCCTGATTGTGATGACCGAACTGGTATTGCCCAATGATACCAACACGTTTGGAAACCTGATGGGCGGACGCCTGATGTACTGGATGGATATTGCCGCTGCGTTATCTGCACAAAAACATGCGAACCTTCCGGTAGTAACGGCATCTGTTGATAATATTTCCTTTGAAAACCCCATTAAACTGGGCAACTCCGTGCACATTGAAGCAAAAGTGACCCGTGCCTTCAACTCCTCTATGGAAGTACATATGGTGGTACATGGGGAAGACCTGGTAAACCGCTACCGGTATAAAAGCAATGAGGCTTATTATACTTTTGTAGGTCTGGATCCACATGGAAAACCTACTTCCGTGCCGGCCTTGGACCCGGTGACCGAAAAAGAGCTGCTGCTTTTTGAAGGAGCGCTCCGCCGCCGGCAGCTGCGGTTGATCCTGGGAGGCAAGATGAAGCCAACCGATGCGGCAGAGCTCCGGGCTTTATTCCAGATGTAATACTAGGCTTCTTTCGGGGCCGTTTCAGTTACCCATGCGGCATAGGCTTCCAGAAAGCCTTTCAAAAATTTATCCAACCGTGCCCTGTCCTCCGACTGGGGATGATTGAAGCAGGCGGCAATATTACTGAGGTAGGCTTCCGGTTGCTGCATCATGGGTACATTTAAAAACACCATGGACTGCCGCAGGTGATGATTGGCTCCAAAAGCACCGAGTCCGCCTGGTGTAACACTTACCACCGCACCTGGTTTTCGGTTCCATACGCTTTTTCCATAAGGCCGGGATCCCACATCTATAGCGTTCTTAAGCAAGCCGGGAACCGAACGGTTATACTCCGGTGTTACAAAAATAATCCCGTCCTTGGCCCGGATGGCCTCGCGGAAACGATGCCAGGGCTCCGGAACGCTCTGTTCCAGGTCTTCATTGTACAGCGGCAGATCGCCGATCTCCACGATTTCCAGGTGCAGGCCCGGAAGCGCCATCTGTATCAGTTCCTGTGCTACTTTACGGCTGTAGGAGGCGGCCCGCAAACTTCCGATCAGCAGGCCTATTTTGCGAATGGTCATATTAAAAGGTTTATTTAAAAATAACCGAACCCGGCCAAAACACAAAACCTGCGCAAAATTATTCCCGTTGCAGCGTGCAGTTCGTTTAAATGTAAGGGTTTCGCAAGGGAGCATCAAGGTATTTAAACCGCATGGAATGCTAAAATTTCAATTCTAAATAAGTAGTTTCCTCTGTCAAATGTTTATATTAGCCCATTAAAATATCATACATGCATCTTGTTATTATCAATGGCCCCAATCTCAACTTGTTGGGCAAACGGGAACCTGGTATCTACGGCAGCTCCAGTTTTGAATCGTTCCTTGATCAGCTAAAGACGAAATACCCGCAGATCCGCTTTGATTATTTCCAGAGTAATATCGAAGGGGAACTTGTGGATGCCCTGCAACAATACGGATTTGAAGCAGCTGGCATCATCCTCAACCCTGCCGCCTATACCCATACTTCGGTGGCCATTGGCGATGCCATTGCAGCCATCAACACACCGGTTGTCGAAGTACATATCAGCAATGTACACGCCCGGGAGGAGTTCAGAAAGATATCACATGTAAGCGCCAAAGCTGCCGGCAGCATTATCGGGCTTGGATTAAAGGGCTATGAGCTGGCGGTCAATTATTTCCTGGATCAAAAAAAATAACCTCCCAACGCCATATGAACCAAGAAAAAAAAGCTTCCATTCTCAGTCTCACCGTAGTGGTGGCTGCACTGGGTTACTTCGTTGATATTTACGACCTCCTCATCTTTGGCATCATCCGCATTCCCAGCCTGAAAGAACTGGGATTAACCGCTGATGAAATCACCACCAAAGGCGAATGGATCCTTTCGGCTCAAATGGCCGGGTTGCTGATCGGCGGCATTCTCTGGGGCATCTGGGGCGACAAAAAAGGCCGGGTAAAAGTGCTTTTCGGATCGATCCTGATCTACTCTATTGCCAATATCTGCAACGGCTTTGTTCAAACCGTAGAACAATATACGGCCATCCGATTCCTGGCGGGTATTGGTCTTGCCGGTGAGCTGGGCGCCGGTATTACGTTGGTAGCAGAACTGCTGCCAAAGGAAAAGCGCGGCATCGGCACGTCTATTGTTGCGGGTTTTGGTGTACTCGGGGCTGCAGTTGCCTTTTTGATAAAAGAAGAATTCCACTGGCGCACCTGTTATTTCATCGGGGGCGGACTGGGTATTCTTTTGTTACTGTTACGCATTTCGGTACTGGAATCGGGCATGTATCACCGCATGAGCGAGAGCAATGTGAAAAAAGGACAATTTTTTATGCTGTTCAACAACCGGGAGCGCTTCAGCAAATACCTGAAAAGCATTTTTATCGGCCTCCCTACCTGGTTTGTGATTGGGGTGCTCATTACCTTCAGCAGTGAATTCGGCAGGCAATTCGGCATCCGGGAAGATATCGACCCCGGCCGGTCAATCATGTATGCCTATATCGGACTTGCCCTTGGAGATATTACCATCGGCATGGTAAGCCAGTGGCTGAAAAGCCGGAAAAAAGCATTATATATATATTATGCGCTTACCATGCTTTCCATCCTGCTTTATTTTACCACTCAATGGAATGGCAGTGCCGGGTGGATGTACACGCTTTGCTTTTTCCTCGGTTTCAGCATCGGCTTCTGGGCCATTTTTGTAACTGTTGGGGCAGAGCAGTTCGGCACCAACCTAAGGGCTACGGCGGCTACCACTGTTCCTAATTTTGTACGGGGACTGCTTCCGCTGATCCTCTTCCTCTTTAAGGAAATACGGGGCATCGGAACCGTTGGGTATGTAAACGGCGCTATTATTACCGCCGTTATCGTTATGCTGGTTTCCACCATTGCCGTTATCACCCTGCCGGAAACCTTTCATAAAGATCTGAATTACGAGGAAGCTTAGGTTAAATACTAAATTCTAAATCCCAAATGTTAAATTTCAGCACTCGAGTCTCAAATCTCGAATCTCAGATCTCAAGTACCAAACACTTACATTTGCAGGATATTTAAATTTATTTTTACCGTTACTTAATAATAACTGATCATGCACACGGCAGACTGGATCCTTATTTTTCAGCAAAGTATCACCGATTATCATAAAACGGATGATGTGGATACCCCGGTTCAAAACCCTTATGCAAAAGGCACTCTTGAGTTCCTGATGTATGAAAAAAACTGGATCGATACCGTGCAATGGCACCTGGAAGATATCATCCGCGATCCGCTGATTGACCCGGTGAAGGCCCTGGAGATCAAACGGCGGATCGATAGCTCGAACCAGCACCGCACCGATATGGTGGAGTATATCGACAGCTGGTTCCTGCAACAATACAGTCCGATATCACCGGCTGCAGATGCCGCGTTCAACACCGAAAGTCCGGCCTGGGCTATTGACCGTCTGTCGATCCTGGAACTGAAGATCTATCATATGCAGCAGGAAGCTACCCGCCCAAATGCTTCGGAAGCGCACCGTGAAGCCTGCACAGCCAAACTCCAGGTGCTGCAAATGCAACGGACGGATCTTTCCACGGCCATTGACCAGCTGCTCGACGATATTGCTGCCGGGAAAAAGTACATGAAAGTGTACAAACAAATGAAGATGTACAACGATGAAAGTCTGAACCCGGTACTTTACCAGCAAAAACAATAATGAAGGCCACTCCCAAACATATACTGGTGTTCCGGTTCTCTGCACTGGGAGATGCAGCCATGACCGTTCCGGTGCTCCGGCTATTGCTGGCACAACATCCCGGGCTGCGGGTAACCATGGTATCGGTGCCTTTTCATGCCCCGCTTTTTGAAAATATCGAACGGCTTCATTTTTTCGGTGCCGATATCCGGAAGCAGTACAAAGGCCTGCGCGGACTAATCACACTGGCCCGCCGGCTAAAAAAGGATGTGCCCTTTGATGCAGTAGCCGATCTGCACAATGTGCTGCGCACCAAGATCATCCGCCGTTTTTTGGGTCCTGTTCCGATTGCCGTGATCGACAAAGGCCGTAGTGAAAAAAAAGAGCTCACCAGACCTCACAACAAAAAGTTACACCCTTTAAAAACCACGTTTCAGCGTTATGCCGATGTATTCGGACAGCTTGGGGTTCCTGTGGAGATTAGCAGTCAGACATCGGGTATCAGCTATCAGCAGTCAGACATCAGCAGTCAGCTATCAGCAGTCAGACATCAGGTATCAGCTATCAGCAGTCAGACATCGGATAGCGGACACCAGCAATGCCAAATTGGGATTGCCCCTTTTGCAAAGCACGCGGCCAAAATGTATCCGCTTGAAAAAATGGAGCAGGTAGTACGGCTGTTACAGCAGGATGCCAACCATAGGATCTTTTTATTTGGCAGCAAGGCGGAGGCCCCGGTATTGGAGCAATGGGCAGCGGGACAGCCTAATATCCGCGTGGCTGCCGGCCGGTATACGTTCGCGGAAGAATTACAACTGATCGCCCAGATGGATGTGATGCTTACCATGGATTCCGCCAATATGCACCTGGCGTCACTTTACGGAGTGCCCGTGGTTTCCATCTGGGGAGGCACCCACCCCTGGCTCGGCTTTTATGGTTGGGGACAGGATCCGGAAAATGCGGTCCAAACCGATCTTCCCTGCCGTCCTTCTTCTGTTTTTGGCAATAAGCTCTGCCCGGTTCACGGGGAAGCAGGTTGTATGCAGGAGATAACCCCGGAACAGGTATACCAAAAGTTATCAAAATTTTTACATAAAAAAAACAATTAATACCTATCTTTTCATAAATTTTCCCGGATTCTATGCGTGTATTTAATATGGGCGCTGTTGGGGGCCTGCTGCTGTTACTGGCTGCATCCTGCAGAGACAAAAAAAAAGATGTGGATGTAAAACCCGATGACGGGAGTACCGAAATTCAGCGGGTGGCGGATTCCGTTTACCTGTTTTCCAGGGAGATCTATTTCTGGGACGAGATCCGCACCAATACAACCTATGAATCATTTAACCCGCGGCAATATGCGAAAGGCACCGACCTGGAAACAGCTGAAGCAACCCTTGCCGCTGTCCGGAACACCAATGCCCATGATAAAGAGAAAGGGTACAGTTATGCCACCGATTATTACAATGCCGAAACAGGCAGCATGGCCACCCAGCCGGAAAGCAGCTATGGCTTCTTTGTAAAAAGCGGGTGGAAAAGCCGGCTACCTATAGCAGGGAGGACCGCAATACCCTCCGACTTTGCCGGCTGGTTTGTTACCTATGTGCATCCGAATTCCGATGCGGGAAAAAAGGGTGTACAGCGCACCTGGAAGATCGTAAAAGTGAACAATACGGCTCTGGGATATAACCAGTCTTCCGTAGACATCCTGAATAATATGTTCTACGATGAAACCACCAAATCCGCCAATGTGACTTTTGAGAAACCAGGCGGCGAACAGGTTTCACTCGATCTGTCCATTGCCTCCTTTATTCCTTCTTCGGTATTATACTCCAATATCCTGCAATCACCCAAGGGTGCAAAAGCCGGGTATATGGTCTACAAATTCTTCGACCTGCTGGAAGATTCACGGGCAGCGATTGAAACGGCGCTCGGATCCTTTAAAAATGCAGGCGTGAAGAATATCATCCTGGACCTGCGCTATAACAACGGAGGGTTTACCCGTACACAGGATTACCTGGCCAATAGCCTGTCCCCCGCAACAGTAAGCAGCAGTAATAAAATGTATACTTATTACTACAATGCAGACCTGCAGGCCGGCAACTATACCCTGATGCGTACACGGCACTCCTACAGCCCCACCTATTATAAACCGGAATCCAGTGGTAATACGGTCAATTTTAATAAAACAGATAATTCAAAAGGATTTCCCATCAACCCGACGAATTTATACGTGATCATCGGCGACCAAACCGCATCATCCGCCGAACTCCTGATCAATGACCTGAAACCTTATTTCAACGGGAATATCAAACTCATCGGTGATGATAACACCTTTGGCAAGCCCGTGGGATTTTTCCCGATAGACCTGTTCAAGAAAGTAACCTTCTGGACGGTTTCCTTTATGACCAAGAACAGCTCCGATCAGCAGGTTTCTTATGACGGCTTTGCGCCGGAGCTTAAAATATATGACGGGGTAGACAAAGCCTGGGGAGATGTAACAGAAGATTGTACTAAGGCGGCACTGGATCTTGTGGACGGCACTCCGGTACAGGTGGCAATAACCACAGGTACCAGCGGCCGGGCAGCCACATCCTTACCTAAAGTTCAGCTGAAGAAACAGTATTACGACAATATGCTCCGGTAACCAGTATCATTCATCCAGCAGACGCTGCAGCCGGTTATCCCGGACGAAAGGCCACTGCTTTTATTTCCTGTTTTTACGGCAAAAAAGAAAACAACATTTTTTCTTTTTCTTTGAGGTTACCTGCTCCGTTGCAGACGAGCCGTCTTTTTCCGATTTAATATTTTCGATCCGGTTCCGGTTCCGGCTATCCGGATGCTTGCCATGACTTTCCTCCTGCTCGATCAAAAAATCACGCGCCGTTTTTGAAGAGTCACTTTTCGATTGTCCGGCGGCGGTTAAGGAGCATATAGTAAAGAATACCCCGGCGATTGTTGCTCTAATCATGATGCTTTTTTTGAATGATGCAATGCGGTCACGGATTATCCCTTCAGTTTTGTTAAATCGGTGGCAACAGCCAGCCAGGCCATCATCCCCATTCCCAGTTCAATTGCATTTTCGTCCACATTAAACCGGGGAGTATGCACACCGGCAGTAATCCCCTGTGCTACGTTCATCACGCCCAGCCGGTAAAAACAGCCCGGTATCTGTTGGGTATAATATCCAAAATCCTCGGCCCCCATACGGATCTCCGTTTCGCCCACCTGCGCAGCGCCGGCATATGCTACCGCCAATTCCGCGGCCTGTGCAGAAAGTGCTTCATTGTTATATACGCTGGGATACCCTACATCGATATGCAGGTCCAGGCTCGCTCCCATCCCGTTCACCACACCTTCAGCAATACCTCGTATGATATCGTGGGCCTCAAACCGCCATTGTTCATTCATGGCACGGAAGGTTCCTTTTAATTTTACCTCATCCGGGATCACATTCGTAGTGGTGCCCCCGTTAATTGCGGTAATGGACAATACCGTCGGGTTTTGCGGGTTATTGCGCCGGCTGATCACCTGTTGCAGCGCCACCACCAGGTGGGATGCGATCAGGATCGGATCGATGCATACATTGGGAGCGGCTGCATGGCCTCCTTTTCCTTTTACAGTAATATAAAGTTCATCAGCGCTGGCCATCACCTTTCCGCCACGGAAGCTGAGTTTGCCCACTTCGAGCCCCGGGTGTACATGCAACCCGAATATCGCTGCGGGAGCCGGATGTTCCAATACACCTTCTTTTATCAGCAGGCTGGCACCTCCCGGGTTTTTTTCTTCACCGGGCTGAAAGATCAGTTTAACCGTTCCTTCCCATGTATCTTTTATTTCGTTCAGGATCTTTGCCGCACCCAGTAAACAGGCGGTATGCACATCGTGTCCGCAGGCATGCATCACATTTTCGTGAACCGAGCGGTAGCTGACTTCGTTCAATTCCTGGATGGGCAGTGCATCCATATCCGCCCGCAGGGCGATCACTCTCTTCTCCGGGTTGCGCCCCTTTAGCAATCCGATCACCCCGGTGGTCGCTTTTACTTCGAAGGGAATACCAAGATCTGTTAAACGAGCCTGTATGTATTTTGAAGTTTCGTACTCCTGGTAACTCAGTTCTGGATGTGCATGCAGGTACCGGCGCACTTCGATCAACTCCGGTGCAAACTGCTTTGCCAGCAATTGTATTTTATCCGTCATCCAACAAAAATAACTGATAATCCGGTCATTGGAAAATAACAGGCACCAAACAGGTGATTCAATTGCAGCCGGCCTTTAAAAACAGGGCTTAAGCTTGGATATAAACAATGGGATGAAACCCTGGGGCACCTTGCAGGATGGCGCCGCTCTCGGTTAATGTAAAATGCAAAATAGGCGGAGAAGACGATGCTGAGTAAATCTTTTACGTTTAAATAAATAATTGTGTGCCTGGTACTGTGCAAACAGCCATCATTGATCGCCACATTTATAAAGAGGGAAATGCTGATACAGCAGATTAAAAAAGCGGCAAAAATCTGATACAGGGGTAAATAAAAAAAGCCTTGCAAATCATCTGATCGCAAGGCCTTTATGTGCCCCAGGCGGGACTTGAACCCGCACTGACATTGCTGCCAACAGGATTTTAAGTCCTGCGTGTCTACCAATTCCACCACCAGGGCAATAATGTAAGAACTGTTTCCGGTAACCGGCTCCCGAATATACAGGAGGACCGGAGCCCAAAAAAAATCCTCTCTATTGAGAGGACCTTTTTCTATGAGCGGAAGACCGGGCTCGAACCGGCCACCCCGACCTTGGCAAGGTCGTGCTCTACCAAATGAGCTACTTCCGCATGAATAAGAACTTTTTGCTTTTCTTAAGTATTGGCTTGTTACTTAAGGGGTTGCGAAGATAAGGGATTTTTTTTAACTGCAAAAAAAATCAGCAATTTTTTTTATTTATATTTTGGAGTATACAGAGTGCTCTCCTGAACCTGAACACTCGGCTTTTCAAAACGCTTCGTATAAAGACGGTAGCAACCTCCCCAGGTAAACAGGATGAGGCATGCAAAAGTCAGGTAAAATAAAAAGGCAGAAGTAGAAACCCAGCTGAATTTGAAATCCTTTTTCTGGCTTTGCTTCAATTCTTCCTGGTATTCCTGCTCTTTTATTTGCTCAACGTCGAAATTATGTTCCATTCTATATCAGTAATATTGTGTCGCAAAAATAAGGATCTATTCATTAATTTGTCACTTCTTTGTCAACAATTTCCGAGAACTTTTTTTTCCCTTTGACAAAATGGGCCCATGCAATGTTCTTTTTGAGCAATCCTTCTAAATTGCCTTTTTTGTTTTTGGGAAAGATGCTTTTTTTCTGATCTACCAGCATCCACTTTACAAAGGAAAGATGGGCACTGGCAACCGCAACAAAATAACCGCCATCTCCGCCCAGCAGGCTTTTAAAAGCTGAAACCCCATCCAGTACTGCTCTTAGAAAAATTACATATAGCCGCCTCCAGCCATACATATTCTTGTACATCATGATATGGTTGTTGCGGAAATTAAGATAGGTTTTTAAAGAATTGCCTTTTGGAAGGGTGCCACCGCCGACATGGTAAACAACCGATTGCGGACAGGAGCGGATCCCGTATCCCAGCAGCTGGATACGCCAGCAGAGGTCGATCTCCTCCTGGTGCGCAAAAAAATACGGATCGAACCCCCCGGCTTCGTGATAGACCTTTGAGCGGATAAATAATGCAGCACCGCTGGCCCAAAATATGGGCGCAGAAACATCGTACTGTCCTTCATCTGTTTCCGTAAAATCAAAGACCCGGCCTTTGGCAAAAGGATAACAATAATGATCCATCCACCCGCCGGCCGCTCCGGCGTATTCGAAGTATTGAGGATGGTTGTAGGAACGGATCTTGGGCTGACAGGCGGCCAGCGAGGCATCGGACTCCAACAGCTCCAGCAGGGGCCCGATAAAGCCTTCTGTAACCTGTACATCGGAGTTGAGCAGCAGGTAATAATCGGCTGAAACCTGCTCCAGTGCCAGGTTGTATCCTTTTGCAAATCCGTGGTTTTCACTAAAACGGACGATGCGAACTTCCGGAAAATGCTGTTGCAACCACGCAACCGAATCATCCGTAGACCCATTGTCGGCTACTACTACCTGCAACGGGGCATAATGGGTTTGAACAACACCCGGGAGGAATTGCTCCAGGTATTTTTTACCATTCCAGTTGAGAATAACAATAGCGACTGATGGTTGCATCATGGGGTGCAAAGATTCAAAAATAATGCAAGCAAATCACAATCAAGCCCTTTTATCTTCGATTGGAGGCTGCTTTTTAACAAAAAGGTGGTAAAGCTGGATCACTGCGATCAATCCGTTGGAAATAATGATGGGCCATTTCCAGCCCAGCAGGATGCCATAAAGTACAAAAAAAATGCAACCGGCAAAATTAATGATCCGTATCGCCTTTAATTGTTTTGGGATGAATGAGATCACCAGTAAGGCCATGGCTAAATAGCCGATATATTCAACAGAAGCATTCATAGCGCAAATTATCTTTCGGGAAAAACGGGCTCCCGTTCTTATTTGCGTAAAGTTATTCATTTGTAGCATTATTTTTGTGCAACTTATCCCGGTATCCGTCAATCTATTAGAAGTGAGGAGTGATCCAACAGATGATAGACCGGTAACCGCATAACGCAATAATATATGAAGTACGTATTACCTCTTTTGATGCTATTCCTGTGCACCCGGTTATGGGCACAAACGGGCGGTGTGGCTGTGTACAAAGATCCGAGGATCGACCTGTTGCTCAAAAAGCAGTCGGAAGTGAACAACCTGTCCACCCGAAATTCATCCAAAAGAAGAACCGCACCCGGATACCGGCTGCTGGTGATCAGTACCAATAACAAGGCGGAGGCGATGGCCGCCCGTACAAAGATCTATTCGAATTTTCCGGAGCTGAAACCTTATATGTGGCACCAATCTCCTTATTTTAAAGTGAAAGTGGGCAATTTTACATCCAGGCAGGATGCCCAGGCCTACCAGAAGAGACTGGGCGCCTTTTTCCCGACGGGCGTTTTTATTATGAATGATATCGTGGAAGTAAGCCCCGATAATTCTGAAAGCGAGGATTAATGGTGGTTTCACGGGGGATGCAATCATTCCGGGTTTTCACTGTAAGGTACGCGGAAAATTCAATGGTCTCCTTCTTGATCGAGGCTAATTCTTTTTGGACTTGCGGATATGTTTTAACCGAAAAACACGCGGAGCGCACGGACGCTGCGTTCAGAACTCAATAGTCTTCTCTGTAAGAATACCAGCACATTCCTTGCGATCATTGCGGTTTAACATGATGGGAAGCAGCGCCAATCCTGTAAGGTAGGTAAGGCTTTCGACAATCTTCTTCGCGATCTTAGCGTATTCTCCGTGTACTTTGCGTTTAACAGTAACCAAGAGCAGCGCCAGCCCTGCAAGATGGGCGGGGGATTTCAACAATCTTTTTTGTGATTTTAGCGCATTGCAGAACAGAAAATAACACTCCGCATCTGGTTTAAAGCGTCCAGACTATCTTTGCTATTTCATGTAAACGTTCTTTGTTTTAAAGCAACAGAAATGCTAGATTTTTACATCATCCAGGATGGTCAACCCCAGCCGGATTATCCGGAGCAGGCAGGGCTGGAATTTGTTGGAGGACTGGACCGTCAAACATTTGATCATTTGAAAAACAGTGGAGTCATAGGCCTACAGCATGATTTTTACACCGACCTCAGGCTGGATGCGGAATTCATTAAGCAAATCAGGCAGTATATTTTTAAAAAGAGATTGCAGGCAGACGCAGATGTAAGAAAATTACTTCTGCTGCTGGATATGGCCGAGCAGAGCCAGAGCGGACTAATAGCCTATGCCGATTAAAAAGTTATCCGGGCATTTGAACGTTTAGACAAACAACAGAGCGCAAGCGCAAAAAGAGCCAGACATGAGTGGCTACTCCAATTTTCAATATGCCTGCACCCAATTTCCTTGGTTCCCAAAGATCATACAACGATGATCACGGAACGACGTCCCCCGGCACATGAGCTTCTAATGCCTTACACGAATAATCGTCTTTCCACTGACCCGGTGGGTTGCATTGAAGGTGGCTATGGCATCGTCAAGTGTAGATCGGATGCCAATGTTTGTCTGCAAACGTCCTTCGCGGAATCGCTGTACAATTTCTCTCAATTGGCTGCGATCCGCTTCTACAACAAAGTCGATTGTGGATCCGTTATCCGGTCGGGCATCTGTTGGACCAGCAATGGTTACCAATGTTCCTCCGGAACGGATCAGGTTTGCCGACTGTTTGGCAATCGCCCCGCCGAAAATGTCAAACACCAGGTCCACCCCGCCTAGATCCTGCAGTTGCTCGTTATCAAGATCAACATACGCATGGGCACCAAAACCAAGCGCCGCCTGGCAACCGTCCGCATGTCCTGTGCCGATGACATAGGCACAGGCTGCCCGGGCGAGTTGTGTGGCCATTGACCCAACTACGCCGGCTGCGCCATGTACAAGAACGGTTTGCCCGGACCGGAGGCGCCCGTGATCAAACAGCCCCTGCCATGCGGTAAGCCCCGGCATTACAAGCGCCGCACCTTCTGTAAAGTCTACATCGGCAGGCAGCGGCGCAAGGTTGCGTGCCTCAACAGCAACATACTCCGCAAGCGTGCCGTTGCGATGCCAATCGGTAAGGCCAAAGACCCGCTGCCCTACCGATAACCCGGTTGTGCCATAGCCCAGGGCTGTAACCACTCCCGCCAGCTCGTGGCCGGGAATCGACGGCGACCGGTTGCGGCCGGCACGATCCATCCATGTAGATGGCCATGTGAGTTCATCTTTGGTGAATCCCGATGCCTGAACCTGAACAATGACGTCGTTCAATGAGGCCTCTGGCTCGGGCCGCTCCTCCAGCTGCATTCCCGCTGTTCCGGCCTCCTGGTCTGTAACAATGATCGCTTTCATATTACACTCCTTTTTCCTAATAAGACAATACGGTTTTATGTTACTATAATTTCAATATTAAAGTTATGCAATGATTTTGCTAATCTGGATTATAAAATTAAATTTTAATGGGGCTATCTTGTTGATCCATTAAAATATACAGCAGTCCGATTTCTGATCAATAAATCTCTTCTGGTTTCATTAACAAAAACACCCGTACCACGGCCCGCAAATAACCGGCTCCCCTCTTTTTTAAAATCTGGTATGATTTTCATTGTACATTAAACAAACTACGATCTATGGAATGGAGCATGAACAAAATATATTTATGCCTGTGTGCCGGTATTTTATTTTTCTTCACGAGCTGCCGTGAAAAAAGAGATAAGGAGTCGAAAATTCCTGTAGCGCAGGTAACGAAGGCCGCCCAGGCCCCGAATACAGAGAACATCGGAATTACCTTACCGGTACTGGATGCATTATTCTTTGAAGAGGGCTTCGAAACAGCGCTTCAATCAGAACTAAAGCTTACAAAACAGCAATTACAGCAATTAAAATCCGTATCCGGCAGCTATGTAGCCGCACTCACAGAAGAAGGCAATAGCTTCGGCTCAGCCCGCCAGGCAAGCCAATCCGCACTGGAAGAAATAAAAAAAATAATCGGTGATGAAAAAACGAAGGGGCTACTTCAGTTGATCGCCAGGCGGTATGCGCAGGGCAATATTGCAGGGTTGTTACCAACCAGACCAAACGCAATACCGGCAGATACCCGTATTGTAGTAAATGCCCCTGCTTTCCGGATGGATGTGTACCAGCAAGGCAAACTCGTACAAACCTACCGTATTGGTGTTGGCTATCCAGAATTTCCACTGCCCACCGGTATGCGGGCTGCAGAAAAAATCATCTTTAACCCCACCTGGACGCCCCCCGACGAAGCATGGGTGAAAGGAAAGTTTCAGCCAGGCCGGAAGGTTGCTGCCGGCAGCAAACTCAATCCCCTGGGGCTGATCAAAATCCCGATCGGATTGCCATCATTGATACACGGTGGCAAGGCAATTGAGAAGCTGGGCGATTTTGCCTCTCACGGCTGCGTGGGCCTCACAAACGGCCAAATCCAGAATTTCACGATGTTATTAGCCCGGATATCCGGTACTCCGCTGCCGGCCGACAGCATAAAATTATTTGAAAATGCAAAAACGAAGACGAAAACCGTCCAGTTAAACCAATCCATCCCTGTAGAATTACGCTATGAAACAATTGTTGCACAAGACGGCAATCTGATTATTTACAGGGATATTTATGAACGTGGTACCAATACGCCTGCCGAAGCAAAGCGGATTTTAGAAACCCACGGAGTTGACTTTTCAAAGTTATCCAGCCAGGAAAAGATGGCGCTTAATACATCGATCCGGGAAATGAATATGGACAGTCGGGGAAAACCTATCGCTACCTTCGACATCAATGCAGACGCCGATTCGAACAGTGCTATCAAGGACCGCAACAGGGAGCAAAAGGCAAACAAGGGCACGGTTACGCGTACGGTAAAGGGTAAAAAAGAGGCATATGTTCCCATTGCAGCATTAAAAGAAAAGGGATATCCGGCTCCGGTGAACCCGAACAACGGGTAAAGAATGGTTACCCGCTGTCTGATCGAAGCGTCGATAAAAACAGGATGGTTTAACGCTGCAAGATACCAGGTGGTAAAAATATCAGATCGTCTAATGGATCTTTAAAAATTATTACCAGGTACACCTGCAGCAATCAGCTGTTAGAGCGTTTCCGCTTATACAGCACATTCAACGTCGCCAATGTGCTATTAATGATCAACGAAACGGCATTGGCTATAATGATAATGGGATCTTTTGCCATTACTCCATAAATCACCCAACATATCAGACCAAGTATAAGGATTATCAACACCCAATAAGAAATATCCGAAGGCTGTTTCTCTTTAATAATCTTAATAAGTTGCGGGAGCAGCGACACCGCTGTGCAGGTGCTGGCGATGATGCCGATAATCGTTACTGTTTGCATTATCAAAAAATAACCGGTTCTTTCAATTCGTTTGTAAACCTTAGCCAATGGGCCTAACTGCGGCATGCCAAAAACAACATTGACCTTCCAGGCATTTAGTCTGGACATTCTCTTTCAATGGCCTTTATTACCTGTTCAAAATAATTAACACCATTTAACCTGCTGGCATGGCCTAAACCGCCAGGGCTAAAAACGTTTACTTCCATCACTTTATCACCGACGATGTCCAGGCCTACCAGAAACATGCCATCTTTAACCAGCTTGGGGCTTACAATATCGATAATATCACGGATCCCTTTTGTGATCCGGGGCACGGTTACACTTCCTCCCTGATGTATATTGCTTCTGATATCTCCACCTGCCTGCAACCGATGAATAGCGGCAATTTTGCCTCTAACCTCTATCGGCTTGCCGTTTAACAAAAACAACCGGACATCGCCCCTTTTGGCCTTCGGCAGGTATTCCTGGGCCACAATATACCCGTCACGACCAATAGCATCAACAATTTGATTCAGATTTCCACTCTGCTCGTTTACCATGAAAACATTCCTTCCGCCGGATCCCTGTAACGGCTTAAGTATAATATGTTTTTTATGAGCGGTATAAAAACTCTTTATTTCCTCAACACTTCTTGTAATAATCGTTTCTGGCCGGATACTTTCGGGAAAATATTGAAAATACATTTTATTGGTTGCCGTGGCAAGCATATCGGGGTTGTTTAAAACTACAACACCGTTGTTCTTGGCCAATTGGCCAAATACGATACCGGCATATTGCGCCCATGGCCGCTCGTCCAGATCTGCGGAGGGATCATTGCGCAACATAAGTACATCCAAATGTTCCGCTTCTATCAACTGTTTTTCGCCTTTAAACGTATCTTTCATAAATACATTGGGACTTCTGAATTTTTTACCCGCAGCATTTCTGGCATGTGCCCCCATCTGACCGTTTTTAGTATAGCTAAAATCCTCAACTGCAATATAGGCCACTTCATGTCCCATGTTGCAGGCCTGCAAAGCGAGCGCAGTCGTCGTAAAAGCAGGTGCTTCTGTTTTATAATCGTTTATTACAAATCCAATTCGCATATTAAATTATTTGAGTAAGCTTTTTTATTGAATCATTTTAAAAATATTACCATCCTGTTTCAACAATTTAAATTTATCCTCGAAATCCGACCCAAGATAGCGCGGCGTTACAGGAGGCGGTTTCAAAATATTGCGGTGAATCAGCTCCTGAACTACCGGCAGGTAATCTTCCCGGATCTTTCCGATCAATAGCTGTTTAACTTCTTTTCCGCTTTTAATATAGCTGATAATATTCAGGAAGCCCTTCAGGTAAACGGCATCTTTGGTTAAACCACCTCCGCGATAAACGCGCATACAGATGCCAAAGGAAACCTGGGGAGAAAATTTATACTGTTCTGTGAGCATTGAAAATGTTTCGGCAAATGTTTTACCGCTGATCATATCCTGCACAGCAACCACCCTGGCCGCAAGTGTTCGCAACCTGCTGTTCGTAAGACCTCCGGTAAGGTATTCCGCAAGTACAGCGATCCCCTCCTGTAATTCCTCATATCCCGGAACACCGATCGAAAACAATTCCAAGGGTTGTGCCCTGCCATTATAATACGTAACCACATGCGTACCCACTTCATGTTGTATCAGCGACGATGCACGCTGCTTCGAAACGTTAAAGGCCGTATTTACATTGAGGACACCTCTCGACACCATTACACCTTCTATATCATCCGCAACCCGCACAAAAGTTGAGATATGCTTATCCTGTAACGCAAGCCACTCCAGTTCCTGCCGGGCCAATACCGCAAATTCAGTAGCGGAAATTTTATCAGCTGCCGGCTTCTGCGACTCAACTTCAATTGCCACCAGTAAGGCTTTGGCCATATCCAGAAGCCCGGTGCTTACAGGACCGAATAATTGGAGGCTGCTCAACATAAAATCATGCTTTTCCCGCTCCTGCATCATATTTAGCATCCGGTCGATTTCCTTTCGCTTATCCCTGAAAAGAAATGCGATGGTTGGATCTGCAATTTCTTCAACAGGCAGGTCATAAATTTTTCGTTTAACGATTTCCGGGTCAACGGGCATTGGACGATAACGAAACAAAGGATTCCTGGAATAGTTGGAATGCTGAAACTCCTGCCAGGCCTCCGCAACATTTATGGGCGTAACCAGTAACAGAAAATCGAATAACTTACTGTAAGCAGCAAGCTGCCGGTCAATCTCCAGGGTATTTTTATCGATAATAGTGGTGCCCAACATCTGGATATGCGGTATGCTAAACGATGTTTGCAGGCGAATAAATTCAAAAAAGCATTTCCGGAGTGCCTTGCTATATGCCTGTCTTAATTCCCGTAAAAGCAACGGGTACGGCTTACCAGTTACTTCGTTGATATAAAGCGGAGCAATTTCCAGGCCGATGACGATACCATTGTTCTTTTCCAGAAACTCCCTGTATAGCAATTGAAATGTATTACGGGGTAACCCCGCAGCCTCATCTTTTTTAACTACCGGTTTGTCCTTACCCTGAAAAAACGGCATCGCATGCAGCTCATTGGAAAGTAACTGAGCTGTTTTGATAGCGTTTTTCTGATCAACATAAATATTATAAGGCGCACCGCTATTGCCATTTGAGGTCCATACTTCCAGCAATAAGAACCCTTTAAACCGATCTCCGCAAAAACGCGCCACGGTCTCAATAATCAGCCGCGTCAGGTCATCGTTATTTTCAGCGGCAATTAAAAAAGAAGATTCCGCTTTTATTAAGCCGCCCGGAAAAGCATCTTCCGCACCTTCAAAAACTCTATGAATCATCAAAAACGGAACCGGCTTTTCAATCTTCAAGAGGCCATTTCCCGGCAGATTCATCTCAACAGGGCGGTCTTCTTTCAATGCAGCTGTTAAACGGCTTACTATCTTTTTGTGTTGGTCTTCCATTGTTCCTGGTCGCGTTTTCCGTCCTATCGATTATCAAAATAACATATGTGCTCCAAGCCTTTGACAGCTCCGGATATAAGGTCCCTGTCCATACCAGCTCCAGCCCATCAATACAACGGGCAGATCCATATCTGAACTGCGGGCATCTCAGGAGCATCCTCCTGCTTCACCATTATTTACTGTAAATCCCTGGCGAATGAGCCTATTCAAGTGGCTTACGACCCGAAATGATATTGTACAAAATCACGATAACAGCGATCACCAACAGGATATGGATCAAATTACCCATTCCCATTCCACCGCCAACGCCTAATAATCCCAAAACCCATATAATAATACAGACAACGGCAACCAGCCATAATATACCTCTCATAATTTATCTTTTTTTATTAACAATATTTTTCTCTCCAGTTAATTCGGAGTATCCTTTTATTATCATTTAGTTCAGCTGCCACAGGCACTTCGTTACTGTTTTATGTATGGGTTATAAACCTGGCTGAAGGCCCTCCATCAATGGTACCGGAACATCCCCTTACTAAAATACAGGTTAACCTGTTTAGAGACCTTGCTGCGCTCCGTTTTACTCTGCAGCTAAAAGGACATATTCAAATTTCTTGCCACATTGAAAAAGTGTTGTCCCGCGCTTATGACCGCCAGGTATCATCGCATCTGCCACAGCACAGGCCTGCCAACCAGCGCCCTCCCACCGGCAGCAAACCAAAAGTGAGGAATTCATGCCCCACAATTCAGACCAGGCATGTTTTTGAGCGTGCTTACCCGATATTTCTATGCAGGATTACGGATTACCGATGCTGGTATGGTTGTTGTCTTCGGTTTAAAAAGTTAAACCCGCCATCAGGTCACCAAAAAAGCGAAATCAATGCAGCTACTTAGCGAACTGCCACCCGTTATTTTGAAGCCATCCCCGCCATAGCATTTTAAAACTGCTATCCGTCGTTACGGCGCTTAACGATGCCCCATGTCCTAAATACAACATCAACATATGCACAAAAAAACCAGCAATAAAAAAGAGTCGCGCCTGAAACATTTTTTCAAAATACTGGGGCCCGGACTTATAACCGGTGCCGGTGATGACGACCCCTCAGGAATTGCCACTTATTCGCAGGCCGGTACCCTTTTCGGACTTCAAACGCTTTGGACGGCTTTTATAACCTTCCCGCTCATGGCTTCCATACAAGGCATGTGCGCAAAGATCGGCCTCATCACTTCAACCGGTCTTACCACCACTTTAAAAAATCACTACCCGAAGTTTATCCTATACCTAATGCTGGTATTTAGCGTGCCTGCTACGATACTTAATATTGGCTCCGACATTGCGGGAATGGGAGCGGTAAGCCATTTGCTCATTCCATTCATTCCTTCCTATATTTTTTGTATTTTATTTACGGCGCTCTTACTCATTTCAATTATAAAGTTCTCCTATCAAAAAATCGCGAATATCTTAAAATGGCTATGCCTGAGCATGCTGCTCTATATCATTGTTCCCTTTCTGCTACGACCGGATTGGGCAGCTGTTTTAAAACACACTTTTATCCCTATCATCCGTTTTGACAAGGATTTCCTGGAAATACTGGTTGCCATTTTAGGTACAACCATTTCTCCGTATTTATTTTTCTGGCAAGCCACGATGGAAGCCGAGGACAAAAAGAAAACCGCCTCCAAAATCTTCGTTAATAAAAAGGTACTTTCAGAAATGAAACAGGATGTAACCACAGGAATGTTTGCCTCCAACCTGGTGATGTTCTTTATCATACTTACCACCGGTATGGTGCTGCATGGTCATATAAAACAAATTGACACGGTTGAACAGGCGGCAAAAGCACTGGAGCCGCTGGCCGGGCAAATGTCCTACGTTATATTTGCCATTGGCATTATCGGTACCGGCTTCCTGGCCATTCCTATATTGTCCGGTTCCCTTTCGTATATTGTAGCTGAAACATTCGGATGGAAGAAAGGACTGGATAAAAAATTTTATCAGGCGCCAGGCTTTTACATCGTGCTTGCCACCTCCCTTCTTGTGGGCCTGGGTATTGATCTGATCGGAATCAGCCCGCTAAAAATGCTGATATATACAGCGGTCTTGTATGGTATGACGGCACCGGTCATGATTGCGGTGATCATACATATATGCAATAATAAAAAAATAATGAACAAGCATACCAACAGTATCTTTTCCAATGTAATGGGTGTGCTTACGTTTATAGTGATGAGCCTGGCGATAATTGCATTGCTATACTTTCAATTGAGATCATAAATGCGCTAGCCATCTTCCTGCTGTATACCTGAATCCACCGCTAAAATTGCTTTATATCTATTTTCCTGGATTGATCCGAAAGATGGAAAATAACAGGAGGATTACCCGTTTCCTTCACGTTTACAGATTGGGGTTGATTTGCAATAAACTGTCCGCTGTTCTGCGTTTCAGTTGTAAAGCTGAAAAGTTTTGCAGGCAGGTTAAATGAAAAGTTCCCTTCCGCATCAGTAATGGTCGTAAACCGCTCGCCCTGGCTGCCCGCCGCAATAACCGTTATTCCTTCCAAATCAAGAGCATCCTGTATAAACCGGCTGCCTTCATTGACAACTTTACCGGATACAGCGGCTGTTTTTACAAGCGCAATTTTAAGTGTTTGATTATGCTTTAAGAATATATCGACCGGAGTCATCAGCCACCATCCATTCCCATTCTCGATCCGCAATTTATGTGCCGAAGGTTCCAGGTTTGTGAACGATATCTTTCCCTTGCGGTCACTCTGAGCCAGCGATTGATCCAGCATGGCGATGACATTTTCAACAGGATATTCGTCTTTATTCCAAATACCGTCGGCATTTTTATCTCCAAAAAATAAAACCGACAGGCTCTT
The DNA here is from genome assembly GCF_021044425.1 of Niabella pedocola. Classification (GTDB taxonomy): domain Bacteria; phylum Bacteroidota; class Bacteroidia; order Chitinophagales; family Chitinophagaceae; genus Niabella; species Niabella pedocola. The sequence goes on along the minus strand of NZ_JAJNEC010000003.1, from coordinate 80,349 downwards.
GTACCCGGGCGCATTTTTTTGCATAAACGATTTCGTAATGCTTACCTGGGTCTGCAGAAAATTATAGCCCCGGTACTGCTCATAGGAATTATAGATTACCTGCGCAGCCGCCTGCCAGGTATTTTGAAAAGAAAATATCGCCCGTCCCTGGGCCGTATTCGACCATCCGCCAAGATAATATCCATAGTAACTTAAATTATCGGAGGCTTCTAACTCCAGCCGCTTATCAAAAAAGGAAAATCGAAAATAAGGACCCAGGGAGTACTGTCTGAATTTTCCCTGCTGCCATGGCAATGGTTCCTGTATTAAATAGAACGGATTGTATTGTACCAGCGCATTAAAGCCCATCTGGTTAAAGCTATAATTGAATTTGCCCTGCAATACGGAATAATTTTTACCCGGTAAATAAGGGTTATTACTTTTTACGCGCCCGTAATCGCCAGAGAACATAAATCCATGCCGGTTGATGCTATAGGAAATATCGGCGGCGGCATGCCACGATGCTGAACGCAGCGCCAGATCCGTACTCAGGATCTTCTGGCGCAATGCCTGGGTATAGAAATAAGAGCGCAGGTTAACCAACCAGCGGTTCATGGCCGTTGCAAACCCAAGCTGGTATTGAGCAGTCTTCGTATTAAAAAAAGCCGGATAGTACCTGCCCTCATAACGAGGGGTATTGTTCACCACCTCATAATGTGCGAAAATATGCTTGTGCGGCGTAACGCGGTAATCAACATGCTCCTGTAATAATAAGGCACCGCGTCGTAAACCGCTGTAATAGGGCGTGCTGTAATAGTTGTCCGATAAGATGCTCCATTTATCTGAATGATACCGGTAACGGAGTCCTCCTGCGTAGCCGTTATGCGCTTTCTGTTGATCGCTCAGCAACAACTCGCGGCTGTAACCGGCCTCCAGTTCCAGGGATTGATCTCCTTTAAGCTCCCATCCGGATTTACCATTCACAAGATTTGTTTGCACCCCTGTGAAGGGATCGCTGCCGTTTAAATAGCTCAGGCTGCTGGTATTTCGTTCAGTAGCATGCGTATAATTTGCCGCCCAAATGGTAGCCGCATCTCTTTGATTGTTTACCGCTGAAAATATCAGGTAATTATTTTTCATGTAGTAACCACTCACCGTATTGGCCGAGTCAGGAAAAAAAGACAGTTTAACACCGCTGCCGAATAACGAATAATCAAGATTTTCGGAGATACTGCCTATTTGTATACCCAGGTGTCGGTTCTTATAGGAAATCCAGGAATCGTACATTTCTGCTCCGGAAAACGGCCGGGTATAGTAGTTAAGATTTAAATGATAACGAAGCGCATTCCCCGCAGCGGGCTCAACCGCTCCCCTCGCGGCCAGCTGATAATAGCTTAATCCATTATCGGCGTTCCAGTAGCTAAGCTGCGCACTGTTGTTGATCAGCGCTGCATCCGTGGTGCTTGCAATGAGCGCTCGTTTTTCATTGCTTAAAACAAGCACTTTGGTATAGGTTGCAGCAAGCTCTTTACCCGTGGCAGGATCCAGTGCCAGAACAGACAGATTAAAATCCGATGTAAGGTTTTGTGAAAGCCGGCTACGAAAAACAACATGCAACAGTTGCTGTCCGCCCGGGGGAAGCGTGATCATTTTATCGTTGTCATTTATCTCCAGGCCTTCAGGATAAGACCTGAGCCGCAACCGGACCGTTATATCTGTATAACCATTGTTTATACATTTTACTTGCACATTTCCTTCATGCGTTTGCATGTTCAGATAGTTTACCGGGTTTACGGTGGATACCAACAACTGCTGACCGGTTTGGTTAAATATAAAAAAGGATGCCGCAGCCGATATGTTTTTTTGCGCGGCATCGTACCGGATATTTATTTTATTGCCCATGGCTCTTATCAGCGCTGCACTGGCCAGGTACTTTACAAATACTTCCTTCTTTTCACCAGGATTCAGATATAATGTATCCGGAAGACGGATCAGTGCAAATGAATCAGGCCTGCTCTTTTTTAACAGCACCGGTTCATTCAAATGATTTGTAACCAGCAACGTGTTAGAAAACGTTTCGCCATGAACAACGGCAACGCTATCTTCCAGAAAGGACAAAGACACCGGCTGCCCTCTTGACAAAAGGCATAGCGAGGAGAAAAAGAAGATCAGTAAATAGTTCCTTATTCTCCCGAAAGAAGCATAAGATAACAGGTTCAGCAAGGGTTAAGAGGTTAAAGAGATTTACAACACAAAGTAAAAAAAAATACTTAGATTTTTTTTTACGTTTTTTTTGTTGTAGGTTTACAATAGCAAAACCTCTGAACTATGACTACTAATAAACTTCACCCTTTAGCCGTTGCATTTCTTTTATTTTTAGGGATCGCATCCAGCACAGCAAATGCACAGCCCACGACAGGTACAACAAATCTTCATGTAGTAATTAATCCGCTGCTGAGTATTACCGTACAGCAGCCAGACGTAACGCTTGCGTTTACCACACTGGCAGACTATCAGAACGGTGTTACCACCCCCATGACGGGCCATCTCCTGATTACGAGTATATTGCCGTACACGGTAAGCCTGGCAGCAAATGCAGCCACACTTGCGGGAACAGGAGGAAACACGCAAACGGTAAATGCAGCGGCCGTTTCCGTTACAGCGCCGGCAACGGCCAATAACACAAATTTGCCGGGCAGTAACCTGCAAACAATTGCAGCGCTTTCTACAACCCCGGCACCGTTAATCGGCGGTTCCTATGCCCTTGCGGCACCTGCAGATGTCACCTATTCTGTTCCCCAGGCAAACGTGGCCACGCAGATCCTCGGTAAAGCGCCGGATACATATACCGTAGCGCTCACTTATTCGATTACAAACCCATAGGTCATTAAGACATAACAAGCCGTGTTATTTTTAAAAAGAAAAAAACGGGATAACCCTGTTTTGGGTATTCACTACTACGCGGGCTATATTGCAAAGTCATTACTGGTGCTGCTCTGTTTTAACAGGGCTGGCGCCCAAAGCGTAGCAGTAATACCTTCCCGTATCTTTTTCAACAGTACGGCAGGACAGGTAGCAACGGAACGAATTAAGGTTTCAAACACAGATAGCGGCATGATCGTTCTAAACGCTATACTTAAAGACTGGTACCGGGACAGCCTCGGAAATAAAATTTATTCCGACCCCGGCAGCCTGCCGGCATCCAATGCCAGCTGGATGCGGATCGATCCAAAGCAATTGATCCTGCAGCCCGGAGAATCAAAAGAAGTGGCGGTCTCCGTTCAGGTACCAAAAGATGCCAAACCGGTCACGAACAGCATGCTGTTTTTAACGCAGGTAAATGAACGCAAACCAATAAAAGGGATTGACAGGTCCGGGAGAAAAGTGGATATTCTTATTAAAGTAGAAATTGGTATACAACTCTACAATACCCTCCCGGAGGTGAGTAAAAAAAATCTCGAATTTATTGCGCTTCAGGACAGGGGCCCTGTTACGGACTCTACAAGATGCATGGCGGCCACGATACAAAATACGGGAGCCGTTGCCACAGATGCCACACTGCGATTTGAATTAACAAAGAAAAACTCAGGAGCCAGCATTAAATTACCGCCGAGGATCATTTCAATGCTGCCCGGATCATCGCAGGTAGTATTTATAACGATACCGGCGCATCTGCAACAGGGCGCTTATCAGGCCACTGTTATTTTAGATGGCGGCGAAGGAACCGATTTAAAGGTGGCACAAAAAGAAATCAGCTATGATTAAGTGCTGCCGCTCTGCTTTGTTGTTGCTTTCCTTATTTTCAGTAGCGGCCGCCGGGCAAAATCCTACACTTACGATTACCAGCAGTAATATTTCCAGCGAAGTTGCTGTGAACAATAACTCCTTTACGGCAAACAGTTGTCTTCTGGCACTGGGTGCTTTTATACGTGTTCGGGCAAATGCCGACTTTTCGCCAACCCTTACCCCATCGATCCTGTCCAAGATCAAATTACTTGTTACCGCAATCGGACCAAATATAAGCCTGGGGGCCGCCGTAACGGAACGCTCGCTATCCGTATCAGATCAAACCCTGTATTCCGCCCTCATATCACTGGTGAACGGCGGAGCGGTGTCCATACGCTATCGTATTCCTCAAACAGAAATGACCAACTATGCCTGGAAGGCCGGAACCTACGCCACCAACCTTACCTTCACAACGCCCGGAGGAACGCTTTGCCTGAGCACCAACACCTACCCGGCGAGCCTGAAGGTGATCGTAAATCCTTTTATTTCGGTATCGACCGCTTCAAATATCACTGCAACGGTAGACAATCTCAATTATTTCCGGAATACCACCTTAAACGTCAGCCATACGCTTCCTTTTACGTATACCGTTCCATTAGGGCTTCGTGTGAATACAGCAACCGCCAATTTTGCATATAGTAATGGCTATCCCGGAGCAGCCAATCCCAATACCAGTACCGGTAATGTGATGGCCAATGTATCCGCTCCGGTTACGGGTACACCCATTGCATTGAGTTCCTCCTATCAAAATCTTTCTCCGGCCGGGGGCTATACCATCCCCGTTGGTAACAAGCAAACCAATACGGTAAATTACAGCATTTCCCCGGCGAATCTGAAAGCGGGTTTTATTCAGAAAGGAACTTATACAACAACGCTGAATTATGAGGCGTTCGATGCCGGTACAACACCCCAGGCAGCCGCTGTTCAGCAGGTACCGGCGCTTACTGTGAACGTGGCCGACCTTGGAGAGCTTCGTGTAAACAACAGCGATGTTACCGTATCGTTCAACAATCTGAACGATTATAAAAACGGGGTGTCTACCAGTTTAAATAATGCCCTCACCATTAGTAAGACCACTGCCTACGATGTATATGTAAAGGCATCTTCCCCCAACCTTGTAAATGGCAGTAATACGATCCCCGTGGGTTGCGTTTCCATTTCATCCAGCACCGGCGATCCCTCTGTATCGGCTGTTACGCTTTCACCAACGGCCCAGAAGATCATATCCGCCGCTGCCCCGGTCATTGACCGGCAAGTGGGGCTTAAATACAGCATTACTGCCGATAAAGTAACGCAGGTCCTTGGTAAACCGCCCGGCACTTACAACACCACCATAACCTATAGTTTTGTTGCACCCTGAAATCCAAACAGCCTCACCTAAACGATCCATGTAATTTCAGCAAATATAATCGGCGCCCTGCCGCTTAGCCCGATCGGGCAAACATCTTTTCCTTTTACAATTATTTCCGTGTCGGAAACAACCGATACCCCGCAGGTTTAATCAGCTTTTATATCCATCCGTTAACCGGTTACGAGCACCGATATTGCTACTATCCGGAGGGGTGCGTAACAAAATACCCATTAGCGGCAATTATCTTCGCAGGCCTCCTGCCGTTTCCGGTTAGAAGGCCGTAGCGCTACATGGCACAGGAATTGGTATAATTCAATGGACTCATTTACATAGCAAACAATGCAGCCTTTGCTAAGGCAAAAATTACAAATCAAAAAATGATCATATGCCAAAAATCGCCGCCAATTATTCTGTCAAAAAAACCGTTGACTATAAATACGCCGTTTTCAAACCAGCCATTACTGCTTTAAACCGGCACCCGGCGTGTTAAAGATCCTTACCTTAAGATATTTTCATACCATCGCACACATAAATCCTAATAAAATGGCATTACTCAACCTGGCAAACATTTCCCTGAAAGCGAACGGCATGGTCCTGGACGCTTCAACGTTTTATGCACTGGCCGGCGATACGAAGATCCAGGAGCTGTTTGTCGTTAATCTTGAAGATCTTTTCACAAACAATCTCAATCATTTTTTGGAAGGGAGGTCAACCAATGTTGTGCTGGTTGGAGCCTACTACAACAAAGATTCGGCACATCGTGCCATTGAGTCTATCAAAAAGGGTACATTGCATGGCCCCGGACTCATTGCAACCACCAGCTGGCATCTGGTGATGGCAAACATAGCTGAAAACAGACTCTTTGCCTTACGCCTCAATGAATATTATGTAGGATGCTTCGGAGCGCAGCTTTTTAATATTCAGTACGCAAATATGGCACTCGGAATATTCGATACAAAACATGCAGCTGAAGCGGCGATGGATCGACTCCGTTATTCCATCTGTGGTAAAGCCCTCCCCCGTCAAAATGAGCTGACAACGCTTTTAAACCAGTAAGGGGCTCCCCTGACCGTTTAGCGTATAAATCCGGGATTCAATTCTGGCATTTACCCGTTGCCGCTATGCATCATAGATGCTTCCTTTTTCTTTCCCAATGCACGAGGCTGATATAATTCAGCTTTTGGCAGGCCTGTAAAAGTGCGGATCAGTAAGAACAGCCATCTGCTTTGTTTCCTTTTAACTTCCCCGCAAAAGCCATATAGTGTTTGAGCGGCTTCGGTGCCATTTTTGAAGTAACAATCAGCGAGCTTCCTGCCACAAAACCGGTAACTTACCAAAGCAGGCTGCTTCACTACCCCTATACACCTGAGATACAAGCAGTTACTACAGAAGCCGATGACCCTTTACGGGCAAAATGTATGGAAGTTCCCATGATCCCGGGGTTTTTTACGGCCGAACACAGATAATATCCGATACTTTTTTCACCAAATTCCACATGCCCGGTCAATGCAGCTCTGCGCCGAATTTGTTATTATTGCATCAGCGTTGATGCGGGTTTGGAGCATCCATTTCCAGAAACGAGATCCGGAACACAATCAAATTTTCTAAGCTTGGAACATTGGGAACTATTATTCTTTTTTCTGATCATAGCTTTTGTGTATGCTGCCGTAGGGTTTGGCGGCGGCTCCAGCTACCTGGCCATTTTAGCCATGTATGGCCTCCCGTTTAAAGAATTACGGCTGATAGCTTTGATATGTAATATCATCGTGGTTAGCGGCGGAGTTTATATTTATATAAGGAACGGGCAGGTTCGCTGGAAAAAGACCCTTCCTCTTATATTACTGAGTATACCGATGGCCTACCTGGGGGCTGTAGTGCGCATCAGCCAGGATACTTTTTTCATCATCCTGGGTTGCAGTCTCATTGCCGCAGCTGTATTATTATGGATCAAAACAAAACCGGCAAGCATTACTGAAATAAAAGAGCCGGTAAAAAAGGCCTTTCTGAAAAACAGTGCCCTGGGAGGAGCGATCGGTTTTCTTTCGGGCATGGTAGGCATCGGCGGAGGCATTTTTCTTTCTCCGGTTCTGAATTTAATGAAGTGGGATCTGCCCCGGATAATAGCGGCAACTGCCAGCCTGTTCATATTGGTAAATTCTGTTTCGGGTATTGCCGGGCAGCTGTCGGCAATCCAGGGCACTATCGATCATACTCGGATCCTCTTGCTATGCGGGGCCGTTTTTATCGGTGGTCAGGCCGGCTCCCGGATGTCTATACAGTTCAACCCGGTTGTCATACGCCGGCTGACAGCCGTTCTGGTGTTTTGTGCCGGCATAGAAGTATTGTTTAAGCATTTACCTTCCATTTTATAATTATAAAAAATGAAGATCCGCATATTGGCATTTGGCGTTGTAAAGGAATTTATGAATAGTTCCTCCCTCGAAATGGATGTACAGGAAGCCATTACCGTTGCGGCGTTGAAAGCCGAGTTTGAAGCGCTGTATCCCGAAATAAAAAAGCTGAAAACCTACCTCGTTGCTGTAAATGACACCTATGCAGGGGATGATGAAACCGTGGATGCAAATGCTGAAGTTGCCATTATTCCACCCGTAAGCGGCGGCTAAAAAAACATCACATGATTGATATAAAACTATCAGATACTCCTTTGGATATGGCCGCCTGCATCGGCAATGCCGCCGACGACGCATGCGGGGGCCAGGTTATATTTGCAGGTACCGTACGCAACAAGACAAAGGGAAGACGGGTTCTACGTTTAGAATATGAATGTTACCAATCCATGGCGCTGAAAGAAATAAAGAAGATCGCGGAAAATGCGATCCGTTTATGGGATATCCGGAGGATCGTTATCCATCACCGCGTTGGCGTTTTGGGCATTGGAGATACAGCCGTGGTTATTGTGGTGAGCGCTCCGCACCGGGAAGCGGCTTTTGAAGGCTGCCGTTATGCCATTGAGACCCTGAAAAAAACGGTACCGATATGGAAAAAGGAAATTTTTGAAGACGGCGAAGAATGGGTATCGGCGCATACTTGAACAACAGACCGATTTCTGCGCTTTTTTTATTAAATTTATTAACCACTTCCAATTTAAAATCCAGCTGATATGAACCAATTGGATTCCTTTTCAACCAGGCAGGCCATTGTCAGAAAAGTGAACGGTTTTACAAGTTCCACATTTCCGGATGTGCTTTCCGTGGAAGAACCGCTTGAGATCAGGATCCGTTATGGAGCCGGAACAGCGCGCGTACAAAAAAGCATCTCTGTTACCATGCGCACCCCCGGCGCTGACGCCGACCTGGCTCTGGGTTTTTTATTTACGGAAGGGATCATTACATCGGCCGGGCAGGTTAAAAATATATCCCATGCGGGTATGGAATGTGCTGCACAAAAAGAAAACATCATTGAGGTAGCACTTGCCGAAACATTCATGCCCAACCTGATGCAGTCCGACCGGAATTTTTACACCACCTCAAGTTGCGGCGTTTGTGGTAAGGGATCCATTCAGTCCATCCGAACCGTTAGTCCTTTTCAGCACCTCCGGAAACCTCCGCTGGTGCTGGATGCCGCGGTACTTTACACGCTGCCTGAAAAATTGAGCGCGGCTCAAAGCGGTTTCGCCGCTACAGGCGGTATCCATGCTTCAGGGCTTTTTACGGCAGACGGAACGTTGCTGATTTTAAAAGAAGATGTGGGCCGGCATAATGCCTTGGATAAGCTGATCGGCAGCGCACTGAACGGGCAGCGATTGCCATTGGACCAGCATATTTTACTGCTTAGCGGCAGGGCCAGTTTTGAACTGATCCAGAAGGCAGCCATGGCAGGCATTTCTGTAATCGCTGCTATCGGGGCTCCGTCAAGTCTTGCAGTAGACCTGGCTATAGAATTTGACATCACCTTGTTTGGCTTTCTCAAACAAAGCCGCTTTAACATCTATCATTTGAGCAATCACATTTCAATACCTGCGTTGTATGAAGATCAGAATTAAAGGCAACAGCCTCCGATACCGGTTAACCCGGTCTGAAGTTGCAAAGCTTTGGAAGAAAGGGAATCTGGAAGAGCAAACTGTATTTGCCGGCAACACACTTATTTATGCGATAGAAAACACAAAAGAGGCAGCGCTGTCGGCAGATTTTTCCGGCAGCAAAATCGTACTCAGCATGCCCCAAACCATGATCGAAGCGCTTTACAATACCGATCAGGTGGGTTTTGAAGATGTATCCGGCAACCTGCACTTGCTGGTTGAAAAAGATTTTGTTTGTATTGACAATACCGCCGAAGATCAAAGCGACAATTATCCGAACCCGTCACTTACCTGTGATTAAAATAAACGGCATGAAAAAAGAAGCCATTGAAGAAAAAATAAAGAAAGAACCGGATGCCGAAAATCCGTACCGGCTTTTAGACCTTAAGCTGAGTCCCATAAAAACCTGGGCTGCGGGCCTGCCCGCTGTAGTGGCCGCCATGCGCGACCTCGTGGAAGAAAAAACATTTTTCCGGGGAAACCTGGCCTTGTTAAAAATGAACCAGTTTAAAGGCTTTGATTGCCCAAGCTGTGCCTGGCCCGACCCCGATGATGAACGCTCGCCCATCGGCGAATACTGCGAAAACGGTGCAAAGGCGCTGGCAGAAGAAGCCACCACCAAAAAAATTACCGCAGCTTTTTTCAGACAGCATTCCGTTTTTGACCTGGCCAAATTAGATGACTACCGGATCGGGAAACTGGGCCGGCTTACAGCACCGATGTATCTGCCGGAAGGCGGTACCCATTACCAGTCCATCAGCTGGGAAGACGCGTTTAAAAAAATTGCCGCACACCTGAACGCGCTGGACTCGCCTGATGCCGCCGCCTTTTATACATCAGGACGCACCAGCAATGAAGCTTCTTTTGTTTACCAGCTTTTTGCCAAAGAATTTGGAACGAACAATATGCCCGACTGCTCCAATATGTGCCATGAAACCTCCGGCTCGGCATTGCGGCCCACCATCGGTATCGGCAAGGGCACCGTAACGCTGGAAGATTTTTATGACACAGATGTTATCATCATTGTTGGACAAAACCCGGGCACCAATGCGCCCCGTATGATGAGCGCTTTGGCCAAAGGAAAGCAGAACGGCGCAAAGATCGTTGCCATCAATCCGCTGCCGGAAGCAGGGCTGATGGGTTTTCGTAATCCACAGGCGGTTACAAGCGCTATCGGCAAAGCGGGCAAGCTGGCAGACCTGTTTCTGCCTGTAAAAATAAACGGCGACATGGCGTTGCTGAAAGCCCTCGAATTATTACTGCTTGATTTTGAAAAAAAATCTCCGGGAGAAGTACTGGACCATGCATTCATAAAAGAAAAAACAACGGGATACGACGCGTTCCTGGAACAATTTAAAGACTATAACCTGGAGGAACTGGCAAAAGAAGCAGGTGTTCCTGCAGCAGCCATTTATGAAATGGCGCAAATGATGGCATTTAAAAAACGGATCATTTTCTGTTGGGGAATGGGCATTACCCAGCAACCCAATGGTGTGGATATGATCCGGGAAATGCTCAATATTTTATTGCTCAAAGGAAGCATCGGCATACCCGGCGCCGGCGTTTGTCCGGTACGCGGGCACAGCAATGTGCAGGGCAACCGCACAATGATGATCGACGAAAAGCCTACGGATAAACAGCTGGACCGGCTCGAAAGCTTCTTCGGATTCAAGATGCCCCGTAAACATGGATACGATGTGGTTCGCGCCATTAAGGCCATCCATGAGGAAAAGGTGAAACTGCTGTTTTGTATGGGAGGCAACTTTCTTTCAGCTACCCCTGATACCACGTATACCGCCAATGCCCTGCGGAAGCTGAATTTACTGGTTTGTGTTTCTACCAAATTAAACCGGGGACATCTGATCCACGGGAAAGAAGCCATCATCCTGCCCACCTATGGGCGTAGTGATAAAGACATCGTAAATGGCGAAGTGCAAATTATATCCACAGAGAATTCGATGGGTGTGGTACAACAGTCAAAAGGCATGCTCGATCCTGTTTCCAAAGACCTGATCAATGAAACACAGATTGTTTGCCGCCTGGCAATGGCTACCCTGGGGAGCCGGGCCGTGGTGAACTGGCAGCGCTATCACGACAGTTATGACGCGGTGCGGGATGATATTGAAAAATGCATCCCCGGCTTCGAAAACTACAATGTACGGGTGCGGCAAAAAGGGGGCTTTTACCTGCCCAACGCGGCGCGGGATTACCAACGTTTTGCTAATGAGCTGGACGGCCGCGCCCCCTTTACGATCACTGCGATCCCCGACAATCATCTTGAAGCGGATGAATACATGATGGCCACAACACGCACCCACGACCAGTTCAACACTACTATTTACGGACTCGACGATCGCTACCGGGGCATCAAGAACGAACGGCGGGTGATCTTTATGAACCAGGAAGATATTGACCGGGCAGGTTTCAGCGCAGGTGATAAAGTGGACCTGTTTAACTATGATGATAACGTGGAACGGATCGCTCCTTTATTTGTGATTGTGTGCTACCCGATACCCCGGCAGAATACCGTTACCTATTTCCCGGAAACCAACGTACTGGTTTCGGTCAATAATGTTGTAAAAGAAAGCAATATGCCGGCTTCAAAATATGTAAAAATAAAAATCAGGAAACACGACCCGGAAGTGTATCAAAAGATAGACAAAATTTTGTACCGGAGCCTGCTGGAACCGGAACAGGACGTGGAATAATAGGATGCAGCTTCATTTCGTTAAGGCCGCGGATGCGCACATGTGGTACCGGTTTTAATAGCACTCAAAAACATCACGACAAAAGTACCGCAGACGCAATCCGCGTATCTGCAGCAATGATAAAAAAATTGCCCGGGTAAATGACATTAGTAATCGATTACTGAATGCCCCGGAGTGCAAAATAACAGATGTGGTCGTTGGTAAATGCGTTTAATCCTTTTACTGCATTGTCCTTCCGCAAAAGCTCCGGTAGCTTCTGCCAGCTGCTTTCACAACCGGCAAAAAATTCCGGTTCCTTTCCTTAACAAAAACTTTGTAATGAAAACAATAGCATGCTTTATTCCGGCACTGTTGCTCTGCATCAACCTGTTGGCACAAAAGCCGTTTACGTTAAAAGTATCCGGTGTGGTAAGTAAGCCCCTGCAACTTACAATGGAAGATCTGAACGCGATGCCCGGCACAACGGCCCTCCTGCAGGACCGTGACGGTAAGTCGCATACATATAGCGGAGTGCCCGTTTCGGCCATTTTAACAAAGGCCGGAGTAACCACAGGCAAAGCGCTGCACGGTGAAAACCTATCCAAGTACCTGCTTGTAACCTGCGCCGATGGTTATGAAGTGCTTTTTTCCCTGGCAGAACTGGATAGCAGCTTTACAGATAAAAAAGTGATCCTTGCCTATAAAGCAGACGGAGTTGCCTTACCTCCTTCCAAAGGTCCTTTACGCCTGGTGGCCGAAGGTGAAAAAAGACCGGCACGCAGTTCCTACCAGGTGGTAGCATTGGCAGTGAGGTCCGGCAGGGAACGGTAACCGGTTTCCCGCGCTTCGGCGCTTCCTGTTCTGAAGCTTTTTATTGGCAGATTGAAGCTTGATACCGGTATTTGCTACTTTTGTATGTGAGGTTCGCCCGTTTTATTTTATGTTTAATATATGATCATCAGAAAAAAAGAACATTGGTTCAAAATGCTTTTTATATGGCACGGGTCCGTATTGCCCCGGTTGCTGCCGCGCCTGTCGCTTTTATTCCTCCTCTCTCTTGCCGTTGTGTACCTGCATGGAACCATTTTTTCATTTAAGGTGCCTCTTAATACAACCCCTTTGACCCTGTTTGGTTTTGTACTGGCGTTGTTCCTCGGATTTCGTAATAATGCAAGCTATGAGCGTTTCTGGGAAGGACGTAAGCTTTGGGGCGCGTTGCTGAACATTACACGTTCTCTTACCCGGCAGGCGCTTACCTTACTGAATCCAAAGGCTGATGAAGGGACTGTTTTGGAATTTGTACACCTGCTGACTGCCTATACCTATGCGCTGAAACATCAGCTACGGGGCACCGACCCGCAGGATGATTTAAAGAGCCGGCTTGGAAAACAAGATCTTGAACAACTGGCCCAGGCTCAATACAAATATATCATCATCACCAAATTCCTGGCCGCATGGGTAGAACGGGCAAAAGCGGCCAACCAGATCGATTCCATACAGCAGGCCCGGTTTGATGAAAATATCGATAAGCTGGAAGATGTTGCCGGAGGGTGCGAGCGCATTATGTCTACCCCCATCCCCTATAGTTACAGTGTGCTGCTGCACCGTACGATTTACATTTATTGCTTCCTGCTGCCATTCGGCTTGGTAGACACGCTCGGCTGGTTCACCCCGTTTATCGTCGTTTTTATAGCCTATACCTTTGTTGCATTTGAAGCCATTGCAGACGAGATAGAAGAGCCGTTTGGCGTAGAAACAAACGACCTGGCACTTAGCAGCATGTGTGAAATGATTGAGCAAACCAACCTGGAGCTGGCGGGTATGCCGGCCGGCCAATCCCGGAAAAATCATTCAAAAAAGCAGATCGACTAAAATCCATCGCTCCGCGGGCCCGGCCGCGTTTCCCGGAATTATTTTCTTGCTTATAATGACGGGGAGCCGGATCTAAGGGTTAAAACCATCCGGATCATCCGGGTGTGCCGGGCCATGCAACACCATAAGGCGCGCTTTCCGCAATGCATCCGTATCCGGATAGCGTTATAAACGGCCGTTCTTTTATCTTCCTTTGTTAAAGTAAAAGCTACATTTTTGAAATGCCGGATGGGTGGGCCTGCATGTTTCCGACACCGCTTTTCAGTACATAGATCGTTGTCCCGGGCAAACGGTCCCTGATTATAAATGCGGCAGCCGTACTTCTTTTTGCTGTGGCACAATAACACACGATGGGATGCGCCGGATCCAGTTGGTGTACCCGGCTTTCCAATACATCCAGAGGAATATTTATACCACCGATGTTAAAAGCAACATGTTCTTGCAGGCTCCGTACATCAACCAGTGTATACTGTTTAAAACGCCTTTGAAGCTGTTCGAATGTAATGGCTTCAATGGTTTCCGGAAGCCGGTCTACCCGGGCACCGGTTCTTTTCAGCTGAATGATGCGGGATCTTCCGTCCAGCACATTCATGATCCATAGCTTACCGCATAATAGTTCCCCGGATCCGGTGAAGTACTTAATGGCTTCATTGGCCTGCATACTACCCACGATACCTGCCAGCGTGGGAATAACGCCCCCTTCCGCGCAATTGGGCACCTGCGCCGATTCCGCACCCGGAAAAACATCCCGGTAGTTTGGGGAACGGCTTCCGTCGGCCTGCAGCACATTCCATACGCTTACCTGCCCCTCATACTGGTATATGGCGCCATATACCAATGGCTTGCCAGACAGCACACAGGCGTCATTCAATAAGCATTTCGTTTCGAAGTTATCGGTACCCTCCAGTACAAGATCGTACCCTGCAATCAGTTCCATTACATTGGATGAGGTAACCCGTACAGGATGCGTATTAAAGGTTACTGACGGGTTTTGCTGCTGCAATCTTTTTACCGCTGTTGCCGCTTTTGGCAACCCCACATCCTGCGGCGCATATAAGATCTGCCGGTGCAGGTTGCTTTCTGCAACCACATCGTCATCGGCGATACCAATGGTGCCGATACCCGCCGCAGCCAGGTATTGTGCGGAAGGGCAGCCTAAACCGCCTGCCCCAACAATCAACACCGCAGCGCTTTGCAGGCGCTTCTGTCCTTCCGGTCCAAAACCGGGTAAGGCTATCTGACAATGGTATCGGTTCCACTCCTCGTTCATACGATTATTTATTCATCATTCTTTTCGCCTGCTCCGCATCTTCCGGTGTATTCACATTCATCAGGGCTGCGCCGTTGCCTGTTTCCAGGACAAAGGTATTGCTGTTGAGCAGCACCTTCCGGGGACAGGTAATCCCCTCCCCTAAAAACCGCAGCAAAACCGGATAGCTTCCGGGCTCCCATATGGTAATCAGGGGTTCGGGCAACCCATCCACCGGGCTTTGATACGTAGTAGCTATTTTTCCAGCAGCCCGGTGCTCAATTAAAAATTGTAAGGAACGCTTATCCAGCAACGGCAGATCGCAGGCCACCACCAGCCAGGCGTTGGCGCTTTGCAACCGCAGCGCAGAAAGAATACCGCTCAAGGGACCCATGTTCAGAAAACTATCCGGCAGCGCCTTGTAGGCCGCATCAACATCGTTTACCTGTTCCGGCCGGCAGGAAATAAATACTTCCTCACAAAAGCCGCGCAACAGGTCCGCCGCATAATAGCGCTGTTCCTTTCCATACCATTTGATCCGGGCCTTGTCGTTACCCATCCGGGTGCTCCGGCCACCGGCAAGCACCAACCCGTTTAACGGTGGCCGGTTATTGTCTTTTAAAATCATGTTTGCCTCCTCTTTTCTCCATGAGTTTAATTTCTTTAATTACCATATCATGGCTCAATGCCTTGCACATATCATAAATGGTGAGCGCGGCAACCGATGCGCCGGTAAGCGCTTCCATTTCTACACCGGTTTGGGATTCTATACTGGCAGTGCAGCGAATAACAATTTCCTGTTGGGCATTTAATGTGATATCGACGCTGCAATTTGTCAATCCCAAAGGATGGCAAAGCGGTATCAGCGCTCCGGTCTTTTTTGCCGCCATAATGCCGGCAATAACGGCCGTTTGAAAAACCGGGCCTTTGGAGGTTGCGAAATCATGGTCCTGAAGGGCTTTCAAAACCGCTTCCGGCAACACGATAACAGCCTGGGCCACGGCTTCCCTGCGGGTGATTTTCTTTTCGCCCACATCTACCATTGCCGGGCTGTCGTTTTTATCTAAATGCGTAAATGCAGTCATAATTAAAGCATAAGGCGGGTTAACGATACCTCCACACGGGGTATACTTCCCCTTTTTTAAATTCATTTTTTTCCAATGGCAATTCCATAAAGGCATCGGTATACACCAGATTCGAAAAGTCGCCCGAGCCATTTGTTTCCGCAGCAAGCGCCGTTAGCATTCCCCGGTCATTCATCTCAAGTTTCACCTGTACAAAGAATTGCAGGGAATGAGGAAAATAAATATCATTCTGCAGCACAGCATACTCCGGCGCCCGGGATCGTATTTCCAGCGACGCCTCCAGCCAGGGAATAAAATACCGGTGCAGGCACATCCATACCGAAACGGGGTTTCCGGGAAATGCAAAAACCAACTGACGGCCATCGCGTGCCCCGAACCAGAAAGGTTTGCCCGGCCGCTGCTTTATTTTATGAAATAATTGCACCACACCCAGTCCTTCCAAAACCTGCGGCACATAGTCGAATTTGCCCATCGAAACGCCCCCACTCATCAGCAGTACATCGTATGCATCCAGGCAGCGGCTCAATACGCTTTCAATAAGGGCGCTATCGTCATTAAGATGAAAAACCTCCGCATCGATCCGGTAGCTTTCCAACACGGCCTTCAGGGTTACGCCGTTGGAGCGCCGCAGCTGGAATGCCGTTGGTACGGTATGTGGAGGCACCATTTCATCTCCTGTGGAAAGGATGGCGACCCGCGGGAGTTTTTTTACCTGCAATCTTGTTTTACCAATGGAGGCGGCCAGCCCGATCAACGCCGGGCTAATGACCTCTCCGGCACCGGCCATTTTATCGTATTGCTTTTTATCTTTTCCCCTGAAATGAATATTTTGACTTCTTTTAACTTCCACATCTTTGATCGTTGCACTCCCGTCTGAAAGATCAAGATCTTCATAACGGATCACGGTATCAACGCTTTCATCCAGCGCCGCCCCGGTCATCAGCTCAACGCATGCTCCTCTAGCATCAATTGCAACAGGTATTTCACCTGCTGCCTGGGTGGCCTTTATTTTAAAACTGCGCAAACCATTTTTGTAGTCTTCAAAATGAAGAGCAATTCCGTCCACCGTAGCGCGGTTAAAGGGCGGCAGATCCCGGTCTGCAAAAAGCGTTTCGGCCAGCACTCTTTGCAGGCTGTTTTCGTAAAACACCTCCTCAACACCAAAATCCCTGGTTTGCGATTGAATGATCTGTCCCGCTTGTTCTACCGTAATCATAGCTGTGTTTATCCGCCGATGGCTGCCATTGATTCATATGGAATCCTTGCAACCTCCGGTATGTCCTGTGCCGCCCAGCCGTCTTCCGGCTTTTTCAACAGGGCGTTTATTATGAGTTGTTCTATTTCAGCATCGGCAGCTCCGGCACGCATCGCCTGCTTCAGATCCAGGCCGCCACTGCTGTATAAGCAGGTACGCAGTATTCCGGCAGGCGTAATACGAATGCGGTTGCAGCTTCCGCAAAAAGACCGCGTGTATCCGGCTATAATGCCCAGGCTTCCTGTAAATCCCGGGATCTTATAATTACTGGAGGTTGCATGGGCGGGATCCGCTGTCCGTTCCATATCCGGGAAATACATTTTTATATGGCGGAGCATCTGCACAGCATCCCATTTTAACGGAACCGGGCCACCCCCGCCGTTAAAGGGCATTTCCTCTATAAACCGCACACTAACGGGCAGCGTTTTCGTGAGCAGCACCAATGGCACAATATCTTCAATATTTTTTCCCTCCATTACCACGGCATTTATTTTAACATCGATATCCTGCTCCAAAAGCCGGTGCATGGTTGCCAGTACTTTATCGACGCCATCCCTGCGGGCAATTTGCCGGAAGCGACCGGGATCAAGGGTATCCAAACTTAAATTAACCGCCTTTACCCCCAGCTGTTTTAACCCTGGAACATATTTTTCTGTTAGCAGGCCATTGGTTGTAAGGGTAAGCTCCTTAAGTCCGCCGATTTCCGCAAGCTGGTATAAAAACGGCATCAGGTCTTTTCGTACAAAAGGTTCCCCACCGGTAATACGGATCTTCTCGATGCCCATTGTTACCAGCAGCCGGCAGAGCCGCAGCATTTCTTCATACCGCATCAGCTCCTTACCGGGCAGCCATTGCAGCCCCCCCGCCGGCATACAATAGGTACAACGTAAATTACACCTGTCTGTAACAGCCAGTCGCAAATAGTGAATGTTCCGTCCGAAATTATCTGTTATCATCTTTGTAACGCAACCCGGATTGCCGCGGCCCCGCAATACCGGTGATCTGTTTTAAAATCCATACCAATATACAAATTATCTGCGGTTGTTCATTGAAAAAACAGCCGGAATGAACCACCGTTCCCGGCTGCAAACGAATGGCTGAAGTGCGCACCGCAAAAACGCTTCCCGCAATCCGCACAACACCGGTTTACGCACCCGGCACCCCAAATTAACCGATCCGATGCATCAGTGCTTTCCGCGGTAACATATATATACGATATTCAACACTGTTTTCATGATTTCTGATACAAATAACCGCCTGCCCTTCGCGTTATTTAAATTATTATTGTATCCCTTTTAGCATGCAGCTTTGTTGTGGTTTATAAAGCAGGAGCAGGCAGTGCCGATACAAAATACATCCGGATATTACAGCACAGCAATTGCCCGGTTTTAAGATCATTGCAACAGCCTTTAAAACAAAAAAATCCGACACAGATCGTTTACACATCCTTAAATTTTTATAACATGGGAAAAATAATCGGTATAGACCTCGGTACCACCAACAGCTGTGTTTCCGTAATGGAAGGAAACGAGCCCGTAGTAATTGCCAACGATGAAGGCCGCCGTACAACGCCATCGGTTGTAGGCTTTTTAAAAAACGGGGAACGCAAGGTTGGGGATCCGGCCAAAAGACAGGCTATTACCAATCCGCAGAATACCATTTCCTCTGTAAAGCGCTTTATGGGACGTAAATTTGATGAAGTACAAAGCGAGCTTTCCCATGTGAGCTATAAAGTAGTGCGCGGCGATAATGATACGGTGCGCATTGATATCGACGGACGCCTGTATACCCCCCAGGAAATATCCGCCATCATCCTGCAAAAAATGAAGAAGATTGCGGAAGACCACCTCGGCCAGGAGGTAAATGAAGCCGTGATTACCGTGCCGGCATATTTCAACGACGCCCAGCGGCAGGCCACCAAGGAAGCAGGTGAAATTGCCGGGCTGAAAGTGAGCCGGATTGTGAATGAGCCTACCGCTGCGGCCCTGGCTTACGGATTGGAGAAAAGTGATAAAAGTCATAAAATAGCCGTCTTTGACCTTGGCGGCGGAACCTTTGATATTTCCATACTGGAACTGGGCGACGGTGTTTTTGAAGTAAAGTCTACCAATGGCGATACCCACCTGGGAGGCGATGACTTCGATAAACTGATCGTAGACTGGCTGGCAGAGGAGTTCAAAAGAGATGAAAATATCGATTTGCGGAAAGATCCGATGGCACTGCAACGATTAAGAGAGGCCGCAGAAAAAGCAAAGGTTGAATTGTCCTCTTCTACCGAAACAGAAATCAACCTGCCCTATATTACTGCCGTGGACGGGGTACCCAAACACCTAGTAAAAAAACTAACGCGGGCAAAGTTCGAGCAGGTCACCGACGCCCTGTTTGGTCGCTGCTTAAAGCCTTGTGAAGCGGCGCTGAAAGATGCCGGGCTTACCACAAAGGATATTGACGAAGTGATACTGGTAGGCGGCAGCACCCGCATTCCGAAAGTGCAGGAGATCGTAGAAAAATTCTTCGGCAGGAAACCCAATAAAAGCGTAAACCCGGATGAGGTGGTAGCCATCGGAGCGGCTATCCAGGGCGCAATACTGACCGGCGATGTGAAAGATGTGGTATTGCTGGACGTTACGCCCCTTTCATTGGGTATTGAAACCATGGGCGGCGTAATGACATCGCTGATCCCTGCCAATACCACGATCCCGGCAAAAAAATCGGAAACATTTTCCACTGCGGCCGATAACCAGCCCGGCGTACAGGTGCATGTGCTACAGGGCGACCGTTCTATGGCAAAAGATAATAAAAGCCTGGGCATCTTTAACCTGGATGGTATTCCGCCCGCACCACGGGGCCTTCCTCAAATAGAAGTAATCTTTGATATTGATGCCAATGGTATTTTAAATGTGAGCGCCCGGGACAAGGGTACCGGAAAGGAACAAACCATTCGCATAGAGGCGGGCAGCGGCTTAAGTAAAGACGAGGTGGAGAAAATGCGGGCAGATGCCAAAGCCAATGAAGCAGCAGACAAAGCGGCAAGAGAAAAAATTGAAAAGCTCAACCAAGCCGACAGTCTTTCATTCCAAACAGAAAAACAATTAAAAGAATATGGAGATAAAATCCCCGTGGATAAAAAATCATTGATCGAGGCGGCCCTGTCTGCCCTGAAGTATGCCCACGAGCAGCAGGATATGGCGGGCATTGAGCGTGCCACGGCGGACCTGAATACAGCCTGGACCGCAGCAGGTGAAGACCTGTATAAAACAGCTCCGCAAGACAATGCCGGCAGTGCATCCGACCACACCGGAGGCCCGGACGGGAATGAACACGCACAAAGCGCCGGTGCAGATGATGTTACCGATGTGCCCTTTGAGGAAGTTAAATAGCAGCCTGCATTGAAGAAAACGCCAAACGAAGTGTTTTATATGCATGCATACAATAGCTCCGGATGTAGTACATTTCAGGAACAGGTGTTGTTATCATTCGCCTCAGCAATGGTTTAAAAGCAAGTAAAAAGAGCGGATTACATAGCAGGATTTTATTAAAGATGCAGTTTTATACCCGTTCGAATTCACGAACATTTTCTCTATGGGCTGGTCTATTCCTGGACCGGCCTTTTTTAAAAAATATCCATTCCAACGACTGTAGAATTTATTCCCCACCCTGGTTTCCAGCGCCTGGAGGTACGCTGAAAACCAGGCCTGGCCTATCGGACAGCGCATTGCAACAGAACGTTCACCAATCCTTCATGAGGGCCATCGAAATTTGAAGACCAAAAGTTGACCGGTATCAAATGAATGCTTATCTTGTGTTTATACCCGAGTACAGCTAATGTATCGCAAGCCCTTTATGGAACCAGAAAATATCTTAACCACATCCATCTCCGCTGCCTTCGACGCTGTTTTTACAATGAGCAGCGACTGGAGCAGGATGCTGCATCTTAAGAGTACCGGCTTTCTGCAACAAACAGACACACCGGTTACAGACTGGCTGCACCAATACATTCCACAGGAGGATCAGGCCCGGGTTGCCCATATGGTCCGGGAAGCGGTGGCCCGCAAACAAAGATTCCGGTTAATACATCGGGTGCGCACGGCTAACGGAGGCACCGGCTGGGCGTTATCCAGCGCTGTTCCTGTTATGGATAACCAGGAGCAGATTGTTGAATGGCTGGTTGGCAGCATAGATATTACAGAAAGCCACCGCGCATCCGATGTTACACGGACCGCCAGGCAGGTAGCAGAACGGCAAATCCGTTTATATGAAACCATTACCGCAAGCACCCCCGACCTGATCTATGTCTTTGATCTCAATTACCGGTTCACCTATGCCAATAAGGCGCTGCTCGCCATGTGGGGAAAAGAATGGGAAGCCGCCATTGGAAAGGGCCTGCGGGAAAACGGCTATGAAGATTGGCATGCCAACATGCACGAAAGGGAGATTGATACGGTAAGACGAACCAAACTGCCGATACGGGGAGAGGTTTCCTTTCCGCATGCCGTTTTAGGCCGGCGCATATACGACTATATTTTCACACCGGTATTTAATGAAATAGGCGACGTGGAAGCAATTGCCGGTACTACAAGAGATATTACGGACATCCGGAATGCTGAAATGAAAATTGTTGAAAGCGAAAACCGCTTCAGGAATATGGCGGAAGGCGCCGACGTAATGATCAATGTAACGGACGGACAAGGAACGAATGTTTATTTCAACCGGTTATGGGCAGTGGTCACGGGTCGGACGATACCGGACCTGCTTGCATCGGGCTGGTTAGACCTGGTGCATCCGGACGATAAGATCCGGATCGAACGTTTATTGGCGGAGCGTACTGAAAAGAAGCTTCGCTGGAAGTCTGAATTCCGGATCGTGCGGGCGGACGGATCCTACCTTTGGTTGTTACTGCAGGCCACTCCCCGCTTCCATTCCGATGGTTCTTTTGCCGGCTATATTAATTCCCTGGTGGATATTACAGACATAAAGGAAAATGAGCAGCGCAAAAATGATTTTATCAGCACGATCAGCCACGAGTTGAGAACCCCCCTGACCTCCGCAACCGGTTTTGTGGAAATCCTGCAGGCCAGGGCTGTCAGCGACGGCGACCAACATGCCGCATCCATGTTAACGATTGTTGAAAAGCAGCTGGACAAGATGACGCGGATGCTCCACAACTTCTTAAATGCCGCCCGCTTTGAGTCGTCCAATATGCATATGCGCATCGAGCGATTTGATATCAGTATCTTATTGCATGAGTTAGAAGAAGAGCTGAAAGCAACCGTTACCAGTCATATCCTTTCCTTTAAATCCCGGGAGATCTGGATCGATGCCGATAAAGAGAAAATTGCACAGGTCATCCACAACCTGATCAGCAATGCAATTAAGTATTCCCCGGCCGGGTCGGCAATTACCATTGATTGTGATATTATAAACGGCCAGTTACGGCTCACTGTTGAAGACTATGGCCCGGGAATCCGTTTGGAAGACCAGCCATTGATCTTTACCCGGTTCTACAGGGTACGCAATACCCAAACAAAATATGTCCCCGGCTTCGGCATAGGCCTGTTCATTTGCAGTGAAATCGTCAAAGCGCACAATGGTCAAATAGCTGTAGAAAGCTGGCCGGGAAAAGGCAGTGCCTTTTATTTTACACTGCCGGTCGCTTAAAGATACAGCAACGTTCACTCGGTTTAAAGTATGGAATAGTTCTTGCGCCTCTGTAACGGAGAACCCCTGAATATGGCCAAACCCAATAAAGACTTACCCTCTTTTGTCGTATACCAGCCGAATAAAAAGGAATTTCATATCTGCCTGGAGGCGGGGAATATCTATTATATCTGGCGAAGCAACTACCCCCCCACCCGCGACAACCGGTTTGCACGCAAAATCACCCGGCTCAAAGGCATTATGCCCAAAGAGATCCCCGGCAAACAGGTTTATGACAGGGGTACCTATTCCATCAACAAAGGCGATGATAAGCTGGCCGTTGAAAAAAAGATCCGGCAGGGACTCCGGCAACGATCCTTCTCTTTTATTCTGAATGGTAAAAAACTCAAGGGCCGGTTTATTATTAAGCAAACCTCGGCGGGTACCGTGCTTCAGAAATTCAAGGATAAGTTTGCCGCAGAAGAAGATGTTTTAGGAGCCGACTTAAGCAGAACCATCCGCCTGATGATACCCGGTTATGATCCCCGTTCAATAAAGCTGCCCGCTCCTGAAAAACGAAAGGAAGGGGCAGCATCCAAAAAGAGCGTTGCGGCCCGGGCCACCGGTCAGCCACCGGAGGAGCCGTTGACGGCCGACAAAACCATTGGTCGTATCGCTTATCGTTTTGTTTTTTATCATTCGGATACCGGGCCTGATTGCTGCCTTGTTACAAATGACCGCAATGAGGTACTGGTTTTACAGAAAGAAAAGAATCAATGGCAGCTGCTCAAATCCGCCAGGGGCGACATCTCGAAAAAAGCCCGTGCACTTGAACAACATGCCCAGGCACTCGACCAGCTCCGGGAGGCATAACCCACCGATCCGACATATCTGCTTGCACGTTGTTATAAAAATAGCCGGTAGACCGCTGATCTGTAGTTTCCGTGCCTTACATACCCGGCAGTTTCAACCCGGATTGCTTCAGGCGTTGCAGTAACTTCTCCTGGAACCGGAACTGGGTATCTACAAAACCATGCGCATCGATCCAGAGGTTTAGCATCACTTTGTAGCCATCCGGCTCCAAAGAAGAGATCCCGATCCGTTTGGGTGGCTCATGAAGGATATTGCCGGCATCATCAATGGCCTGCTCTATCACCCGCTTTACCAGATCGTAGTCGGTACCGTTCATAAATTTCATTTCGATATCTAACCGCCGGTTCCCCAATCCGCTCACATTAATAATTACTTCATTCGACAATTTGCTGTTAGGGATCACTACGATCCGGTTATCGAAAGTAGTAACGATCGTATAGAAGATCCGGATCTCAGTAACAGTACCTTCCTGCCCCTGCGCGATAATATTATCCCCGGCCCGGAACGGTTTCAAAAAAAGGATCAGCACGCCACTGGCGAAATTCTGCAAAGTGCCGGAAAGCGCCAGCCCTGCGGCCACACCAAAGGATGTAACAAGCGCCGCAAACAGCGTCATGGTAATGCCCGCTATCTGCATTACCGCCAGCAGCAGCAATACCCGGAGTGCCACTATCACTACGCTTTGAAGAAACGGTTTCAGCGAACCGTCGATCTGCTTCCGCCGCATAATGCGGTTCAGATAGACGGAGAAAAGCCGTATCAGCCACAGACCAAGGAACAATACAACAACAGCCAGCAACACAGCCGGGCCGTGCTGCATCAGCCATGCATAGACCCGTTGCAACCATGCTTCTGTTTTCATAATGATCATTTTTAGGAACTTGCATATCACTGTTATCAAACAGCAGTACAACACTTCGTTTAAAAAGCAATTACCGTTCCGGATGTGCCATTCCGGATATACTGCCGCCGGCTGCAGCTCTATAATAGTATCTGGGCATAAAATTCCACACAAATGGTTTGTTCCGTTGGCAACCTTTGTAAAACACAGGGCCCGATGTCTTTTTTAAACGCGGCCTTCTTACACAGTTATGCAACCGGAGCCGGAGCATTGCTTTAGGTATCGGTATCGTGGTTTTAGTGATGCCTGCAGCGCGTTTGGCAACAATTTTGTACTTTGAATAACATCCGTTTTCCGGTGCCGAGCAATCTGGTATAGGCGCTGTTTAAGATCACCGGGAAAATCGCCGGGCAGGACGTTGGTCCTTAAAACCGGCACCATTCATTAAAATCATTAAAATCATTCATTATGGCAGATAATAAAACAATACGCGATGGCCGCGACCGGAGTAAAGTAAGCGGATCTGAAAAATACGAACTGCAATACTTCAAAGAAAAGCTGGGCGTATCCAGCCAGGCAGTTACCGGTGCCATAAAGGCCACCGGCTCCAATGACCGGAAGACATTGGAACAATACTTAAAGAAAAGACATGCCAAATAATTTATAACACACTCACATGTCGCTTACAAAATACCGCCAGAAGCGCGATCCATCCAAAACGCCGGAGCCTTTTGGCCGCAAAAAAACAGATAAACAATCCCTGCGTTTCGTGGTACAAAAACATGCAGCTTCACACCTGCATTACGACTTCCGGCTTGAAATGCGGGGCGTCTTGAAGAGCTGGGCGGTACCAAAGGGGCCGTCTACCGATCCTAAGGTAAAACGGCTGGCAATGATGGTAGAGGATCATCCCTACGACTACCGCGATTTCGAAGGCATCATTCCTGCCGGCCAGTATGGTGGCGGAACGGTAATCGTTTGGGATGAGGGTTCATTTGAAGATGCGGAACTGGAAGACGAATCCAAGGCCGCTCAGGAAAAACACCTACTCCATGGTTTACTGAGTGGAAAGCTAAAATTCATACTTCATGGTAAAAAACTGAAAGGTGCATTTGCTCTTGTACGGGCAACGGGCCGTGGGGAAAATGGATGGCTGCTCATGAAACTGGACGACAAATACGCTTCCTCTGCAGATATATTATTAAAGGACAAATCCGTACAGTCGGGCAAACCCATTGAAAAAGTAGCGGCTACCAGCAAACACATCTATGGCGAGGCAACTTCCAAAGCAGCAGCAAAAAAAAAACCGCCAGCAAAAACCTCACCTCCAAAAAAGCAGGCCGATAAGCACATTGCCGCCAGCGAGCAGTTGAAAGAAACACTAAATACGGATGTAACCGCCCTGCTGGCAAAAGCAAAACGTGGCAAAATACCGGTGGATATAAAGCCGATGCTTGCCACACTTGTAGACCGGCCTTTCAACGATCCTGATTGGGTGTACGAGATCAAATGGGACGGCTACCGCACCCTGGCATTTTTACGGAACGGGCAAACCCGGCTGCTCTCCAGGAATAACAAATCCTTCGATAAAAAATTTTATCCCATCTATGATATCATCCATCAATGGAAGCTCAACGCAGTATTCGACGGCGAAATTGTGGCACTGGATAAAAAGGGAGGCGCCAATTTCAATGCGCTGCAAAACTGGCGCAGTGAGGCCGATGCCGAATTGGCTTTTTATGTATTCGATATACTTTGGTACGATGGTAAAAACCTTATGGGCCTGCCGCTGACCGAGCGGCAGGCTATATTAAAAGCCGTGCTGCCAACCGGTGATGACCATATCCGTTTGAGCACTGTTTTCAATGTACCAGGCACCGAAATGTTTGCAGCAGCTCAAAAAATGGGATTGGAAGGAATTATGGCAAAGCGGGCAGACAGTGTGTACACGGCTGATCTGCGCAGTAAAGAGTGGCTAAAGATCAAGGTAAATAAACGCCAGGAAGTGGTCATTGCCGGCTTTACCAAAAACGCAGGTACTTCCAAAACCTTTAGTGCGCTGCTCCTGGCTGTTTATGACAAGGGGAAACTCACCTATGCAGGTAAAGTAGGAACCGGCTTTTCCGATAAGCAGCAGCAAAGCATGATGGATCAATTCAAACCCCTGATCACCGACCAGTCTCCCTTCCGGGAAGAAATTGATGTAGACAAGCCTTCCCGCTTCAGGCAGCGGATGGGTGCCAAGCCAACCTGGCTCAAACCACAGCTTGTTTGCGAAATCAGTTTTGCA
Organism: Niabella pedocola; assembly: GCF_021044425.1. Lineage (GTDB taxonomy): Bacteria > Bacteroidota > Bacteroidia > Chitinophagales > Chitinophagaceae > Niabella > Niabella pedocola. The sequence goes on along the minus strand of NZ_JAJNEC010000003.1, from coordinate 53,405 downwards.
GAAATTACCGAGGACGGCGTTTTCCGGCATCCTTCCTTTGAAGGCATGCGCGATGATAAAAAGGCAAAAGACGTTGTTCGCGAAACGGAAGCCAATACCCAAAAAGTAGTACACGAAGTCAACGACCAGCAGCAGCCCGCTGTGGCATTGATGAAACCGCCTAAAGATCAAAGCCGGAAAACCCTACTGAATCCAACAAACGAAACCCAGGTACGTACCATCAATGGTCATGAATTGAAATTTACCAATCTGAGTAAAGTATTCTGGCCAAAGGAAGGCTACACCAAAAGGGATCTGTTTAATTATTATTACCAGGTTGCCGAATATATCCTGCCCTATTTAAAAGACCGGCCGCAATCGCTCAACCGCTTCCCGAACGGCATCAGCAAACCCGGCTTTTATCAAAAGGATGTAAAAGGAAAATCCCCCGGCTGGGTAAAAACTTTTCCTTATACCACCAGCGAAGGAGAAAACAAAGAATTTCTGGTGGGCGATAATGAAGCTACCCTGCTATGGATGGCTTCTCTCGGCTGCATTGAAATGAATCCCTGGTTTAGCCGCATTCAATCGCCGGACCATCCGGATTATTGCGTACTGGACCTGGATCCGGATAAAAACACGTTCAACCAGGTGATACAGGTTGCTGTAGCTATAAAAGAGGTGCTGGATGCCATCAGCGTACCGTGCTTTTGTAAAACTTCGGGATCTACCGGTTTGCATATCTATATTCCCTTGGCGGCGGCTTACACATACGATCAATCGCAGATGTTCGGACGTTTGATCGTGGATATCGTACAACAGCAATTCCCTTCCTTTACGAGCCTGGAGCGGATCGTTAAAAACAGGAAGGGCAAAATGTACCTCGATTTTTTACAGAACCGGCCGGGTGCCACACTGGCTTGTCCGTATTCGCTTCGTCCCAAACCCGGAGCCACCGTTTCGATGCCGCTTCACTGGGATGAATTAAAGCCCGGTCTTAAAATGACGGACTTTACGATCAAAAACGCTGTACAGCGCATTAAAGAAACCGGCGATCTGTTTAAGCCCGTTCTGGGCAAAGGCATCAACCTCGAATCTGCCCTGAAGAAATATCAAAAAGTATTTGAGCGGTAAAAGTAATCTGCCGCCCTGAAGATGTCATCCCGGACTTGTTCGGGGATCTATTCCTGTTTCAGGACCTAACGACGATAGATGCTGAAACATGCCGATTGATCGGAACAGCATGAACGAAAGCGTGATCTGACTCAACGATTACTGCAACCATTCATCGGAAAGATCTTTCATATCTGGATTTTGTTCCCTGATCAAGTTCAGTTTCCATTCCCGGTGCCATCGTTTCAGCTGCTTTTCCCGTGCGATAGCATTCCGGATGTCGGAGAAATCCTCATAATACACCAGGTAATAACAATGATACCGGGCGGTAAATCCCGCTCCATCCCCGCTTTTGTGTTCCTGCATCCTGCGAACAAGATCGTTCGTAACACCGATGTACAATACGGTTCTTAAATAATTGGAAACGATATAAACAGAGTAAGTAATGATACGCATGGCTTCACAGGTTACAGGTGCAATGCTTCTGTAAGATAACAAACTTAATTTTGTTAACCATGAAGATGTAGTATCCTTTGAAAACAATCTTCTTTTGCCGTCCTTAAGATGTCATCCCAAACCATTCCCCGATTCTATTCTTTTTGTCGTTCTGAAGATGTCATCCCGGACCTGTTCCGGGATCTATTCCTGTTTCAGGACCTAACAACGATAGATGCTGAAACATCCCGATACATCGGGACAGCATGACATAAAAAGTGATTTGCCGCCCTTAAGATGTCATCCCCGGCCCTTCAGGGATCTATTCCTGTTTCAGGACCTAACAACGATAGATGCTGAAACATCCCGATTGATCGGAACAGCATGATAAAAAACGCAACTTATCACCTTGTTGCCGCTCCCGGCAAAATCATCGATACAGCCACGGTTTTGGATGGTAAAAGAAATCGGATTCACCGGAATTGATTAACTTGTAGGACATGAAAAAGATCCTTCTTTTCGGAGCTGGGAAATCGGCCACGGTGCTGATCCGCTATTTGCTGGATCATGCGGCACAGGAGCACTGGCAGCTCACTATTGCAGAGGCTAACCCGGAGCTGGCACAAAGCAAGCTTAACAATCACCCAAGTGGTAAAGCCATTGCATTACATACGGAGGACGCAGCGCTCAGACGAGCACTGATCACCGAAGCCGATATCGTGATCTCTATGCTGCCGCCGGCCCTCCATATTTTTGTAGCCCGGGATTGCCTGGATATCGGAAGAAACCTGCTGACGGCCTCTTATATTGATGAAGCACTGCTCCAACTGAAAGCATCCATTGAAGCCCGCGGACTTTTGTTTCTTTGTGAAACCGGATTAGATCCCGGCATCGATCATATGAGCGCCATGCAGCTCCTTGACCGTATCCGGCAGAACGGAGGTATGATCACAGGTTTCAAATCTCATTGCGGAGGATTGATCGCCCCGGAAAACGATAACAATCCCTGGCATTACAAGATCAGCTGGAATCCGCGCAATATTGCGCTGGCCGGTTCTGCAGGAGCGGTTTATAAAGAAAACGGAACCCTGATTGAAATTTCCTACGATGCAGTTTTTGAAAACTGTACCACGCTCGAAGTACCCGCACTGGGAAAATGGGCCTGCTACCCCAACCGGAATTCGCTCACGTACATCCCGGTATACCAATTGGAAACGGCGGATACCGTTATCCGCACCACAATCCGGCATCCCGGTTTCTGCATTGCCTGGAACTTCATTGTAAAGGCCGGACTGTCTGCCTTGACCGATACCGGGCTGATCAACAGTTATCGCAATCAATCCATCGCCGCATGGTTTACGGCCTGTTTAAACTTCCATACCCGCTCTCCCACCTTCGAGGATTTTCTGCAACGTTATGTACCGGCAGCAGAGCAGCAACGGGTTGACACCTTGTTCCGCTATCTGGGATTACTGGATACGGAACGCATTCCGCCACAGGCAACAGTTTCTGCAGACATTCTGCAATACCTGCTGGAGACAAGGCTTCCGCTGGCTGCCGACGACCGGGATATGATCGTTATGATTCATGAAATTGCCTACCAGGTGCAGGGACTGCAGCGGCAAATCACCAGTTCGCTGGTGGTAAAAGGAACCGATGCGGGGCATACGGCCATGGCCAAAACAGTAGGACTTCCGCTGGGTATTGCGGCAAAGCTGATCTTAAGCGGACAGATCCGCGCAACCGGTTTGCAGATCCCCACCATCAAAGAAATTTATGAACCCATCCTCCTGGAACTGCAGCAATATGCGATCCGGTTTACCGAAGAAGACAACAGAATACCGGTGTAATCCTAAAGTGTTTTTAAGCAATAGCGTCGACCATCCAGCTATTTTTCCAGGACCGTCAAACTGTCAACTTTTTCCAGGACGATTCACAATTTTGTAGCACTGTTTTTTGTAACAAAAAAAATTGCTACATTTTACCTTGCTACAATTTTGCGAAATCATAGGGATTTCTTTACGCAGACCCTGATGGCCCGGCTAAGAGCCGATCCCCGGAACAAAAGTTTCTGTTACACTAAATGCAGCAGTGCCCGCACAAAGCGGCCCTGCTGCCATTAAAAGCAGGAGCTTCGCTCAACATCTCGTAGCATCGTATCTAAAAGAAAAAGCCTCCTGTATGGAGGCTTTCAGCAAATAATATCAACAGGATTAGGAAACGGCAATAGAAGCCATCAGCTGATCCAGGTGCGCTTCGTGCGTGCTGCTGATGGGAACTACCGGTAACCGCATCGTGTTATTGCAATAGCCCATTTTATGCAGTACATATTTTACACCGGAGGGGCTGCCCTCTTTAAACATTGCATCTACCATATCCAGGTATTTCAGATGCAGGGGCAGCGCTTCTTCAAATTTACCGGCCAGGCAAAGGCGTACCATATCCGCATAGTCTTTAGGATAGGCATTCGCTACTACAGAAATCAATCCCTTTGCGCCACAGGCGATCATCGGAAGGGTAATAGCATCGTCGCCGCTGATCAGCATAAAGTCAGCAGGTTTGTTCTTCATGATCTGGTTCACCTGCTCAAAACTTCCGGAGGCTTCCTTTGTTGCAAAGATATTTTTACAATCATGTGCAATACGTAACGTCGTTTCTACCGAAACACTCATACCGGTGCGGCCCGGCACATTGTACATAATGATCGGCAACGGAGCCGCGTCATTCAATGCTTTATAATGCTGGTAAATCCCTTCCTGGCGGGGCTTATTATAATAAGGTGATACAGAAAGGATCGCATCATAACCATCCAGCTTCATATTTCCAAATGCCTCCAGCACTTCCCGGGTATCATTGCCGCCTACACCGGCTACCAACGGCACACGGCCGGAACTTACCTGCTTTACAAAATCAAATACCTGCTGCTCTTCCTCCCGGGTTTGTGTGGCACTTTCGCCGGTTGTACCTACAGCTACCAGGTACTCAATTTTATTTTCAATCCAGAAATGGATCAGTTTTTCAAAACTTGCCCAGTCAATGGAGCGGTCTTCGTGAAACGGCGTAACAATAGCAATACCTGTTCCTGTAAATTTTTGTTGTAATGACATTTATGTAAGAGATATGAGTTGAGAGTTGAATTTGAGATACCAGATTTGAGATTCGAGAATTGAGGCTTGAGATTTGGAATTTAGGATTTGAACCTTGGGTTTCAGTATCCGGCAGGGCAGCAACCCAAAAACCTGAAACCCGGAACAGGAAACCTATTTATATTCCTCCCAGAATCCCATCTTTGAAAATTTCTCGATCCGTTCGTTGATCCGCTTTTGAGGATCCATGGGTCTTAGTTCCTTCAGCGAAGCGATCAGCTGCTTTTTAAGATTGCGCGCTGCAATGGAATAATCCCAATGAGCGCCACCATCCGGTTCCGGTATGATACCGTCTATAAGGCCGAATTCATTCATTTTGGCAGACGTCAACTTCAGTTGTTCCGCAGCTTTCATTTTAAAATCCCAGCTGCGCCACAAAATAGTAGAGCAGTTCTCCGGTGAAATAACGGTGTACCAGGTATTTTCCATCATAAAAACACGGTCGCCCACACCAATTCCCAATGCACCACCGCTGGCTCCCTCGCCGATGATTACGCAGATCACCGGTACTTTCAGGCGCATCATTTCATAAATATTGCGGGCAATTGCCTCTCCCTGCCCCCGCTCTTCCGCTTCCAGGCCGGGAAAAGCTCCCGGTGTGTCGATGAGGGTAATAACCGGTTTGTTAAATTTCTCTGCCAGTTTCATCAGCCGTAACGCCTTGCGGTATCCTTCCGGGTTGGCCATTCCGAAATTACGCAGCTGCCTTTTTTTAGTATTGGATCCTTTTTGCTGCCCGATGATCATAACCGTTTGATCATCAAGTGTAGCAAATCCGCCCACCATCGCTTTATCGTCTTTGATATTACGGTCGCCATACAATTCCACATAATTATCGGTCATCAACTCAATATATTTATGTGTGTATGGACGGTCCGGATGCCGGCTTAACTGAACACGTTGCCAGTCAGTAAGATTCCGCGTAATGCTTTTACGCGTTTCGGCCACTTTTTGCTCCAGCTGGGTCACCTGGTCGGAAAGATCGATCTTGGTTTTCTCTGTACGTTCTTTTGTTAATTCAATTTCATCCAAAAGGTCCTTAATTGGCTTTTCAAAATCTAAAAATTGTCTAACCTGATCTTGTGGCATAATTTTTTCTTCTTGATACGCGTCGAAATTAAGAATTTCTGAAGGATAACCTGAAATTTTAGCTAAAAACATTCAGGCCTATTTTTTGGGTCCTCTATGACATTTCGTTAAAACGTATGTATAACAAGGTATAAATAAAACATTTCTAAAAAAGCGTTTCTTAAAAATTGCAATAGTATCTTTGCGAAGATTCAATGCTCGAAACCCTCGATATTTATGAAAATACTCGAAAACGCCCCCTTTAAGCCCAGGGAAGGAGTATGCATATTACTCATCTTCCTTATCGTATTTGTAGCCCCCTCCTGCAGTACGAACAGGAATCTTGTGTACTTTAATAATCTGCCTCCCGGAGGAGATACGGCTCAGATAGTCAACAAAATGAGTGCAAAAATCGAAAAGGGCGATATTCTTGGCATCACAATCACGACCCTCAGCCCCGAGTACAACCAGCTTTTCAGCACCGGGGCTGCCCCCCAAACGCCCGTAACCACAGCTATCGTACCCGCCACCGCAACCGCAGCCGGTACCGGCACTGCCAGTTCGGATCCGGCACGGAACGGCTACCTGGTTGATGAAAACGGTCAGGTAAATCTTCCGGTTCTTGGTAAAGTAGACGTATCTGGGCTTACCCGCAAGGAAGCACAGGATAAGATCACTGCGGAGGTAGCTAAAACCGCTAAAACACCCATTGTAAATATCCGTTTTCTTAATTATAAGGTAACCGTAATTGGCGAAGTGACCCGCCCGGGGTCCTTCAATGTTCCGGATGAGCGGGTGAACGTACTGGAGGCCCTGGGTATGGCCGGCGACCTTACACCTTATGCCATCCGCGAAAATATACTGGTAATCCGTGAAAAAGATGGCGCCCGTACCATGCAGCGAATTAACCTGGCAGATAAGAATGTGTTTAATTCGCCCTATTTCTACCTGCAACAGAATGATGTAGTATATGTACAGCCGGAGAATACCCTGAAGGCCCGGCAGGCCGATGCGAGCAACTATCGCTGGGTACCCATTGCCACAGCAGGCATTTCGGCCATTGCCGTAATCCTGGCCTCGCTGCTCCGTTAATTGATACGGCCTGTTGCTTTTTTTTACGTTAACCATTTATTCCTTCTAAATGAACGAAGAACCTTTAACATCCGTTGACCAACCCAGAGAGCTTAATTTACGCGCTGAGATCACACGCTATACCCGTAACTGGTATTGGTTTGTATTGGGTGTACTTATTTGCCTGATCCTCGCTTTTTTTTATTTACGCTATACAACTCCCGTGTATCAAACAACGGCTGAGTTGCTTGTAAAAGACGATAAAAAAGGCGGCGCCGGCGCGGCAGATGCGATGCAGATGTTCCAGGATCTGGACATCCTTAATATTACCAAAAATGTAGATAACGAAGTGCGCGTCTTAAAGAGTAAAAGCCTCCTGCAGAGGGCCATGCGACAATTACCCGGTTTACAGCCCACGCAATTCGTACAGGGCAATATACGTACTTCTGAAGCCTATGGGATCAACAGTCCATTCATTATACAAATTGACACACTCAATGAAGACACTCTTTTAAAAAAAGATATTGAAGAATATTCGGTTTCTGTAAATGAAACCCAATCCAGCTTTGTACTCACACAAGACGAAGGGAAATCGCAAACGTTTCGCTTCGGGCAAAAAATACAAATGCCTTTTGGAACGTTCAGCATTACTCCCAATCCCAAATATCGGTTTACCAATGACAAGATCCTGCTTCGCTTTAACAACATTAAAGAGTATGCAGAAATCTATGCCAAAAACATGTCTATTGATGTAAGCGACCAGCAAACCAGTACCATTATCATTACAGTGAAGGACCCCGTTTCACAAAAAGCCATCGACATCATTAATAAACTCATTGAAGTTTATAACCAGGATGCTGTTGACGATAAGAATATCGTTTCCAGGAATACCGTTGCATTTATCGACGATCGTTTGCGAACATTGGTGGGCGAGCTTTCAGGTGTTGAAAAAAAGGTATCGGACTTTAAAGAGAAGAACCAGATCACCGATGTAACCTCAGACATCACCCAGTATATGACCCAAACCCAGGGATTATATCAGAAGCTGGAAGATGCTAAACTCCAGGCATCCATTCTTACTTCCCTGCAGTCCTATATTAGCAAGCCAGGAAATGAGCATTCACTGGTGCCCTCCTCTTTAGGCATCCAGGACCCAACCCTTAACGGCCTTATCGAAAGCTTTAACAGCCTTCAGCTTAAACGCCAACAGGCACTCACCACGATTGAACCCGGGAATATCCTGGTGCAGAACATCGACAACGATCTTAGCACCGTTCGTAAAAGCATTGCTGAAAATATACGCAACCTGCAAAAAGGAGTTTCAGTTACAAAAGGGTTGATTAACCAGGATTATGGGCAGTTCCAATCAAAGATTAAAACCGTTCCTGCAGTTGAACGCCAATTACTGGAGATCCAGCGGGAACAGGGTATTAAACAAACCATTTATCAATACCTGCTGCAAAAAAAAGAAGAATCCCTGATCTCCCTTGCGGCTACGGTTTCTAATTCAAGGATTATTGATGAAACCGCCTCCGGTAAAATTCCTGTGTCTCCCAAAAAAGGTCTGATTTACCTGGGCTCCCTGCTATTAGGCTTCATTATTCCGTTGTGCATCATGTATTTTGCAGATCTGCTGAATGATAAAGTACGGTTGCAAAGAGACATCCTTTCCCGAACCAATATTCCGATTTTAGGAGAAATCATGCATGCCCAGTCTAGCGAGGAGCTGGTGGTAAAAGAAAATACCCGTACGCCTATATCTGAGATGTTCCGGCTGATCCGAAGCAATCTTAAGTTTGCCACCTCGGGAGAAGATGACAAAATAATTTTAACAACGTCCAGTATGAGCGGAGAGGGAAAAACCTTTTTCTGTACAAATCTGGGTGCCAGTTTGGTACTTAGCGGTAAGAAAGTAGTGCTTTTGGAATTTGACCTGCGCAAACCCAAGCTATTAAAAGGGCTGGGCATAGCTTCAGCCAAAGGCATTTCAAACTTTGTAGTAGACCGGAATCTGAAACCATCAGACCTGTTGCAGCCTGTTCAGGAACTAAAAGGAATGTATGTAATCGGATCCGGTCCGATTCCTCCCAATCCCTCGGAGTTACTGCTAAACGGGCGCATTACCGAGCTGTTTAGCATCCTGAAACAGGAGTTTGATCACATCATTATCGACTGTCCTCCGGTTGGCCAGGTGTCGGATGCATTCACATTGGGCAATTTCGCGAACCTTAGTGTATATGTAGTAAGATACAATTATACGTTTAAAGAACAGCTCAATGTTGTTCAGGATATATACAGCAATAAAAAATTAAACAATTTGATGATTGTTTTAAATGATGCAAAGCCCAAGAACTCTTATGGATATGGATACGGGTACGGGTATGGATATGGATATGGCAATGATCAGAAACACACAAAAAAAACGGCTATTACATCGATCAAACAACTATTCAAACGTTCATAAATGGAGGGAAAGAAAATAATACTAATTACGGGTGGAGCAGGATTTATAGGCTCCAATCTTGCTGAGCACTTTTTAGCCAGGGGATATGTTGTACGGATTCTGGACAATTTCTCCACCGGCCACAGGCACAATATTGACCCTTTTCTTTCGAATAAGAATTTTCAATTGATAGAGGGTGACATTCGTGAACCGGAGACCTGTAAAATTGCCGCTACTGGTGTTTCTTATATTTTACACCAGGCAGCCTTAGGTTCTGTACCCCGTTCGATAAAAGACCCCATAACTACAAACGATGTAAATGTATCTGGATTTTTAAATATGCTAATAGCAGCACGAGATGCAGGAGTGGCACGTTTTGTATACGCGGCCAGTTCATCAACTTATGGAGATTCAGAAAGTCTGCCAAAAATAGAGGAAAAGATCGGACGCCCTTTGTCGCCCTATGCAATTACCAAGTACGTAAATGAGCTCTATGCGGATATTTTCAGCCGCACGTACGGCCTGCAAACAATTGGCCTGCGTTATTTCAACGTCTTTGGCCGTCGTCAGGATCCGAACGGGGCTTACGCTGCGGTAATTCCGCTTTTTGTAAGAAAGTTTATCAAACTTGAAAGCCCGACAATCAACGGTACCGGAGACTACTCAAGAGATTTTACATATGTAGACAATGTAATACAGATGAACGAGATAGCTATGTTAACAAATAACCCAGCTGCAACAAATACTGTTTATAATACAGCAGTTGGAGACCGAACAACGCTCAATGACCTGGTAAAATGGCTGAAGTTATACCTGAGCGAATACAATCCGGAAATTAAAAATGTACCGGTTGTTTATGGCCCTGGTCGTGAAGGAGATATTCCTCATTCCCATGCCTCTGTAGAAAAGGCAAAGACACTACTAGGCTATCAGCCAACGCATACAATACAGGAAGGTTTAAAAGAAGCTACAAAATGGTACTGGCAGCATTTAGCCTATTAGTTAAAAGAATGTTCTCAAATGCGCCAGCAAAAAAATTATAAGGTCGCAATAATCGGACTCAGGTATGTGGCCTGCAACGAGTTTAAAAGTTTTTCAATAGGACAATATAACGACTCGTGATGCTGCTATTGGTTATGTTAAAGGTATTTTCTACGAAAAAGAAATTGGCCGGCTTTGAAATAAAATAGCCGGTAAATATTTAAAAATTAAGGGATGATCAGCGATCCTGTTGTTATTTATAATTCGGTGTTATACTTTATACCGTTTTTCAACGAAAAAGGGATAAAGACCTTTCATATATATAAGAACGCAAATGGCTTCTCCAGAACCTTCAGAAAGATATTCGGCATCTTAGGTCTAAATCGTAACTATTGGCTGGGAGACTGGAAGAACGAAATCAAAGAAGGTTCAACAGTCATTTTGTTTGCCAATGATGAAGTAGATGTTTGGAAATTGTTGTCAAAAAAAAAAGTAATCGTAATTTTCTGGTATTGGAATCCTGTATCTATTTATCCTAAAGGTCAGCCTTCAAAATTGCCGGCACAATTCATTCCCTACTCTTTTGACCCAAGGGATTGCCGCGATTTTCATTTATCATTTAATACCACTTTTTATTTCGACAACATCCCCGTAAAAAAAGTTCCGATAAAGCGGGATATCCTGTTTGTTGGCCTGGATAAAGGTCGAAAAAAAGAACTGGATTCATTAAAGGAAACGTTTCATAAGCTCGGCATTACCAATTATATCTATATGGTTGGCGCGCGTACACGCTGGGGAAGCCATAAAGGAAATCAACCAATACCCTATCAACAATATCTTGATTTAATTTTCGAATCAAACGCTATTCTTGATATCACCCAGGACACACAAACCGGATTGACGCTTCGGGTAATGGAATCTATCTTTTTTAGAAAAAAACTGATCACCAATGATTTATCAATAACAAAACAGACATTTTATCATCCCCAGAACATATTTATCCTTGGCAGAGATGACATCGGCCAGTTGAAGTCCTTTTTAAACAGCGGCTACCTTGTAACGGATCAGAATATTGATAACAGATACGACGTATCACAGTGGATAACCCGGTTCAAAACAGATCATGAAAGAACTACTTAAAAGTTTTTTATCGTTTGGGTTGGCAACGACTTTAGAAAAGATTTTGCTTTTTCTTTTTATTCCCATCTATTCTCATTATTTGCAGAAAGATGAAATGGGAGTAATCGACATGCTTCAGGTAGCAACGGAGGCGGCCTCCATTCTGGCTCTTTTACAATTAGAGACGGCATTTCAACGCTATTATCTTGATTACAGGAATGCCCTGAAGAGAACATTTATCACAAGCAATTTTATATTTATATTTGCGTTTTCGCTTGTTATTGCGGCTATTGGGATCCTTTTTACGAAACAGATTGGCAATTTATTGTTTCATACTCAAGCGTATAACAAGGCACTGGTTTGGTCATTCCTAAAAATGCCGCTTTACAATTTTTCTATCTTTGTTTTTATCATGCTAAGATTCGAAAAGAAAAACAAGCTTTTTCTGGCATTTGTCTTGCTCAGGGTGCTTTCATTGTTACTCCTTACGATCCTGGCGCTGTTTACTTTTAAAGACCCTGTATTTGCCATTATTTGGGCCCAGGTCATTAGTATGCTCATCACCTGTGTACTTCTCTTTTTCTTTCTTAAAAATTATTTAAACGTTTCATTTGCCAAAAAATTGATCAGACGTTCATTAAGCTTTTCACTTCCAATGCTTCCTGCCCGTCTTGGAAGCTTCACAGTTACATATGCGAATCGGTTCTTCTTAATATCATTGCTTTCCCTTTCTTCAATTGGTATCTACTCGCTTTCTTTACGTTTCGCCTCCGCTGTTCAAATAATTTATACCGCCTTTATGATGGCATGGCCGCCTTTTCTTTTTGCAACCGTAAAAAAAGAGGGCGCAAAAGACGTATTTAAAAATATATTGCCTGTAACCGCTTGTCTTGTCTTTTTTATTGTCTGCAGCATTACCATATTTTCAAATGAAGTAGTTACCTATTTTTCAACGCCCACCTATGCTGAATCGGGGAAATATATCGGAGGGCTTTCATTGTTCTTTTGTCTGCTTATTTTTAAAGAAATAGTCGACATCGGGCCAAAAGTGAAAGAAAAGACCCGATATATAACGTATACTTTTTTTGTTTCAGCAGCTATTAATATCATCGCTTTAATTGCTTTAACAGGTCAATTGGGTATCCCGGGAGTTGTGTTGTCCATGATCATTACAAACACATGCCTGCTGATCATGAGCTGGATTATTTCGAATCGGTTGTACCATGTTCCGTTTAACATCATAAAGTTTATCTTATATGCACTCCCGGCCTATTTCATTTCCTGTTTTTTCTTATTTTATGTTCCGTCCCTGAGCGCGCGGTTACTGATACTGGGCGGTGTAATTGTTTTTTATGCAACGAACTTTGCCTTTGTATTAAAAAAAATAAATACCAATAAGGCATATATATGATATATCTTTTCATTTTAGCGCTGATTTTGGTACTGGTATTTAGTTATGACACGAATGCTAAAAAAGCTGGTGGCAAATTCTGGTACGGCTTTGTTTTTATCACTTTAGTTTGCGTAGCAGGGCTGCGATATAAGGTTGGAGGTGATAGCCTGGAATATTTCAACTCATTTGAGAACCAAATACCGCCGCTAAACAAACTTCAACTGAAGCACTTTGTACTTTTACGATATGAGCCATTATGGATACTTTTAAATTCGGTGTGCAAAACGATCGTGGATGATTTTGCTTTTTTTCAATTTGTTCATTCTATATTTGTCAACATTGTTCTTTTTTCTTTTTTCAAAAAATATACCCCATACAAATTCACAGCGGTACTGATCTATTTTTTGTTTTACTACCTGTATTATAATATGGAGGTAATGCGCGAGTCGCTGGCCATCAGCTTCTTTTTACTGGCCTATCCTGCAATGGTTAAAAATAAATGGGCCCAATACTATATATTGATCATCTGCGCTACCCTGTGCCATGCATCTAGTATATTTTTGTTTTTCATCCCCCTGTTTAGAAAGAAAAAATTAACAAAATCCACATTCGTAAAAATAGGTGTATCCATTCTTCTTATAATGGTTCTATTCAATTTCGCACCAACACTGATACCCAATGAAGAAATCAGAAGGAGGTTTAGCGAGTACCAGAAATACATCCCTTCTGTTTTCGGTTTCCTATACTTTCTATGCATCTTCTTTATAGTACCTATTTATATCTTTTTAAAATATACCCGGAAGCGGCCGGTTCTTTTCCCCGAACTGGTAGTAATTTATTTTGCAATTGCACCGATGGTATCCTACTTTACAGGTTTCAGCCGGTTTATAAATTACTTTATGCCCTTTCTTACCATTTATTTTGCCAACTACCTGTTTATGATCGCAGGAGATACGAAATACCATAGAGCCAGGGCAATATTAATTACGGGTATTTTCATATTGGTATTCCTGCCCAAATATTTATATTATTTTAGAAATACATCACACCTGGTGCCCAACACATACAACTACGAAAGGTGGTATCCGTATACCACCGTGTTTGACAAGCAGGAAAATGAAACAAGAAAATTATTATTTTACAGATCATTCGATTACAGCAGAAAACACATCAGAGAAAAAGAATAAATAAACATTATATATGAAAAAGACAACACACATTTATAAGTTAATCTCATCTATACTGTTATTATGCCTGGCAATTGTATGCTATAGTTTTTTTTCATTAAACAGTAATAATAACTACGGATCATCTTTAAATTTAAAGGAGCCTGACTCAGGGCTACAGAAGCGCTTTGTCATATATGACGGCATTCTCCAAAAAAACAAACCTGACTTAAGCCAGTACGGTATAAAACGCATTAATATTATCTATGAGGATAGTCTGCTGAACAGCGGAAAGATAAATTATAGTAAGTTGGATCATGAAATTCAAAAGGCATCGAAAAATGATGATCCCATCTGCCTCGATATTGAAAGCTGGGACCTTACCGGAACTGATTATCAAGCAAACGCAGAAAAATACATAACAGTTTTTAACTATTTCAAAGGAAAATTGCCGAAACGTCAGATTGGGTATTTCGGAATGTTACCTCACAGAGACATATATCTTTACAAACAGCGATCGGGTGCCAATAGCCTTAAGCGAATCAACTATTTAGCACAATGGTTAACAATGAACAATAATATAAGATCCATCACTGCGAATAATGATTTCGCTTTTCCTGCGTTTTATACCAGAAATAATAGTATGCCGCTATGGAAGTGGGCTACAGATCAACAGATTACCAAATTAAAGAAAATGGATCCCACAATTCCGGTTTATGGCTTTGTATGGCCTCAATACTGGAATAACAATAAATTCACAACGGCTGAAGACTGGCGATTTCAGCTGGAGACTTTGTACCCCAATTGTGACGGGCTCATAATATGGGCTCCTCCTTTTAATTTAAGTACCCGGGAACCCATTCAATGGGATAGTAGCCGGGAATGGTGGACCGAAACATTGAAATTCATGAAAGATCATAACATTAAATAACGCTGCGAAATAATGTAACAAGTTCAAAGCAGGAAAGCGGCCTGTTTAAATATGATGTTTTATACATCGCTTTCTTCTTATCATATATTAATCCTTGAATCTCAAATGAATATTTTAATAGACGGAACGAATATAATATCCGGGGGAGGCGTGTCTCATTTAACCGAAATGTTGAATGCTACAACACAAGGTATGCTTACTGAGCAGCGGATCAAATGCATTGTGGTCGTTGGAATCCGGAAAACATTGGAAAAGATCAACGACCAGGAATGGCTCATCAAAGTGCCAATGACCGGGTTTGAGTCCTCACTCCTTAAGCGACAGTATTGGAAGCGCGCCAAACTTAAGCAAATTGTACGCAGTTATCACATTCATATCATCTTCAACCCTGGTGGCAGTTTCTATAGTAAAAGGTATCCTTATGTAACTATGTCAAGAAATATGCTGGTTTTTGAAACAAAGGAAGCAAACCGCTATGGATTTTCGCTGTACCGGCTGAAATTCTTTTTTTTAAGAATTTTACAAAAACGTTCTATCCAAAACGCAGCCGGGGTAATTTTCATTTCCAAATATTCCTGGGAGTACATTCAGCACATTTCAAAAGTCAGATTTAAAAACGCAGTGCTCATTCATCACGGCATATCCGATCGCTTTAGAAACGCTCCCGCAGAACAATTACCTATAAACCATTATTCAAATGAAAACCCTTTCAAAATCTTATACATATCAACTATAGACCCGTATAAGCATTTTGATAATGTTGCCATTGCAATCGATGAACTTTCTGAGCAATACCCGGTGCAACTGATTGCTATTGGCAGTAAGGCACACGGTTATGATAAATTTGAAAAACTTTTACAGAAAAATCCAACGAACATTAAATATTTAGGCAATGTCTCCTTTTCCCAAATTCACGAGTATTATAAAAATTGTAACCTGTTCGTCTACGCTTCAACTTGTGAAAACATGCCCAACATTTTGTTGGAGGCCATGACGGCAGGGTTGCCAATTGCCTGCAGCAAAAAAGCTCCGATGCCGGAATTTTTAAAAGATGCGGGGGCCTACTTTGATGCAGAAAACCCTGCTTCGATAAGAAATACGGTTGAGGCACTACTTCAAAGCCCCGAACAACGTGCAAAAATCAGCCATATGGCCGCCCAATACTCCCAACATTACTCCTGGCGGAAATGCGCCAAAGAAACGTTTCAATATATAAGTTCTTTAGTGTAACAGCCCTTAAACTTCTAACCAGCCCCAACCCTATCAGAAAATAACGCCCAAAAACAAAGATGTGTTTTACCTCGAAATCAACATAAAGTGAACCTGAAATGAAAATAAGTAACAAAACCCTTCTAATCACCGGCGGCACCGGCTCCTTCGGAAATGCGGTCATGAACCGCTTTTTAAACACCGACCATTTTCAAGAGATTCGTATTTTCAGTCGCGATGAAAAAAAACAGGATGATATGCGTAAGCGTTACAATCATCCTAAAATAAAATTTTACCTGGGCGACGTTCGCGACTATTCCAGCGTTGAAACGGTTGTAAATGGTGTAGACTATATTTTCCATGCTGCAGCATTGAAGCAGGTTCCGTCCTGCGAGTTTTTTCCCCTGGAAGCAGTAAAAACAAACGTATTAGGCACCGATAATGTATTGAATGCGGCAGAAAAATACGAAGTAAAAAAAGTAGTGGTACTCAGCACAGACAAAGCCGCGTACCCCATCAACGCCATGGGCATGAGCAAAGCTCTAATGGAAAAAGTGGCCGTGGCACGCTCCCGCAACCTGGAAGACAGTAAGACCATTTTCTGCGCTACGCGGTATGGAAATGTAATGGCATCCCGCGGTTCCGTAATTCCCCTGTTCATCGATCAGATCAAATCAGGCAAACCCATTACCATTACCAATCCTGATATGACGCGCTTTATGATGACCCTCGAAGACGCCGTAGACCTGGTACTTTATGCCTTTGAACATGGAAAGCAGGGCGACCTGTTTGTACAAAAAGCACCAGGGGCTACCATCGAAACCCTGGCAAAGGCGCTATTGGAGTTGTACCAGTCCAGGAATGAGATCAAAATCATTGGCACCCGGCACGGTGAAAAGGTGTATGAAACCCTGGTAAACCGCGAGGATATGTTAAAGGCTGAAGACATGGGCGATTATTACCGTATTCCCGCCGATAACCGGGACCTGAACTATGAACAATATTTTTCCCAAGGCAATACGAAGGAAGCTGAAATAGAAGAGTACCACTCTCACAATACGCACCGGCTGGATGTTGAAGGCATGAAACAACTACTTAAAAAACTTCCCATTATCAGGGAAGACATCTTAAAAGAAGAGCATGTGATACATTACCCCGTATAATTCCATCCCTGTTGATTTTTAAATACAGCATTCATGAAAAAAATAGGAATAACCGGCCAGGACGGATTTGTTGGCAAACATCTTTACAACACGCTCAATCTTTATAAAGACGAATTTGAGATCATTCCTTTTTCAAGGAATTATTTTAACGATCCTCCGCAATTGGACCGCTTTGCAGCACAATGCGATGTTATTATTCACCTGGCCGCAATGAACAGACATGAAAGCCCGGATTACATTTATGAAACCAATCTCAACCTGGTACGTTCATTAATTGCATCCCTGGAAAGAAGCAACCCAGAATGCCATGTACTGTTTTCCTCATCCTCGCAGGAAGAAAAAGACAATCCCTATGGCCGGTCAAAAAAAGAAGGTCGTCAGCTATTGATGCGCTGGGCAGAAAAAACCGGTGCAAATCTCACCGGGATGATCATACCAAATGTATTTGGCCCTTTTGGAAAGCCTTTTTACAATTCGGTAGTGGCAACATTCTGTTACCAGGTATCCCGCGGAATAACACCTGCCATTTATACGGACGGGGATTTAAAATTAATTTACGTAGGAGAATTGGTCGAAGAGATCATAAAGAAAATAAGACAGGGCGGCACTGAGCCCGACTTTGTAGTGCCGCACACAGCCGAAGTAAAAGTATCCCGGATTTTACAACTGTTGAATCAATTTAAGGCAATATACCAGGACAAAGGCGTTATTCCTTCGTTAAATAACCGTTTTGAATTAAACCTGTTTAATTCATTCCGTTGTTATATGGATATTGCAAATCATTTCCCGGTCCGCTTTACCCCGCATACAGATCCGCGCGGCAGCTTTGTAGAAGTTATCCGCCTCAATACCGGCGGGCAGGTTTCATTTTCCACTACCGTTCCGGAGGTCACAAGGGGCAACCATTTTCATACGCGAAAAATTGAACGCTTTGCAGTTATTAAGGGCGAGGCACTGATTCAGCTCCGAAAAATCGGAACCTCAGAAATTATCGAGTTCCGGCTATCCGGCGATGCTCCCGGCTATGTAGATATGCCCGTCTGGTATACACACAATATAAAAAATACCGGCAGGGAGGACCTATACACGGTTTTCTGGATCAATGAATTTTATGACCCGGAAGACCCCGATACCTTCTTTGAAAACGTGTAAATTTGTACCACCTCGAATTACTCTAAATAAAGCAACTTAATGAACCGATTAAAAGTAGCAACCGTAGTAGGCACCCGGCCCGAAATCATCCGGCTTTCAAGGACCCTGGCAGCCCTCGACCAGTCCGAAGCTATCGAGCACATTTTAATACACACCGGGCAAAATTATGATTACGAATTAAACGAGATCTTTTTCAATGAACTTGGGATTCGAAAACCCGATTATTTTCTCAATGCAGCAGGCACAAATGCAACAGAAACAATAGGAAACATATTAATTAAAATAGACCCGCTCCTGGAACAGCTACAGCCAGATGCGTTCCTTATTTTGGGAGATACCAATAGTTGCCTGTGTGCCATACCGGCAAAAAAAAGACAGATTCCTGTTTTTCATATGGAGGCTGGCAATCGATGCTTCGATCAGCGCGTACCGGAGGAAACCAACCGGAAGATCGTGGATCATATGGCCGACATCAACCTTACCTATAGCGATATTGCCAGAGAATACCTGTTGAGAGAAGGCATTGCTCCTGACAGGATCATAAAAACCGGGTCCCCGATGTTTGAAGTGTTAACCTATTACCGCCCGGGGATTGAACGATCGGATGTCCTCAATCGCCTGGGATTAAAAAAAGATGCGTTCTTTGTAGTATCGGCCCACCGGGAGGAAAATATCAATGCTGAACAAAATTTCAACGGACTGATCCATTCGCTGAATACTATTGCCGAAACCTATTCCTGTCCCATTATTGTTTCTACACATCCAAGAACAAGAAATATGATTGAAAAAAAACAGGCGAAAGTGCACCCCAACGTACAGTTTTTAAAGCCCCTGGGGTTTTTTGACTACAATGCGTTACAAATGAATTCATACGCTACGCTATCTGATTCCGGAACAATTTCCGAAGAATCGTCGATCTTAAACTTCAGGGCGTTGAACATCCGACAGGCGCATGAACGGCCCGAAGCCATGGAAGAAGCGGCCGTAATGATGGTAGGCTTGAATACGGACCGGATCATGCAAGGCTTACTACAGATTAAGGCGCAGCCCACGGCTGGGGAAAGATCGCTGAGACAGGTAGCGGATTACTCCATGCCGAATGTTTCTGAAAAAATGGTGAGAATTATTTTAAGTTATACCGATTATGTAAACCGGGTAGTATGGCAGAAATAATACGATAAATACAGAAGAACAGCCGCTGGCGGTACTTCTTTCCCAGCCCATACACTACCCTATTTAAAATACTAAAATCCTGCTGTATAGCATAAATGTCTATACGGCAAAATGTAAACGTCGAACAAAGCCCCTTTCTAAACTACACCTCTCAGAGGGTTAGTTAACCTACTATGATGAAAAAAAATAAAATCTGGATCGTCTCCGAGGTATTTTACCCGGACACAGATATTGCAACGGCGAATATCGCAACAGAAATTGCGCTCAAATTTAGAGAGCGGTTTGAAGTACATGTCATTTGTGGTCCTAAAGACTATGAACGGGTTTCCTCCAATACGCGGGATAACCTTGAAGGCATCGTCATACACCGGTGGAATTATTTTAACCTGGATAAGAATCATTCAATTAAGCGCTTAATCAGGGTGATAGGGCTTTCGTTTGGCTTATTCTTTAAAAGCTTTGCTATAAAAAAAGAAGACAAAGTCTTTGTAATATCCAACCCCGCATTTATAACACCTTTGTATGCGTTGCTAAAGAAAATAAAACGCTTTAATTATTATTTACTGATGCATGACGTCTTTCCAGAAAACCTGATCGCAGGCGGCTATATTTCATCTAAGAATATTGTCTATAGAATCATGCGAAGGTTCTTCATCCGGTCGCGTAACGTTGCTGATAAAATCATCGTTATCGGCAGAGACATGCGAAACCTGCTCCTGGAGCATTTTCCACAATCACGCAAAGACGACATCGTTATTATACCCAATTGGGCCGATACAGAAACGGTATACCCGATCAAAACGGGCAATTCTAACCCGGCAGTTGAGCCAGGGCAGAAAATAACGATTTTGTTTGCCGGGAACCATGGCATCCTGCAAAATCTGCTGGACTTCATCAAGCTGACCGCACGTGTTAACAACCCGCAGTTACACTATATTTTTGCAGGCGGTGGTGCAACGAAAAAAGATCTGGAGCGATACGTATCTGAAAATGGCATTCAGAACATTACGTTTTTGCCGCCTTTTCCCAGGAAAGACATCAACAAAACCCTCAACGCATGCGACATCGGGCTTGTAAGTCTTAGTGATCAACTCTATGGAGTGGGCGTTCCTTCAAAATCCTATAACATCCTTGCCGCAGGAAAACCCATATTATTTGTTGGGAACACTGAAACCGAAATTCCAAGATTTATTACGGAAAACAAAGTAGGCTGGGCTTTTTCCTACTCAGATCCCGAAAAACTGGTCGCCTTCCTAAATCAGCTGCAGGTGGGATCTATTCCTTACCTGCGAGCACTCGGAGAAAAAGGAAGAGCGGCTGTAGGCACCTTCTATTCCAAAGAAAACATACTGGAACAGTTGCTGCATCTTGTATCCCGGACAACAGTATCAACGGTCAAAATGAGTCACCCAATAACACATCCGGTTTGATAAAATTATATTACTCTGAGCAATCGATCTTTTCTAACCTCTGTCGTTGATTCATTATGTCTAAAACAATTTTCATCACCGGCGGTGCCGGATTCATTGGCTCTCATGTGGTGCGTTTATTTGTTACTAAATATCCACATTACCGCATTGTAAATATTGATGCACTAACCTACGCCGGAAACCTCGAAAATTTAAAAGATATCCAGGCTGCGCCCAACTATGTATTTGAAAAAGTGAATATCGTAAACCCGGAGGAAGTAACGGCAGCCTTTAATAAATATCAGCCGGATGGTATTATTCACCTGGCAGCAGAAAGTCATGTGGACCGTTCCATCACTTCGCCCCTGGATTTTGTATACACCAATGTCATCGGGACTGTGAACCTTTTAAATGCCGCCAAAGAGCTATGGAAAGACCAATACCCGGGGAAACGTTTTCATCATGTATCTACAGACGAGGTTTATGGTGCTCTTGGTACCACCGGCTTTTTTACAGAGGAAACCAAATATGATCCGCACTCTCCCTATTCCGCTTCAAAAGCCTCCTCGGATCATTTCATTCATGCCTATGCCGATACCTATGAATTACCTGTTATTATCACTAACTGTTCAAACAATTACGGCCCGAATCATTTTCCGGAAAAACTGATCCCCCTGATGATCCATAACATCATCCATAATAAACCGCTTCCGGTGTATGGAGATGGGAAATATACGCGGGACTGGCTCTATGTAGTGGATCATGCACGAGCCATTGACTGCGTGTTTCACGAAGGCAAAACGGGCGAAAAATACAATGTAGGCGGCCTTAACGAATGGCAGAATATTGACCTGGTAAAACTTTTGTGTAAACAGATGGATGAAAAACTAGGGCACCCCGCCGGAACAAGCGATAAACTGATCACTTTTGTAAAAGACCGTCCTGGTCATGATTTACGCTACGCGATCGACGCATCAAAAATCAAAAACGAACTGGGCTGGACCCCGTCAGTAACTTTTGAGCAAGGTCTTTCCCTGACCATTGACTGGTATTTAGCCAACAAGGAATGGCTGGATCATGTAACTACCGGAGACTATCAGCAGTATTATAATAACCAATATAACTCCTCTATATGAACGTGACGGAGACAAAGCTCAAGGGGTGCTTTATCATCGAACCCCGGTTATTCAGAGATCCCCGTGGCTATTTTTTCGAAAGCTTTAATGAGGCACGGTTTGGTGAGCTAACGGATACCCAAATACATTTTGTGCAGGACAATCAATCTTTTTCGAGCCATGGTGTCATCAGAGGATTGCATACCCAAACGGGCGATTTTGCCCAGGCAAAACTGGTGCGGGCACTACAGGGAACGGTTTTGGATATAGCAGTGGATGTACGGCCGGACTCTCCCACTTTCGGACAGCATATAGCCGTAATATTAAGCCAGGAAAATCAACTCCAATTATTTATACCAAGGGGATTCTTACACGGTTTTTCTGTATTATCTGAAACCGCCACTTTTTTTTACAAATGTGACAACTATTACCATAAAGCATCTGAAAAAGGCGTTGCTTATAATGATCCCTTTTTAAATATCGACTGGCAGATCGCCGCCTCAAAGACCGCCGTTTCGGAAAAAGACGTCCAGCTGCCCCTCTTTAATGATATTTTTCACTCATAAAAAGGACCTACATTTATGAAAGGAATAATACTGGCCGGAGGCTCCGGCACCCGTTTGTACCCTATTACAAAAGCCATCAGCAAACAATTAATGCCGATATATGATAAACCGATGATCTATTATCCTTTATCCGTTTTGATGATGGCCGGGATCCGGGAAATCCTCATCATTACCACACCGGAGGACCAGCCGGGATTTCAACGGCTTCTCGGCGACGGGAAACGTATCGGCTGCCGTTTTGAATATGCCGTTCAGCAAACCCCCAATGGCCTGGCCCAGGCATTTGTAATTGGGGCTGATTTTGTTGGAACCGACAAGGTGGCACTGGTATTGGGAGATAATATTTTTTATGGGATGGGACTGGGTGCACAGTTAAAAAAGCTAACGGATATAGAAGGTGGTTATGTGTTTGCGTATCCGGTATCGGATCCCGAGCGTTATGGGGTTGTTGAATTTAACGAACAAAACATCGCAAAATCTATCGAAGAAAAACCCCAACAACCAAAATCCAGCTATGCTGTACCCGGTCTGTACTTTTACGACAACACGGTCCTAGAAATTGCCAAAAACTTAAAACCCTCGGCCCGCGGTGAATATGAAATCACGGATGTAAACAAGGTATACCTCAGCCAGAACAGGCTGCATGTGGCGGTACTTGACCGGGGCACAGCCTGGCTGGATACCGGAACATTCGACTCCCTTACAGATGCATCAGAATTTGTACGCGTCATTGAAAAAAGGCAGGGTTTAAAAATCGGATGCATTGAGGAAATCGCGTACCGAAATGGGTTTATAACAAAAGAACAATTAGATCAGTTAGCGGCTGACCTGATCAAAAGCGGCTACGGTGAATATCTTCAAAAAATAAAATAAAGTGCAATAAGGGCACGATATTTTTATGCTCGGAGCGGCATGTGAGAGCGTACACCATCCAGGGTTGCTCTAATTCCTGTTTTCATGAATTAGAAAGGTTATGCCGCTGTGGTCGCAAGCACTTTCTACAATCGCCCCCAACCCCTATCTTTGCGGCAGTTTTATGCATCCGTAATTCATGAAGCCAGGCCTGTTTTATATCTTCCTGTTGTGCTGGGCACTTGTGGCAAACAACCCGGTTTATGCCCAGAGTGCGCGTTATAAAGCGCACCTGGATGTAGCGCGGCAACACGGAGTGCCGTTGCTAAAAAGCAGCGCACAGGTCAAAAGCTATGTGGGCAAAAAAAAGCTTACAAAGGTCAATGCCGGAAAAGGATACCGGGTTCAAAAATTGAATTACAGTACCCCCTACCTTACACCCAGAGCAAAAACGGTGTTGAACCAGATCGCCCGGTCTTTTAATGCGCAAACCAAAAGTACCTTTACTGTTACCTCACTTACCCGAACGGTGCATTCGCAAAGCCGGCTGCGGCAGGTGAACGGCAATGCCACTTCTGGCCTCAGTTCGCATAATTACGGCAGCTCATTCGATATTTCCTATATCCGTTTCAATGGCCGTAAAGGTCCGAACAAACGGCTGGAACGCGCGCTGCATGCAGTGTTGGCCAATTACCAGGCAAGAGGAAAGATCCTTTTTATAAAGGAGTATTACGTCAGCTGTTTTCACGTTACTGTCCGGTAGCTCCTTCGGGTGTAAAATTCAGCATCCACCGGATGCCAAAGCGGTCTGTGAGCGAAGCATAGTAACTTCCCGATTTTGTTGGAACTACCCGTTGCGTAGCCGTTCCTCCTTTAGCCAGCCGCTGATATACCAGCATCAATTCATTCAGGCTCCGGCATTCCAGCAACAGCGCAATATTATTGCCCCGGTATAACCCTTCATCAGGTACCAGGTCCGTTGCGATAATTTCTGCATGTGCACATCGCAGGGAAGCCTGCAAAATATAGGCTTCCAGCGCTTCGGGCAATTGTTCCGTTCCTACGGACTCACCCAATGTTTGAAAATGCAATTCTCCACCCAGGCATTTTTTATAAAAAAGCATGGCTTCACGGCAATTTCCATTAAATGTTAAATATGATTTTATCCGGATCACAGGCGATTCTTTCAACTACAAAATTGATCAAATCCAGGCGTTTATACTGGTGGCATATACGCCATTGACAGGGGTTGTTCGCGACAAATACATTGATTATCTTTACGAAAATTTTCAACATGAAACGGATCTGTATTTACGTTCCCATCAACGGGGTTATTGAAGCCATTACACCCGCGGCAAGAATTTTCCAGACCGCCAATGAATTTCTGTTAGCCAACGGATATCCGGCAAAATTCAAAATAGAGCTGGTTGGCTTAAAAAAAATCATCCCGCTTTCCAACGGGTTATATTCCGTAACTACAGACCGCTTGCTGAAAGAGGTAACCGAAGCAGACCTCCTGATCATTCCTGCATTGATTGATGGTGAAATGAGCAAGGCCGTAGCATTAAATGAGCCGGCCCTGCCGTTGATCGCTGCCATACATGCCCGGGGCACAGAAGTAGCATCGCTTTGTTTGGGGGCATTCCTGCTGGCGGCTACCGGCATACTCGATCATAAAAAATGCTCTACCCACTGGGCCTATTACCATGAGTTTATGCAGCTGTATCCCAATGTTGAAATTGCCGATGGAACAGTGATTACCGATGAAGCCGGAATCTATTCCAGTGGCGGGGCCAATTCCATATGGAACCTGTTGCTGTACCTGGTTGAAAAATATACCAATCGCGAAACCGCCATCCTCCTTGCCAAATATTTTGCGATCGATATCGATCGGAACAGTCAGAATGCCTTTTCGATCTTTAAGGGACAAAAAGACCATAATGACGAAGGCATTATACAAGCGCAGGATTTTATTGAAAAAAACATTGGCGAACGCATCAGCATCGACCAGCTGGCCGGACTGATTGCTGTTAGCCGGAGAAGCTTTGAACGCCGGTTTAAGCAAGCCACCAACAATACGGTGCTCGAATATATACAACGGGTACGCATTGAAGCCGCCAAACGGAAATTTGAAACCAAGCGCCTGAATATAAACGAGGTCATGTATGATGTAGGCTACACAGATACCAAGGCGTTTAGGGATGTGTTTAAAAAGGTAACGGGACTTACCCCCATTGAGTACCGCAACAAATACTACAAAGCCAACCTGGAGATGCCCGCCGCCAGTTATGCATTTACGGCGTAGCTGCTTCCCGGTAGCAACAGATGGCGATATATCACTGTGGTGCTGAAGATGTCATCCCGGACCTGTTCCGGGATCTATTCCTGTTTCAGGGCCTAATGGGATGGATGCTGAAACGATCCCGATTGATCGGGACAGCATGACAAAAAAATATATCTGTCGCCTAACCTTATTTCAGCATTTCCTTATCCCTGCTTCTTCAGCGCCTCACGCACCTTGGGCGCAATTTTGGTACCATAGATCTCAATGGATTTCATAATATCCTTATGCTGAGGCCCGCCGGTATCCATATGCGTGGCAAAACGGGTAAGCCCGAATAATTCCTGCAGGTATAAAATTTTATCAATCGCCTCACTGGCATCACCAATCACCAGTGCCCCGTTTTTGGTTTTACCGAAATCGAACTGATTCCTCCGGTAGGGAGGCCATCCTCTTGTACGCCCTACCCGGTCCATCTGGGCGGCGTACAGCGGATAATACATTTCACTGAGGGCTGCACTGTCCTCCCCATAAAACCCATGCACATGAATACCTACCTGGTACTGATCCACCGGATGCCCGTATTGCTGCCAGGTTTCTTTATACAATTCAAAAAAAGGTTGAAACTGAGCGGGCGACCCGCCAATAATGGCAATCATCAACGGCAATCCCAACCGTCCTGCCCGTTCTACAGAAGAAGGTGTGCCACCTACGGCGATCCAAACCGGCAGGTGATTATTGGTAGCCCTTGGCAATACCATCTGCTCCTGCAATGGCGCCCGGTGTTTTCCCTTCCAGGTAACCACGGCTTCTTTATTGATCTTTAATAACAGGTCCAGTTTCTCTTCAAATAACGCATCATAATCGCGCAGATCATATCCAAACAGCGGAAAGGATTCAATAAAGCTTCCCCTGCCGGCCATCAGCTCTGCCCGGCCACCGGAAAGCAGGTCTACCATTGCAAAATTCTGATACAGCTTCACCGGGTCCGATGAACTGACCACCGACACGGCGCTGCCCAATTTGATATTTTTTGTAACGGTTGAGGCCGCCGCCAGCACAATTTCCGGGCTGGGAACGGCATAATCCGGGCGATGGTGCTCTCCTATACCAAAATAGTCCAATCCCACCTCATCCATTAATTTTATTTCTTCTATGATTTCCTTCAACCGTTCACCCGGCGCCTGAACCGTATTGGTTGCAGGATCAAAATGAAGGTCTCCAAACATACTGATACCGAGTTCCATACTTTTTTATTTTGATACAAAATTAGCCGTCTTTACCGGAGCTGCGCTTAACCTAGATTAATGAAAAAAAGTATTCCCGGTTATTTAACAAACCGTATTTTGCATGCGATATTAAGCCCCCGTAAACCCTGTTAAAATCACGCTATTGAATTGCTTTCATTTTAAAACCCATTTTTATTGTTTGCTCCTGTTAGGGATGCCATGTATCAATCACGCGCAATCGACAGACAGTATCCTTACCACTCATCGTATATCGAAAAAACAAGCGCTTCCTTCCCCAAAGATCACCGGGCGCTCCTACATTCTTCCGGCGGCCCTGGTAACCTATGGAACCGTTGCTACCATTATACGGGAAAACAAACCGGCACCTGCTGTTGTTGTACCCGGCACTGCTTCTAAAACGATCAGCCCCTTGCTTGAACCCGAAAATTATACCGCCCTTGCGCCGGCCGCAGCCGTGGTTGGCCTGCAGGCCATCGGCATAAAGGGCGTGCATAAACCCACGGATCAGGCCCTGCTCTTTACACTGTCGGCCGGGTTCTCCGCTGCCTTTGTTTACCCGCTGAAAAATAATACCGGAGTTGTACGTCCGGACAAAAGTGACACGCACGCTTTTCCTTCCGGTCATACGGCCCTTGCCTTTGCCGCTGCCGAGTTCCTTCGCAGAGAATACGGCTACCGTTCTGCATGGTATACAATAGCCGGTTATGCCGCGGCAACGGCCACCGCCGCCCTGCGGGTGGCCAAAGACAAACATTGGCTGACCGATGTGAGCGCGGGTGCGGGCATAGGGATCGCTTCCACCACAACAGTGTACTGGCTCTACAACAGGTTAAAAAAAAGGGAAAGACCCGGCAAGGCAAAGGCCTGTATTTTTGCACCCGCCGTTTCGGGTAATCATTATGCCCTGCAATTGATAAAGCCGCTTTAAAAGACTTTACAATACGCGGTCAAAAGCTTAGCTTTATAAAAACTAGAGGTATGAACGACTCTGTATTCACCGGTTCCCCAAACAACCGCAAGGAAAATGAAAAAATTCCCTGCAGGCAGCTACGCCCTGCATTGTTTGAATACATCAAACTGGAACGTCCGGATCTTAAACGCTCGGACAGCCTTCCATACAATGAACTTAATGAATACAAATTGCGATATATATCCAAATATCTGCTTAGGGATATTCATCAGCTTTCAGAACTGGAAGACAGCGTGATCTCCTCCATGACCAATCAAACGATCATATCGGATATGATTGATGAGGACGACGATAATAAATTAACACTGGGACAACGGCTGGCCGACCGCGTATCTGGTTTTGGAGGCAGCTGGACCTTTATCACCTCTTTTATCGTTTTTCTCCTGGTATGGATCATCGTTAATATTTACTGGATGCACAATAAAGGCTTTGACCCTTATCCCTTTATCCTGCTCAACCTGATCCTCTCCTGCCTGGCTGCGCTCCAGGCGCCCATCATCATGATGAGCCAGAACCGGCAGGAAGAAAAAGACCGTGTCCGTTCAAAAATGGATTATATGGTAAACCTGAAATCAGAGCTGGAAGTACGCATCCTTCATGAAAAGCTGGACCAACTCCTCTCTAACCAGGAAGAATATATGGCCCGGCTGGCAGAACTGGAGAACAAGCCGCCCCGCACGGACAGCTAAACAATGGTAAGACGCGATCTTAGCCCGCACATCATTACACTGCTTTTACACCACCACAAACCCCGGAGCAAGCCAATAATCAAGCGTTCCGGAAACGATCAATGATTGTTACTGTATTCGCTTTCCGGCACCGGCAGATTCTTTAAGGTTGAACTTCTGAGGGAAATGGTTGAAGATGCCGAATACAAGCCAATACCATTTCCGGAATAGCTATAATCGATCAGGGATAGTTTTACAATTCCATCGATCGCCAGTTCAATATAATTACCATAACGGATGAGCCGGAAATGAAATTCTTTTTCTTCCTTTAAATGAAAGATATTATCCTGGAGTACATTGTAAATAAAATTCGACCGGGTATTGGCCGCATTAAAGCCCCAGCTTTGAAGATGCACCACACTGTTGATCACATCAAAACTATAATAATACCCCGATCCCTCCTCGTCGATATCCGTTACCAGTCCTAATTTGCCCATTCCCTCCACTGCCAGAATCCCTTCCCAGATAAAGCTGGGCGCCGACTTCTGGATCACAAAAACCTCATACCCGCTGCGGGACCCGCAGGTCCATTTATCGAGAGCCTGTTCAAATGCTGCCGTAGGATTTTCGAACAGCGTAATGATCGAACCCATTTCATTTTGAACAAGTGTATGGATCACCATCTGATCCCAGCGGTAATAGCTCTTCAGTACCAGTCTTCCCCGCTCATCTGTTTCCAGTTGCTTGGGTGGCGGAAAAATACGCAGAGCGTTTACATTGCCGTTTGCATAAAAAAAGTTATAGATCAGCAAATAGTCACCGTCCTTCTGGATGCGGGCCGCATAGTTTCCCTGCGGCAGCAATACATTATTATGAAAGCAATGATACTCTCCCATAAAATCGGGCGCAAACCAGTACCGTACTTTTATATCTTCACGGATGGAACCCAGCAGATAATGCCGGCCATTCAGTTCAAATACACAAGGGCATTCCACATCATCGTACATCCGCGGAAAATGCAGCGGCGGATGAAAGATCAGTTCTTTCTCCATTAGCTGTACCAGGCCTACACAGCCTCTCCGTGAAACCGGGCCTGCAGCTGCCCGCGTACAAACAAGAAAGAAGGTCTTATCCTCATAGTCATACCGGAACGGATCCCTGAAGCTCATCCAGAGCCGGGGGTTGTTCTCGTAGGTTTCGTAATAGGGCGCTCTTGGTCCAAAAGGAAACACTTCATCATTCACCTTTTCCCAGTCGAACAAATTATCCGAAACAGCCAGCCCGATCTTTGATACCACTCCGCGGTCTTTACGTTGCAGGCCCGTATAATACATTTCAAAGCGGTTATTGATTTCATATACCTGCATAGTCCACAGCATATCATCATCCCAATCGCCGGGATCGCCTACAAACAGGGCATTCTTTACCCTACGCCATGTAATACCGTCTTTTGAAACCGCATGGGCAATATAATCATGATTGGGAATGATCAGGTGAAAAAGATGGTATACACCGTTATGCAGGATCATGGTTACATCCCCTATTTCCCACTCGCTAAAGCCTGACCCGGA
This sequence comes from Niabella pedocola, assembly GCF_021044425.1. Lineage (GTDB taxonomy): Bacteria > Bacteroidota > Bacteroidia > Chitinophagales > Chitinophagaceae > Niabella > Niabella pedocola. Next base: position 23,181 of record NZ_JAJNEC010000003.1, on the reverse strand, counting down.
ATATAAATTATCAGTTATCCGCTCCATTTCTTAAAAATTAATTATATTTCGACCGTTTTTAAGTCTGATTGCCGCATCACAGCGGCCGGAGTGTTTTCGTAAGTATGCCCTCTTCCTGGATGAACACCGGTGGTTCCACCGCCCGGGAACAGTGCTTGCCCACTCCTTTGCTAAAATAAGTAAACAATGCAGAAATACTACATACAACTCTTTAGTCCGCATGGTTTGATCCGTTATCAGCATCCTGAAATCGGAAGGGATAAAGATACGGGCGGACAGGTAAAATACGTATTGGAACTACTGGAGGCCCTGTCTCATCATCCGCAGGTCAGGAAGGTGGATCTTTTCACAAGACGGATCGCAGACAAGCGGGTATCAGAAACATACAATCATGAAATCGAAACCATATCTTCCAAAGCCCGTATTGTACGCATCAATTGCGGCGGTCAACTATACAAACCTAAAGAAAGTTTATGGGATAACCTTGATGAATTTGTAGACAAGGTGATCCGTTTTATCGAAAAGCAGGACGATTATCCCGATATCGTACACGGGCATTACGCCGACGGCAATTATATCGCCGGTGAGATCAGCAAGATCTTCGAAATTCCGTTTATCGCCACCGGTCATTCATTGGGGCTGAATAAAAAGAACATCCTGCTAAAGGACGGACTTTCGGAAGAAACGATCAACCAGAAATTCAATATGATCCGCAGGGTAAATGAAGAAGAAAAAACCCTGAAACTGGCCAGCCTGATCATTGCAAGCACACAGCACGAAATCGACACCCAATACAGTGCCTATCAAAACAAAGACCAGGCCCGGTTCCGGATCATTCCGCCCGGTATTAATAACGAGGTATTTTATCCGTTCTACCGCATCGGGCTGCCATCCTTTACGGTACCGTTGGAGCAGGAACAGGCCATGTACCGGGTAAGCTCCGAGATTGAGCGTTTTCTTTTTGCCCCCGGCAAGCCCCTGGTCCTATCGATCGGCCGGGCTGATAAGCGTAAAAATTTTGAAACGATCATCGACTGCTTCGGCCAGGACAAGGAACTCCAAAGCATGGCCAACCTCGCTATTTTTGCCGGTGTGCGTAAGGACATTACCCAAATGCCGGAAGACGAGCAGGAGATCCTTACACGGCTGCTGTTGCTGATGGACAAATACGATCTTTACGGGAAGATGGCATTACCCAAAAAAAATGATCCATCGCTGGAAGTGCCCGAAATATACCGCCTGGCAGCACAACGGAAAGGTGTATTTGTAAATGCCACCCCTGGTGAAAATTTCGGGTTAACCATTGTGGAAGCCGCCGCCTGCGGTCTGCCGATTGTAGCTTCACCCACCGGAGGCCCGAAAGAGATCATCGGGAATGCCCACAACGGCATGCTGGTAAATGTACAGGACACCAAAGAGGTGGCCGATGCATTAAAGAAAATCATTGCTGATACGGCGCTCTGGGAACAATATTCTGCCAACGGTATAAGAGCCGGCCAGGAAGACTATTCATGGGAAGCGCACGTAAAGAATTATATCAAATCGATTGATGAAATTTATAAACCCTCTGCACAGCCGAGCGACACCCAGGAATTGCCCTTTGGTAAAAAACTCATGAAGGCGGATCTGTTTCTTATATCAGATCTCGACGGAACCCTTGTAGAAGGAGATGATGATTCGGGCCTGGACTCCATCAAACAATGGGTGGATGAAAATAAGAACAAAGTGATCTTCGGAATTGCATCCGGCCGGAATAAGGCGCTTACACATGCTGCGCTTCAGCAGTTCCGGTTCCCGGAACCCGATATCCTCATCTGCTCTGCCGGCACAGAAATCTATTATACCCGAAATTTTGTTCCGGACCCCGGGTGGGAACGTCATATCAATCATCAATGGAAGCGCAAAGAGCTGGTAGCAGCCCTGGAGAACTATCCCGGTTTACACTTGCAGGAGCCCGAAGCCCAATGGGAATACAAGCTCAGCTACTACGTTGACGAACGCTTTAAGGAAGGCGATCTTGCGAACCTTTACAAATTCCTTGACGACCGCAAACTGCGGGCAAAAATATTGCTGACCGACAACCGGTACCTGGATATTTTACCCGTTAGAGCCGGCAAAGGGAACGCCGTACGCTACCTGAGTTATAAATGGCAGCTGCCGCTGGATCATTTTATTACAGCGGGGAATGGAGGAAATGATATCGATATGCTGCGCGGTCAAACCCGAGGTATTGTAGTATCCAATCATAGTCCCGAGTTGGAATCGCTGAAACGCAGCCGGCAGGTATATTTCGCAAAAGAGAAACAGGCCACGGGTGTTATGGAAGGCATTCTTCATTACCTGGATCAGCAATCGGCAAAGAACGAAAAACCGGACATAAAAAGCGAGAAAGGGGATCCGGGTCGCCAGGCGGATAAAAATCTGAAATGATGAATTATATTCTTATTTTTACCGCTCATAATTCAACTGTATGGCATATAATCTTTTAAAAGGGAAAAAGGGAATCATTTTTGGTGCACTGGATGAAAAATCCATTGCATGGAAAACAGCACAGCAATGTTATCGTGAAGGCGCAGAACTGGTGCTGACCAATGCTCCGGTAGCGTTGCGCATGGGCGAAATCAACAAGCTGGCCGAAGAATGCGGCAATGCTCCCGTGATCGGCGCCGATGTTACCAGCATGGATGACCTGAAAGCCCTGTTTGAACAATCAATCGCACATTTTGGAGGAAAGATCGATTTTATCCTGCACTCCGTAGGTATGGGTTTAAATGTGCGCAAGGGAAAGGGATATACCGATTTAAACTACGACTGGAATCATAAAACATTCGACATCTCTTCGATGAGCCTGCACCGGATCTTAAAAACGGCTTGGGACCTGGATGCGTTGAACGAACAAGCCAGCGTAATTGCACTGACCTATATTGCCGCACAGCGTGTTTTTCCGGACTACAGCGAAATGGCGGATGCCAAGGCACTGCTCGAAAGCATTACCCGCACATTCGGTTACTACTATGGTGTTAAGAAAAAAGTACGGATCAATACCATTTCCCAGTCGCCTACAAAAACAACGGCAGGCAGTGGTGTAAAAGGCTTTGACAATTTCATCAGTTACGCGGAGAAAATGAGTCCCCTGGGCAACGCTCCTGCCGAAGACTGTGCCAATTATATTTCTGTTATGTTCAGCGACCTTACCCGTTACGTAACCATGCAGAATCTCTTCCACGACGGAGGTTTCAGCTTTACTGGGGTTACAGAAGCTGTGCTGGAATCGATGCAGGAAGGATAAGGAACCCGGATATCCGTTACCGGATCATTCGCCGTTAGCATTATCAATTTATAATTACATAAAGAGAAAGGGCACTCCCCTTTCTCTTTTTATACGTACTATGAAAAGAACATTTTTTACCTGCTGCTGTTGGCTTGCGGCCCTGACGATACATGCACAATCCGATACGCTGGGATTATTTGAGAAACAGCAGACGGTTTATGCATTGGCGGATAGTGTAAACATCCGTACCGCACCTTCTATAACTGCTGAAACTGTCGCGCTTATTCCGGTTGGCACTCCGCTGAAGATCACCGGCATCAGCTCCGTGGCGCTGGCATTAAACGGGGTTGTTTTTCCCTGGTACGAGGTTACTTACCACAACGGCAAAAGCGGCTTTATCTGGGGCGGCAAACTCGCACTGGCTTCCTTCAGAAGTCACAAAAATCCGGATATTAGTTTTCATTATGGTGTTGAGCGGGTTACAGACACCGGTATTGTACTGCAGCTACGGGTGGTAAAAAACGGCCGGGAGCTGCAGCGGCTTTCTTTTGAAGGCCTGGGCAGCAGGTCGCCCCGTTTATATAGCTGCGAAAACCGGTCCAATAAAGGATTAAGAAACGTAGATGATATTATTGAGGTCAACGGCGGTTCCGAAGCCTGCGGAGAGGCCGGCGGTACACTCACTTTTTTCTGGACAGACCAACAGCTGCATTTTGTAAGAAGACAGCTGGACACGCCGGACGGGGAATACTTCGACCGTACCTATTTTATTTATCCCAGTGATATGGAAGGTATCAAAGATATGATCATTGAAAAGCAGGAAGCCGGCGAGATCCTTTTTGAAGAGGGACAAAAAGTTGCCAGCTGGGACAGCAATAATGTAAAATACAGCACCAACAAGGCCATTAAATACCGCTGGACTGGTGAAAAGCTGGCGCCGTTGCGATAATCGGAAGCGATCCTTTTTTAAAACAGCTCCGGACATGGCCCGGAGCCTGTACCATCTTACCAGCTAACCACTACTTTACCCACTGTTCTTCCGGTTTCTACTTCAAGATGCGCCTTTGCCAGTTCCTCCATCGGATAAACGGCCGCCACCTGTGCCTTTAGTTTTCCCTGCGCAAGCAATGTTGCAATCGACTGCATATCCTGTCCGTTTGAATGTACCATGATCTGTTTGAGATCAATCTTTTTTTCTGCAGCCGCTTCCTTTGCTGCCGCAGAAAAATCCGGTGTAGGCAGCGTAATGATTTTTCCGCCGGTCCTGGTTGCAATGACGGACCGCAACAGCACCTCGCCACCTATTGTGTCCAGTACAAAATCAACGTCGGTACGTACCTCCTCAAAACGGTCCGTTGTATAATCAATATGCGCATCCGCGCCCAGGGAAAGAATAAAATCCCTGTTCTTTGCAGATGAAGTAGCCACCACGTAAGCACCCAGCAGCTTTGCGATCTGCACCGCAAAATGTCCTACTCCTCCGGCACCTGCATGAATGAGCACTTTATCACCCTTACCAACAGGATTGCCGGTAACCAACGCCTGCCAGGCCGTTAAGGCTGCCAGTGTAGCTGCGGCGGCTACCTCATGGGAGCTGCCTTCAGGTTTTAGTGCCAGCTGATCTTCCGGGGCGGCAACATATTCGGCATAACCATTGCCGCTTCCCGGGAAATTGATCATACCAAATACAGCATCGCCTTTTTTGAACATTGTGCTGTGGGTGCCCGTTGCCACCACTTCACCCGAAACATCCCACCCCAGTATAACGGGACGTTGCGCACCAAAAAGCCAGTCAAGTGTTTTATCGTTTGCCCTTGCCTTTACATCAACCGGGTTAATACTAACCGCTTTTGTTTTTATCAGTACTTCATTTTCCTTAATTACCGGTTGGGGTATGTTTGCCAGCTGCAGTTGCTCCACCCCTCCGGCCTCCTGTAATAAAATTGCTTTCATTGTTCGATTCATTTTTAGCATGCAAATCTATTTTTATAGTACCTTTAAAACAAGTATGCACTTTTTAGTAACCTATATACTAAAAGTATACTATTGTTGATTATCAGCGAATAAAAACCTGTTAAATGGCAAAAATATTTTCTACAGACTACGTCTGCTCCTTAGATTACGCCTTCCGGAGGATCGGCGGAAAATATAAGGGCCGTATTTTATGGTACATTCATGCACATAAAAATGTGCTGCGTTATGGCGAACTCAAACGCCTTGTGCAAAACATTACGCCCAAGATGCTTACTCAAACGCTGCGGGAACTGGAAGAAGACCACCTGGTGAGCAGAACCGTTTACCATGAGGTACCACCGCGGGTAGAGTATGCACTTACGGAAACCGGTAAGGAGCTGATCCCTTTTATCGGGCATTTAAAACTATGGGGCGACAAGCAGATCAAGCGGGAAAAGAAAAAGGCCGGCACAGCGTTGGCGAAGGTGTAGCGGATCCGCGATGCACATACACCGGAAGCACATACCGGGGAAATCATCTGCTTCCGGCAGGCGCATAAAAAAGCTGTATCAAAAGTTGCTTTATGAAAGCCAATACAAAGCGAAAACTTTTGATACAGCCCGCGTATAATACGCTATACTACTGCTGCGGATACGCCACGGCGGTTTGTTTTGAGGTACCCAGTCCTTCAATACCAAGCTCCACCACGTCGCCGGGCTTCAGGTACCAGGGTTCGGGTTTTTGTCCCAGCCCCACACCAGCCGGTGTTCCGGTAGAAATTACATCTCCCGGCAACAGGGTCATAAACTGGCTCAGATGACTGATCACCTGCTGGATGTTGAAAATAAAATCGGAAGTAGTAGAGTCCTGCATCATCGTTCCATTTACTTTCAGCCAAAGCTTAAGATCATTCGGGTTTGCGATTTCATCACTTGTAGCCATAAAGGGTCCCAGTGGTGCAAATGTATCGCAGCTCTTTCCTTTTACCCATTGGCCACCGCGTTCGATCTGGAATTCACGTTCGCTGTAATCATTGTGCAGCGCATACCCTGCCACATAGTCCAATGCTGCGGCTTCATCCACATAGGAGGCCTTTTTCCCGATCACTACGGCCAGTTCCACTTCCCAATCCGTTTTAACGGAATTCTTCGGAATGATCACATCGTCAAAAGGGCCGCACAATGCGGTAGTCGATTTAAAAAAGACCACTGGTTCCTTAGGAACAGGTGCATTGGTTTCCTTCGCATGCAGGGCATAGTTCAGCCCGATACAAATAATTTTGGAAGGACGGGCTACACAACTCGCCCAACGTTCATTTTCATCTACCGCTGGCAAACCGGCGGCCTGCTCATTTACAAACTGCTTCAATCGCTCCAGCCCGTTATTTTCAAAAAAAGCCTCATTATAATCTTCTCCAAATGCGGATGTATCATAACGTACACCGTCTATAAGCACACCTGTTTTTTCCTTTCCCGGCTGCCCAAATCGTATTAATTTCATATCCTGATTTTTATTTCTTGTTTGATGATCTATGTCTGCATTTTCAACAACGCCGCGGTGATACCATCCGGAGGGTTCTGTCACCCGTTAAGCGGCGCTGCCGTTTGAATGCTGTTTAAAGGTAGTTCATAGCAGTCGATATACCCACCGCTAACCACCAGCCTGCATGCACAGGGATTAATTATTCAATTTAATAAACCCGCCGTCGATCGGATAATCGCAGCCCGTAATAAACGAAGCTTCATCACTGCACAGGTACAGGATCAGCCCCGCAATCTCTTCCGGTTTTGCCATGCGGCCAATGGGTTGGGTTTTGGATAACTTATCGAACATCTCTTTTTCCCTGCCCGGGTAGGTCTTTGCCAGGAATCCGTCTACAAACGGCGTATGCACCCGTGCAGGAGAAACACAATTGCAGCGGATGCCATCGCTGATATAATCTTTTGCCACCGACAAGGTCATCGCCAGCACGGCACCCTTACTCATGGAGTAAGCAAAGCGGTCCGGCAATCCCACACTGGAAGCAATGGAAGCCATATTGATGATCACACCCGCGCCCTGGGCCTTCATCCGGGGTATGGCCGCATGCAGGGTATTATAAACACCTTTTACATTTACATTGTAAACCCGGTCAAAATCGGCTTCTGCTGTTGTATCGGCCTTACCGATATGGGAGATCCCGGCACTGTTTACCAGTATATCGATTGCCGGCAGTTGTTCAAAGGCTGCCGTTACTTCCTCCTGGTTAGAAACGTCCAGAAAAACACCTTCGGCATTGCCGCCGGCGGCATTGATGGCTTCAATGGTTTGCAGTCCGGCCTCTTTATTAAAATCGGCCACTACCACCCGGGCACCCGCCTTTGCAAATAAAACGGCCACGGCCTTTCCGATACCACTTCCGCCTCCTGTTACGACAGCGGTTTTATTGATTAGTTGAAACATAATTGTATATATACGCTTAAAATTAAAATGGCGCGGCTAATTTACCATATAAATGATAAAAAAAAGGAGTAAATAGCGTATACGATTGAATAATAGCAGCCTCGGGTCTGCTTTTATAAGCGCTCCGGCAGGCCTCTACTGCTTTCAGGCCTTGCAGAAAAATTTCTAAAATACTAATAATTTTAGTATTTTTACAATACAAAGCCCTCTAATTATAAGCTCTTTAACTAATAATAAAATTTATAAGCATTTAAGATTATAATCTAATTTATAAGTCTATTTGCTTATATTTGAGGCATGATAGCGATCATTACCGGAGATATCATCCGTTCAGAAAGTACGGATCCCAAAGAATGGATGCCTCTATTAAAGAGCTTTTTAAAAAAGCAGGGACAAACGCCGGCAGACTGGGAAATTTACCGGGGTGATGCGTTTCAACTACGCGCACAGCCGGCGGAAGCGCTCTTTAAATGCATGCTGCTGAAAAGCATCATCAAACAAAAAGCAGCACTGGATGTACGGCTCAGCATTGGGTTGGGAGCGGTATCTTATCAAACGGAAAAGATCACGGAGTCGAACGGAACAGCGTTTGTAAGATCAGGCCGGAAATTTGACGGCATGAAGGAAGAAAAGACCACGCTGGCGTTTGCCACCGGCCATGATCAAACCGATGCCACGCTGAATCTTATGGCCCGGTTTGCATCGCTGATCATGGATAACTGGAGCCCGGCAGCAGCGGAAATTGTGTGCCTGTTCCTGGAAAAGCCCGACTGGAACCAGCAACAGATCGCAGAAAAATTAAAGATCAATCAATCGGCCGTAAGTCAGAGCCGTAAACGGGCACAATTTGACCTGCTGATGGATTTTAATACATTTTATCAAACAACGATAACCGGTCTTAACACATGATACTACTCATAAAACTGTTGCTGGCGCATTTACTGGGCGATTTTGTATTGCAGCCGTCCCGCTGGGTGGAAGAAAAAGAACGAAAAACCTACAAAAGCCCTAAACTGTACCTGCACGTACTCATTCATTTTGCATTGATCCTGCTCATTACAATGGATACCCGGTACCTGCCGCTGGCGGCCCTTGTTGCAGGAAGCCACCTCCTGATCGATCTTGCCAAACTCCGGCTGCAAACTGCCAGGAACCGGAAACTGTTTTTTATCCTGGACCAGGCTTTACACCTGGCGGTGATCGTATTTGCGGCCTGGTGGATGGAGCCCTTTGCATGGCACCTGACCACGGCACAGGCAAATGCACTGCTGATTACCACCACCGGCCTGGTATTGCTGACCACCCCGGTTTCCGTAATCATTAAACTGATCCTGTCTAAATGGGCGCCGGCAACGGAAATCAGAACCGATATTATTGAAACCAAATCCCTGCAACATGCCGGCATGATGATCGGTTATATCGAACGCATACTGGTGCTGATCTTTATCCTGAACCTGCAATGGGTAGCCATCGGGTTCCTGGTAACCGCCAAGTCTGTTTTCCGTTTCAGCGATCTTAAGGTTGGCCAGGACCGGAAGCTGACCGAATACATCCTGATCGGCACCCTGTTGAGTTTTGGCATTGCCATCGTAATCGGTGTGATCGTAAATAAGCTGCTCGTATCCGGCTTAACCGGTGCGTAACGCAGCCTGCACCGGTACGATCACAGGCTTTAGCCTTCATCCGCGTGCCGTTACATTGCTATGCTGCTGATCACGGGATTGAAACCGCCTGTACAAGCCTGTTGCAGGAACGCAACGAAGAAGGATACAGGCCCTCCTGTTAATTCGGCTACTCCGGAAACGGGATGTGTTTTCATCAATACAACGTTTACGATAACGCCGGCAATACCCGTATACAATCCTTCCGGCAAACGAAGCAGGTGGTTTTCCAAAACATTCTCAGAATTGATAATTTTTTGAATGCAATCGTTTGTTCTTGATCCGTACCCCAACAATACAACTTGTGCAATCGTTTCCATAAACCCGTTTTTTACGGCAGGGCTTTATTACTTTTACCAGATCATTTTTAATACAATTCAGCTATAATGAATCTGAAATCTGGAACCGCCTTTTTTAAAAAAGGATCCGTTACGATACTCCTTGCCACAGCAACTATTTTTACGGCTACTGCACAAACAACCGCTCCGTTGCCGGTCACAGCAAAACCGGCGGCCGATACCCTTACCATAACCGGAGCAGAAAAAGTAAATGCCACTACCGTAAAGATCCGGTTCAGCAACCGGCAGGAACTGCTGCTCGATTTTTATGGGGAACATATCTTCCGCATGTTTACAGACCCGGCCGGAGGACCGCTCCGGGCACCGGAAGCCACTCCGCCGGCATCCATTCTTACCGACCAACCGCGTAAAGCCGTTTCAAAGCTGGATGTAACGAACCAGCCAGGACAGCTTCTGGTTTCTACCAATGCCGTTACCCTTACGTTCAGCAAAGCCTCCACCCTGCTTAAAATTACCAATAAGAAAAACGGCCGAACCGTATTACAAACGCTTACCCCGGTACTATTTGATAAAAAAAATACCAGTCTGAAACTGAAGGAACAACCGGCTGAATATTTCTATGGAGGCGGTGTACAAAATGGCCGTTTTTCGCACAAGGGCAAGATCATCTCCATCGAAAACCAGAACAGCTGGACAGACGGTGGTGTAGCCTCCCCTACCCCCTTTTACTGGTCGACCAACGGGTATGGTTTTATGTGGTATACCTTTAAAAAAGGGAAATACGATTTTGGTGCAAAAGAAAAAAACACCATCACCCTTTCGCATGAAACCAACTACCTGGATGTATTCTTTATGATTGACCAGGAGCCGGTAGCCTTGCTGAACGATTTTTACCAGCTGACCGGTAACCCGGTACTGTTACCCAAATTTGGCTTTTATGAAGGGCACCTGAATGCTTACAACCGCGACTACTGGAAGGTCGATTCCGTTGGAGTGCTTTTTGAAGACGGCAAGCGCTATAAAGAAAGCCAGAAAGACAACGGAGGTATTAAAGAATCGCTCAACGGTGAAAAGAACAATTATCAATTTTCAGCAAGAGGCGTGATCGACCGTTATAAGGCACACGACCTTCCACTGGGCTGGATCCTTCCCAACGACGGATATGGAGCGGGTTACGGGCAAACAAGCACGCTCGACAGCAATATCCAGAACCTGAAAGCATTTGGCGACTACGCCCGTAAGAACGGCGTACAGATCGGGCTCTGGACACAATCGGATCTTCATCCAAAAGACAGCATCCCGGCGTTGCTGCAACGCGATATCATAAAAGAAGTAGGCATTGCCGGTGTGCGGGTTTTAAAAACCGATGTAGCCTGGGTGGGCCCGGGTTATTCATTCGGTTTGAACGGTGTGTCAGACGTAGGCCATATCATGCCGAAATATGGAAACAACGCCCGGCCGTTTATTATTTCTTTAGACGGATGGGCCGGTACCCAGCGTTATGCCGGCATCTGGAGCGGAGATCAGACCGGTGGTGTTTGGGAGTACATCCGCTTTCACATTCCTACCTACCTGGGATCCGGGCTTTCCGGGCAACCCAATATCACGTCGGATATGGATGGTATTTTCGGTGGCAAAAACACCAACGTAAATACCCGCGACTTCCAGTGGAAAACCTTTACTCCCATGCAGCTGAATATGGATGGATGGGGCTCCAATGAAAAATATCCCTATGCCCTTGGAGAGCCCGTTACTTCAATCAACCGTACCTATCTTAAACTAAAATCGGAGCTGCTGCCGTATACCTACAGCATTGCCAGGCAGGCGGTAAACGGACTGCCCATTATCCGGGCATTGTTCCTTGAATACCCCAATACGTTCACCTATGGAAAGGCTACACAATACCAGTATTTATACGGCCCCTGGTTTTTGGTTGCGCCGATTTACCAGGAAACAAAGGCCGATGAAAAAGGAAACGATATCCGCAACAATATTTACCTGCCGGCCGGTACCTGGATCGATTACTTTTCGGGAGCTGTTTATGAAGGCAACCGTGTGCTTAACAATTTTGAGGCGCCCCTGTGGAAACTACCGGTATTCGTAAAAGCCGGTGCCATTATTCCCATGACGAACCCCAATAATAACGTTACCCAAATAGACCGGACCGCCCGTATTTATGAAATCTATCCTGCAGGCAGCAGCACCTTTACCGAGTATGACGACGATGGTCTTACAGAAGCATACAAATCAGGTGCCGGGGCCACTACGCAGATCCGATCGGCTGTTAAAAAAAATACCGCAACCATTACCGTGTTGCCCACCCGGGGCGATTACGACGGTTTTATAAAAAACAAAACCACCGAGTTCCGGATCAATGTAACCCGGAAGCCTGCTGCAATTGTTGCAAAAACAGGAACCGTGACGATGAAACTAAAAGCGGCTTCGTCACTGGAAGACTTCCGGAAGCAGGTGAACGTTTACTATTATGACGCCGCACCCAACCTGAACCGTTTTGCCACAGCAGGCAGTTCGTTTGCGCAAATGGCGATTGCTAAAAATCCCCAGCTGCTGGTAAAACTGGCGGCCACCGATATTACCACCCATGCGATTACACTTACGGTAAACGGATTTTTCTTTACACCGGAAGATCAGTTGCGTAAACAGCACGGCAAACTGACCGCTCCGTTGCAGGCCCAGGTGATCGACAGCAACCGCCAGGCTTATACCTTAACGCCTAGCTGGAAGAAACAAGCCAATGCCGATTTTTATGAGATCGATTTTAACGGTCAGCAATATACCACCATCCGGGATACCAGTTTGTTGTTCGAAGGACTTACACCTGAAACACCTTACCAGTTCCGGATCCGGGCGGTAAATAAAGATGGACAATCGCCCTGGGCGGCCCTCTCTGCAAAAACAAAAGTAAACCCCCTTGAATTTGCCATCAAGGATATTATGGCCAGCGGATCGGCGCCCGACCAGGAAGGCAGCGAGATTGCCCAGTTGTTTGATTTTGATGAAGGCAATACCTGGCATACCAAATGGGGCACCAAGGCCGTGCCATTTGAACTGGTACTCGATCTGAGATCCGTAAACCAGCTGGATAAGATCCAGTACCTGCCACGCACAAGGGGCAATGGAATATGGCTTAAAGGAAGTATTTCATATGGCACCAGCAAGACTAACTGGACCAATGCTGGTGCTTTTGAATGGGCAAAGAATGGCGATACCAAAACCTTCCCGTTCAGCAACCATCCTACCGCGCGGTATATAAAGATTTCGGTAACAGAAGCCGTGGGTGATTTTGGTTCCGGCCGTGAGCTGTATGTATTTAAAGTACCCGGATCCGAAAGCTACATCCCCGGCGACATCAATAACGACCATATCATCGACAACAATGATCTGACCTCCTATATCAACTATACCGGGTTAAGAAGCGGTGACGGCGACTTTGAAGGTTATATCAGCAACGGGGATATTAATAAGAACGGGCTGATCGATGCCTATGATATTTCCAATGTGGCCACACGTCTTGATGGTGGTGCCGACATGACCACCGTTGATACGCTTCAGGGGCAGATCGAAATCACCACATCAAAAAAGACATACAACAAGGATGAGACCATTGAAATCCTTGTAAAAGGGATCAACCTGAAAGCCGTAAACGGATTGAGTTTTGCGCTGCCTTACAACACACAGGACTATGAGTTTGCCGGTATTACTCCGTTAAACATAAAGGAGCTGGAAAACATGACCAATGACCGGCTGCACAGCAACGGAAAAAAAGTCTTGTATCCCACATTTGTAAACATTGGCGATCAACCCGCGCTGGAAGGCACACAGGACCTGTTCATCATCAAACTGAAAGCAAAACGTAAGCTGGATTTTGAGCTGAAACCGGTGGATGGCATCCTGGTAGACAAACGGCTCAATACAATAGGTTTTTAAGCCCGGGCGTCCCCTACGGGAGACGCCTCGGGAAGATCAGCAACCAGACAGACAACCTGTTTCTTTCCAGGGTCTCCTGGAAAGGGCCCCTGGAAATGATCTACACATTATCATCATATGCTACAAACCCCGGACGTCCCCTGCGGGAGACGTCACGGGAAGATTGGAAATTAAACAGAGGGTTTTCTGGCAATCGTAGTAAACTCATTTCTTATTTCTTTCCAGGGTCTCCTGAAAGGGACCCTGGAAATGCCCGATACATGATATTCTCGCAAGCCCGGTCGTCCCCTGCGGAAGACGCCACGGGAAGATTGAAGGGAACCCGGAAATGCCCGATACATGACATTCTCACAAGCCCGCGCGTCCCCTGCTGGAGACGCCACGAAGATCAGCAACCAGACAGACAACCAGTTTCATTCCAGGGTCTCCTGAAAGGGACCCTGGAAATGCTCGATACATGATATTCTCACAAACCCGGACGTCCCCTGCGGGAGACGCCACGGGAAGATCAGCAACCAGACAGACAACCAGTTTCTTTCCAGGGTCTCCTGAAAGAGACCCTGGAAATGCTCGATACATGATATTCTCACAAACCCGGACGTCCCCTGCGGGAGACGCCACGGGAAGATCAGCAACCAGACAGACAACCAGTTTCTTTCCAGGGTCTCCTGAAAGAGACCCTGGAAATGCTCGATACATGATATTCTCGCAAACCCGGACGTCCCCTGCGGGAGACGTCACGGGAAGATTGGAAATTAAACAGGCGCCTTCTGGCAATCGTAATAAACGCATTCTTTATTTCTTTCCAGGGTCTCCTGTAAAGGGACCCCGGAAATGCTTCATACATGATATTCTCGCAAACCCGGGCGTCCCCCAAGGAAGACGCCACGAAGATCAGTAACCAGACAGAGAACCTGCTTCTTTCCAGGGTCTCCTGAAAGGGACCTTGGAAATGCCCGATACATGATATTCTCGCAAACCCGGACGTCCCCTGCGGGAGACGTCACGGGAAGATCAGCAACCAGACAGAGAACCTGCTTCATTCCAGGGTCTCCTGAAAGGGACCCTGGAAATGCTCGATACATGATATTCTCACAAACCCGGACGTCCCCTAAGGGAGACGCCACCGGAAGGCGACCCATACTCAGGGCCGCGGCTCTTCTGCAACCACCGGTCCTCCTTTAGCCAGCTCACTTCCCTGCTTCTTGGATTTAAACACCGGCCAAAGAAACTGCGCATACCATTCTTCCTCCTGATATGATTTGATTCCATAGGTTTCGGGGTATTTGCGGGTAATGATGCCCGTGCCAAAGATCAGGTCCCAGATAAAGAACATGTTTCCAAAATTCCCCTTGTAATGACCGATACCGTCGTCTGTGGTATCGGCATGATGAGCATGATGCGTGGCCGGTGTGGAGATCAGTCGTTCCAGTACCCAGCCAACAGGATGCAGCCAGCGGTTGGTATAAAAAGGCCGGTCCCATTTAATACTGCTATGCGCCGAAAGCGTGATCAGCGATTTTACACCGCCAACAAATAAGGCAGGTAATCCCAGGCCGAGGTAAGTAAGGATTGCAATCAGGTAGATCTGCGAAAAAAAGATGGTATAAATAATATTTTGCCGGCTGGCCATCGACATGCCCATATAGGGAGCGGAATGATGCGTACGGTGAAACCGCCAGAGAAAGGGCACCTGGTGATGCAGCCGGTGATACCAGTATTGGGTAAGATCATCTGCCACCGCTATGATCAGCGCGCCCCACCAGAACGGCACCCATACAAATAGATTTTTAACATCCGGCAACAACAACGGCAGCAGTTTCAGGCTGAAAAAAGTAAGCACCGGGATGAACAGGATCTTGGGCGCCACAAAACAAACCAGGTCCAGGATCTTTTCATTACGCGTCCAGCGGCGGTTTTCATAAAGACCCGCGATCACCTCAATGATTCCAACCACGATGGCCAGTACAATAAGCCCCCATTTACGGAGATGGGTAAATGTTGACTGCAGCCAGGACGGAATATTTTCCCGCATGATCCGCAGGTTTTCGGCGGTACTTTGCTGCCAGGGTTTTTCATCTGCTACATAAAAATAGAATAACATTAACGCAACCGGCAACAGGTACAATCCAACGCTGACCAGTATGTCCCGGGTCAGCTTCCGGGGCTTTTCAATTTTATAATGCATATCAAATCATTTAGGGTGTCAGCAATAATTGCAGCAGGTAAAGACCACCGGCTATAAAAGCCAGTGGTACCATTACAATGCTGATACTGATAATTATTTTTTTTGCGAGTATATTCAGATCGTTCATAAACCTTGTATTTTATTTCCCGGTAGCAGGGGTGGTTGTTTTATACACCGCGGGCTGATAATTTTTATGGATCCGTTTTTCATACACATCTTCCCAGTCGATCAACGGGTACAACTGATTCTTTTCAGCCTGCTGATCAAACAACTTTTTCAGGGCTTCGAGTTTTTCCGGGTATTTTTTTGCCAGGTTCACCCGTTCGTTAAAATCCTCGTTCAGGTTATACAATTCCCAGGTATCTTTTTCCCAGCGGTCCGGATCACCTTTCCAGCCGGTACCCCGTGTTTTTACATAATCGATGGCATCCGGATGATGAGCGGCAGCAGCTTTCCATCCATCGGCATAGATGGACCGGGCGCCGAAAATATAGTAATGTTGTATTTTATGATCGGCAGTTGCACCGGCATCATTCAGTGTTTTAAATAACGAATATCCCTGGATGGTATCCTGCGGAAGATTCCGTATAGCAGCCGGTGCCTTTATTCCAACAAGATCGAGCGTTGTAGGCAGGATATCGATCACATGGCTGTACTGCGTACGGATACCGCCTTTTTCCCGGATGCCTTCCGGGTAAAAAATGATCAGCGGGTTGTGTGTGCCGCCTTCGGCATTGGCATCCTGTTTCCACTGCCGGAATGGCGTATTGGTAGCCTGCGCCCATCCCAGCGGATAATTGGTGTTCTTTCCCTGGGGCAATCCGATATCATCAATACGGGAAAGATTGTACCGGAACTGTTCTTCTTCTGTTTGTTTGCCAATCAGGTTACGGGTTTGCAGCGTTCCCTGGAACGTACCTTCTTTACTGGCTCCGTTATCCCCGATCATGACCACCACCACGGTATTTTCCAGGAGGTTTGTCTCTTTCAGATAATGGATCAGCCGGCCTACACAATAATCGGTATAGGTAAGATAACCGGCATACGCTTCCATAAACCGGGCGTATAACTTTTTCTTGTCTGCCGGCAATTGATCCCAGGCGGGTACATCTGCATTGCGACCGGGCAATTGGGCATTTTTTGGCACTACGCCCAGCCGGATCTGGTTGGCGAGTACCTTTTCACGATACCGGTCCCACCCTTCATCAAAGGCACCTTTATACCGGTTGCTGAACTCCGGTGCCACCTGGTGCGGTGCATGTACGGCACCAGGTGCATAATACAGGAAGAACGGTTTACCCGGAGCCGCCTGTTGCTGCTTTTGGATATACCCGATCGCCTTATCGGTGATCTGATCGTTCAGGTGGCGGCCATCCGTTTTTATATGCGCATTGTTCTCTACCAGGTCCGGTTCATACTGATCGGTCTGGGATCCCAGGAAACCAAAGAATTGCTCAAATCCTTTTCCACCGGGCCAGCGGTCGAAAGGACCGGCATCCGTAGCCTCCTCATCTGGTGTGAGCCCGTATTTTCCCACAGCAAACGTATTGTAGCCATTGGATTGCAGGATCTGGGCAATGGTTCCCTTATCATCGGGGATACGGCCGCTCCATCCCGGGAAACCGGCCGACATCGCCACATGAGAAAATCCGCCAACGCCCACGTAATGCGAGTTCCGGCCGGTGAGCAAGGCAGCACGGGTAGGCGCGCAAATGGCAGCCGTATGAAAATTGGTATACCGCAGCCCGTTATTCGCCAGTGAATCGAAGGTAGGTGTCTGAATCAGTCCGCCAAAACTGCTGGAGGCCCCATATCCTACATCATCCAGTAAAATCCATACCACATTGGGTGCATGGGCGGGTGGCGTTACCGGTTTGGGCCACCACTCTTCGGAACCCGCCAGTGTTTTACCAACCTTGCCCTGAAAGGGTATTTTTTGCTGACCCGTTACGTGAAGGGTCGTCATGAGCAGCAGTGCAAAACCTGCAATAATTCTGATTTTCATAATTTCATTTTTTTTAAAACGGTTGATGTTAAAAAATCCGCGGACTATTTGCTATAGCCGGGGTTTTGAGTAAGCTGACTGTTTAAATCGATCTCTATTTGCGGGATGGGGAACCGGTAATTCTTTTCCGACACATTGCCGGCCTTAGCGGCGATTTTTTTCAATGCATCCACCAGCGCGCCCTTACGTACCAGGTCGAACCACCGGTTGCCTTCCTGTACCAGCTCCTTCCGGCGCTCAAGGAACACAGCTTCCCTGAATCCGGTCTGATCCAAGCCGGAAAGATCCCGGCTATGATCGGTATAGCTGCCATTGCCGGTATACAAACCATACGCGCGGGCCCTGACGATATTTAATGCTTTATAGGCCTCAGCTACCGGTCCCTGCAGCTCATTCAGCACTTCTGCATACAGCAACAGGATATCCGCGTAGCGGAGTACCGGATAGTTGACCCCGCTCTGGGCCTGGTTGGTAATGGGGTTCAAACTGAAATCAATAAACTTTGCGTAGCGGGTTACCGGGGAAAAATCCACCTCCTGCCCCGTAGCCGGATTCAGCATCTTTGTAAAAAAGGTGGCTGCCTTACGGGTATCCGCATCGTCAAAGATGTTGGGAAGATTTTCATCCGGTACATCGCCGGGAAACGATTTGGGATTAAAGGAATTGAAGTTAGAACCGCTCAAAAAATTCTGAACGTTGCGCGCACCCAGGTTCGATTCATATTGTACCGAAAACAAGTGCTCCCTGCCATTCTTGGTGGGTTTCTGAAATGCATCTTTAAACACAGGAAAGAGGTCATAACCATAACTGCCCTTTGCCGCGGTAAAAGTGCCTGCCGTAAGGATCTTTTCCAGCGTGGTCCGCGCCAGCCCCCAGTTCTTTGTGGTTACGTATACCTTCGCAAGCAGCCCCCAGGCAGCACCGGCCGTAGCACGCCCTTTATCTGCGCTCGAATAAGAGCCGGGCAATGCTGTTGCAGCCGTCAGGTCACCGATTACCTGCGTATATACCGCTTCCGGTTCTGCCCTTGCTACCTTTACATCTTCAAGATTGGTAGACGTAGGATTGTGGAGTACCAGCGGCACACCGCCAAACAAGCGCACCAGGTTAAAATACAGCAGGCCTCTGATAAACCGGGCTTCATTTATAAGCCGGTTCTTCGTAGTTTCATCCATTTCAATACCCGGTATTTTATCAATGGCCACATTCGCCCGGTTGATGCCATAGTAATGCTGTTGCCATATTTTCCGCACCCGGTCGTTCTCTGCAACATAGGTGATGGTTCCAATGGCCCGCACATCGGGGTTGGTATTGGAAGGACTGAATACCTGCTCGTCGGATCCGTTGCTGATCAGGATATTCAGGTTACGGCCATAGATGGGAAAATCCCCGGCAGGATCACCATTGAGGCTTCCATATGCCGCATTCACGGCGCTGATGGCATCCGCAGCTGTTTTATAATACTGGTCTTCGGTAATGACCGATTCCGGGAGTTCTTGTAGTTTATTGCAACTGGTCATGGCGATTGCAGCAATGAAATACACAGACCGGAAGATTCCTTTCAATATGAAATTCATAACAGATAATATTATTTAAGTGATTAAATGGTGATGTTTAGCCCAACAAGAACGGTTTTGGTAGAGGGATAGATCCCGTAGTCGATGCCTTGCTTGGTATTATCCACATCATACAGGTTTGCCTCCGGATCCAGTCCACTGTAAGGCGTTGCCGTAATAAGGTTTTGCCCGGTGATATAAAACCGCAGTTTGGTAATTTTATATTTCGTAAGCAGATGGGCAGGCAGTGTATACCCCAACGTAATATTCTTTACCCGCAAAAAAGAAGCATCCTCAATATACCGGTCAATCACCTGGGGTACGGGGGAATTGGTAGCCCGGGGTTCCTTACCCTCCGGATGTTCAGGACTCCACCGGTCCAGCAGCGATGCCGAAGCATTCAGCGACAAGGTTGGGATCTCCAGCTTCTGGCGGATAAAGTTAAACACCTTGTTGCCATAGGTTCCCTGGAGAAAAACGGAAAGATCAAAACCGTACGCGGCCAGGTTATTCGTAAATCCAAACGTAAACCGGGGTTGTGCGTTTCCAAGGTTTACTTTATCCGCGGTGGTGATCACACCATCCTGGTTGGCATCCACATATTTCCGGTCGCCTTCCACTTGTGATACGCCTGCAAGTTTGGGTACATTTGCCGCAAGATCTGCAGCCGTCAGCAATCCATCCGTACGGTATCCCCAAAAGGTAGAAACGGGAAGACCCACTTTTACAATAACCGGCGACACAAATCCTGTAGGTGCCACGGGGTAATAATAATTCACCCCGTCACCCAGGTTCAACACCTTATTCCTGTTGGCCGCAAAAACGATGGAAGATTTCCAGCTAAAGCGGCGCCCCCTGATATTATCGGTATTGAGAGAAAATTCGATTCCCCTGTTGGAAACACTCCCGGCATTTTTCAATACCGTATTATACCCGGTATATAAGGGGAAGGGCACAAACAATAGCAGATCGCTGGTCTTCTTCCCGTACACATCTGCTGTAATGCTGATCCGGTTCTTAAAAAAGCCGGCATCAATTCCCAGGTTCCATTGCGTAGTGGTTTCCCACTTCAGGTTTTCATTCGCCAGCTGCGTTGGTGCAACACCTGTAACCAGGGCACCGTTGAAAAAATAGTTACTGGCGGCCAATACGGAAAGCGAACTGTAAGGCGGTACTTCAGAATTGCCCGTTTGTCCGTACGATGCCCGCAACTTCAGATTGGAGACCGCATCGCTTTGCTCCAGGAAGCGCTCCTTTACCGCATTCCAGGATACACCTACGGAAGGGAAAAATCCCCATTTATTGTTTTTGCCCAGCCGCGAAGAGCCATCCGCCCGTTGGGTAAGGGATACCGAATATTTATCATCCAATGTATAATTGATCCTGCCCAGGAACGAGTTCAGCGCCGCAGCATGTGCATCCGAAGCGGGCAATACCGCCGTTCCGCCCAGGGAAAGATTGTTATACTCCGTAAGGTCCGATGCAAACTTCTGTGCACCCGCTACCGTACTTTCATCTTCCGAATATTGGGTGGTATACCCCAGCAATACATTCACGGCATGGCGGTCCCGGATGTTTTTTGAATAGGTCAGCGTGTTTTCATTCAGCCAGGAACTTCCCTGCACATTGCCAACAGCGGCGATACCACCGGCAGCATAACCTGCTGCAGTATAGGAAGGCGCATAATAATTTTGTTTGGTGGTCAACTGATCCATACCAAAAGAAGATTTGAGCACCAGCCCCTCTATGATCCGGTATTCAACAAACGCATTCGCCAGGCTGCGGGCGATCTGTGTTTCGTTTTTTGTATCCACGATATCGCGGAGGGCATTTGTTGGAGTAGCAATATAGGGGTTCTGGTTGTTGTAGCTGCCATCCTCATTCCAGATCTTTACAATGGAAGGCGTAAGCACCAATGTGGGAAAGGCACCATTAAAACCGATGCTTCCAAAATTAGCACCGGAAAGTTTATCCTGGCCAGCCCTGCTCAGGTATACATTGGCCGCTACCGTAAACTTACTGTTTAGTTCCCGCTCATAGTTGATGCGCCCGGAATAACGCCGGAAACCGGTATTCAGGATCACACCATCCTGGTCAAAATAATTGCCGGAGATCAGGAACCGCGACTTCTCATCACCGCCGGATATAGACAGTTCATGATTTTGCGTTGCAGCGCCTCGCAATGCCGCATGCTGCCAGTTGTAACCTTCACCAAATGCCTCGATCTGCGCGGGTGTAAACGTTGCCGCCTGGTTATCGCTCTTATTGATATCATTGATCAGCGATGCCCATTGTGCCCCATTCAGCAGTTGATGTGTTTTTGCTGCTTCCTGTTTACCGAAATAACCGCTGTAATTCAGTTCTGTTCTTCCTTTGCGGCCCTTCTTGGTGGTAATGATCACCACGCCGTTCGCGCCCCTCGATCCATAAATGGCGGTAGCCGCTGCATCTTTTAGGATATCGATCGACTCAATATCCGAGGGATTGATGGTTGACAGTGCATTGATGCCGCTTCCGCTGGATGCACCGGTATTGGTGAGGTTGTTATTATTGTAAACAATAAACCCATCGATCACATAGAGCGGATCATTTCCGAAATTAATGGAATTGCCGCCGCGGATCCGGATGGTAGCGGTACTGCCCGGCTGTCCGGATGATTGGGTAACCGCAACGCCGGAAACCGAGCCCTGAAGCAGGTTATCAAAGGCCACTGCCGGCTGCGAGAGTCCGGTTTTTGACACCGAGGCTACAGACCCCGTTATACTGCTTCGCTTTTGGGTACCGTATCCTACAACTACCACTTCACCCAGATCATTTTTCCGTCGCTCCAACGGCACGGTAACAACCGGCTCTGTTACATAAATTTCCCGGGTTTCATATCCTACAAAAGATACAATGATGGTAAACGGCAGCTTCTGCCCTGTTCTCAAATTAAAATGGCCTTTTTCATCGGCCCGTGATTGGTTGGTGGTGCCCTTGATCAATACCGTGGCGCCGTCGAGCGGCAGTTTCGACAACGAGTCATATACATGACCCGTAAACTGCGTATTGATAATGGTATGCGGCTCTTGTGAATAAACGTTTTTCTGCAGCAGTGTAAACAATGAGGTTAGCAATAAAAAAACGGTAAACTTTTTTTTCATTACATTTGATTTGCATTAAATAATAAGGTGGCCTGTATGCAATTGCATACCGGATCTTTTAACAGGGAAACACTTTATGATGCAGCCGGGTATCTGCGCCAACAGGCCCGGCATTTTTATATAATTTCTACGAGTCGTCCATTGCGAAAAAATCGGTTAAGTAAAAGAAAAGATGAAAAAGGAAAAAGCCTGAAAGAAGGCGTGGGATTAACAACTGCAACAACAGACAAAGGGATTAAACATGCACCCTTTGTTCCACATCAATGGTTTTTGATTCATCCTGTTATTGAAAAACGGGGAGTTCATAATAAGTTGCAAGATTAGCAGTATTTTTTTAGTCCACCAAATTTATAGACTAATATTTCTTTCCAGGGTCTCCAGCAAGGGACCCTGGAAATGATCGGCGCCTCATCATCGTACACCGCAAACCCCAGACGTCCCCTGCGGGAGACGTCACGGGAAGATGGGAAACTAAACAGGGACCTTCTGACAATCGTAATAAACGCATTCCTTATTTCTTTCCAGGGTCTCCTGCAAGGGACCCAGGAAATGAGCTGTACATTATCATCATACACCGCACTCCCCCCGGACGTCCCCCTGCGGGAGACGTCACGGGAAGATGGGAAACTAAACAGGGACCTTCTGACAATCGTAATAAACGCATTCCTTATTTCTTTCCAGGGTCTCCTGCAAGGGACCCAGGAAATGAGCTGTA
>NZ_JAJNEC010000002.1 GCF_021044425.1 Niabella pedocola | reverse complement strand
GTACATTATCATCATACACCGCACTCCCCCCTGACGTCCCCCTGCGGGAGACGTCAGGGGAAACAGGCAGCACCCGAATAACGGCCGGAATTTCGCCAGCCACGAATAAACGAGCAGTAAATAACCTTATTTAACAACACGGCACAACCCGCTACGACACTGCATTACATGCAAAAACCCGCTGCCAGAGCGGGTTTCACTTTTTTAACCAGAGGTCTCGAGCGGATTCGAACCGCTGTACGAGCTTTTGCAGAGCTCTGCCTAGCCACTCGGCCACGAGACCATTTATCCCTTTTCGATTCCGGCATTGCTGGTAATCGCTATTTCAGCTACCACCACCCGGCCATTTAATCTTTGAAGGCTGGCAAAAATAGGATATTTTTGGTAAATATTTGCAAAGATTAAAGACCTTTTTTTATGAGCAGGATCGCAGAATCGGAATTGATTATCAATAGCAGGGGTGCGGTGTACCATCTGGATCTTCGCCCTGAGGAACTGGCCGATACGGTGGTAACCGTAGGTGACCCCGACCGGGTGGCCGAATTCAGTAAATATTTTGATACCATCGAAGTCAAACGCCAGCACCGCGAGTTTGTAAGCCACACCGGAATGGTAGGCGGCAAACGGCTTACGGTGTTATCATCAGGTATCGGACCGGACAATATCGACATCGTGATGAATGAACTGGATGCACTGGTCAATATCGATTTCGAAACCCGGGAGATCCGTCCCAGTCTGAAGGCCCTAAATATCATCCGCGTAGGCACTTCCGGATCATTACAGGCCGATATACCGGTAGACAGCTTTGTGGCCTCTACCCATGGACTGGGCCTGGATAACCTGCTGAATTTTTACCGGCCGGAAGAAACAGACGAGGAAACCCAGTTGCTGCATTCTTTTGTTACACATGTGCAGATGCAGGGACTAAGCACCCCCTATATTACCGGGGCCTCCCCTTCCCTGCTGAAGCGTTTTGTAACCGATTTTCACCAGGGTATTACTGTTACCTGTCCGGGCTTTTATGGCCCGCAGGGACGCGTGTTGCGCCTGGGGGTACGCAATCCGCAGCTCATTGACCGGTTAACCGATTTCAGTTTCGGTCAGCACCGGATCACCAACTTTGAAATGGAGACCTCAGCTATTTTCGGACTGGGAAAATTGCTCGGGCATCACTGTTTAGCGGTAAACGCTATTGTAGCCAACCGGATCGTAAAAGAATTTACAAAGGATGGAAAAGCAGCGGTAGAACGGCTGATTGTAACATTTTTGGAGACGTTTAAAAATAATTTTTAAGCCGGCAGCAGCACAGGTGGCATCCATCTTGCTACGCTCAGTTGATCGTTCCGGCCACAGGGCATCCGGATCTTTAACAAGCCGCAGCATTCAACGCGGAACAGGCGCCGGACAATGAACTATAAAACAATGAACATGACATTCTATAAATACCAGGGCACGGGTAATGATTTTATATTGGTGGATAACCGGGGCGGGGCTTATTCGGAACTCACGGAAGAACAAATAAAGCACCTGTGCGACCGGCGCTTTGGCATCGGAGCAGACGGCTTTATGCTGCTGAACGAACAGGAGGGTTACGATTTTGAAATGGTTTACTTCAATGCAGACGGACGCGAAGGTTCGATGTGCGGAAACGGAGGCCGCTGTATTGTACAGTTTGCCCACGATCAGGGCATCCGTAAAACCACCTATCATTTTATTGCTACCGACGGACCGCATGATGCTACGATTGAAGACGGGGAAATCGCTTTAAAAATGAAAGACGTTGACAGCATCCGGGAATATAAAACCGATTCCATCCTGAACACCGGTTCCCCGCATTATGTGCAGCTGGATCCGGATGTAATGCAGCTCGATGTTTTTAAAGAAGGAAA
This sequence comes from Niabella pedocola, assembly GCF_021044425.1. GTDB lineage: Bacteria > Bacteroidota > Bacteroidia > Chitinophagales > Chitinophagaceae > Niabella > Niabella pedocola. Next base: position 75,745 of record NZ_JAJNEC010000002.1, on the reverse strand, counting down.
GAAAATAAGATACAGTAAGGATTTTGCTGAAGACGGGATCAATGTCAATTTCGTTCAGGTAAAAGAACCGGATACCCTCATTGTACGTACCTATGAGCGGGGGGTGGAAAACGAAACCTATTCCTGTGGCACGGGCGTTACGGCTGCCGCCCTGGTCTTTCATCACAATGACAACGGGTTTAACGCCGTGAATATTGAAACACTTGGTGGCAAACTGACCGTTCGTTACCGGAGAGAGCCGGATGGAACGTTTAACAATATCTGGCTGAAAGGCCCTGCCATAAAAGTTTTCGAGGGCAGCATAAGCACCGAAGCACTATGATCAAGTACTTTAAAAATATCGATCACCGCACCGTTGAAATTTCCGAGCCGGAAAACGACAGCTGGGTAAACGTGGTTCCCCCGCTGAAACAGGAAGAGTTCGACGAGCTATCGGATCAGCTGGAGATCCCGATCGACTTCCTGACCGACTCGCTGGATATCGACGAACGCAGCCGTTATGATGAAGACGACAATGTAAAACTCATTGTTATCAAAACGCCTACGGAAAACAATTCCTTTAATGAAAGTGATGCGTTTTATATTACCATACCCATCATCGTTATCCTTACCCATAATCATATTGTTACCGTAAACTCATTTGAGAATCCGGCTATAAAAAAGTTTCTGAACACGTTTCAGAACCGCCAGCCGGATAAGAAGAATATGATGGTGATCAAGATCATTGAAAAGATCATTCAGAATTTTATGGAGTACCTGAAAGAGATCAACCAGAAGCGGAATGTGATTGAGCAAAAATTGTACGATGCCAATAAAAACGAGCACCTGCTGGAACTGATGAAAATTCAGAAAAGCCTCGTGTACTTTGTAACGGCGCTCCGCTCCAATGAGCTGCTGCTTGCAAAAATGCAGCGCACCAAATTTATGCAGTTTACAGAAACCGAATCGGAACTCCTGGAGGATCTTATGGTTGATAATTCACAGGCCCTTGAAATGGCCAATATATATACCAATATCCTCAGCAGCACAATGGATACCTTTGCCAGTATTATTGCCAACAACCAAAACCAGGTATTGAAACGGCTGGCGATTGCAACCATTGTATTGAGTTTCCCGGTACTGATCGCCAGTATCTTCGGCATGAATGTACCCAGCGGATTTGAACACTCTCCCTATGCCTTTTATATTGTAGCCATCCTTTCCCTGTTACTGGCAGTTGTACTTGGCGTACTGGCCTTCAGAAAAAAAATACTGGAATGACATTAAACTCTTTTAATATCCGCGTTTACGGTATCCTGGTAAACGACAGCAAACAGGTGCTGGTAAGCGACGAGCGGATCTATTTCAACAACCGGGAAATCACCAAATTCCCGGGAGGCGGGCTGGAACTGGGAGAAGGCACCCGGGAATGCATTATCCGCGAATGCAAGGAAGAAATGAATGTAGACGTGGCGGTAGTGGACCATCTTTATACCACCGATTTTTTTCAGCAATCCGCTTTCAATGAAGCGCATCAGCTCATTGCGATCTATTATATTGTGCGGCCGCTGGAACCCCTGTCCTTCTCTGTAAACAACGGTACCCCGGTTTATCCGGCCACGATTACAGAAAATTTCCGGTTTATAGACTGGGAGCATTTTTCCGCAGATGTAATGACGCTTCCCATTGATAAGATTGCAGCCGGTTTGCTAAAGGAACGAGGCTAAAGGTTTCGGACCTGTACCAACAGGATACCTGACGCGGGTCGTTCCCCCAGAGCCCGGTGTCCTGCACCTCAAGTTTAATCCCCCAGATATGAAACAAGTTTTTTCCGCAATTGCGCTGATCATGGCGCTACTGATGATGCCAACCTGTTCTAAAAAAGATGCGCCGTTTATCAATAACCCAGGGAACACCGGGGACTATAATAAACCCGTTGGGGCCTCTTCCAGGGAATTCCTGAGCAGCAATTCATTTACCTCCCTTGCCGTAGAAATCCAATATATATCCGGCTATGCCCCGGACGCAGCGGCGCTGGACCAGCTAAAACAGTTTTTAACCGCCCGGCTTAACAAACCCGGAGGTATTACCATCAGCACCAAGGCCATTGCCGACCCGGGTGAGGCGACGCTTTCGCTAAGCCGGATCCGGGAAATTGAGCAGCACAACCGTACCGTTTTTAACAAGGGTACCCAACTGAGTATCTATATTCTTTACAGCAACAGCGATTTTACCGATGCCGGCACCTTGGGCATTGCTTACCGCAATAGTTCAGCTGCCCTGATGGGCAAAAAGATCCATGACAATTCGGGCGGTTTTGGCCAGGTAAGCCGTACAAAACTGGAGGCTACTGTTCTGGAACATGAGATTGGACACCTGCTGGGACTGGTAGACCTCGGTGCTTCCATGCAATCTGCACATAAAGATGTTACACATGGCAATCATTGCAGCAATCAGCAATGTTTGATGTATTACGCCTCAGAAACCACCGATGTATTTGGATTCCTGGCGCATAATAACGCTCCTTTACTGGATGCCGGATGCCTGGCAGACTTGAAGGCCAATGGGGGCAAATGATTTTTCGTATCAACGATCAGCTATCGGCCGTCAGCTATCGGAAATCAACAGTCATTTATCAGTTAACAGCTTTCCTCGATCCCGGGGCATCCAAATTTCATCACGATCAATAAACGCTGAAGGGTTTACCTTACTCTCCGCTGATGCCCTGGTAATAATTATAAATCTTTACCCGGAGCAAATATTCATACTTTCCGCCGATGAGGTCAATATTGGCACGGTCGAGGTTGTTTTTTACCGTAAGGTATTCCACCGAGTTCCATTGCCCTACATTAAAACGGGCTTCTGCCGCGCGGTAAGATTGTTGCAGGGCATTTACCCGCTCCTGTAATTTTTTATAACGGTCAAAGGCTGCATTCATGTTTACGGCTGCACCTTCTACATTTTGTTGAAGCTGTGTTTTCACCGCCTTGTCATTCTGTTCCGCATCCTTCAGGTTCAGCCGGGCCAGCTTTATATTGTTCCGTGTTTGCAGGTTGTTAAATATGGGCACAGAAAGCGTAAAGCCCAGGTTTTTGTTATTATTATTCTTTAACTGATCCATGATGCTTGCAGCAGAAGATTGTGCATAACGGCTATTCATTCCATACCCGAAATCCAATGTGGGAAATAGTTTGGAGCGGGCAGCTTTCAATCCGTAAACCGCGCTCTGCACCGAAAATCCGGCGGCCTTTACCTGGGCGAAACGGTCCAGCGCCGTGTGATAGGCTTCTGTGGCATTGGTGGCATTTTTCTCCAGGATCTCTGCAACGGCCATTCTTTCAAAAACAGTGCTGCTGTCATAGGGTATATTCATCAACGCACAGATATTGATCTTGGCCGTTTCCACATCACGCCGGGCATTGATGATAGTGGCCTCGTCATTCGCATACTGCCCCTGCATATCGAACAGATCGGATGGAGCTACTGCTCCTTTTGCATCCATGTCTTTCAGCCGCTTTACCTGCCTTTCAGAAAGCGTGGCCTGGTCGTTGGTCTGCGAAAGGATATCCTGTGCACTCATCATTTGCAGATAGGCCAGCATCACATTGAGTGTAATGTTATCCTTCTGCTGTTGCCAGCTCATACCGGACGCCGCAGCCGTCATGGCTGCCTGCCGGGCGGTATTTTGCAGGTTCATTCCCCTGAACAGTGTTACACCACCCGAAATATTATAATCACCTGAGTAAATATTATTGTCTACAAACGCATTGGTAGTATTGTCAATGCTCCGGCCAAATGACCAGCCGTGGCTGGCAGAAGCATTGAGATTGGGCAGCATATTCAACCTGGCTTGCTTTCGCACCACCTCATCACGCCCTGCCTGGTTTGCCGCCTGCGTTACCTGCAGGTTGTTCTTAAGCGCAATATCAATGCATTGCTCCAGGGTATAATTGCCCGGCTGCGAAAGAAGGGCCAGCGGAACCATACATAAAAAGAGTCCAACAAAAAAAAACTTCATGAATTGAGAATTGAGAATTCAGAATTGAGATACCAGCTACCAGCTATTCGTTGTCAGCCATCGGCTATTCGTGTTTCGTAACCATTGCCATAGCCTTCTCCATTAACCATTGACTATTGACTATTCCCTATTAACCTTTCCGCTCTACATGTCCATCCAGCAGGTGAATGATGCGGGAGCCATATTCCGCATTTTTTTCGGAATGGGTAACCTGGATAATGGTTACGCCCTCCTGGTTCAGCTGTTTGAACAATTCCATGATCTCTTCCCCCTGCCTGGAATTCAAATTTCCGGTGGGCTCATCGGCCAGCAGTAGTTTGGGATTCCCGATCAATGCCCTTGCAATACCTACCAGCTGTTGCTGTCCGCCCGAAAGCTGGGTAGGGAACAGGTCTTTCTTTCCTACGATCTGAAAACGATCCAGCATATCGGCCACTAATGCCTTTCGCTCTGAGGTCTTGATTCCCTTATACAATAGCGGGGTTTCAATATTTTCGTATACCGTCAGTTCATCAATCAGGTGATAGGCCTGAAATACAAAACCGATGTATTGCTTATATAATGCCGTACGTTGCTTTTCCTTTAATTGCTGCACCCCTTCTCCCATAAAATGATAAGCGCCCTCATCAAAGTCATCCAGCATGCCGATCACATTCAACAGGGTCGATTTGCCCGAGCCGGAAGGCCCCATCACAGAAACAAATTCACCCTCATCGATATCCAGGTTGATATCCTTGAGCAGAAAGGTTCTGTTAATCCCCGTATTCACCCATTTATAAATGCCCCTTAGTTCTAACAACATAATATCTGTTTATGATTTAAAAATTTCATTTATCCGTCATGGCCATCTGTGTTTCAGACAATCGCAACCGGTTTACTCCGTTCGCAAACTTTTTACCGGGTTTGCCGAAGCCGCTTTCAATGCCTGCATGCCTACCGTTATGGTTGCAATGCAGATGGACGTGATGCCGGCCGCTGCAAATACCCACCAGGAAATGGTTATCCGGTAGGTAAAATGCTGCAGCCACTTGTTCAAAATCCAAAAAGCAATGGGTATGGCAATGATAATGGCTATAATAACGGGTTTGATAAACGCGCTGCTGATCCAGGTGGAAATATTACCAACGGAAGCGCCCAGTACTTTACGGATGCCGATCTCCTTGGTACGCTGTCCGACTACAATAAAGGCCATACCAAACAATCCCATACACGACAATACAATCGCTACTGCCGCAGCAGCTGTAAACATCCGTGAAAGCCGTTCCTCCGCGCGATACCACCGGTCCACGTTTTCTGTTACGTAAGAACCGTTAAAATCAGCATGCGGGTCTACTTCTTTATACATCTTCTTTACCAGATCCATCGTAGCAGACGGGTTCGTTGTTACTACCCGGATCAGCAGGTATTTCGCGGGCTCCGCGGGACTCATTCTTATGGTAAGCGGCTCTCTTTTATTGTACATGGAATACAGCTGAAAATCGGGGATCACCCCGATGATCGTCCAGGGCGCTTCAGCACTATCTGCCAAAAAGGATTGCCCGACCGGATTTTTTATACCCAGCTGAGCCTGCATACGCTCGGTGATGATTACGTTATTGGCGGTGTCTGACGCATAGCTGCTTAAAAAATCACGCCCCTCTTTTAAGGCAATACCCAATGTTTTCATAATATCATAATCGCCCCACAGTACATTGGTTCGCACAGACCGGCCATTGAAATTAAAACCATGCGTCCATTTGTTGGAGCCTCCGTCTTTTCCCATTCCCAAATTTACGGAGGTTCCTGAAACACTTACAATGGATGGTTGCGCCGCCAGGAGCGAACGCATCTTTGCTACCACACGGTTATCCTGCCGGGTTGCATCAACCGGTATTGAAATCAGCGCATGGGTATCATATCCTAAAGGCGCCTTTCGCAAATACTGAAATTGCTGATAAATGATCACGGTAACACAGATGAGTACCGTAGCCATTACAAACTGTAAAATGATCAATGTATCCCGGAGGCTACCCCGGCCTTTAATGACCAGTTTCCCTTTAAGCACTTCGGCGGCCTTTAACCGCGCCATCAATGCAGACGGATACGCGGAAGCCAGTAATGAAATACCGATCGCCAGCAGGAAGAAGAAAAGGATCACTAGCGGACGGCCCAGCAATGCGGCATTTACCGTGGCCCCGAATAACTCGTTAAACGGCCGAATGAGTGCCAGTGAAAAGCCCACACCTGCGATCATTGATAAGAGGATCAGAAAAAAACTTTCACTCCAGACCTGTAACCACACCTGTTTGCGCTGCGCACCCAAACATTTACGAACGCCGATTTCCCGGGTACGGTTGAACGAAATACCGATATTAAGGTTTACAAAATTAAAACAGGCGATCAATAAAATACCGCAAGACACCAGCAGCAATACATAAAAGAACGACCTGCTGATGGCATCGGGAGCACCAACCTGTGTATTAAAATGCAACTGGGTTACCGGCAGCAGGTGAAGGCGCATATAATCACCGTTAGCATAGGGCTTATATCCATCTCTTTTCATATAGTCCAGGTCTTCGAGATAATATTTCTGTATGAGGGAGCCGATTGATTTTTCAAAATCCTCCTGCGTTACCCCGGCACTCAATTTCACATACAGATCGCTGCTGGTCCAGTCCCATTTATGCTTAGCCACGGTATAATCCGGATGCAATTCCGTCCGGGCAAGTATCTCAAACGACAGGGATGTATTTTGAGGAAGATCTTCCAAAACAGCAGCCACAACAAGTTTTACCCATTTCCCGTTTATATTGATCTCTACGGGTTTGCCTACAGGATCTTCTGTACCAAACACCGCTTTCGCCGCCTGGTTCGTGAGTACCACGCTATTGGGGCTGGCCAATGCATTTTGCCGGTTTCCGCTACGAACGGGGAACGAAAAAATATTTAAAAAATCGGCGTCCACAAGGTTTACGCCCAGGTTCACCGTTTTATCTTTATAACGGATCCCCTGCCCGTCGCCGTCGCTGATCAGCGAGGCTTTCTCCACTCCTGCATTTTCCTTCTTTATAGCCTCCGTTACGGGAAAAGGGAACTTGGCCCGCAGTTGCTCGCCCTGCGGAGCATTAGCGGAACGATACACTTTATAAATACGGTCCTTATCCTGGTGAAACCGGTCAAACGAAAATTCGTTATACACACGAAGTAATAACAGCGTTGCGCAGGTAAAGGCCACGGTTAATCCCACGAGGTTAATCGCCGTTGCCAGTTTATTTTTTTTAAAGGTTCGAATTAAGGTTTTCAAATAATTACTGATCATACGCCTGCTTTTTATACCTGCCGGCTTTGAACGCCGTATTTCGCTGCATTCAATGCTCCTTTTATAATGTTCCCGTGTTATTCGTTCCGCAACGACTTTACAGGATTGGCCATTGCCGCTTTTGCCGTTTGAACGCTAACCAATAAAAATGTTATACATGCTATTCCCAAAACAATGATCACAAATATTCCGCCGGAGATGCGGATGTGATACGCATAGTTCTGGAGCCAGCCGTGCATTAACCAGTAAGCGACCGGAATGGCAACCAGGGCCGCCAACAGCAAGGCTGCCACAAATTCTTTTGCAAACAGTTTGATAATATGTGCCACCGATGCGCCGAGTATCTTTCGCACACCGATCTCTTTTACCCGTTTCTGTATACTTAAAGATACCATACCGAATATACCCAGCAACACGATCATTAATGCCAATACCCCTGCTATATATGCCGCTTTTTTTAACTGCAGTTCCTTCGCGTATAAAATGCTCAGATCCTCATCCATAAAACGGTATTCGAAAGAAGCCTCAGGGATCAGTGCCGACCAGGTTTTTTGAAGTGCTGCCAAAGAAGCCGGCATATTCCCGGGTTTTAACTTAAAGGAGAGAAAGCGGTAGATGGGATTAAAGTTCACATGAAACATCAGCAGAGGTGGTATTTTACCAGACATCGCTCCAAAATGAAAATCATCTGTAACGCCTTTTATCGTAAATATGGTAGGGTCTCCCGGCACCCGCACCTGCTTCCCGATAGCAGCTGCCGCCGATTGATACCCCAATGCCGTTGCCGCCGTTTTATTGAGTACTACCTGCGCCGAATCTCTATGGTAACCATCAAAGAAACGGCCGGCACTCAGCGGCACCTGGTAGGTATTTAAATAGTGTTCGTCTGTAGACAATAACTGCAATGTAAGCGCCGTCGCTGAATCGGCCCCGGACTTATATACCGGAACCTGGCCGCCATTGTTGCCGTTTGGAATTTCATACGATAATGAAACAGCAGCCACTTCGGGCAATTTTGCAAACTGGTCTCTGATGGCAATCATCCGGTCTACACCCGGCTCCGACCAGTTGCGGGGTACCTGGGCCGATACCATAAACGCTTTATTATAGCCGAGGTTTTTGCCAAAAAAATAGGCTACCTGTTGTGTAATAATAAATGCAGCCACCGATACCAGCAGTGCCACTGCAAACTGGAAGCCCATAAGTCCTTTGCGCAGCAACCTGTTTTCGCCTACAGACCGCAGTGTTCCTTTCATTGCATGGATCATATTTACAGCAGACAACCGGAAGGCCGGGTATAACCCCGATGCGATACCGATAACGAGTATCAACAGTACCGGTATGCCGATAAAATACAGTGGAAAGGATGACAGCGGTGGTATGGGCTTGCCAACGGCTCCTTCAAAAATACCACTGGCAAGCGGATAGGCTGCAACGGCCAGAAGCGTGGCAATAGCCACCAGTATAACGGATTCCGAAAGGAACTGGAAGATCAACTGCCGGCGCCGACCGCCGATCACTTTTCTTACACCAATTTCCCGCATCCGTGTACCGGCACTGCTGACGCTTACATTGATAAAATTCACTACCGCCATTAACAGGATAAACAGGCCTGCCAGTGTTAAGGTATAAATGGTACGTAATACCGCATTGTTATTCCGGTGCAGGTGATAGCTGGTCAGCAATACAGGATTAACCTGTAGATTTTCCTGTACTGAAGCGGGTGTATGCTGCTTAAGTAGCTGCCGGATCGGACCGGCCAGGTCTGTTGCCTTTACTCCTTTTTGTAATTCGATATAAGAAGCAATTTGAAGATTCTGCCATGCGTCCAGATCTGCACGGCCAAAATAGCCGGCATTGGCTACCGGAACAAAGACCTTACTGGGATAGGCAGGCGTTAAACCGGTTACCGTATTCTCCGGCAGGTTATCCAGCACCGCTGTGATTTTAAAATCATGGATGCTGTCATCAAAACTACGGATGGCCAGCGTTTGGCCCACTACATCGGTACGATTAAAATACAGGAATGCCATGTCCCTGGTGATAACCACATTAAAAGGCTGTTGCAGCGCCGTCACCGGATCTCCGTGTAACACCTTCAGTCCATACATATCCAGGAGGGTACTGTCGCCCAATTGAACATTTTGCTTCAATAGTTTTTCGCCCCTCGAAACGATGGCGGTGATCCCATCATACCGGTAGTAATTTTTAACGAGGTTGGGATAATCATTTTTCAGGCGTTTGGCAAGCGGTCCCAGGGTAGCCAGGTCGTACCCCATATTGGGGTCTTTCCATTCGCTCGTAAGAATATATTGCTGTGGTGCATTCTTTAACGGCCGGTTCACCTGTAATTCACTCCATACATAAGCGCCGATCAAAAAGAAAAACAGGATACCGGCAAACAGCCCGATAATGTTTACCGTGCTGTACAATGCATGTTTCCGGATATTCCGCCACGCTATTTTTAAATAGTTTCTGATCATGCCCTGCTTTGTTTAAAGATATGGAACTGTTTTACCGGCTCCATCCGACCTTTGGTTTCAACCTTGATGCCACGAACATAAAGAATTGGTAATAAATATACTATATAAAGAGATCAGCAGCAGGTTGTGCGCTTTTAAAACAGGAACTGTCCGGTTTTGATACAGTTAGGGAATTGAGAATTGAGAAATCAGATTTGAGATTTCAGAATTCAGAATTGAGCATCAGTCTTTGTTACGAGCGTTCGGCTTTCAGCATTCAGCACTTAGCATTCAGCACTTAGCATTCAGCACTTAGCATTCAGCACTTAGCGTTCAGCGTTCAGCGTTCAGCCCCGCCTCTATTCCGACCGCAGCGAATGAACGGGGTTGGCACGTATGGCCCGCACAATCTGAAGACTGATCGTGCAAAAGGCAATCAGCAGGGATGCCAGTGCCGGCAATAAAAACAGCGGCCATGAAATGTTGATGCGGTAATCGTACCGGTACAGCCAGCCGTTCATGGCATAATAACCAGCCGGTATGGCCACTGCAATTGCGATCACCACCAGCAGGATCAGTTCTTTTGAAAGCAGGTTCCAGAGCCCGGTTACCGGTGCGCCCAGTACTTTGCGGATACCGATTTCTTTTGTACGCTGTTCGGTCATAAAAGAGGCAATCCCAAACAATCCCAGCAGGCTTATAAAAATTGCCAGCACCGAAAACAAGGTTGCAAGTTTTCCGATGCGTTCCTCATTCACAAATTTTTTAGCATACGCTTCATCTACAAAGGAATATTCGAAAGGCGCAAAAGGATTGTGTTTTTGAAAAATAGCGGCGATGGTTTTCATGGACTCAGACAGGGGTCGTCCGGGGTTCATCCGCAATATCATAAAATTGCCCGGTTCGCGCAGCAATGGAAAAATGATCCGGCTGTCATCGCCAAACGGAGAAGTCATCATTACATTTTTCACCACCCCCAATATGGTGTAATTTTTGCCATGCCAGGTGATCACGGTTCCCGACGGGTGCCGGATACCCATATATGCTGCAGCACTTTCCGTTATTACAAGGCCACTGGAATCGGTAGGAAATTCTTTTGAAAAACCACGCCCCTCCACAAACTGCCAGCCGGCCATTTTTCCAAACTCGATGGATGCAGCTACTACCGCAAAGCTTCCATCTGTAGAGGGCGCTTTCCCCTTCCAGTTGAACCCGTTGTCCCCCGCCCATATCTCCGTAACCGGGCATTGCGACAATGCCATTTCCTGCACAGCGCCCGAAGCCAGCAGCTCGTTACGGATCTGCGGTGTACGGGCATAAATTTCAGGGGTTGTCATTTGCACCGACAATAACCCATCCCGGTTATACCCTACAGGCCGGCTTTTTGCATATTGTATTTGCCGGTAAATAACCGTGGTGCCGATGATCAGAAATATGGAAATCGTAAACTGTAATACAACAAGTACTTTTCGCGGAATATTAGCGCCTGCGCCGCCTTTAAAAAGACCTTTCAACACGTTAACGGGCTTAAAAGAAGACAAATAAAAAGCAGGATAACTGCCCGCCAACAGGCCGGTGACCATGCAGATCAGCAACCCGGACAGCCAGAACCAGCCGCTGAACCAATGCACACTTATATTTTTATTGGTGAGCGTATTAAACCAGGACAGTGCCAGCTGCACAATAACAACAGCCACCAGGAAGGAAATAAGGGTTGTAAGCACCGACTCCCCAAAAAATTGCAGAATAAGTTGTACCCGGCGGGAACCGATCGTTTTCCGGATACCAACTTCCCGGGCCCGTTTGATGCTCCTGGCCGTACTGAGATTCATAAAATTGATGCAGGCCAGCAGCAGTACAAAAAAACCAATCGTACCAAAAAGCCAGATATATTGCAGGTTTCCCGGGATGAGCGCCCCCCTTTTATCAAAATCATAAAGATGCCAGCGGCTCATCGGGTAAAGGCTCAGGTTGGTGACCACCTGCTCACCCGGCGCTTTTGTAACATGTGCAGCGAGCACCTTCCGGATCCGCGCAGATACATCCTCCATGCGGGTATGCGGCGCCAGTTGAACAGCCAGCTTAAAAAGATTATAATCCCAGTTCTCCCTTTCCTTTTTGATCCACTCCCAGTTAGATACCCCAAACTGCCAGGGAGCAATAAACTCTGCATCTTCGCTCAGCGATGTGTTCTTTGGCAGATCTTTATACACTCCGGCCACCTTTACATTAAACTGATTGGTAATCCGTATTACCTGGTTCAACGGATCGCCGTTTCCAAAAAGCGTACGGGCCAGCGATTGCGATAACAACACCGATGCCGGATCTTTTAATGCATTTTTATCTCCGCTCAACAGCTCCAGGGAAAACATGGATGGTCCATCCGGCTCCATAAACGTTCCTTTGGCAGACAATTTCTTCTCCGCAAACGTAAGGTTATACACACCACTGTACAATAACGAGATTCCTTCAAATGCAGCCCCGTAGTCTTTACGCAGCGCATCGGCCAGTGGCATCGGAAGCGCCCAGTCGGTATAGGTAACATCATCTTTTGTGTGTTGCTGCAATACCAGGGCAATCCGTTTATGGTTCTTAAAATAACGGTCAAACGACATCTCATCCCAGATCCACAGCGCAATCAGCAATACAACGGCCAGGCCCATTGTGAGCCCGAAAATATTGATCAGCCCATAGCTCCGGTTCTTTACCAGGTTACGCCAGGCCGTTTTGAAATAATTTTTGATCATTGTACAACATTTAAAACTTCTGATGGTCCACTGCCTCTCCCATTCCCCATTCACAATTGACTACTGACTATTAACGGTTCACCGCCCTACTCTGAACGCAGGGCCTTCACCGGGTTGGCTCTGGCGGCCCCGATGGCCCGGATACTTACAATCAATAACGCAATCACCAGCATCAGGGTTCCGGTACCTGCAAACAACCACCAGGGAACGGGACTCCGGTAGGCAAAGGTTTCCAGCCACCGGTTCATTACCCACCAGGTAATCGGAATGGCAATCATCACAGCTATCAGGATCAGCTTTAAAAAATCGATCGAAAACAACCGGACAATACCCGATACACCGGCGCCCAGTACTTTCCGGATGCCGATTTCACGGGTGCGCTGAACGGCCATGATACTTACCAGGCCAAACAATCCCATACCAGCGATCATCACTGCAATGGCTGTAAACACCAGCGACATTTTTTCCTGCTTTTGCTCAGCCGCGTACTGGCGCTTAAAATTGTCGTTCAGAAAATGGTAGGTAACCACATTTGCCGGATCAAACTGCCGGTAAACCTGGTCAATAAACGCAAGTGCTTCGCGGTTTTTTCCTTTTGCTACCCGCACATACAGGTTATCCTGCATTACCGGAACGGGTGGCATCACCATCACCAGCGACGCCACCCGGTGCTGCAGGGAATAGGTATGAAAATCCCGTACCACTCCAACAATAGTACGCTCGGCGGTATGTCCCGAATCGTCGATGCTGAACTGCAGTTTCCGGCCAACAGCATCCTGCCAACCAAGCTTGTGCATCAGGGTTTCATTGATCAGTGCAGCACCGTACTGGTCTGTACGGATATTGTCTGAAAAATTTCTCCCGCTCTGTAACCGGATATCCATTGCCGGGAGATAATCCGCGTCGATCATCAGTTCCTGGGCAGCGGTGGTAGCCGTGGAAAAGCCCCCGCCGGGCGTTTCAAAGCGGTAGCCTAACCCGCCCAGGTCATTATTGCCAATGGGGTTACCGGCTACGGCCACCGCCTCAATCACCGGGTTCCGGAGCAATTGATTTTTAAGTGCCGGCACCTGATCGCGCACCTTTACGTTATCGATATGAAAGGTGAGCACCTGTTCTTTATTAAAGCCCAGATCAGCCTGCAACACATACTGCAGCTGGCGAAAAATGATCACCGACGCCGGTATCAATGCAGCGGCAATGGTAAACTGAAAAACGACAAAGATTTTTCTCAGGCCCAGGCCTTCGTTAACGGTTATCTTTCCTTTAAGCGCCGGCACGGTTTTCAGCGTTAATAATAACAACGACGGGTACAGGCCGCTCAAACAGCCGATGATTGCCGTAACACCGATGATCGCTCCGCACACGGGCAGCCATCCGGATGACCCGATATACAGCTCCCGGTCTACAAAACGGCCAAACCCCGGAAGTAACAGTTGCACCAGCAAAAAAGCCAGCGATACGGCAATGCCCGTAATCAGTACAGATTCTGCCATAAACAGGCCAACGATGCCGCCTCTTCCGGACCCAACCACCTTCCGCACGGCAATTTCCCTCGTACGCATAGCGGCGCCTGCTATTGTAAGATTGAGGTAATTGATCACCGCAATGGCCAGTACCAATACGGCGATCACGATAAGCATGTACACCCTTGCTGCATCACTGTTTTGGCTCAGTTCAAAATCGAGGTGCGAATGTAAATGAATGGATGTAAGCGGCTGCAGGGTCATTTTATAGTCGTTGACCCGCATCTGCTGCTGTATGGTAGCCGCCGCAAAACCTGCGAGCTTCTTTTCCAGGTCTGCAATCTTTACCCCTTTCTTAAGCAGCAAATAGGTATAAAAATGAAAGTTCTGCCACCCGTCCTTTACAGGGCCGGGAAACGGACGCACGGCGCTAAAGCGCAAATGCGTATTTGCCGGAAGATCTTTAATAACGCCGGTTACCATTGCCGGTTGCTGATCATCAAGATGAATTGTCTGCATCAACGCCCGGGAAGCGGCTCCAAAAAGTTTTTTCGCAAGCGACGCAGAGATCACGATAGACCGAGGATCGGAAAGCGCACTTGCCGGATCTCCGTATAAAAAATGATAGGAAAAAATTTTTGTAAGCGACGGATCTGCAAAGATGATATCATCCTGTTTAAACTGCTGCTCCTTATAGGAGATCACACCTCCGCCCTCCAGGTCGATCCGCACCGCTGCCGCTATCTCCGGAAATGCCTTCTCCAGCTCCGGTGCAAACGGAGCCGGCGTAGTAGCCTGGTGCAGCTCATTTCCATTCCATTTCGTGTGTTGCACCACCCGCACGATGCGGTCTGCATTTGAGTAAAACCGGTCATAGCTGTATTCATTCAATACATAAAGACTGATAAGGACCAAAACCGTAAAGCTGATGGCCAGGCCACTGATATGAATGAGCGCATGCATTTTATTCCGCCAGATACTGCGCCAGGCTATTTTGAAATAATTACTGAACATGGTTCAACTATTTAAGTTCCGGGCAATGTTACCTGCCCATGTATTTTCCCCGAACACCTCCCCCGATGTACAATTGTCTATTGACTACTCACATCCTACTCCGAACGTAATGCTTTTACCGGGTTAGCCCTTGCGGCGCGAAACACCTGGAAACCGATCGTCATCAACGCAATGCCAACCGCCAAAAGCCCCGCAAGCAAAAACACCCACCAACCCAGGTCAATCCGGTAGGCATAATCTTCCAGCCATTTGCGCATGCCGATCCAGGCCAGCGGGCAGGCAATCAGGATTGCCACCAATACGTGTTTTAAAAAACCGGCAGACAGCAAGGCCACAACACCCTGTACGGAAGCACCCAGTACTTTCCGGATACCGATCTCCTTTGTGCGCCTTTCTGCAGCATAAGACGCCAGGCCAAACAATCCCATACAGGATATTAAAATGGCAAGGGTTGCAAGAATGCCCATAATGGTACTCACCTGTTTATCGGACCGGTATACCTCCGCAAAATGATCATCCAGGAACTGGTATTCCAGTACCTGATCCGGACAATGTTTTGTCCATACCGACTTTATAAAGGGCAGTACAGACCGGGCCTGACGACCATTCAGTTTTACCGAAAGCGTACTAAAGCCAAAATCTTTCTGGTTAAGCAGGAAAAGGGTTTCTATTTTATGATGCAGGGAATTAAAATTAAAATCCCTGGCAATTCCAACGATCCTTCCCAGGGAATCAAAACCGAATTTATTGCCCAGCAGATCATTCATTGTTGCATGCGGAAGTTCCTTCAGCAATTCGCGGGCCAGTGTCTCATTAATAATATATTCTCTTCCCCTGAGCGATGGATCCGGTGAAAAGTTGGAACCTGCAACCAGCGGTATCTTATAAAGATCCAGGTAGTTCCGATCCACAATCAGCCGTGTTGCGGAAATTACCCGTACGGGTGCCTCCGGCGCTGTAAAGCCAACACCAGACTGATCAAGATGCCCTCCCAGCTGATCCTGGGCGCCCGTAACCCCGGTGATATTACTGTTACGCAGCAGTTCCTCCTTCAAGATATCGTATTGCTTATAGGCAATACCATTCATCCGGATGGTAAGCACCTGGTCCCGGTTAAAGCCCGGATCCTGCTCCTGCATAAACTTTAGCTGACGAACCGCAAAAATGGTGGTAACAATCAGGAACACGGCACTGGCAAACTGGATCACCACCAGTGCATTCCGTAATACCGACTTATTCCTTCCGGTTTGCACCGATCCCTTGAGTACTTTTACCGGGGCAAAAGACGATAAATAGATGGCCGGATATAATCCGGACAAAACCCCGATCAGTACAGCTCCGGATAAAAGAGCCAGCCAGGTATGGCCATTCAGCAATTGCAGGCTGAGATTGCGGTCGATCAGCAGATTGATTTTCGGCAGGAATAACGTGATGCATCCCGCAGCGATCGTAATTGCCAGCACACAAAGCAATACCGATTCGGCAATAAACTGCAATCCTAACTGAACACGCCGGGCCCCTGCAGTTTTCCGGATCCCTACTTCACGTGCCCGCTCTGCAGACCGCGCTGTGGAAAGGTTCATAAAATTGATGCAGGCGATGATCAATATGACCAGTGCAACCACAAAGAACAGATCCGTATATTTTTTATCGAACTTCCGGTAATTCACTACATCCAGTACGATATCACCGGTTTTGGCATGAATGTCTTTTAAAGGCAGGAGGAACAACTCATAATTCTTCCACCGGTCTTCTATTGAAAGATACTTTTTAAGATACGCCGGAAATTTATCCTCCAGTGCCCTGATATCCGTATGAGGCGCCAGCTCAAAATAAGTCACCCATCCGTTGCCGCCCCAGTTATTCATCATCCGCTGTTTATAATCGGTAGCAAAAGAAACCAGGAGATCAAATTGCATATGCGAATTCAGGGGAATATCCTGAAGGACCCCCGTAACCATCAGGCTGGCCGTATCACCCCCGTAATGCATGATTCGCTTCCCAACGGGGTTCTCTGTCCCAAAAATCCTCCGGGCGGCAGACTCGGTAATAACCGCACTTAGCGGCTGCTGCAACACACGGTCCCTGTCACCGCTGAGCAGTTTAAAATCGAACATTTCAAGAAAAGCGGTATCTACAAAGAATACTCGCGGAAGCTCAAGCCGTGTTTCCCCGTAGGTAGCCTGGTACTTTTCCGACCGGCGTACCCGGGTAAAATTAACGATCTCCGGGAATTCGTGTTTCATTGTCGGCCCCATCGGGAACATGGATATCGGAACCTTCTGCGGCGATGCCAGGCCTTCCTGCTTCTGCACCTCATTCAGCCGGTAAATATTGCGGCTGTGAAAGGCATCAAAACTTCTTTCATGCATCACAAAAAGCAGGATAACAAGGCTTACACCTGTGCCCAGCGCAAGACCAATCATATTAATGGCGGTAAATATTTTATGCTTCCACAGATTCCGCCAGGCTACTTTAAAATAATTGCTGATCATTGACACCATTTAAGTTTTCAGTAATGAAATTGAACCCATCTATTGTAGCAACCAGATCTCCGATGCACGATTGCCTATTGACCATTCACATCCCTACTCTGAACGTAATGCCCTGGCCGGATTCATCAGGGCTGTTTTGATGGCCTGAAAACTCACCGTAAGGATGGTTAATAATAATGCGCCCGCACCCGATAAAAGAAACACCCAAAAAGGTACATTGGTACGGTACGAATACTGCTGCAGCCATTGATGCAGGTAGTACCATGCAAACGGGATGGCAATCAAACAAGCGATCAGCACCAGAACAAAAAATTCAACAGACAATAACCGCCAGAGCTGGTACACATTTGCCCCGAGTACTTTACGCAAACTGATTTCTTTTTGCCGTTGTTCAGCCACAAAGGAGGCCAGGCCAAATACGCCCAAACAGGAAATAAATATGGCCAGTGCGGTAAACAAAACAGATAAACGGCCGATACGTTGCTCATCGGCAAACTTATTTGCATACACCAGGTCGTTAAAGGCATAATCAAACGGCGCGTCCGGGTTATATTTTTTAAAGACCGCCTCAATTTCAGCTAAGGCATCCTGTAAAGGAGCACCCTGCTTTATGGCTACCGTAACCACGTTGGCCCAGTTGGGGTTGTTGATAAACACCGTTGGCACCGGAGGGGCATAAGGTGATGTCATTACCATATCTTTTACCACCCCGATCACCTGGTATACGTTATCATTATGACGCAGTTCCCGGCCAACAATATCCTGCCCCGGGCTTATTTGCCGTACAGCCGCTTCATTCAGGATCACTCCGGATGTATCTGAAGGAAAATCACGCGAAAAATCGCGGCCCGCTTTTAGCTTCCAGCCAATGGTGTTTCCAAATTCGGTGGTTACGCCAATCATACCAAACGTGGGCAGCTGATCCGGGTTCTTCCCGCTCCACTCAAAGCGATTGCTGAAACTGAATACGTCCATTGTAGGACTGGAAGATTCTGCCATGTTGGCCACTACACCCGTGGCCAGCAACTCATTGCGCAATGCATCATAATGACCGTATAAGTCCGGAGTATTCATCTGCACCGTCAGCAACCCCTCCTTCCGGTAGTTGACCGGTCGGTTTTGTGCGTGCTGGATCTGTTTAAAAACGATCAGGCTGCCAATAATCAACGCTATTGAAAAAGCAAACTGAAGTACCACCAGTACCCTACGCGGGAATGAAGCCGTTCTCCCCACACGAAAAGTGCCTTTTAATACTTTTACCGGTCTGAACTTTGAAAGATAAAACGCCGGGTAGATGCCGGAAATCACCCCCGTGATGATCATAAAAGTTATTGCAGCACACCAGAAAGCACCGGACCTCCAGGGAAACGTCATCTGTTTACCGGATAACCCGTTAAACAACGGCATGGCAAAATGCACCAGCAAAACGGCCACCAGGAAGGACAGCAAGGTGGTAAGCAGCGACTCTGCCAAAAATTGCCAGACCAATTGCCCTCTCCGGGAGCCCATTGTTTTACGAACCCCTACTTCCCTGGCCCGTTGTTCGCTGCGCGCCGTTGAGAGATTCATAAAATTGATACTGGCCAGCAACAATACAAAAACACCGATCACCGAAAAAAGATACACATAACGGATAGCCCCTCCCACCGATCGCCCATTCTTAAACTCGCTGTATAAATGCCAGCGATCCATAGGAAATAACTGTGCCTGCTCCTGCTCCCGCTTTAGTGTTTTATGCTCCATCACCACATCTTTTATCTTCCGGGAGAGCGCCGCTGCATCTACACCCGCTGCCAGTTCAGCAAATACCTGGAAGGACTGCTCATCCCAGTCGGTAGCGGCTTTCCGGATCCACTCGGCCGTGGTGATGTATTTCTTCCAGGGTAATAATAGTTTGGTTTCATAAAAGCTGGAATTCTTCGGCAAGTCTTCATATACCCCGCTCACAGTGAAATGGTCTTTATTGTCAAAGCGGATTATTTTTCCGATAGGATTTTCATTACCAAACAGGTTTTGCGCCAGGGAAGCACTGAGCAAAACGGCAGAGGGCTCATCCAGGGCATGGATATCGCCACGCTGCATTTTAAATGAAAACATAACAGGGAAAGCCGCCTCCACCCAAAGCCCCGAAGCACCTATTTTTTTATCGCCTGTTGCAAGCACATGACCCAAATTCCAGGAGGCCGCCGCTACATTTTTAAAATCGCTTCCATATTTGTTCCGCAAAGCGGCGGCTACCGGTATACAGGAAGCCTGTTCGGTTGACAGGGTTCCGTCATTGCTGCGATAAGTACGCATCAACTGCGCCAGTCTTGTATGACGGGTATGATAGGTATCAAAATGCAATTCATCCCATACCCAGAAACTGATGAGCATGGCTACGGCCATTCCTGCCGCCAAACCGGCGATGTTCACCATTGCATACAATTTATTTCTTGCCAAATTTCTCCAGGCGGTTGTCATATAATTTTTAAACATCGCTTTCTGTTTATAGATGATCAGTTCAGGTTCCGGAAACAACGATCTTTTTTTACATCCCCGATTTTCATTTTTTATTCTGTTCGCAGTGCTTTTACAGGATTGGACACCGCCGATTTTAATGCATGATAACTGATGGTTGCCAGCGCCACCAGCGCCGCGGATATACCGGCATAAACAAAAACACCGGGCGGCATTACCGTTCTGTAGGCAAAACCGTTTAACCACTCATGCATCACATACCAGGCAACGGGTATTGCAATAATATTGGCGGCAATTACCAGGAGCACAAATTCTGTAGCCAGCAATCGTACAATTTCAACAGCGCCGGCACCCAATACCTTCCGGATACCGATTTCTTTGGTTTTTACCTGTGCCGTATAAGCCGCCAGGCCCAATAATCCAAGACAGGAAATAAACACCGCAACGGCGGCAAACAATGTAAAGATCATTTCCTGCTGTTCTTCTTTCAAATAAAGTTTATTATAACTTTCGTCTAAAAACGCATACCGGAAGGGTATGTCATTATTATACTGTTTCCAGACAGCCTGTGCCGCAGCAATTGCGTTTGCGGCATCGGCCCCGGTTGTTTTTATATACAGTTGCCAACAGTTTGCCGGCTTAAACTGAAAAACGGCGGGTTCTATCTTTTCATGCACCGACGAAAAATGAAAATCCTTTACCACGCCGATGATCGTTCCGTTAACCGTTTGAATGCGAAGCCGCTTTCCGATAACATCCTTCAATCCCATTTCCCGCATGGCCGTTTCGTTGATCAGGAAATGCGTGCTGTCTGCAACCGAACCGGTAAAATTCTTACCGGCAACAACTTTCATCTTAAAAAAATCAATGGTATGCGCATCGGCAAATATCTGGCTGAACCAGGTATTTGAATTGGCCGGCTTCCCATCCCAGTCATTATCGCCTGTAGCAGAACCCCCATCCACCATATCTCTGCCTACAGCCGCCACTGCCAGTATCGATTTTTGCTTTAGCAGTTCCTGCTTAACGGCCTCCACGTGCTGCTGCATATCTGGCCTCATACCAAACGAAAATATATGTGCTTTGTCGTAGCCCAGGTTTTTATTCCGGATATAGCTAAGCTGCTTTCCGATGATCAGAGTGCCGATAATGAGGACGATGGATACGGAAAACTGCACCACGACCAATACCCTTCTAAAGGTGGTTTTTCCAATAGTGGCAGTAATCGTTCCCCTAAGTACATGCAACGGTTTAAAGGAAGAGAGCAACAAGGCGGGGTATATACAGGCGGCAACAAGCGTACCGAGTAAAACCAGCAATATCCATTGCGCTATGCCGGGATCCGAAAGGCTGAATACCAGTTCCTTGCCCGCAAGCTGGTTAAAATACGGTAATAGCAGGTATATGAGGAAAATGGCCAGGGTACTGGCAATCAAAAACATCAAAATGGTTTCGATGATGAATTGTATGAATAATTGCCCTCTGCGGGCACCTACAATTTTACGCATGCCCACTTCCTTTGCCCGCAGCATGGAACGGGCCGTTGAGAGGTTCACATAATTGATACAGGCCACCGTCAGCATCATTATGGCCACGATCGCAAACATGCGTACGGTATCAATTCCGCCGTCGCCGCCGTCCATATGATACAGGTGCATATTGCCAAGTGACTGAGCAATATACGGAACCGGCTTGTCCTCCGGCTTATTGCGTTCATGAATGGCCTGCAGTTTTTTCTCAACCGCGGCGCTGCTGGCTCCGGGCCGCAGTAAGAGATAAGTAGCAAACCCAAAATAAGACCAGTCCGCGTTCATCGAAGCAACCACTGTTTTTCCATCATAAGTGGTTTGTTTCTTCACATACCCGAGTTCATTAAATCGTGCGATGGGCAACAGCACATGGTATCGAAAAGATGAGTTAGCCGGGTAATCCCGGATCACACCCGTCACCTTACATTGTTCGTCCAGCCCCATGGTCACCACCTTCCCGATGGGGTCCTCATTTCCAAAATAACGCCGGGCCGTCGATTCGGTAATCACCAGCGAATTGATATCGGGAAACGGATTTCGTTGATCGCCCCGGATCAGGTTGAAATCAAATATTGAAAAATAGGAAGGATCTGTAAATGCAAAATTATTTTCTATAAATACCTTGTCCTGATACTTAAACGGGGCATCACCGATATTCATAATGCGCACACCATCCAATACCTCGGGTATTTCCTTCTTTGCAAAAAAAGCCACCGGGGCTATAATGTTCGTAAAGATCTGTTTACTGATACCTGTGCCTCCTTCTATCCCGATCCGGTAAATGTTTTTTTCATTTTTATGAAACCGGTCGAAGCTTAATTCATCCCGCACCCACAACAATAAAAAAATACCTACCACGAGACCAATCGTCAGGCCCCCGATATTAATGGCGGCATAAAATTTATTACCGGATATATTCCGCCAGGCCGTTTTAAAGTAGTTTTTGAGCATCGTTTGTCTTTTACTGTTATCAATTAATGACCGCACCGGCAAAAGCGCCATGCAGGCGGGCTGCCGCGGGCGGCTTCATTCCGTTCGCAGCGCATCCATCGGGTTTCTCTTAATGGTCCGGAATGCCTGCAGCAGGATGGTCATCAGCGCAATCCCCAGCACCAACGCCCCCATCAACGGAAATAACCACCACTGTATACCGATCCGGTCGGAAAAGTTCTGCAGCCACGCATGCATGGCCAGTAATGTAACCGGCACGGCCAGCACCAGCGCCAATACCACCAGCTTTAAAAAATCTACAGCAAGCAGTGCCAGTATCGATCTAAAACCGGCTCCCATCACCTTCCGGATGCCGATTTCCTTTGTGCGCATAGAAGTGTTCAGGGCCGACAATCCCAACAAACTCAAACATGCAATAAACAGGGTAATAACCGAGAATACATTGACCAGTTTTCCGAAACGGATATCCTGCTGGTATTGCCGGTTGTACATTTCATCCATAAAAAAATAATCCATGGTATGCCCTGAAAAATGCTCCTTCCATTTATCAGCGATCGCCTGCAGCAATGGATGCACGTTACTGGTCGTTATTTTTACGGTAAAATACCCATAAATCCCCTGTTCATGCCAAAGGATAAGCGGTTGCTGCGCCTGCTTCAGCGATTGCTGCCGGTAATTTTGATTTACACCGATAACGGTAGCCACATCAATGGGGCCGGAATTGACTTTTATTTTTGCGCCGATAGCCGCCGCCGGATTTTCAAACCCCAGCAGGCGGCAGGCCTCTTCGTTGATCACCACTTCGTTCTGCTGCACCGGTGAAGCAAAGAAATTACGCCCGGCAAGCATACCAATATTCAATGCCGGCAAAAAATCTTCATCCACCCCGTAGAGATAATAGTTGTACCCGGTGGTTTGAGACGCCGCCAGGCGCCGCACATCGGTCTGTGTATTCATGGTATTATAATCTGCACCGGGAAGGGAAGAAGAAAATGCCACTGTTTTTATACCAGGGATCTGGTGTAAACTGCTCTTGAATCGAAGCCCGGAAATTTTTTGCAGGGAATCATTTGCCGGCATCAGCGGCCCTTTTATCACCAGTACCTGCTCCATATTCATACCCAGGTTACGGTTTCTTACAAAACGGATCTGCTGATAAATGATCGCAGCGCACATGATCACTGCCAGTGCAGCAGTAAACTGTCCCAATACCAGTGCCTTTCGCAACCGGTTACCCTTTGCCAGGCTGGTAAATGTGCGCCGGGTAACCGTAACCACTTTTACGGCGGATGCCAGCAATGCGGGATACAACCCGGCACACAGGCAAACCAACACAAACAATACACCTGAAAGTATCCAGAAATCAGCCGTACGAAACAACCATCCGCCGGCAACCGTTCCCGTAACGGCATTATATGCAGGCATCGATACCCGCACTAACAAGAGTGCTGCTACAAAGGCCGCAAAGCTAATGATCAGTGATTCCGTAAAAAACAGTTTTACAAGAGCCCACCGGGATGAACCCATTACCTTGCGCACACTTACTTCCTTTGAACGTTCTACCAAACGGGCGGTCGTTATATTTATATAATTCGCCAACCCTATAAATAAGATCAACCATGCAATCACCAACAGGAAATTCACTATGAGATAGCTCCCGTTTGCTTCCGGTTCGAAGGATTTATTGGAATAGAGATGAATGTCTTTTACCGGTTCTGCTTTTAACACTTCCCGTTTTAACCGGGACCGTGAAAACTGAAGCAGTTTTTCATTAAAACGGTGGAGATCCGCACCGGGCTTCATTAACAGGTAGGTAAAATTATTATTCCCGTTCCAGCCGCCGGGGTCAAATCCCAGGGTCCTGATATAATCAAAAGGCAGCAGCATTTCAAATTTCAGATGCGTGTTAGCCGGAACATCTGCCATTACACCGGCAATCGTAAACAGCCGGTCTTTTACACGCACCGGTTTGCCTACGACCTCAAGGGTACCAAAAAGTTTTTGCGCTACCGCAGCCGTTATCACCACCTGGTCAGGCGCAGAAAATAACCCGCCGCGTAAACATTCATAACTGAAAACAGAAAACAGCGAAGCATCGGCAGCATAGGTCTTGTTCACCAATACGGACCTGTCGCCGTTTTGCAATTCAAAAGTTCCCAGGTCCTGCAAACGCACATAGCCGGTCACTTCCGGCATGGTTTGCTGCAGCAGCGGCCCTATTGGCGGATAGGTTTCGCAATCGGTACCGATGTATTCGCTGCCTTTGTACATATCCAGCGTAACCCGGTATATATTGTCTGCATGCTTATGGAGGCTTTCATAACTCCGCTTAAAACGAACATAATTTATAATCAGCAAAAAAGTAGCGATGGCAACCGCCAGCCCCAGGAGGTTCAAACCCGTGTAAAATCGGTCGCGCCAGCTATTACGGAGTGCTATTTTTACATAACTTTTAAACATAGTCAATGGTACATTGTTAATGCAGCGGTTTCATTCATCCTGATATAAACATGATGCTGCCTAAGTCCTCTTTCAAAAATTGCCCCTGTTGCCGCCGTCATTCCGTTCTCAGGCTTTTCACTGGATCCGCCATTGCCGCGCGGAACGCCTTATACGCCACCGACACAAAGGCAATGATCAATGCGATGCCTACACCTGCAATAAAAAAGCCGGCATGCAGCGGAATGCGGTATACGAAGTCATCCAGCCAGTTCCGCATCATATACCAGGCCGCCGGTGCTGCCAGTAAAAAGGAAATACCGATCAATATAAAGAACTCTTTCGACAGCATCAACACCAGGCTGCCCGTAGAGGCGCCCAATACTTTGCGAACACCCACTTCTTTTGTTTTTTGCACCACCATAAACGATACCAATCCATAAAGGCCCAAACATGCGATCAGCATTGCAAGCCCTGCAAAGATCTTATACAGCAGCGACAGCTGTGTATCCTGCTGGTAGAACCGTTCAATGGCCTCATCCAGGAAAACGGCATTATAGGCGTACTCCGGATAGTACTGTTTCCAAACGGTTTCCACATTGTCCTTTGCGGCATTCAGATTGTTTGCATGCAGTTTAATACCGATCTGCCCGTAAAGTTTCTTCTGGGTGGAAATAAACATAGGCTTTACCTCCTGCTTCAATGAGTTGGCTTTAAAATCCTTTACCACACCGGTGATCTGTATCCAGCTGCTGTTACCTATTTTCAGGCTTTTACCCACGGCATCCTTCATATTTGTTACACCCAGCATCCGTGCCAGGGTTTCATTAATGACTCCCTCTTTTACCGTATCGCTGGCAGCATAATTGGTACCGGCCAATAACGACATCTGATAGGTTTTAAGATAGGCCGTGTCTGCAAATTTCAGGTATACCTGGAAGGATTCGTCGGGGCGGTGGTCAAACGCAAAATTGGTGGAAGAGTTATTATCGGAGGTGGGCGCATCCGACTGAAAGGACAACTGCTGTACCCCGGGTACATTCCGGAGCGCGCCGGCAAAAGCCTCCTGTCTTGCCAGGCTTACGCTATCCGTACTGCTGTTTAACAGCAGGATGGCATCCTTGTTAAAACCCAGGTCCATCTTCCGGACAAAACCCATCTGGGCAACGGCCACAATGGTTCCTACCATTAATACCTGTGTAACGGCAAACTGGAATACGACGAGCACTTTCCGCACCGAAACGCCGCCGGATTTCAGCGTGATCACTTTTTGATTGAAGACCGTAGCTGGTTTAAAGCCGGACAAAACTAGTGCGGGATAAAGCCCGGCCAGGAAGGCAACCAGCAGCCCGATGGCCAGCAACAATCCAATATTAGCGCCGTTCAGCAAGGTAAGCGTTTCCTGTATGGAAGCTATATGTTTTATATGCGGCAATGCGATCCAGGCCAACAAAAATGCTACCATTAAGGCGATCAATACCAATAGTGCCGTTTCGCCCATCATCTGCCAGAAGATCTGTTTCCGGCCACTACCCAGTACTTTCCGCACGCCCATTTCTTTTGCCCTTGTAATGCCCTGCACGGTAGCCAGGTTTACAAAGTTGATCCCGGCCATCAGTAAAATAAAAACCGCAATCAGCGACAGCGTAACCAGTGTGGTGCGGGAGGTACGATGATCGCCCAGCGTTTCGTACTGAAGATTAAAATGCAGATCTGAAAGTGGCTGAAGCGTATTGATCTTTTTGGAGCTGGCGCCCCGCTTATCCCTGCTGTATTGTTCTTTACTAAACTGTGCCAGCTGCCGGTTTATGGTTTCCTCCGAAACGCCGGGAGGCAGTTTGGCATATACCTGGAAGTTGCTGGATACACATCCCCAGCAGTCTTCATTATAATAATACTGGCCGGGGTGCTGTTTGATGGTCTTCATGGATATCAGCACCTGCAACGGAAAATCGGTATTTCCCGGCGGATCACTTATTATACCCGCCACCTTTAATGGAATGTGATGATCCAGCTTTAGTGTCTTCCCGAGGCTATTCGCTTCTGTTTTAAAATATTTCCGCGCCGTGGCACTGCTTAACACTACTGTATTGGGGGCATCCAGTACCGATGCATTTCCATGGATCCACCGGCTCCTGAACAGGTTAAAAAACTGCGGCTCACAAAAGAAAATACCTGTATTCTCAATAAAAGCAGTTTCATTCCCGTTTGCATCGGGTACGTTCACCGCACTTTGATAGGTGGCATTGATCGCGCCGAAGGAAAGGTTGGGGAACCGCGCGCGCAGATGCTCCAATGCGGGTACAGGCACCCCGGGATTATGCGTAGTACCATCCGAGAAACGGTCGTCTGTAACAATCCGGTAAATACGTTCATAATCCGGTTGCGTGCGGTCATAACTCAACTCATACCGCACAACGATAAAAAGCAGCAGCGCAGCTCCCATGCCAATGGCCAGCCCCGTGATATTGATAAAAGAAAATGTCTTTTTCTGAACGATATTCCGCCAGGCTGTTTTTATATAATTCCGGATCATTTTTTCGGGTTTGAGATGTCAGATTTGAGATTTGAGATTCGAGATACCAGATTTGAGATTTGAGATACCAGATTTGAGATTCGAGATTTCAGATTCGAGACGGTTGTCTTATTTCATCACACCTTATTCAACATGTACTATTGCCGCTTCACATTTCTTAATCCGACCGTAACGTGCGTACCGGGTTGGTAACCGCTGCCCGGAATGTATTTAAACCTACCACCACCAGGGCCAGCAATAATACCAGTCCTCCTACGGCTACAAATACCAGCATATTGATATGAATGTGGTACGTATATTTTTCAAGCCAGTGATCCATCAGCCACCAGGCCAGGGGCACGGCAATTACAAATGCGATCAGCACCAGCTTCAGGAACTCGCGCCCGATCAGCAATAATACCTGGCGGATGGTAGCACCCAGCACCTTGCGGATACTGATTTCCCGGAACCGCCTTTCCACGGTATAGGCTACCAGTCCTCCCAGCCCTATACAACAGATAAAGATCGCCAGACCCGCGAAGATATTGGTAACCCTGCTGATGAGCTCCTCTCCTATAAACTTCTGTCCGAACTCTTGATCCGCAAACTGGTATTCGAACGGGTAGGCCGGATTGTATTTCTTAAACACCCCCTCAATCGCCGACAGGGCCTTTTTTAACGGTACGGCATCTGCAATACGCAGGCTGATCACACCGGTAGCATTAGGGTTATAAAAGGTAAGCATGGGATCCACCGGTTGAAAAGGTGATTCCATCACCACGTTGCCGGTAATACCGGTTACCTGGTATTTTCTGTTCCCAAACCGCATCTCCATTCCGATGGGATCTTTGAGGCCCATGGCTTCCACCGCTGCCTTGTTGAGCAATACGGAGGATGAATCGGCAGGCGTACCCGAAAAATCATGCCCCTGCAGCAGCCGGATGCCCATTGTTTTTGCAAAGTCCACATCGGTGCGTATTCCGGAAACGACCACGTTCAGGCCGGCGGGCTTTCCGTTCCAGTCCGGCGCACCGGATTTCCACCATACCTGTGTAATGGGAGAACTGGAGCGGGTAACCGCGGTAACCACCCTGCTTTGCAGCAATTCCTGTTTGATCACATTAAAGTTTTTTTCCGTTTCCTCCGTTCCGGTAATCATCAGCAGGTTGCGGGCATCATAACCGGTTTTCCGGTCTTTTATATGCTGGATCTGCTGGTATACGATAATCGTTGCCGAAATCAGCAGGATGGAGATCATAAACTGGAATACCACAAGTATATGACGGGGTAACGCTGTTTTACCGCCAGACACAAAAACGCCCTTCAATACCTTTACCGGCCGGAACGAAGAAAGATACAAGGCCGGATAACTACCGGCAAGGATACCGGTTACCAGGATGATGGCCAGGCTTCCCAACCAGAACAACGGCTGGCCAAAATCCAGCGTCAGTTTTTTATTCACCAGCTGGTTAAAATAAGGCAACAGCAACAGTACAATACCCACCGAAACAAGAAAGGCGATCAATACCAGCATCATGGATTCCGAAAAGAACTGCAACACCAGTTTCAGTTTTCCGGCCCCAAGCGTTTTGCGGATCCCTACTTCCTTCGACCGTTTTTCGGAACGCGCCGTAGAAAGATTCATAAAGTTTACACAGGCGATCAGCAAAATTATTGCCGCAACGATCATAAACAGGCGCACATATTCAATCATGCCGCCCACATTTTTGCCGTCCTTAAAATCATTGTACAGATGCCAGCGCTTCATCGGGAAAGTGAAATAAGTACTGATCTTATCATTGGGGTCATGTTGTTTTTTCACCCGGTTAATCGTGGCATCCACCCGCTTCATATCTGCACCGGGCGCCGTTTGAACATATACCCGCCAGCTGGATCCCTCCCAGTTGCCCATCATTGCTTTGGTGTCCGGATCATTATAGTTGAACGGCCGCAGAAAATCGAACTGAAATTCGGAATTACCCGGGGGATCTGCCAGTATCGCCGTAACCTTCACATCCCGTTTTTCCTCGATGATCCGGATGGTTTTATTCACCGGATCTTCGTTGCCAAATAATGCTTTAGCTGCCGATACCGTTAGCACTATCGACGAAGGATCATTGAGCGCGCCTGTGGCATTGCCTGCCAGGAATTTCCAGGAAAAAATATCAAAAAAACGATCCCCCACCGTCATTCCTCCCTTCCGTATTTTGGTATCATTTACGTGCAACAACAGGTCATAATTCTGGGTGGTAACCGTAGCGTTCCTTATCTGCGGATCTGCATGCTGTAATTCACGGGCCAGGGGCAACACCATATTATAATCCGTAAACACACGGTTCTTAAAATCACGGTTTGCGATCACCGTGTGAATGTTATCGTAGTGCTTTTGAAAACGGTCGTAGGTTAGTTCATCGTTCACCCATAGCAGGATCATAAGGGTTGCAGAGATCCCAATAGAAAGCCCCATTAAATTAACGAACATAAACCCTTTGTTGCGGACTAAATTCCGCCAGGCGGTTTTGATGTAATTTTTGATCATTTCTTTTGAGTTGAGATTTCGATAAATTTCCGCTTTTCCTAAATCTTATCGTATTTATACTGTTGTTTACTGCTTTCCACACTTTACTCCGTTCGTAATGACTTCACCGGATTTGCCCGGGCTGCACGGATGGTAATTATACCAACAATTGCAAATGTTACCAGCAGTGCTCCTGCTCCGGTTATTACAAACAGCCACGAATTGATGGAAGTGCGATATGAAAAATTTCGCAGCCAATCATTCATTGCCCACCAGGCTAAAGGCACAGCTATTAGTAATGCCACGATTACCAGCAGCAAAAATTCTTTTCCAACAAGCGTGATAATATCCTGCAGTTTTGCCCCTAACACTTTGCGAATGCCTATTTCTTTTGTCCGTTGTAAAACGGTGAATAATGTTATCCCTAACAACCCCAGCGCAGCAATAAAAATGGTTAACAGGGCAAATAGCTTAACCACACTTGCTAAATTGGCTTCCGATTTGTATTGACGGTTCAGGTCATCATTAAGCGCAAACCAATCTAACGTATAACCGGGAAATTTTGCTTTCCAGAATTTTTCAACGTTGTGAACCGCCTCCTGTATATTTTTAGTTTGCAATTTTACTGCTAAAAAGTTGTAGGTGTATTTGTTCCCGTTAAAGATAACAATCGGGCTTATTTTCGTTTGTAGTCCATGCTGATGATAATCGGCCATTACGCCAATCACGCTGCCGGAATCCAGGCCTGAACCGGATGAACTTATCCGTTTTCCAATTGCTTCAGCCGGTGTCCATCCTATTGCACGACAGGCTTCCTCATTCAGTAATACTCCATTTGTGGCATCTGTAGAAAACGCTTTCGAGAAATCCCTGCCCGCCTTCAGGGTAATGCCCAGTGTTTTTGTATACTCCTGGTCAGAAGGGATCACTTCCATTGTAAGACTTTCCTCCTGTGTAAAGCCTTCCGGCATTACTGTTTGACCATCCCAGCCAAACCGCCCGGGCATACCCGCTGACCCTGAAATCGATTTTATACCCGGATATTCCTTCAACTGGTTTTTGATACTTTCATAATGGTCTACCAGATATTTTTTGGGCACTTTACTTATATCCAATACGATGATTCCCTCTTTATTAAATCCCAGATCTTTCTCCTGCATAAACCGCAACTGGCGCATAGCAACCAAAGTACCCATAACCAATATAAGTGATACCACAAACTGAAACACCACCAATATTCTCCTCAAACGAAAGTTTCCTTTACCCATTCTCTTCAGTCCTTTCATAGAATCCGTTGGTTGGAGCTTTGCCAAAACCGAGGAAGGATACATACCCGCCAGCAGCGTTGTAATCACAATGAGTAGAATGGTGCCTGCGATAATCACCGGTTGCCTGAACACCGATAAGGAAAGGTTCATTTCGGAAATATGTTCCACAAACGGCAGCAGCACTGCAACAATACCGGTAGCAAGCAATGCCGCAACGAGCACAATAACCAATGTTTCTACCATAAACTGGCCAACCAGGGAGCCGGTTGACGCCCCCATCGTTTTCCGCACGCCCACCTCCTTACCCCTGTCTGACTGGTATGCGGTAGTAAGGTTAATAAAATTGATACAAGCCAGCAGCAACAATGCGATCCCTATTCCCGAAAAAATATACAACTCTTTCAGGTTTCCCTTTGGCATATAAAGTCCGGGCAGCGGAGAGTACAGATAAATATCACGCACCGGTTCCAATTCCTGTTTTACCTGATGACCAAAACTCCTGTATTCTTCCCCATTTCTAGCCATGGGCAAGGCGGCAATTTTGTTTTCCGCGTCTTTTACAGTAACATTTTTTTTCAATGTCACATAGCAAGTCATATCCCATGTAAACCAGCGCGACATATCAAAAGTCGTGCCCTCAAATGTGCTGAACGAAAGCAATATATTCCAGTTAATATGCGAGGAAGAAAAATCTTTTGCAACACCGGTAACCGTAAATGCCAGGGTATCATTTATATACAATATTTTACCCACCGCGTCCGAAGTACCAAAATACTTTTTTGCAGTAGTTTCTGTAAGCACTGCTGCATTAGGTCCTTGTAAAACGGTTATTGGATTGCCTTTTAAAAGCGGGAAGTTAAATGCCTGAAAAAAATATTCCCCGGCTAAAATCGTCCGATCATAAAAATGTTCATTTTTTATTTTGATGGAAGCCGTTCGGAACGGTCTCACAGGCACTACATATTCCGCTTCGGGTATTTCCTGCCGGATGGCTGGAATTAGGGCACGGCCCACACCCGAGGTTTTGTTGCTTTCCGTTTTTGAATTATATGCAGTAATAACGCGGTACAAATTTGAAGGCTGTGTACGATCCACCTGAAGATTTTCATACACATAAATACCGATAATGCCGGCAAATGCAAGACCCAATGCCAGCCCTACGATATTGATAACCGAAAAAAGCTTTCTTTTTCCCAGGTTCCGCCAGGCGGTTTTGATATAGTCGTTCATCATTCTTTTCAGATTTGGGTCCCGATAACGATCGGGATACGTTTTCAGCTGTCAGATCATATCTCTACCTAATAATTTCTAATCTTTCGCATTTGCTATCATGCACCATTCCTACTCTGAACGCAGCGACCGTACGGGGTTGGCCAAGGCTGCTTTCAGCGCCTGAATACTGATTGTAAAAAACGCAACTAATACTGCTGTTAACCCAGCCACAGCAAACATCCACCAGGTTATATGAATATGATATGCGAAGCCATCCAGCCATTTATTCATACCCAGCCAAGCGACGGGTAATGCAATAAGAAAAGCAATCAATACCAGCTTTAAGAATCCCGAAGATAACAGCATCACAATATTGGTAGCCCGGGCGCCTAAAACTTTTCGAACGCCTACTTCTTTTGTACGCTGAAGGGTGCTGTATAGCGAAAGCCCCAACAAACCCAGGCATGAAATAAAAATGGCAAGTATTGCAAAATTGAAAAACAAATTACTGAACCGGTCTTCTGCATGATATTGTTCATCAAAAAACGTATCTAAAAAGGCATACTCAAATGGACGGTTGGGAACAATCTGCCTCCAGTGCTGTTCAATGTTATTTATCGTTTCGGGAAGATTTTTTGAAGAAAGTTTTATGGAGATCATCGTAAACGTACCGGGATCGTAGCGCATTGTTAACGGTTTTACGGGCTGTAGCAGCGATTGAAAGTGGAAATCTTTAACCACACCGATTATTTTTCCTTTGCTCCCCCATTGACTATATTTTTTGCCAACGGCATCTTTGGGAGTGGTATAACCCAGAGACCGGACGGCTGTTTCATTGATCACCATCGCCTGCATACTGTCGGTTTTGAAGGCCGGTGAAAATCCGCGCCCTGCCACCAGTTCCAGCTGATATTGATGAATATAATCAAAATCAACAAAGTAAAGATCCATATTGGTTTTCTGCATTTCGCCATTCTTATTTTCCAGTTCAGAATAGGCTGAGGTATTTCCTCCCCCCGGGATAAATGCAGAATAACAGGAGGACAACACCCCGGGGATACCCGAAAGAGATTGTTTAAACAGGTTTTTATTTTTATCAAAATTGGTATTTATAAACAGGGTATGTGCTTTGTTAAACCCCAGGTCCTGGCTACGCATATACTTCAGCTGCGCGGCTACCACGATGGTACCCACCATTAACACAATGGATATCGCAAACTGAAAAACCACCAATCCTTTTCTTAACAGGAGTCGTTGGGTACCGGTCACCAGGTATCCCCTCAGTACATTTACCGGTTTAAAGGACGACAAAACGAATGATGGATAGATACCGGCGATAACACCAACGACAAGAGACAACACAAACAATTCCAACACATGCAGCGGGTTATGGAAAATACCAGGAGCAATGATTTTGCCGGCAAGCTGATTGAACACGGGGATCAGCATGAACAACAAAAACACAGAAACCGCAAAGGCCATCAGGGCAATCATAACAGACTCACCAATAAACTGACCGGCCAGCTGAAAGCGCGCTGCTCCTATTACTTTACGCACGCCTACTTCCTTTGCACGTTCTGCACTACGTGCTGTAGTCAGATTTATAAAATTCACACAGGCGATCAGCAGGATAAAAACAGCGATAACTGAAAAAATATATACATTATTAATACTTCCCGATACAAAGCCATCTCGCTTTGACCTGAGGTAGACATCGCGCAGCGGTTCAAGACTTAAATAATCCTGCATTTGCAACTCCCTGGCCTGCCTTCCATGATGATACTCCATAAATGCCGGAAATTTTGAGGCAAGTTTTTTTGCATCTGCACCTGGTTTCAGCAGTATATATGTGTAAAATGCATGGTTGGTCCACTCGCTGTCGGCCGTTGGAATACCATAGATCTGGCGATAGGAAGACATTGACACAAACAAATCCGCCTGTATCTGGGAATTTTCGGGAATATCTTTCATTACTCCCGTGATCGTGGCATTAATGGCCGCGCCGGTCAACAACACCTGTTGCCCGAGAGGGTTTGTATTTCCAAAATATTTTTTTGCCGTTGTTTGTGAGAGAACAATGCTCATCGGCTCCTTCAACGCCGTCTTTTTATTGCCAGACACCAATGGAAAATCAAATACATCGAATAGCGTAGAGTCTGCAAGCACTGATTTTTTTTCCTGGAAAAACACATCCCCTTTGCGTAATAGAAAGCCGTCGCCGGCAAAACGTACGGCTTTTTCTACTTCCGGAAAGTCCTGTTTCAAGTTTATGGCAACGGGCGCCGATGTAACCCCCTGGGTGGTGATCGTTTCCGTGGGTGTTTTTACATCGGCAACAACCTTGTAAATACGGTCAGCCCCGGTATGGAAGGTATCATAACTGCGCTCAAAACCAATATACATATAGATAATAAAGCAAGCCGTCATTCCAACCGAAAGCCCAAGCACATTAATCAGTGAAAAGGCCTTGTTGCGCACAAGTCCCCTCCAGGCCGTCCTTATATAATTTTTGATCATTGTTTTTATGTTTAAGTATCGGGTGAGAAGTATTATCTATAACCTTCTATTCCCTACAGCTATTACCTGTTCACCCTTCACTATTACCTACTCCCTACTCCGAACGCAGCGACCGTACGGGGTTGGCCATTGCCGCTTTTATTGCCTGGAAGCTTACAGTGATCAAAGCGATCAAAATAGCACCGGATGCTGCCATTACAAAAACCGGCCAGGATATCGCAACCCGGTAACTATAGTGTTGCAGCCAGGTGTGCATGCAATACCAACCCGCCGGTATGGCAATCAGCAAAGCCAGCAAGATGAGACGCATAAAATCCTGCGATAATAATTTCCAAAGCCCCAATACCGAAGCGCCCAATACCTTTCGTACACCAATCTCCTTAACCCGCTGTTCTGCCATAAAAGAGGCCATCCCAAATAATCCCAAACAGCTGATGAAGATCGCCAGCAACGCAAATCCGCCTCCAAGGATGCCCAACCGCTCCTCATCGCCAAATTTCTTGTTAAAGGCGTCATCTACAAACTCATAATGAAAGGGCTGATCCGGGGCATAGGTTTTATACATTTCCTGCAACTGCTTAATGGCCGCCGCGGCACTTACGGCCGGGTTGACGCGGACCATCAGGAAACCGGAAACGTTTTTGTCAAAATAAAAAAGGGCGGGCCGTTCGGATGCATACGGCGATTCCATAACGATGTTCTTCACCACGCCCACAATCGTTATAGGTGTTTTATCGGCGTAAATAATGGTACCCACCGGCTGTTTAAGCCCCATGTATTTTACAGCAGCTTCGTTAAGGATCACTCCTGTTGAGTCGGAAGGAAAATCCCTCGAAAAGTCGCGCCCCGCTACCACCTGCCAGTTAATGGTTGCTCCAAAGTCATGACTTACGCCTACAAAGGGGAACTCGGCACTGGTGCCTTCTTCTTTCCCGGGCCAGTCAATACCCGTGGTGGTTGAAAAATCGCCGCTGACGGATCCATTCGTTTCCGCTATGGACAGGATACTTCCCTGCTCCTGCAGCTGTTTGCGGATCACGTTAAAGTGATCATGGACCCCGTTGGTGTTTACATCCATTACCACCAGCCCGTTCCGGTTGTACCCGATCGGGCGGTCTTTTGTAAACCGGATCTGGTTGAACACAACAATGGTTCCGATAATCAGTACGATGGATATGGCAAACTGTACCACCACCAGTACCTGGCGCTGCATTCCGGAAAACCGGCCGGCTTTAAATGTTCCCTTCAGCACCTTCACCGGGCGGAAGGAAGACAGGTACAAGGCCGGATAAATACCGGCCAGCAATCCTGTAAATAAACAGAAAAACACAGCACCGGTCCAAAACAGCGGCTCTTTCCAAACCGAAGGCATCTCCTTGCCGGCAACCGTATTAAACAGGGGCATGGCCAGGGACACTAATACCAGGCTTACTGCAAATGCCAGTACGGCATATAACAGTGACTCGCAAAAGAACTGCACGATCAGTTGCCCACGGCGTGATCCGATCGTTTTACGGATCCCTACTTCTCTTGCTCTTTTTATACTGCGTGCCGTACTGAGGTTCATAAAGTTGATACAGGCGAGCAATAATACAAAAACACCAATGATGCCAAACATCCACACATATTGAATGCGTCCACCCGTATTCACGCCATTTTTAAATGTATCATAGAGATACCATTGCTCCATGGGTTGTAAAAACAGCTCCGGCTTCTGGAGTGCCAGCCGCTCGTTCACATGCTTCAACCGTACATCCTTTATCACCCCGGATACCTGCCGGGCATCCTGGCCGCTGTTGAGTTGCACATATGTTATGAATGCGTTGGGGCGCCAGGGGTCTTCGGCCGTACGGATCCAATCTGTTTGGCGCAGGAAGAGTTTCCAGGGTGCCATAAACAGCAAGTCCCCGAAATCGGAATTCTTTGAAAGATCCTCATACACGCCCGTCACCTTTACCACCAGGTCATTATCCAGTGTTATTGTTTTACCAACTGCAGCAGTCGTACCAAAAAACGACCGGGCAGCAGATGCCGCCAGCATGATACTGTTGATATCATCAAGACCGTTTTGTACACCGTCGATCATTTTCAACCCCAGTAATCTTCCCAATCCGGGTTCAAAAAAACCACCATCCAGGTTGAGCTGCTTATCGCCGGTTTTAACCGAATGACCGAAGATGGCCGTGCCCACTGCCACCTCCTTAAAAAGGCTGCCATACTCCTGCCGGAGCGCTTCGCCTAAGGGATACGGCGTAGTCATTCCGGTTTGAATCATCCCTTTATTGGTTTTGTGCTGCATCACCCGGGCAATGCTTTTATAGTTCGATATCTGCTTATTATAAGACCATTCATTCCAGATCCATACGGCAATCAATATGGTAACGGCCATGCCCATCGAAAGCCCGATGATATTTGTAACCGCAAATACCTTGCTCTTTAACAGATTTCTCCAGGCGGCTCTGATGTAGTTTTTGATCATTGTTGTTTGTTCCTTGTTTTTAACGGCCTACGCAATTTTAATATCGTTTCTGACCATACGGCTGCCCCATGCAATTTTATAACCAGCTGCTATACACAACACACATTGTTACCCAACGATGATGCCGTAAATTTAAAAAATTAATAATCAACAGGTTAATAAAAGAACCAAGCCTCCAGCTGTACGTTTTCAAAACATAAAACTGTCCGGTTTTGGTACACCTTTGAACGACATCTCCTGCATTGGCGGACCAGCCCCTGCAGGTATCCTGTAAAAGGGCGCATTCCTTCCGGGCAGCACTCCGGGATGTTGCCCGATTTGTGTTATTTCAAAACACAAACGTCATTCCGGAAAAACAGAATGACGTTTGTACGCGACAACCATGCAGCCGGCGCTTTATAAGGATGCTAAGGTGTTACATATGCACATCAACATTACCGCTGGAAGCCGTTACCTCAACAAGCAATTTTCCCGATCCGATCTTTCCCTTTACACGGTTTTTTTCAATGGAACCGTTGAAATTGCCCAACTGGCTTACGTTTACTTTACTCCCGCTCAGATTAAACTGCGCATTGTCTGTACGTGGCATATCTACGTTTACACCGCCGGCAGACGTATGTAGTTTTACAAAATCCTTTGTGCCTACCAGTTCCGCCCGGATCCGGCCGCCGGAGGTACTGGCATCCAGGTTACCATCAATACCTTTCAGGGTAACGCTGCCGCCGGAGGTACTGGTAAACAGATCGCCTTTAATACCCGATGCCGTGATCGATCCCCCGCTGGTACGCGCCTCCACATTGCCGGAAAGATCCGATAAGGTCAGCGAGCCACCCGAAGTCTTCAGCCGGATCCGACCCGTCAGATGGTCGGCCTTAATAGAGCCGCCGCTGGTTGCAAGATCAATTTCCTCCCGTGCATCCGACACATCAATACTGCCGCCGGATGTTTTGCCGGTAATTTTGCCGGAAACATCCCGCACAAGCAGGCTGCCGCCGCTGGTTTTAAAAAACTGATCACCCTTCAGCCCCTGGAGGCGGATACTTCCCCCACTGGTTTTTAAATCCGTACGTACATCGGTTCCGGTATAGATCTTAAAAGAAATCGACAGGGCCGTTTTCTCACTCCAGTTACGATCTTTCCTGGAGGCCTTTGCCACCAGCACATTGCCGGAAGTGCTCACCTCCAGATCATAGTACTGCTCCAGTACCGATTTAATATCCTGGTCCGACATTTTCTTTCGCAGGCCGCCGTTAGACGGTTCTACATATACTTCCACCAGGCCGGAAGTTTTTCCGCCCTCAACGGATATAGACCCGCCCGCGGTTTCGGCCCTTACTTCTTTTATGGAGGTAGTACCAAAGGGCTTTGTAAGGTACGGTGCCGCACCGGAATTCCGTTGCGCGTTGGAACAGAAGGCTCCAAGCAGCAGCAGTAATACTAAAAAGTTCTTTTTCATGCTATCATTTTTGTTTCGTAAGAATGGTTGGTGTATAATAGTTAATCGCAGATATCGGGGAAATGTTACAGGGTTCAGATTCGAGACTTCAGATGTCAGATATCTGACATCTGATATCTGACATCTGAAACCGGCTATTCCGACCGTAGTGCCTTTACCGGGTTAGACAAGGCGGCCCTGGTGGCCTGAACACTTACCGTTACCAGTGCTATCAGCAGGGTTGCCAGCGCCGCAGCGGCAAACACCCAGCCGCTCATCGCAATGCGGTATTCATAGTGCTGCAGCCAGCTCCGCATAAACCACCACGCAAAAGGAAATGCGATCATAGATGCAATAAGCGCCAGTTTTATAAAATCCCTGGATAACAGGAATATGATACTACCCGTTGCAGCCCCCAGCACCTTGCGCACGCCGATTTCTTTGATCCGTTGTTGTGCCGTATAAACAGAGAGGCCGAATAACCCGGCACAGGCTAAAAAAATAGCGATCGCCGCAAACACGTTCATTAGTTTTCCAAACCGCAGCTCATTTTCATAAAGATCATTGTACTCATCATCCAGGAAGCGATATTCAAAAGGCCGGTCGGGCATCAGTTGTTTCCATTTCGACTGTAAAAAAGCAATGGTTTGAGGCATATGTGCCCCGCTTATCTTGATCAACAATGTTCCTCCGTAAGTACTGGAAAAAAGCACGATGGGCTTTATAGAATGCTGCAGGGACTGAAAATTAAAGTCTTTTACCACACCGCGTACATACCCGGGGCGGGACTCGTCCAGGAACATTTTCTTACCGATGGCTTCCTGCGGGGTCCATCCCAACTGCCTTGCAGCCGATTCGTTCAAAATAAAATGATACAGCCGTTCATTAGCTCCGCCATTCCCATTTGCATCGATAATATCCTGTTCTGTAAGATTGGCACCCGCCGCTAACTGCAACCCGATGGCCGGTAATACCTCATTATCGATCGGGTTGGCCGTTACTGCAATCTGGGCATTTTCCGGCATGTCCGGTGTGCGCATGTTGTAGCCGCTAACCATATTCACCGGTGTATTATTGGTACGTGCCACCTGCAATACGCCGGCGTCCTGTTTAAATTCCGACTTGATCAGATCGGTATTTTCAACCGTAAACGGAATCGGCAGCTTTACAATATGCTCCCGGTCGTATCCCAGTTTTTTGTGCCGGATATAATATAATTGCTGTTGTATGATACAGGTGGAAACAATCAGAAAAACCGAAATAATAAACTGAAAAATGATCAATGCCCTCCGAAGCCGCTGCCCCTGCCCGGCATGCTTAAACGCGCCTTTCAATACCTTCACCGGCTGAAAAGCCGATAGCACCAGGGCCGGATAACATCCTGCGGTAAAGCTTACCAATAAAATGATACCCGCAGCAACACCCAATATGGGTAATGAAAACAGGGAGGCTACAGCAACCGGCTGACCGATCAAACGGCTGAATGCCGGAAGCAGCAAGGCACCGGCCGCCATACCAACAAATACGGCAATAAAACACAAAAGCGCCGATTCCCCGATAAACTGCCAGAAGAGCTGACCTTTATTGGCACCGGCTACTTTTCGTATACCCACTTCCTTTGCCCGTTCGGCAGACCTTGCTGTACTTAAATTAATATAGGTAAAACAGGCAATCACCAAAATTAATGCAGCCACACCGGCCAGGATATAAATATAGCGGATGGGAACGTTGGGCAGGAACGCATCATACCCGGAATACAGATGCACCTTACGAAACGGCTCCAGATCAAAATTTACCGTTGCGTGCTTGCCTTCCATTTCTTCCTTCATAAATGCAGGAAGTTTGGCCTGCAGCGTTGTTAATGCTTCCCGGTTCCGCAACAGTACATAAGTAGTATAGTTTGCATCCCAATAGCTTTCCTCATGTTCCTTGCTGATTCCCAGCGAAGAAAACGAGGCCAAAAAATCAAACTGGATCTGCGAAGCGGCCGGGCAATCGGCCACCACACCCGTAACACGGTACAGATTACTGTCGCCGGTAAGCCGCAGCGTTTTCCCCACCGGATCGGTATGACCAAAATATTTTTTTGCCGTAGATGCCGTTAATAATACCTGGAACGGAGCCGCCAGCGCGGTGCCCGCATCACCTTTCAGCATTTTAAAACTAAACATCTTAAAGAAGGAAGTGCCGGCATACATAAACCGGTTCTCCGTAATCAGATTCGCGCCTGTTTGAACGATCCGTTTCGTTTGTGCCAGGATCACGGCATCTTCGACCTCCGGAAAATTATTTTTCAATACCAATGGCACCCGAACGCTTGTGTAATTGCCCTTGTTGGATACGGTGCTGCCCTCAAAGCTATATTCCATAAGCACGCGGGCGATGCGGTTACCCTTCTCCTGGAACGCATCAAAATCCAGCTGCTGCTTTATGTATACCGCAATGAGCAAACAACTGGTAAGGCCAACGGAAAGCCCCATAATATTAATGAAGGAGAACGTTTTGTTTTTCCAAAGGTTCCGGAACATCGTTTTTATATACATTCGGATCATGGTGTTGCAATTTGGGGTTCGGAATTTGAGATTTGAGAAACGAGATTCGAGAATTGAGATATGAGAATTGAGAATTGAGATATGAGATATGAGATTTGAGCGATCTGCGTGTAGTTCTGACAGATTTCAACGGTTAAACCTGTCCTGCCTATTCCGACCGCAATGCCTTTACCGGGTTGGCCAGGGCGGCACTTACCGACTGGAAACTGATCGTAGCCAATGCAATGATCATTACCAGCAGGCCCGTTCCGGCAAACACCGGCCACCCGATCGAAATACGGTATTCATAATTTTTAAGCCAGTTATTCATCACAAACCAGGCAATGGGCGATGCTACCACGCAGGAAATAATAACGAGTTTTAAAAAGGAGCCCGATAATAAAGAAGTAATATTAAAAACAGAAGCGCCCAATACTTTACGCACACCTACCTCCTTAATGCGTGTTTCCGCCATATAGGCCGACAGTGCAAATAAACCCAAACAGGAGATGAAGATCGTTAACCCTGCAAACAATGCCGCCATTGTGCCGGTTTTTTGCTCTTCCTTAAATTTCCGGGCATATTCCGCATCCACAAATTTGTAATCAAACGGATATTCCGGGTTAAACTGTTTAAAAATCGCGGCCATAATATCCAGGTTCTGCCGGGTAGTATTTACGGGGTTGAGTTTAATATGAAGGGTATTGAACCGGGA
Organism: Niabella pedocola; assembly: GCF_021044425.1. Lineage (GTDB taxonomy): Bacteria > Bacteroidota > Bacteroidia > Chitinophagales > Chitinophagaceae > Niabella > Niabella pedocola. The sequence goes on along the minus strand of NZ_JAJNEC010000002.1, from coordinate 33,697 downwards.
CCGGGGGCCAAAAACGATCAGCTGCTGTACCTTTTCGTAGGGGGACTGGTATATAAAATCTTTTACAACACCTACCACCCGCCATTCGATACCATCCGCCTTCAACACCGCTGTCAGCGGATCCCTCAGGTGCATCATCCTGGCTGCAGTTTCATTCAGGAGAACGGCATTGGAATCACCGGGGTATTTATAAATATCAATATCACGGCCCATTGCCAGCTTTGTACCCAGGGTTTTTACAAAATCCGCATCAGAAGCCATTCGCACAAAGTTGACCTTTTTATCTTCTGCCGTTTTACCCGTCCACGAAATGTTCCAGCTATCACTGTAGCGCTCCGTAACAGGACTCATGGATTTGGTAACGGCGGCAGCAGCCCCCCGGCTGATCAATTCATTCCGGATCAGGCTGTAGTATTGTTCAATTGCGCCGTTCATATGCACAAAAACCAGGTTCCGTGCGTCGTATCCATTGTCGCGCGTCTGCGCATGTTTGATCTGCTGCATTACGATAAAAGTGGAAATGATCAGTAACACCGCAACGGTGAACTGGATCACCACAAGGATCTTCCGGGGATTTACCGAAACAGCAGACGATTTGAAAAAGCCCTTTAATACTTTTACAGGATTAAAGGCCGACAAATAAAAGGCAGGATAACTACCGGCCAGCACTCCGCTAAACAGGATAAAAACAAGCGCATATATCCAGAACAAAGGACTGCTAAACGGCAGGTGCAGTTGCTGATCGACCAATGTGCTAAACTCCGGGAGACTGATCATTACAATTATTAAGGCCAGCAGGAACGCAATCGCAGACAGCAATACACTCTCGCCGATAAACTGAACAATCAATCCTTTTTTCTGAGCGCCTACCACTTTACGAACGCCCACTTCCTTTGCACGCTTCCCACTCCGGGCGGTGCTCAGGTTCATAAAATTGATACAGGCGATGATGAGGATAAGCGTGGCGATTGCGGTAAACATCCGTACCATATCAATACGGCCACCCGTGTACCGGCCATTTTCCTGTTTGGAGTACAACCACTGATCCTTAAACGGCTGCGTAAAAACCTCCCGGCTCTTATACAGCGGATCGCCCGGCAAATGATTGGTGGTAATCTTGTTTACTTTTTGATCAAAAGCTGTTTTTGAAGCGCCTTCCTTCAACATTACATAGGTGTGCACCCCATTATTACCCCAGGCACTATCCGTCCACCCCAGCTTATCTTTATACGACCAGGGTAGCAGGTAAGAAAAATCAAAAGCCGTATTATCCGGCAGGTTTTTTAAAACACCGGTTACTTTAAAATGATCGATACTGTCAATCTTTACGATCTTCCCAATGGGATCATCCGATCCAAACAAGCTCCGGGCCAGTTGCTCCGTCAGCACGATATTATTTACCTCCTTTAGTGCATCCCTTGCATCGCCCTTTAATAAAGGAAATGTAAATACAGAAAGAAAAGCAGGATCGGCAAACGCCCCGGAAGGCACCAGTTTCTTTTCGTCCACCGTAAATAGAAAATGATTCCCTTCAGCATACCGTACTGCATCGGCAACTTCCGGATAATCTTTTTTTAAGGTAGGGCCCATAATATTGGGGGTCCAGGACCAGGCAAATTTCACCCCGTCATTTATATCGCGGTTATTCATCACCTGGATCCGGTCCAGGTTCTTATGAAACCGGTCATGGCTCAGCTGGTTCTGCACCCATAGCAGGATGAGGATGCAGGCTGCCATGCCGATACTTAAGCCCAGGATATTGATCAGCGAATACACCTTATTCCGGACCAGGTTACGCCATGCGGTTTTGAAATAATTTTTGATCATCTTTTTAAGCTTAAGATTTGAGATATGGGCTTTCAGATTTCAGACTTCAGCTATCAGATTTCAGACTTCAGATTTCAGACTTCAGATTTCAGGTTTGAGACTTCAGACTTCAGCTATTAGCTGTCAGCGGTTTCGTTTGCGTTCGGAGATCTGGCGCTGGTTCCATTTTCACATCATCCAATTTTCACCTATCCGCATGCTCAAATGTTCCAATCACTCACTGCGCAACGCCTTTACCGGGTTAGACAGGGCGGCTTTTACCGACTGGAAGCTGATCGTAACCAGTGCAATAACCATAACCAGCAAAGCGGTTCCCGCAAATACCGGCCATCCGATCGAAATACGGTATTGATAATTTTTAAGCCAGTTGTGCATCACAAACCAGGCAATGGGTGATGCCACCACACAGGAAATAATAACCAGTTTTAAAAAGGAGCCTGACAATAAAGAAGTAATATTAAAAATGGAAGCCCCCAGCACTTTACGCACACCAATTTCTTTGATCCTTGTTTCTGCCATATAAGTAGACAGCGCAAATAAACCCAAACAGGAAATAAAGATCGTCAACCCCGCAAACAATGCCGCCATTGTTCCGGTTTTCTGCTCTTCTTTAAATTTCCGGGCATATTCCGCATCTACAAATTTGTAATCAAACGGATACTCCGGGTTAAACTGTTTAAAAATCGCAGCCACAATATCCAGGTTCTGCCGGGTGGTATTTGCGGGGTTGAGTTTGAAGTGCATGGTATTGAACCAGGACTTAGGTCCAAAAACGATCAGCTGCTGTACTTTTTCATAGGGCGACTGGTAAATAAAATCTTTAACCACACCTACTACCCTCCATTCGATATCATCTGCCTTCAATATTGCGTTCAGCGGATCCTTCAGGTGCATCATTTTTGCTGCAGTTTCATTCAATAAAATAGCGTTGGAATCTGAGGGGTATTTAAAAATATCAATGTCGCGGCCCATGACCAGCTTTGTGCCCAGGGTTTTTACGAAATCCGCATCAGAGGCCATCCGCACAAAGTCGGTTTTCTTATCTTCCTCCGTACTGCCCGTCCAGGAAAAATTCCAGCTATCACTGTAGCGCTCTGTGATCGGGCTCATGGATTTAGTAACAGAAACAACGGCTCCGCGGTTGATCAATTCGTTCCGGATCAGGCTATAGTTATTTTCAATTGCGCCGTTCATCTTTACAAAAACCAGGTGCTGCGCATTGTACCCATTGTCGCGTGCCTGTGCATGTTTGATCTGCTGCATTACGATAAAAGTGGAAATGATCAGTAACACCGCAAAGGTGAACTGGATCACCACAAGGACCTTCCGGGGATTTACCGCTGCTGTAGATGATTTAAAAAATCCCTTCAATACTTTTACGGGATTGAATGCCGATAAATAAAAGGCAGGATAACTACCGGCCAGCAAGCCGCTAACCAGTATAAACGTTACAGCACTCATCCAAAACAGCGGATCTGTAAACGGCAGGTGCAATTGCTGATCGACCAGTGTACTGAATCCGGGGAGAAAAATGATGACGATCGCCAGAGCAAACAAAAACGCAATACCGGACAATAATACGCTTTCTCCGATAAACTGGAAGATGAGCCCTTTTTTCTGCGCTCCCACTACTTTACGGATGCCCACTTCCTTTGCACGCTTTTCGCTCCGTGCGGTGCTCAGGTTCATAAAATTGATACAGGCAATAATCAGGATAAGCGTGGCAATTGCGGTAAACATCCGTACCATATCGATACGGCCACCGATATACCGGCCATTTTCCTGTTTGGAGTACAGCCACTGATCCTTAAACGGCTGCGTAAAAACTTCCCTGTTTTTATACAGCGGATCGCCCGGCAAATGATTGGTAGTGATCTTATTTATTTTCTGATCAAATGTAGCCTGCGAGGTGCCTGGCTTCAGCATTACGTAAGTATTCAGTCCATTATTGCCCCAGGCACTATCCGTCCACCCCAGCTTATCTTTATACGACCAGGGAAGCAGGTAGGCAAAATCAAAAGCCGTATTATCCGGAAGGTTTTTTAAAACACCGGTTACTTTAAAATGAGCGTTACTGTCGATCTTAACGATCTTCCCAAGGGGATCATCCGCACCAAACAGGCTCCGGGCCAGCTTTTCGGTGAGCACGATATTCGATACTTCTGCCAGTGCATTCTTTGCATCCCCGCTGATTAATGGAAACGAAAATACCGACAGGAACCCGGGATCGGCAAATGCACCGGAGGGCACCATTTTCTTTTCGCCTACCGTAAACAGAAAATTATTACCCTCTACATACCGCACGGCATCGGCAACTTCCGGATAATCTTTTTTTAAGGTGGGCCCCATAATATTGGGGGTCCAGGACCAGGCAAACTTCCCCCCATCGCCTATATCACGGTTGTTGACAATATAGATCCGGTCCAGGTTCTTATGAAACCGGTCATGGCTCAACTGGTTCTGCACCCATAGCAGGATAAGGATGCAGGCAGCCATGCCGATACTTAAGCCCAGGATATTGATCAGCGAATACACTTTATTCCGGACCAGGTTACGCCATGCGGTTTTGAAATAATTTTTGATCATCTTTTAACACTTAAGATTCAAGATATGAACTTTCAGATTTCAGCTATCAGATTTCAGACTTCAGAATTCAGCTATCAGCGGTTTCGTTTCCGTTCGGAGATCTGGCACCGGTATGCCCGTCAAATTTTCGAATATCGCATTCCCTATTCCATATCCGCCCGGAAAGCGCATTGCCCGGAAAGGATTATTGTATCTTTTTCAACAGGTAGGCCAATGCCGCATCTTTTACCACATCCTTACCCAACAGGTAATCCTCCACGGAAGGGATCACGGTTATATGAGGTTGTATGCCATACCCTACAAACTCCCGGCCATCCGGATAGGTATCTTTTTTTGTACATACCCGCGCTGAGCCTCCGCCGGGCATATCAAAAACAAGGGGCTGACCGGTACTTCCGAAACTGGGCTCACCCATACGGATCATATGCTGCTGATTGTCTGCAGCAATCAGGAAATCCTCCGCAGCAGAAGCCGTATTGTTCCCCGTGAGGATTACGGTAGGTACCACTATACGCGGCTTACTCAGCACAAAGGAGTCCGGCTCATACGGAAAATGATAGGTGTACACCCCTTTAAATACCTCCAGGGATTTTTTATTCCATGCATTGCCGATGGTATCTTTTTCCGTAACATAACTTCCCCAGGCTTTAAACGCCGGCAGGTGCTCCCTGGTTGCATACCGGGCACCAGCCAAAACCGCACCGGGAACCAGGTACTTCAGGATATACGTGCCGATATTGGTGCTTCCCCCGCCATTGAAACGAAGATCTACGATCAACGCCTTTGCCTGGTAGAGTTGCGGCAGGATCACATCAAACAATGTATCGATCTTCCGGTTGGAGAATGCATTCAATCCCAGGTAAGCCACGCCGCTCTTCAGCATCTTAAATTCCAGTAATTCCCTTTTCTGTTCATCATAATAGGCGCCCAGTTGCGGATAATAAATACTGTCGCTTACCGTTGCATGTACCAGGTTTACGACCGCCTGCCTGCCATCCGGCCTTTTTATTTTTATGTTGAAAGCAGTGCCGGGCGCTCCTGCCAGCATCCAGTGCGTAGCTCCTTTCCATTTTACATATTCGGTAGAGCTGGAAATATAGGGCAGTAAATGCTCCCTTATATGTTGCTCAGCGGAGCTGCCGTTTACTTCCAGGATCTCGCTTCCCACCGGCAACACCGCCTGATCCTTCTTCCAGGAACGCACGATGATCGGTTTGCCCTCAACCCGTTTCACCACCACCAGGTGATCACCGAACGCGTTCTGCATGATCGACAACCCCTTTATTTGCGGCCGGAAAATATTGGTATGCCCGTCATTAAGCATAGCGCAGAACTTTTCCAGCAACCGGTAATACTCATAATCATTTTTTGTTTCCTGAACCTGGGAAATAAGCGCCCGATAGGTGCTATCCCATGCTTTACGGTCGACTTTATCGAGGTAAACAAAATTATAATTAACCTCCTGCCAGAACTTCGATAAGCCATACACTTTATCGGCGGCAGAAATGGTATTGGCAATCTGTGCATTCCCCTGAAAATAAAATACCAGATTCAAACAGGCGCACAGGCAACTCAGAAGGAAAGTACGAGAACATTTTATCATTATATCATTTTAAAAAGGTGGACTACTACCTATTAATAGTACCATAAAATTGAAAAATGTTACAACTTTGTCCTGTTTCTGTTATATTTTGTTATGTCTTTTGAGCAGGGACCGGAGATCAGCTATGGGCAATCCACCATAGACGTTCTTTTTTCCGGCTCAGATTCCTACACCAGAATATTCTCCGTAACCGTATGACCGTCCAGCATACGGATGATGCGGTGACTGTAGCGCGCATCATGTTCACTGTGGGTAACCATTACAATAGTGGTTCCAGCCTCGTTCAGGTCGGTCAGCATCTGCATTACCTCGTTCCCGTTGCTGCTGTCCAGGTTTCCGGTTGGCTCATCCGCGAGGATCAATTTGGGTTTATTCACTACGGCTCTTGCAACGGCCACACGCTGCTGCTGCCCGCCCGAAAGTTGTTGGGGAAAGTGATTGCGGCGGTGCATGATCTGTACCTTTTCCAGTACTTCATCTACCCGGGCTTTACGCTCCGATTTTTTTACGCCGGCATACATCAGCGGCAGCTCCACATTTTCAAAAACGGTCAGTTCATCAATCAGGTTGAAGCTTTGAAAGACAAACCCGATATTCTTTTTCCGCATATCGGCACGCTTACGCTCATTGAATTTGGCGACCTCTACGCCATTAAACAAAAAGCTTCCGGCATCGGGGTCATCCAGCAACCCGAGTATATTCAGCAATGTAGACTTACCACAGCCGGAAGGGCCCATCACTGCTACAAACTCGCCGTCCCTTACTTCAAATGACAGGTCATTCAGTGCAACGGTTTCCACTTCTTCCGTGCGGTAGATTTTTTCGAGATTGGTTATTTTAATCATTGATAGAATTGAGTTTTGAGATTCGAGATTCCAGATTTGAGATGTCAGACTCGAGATTCGAGACTTCAGATGTCAGACGCGATTTAAGATTCGGGGTTAAAACCGGGGCAATCACCTGAATGGTTGTTGAACGAATATTTACTGTATATTTATATTTCACCTATAAAAACAATTACTATGTTAAACTACCAACATCTGATTTTGTGGCAAAAAGCGCATATGCTCACATTGGACGTTTATAAACTAACTTCGTCCTTCCCTAAAGCCGAATTGTTTGGCCTTATTTCACAAATGCGCCGCGCGGCCGCTTCCGTCCCCTCTAATATCGCAGAAGGTTCCGGGCGCTCAACAAAACCAGATTTTAAACGGTTTCTAACTATCGCCACCGGGTCCGTTTGCGAATTGGAATATCAGCTTTTGTTATCAAAAAACATCGGATTTATTTCCGTCGACGACTTTGCCTCCTTTTCCTTAAGAGTTATTGAAGTCAGAAAGATGATCCATGCCTATTCAAAGAAATTATGAGGGGCGAGCATCCGGATATCAGAATCCAGATTTGAGATTTGAGATTTCAGAATCGAGATTTCAGATATGAGAACTGCGAACGTTCTGCATTTGCTATCTCGATTCTGGATTCTGGCCCCTGACATCTGGATTCTGATATCTGGCTTCTCACTTCTTCAACACCAGCTCCTGCATCTCCCCATAATTCTCATAACTGCTGGTTACTACCTTATCGCCGGGTTTCAATCCTTTCAGTACTTCATAATAGTCCGGGTTCTGACGGCCCAGTTGTACCTCCGCTTTATAGGCGGTTTTACCATCATCACTCAGCTTGAACACCCAGTTGCCACCGGTTTGCTGATAAAACCCGCCCTTGGCCAGCAATACGGCGGTGGTTTCATCGCTCAATGCCAGGCTGATCTGCAGGGTTTGTCCGCGACGGATATCCTTCGGCACATCGCCTACAAACTCCATATCTACCTGGAAGCGACCGTTGGTTACCTGCGTATATACTTTCTTAACCCGCAGCTGATAGCTTTTTCCGGCCACGGTTACATCGCCGGTAAGGCCGTTAAAAACCCGCGAAATATAATGTTCATCAATATCTACCCGCACTTTATAACCGGTTAACACATCAATCTGTCCTAGCCGTTCGCCCTTATTTTTCGACTGACCGATCTCCGCATCCAGCGAGGTTAATTGTCCATCTACAGGCGCCCGCAATATCAGGTCGCCCACTTTCCGGCTGTACAGGCTTAATGCTTTTTGAGAATTACTAAAGGACTGACCGGCCTGCCGGGTTTGCAGCTGGTTGGATTCAGCATCCTGCTTGGTGATGCGTTCTGCAAGGTCTCTTTTTTTGAGTTTGTAATTATAATCAATCTCCGATTTCCGGAATTCCTGTTCGCCGATCGCTTTGTTTTCATACAGATATTTATTCAGGTTATACAGGCGCTCTGCCTCCTTTAACTGGCTTTCAGCATCGGTCATCTGGTTCAGGTTGTTTACCGTGTTCTGCTGTGCTGTTGATTTTGCGAGCTGCACCTGCGCCAGCGTGGTATATACGGAAGACTGCTGGCCAATCAGGTTCAGTTCCAGGTCGGTATTGCTAAGCCGCAATATCGGTTCTCCCTTTTTCATCATAGCGCCGTCTTCCACAAATTTTTCTTCAACTCTTCCGCCCTCCATGGCATCGAGGTAAATCGTGCTGATGGGCAATACCACTCCGTTTACAGGTATATACTCCTTAAACGCAGCCTTCTTTACTTCGCTTACGGTAATGCGCTCCGCGTCTACATTCAGTTTGCTTTTGCCGCCGGCCATTACAATACTGAACACAATGAGCAATGCCAGGGCCGTAATACCGGCAATTGTCCATATCCGCTTCCTGTTCCAAAATTTTTTTTCTATAACTCTATCCACTGCTGCTTTTTTTGTTGTGAAAATCGTTCAGCTGTTTCCTTTTTATTCATTCCTTATTTCGCTTCAATGGAAGCATCCATGCAGTATCTGTCCTTTAACAATATGCCAATTTAACAAACTATTGATAGTAAACCAATTACCCATTGAAACTTTATTTTTCTGTCCGCTATCGCACAAGCACTGTCCGCTTTTGATACAGTCGGCAACCCGTATTTGAAAACCGGGAGGCCGGAGGAACCCGGGCTATCCGTTGCTGTCATTCAATGAACACCTGCTTCATGGCTCCAATCCGAATTCCAGGTTTGAAAAAAAGGAGCAGATAAGACTATCCACTCCGTATTATACATGAGAAATGTGAAGTAGTTACCGGTCTGCCCGGGTATATCTTTTTGACTGGATCACCTGGCCGGCGCTGTTTACCACCGCGTTTACCAGGTGCTTTTCGTCCATTAAGGTTACATAGTAGGTCACCTCGTCATTGCTGCTCAGTTCAGAAACATTGCGGATCTCTTTTTTTTCAAATTTCTTTTTCAGACTGTAGCGGATATTGGCGGGCAGATGTTCTTCCCCGTAATAACGGATGGTGCGGATCAGCTGACCATTGTTATCGATAACGGCCCGTACTTTAATATCTTTCAGATTAAAGCAGGCTTCGTTATTGATATCCGTTGTTCTCCAGGTTACATTTTCTGCTTTTTCAAAAAGCATATCAAATGTCTTTAATACTTTTTCATTTACAACCGGTGTTGTGTTAACAGCGCCTGCGCTCAACACGATGAAGGCGGCTACGATACATGCGATCTTTTTCATTTTTTTATGTTTTAATTTTTTTAAGGACGTTGTCTTGTCTGTACAGTCTATTGAAACAACGTGCCACAAAAACAACTATTTAATTATCAACAACTTGCGATTATATTCTTTTTCAAATGACCGCAAAACCGGACAACTACCGTCTGTTTTTGATACAGTGGTTAAAATTTCAGCACAGAATATTTGTTATCCGGTTTACTATGCTGATTTTTGTGATCCATATGCTATTAAAAGATGCGTCCATATTAATTGTTGATGATGATCCGGATGTGCTTACAGCCGCTCGTCTCCTGCTAAAATCGCAGGTTAAAGAAGTAACCACCGAAAAGAACCCGGAGCAGCTGCGATCGGTTTTTTCGAAGAAAGACTTCGACCTGGTGCTGATGGATATGAACTTCAACAGCAGTATCAACACCGGCAATGAAGGCTTATACTGGCTGCGAAAGATCCGTGAGCTGGGATCCAAGGCCTCCATCATTATGATTACAGCTTATGGCGATATTGACCTGGCCGTGCGATCGCTGAAAGAAGGGGCATCCGATTTTATGCTGAAGCCCTGGCAGAACGACCAGTTGATCCAGAACATAAAAGAGCTCCTTAAAAAAAGAACCGGCAAACCGGCGGGGGCTATGGCCGATATCACCCGGTCCGGCAGCGGATTGCTGGGGCACTCGGAAGCCATGCAGGATGTGCTGAAAAAAATTGAAAAGATCGCTCCTACCGATGCTAATATCCTGGTGCTGGGTGAAAACGGTACGGGTAAAGACCTCGTAGCACATGCCATCCATCAGCAATCTTTGCGGGCACAACGTCCGTTTATAAAAACCGATGTAGGCTCCCTCACCGAAAGTCTTTTTGAAAGTGAACTTTTCGGTCATACAAAAGGAGCGTTTACCGATGCGCGGGAAGAGCGCGCCGGGCGTTTTGAAGCCGCCAATAGCGGAACCCTGTTCCTGGATGAGATCGGCAACATTACCCTGCACCAGCAAGCCCGCCTGTTAACCGTGCTGCAAAACCGGCAGGTAACCAAATTAGGATCGCATCAGCCCATCCCCATCGATATCCGGCTGGTTTGTGCCACCAACGTACCGCTGGAAGAACTGGCCAATGAAAAGCGCTTCCGTAAAGATCTTATTTACCGGATCAACACCGTGGAGATCATATTGCCACCGCTGCGGAAAAGAACCGGCGATATTGAACTGCTGGCCCGGCATTTTGTAAAACAATACAAGGAAAAATATTTTAAGCCCAACCTGGAGCTGGATAAAAAAACGATCGATAAGCTCAATCACTATCATTTTCCCGGCAATGTGCGGGAGCTTCAATATGCCATTGAGCGCGCTGTGATCATGAGCGACGGCGAAGAGCTGTTACCGGGTGATATTGTGTTTTCACCCATCGAAAGCCGCGACGTGGAATTAACCAAAGCACCGGAATCGATTAACCTGAATGTGCTGGAGCGGAACGCCATCCTGCTTGCCATTGAAAAAAACAACGGCAACATTACAAAAGCTGCGAAAGAACTGGGATTGACACGAACCGCGCTTTACCGCAGGCTGAATAAATATGACATTGAATAAAAAAAGAATTGGACTGGTTACACAGATCCTGCTGTTGCTGCTGCTAACGGCGGGCATCGCCTGGTGCGGCCTGCGGCGGGAATGGTGGTGGGCCATCGCCTGTTTCCCGTTCTGGATCTACATGCTCGTACGGATCGTTCAAACGGCCGAGAAAACAGACAAGATCATCCTGGAATTTGTTGAAGCCGTTAAATATAACGACTTTGGGAAAAACTATAACTCGGCTGCTGCAAGCGGCGACATGAAAAAACTGCTTACGGGGCTTAATTCCATCAACGACCGCTTTAAAACTGTCAATAAAGAACGGAAAGCGGAGAATATTTATCTGCAAACCATCCTGGAGCTCACGGGGATCGGTATTCTTTCCTTCAACCATACAACCGGCGTTATCAACTGGCTGAATGAAGCCTTTAAGAAAATGACGGATATTCCCTATTTCAAAAACATTCATGCGCTTGAAAAGCGGAACCCGGAATTCCTGAAGCTCTTACTCGAAATTGAAACCGGTCAAACTACCATCTTCACGTTTAAAAAGGGAATGCTGGATGAAAAACTGCTCGTAGGTGCCACGCTTTTTACTACCGATGGCCAAACCGATAAACTCATCTCCCTGCAAAGCATCAAGGGTACGCTGGATGAAACGGAATCGGTGGCCTGGCAAAAACTGCTCAACGTGATGACCCACGAGATCATGAATTCGGTAGCCCCTATTTCTTCCCTGGCCGATACCCTGAAGAGCCAGCTGGAGCCCCGGGAAACGGATACCGGCGCAGCAGTGATCGATCCCGAAGACCTGAGGCTGGGTTTGGAGACCATAAAAAAAAGAAGCGAGGGGCTTCAGCGCTTTGCCATTACCTACCGCAACCTTAACAAAATCACCAAACCGGTATTTAAAAAAGTACTGGTCAGCGATGTGTTTGAAAACCTGCAAAACCTGATGCAGCCTACACTGGATCAAAAAAACATCCAGCTGGATGTGATCCTGAAAGATCCCTTTTTGAGCATACAGGCCGATGTAAACCTGATTGAGCAGGTATTGATTAACCTCATGACCAATGCCATCGAGGCGGTGAAAATGATCGCGGCGCCGCAAATCGTTCTTTCGGCGTTCAGCAATGAAGAACGGCCCTATATCAAAATTGCAGATAACGGCGTGGGTATTTCCAATGAAATTGCCGAACAGATCTTTATCCCGTTCTTCAGCACCCGTAAAAACGGGAACGGTATCGGTCTCAGTCTTTGCAAACAGATCATGCTTCTGCATAAAGGCAGCATCCAGATGAAAAGTAAAGAAGGTGAGGGAACAGCATTCCTGCTTTATTTTTGATTTAGCTTTGAGATACCAGAGTTGAGATTTGAGAATCGAAACCTCGGCAGGGCACAGCGTTTTTGATCTGAAGGCAGAACGCTAAATGCTGAGAGCTGAAGGCTGAAGGCTCAAATCCCGATTCTCAAATCTGGATTCTGTAATCTGCCTTACAACATTCCCAATACCTTCTTCGGATGGCTTTTAAACCGGTATCCAACCGTCAGCGATACCTCATCATCGCGGGTGTTAAGTTTTCTTACGATCAGGTGCGTTTGGGTGGCTTGCAGGTTTCCGTTTATATATGCATAAAATACCGGACCGTTGAAACCCGCATTCACCCAGGCCTGCAGCTGCAATACGGGTTGTACGGAGCGCGTGTTGTTAAGTTCTTTTACGGCACCGATCCCCCCGATCAACGCAGGAGATAGGATCCACTTGCCTTTTTGAAAAACCCAGTTGTAATTATAGCCCGCCCCTGCTACCATACTCAGCCATTGCGGATCGGAAGCCAGCAACTGGTAGGTAACAGAATCCCGGATCAGTGCCCGTGTGGGCGTTTTCCAGTTGATTTTTTGCCATTGCGGCGTTACATTAAAAATGATGCCGCCTGCAGACCGGAGTTGCCGTTCGGAGAACGAAAGCCCGGCCCTGTATTCATAACGTTGCGGATTGGTAAAATAATATAGCTGGGTACCGGCGCGAAATAATTGCATGCCCCGGAATGAATCGAAGCGCGGATGTGGCTTTGCGGTTTGCAGCAGCAGCCCGTCGTACCCGTCAAAAAAAGGATAAATGCTTAACCGCGGCCGGTTATAGCGGAACGAGAATGAAATATGTTTTAGCTTGATTCCTTTTGCCAGTTCTGTGCCCGGTATGCCCCAGGCATATTGAAATGACACCCATTTATAGTTAACATAAAAGCCGGCATACGCATTGGTATTGGCGGTAAGCTGAAAATGCGAAGGCTTTTTTCCGAAACCTGAAAAATTGAACCGGGTTGTGTAATAACCGGGGTATACTTCAACGGTATTCTCCCGGTCGAACCCGCCAATATAAGTCGTGTCCCGTTTTACTTGTGCCTGCGCCAGGTGCCCTATTGCCAGCAGACCGCATACGACCAGATACCTGTAACCTGTTTTCATCAGAAATGCCCCACAACTATCTTTACAAGACCGGCGGTATCCCCGTCAAAATGATGGCCGCCTTTTAAAACCAATGTCTTAAAACCGGGAAGTTTCACCGCCTGCACGGGAAAATCGTTATCATCACCCGGCAAAATAGCCACGATGCGCTGACCGGCCGCCCGGTTCACTTCGGCCACCACATCCATACTTCTTTTTTTGGCCGTTCCCCACATATCGGCCACGCGGATCACGAAGTCGGTAGTAGCCGATGGTGCCATCAGTATGGTACGCAGTACATGACCTTTAACGCCGGCGCCCAGACGGTTCAGGATAAAAGGCATTACGTCTGCTCCAAAGGAATACCCGATGATCAGCAACTGCTGGTTGGCCCGCCCCTTAAACACCCCATCCAGGTAGGTGCTTAATTCTGCCGCCACCTGTTCCGGTGTTTTTTTGTTCCAGAAATACGATTTGGAATTAATGGCCGTAACGGTATAGCCCGATTGATTGACTCCTTTACAAAAATCATTGGTAAAGCTGTTCAATCCGCCATCCCCGCTTATATAAAGCACCAGGGGCATTTTATCGTTGCCCTGCCAGCTCTTTAACGGCAACGCGGCCCCAACGGAAGCAGTTGCATGCAAAGACCATAACATTCCGAAGAAAAAACAGATCACTTTCATATCTTAATTTGTATCTGATAAAGGTTTCATTACTTTTCTGAGTGCCCCCGGGATCTGCAGCAGATCAAAATCATTTCCAAAGATCATATACTTATTTTCCCATATGGTGGCGTACTTCTCTTTAAAATCACGCAGCGTTTTATAATGCCGCAAACTGCCCATCCGTTGTGATGCATATTTAATGATACGTTCGGCGGGGTTATCCGGCGTATTGAGGCCATTCAGCGGAATCATGCCCAGGTTGAGGTATTTATATTGTTTTTCCCTGGCATACTCCGTTAACTTAACAATCAGGGCATCCATACACCCTCCGGGGGCTTCCAGCCGTTTGCGGATCAGGTCATAGGTACATTCCTCCGGCGTGTAATCCCTGATAATGTTCAGGAAGGCCTGCACCCTTCCTTCCGCATCCTTTACAAGGATCACATCCGAATGCCGTATCTCTTCCCGGCTGAACATTCCCTGCGAGAACACCATTTCCTTTTTTTCAAATTTATCCAGCCATTCGTCCGACACTGATTCCAGTTCCTGCAACAATGCATCGCTGTGCGGGGAGGCTATAAACACCGTTTCATATCCTTTTTTCTGCAAACTGTTCAGGCCGTTACGCAACGACTTACGGTCTTTTCCTTCCAATGTAAATTGTGCCACCTCCATTATGGCCTCCTGCCCTATAAAGATCTTCATCTTCTTCAGGTCTTCAAAATGCAGCAAGCTGCTTTCATCTACCCGGTAATACACGGTTTTTAAACCCTCCTGTTTACAAAAGGCCTCAAATTCCGTCAATACATCAATCTTATCTTCTGCGGCACAAACCGGTTCTTCCAATACAACGGCAAAATCATTCGCCACCCGGTATGCCGTAAACCCGCTGGTAATGCCGGAAAAAAATAACTGTTTATCGGGCATCGTTTTAAAATAATCCACTGCAGACCGGCCATGTTCTTCCAGTATTTCCCGCGCCAGTTCGGAGGCTGTTTTGGCATCGGGAACCGTATCATCAAAGATCCGCGGACGCAGCAGGGAATAGATCAGCAGCAACCAGGCACAGGAACCCAGGAACCGCGTAATGTTTACAAAGTCGCGTCCGAAATGCGTTTTGGGTGTAAGCTCATCATCCGAAAACAACAGAAAACTTCTAAGAGTATAGTACAGGGACTGGCGCCAGTTAAAATCAATACCAAAGTGCCGTTTATCAATAAAATAAAAGCTCAGGAAATCAAAGAGACAAACCGAAAAAAGAGTAATAAAAAAAGTAGCAAAGCCAATGCGGATCCACCGGGGATTTTCTTTAATGCGGTATTGTTTGCTGTTGGTGATCAGCAGCACCAGGATAAAACCGGCCAGCAGGCTCTCTTCGTAATCCAGCGCCTTTGCAATATTACCTAAAATGGAGAGTGCTGTAAATACAAGCGCCGCGATCCAGGCGGCCCGAAGCCCCTTAATGAGATAGGCCGAGGTTACCAGTAAGGAGACTCCCATTACCAGCACCATGAGTTTGGAGGCATGGATGGCTTCCACAGGAAGATAATACCGGTCCAGCCGCATCCGTTCAGCCAGCGGCGGTGTGGCCACCGAAATAATATTAACAATACCGAGGAAGAATATACCAATTGCCGGCATGATGCGCGCCACCAGTTGCCGCCCTCTCCACACAAATGCAAACAGCCCCAGCATTAAAGGGATCCAAAATTCAAATACCCGGTACAACAGGGTAATGCCCAGTCCTTCATCATGGCGATAGCCATACCCCATAAAAATATACAACATGGTAAACTCTACAGCGCCCAGGCCGCGTAAAAACGGCGACAGGATCATCAATACCACGGAGAGTGTATACCCTACCGCCGCCACCTGGAAGGAAGGTGCCGCACCCAGCGCATAAATACTGATGTACACGTGCGCAATGCCACAACATTCAATAGCCAGCGATGCGGCGATGGTTAGCCACAGTTGCCGCTTATTGATGGTTCCGGAAAAGACCGCATCGATGTTATTGATCACCGAGGGAAATTTCCGGCTGATCCACTGGTATAAGGTTCCTTTTTTTCTAAAAGTGTATACGACCAGGAACACCGCACCCAACAGCAGGCCCAGTAACAGCAACGAAAGCCCCGCAGCCCCCGCATGCCGTTGTTTGCCGATGGTATACAGGATCACCGGCACCCCGATCAGGAACACCGTTAATAAGCCCACATATCCATAAATAGCGCTTGCCTGATGGATCTGTGTGGCATTCAGGTTCCGCTTACGTAATTGCGATGTGGTATAGGCCAGTGAACTGATGCCGCCGGCCGGAAGAAATACGCTTAAAAAATTCCGTTTCAGAAACAGTTCCACGGCATCCGATAACCGCAGCCGCATGCCCATTGCCCGGAAACTGTAAATATACATCAGCGCCTGCAGCAACACATAAAGTGCAGTTACGGCCAACCCGGCAAAGATCCAGCGGCCGTCAGCAGCCCGCAGCTGCGGCAAAATGGATTGCAGCTCTTTTCGTTCGCTCCGGAAAAACACAAACGCCAGCAGGATTACGAGCACCGCAAGGATTTCCTTCCAATAGGTCTTGGGCGAAAACTTCCGGAACTGTTTTAATATCCGCTCTTTCATATAGATTTGGTTCAGTTATTTGAGCCGGTAAACATAGCCCAATTTCAATGCAAAACCATGGGGATTTACATCTAAATTGTTAAAAGAAAGATGAAAGGCTTTCATGCCGGCCTCAGCGAATAAACCGGATTTGCGCGACAAGGCATAACGGGTTCCAACGCCTCCGTAACCATAGAAGCCGCTTTCTTTAACGGGATAACGGGTGCCGGGATCATCTTCAAACTCTTTATCATACCGTGCAAAACTGATACCTTCCTGCAGATGTGCATAGGGCGCCCAACGATCAAAATTACCCATATAAAAATATTCACTCAGGTAAACCGGCAAAAACCGGAGATGGTAAAGGTTCCAGCCATTATCATCATGAAACGAAGTACCGGAATATTCGATACCGGCGCCCAGTTCCCATTTTTTTCCAAAGAGCCGGTTATAGGAAACGCTTACGCCGGGAAAATGTGTGCCATGTGTGCTATACAGATCCGCCACATCCAGCCGGATATTTGAACCGGATTGTGCGGCGGTTTTTGTAACCAGGAACAAACAGATCACTACAGAGCAGATGGTACTTTTCAAAAAAGCGGATTGGTTTAAAAAATGCATACGCAAAAATAGAAATAAGCCATAAAAAAACAACCTCACAAGGTGAGGTTGTCTCAAATATTCAGGCACCTGCCTGTATCCACATTTATGAAACGGAACCCAATCACTTCGCTTTGTCATCTTTTTTTGCAGCCTCTTTCTTTGCGGCTCCATGATGCTTCTTACCTGCTTTTCCTTTTTTATGTGGCTTGCTCATTTCTGTTTTAGCAGGTTTATCCTGCATGTGCATACCTGTTGCATTTACGGCTACCCCGGTGGTTAATAAAATCATTGCGGCTACTAAGATCTTTTTCATTTTTTAAATTTTTAAGATGATTATTTTGTTTTCCTATCTAAAGCTACGGCACGCACTATGCCTTTCAAGCGTACAATAGGCGGATGGGCAAAACGGATCGTTGAAAGCGGCAAAAGCGTTCTTCATTACCGGATCCTTTACAACCCTGCTGTCCTTTGCAACGGCAGATAGCAAAAAACCCCCTGCTTTAAGCGGGGGGTACCTTAACAATCAAGAACTCAAAACGTATTACTTCTTATTTTCTTTATAGCGTTTATCCGGCGTACCGTCTTTTTTTACATGTTGATTTTCTTTATAGCGTTTATCCGGTGTACCATCTTTTTTTACATGGGCCGTAGCAGCCGGTGCCGCCTTTGTTTCAGTAACCGCCTTTTTTTCAGCGGCCTTGGGTGCCGGTTTGGCTGCCTGTGTTTTTGCCGCCTGCGGCTTGGCCGGCTTCGCCTGGGCAGGGGTAGTTTGTGCCTGCGACAGGTTGAAAGTGATCAGCGCAAGCAGGGCGATAAAAAGTTTTTTCATTTTTTTCTGTTTTTATATTTACTCCTTAAAGATACTCCTGATTCCGGCACCGTTTCATCCTCAATAGACGAAAAGGCAAAATCAATCGTTGAAACTAGAAAAGCACAAGACCGGAAGTCCGGCAACAGGAATGATTTATCGGATATATGCAGCATCCAAAGGAGAAAGTGTATCCCATTAATGTAAGGATGACACAAAACAGGCAATCTGAGCACTATTTCCACGATTTATAACTCAGCGGGGCAGCCTGTAAAAAGCTGCCTGCCCCCAAGGTAAACCACGAATTACAAACACCGGGAATAACCCGAATGAGATAACCATCAACACCACTACATTCATAAAAAATATGAGGCCTTTAGTTTCTACCTTTTTGAACGGGACTTTATCAAACCGGCCCATTCATCCAAAGCGTTGCCGGCACTCTTAAAGTACGTAAAGTAAATCCACAGGTAGTTTGCATTAAGCAGTTTTTTTTCCCCGATGCGCCAGAAGCAGTCTCGAAGGATCCCTGCTTCTGGCCTGGGTATAAAAATTAAATAGCAACCGGCATTTCGAACGATGAACTTCACAATCGTTAACAATTGGAGCCAATTATAACGATGATCATGTTTAATTAAGACCGGATAAACTCCAAAATGTCTTTATTAATAGTCTGATGCTCTACAGTAGGCATTCCGTGCGAGAAACCCGGGTAAGTGATCAGCTTCCCGTTTTTCAGCAGCTTTGCAGATTTTATAGCTGAATTCTCTATTGGTACGATTTGGTCATCTTCTCCGTGCAATACCAAGACCGGAATATCAACTGCCTTTAAATCTTCCGTAAAATCCGTTTCTGAAAAAGCCTTAATCCCATCATAGTGGGCAACGATCCCCCCCATCATTCCCTGCCTCCACCAGTTTCTCTGTACACCTTCCTTTATATTTGCACCTGCCCTGTTATAGCCATAGAAAGGGAAAGTTAAGTCAATATAAAACTGGCTTCTATTATTTAACGTCTGCTCCCTGATATTATCAAATACCTCCATGGGAACACCATCAGGATTCGATTCACTTTTTACCATCACAGGCGGCACGGCACTGATTAAAATGGCTTTCTTCGCTCTGCCGTTGGCATACTTGTTCACATAACGGATTACTTCACCTCCTCCGGTGGAGTGACCGATGTGTACCACATCTTTTAAATCTAAAAACGCCACCAGTTCAGCCGCATCAGCGGCGTATTGCTCAATCGTGTGATTATAGATATTCTGGCTGGAACGGCCGTGACCTCTTCTGTCGTGCGCAATTACGCGATAGCCCTTTTGTAAAAAGAAAATCACCTGTGCATCCCAGTCGTCTGAAGATAATGGCCATCCATGATGAAACATCAATACCGGGCCTTCTCCCTGGTCCTTGAAAAAAATCTCTGTTCCGTCTTTTAATTTTAGCGTGCTCATTTTTCTTAAATTTTTAAAGTTTGTGATTGTTAGTATTAAGTAGTCCTTGTCGTTATTCCTGAGCTAAAGTACTGCGGCCAAACTACTTCAATCTTAACCTAGGTTAAGATCACAAATGAATTGTAGTTAAACTTAATCAGCTCACTAATTGGTATTACATCGTCAAAACGCGTACCAGTGCATCTGTCTTCCAAACTTTTTTTTGCTGATGACCGGCAGCAGGAGAGCGTTTGTAAAAAGGGCGCCTATACCGGGTTATCGCCGGGCACAGGATCAGTATTACCCCCATAGTGGGCCGCTTTGTAGGCCGTTGCTTCATCCAGCGCGTGCCGGCAAACCTCCTGTAACCGTTGAAACACTTGCGGGAACGCGGGATCTGCGGGCATTATATGTTCCAATACGGAGAGGTACGGTTCTGTATGACCGGTAAGTCCTAATGCCGCTACGGTTGTTTTCATACTGTGGGCCGTTCGTTGAACGCGATCGGTATTGCCCTGGTCCCAGGCCGTTTGGATCCTTGCCAGTTCTTCGGGTACCATTTCGCAAAACTGCTCCATGATTTCCTTTTCATATTCCCGGTTGCCCCTGCTTACCATAAACAGGTAATTGAGCTGTAAGTAACGCAGGTTGTTATTTTCCGGAGCGGCTACCGGTTCTTCCGTTCCGTCGGTCCGCTCAACGGGTTCATTCAGCCATTGCGCCAGCAGCCGGTGCAGCATAGCTTCCTCCAGCGGTTTTGAAATAAAATCATCCATCCCCGCCTGTAAACATTTTTCTTTCTGACTGGTCAGGGCATCCGCCGTCATGGCAATAACCGGCATGGTGTGGTGCATTTCATTCCGGATCACCGCCGTGGTTGTATAACCGTCCATCTCCGGCATCTGGATATCCATCAGCACCAGGTCGTACCGTTGTTCCTTCAGCAGCCGTACCGCTTCATTTCCGTTGGTTGCCATCTCAAATTCCAGCTGCCAGCCTTTCAGCAGTTGCGCCAGCAATAACCGGTTCATTTCATTATCCTCAACAACCAGTATTTTTTTATGCAACCAGTTAGCCTGCTCCATTTTTAAAGGTGTACCGTGCCGCTCATCTTTCGGTACTACATGCGCCTGCCGGAAAGGCAACTCCACGGTAAATACCGTACCGGATCCTTTTTCGCTGCGCACTGCGATAGTGCCGTTCAGCAACTGAGCGAGGTCCTTTACAATGGTTAATCCCAAACCGGTTCCCCCGTATTTACGTGTAATGCTCTCATCCCCCTGGCGAAACCGGGTAAATACTGCGGCCCGTTCTGCGGCATCCATACCGATTCCGGTATCCGACACTACAAAGGTTATGATCATTTTATTACCGGCGACCTGTTTGCGGTTAACAGCCAGGGTAACCTGCCCTTTATCCGTAAACTTGATGGCATTGCTGACCAGGTTTACAATAATCTGTGTTAGCTTTACTTCATCGCCTTCCATCATCTCCGGAACGTCATCTGCCACCACAACCGCAAACGCCAGTCCTTTTTCCATACTCCGCTGCCGGTAAAGATGTTCAATGGTTGCCACCGTTTCCCGGAGATCAAACGCCGCTGTTTCAACCGGCATCATTCCCGCTTCAATTTTTGAAATATCGAGGATATTGTTTACAATCTGCAGCAGGTTTTCACCCGCCTTATGAATCAGCCCGGTGTAGTGGCCGGTTTCGGGATCCGTTTGTTTTTTTTGCAATAGCCCTGTAAATCCCAATATGGCATTTAAAGGTGTGCGGATCTCATGGCTCATATTTGCCAGGAAGTTTTCCTTAGCTTCCGCCGATCGCCTTGCCCGCTGTTCTGAAACATTCAGCTGGTGGATCAACCGTTGCTGCTCCCCCATTTTATAAGAGATATATCCAAAGGCCAGCAGCGAAGCTATAGCTGCAATTACGGCCAGGATGGTTCCAAATGTTTTTGCATTCCTTCCGTTGCGGTCCGCGTTCCGGATCAATTGTGTAACACTCACCTGGTATTGCCGGTCGATTTGGTGTGCCAAGCTGTTGATGGAATCAGAAAGCAGGGTTTCTTCCTGGTCATTGATCAAGGCTTCAGCGGCGTCCTTTCCATCACCCGCAAATGTGCGCAGTACTTCTTTATTGAGCTCGATCTTTTTATTTACCTGGCGTTTCAGCCGTAAAATACCCGCACCCACCACGGGGTTAATTTCAAAAGAATCCAGCGTTTGAAAGGATTGGCTTACTTTTTTGGCCTGTTGTTCAAACCGGCCATCCCGCAGGTCGTGCCCGCGGATCACAATACTTTTGGTTTCGGTTTCCAGCTGTGTTACATTTTCCTGCACCTGCTGCAGCTCCATTTTCAGCTTCAGTACGTTCATCAGGTCCTCGTTGCCGTTGATGAGCTGGTTGATGCTTTGACTGGAATTAAATTGCAGGAAAACGATGACGATAACGGCCACTATAAACGTAACAACAAGTATGTACCGAAAGGAAGATTTCATAACCGGCAATTCCCGTCAAATATAGTTTAATTATCAGGCATCGTCGCGCCGGCTAGCCGTGATGTTCCAGAATAGTTTTATAAAAACAATGAGATCGGCCACAATAAGACCCAGGAACAGGAAAATCACCAGCCGGTTCCGGAGCACGTATAACTCGTAAAGCAGGCCATATACAAACCCGATCAGCAATAATGCCGAAAGCGTCATGTATATGATTTTCCAGGTATTCACGATGCCGGTTTTTATCAAAGCTACAGCTTCCCCGGGGGGGATGAAAGAAGCAATCGCCGAATCGGCAAAAAGGGTCGTTGGAGGTTCAGCTGTCAGGCTTCGGCGATCAGCCGTCAGCTATCAGTTGATCATCAAATAGGATGAGCGTTACACCAGGAAGCGTTCATACAGCATAAAGAATGAGTGTTCCCCATTTCCAGGTTTAAAGTTTCGGGTCGGTGCACGCCCGGGGTTTGGAGCGTTGGATATTCGTTATATGTTTTCAGTCTGAAATCTGCAACTCAATTTCCAGTATTTAAAATCATCCCTTTTACTTAAGCAATTTTTTATAACTGCCGCAGATACGCTGATTGCGCCTGCGGCGCTTTGGCTGCGCGTGCTATTTTGAGTTCTACTAATGCCGGTACCAGATCTGCGCATCTGCCGTCTTAACAAACGACGTCGTGCCGAACATCGAAAACCACCAGACATCAAACGAATCCAACCTTAAACTTTAAACCTGAGACCTGGAACAACCTTAAAGCACATTCATCCGTTTATTGAGGGCACTTCTATAAGCATCTGCAACGGGTACCGGCTTGCCGCCGATGATAAGTGCGCCCTGCTCCACACTGTCTATTTTATCCACCGCAACTATATACGAACGGTGTACCCGGATGAATTGCTGTACCGGCAGCCGCTCTTCTACTGTTTTTAACGGACTGTGTACGGCATAAAATTTTTTGGCGGTATGCAGTTTCACATAGTCGCCCATGGCCTCTGCATACAGGATCTCTTCGAAGCCCAGCCGTTTTACCACATTCGAATCCCTTATAAAAAGGAAGGCATCGGTATGCACATTTAATTGCTGCTGGTTGCTGGCGATAATTTCCCGTGCCCGGTCGATGGCTTGCAGAAAGCGTGCCGGCTGTACCGGTTTGGTTATATAGTCGGCTACATTCAGCTCAAATGCTTCAATGGCATATTCTTTCTTTGCGGATATAAAAATGATCACCGGCCGGTTTTCGCCCAGCAGCCGTGTCAGTTCCAGCCCGGTCATTTCCTCCATTTCAATATCCAGCAGCAACAGGTCAACCGGCTGCTGCCGCAACAAATTGCTGGCCTCCAGCGCACCGGACGCCTCTCCTGCCACTTCCAGATCACGCACCTGGGCGACCAGTTGTTTTAAGGTAGTGCGCGCAATCTTATTATCATCAACGATCAAACAGTTCATACATTCAGTTCTTTGAAGCCACTCAAAAGTAGGGCTTATTTTTGGTTTGCAGCCCGTTGCTCCCTAAGGTTACCGTTGTTGTACTGGCCGTTTTTTCACAGTCGTATCTTAAAAAAATACAAAAAGCTAACGTCCGGGTGTTCATAATTTTCATTTTTCCCAGATAACTTTGCATAAGTTTTTAAAGCCTATACGGATGTTTTACTGCCAGGCTCTTTAACGGGATTTTTAAAAAGGATTTCTGCACCGGATGTTCTATTTTTAGCCCTCCATCTTTATTATCATTCAATATATGAAGCCAACCATTACCCTTCGAAAAGGAATGTTCATTCTTTTGCTGTTTGTATACCAGACTGCTTTTACACAGCCCGGCTTTCCCAAACCGTTAAGACTTGGGTTTAATATTGGTATGGATAAAGTAACGGCAGAAGGTATGAAGGCAGCGAAAGCAGCAGGTATCGACTGCATTGAAGTGGGTATGGGTGGCATTGTAGATACAGCCCGTAACTTTTTAAAACAGGATGATGCGTTTCTGGAAATTGCAGGGCGGGCCCGGAAGGCTGCGGATGAAGCGGGGATACAAATCTGGTCGGTTCATATGCCGTATGGAAAAAATATCGACCTGTCGTTAGGTGATGAAGCAGAGCGGAAAGCGGTGGTGGCTATGCATACACGTGTATTAAAATATGTAGCCGTTTTAAACCCCCATATCATTCTTTTTCATCCCAGCTGGTTTTTAAACCGGGATGAACGGCCCCTGCGCAAAAAGCAGCTGGTACAATCCGTACAGGAGTTAAATCCCCTGGTAAAGCAACAGGGTGCGCTTATGGTCATCGAAAACATGCTGGGACCGGAATTGCAGCATGGCCCCGTACGGGAGCGGCCACTGCTGCGCACGGTAGAAGAAGCCGTGGAGGTGATGAACCTGCTGCCCCCCGACGTGTATTCGGCCATTGACCTGAACCATATCAAATACCCCGAAAAGCTGATCCTGGCCATGGGCAGCCGTTTAAAAACCCTGCATGTGGCAGATGGCACCGGCCGGGAGGAGAACCATTATTTTCCCTGTAATGGTAAAGGCGAAAACAATTGGGTGGCCATCCTGCAGGCGCTGGACCAGGTGCATTACGACGGTCCTTTTTTGTATGAGAGCCATGCATCCGATGTAGCCGCTTATAAATCCTGCTATCAGTCGCTTTATGCGGCGGCATTCAGTACCGGCACCGGGTTTGCGGCCACATTACAACAGAAGAATTTTCCGCTGACGGGGCAGCTGGAAACCCTGAAAACAACCCCGGCTTTTCAAACCGGTATGAAGACCATTACCCAAAATTATGCGGCCCAGTTGCAACAGGCTATTCAAAACTGCACAGACCGAACCTGCCTGGCGGCCGCATTCAGCCTGACGCCCGAACAAATCCGGCTAACGGGTGATTCCTGGGTAAAAGAGTATCCCCGCAACGCAGGTTTGAAAGCCCTTGTTGCCACGCTGAAGAAAAAAGAGACCTATTACCGGCTGCATCCATTAAAGGATACCGCCTACCTCCGCCAGGTTTGGGAAAACGAAGCCGGTAACATTAACCGGATTTTTAGTATTTATATAAAAGGCGACACACCCCGGTATCCCAAGATCGATTCCATCCGCTTTGGCATAAAGGACAAGGCATACCCCAAAACCCTGAAAGATTACCTGGCACAGGTAGCCAATGATGTGGCATTACCCGCAACGCCGCTCCGGGCAGCTATCCGCGTACTGGAGCTCAACGGACGTTATGAAGCGGCCCGATTTGAACCGTTGCAGGCAGGCTTGAACCAGGCCCCCATCCGGCAGCTGAAGAAAACCAATTGGAGCCGTTATGCGTACAGCCTGATCCTGGTACCGGGACTTGGTCCGGAAGACCCGGCGGTAACACTCGACTCGGGCGGGGCACGCCGCTGCCGCGATGCAGCCGAATTATATAAGAAAGGAATGGCGCCGTTTATAGTTGTTTCCGGCGGTAATGTACATCCTTTTTTAACACCCTATAATGAGGCGGTAGAAATGAAGCGGTATCTGACTCAGGTAATGGGGATACCGGAAACCGCTGTATTTATTGAGCCTCACGCCCGGCATACCACTACTAATATCCGTAATACCAACCGGATGATTTACCGGTTTCAGATACCGGCCGGCAAACCGGTGCTGATTGCCACGGATGCCAGTCAAACCAACTATATCCGTGGCAATATGACCCGGACCGCCCAGCGCGATCTAGGGTATTTGCCCTACAGCAATATGCAATCGATCGGGCCTGAGCAAACAGCTTATTATCCTAATAAAGAAAGCCTGCAAACGGATGCCGCAGACCCGCTGGATCCTTAGCCGGGAGTGTCTATGCGATTTATTTATACAGCCGGCAGCATAGATTGCCGGGCTTTTACCCATCGCTTTCCCACCCGCTTTTGAAAAGGCCCAGCAACTGGTTTAGATTTTGTCACTGGTTTAAGACCGGCGGCCGGCTGTTGAACCGCAATTAACGGGAACATTACTGCCGGTTCCGGATCAACGGAGGCGCCTGGCCGAGGGAAAGCATATACAACTATCAGGCACCGGAAGCAAATAAAAATTGTTAAAAACAGCGGAATGCCCGGCTTCGTTTGTAGTAACAAAACCCATGTTCCTGGTACTCCCTGTACCGGCTGGCCTCACAGACCGGAAATCACCGGTCAGCAGGTTGAACAGCGGCCTATAGCCGACCTTCCGGATAATTGTTCTTTGTCTTATTCGTGGATATATTCCGGCTTTGCCATTACCTTTCCCATGAGCGACCCGGCACAGACGATGCAGGGTATTAAATGCTTTATAATACAGAATCCGGATTTGAGATACCAGACTCAAACAGGACCGCCTTGTATATTCAAAACGATGCATACCGTCCGCTGCTCCAGCTAATCAATAACACGCTTCCCAATGGCTTCATGTATTTTTTCCGTCAGCATTGCGGATCCGCTTTTTTTACTACAGCAGCATCGCGCATCACAGATCAGGCCTCCAGTGCGGCTTTCAGAAAAACACCGGTATGCGATCCGGGAAAAGTAATGAGCGCATCCGGCCTGCCTTCAAAGATCACCTGCCCGCCCTTATGGCCGCCTTCCGGCCCCATATCGATAATCCAGTCTGCGTTTTTAATTACCTCCAGGTTATGTTCAATCACAATAACCGTATTGCCTTTGTTGACCAATCCTTCCATCAGTTCAATCAACCGCCCTACATCCGACAGATGCAGTCCGGTAGTAGGTTCGTCCATCACATAAATGCTGCCCTTCTTGTGCAGTTCGCTGGCCAGCTTAATGCGCTGACACTCGCCACCGGATAAAGTACTCAACGGCTGGCCCAATGTCAGGTATTCCAGTCCCACCTCGATCATGGTATCCAGCTTTTTACGGATGTCCTTTGCAGTGAAAAAGCTACCGGCTTCACGCACGGTCATTTCCAGCACATCGGAAATCGATTTTCCGTTCAGCCGGTAAGCCAGTACTTCTTCTTTATAACGCCGACCCTCGCATACCTCGCAACGTGTTTTTACGCCTTCCAGAAAGGCCAGGTCTGTATAGATGACACCTGTTCCCTGGCAGTTTTCACAGGCTCCCTTTGAATTAAAGGAAAACAGGGAGGCATCTACCTGATTGGCGCCCGCAAACGCTTTCCGTATCAGGTCCATGGTCCCCGTATAGGTTGCCGGGTTGGAGCGGGTGGAAGTACCCACGGCCGACTGATCAATCACAACAGCGTTTGGATAAGCATTCAGAAATGCATGATGGATCAATGAGCTCTTGCCGGATCCGGCCACACCGGTTACAACGGTTAACACGCCCTCGGGAATGTTCACATCCACACCCTGCAGGTTATTGACGCGGGCACCTGTTAGCGGTAATTGTCCGCTTGGTGTTCGGCTGTTTGTCTTCAACGGAAGGCTATGCTTCAGGTATTTCCCGGTAAGTGTATCCGTGTGCAGCAGGCCGTCCAGCGTTCCCTCGTACATGATCTGTCCGCCTTTTGTTCCGGCATTTGGTCCCACATCCACAATATGATCGGCAATGCGGATCACATCCGGATCGTGCTCCACCACGATCACCGTATTACCCTTATCACGGAGCTTTTGCAACAAGCCGTTCAGCCGGTATACATCCCTCGGGTGCAGTCCAACACTGGGCTCATCAAAAATATAGAGCACATCGATCAAACTGCTGCCCAGGTGTTTTACCATTTTTACCCGTTGCGATTCCCCGCCGGAGAGGGTGTCCGTTTCCCGGTTTAAACTCAGGTAGCCGAGCCCCATATCCACCAGGTGCTGCAGCCGCTCCGTTAATGTACGGATGAGTGGCGCAGCCACAGGATCATCAATCATTTTAAAAAAAGGAATCAGCTCTTCCACCTCCATCGCAGAGAGTGCCGCAATGTTCCTGCCGTTGATCTCCGCCGAAAGCGCCGCCTGATTCAGCCGTGTGCCCCCACAGGCCGGACAGGGCTGTTCCTGCAGATAAGGCATGATCGTTTTCTGTTTACGTTCGGAAAGCGTTTTTATGTCGCGCCGTATATAGGCCCGCTCAAACTTCTCAACCAGGCCCAGATAGGTTACATTCATATCACTGTTTCCAAACTTCATCTTAAACTTCCGGGGACCGCTGTACAGCAGCAGGTCCATCTCCTCCCTGGTATAATCGGCCAGTTTTTTATCTATATCAAAAAAACCGCTGTGCGCATACATGTCCTTCTCCCAGGAAACCAGCCCGGGCGCCTGTATGGCACCTTCTTTCAGCGATTTTGAAGGATCTATAAACTTTGATGCATCGAAGCCCAGTTTACGGCCCCGGCCATTACACTCCGGGCACATCCCCTGCGGGTCATTGAAGGAAAAGACATTGGCATAACCCACCCAGGGCTTTCCCACCCGGGAAAATAAGACCCGCAATACCGGCGAAATATCGGTGATGGTTCCCATGGTGGAATGCGATCCTCCACCAAGGCGCTTCTGGTCTACCACTACGGCCATTCCCAATTTTTCAATAGCATCCGCATCCGGTTGCGGAAATTTGGGGAGCAGGCTCCGGATGAACATACTGAAATTTTCATACAACTGGCGCTGGGCCTCTGTGGCAATGGTATCAAAAACGATCGACGACTTGCCGGATCCGGACACGCCCGTAAAAATATTGATCTTCCGCTTGGGCAACCGGAGGTCAACGTTTTTCAGATTATTTTCCCGCGCACCGCGGATTTCGATGTATTCCTGTGTCATAGATGGGATGCTGCTTTTGGGGGAAACGCAAATTATAGAAAATAATTAGTTTCTGCTGCCTAAAAGCGCATAAACATTTTTAGTTTTTTGGGACCCCATCTCCCACTGTTACTTTTAAATGGAGATGTAGAATCCCTGTTCGATTGTTTTATGAAACAGATAAGCTGTCTGTATAAGACTTAACTGTTGCACGGATACCTGTATGCCACCCGTGTCTTCAACCCACTGCTTTAGAATCTCTACAAAATGTATGAGGAAATACGGCTGCATAAAAGAATAGGACACCCCTCCCCGGCAACGTTGATCCAGAACCTGAGCCAGGAGATGGATATTGATGAAAAGGCGGGATAATTAACAAACACAATTCGCTAGGATAATATACAATAGTCTGTACATAACTTATTGTGCAGGCTATTGACTTTTAAAATAACACACACTTTAATCTTTTATTTAATTTATTAATTATATTGCCATAAATATGCATGCGCTATTCCCGGCGCTACTATATTTCATGAAATGATACATGTGTGGATTAACTACAAATATCCAACTTCATTGCACAAGACCATTGCCTGGCAACGCCTTTATACCCTCACAAAACCCGGACCGATCAAACTAGCATTGACTATAAAAAAGCCAATCGCGGTACACCTTGTAATCAAACACAACAATGAAAAAGAATATCATACTCCTACTAAGTAGTCTCGTCCCATTCTGCTTGTCTGCACAAAATGCAGTAGCAGAAATTAGAAAGCAAATCGAAAAGGATATTGCAAGATCGCTACAGCCATCGGATGATTCAATGAAAGAGGATTCAATATTCTGCTATAATGAACTATTAAAAATAAACGTAGACAGTAAATCAAAGATTCAGTCAATTGAAGTCTCAGATGGTAGTTCTGATTGGTTTTCTGCTGAAATATCACGATTAAAAAAGAAGGGGCACATCAAAATTTCTGAAATTGAACAAATCTGTAAAAAACGGAAATTCAAAAACGGCAGTATTTTATTCCCGATAATTATTGCTTCTTTTGGTTACGATGAGGGATGTTATAGGGATAAAGCCATTTCGCCAACTTACTATAAATTCCGTGGATTAAACCTTTCAGGCAGTGTTTTCTTTGCTGATCGGATTGATCATATTCAGTCAATACGGTGGAGGGCCAAAAGTTCCAACTGAACTACCTGGGTCACGGTTAAAAAAAACCAACTCCCAAAATCCCTCAAACTTTCTTCATGATCCCAACTTTTTCACTTGGTCCGTACGGGGTACCACTTGGCAGAAAAGGACATAAAAAAAGGCTCTACAATGAATTGTAAAGCCTTATCCTGGTGGAGAATACCGGATTCGAACCGGTGACCTCTTGCATGCCATGCAAGCGCTCTAGCCAGCTGAGCTAATCCCCCTATTTCAAACCAGTCGGGCTGGTCATCTTCCCGGTATTGGTGATTGCCCCAAAGTGCATTTCCCAAACGGAGCGCAAACATAATGGATTGTTTGTTATTGTCCAAGATTTTTTTTGCAACCTAAGATACAGGCTTCATTCCCTTGCCGCCTTTAAAATTTACCTGCTGTGGTTTTTCTTCACGGAGCTTAAAGGCCGTCCGGTGTAACAGCCTTGCGATCTGATCCCCGGCCTTTTCACTGATCAGGTAAGTAGCAACTTTCTGCACCAGTACGGGCGCAATCAATCGCGATAGCCAGCCGGCCTTACGCAGGATCCCCTTGCGGATCACCAGGTCGGTAAGCTTGGTAACGCCCATTGCGATCAGCGGGTTGGACGCATCGGCATTCCAGATATCCTTGGTGGTTTTAGCGATCTGGCCGATGGGGTTTAGCTCCTGTTTGATCTCATTTATAGACTGCCGCATTGCGGTTTTACGTTGCCGCAGCCGGGCCTTTAGACGGGCCTTTTCCTGCATGAGCTCTTCACGGGTGGTTATAAGGGGCTTAGTCATATAAATTCTTAATGATAATGTTACGGATGATGGGTTGAATCACTTTTTTGTTCAATGCAAGGATGAGGATCAGCACCAGCAACAAGAATCCCGCTACTATAAAAAAGCCCAGCATCGGGTTTCCGAGCGCCTGCCCGATCCAGTAACTGGCTCCAAAACCGATAAAGAGAAAAATAAAAAATGCAAGCCCGGTAACCAACGCCAGGATCAGGAACGAAGACCCCAGTTTACTCCCTTTGTCCACAATATTCACCACCGATAACCGGTAATAGGTTTTTGCAATTTCTTCCACATCTTCTGCAACATTCTCCAGCTTTTCTTTCAGTTCGAACATAGTTTGCGTTTTATAGTTACAATAAAAAAAGGTTGCCTTAAAAGTATATTGTTTTAATGCGCCAACATGCTGGCTTAAACAACAAACCTTGCAGACAACCCGTTTATAGGGGTGTTAGTTTATCTTACTTTCCCGGCGCTGTACTCATCCGCTACATCATTGTATGCGCTTTTGAGATCGTCATAGCCCTCTTCGGCCTGGCCTTTTACCCGCTGATAACCTTTTTTTGCTTTCTTCATGGCCTTGTGGGACAAGTCAGAAAGGCTTTCTTTACCCGAGGCGATCAGGCTGCCAAGTGAATCAGCCCAGTCGTTGGCCGTATTTTTCATTTTTTTACGGGTCTTCTTTCCTTCATCTGTATAAAACAACAACCCGATTGCGATACCCGCCAGTGCTGCACCGGCGATGCCAAGAATGTATTTGTCTCTATTTTTCATAAACTTCTTATTTATTTTAGTTTATTAATAAGATACTATCTATTTCCCCTAAAAAACCGTACCAAAAAAGTCCGACATGAACGATTCCTGTTGTTCTAATATACTAAAAAAAATCCAGACTCCGGACGATTTAATCACCCAGGTTTTCTACTTCCTTATTCAGCCAACGTTTTACAGCGGCTGTAGTAACCGACTTGGGACGCTCCAACGGCATTCCCAGGGCACGATCCCAGCACAAACTGGAAAGCACACCCAATGAACGACTAACGGCAAAAAGAACCGTGTAATATTCGTATTCCTTCATACCATAATGTACCAGTAATGCCCCGCTATGCGCATCTACATTTGGCCATGGGTTTTTTACTTTTCCCAATGCCTGCAAAATACCCGGAACCGTTTCATAAATCCGCCATACTGTATTTACCAGCGGATCATCGGACATATGTTTTTTACCAAATTCCATTTGAGCGGTAAAACGCGGGTCGGTCTGGCGTAACACGGCGTGTCCGTAACCAGGCACCACTTTGCCCTCGCTCAGGGTCTTTTTTACATAGTCGCCTATTTGTTCGGCAGTAGGTGCTTCCGTATTCAGCTCTTTCTGCATTTCAAAGATCCATTTGATCACTTCCTGGTTGGCCAACCCGTGCAGGGGACCCGCCAAACCGTTCATACCTGCGGCATAACTTAAATAAGGATCGCTCAACGCCGAGCCCACCAGATGGGTAGCATGAGCCGATACATTTCCGCCTTCGTGATCCGCATGGATCACCATATACAACCGCATCAGCTCCTTAAATTCTTCGTTATCGTACCCCAGCATGTGCGCAAAATTAGCCGCCCAGTCCAGCATACCATCCGGCTGCACTGCCTTGCCGCCCTTGTATTTCCGGCGGTAAACAAATGCCGCTATATGCGGCAGCCGCGCAATCAGGTTCAGCGTATCTTCGAGGGTAGCTTCCCAGTAATCCTTTTTGGAAAAACCCTCGGCATACCGTTTTGCAAAAACACTTTCGGCCTGCAAAGCCATCACTCCTACCACAAACTGCGTCATGGGATGGGTGTCCTTGGGCAGGGCTTTCATGGTATCGAATACATAGGTAGGTACATGGCTGCGACGTTGCAGGATGGCGCTCAGGTTTTCCACGTCTTCCTCTGTAGGAATTTCGCCGATCATCATCAGGTAAAATAATGCTTCCGGCAGCGGCTCCGAACCACCTTTGGCTTTGGGAAGCTGTTCCCGCAGTTCAGGAATGGAACGTCTTTTAAAACGGATACCGTCCTGTGCGTCCAGAAGGGAAGTTTCGGTAACCAGGGCTGTCATTCCCCTCATTCCCTGGTAAATCTGCGCCAGGGTGGTTTCTCCAATAACCGTGTTCCCGTGTTCCTGGAGCATCGTTTTAATTTCAGCGCCCAGCTTATCCGCCTGCTCTTTAAACTTCACTTTAAATTCTTCCATATATGCTTCTTCGTCTTAACTATTAAAAAAATGGTTTGCGCTAAAGATAGTTAAAGCCAATTGCCACAACAAATTATATTTTAGTATTTTTTCAAGGACAATAATTCCTTAACAAAATAGCAGCAAAAGGGTTTAAAATGAGGCAGTTTTAATCAGATTTGAGACTGCAGATTTGAGATTTGAGACCTGATACTCGTAAACCAGGGAGAAACTTCCGATTCTGAAGGCCGAATGCTGAAGGCTAAGAGCTGGATGTTCAATGCTGAGTGCTGAAGGCTGAATGCCCGACGCTCAAATCTGGATGCTGGATTCTCAATTCTGGATTTAAGGCAGAACGCAAACACCGTGTTCATCAGGCGCTGATTGTATAGTTGATGACGATGGCTGATGCTGTATGCTCAATACTGGAGGCCCGATGCTGAAGGCTGAAGGCTCAATGCCCGACGCTCAAATCTGGATGCTGGATTCTCAATTCTGGATTTAAGGCAGAACGCAAACACCGTGTTCATCAGGCGCTGATTGTATAGTTGATGACGATGGCTGATGCTGTATGCTC
>NZ_JAJNEC010000001.1 GCF_021044425.1 Niabella pedocola | reverse complement strand
CTCAATACTGGAGGCCCGATGCTGAAGGCTGAAGGCTCAATGCTCGACGCTCAAATCTGGACTCTGGATTCTCAAATCTGGATTCTGAAATCCGCATCTGAATGAACACCGGCAGCTTACTTGGGTGCCGTTTTGTATAACCGGAGTGCTACGAAAGTAAAAAAGAGGTTGGGCATCCAGGCGGCCAGCAACGGAGGGAAATTACCTTTGGTGGAAAATACGGTCGAAAACTGGTCGGCCAGGATAAATACGGCTGCGATCACAATTCCCAGGGCCAGGTGCATACCACTTCCCCCCCGGGTTTTACGGCTGGCGATAACCGCTCCGATGAAGGTGAGCAGCAGCACGGTAAACGGAGTTGAGGTGCGTTTGTACAATTCCACTTTTAAGGCATTCAGCCCCTCCGTACCCCTCAGTTCCTCATTTTTGATCAGTCGCTTCAATCCAGGGGTGGTCAGCTTATCTTTCAGGTACTCGTCTTTTATCAGCTCATCAGGCGCCATATTCAGCCGCACTATCTTCTCCTTTGAATGTGTTACGCGTTCGCCCAGGCTGTCCACAATGCGTTCCACCACATTTTCAGCGATCCATTTCCTTTGTCGTTTGGTGGTATCCCAGCGTACGGATTCTGCACGGAGGTTATACACCAGCTTGCCTCTTCGTACCCGGTCCATAAAAAAGGCGCCGCTTTTTTGCGTTACGGCGTCAAAATTCTTTACTCCCATATAGGTGATGCTGTCTACCCGCTTATAAAAACAGGTGCTGCAGGCACTCTCCGACCGGTTCTTCAGCGGGTCGTTTTTATCGATATAGGTCTTCCGGAAGTTGCTCATGATGGTATTGGCCATCGGGATAAAGTAGGCCCTTCCAAAAAAGAGTATGGTTGCCAGCAATAATCCGCCGATCATATACGGACGCAAAAACCGCGTAAAGCGCGTACCGCTGGCAAGAATGGCGATCACCTCGGAACGCAGGGCCATTTTACTGGTAAAGAAAATGACGGCAATGAACACAAAAAGCGGAAACAGCAAACTCCATATATAAGGTATGAACCCCATATAGTACTTGGTAAAGATCTGCCAGGAAGAAAGTCCTGATTTTACAAAATCATCCGATTTTTCACTGGTATCGATGGCCACCGCAATTACTGTAAACAGCAACATGCAAAATACAAACGAAATCAACAGTCGGTTTAATATGTACCAGTCCAGCTTCTTCATGAAAATATTATCTGTAAAAGTAACCGAAAAAAAGATATGGCCCTACAAGCGTGTTTTTAACTTAACAATCATTTGGTTTTTCCACGCGTGATACGTACCCGCCAGGATCTGTTGGCGCGCTTCTTTTACCAGCCACAGGTAAAAGGCCAGGTTATGCACACTGGCAATAGTGAGGGCCAGGATCTCCCCGCTTTTGAAGAGGTGCCGCAGGTAGGCCTTACTATAACCGTTGCTCATGGGGTTGGGAAGCTGCGCGTCGATGGGCGAATAATCAAATTCCCATTTTTTATTGTCGATATTGATCACCCCTTCCGATGTAAACAGCATGGCATTGCGCCCGTTGCGGGTAGGCATTACGCAGTCAAACATATCAATCCCCATCCCAATGCACTCCAGGATGTTCCAGGGAGTGCCCACTCCCATAAGATACCGGGGTTTTTGTACAGGCAGATGCTGGCAGCACCAGTCGCAGATCTCGTACATTTTGTCTTCAGGCTCCCCTACACTCAGTCCGCCGATGGCATTGCCGGGTGCATCCTTTTGGGCAACAAAATCACAGGATTCCTTTCTCAGGTCCTTAAATGTAGCTCCCTGTACAATGGGGAACAGGTTTTGGGTATACCCGTATTTATCCGGTGTGGCGGTAAACCGTTCCCAGCAGCGGTCGAGCCAGCGGTGCGTCAGATCGAGGCTTTTACGGGCATAGGCGTATTCACTGCCGCCGGGCGGACATTCGTCAAAGGCCATAATAATATCACCGCCAATCACCCGCTGTATATCCATTACCCGTTCCGGGGTAAACAGGTGTTTGCTCCCGTCGATATGCGAAGCAAAGGTGACGCCCTCCTCTTTGATCTTACGCGTGCCGGCCAGTGAAAAAACCTGGAACCCGCCGCTGTCTGTAAGAATGGGCCGGTGCCATTGATTAAAGTGGTGCAGTCCGCCGGCTTTTTCCAGCACTTCCAGTCCCGGCCGCAGGTACAGGTGATAGGTATTGCCCAAAATGATCTGGGCCTTTACCTCGTTTTCCAGTTGCGCCTGGGTAACGGCTTTTACGGAACCCGCAGTACCCACCGGCATAAAAATGGGGGTTTCGATCTGTCCGTGATCGGTCTGGATCAAACCGGCCCTGGCGGCAGATCCGGTATCGGTATGTTGTAACTGAAAACTGAGTTGTGCCATAAATTGGCCGCAAAATTAATATAAGCGCAGGTATTTATGATTTATTACGAACAGTTTATTACATCGTCAGCATCACCATCTCCCGCATCTTACCGGTAACTCATCCGGTTTTCTTCGGTGTCCTTTAAATACGAAACAACATTTTCGGGAAGTTCGCCGCTCTCAATCGGGAAACTGATCGAATCCGTTACAAAGTCTTTAGCAGCTTTTACTTTCTGAAAAATTTCAAATAAAGCAATCGGTTCCTGGTTAAAACTAATGCAGGTACTTATAAAGTGCATTTCGTGTACCCTATACCGGGGTTGCTTTAATTTTTCGTTGATATCCTTTAAACGTGAAATAAAATGCCGCTGCCGGATAAAGGTATTACTGTTCATAATAATAAAAACATAATCGGCATAAGCGGTTATTTTGCCATAATACTTATGATTGTCTCCCCCGCTCCGCTCCACCAGGTACTCGCCCGAAGCGGTTGATTTGTAAATCTCAACCGCCGAGCGCCAGATCCGTTCCTCGTTTATTTTTTCAGGATTATCCGGCAGGTTCCGGTTAAAAGAATACCAAAAGCCCACCAGCTCATCCAGCAGTCTTGTATTTACCGTTGCTTTGGGAATACTGATTTTTAAATCATTAAAGCTAAAAGCTTCGGTGTGCGAGTGGATAAAGTCTACATAATTATCATACCCCAACACCTGAACAATACTGTTTAATTTATTAAAATTCACACTTCTGATTCCGGAAAGGTTGCGGTTGTTTTCAGCCGCCTTTAGTTTATTAATAACGAGGTGCTCATACAGGTAATTTTCACCCAATAAATCGGCGGTGCTTTTAATACGCAGCTTCTTTATCCGCTCATTCCATTTCCGGTTCAAATCGGCTACAACATAGGACCACTCCGACTTTGACACATCCTTCCAGGTAGTTTTTTTAAGAAAATGGCCGGCCAAGAAATTCATCAGTTTTTCCAAATGCGCCAGGTCTTCTTTTTTCATTTCAAATTCCTTTATCTTTTAACAAATATCAGCAGGGTTTCAATATACGACAAATATAAGACTGAAAAAAGGCAATAAAATGTATTTATAAGGTTTTTATATTTTAAAGCTTTTTGAAGTTTGTACAACAAAAAATCACACTCTTAATCTTAAACACTTAAAAGAACAATTATGAGCACCTCAACACTTTTTTTGAATTACTGGTGGATATTCGTGGCTTTATTTGTACTGCTGTTTTACAAATTCATCCTCCGCGTTTTTTTTGGAATGGTCATTGTTCCGGAAAACAAAATTGGCCTGGTTACCAAAAAATTTGTACTCTTTGGAGCGCACAAAGGGCTTCCGGACGGGCGTATTATTGCTACTAAGGGAGAAGCCGGTTTTCAGGCAAAAACGCTGGCGCCCGGGCTTTACTGGGGCATGTGGCCCTGGCAGTACGGAGTACAGATGCAGGCTTTTACTATCATACCGGAAGGGCAGATTGGACTTATTTTAGCAAATGATGGCATTGAAATACCTACCGGCGCTATCCTGGCCCGGAGGGTAGAATCGGACAACTTCCAGGATGCCGATAAGTTTTTGAATAATGGAGGACAAAAGGGCCGCCAAACGGCCTATATCACTGCGGGAACCTACCGGATCAACACTTTTGCCTTTACGGTAACCATTGCCAACATGGTGATTATTGAAGAGAATATGGTTGGGATTGTAACCACACTGGACGGACTTCCGATTGAAAGCGGACAGATTGCGGGCAGACAAATCCAGGGGCATAATAATTTCCAGGACATTGATACCTTTCTGAAAAATGGTGGAAACAGGGGGCTTCAGCCCTCCATTATCCTTGCCGGCAGTTATAATATTAATCCCTGGGCCGTACAAATAGAAGAAATACAGATGACCGACGTGCCAATCGGTTATGTAGGAGTTGTTATTAGTTATATTGGGGAGGAAGGCAAGGACTTAACGGGCGAGCATTTCAAACACGGCAATATTGTAAGCAAGGGCCAGCGCGGAGTTTGGATGGAGGCCTATGGACCGGGCAAATACCCCATTAACAAATACACGATGAAAGTGGAACCGGTGCCCACAACCAACCTGGTACTGAACTGGGCCAATGCACGGAATGAATCGCACCAGCTCGATAAAAATTTAAGTACCATTACCGTCCGGTCTAAAGACGGATTCCCGTTTAACCTGGATGTATCGCAAATTATTCACATTCCCGCCACAGAAGCACCCAAGGTCATTGCGCGTTTTGGAAGCATGAGCAACCTGGTAAGCCAGGTATTAGAACCCACTATTGGCAACTATTTTCGTAACTCCGCACAGGATAGTGATGTGATCAGTTTTTTGATTACCCGTAAGGAGCGGCAGCAGTCAGCAAAGGAACATATTAAAACCGTATTGGACGACTATAATGTAAATGCAGTGGATACACTGATCGGAGACATTCTCCCTCCTGAGGCGCTGATGAAAACACTTACAGACCGGAAGATTGCAGAAGAAGAACAAAAGACCTACCAGATACAAAAAATGGCCCAGGAGCAACGGCAGGGCGTAGAAAAGGAAACCGCTATTGCGGATATGCAGAAGGAAATTGTAAAAGCACAGCAAAGTGTGGAAATTGCCCAGCGTGCAGCGGATGCAACCGTTAAAAAAGCAGAAGGCGATGCTAACAGTTTAAAACTGCAGGTAGATGCGGAGGCCACTGCCATTAAAATGAGAGCCCATGCAGAAGCCGAAGCCACAAAATCCCGTGCCGGTGCCCAGGCAGCGGCCACCCGACTCAACGCAGGCGCAGACGCAGAAAAAATCAGCAAAACAGGGCTTGCAGAAGCCGAAAAAATAAGCGCCATTGGTAAATCTACTGCCGACGCATATGAACAACAAGCCCGGGCAATGGGCGGTGAGAATTTCAGCCGGTTTAAAATAACCGAAGAAATCGGAAAAGGGAATATCAAAATCATACCCGATCTGATTGTTAGCGGCAGTGGTGGTGAAGGCAGTTTGAGCGGTTTAATGGGATTGCAGTTAATGCAAATGATCCAGCAGGGAAAAACCAGCAAGAACAATTCTTAACCATTCCTGCCGTATTGCCATAATGCCTGGAAAAAATAATACATCACCTGTTTAATAAACCGGTATTCAAATGACTTCTCCAAATAACACCTCCGACATGACACCAGACCTTGCCTTTAAATTATTGCAAACCGGTCATGAACGATTCCTAAGCGGCAAAACAATCCAACGCAACCTGCTGAAAGAAATGCAGCATTCCCGGCAGGAGCCACAGCCATTTGCAACGATACTCGGCTGTATGGACTCCCGTACTCCGGCCGAACTTATTTTTGATCAGGGTATGGGCGCCATTTTCAACCTCCGTATTGCAGGCAATATTGTAACACCGCATATATTGGGATCTCTGGAATTTTCCATAGAAATAGCCAGGGCCAAATTAATCGTTGTTATGGGGCACAGCGACTGCGCCGCGGTAAAAAGTGCCTGTAACCATGTAACAACCGAGCATTTTTCCTGCCTGCTGCACGAAATAAGCGTATGTCTGCCCCAGGAATTCACAGAAATCAGCAACCGGACCGGTAATAATGAAATCTTTGTAAACAAAGTAGCGCTGCTGAATGTACACCGGTCTGTACAGCAGCTGCTGGAACGCAGCAGTATTATCCGGCAATTTGCCGATAGCGGAAAAATAAAAATAATCCCCGCAATGTATGACGTTTCCACCGGAGCCGTAACCTTTCATACAAGCGAACAGGGTGTTTAAAACGCGCTGCCTGTAATAATTTTCTACTGTTCCGGCCAGCCACCTGGTAATAAGCGGTGATTTTATTCCTCCCGTGGGCACCGGGAAGATTCCATTGTTTTTCAGACGGTAGACTTATATTTGCGCCATGCCGGACCTAACCCCTGGATATATTATATTTATTGCATTACTGCTTGTTACAGCTGTTCTCCTGTTTTATTATTTTTATTTTTTTGCGCGGCTGGTGTTTTTTAAGCCCAAACCCAAAACCAGCATGCAGCAGCATCCGGTAAGTATTATTGTATGCGGCAAGGATGAAGCACGGAATTTTGCCCGCAATATTCCCGGGCTCCTGTTCCAGGATTACCCTTCCAGTCACCAGATACTGGTAGTAAATGACAATTCGGTGGATGACAGTCAATATATATTACAGGAGCTGAATGCCCAGTATGGCGGACTCACCATTTTAAACCTGCGGCAAAAAGCACAGCATATACCCGGCAAAAAATACCCGCTGTCGATGGGCATCCGGGAAGCCGCTCATGAAATTCTTTTATTAACGGATGCGGATTGTGTACCGGCCACCGAGTTCTGGCTGCAAAAAATGCAGGAGCCGTATGAAGATGGCATTGACATCGTACTCGGCTATGGCGCTTATCATAAACACCCGGGCTTTTTAAATAAAGTCATCCGTTATGAAACCTTTCACAGCGCCCTGCAATATTTATCGTATGCCCTGGCCGGTCATCCGTATATGGGCGTAGGCCGGAACCTGAGCTATAAAAAGAACCTCTTCCTGAAAAATAAGGGGTTTTCCGATGTGAATCATCTCCCCGGGGGCGATGATGATCTTTTTATTAACAAAGTGGCCACCGGGAAAAATACCGCCATCGTTATCGATGCCGGAGCACATACGCTCAGCAGTCCTAAAAAAACCTGGAAAGAATGGCGTTATCAAAAAACAAGGCACTTCAGCACCTCCAAATATTATAAACCTAAACACAAGATACTATTAGGATTATACAGTTTGTCTCATTTTTTATTTTATTTTCTGGTGATCGCTTGTTGCATCTCGTACAGCTGGCGGATCGGATTGGCCATCCTGGCCGGAAAATCAATCATCCAGCAGGTTATTTTCGGCCGTTCCCTGAAAAAGCTCAATGAGGCCGACCTGGGGAAATGGGTATTGGTGATGGACCTCTGGATGTTGCTCTATTACCTGCTGTTTGCCCCGGCGCTTATAAAAAAAGAAAAAAAAACCTGGAATTAATTATTCCGGCTGTTGCGAAACGGTTTATTTCCCCGTCTTTGTCTGGGTAACTAATTTAAACCAGACAAACCATGAACCAATGGCGCTTGTTTTACGTGGCCGTATGCGCAGCACTGCTGATGGGAAGCTGTTCAAAAGCACCACTTGAAAAAATCCCCGATGATCAGGAAACGCCCGCTCCCAAACCCAAGGCGGAAGATGAAGCTCCGGTACTGATCTCTGCGGCAGTTCATGAGTCCATATCCGGATTTTCATTCTCCTTTTTTAAAGCGCTGCAAAAACAGCAGCCGGCAGGCCACAATCTTTTTGCTTCGCCGCTGAGCCTGCACATTGCGCTGAGCATGCTGGCCAATGGTGCCTCCGGCACAACCAAAGACGAGATCCTGAAGGTATTGCAGGCCGAAGACCTGTCTGGCAGTACCTTAAATAAGGATTGCCTTGCTCTTTTGGAAACATTGCCCAATGCCGACCCTGCGGTTACTTTTCAACCGGCCAACGCCGTATTTTATAAAAACAATTTTCCTGTTGAAGCCAGTTTTCTGAAAACCCTGGGCGACTACTACAAAACACAGACCATTGGGCTGCCCTTTAAACCGTCGGATCTGCCGGTGATCAATAAATGGGCCAGCGATCATACAAATGGAAAAATACCAACCGTGCTGGAAGAACTGGATTCGAACCTGGTGCTACTGCTGATGAATGCCCTGTATTTCAAAGGAGACTGGAGCACAAAATTTGACAAAAACAGAACAGTAGCCGCCACATTCTTAAAAGAAGACGGCACACGGATGCAGACCGCCATGATGCGGCAGACCGATACAGTGCTTTATGCCAGCACCAACGAATTTCAATCCATTCAAAAACCATACGGCAACGGACAGTTTACCATGACCATCCTTTTGCCAAAAACAAGTGCCGTTGCCAACCTATTTAACCAGATGGACACTCAAAAGTGGAATGCGCTGCTGAAATCTTTTAAACCGACCAAGGTGGGCATTGAGCTCCCCCGGTTTAAGCTACAGCAGGCATTCAAACTGATACCCGTATTGGAGGCCATGGGGATAAGGAACGCCTTTGATCCCCAGGCCGCCAATTTCAGTGCATTTAGCAGGGAACCCACTTTTGTAAGTCTTGTGCAGCAAAGCACTTACGTTTCCGTAGATGAAGATGGCACGGAGGCAGCGGCGGTTACAGCCGCGGGCGCTACTGGCACCAGCGGGGCCATGTATCCCTATTTTATCTGCAACCGTCCTTTTGGGATCATCATCAGTGAAAATACTTCAAAAAGCATCCTGTTTATGGGAAGCATTTATCAACCCGTAGCAATACTATAGAGCATACACCAAATCCACGCCCCGCACTCCTTCCGGTCTGCGGGGCTTTCTTTTGCCCGCCGGTATTCTTATTTTGCCAGGTGCTGCTTTAAAAGTTCTAATAATGTTTCAAACTCCTTCTTATCATAGCCTACGGACCGGTAAATGATCCTGCCCGTTTCATCCAGCACAAGGTTGCGGGGAATAAAGCTATCCGCAAACAGCGAAAAAACGCGCCGGTCAGGATCTGCCAGTACCGGAAAACTGAATTTCGTTTGCTGTACAAAGGCATTCACTTTATCCCAGCCCTCCTCCCGCCCAAAGACAAACAGCGCAAAACGAG
Organism: Niabella pedocola; assembly: GCF_021044425.1. Lineage (GTDB taxonomy): Bacteria > Bacteroidota > Bacteroidia > Chitinophagales > Chitinophagaceae > Niabella > Niabella pedocola. The sequence continues at coordinate 233,599 of NZ_JAJNEC010000001.1, read as the reverse complement.
GATTATTTTTGTACACATTCCAGATTTCCCGCTGTACCCTTGGCAGCTCCGCCCGGCAAGGGCCGCACCAGGTAGCAAAAAAATTGATCAGCACTACCCGGCCTTTATAGTCGCTGATCCGTACAGAATCGCCTCCCTTTTTAAGAGCGAAACCAAAATCCGGAACCGGCGCACCTTTGGGCACTTTCCATACACCCTCATCCTGGGCTCCGGCAGCAATCAGTTTGGCCATCAGCAGTGCCAAAAGAACCATATTTTTCATCATAACATCCTTGTTCGGTATCCGCTAAATTAGCATTCCTTTTAAATATTACGTGGCTTATTTATCCCATCTTATGCATATAGCTGCAGGCTAAATTGTATATTCGCAGTCCAATTTTACTAATATTTAAGCGCAGATGATCATATCCTACAAATGGCTGAATGAATACCTTCCTGTAAGCCAGGGAGGCCAACCGGTAAGTGTGGAACGGCTCAGCCAGATTTTAACTTCCATCGGACTGGAAGTAGAAGCCATTCATGAGTACGAAGAACTAAAAGGCGGTTTGAAAGGCCTGGTGATAGGCGAAGTACTGGAAACCCAGCCACATCCGAACGCGGACAAATTAAAACTGACAAAGGTGCATATCGGGGCAACGGCTCCGCTGCATATCGTATGCGGCGCACCGAATGTGGCTGCCGGCCAGAAAGTGATTGTGGCACCGGTAGGCACTACGATCTACCCCCTGAACAATGACCCGGTTACCATGAAGCTGGCCAAGATCCGCGGCGAGGAAAGCCAGGGAATGATTTGCGCTGAAGACGAGATCGGACTGGGCGCCTCTCATGACGGGATCATGGTATTGCCGGCGGATGTAAAACCGGGAACACCCGCGTCTGAATATTTTCAAAGCTATTCCGATACCATTTTCGAGATCGGTCTTACGCCCAACCGTATGGATGCCATGAGCCACTGGGGCGTGGCAAGGGATGTTTGTGCCTACCTCTCTCACCACGATAAAAAAGCAGTACGGCCAAAGCTTCCCGAAACCAATAGCTTTAAAGCCCCCAAGGGCAAGGCCCCGCTGAAGGTTACGGTTGAAAATAAAACCGCCTGCCCCCGGTACAGCGGCATTTGTATCGACAACATCAAAGTAGCAGAATCACCTAAATGGTTGCAGCACTTTCTGAAAGCTATTGGCCTGAGGCCCATAAACAATATCGTAGATATCACCAATTTCATTCAACATGAAACGGGACAACCGTTGCATGCTTTTGATGCGGATAAGATCCGTGGCAACCAGGTGATCGTCAAAAACCTTCCGGAAGGCACCCTTTTTACCACACTGGATGAAAAAGAACGCAAACTGAGTGCCGAAGACCTGATGATCTGCGACGCAGAAGGCGGTATGTGCATCGGTGGTGTGTTTGGCGGACTGGAAAGCGGGGTAACCGATAAAACCAAGCGCATCTTTATTGAAAGCGCCTGCTTTGACCCGGTAACCATCCGTAAAACCTCTTTCCGCCATGGATTAAGAACGGATGCAGCCACCCGTTTTGAAAAAGGAACCGATATTTCGGCCACCGTAACGGTGTTGAAACGTGCGGCCGCATTGATCCTCGAGATCTGCGGAGGGACCCTTAGCTCCGATATCTATGATATCTATCCCGAACAGCAGCCCCGGAAAGAGATCGCGCTGAAGTATCACTATCTTAAAAAGCTCAGTGGTAAAAATTATCATCCGGATGCCGTAAAATCGATCCTGCAGTCCCTGGGATTTGAAGTGGAAAAAGATACCATTGATTCGCTGCTGATCTCGGTTCCCTATCACAAACCGGATATCCAATTGCCGGCAGATGTGGTGGAAGAGATCCTGCGTATCGACGGGCTGGACAATGTAGAAATCCCAACCTCTATAAAAATAACACCTTCAATGGATGAAACCATTGAAAGCGAATCGATAAAAGAAAAGGTCGTATCTTTTTTGGTAGGTTCGGGGCATCATGAGATCTTAACGAATTCCATCACGAATAAGGCCTATTATTCCGAGCAGGAACTCAGCACGGTGGTAAAGATGAAAAACAGTCTGAGCACCGAATTGAACATTATGCGTCCGGATATGCTGGAAACGGGCCTTGAAATTATAGTGCGGAACCTCAACCGGAAGAACGAAAATTTAAGATTATTTGAATTTGGTAAAACATACAGTGTCAATAAAAAAGGAAAGTTTGAAGAGCCCGAGCATTTATGTGTTTATTTAACGGGGAATCAGCAAACAGCGGGTTGGAAGCAGCCGGGCATTAAATATGATTTTTTTGCATTGAAGGGCATTGTGGAAAAAACGCTGGTATTGTGCGGGCTGACCGGTTTTCAATATGACGAATTAAAAGAAACCAATTTCCAGTATGGGCTCGAAATAAAATCAGGAACCGTAAGCCTGGGTAAGCTGGGAACGGTTCATAAAAACCTGCTGACACGGTTTGATATTAAACAACCTGTATTTTATGCAGACCTGAACTGGACGGCTATTTTAAAAGCCGCACTTAAACACAAAACCCAGTTTGCTCCCATCCCCCGCTTCCCGGCGGTACAGCGGGATATTGCGATGATCGCTCCGCAGGAATTGCCGTACCGGTCTGTTGAAGCAGCCATTCAAAAATTAAATCTCAAGAAATTGCAATCTGTGCAGCTTTTTGACGTTTTTGTTAGTGACAAACTGGGAGCCGGTAAAAAGTCGCTTGCTGTCAATTTTACCTTCCTGGATGATGAAAAAACATTAACCGATACAGAAATTGACGGCTGGATGAAAAAGATCATGCAAAGTTTGGAAAGAGATTTGCAGGTAGAGATCCGGAAATGATCCGTTCACATGAAATTGTTTACTGATGAGTCAGGCAATCGAAGAAAAAATAAAGCAGATACAGGAAAAACTGATCCAGCTAAGCCGGAAAAACGCCGCTATTGAAAAAGAAAATAGCGCCCTGAAGCAGGAGCTGGAAGAAACCCGGGCCGCTGCCGCTACGGCAGTGTCCAATATGGAAACCGCACAGCAGCAGCTGGACATCGCCCGATATGGCAACACCCCCATGAACACGGAAGAGCGAAAGGCCTTTGAAAAAAGGATCAATGGCTATCTGCGCGAAATAGACCGGTGTATTGCATTGCTGAGTGTTTAACCTAAATGTAAAATCATGTCACAGGAAGAAAATCTGATCCCCGCCAATATTATGATCGCCGACCGGCACTTCCGCATCAAGGTAGAACCGGCTGACGAAGAAACTGTTCGCCACTCCATTAAGATCATTAACGACAAAGTAATGGAGTTTAAAAAAACATTTCCGGGTAAGGACATGCAGGATTATGTATCGATGGTACTGATCTGGTTTGCCACGGAATTTAAGGCAGAAGCCGCATCATCCATGGACTCCGGCAGCATTATGGAAAAGCTGGACCAGCTGGAAGCCATCCTCGACAGCGAGTTGGGGAATGACTAAGATGTCAGATACGGGAATCCAGACTTGAGATTCCAGGATCCGGTGGCACTCCAATTTCGTATCTCAATTCCCGAATCTGAAAACAATGTCGTTTCCTTAAGGCTGCAGATGCGCAGATCCGGTACAGGTCACTCAAAATACCACAAGGAAAGCTGTGCAGGCGTAATTAGCACATCTGCGGCAATTAAAAAAAATCGCTTAAGTAAACGACGTAGAATCTGGATTCTGGATTCTCAAATCTGGAATCTCAAAAATCTGGAATCTGAATACTCGAATCCGGCTTCTGCTCCCCTCCGAAAACGTTATAGCAAAATACCCGTTTTTTAAAAGCGATTATTCCGCTTTGTTGGCTAAATTTAACCTGCGGGATTGCGGTATGCAGTTTTTACCCGCCCTTAAAACGAAGCCATATGTCTCAATCAAGAAGAAAATTTATTCAACAGGCTACCCTGGCTACCACCGGTACCTACCTGGCCTCCATGGGCTTGTCTGCAAAAAGTTATGGAAATATCCTGGGTGCCAACGACCGGGTGCGCGTGGGTATTGTAGGGTTCTCCGACCGGTTTCGCAGCTCCCTCTTTCCATCGTTCCTGAATCATTATAAAAAACTGAATTTCGATATTACCGGAGTGTCCGATCTGTGGAATTACCGGCGCGACCAGGGCACGGCCTTCCTTTCAGAAAAACTGGGGCACCCGGTAAAAGGGTTCCGCAATAATGAGGAGCTCTATTCCGCCAAAGATGTGGATGCCGTGATCATCAGCACCGCCGATTTTCAACATGCCCTTTGCGCTATTGAAGCGGTCAGCGCCAAATGCGATGCGTATGTGGAAAAACCCTTTGCCGAAACGATGGACGATGCCCGTGCTGCTTTAAAAGCCATTAAGGCCTCCAAACAGATCATCCAGATCGGCTCTCAGCGCCGCAGTGGTGCCAATTATAAAGCCGCCGACGAATTTATCAAATCCGGAAAATTTGGTGCTATCAATATGGTAGAACTTACCTGGAATGTAAACCAGCCCGGGCGCTGGCGCCGGCCGGAACTGGTAGCCAGGTTAAAAAAAGAAGATACTGACTGGAAACGGTTCCTGATGAACCGGCCTTATGAAGACTGGGATCCGCGCAAATACCTGGAGTACCGCCTGTTTTGGCCCTACTCCTCCGGGGCTTTTGGCCAATGGATGAGCCACCAGATTGATACGGTGCACTGGTTCAGCGGACTAAAACATCCGCGTAGCGTAACGGCCAACGGTGGCATTTACCAGTGGAAAGACGGTCGCCGGAACTGGGATACGACAACCGCGGTATTTGACTATGGCCCGGAAAACGATGCTGCCAAAGGCTTCCAGGTAGTGTTTATGAGCCGTATGACCAATGGAGACGAGCGGCCCGCTGAGGTTTACTATTCCAACGGCGGTGAACTGAACCTGATCACCAATAAGGTTTCACCCAATGGCGGACTGGAAGAAAAATTTGCCAAACCAATGGGTATGCAGCCCAACCTGCTGCCGGAATTTTCGTTAACGGATAAAGCAGAAAAGGTAGAGACTTCCGCCAATACCGGCGCCGATCCGCTCACCAGCAGCCATATGCTCAACTGGATGGAATGTGTGCGCAGCCGTAAACAAACCAATGCACCCGCAGAAGCCGGCTATATGCACTCCATTGCCAATATTATGGCTACAGCGGCTGCCCGCACGGGCATGAGAGCCACTTTTAATGAGCAAACACAGGAAGTAATGGCGGGCGGAAAAGTATTTAAATATTAAGATACCAGGATTGTGTTCATATAACAAAAGCGGGCACCGGCAAGGCGGCCCGCTTTTGTGCTGTTGCATGTAAGTAAAAATAAAACTTTTGCTTGTTTCTGGTATTCGGTGACTGAAGATGGTTTAAAGAACGCTGAAAACTGATTGCTGGCTGCTGATGGCTATAATTCAAAACTTTCGATCCGGTGTTCCTTTACCAGGTACTCTTCCAGCTGCGCCAGCTTTTTGGTAGGAATCATCAGGTTCAGGGATACAATCATTTTTTCGGGAAACGATTCCAGTTTTACCTGCTCCAGTCTGGACGTGTATGGCCTCAGCTGTTTAATGATCTCGTCTTTGATCGTTGTATTATTGTGCAGCAAGATGATCTTTAATACCCGGTTGGTTTTACCCGAAAAAAGCGCCAGGTTCAGATAGCGCCCGGTATAAATGATCAGCAAACAGGTGGCCAGGAAGATGGCGGCGAGGTAAATCTTACCAAAGCCAATAGACATGCCCACGGCTGCAGCCATCCAGATCACACTGGCGGTGGTAAGGCCCGAAACATTGGCGCCGTCCTTAAAGATCACACCTGCTCCAAGGAAACCGATACCACTCACAATATAAGAAGCGATGCGCGCACCATCTGCATAAGGACCGGTGATCTTCAATGATAAAATGGAAAACAATGCCGAGCCCAGGCAGATAACCGAAATGGTCTTTAAGCCCGCAGCTTTATCCTTAAGCTCCCGTTCCAGCCCAAGGATCACACCCGCCAGCAATGCCAGCAGGGCCTTATACAGATCCGCTATTTCAAAAATATCTGTCATTGTTTAAATATACTATTATTAGGCTGTATCAAAAATCTTCTATTTGTCTTGCCGTCCCGACAAGCGGGGATTGTTCCGGCATCTAAAGAAAGTTATCCATCCATAGATGCTGATCCGCTGCGGCGGACAGAAAGACTGTACGTTTTAAACGACTTGATACCGCCTGATAACGCTTAAAACAACTCCTGCTGGTTGGTCGGCTTTTCATGTTCAACCCACTCCATCACCACCGATTTATTATAATCGGTCAGCTTGGCGCCCACGGCTTTCCAGCCCATCACGTCTGTGATCTTGGCGAGCTTAAACTTCGCATTGCGTATCTGGCTGCCCTTCCCGCTTTGTACCATCAACACCGGCTCATCCATAGTGGTGGCACATTCCAGGTAATTGCCATCGCCTTCCTTAATAAACAGGAATTTATTCTTCAGGGTTGATGTTTCAATTTTAAACCGTTTTACATTAAACTGTAACAGCTTCTGATCCACATAAACGGCCGTAATGATCTTTTCAGGGTCAAACCGTTCAATCAGCAACACTTTCTCCGCATCAAATTTCTGTGTCATCTCCTGGTCGGTTATTTCATAATAGCCGTCCGTATACAGCACCAGTATGCGATCATCCGGCTCAAACATACCCAGGTACTGCCCCTTTTCTTCCGCACTTAAGCGGCCGAATTTATCGTCAAACCAAAGTTTCCTTCCGCTAAGCGTGGCGCGGCCTGCTTCCTTAAATTTAACGGACTTGATGGGGTACTTGGTTACCTGGTTCCCCATGCTGCTGCGCCCTTTAATGCCCAGCTCTTCAAAATAAAATTCAAGCTCTTTCACCCGCGCCGTAGAATTCGGACTCAGGGTGATCTTTACCACTTCGGCCTCCCCGTTTGGATTTACGGTAAAATAGTGCACCTTACTTTTTTCATCGCCCTTTGTAAGATCGTATACCTTATCCCGTGTAATACCGGTTACATTAAAACGCTTGGCATAGCTCACACCGGTTTTGCCATCCACATAGATCATATTATAGGTGGTGCGCTCGTCATTCTTTAAAAAGACCGCGGCATACAAAATGTCCTTGCCCACAAAGGTTTTATCAGACACCTTGATCACTTTCATGATCCCGCGCTTCGTAAATACGATGATATCATCCAGGTCGGAACAGTCAAATAAGAATTCTTCCTTCTTTAAACCGGTACCGATAAAGCCGCCGGAACGGTCCATATACAGTTTGGTATTTGCGATCACCACATTCCGCGCTTCAATTACCTCAAACTGTTTGATCTCTGTTTTACGCTCCTTGCCTTTGCTGAATTTTTTCAACAGGTTTTCAAAATAGGCCACGGCATAATCCACCAGGTGCTCCAGGTCATGTTTCACCTGTTTGATCTCCGCTTCCAGCCCTTTAATCTGCGCATTCAGTTCATCGATATCCAGGCGGTAGATCCGGCGCACCGGTTTCTCCGTCAGCTTCAGGATATCTTCCCGGGTTATATCCCGCTTCAGCTGCTTTTTAAAGGGCACAAAGGCTTTATCAATTGCCATGATCACTTTATCCCAGGTCTCATATTTTTTCTCCAGCTCTTTATAGATCTTTTCTTCAAAGAAGATCTTTTCAAGCGAAGTATAATGCCACTTCTCGTTCAGCTCCGCCAGTTTTATTTCCAGTTCCTTTTGCAGCAGGTCCTTGGTATTATCGACCGAGATCTTCAGCAGGTCCGGAACCGACAGGAAGCGCGGCTTTTTATCCACGATCACGCAGGCATTGGGGGAAATAGAAATTTCGCAGGACGTAAATTTATACAGGGCATCGATGGTGATATCGGGCGAAATACCCGGTGCCAGGTCTACCTGTACTTCTACATTTGCTGCCGTATTATCCGTAACCTTTTTGATCTTTATCTTCCCCTGGTCGTTGGCTTTTACGATCGATTCGATCAGCTGATCGGTGGTTACCGCGTAAGGCACGCTTTTGATCAGCAGTGTTTTTTTATCCAGCTCCTCAATATGCGCCCGTACTTTTACTTTACCGCCTCTCTTCCCATTATTATAATCCGCCACGTCAATCATACCACCGGTTTGAAAGTCGGGATACAATTCAAATTTCTTACCCTTCAGGTATTTGATCGATGCATCGATCAGTTCAATAAAGTTGTGCGGAAGGATCTTGGTCGACAAGCCCACGGCAATCCCCTCGGCCCCTTGTGCCAACAGCAGGGGAAATTTCATCGGCAGCGTGATGGGCTCATTATTTCTTCCGTCATAGCTCAGTTGCCAGTCGGTTGTTTTAGCATTAAATGCCACTTCCAGGGCAAACTTGCTCAGGCGCGCTTCAATATATCGGGAGGCCGCCGCATCATCACCGGTTTCCACGTTCCCCCAGTTTCCCTGTGTGTCAACCAGCAGGTCCTTCTGCCCCATATTTACGAGTGCATCCCGGATACTCATATCCCCGTGCGGATGGTACGACATGGTTTGCCCTACAATATTTGCCACCTTATGCAAGCGGCCGTCATCCATCTGCTTCATGGAATGGAGGATCCGGCGCTGCACCGGTTTTAACCCGTCTTCAATAGCAGGCACTGCCCGCTCTAAAATTACATAGGAAGCATAGTCCAGGAACCAGGTTTTAAACTGCCCCTGCAACCCGGTGATCTCATTGTCTTCAAATGTTCCTTCTGCTGTTGTGCTATCGTCTTTCATGTTCTTTCTTTCCTATAAGTCCTAAATGCGTATAATTAAATCCTTGTTTTAACTTCAGTCCGTACCCCAGGATCCGGTCCAGCGATGCGTGGCCAAAGAGAATGATCCCCGAAAAAATCAACACCTGGCTAACCAGCGCAACGCCGGCAAGATAAAGCAAAATGGCCACTGTTTTGTGATGAAAAAGATTATACAAAACGGCTCCTGCCCTGTTGCTGATCAGGTACCCCGTCATGCTGATATCGGGCCCGAAAAGCAGCAGTAAATAGATCCACCACGGCGCCTCGTAATGATACAGCCCAGCGATGGCCAGCAAAGCCATTCCAATCTCTTCAAGGGTAAGGAGCGTTTTCATTATTTTTCCCGGTTTATGATCCGGCATCCGCGGCCAGTTCTTCCGCTGTTTCTTTTTTTCCGGCCAGCCGAACGTCAAAGCTTTTCCAGTCTTTATCCGTTTCTCCTTCTGCGGTGATTTTTCCGGCAGTGATCAGTTCCTTCATCCGCCACATAATAAACAGATCCCCGGTTTTGATCTTCATCCGGTTCAGTGTATTGGATAATACCCGTGTTGCCTTCTGCCATTCACCGGTGAGGTTTTTTAAAATTTCATCATCATAAAATGAGGCATCCCGGCCCGCGATCTTTTTGCCTCCTTCCAGTATCCGCACCACCGCGTTTTCCTGAACCAGTTTGTTCCACTCGTCCGGATCAATTTCAAACTCGCTCAGCGTAACCGGCCGGGCCAGCTTTCGTGCCTTCAAAAATTCAGAAGGACGGATCTCCGACAGCCAGGACGGGTAAAAGATCTGGCCTTTGTCGTTGATGAACGGCAGGTTGTTCATATATAATACCATGATGCGCCCCTGAAATTCCTTCAATTGCGGAATAAGCCAGTAGTAGCCACATACATCATGCTGGTTTTGTCCCATCCATATCCAGATCACTTCCTCCGGATCTGCAGTAAGCTGCGCTTTTAAAGCCGCTACGGTCTTCCGGTCGTCAAAACTGCCCACCAGGTCATCCGGGTAAGGCGCGCCCTTCAGCAGTTCGCGCCACCAATCCAGCCGGGCCTGCCATCCTTCCTCTGTATCCAGGCCGGCAAGCGGGCCCACTGCAAAATCATCCCGGATCTGCACTACGGGCCCCTGCAGGGTTTCATCCAGAGCTGTAACCTGTTGCATCAGCTCCACTTCTACCTGGTTAAATACAATATGGATCATCTTTTGTGTTTTATAGTGGCAGCAAATCTAAAACAAAACAGCCTCAAACCCAAGACGGGTTTAAGGCTGCAATCAATTGATCTGCCTGAGTCCGCACAGCTGCTTAGCTGAACAGGTCTCTTATTTTGTCAAAGAAACCCTTTTCGGCCTTTTCGGGCTGCGGTTTCATATTGGATGATTCACCAAGTTTCTCCAGCAGCTCTTTTTCCTCATCGGTCAGTTGCTGCGGTGTCCATACGTTTACCTGGATCAACTGATCTCCCTTTTCATAATGCGAATGCACATTGGGAAAACCCTTTCCTTTTAACCGGAATATTTTGCCACTTTGCGTACCGGGCGGAATTTTGATCTTTGCCCTACCGTCGATGGTGGGCACTTCCAGGCTGGTACCAAAAACCGCATCGGTAAAGGAAATGTGCAGATCATATGCCACGTTCAGTCCTTCCCGGTGCAGTTCCTTGTGTGCTTCTTCTTCAATCAGCACAATCAGATCACCGGCGGCACCTCCGCGCTCCCCGGCATTTCCTTTACCGCTTACGCTGAGTTGCATCCCGGCCTGCACTCCCGCGGGAACATCAATGGTAATGGTTTCTTCGGCATATACCCTTCCTTCGCCTTTACAGCTGCTGCATTTTGCGGTGATGGTAGTACCTTCTCCGTTACAGGTAGGACAGGTAGTAACCGTTTGCATCTGCCCCAGGAAGGTGTTTTGTACACGGCGTACCTGGCCCGAGCCCTGACAGGTGCTACAGGTTTGCACGCTGCCTTTATCCTTGGCACCACTGCCGCCGCAGGTGGTACAGCTTACATATTTTTTTACCTTGATATTTTTGGTAACGCCTTTGGCGATCTCTTCATAACTCAATTTCAGCTTTACCCGCAGGTTACTGCCTCTTACGCCCCGTGCCCGCTGCCCCTGCCGGCCGCTGCGTCCGCCACCAAAAAAGCTTCCGAACAGGTCTTCTCCAAATACATCTCCAAACTGGCTGAAGATGTCATCCATATTCATTCCGCCTCCAAAGCCACGGCCGTTGCCACTTACACCGGCATGACCAAACCGGTCGTACTGGGCCCGCTTATCGGCATCGCTCAGAATTTCATACGCTTCGGCCGCCTCTTTAAATTTATCTTCTGCGGCTTTATCACCAGGATTCCGGTCCGGGTGAAATTGCATAGCTACTTTACGATAGGCTTTTTTTATTTCATCTGCAGATGCAGATTTTGAAACACCCAGGACCTCGTAATAATCTCTCTTTGACATGTTATTTACCTACTACAACTTTTGCGTGACGGATAATTTTATCATTCAGATAGTAGCCCTTCGTTACTTCATCCACCACCTTGCCCTTCAAATCCGCGCTGGGTGCAGGAATTTCGGTGATGGCTTCATAAAGATCCGGATCAAAATCCTTCCCGATGGTTTCCATGGGTTTCAATCCCTTGGCCTGCAATACGTTCCGGAGCTTATTAAACACCAGCCTTACCCCTTCCTTCAGGGCTGTATTATCATTCGTTTTTTCAAGTTCTGTCTGGGCACGGTCCGCATCATCCAGTACATCTAAAAGATCCGTGATCACCTCCCGGCCGGCAGTCTGAAATAATTCAATCCGCTCCTTTGCTGTTCTTTTTCTGAAATTATCAAATTCAGCCGCCAGGCGGATGTATTTATCCTTGCTTTCGCGCAGCTCAGCCTCCAGTGCCTCCTGGTCCGATTCTGCCAACGGATCTGTCAAATGTTCCGTTCCGCTAACATTTTCATCGGCGTTGATATTCAAACCATTATTCTCTTCCTCAGGAAGTTGCGTATTTTCATTCATATTTCTTATTTATTTAGTTGGCAAACCTATGTAGTCAATAATATTGCCAATACCCATATAAAGACAAAATGGCGGTTTATTTAAGGAAACCGCCCCGGAAAAGCGATGCTCCAAAAAAAACGCCTCTGTTTTAAGCTTTTATGATTTTTGTAAGTCAAAAAATCAGTAGTTTCAATTCCCAAAAATAACACTAATCTCACATGAGTCTGAAAAAGCTGTTCATTTTAGCCATCACTATCGGCAGTTTTCTTGCTGCAAAGGCACAAATACTGGAACAAACACTCAATACCTGGGGCGAGAAAAACACCATCGAGAAGCTGTATCTCCACCTCGACCGCGAGTCGTATATTTCGGGACAATCGATCTGGTTTAAAGCCTATTTCCTGTCGGACTATGTACCCAGTACCAAAAACTCTTCGGTGTATGTAGAACTGCTTGATAATAAGTCAACGGTGGTGATCCGGAAAGTGTTCCCGGCTTACCTTGGCGTTTCGCTGGGACAGATAGAAATACCCGAAAATTTCGCGTCGGGCTCTTATCAATTGCGTGCTTATGCACCCCTGATGCTCAACCAGCCCGGCTTTACGTATAATAAACGTATTGAAATATTTGGAACGGCAACCAAGGATGCAAAAAACAAGGAAACCGCCGGCTCCATCAGTCTTCAGTTCTTTCCAGAAGGGGGCAACCTGATCAACACGCTCTTAAACAATGTAGCATTTAAAGCGGTCGATCAAAACGGGTTCCCGGTAAATGTATCCGGGCAGTTAAAGAACAATAAAGGGGAGGTTATTTCTTCAATCACAACACGACACGACGGCATGGGCATCCTTACGCTTGTGCCCCAACCCTCCGAAACATATAACGTAGTGCTGGACCAGGTGCCATCCAAACCATATGCGCTGCCGGCGGCTACCGAAAAAGGGATCACCTTCAGTATCGCCAGCTCATCAAAAGGAAAACAATTTAAAATTGAGCATCCCCAGGGGGTACCCGCGGAATTCCGTGCCGCTTATATGATCGGCCAAATGGAAAACCAGGTAATTTTTAAACAACCACTTCAGCAGGGAAAAGACCTTATCGGCGGCGTCATACAAACCAATAACCTGTTGTCCGGCATTCTCCATGTTACCGTATTTAATAAGGACAACATGCCCCTGGCCGAACGGCTCACTTTTGTGAACAATAAAGAATATATGCTGCCGGGGGAACTGGTAGCAGACACGCTCAATACCACGGCCCACCAAAAAAATCATTTCAGTCTCCAGCTAAAGGATACCATTATCGGCAACTTTAGTGTTTCCGTTACAGACGCAGATTATGAAACCGAAGCTTACCGCCCGCTGAATATTTATGCCTATTTCCTGCTCAACAGCGACCTGAAAGGCTATATTCATAATCCCGCTTATTATTTTCAGTCCGATGCAGACTCTGTAAAAAATGCGCTGGACCTGGTGATGATGACCAATGGCTGGACCCGCTTTAAATGGAGTGAGGTAGCCGGCAATACTCTTCCGGCAAAACAATACCTGGACCCGGGATTTATCAACTTCAGGGGAAAAATCACCATTGAGGGTACCCGGAAGCCGTTTGCAAACAAAGATGTGATCATGATGCGGAGCCCCGTAGATACCCTGCAAAGCAAGGCCCGGGCAACCAAGTTCATTCAAACAGATTCTATGGGTTATTTCCACCTGCAATCCCAGATGTTTTATGAAGCCAACCGGTTCCTGTTTGCCGATACCAAGGGTTCAAAAAGCAGGTACATAAAGGTTCAGCTGGACGGCGATTCCCTGCGCCGCAATTTTCAGATGCCGATGATCCAGATTCCCTTCCGCGACACACTCAATGCCCAGGTAGAGGAAAAAATGCTGGACGCTTACAACGATTACCTGAAAGCCGAAGGGCTCACCTTAAAAAATGTAACCGTAAAGGCCCGTCAGAAAACAGATAAGGAAAAACTGGAAGAAGAATACACCAGCGGCCTGTTTTCCGGGGGCATTAATTCCCGGATCCTGGATCTCCGTAGTGAGCCGGGTGGCGGCATGAATATTTTTGAATACATCCAGGGTCGCATACCTGGTGTAACGGTAAGCCGCGACCAGGAGGGCCAATACGTGGTAAAATACCGTGATGGCGGTTTTGGAAACGGTAAAATGGCGCTCTACCTGGATGAAATGCAAACCGATCCTGTTTTTATTGAATCCATCCCGGTAAACCAGATCGCCTTCGTAAAACTAATGGGCAATTTTGTGGGCACCGCCGGTGGTGGCGCCGCACTGGCCATCTACATGAAAAAAGGAGCCGATCTTACCGCAAATACAGATGCTGCTACAGATATCGTTACGTACCGCGGATATTCGATCATCAAACAATTTTATGCACCGGACTACGATCTTAAAAATGTAGATAGTTCGAAGCCTGATGACCGCCTGACGCTGGCCTGGTTGCCGGATATTTACCTGGCCAATGTAAGCCCCAGGGTGCCGGTTGTTTTTTATAATAACGACCGCACCAAACGCTTTAGAGTCGTGATTGAAGGGCTCACCAACGACGGCCGGATGCTGATGATCGAAAAGACGATCGGCGGTAACTGATTTTTCCGGCAGCCTGTTGTGTAATATCCGGTAGAAGTGCATCTCAAAATAGCTGCAATCCTAAAACCATTTGCAGATTATTTTGTAATTTTCTTATAAAACATCAGGTAATGATGCGCTTTTTTAAACTCATGGCCGCCCTGCTGGCCATCACCGGCGCGATGCCGGTATACGGCCAGGATTTTGTTGCCCGCCTGGACACATGGAATGAAAAAAATCCCATTGAGAAAACATACCTGCAGCTTGACCGCGAAGCGTATTTTTCCGGGCAAACCCTGTGGTTCAAGGCCTATTTCATAGCGGGCTTTCTGCCATCGGCAGCAAATTCAACCTTATTTGTAGAATTATTAAACAACCGGTCAGACCTGGTCATCAGGAAGATCGTTCCGGTTTTCGGTGCGCTTTCCTATGGCCAGTTCGACCTGCCGGATTCGCTTCCTACCGGCTCCTATCAATTACGGGCTTATACACCCCTGATGCTGAATTTCGATAAAAGCTACCTGTTTTCACAAAGGATCCTGGTTTATGGACGCAATAAACCGCGGGCAATACCTGCCCCTGCGCCGGCGACAACACTGCGTTTCTTCCCGGAAGGTGGCAACCTGGTTTCCGGGTTCCGTAATACCATCGCGTTTAAAGCCGTTGATGCCAACGGGCTGCCGGTAGCAGTTTCAGCAGAGATCAGGGATGAACAAAACCGGATGATCACCCGGTTTGCCAGCCAGCATGACGGCATGGGACAATTGATACTTACACCTGCTGCCGGCATGCAGTATCATGCTTCAATTGCCGGACAGCCACCGGTTCATTTGCCGGAGAGCAGCCCGGAGGGCCTGGTACTAAACCTCACAAACGGAAGCGGCAGCAAGTCCTTTACCCTCAGTTACCGGGGAAACCGGCAAACGCCGGCCTATATGGTAGGCCAGATGCAGCACCAGGTTGTATTTAAACAACCGCTGAACCCTGCCGCCGGCAACCGCATCAGCGGCACCATTCAAACCGGCAACCTGCCCTCCGGCGTTTTACAGGTTACCTTTTTCAATAAGGATGGTATGCCCCTTGCAGAACGGTTAACCTTTATTAACAATAAAGAATACATCCTGCCCGCTACCTTCAGGGCCGATACGCTGAACACAGCTCCCCGCAAAAAAAATCATTTCAGCATTACACTGCCGGACAGCGTAACCGGCAACTTTTCGGTTTCCATTACCGATGCCGACTATGAATCCGGAGGCTACCGGCCACAGAATATTTACAGTACCTTCCTGCTTACCAGCGATATCCCAGGGTATGTACATGCACCAGGCTATTACCTGAGCAATGAACCCGGTGCAGCAGAAGCCGTGGAACTCCTGATGCTCACCAACGGCTGGCGCCGGTTTAAATGGACCGATGTTGCCGCCAATGCCCTACCCGCGCCGCAGCATAAAGACCCGGGCTTTATCAGTCTTTCCGGTAAAGCAACCGTATCGGGCTCCGGCAAATCCTTTGCTGACCGCGATCTGCTGGTTTGGGTAGCCACCGATTCGGGACGCAGTTTGCAAACGATTAAAACAGATGCCGAAGGCCGGTTCAAAATGGATTCGATGATCTTTTTTAATAAAGCCCGGGTGCTCTTCAGCGACGTTATGGGGAAGAAAAACAAATTCCTTACTATAAAATTAAATGCCGATTCTCTTACCCGTTCTTATGCGCTGCCGCCTTTAAAGCTGCCCCTCGATCCTGCAGCCGGCACCACCGGTAACCTTGCGTCCAAAATGAATTCCGCCTATTTTGATTATACCCGCGGCGAAGGCCTCATGCTGGACAGTGTGGTAGTACTCGGCACCAAAACCCGCATGCAAAAACTGGAAGAACGGTATATGAGCGGCCTGTTCGCAGGCGGTATCAATGCCCGCACCATAGATCTTACACGGGAGTTTATTCCCAACCAGAACATTTTTGATTACCTGCAGGGGCGGATCCCCAGTCTGACCATTGAGCGCGGCGGGCAGTTTGGAAATTACCGGCTATTTTACCGGCAGGCCGGGGCCCGGCAATCTATGCAGCTATACCTCGATGAAATGCCCGTGGATGCCGATATGATCGCATCCATTCCTCCTTCGGACATTGCCCTGGTAAAGGTATTCCCCAATTTTGTAGGTGCGCCCGGTGGCGGGGCTGGCGGTGTATTAGCAGTATATACCAAGCGGGGTGACGAGCTCAACTATGCTATGGAATCTTCCGCAACTATTGTGGACTATGAAGGTTACAGCATCATGAAAGAATTTTATGCACCGGATTATGCCACTCCGGCGGAAAATCAATACACCGATTACCGGCTTACCCTCGATTGGAAACCGGAAATATTCGTCTCCGGAAAAGACCAGCGCATTGCCATCCCCTTTTACAACAACGACCGCACCAGGCGGTTTAAAATTGTAGCCGAAGGCATCACCACCACCGGCAAACTATTAATGCTGGAACGATATGTAGAACCAGGCAGATAACCCGGCATCCGCAATATTACCGGTGCGCTGCACCTTGGGCCTCGTTCTATTCATTTTAACGCCGCCAATGCGGCTGGCATGGTCACAGGTGCAGCGTACCCCTCATCGTTGTACCAACATCACCATCACCACACAAAGCCGCAGTGCGGCGGTGATGCGCAAAATATCGTAAGAAAATCCTATTTCAATTTTAACGCCGCCAATGCGGCTGGGATGGTAACGGCTGCAGCAAACCGCCAACCGTTTTAACAAAAAACCACGAAACACCCAGCCGCAGCGCGGCGGTAATATTCAGATAATATTCAATATATCTGGTAAATTCAGTAATTTTATTGAAACACCATTCCTATGGCAAACACCTATACCCAATGCTATGTGCATCTCGTCTTTTCTCCAAAAAACAGACAAGCATTAATCAGCCGGCAATGGCACAATGATTTGGAAAAATATATTACGGGCATCATTCAAAACTATAAGCACAAATTATTGGCAATTGGCTCAATGCCCGACCACATTCATATTTTTATCGGATATCACCTGAACCAGTTGATTCCGGATTTGGTAGAAGCAATAAAAACGGCCTCCACTGCATGGATCAAATACAACAGGCTTTGCAACTCCAAATTTGAATGGCAACGCGGTTACGGTGCGTTCAGTCATTCCCATGCACAGGTAAAGACGGTCATTAATTATGTTCTCAACCAGGAGGCGCACCATAAAAAGCAGACCTTTAAAGATGAATACCATGAACTGCTCAACACATTTGAAGTTGAATTCAAGGATGAATATTTATTTGATTTTTTTGATTAACCCGCCGGAGGTTCAACAATGCTCATTGTAATTGTACAACGGAGGCTTCACCACCGGCAAACTATTAATGCTGGAACGATATGTAGAACCAGGCAGATAACCCGGCATCCGCAATATTACCGGTGCGCTGCACCTTGGGTTTCGTTCCCTGCTTGTAGCTAGTAATTTTTACGCCGCTAATGCGGCTGGGGTGGTTACAGGTGTAGCGCCCCCCCGTTCATCGTTGTTTCAAACATCGCTATCGAAACACCGAGTGGCAGTGCGGCGTAAAATCAACCATTCCAAAAAATCGTCGCGCTTGGGCAGCGCCGCAGGACAGCACATCCTGCTGCCAATAATCTCCAGCTACAGGTACAGCGCACCAATTATCGTTATCGATGTAACACAAACAACCATCGAAACATCGAGCCGCAGCGCGGCGGTAAAATCAACCATTCCAAAAAAATCGTCGCGCTTGGGCAGCGCCGCGGGACAGCACATCCTGCTGCCAATAATCTCCAGCTACAGGTACAGCGCATCACTTATCGCTATCGATGTAACACAAACAACCATCGAAACATCGAGCCGCAGCGCGGCGTAAAATCAACCATTCCAAAAAATCGTCGCGCTTGGGCGCCGCCGCGGGACAGCACATCCTGCTCCCAATAATCTCCAGCTACAGGTACAGCGCACCAATTATCGTTATCGATGTAACACAAACAATCATCGAAACACCGAGCCGCAGCGCGGCGGTAATATCAACCATTCCAAAAAATCGTCGCGCTTGGCCGCCGCCGCGGGACAGCACATCCTACTGCCAATAATCTCCAGCTACAGGTACAGCGCATCACTTATCGTTATCGATGTAACACAAACAATCGTCGAAACACCGAGCCGCAGCGCGGCGGTAATATTAATAACCGCTGCGCGGCTCCGCATCCTGTCCCGCAGCAGGGGTATGTTGGCACACCCGGGCCTATCACATATCTGTATTCCTTATCTTTATCGTAAAAGTAGCTAATGACCATCGGTTCAATCATAAAAATCCTGGAGCACATCGCCCCTCCTGCCCTGCAGGAAAGCTATGATAACGCCGGTTTGCTAACCGGCCGGCCGGATTGGCAATGCACCGGTATCCTGTGCTGCCTGGATGCGGTTGAAACCGTAGTGGAGGAGGCCATCGAAAAAAACTGCAACCTGGTGGTTGCCCACCACCCTATTGTTTTTTCCGGTTTGAAAAAGATCAATGGAAATAATTATGTAGAGCGTACCCTTATTAAGTCCATCAAACAGGATATTGCTATTTACGCCATCCACACCAACCTGGACAATGTGCTGCAGGGTGTAAACGGAAAGATCGCTGAAAAGCTCGGATTGACGAACCTGCAGATCCTTGCACCAAAGGAACGCCAGCTCGAAAAGCTCTATTTTTTTGTACCACCGGAATATGCGGAAAAAGTACGCTCCGCCATTTTTGCCGCCGGTGGCGGTGAAATCGGTAATTACCGGGAATGCAGCTTCAGCGCAACCGGAAAAGGAACCTTTCTTCCGGGAGATGATGCCCAACCCTTTACCGGGGAAATTGGGGTACGGCACGAGGCTGAGGAGTTAAAAATGGAGATCCTGTACCCGTTTTACCTGAGAAATAAAATAATTACGGCACTGCGCGAAAGCCACCCCTACGAAGAAGTGGCATATGAAACCATTACACTCAACAACCTCCATCAGGGAGTAGGATCCGGTATTACAGGGGAATTTCAGGAGACACTGGATGAAACCGACTTTCTCCGGAAACTGAAGGAAGTCTTTCATCTTCCTATGGTACGGCATACGACGCTCCTGGGTAAAAAAGTTAAAAAAGTGAGCATTTGCGGCGGCGCCGGAAGCTTTTTAACAAAAGCCGCAATCAATTCAGGATCAGATGCATACATCAGCGCAGACATCAAATACCACGAATTTTTTGACGCAGATGGGAAGATCCTGCTGGCAGATATCGGACATTATGAAAGCGAGCAGTTTACCATAGAATTGCTCCAACACGTTTTACAGGAAAAAATCCCTAACTTTGCCGTCCTTAAAACAGCAATAAATACCAATCCCGTACATTATTTGTAACGTGGATTTTTTGATTGTCTGATTTTTAAAACACATTCAAACAGTAAGAAACATATGCCACAAATTAAAGAGTTTTCAATTGAAGAAAAACTGGGCTCCCTGATCAATCTGCAAAAAATTGACAGCAAGATGGATGAGATCAAAATTTTAAAAGGTGAGCTGCCAATGGAAGTAGCTGATCTGGAGGATGAGATCCAGGGTTTGCATTCCCGGCAAACACGCATTGAGGAAGAGATCAATGGCGTTACTGAATTCATTGAAGAGCGGAAAGGGGCAATCAAAGAATCGGAAGAGCTGATCAAAAAATACGAAAAGGACAGTGAGAATGTAAAAAATAACCGTGAATTTGAGGCAATCAACAAAGAGATCGAAATGCAACAGCTGGAGATCAAACTGGCAGAAAAGCATATCAAAGATGCGAATGAAGAAATTTCCGACAAAGTAGTGTTGCTGGAAAAAGCCAAAAAGAACCTGGGAGCTAAAGAAGGTGTACTCGATCTGAAAAAGACCGAACTGGAAAAAATCATCTCTGCCAACGAAAAAGAAGAGAAAGAATTTCAGAAACTTTCAGAAGCCGCGAAAGAAAATGTAGAACCCCGCCTGCTGGCCAGCTACGAAAAAATCCGCGGTAACTTCCGCAACGGGCTGGCTGTGGTACCCGTAGTGCGCGATGCCTGCGGCGGATGCTTTTATGCCATTCCTCCACAGAAGCAGAGTGAGATCAAACAACATAAGAAAATCATCGCTTGTGAAAACTGTGGCCGCATCCTGGTAGATGAAGAGCTGCATAACAACGTTGAAGTAAAATAAATTCTTTTTTCCTGTCTGCCTGCAGACAGGCTTTTTTATTTTCCCCCATTTGCAAGAATGGGGGTTTTTATTTCCGGTCCTAACGAGGATCAAAACCGTTTCTTGCGCCGAGCACAGCAGAAAATCTACCGGAGCAAACCAGCTCCGCATGTTAACGGCCCGGGATCCGCGTTTAAACCCGTTCGCAAACAGAAATTTGGAATGGAGAATGGAGATTTGAACATTGTTTTTCTTAATTTGCCTTCCGATGCTGAAACAACTACATATCAGGAACTACGTGATCATCGATACCCTGGAGATCCAATTCTCTAACGGGATGAATATTGTAACCGGTGAAACCGGCGCGGGTAAATCGATCATACTGGGTGCGTTATCGCTTATACTGGGAGAACGGGCAGATACGGCCGCACTGGTAGATAAAGAAAAGAAATGCATTATTGAAGGGTTGTTCACCCCGGGAACCGTAAGCGAAATCACCCAATTCCTGGAAGCCAACGATCTCGACCCCGCTCCTGAAATTACCATCCGGCGGGAAATCGGCATCAATGGCAAAAGCCGTGCATTCATTAATGATACACCGGTAAACCTGGCGCAATTGCAGCAGCTGAGTTCGCTGCTGGTAGATCTGCATCAGCAATTTGATACCCTTCAGCTGGGTGACACCGGCTTCCAGGTGCATGTGCTGGATGCGTTGGCCAATAATGCAAAACTGATCGGCGATTACCGGCTAATATTTGCCGAATGGCAACAACACAAAAAAAAGCTGGAGCATCTGAAAGAACAGCAGGCACAGCTGGATAAAGAAAGCGACTATAACCAGTTTCAATACGATGAACTGGCAGAAGCCAACTTCCTGGAAAACGAACTGGAAGAGATTGATGCGTCGCTCAAACTCCTTTCCAACTCCGAGGGCATTAAAGGAGCACTGGGCCGGGCCTACAGTGAGCTGGAAGAGGGTGAACAACCATTGGTACAGCAATTAAAAAGCGTCGCACACCTGCTGGGTAACTACAGCAGTTTTCATAAAGACCTGCCAGACCTGGTAAGCCGCTTAAACAGTGCACAGGTAGAATTGCAGGATATCGCAACGGAACTGGAACATATCAGCAATGGTATTCATTACGATCCGGAAAAGATAGAAACCCTGAGCGACCGGCTTTCAATGGGATACCGGTTGCAGAAAAAGCATGGGGTACATACTACCAATGAACTGCTGGCCCTGCAAAAAGAGCTGGAAGAAAAACTGCAGGGGGCTGCGCATATCCAGGAAGACATTGCCGCCCTGGAAGCGGCCACTGAACAGCGCCGGATCTCGACGGAAACCCTGGCACAAAAAATTTCGGAGGCCCGGAAAAAGCAGATTGCCCCCTTTGAGAAAAAAGTAGACACGCTCCTTACCCAGGTAGGCATGCCCAATGCAGCACTCCGGGTTTCATTTGAGAAAAAGGCCCCTGGCGCCCAGGGAGCAGATGCTGTAGACTTTTTGTTTGATGCCAATAAAAGCGGACAGTTCAAACCGGTGAACAAAGTGGCCAGCGGTGGTGAGTTAAGCCGCCTGATGCTTTGCATTAAAAGCCTGGTGGCACAGCGCATGAATCTTCCCACATTGATCTTTGATGAAATTGACACCGGTATTTCCGGCGAAGCAGCAAAACAGGTAGGCATTATTATGAAGGACCTGGCCAGCAGCAGGCAGGTGATCTGTATTACCCATCAGCCGCAGATTGCCGGCCGTGCAGATGCCCACTATTTTGTATACAAGGAAGTATCCGGGAAACAGGTGCGCACCGGCATGCGTCAGCTGGATACCGAAGAACGAATTACGGCCATTGCAAAAATGCTCAGCGGCGAAAAACCTACGGCGGCGGCGTTGGAGAATGCAAGAGAAATGGTGCAGGCGTAACGCCACAAAGACTCGAAGGCACAAAGAACACACTAAGACCCTTTTTTCTTCTATAACATTGCAGTAAAGCGTACCTGGTAAAGCATTCAGTGAACATTAAAATCGATCCTACCCTTTGTGCAACTTAGGTCTTCGCGGTTAAACCGCTTCTTCGTGATTTCATTTTACCGCAAGGGCTACGCGACGGTCACGCGAGGTGCGCAAGGGATATTTTTCACAACCATCATTGCGACCGTTGCGGATGCTTGGCGACCTTCGCAGTTAAATCAGAACCGCAATCAGCGCATCTGCGGCAATCCAATCATCGCTACTTTTATATGCCAACCATTTCAATAGGTTCCCGGGACCACAAGGCCTTCACCTCTCCGTGGTCGACACTATTCCGAAACAACATAACTCAAACAAAGCCCTGAAAACTGCTGCAGGTGCACCTTCAGGCTGCTGTTGGTAAGCATAAACCGGCAATCAAACGCAGACCGCAGATCATTGTATCCTGTAATCCGGATATGCTCCCGGAAATCTACTTTACCGAGTCCGTACCACTTATATACGGCCTCCTTGGCCGACCACACCTGCGTATATTCTTCCATAGAAAGCGGGTTTAGCAATTCCATTTCTGCGGGACTCATAAACTTATGCCGGATGGTAACTACTTTCGCTACCGGAATTTCAATATCAATTCCAACCCGCTGTTCCCGGCTTACAATCGCCGCTGCATAGTCGCCGCAATGTGAAATGGAAAAATGAAACGCTTCATCTGGAAGGAAGGGCTTTCGCGTTTCTGCAATCTGAATCAGGTGATACGGAAACCCCGGAAACAGGTATTGCAGCAAAAACCGGCCGGCCAGGTGCTGCAGCATTTTATGCGGATGGGTTACCGCCCGGTGCAGCGGTACTTTCTCCCGGAAAAAATCAGGCGGCTCCTCAATCTTCCAGATCCCCAACCGGATGGCATTGTTAATTTCTTCTTGAAAAATAACGGGCATAAATAATCGGATTCACTTAATTTGTGCAAGTTAAGGATTTCACAAAGTACAACTTATGATCTTATCGGACCTGCGCATACTGGAAGAAATGGAGAAAGGCACTATTCTCATCAAACCCTATGACCGGGATTGCCTGGGTAGTAATTCATACGATGTGCACCTGGGCGCCTGGCTGGCCACTTATAAAAACCACCAGCTGGATGCAAAGCAACACAATGAGATCGCTTATTTCGAAATCCCGGATGAAGGCTTTGTGCTCTATCCCCATATTTTCTACCTTGGTGTTACCCTCGAATATACCGAAGCTCATGCACATGTACCCTTCCTCGAGGGTAAATCCTCAACCGGCCGCCTGGGGATCGATATTCACGCCACCGCTGGTAAGGGAGATGTGGGCTTTTGCGGCCACTGGACCCTGGAGATTTCCGTAAAACAACCAGTGAAGATCTACAAGGGTATGCCCATCGGCCAGCTGATCTACTTCCCGGTTGAAGGGGAAATTGAAGTAAAATATAACCAGAAGCAAAACGCCAAATACAGCAGCCAGCCCGACCGGCCCATCGAAAGCATGATGTGGAAAAATAAGTTTTAACCCATTCACTCCGGGCCTTTTACATCGACTAACAAACGAAAGTTAGGATCGAAATCACTATTTTTGCGCCGGCTGAGCATTTTAAACTAAATTTATTCTATAAATACAATTGTTCTATGGCTTTAGAGGATCTGGTAATGCCCAAGTTAGGAGAAAGCATAATGGAAGCAACCATCTTAAAATGGTTGAAGCAGGTGGGTGATGCCGTGGAAATGGACGAAACCGTTCTGGAGATCGCTACAGACAAAGTGGATAGTGAGGTGCCCAGCACGGCCAGTGGTATTATTGAAGCCATTCTTTTTAATGAAAATGATGTAGTGCCTATTGGTACGGTCATCGCCCGTATCCGTACAGCAGGTACTGCCGGCGATACCGTTATCCCCGAAGCGGCCCCTGCCCCCCAACCGGAGCAGGTGATCGCCGCGCAGGACCAGGAAGCAGAAGTGGTTTCCAGCACCATCAAACCGGAACCCTCCGGATCCGCTGCCGCCCGGTTTTACTCCCCGCTTGTATTGAATATAGCCGCCAGTGAAGGTATTTCCATGAGCGAGCTGGAACAGATACCCGGTACCGGCAAGGAAGGCCGTGTAACTAAAAATGATATCCTGGACTATGTAGCCAACCGCTCCCGCCAACAGGCACCGGCAGCTGCCGTTACGCCGCCGGCCGTTACCGTAGCACCTGCAACGCAAACACCGCAACCCGGTACCCTGGATATCAGCCGGCATGGTGGCAATGTAGAGATCATTGAAATGGACCGGATGCGCAAACTGATTGCGGAGCATATGGTGCGCAGCAAACAGACCAGCCCGCACGTGACGAGTTTCTCCGAAGCCGACGTAACCAATATGGTCATGTGGCGGGAGAAAGTAAAAAAAGATTTTGAAAAACGGGAAGGCACCAAGATCACCTTTATGCCCCTGTTCATTGAAGCCATTACCCGGTGCATCAAACGTTTTCCGTTAATCAACAGTTCGATTGAGGGCGATAAGATCATCATCAAAAAAGACATCAATATCGGGATGGCAACCGCCCTTCCAAGTGGAAACCTGATTGTACCCGTGATCAAAAATGCCGACCAGCTGAACCTGACGGGCCTGGCCAAACGTGTAAACGGTTTAGCAGATGCCGCGCGCAATAATAAGCTTAAGGCAGAAGATACACAGGGCGGCACGTTTACCATCACCAATGTGGGCACCTTCGGCAGCCTTGCCGGAACGCCTATTATCAATCAGCCACAGGTAGCCATCCTGGCAGTAGGCGCTATTAAAAAGCGGCCGGTAGTGGTAGAAACCCCGCAGGGCGACAGCATTGCCATCCGTCATATGATGGTGCTGAGCATGAGCTACGATCATCGCGTGGTAGATGGGGCACTGGGCGCTACCTTCCTCAGCGCTGTTGCCAAGGAGCTGGAAAGCTTTGTTCCGATCGAAATTTAGTTTCAGGTTCCATGTTTCAGTTATATAGTTCCAGGTTAGGCGTCGGGAGACAGGAAGACTTGGGGGACGGGGATTTTGTTTGATGCTGGAGCTAAATCCACAGCGGCATCAACTGAAAACTGATCGCTGAGCACTGAAAGCTAACAGCTAAAAACGGATCTCACATCAAGTATAAAACGTATCCAACCTGAAACTTTAAACGTTAAACCTGGAACACATGCTTAGTTGCCGGCCATCAGCTTATAAGCATACTCCGACTTTGAACTTTAAACTACCCGCTTACAGCGCGTCTGTGCATCCGTTTGCACATCCGTTCCATTTATTCTCCTCAGTAGCTATCTTGCAAATATTATTTACTCAATTGCCGGAAGCCATTTACAATAATGAAACTGTTCTCCATTTCCACCCTGGTATTGCTTCTCTTAGGCACAGCGTGCAGCAATCCCTACACCCGTTCTACGGGCTACATCTATCTTCAAAAACAACACCGGCCCGAAAAAAAATGGACCCTTGTCTGGAAAGATGATTTTAACAGCCCTAACCTGGATACCAGCAAATGGACAAGGATTCCACCAGGTACATCCGACTGGAACAAGCATATGAGCACGCACCAGGACTGCTTCCGCATGGACAGCGGGTATGTGTACCTCCGGGGTATCCGCAACCCGGATCCGGCTTCGGACCCGCGTCCCTTTATCACCGGTGGTATATATACAAAAGGCAAATTTGCTTTTCAATATGGAAAAATTGAAATACGGGCGAAGCTGGAATGTGCTACCGGCTCCTGGCCGGCTATGTGGATGCTGGCCGAGCAAAATAAATACGGTGCCTATCCCAAAAACGGGGAGATCGATATTATGGAGCACCTGAATTTTGAACACAAGGTTTATCAAACCACGCACTCCTACTACACACTCAACCTGAAGCAGACGAATAACCCGCCGCACTCCGGAACAGCTGCCTTTAACAGGGACGGCTTTAATACGTTTGGCATTAAATGGTTCCCGGATAAGATCGTATTTACTGTAAACGGAAAAGAAACCTTCACATATCCGCGCATTACCGGGGTGGATGCCAGCCAGTGGCCTTATGATCAGCCCTTTTATCTTCTGATCGATCAGCAGCTGGGCGGCAGCTGGGTGGGTAAGGTAAACCCGCTGCAGTTACCGGTACAGATGATCGTTGACTGGGTAAAAGTATACCAGTGACGTTGAATTGATCTTTAAAGATCTTTTACCGTGATGCTTATATGATTGGTAAGACGAAAGCCTGTTGTTACGGTCCTCTTCTATTGTAGTGTGTTTATAAATGATCAGTACTATGTTGTTGTAAACCGGAAAGTTGCTGGTGAATCGATTGCCGCTCTTCCGGGTTAAGCTCCAGGTTCATGGCTTCTGCATTGGCAATGGCCTGCGCAGCATTTCTGGCTCCGGCCAGCACTACGCTGATGCCCGGTTGCAAAGTCGTCCAGCGCAACACCAATTGTGCCAGTGTGGCATCCTTACGCTTCGCCATGGGTTCCATCGATTGCAACAGGGTCTTTACCTTTTCCAGGTTGAACTGCGTAAAATAACCATTGCGATGATCATCGCTTGCTAAACGATGCTCCTTAAAATATTTCCCGGTGAGTAAGCCGCGCTCCATCGGACTATATGCAATAATGCCGGTATGTGTTTCAAGGGCATAGGGCACCAGGTCTTTTTCAATACTGCGGTTGAGCATGCTGTAGGAAACCTGGTTGCTGGCGGGTTTCAGGGTTTGTGCCGCTTCCTGTAATTGTGCTACATCGTAATTGCTGACACCGGCGGCACGTATCTTACCCTGCTGTATCAGGAGCCCCAGGGCTTCCATGGTTTCACTGACGGGCGTGCTGGCATCCGGCCAATGCAGCTGCAAGAGGTCGATATAATCCGTACCCAGGCGCTTTAAGCTTGCTTCTGTTTCTTTGATCACATTTTCTTTGGAGGCATATTTATAAACCGGAACGGTGTTACCATTTTCTGTAGCGTCAAAGAAAAATGTACCCTTACCATTATTGCTGCCGTCCCATACCAGCCCGAACTTGGTCAACAATTGTATTTTGGAACGGTCTTTTCCTTTAATGGCGTCGCCTACCAATGTTTCACTTAAACCAAAGCCGTAGAACGGCGCGGTATCGATCGAAGTAATGCCATGGTCCAATGAAGCGCGGATAGCGTTGATCGAATCCTGTTTTTCATTACCGCCCCACATATGGCCGCCAATCGCAAAGGCTCCATGGGTTATAACGGATAATTTAAGATCTGTATTTCCTAATGTTCTGTATTGCATATTTTATATTGCTTTATTTTCTTATCCCTTGCTTTTCAACGCAGCCAGGATCGCTTCCCCAACTCTTTTTGCAGACTGAGGGTTCTGCCCCGTAATCACCCGCCGGTCGGTAACTACATGGGGCTGCCAGGGTGCCGATTTTTGAAACCGGGCACCGCGGGATTTTAATGTATCCTCCAGAAGAAACGGAACCACATTTGTTAATTTTACAGCGGCTTCCTCTTCATTCGTAAACGCATTGATGTTTTTACCATCCACCAGGTAACGGCCATCTTTCAGTTTAATATTTACCAATCCGGCGGGGCCATGACAAACACCGGCCACGATGCCTCCGTTCTCGTAAATGGCTGCTGCAATGGCCGCCAGTGTGGCATCATCCGCCAGATCCCACATTGCGCCATGCCCTCCGGCATAAAAGACCGCCGCATAATCTGCCGGGTTTACCTGCGCGGGCTTTAAGGAATGATCGATTTTGCTTTTATAGGCTTTGTCCTCCCAGAATGCTTTATTCACCGGGTCAGTCAGATCCAACCCATCAACCGGCGGCACACCTCCCCTGGGGCTTACAAAATCAATTTCATAGCCGGCCTTGTGCAATACTTCCCATGGATGCGACACTTCGCCCAGGTAATAGCCGGTAGGCTCGCCGGTGCTTCCTTTTTGACCATGGCTGGTTACAACAAACAGGATCTTCTTTTTCATATTTTCTGTTTTCTTGTTTTGCGCAAAAACGAATGTGGCTGTAAGTACAGCGATTCCTAACAATACGGTTTTCATTTTAAAGGATGGTGGTTTTGTAAATCCGGGGCGCTTCCTGAAGTTTTCCGGTCAATGCTCCAAAGGCTTTGATATAGGGTTGCTGGTTGTGTTGCTCCAATCCTTCCGGGCTGCTCCAGATCTCATAGAATACAAAGTGGTTTTCGTCTTCCATGTCCTGGTGAAGCCGGTACAATTCGCAGGCCTCCTCCCGGCGCGTGGCCGCCACCATCTGTTGCAATACTTCCAGCACCTCCGCCCTGTGTGGAGGTTTTACTTCAATAACAGCGGTAAGATAAATTTTCATAACAGCTTTTTACAGTTAAATAAATGCTTCGATCGCATCATACTTAGGTTTCCAACCCAGCTCCTGCTTTGCCTTATCTGCATTGCATAAACTGCTGGACGCAAATCCAAAATAAGCACCCGCGGGACCAAAGCGGTCAACGGCCTCCTGTATGCTTACCGATTGTGCCGGCATGAGCCCATAACATTCGCTGATATGGTGGGCCAGGTTTTTTATGGTGGAGCGGCCGTTCTCTGCATAATAAAGTGCCCCGGGTTTTGCTTTTTCCAAAGCATGTACATAAAGATCTGCCAGATCTTCAATGTGTACATTTGACCAGCTATTCTCGCCCTTTCCAAAATACACGCCGAAGCCTTTTTCTTTTGAAAAGCGGATCAGGGCAGGCAGCTGGATGCTATCTTTTTTTATTCCCAGTCCGTCACCATATACCATGGTAGGAACGATCACGATACTTCTTATATTTTTCTGTGCGGCCCGGAGCACATACTGGTTGATATGAACCCTTGAAACCATTTCCAGTCTCGGGTTGAGCGGAATATCTTCCGTAAAAACAAAATCATTTTTTTCTCCATTCTCTTTTCCCCCAAAAATGGCGGAACCGGAAGTAAAAATGAATGTTTTGCCGCTTCCCTCCAATGCCCGGATCATGCTGTCTGCCGCATAGGCATCGTCGGCGGAATCAGCGGTATGAATCAGTGCATCGGCCCCGGAGATGGCAGCGCTTAAAACCGCTTCATCGTGTATCGTGCCTTTTATACATTCAATGCCCAGTGATGCCAGCTCCGCTGTATGTTGTTCATTGCGGACCAGACCCGCAACCCGATAGCCTTTTTCAAGTAACTTCTTTGCTACCGTTCCGCCAATATATCCGGTAATGCCGGTTATCAATACTTTTTTCATGCTACCAGTACGGGATTTACGATGGTTTCAAAATGGGTTTTGAGATGCGCCCTGTACCGTTGCATATCCCGTATAACATCGGCATTTTTTTCCACGTCATGAAAGTGAAAACTCGTTAGCGGCTGCAGGCCGGCAAAGGCGTTCATGCGATGAAAGCCAAACAACGGACCTTCATCCACACTATGCTCGTTAAAAAACTCACCCGGCAGGGTAAACGCTGTTTCAGGTGCGTTCCAGCTGGTGGTAAGCATATAGGTTTTTCCGTGCAACATACCACCTGTTCCGTAGTTGATACGGGGATTTGCCGATGTACGGCCATCACTATGATAAATACCTTTCTGATGTCCTGCGGTAAACACTTCATCGATGTATTGTTTAAACCCGTGCGGCAACTGGAACCACCAGATAGGGGTATGATAAATGATCGTATCGGCCCACACAAACTTCTCCACCTCTTCCATAGGATCGTACCCGTCCGCGATCACCGTTTGTTTTACTTCCACGCCTTCCCTGCTGCTGAAAAATGCCAGCGTTTCGTCTGCAACCGTGTTATTAAACCGGCCACCGGAATGACCAAAATGTTGTCCTGCGTTGATGATAAAAATTTTCTTCATTGCTTTTCTTTTAATTGACATGACAAAATTATTCCGTAAAATATTATCAGTAAAATAATATAATTTATAGATTTGTATCATAAAAATAATAACAACTATGGTCAACCTGGAATGGTACCGAACCTTTAAGGCTATTTATCAAAGCGGAACCCTTACCGGTGCTGCGGAATCCCTGTTTATTTCCCAACCGGGTGTAAGCCTGCATTTAAGCTCACTGGAAAGCTATGTAGGCTATAAATTGTTTGAGCGTGCCGGTAGAAAAATGGCCCCTACGGAACGGGCCAAGATCCTTTACAATGCTGTTTCCGAGAGCCTGGCCACGCTGGAAGAGGCTGAGAAAAACTTCCAGCGCAGCACAGAAAAACATACGCCTACCATCAGCATCGGTATGTGCTTCGAAACTTTCCAGATCACCCTGGAGCAATATATTTCAACCCTGCCCTTTAATGTGATCATCCGTTTTGGTGATTATCATGAAATGCTGGACAACCTGGACAAAGGCATCCTGGACCTGATCATCACCCCGCACAAAGGCACTTCCTCTAAGATCGAGCACCAGGCATTCTCTTCGGAAACGATTGTACTGGTAACGGGCAGCGATCAGGAAGATGCCCCCTTTCAAAAGCTGGTCAGGCAAAAGAAATATACGGAGGCAGAAGAGTGGCTGAAGCAGCAGAAATGGTATGGCACCACGGGCGATATGGAGCACCTCTTCCGCTTCTGGCAGCTAAACTTCGGACATACACCCGATTTCCGTCCAAATTATATTGTTCCCAATCTAAACTCCATTGTGCGTTGCCTGAGCAGTGGTAAGGGCCTGGCCGTGATACCGGATTTTTTATGCAGCCGGGAAATTGCAAGTGGACAGGTAAAGCTCCTCTGGAAGGGACACCGGCAACTCAAAAACACGCTCTATTTTGCGTGCCGGAAAAACACCACCTATGCAAAGGAAATTGAACTGATAAAAGGACTGTTCCGGAAAGTGATGAAATAGGCATGGGCGTTTCCGGAATACCATTTGAGACTTCCGTTCATCATGCAGCTGTCGTTTGGTGAAGGACGCAGATGCACAGATCGGTACCAGCTTTACTATTATAAAAAAATCGCTTACTTAACCGACCGGGCATTCAGCGCCTGCCTGTCATTACAAAGCTGCCGCGCAACGTTGCGCTTAAAAACAAACATAACCATCAATGCTGCAACAGAACGGCCTGCTCCGGTGCAGCGGATCATATGATTTGTACAAGCCCCTGAACAAGGATCGATCTCTGATCCGAATGATGCATAAACCGGAACGATTCCAGAAAATAAATAGTAGATTGCAGCACAACGATGTCTTGACCATGAAAGAAGAACAACTCAGAAGCAGCAACTGGTTTGGCCGTACGGGTAAGGACGGGTTTATTTACCGCGCGTGGATGAAGAACAACGGTATTCCCCATCATGAATTTAAAAAACCCGTGATCGGCATCTGCAATACCTGGAGCGAGCTCACCCCCTGTAATGCACATTTCCGCGACCTGGCAGCCGCAGTAAAACGTGGCATACTGGAAGCAGGCGGATTTCCGGTAGAGTTTCCGGTGATGAGCCTGGGCGAAACCCTCATGAAGCCCACTACCATGTTGTTCCGTAACCTGGCCAGTATGGATGTGGAGGAAAGCATCCGGGCCAACCCGCTGGATGGTGTGGTGCTCCTTTGCGGTTGTGATAAAACAACACCCTCCCTGCTGATGGGCGCCTGCAGCGTGAACCTGCCCACCATCATTGTATCCGGCGGGCCCATGCTTACAGGCAGGTACAAAGGAAAAAGCATTGGCACCAGCGATGTATGGCGCCTGGCTGCGGAACTGGAAACAGGTGGTGTAAATGAAACCGAACTCAATTCCATGGAAGATGCGCTTTGCCGCAGCCAGGGACATTGCGCGGTAATGGGTACCGCCTCCACGATGGCCTGTATGGTAGAAGCCCTCGGGCTCTCGCTTCCGGGCAATGCCGCCATTCCTGCCGTAGATGCCCGCCGTAAAGTGCTGGCACAATATTCCGGCAGTCGCATTGTGGAAATGGTACGCGAGCAACTCCGGCTTTCCGATATCCTTACCCGTCCGGCATTTGAAAATGCCATTATTGCCAATGCCGCCATCGGTGGCTCCACCAATTTTGTGATCCACCTGCTCGCCATTGCCGGCCGCATGGGCACCCCATTGAGCCTGCAGGATTTTGACACGCTTTCCAACAATATTCCGCTGCTGGTAAACCTGCAACCCTCCGGTGCTTTTTTTATGGAAGACCTGTATGATGCCGGCGGACTGCCCGCAGTGTTAAAGGAACTGGACGGTCTGTTGCACGGGGATGCGCTTACGGTAAACGGTAAAACCCTGCGTGAAAATTACACCACTGCAGAGTGTTATAACCGGGAAGTGATTGCCGCTACCGCCGATCCGGTGTCGGCTGCTACCGGTCTGGCGGTGTTAACCGGAAACATTTGCCCGGATGGCGCTGTAATAAAGCCATCCGCCGCCAGCCCGCACCTGATGCGGCATACCGGGCCGGCCCTGGTCTTTGAATCTATTGAAGATTATAAGAACCGCATAAATAATGAAGACCTCGATGTGGATGAAAATACCATACTTGTTTTGAAAAACGTGGGGCCCAAAGGCTATCCGGGTATGCCGGAAGTAGGCAATATGACGCTTCCGAAAAAACTGTTACAACGGGGCATTACGGACATGATCCGCATTTCCGACGGGCGCATGAGCGGTACCGGTTTTGGAACAGTGGTGCTGCATGTTTCTCCCGAAGCGGCGCTGGGCGGCAATTTCAGCGTACTGCAAACCGGAGACCTCATTACGCTGGATGTGGAGAACCGTACCCTGGAGGTACAATTAACGGAAGCAGTGCTAGAGCAGCGCAGGAATGCCTGGAAACCGCTCCCACCGCATGTTTCCAGGGGCTATGTACACCTGTATACCCAACGGGTGCAGCAGGCCCACCTGGGAGCCGATCTTGATTTTTTAACCGGCTGCAGCGGCGCCGACGTAACAAAAGACTCACACTAAACCCGCTACCATGGAATTTAATCATAAAACAGCTATTGTCACAGGCGCCGGTCAGGGCATCGGGTTCGAACTCTGCCACCGGCTAGTAGCCGCCGGTGCCGCTGTAGTATTGAATGATGTAGATGCCGCACTGGGCCAGAAGGCCGCAGCAGTCCTACATGCGCAATACCCCGGACGCGTGTATGCCGTAGCCGGTGATTGCAGCAACCCGGCAGTGATCCGCCAGCTGGTAACAGCAGCAGTGGAACAATACGGTCACCTCGACATTGTAATTGCCAACGCCGGCATTACGCTGTTTGGCGATTTCCTGGATTATTCGCAGGAAGCATTCTACCAGGTGCTGCAGGTAAACCTGGGCGGCTCCTTTTTCCTGGCGCAGGCAGCAGCGCATAAAATGAAGGAACAGGGCACAGGGGGTTCCATCCTGTTTATGTCTTCCGTTACCGGGCACCTGGCGCATAAGGGGCTGGTGGCTTATGGCATGACCAAGGCTGCACTGGAAATGCTGGCCCGCAACCTGGTGATTGAGCTATCGCCCTACGGCATTAACAGCAACTCCATTGCACCGGGCGCCACACTTACGGAACGCACTTTGGCAGATGCGGACTATGCCTCCAAATGGGAAAAGATCACACCGGGCGGGCGGGCCGCAACCGTAGCGGACATTGCGGAAGCGGCACTGTTCCTGGTGCATGAAAAAGCGCGGCACATCAATGGTCAAAACATTGTGATTGACGGCGGCTGGAGCTGTGTGGGCGTTCAGCCGGATTGATTATGGATGCGATAGCCGTATTGAAGGCCACCGGGCTTTGTTCATGGGATACCGGCGAAAGCGCACAAAAAGTGATGGGCCATTTACCGGCCTTATAGCGCCTGGCCGCCCGATACTTCAATCCGCTGCCCGTTGATCCACCGGGCATCTTCGGTACACAGGAACGCTACCACACCACCGATATCATCCGGCAGGCCTACACGTCCCAACGCAGTAAGGCCCGCGATCTGGGCATTGATCTCTTTGTTATCCCTTGTATGACCACCGCCAAAATCCGTTTCAATGGCACCGGGCGCCACTACATTCACCCGGATCTTCCGTGCGCCCAATTCCTTGGCCAGATAGCGGGTGAGTACCTCTACCGCTGCCTTTATGGATCCATATACCGAGGAACCAGGAAGGGTGATACGGGTAAGTCCGGATGATATATTTACCACACTACCGCCGTCATTGATAAAGGGCAGCAACTTTTGTGTAAGGAAAAACACACCCTTATAGTGTATATTCACAATATCGTCCAGTTGCTTTTCCGTAGTAGCAACAGCCGGTGCGTACAAAGCGGTACCGGCATTGTTGACCAGGAAATCAATATTCGGACTACCGGTTTCCGCTTTTAAATAATCCGTCAGCTGCCGGGCAAAATCATCAAAAGACCCGGCATTGCTGGTATCCAGCTGAAAGGCCGCCGCCTGTTGTCCCAGTGCCTGTACCTCCGCAATGGTGGCATCCGCCGCCTCCCGGTTGCTGTTATAGGTTAACACCACATCGATTCCCTTTTTTGCAAGGGCGATGGCCATATTCTTACCCAATCCCCTGCTTCCCCCGGTTACCAGGGCTATTTTACTTTTAGCATTCATATCATGATTATTTTGATACACAAAATTGCAACAGTCTGCGTTACCTGTTATTGCAAACATCAATCCAATATTTGCAAAAATCAAATAATCGTCAGGAACGGAATACAACCGGCGTAACAGCCGCCTGTTTCTTAAAGAAGTTTGAAAAATGCGCCACTTCCTCAAAACCGAGGCTGTAGGCAATTTCCGAAATCGTCCAATCGGTTTGCTTTAATAAGATCTTTGCCTCCTGTAATATGCGGTTGCAGATCATCGCGGTGGTGGTTTTTCCGGTATGTTCTTTTAATACTTTATTGAGATGGTTTACATGAACCGCCAGCCGGCCGGCATAGTCCTTGGCCGTGCGCAGCTGTAGTTGCTGCTGCGGCGATTCAATGGGAAACTGCCGCTCCAGCAGCTCGATAAAAAGTGCGGTAACCCGGGCCGCCGCGTTTTGACTGACAACAGTTGCAGGGGCCGGTTGCAGCTTTTGCCCGTAATGGATCAGCTCCAGCACATAATTGCGCAGCAGGTCGTATTTAAAGGCATAATCGGAAGCGATCTCCTTTTTCATCTTCAGAAAGACGGATTCTATTTCCGTTGCCTGCTCACTGGTAATTTCAAAAACAGGATAGCCACCCGGTTGAAAGATCGGCAGCTCTTCCAGCACCACTCCACTTTTATTTTTTACAAGGAAGGCATCTGTGAATACACAAAAATGACCAGACTGATGCGGGTCCTGTGGTATCCAGTGGTACGGCACTTTGGGGGTCGCAAACAAGAGTGCGTTACCGGTAATATCAATCACTTTATCGGCATATTCGGCCCGGTTCTTTCCCCGTATAAGGCTGATCTTATAATAAGCCCTGCGGTTATAGGGCATTTCCTTCTTCCGCTTTACGGCTTCGATCGTGCTGGCAATATCAAACACATTAAAATGCCCGATCTCCCTGCCGATGCCCGGCGGCAATAACGCATTCACCTCCTTACCCGTTAAGGCCGCCGCTTCTTCATAGAAGGTTTCCAGGGATGTGGGTTTAATCGTATTCATAAATTTGCCGTTTGCAAAAATCAAATCAGTCATCTCTACACAGTTAAGAAATCCGCCAACACCAGATAGCCGCTACTTTCTTAATAGTTTATCGATTGTTTTTATTACCAGGCTCCTGTTTTTAGCCGTTGTGATAAAATCAGGGAGCCGTTCCACCATTGTGGTATACATCAACGTTTGTCGTTCTCTCAACTTGGCGATAACGTAATTTTTTATTTCATTCAGATGTTCCCTGTTATACGCCCAAAACAAGGTTCCTCTTATTTCCGCCTGAAACCAAAGTGGCAGGTTGAACACCGGATCCCCTGGTCCCGAATTTTTATAAAATAAATTATAGGCTATATTTCTTGGTTTGTAACTTCTTACGATTCCACAATGGGGGCAGCTCAGGTTTAATTCCTTAATCTGTTCCTTATTATTCGGAATCTTCGCTTCAATTGCTTTTCCACAATTGTCACAAGCTCTTTTTACAATCGCGTTATATCGCACCAATTGCGTCGCATGTTCGCTATAGTTACAATTTTGACAAGTCAGCTTTGCATCTGCCTTATCAAAGGATTGCCCCTTTGAAACGGTGGCACAATGCTTACAACGTGGACATTCCACAAGGAACGCATTCATGTAAGAACGTATGACGGTTGCAGGACCTGAATATCGATCGTTATTTTCCATTAATGAGCAAAACTAACCATTTTAAAACGCTGCCTGTTTGCAAAACAGAAAGCTGTCTTTAATATCTTTAACATTGACTGATTTTTTATCAAAACCAGCTCCCATTTTATGCTTTTCGCTCATAAATCAACTGTACCACACCAGACCGGAAGGCACGTGTTTCCACCAGTTTCAATTCCAGCCGTTCCTTCAGGTCTTCAAACAACGGTTTGCCGCTTCCCAGGGCAATGGGGTGTACCGAGATCCGGTATACATCGATCAAACCGGCATGGATAAAGGTTTTGATCAGGCTGGCCCCGCCGTAGAGCCAGATATCTTTGCCCTCCTGTTGTTTAATTTCACGCACGCGCGCAACCATATCTTCGGTTATAAATGTTGCCTGATCATCCTGCCGGTCATGAGATGAAAAAACATATTTCTTTTTTGAATGTACCGCCGCCCACAACCGTTGCTCCGCATCGCCGGCTGCCGCATCCGGCTGAAAATGGCCCCACTGATCATAACTCACCCGGCCGTAAAAGATGGTGTCAATACCGGAAAGAAAATCATCAAAGTTCATATCATCATCCATGATACACCAGTCGATTTCGCCATTGGGGCCTTCAATAAATCCATCGAGCGTGGTGGCCAGATCCAGGATCACTTTTTTCATATTGGTTTATTTGCCGGTAAAAATAGGAAATTATATTGAGGCCGTATTTCTGTGATTTGGGGGACTGGAAGACCTGGGCGACGCCCTGCTGATTGCTAAAAGCTGATCGCTGACATCTATAAAATCCGTTTCGAATCAGTCATAAACACCCGCGTGCAAACCGTGTACGGATCACCGTTTGGGCGCTCATATTTCAGCTCCACATAAAACGCGTGATACCCCTTAACCGGTAGCGGCTCCTTAACCCTGATGGACGATCCATTACCGGCCGGCAGCTCCCGGCTCATCCATTTTTCATTCCGGAAGTCACGGTCCTCAGAACCGGCATACCAAACCGTAATACCTTTTAGCCCCGCTGTGGTTGTCGTTATATCCAGTTCAACCCGTTTCTTTTTCACCCTTGTGTTCCAGTTACATACCGGGTAGGGTTCTTTTGCCAGGGTCATACCCAAAAAGGCACTCAGCGCCGGCATGGCGGTAATACCCCTGTTGAGATCATGCCCCGCATTGGGCGTATAATGCAGCAGGTTGCGGCCGGGAATGGAGTCCAGGTAATTCTTTACATTATCCACCACCCAATACGGATCATTGGTTCCTATAAAGATCATTTTCGGCATGGTAAGTTTTTCCCGGTAAGCGAACGGATCGATCATGGTCACCAGCTCCCGGCCCTGCGGGCTTGTCATACCCTGTACGATCCCCAGTTTTACATAGTCTTCTATTTCCACACTGTAACCACCATAGGCATCGATCTGGTGCTGGAGGTTGGCCGGCATATTCAGGACGTCGATCACCATCGGGCCAATGGCTGCTACACGGGGATCACTGGCACCGGTGAGCCAGGTGGTCCAGCCGCGCTTGGAGGCACCCGCCACTACAAAGCGGTTCAACACCTGCTGCTGCCACTGTTGGGAAAAGGCCTGTACGGCGTCCATGGCCCGCACAGCACTTTTTACCATGGGAAACAGCAGGGGCCAGCTGTAATCACTGTCTTGCTTAAACTGGTGCAGCGTATATGAAATCGCCGCGTCTTCCGTAAGGTTGTTAAAAATGGGTTGATGGGGTACCTGCCGCAACACTGCTACAATGGCGGCATTGCGGGCAGCGATGGCCCCCATTTGCTGTACCAGGCGGTCGTTCTTACCGCTCCAGTTGGGCATGCCGGTTTCCTTATTATTGCTGCCTCCGGTAATAAACAACAATGCGCCATCATAGCGGGTTTCTTTTGGAATAAGCACGGTGAGCTGGTGCGTCCAGGTATAGCCATGCCATTGTTGCGAGGTCAATAACAATTGGTATGCCGTGCTGTTTTCCAGTTCTGCGGAATCCCTTAGCTCCCATTTATAGGCGGTATCTCCATTATGCAGGTACCGCTCCAGCGCCGTGGTAGCTGTAACGGCCGGCTGTGCCATTGCCTGTACGGTAAACAGCAGTTGCAGCAGGATGGAATACACAAAGGCTTTTTTCATTGCGTTGGGGTTTATTTATATCATTTACGCTCCGGCAAGGGCTTTCACCTGCTCTGTATCACTTTCAAAATGCCCATGGCAGGAGAACTATTCGATTGCACTAAGATACACCAGCGGTTCCAATGATGCTTCATTTGCCGGTGGCAGACAATTTTCAATGAAATAAGCCGCATCCCATCTGGTTAGTATAATGACGTAGGGATTTCTCCACTGCGGTCGAAACGACGAAGTTTTTTTGCAGGAAAGAAATATCATCGTCACTCCGACCCTTGTGGAGGAGTCTCTACGGATTCCTCCACACTTCGGTTCTTTTAATTCGGCTGGTTAGTATGATGACGTAGGGATTTCTCCACTGCGGTCGAAACGATGGAAGTTTTTTTACGAAAGAAATCTCCTCATCATCCCGACCCTTGTGGAGAAGTCTCTATGGATTCCTCCATGCTTCTGGTCTTTTAATCCAGTCTGGTTTGTATGATAACGTAAAGATTTCTCCACTGCGGTCGAAATGACGGAAGTCTTTTTACGAAAGAAATATCATCGTCACCCCGACCCTTGTGGGGGGGTCTCTACGGATGCCTCCATGCTTCCGGTCTTTTAATCCGGCACGGTTTGTATGATGACGTAGGGATTTCTCCACTGCGGTCGAAATGACGGAAGTTTTTTTGCAGGAAAGAAATATCATCGTCACTCCGACCCTTGTGGAGGAGTCTCTATGGATTCCTCCATGCTTCCGGTCTTGTAATCCAGTCTGGTTTGTATGATACGTAGGGATTTCTCCGCTGCGGTCGAAATGACGGAGGATTTGTAGCCAGGCGCTATTTTACAACCATACCTTCCAGATCATAATCATAGGCTTTTTCGATCTGTACATTGTAAAATTCGCCGATCTTTAATTTATCGGTACCAGTAATGATCACTTCATTATCTACTTCCACGCTGTCGAATTCGGTACGGCCGATATAACGGCCCGCTTCCTTTTTATCGATCAGGGTTTTGAAGGTCTTCCCTACTTTTTCCTGGTTAAGTTCATAGGAGATCTCCTGCTGGAATTCCATAACTTCCTGGGCACGGCGCTCTTTTTCCTCCTGGGGAATGGTATCCGCCAGCTGGTAAGCAGTGGTATCCTCTTCATGCGAATAGGTAAAGATGCCCACCCGGTCGAACCGTTCTTTTGCAAGGAATTGCTTTAATTCTTCAATATCATCCAGGGTTTCACCGGGGAAACCGGCGATCAGCGTGGTACGCAAACAAATTCCCGGAACTTTCTCGCGGATAGCGCTCACCAGGTCTTCCATCTCTGCCCGGGTAATCTGCCGTTTCATCGCATTAAGCATATTATTTGCCGCGTGTTGCAGCGGCATATCCAGATAGTTACAGATATTATCCCGCTGACGCATCACATCCAGGATCTCCAACGGAAATTTTGTCGGATACGCATAATGCAGGCGGATCCATTCCAGACCGGGAATATCTGCCAGGCGGTTCATCAGGTCGGGCAGCATCCGTTTTTTGTAAATGTCCAGGCCGTAATAAGTGAGCTCCTGTGCGATCAGCATGATCTCTTTCACGCCTTTCCTTACCAGGCCTTCCGCCTCCGCTACTACCTGCTCCATTGTTTTACTTATATGCTTACCGCGCATCAGCGGGATGGCACAAAACGAACAGGTGCGGTTGCAGCCTTCGGAGATCTTCAGGTAGGCATAATGCCGGGGCGTTGCCAGCAGGCGTTCGCCCAGCAGTTCGGTTTTATAATCGGCTTCAAACTGTTTTAATATCAGCGGCAGTTCCATGGTGCCGAAAAAGGCGTCCACTTCCGGAATCTCTGTTTCCAGGTTGTTCTTATACCGTTCGCTCAAACAACCGGTAACATATACCTTATCCAGTTTACCGCGCTTCTTGTATTCTACCTGTTCTAAAATCGTATTGATGCTTTCCTCCTTGGCCTTATCAATAAAACCACAGGTGTTTACCACCACAATATTGTGATCAAATTTTTTATTCTCGTGGGTTACATCAATATCATTGGCCTTTAGCTGCCCGCTCAGCACCTCACTGTCTACCATATTTTTGCTGCACCCAAGGGTAATGATGTTTACCTTATCCTTCTTTAATGTTTTTGCTTTCAAACCGGATTTTCAATTTTAGAAGCTGCAAAGGTACGATTTGAGGCGGACATGGGCCCCAACAATTGCACCAATACACACGAGCTGGTTTTTATTAATTAAATAGCTGGTTTTCAGCTGTCAGCTGGTCTGAATTTGAAAATTTGAAAATATGGAAATGTGAAAATGAAGATGAGGCGAAAACCGGATGTTGCCCTTAGCTGGAAACAGCCAGGGAATATTTATCCTTTGCCGTTATGGATCTTGGTTTTTGAAATTTGTTTTTTGGGTTTTGCTTTTTGGGTTTTGCTTTTTGGAGCTTTTGTACATTTCCGGGTAAACGGCCAGTTATCCTCCTGCCGATTCCGGCCATTGGGTTTCTACCCCCTGACCGCGGATAAATTCCTGGAATTGCTGCAACAGTTTCCGGTCCTTACGCACCATGGCGGGCATTACCCCCTGTGCTTTTGCAAATACCAGCAGCAATCCAACGGCTTCGCCGATGCTCCATTCCACCGGGTGCAGGCGGTAGCACCCATTGGTGATATGAGTAGTGCCGATATTTTTATTGGCAGGGAAAATATTTTCCATTTTCTCCGGCAGTAAGGCGCCCAGCGGGATCTGGAACGGCAGGGAAGGAAAATCGATATAATTATTACCCCGGCTGCTGGGGTGCAGGTCAATATGGTAATACCCGACACCTACCGAATCAAAAAAATCCGCAGCCTTCGGCTGAGCGGCACCCGTTACCGCTGCCCGCTGCTCCCGCCCTACATGTTCTTCAAGTATGGTAAACTGTGCTTTGATCCTCCGCGATTCGCGGATATACGGGTACTTTGCCAATCCATCGGCCGTGCCCATTATATCGTTGCGCAACCGCAATCCCGGCCATCCTTTACCGCCGGGCCGGGGCGCCTCCGTTTGCAGCCAGTATAAAAGCGATAAACTGAGTTGCCTGGCATGTGCTACATGCTTCTTAAACACCTGTGACGTTACATCTACAATATTCCCCCGCAGGTAATCATTCTGCGGCCAGTTAACCAGGGAAATATCGCCTTTATAAAATCCCTCCTTAAAGTTCTTCCGGTCGATGATCCGCCGGTAATTCCATAAATTCAGCAAGGAGCCCGTGGCACTGCCGTCCGGCGCAAAACCCAGTTCCTTGGGCTGCAGGGTTTGGGGCTGTGCATATTGCAGACTCAGCAATTTTCCCGGCCAGGCCGGTTGCAATGCCGGTATATAGTTGCTCCAGAAGCCATAATCCTCCGGCCGGGATATGGTATGATCGGCGCCCTCAATATAGTCCATGGCAAAGCACATGGTAAATGCCTGGTTATTGCCGGCATCCGCTAACAACGGTGCATGCAGTTCGTTCGTTTGCCCGCGCGACTCGGTACCGGTCATATAAGCGGTACCGGTCAACGGCAGCAGATCGCCCAGTTCGGTAGCATCAATAAAGAAACCGCTTTTCAACAGGATCCGTTCCCCGCTCCTTTCATTCTTTACGGTTACAGCGCTTACCCGCACACCGGCAACTGTTGCTTTTACCGCGCTGTGCTCCGTCAGCAACACCAACTGTCCATTGGACATATAGGGCATCAGGAACTGCCGGATGACGGTTTCCGCTACAGCCGGTTCATGGCAAAGGCGGGACACGGCGCCATTGCCCGGGTTCAGTTGCGGATGATTCTTTGTTTTTTCCGACAGCGGGTAATACTGCCGGTAATAATTGCGGATATGGTTGCGGAGGTTCCGGTAAGACTGCGGCGCTCCGTGTGTTTCAATCCAGGAATGTTCATCGGGTGGTACGCCCTGGGAAGTGAGCTGTCCGCCCAGCCAATCGGTCACTTCTGTAAGGATCACTGTAAACCCGTTTCTTAAACAGGCAAGGGCTGCGGCCACGCCACCCAGACCACCGCCTGCAATCACTACATCGGCCTGCAACTGCGCCGTTCCATTGCCCTTAACTGTTGCGGTGGTTGCTGCAGTGGTAAACGGCAACGCCGTACTCAAAACGGCTCCAGTACTGCTTCCACCCAGCAGTTCCATAAAATCTCTTCGCTTCATAAATGCTGAACAATCGTATAAATGCTGCTAATATAGCCAAACTCTTTCATTCATCCGCTGCATACATACCCGGCAAATACTTTAAACACAGCAAGTAAAACCGTAATATCTTTACAGCTATGAAATGGATACCGGTTTGCTTTTTTTTATTCCTGTTGGGCATCACATCGTGCAAGGAGCGGTTAAAGGAAACTGCCATCAGCAACGGCGTTTCCGATACACTGGCCAATACCCGCCGGCATGCCATTACCGATCTTCAATATGAATTATCGTTTGATATCCCGGAAAACAAAGCAGCGCCCATTGCCGCCCGGGAAAAGGTGGCATTCCGGTATTCCGGTACCGCTGTAACGCCCTTGCTCCTCGATTTTAAGGCAGATACCGGTCAGCTGAAGAAGATGCTGGTAAATGGAAAGGAGGTGCCCATCCGTTACAGCAATGAACATCTTGTAATTCACGAAGACTTACTAAGAAAAGGGCACAATACCATCGTTATCGATTTTATTGCAGGCAACCAGGCATTGAACCGGCGGGATGACTTTTTATATACCTTGTTTGTACCGGACCGGGCCCGGACGGCCTTTCCCTGTTTTGACCAGCCCGATCTTAAAGCCGTCTTTAACCTCACCCTGGTGATTCCGCAGCACTGGGCAGCCATTGCCAATGGCCGGCTGCGCGATTCTGTCATCCGCAATGGCCGCAAGACCCTGCGCTTTGCACCGTCTGACCGGATCAGTACCTATCTCTTTTCATTTGTTGCAGGCACATTTAACGTGGCGCGGGAGCAATGGCGCAATGACACGATCGAATTCCTCTATCGTGAAACCGATGCGGAGAAGACCAGCAACAGCCTGCAGGCGATTTTTGATGAATATAAAAAGGTGATCCGTTTTTATGAAGAATGGACCGGCATCCCCTATCCCTTTCAAAAACACGGACTGGTAGCCATCCCCGATTTCCAGTTTGGCGGCATGGAACACCCCGGTGCCATCTTATTACAGGCCTCCACCCTCTTCCTTACCCGGGATGCTACTGAAGGACAACTCAACAGCCGCTCGCAATTGCTGGCTCATGAAGCGGCCCATATGTGGTTTGGAGACCTGGTTACCATGAGCTGGTTTTCTGATGTATGGATGAAAGAGGTCTTTGCCAATTTCATGGCAGATAAAGCCACCACCATCCCCGGCCGTGAACAGGGTTTTTCCCTGAAGTTTCTTACGGATCATCTGCCACCGGCCTATGCCATCGACCGTACCACGGGCGCCAACCCCATCCGGCAGCCGCTGGAGAATCTTGAAAAAGCCGGCACCCTTTACGGCGGGATCATTTATCATAAATCGCCGGTGATGATGCGACAACTGGAAGAGCTGATGGGCGCCACTGCATTCCGGGAGGGCATACAACAATACCTGAAAAACTACGCCTTCAAGAATGCTTCCTGGCCCGACCTGATCCGGATCCTGGATGCCTACACCC
Source organism: Niabella pedocola (assembly GCF_021044425.1). Taxonomy (GTDB): domain Bacteria; phylum Bacteroidota; class Bacteroidia; order Chitinophagales; family Chitinophagaceae; genus Niabella; species Niabella pedocola. The sequence continues at coordinate 189,054 of NZ_JAJNEC010000001.1, read as the reverse complement.
CGGCGGATCTTAACGCGTGGAATGCGGTGTGGGTGAACGAACCGGGCCGGCCTGTATTTGACTACCGGGCCAGCTATGATGCGGCCGGCAACCAGATCACCGGTTTTACCGTTTCACAACAACCGGAATCCGGCCACAGCCGGGTTTGGCCGCAACGTTTTGATATCAGCTTTTATTATAAAGGACTGGTACGCACCATCACCGTTGGCGATAGCCTGGCGGCGCAGGATGTACCACGCGCCACGGAACGGAAACGCCCGCTGTTCATTCAGTTCAATGCCTCCGGGATGGGCTATGGTGTATGGCCGGTTGATACCGCCATGCTGCCGCACTTATTTACCATCGAAAATTATGTAAGCCGCGCCTCGGCTTATATTACGCTGTATGAAAATATGCTCAACGGTCGCTACAATACGCCCGCGCAATTGTTGCAGCTTTTTGCAGACGGGCTGCGCAAAGAAACCGTGGAACTAAACATGCGGTTGCTTACCGGCTATATCAGTGCTATTTACTGGAACTTTATGCTACCGCAACAGCGCCGGCAATGGACCGGGCGTTTGGAAAACAGTATCTGGAGTGCCCTGCAGCAACAAAAAAACCCTAACAACAAAAAGATCCTCTTTGGCTGTTATCAATCGGTATTTGAAACCGAACCGGCCCTGGCGCAGCTCTACGCCATCTGGTACAGCCAGGAACCGCCGGCCAATGTTGTTTTAAAAGAAGAAGACTATACCAGTCTTGCTTTTGCGCTGGCGTTAAGGACCCCAAAAACCGACAGCATCCTGCAGCAGCAGCTTCGCCGGATCAAGGACCCCGACCGCGTTAAACGGTTCCGCATCATCATGCCGGCGCTTTCGCTTGATGCGGCCGTTCGCGACGCGTTTTTTTCCGGGTTGCAAAAACGCGAAAACCGGTCCAACGAATCAGCAACAGGTACCGCGCTTGGCTACCTGCATCATCCGCTGCGGCAGCCGTCGGCAGAAAAATACCTCGACAAAACCCTGGAGCTGCTGCCGGAGATCCAGCGTACGGGTGATATCTTCTTCCCGGGCAACTGGATCCAGTCCAGCTTTGGCAGCTACCAGTCGGCATCCGCCTATGCAATCGTAACCCGCTTTTTGCAGACGCATGCGCAGCTGGATCCCAATTTAAAAGCAAAGATCCTGCAGGGTACCGATAACCTGCGGAGGGCGCGGATGATTGCACGGTAGGCGGTACCGGCCTTTATTTAGCACGCCTTCCGTTTATGATGCCTTGCAACATAAATTAACCTGTGTTAATTTGCGGTTCCTGTAAACTGGTATAAATTGCGCCGGATTTAATTATGTCCATCACATTTAGCAACGAATGCCTATGACATTGGATGCCCATACCACAAGCCCGGCCAGTTATCCCGGTTTTAATTATACGCATGAACAGCTGTATAAATATGCTGAATCATCGGGTATATTTTCGATTATGCTTAAAAATAAAAGCATCGTGCATTTTACGCCGGAGCACCCGGAAACCTTCAAACGCTGGTTAACAGTCAACAATATTTTTGATATTAAATCCTCAACGTCCAGTTAACTGGTCTGCAGGTGCTGCATTTATTCCTCCGCAACGTCGGCTGCAAGAAACACTACGGGAACGGCCTTCTTTTCCGGGTCTCCTGAAAGGGACCCGGAAAACATCTTCATCCACAGCGCCCAGTTAATCAATCTGCAGGTACTGCATTTATTCTTATCACGCCCAAATCAAGAGCGCCGGAAAACCTTTCCTCCGCAGCGTCCGCTGCGAGAGACGCTACGGGAAAGGCAAACATCTGCATTCTTTTCCGGGTCTCCTGAAAGGGACCCGGAAAACATCTTCCTCCACAGCACCCAGTTAACCGGTCTGCAGGTGCTGCATTTATTCTTATCAAGCCCAGGAAAATCAAGAGCACCGGAAAACCTTTCCTCCGCAGCGTCCGCTGCGAGAGACGCTACGGGAAAGGCAAACATCTGCATTCTTTTCCGGGTCTCCTGAAAGGGACCCAGAAAACATCTTTATCCACAGCGTCCAGTTAATCAATCTGCAGGTGCTGCATTTATTTTCATCACGCCCAAATCAAGAGCGCCAGAAAACCTTTCCTCCGCAGCGTCCTCTGCGAGAGACGCTACGGGAACTGCCTTCTTTTCCGGGTCTCCTGAAAGGGACCCGGAAAACATCTTCCTCCGCAGCGTCGGCTGCGAGAGACGCTGCGGAAACGGCATGATATTAGTAGAACATGCTGCCGGGAAATAACAAATAAAACAATGAAGTGATTGGTTAAACAGCATTATTGCCCAATACCCCAATCCTTATTGGGTGCTGGCCCCATCTCCAGCTCCAGCCGGCCGCCTTTGAGCAGTTCGCCGGCGGGAAAACGGAAGCTATGCAGCACACGGCCATTGAGCCGCGCCCCTTGTATATATTTATTTTCCTTTGATGCCGCCGGGGCGCTGATCACAAATTGCGTTCCGCGGCCATACCGGTTGCCCAGGTTAATAACCACTTTTTTATACAGCGGACTGGTGATCTCATATTCCGGGTTCACATTGCAGCCGCCATCCGTTTGAAACAGACCCAGCGCGGCCATCACAAACCAGCTGCTCATTTGGCCCTGGTCTTCATCGCCCAGGTAGGCATCGGCGGTACCAAAACCATAATAACGATCGAGGATGGAACGGCTCCATTGCTGTGTTTGCCAGGGCTGGCCGGCCCAGTTAAACAGGAAGGCAAAGTGCATGGATTGCTGATTGCCCTGCACCACCGGAAAATCCCAGTACTGATCGCCGGGTGCATTATACCGCCAGGGTTCACTGGCTTTAAATCCCTTTGTAAGCCGGTCTGCAAAGCGTTCCTTACCCACGGCACGGATCAGTGCGGGCACATCCTGCGGTACAAAATACGTAAGCTGCCAGGCATTGCCCTCTACATACTGATGATTGGCGCCGGATTTATAAGGATCAAAATTTTGTTCCCATTGCCCGTTGCTGTACCGCATGCGGGCATAGCCCGAAACCGTATCGATCGCATGTTTCCACCAGCTTCCCCGTTCATTAAAAACGGCCGCTTCGGGTTTGCGCATGGCCGTTGCCAGCTGCCCTACCGTCCAGTTATCATAGGCGTATTCCAGCGTGTTGGAAAACCGCCCCTTATCTGCCGGTACATATTGGTATTTTAGAAAGGCTTCAATATCGCGGTTACCGGCAAATCCATTGCCCACCCGCTCCGGCTTTGATGTAGCTGTTTTTACCACCGCTTTAAACAGCTTTTCGGTATCATAATCCCGGATGCCCATCTGGTAAGCGCTTACCAGCAACGGAATTTCGTGCTCGCCCACCATTACCGGTATGTATTCCATTCCTGCCGGTCCCTTTGCCAGCCAGCCATTGGCATCAAACATGGCCAGCTGTGAACGCACCCATTTGCCGGACCATTCCGGTGCCACCAGGTTCCACACCTGGTTCAGGTTCCAGAACGTATTCCAGAAGGCATCGCAACCCAGTGCATGGTCTCCCGGTTTTTTCAGTTGTTGTATCTTTTCGGTGGCATCTACCCAGCGCCCATCCACGTCGCTAAACGTGTTCCTGCAGAAGCTGCGGTAAAGATTGGTGTAGAACCGCATTTTTTCCCGGCTGTCGTCACTGGTGATGGTAACCCTGCCCAGGAGCGCATTCCATGCGTTTACCTGGTGTTGCCGCACGGCATTAAAATTCCAGCCAAATGGCGTGGTAACCTCTTCCTGCAGGTTGCGCCGCGCCCCGGCGGCATCTACATAAGAGATGCCGGTACGCACCTGCACCACCGGGTTTTGACGGGTATCAAACTCCACATAACAGCCCATCTCGTCCGGTTGCTCCGCCTCCAACCCGCGCTCACCGGTTACCGCATCATTGATCCAGCCGCCCATCTTTTTAATGGGCCGGTCAAACTCCATACGGAAATAAATGGTATAATCCTGATCGGCATCGGCCGACCATACATTTTTTGATTGTTGTATGCTATACCCTTCAATGGCCTGCGCATCTACCCGTGTGATGCGGGCTTTGAGAATTTTATAATCATACTCCGCCGGAATTTTCAGATCGATCATAATACGCCCGTCCTGCTCTTGCGGATAGGTATACCGCTGAAAGCTGCAACGGGTGGTGGAAGTCAGTTCCGCTTTAATATTGTAGTTCACCAGGTCGGCTTTATAATAACCCAGCGGGGCCTCCTCCGTAGCCTTATTGATCCGCGACCGGTAGCCGGTGGTATCATTTTTCAACGCAGACTCATCGCCCATTTTTATCTTTAACGGTCCGTTCACCGGCAGCGTTCCCAGCCCGGCCATCGTCCACTCATGCACATGGCTAAAGGTGCCGATGCTTTCAAATACCGGGTCATAACCCGCCTGCCAGCCGGCATTCTGGTTATCCGGACTGATCTTTACCATGCTAAAGGGCATCCAGGGTCCCGGCGCAATCATCCACCGGGAATGTGCGGTACCAAGGAACGTATTCACATAATCCGAAGGCAGCACCAATGGCTGCGGCCCCCTGTTAACCACACCGGAAGCCACCTGCTTTCCATCAGCAAAGATGGTATACCGGCTACGGATGTTCTTTGTTGCCGCCGGCATGGGTACCTCCAGTACCGCCGCACCGGCTTCCAGTTTTTTATTAAAAATAGTGCGCCCATCCAGCCTCACGTTTAACACGGGCCGGCCATCTGTATGCACCATATCTACCAGCAGCGGCTGTATCGCGGCATCCAGTTTCCAGGGAGCCGCCTTTATGTTCCGGATGAGTACAGCGGCCGGCGCCGGGCTGAGGATCGTGTTTCCTCCGCCGGTCATGCGAAGATCATCAAACACCAGCCAGGAACCTTCAAGACTGGCGAGCTGTACTTCGTTCACTCCTGTTTTAAGAGTGGCTGCATCCAGCGGTATCGTGATCGTGTGCTGCAGCGGGTTCCGGCTCTCTCCCTCAGGCGCTCCTTCAGCAGTGCCCCCGGGCAAACGAAAATTCCACGACCGGCCATTGACCGTAATTTTCAGGTAAGGCGGTATCTTAAAATGGGTTTGCAGGATATCCACGATGAGGTTACCGGCAGATGCAGGGTCTGCCGATTTCAGTTCAAACAATACATTCAGTACCTGGGTACGGATGCCGGCGGTAGGACTGGTACCGCCCCATGCATCGGCCGGACCGGGCAGCACATAGGGCCAGTTTTTTTTTGGATCCGAATGCCCGACGATGTATTGCCGGTTTTCCCATCCAAAATCTTCCTTCAGAAAATCCTGGTACCTGCCGGGCGCCAGGGCAAACTCGGCGGCACTGTTGTCTTTTTTCCCGATGCTCCAGATCATCCGTTCCTGGCTGTTGCAAAGGATGGCAACCGCTGTAAGATAAACGGACAGTACGATTCTTTTCAGTAAAATATATGTATGCATAATGTTTATTGATATTAGAACGTTTTTGATCGGGTGGCCGGCTTTTGTACTGCTATGGGCTTTACTTGCGTCGCACATTTCAGCTTTAGTAACACGATCGGCAACCGGAATTTCTGGTGATTGAATTTAACCACTTCTTCATGATTTCATTTTAACGCAAAGAGCGCAAGGGCCACGCGAAGTGCGCCAGGGATATCTCCCATAACGACGTTCATTGCGACCGTTGCGGATACATTGCGTCCTTCGCGGTTCAATCGATTCTTCATGATTTCATTTTAACGCAAAGAGCGCGAGGGTCACGCGAAGTGCGCCAGGGATATCTCCCACAACGACGTTCATTGCGACCGTTGCGGATGCTTCGCGTCCTTCGCGGTTAAATCAGAACCGCAAGCGCAATCAGCGCATCTGCGGCAATCATAAAATCGCTTAATCACATTGATTCACCACGGCCTATTCATTACTAAGCGCCCCCTACTTCACCGAGTTTGCCCAGTCCCTTAACATTTCTATCGCGTCATACAATACCCCGGCTTCTCCCCTGAAATCGCCCGACCCGGAGGCCTTGCCGTTGCGCACATCATACCATTCGTAAAAGCCTTTATTCTTCAATACCCGGTCAATCATCGGACTCATTTCCGCGTAGGCTTCCCGGGCCATCCCGTTGGCTGTAAGCGCATGGATCATCCGTCCGCCAAACCAGGTCCAGTCTCCCGCATTCTGGTAATGATAGGCGGCCATATTGGGAAATTCTTCCACGGGATAAGGCGGGTAAACCGTCATGCCGATCGTGGCGAATTTTTCCTTTTCTGCGGCTTTTAAAAACTGATCATTGATCTTTTTTATTTCTGCATTGCTATGCATACCTGCAAGAATGGCACAGGTGGTACCACCGGTATACAGGATGCTACGCTCATCAAAGCTTTTTGAAAACGGGCTTCCGTTTAAATAAATATGGGGAATGTATTTTGCCCGTCCGGCATCCCAGAGCTGTTTGCGGATATTCTTTTTGATGGTATTGGCCGTGGCCTGCCATTTTTTATGCAGATCCCCGGACTGCGGCGTCATTCCGATAAAATCATTCAGGGCCATTACAAACATAGCGTTATCATAAATATCAATGGACCATTTTGTTTTTTCATTCAATGCCACACCCCAGCCCTTTTCCGGCTGCACATCGCCCCAATCGATGGTGGTGGCGCCCTTCACCAGCCCGTATTCCTTCGACCAGCGCTCCTTCATTACATAGTTCAGTGCCGCTTCCAGCCGCTCCAGTACGGTTTGTCCGCCGATGGTTTCCTGCAGGATGGCTTTATCACCGGTAACATCGATGTATTTCTTTACCGCCTGCACCAGTGATGATTCCTGGTCGGTTTCCACGGTATTCTTATGAGCGGCCCAATCCGGTGCCAGCGTGGAATAGCTGTAGTTATAACCGATGTTTGCCTGTTTTTTATTGATGGCCCCGTCGGGAATATTTCCATCGGCACCCTGTATTTTAAAGAACAATAACAGGGCATCCTTTACATCCTTTTGATCCCTTACCTTCAGCGAGCCCTTAATAAAGGTATTAAAATCGCGGATCCAGATCTCTCCATAACCGGTACCGGCATTAAACCCGGTAAGGATCCGCAACGCACGGGCCCTTACAGTATCCAGCCGCTCATCGGTCAGAATCTGTGCGGCCAGCTCTTTTTTGCTGATACCACCCTTTGCCACCCGGCCGGCATAGGACGCCAGGCTCAGCTTCCCGGTTTGCGCCTGCGCCCCGGCCAGTAAAAAAACAATGTTCAATAAAAATAGTCGCTTCATAAATGTTATTTATTCTTCTGTTTAAATCGTTAATACAGGTTTATGGATGTTTGGGTGGCGTTGCCGTCATATACAGTTCCAGCAAGCCTCCGTTTACGATATCATTAAAACGAATGTAGGGTTCTTTAAGTGTTTTGCCGTTCAATTTCATGGACCGGATATAAATATTTTCCGGGGTATGATCATGTGCCCGGATCACAAATTCTTTCCCTTTATAGTAGGCATGGTTCAGGCGGATGCGTGCTTCAGCAAACAAGGGACTGGTGATATCTACCCGCTGGTCTTCAGCGGTACCGCCGTTCATTTCAAACAATCCCAGCGCGCTGATCACAAACCAGGCACCCATCTGCCCTTCGTCCTCGTCACCGTTCCAGCCTACATAGGGCGAAGCATCATAAAACGTATCAAGGATCTTGCGGGTATAGTATTGGGTAAGATCCTGCCGGCCGGCGTAGTTGAAAAGATAGGCCGCCTGCATATTCACCTCATTTCCATGATTGATGTAATACTCCGCCGATTGTCCCATGGTGCGATCCAGGGCATGAGCTGCAAAGCGGTAAAATTCCGATTTTTCAAAGCCCTCTTTTAACCTGCTTAAGAAGCGTTCCGGTTTCATCAGGCGCACCAGTCCCTCCACATCATGCGGCACATAAAAAGAATACTGCCAGGAATTACCTTCAATAAAATGGTTGACCGAGAACCGGTCGAACCCGTCGATAAATGTACCGTCTGCTTTCCGCGGCACTACATATCCCCGCACCGTATCAAATACATTTTTCCAGCTGGCCGACCGTTTGAGAAAAAACCGGTAGTCGTTCTTTTTATGGAGCAGGCCGGCCATCTGCGCCACGCACCAGTCGTCATAAGCATAATCCAAGGTTTTGGAGGTAACACCTTTTTCAACCGGAACAAAGCCCTTTTCTGCATACACGGTTATTTGCGGGTTACCCGGATTTCCTCCGCAAAGCGGCTGCGGCTCCACCGTAACATGCTTCTTCATGGCGGCATAGGCCGTTTCCGCATCTTTCTTTACAATACCCTTCCGGTACGCACTGGCCATTAATGCCATCTGGTGCGAGCCTTCCATGATACCGGAGTACTCGATGCCCGCCGGCCCCTTCGAAAGCCAGCCCGTCTTTTCAAATAATTCCAGCTGCGTATCCACCAGCTGTTCTACCAGCTCCGGTGTAGCCAGGCTCCACAACAGGTTCAGGTTCCAGAAACTGTTCCAGTACGCATCGCCGCCAATCATCACTTTTCGTCCCGCGGGCAGCTGTTGCTCCTTTTCGCAGGCATCCCGGTAGTTGCCGTTTACATCGCTCATGATCATTTTGGCGGTAAAACAACGATAGAGATTGGTATAGAATTTTGTTTTATTTTCTTCGGATCCGCCGCTTACCGAAATGGTATTCAGCAGGGCACTCCATGCTTTACGACTGTGTGCTACAATGGCATCAAAATCCCATCCGAAATCTTTTAACTCCGTCTGTAAATTCAGCCTTGCCTGCGAAGCCGATACAAAGGAGATACCGGTACGAACGATCACCTGCTGTGGTGTGGTCATCGGAAAACTTACATAAGCGCCGATGCCATCCTTCAGCCGCGCCGTATCGCCGTTTGTTGTGCCCTGACCTGTAAACCCGTGAAAGGACGCAAAGGGTTTACTGAACTGCATTACAAAATGAAGCCGGTAATCATTAAAACCGGCGGTAACCGTATGGGCAAAGCCCTCCACTTCCTGGTTATTTACCCGGGTAATTACGGCGTCTTTTAGCTCCATACCATATTCCGAAGGCAGGTTCAGCTGGATCATCACCCGGTTGGATGGATCGGCAGGAAAAGAGTAGCGCTGAACACCGGTGCGCTCTGTGGCCGTGAGTTCTGCTTTTATACGTGAGTCCATCAGGTACACCGCATAATAACCCGGCGCGGCTTTTTCATCCTCATGCCGGAACCGCGAATGGTACCCGGCGCCGGCGCCTTTGAAGGGATCATCCGGGAGTCCGGGCGTCAATGCCAGATCCCCGTTGGTGGGCATGGTGAGCAAACCGGCCATGGTCCATCCATGTATATGACTAAACCCATGAATGCTTCCGATGGAATACTCATATCCGCCCTGCCAAACATTGCGTTGGTTATCCGGGCTCAGCTTCACCATACCGTTGGGCATGGTTGCACCGGGAAACAACATCCACCGGGAATTAGATGTACCGATCAACGGATCCACATAATCGATGGGTTGCTTTTGCTGTGCATGGGCAAACAGGCCGGTAAAGGCCACCACATAAACGGTACAAAAGGCTTTAATAAAATGTTCCATTCCCTAATCGCTGCTTTATAGTTCAACGGCTTATACGATCATCTCTTCCTGTATCCCCAGTCCTAAAAGTATTTAATACCGGGTAATTCTTCTTAAAGCTCCGGCCGGTTTGTATAATCCGTCCACAACCGGTCCATATCCTTCCCTGTTTCTTTTACCCAAAAACCATCGGTATAAGTGCCGGAGCGCATGGCGGCATCCAGTTTTTTAACGATCCCTTTCTTCACCCGGAGCTCCATCCAGGCAAAAAGCCTTGCGGCAGTGCCATAACCGTTCGTATACGATTCGCCGGGCCGCGGGCTGCGCAACGCCCAGCCTGTGGCCGCATTGTTCAATCCGTATACATGCCGTACATAGTCGGCAATGCCTTCGGTAACCCATCCCGGTCCGGAGGGATAGTTCTGTATGATGTGCATCACTTCATGTGTAACCACATCCACATCCTTTGGATGTTTTTTCATGTAGTCCGCACCATAGCATACCATGCCCGTTTTTGCATCGGCATACGCCACACCTGTATAACCGGAGTCTATTTTAAAATGGATGGTACGGATCGCCTTCGGGTTGAAGGTTTTTATAAAGCGGGGATAAATTGTAAAAAAAGTGCGGATAAGGTCCTGCTTCTGACGGCTGTCCATGCCTTCCGACCGGTCCGAAAAAATTAATGTAATCCCCTGTTGCCGGATGGTATCTGCCAACGGATCCGCGCCGGTTTCCCGGCTTATATTGCGGGTACCAAATCCCGTACAAAGCACAACAGCTATAAGGATCAACGGGGTCTTCCTGTAAAACTTCAAATGAAAATGCATCCTGTAATTTTAAATATATGAAAGAAACGGTCATTACTGCCGGTCGCGGGTATAAAAGGTTATTTCTTCCAGGGTCATAAAATTGCTGCCGCCCCAGTTCGACAATAATTTAAGCCGGTAGTACCGGTACTTCGCCGTGCCTTCCGGTACTGCAAATTCCTCCCCGGCCTTTGCATAGTCTATATCCGCCTGTGTATTTTCTCCAACCGGAAGCCCGGAAGGTTTTACTGACTGATACGCCCCGATCTTCGTCCAGCTAGCCCAGCTGCCATCTGCTGCCGGGTTATGGCTTCCATACAATTCAAATGTTTTCACACTTTCCAGCTGATATAACCGGTCGTTGGCCTGCCATACTTTAAAACGGCTGAGCGCTGCTGCGGATCCGCAGTCGATCGTAAACCAGCAGGGAATGATCGATTGCGTGGCAAAGCCCGGCGGGTCGTATTTTTCATCCCACAGGTAGGGCAGCAACCAGCCATATCCCCCGTCTTTTACATCGGTGGGCAGTTCCAGTACTTTAAAGCCCGATTTTGGCAGCCGGCGCTCAAATGCCGGCAACGTAACGGTGGAGGCTGCGGGATAAAAGAATTCAAAAGCGGTGGAGTCCGGTTTGTATTTGGAACGGTAACTAAGTAACGACCGATCCTGGTAATCCGGCAACACGGTACGCGTTTCTGTTGGTGCTACTGTAATCTTTTGCGCGCTTCCGTTTGCGCCGGTATAGTCTACATCCACGCCCAGTTCCCCACCGGCCGGCTCGCCCCAGTTCAGGACCAGGTTTTGCCCGTCTTCCGACTGCTCCACCGATCGCAATGTGCGGTTCACCAGCGAACCCGTATAGTTTTGTCCGTATGCCACACCAAAGGCATTGACCACTACCGACTGGTGATTTTCCTTATCATAGGTATACAACGTAAAATTATAGTTCCCTTCCCTCAGGTCGGGCACCAGTACATCGATGGTATCGACGCCCTTGGTGCGCTTTACGGGAACCTCCATTGAGTCCCGGCCATTGTTCCAATGGATGGTAAGCCGCTTTATCAGCGGATCATTACCCAGTACTGCAGAAAGCAGTATGCGGTTATGCCCGGGCCGCACAATCACCGTATCCAGCCGTCCCGGGTAGGTGAGCTCTCCGCTCTCCAGGTACCTGCGATAGGCATCGCCACTGGTTTTGGTACAGGAAAGCATACCGGCAACCAGCAGCATTCCTAAAACTGTTATACTATTGATCCATTTCATCTGTATATTTTTTATTTTTTTTAGTGATCAGATGGAATTTTGCATAAAAATTTTCATCGTTCTGGGTAAAAATTTACCCGAAAATTTTTATGGTCATTTCATGTATTCGTATTTCTTTTTAAGATGAATTATTTGGTATCGCCCCACATCATGATTTCATAAAAGTTTACATAGGTTCCGTTCGACCAGTTCTTCAGGGTTTTAAAACGGATGTACCGGACCTTGGGCGTATTCAGCGGGAATACGACGGTATAGCCGGCCAGTGCCGCATCTGTATCCGCCTGCGAAAGCTGTCCTTCCGGAAGCCCGGAGGGTTTGGTTTGCGTGGCGGTGGCCAGCAAAACCCAGCTATCGTCGAAACTGCCGTCGGGGTTGGGGTTATTCGATCCCCATATTTCTACCTCTTTGGGGTTATGCAGGGTGTAGTAAAAACCCGGACGCATAAACCATGCAAGCCGGCTTAATTTGGCCGTTACCCCCATATCATACGTAAACCATTGCGGCATTCTTGCAGCGTCACCCGAATGATAAAACCCGCTGGTGGTGTTTCCGTCGAAAAGCCCGGCAATACTGCCGCCATAACCCAGCGGCGCATCCGTGGGCAGGGTCAGTCCCCTCATCTTTGTGCGATCCAGCAAGGCTTCAAACAACGGTGTAAGTTGTGTAATTAAGGTATCCGAAAGATTCCCCCAGCGATCCCGTACATACACACCAAACCGGGTCGGAACATCGGGCATGTTGCGCGTAGAGAAATCACCAGCTTTCAGATTGGTATAATTCGTGCTTCGCGGAGAAAATTGTCCCAGTGAATCATTGGCCAGCACTACAATGGCCAGGTCGTGTTCCCCGGGATTGGTATACCGTACATTAACGCCTCCAAAATCCGGCGCCAGCTTCAGCTGCTTACGCACGATCCAAACCGGTGGCTCCAGCGGGTGTACCGTTACCTCAACAACCGGTGAGCTGTTCTCACTTTTATCTACCGTATAGAGCGCTACCTGGTAGGCGCTGGTATCGCCAAAACCATCTACCATAATACTGCGGTTGTAGCGGCTTACCTTTGTTTCCCTTACAACGCCCTGCCGGGTGGTATACCGTGCCTTTACATACAGCAGGTCCGGATCTTCGGGCAATGCATAGCTGATCTTTGCCGCGCCGTTCAGGTTCTCTACCGTTACCTCGCTTACGGGCTCCGGCGCTACGTCATCCTTCAATGCAGGACCGGCCACCTCCCGTTTGCAGGCCGCGGTTACCAGCAAAAAACAAATAAGACTATAATAACAAATACATTTTTTCATTTCAATACATTTAAGCATAGTTGGTAATTAAATACGCCTGCGGCTACCAGCCGGGGTTTTGCACCAGGTTGGGATTGATCTGCAGGTTATATTCCCGTATCGGCCAGAAATAATCGCGGGGCGCAATAAACTGCGGACTGTATAACAGTACCCTGCGGTTATAATCGGCATAGGTTGTTTGCAGGATATCCCAGCCGTAAATGGCCGTGCTTAATGTTTGCGGCGCTGTTTTCCAGCGGCGGAGGTCCCAGTACCTGCTGCCCTCAAATGCCATCTCTATCCCGCGCTCCTGCCGGATGATTTCCCGCAGGCCTTCTACCGACTGGTATTTTGCGGCCCGGTTCGAATACATGGACCAGGATTGTTCTACGGACCGCAGTCCGGCTCTTGCGCGTACCTGGTTGAGATACGGTAGGGCTTCTGCGGATGCGCCGGATTCGTTCAACGCCTCGGCATATAACAGGTACAGATCGCTCAGCCGCATCACGGGCCAGGGATAGGATTCTACCTGTAAAGAAGTGTTGCTGTAAACCAGGTTCCAGTTTACGATCTTCTTGGTAAAATACCCGGTTACGGAATAGATGCGGCTTTGCTTTTTGCCGGAGTATTCGCCCAGCTTACTTTGGATGTTATAGTTCCCGTTGCGCATAAACCATTTGGAACCGTCAAAAGCCATATCGGCATAAAACCGGGGCTCGCGGTCAAAATGCAGTGCCACGGTCTGATATCCTTCCTGGATACCGGTGTCTTTGCCGGTGGCCGTTTTCAGGTGAAACCGGTTGGTATAGTCCCAGGTTTTATCCTCTTCGATGGGTACACCGTTTTTGGTATAGAACAGCTCGGCCATTTTCATGGGCGGTGCCAGTTTACCTTTCAGGTTTATGTTAAATTGGTTGGGGTCCAGCTGCGGGCAGGCATAGGTCTGCAGCCAAAAAGTAGGATCGCCGCCCGTGGTGAGTCCCCAGATCAGCTCGCTGTTCCATTTTTCACATACCGCGTTCCGGATATTCATTTCAATACGGGTAGCATTATCCACGGTAATAATGGACGGATTAAAATAGTACAGTTTTAAACCGGCAGCCTGCGCCGCATCGATGGCCACCTTACAGGCCGCGCGGGCCCGTGTCCATTTGCCGGCATCATACTGCGGGTTAAACAGTACCTGGCCGTTATTATTTTTTAACCCGGTAAAATCATTGTTGCCGTTAAACAACGGGCTTGCCGCCGTAACCAGCAGGCGGGCTTTTATAGCCAGCGCCGCCACCTTGGTAATGCGCCCAAGCTCGGTGGCCGTGCTGGTAATCGTTAACGGCAGCCCGGTATTATTATCGCCGGCAGCGGCTTCATCAATGAGCCCGGCAATATAATTGACCACGGAATCTACCGGCTGCCGGTACACTTTTACCTCGGCGGGTGCGGTGGTAATGGGCAGGTTTTGATCCATGATCGGGATGGGGCCATACATGCGGAACAGGTACCAGTGAAAATAGGCCTTCAGGAATTTAGCCTCGGCAATCCACCTGGTTTTTTCATAGGGCTGCAGATCTGCTATGCGGTCGATATTTTCAAGAAAGATATTGCAGGTGCGGATTCCCTGCCAGAGCGACTTTCCATCATAGCCATCCCAGTAATTCATATAGGGTTCTGTTTGCCGTTGCTCACCGCGGGCAATATGATAAGGATCGCGGTAAAAAAAATCCTCGATCATCGGCCAGTAGGTCCAGGCTTCATCTCCGCCGCTGAAGGCAGGATTTTTATCCGGGTGTCCTTCCTGCGGCAGAAAAGCATAACAGGTATATAAATATTTTTCGGCTTCGAGCCGGTTGGAAAATGCATGATCCAGTGTGGGCACATTATCCGGCACCAGATCCAGGAAGCCTTTTTTACAGGAGGCCACCAGTGCCAGTACCCCGCATAAGCAGAGGATGCGCAGCCCCTTCCGGGTTATTTTTATATTTTGTAAATGGCGATCTATTGCGTACATATATTTTTGGTTTTATCTGTATTATAGCTGAACGTTGATTCCGAAATTGAATACCCGTTGAATGGGATACCCCAATCCATTGCCACCCTGCTCCGGATCCCAAAGCTTAAAGGCGCTGATCAAAAACAGGTTGCTGCCGTTGGCGTAAAGCCGCAGTCCGGATATCCGGTACTTCTTCAATCCTTTGGTGCCGATATTATAGCCAAGCTCCGCACTTTTCATTCTCAAGAAGGCACCGTTGCGCATCCACCAGTTCGATTGCTGGTTGTTGTTGTTATTTTGGGTAAGCCCCAGCCTTGGCCAAAAGGCATACAGGTTGCGGTTGTCCTCCGACCAGTGGTCGTCGGCGATCACTTTAAGCAGGCCATGCTGATTGGCCCCGTCTGCCACAAAGGGAGAAATGGCCGCGGGATCGATGAAGAGCGAAGAACGTGCAGAGCCCTGAAAGAAGGTGCTGATATCAAAATTGCCGAAGCCAAAGGAGAAGCCAAATCCATAAATGATCTCGGGAGTGACCGGGTATCCCAGGCCGTTGATCATATCCAGGTTGGTGATCTGTCCGTCGCCGTTCAGATCGCGGTATTTGATATCTCCGCCCCTCACCTCGCCAAAGTTTTGTTTGGGTGAGTTCTTTACATCTTCGTCGTCTACAAACAAACGCTCTGCAACCAGTCCGTATACCTGTCCCAGCGACTGGCCAACACGGGAGAGGTACTGCATGTTTGCCGGGTACTCCGGTTCTTCATTTACCAGCAGTTTACTGGCGGCATAGGTAAATGTACCGCGGGCCTGTAACCAGGACCTGCCGAAGGTTTTGTTATAATCCATGGCCACATCCACACCCAAACCTTCAGCCACCCCTACGTTGGCACTTACATTGGGACCCAATCCCATCGTGGTGGGAATATAGGACCGCACCATCAGGATATTGCTGCGGCGCTCCTTATAGGCATCTACCGTTACATTGAACGCGTTCCACAGGCCCAGGTCCATCCCCACATTTACTTTCTTTGATTTTTCCCAGGTAATGCCTTCATTGGGATACCTGGATATGGACACACCCGGACGCGATTGGGCATAGTTCTCTCCAAAGTAATACCGGTAATTGTCATCATTCAGACTTACATTGGACAGGTAAAAGAAACGGTCGTTGGCATTACCGATCTGATCATTGCCCACCAAACCGTAGGTAGCGCGCAATTTTAATTTAGACACTACCGGCACCAGGTCCTCAAAGAATTTTTCATTGCTGATGTTCCAGGCTACGCCCACCGAGGGAAAGAAACCATAGCGGTTGTTTTTTGCAAAACGTTCCGAGCCGTTATACCCGAAGTTGGCTTCAAACAGGTACCGGTTATTGTATCCGTAAGTAAACCTGCCGGATACGCCCTGGTTCCTGAAAGGAAGGGAAGACTGCAGATCACCGGCATTACCATTGAGGTAATTGCGCCGGATGCCGATCAGCAATCCGCCGATATTGTGTACGTTATTAAACGTGCGGTTATAGTTCACCGCGGCCTCGGCATAGGTAGTGGTATTTACGATCTTTGGCCCCGCGTTGTAGTTCAGGTATTCGGTGGCCGTATTTTCATTGAGTAAGGTAAGCTGGTAGGCATTGGGATCGATCACCCTTGGACTGGCCGCATAAAAGAAAGGATTGTATTGCCGGCTCAGACTGAAATAGGAATACCGTTTGGTATAGATCATCACCCGTGCAGACAAACCGGGTGTTACAAACTTCAGGTCCTGCTTTACCTCTGCCTGAACGTTCAGCGTAGAGGTATTGTATTGCTGAAACCCGGAAACCATGGATGCGTAGGGGTTGGCATACACTTCGCCATTGGATCCCCTTGCGGCATTGCCAAACAGCGGGTGCTTTACCAGGGGCAGGTCCGATGCCGGAAAGATTGCGGGGAAAAGAACAGGGTTGGCATTTAACGCACTTGAAAAGATAGCAGCACCACCGCCGATGGGCCCGTTGTAATCATCAAAATTACCGGAGGTACGGATAATGGCTTCCGTGGTGGTGGTTAATTTGAGGTTGATGTTGGAACGCACTTCATAACTACGCAGCTGGATGTTATTGTTTACGTTTGTACCCTGCTGCCTTTTTAATACGCCATTGTCCTGGTTGGCCGTAGCCCCTACATAATACTGTGCCCGCTGGCTGCCGCCCGTCAGGTTCAGGTTCAGCCGCTGGTTGTTGGTATACTTTTTTATCAGCGCATCGATCCAGTTATTGTTGGGATAGAGGTAAGGATTATCGCCGGCAATGGTATGGTCGATCTTATTCCGGTCGTAGGGCAACGGGTTTAGCGGGTTACGGGTAAGGGCCGCTTCATTGGCCAGCTGCATGTAGGTAATATTATCTGCCAGCCGGAAGTTACGGGTATTGGAAGAAGTGGAATTTTCAAACCGGATATTCATACGGGTAGCGCCCGTTTTCCCCGATTTGGTGGTTACCAGGATCACACCGTTGGCGCCCCGTGCCCCATACAGGGAAGCAGCGGCGGCATCTTTTAAAACGGAGAACCCGGCAATATCATCCGGCTGCACACGGGCCAGTTCCGTTCCGCTGGATTCCATCCCGTCGATCAGGATCAGCGGATCCAGTTTGCCGGAGCCAAATGAAGAAATGCCCCGGATAAAGAATGCCGCATTATCGGCACCCGGCTCCCCGCTGCGCTGGTAAGAGATCAGCCCCGAGATGCGCCCCGCCAGCATGGTGGTGAGGTTACTGGTAGGCCCCTTCAGCTCCTTCGGGTTAATGGCTGTGATGGAGCTTACCATGCTTTCTTTTTTCTGCTGGCCATAGGCCACCACTACTACATCATCCAGGTCGCCCTTATCTTCCGTTAATACCAGGTCCAGCACCTGCCGTTCATTTACAGGTTCTTCCCTTGAAACATACCCCACATAGGAAAACACCAGCGTGTCTTTTCCGCTGCGGATATCCAGTGCATAAGTGCCCTTGGCGGCGGTAACGGTTCCGGTTTGTGTGTGTTTGATGGTGATGTTTACCCCGGGGATGGGTTGCCCCTTTGTGTCGGATACCGTTCCCGTTACTTTGAGGACGTCCTGCCCGGAGGCGGCTGTTCCCAGCAACAGGAGCATACAGTAATACACATATTTTTTCTTCAGCAAGCTTAGTAAGTTTTTGTTCATAATGACCGGCAAAGGTTAAATAAAAAATCAATTGTACATACATAGATACATATTATTTTATTCAGGAACAAAATTTTTTTTATGAAAAAAGAAGTATGCATTGTTTATCAATGATTTACGGTCATTAAAACGGTCCGTACAAGCAACCTCCTCATCCCAATGTATGTATACATTATCTGTCTTCATATCACCCACCCGGTGGTTCACTGTTGCGGAACGCTGCAGTACCAGGATGATAATACAAATCGCAAACAACTAAAGAACAAATAGTTATACAAATAAGCACGAGGCCCCGCGCTACCGCCCCTCCTACCGGTATTAAACCCGCCGGCATCATATGTTCCTACATAATAGGAGCTGCCGGTGAACACCGGTTCTTCTTATCTTTTTACTTTTTTAAACGGTTCTATAGCTCCCGCAGCTTTTTGCTGATCTTTCGCGCGGATTACGCAGAAACCCATCAGCGGCAACGTCAGCTTCCAATATTGCTGGTATAAAGTTGGCCGTTTTATGCGCCGGTTTATCTTTTTGATCCCTCGTGATCCCTTCTGATCCCTTCTGATCACTTGTGACCGCTTCTGACCCCTTCTGATCCCTACTGACCTCTTTGTATATCGGTTGTATATCCTTTGTATATCCTTTGTATATCGTTTCTGTATCCTTTCTATATCCTAGCTGTATCGCTCGTATATCCTTTCTGTATCGGTTAGGGTATGCTGCCGGACCGGGATCAGGAGGAAGGCATATGATGTCATTGCCGCATTGACCAGGTTTCCTTATCAAATACTGCCAATGATAGATCACGTCAGGTATAGAAGAACAATCACAATACCGTCATGCTGAGCGGAGCATAGCGCAGCCGAAGCATCCCTGAAATACCGGACTGTCCGAAGATCGGGAGACCCTTCGGCTCCACTTTGTTTCGCTCAGGGTGACGAAAGGATATGATGTCATTGCCACATTGATTAGGTTTCACTATCAAATACTCAACTTGACGAAAGGATTATACAAGCGTCGTGCTGAGCGGAGCATAGCGCAGCCGAAGCACCCTGTAATACCGGACTGTCCGAAGATCGAGAGACGCTTCGGCTTCACTTTGTTTCGCTCAGGGTGACGAAAGCTTCATCTGTCATGGGCTTGCTGACGAAAGCACATGATGTCATCGCCCTGCCAATGACAGATATTGCTATGCATTGATCAATTATACTTTTGTCAAGCTGAACTTGTTTCAGCTTCTATGTGGATCGTTCTAATAGATCCTGAAACAAGTTCAGGATGACTATAAGCGTGTTTTATCATTGCCTCATCGATTTTGCAGCGCAAATGAAAAACTCAGGGTGACCGTAAGCAAGCATTGTCATCGCCCTATTGATGCTGCTATGCAAATGCCCCGGCACGACTATAAGAGGCCTTTGGTCAGCCCGCCGGGGCTTCCATCCCCTCCTCCCCATCCGCATCCCGCGTAATCACCAGCTTACCGGCTTCTACGGAAACCCGTATCGCATCGCCCGGCATAAAGCCGCTATCTGCCAGCCATTTGCCCATCAACCGTATTTCCGGGAAACGGGATACGGTATTGCGCAGGTAACCGGCATTGTAGCTCACGATCCTTTCATACACTTTTAACCAGCGCAGTTTTGGAGGGGCCGGACTGTTTTTCATGGTTGCAATAATGGCCATAATGGTTGTTTTATGAGGGTTAAGAAGCGGGTGCCGGTTTCGTTTGTCCGTTGGGTTGTTGGGCGATATGCTGTTTTATAAACCCGCCATTTCCATCCCGCGTCCATGCCACATGTGCGGCTTCCAGCAGTTTTAATAAACCGGTGCGGGTACGCAGTACCAACCGTTCCCCGTCCAGGTTGCAGGGGTTCAGCGCGGCCGTTACCAGTTGCTCCCAATCATTGATCCAATGACTGAGCGGGCGCTTCCGGAACCGTTTTTTAAATACGCTGTAGGGATGACCATACTCTTTAAACGACAGGTTACGCGGGAAATCGTCCCAGTGCCGGCGTTGGTCCTTGTCTGTGCCATACGACCCCGGACAACACAGATCCTGCCCGGTAGCAGCCCTATCCTTACCGGTGGCGCCTTGCAGCGCATATGCCGCCATCAGTGCAGACCGTACTACTTTCATATCCACCAATACATCGCCGGGTGCGCGCCGGCGGTATATGCTGCCGGACAATGCATGCGCTGCCATTTTTGTTATGAGCCTCCGCCAGCCCCCCATATCCATATAAGAAAAAATTTCAGCAAATACTTCGATGGGGTCTGTAATGCCTTCCCTGCCCCAGCCCCGCATACAAAAGGGATCCTTGTTTTTCATTGTTCTGGTTTTAGTGTTTTTTGAGTCATAAGAACACCACAAAGTACCTCTGCCACCCATGGATATGCAAGTTATCTGCCGGATATTTTATACTGTTTGCAGGATATTTTAGCTATCTTTATACCAGTGGCTGACTGCTTATAAAGCCCTAAATTTGAACCATTGATAAATACAGCAATTATGGAGAAAAAGATACACGAAGGCCGGAATGTAAAGCGTTTCCGCGAAATGCTGGGCATTAAACAGGAAACCCTGGCTTATGAACTGGGCGATGACTGGAACCAAAAGAAAATATCCCTGCTGGAAGCCAAAGAAACCATTGATACGCCCCTGCTGCAACAAATTTCCGCTGCACTGAAAATACCGGTGGAGGCGATACAGAATTTTGACGAGGAACAGGCGGTGAATGTGATTGCAAATACATTTGGAGATCATGGTATCGGATATCAACGAAATGAAAATCCGACCTTTCATCCTATCGATAAATTAGTTCAGCTTCATGAAGAAAAGATTGCGCTGTATGAAAGGATGTTGAAGGAGAAGGATGAAATGATGGTGAGGTTGGAGAAGTTGATTGAACGGAAGTAAAACTGATTTATCCCTAACCCTATTATTCAAAACCAATTCTAGCGCTAAAAATGGATAATTCATTTTTTATTTTCACGGATGCTACTACAAATAATCCTGTGGTAATTGAGCGAGCACATGTATGTCTATGGGAATTTAAGAACAACAGTACTTTAGTAGAATTTGGATTTGAAATTTATAAAAATTCTCTCCCACAAGATCAATTGATAATTAATGTATTTATCCCCTGGCTTTCTAAGTCAACCGGAGAGAAAGATTTATATGAGAAACTTAGCAATTCTGAAAACAGTAGGTTTATCTTTAACGATTCCATAAAACAAACTCAATCATTAGACGGAGGAAGAAATAAGCTTGGTGTTATTCACGACTTCGCTAATAGAGATCATTTATGCATTTTACCTGTTTCAATTACAAGAAAGCAGAACGATATTCTTGAATTGACAATTAACCTTCAGCATTACAGAACCTCCGAATCAAATGCAAATATCTATTTCAGATTTTCTATCGCACCGCAAATGCCCACTATATCAATGCATAAAAAGGGCATCAGCAAATCTACTATCGTTTATGACATAAAGGTGAACGAACGAAGAAACATTCCCGACCAAATGATTGATCTTTTTTCACAAAAAAACTTTTGTGAGATCAAGGCATGTTTTTGCTTCTTTATTATTCCCAACGACTATGATATTGTATTCTTTGAAAATGATTCATTAAAGAGTGTGAGAACTCTTGAATATGAAGCTTTCACTAAATACCTTGGAGATAAAAGAGTAAAGAATGACGAGCTAATAGTCGTTTTTAATAAGAAGAAAGATTCGGAATCATTTTCTTTTTTTTCAATATACACAAAAGAGAGAATTGGACCAGGTCAATATATTCTGGCAATTTTAATAAATATGATCTCCGGCATTTTACTGTTCTTGCCCAGCTTTAGAGCAGGGATTAATAATAAAACTCCGATTTGGAAACAAACACCAATCGAACTTCTCATTGCTATGTTGATTGCCATAGGTACATTACTATATTTCCTTTGGCCGAAACTCAACTGTTCAAAAAAAGGCTAAACCCACCTATGATCACCAAAAGTAAACAATAAAGAAACATGAAAGCTTTATTAGATACCAACATTATTATACATAGAGAAGCCGGGCGCGTTGTAGAACAAGACATAGGTATTCTTTTTAGATGGCTGGATCGAGCCAAATATACGAAGTGCATACATCCAATAACAATTAGCGAGATCCAGAAAAACCCCAATCAGGCAACGGTGCAAGCGTTTATGACTAAGCTTGATAGTTATGAGCAGATAAAGTTCCTTTCTCCACTACAGCAGCAAGTTAAGAATGTCTCAGACAAGTATGACACCAATCAAAATGACCTTAATGATACCCTATTACTAAATGAAGTATTTTCTGATCGCGTTGATATTTTAATTTCGGAAGACAAGAAAATTCATACAAAGGCCAAAGTGCTTAACATACAAGATCGGGTATTTAAAATCGATTCCTTTCTTGAAAAAATATTTTCGGAGCATCCCGAACTAGTCGATTATAAAGTTCTAAACGTCAGTAAAAAACATTTTGGTCAAATTAACCTCGCAGATCATTTTTTTGATAGCCTGAAAGAAGATTATCCCGGTTTTGAGCGGTGGTTTATAAAAAAATCAGATGACATAGCGTATGTCACAGTAAATAAAGACAACAACTTAATATTATCATTCCTGTATTTGAAGATAGAGTCAGAAAATGAAAATTATTCCGATATAGCGCCGGGTCTCAAGCCTAAGAAACGTTTAAAAGTCGGGACCTTTAAGGTCATCAATAATGGATTCCGTTTGGGCGAACGTTTTATGAAAATTATTTTTGATAATGCATTAGCTAACCATGTACAAGAAATTTATGTAACCATATTTGATCATAGGGAAGAGCAAAGAAGATTAATAGATTTGATGGAACAATGGGGCTTTTCTTTCTGGGGGATGAAGGGAAGTGAGCGAGTATATGTAAGAAATTTTTTGCCAAATTTCGATATTAATCACTTAAAAAAAAACTATCCTTACATCTCAAGTAATAGAAGCATTTACATTGTTCCCATTTATGAGCAATATCACACAGAACTACTTCCTGACTCTATTTTAAACACAGAATCCCCCTTAGAGTTTATTGAGGATTTTCCGCACCGCAACGGCATTAGTAAAGTGTACGTTTCAAGGGCAATCCTGCCGCATCCAAAAACCGGCGATTTGTTGGTTTTTTACCGAACTGGCGGCTATTATAAAAGCGTGGTTTCTACAATAGGTTTGGTTCAGGAAGTGATCTATAATATTGAAACAGAGAGTAATTTCATCAAGCAGTGTAGGAAAGGCAGTGTATTTCCTGAAACGGAATTGAAGGCAATGTGGAATTATAACAAAAATTCAAGGCCATTTGTCGTAAGATTTTTATATGTTTACTCTTTCCCTCATCGCATAAATATGCAACGGCTAATTGAATTAGAGGTATTACAAGGTGTTGATGATGCCCCGAGAGGATTTAAGTCAATTACAAGAGATCAATTTGAGTTAATATTAAAAGACACGAAGAGTAATGAAAGTTTTATTGTCGATTAAACCAGAGTTTGCTAACAAGATATTTGAAGGAACAAAGCTTTTTGAATTCAGAAGATCCATTTTTAAAAATACCAATGTGAAGAAAGTTGTAGTTTATGCGTCGTCTCCTGTGCAAAAAGTTATTGGTGAATTTGAAATTGATTTTATTCTAAAAAGCAAGTTAGAGGAATTATGGAATGAAACACAAGAATTTTCAGGAATAACTAGAGAGTACTTTTTCCAGTATTTTTCCAATAAAGAAGAAGGCTTCGCTATTAAAATAAAGAATCAACGGAAGTATAAACATCCCAAATCGCTCAAAGACGATTATAATCTTCTGCCTCCACAATCGTTTCTTTACTTATCTTGATTTGTGAACACTGTTTCATAAAGCATCTACGTAGAATCAAACAGCTGACTTGCCTTTGGTCGTTGCTCTGATTTGCATCTGCATGAATCTTAAAAATTCAGCATCCGGATATCAAAATGGCTTTAGGTTCAGTAATACCCCTACACAGGCCGGGAGGCCTACGCAAGATACGGAATGCCCATTAAATTCAACCAGAGGCAACAGTGTCAAATCAAAAATTTGCTAACAGCTTCTTTGCGGTCTTCAAACTGTCTATATAATCATAAACCGCTTTATAAAACAAGGAAGTATATTCTTTGTTGCTAAAGCAATACAGCTCATTAACGCCCGTGGTTGATTGAATACGCAACTGGCCATATTCCACGATCGGTATCTGGTAATTATTGGCAAATCGCCTGTCTGGAGAGCCATCTTTATTTACCTTAACCCAGGTACGTCCCACAATTTCTGAATCATCCGGCACCTGCCCGCTTTCAATAAATTCTGTAATCAAAAAATCAATCGTCACATCCGTATAATCGATGAGTGCAAAATGCTCTTTCGATTCATATACAATCATAAATGCCGGGAAAAAATAAATATCCCCGCCATTTACGTTATGAATACAAAAAGCCGGCTCATCCGCATTCAATATGGGCAATGTACGTTCCGTTAATTCTATTTCTGATCTTGTAATGGTGTTGGCAGCAGAAGTACGCTCCGCCACCCTGTTGGTGGCGCGTGAGCTGGTAAAATCCCATTTCTTTTTAGAACGTTTCAGGAGTTGAAACGCTTCCTTTATATTCTGGTATTTTTCAAAATAAATATCTTCCGTATCAATTTCCAGGTTAATAACGGACAAACGGAGCTGCTCGGTCAACTCCTCTTTTTGTTCATTTAGCGTGCCGGACTCCTCTTCGAGGCGGGTAATTTTCTTTTTATAAAATGATTTAAAAAGACTTTTCCTGAGCCTGTTTAGTTTGCCGCTTACTGCACCGTACTGCTGTTCCCTTTGTTTTAACAGCGCAGCTGTCTCTTCCCGTACATCTGAAGCATTCAACAGCAGTCTTTTAAACTCTTTCAGATGATCAGATGTGAGCGAATGGGTAGCGCCACTTTTTATTTCATGTTGCGGATCATAGGGCTTATAAAGCCGGTTCATCAGTTTTTCTTTACTTATGGCGGCGTCCTCGTCAGCAGTACTAATAGCTGGAACGATGTCTGTTTTAATTCCTTGCTTTCCATAGGAAAGTTTTACACCCGGGAAGGCCTGAAAGTCTGGTCGGTATTTCCAATTCATAACTAAAATATTGGAGGCGGTTTATTTATTATTTCCTCCAAATGTATCGTCATGCCAGGGATTATTTTTACGGGAAACCGTACAGTAGCAGCTTTCCCCGCGCCCATCCGCGCCATAGCCATCAATTTATAGTCCAAACCGTTAATGTTACTGTTTCTTTTGCAGAATGCGCCCGTAGTGTCGAGTAAGCTGTTTAAGCGGCGAAATCAATGAAGTGATTGCAATTAGTCAATGCAAAGATGACAATGGTTCTTTATAAATCAGGATAATGAAAGGTTATGCATTTTTCTTTTCCACTTTTCCAGCGATGAAAAGTGGAGCAAAAATCTCGTCCGCCAGGAGGTGAATCCCGCCTGTTTGTTCTTCGCCGGGGGGCGGGACCAGGAAAACCGGCGCTTCAGGCACTGGCGACGGCCCACACTCATTCCCGCGTCCTCCGCCGCCGCCATTCCGCTTGGTTTCCCTTTTCACTGCCCGGCGGACTTCCTTCTAAGAAAGAACACGTTCACCTTTTTTATTTCACTTTCATCGGGCGGGTTCTTTCTATAATTACCTTGAAACGAAATAGCGACTACCACCATCAGTAAGTGACGCAGCGCCTCTTTTTTACGTAGTATATATTTTTCCCAAAAGTGATCATCTTCGTAAAAAAACAGCGCCGTAAGTGTTGTACAACAAGCAGGCAACAGGTTCTTCAACTTATTCCTTCGAAAAAAAGATACTGTTACTTTTCGATCCGGGTATGCAGTGCGTGGCCGGTCAAACGGCGGAGCATTCGTTTGACCTTGGCTTTTGCTCCACTTTTTGCCAAGAAAAAGTGGAAAAAGAAGTTTACGGACTGTCCAAAGATCGTGAGACCTTTCGACTTCGCTACGCTCCGCTCAAGGTGACGAAAGCATATAGTGTCATCGCCATTTTGATTAGGCTCTCTATCAGATACTCCGCGCATGCCGAAAACATTATACCACCGTCGTGCAGCAGAGCGCAGCCCCTGCCTGCCGGCAGGGAAGCATTCCTTTAATAACAGGCAGTTCGAAAATCGGGAGACCCTTCGGCTTCACTTTGTTGCGCTCAGGGTGACGAATGTATATCATGTCATAGGCATATTGTTTTTACAACGCAAATCGAATACTCAGGATGATCAATTCTTCACCGCATCGTTATAAGCCACAAAGTCACCACAAAGCAGGTACTTGGGAACCTGTAATATCGATGTGCCGCAAAAGCCCCGGATGCATAGGGCCGTGAGGTATGTTACAGGCATCCGGTGACCGGCGCTTTTACAAAACAGGACCGGATTTTTTTAAAGTGTTGGCGGCCCGGTCTTAGAGGATTGACAATAAAAAAGAATTACGGGGATCTACCGGTTATTGCTAACTGCATAAGCATTGAAGCCCTCTGCCTGTAAGCTGGCGATCGCCTTTCGTAGAACCAATGGGGTAATACAGCCACTGGCTGATGCGCCCGTTTGCTTATTACAATGGTGCAGCCCGTTTTGTACGGGAATAGCCTTCTGTTTTGACGGGTATCCGGGTAGCACTGCTCATCTGCAGGACCATTGTTGCCGGATGATACGACGGCTGCATCCGGGCTTTGTATGTCCTGAACCATTACAGCACCTGGCGGAGCTAAATATCGCCTGCGCCATCATTGTCGTTACTGCTTTACAGAACGGTAAGGGAGTACCCGGTGTTAGCGGTAGACCGCCTGTGCTACCGGGTACCATTTGTTATAAAATTGCAGCACGGTGCGCAGCTCGTTGCCCGAAGGCCGGGTTTGCGTGATCAGCCCGGGCCGGGTAACCCAGTCCGATTCCCACCGGGAGATCATCCGGTAAAAATCATTGGCGTTGTTCCGGGGCCGCCGGAACCGGTGGTTAATGTTCACTTCCTGGTACCGCTGGTCCGGCTGCTTTTTAAATTCACTATTCAGCATGGTAATGAATTTTTCCCAGCGTGGTTTGTAAAAAGTACGGACCAGCCCATTCCACTGGCGGGCAGAATAATCGTATTGGATCGCGCTGGAATCATAAGGTCCCCAGATCGTAATGAGGCCCCTTGCATTCTTTTCATAAAGATCCTTTTCAGCAGTGGTTTCCCCGATAGCCCGGGCATCCGACAGCCATTTTCCCAGCAGGAACTCTTCCCGGGTTCCTAAAAGCACATCAAAATCGCTCATCAGATCCAGGAACTGCTGGCTGTAAAAAGCAAAGCTGTCCTGTTTGTTATTGCTGTATGCCTTTCCCATCCGTGCCTGTATCGGTATGGCCAGGTCGGCCAGGCATTGCCGCATAACGTCTACCAGGTCGTACTTATAAGTATCGGCGTTTTTTGTGGCTGTACCGGCCTTCGTCAATAATTTTACCGCTGTCCACAGGCTTGCAAAGGAATAGTTTTTCTGGCTGTTCAGCGCACCATTGGGTGATGCGCCGTATACGGTAAGAGCCGGGCGGGCGCATATAGCCGATTCCCGGAAGGTTTCTACGCCTGTTTGCGCGCTGTATATCGTTTGCAGCAGCAGATCCCATGCCTGCTGTACAGCGGGCTCCAACTGGCCATAGCGGGCCCTCAGGTATCCATACAGCCATTGTTGGGTATCCGGCTGCTCCGGGTGCCAGGCCATTTCGCTGGCCGCTTCATAAATGACCGGGTTGTGCCCGATGGCTTCTGGGAACATACCGATGCCTGATAAATTGCGGGTTTCCTCTTTGTGGCTTAATAGCCGGGGAAACCGCGCCAGTACTTCATTCAAATTTCCGCCCATTGCCGTGTTGCCTCCAAAATTGTGAATGATGCCCGCCAGCCAGGGACGGCCCCAAAAGGCCTCGCTTCCTTTCCATTTCTGGCTGTTCAGGTCCAGCATAATGATGCGGTCAGACGGAATGGCTTCTACAATGGGCTTGCGCATGCTCCAGGTTTGCATGGCGATCACCGCCCGGGGATCGACGGCAGTAGTAGCTTCGTATATTTTTTTTCCTACGGCAGTTAAGTAATCATCACCACTCACCGGCGGCTTTCCCTCATGGAAAGGATCTGCCGCATAAATGTGATTGGTACCAAACAGCTTCGTTTGCTCCTCGATAAACGCCTTTGTCATTTCGCTGAACAACGGGTCTATCGGATTCAACTGCGCCGTTGAACCTCCCACAAAGAACCATATAGGCTTTTCTATGATATCGGCCTGTGGCTGGCGTTTTTTCAAAGCCACGGGCACATAACCGGTAAAGCCCTGTAAAACAGGCGTCATCCCAAGCTCCCGTTCCCGCTCTAAAATTTTTTTACCCAGTACAATGCTGCGGTTGATCCATTGCTGGGGCAACGGTCCGTAAACGCTTTCAATATTGGTCATCCATTGCCAGGCCTGGTAGGCCGGGCCTACCAGGAAGGCGCGTATTTCTTCATCGCTCATTCCAAACCTGCGCAGGGTATTTTGCCAAACGGCTTCCTGCCCTGTAATGGCCAGCGGCATATTGATGCCGTGCATGGCCATCCAGTCGA
This sequence comes from Niabella pedocola, assembly GCF_021044425.1. Classification (GTDB taxonomy): domain Bacteria; phylum Bacteroidota; class Bacteroidia; order Chitinophagales; family Chitinophagaceae; genus Niabella; species Niabella pedocola. The sequence continues at coordinate 160,337 of NZ_JAJNEC010000001.1, read as the reverse complement.
TCTCCTGCTCCCAGCGCTCCCAGCTCCACCAGCTCATTGAATAATTAAACGTGCAATAGTTGAGGTAGGACCTTTTTGCATAAGGTGTTACCTGCCGCACTTTTTGCGAAACCACCGGCAGCCTGGCCGGTAATCGCATCTGGTTGCCGCACCAGCTGCGTTGCACATGACAAAAATATTTCAGGTACCAGTTAAGCGCCGAAGCAACCGAAACGGTATTATTGCCCCGCAATACAACCCGCCCGTTGTCTGATTCAATTTCAAATACATCCTTCCCGTTGTCTGCAGGTATGGCGGTTACTTTGAATTGCTGAACATGCGCAGGTACTACCCGCCGGATCAGGCGTTCGGCTGCCTGCTGATCAAGATCCTGGGCCGTAACAAAAGAAACGACTGTTATATTTAAAACAACGAGGATTAGAATTTTAAGTTTAAATGGCATATGCTGTTTTTGAAGTATCCGGACAGAGATCGCGTTGTAGGTTATTTTAGCCGGTAAAGCGGTGAAATATCGTTTACCTGTTCATTTCTTTTTATGGTGAAGCCGAGCATCGTTTACGCGTTACATTTTTATGTGATACAGGGCCATGTTTTTTATGACAGGCTGAGCTACAGATTCAGTTACCCGCCATCTTATTTTCGTTGTATGAACGGTTTCAAATTCCTGTATACGCTTATGTCCTATGGAGATGCCTTCAGCGATCTGCTTCCAGTCATTATTGACCCAGGCGTCCACTGCATAATGGCGTATGCGTTCTCCCTGTGCTATATCTTCCTGCAGTACGATGCAGTTCACCGCAACGGGCTTTGGAGCGATCGTCAGCTGTGTTCCCGTTCCCTTCACCTTTCCGGTAAATACGGGATGGGCAAACCGTTCTTTAACAGCTTTGCCAAATTCGGTGAGCCTTTCCACATCTTCAGCCGGTACCAGGCCACTGGTATCTACCACGATACCTAACAGCATATTGGCGTTCCGGCCCACACTGGTATTGTAGGCCTTGAGGAGTTGCTGTAAAGACAGCATTTTTTGCCCCTCCGCCTTCCAGAACCATCCTCCCTGCCAACCAGTGCGTAAAGGAAAGTCAGCTTCACCCGGGCACCATATGGCTCCATCAGGATCACCATGCATATCATTTACTTTTATTGTGCCGGTAGCGGAGGTAGTGGTGTCGGATGTGCTCCAGTTGGGGTAGGGAGCAGTGCCTTCTTCGTTGCCCACCCACCTTACCAGGTTCTTCGCCTTTACAGGCCCCTGGAATACGACAGCGTCCGGCTGTAATTTCTTCAGCAAAGCAGCAACAGGCGGCCCGCCTTTTTCTACGGGCAGCACACCACCATCAAACCATATTTCAAACAGCTTTCCATAATGAGTCCATAACTCTGTAAGCTGTTTTATCACAATATCATTATACTGGGCCTGCGTAAAGGGCGCTCCTTTTTGTACCAGGCCGGGATTATCAACATAACAATACCCATTTGCAGAGGCACTTGCATAGATGCCGGGTTTAACATGATACTTTTTGCAGCTGGCAATAAAATCTTTTACAATGTCTCCCTTGCCGTTTTTCCAGGGCGTGTTTTTTACACTGTAGGGATGGGCGCCGGTGGGCCACAGGCTGAACCCCGAACAATGTTTCGCAACCAACACAACATAGGTGGCGCCTGCGGCCTTTGCCGCGCGTACCCATTGGTCTGTATCGAGCTTTGAGGGATTGAAAACCGTTGCAGGCGGGTGGGTGCCCCAGTTGCGCCAGTTGTAACCAGGCACATAATTAATTAAATCGAAATGAATAATAGCGCCGGTTTCGGCAGCAGCCCATTCAAGCTGCGCCGCGTTTGGCACTACCCGCTTTTTTGCTTGCTGGGCAAATAACGCAAAGCTGTGAATGACTATAAGGACCGGTAAGATCAACTTTTTCATGCTTATAAGATAATCCGCTTGCTGTTAATACAATTTTGTTGTTTGCCGCCTGGTGCCTTTATTGGCAGGCAGCAACTCGTTTTTACTCTGCATTGATCGCATTGCTTCTTCCTTCTCCGTTAAAATATACAAATCAAATTTTTCCTTGGCTCCTGAACAGGTGATTTCAATGGTTTTGTTTAAATAGGGCATAAGATTATATCCTGCCATATTCCAGTCGGAGGCTTTGTTGCTTTTCATACCTGCAACGGCATAGCTGGCAAAATGATTTAACCGAGCCTGCGCTGTTTTTTGCGGTTCTACGGCCTGCCCGTTGATGGTAACCGACGGTAACCGGGGATGCCCGATAACGAGGAGCTCACAGCGCCCCTGTATATCGGCGGGTAAGGTAACCGTAGTTTTTACCGACGCAGCATCGACCGGTACGGTTTGAAACCGGATGGCCTGCGGAACGGAGGGCCGGCCGGCTACCGCCGCGCCCTTTTCAAACTCCACCGCCAGGGTGGCATATCCCGGTATCCGGATGGTGATTTCCTTTCCGGAGGCAAAGGTTTGGGCAAGGGCTTCCTGGTACGGATAGGTAACCCGTGCATGATACGCCGCACCGGGCAGACCATAAAAACCGGTTTCCTTATTAAAAGGAATCCGAAGCGTTTGCTCCCCGGGGCCGGTATTGCGCGCGGTTAAGATGCCCTTGTTTTGATCCCAACCCATGTACCCGTAGGCATGGCCCTCATCCGGGCGCCCGCCTACAAATACGGTATGGTTCAGGGCGGCCTGGTGCCGGTCGGCCCATTTTTGCACCGCGCTGAGCGCCGCCCATAGCTCCGGGCGCATGGCATCTAAAGAAATATACCATTCTTTCAGCAGCGTTCCCCGGCCATAATGCATCAATACATAATCCGTCCAGTCCTGCAGGGAAATATCTTTTTCCTTTGGTGCGGTTTGCAGGATTCCGTGCGTCATTAACCGCGATACGGGTACCAGCGGCCGGTCGGCCGCATTTCCAAACATCCGCCAGATATAGGTATCCCGGTCTGTAGTGAACATGGCCTTTAGTGAAAGCTCTGGTGTATTGCCGTTCATCCCATCATCACCGGCCAGCATCCAGAGGTAATCGGCATACTGCAGCCACCAGGGCGAGAACCAGATCCAGTTGGTTAAATTCTGAAAGATACCCGGCCTGGCCTCCCGTGTTGCGGTAAGTACCTGCAGGGCCACATCTAAATTGGCTTCATGCCCATGGCGGTCCGTGGGCGGATGGTTGTTGCCCGGCCCCATATCGCAGAGGTCATTAAAATCGTGTTTAAAATAAATGAGATCGGCTTTCTTTGCAAGCTCCGGTACGCGTTGCAGGATCTCGGTCTTATATTTTGTTGCAGACAGGCTATAGTAGCGGCCATAGCGACTGAAATACGCATTGCGTTTTGCCTCGCTATAACCGTTTTTTATACCCCAGTCGATATTCCCGTTATAATTATTGACCGACAGCCACAGGCCCAGGTGTGTACCTTCGGCTTTTAGTTTATTGCTGAGCGCTACCAGGTCCGGATCTCCTTCCGGGAAATGTTTGGGAGCCGGTTTCCAGATACTGTACCGGTCCTGCCATCCGTCATCCGGCACCATTCCATCGATCCGGATGCCGTAGGGTTCAATAGCTGCCTTGTATTTCTTATACACATTTACAAACGCATCGCCCTTCAGATCCTTTGCCGACCGGTCGAACCAGTTATTATAATTTACAAAAGAGCGGGGCTTTTTCCAGATCGTTTCCAGGTATTGCATAAAGGCCTGGCGAACATCTGCACCGGAGCGCGCATAACCGGTTACGGCCGTTTTACTTTGAACGGCATACCGGGTGCCGGTTGGTACGGCATACCCCGGGAAATGCATCAGGCGTACCATGCCCTCTTGTGCATGGGGCTCCACATCACGGCCTTCCAGATCAATAAAACTATAATTGCCCACACTGTCGTAGTAACGGCCATAACTTGCAGGCAGGTTGCCGTTGCTGCGCCGGCTATAGCCCGCGGGATATTCCAACCCGGTAAACCACTGGTCCTTTATAAAAACAGGCTCCCCTCTTCCCCCGCCGGATTGTGCATCGCCGTTTACAAAGCGCTCTACCTCGAGCCGGTCGATCGTTGCGGGCTTGTTAAACCGCAACTCCAGTTTTTTACGGATGAATGGTTGCCCCTTTACGGCAAAATACGTGATCAGCAACTGCTGCGGACAGGCATCGTTCTTTAATGCGGCGGCCTCCGGGCGGTAGCTGATCGTACAGAAACTGGTATCTTTTACCTGATACTGTTTGGGCGCCGCCGCCGCCGTAAAATCGGCGACCGTTAATCCCGCGTCGCTATCCATGGGTAATATATGCCATTCATCGCTCTGCACCTTTAAGGTAACCCGGCCATCTGCACTTTGAAACCTTGTGGTACGCCACCGCTTACCGTCGAATTGCAGCACCCGCCGGATCTTGTCATTTTTTATCACCAGTTCCTGCGCGGCAATTACGCCCGTGCAGCAACAAATAAGCAGCATCAAATAAATCTTTTTCATGTGTTGATCGTTCATTTTTCCCCAATGGGTTTTACATAAAACTATTCATCGCCTTTAACGGATGCCGGTAGCCACCGGCATAACCCGCATTTCCCGGGCCGTTCCGGCATTTTGATAATACGCATCTAATATAGGCTGATACTTTTTAAACAACGTGTTTACCATCCTTAATTCCTGCCCCTTTGTTACCGGCTGCGGTTTTTTCTCCGTGACGATCCATTTATTCTCCCAATCTGTAAGACCCCCGTAAAAAGCATTGGCCCGCATTGTTTCGCGGCCATGTACCTGCGGCAGCCCGGCTTCGTTATAGGTTGTTCCATTGTGCAAATGCCGGTCCAGCATCTGGTAAAAAAGCTGCCACCGGGGTTTATAATACCCCGGATGAGGCCGCCCCATTCGCGCCAGCTGTAATCAAAAATACCATAAAGACTATCGCCCCTGTCGCCTCCCCACTGGGTTACCAGCATGCTCGCATTCCAGTCGTACAATGCTTTTTCCGCAGGTGTGGTGCCCCAGCTCCGGGCATCGCTTACCCATTTATGAAAACTATACTCCGGTCTTGTGCCTACCAGCTGGTCCACATCATCCATCAATGCTAAAAAACGGGCGCTGTGTTTTTGAAACGCCGGACGGTCCTTTGCTTTAAACGCATCGGCTGCGGCCTTCGTCATTTTCTGTCCCAGGTTCGACAACAGTTGCCGCTCGATATCCACGATGTCAAACAAATAAGCGTCTGATGCAGCAAACCTGCGTTGCTGTTTCAGCATCAGGGTTAATACTTTTTGCAACGCAAGCGGTTCATAGGGCATAATAAAACCGGCATTGGGCCCCGATTTTTTTACATCCAATGCCGGCCGGGCGGCCAGTATGGAGCTGGCTTCCACGCCATTGGTGCCGGGCCGGTAGGGTCCGTTTAAAAGCAGTTGCCAGGCGGTATCTATATCCCTATCAGCACCTCCATACCGGCGGAGGGCATAATCATGCAGCCAGTTGTTCAATGCCACTTTATCGCTGTGAAAAGGCATTTCAAAAGCAAGATCGTAATACACCGGATTTTGCGTAATGCCTTCCATAAACAGTCCGTACCCCACTGCATTGGGATAATTTTTCCGGACTTGCTGATACTGGTTTGCGGCTACCAATTGCAGATCGCCATGCATATTGATACGGCCTCCAAAATTATGCAGGTTGCCTACCACAAAATCATATCCCCAAAATCCTTCGAGGCCTTTGTGCCGTCCGCCGTTCAGATCCAGTACCAGCAACCGGTCCTTAGGTACGGCGGTGGCGATGGGCTTTCGTATGGACCAGGCCTGCATCACCCATTTGGAGTGTGCATCAAAATCCATAAAGAGCTTATTGATCTGTTCGCCTACAGAACGGAGATAGGCTTCATCGGTTTGTGGTGGTGCGCCCTCGTGAAACGGATCGGCCGCATAATAGCCATGGGCGCCAAACAATCGCCGCTGCTCTTCTAAAAAGATGCGGCCGAATGTTGCAAAAAGCGGGTCGAGCGGATCGAGCTGGGCCACTCCGCTAAAGGACTGCGCCCATCCATTGGTCCGTTTTATTTTTGCACCCGGAAATTTTTGCATAAACAGACGCGGCACAAACCCGGAAAAGCCCTGCTGGATGGGCTTCATCCCCAGCTCCACCTCGCGATCGATGATCTTTTTTCCCAGCACAATATGTGCATCAATCCAGCGCTTTGGTAAGGGGCCGCCAAAGCTTTCAATATTGGTCATCCATTGCCAGGCAAAATAAGCCGGCCCTACCAGGAAGGATCGCGCTTCCTTATCTGTAAGACCGATCTTCAGCAGGCTGTGGTACCAAACACCTTCGAGGCCTACAGCGGCCAGCGGCATATTGATGCCGTTCATCGCCATATAATCGATTTCCCATTGCCAGCGCTCCCAATTCCACCAGGCGGCGCTGTAGCTAAGGGTGCAGTAGTTCATGTAAACCCTGTAGTCCGGCTGGATCACCTTCCGCAGCTGCTGTTTTACCGGTGGCAATACCCGGGGATAGTTGAGCTGCTTACCGTTCCATGAAAAATGTGCCTTGCAGTAATACTTCAAATACCAATGAAAGGCACTGGCGATTGCAACGGCATTGTTTCCACGTAAAACAATTTTGTTACCCGCCGATGCTATTTCAAACACATCTTTCTGCCCTTCGCCGGCGATGGTTTCCACCAAAAAATGACCGGCGATCTGCGGTACCATCCGTTTGATAAGTCCGTAAGCAGCGGTTTCCGGTGTGGCGGCAAAAGAAGCCATACTACACCAAAGAAAGATCCATACCGCTGATAAAATTTTATAGCGCATCTGTTTATTTTTTAGCCGGATGAAACCGTATTACAATGGCTGCCTGCAAGCGCACGGTTTACCATCCTGCGTTTTTTATGCAATACAGAACAGGAAAGCAAGGCCGGCAAATCTTCGCAGCGACCTGACAACCTTGCTTTGGAAATTTTTATTGGAACTACTCCAGTGTTGGGTTAAAGGTTCCATCGCCCCAGCCCAGGGTTTGTTTTAAATTGGGGTTTTTCTGGATCTGGGCTAAAGGAATGGGCGCAAAGTATACATTATCGGTTAAGGTAAAGGTTACATTATCCACCGTGGTCCGGTAAAGCGTATTGATGGTATAATTAAAATCTTCCGATACATATCCATATGCATTCTTTTTGGCATTATCCACCGGCAGGTTCGAAGGTTTGAGCGTGGAAGCCACCCCCTGCTGCACCGTACCGTTCAGGCTTAAAAGTGTACGCGCCCGTTTCAGATCCCAGAACCGCTGCCCTTCAAAAATAAACTCCACAAAGCGCTCGTTGTAGATAAGGCCCCGCACTGCATCCCGGTTGGTGGTGGTAATGCCATAGCTGTTATCGGCACCCGCCTCAATACCGGCGCGCTGCCGGAGCTGCCTCAGCAGCGTTATGGCATCGGCAGTGTGACCGGTTTCATTGGCGGCCTCAGCTAAATTCAGCAACACTTCCGCATAGCGGATCTCGATCCAGTCTACCGAATTTTGTGCTACCTCTGCTGCTTTCAGCTCCGGCTGTAAGCCTTTACGGGCATACAGGCCGGTAAAGCTCCAGTTACTGGTGGAGGGATTGGGAGAATACGAATCGGTGGCTGTGGCCAGTATGTCATCCGTATACTGCCTTCTTCCGGCAATACCCCCGGTTTCATAAATGGAGCCATTCCATACAATGGACGCATTAAAGCGGGGATCGCGGTTTTGCCAGAACGTTTGATCGCTGTATGCATAGTTGGGACTGCTGCCGGCCGGATAACCGTCCTTCATGGTATAGGCTTTTACCATAGACCATACGGGGTTGTCTGCACCCGTTGCATTGGCTGTTTGCGAAAGCGGCCTTGCGCCCTGTTCATTCCGGCCGTCTGTTTTGGTAGGCGCTGTAAACTTAACGGTTAAAACGGCTTCCTTGTTTCCCTCATTACCGGTTGACCAGATGCCGGCATAATCTGCATTCAATCCAAAGCCCATCGCATCCAGTTGTGTTTTGGCGGTAACATTGGCGTTGTATGCATCCTGCCAGTAAGCATTGTCATAAGGATGCGCCGGATTAAACAAGGGGCTTGCCTTGTACAGGGCCACCCTTCCTTTTAATGCCAGCACTGCGCCCAGCCCGATGCGGCCTTTATCGCCATCTACAAAGGGCTGCCCCTGTAATAGCTGGATGCTTTTATCCAGGTCTGTATTGATGGCGTTAAAAACCTCCGCGGTACTGGCCCTTGGCACCTTTAAACTATCGGTTAAATTCTGCGGTTCCAGCAGCAGAGGCACCCCTCCGTAAACCCTTACCATCAGAAAATAGCTGTACGCCCGCAGGAACAGCGCCTGCCCCACGATCTTGTCTTTTGTTGCTGCATCCAGGGTACCGGATTCGATCTCTTTCAGCAGGATATTGACCTGGCGGATATCGGCATAGCTGTCTTCAAAGGAACCCGACCAGGGATGCGACGTAGTTTGTATGGTGGTACTGTTGATGACCCCTCTTTTTTCATCCACCGGCAAGCCGCCGTATAGTGCCGCACTTCGTGCCGGCCATCCGTTGGGCATCACCCGGTTGTAGAGGTTGGCCAGGAAGGCATTGGCCAGCTTGGGATCCGTCCAGGTAAGTTTCGGTTCCACCGCATTTAAATTTTTTACATCCAGTACATTTCTATTACAGGAAAGCATCAGCGCCACCAGGGCTGGAAGCAATAAATATTTTTTATGTATGTGAAGCTGCATAGCTATATGAATTATGAGTTTTATAAGGATATGTTTAAACCAAAGGCATAGGTACGGAACAAGGGATAAGAATCGATACTCGACTGCTCCGGATCATATTCCTTAAACCTGGTGATCGTAAACAGGTTGGTTGCATTAAAACTCAGCTGCACGCCGGTAAAGCCCACCTGGCTGATCCATTTTTTGGGCAGGGAGTAACCCAGTGTTACATTCTTAAGCCTTGCATAGGCGCCGTTCCGTACCCAGAAGGAAGAAGAACCGCCCATCAGGTCAGGATCACTAAAGGAGCCGCTGGCCATGGGATATTTGCCACCCGGATTCAGATCCGGGGAATAAGCATCCGTCCAGAGTTCGAAGTAGGGACGGTCTGCCTGCTGGAAGGCACCGATGCCGTTAATGGTTTGAACGAACTTATCATATTTGCCCACGCCCTGGAAAAGCATGTTCAGCGAAAGGTTCTTCCAGCGCAGGTCTACGGGTACCCCAAACGTAGTCCTGGGCACCGCATTTGTGGATAGTATGGCTACATCATTGTTATCCACCTTACCATCGGGCCCGGGTGCATAACCGGCGCCGTTGATATCTTTTAATAATACCGAGCCCAGTATCACCGGCCGTCCAAATTGCTTAAAGCCTGCCGGCAGTGCATCAATAACCGCCTGGTCTTTTACGATCCCTTGAGACAGATAACCGGTAACAATACCATTGGTAGGCCGTCCGATCAGTTTTTGAAAATCGGCCAATGTAGATAACTGTGGCCAGCTGATGTACTTTTCAATAGCATAGTTGATATTAAAGCCCACGTTATAGCTGAAGGCGCCTTTACTTTTACCATACCCCAGCACCAGTTCAAACCCGTTTGATCTTAATTTTCCGATATTGGTGGTGGGCAACCCGGTACCCAGCGTGCCGGGGATCAGATCAACGGTTGATGCCAGTACATGCGATTTGTTGGTAACAAAGTAATCAAAGCTCATGCTGAGGGCATCATCCAGAAAACCCATATCAATACCGCCATTCATCGTTTTATTGATCTGCCAGGTGATATTCGGATTGGGCAATACACTCTGCGGCGCCAGCCCCGGCATATTGCCTCCGGCAAAGAGATAGCCGCCTGTTACGCTATAATTGTTCTGAAACTGGAACGGCGCAATATTGGTGGTGGTACCATCTACACCATCATACCCCGTGGTACCATAGGAGGCTCTTAGTTTTAAGGTACTGATGGGTTTTATGGTAAAGAACCGTTCCCTGCTGATTACCCAACCTGCCGATACCGAGGGAAAGAAACCAAACTGTTTTCCCTGGGGAAAGATATAAGAACCATCCTCCCTGAAAGAGAATTCGGCAATATACCGGGCATCGTAATCATATTTAGCACGGCCGAAATAGGACAGGCGGGATTGGTTGAGCTCCGAACCGCCAAAGCCGCGACGCGCTGCATCTGTATTGGCCACCAGGATCTGGTCGATATTTGAGGTAAGCAGATCCTGCGCGGTACCGTTCATGGCTTTGCGCATAAACTGGTATTGCTCAAAACCGGCAAAAGCACTGATATTGTGCCGGCCAAAACTCCTGGTATAATCCAGGAAGCCGTTGGTTTGATAGCGCTCATCCATATACATGAACTGATCGATACTTGTATAGGACTTACCATAGTTATTCACCACGGTACTGGCCGCATCAAATTTCAGCGGGGTCAGCTTTAACAGGTTGATGCCGGAAGCACCCGCAGGCTGTACCCGGTAGCTTACGTTAAATTCTCCTACAAAATCCTTCCTGAAAAAATTATCCTGGCGGTAATCGCCCAGTACCCTTAATGACAACCCTTTGATCTGCGGTATTTTTAATTCACCCGTTACAATAGCATTAAACGTATTATAAAGGATATGCCGGTAGTTTACGGAGTTTACCGTTTGAGCCGGGTTAAAACCCCATCCCGGCATAATAGTGGCGATGCGGGCCGGATCATCTGCAGTGGTGGCCGAGCCATCTGCTTTTGAATAAAAAGGATATAAGCGGGATAAATTAAACGTAGGACGGTAAAAATCCGCCACCGTAAAGCCTTCGCCGTTATCACCGTCATAAGGCCAGTAAAAACGATCGGTATAACGCCGGTTGTAACTGATATTGGTCCCTATCTTGAGGTTCTTAGACACATTGGCATCTACCTTTGCCCGAAGGGTATATTTATCAAAATTGGTATTGTCGTAACTCCCTTTATTGCTGTTATAGTTGGCCGAGAAGAAATAGGTTACATTGTCGCTGCCGCCGGAAGCATCGATACTATGCTGCTGGGAAGAAGGATTTCGCCATAAAATATCATTAAGACTCTGGTAGTTCAGGGTCTTTGCATAATCCAGCGCCTCCTGGTTAAACGGTACCTGAAAATTGGGATTGGGGCTGGCGCTTAACCGGTTTTGATTGGTGGCCACTCCATTACGGAAGATGAGCTCCTGCTCCGCCGTCCAGTTCTGCAGGGGATACATGGTACGGTTGGTGGAAAGCATGCCACGATAATTAAAAGCGGTCTTTCCCTTTTTACCCGATCTTGTCTTAACAACCACAACGCCACCGGAAGCGCGTGCCCCATAGATGGCGGCGGCGGCGGCATCTTTTAATATACTGATGGATTCAATTTCGCCCGGGTCCAGCACATCAAACTGCGATTTATCGCTCACCACATTATCGATTACATAGAGCGCGGCCGTTCTCGATCCCCGGACAGCAATGGAGGCATTGGCGCCTACAAAACCCGAATTCTGTATAATGATGGCGCCTGGTAACCTGCCCGCAAGACTTGTAGACAGGGCCGCTGTAGGAATATTGCGGATATCGGATGCTTTTATACTGGCAACCGCCGAGGTTTGCGTTTGCCGCGATTCTGCACCATACGCCACTACCACTACTTCATCCAGTTTGGTTTCGATGGCTTCCAGTAAGATGTCGATATTGTTATCTGCTCCTACCACCACCTCTTTGGTCTGGTACCCTACGGCCGAAATCACCAAAACGGCTCCATCCGGCACATTCAGCGTAAACTGCCCGGCAACATCTGTTGCCGTTCCGGCCTTGCCGCTTTTGAGCTGTACGGATACTCCGGCCAGCGGTTCACCTTTAATATTGGTGATCTTACCGGTAATGATCCGCGCCTGCGCTTCGGTGGCCGTTATGGCAACCAGCCCGTTGTTGAGCACGGAATAGGAAAACCCTGAGTTCCGCATCAGTGCATCCATCACATAAGCCAGCGATGCATTGACTACATGAATGTTTACCGTTTCTTTTTTAAGCCGGACATTGTCATGATAAATAAACCGGTAGGCCGTTTGCTTTTGAATGTTTGTAAGCACCTCGTAAAAACTGGCATCCTTTAAAGACAGGGTAATCGTTTCCTGGGAATGCCCGGTAGCAGCCGCCTGCAGGCACACAGCCGTTAACAACACCACAGCAATTTTCATAATTAAAAACAATTTTGCGCAGGCCCGCCATGAAATCCTGCTTTTTTTAGGTTTTGATTTTTGCATAACTTGCATACTGGTTAAAGTGAGTAATAATGGTTTATCTGTTGTTACTCCGAAGGAGATGTTCCCGCATCTCCTTTTTTTGTAAGTCGTTTGTACCATATATAGCAGCCGCGTTGCTGTTTGCAGTGCCGGCCAGGCAACCGCTTATTTTATAATGACAAGATTGCCTCCGGGGGCAATTTCGAAATAGAACGGATAAGTGAGCTGCAGGGCCGTCAATGCTTCGTTGATCGTTTCCTTTTCAAACACACCCGTAAACCGTTCTTCTTTCAATGCATCGTTTTCGATTCGTATGGATACGTTATACCATTTTTCCAGTTTCCGGACCACTTCCAATAAAGGGGCGCTGTTAAAAACCAGCTTATCCTGCACCCATGCCGTTTCTGAAATCATACCACTCACCTCTTCTTTTTTCAGTTCCTCCATCTTATACAGCATCCGTACCTCCCGGGAAATATCAGGAAGGTTTTTTTCATCGAGCTGGATGGTTACCTTTTCATTGGGCTTCATTAAGATCTTCAGTTCCTTGTTCACCTTATCGGTGATCTCCACCGCGCCCCTGATCAGGGAGGTTTCTACTTCCCGCTCATCCTTATAAGCCCGCACATTAAATGCGGTGCCCAATACTTTTACCTGTACCGTAGCGGCCTGAACCGTAAACGGTAATTGCCCGTTATGGACCACATCAAAAAAGGCCTCGCCTTCCAGGCGGATATTGCGGTTAACGCTTCCGAAGCCTTCGCTTAAATACAGATGGCTGTTTTTATTCAAGATGGCCCGGGATCCGTCCGGCAGCGTAACCTCATGTTTACTGCTGGTGGCTTCAATAGCAGCGGCGGCCGTAGGCGGTGCCGGGTTTATAACTGCATTATTCCGGCTGTTAAAAAAATAGCCCAATGTAAGCGCCAGGATCATACAGGCGGCAGCAATACTCCACCCGATCTTTTTTAACAGCGCGCCTTTCTTTGTATGCCCGAGCCTGTTACCAAAGACCTCCGGAAACCGGGCGCGCATAAGGGCTTCCTGCCGTTCCCAGGCTTCGCCGGTTTCTGCATCTGCAGCCTCCTGCGTTGCTTCTATATTAAAAAAGCGCCCGTGCATTTCCAGTTGCGATGCCAGCTCGGGATGTTCGCGGAGCAACTGCTCCAGTTCCTGCAGCTCCTCAAGCGTTGCATCCTGCGTTAATTTACGCGCACTTAGCTGGTATATTCTTGCATGGTGCATAAACCTGTTGTTGATATTATTTTCCATAGTGTGTGTTACAACCGTTTCTCATCATATATAAACCGCACCACCTGGGTGATCCGTTTTAAAGCGATGGCCATTTGTGCATCCACCGTTTTTACGGATACATTCAGAATGGCGGCAATTTCCTTATACCGCAATCCGTCCTGGCGGGCAAGCCGGTAAATGGTCTGGCACCTGGAAGGAAGCCTGCTCACAGCCGCTTCGTACCGTTTTACCAGTTCATTGTTTAATAAAATTTCTTCAGGATTTGTAAAATGCTCCGGCTCTATTTCGATCTCCTCTATATTTAACGGCTTGCGGTTCTGTAACCGGGTACGGCTTCTTATGGCGAGGTTTTTTGTGGCCACATACAGATAGCTGTTGAGGTTTTCGATCTCCAGCAATTTGCTCCGGTTACGCCATAGATTCAAAAACACATCCGAAACCACCTCTTCTGCAGCTTGTGCATCTTTTACAATGGCATCGGCAAAACGGAGCAGCCGTTTGTAATACAAATAAAACAGCTTTTCAAATGCCTTGCTGTCGTCCAGCACGGCGATCTGCTCCACCAATAACTGTATTTTTATATCCTGTTCCAAGCCTTGCAATCATTAAACGCATAAGTGGCAAAAGCCCAACCGGCAGGAAACTTTGCACTTCAGTTCTGAATCCTCCTTTCCGGGGCCGGTCCGGTACCCCCTTATTCATAGGAGTCAGTACCGGATATAAATCCCCTAAACGGTACGCATCTTTTTTTAAATCTATTTAAAACGGAATCCGTTTGGGAGGAAGATGCCTGCATCTTTCCATGGCCGGCGCCTGAACAGCAACCGTTCATCCGGCACCTTACGATCTGTTACTTTGAAACGGCCGTTCCGTAAAACACCGGCATTGGATCATGGGTCCGCTGATGCCACCGCTGCATTTCCGCACGCAATTGCCGGATAACCGGCTGCATATTTTTTGCGCCGGCAATATCACGGGTTTCCCAGGGATCCGTATCCAGGTTAAACAGCTGGGTATGCCGGGTGCCTTTAACAAGGTACTCGATCAGTTTATACGGTCCTTTGCGCAGGGCCCGCTGATAGTTGGCGTAAATATAATACTGTGAAGTTCTGCCGGAAAAAACCTTTCCCTGCAATGCCGGCAACAGGCTTTCGCCCATCATTTGCTCCTTTGCCGGTACAGGCAGCCCCAGGTAATTGCACAGGGTGGGGAAAATATCCGTAAGATAGGTCAGCGCCTTCCCCGATTGATGCGGCCATACACCGGGCCCTGAAAAGATGAGGGGTACTCCTACACTATGTTCATAGAGATTTTGTTTGCCCATGAGCCCGTGCTGGCCTACGGCCAGTCCGTTATCCGATGCAAAGATCACCAGGGTATTTTTATCGAGGCCCTTACGCTTCAGCACGTTCAGGATGTCGCCGATGCGCTGATCAATATGGGTGATCATGGCATAATAATCGGCAATATGCTTCCGGATCTCCGTGCTATCGCGCGGGAATGCGGCCAGTTGCTCATCCCGGATCCGCAGATCGCCATTGTCAAAAGGATGCTCCGGTAAAAAATTGGGTGGAAGCTTTGTGGTTGCCGGATCGTACAGATGCTGAAAGGCCAGCGCCACGGTTCGCGGATCGTGCGGCGTTTTGAATGCTACATAGGCAAAGAACGGATCATCCTCTTTATAGCTTTCTAAAAAACGGATGGCTTCATCTGCAAACAGATCCGTGGCATGTACGCCCTCCGGAGCCGGCCGGCTGTTTCCCTGGGTATATTGGCCATCCGCACGGAAATCATTTACCCGGAACGCATACTGTGGCCCCATCCCGGAGAAAAAGATCGACGCACCACCGCTAAAACTTCTTACAAAAGGCGCATATTCGTTGTGCCATTTCCCCGTCATCCAGGTATAGTACCCGTTTGCTTTCAGGTACTGCGGCAATAAGATCAGGGAATCCGGAATCACCTGGCCATAGTTGCCCCGCATCTCAAACACACTGCGCCCGGTAAACATGCTTCCGCGGCTGGGCGCACAAACAGCTCCGCTGGTACCACCCATGATATAGGAATTTTGAAAGGAGATGCCGCTGTGTGCCAGGCTGTCGAGCACCGGGGTTTTGAGCAGATCCGGGGAAAGGAAGGTGCCTACTCTCCGCTGATCATCGGTAAAGATAAAAAGGATATTGGGCCGCTTTCCGGGAACGTTATGCTGTGCCCGTACACCAGCGGACAACGCTACCATGATCAGCAATAAAAACTGCCGGAGATACAATTGGAACATGATTTATTATTTATAAAGGTCCGTCTATCAGGCGCCCAGCACGATCGTTAAAGGCGCCCCGGGCAAAAGCGTTACCGGTTTGCTGAAACGGATCCGCAGCGTACCTACGCTGGTTTCGGCTTTTACAACCAGCTTTTCATTGCCGGCCATAACCGAAATACTCCGGGGCTTTACGCCCGGTATCGCTTGCAGGCCAATGCTGTTCAGCAGCAGCTTCCCGTATTTCACTTCCAGGATCGCTTCCTGCCGGCCCTGGTTCTTTTTTTGTGTATAACTCCCCCAGCCTTCTGCGGCGGTAAAAGGCGCTTTAAAGTTTTCCTGGTGCCATTTGGGTGCAAAACGGATATCGCCTTTGGGCCCATGATATTCGAACCCGCAGGCGGTAATAAACGTACCATAGCTGGCCATAGCGCGCCCATAATGATCGCTGCACTCGATTTCGTTGAACGGGTTGCGCCTGGATGCATGATAGCGGTCGTGTATGGCCCGTGTAAGCACCAACGCTTCATCGGTCATGCCTTCGGCCATCATATGACTGGCTACCTGGTGCTCAAAGCCACTCATGCATTCATGAAAATACCCCATCTGCCAGGTGGCACTATCGCCATAAGGCTTCGGCTCATTTTTTGGATTGGTGTTCATCACCATACCCGATTCTCCGTACAGGGCATAGGGCCTGCCGCCCTTATGTGTTTCGGCATACCGGCCCATATCTTTTACAAAATTGTACTTCCACAATGCCCGCAATGCAGACAGGCTTTGCTTTTGATCAATGACCCGGCCCAGCCCCACCTGGAAGGCCCAGCTTTGTCCAAACACCTGATCAATATGACAGGTATTATAGGAGCCAACATTTTTACGGCCCTTTACAGGATCCGGGCGATGGATAAAATACTCGCCGTTGAAAAGGTGGTCCTGCATGTTGCGGCTTCCCTTTTGTACATATTCCCGGCAGGTGGCCGCAAAGGCAGCATCCTTCATTTCTTCGGCCATCAGCTGCCCTGCTTTAACGGCGGCAATGCATAAACCCACGATCCAGGCGATCTCTCCGTCCCAGATCGCATCCAGTGTATTTTCAAGCGGCGTGTCTACCATCCCATCCTTATTCTTATCCTGGTTGATGATAAACTGCGTCGCCCGTTTTATTTTATCCCAGTTCTGCCGGAGGAACCGGTCGTCCGTACTCATCTGGTGCTCGCGGTAGCAACCCAGCACCCGTCCGGCCTGTCCGTCAATGGCCGGACGCTTATCATATTCCCCGCGAAACCAGATGCCTCCATCCTCCTGCAGCGAAATACCCAGGTCTACCCGCTCCCGGTTATCCCGTTCCATTGCCGGAAACAGCCGTGCCGTACCCTGTGCATATTGCCATACATGCGTGCAGTTTCCCTGGCAGGCGCCTACGCCCTCCCATGCCCAGTACCGGCCCGATTTAAACCGGTGCGATGTAGTGGAAGCCAGCGCGGCGATATTGACAAATGTGCGGTCGAGGAACCAATAGGGCAATGTGGAATCATACCAGGTGTTTTTCCAAAGCAGGGTAAGCTCCGACAGCTCTTTAAAATTTGCGGCCACATAGGTGGCCACTTCTCTCGCATTGCGGAACTGGTTATCATAATAACGGCCACGATCGGCGGCCGGCAATACATTCCCGCTATCGATTGCCAGGTTGGGCGAATGCCAGCTGAGGATATAGGGCAGGGTTACAGATTGGCCCGCGCTTACCTCAGCTACCGAAAGCACAGTGCCCACCAATTTTTGCTGGGCCGCCTTTACGGTTTCAGATGCCTCACCGGCAACAAATAAGGCAGCCCCCTCCACGTCGTCCACCGCTACATTTACCGTAGCGTTGCTGCCGAGTGTGGCCAGGCAAAGTGTGCCGCAATCAAAACTCTTTTCCGCCTGTTGATTTCCAAAAGCGGTTTTCTCCAGGGTATAATAGACGCCGGTGGCGCTTCCTTCTTTAAATGCGGTGCTTTTTCGCTGCACCCGGTTCATCATCCCGGTATAGGGCGCTACTTTATTTTCCAGCCATCCGGCAAGGCTTGCCTTTACCGGCTGTGTTTCCTTGTTGCGGATTTCAATATTGAAAATGGTAGCAGGAATACCGGAACGGTCCGTATCCAGCGGAATGAACGGACTAAACGCCTGCATCACCACATCCACCGGTAATGCATGGTCTGTATACGTAATCGTAGCCACCGGGTAGGTGGCCTCAAACCGCACTTCCTCCCAATCCTTTTCATCAAGCTTCCGGATAACCGTTTTATCTGCATACTCCAGTTTCAACGCAAAGCCTTGTTCCAATAACCGGACATCGCCGGCTCTGGGCGGTGCCACATAACTGCCCCCGTCGCGCGAACGTATCTTCTGGCCCTCATGTACCGGGTCCTTCCAGGGCACATCCAGGGGATTGATCCCCTCCTGGTTCAGGTTAAAGATATCCCAGAGCCAGAGTTTTCCATCGCCGCCCAGGTACAATCCGCCGGCATTGATCCCCCCCACCGACATCCCGATGTATGTTAATTCATTCTTTGATTTAAGATAGGTGGTCACGGTGGCGCGCTCATATAAAGACCGGATCCACGTGGTACCTGCGGGGCCGGTATTTTGAACGCCGTTGCCGGGTTGCAGTACGCCGGCCCAGGCCGGTGTGGTTACTGTAAGGGCTAGTCCGGCCCCGGCCAGGCTACTCTGACTGATAAAGTTGCGACGGGAAATTTTATGATGATCCTGCATGCCTGTTTTTTTCTGTTTGAAATAACTGCACCCGATGGAACCTTTGACAAGTACCGGTAACAAAAGGGCAACCACCGTTTTGGGAAACAGCATTTCAAATATAATGGAAACTGCGATGTGAAATACGGCCGCAGCAGGTTACGGCCCTATTTCCCCTGTATTAAAATGAAGATTTTCCGGCCCGTTTCAAAAATGTAAATTCGTTTACCAGGATTATGAACAAATTTATCTTTGACAAAAAACCGTTGTGCATCACCGGGCATGTACCAGCAGCTCATGCCCTTTTATCCCGGATGAGCAACCAACACTGCTACCGGTAATGAAGCATTACATTGTAAAGGATCCTTTTATCAGCAGCCGTTAAATTTTGGGATTCATCCGTTTGTATAAAATGATGTTTAAAAGCGGCAATGGCCCTTCCCTCATCGTCGATATTATAACCGATGATCCGCAGGGCCAAAACCGGATCAAAATTAGCAGGAGGCTCTTTTAAATGATTTTTATCATACCAAAATCCGAATCCCGCTGCCGCCAGCTGCGCCCAGGGGAAAAGCACGCTTGGATCATCTTTTCTTCCCACGGCAAAATCGGAGTGCCCAATAATATTACCGGTGGGGATGCTGTATTTTTCTTTAAGATATGAAAGAAGTTTCAGGAGCGCATCGATCTGCTCCGGGGTAAACTTTTCTTTTTCTCCATCATTGTCTATTTCAATACCAAGGCTGCAGGAGTTCATATCCACGATATTGCCCCATTTTCCCGCACCCGCATGATAAGACCGTACATAATCGTTCAACATCTGGTACACCGTCCCGTTCCGGCCAATTACATAGTGTGCGCTTGTTTCGTCGGTTTTACGGACAGAAAACGTGAACAGCGTTTGCTCCACGCTCTGCTGGGATGTATGATGTAAGATGATAAACTGGGGCTTCCGGATATTAAAATCAATAGCGGCATACCAGTTATCGGCATTTACCGCAGGATTCTTTTGATCATCCGGGGTCCCGGAGATCTGGTCGATGATCTTGTTAATGTTTTCAGCATAGATCCTGCGCGCATATGCCTTCTGAAGACTATCTGTTTTATACAAATAATATTGTGGCTTTCCATAAACAAGACGTTCAGCAGTCCAGTTGGTATTTTTAGAAATAAAGGGTTTATAGGATACTGTTTGCTTATTCACCGTTGCGGAGCCCTGCGGAACCGGGGTTTGAGCAGCTGTTTGGCCTGATTGCTCCGGGTGACCGGCCTCCTTGCGTTGATCCCCACTGCCGTTCCCCAGCACATTGGTTTTCCTTGAAACAGATGAACCCGCGCACCCAAACAGGCATAACGCCAATACCAGATTTGTGTGTTGTATTATTTTACCGTACATAAATTAGCCCATCAATCATTCGTATTAAATTGTTTACTAATGAAAGATACATAAATTAACAGGAACCCGTAAACCGGCTGTATGAATTTATGAACGGCTCCACCCGGAGGAATAGTCAATGACCTGATACACAACCAGTGGTTTCCGGGAAACGACAATACATTCTTTCGGATTTAACATTATGCTATAAAAGGATACGGTTTCCAACAGGTAGGCAGCAAAAAAAACAGCACGAATAAACGTGCTGTTGCATCTTGCGCTATTTTAAAAATCTTAAATATTTTCCGAATGGTTCCGGATTACTCTTTTACCACTTTAACCACATTTGAGGTTGTTCGCCCCCCGTCTTTATCAACCTGCACGATTCTTATAAAAAGATCACTATTATCGATATCAGCAATTTCCTTATCGCTGCAACCGTGAACGATCGTAATACAACCGATAAGCAGGGAGGTAACGAATATTTTATACCGCCTTCTCATACTGATCAGACTTAACGCCAGCAGCGCCGGAAAGCCAAACAGTACAGCAGTGGCCGTATCGAAATCAGTTTCATAGGCATACGTTAATTTTCCGGAAGCATTGCCGCCGGCAGCCTTGCTGCCTACCGTTGCTATTTTTTTAAAATGAACCCCATCTTTCGAACCTTCTATTTCAAAATGATCGGTATTGGACTCCGTTAATGTACTCCAGTTTACAGAAAGGGAATGGTTTTTACTAACGGCGGAAAGATCCCCGAATTGAACCGGAAGCGCAATAGTAAAAGGAATGGCATAATCTTCTACTTCTCCATCCGTTGCAAAACCGGTGGGCATACCGGATGTCAACGCGTTTGTTGTTGTTCTTATTCGTAAATAGGTTCTTGTGGCCCCTGTAGCTCCCGTAAGGATTTGATTACTCCAGGTGAAGGTACGGGACACATTGTTACTGCCTGTGGGCACACTACTTACGGTAGCCGCTTCCGAGGCCTCAAATGTTCCGTTCCCGTTCCAATCGATCCAGGCAACCACATTGGCGCTCATACCGGTATTGTTTGTAACCGTAGTGGTAATTGTATATGTGGGTATCACCTGTCCCTTCAGGCCGGTATTGATTATTGCCGGAATGCTTGTTACCCCATCTTCATCATCAATTACAGTGGAGCCGGAAACCACATCATCACCCGAAGCGGTTGCATTAGCGCTTGAGGTGGCTTCCGCATCGGGACCATTGGCCCCCATTTTAAGCATAGCCGCTAAGGGCAGGTGCATGGCGTTGCCATAAGAGACCGGCGCATCTCCGAAATCAGGGGTACCTTTTGAAAATGTAAAATTCCATGAACCGGAAACAGAGGGTGCAGTTTGTGTAAACCGGATCGTTTTAACTACGTTCGTAAGCATTACAAATGCAAATCCCTGGTCGGCCAGGTTATCGTTTGATTTGCCGGGATCGGTATTAACGGCAATGCTGGTGGCATCAGGAAAATTGAGCGAAGAACTGGGCGACATGCTTGAAATGGATAAGGCCCGCACATTACCGGCAACGGGTACAGGATTACCGGCTGCGTTTAAAAACTCAAATACTACACTTTCTTCATTATCGATATCTATTACCGTCATTTGATCGAGCGGCTGAAGCGTATTTGTAAACGTAATGGTGCTTGTTGCCGGCACTTGTGAATAGTCCAGCTCAACGGTGGGTACAGAGAAATCTCCGCTGTTTGAAGGACGGTTAGGCCCATAATTACCCGATAGAAATAACAGGGGATGTGTATTGCCTGAAAAATTAATCGTAAAGGGATTACTGCCCAAACTTCCGGTAAGTACGGGCGGTGTTCCCGTAATGTTGTTAAACGTAGCAAAAATATGGCCGTTGTAATACCCGGTTCCGATATCACTGACACCGGCTACCGTTTGCGCATAACTGCCAAGCGCAGCATAAAGTAACACCACTAACAGATAGGTTTTAGCTCTCATATACCGTTTTTTTAAGGTTTAAATTGATCTGCGTTTTCATAAATGAATAGCGCTGATAAGCAGCCGAACGCTCCTTTCTGCATTTAGTTAATGCTATACCGGGATGAAACCGGAAGCTGGAAAAGAGCAGCTTCCAATTCAGCAACCGGTTTACAGATCGCTATCATTTCATTAAACGTATCTTACTATAAGTACGTTGCTAAGAGCAATTTCCCCTATCCGGCCTAAAGTATTTTCTGATATATTTCCGCTGTATACAGTAACCTGTCTTCGGCGTAACCAGAAAGACCGTCTCAAAATTGTGAGAACACCTTTGTATTTGGTATGATCAACTGCATTCGTTGAAAGATTGGCGGGGTGTTTGTAACTAAAATAAGCAACAGGTGTGCTGGTTTGGTTGTCAGCGAAACAGCACGGGAATCCTTTGTATTTGTTATGGTAATTCAACCGATACCCATGAAAAAAATCATTTTAAACCTTGCCATCAGTTTTGATGGGTTCATCGAAGGACCAAACGGGGAGCTTGATTGGCTTGTAAAAGACGACGCGTTCGACTATGCCGATATTTTGATGGATATCCTGAGCGATAAAGACACGATATTCTATGGCAGGGTCGCCTACGAAAAGTGGGGCAACCAGCAGCCGGAGAAAAATGCAAATGAAAAACTCCGCCGGGCTTTCCATTTGCTGAACAGCATGACCAAATATGTTTTCTCAAAGACCGTTAAGGGCGACGGAACGGATGCGATTTTTATCAACTCAAATATTCAGGAGCAGGTACACCACATAAAGCAGCAGCCGGGAAAAAATATCTGGCTTTACGGAGGAGCAAAAATTGCTGGCACGCTCCTCAATCTGAACCTGGTTGACGAACTGAGACTTGCAATCCATCCGGTGATTTTGGGGAAGGGAACGCCCCTTTTCCAAAACATTGAGCACCGCCACAAGCTCGAATTGATGGAAATGGAAAAATTCTCATCCGGTGTAACATTGGTCCGGTATCGGCTTTAATGCCCCAAAAAACCTGGTACGTGGATCATTGCTGCTATCCGCCATCGGTATGATTTCAATATTGCATTGTTTACTTAGCAACCGCCTTTGCGAGGGGCACGTTTATACATTATTTTACGATCGCGTTCCACATAGTCGCCCTGTACAATTGGATATGCATACTTGGGCGCGTACGATACGCTATGGCTTCTGATAATTAGTTTGTCGTTAACTTTCAGGCTACGCAATTGCTGAAATTCATTCGCTGTTTCCAGCCCAAAACTGAGTATATAATCGTCACCATCAATCCGGACCATCACTCCGAAACCCAATCGTGAGCCGGGCGGAAGCGAAAGAGCGGTCACCACCGCCTCCATATTGGTCACCGCATTTATTTGCCTGCGTATTTTAGCTGCACCGTCAAGCACTTTTTTTCCTTCCGGAGCGGCTTCCCATTTTTTGAACTTTATACCCTCAGGAGTAGCCTCCCATTGTTTCAATCCGGCGTTCATTTCGGCAGCAGTGGGTGGCTTGGGAGCCGGTTTTTTAGAAGGTTCACTTTTAATTTCGCGATTAGCAAATACCAGTCCGCTTACCACCACCAGCAGTAAGATCAGCAAATACATAACTTTTTTCATCATTTTTTATTTTTTGGGTAAAAGAGATACGATTCCAATAGCGGTCAATGAAGTTTCTTTCATTTTTTAGTAAACACTAAGGCATTTTCGTTGTTTACCTATCCTATCAAAGTGGATGCAGCGAAATTATCCTCCAGTTTTTCAGCCTGGAAATTTGGATTGTAAATAAAAATGTAACCTTTGTAAATAAATTGTAAATCGTATGTCTGATAGCCAAAATCTCCTCTCAGGGAAACGTAAGTACCTGTTCGCGTTGGTATTGCTCTCGTTTACCTCCATCATCTGTGTGGCTTTCAGCATGACCGGAAATGATGATTATGACGTTGCCCGGAGGGAAGTTTTACTCCGCCAGATCGGACATGAAACGCTCCTGCAGTCGGGCGACAGCACCTCAAGGGTGCTTCCTGTAAAAAAGCTTACCGAAAATGAATACCAGATCAGTTTTGAGAAGGCTTTTAGTTTTCAGCCCGACTCCCTGGTGCATACTACCCAGCGTTTGTTATCCAAAGACCCGCTTGCCAGTGATTATGTTGTTAACGTATTGAATTGTACCAACGCCAAAGTGGCTTATGGATATGCTATATCAAAAAATAAGAAAGATGATATTGTAGCCTGTTTAGGAAGAAAGCAACCCTTAGCATGTTATATGATAAATATTAAGTTTAAGCCAACGGGTATAGGTACGGTAACGAATAAATATTTTTTAGGCTCCCTGTTGGGTTTGGCATTTGTGGGGTTTATTTTTCTGAGATCTGTTAAGCCGCGGAAGGCCTTGCCCGACAGTCAGCCTGTTGGTGCGCTCCCGTTGGGGTCCCTTTCGTTCGATGCGGAGGCTCGTAAACTCATGTCAAATGGAAAAGCCATAGAGCTGACCAGAACTGAGACCCGTGTACTACATATTTTCGCGCTGGCTCCCAACCAGGTTATAGAACGAAGCCGGCTGCAAAAAGAGATATGGGAAGACGAAGGTGTTATTGTGGGGCGCAGCCTGGATATGTTCATATCCAAACTTAGAAAAAAACTGGAATTTGATCCGAACATCAAGATCGTTGTTGTACGTGGCAAAGGCTATAAGCTTGAAATCAGCTCTTAAAAAGCCCCCTACCGCAACACAGGGCTTTTGAGGTATACGGTCGTTCAACCAGGGCTCCGATCTGCTTATGGTATTTTTGCCTTCTTTGGCTGCCGAATCACCGAAAGGAGAAATGGCCGTACCGCCGGATCGGGGCACTGTTGTTTTGGCCCCGCCAGCTCATACCAGTGATGTTGCCATTGAACATCCGCCGCCTGCATACTCCCCGGGATTCGAACATCCTATCCAACATGTTCTTTATCAGGCGTTACAAAGACCTAATATTTCTACTCAATGAATCGCACACCGATATTCTTTCGCGTCGTATTTCAATGTAAGCCATATCGGGTTCGTGCGGGTGCTACCAATCCGCACCACCCGAAAACGGTTTTACACAAACCTTTACAACCGGAACTATTCAATTATTTTGTCTTCTCATTTACTTCCTTCGTCTACACTCTTGCTGCCAAAATATTCTATTGCCTATCTTGCAGTAACTTAGTGCAGGCACCATGAACTTAAGAGCACAAAAATATTTTGTACCCGGCATGCACCTGTTGGTGTGGACGGTACTTTACATTATCCCCTTTATTACCATAGCGGGAGAACCCTTTGGCGGGCTGCCCAGAGGGTATTTCCCAATAAGCAATCTTTTTCATATCGGCATTTTCTACCTGAATGTATATGTTCTGTATCCTTATTTGCTTACGCGAAAACGCTGGTGGCTGTATATAGTTTGTGTCTTTGCCACTGTCATTATTTCCTACCAGGTTAAACTGCTATTTCTTCAGCAGAATCCTGCTTTTTTATTGACAGAAGAAAACCGGCGGATTATATTTTTTGCCGTAATCCCTTTTTTGCTAACCGGTATTTTATTCAGGCTCATCAGCGATCGGGTAAAATTTGAACGGCTGGAAAAAGAAGCCCGGGCACAGCAATTATCATCGGAACTGAAGTTTCTGCGGTCTCAGATGAGCCCTCATTTTCTATTTAACATGATGACGAATATGGTTGCACTGGCACGGCAAAAATCGGATATACTGGAGCCATCCCTGATCAGGTTATCAGACCTACTGCGCTATATGCTGTATGATTCTCAAAACAGCCGGATATCCATACCAAATGAAGCGGATCATCTCCACAATTACATTGCATTGCAAAGGCTGCGGTTTGACAATGATGTGAAAATAAATGTAGCGATCAATGTCAATAATACGGACAGGCAGATTGAGCCGATGCTATTGATTCCCTTCGTGGAAAATGCCTTTAAACATGGTATCGGCCTGGTTGAGGATGCTTTTATTTCGATTCAACTTACTGAAATAGAAAATGCTTTAACATTTGACATCGCTAACAATTATTCTGAAAATAGCGGCAGCAAGGATAAAAATTCCGGTATAGGATTAACCAATGTAAAAAACAGGTTACAACTTTTATACCCGGCCAGGCATGAACTCGTGATTACCGACAGCGGGCATATCTTCGCTGTTCATTTAAAACTCACCCTTATATGATAAACTGTATAGCCGTAGACGATGAGAAGCTAGTCCTGGATCTGTTGGTAGACAATATTCAGCAGGTACCTTTTCTGAAGCTGGCAGCCCGGTGTAAAAACGCGATGGAAGCCGCCGATATCCTGCATAAAGAAAATATAGACCTGATTTTTCTTGATATTCAAATGCCGGGATTGAACGGTTTACAATTTGTGCAAACATTAAAAGCGCCCCCGATGGTCATTTTCATAACTGCTTATAAAGAGCATGCGCTCGAAGGCTTTGAGCTGAATGCGATTGACTATTTGCTAAAACCCGTCTCGTTCGAACGTTTCTTAAAAGCATGTAACAAAGCGCAGGATATTTTCGCCCTGCAACAAAAAGCCATCTACAAGGAAGAGCTGGCGGGGTACTTTTTTGTATATGTAGAATACAAACAGGTAAAAATTACGATTGCAGACATTCTTTATATCGAGGGTATGAAAGACTATATCAAAATATTCTTAATATCAACGGCAAAGCCTGTAATTACTAAAATGAGCATGCGCCATATAGAAGACAAATTATTGCCCTACCGTTTTGTACGGATACACAAATCCTACATTGTAGCAGTAGACAAAATAGCGTCTGTAAAAAGAGACCTTGTTAATCTTGGCGCTATTGAATTGCCGCTGAGCGACAACTTTAAAACGGGACTGCTAAAGATGATTTCTTTTTAAAAAACGGCACCTTTTATTTTTCGGCCTTATATAAAACACCGTAAGAAGCCTTAAAATCAGCGGCATAAACCCATACGGGCATCTTCGTGCTGCTCTTGTATCGCTTATCCCTTTAAGATGTTCTTTCGGCCCAGGATGAGAAAGGCAAGCGTGAAGAGCAGGTGTATAACCACAAATACTTTAGTAGCGGGCCTTGCATCATTAAACAGTCCCCAAATATCCAGGGCGGCGATTACTGCGAAGCCAACGGTATTACCTATTATTATTGCATTACGGGCTGTAGATGGACCTTCCTTTCTGGACATCCAATTAAGAACTGAAATCCCTAGCATAGGGCTTCCTATGAGCCGCAGATAGGCAATCAAAGCCGGGGAAGCATCTGAGGGTACCGCTCCCCGGCCAAATGCCTGCGGAAATAAAATAAATCCAAGCCCGGCTAAAACCATATAAACGGAGGCGATGCTTAAAAGTGTACTGAGCTTCATGATTTTTATTTATTTAGTGAAGAATAAAATAAATATCCTGCCAACTGCTTCACCAGTATAATTTTCTGAAATAAATCTGATTCATCAACGTTCATTTAAGTTCAGTCGCCGGATGTTGTATAAACAGACTTTGCAGCAGGGCAATTTAAACCTTGTCAAATATGTATCCTCGTTAAAGAGCTCCATGAAGCATCTTACAATAATCATTCCATCCGGGCAAAGGAAGTGCAAAGCCTTATTGAAGCCAATGTACAGCACAAAATAACTGCGGAAGGACCAGTTGCTAACTTTTTCATTGGGCTGGCGGCATTTTGACCGCAGCTTTATTAAAGCAACAGGCTATTACTCCTTTCTGCTGCTTTTCAAATTCTTGCTTTGACATTCTATTTGCTGTTTTTCAGATAAACAACCGCCGTTTATGAACCTGCCCTGAAGTAAACGCCGCTTTGCTCTACTCATATGCCCTCTTTGTCTATTCTTTCCGGCCAACGCTTTCATCGCTCCATAGCTTTGGATTGTCAATCTAAATACAATGGTTATGAAACTGTTTTTAGCAACGATCCTTATCACTTTTATGGCAGCTATAGCGCAGGGCCAAACGATGATTACCGGGAAAGTCAGCAATCAGAAAAAAGAACCGCTTCAATCGGCAAGCATTCATATTAAAGAATCCGGTACCGGAACCACCACCGATAGCGCCGGGAATTTCAAGATCATCGTACCTGAAAAAGGCTCAAAATCATTAATCATTTCCTGTGTTGGCTACGAACCGAAAAGTGTTTTGGTGCATCCGGAGGACGCTGCATTACAAATAGTGATCATATTACGGGATGAAGCAAAAGTATTGGGCGACGTGGTGGTTATGAGTGCTGGCACATTTATCGCAAGCGATAAGGCTAAAGGAGCATCGCTAACACCGATGGATGCGGTTACCGTTGCAGGTACGGGTGGCGATGTTGCCAATTCAATGCGGGCGTTGCCAGGTGTGCAACAGGTTGGCGAATCCGAAGGTTTGTTTGTAAGGGGCGGCACCAGCGATGAGGCAAAACAATTCATTGATGGAGTGGCATTCCCAAACCCAAACTATGCATCGGTACCGGGGATCATGCAGCCGGCAAGGGTAAACCCTTTTTTATTTAAGGGAATTCTATTTAATACAGGAGGCTATTCCGCGTTATATGGTGATGCATTAAGCAGTGCCTTGATACTTGAAACGGTTGACCTGCCGGAGAAATCTGAAGCCAGTCTGCACTTATTCCCAACAAGCCAGGGATTGGGCTTTCAGCATCTTGCGAAAAATAAACAAACCAGTATGGGAGTTACTTTAAATTATAGCAATGCCGGTATTTTTTATAATAAAATAGTGAAGCAGGCAGCCGGCTATTTTCATGGCCCTGAATATATCAGCAGCGACTTCAATTTCAGAGTTAAGACAAGTAAAACAGGCATCCTGAAATTTTATGCCAACTATGGTTATAATAATACCGGGTTAGGTCAGGCGGATATTGACAGCATCGATCTTGAGTCCTCCTTCCAAACCAAAGGAAATAATCTTTATTCAAATCTTTCTTACAGAGAATCGCTTCGGAATAACTGGAAAATAGATGCCGCCGTCAGCTATAATTACAGCAGCCAGGATATTGAAAAAAGCCTGCACAATGCTGAAAATGAAAAAATTTTGATCAATCGATACCCTTTTAGTGAAAAGAACGGCTCCTATACCAGCAAACATAATTTCTTAAACAGCAAGGTTGTATTGAGTAAACGGTTTAAAGGAAGACAAACGCTTAGATTTGGCGCAGAGTATATCCACCAGGATGTTACAAACAGCTTATCGGAACCCAATGTAGAAGGCCGAAGCGCCTATATCGAAGATGCAACTGCTATGTTTGCGGAAACAGATCTCCAGTTAAACAGGAAACTGGCTGCGAGAATTGGGCTGCGATCGGAGCAATCAAGCCTGTTGCAACAAATAAATATCACCCCAAGGGTAAGCGTCGCCTATAAACTTTCGGAAAAAAACCAACTAAGTTTGGCTTACGGCATCTTTTACCAAAAACCTCTCAGCGAATACCTCCTGCAAAATAAACGTCTCAATTTCAGTAAGGCAACACATTATATTATCAATTACCAGCGTAATGCTTCTAACCGTTTTTTGCGGGCAGAGCTCTTCTACAAAGCCTATAAAAATCTTATTAGTACTGATTCCGCAATAGGAAACAACGGTGATGGGTATGCTAAAGGTTTTGAACTTTTCTTTAGAGACAAACGCTCCGTCAGGGATCTGGATTATTGGGTAAGTTACAGCTATCTGGATACCAAAAGAAAATTCATGAATTATCCCTATCAACTAAACCCGACGTATGCAACACCTCATACTTTTTCGCTGGCTGTTAAACGATTCTTTCCTGCCCTGAATTTTATGGCCAATGCCGCTTACTGGTTTACTACCGGAAGGCCCTATTATAATATAAAGACAGAAAGCGATGGGCGTCCGGTTATCCAATATTCAGGTACTACGAAAAATTATCAGAGTCTGAACGTAAGTTTCGCCTACCTGTTCAACATCTCAAAAAAATGGAAGGATTTCTCTGGGATAGGCTTTGGAATGAACAATGTGCTGGGCACAAAACAGGTATTCGGGTACAACTTCAGCTACGATGGTAATAATAAAACTCCGGTAACGCTTCCTGCCACACGATTTTATTATATCGGCTTTTTTATGAGCCTTGGCACAGACAGAAGAGATGATATTATCAATCAGAATCTATAACAATTAAAAAAACAACAATGAAAAAGTTAATCGTATCAATGACGTTCCTGGCAGCCACGCTGCAGGTGACCAGTGCGCAAACAAACTCCGGCGGTATTGAAGCTACCGTTGCAAAATTGGACAATGCAAGCGCAGCAAAAGACTACGAAATCCTGTCTCAGGATTTTCTGCAACTAACAGCAACTGACAGCAACAACTGGTTAACCTGGTATTACGCGGCTTTTTGTAATGCACAAACAGGATGGATGTATCAACGGGATGGAGAAAAAATAGAGCCCTTCGCCAATACAGCCGAGCAGCAGATCAACAAGGCTTTATCCCTGATCGACACCGCCAGTCAAAAGAAGGAGCTCTCTGAAATTTACTGCATTATGGCGATGGTAAACCAGGACAAAGTGTTCATCAACCCGCAAACATATGGAGCAAAGTTCGGCCCTGCGGCATTCCGGTATATACAGATGGCCCAGGCTGCAAATCCGCAAAATCCAAGAGCATTATACCTGGCCGGCTGGCAAAAATTTGCAACACCTAAAATCTGGGGAGGTAATAAAACGAAAGCGAAAGAATTACTCGTGCAAGCAAGCCAGTTATTAGAGCAGGAAACCGACGCAAACATCGCACCGCACTGGGGAAAAACAGAAGTAGAAAACCTTTTAAAACAAATCAAGTAAACGTCAGTCAAATTATAAACGCTAAAATTATTCTTATGCCAGTGTTAATATTTATCATTTCCAGGATCATAATCATTGCATGCCTTGTTTTAATCCTGGGTTATGTATTTGGAAATTTTTCAACAAAACCCCTGTTAGTAACGCTTACTAAAATTGCATCCATATTGATCCTGGTGGGTTTTATTGTGGGAAGCGTATTTATCCTGCGCTTTCGAAATGCAAACCATACCCGTGATTTCAACGATAGATGGTGCGGGTATCAATATTTGCAAACAGATTCAACAAGAACTAAATAGATTATCTGGTGGCAATCAGAAAACCGATCTGCCCCGGAAACAGAAAATCATCGCAATTTACGTATCAGGAACTAAAACAGGAGGTAGCTTTAAGACGGCCTCCTGTTTTATACGACTATACAGTTTTGAGTAACCATCTATCATTATATAAGTAACCGATGTACGCCACGCCGGGTTCAATGCGGTTCCTTACAAATCAAAATATGGTGAGGGTCTTATTGGATTTTAAATCCTGAAAAGCCGGAAAGATGGTACTCTAAGCGCTGCGTCATCGATTCCCTTTCAATGGATACAACATCGTTGATAACCATCCATAAAAAAAGGCCCTGAATCATCAGAGCCTTTTTGAATGTCGGGAAGACAGGATTCGAACAACCCTTGTATTGTAATGCATATCAATTCTTTATAGCGTAACGCCGAAAAAACTCACGGATTAACTCACCGCTTACTTCAATGGTACACTTTTCTAAGAACTATTACAAATTTACTCAAATTATCTCAAAGTAAAATTACGCCAGCTTCTTCAAACTTTTCGCTCAATACCTGGCTAACAATTAATGCTCCTTCCACTACTGTGTTGCGCAGATTCTAAATTAGCTTTAGGAAGTTCGTTGAGTGCTTCCTATTTCTGATTGATCGTATCGGCCAAACCAATTGTCTGTTGAAAAGTTTCCGGTGTAATCCTCGCCAGTCCATGATGTCCTATGATCTGTCTGTAGGTGATCTGGTGCTTTTGGATAAATTGATAAAATTCACGTGATACCTGAAAAGCAGGTGTAATAGTTCCATCTTCCGGCATGGACAGCAGATCACCTTCATAAATGAGCTTTTCTTCCGGCAGATACAGAAAGGATAATCCCTGCGCGTGACTGTTTGGCACCTTCAAAAAGATCAATTCGATGGTGCGGGTCCCTCAATATCTTGCGACCATTGAAGAACTCGAATACGGGATGGACGCCGCTTGCCTGGGTATTGTCAGTCGCGGCTATCATCTCCCGGACCGGCTTTTCCATTGAGGGCGTGCAAAGTATCACCGCGCCTTCTTTTCTACATTAATCAAACACCCAAAGTCACGAAGTTGCGGAGAACCTTGCGGATTCGAACTAAAATTCGGATGAGGCATGCTCTGTACTCCTTGAAACTGGTAAACGACTTTATACGTCCTAGTAGTACACAGCCCGATATGTTCACATGAAATATCGCAGAGGCTTCAGAAAAAACCATGTAATATAAATATTAGAGTTGCTTCTCCCTTCCACGCCGCAATTCATCCTTAAGTAGGCCTGTTATCTGGCGTTAGAATGGCTGTTATAATTATTGCAATGGCAAGTCCAACCTTCGACATAATAAACCAGCTATCAGCGTTGTTTTCTATAATTATTAAGACAATCCCGGTGAGAACAAGATGAAAACGTTTAATGGTAAATTTGAGTTTCCTTTGTCCCTTCAATATCTGCAAAATATTAGCTCCAAACGCAGAGATATAGGATATAAGCGCTAACGTAAGCGAAAGACTACTAAATGGCTTGTGGTATTGTCTATATTCGAGAGCGAAGGCAACGGAGAAGAACAGCAGAAAAACCAAAGACAATACCATTAACAGATCACTTCCTGATACTTTTTTCTTAAACATAGAATAAAAAGCCTTGATTAGATTTAAACAATTCTATTTCCTATCCCATCCATTTATCATTCTTTTGTACCAAATTGTTCGACCGGTGAAGTCTCCCGTCGCCGTCGCTATTGTCGCAGCGGCGCCAACTATCCAAAACGTTCGGCCTAATGCCCTACCAACAAACGAACCCAATGCCCTTTCTACCTGTTTACGCCCTAATTGAGCGGCTCCACCCAATGTTAAGTCAGGCAATCCAAAAAATCCTATAATCTCCTTCTCACGTTCTCCCCTCAACTGACTAGGACTGTATCCGGTCTCTTTTTTTACTTGTTTGACGTAATTTACGGCATCTTTTAGAGTTCCAATCAAATTATTCTCACTAAATGATTTTTCAGTAGTATTTCTATCGACTTTACCTGGAGAATTCAGTATCTCGGTCTCTTTTTGAGAGACTGAGACGACTTCTCCGTCCCTATTTACGACAACCGTCGTAGTTGTATGTTTCGTATATTTAACCTTAAAGGACTTTTCTAATTTACCTTCATCATCGAAGACTTCTACGGTAGCCTCTTCCTTTCTTGTAGTCTCTTCCGTAACAACATCATTTCCGGTTGGCGCAGTCTTGCCTTTTTTTGTTTTGTCTGGTACATAGCTGCTTGACACTTTGTCTAAGGTCACTTCTGATTTGGTAACTGTAATAACAGTATCTTCAGCGGCCATTCCATCGGGATCTACAAAACGCAGTGGGTTATCATATGCGTAACTATAAGGACTCCATTTTTTGCTCAAGTCGGCCAGCGGATCTATAACCTGCCACCTTCCGATTACTGGGTCGTAGAAACGTGCGCCAAAGTCATACTGTCCCTTGTCTCCGCCGCCCAACTCCTGCTGTTGCTCTTTCCCATTAAAGAGGTATTTGTTCTGGTTGTAAACTTTTCTTAAAATCGAAATACCAAACGGATAATAATCAGTTTGTTGTAAAACTGCGTCTAGTTTATCGAACACAATACGCGTATTACCTAAATGATCCTTTAAAAAGTATTCATAATTATAAACACCACCGCTCCTGCGCGCGACCCCTTCCGTTGTATTCAAAAGGTCAATTGTTGGTGATGGCGATGATGTATTCGACAAATACTCTATCCCGTCAACGTACCACCGTGTCTCTGATGGAGTAATTTTTTTTAATTTACTACCCTTTGCGTCATAAACATAATCGACGGTTGTACTACCGCTTATCTGCTTGGGTAGATTTAATTCATTATAAATCATTGTCAAAGGCTGAGTACCTGCAATTGTCGACACGCTTCCGTTGCCATTATAAACGTAAGATCTCGTGTAACCTCCCGTAACTGCTTGAAGTTGATTGCCTTTTGTGCCATAATCATAACTGATCGCAATAGGACTGTCCTTGGAACGTGTCAGAGTTTTAATGTTCCCCATATTATCATACGTAATATCCTGTTCGTTATATCCCTCATCACTTACTCCACTTATGATTCTGTTTGCTCTATCATAATTGTAGCTGTATGTGTGCTGCACCTGAACTCCACTTCCACTCTTCCACAGCTGCTGACCAATGTTTCCATTGAACTGCTTATTGCCGACTGCAGCACTATCATACTTTAAATCCATTGTAAACAGCGGTGATTCCTGCTTCTTTACCCACCCCCTTTCATTATAAAACATCTTAATTATCTGGTTACCAACCTTTTTCTGAGCAAGTTGGCCAATCTGATTAAAGGTGTATGTAATGGTATCAGCCGGTTGTCCGTTTATCGTTTCGATTGCTCGGACTATTCTACCCGCGTGGTCATACTGTTGGGTTCTTACTACAGATAAAGCAGGTGACGCAAAATTATCCTTATAGTGTGCCCTTGTAGTTGATGTTATTTCCCCCGCAAAATTCAATGCGTTTGATATTACGTCCGCCCCATTTAACAAATGTTGACTTACCACTTTTGTAATGCGGCCCTTTTCATCGTAATAGGTACCAGCATAGAGATACTTGTTACTGTCGAGCACATTAGTGATGGTTATTGTAGGAAGCCCGTGTGTCCTATTAGTCTCTGTATCCGTTCCAGCTGGCACTTTTAATAACTGCTGTATAGGATTTTGATTAACAGTACTACTAAGGAAACTGTAATCGTCGTAAAAGTTTACGGTGTGAATTTTAGATATGGTAGTGGGGATTGCTCGGTTGGAATACCCCCAAAACAAAGTATTGTCCCTTACCTCAAACAATACAGTCCTGGCATCGGCGTTGGCCTGAAGGTTACCCCGGGAATCCGCATTTGCTGTTTCTCCAGTCATTATCAGTCGTCCCAAAGTGTCATATTTCATGAAAACCCAAACGCCTCTCTCCCGCTGAATGCTATCCTGTTTGAGAACGGGCTGATCGTTAGCGTTATACACTGTGTATTCCCATCCTTTGCCAGGCATCTTCTTCTCTATAATACGACGCCGACTATCAAAGTGATATGCGAATATATAGTTTAAAAAATCAGTACTTGTTTCAGTAAAGCTAGTAGTTGCCTGCAAAGCAGGGGGAAGTACATATGCTAGTTGATCAAAATCATCGTATATATATTGAGTAACCGTAAAGGTCGGTGCTGACAAGGTGTCACCACCATCCTGGACCATTTTGCAAACAAGCATTCCCTCTTTATCCTTGTATTCTATCACCCGATTTCTGTTTTCGTCCCAGGTTGTAGTTTTAGACAACTGACCTGCTCCATAGTAGCTTGGGCTTGTTGCCCCAATATAACTCGTCCCGAGAATTGTCACTTCCCATCGTCTTATTTCATTCGCCCCGTTCACACCATAATCTATACGTGTCGTATGTCCATTACCTAATTTCCAACTGGCGCCAGGGTTGGCTACCTCGTGTACGCGACTTAATGGGGAAGGTTCAAATAAAGTTTGGGTGAAAGGGTTGGCAGCTATTTTGGAAATCGAGCCTGCGCCAGCACTATTATAAAACAACGCCTGCGATGTCACATCTGCGATTTGATAGATGCCATTGTTGCTAGTTGCCTCATATGGCAAATAGACTTTGTTCTGCCTGCCGACGGCATCATACGCAACAGGGATAACTATATCTTTCTTATCCGGGGAACTACGCACAGCCACGCTTTGCAGCGACCGCCCCAGCCCATCGAGATACTGAATCTCTGCCCGCATACTATCCACTGGCAAAGCCGAGAGGTCTGCTGCAGTTTTCACGCCCTCTTTTATGATCTTCCGTGTATAAATAAAGTTCTGATCATTAGATGGTGTTATCTGTGCTCTAAGCATTGTAAGCGGCAGAACAAATAATACCGAAAGCAAGATAAATCTATAGGTTATCGGCAGGGTAGGTTGATTTGAGATTTGCATAGTGCTATTAGTTATATTATACGATGGCTAACATATTTTATGATTTCCGAAATACACAAAATCGCTCTCTTTACGGACTAATTGACATCGTAATTGTGAAATTATTTTGAATTGAAACGTCTACACTAAAAGGACTATTTGATTGTCTAATATCACCGTTTATATTAAATATAAAACTTTTTCCCGGCGGCACTGAACTGAGAATTGGCGAGATGCTTAGTGTATATGAGCCTTTAGGAACACCTGAAATAATGTATCCGTTTGGCGAACCAGCTGCAGCTGAGCTAATTGCTGATATACTAAAGCTTTGACCAGTGCTTTTATTTAGAAGATTGCCGTCTGCCGCGCCAGAAGATGTTTTCTTCAATGTG
This sequence comes from Niabella pedocola, assembly GCF_021044425.1. Classification (GTDB taxonomy): domain Bacteria; phylum Bacteroidota; class Bacteroidia; order Chitinophagales; family Chitinophagaceae; genus Niabella; species Niabella pedocola. The sequence continues at coordinate 123,989 of NZ_JAJNEC010000001.1, read as the reverse complement.
ACATTCACCGATGGTACTGGCAGTGGACAACTCGACAAGTTTTGACCAATGTCCACCCACCTAAACTGATTATAAGTTGGGCTGTTTGCGTTAATGTCGCGCTCCTCCCTTTCTTGGTTTCCCGTATTGTTATCGGCACCATCTTTAGCACATCGAACGTTGCCAGTTGGATTCCAGTTTGGCGCTGGATCAATTACCTCACCTGTATTGCAGTTAACTATTTGGCCGACATAATTGTAACAGATCTTAGTAGTGATATTGCCTCTCTCATCCTTCTGAGTAATCATTCTCCCTAAGTTATCGTATTCACTAAAAATCACTTTTCCACTCGGGTCGGTTTCTGATGTGATGCCAACGAGGGGGTTATATGTAAAAGATGAGGTAAGGGCTGCCTTTGTTCTGCTATCTGTCCTAAGTGTTTGAAGTAGTGTTCGCAAAGTCGCATCGTTTGTAACCGCTGCATTAATCTGTGCTTGTGTTACCACAGCGCTCGCGTTTGCATAACTGCTGCCTACGATCTTGGCTACAGGATACTGTCCATTATATCCCCATAGATAGGCAGTTGGGGCAAACTTCTTAACTTTTGTTTCTACAATATTGCCATCGCCAAAGGTAATACTATTGTCAAATCGGTATCGGAGATCCCGGCTAATGTCACTTCCAGAAACTTTCGAGCTATCAAATGTCGGCGAAGGAACGACAAGTCCAAGAAGATCGCTACTATTGGGATATACCGTAGTCGTACCACTGATTAAATATGATGTATAAGCAGCCCCTACAAGTTTTCCACCCTTCCAGTCGGTCACTTCCACAGGCTGATTTTGGAAATTATCCTGCATTTGCAGAATTGGTTTCCAAGTCGTTCCTGCTGATGCTTTTGCTGCATTATGAGCCGTATTAAAGTTATTGGTCGCATTTGAGAAATTAGTTCTTCGATAGCTAATAAACTCGGCCCTTGCGTTGGCCAAAGCACGTTTATACCGTTGAACAGCGATCCAGCGGTTACCCTGGTTAAACTGATCGGCGCGCAGAATCGCCTGATCTAAATCATTTTTGGCTTGAACTTCCTTTTCTAAATACGTGCTCACGCCACTTCCAATAGCTTCACAAGCAGGAACGCGATAGTCAAAGGAATATCGCAATTTGCTAATGATAGAATCTCCCTTAGAAGAAAGCATTGACGTTTTCGTCGGCTGATTATGATAGGGACTACCATAAATCGAGCCCCTATAAATTGTATCGTTTGCTGCAGCTGAGTAGGTAACTTCAATTGCTTGCTCCTCCAGTTTTCTCCCCGTATTAAGCGTATAAAATGACCCCCAGAGATACTGATCATTAACAACGATGTACCCAGGTGTTGTAAACGGGTTTTCCTGAAATAAATAATTATACTGGATGCTTTTAATCGGATTACCGCTCTGATCGAAATGGCCCTCAAATTGCGGAAGTCCTTTCTGGTATTCAAATGGTAACGGTGTAGTGGGATAATTGGGCAAATTGGCGTCACAAGAGTTTGTAACAACACGAACGTTGGCGATTGCACCTGGGGGGCCTTGCAGATATGGGTATTGTAAAAATTTTGACCAATAATAGTTATATATAGAATAGCCGTTCTCCTCCTGGCTTACTTTTACTTCGGTATAGCCCATATGCTGTCCCTGGGCAGATGCCATCGGACGCAGATCACCGCCAGATTTCACATATGGTTGAGAGGAGCTAAAACTACAAGCACTGCATCCATTCTCGTTGCAGAACGGAGGAGAATAGTCCGCCTGAAGCGGTGTATCATCCTTAACCAGTTTTAGTAAGTCATTTCGTTTAACCATTGCAAAGGTGGGCCTGTTATACAATTCACCCGATGACTTACCGTCGGATTTATTATAAGTGAAGGACGTAACCATCGGAGTTGCTGTTGGTGATGCGCTTGAGGTTATCGTCTTAATTCGAAGGCCTCCAACCATAGCGTTTTCGTTGATTGGCTCTGCATAAGGTTTTCCCACGGAAACAGTGAGCGGCTGTCCAGCCGGGTTGCCGCCAGCTTGAAGAAAATCGAGTTTAACAATATAAGTGCCTGCCGCTAAATTAAAGTATCCGCTCCGCGATTGTCCTTTAGGACATTCCATACCCGCTCCGCTTAATACACCATTTGCATCATAAATATTAACATGACCATCATTAACAGTAGATTGATTGTTCATCTCTACAAAAACGCCATCACCATTACTTACAAAAATTAGGCTATCCGGTACAGAGCGAAAAATATTTCCATCTCCACCAAGACTAATACCTTGCCAGGCAATCCGATAATTTATATAACTGGCATAGGTTGTGTGTGGTTCGAACTCAAAGATACTTGTGCCGCCCGTAGGGTAGGTTATTGTTTTCAATGTTCCTGCTCTCATTTCCGGCCATCTAGGCTTCCTGTCAGCGCCTGGTATTGTTTGTGCATTTTCAGTAATGGCTGGAATAATAGTCGAATTAGCGTACCCATTGTTAAAGCCCCAATAGTCTTGTCCGAAGCTCAATGACCTCGGTACTCCTTCATTAAAATACTCAAATTTATACATTCCCGATTTGACGGATAGATCACAGGATTGCTCTTGTAAAGAGTCTAATCGTAAGTGCTTTGTATCCGAAGTAACGGTTATATTCTCCCTTTGAACCACTGGTGGAGAACTGGTTAGCGAGGTGAAGTAATTGTAGTGAAATACATACTTTTTACAGAACCCATTGGCATTTGCAATCCGCACTTCCTGCAAGGCTTTGGCTTCTGTATTGGCATACTCCCTTATATCGTTTGCATCATAACCGGCAAGATCCTCTCGTGGTATGGAAGATGGTATGAAGTCAACTGTACCATTCGGAAAGCTGATCTGACTTAACCGTACTCCCTCTACACTGTTTTTCACCAGATAAGCGTCTCTTACACCAGACGGGAAGTCAGGAGGTATAACAGTTCCAGCAACCTGTTCCGTCGAGAAGGTGTAATAACTGTATCTTTCGGGCTGATAGCTTAAATTAATAGAAAACAACCCGTCTGCGGATGACACTTTATTTAAGAACCAACTGGAGACAGGCTTCCCGCTTACAATACCGCCTTTGGCCGAATAGACTGAGGTTTTTTCAATTGGTATTACCGTACCGGTATTGCCATTCTTTCCAAAATAATATTTTGTACCATCAGGCGTAGTTATAGTAAACCCTTCGATGGTTCCAATGCTTTCCTGCATCCCAACCTCGATTTTAAGATCCTGTTCCGGTACTAAAACCGGGGTTCGGTCATCATTAAAATAAAACTTCCCCGCATAGCCGTTAAAGTTGAAAAAGTACAGGTCTGGTTCTCCGTCCAGCACGCCATTGGCAAAATCCACATCCGCAACCAAACTATCACTGCCGCTTCTATATAAATAATTGCTGTACCCGTAATCAACGTAGTGCGCTTTTGTCTGGTTCACTACACTTGAACGATCATCTGGCAAACCACGAACAGTCCTGGTAATAGCACCTCCAGCCTGCATTGCAAATCCTGCTCCGGTCCAACCAGAAACTTCCTGAACTTTTAGTCCAGACGCGTGATAGCTTAGTGTAAGCGGTAGCGACAGTGGTCCGGACGTTACCGTATACAATGGCACAGAAATCTCTGGAATTCCGGTATTTTTGTTCACAGGAATATCAGCATATTTCCCAAGTGATGCTGCGGTTGGCGATGAGATAGTTATTTTTCCTAACTCTTTGCCCGCTTGAGCAGAAAGGATTTCAGTCAAAGTTAGACTCAATAATAGTAACAATAGTCGGTTGCAAGTCCTTTTCATAAATGCTAGAATAGTTTGTTAACAGTCTATATAATTATCTGCTTGACATTATATATCAAGTCATAAGTTAAATGGCAAAAAACATAAGATTATACAGCGATAAAGGATTCATTATCCATCGCCATACCCCATCAGCTCCATTGAGCAATGGAGCAAAAACGGTATTCTCTTAAAATATTTCTAGTTTGAGTTAACAGGTATTGAAATCATATCTTATCGATACAACGCATCTGTGTAGTTGAGAGTGGTAAGCGGGGGCCATAAGTGTCTAATTTGTTTTCATTGATTTGTAGCAGCGTTTCAAGCAGTGTTTTTGAAAAGTGTTACGTCATGTAAAAGTAATGTATTTGTTTTATATAAATTAAAAAAAATTATTTATTTTTTTAAACATACAAAAACTGTTTAACAGGTATACCCATACCTGCTGAAGGCGGGAAGATCTTTGCCTCGGATTGAGAGCGGCTCGACCTTTAAAGTTTTTGGAAGGAACGGCTCGTCTGTGCATACTTTTCTTCAAGTGTTTTTTTGAATTCACGATCACATCACGTTGCTTTTGGACTTTTCGGATATCAATCAAAAGTTGCGCTTGCATAATCTTCTTACGGTACTACAAACATCGATTAGAAAATACCGGGCTTACAATAATGACGCCGACCAATTTATGTGCCAACAGAATCTCTTCTTTCTTCGGTACAGTACCAACTAATTACAACATCTTTTTCTTACAATCTCTCAAACAGGAGCTTGAGATAGAGATAGCATAATTCTTTTGTTGCAAGGTTTGGACCATTCTTCGATCCTTTTAAAATCATCCCTTACGATCAGGACTGGCCTTGAATGAAAAATTGCGATTAATACAATTGTATTGCCAGCCATATTATATGAGTCGTTTAAAGGCAGTAAACAGAATTTCAGGCTCATCAAATTCAGATACATAGGCGTTATGGTCTCCTATTCTGACAATGCTGTATCACGGGAGACTATTCAGACAATCACTTTCCTGAAAGTCAGATTGATCCGTGCCTGCATTGGCCTTGCTGATTTTGCAATACGGTGCTCCCAATACTTCTGCAAATCCGGTTTCATAAGTAGCAAGGAGCCGTGCTCCGACTTAATAGAATATTGCTGCTTATGATCATCCTTATTCCGAAAATCGAAGTTTCGTTCCTGGCCAAGGCTCACTGAAGCGATTTCCGTTTTCAAGCCGGGTATAGTGTCCTTGTCCGAATGCCAGGCGACTGAATCATTTCCATCCCGATAATAATTAAGTCGCCCTGAAAGGATAATCAGCTTAAGCTTCTATCTGCTGCTTAAACCTGGGCAGTCCTCACGCGGATCTTCGTATTTCATCAGGTTGATTTAACTGAAATATCTCCAAACGCTCTTCCTCCTGTGAAATATCCTCCAGGATTGTTTCCTCATTTACTTCAGCATGTGTCCCAGCATTGCATATACGGTTTCAAAAGACACTTTACTTTTCAATATTGATAATGGGGAAATGAAAAACCTTGTAAATTTTTTATTTACAATGGTCTCGGCACTTTAGAACCTTTAACGTAGGCAAGATGGTACCACAAGCACCATGCGCTATTCTATACCGCCCTGAGTAATGATTCCACTTCTATCAAAAATAAAAAAGCCACTGAAATCAATCAGTGGCTTTTGAATGTCGGGAAGACAGGATTCGAACCTGCGACCCCCTGGTCCCAAACCAGGTGCGCTACCGGCCTGCGCTACTTCCCGGTGCTTATAAACTAAGCGGGTGCAAAAGTAAGGAAAATTTTATAAAAAAGAAAAATAAAACTCCGGAAAGAAAAAAACTATTTTCCCAATACTTCCTGCTTCTCCAGTAACCGCCTTAATAAGGTAAGCTGGTTCTGGGCTCTCATAAAATTATGCCCCTCATATTTTGCACCGTAATAGCGGTCATCATTTAAATGATCGGTTAAAAACCGCAGGGCCTGCATATAGATCATAAATAAGCCGGAATAGAAGAAATGCGCTTTTTCTGCAGCCGTCAGCTCATCCTGCATCTCCTCCAGGTAACCTTCCACAATAGCCCTGTAGTAATCCTCGCGCACCACAATCTTGCTAAAATCCTGCTCCTCCTCGCTTACCGGGCAAAGATAGGTGCGCATCATATCGCCCACATCGCTGATAAAATACCCCGGCATTACCGTATCCAGGTCAATCACACAAAGTCCCTTATTATGGTCGTCAAACAGCACATTGCTGATCTTTGTATCATGATGGGTTACCCGCCGTTTAAAATCAGGGTTCTTTAATATTTCCCGGAAGCGGTCTACAATGCCGGCATGCGCCTTTAATTCAAGGATCACCGTTTCTGCCTCAGCCGCGCGCTCAGCATTACCCCTTTCCAGCGCTTCAAGGAATTGTTCGTACCGCAATACCAGGTCATGAAACGACGGCAGCGTAATCTTCAGCTCCTCTACGTTAATGCCGGACAGCTTCCTCGTAAACATTCCGAATTGTTTTGCCGCCTCATAGGCCTGCCGGGGTTCCTCAACCACGTCTATCGAATGGCTGCCTTTTACAAAAGGAAACATCCGGTAATATCCATCATCCGCAATATGCAACATTGTACCCCCGGAAACCGTTTTAACAGGCGCTACAAAAAAATAGGCCCCGTCCTGCTGCTCCAGGTACGTATTAATAAACTCCAGGTTCCATGCAATGGCCTCCGGTTCCCGGAATACGTTCTGATTTACTTTCTGTAAAATATATCGTCCTTCTCCGTTACGAAGCTCCCATGTATGATTGATCAACCCGCTGCCAAAAGGCTTTACCGAACAATGATCCGCCGTCAATCCATAACCGGCAAGTACTTTATCCATAATTTGGTTTAAAGGGATAAATGTATAAAATAAAGTGTAAGTTTTTTTTCAAAACCCGGTGCAAACGTTTGCCCTGTAAGCGATTTTATGAGTTGTAAACCAGCGCAACGGGAATTTCCTTGTGCAGGAACGCCTTCGCAGCGGTATCCTCATCGGTTTTGTGCTGTAAAATATCCATGAGCATTTTCATAGCGGCCTCACCCTGGCTGTACGGGAACTGGTCCACGGAAACAACGGGCGGGTAAGCGGTGTGTTTGTTCACAGAGATATTGGCATAGCTGGCAAACAGAATATCTTCATTGATTTTTACATGTTCCTTAAGTGCATATTTCACGGCGTCCATATGCACATAGTCGTTGAAACTGATAATGGCATCCGGTGGCTTTTTGAGCGCCAATAACCGGGCCACAGCCTTGTGCGTACCCTCTTCTGAAAAGTCGGTTTGTTCTACCATCTGCATATCTACCTTCAGCTTTCGCCGGGAGATTCCTTCTATATACCCATCCAGCCGTTCCTTGGAGGCAATGATCGCACCCGGACCATTGATGAATGCAATGCGTTTCCGGTCCTGCTTGAACAGCCATTCGATCATGTCTACCGTACCTTCAAACAAATTGCAAAATACCTTGTTTACACCGGCCAGGGAGGGCACCCGGTCAAAATACACCACCGGTATATTATATGCATCCAGCGTTTTCAGATGGTCGCTTTTATTGGTTTCCTTTGACAAAGAAATGATCAGCCCGTCTACCCGCTGGTTCTTCATCGCATCTACTACCTGGCGCTCCTTATCAATCCGGTCGTGGCTCTGGCCAAATAAGATCGTATAGCCGTTTTCCAATGCCACATCCTCAATACCACTGATCCCTTTGGAAAAAAAGTCTTCATAAATATGCGGTACGATCACCCCGATCACAAAGCTCCGTTTCTGCTTAAAAAAGATCGCTTTGGAATTGGGCTCATAATTCAGCGCCTTGGCCAGCTCTTTTACCGCTTCTTTTGTCTTTGTACTGATCCGCGGATGATCGCTCAACGCTCTCGACACCGTCGATACAGAAACGTTCAGCCGCCTGGCGATCTCCTTTATTGTTGGTATTGACTCGCTCACAATTCTAATATATGCAAAACTTAAAGATAAAACAATTATTTTATAGTTGCTCCTGAAGTGCGTTACACCGCAAACCTATTATTTTTTCTAAAAAACAACCCATAAATTATTCCACTACTTTTGCTTCAAGTTTGATAGCATGAAGCACAGCGTACTGATCATCGACGACGAGGAAAAATTAAGACAGCTCCTTTCCAGGATCATTACCCTCGAAGGGTTTGAGGTATTCCAGGCGGGAGACGCCCGCTCCGGACTGAAACAACTGGAGAAAACCGCGGCGGATGTCGTGCTCTGCGATGTAAAACTGCCGGACGAAAACGGTGTGGAGCTGGTAAAAAAAATAAAAGCCCGGGCTCCGCAAACGGAAGTGATCCTGCTTACCGCCTATGGCAATATTCCCGACGGTGTACAGGCTATAAAAAACGGGGCGTTCGATTATATTACAAAAGGCGATGACAATAACCGGATCATCCCGCTGCTGAACCGGGCCATAGAAAAAGTAACCCTTCACAAAAGAGTACAGCAACTGGAGCAGCAACTGGGCAACAAATATTCCTTCGACACCGTCATCGGCACATCTGAAGTCATTCAGCAAGCCATGCTTTTCGGTAAAAAAGTAGCCCCTACCGATGCCACCGTGTTGATTACCGGAGAAACCGGTACCGGCAAAGAGGTTTTTGCAAGAGCCATACATGAGGCCAGCGACCGCCGGAACAAAAGCTTTGTGGCCATCAACTGTGCTGCGTTCAGCCGCGAACTGCTGGAAGGCGAACTTTTTGGTCACCGGGCCGGCTCCTTTACCGGCGCCGTAAAAGACCAGGCCGGTTTGCTGGAGGAAGCTCATAACGGCACGCTCTTCCTTGATGAGATCGGCGAAATGGCGATCGATCTGCAGGCAAAATTGCTGCGGGTCCTGGAATCCGGTGAATTCATCAAAATCGGGGAAACCAAACCTACCCGAATCAATATACGGCTGCTGGCCGCTACCAACCGGAACCTGCTGAAGGAAATTGAGACCGGGCAATTCCGGGAAGACCTCTATTACCGGATTGCTACCTTTAAAATAAATCTTCCCGCATTACGGGAACGGAAGAAAGACATAAAAGCACTGGCCACTTTTTACCTCCGGCTGTTTGCCGAAAAAACAAACCGGAAAGGACTCCATATTCCAGCGGAAGTATTCCAGGCCCTGGAACATTATAATTGGCCGGGCAATATCCGGGAACTAAAAAACAGCATTGAGCGCAGCGTGATCCTGATGCAGGATGATACGCTGCACGTAGAAGACCTTCCCCTGGAGATACAGCAATACCCGTCTTCTGCCGCCGGCCCGGGAGAAAACCCGTCGTCGCTGGCATCCATGGAAAAAAGCCATATTCGCCGCATCCTGCAATTTACCAGGGGCAATAAAGCCGAAGCGGCCCGTATCCTTGAAATCGGGATCGCAACCCTGTACCGGAAAATTGATGAGTATAAACTCTAAACACGCGTTACGCCCCTCCCAGCCGCTCCGGCTGTTCCATCATTTTATTGCTCATTTTGATAACCATGCCTATCATTTTGATAGGCTTTTTTATGCCGATAAACATATCAACACCAAGCAATAATCTAACAATCAACACCTTATAATTATTTAAAAAAACCGGAATTGTTTTTGGCACCGGAGGTTTGACTTTAAACATTAAATAATTATCGAAACATGTTAACAGGTATTCTTATTCTTTCCGGCATCGGCTGCTTTATTCTCTTTTTCAGATCCATTCCTTTTTTTGAAAAAATCTAGCGCAGCATTTTTAAACCATTTAAACGTAATCAAATGACAGGACTATTGATCATCGCCATTCTCGTATTTATTTATACGTGCTATGTGCTGCTCAAACCCGAAAAGTTTTAAGGAACATGCGGCACATTCACCATTCCCTATTCACTATTTAACCTCTCACAACAACAATGAACACTGAAATCTTAGGCATCATCGTCATGTTTGTTCTTACACTGCTGCTGTCGCTTCCCCTGGGCAGGTATATAGCTAAAGTGTATGGCAACGGGCGCACTTTTTTAGACCCGGTTTTCAATCCTTTGGAACGGCTTCTTTTTAAATGCGGTGGTATCAATCCCCATAAAGAGCAAAACTGGAAACAGCAACTGGTAGCATTACTGGTCATCAATTTGATCTGGTTTTTTCTCGGCATGTTCATCCTGCTCAACCAATCGTGGCTGCCACTCAACCCCGATCATAATCCTAACCAAACGCCTGACCAGGCCTTTAATACCACGATCTCCTTCCTGGTGAACTGTAACCTGCAACATTATTCCGGGGAAACCGGCGTCAGTTATTTCAGTCAGCTTTACCTCATGTTTTTGCAGTTTGTAACTGCTGCTACGGGGATGGCCGCCGCAGCAGCCGTGTTTTATGCATTCCGGAAGGGCACACATCAAACCCTGGGTAATTTCTACAATGCTTTTGTAAAATCCATTACCCGGATCCTGTTACCCATTTCCATCATCATCGGAATGATCCTGATCCTGAATCATACGCCCATGACCTTTGAAGGAAAACAGCAGATGATCACCCTGCAGGGCGATACCACGTATGTATCTACCGGCCCGGTGGCAGCCTTCGTTCCCATCAAACACCTGGGCACCAATGGCGGTGGTTTTTTTGGAGCCAATTCCGCGCACCCACTGGAAAATGTGAACTACATCACCAACATGACGCAGATGATTGCGCAAATGCTCATACCCTTTGCAATGGTATTTGCTTTTGGACAGTTCATTAACCGCAGGAAGCTGGGATGGGCGATCTGGTGCGTCATGACCCTTGGATTCCTGATCCTTTGTATACCCAATATCATTATGGAGATGCACGGCAATCCCAACATCACGGCCATGGGTGTAAGTCCTGCGCTGGGAGCAATGGAAGGAAAAGAGGTACGCTTCGGCGCCCCGTCTTCCGCCTACTGGAGCATCGCCACCACCGTGATCTCCACCGGCTCCATCAATTCCATGCATTCCAGCTATATGCCCCTCAGTGGTATGAATATGTTGCTGGCCATGATGACCAATTGTTTTTACGGGGGATGTGGTGTAGGCATCCTGAATTATTTCATATTCATTATTCTCGCTGTTTTTGTGAGCGGGTTGATGGTAGGGCGCACACCCGAGTTTATGGGAAAAAAAATAGAAGCCCGCGAAATGAAGATCGCCATGATCGTAGCATTGCTCCACCCGCTTTTGATACTGGCCGGCACCGCGCTTGCAGCGGCATTGCCGTCGCAAACAGCATCCACACTCGCCAACCCGGGCTTTCACGGCTTTAGTGAAATGCTTTATGAATATACTTCCAGTGCCGCCAATAATGGCAGCGGGTTTGAAGGGTTGGGCGACAATACGCCCTGGTGGAACATCAGCACTGGTTTTGTACTGATCCTTTCCCGTTACCTGCCCATCATTGGTCCCGTAGCCATTGCCGGGATCCTGGGTGCAAAAAAATACATCCCCGAAAGCGCCGGCACGCTCAAAACAGACACCGCCACTTTTGGATTTATGGTGTTTGCGGTAATTGTGATCGTAGCAGCACTTTCCTTCTTCCCGGCGTTAACATTGGGGCCCATTGCAGAATATTTCGGGATGGGATAGGTTGCAGAATGGAGATTCGAGATTTGAGACGCCAGATTCGAGAATAAATGCGGAACAATGCATTCAACAACAAAAATCTTCACGCGGAATACGGTCTCGCACCTCCATTCACCTACCTCATATCGCGCATCTCAATTCTCGAATCTCGAATCTCAAACCTCAAACCTCGCGTCTTATTAAATTACCGTTCACTTCTCACAACATCTCACAATGAAAAATCAACATACATCGTTATTTCAAAAGGACCAGTTCATTGAAGCGCTGAAGGATTCTTTTGTAAAACTCAGTCCCGCAAAAATGTTCCGTAATCCGGTCATGTTTTTGGTATGGATGGGCACACTGGTTATGCTGGGCGTGTGCATCTGGATCGCCGCTACCGGAAGCAACGGAGCACAGGGCTCCCTGCCTTATAATATCACCATTACTTCCGTTCTTTTTATCACCCTGCTCTTTGCCAATTTTGCAGAGGCTATTGCAGAAGCACGGGGAAAGGCTCAGGCCAATAGTTTGCGTAAAACAAGAGAAGAAACCCCCGCAAAGAAAATAGAACGGGTTGGTGAAATGACTCTGAATGAAATCCGCATCGTACCCTCCTCTACCCTGCAGCTCAATGATGTTTTCATCTGCGAACCGGGCGATATCATCCCCACCGACGGAGAGATCATTGAAGGGCTGGCCACCATCGATGAAAGCGCTATTACCGGCGAAAGCGCGCCGGTGATCCGCGAAGCCGGTGGTGACAAAAGTTCGGTCACCGGCGGTACCAAGGTATTGTCGGATAAAATAAAAGTAAAGGTAACCACCAGGCCCGGCGAAAGTTTCCTGGACAAAATGATCGCCCTGGTGGAAGGCGCCTCCCGTCAGAAAACGCCCAACGAGATCGCGCTTACCATCCTGCTGGCGGGCTTTTCGCTGGTATTTATCATCGTATGCACGACGCTGAAACCCTTTGGAGACTTTGCGCATACCCCCATCGCCATCGCTGCGCTGATCGCGCTCTTTGTATGTTTGATCCCCACCACCATCGGTGGCTTACTCTCTGCGATCGGTATCGCGGGTATGGACCGGGCACTCAGGGCCAATGTGATCACCAAGAGCGGTAAGGCCGTTGAAACCGCCGGGGACATTGATGTGTTGCTGCTGGATAAAACCGGCACCATCACCATCGGAAACCGGAAGGCCACCCATTTCTGGCCGGCCAATGGCACCGGTGCACCGGGCTTTATGGAAGCAGCGGTGCTCAGTTCCCTTGCAGATGAAACACCCGAGGGAAAGTCGATCGTAGAACTGGCCTCCGGCCTGTTAAAAGACAAAAGCTATATTCCGCATATGCAGCAGCAATTTCTGGCGGAACACAGCAGCTATACGCCTGTTCCGTTTACTGCAGAAACCCGCTGCTCCGGGGTAAACTTCAGCGGCATCCATATCCGTAAGGGCGCCATGGACGCCATTACCAGGCTGGTTCAAAAAGCAGGCAATCACATCCCCGAAGAAACCCTTGCCAAAACAAAAGAGATCGCAGGCAACGGCGGCACACCGCTGGTGGTAGCTCAAAACGATACGGTACTGGGGGTTATTGAACTGCAGGACATCATTAAGCCCGGCATTCAGGAACGCTTTGAACGGTTGCGCCGGATGGGTATTAAAACGGTAATGGTAACCGGCGATAACCCACTTACCGCCCGGTTCATTGCAGAAAAAGCCGGGGTGGATGACTTTATTGCAGAGGCCCGGCCAGAAGATAAAATGAACTATATCCGGAAGGAGCAGGCAGAAGGCCGCCTGGTTGCGATGATGGGCGACGGAACCAACGATGCGCCTGCCCTGGCGCAGGCCGATGTAGGCGTAGCAATGAACAGCGGAACGCAGGCCGCCAAAGAAGCCGGCAATATGGTAGACCTGGACAATGACCCTACAAAGCTGATTGAAGTAGTAGAGATCGGAAAACAATTACTGATGACCCGCGGAACGCTCACTACCTTCAGCATTGCCAATGATGTGGCCAAATATTTCGCTATCATACCCGCGTTATTCATTGCCGCCATTCCATCCCTGCAAGGGCTCAATATTATGCGGCTGCACAGCCCCGAAAGTGCGATCCTTTCTGCTGTGATCTTCAATGCCATCATCATTCCCTTACTGATACCACTGGCATTAAAAGGCGTGGCTTACAAACCCATCGGCGCCAGCGCACTGCTGCGAAGGAACCTTTTTATTTACGGACTCGGCGGCATCATCGTGCCTTTTATCGGCATCAAACTGATCGACCTGATGGTAGGACTGCTGTTTTAAAAACACACCCCCCTCCAACATTTCATTATACAGTTCACAAATCCAAAAACACAACAATGAAACAACATATTCTTCCCGCCATACGCCTTACCCTGGTGCTGATGATCCTTTGTGTAGGCATTTATTCACTGCTGCTTTCCGGCTTTGCCCGGCTCACCCCGGAAAAAGGAAGCGGCGAAAAGATCACCGACGGCAATGGCAAAAGCTATTATGCCAACATCGGGCAGCGCTTTGATACAACTATTTATTTTAACTCCCGCCCCTCTGCGGTAGCCTATAATGCTGCCGGAAGCGGTGGCAGCAATAAAGGCCCCAATAATCCCGACTACCTGAAAGAGGTACAGCAGCGGGTTGACGATTTCAAACAAAAAAATCCCGGGGCCTCAATCCCCGCCGATATAGTAACGGCCAGTGGCAGCGGACTGGATCCCGATATTTCCGTTGCCGCCGCAAACGCACAGGTAGCGCGCATTGCAGCCGCCCGCAAACTGTCTCAACAAACCGTACAGCAGCTGGTAAACAAATCGATCGACCGTCCGTTTTTTGGTCCTCAGAAAATAAATGTATTGAAGTTAAATATCGGCCTTGATCAATTAAGCCATTGATCCTTTTTATAACCCGATGACCGCCCCGGCCCTCTTTTAGCGAAGAGGAGCCGCCGGGATCCGGGCCTGCAACCGCCAAAAAACCGGCATCAAAAAAAAGAAAACGTATGCACAGCAAAACAATCCGCAACAGCATTATCTGGCTGGCACTGACAGCCCCGTTTATTGAGCTGCAAAAAGCAGCCGCCCAAACGGAAACCACTCAAAAAGCGCTAACCATCGGCGGCTATGCCGAAGCATTTTACAGTTACGACCTGGGGCAACCTGCCCATCATATCCGCCAGCCCTTTTTGTACAGCTATAACCGTCACAACACGGTTAATATCAACCTGGCCCTGGTTAAAGCCAGCTATACCACAGAACGCACCAGAGGCGCTATAGGACTGATGACCGGTACCTATAGCAACGACAACATGGTTGCCGAAAAAGACGTGCTGAAAAACATTTATGAAGCCAATGCCGGTTTTAAATTATCAAAAAAACGCAACCTCTGGATCGATGCCGGTGTACTGCCCTCGCATATCGGCTGGGAAAGTGCTATCGGCAAAGATTGCCAAACACTAACGCGCAGCATCGCCGCAGAAAATTCTCCCTATTTTGAAACAGGAGCCCGCCTTTCGTATACCACCGATAACGGCAAATGGTATATCAGCGGGCTGATCCTGAACGGATGGCAGCGCATTGAGCGGGTAAACGGGAACAATACCCCCGCATTTGGCCACCAGCTTACGTTTAAACCCTCCGATCAGATAACGCTCAATAGCAGCTCTTTCATCGGCAACGACAAACCAGACAGTGTACGGCAGCGGCGTTACTTTCATGACCTTTATGGTCAGTTCCTGCTGTCGCCGCATTTTTCACTTACCCTGGGATTCGATATCGGTATGGAGCAACAGGCAAAAGGAAGCAGCCGCTACAATACCTGGTATACACCCGTACTCATCACTTCCTGGTTCAATGATCAATGGAACATCGGGTTAAGAGGAGAATATTTTAACGACCCGGCCGGCGTGATTATAGCTGCGGGCACCGGGCAGGGCTTTAAAACACTGGGATACTCCCTTAACATCGACCGGAAGATCACCCGTCAGTTCGTTTGGAGGGTCGAAGGCCGGGGATGGAACAGCCCCGAACCCATCTTTTTTAAGAAGACGCTTCCGGCAAAGAATAACTTTGCATTTACAAGCGCACTTGCATTTTCTTTTTAATAAACGATCATCATGGAAGCAGCAGCGGATTTTTTAAAACTCATTCAGAAAAATAAACGGGGCCGGTTTAAAATATACATCGGTATGAGTGCCGGCGTGGGAAAAACATACCGTATGCTGCAGGAGGCCCATGTGCTGCTGCGCAACGGCATCGATGTACGCATCGGGTATATTGAAACCCATTACCGGGCAGAAACCCATGCGCTGCTGGACGGGTTGCCCGAAATTCCACGACGGCGGCTCTTTTATAAAGGCAAGGAGCTGGAAGAAATGGATACCGATGCCATCATCAGCCTGCGGCCGGAGGTGGTTTTGGTAGATGAACTGGCCCATACCAATATAGAAGGCAGCCGCAATCAAAAACGCTGGCAGGATGTGCGGGAGATCCTCGATGCGGGCATCAATGTGATTTCGGCCGTAAATATTCAGCACATCGAAAGCCTGCACGAAGACATCCGGATCATTACCGGCGTGAACGTAACGGAGCGGATCCCGGACAGCATCATTAAGGAAGCCGATGAAGTAGTAAACATCGACCTGCCGTCCGATGAACTGATCACCCGACTGAAAGAAGGGAAGATCTATAAAAGCGATAAGATCCAGTCGGCACTTACCCATTTTTTCAAACACGATCATATCCTGCAACTGCGGGAACTGGCATTAAAAGAAGTAGCTTCTGCCGTAGAACGGAAGGTAGAGGCCGAAGTGGTAAAGCTTCCCCTGCAGCAGGAACGCTTTATGGCCTGTATCAGCAGCAACGAAAAAACATCCAAGACCGTTATCCGGAAAACCGCGCGCCTGGCCAATTATTACCATAGCAAATGGTATGTGCTGTATGTAGAAACGCCATCGGAAAGTGCGGATAAGATCCGGCTGGACAAACAGCGCTACCTCATTCATAATTTCCAGCTGGCCACCGAGCTTGGGGCGGAGATCATTAAGATAAAGGCCGACCGTATTGCAGCAGCGATTGTGGAGCAGGCCGAGGAGCGGAAAATTACGACCATTTGTATCGGCAAGCCCCATTTGAGTTTGATGCAGGTGATTGCAGCCACCAATATTTTCAGCAATCTTTTAAAAAAACTAAGCGATAGCCAGATCGACCTGGTGATCCTGAGTTAAGGTTGTTCTATTTTTGCCGATGTATAAAAATTAAGCAATGCGTATTCAAAAAAAACTGGCCCTGGGATTGGGTGCGCTTTTTGCGCTGGTGGCCTTCCTGGCCATTCTTTCCGGCTTTTACATCAACCGGCTTTCGGCAGATACCAAGAATATCCTGGTGGCCAATTACAACTCGGTATCTTATTCCCGGGAGATGTTGCTGGCGCTTGATGAGGGGATCTGGTTGCCCCTTATACAGCAAAAATTCGAGGCACAGTTAAAACGTCAGAAAGCGAACATCACCGAGACCAATGAGCTGGAAGCCACCGAGCGGGTGAATGCCGATTTTCAGCAGATCAAAAAGAACCCCGCAGATTCGCAGCTGGTCTACCAGATCCGGAAAGATCTTGCTGCCATTATGCTCTTAAACATGCGCGCGATCCAGCGTAAAAGTGCTATTGCGGGAAAAACAGCCGACAACGCCATCGTGTGGATCGCCGTAAGCGGAACCCTTTGTTTTATGATTGCCTTTACCCTGCTGCTTAACCTTCCCGGCGCCATCTCCAATCCCATCAAAACACTTACTTCAAGCATTCGCAGTATTACTTCCAAAAACTATGCGGAACGGATCTATTACAACAAAGCGGATGAGTTTGGCGATATGGCCAGGGCTTTTAATACCATGGCGCAGAAACTGGAAGAATACAACAACAGCAACCTGGCACGACTGATGAGCGAAAAGCAGCGGATCGAAACGCTGATCAATAATATACACGAACCCGTAATTGGTTTGGATGAAACCAAAAAGGTTATTTTTATCAACGAAGAAGCCGCCCGGATTACCAACACAAGGCCGGCAGATGTACTGGGGAAACCCGTACAGGACCTTGCGGTAAGCAACGACCTGATCCGGATGCTGATCCGGGATTTTTTTGAACCGGTAACCGCACACGAACCGCTGAAAATATATGCCGACAATAAAGAAAGTTATTTCGACAAGGCCATCATCCCCATCAGTATTGTTCCAACCGGCGAAACCGAAGCGCACCACCTGGGAGATGTGATCTTCCTGAAAAACATTACCCCTTTCAAAGAGCTGGATTATGCAAAAACCAATTTTATCGCTACCGTTTCCCACGAGCTTAAAACGCCCATTTCTTCCATAAAAATGAGCGCCCAGCTCCTCGAAAACAACCGCATCGGAAATTTAAATGCGGAGCAAAAAGAGCTGGTGGAAAGCATCCATGAGGATGCCGCACGCCTGTTGAAAATAACCAGTGAATTGCTGAACGTAACCCAGCTGGAAAGCGGCAAACTGCAGTTGCAGCCGGTGCTGTGCCGCCCGGAAGAACTGATCCGTAAGGCGGTACAGATCAATGAAACGGCAGCAGCATCCAGGAATATTCACGTGGAGGTGCGGCAGCCGGAAACCCTTCCTTTTTTAAAGGTGGATACTGATAAAACAGCCTGGATCTTCAGCAATCTGATCTCCAATGCCATCCGTTACAGCCACGAGAACAGCCCCGTTACCATAACCATTGCCGCCGGCAAAGAACACGTGCTTTTCACGGTGAAGGACCAGGGACAGGGCATCGCGCCTTTTTATCTCGACAAAATATTCGACCGCTATTTCCGGATCCCCGGTTCTAAAAAAGAAGGCACCGGCCTTGGGCTGTCTATCAGCAAGGAGCTGATTGAAGCGCAGGGCGGTTCCATTGCCGTACACAGTGAGTTTGGCGCAGGAACGGAATTTGTGGTAACGCTTCCCGTAGCGGACAATAGTTAGCCGGCCTGCTCCCCGGCATTCCCGCTGATCGCAGATTTTGCCTCCTATCTGCCGCAACTTTCGCTTTCTGCATTGCATCCGCTCCGGTTAAAAACAATACATGGCAAACGATGCAAACAACATAGCCCCTGATTTAAGAAAGCCCGTTCCTGAGCAGTATTCAACGCTTCGAAGGCTTTATACTGCAACGTTGCACCGGCCCGGCAAATGCCGTATCTTTAACACATGATTACACCCGAGTTTTACGATAACCTCACCCCCTCTGAGGCAGTTGCGCTTCAAAAGGAATTACGCGAAAAAATAGATTGCACGCCGCTTACCACACCGGTCCGGTATATCGGCGGAGCCGACATATCATTTAATAAATTTGAAACAACGGTATATGCGGGCATCGTTGTACTGAAGTATCCTGAAATGGTGGTACAGGCGCATGCATCGGTTACCTGTACGGTACAATTCCCCTACATTTCCGGGCTACTGGCATTCCGGGAGGTACCGGCACTGTTAAAAGCCTGGGATGCACTGACCTTGAAACCCGATATCCTGGTGCTGGATGGCCATGGCATTGCACATCCCCGGCGGCTGGGCATCGCCACGCATTTTGGTCTTATAATGAACCAGCCCACCATCGGATGTGCCAAAACCCGTCTTACAGGCGTATACCAGGAGCCGGGCAATCATCGTTTTGACCAGGCTCCTTTATTTGATAAACAGGAGCAGATCGGTACTGTTTTGCGTACCAAACCCAACTGCAACCCGGTATTCGTATCCCCTGGAAATAGAGTGGGCATGGATCAAAGCCTGGAGATCATTACCCGATGCTGCGGTAAATACCGTATCCCCGAGCCTACACGGCTGGCGCATATGCTGGTGAACCAGGAGCGGGTAAAGGGAAGCCGGTAGCGGTCAGATTTCAGCTTTCAGACTTGAGATTCGAGATTCCAGACTTGAGATAAGAATCAATGTCGGTTGGGTTAAGGCTGCAGATGCGCAGATCTGGTGCAGGCTTTAATGGTACTCAACAATATCGAAGCGAAGCGCCGCAGGCGCAATCAGCGAATCAGCGGCAATTATAAAAAAAATCACTTAGACAAACGACATTGTATCAAGATTCGGTATTTCCGATTTGGCGGGCGCCCGGGCTGAAATCTGAAAGCCGAAGTCTGAAAGCTGCAAACGGATACTTATATTTGTTCCCTATGAGGTGGACGCATCACAAAAAGACCGTTCTTGTGCTTTCTTCGATCCTGTTGTTTTTCCTGGGCAGCCTGATCATTGTACGGTGCTCACAACCGGATAAAAAAAGCAGGGAAACGCAGGTGGCCAATGACTATGTGGGAGATGCGGCCTGTATCAGCTGTCATAAAAGCGAACATGACCAATGGCAGCTTTCGGATCATTTTAAAGCCATGCAGCCCGCCAATGACTCTACAGTATTGGGCAACTTTAACAACACTTCCTATTCCGCCGATGGCGTTACCTCCCGTTTTTTTAAGAAGGACGGCAAATTCTTTATCAATACGGAAGGCCCGGACGGAAAGCTGCATGACTATGAGATCAAATACACATTCGGATACTATCCCCTGCAGCAATACCTGGTGGAATTTGACCGGGGCCGCATGCAGGCCACCCGACAATCCTGGAACAGCAAAGACAAAAAATGGTTTCACCAGTATGCCGGTCAGAAGCTTGCGGCCAACGACTGGCTGCACTGGACCGGCAACGGGCAAAACTGGAACACCATGTGCGCGGAATGCCATAGTACCAATTTAAAAAAGAACTACAACACCGAAACCGATAGCTATAATACCACCTACAGTGTGCTCACCGTAAGCTGCGAGGCTTGTCACGGACCGGCCAAACAGCATATTGACTATGTGAACGGCAGCGATTACAAACACGGAGATAAACAGGCCGGTTCCTACCTGCGAGCCCCTAAAAACAGCAGTCAGCTGGCAGAGATCCAGACCTGCTTCCCCTGTCATGCCCGCAAAGGAAATATCAGTGCCGATCTGAAAAACAGCACCGAGCTCCTGGATGACTATCTCCCGGAGATCCCATCCACCGAATTCTTTCATGCAGACGGACAGGCAGACGACGAAGATTATACGTACGCGTCCTTTCTTCAAAGCAAGATGTACAAGCATGGGGTTAAATGCAGCAACTGTCATAACCCCCATACCGGCAAACTGCTGATCGCCGGCAACGGGGCCTGCCTGCAATGCCACGACAAAAAATACGATGCGCCGGCACATACCTTTCACGCTGTAAATACGGCTGGTGCCGAATGTAAGAACTGTCATATGCCGGGCAAGTTTTATATGGGCAACGACTGGCGGCACGATCATACCTTCCGTGTACCGCGCCCCGATCTTTCGGTAAAATACGGTACTCCTAATGCCTGCAACAACTGCCATACCAACAAGTCTGCCAGCTGGGCAGAAGCTGCCGTTAATAAATGGTATGGCCCTGCACGCGCCTATCATTTTGCAGAAGACCTGATCCCCGGGAGTAAAATGGATGCCGGCAGCCAGGCCCACCTGATCAAACTGATACAGGATACAGCCACCCCGCCGATCATCCAGGCCACAGCAGTGCATTATTTATCGGGTGTTCAGGGCGGCGACAACCCGGTTGCCGGTGTGCTCCGGGAGCTTCATAATAAAGATGCCCAGGTGCGCTACCGGGCGGTTACCGGTTTAAATAATTTTGCCCCTGCCCTTTGGCGGGATGCGATACAGGAGATGCTAACCGATAAAGTGAGGGCGGTGCGCATTGCTGCAGCCAACCTGGTGCTGGGTGCCAATGATGCCGACCTGATCGCGGGCCTGGGAACCGGTTATACCAATGCATTGGCCGAGCTCAACGACCATGTGCTTTATCAAACGGATTTTGCATCGGGCAATATTATGGCGGCCGATTACTTTTTAAAGCTGAAGAACTATGATAAAGCCGAATCTTTTTACTTGAAAGGGTTGCAGAAAGACAACCAGATGAACTACGCACGGCTGAACCTCTCAACCGTTTATAATATTAAAGGCAATAACCAGGCAGCGTTAAAAACCCTGGAAGAAGCGGCCCGGATCGATCCTAAAAACGACCGGATTTATTTTAATCTTGCGCTGCTGTATAATGAGCTGAACCAGCCGGATAATGTTGAAAAAAGTTTAAAGAAGGCCATTGAACTCAAAACACCAAATCCCAGGGTGTATTATAACTACGCCATTTTATTGCAGCAACGGCAACAATATAAAGAGGCGGAACAACAGTACCTGAAGGGGCTGCAGCTGGCGCCTGCTGATGCAGACATCAATTATGCGCTTTGTGTGCTGCACCTGCAACAGAACAACCCGGCCGCCGCCAAACCTTATGCCGAAACCCTTAAACGGTTCTACCCAGGCGATCAGCGATTTTTCCAGCTTTGGCAGCAATTGGGTATGTTATAAAAAAAGACATGAATAGCTGAAGCGGCCTACCATGACCGGCATTGTTTATTACATGGCCGCGTTGGCAAATCATTCCCGTCTTTCAATATATTAAGCGGCTTTCCCATTTTCCGGTTAACCGGCCGGGCTATACAGATTATTCCCCGGGGATGTAAGTTGCTGCAATACGGCAACACAGGCCGCAAAACGTTCAACGATCATGGCATTGCCGTATAAACAAACAGCCGCATCGCACAATAGACTGCACAATGAGGCTGTTTATACCGGTTTGCTCCCGGCATTTTCCGGGTACACCCGGAGATCGTATCCGATCTTTTTTTTTGATCAGGCGGTTTTGCGATCCGGCCGTTCCAGCAATAAGCTCCATACAATGGCCGCAAGAATGGCCCCGGCAATGGGGGCAACAATAAATAACCAAACCTGGCTCAGTGCTTCCCCACCTTTAAGCAATGCGGGTCCGATGCTACGTGCCGGGTTTACAGAAACACCAGTAATGGGTATGCCCACAATATGGATCAGCACGAGGCTCAGCCCGATACTCAGACCTGCAAAGCCTCCATTGATGTTTTTTGTTGAAGTAGACCCGAGGATCACCAGCAGAAAGATGAACGTAAAGATGATCTCTGCAATCAGACCGCTTTGAAGAGTATATTTTTGCGGAGAAAAATCACCATACCCGTTTTGGCCCAGTCCGCCCAGGTACTCTGCTTTTCCGCTTGCAATAAGCGATAAAATGGCGGCGCCGATGATGGCACCGATGATCTGGGCTAAAATATAATAGGCCGCTTCACCAGCCTTCATCCGTCCCGCTGCCACCATGGCAATGGAGATCGCCGGGTTAATATGACAACCGGATATATGTCCGATCGCATAAGCCATTGCTACCACGCTTAAGCCAAAGGCAAAGGCAATACCCAGCAAACCAACGCCGGTTGTGCCGTCTGCCCCCGCAATTACAGCGCTTCCGCATCCCATAAGCACCAATACCATGGTTCCGATCAGTTCTGCAAAGAACTTCGATACAGCAGTTACTTTCATATGATTTATGTTTTAAAGATGAATAAACGACGTCAAAAAAACACGATCGCCTCATAAGTCTTGCGCTACTTCAATCACTGAAATACTTCCTGAAGATACCAAAACTCCGGAATTGTTCCAATAAATGAACATTTATTTAAAATAAAAAACGGGGATCGGGAAACCGGGCACAACTGTTTTATCCGCTGATCGGCGCGGATCATTTACCAACCATAACCCCTGCGATTTGCCGGAAACAGCACCCGCATTATGGAAAGCGTTTAAACCAGGTGTACCGCAGCAGCACTTCGATCAGCAACAGGGCCAGTGCCGCAAGCACCAGCGGCAGGAACATTTCTTCGGTTTGTTTATACCGGATGATCTCTACTTTTGTCTTTTCCAGTTTATCGATCTGGTTATAAATCGCCTGCAGCGAAGTTTTGTCTACCGCATGATAGTATTGCCCGCCGGTTTGGCCGGCGATCTTTTTTAACAGGTCTTCATCCAGGAAATTCCGCACACCGGATGCCATTTGTTCTTCAGTAAATTCGCTTACACCCAAACCGATACAGTATACCCGCACCTTATTTGCCTTGGCGATCTCCAATGCCATATCCGGATCAATGATACGCGTTGGTGGTGCGTCTTCTTTACCATCGGTCAGCAAGATGATCACCTTTGTTTTACTGCTGCCCTTACTGATGCGGTTTACAGCCGTAGCCAGTCCTTCACCGATGAGGGTACCCGGTTCTAGGTATCCGTCGTCCATCACTTTTAGCCGCATCAGCTGATCGAGCAAGGTAGCTTTATCCGGTGTCAGGGGTACTTTTGTAAAGGCTTCGCCCGAAAAGATAACCAGGCCGATGCGATCCGTTGGCCGGCTCTTTACAAATTCGATGGCCACTTCCTTGGCCACCGTAAACCGACGGGGTTTGATATCCTGCGTCAGCATACTTCCGCTTACATCCATCACCAGCATGATATCGATCCCTTCGCCTTCACTGCGGGTCAGTTCCTGTTGATGCTGCGGCCTTGCCAGTGCGGTTACAAGACAAGCAATTCCGATCAGCCGCAATATAAAGGGCAGGTGCCGGAACCGCGTCCGGAAGGTTCCGGGTATTTTTGCCTGGAGCCCGGAGGTGAGGATTGCACCTTTACCGCGCCTTCCGTTCTTGATATACTGGGCAATCAAAAACGGGATCAGTGCCAGGAAAATAAAATTCTCCGGCCAGATAAATTTTATATTTTGTAACCAGTCGTAAATCATTTTTTATGGATCACTTCGCCGGACTCCGTTACGGAATGTGCGCGTTCTTCTTTTTTTAATTTAGCGGCATGCCGGATGCCCTCTTCAATATGATCAACGCCCTTCTGGATCACTTCATACGCAGACTGTGCTTCTGCGTCTTCCGGGTCGTATTGGGCAAATTTTACCAGGTCACAGAGTGCCAGTACCTGTTCCAGGCTATGATAAAGCGATTCGTCGGTAAACAGCGGTTTTATTTTTTCAACAAGGTCTCCGGAAGTTTGCTGTAACGAGTTTACGCCGGCCCGCTCGGATAAAAAAGCCCGCAGGATCTCCACCAACCGGGCATAAAAGCGGTTCTCCGGCACCTTGGATGCTTTCAGCGCCTCCAGTTGCTGTTTGGCCCTGGCATAGGCACTTTTGTAAACCTTCGCCTCCGCGCGGGGCCTCTTCTCTCCGGTCATCCAGTATACGGCCAGCGTGATCATGATCAGCAACAACGCAACCATGTACCACCATTTTTCAAACTGCTTTCCCAGTTTAAACGGTACGGACCGGATGTCCTGTATATCATGATAGGGCTGGCTGGGATCAAACGGATCGGTAAATACCACATCCATTAAGATAGAAGCCGTTTTTGCTTCAGCACTGAGCACAATCGGCGGAATGGCCCAGCGGCCGGAATCAAAACTGGTGATCCGGAAATACTGCCGTATCACCTGTTGACCGTCCGTATCTTCTTTTGCAATACTGTCTTTTGATAAGAACTCAAAATGAGGAATGGAGTCCAGTTTAAGCGGTTGCACCTTATCAGCGGCCGGGGCCCGTATTTCCAGGGTCAGTAAAACAGGTTCTCCAAGCAGTATCTTATTCTTGTCTACAGAAGCAGTAACCGTAGGTCCCTGCGCGTAAAGCGAAGCATGCAGCCCCACTGTCAGCAGATACAATACCCCAATGATCCAGGCTCCTTTCTTAAACATCCCTTGTTTTACTCTTTATTTAATACTGCCTTTAACCCGGCTTTTAAAAAAGCGGCGCAATACATGAATATAATCATCGCCGGTTTTCAGGTGCAACAGGTCGCTATTGGCTTTTTTAAAAACGGCGGCGCAATAGGCCGTGATCCTGAAAAATTCTTCTTCATATTTGCGACGCACATAAGCATTGCCGGAGTCTACCCACTGAAGCGCGCCCGTTTCTGCATCCATTAACTGAATCAGGCCCGCATCCGGCAATTCCTTATCCATCCGGTCGTATAATTTAATCCCGATGAGGTCATGCTTTTTCCCGGCCACCCGCAGCGCATCTTCATAGTTGGCATCAATAAAATCGCTTAATACAAATGCGATGCATCCCTGCTTCATGGCGTTGGTTAAAAAACGGATCGCCGTAGCGGTACTGGTCCCTTTGCCGGAAGGCTCCACTCCCAGCATTTCCCTTACGATAAATAAGGCATGCTGTCTTCCCTTTTTGGGAGGAATGTACAGCTCTATTTTATCACTGTAAAACACCGCGCCCACCTTATCGGCATTGGCAACCGCGGAAAAAGAAAGTACCGCCGCAATCTCTGCAGCCACATCCCGTTTGCGGCCATAAGAGGTTCCAAACAAACCGCTCCGGCTGATATCAATCAGCAGCATTACCGTTAGCTCCCGTTCCTCTTCGAAGATCTTGCTGTACGGATGCCCGATCCGGGCGGATACGTTCCAATCGATAAAGCGCACATCATCTCCGGGCATGTATTCCCGTACTTCTTTAAATGACATCCCCTTTCCCTTAAAGGCACTATGATATTCACCGGAGAACAATTCTGTTGCCAGCTTCTTGCTTTTGATCTCCAGCTCCCGTACCTTTTTTAATATTTCTTCGCGTGTTCGCAATGATTTTTTGAGATTTGAGATTCCAGATTTGAGCTATCAGCCTTCAACTTTCAGCATTCAGCCTTTAGCGTCCAGACATCCATTAACTATTAACTATTCATCATTCACTATTCACCCATTCACTTCTCACTATTTCCACCTACGGCACATTCACCGCTTTCAGCACTTCATCAATAATATTTTCTGCAGCAATATTTTCTGCTTCTGCTTCATAAGTAAGCCCGATCCGGTGCCGCAGCACATCGTAAATGACACTGCGGATGTCCTCGGGGATCACAAAGCCCCGTTTGTTTAAAAAGGCCTGCGCCTTTCCGGCCAGCGCCAGGTTGATGCTTCCGCGGGGCGATGCACCGTATGAGATCAGGGGAGTCAGTTTTTCCAATTGATAACGTCCGGGGTAACGGGTGGCAAATACAATATCCAGGATATACCGTTCTACTTTTTCATCGAGGTATATGTCGCGTACCAGGCTCTTGGCGTCCAGTATTTCCTGGATGTTCACCACCGGCCGGATGGGCGGCAGCCGTTCTCCCTGCACATTATGCCGTAAGATGAGCTGTTCCTCTTGCATTTCAGGATAGCGCACGATCACTTTCATGATAAAACGGTCTACCTGGGCCTCCGGCAGCGGGTACGTTCCCTCCTGCTCCAACGGGTTTTGGGTAGCCAATACCAGGAAGGGATCATCCAGTTTATAGGTATGATCCCCAATGGTCACCTGCCGCTCCTGCATCGCCTCCAGCAGTGCCGACTGTACCTTTGCGGGCGCCCGGTTGATTTCATCCGCAAGAATAAAATTTGCAAAAATGGGTCCCCGGCGTACTACAAATTCATTTTGCTGCTGGTTATAGATCAGCGTTCCGATCACATCGGCCGGCAGCAGGTCCGGCGTAAACTGGATCCGGTTAAAATCGGCCTGTATGGCCGTAGCAAGGGATTTGATCGTAAGCGTCTTTGCCAGTCCCGGTACACCTTCCAGCAGCACATGTCCGTTGCTGAGCAGCCCGATCAGTAAGCGGTCCAGCATATGATGCTGCCCTACAATGACCTGACCGATCTCCTTGCGCAATGCATCTACAAAATAGCCGGCTCCAACGATCTTTTCATTTAGCTGCCGTATTTCTTCTCCTGTTTTTGCCATAATGTTTTTGAGATTTGAGATTCCAGTTTTCAGTTTCCAGATTTGAGATTTGAGATTCGAGATTCGAGATTCGAGAATTGAGATGTACCTGATCATCCGGCAATCCATTAACGATTCACTATTCACCGTTGACTATTCGCCATTGCTTATTCACTACTCTCTCCCTTTCTGCAAATAACCTGCCGGAATGAGCTGTTCTTATTGTTCATTCCAATGCGCGTATCATTGTGCTTCCTTTTTTATCAGGAAAGATACTTCCCCACCACCGGCATTCTTCTACCCGGCCCAAAGGCTTTATAACTCACCCGGATGATGGGACAAAATTGTTTTCGCTTGTATTCATTCCGGTTCACCATCTTCAGGATCCGGTCAACCAGCGCCGCATCGTATCCCATGGCGGCTATTTCTCTTGGGCCCTTCCGCCCTTCAATATATTCCACCAGGATGGTATCCAGGTCTGCATAATCCGGTAAACTATCGCTATCTTTTTGTCCGGGGCGCAGTTCGGCGGAAGGCGGCTTGGTAATGATATTCTCCGGGATCACCTCGCCGTTCCGGTTAATGTACCGGGCCAGCGCGTACACCTGTGTTTTATATACATCGCCCAACACACCGATCCCTCCCGCCATATCACCATACAACGTACCATAACCGGTTGCCAGTTCACTTTTGTTGGATGTATTCAATAAAATAGGTCCAAATTTGTTAGACAACGCCATCAGCAGGTTTCCGCGACTGCGGCTCTGGATGTTTTCCTCCGCCACGCTGAACGGCAGATCTTTAAAAACAGGGCTCAGTTCCTGGAGAAAGACATCATAAATGGGCTTGATGGGTATTATATTATAGGGGTTGCCCAGATTTTGGCTCAACTGTTCGGCATCTGAAACAGAATGCCCCGTAGAATACTGCGAGGGCATAAGGATGGCCCACACATTTTCTCTGCCAAGCGCAGCCACCGCCAATGCCTGCACCAGGGCGCTATCAATTCCCCCGGATGCACCAAGAATGGCCTTGGTAAAACCCATTTTTGTAAAATAATCTTTAATCCCCAGTACCAATGCCTGGTAGATCTCTTCAATATTTTTTTCATCCGACAGGTACTCCAGGGTATTCTTCCCCAATCCCACTTCAGACGCTGAAAAAAATATGGGTGTTTCTGCGGCCGCCTGCATCGGGTTTGCCAACAGTGTATCCAGTTCCACTACGTAAAAATCTTCCTCAAAATACCGGCATTCTTGTATCTTATTACCCGCGTTATCATACACCAGGCTTCCGCCATCAAACACCACTTCGGTTTGAGAGCCAACGGTATTGCAATAAATCATCGGCAATCCATACTTCAGTGTATGCGCTTTTACAATGCTGTTGCGTACCACATCCTGGGCATAATTATAGGGAGAGGCAGAAAGATTGATCATCAGATCCGGCGCCCCCTTTATCAGCTCATCCATCGGCGTTATACCGTACAGCGGGTTTTCCCCCATATTCCAGATATCCTCACAAATGGTAACGGCCAGTTTTTTACCGCGGAACTCCAGTACATTCCAGCAGTCCGCGGGTTCAAAGTACCGGTATTCATCAAAAATATCATAATTAGGCAGTAAGGTCTTATGTACCACTCCTTTAACCAATCCGTCTTCCAGCAGGAACGCCGCGTTAAAAAGATCTTTGCCCTCTGTTTTTTCATTGCGGCAGGGTGCCCCGATGAGCACACCGATGCCGGATGTATGCGCGGCGATCGCCTCCACCGCCGTTTCACAGGCAGTAATAAAATCATCAAATTCGAGAAAATCCTGTGGCGGATACCCGCATACACACAATTCTGTAAACACTACAAGATCCGCCCGCTGTTCCTTCGCCTGCCGGATGGCAGCAATGATCTTCCCGGTATTCACTTCAAAATTGCCGATATGATAATTCTGTTGCGCTAGAGCGATTCTCATGAAACATCCTTTAATAGTTACAAATGTAACCTTATGAGAACAAAGAATAAAGCCAAATATACTTTAACATTCTCTATAGACATTTTTGTCGCCGTGCCTCGAAAAGATTACTTATATTGTCCTGCTTCTATTGGTTAAATTTAAAATCCCTTTTATGAAAACGTTGTCGGAACTGACGGATCCGGTGTATCGGACCCGCAACTCTTTTAATGCTTATGAGCGATTTTGGCTGAAATGGATGAATGATAAAAGGGATCTTCCGTTTATCCGGCTGTTAACGGTCATTCACTTAACCGTAATTCCTGCTGCAATCCTGCTTTTTACGCCGTTGCTTACAGGATGGACCTGGTGGGCGGTGGCAGTACCCTATTTTTACGTAGCCCAGTTTTATTTTAAAGGGCGGTTTGGACTGATGTTCCATTGCCTTTGCCACCGGAAAACCTTCCGGCCGGCTTATCAGCAAGCGGCGCATACCTATATTACCTGGGTTCTTTGTCCGCTGTTTGGCCACGCACCCGAAGGCTATTTCAGTCATCATATGGGCATGCACCACGTAGAAAACAATAATGAACACGACGACAGCAGTACAATGAATTATCAGCGTGACAGCCTGCTGAGCTTTTTTGCATATTTCTTTAATTTCATATTTACAGGGGTAAAAGATACGTTTCAATACCTCACCAAACGCAACCGCCGAAAGCTGGCAAGACGGCTCAGTTTTGGCGAGATTACGTACCTGGTATTTTGTGTGCTGATGTGTTTTGTAAACCTAAAAGCCACGCTGGTGGTGTTTATTGTTCCTCTTGTATTTGCACGTTTTGTGATGATGCTGGGCAACTGGACACAGCATTCATTTATTGACCGTACGGATCCGGAAGACCTTTATACCAATTCCATCAATTGCATCAATACGCAGTATAACCATATTTGCTGGAATGACGGGTATCATATCATTCATCACCTGCGCCCGGGATTGCATTATACGGAAATGCCGGGTGAATTTATGAAACGCAAGGATGAATTTGCTTCACGGAAAGCCATTGTGTTTGACGGAATTCATTACCTGCATATTTTTATTTACCTGATGACCAAGCAATACAATAAACTTGCGGATAACCTCGTGAACATTAACAACATGTTCGAATCCCGCGAACAGGCGATCGCTTTGATGAAGGAGCGCACCCGGCGGATTATCAAGTTTCCAGTAACCGAGGTTTCACATAGAAAGCAAGTTAGTTTAATAGAAGGCGGGCGTATATGATATGTTTCTAGTTTAACGTTTAAAGTTTCAGGTTCCAGGTTTAACGTTTGAGGTTGGTTCTGATTGAATGAATGTTAAAATGACGGGACCGCATCGTGCTTCACAGCGGAACTACCGTGAAACCTTGAACCTCAAAACAGGAACAGCAGTTCTTACTGTACCACCTTATTAGCGCAGCAGGAACTGGCAAAAGCTTCCGGTTTGGCTTTAAACGCAAACCCCATCCCGGTAATATAACCGATAGCCTCCCGGAGCGCATCATTGCTCTTGTACATCGGGTCGGTATTGATGTCTACATGCACTTCCATATCCACCTGGTGGGTATTAAAAACACCACTGAGGGCATAGGCCACTTCAATGCTGCGCGCCACTTCCACCATCATCCGCTGGCGGATACTCATTTTCTCCCGTGTTGTTTCATTATTGAGGTACATAAAACCACCGCGTCCTTTCCGGATAAATACGATGGCTGTTGCAAATTCGGTATCGGCGCCCTTTACCTGGCTATCCGTACCAATGCATACCTTTAGCTGACTGCCCAGCTGACGCTCGCGCCGGATCACGTCAAGCAGTTCCTCTTCGATATAAGTAGTAATTCTTTCACCGGTCAGTTTCCTCCATTGTTTTGTTTTATTATGCATATGAATCTGGTTTTATCTGTTTATGAAACACACCTCGATCCTCCACTCATAAATCCTCAACTGGAAAATTTTCAGAAAATTATCAAATCTGCCCGGTCGGGAATAAAAAATATTTTCCACCTTCCCCAAAAATTTGTGGAAAACTATGTCCGGCCCTTAATATTTGAGTCATATTGTACCAGC
Organism: Niabella pedocola; assembly: GCF_021044425.1. Lineage (GTDB taxonomy): Bacteria > Bacteroidota > Bacteroidia > Chitinophagales > Chitinophagaceae > Niabella > Niabella pedocola. The sequence continues at coordinate 92,825 of NZ_JAJNEC010000001.1, read as the reverse complement.
GGCTGCCTGCTTTCAGCTAGCTGCGTTCGGTCTTAGCCCGAATACCGTAGCCGGAACGCCACCCGAGGAAAAATCCAGCACAGGGCACAGTCGGTTTCTTTCATCAGCTAGCAGCGTTCAGCATAAAAACCGGAATAAGGAACCGGAGTACAGTACGGCCTTTCACTGCAAACTGATGGTTGAAGCTGAAAACTGATCGCTAATCCTAAAACAACGTCCCCTGCTGCCCCGGCCGGCGGAAGGCCCGCTGATCCATACCGGTTTCACCTTCATTCATGTGGTACAGCTTCCCGTATTTGGCATACTGTTGTGCTACGATCTGGGCGATGCTTCCCTCCCCGCGCATCCGGAGTCCCCAGCGGGAATCGTTTACCGTTCCGTTATGACTTTGCTCGATCAGATGCCAGATCTTATCCGCCCGGTCTGGGAAATTTTTATACAGCCAGTCGTGAAACAGGAATTTTATAGCACCATTCAGCCGGATAAAGGTATAGGCCGTAAATGTAGCGCCCCTTTCGGACGCCGCTTTCATGATGCGCTGCATTTCGTGCTCATTAAGCCCCGGGATCATGGGCCCCATCATAATACCCATGGTTACACCTGCGTTGCTCAGCTCCTCAATAACTTTTAACCGCTGTAATGCGGTCGTTGTACGGGGTTCCATTACCCGGCGCAGGTCTTCGTTAAACGATGTAATGGAAACCATCGCCCGCACGATGTTTTTCTTTGCCATCTCCTGCAGTACATCCTTATCCCGGAGGATGCCCGCATTTTTGGTAAGGATCCCCACCGGCTGGTTGAATTCGTTGCATACTTCCAGGAGGCCGCGTGTAAGCCGGTATTTTTTTTCTGCCGGCTGATAGCAATCGGTGTTCCCGCTCAGCATAATCGGGATGGGCTCCCACTTGGGGTGCATCAGCTGCTTGCGCAGTAACTGCGGCGCATTTTTTTTTACGATGATCTTGCGTTCAAAATCCAGCCCCGCGCTGTATCCCCAGTATTCATGCACATTACGCGCATAACAATAAATACAGCCATGTTCACAACCCGCATAGGCATTCATGCTATACCCCATTCCTACATCCGGACTCTCCACTTTATTTACAATGGTCTTCGCCTCCTGTTCCAGGTATTGAGTAGACACATTCACTTCTTCCCAGTCATCAATGCCTTCTATATGCTCTTTTACCCGTTCATTTTTAAGAAACCGGTTGGGCGTGTTGATCTGCGCTCCCCGGCCCTGCAGGTATTGCTGCTCTTCTTCTTTTTTTGAAACCGATACTTTAAAGTGATCCTGCTGTAATTTCTTTTCCATGGTAGCGTTTTTTGTTCAGGGTTTAAGGTTTCATGTTTAAGGGCAGATCCGTTTCTGCCTCGATGGGCAACCCCATTTTCACCCACGAATCTATCTGTATTCAAATTCCAATAAGGTTCCAGGTTCGGTTCCGTTTTATGACCGCCGCTCTATTCCCCATTCACGATTCAATGCCGTTTCCTTAAACTACTTTTATGGTTGCCACAGATACGCTGATTGCGCCTGCGGCGCTTTTCTGCGACATTGTTGCCGTTAAAGCCCATACCAAATCTGCGCAACTGCCCCGATGGGCAACCCCATTTTCACCCACGAATCTATCTGTATTCAAATTCCAATAAAGGTTCCAGGTTCGGTTCCGATTTATGCCCGCCGCTCTATTCCCCATTCACGATTCAATACCGTTCCCCTAAACAATTTTATGATTTCCGCGGGTACGCTGATTACGCCCGCGGCGTTTTTTTGCGACATTGTTGCCGTTAAAGCCGATACCAAATCTGCGCAACTTGTCACGCACCGGGCGTGATCTGCGGCTTTAAGGCAACGACATTGATTCTTTATTGCCTATTTGCACATTTACACATCTTCAAATTTTAAAATTCAAAACATCACCCCCTGCTTCGGCAATAAGGGCCGGCCGGCAAATACAAAACGTTCTACCGTTTTATAAGGAGTGTTTTCGTCGGCCCTTTTTAAAAGCGTCATGGCATTCGCCATAAATTTTCCGCTGAACGATTTATCCCGGTACTCCAGCCACCCCGCTTCGTACTGCCAGGGTTTTAAGCGTCGCGCAATGGTGATATGCGGTTCCAGGATAAAATGCGGCTTGTTATCTTTGTCCATTTTCATTAATGCCTGACTGTCTGTCCGGATGCTTTTCACCAGGTTTTGAATACCGGTTTTCGTAGCCACATTCAAATAGATGGTGTGCGAGGGAAAGCTCCCGTAATCCGTTAGCTCTACACAAAAAGGCAACCATTCGGCCGCCTTGTTACGAAGTTTCTGGCGGATGCGGTCCTCCGCTCCTTCAAATTGTGTAAACCGCACCAGCGTCAGATGCGGTTTGCCCCGGACCGCCTCCGGGGCTTTGTACTTTTCAAAAAAAGACTGCTTTTCCAGCCGGATACGGTTGAAAAGGTCTTCGTGAGGTGTAATCAATAACAGGTATTCAGCAACGGCCACCGCTTTTACAGATTCTATCGCTTGCATAAAAACAGTTTTACACAAAGCTAAATTAATTAGCTTTAAAATACTAATATTTTTAGTAGTTTATTTCAAAAAAAATCCCTGGGGATTCTTAATTGAATTTTGAAGGAGCAATCATCTCAAACTCGGGGATCTCCACCGAAAAAAGCTGCTGGCTGTTTTGATTTTCCATTTCATAACTGCCCTTCATTTTGCCCATTTCCGAACGCAGGTTACAACCGCTCATATACTGGTAGGTTTCCCCGGGCATCAGTACCGGTTGCACGCCTACCACACCTTCTCCTTCCACCTGGCGGTAGCTGCCGTTACTGTCGAAAATATACCAGCTGCGCCGCAATAATTTTACGGAAAACGGGTTGTAGTTCTCCAGGGTGATGCGATAAGCAAACATAAATTCAGACTGCAATGCATTGCTGTATTCCGGTTGAAAGAATACTTCTACAGTTACATGAATACCTGCCGAAATTAAACTGCTCATTTACGGGAGTTTTGGTAAATATAGCATTTTTTAACGGTCTTCCCATTTATTGTGGAGGCAGATTCTCCTACCTTTGCAGCATTATTGAGCTTGTTAAATGGATTCACCTATTTAATTTTTTTAGGTAATAAATTATTATAGTCTGAAACCCAATAATATTTAACACGGCTTTTATTCAACCAGCATCAAATCATTAAAAGTAAATCAACGTTCTTCATGAAAATTGCAGTAGCAAAAGGCGACGGTATCGGTCCGGAAATCATGGACGCAGTAATTACCATTTTTAAAGCAGCAGACGTACCCCTGGAATATGATTATGTAGACATGGGAAAATGGGTGTTTGACAAAGGCTTTAACAACGGGATGACGGACGATGCGAAGAAAACCATCGAGGCGTTGGGTATTTTATTTAAAGGCCCGATGGAAACCCCTAAAGGGAAAGGTGTTAAAAGTATTAATGTAACCGCCCGCAAAACATGGAATACGTATGCCAACAAACGTGTATTTCAGACCCTGCATGGCGTAGATACGGTTTTCAGCAAGGCCGGCATTCCTATCGACATCACCATTGTACGTGAAAATATCGAAGATACCTATGGTGGTATTGAGCACATGCTGACGCATGATGTAGCCCTTAGCCGCCGTTTCATTACCCGGCCCGGAAGCATGCAGGTGATCCGCTATGCCTTTGAAATGGCCCGGCAGAAAAATGCACGCAGGATCACCTGTGGTCATAAGGCCAATATTATGAAGATAACCGATGGCCTGTTTCTCGAATGCTTTTATGAGGTAGCAAAAGAATACCCCGAACTGAAGGCCGATGATGTGATCGTGGATGACCTTTGTATGAAACTGGTGGTACAGCCCAATAATTTTGATGTGGTGGTACTCACCAACCTGCAGGGAGATATCGTGTCGGATCTGTGCGCCGGGCTGGTGGGCGGATTGGGCTTTGCGCCTTCTGCCAACATCGGTGATCATATCTGCATCTTTGAAGCCGTACACGGAACGGCTCCGGACATTGCCGGTAAAAATATTGCCAACCCCACCGCACTGTTGCTCAGCGGTATCGCGATGTTGCGCCACCTGGGATTACTGGAAAAGGCGGGCCAGATCGAAAATGCATTGCTTTACACCCTGGAGCAGGGCGTGCATACCGGCGATTTCGGCGACAAATCCATCCCCTCGGTAAATACCACTGCATTTGCCGATGCGGTGATTGCCAACCTGGGTAAAAAGCCGGAGCAAAATGCCAAGCCCGAACTGGCGGATGTGGCCAGCTCCTGCACCGTATTGCACCTGGACAAAAACGTAATGCTGGAATCGAAGGAAACCAGCCAGGAAAAAATTGTGGGGGTAGACCTGTTCATCGAAAGCTCCGAACTGCCGGAAGTGATCGCAAAAAAATGCCAGCGCCACGCAGGGGTAAAATTCAATATTGTAAACGTAAGCAACCGCGGTACGCAGGTATGGCCTACGGGCTCGGTGTATACCAACCTGGTAAACCAGTATAACGTGCGTTTTGAAAGCATCGACGATCATTCACTGACACAGCAGGATGTGATCGGACTTTATGTGAGCCTGAGCGGCGACTTTAAGATCTGTTCGCTGGAACTGCTCAACGAGTGGGATGGCAAAAAAGCATACAGCCTGGCACAGGGGCAATAGAGCTCAATACTGCTCTGGGATATATTTATAAAATGTAGGAATGCGGCAGATGGGCTTATTTGCCGATTCAATTCTAAATGCTGAATAATAGCCGCAAAAGCGCAAATAGTTTCATCCGAATCTGTGTATCTGCGGCATTCAACATACGCTGTTGCGCACGCATCCCGGCGTTGCAATCCGAGATTTCAAACATTGAATAACAGCCGCTGATTCGCTGATGGTCTGATCCGTCGATCCTGTTCCCAAATCTGCGTATCTGCGGCATCCAAAATACGCTGCTGCGCACGCATCCCGGCGTTGCAATCCGAGATTTCAAACATTGAATAACAGCCGCTGATTCGCTGATGGTCTGATCCGTCGATCCTGTTCCCAAATCTGTGTATCTGCGGCATCCAACATACGCTGCTGCGCACGCATCACGCCATCGCAATCCGAGATCAGACACTGAATAACAGCCGCTGATTCGCTGATGGTCTGATCCGTCAATCATATTCCCAAATCTGCGTATCTGCGGCATTCAACATACGCCGCTGCGCACGCATCACGGCGTTGCAATCCGAGATTTCAAACACTGAATAACAGCCGCTGATTCGCTGATGACCCAATCCATCGATCATATTCCCAAATCTGTGTATCTGCGGCATCCAACATACGCTGCTGCGCACGCATCACGCCATCGCAATCCGAGATCAAACATTGAATAACAGCCGCTGATTCGCTGATGGTCTGATTCGTCGATCCTGTTCCCAAATCTGCGTATCTGCGGCATCCAAAACCTTGATAATAACAGGAACATCAGCTGCCGCTGTTTTTCATATTCAGTGATTTTACCTTATCTTTGTTCTTTAATGAAGCTTTCCACCAAACATTTATTGGGTATCAAGGACCTTACCAAAGGTGACATTTCCCTTTTTTTAGATACAGCAGCTCAGTTTAAAGAAGTATTACAACGGCCGGTAAAAAAAGTACCGTCTTTACGGGATGTGACGATCGTAAACCTGTTTTACGAAAACTCAACCCGCACGCGCATTTCATTTGAACTGGCCGAAAAACGGTTATCGGCCGACACGATCAATTTCACCGCTTCCGGCTCTTCCGTATCCAAAGGCGAAACCCTCCTGGATACCGTAAATAATATTCTTTCCATGAAGGTGGATATGGTGGTGATGCGGCATAGCGCTACCGGCGCACCGCATTTTCTGTCGCAGCATATTCCTGCCGCCATCGTAAATGCGGGCGACGGGATCAACGAGCATCCTACGCAGGGTTTGCTCGATGCTTTTTCCATCCGGGAAAAGATCGGCACGCTCAATGGAACCAAGGTGGCCATTATCGGTGATATTATGCACAGCCGGGTGGCCATGAGCAATATGTACCTGCTTACCAAGATGGGCGCAAAGGTTACGGTTTGCGGTCCGCCTACCCTGGTGCCCAAATATATTGAAGAAGCCTTTGGTGTAACTGTTAACTATAATTTGCAGGAAACACTCAACTGGTGCGATGTGGCCAACGTACTGCGCATCCAGCTGGAACGGCAGAACCAGGTACTTTTTTCATCGCTTCGCGAATACAACCTCTCATACGGCATTAGCCGGAAACTGCTGGAAAACCTGAAAAAGGACGTGGTGATCATGCACCCCGGCCCTATTAACCGGGGCGTGGAGCTGGATAGCGATGTGGCGGATTCAGGACAGTCAATTATTTTGCAGCAGGTAGAAAATGGCGTAGCGGTAAGGATGGCTGTGTTATATTTGCTTTCCAACAAAAATCAATAACAGCGTATACAACCTGGCGTTATGTCAAGAATCTGTTTATTTCCCGGGACCTTTGATCCCATTACACTCGGACATGTAGACATTATCAACAGGGCGCTTCCTTTGTTTGATAAGATCATTGTGGGTATTGGTATCAATACCTCAAAAAGTCCGATGTTCAGCCCCGAAAAGCGCCTGAGCTGGATAAAGGGCATTTATCCGGACAGTTCGCGCATCGAAGGTGCCATTTACGAAGGGCTTACCGTTAACTTCTGTAAGGAAATCGGCGCCCACTTTATTTTACGCGGCATCCGGTATGTAAGCGATTTTGAATATGAGAAAACCATTGCAGATGCCAACCGTACCCTGGACCCTACCATTGAAACCGTATTTTTAACCGGGGAGCCTAAATATACTTCGGTGGCATCTACGATCGTACGGGACATTATCAAGAACAACGGCGATGCCAGTCCGTTTCTTCCGGAGGCGGTTTATACATCTTTGAAAGACTAAACGACGCAAACACCCCATTTTTCCCAGCACATTTTACGGCCGCCTGCTTTCCGGTAAAGGACCGTTATATCCATCAAGCCCCTTAAACAGTCCGGCCCAAACCGGAAGTTGTAGTGCAGGGATGGCTGCCAGAAACGGCACCGGGCTTCCAGACAAAAAAAACCGCACCCGCAAAAACGCTGCAAGCAATACATATGCCGGCAAAAACAACAAACCGCAAAGGGCGTCATATTTTTGCACCCCTTGCGGTTAAAAATGTTAAGATCCATCACGCCATAGCAAATGCGCTTGTCCGGAGAAGCAGCTTTAAGGCCCTTAATTTCCCCAGAGATTATCGCTGTAGTCCCCTTTCGCAATCAGGTCATTTAACTGTTGCTGTACAGCAGGAGCATCTTCTTTATAAGTAACACCAAACCAGGGTGCATCCGTTTTAATCACTTTTACCACGCCCCCTTCCTTAATAAAATGATCCACTACCGCCGGGATCAGGAATTCTGACTTCGGAACCGTTAGATATTCTTTAATAAATTCCCGGAACTGCTCTTCGTACAATTTGTAAATAGACGGGTGAAAACACCAGAAGTTCATTGAAACGGTGGTGTCCTTTGAAAGTTCTTTTGGTTCCAGGCCGTCATCTGAAACTACCACATCCCCGCTCGCCGCAATATTATACCGTTCTACCACACTTTGCAGGTTTCCCTTCGCATCCAGACCGCAAACCCCGCGGTTCACCGTGCCGTGGTCGGATAACGTGTTCATGATATTATAGCCCACAACCGCATAGGTTTGCTCATCCACGCCGGTGGTTAAAAATTCAGCGGCTTTTTTAAAAGCATCGGCTCCATAAAAATCATCCGCGTTAATAACGGCAAATGGCTCTTTTACCACGGTTTGTGTACTTAATACCGCATGGCCGGTTCCCCAGGGTTTGGTACGCTCCGCAGGAATAGTGGCTCCGTCCAGGTACATATCCAGTTCCTGGAAGGCAAACTCATAGTTTACCTTACCATCCAGTTTTGAGGCAAACAGCTCCCTGAAATTGGCTTCAAACTGCTTGCGGATCAAAAACACAATTTTTCCAAATCCTGCTTTGATGGCATCTGCGATCGAATAATCCATAATGGTTTCTCCGGAAGGGCCAAAAGCCTCTACCTGTTTCATACTTCCATAACGGGATGCCATACCGGCGGCTAAAATCACTAAAGTTGGTTTCATTCAATTTTTTTTTCGTATTCTATCGGGTTGTAATCGTTCCTTAACGAGATTTCAAAAATAGGTAAATTAGCCGTCCGATGTATCGGATTGGACACATCGATTAAAAAGCAATGGAAGCAATTCAGGAAGATTTAGTCACTTTGGATCCCGTACCCTGGCTGAGCAATGCCACAACCCGCGTGCATGTACTCCGGCTGGACCGGGTTCACCCGCTGATTAGCGGTAATAAATGGTATAAACTGCGGTTTTACCTGGAAACGGCAAAGGCTCAAGGCCAAAATATAATCACTTTTGGCGGTGCTTATTCCAACCATTTGCTGGCCACCGCTGCTGCCTGCCGGCTGGAGGGGATCCGTTGCGCCGGCATTATCCGTGGGGAAGCCCCTCCAACTTATTCGCCCACACTAAAAGATGCGGCTTCAATGGGCATGGAGCTCCATTTTATAACACGGGAGGCCTACCGGCAAAAACAGGTGCCGGCATCCTTTTCTGAAGCGAACTGGCTTATTGTTCCGGAAGGGGGCTATGGCATATACGGTATGCAGGGAGCCGCCACTATTCCTGTTAGCCCCGGTGCATTTGATCATATCTGCTGTGCCACCGGCACGGGTACCATGATGGCCGGATTGCTGCAATCGGCTCCCGGAACGACCGCCATTACCGGCTTCAGTGCTTTAAAAAACCATCAAAGCCTGCCGCAGGAGATCGACCGGCTGCTGGCGCCCGCAGCACGCCCTTATACCATCCGTCATGATTTTCACTTTGGGGGGTATGCAAAGTATACGCCAGAGCTGATCCGTTTTATGAATGAACTGTATGACCATACCGGCATCCCCACAGATTTCGTATACACCGCCAAACTCTTTTATGGCGTGAGGGCCCTGCTGGAGCAGGCACCGGAGTATAGCGGGAACCTGCTGGTGATCCACAGCGGCGGCTTGCAGGGCAACCGCTCGCTGCCAAAAGGAACGTTAATTTTTTAGGGATTCGGGCCAGCAATCCTATCTTTGTTTGAATCAAAAACAGAAGATACCGCGCACAGGATATGAAAAAAATAGCATTGTTACTTTTGATCGGATCTGTAATCAGTAATTTTTCATTTGGCCAGGAAGACCTCCCCAAAGATTTTTCTGTAATCAAAGTAGGCAAACGGGTAATTGTGTCCTGGACGCATAATTTTCCTTCCGTAAAGATGATCTCGGTGCAGCGCTCCTATGACAGTACCCGGTATTTTCAGTCCATCGGTGCCCCCCCCGATCCCAATTTAAAAGACAACGGGGTTTCCGACCCCAATCCACCCAACGACAGTATGTATTACCGGGTATATGTATTGCTGGACGGCAGCCGTTATGCGATGACCAAGGCCAAACGCCCGATGGTTGATACTTCCGGGTTTGCCGTAGCGCCCAATGATGTCAATGTAAATAACAAACCGGCAACCCAAACAACCGATTTTCTCCCCTCAGGATTTATCCAGTCGCGGTATGTTTTTATGACCCCGGACCGGTATATCCGTGTAGAACTGCCGATGGACTCCCGCAAGTATGATCTCAAATTTTTTACAGAAACCAATCAGCCCCTGCTGGAGTTAAAAGATCTCAAGGAGAAGCGGTTTAAACTCGATCGCTCCTATTTTTATAAAGCAGGGTATGTCAATTTTGAGCTCTATGCAGACGGAAAGATCCTCGAAAAGTATAAAATCTTCCTGCCGAAGGATTTTTAGGATTTAGTTACCGGCAGTCCGTTGGCAGCGGTCAGTAATTGACAACAAAAGCCGGCAGAGGGAGACTGAAATTAACATTTCGAGCCTGTCATCCTGTCATACAACCAACAGATTTACCTATCTTTGCGATTTCAAATGAACGAGTACAGTATGTTAGACCTAGCTACAACAAAGGTGCATGATGAGGCACGCCAGGGAGAGCAGTTTGCCCCTTTTACAAACGACCCTAATAGCTACGGGAAGCGATTTTACATTGAAAGCTATGGTTGTCAGATGAATTTTGCGGATAGCGAGGTGGTAGCTTCCATTTTAAATAAAGAAGGATTTGGTGCAACGCGCAATGTGGAGGAGGCGGATCTTATTTTTGTAAATACCTGCTCCATCCGCGAAAAGGCCGAACAAACCGTTCGCAAACGCCTGACGGATTTTAAAAGATTAAAGAGCGGGAAACCCGGTACCCTTATTGGTGTGCTGGGCTGTATGGCGGAACGCCTGAAGTCGAAATTCCTGGAAGAAGAAAAACTGGTAGACATTGTGGTAGGACCGGATGCGTACCGTAGTTTGCCGCGCCTGATCGACGAGGCCAACGATGGGCAAAAAAGTGTAAACGTACTGCTGAGCCGGGAAGAGACCTATGCCGATATTGCCCCCGTGCGACTCAACAGCAACGGCGTTAGTGCCTTTGTAAGCATTATGCGGGGTTGTAATAACATGTGCTCCTTTTGTGTAGTGCCTTTTACCAGGGGAAGAGAGCGCAGCCGGGACGCAGCCAGTATCATTGGCGAATGCCGTGATCTTTTTGAGCAGGGCTATAAGGAAGTAACCCTGCTGGGTCAAAACGTAGACTCTTATCATTATATTCCCAAAGAAGGAATGGAGGCCGATGCCGTAAGCTTTGCCAGCCTGCTGGAACAGGTGGCACAGATCTCCCCCGAATTACGGGTACGGTTTTCCACTTCGCACCCTAAAGATATTACGGACGATGTATTGCATACGATGGCAGCTTACGAAAACATCTGTAAATGCATTCACCTTCCGGTACAGAGCGGGTCTACGCGCGTATTGCAGCTGATGAACCGTACCTATACCCGCGAATGGTATATGAAGAAGGTAGACCGCATCCGGGAAATCCTTCCGGACTGCAGCATTACGTCCGATATCATTGCCGGTTTTTGTACAGAAACCGACGAAGACCATCAGGACACGCTTTCCATTATGGATTATAGCAACTATGTATACGGGTATATGTTTTATTACAGTGAGCGCCCGGGTACACTGGCCCAGCGCCGCTACCAGGACGATGTACCCTTGGAACTGAAAAAGAAACGGCTGCAGGAGATCATCGAAAAACAGAACCAGCTTTCGTTGAATGACTATAAAAAAGATGTAGGACAAACCTACAAGGTACTGATCGATGGCGACAGCAAGCGCAGCAGTGAACAGTGGGTGGGCCGTACCTCCCAGAACAAGGTAGTAATCTTTCCCAAACAGGAAAATGCGGAACATAAAAAAGGAGATTATGTACAGGTAACGATCAGCGATTGCACCCAGGCTACTTTGTTTGGAGCAATTGTATAGCTGATAAAAAAGCGGAGCGCTGTAGTTGCAGGATAACAGCAGGTGTTTTTGCAGACCGGTTTCTTTATATCGCTGCCGGATTAAACCTGTTGCAGTAGAAGACATCACGGCTGTTCTTTTCAGGATGTACATATTTCTCGAAAAATAAAAAAAACCGCTTAAAAAACTGAGTATATCAGGTGGTTAAGCAATTTTGAATAACTGATCCATGGATTTACAATCAATAAAGAACCGCTTTAATATCATAGGAAATTCTCCGGAATTGAACTATGCATTGCAGGTGGCCGTACAGGTAGCCAACACGGACCTTACCGTGTTGATCATTGGGGAAAGTGGTGTGGGTAAAGAGGCCTTCTCTTCCATCATCCACTCGCTTTCATCCAGGAAACACAACCCTTTCATTGCGGTGAACTGCGGCGCCATACCCGAAGGCACGATCGACTCCGAACTGTTCGGGCATGAAAAGGGGTCCTTCACCGGAGCGGTAGATGCCCGTAAAGGATATTTTGAAACCGTGAACGGTGGTACCATCTTCCTGGACGAGATCGGGGAAATGCCCCTGGGCACCCAGGCCCGGCTGTTGCGGGTGCTGGAAGCCGGTGAATATATCCGTGTAGGTTCCAGTAAGGTGCAGAAAACGGATGTGCGCGTTATTGCCGCTACCAATAAGGACCTGCTGAGGCTGGTGGAGCAAAATAAATTCCGGGAAGACCTTTACTACCGTTTGAGCACGGTTCCCATCCGGGTACCTTCCCTTTCGGCACGGAAAGAGGACATTGTATTGCTTTTCCGGAAATTTGCAGCAGACTTTGCCGATAAATACAAAACCCAATCGGTACAGCTGGATGAAGATGCCAAGAATTTGCTGCTGGAATATCCCTGGCCCGGCAATATCCGGGAATTAAAAAACATTGCGGAGCAGATATCCGTTTTATCCGAAAACAAACAGATCACGGCCAAGGCACTCAGCCGCTACCTGCAGCCCTACTCCAACAACCGCCTGCCGGCCCTATCACCGGCTCAGCATCAGAATGAATTTCAAAACGAGCGGGAGATCCTTTATAAACTCTTTTTCGATATGAAAAAAGATGTAAACGAGCTCAAGCGTATGTTCCTGGAGGTACTGCAGAACCCATCCGTTGCCGCACAGAATGCATCACTCATTAATGAACTGAAGGATCTCAATAACGGGCATGACTCGGGGTATCTTCCGGCACCTGCCACCACCTATCAGCCGGTACAGCTCACCATGCCGCAAGCATCTGCCAGCCCCATGATCGTGGATAATACCATTGATGAGCACGAGGAAGTAGACGAGAGTCTCAACATCATGGAAAAAGAAAAAGAACTAATCATTAAAGCGCTGAAAAAACATAAGGGAAAAAGAAAAGATGCCTCTCTCGACCTAGGCATCAGTGAACGTACGCTATACAGAAAATTAAAAGAATATGATATTGAAGAATTATAAGGCCTTGTTGGCGGTACTGGCCGTATCAGCAGTGCTGGTGCTGGCATTTGCCCAAACCGGCTGTGGTGTTTATAAATTTAAAGATGTAAGTATCCCCGATAGCGTTAAAGTGGTTCGGGTAGGCATTATCCAAAACAAGGCAGCCTATGTAAATCCCCAGCTGGCTCCGGAACTTACAGAACGGCTGAAACAGAAGATCGTAAGCCAAACCCGTATGAAGCAAACGAATGGGGATGATGCCGATTGGGACATCAATTGCACCATTACTTCCTACTCTTTTGCCACTTCGGGTATTTCCAACCAGCGGGCCAATACCAACCGTTTAAACGTGGGGGTACATATCGATGTACGGGATAATCATTCCCAGCAAACCAAGAAGTACGATGTTACCCGCAGTTTTGATTATGATGGTTCATTGGCCCTGCAGCAGGCAGAACAGGGACTTAAAACAGAAATGCTGCGGAGCCTTTCCGACGATATCTTTAACCGGATATTCTCTAACTGGTAAACAGTAGCTGGCGAGGCAGGACCGGGTCCTGTAAGCATTATCCAATTTTCAGCAGATCCCTAACGCTTGGCCCGGGTAAATCCGTGCAGCAGTCAACAATCACACACCATGAATCATTTTATTAATGCTATTGCTTTTGCGGCTTTTCCCGATCAGGGGCATCCCCTGCCGGTGGCCGATCTAAAGAAGCTGGTGCAGCAATACCCCTATGCATCTGCCCTGCAGTTGCTGCTGGCGGCCCGCTTAAAAGAAACCGGCGACGAAGGGTTCGGAAACCAGTGGCAGAAAACCCTGCTTTATTTTAAAGATCCGCTGTTACTGCAATACCAGTTCTTTTCGGGATATAAACCCGGACCGGAGCAACCGCTGGCCGATCCGGAAAGTGCACCGGTTGAAGAATCCGGGAACGAAGCCCCGGAAGCACCGCTCGCCATCCCGGGTTTAAAACTGGAGCCCATCGATACGGCCAAGGCGGGTTTATTATTTACGCCTTATTATACCGTAGATTATTTTGCCTCCCAGGGGATCAAATTGAACGACGAAAGCGGCACCGGCGATCAGTTCGAGCGTCAGTTAAAGAGCTTTACTTCCTGGCTGAAGGACATGCGCCGCCTCCCCGATGCCACTGCGGGAGTACGCCTCAACGCTAGAAATGAGGCCGTTATCGAAAAAATGGCGGAAAAATCGCTTCACGGCGAAAACGAAGAAACCGCTGCCATGGCTGAAGTTTGGGCCAAACAAGGCAATAAAGCAAAGGCCATTGAGATTTACCAAAAATTAAGTTTGCTAAATCCCTCTAAAAGAGCTTATTTTGCAGCGAAAATCGAACATTTAAAGAAATAATTCATGTTAACAACTCTATTCGTAATATTGATCATTCTGGCCTGTGTTATTCTGAGCTTTATCGTGTTGATCCAAAACCCGAAAGGTGGCGGTTTAGCCGGAACCTTCGGAGGTGTAAGCAGCCAGTTCATGGGTGTAAAACAAACCAATGATGTACTGGAAAAAGGTACCTGGATCTTTGCAGCCGTGATCGGTCTCCTGTGCTTATTTTCAACATTCTTTGTTTCCGGCACAAAAACGAGTGGCACCACCAACGGAAGATTGCAGGATGTAAGCACACAACCGGTTCAACAGACACAGCCCCAGGCAACACCTGCGGTTCCCTTTAACAGCGGTACGCAACAACAACCTGTCCAGCAGGCTCCTAAAGCAGATTCCGGGAAATAAGGTTTCCCTTACTTAAAATATTCAGATCCCGGCAGTATTGCCGGGATTTTTTTTCCGGCTACCGGCTATTTTTTTAATACGGCCGTCTTCAAATGACACCTGCCGGCGGACCAATAAACGCAGTTATACGGGAAAACGAAGTACACGGTGCCCCTGCAGCAAAACAGCTGCTGATCAATGGTGGAGTGCAACTGTTGCGGATTGCGCCCCGGGCAGTGTCTGCAGATCATTAACCTGCGCTGCACGTCCTGCCGGCCTTTCTTCCCGGTCAATCGCAGGGCGTCAAAATAATTTTTGCCTGTTGGAAAGCTGCAGCGCACGCCGATCTTATACATAATCCACTGTAAAAACAATGAAGGTGCCGCGCACCGGCAGCTCAGGTTTACGCGGCACTGCGCATATGGTTACGGCCACACTCCTGGTCATTTTTATTTGATCCGCTATAGCAGTAACCGGCCTGTCTATCTGAACAATATAAACGCAATGATCAGGGTGATGATTACATTGAACAATTGGGCGATGAGGAATGCCCATAGCGGCTTCCGGCTGTTGTTCTTAAAAAGATCGGCAAACCGGGTTTCAAGCCCGATGCTGGTAAATGCCAGTCCGAACCACAGGCCCTGCAAACTCTTTAACCCGTTTTTTACGGAAGCATTCACTTCGGGGGTAACCACAAACGAAAACAGCAGCGAGGCGCCGATAAATCCCAGGATAAATTTGGGAAACCGCTGCCAGATCAGGCGCAGCGTGGGTTTTTCCTTGCTGCCGGTAGCCGTGCTCTTGGAATAGGTCCAGTAAACCGAGATCGCAAAGGCGGCGATCCCCAGCAATACATTCTGCGAAAACTTCACGATCGTACTGATCTTCAGCGCTTCCTCACCCACCAGGGAGCCGGAAGCCACAACAGCACCCGAAGTATCAATGCTGCCCCCCAGCCAGGCGCCGGTTACCCGTTCCGGGAAGTGGAAATAATTTGCGATCACGGGCATAAAGATCATCATCGGCACTGCAGTAACCAATACCATTGAAATCACGTACGACAATTTCTTCGAATCGCCCTTAATGGCTCCGGAAGTGGCAATGGCTGCCGATACGCCGCAAATGGAAACCGCACTGGAGATCATCATCGTCAGATCATCATCCACCTTCATCTTCCGGCAAAGCCAGAAAGCAAAATACCACACAGACAATACTACAACCAGGGCCTGTACCAGCCCCAGACCTCCCGCCTTCATTACATCCGAAAAAATAACCGAACATCCCAGGAGTACCAGCCCGATCTTTACATACAATTCTGCGTTCAATACTTCCCGGAACCATTCCGGCAATTTAAAGCAGTTACCAATGATTAAGCCGAGGGCAAGACTGAAGATAACCGCTTCCAGGTTCAGCTCTTTCATGATGCTGTTTCCGGCCAGTACGAGGGCCACCTGCGTAATTATAAAGATCACTAAAAATACCAGGATGGTATTCTTAACCGGCTTCCCTGTAAGTGCTGCGGCCAGCGCCGCTACGGGCGTTACAATGAGTAATTGTTTTCCGATATAGGTGAGATTGGTAACCGATAAAACCGTTGACACCAGTTCGCCGCCGTTTTTCCAGGAATAAACCGGAACGGGAATCACCAACCCCGAAAGGGCTAAAAGAATGATTAAACCACCCAGTACTACAATTGCCCAATCTTCATGCATCCATGCTTTCTTCATGTTACAACTACTTTTTTTTAAAATCTAAAGGGATGGCCTGCGGGTACTCCATGACACCGTCCAGCCCGCGCCTCTTACACTATCGTCTTTGCTTTTATAAACCCTCAGGTTTTATTTGGATATGATGGTGCTTTGCACCATTACTCTTTGAATTTCATTCCCAGGTTATACATGGTAAATGCCCATATATCAGCCGCCTCTTCAATCACCTTATTGGTGGGTTTACCGGCTCCATGACCGGCATTGGTTTCAATGCGGATCAGCACCGGGTTGGGGCCTTTATGATACTCCTGCAAACGTGCTGCAAATTTAAAGGAATGTGCCGGCACCACACGGTCGTCATGATCACCGGTGGTAATCAGCGTTGCGGGATAACTTACCCCTTTTTTAAGGTTATGATAGGGCGAATAGCGGTACAGATAAGGAAAATAGGTAGCAGAATCGGCGCTGCCGTATTCAACTGTCCAGCCCCATCCTACGGTAAACTTCTGAAACCGCAGCATGTCAAGCACCCCTACCTGGGGAATCGCTACTTTAAACAGGTCCGGGCGCTGGGTCATTACGGCGCCCACCAGCAACCCACCATTACTGCCGCCGCGTACCGCTGTTTTGTTTTTATTGGTGTATTTTTCTGCAATCAGGAATTCTGTTGCAGCAATAAAATCATTGAATACATTTTGCTTGTTCAGCAACATGCCGGCCTTATGCCAGGCTTCCCCGTATTCGCTGCCGCCTCTCAGGTTTACCACTGCATAAATACCGCCCTGCTCTACAAAAAAGGCGTTGCTTACACTAAAGCCCGGTGTCATGGGAATATTAAACCCGCCATACCCATACAGAAGCACGGGATTGTTGCCGTCTTTTTTTAATCCCTTTTTATAGGTTAGGAACATCGGCACCCTTGCGCCATCCTTACTTTTAAAAAATACCTGCTCGGTAACCAGGTCGTCCGTTTTCAAACGCAGTTCCGTTTTGCGGTATAATGTAGAAGCGCCCGAGACAATATCATACTGGTAAATGGCCGCCGGTGTGGCAAAGGAGCTGTAGGTATAATAAAAGGTCTTGTCTTCCCGGTCCGCTCCAAAACCGCCTGCCGTGCCAATCCCGGGCAATTCGATATCCCGGATCTTCCGGCCATCAAAATCATACTCGATGATCTTTGAGGATGCATCCTTCAGGTAACTGGCAAAAAGATGACCGCCTGCGGTACCTACCCCCTGCAATGCCTCCCGCTGCTCCGGTATAACGGTTTTCCAGTTTTCCCTTGCCGGCTGCTGCGGATCAATCGCCACCACCCGGTAGTTGGGCGCTTTATAGTTGGTATTCACCAGCAGCAGCCCGCCCTTGTTTTCGATCACAGACGATTCCGTATCAAAACCTTTTACCAGTAATGAAAAATCCTGTTGGCCCGTATTCGAAAGGTCCCGGTACCAGAGCTCGCCGCCGCTGGTACCTTCCGTAACATTCAGGATCAGGAAACGCTGATCTTCTGTAAGCCCTACCCTAAAATACCGCAGGGGATGCTCCTTATCCTGGTACACAAGCATATCTTCTTTTTGTGAAGTACCCAACCGGTGGTAAAACACTTTCTGAAATTCGTTCTTCTTGCTCAGTTTCGATTTTTCATCCGGTTCATCGTAGGCGCTGTAATAAAAACCTTCATTACCCTTCCATGCCGCACCACCGAATTTGGTCCAGTTAATTTTATCGGTGAGCAATGTTTTGGTTGCTGCATTCATCACAAAAATTTCGCTCCAGTCGCTGCCGGCCTTTGATACCGCATAGGCGCACAATGTGCCATCCTTTGTAAACGACAGTCCGCTGAGTGCCGCAATACCTTCGCTGCTTAAGGTATTGGGATCTATAAACACTTCCGGAACTCCATTAAGATCCCTGGTGCGGTACAGCACCGCCTGGTTCTGCAAACCATCATTCTTATAAAAATAATAGTAAGGCCCTTTTTTAAACGGTGCCCCAAACTTGGGATAATTCCATAAAGACTCCAGCCGGCTCTTTATTTTTTCCCGGTAAGGAATACCGGAAAGATAGGCGTCCGTAACCTTGTTCTGGGCCTGTACCCAGGCTTTGGTTGCCGCGCTGTTATCATCTTCCAGCCACCGGTAGGGATCGGTTACCTTGGTTCCGAAATAGTCGTCCGTAACAGCCTCCTTTTGTGTTACGGGATATTGTAGCTGCGCCATGGTTTTCATCGTCAGTAAAACAAACGGGAGATAAAAAAGTTTTTTCATAAACACGCATTTGAATAAAGATAGCAATTGGCAAACATCCGGCAAGAATTGTTTTTCAAATACGTCAGGCCTCTCCGGCTTTCTCTTTGGTAACCCAAAACTCAACCAGGGTGCCTTTACCGCATCCCGTGGAGATGCGGATGCCTGCGTTCATCTTCTGCGCCCGGGCCCGCATATTCTTTACCCCGTTGCGGTCGGTAAGCTTGTCCGGGTCGAACCCGATCCCGTTATCCTTTACGGAAAAAAAGATCACGGTTTCTTCATTACGGGCGATGATGGAGGCCTCCGTACATTTTGAGTATTTCACCAGGTTATTTACCGATTCCTTTACGATAAGAAAGATATTTCTCCGGGTGTCCATCGGCAACGGGATCTCGGAAATGGATTCCGGAAAATCAATTTGAAATTGTATACCCTTCGACTGGAACATCGGCACCGCATATTCCCGGATATGCTGGCACAGGTTGCTGAATTTATCATTTGAGGGTTTTACCAGCCAGATAATATCATCCAGCGCATCCAGCGTGTCTTTGGCATTTGCTTCTATCTTGGTGAGTAATTCTTCCTTGTTGGTTCCGGAGGTCCGGAGCAGCTCACTGAAAATATGAATGCTGCTTAGGGTTGAGCCCATATCGTCATGCAGATCGGAGGCGATCTGCGAGCGGATCTCCAGCTCCTGGCTCAATCGCTTATTGCGCTCCAGCAACCGGTAGCGCAGGTAGTATAAGATACCGGAGGTTAAGATCAGCAGGAACAACACCAATGCGCCGAAAAGAAAAATACGGTCGTTCTTCCGGTTGGTTTCCAGGAAAACGATCCGGGCCTGCTCCTTCTCTGTATCATAGATGGCTTCCATCTGCCGCACATGGCGGTTGTTGCTTTCCGTTACGATACTGTCGCTGTATTGCTTAAACAATTTGCTGTAAAATAATGCAGAGTCGAGGTGCGCGGTCATTTCGTTCAGCTTCATCAATCCCTCGTAAGCGCTCTTGGTCTCCGTCATTGTGCCAATGCGGCTGGAAATGGCCAGGGCATTAAAGAACATGGCCTTTGCCGGGTTGTATTGATGCAGTAACAGGTAGGCATTTCCCAGGTTGTTATAATTATTGGCACTGTAAAGGCCGTCACCGAGGGTATCGGTGATGTGCTTTGCCTTTTCGAACAAGGCGATCGCTTCCGAAACGCGGCTTTGTTTCTTGAGTACATTGCCAATCGAATTATAGCAGATTGCAAGTCCCTTATGATTATTGATCTGTTTATTATAAAACAGGGATTGTTTGTAATAGCTGTCGGCAGAGTCCAGTTTTCCCATGTATTCATAGGCCTCGCCGATGTTATTGTAGTTCATAGCCATGCCCAGCATATTGTTCGCCTTCTGGGCAATGGGCAGGCTCTTCCGGAAATACGTGATCGCATCATTATAGTTGCCCAGCACAATATGAATGTTTCCGATGCTGTTTAAGGCCACGCTGGCACTGTAATCGTCGCCCACTTTTTCTGCAAGCCGCAGCGCTTCCATATGATAGGTGAGCGCCTTGCCGTTTTCATCCAGGCGCCGGTAAACCACCCCGATATTATTGGTTGCATGAATTTCTGTTTGTACATCTCCTGTTTTCCGGGCCAGTTCCCGGCTATCTTTATGATTGGCCAATGCCAGTGCATACCGGGAAAAATCCCGGTTATAAACCCCGTATGCATCCAGTAGCCGGGCTTCGCCATCCATATATGCAAGCCGGTTTACGAGGTTAAAGCCGATCTTAAACAGCGTATCAACCGAATCGTTCTTCCGGTGCCTTGCGGCAAATGCGATGATGGAATCCACCTTCGCCTTACTATCCGGTGCCCGCAGCAACTCCTGCGCCTCCCTGCCCGTCACAACCGCACGTTGTGCCAAAACCGGAACCAGCGCAAACAGAACCCCTGCTATTAAAAGCAAACCATAGGAACGAACCGCTTTCATGTTTTTGTTAGGGAAAATTTCGGACAACGTTTTCTCAAATCCGCAGCTTAAAATTACAAAACTTTAAGCAGAAACTGGTGCAAAAACAACACCCGCATCGTGTTTGCTGCTTTGAGATCCGCACGCAGCCCGGGATGACTAAAAAAAAGGACGCACCATGCCGGACGTCCTTTTCAAACAGGTTTATATTTTTTCTATTTTAAAAGCGCCAGTGCCTTTTTAATACGGCTCCACCCCTCTTCAATTTTCTCCAGGCTGTTGGCAAATGAAAAGCGTACGCAATTGGGCTCACCAAAAGCAGCTCCCATAACGGAAGACACATGCGCCTTATTGAGGATATACATGCAAAGATCCGCAGAATTGGTAACCGTGGTTTCGCCATCCGACGTTCCAAAATACGCACTCATATCCGGGAATATATAAAAAGCGCCATCGGGTTCTGTACAGGTAATGCCTGGTATATCGCTGATCAGCTCCATCACCCGTTGCTTACGGCGGGTAAACTCTTTGGTCATCTCTATAGAAGGCGCCAGATCGGCAGTAAGGGCCGTAACCGTTGCTTTTTGTGCAATAGTATTGGTACCGCTGGTAATTTGTCCCTGCAGTTTTTCCATGCCCTTGGCAATTTCTACGGTAGAAGCCGTATAACCAATACGCCATCCCGTCATGGCAAATCCTTTTGCCAATCCGTTCACGATGATCACACGGTCTTTGATTTCATCAAACTGCGCAATGCTTTCATGTTTGCCCACGTAGTTGATGTATTCATAGATCTCATCGGAGATGATATAGATCTGGGGATGCTTTTTAAATACTTCTACCAGGCTGGCCAGCTCATCTTTAGTGTAAACAGCCCCGGAAGGATTACAGGGAGAAGAGAACAGGAAGGCCTTGGTATTCGGCGTAATGGCCTTTTCCAGGTCAGCCGCAGTAATCTTCAGTTTCTGTTCTACCGTGGTTCTGATTTCCACCACTTTTCCACGGGCGATCTTTACCAGCTCGGAATAGGTTACCCAATACGGAGTGGGAATGATCACTTCTTCACCATCATCTACCAATGCAAGGATCACATTGGCCAGACTTTGCTTGGCGCCGGTGGAGATCACGATCTGCTCCGGCTTGTAATCCAGGTTATTGTCTCTTTTCAGTTTGGCACAAACGGCTTCCCGTGCATCCGGGAAACCCGCAACCGGAGAATAGTGGCTCCAGTTATCATTAATGGCCTTAATAGCAGCCTCTTTAATGTGCTCGGGCGTATCAAAATCGGGCTCACCCAGGCTCAGATCGATCACATCGATCCCCTGGGCCCTCAGTTCACGGCCTAATTTGGCCATTTTCAGCGTTTCAGGTTCACTAAACCGCTGTAAAAGAGAAGATAACGACATTTTAAACGTTTATGATTGATTTTTAAACAAATTCAGGCAAATTTAGGGGTTAGAAAGACAGCTTCGAACTTAAAATCTTAAAAAATCGAAATATTCTATAAAATCCGCCCTTAAATAAAAATTTCTACAGTATAAAATCCATTTATAAAACCAAATCCACTATATGTCTATAAACCTTATCTTTGCCCCCTTTAAATTTAAAGAGGAACCAAAGATTAAATTAACAAATACGTATGCAACTCAAAGGACTGGTTAGATTTTTTACAATCTTACTCATTATCTACTCACTCTACCAGCTGTCATTTACATGGTTTGTACGCAACCACGAAAAGAAATTGGAGACGATTGCGCATAATTATGTAAATGCAAATCACCAGACTGCTGCCCAGAAATTCCCCTCCAGTAAAGATTCCCAGGAGGTGTACCAGGAAACCCTGAACCAGATTTACAACGATCGCCTGACCCGCTTAAAAGACAGCACCAAAGACGAAACCATTACTTATGGAATTACCGGTGCCATCAGCTACCAGAAAGCGAAAGAAGAAGAATTAAACCTGGGTCTTGATCTCCAGGGGGGTATGAACGTTACCATGGAAGTAGAGATGAACGGATTGCTGCAGACCCTGGCCAACAATTCAAAAGACCCGAGCTTCTTAAAGGCACTGGATAATGCCGACAAGCGCAAGGGGAACAGCGATGCCAACTTTATTACGCTCTTTGTAGAAGAGTTTAAAAAATTAAATCCGAATACGCCGCTGGCATCCCTGTTTGCCACCGCAAACCGCGAGAATATAAAAGTTACCGACAATGATGCCAAGGTAACCCGGTTTTTGCAGGACCAGGCTAAAGCAGCCTTTGATAATACCGCCCGCCTGATCACTACCCGTATCGATAAGTTCGGGGTGGCACAGCCCAGCATCAACCCGGATCCTGCCAAACAGATCATTTCTGTAGAGCTGCCCGGTGTGCAGGATAAAGAGCGGGTACGTAAAAACCTGCAGGCTTCGGCCAACCTTCAGTTCTGGGAAGTATACAATATTTCCGAATTATGGTCCAACCTTCAGAAAGCGGATGAAATCTATTATGCGCAGAATGCCGGTAAAGCCGTAAAAGACAGTACGGTGAAGGCAGACTCGGCCAGCGTTGCTGCCGGAGGCGTAGCTAAAGCAGATTCCACAAAAACAACGACCACCGATACCAACAAACTGCAGAACCAGTTATCAGAACTGGCTAAAGCCGATAAAAATGTTGCGAAAACCGCGGATGCCGCCGCAGATCAGCAGCAGGAAATGAAAAAGCATATCTGGGGTACATTGGTTCCCCCGGTAGATCAAAAAGGTCAGCTGGCTGATATGGGCATCATCGGACAGGTAAATATTAAAGATACTGCTGCGGTGCGTGCCATGCTTACAGCACCGGCGATCCGCTCCCAGTTTCCTTCAGAGATTGCCTGGATGTATGGAATGCCGGAAAAAATAGGTAATAAGAAAAGCAATATGGTAGCGCTTTATGCCATCAAAACAAACGGACGTGATAAAGCGAAACTGGAAGGAGAACATGTAACCAATGCAGGTGCCGATTACGACCAGTCGGGCAAAACCAATGTTTCACTGGAAATGGATGCCATCGGCAGCCGCGTATGGGCCGATATGACCCGTGCCAATAAGGGCAAGCATATTGCCATTGTGGTCGACAACCAGGTGTATTCCGCACCGGTTGTAAACGATGTAATTGAAGGAGGCCGCTCCAGCATCTCCGGAAATTTCAGCGCAGAAGAAGCAAAAGATCTTGCCAATATTCTTAAAATTGGTAAGTTACCGGCTCCTGCCAAGATCGTATCGGATGAAACCGTTGGACCTACCCTCGGAGAAGCAGCCATCAAAGGCGGTTTAATGTCCTTTACCATCTCCTTTATCGTGATCTTCATCCTGATGCTGATCTATTATAATACCAGCGGATGGGTAGCCAATATCGCCCTGATCCTGAACCTGCTGTTTACTGTTGGTGTACTGGCCGGGTTAGGTGCTACACTTACAGCACCGGGTATTGCGGGTCTGGTATTAACCATCGGTATGGCCGTAGATAGTAACGTAATTATCTATGAACGGATTAAGGAGGAACTCACCAAAGGGAAAAGTTATATCTCCGCAATCAATGACGGTTACAGCCGCTCCCTTGCGCCGGTACTGGATGGTCACGTAACTACTCTGATCACCGCATTTATTCTTTATTACTTTGGGTTAGGACCGGTGAAAGGTTTTGCAACCACCCAGATCCTGGGATTGTTGCTCTCCCTGTTCTGCGGTATCCTGGTAAGCCGTTGGGTAACCGACTGGTTCACCAATAAAAACCACCACCTGAAATACTTTACAGGACTGAGCCGGAGCATCTTCAAGCACAGCGCCTTTAAATTTATCGAGTTCCGGAAAGTAGCTTACATCATTTCAGTAGTGATCCTCCTGTTATCCATTGGTACTATATTCCACGGGTTCGACTATGGTGTGGAGTTCAACGGAGGACGTTCTTACCGGATCGACTTTGGTAAAAAAGTAGATGTAGAAAAAGTACGTGATGATGTAAAAGCCGCTTTTGATAATGAGAATCCATTCATCAAAACCGTAGGTGATGCCAGTGCGCTGGATATTACCACCTCTTACCTGATCACAGATCCCAACACAACAAAAGCAGATTCCATCGTATCACATAAGCTGTTTGGAGGTTTGAAGAATCACCTGCCGCAGGGTACTACCTATGAGCAGTTTGACACCCAGTATAAAATGGGTACCAAAAAGGTGCTGCCAACGATCTCCGACGACCTGAAGAGAGGTGCAGTAACTGCCACCGTGCTGGCGATACTGGCCATCTTTGTGTACATCTTCCTGCGTTTCCGCGACTGGAGGTATTCACTGGGAACCATCTTCTCGCTGTTGCACGATGCCTTGGTAACACTGATCGTATTCTCCTATGCGAGGGATTGGGTACCCTTCCCGCTTGAAATTGACCAGCATTTTATTGCGGCCATTCTTACGGTAATCGGGTTCTCCATGAATGATACGGTGGTGGTATTTGACCGGATCCGTGAAGACGGAAAACTGTACCCGAATATGGATCAGAAAACATTGGTGAATAAAGCCATTAACGATACCTTAAGCCGAACCATTATGACCTCCTTTACCGTATTTGTAACGGTATTGATCCTGTTCATATTTGGCGGAGAGGCCGTTAGAGGATTTGCCTTCGCGATGTTGATTGGTGTGGTAACCGGGGTTTACTCTTCTATCTTTGTGGCGGCACCGGTACTGGTGGATCTGAGAGGTGGATTAAGAAAAAGTAAAACAGGCTCCGCTGTAAAAGTGCAGCCGGAACACCACTAAGAAAGATTTACTAAATTCTAAGTGATAGAGGGGCTACCGCTGGTAGCCCCTTTTTTTATGCAGCAGTGATACAACGTACCGGTTGGCTGATCCGCATGACCAATGATTTTCTGGATGCCGCTCCGCATACGCCGCCTCCCATCTTTTAACAGCAGCTGGTCTTCCCCGAAAAGAATAAATACGATCCATCATTAATTGTAACCTCAATGTAATAAAAAGCAGTTGTGCTTTCTTTTTCCCGATCGCGTAAACAAACCTTTTTTTTGTAAAATAGATTTGCGCCTCTTTAACGCAGATCTAATATGAAACAGAAGTACGCTTTATTATCAATGTTCCTTTTTTTGGCCGTTGCGCCCCTTTTTGCCCAATCCGGAAAAATACAGGGTTTTGTTACCACCTCCGATGGAAAGCCGGCCCCCTATATCACCATCACCGTTGAGGGCACACAGCATGCCGTGCAGAGTGATGACCGGGGATACTATGAAATCAAAAATATAAAACCGGGATCCTGGACCCTGCTGCTCTCCGCTGCCGAAACCACCAACCAGCAAAAAAGCATCACCCTCACAAAAGGAGCAACGCTTAAGGTCGATTTTGTAATTAACGAAACGGCACAACAGCTGGACGCCGTATTGGTAAACGCACATAAGAGCATCGAACACGCTTCGGTAAGTTTGCGCCTGAAAACTCCATTACTTGAAACGCCGCAAAACATACAGGTGATCGACCAGGCCACCCTTGCACAACAACAGGTGATCAGTATGAGCGACGGGCTGGTACGAAATGTAAGCGGCGCCACACGGGTGGAGCACTGGGGCGACCTTTATGCGAACATCACCACGCGCGGATCCCAGATACAGGCGTTCCGCAACGGCTTTAACGTAGTGGCGTCCTACTGGGGGCCGCTAACAGAGGATATGAGCTTTGTGGACCGCGTGGAATTTGTAAAAGGTCCTGCCGGGTTTATGCTGGCCAATGGTGATCCCAGCGGCTTATACAATATCGTTACTAAAAAACCAACGGGTACCACCAAAGGGGCCATCGATCTTACGCTTGGCAGCTTCGATCTGTACCGGGGCAGCCTCGACCTTGACGGATCGCTTAGCAAAGACAAAAAAGTATTATACCGGTTGAACATGGCAGCACAGAACCGCGGTTCACACCGTGATTTTGAATACAACAACCGGTATGTGCTGGCACCCGTGATCTCTTACCAGCTCGACCCAAACACCAAGGTAACACTGGAGTACAATGGTCAGTTTGCAAAGATGACCGAAGTAGGATCTTATTATATCTTTTCTAAATCCGGGTATGGTACTTATCCGCGCAACCTCAGCTTTACCAATCCCGGCCTGCCGCCCACCCGCATCAATGACCAAAGCGGATACCTTACGTTCGAGCATGCATTTAATACCAACTGGAAGATTACCGCACAAGGTGCTTATTTTAACTACAACCAGACAGGTATGAGTTCCTGGCCATCCATGATGGATTCCACCACCGGTCACCTCATCCGCAATATCGGCATCTGGGATGCGAAAAGCAATATGGCGCTGGGTCAGGTTTTCTTAAACGGGGAATTCCATACCGGCAGTATACGGCACCGGGTACTGGCAGGTGTAGATGCCGCCAATAAAAAATACTATGCAGACTGGGGCCAATCGCATGATCTGGATTCCATGGGAGCCTTGTTTGATCCCACACATCCGGATTATGGCACCCCGGTAAACGGCTACCCGGAATTTGACCGCAGCAAACCGCTGGAAGAACGGGCAGTAGCAGCAGGAGGCATTCAAACGCAGCGGTATTCCAGTGTATACATACAGGATGAACTAGCCTTCTTCCACGACCGGTTGCGATGGACCCTTGCCGGCCGCTATACCGATGTAAGCCAGATTTACGGAACGGGTACCGATTATTCGAAAGCCCGGCATTTTACCCCCCGGACCGGACTGAGCTATTCCATTAATAAGAACCTGGCGGTATACGGCCTGTACGACCAGGCATTTATTCCGCAATCGGGCACACTCAGCAATGGCGGTAAAATAAAGCCCATTACCGGCAGCAACATGGAACTGGGCATTAAGAAAAGCTGGTTGCACGACCGGTGGCAGACCACACTGTCTGTATACCGTATCTTAAAGCAGAACGAGCTAACCGCCGATCCGGATGCACCCAATCCCAATCAGCCCACCAGTATCGTGCTCGGAGAAAAAGTGGCCCGGGGCGTTGAATTCGATATCCGAGGTATCATTCTTCCCGGCTTTACCGCCATCGCTAACTACGCGTTCACAGAAAGTATGATCACCAAAGTGGCGGCCGGGGCAGCCGGTAGTTATACCGTAGGCGAGATCGTACCCGGCTATGCAAAACATACTTCCAACGCCTGGCTTTCTTATGAGCTGCAGGAAGGAGCACTACAGGGCTTGGGCATCTCGGGAGGATTTACGTCGCTGATCGACCGGCACACCGGCTGGTCTACACAGGGCCAACAATTACCGGATTATTTCAAGTTGGATGCCGGATTATTTTACACCCGGAACCGGTACCGTTTTACCTTAAACCTGTTTAATGTTCTTAACAGCTATCTGTACACCGGCTCCTATTACGAACTGCCTGCTGTGTATGGCGACTGGAGCTCGGTAAAACCAGCCTATTATTACCAAACAGAACCACCACGCAACCTCCGGTTCAGCGTCAGTTACCGCTTCTGACCCATTCTTCCATACAGAACGCTGCGGCCACATAGTGTAAAAACGGTGGGCCGCAGTTTTCATTTCTCCCCTTTACCGGCCTTTCTTATCTTTGAACTCCTTCACGATTCTTCAAACAGCATCATATGAAAAAAAGTTTCCTTGCCCTGTTGTCTTTTTTTGTTTGCATGGCTTTAGCAGCACAGACTGCCCGCAAGGGGTTTGAGCTGGTCAACCGTCCCGGTCAAAAGCAGGTAGACGTTGTATATAACGGGCGCTTACTTACGGCCTATTGTTATACAGACAGTATCGCCAAGCCCTTTCTGTACCCGGTAAATACACTCGGAGGTATTACGGTTACCCGAGGATTTCCGGTAAAACCCATTCCCGGTGAAAGCACCGATCATCCACATCATGTAGGCATCTGGATGAATTATGAATCCGTAAATGGCATCGACTTCTGGAACAATTCATCGGCGATTCCCGCTGCAAAAAAAGCACACTACGGCACCATCATACACCAAAAGATCCGCAAACAGTCGGCATCCGGAAACAAGGCCACGCTTCAGGTTACCGCTACATGGGTCAACCAGGCGCAGGATACTTTTTTGGATGAGCAAACGACCTATTTCTTTGAAGTAATGCATAACCGGTTCTCCATTACCCGCAAAACCATGCTTACCGCCCGGCAGCAACCGGTTGTATTCAAAGATGTAAAGGATGGTTTCTTTGCCATAAGGCTTGCAAAAGAACTGGAAATGCCTTCTGCAACATCCAAATCATTTACAGATGATAAAGGGAATATAACAACCGTTGCGGCATCGGGTCCGGGCATTCCTACGGGTATGTATTATGCATCCAATGGAAAAACCGGCGATGCCGTATGGAGCAGCCAGGGTACCTGGGCAATGCTAAAAGGGAAAAAAGACGGAGCCCCCATCACCATTGCGATGTTTGACCACCCCTCCAATACCGGCTACCCTACGTACTGGCATGCACGCGGGTATGGCCTGTTTGCCCTCAACCCGCTGGGCAGGGCTGTTTTCAGCAACGGAAGCGATTCATTAAACCTGGTATTGCCGCCGGGCCGGTCCAAAACCTTTACCTACCGCATTGTGGTTGCACAACAGGCACTAACCATCCCGGAGGCCAACGAAATGGAGGCGGCGTTTAAACAATCACATTATTAACTCCCATCAGGGTGCCGCTTCAAACCGGAAGAGCTGCGCATCGCTTCCATTCCACGACCAGGACCGGATGTCGGCACCCGGCGTGGGATCGCCATTGGCCAGGTCCATTACGTTGCCGCTGGCTTTTGCTAAAATCCGATACCAGCCACCACCGGCATCTTCAATCCGCCAGAGCTGACAGTCATTATTCAGCTGGTCCCAAACCTGTATATTGGTACCCACAGCCAGTTTGCAGGCATCCAGGTCCAGCGATTTATGATTGGGCTGCTGGGAAATGATCTTGTAAAATCCGTTCCCCTGGTAAGTGAGTGCCCAGCGTTGTCCGTTACAGTTGGTGCGCGTCCAGGTACGTACATCCGCATTACCGGTGCCACAGGCAGGAATATCGAGGTACAGTCCCTGACCCGAACTGGTGTTCACCTTTGAACGGATGGCATAGATGCCGTTGGCAACGGGAGTGGGACTGGTACAAGGCGCTGACCCGGTAATTCCAATAACGCCGGAGGTAGTAATATTCACCGGCATAATATTGCCGGCGGCATCAAAGAACATCCGGTCGATTGCTACCTGCCGCTCATTCACATTGGTACTGGTTCTGCGATGATACACAAAATAATATTCACTGCTGCAGCCCGGTCTGGTGATCACCGCATTATGCCCCGGACCAAGGATATTGCCATTGGGAGCTGTAATGCGTCCTTTAACGGTCCAGGGCCCCATGGGTGATGTGGCAGTGGCATATTCTACATGATAATCGTTGTTGCGATAGTCGTTTACAGAATACATCAGGTAATAGATCCCATTGCGTTTGATCACATAAGGCGCTTCAAAATAATTGGAGGGCTTGGCATTGCTCCGGGTACCGGTGAGCGACACCATATCACTGTTCAGTTTCTGGATGTTCAGCGTGGTATTGCCCCAGTACAGGTATGCCTGCCCGTCTGTGTCAATAAAGGCCATGGGGTCAATCGGATCCGTACCCAGCCCGGTCGCCAGTGGCGCACCGATATCCGTAAAAGGGCCGGTAGGGCTTGCGCCCACAGCCACTCCTATCTTTTTGCTGGCCGTAAAATAAAAATAATACTGCCCGTTGCGCGCCACTACGCAAGGCGCCCAGCCATCGGCATGCGACCAGCTAACATTGTTTAAATTAAATACCACGCCATCATCTACCCAGTTCAGCAGATCGGCTGATGAGTAAGCATGAAATTCGTTTACAGTAGGGCCATTGGCCGTGGTATAAATATAATAGCGGCCGTTGGCATACAGGATGTCCGGGTCTGCTGTAAATGGAGGCAATATCGGGTTTCCGCTCATCAGGTCCAGGGCGGCAAGCGTAGCTGCAGAAGATGTGCCCTGCTTTGCGGTGGTATTTGCCGGAATCACCATTGCCGGTTCCTGCTGCCGGGAACAGGAATAAAAAACCAGGGACGCTACCAGTGCCCCCAGTATAAGCGAACAGATTTGTTTTTTCATACGCGATAATTTAATCGTTTAAGCAACTATTGGATACAAGATACGAATAAAAAAAGAGAATACACACCATTCGTTTCATTGAAACTTCAGGGCAACGGCCTTAAACCGGAGCAGCCCGATCGCCCGTTTTAAATTATACTAAAGTGAGATTTCATAGCCGGGATGCGTAGAGGGCCTCCGGTGCAAAACGGCAAACCAAGACGTTTGCCCCTTCCGGCATCAGCCGCGTTTGAGCAGGGGATGCCCGGCCCCGCTGTATATGCTTACTTATTTTCCGCGTGGGGCGGTGGCTTTCTTCTTTTCCTTTTTCTTCAGATATTCGCCGTTAAAAGAGCATTGCAATGCCCCCAGCCGGGAACCGCACCCCTCCACTTCTTCCAGCGAAACCCGGTCGTTTTCAAAAATAAAACGCAATACACAGGGATCTCCTCCCTGCCGGTATTCGGCAACAGTAGGTGAAGCAAACACCGCATCCCCTTTCAGTTCGCCCACACATTCCTTGTTATTTTTTTCCAGGTGGATGAAAAAACGCATCCGGCCTTCCCGCTGCCCATCGCGGATCGAAATCAGGTTCATCTTGTTATCGCCATAATCGCCGGAATACTTTTGCTTGCGCGCCAATGTATCAATCGGGTTGATCAGTTCTGTAAAACCATCACCCAGGCTGTCCGTCATAATCAGTGAGAAATTCCTGGCCGCCTCATTCAGTACAAAAACATCATGCCCGCTGATTTCGATATCGTTCGGCAACTTTTGGGTCAGGTCCTTATTGATATTCAGCCGCGCATCAATCGTTACGGAAATCGACACATTGGTATTGGGCGTTAGTTTTATTACCGGGATACCGGCAATGAACTGCTTTTTCTCATTATGCGCAGTAATCAGCAGCACCTTCCGGTCGCGGTCGATGCCCCTCGTTAGCAGGTAAAAGGTTCCTTTTCCCGCCTGTACCGCTCCTACCGGGTAATAGGCTGGATGTGCCCGGTTACCAAAAATCTTAAGCGTAATAGAATCCGGTATAAACTGGTGCAGGACTTCCGGCGCAATCCGCAGGGAATCGTTTTCCCGCGTGGGAAATGACGTGTCTCCATATACAAACGGAAGCGAAAGCGTTGGGTACGCATCCATAAATTCCTCTATGTTCACCGCCTCATCGCCGGTCATCTTCTTTTTCTTTTTTCCGCCACAGGCGATCAGGAATACGGCTGCCACAAACAGGCACCAGTATAAAGGTTTACGCATACTTTCAATTATACAACAAAATAAATAAAATCCCGGGCATCTGCATAAAAAATAAATTTTTTGCCCGGTCATAACCTTTTTTTAGATTTGTCTAAATTTTTATTTAGATGTCTTCAAATCTTTCGCATACGGAAGAAAATTATATAAAAGCAATTTATCACCTGGAGCAGGATGGTGCCCCTGTAGCAACCAACCATCTCTCGGAACTGCTAAAAACCGCGGCGGCTTCTGTTACCGATATGCTGAAAAAGCTCAAACAGAAAAAAATCGTTCATTATAAAGCCTATTATGGCTGCAATCTTACCGAGGCTGGCCGGAAGAGTGCACTAATGATCATCCGGCGGCATCGCCTCTGGGAATATTTCCTGTCAAAAAAGCTCGGGTTCAACTGGGATGAGGTACATGATATTGCGGAAGAGCTGGAACATGTAGGCAGCACCAGCCTCATCAACAAGCTGGATGCTTTTTTAGGTTTTCCCCGCATTGATCCGCATGGCGACCCGATTCCCGATGAAAAAGGACATATTGTTAAACGCACCCATAAACTGCTATCCGCGATCCCTCTGCAAACGCCGGTGGAAGTGGTTCAGATCGCCGATCAGTCTGCAGGTATACTGGAGCTGCTGGATGAAAAGCAAATAAAGATCGGCACCTTGCTGGAGGTCCGGAAACGGTTTGCCTACGATCAGTCGCTGGAAATAAAAACCGGAGGCAAGCAAACCATACAAATATCCAAAGAACTATCGCAAAACATTTTAGTAAAGGATCATGAATAAGCATCACTCCGATATTTCATTGAGCGAGGTACACCAATCGGTAGATACCACCCAATCCAACAAACCCAAATGGCGGCGGATCCTTTCTTTTTTCGGACCGGCCTACCTGGTAAGCGTGGGATATATGGATCCCGGCAACTGGGCCACTGATCTGGCCGGAGGCAGCCAGTTTGGATACAGCTTATTGTGGGTGTTGCTGATGAGTAACCTGATGGCACTCCTGCTGCAGAGCCTTTCCGCCCGTCTGGGAATTGTACGGCATAAGGATCTGGCGCAGGCCAACCGGGAAACCTATCCCCGCGGCGTCAATTTTATCCTGTACCTGCTGGCGGAGATCGCTATTGCCGCTACCGACCTGGCTGAGGTGCTGGGAATGGCCATCGGGTTGCAGTTATTAACCGGCATGCCCCTGATGTATGGCGTACTGATCACCGTACTGGACACTTTTTTGCTGATGCTGCTGCAACGGTTCGGAATGCGCAAACTGGAAGCTTTTGTTATCGGGCTGATCTTTATCATTGGCATGTCGTTCCTGGTGCAGATTATCATCGCATCACCCGATCCCCGGGAAATGGCCTCCGGCTTTGTACCCCGGATCCAGAATGATGCGGCCCTGTATATTGCCATTGGTATCATCGGTGCCACAGTAATGCCCCATAACCTCTACCTGCACTCGGCCCTGGTGCAGACCCGAAAATTTAAAAATACAGAGGAGGGGATCCGGAAGGCACTAAAATATAATTTCTGGGATAGCGCCATTGCCCTGAACCTGGCCTTCCTGGTCAATGCCGCCATCCTGGTACTGGCGGCCACTATTTTCTTTAAAACCGGCAGAACCGATGTAGCGGAGATCCGCCAGGCCTATGAATTGCTGCCCAGCCATCTCGGCAGCGACTTCGCGTCTAAACTCTTTGCCGTAGCATTGATCGCAGCCGGCCAAAGCAGCACTGTAACCGGTACGCTGGCGGGCCAGATCATCATGGAAGGATACTTAAAACTCCGGATCAATCCGCTGGTGCGCCGCCTGCTCACCCGGCTGATTGCCATTGTGCCCGCGGTGCTGGTCATTGGACTTTATGGTGAGAACGAAGTAGACCAGTTACTCATCTTCAGCCAGGTGGTATTGAGCATGCAGCTGGGATTTGCCATCATACCCCTGATCCATTTTGTAAGCGACCGGAACACAATGGGCATGTTTACCATTAAACCGGTTACAAAACTATTTGCCTGGATCATTACGGCGGTACTGATCTATTTAAACGGCCGCATGGTTACCGATGCGATCACCGGTTATTTTGCCACCACGGCCTCCTGGGGATGGAAGCTGCTGATCATCCTGGCCAGTACAGGGATACTGGTCCTGCTGGCTTATACCATCTTCTACCCTTTCAGTAAAAGAGGACTTAAAACCAGCTTCTCCCCGGTGCATCCGGAGCCGGAACCACTCGATCTTTCAACCGGCGCCAATACCTATGATACCATTGCTGTGGCGGTTGATTTTGGGAAAACCGACAGTGTACTCATCACCCAGGCATTAAAACAGGGCGGTGCCCAAACAAGGTTTGTACTGATCCATGTGGTGGAGAGTGTAGCAGCACGGTTCAATAACCGGGAAATAAAAGATGAAGAATCCAAAACAGATAAGGCCTACCTGGACGGGTATGCCAAGCAGATCCGCCAAAAGGGATACAAGGTCGTATGGGAACTGGGCTATGGCATTGCATCCCGCGAAATTCCCAGGATCGTTACCGATCAGCAGGCCAACCTGCTGGTAATGGGCGCACATGGGCACAAAGGCCTGAAGGATTTTATCTATGGCAGCACGATTAACAATGTGCGGCACCGGCTGAAGATTCCCATACTTATTATCGGAAATGAAATTGCCGGTTCAAAATAGAACATCCGGTTATAATGCCGCCGGATCTGGAATGGGTTCCCGCGTAACCCAATCACTTCCGGATCTGGTGAATAAAGTTTTCGAAAACATTCAGCTGTCCTTTCAAACTAACAAACAGCACAATAAAAACAATACCGAAAACGGCACCCCATAAATGTGCGCCATGATTAATGCGCCCGCCCCCCTGCCGGTCGAGATAGGCAGAAATCAGCAGGTACAATCCACCGAATATCCAACCGGGAATGTCTACGGGCAGAAATAAAAAGCGAATGGGAAGTGTAGGAAATAACACGATACACGCAAAGATCACCGAAGAAACAGCGCCGGAAGCTCCAAGACTTTTGAAGTAATAATCATCCTTGTGCTTGAAATAATCCGGCAGACTGGCCACTACAAGCCCTCCAACATATAAGCCAGTAAAATACATCGGCGCATCTGCCCCGAAAACCCGGTCGTCGGGGAAAAAATAAGTTTCAAGGGCTATACCAAAAGAATACAACGCAATCATATTAAACGCCAGGTGCATCAGATCCGCATGGATCAAACCATGCGTAATAAACCGGTAGTACTGGCGGTTCCGGGAAATGGCAGGTCCGAAAAAAATAAGGTTATCGATCACTTTTGAACTGCTGAACCCCCAGAGGGAAACGGCCACGGTAATAATGGTGATAATGAGCGTAATGGTTATTTCCATGCGCTAAAAATAGCGACAAATTCCCATTTCTCATTTCTAATTTCAGGAATGATGGTATTTTTCATTTTTCATGATGGTACAGGCCCGGTATACCTGTTCTGCCAGAATGAGACGCACCAGTTGATGCGGAAAAACCAGCTGCGATAAACTCCATAAGGTATTGGCCCTTCTCAAAACGGTTTCATCCAGTCCGTACGCACCGCCTATCAAAAAAATAATGCGCCGCGTGCCGGCATTGGCACGTCCCTGTAAAAATGTGGCGAGCCCTTCGGAGCTCATCTGGCGGCCCCGTTCCTCTAACGCAACCAGATAATCTTCCTTTGCAATTTTGGGAAGGATCACCGCCGCTTCCTTTTTTTTCAGCTCCGTGGCACCAAGATGTGCCGCATCTTTCGGCACCGGAATCAGCTCCCATTCCAGCCGGAAATAATTCCCGATGCGGCCGGAAAACTCCTCTACTCCTTCTTTCACATAAGCCTCATGCTGCTTTCCCAACGCCCAAAAAGCTATTTTCATGTACGCAGATTTACGAATTAGTACAGCGATCAAAAATTCAAACAAGATTGTCAAGGATCATACCAAACAATTATGTGCAAAAAAAAGAGTTACATTATCTGTAACTCCTTGATCTTAAGTGACCCCGTCAGGATTCAAACCTGAAACCTTTTGATCCGTAGTCAAATGCTCTATTCAATTGAGCTACGGGGCCGTTTTGTGGGGGGCAAAGATAAGTATTTCTTTGGTTTCAACAAAAAGACTGCAAAAAAACTTTTTGCTTTTTTGACATCTCTTTTTCAATAGCGGGCTGACGCAGTTTTATAACCGGTGTCAGCAATCCTTGCGGATCCGCAGATACCCGCCCACTGACCATGCCTTAGCGGTTGTTGAATAATGCATCCGCGGCTTCCCAGTTTACCACCTGCCAATAGGCATTCAGGTATTCGGCGCGACGGTTCTGATACCGGAGATAATAAGCATGCTCCCACACATCTACTCCGATAACAGGCGTACCCTTTACTTCCGCCACATCCATTAACGGATTATCCTGGTTGGGCGTAGAAGTAATCGCCAGTTGACCATTATCTGTAAGCACCAGCCATGCCCATCCCGAACCGAAGCGCGAAACAGCTGCTGCCTGAAATTGTTCCTTGAACGCTTCGAAAGAGCCAAAGCGTTGATCAATAGCAGCCGCCAGTGTTCCAACGGGTACCCCACCTCCGTTTGGTGAAAGGCTCGTCCAGAAAAAACGATGGTTCCAGTGTCCCCCGGCGTTATTGCGCACAGCCGGACTAATGGAACCCGCAGCAGCCACAAGTGCCTCCAGCGTTTTTTGCTCATGCTCCGTTCCGGTAACAGCCTTATTCAGATTATCAACATATGCCTGGTGATGTTTGCCGTGATGGATCTGCATCGTTGCCGTATCGATATGAGGTTCCAGTGCATCGTATGCATAGGGCAACGAAGGTAATTGATGTGTCATGTGATTCTTTTTTTGGTGAATGTTTTTAAACGATCAGGATCCCGCACCCGGTCTGCCTCTGACAACAGTAGCGTATCAGGCCCGCCGGATCTGCAATACCCTGATCTTACTTTACCATTCAAAGATAAATAAAAGCATTTAATAAACAAAGTAAATACTTTGTTTATTAAATATACAAAGATTGCTTACATACGATTGTCATGTGCAGCAACTGGGGGCTGCTGCTGGATATTTTTTTGTGGTCTTCAGAATTGCTGAAGCTATATCACCGGCAACATCATGCCTGGTCGGCAGTACTTAATCTTTGTTAAGGAAGTGGCTGATCATATTTGCGGCAATTTCCGGCATGGGGTTTCTGGCCTCTCTTGTAAAAATTTCCCCGATAAAGGATCCGTGATTTCCCGGTAGTACGGCCAGGCGGGCACCGGGTATCTGCTTCCACATGTCAACCGTATGTGGCACCGTAATCACATCCTGGTCACCAACCATCAACAGTGCAGGTGCTTTTATGCCATTCAGCAGCGCTTCCGGCACATCCTGAAACATCAGTCTTTTCGCCCGGTCTTTCTCAAACATATTTAACAATCCTTCCGGATCGGGATTCACATCGAGGTAGGCGTTTTTTAACGGTGCTGGCATATCGGCAAATATAGCGGCTTCCAGTCCCTCAAAAAATCCCGGAACCATCCCCGACCTTTTATAATTGCCGGAGATCAATACCATTTTATGAACGAGCTCCGGGTACCGGATGGCGATCTCCATTGCTGTACAGGCGCCATCACTAAACCCTGCAATATTCGCCTGGGGCACCTGCAACAGTTCCAGCAATGCCTGCACATCCCCCGCATCCTGCCGGAACGATTCCGGCGTATCCCGGTCGCCTGTGCGGCCATGCGCCTGCAGCTCCATGGCGATAACCCGGTACTGGGTTGTAAAAAACGGCAGCAACAGTTCCCAGTTGGAAGGAATGGTAGACCCACCGCCATGCACCAATACCAGCGGGATACCGGCTGCATTTCCGTGGATTTCATAATACATCCGGATTCCGTTAATGCTTGCATAATGGCCGGCAGGCATGGTCTTTTGATCCGCTTTCATTGATTTTATATTTAAAGGTTACGCTGTTCAACCTTCAGGAAGTAATAATGATAAAAGTAAAAAAGAAAAAGCTGCGGCACCGGTGCGAATGCGTCAGATTCAGCGGCAAAAATGACAATCGGATCTCAGGAGCGTTGTTGTTACCACGCGGGTTATGCTCATGCAACCATGCACCTACCTCCCGAATGCGGTAAACGTTCGAAGGCATTATACCGGTAACGAAATTCCAAGGCATACCATCCGCATCCATGTTCCTCACCAGGAGCTGGTCCGCAAACCGGTGCAGCATGGCCCCCGAAGCGATAGCAGGCACGCAACGACGGTCATTGATCCCTGGGATCCGCTATTCTTATTCAAACGCCAGTTTGTACGAGCGGGTTCTTCCATACCCTCTAAGGATCAATTCCCCGTCCGTCAGTTCAATAATTCCAAACGCGTTGGCATGCTCGGTTTCAATCATTCCCTCCGTTACGATAAACGGTATTTTACCCTCATAGCAAAAAGCACCGGTATGATGATGCCCGGCAATAACCGCCTTTACACAGGAATATCCGGAAAGCAGGGATACCACTTCTTTATCATTCAAGGCAGTGAGCCCGTCTGCACAACTGAACGGATGATGAGAAAAGATGAGTACCCGCTCTCCCTTCTTCTGTGCCGTTTGCAGTATAGACTTTAACCAGCTGAATTGAGCGCTGCTGATGCCTCCGTTGTATTCCGCTCCGTTATGCGCCTTATCTGCCCTTATCCGCTCCATCATGTTGCTGAGTTCCTTTTCCTTCCAGGTTCCGGTTACATTGGAGTAAGCCGCCACTTCATTTGTATTCAACATTACAAAACGCCAGTTTCCTTTTTTAAAAGAATAGTATTCCCCCGGCATATGAAGCTTTTTGTACAGCGTTTTATTATCCGCTACACCCTTATAATCATGATTGCCCGGTGTTGTATAAAGCTGCCGTTTCAGCTTTTTCAAACGCTGCAGCACCGGTTCCAGGTCTTGCGGATTACGGTCAGTAATATCGCCCAGGTTGATGGAAAACGCCACCTGTTGGTGATTAAGCGTGTCAATACAATCTTCCAGCTTCTTTAAAGAATTTCGGTAAAAGCGAGTACCTCTTGTATCACAATCGCCGTACTGGATATCTGCGATCAGCCCGAAACGGATCCCGGATCCGCCGGCCTGTCCATGGGTAAGGTGTATACTCAGCATCAGGATGCATAACAGCCATATGGCCCGGTTCTTTTTCATAATTGTTTCTGTTAAAAATTTGAAATTTCTTTAAATCATTTATTTCCTGCAATATAATACCCTCCGGCCTACTTTTATCGTCATCAAATGATCAACCGTTTGCACCATTTTATGATCGGCATCGTTCCTTAGCCTTTTCCGTTATTTCCGGCCGGCGTTTGCCCCGGGCAA
This sequence comes from Niabella pedocola, assembly GCF_021044425.1. Classification (GTDB taxonomy): domain Bacteria; phylum Bacteroidota; class Bacteroidia; order Chitinophagales; family Chitinophagaceae; genus Niabella; species Niabella pedocola. Next base: position 53,532 of record NZ_JAJNEC010000001.1, on the reverse strand, counting down.
ACAATAGTTGTGCTTTATTCTTCAGGAACATTTTATGAAAGCAGACGCCGGCAAATGCCCACTGCTGAAAATATTTTCCCGGTTTTTAAAGTAAAAACAAATCACCTCCGTCTTCTATAGAAACAACGGTTTTAAAATTAAAAAAAGAAAAAATGAAACACAAAATCCTGTTCATTCTTCCACGACTCGCCGGGCTTACGTTGCTGATCGGTCTGGCATCGCTGGTATTATTCCTGCTCTTTAAATTATTACTATTGGCAATCGGGATCAGCGTACTTGTGCTTATTGCCGGTAAAATCATTTCAAAGGCCCGTCAAAAATGGGCTGAGGGTAACGGCCTTGAGTGGAGCGGCAACCCTTATTTTACAGAGCTGCAGCATAACGGCTCACTGCAGCCCATTACCCATCACAAACGCCAGGGCACTCCTGCCATTATTCCCATTCATTAATTGTTTATTAAACACAAAAACAAAAAAGTCATGTTTACAGATCAATCCATAGGCGGTCATACACAACAACAGTTCGATTCCCGCTTTAAGCAACAACGGTGTTTCTTTGGAAAAAAATTTGGTGGTCGTCCGTTCGGTGGCGGACATCCCTGGATGCACAAATTACAAGGATACATGAACGGCTCAAAACCTGTTAATATTGAAGAAACTGAAACGGCCTTTATCATTTCCCTGTATGCAGCCGGACTTCAAAAAGAGCATTTTAAAATTTCAGTTAAGGAAGATGTGCTTACCATCCGTTATGACGCTCCGGGGCAGGCAGAAACAGGGAATTACGTTTACCAGGAACATCAGCCGGCAAACTTTGAACGTTCTTTCCAGTTGAGCGATAAAGTACTCACGGATGCCATCAATGCGAGCTATACCGATGGTGTGTTAAAAATCATATTTCAGAAAAACCCGGAAACCAATAAACCCGGGCAGGAAATAAACATCGCATAACGCAGCTTTACAAAGAGGTCGTATCAAAAGGCCGTTCATAATGAAATGTCATTCCGGCATCGTTTGGAATTCATTACAGTATGGAGCGCGTTGATACGGCCTCCTTTTATTTTATCGCCCAATACACTTGCATTCCCGAATACTTTGCAAACAGGTACAGAACAATTCCTGTTATGATCAATGCAATAACCAGGTATCACCCGGAATCGGAACCGCCCCTTTGCTCTTTGTTATAATGATCCTCATTGATACTTTTTTGTGATGGTCCCGGCTGTTTTACCCCTGCTCCGGCAGGCATCGTTGAAGCCGCTTCTTTTTTGCGAACATTATACCTGCTCGTATGCGCTTTTATAATATCGGCCTGTGGAACACCTGAAAAAAATCTTCAAGCGCTTTATCCAGTGCAGCATCATTTGGTACTTCATCATTGCACAATGCATCAAATACGGCCGCAACCTGGTCCCATCCGACATCGCCCGGGTGTACAGTTTTTCGGTTAACAGCATCCTTCCCATACACCATTTGAAGTTCCGCGACGGCAATGCCCGCTTCCATTGTATCCACATAGTCTTTCGCTGCTTTTAATCCCCAGCCCGTGTCTTTCACACGCAACGTCGCTACTTTCCGGCCTGTTTGTATCAATCGGCAACATCAGATCCGGGCGGATGGTCATTAAAAATTGTGATGGTTCTTTCATGTTATCAAAGACCCATCACTTAATAAAACCGGTGGCGTTATCCTGGTCGTTATTAACAATTATAAAACCGGCTACTTCCGTTCAAACCGCATCACAGCTATATCACCCATAATCAGGTGCAGTGTATTCCCCGTTATATCGTATTTGGTAACGGTTTTCAGGGTATTAAAAAAGGTAGATTCACCTGCCCCCTCACAGTACATTTTTGTACTTGCCGGATCTTTAAACCGGATCGAATGATCATTTATAGAAAAAGAGAGGGTATAGCGGTTACAACTGCTATTTCCACTGGCAGTGGTTTGTGGCAGGTTAAAAACAATAGTAGGACGTTTACGGGGATACAAACCTTCAAATGCGATCCGCGAACCGGATATATAATTGAGTTCCCAGGTGCCATTTAAAGCACTGCTTTCCTGCCCGCTCGTTACAGCCCGGAAACGCGCCAACGGCGCCATTCTTGCCTTATTGAGCGAAAGCTCATTGTTCCGGATGGTATAGTTATCTGCAGACTCGAGCGCCCTTATCAGACCTTGTTCCATCTCCATATGATCGCAGGCCATCAACGTTGATGCCCCAAGCCTGAAACGGATGCGGCCATTGTCTTGCAGTGTAAACGTTCCCCCCAGCCCGTTACAGCCCGCCGAAGCGCTAAACCTCGAATCACTGCTTTGTAATTGTAAAAACGGCTCTTTGTGATTGATCTGATCCGGCACCGGTTTGCCCGCCAGTTCCGTCAGCTTCCATCGTTGTTCCAGGATGGTGCCGGAGGGTGCGCCTGCCGCCGGTCGTTTTGACGTATTACATGCGGTAAGAATGATGGTGCCGAGCGCTGCGAAAATGAAAATTGCTTTTCTCATGATAACAGGTTTTAAAGTTCACAGGAATATTTGAGCACTGCAAAGATAGAGCAATTATTAAAGGCATTGCAGCTTCGCTTCCTGCAATTCAGGCCTTAAACGGTTATCGTTCATTGCAGCGGCGCCACTTATAAAGCATACCCACCACTGAGAAAGGCCGTCGGCAAGAAAGATATTTTCCGGGTATTTCGTCAAATACCTGACATAAAAAAAGGGCTGCCGGATAGAGGGCAACCCTGTGGTTAGCAACGGCGCTTTTCTAAGGTGTTATACTACGGTTTTACGGCGCCACGGTACTCCGGTGACCGCCAGACAGGAGCAATAATTCCTGCACCTGTATTTCTGCGTAATAACGCTTTTGGCCATTTTTGTCCTCGTATTGACGGTTGACCAGCTTTCCCTCAACAGCAACCTCCCGCCCCTTTTCCAGGTATTTTGCGGCAATGTCTGCAAGCTTGCCCCACACTACCAGGTTATGCCATTGCGTTTCGGTTACCTTTTCGCCCTTGGTGTTTTTATAACTCTCATTGGTGGCGAGACTAAAACGGGCCATTTTTTTCCCGCTGGCAATTGCTTTTACTTCCGGTGCACTGCCTAAATGACCGATCAGTTGAACTTTGTTTTTGATTGTGTACATAACGTTGGTTTTTGGGCCTTTCGGCGATGATCATATTTGCTATTCCGGCTGAACCGACAGCGCTATCGGCTTCAACAACCCAAAGATGCGTTTCTCCGGAAGTATTATCCGGTTATTAAACGTTTACTTACGTAAGTAAACGTTTATAAGCGTTTACAAACACTTATAATAGAATAATTTTGTATATTGTAGAAGGAAAATCAAGTCATTATGCCAAACACCGACGCCCCAGGAAAATTATGCCTTTCCTGTCAAAAACCCATAAAAGGGAGAGCTGATAAAAAGTTCTGTGATGATTTTTGCCGTAATCAACACAATAACGCCATGAAAAGCGGCCCCGAGAAACTGATCCGGAACATTAATGCCATTCTTCGGAAAAACCGGAAAATACTGCAGGAACAATTGAAGCAAACAGAAAAAACAATCGCTATACATCGCGACAAATTACGATTGGCCGGATTTCAGTTTAAATACATGACCAACCAGTATCAAACAAAAAAGGGACATACATACTTTTTTTGTTACGACTATGGGTACCTGTTGCTGGAAAACGACTGGCTGCTGGTAGTCAGAAAAAAGTGATGAAGCACCATTTACAGATGCGGTACCAGCATGGTCTGCAATCGCACAACGCCCCCTTTGCCGGTGACGGCACGGGCATTCTTAACAGAAGATGCTGCAGCCCGTTTTTGCGCCTTGTTAAAACTTTTTAATTCCCCTTACCCGCATTTGCAGGGTATAAATACTGGTTCCGGCGGTCATAAAAAGCAGGTTGCGGTGCTTGCCTCCAAAACAAATATTGGCGGTCCATTTTTCGGGAACTGGAATATAGGCGATCCGGCGGCCTTGTGGATCAAACACAGTAACGCCGTTACCGCTGAGATAGAGGTTTCCTTTTTCATCCAACGTAATACCATCTGCCCCCTGGGCGGCAAACACTACTTTATCGGCCAGGGAACCGTCCTTACGAATCCGGAACCGGTATATTTTATTGTCTTTTATATCCGCTACAAAAAGTACGTTGCCATCTCCAACAATCCCATTGGGCTTTACCAGCTCATCGGTAACCACAACCGGTTGCTTTGCCCCGGGAGGCAGGTAATAAACTTTCTGCTGCGGGATCTCCTGCTCCGTACGCGTCCAGTATTTTCGCTGATAATACGGGTCTGTAAAATAGATACCGCCCTTTTTATCGATCCAGAGATCATTGGGACCGTTCAGCCTTTTACCGTCAACCTTGCCCAGCAGCACGGTAACTTTTCCGGCCGGGGTAATGGACCAGAGCTCATTTTGCGCATCGGCACAGGCAATGATATTTCCCTTTGCATCCATATCCAGGCCATTCGAACGGCCGGCGACCGACATAAACTCCGTAAGCGTTCCGTCGAGGTTGTACCGCCATATCTGGTCATTGGGCTGATCCGTAAAATAAATGTTGCCGGCTTTATCTGCCACGGGTCCTTCTGTAAAAGAAAAACGGGAGCTTATCTTTTGCAACACCGCACCTTTTGCCATAATTCCTAAAGAATCCATGAGGGTTGTTGCCGGTTGTTGGGCAACCACCACCAGCTGCATGAAAAGCAGTCCGCAAAGCATCAAATTTCGCTTCATAATCCGAGCTTAAAAATCATCTGTATTCGTGTAAAATATCCGTTTGTATAAATAAAAATAACAGCACCGTTATCGCCGCAACAAACTAAAATCCTTCCTTAACAAGCCGCGCCGGATCAATCTTCAATGCCAGCAATTCCCGTTCCACCGCGTCCATCATGGGTGGTGGGCCGCATAAATACACATAGGCCTCCTGATCCGGGATCATTTTTTGCAGAAGATCGCCGGAGATATAACCATGCGCATAGCCCGGAATTGTTTCATCCGACAGTACATTTACAAAATGTGCTCCGAGCAGCGCGCGCAACTCCGCTTCATGTATAATATCGGCTTTCTTTTTATTGGCAAAAAGCAACCGGTTATTTCCGATGCGATGCTCTTTGTCCAGCTGGCGCAAAATGGCCAGAAAAGGTGTAAGTCCTGCACCTCCGGCAATAAATATTCCCTCTCCCTTATAAGCTATTTCACCAAAAACATCATTCAATAACAGGCCGTCACCGGCCTGCAGTTGCAGCAGTTCTGCCGTAACTCCTTTTCGTTCGGGATATGTTTTTATTGTAAATTCCAGGTAGTTGTCATCAGGCAGCGAAGTAAAGGTGAATGGCCGCCCTTCTTCCAGCCAGCCCTCGCGGTCGATAAAGACCTCCGTTGCCTGTCCGGGTGTGTATTCCAACGCTTCGGGTTTGTTAACCCGTATGCTCAGCACATCGTGCGTTACGTGTGCAATTGACCGTATTTTTACAGGATATTTCATGACGACCGTTTAAACAAGTAGCAGCTGTAAGCCGTCCTTCTAAGTTACAACAATTTGTTTATTGATGGGGCGGGAATCCCGTATCTGCATTGTTACTGCCGGAAGTTTTTCAAAGGATATGCTGTTCCTCCATCCATTTCTTTAATACATCCATCCATTTCACATCCGAAGTTTTATTCCGCATGCCAAATCCATGACCGCCTTTTTCATAGTAAAACACGCGGGCGGCTACCTTATTTTTTAACAACGCCTCATAATATAGCTCACTATTTTGCCAGGGTACAGTACGGTCGTCCTTTGCATGCACCAGAAAGGCTGGAGGTGTTTTTTTATTTACCCGGAGTTCATTGGAATATTTTTGAATGACCGCTGTTGCCGGCGTTTTTCCGATCAGCCGTTCCCGGCTGCCCCGGTGGCCCAGGCTGTCATTAAAACTGATCACCGGATAAATGAGTATTGAAAAATCAGGGCGTAATGCCGTTTTCTTGGGATTCGTGATCACGGCGTCCATATAATGTGTGGACAGCGTGGATGCCAAATGTCCTCCGGCAGAGAACCCCATGATCCCGATCTTATGCGGGTTTATATTGTATTCAGCAGCGTGTTCGCGAACCCATTGTATGGCACGTTCTGCATCCTGCAGCGGACCAATCGATTTATCGGTCATAATACGATCATCCGGCAAGCGGTATTTTAACACGAAGGCGGTTACCCCCATGTCGTTAAACGCCCTGGCCACATCCACACCTTCATGACTAATGGCCAGGATCGAATACCCGCCGCCCGGACAGATGATCACTGCCGGCTGTTTGCCGGAACCGCCTTCAGCTTTATACACAGCTATCGAAGGCTCAGATACATTACTGACCCTCGTAATACCATCTGCGCCTGTTACCGACTTTTCCAGGTTCTCAGCAGGTATGCTGTTTGGAACGGTTGTATATAAAGGAATTTCCTGTTGGGCATTTGTCATTGCATGGAGCATTACAGTAGCCAGCAAGCTCATCGTTAATTGTTTCATTGATTCCGTTTTTTAAATATCCGCAGCCTTTTGCATCGCCGGTTATGCGTAACCGGATCAGTCCTCAAAATAATCCCTGGCCATATGCCAGAAGGCATCCAGTGCAATCAAATGCTGTTTTAAAAAAGAAATAATCGCCGGCCAGTCGTTCTTATCAAAAATATTCACATCCTCTTTCTGGATAACGATCCGGGAAATGGGCTGACCAGTTTCATCATAAACCGTTTCCTGCCATGTCCACGTACCATTCACCATTTCTGAAAAAACCGGCTTTAGCGATACCAGTTTCTCCAACGCCATCAACCGGTCCGGTGCTGCCGGATGCGTAAGCTCAATAGCTACCGTAGCAACTTTTTTAGTTACATCCGTTCTGAAGTAAATATGCTTGATCCCTGTTTTATAGTTGACCCAGTTTATCTTTTGGCCATTGGCGTTTAAAACCGGCTTCAGATACATACCCAATGAGGTCCAGAATTCCTTCTTAATTAAAGCGGCCTCCTGCTTACTATACATACTTATTGTATCAATTATTTGAAACCCTGTTCCTGTAATTCTTAAACAGGCTCTGCCAGCGCAGGTTCAATACCCCCAGTATCCCCTCCTTCAAAATGCCTTTGCTCATTTTTGATTGTCCCTCCGTACGGTCCTGGAAAATGATCGGTACTTCTTTTATCTTAAACCCAAGCTTCCAGGTAGCATACTTCATCTCGATCTGGAACGCATATCCTACAAAGCTGATATTGTCGAAATTTATGGCGCGCAGCACTTTTGCGGTATAGCACATAAACCCGGCCGTGGGATCTTTTACGGGCATCCAGGTGATCATGCGTGTATATAACGAGCCGCCCCTGGATATGAATACCCGGTCCGCCGGCCAGTTTACGATGCCGCCGCCTTTTACATACCGGCTTCCGATGGCCAGATCCGCCCCTTCCACACAAGCCTGATGCAAACGGACCAGGTCTTTCGGATTATGCGAAAAATCGGCGTCCATTTCAAATACAAATTGGTATCCTTTGTTCAAACTCCATTTAAACCCATGAATATAGGCGGTACCCAGTCCCAGTTTTCCGCGGCGTTCTTCCAGGAACAGCCGCCCGTTATAGGGCTCCTGCAATGCCTTTACAATGTCTGCCGTTCCATCCGGGGAACCATCATCCACAATCAGCACATGAAAGTTGCCCTCAAGGTCCATTACGGCCTCGATGATCCGGGCTACATTCTCCTTTTCATTATATGTGGGTATAATAACAACTTTATCCACGCTGTCCTTTCATTCAGTAATAACATGAAAGACCTTTGCCGGGTCTAGTTTTTTTTCAGTTTGCTGCGGGTAAATATCTCCGTCAGTTTTTGCTTGGTGTGCTGGGGAAAATCGCCCTTCATCATCCAATCGTAATACTGAGGCTCCGCCTTCAGGATATCCGCAACCGATTTCCCCTTGTATTTTCCAAAGTTGAAAACCTCTACGCCATTGTCCATAATAAACCGGCGCGCAAAATCTACAATCACTTCTTCACCGATGGCTTTATTGATCGATTCTACTGAGGTTCCCAATTCAGGATACCGGGCGATCTGGGCGATCAGCACCTCGTGCGTAGCAGAAGCATCCGCCTCGGCCGAATGCGCTCCGTCCAGTACTTTATCGCAATAGAACCGGTAAGCAGCCGCCAGGGTACGCTGCTCCATTTTATGAAAAATATTCTGTACGTCTACAAGCTTGCGCCCCCGCATATCAAAATCAACCCCTGCACGCAAGAACTCTTCTACCAGCAGGGGTACGTCGAAACGGTTGGAGTTGTAGCCTGCAAGGTCACAACCATCCAACACCTGTTTCAGCTCCTGGGCCACCTGTGCAAATGTGGGAGCATCCTTTACCATTTCATCGGTAATCCCGTGTATATCGGTATTGGCTTTTGGAATGGGCATTTCCGGGTTGATCAGTTTTCTTTTTACATTCCGCGTTCCGTCGGGCAAGATTTTCACAATGGCAATTTCTACGATGCGGTCGGAACCCAGGTTCACGCCTGTGGTCTCCAGATCAATAAAAGCAAGGGGCTTGGTAAGTTGTAACATGTATCCTTTTTAAAACTTTAAAGATAGGGCATTTTCTGCTGCAGCTGAATTTCTCTGCTCAAAATTTTCTACCAAAAAAGTGGGAAATCACAATTTTCATATATATTTGCACCGCAATGAAAATTTTAGTACATATCCATCATCATTTTACAGACTTGCCCATGTAAGCCCGGTGGTGTTATGTATCCAAATTATAGAAAAAGGCTTACAAATTTTGTAAGCCTTTTTTATTTAAAAAAATAAAAAACCATGCAGGAAAAATTAAGAATTGCGGTTCAAAAGTCGGGCAGACTTAGCGAAGATTCGTTAAAGCTGTTAAAAGAATGCGGGATCGGTGTGCCCAATGGCAACAACCAGCTAAAGATCAATGCCGAAAATTTTGATGCGGAGATCCTCTTTCTCAGGGACGATGATATTCCCGAGTATGTGCAGGACGGAGTGGCAGATATCGGTTTTGTAGGAGAAAATGTGGTCCTCGAAAAGAACAAGGCCGCCGAAATCGTGGAGCGCCTGGGGTACGGCAAATGCCGGCTTTCCATTGCCCTTCCCAAGACCCGGAAAAAACTGGCCATAAAAGACCTGGATGGTATGAAAATCGCTACCAGTTACCCTTTTATCCTGAACAAATGGCTCAAACAAAATAAGATCAAGGCCGATATCCACGTGATCAGCGGATCTGTGGAAATTGCTCCGCGGATCGGGCTGGCAGATGCGATCTGCGACCTGGTAAGCTCCGGCAGCACCCTGTTCAGCAATGAGCTGTATGAGTTTGAAACCATCCTGAAATCAGAAGCCGTGCTTATCTCGGGCAAAAAACTCAGCCCGGCCCGCAAAGAATTGCTGGGAAAACTACTGTTCCGGATCCGTTCCGTAAGAAAAGCAAAGTATAATAAATACGTAATGCTGAACGCCCCGAATAAAAGCATTGAAAAGATCTGTGCCTACCTGCCGGGTATCAACAGTCCCACCATTGTGCCGCTGGCCAAAAAAGACTGGAGCTCGATACATTCGGTAATCAGCGAATCCGACTTCTGGAATGTGATCGAAAATCTGAAAGCTGCCGGCGCCGAAGGTATCCTGATTATCCCGATTGAAAAAATGATCGAATAAGGCATCCGATGCTTGTAACGTGTAAAAATAAACGGCGTACATCAAATGAGTAATAGTGAAACTTTATAAATATCCCACCCGCGACTGCTGGCCCGAGATTGGCGCCCGCCCGCTTCAGGACAGCCGGAAGCTGATCCCGGCGGTAACTGAGATCCTGTCTGCCGTTCAAAAGAAAGGCGACGCAGCCCTGCGGGACTTCAGTAAAAAATTTGACGGGGTGGCACTTACATCCATCGCGGTAACACCCGCTGAAATAAAGGAAGCTGCCGCCCGCCTCACACCGCAATTAAAAGCAGCCCTGAAACAGGCAAAAAAGAACATTGAAACCTTTCACCGGTCTCAAAAAGAGTCCCGCCAGAAAATCGCTCCGATGGACGGCATTGCCTGCTGGCGCGAAAGCCGTCCCATCGAAAAGGTTGGCTTATATATTCCGGGAGGATCGGCTCCGTTATTTTCCACCGTGCTGATGCTGGGCCTGCCCGCCCGCATTGCCGGCTGTAAGGAAGTGGTATTATGTACCCCCTGTAACAAAGAGCAACAGGTGCATCCCGCTATTCTTTATGCCGCCTCTTTATGTGGCATAAACCAGATATTTAAAATCGGGGGCGCGCAAGCCATTGCGGCGATGGCCTACGGCACAGAAACCGTTCCGCAGGTTTTCAAAATTTTCGGACCGGGGAACCAGTACGTGACTACAGCAAAACAACTGGTACAGAACCAGGTGGCTATTGATATGCCTGCAGGCCCTTCGGAAGTACTGGTTATTGCCGATCAAACGGCCGATCCGGATTTTGTTGCGGCCGACCTGTTGGCACAGGCAGAGCACGGCCCCGATTCACAGGTGATCTGTATTACCACACAGGCCGGCATGGTAAAGAAGATTGAAAAAGCTGTAACAGCACAGCTGAAAAACCTGCCCCGGAAAGATATTGCCGCCAGGGCACTGGAACATTCACGGATGGTAGTGGTAAAAGACCTTAAAGAAGCCGTTCAATTGTCTAATTTTTACGCCCCCGAGCACCTGATCCTTGCCTGCAAGGTTACGGGCAAACTGTTAAACGAAATTACAGCGGCGGGATCCGTTTTCATTGGCAACCATTCACCGGAAAGTGTAGGCGATTATGCCAGCGGCACCAACCATACCCTGCCTACCAATGGTTATGCAGCAGCCTACAGCGGTGTTTCGCTCGACAGCTTCTGCAAAAAGATTACCTTTCAGCAGCTAACTGCAAAAGGCTTAAAAAATATTGCGGCTACCGTAACAACCATGGCAGAAGCCGAGGGATTACAGGCCCACAGCAATGCCGTTAAGTTAAGAATCGGCAATCCGCTTTCAGCAATCAGAAATCAGCAATAATATGGAGTTTAATTTAGAATACCTGATACGGGAAAACATCAAGAACCTGGCGCCCTACTCTACGGCCCGCCACGAATTCAGCGGCGAAGCCAGTGTAATGTTGGACGCCAACGAAAATGCCATCGGCTCACCGGTTACCCTGGATGTTAACGAACAACATGAGTTGCTGAACCGCTATCCGGATCCGGTACAAACAAAGCTTAAACAACGGATCAGTACCATTAAAGGACTTCCGGCGGAGCACATCTTTACCGGAAACGGAAGTGATGAGGCCATCGATGTACTGATCCGCATTTTTTGTGAGCCCGGCTTTGATAATATTATTACCCTACCGCCCACTTACGGAATGTATGGCGTGGCAGCAGCCATCAACAATATAAAAGTGAAAGAGGTCCCCCTTAATGCCGATTTCCAAATGGATATACAGGCCATTGCCGATGCTGTTGATGAATACACGAAGATCATTTTTATCTGTTCTCCCAACAACCCCAGCGGTAACAGTATTGCCCGCCAGGATATTGAAATGATCCTGAATAATTTTGACGGCATTGTGGTGGTAGATGAAGCCTATATCAATTATGCCAAACAAAAAACTTTGTCGCTTCAGTTAACGGACCACCCCAACCTGGTGGTACTGCAAACCCTTTCAAAAGCCTGGGGACTGGCCGCCTTACGGCTGGGAATGGCTTTTGCCAGCCGGGAGATCATCCAATTAATGAATAACGTAAAGTACCCGTACAATATTAATATTGCCACACAGGAACTGGCCTTACAGGGACTGCAAAACATCGACCAGGTAAATACCTGGATCCGCGATTGTATTGAGCAGCGCAACTGGCTGGAAAACGAGTTAAACCAGCTACCTTATATCCAAAAAGTATACCCGTCGGATGCCAACTTTTTGCTGGTAAAAATGACCGGCGCCAACGATATCTTTAAATACCTGCAGCAAAAAGGGATCATTGTGCGCAACCGCAGCAACGTTCCCGGATGTGCAGACTGTTTGCGTATTACAGTAGGCACAGAAAACGAAAACCGTATTTTAATTGATGCATTAAAGGCCTATAAGGTTGTTGAAACCCCATCAGTCTTTTAAACAAAGAATATGAAGAAAGTATTATTTATCGACAGGGACGGAACCTTGATTTACGAAGCACCGCCCACCTATCAGCTGGATTCCATTGATAAAGTAACTTTTTACCCCGGTATGTTCACCTGGCTGGGAAAAATTGCAAAGGAAATGGATTATGAACTGGTGATCGTAACCAACCAGGACGGACTGGGAACGGCCGCCTTCCCCGAAGAAACCTTCTGGCCCACGCAAAACCTGGTCATGCGCAACCTGGAAGCAGATGGCATCCATTTCAGCGAAGTGTTTATTGACCGCTCCTACCCCGAAGACAATGCCCCCACGCGCAAACCGGGCACCGGCATGCTTACCCGATACATCAACAACCCCGAATACGATCTGGCAGGATCCTATGTGATCGGCGACCGCATCACCGATATCCAGCTGGCAAAGAACCTGGGGTGCAAAGGCATCTGGCTGGTGCAGGATGAAACGCTGGGTGCCGCCGAGATCTCAGACTCAGTAAAAGAACTGGAAGCCACCATCGCTTTAAAGACCACCAGCTGGCAGGATATTTATGCCTTGCTGCAGCTGCAATCAAGAGTAGTGGAGCATGAACGCAATACCAATGAAACAAAAATAAAGATCCATATCAACCTGGACGGCACCGGTCAATGTTCTATTGATACCGGACTGGGATTTTTTGATCATATGCTGCACCAGCTCGGCCGTCACAGCGGTATGAACCTGGAAGTTGTAACCAAAGGCGATCTGCATATTGATGAACATCATACCATAGAAGATACGGCCATCGCCCTGGGAGAAGCATTGGCGCTGGCCCTGGGTAATAAAGCCGGTATTGAACGCTACGGTTTCTGCCTGCCCATGGATGATGCCCTGGTACAGGTGGCGCTTGACTTTGGCGGACGTCCCTGGCTGGTGTGGGACGCAACGTTCAACCGCGAAAAGATCGGTGAAATGCCTACCGAAATGTTTTATCATTTTTTCAAATCCCTCAGCGATGCGGCAAAAATGAACCTGAACATTAAAGCCGAAGGCGAAAACGAGCATCATAAAATCGAAGCCATTTTCAAAGCATTGGCAAAAGCCATTAAGATGGCTATTAAAAGAACACCGGGCAATAACCAGCTGCCCAGTACGAAAGGAATGTTATAAAACTGTTTAAAGTTGCACACGTATGTTCAACCTTGAATTTTAAACTTTAAACCCGGAACAAAAAAAGTGACTACTGTAATTATAAAATACAACGCCGGAAATATACAATCGGTACTCTTTGCGCTCGAACGCATTGGCGTAACAGCAACGGTTACCGACGATCCGGAAGCCATCCGCTCGGCAGACAAGCTTATTTTCCCGGGTGTGGGAGAAGCCAGCACCGCCATGAATTACCTGAAAGAACGGAGGCTGGATCAGCTGATCCGGGAGGCGCGGCAACCATTGCTGGGGATTTGCCTGGGGATGCAGCTGCTTTGTGCGCACAGCGAGGAAAACGATACGCCCTGCCTGGGCATTTTTGATGTGGCTGTGAAGAAATTTGTGAGCCCCGATTTAAAGATCCCGCAAATGGGCTGGAACCGCATCCACACCAAAGAAAATCCATTATTTAAAAATGTACAGCAGGATGCCTGGTGTTATTTTGTGCACAGTTATTATGCTGAACTGAATCCTGCCACCATTGCCAGTACCCGTTATGCAACAACGTTCAGCAGTGGGATACACCGGGATAATTTTTACGGCGTGCAATTCCACCCCGAAAAGAGCGCCGAAGCCGGAGAACAGATCTTAAAAAATTTTTTAGCAATTGGAGCTACCTCAAAATGAACAACTGCAAAAGCTGAATCAGACAGCCATCAGCCAGTTAACTTCATTATTAAAAAACAATACGATCAAACAAATTAAACAGACCAGCAATAAATGGAGATCATACCCGCAATCGATATCATAGAAGGGAAAGCCGTACGGCTGAGTAAAGGCGATTATACCCAGAAAAAAGTATACAACGAAAATCCCCTGGAAGTAGCGCTTCAGTTTGAAGATGCCGGTTTAAAACGCCTGCACCTGGTAGACCTGGACGGCGCAAAGGCCGGCCGGGTAACCAACTGGAAGGTGTTGGAAAACATCGCGGGCAAAACCGGGCTTGTCATCGACTTCAGCGGCGGGATCAGCAGCGAAAAAGATGTACAGATCACCTTTGATGCGGGGGCGGCATATGCCGCCGTAGGCAGTATGGCCGTTAAAAAACCGGTAGTGTTCCAGGACTGGCTGACCGCCTTTGGCGTAGAAAAATTCATCCTGGGCGCAGACGTGCTCGACGAAAAAATAATGATCAAGGGGTGGACGGAAGCAACAGAAATTAATATTTTCAATTTCCTGAAACATTACCGCACCAAAGGGATTCAGCAATTCTTTTGCACCGATATCAGCAAGGACGGTCTGCTGCAGGGAAGCGCGGATGATCTTTATAGAAAAATACTCGATGAAGTGGAAGACCTGAAGCTGATCGCCAGCGGCGGGGTCAGCAGCATACAGGACCTCGACAGCCTGCGGGCCATTGGCTGTAACGGTGCCATTGTAGGAAAAGCAATTTATGAGAATAGGATCAGTTTAAAAGAACTGACGCAATTCAATAGCTAAACCCAGAGGTAACTGTCCGGTCTCTATTCCTGAACAACAATAAGAAATTTCAAACTTTTCAAACAGAATCATGCTCGCAAAAAGAATCATCCCCTGCCTGGATATCAAAGATGGCCGTACAGTAAAAGGCACCAATTTTGTACAGCTGCGGGATGCCGGCGACCCTGTGGAACTGGCCATGCGCTATTGCACGGAAGGCGCCGATGAACTGGTGTTTTTAGATATCACCGCAACCGTCGACAAACGGAAAACCCTGTCGGAACTGGTGCGCAAAATTGCCACGCATATCAACATCCCCTTCACTGTTGGCGGCGGTATCAATACGGTAGACGATGTATCGGTATTAATGGAACATGGCGCCGATAAGATCTCAGTCAACACTTCCGCGGTAAAAAACCCGCAGCTGGTAAGCGATCTGGCCAGAAACTTTGGCAGCCAGTGTGTGGTAGTGGCCATCGATATTAAACTGTTTGACGGCGTTTGGAAAGTGGTTACACATGGTGGCCGGAATGCTACAGACCTCATTGCCGCAGAGTGGGCAAAAACAGTGGCAGACCTCGGTGCCGGCGAGATCCTGTTAACCTCCATGGAAAATGACGGCACTAAGAGCGGGTTTGCCATCGATATTACGCGGCAGATCAGCCAGGCCCTTTCCATACCCGTAATTGCTTCCGGTGGCGCAGGTACCATGCCGCATTTTAAAGAAGTATTTGAAGCGGGCGCAGCAGACGCTGCGCTGGCCGCCAGTATTTTTCACTTTGGCGAAATTGAGATCGGCGCTTTAAAAAACTATTTAAAAGAAACCCATATCCCTGTTCGATTGTAATTGTATTTGCGTACAAGGTTGAAGTTTCAACCCGAAACGCTGAACTTTGAACCTGAAACCTGAATTTTAGACCATGATCAATTTTTCAAAATATGCTGACGGCCTTGCGCCGGTAATTATCCAGGATGCGGCTACCCAACAGGTCCTCATGCTGGGATTTATGAACGCAGAAGCGCTGGAAAAAACAAAGACAGACGGCAAAGTCACTTTCTATTCCCGCAGTAAGCAGCGCCTCTGGACCAAGGGCGAAACTTCCAATAATTTCTTACTGGTGGAAGAGATCCTGGCTGATTGCGACGAAGATACTCTCCTTATAAAGGCCCACCCGCAAGGTCCTACCTGCCATACCGGAACAACCAGTTGTTTTGGAACGGCGAATGACACCTTTTCATTACAGGCATTGGAAAAGGTGATCCAGGACCGGAAAAACAATCCTTCCGAAAAATCTTACACCGCTTCCCTGTTTGCAAAGGGGATCAATAAGATCGCTCAGAAAGTGGGTGAAGAAGCCGTTGAAATTGTGATCGAGGCCAAGGATGATAATAAGGAATTGTTCCTGGGTGAAGCCGCCGACCTGATGTTTCACTACCTGGTGCTGTTACAGGCCAAGGGGTTTGAGTTAAAAGACGTATTACAGGTACTGGAGGCAAGACACAAAAAATAAGCGGATGTAGCCCGTTGGCCGCCTAAAAGCCTCCGGCCAAATCTGATTCCTTTTACGACAAAAGAGTGCAGGTTGCTACCAATCCCTGTTCTTTACCGTACGGTCTGTCATTACCGCCAGGTCGAACAGCGGGCGCTTTTTTATCACAGACCAACGTTCCCGGGGATGATCTTTTTCGGGGAAGAACTCGTTTCCGCCGGAGATTTCCTGTTTTTTGCCGGTCATGAAATTATAACTGGTCATGGACGTCTCTCCGCTTGCCCGGTGCAGAGAAGACACATCCAGGCCAATCAATTCAAACCTTCTATTTTGAAACCGGAAGGTATAATCCCAGTCGGTAACCTCATAGCTGCCGCAGCTCAGCCAGTAATGAAACCCCATTTTTAATACGCCTTTATCAATTCCGATGCTTCCATCAACGAAGGGATCGGACAGGCAGGGATTGTCTGCGCTGTTCACCGAAGGCAGAAAGGCATCGTTGCTTAAAATTTTCCGGTAATGGTTCCCTTCCTTAAAATAGATCAGTAAGCGACGGGGGTTCAAATCCAGTGTATCCTGCCCCAACCCGTCATGGGCTTTAAAGTTTGCCCCGTCGGTATTCCGGATCACCCATACCGCATCTGGCTGCCCGTCCTTATTCAAATCACCCGTAATCAGCGTATCCGACACCCAGCCCCTTGGAAGAGCCGTTTTAAAATACGCAGGCAGTTGCTGTTGTGCCGCGGCACATTGAACGCAGACAATGGCTGCAAACAAAAAAACAGCTTTCATCGGTTTCATATAAATGGGTTGCTATTTATTGATTTTACAAATGATATTTAACGGTCATATTGCCCAAAATAACGGGCAGCCGTTTTTTGAGCGTCAAATTATAAAAAAATTAATTTAATATTAACACCCAAAAACAGTTCAATCTACGGTTACTTTACGAAGTTCAGCGTACCAATATTAAATTTGCATATTGAATAAGCAATATCGATACCGGATTATACTGGCCGTATCCTTGCTGATGCCATTTGCTTTTGAGAACACTGCACGTGCGCAAACAGCAGATACGGTACGCGTTCCGCCGATGCCTTCCATGCAGGAGATCATGAAAGATTGGGGGCCACGGGATTCTACAAAAGTAGCAGCTATCTGGTACGGGCCCGATTATGGATCCTTTAAAATGATGCCTTACACGGAGGAGTCCAACATCTGGATCTCCAAACTTCCGCCGGCACAACTGGAAAAAGTAAAAAAAGAGTGGAACCGGCTGCGGAACGCCGTATATGTTTGTTACCCCTACGCCCGCGTTGCAGGCGCCACCATCAACCAGATCAGCCGGCAGTTACAGGGCATTACCGACAAAAAAGCCCGTAAAGCCATTATCAAATCCAAAGAAAAAGAACTTAAGAAGCAGTTTTCCGATCCGCTCTCAAACCTCTCGGTGTACCAGGGCAAAGTGCTGATGAAGCTGATCTATCGTCAAACCGGGGCAGATTGTTATGAAATCATCCGGGAATACAAAGGCGGTTTGAACGCGCGCGTATACCAGACGGTGGCGTTCTTTTATGGGAGCGACCTGAAACAGGACTATGATATCCGTAAAGACCCTTTTGACCGGCAGATTGAGGATTTTGTACAGGAAATCAACACTACCTGGTACGGTAACCCTTACCGGCCGGGGCAAACCACTACCTTTTAACCGCTTTCACTACTTTTTACTCCTTTCCCCGCCACCAAAAGCTCCTTTTTGCTTCCCCTTCCGGCGTATTTTTCATAGTTATAAAATATCTGTAATACTAACTGACATTCAACCAAAATGACGTCTTTATCCCTATTTTTGTCATCATTGAAAAAAAGACGCGTTTTAACATGAATTTCAGAAAAGTAAACAACCTAACCGGATGGGTGGTTTTTGCCATTGCTACCCTCACTTATTCACTAACCCGGGAAGCCCGTGGCTCGCTTTGGGATTGTGGTGAATTTGTTGCCACGGCTTATAAATTACAGATGGCACACCCTCCGGGCGCGCCGATGTTCAGCTTGCTGGGGCGGATATTTATCCTGCTTTTTGGAGATAATCCACAAACCGCAGCCAATGCTGTAAACTTTATGAGCGCATTGGTAAGTGCTGCTACCATCCTGTTTCTCTTCTGGACCATCACGCACTTTGCACGGAAGATGTTTGTAGGATCCGGCGAATCACTCACCGGTCAGCAGATCTTTACCGTAATGGCCGCGGGAGCCGTTGGTGCGCTGGCCTATACATTCAGCGATTCATTCTGGTACAGTGCCGTTGAAGGCGAGGTATATGCGCTGTCTTCTTTTTTCACAGGTCTTGTATTTTGGGCCATGCTCAAATGGGAGCACGCCGATGAACTGGCCGGTGCTGACGAAAACGCCCGGGCACGCAGCGACCGCTGGATCGTATTCCTGTTTTTTATGATGGGCTTATCCATTGGCGTGCATCTGCTCAACCTGCTTACCATACCGGCCATCGTAATGATCTATTACTACCGCCGGTATACACCCACCGTTAAGGGGTCCATTGGCGCATTTATTATCGGGTGTATCATCACCGGTATCATTCAGGTAGCCATTATTCAATATAGCATGAAAGCCGCCGGCCTGTTCGACATTATGTTTGTAAACAGCTTCGGCATGCCGTTCTTTTCCGGGTTTACCGTGTACTTCATCTTGATAGCGCTGCTGGTAGCTATCGGGGTACGGTTTAAACCAGCCGTATCAAAAACCGCAATCGTTCTGTGGACCGCGGCCTTCTTCCTGCTGGCATTTTTACCTTTTGCCTTTGGAGGAACCATGGCTGCCGTAAAGATCATTTTACTGCTCATTGTAGGTGCGGTGCTGGGATACTTCATACGGCCAACTGCGCTTAAGATCATGAAGCTGTTTTTATGGTGCTTTGCCTTTATGATGCTGGGCTATTTCATGTACTTTACCAATATTATCCGCAGCAGCGCCAACCCGGCCATTGACATGAACAACGTGGATAATCCTATCAATCTTGTTTATTACCTCAGCCGGGAACAATACGGCACACAGCCCTTGTTTTATGGTGCGCATTATACAGCCGAAGTTGACTACGACGAAACCGGAAGCCCCTATGAAATGGGCGAGATGAAATACGTTAAAGGAGAAAACAAATACATCCCTATCGGAAGAGACCGCAGTGTACGTTACAAAAGCTCCGACAAACAGTTATTTGTGCGGGTGTGGGATTCGAGCAATGAACAGGGACACCAGGACTTTTATGCAGACTGGCTGGGACTGGCCAAGCCCGACCCCAACACCGGGCAGGGATCTTATGGCGCACCCAGCTATGCCGATAATATCAACTGGTTTATGAGTTACCAGACCAGCTTTATGTATATGCGTTACTTCATGTGGAATTTTGCCGGTAAGCAAAACGACCTGCAGGGGTATGGCAATAAACGAGACGGAAACTGGGTATCGGGTATTTCATTGATGGACAACGCACGCCTCGGCGATCAGAGCCAGCTGCCGGAAAGCTTAAAAGAAAACAAAGCACATAATGTCTTTTACATGTTGCCGTTTGTACTCGGCATCATCGGGTTCGTATACCAATTCCTGAAGAACCGGAAAGACTGGGTGGTTACCTTCCTCCTCTTCTTCTTTACCGGTATGGCGATTGTGCTGTATCTGAACCAGCCGGGTAATCAGCCCCGTGAGCGGGACTATGCCTATGTGGGGTCCTTTTATGCCTTTGCCATTTGGATCGGTTTGTCGGTGGTGGCATTGCTGCGTTCGGCCCTGGAAAAAGAAGACAAAGAATCATTCCAGAAATTGCTGGTGTACGGAGCTTCCGGCACCTTCCTGATCACCGCGCTCAGCAGTATGTCCAGCACCTTTAGTGCCATTATCATTGCCAGCCTGGTGGCTGCCATCATCTATGCCGCCGTGCTGTACATTGTTACCTTTGCGGCCCGGGCCCTTTCGTCGGGAGGATCCAATATCCGGTCAGCTAATGTCCTGATCGCATTGCTTTGTTTAGCCGTTCCGGGCCTGATGGCCCAGCAGGAATGGAACGACCACGACCGGAGCGAAAAAACCATGGCACCGGACCTGGCAAAAGATTACCTGGAAAGCTGTGCCCCGAACGCCATCCTGTTCACCTTCGGCGATAATGATACCTACCCGCTCTGGTATGCCCAGGAAGTGGAAAATATACGTCCGGACATCCGCATCATCAATACCAGCCTGCTGGGCATTGACTGGTATATCAACCAGCTGCGTTATAAAATAAACGACGCCGATTCGGTGGATGTGATCCTGAGTCCGGAACAGATTGAAGGACATAACCGCGAATACCTGCCGTTCAGACAACCGCAGCCGGGACAAAACATTGATCCCAATAATGTCTATCCGCTGTATGACGTGATCAAAACCGTTGTGGGAGCCCGTACGGAAGACCCCGAAACCGGACGTGATGTGGGCGCCGTTGCCCTGCCCTTCCGCAAGTTCTTCGTACCGGTAAATAAAGACATCGTACGCAAAAACGGAACAGCAAACCCAACGGATAGTGTTCCGGAGCAATGGGCATTTGAGATCCCCGCATCCAGAGGTGGCATTCAGCGCAACGACCTGATGGTACTCAGCATCATTGCCTCCAATCAATGGAAGCGCCCCATATACTTTACCGCACCTTACGGAGAACTGGGCTTTGGACAGAACCTGCGAAAGGACGGACTCACCTACCGGCTCGTGCCCTTTACGGTTAAAGCGCCGCAGGCCAACTGGATCGTGGATCAGGCCTATCGCCAGATGCGCGCCGGCGGTACTTCCATCCGTGATAACAACGAAGACGTGATGGCGAAGAACCTCCTGACCAAATTTGAATTTGGCGGAGCCAATAAAAAAGGCGTTTATTTTGATGAAGTAAACCGCCAGTACCTGCTCAATATCCGGAGTATTTTTGCAGAAGCCGCCGGAAACCTCGCCGATGCAGGTAAAAAAGAAGAGGCCGTTAAGTTGTTGAATAAAGCCGAAGCCGGCATCCTTCCGGAAAACCTGCCATACGCCATGACAAGCCGTTACAACCAGCATAACCAAACCGGGTTAATGTACGCCGAAGCCTACTATAAGGCCGGCAAACTGGATATAGCGCGCAAGGTGATTGCCGCCGTGAAGAAGGACCTCGCTGATCAGCGTAAGTATTACAACTATCTGAAAACAGAAAAACCGGAATATTTCCAGGGCGTGGCCAACATCGAAGATCCGCTGAACGAGATCACACAGGCCGCAGCAGAAGCCATCGAATCGCACTACGATCCTTTAAAGAAAGGTGAAAAAACCCCGGTTCAGGAACTGGTTCCCCAGGAAAATGCGCCCGCTAAAGCGGCAGATAGCGGCGGAAAAAGCACTGCGGCAGATACCACAAAAAAATAAATAAATGGTTCATATACCTTTGATCCCCTCTCCGGAGGGGATTTTTTTATTGCAACCATTTCCGTACTCAAAATGTTATAAAAAGAGCAGTTTACAATCCCGGCTACATATTTCCGGACTTCCGGCAGCACCGCATTGTTTTTAGAAAAATAGTTTTACATTTAGTATATGAGAGGTATCCAATTCTCCGGGTTGGCCGCTGATGACCAGGGCAAAACCCCGTTTGAAAAAATGCTCGACCTTTTCATGCAGTTGCTTACATATACCAGTGGTGACGCTGCGGAAGCGCTTCAATGGTTGAATGAGCTGGACAAGGAATACCAGCTGGGCAATGATGACTATGGAATGGGCGATTTTATAGATGATCTGAAACAAAAAGGTTATATCACCGACGACCATCAAAAAGGCGAAATAAAAATCACCCCGAAAACAGAACAGGGCATCCGCAAAAAAAGCCTTGAAGAAATTTTCGGAAAGCTCAAGAAAGCCGGGAAAGGCGACCATAAAACCTTCAAACCCGGTCAGGGAGATGAGTTGAACCCCGAAACGCGCCCCTTCCGGTTCGGAGACATGCTGGAACAGATCGATTTTACAGAATCCATCCGCAATGCACAGATCAATCACGGTATTGATGCGTTCCATATCGGGGAAGATGACCTGAGCATCCGGGAAACGGATTTCAAAACACAGACATCTACCGTATTGATGATCGACATTTCCCATTCCATGATCCTCTATGGCGAAGACCGTATCACTCCAGCCAAAAAAGTAGCCATGGCCCTGAGTGAACTGATCACTACCCGTTATCCGAAAGACACACTGGATATAGTGGTGTTTGGCAATGATGCCTGGCCCGTAGAAATAAAAGACCTGCCCTACCTGCAGGTGGGCCCTTATCATACCAATACAGTAGCCGGACTGGAACTGGCGATGGATCTTTTGCGGCGCAGAAAAAATCCCAACAAACAGATCTTTATGATCACCGACGGGAAACCCACCTGCCTGAAGATCGGAAAACGGTATTATAAAAACAGTTTTGGCTTAGACCGTAAAGTGGTGAACCGCTGTATGAACCTGGCGGCCGCCTGTAAGAAATTAAAAATCCCGATCACCACTTTCATGATCGCCACAGATCCTTACCTGCAGCGCTTTGTTCAGGAATTTACCGAAATGAACCATGGTAAAGCCTACTTTGCTTCACTGGACAACCTCGGTAGCTTTATTTTTAAAGATTTTGAAAGCGGCCGTTCCAAAACGGTTTTTTAAAAACGCATTTTTCATCAAACACATTTCACTAAAACGTCTCACCAAAAACCTCACTCGTGATAAAAACATTAGGCGCATTAAAAGCATCCGGATATCAATCAAAGTCGATCAAAGAAGAAATCAGACAAAATCTAATAAAAAAATTACAGGCAGGCGAAACCTCTTTTCCCGGTATCGTGGGGTATGAAGATTCGGTGATACCGGAAGCAGAGCGGGCCCTGCTGAGCAAACACAATATCCTTTTCCTGGGTTTACGCGGGCAGGCCAAAACCCGCATGGCACGGCAGATGACGGCATTGCTGGATGAATTTATTCCGGTAGTGGAAGGCAGCGATCTCAACGACGATCCGCTGCATCCTATTTCCAAATACGCAAAGGATCTCATTGCCGAAAAGGGAGATAACACACCTATTGCCTGGCTGGCCAGGGATCAGCGCTACGGAGAAAAGCTGGCCACACCGGATGTAAGCGTAGCCGACCTCATTGGTGATATCGACCCCATTAAAGCTGCCAATCTGAAACTCAGCTTTGATGATGAACGGGTGCTTCACTATGGCATTATTCCCCGCAGCAACCGCTGCATCTTTGTGATCAACGAGCTGCCGGATCTCCAGGCACGTATCCAGGTATCCCTGTTCAATATCCTTGAAGAGGGCGATATCCAGATCCGGGGGTTCAAACTCCGGCTGCCCCTCGATATCCTGTTTGTCTTTACGGCAAACCCCGAAGATTATACCAACCGGGGCTCTATCGTAACACCTTTAAAAGACCGGATACAAAGCCAGATCTTAACACACTATCCCCGCACCCTGGAGCACGCGCTGGAGATCACCGAACAGGAAGCGGGTATTCATGAAGAACAAAAAGAACGGGTAAAGATCAGCGATCTGGTAAAGCGGCTGATTGAACAGGTAGCGTTTGAAGCCCGCAACAGCGAGCTCGTAGATAAAAAAAGCGGCGTCAGCGCCCGTTTAACCATTTCGGCCTTTGAAAATGCCGTCAGCACCGCCGAACGCAGGGCGCTGGTCAACAATGAAAGTGCTACCCAGGTATGGATCTCCGATCTGTCCGGTATCATCCCCTCCATCACCGGAAAAGTAGAACTGGTATATGAAGGCGAACAGGAAGGACCTTTCCAGGTGGCAATGAATCTGGTAGACAAAGCCATCCGTTCGCAATTCGTACAGTACTTTCCCAATCCCGAGCAATTGGGAAAAAGGAAAAATACGGGAAAGCCATCTGCACAGAACAAGGCCGACGATAACCCTTATAAACCGATCATTAACTGGTTCGACAAAGGCCACACGCTGAATATTGATTTCAATACCACCGATAACAATAAAGTGCAGCAGCTTTACCAGGTAGACGGACTGCATGCGCTGGTGAAAAAGTATTTCGCCGGTGCCAATGAACTGCAGGCAGCCCTGTTAATGGAATTTGTGCTGTTTGGCCTTTCATCCTATTCACTGATCAGCAAAAAGCTTTTTGAAACAAAAGTTGAATTCAAAGATCTTTTCGGAAGCATGCTTGGCTCCGCTACCGGTGAATACGAGCATTTCGGTTTTGAAGAAGACGAATAAGCAACCGGGATGGTTTTTCATTTGTTAAATCAAGTATAAAACCATCCCAGTTATAATTTACACAACAACTGGAATATTCCTGATATTTTTTTGCCGCCATCGCGAAATAGCTTTGCAGTAAATAAAATATATATTCATGAGAATTTCAGTATTCGTTGCCGTATCCATGTTTTTCCTCAGCCTTTTCGCTGCTTGTTCAAAAGACAAAGACCAAACGCCTGTCCCAACGCAAACACCAAGTGAAGTACTGGCATCTACGGCCTGGGAAACAACCAGCGCCAAAAATGCAGAAGGAAAGCAGGTAGCCCTCAGCGATCCGAATGTTTCCAATTTTGTAGGATTTGCCTATTTCAAAACAGACAGCAAATTCACCATGTATAATTTAGACAACTCTCCTAAAATGAAGGGCGACTGGTGGCTTTCGCTTGACGGAAAAACAAGATTTATCATTGCACGGAATGATGCAGGAGCGGAACTGTTCAGACGTGAGGTGGAGATTACGGTACTGACCAAAGCAGAATTTACCTACCGGATTTATCCTACAGCAGGAAATAAAGCGGTGTATTTCGATATTGTTCATACGCCCACCACGCATGCGGAGCCGGCAAAATAATCAATGGTTATTCGTGTCCTAAGGTCTGCCTCCGGGCAGGCCTTTTTTGTGTATCCATATTTTTATTACAGCAGGCACCAGGATAGCGGACAGGCGGTCTGCCAGCTATGGTCTTTGTTTCCGCAGGTTGCGGCAATTTCCTATATTTAGCGTATATTCAAAAAACCATGCCTGCCGATATTCCCATATTGAACCTGGATGCTTTTACCTTCCGCGATGTAAACGGCATTACCATATTAAACCATGTCCTTAAAGGCAACAACCGGATCACCAGACCTCATAAGCATGATTTTTATTTATTCTTTCTCATTAACCAAAGCAGCGGCAGCCATACCATTGATTTTATTGAGCACGAAGTAAGCAACCGGCAGATCCACGTACTATTGCCCGGCCAGGTGCATCAATGGCACCTGAACAAGGCCACCACCGGCTTTCAGCTGATGATCAGTGAAGTAATTTTTCAATCCATGATCAATTACCTCAACTTCAGTCCGCTGTTTTATTTCAGGCACCCCGTTCTGTCACTTCCCGAACAGCGCTTCCGGATCTTTCATCATGAATTTCAGCAGCTGGATGAAGAGCTGCGGGCTGGCCGTCCCAACCTGGACATCATCTATACCCGGAGTAAATTAATTGTTCAGCTGCTGGGCAAAGATCAGGAAGCACAATTTGAGATCATTCAGAAAATGAAATCCAATCCGTTGATCATCCGGTATACCACACTGGTGAATGAACAATTCCGCGAACAGCGGTCTGTAGCCTATTATGCCCGGCAACTTAATATTACGCCCAACTATCTCAATATCCTTTGTAAACGGTTCTTATACGCTTCTGCAAATGAGCTGATCCAGAAAAGGCTCATTCTGGAAGCCAAGCGCTTGCTGGGCATTTCGGGCAAGAGCATTAAAGAGATCGCTTATGAGCTGAGCTTCTATGATACCGCTAATTTTTCCAACTTTTTCAAATCACATACCGGTGTGGCGCCTAAGGCATTCAGAGAGCAACTCTAACGTTCGTACCTCATGAGTCTCCCTTTTATAAAGAAGGCTCCAGCCATTTAAAATCCGCTGCCAGCGGCATGGCGCTGTATGCCGTAGCTACTACCGGGGGAGGAATGGTGAGTTTGCGCTTCAGCGTATCTATCCAGGCGCCTTCCAGTGTTATGACGGCCGCAAGGGTTTGTGCATCCTTATAAATATGATGCCGCATCGCCCAGCGGCTAAAATCCCTCCGGGACTGGGTTAGTTCCAGGTCGATGGTAACCGCATCCTCCAGCCTTATCTCTCTTTTAAAAACACACTCCTCCCGGAAAATAACCGGCCCCACGTGTAATTCGGCCATATGCGCCGTCGTTAACCCATTTTCAGAAAGGAAGCTGATCCGGCAATAAGCGCCCCAGTCATAATAAACACTGTGCCGTAAATGCCCGTTCAGATCAAGGTCGGCCCAGCGGATTTGCAATGCTTTAGTAAAACGTTCCATATGCTGCGATTGATACCTGTTTTTGTATTTAACAAACTTACATACTGTTCTCCATCAAAATTATCAAAAAGGGTCACTATATTTACCGTTTCAATCTAAAAGGATCTAATTTTCAATCGCGTGTAAAACAAAAAATGATGAAGTACGTTCTTACAATCGGGTTACTGGCAGGCAGCGTATCCCTTTTTGCCCAGGCAAAACCAAAACCCAAACCGGCAACGGTAAAAAAACCGGCTACAGCCCCTGCTGCCGCAGCCGCCCCTGCATTAAAAACACTGGCCGATTCCGCCAGCTATGCCATAGGTGTCAACATCGCTCAATCCATTAAAAAAGATATCGGTGATCTGAATACCGCTGTGATGATGGATGCCATGAAAGCCACATTTGGCGGTAAAAAGCCGGCGCTGAGTGATGAAACCCTGATGAGCGTTATGATGGCCTATTCTGAAAAAGCCAAAGAAGCCCAATCGCAGGCTACTATCAATGCCGGCCGCGCGTTTCTTGAAAAAAACAAAACCCAGCCCGGTGTTAAAACCACGGCCAGTGGTTTGCAATATATCGTATTAACGGAAGGTACCGGCGTAAAACCGGCTGCCGAAGACACCGCCATCTGTCATTACAGAGGGTCATTACTGGATAGCACGGAATTTGACAACTCTTACGACCGCGGAGAACCATTGAGCATCCCGGTATCGGCTGTGATCAAAGGATGGACGGAAGGGTTGCAATTGATGAACAAGGGATCCAAATATAAATTCTTTATCCCCTACGAGCTGGGATACGGTTTAAGAGGCGCACCTCCTACGATCCCCGGGGGAAGCGTACTTATCTTTGAAGTAGAGCTGGTAGATGTAAAGAAAAAAGGATAAACCTCCTGCTTTATCTGTCGCCCGTGCGTTATAAAAATGCACGGGCGATTTTTTTTATCGCTGTTCTGCATGCTTAAAAAAGCATCTTATGAGTTTGTTTGATCACGCCCATCACAAACACACTTTGCACATGCCCCAGGTTTTCTACCTGGCTTAAGCGGTTCACGTGAAAATCATAAAAGCCCGCCATGTCCTTTGCCAGCACCTTCAGCATAAAATCAAACTCACCGGAAATACTATAACACTCCACCACTTCATTCAACCCATTGATCGCCTGGATGAATTTTAGCCCTGCCTTCTTATCATGTTGTTTCAGCGAAACATAGCAGATCACCATAAGCCCCTTATCCAGCTTTTGCGCATCCAGGAGGGTGGCATACTGCCGGATCACGCCCCACTCTTCCAGCCGGCGGATGCGTTCATGCACCGGGGTTGGGCTCAAATGTACCCGGGAGGCGATTTCCGTTACGGACATACGGGCATTTTCCTGCAGGAGCTTTAAAATTTCGCGGTCCTTATCATCCGGTTCCGGATGCGTTTGCGGAATAGCCGATTCTTCTGTTTTAGGGTTGCGCTTCATTTATATGAATTATTTATCACTATAAATATACAATTTTTCAGAGAATATCACTTATTAACAAGAATTAACATAGTGTTTTTTACTAAGCCTTATCTTTGCGGTTTAAAAAATATACAATATGTCCACGGTAACAAAAACCCAGATAGACTTTGACCTGAAATACAAAGTTGCTGATATCAGCCTCGCCGAATGGGGCCGCAAAGAAATCCGCCTGGCCGAAGCAGAAATGCCCGGTTTGATGAGCATCCGTAAAGAATACGCCGGTTCGCAACCCCTGAAAGGTGCGCGTATTGCAGGCTGTTTGCATATGACCATTCAAACCGCAGTGTTGATTGAAACGCTGGTAGCCCTGGGTGCTGAAGTAAAATGGAGTTCCTGTAATATTTTCTCTACACAAGATCATGCGGCTGCCGCTATTGCTGCTGCAGGGATCGGCGTATTTGCCTGGAAGGGTCAAACCCAGCAGGAAGCCGACTGGTGTATTGAACAAACCCTGTTCTTTGGCGGTGCAGACCGTCCGTTAAATATGATCCTGGATGACGGAGGCGACCTTACCAATATGGTGCTGGATACCTACCCTGAACTGGTACAGCATGTGAAAGGGATCAGCGAAGAAACCACAACCGGTGTACACCGTTTATATGAAAGAGTAGCAAAAGGTACGCTTCCCATGCCCGCTATTAACGTGAACGATTCGGTTACAAAATCCAAATTTGATAACAAATATGGCTGTAAAGAATCACTGGTAGATGCTATCCGCCGCGCTACAGACGTAATGCTGGCAGGAAAGGTAGCTGTTGTAGGTGGTTACGGAGATGTTGGTAAAGGGTCTGCAGCTTCTTTAAGCGGAGCAGGATGCCGGGTGATCGTAACCGAAATTGATCCCATCTGTGCACTTCAGGCTGCAATGGACGGTTATGAAGTAAAGAAAATGATCGATGCCGTAAAAGAAGCGGATATCGTGGTTACGGCCAGCGGATGCCGCGACCTCATCACCGGTGAACATTTTAAAGCGATGAAAGATAAAGCCATCGTTTGCAATATCGGGCATTTTGACATCGAGATCGATGTGGCCTGGCTGAATGAGCATTATGGTCAAACCAAGGATACCGTTAAACCCCAGGTAGATCTCTACAATATCGATGGTAAGGACATTATTTTACTGGCTGAAGGCCGCCTGGTAAACCTGGGTTGTGCTACCGGTCACCCAAGCTTTGTAATGAGTAACTCGTTCTCGAACCAGACATTGGCTCAAATTGAACTGTGGACCAACAACGATCAATATGAGAACAATGTATATGTACTTCCGAAACATCTGGATGAAAAAGTAGCACGGTTACACCTGGCGAAGATCGGCGTGGAACTGGATACACTGACGCCCGCACAGGCGGCTTACCTGGGCATCCCTGCCGAAGGTCCGTTCAAACCGGAACTCTACAGATATTAATGGTATTTTGGATATTCCAGAAGCCGCATCCCCAACCGGATGCGGCTTTTTTTTGTAATGCAGGCAGCCCCCTGCGGGCAAGGCGATGTTGATCTATACATACCAGCAATGCAAAAGTCTCTTTTGCGGTTGCTGACCAGCCCGGCCGAAGCAACACCGCACTGCAGTACCAAACATCCTTTCAAACGTTCGTATAACAATTTATCTACCGGTTTTATAAGTTATTTTACTATTTTAGCGACTGTTTCGAAAAAAACTAAGTATTTATTCATTTCTTGCCCATTATTCACTTTTATGAAATTATTTCCGTCGTTATATCTATTCCTGCTTCCCGCTTTTATCCTACCGGGAATGAAAGGCCCCGGCCCCATCATAACCGGTAAAACAGCACCTGTTTCTTTCCAGAGCCGTCAAAAAAGCATTGACCTGCTGGACGCAGGCAACGCCTCCAAATGGAAGGGTTATAATGGCAACCGGCTGCCTCCGGGCTGGACGATCAGCGACGGGATGCTGTGGATGAATAATGATGCACAACGGGATACCTCTTATAAAGGCGGACGTGATGTGATCTTTACCGGTGAAGAATTTGAATATTTTGAACTGACCATCGACTGGAAGATCGCCCGGGGTGGTAATAGCGGTATCTTCTACCATGTAAAAGAGGGATACGGTTCGCCCTCGAGCATCAGCCCGGAATACCAGCTGATCGATGATGAAAATTTTGCAAGCATGCACCCCGACCTGAAAGATTACAATGCGCAATTTGGCGCTGAGCATCCCGAACAATTACAAGACTGGCAGAAGACCGGTGCAGATTATGCCATGCATCCAACGGACGAAGCCCATAAACTGCTGCATCCCGTGGGTCAGTGGAATACCACAAAGATCGTAGTGGCTCCGGGCCGTACGGAGCATTGGCTGAACGGCGTAAAGCTGCTGAGTTTTAAACCCTGGTCGGAAGACTGGTATACCCGCAAAAAATCAGGCAAGTGGGCCAAGAGCGATAAATACGGTACTTTCAAAACCGGTTATATCGGCCTTCAGTACCACGGAAGCTCCCTGTGGTTTAAGAACATCCGCGTTAAACCGCTGAAATAATCATTTGAATAAACTGTAAAAACAAAAATACACATATGAAAAGAAGAAGTTTTATAAAAGCTACTGCTGCCGGAACGATCGCTTTTATGCTTCCGTTTCCCTCATCCGCGCTCAATGCCGGAAAAAAATTAAGAGTGGCCCAGATCGGATTGGGTTCAATGGGTACCAATGATCTGCTGGCGATCGCCTCCCACCCCCTGGTGGAAATTGTAGCACTCTGTGATGTAGACCAGAATGCATTGAATAAAGCAAAAGCAGAACATGCAAATGCAAAAACATTTACCAATTACAGGGAGTTGTTTAAAACAATGGGGAAAGATATTGACGCAGTGGTGGTATCTACTACAGACCATGCACATGCGCCCGTTTCATTAATGGCCATGGAACTGAACAAACACGTTTACTGCCAAAAACCATTAACGCATTATATTGCTGAATCACGGAAAATGGACGCCGTGGCAGCCCAGAAGAAACTGGTAACACAGATGGGTATCCAGGTACATTCGTTCTACGATTATAAACTGGCCACCATCTTAATCCAGAAAGGCATTATCGGAAAAGTAAAAAAAGTAATTGCCTGGTCGCCCAAAGTATGGGGATATGATGGACCGGAGCCCACCGGAAGCGATCCTGTACCGGAGGGGTTGAACTGGGATCTTTGGCTGGGAGCTGCAAAAAAACGCCCGTATAAGAAAGGGCTTTATCATCCGGGCAACTGGCGGAAATGCATCGATTATGGCTGCGGCACCCTGGGTGATATGGGGGTTCATATTTTTGATACACCTTACAACGCGCTGAAATTAAGCGTACCATTAACGGTTAAGAACGAGTGCCGGGCGCCCAACGATTTTGGCCATGCAGAAAAAAACCACGTAACTTATGTGTTTCCCGGAACACCTTACACGGCTAAAACCCTGGAGTGGGTATGGTATGACGGCAAGGGTGCACCGGAAGCACAAACCGAACTGGAACTTCCGGGCGGAGAAGCGTTGCCCGACCAGGGAGCCATGTTTATCGGTGAAAACGGGCAGCGCCTGTTATTGCCCCACTTTATGCAACTACCCAAACTGATCGTAAACGGTAAATTTGAACCGATCGATATAAAAAAATACGATTCCAACGGAGCAGCGGGCAAGCCTACCACCAGCTACGATGCCGAAACACCCAAACATTACCACGAGTTTGTAGATGCCTGTTTGGGTAAAGCCAAATGCAGCGCCCCCTTCTCTTACGCTGCAAAACTGACCGAGGTGATTTTGCTGGGTGTCATCGCCGCCCGCTTCCCTAACGAAACATTGCATTGGGATGGCAAACTGGCCCGGTTTAAAGAAGACAAGGCCAATAAGTTTATATCCGGGGGAACTGTTTAATTCCATTACAGATACCGTTCCTGAAACAGGTAAATTTATAAGCAGCCCCGGATTAGGATCCGGGGCTTTTTCATAAAAGCGGATAGCGGATCAACGCAGTATACAGCGGCATAGCACAACCTGCCAGCCCTTACATCCATAACCTGTACTCCTCTGGTGGTTCCCTCCGAAAGCAACCACTGAACCCGCGTTTATTTCCCAAGCGTATCCCCTTCATTCCAGTAATAGCTGTCGGGATAAACCCGTTGACCAAAAACGGCGGTACCTACCCGTACAATAGTGGCGCCTTCTGCAACGGCTATTTCCAGGTCGCCACTCATACCCATCGACAGTTCCTGCATGGTTACACCGGGCAGGTTTAAATCCATGATCTGTTGTTGAATATTTTTGAGCAACCGGAAACAGGGCCGTATCTTTTCCGTTTCTGCACTGAATAAACCGATCGTCATCAATCCTTTTATCTTCAGGGTTTTCAATTTCGAAACCCGGGTTACCAGTTCAAAGACCAGTTCCGGTTGCGCTCCGAATTTACTTTCCTCACCGGAAGTATTTACCTGTATCAGCACGTCCATGGTTTTGTTTTCAGATAACAACCGCTGATGCAGTTTTTCCGCCAGCTCCAGCCGGTCCAACGACTGTAAACAGGACACCTCGCACTTTATAAGATCTTTGATCTTATTGGTTTGCAAATGCCCGATAAAATGATTGGTATGGGGTACGGCCTTTAATGCAGCGTATTTTTCTTTCAGCTCCTGCACTTTATTTTCGGCAATCAATGTATGCCCTGCCTGCAGTGCTATATTGATCCGCGCAGCCGGAACGGTTTTGGTGGCCAACAACAATTTTACTTCACCCGGATCCCGGTAGTTTGCCATACAAGCTCCGGTTATCCGGTCTTTTATAACTGAAATATTTGTAAGAATATCCGCATTCATGCCACTACTGTTTTTGTGCCTCTTCCAGTTCCCGTATCACTGCGGCTTTTATATGCGTGAACACATGGTCCTTCGCCTCCGCATAAGAGATCTCATAGATCCGCTCTATATGTTGCAATGCCACCGGAAAGCAGGATAACAGTCTATCGTAATACGCATTTAATCGTTCCGGCGACGGCATTTCAAAATGTATGCGCAATTGAAACCGGCGCAACAATGCCGTATCAATCATAGACGGGTAATTCGTGGCGCACAACAACAACGCATTCGGGGGATAATAGTCGATCAGCTGAATTAACGTATTCACCACCCTTCGCATCTCTCCCACATCTTTATCATCCGTATCCCTTGATTTACCGAGCTGATCAAATTCGTCTAAAAACAAAACAGCTTTTTCGCGGCCCGCTTTTTCAACGACCGCTTTCATATTTTGGGATGTTTCGCCAATTCTTGCACAGACCACATTACTCAAATTGAGTATCAGGATCTTTTTACCCAACGTCTTTGCCACCGCTTTGGCGGTCATTGTTTTGCCACAGCCCGAGCTTCCGGCAAGCAATACTTTATTGTTAACAGGCAGGCCATACCCGGTTAATGCCTCAATAAAGCGGTGCTCCTTAATAAGCTGAACAAGTTGCGCCCTGCCGGCTTCTTCAAGAACTATATCCTCTAAAGAAACCTGCTCGCTGTCATTTATAACAAGCTCCTGTACATTCATAGTTGGTTACTGCTGCCATTGCGATGCCCAATGATAAGGAAGCAGTCCGGCGGCCATGCGGTGTTCCGGAACCCTCCTGTTGCGCAGTGCATCGCAGGAATTATGATAGCAAAAGTATCCGGTAATTATCCTGGAAAAGTAGTCCAGTTTTAATATAACCGGTAGTCCAGCATGCGGGGAGCTTTGACTCAAAGTTTTTCGAGTGCGCGCACCACTACTTTCGCCATTTCTTTAGAGCTGAACGGGTTTTGTCCGGTAATCAGGTGCCCATCTACCACTACATTTGATGTCATGGGGATACATGCTTTTTTCAGATACGCACCACGTTCTTTTATGGCCGCTTCCAGGTTGAAGGGCACTTCGCTTTTCCGCCTGGCCAGCGTTTCTTCAAACCAGTCGAAGCCGGTCATCCTTTTCCCTTTGATCAGATATGCGCCATCGGTATCCTTCACATTCAGCAATCCGCCAACACCATGGCAAATAGCGGCAACCATCTTTCCCCGGCCATATTGATCGCTGATGATCGATTGCAGAAGGGCATCATCAGGAAAGTCGTACATGGTAGCATGTCCGCCCGCCAAATACACACAATCAAACGTTTCGCCTTTTACCACTTCCAGGCTTGCGGAACCGTTTAGTTCATTCATAAAAGCAGGATCTTCATAATAATGCTTTGAGATCTTATCCAATACCAGCGGCTTGAGGCTCTCCGGATCAATCGGCACCTGTCCACCCTTGGGACTTGCGATGGTTAGCTCCCAGCCCCTTTCCTTTGCACTGTGATATATATGGGTCAGCTCACTAAGCCACAGACCTGTTTTTAATCGCCCGC
Organism: Niabella pedocola; assembly: GCF_021044425.1. Taxonomy (GTDB): domain Bacteria; phylum Bacteroidota; class Bacteroidia; order Chitinophagales; family Chitinophagaceae; genus Niabella; species Niabella pedocola. Next base: position 19,046 of record NZ_JAJNEC010000001.1, on the reverse strand, counting down.
TGGCATACCGGTCAATATTGGTTACAATTAATAAAAGCTTCTTTTTCATATGACCCTTGTTTTTATAGCTGCCAAAACCCGGAACAACATCTCGCATCCCGCTAACCGGATCTCCGGTAAGCAGATGCCCGTTAGTTAAATGAAGTGCGAAAGGCTGCAGGCGAAACCGCCGTCCGGTTTTTGAATAAGCGATGAAAGGATTGGGGATGTTCAAATCCCAAATGATAGGCTATTTCAGATACCGACATGTCCGTGGTGGATAACAATTCCTTTGCCTTTTCGATCACCCGGTGCTGAATATGCTGCTGTGTGGTTTGCCCGGTTTGTACCCGCAGCATATCACTCAGATAATTGGGGCTCAGGTGAAGCGCATGGGCCACAAGCTGAACCGTTGGGATCCCTCTTACCGCCAATTGATCCTGCTTAAAATAATCGTCCAGCAGCGACTCCAGCCGGGTCAGCAGATCGCTGTTTATCTTCTTGCGTGTCATAAACTGACGATTGTAAAAGCGGTCGCAGTATTTCAGTAGCAGATCGATATTTGATACCAGTAAGTCCTGCGTAAAGGCATCCATATTGGCATCGATTTCCCGGCTGATATTTTGTATAATATCCATAATGGTGTGCTCTTCTTTTTCCGAAAGATACAGGGCCTCATTGCTCGTATAGGAGAAATAGCCATAGCCGCCGATTTTGGAAGCCAGTGCGGAGCTCAGCAAAAAATCAGGATGCACCACTAATACGAAGCCCCGCACTCCGTTCAGCAGCACATCTTCAAACTGCAATACCTGGCGGGGAGCCATAAAGTACATGATCCCTTCGTCAAAATCATAGTATTGCTGACCGTATTTACATTTACCTCCTGCACAATCTTTCTTTAAGGCCACTACATAAAAATCGGTGGTAACGGCACTCAGGATCGTTTCCGGTTCCAGTTTTACCGCATCAAAATCAAACACGCTGATCAGCGGGTGGGAAGGTTTCTTTAATCCCAAAAACCGGTGCAGTGCACTTATAGACAGAACATTTGCCGGAGCCTTCATATTATTTTAAATTTCAGATGATGCATCACCAAGCTACAACTTTTTACGCTTTTTTTCGGACCTGCTCCTGCCGTATCTGCTCTATTCCTTCGCGGTAACCCGTTACCCGGAACCCGGGAAAACGCTTCCTGAATCTGGAATCGTCAAACAGGTTATCGTGCGCGTATCTCGGAAGTAATTCCTGTAATTCCTTTATCCGTTTACTAAAAAGAGCGCCGAGTGTAAACGCAAATTTGGGAACAACGGTGTATTTTAGTGCCCTGCCATAAATATCAGCAGCCAGCGCAATAAACGCCTCATAGGTGAGATGGGATGCATCAACCGGCAAATGCCAGGTTTGGCTAAATGCGTCCGGGGTATTACCAATTAACGCGGTTGCGCGGCTTGCATCCGGTGTCCAGATCAGGCTTCTTTTTTTATCGGCACGTAACGGCACTTTTAGTTTTTTGCCTTTGTTGATATTGTCAAAGATCAACGTATTGGTAATACTTTGTGTTTTACCCGGGCCATAGAATTCGGGGGCACGACAAATGACGGCCTCCAGCCCGCCCGACTGCATTTCCTGCAACACCATTTCCGCCATTTTTTTCCGTACCCGTCCCTTCCTGCCAACCGGCGCAAAAGCTGTGTCTTCAGTAAGCACCTGATCATCCTGCGGATACATATATGTATTGTCGAAGAACACCAGTTTGGTTCCGCTCACTTTACAGGCCTCGATTACATTTTTTGTAATCAACGGGAATTGCGTTTCCCATAAGCCGGAGTCAATGGGAAGCCCGAGGGTGAAGTAGGCGATTTCACTGCCCTTCACCGCTGCTATCGCCTGTGCCCGGTCGGTCAAATCAGCAGGGAACACCGTATCGGTATCGTTCACCTTCTTTGCATTCCGGCTCACGATCCGTATATCAGGTGTATAATTCCTTTTGAGCTCCCTTGCCAGTTCTTCGCCAATTTGTCCATTGGCACCCAGTATTGTTTGCATCGCTATGCTGTTTCTTTACTTTAAAACTGTTGTAATTTATTTTGCCCGTTTCCAAACAGTGGTTCTGCCAAATGCCGCAATTCCTACAAAACCGCGAAGAGAAAGACTGCCATCCTCCTTCAGCAGGATCTTTCCGCGATAGGTTTTACCGCTTTCAGGATCATAAACCGTACCGTTTTCCCAGGTCTGGTCTCCGGTATAAACAAAGTCTTTCAGAATAACCGTACCAGCTATTTTAGTGCTGCGCCTATGTTTATCCGGATTGTGGATGTCTTTTGCATCGGGCACATTTGCCCATATCAGTGTCCCAAAATAGTGGTTACCGGTTCTCTTGATGCTCAATTTACCTTTGCCTCCTTCGGTGATAAAAATACCTAAGAGTTTATCGGCGTCGGCTGATTGTGCCACCGCATTTGCACTTATAAAGAGCACAAATGCGATCATTGAAATTTTGAAAAGGCGCATGTTTTTATTTTTTCTATGGCAAAGTTCCGCATGAATATGCGGCCGGATGTATCCCAATATGGGAAATTTGTAACAAAATCTCCGTTGGGAATACGCCGGCCGTTGCGGCAGTAGTTTATCAAAATAGAATTGCGCCGGACCGAGGCAGGGAAAACAGCCTATCGTAACAGCTTATTTATCCCTGCCTCCCCGGACAAAAAAACGGCGGGTAAAATATTTGGGAGCAATTGCACGAATGATTTATATTTGACAGAGGCTTAATTGTAATTGTGACAATTAAAGTAGTGCGGTTGCCGGTGGAAGGAATGTGATCAACGTCCTCTTAAAATAAAACGAATAATATGAAACGTAGCTTGCTTGCTGTACTGCTGTTGTATGCAGCCCTATTTTCAAATGCCCAACAACAGGGAACCCTCAGCCTTGCGGTAAATGACACCGGAACCGTCATCAGCCGTCATATTTACGGTCATTTTTCGGAACACCTGGGTCGTTGTATTTACGACGGTTTTTGGGTAGACCCAGGTATGAATGTGCCGAAGAAAGACCGGATCCGGCTGGACGTTGTGGAGGCACTGAAAAAGATACGGATCCCCAATCTGCGCTGGCCGGGTGGTTGTTTTGCGGATGAATATCATTGGAGGGATGGCATCGGTTTGCGGAATAACCGGCCCAAGATGATCAATACACATTGGGGCGGCGTAACCGAAGACAATAGTTTTGGTACCCATGAATTCCTGGAGCTTTGCAGCCTGCTGGGAACAGAACCGTATATCGCGGGAAATGTAGGCAGCGGAACCGTGGAAGAAATGTCGAAATGGGTAGAATACCTGAATGCTTCCGGGGAAACGCCGATGACCCGGTTGCGGAAAGAAAACGGAAGAGACCGGCCCTGGAAGGTAAGCTTCTGGGGAGTGGGCAATGAAAGCTGGGGTTGCGGTGGTAATATGACACCGGAGTATTATGCCAACGAGTACCGGCGTTATGCAACCTTTGCCCGGAACTATCCGGATGCCCCGCTGAAAAAAATAGCGGCCGGGGCTAATTCTGCAGACTATAACTGGACAGAAGTAATTATGAAAAACATTCCCCGGCATATGATGTGGGGACTCAGTCTTCACCATTATACCATCCCCACCGGAAAATGGAACCAGAAAGGATCGGCTACCGCCTTTGATGAAAAGGAATATTTCAATACCATGAAGAACTGTCTGTTTATGGACGAGCTGATCACCCGGCACGCCGCCATCATGGATAAATACGACCCCGAAAAACGGGTAGCATTGGTGGTAGACGAATGGGGCATATGGACAGATGTGGAACCCGGCACCAACCCCGGATTCCTGTACCAGCAAAATAGTTTAAGGGATGCGCTGATTGCGGCCACCACGCTGAATATTTTTAACAATCATGCGGACCGTGTACGGATGGCCAACCTGGCTCAAACGATCAACGTGCTTCAATCATTGATTCTCACAAAAGGGTCCGACATGCTGTTAACCCCCACCTATTATGTGTTTGACCTGTACCAGCCGCATATGGATGCCAAACGGGTACCGCTTCAGATTGAAACACCGGGGTATACCAACGGCGGACAGCAGCTCCCCGCTGTAAATGCATCGGCTTCGATCAATGCAAAAGGAAAGCTTTGCATCACCCTGGTGAATATTGATCCGGCAAATGATCGTACCATCCAGGCATCATTACCCGGGTTGAAGTATAAAAAAGTAAGCGGCAGCGTGCTCACCGGAAAGGCCTTTACCGATGTTAATACGTTTGAAAACAAAAAGAAGGTGGCCCCGGCGCCCTTTACAGGCGCGCAGTTAACAGGCCAGGCACTTACCGTAACACTTCCCAGGTTGTCTATAGTACAGCTGCTGCTCGATTAGCAGCGAACGTGTTAGAAAGCCAGGAACGCAAAAACACCGGGTGTAAATATTCAGAAATAATTCCGCAGATCGGTTTATAATATAGAAACTTATTTTATATTGCGTCCCCTTTCGGGATGTAGCGCAGCCCGGTAGCGCGCTTCGTTCGGGACGAAGAGGCCGCTGGTTCGAATCCAGTCATCCCGACTTTTTTGCAGTTCAATGCACGCTAAATGCCCATAAAATGAACGTTTTATGGGCATTTTTGTTTTTCCAAGAGCGTGCAGGCTAATGGAAATACGATGAAGTGCAGGGTAATGTGAACAAGGGCACATGGCGCCCCTTAAAGGAACTGGTGGAAGATGAAGTTTTGTTGGCAATGCGGTTCCCTTCGTTGGTATTTTACCCAGGTTAGTCGATTACATTTGGACGCATGATGTTGGTGCGGCAATTTGCCTTTAAAAAATGATGCCTATCAAATACAGTAGCTCGAAGCGTTACGCCTGGCTGACGGTTGCACTCTATTTTACCGTTGTCATTGGCATCTCCTGGATAGCCAGTCGTGTAGAAGTGTTGGATAGTATATTCGTATATTTTGGAACCGCGTTACTCTTAAGCTACCTGCTGCTTCGCCGGGAAGGATTGACGTTGTGGAGCCTGGGCATTAAACCGTCCAAATCGAAAGACTATCGGCAATTTTTCAGCGGCATTGCGCTGGGTATGATTGCGCTGGCCGGCACTGCCGGCTTAACGATCTGGCTCAATCATGGGAAGCTGGTATTCACCGGATTCCCCGGACCATTCTTTTTGCTGACACTTATTTTTATGCATTTCGTATCCTCCTTTGTACAGGAATTCACTTATCGCGGATACCCGTTCCAGCGGCTTTTGCAATCTTACGGCCCCTGGATAGCTCAGATTTGCATTACACTGCCTTTTGCTATCATGCACATTAAACTCAACGCGCCGATAGACATGAAGTCTTTCTTGATAACCTGGCTAACAACAGGCCTTGGTTCTATTCTTTACGGTCTATGCTACTTAAAAACGGGTAAGCTTTTTTTATCGATCGGTGTACACATGGGTTGGAACCTGGCACAGTCTATAATACCCAGGTCTCCGCAGAACAGCGAAGGCGTGCTTTTCAAACTTGTTACCGATACTAAAGCATACAACCCGGTTCACGTTTTATGGCCTTACCTTATGATTTCTGTTTTACTAATAGTGCTTATCAGCCGATCACCGCTTAACAATAAGCCCGCCAACCAAAATCAAATTCAAGAGGCCGCTGGTTCTCATCCAGGCAGGTAAGAAAACTTACGCTATTAGCTATAAAATGAACTTGCTTGGCAGCATTTAACCATCATCCGGATACGTTAAAAACCTTTGTGCCAGATAAATGGAAATTACTCCTGAAAAATTCGGGAAAGATAAAATGCTCCATTCGTGGTCCCCATTTCACTGAGTAAGTAAAATATTCAGGTATTGAAGATGTTGCATAAACCTTTAGCGTGCAGTCCTCCCGGCTTTTTTCAATAATGCACGCCAAATGCCCATAAAATATGCATTTTATGGGCATTTTTATTTTTTACCAGGTTAAACCTGGAGTGTTGTACGGGACCAGAAAACCATCCGATCAATGGCCTGTCCACTCCGGATCTGCCGGCTGCGTTTAGCATCCTTTATTCGAAAGCAGGAATTACTCTGCTTGTAAGGTTCCGAATTTGTTCTTAAATGCTTTACAAAGCGCTAAGATTTCGGCTGGTTCTTTTTCAAAACGCCGTAGTCGTATTATTCCTTTTCGCCAATGCTTAGGCAAATCACCGTCCTTGCGATATAGAACGGTAAGGTAGTTATTAGTGGAAGTAACCAAAACTCCGTCGCTGCCACCGGAGCTTTGAGAACTTAAAGATAGAACATAGAAATCTGAAATATTTTTCCATATAAATTCCGAGTCAGGTTCGATACCAAAACCGGCTTCAAAATTAACAATATCATAAATGTTTCTGCCGTAGGAAAAAGCGATTCCCTCTTTGGAAAGCGTAATCTTCGCTGCAACGTCCCAGATATATCCAGCAACAATAAAACCTGGAATGATCAATAATACAATGATAAGAAAAATTGCAAACCCGATAGCCACTGAACTAGAAATAATCCAATACAGTGTTGGAACAAATATCACTGCAACAACAATCAGGTCGACCTTGTACTTCTTCTTCTTTTCGCTTATTATTAGTGTATCCATACAGGCACAAATAAAGGGTTTAAACCTGTTAAAGTTACTTAATAGTTCAATTCAACCGAAAAGATGACCACGCTCCTATTCCACAAGAAAGGATATACCAAAAATCGCGCGCACTCACGATGTCTATTCTTTAAAACTTCAGGAGCCTGAACAATCCAGATGCTGAAGCTTCGGATCATTAGTAATGCGCTTAATCTTACTATCCTTTACCTGAAATGCTCATCCTGGGTTTCCAGCCTGGCTGTGGATAGAAACCGGACCGGTGTTATTTGTTGCAACAAAGATCCGTAATGGTCCACGAGGATATAGACAGGTTTGACTTAGATGAGCCGTGGGAAAATATACCTTCAGAAGCCACCGTTGATATAGAGTTACCGCCAAATTTAATTTTAGCGTCGCCCTTATAAAGTGTGTATTGCTCCGTAATAATACTGCTGGGGTGCCTTTCCTGATAAAATATAACCGGGGCCACAGCCGCTATGTACCCGGCCGTATATCCTGTGTTGTACTCCGTAGTGGATACGGTTGCATGGCCATAAAAACAAAAGGCATAAAGTGATGCACTCCAATTGGTGGTTTTCCGAACCCTGACTTTGGCACATGCGTTATTATCGGGTGTCGTGTTGGTTATAAGATCCATACTCGCAAGACCACGTCCCCAGAGCGGATAGGTATTCGCATGGGTAAACACACCATTTGCGCCCACACCGTATGCCTCTGCATCGGTAGCGGCAAATTTCTGTACATAGGGGTGCCAACCTAAAATATTTGGATAATATACTTTGCCTTCAACCCAGGTGCAGGTGGGAACCGGAGGAGGAGGCACATCATCTTCATCATAATCGATACGGTCTCTATCTCTCATGCGCAGCGACCATGTGGTGGCATTGGGTGCTCTCACAAGGTCAAAATAAAAGTTCAGAAAATCCGGATCAAACCGGATCAGCTTGCGCAGATCATCCGGTAGCAGGCCGGTTATTTTCTCTTTATAGGCCGCATCATTTATACCTGCTTTTACCCAACCTTCTTTTAAAAAGGGATAATACCTGCTTTTCATATTGTAAAGAACTTTTGCTCTTTCTGCGTCGGAACTCAGCTTACTGAGTGCACTGGCGTCCTTCTGATACGCTTCGTACAACGAAGGATTCATGTCCTTATAAACCGCATCCAGCTGTTCCTGCAATGGTTTTACCAGCTCAGTTACCGCGTCGAAGAATTTTTGGGGAATTGGAGAAATAGATTTTACCGAATCCTCCGCTCCCGCCAAGGCTGTTGAAATTTTTGAAACCGGTTCCCGAAGTTGACTTTTTTCCACCGGTAAATCAGGACCTGTTTGATTTTTCTTGATACAATGGCTCGTTGTTATCATAAGCGCCAGCAATAAAAAAGGTAATAGACGTTTCATGTGTTGCTCTTTTAGGGGTTTAAAAAATGATACTTAAATAGGGCCTGTTTCATACGCATCTAAATGTTTTAGAAGGGAATGTTACAGACGGTATGTTGCATGCAATTAACTGTGTAAAAATATACGACCAGCTGTCGTTCACTTATCCACTAAAAACATGATTTTTGATAATACGGCATCGCCTAAATGAGCGATGCGGCAGGTGTTTAAGAGAAGGGTCAGTTATCGAATCCTTAGCTAAAATGAATCGTGCGGGCTTTTGCTGAAAAAGAGGTCACTGAAAATGTACCGATTGGCAACGCATCACCCCCTCTTTGTTGAAGACGATAAACGAATAGTCCATTTTTTTGAGAGGCGACAAAGCAACCTTAGAGTGTATGGCCTGTTTGGGCGGTATAGCAATGAATCTCCGAAACAGCATTACCAGGAAACCGGATCATGCGGGCAGGCTATATATGGATGCCTTACATTGTATCTGCGTCAGGCGCATTCTTTACAGCAGAAAATTGCTGGCCCGGTGACGAAGCGTTGTCTAGTTTCTTATACATGCGGTACCGTCAGGCCGTCGCCCCGCTGGCGATTCGCATCTAACAGTACCACTATAGAGCCAACACATTTAATTTGTTCCGTACAGCTGCTTTCTAACAAATTCGGAGAAATCTGGCTAATCGCAAAAAGCAATAAATAATTTAAAATAAACAATTTACAAGATATATTTTTATATTATAAGTCATTCAATAAACGGTCGTCGTTACAGTTGGCTTTCCCAACGAAAACGTTTTCGTTCTTCGCTTTGCTGCAACTCTTAATTATCTGTTAATTTTGTTTTAACGCATTAAAAATGCATTTTCCGGAGAAACGATTTAATTTCCTGATATCTCATATTAACAATTAAATCTCTAAGTTTTCTGGCTGTCTTATGTATGGAAAGGGAAATTAATATTGACCAGGAGTTTGTTGTACTCCTAAAGACAGGGTGTTTTGCTACATTCAGCCGTTTATATGAACAGTATAGCGGAGACCTGTACCTGGCATTGATCAGACTTGTAAAATCAGAGGCAGAAGCCGAAGAAATTTTACAGGACATCTTTCTCAATCTCTGGGAGAAGCGGGAAACGCTCAATATCCAATACAGTATTAAAGCGTATCTGTACCGTATTGCAGAAAATAAAGCCAGCGATTTTTTCAGGAAACTGAAAAGGGACAGGCGCCTATATGAGCACATAAAACATACCGCCAGTTTACAATACCTGTATGAGGGTCCTGAAAACAGCCAGGAACTTGCGTTACTGGAGGAAGCAATGGAAATTTTACCCCCCCAAAGAAAAAAAATATTTTACCTCTGCAAAATGGAAGGCCGGTCTTACCGTGAAGTGAGCGACTTGCTGGGGATTTCCACCTCTACCATTAACGATCATATCGTAAAGGCAACACACGCAATACGGGAATTTATGCTCACCGAATCCGAAATAAGAGCGGCTACCCTGCTGGCCATATTTGCCGTTTCACAGGCGGCCATTTCCCATTCTTAAAAAAAATAAAAAAAAATTAATTATTGAGCCGATGATTTTTTGAGCCTGAACGACTAAGAGAAAAATCGTTTGTGGACAAAGCTCAAAATCTCGAAGCGTTATTAGAAAAATACCTGCAAAACAGGTGTTCGCCCCAGGAGGCCGAACAGCTTCTGCAATGGCTTTCGTCGGAGGCATACAGCCCGCAGCAAAAAGCACTTATAAAGAAAGCGCTCGAAACGACTCATACCGATCCTAACGAACGCTCCGTTCAACACGAACGCCAGCTGGCAAAGATTTTCGAAAACATTTCCCGTAAGATCAGCACTGCTGAACAAACCAACACAAAGCGCAAAAGGCTCCAGATCCTGAGACGCTTTTCGGTAGCTGCGGCGGCCTTATTTGTTTTAATCGGAGGCTACCTGTTGATCCAAAACCCGGAATGGTATAAAAAGAATACGCCGCAGGCACGACTGGTCAACGACCTGCCCCCCGGCAGCAATAAGGCGGTTCTAACATTGAATGACGGCTCCCAGGTAATACTTGGAGATGCTCAAAACGGCGACTTAACCATGCAGGGACAGGCTGCTATCGTTAAAAAAAATGACCAGCTCATTTATAACAAAAAACAGGGTCCGGCGTCTGTTTTCTATAATACCGTTACCACACCCAGGGGCGGGCAATACCAGCTAACGCTTGAAGACGGATCCAAAGTGTGGTTGAATGCTGCTTCTTCCATCCGGTTTCCAACTACATTCCAGGGAAAGGAACGAAAGATAGAGATTTCGGGTGAGGCCTATTTTGAAATTGCGAAAGACGCGGCCAGACCCTTTAAAGTAGCATTTGAAACCCCGGCCGGCATGAAGAGTGAAGTAACGGTATTGGGTACGCATTTCAATATAATGAGCTACAACGATGAAAAAGCGGCCAAAACCACCCTGCTGGAAGGAAGCGTAAGCATATCAAGCAACGGGAATACCGCCATTTTAACGCCCGCTCAGCAGGCCAGCCAAACCGACAGAAATGGAATTACGGTAGCAAGCAACATAGATGTGAATGAGGCGGTTGCCTGGAAGAACGGATTCTTTGAATTTCATGCAACCGGCTTGCAGGAGGTTATGCGCCAGATAGGACGCTGGTACGATGTAGAGATCAGTTATGAAGGTAAAATACCCGAAAGAAATTTCGGGGGTAAAATATCAAGACAAAATAATGCTGCTGAAGTGCTGAAAATACTTGAGCTCAGCCAGATAAAATTTAGGATTGAAGGTAAAAAAATTATTGTAACACAATAGCTCAAAAAAGCCGTTCCGGGTTGCAGCCGAAACGGCGTAAAAAGCTAATTAAAACAACAACTTCTGAGGATTGTCTACCGTGTATGCGGATTTCTTAATTAACCAAAAACAAAGGTAATGTATTTAATGATTTATGGGCCCAGGCGACCCAAGGGGCACAGCTTGTCAAAAACTGTAAAGATGATGAAATTGCTTGCTATTTTTTTATTGTCGGGACTGCTGCAGGTCAGTGCGGCGGGTTACTCACAACAAGTATCCGTTTCCGGCAAAAAAGTTTCACTGGAAAAAGTGTTTAAAGCCATTGAGAAGCAAACCGATTATGTATTTTTCTATGACCAGGATGCGTTGCAAAAAGCAAACCTTGTAACAATTGATCTCCGGAATGCTCCGCTCGACCAGGTTTTAGCGGCAAGCTTCAACGGGCAGCCGCTAACGTATAGTAAAACCGGTAAAACCATTGTGGTTACAAAAAGAACCGCTCCGGTCCAGTCATCGCAGAAGATATCCAATAATACCGGTTCGCGGCCATTACCGCCGGAAGATATAGAAGTAACCGGGCTGGTAACGGATTCGGCAGGAGCCATCCTGCCAGGCGTAACAATCGTATTGAAGTCGAAACCCAATATCGGAACCACTACGGATTTAAACGGCCGCTACGTTTTAAAAGTTCCGGCTTCCGGTGTGTTGGTATTTGGAATGATCGGTTATACCACGCAGGAGATCCCGATTTCCAACCGGACAAGTATCGATGTGGTCATGCGTAAGGATGTTCAAAAACTTGACGAGGTAGTCATTACCGCCTTTGGTAACCGTGCCAAGAAAAGAGATGTTGTGGGGTCTGTAACCACCATCGATCCTAAAGAACTGAAAGTACCCGCAAGTAACCTTACAGCAGCCTTACAGGGGCGCATCGCGGGGGTCATCTCCTTTCAGCGAAGCGGAGAGCCGGGTGCCGATAACGCCGATTTTTTTGTGCGCGGTGTCAGTACCTTCGGTGTCAACCAAAAGCCGCTCATCCTGGTTGATAATATGGAAGTGTCCACCGATGACCTGGCACGAATACCATGGGACGACCTGGAAAGCTTCAGTGTACTACGGGATGCCACAGCGGCAGCGGTATATGGCTCCAGGGGCGCAAACGGCGTGATACTGGTTACAACGAAACTCGGAAAAGACGGTCCGCCCAAACTCAATCTGCGGGCCGAGCAACGCGTATCCATGCCTACCCAAACGGTAAAGATTGCAGATCCCATCACATTCATGAAAATGAACCGGGAAGCGATTCTAACCAGGGATCCGCTTGACAAGGACAATCAAAATGTTTACTCCTTAGAAAAAATTGACCGGACAATTGCCGGCGATGATCCTATTTTGTATCCCTCCGTAAACTGGCTGGATTTTCTTACCAAAAAAGTAACCACCACAAAGAACTACAACCTGAATATATCCGGAGGAGGACAGGTAGCTACCTATAATGTGAGCGGTAACCTTACCACTGACAACGGACTGCTAAAAATAGATCCCATTAATAATTTTAACAGCAACGTTAAGTTTAATGTATATAACCTGCGTACCAACGTGGTTATGAACATCACCAAAACCACCCGTCTTACCGCCCGCGCAAATGTCAATATCCAGGACTATAACGGGCCGCCCGTGGATGGTTCTGATGCTTTTGCCAAAGCCCTGCGTTCCAACCCCGTACTGTTTCAGCCGGTATACACGCCTCCGGATAATATGTCGTGGATAAAACATCCCATGTTCGGGAACTTCGGGGAAGGCGGATATATGAATGCATACGCCGAAATTGTAAAAGGATATTCAGAAAGACGAAGAAGCAACCTGTATTTTCAAACGGAGTTAAACCAGAACCTATCCTTTATTACCAGCGGGCTTAACTTCAGAGGGCTGGCCAATATTACAAGGAATTCATACTTTACACAATCCCGCGTTTACAACCCGTTTTATTATACCCCGATTGTAAACCCTCAAACCGGGAAAGCAGATAATTTCCAGGTGATCAATCCGGACGGCGGAACAGAGTACCTCAATTTTGTACCGGGAGACCGCACCCAGCAATCCATTTTCTACGGCGAGGCGCAGCTTTCGTTCAACAGGGTATATGGAAAACACGGGCTATCTGCCATGGGCATTTCCACATTGCGCACCAACGTGTCGACTCCAACCGATTTTTCACTGATCAATACGCTGCCCTTCCGTAACATCAGTTTATCGGGTAACGTTGCCTACAATTACAGCGAAAAATACTATGCACAGTTTTCATTCGGGTATAATGCCTCTGAGCGTTTCGATGCCAGTCACAGATGGGGCTTTTTCCCTTCTTTTGGTGTAGCCTGGAATGTTGACAGGGAGGATTTTTTTGAAGTGCTGAAACCGGTGTTCAGCAGGTTCAAACTCAGGGCAACCTACGGTTTAGTAGGGAATGATAATATCAGCGATACCCGCTTTTTTTACCTGTCCAACATCAACCTGAACGACCAAAACCGCAAATACTCTTTTGGGTTGCCTACCGTACCCGGGTTGAATGTTTCGGGTGTTTCGGTTTCAAGATATGACAACCCTTATGTTCAATGGGAAAAATCCAAGCAATTAAACCTCGGTATCGACCTGTCTATGTTCAACGGTGCATTAACATTTACCGGTGATTACTACAAACAGGACCGCTATAATATCGTACAAACAAGGGCCGGCATTCCGGCATCGGCCGGCCTGCAGGCGAACGTACTGGCCAATCTCGGGAAATATAAAAGCAATGGCTTTGAGGCAGAATTGGCCTATAGCAAAAATATAAGCCACGACTTCTACATTCAGGCCCGGGGGACCTTCACGTATTCTTCAGGGAAATATGTATTTTATGATGAGCCCACATACGCCTACAGCTATTTGTCGCGCATAGGACTCAGTGCCAACCAAACGAGAGGCTATATCGCAGAACGCCTGTTTATCGATGATGCAGAGGTGCTGAACAGCCCGCAACAGCAGTTTGGCGGACAGGCAGTACTGGGCGGCGATATCAAATATGTGGATATTAATAAAGACGGGGTTATCGATGCCAATGATATGGTACCGATCGGCTATCCAACCGTACCGGAAATCAGTTATGGTTTTGGTCCAAGCATCAGTTATAAATCGTTTGACCTATCACTCTATTTTACGGGCAATGCGCGTACGTCTTTGTTCATTAACCCTACGGCTACATACGACAAAGGCAGTGGCATTTACGGAGCGGCTCCGTTCGGCGACCGGCTTTCTCCCAATGCGGTATTACAGGCCTGGGCAGATAGTTATTGGTCTGAAGACAACCAGGATGTATATGCCAACTGGCCCCGCTTAAGCCAGGTGCCCACCAATAACAATACGCAAACCAGTACATTCTGGATGCGGGACGCAAGTTTTATACGTTTGAAACAAGCTGAAATTGGTTATAATCTCAAAGGGCTTAAAATCAAAAGATACCATGTACAAAACATTCGTCTCTATTTAAGCGGAACGAATCTGTTTAAAATTTCAAGGTTTACGCTTTGGGATCCGGAAATGGGGGGCAATGGATTTAAATACCCCCTGCAACGTGTATTCAACTTTGGCGTTAACGTTAATCTCTAAAATATTGTCATGAGAAAAATATCAATCATATTCCTGTTATCATTGGTAACGTTTGGTTCGTGTAAGAAGTTTATCGACGTGGTACCAGATAACGTACCGGTCCTGGACCAGGCTTTTAATCTGCGCGTGATGGCGCTCCGCTACCTGGCCACCTGTTACAGCCGGCTGCCATCCGGCACGAATTTGGGATCCACAGAAGGCTACCTGGCAGCTGATGAATTCTGGTTAAACTCCACTTCCAATTTTTCTTCCGGTGGTTATCCCAACTGGTACATCGCAATGGGACAACAAAATGCAAATGCGCCGCTTCTGGACTGGTGGGGTAATGGTGTGAGCACATCGCAAACCAGTATTGTGGGTTCTTACTGGAGGGGCATTTATGACTGTAATGTAATGATCGACCGGGTGGGCTCGGTTCCGGATATGACCGATGTGGAAAAAGCGATGTGGAAAGCAGAGGCAAAAGTATTGAAAGCCTATTATCATTACCTGCTGGCACGCGCATATGGTCCTATTGTGATCATGGATAAAAACCTGCCGGTATATACAGATCCCAACGAAATGCATATCCCCCGTTCTCCGATGGATGACTGCTTTAACTACATCGTTAAAACGATCGACGAAGCCCTGCCCGATCTCATGCCCGTAGAGCAAAATGGCAATATCGATGTAGGACGGATTACGCAAATTGCGGCAAGAGCCATTAAAGCAAAAATACTGATAGAAGCAGCCAGTCCGCTATTCAACGGGAATACCGACATGGCCGATCTGAAAGACGATAACGGGGCCCCGTTGTTCAATCAAAATTACGACGGAACAAAATGGACGGCAGCGGCCATTGCCTGTAAAGACGCCATTGACTTTGCTGCCATCAACGGGAAACGGTTACAGATATGGCAGAAACCCGGCAATATCGTGGTAAACGCCCCATCCACCTATTTCCAGATGAACCTGCGCACCGCATTCAATGAATCTGATGGAAATACAGAAGCGTTGTGGTTTGATACGAATAATCCGTCGAGTGCCGGCTTCCAGGCTATTTTTACGCCAAGGGGATTTAATGCCAACACCATTTCAAATGGGAATATTTTAAGTTATATGGCCGCTACGTTAAATATGGCCGAAAAGTTCTATTCAAAAAATGGTGTGCCCATCGAAGAAGATAAAACCTATCCTTATGCTTCCCGCTACCAGCTAACCACTGTTCCGTCGACCAATGACTACCGGTATGACCTTCAGGCGGGCTATCAGACCGCGCTGCTCCATTTAGACCGGGAGCCAAGGTTTTATGGCACCTTATCAATGGATGGCGGGCGCTATTTCATGATGAGCGATGCCAATGATGCGAACGCTGCCAATACGAATTACAAATCGGGCGGTAATGTCAGCAACTACAATGTAATCAATAACGGGGCTACAGGTTATATGGTGAAGAAGTATGTGAATTATCAAAACTCCTATGGCGCCAGTAACGCCTATACGGCCCGGCCTTATGCCATACCAATTATCCGCCTTGCAGATTTGTATTTAATGTACGCGGAAGCCCTCAATGAAAGCCAGGGCCCTGGTGCTGATGTGTATGCTTATGTGGATAGTGTGCGGGCAAGATCGGGCTTAAACAGCGTGGTTACTTCATGGGCCGCCTATTCCTCGCAGCCCAACAAGCCTGCATCGAAAGACGGAATGCGTGCTATTATTAAACGGGAGCGAACAATAGAACTCGCTTTTGAGGGCAAAAGATTCTGGGACCTGAGAAGATGGAAAGATGCTGTTGGGGAATTAAATGAGCTGATCCAGGGCTGGGATGTAAAGCAAAGAACGGCAGGGGCATTTTACCGGCCGAACACGATGTTTAACCGGACGTTTACCACGAAGGATTATTTCTGGCCGATCAACCTTAATGAATTAAGACGGAATCCAAAACTGAAACAAAATCCGGGTTGGTAGGTTATAGCAAACGTTCATTTGCCAGCAACGCTGGTCTAAAATAAATAAACATGAAATACTTTTTATATACAAAAACAATATTACTGATCATATTGCTATCCTGCTACGGATGCAAACAGGATACGGGCATAACCATCAATAAAGTGGGAGCAAAACCCGACGTTGTATCAAACATACAGGTTACGCCCCTGTCCGGAGGAGCCATTATTAAATATGATCTGCCGGCTTCAGAAGATTTACGCTATGTAAAGGCTACGTACCACCTCGACAACGGTACCGTGCGCGAAACGAAAGGATCCATATATAACAATCACCTGACAGTTGAGGGGTTTGGGAAAGAAGGAACCTACGATGTGGAACTGCGTTCAGTGAGTGTGGGCGAAGTGGCATCAGACCCGGTTATTGCGAAAGTGACGGTGTTGCGCCCACCCTATCTTGTGGTGCTGGACTCCTTGCGTGATTTAACCAATGTAGTAACGGCCTTTGGCGGACTGAATATCAATTATCACAATCAGACAAAAGCAGACCTGGTGATAAGAGTTATAAAAATAGACTCTACCGGGAAATGGGCCCCGGTGCAATCTGAATATACAAGCCGGGATTCCGGTATTATACGGGTAAGAAGCCAGCAGGCACAGGAAATAACCTTTGGCATCTATGTGGAAGATCGCTACGATCATTTTTCCGACACGTTACAATTTAAGCGCACCCCGATCGAAGAAGTAAAAATCCCAACAACGCTCTGGAAAAAATTTGCTTTACCAAACGACGTTACAGAGCGCGTTGGAAGCTTTCCATTCAGTGGCATCTGGGATAACAATACCAATAACGGTTTTCTTTCAACCACCCCCAATATCACCCTGCCCAATTCGCTTACCATCGATATGGGTATCCAGGCACGGTTAAGCCGCATGCAAATATGGGCAACGCGGTACAGTACACTTTCAGATGTATACGGACCAGCACATATTTACGACTTCGAGGTATATGGCAGCAATAACCCCACCCCAACCGGAGAATGGGATAACTCCTGGACCTCACTGGGACGCTTTGTGGGATCGAGGCCGCTGACAGGGTTTGGCTTTGGGGTTCCGGCAACCACTGCAGAGCAAAACAATATCAGGGACAACGGTGAAACCTACGAATTTCCGGATCCGACCAATTTTGGAAAGTTCCGATATATCCGTATCAGGACTTATGCAACCTGGAATGGATCTTACGAGGGCGATACCAATGTTTTTGTTTTTGAATTAAGATTGTTTGGCCAGCTTTAAAAACTGAATTATGCGAAAAATATTTTTTACAGGTACTCTATTTACCGTGCTTTACGCAGTTTCCATGTGCAATAAACCGAGTGATTACTATTCTGCACCTTTTTTAAACAATGCGGAAACGGCCAAACCAGGCCGGGTCGATTCATTGACCATACTTCCCGGTCGCAACAGGGCCTTATTACGGTTTATTGTAAGTCCGGACAGGCGCGTTACCAAGGTCAGGATCTCTTACTCCAGTTCATTAAGCGCTGATGTAAAAACCTCCTTTGTAGATATCACAGACCAGGATTACGGAAGCAGGAAAGAAGTGGCCATCGACAATTTACCCGAGGCTACATTGATTGCAAATATTGTTTCTTTTGCTAAAAACGGAGATAGTTCCACGGTAGCCCAGGTTTCCGGTACCATTTACGGCGACCGGTACAGAGCTTCACTATACAACAGGGTTTATCAGAATATAACCACGGTAAGCGGCGTCAAGTACATGAACTTTATCAACGAATCGGCAAAGCCACAGGATAGCACCGTCTTCTATCCGTTACAAAAAACAGTCGTTACCTATCCGAAGGCTTCCGGGGGAACCAATACGTTTGAAATCTCGGCTTTTACGAATTCCGTACCGGTTCCTGATATTGCAGCCACCGGTACCATAACGCTTTATTCCCTATTCAAACCGGTACAAAGCAGTATCGATATTTTTGAATCAGGCACTTTATCGGTTAACTTTTAGTTTGGTTACTGATGAAGGCCGCGAAGCATGGAAGTTATACAGATCCATCAGCCTTATTAGATAGCCACTAAACACATACTGAAAATGCAGGAAGGCTGTTCCCAAACCGGGAACAGCCTTTTCTTTATCTGACAACACCCCATACACAATCTTCAGGACATTTAAAAATCCCTACATCCCTTCCCTTCATTTTCTTTGCTCATTTACCTAAACCATTGCACCAGTAAAATTTCGCGGGTAAACCGCAAGCGAGACACGGCTGTTGTACTTCCATTAAAATATTCATTGTCCCAACCGGAAGAGCATGTGCCCCCCTTAACCAAATATGCAAAGAGAATACGGTGCTTCTGGTTTGCTATTTATGCAGACAGGCAGGGGCTCAATTCGTTTTTAAAAAGCGGGGATTATATTCTGGCGGTTTTTCTGTTGCGGGTGGCGGGCTCAAAGGAGCATGCGCGGCTTGGCAGACCAGGGCGACAGGCGGAGTTGGCAGGCATACCTGTTCAATATCATGTCATCCGGTCAGCTGTTCGCCCGCTAGTCCATTTGTCATCCCTGAGCGGTTCGTTTCGGGGTTTACAGGCACAAAAAAAAAGAGCCTCACATTACTGTGAGGCCCTCAATAAGAATGGCAGCTACCTACTCTCCCGCATTGTGGTG